>NZ_JAVTST010000001.1:0-1883293 GCF_032678745.1 Pedobacter gandavensis
TTTTTTATTGCTTTTTGATGTATAAAAGTAATTGTGTTATGGCTAATTGGTTTGCCTATATCGGCGGTGATGTTATGTTGCCTGGGAGTTATATGATGATTTCAGCTGCTCCGAATTGCGCAACAGGGTGCTTTATGTGTGCGCTTAAACTAGATGATAATAGCAGTATTCCTTCTAGTATTCCTGGATCTGTTAAGTCAGCAATAGCTGAGGCTTTAGCTAATAAAACCTCTATAGTTGTTTCTGCAAATCTGGAAGTCCGCGTGAAAGATTGTCCTTAATTAAAGGTAATTGTTAAATTGATGATTTGGACTTTCTAAGTCTGAATCATCAATTGTTATATACCATGATGTTTATAGTAATTGAAAGAGTAGCTGTTTATTGCATTAACAGAAATTTCGCTATGCTGGTATTTCGATTTCAAACAAAGCCAATACAATGTTTTCATAGTGTTTTGGCAATACATCCGATGCTTCTGGAACAATGTTTCCTAAATAATCAAAGCCGCATCTTTCATAGTAAGCGATCAGTTTTGGATTGTCTCCCCATGTATCTAACCTGATGTATTTCTTTTCTTTTTTAGCCCCATATTCTTTCGCCCAATCAATAATCATGTTTACAAAGTGGTGGCCTCTGAATGCTGGATTGGTCACGATACGGTGGATATAAATTGAGGGATCAATATCTTTTTCCTTCCAGATCAGCGGATCATTAAAGTCAATCGCAAAGATACAGGCCGTTTGTCCGTCGATGATTACCTTCCATTGTCTGGTTTCCTGAATTTCTTTTTCAATTAAGCTGCGTTCAAATCCCTGCCAGTGTTTTTTGAATACTGTCTTTTGATATGCGATCGCATCGTCATAAAGTTCGAATATGCGTTCTATATCGTTGGTATCGGAAGGAATAATGGTAACGTCTTTTAACATTTTGCTTAAATTGAATTAACCGTAAAAGTCGCAATTTTATTTTAAGCGGTATGGGTACAGAAGTAATTAATTTGACCCATACAGATGACTGAGAATTACAGAGAAAAACCGGCTTAAATTGATAAATTTGATATAGAACCATTAATTAATATTTAAACTATGAAACGTAACGCAACAGCTGTTTGGAATGGCACAATTAAAGAGGGCAGTGGCCACCTGACCACAGATAGTAAAGTTTTGGATCAAACGCAATACTCTTTCAACAGCAGGTTTGCGGATGGCATCGGTACCAATCCTGAGGAGCTTTTAGCTGCTGCTCATGCGGGCTGCTTTACCATGAAGCTAAGTCTGGATTTGACTGAAGCTGGTTTTACTCCCGGGAATCTGGAAACTAAAGGGACTATTTCTTTAGACAATGGGGTAATCAGCAGTTCTCATTTGGTTTTAAAAGCCAGCATTCCTGGAATTACAGATGAACAGTTTCAGGAAATCGCTAAAGGTGCCAAAGCAAATTGTCCGGTGAGCAAAGCTTTCGCTATGGAAATTACTTTGGATGCCAGTTTGGTATAATGATTTTAATGTCTTTTAAAGATTAACCGATAAAACTGTCGAGTGCAAGTTCTTTGATTTGGCAGTTTTATCGTTTTTGCTGCTTTTTTATTTCAAGATGTGGTGATAAAAAAGGGAATATTCGCTTAAACTGATTGAAAATAAAGGAATTGATGAGAAAAATAAGGTAAAATTTCTATTTTAGGCTTTCAATAGAAAACCATCAAATTCAATAGAAATGAATAAGCCGATACTTGTTTTGAAATTAGGTACCGCATCTATTACTACTCCTAAGGGAGAGTTGGATGAGGGGGTGATTGCCGATGTAGCGGCACAGGTTGCACAGTTGGCGAAGGGACATCGGTTGATTCTGGTTTCTTCGGGTGCTGTTGCTGCAGGAAAGCAATACATTAAGAATTACAAAGGGAAAATCTCCGAAAGGAAAGCTGCGGCGGCCATAGGAAACCCCATTTTGTTAAACACTTATTCGAAGCATTTTTACCCCTATGGCATTCAGATGGCGCAGAGTCTTTGCGAGCGTCGACATTTTTCTAACAGAACTCAATTTCTACAACTTAAGGAAACTTATGAAGAACTGTGGAAAAATGGGGTCATCCCCATCGCAAATGAGAATGATGTAGTGAGTGATTTGGAGTTGAGGTTTTCTGATAATGATGAGCTGGCAACGCTATTAGGTGTCGGATTTGGAGCTTCATTGATTCTTTTGGGTACTTCTGTTCCCGGCGTTTTGGATAAAGATGGAAAAGTGGTGGAGAAAATAGACTCCATTAATAATGAGGTGTTCTCTCTTGCGGATAAGAAAACTTCGGACCTCGGACTAGGGGGGATGGTTTCTAAACTTACATTTGCTCATTTAGCCTCTACTATGGGGATTAAGGTGGTGATTTTTGGAATTAGAACACCAAATGGTATTCTGGATGCGGTAGCCGAGAAAACGGGTACTGTATGTGCGCCAAAGAATTGCTCTATCCCGGCCAGAAATAAATGGTTGGCCAGCGGAAGTTTGGTGACCGGCAGATTAATGGTGGATGAGGGCGCTTGCGAAGCGATTAAGTTGCGCAAAAGCTTATTGGCTGTTGGCGTGCTGTCCGTTATCACTTCATTTGAAAATGGGGAAATATTTGAGCTGGTAGATGCTCAAATGAACATCATTGGGGTAGCCAGGGCAAAGGCATCCTCAGAAACAATTCAACATAATTTAAAGCAACATAACCTGGAGATTGCCAATGCCAGTGATATCGTTATCTTATAAAAATAATGGAAGCTATAGAAAGTCAGTTAATTAATGCGAAGAAAGCCAGGTATTCCATTGCTTCACTAAGTGATGAAGGAAAATCAGTGTTGCTGCATCGTTTAGCCGCATTGATCAGGGATAAATCCCCTCAGATTATCGCGGAGAATCTTAAAGATCTTCGGAAAATGCCGGATACAGATCCTAAAAAGGATCGCTTGTTATTGAATGCTGATCGGATTTCAGGATTGGCAAATAGCTTAATTGATGTTGCTGCTTTACCTGATCCGACCAATCAATTGATTTCCAGTAAAGAGATGGACAACGGTTTGCTGATTCAAAAGAAAACAGTGGCTTTAGGTGTTGTAGGGGTGATTTACGAATCGAGACCCAATGTGACGATTGATGTGGCTGCTTTGTGTATCCGATCTGGAAATGTTTGTTTGCTTAGAGGTGGACAAGATGCTTACCATACCAATCTCTTTTTACTCTCGTTGATTCAGCAGGTTTTACTGGAATCCGGATTAGATCAAAATATTGTACAGCAATTGCCGGCGGATAGGAAATACATTCTGGATATTCTCCAGGCGGAAAAATATATTGACGTTATTATTCCCCGAGGTTCCAATGAACTGATTTCTTTTGTGCGCAAGAACGCCTTAGTGCCTGTTATTGAGACTGGGGCTGGGGTATGCCATACCTATGTTGCTTCCTCGGCAAAGTTGCCTATAGCAGCGGAAGTTGTACAGAATGCGAAGGTTTCCCGTCCCTCAGTTTGCAATGCACTGGACACGGTATTGGTGGATCAAAGTGTTGCAGCTGATTTTTTGAAACTATTAGCCCCTTTACTCTCTGCGCATGAAGTGGAAGTCTTTGCAGATCAGTCTGCTTTCTCCATTTTAAAAGCGATTGGTTATCCTCATTTATCTGTGGCGACGACTGCTGACTTTGGTAGAGAATTTCTTGATTATAAGTGTTCTATTAAGACGGTAGAAAATATAAACGAAGCCTTAGACCATATTTCTGAATTTTCTTCCAAGCATTCGGAAGCAATTATTACGGAAAATACGGAGGAAGCAACACAGTTTCTGGAAGAGGTAGATGCGGCAGTAGTGTATTGGAATGCTTCTACGCGATTTACTGATGGGCAGATGTTCGGATTGGGAGCGGAAATTGGAATTTCGACTCAAAAACTACATGCCAGAGGGCCTTTTGCATTGGAAAAACTGGTCACAGAAAAATGGATCGTAAAAGGGGATGGGCAAATAAGAAATTAACTTTGAGTTCCCCAATTCCCTATTTGGGAAAAAAGAAGGACAATATTTTTTCCCTTCTTGCAAATAAAAGGATTGGTATAGGTGTTTATACGGGTAATTTAGCGTGGCTTGACTTTTGAATATTGTTAGGGATTAACTACTAGCTTATTCATGCAAAACAATTTAAGTCAACCTCAACCCTTACTTTTAAAAATGTTGGGGGAAATTGAGGATTATGCGATTATATTTCTTGATCAGCATGGATACGTGGGCAGCTGGAATAAGGGAGCCGAAAAGATCAAGGGTTATAATGCTGAAGATATTTTGGGGATGGACTTTAGGCTGTTTTACACCGAGGAAGCCCGCATCAATAAAATCCCTGATCAGCTATTAGAAGAGGCAATCTTAAATGGAAAAGCACAGCATAGGGGATGGCGTCTTCGGAAAGATGGGGAACAATTCTGGGCTCATGTCACGATTACTGCTGTTTATGATGACAACAACGAGGTAATTGGTTTTTCTAAATTCACCCGTGACCTAACCGATAAGCTGAATGCGGAAAAAGCATTAAAGGAATATGCAAGGGTGCTGGAGTTTCGAAATAAAGAACTGGAACAATTTGTCTACATTGCTTCTCATGATTTACAAGAGCCCTTGCTGACCGTTAAGAACTTCCTGGGCTTGTTGAGGAAAGAATATGGCGAATCTTTTGATGAAAACGGTCTTTTATACCTGGATTACATATCGGACTCTGCAGAAAAAATGAAACACCTGATTAAAGGAGTTTTAGATTATGCGAGATTGGGTACTCATGAACCAAAAGAACTGGTAGATTGCAATGAGCTAATGGATGAGTTGCAGCAGGAGTTTTCTGATGAAGTAGATGGCTTAAATGTAGCGCTGAATTATGAGAATTTACCGCGTGTTCCGGGTTATGAGCCGGCTTTGAAACAGCTATTTCAACACTTATTCAGTAATGCGCTAAAGTTCAGGAAAAAAGAAGGGGAATTGAAAATTGAGATCAGTGCAACGTATGAAGATCGGCAATGGCATTTTCAGTTTAAAGACAATGGCATTGGAATAGAAGAAAAGTATAAACATAAGATATTTTTGATTTTTCAACGTTTAAATAGTCAGGAAGACTATAAAGGGCATGGAATTGGGCTTTCACATTGTAAGAAAATTGTGGAGCTCCATGGCGGGGAAATTTTTGTGAATTCCGCCTTAAATGAGGGGAGTACGTTTTGTTTTAGCCTTAAAAATGATAGATAGAAATGAAAAAATTCAAGGATCTTAGTTGTGTGTTACTAGTTGATGATGATATCCCCACCAATTATATCCATAGGAAAATCGTTCAGAATACGAATATTGAAGTAGACATTAAGACGATTACTTCTGCCAGAGAAGCACTAGACTATCTTACTTTTTCTGGAAAATATGAAAATGATGTTGATATGTTTAGGCCTGGAATCATCTTCCTGGACATCAATATGCCTGGAATGAGTGGCTGGGATTTTATGGAAGAATACCGTAAGATTGATGAGGTACATAAGTTGAAAACTGTTGTGGTTATGTTGACTACCTCGCTCAATCCGGATGACGAATTGATGGCTTCTGCCAACCATGAAATTATGAATTACTTACATAAACCTTTAAATGAAGATGCCTTTGTTAAAATTGCAGGTAAATACTTTGAGGAGATTAACAATTAATTCTATAGATTGGCGGTAAATTATTTTACGAATGAAACCTCCATCTATTAAGGATATTGCAAAAAAAGCAGAAGTATCCATTACAACAGTCTCCTTTATCTTAAACGGCAAAGCCGAAAAGATGCGCATTAGCAAGGAGGTGATTAAACGAGTAGAAGAGATTATTCTTGAGCTTGGATTTAAACCGAATCAGATCGCCAGAAGTCTGCGGACAGGGAATACCAAGACCATCGGATTGATTGTAGAGGATATTTCCAACCCGTTTTTTTCAGCTATCGCCAGACGTATAGAAGATAAGGCCTATAAAAAGGGCTATAAAATCAGTTATTCCAGTACGGAGAATGATCCCGCAAAAGCAAGAGATTTGATAGAGATGTTTAAATCCAGAAAAGTAGATGCGTATATCATTGCCCCGGTTCCTGGGATTGAAGAAGACATCAAGCAGTTACTTGCAGATAAAATTCCTGTGGTCATCTTTGACCGAAATCTTCCTGATCTGGATGTGAATTTTGTGGTTGTAGATAACTTTAAAGGGGGGTATTCTGCTGCGGAGTTCCTGATTAAGAAGGGGAGAAAGAACATTGCTTTCGTCACGGTAGATGTAGAAGTAGATCAGATTAACAATCGTTATCTGGGATATGAGCAAGCATTGAAAGACCATGGCATCCAGCCGAACCAACAAACCTTAGTGAAAATCCCATTTGACAGTACTGAAGAGGACACGAATGAGCGTTTGAAAGTGTTGTTTGAGGAGAACCCGGAAATTGATGCCGTATTTTTCTCTACCAATTACCTGGCTGTACGAGGATTGTTTTTCCTTAAAACGATTAAGAAACCTATTGATGATGGCTTTATGATTGTTGCTTATGATGATCAGGATGTTTTCAAGATCCATACACCTCCCATCAGTGTGGTTGATCAACCCATAGAACAGATCGCTGAAAAAATTATTGATATCATTCTTCAGGAGCTTTCTGCGGATAGATCATTACCCCAAACTGAAAGAAGTAAGGTTATATTACCTACTAAATTTATAGAAAGATGATTTAGAGGCTTAAGCCTCTAAATCTTTCATTACTGCTTTAATCTTCTCGCCTAATAAGGCATCCGTTTCTTTAAAGCTTGCTTTGTCTTTTAACGCTGTGTTTACGCTGCAGTAGAACTTGATTTTAGGTTCTGTTCCTGATGGTCTTGCCGAAACAATGCTACCATCTGCAGTGATAAACTGTAAAACATCCGATTTAGGGAAATCTAGTTTTGTTTTCTCACCCGTACTCAGGTTAGTTTCAAAGCCCAATTCATAATCCTTCAAGAAAGCAACTTTAGCACCACCAAGTGTTGCAGGTGGGTTGTTTCTGAATTTCTCCATCATGGCTTTGATTTCTTCAGCACCGGTTTTTCCTTTTTTAGTGATGGATACCAGTTCTTCTTTATACAAGCCGTATTCTACATACATGTCTAACATGGCATTGTATAGGCTACTGCCTTTATCTTTGTAGAAGGCGGTCATTTCTGCGATAAATGCGCAGGAAACAATTGCATCTTTATCTCTAACCAGTTCACCGATCAGGTAACCATAGCTTTCTTCACCACCACCGATAAAGGTTTTCTTTCCTTCAAGGCTGGTCATTAAATGTCCGATGAATTTGAATCCGGTTAAGGTATTGTAGAAAGTAACGTTTTTCTTTTTCGCGATTTCTTCAATGATATTGGTAGTTACAATGGTTTTAACAATGTATTGGTTACCATCCAGTTTCCCTTTTTCTTCCCATGCGCTCAACAGGTAGTTGATCAAAAGACTACCGGTTTGATTGCCGTTCAGCAAAACGAATTCACCGTCATTGTTTTTTACTGCGATACCTACTCTGTCTGCATCAGGGTCTGTTGCCAGCACCAGGTCTGCATCAATTTCTGCTGCTTTTTTAAGTGCTAAAGTCAGGGCTTCTTTTTCCTCAGGGTTAGGGTAAACCACAGTTGGGAAATTGCCATCCGGTGTGCTTTGCTCCTCAACCAGGGTTAAGTTAGTGAAACCGAATTGTGCCAGGGCTTGTGGTACCAGGGTAATTCCCGTTCCATGAATAGGAGAGAAGACGATTTTAAGGTCTTTTTGGCGTGCAATAGCTTCTGGAGATACGGATAATTCGGTGATTTTATCCAGGTATAACTGATCAATTTCTTCTCCGATCAGTTCAATGTTTTCTTCTACACGGTCGAATTTCACTTCATCAATGCTTTTGATTTTGGCAACTTCGTCCATCACCATCGTATCATCAGGGGATGTGAATTGTCCGCCATCAGCGCCATAAGCTTTATAACCGTTGTATTCTTTAGGGTTATGGGAAGCAGTAAGCATCACGCCACTTTTGCAACCCAGCTCTCTGATGGCAAAGGACAACTCTGGTGTAGGTCTCAATGCTTTGAAGAAATAAACATGGATTCCATTCGCTGAGAATACATTTGCAGTAATTCCAGCAAAATAATCAGAGTTATTACGGCTATCGTGTGCAATGGCTACTTTGATCTTCTCATTAGGATATTTATTGATCAGGTAGTTGCAAAGCCCTTGTGTGGCTGTACCGATAGTGTATTTGTTGATTCTGTTAGATCCGGCGCCCATGATGCCACGAAGGCCTCCAGTTCCGAATTCCAGGCTTCTGTAGAAAGAGTCGGTTAGCTCTGTAAAAGCTTCCTTGTCTAATAGACCTTGGATTTCTTCTTTTGTTTTACTGTCATAATTACCATTTAGCCATTGGTTGATGGTACTTAGGGTTGCTGCTTCTAATTGCATATGATTGTGTTCTATCTTTTGACTCTTGCAGGGATAAACGCATTATCTTTTACCTTGTTTTGTTAGAATAGGATAAAAATGCGGAATTCCAAATTTTATTTTGTGTATTTAGTGGTTATTATCGCCGTTTTTTTTAATTTCACGGCCGGTTACAAGTATATAGCCAATTTATTAAAAAATAAAATTCTTACCTCAATTAAATGAAGATATTAAAGTTTGGAGGAACTTCCGTAGGAAGCCCTGAGCGTATGAAAAAGTTGCTGGATATCATCAATCCGGCCGAAGAGCAAATTGTGGTCCTATCAGCTGTGTCTGGTACAACCAATAGTTTAGTGGAAATTTCAGGCAAACTTTTAAAGGAGGATAAACAGGTCGCGTTAAGCTTAATTAACGCATTGCACCAGAAATATAATGAGTTCATTATTGAACTATTGCCTGAAGGAGAGTTTCGCGAACAAGGACAAGAGGTGGTAGACTATCACTTTGGTTTCCTGGCTTCTTTAGTGAATGATATTTTTACTCCAATTGAAGAAAAAGTAGTGTTGGCACAAGGTGAACTGTTGTCGACTACCTTATATCATATTTACCTGAAATCTATCGGTGTACCATCGGTATTACTTCCTGCATTGGATTTCATGAAGACTGACGAAGATAATGAGCCGGATGTTCCATTTACTACGAAACATTTGACGCCAATATTGGAGCAGAATAAAGGGAATAAGTTGTTTATTACTCAGGGTTTCATCTGTAGAAACAGCTTTGGTGAAGTCGATAATTTACGTCGCGGTGGAAGTGATTATACTGCTTCTTTAATCGGTGCAGCAATTCTTGCGGAAGAAGTTCAGATCTGGACGGATATCGACGGAATGCATAACAATGATCCAAGGATTGTTAAGGGTACTAAGCCAATTTCTCACCTTTCATTTGATGAAGCTGCGGAGCTTGCCTATTTTGGTGCAAAGATTTTACACCCACAATCGGTATTCCCTGCACAGAAATATAAAATTCCTGTACGGTTATTAAATACAATGGAGCCTTCTGCTGCTGGTACTTTAATCTCTGCAGAAAGTGAAAAAGGAAAGATCAAATCTATCGCTGCTAAAGACGGTATCATTGCGATTAAGATCCAGTCGAGCAGAATGTTATTGGCTTATGGTTTCTTAAGAAGAGTGTTTGAGATTTTTGAACGTTATAAAACACCAATCGATATGATCACTACTTCTGAAGTAGCGGTTTCATTAACGATTGATTTCACTGATAACCTGGATAAAATTGTGGAAGAGCTTCATGCTTTCGGTACAGTGGAAATTGATAAGGACCAAAGTATTGTTTGTGTAGTTGGTGATTTCAGTGCGCAAACACATGGTTACGCTGCAAGAGTGTTGGATTCAATTAAACATATTCCGATCAGAATGATCTCTTATGGAGGTAGTAATTACAACATCTCTTTATTGATCAATACGGCAAATAAGACGGAAGCTTTAAAGAGCTTACATAACCGTTTGTTTGAATAAGAAGAGTTTACCTCTTTCTTAGCCAGATCATAGCGGCAACAAGAATTACAACGAGTACGATAAAGAGCTTTACTCTTCTGTCGTACTCTTTTCTACTCATTTTGTTGTTTCTGAAATCGACATAATTGCCGAAATAAATAAAGCCCAGAACAACAACAAAAAATATAATCAGATACTTGAACATTATGTTTTCCGAAAAAGATATAGCACGTTTCGCGAATTTAGAAACACCCTTTTATTATTACGACCTAAACCTGTTGCAAAATACATTAGATGATTGCGCAGCGGCGGCAAAGGTATATAATTTTCATGTGCATTATGCTATGAAAGCAAATTTCAACCCTGCAGTATTGCAAAAGATCAAAGCCGTAGGTTTTGGTGCTGATTGTGTGAGCGGTGGCGAAGTAAGCAAGGCAATTGAAGTTGGCTTCGAGCAGAAACAGGTGGTGTTTGCAGGTGTTGGAAAGTCGGACAGAGAGATCAATGAGGCTTTAGACCAGGATATATTCTGCTTTAATGTAGAGTCTATTCAGGAGTTAGAAGTGATCAATGAACTGGCGGCTAAAAAAGGAAAAATAGCAAGAGTAGCCATTCGAATCAATCCAAACGTAGATGCACATACGCATCATAACATCACTACGGGCTTAGATGAGAATAAATTCGGTGTAAATTCATGGGATTTACCTGCATGTGTGGACACTTTGAAAGAAAGTGCGAGCCTTGAATTTATCGGTGTGCATTTTCATATCGGTTCTCAGATCACCAATATGGACGTTTACAAAAACCTATGTGTTAGAGTGAATGAGTTCGCTGCATGGTTTGAGGAACGCGGATTTATCGTGAAGGTATTGAATGTTGGTGGTGGTTTAGGTATTGATTACCACAATCCAGAGCAACAGATTCCTGATTTTTCTGCTTATTTTAAAGTTTTCCAGGAGTTTCTGGAAGTTAGGTCTAACCAGGAGGTTCATTTCGAATTGGGAAGAGCGCTTGTTGGGCAATCAGCTTCATTGATCACTAGAGTGCTATATGTGAAGAACGGAAAGAAAAAGAACTTTATCATTTTAGATGCTGGGATGACGGAATTGATGAGACCTGCTTTATATCAGGCTTATCATAAAATTGAGAATATTTCTAAGCTTGATGTTGCTGATGCAGTTAAGTATGATGTGGTAGGTCCGATCTGTGAGAGTACTGATTGTTTTGGTAAAGAGGTGGAGCTTCCGGAAACTTTCCGTGGAGATTTGATCGCTTTGCGTAGCACAGGTGCTTATGGAGAGGTAATGGCTTCGCATTACAATTTAAGAGAGAACATCGTGTCTGTATACGATACGGAAGGATAATACATAAGCTAGCCTAATTTGTATAGGCATAAAATAAAAAAGCTTGTTGAAGACATGGAATTTCCAGTGTTTCAACAAGCTTTTTTTATGGGAGATTCCCAGTTGTTCGCTTTCTTAGTCTTCTTCGAAAAAGTCGATTAAGCCTCCAAAGTAATATTCTGTTAATCCTGCAGTGAAATCGTCATAGTCTTCATCAGGAATGTTTGTTTGCACAAACTCCAGAGAAGTACCTTTTTTATTATCCTGGTGAAATTTGATGGTTACGATAGAAGGTTCGTTATCTTCTCCGAAATACCATTGTTGTACAATCTTTTTGCCAGGTTCGAATTCCAGGTTTTTACCTACGATATCTCCATCCCAAAAAGAGAATTCTGTACCTGGTTCATCTGTGAATTCTACTTCAGCACCCGTCCATAGTTGAATGCTTTGTGCTTTTGTCATCGCTAAATACACTTCTTCAGGAGGTGCAGGTAGCTGATAATATTTTTTAAATGTCTTCATGTTCAATAATTTCTTTTTTCGAGGATTTGACCTGCTGTTGGTATTGATGAGTCAAGGCCGTCATCCATTCTAATTCAGGGTAGGTAAATACAAATGTTACGCGGACACGTTTGGACTTCTTTAGGTATAAAATCCATAAGAAACAGTAGGTGATTGCGGATAGATTGGTGATCAAATCTTCCTTGGATACCTGGATTTTTGCCTGCGCTAACAATAAATATATGCCGTAGTTTAGAATTATAAGGCAAATATATCCAATTAAGAAGGAAATATATAGCTTAGGGAAGCTTTTACGCTTCTTAAAAAAGAGAAATATTCCTAGGATGCAAAAGCAGAGGACCGTAGCAGATAGTATCACAGATCCAATAAGAAGGATTTTGCCACCATGGTTCAATAGGTTATGTTTTGTACCCAAGGCATCCCAGACCTCCTTTGACCATATTGGTGACAACCAAATTCTGGTCAATATTTCTATTGGAATCAGTGCTACATAAATGGCTAAAACTATCAACCAGCCCTTAATTGGGGGTGCCGCTTCAATTTCACCCAGGGTAAAAGCATATTTTTTCTGATATATTCCAATCACAAAGATTGCGGAAATGACGGATGTTACAATGAATAATACGGCAAGCTGAGCGTTGAAATCGAAAGCATTGGTGTTTGCATTTTCCCTGGTGATGAAGTAGTTTAGTTGATCTTCAACGATTTTCTTGTCCTTTACATATTTTTTCACTTCAGCACCTAAGATGTAATCCTTTTTGCCCTTAAATATATAGTTCAATGTGAGTAGTTTCCCTTTCTGAGCACCATTGCTTTCAAAATGAAAATAGTCATTGTCCAGATCAAAAGGTTCGGTAGTTAGGTTCCATTGTTCAGGAGTGGTTATGCTGAGTGTTTGTTCAATATTTACGGGGTATCTCAGAGAAAGCGGTGTCGTTCTGGATTTTGCAGGGACGTCACGCATTTGATCTCCAATAAGATCAGCAAGAAATGGGATGTAATGCTTTCCATTGTCATCAATTAGCCAGATGTCAGTGATTTCATAACTTTCTGTAAGCTCTATGGCATTGGTCTTTTCATTGTCCTTGATGCTAAGGGGCGCCTTAATTTCCGTATTGGGATAGAGCTTGCCGTAATATTCCAAATAAGATTTCTCCAGGCCATCGCTTCCTGATTCTGCTATTTCTGAGCGGATGTTATCGGCATAGTTTCCAGTATAAACGGTTTTGACGATCAGGCTTGTCTTGTTGTTTTCAGTGGTATCTGGTAGGTTGAAAATGAGATTTGTCGCCAGCTTTCCTGTGGCATTGCTATTTACTTGTTCCAGTTTATTTGTGCCTTTTTTCAGGACCAGCGCTTTTCCATAATCAGGAAAATACAGTTGATCAATTGGACCTCTTTGATAAGAAATAGTGGGATCAATCCATATTTTTTTGCCAGCCAGTTCTACCATAAGCACTACGTGGTTGAAGGCAAAAGGGCTGGGTAAATATTCATCTGTTTTAATGGTTTCGTAGGTGTTGGCATAGGCCATATAGGCTTTGATGCCCATCGGATTGAGTAGGTGCAGCAGGAGTAAGGATTTGTCCTTACAGTCGCCATAACGTTGTTTCAGTACTTTTTCCGGTGAATTTGGCTTATGTGAATATTGCCCGACTTCGATTCCCATATACCGGATCTCATCCTGAACAAATCTGGTGGCCAATTCCAGGTATTTCTTTGGATTCTGATTGGATTTCTGTTGGAGTTCCTTTACTTTTTTATCTAATAGTGCAGTGCTGATGCTGGAATAGTCGTTAATGGAGAGCCCCCAGTCGACTACATCAGTCCAGTTTTTAAAGGTGCTTACCTGTGTTCTTTTTAATAGGTTGTACCAATCTGGTTCAAAAGGGGTAGTTCTATGGGTTTTTGTTAATTTATGGTCCCATTCATAAACTCTAAGTCCATCTTTCTCTGTGATTTTTGCCGAGTTGTTAAAGTTGAAATTTTTGAGATAAAGCGGGATGTTTTTATCGATAATAAGGTTGGCGTAAAGATGTCCAATGCTACTGGATTTCTCGAAGTAAAACGTGTTCGCATAGTTTTTGCCAAGAATAGGGTTATCGCCTTTGATGGTGTAGGTATATTCTATACGATCTCCTTTTCTGATGTCATCCAGCACTAAAAAAGCATCGTAAGTTCCGTTATAGATAAACTTAGACAGGTCACTTTCAGTTTGTAATACTTTGAATTTATGGGACTGTAAAAGGTTTTTTGGCTGGTTGTTTCTCCAGAGAATGATCTTGTGAAAAATGAGTTTTTGGTAATCGGGTTCATAGGTGACGGAGATCTGGGAGCCATTTTGTACTCCTGCATCTGAGACGATCTCCCGAATGATGTGGGAATATTCTTCATGTAAACCTACATGGTTTTGCTTCTCATAAAGGGAGATGAAATAACCATCAGAAATATCTTTATCTGGCGGAGTGGCTCCTTTACTGTTTGTGATGATGATCCAGGAAGGATTTTGAGCTTGGATACTAAAGTTTTTACCCTGACTGTAACTTGCTGTGCTAAACATAATGCCTAAAAACGTGAGAAGTACCGTTTTTAGGCATTTGTTGAAGAATTTGGAGCGCATTTATTTGTGTGTTTTTAGCTTATATTATTTGAAGGCGTTTAATCCGGTTACATCCATACCGGTAATCAGTAAATGGATGTCGTGGGTTCCTTCGTAGGTAACTACCGATTCGAGGTTCATCATGTGTCGCATGATAGAGTACTCGCCAGTAATTCCCATTCCACCTAGCATCTGGCGTGCATTTCTGGCAATATCGAGTGCGATTTCTACACTGTTTCTTTTGGCCATAGAGATCTGTTCCGCAGTAGCGCGGTTTTCGCTTTTAAGTACCCCTAATCGCCATACTAGAAGCTGCGCTTTGGTGATTTCTGTCACCATTTCTGCTAGTTTCTTTTGTTGCAATTGGAATCCTCCAATAGGTTTGCCGAACTGTACGCGTTCTTTGGAGTAGCGTAAGGCGGTATCGTAACAATCCATAGCTGCGCCCAAGGCACCCCAGGCGATGCCGTAACGTGCCTGGTTTAGGCAACCTAATGGTCCTTTTAATCCAGTGATATCAGGGAAGATATTTTCTTTAGGAACTTTAACATTGTCGAATACCAGTTCACCGGTTGAGGAAGCTCTTAAACTCCATTTGTTATGCGTTTCTGGAGTGGAGAAACCTTCCATGCCTCGTTCTACAACAAGGCCTCTGATTTTTCCGGATTCGTCTTTTGCCCAAACCACTGCGATATCTGCAAATGGGGCGTTGGAGATCCACATTTTTGCGCCGTTTAACAGGTAATGATCTCCTTTGTCTTTTATATTGGTTACCATTCCACCAGGATTAGATCCGTGATCTGGTTCTGTTAGTCCAAAGCAGCCCATTAATTCGCCTGTGGCTAATTTAGGAAGGTATTTCTTACGTTGTTCTTCTGTGCCATAGACAAAGATTGGATACATGACCAATGATCCTTGCACGGATGCAGTGGACCTTATTCCTGAATCTCCACGCTCAATTTCCTGCATAAGGATACCATAAGCAATATAATCTAAGCCTGCACCACCGTATTCCACAGGAATAGTAGGTCCAAAAGCACCAATTTCTCCTAGTCCTTTGATCAGGTGTTTTGGGAATTCTGCTCTTTGTGCGTAATCTTCAATAATCGGACTGACTTCTTTTTTCACCCAGTCTCTTGCTGCAGAACGGATCAGCTTATGCTCATCAGTCAGTAGTTCATCTAGTTGATAATAATCAGGAGCTTCGTAAAGGTCTTTTTTGGCAGATTTATTCATAGTTCAGGAGATATTTGGTATCATGCTTTGTCCTTGATTTTTTAACCAGGCTTGTCTCAAAGTTAATAATTTAGGGGAATGGCTGGTAATAACCGTTCAAAGAATTATTTTTGTCAAATGAGCAATGCTAAAAGCTATATTCAAACGGTTGCGTTAAGAGATGTAAAATGTTATGCTTTTCACGGATATTATCCTGAGGAACAGTTAACAGGGATTTATTTCCTGGTAGATGTTGAAGTTACTTTTATTCATACAGGTGATACAGAGAATTTGAATCATACTGTAAATTATGAAGTACTGAACACCATTTTGCTGGAAGAAATGGGAAATACCCAGAAAATGCTGGAAACTGTAGTCCGTAGGATTCTGGATCGGGTATTGGATACTTATTCTTTTCTGCGCAGTGGAAAAGTGGGGATTCGAAAATTAAGTCCGGCGATGCCTGGTGAAATTGGGCATTCATTTGTTGAGCTGAGCTATGTAGCTCCTGAATAAGTACCTAATGTTTTCTTTTATTGCTTCCTATTAAAAATCCTAAACCTATTATAACCATGGAATACACTAAAATTACTGCTGAACTGCTGGACTTGATAAAAGCAGCGGTTGGGGCAGACAGTGTTTTTACAGATGAAGAGTCTTTGAGTATTTATTGTCACGATGAAACGGAAGACTTAAAATATTACCCTGAAGTTGTTGTGAAAGCCAGAGATACCGAATCGGTATCTGCGTTATTGAAACTTTGTAATCAATATTTGATTCCGGTTACGCCAAGAGGCGGAGGGACCGGCTTAAGTGGTGCTGCTTTACCAGTTTTTGGTGGGGTGTTGTTATCGATGGAGCGCTTTAAAAAGATTATCTCAATTGATACAGAAAATCTTCAGGCAGTGGTAGAGCCTGGGGTGATTACGCAGGAATTTATGGATGCAGTGACGGAGAAAGGTTTGCTTTATCCAATTGATCCATCCAGCAAAGGATCTTGTTTTATTGGTGGGAATGTTGCACACGGCTCCGGTGGACCAAGGGTTGTGAAATACGGTACCATTAGGGAGTATATCTTAAATCTAGAGGTGGTTTTGCCTAACGGAGAAATCATTTGGACAGGAGCTAATACCCTTAAATATGCATCCGGGTACAACCTGACCCAGCTGATGATTGGTTCTGAAGGCACGCTTGCTGTGGTGACAAAGATTGTAACCAAGTTGATCCCTCGCTCTGAACAAAACGTATTGATGCTGGCTTCTTTTGCAGAAAATGAACAGGCTTGTGCGGCAGTATCCGCTATTTTCCGCGCAGAGGTGATTCCTTCTGCATTGGAATTTATGGAGCGAAAAGGACTGGAATGGGTGATTAAATATGATGACATTAAGTTTGACCTTAAAGATGGCATCAATGCTTTTCTTTTGATTGAATTTGATGGGAATGATATGGACTCCATTTTCAAAGACTGTGAAAAGGTGAATGCGGTATTGGAAAGTTTTGGTTGTACGGATGTGCTATTTGCAGACACCGCTCAGCAAAAGGAGGAATTGTGGCGCATGAGAAGGACAATGCCTGAATCGGTGAAGTCCAACTCTATCTATAAAGAAGAAGATACGGTAGTTCCAAGAGCAGCATTGCCGAAACTGATCAATGGGATCAAAGAAATCGGTTCAAGATATGGCTTTGAAAGTGTATGTTATGGCCATGCGGGCGATGGAAATCTGCATGTGAACATCATTAAAGCTGGTATGAGTGATGAAGATTGGAATGACAAGCTTAAAGATGGTATTGTAGAGATTTTCGAGCTGACCACTGCTTTAGGAGGGACAATTTCCGGTGAGCATGGTATTGGTTTGGTACAGAAAGACTTTATGTCTATTAAATATTCGGAGATACATTTGAACCTGATGAGGGGCATCAAAAATGTGTTTGATCCCGCAGGTATTCTTAATCCGGGAAAGATTTTTTAAGCGTTTTATGAGGCGTCTTGCTTTTTTCAATTGCAAGACGCTTGTTTTTCATTTGAAATCTATTTGTGCTTCATTCTGAAGTCACGTGTTTTGCACTTTTGTAGGAAAAGTGTTTTAATTATCGAGCAGCTGCTCAAATGAGATCATCTTTGC
The DNA here is from genome assembly GCF_032678745.1 of Pedobacter gandavensis. Classification (GTDB taxonomy): domain Bacteria; phylum Bacteroidota; class Bacteroidia; order Sphingobacteriales; family Sphingobacteriaceae; genus Pedobacter; species Pedobacter gandavensis_C. The sequence continues at coordinate 17,779 of NZ_JAVTST010000001.1, forward strand.
TTTTTCATCTTCAGGGATAGGTGAGGAGTTTTTGCTGATGTAATCAAAAGCAACGCAGACTGTTTTTCCTTTGCTACAAATTACTTCTTCACCATGGACTAATTTCACCAGCAGGTATTCCAGGTCGAAACTACTGCTACCTATTCTGGATGTTCTTACGTACATACTGATTTTATCTTCAGGAAATATTGGAGTATGGTAGTCAAGTTCTGCTTTGGCGATGACCACTCCGGTTTTCTTCCAGTCCCATTTAACGGCCGTATTCCAATACTTTACTCTGGCAATTTCCATATAGGTAAAGTATACCGCATTATTTACATGGCCCATCATGTCGAAATCTACAAAACGCGTTTCAATCTGTGTTTTATACTTAAAACTGTCTAAATGATTGATGATGTCTGTCTTTTTGTCTGTTGTTTTTACTTTGTTGCGCCAAAATGTCTTGAAAATCATAGATAATGGGTTTGGTATGAGTGTTGATTATATCGAAGTATAAAATTAAAACTTAAAAAAAAGGAGAAATAAGCGATGACACTAGTAAATTTTAATAACAGAACCAGAAACACTGCACCTTATTTTAACAATGTATTTGATTCTTTGTTCAGTGAGGCGTTAAATAAAAATTTAACGATTAATAAAGTTCCAGGCGTAAACATTTTGGAGACTGAGACTGAATATGAGATAGAATTGGCTGCACCTGGTTTAACTAAAGAAGATTTTCAAATCAATCTGAAGAAAGATACTTTGTCTGTATGGGCAGAGAAAAAAGTTGCTGAGACAGACGAGAAAAAAGATTATACCCGCAAAGAGTTTGATTACTTCTCTTTTGCCAGATCATTTGTTTTACCTGAAAGTGTTGATGCAGAGAAAATTACTGCTGAATATACCAATGGAATTTTAAACATCACAATTGGCAAAAAAGATGAATCAAAAAACGCTGCTAAAGAGATAAAAGTTTCTTAATTAAGAAACCGTAGAGTTTTCATAATAAGTTTGGTTTAAGGTTAGAGGACGTAGCGAGAGCTCCGTCCTCTTTTTTTTATGTCTTAATTGAAATAGCCATTGATGACTAGCCTGCTAGTCAATAAATCTACACCAATTTCAAAGCTATTGGTTTTTATATTTCCCCAATAGGAGGTTGAACCACCAGAACTTCTTGTACTAAAAATCAATATCTTTTCATTGTTTTTATAGCTGAACAGGCTGTATAAATAACCGAGGTCTTTTGTGACCAGGATGGTAGACCAGTTAAATTTTAGGGGTTCTGATAATGGAATTGGGATGTTTTTACTGTTGTTGGTCAGGTCATTAAGAACCGGACTTTTGAAAATCAATTTTCCGGGAATTGTTCCATCTGGTAAGGTGGTGTAGGTGCGGTTATTAATTTCCGAGATTTCCAACCAGACATCTGCTTTATCCATATTTATATGATCGAGATTTAGCCTTTCTAAGGTGATTTTCCCGGAAAGGAGCTGGAGCACTTTCACTTCTTTTTTGCTAGTAGCTATTTTTCCATCTGCGTTTTTAACGCTGAGTGACACGGTATAGGTACCAGGTTTTTCAGCCTCAAATTTGGGTTCCTTCTCCGTTGAAGTCTTTCCGTATCCTAAATCCCAAAGGTAACTTACGGCATTTGTCGCATTATTTGTGAGGGGTATTGATATTCCCAAGGGAAATGGATGTTGTTCTAAATCTTTATTAAAACTGAATTCTGCTGTGGGCAGTGGTTGAGCGATTTCTTTCTTACAGGAAAATAAGCCAGCAGAAAGTAATAAGATAAGGGGCAGTTTTTTCATAGTTTTCGAAAATAAGGGATTCTTATAGGCCGAAAGGTGTATTCAGGTTAAGTTTTTGTTATGTCTTTGTGTGCTGAGTGTAAAAGTGTTTTCTTTTGATCATCGGGGGATCAAGACATAAAAAAAGCGTGTGCCTTTTGGACACACGCTGTATAATCTGTTTAGGATACGGTCTTAAACGTAACCCAGAATCTTTAGTACTTGTTTACTGTTTTGTTCCTCACCGAATACTTCAAAGTTGAAAGTTTCATCTCTGTTTCTACGGATAATTACGTGTTTCGGACTAGGCAATAAGCAATGGTGAATACCACCATAACCGCTCAATACTTCCTGATAGGCTCCGGTATTGAAGAAGCCCAGGTATTGTACTTTACGTGTTTTCGGCATAAATACACTGTTCATGTGTGCTTCCTGATTGTAATAATCCTGACCATCACAAGTGATTCCTCCTAAGTTGACACGCTCATATTCAGCATCCCAGTTATTGATTGGAAGCAAGATGTATTTTTGATTTAAAGCCCAAACGTCTGGAAGGTTGGTGATGAATGAACCATCTAACATCAACCATTTCTCTCTGTCGTTCTGTTGTTTACGTCCTAATACTTTGTATAGGATACCAGATGCTTCAGCAACGGTGTATTTTCCAAATTCAGTAATGATATCCGGTTCTACTACGTCGTGCTCAGCACAGATTTCTTTAATCCTTTTTACGATTTCATTTACCATGTATTCGTAATCGAAGTCAAATACCAGAGAGTCTTTGAATGGCATACCACCACCGATATCTAAAGTATCCAGTTCAGGATTGATTTTTTTAAACTTGCAATATAAAGTCACATATTTTTCAAGTTCGTTCCAGTAATATGGAGAATCTGTAATACCTGAATTGATAAAGAAGTGTAATAGTTTTACTCTGAAGTTAGGATTTGCAGAGATTTTATTGTTGTAAAACTCGATTACATCTTCCATACGTACACCCAGTCTTGAAGTATAAAACTGTGAGTCTGGTTGCTCTTCAGCAGCGATACGGATACCCAGGTTACAAGGTGTATCTAATTCTACCTCATCATCAAAAAGGTTAAATTCCTCTTTGTTGTCTAATACTGGAATGATGTTTTTGTATCCGTCGTGCAACATATCAATGATATATTGTTTGTACTGATAAGTTTTAAATCCATTACAGATTACTGTAATGTCTTTGGTAAGGGCACCTTTTTTCTCCAATGCCTCAATCATAGGCATGTCAAATGCTGATGAGGTTTCCAGGTGAATGCCATTCTTTAAGGCTTCTTCAACAATGTGCCTGAAGTGCGAACTTTTAGTACAGTAACAATACTTATAGTCCCCACGGTAATTGTTCTTGATGATAGCCGTTTGAAATAATAATTTGGCTTGTTGGATTTTCTTAGTTATCATTGGAAGATAAGTGAAACGTAATGGCGTACCATAAGTTTCAATCATTTCCATCAGATTGAGATCTTGAAAATACAATTCGTCGTCTATAACGCTGTAACCTTCCTGAGGGAAACCAACACTTAGATCAAGAAATTCGGAGTAACTCTGCATTTTTTATATTTTTGAACAATTATTTAAAGGGGTAGCTAATTAAATGAGTTAATTTTCGGCTCAAAGATAATCACTTTATAAAATACACTTGTATTTTTTTTTATGACTAAGACTTTAAAAATTATTGAGGTAAAATCCGAGATTGGCGCCGGTACACGGGGAGCCAGTTTAGGAGTGGATGCAATTAAGATTGCAGCGTTGGATTTTGGGAGTAGATTTTTCAAGAAACATAAATCTATAGAGGTGCCAAATGAGAACCATTTGTTGCTTGAAAGTGCCGGTAGCCCATATGCGAAGCGGATTTCAGGGATATTGACGATGGTTGAGCGGGTGAGTGATCAGGTGCGGACTACCTTAGAGGAGAAAGAGTTTCCGGTAGTTTTATCAGGTGATCATAGCACGGCAGCGGGTACGATTGCGGGGATAAAAGCGGCTTTTCCGAAGTCGAAATTAGGGGTGATTTGGATCGATGCGCATGCAGATATCCATTCTCCATACACTACACCCTCCGGAAATATGCACGGAATGCCCTTAGCAATGGCACTTGATGAAGATAATTTAGAGTCGAAAGTGAACAAGCTGGATCAGGAAACGATTAACTACTGGTATCAGCTAAAAAACGTAGGAAACTTGGCACCTAAGATTAATTATCGCGATCTTGTGCTGATTTCTGCGCGGGATATGGAGAAGCCGGAAGAATACTTGCTGAAGAAAAATAAAGTAAAGATCTTTACAACTGCAGATGTCCGGAAAAGAGGGGTAGAACGGACAGTGATTGATACCTTGGTGTATCTTGATCATTGTGATCTCATTTATGTTTCATTTGACGTGGATTCTATGGATCCTACGGCATCCAGAGGAACGGGGACACCGGTTGCTCAGGGATTGACAGAAAGAGAAGCAGGGAAGCTGATGTCGGGTCTGATCACCAATCAGAAAGTATGTTGCTTCGAGATTGTGGAAGTTAACCCAACTCTCGACAGGGAGAATCAAATGGCAGAGCATGCCTTTGAAATTTTAATTAAAGCGACTAACGCTTTTAGAAACGAGTAAATTATGAATATCGAACAACATATAACTACTGCAACAATCGCTGCAGTAAAGCATTTATACGGTCAGGATCTTCCTGAAAACCAAGTAAGTTTACAAGATACCAGAGCTGAGTTTGAGGGACAAATCACTATAGTGGTGTTTCCAGTCGTACGTTTCTCTAAAAAATCTCCGGAAGTAACGGCTACTGAACTTGGAGAATACCTGGTAGAAAATATTGAAGAAGTTACTGCATTTAATGTGATTAAGGGCTTCCTTAACTTATCAGTTGCAGATAGCTATTGGTTAGGTCTTTTCAATCAAGAGCTTTTGAGCCCTGAATTTGGTAAGGTAGCCTCAAATGGCAAAAAGGTAATGGTAGAGTATTCTTCGCCAAACACCAATAAACCATTACACTTAGGACACGTAAGAAACAACCTTTTAGGTTATTCTGTGGCTGAATTGCTTAAGGCAAGCGGTCATGAGGTGATTAAAGTGAATCTTGTAAATGACCGTGGAATCCATATTTGTAAGTCCATGTTGGCATGGCAGAGATGGGGAAATGGCGAAACTCCTGAAAGTTCTGGCTTAAAAGGGGATCATCTGGTAGGGAAATACTATGTGATCTTTGATAAAGAGTACAAAAAAGAAATTGAGGCCTTAAAAGAAGCGGGTCAGACGGAAGAGGAAGCTAAGAAGAATGCCCCATTGATTTTAGAAGCACAAAAAATGCTTCAGGATTGGGAAGCAGGAGATGATGCGGTGATTACACTTTGGAAAACGATGAACAGTTGGGTTTATGCTGGTTTTGAAGTGAGTTATAAAAACCTTGGTGTTGATTTCGACAAGTACTATTACGAAAGCAATACTTATCTGTTAGGAAAAGGAACGGTTGAAGAAGGTTTGGAAAAAGGCGTGTTCTTTAAGAAACCAGATGGTTCTGTATGGATCGACTTAACTGCTGATGGTTTAGACCAGAAATTGGTTTTACGTGCGGATGGTACTTCGGTATACATCACTCAGGATTTAGGTACTGCTCAAATGAAATATGATGATTTCCATATGGATGAGTCTATTTATGTAGTAGGAAATGAGCAGGATTATCACTTCAAGGTATTGTTCCTGATTTTAGAAAAACTAGGTAAAACCTGGGCTAAAGGCTTACACCATTTGTCGTATGGCATGGTGGATCTGCCAAGTGGCAAGATGAAATCAAGAGAGGGTACGGTTGTAGATGCTGATGATCTTGTTGCAGAGATGATCGAGACCGCGAAACAGAAAACTGAAGCGCTAGGAAAAGTAAATGACTTTAGCGAAGAAGAGAAAAGCGCTTTATATAACAATATTGGCTTAGGTGCTTTAAAGTATTTCCTTTTAAAAGTAGAGCCTAAGAAACGCCTGTTATTTGATCCATCGGAGTCTATCGATTTCCAGGGAAATACAGGTCCGTTTATTCAGTATACTCATGCCCGTATCAAATCTTTGCTAAACAAAGCAGGTTATGATGCTGCAAAAGGTGCTGCTGAAGTAGTCATCACGGATACAGAACGCGAAATGATCATGTTATTGGCTAAATATCCTGCAGAGCTAGTTGCTGCGGCGAAAGTGTTTAGTCCGGCAAGTTTAGCGAACTACCTATATGAGGTGGCGAAGATGTTCAATAAATTCTACCATGAGGTTCCACCGATTGTGAAAGAAGAAGATCAGGCATTGAAACATCACCGTTTAAATCTGAGTGCAGTTACGGCTAGTATTCTTAAATCAGGTATGAAGATTTTAGGAATCACGGTTCCGGAAAGAATGTAATTAAGGTTTCTAACCGCATAAAAAAGGTCCTGAGCGTAATAATAGTTCAGGACCTTTTTCTATTTACATCGTATGGTGTTTAATGCGTTATACTTGACATTTCGTAGGCTTTGTTCATCCGCGGCTGCAAAACCCAAACTCCTATGAATGGATAAATAATAGTCAAATCCAATAGGTTGTAGTCATCACGATTTATAGGGCGTTGTAATTCCACTTCTTTTAAAGTTTTTATCATAAAGTATACGGATTGGAAAAGACAGATGGCCGGATACACCAGGATTAGCCCTATTGCGACGGCTAGCGCAAAGAAACCAGATCCCCCATTTCCTTCGGTCTCCCTGTACAAGGTAATTGCTAAGAGGATGAAGGGCGGGAAGAATGCGAAGCCTACCTTCATTTTGAAATTTTTAATGTTCATCGATACGGTAGCCGGCAATAGTGGGTATAGATTGATGGTACTGAAATATATCCAGCCACAAAATACAGTCAGCAGATAAATTAAAGAGCACAACTCAATCCAATAGCCACTGGTTCCAGGCACTCTAAAGGAGCTGAAGAGATAGGATACTATGTTTGGTGCCAGGAATAAGGTAAATAGTTGCCAGTGTTTTAAATTGAGTATCCAGCGAGCGTTTGTATTCGGTTTCATTTTTTCTTGCAGAATGATGTGTTTAAGCCTGTGTCAGGTGATTATTTTTGAACTCCTGCTGAGGTCGGTACGGTTTTCTTTTTCCTGAAAGAGGCAAAGGTCATCGGGCTTTTTGAAGGTCTTTCATCACCAAATAATACTCCCCATTGCTTAAACATTTCTGTTCTGTCGAAGATCACTTTTAGTACTGCGATGATTGGCATGGACAGGAACATCCCTGATACGCCGGCAATACTTCCACCTATAATGACCCCTAGAATGGCAAAGAATGCGTTAATTTTGACTTTTGAGCCTACGATTCTAGGCATCAGGATATTATTATCCAGAAACTGAACTACGGCAATTACCCCAAGCACAGTGACTACCGGCCATAATTCTGTAGAAGAAGTAAGGGTAAGCAAAACGCCGATAATGTTTCCTATTAATGCACCTACATAAGGAATCAGGTTAAGAATGGCAAATATTACTCCGATCAATAAGGCGTGTTTAATGCCGACAAGCAATAAGATCCCACCTAGTAAAATGGTCATATAGGTGACCTGGATCAATAAGCCTACCAGATAGTTTTTGATGATAGATTCGGTTTCATAAATGGCTTCTTTAACCTTTGGGTGATGATCAGGTTTGAACCACATGAATACAAAGCGAAGTAAAATGTCTTTATAGAACAACATCAGGTAAATATAGATCGGTAATAGACCTACAAATACAAATAGTGAGCTTAAGGTTACTGCGGCACCACTGGCTGCTTTACCACCCATAGCCAGTAAATCATCACTTTTTTCTGTAATGAATTTCATTTGCTCGGTGGTAGATATATGGCTAATGTTGCCGAACCATTCGCTGAGTGTCTTCAAATGAGAGTTCACATTGGCTTTGATCTGGGGGAAGTCGTTTGCCAGAACGCCTATTTGTGCGGAGAAAAACCAGACAATTGAGCCTACGAAAATGACTACTAAAAGAATCGGTAAGATGATGGCCGCTATTTCCGGGAATTTGTATTTTCTTAAGAATCGGAAAACAGGTAGGAGCATAATACTGATGAAGAAGGCCATAATCACGGGCATGATGATGTCTTTTCCAATGACAAGGATGGTTCCTACAAGAACGATTCCGAGGAGTTCAATGGATCTTTTAACGGTTAGGGGCATGTCTTTCATAAGCGTCTGGCTAAATTAATAGATCGCATCAATTCTAAAAGCTCAGAATTGAGCCTGTTTTGATGGATCTGTAAGGATTTAATTGTAGTTTATTTGTTTTTTCAAAAACTAAACACGGTAAGGTATGAAATGTTTGGCTAGTTTTGTAAATAATCAAAACACAGAATATTTCTACTTATGATCAGTAATGAAACTATAGTTGCCTTATCTACTCCTCAAGGAATCGGTGCGATCGGTGTAATTCGTCTTTCAGGTAAGGATGCGATCACGATCACGAACTCCGTTTTTAGTAAGGATTTGCTAAAACAAGATTCCCATACTTTGCACTTTGGCTTGATCAAAGATGGTGATGTGGTGATTGATGAGGTGGTAGTCGCGCTATTTGTAGCTCCAAAGTCTTATACAAAAGAAAATGTGGTAGAAATTAGTTGCCATGGTTCAAATTATATCATTCAGCAGATCATTTCTTTGTTGATTAGAAAAGGTGCTTCGGCAGCGAAACCAGGAGAATTTACTTTAAGGGCATTTTTAAATGGTTCTTTAGATTTATCGCAGGCAGAAGCTGTTGCAGATTTGATTTCTTCGGATTCTCAGGCAGCGCATAGTGTGGCGATGAATCAGCTTCGTGGTGGTTTTAGTACCGAATTGAATGTGTTAAGAGAACAATTGATACATTTTGCTTCGATGATTGAATTGGAACTTGACTTCTCTGAAGAGGATGTGGAGTTTGCAAATAGAGATCAGTTGCAGGAGTTGATCAATAAGATCACATTGGTGATCAATAAATTGATCCGCTCGTTTGAGTTAGGAAACGTGATTAAGGAAGGTATTAATACAGTCATCGCCGGTAGACCAAACGCAGGAAAATCGACTTTGTTAAACGCGTTGTTGAATGAAGATCGTGCGATTGTAAGTGAAATTGCTGGAACTACTCGTGATACGATTGAAGAGGTTTTGAATATCAATGGGATTAATTTCAGATTGATTGATACTGCAGGTATTAGAGAAGCTACGGACACGATTGAAGCGATAGGAGTAGAGAAGACGATGCAGAAGATTAGTCAGTCGGCAGTGTTGGTTTATCTGTTTGATGTAGTAAATCTTTCCGCGACGGAAATCAGAGAGGATATTAAGAGTTTGCATAAACCAGGGATTGCTTTTATCGCAGTTGCGAATAAAATCGATCTTTCCTTTACGGATAGAGTGAAGGAATTAGGTCTTCCTTCAGATATTAACTTTATTTCTATTTCAGCTAAGGAAAATCAACAGATTGAAGAGTTGAAGCAGTTGTTGTATGATACTGCAGTAGGAGATAAGCTTTCTACGAACCATACGATGGTGACTAATATTAGACACGTGGAAGCGTTGCAGAAAACCAGGACGGCCTTGGATAGCGTGGTAAGGGGTTTGACGAATCCGGTTACTTCGGATTTTTTAGCGATGGATATTAAGCAAGCGTTGTATTATTTAGGGGAGATTACTGGACAGGTGACTACGGATGACTTGCTGGAAAATATATTTAGCAAGTTCTGTATCGGCAAGTAAATTGTTGTTTTTTTTCTTGTAGTTTCTTTTAATTGATAATCAGGGTTTTAGTTGTCGGAATTCTTTTCTATACCTTAATTGCTATCTTCGCTACACTCCTATATATCTTTCAATTAAAAAGATATCCACCTGTTCACCCTAAATAGAATAGATGGAAATAACTGTATATTCCCGATGTTAATAGTACAGTATATAAAACAGAAGGTAAGTCAATGATAGCAGATATAGAAATTATCAGATCAGCAACTGAGACCACTCAGCATTTTAATTATAATAAGTCTGCTATTACTCCAATTAATGGTCGTGCACCTAGGCAGCCTTTAACATCACAGAGGCATTTAAAGATCGTAGCCTGGGAAGATGTAGTAAACAAACCTGATCCATCTGTTACTGGATTCCAATATAAATTCAGTCCATCAATAACCTGGGGTGATGAATTTAACTACAGGGGTACGCCTGATCCAAAGAAATGGAATATGAGTACCGGTAATGGATACTATGGCTGGGGTAATCATGAGCTTCAGCATTTCACTGGCAGATCAAAAAATGTGAAAGTGGAAGATGGTAAATTAAAGATTATTGCTTTAAATGAGTCATACAATGGTTTCAATTATACATCAGGAAAAATTGTTTCCAACAAAAAGCAACGTTACGGCAGATATATTATCAAAGCAAAAATGCCATTAGGCGCTGGACTTTGGCCGGCAATTTTTGGGTTCGGCGAGCGTCACAAAGACTATGATCTGAAAACGTGGCCCAATTGCGGCGAATTTGACCTTGTAGAAATTAAAGGACAGAATGATCGTGAAGTAAACTATAATGTACATTCAGCTAAATCCTATGGTGCATCAAATATGGTTACGCTGCGAACTCCTGTTACGCTGAACCAGTTCAACGAATACAGAATCGACTGGACTCCGGATTATATCAAGTGGTACTTTAATGGTATGCTGATGCGGACTTTTACCAACAATGGTAAAGGATATGATGGATGGCCGTTCAATGATTACTTCGATCTAAATATTTGCCTAAGCGTTGGTGGTGATTTTGTTGGGAAGAATATCAATAAAATTGCAATGCCAGCGGTTATGGAAATAGAATATGTTAGATACTATGGCTTGATCAATATGAATAAAAGGAGTCAGTATTTGCAAAATCCAATTCAACCCCATCTTTCCCCTGCATCAGCGCAGATCGTAAAAAGCGGATCGCAAACCTTTACAGTGACAAATGTACCTGCCAATTCAACCGTACATTGGTATGCCTTAGGGAATGACCTGGGAGTTTTTGGATTATCAGGTTCTAAAATTACGATTACCCAAGCCATGTTGCAGGCAGCTGGTTATAAATCAGGGGCATTTTTTGAATTTTTCGTGGATTTTATTGATGCAAATGGAGTATCCAGTAAAGTAACAAGGGGAACTTTAACCATTCAGTAACCGTTAGTCTCAGACCTAGGTTCTTATTTAAAGCTCCACATCAGGATGAAAAAGCCAAGGGGATATTGTTCCAAAGCAAAGAACCATAAAAGTAAAGGATAGACTGTGCCCTTAATTGATATTCTTTGCAGGATTTGTTTCTGGTTTTCTAGGAATGCTAGTCATGCTATTGATGAACTCAGTTGTGGTTTGACCCGTTTGAGTTTTAAAGAATCTCATCAGATGGTTCGGTTCTGAAAAATTAAGTTCGTAAGCTATCTCGTTAATAGTTTTGTTCGAATGAAGAAGCGAGTTTTGTATTTCAAAAAGAAGTCGCTGTTTTATCAATTGAGTAGCTGTAGTGTTGAATTGGGCTTTGACCGCTTTGTTCAGTGAAATTCTGCTGATGCCCAACATTTCAGCATAATCATTGATCCGCTGCAGCTCCTTGATGTGGATCTCTACTAAATTCTTAAGTTGAAAAGCCAGATTATTCCCTGATTTTTTCAAAGAAAGTGTATGTTGTTTTGCATATCGGCGGTTCAGCGTCTGTAGCAGATAGTATAGTAATGAGCGAATAATATGTACACTATCTGTCTCACTAGTCAATAGCTCCATTTTGATCTCTGTCAACAGGTTGCAGTATTTTAGCATTTCATCCTGATCAATATTCATTTTTAAAGGATGTACCAACTGGTAAAAGTACAGTAAGCGGTAAGTGAATAGCTTATCGGCAAAAAAGTCATTTAAAAAGGCTTCTTGAAAAATCAAAGTAGTAACCTGAAGATTGTTGGGATCCAATCTCCAGTTTCGTTTTTGAAACGGTGAAATAAAGATAATCGAACCTGCTTTCAACTCGATTTCTTGCTGGTTTAGAATTAGTATACCCTTTGCTTCTTTAAAAAATAAAATCTCGAAATAGTCAGTATCAAAAGTACCTGTATCAGTGTAGTCAATATCATTTTCTGTTAACACATTTAACAGGAAGTCGACTCCGCATTCAGTCTTATGAAATTTGATCGTTTTCATGTTTTACTATTAGTACACAAAGTTAGTGAATATTATGATTAATAGCCTTTTACTAATACTGCTAAGACAGTGTGCGATTATCAAAATGGTAGTTATTAGTAGGCGTTTGATACGTTAAAGACAATTCGCTGTTCCGACCTTTGTAATGCACTCATCACTCCAAAAGTCTTATTAAAGGAGCTGGGACATTATTAATATAAAATGTAAATTCATGAAAAAAGTAATTTTAGCAGTAGCACTTACGTTGTCAGCTGCCATATCATTTGGTCAGAGAAATTTGGGTACGAAACCGACTCTCCAGTTAGTTAGAAACGCAACATTAATCATCGAGTATAGCGGAAAAAAGATCTTAGTAGATCCAATGCTGTCTCCAAAAGGAGCAATTGAGTCTTGGGCTGGCATCCAAACAAATCCAACAGTTGATCTGAAACTACCAGTAAATGAAATCGTTAAAAATGTTGATTTGGTATTAGTGACACATACACATGATGACCATTTTGACAAGGCCGCTAGTCAAATCCTGGATAAATCCATTGAACTGTTACACCAACCTGCAGATAAGGAATTCTTCGAAAAGGAAGGTTTTAAAAATGCAGCCGTTTTAGAGGACAATATGCTATGGAAAGATATAAGCATTCATCGGGTAGAGGGGCAGCATGGTAGCGGTGAGGTATTGAAGATGATGGGCAACACGTCCGGCTTTGTATTAAAGGCAAAGAACCAACCGACTGTGTATATTGTTGGAGACGCTATCTGGACAGAAGATATTAAGAAAAATATCAAAAAGTTTGATCCTGACTATATTGTTGTTAATTCCGGAGGAGCGCGTATCCAAGGGTATGAAAATACGCCAATCATCATGGACGAAGCGCAGACAATGGCTTTAATAGGTGAGAGTGGTAAGGCGAAAGTCATAGCTGTACATATGGATGCCCTGGATCATTGTCGGACAACCAGGAACTCTTTAAAGCAGAAAGCTGTCGAATTCAATATAGGAAAAGACAAATTGATAATTCCCCAGGATGGAGAAGTAATCGCCCTTTCCCTTTAAATCTTATTATTTATTTAAGGTTTCGGTAAATGGGCTTTCCATTAAAATATGGTCCAATTCCTTAACCGGTTATGATAAGAGTAAAAGCAAAAATTGAATACTTTTGGTGAGGGGCGGGAGCCTTTTGGAGAAGGAGTAGTCAAAGAAATTCTCTAAAGTGATAACCTAGATTAACTTTATGTCTTAATCTACATTATTGTTTTGGGGAGGGATTCCTAGTAAATTTAGATATCAACGAATAATTTAAAGATGAACTAAATTACAAATTATGACAAACGAATCTACTGATAAAAGCCTTCCGGTAGCAACCTGGAAGAATGACAAGGACCACTCCAGGTTAGGCTTTACCGTGACACACATGATGATTAATGACATTGTTGGTCAGTTTAACACCTTTGAAGTGACCATTACCGCCTCAAAGCCCGATTTCAGCGATGCAAGTATTGAGTTAAGAGCTGATGTAAAATCAGTAGATACAAACTCAGAGATGAGGGATGAGGATTTACGTAGTGCAGATTTTTTTGATGCCGCAAAATATCCAACCATACATTTTAAGAGTACAGCAATAGAAGGGATCATGGAAAATCAATATAAACTTAGCGGGGACATTACAATGCACGGTATCACCAAAGAAATAACAGTTGATTTTATTTATAGAGGAACTGTGCTTAATCCAAATACGAAGAAAACAACAGCAGGGTTCCAGGTACTTACTACATTGAAACGTTCTGATTTTAAAATAGGACTAATATTGCCTTTTGACGGTTTAAAAGATGATGTGCTGATTAAAGCAGACGGTGAATTTCCAAAACAATAATTTGGAATTACCCAAAGGTATTTAGAAGATAAAACTATGGCAACAGATCGCAAGAACTTTCATATACCTTTGCTTTCTGGTCTGCAGAAGGTGTTTTGGTGATTTTTGTCGCTTAGGTAAAAGTGATGGGATTTATGGGCCCGCAACTGATCTGATATATCCGGCAGGAGGGAACATTAAAAAGTTTATTGAGTAGCAGTTGGGCTTTGACATAAATTATGATCCTAACCTGTATACCAATTTTCTTGTTACCCATTGTATAACAAAAATAAATATGATTATGTACGACGTAAAGAACAATGTTAAAAATCTTAGATTAGAAATACATGAGAATGATGAGATCGCATACTTAGAATACCGCTATTACAAAAAAGATATTGCTTTTATGCATACTGTGGTTCCGAAAATATTGGAAGGGAAAGGTATTGCTTCAGCCTTAGCAAAATACGCTTTTGAGTTTGCCAAACAAGAAAAGAAACTAGTGATGGTGTATTGCCCTTTTGTGGGCAGCTATTTAAAAAAACACCCTGAATTGAGGGAGCAATTGGATAAACAGTATTCTAAATAAACATGATATAATATGGAAAAAAACAGACTTTAGGTGTCATTGGGGCAAATGATCAAAAGAAAACATGAAAAAATATTTATTAGTCGGTTAATACACCAAATTTTCCCGTATTAAAATCTTCGATGGCTTGTCTGATCTCTTCTTGTGTATTCATTACAAAAGGGCCATAACTTGCTATGGGTTCATTCAAAGGTTCTCCACTCATGATCAAAACCACGCATTTACTGTTGGCTTTGATATGAATTTCTTCTCCTTCATTTTTAAACAGAACAAAGCCATGTTCAATTATTTGTTCAGCATTCACTTCAATATTTCCATTTACAACTAGTAAAGCCGTGTTGTGTACTGCGGGGATAGTGGTAGAGACCTCTCCAGCTGTATTTAATCTGATGTCGAATAAATTCACCGGACTATAGGTCTTGGCAGGGCCTGTTATTCCATTAAATTCTCCTGCAATCACGTTTACTATTCCCGCGTCATCTGCTAATTCCAGCTTACCCATTTCGCCGGCGGTTAACTCCTGGTAATGAGCTTCAACAAATTTATCTTTTTTAGGGAGATTTATCCATAACTGGACCATTTCAAAAGGGCCACCTTTTTTAGAAAATGTCTCTTCATGGTATTCTTTATGCAAAATCCCATTACCGGCACTCATCCATTGTACATCTCCTGAATGAATAACTCCGGAACCACCCGAGCTGTCATGATGGGCCACAGCTCCTTTGTAAGCAATAGTCACTGTTTCAAAGCCTTTATGAGGATGAACACCCACACCTCTTAAATGATCTGAGGGACCAAAATCATATTCAGCGTTAAAGTCTAACAGTAAAAACGGGCTAATTCTTTGCTGGGAAATACCTGCTCCTGGAATATAATTCACGACCCTGAATCCATCACCAACCATATGCGGTTTTCCTGGATTTGGTGTGATTTTTTCAATTAACTTTTTCATATTGCTTTTCATTTGCTAATTCTTCTTTATCCGGAGTATCGTTGTACTGGTATGTGTTCCTTTCTAAGAAATATATAAACGACTTATTTTGTTTGATTTAACATTGTTAAGTTGTTTAAATTCATGTGTACTGATTTAAGATTCGGAAATCCTGACCTATTTAAATTACAACTAATTTATTGGGAAAACAGACAATAAAAAATAACCTACATTAAATAATTATGTTAATCGATGTTAATGAAAATGGATTTTTCTTAGACAGTTTATGCTATTTTAAAATCTGTAATCCAGTAGTTTAAATCGTAATTGCAAAGGATAAGCCTTATCTTAGCTTAAGAAATTAAGCCATGGCAGGGATCAGGACCGACTTCGAAAGCCCGTTTCAATTGAAATTTTCGTTTGAGTCTGTTATTCAGGAGCTTGAGCAGGCGGCCGAAACGAAAAATGAAGGAAAAGCAGCGTTTAAAAGACAGCTGTTAGAGCGTGTTTTAGCTTTTCCTGAACTAAGGGATGGTATTTCAGATACTGCAATTTTCGAACAACAGGCTCCGCTGATTGCTGAACTTTTGGCTGACTATTTTCCCAGCAGCCTCACATATAATGAAATCAAAGCGATAGCTTTACCTTACAATAGCCTCATTTTTAATCGAACAGAACGTTTTAAATCTATCCTTAAGGAAGCTGGTCAGGAATTTGAATTCAGCATTAGAGATTTTGATAACCGGCAGTTGTATGTCATGAGCTGTTGTATTATTCTGAATAAAATTTATGGTACGAGGCTTGACTTTGGAAAACCGATTTTTTATGATATCCCTACAGCTGAAGGTATTGTGAAGCACTATCGCATTCTATATAATGCTGATTTTCTGGATATTGTTCCCACAGACAAAGCAGTACCCCTCAGTGGTGAGGACATCAATCAGTTAATGGACAATTATGAGGATCTAAGTTTATGGGAAGAAAAATTTCCTCTGGAAAGTTATATTCTAAAGGGGTTTTCAATTATTACCCTTTTTGATGCGACGATAGAAAATGCGGTATCTATTTTCAAAGGAAAATTACTGGATTTTGAATCCGATGCCTTTCAGCAAAGCCTAAGTTCAATTTTCAGTTCTATATTTCGTATCAGTGATCTCCGGATTGGATATGTGATGTTTTGCCATGAGGGAATGGAATTCAATGAATTGACCATGGTCCAGCGTAAATACAGTATTATTCTACCTGGAAAGATCGGCCCGCAGGAAGATTATTTGCTACTGGAGCAGTATTGGAATATGGTATCCGGTCGGCAGTATTTGGCAATTTCCAATGTCGGCGAATTTGTTTTGAAGAATCCTCAGCATTCCATTGAAAAGCATATACTGGATCGTAAATTCGGTAGTTTTATCTTGGCACCGGTAATCAAAAATGGTATTATACTCGGAGTTTTGGAAGTAACATCACCGCAGGTCAGGTTGCTCAACAGCATCAATGCCCGTAAATTAGAAGTGGTGATGCCTTATCTTAGTGATAAGTTGGAAAAGATATCCATTGAAATGGAAAGTAATATCCAGGCACTCATACAGCAGAAGTACACCGCTCTGCATCCAAGCGTACGTTGGAAATTCCGTCAGGCCATTAAACATGAACTCAATGAAATGCCGGGGGAAGGACAAGCTGCTGATCAGGAAATTATCTTTGACAATGTGATCCCTTTTTATGGACAGGTTGATGTAAAGGGATCATCACAATCCAGGAATCTAAGTGTGAAAAAAGATCTTGAACTTCAAATAAATTCGGCTCTTTCACTCATTAATAATATTAGAAAGGATGACCGTACTAAACAGCTTTCTTATTTTTACAAGGAACTCCAGGGATTGATGATTAAAGTTAAAACTCTATTTCAGGCCGATACTGAGCAGCAGATCAATGAATATTTAGACGGTGATATCCGGCCATGGCTTTTGGGCACTCATGGTGGAAATGATTTTGGAGCAATAGAGAATTATGAAGAAGCTCTGGATAAAGAAAAGGGGTCGTTTCATACTTACCGAAGAAAATTCGATCAGACAATTAGCCTGATCAATGGGTATCTTGCCCAGACCCTTGATGATGCACAATCGAATGCCCAGACTATTTTTCCTCATTATTTTGAAAGATTTAAGTCTGATGGTATTGAATATAATCTCTATATCGGACAATCTATTGCACCAAATATAAAATTTAATTCCACCATGTTGTCTGATTTGAGGATCTGGCAGTTAAGAACAATGTGTAAACTTGTCCATATGCATCATTCAAAATTGGTTGAACTTCCTTATCCTTTAGAAGTCAGTTCTCTGATTTTGGTATACAGCACACCTATTTCGATTCGCTTTAGATTGGATGAAAAACGTTTTGACGTAGATGGTACTTATAATGCCCGTTTTGAAATGATCAAAAAAAGAATCGATAAAGCAAACATCAAAAACACTTCAGAAAGGATCGCCCAACCTGAGAAAATTACCATCGTTTATACTTCAGCAGCTGAAGAAAGGGAATACCGTAAGTACATTGGAATTTTACAGCAAGAAAGAAAGCTCTCCTTAATATTGGAAAGTTTTGAGCTCGAAGAATTACAGGATATATCCGGTTTGAGAGCACTTCGAGTAGGGGTTGTCTTTTAGTTGAAACCAGGTTAGCATTTAGTTACTGAGGCATTACTTTTGAATAGGCAGATGCAAATCGCTATAGTCATTTTCCAATGCCAAGTTGGTTCATATAGGTTTGATTGTCCCAAAATAGATATTCTTCGCTCATAGTGCCGTCCTGTTTCCAGATACTCACCGTTGCCATAGGTATTTTGAAAGCTTTGCCGGTTGGCTGAATGAATTTACCATTCCCGATTGGCATCGGTTTAGTAAAAGTACCTTCCATAACGCCTGTAACTGCAGTGATATTTCCCTGTCCTATTTTAATCGGATGTACAGTAATTCTCGTATCAGGGGCATATACAAACATTGCTTCCATATCAGCGATGTGTCGTTTGAGTCCATTGGTAGTATGTCCATCCGGGAAATGAACGATCACATCTTCAGCATGACTTTCATGGAATCTGGGCCAGTCTCTCTTACTGAAAACATTAAAATCCAAAGTGTCAAACGTAGTTAGATTCTTTGCAATCATTGCATTACCTGCTGTTAATTCTTTGATTTGAGCACGTAAAGAGTCAATTTCCGATTTGCTTCCCATATCTGTTCCGTTATTGCTTTGGCAACCGTTGAAACTTAGGGTAAAGCCCAGTACCATTACTACAAGTAGTATGTAGGTCTTGATAATTTTTGTTTTCATATGGTTATTGTATGATGTTTCTAAAATAGAAGAGGATTTATAAAGTTTGATCAAACTTTATGTTAGTGATTATTTGATCTGATATTCAAAAGGTTAACATTTATTTAATCAAAATGTTTTGCTTGTTGCTGTATTACAGGTTCTTAACTTTGATGGGTATGAAAGGACTGGATATCATAATAATTATCACAGCCGAAAATCGGATTCAAATGATGGAAGAAACTTAGGTTTATTTAACATAGATCAATGCGATACTTTAAAAGCTTCCTTAACTTTACCTCAGCATCAGAATTGCCAGAGTAAACCCTATAAATTTAATCTATGATACCTGATAAAAATGTATTTTATAAAGTAGACATTGTCGTGATTGGGGCAGGACAAGCTGGTTTATCAGCAGCCTATAATTTACAAAAAGAGGGAATAAAACCTGGAAAAGGTTTTGTTGTTTTAGATGATGAATTTAGTCCGGGTGGAGCCTGGCAACATCGTTGGGATTCTCTAACACTAAGCAATGTAAACGGCATTAATGACTTACCGGGAATGGCCTTTTCCGATGCAGTAAATACTAAGGAAACAGAATTGCAAGCGAATATTGCAATCCCCAAATATTATGAACAATATGAGAAAGCCTTTGGGCTTCCAGTCATTCGTCCCATAAGAGTGACTGATGTTACTGAGCAAAACGGACGATTTATCATTCGAACAAGTGGAATTCAATTTAGTGCTCGCGGATTGATCAATGCTACCGGTACCTGGAAAACCCCACACTGCCCTAAATATCCCGGTTGGGAAAAATTTAAAGGGAAGCAACTGCACACTGCTGAGTACAAAAATGCTAAAGAATTTATTGGAAAGCATGTGATCGTTGTGGGTGGTGGCATTTCTGCTATTCAATTACTCGGTGAAATTTCATCAGTAACAGAAACTACTTGGGTAGCCCGTCGATCTCCTGATTTTAGACAATATGAATTTTCGCCGGAAATAGGACGTGAAGCTGTAGCTTTAGTAGAGAAAAGAGTAAGAGAGGGCTTGCCACCTGAATCAGTGGTTTCTGTAACAGGCTTGCCCATCACACCTGCTATTGAAGGAATGTTGAATAAAGGAGTTTTAGATCGGAAACCTATGTTCAAAGAAATCATTGAAACTGGCGTTCGATGGGAAGATGGAACTACACTCGATGCTGATGTTATTTTTTGGAATACAGGTTTCCGTCATTCTCTAAATCACCTTGCACCCTTGAAGTTAATAAATGATAAAAATGGAATTGAAATGGCTGGAAAATTAGCCACACAGGTCGCTAAAGATCCGCGTATCCACCTAACCGGCTATGGTCCATCAGCATCAACTGTTGGCGCAAATCGTGCCGGTCGGACTGCAGCAATAGAGTTGATTGAATTTCTTAAATTGTAAAGAGATTTCAGAATTACATCCTTCAATAAATCCATCTAATGAAACTGCTAACGCTAATATCAACTTTCCATATTTTATATGCGTTAGTGTTTTTTGGAGAGCTTGATATCCATTAAATGAGTCCAGATTTTGTTGGCTGTAAATTGCTCCCAGACTCCAGAAAATACATCTTCATTCTCATTAAATCCACCTTTAAAACGTAAATCATCACCACTGAAAGTCCAAAGACCGTCATCAAGTTTTGCAATCATCAAACCAGAGTTACCTTTGTTGTTATAATACTGCATCGTATAATGGTGATTTAATTTATCATAGCCAATGATTTCATGTGTTTTACTATTGTCGGTCCCTATCATTACGTCTGCCGTATGAAGTAGAAAGAAACCGTCTGTTATCCATTCATACCTGTCGGTTCCTTTGATTTTTACTTCAGGATTATTATCAGAAGAGGGGATAAGTGCTGCTGTATTCCAGGTTCCAACGAACTTGTTCAGTTGATGGTAGGCCTGTTCATCTTGTTTATACATGATATTTGATTTATGGCAAGTTACGGTAGTCTTAATTATTTTGTGTTGGGTAGAATTGACAAATGGAGGGGGCAATTAGGACAAGTTCATTAAGCCTTCATTTCAAACATTTCTGTAGTATTAAATAGCAATGCCCAGTCTATTTCAGTTTCTTCATCTGTTACTTTAAAAAGTACCGTGGCGGTGAAATGTGGATGATGCAAGAAGTCGCAGGATTGATTTTGTTCTGCTTTTACAGCTTTATCCAGCTTCCTGAAAAGAATCGGATTGTACAAAGTTGTTTTCTGTGTGATATAACTACCTGTTTTGTAGAGCTATGTGTTGATCAATATATTGGTGGGGGATTGTATAACCCAAAGATAGGGTTTCGCATTAAGTCGTACTAAATTTAGATTCCTGTCCAGCATTTGAAAATAACAGAAACTAACCTGGACAATAAACCTATAAACCAAATAAACATCATGATGACGAGAAAGCGATCTCTTCTTTTTGCAACAACACCATTTGTTGCTACATTCAACACCAGGCCACTATTGGCCAAACCAATACCTTCTACTGGAATTTCCTTAGCTCCGGCGACCTTTAACAACAGTCAGTTTACCCTAAACTTTATCTATCAGTAAGGAAATGACAGTTAAAGAAAATAAAAAAGCATGGCAGTACCTATTAAGTGCTCCGGTGATTGTAGCTGCTCTCGGGTATTTTGTAGATATATACGATCTTTTGCTCTTCGGAATAGTAAGGATACCCAGTTTAACTGATCTGGGATTGAATGAGGCCGAAATATCAATTGAAGGAGCCAGTATTTTAAATTGGCAAATGAGCGGACTGCTCCTGGGTGGAATTTTATGGGGCGTTTTAGGCGATAAAAAGGGAAGGCTCTCCGTTTTATTCGGCTCTATCATTACTTATTCGATAGCCAATTTTGCCTGTGGTTTTGTACAGGATGTGACCGTGTATAAAATACTTCGCTTTGTTGCTGGAATTGGTTTAGCTGGAGAGCTTGGCGCAGGGATTACGCTGGTATCAGAAAGCCTGCCGAAAAAGTTAAGGGGAATTGGCACCTCTGTAGTAGCAGGAGTAGGGCTCCTGGGCGCAGTAGCTGCATACTTTACGGTAGAACTTTTTAGCTGGCGCTATGCTTACTTTGCCGGTGGAGGCCTGGGTATTTTACTGTTATTCTTAAGGATAGGTGTTTTTGAGTCAGGTATGTTTAAAAATATGGCCGAAAAAGGGGACTTGAAAAAGGGCGATTTCTTATCGTTTTTCACTAATGCCAGACGCTTAAAACTTTATGTAAAATGCATAGGAATCGGCCTGCCTACCTGGTATGTAATCGGTATTCTAGCCACCTTCAGTAATGAATTTGGCCTGGCCCTGGGAATTACAGAGGAGGTTAAACCAGGACTTGCAGTAATGTGGTGTTACATAGGGCTTGCAGCGGGTGATCTGCTAAGTGGTGTATTCAGTTACTACCTCTCCTCGCGAAAAAAGGCGGTGGCCATCATGATGCTTTTTACCCTCCTGGGAACGATAGTTTACCTGTATGCAGGCATTCAGACTGCAAAAGGGCTTTACATGATGTGTCTTTGGCTAGGCTTTGGTATAGGCTATTGGGCTATGTTTGTGACCATCGGAGCAGAACAGTTTGGGACAAATGTACGTGCCACTGCCGCTACCACGATTCCAAATATGGTACGTGGTACGGTCATACTGATGACCACTTTTTATGCTTATCTCAAACCTCATGTGCTGGAGCTGGATGCCGCTGCGCTTTTGGGATTGATTTGTTTTGGCATAGGATTTTATTGCATCCTTACTGTTCCCGAAACACACGATAAGGATCTTGATTTTACTGAACCAGAGTAAGTTCGATAACGGGGCTTGCTTAAAATTAGGAACATATGAATAATAAAATGTTTGGGTATGATAAATAAAGAGGAATATCTGGAGATGTTAGAAAAAAAAGAAGTAGAAATCAGGATGGAGCAGAAAATTAATAAAAATCATGCTGGTGGAAGAGGGATACTAGAACTGCTAATAGAAAATGCTACTGACCGGTTGGTTAATCCAATAAAGTGTTTTTTAGAATTCGAAACTTCCTATCAAAAAATACCGTTTACATCAGCAGATGATATTACGGTCACTTTTTTTGTAGAAAAATATTCTATGAAGCAGTTAAAATCAGTCATAAATCTGGGTAGTAGGAGCCTAAAGCTGCTAAACAGGATATTATGGAATGCTGGTTACGATTTATTGAGGGAGAGTTAGGATAAGAGTAAGGTTGTTCTATTTAGGGTATTTAAATTGCCCGTTGTAATGTGTTGGTTACCATTAATCTACTTATAAATAGGTGTGAATTGCAATGTCGCGCTAAGCATGTTTTTTAATTGATTCCAGGATGAACCTACTGAAATATTCCTTATTTTTATATTGAATTAATTACTAGAAAAATGATGAAACAAGCATTAATTGGTGAATTCCTGCATGAAGCAGAAAACACAAGAAAGTTATTATCAATGATTCCGGACAGTGCATTAGAATACCGTCCGCAGCCACATCTTTGGTCGGTAGGTCAACTAGCTTCGCATATTGCCGAAGTATACAACTGGTATGAACCTACATTTAACCAGGATGATTTTGATATGGGATCTTATAAATATGACAAAGGTGATATTAGCAAGGCATCTAATATCCTGGGAAAGTTTGAAGAAAATGTTGCGAATGCAAAGAATGTAATTGAAAACTCTAATGAATCGCAGTATATGAATCATTGGACAATGTCGGCAGGAGGCAATCCAATTATGCCCTCAATGCCGAAGATTCAGGTGATCAGGGGATTTCTTTATAATCATTTGTATCATCATCGTGGAGAGCTTGTCTCACACCTTAGGGCAACAGGAAATAAAGTCCCATCTATGTACGGCCCTAATTATGAGGAGTCTCAGCGTTCCTAAATCTTGTTAAAACAAGGCTGATATTTACAATACAACAGAATTCAAGTTTAAAGAGCTGTTTTTCAATGAGGAGAACGGCTCTTTTTCTTATGATATCTATCAAGTGGCCTTTCAAGCGCTAATCAGTAGCTAGCATTTTATGATTCAATAATCACCGGAATTAGATTTTTCTTCCTCATCAATTTCAGGATAAGGAAGAAAATAACTACAAATACCAGCCCTGCTATTGCCTCTGCAGTTAGCATATACCGACTGCCGAATTTATCATGTGTCCATCCGTTAAATGTAGTCATATACACTACCGGTAAATTGCCCAAAGAGGACAATAAGGAATATTTAGTGGCTACATGTTTTTTGCCAATTACAAAAAATATAATGGCGGTGAAAGCTGTGTA
The DNA here is from genome assembly GCF_032678745.1 of Pedobacter gandavensis. Lineage (GTDB taxonomy): Bacteria > Bacteroidota > Bacteroidia > Sphingobacteriales > Sphingobacteriaceae > Pedobacter > Pedobacter gandavensis_C. The sequence continues at coordinate 41,763 of NZ_JAVTST010000001.1, forward strand.
CATCAATCCTGTACAAAGCCCATAAGTGAGTACGCCTACAATATAAGTGGCTGGATGATAAGGAAATACAGCTATTAAAATAGTAAACAATGCGCAAACCACACCACTACCTAAATAGGCATTCCAAACACCATATCGGTCAGTAATAAAACCACCTGCTATACAACCTATGGCACTCACACCGCCACACAATAAACCTGTTACAAGTACAACGGTATTAGCATCAGTATTCCAGTCCTTTGCCACCGCCGACCATAAATTTGCCATAGCTCCTGTCCCAATCGGCATAACAATAAGTATCATTACAAATAAGGCTACAGGTAATTTTATCATGGATAAAATATCTTTACCCATTACTTTTATTTCCTGCAGCATTGATTTCTCTTTTAAATGCTGGATATCTTTAATAAGCAGCATAACCATTGCAAATAATAGGGATGCAAGGCACAAAACAATACCCGTTAGTGGGAGATTATAATGCGTTGCAAGCCACAAACCAGCACCTCCGCCCAGACCCGTAGCAGCAAGATTACCGGCCTGATACCATCCTGAAGCTTCTCCTTTTTTAACATCTCTGATACGCTTTCCCATAAAGCCATTAATAGGCAATAAGGTAATGGTAGCGGCCACTTGAGATATAAAGACAATTACTGAAAGTAAAGCGACTTCTTTTAGGCTAAAGGGAATAAAACAGAGCAACAATAATGAAGCTAGGCTAGCCAATAAACTTATCCAATACCATTTATGTAAACTAAGTGATAAATCTACTATTGGTCCCCAAACGAAACGCGATAAGTTAGCTGAAAGCCCTAAGGCAACAATGCTTGCTGTGAGTGCTACAGGAAAGCCGTTTTGCGTCAGTAAAAAAGGCAATGCCACCGTTACAAAGCCTTGACTGATACCCATAGGCATGATAAGGAAAAACATATAGAACGGCCTTGTATATTGCTGCTGCATTTTTAGGTTCTGATAAAGGCAATCTTTGTAATCACACCAAAAGTTGTAGCATCTATATGTTTGTACTTATGGTTATTAACAATCATGGTGACTATTGGTTTTCCCTTTTCGGATTCCAGTATCCTTGTGATATTAAGATCTTGGTTATTTTCTTTATTTTAAATAATGATGTTGAATTGAATGTGGATGAGCTTTTCAGAAAGGTAAATTGAGCCGCACAACAAAGTTTGCCTGCTATGTTTTGATTAGGTTTGCCTATCTTGATATATATTGTGCATGACCATGGAACCGCTAGAAAAACTAAGAACCATCCATTACTCGGGCATATTCCTGTCCTGCTTTTCTGATTACAGTGAAAAATGTATCCATGCTACACCTGAGCATGTGCTTTTGTATTTGTACTCCGGTGAACAAATTATAGAAGACAGAAATGAGAAGATTACGATACGGGCTGGAGAGTGTGCATTTATCAGACGGAACCATAGATTGTTAATGTATAAGAACAGCAAGGATGAAGAACTGTACAAGGGTATTTCCTTAACATTTAATCGGAGCCTCCTGCGCGAATTCTACAGCAGGATGAACAAAACAGACATCCCAAAAAAGGTAACTATTACAGAAGAAAATGTGATTAAGATCGAACCTAGGGCGGATATCAACAGTCTGTTCCAGTCACTGAGCCCTTATTTTGATGATGGTGTTGAGCCAACAGAAGGTGTAGCAAAATTGAAATTGCAGGAAGGAATTTATGCGCTGTTGAATAGCGCTGATGTTTTCTTCCCGATACTGTTCGACTTTACTGAACCCTGGAAAATTGACATTTTGGAATTTCTTAATGAAAATTATATGGATGAGCTTTCTATGGAGCAGATTGCTGGGTATACAGGACGTAGTCTCGCCACGTTTAAAAGAGATTTTAAGAAGATCAGCAATCTTAGTCCACAAAAATGGCTGATTAAAAAGCGCCTGGAAGCAGCTTACGTTAAACTAAAGGAAGAAGGGAGAAAGGTGCAGGAGGTATATGTTGAAGTTGGTTTCAAAAATCCTTCACATTTTTCTACTGCATTTAAAAAGCACTACGGATTTCCGCCAACAGAGGTATAAAATTCTGGAAGAATTGAGCTTCTCAGAAAGGTAAATTGAGCCCCACAGCAACGTTGCTGTGGGGCTTTCTGGTTAATTTTGCTTTATGGAAAATACGATAGGAGAAATTGTTCTGGCACATAAGGCAGCAGATATATTTGAAAGGATGAGGGCTGGGGAGCCTATACGGCTAAATGATCCAGAGTATTTTAAGATTAACGAGGCCCTTTCCAGGACTATGGAACTATCCCGGCAACTGAATTCTGCAATTGATACCGTTCAGATCCGCCAATCCTTAACTGAGATCATCGGCACAACGATTGATGAGAGTACCACCATTTTTGCCCCTTTTTATACCAATTTCGGCAGGTTCACTAAAATTGGAAAGAACGTTTTTATTAACCATGCCTGCTCATTCCTTGATATGGGCGGTATCACGATAGAAGATGAGGTGCTGATTGGCCCGAGGGTAAATCTGGTCACAGAAAACCACCCTTTAGACCCAGCCGACAGGAGGGCACTAGTCACAAAACCAATCCTGATCAAAAGGAATGCATGGATCGCTGCGGGAGCCACAATATTGCCTGGTGTTACTATAGGTGAAAATTCGGTAGTTGCAGCAGGAGCAGTAGTTTCAAAAGATGTTCCAGATAATGTAGTTGTAGCTGGCATCCCTGCAAAAATCATTAAATCAATTCAGGCTTCAGTTTAAGGATATCTAAAAGGTAAAACATGAAAATTTTAAAGATTTTAATCACCGCAGCTGTGATGTTGTTTGGGCTGGCATGTAAGGAAGTAAAACAAAAAGAGCAATCAGAAAAGACAATAGAAATGGAACTGATTTCATCAGATAACTACACTACATTTAAAGTAAGTGATCATGTTGAGCTATATAAAGTAACGTTCAGTAACCAATATAAGATGGAAATTAGCGGACATCTTTTCATTCCAAAGAACCTGGATAGGAAGGTTAAACACCCAGCTATTATTGTAGGGCACCCTATGGGAGCTGTAAAAGAGCAAAGTGCAGATGTCTATGCATCCAATATGGCAGATCGTGGGTTTATCACCTTGGCCATTGACCTGTCCTTCTGGGGAGAAAGCGCGGGCGAACCACGCAATGCAGTTGCTCCGGATATTTACGCAGAAGACTTTAGTGCTGCTGTTGATTTCCTGGGTACACGTTCTTTTGTTGACAGAGAAAAAATTGGAATAATCGGTGTTTGTGGTAGCGGAAGTTTTGTGATCAGTGCTGCTAAGATTGACCCAAGGATGAAGGCCATTGCAACAGTCAGTATGTACGATATGGGGGCGGCGAACCGTAATGCATTAAACCATTCCCAAACATTGGAACAGAGAAAACTGATTATCGCGGATGCAGCGCAACAACGCTACATAGAGTTTATAGGAGGAGAAACCAAATATACCAGTGGTACTGTACATCAATTGGATGAAAATACACATCCTATCCAACGTGAGTTTTTTGATTTCTACCGCAGTCCAAGGGGGGAATACACACCAAAAGGAGGATCACCGGAAACTACTACACACCCGACTTTGAGCAGCAATACCAAGTTCATGAACTTTTATCCTTTTAATGACATAGAAACGATTTCGCCCCGTCCGATGCTTTTCATCACAGGTGATCAGGCACATTCAAAGGAGTTTAGCGAGGATGCCTACAAACGTGCCGCTGAACCTAAAGAGCTGTACTATATAAAGGCTGCAGGCCACGTAGATTTATACGACAAAACTGATTTAATCCCTTTTGATAAGTTGGAATCTTTTTTTAAAGCACATTTAAAATAGCAGATATGAAACAGTGTCAGAATATTAGTTTAAATTCATTTAATGAATAAGCGCTTAGAAATCAGTATACCCAAAAGTTGCCCGGAGAATTGGGCTAGCATGTCAGATGTTCCAGGAGGAAGTTACTGCCTATCCTGCCAGAAAAAGGTCACTGATTTTACTGATTTCAATCAGAAAGAGATAGAAGAGTGGTTTTTGCTGCACCAGGATGAAAAAACATGCGGACGATTTTATCGCAGTCAGCTGATCATTCAGGCAGAACATTTGCCGAAAGAGGGCGCTTGGACTACGCTCAGAATGAAGATCATTGCCGCCTCGGTTCTAATATTCCCTTTCACCTTGAAAGCCTCAGATTCGCTGACCAAAAAACAGAAAATAGAAGCTGCTCCGGTAAGCGCGCGTACATCACATAACCAGTATTTTGATCAGCAAACACAGCCAGTGGATAGCATAAGGACAATAAAGGGTGTTGTTTTGGATAAGGATACAAAGGAGGTATTGCCAGGAGTGATAGTAAGCATAAAGGGCAGCAAGATAAAATCTTACTCTGATAGTAAGGGCAATTTCCAGATCAGCTTTAATCAGGACATTAGTCCGGTGTTGGTAATCTCATACATTGGATATGAGGCTTTTGAACAGAAAGTACGTACCGAAGCTGGTAAACCAGTTACAATAGTACTCGTCTTAGATCAGGCAGTTTTGGGCGAGGTCTGCGTGGTCAAGAAACCTGGTTTCCTAAAACGGATATTCCGACCTTTCAAGAAAAATCTCTAATATTTTTCACCTGATTATTTCTTCCAGTACATGGTCAGTATAATTTGATGAGTGGTACAGGAGAAAACCCAGTTGGCTTCTGGTGTATTGAGATGAGCAAAGCGTTTAAAATCGATACCTGGGGAGCCGGGACAGAAATTTATAATTTTGCATTATTCATGTACTTGCGTATCTTTCCCTCCATAACCAAATAACATTGAATACAGGGGTAAAGACGGGAACACTTGCTGCCAAAGAAGAGAGCACTGAGCGTAAGGATATCGCTTTTAAGGAGCAATTTAAGCTATATGCACCTAAAATTTATCATTTTGGGATGTCCTACCTAAAGTCTGTTCATGACTCCGAAGAACTGGTTCAGGACGTATTCATGAAGGTTTGGAACCAATACGAATCGCTGGATGAAAGCCGAAATATAAAAGCCTATATTTTCAAGATTGCCGTCAACCTGATCTACGATCAGTTGAGAAAGCGTAAACTAGACAAACTGGCTGCGGAGTTAACAGCGTTGCATGCGGTAGAGCTGGAGGATACCACCTGGAATACGCTCAGCTTTAATGAATTGCAATCCCAGATTGATATGCTGATTTCGCAAATGCCCGATCAACGCCGACTGGTCTTTACCCTGAGCAGGGTAGAAGGCCTGAGTTATGAAGAAATTGCAAAAAAACTAAACATTTCCATCAGAACTGTAGAGAACCAGGTGTACCGTGCACTGGCCTTTTTAAAGCTCCACATCCACACCAAATACCTCCTTTATTTTATCTTCTATTATTTATATTAATTTTTTTTAAATCGGAGTGAGTACCTGAGCTTTCCTATCCGTATTAGGAGGGTATGCACAGAGAAGATCCCCAGGATAAAATAAGCCGTTCCTTCATTGAACCCGAATTAGAATTCGAGGTAAAGAAAGATTTGTATCAGTTTTTAGAACTTCAGCCGGAATCGCAGGCAGATGATCCGGACTTTGATCCTTTATACGATAGGATTTGTCATAAAATCGCTGAAGAAGCGAAACAAAAACAACGGAAGAAAGTCGTTAAACTCATCAGGTATGTGCTGACCAGAGCGGCTATCTTTTTACTGGGTATCCTCAGTTATGCCTTGATCGCACACCCATATTTCTACCCAAAAACCGCAACAGAACTGACATTGATTGCGCCGGAGCATGCGGTAAGCGAGGCGATTTTACCGGATGGCTCTAAGGTTTTTTTAAATGCAAAATCCAGCGTTCACTACCATCAGGATGAAAAGACCGAACTCCGCGAAGTATTCTTAAGCGGTGAGGCCTGGTTTGATGTTAAAAAAGATAAAGATCACCCTTTTGTAGTGAATACCGCCGGCTATAAAATCAGGGTTCATGGAACTAGATTTAACGTTCGTGCATTCCCTGGCGATCAGGAGATGACCACCACTTTACAACATGGATCAGTAGAGATTCTCCCAGGCGATGAAAAGCAAAAACTGACTCCAGTGATGTTAAAACCAGGACAAAAATTTGTCTTTTATCCGGCAACAGGAAAGGGCATTATAGCAGGAGTACAGGCAGGCTTCGCTTCGCTTTGGAAAGAAAGAGAAATCCGTTTTGAGAATAAGAGTTTCAAAGATTTACTGGAAATGCTGGAAGGCAGGTATAACGTCCGATTTGTGGTTAAAGATCAGGAACTGTTTAATTACCATTACAACGGTACCATCCGCGATGAAAACCTAAGTACAGTGCTGGATATCCTGAAACAAACCTTACCATTCCATTACCATACACTGGCAGATGGAAGGATCCAGATAGAAAAATAAAAAATCAGATTGCTTACCTAAAAACAGGCCTATGTAACAGCTAAACGTATACAATAAAAAAGTGCCGAAAGAGCTTCGACCCTACTTTCGGCACAATGACCAACTCAAAAGGATTTTAGAATTAATCTTTATTTAAAACTATGCAAAAAATAAATAAAAACTACTTATTAGTTTTGATCTGTTCGTTTTGCCTGATGTTTATTGCTGATCAAACCAATGCGCAGAGCAAGAGTTCGATCAGCCTGGATTATGATCAGGTGAAAATTACAGACGTACTAAAAGCAATAGAACAAAAAACACCCTACCGCTTTTTCTATCAGCGGGAGCAATTGGATGGGAACCGTAAGGTCAATATCCATGTGAAAAATAAATCTGTACAGGAAGTAATGGGAATTTTGTTCCCGGATAAATCCATTAGCTACAACATTCAAAAAGACAACCTGATTGTCTTAAAACCAAATCAGCCAGCTGCAAAAGGAGTTGCCGAAGGACAGAGGAGAAAGGTGACAGGACAAGTGACTGATGCTGCAGGAATTTCTCTTCCAGGAGTGTCTGTGAAAGTGAAGGATTTTAGTGTAGGTGCTACCACAGATGGGAATGGCCGCTATGAGATCCTGATGCCTGAAGGTGCAGTTTCCCTGACTTTCTCTTATATGGGGATGGAAAGCAAGACCTTAAGTCCGGGGACAAAGGGGACGCTCAACGTGAAATTGGAAAGCAGTGCCCTAGGCTTAAATGAAGTAGTGGTTTCTGTAGGTTATGGATCCGTAAGTAAAAAGGACCTGACCGGAGCAGTATCAACTCTAAAAACGAAAGACTTTAACAAAGGACTGGTTGCCAATCCTGTAGAATTGATGCAAGGTCGTGTATCCGGAGTCAACATCATCACCAATGGTGGAGAGCCTGGTGCCGGTGCATTGGTGAGGGTGAGGGGATCAAACTCCATCCGTTCAGGTCAGGATCCATTGTACGTGGTGGATGGTGTACCATTGGACATCACTGATGTACAGCCTTCAGGAGCTACCATTTCCGGTGCGGGAAGTAATGCCACCAAAAACCCACTGAACTTCCTGAATCCGGATGATATTGCTTCTATGGACATCCTTAAAGATGCATCGGCGACGGCAATTTATGGTTCCAGAGGTGCCAACGGGGTGATTATCATTACCACCAAAAAAGGAAAATCAGGAAAAGGAGTGCTCAATTATTCTGCAATAGGTTCTGTTTCCAGCTTACCAAAGCAACTGGATATGATGGATGCGGAAACGTTTAAAACTTACCGTGCCTCAAAAGGAATTACCGAAGGAGATTATGGGGCAAATACCAATTGGCAGGACGAAATTTTTAGAAATGCCTATGCTCAAAACCACAACCTTTCTTATGGTGGTGGAAACGACAATGGAAATTACCGTGGTTCAGTGAGCTATCTGGATCAGCAGGGTATTGTAAGAAAAACAGGGCTGGAAAAATTAACTTCCAGATTTAATGTTACTCAAAATCTGATCAACAACAGGTTGAAGATTGAAGCCAACCTCACCGCTGCCAGAACCAAAGACCAAAGGGTGCCTATCGGAGAAACCGGTGGTTTTGAAGGTGATGTGATTCTTTCCGCTTTAAAGATCAATCCAACGCTTCCGATTTACAATCCTGATGGTAGTTATTTTCAGATGAGTAAAGATGTGAGGAATCCATTGGCGATGATCAACCTCACCAATGATGTCAACCAGAACGACCGTATTCTGGGAAACATTACGGCTTCCCTTGACTTGATCAAAGGCTTGAAATATAAAATCAACCTGGCCACAGATCATTCTAATGCATCCAGAAAGGTAATGCAACACCATAGCCTGATCTACCTGAGCAATAAAGGAACGGTTGACATCAGTAATGTGGAGCAAAACAGTAACCTGATGGAGAACTTCCTGACCTATGATTTTAATCTGGGTGATCAACATAAATTTAATGCACTTGCAGGACATTCTTACCAGCAGTTCAAGGCACAATCCTATAAGTTGAGTGAGGAAGGATTTACGATTGATGATTTTGATTATATCAATGACCTGAGCCTGGGTAATTCCAAGCAGGTATCTGTAAGTTCTTCTATCATCAAGAATGCACTGCAATCCTTTTTCGGGAGGTTAAACTATAACTTCAAGGAAAAATACCTCCTTACCGCTACCCTGAGGGCGGATGGCTCAACTAAGTTTGGAGCCAACAACAAGTATGGCTATTTCCCATCTGCTTCTGCGGCATGGAGAATGAACGAAGAGACTTTCTTTAAAAACCTTCAGGTATTCAGTAATTTGAAGCTGCGTGCAGGATGGGGAATCACCGGAAATCAGGAAATTCCAAATAAGATTTCTCAGATTCTGCTAGGTTCATCAGGTGGGGCAATTCTGGATGGTTCCAGCAAAAATGTAGTTCAGGGAATTACACTTACCCGTACGCCAAATCCTGACATCAAATGGGAAAAAACCAGCCAGATCAACCTGGGCTTAGACTTCGGGGTGCTGAATGGCAGGATAAACGGTACCATAGACTATTTCGATAAACAAACCAGAGATGTATTGCTGGAAGTATTTTCGATTGCACCTGCACCTACTACAAAGGTATGGACTAATGTTCCGAATATGAGCATCAGAAACAGAGGATTGGAGCTTTCTTTAAACGGCTTACTCGTAGAAAAAGAAAGATTGAGCTGGGATTTAGGACTGAATTTTACCACCATCAAAAACCGAGTATCAGGTTTACCAATGAGTCAGATTACTACAGGATCTCCTAGCGGGCCTGGAATCACCGGATATTCTTCTCAGATCATTAGAAATGGTTCTTCTATCGGTACTTTCTGGGGCAGGAAATTCCTGGGCTTTGATGATCAAGGAAACAGCAGGTTTGAAACGGATGAAAATGGCGTAGAGATTCAACAGAACCTAGGTTCGGCATTGCCACGTTTTAACTACGGAATCAGCACCAGTGTGGTGTATAAGAATTTTGACCTGAGTCTGGCATTAAATGGGGTGTATGGCAATAAAGTATACAACAATCTGGCAAACATCATCAATCAGAATACCTTGGTAGCTAAAGAATGGAATGCCACCAATGAGGCCATAAAAACCAATGAAAACCCTAATGGAACGCTGACCTACAGCAGTCGCTTTATCGAAAATGGTTCTTACCTACGCCTTTCTAATGCCACTTTGGGTTATACCCTTAAACTGAAAAATGTAGACTGGATCAATAAGGTTCGCTTTAACCTGACTGGAAATAACCTTTTTGTGATTACTAAATACACCGGTTATGATCCCGAGGTAAATGCAGATCACTCTTCTGGCGGTGTTCCTTCTATTGGTATAGACTGGACCACTTATCCAAAAGCCAGAACCGTTGTTTTTGGAGTAAATGTAGAATTCTAATGACCCATAAATAAAAAATATACTGATGAAAAAATTATATATCATGATCAGTGCGGCCATTTTATCGCTTAGCGCATGTACTGTGGAGGAAGAAATTCTGGATGAGGTAAATGGTGGTAAAGTAATCCATAATCCGGAAAATGTGGAGATGATTGTGGCTCCGGCATATGCCTACCTTAGGGATTTACAGAACCGTTCTGGGGTTTGGGGAACGATACAATCTGTGACCGACGAACTGGCATGGCCGGCAAGAGGATCCGATTGGGTAACACCTGATTTACAGGCTTTATTTACCCACGATTATGCGCCTACCAATTCTTATGTAAGAAATACCTGGAACAGCTTTATGCTAGGCATTACCCGTTGTAATGTGGCGCTGAAATACCTATCGGAATTTCCTAAATCTCCAAAAGTTGATGGCTATATCGCTGAGGTGAGGTTTATCCGTGCCCTTTGCATGTTTAGACTGACCGATAACTTTGGTAAATTTCCTTTCAGAGAGTTTTCGGAAACTGATTATTCAAAGGCACCAACGATTCTTGATCGTCAGATGGCGGTAGACCGGATGATCAAAGAACTGAATGAGGTCATTCCTCAATTGAAAAATAAATCAGAAATCCCTTATGGTAGGGTATCCAACGCTGCTGCTCAGATGTTGCTGGCGAATGTTTATTTGAATCATGAGGTGTTTACAGGAACGGCTAAATGGACGGAAGCGGTACAACAATGTGATGCGATCATTAACTCCGGTCAGTATACCGTGGCAGATGATTACTGGGGAATGTTCCAGTACGACAATGCAAAGTACCTGCAAAATACAGAGTCTATTCTTTCTGTGATCTATGATGAAACGATAGGACTTACAGGTTCGGTATGGGTTCCAATTACACTACACTACAACCAAAAGTTTGGTAGTTTTACAAGTCTTTGGAACGGTTGCTGTACTACACCAACATTTGTGAACACTTGGGACACTTCAGACAAAAGGTTTAGCGACAAAAGATTGATCAGTCAGCTGGGCTTTAATCAGGGTTTCTTGATTGGTCAGCAGTATTCTCCAACTGGTGTAGCTTTGAAAACACGTACGGGTGCGCCGCTGATCTTTACCAAGGAGTTCAGCATCAAGAATTCTAAGGAAGAGGAAGGCGTAAGAGTAGTTAAATTTGCGCCAAATCCATCTACCACGAATACCAGCAATGCAGGTAATGATTTCCCATTGTATCGCCTTTCTGATACTTACCTGATGCGGGGGGAAGCTAAATTCAGGTCAGGGAATGTTAACGGTGCTTTGGAAGACATCAATTACATCAGAAATACCAAACGCGGTATGCCCGCCTATACAAGTCTGGATCTGGATAAAATCCTGAAGGAACGAGGTTTTGAATTGTATTGGGAAGGTAACCGACGTACGGATCTGGTTCGTTTCAATAAATACCGTGATGCGAGAGAGGAGAAAAATTACGTCACTCCGGCTTATAAAGTGTTGCTGCCGATTCCGCTTAGTGCGATTGAAGCGAATGCCAGCCTTACTCAAAACCCAGGTTATTAATTAACAGGTTTACACCTAATATTCGACCTGTGGTCTGTGGTGTTTTTTATGCCCGGGCCACAGGTTTTTTTTCGAAATCCATATGAAAAATATATTTAATGTGCTGCTCATTGCATTGCTATGCAGTGCAATGGCCAGCTATGCACAAATCAATCCATGGTTGATCAAGGCTGATAAGATTGACCTGCAAAATTATTATGGCATCAGTATTGCCAATGGCATCATTGGAGTCACTTCTGCACCTGAACCATTTAAAGTAAAGAGCACGGTGCTTGCCGGAGCTTATGATAGTTATGGAAGAGGCCGGGTCAGTAATTTTATCAATAGCATTAACCTTTTAAATCTTTCCTTTTCTGTGAACGGTCAAAATGTATCGGAGAAGAATATTCAGAGATTTAACCAGGAGCTGAACATGAAAAAAGGGAGTTTTCATTCTTCCTTTGATTTTGGGACTAAAGCCAGTGTGAGTTATACTTATTATGCCTTGCGTCATCTCCCCTATAGTGTGATGCTGGATGTTACAGTGACTGCACATGAAGATCTTGAAATCAGTGCTGCGGGGATCATGGAAAGTCCGGATGCTTTACGGGAGGTACAAAACTATTACAGTGAAATCAATCGATCTCATGTAAAAGCCGGACTGCTAAGTAGTACCGCTAAAAGTCCGACTGGCAAAATCAATATTGCTGCCTCCAGTACTTTCATTTTTGAAGAGCCTAAAGCCTCACAGCCTGAGATGAGCCATGCCAGTTACGATCATAATCGTCACAGCATGCGTTTTAATAAAAAGTTAAAAGGAGGAAGTACGTATCGCTTTAGCCTGGCGGGCACTTTACTCTCCAGTTCCCATCATCCTGATCCATTGAATGAAGCCGAGCGATTGACGCTCTTTGCCAAACTGGAAGGCAGGGAACGATTGCTCATGAAGCACCATCAGGCCTGGGATGAATTATGGGAGAGTGATATTATTCTGGAAGGTGATGATCAGGCGCAACAGGACATTCATAGTATGATGTACCATTTGTATTCCTTTTCCAGAGAAGGATCGGAATATTCTTTATCTCCGATGGGGCTTTCCGGGCTTGGTTACAACGGACATGTGTTCTGGGATACCGATATATGGATGATGCCGCCTTTATTGCTCCTGCGTCCGGAACTGGCTAAACCCATGCTGAACTATCGTTTTAATCGTCTGGAAGCGGCAAAAAAGAATGCTTTTGAACATGGCTATAAAGGAGCGATGTATCCCTGGGAAAGTGCGGATTCGGGTATGGAGGAAACTCCGGTATGGGCCTTAAGCGGACCTTTTGAACACCATATTACGGGCTGCGTTGCTTTTGCGGCCTGGAACTATTATTGTGTGACCCGTGATCAGGAATGGCTGAAGGAAAAAGGCTGGCCGATGATTGCTGCGACTGCTGATTTCTGGACCAGCAGGGTAGAACGTAATGGTCCTGGAAAGTACGACATTAAGAATGTGGTGGCTGCCGATGAATGGGCCGAAAATGTAGACAATAATGCCTTTACCAATGCGGTTGCAAAAAGTAATCTGGAGATCGCGGTTAAGGCTGCTGCACTGCTTAATCTAATAGCGAATCCGGAATGGAGCCTGGTGGCCAGGAACATTCCTATTCTTCAATTTCCGGATGGGGTAACTAAAGAGCATGCAAGTTATGCTGGGGAGCCCATCAAACAGGCAGATGTGAATTTACTAGCTTATCCATTAAAGGTAGTTACTGCTCCTGATCAGATCCGTCGCGATCTGAATTATTATCAAGGCCGCGTTCCTGCTGCGAATACACCTGCAATGACGCAAGCTATTTTTGCCTTGTTACATGCCAGAACAGGTGATGCCGCGCAGGCCGCTCATTATTTTAACGATGCTTATCTACCTAACCTTAATCCTCCTTTTAGGGTGATTGCAGAAACCAAAGGGGGTACAAACCCTTATTTTGCTACTGGGGCAGGGGGCGTGTTGCAGGCTGTTATGATGGGTTTTGGCGGATTGGACATTACGGACGAGGGGATAAAGAAGCTAAAGAGTGTAATGCCAGTTCATTGGAAAAAATTGACCTTGAAAGGTATCGGGCCTGAGAAAAAACAATACATCATCACGTTAAAAGAAAAGGGACCATTTTAATTGTGCTATTGAAATGATTAACAACTATAGGGGAGAATTTTCTCCCCTTGTTGTTTGTATTAATGCTTTAAGCGGGTTTTTATTGAAAAATTTCCGCCTATCTGGCATAGGATGAATTCTTTTCAGCGCTTCGGCAGCATAGCATGTCGCATTTAGGTCAGGTAGAAACTGCATCAAACATATATTCTGGCTACTTGTTTATCTAGTGTTCGTTTTGTCGGAATACAAAGACAATCATTTTTAGAAAATATTTTAAAAACCAGCATTTATGAGTACAGAAAATTTAGCGCATCGTGAGGCAATAGAAAAACTAAAAACCATGGTGGATAAGATTGATATTGGGATGATGTGTACCAATACCTCTGACCTCGGGAAGCTTCATGCTGTGCCTATGAGCAGACAAGAAGTAGATCATGAAGGGAATTTATGGTTCCTGATTTCTTCAGATAGTGAAACTTATAAAAACCTTCAAAAAAGCAACCAGATCAGTGTTTTATACTCAGATATTAGTAAATACCGTTTTCTTAGTATAAACGGAATTGGAGAAATTTCTAAGGATCAGGCTAGGATAGAAAAATACTGGAATAAGATGATGGATGGCTGGTTTGAAAAAGGAAAAGAAGATCCAAGCATCAGGATCTTAAAAATCAGCCCTTCAGAAGGTCATTATTGGGATAATGAATCCAATAAATTAATCACTTTTTTAAAAGTTGCTGCAAGTGCAATTTCTGGTGAAAAGATTGACATTGGCCGGGAGGGGAACTTAAATATATAATGCAAAGCCAGAGTCTATATGGGCTCTGGTTTTAATGTTTATGATCCACTTATTGTCTTACCTAACCAGCCATCAAGTCTTCGCAGACGTTCTGTGATGTCGTAACAAAGCCCGTCCATTGCTCCTCAGAATGGAGTTACCACCTTGTAATTGTCATAGTTTTAAGGTTTAGAATTGCTTGCCGCTAAATCATTCGAAATTATTTTGCAGTAAATGTTTAATTTAGCTCGTTCAGAGCTAAAATACTTAAAGGTGTATGGGCTGAGAACGCTGTTTATTTGTATTAATTCACCTAAATCATACCGCCGTTGAAACGGATCATCAATAAAGTAAAGGATTATTGGCACTCAGACACCAGCTTTATCACATTATTGGTGATGCTCTTTTTTATGGTATTTCTGATGCCCATTTTGCTAGAAGGCGCGGTAGTAGACATTTTGGTTTTAAATATTTTATTCCTGGCGCTTTATTTTATTGGGATTTTTTCAAGCGAAGACAAGTGGAACATCTACTTATCGTCCTTTCTGTTCCTGGCGCATGTGATCTTGCTGATGATAAGATTTGACGATACGCCCAAAGAATACTATTTATTAGAGCGTTTAGTTGGACTTGTTAATATGAGCTTGTTCATATTTATTAATATCAGGTTGCTGTTTCGAAATGCAGAGCGCAGTATTTTCAGAATTATTGGAGCAGTAAATGTTTACCTATTGTTTGCCTTAATGGGGGCCTTTGCTTTTGAAATTTTAAAGATTCAAACTGGTAAATCAATCGCAGGGAATATCAATTTGCATAACAACGACAGCGATTATGCGGTTTATGTTTATTATAGTCTGGTATCCCTGACTACCGTAGGCTATGGTGATATTTACCCGGATGGAATGGCCTCACGTATGCTTTCCGTTTTGCTTTCTGCGATAGGTATTTTATATCCTGCTGTTGTTATTGCAAGGTTGGTGACTAATAACAACAGGCAATCTGTCTCAGAAGAAGCTTAGCATTTTAGCTTCCCCTATAGGTAGAATAGCCGTATGGACTCAAGGTAATGGGTACATGGTAATGCTGGTCATCTTTTATTTCAAAAACCACTTCAATGAAAGGATAAAAAGAATTTTGTTTTAAGCTTTTGAAATAAGGTTCAATTAAATAAGTCAGTTTAAAAATTCCTTTATTTTCTTTACTCCCGTAAGGTAGAAAGTTTTGTATCCGCCCATCCTTGTTGGTTTTACTTTCGGCGACAAATGACCATTGCTCATTGCCGATTTTTTGCGTTAATCTAATCAATACACCCTCAGCAGGCAATCCCCGGGAAATGTCTAATATGTGGCTAGAGAGTTGAAATTTTTGACTTTGAGCATTGCCAGACAATGTAAAGCCAATCATTAAGACTAAGATTGAAAGTTTTTTGAACATGATTTGTATTTTTTTTGTATTAAAATTTCAGGGGGACCTAGCTTTCTCATTACAATTTGCCTGGCCTTATTTTCCATAACATCTCCTAAAGCATCTTGTACATGAAGGAATGGATTTTGGTATAAAAATATACTATTTTATTTAAAAATAGTGTTAATTAAAACTAAATGTTAGTTTTGTGCACTAAGATGTAGTTTTTTAATGTACGACTGCTTTGATATTTGAATTCTTTTTGTGATACCAAGTATTGATAGACTTGAGTGCAAAAACATGATTATTGGTCGCTTAATCGAGTTGGCTGACTGTAAAGGTCACTGCTATATGAGCTGAGATGGTCAAATTAAAGTTAAATTAAGATGGTAGCAATAAAAAGAAGTCAAATTTCTGAAATGGAGAAACACTATAGGATCAGCCTGATCAATAGTTTAGTGGGCTATAAATCGCTCAATTTATTGGGTACCATCAGTAGTGATGGCGTTACCAATCTGAGCTTAATCAGTTCGGCTTTTCACATTGGTGCGAATCCACCTCTTTTGGGTATAGTGATTAGACCGGAACGTGAACATAATGATACTTTAAGTAATATTAAATCTACGGGTCATTATACCTTAAATAACGTATTGCCTCAGTGGTATAAGCAGGCGCATCAAACCAGTGCAAGTTATCCTTCTGGTGTATCGGAGTTTGATCGCTGCGGGTTTAAAAAGCACTATGTAAGTGGTTTTAAAGCGCCTTTTGTAGCTGAGTCTACTGTCCGGATTGGCCTGGAACTTGCAGAAATCATTGACATTGAAATAAATGGTACAACGATTCTGATCGGTGAAATTGTTCAAATATTAGCTGATAATAACCTGATTGAAGAAAATGGCAATGTGGACCATATTAAGGCCGGAACAATGACCGTTTGCGGTTTGGATAGTTACTTCCTTCCACAGATGGTTGGCAGATTAGCCTATGCGAAACCAGGAATTGAACCTCAAGAATTAACGACTAAAAACTGTGAAACTAACCATTAAATCTCTCCTCATAATAGCCATTTTGTTTACTTTTAACCCGGTGTTTTCCCAGCAAAAGGGACTGATTACAGGTGTTGTACAAAATATAAATACGGGTAAAGTGCTTTCAGGAGTCACCATTACTATTGATGGAATATCAATTTCAACCCTAAGCGATACTTCTGGTCGTTTCCGTATGGATGTTCCTGTAGGAACTTATAAAATTTCTGCCAGTCTTGTTGGCTATTTAACGCAGCTGAAGTACAACATTGTGCTGGGCAGTGGCAATCCGCAATTGGTCAATTTTGAGCTTCAGCCTCAATCGAATAATTTAAATGAAGTTAACATCAGTTTTAGTAAAGGAAAGTCGGCGGTTGCCACTGATATGGTTACCCCTCTATCTGTGCAGCAATTGACAGCAGAAGAAATAAAAAGTAGTCCAGGGGGTAATTTTGATGTGTCTAAAGTGGTTCAGACACTTCCAGGAGTGGGCATCAGCAATGGCGTTGGTGAGCGGAATGATATTATAGTAAGGGGTGGAGCTCCAAACGAAAATGTCTATTATCTGGATGGTATAGAAATTCCGGTATTGAATCATTTTCAAACCCAGGGGAGTTCCGGAGGTGCTCAGGGTATACTCAATGTTTCTTTTATTGAGAGTTTAAAATTGAGCTCCTCAGCTTTTGATTCCAGATACGATAATCCTTTGGCATCGACTTTCGTGATCAGGCAACGAGAAGGGAATTCAGAGAGACTGGCTGGTAATGCCAGGATTAGTTTTACCGAAACGGCATTAACCTTAGAAGGACCGTTGTCGAGGAACACTACATTTCTGGCCTCTGCACGTAAATCTTACCTCAGTTTTTTATTTAAATTGATTGATTTGCCCATCAGGCCAGATTTTGATGATTTTCAATATAAGGTCACTCATAAATTTAATGCTAAAACCAAGCTTACGGCTATAGGTCTGGGGGCTATAGACCGTTTTAGTTTTGCCCCAACTAAAAAGTCCACCCTGGAAAATACCTATGTGCTGCGTTCTACACCCTATATCAACCAATGGAATTATACTGCAGGTTTTAACCTTAACCATCAGATTGAAAATGGCTATTTGAATTTTACGCTCAGCCGAAATGTATTTGACAACCGTCTGGATAAATTCGAGGATGAACTAAAAGAGGAAAGTAAAAGGAGTCTGAAAGTTCAATCTCGGGAAACCGAAAGTAAGTTTAGATTCGACATCAATAAATTCTTAGCTGGCTGGAAACTGTCTGCCGGATTGATGGCTCAACTGGTGGCCTACAAAGCAGATTTGTTTAATAAAATATCCAATGAAATCACCAATGCAGAGGGGGCAGTAGTTGTGCCGGAAAAGGTGGTCAGGTTCAATAATGACATTGAATTTTGGAAATATGGTGCGTTTTTTCAGGCTTCAAAAAACCTTTTTAATGAAAAGTTATTGTTTTCCGCAGGTATCCGTACTGACCTGAATAGTTTTACTGATAAGGGGAATGACCCCTTAAAAACACTTTCTCCGAGGTTGTCTTTAGCCTATCACCTCAGTTCAAAATGGGATGTAAGTGCTTCTGTAGGAACTTATTTCAAAATTCCCACTTATACCATGCTAGGTTATCTGGATAATAATGGCCTAGCCCTGAATAAAAATATGGATTACATCCAATCGACTCATTATGTGTTTGGAACCCAGTTTTTACCTAGAAATGATTTGAGGTTTACATTCGAGACTTTTTATAAGCGGTACCGCAATTATCCGGTGTCTGTAGCCAATGGCACTTCCCTTGCTAACCAAGGGGCAGAATATGCTTCTGTTGGCAGTGAGCAGGTACTCAGTATAGGAGATGGTGAAACTTATGGTATGGAACTGTTTGTGCAACAGAAGTTGGTTCGTAATTTTTTTTATGTGGCGAGTTACTCCTATGTGGTCAGTAAATTTTCTGGACTGAATCAGCAACTCATTTCCTCTTCATGGGATAACAGGCATTTACTTTCACTGACATTGGGCTATAAACTAAAACGTAACTGGGATCTGGGTTTGAAATACCGTTATGCGGGAGGCTCACCCTATACACCATTTGACTTGCAGGCATCCCAGCAAAACTATTTAACACTGGGCACAGGAATAGCAGATTACAGTCGGTTAAATACGGAAAGGTTGTCATCATTCAGTCAACTGGATTTTCGGGTTGATAAGCGTCTGAATTTTAGAAAAATAGCTTTGAGTTTTTATATAGATATACAAAATATCCTTAAAAATGAAAATGATAGTTTTCCAAAATATACGTTTAAAAGAACAGCAGACAATAGTGGTTTTTTAACTACTGATGGGCAGCCTATACAAACCAATGGTTCAAACGGGATCCCTTTTATCTTAAATACCAAATCGGGAAATCTGATACCTTCATTTGGCTGTATATTTGAGTTTTAAGCTCATTGCTCCTGTTTTTTTTCTTGACTCTTGTTTGCACCAATTGTGCCAGCTTTTTAATTTTTGAGAAAAAGCCGAAAATTTGAACTTAAATTCTCATTATTAATGCCCTGTCGTTCTGGGAGGGCCTAAATATATTTTTCGATGATTTTTAATAAAATTGCTTCTTTAGGATGGTATGTGGTTTGTATAGAGCTATGTAGAAAAGAAGGGGAGATACTGCTGTTGAGGTATGCTGACAGGTTTTCACTATGCCTGTTTTTTGAATAAATATCAATGATTTGTGGGAACCAATATGAGAAAATTTTTTGATGAATTTAAAGCAATCCGCAACAACGAAGTGGGCCTGCTCAACCGCGGAAGAATTGCCATTCTTGTCCAATTGCTGATTGCTTTTTCCCTGCAAAGCATCGTATTACTGATCATATATTGCTTTCATGAGCCCAATATCCTGGGATATAGAATCGGTTTATTATTGCTGCTTTTGATTCTGGGTTTGATCATGATTTTTAGGGGGGTATCCTGGAAAAAGGTGGGGCATTATTTTATATTTTGCCTGACTTGTTTTATTTGGTCAAACATGGTATTACTACAGGATGGAATAAATATAGTGACGGTGCAGTATGTATTGATCATTATATCAGGCGGCTATTATATCCTTGGATTTCGATGGGGACTGATTTACTCTCTAGTCAATTCCTTGTCTGTAGTGACCTTATTTTTTATTAAACACTTTACCCAAATAGACCTATGGATTGGCAACCTTTCCATAAATTTTTATGAATATAGTTTCGCTTTAGTGTTTAACTTTTTACTGCTGATTTTTATTCACTATTACTTTTTCCGGGCATTTAAGAAAACCAGCCGTAAAGAGCGGATACTAACTGCTCATCTTAAGAAATCGCTGCTTTCGGCTGAAAAAATGGCTGCAGCGAAAACTAATTTCCTGGCTACTATGTCTCATGAACTTCGTACTCCTTTAAATGCAGTGATCGGGATGACGAATATTTTATTAGAAGACCATCCAAGTGCTCGCCAAAAGGAAAATCTGGAGATCTTAAGTTTTTCAGCAGAAAATCTAATGTCGACTATTAATGATATCCTAAGTTTTAATCGTTTGGATGCTGGAATGGAACAGTTGGAAAATACAAGTTTTAGTCTGGATCGTTTACTTAGCAATGTGCATGGGGCACTAAAGCTGCGGATTTTGAATAATGATTTAGCGTTTGAACTGGAAATGGATGATCGGATTAAGGGGAAACTGGTAATGGGAGATCAGATCAGGCTGACCCAAATACTTTTTAACCTTGTGGGGAATGCCATTAAATTTACAGCTTCAGGATTTGTTAAAATGAGGGCGATTGTGGTTACGGCTGATTCAGCATTGCTAAGCATTCGATTTGAAATTGAAGATTCTGGGATCGGAATTCCTAAACTGCAGCAAGCTCGTGTTTTTGAGCCTTATTTTCGCGCTGATCATCACAGTCCCGATCATTATCAGGGAACTGGTCTTGGTTTAAGTATTGCCCGCAGACTAGTGGATCTTCATGGGGGTGTTTTGAACTTTAAATCTGAACATGGGCTAGGGACGTGCTTCAGTTTTGAATTGACCTTTCCTGAGCTCATTCATGAGGTTGTTAAAGACGATGTGCTGTCTGAGCAATTTAATACTAAAATTGGTCATCTGCGGATTTTGATTGCGGAGGATAATCCTGTAAATGTGATGGTGCTGCAGAAAACTTTGAGGAGATGGGGACTGGTTGCCGATGTGGCAGAAAATGGACAGCTCGCAGTGGATGCCGTTTTAGCAAAAACCTATGATTTAGTATTTATGGACATTAATATGCCTGTGATGAGTGGTTTTGAAGCCAGTAAACAGATCCGTGAGTTGGATGATCCAAATAAAAACAAAGTCTATATCATTGCGTTGACCGCTTCCATAGGAATGTCCTTAGAGGAACATCCCGAGCTCCGCTATCTTGATGATTTTTTACTGAAACCATTCTCTGTTGAACAGCTCAAAATTAAGCTGGAGCAGAGTGCCAGGATGGAGTACAGTAATTAATTCGCTGATCAAAAAACAAAAAATAGAAGCTGCCCCGGTAAGAGCAGCTGCATCACATAGCCAGTACTTTTATCATTTATTGGAAATTGTGATTGATCGTGAAAAAAAAAGAGGTTGAAAATCAATTCAACCTCTTTTTTTTAGTTATAACCTAGTTAGAAGGTGATCGTGAGTGTATATTTCTTATAGTTTACACTTGCGGGCACCTCCGTATTTCCGGTTAAATTGAGAACGAGCTTTTTCTGGCTTGCGGTCAAATTATTGGGAATACTGCCTGGTATCAGATTTACCCTAATATAACCAAAGCTACTGTTGGCAGGTAAAATAAACTTTCCCAGATTAGGAATATTATAATGTGTTCCAGCAATTGCTGTGCTAATCGGATCTACAGTATAACTTAATTCCAGATCAGCAGAGCGTTGAGGACCCACCAGCTGAACCTTAACGCTATCATAACCTGCAATGGTTACGGTTCCCTGTGATTTACTTTTTATGGCGGGCGAAAATTCCACAACCGTTGGGCCTTTATAAGTTTGACGTTCTTTTTTACAGGCCGTAAACATCAGCGAGACTAAGCCTATGACAAATGTGTATTTTAAAATATTTTTCATTTCTTTTTCTAATTTAGTAACCTGGGTTTTGGATCAGGTTCTGGTTTATATCTAATTGACCTTGTGGGATAAAAGACAGGATACGTACGTCTGTTGCAAAAAGGAGTGTTCCATTGTCTTTTACAATATTAGCACCACGTCTAACCAAATCAAACCAACGATCGCCTTCGTAAGCCAGCTCAATTCTTCTTTCATTTAGAATTACATTTAAAAGTGCAGGGCCTGTTGCAGTTGTTGGAAGGAGACCAGCTCTGACGCGAATCTTATTCACATCATCCTGTGCTTTTCCATCCTGTCCTAAACGTGAATATGCTTCTGCTCTGGTTAAGTACATTTCAGATACACGAATCATTCTAATGTTATCCAATCCATATGCACCACCGGATCCAGGATATTTCTGAACCCAGAATACTGATTCTCCCGATTTAGTTACTGGCACTAGAACGGCTGTTTTCCTGAGGTCACCTGCTTCATACGCATTTAAAAGACTGTTAGAAGGAACCACATCACCATAACCACTTGAACTGGTTGATGAATTTCCAAGACGCTGGTAAATACTTTGCAAACTGTTCGATCCTAGACTTTCTGAAACATCAAAGTTGAGTTCGAAAATCGATTCCGGGCTATTCTTTTGATTGAAAATAGAAGAATAACCTGCAACTGTTGCCGTAGAAACAAAAGTTCCCACATTAGCATTGATTGCTTCTGTCGTATTATTTATTGCAGTTTGCCATTCCTCATTATATAAAGCTACTCTGGATCTCAACGCTTGAGCTGCAGCTTTTCCAATAATTGTTTTAGCTGTTAAATCACCTGGATTAGTCAAAATAGCAATAGCTTCGTCAAGATCTTTCTCAATCTGAGTATAAACTTCGGAAACCTTATTTCTTGATGGATAAGTTACCTCAGTTACACTAGAAACACCTTTCAACATGATAGGCACAGCCAGGTCAAAGGTGCCGGGATTATGTTTAGGATTATATCCATATTCATTAACCAAGGTAAAATACAATAAAGCTCTGATAAATAAGGCCTGACCTTTAATCATCGCTTTCTGGGCTGGTGTACCATCACTAGTTAGGTCTACATTATCTAATATCAGATTACATTTATTAATGATAGGATAGAATGTATTATATTCTACAAAATGTGTACGTAAAGTATTGTTATAATCACCAATAAAACGGTTGGAGTTGGTGAGTGTAATTCTGCAATTATCTGACAGGACTTCGGACTTGATGATAATATCCCTTCCGAAATTTCCAGAAGCCTGTAAATTACTGTATACATTTGTTAATAAGCCCTGTATGCCCGTTATTGTACTCAGCGCCCCTTCGACAGAGATCGACTGTTTAGGCTCTGTATCCAACATTTTTTTACAGGATGAGCACGTCAGTACAACTCCTGTAACTAATAATAATATATAATTTTTCATTTTAGTTTTTATTTGAAATTAAAGACCTAATTGCACACCAAATGTGTAGTTCTTGTATTGTGGAACAATGCCTGAAGAGCTACCCTGAACTTCTGGGTCAATGCCTGTAAACTTAGTTAAAGTAACCAGGTTATAGGCTTGTGCATAGATCTGAAGGGATCTGATGCTTGTACCTAGCCATGACGCAGGAAGCCTATAAGAAAGGTTAACATTCTTTAACCTGACATAAGAACCATCTTCAATAAACCTGCTTGTAGCGCCATAAGGAGAAAGATAAGTGATTCCTCCAGATTGTGCTGCTGCTGGTACACCTGTATTGTAGTAAGGTCTTGGGGTATCAGTGATGTCACCTGGTCTTTGCCATCTGCGCAATTCACTTCTATCCTGGTTCCTGTCTATCGTACTACCCATACGTCGGTTAAACTGGCCATCTACGTTATTGATTTTACTGCCATATTGATATTGAATAAAGGTAGTAAGGGTAAACGCTTTATACTTGAACGTATTGGTTAGTCCTCCATATCCTTTAGGTAATTGACTACCTACAATTTTTCGGTCAGCCGCAGTAGGACTATAAGTGATGTTTCCATTGATATCATAATACATTGGATTACCATCAGCAGGGTTTACACCTGCATATTCGACTACAAAATACGATAACAATGGTTTTCCTACAAAATAAGTAAAGTTTAATTGCTGGAGACCATCATTAAGCTCCAAAAGTTTACTTCTAATGAAGGTCGCGTTTAACGTTGTTGACCATTCGAAATCTTTGGTTTTTAAATTAACCGTATTTAATTCAATTTCAATACCTTCGTTTTTCAATTTTCCTATATTCGTATTTATGCCTGCATAGCCGCTGGTAATAGGTAAGTTTCTTGCCAATAACAAATCAGTTGTTTTTTTACGAAAAGCACCTACACCTCCTGACAATCTTCCTTTAAAGAAAGAGAAATCAACACCTACATCGGTAGTTGCTGCCTGCTCCCATGACAAATCATTATTACCCAGGGAAGGGTTGATTCCAGGCTGGCCATTATAAGAGCCTAAACCCTGGTATAGCGATCTGGAAGCAAAATTTCCAATAGAAGAGTTTCCAAGAATACCATAACTACCTCTCAGTTTCAATTCATCGATCCAAGTCACCTGAGAAAGAAAATCTTCTTTGGATAATCTCCATCCCAATGATGCTGCAGGGAAGGTACCATATCGTTTATTTGACCCGAATCTTGATGATCCATCACGTCGTACGGTTGCTGATGCTAGATATTTTTCATTAAATGAATAATCTACCCTCGCAAAATATCCGGCAAGTTTGTAGGCTGTATAAAATGAGTTCGCGACTGTTTTTACAGCTGATGATTGAAGTGTTTTGAATTGATAGCTTGGGAAACCTGTTCCACTTGCATTATTTCCGTCATTAACCTCTTGTTTATAACTAAATCCAGCAACCGCATTCAAATTATGTTTCTGGTTAAAAACATGGGAATAATTAAGGGTTTGATCGGTATTGAAGTCAGCAAAAGTAGTATTTGCTACACTGGCACTTCCGTTAACAGATGCCCCATCAGGTGTTCTTGGATCAGTATAACTATTTTCTGCGATATAACTGTAATTCTCTGAGAAAGAAGAACGGAATTTCAAATCCTTAAGAATCTGATAGTTTAATACGATATTACCTACAACAGCTTTAGTATTGGCCCTTTGAATATTATAATCCGTGGTCTGTACTACGTTATTAGGATATGCTCCATATAATAGGGTATTGTAAGTTCCATCAGGGTTATAGATTGGATTGATTGGAGGCATCAGTATTGCTGTCCGGTTCGGACTTGAAAATGCTGTACCACCTGAGGTACCATTTTGAGTAAATGAGCTCAAATTCAAACTGGTTTCAAAGGAGAATTTCTTGCTAATTTTGTGATCAAGATTTACTCTGGCTGTTGCCCTATTAAAATCCTGTCCGATTTCCTGACCGATTTGTTTGTTGTAAGCTCCCGAAACAAAGAATTTAGTGGTTTCATTTCCACCAGTTGCATTCAAAATATAGTTCTGTGTAATACCTGTACGAAATACTGCATCCTGCCAGTCGTAGGTAGGAGCTGTAGCTGGATCACCAAATGAAGCCAGTAGCTTTGCTGCATCTGCTGCTGTTGGAACTGTAAGGCTTCCATAGCGGTTAATTATGGCTTCTTTAGATAATTGAATAAACTCTGCTGAATTTAATATTGGTGCTTTTTTGATGATGTTAGAAAAGCCAATTGAAGGGTTAAAGTTAACTTGAGTTTTTCCGGTTTTTCCTCTTTTTGTGGTGATGACCACAACACCGTTGGCGGCTTGAGCTCCATAGATAGAAGCTGATGCAGCATCTTTTAGAATACTGATAGTTTCAATATCATCTGGATTGATACCTGCCAAAGCATTTGAAGAGGCAAACTGTCTGGAATTATCTCCTGAAATTACCTGAACCCCATCCACAATATATAAAGGCTGAGTTCCGGCAGTGATAGAGCTTATTCCACGGACATTTACGGATACAGCCGCTCCAGGTAAACCACTTGAAGAAGTCACCTGAACACCTGCAGCACGACCAGCCAAAGCATTGTCAAAACTTTGTATAGGTATGGTTGAGATATCTTTTCCAGAAATCTGGGAACTGGCTCCTGTTAAGTCCTTTTTAGCCTGTTTAATACCAAAGCCTGAAATGACTACATCATCCAAATTACCTTCAATAGGACTAAGCTTAATTGTCCGCATATCCGTAGCCACCTGAACTTCCTTGTTTGCATAGCCCAGATAACTAATCACCAATACGGCATTTTCATCCACATTCTTCAAGTGAAATTCACCTTTTACATCTGAAATGGCCTTTTTTCCAGTGCCTTTCACCGTAATTGTAGCTCCCGGTAATGGGAGCCCTCGCTCATCCACCACTATACCACGTACATCGATATTAGCCCAGCGATCAGCAAGAAGATCCAAAATAGAAGGCTTTTTTTTCGTTATGATCACGGTATTACTCTCGATCTGAAAGTTCAATGATTGAAGGTTAAATATCCTATCCAGTATTTCTTCAAGTTCGACACCATTCACATGGATAGTTACCGGGTTGGCAGTTTTTAGTAAACGCTCTGTGATGATAAAATTATATCCTGTTTGCTTCTTAATGTCGCCCAGAATAGTTCTTAAGGGGGCATTTGATTTGGATATACTGACTTTTTGAGAAAAGCCCGCTGCACTGACCTGCATAAAGGTAGTGATTAAGATAACAACGCTTAGACGCATGATAAGGCCTAGATTTTGGGCGCGCCATTTAGGCACACCAAGTTTTCTTGTATAATTTTTATACATTTGCTTAATTCGGTTGATGCGGTATGCCTTTACTTTCCAGGGACCAGGCTACCGCGATTAATTAATAAATTTTTATTGAGTATGCCGGATATAGGACCAGGGTATTAATTTAGTTCTGGTCCTTGCTTTCAGGGCATAGCCTTGTCTTCGAATAGCGCTAGGGGGGGAGAGTTCTCTTCATGGGTTAGTTGGTTTAGGTTGTGTTAAATTTTAGGTGATTTTATGGTTAGGTAGAAACATATATTTTTCGTCCCTCAATCTTGAAATTGACTCCTCCTGTTGACTCGAGCAACTCCAGCACTTTGGAGACATTGTCAAATCGGGATACCCCGCCGACAAACCTTTCTGTAGGTCTCTCTCCGATGTAAACGACTTCTACATTATACCAACGCTCTACCATGCGCATGATGTTCTCAATAGATTCATTTTCAAACATGAATTCATTGTTTTTCCATGCTTTGGCAAGATCGGTATCCACTTTAGTCACTTTAATACCCTCCTCAGTCAGAATAGATTGTTGACCGGGTTTGAGCATTAAGGATTGATTCCCAGATGTTTTGGAAACCTTAACGGAGCCCTCCATCAATGTGGTCGTCAGTGCAGGCTCATTTCGATAAGCGTTGATGTTGAAATGTGTACCCAGCACCTCTACCTGTTGCCCAAGACTTTCCACCACAAAGGGATGTGCTTTATCTTTGGCAATCTCAAAATAACCCTCTCCCAATAGTTGAACACGCCTAATTTTAGACTCGGAAAAACTGGAAGGATAAGTTAAGGAAGAGGCCGCATTTAAATAGACCTTGGAACGATCTGGCAAATTCAGGATATAGGTTTGGCCAACCGCAGTGCTTAAGGTATTCATTTTCCCTGTTGAGCTGCCGATTGTTCCTGAAATGGTGTATTCTAGTTGTCCATCTTTGGTCTTACTAATACTGATTCCTGCCTCTTCGGCCAGCTTGCCATCTTTCTCTTCGCCAAGCACAATCGTTTTCCCATTGGACAAGGTCAAAGTAGCGCCAATTTTCCCCGGTGGGATGTCATTGGCCAAGAAATTTTTCTTCGTTGTGCCTCCCTCAAAATAACCTGAGGTATAAATCCAAACGCTAAATACAAGGGCAATAGTTGCTGCTGCGGCCAGCTGGTAATGAATCCGTTGTAAGAATTTAAATGCGGTTTTTTTCGGGGCCTTAGCAGTTCCCAATCGCTGCTGTACCTTGGTCCATATCGCGGCCTCATTTACAGAGCGGAAAATTTGTAAGTCGGCAGAGAGCTGTTCTTCAGTAAAGCCCTCCATGAATTTCCTATTTTCAGCTGAAGCTGCTATCCAGTTGTCCAGTTCGGCTTGTTCTTCCGGATCAAGGTTGCCACGAAGGTAGCCGGTGATCAATTTGGTAACATGGAACTGGTCTTTTAACATAAGGAAATAGGTTTTCGATCGTACTTTTATCTTCTTTTGTTATTAAGACGTACGACCAAGCCAAACAACCCAAAAAAACTTATTTATTTTTAATTTCTGTCCAGTATCAGCGTCAAAGCCAATAGCATTGCGCCTGAAAGGCCTTTTTTGAGCATCCCAATTTTCAACAATTCTGTTGCCCGGGATTTGTAATTACGAACAGTTTGTATGTTCAGGCCAAGCTCGGTTGCGATCTCGTCTGTTTTTTTATGATCAAAGTAAATCATCCTGAATACCTCACGGTAATTATCTGGCAGCAGTTCGATTTCACGATTCAGCTCCTGTAATACTTCCGTTTTAATGATTTGGTACAACACCGTTTCTTCAGCTTGTAGAAGCTGATCAAAATAATTCTGTTGGGCATTAGACCTCACTTTGATGTGGCGGAGGTAATCCAGACAAGCATTACGGCATGCAACGTATAAAAAAGCCTTAATATTTTCCTCTCCTTCAAATTCCAGGCGACGTTGCCACAACTTGAAAAAGCAGTCGGCCACAATGTCCTCCGCTTCCTGGGCATCCTGTACGAATCGCAGGGAAAAGTAGGCTAAAGACTGATGATAGCGTTTGAAAAAGTAGGCAAAAGCGGGATCTGTTCCCTTACGGAACTCACTCATCCAATAAACCTTATCCTGTATTTCCGCTATCGGCATTAATGACTGTTTTTATCTACCTCTTATCACAAATATTAGGATTTTTTCGCAATAAGCGTAAATGAATTCCCCTTTATTTCGTTATTGATCAAAGAATTGTTCAGGGTTTTATTTTGCAGCTAATGGTAACAGCAAATATGGAAAATGAAATGAGAAGCCACTGGGTTGAAAATCAAGGCTTCTGAAAAGTAAGTTGCATTCCTGGTAAAGAAATATGGGCTTTTTTATGCTTCAAATATAACCGTTTCTGAAGAGGCACCAAGGTCAAGCAGGAGTGTATTAATGTTTTTCACAAATTCATCTGGCCCGCATACATAAAAATTTTGTCCAAAGTCAGCAATGTTTTCTATAAGGAAGTTGCGGTCAATTCGTCGAGGGATGTATCCCAGGACATGCTCTCTGGTGAATACTTTTACAAAATCATGCTTGAGCATCTTTTGGAGTTCCTCTTCCATGATGACATCGGCTGAAGTTTTATTCGAATATATTAATCTGTTTCCATCCAGATGCCTATGCTTGTTCAAACTTCTGAAGATGGAGATGAATGGGGTAATGCCGGCTCCACCGGCAATGAAAGTGCCTGGACCTTTGTATTGTATAACGCCAAAAACATCGTGAAGAATTAATTCAGCGCCTTTATTGATTTGACCTAACTTATTGGTTAGGCCATCATGATCTCTGTATATCTTAATCATAAATTCAAGATAGTGCTGTTCGGGTAAACAGGTAAATGTAAATGGTCGAAGTTGATCATTCCATTCCGGAAGGTTTATGGAGATCTCTGTCGCCTGACCTGGAACAAAGTTAAATGCTTCAGGTTTCTCGACCACAAAACGTTTTACATCATGAGTGATAAAATAAGCTTCTAATACCTTAACAATATGCATATTCATTTAATAAACGATTTTATCAGGTAATTGTTTTCACAATCAGATCGCTTAATGCCAAATGCATACCAACATTTAATTCAAGGAAGATCGTAATTACCCGGTTTAAAATGCCTCTCCAAGGTTAAACGAGAAACTTTTGTAGCCTTTACTCATCCCATAGTCGATGCCAATATTGGTATTGGATCCTTTATTAAATTTCAGGCGGAGTCCGGTTCCTGCAGCTGGTTTCCAGGTAGAAAATAAGCCTTGAGCTTCTCCGCTAACACTATTGACATTGGCAAACACCACAAATCCAACAAGGCCATTGCTGGTAATGTCACGCCTGTATTCACTTTCCAGATAAAAAAGGCTTTTTCCTCTATAGCGGTTCTGGTCTATTCCTCTTGCCGAACGGTTGTAGGGATCCCAGCCTGTACTTGGTAAATCAAGGTATGGGGTTTTGGAATCTAATGCAGTCCATAAATAGGACCATAATGCAAGGGTGTTTTGCTGATTGGGTTTGTCCTTGTTCATGGAAATATATTTCCTGACATCCAGATATAAAGATCTCCAGGTATTGTTGCTGCCCAAATAGGTAGGATTGATCCGGTACACCAGGTTTGCGTACATACCGGGCATCGGGTTTATGGCATTGCTGCGCGTATCATAAACCATATTTAAACTCAGGCCTGAGGAAACTGAATTGCTGCCTGTACCATATTTATAACCGGTATAGTTGGCCAGATTTATCTGCCCATCTTCAGGCTTAATGTTAAAACGATAATCCAGATTGTAACCAAGCCCGAAGTAAAAGTAGGGGCGGATACGTTTCAATACATTCTGGTGAAAGCGGATGTATTTGTAGTCTAGCAGGACTTTTTCCTGTTCAGTGCGTTTGGTACCCAAGCCCCAGGTATATTGAGGATAAACTAAAAAACGGGTATCTCCCTGTATCAGCCAGGTATTATCAGGAAGCCAGATGTTATTGCGGATGGGAAGACCAAAGCGACTGCCAAAGTTCCAGTAAGGCGTAAAAGTTGCGGTGGATAGATTGGTGGTGGTCTTTGAGCCAAGATACATAGCGGCAGTAGTGCTGGTGATCAAAGCTCTGCCAGATCCCCCTGGCACTGATGCGCCAACAGGCAATATTGAAAAGTAAATGTGCTTTCCTTTTTTTTCCTTTATTTTTCCGGGTTTAATGTGAAAAAGAGATTTGGCCACATCAATCAAGTCTGTTTGTTTTGCAGTATCGAGAACCTGGTTGTTTTGCGGAAGTACATTTCCAGCATTTTGAGCATGGAGTCCAAAGGGGAGCAGCATTATCATCAAGCAAATCTTGATATAAGGTTTTAAAGGGGTCATAAGAAATAAATATTATTCAGGGATTTCGGAGCTTTGTAATTTAGCTCCGCATCAAGATCGGTAGACAAAGATAGCTTAAGAAAAGCTTATAATTTCTGGTATAGTGGCAAGGGTTTCATTCATTTCTACCAAATACTTTTTTTTGCCGGAAACTTTGAATACTGCCATGAGATGATCATTTTCTTTTGATACTTCCACACGTTCCAAAGAAAGGTTTTTGCTGCTTAAGATCTTTTCAAGATGGTCAATTTGATTAAAGTCTGGGCTCCGGAACGTTACGTTTAACATGAGTTCCTTTTGAAGTTGAGCAATCATTCGTTCCACTTTGGTGACCATCAAGAGTACAGCTAGTGTGATGATCGTAAGACATAAGGCTAGTGCATGGTAACCAATACCAGCTGTCATTCCGATTGCTGCTGAAGTCCAGATGACTGCGGCTGTTGTAATTCCCCTTACAGAAATTTTGTCCTTAAATATTACACCAGCTCCAATAAAGCCTATTCCTGTGATGATATTTGCCGAAATCCGGTCATCTGCTCCAGCTCCGTGCCTGGAAACAATGGTGAAAATTGTAGAGCCAAGGGAAATGAGGATTATGGTGCGAAAACCTGCAGATTTATTTTTATACTCTCGCTCAAAACCTATTGCACCACCGCATATAATGGAAACCATCATAGCCACCATATCCTCTAATTCTACTGTAAAATCCATAAATAAACTTTAATAATTGCTATTCTCTAACTGTAATTGGGATGATTTGTTTTAAAATAGATAGAATTTATGTGGTTGATCCCGAAGTCTATAATTGGTAGCGACCTACATTTGACCAGGATGAATTTGAGATGAGGGTCTTTTAAAAATGACTATGATACTAGTAAAGCGGCTAACATCCTGGAAAAGCGCTATATCAGTTGCTAGCATTTTATGACTCAACAATCACAGGAATCAGATTTTTACCGTTTTGGTAATCAGATTTCTAAATAAAGGAAATCATATTCTCCCCAGTAGTTCCATTGCCTGTTTTTCTTTGCTAGAGATTGATTTTAAAATGTCTGAGGCTTGCAGGATATATTTAAAATCTTTCGTGTGGCTAACTTTCTCAAATAATTGAACGACAGAAGTCCAAAGTTCTGCAATTTCTACGAAGGCTTCCTGTCCACATTTTATTTCATCGATTTGAAGCAAGTCGTAGCTTTCTTTTAAAAAGTCCCGATATAAGTTTCTAAATAATGCTCCACCTGTCCCTGCTTTTTCCATAAGCGCCGCAGTTGTTTTGAAGTCGTTTTCAAGGTCCTTACTGGTATTAAACCACTTGATGATTTCGGAACTTGTTTTGTAAATCCCCTTATAACCAATATTCGTAATAGGTGGATTTAGATATTCAGTTGCGTTATTTTTTATAGCTGTCGGTATTGCTTTTTTCAGGTCAAACTTTTTATCTGAAAGTTTTAGTGTATAAAACAGGTTTTTAGAAGCCATTGGACCTTTTTCGGCTCTTGCCATAGCCAAACTTTTCAAAGTTGTTTTTACTTGCCTACCCTGTTGTTTCGTATCTACTAAAAAAGCGTTATCGTTGTCGTAACCATAAATTGCGGCATAATGTCCTGCAAAATGAAATGGTCTTGAAAAGTATTCAAGGTGAAAACAGTCTAATTTTAAACCAACAATTTGTCCGCTGTTAATGAGCGTTTTTACATTTTCCCAAGCCTTTTCTGTTGATGACGTTTCCTTTACTGTCAACTCAAGATTTAAATTTCTTGCAATATTTTGAGTTAAAACGTCCGGTTTTATCCGTCCGCCAATAAAAGGAAAATTCATTGATTTCATATTCCAAAAGATAAAACCAAGCCCTTCCCCTAAACCAAAGAGCATTGGCTCGGAAAGTTCAATATTTAGTTGTCGCAACAAAGTTCCTGTTGCTGTCGTTTCACAATGTTGTCCGTCAAACGGTTTTAAATTCTCAATTATCATTTTGCTTTCTTCAATTTTCAACCCGGAATTCTTCAATGAATTCTTGTTCATTTACATCCCACATGGAAAACAGATATATTGAGTAAAAGTTATCTTCCATGGATAAATGTAACGATTCCTGTTGCAATATCATGATTGCCTCTGAATATTCGGATTTAGCCATTTTCTACCATTTCTCAAAGGAGTTTTTTGTTGCATTAATCATGGCATCCCCCACAGCTACTTTTTACACTTGGCAGAAGAATCTGCGGCAAAGGATGGGTTCTGATGTAGACAATTTAGCAAATCATTTATTGCAGCTATAGCCCAGAATCGTTTTTGGAGCCGGAAAAATCAAGAAAGATTCTGCATAAATAAAGGCTGGTGCTTGTAGAATTGTTTATCAATCCCAGGTTCCGGGAAGGCTATTCTTACGATTACACCACCGGCGAATTGGCCAATCACCAGCAGGCTCACACGAGATTTCGGTCAGCTTTATTCTGAACAGCAAAAGAGGGAGAGTATTGAGTCCACGTTATTTTTAAGCTGAAACGCAGGTGAAAAGATAGAAGATGCTGCCGAACAGTTGGTAATCCAATGAGTTGTTTTTAGAGTTCGAAAAGTGCATGGTAACCAATACCAGCTGTTATTCCGATCGCTGCTGAAGTCGTGATGACTGCGGCTGTTGTAATTCCCCTTACAGAAATTTTGTCTTTAAATATTACACCAGCTCCAATAAAGCCTATTCCAGTGATGATCTTTGCCGAAATCCGGTCATCTGCTCCAGCTCCGTACCTGGAAACTATGGTGAAAATTGTAGAGCCTAGAGAAATGAGAATTATGGTGCGAAAACCTGCAGATTTATTTTTATACGCTCGCTCAAAACCTATTGCACTACCGCATATAAAGGAAACCATCATAGCCAACTTCGATGAGTGGTAATTGAGAAAGCTTTTAATTTTAGAACAAATCACTAATTCCTTGATGATTAAATTTTAGAGCGTATGTTCAAAATCATTTACGAGGATTTTAAACATACACTTGGAAGCTTAATAATTTCTATTTTTTAGGTATATCAATATCAACAGTGGTTGTCGTATCTCTTTCGATAATTTGAACTTGCAGATATTTGTCTTCTCTTTCGTATTCTGCTACGTAAGGAACTACTGAAGCCATTTGATCACCTTCGGTGGGTTCTGGGCTGACCTGAAGTAATAATATCCTTTCATTTAAACTGGTAGAATCAGCAAGACTTAATGAGTAGTTTATTCTCTCAGGTCCCGCAGGAGTTTGTCCAGAGACCGTTAGAACAAATCCATTCTTTCCATTAGTTAATTGTGTAGTCCATTCTCCATGTTTTGGTGTAATTGAGTTCATAATTATTTACGGTTTTATGTGAAAAGTAATAGGTGAAATTAAATCCCGACCAATAGTTTTAATAAACATTATTACCTGTAATATAAACATATTATTTGTATCGTCCAATAATTCAACTAAATACGATGCATTTGGGAATGCTAATACAGGGTTTATGTAGCTGTTTTTAAGGAAGCTTATCAGAGAAGACAGGCTAAGACACAGGAAGGAATTAGCAAGGACATCCCAACACTATGCCAATAGTATGGCAACTATATACCAAACCCTTACTAAATAGCCGCTATATTCAGTGATATTGGGTTATAGATTGTATGTTCATCTTTTCTATCTTAATTAGGTGCTGTACCATTTTTATACAGCCTCACATCTCTCCATTGTACAATAGCTTTACCGGTTTTCATGGTGCCATAGCATCCGTATTTCATATAATTCGTGGCATTTTCACCATCAACCTTTTCAAACTTTTTGACCCCATCTATATAAACGATCATTTTACTGCCAGCATCCTCCTGTAAGTGAATTACATTGACATGAACTTCTTTGTTGTAAACTCCGGTCGCTAACACAAAGCTGTTAGATATTTTCAGTGTTCCCCCATTCTCTGAAAATCCGCGAATCATCAGTTGAGTTGCATTTTCTGATGTACTTCCAAAAATCTGCACCAGGCTTTCATCATTAAGTGTAGCATCGAACTTCAGATAGCCCGAAAACTGTCTGCTTCCTGTGCTATAATTATCCTCTATCCTAATTTCTGAGCGATTCGATTTGGTCGTTAAAATCTGAAATGTTTCTGTTAAGGTGCTGCTATCATAACTGTAATCCGAGCAGATCACTGGCGAACATGCTGATTTGTACGATGCCCAGGCAAAGGTTTTTAAACCGATGTCGTCATCTAAATGAATCTTTTTAACTGGGGTGTACAGTGTCCAATCGCTACCCAAAAAATCGGTAGCTTCATTTACTTCAACAATTGCATCTATCACATTTTTCTTTCTACAGGAAGTGTTAAAGGAGAGCGATAGCAGTAGGAGATAAATTAAATAATTTGGTTTCATCATTCTATAAAATGTATAATTAATTGTTTGTTAGTTGTTTAATTAAGGATGAAGTTATAGTTGCTGATGAATAAAAAAATCTGTGCGATTAGCAATGTGCTGAACCAGATTGGCAACAGCTTATTGCTTTAATATTCAAAGATTCATTTTAAGGCATCTATAATGCCCTTTTAGGTGAGCTTCTACTGTAAATTCTTTTCAGGATCGGACACACTAAATCAAGGGTATGAAAACAAGAGAATAGGTAAAATACTAGTTTCTAGGAATTCTGTGTTTTCACCAAAAATATATAATTTGTGTGTTTATTAATTTACTTTATATTTTTATGAAAAATATTTTATATTGTAAAAATAATTAAAGATTTATGAGAATATCTAAAAATGATGCTTTTGATTTGAACCTCTGCATTAGAGGGATGGGGGTTTTAGTGACCGTGATGCATTCGGATATTTATGAGTTTATTTATCACTTTACGTTCAAGAAATCCATGAAAATGTATGCCAAAGATTTCAAAGATCCATGGGAACAACCCATAGAGCATAATAGTTTCTTTCATAAAATTGATGACCCTTTAGTTCAGAATTGTCTTGAGACAATGAAAAAACTTTTGATGTATAAACTTGAAATGATCTTAAGATTTGGGATAGATGAAGAGGAGGATATGGAAGACGAAATCATTTTTTCGCAAGCAGGTCGATACAAGCCATTTTGCTTGCTTTTTAAGCATTCTAAAAGTTATAATAAATTAATCCCATATTATGATCGCACCTTAACGAGTATTATAGATAGCTTATTTTTATACGCTTGTGCTTTAACTGCTCAGTGTTACAAAATTCCACGTATATTGAAATCCCAGTTAAATTTGTCGGATTCTGATAATTTCAGACTTTTGAACAGAGATGATCACAATGTGGAATTACTCCTAGACTTAATTGTAGCGTTAAAACAGGATCTTGAGGTGTTTAAGGGGGTTAGCTTCAAGAGAGTCAAGGTTTAGACGTCAGATAAATAGATGATATGGGGGAGATTTACTAACCACTGTGATGGTGATGGTAAACTGTATTGAAAAAAACAATTAAAGCAAGCCTGCTAAATTAATAGCGGCTTGCTTTAATTATTTTAAAACTAATTTTTTGAAATTATATCAATGATAACCCTTCTGCTTTAAAAGGACTAAGGTTGAATAACTGTGCTGGCGTTTAAAGTAACGGCAGTTTGTGCCAGTAACCTGCCCGTAACTTTTGCTCCAGTATTTAAAGAGATCAGTGTTTTGCTCAGAATGATCCCACTAAAATCAGTATTAGTTCCAAGTGTAGCTTGTCCACTAACCACCCAGAATATATTCTTGGCCTGGGCTCCACCTAACAAAGTGATCTTAGCACTATTATTTACAGTAAGGTCTTGCGCAATCTGGAATACCCAGGTATCATTAGGCCCGCCTGTTAAAGTTACGCCTGCATTTGATATCAATACACCGGTAGACCATTTGTAAAGCCCTGGAGTTAATATCCTGCCACTAATATCTCCGGCATATAAGTTTAGGATAGGCGCTGGGTTAATTAAACCATTAGCGGTTGTAAATGCGGTTTCCATATTACTGACCGCTGTTGTCATATTAGCAGGAGTTGGGACGGCATAATCAGATGCATATACCTTGCCGGTTACAATTGGCGTATGAGATGATTGACCATTGGTATCCATAATTAACCCAAAGCCTGTAATTGCCGTTGCAGAGGCCGGGCTCACACCTATATTACCCGTAACTGAGGTAGTACCAGTAGTAGATATACCTGATTTTGTCAATATTGCAAAATCGGCTGCAGTCCCAAGGTTTATAACACTTGAGCCATTCGGGATGCTGGCCTTGTAATTCGCAACCAGGTTCCTGTTTGCAGTAATGGTGAACTGGTAAGTTGAACTTGCAGATACCATGTTACCATTTTCTGTCCAGTTTACAAAAGAAAATCCTGCATTGGCAGCCGCAACTACTGTAACAGAAGAACCAACGAGATAAGCGCCAGAACCAGTGGTTGTACCCCCTGCAGCAGTACTGGATGATAAGTTGACCGCAAAGTTACCCGGAGGGACCGCCATAAAGTTTGCAACTAATTTCCTGTTCTTTGTAATGGTAAACTGGTAATCCGAACTAGTAGAAATGACTTCGCCATTCTCTGTCCAGCTGGAAAAGGTATACCCTGTATTAGGTACTGCGGTAATGGCAAGGGATGAGTTCAGTTCAAATGCACCCGCTCCTGTAAGCACACCACCAATAGCAGGACTGGCCGTTAGGCTCAGTGTAGGGATTGTTGAATCATCTTTTTTACAGGCAGCAATAAAAGTGAAAAGCATTAAAGCGCCCAAAAATAACATTTGATAGATTTTTGACTGGCCTGGGAGTTTGCGCAGGGAATTGCTCCCCTGGATTTGTGTGGAATTGTTTTTCATGTGTGTTCGATAAGCTTGGATAAGAATCTTCCAACTGTAAGTACCGCCGCACTTGCAAAGGCAGTGCCTGTAATTTTTTTGAAATAGCTAATCCCGGGTACTTTCACTAAATCCGCTGACAATAAGAAATAACGTTACGCCGCTAGTGTGCTTTTCCAATTATGATTCTTTTGGAGACATTAAGTTGGCTAATGCTATAAATTATCAATTATTTATAAATTTGAATAAGTCAAATGTAAAATAATTTGATGATCTGTTTATAGGACAGTTGTGTTAAGGCGGCTTGGATTGTACTTAACATTACCAGT
Organism: Pedobacter gandavensis; assembly: GCF_032678745.1. GTDB lineage: Bacteria > Bacteroidota > Bacteroidia > Sphingobacteriales > Sphingobacteriaceae > Pedobacter > Pedobacter gandavensis_C. The sequence continues at coordinate 79,845 of NZ_JAVTST010000001.1, forward strand.
AATTAAAATTGACCTGGAGTCTTACCCAACACTTTCTTATTTTCTTTTGTGCGGAATATTTGTAATGAGTTTTTCAAATGCGATGAAATCCCGATTCAATTTGGCAAGTAATTGCTGCTTTACCGAGGGCTCCTTGATAAAAGAATAGTTGATACTATTGTAGATGATTTTTTTAATATCGTCATAACTGAACTCCGGATATCTACTCGCCAATAATACATATTGTTCAGTCAGGTTTGTTCTCAATACACCAGCATCGTCTGAACTAATGACTATGGGTACATTAAACTCTTTATAAAGCGTGATCGGGTGAAGGCCATTTTTCACTTTTAAGATGAATTCATTGCTGAACAGGTTTGTTTCTATCGCGATTCCCTTTTCTTTCATATAGTTCAAAAGGGCATAGCTATTTGCCTCATAAGGGATGTCTACACCATGTCCAATGCGGTTTGCACCTGCATCACGAACGGCCGAATTAATGTGCCAGGTTAATTCTTCGGGTTTAACCAAGCCAAGGGTCAGTTCCCCTGCATGCATTGAAAATTTTACTGTTGGATATTTGTTTTTACAGTACTTGAACATTTGCATATGCAACCAGTAATCACGCATAGCGATCTCATTGTCTTCAGGGGAAAGAATGTTGACACCAACAATAAGCGGGTTTTTACTGGCTGCATCAAAAGCCAATATCAGACGTTTGAAAACCTCAGATGCTTCAAAAGTTCTGACGGTATAGGTCTGATATCGCATGATAAACGAATCATCATCGATATGTATGGAATGATGTAATCTGTTAACGATGTTTTCGCTGAAATGATCAGAACAGGAAACAATATTTTTCTCCATTAATTTGGAAAAAAGTGTGTCAAGTAGTTGCTGACTATTCCTTTCATCTTTCTGCTGAAGTATCCTCTGAAATTTTGGATCGAACTGCGAACTCAGCTCATCTATGCGGTCACACTTAATGGAGGCCAGCATGGTTTCAATATAACTGACATTTTCCTTGATGGCACGATGTTTTAATTCCAGCAGTCCAGAATCAATATTTTCTTTACTCGCAACGTCAAAATCTGAAAATGTTCCAAAGAATTTCTTGTCAGAAGGAATACTGATATGGTCATAGTCTTTGATAGACCATTTCTGTAGAATCTTGAACTGATATTCAGCCAATTGTCCCTCTTTTTTTAAGGAACTGAATTTAGTCCATTCTTTATCATTTGAGGGCTTATTCTTAGATACTTCAAGGGTTTCCCTGTGTACAAAATAATCGTTTTTAACAACATAATCAATGAAAGTCTCCGCATAAACAGAGCCGCTGTAATGATGGTGTAAATCACCTCCTTTTGGCATCTGAGAAAAGAATGCCCTGAGCTTAGCGGGATTATTCCTGATTTCGTCCAGATAGTTGCTGACAGATTGGGCAGGAGCCTGAAATAAAAAAAGAACAAATAATAAAGTCAGGTATTTTCTCATTAAATTTTTTATTAGCAGATAATTTGTTGTTGTTGCTTTCCAGAGCCGGCAATTGCCCAGGTTCCAAAAAAGCAAATAGCAGAAGGGATCACCCAACCTAATTCATATTCAAAGAGTGGGATGTAATTTAATACCTCAAGAATATTTTCGCTAAGGAGCGAGAAGTGCTTCAGTAAATAAAAAATAGCAATGACCGTTGAAGCAAGTAAAGCATAAATATATGGTGTTCGGTTTTTGACAATGGAGCCAAAGAAAACAGAATAAAGTACTAAGGTTATGGTAATTGGATAAACGAAACTTAAAATCGGATAGGCGAAAGTGATGATATTATCTACTCCGGTAATCGAAAGTACACAAGAGGCGGCACAACAAAGGGTCACCAGTAGTTTATAACCTAGTTTTCCATTGCTAAGTGAGGAAAAGAATGTTCCAAAAGCCGTAACCAGGGCAATGGAAGTGGTCAAACAGGCAAGCGCAATAGATATCGCAATTCCAATGTTTCCATATGGTCCTAAAATGGAATTGGAGATTTGCATGAGCAGCTCAGAACGCTTGATTGAAGTGCCTGATATTCCTGATGTGGCACCCAGGTAAATGAGTCCTCCGTAAATAATAAATAAGAAGGAGGATGACAATGCCCCAGCAGTAATCACCACCTGCATTTTTGAACGGGCATTCTGATAGCCTTTTACTTTGGCTGCAGTAATAATAATCCCGGCGAAGATCACGGAGGCCAGGACATCTAGGGTTTGATACCCATCAATAAAGCCTAATGTAAACGATTGACCACTACTTAGTGCGGAATCCTTATAACTGTCCGTTGGTGAAAGTATACCTGTCAGTATTAATATAATCAACAAAACGATGAGCAAGGGGGTGAGTATATTGCCGATGATATCTACTACACGGGAAGGTCGGATGGTTAAAAGCCAGGTCACTACAAAAAAGATGACGGAAGTAAGGATCGGCCCAGATGCTGGAAAGGATGGTAAAACACCTACTTCATAAGTCGTGGCTGCGGTGCGCGGAATGGCAATTAAGGGACCGATGCAGAGCATGATGATGGTTCCTAAAATTGGTGACAAGAGCGGGTGAATCTTCGCTGCCAGGTCTTCAAATTTGTCGCCTGCATTAACCACTGAAAGGATTCCCAGGAAGGGCAATAGAATACCGGTCAGTCCGAATGCCAGTATGGTGACCCATACATGATCTCCGATCTGTATCCCAATATAAGGAGGAAGTAACAAATTTCCTGCTCCGAAGAACATAGCGAAAAGGGCAAAGCCTATGGTGAGGATATCTCCTGTCTTTTTATTCAAGTTCTTGTTTTTTACTGAAGCTGCTATCTAAAAAGTCCGCAAAGTAGCTAATTTTTTGGTTTTTTTTCAAAGTCAGGCAGTTCAATTCCATCCCCAGGGGATGCTTTTTCTTTACCGCTAAAAAGCTTAGTGATTTTTTTAACTGCATTGCTGGCTATAATCCCCGCTACCGTATTCAGCACTGATACACCAAACTTTGTTTTCGGATGCGCAAGCCAGGGAACTCCCGGAGGTAGGTTTTGAATTTTTTCTACAAATGGACGCATGCGTTTTTCATAAGCTTTAAATGCATCTTCATGCTGATCATTCCTGGAGAGTTCGCCTGCGAGCAGGTAAGCGCCAACAATGGCCAGGGTGGTGCCCATGCCGGTAAGCGGAGTAGGGCAGTAGGCTGCATCTCCAATCATGCCAGCACGTCCATTGAACCATTTTGGGGCATGTATTTGGCTGATGCCATCGAAGTATACATCTTCATTTTTATCAATTTCCTCCATCAAACGCTCTGCTTCCCATCCGGCTCCTGATAGTTTTCTTTTGAGGATTTCCTTCTGTTCGCTGCTGGCTAGGTTTTGATAACCTTTGTCTTCAGAAAGAAAACTAAATGAGGCTCGGCTGGTACCATGATTATCCGGTCGGATCAAGATCACTCTGGACCCAGCTGCGGTGTACCAGCGTGCCCATTTGGTATCAGTTGCTGCCTTTGGAATGGTATACCAGGCATTGTATAATCCGGTAAACTTAACTTTTGGTGCATCACCAAACAGGATTTGCCTTGTAGTGGACCGTACACCATCGGCAGCAATCAGAAGGTCAAAGACTTGTGTGTCACCATCGCTAAAGGTGATATTTACCTTGTCTTTTTGCTGATCTATCTCTGTGATGTGTTTTCCAAACACATATTTTACTTGATCTTTTGTGTGTTTGTAGAGTATATTGACCAAATCGCCTCTAAGGATCTCTGCCTCACTGGTAAAGTTATTTGTTCCTTCTCTGGGAAAGGCAGCCTCCACCTCATTTTTCTTATTGACAAACTGGAGTCCGATTTCTCCTGTATTTGCTGCAAGGATTTCTTCTTCGATGCCCATCATCTTAGCTATCGTTCTACCGGCATTTCTTACATCCAGGTTTTGTCCACCTAGCCTCAATGCTTTTGAACGTTCTACGACAGTCACATTGAACCCGTATTTTGCCAGCCAGAAAGCTAGTGTTGGACCTGCAATGCTGGCTCCGGAAATCAGGACGTTTTGATTAGCAATTTTCATGTTCTTTAATGATTTTGTTATACACCCTTTAGTCTTTCGTTAAGTTCTTCTAAGCTTAAATTCCGATAATTTAGAAAGATCTCGTTGTGGTGCTGATCCAGCTTTCTCAATAGAAAGGACAAGGAGGTGGTTTCAGCCTGACTAAGATTTCCTACGACTACGCTTCCTACTAAACCCATTCTTGGCAATAAATCCGCTATTTCTTTTTTCCCCTTTGCTGTAATGGCAACCAGCACACTTCTTTTGTCGGTAGGGTGAGCAAATTCTTCAATCATCTCTTGTTTAAGGAGACGTTTGATCACCTCCATGCCGGAGGTTTTTTCCATGATTAACTTATGAATCAACTCAGTTTTACTCAGGGACTGGTAAGTCATCAATACGATCAAAAAAGAAAACTCGTCCAGCGTATGAATGTTTCCTTCCTTCAGCGCCTTTTTGAAATACATAGCGGCATAACGGTAAATGAAAACAAGCATGGTGGCTATTTGCGTATTGTCGTCCTGATTATCCCGGACCCATAGCTCCTGATCACCTGCCAGGTTTCTATGCTCAGAGAGTTGAGCGCCTTGGTTCGCATTCAAATATCCAAGAAAGTCTGCCATTGTATAATCTTTTTCAGCTTGATGCTGGTTGTCAAATGCGAACAGTTGTTCGACCAGTTCATGTAGAATTTCTTTCTTACCCATTATTTGTAGAATGTTTTCGTATCAAAAGTAAGAAATAAAATTCTAAAACATTGTATTTGTAGTTTTATTAGAATGTTAACGTATTAATTATCTTATTCAAGGAGAAAAACTTTAATCATGCGGGCTCCTGAAATTGGAATGTTTTATGTGCCATCCAAAAAGAATTTCATAAGTTTAGGGCTTAATAAAAAAGCATTGTCACTGAATTCTGTTCCTACTGAAATCTTTTTACTCCGCAGGGTAGCTGCTGGAGATGAAGATGCTTTCTCGAAGTTATTTGATGATTACCAGCAGCAGGTTTCGGGATTTGTATTTTCTATTATCGGTTCCAAAGAACTTACTCAGGAGATCGTACAGGATATTTTCATCAAGGTCTGGCAAAAAAGGGGGGAGCTGTTAGAGATACAGAAATTTGATGCTTACCTCTTTGTTTTGAGTAAAAATTATACCCTAAACTGCATTAGAAAGATTCAGCGAGAGGAGAAAAAAGCAACAGCGTATAATAGCTTACAACCTGATGTGGAACAGCCGCAGAGTGATATTGACAATGATGATTACCTGGAGTTGATTGAAAAAGCCACTTCAACGCTGCCCCCACAACAGCAACGCGTGTTCCGACTTCGAATGGAGGGACTTAAAAACCATGAAATTGCGGCTCAACTGATGATTAGTCCAGATTCGGTGAAAAAGTACCAGCAACTGGCTTTAAAGAGCGTTGCTACCTTTGTGAAATTGCATCTTTCCTACCTCGCATTGTGGGTGATGATGGGTTTAATGCAAAAATAATTTTCTGACATCCACTTTTCCATAGTTTCGGTGTCTTTATGTTTAGATACCGAGAAATAATGAATTTACGAATCGTTTATTTAAGGGCGCGGCAACGTGCTCATACACTTAGCGAGCTACAAAAAAGAGAATTGTTAACCTTGTTGGCAGATCCAGCTAATGCATCAGATTTTGAGGAGTTAACAGCAGAAATTTGGGGAAATCCCGAATCGGCAGTTCCTGTTTTTAAACCTGAAGAAAGTAGGGCAATACTAAAAAATATACTTGCGGCAGGCAGGATCTCTCCTGAAGAGGAACAAAAAACGGTCAGATTGAAATCTAATTCCCTGCCATTATGGATTAAGATTAGTGCTGCGGCAGTCTTGATCAGTTTGTCGACCGTACTGTTCTTTTATATCAATCCTTTAAATAATTCCAGAAAAACAGAATTGGTAGCATTAGTTACTCCGGGAACTGATAAGGCTTTTCTGACGATGGCGAATGGGACGAAGTTTAGTTTGGCGGATATTGAGCGGGGAGATGAGGCAAAGTATCGTTCCAATGGTATTTCTAAAACCAAAGATGGCTTTTTGAAATACGCACCTGTTGCACAGCAAGTCAATTCCAATGTAAAAGCTCTGAATGTACTGGTGACCCCTAAAGGTGGTCAGTATAAAATCATGTTGCCAGATGGCACAAAGGTCTGGATGAATGCAGCAAGTACCCTTAGATTTCCTTTGGCATTTGATGGCGGAGTCCGCATGGTAGAAATAGAAGGGGAAGCTTATTTTGAAGTGGCGAAAGATAAAAGTAAAGCTTTTAAGGTACGCAGTTCCGATCAGCTGGTTGAAGTATACGGTACCCACTTTAACATCAATAGCTATCCGGAGGAGGCCAGGATAGTAACGACCTTGCTGGAAGGATCTGTTGCTGTGAGTGATTTAAAGTCAGGAAAGCAGTTGATGCTTAAACCCGGACAACAGGCAGTGTTGGCCAATGGTCTTTCTGTGTCTGCCGGTCAGATGGAAGAAGCAGTGGCCTGGAAGGAGGGTTATTTCCTGTTTGAACATGAAGAACTTGGCAGTATTATGCGAAAAGTATCACGCTGGTATAATATTGAAACCCAATTTAAAAATGAGGAGCTGAAACACGTACGTTTTGGAGGAACTGTAGACCGCTTTCAGAACCTGGGCGATGTATTGAGAATGCTGGAGCTGACAGGAAATGTGAAATTTAAAATCGAAGGAAGAACCGTTATAGCTTATAAATAATAATTAACCAAACCAAACACAAGATGACAAAAGAAATTAGCGAATCTGGGCCTTAAAAGGTAGGGGTTGAACAGCTAGATAGAAACAGAGGCGCTTCCGACGCCCCTGTTCTGATGCTTGTTTAGCCTGATGGCTACGCGCCGGTAAAAATTACTTCAGAATTTTTCACGATAAACAAGATTATAAATGTATAAAATTTATACTAGAATCATACTGCCCTATGCGCCGGTTTTCCGGCGCCTATTTGATGCAGATAAAACACAAATAATTATGCGATTGAAACTGATCAGCGTAATTCTATTGGCAACTTTTATGCAGGTTAGTGCCAATGGTTTTGCGCAAAGGGTCTCATTGAAAAAGAACAACATCACACTGGAACAGCTGTTTACAGAAATTAGAAAACAGACGGGTTATAATGTGCTATGGTCTGTAGAACAGGTAGATGAGCATTGGAAAATGAATGCCAATTTCAACGATGCACCAATAGCAGAAGTGCTGGAAAAATCACTTTTAAGTTATGGGCTGACCTACGTATTGGAAAATAAAACCATAGTGATTAAGTCAAAAACTGGGTTGAAACCGGCTGCAGAAATACTTGCTGTGCTTTTGGATATTAATGGTAAGGTAACTGACGAATCTGGTAATCCATTACCTGGTGCAGTAATCCGTGTTAAGAATAGCAAGATTGGATCGAGCACTGGTAATGACGGATTGTTTACGCTCAAAGGTGTTCCGGAAAATTCAATAATCAGCATTTCCTATATCGGTTATCAAAGTCAGGAAGTAAAACTGGAGCGTTCAAAGTACATTCAGATTTCGCTAAAACCGAGCATGGTGAATCTGGAGCAGGTACAGGTAGTAAGTAACGGTTATCAGACCATTAAACGCCAGCAGCTAACAGGTGCTTTTGCTACTTTATCTGGAGATGACTATAAGCAGAGTATCCCGGTAAACAGCAATGTACTGGAGAATATGGAAGGTAAATTGGCTGGATTGGTGATGAATGTAAATGCCTCAGGTAGTCAGGACAGCAGTCCGATTAGCATTCGCGGGGTATCGACTTTTAATGCGGTAAAATCTCCTTTAATTGTATTGAATGGCTTTCCGACTGAAATCAGTCTGGAGTCTATCAATCCTTACGATGTAGTTTCGGTAACCGTATTAAAAGACGCTGCTGCTGCGGCTATTTATGGGGTGCGTGCTTCGAATGGGGTAATTATTATCATGACCAAGAAGGGAACAGAAGGTGCCCCAAAGTTTCAGCTCAATACCACCGTATCATTTAAACCAAAGCCTAATTTCGATAAGCTGGATTTACTTTCTGGTCGCGGCTTTGTTGACCTGGAAGGCAGTTTGGCAAAGAACAACATTGTCAATAACTTCATGACCAAGGAAAATTTTGACTTCGAAGGTGGGACTTATACGCCTGTTTATGGCGCTGTTGATGATTTATTGAACGGTGTAATTACGCAGGAACAAGCAGATGCCATCTTTAATCAGTATGCTGCATACGACAATACCAAAGATTACCAACGTCTGTTTCAGCAAAACCGTTATTTAAGGGCATTGGATTTAAATGCCAGTGGAGGAACAAAAAATTCAACCTATTTCTTCGGTGTAAATAGAGTGGATAATGACCAGCTGGTTAAAGGTTCTAAGTTTAATAAAACCAGCTTAACCTATCGTGGATCGATGGATTTTCTAAAGGTGCTGAGCCTTGATGTTCAGGGGGTTTACACGAATACGAACGACCGCAGTCCTACGGCTCCAGATTACATGGCCATCAAACCATATGAAGGGTTTTTAGATGCAAACGGAGCTGCAGTTGCTACTTTTCTGAGACCTTACAGCAACAGTCCTTATTTTGGATATGATGGTATTTATGGAAGTATAAATGCGGAGAAGAACCAGCAGAACATTGAAATGGGGCTTTACGACGGTAATTATTATCCTTATAATGATTTTCTAGATTATAGCAATGTAACTAAAGGCAACAATTTCCGTTTTCAGGGAAACCTTAAGGCTAAAATTACCAATGATTTGAATTTGGAAGTAGGTGCTGCATTTGAAAAAGGATTGAGCACCAATAATTTTACTTCTGCAGAATCTGCTTACGAAAATAGAATGCGCTTAAACTACTTTGCAAGGGCAGGTGTAAACGGACCGGAGTTTAGAATTCCTAAAGGAGGATCAAATCAGATCAACAACTATACGACTGAAGCTTACACGATCAGGGCACAAGCAACTTACAGCAAGTTATTCAATGATAAACATGATTTATCGATTCTGGCAGGTGCAGAACAGCGAAAAATGATTTACCATACGGATCGTAACACCTTGTTTGGCTATGATGCACGGTCCCTAACTTCTAAACCTTTTGATGCAGCACTGCTTGGAAACTATAATTTCGCACCAGATTACATGTATGAGCTGGTTCCGCTTTCGGGTTATCTGGTAGATTACTCTTCTTACAGCGACTTTTTCAATCAAACTTATCGTGACGATCGTTTTGTCTCTGCTTATGCAAATGCTGCATATACCTATGACAGCAAATATAGTTTTACAGGAAGTTTAAGAATTGATCAATCTAATTTATTTGGTTCGGATCCGAAGTTCAGATACACGCCGTTATGGTCGTTAGGAGCTGCCTGGAATATTAAAGGCGAAGAGTTCCTGAAAAATGTTTCCTGGTTAGATGAGCTTAAATTAAGAGTGGCCACGGGTTATAATGGTAACATTATTAAATTGAGTGGACCTTATAACATTCTGAACAACAGAATAAATAGTCAGGCGAAACCAGAACCTATTCTAGGTTACTATGTGCAGACACCGGCAAACAGTGGTTTGAGATGGGAAAAGACAATCAATTACAACTTCGGACTTGATTTTGGTGTAGGTACGAACCGCATTTCCGGAAGTGTGGATTACTATATCAAACATGCTAAAGACGTGTTTTCTTACCTTGCTACTGATGCCACAAAGGGTTTCTCAAACCAATTGGTGAACAATGCGGAGATTATGAACAAAGGATTGGAGCTGAACCTGAGAAGTGTGAACATACTCAATGACAATTTTTCCTGGAGAACTCAGCTTACAGCTTCTTTCAACAAAAATGAAGTACTGAAGTATAGAGTGAACACCTCCCCAACGACATTTAATCAGGTAAACGGCGGGCAGAGTGTAGAGGGGTATCCTCTGAACGCCATCTTTACCTATAATTATAAGGGACTGAATGAGCTGGGCCAGCCAATGGTTGATGATGGAAATGGGAACAATGTGATCCTGAGAAATAATTTTGGTGATGTGGTGGATATTCCTTTGTCCGCTCTTCATTATGCAGGAACAACTGATCCTAAGTATGTATTGGGTTTAACCAATCAATTTACGGTAGGGAATTTTGATCTTTCGATGTTATTCATGTATTATGGAGGGCATGTGGCAAGGATTGCTCCACCAAACTATAATGCTTTCCGACCAATCAATGGCGCACAGAATTTCTGGAAACAAGCAGGGGATGAGTTAACGACACGTATGCCAGGTATTCCTGTTTACGGTTCTGAAAACTATTTTGATTATGCGGCCATTAATGGCTATACCTATGCTACGGAGTTTGTGAAAAAGATGGATTTCATCGCACTGCGTAATGTGACTTTAACCTATAAAGTGAGCCCTGCCTTTTCTAAAAAACTGGGTTTAGATCAGACCAAACTTTCTATTCAAGTTCAGAACCCTGTGAAATATGTATTTAGCGGAAATGATGTTGATCCGGAAACCATCGACTTCAGAAGTGGTGTGCGGAATTTTGGTGTCGTACCTGCTTATACTTTTTCTTTAACCACTAATTTTTAATGATCGCTATGAAGAAGATATATACTTTAGTACTCTTTTGTACTGTGATGATCAGTGTTTCCTGCAGCAAGTTTCTTGATGTAAAGCCTATTGGAATCATCATTCCTGAAAAAACGAATGATTATGAGTTACTGCTGGATGATATTAATATTACCCGCTCATTTTATTCGAGTACTATTTTCACCTATGATGACATCAGCAATGTGACTTTTACGCCGCAGACGGAAACCTCCATTGATGCCAACCTTTATTTTTGGAAGACCTATTTAGATGTAAACTCGCAAAGCAGGCCAGCAGCCTGGGCGGATTACTATAACAACATCAGTAATTTAAATGTGATTTTGGAAGGCGTGCTCAATGCTACCGATGGGACTCCGCAGAAACGTCAACAGATTTATGCGGAGGCATTGGTGGCGCGGACTTTCCCATATTTTCATTTGTTGAGCCTTTTTGCGCCAGCTTATGATCCCGCTTCTGCAACAACTGATCTGGGATTGCCATTTGTAGTGTCTACAGATCAGAACGCCGCTTTACCAGAGCGCCTGACGTTAAAGGCGCATTATGATCAGTTAATTGCAGACATTCTGAAAGCAATTCCTGATTTGCCTGCTCAGAATATCAATAAAACCAGGATTACTAAAAATGTAGCCTATGGAATGTTGTCGCGTATTTACATGAGCATGCGCGATTATCCGAATGCCTTAAAGTATGCGGAACTGGTAATTGGAAGTGGAAATGCGGTATTGCTGAATTATAATGATTACGCTTCTTCTAATGCACTTCCACCAACCAATGTGAGTCCGGAGGAGTTGTTTTTGCGCTATTCTACGAATTCCAGATACAGGTTTTCAAACGAGTTGCTTGCTAAATTCGACCAAAGTACGGATTTGCGTATGAAACTATTCACAGCTACAGATGCTGGTGTAGTGAGTTTCCAGAATGCCAATTATAATCCAAATCGTGGCATTACCTATGCGGAAATTTATTTGAATAAAGCTGAATGTCTGGCCAGAAGCGGAGCTATTGATCCAGCACTGGATGTCCTGAACAATACCATTCGGGTAAACCGCATTGCGGCCGAGGCTTATGAGCCAGTGGAAGCTAACAGTCAGGAAGAGGCATTGAATCTAATTTTATTGGAACGTCGCAGAGAACTGGCTTTTAAAGGCTTAAGGTGGAGTGATATGAAGCGCCTTGACAAGGAAAACAGAATGCAGCCAGTGGTTCGTTATGCGCCAAATGGAAGTACTGTATTTGAAACCTTAGCACCTGGCAGCCTGAAATATACCTTTCAGATTCCTTTACAAACCCAATTGTTTAATCCAAACATGAAACTAAATAAAAGATAATCAGATGAAAATAATAATCATATATAGTTTGTGTCTGCTGCCAGTAATCAGTGTAGCGCAGACTCCATTTACATTAACAGGAAAAATCGGCAATTATTCATCACCTGCTAAAGTATTTGTCAGCTATGCCGGAGGACCTGCAGGAAACCAGTTGGTAAGAGATTCTGCAGTATTAAAAAATGGCGTATTTATCATCAAAGGTCCTGCGATTAAGGAACCTAAAACTATAGAGCTGCAGTTCAGTCCTAAAGGTCACAGCAGGAGTAAGTTGATTATGGATTCTTACAAAACCTATAACAACCTGGATCATATTGATCAATTCAGAATGCTGGTGCAATCCGGAAAAAATGAAATCAGTTCAAAAGACTCCTTAAAGAACAGTGTAATTGCTGGAAGTCAGATTGAATTACAGCGCAGGAAATTTGAGTCTTTTATTCAACCGGTTTCTGCACCAATGATCCTGGAGGAGCGCAACTGGGTTGCTATGAGTAAATTGAAAGCTCAAGGCAAGGCGATCGATGAGCAAGCTTATATGGCTTCGCTGGAAAAAAGGGTGGTGCTGGAGCGTGCTTATAAATTAAAATTAGCGGATTTTGTTGCTGCTAATCCTGATGATTATTTCAGTGCGGTTGCGTTGACCAAGATGTTGTCTGCGGGTACACAAGTGAGTGCTGTAGATAAGCAAAAAATTGATGATTTGCTGGTGGTGAAGGAACTGGTAAAAGTTTTAACGCCAAAAGTAAAGCAGTATCAGGTATTTGCTGCTGTTCAATATTATATTGGGGAATTGGATAATAAACCGGTAGATGTTGCTTTTAAAGACTTCAAGCAATTCACACCAGATGGGAAAGCGGTGAGCTTAAGCGATTTTAAGGGCAAGTACCTGTTTGTAGATTTCTGGGCATCATGGTGTGGTCCATGTCGTGGGGAGAATCCGAATGTACTGCGTGCTTACAACAACTATAAACAAGATGGACTGGAGATTTTAGGTGTTTCTTTTGATGATAAAAAAGAGGCCTGGCTTAAAGCAATAGAAGAGGATAAAATGCCATGGACACAGATTTCTGTCCTTAAAGGTTTCCAGAATGATGCCGCTGAGTTATACCATATTCAGGGCATTCCTGCCAGTATACTGATCAATCCGGAAGGGAAGATTATTGCCTATGATCTTCGTGCTGAGGACTTAGAAAGAAAACTGCAGGAAATATTTAAACACTAGTACCCTATAGGTAAACCTAATTATTTATATGAACAAACAATTATTTAAAATTAGCCTGATTTTCGGGCTGATTTTTTTTACGGCTTTATTGGCCCTTGCGCAAAACAAAAAATATGTATGGAAAACAGGCACATCGGCCGGCTATACTTATAAATACATTACAAATGATCCTGCAAAAGCTAGATTTTATACTTTAAAAAACGGGCTTACTGTCATCCTGAGTGAGAACAAAAAAGAACCAAGGATTACCTCCAAAATCGTAGTGCGGGCGGGGAGTAATACAGATCCGAAAGAACATACAGGTTTAGCGCATTATCTGGAGCACCTGTTGTTTAAAGGAACAGACAAGTATGGTTCTCTGGACTGGGCAAAAGAGCAACCACTTGTTCAGGAAATCGAAGACCGCTACGAAGAATACAACAAAACAACAGATGTGGCTACGAGAAAGGCCATGTATAAAGGAATCGATTCGGTATCGGTATTGGCCTCAAAATATGCCATTGCCAATGAGTACGATAAGTTGATGGGCGCAATGGGCGGTCAGGGGACGAATGCACATACCTGGGTAGAGGAAACGGTTTATGAAGAAGACATTCCTGCAAGTGCTGTAGATCAGTTTCTGACTGTTCAGGCAGAGCGTTTCCGCAATCCGGTGTTCAGGTTATTTCATACCGAGCTGGAAGCCGTTTATGAGGAGAAGAATGAATCTTTAGATAACGATGGATGGAAAATCCAGCAGACCATGCACAGTTCTTTGTTTCCTACCCATAATTACGGTCAGCAGAGTACCATAGGTACGATTGCACACTTGAAGAATCCTTCTTTGAAAGCGATTAGAAAGTATTACAACGATTATTATGTGCCAAATAACATGGCAGTGATTATGGTTGGTGATTTCAAATCCGATGAGATGGTCAAGAAGATAGATCAACATATGGGCTATATGAAAGCGGCGCCTGTGAAAGCATATCTACCAGTAGCGGAAAAGCCATTGGCTGGACCAATAGTAGAGGATATCTATGGCCCGACGTCTGAAAGCCTGGCCATCGGTTATCGTATTGCTGCCAATGGAACAAAGGAAGCCCTGATGGCTGATCTTGTAGCTGAAATTTTATCAAATGGAAAGGCTGGTCTATTGGACTTAAACCTGTCGCAACCACAGAAGGTGTTACAAGTAGGGGCTTATACCAGACAATATAAGGACTATGGTATATTTTCAATTTATGCAGCACCAAAGGAAGGTCAGACTTTAAAAGAGGTAAAGGATTTGGTATTGCAGCAGATTGAGCTGTTGAAAACTGGAAACTTTAGTGAGGACCTGCTGAAGGCAATCGTGGCCAATCAAAAGCTCAGTGCTTTAAACAACATTGAAGACAATGCCTCAAGGGGAGAAGATTTAATGAGTGATTATATTAAATCAAACACTAAAAACTGGGGGAAAGAAGTTTCCAGGATTGATGATATCGCAAAGATGAGCAAGGCTGAAATCGTTGCTTTTGCAAAAGCATTTTTTGCGGACAATTATGTGGTATTAAACAAGTATCAGGGAGAGGGGCCTCAAATTGAAAAAGTAGAGAAACCACCAATTACTGCCGTGGAAACAAATGCGGGTTCTCAATCGGATTTCCTGAAGATGGTAGCTAAGATTCCAACCGAGCGAATCGCTCCAAAATGGCTTGATTTTCAGAAAGACATTCAGCATGGGAAGTTTGGTGAAGCGGAAATTTTCGCGGTAAAAAACACAGACAATCAGTTGTTTCGACAGTATTTTCAATTTGAAATGGGGAAATGGAATAGTAAATTATTGCCGCTGGCAGCTGCTTACCTCAGCTTTTTGAGTCATGATAAAAAGTTCTATGAACTGGCTTGTAAATTTTTTCTGAACGTGGATAATCAGGTCACTACAGTGGGCCTGACTGGATTACAGGAAAACTACGGTAAGGCGATGCAATTGCTGAAGGAAGTATTATTGAATGGTCAGGTAGACCAGGCTGCTTTTACAGCGATGAAAGAAAACCTGCTGAAAAATCGTCAGAACAACAAGTTGAATAAGGGGAGTATGATGCAGGCCATGTTGAGTTATGCGGCTTATGGCAAGAACAATCCTTATAATTTTACGCTGACGGATGCTGAAATTAACAATTTAAAACCTGAAGAATTGATAGCTGTACTTCGCGATCTTTTTTCTTACAAGTACAACGTAATTTATTATGGTCCGGCTGGATTGCCTGAGTATAAAGTAATGCTTGAAAAAAATCATCAACTGCCTACACAGTTTAGGGCTTACCCTGAGGCTATCGCCTTTAAAAAGGTGGCGCAAAATGAAAACAAGGTGCTATTTACAGATTACAATATGGTACAAGCTGATGTAAGCTGGTATCGCAATGCAAATCAGTATGCCCCTGCACAGGAAGTAACTGCCGATTTGTTTAATAATTATTTTGGTTTTGGGATGGGTTCTGTTGTTTTTCAGACCTTACGCGAATCAAAAGCTTTGGCTTACAGTACGAGCGCAGTATATGGAAAACCAAGAAAAAAAGAAGACCAGTTTTATGTGACTGCGTTTATTGGCTGTCAGGCAGATAAGGTGGACGATGCCATTAAAGGCATGAATACTTTATTGAACGACTTACCTCATAATGAAAAAGCATTCCAGTCTGCAAAAATGAGTCTTTCCACTCAGCTGGAAACAGAGCGAATCATGGAAGATCGAATTATATTCAGTTATATCGATGCAAAGCGTAAAGGGCTGGATTATGATTTAAGGAAAGATGCTTATGCAGCGATTCCTAAGATTTCCTTCCAGGACATTCAAAAACTTCATCATGATTATTTTGCAAATCAAGCTTATACTTATTGTATAGTGGGGGCGCAAAAAAATCTACCACTTTCTCAACTGTCCAATTATGGCAAAGTTGAACAATTATCCTTAGAAACTCTTTTTGGGTATTAAATTTAGATCAGGGCCGGTAAATACCGGCTCTGATTCTATTGATAACCTAGTAGGTTTAACAGCCGCTCGCTGCTCTGTTTTTCAGAAAAGACAGCATACTCCAGGTCACCGTAGGGGTCAGTATCTATAGTAATATGTTTAGGTGATGGAATCAGACAATGATTTACGCCTCCAAAGCCACTTAATGCTTCCTGATAGGCACCTGTATGAAGGAAAGCAATATATTGTTCTGCTTCCGTATCAGGCAACATAATAAACTCATTTTCCGGACAGTTAGGGTAATAGTCTGCACTATCGCAGGTAAGTCCGCCAAGAATAAATGGTTTAAGATCTTTATTCAAGTTGTTGATCGGCAAAACCGGATACTCCTGACGAATGGCCCAGGTATCGGGAAGATGAGTAATAAAGGATCCGTCAATGATAGCCCAGTTCATCTCATCAGCTATTTTCTTTTCATGGACCCGGAAAATAGTGGCAGTGGCTTCCGCAACTGTGTATTTTCCAAATTCAGTGATGATGTTGGGCTCCATCACACCTTCTTCCTGACAAATGCTTTGAACCGTTGAAATGATGCGGTTAACTAAAAATTGAATGTCAAAGTCGGAATTGATACGACTTCGAAATGGCATTCCACCGCCAATATCCAAGGTCTTTAGATCCGGATTCTGTCTTTTTAATTGACTATAAAACCTTACAATCTCTTCCAGCACCAGCCAGTAGTCCTCACTATTGTCCATTCCTCTTTCATTAAAGAAATGTAAGGTGTTGAGTTCCAATTTTTCATTTTTACTGATCTCATGCTGATAAAAACTGAGAATGTCATCTGGAGATAAACCAAATCTGGATTTTCGATCATATCCGGCTATAAAGCTTAAATTTAACCTGACGCCTATTTTAATACAGGATAAACTCTTTAATTCATGGATATAATACAGGAGTTCAGTTTTACTATCTATGATGGGCATAACCGAGCAGTATCCCTGTTGAATCATGGAAGTGATTCCTGCCTGATATTCAGGCGTCTTATATCCATTGCAAATAATTGGTGTTCCAGGTTTGATGTTCCCCGCTTTAATCAATGATCTGATCAGCGCGATATCATAAGCAGAGGAAATTTCAATACCGATATTGGATTGAATCGCCTTCTTTAGCACATGCTCGAAATGAGAGCTTTTGGTGCAGTAGTAATAGCTGTAGTTACCCTGATAATTTGTTCTTTCCATTGCCTTTTGAAAATACATTTTCATCATTTCAATTTGCCTAGAAATGGCTGGAAGAAAGGTAAATCGCAAAGGGCTTCCGTGATCTTTAGCTAGTTTTAGTAGATCTATGTCTCTATAAAATAATTTATCATCTTTTATATCGAATTCATCAGGCAGTTCAGTCTCCTGATGTATCAATAGTTTTTCATTCATTCAAAAATCCTCGCTTTATAAGAATGCGAAGGTATTTCTATTTTAACCTTAAATTCAGGTATAAAATCCAGAATAAATAGTACTTTATCCTTGTCGCGGATGACCGATTTGCTCTGCCAGACCGATCAGAATCCCTTCTGCACCACGAATGTAGCAGAGCCGATACGAGTTCTGATACTGAACCACTTCTCCTACGAGCTGGCCGCCATGTTTGCTGAGTCTGGATACCATCTCGTCAATGTCTTCAACGGTAAACATGGCACGTAAATAACCGAGGCTGTTCACTGGGGCTGTTCGGTGGTCTGAAATAGGAGCAGGGCTGAGAAATTGCGAAAGTTCCAGACGACTGTGGCCATCAGGGGTAACCATCATGGCAATTTCTACGCTTTGATCGCCCAATCCGGTAACACGACCGGCCCATTCCCCCTCAATGGTAGCCCGCCCTTCGAGCTTTAGGCCTAGCTCCAGAAAAAAAGGGATGGCATTATCGAGCGACGCTACAACGATGCCGATATTGTCCATCCTGATTAGTTTGTTTTCCGCCATAATATTTCTCCTTAATTTTAAGATTGCGGCTCCGGCGCGCCATTAGGGTCCATCCAAACATATTCCCAATGGTGACCATCGAGGTCTTCAAAGCTGTGTTGGTACATAAAACCATAGTCGCTGGCAGGATTAGGTATTGTGGCACCTGCAGCTACTGCTTTGTTCACCATCTCGTCGACACCCTCTTTACTATCTACAGATAGACAAATAGAACACTCAACCGCTTTGTGGGCATCTATGATTTCTTTTTTAGTAAAAGTCTGAAAGAAAGGTTGGGTCAGCAGCATAATGTAAATGGTATCGCTGATGATCATACAGGTTGCTTTCTCGTCGGTGAATTTCGGATTAAAAGTATAACCAAGTTTTGTGAAAAATGCTATAGATCTGTTGAGGTCTTTAACAGATAGGTTTACAAAAATTTGAGTTGCCATTTTTTAGCGGATTAGTTTATTCAAATTTACAGGAATGCCAAATACATCTAGATGTGTAAACATGACAAGTTAAGGGGGGAAATGCGACAGGTTACATCAGCTTTTTGAATATATTGCTGACTACCTCCGGCAATTCATTAATGGCCTTCTCAGGATTATCAACCACTCCTTCAGCCCAACCTCTCCAGACCACCTTAGAAGATCTGCGATCGATAAGATCTATAACAATGCTTCCTTCTTTTACGGTCATTCTTCTTTCAGTACTGCCAACATATATTGGAAAAGGATTGTAAAAGTTATAATAATAAGCCGACCGGCCTCTATAATAACCCATTCTAGGACCCATGTTCCATGGAGAGTAGTAATAGACTGGTTCGTTATATATTCGGGTTTCCCGGTTTACAAAAGCGGTGTAACGAACCAATAGGTCCGGTTTTCCATTGTCAAGTGTCAAGCCCCTTTTGTTGAGTTCCTGACTGGCGGTTTCTACAATCCGATCGGTAGCAATGTCGTTATTATAGATATTTGAACTCTTAGACTGGCCTTCAGGAATCCAGGCATAAGTTTTATAATTTGTACTCAGCGGTTTATTACTCACTGCATAGTAATTGTAAGGCGAACAGGCTGTTAGCATGGCTAACAAGGCCAGTACTACAAATAGTTGCTTTTTCATTTTGATGTGTATTTAAATAAAGTAGAAAAATACCCATGCCTTTTTATTTTTATGTTAATTTACGAAATTTTTGGGGCTGTGGATGGAGCTGAAAGAAGGAATTACATATCAATGACCATCGGGAAAAATGAAGTAATCATCTGATCAGCCATTGATCATTGCTTCGAATAATGAAGCGCTACACATCCAGATTTAAGTGTCTTTGAGTCCAGTAGTTTTAAGTTTAGCGAAGCTTGAAGATTTGTTTCCTCAAACAACCTTCTTCCTGTCCCCACAATGATAGGATGAACAACAAAATAAAATTCATCTACCAGACCCATTGCGATCAATTGAGCAGGCAGGCTTACACCACCAATTGAAATGTTTTTGCCTGCTGCCTGTTTCAGTTTTAATACTTCCTCGGCGAGGTTCGCAGAAATAAGTCTAGAATTTCCTTCCACCTTAGTTAATGATCTGGAAAAAACCACTTTATCAATGGCGTCGAATGTTTGCGCAAATTCATTTTCTGACTTCGTCCCTGACTGGTTTTTTGCGATTTCAGGCCAATATGGAACCATCAATTGATAGGTCTTACGTCCATAGACGATCAGGTCAACATCTTTCATCAGATCCCTAAAATAATCCTGGATCTCTTCGCTGCCATTAAATTTGGTATGGTCGCAGCAACCATCTGTAGTCAGATTGATACCATAGATGACATTTCTCATGGATTAATAATTTGCTTTAATTAGAACCAATCCATTTGCGGATTGTTTTCTTATTAACGTTTTTAGGGAAAGGAATCAGCTATAAAAGGAGGATCCTATGGGAATTAACGAGATTATTGGAGTATTGGCAATTATTTTTGTCTTGCTGTTGGTGATTTTTCTAGTCCGCAGAAACAGGAAAGATCAGGAAGAATTTGAGCGACAAATGAACGAGTCTGAAATTAAGCCGGAAAAGCATAAAGGAGATCATGTGTAAACTTTAAGACTACTATCATGGAATTTGTAGGAATTATGTTTGCCCTATTTTTTGCCATTATATTAACTGCTTTTTTTAGTCTGGTTTTTAAAAATACCGGACCTTGGGCCGGATTTTGGACTTTCTTTGTGTTGTTGTTCTTTGTGTCGCTTGCTACTGGCGAATGGGCCGCTCAGCGCGGGCCTACTGCATGGGGATATTATTGGGCTCCAGGCTTTATTGCGGCTTTCTTAGTTGGATTGTTGCTCGCCTCGGTTTCCCCCAACTCAGATGCCAAGCGAACAAGTAAACTAAAAAACAGGCCAGAACATAGCGCTAACGAAGAACTTCGGGACTTTGAGGTTGCTGTAGTTACAGTTGTACTGGGCTTTTTTTTCTGGAGCTTGCTTGTTGTGTTGGCTTTGCTCGCTATTGCCGGTATCGTGATTAAGATGTAAAGATCATTTAACTGTTAAACCTTTGTATTATGCAACACAGCATTAAAAGTCTGATTGGTTTCAAATTAGGGGCAATCGACGGAGAAATAGGAAAAGTGGAGGAGTTTTACTTTGATGACGAAAGCTGGACGATTCGTTATCTGGTGGTAAAGACTGGTGGTTGGTTATCAGATCGTAAAGTGCTGATTTCACCTGTGGCATTAATGGAGCCGGATTGGGAAAATCAATCTTTTCCGGTTAAACTTACCAAGGAACAGATTAAACACAGCCCGGATATAGATACACATATGCCAGTCTCCCGTCAGCAAGAAATGGCCTTATATAAATATTATGAATGGCCATATGGCGATCCAATAGGCGCAGGATTTTACGGTCATATGGGGATGATGGGTATGGTGGAATCCAGGGTGTCTTTTGAGCAGGCCATTACGGCAATGCGGAACGATAAGGAACCCGGAGACCCGCATTTGCGCAGTACCTCGGAATTGAAGGGTTATCGCATTCATGCCATAGATGGTGAAATAGGTCATGTTACTGATTTTACCGTAGATGAGCATTGGAGAATTCGTTTTTTGGTCTTGGACACCGGGAATTGGTTTCATGGAAAAAAGGTGCTGATTTCAACGGAATGGATAACGGCAGTTAGTTGGGCACATTCCAGGGTTGATGTAGGGATTTCATTGGAGGCCGTAAAAGGCAGCCCTGAATATGATGCTGATCAGCCTATAAGAGAAAGCGATGAAACAGATCTAAACCGTCACTATGGTAAGTAGAAAAATGATCAATATGTTTTGTAAATTGCTGTTAAGCTGGATATGAAAAATCAGCGCCATGGCAAGAACATGTAGTTAATAAATGTTTCAAAACTATATCATCTCATGATTATGAAGTTATCTCCATATGGAAAATCTTATCTGATTACCACCCTGCTAATTTTTACTTTTATTCACAATTCCTGCTCACAGAGTATGGAAACTAGATATTTTAAAGACGTGACCACTAGTCATTTGCCAATAGATCCGGAAGCACATACCTTGGATGTAGCATTGGCAGATGTGAACGGTGATGGACACTTAGACGCTATACTGGCTGTAGAAAACTTACCTAATCGGTTATACCTCAATGATGGCAGCGGAAAATTCAACTGGAAGAAAGGTGTCTTTGCAGAAGAATCACACGATACAGAACATGTACGTATTGGAGATTTTGATAAAGATGGAAACTTAGACGTCATTTTTGTAGCAGAAGATGACAGGAGCCATGAGTTTTATTTAGGAAATGGGGACGGAACATTTAGAAATGTAAGCGAGCGATTACCAGCAAGGAGTGAGGCGAATGGATTAGATATTGGAGATGTAAACGGAGATGGTTTGCTAGATGTTATTGTTGGAAATACCGGCCCCACACCACAAAGCTTCTTGTGGCTCAATGACCCTGAAAAGCCTGGATACTTCATCGATTACACGAAAGAAGGGCTGCCCAAACTCCGTTGGGAAACACAATCAGCAAAGTTAGCTGATTTAAACAATGATGGAATCCTGGATTTAATTGCTGGAAATGAAGTTCCCCCTAATCGATTGTTCTTTAATGATGGAAAAGGACATTTTACCGAACAGCCGGAAAGGCTGGAACTGAAAGTGCCACTACACACCAGGGAAGTTTTAACCTTTGATGCAAATGGAGACAAGCATCCAGATATCCTGTTTCTTAACTTAACAAGTAATGGCGGAGCTTTTGAGAAAGATCCTACTGCACGTTTACTGATAAACGATGGCAAGGGGAATTTTAAAGATGAAACAGCTAAAAGAATCCCTAAACAGGATTATTCCACTTACGCTGGCGCAGTTATAGACTTTAACCGTGATGGACAGCCAGACCTAATCTTAAGTGCAATTAAAACGCCTCCTTTTCAGGCGATGCAAGTTCAGGCATTACAGAACGATGGAAAAGGGAATTTTAAGCAGGTGACTAGCGAAGTGATTCCGGAATCTACTGTGGGAAGGAGCTGGGGAATAGCCCTTGGCGATGTAAACGGTGATGGCAAAGTAGATCTTTTTATTGGCCAATGGGGAACACAGGCGAGGTTGCTTCTAGGAAAATAGAGAACTAATTCCGTATCTGTTTTCTCTCTTCTTCCCAATCTTTATTATCTTCTTCGTGATAATTTCTTCCTAATGTACCGTAATTGACCCCTATACTTTTAAAGTAACTATTAAGCAGTTCATATTTTTGGTTAACTAAGCGTTTTTTTCATCTATCCTTGATTGAAATTTCAATTAAATATACGTTTTCCTGATCTGAACTATCCTAGCTGAGGACTAGATTATTAGTGAATAATGATGCAAAAGATTCGTTATTCGGATCAGCTGCTTGATGAATTGCTAAAGTGAATTCAATAGAAAATATACTCCGAAAATAGAATTGGGCAATTTTTCTTAGTGTATATTTGAGCCAACACAATAAAAGCACATTTCTAACGCTATAATTGCAATATGAATTTACCAATGCGCATCACATTTGATGAAAGAGACTATACCTACGTTGTTTTGACGAAGGGAATAACGAAAGAAACTACTACAATCCAGATTAACCTGAATGATAAAGAGTATCAGCTGGCTTGCAATGTAAAAGGGGATTGGGATGTGGTTGATGCAACTATTAACGATTACCCAGGACTACTTAAAGCGATAGGAAGAAACATCAAACTTCGCTATAGATTATAAAAAAACAATATCAAAGCCTTGTGTTTGCGCACATGACAAATAACAAATTGTTTTTTTTATAAAAATAGATTATATCTTTATGAAAAATTTTTGGTCTGTTTTTCTAAATTTTGAGGAAAAATAGTTAAAAGGGAATCAGGTGTAAATCCTGAACAGGCCCGCTACTGTAAGTTCTATTAAGTCTTTAAACGGTATGATACCACTGTTTCGATAAGAAATGGGAAGGTTGTTTAAAGATGGAACAAGTCAGGATACCTGCCAAAATTAAATGGTTAAAGACTTTCGAGGAATAAAGTTGAACAACAAGAAAATTGCCTGATTATTCTATAATTGGGGTTCTTCGCGTTTTTTATTATTACATCTCAGGAAGTCTTTGCAATTAATTTTGTGATGTATAATAAGAAAAAAACGCTTTTACTACTCTTCCTAACATTTGTCCCATTTTGGCTTTGCGCTCAGAAAACTACTGATTCTACAGCTGCTGATACTGTAAAAGTATTAAAGGGTGTCACGATAAAAGCAAAGCCCTTCCAGGAAGTCATTCCTGTCCAGAGTCTTTCCGGAAAACAACTCGAAAACTTATCAAGCCATACGGTTGCCGATGCACTTCGGTATTTTGCCGGCATCCAGATTAAGGATTATGGTGGGCTTGGTGGACTGAAAACAGTCGACGTCCGCAACATGGGAACGCACCATGTGGGCGTTTTTTATGATGGGATCCAGTTGGGCAATGCACAGAATGGTGTGACCGATTTAGGTAAATACTCGCTGGATGATATGGAATCCCTGACGCTATATAACGGTCAGAAAAGCGAAATATTCCAGTCAGCCAAGGACTTTGCTTCGGCTTCTGCCATTTACATGAGAACGAAACGCCCGGTTTTTGAGGGGAGTAAAAAATCAAATTTATTATTGCGCTATAAGACCATGTCGATCAATTATCATGATCCTTCTTTCAGATGGGAACAGAAATTAACTGATCAGGTCAGCATGAGTGTCAGCTCTGAATACATCAAATCCAATGGCGAATATGAATTCAGGTATAAAAGAAATAATCAGGATGGAACGCTGGCTTATGATACTACAGCGACCCGGAAAAACAGTGATATCCAGGCATTGCGGATTGAATCCGGGCTTTATGGAAAGCTAAATAATGGTTCCTGGGATGCCAAAGTGTATTATTACGATTCCAAAAGAGGGGCACCAGGAGCGATTGTAGAAAACAAGTTTGCAGATGGATACCGGCAAAATGATCAGAATTTCTTCGCCCAGGCTTTTTTTGTGAAAGACATTAGTCCTAAATATAAATTCCAGGCAAGGGCAAAATATGCGAATGATGTGACGCACTATATTGCCAGAGATACGACCAGTATATTAGGAGAGACGGTCACCGAAGGCGCACAATCAGACGATAGGTATCACCAGCAGGAGATCTACCTGTCGGCAGTAAACATGTACAGCATATTGCCTATCTGGGATGTTTCGCTGTCCACAGACTTTCAGTACAATAAATTAGACGCCACCAGAAAAGGAATACTCACACAGTTTTCCTATCCTCAGCGCTATACAGGATTACTTTCCCTGGCTACTTCCCTTAAGCTTGGAGAATTTAAACTGCTCGGGAATATTCTGGGTACCCATGTGAAAGAGCTGGTTCGCTTTAATGCAAAAGCCCCCGATAAAACAGAATTTACACCCGCAGTCTTTATAGGCTATAAGCCATTTAAAGCGTATGATCTCAACCTACGCGCATTTGCAAAACGTATTTTCAGGATGCCGACTTTTAATGATTTGTATTATACGATGGTTGGTTCCAGCACTTTGAAACCTGAATACATGAATCAGTATGATGTCGGTTTTACCTATAATTTACCAATAGGTAAAGGCTTTCTAGACAAATTTTCTATTCAGGCGGATGCCTATTATACCCATACAAAAGATAAAATCGTAGCTGCACCTACCGGGAATTTATTCCGTTGGATGATGACAAATATGGGACAGGTGCGAGGAAAAGGACTAGAATCAGTCATCAATGTAGCCGGGCATCTGAACAAACTAAACCTTGCTGCAAATCTAGCCTATACCTATTCCATAAGCAGGGATTATACAAAATTTGCAGGTCTGGAATTGTCATCTTATGGAGATCAGATCCCTTATACACCATGGCATAGCGGATCCACAATCCTAAACGCCGGTTATGAATCATGGAATTTCAACTACAGCTTTATTTACGTAGGAAAGCGATACAATGGAAATGTAAACAACATTAAAGTGAATGAAGTGCAGCCCTGGTATACCCATGATTTATCCGTTCAGAAGCTTTTTGCGCTTCATCATTATAAAATAAAAGGAACGGTAGAGCTGAATAACCTACTCAATCAGCACTACGAGGTGATCTATAATTATCCCATGCCTGGCCGTACATTAAAATTTATAATCAGCATTGAGCTATGAGAAAAGGAACTGCAAAAATATTGTTGAGTTTATGGATAGTCATTGCTTTTATTTCCTGCAGGAAAGATGAAGTTATTTTCCTATCCTCCTATAAAAATGTTGCCCAGCCAAGGTTTGAAGGCAATATAGAAGGTTTTTACCTGCTTAATGAGGGCAATATGGGGATGAATAGGGCAAGTCTTGATCTGTTTAATTACAGGACAGGGAACTATACTACTGATATTTATTCGGAACGTAATCCTAGCGTGGTAAAGGAGCTGGGAGATGTAGGCAACGACATAAAAATATATGGTAATAAAGTTTATGCGGTAATCAACTGCTCTAATAAGGTGGAAGTTATCGATAAATGGACGGCCAAACGTATCAAAAAAATAGACATCCCTAATTGTAGATATGTAACCTTTAGCAATGGTAAAGCTTATGTCAGCTCTTATTCCGGACCGGTAGCCATAGATCCTAATGCGGAGTTAGGTTTTGTTGCAGAGATAGATACGGCCACATTAGAGATAAAGCGAAAGGTAACCGTTGGGTATCAGCCGGAGCAAATGGTGGTGCATAATGGGAAACTATATGTGGCGAATTCCGGAGGATATAGAGTGCCTAATTACGACCGGACAGTATCTGTCATAGACCTGGAAACTTTTAAGGAAATAAAAAAGATAGACGTAGGCATTAACCTCTATGGTATGCAAATAGATAGCAGGGGCGATATTTATGTCAGCTCAAGAGGCGATTATTACGGTACCCCTTCCAACCTTTTTGTAATCGATACCAAGACAGATGAGAAAAAGATGCAGTTGGACCTTCCGGTTTTAGGAATGTGCCTCGTCGATGATGCACTTTATTTCTATAGTGTAGCCTGGAGTTACCTGACCAATAGCAATAAAATCACCTATGGAATATTGGATACCAAGACCAAAAAGGTCGTTAGCGATAAAATTATTACCGATGGTACCGATAAGAAAATCATGATTCCTTATGGACTTCAGGTAAATCCCGAGACCAAAGAGATCTACATCACCGATGCCCAAAACTATGTGGTCACAGGTTATATCTATTGCTTTACGCCTGAGGGTAAATTAAAATGGAAAACCACTGCCGGGAATATTCCTGCGCATTTTGCCTTTATCTATAAAAACTAAATTATCACAACTATGTATGACAGATCGTTAAAGTATTTTCGCTCGGTATTGCTGCTGTTCTTAGCGGTTGTACTTGTTCAGTGTTCCAAGAAAAACAACACTGAGCCAGAGGGAGGGAAGATTGAAAATAATGAGTATAAAGTAAGCAGATCCTCAGTAATCGCCATCAGCGCTTATGCTGCCGGAACTGAAGACGCAACGTATTCCTGGAGTATCACCAATGCCCCATCAGAGAATTATTCTATAGCTGATGCCAATGCAAAAGAAGCCCTGTTTGCTGCAGCAGAAATTGGAACTTATGAATTGGCAGTGCTGATCAATGATAAAGGAAATGTACAAACACAAAAAGTTAAAGTGTATGTCAGCAAAGAGGCGAAAGAATACAAGACTTTTATAGATAAAGTATATGAATTTAAACCTGCCCCTGGACAATTTATCAATGATTTGCCAGCAGCAAATGATGGTGAAACCACTGATCGGATTCTGAGCAGAGCCAATACTTATCTGGCTAAGAAAAGTGGCGACCTGATCTCGCTTGGCGCATTTGGCGGCTATGTTGTTTTTGGATTTGACCACACCATTTTAAATGTAAAAGGAAAGCGGGATTTCAGAGTTTTAGGCAATGCTTTTTGGGCAGAAGCCAATCCTAACCCAGATGCAACCATGCGTGGTGGCAGTAGTGAAGCCGGGGTAATCATGGTCTCTTATGATAAAAACAAAAATGGACTGCCGGATGATGAATGGTATGAAATAGAAGGAGCAGGCCATAAGATGGAAAAAACCATCCCTAATTACGAGATTACTTATTACAGACCGGACCCGAATAAAAAGCCCGTTCCGGGTGGGGGTACAGGAACTGTCCTCTTTACAGATATAGAATATATATTATGGAAAGACAATCAGGGCAAGAGTGGCTATCTGGCGCAAAACAATGCCTACAATCACTCCTTAGACTATTGGCCAAAATGGATGAAAGATCAAGCATCTATCACTTTTAAAGGCACCAGATTGCCCGACAATGCAGTCGATGAAAGCGGAACGGGCAGTTACTTCGTACAGTACGCGTTTTTATATGGATATGCTGATAATGCGCCCAATAATGACGATGATTCTGCTATAGATATTGATTGGGCCATAGATAAAAACGGAAACAAAGTGAAGCTTCCAGGAATAAACTTCGTAAAGGTTTACAATGGGCTGAATCAACAGGCTGGATGGCTGGGCGAAACTTCTACAGAAATCATGGGAGCCACAGATTTGCACCTCTCCGGAGAAAATATCCCTACCAGGAAATAGTACGTTACCTTAAAATTGTTATCAATAAATTATGAAAAAAAACTTTACTCATTTGTTGTTACTCGCCTGCGTATTTGCAGGATGTAGTAAAAACGATGTTAAACCTGAAGAGGGTTTAAATCCAAAAGACATCACACTTCAGGAGAAATATGAGGTAAACACTTTTACCGTCCTGAACATCAGCGCTGCGGCTAATACTGCTAATCCAACTTACGAGTGGGTAATGACAAAAAATCCTGTGAACCAGGTCACAGATTCAATTGTCGGAAATACGAAAGACTTAAGATTTATCGCAGTATACCCAGGTACTTATGAATTGAGCTTAAATGTTTCATCAGCTGGTAAAAAGGGGCTTAAAAAAACGACGATAAACGTCATTAATGAGGCTAAAAACTACAACCCTTATATCACCAGTATTTATGACTTCAACCCTGCGCCAGGGATGTTCGCCAATGATTTGTATGTAGCAGGGAATTTAAAGGCAGATGTGATGCGCAAAGCATTAGGCAGGATCAATGAAACCAGTGTGGGTTATCCCTTGGATTTAGGTGGATTTGGAGGGGCTATTGTTGTCGGATTTGACCATACTGTAGTGAATATTCCAGGAGAAAAGGATTTCAGGGTTTATGGAGGTGATTTAACAGATAGAGCCAATCCACCTGCACCTGGATTGATCTATGTGGCCTATGATAAGAATAAAAATGGTAAACCGGATGAGGATGAATGGTATGAAATTGTAGGAAGTCAGCATGCAAAGGAAAATACAGTTAAGAATTTTAAGATTACCTATCATAAAAAAGCAGCAGGATTGCCGGTAGTGGTGGCTGGTCCTAATGACCCATTTACCGATCGTGAACACATGTTTTGCGAAAACAATCAAACCGAATCCTACTACATGCCTAGAGCTAAAACCAGAAAAGAGTATTACCCATTATGGGCTACTCAAAATACAGCTGTGTTTGAAGGCATGAAGTTAAATGTAAGTTTTGGACCTGCACGTGCAGGGCAGACTACCCTTTGGAACTTTGTAGCGCCGGAATGGGGATATGTAAATGCAGTAGATCCTGATATTGATGTCGATTGGGCAGTTGATAAAAACGGGAACAAGGTGAACCTTCCTGGAGTAGATTTTATAAAAGTGGTCAACTGTGTGTCTGAACCTATGGGCCTTTGTCAGCAGCAATCTTCTATGGCGACCAAATTCTCTGGGGCCGGAGACCTTCACCTATTAAAAAAGTACAACTTAAGATAAGTATAAAAGATGAAAAAATATATCAAACATATCCTGTGTATTTCGGCTTTTGGCGTACTGTATTCCTGCAGTAAAGATGCCGTAAAACCAGAACCAATTCCTGATCCGGAACAGACTATCGCTATCAAGTTAGCCGCAGATTTTTCGGTGGGCAGGTATAATGTGGTGCTGATCGATCCTGAGGTGACCATTGAAAATAGCAATGGCGTAGTTCCGCAGTATAAATGGACGGTAAAAGTAACCGGTAAGGACGGAGTTGTTAAGGATTCTGTAATCTGCGATACCAAGACTTTACAGTTCATCGCGCCAAAGGCGAATGATTATGCGGTAAATTTCACAGTTAGCTCTGGTAAAGTGACCAAGCAGGCTGCTACAAAAGTTAAGGTTTCAGAAACGAATAAAACCTACAATTTAAAGGCATTAACACTGGTAGATTATTTTCCTGCTCCCGGGATTACTAATGATGACCTTTCATTTACGGACAAATCATCGCTTTTATCAAAAATTCAATCGGATCTTACTGATGGAGCGGCGATTTTTCTCGGAACTTTTGGGGGCTATGTGGTGACTAAATTTGATCACACCGTGATCAATGCTTATGCTACACGTGATTTTATAGTTCAGATGCAGAGCAGCGAGAATATCAAGTTTTCTCCTACGAGCATATTTGTGGCTTATGATGCCAATAAAAATGGCATTGCCGATGAGAATGAATGGTATGAGATTGCTGGTAGTGAATACCATAAATCTACTACCGTCAAAAATCATGAAATGACTTATTATAAACCAGATCCGGCTAAGCCTGCTGTAGCGGGGCCAGCTGCCTGGCAGTTTGATACCACCTATCTTAAGTATACCGATAATAAAAACGGATCAGGTGCCATCACGAGGACTACAAAGTTTAGACGCTGGAATTATTACCCGCAGTGGCTTGGAGATTCGTATACCTTGAAAGGAACAAAAGTGTATATCCCAGTTAAAGATGTTAGTGATGGCGCAGGTACCAGCTTTAATGTAGGTACTTTCGAATGGGGTTATGGCGGGATCAAGGATTCGTCAATAGACATCAGCTGGGCGGTGGATGCCAACGGTAAAAAAGTACATTTACCAGGCATCGATTTCGTAAAAGTATACGTTCCTACGTTTACTGCTACAGGTGCTTCAGATCTGCTGACTGCTTACTTTGAAGAAGTAAGAGATTTAAATTTTTAGTAATAAATAGTGTGTCGTGTTTGCTGGGTCAGTCATGGCAGCAAAGCATAATTAATCATATCTGTTTTGACATAAAAGAAGGGGGAAATCATCCCCCTTCTTTTATTTTAACCTTTAGTTCATAATAGCTAAGCGATTTCAAATTGATATACCCCTGCATTAACTTTGATCATCGAAGCGATGACCTGTCCATTGCGGTATACCTTTTTACCATCAGCTACCGGGAAATTAATCACTGCATCTGAATTCGCCGGAATAGTCACCGAATAAATCACCTTATTTCCTGATCTTTTCCAGCTGGAAATGATTTTACCATAAGGGCCTTCATGTTCCGCTTTGAAATGGTCTAGCCCGGATACAAAATTTGGACGCAGCTGTACCCGCTTAAATCCAGGATACTCCTCATCAGGGTGGATACCACCTAATCCTTTAAAGAACCAGCCACCAATTTCGCCGAACATCATGTGATTTAAAGAGATGTCTCTTTCTGCTTTGATGTCCCAGTTTTCATAAAGGGTAGTGGCACCATTTACAATCCACCATCCCCAGGAAGGGTAAGTGTTCTGGGCAGCTAACTTATAAGCAGTTTCTGCTTGTCCGTTATCACTAAGCGCGTTCAATATCGCTTTGGCACCAAGTACCCCAACATCCAGGTGCATGCCATCTGCTGCAACTCTTTTGGCCAGATGCTCCGCAACCTTAGCTTTGAGCCCTTCAGGTACCAAATCCCACTGTAAGGCCATACTCAATTCCGTTTGTACTCCGGAAGCATAAGTCCCTCTTTCAGCGTTAAAATATTTGTTGTTTATAGCAGCTTTGACTTTTTCGGCGAGTTTACTGTAGTAGTCGAAATCCTTTTGTTTTTGCAGGAGTTTTGCTGCTTTTGCAAGAATAACTGCATCCACAAAGTAATAGGTAGAGGAAGTGTATTCCAGGTTGGAAGTCGACTTCACAGGTACCCAGTCTCCACGACCAAAAGTAGTGAGTCCCTGCGGACTGATTTGTGTGATGTAATCCACATACTTTTTCATGCTGTTGTAGCTATCAGCCAGAAGTTGACTATCGCCGTAAAAAAGGTAAATGTTCCATGGAATTATCGCAATGGTACTCGTCCAGTCTGTTCCATTTGCCGTTCCATATCCCCAGCCTGCGGTAGGAATAATATCAGGTAACACACCATTCGGCTTTTGCTCATCTCTGTGGTCTGCCAGCCATTTTTCATATACCGTGATCCCGTCAAAATTAAACAGTCCGGTTTCTATGGCGAAATGCCCATCACCTGTCCAGCCGTTCTTTTCTCTTTGAGGACAATCCGTAGGATAACCCATCAGGTTAGATAAATAAGAATTGTTGGTTGCCCACCATAGTCGATCTATTAATGGATTAGAAGAGCTTATACTGCCTTTTGCCGCCACATCGCTGTGCATAAAGTAACCGGTGATACTTTCTTTGCTGAGCTGAATAGGCTTACTGCTGGTCACTTCAATATATTGAAAACCTTTATAGTTGAACCGAGGCATAAATTCAACTTCTCCCTTTCCTGATAAGGTAATGATATCTGTTTGAAAAGGATCTGTTGCATCTTTGGGCCTATAATAAACATCAATATTGGAAAGGTCAACTCTGCCATTGGCATGCAGGCGTTCCCCATGTTTTAAACGGATGATGGTGCCTTCTTCCCCTTTTACCTTGATTTTGCTGACGCCAGATATGTTCTGACCAAGGTCAAAAACATAAGTCGTATCATCGAGCTTTTTCATGGATTTAACAGGGATTTCTTTCACATTACGGATCGGTTGCATCGCCTGACTGCTCAGTAGTTCTGAAGGCGCTTTCCTGATCACGACAGGTTCCCATTTACGGTCGTCAAAATTTGCGGTATTCCATCCCGGTTGTTCCAGGCGGAAATCATAATGCTCAGCAGTATAAATGTTATTCAGTACAATCGGACTGGAACTCGTTTTCCAGTCTTCGCCTGAGGTAATTACTGCCGTTGTTCCATCTGTATAAGTAACTCTGAGGTTCATACGAAAAGCAGGTCTTGCCCGCCATGCGGCCTTATCAAAATCCCATACCGCGAGTGCCTGGTGGTTGTACCAACCATTACCCAAAAGCACACCTATGGCATTACTGCCTTTTTGAATCTGGGAAGTCACATCATAGGAAACGTATAAATTTCTTTTGTCATAACGGGTAAACATTGGATCCAAACGATGGTTGCCCACCTTTTTACCGTTCAGGTATAATTCATATAATCCTGCCACAGCAATATATGCCCGGGCGGATTTAATTGGTTTGGAAGATTCAAATGCTTTTCTGAAATAGGGGGCAGGACGCTTATTAATGTCGTTCCCATCACTAATCCAGGCACCTTGCCATTGAGCCGTCAT
Organism: Pedobacter gandavensis; assembly: GCF_032678745.1. Taxonomy (GTDB): domain Bacteria; phylum Bacteroidota; class Bacteroidia; order Sphingobacteriales; family Sphingobacteriaceae; genus Pedobacter; species Pedobacter gandavensis_C. The sequence continues at coordinate 112,925 of NZ_JAVTST010000001.1, forward strand.
CATACCTGTTTCAAAACTGCTGATCGGACCAGAGGCTGCTGGCTTTCCATTTTTATCCCAAAGCACTACGGTCCAGAAATATTTGCTGAAAGCCTCCAGAGGCTGCCCTCCATAGTTTACTAAGCGATCGGCGGAATTTATCTTCCCGGAATCCCATGAGTTTCCTCTTCCTTTACTGACTCCTATTGAATCTTTTCCAACTATAACTCTATAAGCAGCTTGCCTGGCATCCTGACGATGATCTATCATTAACCAGGATAAACGCGGTTTGGATGCGTCAATTCCTATAGGATTGATGAGGTATTCACATTGCAGGGTAGCAGGTTTCACGATTATGGGAGCTTTGGCCATCCCGGTCGCCGACCAGGTCATGAGTAGCGGCAGGAATGGAAAGAATAAATACTTAAAATAGAGGTTCATTCGTATAAAATTAGGTGTTTGATTACAATAATAAACCCTTAAAAGGGAATTAGCAACCTGTACTGTCCTGTTAAGGACATAAATTTATGCGGTACAGGAATTAACTGGCCTGTATGGATAAAAAATCAAAACCCCTACCTGAAACATTTTTCAAGTAGGGGTTTTGGTGTATGTAGCCTTTTTTTATTCGGCTAAAGATTAATGCTGATCTAGTAGCTTAAATGAATGAGGGAATGAAAATGTTATTTTCCCTTTTTATCAGCAGGTAAACAAGCTGTTGTGGGAGCTACCTTTTTCAGTAATTCTTGTGCAGATGGCTCAACTGCTTCCACCAAATACAAATCAGGACCGTTCACTGCAACCAGGTAATTGCTTTTATCTGCAGTCACATTGATCTTGAATGGTCTTGATTTAGCATGACTACCAAGTCCGGTACCTTGTATAGATACAGTATGTTCTCCTGCAGCAATATCATGAACCGAAAAGCGCTTGTTTTTTAGGTTACAAACCAGTTTATCATCAATATACACCTTATAAGCAATAGCAGATCCTGTACTGTTGGTAGAACGGATAAAGTATACTTGCCCGGTTTCCTGAGGTTTAAAAGCACTGAATAAACACGTAATACCTATGGAAAATAAACAAAGGATAAAAATTTTGTATTTCATAAAAATGTTGAGATGGTTTATGAAGTAAAGCTATTGGTTTTTGAATTAAAACTTGTCATTTATCGTAACTTTGGAAAAAAATACTAAAAATTGCAATATTTAAAGACCAACACTCGCCGTAAGTCCAGGCCAGTGAAAAAGACGAATGGGCTAACCTGTTTTTTGTTGACCATTTGTGTGTTATTCCAACTTTCCTGTGTGGTTTCACGTAAAAACATGGTAAAAGAGCAGGACTTTACTTCCATCGTTCTGGATCTCGGAAATGTTAAGAATGATCAGGTTAGGGTAGAAGTGATCCCAACCAGCATAAAAAGTGATACCATTACTTATCATTTCGCAAGCATTATTCCAGGTACTTATGCCATCGCAGATTATGGTCGGTTTATCGAAGATATTTCTGCTTATGATAAAAATAATGAGCGTTTGCCGCTGATCCGTAAAGATTCCAATACTGTGGTCATCCATAAAGCAAAGAAGCTGACCCGATTGTCCTACCTGGTTAACGATACCTTCGATGCGGAAACCGGTGCAGATGTATTCGGATCAAAGGAAAAGGTGATCTTTTCTCCGGCAGGAACGAATATTAAAGCAGATACGCAGTTCTGGATAAATTGGGCAGGCTTTGCCGGATATTTTCAAGGAATGCAGGAAAAACCCTATCGCATTAGACTGAAGCATCCTGAGCAACTCTATGGCTCAACTGCAGCTATTGACAGCGACACTTCATCAAGCAGCGACCTTTATTCCTTTTCGCGTTTTGCTGAATTGGTAGACAACCCGGTGATGTATACTAAACCCGATACCGCTATGTTTCGCGTTAATGATATGGAGGTATTGTTAAGTGTCTATGCGCCGCATGGAAATACCAGCGCTAAACTATTAAAACCCGCATTAGAGAAAATGATGATTGCCCAGAAGAAATTTTTAGGCGCAGTCAACACCACAAAGAAATATGCTGTTTTGCTTTACCTGACTGCTTCTTCCGATGGTGATGCCAAAGGAATAGGGGCATTGGAACACAATAACTCAACCACGGCTGTTTTCAGGGAAAACATGACCAGTCAGGACCTCATCAATGTAATTGGTCATGAGTTTTTTCATACCGTTAGTCCTTTGAAAATTCATTCAGAGCAAATACGCTATTTTAACTATGAAAAGCCGGTCATGAGCCGCCATTTATGGTTTTATGAAGGTGTAACCGAATACTTTGCAAACCTCTTCCAGGTGAACCAGGGACTAATCTCCGAAGATAAATTTTATGACCTCATGACTGCCAAGATGAAGGCCGCCGAAGATTACAACGATTCTTTATCTTTTACAGAGATGAGCAAGAATGTGATTCAGGAGGATATGAAACGGGAGTATCCTAATGTTTATCAAAAAGGGGCATTGATCGCGATGTGTATGGATATTCTATTACGAGAACATAGCAATGGAGAGAAAGGGCTTTTGGCACTAGAGGCGCAACTCGCAGAAAAATATGGGAGCGACAAGCCTTTTGAAGACGCAGATTTCATCAACGTGATTACAAAGCTGACCTTTCCAGAAATGGGGGTCTTTCTGAATACCTATGTTGTGGAAGGAAAACCACTGGACTATTCAGCTTATCTAAAACGGATGGGACTAAAGGAAACAGTGGTACCCGTTGCTGAATCTATCGTTTTTGTGCATAACGATGCACTGTATATCAATATTGATCAGGACCAAAAACAGGTGCTGGTAGATTTACCCGATAACGAAAATCAATTCTTTACCAACCTCGGATTAAAAAACAAAGATGTATTGCTCTCCATTAATGGATTAGATTTTAATTCAGAGGATGGATCTGCCTCCATGATGCTTGGTTATGGACTTCAGGAGGGTAGTCCAATTCATATTTCGATCCTGCGTGAGGGAAAAAAAATGGAACTGAAAGGAACTGTTAAACTTAATTATAATGAGGTACCGGGCTTCAGATTTTCTGATCCAACTAAGCTCCCTTTAAAAACATCCTGGTTAAAAAAATAAAAACAAATCTAATGAGAAAACTAATTTTGATTACCCTGTTAAACTTTTCAGTAATTGCGTCATTCGCACAGAAATCAGTAGTTCTGGAGGCATTTGCTAAGCATGGTATCGACACGGCATTGCTATCAACAGCAACTAAACCGCGACCTGATAATTATGCTTTTGATCTTAAGTATAGCTCCATAGCCAGTAATAAAGAAACAGTTACTTTGGCCAGTTATGACCCTTCAAAACCTGAAGCGGAACGCTGGACAGTAATTTCAGTAAAAGGGAAAGCGCCAGGTAAATCAGAAATTAAAGCATTTTTGAAAGCCCATGCAAAACCTCAATCACAAACTGCCAGAGTGGATGAGTCTACTTATAAGATTGAAAAGGAAAATGCCGAGGTTCTGGTAATCAGTTACAAGCAAGATCCGGCTTCCTTGCCAGCAGAAGCTTCCTTTTTGAAGGATTGCAAATTACACATGACTATAAACCTGAAAACAAAAAGACTCGATAAAATCCAATCTTTAAATGAAAAGCCATTGAAAATAAAAATCTTCAATGCAGAGAAGCTCGACCTGGTCATCAAATTCAACTATAATGAAATGGAAAAAGCATATTTTGTGGAAAGTGAAGACCTGAATCTTATGGTGAAATTTCTAGGTCAGCTTGTACCAATGGAGACATTGTCGGAATATTCCAATTACAGAAAAATTTAAATAATGGTTCAGGCGAAATCCGATGTTCGCCTTCAAGAACCAATCTCTAAAGAAACGGATCTGCCTCCCTGGTAGATCCGTTTTTTTTGGTCGCAAATCCCCCTTGATATTGTCGTGTTTAGCCGCTGTTTACTATAGCTTTTTCCGGCATCTTTGTATTGCTCAGCTTAATAAGCTCAGAGCGAATTGGAGCAGCGACCAACAAAAACGGGCGAAACCGAAAAGCCAGACGAGTAGGAAACGAAAAAAAAGATATCATGTCAGCTAACACCGTTTCATTACATAGAATACTTAAATCCAGTCCGGAAAAGGTATACCGCGCATTCACTGAATCCCTGGCAATTGCTTCATGGCTCCCTCCATATGGATTTCTTTGTACTGTCCATGAGATGACCGTAGAAATAGGAGGTTCTTTTCGAATGTCTTTTCACAATTTTTCTACCGGTAACGGTCATTCCTTCGGGGGAAAATACCTAGAGATCAAACCGAATGAGTTTTTGAAATACACAGATACCTTTGACGACCCAAATCTTCCGGGGGAGATGATTACCTCTGTCTGGCTTCGAAAAACCTTGGTGGGTACGGAAATAAAAATCACCCAGGAAGGAATTCCAGCGGTGATCCCTGTAGAAATGTGCTATTTAGGCTGGCAGGAATCCCTGGAGAAATTAGCTAAACTGGTAGAACCTGAGATACCAGATGCCTAATCAATACCCTTCCTAGGCCTGTTTTTAAGTCAAAAAGAATCAATCTAAATAAAATCATTCTTTTATTTAGATTGATTCCAAGTAATTAATTAGCTTTGAGCAAAATTAATCACCGTGCCCGGATCTCCTTCAAATCAGGATCAACATCTTCCCCTTAATCTTCATCAAATAGATGAGCAAGGCTTTGAGCGTATTTATAGGGATCATTGGAAAAGTGTGTACGGTATCATATTTCATTACACCCATGATGAAGAAATAGCAGAGGAAATTAGTCAGGATCTCTTCGCTTCGATCTGGGAACGTCGGGGGAAACTCAGCATTAAAACTACCATAACGCATTATTTACACCGGGCAGCAAAGCTGGAGGCTTTTGAATACCTGCGCACAAGTAACAGTCGAAGGGAGCATATCAATTGCGCCTTAAGAAGCCATTGTGGATCAATAAACTGCACAGAAGAACAAGTTTTATTTAATGAATTGAACGGGAGTCTGAACCTTTTGCTGGCGGAGTTGCCTTGTAGATGCCGGGAAGTATACCGTTTAAGTCAGGATCAGGGCATGAACAACAAGACAATCGCTGCTAATTTATTGATTTCAGAAAAAACAGTAGAATACCATCTCTATAAAGCGATGAATTATTTGAGAAATAATTTGCAGGAATTCAGGTAGTTGTGTGCCATTTGATTTTTTTTCAAGAATCGACCTAGGGAAAATCAATACTTATCCGGCTTAAGGTATATGGGCAGTTAAAAGGCCTGATGCTTATGCAGATTACTAAAGAACTTATTGAACGTTATCACCAGGGCCAATGTAATCCGGAAGAGGAGGATGCGGTTCAGCAATGGCTGGAATCTGATGAAGCAGAGATGAGTTATCCGGCACAGTTAGATCTGAATGCCCTCGAAGAAAAAGGATGGAAGAAGATCGCAAGTCGGTACGATATTGCAATTCCGCCAATAGCGGGCAAATCCATTAAATGGAACAATTACCGTTTAATCTTACAAATTGCCGCTTGTTTCCTACTGTTTGTTGGATTAGGCAGCATATATTATTTCAATAAGGAGCAGAACGTTCCTCAAAAAACAGTACTGGTTTATAAAACGATAAAGACACTTAAAGGTCAGAAGTTGCAGGTAAAGTTACCCGATGGGACCCTGGTTTGGCTAAATGCGGAAAGTGTTTTACGTTTTCCTGAAAGCTTTAAAGGCAATCATAGGGCATTGGAGTTTTCTGGTGAAGCCTATTTTGATGTAGCCAAAGATCCCTCAAAGCCTTTTATCATCCAGACTGCAAAAACAAAGGTACAAGTACTAGGAACCAGATTTAACTTAAGGGCATTTGCCAAAGAAAGCAGTACTGCCGTAGTTGTAGAGGAAGGGAAAGTTAGATTTTCAGAGAAATCGGGTCAGCAACAAGCAACCCTTACTGCAAATAATATGGGTGTTTTTCAAAATTCATCCTTGCCCATTATAAAGACCCAAAAGGTGGAGGTGGGTAAATACATCGCATGGAAAAACAACGAACTATTGCTGGATAATTTAACCATTGAAGAAATTGCCCAGATACTGGAGCGCTGGTATAATGTGGAAATTAAGGTCAGCACTGCAGAATTAGCTAAAGAACGCTATACCGGCAACTTCAATAACCCAAGCTTAAAACAAGTCCTGGAAAGCATGAGCTTTGCCGTAAAATTCGATTACAGGCAGGAAGAACAAACCTTTATCTTTTATTGATTTATCCCCAAACCATTTATATAAATAAACCCGGTTTCAGTCGGCCAACTTCATACCGGGCTATTGAAAAATCAACTCATCATCAATTTAACAACAAACAAAAGTATGTACAAAGCATGTACCCCAAAGAAACAATTTGTAATATTCCTGCTATTCATCAGCAGTATCCTATATCTGCCCTGCAGCAGTTATGCGAGGCAAAACACGGTTTTAGAGAAACCCGTAACACTTCAGCTAACTAATGTTAATCTTAGCGAAGCACTAAAAGCCCTTGGCGATGTGGCTGGAGTACAATTTTCTTATAGTAGCACCCAACTGAACCTGCAAAAAAAGCTGAATCTGAACTTGAAAAATAAGACTTTGAATGAAGCATTGTCGGAATTACTCGGAGGACAATTGAAGGGCTTAAGCGTAACTGGTACGCAAATCACCATACAGACTTCAGGAGCAAAAGGAAATATCAAAGGAAGTGTTAAAACTAAAGATGGCAAACCTGCCGAATTTGTGACTGTAGGGATTAAAGGATTAAAAAGCGTTCAGGTAGATTCAAAAGGTAACTATTTACTGAAAGATGTTGAAGCGGGTACCTATAAGTTGATTGCTAGTTTTGTAGGATTAGCCCCTCAGCAGAAAGATGTAAAAGTGATTGCAGGGGAAACTGTTGCCGTAAACTTCATTTTAGCTGAAAGCAATGAGCAACTGGATGAAGTAGTGATCAATGGCGGAGGGATCAATAAGTTTTCTGTAAAGAAAACCACCACTTCTGCGAAAATGCCATTGGGTAATCTGGAAAATCCACAGGTTTATACCACTATTCCTAAAGCATTACTAGCCGAACAGATGGTTACCGAGTTTAGTATGGCGTTAAAAAATAGTCCAGGTGTATATAAGATTCAGGGTAGTAGAGGGATCAATACTGCCGGAGCTACTTTCTATAGTATGCGTGGTTTTCGTGTGGAAGCTGCCTTAACGGATGGTGTACCCTCACAAACAAATGGAGAAATCGACCCAGCCAATATTGAACGTGTAGAACTGATTAAAGGGCCTTCAGGAACATTATTTGGCGCCTCAGTAGTTTCTTTTGGTGGGTTGATCAACATTGTAACAAAGAAACCTTTAGATACATTAGGCGGAGAGTTGAGTTACACCACCGGTAGCTATGGATTAAACCGCTTCACTGCTGATGTCTACGGACCAGTAACGAAGGATAAAAAATTACTTTTCAGAATGAATGCTGCTTACCAGCATCAGAACAGTTTCCAGGATGTGGGCTTTAGGAAATCTATTTTTGTGGCGCCAGTGATAGAATATAGAGTAAATGACAGGCTGAACATCAGCTTAAATACGAGCTTTTCAGAATTAAAAAGTACCAGTCCAGCAGTAATCTTCTTACCACGTACACGTCCCTTTATAGCCACCAGACCTGAAGAATTAAATTATGATTGGAAGCGTTCTTATACCAATAAGGATTTGACCATGAAAAATCCTACGGTTAACATCAAAGGCCAGGTGAATTACAAGCTTTCAAATCAATGGACTTCACAAACCATTGTTTCAACAAATAGCCGTAAATCGGATGGTTTTTATCAATATCAATTTATCCGCGGTGCGACAGATGAAATGTTGGAGCGAAATATTTCCTTACAGAACTCTGTAAACACCTCTACAGATGTTCAGCAGAATTTTAATGGTGATTTTAAGTTATTTGGACTACGTAATAGAATTGTGCTTGGTTTGGATTATTTAAATCAGACAGTTAAAAACAACAATTCCCCATATCTGGTATTCGACAAAGTGAGCGGTACCAACCCGAATGATCCAAATTACTACAATATCTCCCGTTCAGCAGTAGAAGCTGGGTTAGCTGCAAGCACCGCCTTGCCAACTAAAGGCCATGCAGAAAACAATGTGTACAGTGCTTATGCTTCAAATGTGTTAAATATAACGGATAGATTGATCACCATGCTGAGCCTTCGTGTAGACCGTTTTCAAACTAAAGGAACCTTCAATGAAAATACGAATACGCGTTCGGGAAAATATGAGCAAACTGCATTATCCCCTAAACTTGGCCTGGTTTATCAGGTGCTAAAAGACAGGGTTTCTGTGTTTGGGAACTACATGAACGGTTTTAGCAATCCCGCCCCTGTAACACAACCAGAAGGATCAGGTGCTTCAAATACCTTTAAACCAGAACATGCCAATCAGTTGGAAGCTGGGGTTAAAACAGACCTCTTCGACGGTAAACTAAGCTTTACAGCGAGTGTGTATGATATTAAAGTGAAGAACTCCTTATATATGGAAACGGTAAATGTAAATGGTATTAATTACCGGATTACAGTGCAAAATGGTACTCAGAAAAGTCAGGGAGTAGAACTTGAACTGATTGCCAATCCAATTGAAGGTTTAAATGTCATCGCTGGTTACAGCTATAATTATAGTAAATGGAAGGATGCTGCTGTTGATTTGGAAGGTCGCAGACCTGCTGCAGCTGGTCCTGCAACATTGATCAACTCATGGATCAGCTATGCTCTTCCACATGGTCAATTTAGAGGATTGGGATTGGGTGCCGGAGTGAATTATATAGGAAAACACTTAACCGGAAACTCTGCAATTACAGGCGTGTTTACCTTGCCTTCTTACATCATGGCTACAGCTACGGTGTTTTATGATAAACCAAAATACAGGTTGGGCCTTAAAGTTGACAACCTAGCGAATGAAGTATATTTTACTGGCCAGGGCGTATTAAGTCCACAAATGCCAAGAACCTTTGCTGCGAATGTCACCTTCAAATTTTAAAAGAACAATTAGACAAATACACCTCTGGCTCGGATTAATTTCCGGGCTAGTGGTGTTTATACTGGGGATTACAGGTGCTGTATATGCCTTTCAGGACGAAATAAAAGAACTGGTTTATAAAGATCGATTGCATGTAGCCCCTGCTAAATCGCGCTTGCCACTGAGTGTATTATTGCCAATAGCCGAAGAGGCAATGGGTAAAGACCATAAAATTTCGCGTGCGGAACTCTCTCAATCGGCAGGCCGGACCTATATGTTTCGTGCTTTAAAAGTAGATAAAAAAGCTTTTGGCTATTGGAACTATTACCAGTATTATGATAAGGTTTACCTGAATCCTTATACGGGTAAGGTGGTGTTTAAGGAGAATGCCAAATCAGAGTTTTTTACTGTGGTACTGGCACTTCACATGAACCTGCTCTTAGGTGATGCTGTCGGGCATTTCATCATCCGCTGGTCGGTGGTTTGTTTTGTGATTTTACTGCTTTCAGGAATGGTGCTGTGGTGGCCCAAAAACTGGAAGCTTAAACAGCTGAAGAAAAGTTTCCAGGTAAAGTGGAATGCAAAGTTTAAAAGGCTGAATTACGACATGCACAATGTTTTTGGCTTTTACAGCTTCTTAATCCTGATGGTCATAGCGTTAACCGGATTGATGTGGTCTTTTGAGCTGACAACGGAAAAGAAAGCAAAAATATTATCTGATACCACACAGTTGCCGGGATTGATGCCAGTAGATCCGATTCTGGATCAGGCTTTAAAAGCTGCCCCAAAAACTGCTTATTTTCTATATAATTTTCCTGCAGCAAAAAGTGGAACCGTGAATGTTTCTGCTTATCAGGATGAAATGCGGATGTATGACAGACAACAGTACAAATTTGACAGGTATACCGGAAAGCTTTTGCAGGATGGAGGAAGTTTTGATCAGCAGTCTGTCGGCGCAAAATTAATTGCAATGAACTATGATCTGCATACAGGAAGTGTATTGGGGATGACAGGGAAAATAATAGCATTTTTTGCAGGATTGATTGCTGCAGGACTACCAGTAACCGGTTTTTTGATCTGGTGGAAGCGGGGAAAGCATAAATAGGTAAAAAAGAGGTATCCTTGTTAAGGAATAAGTAAAAATCAATACTTTAGCCAATGAATATGGAAAATCTCTTCTGCTTGCGTAAATTAACTATGATTCCGGCTATTTTTTTAATGACTGTATTCCAGACATTTTTTTGTACGGATGCTACTGCCCAAGTCAAATCAATGCGGATGTTTCTGTCTCCAGAAACCATCGATGCTGAGGATGAACGTAGGAAGCTGTTACTGAACGCTTCTCCAATTTTAAAGCTCATTGATCGGGCTAGTAGAGAATCACCTTTAGCTTTCGCCTGGCAGCTCAATAGGGATACTCTGCTGAATGCGAAAGATGTTTTTCGTGAAGTGATCGAGTTCCAGGGTGATGCCACGTTCCGGAAAGCTATAGCCCTTGATACCATCACGCTTAAAAAGAATACAGAAGCAGATTATGACGTTCGTCGGAATTTTTTAAGCCATTCCATAGCAATGGCTACTTACGAGATTAGTCAGCAAAAAGGAAAACAGATTTTGGTATTCGCAAACAGTACCTCTAAAGAAAAGTTATATTTTAAAGTCTTCCTGGATAAAGCCTCAAAAAGGATTCTTAAGATCCAAAATTTAAGTAACGGACGTTTCTATTTGCCGGTGCCTTTCGAAGGTGGAACAATTTCGATGTAAGAGAGGAGATTTGGAATCTATCCATATTGTTACGTTTAAGCAAACGCTTGTGTAACGAGTCTGATACGATTGCCGTTTTACGCTCTTCTCTAAATGGCTAACTTAGAGCTATGAAATATCTGTATTTTATTTGTCTATCTTTTTTATACCTAGGTGTTAAGGCACAAGACGCCAGTTTGGCTTTGCAAAAAAAGCCTTTATTGAATCAGCAAATTATTAATGAGGAATGGGCCAAAGTACCCAATGGATTAAATGTAAGCTTTGCCTCTTCGAATAAACATTTTGCAAGAGAATTGCCACCGAAGGTGGAGGCAGCAATGACCTGGGAAGCAAAAGCCTGGAAAGGCGAGAAGATACATACACAAATTTTGGTATGGGCAAATAAAAACCTGAACAATATCAGTTTAGAGGCTGGTGAATTGAAAGACAAACAAGGGAATTCCATTAAAAAGGGAAACATTACACTTGGTTTTGTTGAATATGTGATGACCGATGAATTTAAAAATGGTTGTGGCCACCGGAAAGCAGCAGATTTTGATTCTTCCTATGTAGCCGATATCATCGATACAAAATCCAAATCCGCATTGCTGAAAAAAAACACCACTCAGCCAGCATGGCTTAGTATCAAGGTGCCAGCTAATACAGCCCCTGGAAATTATAAAGGCACAATTAAGATAAAAGGAGATCAGGAATACAGTTTAGCAATCAACATTCAGGTATTAGACAAAACATTGCCTGCTCCTAACAAATGGGAATATGATTTAGATCTATGGCAACATCCAGCAGCTATCGCTCGCGTACATAATGTGCCACTTTGGAGTACGGAGCATTATGCATTGATGAAAGGTTATTATGAAATGCTGGCCAATGCAGGTCAAAAAACCATTACTGCAAGTATCGTACATGAGCCTTGGGGACACCAAACTTACGATGATTATCCAAGCTTAATTAAATGGACGAAGAAAAAGGATGGCAGCTGGAAATACGACTACAGTCTATTTGATAAATATATAGCCTTTGTAATGGATTGCGGAATTACGGAACGCATCAACTGTTACAGTATGGTACCTTGGAAGATCGCTTTTACCTATTATGATGAAAGCACACAAAAGGAAGCCGTATTTACAGATGCGATTGGTACCCCAACTTATAACGCTTTCTGGAAAACCATGCTGGTCGACTTTGCACAGCACCTGAAGCAAAAAGGATGGTTTAGCAAAACCTATATTGCAATGGACGAAAGACCAATAGAAGCGATGAAATCGGTCATCAAATTATTGAAAGAGACGGATAAAAACTGGAAAATTGCTTTAGCAGGAGAGTATCATCCTGAAATAGAACAAGATATTGATGTCTATTGCATTGCTTCAAGAGAGGTTTTTCCAGCAGCTACTTTGGCAAAGCGTAAACAAAATGGTCAACTGAGTACCTGGTATACCTGCTGTACAGAGCCTTATCCAAATGGCTTTACTTTCTCTTCTCCGGCAGAAGGAGTATGGATCGGCTGGTACACAGCAAGTAAAAATATGGATGGTTATTTAAGATGGGCTTATAATAGCTGGACGAAAAACCCGCTGGAAGATAGTCGTTTTATCACCTGGCCAGCTGGCGATACTTATATGGTTTACCCTGGTCCGCTGAGTTCTATCCGATTTGAAAAGCTTATTGAAGGATCCCAGGATTTTGAAAAAATCAGATACTTAAAAACCTTGTATACAAAAAATAAGCAGACTAAACAGCTGAACGAATTGAATAAGGCTTTGGAGATGTTCGATATAAAATCATTGGCAACGGTCACAGCTGATGAGATGCTTAAACAAGTAAAGCCACTTCTAAACCAATAGTTCGGGTAATATTACGCTTTAGCTAAAATTAGGCTTGAAGGGGGGCATTGCATTTAGTTGTGATTTTTTATGTAGTTTCGGTTCGGATAACTTTAAATGGTGGATTACAGTAAATATACAGATCAGGAGCTGGTAGACTTAATAAAATACGATGACCGGATTGCATTTGCTGAAATTTTTGACCGATATAATGCCCCCCTTTATATTCATGCTTTTAAGCGACTTCAGGAAAGAGAAGAGTGTAGGGATTTAGTACAGGAATTGCTCACTACACTCTGGTCAAAGCGACACGAATTATTCATTACAACCACACTTTCCGGCTATTTATTTATGTCGGTGCGCAACAGAATATTTAATCTGTTAACGAAGAAAAAGTTGAACGATGAATATGTTGCAGCCATCCAGTATCTTGAAGTAGAGAATAGTTTTTCTACCGATCATTTGGTGAGGTTAAAACAGTTAACCCTAATTATTGATCAGGAAATAGCCGCACTTCCGCCTCGTACCAAAGAAATATTTGAATTGAGCCGCAAGGGTTTCCTATCTCATAAAGAAATCGCCGCTCAACTAGATATTTCTGAACAAACAGTAAAAACTACCGTGAACAATGCCCTGAAAATACTGCGTACCAGGCTAGGATCGATGTTTTTTCTAATTCTTTAAAAATACTTTCTTTTTGGATACCCCCAAGCTTAGTTTGCATTGTCTTTAGTGTTTGCATGCGAGTTATAAAAGCTTTGCATCAATCAAAAACATGAACAGACAAGAAATTGAAGACCTAATTCATAAGTATGATCAGGGGCTATGCAATGAGCGCGAAAAAGCCTTGTTGGAGACTTGGTATGCCGGATGGAACTTAAATGAGTCTGTTGATATTTCTGAGGATGCCCTTAAAGAAGACCTTTCTTTAATTAGGCAAAAGACGTTGGAGGCCATTCAGCCAGCAGCTAAAACATACAGGCTATGGCCAAAATTTGCTGCTGCTGCCGCAGTTATTATAGTTGTGGGCGGAGCTTTGTTCTATTTCGATAAACCAGATGCTCATCAAAACCAACAACAAGCCATTGCTAAGGATCTTGCTCCGGGTTCAGTTGGAGCTACACTAACCCTGGCAAATGGCAAGAAAATTAAATTAGGAAATAGCAATAGCGGTGAGCTCGCAAATGAAGCCGGCGTAACCATTACCAAGACTCCTGAGGGCGAATTGGTATATGAGCTGAGTAACGCGGTCGATGCAGCATCGGATAAAATAAACACCCTTTCAACTACCAATGCTGAAACTTATCGGGTGCGCTTACCGGATAAAACGGAGGTTTGGTTAAACGCCGCTTCAGTATTGAAATATCCGGCTTCTTTTACGAAGGCCACAGCGAGAAGGGTTGAACTGGAGGGAGAAGCCTATTTTCAGGTAGCTAAGGACAAAAAACATCCTTTTATCGTAAAAATGAAACATCAGGATATAACAGTTCTGGGTACGAAGTTTAACGTAAAAGGATATGTGAATGAGCCAACAAAGACCACTTTAGTCGAAGGTAGCGTACAAGTCTCTAATCATGGGAACGCTAAAATGTTAAAACCTGGTCAGAAGTCTACATTGATGCCAACAGGGAATTTCCTGGTAGGACCTTCTGATGAGCTGCTTGACCTGGCCTGGAAAAACAACGAGTTTATGTTTGAAAGCGAGTCCATTGAAAACGTCATGAAAATGGTCGAACGCTGGTATAACGTAGAGGTGGTTTATGTAGGAAAGAAATCTACTGAGAAATTCGGAGGTGCCGTTTCCAGATTCGAAAAGGTGTCTAAAGTATTGGAATTGTTAGAACGCACAGGTACCGTGAAATTCAAAATAGAGAACAGAACAATATTTGTGACCAGTACCAACAATCTTTAAAATAAATTATTGCCAATAAACAGAGTATTCATATCATAAATCAAACAGATGAGAAAAATTTTACAACCACGCAGCTAAGGCTATTATAAAAACGAACCAGAGGTGCTACTAACACCCCCGGTTGAGTTTGGATATAATTAATTAAATCAACTATTGCTGAATGCCCTAAGTTTTCGACGACAAGGGGGCAGAAAGCAGCTAACCAAACCTTAAACTAATGTATAAAAATTATCCGAGGAAGCTTGGTGTCTACCAACGCTTATGCCAAAAATTATTACTAATTATGCGCCTAACCACCGTGATCATAATCGCATCGATTATGCAGGTCAGTGCTGCCACTTATGCACAAAAAATAAGCCTTTCTAAATCTAACGCAACGTTAAAGACCATTTTTAGGGAAATTAAAAGCCAAAGTGGCTATAACTTTCTTTACACAGATAACTTGCTTAAAAATGCGAATCTAGTAACCATTGAGGTGAAAAACGCAGAACTTTTAGAGGTTTTAAAACAGATTTTTAATCAACAACCACTTTCTTACGAAATTGAAAGTAAAACCATTATCATTAAGCAGCAGAAAAAACTGGCTTTTCAAAATATAGCCGCTTCATCAATGCTTGCTGCAATCAAAGGAAAGATCATCGATGAATTGGGCTTGCCCCTGATTGGTGCTTCCGTTAAAGTAAAAGGTACTAATAAAGCAGTATCTACGAACGTCGAGGGCGAGTTTAGTATCGAGGTCAACAAAGGTGATGTTTTAGAGATCTCAATGATTGGCTATACCACTCAATTGGTGACTATTGGCAACGAAAAGACACTATCCATTAAATTACTGGAAAAGAAAGAAGAATTGGGAGAAGTAGTGGTAGTAGGTTATGGTACGCAGAAAAAGGTAAACTTAACTGGATCTGTAGCTACTGTGAATGCTCAGGATCTTAAAGATCGTTCCAATACCAATTTAATGGCTTCAGTACAAGGTAAAGTTCCTGGTGTGACGGTCATTGCTCGTCCAGGTGAAGCACCAGCGATTAACTTCCGCGGTAGAGGGAACTTTGAAACCTCGTCTCCATTATTTGTAATTGATGGGGTCATTTCTAATGCGACTATCTTTTCGAGCTTAGATCCAAATAGCGTAGAATCGGTTTCTTTCCTAAAAGATGCTTCTTCGGCCTCTATCTATGGTTCTCGTGCAGCTTATGGTGTGGTATTGGTGACCACTAAATCAGGAAAAAATGGGGTAATGACGATTTCATATAATGGCTTTGTAGGTGCAAAATCAGCTACTTATAAACCAGATCTATTGAACTCCTGGGAATATGCAGAATTGTACAACGAAGGTTTAGTAAACCGTGGTGTTGCACCTTTATATTCTGCAGAACAAATCGGATGGTTTAAAGATGGTTCTAAACCGGATTTATATCCAAATACCAACTGGACAGATTTAGTATTGGATAAATCAGCAATCACTACACAGCACTCTCTGAATTTCAGTGGTGGTTCAGAGAAGATCCGCTATTTTACAAGTCTTGGTTATGTTTACGACGATCAGTTTATGCCAGGTCAGGATGGTAAACGTTACAACCTGCAAACTAAAGTTTCTTCGGATGTAACGAGCTGGTTGACTTTAAATAGCAACGTTTCCTACATCAACACGCAGAACGATCGCGTGAATGGTGCAACTTCAACTTACCAAATTTTAGCAGTTCCTTCTACCATGGTGGCCCGTCATACGAACGGAGATTGGGGTACTATTAATGGTGGTGCAATTGCTTCACAAAGTTTCATCAGAAATAATGCACTTCGTAATTTAAATAGAAAAGATTGGGAGCATAAAAACTCTGTCAATACAATTCTAGATCTGGGTTTTGACCTTAAACCTTTAAAAGGTTTAGTTATTAGTGGTCAGGCTTCTTATATGAGTACCGAAGATAAGAGAAAATGGTATGATGCGCTGCAGAACAATGCAATTAACTATCTTTCAAAAGCTGAAATACCAGGTACTGGGGCTACGGTTAACCAAATGAATATGAAATGGGGCAATAACTCTCGTTTGTTATACACTGCTACTGCAAAATACGACTGGAAGAATGAGAAACACTCATTTTCAGTGCTTGCAGGTACTTCTTACGAACAAAATAAGTTCGAAGGTTTAGAAGGTTCACGCAAAAACTTCCCTACAGATGATTTAGAAGATTTAAGTGCAGGTTCTGCAGCAGGTGCGGATCTTACCAATAAAGGTGGGCTTTCTCAATTCAATCTTGCTTCTTATTTCGGACGTTTAAACTACAACTATTTAGGTCGTTATTTATTAGAAGCGAACATCAGAACGGACGGTTCTTCCAGATTCTATAAAGATTCTCGTTGGGGCGTGTTCCCTTCATTCTCTGCCGGTTGGTTAGTGTCTGAAGAGGCTTTTATGAAAAAAGTAAGCTGGATCAATTTATTGAAATTGAGAGGTTCTTATGGCGTATTGGGTAACATCAATAACGTTGGTAATTACGATTATTTCCAAACCTATAACAATGGTTTAGGATACAACTTTGAAGATGTTGTGGTGCCAGGTATTTCGGAGTCGAAACCAGCAAACGCCAAACTAGGTTGGGAAAAGGTAGCGATCACCGATATCGGTCTTGATCTGGAATTGTTGGGCAATAAGTTATCTGTAACCGCGGATTACTATATCAAAAACACCAGTAATATTTTGATGGAATACAATGTCCCTGTTGAAGTAGGCGTAAGTAAAAGACCATCACAAAACATTGGTAAAGTACAAAACAAAGGTTTTGAACTCGCCTTAAATTACAGAGATAAAGTTGGCGATTTCCAATATTCATTTGGCGGAAATATGTCGATCAATACCAATAAAGTAGTTGATTTAGCAACATCTGATAATATGATTTATGATGGTGGTGATAAGATTGATTACATCTATAAAGTGGGTCAATCCATTGGTTCTTACTATGGATACGTAACTGATGGACTTTATTCGCAAGCGGAAATCGACAAAGGAGAGTATTACAAATTCGGTCGTATTCCTAAAGCTGGTGACATTAAATATAAGCCACAAAGAGCAAATGTTGCCTGGAAAAGTGACATCACTGGAGAAGACAGAGCAATTATTGGAACAGATGTCCCTAAATATACTTATGGTTTAAATGTAAGCTTAAAGTATAAAAACTTTGATTTTTCGGCATTTGGACAAGGGATAAGTGGTGCTAAAGTTGCCTTTGAGAACGACGCATTGGTGCCATTTTTCTTAGGTGGTAGCGCCAGAGCTTATCATTTGAAAAGATGGACTACTGAAAATCCTAACCCACAAGCAGTTTACCCACGTACGTACGGTGGTGGTACTTTAGACAATTACAACAGAGAGTTTTCTGAGTACTCCTTATTTGATGCTGATTATTTCCGGGTGAAAAACATTGCTTTCGGGTATAAATTTTCAGATAATCTCTTGAAAAAACGTGGCATTTCGGCAGCTAGAATTTTTGTGAATCTTGAAAACATGTTTACCATCCGTGCCGATGATAAAATGAAAGATTTTGATCCGGAAACTGCGAGTTCAAGAGTTTTAGGTATCGGTGTGAAAACAATGTCAATTGGTCTAAATCTTACTTTGTAAGAACAGAAGTATTAAAAAACGAATTATGAGAACCTATTTAAATAAAATATTCATTGCATCATCAGTCCTGATCTTTATGGCTGGATGTAAAAAACTAGATGTAACACCACCCTCTGAAGTGGCAGCCGAGACTTTTTGGAAGACAGAAAAAGATGCCTGGTTAGGTCTAAATGCTTGCTATAGTCAACTTCCAGGTTGGGATGGTTACATCGAAATGACTACCGATAACAGCCATAGTCAGAAACCCTGGGAGGGGCCTTTCGAGGCTGCACAGTTAAACGCATTGAGTTCTGCAGATGATTTAGGATACAACTATAGCGATATCCGCATTCAAAACAACTTCTTAGAAAAAGTAGATGGTTGTACGATGGATAATGATTTGCGTAACAGAATGAAAGCGGAATCGAGGTTCATGCGCGCATTCTCTTATTTGAAGCTGACTTCCTTATTTGGAAAAGTGCCATTGGTGATTTCAGTTTTAGAATACAATGCGCCTCCGTTACCAAGAGATCCAGCTGAAAAAGTACAGAAATTCATCTTGGATGAGTTGGCAGAAATTGCGGAAATACTACCTAAGGACTATACTGGTGGTTATCTGAAAGAGAAAGGTCGGATTACCCGTTCTGGTGCTTTGGCATTGAGAGCAAGAGCCGCTTTATACTTTGGTAATTTTATCGAAGCAGAAAAATCAGCCAATCTGATCATCAGAGAAGGTCAACATCAATTGTTCCGTGTGGCTACTTTGGATGCAGGACAACAAAAAGAAGCGGATGAAATGGATCAATTTATCGATTTTGCGGCTAAGGGGATTGATAAGGATAAGTATGTGAAAGGACTTTTCAGCTACGAAACTTTATGGCATTCTAAAAATGCCAATCCTAACAACAAAGAATATATAGTGTCTAGAGGCTATATGGCAGAAAAAGGTCAGTCAGATGTGTCACGCTACATTTATTTGAGACCAAGTCAGCTGGTATCTGGCTACAGTTCATTGAAACCGATTCAGGATTTAGTGGATGCGTATTGGGATATTGATGGTCAGACCGTTAGGCCATTAATCGCTACACAAACCAGAGCAACGAACTTTGCTGCGATGGAGAATCAGGTTGCCGGCCTGGATCAAACACAATACATTGCAAAAGTGCCAACACTTGATATGAAAAGTAATGCCTATATGAACGAGTTCCGTAACAGAGACAGTCGTTTGTACGCTTCGATTCTTTTCCCTTTTAAAGGATGGCATGAAACAGATTTTTCAGGTCCATTTTACTACCGTTGGGAGCCATCATTCGTGAATAATGGTAATGAATCAGCAAGTGGTTACAGCTGGCGTAAAATGGTGGCTTTACAACCGTTTTTCTCTGATCCAGGTGAAGGTTCTTCTGGTGATGATTTTCCAGTAATCAGGTATGCAGAAGTATTGCTAACCTTTGCAGAAGCACGTATCCAGAATAGTGGATGGGATAGCGATGTTCAGGCAGCTTTAAACGATCTGCGTGACCGTTGTGGGATGCCAAACGTACCTACAGCTATCGCGTCAAAACCTGCAGCACTTGATTTCGTGAGAAACGAAAGAAGAATTGAAATGGCAGGTGAGGGGAACCGTTTTTACGATATTCGTCGTTATGGCCCTACTTACGCTGCTTCAGTAATGAACAGAGAGACTTTTACACCTAATGGGGTATCAGTGGTTAAAAAATCATGGGATAACCGTTTAATGTTGATGCCAATTCCGCAATCAGCAATGGACTTAAATCCTTTATTGAAAAACGACCAAAACCCGGGTTACTAATTTTAAAGCAATCAGCGTAAATAAGAGCCAGTTAACGCTGGCTCTTATTTTTTTACTTTGTATATTCCGTTTCTAAATAATTCTTGAACCATAATTAATTAAATCAATTGAAAAAAAACATCTTACTGCTGCTGTTAAGCTTTAGTCTAATAGTCCCATTAAAAGCACAAACCAAGACAAAAGTATACCAACTTTCCGCTTATGGGATCAAACCGAATACAGGAGAGAACATCAGTCCTTTATTAGTTAAATTGCTGAAAGAGATCAAAAGCAAAGCCACTGATCAGGATGCAATTGTAATTCAGTTTCAAAAAGGAAAGTATAATTTTCATCCGGAAGGAGCACTAAAAAGAGAATACTATATCTCGAACCACGATCAGGTGAATCCTAAGACCGTAGCGATTGAATTAGATCATTTCAAAAACATCACCTTAGATGGTAATGGTGCAGACTTGATGTTTCATGGTCGTATGATCCCTCTGGCGTTAATTGAAAGCCAGAATGTGAAAATCAAAAACCTGAGTATCGATTTCGAAAAACCACAAATTACACAGATTAAGATTGTAGAAAACGATCCTATTGCAGGAACCATTGTTTATGAAACTGCGCCTTGGGTAACCTACAAAATCAAAGATAGTGTGCTTTATAATTTAGGAGAAGGCTGGGAAATGAATCCAACCTCAGGCATCGCTTTTGAAAACAAGACGAAACACATTGTTTTCAATAGTGGAGACATTAGAGTAGGGACTAAGAGCGTTTCAGAAATTGCTCCTGGAAGGATTAAAGCGCATCATTGGAAGAACAAAATGCTGATTCCAGGTACCGTAATCGCCATGAGAAGCTGGCACCGTCCAACTCCAGGTATTTTTGTTCATAAAGGGAAGAATATCACTTTCTTGAACGTAAAAGTACATTATGCAGAAGGAATGGGACTTTTGGCGCAGCTCACAGAAAACATCTATATGGATGGATTTTGCGTATCGTTAAGAGGTAAAAACGACCCTAGATATTTTACTACTCAAGCAGATGCTACGCATTTCTCAGGCTGTAAAGGAGATTTAGTATCTAAGAACGGTGTGTACGAAGGAATGATGGACGATGCGATCAATATCCATGGAACCTACCTTAAAATGGTAAAAAGATTAGACGATCGTACCGTAGTTGGTAGATATATGGAAGGTCAATCTTTCGGTTTCGACTGGGGTAACTTAAAGGATTCAGTGCAGTTTATCCAATCTAAGACCATGGATTTATGGGATACCAAGAATACCATTGCTGCGATTACACCCCTAAGATCTAAACCAGAAGACCCAATTAAAGAGTTTAAGATCGAATTTACCAATGCTTTAAACCCGGAGATCGATCCAGAAAAAACGGATGTTGGGATAGAGAATTTAACCTGGACACCTACAGTAGTTTTTACAGGAAATACCATCCGTAACAACAGGGCAAGGGGTGCGCTATTTAGTACGCCAAAACCAACATTAGTTGCAGATAACCTGTTTGACCATACTTCTGGTAGTGCCATCGTACTTTGTGGTGATAGCAATGGCTGGTACGAAACGGGTTCTTGTAGAGATGTGACGATTCGCAACAATACTTTTATCAATGCCCTAACCAGTATGTATCAATTTACCAGTGCAGTAATTTCTATTTATCCTGAGATTCCTAATCTTAAAGATCAAAAGAAATACTTCCACTCAGGGATCAAGATAGAAAACAACAAGTTTGATACTTTTGATCAACCTATTGTTTATGCGAAATCAGTAAACGGAATTGTGTTTAAAAACAACAAAATAACCACCAATACTGACTATCCAGCATACCATAGCAATAAGAAAAGAGTGCTTTTTGAAAGAGTAATCAATGCCGAACTAGGCAATAACACCGTAGACGGAAAGACTACAGATTTGCTTGACAAATAATTTGAAATTTAAGGGAGTAGTTTTTCATGCTAAAACTACTCCCTTTAAACTTATACCATCTCAATATCTTTCTCCTCAAAGGCTTCAAATATTTGTGCAATGACCATGTTTCTGGTCAGGTCTGCATTAGCAATATCCTTGCACCAGAAGTATATTTTTATACTGCTCTTTAGCTTACTCACTGGAATAATCATGATCACAGGTTCTTTGTTCACAAAGACATTGTCGTTGTTAATGATCAATTCCCGGATCTGATTTACTACTTCAGTTGAATTGAAGGGCTTAGCAATATTTAAAGAAATATCTACCCGCATCTGGTTATTGCTAAGGGTCCAGTTGATAATGTTGTTTGACAATATGGATCCGTTGGGAATAATGATTTCTGCACCTTCCTCACTAAGTAAGGTACTGGCACGGACACCAATTTCTTTAACTCTTCCTTTTTTATTGCTCAACTCCACTACATCTCCGATGCGGATGGTCTTATCGAAAATGAGGATGATCCCGGATACGAAATTGCTCACGATATTCTGTAAACCTAATCCGATACCTACGCCAAGGGCACCAAGAATGACGGTGATCTTGTCAATCGGTAGTCCAGATGCTGCCACAGCCATAAGGAATCCCCCAATGAGTAGCACCAATCGCGTAATTAGTAATTTTGAGCGTTCCCCTTTATTGTCTTCTATGTCGTCGTCTCCGGTATCACCAAAGAAATAAGCAATGTATTTTTGTAAAAAGTTGGCCGTCCAGATGATCCCTAAAAAGAGGACGATGCCACCAAAGGTGAAGGAGAAGCTTCCTACTGTTCTCTTTTCAATCAGGATCTCCATTAAAGACTCATACAACCCATTGAAAATATTAAGATTCGTGGTAAATATCACAAACCAGATGATGGTCGCAGCAACCCCGGTTAGCCTTTTCAGACCCGAGGTTACGGAATTCCAGTCGAAATATTCAGGATAACCTTTACGGATTCTGCTACTTTTCATTTGAAGCAGGAAAGCCTCTACCAGTACTTTTGCCAGGATGGTTAACGATATCGCATTTAACAAAGAGTTTACGCCCGTAGAATAGAAAATTTGGGTAAGGGTAAAGCGACCGAAGAGGTTGCAAAAAGTAGCAATGACTGCGAAGATGGTATAGATAAATCCAGTAATCAGTATCGTTTTATATTTCTTTGCCTGCTCATCCAGTTTCCTTAATATCAGGATACCATAGATGGAAGAACTGATACTTAGGAACAGCAGCAACCAGCGCTGATATCTTTGTGGCATCCCTAAGAGACGTAGAAAAACCGGGGCAAGCAGTAATATGGCAAAGATGCACCAATAGTAAAATAGCTTTGAAGAGAGTCTCGTGCGGAAAAAGACGGTCAGTAAAAGGGCAAGTAAAATCTGTACCGATTCGATATATAATGCTGGTGCCTTGAGGTCGAAGATAGGAGCCAGGGTAAACAGCATGATAAAAGTAATCAGGTAAGGCTGCGCCGTAAGTAAGGAAAAATCGTCGAGCGCTTCCAGGCGGTCCCGCTGCTTCATACTCCTGAAATTGAAAAATACCCAGAAGAAGAAGGTCACGCAGGTAAGGATCAGTAAAAGGCGACTGCTGCGGGTGTAAACAAAATAGTACCCTGATATTTCCTTTTCGCCATTGATAAAGTTCCGGAATCCAACACCTCTGGTCTTATTACTTGCAGACTCCCAAAGATAACGTCGCTCTTTCCCGAATGCTTTTATACTTACGGCATCAAGATGCCTGTCGGTAAGGTACATTAACTCTTTAATGTTGATCAGATTAGCGGAAGTACGCGCTTGCAGGTTGTTAATTGTTAATGTGGTAGTTTTTAGTAAACTATCCATGACCACATGTTTTTTCTTCAGCTCCGCAAATTGCTCTTTAAACATCAGGCGCATCGCCGGTAGTGTAAAAACTTTAATCAGCACCGTGTCCTTACGCAGGTTAAGAATTTCCGTTTTTAACTCCCTTAATTCTTTTTCATAGGCATCTAGATCCGACAAACATTCCGTGTTATTGGTCTGAAGCTCCTCCAGTAAGGTTTGATCCATTTGGAGGTTTTGCAGGTTTGGCGTCCTGTCACTTTGAGTAAGCCTGCTTTTAAGTAAGGCAAGGGCAGCCTCATCCTGTGTTAAATGTGCGGCTATTGGGTTTAGTTTCTTAAAGGAGCCTACGGTAACCGGGACCTTATTGATGGTCTCGAATACTTTTTCAAGATGAACCAGGTAGTCGCCCTTTGTCAAGGTTGCAGAGTCGGAAAGGATAGAGATATCCTGACCTTTTTCCATGACATTATTTTTCTGTGCGAAAGTAGGAATGGAAAAGCATAAGACAGCTATTAAGGCTATCGCAAGCTGAATTGATATGGAAAAGGGATTTTTAACTATCATTTGATCTATAAGAAGTATTGGATGGGGATCCTGAAGACATAAATGTGTTCCTGGATCCCCCAAAAATAGCTAATAGAATGTAATGTTAATGCTTTTGACCCTTATTTACCTTAAACAGATGTAGGATTTGCGGGAATAGCGCATGAATATATTCTTCAACTCCAGCTTTCGATCCGGGAAAGGTAAGCACCAGGGTATCACCAATAAATCCGGCTATCCCACGAGATAACATCGCATAAGGCATCCGTTCCTGGCCATATTGTCTGGCAGTTTCCATAATACCATCAATTTTACGCTCAATTAAAGGCGAAATCGCTTCAGGTGTAACATCCCTTGGGGAAAGACCTGTTCCACCAGTAAAAATCAACAGTTGATGTTCAGCTCCGCAGAGTTCAAGTGCCTTTGCGCTGATTCTTTCAACCTCATCAGGTAAAACTTCATATTTCAGCGTTTCAATCCCAAATTGTTCCAGCAATCCTATGATAGTTTTGCCCGAACTGTCCTGTGCTTTACCTGAAAAAACAGAATCAGAGCAAACCACTACAGCTGCTTTTATTTCTGGAAATTGAAGCTGCCTAAAGTCTGATTTACCACCTGATTTTTTTAACAACCGGATGTTTTGAATTTCAACACCTTTATCGATTGGTTTCAGCATATCATACATTGTAAGGGCGGTAATCGAAGCACCGTGCATGGCTTCAACTTCTACACCGGTTTTGTAAATGGTATGAACTTCTACGGTAATGTGAATATTCAACCCATCAATTGCGTAAGTAATGGAAGTGTATTCTATAGGTAGCGGGTGACAATCAGGAATGAGGTCACTCGTTTTCTTTACGCCTAAAAGTCCTGCAGCCCGGGCAAATTCGAAAACATCTCCCTTAGGGATTTTTCTTTGCTCAATAGCTTCAACTGTTTCTGGTTTTGAAACTTTGACAGTGGCCATTGCAATGGCAATTCTTAAGGTGTTTGATTTATTTGTAATGTTTACCATTTTACTTGTTTTCTTTCCATTGATGTGTGTCGTCTTCAAATATCTCTTTGCCCCAAATAGGTAACTCAGCTTTTAGCCGTTCCACAATTTCCGAACAGGCGTCGATAGCCGGCTTACGATGAGCAGAAGAGCAAAATACAAAAAGGCAGATTTCACCGGTTTTAACGACCCCTAGGCTATGGTGGACATGTAGACAATTTAGCGGGTATTTCTCGAAAATCTCCTCCCTAATGGCATTCATTTTTTCTAAAGCAAGTGCTTCATAGGTGGTAAATTCTATGGCAGTTACAAATTTACCCTCCAGCTCATCTTTTCTCACTTGTCCCATGAATATACTGTGACCGCCAATAGCAGTCTTTGAACTGTGTTTTGAAATACTGTCCGCTATAAATGAGGGGTCGATCCTACCCTTAACAAATATGTTTTTTGTTTTTTTATCACTCATTTCCTAACCTATAAAAAGTAATTTATCCATTTTACAATGCCCCCTTGCAGGCTGAAAATGTTCTTATTGTTGCCGTATTTTTCTATTATTGCTTGCGCTGCAGTAAGGCTGCGTATACCATGTTGACAAATGAATACAATGTTTTTCTCCTGAATATCACTATCCATAAAAACACCGAACTCAGACATAGGTACCTTTCTAAAGATTTCCTCATTTAGTATCGGAGCCTCATGCCGCTCCCGGACATCAATAATTAATGTAGATGCTGCTCCTTGTAGTGCTGCTAATTGCGCAGCGTCAATTTCTGTGTACTCTTTTGTAAATCCAGCAGAATTCGGGTAGTCCATATTTGAAAAATCCTTTTCATGAATAGGGATCTGGTAATCATTTCCCGGACTAATGTTCATTTCATATTGTTCCAGACTTAGTAAGTTATAATGGAGTAGTTTATTAACCAATGGCCTGCCAACTCCAGTAATCAGTTTGATAGTTTCTGCTGCTGCCATACTGCCAATTATTCCTGGCAATACACCCAATACGCCATTTTCAGCGCAATTAAGTACCTCTCCATATTGGGGAGGAATAGGGAAAATATCCCTGTAATTGCATCTTTGCTGCTGTTCATCGGGAACATTAAATATTGCTAACTGCCCTTCAAATCCGGAGACTGCGGCAAATATCAGCGGCTTAGCAAGTAGCACACAAGCATCATTAATCAGGTATCTGGACTCGAAATTATCTGTCCCATCTATAATAAAATCATAGCCTTTAAAAATATCCAGCACATTTTCTTTTTGAAGACGTACAGGGTGTGGAATGATTTCAACCTCTGGGTTCATTTTTTCAAGTCGCTCCATAGCAACGCGAACTTTTAACTTGCCCACATCAGCAGTCGTAAAAAGAATCTGGCGATGAAGATTAGACAAATCAATCGTATCATCATCGACAATACCAATATAACCAACACCTGCAGCAGTAAGATATTGTAATGCAGGGCAACCAAGGCCTCCTGCACCAATAACCAGAACCCTGGCTTTTGATAATAAAAGTTGTGCTGCTTCCCCAAAACCAGGGAGAATAACCTGCCTATGGTATCTTTCTGTGGCCATTTCTATTATCCTCCTGAAAAAGGTGGCATAATTGCAACCTCGTCATTAGCCGTTATTGCAGTACTCTTTTGAATTATATTTCTGTTAAGGGAAAGCTTATACTTTACATTATTTAATGCAGGAAAACGAGCTTCCAGATAAGCTTTTAATTCATCTGTATTGCTGATGCCAGTGATTTCTATTTTCTGGTTCTTTATAAATTCGGATATTTTTCCAAAACTGATGATCTCAATTTCCATATAGCTAATTTACCCTTAAAATGCTGATTTTGCTCAATCCTTTTACAAATCTTCTGCCCGTTGCCTGGTCTGTCGTCACGATCATCGCAATATTTCCTTTTTCATTTTTTGTAGGATCGACATCGAAGCTACTTAGAATCAGAATCCCCTCGTTTTTAGAATTGAAGACCTCATTCCAGGACAGTACCACTTTATAATTGTCTGTAGCAGTACAAACCAGATAATACTCGCTTAGTGTTTTTGGATGATCCGCAGTAATTTCAACACCCTCCAACACATCTTTCAGCAATACACCTTTGATGTTTTTGAGGCTGCTTTTTCTTTGCATCAGGTGATTGTAAATGGTCAGGCTATCTATGCTGATAGCTTTATGTTGTCGGAGGGCATCCAGATCAATGCTGAGTGTTTTTTTAACTTGTCCTTCAACGATAAACTCTTTGCTTTCCTGCGCCCGGGCAGATAAGCAGAAAAACAATAAAAAGGGAACCAGGTATTTCATATTAGGCATGGGTAAATATTAATTTATAAGCGGCTAAGGCAAGGACACCAGCCAGTACATTTTTTAATACGTTTTGTGGGAACTTTAAAGCCCCAAAATAGGCTCCGCAAATTCCTCCTGCAAAAGCAACACCCACATAGGCCAGCATGGCAGTGTTAAACTCAAAACCTTTGATCAACTGACCGCCTAAACCAGCAACAGAGTTTACAAAGATAAACGCAGCACTGATGGCAGCAGTTTGTTTCTGATCGGTCCATTTTAACAGTAGCAGGATGGGAGAGAGGATGATGCCACCGCCAATGCCAATCATGCCAGATAGGAGCCCAATAACACCGCCAATAAACAGGGATAGCGGAATGTTGGCAGGCTTAAAATCCTTAGGGTCTGTGTTCCTGAAAAAGAGGAAACGGATCACCGGAATCAGTAATAAGATACCCAGTGTTTTTTTATAAATCGAACTTTCAATCACCATCATTCCTCCTACAAAAGACAAGGGGATAGAGGCGACTGCAAAAGGCCAGAATGTTTTCCACTTGAAATAATTGCCTCTATAGAACTGAATAAATGAGGTGGAGGATACAAAAAGATTTAAAAGTAATGCCGTGGGTTTCATCACGGCAGGAGATACCGCAAATATGGCCATTAGGGCTAAATAACCGCTAGCTCCTCCATGTCCAACTGAAGCATATAAAAAGGCTACAATAAAAAGTAAGCCATAAAAAAGGATAAAGTTTTCTTCCATAAAATTATAAGGGTAGTAGCATAATTGTCACCATTTCACCAATTTGGAAATCCTCTTTTGTTTCCTCTAAACAAATGAGACAATTTGCCAGCGCAAAGGAGCGGAGACGAAAAGACTCTTGTGCGCTTAATGGGCTTACCTGCCCGTTTTCGTAGCTCCCCTTAAGGAAATGGCTTAGGCCAGCTGGTTTTTGATATCCACTGGTCAATTTCGCCTGGATGTATTTTATACTGTCCGCCTGCTGTGCCAGTTTTTTAATGGCAGGAAGCACATAATTGTAGTAACAGCTTAATACTGAGGAAGGATTTCCAGGTAAACCAAAGACCAGTTTATGTCCTTTTATTCCAAAAAACAAAGGCTTTCCTGGCTTTTGTCTTACCTTATGAAATACCTGTTCTACCGCACAATTTCTGGACGCTTCAAGTACAAAGTCATAATCTCCAACACTCACACCGCCAGTCAAGAGCACAACATCGCTAAGCTCCAGTGCCTTCTCCAATACCTGCGTCAATAGCGGTAATTCATCATCCGCTTGGAAGATATTCACATGCGCAATACCTTCAGTTTTCAATGCTGCAGCAAGAGAATAGGAATTGGATTCATAAACCTGACCGAAATTTAGTTCAAGGCCAGGTTGCTGTAATTCCTTTCCTGTTACAATGATCGAAACTTTTGGCAATGGAAAAACTTCCAGATGAAGGATGCCGATCCCGGCAAGAAAGCCGATTGCAGGAGGACTCAATAAAGTCCCCTTTTTCATGGCCAAATCACCTGATCTGATTTCTGCACCCTGATCGCGAACATTGGATCCGACTTGTAGTTTTTCATCCTGAATCACAATAGCGCCATTGCTCAAAATTACTTTTTCCTGCATCACCACAGTATCTGCACCTTCAGGTAATGGTGCGCCAGTAAATATCCGACTGGTTTCTCCTGCTTTTAAGGTAAATGATTCTGCTGTTCCTGCAGCCATTTCTCCTGATAATTGGAGTTCCTTTTCCCGGTCAGCGAATTTCAAAGCATAACCGTCCATGGAGGACTGTGGGAATGCAGGTATATCACAACTGGCATAAATGTCTTTGGCCAGAATTAAACCAGCTGCATTATCCAGTTGAACAACTACCGGATCTAAAGGACTAATATGTGTTGAAATAAGTGTTTTTGCTGCTGTAACTGTAATCATTTTACGAATTTATCCTCCTATAGTAATCATGCTTCTGTTATGAATTGCAGCAGCATCTAGTTTTTCAAAATGGGTGTTTAATTGTCCTCCGAGTTCTTTTTTCTTAGCCCATATCGAAGCCTGAATCAGTGGGAGGATCTCTTCATTATTTCTAAGGGCAGTCAGTAAATCAGTCTCACCATCACTAAAAAGACAGTTCTTAAGTTTTCCATCAGCAGTTAAACGCATCCTGTTACAAGTACTGCAAAAAGGAGCAGTCATGGTGCTGATAATGGAAAAAGATCCCTCATGCCCCGGAATCATGAAATGTTTGGCAGTATCATGTGCCTCGCCTTTAACAGGTATGTAGGCGAAATCTTTAGCGATGCTGGCCAGAATTTCATCGAGAGAAAACATTTTGTTACTGGTCCATTTGTTTCCGCTAAAAGGCATGAATTCAATGAATCGGATTTGAATCGGATGATGTTTTGTCCAGTGTATAAAATCTTTAATCTCATCTTCATTCAGCCCTTTCATCACTACCATATTAATTTTTACGCGAAGCTTATGTTGTAAAAGAAGCTCGATATTACTGCGAACCTGATGAAACAGATCTCTGCGTGTAATGAGTAGGAATTTTTCTGGCTGTAGTGTATCCAGGCTAATATTTAACGTTTTTATTCCCGCCTTTAAAAGCGTTGGTAGCATTTCTGCAATCCGTGTTCCATTGGTGGTGATCACTAATTCTACCGGAAGCCGACCCAATGCAAGGATAATCTCAGCAGCGTCCTTACGTACCAAGGGTTCCCCACCGGTTAACCTGATTTTTTTAACGCCCTGCGCTACGAATATTTCTGCAAGCCGAAGAATTTCTT
The DNA here is from genome assembly GCF_032678745.1 of Pedobacter gandavensis. GTDB lineage: Bacteria > Bacteroidota > Bacteroidia > Sphingobacteriales > Sphingobacteriaceae > Pedobacter > Pedobacter gandavensis_C. Next base: position 143,244 of record NZ_JAVTST010000001.1, read on the forward strand.
CAGGTTGCATTAATCTCGATGCAGGTGTAAAGTCGTACTCTTCTTCCGGCATACAATAAAAACAGCGAAAGTTGCAGTTATCGGTTAGCGATATCCGCAGGTAATCATGTACTCGTCCAAAAGAATCCGCTATCATCTGTAAAGGTTTAAATTGTTGTAATCTGATGTTGTGTCAATATCAACGTAGCCAAGTTCAAAATTCAGACTTGAGCAATCTTTCTGATATAGTTTCAAAAGGTGTTTTGCACCCTGGTTTCCATTAAGCGATAAAAGCTGATGAAAGTATTTTTTATTAAACAGTGCCGGCGTACCCCAGGTTTCGGCATAGCTACTAGCGATTATTCCTTTCCCGCTCTCTTGTTGTTTCTTAATCAGGTTTTCAAAAATTTCAGCATTGATAAAAGGCTGATCTGAAACCGCAATAATCACCTGTTCTAAATCTTCAGCATGCTTTAAAATGGCAGACATGCCAACTGCGATGCTGGATGACATTCCCGCCTCCCAATTTTCATTGATCACATAAGTAAGCTCACTAAGGCGATGTTGTGCTGAAATCTCTGTCGCATAAGCACCAAGCACAATAACAATAGGCTCACAGGAAGACTGCATTGCTGCTTTGCTGACAATCGTCAAAAGCGTTTCTCCCTGGTAATTTAACAATTGCTTAGGTTTTCCCAATCTGCTGGAGTTACCCGCTGCCAATATGATGATCCCTGTTTTCATATTGTATTTTTTATTTCCTGTTGATGAATTGGACCTTCTTTTACTTTCAAGGAGCTCGAAGATGCACCAGAGAAAACAGACTTGACCTCTGCAAGGATAGAGATGGCGATTTCCTCCGCAGTTTCTGCACCGATATCAAGGCCAACAGGTCCATGTACCCTTAGTTCGGTCTCTTTAGTATTTCTATTCAACTCATCCAACATGCGGATCAGTTTGTTTTTGGGGCCAAGGCTGCCAATATATGGGCAGTCCGTATCTAAAAGAAGGTTCAACAAGGCGAGATCATAATTGTAATTATGGGTCATCAGCACAAATGCAGTCTGTTCATCTATATTTACCTGCGATAAAACCTGTTCCGGTTTAGCAACTAATATGCGTTTTGCATTTGGGAATCTTTGGATTGAGGCATGTGTAGGTCTGCCATCAACAATAGTGACTTCCCATCCTAATAAATAAGCGATTTCTGTTAAAGGTTGTGCATCATTTCCAGCCCCGGCAATTACCAGAGAAATGGCCGGCCGGATGAACTCAAAAAAAACATCTACTCCATTTTTTTCATATAAATAGTTTTCAAATGAAGAGGTTTTCTGTTGCAAAACAAGGGCTGCGTTTCTCAGAACCTCTTCCTGTATCCTTTCCGGAACCCTGGACTGAAAATGCTCCTTCCTGTAAAGCATGCTACTGCCGGGCTGATTTTTATCAGTTAAAGAAAATAGGGTAACCAATACCGCATCTTTCCGTTCGGCAACCAAAGCCTCCAAAAGCCTAATGGGATTTACTGCATCCTCTTCTTTTATCGGTTCAAAAAGGATATGCACAATGCCATTACAACCCAGCTGAATGCCAATTTTGGCATCTTCTTCGTCGGTAGTATCGTAAGTAATGAGTTTGTTTTCCTGCTGTAGGATAGCCGAAAGCGCCTTTCTTAATGCATCGCCCTCTAAACACCCACCACTGATAGCACCTGTAAGCAGCCCATCTTCAGTAATCAGCATCCTGGCGCCTGGCCGGCGATAGGAGGAGCCTTCAACCTTAACAACCGTAGCCAGCGCAGTCCTCTGCTGCGCTTTCACAGCTTTTTTATAGGCTTTAAGTATGTCGTTGATTTCTTTCATGAACAGGTTTATTAAATCGCATTCAAATCAAAAGGAAGTTTACGTATCCGATTTCCGGTTAAATCATAAATGGCATTGGTTAGGGCGGGAGCGAAGGCCGGTAAACCCGGTTCACCAACTCCACCTGCATTCTCATCATTCTCCATGATATATACTTCGATTGGTGGAATGTCTGTAATCCTTGGCATTTTATAATTGTAGAAATTACTTTGTTCTACCAGCCCATCTTTAAAAGTGATTTCATGAATGGTCGCTGCACCTAATGCCATGACAATACTACCTTCAACCTGGGCCTTAATGATATCTGGATTTACATACCAGCCACAATCCATGACGGCCCAAACCTGATCGATCTTTATCTTGCCATTGGCAGCTCTTGATACTTTAACAATCTGACCTACCGTACTGGCAAAACACTCGGTGATGGCGACACCAAAGCCTTCGTTTTTCTTTCTTTGTTTCCAACCGGAAACGGCTTCCATCTTATCAATTAGACGCTGGGAACGCTCTTCCTGTAAATGTTGTCTGCGGAGTGCCAATGGATCTTTTCCCGTCGCTACTGCCATTTCATCCAAAAAACTTTCATAAGCAAAGCCGTTGGTTGAAGCATATACGGATCGCCACCACATGGTTGGAATTGGGGTTTCAAATTGCACCTCAGCAAAACTGATATTCTTGATGCTTTCATAGTAAGGTTTTAGAAAACCTTCCGCAGTACTTCGGTTTGCCTGATCCGTCATCTTGCCATTTCTCCAGTGGTCATTGTTCTGACCTGCCATGCGGAATTTTAATGCCGTAATCTCTCCATCGTTAATTGCTCCCTGACACCTGTAGGAAATTCCCGGGCGATAAGGACCTTGTGTCGCATCATCTTCTCTAGTCCATACCACCTGAACCGGAGCCCCCATTTCTTTGGAGATCATCGTGGCCTCATGAGGATAATCCATAAATGCTTTTCTTCCGAAGCCACCACCAAGGAAGGTCATGTTTACAATCACTTTTTCTTTAGGAAGACTCAATTGCTCACTGATGTAATCCTGCACCCATTCCGGTGCCTGGATAGGTCCCCAGATCTCTACTTTATCTCCCTGGTAATGGGCAACGCAGTTCAGTGGTTCCATGCAGCTATGGGATTGATAAGGAGTCTGGTAAACCACATCTACGGTTTTTTCCGCCTGTTTTAGCTGAGCATCAGGATCTCCCTGTTTTTTTGCAAATAAACCCTCCTGACTCTGAAGACTATCCTGCTGGCGTTTGTAAATATCAGCAGTATTGATATGCTCAAAACCCGAATCATCCCATTCTATTTTTAATGCTTTTTTTCCCTGCATAGCTGCCCATGTAGAATTGGCAACTACCGCTACGCCTTCACGGAAAGTTTTGAAAACACCCATGCGTACTTTGAAGACCTTGATCACTCCGGGTATTTTCAATGCCGCACTGCCATCAAAACTCTTTACAACACCTCTTAATCTGGGATTACGTTCCACTGTGGCATACAACATCCCCGGTAATTTCTTATCCAGACCAAATACCGCAGTGCCATTTGTTTTCATTGGCGTATCCTGTCTGAGCAAGGGTTTGCGAATCAGTTTATACTCCGATGTCTTTTTGAGGATCACTTCTTTTGGTGCCTCTAATTTGGAAGCCTCCAATACAAGTTCGCCGTAATGGAACTTTTTGCCGGAAGTTTTATGGACAACATGACCGGATGCTGCATAGCAGTCGGCCGTAGCAGCGCCCCATTTTTGTGCCGCAACCGTAATCAACATTACTCTTGCAGTAGCGCTTAATTTTAATAAATTCTTATATGCGCTGCGAATAGTTGAGCTACCCCCAGTTACCTGGTTGCCATATTTCTCCCGGTTTCCCTGTGCAAAAACAATATTGACATCTTTGAGATCCACCTCAAGTTCTTCAGCTATGATTTGTGGAACGGATTGAAAAGATCCTTGTCCCATTTCGGCGCGGTGATTGAAAATAGTGACCTTGCCATTGGTGTCAATATGAATCCATGCATTGAGTTCTACCTCTGAATTTGCTGCTCCTATAGCATTAATAACCTCTGCGTCTTTCGCGCTGGATGGAAAATAGAAACCTAAGCATAATGCTGTGCCCGCCAGACCCGAAACTCTGAGGAAATCTCTTCTGGATACCTGATTAGTACTCATCTTATTGGTTTTTAATTTATTTTACTTTTAGGTGCATAAGCACCGTTATTTATCCAGGTTTCCCATGCTTTTTTGAATTCCGCATGGCTCATTGGAGGTAGCGTTCTGCCTGCTCCGGGATTCCAACCCCAACGCACTAAACCGTCTTCGGAATGTTCCAATAATTGCTTCATAGACTTATTGCCATTCTGCTTTGGATCCACCAGTTGCTTAGCCAGTTCAGTAGCCGTTTTACCCTGAAAAACCATTCTCATATCTGCTGGAGGCAAATGCCAGTCTGCATTTCCAGGAGGAGTATGCATACCAGGAGTATTGGCCGACTGGTGACAATTTCCACATTTCATGGCAAATAAACCTTTGCCATCTTTCCCTCTTTTTGGAAGCATCTCATGTAAATGGCTGTCGTCTCCCTGTAAAGGAATATCTCCTGATGGATGACAATTCATACAGCGGGGACTCATCAGCACACGATATACTTTCTCAAAAGCTTTAACAGAAGCAATGCTGTCCTTTTTTAAGGCAGTAACTGCCAGAATAGGGGTGCCTTCATTTGGTTTGGTCACATTCCAGGCGAAAGCCATCATCCCAACCATGGAAAGGATGATGGACATGATCATGATTGATTTTTTCATTTCGCCTCCCCTTCCTTTTTTTGAAATTCTGCTGCCAGATGTATGGCCTTCCGAATGCGGGGATAAGTGCCGCAACGGCAAATGTTTCCTGCCATCGCAGTGTCTATATCTTCGTCGCTAGGGTTTGGGTTTTCCCTCAGTAATACGGCTGCCGACATCAGTTGTCCGGAATGACAGTAGCCACATTGAGGGACACTCACTTCATTCCATGCCAGCTGAAGCGGATGGTCATTGTTTTTGGAGAGACCTTCAATGGTGACTATCTTTTGTCCTATCGCCCGACTAACTTTGGTAACACATGACCTTACCGCTTCACCGTTTAAATGGACAACACAGGCGCCACATTGTGCAACGCCACATCCATATTTGGTTCCTGTAAGTCCAATAAGATCCCGGATTGCCCAAAGCAAGGGCATATCAGGATCTGCTTCTATCTCGTAGGCTTTTTGATTGATGTTTAGGCTAATCATATCTCTTTTAGTTTAGGTGTTCTTTATTTTAATTCATAATGCAAAGCCCGCTTTTCCTGTACGCTTAATGAAATGAGGTCTGGATATTTTCATTGGTATGTAGTTTAGGTTTTTTATTCTCTAATCGATTGAAAACAATGTGTTTAATATAGAAGTTACGGTTTTTTAGATTAAATATTCCAATCAAAATCTCTATGGTTTTGATTAATTCTTAGCCGCGGCATGATACGCTTCTTCCGTAACGCTTTGCAACCATTTTGTAGCGCCATTTTGCCTGCCTGTGATCGCTACCTGAACAAATGCAGTATCTTCACTGGCACCATGCCAATGTGGAACATTTGGCGGACACTTAACCACATCACCTTTACGTAGGATTTTTTTTGCTTGTCCTTCCTCCTGATAATAACCTTTGCCATCTATGGCTAAAATAATTTGCCCGGCAGGATGTAAATGCCATTTGCTTCTAGCGCCAGGAGCGAAGGTCACATTTCCAACTGCAGTTTCATTTAGACTATCGGCATCTACCAGAGATTTTACCCATACCTCTCCCTTGAAATTATCATTTGTGTTTTTATCTCCCTGAGGAAAAATAATCGATACTTCTTCTGCTTTTGAGTTGCTTTCTACAGAACTACAGTTACAAGAATAAAGTAGAACTAATAAGCATGCGAGATTGAATCTTAAAATATACTTCATTTTACTTTTTGTTTTTAAGCACGTTGTCTAATACGATTTTGGACGATTCCGCTTCCTTTTTACCTATAAGTGGTTTTATAATGCTCAGAAATTGCTGTAACTGGGAAGGGCTTAAACCTAGGTTCATACAAATTTTTAAATGGGAACTTAGCATCGGTTCAACTCCACCAATACTGCTCAGAACTGATATGGTTACCAGTTCTCTCTCGACATAGTTGAGTACATCGCGTTCAAAAATATCGGCAAACAAATGCTCTTTTAGGAATACCTCTATCTCAGGAGCAAATGCCGCATAACCTGTTTTTGGACCTTGCTCTGCTACACCGGTCAACTCTTTCAATATGGCCTTACCACGTTCGTATTTGCTGTGTTCATCATTGATCGGCGATGCTTCAGCACCCAGAGTATCTTTGATACCTTGGGACTTGCGTTCCTCCAATACGGCCATAAAGGTTTGTAATCCACGTAGACTCCTGGGAAATCCTGCATAGGCATAGACATGGACCAGGCTTTCCTTGATCTGATTGACGGTCAGTCCTGCATCAAGGCCCTGCTTTAATGCGGTCTTCAGATTGGTTAGATCACCTTTTCCGGTTAAAGCAGCAATAGCAATAATACTTTGCTCTTTTGGGCTTAATCCCAGATTTTGATGATCCTGAGCTTTCCCCATAAGAGAAATAAAACTAAATGCGAGGAAGAATGCGACGATAATTTTATTGTTTTTCATGATTGATCTTTTTAATTTTTATCCTTTGCCAACTTCTCAATCACATCAAGACGATTTTTTTTAGGATCTGGACTGCCTATTGCAGCACCATCGAGGCTGAAGTTCAGCAGCTCATTCTTTTTGGCATGATAGACTGGCCATTTCGGTAAGCCTTTGCCATTGGGATCTCCAGTTTTGGCGAAGTTTGCCCAATAGGTGTTCATCATCCGGGCAACTTCCTGATCTTTGGCTGGAATAACAGCTCCATTTCGAGCGCTAAGGTTGTTGAATACATAAGGAATTTCAGAGGCATGTGACGCTCCGTATCGCATCCGTTGTTGCATGGAGACAGGTACATAAGAGAAAAGATAAATAAAAGCTTGATCACCTTTGGCAGTAAAAGCCTTTGCGGTAAACCTTGCCGGTTCAGCCCAGACCTTGTCCGTATTGATCATCGTGAGCATCTCAGCTAATTCAATGGTACCTTTCGGATCGTAAGCTGCTATAGCTTCATTCCTATTGTTCCCAAACAAGGACAAAAGTTCTTCTTTAGTCCTGGCATTAACGAAACCCGCAGGTACTTCTGCACTGTTAGAACCAATGATAAGAGGAACGCGTGTTTGTCTGCCGCCTTCGTATGCGCTTTGGGCAGTCTCTACAACCAGTTTGCCATCGAGAATAGGACCAGGGTAAATTGGCAAGCCTCCTTGTCCGTCACTTTCTTGACCATTGTCCACAATTTCCTCGACACTAAGAGAGCGAAGTTTTGCCAATGCGTTTGCATCGACCCCTTCTATTCCGTGTTTTCGGGCAAAGTTTTTTCCGATTGTTTCAGCTGAAATGGGGTAATGGGGATCTGCATTCTCTTCGCGAATCGGTCTTCCGCTGAGTACGCCATCACGGCCACCTCCAGACTCAATGATTGCTTTTTGGAAAAGACCTTTCGCAGCAGGAATAGTCAATAAGGAATGTACGGAAACACCCCCCGCAGACTCGCCGAAAATGGTCACATTGTTCGGATCTCCACCGAATGCAGCAATATTTTGCCTGACCCATTGGAGTGCAGCGATTTGGTCCATGTAGGCATAACTTCCCTTAGGCTCCTTTGGATGCGCTGCGGTTAAGGCAGGGAATGCAAAATGACCAAGGCGGCCAAGACGGTAGTTGAAAGTCATCAGGATCACACCCTGTTTAGCGAATTGTTCTCCGGAAGTTTCTGGACGGGAACCACTACCACCCACAAAGCCACCACCATAGATCCAAACCATAACTGGCAGTTTTGCTCCCGGCTTAGTATTGGCCGGTCGCCATAAGTTAAGGAACAGGCAATCTTCAGAGCTGTTGTCTGCAATTTTACCGGCAGTACGTGGCCAACCAGCCTGGGCACAATCTGCACAGAATTTGCTTGCATCACGTACACCTTGCCAGACAGGAACAGGTTGAGGTGCTCGCCAGCGATATTCACCTAGGGGCGCAGCCGCATAAGGAATTCCCTTGAAACTTTCAACAGCTGCATCCATTGCTCCCCGGACGCTTCCAGAGGTAAAACGTACTATTGGTTCCTGACTATGGCTAACATTTACTATCCTTTGTTGAGCTTGCAAGCCGAAACTAAGCATCATGGCGAAACCTGTTAATGTTTTTTTCATGTTTGATTGGTTTATAGGTTGTTATTTGCCACCAGGGCCCATTAACTTGGTAAACGATAGAGAGCCTAGTTTCCATGATCCATCCTGTTTGATATAAACTTCTGTCACCATAAATGGGTTGGTCACTTCATTTCCACCAACAACAGCCAGCAAATCAATTCTATTCAAAAGAATGGCGGTATTGTCGATTACCTTCACCGAAACATCATGTATATCCGCTTTTTTGTACCAGATGTTTCCACTTTTTATGACATTGATCTCTTGTTGTTTTCCCCATGATCCACCCATGTGGACAAATACAGATTTTTCATGAAAAAGCTGGTCAAGAACTTTGATATTCTTATCCGACATCCATGTCCATTTATCTTTGGAAAGTTTAATGATTTCCTCATCTACAGTAAGATTCTGTGCGAAAGAGGCTTGTACAGTCATGATGATTAAAAATAGTCCGAACGTTAATGATTTCATATGGTTTGCTTTAAAAGGTTTATAATAGAATGAATTAGATTTTAATATAAAACACCCAGGCGGTTCTGATCAACCCCGGCGTATTGGGTAATAAATCGGCCATACCATGAATATTGCTATTATTGTTGCTTTTTTCAATTTCATCTTAAATGTTTTTAATTAATCAGAGCTGTCTTCTTCAACCAGTCCTGCAGCTCAGCCCTAACCTGTTTTTCTTTATCGCCTTCCATCACGAATAAGATGCCATCTCTTTCTTTGCCTCCTTTGGTTGAAAAACCTTGTAGTACTTTGCTATTTGGACACAATTGCTGGACTGTTTCAAAGCTGCTGCCAATGCCATAACCAGCATTCGTATTAAAGGGAACTATCGTTTTTCCGCTTAGATCATATTGTTTTAAAAAGCTTTTCATCGGAGGGGGCAATTGCATTCCCCAGGTTGGAAATCCGACAAAAACTACATCGTATTTTTCAATGCTGTCAATCTTTGTTTTTAGGGGAGGTAAAAAGCCGGTAGCATTTTCAGTTGCTACCTGATCAACAGTGGTTTGGTAATGATCAGGATAGGGGGTTACCAGCTCCAGGGATACCAGGTCACCACCAACTTTCTGGTGGATGAGCACTGCAAGAGCCTTGGTGTTTTTTGTTCTTGACAAATAAACAATCAACACTTTTTTATTTTTCAATAATTCAGTTTCTTGGGTTACTGTTTCCTGTGCCCTTGAGCAGGAGGATAGCATTAACAAAGCTGTAAAGAGTAATAACCAACAGGTTTTTAATGTGCTCATTTTTATTCTTTTGTAGTTAATATCAGTTAATCCAGATTTCGTTTCCTTAACCAGTTTGACAATGCATCAGCGACTTCGATGTTGTTCAAGTCTGCAAAAGGAAAATGAGTGTTTCCATTTATTCCGATCTCTGGCAGGTGTACCACAGTAGCATCGCCTCCATGTTTGTTGATGCTGGCCGCCCATAACCTAGCCATTTCGAGCCCTGAACGCCAATGGTCCTTGTTCCACACATTGGTCGCTGCTTTGGCAATATTATCACCATAGTAGATCACTATTGGTATTCTGGTCAGTTTAATGAAATCCGACAAGGGTATCTCGGTCCCCTTCAGCTCGCCAAATAACCCGGCAGATTTTATCGGCTGCGGAAGTTCTCCTACTGGAAATACGAAACCGCTATAGGGTTCGTAAGCTACAACAGCTTTAACCTTTTCATTTTTTATGGCTGTAAGCCAGCCAGGACCACCTCCCTGTGAATGTGTGACCAGTATCCCTTCCCCAATTTTATCAAATAATTGGGATACTGCATCTCGGATCACATTGCCATCAAATGCCCCGGTATTTGGGGTCATCTGTCTATAAAACTGTTCTAGTGAAGCGGGATCTTTTGAAAACTGAACATTTGGAAAGTAATCAGGGTAATTGCCGATTCTGAATTGACTGAACCAGAACTGTTCATCCGGAGTCGGAGTAATAGTTGCGGCAACAGTACTCTTTCCGGCATCGCCTCGTCTGGGCTGGTCAAGGAGATAAACGCTAAAACCACGTCTCAAAAAGATATTCTGGAATCCTTCTCTTCCGTCAGGAGTGCTTTCCCAGGTTTTTTTTGACTGTCCGGCACCATGCAGAAAAACCAATGGATATTTACGAGCCTTTATCGGAATCTGGTAAAAGGTATACGCATGATCACCATGAAAAGTCTGTCCCTGAGCTTTCAATGCATCATCCAGGCTGAAATTTCCCGCCTCGATAAGCTTTGTTCCTCCAACCGCAAAGCTGCCTTGCTGGGCAATTGTTATAGGGCGCTTTTTGGTTTGGGCATTGAGCGAAATTGTCGCAATCAATACAAATGTTAATGTCACCAGGTACCTGAACAACTCCTTTTTCATACTATATAGCTAATTTTCTCTCAGACAGCCATTTAACCATAGCAGGGTCTCTGTGGTCAAAGAATAGGCTTACATTTGTATCTAAACTGGTTATGGCTTGCATATCTTCGGAGGAAAGCTCAAAATCAAAAATGTTAAAGTTTTCTACCATTCTTTCCTTGCGAACTGATTTGGGAATAGCAACAACACCTCTTTGGGTTAACCAACGAAGAATAACTTGTGCAATACTCTTATTGTATTTTTTTCCAATAACAGCTAAAAACTCATTATTGAAAATGTTGTTTTTTCCTTCTGCAAATGGTCCCCAGGATTCAATTTGTACATTGTTTTCCTCTAAGAATTTTTGTGTTTCAATCTGTTGCTGAAAAGGGTGGGTTTCAATTTGATTGACCGCAGGAGTAAAGCCGCTGTTTATAATGAGGTCTATCACTCTGTCTGGTTGAAAATTGGCGACGCCAATAGCTTTGATTTTTCCTTCCTGATATAATTCCTGCATGGCGCGCCAGGAGCCGAAAATATCGCCATAAGGTTGGTGAATCAGATACAGATCCAGGTAATCTAATTGGAGTCTATCCAGTGATTTCTGAAACGCTGCCTTTGTTTTTTCATAGCCCGTATCCTGGATCCAAAGTTTTGTAGTAATAAAAAGTTCTGCTCTTTCGATACCACTATTTTTAATGGCTTTGCCTACAGCAGCCTCATTCAAATAAGAAGCCGCAGTATCTATTGATCTATAACCGGTAGCTATGGCTTCAATAACTGCTTTTTCACATTCCGATGCATCGGGTATCTGAAATACACCAAATCCCAGGATGGGCATTTCTATTCCGTTGTTTAATTTAACTGTTTCCATTTTTTACCTCCTAAAACTATTTATTGCCGGTATATTCTTGATTACTTACCTTATGTAACCAGATCGTTTTTCCTTTTTGTGAAGGTGAAGTAGCGATATAAGTGACGCCGCTTTCAGGTGTTGCACCATGCCAGTGTTCCACACCTGGTTGACATTTAACCACCTCGCCTCTGCGAACAATCTGTTTAGCTTTTCCTTTTTCCTGATAATAACCAACACCTTCGGTAATGATTAATATTTGCCCTCCTGGATGGACATGCCAATCCAATCTTGCTCCTTTGTCGAAAATGGCCACCGAGGTACCATAGGCGAACACACTATCTGGCGCATTCAATTCTTGTAGCCAAACATTACCAACATGATGGACATTTGGAGATTTCTCTCCCTTTTTAAAAATCGGACCTTCTTGTGCGGCTACCTGATGAGCGCATAGGACAAGAAATAATAGGGTTAAATAATGTACTGGTTTCATAAATTTCTTTTTTTTGTTAAATTTCTATCTGTATTCACAAGGAGAACAGCTATTAGGTTATTATCGTTTTAATGCCTGCCATTTCAGATAAGTTCCAGATCTCCAGAGCCATTCTATCGGTCCGTAGCGGAACTTCTTCAGCCATAAATGGCTAATCTGTAGCTGTAAATAGGTATAGCCTAAACATACCGCCACACTCAAAAACACACCCAGTTCATGGTGTAAGGCCAAGCCATAACCATAGAAAATGAATACGCCTATCACAGACTGTAGTATGTAGTTGGTGAGCCCCATTCGTCCATAACTCAGAATTTTCTCCAGTCTTTTTTGAACAGATGCTTTCTTGTATAAGGTGATGATTAGAAAAACCCACAAATAAGCAGAAAGTAAGTTGATCAGGCTGTCTACCGGAATAACCAGCCAGGCTGCTAAACTCAGTCTTTCTCCCTGGGGCAAAATAGGCTTAAGGGCATAAAGTAAAAGGACTACCGCTAAAGCAAGCCATGCCAGTTTTAAAAGTTGCTGCTGGTACTTTTCCAGATTTTGAAAAAGACGTATCCGACCGGCCAATAAACCTAAAATAAAAAAGCCCATAGTCATATACCCACGACCATATTCTCCAAACTGGAAGTTGAATTTAAAGCTCAGCTGTTCTGTTGTATTATGTTGAATATTCTCTGAAAAAGGTTTGTTAAGGAAAATCTCCTGCCAACGTGCCCTTCGTTCTTTAGGTGTTTCCACTTGCTCGATACTGCTAGCCGGAACCAATGCCTGATATCCAATATAGGTTAACTGTGCGCCGCCTAATACAAAAAATAAGGCAATAGAAATCAGCCATTTGCTTGGCCAGCGATACATCAGTACTAAAGGAACTCCTAATACCGCATAAATGATTAAAATATCATTGCGAAATATTGCACTATGTAATAATCCAATGATAAAAAGTAAGGTTAAACGCCATAAGAAACGTCCACGGAAATCAACTCCTTTTTTAGCTGCACTATCCATCTGGATGAAGAAACTCAATCCGAATAGAAAAGAAAATATAATGAAGAATTTACCCATGACCAAATATTGCAGGATCCAACTGGTAATTTCATCCATTGTACCTATCCATGGGAAAGGGGGCTGTGGATTACTGGTAAACGCTCCAAAGTGTTGAAATGCATGAGTAGCACAAATTCCAATTAGGGTGATTCCACGTATGACATCAATTACAGTAATTCTATTATTTGTATCTTCTTCCTTCCTTATCGCCTGCATAAAATATTATATTCTTGTGTTTTATACCATAAATATCAAGAATATAATTCGTGCTTTATGGGCAAGAAGGAGCAACACGAAAAGTTGGAGTCTTAAGACGAAAAGCCGGGTTCAAAACTTATTTTAAGATTCATTTACCAGCCATTCTTTGAAATCTGCGGCCTTATTTTTACTGATATAAATCGGCTCAGGAACATCTCTGTTGAGTGTCACAAGCAGTCGGCTGTCAAACCATACCGTGATACTTTTAACGGCATTTCGGGCAATGATGAACTGTTTGTTGGCACGATAGAAATTGGCTGGATTTAAACTGGAAAAAATCTGCTCTAAGGTTTTGGAATAGTTGTAGGTGTTTCCATCCACCAGACCAATAGAGGTGGCCTTATCTGTGGTGTAGAAAAAAGAAACTTCCTGCAGATCAACTGGAAGTAGCTTATCTCTAACAGGAATTAAGAGTTTGCTTTTATAACCCTGGTTGGGGGCAAGCTGCTTTACTTTTGCTGAATATTCCATGGAACTGGCTCGTGATAATTTGCTGAATTTTTGAAGCGCACGTTCTAGTTCAATAGTTTTAATAGGCTTCAGCAAATAATCAATACTATTTACTTTAAATGCTTCGATCGCATATTCGTCATAGGCTGTGGTAAATATAATCGGGATCTCTATTTCGATATGATCAAAAATCAGGAATGCGGAACCGTCAGATAAATGGATGTCCATTAATATCAGATCGGGTAGGGTATTCCCATTCAACCAATTAATAGTCTGACTGACACTTTCCGTATTTCCGATCACTTCAATATCAGGGTCAATTTCGTTCAAAATATCCAAAAGACTTTCGTAAGCAGCGGTTTCATCTTCAACTATTAATATTTTCATATGGATGATCCTAGGGGTAAATAAACAGTAAATGTCTTTCCATTGTTCTCTATTCTAATTTGCTTATCCATCAATAGCAAAAAGCGATTTTCCAGGTTGTTCAGCCCAGTTCCATTGCTCACAGCCGGACTCAATTTGGGGTAAATCGGATTAGAAACCACAAGCTCATTGCTTTCATTAATGAAAATATTAATGGTCATTTTATGCTCGCTGTCAATCCTGTTATGCACTACTACATTATCGAGTAGTGGAAGAATAGAAAGCACCGGTACCTTTTGAGATAATGCACTTTCATCAATGTCAATATGATATGCTAATTTATTGGCAAAACGAATTTCCATCATATATCGAAAGGCATCAACAAAAGTCAGCTCTTCCCCTAAAGTGACCAGCCCTTTTTTGTCGCTTTGCAGAATGTAGCGAAATACATCAGAAAGCTTATTTACATAAGTCAGTGTTTCCTCATTATTCTTTTTCCGGATTAAAGAGGTCAATCCATTCAAAGAATTGAAAAAGAAATGTGGATTGATCTGATTGGTTAAAGCATCATAACGACTCTGCAAATTCTGGATCCTTAATTCTTCTATTTCTTGCTCTTTCTTTCTTTGCTCATGATACATAATCACGATATGGCCCATTAAGGTGCTTAAAATGGAAACCACAATGAACTGGAACAAGACTAAGCTGCCGTAATGTCTTACTTTTGCATAGACCAAAAAGGAGATTCCTCCATAGATCGCAAAAGCAAGGATAGAAATTGCCGTATTGTAAGCAAAACGCTTTTTAAAGTCCAGGGTTTTTATCCCTTGTAAGTTTATTTTTATCAATAAAAAAACCAGACCCACCAGGAAAGAATACCTTAATAAAAAGAAGATGGTATACTTTGTTTTTTGCGATCCCTCCAATTTACCTAGTTCATAAGGCAACCAGGTGATATCTGGATAGATCACAAAAATTGTAGCGATCAGGCTTATGAAAAATAACTGGTACGAATTATATTTTTTCAGCATCATTTACGAAATTAAGATTTTTAATCTTCGGCTTCCCTGTGCCTTCTGATTAAAATACAAAGAGACAAACATCTGTAAATTAATTTGTCCATTCTCTAAAAGGGGGAGTAAAGCGAAAATCAGGATATTCAAAACGAAAGCCTTGAATGAAAACTACGCTTATTCGATATTTATACGCTAACGTTCTGCGCTAATTACCTGATTTTTCAATAGTTTTAAACCCTTTTTTTTGGCAATTGTTTTTTACTAAGTATCTGCTGACATATACCCTGGAGCGAAAAACAGTAGATTAATAAACAACTAAAAACTACGATGATGAGCTTAAAAGTAATTTTCTGCATGACAGCGGTTTTAATGATCTTGTCATGCCGGGCTAAACAGAATGGGGCTACAAGAAAGCCCGATCGGGATACCACAATGACCAAAACAGTACCGCCAGATTCAATTGGCCGGATAGACACTATTCCTGATACCACACGGAATAGGCAATAAAAAGCAATTGAAATAATGTTATTAATAGCATATAAAATGACAGCCAATTGGTCACCTAAAGAACGTAAACATCTATTCAGCGGTTCCCAGAGCTTTTTTATCCCTGGGAGATTATAGTTGCGATCTCTTTATTCCCAAACCTTTTGATCTCAACTTTCTGATTGAAAAATTAGAGCTGTTACTCTCAAGAAGAGATAAAAGCAATTTACACGATACAAAACTTGCCATTTAGAGTAAGAGCCTGAAGCAAGTTTCGACCTCATTAGAACTAACCTCCAGTTTCCCCCCATGAGCTTTTGCAATTTCAGCACAAATATATAAGCCCAGTCCTAAACCTTCCGATCCATTTTTTCCTTCTCCTCTTACATAAGGTTGGAATAAATTGGCGATTCGCTCTTCGGGTATTGATGGACCATTGTTAACGACTGAAAGGTTGAAAAAATCAGAGCCACTAATAGCACTTACTTTAACTACCCCATTTACCTCACCATGAGATAAAGCATTGCCAAGCAGGTTGGAAAATAGTTGTGCTATGCGGCTTCCATCGCATTTAACCGGATAGGCTAAATCGGCTTTAAAATCTATCTTCCTATTTGGCGATATTGCCTGAAGTTCCGTAATTACCTCCTGGAGAATTTCAGTTAAAGGTTGATTTTCCTGGATATTTAAAACAATCCCTGAACTTTGATCCGCCCGGGCAAAGTCCAGCACGTTTTCAATAAGTTCTTTCATTCTAAAGGAACTGTTCTTTACAATTTCAGCGAGCCTCCTTGTTTTTTCGTCCAGTGGTTGTCGTAGGATCATTTGTGCACTTGTCGATACTGCGCCTAAAGGATTCCGTAAATCGTGACCTAAAATCGCAATAAACTGTTCCCGTAGTTTTAGCGCTTTGCGCTCTTCCTTTAATTGTAATTCCGCATAATCAATACGGTCAAGACTGTCTAAATGGAAAGAAATGAGTTCACTATACAGTTTGAACATGTCCACAACCTGAGTATCCTTTAACTTTGCAGGTCTGGGGTCTATGGCACATAAAGTACCAAAGAAAGAACCATCTTTACGGTAAATTGGGATAGAAATATAGCTTTGAAACCCATACTGCTTTGGCGTATGGTGATTGATAAACATAGGATCTTCAGCGACATGGTCAATCACCACTTCTTTTCCATTTTGTCGGATTTCATGGCAAATTGTGCTTTCTAAAACTAACTCTCCGCCGGGTACCAGGCCAAAATTGATGTCGTCTTTTACACTGCAAGCCACCCATTTCTGATCGGTTACTCTGGCTACCGCTGCAAAGCCCATCCCTGTAGTTCGACAGATTACCTCTAATATGGTTGGGATCACGGGAATATTCGAGATCGCCTCTATATCTTTTTGTATCTCTATTGAAAGTGTGTCCATTAACATCAGGTTAGTTTTCCTAAAGATATGCCTATTCAAGCAAGAATTAACTCAAATAAGCCCCTCTCTCTAAATTAATACCCACATTAAGCGGATCTGCAAGGTGTCAGCACCTATACAGCACTTTATATGCTGAGTTTTTTAATGGATTTTAACTAGAGGTTGCTAGGGCGATTAGAGGATAGATTGCCTTAGCAACCATGAGGTAATGAGGGATTAAGCTATTAAAAAGTTACTCTAAATAAGAGTGTTAATAGGGTGATGTTATGGTTTATGTCCTTGTTTAATAGTATCTTAGGTTATACCAATTCAGGTACTTTAACCTCTCAAATATGGCAAAATGCAGCGTAGGCCCCTATGGGCATCCTTCCGGGAAAATCGGAAATGTAGTTTTTTATATGCTAAATGGTCAGCCAGTCTGCCGATTAATTGGTAAAGCAGGAAAACCAAGTATTAACCAGAAAGGCAATCGTCAGTCGATGTCTGTGACCATGGAACTGATAAAGCCAATGGCCGATTTTATTGGAGTTAGTTTTAAGTTGGAAGCAGAAGGAAGCCCCAAAAATACGTATAATCTGGCTGTTTCCTACAATAAAAAACATGCTTTAACTGGTCAATATCCTAATATTAAGGTCGATTATTCCAAAATAATCCTTAGTAAGGGGAATCTGGAAATGGCTAAAGATTTAAAGCTGACTAAAGGAGAAGATGGCATTAATTTAAGTTGGAATACAGCTACTGAGCAGTATGGTTACCATGATGACATCATGATGGTCATGATCAGTCACCCGGTAAAAAAAACGGCAAGTAATTTCCTAAATGTGGCTAAACGTAGCGATGGCAGCTGTTTCATTCCCCTATATCATGAATGGATGATGAGCGAGCAAATGGAGGTTTATGTGTGTGTGAGGTCTGCCGATGAAAAATCAATCTCCAATAGTGTTTATGTTGGAAATCTGAATGGGGTACCGGATACTGAATCGGAAATAGCCGAAAAAGCAAATTATCAAGCAATAAAAGCCCGTTTTGACCAGGTAGCCAACGATTATCATGAAAAACGTATGGTTTTAGGGCATGGAGGGATGGAATCCAAGGCTTTCCGGCAAGTCCGAAAAGAATACCAGGTTTTAAAAGAAAAACTCGAACATTTGCCTGGAAAACCCTCTTGATCCGCTAAGAATCATCTTGATTTTAAAGCTTTGTAGCTTGTATTTTGGCAGGCTACAGGGAAGATATTGCCAAAAAATCAGAAGCAATAAGTTAACACAAACTTAATGCAACTGAACATTTGCTTTTTACACTAAAGTTTAGTTTTGCTAAACAATTGTTTACTACTAATGCATGTGCATCGGAATACAATTGAGCAAAATTTGATATGGAACAAAGTAAAATAGCAATGGTGGTTTTCGATATGGCGGGAACTACAGTGAATGAAGATAATCTCGTTTACAAAACCCTAAGAAATGCCATCAACGCTGCTGGCTTCGATTTTAGCCTGGACCAGGTACTTGCCCAAGGCGCAGGTAAAGAAAAAAGACAGGCCATCCGCTCTGTACTTTCTACTTACGGAGGTATTAGTGATGAAGTATTGACCTCAAAGATTTATGATGAGTTTATAGTTGCCCTTAGGGAGGCCTATGCCACAGAAGAAATATTGCCGCAACCCAATGCTACCGCAGTATTTTCCGCACTAAAAGACAGAAACATCCTGACCGTTTTAAACACCGGATATGACCGCGCTACCGCAAGTTCAATCATTGAAAAATTGGGCTGGAAAGAAGGAGTAGAATTCGATGCATTGGTGACCGCTTCCGATGTTCCAGGCAATCGTCCAGAACCGGATATGATTGAGTATGCGATGACACAATTCCATATTATAGACCGCAAAACGGTAGTAAAAGTTGGAGATTCTACCATCGATATTGAAGAAGGACAGAATGCAGGCTGCAGATTCAGTATCGGCATCACAACAGGAGCGCATACTGCTGCTCAACTTCAAACCGCCAATCCGGATCAGATCATCAATAACCTGATAGAGCTGTTGCCAATAATCGATTAATTTTCAAAAGAAAATCAGCATGAACAAAGCTAAATTAATGGTTTTTGAGGGGTATGGTCAGGCCATGTCTTTGCAGGAGCAAAATATCCCCGAGTTAAAATCCGGGGAGATATTAGTTAAAAATCTATATACCTCGATTTGTGGAAGCGATCTGCATACTTATTGTGGCTTGCGTCAGGAAAAGGTACCTACCGTTTTAGGCCATGAGATAGTGGGGGAGATCCTCGCATTTTCAAATGATCACCCTCAAACGGACCACCTGGGGAATCAATTGAGTTTGGGCGACCACGTCAGCTGGAGTATTTTTTCTTCTGATCCGGACTCTGTAATGTCCAAAGCAGGAATGCCGCAAAAAGGAACCGGACTTTTCAAATATGGACATGCTCAGGTGACAGAAGATGATGCACTTCATGGTGGATTGTCTACGCATTGCGTGTTGAAACCAGGGACTGCCATCCTTGGAATTTCAAAAGAGATTCCATTGCCTGTTGCTGCGATCATCAACTGTGCAGTAGCCACAGTTGCGGGCGCAGTCAGACTAGCTGGCGAAGTCAAAGAAAAAACAATTCTCATCACCGGTGCCGGATTATTGGGAATGGTTTGCGCAGCAATGTGTAAAGATGCTGGAGCAAAATTTATCCATGTGGCAGATATTAATGCCGAACGTTTGGAACAAGCGCTCGATTTTGGTGCTAACGAAAGCCATTTGCTCCTGGATACATCGGTTAAATTGCCAGAAGGAATTGATGTAGCATTCGATATGAGCGGTTCTGCTGATGCAATGGAGAATAGTTTAAATACACTTGCCATAGGAGGAACAGCAGTATGGATCGGTGCGGTATTTAATACCAGAAAGGTACAGCTGGACGCAGAATCTATTGTCCGCAGACTGGTTACCATCAAAGGCCTGCACAATTACAATTTTGAAGACTTTGTGTATGCGGTAGAATTTATCCATAAAAATCATCAGGTATTCCCTTTCGAAAAGGTCGTATCCAAAGAGTTTAGTCTTCTAGAGACCAATGCCGCATTCGAGTATGCCGTAAAACATAAACCACTACGGGTGGGAATTCATTTAAACCAGGAAAGCAAATAGCGTCATGGATAAGAAATTTAGGGCACAGCAATGGAAAATGCTGCTGATTACCATGTTCTGTTATCTGTTTTTTTATACCGGTAGGCATAACTTTGGCTGGGCGGCAAAGGGGATGGCGGCCGATTTAAACATCCCTTTTTCGACAATTGGCTGGATAAGTTTTTCAATGCTGATAGGTTATTCTATTGGCCAGCTGATCAATGGAAATCTGGCCGATAGGTTTAGTGCAAGGCTGATGGTAACGCTTGGTGCATATTTGTCTATTCTAACAAATATTGCCATCAGTTTCTCTGATAATGCAACGGTCATCATGCTGCTTTGGGCAGCCAACGGTTATTTTCAATCGATGGCCTGGGCTCCAGGGGCTAAACTGATCAACAATTGGTGGAATGAAAGAGAACGTGGTAAAGCCTTTGGATTCTATACTATGGCCGCAGGATTGTCTTCTATGGTGACTTATCTGCTCTCTATCGTTTTGTTACAACAAGGCTATGAATGGCAAATGCTCTTTAGATTACCTGTGTTGTTGTTGCTGATTTCTGCCACTGCTTTTCTAATTATTGCCAGAGATAAGCCAGCTATAAAAATAGATGCTGAGACTCCAATAGTGCCCAAGGTGAATTGGATCGCACAGTACCGAATGGTGTTGAAAAACAGAAAATTTATGGTGGCTTCTCTTGGATTTGGATTCGAAAGTATGGCGCGTTACGGGCTGATTTTCTGGGTTCCTGTGCATTACCTGGGGAACAACTGGAAGGACAATCCTGGGAATTTATGGGTTACATTCCTGTTGCCGGTAGGCATGGCCGCAGGTGCCCTCACTTTTGGAATGCTGTCCGACAGTCTATTTAAAAAAGATAGGATAAAGGCGATTGCTTTTGGGATGACAGTTAGTGCGGTGATCTCGGTGCTGATCTATATTTCGCCTCCTCATAACCTCTTGCTGGGTGGTCTCCTGATGTTTCTGGCTGGATTTTTTGTCTATGGTCCTCAGGCTTGTTTCTGGCCCTTAAGTCCGGATTTACTGGGAAGTAACCTTACCGGAACAGGAATAGGTTTTATGAATATGACCGGTTATATGTTTGCTGCTTTTGGTGAACCATTACTCGGCTATGCCATTGATGTGACCGGAAATACCAATAGCATCTTTTTTGTGATTGCAATCTTATGCCTACTGTCTGCGCTAAGTGTAAGTGGGGTAAAGTTTATGCCTAAAACTCAGCTGAGCGCGGCATAAGATGTCGCAGTAATTTTGTCCATCCTTTTAATTTAATAGTCTATTCTTTTTTACTAAAAAGTCCTTTACATTCAGCTTTTTAGTAAAATTGATTTTCATTTGATTAATTAAGGAATAGATATGAATAAGATGCTTTTGGTGCTGTGTTTAATAGGAAGTACACTAATTACTCAGGCGAAAGATATTAAAATTTTGAGCCCGGATAAAAAGATAGCATTGACCATTTACACAAGTTCTAAAAATGAGCAGAGATTAAGTTATTCTATTGCTTATAAAGGCAGTCCGGTGATTGCAAACTCCCCATTAGGACTTGAATTTGAGCATGAAAAACCATTGGCTACCGATCTTTCGATAGTTTCTGTTAAAGAGAAAAACAAGAAGGAAAACTGGAAACCTGTTTATGGCGAGAAAGACAGTTATCTGGACCATTACAAGGAGTTGACCATTCAATTTAAAGAGGAGAAAATGCCATATCGGGTGTTTTCTATCACCAGCAGAGTGTACAACGAAGGTGTAGCTTTTAAGTACAACATATTGACCGATAAATCGCTTACTGTAACCAGAGAACTCACAGGATTTAAATTTGCAGCAGATTACCCATCCTGGATTGCAGGGGCTGCACAGTCTAAATATACAAAGGCCAGTATCAGTAAAACCCGGAAGGGAACTGAGCGTCCATATGTGATCGAAATGGATCAAAACCGTTTCATAGCATTAGGAGAAGCGGCTTTAGTAGATCATGCAAGGATGAAATTCAGTCGCGATTCAAAAGATAGTTTAATGCTGGTTACAGAACTTGATGGGAAATCAGTTTATGATAGGGATTTTTCAACGCCATGGCGTTATGTAATGATTGCAGAATCTGCGGGAAAATTGCTCGAAAACAATCATTTTATTCTGAATTTAAATGAAGCCAATGCGATCAAAGATAACTCCTGGATAAAGCCGGGGAAAGTGATTCGTGAGGTCACATTAACTACAACAGGAGGGAAAGCCTGTATCGATTTTGCAGCGAAGCATAACTTACAATATGTAGAATTTGATGCAGGTTGGTATGGTCACGAATATGACGATGCAGCCAGCGCATTGGCGGTAAATGTAGACCCTTCTAGGTCTCCGGGGCCATTGGCATTACAGGAAGTGATCAATTACGGAAAAAGCAAAGGAGTAGGCATATTACTTTATGTGAACCAACGTGCTTTGTCGAAAGAGCTGGATACCCTATTGCCATTGTTTAAGTCATGGGGCGTAAAAGGAATGAAATATGGTTTTGTAAATGTGGGTTCTCAAAAGAATACCTCCTGGTTACATGAAGCTGTTCGGAAAGCTGCGGATCAGCAATTGATGGTGGATATCCATGATGAATACCGGCCTACAGGCTATTCCAGAACTTATCCAAATTTATTAACGCAGGAAGGCATTCGTGGTGAAGAAGAAAGCCCGGATAACCATCAGGTATTAATTACCATGTTTACCAGAATGATTGCTGGTGCCGGCGACTTTACCAATTGCTATTTTGTACCAAGAGTTACCGAAATGGGATCTCATGCCTCCCAAATGGCAAAAGCGATCTGTATTTATAGTCCATGGCAATTTGTGTATTGGTACGATAGGCCATCAGGTTCTCCAATAAAAAAAGGTGGAGCCGGATCTGCCGCTTCAGTGATTGAAGAGCTTCCGGATCTTGGTTTTTATGATGCCTTACCAACTGTCTGGAATGATACCAAAATAATCAATGGAAAAATCGGAGAATATGGAACGATTGCGCGTAGAAGTGGTGATAATTGGTTCGTAGGTACATTAACAGATCAGCCGATCAACTTTAACCTTGCACTTAATTTCCTGGACAAAAAGAAGCAATACGAGGCTACCGTTTATGCGGATGATACTTCATTAGTCAGCGCAACAAAGCTTGGAATCAAACGTATAAAAGTAGATGCTTCGACTGTTCTGGATATACAACTTTTGAAAAAAAATGGACAAGCCATGATCATCAGGCCATTAAATCACTAAATCCTCGGATAGTCCATCTGATAAGCTAATTGTCTATTGTTCCAATAGGATCAGGAAAGTATTTTTACTGCGGTTAATAATAGTGCTAAAGAGTTGGAGACAACTCTTTTTCTTTTATATAGGAATTTTTTTTTGAACCATAGATTAAAGTAAATGAGTTGGGATATCAAAAAGTGGGTGGTTTTATTGTGCTTTTCATTAAGTACATACTCAACTTTCAGTCAGTCTAAAATCTTATGGAAAATAGGCAATAAAGACCATACCGCTAATGAATTTGCATTGGCTTCAAACAGTCGTTATACCGCGTTTATCCAGAATTTCGGAGGCGAAAATTTAACCTATTCTATTGGCTATTCACAGCCGGAAAAACATTGGTCTTATGTCTTGCCTGGAGCTTTAGACAGCTGGGCAGGAGGAGGCTATTGGGCTGGTTATTATCCCCGGCATTTCCCTGGGATCTTCTTTCAGCTGAATAAAGGAAAATCTATATCCGGCTATCAACTGGTCCTGAATTTTGCTGATGTCAACAGTAAAGCAGGTACCGTTCTTATGGTAGATATCAATGGGCATAAGCAGGAATATCCACTTAAACCGGGTTCTGGTAATGGAATCAAGGGAGATTATAGTTCAGCGAAAAGCCAAAGTATAAGAATTCCTGTTGCAGCTTCCTGGATCAGGGAAGGAATGAATAAGATTCAATTGGCGAACGTAAAAGGCTCATGGGCGGTGTTCGATAACCTTGAATTTTATGCCGATCAAAGCCAAACTATTGCTAAAGCAAGCAGCTCGTTAATTGTCTCAGCAGATCCGGCAACATTTGAAATCAAGGAGGAAGGTAAAAGAATTCAACCTTTGCTGATTGATATTCATCAGATTGATCATGACCAGGAGCTAAAGATCATCATCGATGGGCTGCTGGTTAGGAAGAAATTAGTAGAAACCGGTCACAGCATTTTGGAAATCCCCATGTCGGCGGTAAACAAGGATAAAGTTTCAATACTGAAGGTAGTGTCAAATGATCAGGTGATTTATTCCGGGAAGATAAAACGCGCTAAACAGCATTTACATCGTCCATCAGATGATGTAGATTTATTGATGGGCACGGGTAATTCGCGCTGGATGTTTAAGCCAGGGCCTTCCTTGCCTTTCAGCATGGTGCAAATTGCGCCCGACAATCAGGATGAAATATGGAAGGCGGGATATGAATATACGGTCGATAATATAATGGGATTCAGTCACTTTTCAGACTGGACGATGTCTGGCTTACTATTAATGCCAACCTCCGGCCCCTTATTGGTAAATCCAGGAACAGAGGAGGATCCTGATTCTGGTTACCGCTCTAGAATCGATAAAAAGACAGAGTCAGCTAAAGTGGGGAAATACAGCGTATTCATGACGGATACTAAGATTAAAGCAGAGATTTCAGCAACCAGACATGCCGCAATTCAACGGTACACCTTTCCAAAGCTGGATACTGCCCGCATTTTAATAGACTTATTTACACCTGCCGAATACCCCCAGAATTTAGTAAACACGGTGGTAACAAAACAGACCAATCAAAGGATTGAAGGTCATGCCACCTATTATAATGCTTTCACAGGCTATTCTTTGCAGCAGCAGTATACCCTCTATTTTGTGTTGGAATTTGATAAGCCTTTTGAAAGTATGGGCGGATGGGTAAACGAAGGGGTAGCACCTGTTACTGGCTATATCAACGGATGGAATAGAAAACATGAGTTTAATACCAAGCCTGTAATTAGCCACAATATCACCAGCATTACCGGTAAAGGAGATGCAGGTGTGTTTCTAAATTTTAAAACAAAAGCAGGGGAACAAATTCAGCTGCGTTCCGGAGTGTCTTTAGTAGATATGGCAGGTGCAAGAAATAACCTCCATACAGAGCTGAGTACGCCTTTTGGATGGAACTTTGAAAAAGTAGTAGAGAATGCAAGAAATATCTGGGATGAGTATCTGGGTAGAATTGAGATTGAAACCGATGACCGCCTGCAAAAGAAAAAATTCTATACCAATTTGTATCGGGCCATTGGGGCAAAAGTAATCTGGACTGATGTTG
The DNA here is from genome assembly GCF_032678745.1 of Pedobacter gandavensis. Classification (GTDB taxonomy): domain Bacteria; phylum Bacteroidota; class Bacteroidia; order Sphingobacteriales; family Sphingobacteriaceae; genus Pedobacter; species Pedobacter gandavensis_C. Next base: position 168,620 of record NZ_JAVTST010000001.1, read on the forward strand.
ATGGCAGGTATGTAGACGAAAATGAGGAAATTAAAAAGCTGGAACATCCGGCTGATGTGATTGTGAGTGGTGAATATTGGAATACCTTCTGGAACAATCAGCAGCTCTTTAACCTGGTGGCTCCGGAGATGTCTTCTAAATGGGCACGTTCCGCGATTTCCCTTTATAAAAATAGTGGTTGGTTCAATACCGATCCGGCAGGTGTTGAGCATACTGGCGTTATGGTAGCGATGCATTTAGCCTCCCAGATCCAAAGTGCCTGGCAGAGTGGCATCAGAGATTTTGATCTGGACCTTGCCTATACCGGCTTAAAGAAAATGTTAACGACAGCTCCTGAAAAATATAAAGGCGGTGGTACTGTTGGGGTAGAGGACATTATTCCTTATATGAAGTATGGATATATTCCTGCCGGAATGGGCGAAGTATCAAACACCATGGAATACGCCTTTGACGACTGGACCTTATCCCAAATGGCTTTAAGCTTAAATAGAACAGATGATTATCAGTATTTCCTGAAAAGGTCTGAAAGCTGGAAAAATCTGATGGATTCAGAAACCGGATTCATCAGACCAAAAGATAAAGAAGGCAAATGGATTAACCCATTTGACCCTTTTCATACCCCAGGATTTGTAGAAGGAAATGCCTTTAATTATACCTGGTTTGTCCCTCATGATCCAGGCTCGCTGATCTCCATGATGGGTAAAGATAGATTTGTAGAGCGATTGAATGGCGCAATGGAAAAATCTGCGGTAGCCAATTTTAATGCTGCGGGAGATAATTTCGAACTGTTCCCAGTCAACCATGGCAACCAGCCAACGATGCAGGTATCTTACCTGTTTAACTGGGCTAAAGCACCCTGGTTAACTCAGAAATGGGCAAGGGCAATACAAGAGCAATATTATGGAACCACAGCATATGATGCCTATCTGGGCGACGAAGATTTAGGCCAAATGAGCAGCTGGTTCATCATGTCGGCATTGGGTCTTTTTCAAATGGACGGAGGAACCGCAATCAAGCCCGCTTATGAACTCGGTAGTCCAAGATATCCTAAAGCAACAATTAAATTAAATCATCAGTATAACAGAGGGGCTGAATTTATTATTGAAGCAAAGAACGCCTCAAAAAATAATAAATATATACAATCCGCAACCTTGAATGGGAAGCCGATCCAGAGTTTTAGAATTCCTCAATCAACAGTATTAAAAGGAGGGAGATTAGTGTTGACGATGGCTGCTGAACCGAATAAACAATGGGGCTTAAACCCTTAAATCAATTGAATATGAAGACGCTATCCGTAGTTATTTTTGCGCAATTTTTAACTTTTGCTGTTTTTGCGCAATCACCTGCCTACAAAAATACCTGGCTCAAAGCACCCGCCAGAACTCCTTCAGATGTGGCTATAGATGCACCATTGATGGGGAATGGTGACCTGACAATGAGTATGGGCTACAAAGGAAATCGTTTGTCTTTTTACCTGGCTAAGAATGATTTTTGGCGTTTGCGTTCTAAAGCAGATGGCTTATCAGGGCCGCGTCTTGCCGGAGTATTGAACTTAAATATTGAGGGTTTTGAAGAGGCGGATTTTAGGGCAGAACAATTGCTGAGTAATGGAACTACTACTTGTCTCCTCAAAAAGGGAGATCAGCAATTAAGGATTAAATCCTGGGTGTCGGCTACAAACAACCTGATATTTATAGAATTAAAAGCGGTAAACAAAGCAGTAAAGATTTCGGTGGGATTGACTGCAGCCGAAAACAGTATGGCCAAACTAAAGACCGGGAGATCCGGAGAAATTGATTGGTTATCACGCGCTTTTGTGGATAGTGTAGACATTGCAACCACAGTTGCCATTGCGTTAAAAACAGAGAACAGCAGTAGTAGCAGAACGATGATACTCAGCCCGGAGAAACCAATAAGAATGGTGATGGCGGTACAGAGTAATTTCAAAAGTAAGGATCCACTAAAATCTGTAAGGAATCAAATCAAAACGCTCAATGCGACGTCGGTTGTCAATATTGAAGCAAAGCACAACAACTGGTGGAAGGAATATTGGGATAAATCTTCGATAAGCCTGCAGGATACGGTATTGATGAAGGCTTATTATCAGGGCCTGTATACCATGGCAGCATGTAGTAGAGATCAGAAATTCCCACCGGGAATATTTGGCTGGACCAGCACAGATTCCCCAAACTGGAATGGGGATTATCATTTGAATTATAATTTTCAGGCTCCTTTTTACGGTCTGGTTTCGGCCAATCGTTTACAACAGGCGAAGCCACATGATGCCCCCTTACTGGATTTTATGCCTAGAGGGGAATGGTATGCAAAAAATGTGAACGATAGCCGCGGAATCCTGTACCCTGTAGGCATTGGCCCATTGGGGATTGAGGTAACAAAAGATTTCAGTCAGCATATGAACGGGCAAGATGTGGAAAAGGGTGGTTTGTTCTTCGGACAGCGTTCAAATGCTGCGTATGGCTTATTGAATATGGCCCAGTATTGGCGCAGTACTTATGACGAGGATTATGGGAAGAAAATCTATCCTTACGCAATCGGAGTGGTTAACTTCTGGGAAGATTATCTGAAGTTCGAGAATGGTAGATATGTGATTTACGGTGATGCCATTCATGAAGGTTCAGGGAAAGATAAGAATCCGGTTTTATCTATCGGACTGATCCGTAATGCCTTTAATCTGATGCTTGATTTAAGCAACTCCTTAAATCGTGATGCCGCCAGAAAGGAGAAATGGCAGCATATTTTGGATCACCTCAGTGACTTTTCAACGCAAAGGAGAGAGGGAAAAAAGGTGTTCCGTTATACAGAAGCAGGGATAGATTGGTGGCCGGGTAATGGTTTGGGAATCCAGCAAATTTATCCTGCCAGTGTCATCACCCTGGATAGTAAAGCAGAAGAATTACTGGTTTCAAGAAATACCATAGAGGCCATGCAAAGATGGCATGACTCAAACACGAGTAATAGCTTTTTTATGGCTGCTATCCGTGTAGGATATGATCCAGCAGTCATTAGTCGGGAGCTGCATAAATATGCTTTAAAAACTTACCCTAATGGCTTCCAGTTAAATAATCCTCATGGTATTGAAAACAGCTGCACAGTACAAAATGCATTGAATGAAATGTTGTGTATGAGTGCCGGAAATGTAATCCGCTTATTCAATATCCCAAAAGGTCAAAATGCAAGCTTCAAAAATATTCGTACCTGGGGCGCATTTCTAGTTTCTGCACGTTTGGAAAATGGGCTGATTTCTGAAGTTAAAATTAATAGCGAGAAGGGGAAACCTTGTACACTGATTAACCCATGGCCAGATCAACAGGTGATCCTCATCAGAAATGGGAAAAAAGCAGAAACACTATCAGGAAACAGGCTGTCATTTAATACCAGCAAAGAGGAGAATATTGAATTGAAAACACGTTAGTTTTAGGCGGAAATGGTTATAATGATTATTGGATTGCCATCCTGAGCTGTAAAGATCCCACAATAGGGGCTAGTATAACTTTGAAATATTAAACCTTTTTACTGACTTTTGAACCGATGTATGAATTTTTAAAATCAGCAAATTGCCGCATTGTCCTGATGTTATTATTATGGCTTTGTACGTTCAGTGCGAATGGGCAAAAGTTGAATTTTGAACACTTAACAGTGAAAGATGGGCTTTCTCACAATTCGGTTCTTGACATTACTCAGGACAACTTCGGATTTATGTGGTTTGCTACCGGCTATGGCTTAAACCGCTATGATGGCAGCCGGTTTAATTTGTATAAAAAGAAATCAGCTGATACCACATCCATCAGTGACAATTACATCAATACCCTATATGTAGACCGTCAACAAAAGCTCTGGGTAGGTACCGCTGTCGGCCTAAATACCTATGAACCGAGGACTGATCATTTTAAACGCATTCAGCTGATCTCTAAAAAGGAGGCCAGGCAGCCCGATGTTTCCTGTATCTATGAAGACAAAAAAGCAAACCTTTGGATAGGTACTAAAAATGGGCTTTTTGTAAGGCGCTCTGGGACATCTGATTTTCTAAGGGCCAATCAATTAGGACTGGAGCCAGGTTTAGCCAATGCGGAGGTGCTATGTGTATATGAGGATCAGCAGGGGTATTTGTGGATAGGGACAGGGAAGGGGCTGATCAAAAGCCGCTTTAACCAGGTTTTTTCTAAAGTAGAAACCTATGTTCATAATGCTGCATTGCCAGGGAGTATCAGCGATAGTCCGGTGAAATCTATTCTTGAAGATCGGGATGGAAATATCTGGATGGCTACGGAGAGTCGAGGACTCAATTTATTGAATCGGGAAAACAGTTCCTTTGTACATTATGAACAGCAAAATGGAAATTTAAATACGCTGATTCATAATTCAATAAGGAAGATGATTCCTGATGGTAATGGCAATTTTCTGATAGGTACCCAGGGTGGTCTAAGTGTTTTTAATCCCCTTAAGAGAAATTTCAGCGCTTATCAGAATCAGGTGGACGAGCCTGGAAGCTTAAACCAGAACTCTATATACAGCCTTTATAAAGATAAAAGTGATGACATCTGGATCGGCACTTATTTTGGTGGGATAAATCTCTCTTATGGAACAAAAACACCGTTTAAAACCATAAGGCATAAAGAAAATAATTCAGGGATCAACGATAACGTAGTGAGGTCCATCGTACATGATAAAAAAGGAGATTTGTGGATTGGAACAGAAGGTGGAGGCTTAAATCATTTTAACCAACAAACCAAAAAGTTCAGTTATTACGTAAATAACCCAAAAGACCCGGAGTCCTTAACCTCTAATTTTGCCAAAACCGTTTACATCGATAAAAGTGACCATATCTGGGTGGGTACCAGTGGCGGAGGATTGAATTTATTCGATCCGGCAACGGGGAAGTTTAAGCATTTTCTTTCTGGGAACAGTGTTTTTGAATCCAAGCGCCTGGCTGTTTTAACGATGTTGGAAGATACTCAGGGAAGGTTCTGGATCGGCGGATTAGGGATTAATGGTCTTTATCAGCGTAAAGGAACCCAGCTTATTCCTGTGAAAAGTAATCCTCTGCTGGAGAAGGTAAAAGATAAGCTGATCCAGATGTTTATTGAAGATAAGAAAGGTAATATCTGGGCGCTAACCCGTACAGAGATCTATTGTCTGAGTAAAAACAATAAACAGATCACAAACTTAAGCATTCAGCATAAGAACGACAGTTCGATTTGGTTTAACTGCCTGACGGAAGATTATAAAGGAAATATTTGGATTGGGCTTTACCATGGGGGCGTATATTGCTATAGTCCCGAGAAAAAGCGCGTAATACGAAAATACAACACCAAAGATGGCCTCTGCAATGACAATGTACTGGGGATTCTGGAGGATGAATTCCAGGACTTATGGCTGAGTACAGCGAATGGTTTATCCAGGCTAAATCCAGAAAAGCATACTTTCCAAAACTATACCGTTTCGGATGGTCTGGCAGATAATGAGTTTAATTTTGCTGCAGTTTATAAGTCGCAAAACGATGAACTGTACTTCGGTAGTATGAATGGTTTAACCTATTTCTCTCCTGCAGAAATCAAAAGAAATAATCACCAGTCGGCAATGGTATTTACTGGTTTGAAACTAGGCAACGAGGAGGTCGTACCTGACGAATATCAAGAACTATTGTCCGCCAATATTGTGTTTAAGCCCCAGCTTATTTTTAGTAATGCCCAAAATATTTTTACCCTGGAATTCGCTTTGTTGAATTTCATTAAATCGGATAAAAACAAATATGCCTATAAATTAGAGGGCATCAATAAGGAATGGAATGAAACAGTTTTACCAGAAGTAACGTATGCCAATCTGCCAGCTGGAAATTATGTTTTTAGCGTAAAAGGAGCCAATAATGATGGTCTCTGGAGCAAGGTAGAAAACATCCGCATCCGTATTCTACCCCCGTTTTATAAGAGCTGGTGGGCATACCTGATTTATTCCATACTGATTGCAGTGGTTGTTTTTCTTATTGTCCGTTTCTTTTATCTGCAACAGCTCTTAAAAAGGGAAGAAGAACTACATCAGCTCAAACTTAATTTTTTTACCAATATTTCCCACGAAATCAGATCTCATCTTTCTTTGATCATGATCCCTCTTGAAAGAGTGATTGACGAGAGTAAACCCTACGATTTCATTCATAAACAGCTCAATGGCATTAAAAATAATGCGGACCGTTTGTTGGGACTGGTTACGGAATTAATGGATTTCAGAAAGGCAGAGTCTCAAACCTTAAAACTTCAGCTTAAGGAAAATGATTTGGTTCGCTTTCTGAGCAGCATCTACGATTCCTTTAAAGAGATTTGTAAAAAGAAGCAATTAGACTTTTCATTTGTTCATCCCGAAGGGCCGATTTTAGTTCAGTTCGATAAGGACCAGCTGGAAAAGGTTATTTTTAACCTGCTTTCCAACGCCTATAAGTTTACACCCGAAGGAGGGAAAATTACTCTTGAGCTAAGCCTTCAGAAGGATGAAGTACTGATTACAGTATCCGATACCGGAAAGGGAATCTCTCCCATATATTTTGATAAACTGTTTAGCAATTACTTTCAGGTGGATGATGCCCAGCAAAATACTGGATATGGGATTGGCCTGGCACTAAGTAAGCACATCATTGAGCTGCATCAGGGTAAGATTGAGCTGAGCAGCAAAGTCGGATTCACGCAGTTTAAAGTCAGCCTACCTTTGCAAGGTGCTTTGGCTTTAAAAGAGGGAACTGAGCTGGAACCCCAGTCGGATAAAGCTTTTACGATATTAATTGTAGAGGACAATGAGGAGCTAAGGGCCTTGATCAAGGATTTACTGGAGCCAGAATACCATGTTTTGGAAAGCACAGATGGCTTACAGGCTTTGCAACTTGCAAAGATCGAAATCCCTGATTTGATCATTACTGATGTAATGATGCCAAATATGAATGGTTTTGAACTCTGCCAGGAAATTAAGTCAGATGAGCAGACGAGCCATATCCCTGTTATCCTGCTGACCGCTAAGGATAGCCAGTCTGATCAGATCAGTGGTTTAAGTAAAGGCGCCGATGTATACCTGAGCAAGCCATTTAGTATAAAGATTTTACTGTTAAACGTTAGGAATATTCTCCAATCAAGAGAGGTCATCAGTAGTAAGTACAGACAGCAATTCATCTTTTCGCCCAGTAATATTTTACTCGATACGATGGATGAACAGTTTCTTTCCAGACTGATTGCCATCATAGAAGAGGGAATGGAAAACAAAGAATTTGGAGTGGATCTTTTGTCAAACAAAATGGCGATGAGTCAGTCCGTACTTTATAAAAAGGTAAAAGCACTAACAGATATGACAGTCAATGATTTTTCCAAAAGTATCCGTTTAAAAAAAGCAGCCCAATTGCTCAAAGAGTCTGGCTATAATGTTTCTGAGATTTCAAGCCTGGTAGGTTTTCTCGATGCCCGCTACTTTTCTAAAGAGTTTAAGAAACAATTTGGTCGGACACCACGCGATTATTTAAACTCCTAAAAACAGTATGTTCTTTTTTCGCTCAATGGAAGGGATAGGTCCTCTGAGCAGTTAAATAGGTAAAACAGGGAATATTCCCACAAATTAAACGGTATTGTCGACATGATGTTTTGTGGTTTAGACTCAAATTTACTTTTATCAAGAAGGTAAATAAAACTCATACCGAATAAATAAAACACAAGACCTAAACCACCAATTAAATGCGGAAATCAGTATTCCTAATCCCCTTAACCCTTTTCCTTTTTGGGAAGAGTAATGCGCAACAAAAACAACAACGATCAGCAAGTAGTATCATTAGTCAAATGAAAAATGTTGCCGATTGGCAATGGACAAGTTTAGAAACAGAGGGCTGGAAAAATCCTAAAAAAGATTGGACCAGTGGAGCAATGTATACCGGGATGATGGCATGGAGTCAACTTGCCGATACCAATCTTTATTACCAAAAATTGATTCAGGTTGCTGAAGATAACAAATGGAAAACAGGGGGCTATCGTTTCTTTGCGGATGATTACTGTGTGGGACAAACCTATGCCCAGCTATACAATATTTATAAAACCCCGGTCTTTATTGAAGACCTTAAAAATCTTGGTGATTCACTGGTGAAATTACCCCATACAGAATCACTGGAATGGAAAAACGGTATTTACACCAGAGAATGGGCTTGGTGTGATGCGCTGTTCATGGGGCCACCTGCCTTGGCATACCTTAGCGAAGCTACTGGAGATCCAAAATACATCAACAAAGCATCCGAGCTATGGTGGAAATCAACCGCATACCTGTTTGATAAAGAGGAACACTTATTTTATAGAGATAGCCGCTATTTTAATAAGAAAGAAAAGAACGGAGCCAAAGTGTTTTGGAGTCGCGGAAACGGATGGGTAATCGCAGGACTGGCAAGGGTATTGTCGGTAATGCCTGAAAATCATCCGGACAGAAAACGCGCTGTTGATTTATTTATTAAAATGTCTGAGAAGCTTGCAAAATTGCAACAAGCAGATGGAACATGGCATGCCAGCTTACTGGATCCGGAAAGCTACCCTTCAAAAGAAACAAGTGGTACAGGATTTATCTGTTATGCAATGACCTGGGGGGTAAATAACGGCTTGATTTCTTATAAAAAATATGAACCTGTAATTTCTAAAGCATGGGAAGCATTGAGTACTTCGGTTCATCCCAATGGTAAACTCGGCTTTGTACAGCCACAAGGTGCAGCACCGGATAAAGTAGGCTATGAGGATACTGATGTTTTTGGCGTAGGCGCCTTTCTTTTGGCAGGAACGGAAATGTTCCGCCTGGAGTTGAAGCATAACAAAAATATCCTTGTTGCAGAGGCACATAATCGTTCTTCCAGCAACAATACTCAAACCATCCTCATCCCTTGGAACCGTATTGTAAAAACAATCAAAATAAAAGACCCTAAACAATTGCTGGCAAAGAATGCCGCAACAGCGGAAATTGTGCCCTTAAATGTTAATTACAAGGGTAAAAAAATAACTGAAGTATCCATTACTACCAACCTTAGCGGCGGTGCCAGCAAGTTTTTTGAAATCAGCACTAAATAAATTGATAAGACCAGCTATGAAAACTTTTAAATATACCGTGTTAATTGGGCTAATATGTTTAACAATAACTTCGGTTGCCAATGCCCAGACAGGAAAGAAACAGAAAATTAAAACAGCCACAACAGGCGCCGAGGATCGTTTGTATTGGGCAAATTTGCTATATAAAATGGCCTCACCTGTCATCTTAAATCTTGCCAATAGCACATTAAAACAGCAGATGCCTGTGGAAGTCCCTCCGGGACAAAAGACGGATTTCTTTAAGAAGGTTACCTATCTGGAAGCCGTTGGGCGCACAATGGCAGGAGTAGCCCCCTGGTTGGCTTTACCTGACGACGAGACTAAAGAAGGTCAGCTGCGTAAGAAATTGCGTACAGCGCTCTTAAAAGGGATCGCAAATGCCGTAGATCCGGCAAATCCGGATTATCTGAATTTTAGAACAGAAAGTCAGCCCATCGTGGATGCAGCTTATATGGCTCAGGCATTTCTAAGAGCCCCAAAAGCATTGTGGGAGCCATTAGATGCAGTAACCAAAGCAAGGATTGCGGAAGAGTTTAAAACTTTACGCACGCGCACCGGAGCCTACAACAACTGGCTGCTCTTTGCAGGAATCAATGAAGCCTTCTTAATGTCGATTGGCGAACAAGCAGATCCGGCCCGTTTAGAGATCGCTAAAAAGAAAATTCTCGAATGGTATCAGGGAGATGGTTGGTACAGTGATGGCCCTAGCCTGAGCATAGATTATTACAATTCTTATGTGATCCACCCGATGCTGGTTGATTTTTTTAAAGTCTTATCAGACAAGAAAAGAATTCAGCCAGAAATGTACAATACGGCTGTGAAACGTATGGTGAGATATTCTGAATTTTCAGAACGGATCATTGCTCCTGATGGCAGTTATCCGGCAATGGGAAGGTCTGTAACTTACCGTACGGCCGCTTTTCAGGCATTGGCTCAAGTGGCATTGATGGAAAAATTACCTTCAGAGATCAGCCCTGCACAGGTGAGATCCGGCCTTACCGCAGTCATGCACCGGATGTATGACCAATGCGACAACTTCGATAAAGCAGGTTGGCTCGTACTGGGCTTCTGTGGCGCTCAACCGGGCATTGCCGATGGATATACCTCCACAGGTAGCTTGTATATGGCAACACTTGGGTTTTTGCCGCTGGGATTGCCTGCCGATAATGTTTTTTGGACAGATCCTGCCGCAGACTGGACCGCTAAAAAGGCCTGGAGCGGACAGCCATTTAAGAAAGATTATCACGTAGAATACTAATAACTATATCATTTAAATGAAGAAATATTTTTTACTTGTTTTATTGCTGGCTGGGAGCCATGTAATGGTTGCTCAGACCAAAAAAAACGGAGTTTATACCCCTGATAATGGCAATGGGACTTTTACCAACCCATTGATGTGGGGGGATTGGCCGGATCCTGATATTATCCGGGTAGATGACTACTTTTATTTCGTCTCTACCAGCATGCACTATGTTCCGGGAAGCCCGGTCGCCAGGTCCAAGGATTTGGTAAACTGGGAAATGCTGAGTTATGCAGTGCCAAGATATGACGAAGATCCGCGCTACGATATGAAAGGCGGAAATGCCTATTTAAAAGGCTCCTGGGCCAATACCATCCGGTACAACAATGGCACCTTTTATGTTGGTTTCTGTACGCCTAATACTTCCAGAACTGAACCAGGACATTTTTCTATATGTACCGCCAAAGATCCGAAAGGCCCATGGAAAAGAACGATTTTTAAAGAATACATGTATGATCCGGGATTGTTCTTTGATGATGATGGCAAAGTTTATGTGGCGCATGGGCAGGAAAGACTGTTCATCACGGAATTAAACGCAGACGCCCTATCCGTGAAAACTCCTCAAAAGGAAGTTTATAATAATCCTGCATTTCCATATCTGGAAGGTTCGCATATGTATAAAGTGAATGGGAAATATTACATGATGGGTTCTACAGGCGGCACTACCGGCCGACAAATTTGTCTGCGTTCAGACAATATTTATGGACCATATGAAGCCAAGGAAGTCATCAATGATGACCATACTTATCCCGGCAATGGTTTGCACCAGGGAGGGATGGTACAGTTGAAAAATGGCAGCTGGTGGTTCATCATCATGCAGGACCGTGGCCCTATTGGTCGTGTGCCTAATCTGGAGCCAGTAACCTGGGTAGATGGATGGCCAATGTTGGGGGATAAAGGAAAAGGTGTAGAAACTTTTAAAAAACCTGATGTAGGGAAAACTCATCCAAATGTAGTTCCGGCAACATCCGACGAATTTAACACTGCAAAACTAGGCTTGCAATGGCAATGGAACCACAATCCGGATGATCAGAAATGGTCGCTTACTGAGCGTAAGGGGTATATGCGCCTGAAAGCCGGAAAGGCAGCTAAATTATCGGAAGCCAGAAACACCCTTACACAAAGAGTACAGGGGCCTTTTTCAGCTGGTACAGTGGAGATTGATGTTACCGGTCTGAAAGATGGAAATGTGGCTGGCTTTGGTGTTTTCCAGTTCCCTTATGCCTTCGTAGCCGTACAACAAAAATCCGGACAGAAATCTATAATAATGGTTAATGCGGACAGCACTGTAACTACCATCCCTTTTAAAGGAAATAAGCTATGGATAAAGGCAAGTGTCACGCATATCGGATACACTGCTTCTTTTGATTATAGCACAGATGGAAAGAATTTCCAGAAAATTGGGAACATGCTAAATATGGCATTGGGACTAGACTGGACCGCCAATCGCTTTGCTTTATTTAATTACAGCACAACGGCTGATGGTGTTTCTGGTTATGCGGATTTCAATTGGTTTAAGTTAAAAGATTCTTTGTAATTCGGTTCAAATCATCTATTTCATTAGAAAACTACATGCGTACAATCCATAGCAATACTGTTTTAATTTGCTGCTGCTTTTTATTACTGTTTCAGACCAAACTATCGGCCATTAGTCTGCAGGAACCCAGACAAAAACTTAATTTTAATACCAACTGGGCCTTTCATCGGGGCGAAGTCAATCATGCCGAAGCAATAGGTTTTAATGACCGTGCATGGGAAGCCGTAACCATTCCTCATGTGATGAGGCTGGAGAAAAAACACAATGGCGGTGCTGCCATTTATCAGGGAATTGGCTGGTACAGAAGGTATTTTAATCTGTCAAATTCATTGAAAAATAAACGTCTGAGTATTCATTTTGAGGGGGTACAAATGAATTGCGATGTTTATTTAAATGGGAAGAAATTGACCAGTCATTTTGGGGGATATATGGGCTTTTCTGTCGACATCACTCCTCATGTGAAATTTGGGCAGGACAATGTACTTGCGTTAAAAGTGACGAATACTGATGATCCTTTAACTCCTCCAGGTAAGCCCATGCAAAAACTGGATTTCAATTACTACGGAGGGATTTATCGGAATGTATCCTTATTGGCTACAGAAAAGATTTATGTTTCGGATGCCCTGGAAGCTAATAAAGTGGCAGGTGGAGGCTTACTGATCAATTATACCAAGGTAGATAAAAAACAAGCCATACTAAGTGTTCAAAGCCATATTGTAAATGGATCGGATAAAATGGCAGCAGTAAAAATATGGAGCATTTTAAAAGATAAAAACAATCAGGAAGTAGCCAGAGTGATGGTTCAGAATAAAATTAATGCCCATGGAGAACATACTTTTCAGCAGGAAATGAAAATCTCCAACCCTAAGTTATGGCATCCTGAGCATCCATACCTTTATCATTTGGAAAGCCTCGTATATCGGGAAGGAGTGTTGACCGATAAGCTGCTAACCAGAACCGGAATTCGTTCTATTGCCTTTAAATCTGCTACAGGAAAAGCGGATGGCTTCTATCTGAATGGAGAGAAATTATATTTAAGAGGTGCAAACAGACATCAGGCTTACCAATATGTTGGGGATGCGGCGAGTGATGGGATGCAGGTAAGAGATGTAAAGCTGATCAAAGCCGGAGGTTTTAATTCCCTTAGAGCGGCTCATTATCCAGCTTCAGCAGCATTTCTGGATGCCTGTGATGAACTCGGTTTATTGGTGATCCAATGTCAGCCGGGATGGCAATTCTTTAATCAAGACCCAGTTTTCGTAAACCGTTCCTTCCAGGACATCAGAGAAATGATCCGTAGAGACCGCAATCGTCCATCTGTATTTTTATGGGAAACCTCCTTAAATGAATCTCCAACTCCGGCAAGCTGGATGAAAGATGCAGTTGCAATTGCACATCAGGAAATGCCAGGTGATCAATTTTACACTGCAGATGATATGAACAGCCGCAGTAAGGATGTTTATGATGTTCTTTACAAAGTGGTCAATCCCGATGGAACTGACCCTATGCCAAACAGTCCATCCTTCACCCGTGAATGGGGAGATGCCTGGTTTTCTGATGCAAGTAAAGAAAATAGCTTGAGAGCATCAAGGATCTATTCGGCAAAGGGCATGATCAATCAGGCCAGATTAAGACAAAATGCGCTGAATGGAGAAACCAGTGAAGATAAAGGGGGGTATTGGGACCATGCAGGTTTGGATGCAAACCCAAGAATGGGCGGCTATTTTTTATGGAGTTTTAACGATTATACCCGTGGTTCGGATTCCATTACAGCGTTTAGCGGAGTGGTAGATATAGACCGCTATCCGAAGTTTGGTTATTACCAGATGCAATCGATGCAAAGACCCAATAAAAGTAATCCAGCCATGGTTTTTGTTGCCAGTTACAATAACCGCCCGGATTTGGACGCTTCAATTATGGTGTTCTCTAATTGTGATGCGGTAAAACTGTATCGCAATGGCCAGTTTATGCAACAAATAACAAGAGCTGAAAATGCAAAAACAGCACCTCATATATTTTCAAAAGAGGGCAGTCCTTATTATACTTTTCATCTGGGAAATTATCAGGCTGGAGAACTCAAAGCAGAAGGACTAATGAATGGGAAAGTTGTTGTGCAACATCAAATTCGAACAGCAAAAAAACCAGCACAATTAGCCATTGAACTAGGGGATAAGGGAGTTCCAGCTATTGCAGATGGCTCAGAAATGATCCCGGTTTATATTAAAGTGCTGGATGATAAGGGAACGCTGATCGCCAATCAAAAAGGATTGGAATACTTTGAGCTGGACCTGGAAGTTAGCGGAGAAGGAACACTGATTACTGAAACAGCTCCAGGAGCAGAAATAATGCGTACGGAAGGAGGATTGGCTTATGCTTTGATTCGTACCACTAAAAAAGCCGGTGAAATTTGCATCAGCGCGAAAAGTAAAAACCTGAAATCTGCAAGGTTAAGCTTTAACACCTTAGCCTCAGATGCTAATTTTGTAAGTGATGGCAAACATGCGGTATGGAACAATACCTATGGGGAGGCTCCTGCCGATGCAGCAAGCAATGATACCAGCAAAACTACTGCCCGCAAAAAGCTGGATTTAAAGAATGCCACTGTATCCATTCTAAATCACTCCTCAGCGCAAGTAAATCAGGCTATTGATGATAATATAAATACGGTATGGCAGGCAGAAAACACGGTTTTTCCGATGACTTTAACCATCGATTTAAAACAAATCTATCAACTGTCGGATTATCAGATTTTCTGGGGAAAGGACAGTGATTGGTATACGCATACGATACAGGTTTCTGAAGACAACCTGAACTGGATGTCTCAAACGGAAAACAGCGAGATTTCAGGTCAGGATTATGGCTTAAAAAAACTGAAATCATCCAATATCAGGTATTTGAAATTAACCATTTCAGCGATCAGACCAGAAAAAAGTAAAATCGCTATCCGGGAAATATTACTGTTTACAAAGCTTAGATAATTAATTACAAAACCCAGATAAATACGATATTAGCAGACACACAAATAACAACCTCTAAACTATGTACATTAAACAGATTACAGCAGTAATCCTATTCTTACTGCTATTTTCCAATTTGCAGGCACAACAAACTAAACCCGCATTTGAAATTGGTAAAGAATCCTTCGAATTAAATGGGAAACCTTATGTAATCCGCTGCGGCGAAATGCATTTTGCAAGGATCCCTAAAGCCGAATGGCGTCATCGCTTAAAAATGGCCAAAGCAATGGGACTAAATACAGTCTGCGCCTATCTTTTCTGGAATATTCATGAAAAACAACAAGACCAGTTTACCTGGACCGGACAAAGCGATGCCGCTGAGTTTTGTAAAATAGCACAGGAAGAAGGATTATATGTAATCCTGAGACCCGGACCATATGCTTGTGCAGAATGGGATTTTGGTGGTTTTCCATGGTGGTTATTGAAAGATAAAACCATGCAATTGCGTACCCAGCATGCTTACTACCTGGAACGCGCTAAAAAGTACCTGATGGAAGTAGGTAAAACCTTAGCTCCTTTACAAATCAGTAAGGGTGGCAACATCATTATGGTGCAGGTAGAGAATGAGTATGGTAGCTATGGAGAGGATAAAGTATACATGAACATCTTGAAATCTTACCTGATTCAGGCTGGATTTGAGGTGCCTTTATTTCATTGTGATGGCCCTTCGCAGTTAAAAGCAGACCATCCTGATGGCCTGTTTGCAGTAGTCAATTTTGGCAGTAATCCGGAAGCTAATTTTAAGGCATTAAGAGAAATTCAACCTACAGGACCATTGATGTGCGGAGAATATTATCCGGGATGGTTTGATAGCTGGGGTCGTCCACACCACAAAGGAGACACCCAAAGGGTATTGAACGAATTGAAATATATGCTGGACCACAATGCTTCTTTCAGTATTTACATGGCACATGGTGGAACTACTTTTGGTACTTACAGCGGCGCAAATTCGCCTCCTTATTTACCACAAACCACCAGCTATGATTACGATGCACCAATAGATGAAGCAGGAAATGCCACACCTAAATTTCATCAGATCCGTAAGTTGTTTAGCAATTACCTGCAAGAAGGGGAGACATTACCCGAAATCCCTGCTGCTGAGAAAATCCAAAAAGTTGGAGCCATTCAATTCAATGCTTTCGCGGCATTGCAGCAAAATCTTCCGAAACCTGTAATTTCAGAACGCCCTAAATTCATGGAAGATCTTGATCAGGATTTTGGTGCAGTACTGTACCAGACGACTTTAAAAAAAGGTAAAAAAGCCAGGTTGCAATTTCAGGAAATTCACGATTATGCCCTGGTTTATCTGGATAAAAAACTGATCGGAACCATAGATAGAAGAAAGAACAATTATCTGGTTGAAGTTCCGGAAAGAAAGCAGGATGCTGAACTGCAAATATTAGTGGAAGCAACAGGTAGAGTGAACTATGGGGAAGCCATGCACGACCGTAAAGGGATTCATGGTCCGGTAAACCTACTGATTAATAACCAGCCTACGGAGCTTAAAAACTGGAAAAACTATGCCATCAGATTGGGAGAAAATAATATTCCAGTCAGTTATAAACCATTAAAGGGACAAAAAGCAGAAGCAGGGTTTTATAAAGGGAGTTTCTCTGTAAATGAATTGGAAAACACCTACCTGGATTTAAGTAAATGGAAGAAAGGATTGGTATGGATCAATGGAAATTGTCTGGGTCGTTTTTGGGAAATTGGGCCTACACAAACGATGTTGGTTCCAGGTACCTGGCTGAAAAAAGGAAAGAATGAAATTGTTGTTTTTGACCTTTTTGGAACCCTAAATCCAAGTATGGAAAGTACGGATAAACCAGTACTGGACGTACTGAACGAACAACAGGCACAAGCACATAAAAAAGCCGGACAACAATGGCAGGCAGATGGGCAGCAAGCATACTATAAAGGAGCTTTTCAGGATAACGAAGATTGGCAGCAGGTTAACTTTAAGCCGGTAAATTCCCGTTATTTCTGTCTGGAAGCGCTTTCTTCTCAGAAAAATCAAGCTTTTAGCTCTGTTGCGGAAATCGTATTGCTGGATTCAAAAGGACAGGAAATTCCAAGAACAGACTGGAAAGTAGTATATGCAGATAGTGAGGAACTGAGTGGGGATGATGGTAATGCAGCCAATGTTTTTGACTTACAGTTTACCAGTATCTGGCATACAGAATGGGAAAGTAAATCACCTAAAATGCCACACCAATTGGTGATTGATCTGGGTGCAAAATATACTGTTTCAGGTATGAAATTATTGCCGAGACAAGGTAATTCCAGCGGTAGAATTAAAGATTTTCAATTGTACTTCTCAATCCTGCCTTTTAAAGGAATTTAAAAGCCATCAGGATTTTAATTTGATACCAGTAAGGGTTGTTTGAAAAAACAACCCTTACTTTTTATGCTGCCTTCTATACTGCGAAGGGGTAATGTTCGACACGACTTTAAACTGCTTGCTAAAATTCGCCCAGCTGTTATAACCGCTATTGTAGCAGATGTCTAAAATCGCCCGGTCGGTATCTCTCAATAGTTTGCAGGCATGCCCAATTCTCAGCTCTTTGATGAAATCAAGATAACTCTTCTTGATATTGCGTTTAAAAAACCGGCAAAAGGCAGGGATAGACATATTGGTTATTCCAGCAATTTCATTCAAAGAGATCGGATTCAGGAAATGTTTAAACGAATAATCTATGACGGCTTCAATCACTGAGTTTTCTTCAGAATTATTCATTGAACTGCAAGCCATGGTAATTACCATTTGCTCTTCAGATTGGCTGATTTTTAGCATGCTGTTGAGTAAAAGCTGGATGCGATCCATTCCTTTTGCCTGCTCTAATTCGATGATAATTTTAGCGATGTCGATCGATAGTTGTCCATGCAGCTGTAAACCCGTGTTTTTGTTCTCTAAGAATCTTGAAATAGGTTTCATCTCTGGTAAGGACAAAAATCCTGCTCCCCAGAAATCATTTAAAAAATGAATAACGATGGCAGAACCAATGCTGGTCTTTTCCTGTTTCCTAAACCAATGGGGTACATTACCCTGGAGAAAAAATACATCTCCTTCTTTATATTCTCCAATAAAATCGCCAATCAAAGCAGTACCATTTCCTTCTGTAATCAGGATTAATTCGCTCTCCAGATGTTTATGCCAGGCAGTCTCAAAATCTGGAGTTCGGTAAGTCCGACAGGCAAAGGAGTGGTGTTCCTCAACATAGATCTTTTGGATTAGTGTTTTCATTCAATTCAACTGCTATTTTGACCTAAAATAATGCTTATTAATTTAATAATTGATCAGATAGCATATTTTTTTATAGAAATAGTAGTTGGATAGGAGTACTATAATCATGTAAATTTAATTTAAGGTTAGGGATAGGTGAAGGAAATAATTTAATCAAATAACACACACAATTATTGAGATGAATGAAACTTTAAGAAAGGCTGATTATGGAAAATAACAGCTATGATGCCATCGTTGTAGGCTCCGGAATCAGTGGAGGATGGGCCGCTAAAGAACTTTGTGAAAAAGGACTGAAAGTACTCATGTTAGAACGTGGAGGACCTTATGATCATGTTAAAGATTATAAAACCGCTCAGAAAAATCCCTGGGAACTGGAACATCGCGGAAGAACAACGCAAGAACAGAAAAAGAAATATCCGGTAATTCACCGCGGTTGGGCAGCCTCCGAAGAAGTAATGGATGGCTGGGCCAATGAGCAGGACTGCCCATATACAGAAACCAAACCTTTTACCTGGTGGCGCAGCTACCGCATGGGTGGCCGGTCCATTTTATGGGGAAGGCAATCTTACCGTTGGAGTCCGATGGATTTCGAAGCCAATGAAAAGGATAATGTTGGTGTGCCATGGCCAATCGGCTATGATGACCTTGCCCCATGGTACGATCATGTAGAGAAATTTGCTGGGATCAGCGGTTCTATCGAACAGCTCCCTCAATTGCCTGATGGTCAGTTTTTACCGCCTATGGAGTTGAACTGCGTAGAAAAAGACATCGCCGAAAGGATAAAAAAAGAATACCATCAAAAAAGACATTTGATCATTGGAAGAGTAGCCAATCTTACTGCTGAGATTCCTGGCAGAACCAAATGCCAGTTTAGAAACCGTTGTTGGGAAGGATGTCCTTTTGGGGGATATTTTAGTACACAATCTTCTACCTTACCTGCGGCCATGAAAACCGGAAACCTGACGGTACGCCCTTATTCCTTAGTGAAGGAAGTGTTGTACGATAAGAATACCAAAAAAGCAACCGGAGTGGAGGTACTGGATACCGAAACAAATCAGACCTATGAGTTTAAAAGCAAGATCGTTTTTCTATGTGCTTCTACCTTAAATAGCGCCTGGATATTGATGAATTCCGCTACGGATGTCTGGCCAGAAGGTATGGGTAGCAGCAGTGGTGAATTAGGACATAATGTAATGGATCATCATTATAATATTGGTGCTTCCGGAACAGTGGAAGGTTATGAAGATCAATATGTTTACGGTCGAAGAGCAAACGGGTTTTACATCCCTAGATTTGTGAATTTGGGAGGGGATAAAAGAGATTATTTACGGGGATTTGGATACCAGGGTGGCGCAAGCCGACAAGGTTGGGGCAGAGAGATTGCCGAATTAAATTTAGGAGGCGACCTGAAAGATGCCCTGACCGAACCTGGCCAATGGACGATTGGTGCAACCGGTTTCGGTGAGATCCTTCCTTACCATGAAAATAAAGTTTCACTGGATAAAACTGTAAAAGATAAATGGGGACTCCCTGTTTTGAACATGGATGCGGAGCTGAAAGAGAACGAGCTGAAAATGCGTAAGGATATAAAAGAAGAAATGCGCGCCATGTTGGAAGCTGCTGGTGTGAAAAATGTGAGTACCTATGATGGGGGACATGCTTTAGGGCATGGCATCCATGAAATGGGAACCGCCAGGATGGGTAGAGATCCTAAAACTTCAGTCCTGAACAAATGGAATCAGGTATGGGATTGTACCAATGTTTATGTAACAGATGGTGCCTGTATGACTTCCTCCGCTTGTCAGAATCCTTCCTTAACTTATATGGCTTTAACAGCCAGAGCAGCGGATTATGCAGTAGCTGAATTGAAAAAAAATAACGTCTGAGCAATGGATAGAAGAGAACTTTTAAAAATGATCACAGTGCTTACCGGTGCTGCTATGATTGGAAGTGATGCACTACTCAGCGGCTGTAGCTCTGCTGCGGAAAAGAGAAGAAATAGCCTTTTTACGGAGCAGGAGGAAGCGTTTTTGGATGAAGTTGCAGATACGATGTTACCTGATACGGCTAAAAGTCCGGGGGCGAAAGCAGCTAAAGTAGGGTCCTGGATGACCGTCATTGTGACTGATTGCTATACTGATATTGATCAGAAAGTATTTAAAGAGGGAATTGCGAAACTGAATGCAGCTTCTGAAAAAATGTATGGTGTCGGATTCCTAAAAGCGACTGCTCCCCAGAGATTGGCATTGATACTCGCATTGGACAAAGAAGCAAAAGACTACCAATCCAATAAAGGCGCGCTTGAAGAAATAGAACGCAAAAAAGACAAGACTTTTACCAGTCTACCAGCCCATTATTTTACCATGATGAAGCAACTGTCTTTCTGGGGTTATTTCAGCTCTGAAATAGGGGCAACAAAGGCGATGCGTTATATAGCTGCGCCGGGTAGGTATGAAGGTGCTGTGCCCTATAAAAAAGGAGATAAGTCCTGGGCCTAAGCATCAAAGCCATTTCAATTTATAAAACTATTTAAAAAAACCTGATCAAACGCTCATCTTCCATTCCTTGCAATTTGTGCTGGAAATAGATGAGCGTTCTTCGGGATTAAAAATATACATACAATGAGAAAGTTAATTTTATTCTTGTGTTTCTTCACGGTGTCATTAATGAGTTGTGACGCCAATATTAGTCCTGTAAAACCACGAATTCTGGTCTTTTCTAAAACCACGGGCTTTAGACATAGTGCCATAGGAGCCGGAAAACTGGCCATTATGAAATTGGGAAAGGAAAACGGATTTCTAGTCGATACGACAGAAAATGCCGCTTTTTTTAGCCCTGAAGGATTAAAGAAATATGCTGCTGTAGTTTTCTTATCCACCACTGGTGATGTATTTAATGCGGCTCAGAAAGCAAGTTTTGAAAAGTATATTCAGGGAGGTGCCGGATTTGTTGGAGTTCATGCCGCTACAGATACAGAGTACAACTGGCCCTGGTATGGAAAACTGGTAGGCGCTTATTTTGTAAGCCACCCAGCACAGCAAATGGCAACTTTAAATGTGATCGACCGTAGCCATATCTCTACAAAACACCTTCCTGAAGTTTGGAAACGTAAAGATGAATGGTACAATTTCAAAGACATTAACAAAGACCTGAAAGTATTGATTACGATTGATGAGAAATCATATACCGGAGGTATCAATGGAGATCCACATCCTATGGCCTGGTACCACAATTATGATGGCGGACGTTCCTGGTATACTGAACTAGGACATACCGAAGAATCTTATGTGGAATCGAATTACCTGAAACACTTATTAGGTGGTATTCAATACGCTATCGGCAAATAAATCACATCTTCAAACTCTATTTTAGAAACGTTTTTAATGTCTTATTTCAAGAAAGTTAATCAGGCCACAGTTCAGCTGTTGCTTGTGGTTTTTCTATTTTCGGTTGGCAGGGCTAATGCCCAACAGCTGGTCCAGGCCCATTACAATATGGGGCGTTCAGGCGCCATCACTTATGCTACGGCTCCAGATATGCTAAAAGATCAATCCGGAAAAGGAAATGACCTGAAGAAGAACGGTCAGGCGGTCTTTTTTGCCGATGCACCTGCCGATAAAAAGTTAAACGGAGAAGGCTCCATTTCATTTAAAGACCAGGGCAGTTATAGTATCTCCGGAAATTTCAATAAGCTAAATCTACCATTTGTATTGGAGGGATGGTTTCAGGCAAACAGTCGCCAGCGGGGACAACAAGGGAAGGAGAAAAGTAGCGCGGCAATGGCTTATGGTGATGATAAAGCAGGTTACGTGCTGATGCAACAGGCAGACCAATGGGTATTGATCAGTGATGGAAAAGAAGCCGCTATAGCAATTGCCAAAGTAAATCCAGGAGAATGGATTCATATCGCTTTAGTTGATGATGGCAAATCGGTATCCGCATTTGCCAATGGGAAAAAGGTGCTGGATAAACAACCAGCTGCCAAAACTATTGCCCATAATTTCTCTATCGGGGCCTTGGGAAAACAACATTATTTTGATGGCTTAGTTTACGAAATCAGGTTAAGTACCTTAAATAAATTGAAATTTGATCCTGCGAAACACTTGTTGTTTAACGGGCAGCAACTGGCAAAAAAACAAAAGGAAGCAACAGAAGCACAGCGGACATTGATGACTGCCCTGGAAAAAAACAAGGCCATCATTAAGGTAAGCGAATTTCCAGTAGCCAGCTTAAATTCAAAAGATTGGCTGCTTGAAAAAGTAACTAGCCCGGTGCAATTGTTAATGCAGAAAAATGCCGGTCAGTTGTCCGCAAAACTATTGCTAACCAATGGCCTGTTGAGCAGGGAGTTTTATATTGCTGAAAACCTGGCTTGCGTAGGCTTTAAAAATGAATCCAATGATGCCCAATTTTTAAGGGCCATAAAACCGGAAGCCAGGATCATGCTGGACAGCACCTGGTACGATATCGGAGGACTAAGCGGGCAAGCAGAGAAATCTTACCTCATGGAAAGCTGGTATCCGGATCTAATTGCCGAACCTGCGGCTTTTCGTTTTACAGGTATTGAGGTGACCAAACCTGTAGCCCGTTATCCATGGCAACAAAAGTACAATGCCGTTCATGCTGATTGGCCGCCAAAAGGGCTCCATGTGTTAATGCATTATCAGGCACCCCGTAATAAAAACAACTGGAAAGATAAAGTTCAGGTGACCGTTCATTACGAATTGTATGAAGGGATGCCGGTCATCGCCAAATGGCTAACGATCTCAAATAATACCGGTACTTCATTTGTAGTCAGGGAAACAGAAACAGAGGTTTTAGCCATCAATCAGGATCAGGTAAAACGCATTCATATGGAAAGCGATTACTCTTTTGCACTGGCCAATGCGGATAGAGCAGGAGGTGCCTTGATGCATTATAAGGAAGCGCCACCTGCTTATCAGACGGGCGAAAGTACCACTGCCTGGAGGATAGATGAGGATTACCATACCTGGGCATCACACAATCAGGCAGAGGATAAGTTTCTGGGCTTCCCACACCATAATCTATTGGTCAGCAGAGTGCCAATGGGACCCTCCGAAACCTTGAAAAGCAATACGCAATTTACTTCCTTTACCACTTTTGAGTTGCTGCAGGACGATGACGACCGCGAGCGCCAAAGTCTGGCACACCGTAAATTCTATAGGAAACTAGCGCCACAGATTACGGAATCTTTAATTACCGCGGGCATTACTTCTCATGACAAGCCAAAGCTGAAAGCTTTCATGGATCAAATGGGAGAGCTGGGTTTCGAAAGATTAGACATTATGGCCTGGCCTGGAATTGCTCATGATAACCTGGATACAAACTATGTTGCTTTATGGAAAGACATCGCTGCTTATGCAAAAAACAAGGGAATTGTATTGGGTGGATATGAATTACAAGTGGCCTCAAGAGGTAGGGGAGCGCAATACGATTGTATTGATCCGGTAAGTCAGAAACCTGGGAGTTTATTCGGACAAAGCGTGTGTATCGCCAGTGATTGGCAGGACGACTACTACACAAAAATGTGGGAGTTTTTCGATAAAACCGGACTAATGACCTACAATATGGATGGGCCATATCATGGAGATGTATGTGCCGCCACCAACCATAAATACCACCATAATTTATACGATTCTCAATGGCAACAATGGAAACAACAGGTACGTGTGCTTCATGAATTGCAGCGCAGAAATATGTATGTGCCAATTCCGGACTGGTATTTTCTGAACGGGCAATCTGCCACAGGAATGGGCTATCGCGAAGCCAGTGCCAACTTAACACCACAACAACAATTGTTATTAGGACGCCAATATATCTATGATGGCACCTGGCATAAAACACCAACTATGGGCTGGATGTCTTTGCAATTGGTGGGTTTTTATACCAATGATCCGAGGGTAGGTTTAGAGCCCCTTGCCGAAAATATAGCGCGTTATGAACTTGCCTTGTTTCAACATCTGGCCAGTGGCTGTCAGTTTACAGTTCGTGGCAACCGCCTTTACGATACGCCCGAAACCAAGGCTATGCTAAAGAAATGGCTGGATTGGTTCAAGAAATACCGGGCAATCTTAACCTCAGACATCATCCACATCTCCCGTCCAACGGGAAGAGATCTGGATGCCATGCTCCATGTTAATCCAGAGCTGGATGAAAAGGGGATGTTGGTGGTCTTTAACCCAATCGATAAGGCCATTTCTAAACAGATGAAACTGCCTTTGTATTATACCGGAATCAAAGGGAAAGCTATGTTAACAGATCAGAGCGGAGAGCAAAGCAGTTTGACACTGAATGAAAAACAAGAAACGATCATTAATTTGAGTATTCCTGCTGGAGGATTCAGCTGGTTTACCATAAAACAGCAAGATTAAAGATGAGGAAGATAAATTTTAGCCTGGTTTGTATCGGGCTTATAGCCCTCTGCAATGGAATGCAGGCCTCAGCACAGGAGTCCCAGAAATCACTGAACCAATTTTTAAAGCAGTTAAATGGCGCCTTAACCTGTTCTCTAAAAGAATTCAATGGCACTGAACTGCGCGCAGAAAAAGTGTTCCATGGCAATTCGTTACATACAAAAACAGGTGATTGGCGATTGCAGGTTCAGGCAGCTCCGGTTTCAGGACGTTCGGAAGTCATGGAACTTGCTACTTCATTTCAGCTCCATAACGGTACGGCTAAAGCCTCTGCTGTTTCAGTCTCTTTTGATTTTAGCAACTGGAATCCTAAAAACTATGTGCTGGTGCCTGCTTCGGTGTATAACGGAAACCGTTACCGCTCCATCGGAAATAGTTACGATCCTCCATATCCTATGGATATGTATTATAATCCCAAAGTTCCATTAACTATTTCCAATAACCCCCGACTTTCTAATCTGGAAGGAGAAGCTTCCTTAATTGAACTGCAAACCGGAAATGCAGCCACGCCAGCCATGTGTTTCTTTTCAGAAAAGGAAAAGAAAGGATTTATTGTATTGACAACGCAGCAGAGTAGAGTCGGCAATAACGGATTAACGATTAGGGAGAATAAAAGAAAAGATAGCGCCGCTTTCAGCATCACTGCACCTGCTGTTCGGAAATTGGCTGCAGGATTTGGTGATTTTCATTTGAGTAATGATGTAGCTCCAGATTGGAAAGCCGGTGATGAGCTGAACCTGGTATTTAGGATCTATGTTTTCAATGCTTCGAATATTCCAGATGTGTTAAAGAAATTTATGGAGGTCCGCAAGGAGCTTTCCGGAACTAACAACCCAAGGAATATTTTACCCATGAGTAAATTATTCGAAGCCGCTACAGCAATATGTAAAGGGAATTTTATTGAAGTTCCTGCAGGTGCTTATTATATGCCCGAAAACAATAGAGATTTTCAACTGGGATGGGTGAGTGGCATGATGAATACCTACCCAATGTTGGCCCTTAACGATAAGATAGAACGGGAAAGAGTGAGTAGAGAACTGGATTTTGTGGTCGAGAAACTACAAGGGAAAAGCGGATATTTTTATGGCGGAATTACAGCCGATGGTGTCTTAAGACCGGAGAAGATGAACGCAAACTTTAAACCTGTTCAGGCTATGGTCAGGAAGAATGCGGATGTGTTGTTATGGCTGATGAAACATATCCAATTGTTAAAAGCACAGGGCTATGCTAGCAACGTTAAAGCAACATGGGAAAATGCCGCAGAAAAGCTGGCGGCAGCCTTTGTTCGCAACTGGAAAAAGGATGGAGAATTCGGGCAGTTTATCGCTCCGGAAACCGGAGAAATTGCGGTCTTTAATTCCACGGCTGGTGCGATTGTCCCTGCAGGTCTGGCCATGGCTTCCGATTATTTTAAAAACAAAGAATGGATGAAAGTGGCTCAGGAGGCAGCCAGGTTTTATTACAAACGTGATGTAGAAAGTCAAGGTTTAACAGGTGGCCATTGTGGTGACATCTCGCAGGATGCGGACTCCGAATCTGCATTTGGTTTTTTGGAATCCCTGATGGCATTGTACTATTATACAGGGCAGAAAGAATGGCTGGATAAAGCCGAAGTTCAGGCTGCATTAGGTTCTAGCTGGACATTTTCCTACGATCCGGTATTTCCCGAAAACAGTGCGATCGGGAAGCTGAAAAGTAATATGGCAGGCGCGATATGGGCAAGCATCCAGAACAAACATGCCGCTCCTGGGATTTGTACCGCTTCGGGTGATTACCTCTTTAAATTATTCCGCGCTACAGGTAAAATTGGTTATGCTGATTTGATCAGAGACATCCAGCATGCACATGCAGAAGCGGTCAATATGCCAGGGCACCCCACCACTAACGGTCAGATGGGTTCTTCTATGGAAAGGATTCAGCTGAGTGATGCGGAAGGTAAAAATAGCATAGGAAATTACATAAATACACGTAATTCCTGGACAGAAACCAATGGGATGTTGATGGCTTTGGAATTGCCTGGCATTTACCTGAATACGGATCAGCAAAAGCTCTATGTTTTTGACCATGTAAAGGCAGAGATTCAGTCTGCAAATTCAGCTGGAACAATTATTCAGCTGAGCAATCCAACTATGTATGATGCAGAGGTATCGCTGATGGCGGAATCAGAAAACCAGGCTAAAAAGCCATTGGATTATACTGCATTTTTAAAATGGCCGAAAGTAAAATTGAAAGCTGGAGAATCTCTGAAAATTCGGGTTAAATCAAACACTGAAATTAGTATCTTATGACAGCATAAATAGTACTAATGCTCGCCTAAATACAACCAAATATAAATGCAATAACACAGCTAAAAATGAACACAAACGAATTTTCAAGAAGACACTTTTTAAAGCAAAGCATGCTGTTATCTGCAGCGGCAGCGCTGAGTCCGGGACTGCTCATGGGGATGGGTAAAGGAGATATTAAATTTGCCAGTCCTAATGAAAGGGTAAACCTTGCAGGGATCGGAATAGGAAACCGGGGCGCAGAGATCATCATCGATTTATATAAAACCGGACTGGTAAATATTGTTGCCCTCTGCGATGTTGATATGGGAGCGGCACAAACATTGGCGATTCTTAAGCAATTCCCTAATGTGCCACGTTTTAAGGATTTCAGACAGATGTTGGACCAGATGGGCAATCAGATTGATGCGGTAACAGTTGGTGTACCTGATTTCTCCCATTTCCCGATCACGATGATGGCGATGGGCTTAGGGAAACATGTATATGTAGAAAAACCAATGGCCCGTACTTTCAATGAAGTAGAGCTGATGATGAAAGCGGCTAAAAAATACAATAAGGTAGTGACGCAAATGGGTAATCAGGGACATTCTGAAGCCAATTATTTCCAGTTTAAAACATGGAAAGAAGCGGGTATCATTAAGGATGTAACCTCCATCACGGCCCACATGAATTCCCCAAGGCGTTGGCATGGCTGGGACATCAACATCAAATCTTTCCCTGCTGCCCAGACTTTACCGGATAGCCTGGATTGGGATCTATGGCAAATGGCCACAACAGGCCATCAGTACAACAAAGATTTCGTGAACGGACAATGGCGCTGCTGGTATGATTTTGGAATGGGGGCTTTAGGCGATTGGGGCGCACATATTCTGGATACCGCACACGAATTCCTGGATTTGGGTTTACCTTATCAGATCAATCCGGTTTTACAGGGACATAATGATTTCTTTTTCCCAACCTCTTCTACTTTGGCCTTTAAATTTCCTAAGAGAGGAGCGATGCCTGCATTAGATGTGAACTGGTACGATGGTATTAATAATTTACCACCCATTCCAAAAGGATATGGCGTTTCTGGTTTAGATCCGAATATCCCGCCACCAAGCACAGGTGTAATTGCCCCTGCAAAATTAAACCCAGGAAAGATTATCTATAGCAAAGAGCTTACTTTTAAAGGAGGTTCGCATGGCAGCACCTTATCAATTATTCCCGAAGAAAAAGCAATGGCAATGGCGATGGCCAAATCGCTTCCGGAAGTTCCACTGAGTCCTTCCAACCATTTCAAGAATTTCATTCAGGCTTGTAAAGGAGAAGAAAAAGCAAGGTCACCATTTGCAATAGCAGGTCCATTGAGTCAGGTATTCTGCTTAGGAGTACTCGCACAAAAGCTAAATACAAATCTGGAATTTGACCGTAAAAGAAAAGTAATCACCAACAATAAAACGGCCAATGGATTATTGACTGGTCCGCCGCCGCGTAAAGGTTGGGAACAATATTATAAAGTATAATCAATTGACCAAAAGTGTAAGGAATTGATTACACTGAGAGTTTACAGTGAAATATAGAGCAGTACCTGAACAGGTACTGCTCTTTTTGCTTCTAAGCATATTCGATTCCAAGCGGACTGCTGATTTTGTCCTGCTTTTTTCAAAGTATAATCCAGTCATTTCCCTAGATTCTCCATTCCATATCCCTTTCCGGTACTATATTTTTGGTATTTCAATAGTGTTTCAAAACCTATTCAAACTAACCTATACCAACCTAACTAATCAATGAAACTAAAAGTGTTTGGCTTGTTCACTTTGGTAAGTATTTACCTGAGTCCTCAAACAAGTTTTGCTCAAAAGCAAAATCCAAAAATTGCAAAAAAAATTGTAGACACTGCCTATCAGAATCAGGAGGTCATTCTTAGTATTAAGGATATGGACAACCTGACCTTACTGGATAGCGTTAGAGCAGTAATCGGGATACAAACAAAATATACCTATGGGGGGATTGCAATTTTTGAAAACATTGGAAAAGACTCTGTAGTCCTGCTGAGTAAACCTGGATATTATGGATTAGTGAAAAAACTGAATAAGGGGACGATCTCCGTGTTTCTCCAAAAAAGCACGATACCCACTGATGGTTCTATAGTCAGCACAGGTTTGTATAACAGACCAGGTACTTTGTTCTCAGGAGCTGCGGTTACTGTAAGCGGAGAAGATCTACGCAAAGTAAATGTCAATAACTTATTTGATGCCTTAAAATATTATGTACCATCGCTTGTGGTATCCAGAGATAATCGCAATGGTGGAAATCCCAATGCCCTTCCGAACATCAGCTTAAGGGGAGCAAGTACTTTTCCTTATGCGGCTGCAGTTTCTTCTAGCGGAACACCAAAATCAGGAGTTCAACAAAGTCCTTCTTCAGGAGACTTCGTTGCATCCAACATATTTTCAGCAGGAAGTCCGGTTATCCTGATGGACGGGAATCAGGTGAGTCTGCAAACGGCACTGGATTTTGACATCAGCAGGGTTCACAGTGTTACTGTGCTCAAAGATGCATCTGCGACTGCCAGTTATGGGATGAGGGGAGGGAACGGTGTCCTGTTGATTCAAACCATAAAACCTCAAAGAGGACTTTTAAATGTAGGGATTACATCAGAACTGCAAATTGCTTCAGCTGATATTTCCTCTTATAAAGTGTTGAATGCCAAAGAGAAATTGGATATCGAAAATAGGGCAGGACTATACGCGGGCAATTTAAATTCTCTTTATCAGCAGCGATATGACCAGGCTCATCATAAAGGAGTAAATACCAATTGGCTGGAACTGCCTTTACGTAAGGGGATTGGAATGAGACATTCCCTGAACCTGTCTGGTGGGAATGATGACATGGTCTATAATGTAACCGCTGCTTACAATGATAAACAGGGGAGTATGAAAGGATCCTATAGAAAGACCACTGAACTGGGGGCTTACTTTGGTGCTCGTTTCAAATCATTTTCTTTCAACAATCAATTTTCTTACCTCTCTGCAAATGCGGCAAATTCAGCCTATGGTTCCTATAATACCTATGTGAAACAGAATCCCTATTGGAGTCCTTACGATGCGGAAACGGGTAAGTTTCAAAAGATTTTAGGCTCAGATACAGTTGGCGGGGTCATCAGCAATTATATGAATCCGGCATACAATACAAGTCTGGCAACCACTGATGCTGCTAAATATTCCAGAATTGCGAATGTGACCAATATGAATCTGGTATTGACCAATAATCTGCAGTTGAATGGTATTGCAAGCCTGAGTAACCAGTCTGATGAATTTGATTACTTCCTGCCTCCTAATCATACTACGTTTGCTAATGTCCCAATTGATAGTTTATTTACCAGAGGTCTGTATAAATACACTTCAAATTCCTTCTTTAATGTAGAGGCTGGACTTCGTTTACAATACCACAATAAGTTTGGTTTGCATGAAGTTTTCGGAACAGCCGGTCAGACTTTCATCCAAACCTCCAGTGAATCTACTGGAATAAGCGTTTCAGGATTCAATGTTGACCGATTGGCGGATATGTCATTTGGTAATGGCTATTCCACTTTAAAGCCTGCTGCAGGAAAAATCGTAACGCGTTATGCATCCAGCTATGCCAACTTCGTTTACAGTTATGCGGGGCGTTACCAGTTAGATTTATCCGGAGCAAATGATTTACATTCTGCGATTGCTCAAAATACCAGTGCTAAATTCTGGGCTGTTGGAGCCTCCTGGAATGTACATGAGGAAAGTTTCCTCCAGGATACAAAATGGATTAATCGTTTAAAATTAAGGGGAAGTATTGGCCAGACCGGCAACCAGTATTTTTTGTCTTATCTGAATAGAACCACGTATAACTATTATACCAACCTGCAATACATCGCTCTTGGGGCTGGAACGACCGGAACATTGGGACGAGCTTTAGGTGCTTATTTAACGGGTTATGGCAATAGTAAATTACAGTCACCACAAACTTTCAAACAGAATATAGGTCTGGATATCTCCTTGTTCAACAGATGGTCACTGAGTTTTGATCTCTATCAACAGAAAACTTCGAAACTGGTATTTCCGGAGGTGCTTGCAGCTTCAACCGGCTTGAGTAAATTCCCTCCTTATCAAAACGCTGGTAGCCTTGAAAATAGGGGAGCAGAATTTAATGTGATGGGCGTATTGTATAAATCGCCGGGTAATAACCTCAGCTGGAGCATCAATCTGAACGGTCTTTGGAACAAAGATAAGGTAACAGAACTTTCCCCTTATTTACTGGCTTTAAATGCTGAACGGGATGCCAAAGGCGATCAGACCAGATTACAGTCACAGTATTTAAAAGGATATTCACCTACTTCAATCTGGGCGGTGCCTTCCCTGGGAATTGATCCGGTAAGCGGAAAAGAGATTTTCATGAAGAAGGATGGTTCCAGTACAACGATTTGGGACGTAAATGATAAAGTTCTGGCAGGAGATCTGTCTCCGGCTTTACAGGGATCATTTGGTACAGACCTTAGTTTTAAGCAGTTTTCAGCGGGTATCTATTTCAGCTACCAGTTGGGTGCCAGTGTGTACAATCAAACTTTGGTGGATCGAATTGAGAATGCCGATCTCCTTTATAATGTTGACCGCCGTGCCTACCAGCAGCGCTGGACTCAGCCAAATGGCACCGACTTCCTATATAAGCCGCTCTCCCCAAATGGATTGCTTACTGACCCAACATATGTGACCACCAGGATGGTAGAAAAGGATAACAGGCTGCAATGTGCTTCCATTATGTTCGGCTATGCCTTGCCTAAAACTTTGGCGAAACGAATTAATGCGAAAAATCTGTCGCTAAAATGTATCCTGAACAACGCCTTCGAATTGGGTGGCGCAGAGATGGAACGTGGAATTTATTATCCCTTCCAGCGCTATTATGCCTTCTCCCTTAATGCAAATTTTTAAATGCTAAAAAATACTTTCATGCAAGTTTTAAGAATGAAAATAATAGCTGCAGCAGGATTGTTTTTACTGCTGAGTACAGGGTCCTGTAAAAAATGGATCAATGATACCCCGGAACCTTTACAAGTGGACGACTCCATCATTTTTGCTAAGGAACAAGGTTTTCGTGAAGTCTTAAATGGAGTGTACCTGCAAATGGGTGCAAAATCACTTTATGGAAGAGACCTAACCGTTGGCGTTTTGTCGGTCCTGGGAAGAAGTTATGACCTAAATGTGAACCCATCATCCGACAACCTGTATAACCAGACTGCGTTATATAACCTACAGGATCCAGGTCTGAAAAATTACGCTTCCGACCTCTGGACTAAAATGTATCAGGCCATTTCCAATCTGAATAATCTGCTCTTGAATATAGAAAAAAGGAAGGAGATGTTTACCGGCAATAATTACCAGACTTTCAAAGGAGAGGCCTTGGCACTCAGAGCTTATTTGCATTTTGATTTGCTGCGGTTATTTGCTGCAGCCCCGGCTTCAGGAACATTAACTGCTACAGGAATTCCTTATGTAACTACTGTAGGTACCAGTCAAACACCAGTTAGTAACCTTGATCAGGTGATGGAACAATGTATCGGAGATTTGAAAACTGCCGAAAGTCTGTTGAATCCATCAGAAGCCAGTACGGTTCAAATTAATCACTGGGCGGTCAAAGCCTTGTTATCCAGGTTGTATTTGTATAAAAATGACCAGGAGAATGCGCAAAAATACGCCTACGAAGTCATCAATAGTAAAAGGTTTATACTGGCTAAAAATAATACGGATTTGCTTTTTATCAAGGAGAGTTTATTTGGCTTATTGGTACAACAGAATGGCCCGCTTCATAAAACAGTGTTTGGCGAGCAGGTTAACCTGGGATTTTCGAGCATAGCTCAAACCGAATTATATGTGGCAGGAAGCGGATCAACGGTAGACTGGCGAAAATCATTTGTCGATCCTTTAACCGGTTTTGCGAATGGACCACTTTATATGCCGAAGAAGTTTTTCCCCCTGGGTGCTAAATCTGCTTTTCCAATGATCCGTCTTACAGAAATGTATTACATCGCAGCTGAATGTGCAGTGAACAATAGGGACTCGCTTACTGCGACCGCATTACTGGACTCGGTAAGGGTTCATCGAAATCTACAGAAATACAGCCTTTCGGCATTGAAGAGAGACAGTCTGAAGGTTGAAATCGGCAAAGAATACCTGAAAGAATTTATGGGTGAGGGACAGTCGTTCTTCTATTTCAAAAGGAAAAATATCCCATTCGCTTCCTTGCCATTTACCAGAATCCCGGTAGTCGGAAATGCAACGTATGTGTTTGTGAAGCCAGAATAATTTTAACTAAACATTGGATTTCAAAAATAGTTCGATACACCACAAGATGAACAGCAGTTATAAAATATTAAACAATAGATACCTTCCTAAAGGAGTTTTATTCTTTCTCCTGATGAATTTAGTGTCAACAGTACTTTTTGCCCAAAACATCACCCTTAAAGGTACGGTGAAAGATGAAAAAGGAGAGTCTATACCCGGCGCAATTGTACAGCAAATGGGAGCTAATAATGTCACCCAAACCAAAGCTGATGGAAGTTTTGAATTGAAGAACGTTACCCCAAAAGCAACCATACGGGTTTCATTTGTCAGCTATAAAGCCGCTTACATTACATTAAACCCTGGACAGCATACGATCTCCGTGATTTTGAAAAGTTCTACGACAACTTTAGCGGAAGTAACGGTAAATACCGGTTTATACAAGAGGCCGGTCGGGAATTTTACCGGATCTGCAAAAGCGTATACCGGGGAGGAATTGAAAACGGTGAATCCACGAAATGTGATGCAGGCTCTGGCAGTTCTTGATCCCTCGGTGAGGTTAAGTGAAAACAATATTCTGGGAAGTGATCCCAATCAATTGCCAGTTATTCAGATTCGTGGACAGAACAATTTTCCGGTGTCCAGTCAAAACGGGACTTCTGCAACACCGGTATCGAATGGGGATATGATGTCCAGTTATCTGGCTAACCCTAACGAACCCCTGATCATTTTAGATGGATTTCAGACCACCATGCAGACCATCTATGATATGGATATTAATCTGATCGCTAACATTACCGTATTAAAAGATGCCGCTGCAACGGTTGCTTACGGTTCAAAAGCCGCAAATGGTGTAATTGTGGTCGAGACCAAGCAACCCCTTGCCGGTAAAATCAGGGCCAGTTATGCCGTGAATTTTAATATTGAACTGCCTGATTTATCTTCCTATAATTTAATGGATGCTGCCGGATTACTAGAAGCCCAACGCCTGTCGGGTATGTACAATGATGAAAATCAGTTCATCGATATCGGAAAAAAACAATGGTACGGTTATCGTTTAGACCAGGTAAAAAGAGGCGTGAATACCTATTGGCCTTCACAACCATTGCAAGTAGGTTTTGGCGTAAACCATAGTTTGTCTTTAACCGGTGGAGCAGGCGCATTGCGCTATGGACTGAGTTTGGGATACAATGATTCGGAAGGGGTGATGAAAGAATCAGGCCGCAAACGTTATTCTCTAAATTATAACCTTTCTTATACGGTTAAAAAATTGCGTTTTGATAACCGCATTTCCCTCGGTTATTCCAAAGGAAACAACACCTCCTGGGGAAGTTTCTCCAGTTACACGCAGCAGTTTCCCTATTTCAGGCATAAAGATGATTCGGGGAATTTAATTAAGCTATTAGAGCCTTACAATAATGAATTGGGCTTCGATATACCTGCACCGGGTGGATCGTTTACCAATCCGATGTACAATTCTACCTTAAATACCAGGAGTTATGCCGCTACTTTAAATATAACGAACAACACCAACGCGGAATGGGCGATTTCAGATAATTTTCAAATCAGAGGAAGTTTAGGCTGGACCAGAAATATGCCTAATTCCGAGACCTTCTACCCGGCAGACCATACCACATTTGTAGGTTCTCTTTCTCCATTCCCGGAATTAGGTAGCTATTCACAGATGAAAGGAACCAACAATGTAATTGATGGTAAAATTAATGCGAATTACAACAAACGATTTGGCCGACATACCTTATTAGCGTCTCTGGGAGGTTCCTTGCAAAGCACTTCCAGTACCAGTACTCAGATTGGAGTGGTGGGAATTCCAAATGATTATCTGGACGAATTAGGGATGGCAAATGGGTTTGGGATTTCAAACCGTAAGCCGGTTTCACAGAAAAACCTATCCAAGAGTTTGTCTAACTATTTGAGTTTGAGTTATAATTATGCGGACCGCTATACGGCTGAATTTACCATCAACCAAAGTGGTTCTTCTCAGTTCGGTACCAACAATAAAATGGCCCCGTT
Organism: Pedobacter gandavensis; assembly: GCF_032678745.1. Lineage (GTDB taxonomy): Bacteria > Bacteroidota > Bacteroidia > Sphingobacteriales > Sphingobacteriaceae > Pedobacter > Pedobacter gandavensis_C. Next base: position 203,859 of record NZ_JAVTST010000001.1, read on the forward strand.
TTATGGAGGAGGGCTAGCCTGGAACATTACAAAGGAAAACTTCTTCAAGCCCAACCGCTTTATTCAATCTGCAAAATTAAGGGCAAGTATGGGGATTACCGGTAATCAGAACTTTTCGCCCGGGATGTCGCAGCAGATCTATCAGTACAGCTTTACCAATAATTATCGTTTGCAGCTAGGCGCTTTGTTAGGTAACTATGCCAATCCCGATCTGAAATGGCAGCAAACATTGAAGAAAAACTTAGGCTTATCATTGGGCTTATTGGATGGGAAATTAAATGCTTCTGTAGAATTATACCAGGAAACTACCGATAATCTGATTTTACCCTTAGATGTGGCGCCTTCTACAGGTTTTGTAAACTACCAGGATAACCTGGGGGGAACTAAAAATGAGGGCTACGAATTGGTGATTTCAGCACCGATTATAAAAAATGCGGCAAAGAATATATTCTGGACGATGAGTTTTAATACCGGACATTACAATAGTGTAATTACCAGGTTATCGCCAGCAATTGATGCCATTAATAAAGCCAATAACAGTACTAATGATCCAAAGATTTCTCAAAAATCACCATTGCCACGCTTTGTAGTCGGAGAATCCATGACCAGAATCTGGGCGGTTCCTTCCTTAGGGATCGATCCGGCCACCGGGAAGGAAGTATTTGAGAAATTGGACGGTAGCCGGACTTTTACCTGGGATGCACTGGATAAACGACCAATTGGAGATGCCAATAGTAAATTCAAAGGCGGACTGTCATCCAACTTTACCTATAAGAATTTTGTGCTGAATTTCAACCTGGTTTACCAGTTTGGTGGCTATATGTATAACCAAACCCTGGTGGATAAGGTGGAGAATGTAAATCTATTAATTGCGAATGCTGATCAGCGGGTATTGACTGACCGTTGGAAACAACCAGGTGACCATGCTTCCTTTAAATCATTAGTAACAAAAGGGGATAGTGGTTTACAACAGACCTTAGCCACCTCTCGTTTTGTACAAAAAAATGATTTTCTGGACATTTCCAGCATCACCGTTGGGTATAATTTTCCTGCAAACCTAAAATGGGTTAAAGCATCGCATCTTTCTGCACCACGTATCATGGTGACTCAAAATAATTTTGCCCGTTTGGGTACCATTAGAGTAGAAAGAGGTACGGGCTATCCCTTTACCAGAAGTTTCAGTTTTGGCTTATCCACTAATTTCTAATGCTATGTTTTCTAATATGAATAATCAGACCGTTCTGCAAAAAAATACCGCTCGCACTTTGTTGACTTACAGCTGTGTTGTATTGTTTTCATTTTCCTTATTAGCCATTAGCGGCTGTGGGAAATTCCTGGACTTACCACCAAGAGATAAATTCCCGCAAGAGACCTTGTTTAGCGATGAACAAGGATTTATGGATGCCCTGACGGGTGTTTATCTGGGGATGGACAAAGCAAATAATGGTCCGACACAGGGACTATACACCGAAGATTTAACGGTTGGGATGCTTTCGGTAATGGGCTATAACTATACAAATGCCACTACCTCAACGGCAAAAAATGGTTTTTATGCAAATACCTCCCGATACAACTATACAGATGGGATTGTAAAAACAGAAATTGAAGGGATCTGGAGTGGGATGTATAATAATATTGCCAATTTAAATAACCTGCTGATCCATATAGAAGGTAAGCGTGGCGTCTTTAGCCGCGATAACTATAACCGGCTAAAAGGAGAGGCTTTGGCACTCAGGGCATTGTTTCACTTTGATCTGGCCCGTTTATTTGGCCAGTCGCCGGTAACAGGTGCCAACCAAAAATCAATCCCTTATATCACTAAGTTTAACATTCAGCCAACTGCTTTTGTCACCTTAAATGTGGCTTTGGATTCCTGCATCTCGGATCTTCAAAAAGCAAAATCTTTGTTGGCGCAAACGGATACTTCTGCTATAAAAAAGGGTTCGTACGATTTATTCAGTTCTTATACACAAAATCATATGAATTATTGGGCTACACAGGCGTTATTGGCCAGAGCCTATCAGTATAAAGGTGATTTTGTGAATGCAAAAGCCAATGCTGCGGCAGTAATTGCAAGTGGGAAATTTCCCCTGGTTACAGAGAATCTAGCGAATTCGGGAAAGATAACCAGAGATCGTTTATTTTCTCAGGAGTTGGTGTTTTCTGTATACAGCACAACTTTAACCACGATAAACACCGGGCTGTTTGATTTACAGACCGCTGCGCTTCAACTGGCTGCCACAAATAAGAACGCCCTCTATACCGGCAATACCGGGAGTGTTAATGATTATCGGCTTTTATCCTGGTTTGATAACAATACTGCTGGGTTAAATGTGCCTTCTAAGCTGTTTCAGGATAAGGGTTTACCTTATGTGTTGCAAAATATTATGCCCATTCTACGCATCTCCGAAATGTATTACATCGCTGCAGAATCTTCAGGGATGGAAGGTAATATTGGTACAGGGCTGTCTTTCCTGAATAAGGTAAGAACGAGCAGAGGCTTAAGCGAATTAATGCTAACCACCATTACCGACGAGGCTACACTGTCTAATGAGATCATGAAAGAGTATAAGAAGGAATTCATTCAGGAAGGCCAGACTTTCTTCTATTATAAACGCCTCAATAAAGATCTGGCAGCGGTAACAGGGACTACGGTTATTGTACCTCAGGGAGCCTACGTTTTTCCAGTTCCGGATAAGGAAGTAGAATACAATCATTAATTCATTAAATATCAGAAAAGCATGAAACCATATCCCGCATATTTATTCTTCCTTGTCTTTATCCCATTTTTTATGGGATGCGAAAAACAACCGCAATTGTTTGAGGAAAGTGATGGCCTTTATTTTGGCACAGCTAGTCCTAACTTTTATTATTCATTCGCAAAATTTCCCCGTAAGCTGATCGATACCATTCAGATTCCGATCAATGTTTTTGGAAATGCGGCAGGTACTGAACGCGCGATCTCTATTGAAAACATAAAGTCAGCGGAATTTGAAGCAGTAGAGGGGGTACATTTCAAATTGTTATCGGATGTAAAAATACCGGCAAACGCTTTTAAAGCAACGGTACCGGTAGCGGTGTACCGTACACCTGAACTGGAAACAAAAGGTTTGAAATTTAAACTGGCCATCAATAAAAACGCAGCTTTCCCGGGAACAGGAATTACCAGTCAACAGGAAGTTACCGTAAATCTGACTTATATACAGCAACCAGCCAGCTGGGGCACTTTAACAGGAAACCCTTTTGCAGGATATTCAGCCAATTTTGGATCCTGGACAAAAACCAAGTATAAGCTGATTCTGGATGCTTTATACGATCCATTGACTGGGACAACCGTAACAGAGTTTCCAGAAGGTAATCGTTTTACAGGCCAGCATCCGGTGGCATACGATCATTATGTAGCTATTGTAAGAAATTATATACGCCTGAATTATCCGGGCAATTATGGTGGAGTGGGGGCTAGTATAAAAGACCCAGATGCCAATAACCAGCCTGTACAAGTTGGACCTTCAAATTATTAGTGATCATATGAAACACATGAAAAAAAATATAAAGCTATTCCTGACTTCGATTCTAATAACCCTATTGATGATGGGTTGCTATAAGGATAAGGGAAATTATGAATATCAGGATCCAAATGTGGTAAATATTGCAGTGGATCTTGATCAGGTAGACCGGAATGTTTTCATTACCGCCGATTCGATTGACCTTAACCAGAATGATAGTCTGAAAGTAAAGCTTAAACTGAGCCAGACGATCGGTACAGCTTCCGGGTTTGACTACCAATGGATGGTAACCCAGGCAGAAGCTTCTATTGGCAATCCAGGTCAATTTGTAATTGGCAATACGGAGGAGTTAAAGACCAAAATTACTTTAGGCCCTAATTTGTACAGGTTAGTTGTACAGCTTAAGGATAAAAAAACAGGTGTTTCTTTATACAAGCATTTTGCAATGAATGTTTCAGCAGCACCTTGGGGTAATGAAGGCTGGTTGGTATTACAGGAAGAAGCAGCTAGTGATGCTTCCGATCTGTCCGTGATCACCACAAGAGATGGCGCCCAAAAAGGGAAAGTCTACCATAATGTATATTCGGCCTTTAACCAGCATAAACTACCAAAGGGTACTTATAAAGTGAATGTGGTCAATTACGCTACGCCAATGCGGATACAAAAGGTTTCCTTTTTTTACCCGAATGGCGGTCTGGAAGTTAGAAGTACAGATTTTGCTGATTCTGCCAAAGCAGAAAACTGGTATGTTGCTAAACCCGGAATCATTAATTTTCAGTTGAATAGTGCTGCCGGGGTGGCAGCTGGTGGCTGGGAATACCTGATCAATAACCATCAGATTTCTTACCGTCAGGTATCTGCTGTTTCCATCAAATTACCTCCTCTGTATTTTAACCCGCCTTTTTTTGGAAGTTTTAGTTTAAGTCCTTTTGTGATCAATTCGTCCAATAGTGATGGCTATTTTACCCTGTATGATCAAGCGAACCATTGCTTTTTAATGCTTCGCGCCGACAATGGAACTTTCGTCCCTTCCTTACCTGATGTTCCCAACAAGCATTTTGCCAATTATACCGGGACTGCTGCAAACTTACATCCGACCACTGGTTCAGGTTTTGACTTAAACAATATGAAGCATAATTTGATTTATGCGGAAAATGTAGAGCCTCTAAGCACATCGAATGGTTACTGGAATACCTTTTTCAGGAACAATAACAGCGATAGTACTTACCTGGTACAGTTTCCAAGAGGAATAGCCTATTTGAATAATTTCAAAACAGGACGATATTTCCTTAAAGAGTCGAGTTGTCCGGGTATTAACACGGCCAGTTTATTCGCCTGTCCAACCTATTTACCGCTACCAGGAGGCGCATTTTATTATGTGAATAAAAACAGCGTTTACACCTGCAAGGTAAATACGCTATCGGGTTCCAGTGCCGCACCAGGATTGACCTTTCCTTCCGGTACCCTGATCAAAGTCATGAAAATATTTAAGTCCGGATATGTTCCAGCGTCTTTCCCATCAACAGAAGGGAAAGTATTGGTCATAGCTACAGATGAAAGCGCCAGTGGAGGAGGACATAAGGTCTATTTCTTTAATCTGAATTCAACAGGCGATATCATTGGTTCCGCGGCAAATCCAGCCGATCTATATACCGGTTTTGAGAAGATCACAGATGTTGCATTCAAAAAAGCATTGGGTCGATAAAGCATAAACAACACACACAAAATAAAACCTATTCATTAAAATTATCACCATCAATAAAGTAAAAATTTATGAAGTTAAAATTTGTTCCTTTCCTTTTTGCACTATTTGCATATGAGACAGGCCTTGCGCAGGATTCTGCTGCAGTGAAGAAACCGGCAATTGCTAAATTGAAAGCTTATAATGAGATCATTTCGGGAAAAGCTATTTCCAAATCAGGCCTGTTTAAGGTGCATAAAGTGGACGATAAGTATTACTTTGAAATTCCTGATTCTTTGTTGAGCCGTGAATTTTTATTTACCACACGTTTATCTAAAGTGGCTACGGGTAGTCCAAGATTTGGTGGAGAAATCATGAATGCGATGATCGTCACTTTCGAAAAAGCACCAAATGATAAATTGTTTGTACGTGCGGTTACCAACGTTGCACAGAGTAATGAGACGGATATGATTTCTCGTGCTTTAAGAAATGCAACGATTGATCCGATCATCATGGTGTTGGACTTGAAAACAAAAGGCAAGGATAATAAATCATCAGTGGTGGAATTCGGAGATTTTTTCCTGAAAGACAACCTGATTTCAGGCTTTAATCCTGAAATGAAGAAACAAATGGGCACAAGCGCTCCGGCAGCAGATAGGTCCATGATCCTGTCAATGAATGCTTATCCTGAAAATATTGAGATTAAATCTCTGAAAACATATGGCATGGGAGCCGGCCCTGCGAAACCTGCAGAGGATGGCGAGGCAGCACCAGCAGCATCTGCAAGCGTAGGTGTAACTTTTGAAATTAGCAACTCTGTAATGGTGATGCCTAAAAGTCAAATGGCGGTACAGGTTTCTGATCCTAGAGTAGGTTATGCTTCAGGGAGTTATCAGGTGTTTTCTGATGCACAGCAACAGGTTGATGTGAAGCGTTTTATTGTTAAAAACAGACTGGAAGTTAAACCGCAGGATCTTGCCCGTTATAAAGCAGGAGCGTTGGTGGAGCCAAAAGAACCTATCGTATATTATATTGATCCGGCAACGCCGAAACAATGGAGAAAATATATCATTTCCGGTATTACCGATTGGAATGAAGCCTTTAAAGCAGCTGGTTTTAAAAACGCGATTGTCGCTAAAGAATGGCCTGAGCATGATGAGTCGATGAATCTGGAAGATGCACGTTATAGAGTAGTGCGTTATTTCCCTTCAGCGACGCCATTTAGCTCAAGCCTTAAACTGAGCGATCCACGTACAGGTGAAATCCTGCAATCCTACCTGGGATGGTCACATAGTCAGATCAAAACCCTGCACGACTGGTATATGGTCCAGGCAGGAGCTGCAGATCCAAACGGCAGGACGATGAAGTTCAGTACAGAATTAATGGGCGACCTGATTCGTGCTCAGATCTCTCGTAACATTGGTTTGACCCTTGGTTTGAGGGAGAACCTGGCGAGCAGTTCTACGATTCCGGTAGCGAAATTGAGAGATAAAAAATGGTTGGAAAAGAATCCTTTTAATCACTCTATTATGGACTTCAATTACTATAACTATGTCGCACAACCGGAAGACAAGATTTCAAGAAAAGGATTGATTCCAGGAATTGGAGATTATGATAAATGGGCCATCAAATGGGGATACACTTATACCGGTGCCAAAGATTTTGAAAGCGATAAAAAGATCCGTTTGAAATGGATCCTTGATAACGTAAAACCTGGTTCCAGTCTGTCGTACGGCACAATTCTGGGTACTAATCCTAGTGATCCTATTAATCCAAATGTACAATGGGAAGATTTAGGAGATGATCCGGTTAAAGCAAGTGAATACGGTGTAAAGAATTTAAAGGTAGCCATGGCGAATTTGTTGAAATGGACAACCACCAATGAGGGAACTTATTACAATACCTCAGATCTGTACTATACCATTTGCGATCAGTTTGCTTTTCTGACACGCCATGTGTATTCCACTGTTGGTGGGGTATATGCCACAATAAAGACCGTTGAGGAAGAAGGTGATGTTTACGTGCCGGTTTCTAAGGCCAATCAAAAAGCTGCAGTGGCCTTCCTGAATAAGGAAGTATTCAATACACCTAGCTGGATTTTTGAACCAAACGTGCTGAATAAATTCAGAAAACCTGCGAAGAAAGAACAGTATATGAAAATGCAGGATAATGCATTACTTTATTTAACCAGTTCTGCCCGCCTTTTCAGAATGAATGCGGCCACATTGCGTTATGGAAAAGAACAGGTTTATACTGTTGATGAATTATTCACGGATTTGAACAAAGGTCTTTGGGCTGAGTTGAAAAGCAAGCAGCCAATAGATAGTTACAAACGTATTTTACAAAAAACTGCGGTAGCTTATATGATTAAGTCTGCACAGGAAGGCGATAGACTGCCTGATTTCACGAAGCCCTTTGTAGAAGAATTAACAGGTACAGATGTTCCGGTGATCATCCGTGGACATTTGCAAAACATGATGGATCAATGTAATGCAGCCATTCCGGCTTATACAGACCCAGTAATGATTGCACATTTAAAATATGTATCGGCTAAAATCGGTAACTATTTAGATCAGGATAAAAAATAAGAAACATTTATTAGAACAATAATATATTGGTAATGAGAATGAAATTAATATATGTTGGGTTATTGGCATTATGCTGTAATTCGCTAATGGCGCAACAGGATAAGGGTAAACAGCAGAAAGCTGATTCCCTTAAAACCGGAATCAAGCCCATCAGTTCGATTGTCAACAAAGACACCGAACGCAATATGGGTATGATCAACATTTATAAGAATGGGGAAAAGTATTACTTTGAGATTCCTGACGCCCTCTTAAAGAGAGAGCTATTGGTAACGAATTGGTTGGTGACAGTTCCCGGAGGAAGTCCTAAATACGGAGGGGAGCTGATGAATACCAAGACCATTACTTTTGAAAAAGGATTTTCCGGTAAGATGATGCTGCGCGTGGTGAGTGTAGTTACACAGGCAGACTCTACCAACACCATTTCAAAAGCAGTAGCAAACTCAAACATAAACCCGATTGCCATGGTGTTCGACATTAAGGCCAAAGGAGAAGATGGAAAGAGTTCTGTAATTGATGCAACCGACTTTATGCAAAAGGAAAATTCCTTTACGATGTTGAGTGCGGAGGTAAAATCAAAATTAGCAATTGGTGCTATGGCAGCCGACAGAAGTTATGTGAAAAGTGTAGCCTCATACCCTACAAACGTAGAGTTAAAGATGTTGCGCACTTATTCGGCTACTGCTGCGGTTCCTAAGCCAGGTGCCCCTGCAGCAATCGAAGCCGCAAAAATTGGATCTGCCATTACGATGGAGGTTTCTACCTCTATTTTTCTAATGCCGGAAAAGGCAATGATGCCTCGTCATTTTGACCTTAGGGTAGGTTATTTTGCGAATTCATATCAGCCAATTTCTGATACTCAACAAAACTTTGGTCCTAAATCATTTATCGTGCGCTATCGTCTGGAGCCTAAGGCTGAGGATATGGCTAAATATAAAAGAGGAGAATTGGTAGAGCCCAAAGTACCTATTGTATATTACCTTGATCCGGCCACTCCTAAACAATGGCGTCCGTACCTGATTGCAGGTATTAATGACTGGAATGAGGCTTTTAAAGCAGCAGGATTTAAGAACGCGATTATTGGTAAGGAATGGCCTGAAAATGATCCGACCATGAGTTTAGAAGACGCAAGATATAAAGTGTTACGCTATTTACCTTCGGATGTTCCTAATGCTTATGGACCAAATATCCATGATCCAAGAAGCGGGGAGATCCTGCAGAGTTATATTGGCTGGTACCATAACGTAATGAGTTTAGTACACGATTGGTACATGGTTCAGGCTAGTCCGAGCGACCCTAGAGCCCGTACCATGAAGTTTAGTGATGAACTGATGGGAGAGCTGATCCGTTTTGTATCCTCACATGAGGTGGGGCATACCCTGGGTTTAAGACACAATATGGGCAGCAGCAGCTGTACGCCAGTGGAAAAATTAAGAGATAAGAAATGGGTAGAAGCACATGGACATACCAACTCTATTATGGATTATGCCCGTTTCAATTATGTGGCTCAGCCTGAAGATAGTATCAGTACTGCCGGGATCATGCCGCGCATCAATGATTATGACAAATGGGCCATCAAATGGGGATATGCTTATATCGATGCCAAAGATGACCTGGAGGATAATAAAATTGTTTCTAAATGGGTGACTGATAGCCTGAAAGCAAATCCAAGATTGTGGTTTGGTGGCGAAGGAATGAATTTCGATGCACGTTGTCAGTCTGAAGATTTAGGTGATAACAGTATGAAAGCCAGTGAATACGGGATCAAAAATCTGAAATATGTATTGGCGCATCTTCCGGAATGGACAAAAGAAGACAATGATTTATATCAGAATCAAACAAAAATGTACCTTCAGGTGGCCACTCAGTATGCAAGATATGTAGGTCATGTGGTGAAAAATATTGCCAGTGTTTATGAAACCTACAAAAATCCAGACCAACCTGGAGATGTTTACACTGTTACCCCTATTGAAACACAAAAGGAAGCAGTTGCATTTTTAAATGCACAGGTTTTTGATACACCTAACTGGTTATTGGACCTAAAAATTCTAAATAAAATTGGGAATCCTACTCGTAACGGTGGTGTGCATACGGTACAGGACAGAACCATGCAGCAGTTGTTCAGTGACCGCGTATTCAATACTCTAAATATTACGGAACAGCGTTTTGGTAGAGGCAATGCTTATTCTGTCTCTGAATATTTAGCTGATTTGAAAACAGGGGTATGGAAGGAATTGAAGACGAATACTGCCATTGACATGTACCGTAGAGATGTACAGAAAGCTTATGTAAACAATCTTTTTAGAGCAGTAAAAGAGGCTGAACTTGGAACTAATGCTTTAGGACTATTGTTCGGCGGACCAGGGGCAGAAGAAATGTTGCCATTTACGGTCAACACAGATATCGCTTCTGTTTTAGCTTATCACCTGGAAAACCTGCGGACAGAAATTTTAGCTGCGGCTAAAGTTGCTACAGATGAGGATTCGAAATCACATTTATTATTCGTAGCAAACCGCATCAAAAATGGCTTGAATAAACGTTTTGACGGGAAATAAATTATAATATACACTAGCTACTCCATATTTTGCTGCTTGGCGAAATATGGAGTGCTATATAAAGAAGATCATGAAAAAATTACTGGCATTCTTATTATTGTGCGCATGCTGCGTTTTTGAAGTCCATTCGGCTACAGGAAAGGCGGTGATCAACTGTAAGGTTTATGGTAAATCACAAAGCGGGTTGTTCTTATATCAGTTGAAAGATGGTGATGCCCATAGCCTGGGCTTTCAGCGTCCGGATGAAAATGGAACTTGTAAATTTGTAGTAAATGTAAAAGAAGGGGCATATTTTTTCAGAAAGGCCGGAGGAAAAGGCTCCGGATTTAAGCATGTCATTTATCTGAAAGAAGGGGAGGAGAAAAAAGTTGATTTCTACCTGGGTTCTCTATCTCTTGACTACGACTCTTGTATCATTGAAAAGCCAAATACAGAAACACTGTATTTAAAAGACTATATGGCTGCCTTTAACAAGTACAGTGAGACGGTATGGATTAAAAAGGATCAGTCTTATGCTAAGTATAAGGCTTTTGAGCAATACTCAACCTCATTTTTGCAAAAACACAAGACCAAAAACGTTCATTTCAATCAATGGCTGGTTGATAAAGTAGGAACTGATCTTAAGTATCTATTGGCAGCTAATTACTTTGGTTTTGGACGAAGATTAAATACCAGCTACGACAGCACAGCAAGCGTACAAGACTTTTACAAACCATTATTGAATAAGAATATCATTAACAATCCTGCATTGCTGAATTCGGAAAATGGGATGCAAATGCTCCATTATGTTTTTGCTTTTTGGAAATTTAATAAAGTTAAAAGCGGGAAAGATTTGAACCCTTTCTTTTTTGCTGAAAATACGCCTTTGATAGGTAATGCTGATGTGAAAGTGGTGTATTTGGCAGATCGGATGAAAAATATTACTAAATACGAAGATTTTGTAAGTAATGTACAACCTTATAAAGCATTGTTTGCTTCAGCGGAGATGAAAAAGGCGTATGAGAAGCGTTATGAAGACCTTTATCTCTTTGCTAAAGGAACGCCAGGATATAATTTTGAGCTGAAGGATGTGAATGATAAAATCCACAAATTATCCGACTTCAAAGGTAAAGTGGTGATTATCGATATGTGGGCCATGTGGTGCGCCCCTTGTTTGAAGGAAAAACCGATTATGGGTAAAATTGAACAAGGTTATCACGACAGAAATGATATTGTATTTATTGGGGTATCTGTAGATGGGATCAACAGATCGGATATTTGGAAAGGTTTTGTGAAAAAGAATGGGTTCTCCAGTTTGGAACTGATATCAGATGCCACATCCTCGATCCAGCAGTACTATAAAATTGGTGGTATCCCTCGTTTTTTAGTATTTGATCGTAAAGGAAATATTGTAACCGTAGATGCACCAATGCCTTCCAACCCAGAATTTAAAAAATTAATCGACCGAACGCTGGCAGCTGCCAACTAACAATAGGGCTATGAATCGAATAAAAAACAGAAATATGAAGCAATATCTTAAGGTCTTTACCTTTGCTTTTCTTTGCCAGATATTAGCAATTAGCGCTTTTGCACAATCAGAGATGCTGAACCTAAGTGGCCTGCTTACTCAGAAAAAGCATGCTGAAATTGTGGTTTGGAGCGACATCGCCGGAAAAAAGAGCATGGTGACCAGTTATGTACTAAATCCCGAAAATAGCAGGTTTTTCTTAGCCATACCTTATCGTCCTGAGGCAAGTTATCAATTGCAGGTAACGATTATGAAAATGGGACATTTGAGATTGGAACGTGATTTTGTGGCTAATTTTCCATTAAAACTGAAGCCAAATCAAAATATGCAGCTCAGCCTGAATCCTGCTGAATTTGACGGGAAAACATCAAAGGGAATGGTCATTCAAAAACAGAACCTTAAATCCCAAACTGTAAGTATTACTGGAAAGCTGCTAAATTGGAAGCTTGGTGGCGAGCTGTTAATAGAGAAAGTAGTAGAAGGACGTTTGGAGAAAGTAGCCGGCTTTAATGTAGAAAAAGAGCAGCCTAATTTTACCTTTTTAATGCCGGTACAAAGTCCGGGCTTCTATTACCTGTCTACAACCAGATGGAAAAAACGCTTGTACCTGAAGCCAAATGATCAAATTGTTTTGAATGTGGATGGCCCATTTGCTGTAAAAACAGACTGGGTAAAAACTACTGCAGAAAACAAAATCCTGGCTGACTGGACTGAACTGATACTTCCTGTAACAGGTTATGGCTATAATTTGGAGCAACGGAGTAAGGCTATCGTAGATTCTGCGGCTTTCAATAGTAGTTATCAGGCTTTACAACCAAAGATAAAAGCATTTTTACAACAAGCGAATAGTTCCAATTCCGCTTTTAATCAGCAGTTTTTGACAGTTGCCCGCATGGATAACAGTTTAATCGCCCTGCGCTCTATGCTCTATCAGGGAGGTAAGAAACATTTATTCTGGTTACCAGCTAAAGAATTCTCTAACGTATCAGCCCCTTATAAGGAGATTCTAGATCAGAATAAAGTGACTTCAGCTGATTTACTACAGCTTGGGGAAGGTAATGAATACCTGAATCTTGCGGCTAAGTTTAGTCTGAACGGCCTTGATGAAGCAAAAAGAGCAAAATTAGGGGATGCTGGGAAATTACAGGTGATGATGGCGGCGGTTCCAAACGAAACCCTAAAATCATATTTATTAAAATCACAGCTGGAAGAACTCAATGTGGTGAATTATAGTGAGTTTAAGGCTGCGTTTCTGCCCTTTGCAAAGTATGCAAAACCGGCTTCTGTGAAAAAGAAGTATGACAATGTACTCCATCAATTTGCGCCTGATACGGCTTTTATTGGTAAATCTGCTTATGATTTTGTTTTACAAGATGTAAATGGTAAAGCAGCCTCTATGAAGGACTTTAAGGGTAAAGTGGTGCTAATTGATGTCTGGGCTACCTGGTGTGGTCCATGTAAAGCGCAAATGCCCTTCCTTAAAGAAGTAGAAGAAGCCTATAAAGGAAATGACAATATTGTTTTTATCGGAATCTCTGTTGACGCTGAATCGGCAAAACAAAAATGGCTGGATATGATCAAAGAGAAGGAACTTCATGGGGTTCAGCTGATCGATTTTTCAGGTAAGTCTTTTGCCCAGAAATATAAGATTAACGCTATTCCACGTTTCCTGTTGATAGATAAGCAGGGGAATTGGGTAGAAGTACGTTGTCCTTTACCAGAGGATAAAGTAAAACTGAAAACCTATATCGACCGGGAGTTGAATAAAGGAGTATAGTATTGGTGATTCGAAAATATAAGTTTAAGCTAGAAGGCCTGTATCATTATCTGATACAGGCCTTTTGGTTTGAGGGGAGAGGTTTATTTGATTGAATAGCAGCTGTCCAGAGCTGGACGATGCTTAATAAATCTGATAGGTTTGTTCTGGGGTAAATTTGGAAAGCAGCTCATTAACAGACCAGTTCGAAGTGCTGTAAGTTGTTTTTGGCATGGCCGGTTTAATTTTCAATCCTCCTTTATATTCTACAGGTGATTTTCCGGTGATCTTCTTGAAGATACGGGAGAAGTAAAATGGATCATCATAACCCACTTTCTGCGCCACCTCTTTAATGATTAAGTTGCTTTTATTTAGCAACTGGCAGGCATGCTGAATTTTTAATCGGATAAGGTAGTCGATAGGGGAAAGCCCCGTTTTCTGTTTAAAAAGGGTAGAGTAATGGGAAGAAGAGTAATTGAATTCCTTGGAAATCACCTCAACACTCAATGGTTTGTGTAGGTTTTCCTTCATGAATACAATAGATTGTTCCAGCTGGTCTTCATCCTGCTGTATATTTTCTTCCTGTTTTTGACCTTTTTTAATCGGCTTATTAACAAATAGCAACAAAGAGATCAAATGGTATAAATTGAGGTTTGCATAACCAATATTCTCTAAGGCAAAACCATCCGTTAAACAGGAATGAATTTTTTGCCAGGTGCTGGTCACCTGATTAGAAAGGGGCAATGGAGCAGGTGTCCTGAACTGTTGTAAATCGTAGGTCGTTTTTAATTCATCAACCATTTGTCCATTAAAATGTATCCAGTATAGGCTACATGGATTTTCAGGCTTTGCCTGAAAATGAAAAAATTGCTGAGGAGACAGGAACATGAATTGATTAGCTTCAAGGCTAAAAACTTCAGTTCCTGTTTCACACTGTCCTTTTCCTGCCAGGCAGTAAAGCAAGACATAATCAGGACAGTTGCTTTGCTTCATTTGGTAAGAAGCTGTGGTGGTAATATGAGAGCCAATTTCTGTGATATAGAGCGCATTTCTGAAAAACTTATTTTTAACATATTCATTGATTACCGCTGTAGGTACAGTGATATGTTTTTTCTCAAAGAAGTCATCTTCGTGTTTAATATTCTCCATGGTTCTTTAATAATGGTTGTTTGGTTTGGTTGGAATTGCTGATGCTAAATAAGGGCTTTAATCCTGGAATAAGGAAAAAACGACCATTACAAAACCACTACAAAACTGCTTTTATTTGCGTTTTGAGCGGTTTTTTAGCACTACTAACTCTTTTCCTGTTAAAATGGCGATGAAATCGCCTTGGCTGAAGGTTTTTATTTTGAACCGGAACTCTGGTCCAGCTGTGCCAGGAAGATCACTAGATTGGTATCTGTTCCTGTTAAATTTAATTTCTTGCGTAAACGCGTTCTGGCGATTTCAATGGACTTAGGACTGATGTTGGTTATTGCTGAAATCTCTTTGGTAGTGAGGTTCAGTTTTAAAAAGGCACATAGCCTCAATTCACTCGGACTAAGGTTGGGAAACTGTTCGTTTAGTTTTTCAAAGAAATCATTATGGATGTGCTGGAACCTCAGCTTAAATTCATTTAAAAGTTCAGGTTGCAGGTTAGACTGCAGATCGGTAATGACTTTTTGAACTGCCGTATGCGACTCTTTCCCCAAGGTTTCCTTGATGTCCATCAGCTTTTCTGAGATCACATTGATGAGTTCGTTTTTTTGAACCAGATGTAATACCTGTGTGGTCAGTTCTTTGTCTTTTAATTCAATATCCTTCTCCAGACTTTTCTTTTCTAATTGTAAATGAGCTTGTTTTAGCTGCGACCTCCTGGCTTTGTTCTTCTGTAAAAAGTAAAGAAGGGTAATGATCACCAACAATAGGGCAAGGCTAATTCCAATCATCCAGCTGTATAAATCTTTTTCCCGTTGCCTGGTTTCCTGTTCATGCTGCATACGGTCAAATTCAAATTGCATTTCCAATTGGGCAATTTTTCGTGTCCTTGCTTCACTATACAAACTATCGTTGGTGTCTTTAAAGATTTCAAGGGCTGCCAGCGCAGCTTCATAATTGGATTCCGCTTTATATAATTTATACAGATACAAGGAAGATTGATTCAGTAAATTCAATAAACCTGCATCTTTTTTTAGGCCGGTTACTTTTTTTAAATAGCTTTCGGCAGTTTTATAATCTTTAAGACTATAGTAATATTGTCCTAATCTGTAGTTGGACGTCGCTAAACCTAGGGTGTCTTTAGTCTGCTTCCTGATCTCCATGGCTTCCAGAAAGTATTTTAGTGCTTGCTCATTTTTACCAGTTTTCTGATAAATCAGTCCCTGGTTGTTTAAAACATTGGCAATATTGCTTTGATCGTTAATCTGTTTACTCAATTTCAAGGCCTCATTCAGATACTTTAGCGCCTTGTCATACGCTTTGATTTCTTTATAAGAACCGCCAATGTTATTGAGTAGTCCTGCTTTTTTCTCCAGGTTGGTCTTAGTATTAGGTGGTAAATACTCCAACGCCTTGGTATATTTGGCAATTCCGGTTTTATAATCGGCCTGTATGATGTTGATATTGCCCGAATTTACATAAGCGGTAAATAGTAGATCAGGGATAGGGTTTTTCTCTAAACTGTGAATTACACTATAGTAAAGTTGTAAGGATTTTGGGAAATTTTCAAGACGAAAATAGACCGTAGCTAGATTTAAATTTGCTTTGTGGATCAGAGAATCGGAATTGAGTTTACTGGCAAGTTTTAAAGCCTCTTCAGCATAAGGTAATGCCAATGCTGGTTTCGTTCTGGTAATCATCCTCGTCAGTTCCGAATTCAGCTTGTACTGTTCCTCTATATTGTTGCTCTGCTTTAGCAAAGCTTTCAAACTATCCTGTTTGGAGATTTGTGCCTTAGTATTTAAGAAAGCGCATAAAATAACGGCCAGGGCAAGGAAATGCTTGCTGCGTAAAAACCGGGTTATTCTTGCCGGGAAGGCTTTCATGGGAATAGTAAAAATCACTAAATAGAATTTGGAAATCTTAAAACTACGCATCTTAATCTGATTATCCGAAAATATTGTATTAAGGATAATTTTTAAGAACTTTCTAAAGGAAGAAGGAGCTATTGGTATGCGTTTATTATTGTAAATAAATAAGGCCGGTAACAAACCGGCCCTATTTTAACTATTAACCGTTTATTGAATTATTTCTTATGAAAACTTTCTACTCCGCTTTTTAGGTAAGCTAAGTATTCAGTCGCATCAAAGATCGCTCCCTGAGGCTTTACAAGTGGATTCAAGTCATGACCAGCAAGCACATAAAATGGCTGACTGTTCGATACATATTTCGTAGCCTGGAAATCTCCATTCCATCTACCTAAATCGTCTGTATTGGTTCTCAATACTTCCGAATAATGTACTTTTTCTTTAGGCATCTTGATGTTTCTTTCATCTACATACAATTGAATCAATACATACTCTTCTTTGATGATTTTAGCTACTTGTGGATCGGTCCATACCTTATCTTCCATCTTCCTGCAGTTCACGCAAGCATGACCGGTAAAGTCGATCAGGATCGGTTTATTTACTTTTTTAGCATAAGCAACACCTTCATCTAAGTCAAAGAAAGGGTTAAAGCCGATTGGGGCTTTCAATACCTCACTGTATTTTACTTTGGCAGGGAAATCTGTAGGTGTTGAAACAGCTGCTGAAGAACCGCCTCCGGTCAGGATAAAGTCCTGGGTGTTCATTGGCGGAGCTAAACCACTCAATACATTTACTGGAGCGCCCCAAAGTCCGGGAACAATATAGATCGCAAATGCGAAAGAAATAATCGCGAAGAACAATCTTGGAACCGATACAAAAGGAACATCACTATCGTGTGAAAACTTCAGCTTACCAAGGATATAAATACCCATCAGGAAGAAGATCACGATCCACAGCGCAAGGAAAATCTCTCTGTCAAACCATTGCCAGTGCCATACTAGATCTGCGGCCGACAAAAACTTCAATGCCAATGCCAACTCCAGGAAACCCAGACATACTTTAATGGTATTCAACCAGCCACCTGATTTAGGCATGCTGTTTAAAAATCCAGGGAAAATAGCCGAAATGGTAAAGGGTAGGGCAAGGGCCAGTGCAAAGCCAAACATCCCTATTGCAGGAGCCAGCAATTCGCCTTTTGAACTCGCCTGTACCAATAAGGTACCGATAATCGGTCCTGTACAAGAGAAGGAAACCAGTGCAAGAGAAGCCGCCATAAAGAAAATGCCGCCTAAACCTTTACTGTTATCCGCTTTCTGGTCGATTTTATTCACCAATGAGCTAGGCAAGGTGATTTCGAATGCACCAAAGAAAGATACTGCAAATACAAGGAGTAAGATAAAGAAGGCGAGGTTGAACCAACCACTGCTGCTCAATTCGTTCAGCATAGCTGAACCAAAGATCACCGTAATCAGCAAACCAAGTGCTACATAAATGACAATAATGGATAAACCATAAATAATGGCCTGACTGATTCCTTTTTGTCTGCTACCGGCACGTTTTGTAAAGTAACTCACAGTAAGTGGAACCATAGGGAAAATACAAGGCATCAGGAAGGCGATGAAACCACCTGCTAAACCTGCGATAAAAGTATCCCAAAGTGTTTTTTCGGCGTTATTGCTTTCAGCTGTTTTGCTGCTGTCTTCAGTGATCTGCACTGTAGCTTTACTGCTGGAATCAGTTTTAACCTCAGTTGTTGCTGGTGTGGTAGTCGCAAGGGTATCTGCAGGACTAACTGCTGCAGAATCTGCGCCGATTTCTGTAAAAGTTAAGTCGGAAGGCAATTCTTCTGCTTCTTGTGCCAGCAAGGAACTAAAGGATAGCATAGAGAATAGTATCCCTAGAATGAATGTTTTAATGGCTATTGGATAAGTCATTTTTCTAATCTTATTTAGTGCTGTCGCTTAGGTTTATTTTTCGGAAAGTCTGCATATCGGATCGAAACCGGTAAACATAGTGTCTGTAGAGATATAAGAGTCCTTGATTGGCTCTTCTTTTACTAAATCTGTACTCAGGTATTTTTTATTGCTATCAGAAAGTAGGGTCACTACTACTGCATCAGCACCTAATTCCTGTTGTAATTTAATGGCACCAATCACATTGGCTCCTGAAGAAATTCCTACCGCCAGACCTAGTTCTTTGGCTAGCTTTTGAGCCATGATGATGGAATCACCATCATTCGCCTGAATCACGCTGTCAAGATTTTCAAGTTTCACAATCTGTGGAATGAATTCATCAGAAATGCCCTGGATTCTATGACTACCAACTTTATATCCTGTAGTTAAAGTCGGACTTTCTGCCGGCTCTAATGGATGGATCTTGATGTTTGGCTGATGCGCTTTTAATCGTTTTCCAACGCCCATTACCGTACCACCAGTGCCTACACCTGCTACAAAAGCATCAGGAATCAGGTTTCTGCTCTGCAATTGCTCCCAGATTTCCTGACCAGTAGTTTTTTCGTGTGCCTGTTCATTGTATTTATTCTCAAACTGCTGAGGTAAGAATACATTGCCATTTTGAGCAAGTTCTTCACACAATTTGATACTGCCTAGAAAACCACCTTCTTCTTTGCTGATCAAAACTACTTCAGCACCAAGACTTTTGATGATGTCTATTCTTTCTTTGCTTAACCAGTTCGGCATAATGATCTTTACCGGGTGACCTAAAGCGGTACCAATTGCTGCAAAAGCAATTCCTGTATTTCCACTCGTAGCTTCAATAATGGTGTCCCCAGGACGGATTGTACAGTTGTTATAGGCCTCATACATGATGTTCAGGGCCATGCGATCTTTAATACTTCCGGTAAGGTTGTAATGTTCGCATTTTACATAGATTTTTCCGGGTTTCCCTTTGTAGGTATATTGAAGTTCCAACATAGGGGTATTACCGATCAAATGGGTAAGGTTTTTGAATTTGTTAGCCAAATCTGTAGTTAAACAGGCTGGCACATTAAGTTCAGCTATCATCGCTTATTTAAAATTTAGTGATGGTCAAAACTCTATATATTCCTTTTAATACACAATGGATATGCGTATCTTCCGTTTTTTTAACGGAAAAAGTAATATATAGCTATCTTTTTGCTGATTAAGGATATCTAAAATGTGCTATAACTGTTTTTTTTACATCGACTCAATTAAATTATATGCAATTAGATGCCATTGACCACGAACTTTTAAAGATTTTGCAGCGCGATGCAACGCTAACAAATAAAGATCTTGCCAATCAACTCCACAGATCTGTAGCCGCAATTCAGGAAAGAAGGCGGAAATTGAACGATCAGGGCTATATTCAAAGTACGGTCGCCATATTAGACAGAAACAAAATTGATCGTGGATTGATCACTTTTCCACACGTACACATGAATAGCCATACCGCCGAAATTCTAATAGAATTTGAAGAAGAAGTCTCGAAATTTGAAGAAGTAATGGAATGTTTTCAGATGTCTGGAGATTGCGATTTTATTCTAAAGGTTTCAACCGCTAATCTGGAGGAATATTCTAATTTTTTAAGAGATAAGCTGGCAAAATTACCGAACGTTTCCAGAGTCAACAGTTCCTTTGTACTCCGGGTAGTCAAGAACATTACTGCATATCCGATATAAGCTCAGTTTCAGTAGCTAATAAGCTGGCACCCCAATCATTGAGGGTCCATAATGCAGCAAGCAGTTGATCGCCTGATGGTGTTAATTGGTATTCTACCTCCAGCGGCTTTTCCCGGATCACGGTCTTAAAGATGATGCCGCTTTCTTCCAGTTCCTTTAATTGCCTGCTCAGCACCCTTCTGTTCATATCTGCGATGTGTAAAAAGAAGTCGGCAGGTCTTTTTACCCCTTGATGCAGGTGCCATACAATAGGAATTTTCCATTTGCCACTAATGGTGTTGACCGCATGTTCCAGTGGACAAGTTTTATTCTCAGATACGCGCAGGTTATTTTTCATAGAAACAGGGTATTTAGCAAAAAATGGTTAGGACAATTTTGTCCATTATTGATTGGCATGGATGAGCTCCCGAAATTAGCATTTCAAATTACATACATCAAATGAAGGAACAAATAAAACTCCGAAATGAACAATTTAATGCTGCCATTAACCAACAAGATGGTCATGCACTTTGCGTATTATATGTTGACGAAGCCATGCTTTACCCTCCAAAACAACAAGTTGTTCAAGGCAGGGAAGCGATCGCATCGTTCTTCAACGCCGTTTTTAAATTAGGGATATCTAAAGGAAACTTCCTGACCAAAGAACTCCTGATCAGTGCTGATTATGCCTACGAATCCGGAGAATATGTATTGCTGAATGCCGAAAATCAGGAACTTGCCAAAGGATTCTATATGTATATATGGCAATATGTGGAGGGAGAATGGTACATCCTTAAAGACATCTGGAACGACTAAAGCGCTAGAATTGCTTCAGGATCTTATAGTGATTCTTGTGGTATCATGCATAGATAAGGCCGGTTTTTGACCGGCCTTATTTTATTAGGAGCGTATTAATAAGGATTAAATATACTTAGGAATTACCCTTTTAACGGATAAAATCAATACACTTGTATAAAGTGTTATGCAACAGAAGGAACCCATTTCTAAAAACCTGACTGATCTATACGAGATGATGGGCTTGCCTCTGGATTCTATTAATCGAGACGCTGGCTTTACCGTACATTCCTTAAAAGAAACGTTCAAGGAACTTCCTTTTAAATCTATTGTCTACCGACCAGATTACTTCAGTTTTGTATTCGTAAAGGATGCCCATGGAAGGTATAACATTGATGAAATGTCTTTTGATATCGCCCCCTGGACGATTTATTTCACCAATCCCGGAAACTATAGAAGCTTTGAATGGTTTGACATTAACGATGCTTACCTGATTACTTTTGATGAATCTTTTCTTAAAGAAAATGTCCATGCAGAGGTGTATCAGGAGTTTTCTTTTTTGCTTACAGAAACCGTTCAGCCGAGACTGATGCTACCGGAACAATTTGAGCAGATCGAATCGCTTTATCATCAGATTCAAAAAGAATACCTTGGTGTTTCCCCTTATAAATATAGAATCATAGGGAGCTTATTCGTGGCAGTACTGCTGAAAATAAAAGAGTATTTCTGGCAAAACTATAACCCGATTTATGAGGGGAGCCGCAGTTCTTCTATTGTCAAAACATTTAAGAAAAACCTGGAAAGTCATTATAGGACACTCAGTTTTGGTCAGGAGAATAAATTATACCGGGTTCAGGATTATGCAGACTTGCAACATTTACACCCTAACTACCTGAGTAATGTCATTAAAACCAAGACCGGTAAGCCAGTAAGCAGCTGGATTGCTGAAAAAACAGTGGCCGAAGCAAAATCATTGCTGCAAAACTCCAGATCTTCTATCAAAGAGATTGCCTTTATGCTGGGATTCTCAGAAGCGACACACTTTAGCAATTACTTTAAAAAGTATGTTGCGCTTAGCCCTGTAGCTTATCGGAAACAACAGCTCTCCAAATTGTAGCTGGATAAGTTAGCCATGATTACTGTGCAAGTTTTTTCCGGATGCGGCTGAGGCTTTCGGGCTTCATGCCAAGAAAGGAGGCGATGTAAGTAATCGGAACATTGTGTAAAATACCCGGATAGTTCTGCATTAATTTTCGGTAACGCTGTTCCGCAGAAAGCGTAGCCAACTCCAGAGAACGGGTTTCATTATAACTGATCGACTGCTGAAACACCGCTATGCTAAAATCTTTCATAGCCATGCTCTTCGAAGTCAGGATTTCCAGATCAGCTTTAGTAATGCGCAGCAATTCACATTCAGTAATACATTCTACATTTTCATTTGATTTGGTCTCGTTTACAAAATTAAAGTAGGAGCTGAAGAAACCCGGTGGACAATTGATATGGGTTGTCAGCTCGTCGCCATGCTCATTATAATGAAACAAACGTAGGTATCCGGAAACAATATAATAAAGGTATTTCGGTACTTTTCCTTCTTCTTCAATAATGCGGTTTTTGGGGAAAAGTACCGGCTCAAAATATTGGGTAATCAAACGCTGATCCGCTGTTGAAAGTGAATGTCGGGTTTGAATAAAGTCAATTAATTGTTGTTGCATTATACCTGTAGAAATGACTCAATGAATGGTACTAAACTACGAAATTTTAATAGCCAACTGTTGCTGAATTAAGTAAGCCAATGCTTCGCTTACAGCCTGTTCTGGGGCTTTTGGATTAAAGCCCAGTTCTTTTCTGGCTTTACTGGTGTCGAAATTTTGTTGTAAGCCTGAAAACATCGCAATGTCTTTTCTGGTTAGTATCGGAGCGGTGCCCTGTATTTTTGCGGAGAACTCCATGATTCCTGCAATCGTAAATAACATAAACTTAGGGACTGCGGCAGGAATTTTAAGTTTCAGTTCCGGGTATAAACTGCCGGCAAGCTTAGTCGTATCAGTGATGGTCATACATTGCTCATTGGCCAGGATATAACGCTCGCCATTTCTTCCTTTTTCTGCGGCCAGCCAACAGCCTTCCGCTACATCTTTTACATCAATCCAGTTCAGGGTTATTTTCGTGTCTATTGGGATCTGTTTGTTAAGGATCAGCTTAAGCACAGCGTAAGAGACATTGAGCGGTAAAAAAGCTTCGCTACCAATCATTGCTGCGGGCATAACAACAACCAATTCTATTCCCAGCGCTTTGGCCAGGCGAAAGGCCAACCTTTCCCCATCATTTTTAGAATTGTAATAGCTATCCCGACGATCAGGATTGTATCCATTACTTTCTTTTGTAGGCAATTGCGTATAGTCCAATGCTGCGATCGAACTAACATATACAATGCGTTTTACGCCTGCTTCCGCAGCGGCCTCAATGGTATGCTTTGTGCCTTCCATGTTCACATCGTAAATTTCTTTCTTGGGATCTTTTGCCCATAGCTTGAATGCTGCGCCAACAGCATAAAAGGTATGTACGCCTTGTAAGGCTCTCAGAAAAGAGGCTTTGTCTGTAATATCAGCCTGAACCACCTCGCAATCCAATCCCAGAAAAGGAGCTTTATGGTGAATGTTGCGTACGGAAGCCCTCACAGGGATCCCTTTGCTGATAAGAAATCTGACCAGGTTATTTCCTAAATGTCCGTTTGCTCCGGAAACCAATGCTAATTTGTTTTGTGTCATCTTATTTTTTATTGATGACACAAAGTTCCGCGACCAATTACCAAAAGCACTTGACTTTTGTTAGGGAATGCTGCTAGATTAAAATAATCCTATAAAAGAAGCCTCCTGGGAGGCTTCTTTTATAGGACGCTAAATATTTAGAGTATACTTTATTTACTGCTACAAACGATATGGTAAGTCCGGTAAGCCAATGTATCCCTATTTCTTAAAGTAGAAATAAACGATTCATCAATATCATTGTTGACGGTTCCAACTGCCTGACTGAAATTAGAGTCATTGTTTCTTCTGGAAATGAAATACCTTTGCATAGGCAATTTCAATGTTTTATAGTCTCCATAAGCCACATGCATTATCCTCCCTAGGTCAAGCTCAACTGCAGGGATAGGACTCCTGTTTATATGTTTAAAAAGACCTTTCGTAGGATGTGGATCTCTTGTAAATGCCGTTTCCTCAGTTGAAGTGAATAAGAACATATTGTTCGTTTTTGCAAGGTCAAATAGGGTTTTTCTAGTGCCATAAGAAATTAAAACCTGGTTTTTTGAAGAAAAGGTAAACAAGGAATCTTTTGTGCTATTCGTGGAATCCGGAATTTGAAAGTAATCATTGTACTTTACAAAATTTGCAATCTTTCCTGGATCTTTAATCTCGCCATCTTTAGTGAACACACGGACACCAGAATTCATTTCCAGTCTTTCAGAATGAAATATTAGTGGAAATACAACAGCCTCTTCCTTAGATTCTTTTTTACAAGCAGATAAAACACAGCCGCCCAGAAATAACAAGCTTATTGTTTTGTAGAATTTATTCATTTGATCGTTAATTCGAGGTGTTATTTACTGATATACCGATGGTGTTGTATGTAGTGTAAGCCAATGTGTCGTTATCTCTTAAGGTGGAAATAAACAATTCATTAATCTCATTGTTGATATTTCCATGAGCCTCGATGATATTGTTACCGATTCTTCTGGAAATGAAATACCTTACATGAGGGAATTTCAACATTTTATAGTCCCCATAAGCCACAGACATTTCTTTTCTATAGTAAAGCTCATAATTGGGGATTTTACGCAGGTGCTGATGCTTAAAAAGACCTTTCGTAGCACCTTGATCGCCCCATATTTTCTCCTTAGTTGAAGTGAATAAGAACCTATTGTTCTTCTTTACAACATCCAATAGGGGTTGCGAGCTGTCATAAAGAAATTCAGCCTGGTTTTTCGAAGAAAAGGATAAGAAGGGAAATTTTGTATTACTCGTGATAGGTGGAATTTGAAAATAATAATGGTATTTTACAAAATTTGCAATCTTTCCTGGATCGTTGATCTCACCATCTTTAGTGAACAGACGGACGCCAGGTGTAATTTCCTGCCCTTCCATATGGAATGTTAATGGAAATACAACAGCTTCTTCCTTGGATTCCTTTTTACAAGCGGATAAAACACAGCCGCCTAGAAACAACAAGCTTATTTTTTTGTAGAATTTATTCATTAAAGCGTTAATTTTGAAACGCGAATTTATTGTAAAATTTCGCTATTCAGTCGCTTTTTTGATCTTTTAATTAAATAAACGGCTTATTTGCTCCTCATATCTGCCTGCCTGCTGTTCGCATATTCTGTAGGAGACATTCCGAATTGTTTGGAGAAGATCCTTCCAAAATGAGTTTGTGAACTATAGCCCACCAGCTCTGAAATCTCATAGATTTTCAGTAAACCCTGGCTCAGCAATTCTGCTGCCCGTTTTAACCGGGAAATATTAATCAGCTCATTAGGAGTTAGATTGGAGATAGATTTGATCTTACGGTACAAAGTAGGCCTGCTCATATTCATATTGTCGGCAAGGTGTTCTACATCCAGGTCCTGATTGCTAATGTTCTTATCTATAATCGCTTGTATCTTTTCAAGAAACTGCTCGTCTGCTTTGGAATAGGCAATACTCTTTAGGTGAAGTAGGGGAGAACTGGAAAAATAAGCCTTAATCTTGTTTCTGTTTGCGATTAAACTGGAAGCCTGAACCTGTAAAAACTCCGGCGAAAATGGTTTTTCCAGATATACATCTGCACCAAGTTCTAGCCCTTCGATTTTAGATTGCATCGTGTTCTTCGCTGTAAGCAAAATCACAGGGATATGGCTAAACTCGACACTGGTTTTTATCCTTTTACAGAACTCAAAACCATCCATTTCCGGCATCATCACATCGCTGATCACCAGGTGTACAATTTCCTGTTCCAAAATAGCTAAGCCATCCAGTCCATGTTTGGCCACCAATACCTGGAACTTCTCGCTCAGATCATCTGAGATGAAATCCAGAATCTCTTCATTATCATCCACTAATAGTACCACTGGCTTCGCATCCTGATCAAATTCTAATGCTGATCCAAAGTTATCTTTTTCCATTTTCCCTTTAAATTAAAGCCCATACTTTGCTGAATGGGAAGTTTGACTACAAATATATTATAAGCACCTTCGCTGACCTGTAAATACAGCTTACCGTTATGAAGTTCGGCTAATGCCTGCGAAATAGAAAGTCCAATCCCTGTTCCCTGTTTCATTTCACTCTCTTTTGCCCTGTAGAAAGGCTCAAAGATCTTCTCATTCAGCTCCGGAGCAATCTTCTGACCATCGCTCTTGATCTCTATGCTAAACTCGTCCTGAGCCTCATTTACTGTTAACAATACTTTGATCTCCGATAAGCCATATTTGATGGCATTATCGATGAGGTTGCTCAGTATTTTATATAAAGCCTCCAGATCTACATAGGCATGGACGGCCTCCCTGGGAAGCTCAGTCTCATAAACCATATTTTTATGCTCAGCAGCAAATTGAAACTGGAGTGCCACATCCTCGAGTAATTGGGAGATGTTTGCGCTGACGAAATTCAAAGAAAAACCAGACACTTCCGTCTTTCTGAAATCCAGCAGCTGATTGGTCAGGTCCAGGAGCCGATCCGTATTTCGGTTCATCGTATTTAGATTCTTCTCCATCAGCGGAACTTCCTTGGCCTGCTTAATCAGCTTCTCCATTGGTCCTTTGATTAAAGTCAGCGGAGTTCTGATTTCATGCGCTACATTGGTGAAGAACTCAATCTTAGCCTGATAGATTTCCTTCTCTTTTTCATGCTCAAAAAGCTCCATCAATCTTTTGCTTTTACGTTCCGTTCTTTGATGGTATTGCCAGATCAGGATCGCTAGAAAACCAATGAACAACAAGCCGTACAATATATAGGCAAAATTGGTTTTCCAGAAAGGAGGCAACACTGTTACGATCAGTTTTACATTGTCATGGCTCCATTCCTTGCTGCCGCTGATCATCGCTTTAGCCTCAAAAACATAGGTTCCTGGGGCCAGTTTCGTGAAATAAACCTTCCTGTTCGTCTTTAAATACTCCCAGTCGTTATATAAACCGGTCATTTTATAGGCATACTCAGTCATTTCCGGAGAAATGAAACTCAATGCCGCAAAGTCAATACTAAAAGAGGACTGGTCATGCTGTAAGGTAATCTCCTTGGTAAAGAGGATGGATTCATTCAGGATGGAATCTTCTTTTTGATCCTGAAGCCCTTTATTGTCAATTTTGAAGTCGGTTAAAAATACAGGAGCGGTAGCCTTAGTTGTACTCAATTGTGAAGGCTGAAAACTCACCATTCCTTTTACGCTGCCAAAAAACATTCGGCCATCCAGATCTTTAAACGAAGAATTGTAGTTAAACTGGTCGGTCAGCAAGCCATCTGCCCGGGTATAAACTTTTAGGGTGTTAAGGATCGGATTAAATCGGATCAAGCCACGGGTGCTGCTGATCCACAAGTTCTGCTGCTGATCTTCCTGCATCCGGAAAATAAAGTTACTCGGAAATCCATCCTTTACCGTATAAGATTTGAAAGCAGTTTGACTACTGTTGAGTAGCGATAACCCGCCGCCATCAGTTGCCACCCAGAGGTTCTTCCTGCTATCTTCGAAAATGCCGTTTACCGTGTTACTCGCTAAACTAGCTCTGTTTTTAGCTTCATGTCTGAAATTCTGATAACCTTTTACACCGGGCTTAAAACAAAAAAGACCCTCGCTATAAGTTCCCGCCCAGATCCGACCTTTACTATCTTCCAATATGTTATTGAAAAATAAAAGAGGTAAACCCGGAATGGCTTCAAAATCATCCTTTTTACGTTCGTATTTGTACAGCCCTACAGTAGTGGCCACAAGCACATCCCCGGACTTGGTTTTATAAAGGTGTAAGCTGAAATTAGACCTTAGTGCATTGCCAACACCCGCCTGATAATGCTTGATAATCCTGCCACTTTGGATGTCCATCAGGTCTATTCCATGTTCAAAAGTGCTGATCCAAAGCTTGTTTCCGTCGGCCAGCAAGCCATGGATATTCGAGTGAGCAATACTGGATTTGCTGCCATCTGGAAAAAAGGAAGTAAAGCGACCTGTTTTAGGATCCAGCTTATTCAATCCTGCATCCTCTGTGCCGATCCAGAAATTGCCATTTTTATCTTTAGTGATTTCCCGGATGTCATTTCCGCTGATAGAATTCTGCTCTGGCTGGGGGAAATACTTGCTGAAAACAGAAGATTTTGGGGAGTAATAATTGATGCCACCAAAATAAGTACCCATCCAGATGCCACCTTCCTTATCTTTACAAAGGGTGTAAATGGCATTATCCGATAGGGAATATGGGTTGCCCAGTTGCTTTTGTAAATGAGTAATCTTTCCGCTCTCCAGATGGTAACTGTACAAACCGGACTCTGTTCCAATCCAAAATTCATGGTCATTTAAAGCCTGAATATCCCTTACATAAATATGAGTTTTGTCTTTATTCTGTATTATCAGGTCCTTTAATACCTTGGTTTTTAAGTTGAATAACTTCAAACCTTCATTACTGGTTCCTATAATCAGCTGTTGATCCGGACTTTCTGCCATGGCGCAAATTCGGCCAAAAGAACTACTGCCTTCTTTAGTCAGGCGGTATTTGGTTTCAAAAGCCCGGCTATTCTTGTTGTAAAGCGCTAGGTCGGCCTGCGGACTACTGATCAGCATTTGTCCATTCGGGCGACAATATAGATGGGTTGCGCTAAATGAATCTTCCATCTTTACCTCTTGAAAGAGCTTCTTTAAGGGTTGATAAGTATATACTTTTTCTCCGGAAAGGATCCATAGCGTCCCTTCATGGTCTACCTGTAGCACCGAAATACCCATCTTTAGACTTTCTTTAATTGGGCTGAATGTTTCTTTCTGCGGATGGTATTTATAAACGCCCTGATCTGTGCCCAGCCATAAACCTCCGGATGGATCACTTACCAAAGCATGAACTTTATCATTTCCCAGGCTCTCCGGATCAGCAGGGTCATGGCGGTAAGTTTTAAAAGAATAACCGTCAAATCGGTTTAAACCGTCTTTAGTCCCAAACCACATCAATCCATCCCGGTCCTGGACATTGGAAAAAACACTGTTGTTGGAGAGTCCGTTCTCCACCTGATAATGCTTGAAGTAATAAGGTTGTGCATACCCCATTTTTGCGGTAAGCAGTAAAAATACGAGTAATATGGTTCTCAATTTGGTTTGGCTGGTTGTTTCAAATATATTAAAGATATCATCGCTTTTCGCCTGGAATGTAGATTGACACTATTTGTGGAGATTTTGAGACAAACGAGTAGTAGCACATCAGCCTAAATCAGCAATATTTGAGTAATACTCAGCAAATACGGAGCTGAATTCCCGAACCACCTTTAAAAAAACCAAATAATGAACAGACATTTAAAATATACGATGTGCCATCTGCTGCTCGCCGGGTTTGCCCTTAATATGCTTTCCTGCAGGGATATGCCAGGGAAAAATGCAGAAGAGCAAACTTCTGAGAATGTCTCAGCGATATCTGAAAGCGCTTTTGAGAAAACGGTAGATGGTAAAGAAGTAAAGCTTTTTAGCCTTCAGAATAAAAACGGTGCAAAAGCCTTGATCAGTAATTATGGCGGTCGATTGGTAGCTCTCTTGGTACCTGATAAAAACAATAAACTCCAGGATGTGGTCGCAGGATTCAGTACGCTGGAAGGTTATCAGCAATCTACAGAACCTTATTTTGGCGCTACAATCGGCAGGTATGGCAACAGAATTGCCAAAGGTAAGTTTACGCTGGATGGTAAAAACTACCAGTTGTTTACCAATAACGGAGTAAATACCTTACATGGTGGTAAGAAAGGATTTCAGGATGTAGTATGGGAGGCCAAACAGCTAGATCCCCAAACTTTGGAACTGAGCTATTTGTCGAAAGACATGGAAGAAGGTTTTCCTGGGAACCTAAAAGTTAAAGTTCTTTATACGCTGAGCAATGATCAGGAATTGAAAATTAGCTATGAAGCCACAACAGATAAAAATACGGTTGTCAATTTAACCAACCACGCATTTTTTAACCTCAATGGGGAGCAAAGCGGATCAATCCTGAATCACCTCCTGAAAATTAATGCAGATAAATATACGCCTGTGGATACTACACTCATTCCTCTTGGGAACTTAGCTGAGGTAAAAGGAACAGCTTTCGACTTTACAACCGAAAAAACCATTGGCAAAGACATTGAAACAAAAGATGAACAGCTTAAAAATGGAAAGGGTTATGACCATAATTATGTACTGAATAGTCATACAGCAAATCAGCCTGTGGCCCTGGTTACCGGAGATAAAAGCGGTATTGTGATGAGTGTTTACACGGATCAGCCAGGATTACAGTTTTATAGCGGCAATTTTATGTTAGGAAAAAACACCATGAAAGGCAATCATAAAGACGATTTCAGAACCGCTTTTGCCTTAGAAACGCAGCATTTCCCAGACAGCCCAAATCAACCAGCTTTTCCTTCAACACTATTGAAACCGGGGGAGCTTTACAAATCTACTTCCGTTTATAAATTTACAACGCTTTAATCATCCCTCTCGTTTTATCCTCTCCCCCAAAAAAGAAGGCACCGGGTAAACCCGGTGCCCGACGAAGATAAGATAACTAATTTATCTTATATCAAACCTGTCCTGGTTCATCACTTTATTCCATGCCGTTACAAAGTCGGTCACGAATTTACCCTGAGCATCTGCACTTCCATAGACTTCAGCAACCGCCCTTAATTCTGAATTAGAACCAAACACGAGATCCGCACGAGTAGCAGTCCATTTTAACTGCTGCGTATTGCGGTCGCGTCCTTCGTAGATCTCTTTTTCATCAGAGGTAGACTGCCACACTGTATTCATATCCAGTAAATTAACAAAGAAATCGTTGCTAAGCTGACCCGGGTTAGCGGTAAATACCCCATGTTTCGAACCATCAAAGTTAGCGTTCAATGCGCGCATACCGCCCAATAATACAGTTAACTGAGGTACGGTAAGCGTCAGTAAATTAGCTTTATCGATCAGTAGTTCTTCTGTGGATACTGGTATTTTTGAGTTTCGGTAGCTGCGGAAACCATCTGCAAGAGGCTCCAGGTAACCAAATGAATCTACATCAGTCTGCTCTTGTGAAGCATCCATACGACCCGCTGCAAAAGGAACCCTAACCGGATGACCAGCATCTTTTGCCGCTTTTTCAAGACCTGCACAACCAGCCAATACGATTAAATCAGCAAGAGAGATTTTCTTGCCCCCAGATTGAGCAGCATTGAACTCTTTCTGGATGTTTTCCAGCACATTCAATACTTTTTTCAATTGTGGAGGGTTATTCACTTCCCAGTCCTTTTGTGGAGCAAGGCGAATGCGTGCGCCATTGGCGCCACCACGTTTGTCTGTACCACGGAAAGTAGAAGCGGAAGCCCAGGCAGTAGAAATCAACTCAGATACGCTTAAACCTGATCCAAAGATTTTAGTTTTTAAAGCAGAGACATCACTTTCATTCACCAATGCATGGTCTAATGCAGGGATAGGATCTTGCCATAGCAATTCTTCCTGTGGTACTTCAGGACCCAGATAGCGCTCAATTGGCCCCATATCACGGTGCGTCAATTTATACCAGGCACGGGCGAAAGCATCTGCAAACTCATCCGGATTTTCGAAGAAGTGTCTGGATATTTTCTCATATACCGGATCAAACCTTAAGGCCAGATCGGTAGTTAACATCGTAGGTAAGTGTTTTTTTGAAGGATCAAATGCATCTGGAATCGTCGGTT
Organism: Pedobacter gandavensis; assembly: GCF_032678745.1. Taxonomy (GTDB): domain Bacteria; phylum Bacteroidota; class Bacteroidia; order Sphingobacteriales; family Sphingobacteriaceae; genus Pedobacter; species Pedobacter gandavensis_C. The sequence continues at coordinate 235,784 of NZ_JAVTST010000001.1, forward strand.
CTGCCGCTCTTGCCACCCATTGGTGCGCGCCTGCAGGACTAGTCGTCAATTCCCATTCGAAACCAAATAAGTTTTCAAAGAAGTTGTTGCTCCATTGGGTTGGTGTGGTCGTCCAGATCACTTCCAGTCCGCTGGTAATCGCATCCGGACCTTTGCCCGAACGGTAGCTGTTGCTCCAGCCTAAGCCCTGCATTTCCAGGTCTACCGCTTCCGGCTCATTGCCCACATGATCAGCAGATGCCGCGCCATGTGTTTTACCAAAGCTATGGCCACCAGCAATTAAAGCCACGGTTTCATAATCATCCATGGCCATCCGGCCAAAAGTATCGCGAATGTCTTTGGCAGAAGCCACAGGATTCGGATCACCATCAGGACCTTCCGGATTTACATATATTAAGCCCATTTGCACTGCGGCAAGGGGTTTTTCTAATTTACGGCTATGGGTAGTTTCGCCATCATCATCGGTTACCACTACACCATGGTCTTTATCTACGCCAGAGGAGCCTTGCGCATAACGCAGGTCGCCACCCAGCCATTTGTCTTCAGCACCCCAATAAACGGATTCATCCGGTTCCCAAAGGTCTTCACGGCCACCGGCATATCCAAAGGTTTTAAAGCCCATAGATTCTAAGGCCACATTTCCGCTAAGGATCATTAAGTCCGCCCAGGAGATCTTACGGCCATATTTTTGCTTAATTGGCCAAAGCAATCTGCGAGCCTTATCCAGACTCACATTGTCAGGCCAACTGTTTAAGGGTGCAAAGCGCTGTAAAGCTGCACCTGCACCGCCACGTCCATCACCTACACGGTAGGTTCCGGCACTGTGCCATGCCATACGTATAAACAAGCCACCATAATGCCCGAAATCGGCTGGCCACCAGTCCTGAGAATCAGTCATCAGGGCATTTAAATCTTTTTTTACAGCTTCCAGATCCAGGCTGTTAAACGCTTCGGCATAATTAAAATCTTCCTCCATAGGATTGGATAGAGAAGAGTGTTGGCGCAGAATGCTCAGCTTTAATTGGTTAGGCCACCAATCATGGTTTCGTGTGCCGCCACCGCCAACATTGTGTTTCATGCTGCCATTATGAAAGGGGCATTTACTGATGTCATTTGATTCACTTTCCATACTTTAAATTTTACAGGTTGAATAGTTGCTTTTCCTCGCTGATCCTTAAGCAATATAAAATTAGGAGAATAAATGAAATTGTCATCATCAAATGATTATAAATTAGCTTCTTAAATCAGATTTTGATCAAGTCCAGAACCATTGACAACAGTAAAGAATAGGTTAGTAGGTAGAATGTGATGCGAAGTATTTCAAATTAAAATCATGCGTTTAGAACTGTTAGTTTTTTCAGCTTTTGAAACAGGTCATTAGGGTCGAATGGTTTGGATAGGCAATCGTTCATTCCAGATTGCTTTACCTTCATGGCTACACTGTTATTGACATCTGCGGTTAAGGCAATAATAGGCACATTCGCTTTGCGGGGATCAGTCAATTCACGAATCGCTGCCGCCGCCAGATAGCCATCCATTTCAGGCATATACAGATCCATTAAGACAATGTCGAACTCTTGCTGTACCACTTTCTGGACTGCAATTTTCCCATTTTCCGCAACCACTGGATGAATGTTCCACTGCTCCAGGGTCTTTTTAATCACCAGGATATTGATCGGATTATCTTCAGCAACGAGGACCTTCAAATGAGCCAGCTCTTTCCCGTTATTAGTCAGTTGATCTGTGTTATCAGGATCGGAAGCCTGGTAGTTGAAAGAGATCTCAAAAGAAAATTTGGTCCCTACATCTGGCGTGCTTTCCATTTTTATCGTGCTGTTGTGCATGGTCAACACCTTTTTAACAATAGGAAGACCAAGGCCTGTGCCACCATAATTTCTATTGGTACTGCTGGAAGCCTGAATGAAAGGTTCGAAGATTTGCTGTTGTTTATGCGCTTCAATCCCAATACCCGTATCGGCAATCATAAAGAGCAGTACGATGTGCTGCTCGCTGAGCTTGCTGGTTTTCACTTCCATACTTACTGATCCGTTTTCCGTGAATTTAATGGCATTATTCAATAAGTTTAGCAAAACCTGGGTCAGACGGGTCGGATCACCAATCAGCATTTTATCCTTTAGATCTTCGCTGATCGAAAGATTTAAATCCAGCATCTTTTCCCGGGCTTTCAATTTGATGCTGGAATAGTTGTTCTTCAACAGCACGTTCATATCAAAAGGAATACATTCCAGTTCCGCTTTATTAGAGTCGAACTTGTTGAAATCCAGCACATCGTTGATCAGTAGCAATAAGTTTTCTGCGGAGAATTTAAGTACGCCCAGGTTTTCTGCCTGGTCTTTACGTGGGTTTTGCAGTAACAAGGCGTTTGAAATTCCAATCACCCCGTTTAATGGCGTACGTAACTCATGCGACATGGTGGATAGGAAATCCATTCTGGCATTGGATGTAATTTGGAGGTCTTCCAGTGTTGTCTTTAGCTTTTCATTGAGTTCATTTAATTCATTTTTTGTGGCCGTCAAATTCACAATGTTATTATTAAACACCTTGAAAAAGTAATGGTGCATATAGATGATCCAAAGAAAATTATAAGCGATCACAAAAAGATAAGTCAGCAGGCTCACCGTATATGGACCGGCACCCAGGTAGAAATAATTCTGGTGATCACCCGCCGTAAGGACCAATACCGGCAACACATTAATTGCCGAATAAAACCATCCCCATTTTAAGCCATGCATGTAAAATCCCAATGCACAGGCAAACCAGATCAATTGCAGCGTCTCTACGTTTACCCCATGCACATAAAATGAGACATTGCTCCATACGGCCAGTGTAAGACTACAAAGAACGATGTGAGAGGCCGTTTTCCAGATCTTAAAATGATAAATAGCGGCGAGTAGGATCAGACAATTCACGAAAACAATACTTACCCGAATCAGGTGTGGCGCTGCTCCACCATAAATGTAGGCAATGATTAAGATCGCGGTATAGGGGATGTACAGAATCAGGATGTACAACAGTAATTTAATTCGGGCCTGATCGATTGTATCTGATTCAAATGAAGCGATATGGTTGACGAATTTTTTTAGAGGGCTGTATAAATGAATCATGGGAAGCTTTAATAGCTAAAGTTACACAATTCAATGAATTGGGAGAACTGGATTTTTTTGAACAAGAAAAAAGGCCTTGATCAAATTGATCAAGACCCTTTTCAGATAAGAGGAAAATTTAAAAACCTTTAATCGTTCTGATCAGGTAATCTTTAGTAGATCCATCAGCTGCTTTTACCTGATACACATGATCTTTTGAAAAGCTTCCCGAACTTCCCAGTTTCGGTGCATCCGCTAAAGGAACAACCGTACTGACATCAGAAACCGTCACGTAAACCCATAATTTATTCAATTGATCGGTTTGGATCAGCTTGTCAAAGGTGCTATAAAGCATTGCTTTAGTGACAGAGCCCGTCGGACCAGCTTTCAATACAGAATTCACATCATATGATATCGTGGTTTTAAATCCATCCATCCCGTTCTCATTCAGCTTAACGGTGTTTTTCTTAAACAGAACTTCACATACCCGATCTTTTAGAATCTCTTGTTTATCAGTTCCTTTTTGAATGGTATCCGTATATAAAAACCGGTAGGTATAATCAACGGAAGTCATCGCTTTTTGATTTGAATTTTCCAAATCTTCCATTCCTGCTTTTAAACAACCTGTCAGTGAAAAGATCATTCCAAGTGCCAATACACTAAACAGTGGTTTTATTATTTTTGTCATTGCTATTTGAATTATTGTAAGAATTAATCCCAACCTGGGTTCTGTTTAAGGCCTGATTTTAAACGAAATGCTTCGTTGATTGGTAAGAGGTAACGCTTAGGAGTAAACCTGGCTTCACCAGCCGAATTGTTGTCCTGGAAAAAGGTATACGTCTTTCCATCTCTGGAAATCCTGATGCCCCGAAGTGATCCTTGTAAATCCGGAATCACATAACCGCTACTTGCATATTCTCCATTCTTTACACCTCCGGAAGTTCTCATTCCCCAGCGTAAAAGAGACCAGTAACTGTCATTGTTTTCATAAACCATCTCCACATTTCTCTCTCTTTTATAGGCTTCAAACAAAGAACTACCCCAGGTATTTCCTGTTAGCGGAGCTAAATAACTCGTCACCTGACTTTCATCAAAGCCGGCATGTTTCACCATGGTTGGCGTCATGAAGGTCTTGGCATTTGCAAAATCACCTTTCATCAGGTAAGCTTCCGCCATATTCAGATAAGCCTCACCAAACCTTAAAACTGAAAAGGAATAATCTAATTTCTGATCGCCAGGATTTGGTAAACTGATGATCTGATCGTATTGATATTTGATCATCGCATAACCTGTAGAAGAGTTATAGTTCTCTGAATTTCCGGCTTTATAGCCATATTCTTCTACTGAACCTTCATTGATTTTACTGTTGGAATTACTCACATTTCCGTCTCTTCTAAAGAATACACGGGCTTGATTGTTGAAGTACATACAGCTATCGTATAATACGGTAGAGTAAAATCTAAGGTCTCTCTTTTTGGTGCTGCTGAAATACATCTTTTCATCAACATTTCTACCAGTATTGACATAGGAAGCCTCGTCCCATGGCTTAATACTGCCATTCACATCTTTCACCAGATAGTCGTCTACCAGATCCTGAGTAGGCCAGGAGCCGCCATCCATTCCCCAGAAATTCATCGTTACATTGATTGGGAAATGAAGTTTTGCATAGGCTGAGAAATTACCATTTGCCCATAATCCCTGATACTGTATCGGGGTATCATATAGCGAACTGTTAATCTTTGAACGCTCTCTGGATAGGATAATTTCTGGTGCTGCAATAGCCGTTTCATAGGCTCTGAACATATTCTCGTAGGGGCTAAGTTGTGAGCCCCCTGCATTCAGCCCTAATGCCGTTCCGGCAGCAATAGTTTTATCGTAATAAATGCTATTTGTTGCTCCGCCATCTACATAAGATGCTGCTTGTATGCCCACCCTCATCAAGAGTGCATAAGCCGCCGCAGAAGAGGCTCTTCCTCTTTCAACAGTTGGGGGAAGCGACTGACTGGCGGCATCCAGATCAGCAATGATAAAATCGTAAGTCTCCTTGATCGATTTCCTTGGGATTTGAAGGTCCTCCGTTGGACTAAGTTCACGATCAATAATCTGCAAACCACCATACAGCTTTGCATAGATAAAATAATGGGCAGCCCTCAAAAAGTGTAGCTCTGCCAGTGATCGTTTTTTATACTCCGCAGAGAACTTAGTACTCTCCTGAATATTTCTCATGGCAGTATGTATTCTCCAAAGTAGGTTGTAGTTTAACCAACCATAATCATCATTTTTAGTCATCAATTCCGCGCGGTCTTTCGACCAGAACGCCCCATTTAAAGTCCCCGTCATGGCATTTTTTGTGGAACTCTCCGAACGTGCAGAATTTGGACTTGCATAGGCGGCTAACCAGGAGTCACTGGTCAATATATCCGCATAGATCTGGTAAATAAATGCAGTAGTTAAATTCTCACTACTCCAGGTTTGTTCGCCAGTAATCTTGTCGTAGGGCTTTGTATCTAAGAACTTTTTACAAGAGGATAGGCAAATAGACAATAGGCCCAGCACCCATATTAGTTTATATTTTTTCATTTTCATATCATTTAGAAACCCAATTGAAAACCTGCAGAATAAGTCTTCATCATCGGATAAGAATAACCTTCAAAGTTGTTTGATTCAGGATCACCATATTTTACAGAAGGACCAGTGGCGAAAAGATTCAGGCCGGAAGCAAAAACCGTAAGGTTGCGCAACCAATTCTGCTGACTTAACATGGCATGCTTGAAGTCGTAGGACAGCGTCACTGATTTTAAGCGGACATAATTCGACTTACGTGCCCAGAAATCCGAGCTTGCATAATTGTTATTGTCATTTAAGGTAAGGTTCCCAGGTCTTGGTAAAGTGGCATTTGGATTATCTGTAGACCAGGCATCGGTCTGGAACACAAAATCTAACCTTCTTTCGCCTTCAGAACCCATCGCAACATTACTCATATAAGTTTGTCTTGGACCTGTTCCCTGAATTGTAGCCATAATAGAAGCGCCTTTGTAACTTGCGCCAAGGTCAAATCCAAAGACAAAAGTTGGCGTGGTATTGTGCCCGTATCTCATCTGATCCTGACCATCTATTTTTCCGTCATTATTCACATCCTGATATTGTAAATCACCAGGTCTAAGGTCTCTTGAAGTAAGGCGCTTAGGGTTGTTCAGAATGTCCATCGGATTGGTGTAGAATTTAGCACCCACATAACCGGTACCCACAAAAAACTTCTCATTTCCTTGTTTACGAAGACGAGGATTGGCCAGGGTAAGGCTATCTTCATTCGTTTTAAAAGCAAGAGATCTATAATAGGTAAAGTTAAATCCGGCAGTAAAATTCACCTGACCAATTTTAGTGTTATACTTTAAGGCACCATCAAAACCTTCTATTCGATCTTCAGCTTCCGATACCACCAATGGTAACTCGTATCCGATTGGATCTGTATAACGGAATTTATCAGCAGATAAAAACCCTTTGGTCTTTTCGAAGAAATAATCTACGGTACCCTCCAGTCGATTGCCAAAGAGGAAGAAATCTAGCCCGATGTCGTATTTGGTCTGATCATACCAGGTCATGTTTAAACTTGGTGTTGGTCCCGGGGTAACACTATTTTGTAGCTTTCCATCCACTACATAGGCATTGGAATTGTAATTATAAGTAGGCAAATAAGCATAGATCGAGTGTTCTATATCGTTTACCCCAATCTGTCCATAGGAAGCCCTAAGTTTCAGGTAATTCAATATATTTCCACTCTTGATGCCCTGGAAAAATTTTTCCTCAGAAATCGCATATCCTGCGGATACAGAAGGGAAGAAGCCCCATCTTTTGCCCTCAGGGAAGTTATCCGATCCATCATAACGCCCGGCAAATTCTAACATATATTTGCGGTCATAATCATAATGGAAACGCCCTACATAACCCATCCAGGCCTGCATTCCCTCGTTATTCCATCCCGTAACGGTACTCGCATCACCTTTTTGAATCTGGTGGATTTCTGTGGTATTAAAACCTCTGGATCCCGAGGATAAAGAGTCACTGTAAAAATGTTGTCTGGTATGTACTAACGTCGCTTCGATATTGTGTTTGCCAAGGATTGTTTTTTTGTAATCTGCCCTAACATTTACATCATATTGGTTGGTCATGAAAGAGGAGCGGCCAACGCTAATGTTGGAAGGATCTTCTTTGGTTGGATTCCCCGCCTCATCGTAAAAGGTGGCGGTTTGCGTCCAGTCTGCACGGTTCTGCGACTGCACATTATAGTTTCCGCTAAGCCCAAAACTCAAGCCTTCTACTCCAGGAACCACCCAGTTTAATGATCCTGCTACCTGGTTATAAACCGTTCTGATTTTAACATATCCCGGACTCATCAATTGCAGCGCCGGATTGTCAAATTGGTTGGAAATCTGACCATTTGAAGTAAATGGTTTCTCAAAAGGATTCCGATCTCTAATGCGGGAATAAATGGTGTAAGCACTAGCAGGTGGGTATTTTTCATCTGTTTGCGTACCATTTACATTCAGCTCCAACGTTAGTCCGATTTTATCAAAATGACTGCTCACATTGGATCTGTAGTTATATCGGTTGTAGTTTAGAGACTTGAATTTCATAATTCCTTCCTGTCCTAATGCATTTAAGCTCCCGAAAAACTTTAAGCGATCCGTACCGCCATTTACCGAAACGGTATGCTCTTGTTGCGGGGCATATTTGCGTAGCAACTCATCTTCCCAATTGGTGTAATTCGATAAATTCTGACTGATCTCCTGCATTTCTGCTGGCGATTTGAAAGCATTTACCCCTTGTCCCAATGCCTGAAAAAGGTTGTTTACGGAAGTAGCATATTCAAAAGCATTCATGCGTTTTGGCGCGTAAGAAGGGGTGTTGAAGGCGAAATTGCCCTGGTAATCAAAAGCCAATTGGCCGGATTCGCCTTTTTTAGTCGTGATCACCACTACACCATTACCGGCGTTCATTCCATATACCGCTGTAGAAGCGGCATCTTTCAGCACAGAAAGCGTTTTGATATCGATCTTGTTTAAGGTTAGAAAACGCTCGCGACTAGATACAAAACCATCGATAATGTACAAGGGTTCTCCGTTTCCACGAATGGAAATACTGGCCCCATTTTGTCCGGGCTCAGCCGAGCCTTGCTGCACAATAACACCGGGAACTCTACCTTGTAAGGCCGAACCCATGTCTCCAAAAGGTAAGTCTTTTAGAGCTTTAGGATTAAGCGTTGCAACCGAAGTAGTGTTTTTTCTGATACTCGTGGTACCAAATCCAACCACCATTACCTCTTCAAGTCCCTTCGCATCGGCATCCAGGGTAATTTGTAAGTTCGATTCCTGTCTTGAAACCCTATACTCTTTATTGATATGCGTGATATGACCAATCCGTAAAACGGTATTTATGGGCACTTCAATAGAAAACTTACCGTTTTCATCAGTGATGGTACCTTTTTTAGGATTTTTCTTGTCCACAATACTCGCCCCCGGAAGTGGCTTTTTATCACTATCGTATACCGTTCCTTTTACGCTTACGATCGTATCGGCTACAAGATTGTTGTGTATGGAATAACCCCTCAATGGTAGATGTAGGGTACTCACATTTCCTGGGCGTTTGCCTGCAAATGCTTTTGTGGCAGGTAAAGCGGCTAATAACATCGGAAAAACAATCATTAGACCTAAGCCAGTATTGGTTTGATGAAAACCAGCAAACCATCCATTAGATTTTCTGTTTATTTTCATTGCTCTGCTTGAATTTGGTAATTAGAATTGCACAATAGTGGCGAGGACGGGAGTCCCATTTTCAGGTAGTTTTTTCTTTTCATACGTTGGTTTGGTTGTTGGTTGATTTGGTGTCCATGAAGCAGCATTGCTGAGGTTCATGTTGGCTGTGCATGCTGAAAAATCTTATCGACGATTGGGGGAGGTTAAGCTTTTTTATATCTGTTGATCAGGCAGAGTTGTGGTGTTTTATACCCGGGCCTAACCAATATTCCCTAGCTACTAAAGATTATCAATTTATACAGTTTGTTGACTATGAGTAAATATAGAGGGCGTGTTTAGGCAATTCTAAAAGTTAAAATGCAAATGCTAAAACTATCTTACCCTGATGTATCTATTTGGAGGCGAAATGTTTAGTTTCGCTTTTTTTTCTATTGTAAATTTTCAAATGAAACCAGAATTAATAGATGTTAACCACATGGGGGTCAAGACTTTAAAAGTTAAGAGGTTGGAGACGAATAGCCTGATTGCCTCTTTTCATTTTCATGAATTGTGTGAGTTGGTTTGGATAGAAAAGAGCTATGGGAAACGGATTGTGGGCGACCATATTGGTAATTTCGAAGACAACGACCTTGTTTTAATGGGGCCGGATCTGCCTCATATCTGGCAGAGTGATCAGAACTTCCTGGCCGAAAAAACCAATAAAGTGAAATCAACGGTTGTCTATTTCCCATCCGACTTTTTATTGGGATTAAGTGATGATCAAAACACCATAAATCAGATACAGGAGCTGATCCGAAAAGCAGGTAGGGGATTGCGATTTTATGGGAAAACAAATCAGGAAGTCACCAAAATCCTGACGAAGTTACCTCAAAAAAAGGGGGTGAATAAGATCATTGCTTTTCTTCAGGCCATTGAGATCTTATCATTATCAAATGAATATGAGTACCTGGCAAGTGTCACCTTCAAAAATCCCTATGATGAAAAAGATACCAATAGGATCAATAAGGTTTATCAGTATTTAATGGAGAATTTTCAACGCGATATCAACCTTAAAGAAGTGGCTGATCTGTGCAACCTGACCACAAATTCCTTCTGCAGGTTTTTTAAGGATAGAGCCCAAAAATCATTGACGCAGTTTGTCAATGAGATCCGGATTGGCCATGCCTGTAAACTGTTGCAAAATGCAGAACTTTCGATCTCAGAGGTATGTTATGCCAGCGGATACAATAACCTGACTAACTATAATAAGTTCTTCAAGCAAATTACAGGAATGACGCCTTCAGAATACCGTGGGAATTTAAACAACAGTTTTAAAGGGAATGAACTCTAGTTTTGAAGAGCGGCAGCCAATAAGCCGCCGCTCTATTCATCTATTTTGTTAGAAAATCAAGCTCTGCAATAGCTAATGAGGTTTTGTTACCCGCAATAACAGTTGCCTGAATCTGTACATATCTGGCAGTGATCGCTGATTTAAAGTAATGTGTTCTTGCAGTTGGATCATTGATCAGGTTGCCAAATTCAAATTGCGAAACTGTTTCCCAATTTTTGCCATCCTGACTGATCTGCAGCAATCCTTTTTCCATCATACCTCCTAAAAATCCTTTTGGAGGAGTATAAACGAAGGCCGTTAATTGATGTGTAGCCCCTAAATCAATAGCAATTTTTGCTTGCGTATCATCAGGTTTTGAAAGCCAGTAAGTCTGCGCTTTTGCATCAAAAGCCATAGTTGCTGTATTCTTCGGACCAGCTTCACTACTTGCATTCAACAGTTTCCAGGTGTTTTTCACCAAACCAAATGTTGCAGTGGCAATGCTACCCTTATCCTGATCAGCAAAAGCAACCGCTTTTACTTCCCCCTTGGTGATCACAATAGGAGCAGTGTATTTTTTTGAAGCTTTTGTAGGTTCAGTCCCATCGGTAGTATAATAGATCTGACTGCCTTTGCCCAGGTTCTCTGAAGCGTTTTGTCCGTGGGGCTTCCATCCAAACTCATGCTGACTTGCCGAAATGGTCAATAAACCATTCAGGTCTCTTTGCAATTGTAATTGTGGCGGTCTGGTGCGGTAATGATGCGCCTCAATTGTGGCGATGGCTGGGTTTGCTCTGGACGACAGTACTTTTAACCTGAATTTCGAAGCGGTAACATCTGGGAAACGTAAAATACGCTTGTAACCAATGTTTGTTGCAGTCGCAATTTGTTGCCATTTATTGTCCAGCCAGGCCTCCAGGATGTGTTCTTCTACACGTTCCCCATGACTGGCGATCGCTTCCTGTAAAACAATTCTGTTGATGGTAACCGGGGCAGGAGTGCTGATCTCAATGGTTTTTTGACCTCCATTTAACAACTGATAGGTTCCAATTTGCTGATCCAATACTTGCTTTGATCCTTTAGCATTGGCAAATAAGTTTTTACCATAAGTCTCATTGATACGTTTACCTACTTCTTCCAGTACTTTTACATCAGTTGCTGAAAATTTACCATCTCTGTTTGGTGGAATGTTGAGTAGGAACGTAGAATTACCGCCAACAGATCTTTCATATATATCAAAAACATCATCCGTGCTCCGTACTTTTTGCTTCTCATCGTCACGGTAAAACCAGCCCTCACGGATTGAAGTATTGGTTTCTGCCTGCTGATAATGTAAATAATTAGCCTTATATAATTCCGCCCTGCTGCCCAAAGTATCTAAGGTTAAATCAGGGAAGTTGCTGGCCGTATTTGGATTTTCCTGGTAAGGGATCACATTCCATTCTGTGCTTCTTGTAGCCCCAGCTTCATTGCCACACCAACGGATATCTTCCTTGCCAAAAATCACCGCCTTAGGTGCTAAAGTATGGATCAGCTTTTTCCAGGCAGCATAGTTATAAGTCTGCCCGCCTTTGGTTTTTGGATGTGCGCCATCAAACCAAACCTCATCCACCTGTCCGTATTCTGTCAATACTTCAAACAATTGGTTCAGGAAGTATTCATTATAATCATCAACTTCAAACTCGAACTTAGTTTTGTTGGCAAATGGTTTGCCAGTAACTTGGCGAGGAATTGTACGCTTGGTCACTTGGCTTAAATTACCGTATAAACCGGTAGGGCTTTCGATTTGGAACAAATCTGCCGGCGATAAATAAACGCCTAATTTCAGGCCGTATTTCTTGGCAGATGCAGACAATGCTTTTAATATATCACCCTGGCCGTTTTTGAAGCCGGTCGACATGATGCCATGTTTCGTATATCGGCTTTGCCAAAGCACAAATCCATCATGGTGCTTTACCGTCAGGATCACCATTTTCATTCCCGCAGATTTCATAGACTGACACCATTGGTCGGTATCCAGTTCTTTTAAATCGAAAATCTTTGGATCTTCCATGCCATTTCCCCATTCCATACGCGTAAACGTATTCGGTCCAAAATGAATAAAGGCAATGAATTCGTTTTGTAGCGCGCTCAGTTGGTTCTTGGTAGGAACCACATGTGCAGCCTTGGCAATAATGCTGGCCTTGCTGTCTGCTTTAAGAATGGGAATGGTGTTTTGAGCTTTAATAGCAGCAGTTTGAGCTGATGCATTTAAATAACAAGTTGCCATAAGGGCGACTATAACAAATGGTTTTTTCATTTATGTGGATCTGGTTGCGGTAAAATTACAATTTGTTTGAGTTCAATACTTCAAGGTAATTGTCTCCTTCTTATGCGATTTTAGCATCTGTGCTGGTAAAGACCAGGTAAATATGGATAATATAGTATCAGTTTTGGCCAATAGGCTTTTAGTTATTTCGGATGATCATTGATAATTTGGCGCAGCAATATTTAATTAGAAATCCGCAACTGTGATCAAATTCCAGGTTAGAATGATAGCCATTTTATTGATGTGTAATATCAGCACATCAATCGCCCAAACAAACCTACATGAGCTACAAGCCAATTTCGTTGATTTGCGTTTTGGCGCAATGATGCACTTCAATATGGGGACGTTTACAGACGAAGAATGGGCAAGTCCCAACCATGATCCTAAACAATTTAACCCTACAAAACTGGATTGTAATCAATGGGCAGAGGCCTGCAAATCTGCTGGGATGACTTATGGCATTCTGACCACCAAACACCACGATGGTTTTTGCTTATGGGATTCAAAATATACCAATTACGATGTCGCCAATAGTTCGGTTAAAAAGGATGTGGTGGCCGAATATGTGAAAGCTTTCCGCAAGCAGGGACTTAAACCCTGCCTGTATTTTTCTATATGGGACAGGCATAATGGCGTAGAGAACGGCGGGCCAAAAGAAGAGGAGTTTGTAATGAACCAACTTACAGAACTGCTGACTCAATATGGAGAAATACCAATGATTATTTTTGATGGCTGGAATTGGAAAATGGGCCACCGGTTAATCGATTTTCAAAAGATCTATAACCATATAAAAAAGCTGCAACCCAATTGTCTGGTGGCTGAGCATAATGGCAACAGTCCATTACAAACTGATGTGATTTATTACGAAGGACCTAAAGGAGTGTATCCTCCAGGAAACAACAATTATCCTTCACAAATGGCACTTACCCTAACCAATGGTTGGTTTTGGCATCCTGCTGCAGAAAAACAGGTTAAAAGTCTGGATTATGTGCTGGATAAATTGCAAAGAGTGGTTCCTTTATATTGCAACTTTATGGTAAACATCGGACCTAATCGGGATGGGCTTTTTGATGAGGAAGTAGTTGCAAGACTTAAAGAAGTTGGGACGCGCTGGAAACCAGATTTAACCAGGTTGCCATTACCCAAACAAGGGGCAGCCTTAAAAAACTATATCCGCGCAAAAGGGATTGAAGCAAGTACTGGAAAGGTGTTTATTGAGCCTTCTGGCCCTGCCGATGATGGTACTCCGGTAGCTAGTTTGCTGAATCAGAAAACAGCCAGCGTGATGATCGATGGCATCAGTGACCTTGTTGGAGACCGAGGTGGATTTGCTGCTTTCCAAACCTATTGGAAGTTCTCGGACGAAAAAAATAGTTCCCTTGTTCTAGACCTGGGCATCGCACAAAGTATCAGTAAGTTTTATTATTTACCCGTTCAATTAAAAGGATACATCGGACTCATTACTAAATATGAGCTGTTAGTATCGGATGATAACCTGAATTTCCGACAGATTAAAACTGGCAACTGGAATAAAACTTCCGACCTTAAAATTGCGGATTTTGAACCCATAAAGACCAGATATATCAAGCTCCGGATCTTATCCGCTGTGGATGAAGCAATGGTCAGTGAAGTTGGGGTAGGTAACTAATCCTCCTAAATAATATCAAAAAAATAACCCACTAAATTGTAAATGATTTAAAGCACAGATATACCTTGGTTAGGTAAATAGGGCCACAGTTTCAGTAATCTGGCTGTGGTTCCTATTAAAATATTTGGAGGTTATCATAAATTCCATACATTTGCATAACTAGTTATGTAATTAATTATACCTATGGAACTATTCGAGAAAACAGGGAAGATGGCTTTAGGGAGCCGACTAAGATTACTGACCTCCAGAATCACTGAGGATGCAGCCAGGATTTACGAATTATACAATGTGGAATTTGCACCTAAATGGTTCCCCGCATTTTTTCTGCTTTCAGCAGAAGGCGAAAAGACCATTACCGAAATCGCCAATGAGATCGGACATTCACAACCATCTGTCAGTAAAATCATTCAGGAAATGACCACCGCAGGGTTGGTACAGGAAAACCGCGAATCATCAGATAAACGAAGGAATGTAGTTGCGCTAACTGAAAAAGGAGCGGAGATCGCTAAACAAATTAAGGTGCAATGCGCTGATGTGGATGCGGCAATTGACAGTGTAATCGCAGAAGCCAGGCACAACCTGTGGGAAGCAATCGCAGAATGGGAATTTCTGCTGGACGAAAAATCATTGTTCAGAAGAGTTCAGGAACACAAAAAACTACGGGAAAGTAAAGACGTGGAAATTGTTGCCTATGAGGAGAAATACCAGACTGCCTTTAGAACATTCAATGAGGAATGGATCTCGACTTACTTTAAAATGGAAGAAGCCGATTATAAAGCTCTAGACCATCCTAAAACCTATATACTGGACAAAGGAGGGAAGATTTTCGTGGCCTTGTACAACAACGAACCAGTAGGAGTTTGTGCATTGATTAAAATGGATGATCCAGAGTATGATTACGAATTGGCTAAAATGGCGGTATCGCCAAAAATTCAAGGTAAAAGTATAGGCTGGTTGTTAGGACAGGCAGTTGTAAATGCCGCTAAAGAGTTAGGAGCTAATAAAATATACCTGGAAAGTAATACCGCTTTGAAACCCGCGATCAATTTATATCAAAAGTTAGGCTTTAAGAAAGTGATCGGCAGATCTACACCTTATGAGCGCTGTAACATTCAAATGGAATTAGCACTGAAACCAAGCAATTAATTGATCCATGGAACAAGGAATTGAAAACACATCAAACTTCGCTAAAGAACTATTCATCATCGGAAATGGTGTGATTGCAAAAGCCCTGGCTGTTGCTTTAGCTCTCAATGGAAGAAAGGTGACCATTTTGAGAGGCAGTATTGATGGAGAACTGAGGTATACCGAAAATATTCAGGTAGAAATTGGAGCGGAATTGCTACAGGCTGAGATCGCCATCAGCAGCATTAGCAATTATGAAAAGCTGGATGGGATCATTCTATTGACCAACAAATCATTTGGCAATAAAGCGCTGGCAGAAAAACTACAGCTAAAAGCACAGGAATCACCAATCGTATTTTTGCAGAATGGTTTACATATCGAAAACTGCTTTATTGACCTTGGTTTTAAAGAACTGTATAGGTGTGTATTGATGGCCACTAGTCAGTCAGTTTCCGAAAATAGGGTGAGGTTTAGATTGGTTGCCCCATCACCGATTGGATGGATTAAAGGTTCAGAAGAAGTTCTTCAGCTTATTGTAGAAACACTGAATACTACGATATTTTCTTTCCGTGATGAAGCGGATATTCAAAAGCTAATTTGGAAGAAAGTAATTAGCAACTGCGTGTTTAACTCCATTTGTCCGCTGCTCGAAGTAGACAATGGTGTATTTCAACGAAATGATGCCGTACTGGAAATCGCAAAAACAGTGATCGCTGAATGTTTGACTGTGGCCATAGCCAATGGTATTCAACTAACTCAGGATGAGGTGTTACAAAACGTATTGGCGATCAGTAAAATGTCTGATGGAATAAAGATATCAACCTATCAAGATATCTTGAATAAGCGCGAAACAGAGATAGACACCTTGAACTTTGCAGTAGCCAAAGCCGGGGGACCTGGAATCTCTATTCCGGTAACGACCTTATTAGGGGAGCTGACAAAAATCAAATCCGACTTATCCAGAGCATAAAAATTCCCGATATTATTGAAGCATTTTTGCCAGGTTTCCCAGTTGCTTAAGTTTGAACTTTAAGGTGTCCGACCAGGGTAAACCGATGCAGAGTCTCATACAGTTTTCAAATTGGTTCTGTAAGGTAAACATCCGCCCGGGAGCAATGCTAATTTGCTGCCGGATGGCTAAATCATATAATTTGGTGGTATCCAGTTCCTTCTTGAATTCTACCCAAATTGCGAGTCCGCCTTGTGGCCGGCTCGTTTTTGTGCCTTCCGGGAAATATTCGGCAATGGCATTCACATAATTCTGATAATTGCTATTTAGCGTGCGGCGAATCTGTTGAAGGTGCTGCTCATACCTGCCGGTTTTCATGAAATTACCAACGGTTTCATGAATGAGAGATACAGAAGCGACCGAATGAATCAGCTTTAATTTTAACAGTTGCTCCTTGTATTTTCCCGGAGCAATCCAACCCACGCGATAGCCAGGAGCCAAAGTTTTGGATACAGAACTGCACCATAAAACATTGCCTTCGGTATCGAAAGATTTGCAGCATTTGGGACGCTGGGCACCGAAATATAAGTCGCCATATACATCATCTTCAACCAGGGGAATCCCATGTTTCGATAACAGTTCAACCACCTCTTTCTTATTTTCATCCGGCATACAACTCCCTAAAGGGGTGTTGAAATTAGGCACCAACAAGCAAATGTTGATCTTTGGAATCGCTTTTTTTAAAGCATCAATTTCTATTCCGGTAATGGGGTGGGTGGGCAATTCCAGGACTTTAAATCCGAAACCTATGGCGAGTTGTAAGATCCCCGGATAACAAGGGCTTTCTATGGCAATGGTATCCCCGGGTTTACCCAGCGCCATTAAACACAGCGACAAAGAGTTCATGCCTCCCGTGGTGGTCATCAGGTCGTCTTCATGCAAATTACCTCCCCAGCCTAAAGATCGTACCGCAATCATTCTCCTTAATTTTTCATTTCCTTGAAGGGACTCATAAGCTGCACCTCCTTCATTAAGCGCCCTGCTCGCATAACCGATTTCCTTTTTGAGTTTCGCCAATGGCAACAGATTGCCGGAAGGAACAGCAATGGAGAAGAGGGTTAAGTCGTCGTTGCCCATGCTCGTATATACCTTCGTGATCAATTCATCTGGCTCCGTATTCTGGGCAATCAGGGAAGGCTTGCTGACCTCAGAAAGGGGGAGTTTCTTGTAAGGGAGTTGGCTTACAAAAAAGCCTGACTGGGGTTTTGATTCAATTAGCGACTGACTTTCCAATTCAAGGAAAACCCGTTTGGAGGTATTCATTCCAATACCATAGTCCTGGCATAACTTCCTGACAGAAGGCAGTTTATCGCCGGCTTTTAAAACACCGCTTTTAATCTGAATCGCAATTCCATTCGCGATTTCATCATATATAAAACTCTTGCTCATTTGTAATACCCTAACTGTGTCTATGCAAATGTACAAAACTGATACTGTTATTTCTTGCTGCTTCTGTTCATTTTTGTCAGCAGGAAATAAATGATATGAAAGCAATAACTCTTGAAAAATCTATAGATCAAACTACCTGGGGCTGGATTAACGGCTTCATTGGCGTGGTCATATTTAGTGGATCTCTACCGGCAACAAGGGTAGCTGTTTTAGATCTGAACCCCTTATTTGTAACCGGCGGCCGAGCAACAATCGCTGGCCTCCTTGCAACTGCCATGTTGCTGATCTTTAAAGAAAAGCGTCCAAGTCCTCAGCAGATGTCCCATTTATTGATTGTAGCATTAGGCGTAGTGGTTGGCTTCCCTTTGCTAACCGCATTTGCGCTACAATATGTAACTTCTGCACATTCTATTGTTTTTCTGGGGCTGCTGCCACTTTCCACAGCGGTATTTGGAGTAATTCGTGGCGGAGAACGACCAGCACCGGTATTCTGGCTTTTTTCCATTCTAGGAAGCCTGCTGGTGGTAGGATTTGCAATTTCCCAAGGCCTGGCTGCAGCTCCTCTGGGCGATATCCTGATGTTGCTTGCTGTAATTCTGTGTGGATTGGGTTATGCTGAAGGGGCTAAATTGTCTAAAACATTAGGTGGCTGGCAGGTCATCTCCTGGGCATTGGTGATCTCATTGCCCCTTATGGCGCCCCTAACTTTCTTTATGCGTCCAGAATCATTTGCTGCAGTGAGTACAACTGCATGGTGGAGCCTGGGTTATATTGGCGTGTTCAGTATGTTTATCGGATTTATATTCTGGTACCGCGGATTGGCTCAGGGAGGCATTGCAGTGGTAGGGCAGTTACAACTTCTGCAACCGCTTTTCGGTCTCGCACTAGCTGCTACCTTACTTCATGAACAGGTGAGTGTTGGAATGTTAGGCGTTACTGCAGGGGTCATTATGTGCGTTGCCGGGACAAAGAAATTTGCTAAATCATAACGTTTTTAGGTTAGAGTAGCTGTGCCCCTCCAGCATATTTATTGAAAAATTCCTGTTTGAAAACTTCCCCAATGGGGATTTCAAATTCGTCCATGTAAATCGTGTGGTTATCAAATGAATCTATACAATTCAGATTCACCACATAGGATTTACTGACCCTGAGAAAGTAAGGAGCAGGGATCTTTTGATGGATGTTCTTTAGATTCATTGCGGTAATCAGCTTTTGTGTTTGTGTATAAATGACCACATAGTCTTTTAGCCCTTCAATAAATCTGATGTCCTGAAAGCGGATTTTGTAATACCTGCGCTCGGATTTGATCATCAGGAAATCTTCTGTACTGCCTTCAAATGTGCTTTTTGAACCGTCTGAGAGTAATTTTTGATATGCAACAGCTTTAGAAATTGCTTTTTCGAGCCTCTTGGTATCAATAGGTTTGAGCAAGTAATCAATAGCATCCAGTTCATAGCTTTTTAAGGCATACTGAGAATAGGCGGTCGTAAATATGATCAGGGTTTGTCCGGATATTTGTGCCGCAAACTCCAATCCGCTTACCTTAGGCATTTCAATGTCGAGGAAAATCAGATCCACTTCATTGCTTTTCAGAAACTCCAAAGCGGATAGCGCATTTGAAAAAACACCAATCACCTCTACCTGAGATAATTCCTTGACAAGAATCTGTAATTCCGCTCTCGCTAAAGGCTCGTCGTCTACAATGATACAATTCATATCGGAATGCTTAAATTAATGGAATATTGATGGGCTTCGGACTTTAAATCAAGGCTATATTCCTGCTGATATAAAAGCTCCAGCCTTCTTTTGATATTAATCAGTCCTAATCCGCTGTATTTTTGATCAACAACAGCATCATCTGCACTTTTAGAATTGGTACAGCTAAAATGTAACCTTTCGTTTTCTATCGAGATTGCTATGTGAATATAAGCCTCAGCTCCAGTAATATCTACGCTATGTTTCACCGCATTTTCTACAAAAGTAGTGAACAAATTGGGTGGAATAAATACATTCCTGAAAAACGATTCTTCTATTTGATTCTTTATCTCGAAGCTAAAATTATCTCTTCTTATTTTCTCCAAATTCAGGAAGTTGGAAATGAAATTGATTTCGGAAGTTAATGGCGTTTTTGTCTCATTGTTTTCATAGAGCTGGTACCTTAAAAACTCCGACAATTTGAGGATCACAATCGCAGCTTTTTCCGGGTCAGTTCTGATGAGCGCTTTCACATTATTGAGCATATTAAACAAGAAATGTGGATTGATCTGGTTCTTCAGTTCATTCAACTCCATATGAAGGGTCAACTCCTTTAATTCCGAAATCCGTTTATTATCCTGTATCCATCTTTGCAATAGCTTGATGGTGGTGGTGAGTAGGATGATCGGTACGGTAATCATGGCACCTTCATAATAACTTCTCACTTTGTGATGGTCTTCATTAGCCCAATTGATGCGATGGGTCTCCGTATCTTTTAACAAATACCCGGTAAGGGATAAGCCGGCCAATACCAACCCGACGACCAGTAAGAGGTACAGCAGATACTTGGCTCTAAAGAAAAACAAAGGAACCAATAGGTACATGTTGATATAGAACATCAGCACAAACACGCTGAAAATGCACATCAGGGTATAATATTTATAAACCCCTACATACTGGTTTGAAAAATCAGAATAGTAAAACAGTGCAAACAGGCCAAGCAAAAATCCCCCATGCCTTAAAAACCGATATCGGTCTTCGGAGAGGAAATTTAGAACCTGTTTGTTTTTAAGCTCTTGTGTAGTACAAGTCATTCGGTATAAATTAAAATTGATGCCCGGTCACAAAAGTAAAGTATATCCGATAGTTAGCAGGAGAATTATACCAAAGCCCTGCTTTATTATATCAAATTTCATTTATCCCGGCTTTTGGTATAATAAAGTGGGGCTTTGGTATAATAAAAAAATAGCAATACAAGTATTTTGTTGCTTTGCGACTGATTAATTCAACGGTATGAGTGTGGAACAGTTTCAAGTATTAGCAGAACAGATTGTAGATAGTCCCTGGTTAGAAGAAAATCAGCAGGAAGAAAAGATCATTCAGCTTGCGGATTTGTGTCGCTTTATTGCGAGCTATAAGCCTTCAATTAGTATTAAAGAAGTACGAACGCATAAAATAAATGTGATTGAGGACGATGGGATTAGAAAGGGTGTGTTTTGCATTGATGCTAAAGGTTTGTTGCAAATGTCAGCGGATTTCTCCTTGTTTAATTCCTTTGCGATAGAGGCTTATAAGGCCCAAACTAAAGTTGCTGAATTATGGATGGTCTTTATCGAGGATGGCGTGTGTAGCAAGGAAGATCAGTTTAGTGATTTTCTGGCAAAAAGTAGAATTGCCGCTATTTATGATAAAGTATTCTGCCTTGATTTCTTCCAATCTAAAATTCACGCATTAAAATAAAAATATGCCCATTTTCAATAAAGGAGCCATCAGCTTTAGCTTCCTGATGCTGTCCGGTGTAGCCGGTTTTTCTCAGAAAAGAGATAGTATTCCCGAAAGAGCAAAAGCTTATGTTGCCGATAAATTTCCAATGGCCAGGGTACTCAACCTGGAATACAATACAGTTATCCCTTACCGCTATAATTCCACATTCCATGGCGCAGATCAGCCGGAAAGAAAAGTAGAGAACTTCTACCAGTTAAAGGCGAGTGTGAATATAAATTTCTTTACGAATAGAAAATGGTCACTGGGAACCATTTTGAGCTATCGATATGTCTCTGCATCCCTTGATAATGAAAAGCATAAGAGAGATTTTCAATACCACTCAGAATCGCTTAACCTGAGCCATTTCAGCAAGCTATTTGGCAAAACGGCCATCTTTACCGGAAGTGCTATTGTGGATGGGACTGAGCAGGATTTTGAAAGAGTAAGGGGAGTGCTGACGGGTACAGTGTTATTAAAAGCCAACCGACAAACTCAAATGGCAGTAGGACTGATTGCATTGCTGGATCCCGGCGCAGTGTTCCCTGTTTTTCCTTCATTTAGTTACAAACACCAGTTCAACAATGGCTGGCTGGCAGATGTGATTTTACCAAGAGGAGTCCTGATACGTAAAAACGTGTTTGCCAATGGCAGATTCTCCCTTGGTTCTGAATTGGAAAACACCTTTTTCTACCTATATAACCTGGATGAAACTGGTCAGACTTATAGCCTCAATCAAATGGAAATTAATTCCGGTTTAACCTACGAACACCACCTTGGAGGCTCATTCATCGCCACTTTAAAGACCGGAATGAAGAATGTTGTCGAGGCCAGGGTATTTGAAAAAAGTGCCACTCAGCGCGACTATATTTTTAGGGCAAAGCCTGAGCCCTCGCTGTATTTAAATCTAGGCCTGTCCTTTAATCCTTTTGGTAAAAAGAAAAATTAACACACATATTATTATAAAATGGTTACTGTTTTCAAAACAAACGTACAATGTCCTGCAAAGGCAGTCTTTATCGTAAATGGACTTTTATCCGAATATCCAGCATTCAGAATCAACTTTGATCTGGAGGATTGCGATCGGATTTTAAGGGTAGAAGGAAATCATATTGAGATCAATGGGATTATAGCCAGTCTACAAAACCATGGGTATCTTTGTGAAGAGCTGCCTTATTGATGGCCATTAAATAATGGTTTGTCAATTTGGTACTCCCCGCATACCAAATTGAATTAGATCGGTAATTTATAGGTTTTTCTAAAACGTGACGCAGGGCGTCACATTTTATGGTTTGGTACTATCTTCCCAATTGTCAGTTCTAAATGGAGCCGCTGGAAGCCCGGCTTTATTGTACAAATTACATCCCGGGTTATTTGACCATCCATAGCGTATCGCTTTTGGCTGCATTACCTCAGGACTGCTTAAAATAATTCGATCTCCATGAATACTGGCTTTTGCCCAATGAAAAACCTGGTCTGCTCCGG
The DNA here is from genome assembly GCF_032678745.1 of Pedobacter gandavensis. Classification (GTDB taxonomy): domain Bacteria; phylum Bacteroidota; class Bacteroidia; order Sphingobacteriales; family Sphingobacteriaceae; genus Pedobacter; species Pedobacter gandavensis_C. The sequence continues at coordinate 258,370 of NZ_JAVTST010000001.1, forward strand.
CAATCGAAAACCCCCTTAATGTGGCGTTGTCTTTTGTCTTCAAGCCCCCATGAACAGCTCTAAAATTCAATTTAACAAGATCTTTATCGATCGTATAAGACTTTAATACTGGTCCGGAAAAGGGAATTTTCTTTCCATAAATATTGGCCAATGCAACTAATGCCAATCTTCTTCCCACTTCCTGTTTGTTTTTTGGATGGATATCCAGTTCATTACCGATATCAATGGTAACCGCCATTCCAGTGTTTTTCAGCTTCAATGCCCCCAATTGTGCATCTCTTAATTCAGCCCCTAAAGAAGGCCCCGGATGCAGATCTCTTTTCATAAAGTATGGAAGCTGCACAAAGTAAAATGGGAAATCTCCAATACCCCATGATTTTCTCCAATCATTAATCAATGCCGGAAAAAGAGTCCGGTATTGGTGTGCCCGCTCGGCATTACTCTCTCCCTGATACCAGATCACACCTTTAATAGCGAAATCTAAAAAAGGATAAATCATTGCATTGTACAGTACGGTAGGTTGTTGGTAACTCAACTCTTTTTTTGCAGGATTTAATTTCTCAACTGTTTTTGTAATATCAGGAAGGCTTTTAAGGGTTGCAGCACTCATCCAGGCTTCTGCAACACTACTTCCCCAGGAAGCATGAATAAGGCCTATAGGGATGCCGGTTTTTTGATATACCGTTCTCGCAAAAAAGTAGGCAGTAGCGGAAAACCCCGCAATATTTTCAGGATTGCAGACCCTCCAGCCAGCATTGGCTATCCCAACATCTTTTAGTGGTACATTACTACTGCGATGTTGAACCTGTAGTAGCCTGATGTTTGGGTAATTTGCATCCTTAATTTCTTGCTGATAGTTGTTTATTTTACCCCAGTCAGCTAATGGCATTTTCATATTGGACTGACCAGAGCAAACCCAGACATCGCCCAGCATGACATTGGAAAGCTGCAATGTTTTGCCATCGGAAATGCTGATTTTGTATGGACCACCATATCCTGGTGTTGGTAGCTTGATTTTCCAGTTGCCATTTTTATCCGATTGGGTGCTAAAAGTTGAAGAAGCCCAACTTGCTTTCAAGTTAACCTGCTTTCCAGGGGCTGCTTTACCCCAGAAGGCTACGGTAGTCTTTTGCTGGATCACCATATTATCACTAAAAACCGCTGCCAGAGTGATTTTTGCATTTCCCTGAAGGGATACAAAAACCATAGCCAGAAGGAGCGTAATGCTGGCATAACTGTGTTTTAATGTCATTTGACGAATATATAGAATTTATGCGACTCAGAAATGGCTCAGTAATAGAAAGCTATACCGGGAACGATATTAGGTATTATAGAGAAGGAAGAAAGCTTAACAAAAGGTTAATGCTGGGGTAAAATGGGAGGGCGTTAAACTGGGTATTTTCGCCATAAACTCATTAAGACAAGCTCCCAACGATATGAAAAGAAGAGATTTTGTGAAAAGCACTGCTTTTACAGCATTGGGCGCCACTTTATTGGCTCCATTAGCATCTGTAGCAGCCAATGCGGAAACCCATTTTGAAGGCGAGGATCTTTCTCCAGCCAAGGCTAAAAAGGATGATTATAAATTACATTTTGTAGCCATCGGAGATTGGGGACGAACCGGTGCAGACCATCAGACTCATGTTGCCAAGCAAATGGGGAAATGGGCCACAGAAAATCCAAATGATTTTATCCTCTCTTTAGGAGATAACTTTTACCCAAAAGGAGTGGTGAGCGAGCATGATCCGTTATGGCACTATTCTTTTGAAAATATCTATACTGATTTCTCATTGCAGGATGATTGGTATCCTATTCTAGGAAACCACGATTACCAGAGTGATCCGGATGCACAGGTGAGGTATAGTAAAGTGAGTAGGAGATGGAAAATGCCAGCACGCTACTATTCAAAAGAAGTTAGTCTGGGGGGGACTAATGGCGATAAAGTTCTGATGATTTTTATTGACACTTGTCCACTGATTCCAGAGTTCCATAACAATGAAAAATATGCACCTTTTGTAGACAACCAGCAACCTGATCAACAGCTCGCCTGGATTGATAAAACCCTGAAAAATGCAGGGCCGGATATCAAATGGAAAATGGTAATTGGCCATCATCCCATTTATACTGTCGGACCAAGGATCAAAAATTACGATACACTTGCCGTAAGAAAAGTGCTGAAAGAGATTTTCGAGCGCAATAAAGTGGATGTTTATTTATCCGGGCATGACCATTCTCTACAACACCTGAAACCCGAAGGTTTTACCCATCAGTTTATCTCTGGTTCCGGCTCAGAAATTACACCCGTTACCGCAGGCATTCCATATAGTAAGTTTGAAGCGGCAGAACATGGCTTTATGTATTTTTCAATAGATAAAAACAGATTGAATGCGCAAATTATCAATCATTCTGGAAAAGTCATTTATGAAACTACCCTAAATAAAGCATAGCTTTTAGGGGAATTTAGCCCCGATATCTTCGATCAGCTGAGCCAAAACTTTAATTTTTGGTTCCTGAATTTTCTCATAACTAATCGCAGTCCAGTTATGCGCAACTTCATCATCTCTTTTTCCATCTTTATTCCTTAATTTGCCATAAAGAAGGAGAGAGAGGTTGGAGCGGACTTCAGTTCCGATAAACTCTTTCCACCAGATTTGATCGCCAGCCACCATTTCTCCCTCATCATTCTCGTAATAGGTTTGAAGCTTAGCCGTATCAACTTTTAGTCGCAATTTTTCACCAAATAGTTCTCTGGAAATCATATTGATGGAATCAATTTTTGATTTTTGTGCATATAACGTCCAGCTAGAGGCCATAATGAGCAATAATATACAGAGTAGTTTTTTCATGGATGGTGCTTTGTATACAAGTTAATTATTTTTTTATCCCAATTTCAACCACATTCCCTTTATTTACAATAATTTTGCGGCGAAATAATAAATTCAACGCAATTATGTTTAGTAAGGATCTGCTGAAATGGGATAACATAAAAACCAGGTTGATCAGTTTGGTATATGGCGAATACTTTACAGATGCCTTGCGAAATACCATAGCCATTGTATTACCTTTTGTATTGCTGTTTTACTACGATCAACCTAACATGGCCGTTGGGGTAGGAGTTGGTGCATTACTGATCAGCTTAACGGATGCACCGGGAAACCGTGCTAATAAGTTTAAAACTGCGATTACCAGCACATTTTCTTTCTTTTTTACTGCGCTGATTATTTCCTCATCCTTGGGGAATCATTGGCTTACGGGCACGAGTATTTTCCTGTTGACTTTTGTCTTTTCCATGTTGGCGATTTTTGGCCACAGACTGGCACTAACTGGAACGATGGCCATTATTCTGGGGATATTCACCCTGGGCTTACATCCCGTAAATCCTCTGTTATTTAGCTGGTACATCTTACTGGGCGGATATTGGTATTTCCTGATTAGCTTGATTCAGATTGTGATCTGGCCATATAGATCATTGCATCAGGCCATTTTTGAATGTATTACCGCAACCTCTGTTTTTCTAAAATCTAAAGCCCGCTATTATGATCCTGAGGTAAACCTCGAGGAATGTTATAGTGAAACCATCGCCTTACACATCAAAGTGAGCGAAAAGCAGGAGTTGGTAAGAAATCTGTTGCTAAGCGACAAAGCGGCAATGAAGCCAACTAATGAACGTGGACAACAGTTGTTGCGAACCGCAGTGAGTGTAATTGACTTGTACGAACAGGTAACCGCCATCCATTACGACTATGCTTATGTTAGGAAGAAACTCGATAAAACCGGTGCATTAAACCTGATTATTGAATCCATTGAGTTGCTGGCAGAAGAATTAGAAGTGCTTAGCGCTGTTTTCTTAAGGCCTAAAAAAGCACATTCGGAATCCAGGTTACTTAAATTTGAACAGGCAAAAGCGGAACTAACCAGACTGGCATCTTCAGCAGAAGAAGCAACCGCGAACATCATACTTAAAGTATTGAAAAACCTGGAAGGGATTGTATTGGACATTCAGGTGATTAAAAACAGCAGACCTATGTCTGCCATTCCTGCCAATCTGGATACGGAGGACATTGCTTATGAAGAGTTTTTATCTCCTCAATTATTTACCCTAAAATCATTAAAGCAGCACTTTTCTTTTAGTGCCCCGGTCTTTAGATTTTCCTTGCGACTGGCGCTCATGTGTGGTTTCGCCTACCTGATCACACTGCTCTTCCCACTTGGAAAATACAGCTATTGGTTGTTGCTCACCATTGTGATCGTAGCAAAACCAAGATTCGGACTCACCTGGAAGAGAAATGTGGAGCGCTTATCCGGAACTTTCATTGGTGCCGTTCTAGGAATTGTGTTATTACTGTTGATCAAACAAACCGCAGTACTCCTGGTTTTATCTGCATTTATGCTCCTTGGTTTCTTTACCTTCAACCGGATAAAATATTCCGTTAGTGTGGTATTCGTGACTGCCATGGTGATCCTTTCGCTTAGTATTTATGATGGTCATTCCGATCATATCATTATGGAGCGGGTCTTGTATACGATTGTAGGCTGTGTCATCGCTTTCCTTGCCGCATTTCTTTTCCCGGTATGGGAGATCAAAAGCCTAAAAACACTAATTTCAAATATCCTCGAAGCCAATAGCAATTACCTGCATAAAGTAAGGGAGGAGCTATGGGGAAATGCAACAGGACTAACGGCATCAAAACTGGCGCGGAAAAATAGTTATATCCAGCTGGCTAAATTTTCAGAAACGCTGCAATACCTGCACCTGGAACCGAAAAGTAAACTGGTAGACATGCACGGGGTTTTTGCCATTCAAATCCTTAGCTATAGAATCAATTCTATTATCGCCTCTTTGTCGCTGTCTGCAAAGCGAAGTACCATGGAGAATTCAGGGATCGCATTGTTGTCGGAAGCCTTAAGTAATATGGAGTTTTGTGCCCAGAACAGCGATAAATTAAACCTGCAAAATATCAATAAAGTGGTTCATAGGGATAAAATGGAAGAATATAACGATGGGGAAGGGACATTACAACACCGACTTAACCTTTTACTCGCTCTATCTTTAGAATTGAAAATGTATTTCGTTTAATTTTTTAGCTTACCTTAGAATTAAGAATAGATTTCAGCAGATGAGTACCCTAGAAAATTTAAAAGATGGTGATCCATGCCTGGTCATCGGAGGAACCCATAAAGGTAAATCCGGTAAGGTGAGAGACATCAATACCAGCAAAACCGGACACATTACCATCACCGTGGAACAAGAAAATGGGCCGAGGTTTAAAACCCTTGGGAAAAATGTAATCGTAGTACCAGAAATCAATTAAGTATTGAACTTTTCTTCTTCCATATCCAGGAATTTTAAATGTCTTCTGATGATTTCTTCATCCAGGGTCATCTCTATTTTGTTTTTATTTATTAACCATATTCGTTGCTTTTCCAGCAATTCAAGATAGATGATTTTACATTCTTCAGCGAGTGGTTGATCAGGACTGGCGGTTGTTGCATTTTCCCATTTTATTGCGATTTGTTGTAACATCGGCTGATGATTTAACTGCTCGGGGTAGTTAGCTCTCAATTCCGACAAAGCATATGCGGCCAGCTCTTTCTTTATCGATTGGTAGGATTCCTCTTCTGGCAATTCTTTATCCAGGTTTGGGAATTTTATTTTCCTAATGAAATAGGGAAGGGTGAGGCCTTGTATGAGTAGGGTGAGCAGAATCACAATAAAAGTGATGAAGAGAATTAGGTTCCGTTGGGGAAAAGGACTGCCGTCTGCGAGGTGTACAGGGATAGATAAAGCTGTAGCTAGGGACACTACACCACGCATACCTGTCCAACCCAATAAGAGGATCGCTCCAGCGCTTACTGCATCAGGTGGAGACCTTGATTTTATTGGCCACCATAATCAGCAATACGATGGCGACAATTATTGCCAGATAAAATGAGAAATTCTTTTTCTGATAGGCTTTCTACCTGATGGCCATTTTTCAACTTATTTTCCTACTCTCTTTTGCAAATGTTCAGGATAACGCGCACCCTGAATCTGGATTTGTTTAGCAGCTTCTTCGATCTGTTGTAAATCTTCGGATGTAAGTTCAACCTCTCTTGCCCCAATGTTTTCTTCCAGGCGATGTAATTTCGTAGTGCCGGGAATAGGGACAATCCATGGTTTTTGTGCCCAAAGCCAGTTCAGTGCAATTTGTGCCGGTGTAGCCTCTTTTTCTCTGGCAATGTTATTCAGTAAATCTACCATTGCCTGGTTTGCTTTGCGTGCCTCTGCCGAAAAGCGGGGTACGATATTGCGGAAATCGGTTTTGTCAAACTCCGTATTTTCGTTGATTTTACCAGTCAGAAAGCCTTTTCCAAGCGGGCTGAAAGGGACAAAGCCAATTCCAAGTTCTTCAAGGGTAGGGATGATCTCCAATTCTGGTTCCCGCCACCATAAAGAATACTCGCTTTGTAAAGCAGTAACCGGTTGTACCGCATGGGCAAGACGGATGCTTTCCACACCTGCTTCCGATAAGCCAAAATGTTTCACTTTGCCTTCTTTAATCAGGTCTTTTACCGTTCCCGCAACCTCTTCCATCGGTACATTCGGATCCACACGGTGTTGGTAAAATAAATCGATCGCCTCAATATTTAATCTTTTTAAGGAAGCCTCAGCAACCGCTCTTATTCTCGCAGGACTGCTATCTAAGCCTTTTTTCGAATCTCCATCCTGAAAGCCAAATTTTGTGGCAATCACTACCTGGTTGCGAAATGGGGAAAGCGCTTCGCCAAGTAGTATTTCATTGGTAAATGGTCCGTAGCATTCTGCAGTATCAAAAAAGGTAATTCCCTTTTCGACAGCTGCATGTAATAACGTAATCATTTCTTTCTTATCGCCTGCAGGTCCATAGCCAAAGCTCATGCCCATACAACCCAGACCCATGGCAGATACCTGGAGTCCGCTTGTTCCTAATGTTCTGTTTTTCATATTTTAAGATTTCTAAACAAAAGTCACTGAATATTTTCTATCAGATGGTATCCAAATTACTGTTTTCCTTACCATTATCACTGTTGAAGTACAGAGATAATAAGAGGCAAAGCCCAATACCTGCTGTATATGCAAAAATGTCAGACCATAGAAAGCCGCGTCCAAGAACCAAGGCACCTAAAGTTGTGCTTCTGATCTGGTTGATCCATGGCGCCTGGTAAATTTGAGCAAACTCAATGCAGTAACAGAGTACTAAACTTAGGGTTCCTACCTTTTGATCGCTTGATTTCAGGAGCAGAAACCTGATGATTAAAAACATCATCACTGCATATAATAAATCGCCTACGAATAATGGGACAATGGTCGTTTTCCTGGAAAGTAAACCAGTAGCAATGACAATCAGAATGAGTAAGGCATAAAAACCTCTTTTTTTGAGGTTAAGCATGCTTGTTCATTAATTCTTTTGCGAGTTTTTTGATGAACATATAATTTATGGTTCCACTAATTACGCCACCTACCACTGGTACTAAACGGCGACTTACTTTGGAGCCTAAATTCAGGAATATTTTCTCTGCAACTTCCTCCATAATGTTTTTACTGAGTACCAATTGGGTATCTGCCTTCACTGAGGAAGCTACAATCTTGAAAAATTCTTCAAAACTGATTTTATACAAACCGGTTTTATGATAGGAAATGGCCAAAGTGACACGAAACTGCTGTGTGATGATGTTGATCATATCTAGGGGAGTACCAATCAGCATGGTGCCAACGCCACCTACTCCGGTAATTAAACCCGATCCACCTGCCATTAATGCACATTGATTTACGAACTTATCAATGCCTAAAGTGTCAACACCTTTTTTGATATTCACCTGGTCAATCCGACTAAAAATCTGTTTAAAGCCACCAGAGGCAAGGTTGTTAAAGCCTTCTCTGACATCTTTTCTTACTTTTTTAAAGTTGATGTTCTTAAGCGAGGGTAAATTCATAATTTCTAATTTAATAGAGAAGGCAGTACCACTTTCATGCCAGAGCTGAAAAAACAGGGCAATTCTGTCCCTGACGGTCTTGTTGATCATCAAAAAATAGATGCCAGAAGGCTGGGTTTAGACGAATCCGATCCTCAATTTATGACACTCAGGAGGGATGGTCGGGATTCTCCGGGATCTTCGCATTTCGGACTGGCGAGAACTGAGGCTTTAGCTTTGTACTAAGCTTGGCTTTTATTTTAGTTTTTGGTGATGATTTAGTGTTGGCGGTATGTTTAACTATCGTCTGAACCTCTTTGCTCGCATTCTTCTCCGCTTTTTCTGTGGGTTCAGTTTTTTCTATTTCAGGTTCAGCGATCTTTTCTTTTTTGGCAATGCTACCTGCATGAACACTGTCTGATATGGCTGATCCATCGGCTTTGATAAAGGAAATATAGGCCTCTATTCTTGCATTGACAAGGCTTGGATCAATTTGTAGGGTATGTTTCCCATCTTCTCTATGGGATGCACTGAGGCAATGCGTTTGTTGAGTATTACCCGGGAAACAAATTTGCAACATGGCCCGATCTTTTCTGTTTTCCCATGGAAGGTCATCTGGTACGTCCCAGGTAAATTCAATTGCTGTGCCTATGAGCTGGATTTGTGGGTTTTCTGCTTTTAAAAGCGTTCCCATGCTCAGCATGGCTTTGGAATAATCCATTTCAGCATTAGGATATTCGCCCATTACAGCGTGTTTTTTATTGTAAGAAACTGCTTCATTGTAGTAGTTTCTGTCCGTTCCAAGTACTTTTAGCTTAAAACCCAGTTTGATGAAACTGGTAATTGGGTGTAAAAAATCGTTCACAATCTTCATGCGATCGCAATTGATCTTTCTGGCGGGGCTAAGGGGCTTACCAGAGTGCCCAATAGTTCTGATCACGTTTTTGCCGTTCAGTATATAGCCAACTAGATTGCCTACCCGGCCATTAAATCCACCAAATAATCCGTTTTGTAAACTTCCCATAGCCTTGTTATTGATTGGTTAGTAGTGTGTTGCGAATGGTAAGGTAGTTAATTGCTTCGACATTCCTTATAGATGATTTCGAAATAAGCTCTAAATCTTTAGATATTAAATACGTAGTCAGGACATCTTCAAATAGTGCTTGAAAGGTCATTTTGACCTATTAAGGATTAATCAACCATTAATAGATAATGAATGGAAGACTTACTGAAATAAGACTCATATAGAACTGATATCGAGGGGAGGATAAAGGAGCTGAGGCTTAAGCAGTCTGAAACAGATTTTTTTGGCTTTTGTTGTGGTGGTTAACTTTTGGATTAAAATTAATTGTTATTTTTCTTATAAATTATTTTAATAGATTTGTTTATGTCTATATAATTAATAATATTAGTCTTGTAATTAAATTTTTTAGTAAAGAGTCTTGTCGTAGGAGTATCTGAAGCCGCGGGATAAGACAGCAAAAAAAACACCCATATTTGTACTTTAGGGTGTTTATATTTATGCATCCAATAAAAATGGATGTGAGGACTGCTGTAATTCCATTTCGCGTAAGGCTTCAGAAACTTTAAATTGCTACGATGGTTTGCAGTCCTCACATTTATTTGTGTTGATCTCAAAAAGGCTCATTAAAAAAATATGAGCCATGAACCCAAGAAAACGACAAATCTCCGCTTCAAATTTAGACCTCCTTGCTAACTGGCATCGGGAACCGAGAACTAAAGCTCCGGCTCCGGTTTAGTATAATGAAATTTTTTCCTGTTGATAATTCCAGAATATTTCATTTCCTAAACATTAACCATTATGGTAAGAACAGAAAACGGTAAAACAATAATAGAGATAGATAATTTCGAAGATTTCGAACATGACTTTATACAGGATTTACAATTTGATTTAATTCAATTGATGAATTGTGTACACGCATTAAAGAAAGGGCAAGATCTTGATCTGCCACTGCCCAGTTCTTTTTTAAGCATCATGCAATTGCAGAAGGCATTGGTGCCTACTATAGATCAGCTCAAAGTAATTTATCCTAAACCATTATTTAAATAGATTGGAGGCCAAAAATGCAACATTCATTATATAAAATATCAGAAATAGAATTACAGTACAAACCGAAGATTAAAGCATGTGAACGCCCTATTTTAAGATGCACCGAAGACATTTATGAAATATTTATGCAGCATTGGAATATGGATATGATTGGGCTGATCGAAGAATTTAAAGTCATTCTTTTGAACAGAAGCAATGCGGTGTTGGGGATTTTAAATGTTTCTAAGGGTGGATTAACGGGGGTAATTGCCGATCCAAGAATCATATTTGCCGCTGCCATCAAAAGTGGGGCGACTGGGATTTTGATATGTCATAATCACCCGGCAATGGTGTTAACACCTAGTGAACAGGACCTAACCTTCACGGAAAACCTAAAGAATATAGGAGCGATGTTAGATATCAATGTGATAGATCATTTGATTATAAATGAGGAGGGATATTTCAGTTTTGCCTGTGAAGAGTTGTTGTAGCGGTCAATTAACAAAAGACATCCATAGTCAATGGAAGTTTATAGTGGAGACCAAGGTGTTAAAGCAGGCGGTAAGACGTAATATTACCGGTTTTCCCGACGACTTTATGTTTGAAATAACCAGAAAAGAGCTTGAAAGTTTGAGGTCACAATTTGTGACCTCAAAGAAGAATAAACCTTACCTCTACCTTCTGGGCATCAAAACCGAGTAAGCTTTCGGCTTTTATCAGAGTTTTGCTGCCCTTGCCTACACCATCACTTTCGCCCTGTTTACGGATTTAAAAACACGATGTAAATTGATTAAATGGCGTACCGATTTAGAGTTGAATATTAGTACCCTTGCACATATTTTAGTCTATCTTCGAACCAATTTTTTATTAGTCGTTATGAAATAAGGGGTAGAATGGCCATCATAAAAGCAACGTTTAATTTATAAAAGAACCAATCAGTAAAAATGAAATCAAAAGTTGTTAAAATAATTATGCTTTTTAGTCCTGTTTATTTCCTATATCAGATCAGCAGTATAGCTTGCTTGGGTTAAGTGGATTCTTTATTTCAATAATAATAATCAAGATGGGGAGATTAATAAAATGTATGTTTATAGTTTTTGTACTTTCTACGAATGTAGCTTTTGCGCAGAAGGGTTACAATGTTGATAAAGATCATCGGATTCTTAAATTTCAGAATGAAATTATTAATTTTTTAATTCAAGAAAAGCAGATTTCTATTGAGAAATCACCAATTAAAATGGCAGATTATTCGGGGCAAATATTTATAAAGAAACATGTAGATATTTATGGTGCTAAAGTAGGTGATGTGCTATTAATTCAGTTTGGCTCTCTTGGTGATCATATAGATAAGTATTGGGGTTTGATAAATAGACGCAAGATGTTTTTGTTCTATAGTATTGATGACCCTGAATTTTTTAAATTAACTAAGGAGACAGATCCGCTAGTTGTGGCAACCATTACAGCTTATATCCAAAAATCTGCTTTAGATGAATAATGTAATTTTTAATATTTTGAAAGGAATAATTCTTTTAATTCTCTTATTAGAAGTTATTACTTTGATCCTTTAGTTCGTTGTAGAGGTTTTACAGAGAATTAATATGTATTTCCGAGTGCCAGAGTCAAAAGGTACAATAGGGACTGGAAAAATTGACGCAGGTCAAATGGTTAATTAATAATATATGAAAGATTATAATGGAACTCAAAAGGTGTTTATTGTACTGGCATTGTTCTGTATTGTGTATAATTTGTTCTTTTATTTTCAGGATGCAAATCTCGAAAAAGAGGGGTTGGTGAAGCTTTATGAGGTTAATCGCCAGTTATATAGGCGTTCAAAAACTATTTCTTCTATTCAAGTATATTTTAAGGGGAAAGTACATCGAATTAGAATGGGAAGTGAGGAAAGCTTAAAATATCCGGTAGGATCTAAGATACGGCTTATATATAATGATGAGTTTGATTACTTTTACAGACCTGGTGGACTAACACATTCTCTGGGTAAAGTTTTTATTGCACTCGCATTTTTAATTCTATCTGCTTTACCCTGGGATAAATTCATGTATAGATTACAGGTGAATCAAATCGTAAAAAAAGGAAGAATTTCCAAAGAGGTAGAATATGAATTGCTAATCAGTCGAATTGACGAAATATATGGAGATATAAAAAAAGTTGGTGAGATTGAAAAATTAAATAAGTTGCTTATTGCGTTCAATAAAAATTATAAGAAGAGTTCTAGGTAAAACCAGTGTTACTGGCTTTGCTCGGGGGGGCGGATTTTCCTATTTATTACTTTATGTACACAAAAAAAGATGGATTACAGGTAATTAGGGCAAGTAAAGAGTATGTTTTACAAAGTAATTATGAAAAGTGTTAAAATTCCATTAATTTTTTGTGGCTTAATTTTTGGCTTCTTAATAAGTGTAAGTTGCCAATCAAATCTTCATGAACTAGATAGTAAAATAATCATGGAGAATAAGCAGGATAGTATTTTTAAGCGCTGGGTAGGAGATACAATGGAAGTGATAAAGAAAATGCCAGATAAAATAGGAGATGGCTTAATTGACGTACGATTTGTGATTGCAGGTGATTCCCTTTCATTAGATGAAGTTAAGACTTATGGTTATAAATCTTACAATAAAGTTCCTAATAGGATGATTTTAAATGTCATTGCTTTACTAAAAGAGTATGAGGAGTTACCTCCAAATGATTATGAACTTTCTTTTATTACAAGTACATATTTCTTTTCTTCGGCTGTTCCGACTTTTCCATATGGTTATTTATTTGAATTTAAGGATGTAACAGTCGTGTATGACGGTAGAAGAATCAACTACGGGTATATAAGAGGTCGGTTGTCAAATAAAACAGTTAGTTGGAATGATACCCTGGCAAACAAAAGCAAAGTGATTTATGATTTTATTTGGAAGGATCATAAATTAATTAAAATAAAGAGGTAGCTGTTTGGTAGTATCATGACTGTTTGTTATGCTGAACTCTAGTCAAACTATAATTAATATGAAACTATCAATCACAATTCTTATTGGGCTATTAATAACCTTATTATTAGCAAGTATTATAATTGGTCACTTCTTGCCACCCAGTGGAATCTTTATGACTCCTGTTACAATATCTATAATGACAGGGTTAATCCTATTTACTGAAACAGATTTCAGTATTCTTGTGAAATCAGTCCTGTCCTATTTTTTCATAGGTCTAAATGATATTGGTACAAAACTTTTCGCAGGGGGTAAGAGTGACTTGGCAGGAATGGGGTTCATACATCTGTTGCTCTTTATTGGATTAGTACCTTGCTTTATAATGTTACTTATCGGTGTTTCTCAAGATAAGAGGTCTTCTCTTGGAATTAAAGTCCTTAGTGTCTTAATATTTATATTATTGATGTACGTGCATGTTGAACTATTTCAAAGCTTAGGTCTTAAGGAAGATCAATATTAGCGGCAACCATTACGGCTTATGTCATAACTTATGAAAATCAATCTATGAATCACCTTATAAAATAACCAACCAAAATAAATGAACATAAATCTATTAAAGGAAAATCAATTGAAAGAAAAAAAGTTGAGCATACTTGTTTTGCTATTGTTACTTAGTCCAGTGATTGGCTTTGCGCAATTTTTTGAAGGAACCATTACATATTCTAATAGTTATAAAAGCAAGTCTCCTCAATTGAAGGATGAGCAATTAAATGAAATAATGGGCACTACACAGGAATACTTTATTAAAGGGGGAGATTACAAATCTATCATGAATGGATCCTTTCTTAAAATGCAACTATATAGAAGTACAGAAAATAGAAGTTATATGCTTACCGGGAACTCAGATATAGTTTATTGGGAAGATTATAGTAAAAATAAAGATGTCGCTATAAAATATGAGGTACAAAAGAGTAAAGAAATCATTATGGGGATACCTTGTGATGTGCTAGTAGTTTATACGCCTAAAAGCAAAAGCTATTATTATTTTAATAAGAAATATGCTGTAAATCCAGAACTGTTTAAACAACATATATATGGCAATTGGTACTATATCATTTCCAGGACAAAAGCGTTGCCTTTAAAAACTGTTTATGAAGATGATCAATTTGTTTTGACAAGTACGGCTATAGATATTACGCCTAAAAAGTTAAATGCAAATGTATTCGAACTGTCTGATAAAGATAAAATTACACCGGCAACCTGGTAAAATAACTATGGAGAGTAAATGCTTAAACTAAAAGAACTCAGAGAGAAATGGGTTATTGAAAACACCTTGTATGGCTCAGCTGCAGATCCCGAATATTTACGGTCATTTCAGAAAGAAAATAACGTGATCATACCCGAAGATTTAATGACCTATTTTAAATCATTAAATGGAACCGGAGGGGAATGTACTAATGAACTTTATGAGTTTTATTCCATTGATCGAATTGTAAAAGTAAAAGATGAATTCAAAAATAAAAAAGGTATTCCTGATTATAAAGGTCTTTTAGCGATTAATGAAATCAGCAAATTGTATGTGTTTGCTAATTTTACCTTTGACCTTTTTGTATATGCAATTAAACTTTATCCTGATTTTTCAGATGAGAATGAGGTTTATATTTTATGTGGAGAGAAATATCAAAAGATTGCAAATTCCTTCTCAGAATTTGTTGAATTATACCTGAATGATGCTAAAGAATTATATTTTCCAACGAGAGAATGAATGTATCTATTATTGAAACAGCGCTGTAAATTGTGTAATTGTAGAGAATTTTTTTGATATAAAAGATGGAAATAAGTGATAGAAATACTCTGAAATTATGAGGAATGTATATTTTATTTATGTAGTATCTGCATTATGGACGGCATGGGTAGTCTCGTTTTCATTAGGGTTTTCATCTGGTTTTGCAAGTTCGATTCCTGTGGCGGCATTATTGGGCTCTGTCGTTATTTTTACAGTGGCCTCACCTGTAGTGATTTATAAAACTAATCTTGGATTATTGTTAGGGCTAATAGGGTACCTGTTCATTATTCCTTTTAATTTTATTCTTATCAAAAGGATTTTAGAAGACGGTATTTTTAATTGGATAATATTAATAGGATTATCAATGCCGCTTTTAGTATTAATGGGCTTCATTGTTACGATGAAGTTGATTTTGAAGAAAAACATTCATCTAATTGAATTCAATGGTAAATATTTAAGACTTGCGCTCTCATATACACCAATAATTTTGTTCGCTTTATATCTTATTTTATATGGAAAGTACTGGACTTGGGCTATGTTTGAGAGATAAAATTCAGGGCATACACAAAGGATTATTTTAATGGGAAATTTTCTAAAAGAAATTTTGATTGATTATGTTAGTTTTATAGTTGGATATAAAGAGCTTATCATCCAGCAAAATGGTATTGAATCCGATTTTATAGATCTGGGTAGTGGGACTATTGGCGATTATAGTTTTTTCTATCATGGTGCAGGATGTAGATTAGAAAAAGAGGGGGTTGTTTGTGAATTTGACTTCCTGCCTGAAAATGGTTTTCCTATTAAGTTTTCTAACTGGGAGGTATATGAATTTATCAATACTAATGCGAAGTGGAGTGGGATAACCTATAATTTGGATGAAATTCACATAGAACTATTAAAGTTGGTTGAAAAGAGAGAACTTGTTCTATTAGATATTAGTGGTGTCAAATTTCTAGTTTTTCAAATTAAGGATGTGGAAAATTTTTTAAATTGATTTAGCCTGCTTGGATGAATAATTATAAGACAAAGATTATTTTGGCAATAATAGTTTTTATAGCGGTCTCAATATCTTTTAGCTCATTAAAAGGTATGACTGACGGGCTGGACCGTTTGGGTTTTCCGCTAGTTTTTCTTCAGCATAATGGAGGTAAATGTCAAGATTGCGCTCACCTTAATTGGTTTAAGTTCTCTTATTTACTTTTTGACCTCCTTTGTTGCTTGATCTTAAGTTATTTTCTTGTAGAAGTGTATAAGCGGATTTTTAATAGAGGATAAGGTTTAAAATGGTGAAAAATAAATTGAACGAAATAGATAGTTTTATCAGTAAAGTATTGAAATCCTTGTTATTTGAGATGGTTCCAGAGTATGCTAACGGTTATGCCAAGGAAAATGTGTTTGAGGAAGGAATTTATTTTTACATGAATGATTTTGCAATGGACTTGGGTAGAGAACTCTCTATCAACAATTCCTCCAGTTTTGTCAAGAATGCTTTTAAATTTATTAATCTTTTAGGAGAAAGCTATAATTTAGAAATCTTAAATATAGTCAAGGTAGGGGTTCTTGAAATACTCTACACTACAGGATCTCTAGATAGAAATATGGTGTGTGGCTTACTTTGTGCAAAACTTAAAATACACTTTAATAGTTGGTCTGATTATTATCTATGAGGATTATTTACAAATTGTAAACTACAGTAGGAGCCTACCAAAGAAGAGAAAGCAAATTAAGCTCAGAAAGAATAATAAAGGAACAGAAAAAGAAAAGTTACCTATGAAAAGTGTCTATGTAATATTTGTTATTTTGTTGATGGTAAGTGCTGATTTAGTAGCCCAAAATAAAAAGAAACGGTCAAAAAAAATAAATCCATTTGAGATGGTTCATGTTGGTGACAGTGTTAGAACTAAATTATATGGGTTTTTATGGCATGAAAGAAATGATAGTTTAAAAGCCGGTATTTCAATTTATCATATCCTTGGAAAGGATAAAGTTAATAATTATCAATTTGTTCAGGGGGTATATTCTTTTAGGATGATGGGGCCTCATTTTCCATTATATTATTTCATTTATACAAAAAGGGATGGAGTACAGATTATAACTGATTATGAACTAGAAGGGCTACTTACTCAGGTTGTGAATTGTTTTAAAAGAAATTTGGATAGTTTTACTGAAGTAGAAAGGATTACTTACATTCAGCTAATGATAAAGGATCTTAATCGTAGAAATGAGTCTAATGGTGATGAAGTACTGAGCCTTTATTTGAAAAAGATGCAAGTAAATTAAACGCTGTAGATTTCGCCTATTGGAGATAGGGTAATCGACTTTAGACGGAATACGAAAAGTATAGTTGATGCGTGTAAAGCTACCCGACGTTATAAATGAGGGAAACGATGAAAGTCATTTATTATTTAATGTTATTTTTTATAATATCCGGTTGTAGGAACGGTCAGAAAAAACATTTGAGAACGTTAGATATTTGCAAAAATGAGAGTAGACTACCATGCAGCAAGCTTTATGTGGAGGTTTTTAATGATTTGGGTGTAGGGTTGCCGGAAAGTGATCTGACTTACGATTATTTAACCGATTCATCCAGTTTCAGGTTGTTTTTAGGTAAATATGACGAGACCTCGGAAATTCTTACTGCAGACATCAAAGGCGATAGCGTTATCATTATTAAAAGTACAAATGAAGGCCAAAGTCCAGAATGGCAAAGCCCTAAAGTTCTAGAAAAGAAAGTGTATAGCTTAAAGGAGCTGAAAGAGAAGGGACAGGTTGAGTAGCGTGTTCTATGTAAATCCATTTGAGATGGATCATGTTGGTGACTAGTGCGATTATGGGGCGAGGTTCGTTGATCCGGTTTATGTACAAATAAAAATAATTTATGATGGTGTCGTTTGTCAAAATTAATATAAAGTGGATAATAATTCTATTCGTTGGCATATTTGCTATTCTGACTATATTTCTAAGTGACTTTAGTGGTATGAGTGATGGACTTACTCGCGTAGGTTTTCCAATAGTTTTTATGCAAGATACTGGAGGGAAATGCATCGATTGCCAAAACGTAAAATGGTTTAATTTTTTTTATTTGGGGGTAAATCTTGTGTTTTCCTTTTTAATGTCTTTATTCATAGTTTTTTTCTGCCTAAAGAAACCCTCTGCTAAAGCCTGATATACGAGACAGTAGGATTATGGGCCCTACAACTTAAATGGTATATTAAAGTTGTTGATAACGCAAGGTTTACAGCTTTTGAACACTAAGTAATATAAAGTATGAAATTAGAAGTTGAATTTTTTAAAGCTCTATATTTAAGGGCAAGGCTTTCTTACAGTGAATGTGTTTTAAATCCAGACAATGATTATCTACAAGATGAGATAGATACTCCAATAGATGAAATCATTTTGAAAGAGGATGCTATCTGTTTGCAGTTTTCTGAACATGAAATAGATAGATTTACAGTAGAAGTAAAACTTCAATTAACCTCAGCAGATAATCACTTAATAGGGAACTATTTCTATTATGAAGATGAAAAAGAAATACCACTAGATGACAGGTTAATATTTGATTATCCTCTCTAGGATTGTAGATAGTATTATTGGGTTTAAGTTCTTACATTCGAACTAACAATCACAAAAGAACCAACCAAAATAAATGAACGATAATCTATTAAAGGAAAGTCAGGTTAAAGAAAACCGAAGGAACTTCCTGAAAGGTGGGCTTGTCCTGGGCGGACTTGCTTTATTACAGCCAGAAAAGGCAATCTCTAGTCCAAAAACGCAAGGAATTAATGAGGATTTTAAAATCCTTACCGGACCATATTTACAGACCAATTTTGGCAATAGTATTTCCATACTATGGATCACGAGTAAAGACAGCTCGAGTTGGGTAGAATATGGGGAGTCGGCCGAATTACTGGATAAAAAAGCCTATGGAAAAAGTGGTTTGGGTTTAAAGCCTACAGACCGCTTAAACTGTGTTAAACTAGAGCACTTGAAGCCTGGAAGAACTTATTATTATAAAATACTCTCCAAAGAAATCAAAGATTTCCAGCCCTATAAACTCACTTACGGGGAAACGGTTTCCAGTGGAATTGAAAGCTTTCTGAATACCGATACTTCAAAAGAAGAGGTTTCTTTTGTTATGTTAAATGACATCCACGACAGGCCAAAATCTATTGCCCATCTATTAGATTTGGATAAAGGCAATCCGCGTGATTTTGTGTTTTTTAATGGGGATATTTTTGATCACCAAACAGACGAACAGCAGATCATCAAAAACATGCTACAGCCATGTGTGGATTACTTTGCTAAGAAAACACCTTTTTTATATGTGAGGGGTAACCATGAAACCAGAGGTAAATTTGCACGTGATTTTCCGGCTTATTTTGATCAGGTGGGGAATACTTCATTCACTTTAGGACCTGTTCGTTTTGTGATTCTGGATACAGGGGAAGATAAAGAAGATGCGCATCCGGTATACGCTGGGATCGTAGATTTTGACCAGTACAGAATAGAACAGGCAGCATGGCTTGAAAATGAAATCAACCGTAAGGAATTTAAGAACGCAGCTTTCCGTGTAGTGTTGATGCACATTCCACCACGATATTCTGGTGATGCGCATGGTGCTGTACATTGTACCGAATTATTTGAACCGATCATGAATCGTGGCAAGGTAGACCTGGTACTGAGTGGTCATACCCATCAGTATAAAGTAAATCCACCGGTAAAAGGTTTAAATAATTACCCAATTATCATTGGTGGCGGCCCAAAAGAGGGCTTCCGGACACTGACAAAAATTAAAGCCAATAAAAAGCAGATTCAGGTAAGTATGCTGGATGATTCCGGTAAGGAAGTCGCAAGCCATGTGTGTTTAAAAAAGTAATGAAGCAATCATTACTTTATCCGTTTTAAATAGGTTTCAAATGATGTGTTCGAGACAGATGAACACATCATTTGAATACCAATAAAATGCTAATTGCCAGCTGTTCTTCTATAGCCTAATTCTGCACCACCACTAACAGCAAGTGTAGTTCCAGTGATGAACCTCGCTTTATCTGAAAGTAGAAATACACAGGCATCTGCAATGGCATCTCCATCCGGGCAATATCCTAATGGATGGATGTCGTCCAGATATTTTTCAATAGAACTGGCATTGGGTTGTTCCTGGCTCCATTCGCGCAACATTGGCGTCCATACACCCGCAGGCATTACCGCATTTACCCTGATTTTATCCTTCGCATAATCCAATGCCATTGATTTTGTTAATGCATTCATGCCTCCTTTTGTGGCGGTGTAAGCCGCATGATTCTCCTGTCCGATTTCTCCAACGAGACTACTGGTATTGAGGATACAACCCTTGCTTTCCTGCAATGCTTTAAAGCCATAGCGCGTAGTCAATAAGACGCTTTTTAAGTTGATGTTCATGAGGTTGTCCCATTCTTCATCGCTTGTTTCGTGTAAGGGTTTAGAAGGAGAGGCGATTCCTGCATTGTTGTGTATCGCATCAATTCGACCGTATTTATTCAGGGTTTGCTGTATGGCATCCGCTACTTGCGAGGCATCGGATACATCACAAGTGATTCCAAAGTGTTTATCGCCTAAAAGCGCAATGGCAGCGGTTACAGGGCCTGAGGAATGGGCAGCGATGACAACAATAGCGCCTTCTTTTGCATAACTTTTCGCGCATTCCAACCCAATGCCCATGGATCCTCCGCTGAGGAAAATAACTTTATCGGATAATAATTTCATATGTTTTTTGCGCTTAATTTGTGTGGAACACCTCTTCCATTGGTGTCCATATTTCGTTCTTTGCCGCTGCTTCCGGCAATGGTTGCTGACAAGGATCAGTTTCTTTCCACCAACGTTGGGTATTAGCATCTGCCGCCATCTTTTTCATATCTCCATCAAAATCTTTCCCGGTATACTCGAAATAGCTAAACAGGTAATATTCGTTGTTTATTTTCTGGAGATAAATGGAGTAGTTCTCAATGTGACAGTCTTTTATCTTCTTTAAAACTTCCGGCCAGGCATTTGCATGGAGCGCTTTGTATGCTGCCAGTTTATCGGCCTTTAAGCCGGTTACTGATGCAAAGCGTTTTATGGGTTTAATTTCCTTTTGGCAAGCAGACAGGAACAGTCCTGATAGCAATACGATGATGACATTTATTTTCATTTTCTATCGGAATATATAATATAAAACAGCTGTAACAGTTAACAATAGCGCAGAGAGGATCTTGTAATTTCCAATGCCTTTCCATGCTGGCCCTTGTAAGGGTTCCCATGGTGTTTTCCAGTACAACCTGGAACTTTCTTCAGTATGTTGAACAGGATATACATAGGAAAAAACCACCTGGATAAATACGCAGGTGCAGAATAGGTAAAAGGCCATCATCATGAAGGGAATATGACCAATCAAAGATTCAGGGAAAAGTTTGTTAATGGCAAATACAATTACACCCAATGCGGAGCCGATCCATAGGGTCAGTTTTGCCGATTCAGCAGAAGCTCCTTTCCAAAAAACACCTAGTAAAAATACACAGGTAATTGGGGGTGCAATGTGGGCGATGATATCATTGATTCCACTGAAAATACTTTCATATCTATTGAGTAATGGGAGCAGGCCAAGAGAGAATACCAAGGCAATGGCAGCGGCAATTTTTCCTACCCGAATCAGTTGCTTATCAGTAGCAGTAGGGCGGTAACGCTGGTACATATCGTAACTGACCATGGTAGATATGGAATTCAACGCTCCCGAAACCTGACTCATCAATCCGGACAATAATGCCGCAACGAGTACGCCCACCAATCCGGAAGGTAATAACTGGGTAATCATCAAGGTATAAATGCCTTTTGAGTTTACGTTTCCTTGATCATCCAAACCCAGACTACTGATGTCCAGATGCCCTGATTTGGAAAGGGTATAGGCAAAAAGACCAGGCAGGACAAAGATGAAAACCGGTAATAGCTTAATGAAACCACAAAATAATGGGCCAATGCGGGCATGGTTTTCATCTTTAGCCCCAAGTACCCTTTGTACGATGGTTTGATCTGCACACCAGTACCAAATACCGAGGATAGGGTAACCTAGAAATATCGTATACCAGGGCATTCCGCTACTGTCCCCATGCGGTCGAAGCATGGAAAGCTTGTCCATTTCGTTATTTGCTTTTAATACGTTGGTCATCGGTTCCCAGCCACCCATCTTTTGAAAAGCAGCATAGCTGATAATGAATGCGCCTGCAAGAAGGACTACCGTTTGTATGGATTCTGTAACGACTACTGCTTTTAATCCCCCAATAATGGTGTAAATGGCCGTGATGACACAGATGACGATAATGCTGACGTACATATTTAATCCGAAAAGTGTTTTCAACACGATGCCTCCGGCAAGCATAGAAAAGGCGATATGGATAATGATGGCCGAAACCACGGAGATGATGGCCAGCCAATCCCGACTGGATCTATCATATCGTTTTTCCAGAAAGTCCGGTAGGGTGGCCACTCCTGATTTGATGTAAAATGGGACAAAGAATAAAGAAAGCAGGATTAGGGTAAATGCCGCCATCCATTCAAAATTCCCATTGAGCAAACCGCTGTCGAAACCACTTTGTGCCAGACTAACCAGGTGTACGGTAGAGATATTGGTGGCAAACAGCGCTAGTCCGATTGCAGGCCATTTTAAGGTTTTTCCCGCCAGAAAATATTCGCCGGCAGCATTTGCCTTATTTTTACGCCGGTGACTAATTCCAGCCCAAAGTCCTACGGCTAGAATACCAAGGATGTATATAATGCTGATGCCTAAGTCTAGAGAATTTAACATGCTTTTTCCGGATTAATTCAATGATTTTAAATCGCAGCTGCTTCCCGGCTCCATAGGTGTTTGATATACGCCAGATTCAATCCTGACAGGATGAACGAAATGTTGCTGTAGGTGTGGAATATGCTCCAGAAATAAGGCTTCATGTCCCATAGAAATGTGGTTAAACAACACGAGATGCTGGTGTAGTTGTCCCATATCACCCACGTGAGGAACTACAGGGATATTGAATTTACGACACAGCAAGCTTACAGTGATAAATTCGCTGACCCCACCCACACGAACGGCATCCACCTGCATGAAACCTGCAGATCCGGTTTGCAGATAGTTCTTAAAGATAATGCGGTTAGGTACGTGTTCTCCTAAGGCAAGTTTGGTCGGTGCAATGGCTTTGGCTAAAGTTGCATGGGCAAGAACATCATCTGGATGGGTAGGTTCCTCAATCCAGTAGGGGTTCATACTTTGCAGTTCCTTACAGATCTTAATGGCTTGTGGTAAGTTCCATTGTTGGTTGGCATCCAGCATTACTTTGATGTCTGCACCGGCCACCTCGCGAACAATGTGCGCCCTGCGAATGTCGCGCTCCGGATCAGTACTGCCTACTTTAAGCTTCATGGCAGTAAATCCTTCAGCAACCGCTTTCTTACAGTTTTCACGTACTTTTTCATCCGGGTAATTAAACCAGCCAATAGAGGTATCGTATCCAGGATATCCTGCTTCAATAATCCCCATGCGCTCAGATTTGCTGTTGATATTGCTTTGTAATAGGCTTAAGGCCTGCGCTCTGCTGAGTTCATCTTCCAGATACGAGAGATCCAGCGTATTTAGGATTTCTTCTGCGCTTAAGTCAGTCAGCAATTTCCATAATGGAATACCTCGCTTTTTTGCCCATAAATCATAACAGGCATTGGTAACTGAGGCCAATGCCAGATGCACAACTCCTTTATGCGGCCCTAACCATCGGAATTGTTGCTCATTAGAAAACTGATGAAAAACTGTGCCGAAATCTGCCATCAGTTCTTCAATATCTTTTCCTTTGAGTTGTTCTGCATAAAATGCGGCGGCTTTACAAACTAGGTCGTTCCCTTCGCCAAGCGTAAATGCGAAGCCAGTACCTACTAGACCACTGTCGTCTATTAGATTTGTGACGGCATAAGAATAGATGGGATCGCGGTGTATGGCATCACTGCCGGCACCTTTCCCTAATGGATATCTTGCATCGTTAATTTGTATTTTGGTAATCATGGTTCAGGTTTGGTTTAAATGGTAACAGGTAGTTTTTCTGCATTGGTATTCAGTTCCAGTACGATAACTGAATCGTCAGCATTTGGAAGCTGGGCTGGCAACTGTAGCGTAATGGCTCCTGTAGCATCCTTACGATGCGTGATTTTGCTGCCTTTTAACAGGTAAGCTTTGTTAACCTTAACTCCTTTTAATGCTGGAAGGGTTAATTCTTCAGCTTTTCTTTCGAAAACATGGATGTAAATTTTATTGCCTTTACGGGTGGCAGCATAGGTTTCATTTGGTTTGTATGGACCTCCTTTGGTACCATAAACACTCTCCCCGTAGGTGTTTAACCAATCGCCCATTTCTTTCAATCTGTTGATCTGGCGTTGTTCGATACGTCCATCCATCATCGGACCTACGTTGAATAATAGGTTCCCATTTCCACCGGAAGTCTTAGCTAAGGTCTGAATACATTCTTTTAGTGTCTTTAATTTATCATTTGGTTTCCAGGCCCATTGATTACAAATGGTCATACAGGTTTCCCATGGATGGTTCATGTTCAGCTCTCCGATTTTTTGCTCAGGAGTGGCATAGTCTCCAATGGTTTGAGCGGATAAATTGGGATGGTCGGCACCTTGTCCGGCACCAAGTCTGTTGTTAATGATCACTTTTGGATCTAATTTTTTAAGGAAGGTATAAATCTCTACGCCGTATTCATTTTTCCATGGGCTTTCCCAGTTGCCATCAAACCAAAGCATATAAGGGTGATATTGGGTCACTATTTCCTGCAACTGATTTTTCATGGTCTTTACAAACTTGTTCATGTCTGCTTTTGGATCCGAGATTTTTCCATCTGGTAGATGGACGGGGTAATTAGGATCATGCCAATCCAACACAGTAAAATAAACGCAAAACTTTAGGTTGTACTTTTTACAGGCCTTGGCCAGTTCGCCCACAATGTCTTTTTTGTAGGGAGAATTCATGATGCTATAGTCCGAATATTTGGTTGGCCATAGGCAGAAACCATCATGGTGCTTAGCAGTGATGGTCAGGTATTTCATGCCGGCATCTTTTGCCGTTTTTACCCATTGGTCTGCATCAAATAAAACCGGATTAAATTCTTTATATAAATTATCATATTCATTAGTTGGTACGTTTGTTCCCCTGCTCCAGCCTATTTCCGTACCACGAAGGGCAACAGGACCCCAGTGGATAAACATTCCAAAACGTTGGTCCATAAAATCATCCAGCACTACCTTTGACGTTTTTATAGATGGATCAATTGCGGCAGTTTGTGCCTGACTTTGACAATACATAGCGAGTAATATCAAGAGTGTGAATAGTCGTTTCATTTTGTGAAGGCTTATATTGGTTTCCGAAAAACTAAATTAGAACCTTTAAACAACCAGCACAATAAACTATGCTTTGGCTTTAATGGATTATTCTATGATACTTAGGAGAATGGATAATTCTACTGAGAATAGACCAAGTTTTCTGTTTGATCAGCATAGTGGTCGTGGAATAATCCATTATATGTATAGTATAATCCATTGTTAGAATTACGTATATTATCTAATATTACCGTAGATGACCTGAATAAGGTTGTCTACACAAAAGAAACCAAATATATTGTTGTATGTATCGCAGGCTATTTTATATAATGCTCGCGATTGTGGGTATTGTATATGCGATACAAGCCTGCAATTCGCCGGGTAATCAAGGTATTGATGAACAAATACCTGATACCGTTAGCTATAATTTTCATGTGCGCCCGATTTTATCGGATAAGTGTTTCGCTTGTCACGGGCCAGATGCGAATAAGCGGGAAGCGGGTTTAAGACTCGATATTGCGGAAGCAGCTTATAAAGCCTTGAAGGAAAATCCTTCTGCACATGCACTCGTTCCTTTTAAGCCGGGTGCATCAGAGGTTTTTTTAAGGATTTCTACCACAGATTCGGCCCTGATTATGCCGCCCAAATCTTCCAATCTAAAACTGACCTCACATGAGATTTCGCTGATTGAGAAATGGATCAAACAAGGGGCGAAATATGAAAAACACTGGGCCTTTAATCCGCCAAAAATGCCGAAGATTCCGAAAGTTAAAACCGAAGGCTGGGCAGAGAATGAGCTGGATTATTTTGTGCTGGAAAAGATGGAACAGCGGGGTGTAAAGCCGAATCCGGAAGCCGATAAAGAAAGGATTTTGAAAAGGTTAAGCCTGGATCTGACCGGCTTGCCACCTGGTATTGAACTGATGGATAAGTTCCTGGCCGATGGCAGTAGTAAAGCTTATGAAAAAGCGGTGGTATCTCTGTTAAATACACCAGCATATGGGGAGAAGATGGCGCTTCATTGGATGGATGTTTCCAGATATGCAGATTCCCATGGTTATCAGGATGATAATTACCGTTCTCAATGGCCATGGAGAGATTGGGTAATCCATGCTTTTAACAAAAACATGCCATATGATCAGTTTATTACCTGGCAATTGGCAGGTGACCTAATGCCCAATGCAACTAAAGAACAGCTCCTGGCAACCGGTTTTAACCGAAACCATAAAATCACGGAAGAAGGTGGAGTCATTGACGAAGAATATCGTGTAGAATATGTGACCGATCGTACCAATGCCTTTGGGAAAGCCTTATTAGGCGTGACCTTAGAATGTGCCCATTGTCATGACCATAAATACGATCCCTTCTCTCAAAAGGAGTATTATGAGGTATTTGCCTTCTTTAATAATGTAAAGGAAGTTGGACTGGAATCCACTGTTGGAGGGGTGGAGACTTATGCTAAAAAACCTTTGATGGAGATCAGCAACCAGGATGTAAAAAAAATCCTGTCTTTTGTCAATAAACAAGACACCAATAAGCTCATTGTTTCGGTGATGGGCGATATGGATACCTTACGTAAAACTTATATCCTGAATAGGGGTGTTTATGATGCGCATGGTACAGAAGTATCCGCGGGAACGCCTAAGTCTATATTGTCATTTGGCAATCAATATGCTAAAAACCGACTAGGACTTTCTAAATGGTTATTTGATAAACAAAATCCGTTGACTGCAAGGGTCTTCGTAAACCAGATCTGGCAGCAGTTTTTTGGTCGGGGTTTGGTAAAAACATCGGGGGATTTCGGGATGCAAGGGGAACTTCCTTCTCATCCTGAATTGCTAGATTGGTTGGCTGTAGATTTTATGAATCATGGTTGGAATATCAAGCGTTTGGTACAACAGATCGTCAGCTCTGCTACCTATCGTCAGTCGGCAGTACTTTCCCAGGAAAAATTAAAGACAGATCCGGATAATATTTTATTGTCCAGAAGTTCTCGTCATAGGATTCCAGCCGAATCGGTAAGGGATGTCGTATTGGCGAGCAGTGGATTGCTGGTGAAAACAATTGGCGGTCCAAGTGTGAAACCTTATCAGCCGGAAGGACTCTGGGAAGCGGCTACCTCTGGACGCGGAATTTTGGCGAAATATGTTCAGGATCATGGAAATAGTTTGTACAGAAGGGGGATGTATACCTTTATCAAACGTACGGTACCACCACCTACGATGAGCATTTTTGATGCGAGCAACAGAGACCAATGTGAAGTGCTGCGCTTAAATACGAATACGCCTTTACAGGCATTGGTGATGCTAAATGACCCTACGGTATTGGAAGCTTCCCGTGTTTTGGCGGCTAGTTTATTGCAAGAAAAGACGGATGTTCCAGCCAAATTGGTCAAAGCATTTCGCTTGATCGTATGCAGAAATCCAAATGAAAAGGAAATTAAACTATTGACCGCCTATTATGTGGATCAGCAAAAGGTATTTCAGAAAAAATCACAAGCAGAAAAGGTGTTGGCAGTTGGGGAGTTCCCAATTCCGAAGCAAATCAATAAACAAGATTTAGCTGCGCTGATGCAAGTGATGACTACCATTTATAATTTAGAAGAAACCATTACAAAAACCTAGCGCTATGGAAAAGGATTTTTTAGAACATGGACTTAATTTCAACAGGCGCCGTTTTTTATCCAGACTAAGTTTAGGACTTGGCAGTGTGGCTTTGGGTTCTTTATTGATCCCGGACCTGTTTACTGGCGGGATGGACGAAAGTAGCCTTCCTCCGGGAATTCCGGATTTTGCACCAAAGGCGAAAAGAGTGATTTACCTGTTCCAAAATGGGGCACCTTCACAACTGGAATCCTTTGATTATAAGCCAAAACTCAGGGAAATGATGGGCCAGGAATTGCCAGCATCTATTCGTGCCGGGCAACGGTTAACGGGTATGACTGCCAATCAGGCTTCTTTTCCTTTGGTAGGTTCCTATTTTGATTTTAAGCAATATGGTGATTCCAGGGCATGGATCAGTGATCTGTTCCCTTATACTGCTAAGGTGGTAGACGATATTTGTATCATCAAATCCATGCATACGGAGGCGATCAACCATGATCCGGCCTTGACCTTTTTCCAGACTGGTGCCCAGCAGGGCAACAGGCCGAGTATGGGTGCATGGCTGAGTTATGGACTGGGTAGTGAAAATAAAAACCTGCCTGCCTTTACGGTGTTGCTTTCCAGAGGGAAAGGGAATGGGCAGGGGGTGTATTCCAAGCTTTGGACAAATGGATTTCTGGATTCTACCCATCAGGGTGTTCAATTTAGCAGTGGCGAGGATCCGGTATTGTACCTGAAAGATCCTAATGGATTGAATAGATTTGAAAGAAGAAAGATGCTCGATCAGCTGGCGGAACTCAATGAAATTTCTTATCAGGAATTTGGTGATCCGGAGATTAGTGCCAAAGTACAGCAATATGAGATGGCCTACAGAATGCAGACAGCTGTGCCTGAAACGACAGATCTGAGTAAAGAACCCGACGATATCATTAAGCTATATGGCCCGGACTGTCTGGTACCCGGAACTTTTGCTGCCAATTGTTTGCTGGCAAGAAAGTTAAGTGAAGACGGGGTGCGCTTTGTGCAATTGTACCATCAAGGCTGGGACCAGCATGGCAACCTCCCTTCGGAGATGGCCGGACAAGCGAAGGATGTGGATCAGGCTTCGGCAGCATTGATCACCGATTTGAAACAAAGAGGATTGCTGGATGAAACACTGGTGATCTGGGGCGGTGAATTTGGAAGGACGAATTATAGTCAGGGGGCAATGACGAAAGACAATTATGGCCGCGACCATCATCCACGTTGCTTCAGCATCTGGATGGCCGGAGGAGGTGTGAAACCTGGAATTGTATATGGAGAATCGGATGAATTTGGCTATAACGTGATTTCAAATCCGGTACACGTTCATGATTTCCAGGCTACGGTACTTCATCAACTTGGTTTAAACCATGAAAAGTTAACATTTAAACACCTTGGTCGCCGGTACAGGTTAACGGACGTTTCCGGGACGGTGATAAAAGACATTTTAATTTAAAATATTCATGCAAAGAAGGGCATTTATAAAAAATACAACGATCATTTCTGCCAGTTTTTTTATTACAAAAGATCTGTATGCAAAGCCAAGAGGGCCTGTTTATGGCCATAATGGGATGCAATATCGGCTGGACCCCAAATGGGGACAGTTGAATCCTTTGAAAAATCCAGTAAATGATTGTCACGAGATGGTTCAGGATGGAAAAGGAAGGATCATTTTGCTTACTAATGAGACTAAAAACAACATTCTGATTTATAATAAATCCGGGAAGCTGATGGAGAGCTGGGGACATGAGTTTCCAGGCGCCCATGGACTGAGTTTGGCCAAAGAAAACGGAAAGGAGTATCTTTTTATTACGGATACAGACCGACATCAGGTTTATAAAACTACTATGGATGGGAAGGTCCTGATGACGATTGATTGTCCGATGGAAACCGGTTTGTATAAAAAGAAAGAAGAGTTTGTGCCTACCGAAACGGCAATAGCCGATAACGGTGATATATTTATTGCCGATGGTTATGGTTTGCAATATGTTTTCCATTACAACGCAGCGGGTAAATTGCTGAGTTACTTTGGAGGTAGAGGTTCAGAAACTAAACACCTCGATAATGCCCATGGTGTGTGTATCGACCATCGCCATGCGGAACCATCATTACTCGTAACCGATCGGACGAGGAACTGTTTTAAGCGGTTTGATATGCAAGGCAATTTAAAGGAGATCATTCAACTGCCTGGTGCTTGTGTTTGCCGGCCAGTGATCAAAAATGATTACCTCTACGCAGCAGTATTACGTTCTCCGGATTTGAATCTGGCAGGAAGTGGTTTTACTACAATACTCAATAAAGAAAATAAAGTGGTCTCCAATATTGGCGGAAAGGAGCCGATATATAAAGATGGTGTATTGCAGCCGATGAGTCAGGGGGAAAAGATTTTATTGAATCCTCATGATGTATGTGTGGATGATGAGGAAAATTTGTATGTGGCTCAATGGGCTTCCGGCAAGGTTTATCCTTATAAATTTACCAGGGTATAGTTTTATTGATGAGCGTAACTCTTATATATGGGTATGACTTTTAAAGGTCTTGCAGCGAATGCGCTGTTTGCAGCTAATGTTTTTATTCTCTTTCTACTCGCTTTTAGCGATCAGTTGACTATTCCTTATTGGTTACAGCCTTTGGGAAGAATGCATCCGATGATTCTGCATTTCCCGATCGTATTGTTGATGCTGGCGATGTTAATGGAGTTTTTTAGGTTCAAAGAAGCCTATCTTAAAGAACCATTGTACCAAAGTTTTACAACAGGACTTTTATTGTCAGGGGCATTGTTATCGTCGGTGACAGTCATCATGGGTTTATTGTTATCTAAAGAAGAAGGTTATTCCGGGAGCGTATTGCAATGGCATAAATGGACGGGGATAGGCCTTGTTTTTATGGCTTCAATGATCTATTGGTCGAGGAATGCTTCCTGGTATAAAGTGACGCTGGCCAGAATAGGGGCAGTTGTAACGGTGTTATGCCTGATTCTTGCTGGTCATTATGGCGCTTCATTAACTCATGGAGATAACTTCGTGATGGAACCGGTAACTGCTGCGAAGGAAATACCTAAGGTGCCTTTGGAACAGGCTAAAGTATTTGAGGACGTTATACTGCCCATATTTTCTCAGAAATGTCTGAGTTGCCATAATCTGGAAAAAGCGAAAGGAAGTTTGATGATGGACAATGCGGTTTCCTTATTAAAAGGAGGGAAATCTGGGAAGTTATTTGTGCCTGGGAAACCAGAAATCAGCCTGTTGCTGGAAAGAATCCATCTCCCTATGGACGATAAAAAACACATGCCTCCAAAAGGAAAAAATCAATTGACGGAGGAAGAGATCTCAGTTTTAAAGTTATGGGTTAAAGGCAATGCGGAGCTGAAGAAAAAGGTGATTGATTTACCTCTGACAGATTCTTTAAGAATTATAGCAACCACCTTTTTGGCACCTTCGGAAGCTTCCGCCCCAAAGTATGACTTTGCTGCGGCAGATGAAAGCACGATTAAGAAACTGAATAACAACTACAGGATCGTGTATACGCTGGCCAAAGAGTCGCCGGCATTAGCCGTTAATATTTACAATAAGAACGAGTATAAACCTGAGGCGCTAAAAGAACTGGAGGCGATAAAAAAACAAATCGTTTCTTTGGATCTTAAGGGTTTGCCCGTTCGCGATGAAGAACTGAAAACGATTGCCAGTTTTGAAAACCTCCGTACGCTAAACCTTAACTTTACCAATATTACAGGCGCTGGCTTAAAAGAACTGCAAGCGATGAAGCATTTAAACAGCCTTTCTTTATCGGGTACGAAATTGGATTATAGCAAACTGAAGCCATTACTGGGGATGAAGAGCCTTCAGAAACTGACCTTATGGAATGCTGGACTAACAGCAGGGGAGCTGCAACAATTGCAAAAGCTAAACCCAAAGCTGGCAGTGATTGCTGGCTTTAAAGATGATGGTAAACATCCAATTCAGTTAAATCAACCTCGTTTATTGAATTCAGTATCGGTGTTCAAAAATTCATTAGCCTTACAGATGAAGCACCCGATAAACGGTGTTCAAATCAGATATACGACAGATGGATCCGAGCCTGATAGCTTGAAATCCAGTTTATACAATAAGGAGGTACTATTAAAAGAAAGCACAACTTTAAAAGCGAAGGCTTATAAACAAGGATGGTATGGAAGTGAAACCATTACGGATAATTTTTACAAGAGCGGTTATCAGCCGGATACGATTACATTTCTACTTCCGCCCGACGATAAGTATAAGGCAGGAGGGGCAAAAATCCTGAATGATCAGCAGTTTGGAGATTATGAAGCGAATTCCGGTAAATGGATTGGGGTACGACAGAATAATTTGGAGGCCTTGCTGTTTTTCAAGCAAGCGGTTCCATTGCAATCTGTAATTTTAAATGTGATGCGGTTGGTTCCATCCTATATTTTACCTCCGGTAGCGGTAGAGATTTGGGGAGGTCCCCAGAAAAACAACCTTCGTTTATTGAGTACTGTAAAACCAGAACCTACTAAGAAAGATGCAGAAAGAGCGTTGATAAAGGTGGAGGGGAAATTTAAAACCCAGAACATTTCCTATCTGAAAATTGTGGTCAAAAACCTGAAGAAGCTACCGGATTGGCATCCTGGAAAAGGAGAGCCTGCATGGGTGTTTATTGATGAGATATTGCTGAATTAGGGATGTCGACGTACTTTTATGATTTTGATGGCGTTAGATGAGCGTATAAGATTGTCAAATTGATTAAGCGCGAAAACACATATGAAAACATATTTAATTTATGGAATAAGTAAAGGATTAGGTCAGCAGCTCACAAAATTACTTCCGGCTAAGGATGACTTGATTTATGGTGTTTCGAGAACCAGACCTGCTTATCTGGACGAGCATCCGAATGTAAACTGGGTTCAGGCAGATTTGTCAAATCCAATAGCCGCCAGGAATGCAATTAAAACTGCAGTTGGCGATCAAAAGATCGATTACTTGATCTATAACGTTGGCATATGGGAACAAAACGCTTTTTCGGAAGACTATCATTTCCAGGATAACTCAGCAGAAGAGATTTTAACCATGGTCAATACAAATGTCACGTCTTGTATTTTAGCGGTTCAATCTTTTATTGAAAACTTGAAGCTGTCTGAAAATGGGAAGCTCATCCTTATTGGCTCCACTTGGGGCCTTGACCATCACAATGGCAAAGAAGTCACTTTTTCCGCTACAAAATTTGCAGCAAGAGGGATGGTACATGCTTTAAGGGAAAACTTAAGGCCTTATAAGATTGGCGTAAGTGTGTTAAACCTTGGCTTTTTGGAAGATAGTGCTCTGTTGGATCAGGATGCAAATTCAAATGGATTTATTCCGGTTCAGGATGTGGTCAATGCAATTCAGTTTATCCTCTCTACATCCAATGCTTCCTGTGTAAAAGAAATCAATATGCCTGCGATGCAGGATTTAAATATCTAGCCTTAGCCTAACATAATGATGGTTATTTCGAAGCCTTTCTGAGATTTATTTCAGAAAGGCTTTTGTTTTTTACAAGGATGGTTTCGTATATTTAGTGCTTATCAACGTTCTCTTTTATGCCGCTCTCTCTCTTTTTCCGACCCCTTCCTTTAGTTGATATACCTACGTATTTATTAACCTCTTAATTATAATTTCTTATGGAAAATTACCTGCATGGGTTATTGGATGAAACCAATGATCCGATCATTCAACAATATTTAAAATATATTGATGAAGGCATTCCTGCTGCGGAAAAATCAAAAAAAGTATTGATCATTGGCGCTGGAATGGCCGGTATGGTGGCTGCAAGCATGTTAAAAAAGGCTGGCCATGATGTGACAATTGTTGAATCGAACACCAGGGTTGGTGGAAGGATTAAAACCTTCAGAAACACGGACGAAAAAAAGTATTTTGAAGATGATGGTGTTTATGGGGAAGCAGGTGCGATGCGAATCCCGACCATCCACCTGATGGTATTGAAATACATTGAGCAGCTGAATTTGAAAATAGAGCCTTTCTATTATATCTCTGTTGATAAGCAGCAGGCATTTGCACATCAGGCAGATCCAAAAAAACCTATTCCTGATAAGACCAGGAACTCTCTTTTATATGTGAATTACAAGAGGGTGGTTCAAAATAAGTATGCTGAGAAGGATGCGGATATTAAAAAATTACTGGATTACGATCTGGAGGATCCTGAGGAAAACAAAGCCGCAAATCTTTTAATGCTCAAAGTAATGCAGCCATTAAAGGATTTTATTGCCATGAATCCGGAGAAAAACTGGCCAATATTGATTGAGCGTTTCGGAGAGTATTCGATGAGGCGTTTTTTGGTAGAGCAAACGCTTTATTCTGAAAATGCAATTGAAATGATTGGGGTATTGCAAAACCTGGAATCCAGGATGGCTTATGATTTTATTCAAAGCTTTATTGAAACGAATATCATTAAAGACGATACCACTTTTGTAGAAATTGTTGGAGGTTCGGACTTGTTGCCAAAAGCATTTTTTGAAGCACATGACCTGGCAGACAATACTTATTTCGACTGTCGCGTAGACGAGTTGAAAATTGATTCAAAAACAGGTAAAATCAAGGTCGGGGTGGAGATTGAAGTGAAAAGAGACTTTAAATACTACAAAAAGGCTGGTTTCAAAGTGTTGGAAACACCGGTTACCGATTTGGAGTTTGATGAGGTGATTGTAACCATTCCTTTTTCAGCACTGAGACATGTTTATGTTAATCCTGGTTTTAGCCCATTAAAACGGAAAGCAATCCGTGAACTTCATTATGATTCGGCTACTAAAATATTGCTGGAATTTAAAGAGAAGTGGTGGCAGGAAGCACCTTATAATATTGTAGGTGGAGGTACGATCACCGATTTTTCTAACCGTTTTGTGTATTATCCGAGTAATGATCTGGCTAAAAAAGGACATGGATTAATCCTGGCCTCTTACTGCTGGTCGGATGAAGCAAGTCGCTGGGATTCTATGGACGATAATGACAGATATTACTATGCCTTAAGAAATCTGGCCATTATGCATACCGATGATGAAAAAGAAAGAAAGCGGATTATGGATCTGGCAGTGATTACCACCAGTACGAAAGGGCCGGAGGGCATCGCTAAGAACAAGATCGGTGGTGCTACTCAAAGTTGGATGTTGGATCCTTACGCTTATGGTGAGGCTGCGATTTTCAATCCTGGTCAGCTGCATTTATTGCAAAAACACATCATTTCTACGGAATGGGATGGGAAAGCACATTTTGCCGGCGAGCATGCTTCCTTAAAACACGCCTGGATTGAAGGGGCGATTGAATCAGGTATTCGCACAGCTCTGGAAGTAAATGGAACCACAGGAAGTTTAAATAATCCGCGCTAACATGGGAGAGACACAAATCACGGTAGCGAAATACCTGCAAATCAGATTGGAGCAAATGGGTTTGAAGCATCTTTTCGGGATCGCAGGGAATTATACGGCACCATTTCTAAATACTATTCTGGAGGATAAGCAAGCAAAAATCCAGGTCATCAATGATACCAATGAAATCAATGCGGGTCATTGTACTGATGCTTATGCCCGGTTAAACGGCTTTGGCGCTGTTGCGGTTACTTATGGCGTGGGTGCTTTTACCCTACTAAATTCTGTGGCGGGTTCTTTTGTAGAGCATTGTCCGGTATTGGTGATCAATGGGGCACCAACCAGTAGTGATCAATTGAAAAATATAGCACAAGGACTGCTGTCTTCGCACATGACAGGTGATATGTACAGCAATATTAATGTATATAGAAATGTAACAGTAGCTGCAGAGCAGGTAACTGGAGCGGCAGATGCACCCTATAAGATCGATGCTTTATTGAATGCCTGTATTTTGTATGGAAAGCCTGTTTATCTGGAGGTTTTTGAAGATGTATGGCGTATGAAATGTGCTGCACCGAGTACTGATCTTGTCAAAAGATCATTAAAAGGTTGTCATGAGAATGCTCAAAAAGCCGCTAAAAAAGTTGCTGAACTGGCCAAAGGAAAAGAGATCATCTTTTGGGCCGGGGAGGAGATTCATCGCTATGGTTTACAACAGGAATTTTTAAACTTAATTGAAGAAACGGATACGGAGTTTGTGACTTCTATTCTTGGGAAATCTGTGATTTCTGAAGACCATCCAAGGTTTAAAGGGGTGTTTAATGGGAATGCTTCTCCAAAGGATGTGCAGGAAAGGTTTAAAAAAGCAGGGGTTAAGATCGCTGTGGGGGTATGGACTACAGGGAAAAATCTGGGCGGTTTTGATGTCTGGAATGACGATACGGTACTTGCCAATCATAGTGGGGTGAGGATCGGAGCGGCATATGAACCGAATGTATCGTTGAAAGATTTTATGCATTATTTGCCCCAGGCCTTATTGGAGGTAAAGTTTGAAGCTTATCAAATGTATGGAGCAGCTAAGCTTAAGTCTTCTTTCTTTGTGGCTGCTGCTGGGGAAAGTAAGGGTAAGAAAACGGGTATTACTTACGATCTGTTTTTTGCCAAAATGAACAGCTTTATTAATAAAAGTCATGTGGTCGTGGCGGATGCAGGATTTCCATTATTGGGTAGTCAGGGGATTCATATTGCAGAAGCAAATGGATTTGTTGCACAAGCTTCCTGGCTTTCCATCGGCTATTCTGTACCTGCAGCAACGGGTGTTAAATGTGCAAGACCAGATAAAAGGGTGGTTGTTTTTGTGGGGGATGGTGCCTTTCAGGAAACTTGTCAGGCGATTTCTACTCAAAACAAATTAAAGCACAATACCATTGTTTTTGTATTGGACAATGAGATTTATGGAATTGAGCAGCTGCTGGTGAACCCTAATCCTTTTCGCGGAAAAGATAAGATCGATTATCCTTTGGAGGATCTGAATGAGGTTTATGCTTATAACGAAATGCATCCATGGAAGTATTCGAAATTGGTGGATGTTTTCGGCGGAACGGGTTTCGAAGTGTCAGATATGGAGGCTTTGGATGAGGCGCTGGATCAGCTGGACGGAATTGAAGGGAACACAATTATACATGTTCACCTGCCTAAAACTTCGATCCCTGAAGCGATTGCGTATAAAAATGGAAAACCGGGGGAGGATGAGTTTTTGAATCCGAAATGGGATTTATGTTAATTGATGTATGTAAATTATTGATTTCACAAAAAAAGAGCGCATTGTAAAATGTGCTCTTTTTTTGTGGTATATATATTATATGTTATTGCTTTTTACCCGCAGCATATTTCCAATAGATATATGGGGTCATAGGTAATAATCTTCTGGCGGTATCTACAGGGTTTTCACCTCCTGTTGTATAAAACAGAACTTCATTATTCATTTTGGAATAATGGACTTTCCCAACATCACTTATGCGTATCTGCGATGGTTTTGTTATTCTTTTTAGATGAGCATATTTATGCGGATCCATATCAAGGATGATGGTGCCATAACCTAAATTTTTATCGCAATCCGTGTATTGATATCGATCGCCATCCCAATACATACATTCAGATTTTAATATGGTATTCCAAATGATAATGGCACCAGATATCGCAACGAATGCAAATAAGCATATGGCAATTGTTCTGTAATATTTACGAGGAATGCCAAAGATTCCTCTTTCATTTTCCGGATCGATAGGTGCTGTTGGATCCGTTGATTTAGGTTCATCGGGCGCTGGGTTTTCCTGATCAGGTATTGGCTCAGGTTCTTTTTCCGGGACAGGATTTTCTAGTTCTGGTGTTGGAACAGGTATTAGATCAGTTATCTGATCCCGTTCTGTTATTGGATTTGATCTTGATATGGGGTTTTCTGGCGCTGTTTTTTTTTGTTCAGTTAAGTGCTCAGGTATTGTATCCGCTTCTGGTTTTTCAGCATCCGGTTCAGGTTCACCTTTCGGTTTTTCATCAGATGGAGAACTCTTCCGGATTTCATACGTATATGGCCTATTTGGTCTTGGTTCGAAATCAATCAAAAAGGCTAGTAATTCAATATATCTCTTATTAGTATTATTCGATTTTCCTCTTAAAAAGTCATACAAAGGTCTGAAAAAAGGAGGTGTTGTTCCCTCCAGCATATCATAATATTTTTCTTTAGTTCCATCTTTCTGAAACAGGTTCTTGAAGGTGCTATTGTCTTTCTCAGTATAGCGGCTCTCAAAAACCTCTAAACATTCATTTCTCAGGTTTACATAAGAGAGATTCTCCAAATTATAAGGTAATGTGTTCTCTTTTTTCTTCTCTTCATAAGCTAGAATTACTTCTTTCTTATAGTCTTCAAATCTTTTCAAATCTATTCTCGGATAATAATTTAATGAAATTTTAGGAACTCATCGGGGGGTTCAGGAATTCTTTAGGAATTCCTCAGGAACTTTAGGAATCCTAGGAATTCGCTGCTTAATCGCTATTCAGGGCTTGTATGTTTGCATTGTCAATCTGTTCAAGCCTTGATTCGCTATCAAGTTTTAAATGTACAAAACAGTTTTGATAAAGAGTGGAAAGCACGGGTATTACTAGCCGGTTTGGGAAGCAGTTAATGGTTCCCGTGTTCGAAACTCATACTTCCCAAAAATTTTCAGAAGGCCTTCTGATTTGCAATTGTAGCAATCCCCACAACAGGCGTGGGGAACCTACTAAAGTATTTCATATTCTAAAATTTTTGACCATGTTTTTTCAATTACTTATCGCAATAATCCTAGGCTTTTCATCGCCTTCAACAACCAATGATGACGGTACTCCTCAGAATAACCCTACAGATGTTCCTACAAATGGAGATCCTGTTACAGGAGGTGATATGGGACAAAATCCGCCACCAAAATAGTCGACAATTCCAGGCTGGGAAACCAGCCTAACTCCAGCTTAATGGATTAAATAAATCCTGAAAATATTAATTAAGATTTCATACCAATAAACAATAGCAGTTTATTGGTATGAAATCTCTTTATTTTCATTATTTTCGTTAAAATTAAGCGCTTGAAATACTTCTATCTACTCCTGTTAACGACTATATTTTTTTACGCCTGCACCAAAGAAATCAAGACAGAGCAGTCTAAGGACAATTTGTTTTATGACAAGGCTTTTGAACTCCGCGACAAAAATATATCCGACAGTTCCTTTTTCTTTTTCAATAAAGCTAAGGAGGTATTCTTACAACAAAAAGACAGCTTTGCAGTTGGAAAGTGTTTGGTTAATATGGCGATTATCTCTACTAAGCTAGGAGATTCTTTTACTGGTCAGGAGCTTGGATTAAACGCCATTGCTTATTTGGACAAGAAGAAGGAAGGTCAATACTATTATATCCATTCTAACCTTAATAATCTTGGGATTGCGACGCATAATCTGGAAAATTATGAAAGAGCAGTGGAGTTTTTTGATTCTGCAATGGAATTTTGCAAGGATTCAACGGACACCCGTCTTTATATGAATAATAAGGCCCGAACTTACCAGGTACTGGCAAAGTATAAGGAAGCTTTAGAAATATATAACCAAATTTTAAGAGGAGCGAGTAAGAATCGAAAGGAATATGCCAGGGCATTGACGAATATCGCTGCTACCAAATTAGCAATGGATTCCAATTACAATGCTGCTCCTGATTATTTGAAAGCTTTAGCAATCCGGAAGGAAGAAAAGGAGCTATTGGGTTTAAATTCCAGTTATTCCCATCTCTCTGATTTTTATGCCCGGACAGAAAGAGATTCCGCATTATACTATGCTGCTCTGATGTACGAGGTGGCTAAAAAAATGAAGAGTACAGCTGATCAGATCAACGCCATCAGCAAGCTGATTAAATTGAGTCCAGCTCCGGTTGCTCAAGAGTATTTTCCAATTTATAAAGATCTGGATGATAGTTTGCAACGGGTTTACAATACTAATAAAAACCAGTTTGCGCTGATCCATTACGAAACAGAAAAACACAAAACAGATTTTCTGCAGGCTCAGGCGGAAAACGTCAAGAAACAAAACAAGTTATTGAGACAGAATTTTGCCTTGGGTATTTTAGGTCTGGTTTTAATTGGTGGCTACTGGTTTTATAGGAAGCGAAAAAAGGAATTACAGCAGGAAAAAGAGCTGGAAGTTAAAAATACGGAGATCAAATACGTTAAAAAGATTCATGATCGTGTAGCGAATAAAGTATACCAGGTGATGTCGGAAGTGGAGAATACCCCGGCACTCGATAGGGATGCTTTACTGGATAAGCTCGAGAACCTTTATAATGTTTCCAGAGATATTTCCTACGAAGAAGAATTAAATACAGAAAAGGGTTATGCTCAGCAGCTTTCCAAAATGCTCAGTTCTTATGCTTCTGAAAACATTGAGGTGTTTATCATTGGAAATGATGAGGAACTTTGGGAAGGAAGTAGTAAGGAAGTGAAAACGGAAATTTTTTGCATCCTGCAGGAATTGATGACCAATATGAAAAAACACAGTCAGGCGAATTCTGTAGTTTTGAAATTCACTAGAAATGAGGGTGTTGTGTCTATTTCTTATGCTGATAATGGCATAGGAATTAAGGATCTTCATAAGAAGAATGGCTTAACGAATACGGAAACCCGTATAAATGGTATTCGTGGTACGATTATATTTGACACTACACTAAAAGAAGGGCTAAAGATTCAGCTTTTATTTCCCTTTTCGTAAAATTTTAAAAGAATGTTCAAAAAAGTACTTATAGCAGAAGACCACGAACACGCTAACATTTCTGTGCGTAAAACCCTGGAAGATCTCGGCACCCCTCAGAAAGAGTTTAGATTTTATTGCGATGATGCACTGAAGCTTTTGCAACAGGCATATGATCAGGACAATCCTTTTGATTTGCTGATCACCGATCTTTCTTTTGAAGAAGACTCAAATATCCAGGAGATTACTGGTGGCAGAGAGCTGATCAGAGCAGCCAGAAAATTACAACCTGGTTTAAAAGTTATCGTGTTCTCCCTTGAAAATAACATCACAGCAGTTGATGAATTGTTTGACGACCTGGATATTGATGCTTACGTGCGTAAAGCACGTTATGATGCCGCTGACCTTAGGCGTGCAGTTGATGCCGTTTCGGGCAATAAAAAATACCGTTCGCCGGATTTGATGAGAAACAAAAAAGTGGAAAATGCTTATGATTTTAAGCTGTATGACATTGAGATCATCACCCTCCTTTGTAATGGAACGCCTCAAAAGAATATCCCTTCTTATTTGAAAGAAAATGACATTAAACCTGCCGGATTAAGTAGCGTTGAAAAGCGCCTTAGTGCCATCAAAACAGCATTGAGTATCTCCAGCAATGAGCAGCTCATCGCTTATTGTAAGGACAAACGAATCATATAATATAACAGTAATCCTCCTGGTTGCTGTCTATGGAATGGATAATTCTTTTGACATTATCCATTCCATCTCCCTATATTTTAAAACACCATTTTAGGTATCTTTTCATTTTACGGAATCCCGTAAAATTAATATTCATGTACTCTCTATTTTTGATCAATACATAAATCAATATACATGAATACAATTCTACTCTTCGGCTACATTCTTCTAAATACCATCACTTCGGCAGAGCCGAAAGAGGTTTATCTCTGCAACAACAAGAAAACTAAAAAGTACCATTATTCGGCCAGTTGTAAAGGGCTAAGTAACTGCCAGTTTAAGATTGCAAAAATCTCGCTAGCAAGCGCCAAAAATAAGGGCATGACTTTGTGTGCCTGGGAGGCTAAGAAAAACAAGCAGCAGACAAAGTAATACAGCATTTTCAATTTACAGATTTAACGAATTATTAAACAAACAGCGGAATGGATTTTAAAGATCAGATAGCGCAACTGGCTTCTCGTGTAGAGAAGATGTTGCCTCAAATACAAACAGAAGAAGCAACGAAAAATGCTTTGGTGATGCCATTTATACAGATAATGGGATATGATGTTTTCAATCCATTTGAAGTTAATCCTGAATTTGTTGCCGATCTGGGCATTAAAAAAGGAGAAAAGGTAGATTATGCGATCATGAAGAATGGGGAGCCAACTATCTTGATCGAATGTAAACACCACCAGGAGAATCTTGATCCACATAACTCGCAATTGTTCAGGTATTTTCATACCACTAGCGCTAAGTTTGGTTTGCTGACGAACGGCCTGGTTTATCGTTTCTATACTGATCTGGTAGAGAAGAACAAAATGGACAGCACACCTTTCTTTGAATTCAAGCTAACTGAAATCAAAGAGGCAGAGATTGCGGAGTTGAAGAAATTCCATAAGTCTTATTTTGATGTAGACAGTATCGCGAACACAGCGAGTGAGTTGAAGTATTTGAATGAACTGAAGACATTGCTCCACCAGGAGATAGCGGAGCCTTCTGAGGGCTTCATTACGTTCTTTACCAAGCAGGTGTATCCTAAAGTGATTACCGCCAAAGTAAAAGAACAATTTGCTCCGATCATTAAGCGCTCTTTTAATCAATTGATCAGTGATGCCATTAATGAGCGATTGAAACTTGCCTTGAATCAGGAAAAAGAGAAGGATGTAGCGGAGGCTGCGAAAATTGAAGAAATCAATGCTTTGGAACCAGAATCCGGTATTGTGACTACCGAAGAGGAGATAGAGGGATTCTTCATCGTTAAATCTATTCTGAGAGAAACGATAGATCCTAAAAGAATTACCTATAGGGATGCACTTTCCTATTTCGCCATTTTATTGGATGATAACAACCGTAAAACCATTTGCAGACTGTACCTGAACAACAAGAAATACCTGGCAGTATTGGATGAAAACAAAAAGGAGATTAAATACGAATTGGATGGGGTGGATGACCTGTATAAGTATGTAAGCAATTTAACAGAGGTGATAGCCAGATTGGAAGAGAGTAAGGTTAAGGAAAAAATCACTGATTAAGAATGAAAACATATCACAAATTAATAGCTCTGGTTTTTCTAGGTGTTTTATTTTCCGGTTGCAATGAGATTAATGATGGGGTGGAATCTAGTTTTAAAGAGGATGCCTGTCTTGTAAACGATAAAACTAAAACGGAAAAAAAGAACGGTAAAGCATATACGGTCAACTTCTTTATGGAAACTTCAGGAAGTATGAATGGATTTATGTCAAAGAAGGGTACGGAGTTCCAAAAGGATATTTGGGCGCTAATCAATTTACTGGATGGAAATTATCCGTCTGGGCTTTCCCTGTTTCAGGTTGAAGCGAAGGGAGAACCCATTAAATCCAGTACGATGTCTGATTTCAGAGACAAACTAAACGTTGGGGACTTTAATATAGCTCAATCTACAGATATCCCAGAGATCCTTGATTCTATTTTGTTAAAAACCAATGATAACCAAGTGTCGATTTTTGTATCTGATTTGATCTTTGCACCTTCTAGTGGCACAAATGCTTCTTTATTGCAAATCTCTTCAGATATCTATAAGCGGTTTTCAAATAAGAAATATGCTTCGGTAATCTATCAGTTTAAGTCTAAATTCTACAATAGTAAATCAAAAATAGTATCCGAATCCAGTCCATATTATGTTTGGATGATCGGACCAGAGGAAGGGCTGAAAACAGTTGCGGCGCAGTTGAGATCGGCCCTGCCATCAGATTATAATGAGGTGACTTTTGGGGTCAGTTCTGATCAACCAAAATATACTATTCTTCCACATGTTGATGAAGCAGTTAATGCAATCCCAGTCCTTTGTCAGAACAATCAGCTGTACTATTGTTATGGTGCCTTTGATGATTCGGAAGGTTCAAAAATCATTTTGAATATAGCACTGAATCTTGATGACCTTTCTAAGAACGATAGGGAGCCAGCTTCCCTAATGGCGAATTTCAGTAACATAGGTACAGATGCTAAAATCAAGCTGGAATCTATTACGCCTTTACCAGTCTTGAAAAATACTGAAGATCAAAAGTTAGCTAAACGCATTTCAGCAACTCATTTTCTTAAAATGGAAGTGGATCAGATTTACAATGAAGTTGCGACACTGGAGATGAACTTTAAAGCGAAACGTCAAGATTGGATCAGCGATTCAAATCTGGATGTAGACGATTATCAACGCAACAAGACTTTGGGTTTAAGCAAAATGATAGCTGGTTTAGAAAAGGCTTATGGTAGTCCCTCGAATGGACTATTGTTCAAAGCTCCTTTTA
Source organism: Pedobacter gandavensis (assembly GCF_032678745.1). Classification (GTDB taxonomy): domain Bacteria; phylum Bacteroidota; class Bacteroidia; order Sphingobacteriales; family Sphingobacteriaceae; genus Pedobacter; species Pedobacter gandavensis_C. The sequence continues at coordinate 302,176 of NZ_JAVTST010000001.1, forward strand.
AGATTTTGATAACTAAAAACGATTTATAACATGTGGAAATTCTTTTATGATGCTTTAGTCCAGGCATTCGCCAATTTAAAATGGTCTTCTTTTCTAGCAAATAATACTGAAAATGCTGAAATGGCAAAAAAGATGAGAAGTATTTATCTCAGCGAAATTTATACCTATTCCGGATATATTTGTCTTGGTTTATCAGCCCTGGCCATATTCGTGTACTACTTTGTCTTAAACAAAAAGGGCGGATCAGGTTATTGGTTCCAGCTTAGATATTGGGTATATACCCTTTTAATTAGCGTGGTATTTATTTTTGGAATCACCCTTTGGGTAAGTTCAAATCTTACGCAGTCCTTCTCCATCTTACACCCATTTAAGTATTCCTTAGCGATGAGTTTAACGAATGCCTTATACGGAGCTATCTTTTTTATGCTGCTATCGATCGTCTTTAAAAGAGCATCGGTTGCGAATACCACCCCATTTTAATCCTATTTATTTATGCCTAGATTATTTGTTTTCGGAATTGGCGGAACTGGCGCCAGGGTAATAAAATCTTTAACATTATTATTAGCTGCTGGTGTAAAAACCAATGACTTTGAAATTGTTCCCATTATCATAGATCCTCATAAGGACCTTCCTGAATTAAAGGACTGTAAAAACTTAATGAAGCTCTATAAAAAGATCCATAATGGTATTTATACGGATTTTCAAGGATCAGGAAATGGTCTTTTCTTTCGTTCAAATATGATTTCATTGGATGAGATTATGTCAGACGTAGGCCCTAATAGTTTTGATCAGGATGAGCGGATTGATGCGTCATTTGGTGATTTAATTTCCTACAATACCTTGGCGAAAGGGGATGTGAATAGAGATCTGATTGATTTGTTATACACGGAAGGAACACTTCGGACTCCATTGTCTGTGGGTTTCAAAGGAAATCCAAATATTGGCACAGTGGTGTTGAATACTTTTGAAGATGCGGCCTGGTACAAAAGCTTTGAAAGCATTCTTGATGCGAAAGACAGGGTCTTTATTGTGAGTTCCATTTTTGGCGGAACCGGAGCTTCCGGATTTCCATTATTGGTCAAAACACTGAGAGAAAGTAGCAATCCTACGGTTAATAATATTGTGATAGGAGCATTGCCAGTTATGCCTTATTTTAAATTAACGGAACCGGATCCAGGTTCTAACCATAAGGAGATTGATTCCAATAATTTCTTTACCAAAACCAAATCGGCACTTAGTTATTATGAAAAGAATTTGAAGGGTGTAAATGCCTTGTACTATATAGCTGACCCAACAGAGCAATCTACACCTTATATCAATAATGAAGAGGCGCAGGATAATAAGGCACATTTGGTGGAGTTAATTGGTGCATCGGGCATCCTGGATTTTCTTAATAAAGATTTCACAAAGGCAGATTCAAATCACTATGATTATGCTTTGAAGGAAGATGCAACTATCATTGATTTTAAGAATCTGGGTGATGAGTTGAGGGATTTGATCGATAGTGAACTGACCAATTACCTGGTTTTTACAAAATTAAATCCTCTGCTAAAAGGCTTTCCAGATGCTGCGGTCAATAAGAATGAGATATTCAATGATCAGTTCTATAGATCAGACTTTGTGCGGGATTTGGAAGAGTTTAACGTACGATACTTTTCCAAGTGGATCTCAGAACTGAGTGAAAATGAAAGAAAATTCAAGCCTTTTAATTTATCTACCTCTACAGATGCATTACATCTTTTAAAAGTCGGCTCGCCAATTAAAAGCAAAACGCTATTTGGTTTGAAAAACAGAAGGTTCGATACCTCCAATTTTATCAATAGGATGGAAACGCTCCGTTCAAAATACAAGGATATCCCAACAGATTCAAAAGCATCAAAATATCTAGCCTTATTAAATGGGGCCATAATCGAAGTTTTAAAAGAAGAATACAATAAATAAACCTATATGAAACCACTAAATATTTTTGACGCCGGAAACCCAAATACGGGTTGGCGATCTGTCGATAAATTGAACGATAGAGCTATAGGTGATTTTAGGGATAAATCTGCAAAGACAAGTAACGCTCTAAATGCAGTGCCATCACCATTTGCTAGAATGCATATTTTTGAAACTGCATTTAAGCTGGTTGTAAAGGATGCCAAAGAAGGACAAAATAATGCCTCTGAAGTATATAAGGGATTAATCTCTAATTGTCTGGATATTTTAGAACTCGTATTTAACCTTAATTTTCATAAATCACAAGGGGATAAAATTAGCATTGTTAACTGGAGAATTAGTGATCTTGAGCAATTTAAAAAAGGTTCAGATGGTCAGAAAACCTTTCAGAAAACGATCGATATGTACCTTAGAACGGACTTGCCGTCTTTAGATGGGACGATCTCGATTATTAAATATAAAGATATGGTGTTAGGTGGAACCTCACCTTTTTCTTTATTGTTTTCTGCCCCTAGTTTCGATAGAAACGGCCAGGGTGCTTTTCGGGATGAACATTTGGACAGACAATTTGATTTAATCAATCCAAATAGTGGCGTACAATACTTTAAAAAAACCATACCTTTTTCTAAAAGGAAGTTGGATTTTAAGCTTTACATTTCAAAAATCTTTAATGATAATCCTGTTCTTAAGGGGGAGATGAAGATATTTTATGATTATTTCAGACAGGAAGGGATAGAAAGAATAAACTCTGATCATGTTTTAAAATTAGCTGATGTGAGATCTGATAATGGCGGGCACCTGAGTGTTTTTGGTGTTAATATTCAGGGCAATGCGGATGAATCATCTTTAGATATATTTAATGATCACATTGTAAAAGTAGGGTATCGACTAAATAGCCAATCATTTCATGTACCTACCTATGTAAATGATATTCCGTCAAGGTATTTTGATTTTTTGCTTCCAGTTAAGGAAAGCTTTTTAAATCATATCGATTTGAATAAAATTGGAGAGTTGTTTCAATATGAGGTTATAGGCTCCAGTATTGAAGTTTCCTATACTTCCTCCTCATCGATTAAGCCGAAGAGTAAAGTATACAAGCTTCCTGATGGCCCTAATGTTAAATTAGAGGGAAAGATTATAGATATAAGTTTAGACTTACGTTATAAACTTACGCTTGGTATATTTCCTTTTCTACAAGTTATTGATCAGGAGCAACAACTTGATCCTAAATATAACGACTATTATAAAGTGTTACTGGCGGTATATGATACAAATAGTCACCTACAAAACACCAATGATTTTTCGTTGGATTTCTTTAAAAAGGAGGAGAATAAAATCAATCAGATCACCTCTGAAACCACCCTGTTTAATTCAAAAAGGTTTAATAGGAGGGGTTTTGAGGGCGGTGATCCTACAGCTTCGATTTATTACGAGGTCAAGAATACTACTTTTGATGTGATCAAACTTAATCTGCCAGGTGCTTTTAAGTTTAGTACCCTGTCAGGATTAATTATTCCTAAATGGAAGCGTAAGGTTTTGGGTTCTAAGTCCTTTAGTTTCTCTGTTGATTTTGGAACTACTAATACTTTTATTGCTTATGCTGATAAATCAATTTCTGAATCAAAGCCTAAGCATTTTGAGATCGGTGTAGATGATGCTCAGATGGTGATGTTGCATGAGGTTCCAAAAGGGGAGGCGGGTGAGTCCATTACGACGACCTTTAGAAAGGGGACAAATGATCATTTGGTCGTTGCACTCTTTAATCAGGAGTTTGTGCCTCCGGTATTGTTACCTAAAGAAGATAAAAGTCCCTTTAGGATGCCTTTTAGAACAGCGATATTACAACAGCGGAATATTAGAGACTTTAACTTGTTTGATGACTTGAATATTCATTTTTCCTATCAGAAAACAAAGATTGATGACAAAGCGAGGGATGCTCAGGAAACCATCACAAATTTGAAATGGGATATCACTAATAAAACAGATCTGGGCTCTAAGAAAAGGATCCAGAGTTTCATCAAAGAATTGTGTTTGCTTATTAAGTACAAAACCATATTGAATGATGGAGATCCATCAACGGTTAGCCTTATTTGGTTTATACCTCAGAGTCTAAGTTATGGAGCTACAAGAGATTATGCTGAGATATGGGAGAATGAGGTTAAAGATAGCTTACAATCTTTGATTGCGCCACGGAAGGTCTACGAATCTGAGGCTCCTTATTATTTCTTAAAGAGGAATGCTGCTATTGATAATCCTAAATCTGTGTTGTCTATAGATATTGGCGGAGGTTCAACCGATGCGATGCTTTTTGTAAATGATATTCCTCGTATAGGCACCTCATTTAATTTTGCAGGAAATGTATTATGGTCTAATGGCTATGATCAGTTTTCAAATGATTCCAGGAGCAATGGTTTTTATCAGAAGATGCATGAAACCATGGAGACGAAAATAAAACAAAGTTCGACGTTAAGTCCACATCTCACTGATTTACAGCATAAATCAACAGACGAGATTATCAACTTTTGGATATCAAATTCTGAAGATTTGCCGGTGTTTGATCTATTAAAAGCGGCTGATTTTCGAGTAGTTTATCTGGTACATTATTGCGCTGTTGTTTTTCATTTAATGCAGTTTATTAAAATGAACAATCAACCTGCTCCAACCTGTATCATTTTTAGTGGTAACGGGAGTAAATACATTGATTTATTAGGTGATACCAGTATTTTATCTAAAATCTCAGCATTTATTACTGAGAAGGTTTTTGGTGCTTCAGAAGCTGAACAACAGGTGATATTGCCAAAAGAAAATAGAAAAGAGGCGACTTGTTTTGGTGGGATATACAAAGAGAAAAACACCGAATTTATTTCTAAAACCCATATTGGGACACAATTGTCTCATCCAGAAGTGAATGGCATTAAAACATATAATGATGTTGAAAATAACCTGAACTCTATAAAGCTAAGTATCAATAAGAACATCACTGATTTGTTCGAAATGATCAAGGCTTTAGATGAAAGGTTCTCTTTTAAGGAGATTTTGAGTATTGACTATAATATCTCTTCCATAAAGAATATGGTATTAAGCCAGTTAGATTCGTTTTTTGATAAAGGATATAATATCAGAAAAGATAAGGTTGTGTTTGAAGAACCAGTTACTGATAGTTTGTTCTTTTATCCTTTTACCGGAATCATCTTTGAACTGGCAAAAGTATCTAATGTAACGCTAGAGAAGTTTATCCCTAAACATGTTCGGTATATGTCTGCTCCACATTCAGAGAACGTTTTTCACCAGGACAAGATACATCCGGAAATCACAATTGACAGTATTTTCAAGCTTATGATTCCAGAAAATAACCCCAATGAAGCGGTGTATGAGATCATCGATGATCACGAAATCTACAGAAGAGGATGGATGTCATATGACACCATGTTAGAACCGGTATGTACCTGCGATGCCTTTCCAACTTCTAACTCAAATTACCTCTTAAAACAAACCAATAAAGGGAAATTGAGGAAAGACGGAGACACCTGGGTGGTCACTGAAAGATTGAGAATTGAATTTATTAATAATTAACCTATGATAGTTTTAGAATTACTTATCCTCGCTGGAATTATCTTCTTTCAGTATCGCTTTTTTATCAGCTCAAAGCGGGAGATATTGGATTTAAAAGCGTTGTTTCCATCTAAACCTTTAGATGGAAACAATATTAATACCTGGGGAAATGAGACGGTGGCTTATGAACAGATTGATATTCCAAGTCATAATGTGAAACAGTTTCAGGAAATTATTAGCGCAACAAATCACTATTTGAAGAAAAATATCGGTTCAACAGATTTTAATATCATTAAGAATATCGCGGATAGAGCGACTTCTGCGCAGGAGAATAAAATATCTTCAGAAGTCTCCATTCCTCTTTATCTGGGGCTGATGGGAACTTTTCTTGGGGTGATTCTAGGATTAGGGAGTGTGGTTTATGGTTTGAGTGATGGGAATGGCGATTTGAGTTCCTCTACCATCAGCTCATTTATTGCAGGTGTACTGATTGCGATGGTTGTGAGTTTGATTGGATTGAGCTTAACTACCTATAACAATTCAATTCATCTAAAACAGGCGATTGCGATTAGAGATAAGAATAGGAATAATTACTTCAATTTTCTGCAATCTGAGCTTCTTCCACAGCTAGATAACAGTCTTTATTCAGCTTTAGACCAGTTCAAATCAAATATTTCAGATTTCAATACTAAGTTTACTCAGAATCTGGACTTGTTTGATGTTTCATTTGGAGACAATATTAAGCATTTAAAGGAAACCGTTCTTGGGATGTCTGGTCAGATAGAAACAGTGAATAAAAACACTCAGGTGCAACTCGATTTCCTAAACGAACTTAGAAGTATTGGCTACAATAGAATGGCTGAAGCAAATATCAAAGTTTTTGAGAAGCTGAAAGAGACTGGGCCGATGTTGATTTCTTTTATCAAAGAGCATCAAAACTTTAATTCTAATCTGGAGAACGTGAATGGATTTGCCGACAAAATAGGCAATCTGTTGAATCGTGTAACCACTTTTGAAGATGGAATAAACAGTCTGGGCAGAGAAATTCATAATTCTGAAATGATAGGTTCTGAGGTGATTAATGTGGTTAAGAAACACCTGACTTCGATCCAGCAAAAAGAAGACTTAGTTGCCGATTATGCTTCAAAATCTACAAGGGAAGTAGAAATCTTCCTGGAGTCTGCATTGGAAAGAGTAAAAAGTCTCTCTCATAAAATTGAAAATAACCTGGATCAGGCATTTGATTTTAATGTTGAAGGGAATCTGATGCAAAATCTGAACTATTTGAAACCACTTACTGAGCATACCATGGAAATGAAGAATTCGGTGAAAAGTATAGAGAAATCGGATGTGAAGAGCCCTGAACTCGAAATTATAATTGAACACCTGGCAGAGCTGAAATTGATCCATAAAAAGCAACAACAAGGTTTTTCCTGGGATCAAAAATCAACTATATGGACCTGGTTAAAAGGACTCGCAAGGAATTAAGATATGGAGGATAATGGAAAACGCGATTTTTTCTGGCCTAGCTATGTAGACCTTATGACCAGTTTGTTTGTGGTGATGCTTGTCTTGTTTATTTTGAGCTATGTGAAGTTTAGTAAGAAAAATAAGGAATACCAGGCATCCTATAAGCAGATGCAGATGATCAAACAAATCGACAGTGCTTTGGCGAAACTGGATTCAAATTCTTTTACGTACGACAAAGACAGTAAGCGGCATAAGCTTAAAGTAAATGTCTCTTTTAAATTCAATAGCGTAGATTTTAATGATATAGATCTAGCGACAAAAAAGGATTTGATTAAAGCTGGACGAAATCTATACCAGTTAATGGACTCCTTAACACAGAGCAATAAGAACGTGAGTTATCTGCTTGTAGTGGAGGGGTTTGCACAGCGGAATTTATGGAACTATAAAAAGATTAGAGACACAGGGTATGTGTATAGCTACAAAAGGTCATTAGGACTGGTCAATTATTGGATCGCCCAGGGTTATGATTTTACCAGTAAGAAAAGATTGGCTAATTGTGAACTGATTATTGCCGGAAGCGGTTATTTTGGGAATAGAGATGCTAATGAAAACAATAATAGAAGATTTACTATTCAAATTACGCCAAAATATAAAGTAGAGGAGGGTGGCTAATCTGTAACCTATAATAATCGGTTTTCTGTGTCTGTATCTGGCTGGATTTGATGCCTAATTTTGTTATCAAATCCTACGTTATGAAAGAACAAGATCCTAAGTGTAACCACATCGAATTCCGTAAAGTATACCTGTCTGACTTAAATGCTTTGATCAGACTTTATAAAAACCAAGGCCAAAATCAGCAGTCGGCGGTTCATCAGCTGACTGCAAATTTTGGTCTTCCCCTAAGTGTCGCGCTAAACAATAAGGAGGTCATCGGCTTTGCTTTCGCTTCTTTTAATGAATTGGACGAGCTGATGCTCAGCACACACACCTTATCATCTAGGGATGCCTTCATTGATCAAAAACTCAAAGCAGAGGCGGAAATCACCTTACATACCACATTTACAGGTCTGAAACAGGATCATACTCCATTAAAAATAGCGATCGAACAATTGGTCAGCTGGCTAAACACCTGTTCTAATTAATATCAGGATACAGATTTGTTTTAAGTAAATTTACAGGACACAACAGCGGCACATGGCTCAAATGAAAAAGGAATCTTTATACGTTAGAATTGCAAAAGTGATGGAGGAGCAGATCGAAAGTGAAACCCTAAAGCTAGGGGATAAGCTGCCTTCCATTCGCACGATTCAGAAGCTTTATAATGTCAGCATGAACACGGTAAAGCAGGCGTATTTGGAACTGGAAAGCAAGTCCTTGATAGAGCCTAGAGCTAAATCAGGCTATTTTGTGAGTAAAGCATCCATGCGAAAGTTCTCTTTACCCTCTGTTGGGAAGATGAAAACTTCGACGATGGAGAAGGAACCTGAAGATTTGATTTCTAAGGTGTTTAACACTTTAGGGGATAAGACGATTACTCAGTTTTCTTTGGGGGTGACGGCAAACAGCATGTTGCCCATTGCAAAATTGAATAAGGGAATGATCAATGCCATTCGCCGCATGGAAGATGGTGGGACAGGTTATGAACCCGTTGCGGGGAGTACCAATCTCAGAAGAACGCTTGCCAAATGGTCTTTTGTACTGGAGGGTAAGTTAACCGAGGATGATTTGGTGACCACATCTGGTGCGATGAATGCTATTTTTAACTGTCTGATGGCGGTGACTAAACCCGGGGACACAGTGGCTATTGAAAGTCCTGTTTACTTTGGAATTCAGCAGATTATAAAGTCGCTGGGACTAAAGGCGATTGAAATCCCTACACATCCGGTTACCGGTGTAGATTTGGAGGCGATTAAGAAAGTACTGCCAAGGTTAAACGCTTGTTGTTTCATTAGTAATTTCAGCAATCCACTAGGCTGTTTGATGCCTGATGAACATAAAAAAGAACTGGTCAGGATGCTGACCGCCTACGACATTCCACTGATCGAAGATGATTTGTATGGCAATTTATTCTTTGGAACAGAAAGACCGAAACCCTGCAAGTATTATGATGAAGCAGGGATTGTGATGTGGTGCGGTTCTGTATCTAAAACTTTGGCTCCGGGATATCGGGTAGGCTGGGTTGCTCCGGGAAAGTATAAAGAGAAAATTATCAGGCAGAAATTGGTGCAGACCATTTCTACGCCCTCTTTGTATCAGGAAGTCATTGCTGATTTCATGGAAAATGGCAGATACGACCACCATTTACGCACCTTAAGAAGCAAGCTTTATAGCAATTGCTTGAAATACCAAGGGGCTATTGAAGCCTATTTTCCAGAAAACACTAAGATATCTCAGCCACAAGGAGGCTTTATGCTATGGCTGGAACTCGATAAAAAACTGGATACCGGGGAATTGTTTGATCAGGCGATCAAGCAAAAAATAAGCTTTGCACCGGGTAGAATGTTTACACAATACAACCAATACAACAATTGTATGCGTCTGAATTTTGCGCTAGAATGGAACGAAAAATTAGAGGATGATCTCAAACGTTTAGGACGTCTGGTTAAAGCCAGCATCTAGCCTTTCTTTTTCAAGAAATTTGGCTAGGATGCAAGCTTAGGGGGGGATCTTTAAAGTGTTGTTTTTATATTTTGTTGTTTTCCATCAATGCTTAGACTAAGGTTGATGTTTCCTTTTTCATAATCATTTCCTTTGTTTTCTTTGAGGATGATTTTAGGCGCGTTAGCTCCCTGATAAGGGAAAACGATGCTGACAAACTGCTGTGTTCGGTCGTCCTTTTTTGCTTTCTCAAAGACAAATGCAGGTCTGGCGACTTCCTTTCTATACTGGTAAGAGACTTTCCCTTCTTCTTCAACCAGATTCAACGGATCAGTGTTTAAAGATTGGATTAACAGGTTGTTCCCATCTGCATAGCTTGTGTAAACCTGATTTAATGAGGTGTTAAATACCGGTTTGCTATCTTCTCTAAGCTGAAAATGTACACCTAGTTTTCCTGTTGCTTTACCAATGGCCTTGTCAATAATCAAAAAGTATTGTTGGTTGATAAATAACACTGTACGTTGGTGTTTTAATTCCGGGTAGCTAGGATTGGTATAGGTCAGGATATCAAGGTTTTTACCAGTTTCCCATTTGTTTTGCTGCGCTTTGGTGATTACCATGTTCTGATTGTCGAGGGTTAAGGTCTGGTGAACCCTGGTTTGACGGTAAGCTTCCCTTAGTTTATTGATCTCGGCATCGCCGCTATACACATATACGCCACCATCTGGTGTGAAATTTCTGCCTTTTACCCAAAGCTCGAAAGTACCGTTATCTGGTTGGGCATGGAATTCTCCCGGAGGACTAGCTTTTAAAATCATTACCGTAGACTGGTCGTTCCAACCGTTTCTAAAAGTGTAGAAACCTGCAGTGCTTAAACCATTAGATAAATGTTCAGGTATTGTTCCTGATGCACCATCGGTAGCAAAATATTTGATCGTATTGTTTTGTGGGAATGCTTTTGACCAGGTTTGAAACTGTTTCAGTCTTGAATCTTTTTCAACCAGCCAGGAATCTCCGAACATCGGATTGTTATAGTCAGGGAAGGAGATATTGGCTAAAGCAACAATCATGCTTTCAATCGTTTTGCTATAGCTTTCTGGAAACTCCTTTTCTGCGCCAGCCATTTTTGCGGCATTATACCCTTTTAAAAAGATATCAATTGAAGCAACATGATAGGTCGGCGACAATTCGAATTGCATTCCATCCGGGTATACTTGTTTTTTGATCTCCGTATTTAACACCGTGATTCCGCTTTTTCTCCATGCAGCGGCATCTTTAAATTCTGGAAAAAAAGAACCGGCAAAAAGTATCCTTTGTGCTTCGAATAAAAGGTGGTTGCCCAATTTGGAGTAATGCAGGGGGATATAGCTGGCTTGCTGCTGATAACTTTGTAAAAAGTCCAGCAAAAAGCGAGGGCTAAAATTTGGTGAGGGTAGGAACAGGTTGAATGTTCCCGGCAAACTTTGCACGCGTTCTGATACTTCTAATGGGCGCCAGGCATACCTGTCGTTGTCTGCAGATAAGCCTAAAGGATTTTTGCTGGCCCAATCGCGGAATTGATACACCCATTCTTTGGCGTATTGTTCATCAGCGCTGGTACGGTAAGCCATACCCATTGGTTGCCACCAGTATACGCGGTGCAATTGCCAGCGGACTTCGTTGTCTTTTACCGGCCATAATTGCCAGTTGATGTCTTTCCCATAATCAAAAAAGCCATAGCCTTTATGAGGTTGAAATTTGTGTTCCAGCGCGTTGTTTGCTTTTAATAGATTTGCGGCGCCGACGTTTTTTCCTTTAAAACGAGCTTCATCACCCAGGTTAAACTCCGGATGTCTAACCGTTTTACGGTTTCGGTAATAATGCAGCAATTCTGCAGCAGCTCCGTTATAATCACCAGCTAGAAACAGCTGATTGGTTTTTTCCAGTCCGGGGTAGGACAGGTTGATCGGATCGAAGTCTTTTTTAGTAATTACCGCTTCTTGTGCTACGCTACTTTGCGAGAAGAAGAAGAGGCATAAAATGGCCGGTAGTATAATATTTTTTAAGTTCATCGGAGAAACAGATTTACTGATTTAATTCAGGTTTATTTTTTTTAGGCTGGCATAACGATTCAAGGCTTCCAGGAAGTAATAATCGGCATAATCCAATGGGGTATCGATTTCAGAATTGTATAAAAACGCACCTACACTATGTTTCAGGATGAAAAGTCCATTTTCCCCTGGTTTAGCGAGGTAAGTATCCGAAGATAAGGATTTGAGGATTTCTTCGGCATAATCGGCGTATTTCTTACCATCTTTTACCTGTGTGCTGAGTTCCAGCAAGGCGGAGGCAATAACTGCTGCGGCAGAAGCATCTCTAGGTGCAGGCTGTTCTACGTCCATCGCATTGTGAACATCAAAATCCCATACTGGAATTTTATCTTTCGGCATTTTAGGGTGGTTCATGATAAATGAAGCAATCTTTTCTGCTTGAGCTAAGAATGTTTTGTCTTTTGTATTTGCATAACACATGGTATAGCCATAAAGACCCCATGCTTGTCCGCGGGCCCATGCAGACTCATCCACTACTCCCTGATGGGTCACTTTGCGCAATACTTTTCCTGTTTTAACATCATAATCTACCACATGGTATGAGCTATAATCCTTCCTGAAATGGTTTTTCATGGTGGTACTGGCATGGCTGCTTGCAGCCTGTGCATAGGCTGGTTGTTTAAATGCGGTTGCTGCCCAGTATAAATACTCCAGGTTCATCATATTGTCAATGATCACCGGAAATTTCCATGGTGCGAAATCCCAGGAGCGGATCACTCCAACCTTAGGGTTAAATCTTGCAAAAAGATGCCTGGCACCATCGGCCAATGCCGGTAAATAGGCTTTATCAGCGGTCAGTCTATAGCCATTTCCATAGGAACAATAGAGCATGAAGCCTAAATCATGGGTATCTGTCAGGTAACGCACAGAATCCAGAGCCAGGGTGAATCGTTTCGCCTGATCTGCCAGTTTCTTATCTCCGGTAAGCTCGTAACCATACCAAAGGGAGCCAGGGAAAAATCCAGTGGTCCAATCTTTATAGGGGGCTAGTCTTACTGTGCCGTCCGGGTTAACAGAACGTGGGTGTTTGCCGGGGCTATAGGTATTTGCTGCTTTGTTTAGTTGTTGGCTAATCAGGCTTGCTGTCTTTTTTAACCATTGTAAGGAATCAACGTCATTTATAGGTTTTGCTGAGCTGCTCAAGGCAAAAATCGACGCGGCTAAAAATAGGCCGAATGTTTTATTCATAGTTCAAATATTTGGATTTCGGTTCAATTGCTTGTAGCAGTGAAGATAGGATGGCCGAAGAAAACAGACTTTCGAATTTTTCCATAAATCATTTAAAATTGATGAAGTATACTGGAGAAAGTTTAGTTTTGACTCCCTTTGGGGGAAGCTGATGTACTTTTCATCAAAATTAATAGGATTTTGGACGCATTTAAAACTCTGGTAAGCAGCATACTTTTAAATTCGTTCTTATCAACAACCAAATATTTTACATCCTAGACTATGAACAGACTGATCTCTCTTTCCAAGGGGACAATTCATCGGAGGCGACTTTTTCAGTACGCGGGAACTGCTATGTTAGCAGTAGCTGTTGCGGGCTGTAAAGAGAACAATCCTGAACCCAGCACTCCTTATATAAATAAAGACAATACCATCGATTTAAAAGATGATACGGGCTTGCTGAATTACATTTACAGTTTAGCACAATTGGAAGCCGCATTTTATACGAAAGCGGTAGAAAATTTAGGGGCAGGATATACCAGCACACAGACCTTGTTTTTGAATGATATCAAATGGCATAAAACTGCGCATCGTGAATTCTTCAAAACCTTTTTAGGTCCTGCTGCAATAGGTTCCCTGGAGTTCGACTTCTCAGCGATAGATTTTAGCGTTCCTACAGCTGTTTTTGGGCTGGCAAGGACTTTTGATAACCTCGGATTGGCCGCCTATAATGGGGCGATAGAGAAAAGTAAGGAGGCTTATACCCTCATTATTTTAAGTCAGATTGCCTCTGTTCAGGCGCGTCATGGGGCATGGATTAGTACTCAATTGCCGGATGTTATATTTGGCAATCTGTTAGAGCTAAAGGAATTGGGTTCCGATGAAACAAAAGGGCTGGATGTTGCTTTGCCAGCGGCACAGGTATTGGCTCAAGCCACAAAATATATCAAAACTCAACTTAACGTCATTAACCTTTAAACCAGATTCACATGGATATTTTAAACCTGCTTAGTAACCTGGAAAAGGTTGATCAAGAGATTTATGAACGGTTGAGTCCCCGTCGCAAAGTGATGAAGGATTTCTTTAGTATAGGAAAAAAGGTTTCTCTGGCTGCATTACCTATGGCTTTAGGCTCGATGTTGCAAAAAGCATATGGACAGAGCAGTAGCAGTACCCTGGTATTGGATTCGCTGAATTTTATGCTGGCGATGGAGTACATGGAATTTCATCTGTATAACAATGCGCTGGTTAAAACGCCTGCTTTGATTCCCGCTGCGGATAAGGCGGTAATTACCACTATCCGCGATCAGGAACAGGCACATATTAATTTATGGATCCAAACCATTCAAACTTTAAAAGGAAAAGTACCTGATGCAATGCCTTATGAGGCTTTCGATTACACGAAAATAAATCCCAATATCAATACCACTTATGCGACTTTCCTGAGGACAGCTATGGTGATTGAAGACCTTGGTGTTCGGGCGTATAAAGGGCAATTGATTCCCCTGATGGAAAACAATACTGTACTGGCAGCAGCGGCAAGGGTTCATTCTTTAGAAGCCAGGCATTCTGCACAGATCAGACAAATGGTTAATAAATTACAAATCGCCAATCTGAAATTGTTGAGGCCATGGCCGGGACAGCGAAGATCCGATAATGGTGATCTGGTAAAAGACAACTTCAATGATTCTACGCTGGGCAATATGGCTCCGGTATACGATAAAGACAGTACCGTTGCCAATAATGAAATCAGAACGGTACAAGCAGGAATTTCATTGGTTGGCATCAATGGCAATGAAGGAGTTACAGTGGCCGCTGCTGCAGAGTCATTTGACGAGTATTTGTTGACCGTTTCTGCTAAGAAAGCCGCAAACGACCTGTTCATCAGAGCAGGATTTAAGTTGATATAAACCACGAAATTTAACATAAGATGAAAAAATTAGTACTATTAATGTTAATGCTCTCCATCTGCACATTTATGTATGCGCAGGAGGTGATCACCGTAAAAGGAGTGGTTAGAGATGGAGAAAATAAACCAATTCCAGGTGCAACCGTATTTGAGAAAGGAACGAAAAATGGGGTAGTGACCAACCCGGATGGGAGCTACAACATCAAAGTGAAATCAAATGGCACGCTAACCTATTCTTACCTGGGTTCTAAAAGTGTAGAGCAACTGGTAAAGAATAAGACCAATATAGATGTGAAACTGATAGATGATGCAAATGACCTGAATGAAGTGGTGGTGATTGGTTACGGAAAAGTCCAGAGAAAGGATTTAACCGGCTCCGTATCTTCGGTGAAAGGTGAAGAGCTGGCTAAAGTTCCTGTCCAGAATGTGGCTTCGGCATTAGTTGGACGTGTGGCGGGTTTACGGGTTTCTACTGATGATGGAACACCTGGAAGTACGCCCACAATTACCTTACGCGGAGGGGGTTCTATTACCCAAAGTAATGAACCGCTTTATGTGATAGATGGGGTGCCACAAACCGATGGACTGAGCTTTTTAGATCCTACAGATGTGGAAAGTATTGATGTTTTAAAAGATGCTTCTGCAACTTCTATTTATGGTGCCAGAGGCGCTAATGGAGTGATTTTGGTGACCACAAAACAGCTGAAACCTACTAAACTGACGATCAGTTATGATATGTATTATGGGGCAAAAAAGGCCAATAAATTTATCCCGGTTCTTAATCCATTAGACTTTACGAGCTTACTATATGAGAAATTCGGTACTGATCCAGATAAACTGTTGGATATCAAAAATAAGTTTGGTGCTTATTCAGAATTACCAGGCCTATATAGCAACAGAAAAGGAATCAACTGGCAGGAGGAAATGTTTGGCGATTGGTCAAATACGCAATACCATAAGGTGAGTATTGGCGGCGGACAAGGCGACACACGTTTCAATATTTTTTACTCTAAAAGTGACGATCAGGGCTTGGTTCAGCCGGGTGGCTCTATAAAAAACGTAGCGAAATTTAGCTTGTTGCATAACGTAAGTAAAAAAATGAAGCTTACGGGAATTGTCAATTATAGCGATCAAAAGATCACTGGTTTTGGAACCAGAGAAGGTGGAGATCGTTTCAATGCACTGATTAACATTTTTCAGTATAGACCAATTAGTGATAAGAATTCAACGGATAAGGAGTTCCTGGAGTTGGATAACGATCCTTCGATAGATGTGAATGCCATTCCAATTCAAAACCCACGTACCAATGCGGAATCGCAATTCAGGGAATCTATAAACCGTTCGCTAAATTTCATTGCCTCGCTGGACTATAATTTTGCCAATCATTTTACCTATCGTGGATTGGTATCTGCAACGGTTGGTGATACTAAATTGAAAACTTTTAGTGATGCGCGTTCGATTATGGCTAAAAGGAGCGGAGGTCCATTTGGGGCATTGTCGCAAACAGATGTGAACAGCTTTAACTACAACAACACCATTACTTACGACAATACCTTTAACAAAGTACATAAGGTGACGTTCTTATTAGGGCAGGAGCAGCAGTATTCAGCTAAAGAGAATTTTACGGCGAGTAACAGCAAATTTCCATCTGTTAACCTTGGTTTAGGGAATATTGCCCTGGGTACAACGCCAGGTATACCAACCTCTTTTGAGGAGGCCGACGACCTGCTTTCGTTCTTTTCACGTGCAAATTATACTTACAAAGACAAATACATTTTTACCGCTACTTTAAGGGCAGATGGTTCTTCTAAGTTCGGCGACAATAACAAATGGGGTTATTTTCCTTCTGCTGCTTTTGCATGGAGGGCGATAAATGAAAACTTCCTGAAAAATCTGAACTTCCTTTCAGATGCGAAATTGCGCTTAAGTTATGGAGCATCCGGGAATAACAGGATTGCTAATTATTTAATGATCAGTCAGCTGGCAAGCGGAACCTATCCTTTGAACAACAACAATAGCATTGCCATTTACCCAAATAACATTGAAAACAAGGATTTGAAATGGGAAACTACCAAGTCGTTAAATATTGGAGTAGACATTGGGTTTTTTAAACAACGCCTGAGCTTAACGGTTGATGCCTACGATAATCGTACGAAAGACTTGTTATTAGCCGCCCAAGTGCCTTTTATAAGTGGTTTCGCTACGCAGGTAGTCAACATTGGCTCCACTTCTAACAAAGGAGTAGAGCTGAGCCTGAATAGCACGAATGTGAAAACTGAGCAGTTTATCTGGAGCAGTTCCTTAAACATGGCCTGGAATAAAAATAAGGTATTGGCACTGAGCGATGGAGAAAATAAAAGACTGAGCAACAGCTGGACCGCACAAAACGATTATTTGGTGCAAGTGGGCAATGCGGTAGGTTTAATGTATGGGTATAAGTCTGCGGGTTTATATGAGCTTAGTGATTTTAACTACAACCCAACTACAAATAGCTATACCTTGAAGTCTGGTATTCCGGTAGATGTAAACTATGCAGCACAGCCTGGTTACCAGAAGCTGGTAGATTTAAATGGTGATGGGGTGATCAATCCAGACGATAGAACTGTGATTGGAAATGGCATCCCTAAGTTCACAGGGGGACTGAGCAACACCTTCTCTTATAAAGGATTTGATTTAAGTGTGTTTATCAACTGGTCTACCGGTAGTGACGTTTACAACGCAAACAAACTACAAATGAGTACGAATGTAACGGCTTATACCAACAACCTTGCTACTTTCAAAGACCGATGGACGACCATTGATGGCAATGGGGTGAAAGTCAACACGCCAGCTGCTTTGGCCGCTTTAAATCAAGGTAAAACGATTCCTAGATACGATGGTTATGGCACTACGCCAAGGTTTAATGATCAGCTAGTGGAAGATGCTTCCTTTTTAAGAATCAACAATGTAAGTCTGGGTTATACCTTGCCTAAAAGCTGGATCTCTAAGGTTAAACTCAATAATGTGAGGCTTTATGTGACCGGTTATAACCTGTATGTATTTGATAAGTATTCTGGTTATGACCCTGAAGTAAGCACCAATAGCACCGGAGGCTTAACTCCTGGTGTAGATTTTGGCGGCTACCCACGCAGCAGGTACTATGTAGCTGGTATGAACATTTCATTATAACAATTTCCATCATGAGAACAACATTCAATATATATCGCAATAATGGTTTAAAACTACTGATCGTCATCGCCTTGCTGGCTAATTTTACGGCCTGCAAAAAAGCACTCACCGAAGAGCCAAAATCTGTTTTTAATGCAGAGAAGTTCTTTAACAGTGTTGATGAAGCAGATTTGGCCACTTTAGGGGTGTACCAAAGTATGTGCAATCAGAATACGCTGGCTTTTTACGCCTCGATTCTGTATGAGAACGACAATGACATTGCACAGGTTAGAGATGTGGTGACCTCTGATTTTCGTGGGGTAGCACATTATGCCATTACTTCCGAATCAATTTATACACAGGGAACCTGGCAGACCTATTACGAGGGCATCAATCGCGCCAATCTGGTGATCGAGAAAATCCCTCAAATGGCATCTTTTAATCAGGAAGGACAGGGTAAGACTTTAAACCGTTACCTCGGAGAAGCTAAGTTTTTACGCGGATACTATTATGCCGAACTGGTGCGGTTATTTGGTGGTGTGCCTATTAAGTTAACGCCCACACGTTCAGGTGATGATCTTCGCTTAGCTAAAGCGACAACTGATGAGGTTTATCAGCAGGTGATCAAAGACATGACAGAGGCTATTGCGCTTTTGCCTGAGGGTAAAACCAGTGATGAGCGGATCAGTAAAGTTGCAGTGAAAGGTATGTTGGCAAGGATTGCCCTATTTGCCGGAGGCTTCTCTTTAAGACAAAATGGAAAGATGGAGCAGCCTTCAAATTATAAGGAGTTGTACCAGATTGCCCAGAAACAAAGTAAAGAAGTGATGGAGTCTGGTGTATATACCTTAAATCCCAGCTTTGAGCAGTTTTTTAGAAACCAATGTCAGCTGAAGATTGATCCAAACGAGAGTATGTTTGAAGTGGCTTTTTATAACCTGGCAGGGGCAACACCCGGTTCAAGTGTGATTGGGCAATGGAATGCGCCTGCAGTAGCGGCGAGTACCACTCTTGGACGTACCAATTCTTATGTAAAGACCACTCCATTGTTTAGGAATTCTTTCCTTGCCGGTGATTTAAGAAGAGATATTGCAGTTTCTACTTACCAGATCAATGCTGCCGGTCAGGCGGTTGAATATACGGCTGCGCAGGATCAGAATTATGCACCAGGGAAATGGCGTCGTGAGTATCAATTGCAACCGATAAAAGATTTGAACAATACCGACATCAATTATGTGGTATTGCGTTATGCAGATGTGCTGTTGATGCGTGCGGAAGCCGAAAACGAATTAAATGAAGGGCCGAATGCCGCAGCTTATGAAGCCATCAATATGGTGAGAAGAAGAGCTTTCGGAAAACCGGTTAATACCGTAGATCCGACAGTAGATTTGCCGGCAGGATTGAGTAAAGCGGAGTTTTTCGAAAGATTGAAAAACGAAAGGGCCTGGGAACTTTGTTTCGAAGGATTGCGTAAATATGATTTATTGCGTTGGAATATTTTAGGATCAAGCCTTCGTGCAACTGAGACCGCGCTTAAAACGTATAGAAGTACCTATCCTTACATTGCCGGAACCATGTTTAAAGAGGGGAAGCATGAGTTGTATCCCATCCCATTAAGAGAGATTGACCTGAACAAAAAACTCTTTCAGAATCCTAATTACTAAGGTAAAATAGGTTTAAAAAGATTATTTTGGCTTTGTTAAAGCTGGGGGCTTTATGTTAAGCCTCCAGCTTTAAGCCGTTTTTGGCTACTATAGCCTTAATTATTTGTTGATTTATATGATATTGGCTGAAATGAAAAGGTGTGTGGTGTTTGTTTTTTTGTTGCTGATAGGCCATGGCGTATTTGCACAACAGGGAACGAAGCAATTTCGTAATATTTCAGTAGACAAGGGCCTTTCCCAAAGTACGGTTTTTGCCATGAAACAAGATACCCTGGGCTTTGTTTGGATAGGGACCCAGGATGGCTTAAACAGGTATGATAGTAAAAATTTCAAGACTTACCGCCCGGTAAAGGACAAGGCAAACAGCCTGCAATCTTATTATATCCGCAGTCTGATTCTGGACCATACCGGCAGTTTATGGGTTGGAGGGAATCAGGGAATTAGTCGCTATGATCATAAAACGGATAGTTTTCTAAATTACAAATTACCACATCGGGTTGGGGAGTGGTACATCTGCTCCATGCTGGAAGATGCGCAACATAATATCTGGGCGGTTTCTATCGCTGGAGATGTTTTTTGCCTGAAGTCCGGCGCTGATCAGTTTGTTCCGCTCAACCTGAATACGCTATCCTATGGGATCAAAAACATCTCCTATATCGGGATTTGGAACAATAAGATGTTGCTGGGTACAGATGTAGGACTTTTCGAAATCAATGCTAAAAGAAATGCGCTGAGTAAAATAGAACTTGGCCTGGATAAACCTTCAGTGAATGATGTTTTTATTGAGCAGAATGAACTGTGGGTCGCCACAGAAGGACATGGATTGTTGCATTACGACTTGAAAAAGAAGGAAAATAAATCTTTTGTCCACCAGGCAGGGAGGAATAGCATTGCTGATGATAACGTCCGCTCTATTGCTAAAGATGCGGAAGGCAAGCTCTGGCTGGGAACTTTCAGAGGACTGTCTATTTTAAACCCGGCAGACAATAGTTTCGACAATTACTACCATCAGCTTTCTCAGCCTTTTACCATTGGTCAGAATTCGGTGCGCTTTGTTTACCGCGACCGGCAAAAAGGCATGTGGTTGGGCACTTATTACGGAGGGGTCAGTTACTACCATAAAGACGATATTAAATTCAATCTGCTGAGTCAGAATACAGGCAGCCCTTCTTTGAATGACGAGGTGATTAGTGCCATAAAACAAGACAAGAGTGGAAATTTTTGGATCGGAACCAATAACAAAGGCCTGAATTACTGGAAGCCAGATCGTCATACCATCAGCTATTATTCCGCTCAGGAGAATCAGCCGAATAGCTTGAGTTCCAATAACATTAAAGCCATCAATTTTGATGAGGATGGGAATGTATTGATCGGTACACATAAAGGAGGGTTGAATGTATTGAACCCCTCTACAGGACAAATTAAGCGGTATTTACACCGCCCAAATGATCCGAACAGCATTGCCGGTGATCTGGTTTACAGCATCCTGAATGATAGTAAGGGAAGGATCTGGATAGGCACACGTTCCGGTTTGGATCAGTTCCTGCCTAAATCACAGAAATTTATCCATATTTCCCTGGATAAAGCTGGAAAAAGATTGGTTTCTGATGATATTACCTGTTTGTTCCAGGATAGTCAGGATAGGATCTGGATTGGCACCACCAATGGTGTTTCTCAGTTTTATCCCGACAATATGCTCTTTGGAAATATTGGTGATGGTACTTTAAGCGAGGATATCGTGAATTGTATCGCTGAAGATCAGAAAAAGAGGATATGGATGGGTACCAGGGATGGTCTAAGCCTTTATGACGAAGGAAAGCGCTCTTTTATCTCTTTTAAAAATAGAAAGGGATTTTTAGAAGGTACGATCTATGGCATACAACCTGATGATGATGGGAATTTATGGATTTCTACCAATAGCGGGCTGCTGAAATTTAACCCAGATACCTATGCTGTACAGGTTTTTGATGAAAGTGATGGGTTGCAAAATAACCAGTTTAACGAGTACTCTTTTTGTAAAGCTACAGATGGGATGCTGCTTTTTGGAGGGATAAAAGGGGTTTCCTATTTCTATCCTTCGGCATTGAAGCAAAAGCCGCTCAGCTTGAAACTGAACTTTACGGCCATAGAAGTTTTCAATAGAAACATTACTACCGATGATGGGACGGGTATTTTAAATCAGCACATCGATCAAACGGAAAGCTTGGAGCTTCGTCCAGACGACAAACAGTTTTCTGTGTTTTTTAATACTTTCAATTATATTTCAACCAACCGGACCAAATACTATTACCAGCTGGAAGGTTTTGATGATTCCTGGCAGGAAACCACCGATTTTAAAGTCAGTTATAGCAATTTGCCATCTGGAGATTATGTATTGAACGTTAAAGTGATAGGGCCTAACGGGGAGCTTAGTCCGGTTAGAAGTCTGGAGATCACTGTGCTGCCACCATGGTACAAAACGGGCTGGTTTTATTTAGTGATGTTGCTACTGATTGGGCTAGCCAGCTACATCAGTTACCGCATCATCTCAGAAAGAATGAAAGCCCTGGATCAGTTAAAACTCGAGCGACTGGACAAAGAAAAGGTGGGCTATATTCACAAGGTGAAAATGGATTTCTTTACCAATGTATCACATGAGCTGAGGACACCTTTGACATTGATATTGGCGCCTTTAGAAGAATTAATTAAGCGGCCCTGGGGCGATAAATCGGCGGCTAAAAAGCTAGACTTGATGATGGTCAATGCGAAAAGGCTTTACAATTTAGTGGATCAGCTATTTGAGTTCCGGAAGACTGAAATGGGCACCAGACAGCTTAAAGTAGTCAAGGCTGACCTGGTTAGTTTTGTGCATGAAATCTATGAGTCTTTCCAGCCCCTTGCCGAGAAGAACAAGATCCAATATACTTATCGTGCCAATGAGGCGAAGTTGTCCTTTTACTTTGATAAAGATGCAATGGAAAAGATTCTATTTAATCTCCTTTCCAATGCCTTTAAATACACAAAACCAGGAGGGAAGATCAATATTGAACTCCTGAGGAAAAATGAAGAAGTAATGATCCGAATTACAGATACCGGTTTGGGAATTACTGCGGAAGAATTGCCTAAGGTATTTGATCAATTTTATCAGGTAAATAACCGCGAGATGAACCTCGGTTCTGGGGTTGGTCTGGCCTTTACCAAACGTTTGGTGGAGCTGCACCATGGTCGGATTACGGCAGAAAGTGAACCGGAAAAGGGAAGTAGTTTTACGGTAGTTATCCCGATGTCTGATGCGGTATATGTACATGATCTGACACCTGAAAACAAGGTGTATGAACTTTCTACTACTCCGGAAACAGAGGAGCAAACCGCTCAGGATGGTACTGTTGATTGGAGTACTGAAACTTTAGTAACTGGTGTTGATCATTCAGATAATAAGTCAGTTAAGTTATTGATTGTGGATGATAATCAAGAGATCTTGTCTTACCTGGAAGATTATTTTAGCGCTGATTATCAGGTCTCTCTGGCCTGCGATGGCAAAGTAGCTTTAGCCATGTTGGAAACCCAGCAATTTGATTTGATCATTAGTGATGTCATGATGCCGGAATTGGATGGTCTTCATTTTTGTAAGCGGATCAAGCAGAACATCAATACTTCACATATTCCCTTGATACTTTTAACGGCTAAGAGCGAAACCAGTCAGCAGATAAAGGGTTTGGAAATGGGCGCTGATGATTATGTAACTAAGCCTTTTTCGACAGATTTATTGTCGGCAAAAATTACGAATATTCTGCGTTCCCGGAAACGCTTAAAAGAATACTACTCCGCGAATAAGGAAATTGTACCCGAGAATATTGCCTTCAATACGCTCGATGAAGAATTCCTGAAAGAAGCCATTTCCATCATCGAATTGCACCTGTCTGATGCGGAGTTTTCTGTAGATAAGTTTAGTAAGGAGATCGGGATGAGCAGGTCTAATCTGTATTTGAAATTGAAAGCAATTACCGGCGAATCGGTGATAGAATTCATGAAACGCATTCGTTTTAAGAAGGCCGTAGAATTGATGGTGTCAAAAAGATATACTATTGCGCAGATCGCCTATACCTGTGGCTTTAACACACCATCCTATTTTTCAACCGCATTTAAAAACTATTTCGGGGTGATGCCCAGCGAGTATCTGGCTAAAATGGAAAAGGAAAAGTAAGGAATGGAGTGTTACAGGCCCTTATTCATCAAATTTGAAAGCATTTAGACCGCAATTGAAACGTGGAATTGTCAGTTGATTTTAAATTCGTTAGACCAAATATCACCTACAAATAAAACTTTAAATGAACGTTAACACTATTTTTAAATGTGCTTTCTGTTGCGGTATTTCCCTGTTTTTAAGTCTTGCAGCTATTGCGCAAAATAAGGATCGGCCGAACATTCTGATCATCATGACGGATCAGCAAACCGCAGATGCGATGAGCAATGCGGGGAATAAGGATTTACGAACCCCTGCCATGGATCGGCTGGCAAAAAACGGCGTAAAATTTACCAAAGCTTATTGTGCGCAGCCATTATGTACACCTTCAAGAACTTCGATCTTTAGTGGGAAAATGCCCTTCGAAACAGGCTTTGTGGGCAATGCGCCGGAAAAAGACGGACTTTGGCCGGACAGCTTACTGATGATGGGAAAGATCCTTAAAAATGGAGGCTATAAAACCGGGTATGTCGGCAAATGGCATTTACCTATTCCTACAGCCAAAAGGAGTCAGCATGGCTTCGATGATATTGAAAATACCGATTTTCTGGACTATAATGATGCCGGAACACCTTCGTACTGCGCCCGTTTTATAAAGGAAAATAGAAATCAGCCATTTTTATTGGTGGCTTCTTTTTTAAATCCACATGATATCTGCGAATGGGCCAGAGGTGACGCAATGAAAATGGATGTGCTGGAAAATGCTCCTCCAGCTTCCGAATGTCCTGCTTTACCTGATAACTGGAGCATTTCTGCACATGAGCCGGAAATGATTCGGGAGCAGCAAAAAGTGAGTTTCAGAACCTATCCTACGGTAAACTGGACGGGCGATCAATGGCGACAATACCGATGGGCTTACAACAGGCTGGTCGAGAAAGTAGATGTTTACATTGGTATGGTACTGGCTTCCCTGAAAAAATATGATTTGGAAAAGAACACCATCATCATTTTCACTGCGGATCATGGGGATGGTTATGCGGCACACCGCTGGAACCAAAAACAGGTATTGTACGAGGAAGCTGCTAAGGTGCCTTTTATCATTTCTAAATTGGGCGACTGGGAAGCCCGTACAGACGATATGTTGGTTTGTAACGGGATCGACATCATCCCGACCATTTGCGGCTTCACAGGCGTCGCAAAACCGGCTTATCTAAAGGGGATGGACCTGAGCCAGCAGCTCAAAAACCCAACAAAAAAACTTAGAGATACTTTAGTCATCGAAACTGATTTTGCAGATAATGAAGATTTATTGGGAATTAGTGGCCGTGCGGTTATCACCGCGGACTTTAAATACATCGTTTACAATAAAGGACTGATTAAGGAACAGCTGTTTTCGCTTAAGAAAGATCCCGGTGAAATGAACAATCTGGCGGTAAATTCCGCTTATAAAAAGAAATTGGAAGGCATGCGCCTTTATTTGAAAAACTGGTGTCAGCGTAATGGCGATAAATTTATTGCAGGCGTATTATAGCGATTGATAAGAAATAACATAAAATGAAAAAAATACTGACTTTACTCAGCTTTTCCTTGGTCTCTGTCGCTCTTTTTGCGCAGCAGGAAAATGCGGTGTTGAAAATTGATGCGGAAAAACTACATGCCAGGGTACGTGAATGGCCTTATCCCGCAAACGGGATTATAGTGCCTACTGTTGAGCCTGCCTTGCTTTGGCCCGGCACCAATGGTAAAAATATGGTGCTGCCAATGGAAAGCGGGAGCGAAGTTAAAGAAGATCCTAACATTGGAAATGTAGTTTATAAAGTGATGCTGGCTAGGGATAAAGACTTTAAGAAGGATTTAATCAGCAGTGCTGAGCAACGTTGGACGGTTTATCCGGTACACCAGGCTTTAAAACCGGGGACCTGGTTTTGGAAATACGGCTATAAGTTAAAGGGTGGCAAGCAATGGAGCTGGTCGCAGGTTTATGATTTTCAGGTTGCTGCTACTGCGGGAAATGCAGCGCTTAAAGTGTCTCCGCCAGTTGCGGAAGTGCTGAAACGAAACGAAGGACCACATCCACGATTGTGGAATATGAATAAAATCGGAGAAGATTTTTATCAGAATAACCTGCAAAATCCTGAAGCAAAAAAGTTTATTGTTTTTGCTGAGAAGCTAATGCTGGCACCTTTGCCGGAAGAGAAGCCGCAACGGATCATTGATACGACCGGAAAAACAAAATTGGAAAAGAAGATCATCGTTGAAAGGATGTACCATGGTTTTGGAGATGCGGTAGGGAATCCGGTACGTAATCTTTGTATCGCCTATCAACTGACTAAGGATGAAAGATTTATTAAAGATGCCAAAAGACGGGCCCTAAATATTGCCAGGATGAATCCAAATGGCCTGGCGACAGGTGATGATTTTACCAGTGGTGCGGTATTGGAAGCGCTGGGATGGTTTTACGATGCCGGCTATCAGTTCTTATCTGCAGAAGAAAAAAAGGAGCTTAGGGATATGATTACCCTGAGAGCCAGAAAGGTATATAATCATTTGCCAAATAGATTTGAACTACATGTAAGCGATAATCATGTATGGCAAATTACGCTAAGGAATCTGGCCATTGCTACAGTAGCAGTGATCAATGAGGTGCCTGAATCTAAGGAATGGATGACTTATATGTACGAAGTATGGTCTGCGAGATTCCCGGTATTGGGGACTACGGATGGCGGTTGGCATGAAGGAAATGGTTATTTCAGGGTCAACTTTAAGTCTATCGTGTACCTTTCCCAACTGTTCGGGGATTTTACCGGTGTGGATTATTTTAAGTTGCCATGGATGCATAATCTGCCTTATTTTATGCTGTATACTTACCCGCCACATTCTTCCTCAACTTCTACTGGTGATATGTGGGAAAATATTCCATACATGGTCAAAGGACAAGCCTGGTTTGCAGAAGCGCTGACTTTTAAAATGGATAACCCTTACCTGAACTGGTATGTTGCAGAGATCAAACGCGAAAAACCGGAGTACTTTAGAGGCACGGATGATTTCTTGCTGTTCAGGTTGTTGAATTATAAGCCAAACAGGAAACTCAGTACATTATCACCGTCCAGGCTACCCAAAACAAGGAATTTCGCAGATGTTGGCGTAGCGGCAATGCACGAAGATTTAGGTCAGGAAGACAAGAGTCTAAGTACCTACCTGATGAGCAGTCCATTCGGATCTTCCGGCCATGGACATGCCGCTCAAAATGCCTTTACTTTAAATTATAAGGGTAAAACTATTTTCGGTGGAAGTGGCTATTATAGCAATTTCAGTGACCAGCATAACCTCTTGTATTACCGTACTTCGAGGGCTTACAATACGATTTTGGCCGATAGCATTGGTCAGAAGTTAGGGGAAGAAGGCTACGGCTGGATTCCGCGGACGATCTCAGGAACTAACATTCAATATGCTTTAGGGGATGCCAGTAATGCTTATGGCGAGATTAAAAGTGAGTTTTGGCTGGACAGGTTTAAACAGATCAAATTGACACCTTCGAAAAGTAATGGCCATGGCGATCCGGGAGTAACCTTGTACCGCAGACATATGTTGCAATTGGAGGGTGGTTATGTGGTCTTATATGATGAGCTGGAAGCCAAAAATCCGGTAAAATGGACTACGCAATTCCATGTACCTTATGATAAGATTGTGGCGGAGACCACCACAGATCCGCATCAGCAAAACTTCGGGGTCATCACAGATTTAGCGGAGGTGAAGGCCAGCGTTTTTGCGAACGAACCTTTGAATATGGTAATCCATGATCAGTTTTCAGCGGCAGCGGTAAATTGGAATAAAGTGACCAATGATGAAGGCAAGATCAAAGACTTTGTAAATCAATGGCATGCCGGGATTACTTCGAAACCGATGCAGAAGTTTAGGTTCTTAACCATTATACAAGTGAAAAATGGGGAAGCACAGATGATTAAAATCATCAAGGCAGATCAGGGATTGTATCATTTGAAAATTGGTGATTGGGATATTCAAGCACAACTGGATGGGACAAAAGCTCCGGCATTGCAGGTATCGGAAGGCAATGGTAAATCTTTGTTTAACTATGGAAAACTACCCATCCTTTTTCAGGGAAAGGCGTATCAGCCTAAAATGACAGGCAGTTCTTTTCTATTGGAAAAAGATGCTAACGGAAAATTGAACCAGCAGGAAGTAAGCGATCAGCTACCTGATGTATTGAAGTACGATCGGAAATTTTGATCATCGGCTTGTTTGCTATAAGCTTAAATTAAAACACCCAAAACTGCCTTAATGGTGGTTTTGGGTGTTTTGGTAAATGCGGTTTTTGTACCTGTTATTTCCTGTATAAAGGAGTTCTTTTTAGTAAATATTCCAAAGGACTATTGTACGAACCATCAGTGCTGGTCAGGAAAGCTTTATGACTTTGATTGTAAATGCTTGCATTGTTATCCATATAGATATGAAGACTTACACTCACTTCATATCGTTGTACTGAATTGGCATAGTTGGTATTTGAACTGGAAACGCCTCTTACTTTTTCCTCTCCATCTCTTTTTACCTTAGTATTAGAACTGCCACCGGAAGCACTGGTTTGATAGCCTTTGTTTTGAATAATGGTGCCATCAATTACATATTCAACGCCAAGAATATCACAAATGTCTTTCATGGTAAAAGCCATCATTTTATCCCTGGTTACGCCCGCTTGAAGGAGCTTCGCATTTGTTGTTCTTGGATCAAGGATGGTATATCCTGCAGAATGTTTAGATAGGAAACCATAGGCATCTTCTTGTGCTTTATAGCCGATTTGCTCTGCGCCAGGTTGGTTGTCCATCAAATAAGTAAATGGAAGGATCGCAATTTTGTTGTGGTGATCAGTAGGGCTGGCCGACATCGCTACCTGATCTTTTTGTCGATCTGCAGCAGGTAGGGAACTCTGACCGAAAACCTCAACCCGGCCACTTGCATGGATGATTTTTGAAATCTCAGATTTTTTAATGGTGTATTCTACCGTTTCGCCAGGATAAATAAAACTGACTTCATTATCGCTGATTCTGGTCAGTTTACCTTTCATTTCTTCACCATTGGTTTTTTGGATGATGTCTGGCTTTACTGATGGACGATTCTGAGCGAAAGTGTTAAGTGTGATGATTGTCGCGAAGACAAATAAGAGAATTTTTCTCATGATATGTGATGTTGTTTGTCAAATATAACAAGGATTGCGCTGTTTTGATTTATGTTTTCTAAGAAAAATAAACGCAGCTTTTTCCGTATTATTGGGCTTTATCCCCAATCAGATGATCATTTCAAAAAAAGTAAGTGTCTTGATTTTGTTTTTTGTAAGCCTGTTTTTCGTTTTATCGCTAAATGCCCAAACAAAAGACACCGCAAAAACTGCAGTTACAGTAGACAGTTTAAAGTTGGATTTTGTAGGAAAAATGCAGGCATTTGCAAAGCGCTCTTCAAAAGAAAGTGCGGATGAGTTTGCGGCGGATAAGGCAAGAACTGCGCAGATCAAGACATTTGAGGAAATCAAAAGGACGATGCAAAAGGCAAAGATCTACCTTAAAGGAAATCTGGATACGCCCGGTACTAAGACCGAATTGAAAGAAATTGAAAAAGATTTTGTTATCGCGGGAGATGGGGTTTTTAACAATAAAGGCTCTGCACAAACCTTCCGAAATTTAACAGCTACTTCCAAAATATTAGCCGAATTATTAAAGAAAGCTAATTTCAGAAAATCGAAGTTAGACATTCGTCAGCAAGACCTGAATAATTTGCGTTATCAGATGGATTCTTTAATGAGTGTGCCCGCCTTATTTAAATTCCCAACGGATTCTAATACACTGATGAAATACCTGCAGAAAATAAAGGTAATCGCTTATGAAAATGAGCCAATAGATTCTGCATTAAAAATTGCCGTTAATAATATCCAGACTTTGCTGAATCAGGTCAATATGACTGTTTTTAAACTGCAAAGTAGTTTGGAAGAATTGGATACCTATCAGAGAGAGATGGCAGACCATACTTACAAGCGGGAATTTAGTAACATCTGGGGCGAAGAGGGTTTTTCCCGTTCTTTTGGAGAGATTCTTGATTTTTCAAAAACAAAGGGATTACTGACTTTCAGCTTCTATGTAGAAAATAATATAGGGAAAATATTGCTGTTAATTCTATTGATCATCACCTCCTTTGTCTATTTGAGGTCGATTAAAAGCATCTATGTTAAAGAAAACCTGTTAAAGCCTGATTTTGAAGGACAATTGGTGCTGAGGTATCCTTTTCTTTCTGCAGTGTTGATCGTGATCAGTTTATTTCAGTTCTTTTTCCCCGCCCCGCCTTTTATTCTAAATGCCATTTTCTGGTCGGTATCTTGTATTTGTCTGACGCTGATTTTTATCGGTTTTGTAAACAGGTTTTGGTTGAGGGTATGGGTATTAATATTCCTGCTTTTTATGTTGGCAACGGTCTGCAATATGGTACTACAAGCCTCCAGAACAGAACGCTGGATCATGCTGTTTACTTCTGCCTTGGGCATTGCATTAGGTTTATTCAGCTTAATAAAAGGAAATCGTGAAACGCTAAAGGAAAAATGGATCACCTGGTCTATCGCTTTTATGGTTTTTCTGGAATTTGCCGCGATCATCGCCAATACTTTTGGGCGCTATAATCTTGCTAAAACACTTTTTATAAGTGGATTTTTGAATGTGGTGATCGCCATTCTTTTTCTATGGACAGTCAGGTTGATCAATGAAGGCTTGTTAATGGCTTTTAATGTGTATTCCGGACAGGATAAGAAGCTGTTTTATCTGAACCTGGAAAGGGTTGGGAAAAAGGCTCCTGTGTTCTTTTACGTATTGTTGGTGATCGGTTGGCTGGTATTAATTGGTCGTAATTTTCCTTCATTCGACTACCTGTCGAAACCACTGTTGAACTTTTTTACTGAGGAACGTACATTGGGAAGTTATACCTTCACGATCAATAATATGCTCTTGTTCCTGTCTATTATGGGCGGTTCGGTTCTGGTGTCTAAAGTTGTTTCCTTTTTCGCCACGGATCAACACATTTCTCCGGGAAAAGAGAATAAGAACGAGCGACAGGGCATAGGCAGCTGGTTATTATTGGTTCGGATTTCTATTCTTTGTATTGGGTTATTTTTAGCTGTTGCAGCAGCGGGGATTCCGGTAGACAGGCTGACCATCGTTTTAGGTGCTTTAGGCGTAGGTATTGGTTTTGGTTTGCAAACCCTGGTTAACAATCTGGTGAGCGGTTTGATCATTGCATTCGAAAAGCCTGTGAATGTAGGGGATATTGTAGATATCGCCGGACAAGGAGGAACCATGAAATCTATTGGATTTCGGAGTAGTGTGATCTCCAATTGGGATGGCGCTGATGTAGTAGTTCCTAATGGAGATCTGTTAAATACCCAGCTGGTGAACTGGTCGCTCGGTGGAAACCGGAAACGGATGTCGATCATGATCGGCATTGCTTATGATTCTGACTTAGAAAAAAGCAGACAAATTCTAAGGGAGATTTTAGGCAAGGAAGAGCGGATTAGTAAAAATCCTGGTCCCATTGTGCAATTTGAACAATTTAATGACAGTTCGATTGACCTGAAGATTTATTTCTGGGCGAAGCATATTGGGGAGACTTATGCCACCAGAAGCGACCTGATCATTGCCATCGCTGCCGCTTTTAAAGAAAATGAGATCAAAATCCCATTCCCTCAACATGAGGTATATCTGCGTAATTTGGGTGATCATTCCGATAATGATCATAAGGAATAAAGGGGGAGCCCTAAGAAATAATAAAAGGAGCGGCTATTCATTGAAAAAATGAGTAGCCGCTCCTTTTAGGAAAAAAATGATTCCTGATTTATTTTATACCTGGCTTACCAGTTAAACGATGGATCGCTAAGTGCTAAACCGCTAAGGGCATCTTTTTTGGCTGTAGCATCTGCAACAGCCTGGATGCTTGGATTAGCAGGATAGGCTTTTCCATTATACTTTATCAAATGATCTTTTCCATTGCTTTGAATAATCAGATCTTTCCAACCTTTTGTGCTTGTTGTGGCAACCGAAACAGGGTAATCCACGACCGTGAATTTATTAAGGACTTTTCCTTCTGCATCAAATAATAGCATGGTGCATCCTCCTGATCCACAAAAATAAGAACCTGTTAATCCCACTAAAATCTCTTTTTTAGGGTCCTCATTCAGGTTGACTTCAAACAGTTTGAATTTTCTGCTTGGGGTATCAATCAGGTTTTTCGCCAGATCATCTTTGTATATCTCGTTCAACTTAAGCTTGATCAGATCAACTGTCTTTTGATCAACAGCAGGTACAGTTGCTACAGTTGTATCTGTTGGAGTTGCTGTCGAATTTTGTACTGCACTGAGGGTATCAGTATTGTTCTCTTTTTTTTCTGAAGAGGTACAGCTAAATAGAAGCATCCCGCTTAGGAGACCAATAACTGGAAATTGTATTTTCATATGCGTGTTTTTTATAAGTAGTTAAAGATACTGCTTTTGACTGGATTCATGCAATTGGACCTGATAACTTAGCAATTTTCACATTGCCGATTTTAGCTTAGAAAACTATGGTCAAGTAATTGATTCGAAGTTTTTTAGTCAATCTTTATAGAAAAGTTACGGTATTTCCCTTTTTTGGGAGCAAAGAAACCGATACATTTGAGGCCTTGAAGAAGCGCATTGCCATATTTATCACTTTAATCCTCCTCATTTTTTCTACCGGATTGCAGGAATTAATCAAACTGCCCTTACTTTTTCAACATTATTTCGAACACAAGGCTATAAATGAGGATATTACCTTCTCTACCTTTCTGTTTGACCATTATAATTCTGTGCCGCATACAGACAATGACCAGGAACGCGATAATCAATTGCCTTTTAAATCGGTTGATCAGCACTCCGTTTTAAGCAATTCTGCTGCTCCACCATTCCATAAATACCAGATTAAAGTATTTAGCGCTCAGCTACGCACAAAAACAGTCATTTATAACGATGACCATGTCCCATCCGCTTACCTGGATACCATTTGGCAACCGCCAAAAGTTTGATTTATACTACTAAACCGGCAGGATAATTCCCTGGTTTAGCTCTTATTGTTAGAAGAATAAATCACATTACAATTTTTTTATGTTGAATAAAATCATTGGGTTTTCTGTAAAGAATAAACTCATAGTAGCGCTATTTACCATCGCGCTGATCATTTACGGTGCTTTTGAATTGACAAAGCTGCCCGTAGATGCAGTGCCTGATATTACCAATAATCAGGTGCAAATTATCACCACTGCGCCTTCTTATGGCGCCACAGATATCGAAAGACTGGTCACATTCCCCGTAGAACAGGCAAGTAGTAATATTGCCGGAATCAAGGAAATCAGAAGTTATAGCCGTTTTGGACTTTCGCTGGTAACCCTGGTTTTTAACGACGATGTAGATGTTTACTGGGCCAGACAACAGGTTTCAGAACGATTGCTGACTGTACAGGCAAGTATTCCTGATGGCATAGGGAAGCCTGAAATGGGACCTATTTCTACAGGTCTCGGAGAGATTTACCAGTATGTGCTGAAACCTAAAAAAGGTTACGAAAGCAAATACGACATCACCGAATTGCGGACGCTCCAGGATTGGGTGGTTAGGCGACAACTCCTGGGTGTAAAAGGGGTAGCCGAAGTGAGTAGTTTTGGAGGTAAATTGAAACAATATGAGGTAGCCATCAATCCCAATAAATTACAGGCGCATGGGATTACCATTGCCGATGTGTTTAATGCTTTGGAAAGTAACAACCAGAATACTGGCGGTTCTTATATAGAGAAACAATCATCGGTAAGCTATATCAGAAGCGAAGGACTGATTGAAAATAAAGACGACATAGAAAATGTAGTCATCAAGAACAAAAATAACAATGTACCCTTATTGGTTCGTGATGTTGCGGAAGTGAAAATCGGCTCAGCAACACGTTATGGTGCCCTGATTTACAATGACGAAGGAGAGGTTTCCGGTGGAATTGTAATGATGTTAAAAGGTGCCAATAGTAATGTGGTGATTGAAAGTATCAAATCAAAGATTGCCGAGATACAAAAGATGCTGCCGGAAGGTGTAGTCGTAGAGCCATTTTTGGACCGCACGGATATGGTGAGCAATGCAATTGATACTGTAAAGACAAACCTGATGGAAGGGGCCTTGATTGTCATCTTTGTACTGGTGCTGTTTTTAGGAAATGTCCGCGCTGGTTTACTGGTGGCCTCTGTAATTCCCCTTTCCATGCTTTTTGCCATCATCATGATGAATTTGTTTGGGGTAAGTGGCAACCTGATGAGCCTTGGTGCCCTGGATTTTGGATTGATTGTAGATGGTGCGGTGATTATCGTAGAAGCCGTGATGCATCAATTGACACATAGCAAGAAATTTGCCGGATTGCGGACGCTATCTCAGCAGGAAATGGATAAAGAAGTGAAAAGTGCTTCTTCGAAAATGATGAATAGTGCGGTTTTCGGACAGATCATTATCCTGATTGTGTACCTGCCGATTTTCAGTTTGCAGGGAATTGAAGGGAAGATGTTCAAGCCAATGGCACAAACGGTAGCATTCGCACTGTTAGGCGCCTTTATCTTGTCGCTAACCTATATTCCAATGATGAGTACCGTGTTCCTGAGTAAAACGATCAGCGATAAAAAGAACTTTTCTGATCGCCTGATGGCAAGAATTGAATCCGGTTATAGCAAAATATTAAACCGTGCATTGGCAATTCCTAAACTCATTTTAACAGTAGTGGTGGCCATGTTCGTGTTTGCGGTCTTTTTATTAACGAGACTCGGTGGTGAGTTTATTCCATCGATTGAAGAAGGAGATTATGCAGTAGAAACCAGGGTGCTTTCTGGTAGTAGCCTGAATACAACCATAGAAAACGTACAGAAGGTATCTGCGATTTTGAAATCCCGATTCCCGGAAGTGAAAAATATCGTGACCAAAATTGGTAGTAGTGAAGTGCCTACAGAGCCATTGCCAATGGATATGGGGGATATGATCATCAACCTGAAAAAGAAAAGTGAATGGACTTCCGCCAGCTCTTTTGATGAGTTGTCTGAAAAAATGAGTAAAGCGGCTTCGGAAGTTCCAGGGGTAACCACGAGTTTTCAGTTCCCGGTTCAGATGCGCTTTAATGAGCTGATGACGGGAGCCAGGCAAGATGTGGTCTGCAAGATCTATGGCGAAAACCTGGATACTTTGAGTGTATATGCCAAGCAATTGGGCAATATTGTGAGAAGTGTGGAAGGAACTACGGAGCATTATGTAGAACAGATTTCCGGAACGCCTCAGATTGTGATTAAGTACAACAGGCCCGCAATTGCGCAGTATGGATTGAACATTGCTGAAGTTAACAGAAACATCAATGCGGCTTTTGCAGGTCAGAGTACAGGGCTTGTTTTTGAAGGGGAGAAGCGCTTCGAATTGGTGGTGAGATTAGAAAATGAAAATCGAAAAGACCTGACTGATGTACAGCAGTTGCTGATCCCAACACCTGCAGGTCATCAGATTCCTTTAAGTCAGGTGGCTACCGTCGAGCTGGTAGACAGCCCAAGTCAGATTCAAAGAGAAAATACGCAAAGAAGGGTATTGGTAGGCTTTAATGTGAACGGCCGGGATGTAGAAAGCATCGTGAACGAATTGCAGGAAAAAGTAGAGGAAAAGATCAAATTGCCGGTAGGTTATACAGTGGCTTATGGTGGATCTTTTGAAAACCTGAATGAGGCCAAATCTAGATTGTCTGTAGCTGTTCCAGTATCATTGATTCTCATTTTCTTACTGTTATACTTTGCTTTTGACTCTATAAAATATGGCCTGTTGATTTATACCGCCATCCCATTGTCGGCGATTGGAGGGATTTTCCTGCTGGCCATTCGTGGGATGACTTTTAGCATTAGTGCAGGGGTTGGCTTTATCGCTTTATTTGGTATTGCCGTATTGAATGGGATTGTATTGGTTGCAGAGTTCAACCGCATTAAAAAAACCGGAGAAACAGATATGAAAAATGTAGTGATGCAGGGAACCAATACGAGGTTAAGACCGGTATTAATGACTGCTTTTGTAGCTTCTTTAGGCTTCTTGCCGATGGCATTGAGTAATGGGGCAGGTGCTGCAGTACAGCGGCCGCTGGCCACAGTAGTAATTGGTGGATTGATGATTGCCACTTTGTTGACGCTTTTCGTCTTGCCAATCCTATATATTGCGGTGGAGAAAGGTTTGAAACCTGTTAAACACGCCAAATCGGTAGCTACACTGATCCTGTTGGTTTTTGCTTTTAGCCCTTTTAATACGGTTCTGGCACAAAGACCCATCGATCTAAAGGAGGCTTTAGACAGCGCTACCACAGGGAATCTGCTGGTTAAAGGCCAAAAGTTAAGAGCCGAACAAGCACATCAGCTGATTAGAACGGCAGGGGATATTCCCCAGACCAATTTATCCGGGCAGTATGGGAAATTCAATAGTTCCCTGATTGACAATGGCTTTGGGGTCAGTCAGAGTTTTAGTTTACCAACCCTTTATGCCAGGCAAAAAACCAGAGGTGTTGAAGAATGGAAACTGAGTTTGCTGGATGTGGATTTAAAACAAGCAGAACTGAAAAAGTTGACCAGTTCCATGTTTTACGAGCTATTGGTGATCGCGGAAAAAGAAGCTTTGCTGGTAGCGATGGACAGCACCTATCGCGAGTTTTTGAGAATTGCCACTTTAAGGTTTAAAGCTGGAGAAACCAATATGCTGGAAAAGGCGACTGCGGAAAATCAATTGACACAAATTGGCCGACAAAAGAAAGAGTTGCAAAAGGAGTTTAGTTTCCTGCAGCAGCAGTTTATGTTATTGATCAATAGCGGAGAAAAACGTTGGCCAAAGGCCCCTGATTTTAAGCTAGGCTGGACTGATATCGCTCCTGAGATGCTGGAAAATCACCCTGTGTTGAAATTGCATGTACAACAGGAGCAACTGGCCAAAGCCAATACTGGTGTTGAAAAGGCAAAATTGCTCCCTGGAATCACGTTGGGTTATCA
Source organism: Pedobacter gandavensis (assembly GCF_032678745.1). Taxonomy (GTDB): domain Bacteria; phylum Bacteroidota; class Bacteroidia; order Sphingobacteriales; family Sphingobacteriaceae; genus Pedobacter; species Pedobacter gandavensis_C. The sequence continues at coordinate 338,950 of NZ_JAVTST010000001.1, forward strand.
AAATATGAGTCTGCAGGATGGGATGCGTTATGACCTGGGTTCAAGGTTTCATTCCTTTCAGCTGGGTGTCGGTATCCCGATCTTTTCAGGAGCCCAGAAAGCAAGGATAAAATCTGCAAAAACACAGCAGGAACTCGCCATAAATGAAACTGCTTATGCAAAGAAACAGTTGCAGGCGGAAATGGAAGATGGCATTCAGCAGTTGAAAAAGAACAAAGAAATTGTAGCGGATTTTGAAAGTAATGCTTTGAAAAATGCCAGAGAAATTACCCAAACATTGAATAAACAATTGCAAAAGGGGGAAATCAATTATCTGGAATGGACGGTACTGAACCAACAGGCTTTAGCCCTCCGTATGGATTATTTTAATGCCATTATCAACCTCAACAACAGTATTATTCAATTGAATTACCTTTTATCAAAATAACATGAAATCTATAGTTTTTAAATATTTGCCAGTTTTATTATTTCCAGTACTTATTTATGGATGTAGCAGCAGCGCCAAAGAAGAGTCGAATGCTCCGCTTATAATAGAGGAAAGCATCGTGCAATTGAGTCCGGAGCAAGTTAAACAGATCGATTTGAAGCTTCAGGAAGTACAGCCTCGTGAGATCAGTACGGTATTGAAGCTCAGCGGACAAATTGAAGTGCCACCTCAAAATCTGGTATCAGTGAGTGTGCCTTTAGGAGGATACCTGAAATCGACACAAATGATCCCCGGTACGCGGGTAAGAAAAGGTCAGGTTTTAGCGACTATTGAAGATCCACAGTACATCCAATTGCAACAGGATTACCTGAGTACAAAAAATAAACTGGGTTTTGCATTGAAAGAATACAACAGACAACGCGAACTTCATACTGCTAAAGCAGGTAGTGATAAAGTATTGCAACAGGCAGAAAATGAATACAGAAATTTCAGCATTGAAAGTAAAGCCTTAGCGGAAAAGTTAAGGTTGATCGGATTAAATCCAGCTAAACTTACCGAAGATAACATCAGTAGGACGGTAGGGATTTATTCGCCAATCAATGGCTATGTGAGCAAAGTGAATGTGAACATTGGTAAGTACGTATTGCCTTCAGATGTGATTTTTGAACTGGTTAATCCGGATAATATCCACTTGAATTTGACAGTGTTTGAAAAGGATCTGGCGAAGATAAAAATCGGTCAGCAGGTGATGGCCTTTAGCAATGCTAAACCAGACAAAAAACACCTCACTAAAGTGGTGTTGGTGAGTCATGCACTAAATGAAGAAAGAAGCACTGCTGTTCATTGCGACTTCGATCAATATGATCAGAAGCTCGTGCCGGGAATGTATATGAATGCAGTAGTGCAGGTGAATAATGATAAAGTAGATGCTTTGCCGGAAGATGCTTTTGTGAATTTTGAGAACAAAGATTATGTGTTTGTGAGTAATGGTAAGGACAATTTCAAAATGACAGAAGTAAAGAAAGGTGGTACTGAACAAGGCTTTACTGCCCTGCTTTCAGACCTTAAAGGAAAGAACATCGTGGTAAAAGGTGCTTATTCTTTACTCATGAAATTGAAAAATACTACCGAAGAGTAAGTCATTTGAAGAATTTCTATTTCCCCTAATAGAAGATTGAGAAACCACCAGTAATGAATTGGGCTGCTAACATGGGCCTGTTCATTGCTGGCGGTTTTCTAGTATAAGCTTAATCCGATAGGGCTTTGCTAGGGTACAGCTATGGAGCTGATCCCGGTTTTTCAGGCAGAAAGCCCTGGCCATCCTTCTCCAGATAGCAATCAAAGCCCCAGCCAATATCAGTGGTAATTAATCGCTATTGCTGATTTAATCTGCGGCCTTCCTTTTAATGCTGCTTCCCTTTTCCTGTTCCAAACATTTAAGCTGATAAGTAGTTATATTTAAGAGTGCATTTATGAATCGGTAAAAGAAACAAAGTATGAAACATTACGATGCGATTATCATTGGAGCCGGACAGGCTGGAATACCATTGGCTAAAAAGCTGGCCGAAGCCGGAAAAAAGACTGCCATTATCGAGCAAAGTATGGTTGGTGGCACTTGTATCAATAATGGCTGTACGCCAACAAAAACGATGATCGCTTCTGCCCATGCCGCACATCGGGCCAGGATGGCTGCTAAATTGGGTATCGAAATAGGGTCGCTAAAGGTCGACTTTAAAAAGATTAAGAAAAGGAAAGATGAGATCGTTGAGTCCTTTCGGAATGGGGCAGAAAAAGGCCTGAAATCAATTAAAGGTTTAGACCTTATTCATGGTAGTGCTACATTTTCGGGTTTAAAAGAATTGACGGTAAAGACAGCTGATGGGAAGGAATTGTTACTCTCCGCAGAATGGATCTTTATCAATACCGGCGCTAAACCTCGAATCCCGGAATTACCAGGCTTAACGGCAACAAATCACCTGACTTCCAGTAGTATCCTTGATTTAACTGAAATTCCTGAACATCTGGTGATTCTTGGTGGGAATTATATCGGTCTGGAATTTGGTCAGCTATTTCAGCGTTTGGGTAGCAAAGTAACTATCCTGGAGAAATCTGAGCGAATTATGGGACGCGAAGATGATGATGTCTCTTCCGAAATGACTAAAATATTGAAAGAGGAGGGTTTGGAAATTCTAACCAATACCACCATTACAGCAGTAGAGGGAAATGAAAATAAGCTGAAAATTCAGCTGAAATCTTTGGAAGAAATGAGAACTATTAAGGCAACTCATCTTTTGATCGCCGTTGGCAGAACTCCGCAGACGGCTGCTTTGAACCTAGATGTTCCAGGTATAAAAATAAATAAGAATGGATATATCCTGGTGAATGATAAACTGGAAACGAATGTGAAAGGAATTTATGCACTGGGGGATGTCAATGGTGGTCCGGCTTTTACACATATCGCTTATCATGATTATACAATTGTTTATAGGAACCTGATAGAAAAAGGAAGGCATAGCAGGAAGGATAGGCCGGTTCCATATTGCATGTTTACGGATCCTCAACTGGGTCGGGTTGGGCTTTCTGAAAAGGAAGCCAAAGCAAGAGGCCTGAATTATTTGGTGGCAAAAATACCGATGTCGCGTGTAGCCCGTGGCATTGAAACCGGTCAGACTTCAGGCTTTATGAAGGCTGTTGTAGCGCCAAAAAGTAAACAGATTTTAGGAGTTTCTATTCTTGCAGTAGAAGGCGGCGAGATTATGGCGGTACTTCAAATGGCGATGGAAGGGAAGATCACCTATGATAAGCTAATGTATGGTGTTTTTGCCCATCCAACATTTTCAGAATCTATCAATAACCTGTTTATGAGTATCGAAAAAGAATAGCCTGTGCCATGTTTAAATAAACTTTTTATGAACCTTGAAAGTAAATAGATGATTGAATTATCCGCAGTCAGTAAGCGTTTTGGAGATACACAAGCCGTAAAAGAAGTGTCTTTTACGGTATTGGAAGGAGAAACCATGGTGATCCTGGGAACCAGCGGTTGTGGGAAAACCACTACGCTCAAAATGATCAACCGCCTCATTGAACCTGATAGTGGAAATATCAACATCCTTGGCCAGTCTGCAACTGATGAGCAACCCGAAATACTGCGGCGAAAAATTGGTTATGTGATGCAAAATATAGGTCTTTTTCCTCATTATACGGTTGCGCAAAATATTGCAGTAGTGCCGAAGTTATTAAACTGGTCTGAAGAGAAAATCCAGGAAAAAACACATGAATTATTAGGGAAACTTCGATTGGCTCCCGATTGTCTGCCGCTATTTCCCCATGAATTGAGTGGTGGACAACAGCAAAGGGTAGGCCTGGCAAGAGCCTTGGTTGCTGATCCTGCAATCTTATTGATGGATGAGCCTTTTGGAGCGCTCGACAATGTAACCCGGTCAAAGATTCATGTGGAGTTTAAAGAATTAGAAGCATTAAAACGAAAAACGATTGTCATGGTAACGCATGATGTTCAGGAGGCTTTTGATCTGGCCGACAGGATTTGTTTGATGAACAAAGGAGAGGTGGTTCAGATTGGTACTGCAAAGGATTTACTATATAGACCCGCCAATGATTTTGTACGGCAGTTTCTCGATGGCGCACGTTTAACCCTGGAATTTAAATCTGTCAGCATTAAAGATCTATGGGAATTGTTGCCAGATCATTATAACGGCGATCAATATCAACAACAGGCTACGGAAAACAATGGCAGATTGCAAGCCGCAACCTTAAGTACATGGCGGGCAATGGAGTGTTTCAATTTTACCATAAATGACTATGTGACCTTCGTTTTGGAGGATAGTTCAGAACAAAGGAAAACCATTAGTTTTCCAGAATTAACTCAGGCTTTTCAGGACTATCAACAACAGTATATTCATGAATGAGCGCGAGCAAACCTTATGGAATTTCATGTGGGAGCAGAAGGATAAGCTGTTCAATCAGACTTTACAGCATCTCGGACTTACTTTTACGTCTTTATTGCTAGCCATTGCTATCGGCCTTCCCCTTGGGATGTTTATCGCCAGAAATCGTAAATGGGCGGCAGGAGTATTGGGTTTTGCCGGGGTACTGCAAACCATTCCAAGTATCGCTCTTCTGGGTTTTATGATTCCAATACTTGGAATTGGTGCGAAACCAGCAATCGTAGCGCTCCTGGTATATGCTTTATTGCCCATTATCCGAAATACTTTTACAGGAATAACAGGCATTGACAGAGATGTTATTGAAGCAGCAAATGCTTTGGGAATGAATAAAAAACAAGTCCTTTTCCGCGTAGAATTGCCTTTGGCCATGCCAGTGATCCTTGCCGGTATCAGAACGGCTGCAGTGATTAATGTAGGTGTAGCCACACTCGCTTCCTTTATCGCCGCTGGCGGATTAGGGGAGTTTATTTTTGGAGGCATTTCGCTAAACAATAGCAATATGATCCTTGCAGGTGCAATTCCAGCGGCTTTATTGGCAATCGGTTTAGATTTCCTATTGTCTAAACTTCAGCAATTGGATTTTATTAAGCTTAAAAAACTGGGCTATGTGGCTATTATACTAAGTCTTTGTTTACTGAGTTATGAATTCTGGCCAACTGTGGCAAGGGCGGATACCAAGCTTACCGCCGGATTTACTCCTGAATTTATGGGCCGACAAGACGGGAACCTTGGACTGAAATCGGTGTATGGATTAAAGATCCCGACTCGGGTAATTAGCGATGCGGTGATGTATAAAGCGGCTTATGAAAAAGAACTGGATGTCATCAGCGGATACTCTACTGATGGCAGGTTAAAGGCCTTCGATCTGATTGTTCTGAAAGATGATAAGGGAATATTTCCTCCATATGATGCTGTACCGGTGGTCCGCGAACAGAGTTTGAAAAAGTTTCCGCAATTGGAAGCGGTATTGAATCAGCTTGCCGGAAAAATCAATGATTCTACGATGGTTGCGCTTAATTACCGCACAGATTACCTGAAGCAGAGTCCGGAACGCGTGGCTAAAGATTTCTTAATGTCTGCCGGACTGTATAAAAATCCTAGGAATGGAAATGGGGAAATCGTCCGGATTGGTTCAAAAATCTTTGGCGAACAATATATTCTTGCCCAGATCTATCGGATGTTGATAGAAGGAAATACCAATTATCAGGTGGCTACAAAATCCGGCCTGGGTGGGACTAAAATTTGCTTTGATGCGCTGGTCAATGATCAGATTGATTTTTACCCGGAATATACGGGGACCGGTTTACTGGTGTTGCTAAATCCAGATCAGACATTACTGAAAAGTATTAGCCAGGATAAAGAAAAAGTATATGATTATGTGAGCAAAATGTTTCAACAGCAATACCAGTTGAAGTGGCTTACTCCTATAGGGTTTAACAATTCTTATGCCTTGATGATGAGGAGAAAACAATCGAAAGCACTAGGTGTTACTACCATTACAGAACTTAAAAACTACTTAGATACGAATTGATGACACTAGCGGAAAAGTACCTGCAGATAAGAAAACATTCTGAACAGATTTGCGAACCCCTGGAGGTTGAAGATTATGTGGTACAACCTATCGTAGATGTGAGTCCACCTAAATGGCACCTGGGCCATACCACCTGGTTTTTTGAAACCTTTATTCTGGAAGCCTTTATGCCCGGTTATCAGGTTTACAATGCTGCATATAACTATGTTTTTAACAGTTATTATGAGACGATAGGAAACAGGGTGATCCGTACAGATCGGGGGAATTTGAGTAGGCCGGGAGTGAAAGAGATTTATGAATATCGCGCATATGTAGATGCTGCAATGCTGCGCTTCCTGGAAAGTCCGCTCAGCCAAAATACTGAAGAATTGCTGTTGCTCGGTTTTAACCATGAGCAGCAACATCAGGAGCTTTTGCTGACGGACATCAAATATATACTGGGACACAATCCACTCTTTCCTGCTTACCACAAGACAGTTGTAGGGCATTCTCCAAATCCAATAGGAAATAGAGAAATGATCAGTATTGCTGCAGGAGTATACGAGATTGGTTATAATGGAACAGATTTCTGTTTCGACAATGAGCTAGGTCGGCATAAGGTATACTTACCTGAATTTTCGATTAGCTCCAATCTCCTCAGCAATGCTGAATATCTGGAATTTATCAATGACGGTGGCTATCAGAATTTTGTTTACTGGCATTCGGAAGGTTGGGACTGGCTAAAGAACAATCAAATCAGCGCGCCAATGTATTGGCATTTGGTAGATGGGCAATGGCATACCTATACGCTTGCAGGGTTTCAGCCACTCGATCTTAATGAACCGCTAACACATGTGAGCTATTATGAAGCCTATGCTTTTGCCAGTTGGGCCAAGCGCAGACTGCCCACAGAATTTGAATGGGAGGTGGCCGCGACTACTTTTAAATGGGGACAACGGTGGGAATGGACCGAAAGTGCCTATCTGCCTTATCCGGGATTCAGTAAAGCGCCAGGAGCAATCGGAGAGTATAACGGGAAATTTATGGTCAACCAAAAAGTATTGCGGGGGGCCTCTGTGGCTACATCTGCCGCACATAGCAGGATCACTTATAGAAACTTTTTTCATCCACAATTAAGGTGGCAATTCACAGGAATTCGACTTGCCAAATAACAGAGGCTATATATATGGACAAAACTAAAATAGAAGTACAAGCAATTACGACTGCCCAATTCAGGAATGATGTTTTAACCGGATTAAATGCCAGTCCGAAATATATGCAGCCTAAATACTTTTACGACCATCAGGGCGACCTGCTTTTTCAGCAGATCATGGAAATGGAGGAATACTACCTGACCAATGCGGAGATGGAGATTTTTTCCAAACAAAGCGCTGCAATTGCCGACTTGATTACTGCTGAAAACACGCCATTCGACCTGATCGAACTTGGTGCCGGAGATGCCACTAAATCTATTCATTTGTTGAAAGAGCTGAGTCAGCGTAAACAGGAATTTACTTATTTGCCAATCGATATATCTGCCAATGTGATCGCTCATCTGGAAAGTCATTTGCCGAAAGAACTGCCAGGATTGGTTATTAAAGGACTGAATGGGGACTATTTTGAGATGCTACACCAAGGCACTGCGCTTTCCAATCGGAGGAAGGTGGTGCTTTTTATGGGCGCAAATATTGGGAATATGGAGCTGGAAGAAGCCCGCGATTTTTGTAAGGAACTGAATACTTCCTTGTCAACAGGAGACCTGTTGGTGATTGGTTTTGATTTGAAGAAAAACCCTAAACAAATATTAGCAGCCTATAATGATGCAAATGGCATTACTGCTGCCTTCAACCTCAACCTGCTTCATCGCATCAACAGGGAACTGGATGCAGATTTCGACCTGCAGAGTTTTGAACATTATGCTTCCTACGACCCGGAATCCGGTGCATGTAAAAGTTACCTCATTAGTTTGAAAGACCAGTTTGTTCGAATTGGAGGAGAAAATATTGTTCAGTTTGCGGTAAATGAACCTGTTTATATGGAGATTTCACAAAAGTATGCGCTTTCGGAAATGGAAGAAATGGCCATTTCCACCGGCTTTCATTGTACCTCCCGCTTTTTTGATGAAAACAAATACTTTGTGGACGCGGTTTGGAGAGTAGATTGATTTAATTATAAAAACAATAAGCCATGTTAAGAAATTCAAAATCATTTAGCTCATTTTCGGTCGATGACCTGGATAGAGCAAGAACGTTTTATGGAGGAATATTGGGTTTGGAATTAACAGATGATCCCATGGGGATATTGGAACTGCATGTCACAGGATCTACCCCTATAGTGATCTATCCCAAGTCCAATCATGAGCCTGCAACCTTCACTATTTTAAATTTTCCCGTCCCTAATGTGGAAGAAGCAGTAGATGTATTAATAAAAAAAGGAGTACAGTTTGAACATTATAATGAAGCAGATTTTAAAACAGATGAAAAGGGAATCTTTCGTGGAGAAGGTCCTGTAATTGCCTGGTTTAAAGATCCGGCAGGGAATATCCTTTCTATCATAGAAAATAATTAATTGTGCTTTTTTATAGCAAAAAACCGGCTTTTTAGGGCTCGACAAGGCAGTGGTAAAGAGGCTTGGAAACAGATGTTGGCACGGGCTTTGTAACTGATGTGTTACAATAAACACATCAAATTATGAAAAAAGCAATTAGAATTTTCAGTTTACTTTTAATCGCTACGACGATTATGATCGCCTGTAAGAAAGACAAAGATCCAGCTTCTACGGATTTATTTGTGGGTACCTATAAAGGTGATGTTTCTTACTCAAAAGATGGTGGCGTAATTACCAGCTCCGATGGGAAAATTACGGTAAGTAAAGTAGGAGAGACTTATAATTTCTTCTTCGGTAATAACATTCCTGATATCACAGGTGTGAAATTCGAGAAATCCGGAGACAATAGTTATGTAAGTGTTGGAAATGGGTTAACAGGTATTAAGATTGATGCCAGCACCCTTAAAATGTTAGTAAGCAAGGATGGAGCCACCTGGACTGCAAATTGCACCAGGTAAGAAATTCTGAAATATTTGATAAGCCCGCCTTAATGGTGGGCTTTTTTTTTGTACTTTTTATACCAATTACGGTAATGTAAGCACTCCATTTATCTGAAAGAGAAAGGAAAATTATATTTGCTTGCTTTTCGAAAATCAGAACATCCTGGAATAGCCATCCAAACGGTCAGACCTTGGTAGTCGCGAAAAACATTGGCATGGGGCAACTGCTACCACAGCGATGAGTCATGTCAGCGTTCAGGAAAAGGAAAATTGTTCATCCGTTAAATGCATGGCATTGGTAACGGACGAACAATATCAGAAATAAGGAATGCCGGTTATTGGCTGACCAGATTTTCTATTTTCTTTAGCAAAGATTGCATATCAAAAGGCTTAGCCAGGAAATCATCAGCCCCACTGGCTAATGCCGAAGCTTTAATCTCCCTGCTTGCAGAGATCATCAGGATAGGTAGGTTTTTTGTCTTCGGATCGGATTTAAGCTGTTTGCAAATGTCCCTTCCATCTACTCCCGATAGCCAGATATCGAGTAATAAAAGATCAGGAACAGATTCCATGGCAGTCAATACCTCGGATCCCTTTAAAGTCGATTTTATTTGATAACCCATTAATTCCAGCATCATGCTGGTCGCATCTACAATTGCGGCATCATCATCCGCTATAAATATATTTTTCATGATTGTAATTAGGAATGATTGGGCCTGATTAATGGAATGGAAAAGCAAAAAGTAGAACCTTTTCCAATCACAGAATTTACCCAGATCTTTCCGCCAAGTTGTTTAATAATTTCCGAAGAAATATAAAGTCCTAGCCCCAGGCCAGGGAAAGTGTGTTCTTTAGTGCCGCTCACGCGATAAAATTGCTCAAATACCCGGTCCATTTTATCTCTGGTTAGTCCAATTCCAAAATCCTGCACACAGAGCTGAACTTCAGTATCATGGTCTTCTGTATAGATGATGATTCGGTTTGCATCCGGAGAATATTTAATTGCATTGGTGATCAAATTGATCACTACTTGTGCAATCCTTTCCCGATCTCCCGTAACCATGCGCTGAAAAGAGAGTTGATGGTTGATTTGATGACTGCCGGAAGTGAGTTGCATATCCTCAATAATTTCCAGCATCATCTGGTTAAAATCAAAGGGGATATTGTCAAATTCGAGCCTACCGGAATTGATCTTTGTTACATCTAATAAATCTCCGATTAAACTGTTGAGCCTGTTGATCTGCCCATCCATTTTCGACATTAATAGCGCGTTTTTGGTGTCTCCGGCACGATTTAACATCATCTCCAATACCTGCGCATAGGCTTTAATACTGGTAACGGGGGTTTTTAACTCATGACTGGCGACTGCAAGGAAATTGTCCTTTTGCCTTTCCAGTTCTTTTTGATCAGTGATGTCGGTATTGGTTCCGTACCATTTAATGATTTTATCCTTTGCGTCTTTTAGTGCTAAAGCCCTGACTAGCCACCAGCGATAATTACCGTATTTGTCCATCATACGGAATTCCGTTTGGTAAGGATTACCTGTTTCCAGGCTCGATTTCCATCGCTCCAATACCATCTTTAAGTCTTCAGGATGCATCAGTTTTGTCCATGCTTTTCCAAGGGAATCCGCAATGCTGACATCGCTGCGTTCATGCCAACGTTCGTTAATATAATCCAGTAAACCATTCGGCTGTGCTGTCCAAACTACTGCTGGGACGGTATTGGCCAGGAATTCCATTTCCTTAATGGCCTGCTGCAGCTCTTCCGTTTTTTTATCTACCGCTTTTTTTGCGTTCAATTCTGCTCTTAAGTCGCGGGCGATTCCAGCAATGGCTATAGGCTTGTTGCTGAGTTCCTGGCGGATGATAAATAACTGCTTATGAATCGGAATGATTTCTCCCGTAACCTGATGTACGAGATCCAGTCTTCCTGACCATTTTCCAGCGGTATAGAGTTCCGGAATGATAGTTTTGCGTATCTCATCAGCAGAAATGGCACTGTGGTATTTGTACATGTTGGCACCATCGATATGATCAGGGTCAATGCCAATTAATTTACCGCCGGCTTCATTGATGTAAATCGTATTGCCATCAAGATCACAATAATTACAGAAATCTTCAGAGATATCTACGATGGTGGCGAGTCTTTTCAGCTCTGCTTTAGCCTTGATTTCCGGGCGTAAATCCCTTGCTGTGGCGCCTCTTCCAATAACAGTGCCTGAAAATGGATCTTTGATCAGGATGTAGTTCACCTCACAAGGGATTTCCTGTTTGCTGCTGTAGTTGCGTAAATGGATGAGGCCTTGCCAACCGTTTTCTTCTGTGATTTGCGGAATAAGCGTGTTTTGAACACGGTTTAGCTCCTCGGGACTGTAGAAGTCGGCGGCAGTCATGGTACAGATATCTGTGCCATCAGGAACCCCCAGTAGTTTTCTGCCCGATTGGTTCATGTAGATCAATCGACCTTCCATATCTGCAATAGACATATGGTCGGCATTGTGTTTGATTAAAGAGAGTAATTGCTGTTCACTTAAGCTGGAAGTCACTTCTTTTGTAATATCCATTGCGGTTCCGGAAAAGCGATAAACTTCTCCATGTTGGTTGAAATAGGCCTTTCCCTTGCAATGAACCCATCTTAATATCCCTTTTGTTTCACTGATGGTACGATAGCGTAAATCATAAGGTTGAGGTTGTTTTGGATTAATTGCGGCCTGCACGCGCTGTGCTACTTTTTGCTGGTCCTCAGGATGAATACAACTGAACACCGCCTGATAAGGAATTTCGCGATGCGTATCAAATCCGAAAATCTCCTGGCACCTTTTGTCCCAAAACACAATTTCGTTCATTGGGTTCATTTCCCATGTTCCAATCTCCGCCGATTCCAGCGCAAAGCTTAGGCGTTCTTCCGTCTCCGAAATTATTTTTTTGGCGAGCAGTAGCTCAGTTACATCAATTGCAGTATGAATAATGGCCAGGGTCTTACCCTGGTTGTCTTTGATCGCTTTGTAAGTGAAGTTGAAAAAAGAAGATTTCAGCTGCCCATCTATCACCAGATCGGCTTGTTCTTGTTCCCCCTGATAGGTGATGCCAGTATCATAAACTTGTTGTAGCAGTCCGATAAAAGGTTGAGTTTTGAGTTCTGGGATGGCTTCTCCCATTTCTTTGCCAATCACCGAATGGTCTTTCCCCCATAAGTTCAGCATTTCCTGATTTGCGGCAGTTATAATGATATTTCTACTATGGTAAATGGCTGTGGCAGTAGGGTAGGCATCAATCAGCGCGTTAAATTGTTGTAAATTGTTTTCTGAATTCATTCAGGGCTTTAAATAAGATCTCTAAGATACTTTATTTGTTGTGCTTAAATACAGCAATTTCAAGAATAGAGCAAGAGGGTAGACTATACTTACCGAGTGTACTTAACAACTTATAGGTGATTTATACTGCCGTAAACTGTCTGATTTTAACTATCAATGAGATTTTTTGAATTTGCTTTATGCTGTCCGAAGGGCGAGATGAGCGTGTTTTAACATATATTTAGCCTTGATATGCTGATATCTAAATCTAAAAATTGAGCATATCGCAATGTTGAACCTTCAAATATTGATATGAAAAAGAATTATTTTGCTGTTGCTTTACTATGTTTAAGTATGGGCTACGGATCGGTTATCGCTCAGATGAGGACCGAATTGTTACTCGAAAAGGATTGGAAATTTACCAGAGCCGATCAGGTGGATTTTACCACCGTTAAATACAATGACAGTAAATGGCAAAATGTAACTGTACCCCACGATTGGGCAATTTATGGTCCTTTTAGTCCGAATAATGACAAACAACATGTCGCAATCGCTCAAGATGGGCAGAAAGAAGCTTCTGAGCATGCCGGACGTACCGGTGGCCTCCCATTTGTTGGTGTAGGCTGGTATCGGAATAAGTTCAAAGTACCAGCTTTTAATACCGGAAAAAGAGCAAGCATCATCTTTGATGGCGCAATGAGCAATGCAACGGTGTATATAAATGGTAAAAAGGTAGGCTTCTGGCCTTATGGTTACAATACCTTTCATTTTGACATCACGGAGTTTTTGCAGCCTGGGCAGGAAAATACCCTGGCGGTAAGGTTGGAGAATTTTCCCGAATCTTCCAGATGGTATCCCGGTGCTGGATTATATCGAAATGTACATGTGGTAGTAACAGAAGCGGCACATATTCCTGTTTGGGGAACGCAGTTAACTACCCCGGTGATTAATCAGGATTTTGCTAAAGTCAATATAAAAACTAAACTGGCAGGGGCAGGTCAGATTGAAGCAAATCATTTTCAGTTGTCTACAGAAATCAAAGATGCCAGTGGTAAGGTGATTGCCAATACAAAAACAACATTAACTAAATACGATCAGGGTACTTTCAATCAGGAGTTACTGGTTTTAAAGCCAGAGCTTTGGGACACGGAGAAGCCCATTCTATATACCGCGGTTTCTAAATTATATGAAGGAAATGAATTAAGAGATGAGTATACCACAACTTTTGGAATCCGCTCTATAGAAATCATTCCTAACAAAGGCTTTTTCCTGAACGGGAAAAGAACACAGTTTAAAGGGGTTTGTTTACACCATGACCTGGGACCATTAGGTGCGGCAGTAAATGATGCGGCCATTAGAAGGCAGATACGCATCATGAAAGATATGGGGGTAAATGCCATCCGGACTTCTCATAATATGCCAGCTCCGGAATTCGTGAAGGCTTGTGATGAGATGGGAATGATGCTCATGGCAGAAACATTTGACGAATGGAAGGAACCGAAACAGAAGAACGGTTACAATAAGTTTTTTGACCAATGGGCAGAAAAAGATATGGTAAACCTGATCCATCATTATAGGAATAATCCAAGTGTAGTGATGTGGTGTATTGGAAATGAGGTTCCTGAGCAAGGAATGGTTGGTGCTGCTAAAACGGCCAAATTTCTTCAGGACATCTGTTTCCGTGAAGATCCTACCCGTTTTGTAACCCAGGGAATGGATCAGCCAGGATCGGTGATCAACAACAATTTCGCAGCAACGATGCAGGTGGCAGGCTTTAATTATCGCCCTTTTGCCTATCCGGAAGCTTATAAAAAATTACCACAACAAATTATTCTGGGTACAGAAACTGCCTCTACTATTAGCTCAAGAGGGATTTATAAGTTCCCTGTAACCAGACGCGCCATGCCAATATATGAAGACCTTCAGGTCTCTTCTTATGACGTAGAACATTGCGGCTGGTCTGACCTGCCGGAAGATAATTTTATCCAGCATGAGGACCTGCCTTATGCCATTGGTGAGTTTGTATGGACAGGTTTTGATTACCTCGGAGAGCCAACGCCTTATTATACGAATTGGCCGAGTCACAGTTCCTTGTTCGGAATTGTAGACCTCGCAGGGATTCCTAAAGACCGTTTTTACTTATATAGAAGTCATTGGAATAATGCAGCCAACACGCTTCATATTCTTCCAAACTGGAATTTCAAGGATAGGGTAGGTCAAACTACACCGGTTTTTGTCTACACCAATTACCCGACAGCCGAATTGTTTATCAATGGTAAAAGTCAGGGGAAGAAAACAAAGGATACCAGCTTTACTGTGCATAACACCGGTGATAAGAAGTCTTTAGCCGATTTTGACCGTCAGAAAAGATACCGCTTAATGTGGATGGACACGAAGTATGAACCTGGAACGGTTAAGGTGATTGCTTATGATGCCAAAGGAAATGCAATGGAAGAAAAAGAAATCCATACTGCCGGAAAACCTCACCATCTGGAGCTGAAAGCAGACCGTACATCCTTAGCTGCAAATGGTAAAGACCTTTCTTTTGTACTGGTAAGCGTAGTCGATAAGGACGGAAATCTATGCTCGGAAGATACCAGAGAAATTACCTTTAAAGCTAAGGGTGTTGGGACATTCCATGCCGTAGCAAACGGAAACAGTGCCAGTCTGGAATCTTTTCAGGCGCCTAAAATGAAAGCCTTTAGCGGACAACTGACGGCAATTGTGAAATCAGATGAAAAGCAAGGAGTGATTTATTTTGAAGCTGCTGCGAAGGGGCTAAAATCTACAGTACTGAAAATTGAAGTGAAGAAGTAAAATCATTTATTCATCTTAGAAATCGATGAAATAAAAAAAAGCTGCCTGGAATTTGTTCCAGGCAGCTTTTTTTATGCTTAGCATGTTACCATTCCTGAGTATTTTCTATGCCTAATGCTTTAGCATCAAATACTGGGTCTTTACCCGCTTTACGTTGTTGCTGGTAGTCTTTAAATGCTTTTAAGGCAGGTTTTCTTAGTAAGATGATGGCAATTACATTTAACCAGGCCATCACACCAACACCTATGTCGCCCAGTGTCCAGGCGGCTTCCGCAGTTTTAATAGATCCATAGAATGTAGCAGCAAGGATCAGGATTCTTAAAGCCCACAGTGCCCATTTTCGGCCTTTCTTGTCCAGATAGCTGAGGTTGGTTTCAGCAATGTAGTAGTAAGCCATAATGGTAGTGAAAGCAAAAAATAGTAACGATACGGCAACAAAGCCACTACCCATGGAAGGGAAATGGGAATTTACTGCGTATTGAGTGTATTCTGCACCGATTTTAGCCCCCGGTAAGTTCTCTACAAGGAACCCTCCTTCGGGATTAATGACGTTGTATTTTCCGGTAAAGAGAATCATAAAAGCCGTTGCAGTACATACGAATAGGGTATCCACGTATACCGAAAAAGCTTGTACCAAACCTTGTTTCACCGGGTGACTCACCTCTGCAGCTGCCGCCGCATGTGGTGCTGTTCCCTGACCCGCTTCATTCGAATAAATCCCACGTTTTACACCCCAGGCTACTGCCATACCAAATACACCTGCAAAAGCGGGTTCCAGTTTGAATGCTGATTTTACGATCAACATAATAACCGAAGGGATTTCCTGAATGTGTAGGAACATAATGATGATGGCCATCAGGATGTATGCGCCAGCCATAAAAGGTACCACGATCTCTGCAACTCTGCCGATCCGTTTTACACCACCAAAAATGATTAATCCAAGTAAAATAGCCACTCCTGCACCAGTATAGGCAACAGGAACCTGGAAGGCATTGTGCATGCTCAATGCAATACTATTACTTTGAACACCCGGTAAAAAAAGAGCGGTACTCATGATGGTAGCGATAGCAAATACCACGGCGTACCATTTCATGCCCAATCCTTTTTCTATATAGAAGGCAGGGCCTCCACGATATTGTCCATTGTTAACTTGTTTGTAAATCTGACCCAGAGTAGCTTCAATAAAAGCAGAAGCACTTCCTAAAAAGGCAATCAGCCACATCCAGAATACTGCACCGGGACCACCCATTGCAATAGCTGTTGCCACTCCGGCAATATTTCCTGTGCCGATACGTCCCGAAATTGCAATCGCAAATGCTTGAAAAGAGCTAACCCCTTTTGCTGAACTTTGTCCTCCAAATAGGAGCCCAACCATCTCTTTGATATATCGTAACTGCACAAATCGCGTCACAACAGAAAAATAGATGCCCGTGCCCATACACAATATAATCAGTGCGTTACTCCAGACCAGGTCGTTTATCTTGGTAATAATTTCTTCCATAAGGGCGTAAAATAGCAGAAATTATTAAAATAAAGGTGATCAAAATGAAATCCGTCGCTATTTTATTCTTTAAATACTGCCCTTTTCAAAAGATTAAGTGGTAATCGTAAGCTGCGTTCTTGATGTTTTTGTTGCCAATATTTTGCTTTTATTGGTTATTGTGAGGGTTTAAATTAATATTTAATATGTTTTACAGCCATTTTTTAGGTAAATATCAAATGGCTGTACGATAATAACTTTCTTTTTGTCTGTGTTGACAACTCGAGATTTTAAAAAAAAAGAGAGGACTTTTAAGTAAAAAAAGATGGCCCTAATCCAAATACGAACACTTGATTTAAATTCTATTCCATTGGAATTTTTCCTATCATTACAGCAAAAAATCTAATCGTTGTCAATTCGCTTCATGGGCTATGAATTGATTACGCCATGCTGTAATTTATATGATGAACATTTTTCGGATTCTTTTCTCCTTCAGCTTTTTTGTACTGAGCTTTTCACAATTTAACAGTCAGGCTCAGGTTACGGTGAAAATTGACGACAAAGTACCCCATCACATTTTCAATTACGGGGAAGTTGAATTCATGAAAGATACCTCAGGAGCATTAAAGATTCAGGAGGTGATCAAAGCAGACCATAACCATCAATTCAGAAAAAATGCGATATATACGCCAAAGATTTTCAGCCTCAACTCCACCTACTGGTTTAAGATAAAGATCAAATTTACACCTCAATCAAAGGAAAACTGGGTACTTGAGTTTTTTGATCAGACGATAGACAACATCGATTTGTACAGGGCTATTGGAGATCATAAATACCAGCATTTTAGATTTGGCGCAAAATATAAATTCGATGAACGGGAATATGCGCATAAGAACTTCCTCCTTAACCTCGATAATTCCAAAGAGCGGGAGGAGACCTTTTACGTAAGAATAAAGTCCTCGCAATCGGCAAGTGTGATCATTGTGCTTAGAAATATGCGCTGGTTTGTTCATTATGCAACGGAAGAGTATATGTTTTTCGGTCTTTTCTATGGAATGATCATCGTTTTTAGTTTTTATAACCTGCTGATGTTCATCGCCATCAGGCAAAAACAGTATTTGTACTATGTGTTGTATAACCTAAGCATTGGCTTATACGAAACCTGTGTTGATGGGATTGCATTTCAATATTTATGGCCAAATCATCCGATCTGGAATCAATATGGATATGGAGTAGCCTTGTATTTAAGCAGTTTGTTTGGCTTACTTTTTACCTTGAACTTCTTGTATTTAAAGAGTAAAGCTCCAGGGCTTTATCAGACGATCATCGCCGTTATTTTGCTAAGAACATTGTTTTTTATCGCTTGTCTGTATGACCATCATTTGTTTACCTATAAGTTAGTAGAGGTTGTGCCTTTATTGATCGCCCTGGGTTCAGGGATCTATATCTGGAAGAATGGCTTTAAACCAGCCCGGTTCTTTGTGATTGGCTATTCTTTTCTGTTATTAGGTTTCGTTATTAAAGGTTTAGTCCTCCTCAATGTCTCCTGGTTGCCTTACGGCCCAATTACCCATTACAGTCTGAGTTTCTGTTTTGTAATAGAGATGCTGCTGGTTTCTTTTGCAATTGGTGATAATATCAGGGGTTTAAGACAGAAAAAGGATAGGGCTCAAAAGAGAATGATTGAACAGCTGCAAATCAATGAGAAACTAAAAGAAACTTTAAATAAGGAACTCACATCCCTTGTTGATGAGCGTACTAAGGAAGTCAGTCAGAAGGCGGCAACGATTGAGAAGCAGAATGAAGAAATCTCCCTGATGAATGCAATGCTGGAAAAGGATAACCAGGAGCTACATGAAAACATCAAAAAGGTGAGCCGGGCAAGGGTGATGTCCCTTGATGTTGATTTCGAAGAATTCAGTAAAATCTATCCTGACAGGGAAACCTGCTTTAAATACCTTTCAGAACTCAAATGGATCGATGGCTATGGCTGTAAGAAATGTCAGAACACGCAGTATCTAGCCGGTTTCCTACCTTTTAGTCGCAGGTGTACCAAATGTGGCTATGATGAGTCTGTGATCGCACATACCATCTTTCAAAATAGTAGGATTCCTATCAATAAAGCATTTTACATGCTCTTCCTGGTTTATTCTACCAAGGGTAAAATCTCCTCTCATAAATTATCTCAATTATTGCTGATCAGACAAAGTACCTGCTGGGCCTATAACAGTAAAATGCAAAAGCTCCTGGAGGAAAGAAGTAAAGAACTTAAGAATGCAGGAGAAGCGGGCTGGAGTAAACTGATCTTTGAGTCGACCTCATTTGCCGAAAAACCAACAGCATAGCCCCATTCTCTTTAATTTTCATCCTATAAATCATCTGGGTTTTTAAGAAAATCAGTCTTAATCGTGATCTGGATGATTTTTTCTTGTATTTTTTTTAATGTTTTTTTAGCGTATCAGTGCCCGTTTTATGATCTGAGCTAATTGCGTGATAATCAACGAAAATCTGTTTTTATGATTGCGTTTGAACCGTATCATGATGTTTTGTAATATATTGTTTTACAGTTAGTTACTGTAATTTTTGCTTGTTGTTATGGTTTTGTTAACCTAGTTTTAGCAAACCATTTATAAACCAAACCAAGCTAAAATGAAAAAAAGAATTACACTTCTAATGGTGTTCTTTCTAACCAGCTATGTATTTGCCTATGCACAGGACCGTACAGTAAAAGGAGTAGTGAAGGACAAACAAGGAACGCCAATGCCTGGGGTATCCGTAAAACTTAAAAATTCTAAAACAGGGTCCTCTACAGGAACAGAGGGGCAGTATTCCATAACGGTTCCCGGGAATGCCACCTTACAGTTTTCCGCTATCGGCTATACGACAGTTGAAGTCCCGGTAAACAACCGCAATCAGATCGATGTAAGCCTGCAAGAGGAAGCTCAGGGCTTATCAGAGGTAGTGGTGATTGGCTATGGCACAACGACCAGAAAAGATGCTACAGGCGCAATTTCCAGTATCAAAGCAACGCAGCTGGAAAATGAAAACCCCCAGAGTGTGGCCGATATTCTTAAAGGTAATATTGCCGGACTTTCTGTAGGTCTAAGCACCAGTGCTAAAGGTGGTGGCGACTTACTAGTAAGAGGTAAATCTACTTTAACCGCAGGAAGTTCGCCATTGATTGTATTGGATGGGGTAATCTATAATGGACAGCTTTCAGACATTAATCCGAATGATATTGAAACAGTGGATGTATTGAAGGATGCGAGTTCATTGGCGGTGTATGGTGCTAAAGCAGCCACTGGAGTAGTGGCAATTACCACTAAAAAAGGTCGTGGAGATCAACCTACCATCACCTTTAATACGAATGTTGGGATGGCTACGCTGGCCCAAAATATGCGCCCTTATACTGGCGAAGCCTTTCTGAACTGGAGAGCAGATGTGATGAGGAGTGGAGGAGCTACGGCCCCTTATTTGTATAATGATCCAAGAAACCTTCCTGCCGGCGTAACGATGGAGCAATGGCTGAACTTGAAACCAACAGATCCTGTTCCCACAGACCTTGTGGGGGTATGGTTGGGCAGATTAGGTTTGGTGGCCAATGAAAAAGCCAATTATGCAGCTGGTAAAACGGTAGACTGGTACGATGAAATTTTCAGAACCGGACTCCGTCAGGACCATACTTTGAGTATGAGCGGGAAAAAGAATGAAATCAGTTATTATATGTCTTTGGGCTATCAGAACAATGAAAACCTGATCAAAGGTGGTGAATTCAGCACGGTCAGGGCACGTTTAAACCTCGAAGGTCAGGCCGCAAAATTCATGACCATCGGAATCAATGCCCAATATGCAGACCGTGATGAGGGGGCTATTGAAGCCAATTGGGATCAATTGATCAACCTTTCCCCTTATGGCGATATGTACAATCCAGATGGTACTTTAAGAAGGATTCCAACAGACGACAATGGTTTGAATGCCAGAAATCCGTTCCTGAACATGACCTATAACAGCAGAATGAACAAGCAAAACACCTTGTTCGCAAGTGTATATACCAGGATTAAACTGCCTTTTGGTATTACCTATCAGCTAAACTTTAGTCCGGGGGTAGACATGTACCGCACCTTTGACCACAATTCTTCAAAGAATCCAAATGTAACCACGCCAGGTGGTTCTGTAACCAGATCAAATGAAACCCGTTACAACTGGCAAATTGATCATTTGCTGAAATGGAATAAAACCATTGCAGATATACATAATTTCGATGTGACCCTCCTCGCAAATGCGGAAAAATATCAAACCTGGTGGACACAAGCGGGTAATGAAGGCTTTGTGCCGAGTGATGTTTTGGGCTACCATAACCTTTCTACAGGGATCAAGCCAGTCGTAAATTCCGAAGATAAGATCTATACCGGCGATGCTTTAATGGCCAGGTTAAATTATAGCCTAATGCAACGCTATAACCTGACGCTATCTGTTCGCAGAGACGGATATTCTGTTTTCGGGGTCAATTATAAAAGAGCAACTTTCCCTGCAGCAGCCTTCGCCTGGGTCTTTACGGAAGAGTCATTCCTGAAATCATTAACCTGGTTAGACTTCGGTAAATTGCGCGTTTCCTATGGAATCAATGGAAACAGAGACCTGAGAAATCCGGACAACAATACCGTTGATCCATATGCTGCACTAGCCATTTTGGGTAGCGATAAATACCAGACTGTAGATGGAAGTGGAACCGCCTCAACGGTAAATACGCTGGCCATCACCTCAAAAATGCAGAATGCAAACTTGCAATGGGAACAAACTAAAGCATTCAATATCGGATTGGATTTCTCGGTATTGAAAGACAGAATCACGGGCTCCGTAGATTTCTATGATAAGAAAACCAACCATTTACTCGTCAAACAAACCTTGCCAAATGTAACAGGCTATAGTTATGTGTATTCCAATGTTGCAGAGATTAGTAACAAAGGAATGGACCTTAGTTTATCCACCAGAAACATCACCGATGGCAAAATCAAATGGAATACGAATTTCAACTTCTCCTTTTCAAGGAATAAGATCGTAAGCCTGGCGTTACCTGCCGATGATCCTGGAAATGGCTGGTTTATAGGAAAAGATATTGATATCATCTGGGACTATAAAGTGCTTGGCATTTGGCAGGCAAATGAAATGGAAGAAGCCGCGAAATATACCAAAGGAGCAATTAAACCCGGTGATTTTAAGCTGGAAGATGTGAATGGCGATTATAGCTACAGTGATGCGGATAAACAATTTTTAGGCTACAGAAGCCCACGCTTTATTTTTGCGCTAAGGAATGAGTTCAATATTTTCGGAAACTTTGATTTCTCTTTCCAGTTATTGTCTAACTGGGGACAGAAAAAGGAATATAATTCCGCTAAAAATCAGCCAGGAAGTGTCGGTTTCTCCCGTCAGAACTCTTATGTGTTGCCTTACTGGACGCCGGAAAATCCAATTAACGACTATGCAAGATTGGGTTCAGGAACCAGTGGGACAAGTTTTAACGTTTTTCATGACAATTCCTTTATCCGCTTAAATTCTGTCGCATTGGCCTATACCGTTCCACAAAATTTACTAAGCAAGTTGCGTGTTAAAAATGCAAAGATATATGCCAACGTAAACAATGCCGCTGTATATACCCGCGACTGGAATTACTGGGATCCTGAAAACAATGGTCCGACACCCAGATATTATACCCTGGGCTTAAATGTTTCCTTATAAGATTTTAGCAATATGAAAAAGATAAATAAAGCAATATTCCTATTGTGTACTGCTGCTTTACTGGTAGCAGATACCGGATGTAAGAAAAGTTACCTGGATGCAAATCAGCTGTCCAGTTATTCTCCGGAAAACCTGGATAATCCGAATGCCATGCGTGCCGCGTTAAATGGTGTAGCCCTGATTCTACGTAGAGAGTACTTTGGCGATTCTGCGCCTATGTTAACAGAATCTCTTTTCTCTGATGTAGCAGTAGATGGGACGACCGATAAAAGTACTCCCGCTCAGGATTTGGTCACCCGGATTACTCCGGATGCAAATCTCAATAATGATGATTTTAATAAAGTAGGTTGGTATTGGGACAATTCCTTTACCGCGATTCGTCAGGCAAATACCATCATTAGCCGTATTGATGTGCCGAAATATGCCTCAGAAGCGGAAAAGAACGCGATTTTAGGTTCAGCCTACTTCTTCCGTGCTTATTACTATTATAGATTGGTACACCAGTTTGGTGATGTGCCTTTGTTGTTGAATGATCTTGATGCCCCACGCGCGGACTTCTACTCCACAAAAAGAGAAGTGATCCTGGCTAAGATGAAAACCGACCTGGAGTTTGCGCAAACCTGGGTAACAGATAATGTGAATAAAGGAGAGGTGACCAAGGGTGCCGTTAGTCATTTACTGACGAAAGTGAACCTTGCCCTGGGTAAATTTGATGATGCAATTGCTGCTGCAACGAATGTAATTGGCGGAGGTAAATATGGCATGATGACCACCAGATTTGGTAGCACCGCCGCTGATGCAACTAAAAATGTGGTATGGGATTTACATAGAATGGACAACAAGGCCATCTCCACCAATAAAGAAGCTTTGTTCTTAGTGATCGATAGGGAAGCATTTCAGGGTTTCACACCAAATGGATCACAATTAATGCGGAATACGGTACCCGCCTGGCATTTTGCAAACCTGCGTTCCCCATCGGGATCAGGAATACAAGCGATCACAGATGCAGTAACCGCCGAAATCCCACTAACTAAGATGTATGGTCGTGGAATTGGCAGGTATCGCGGTACCCCATACAGCACAAAATACATCTGGACAGACCAAACCGATTATAGGCATGCAAAGGGGATGTGGATGGATATGACCGACCTGGTGTATAACAATCCGGCATTGAAAACATCAAAACTCCAGGCTGATAAAGATCTATATGGAAAACCTTTACAGCAGTATACAGATGCGAATATTGCAACGGTTTTTCAGAATGGAGCCTTAGATACCATTCGTCATTGGTTTGGATGGCCGCATTACAAGGTGTTCATTAACTCTACAAATGCCCTGGCCAACGATCCATATTGGTCGCCACCACGTGGTACCAATACCGATTGGTATGTGTTTAGATTGGCAGAGACTTATTTGTTAAGAGCAGAAGCCTATTATTGGAAAGGCGATCTTGGCCTGGCCATGAACGATATCAATGTGGTTAGGGCAAGAGCAAATGCGCCACTATTAACGGATATCAGCAAAATCAACATAGGCACTATTCTCGATGAGCGGGCCAGGGAATTATTCTGGGAAGAGCCAAGAAAGACGGAGCTGACCAGAATTTCCTACATTTTTGCAATGACAGGCAAGCCAGCTTATAATGGAAAAACGTATAACCTGACCGCTTTTTCTGATCAGAATTTCTTCTATGACCGGATTATGGAGAAAAATGATTTCTACAAGAATAATGTGAGAACCCTTCAAGGGGTGAATTACAGGATTGCAGCTTACCATGTATTATGGCCGGTTCCAGCAAGTGCCCAAAGGTTCAATACCCAAGGTCACATCAACCAAAATAAAGGGTATAGTGGATATGAATCCAATGTGCCTGCACTCGATCAATAGTATTTAAAATGACCAGGCAAGGCTTTCGCCTGGTCATTCTTTTCACCGATTTTTAATAGATTAAATATTGCCCATGACTTTTCTAAAGCCTTTATGCCTTTTATTGCTACTCGTTTTTTTTGCTGATCCTTCTTTTTCTAAAGACATAAATAGTAAGCCCGGTCGACAGTACATCGGTTTTAATGACCAATGGAGTTTCAGTAAAACCGCAGATAACTGGGAGAAAATTACATTACCACACACCTGGAATGCAAAAGATGTAATGGACGATACACCCGGTTATTATCGTGGAACGGGATGGTATCAAAGGGTACTGAAAACCAATGTCTCGATGAAGGGTAAAGTCCTTTCTCTTTATTTTGATGGGGTTAACCAGGAAGCCGAGGTGTATGTAAATGGTCAGCTGGCAGGTAAACATGCCGGTGGCTATACCAGATTCATCGTTCCGATCACCAGATTTTTGAAATTTAGTGCTAATTTTAAGAATGAAATAAAGGTAAAAGTGACAAACCGTTTCAATGAAGATATTGCTCCGCTAACTGCGGATTTTACTTTTTTTGGTGGTATTTATAGAAAGGTAGGTTTATTGCTAACCGATCCTGTTCATTTTTATAATGGAGATTATGGCGCCGATGGTGTCTATATCAGTACACCTCAGGTATCTGCCAAAAGTGCCAGAGTAGTTGTAAATAGTGTTTTGAAGAATACTGCTGATCAAAGTCGCAAGCTAAAATTGAACACGGCGCTTTATAACAAGGAGGGGCGATTAGTAGCTAAACAGTCAATGGTTGTCAGCTTAAAAGGAGGGGAGCAAAAGACGATGCTGATGGAACTCCCAAAGATTGATAAACCGGAATTATGGTCGCCAGATTCGCCCGTTTTATATCGCGTGGTTTCCAGTATCCTAGATGCCCACGATTCAAAGGTTCTTGATGAAGTTTCTAATGCCATTGGTTTTAGGTGGTTTAAATTTGATGCAGAAAAAGGCTTTTTCTTAAATGGCACGCCACTTAAACTCATGGGCGCTAGTCGCCATCAGGATTATGAAGGATTGGGAAATGCGGTGCCAGATGCTTTGCAAATCAGGGATGTCGAGTTGTTGAAAGCAATGGGAGGTAACTTTTTGAGGGTCGCCCATTATCCCCAGGATCCGGTAATTCTGGAAACCTGCGACCGATTAGGCATCCTGGCTTCAGTAGAAATCCCAATCGTAAATGCGATTACTGAAACTGAGGCTTTTACCGAAAACAGCAAGCAGATGCAGCGGGAAATGATTCGACAAAATTTTAACCATCCCAGTGTGGTGATGTGGGCCTATATGAATGAAGTATTGTTGCGACCAAAATTTGGGGAGGATAAAGCCCGACAAGACTTGTATTTTAAACATATCCGTGAACTGGCCGAAAGTCTGGAAGAATTGACGCGTAAAGAAGACAGTTCCAGATATACCATGATGGCATTACATGGGGATTTCGAACGTTACCATAAAGTAGGCCTGACGAAAATCCCTATGGTGATTGGTTGGAATTTATACCAGGGTTGGTATGGCGGATCATTGGATGGTTTTGCTCAGTTTCTGGATAAGCACCATCGGGAACTTCCGGATAAGCCACTGCTGATTACTGAATTTGGCGCCGATGCCGATCCAAGGATCAGGTCTTTTAAGCCTGTACGATTCGACAAAAGTGTAGAGTATGCCATTAAATTTAGTCAGGTGTATTTAAATGAAATGTTGAGCCGTCCTTTTGTAAACGGTGGAATGGTTTGGAACCTTGCGGATTTTAGTTCTGAAACCAGAGAAGAGACAATGCCACACATCAACAACAAAGGTTTGTTGACTCTGGGCCGTCAACCAAAGGATACTTATTACTTGTATCAGGCCTATTTGTTAAAACAACCTTTTCTTAGTATCGCCTCTAAAAACTGGAAAGAAAGAACAGGTATTGCAGCAGCGCCAGCTCAATCCTTTGCAGTTCAAGCCGTCCAGGTGGCCACAAATCTGAACAATGCGGAGTTGTTTTTAAATGGAAAGAGCCTGGGTGTTAAAAATGCTGTAGATCGTATTTGTACCTGGGAGGTTCCTTTTGTTGCAGGAACAAACGAGTTAAAAGTGATTAATGCAGCGCATCCCGGACTTAGTGATCAGGCAAGTATCGAATTTACCCTCATGCCTTACCTTTTCTCGGAAAGCAACAACTTTAGCTCCTTAAATGTGTTGCTGGGCTCGGAGCGTTATTTTATGGAGGAGGCAAACCATACTTTATGGTCGCCGGATCAGCCTTATCGCAAAGGATCATGGGGCTATATTGGAGGAACAGTCTTTAAGCCTGAAAACAATCGCATCAGTTATGGCTCCGACAAAAATATCCTCGGTACAGATCTGGATCCTATTTATCAAAGCCAGCGACTAGGATTGTCTGCCTATAAAATGGACGTTCCAGATGGATATTATGAGTTAAGCCTATATTTCTCAGAACTCATTGGAGGAGCGCAAAAGGACGCCTTGGCTTATAATCTGGATAATTATGTCGCTAAGGAAATCGCAGAGCAACGCATTTTTAACCTGAATGTTAACGGTAATACTTTTCTTGAAGATTTTAATATTGTCGAAGAATATGGCTACACGAGCGCAGCTCAAAAGACGATAAGACTGGAGGTGGTTGATGGAAAAGGGATTACCCTGGATTTCATTCTGGTTAAAGGAAAACCGGTTTTAAATGCGCTATCACTAAGAAAGCTATATTAAAAACCAAATAAAACCATACCTTATCCAGGTAATTGATGAACCTTTATCAAAGTGATACTAATTTGAACTATACCAATCCTTGTTATGACTACTCCTAAACTTAATTTAATCTTCCTTTTTCTATTTTGCTCTTCTTTTCTTTACGGACAGGAAATTAACCCAGGTACAGCCGGACTGTTTGTTCAGGACGAGCTTAAGCTAATCGCCAGTGATTTTGGTTTTTCAGAAGGCTGCTCTCCCGATAAACAAGGAAATGTATTCTTCACAGATCAGCCGAATGATAAAATATGGAAATACAGTACTGATGGGAAGTTGTCTGTATTTCTGGAACCATCAGGCAGAGCTAATGGTACCTATTTTGATCCGAAAGGAAATCTTGTAGCCTGTGCAGATGCAAAAGGTGAATTATGGTCGATAAATAAAAAAGGAGATGTAAAGGTATTGCTGGCTGACTATGAAGGAAAGCAATTCAATGGTCCAAACGACCTTTGGATCAATGCTAAAGGAGGGATCTATTTTACAGACCCTTACTATAAACGGGATTATTGGACCAGAACTGCTAAGGATATGAGGAGTAATGACGTGTATTATCTTCCAAAAGGGGCTAAACAGGCAAAACGTGTTGCGGATGGAATGGTCAGACCAAATGGTATAGTTGGTACTGCCGATGGGAAGCATTTGTATATCGCAGACATCGGTGCAAGCAAAACGTATCGCTATGCAATTGAAAAAAATGGTGACTTGTCTGGAAAACAATTGCTGATGGAATATGGCTCTGATGGAATGACACTGGATGAAAAAGGAAATATTTACCTGACCTCCCGCAATGGAGTCCTCATCTTCGATACCAATGGAAAAATGATCGCCAGAATTAAGCTCGTTCATGAGCCTACTAACCTCTGTTTTTCCGGGAAAGATAAAATGACATTGTTCATTACTGCACGTAAGGCGATCTATACTTTGCCAATGCAGGTTAAGGGAATCGAATAGGCTCCTTACGTTAGTTCTTAAAAGTAATTCTTATAGGTATTAAGGATGTCCTATAAATGAGGAAACCCCGGTAGCAGAAAATGCTGACCGGGGTTTTTTGTATATCATATATTATTGTAGACAAATTGATTCTTTGTTAATTGCTGTAAATGCGTTTTTCAAACTTCTTGATGCACTTCGTGCCAAGTTTCTGAACAAGTAATTGAAGGTGGTCGTGACGGCCTGTAGATGTACAGAAATAGTAATAGGCAAGGGTGGCATCGTCCAGCGCACCTTTATGGTTTTCTGCTAAGGGTTGATCACAATAGTTGGTAAACAAATCGGCAAAAGACTCCTCTAATCTGGTGTCCGATTTTAAACTGAGGTATCCTCTGGAATCTCTATAATTCATAGCAGCATTCAATTCAGCAATGAATTGATCGTATTTAAGCGAAAAATCAAAATCTGTTTGGTTCATGTTTCTAAGGTTTAGGTTTCCCGTAAATTCCATAAAGCGCTGATTTATTGAGGTGTTTCGCCGAGGAATTACAATACAATATACTGAGATTATTTTATTTTGCCTAATTATTTCAAAATCGATACATTCCTGCATTTACATGGCCTAAAGCCTTGTCCAAATGCGAAACCAGGATCAATTCAGGGATTTGATAGGATGGAGTGGCTAATTTAAGGTAAAGATGAAATCTGATTCAGCGGTATTGCCAACATAAAATTTTAGGGTAGTCGGGGGAGATTTAATCAATGGGGCAAAAGGACCTATGAGGTCTGAAAACTGCATTTTTAGTACATCCATATCTGTGTCTTCCGGTACACGAATCAATAAATCGCCACCACTACTGCGGATTTTCCAATCTTCAAATGTTGCTTCTTTTTGGAGCATCTTTTTCCATTCCTGCTGATATTTACTCATCGTTTTGTTTCCTCCTTGATTTTCATTCTATGATCTAATCCCCATTGCGCAATATGCTCAGTTGTGGAGCTTCCGTTTACCCATAGCAAAAATAAGCTTTTCAGAGATAGTTTTGCGGTTATTAAATGGGATATAAAATGAAAGCAATTGAAAATTTCAGCCTGCAATCTGTAGCAGATGCCCATCAGATTCTGGAAAAGAATAGAACTAATGGTAGAAAAATAGTGATGAATATTTCAAATTAGGACAAACAAACAAGACATAAAGTAAAGTATTCTTTACTTTATGTCTTGTTTGTTTGATATTAATCACTTATGTTTATAAAAAAAACGCTACATGAAAAGTTATCTTTTATTGCCCAGCAAATACAAGGTATTTGGCTGGATCCTGTTCTTACTGTCTTTAGGTTTATATGTTTATTGTTTTATGATTTACCCAGAAACACATGGAACTGGGAATCTGGAAATCCCTGGTTTTACGTCCAGCTATCCGCTGCGTTTTTCATGGGCAAATAACAACCTGACAAGTGCTGTATTTACAAGTGGCATATTGATAGGCTTATTAATGATTTGTTTTTCGAAGGAAAAGAATGAAGACGAATACATTTCTCTGATCAGATTAAGGTCCTGGCAATCGGCAGTGTTGATTTCTTTTGGGATTTTAATCGCCGCAAATCTATTGGTTTATGGCTTAGAATTCATGGCTTTCGCAGTCTACAATATGCTCACCATATTAATTGTATTCATCGCTAAATTCTATTATAGTTTATTTAGCTTAAGTAGAGAAAGGTTAGTGGATGAAAAATAATATGCGTGTCCTGAGGGCAATTAAAAACATTACCCAGGCAGAACTTAGCGAAATGATTCAGGTTTCCAGACAAACTATCAATACAATAGAATCCGGAAAATATGTGCCATCAACGGTATTGGCCTTAAAAATGGCAAAAATATTTGCCGTTCCTGTAGAGGAGATCTTTGAATTGGAACCCGAAGATTAACATAGGATTCTTTTATAAAAGCCATTTAAATGCTGGTAAAGATCACGATCTTTACCAGCTATGAAGGATTATGTTTTTGAAATTCAGCTGAAAGTAAGAGATTACGAATGTGACATCCAGGGTGTAGTAAATAACGCAGTATACCAGAATTATCTGGAACATGCCAGACATGAATACCTGCATTCTAAAGAGCAGTCTTTTAAAGAACTCACCGATCAAGGCATCCTTTTAATGGTATCCCGAATTGAAATGGATTTTAAAAAATCCTTAACCAGTAAGGATGTATTTGCTGTCAAACTCAGAACCGAGCGTGAAGGCTTAAAGCTGATATTTTTTCAGGATATCTTCCGCCTGGAGGATAATGCCCTATGTCTTAAAGCAAAGGTAGAAGTGATCGCTACAGTAAATGGTAAACTCAGCAGAGGAGAGGTTTTTGATAACCTTAATATTTAAATCCCAAATCCCCGCAAAATACTGTAATTAAATATTCAGCAAGGCCGCCCTTAAACGCGGCCTTGCTGCCTTTTCAGAAATCATTAATGCACTACCATATATTTTAATGGTTTTTTCTGATCTGATGGATGATAATATGGAGATCAAAAATTAATTACATGTTTTGATAAGCACATTTACCTTCATGATACAATGCCTTAATTGTGGATTCCCTGGCTACTGCTTCTGCTGAGCAGCTCGCATCTACGAAGTTGAAGTCTGCTTTGTCACCTGCTTTTGGCCATTGCTGATTGCCCTTTTCATCCAATGGCAACACGTTATTTGTGGCAATCTTCAGACATCTGGAAAGTTCCAACTCTGTAGAATAACCATAAAGCTGGGCCATTAAATTGGCTTTTTGCAACATGCTACCTGTCCCAAATGGACTCCAATGGTCTACCACACTATCAGTACCTGTCATCACAGACACGCCATGTTTGTATAAAGTAGGAATAGGCATGATCAAGCCGCCAAAAGGAATAGTCGAAATGATCCCTATTTGTGCTGCGGCCAATTGTTCGCAAGTTTCTTCCAATACTTTCCCTTGTAGTTTTCCCAATGCGAAGCAATGACTAAGGAATGTTTTCCCTTTCAATTCAGGACTTTCATTTACTTTTTTGATCAGATACTGAACGGTTTTGTAGCCGCTCTCTCCAGATTCATGTAAATGAATGTCAATACCACGTTTGTAATCCAGGGCCAGCTGCACCGTAAAATCAATAGATTTCTCGATACTGCCATCAATGGTTTGTGGATCTAATCCACCGATAAAATCAATATCCATTTGCGCCGCTTCTTTCATTAAGCCTTCCGATTTTGATTTGAAAAGCCCATGCTGAGGAAAAGCAACTATTTCCGTCCCGAAACTATCTTTTTTGTTTTCAATCGCTTTGTAGAGATTTTTTAACGAGTTCAATTGAGAAGTCGGTTCAATGTTAACATGACTTCGCGCAAAATTAGTCCCCTTAGACTGCAACAATTCAATAATCCTTTCCGCGCGGATTGTCGAAGTCTTTAACATTTCCGGTAGAATCTTTTCCTCCAATGCAATCATATCCTGCACAGACCGTTGACGCCTGGAAGTCGCTTTCCATTTGCCACCATAATAGGTTTTATCCAAATGGATGTGCATGTCCTTCATAGCAGGTAATAAGAGATATCCTTTGGCATCTATGGCTCCTTTTATATTACTATTAGGCCCGATAGACTTGATTTTCCCATCTTCAACCACCATGGAAAATAAGGCGGTTTTGGTACCTGTGACTTCAAAATCATCGCGTTCAAATCCCGTTTCGAGCAATACATTTTTAAAAGTTATTGACTTAGAAGAGGGTAGACGGTCTGGTGTTTCCATAGCATAGGTTGAATTGGGTATCGCAGTGGCGGCGATGCCATATCCTATTGCGCCCATCGTTTGTTGAATAAATTTTTTACGTGTCAGCTCTTGGTTACTCATAGTTATTGGTGAAAATTATAAAAGCAAAGTTAAGCGGTACCTGTTGATTTTAGAGGTAAAAATATTAATGGGAAGATTGTTCGTTTATAGAAATAACGTTGTTTTCTCTAGGGATTGGTAGTAGAGGAGGGAACACCCTTGGAATTGAGACATAATCCCTCCTCGGCCTATGCAAACCTATGGAAAATGCAATTGTCTGCAGCGCTTTAGTTGTCCCCGGATAGAGATGGCGTATTCAGGGTCACCACAATCTTACCCTTTGTTTTACCGGTTTCAACCGCTTGGTGTGCTTTATCCATATCCTTAAAGTCAAAGCTTTGAGAAACATGAGATTTCAGGATGCCTTTCTCCAACAAATCAGCAAGTAACTTCATATCGGTTCCACTGGATTGCACCAAATAGCCCAATAAATTAACCTGATGATCCTTGGCTTTATCTAGATCTGATTGATCGAAATTGCCGGTAGGAATACTGATGATCGTACCTCCAGGTTTTACAACGGCTATGGAACGCGTTAAGGTTTCTCCTTCAATAGTATCCAGTACAAAATCTACCTCGCTAAGTACTTCCTCAAAACGTACTGAAGTATAGTCGATATGCTCATCGGCGCCTAAACTTAGTACAAAATCTCTGTTGGCTGCCGAGGAAGTCCCGATTACAAAAGCACCAAAATGTTTAGCAATTTGTACTGCATAATGTCCTACACCACCAGATGCCGCATGAATTAACACCCGCTGACCTTTGCTGATCCTGGCCTGGTTAACCAATACTTGCCAGGCTGTTAAGGCTGCCAGAGTAGCTGCAGCGGCTTCCTGATGTGAAATTGTTCCTGGCTTTAAAGACAATTGATCCGCTGGAACGGCAACATATTCAGCATAAGCCTTTCCATGCCCAAAGAAATTCACCATCCCAAATACCTCATCACCGATTTTAAAATCAGAAACCTGGCCACCAGTTTCTGTAACCTCACCGGAAATGTCCCAGCCCAGAATCACAGGACGCTCATCGCCAAAAACCCAGTTTAAAACACCTTCATTTGCTCTGGCTTTTACATCAATTGGATTGATGCTAATGGCAGTCAGCTTTACCAGTACCTCGTTCTCTTTGATGGATGGTAGTGGTAATTCTGTATGATTAAGATTTGCAGTTGAACCTGCAGCTGTTAAAATAATTGCTTTCATAAAATTCGATTCTTTAATGAATGGTAAAGCTAGGTGATTACTATCTTTGCATCAAGTATGCACTTTTTGGTATCCTACGCACTAAATAGATACCAATCTGAATATCAGTGATAAAAAAATAAAAGATGGCAAGAAAACATACCGAAGACCCGATTTGTGCATTAGATTATGCCTTTCAGCGTATCGGCGGAAAATATAAAGGACGTATTTTATGGCACCTGCACAACCAAACCGTGCTACGCTATGGCGAGCTTCGGAAAATAATAAATGACATAACACCAAAAATGCTGACCCAATCCTTACGTGAGCTGGAGGAAGATATGCTCGTTAACCGACAAGTGTACCTCGAAGTGCCACCTAAAGTAGAATACTCCTTAACTGAAGTAGGGAAGGAACTGATCCCTTTTCTCAACCATTTAAAAGGTTGGGGAGATCAGCAGATCAAAAAAGAGAAGCTGAACCAAATAGTACTTTAATAGAAAAGGGCCGTGTAAACGGCCCTTTTCTATTAAAGTACTTGAAGTAAATTATTCATGTGTAAAATCTGCCGCAGTTACAGTTTTACGCTGACCATCTGGTCCAACATAGTCTAAAGAAAGCGTGTAACCACCGCCACCTTCAATAAACAACAATTTGAAAGGATGGTAACCTTTGCCTAAGGCAATCTGTGCCGACTTTTCAATCGCACTATGTAAACCATCATTGTCTACCAGTAATTTGTTGTTCAGGTATAAGTTACT
Source organism: Pedobacter gandavensis (assembly GCF_032678745.1). Taxonomy (GTDB): domain Bacteria; phylum Bacteroidota; class Bacteroidia; order Sphingobacteriales; family Sphingobacteriaceae; genus Pedobacter; species Pedobacter gandavensis_C. The sequence goes on from NZ_JAVTST010000001.1 coordinate 372,626, forward strand.
GCCATCATCAGCACGAAGGAAAAAGGTATAAACACCTTGTTCCGCTGCATAAAAATAACCTTCATGTTTCGTTCCAAAAGTTGGCGCCTGCTCTTTTACAGGAATCTCAATTGCAGTAGTGATGGCATCAGATTTTTTATCCGCCTCATTGATCTGAGTAACGGTTTTATAAGATTTAGGATAGTAAGAGAATCTCAATCCTTTTTCAGCCTTATTAAGAGATACCCCTTTTAAGTAAGACTGCTGGTCATAATCGATCGTATAAACTTCACCCATTTTACCATTAGGACGGAAAGCCGCAATTTTTACCTGAGTAGGTTTATTGATCAGCAATTGACCATTGTACACCGCAGAATTTACATTAGGTTGAGTACCGTTAGTGGTGTAACGCAATACCGAAGTACCTAATGGGTTAATGATTTTCAAGACCGTCTGATCTACAAACACGCTTTTCGGAGAAAAACCAGTCAGGTCCGGCTGACGGTAATTGATATTCATTGCATCCAGGAAAGGATATTGTGCATTCATTCTTTTTTCAAATGAAGTCCAGTCTTTAGGGGCATTGCTCCAGGCTACTTCAGATAAGGCCTGCATTCTAGGGAATACCATGTATTCCAAACGTGCTTCCGAAGGGATGTATTCCGTCCAGATACCTGCCTGAACACCTAATACCAATTTCTCTTGCGCTTTAGTAAATCCGTAATTGTATGGATCAAAACCGTATACCTTTTTCAAAGATCCGCCATCCTGTTGTGCATCAAAATAGCAAAACTCTCCAGGCATCATGATCATGTTCAAGCCTTTTTCAGCCGCATGTTTAGGTGCTTTTGGTACCCATGCTCTCCAATACATCATGGTCGCAGTAGGAGATACCCCACCTTCCAAAATCTCATCCCAGCCGATCATCTTCTTACCTTTACTATTGAAAAAACGCTCCATACGATGTACGAAATGACTCTGCAATTCATCCACGCTTTTCAAGTTTTCGCGTTTCATCATCGCTTTGCATTCTTCTGATTTCTCCCAGCTGTCTTTTTCTACCTCATCTGCGCCTAAATGGACATACTTACTAGGGAAAAGGGCAAAGATTTCCGAGAATACATTTTCTGCAAACTCATAAGTCGTCTCCTTACATGGGCATAGCGGCTCAGAGAAGGTTTTTCCTTGCTGACTGATGCCAGAAGCCGTTAGCCATGGCATTAGCTTAGTAGCGGCCATCATATGCCCCGGCATATCCACTTCAGGGATAATCTCTACACCACGGGCAGTTGCATAGTTAATTAGGCCACGCATCTCTTCCTGGGTATAGAAACCGCCATACATGCGTTCCCCATCAATAGTTTTGAAATGTTTCTCCGGTAAATTATAATCAGGGTTGTCTTTTGCCAGCTTTAAGCAAACAGAATCCTGACCGTTCATTTTTCTCCAGGCACCTTTTGAAGTCAGCTCCGGATATTTTTTAATCTCAATTCTCCAGCCCTGATCATCGGTAAGGTGGATATGGAATTTGTTAAATTTATATAAGACCATACGGTCGATGAAAGTCCTCAGATAAGCCATATCAAAGAAATGTCTGGACACATCCAGGTGGATGCCGCGCCAGGCAAACTTCGGAGCATCTGCAATATTAACCGCAGGAACCACATAAGCAGCCGCGCCAGTTTTTAAAGCAGGGCTACCAATCAATTGCTTCAAAGTCGAAATTGCCCAAAATGCGCCTTCCGGATTTGCTGCCAAAATACTGATCTGGCTAGGTTCAACCAATAATTTATAACCTTCAGCAGCTGTAATAGAAGGATCTTTCTTGATCAGGATAAAATTAGGACGTTTAGTGGTCGTCTTTAATGCACCTGTAATTTGTTGCAGTTCTTTTGTCGCATCAGCAAAAGTAGAGCCGGCACCATTACGGATCACCGTGTTTTTGTACCAGTCGAATTTACCTGGCCTATTCTCCAGTTGCGCAGGTTTAGGGATAATTGGATAACTGGCTTCCTGCGACATTACCGTAGAAACAGTGCTGATCGATAAGAAAGAAACCAGTAAAAATCGTTTTAGGTTCATTGAAATGGGGTTGTGTGTTTTTCAAATTAACTAAAAATATCTGAGGAAAGGGAACACCAGCATGCAGATTGTCTTCAGCGTAATTGGCTATTTATTAAGTATTATCCTTTTTTTTATAAAATATCCCACTATTTTTAGAATATGAAACTTAGTCAGCCGAAACTCAACCGTTTTCTTTTAAACTCCATCCTTGTTTTTATCAGCACAACCAGCAGTATTTACGCACAGAAAAAACCGAATATCATTGTGTTTTTAGTAGATGATATGGGTTGGCAAGATACCTCACTACCATTCTGGACGCAAAAAACACCACTCAACGAACGTTACCATACCCCAAATATGGAGCGACTCGCCAAAGAAGGTGCTAAATTCACGAATGCCTATGCTACGCCAGTATGTACGCCAAGCCGGATTAGTATGATCACCGGAATGAATGCAGCACACCATAAAGTCACCAATTGGACTTCTCCACAATACAATGTTTCTTCCGATAACGCAGATGAACAGTTTGCTCCGGCAACCTGGAATTATACCGGCCTGAGTCCAAAACCAGGCATTCCTAATACCATTCATGCCACAACTTATCCGCAACTGTTAAAAGATGCCGGTTATTTCACTGTTCATGTGGGTAAGGCACATTGGGCATCGGTGGGTACGCCAGGAGCGAGCCCATACAACCTTGGCTTTATGGTCAACATAGCAGGCCATGCTGCCGGCCATCCACAAAGCTATTTCGCGCAAGATTACTACGGCAATAAGCCTGGGAAAAACAGCATGCAATCGGTACCTGACCTGGAGGAATATTACGGTTCGGAAACCTTTTTAACGGAAGCACTTACTTTGGAGGCCATAAAAACACTGGATGTACCAATACAGCATAAGCAACCATTTTACTTGAACCTCGCACATTATGCGGTGCATGATCCACTACAACCAGACCCGCGCTTCTACCAGAAATATATCGATAAAGGACTGGATCCACAGGAAGCTAAATATGCGGCTTTACTGGAAGGAATGGACAAGAGTCTCGGAGACATCATGGACTATCTAAAAGCAAAACAAGTCGACAAAAATACCATCATCATCTTTATGAGCGACAACGGCGGACTCAGTCTTACGCCACCAAGAGGAGGTGCTGCATATACACAAAACCTACCGTTAAAAGCAGGTAAGGGTTCTGTAAATGAAGGAGGTATTCGTGAGCCAATGATCGTAAAATGGCCGGGAGTGGTAAAGCCGGCAACTACAGTAAATCAATACGTCATCATCGAAGACTTTTTCCCAACAGTGTTGGAAATGGCAGGTATAAAACAGTACAAAACGATTCAGGAACTGGATGGTAAAAGCATGGTGCCGATGTTAAAGAACGTAAATTACAGCGACAACCAGCGGGCCTTAATCTGGCATAGCCCGAATAAATGGATTTCGAAAGACGGTCCCGGGATCAATTACAAATCTGCCATTAGAAAAGGGGACTGGAAATTAATTTACAATATGCGTGATGGTACCAAAGACCTCTATAACCTGAGAACAGATATCGGAGAGCTTAAAAATGAAGCTGCAGGAAACCAGGAAAAAGTAAAGGAATTGTCGGCTTTACTGGCGGATCAGTTGAGGAAATGGGAGGCCCCAATGCCAATCGTTAAAAGCACCGGGAAAGCAGTAGTCATGCCAGATCAAACCGACAATTAATACCTAAAAAAGAACCTAAACAAACAAATGAAAAAATATACATTAACCATGGTCATTATCATGACCTTATTATTCTTTAAATCTTCCCTGGCGCAGGAAAAGAAAAGCTTTAAATTCTGGAATCCTGCAACAGATAGCGGGAACGTAATTCATGGCAGAGGTTGGGCAGATGGCTACAAAAGTAATTACGATCGTCTACCTGCAGACGCAGAAAAAAAGGTTCGTCCTGCGGTATGGAACCTGGCAGAAAATAGCGCTGGTCTGAACCTGAGGTTTAAAACTGATGCAGAAGAGATTGTCGTTAAATTTACAGTAAAAGGCAGTATTCAAATGCCACATATGCCAGCTACAGGTGTCAGCGGAGTCGACCTATATGTGAAAGACCGGGATGGCAAATGGCTTTGGTGTGCCGGTAAGTTCGCATTTGGAGATACGATTCAGTACAGATTCTCTAATATTTCAGGAAAAGATGCTCATGTTAAAGACCGGGAATATAAATTATACCTGCCCCTGTACAATAGCGTTAAATGGATGGAAATTGGGCTTCCAGAACAAGCTAGCTTTACTAAAATCCCTGTGCAGCAACAGGAAAAACCAATCGTAGTGTATGGTACTTCTATAGCTCAGGGGGCCTGTGCCACGCGACCAGGATTAGCCTGGACCTCCATTTTGGGAAGAAAACTAGACCGCTCAATGGTAAACCTTGGCTTTTCAGGAAATGGGAAACTGGAGCCGGAAGTGCTGGACTTCATCACACAAATAGATGCAAAGTTGTATGTAGTAGACTGCCTCCCAAATCTGATTTCCACAGATATGAACATCAGGCTTGGTAAAAGGATAGTCAATACCATCCGTCAGATTCAACAGAAAAGACCCGGAGTTCCTATTTTGCTCACAGAACATGATGGCTTTGGGGAGGAAATGATGCAGCAAACAAGAAAAAAAGAAACCGAAGCGATCAATAGCATACTCCGAAATACAGTCGATTCCCTAACAAAATCAGGTACTAAAAACTTATACCTGCTTTCCAAAACAGAGATTGGACAAGACATTGAAAGTATGGTAGATGGGGTACATCCAAATGATATCGGCATGATGAACTATGCGAAGGCTTATGAAAAAAAGATCAACAGTATTTTTAAAGAAGAGAAAGGCCAGATTTCTACCACAATACCGGTTACTCAAAGGAGAGATGCCAGCACGTATGACTGGGAAAGCAGGCACAACCAGGTCTTAGACTATGTAGCAACACATCAACCAAAACTGGTATTCATCGGAAATTCCATCACCCATTACTGGGGAGGCCAGCCAGCCGCACCGCGCGTAAATGGAAATGATTCCTGGACAAAATACTTTGGAGATAAAAATCCAGTAAATATGGGTTTTGGATGGGACCGTATTGAAAACGTATTATGGCGTGTTCATCATGGAGAGCTGGATGGTTTTAGTGCTCAACAAATTGTGTTGATGATCGGTACCAATAATCTGGAAATCAATACGGATGAAGAGATCGTTACAGGTTTAAAGCTATTGGTAACCACCGTCAAAGCCAGACAGCCCAATTCAAAGATATTGTTAGTCGGGATTTTACCAAGAAAGGGTATGGAAAGCAGGATCGCAAAGCTGAATAAAGAAATTGTAAAGATTGGAATAGGCAAGGATTTTAAATACGTAGATGCAACAAGGATTTTCTTGAAAGGTCAAGAACGCATTGACGAATCCCTGTTTTCTGATGGTTTACACCCAAATGCGCTTGGATATGATAAATTAGGGAGATTTTTAGTCAGCAGCTTTCAAATGGGGAATTAGCACACTAATTCTCTTCAATTAAAGCACCAATCTTTTGCGCTTCCTCAGGTTCGATCAGGCCATAACTCGTCCACACTGTAACCCCTTCATTGGGTTCCGGGAAAAGGCGACCAACTTCATGTCCTTTATCAATAACCTTGAAGCTCCCATCATGTAATGGCTGAATAGTTAATATTCGGCCATTAAGATTGACATTGTACGGTTCCATGATCATCATGTTTATTAATTGATTAACAATGGATTGACTTGCTTGTTTCAATTATAATTAGATAAAAAAAACGAACAAAAAAAAGGCGGCTTAATCATTAAGCCGCCTTTTTTAGAAATGAAATTCCTTATTTCACACGCTCCACATATTCACCTGTGCGTGTATCTACTTTTAATTTATCACCTTCGTTTACGAACAATGGAACTCTGATTTCGATACCATTTTCTGTAGTTACCATTTTCTGAGCGCCAGAAGAAGTATCACCTTTAACAGCTGGTTCTGCATAAGTTACCACCAATTCTACGAAATTCGGAGCCTGAGCCATGATTGGTTCTTCGCTTTCAAAAGAAACAATAACGTTCATTCCTTCTTTTAAGAATTTTGCAGATTCACCGAATAGATCTTTAGCAACACTGAACTGCTCGAAAGACTCATTGTCCATTACTACAAAATAATCACCTTCTTCATATAAATATTGGTAGTCACTAGTCTCTACGCGGCAAATTTCAACTTGCTCATCAGTTCCTAAGCGGGCTTCCACAATTTTTCCAGTTTTAATGTTGCGAAATTTACCTAAGTAGAATGCGCCACCTTTACCTGGGGTACGGTGTAAGATTTCAATAACTGTTACCAGTTCGCCGTTAAAACGTAAAATGTTTCCTACTTTAATTTCAGATGCCTTTGCCATATAAATGTAATTGTAAAATTTGTGCCCAAATATATGTGCTTTTTTGGTTATTTATACCCTCAGTAGATAAGAAATTGTGTTTTCTTCATATCATATCAAATTATGATAAATAGACTCGCCTATAAATTGTCTTTTTCAAGGCCGGAAATGAGGACTAATTGTTGAACTCAAATCGTAAATCTCTCACTGGAATAAGCGGATGATAAGGCTGTTCCGACTTTTAGAAGCCCAAAGACAAGGGGCGCCAGCCCGCTCTCCCGGTCAAATAGATCATCAGGTTTAACCTTGTATATGGAATTATTTTTTTATTATTGGCTTCTTTATAATGCGGGGGAAGAATACAATTGTCGAAGTAGCACCACTTTTTACGGAGCTAGAATTGCTCCATTTGGTGGCAGCAGGGGATCAGCGTGCCTTTAATTCTTTGTTCGAAATGCATCAGAAACTGATCTTCAACATCGCCTATAAACTTACCCAATCCCGTTCAAAAGCGAAGGAAATCGTACAAGACGTATTTCTGAAAGTATGGATGAAAAGGGAGGAGTTACAAGAGATAGAGAACTTTGGAGCATACCTTAATAGGATCGCCAGAAACCATAGCATTGATGTGTTGAGGAAGATTGCCAGAGAAGCCCTGCGGAACGTAGAGCTGAAAGAAGCAGAAATGGAAACTGGTGTACGCAATACCGAAGACACGATTCAATACCATGAAACAGCAAGACTTCTCCAGCAGGCGCTGGAAAGCCTCTCCCCACAACAACAAAAGGTTTATCGGCTGTGCCAGGAGCAAGGATTGAAATATGAAGAAGCGGCAAAAGAACTGGGGATTTCTGAAGGCACAGTACATACTCATATGAAACTAGCTTTGAAAAATATCAGGGTATACCTTAAAAACCTGGACGCCATGTTACTGATGATGTTATTCCTTCACAAATAACCCTGGATTTCTACAGAAATAAGCCCAGGTTAAAATAATATTAAAAATAAATTATGTTTCAACTACCCCGACCAGTATGTTCGGATCGTCAAGCTATTGAAACGTTCACAAAGCGTTGCATTAAAGGATGGCTATAAACTCAGAATTTTCTCAATTGTTTGCCCGCTATATAGAGGGAAAGCTGAACCAACAGGAGTTGCTCACATTTTTTATGTTGGCTGATCAGGAGGGGATGCAAGACGAACTTACAAAGCTTGTAGAGGAGGAAATGACTGCCGGTACCCCGCGCTATAGTCTGGAACCTTCAGAAAAGCAAGAAATATTAAACTATATCTTCCAAAGCACGGACGCAACAGCGGTTGAGCCAATCCGCAGACACTATCCTTTATGGAAGAGAATTGCGATTGCCGCATCAGTATTTTTTACGCTCGGAACAGGAATGTATTTTTATTCCCGTTATTCAGTAGACCAGCAACAGCTGGTTTACCTGAAAGAAATGAAGCCAGGTAAAAATTCCGCCACCTTAACATTAGGAGATGGCAGTATCATCGCCTTAAACGATGCAGGGAAAGGCCAACTGGCAGAGCAAGCCGGAGTAAGCATTATGAAAGCTGAAAATGGAGCGCTTACCTATAAGGTACATAGCAAAACTGGAAAGAGTATGCTGAATACTTTGTCGACTGCCAAAGGAGAACAATTCAAAGTCATCTTACCTGATGGATCACAAGTCTGGTTAAACGCAGCTTCATCGATTAAATACCCTACAGTTTTTGCCAATGGGAAATCCAGAAAAGTAACCTTGAAAGGAGAGGCCTATTTTGAAGTAACCAAGGATAAAGCACATCCTTTTGTAGTGGAAACCAACCTTCAGGAAGTAGAAGTACTGGGAACGCATTTTAACATCAACAGTTATCCGGAAGAACCTGCAGTGAAAACTACCTTATTAGAGGGTGCTGTGAAAGTGACTTCATTAAAAGAAGGCGCAGCACAAAAAACGGCATTGCTAAAACCAGGATACCAGGCACAGCTTACGGCAAACGGAATAGCCATTAAAGAAGTCAACACTGCGGTAGCGGTAGACTGGACAAAGGGTAAATTCATCTTTGAGCAAGAAAGCCTGTCCTCTATACTGACCAAAATCTCCCGATGGTATAACATCGATATAGAATATCAAAACGAATCATTGAAACAAGTCACTTTTACAGGAACACTTTCCAGATCTGAACAAGTGGACAAAGTATTGTCCAAATTAGAACTGACAGACGAAGTCAAGTTTAAAATAGCCGAAGGAAAAATTATAGTAAGCCCAAAATAGAATCAACCCATAACATATCATAAACCAACCTAAACAAAGAACCATGATCAAAAATCTACCCATCGCAACTTAGCAGAGATCCTGGGGGCTATAAAAAAGCCGGACGGTGCTAGTAACACCATCCGGTAAACGTTTAAGCCAACCAGCCCGATAAATCGGGGAAAATAAAAGCTGTCTATTCTTGAATCAACTTAAACCCTGCTAAAGTATGAAATTCTATGCTTTTAACCTAGGTGTGTCCCACCTTAGGCAAGCTCACAAATTATTTTTGATAATGAAACTCATCATCATTTTAATGACTGGCTTTTTACTCCAGGCACATGCCAGCACATTTGCCCAGACGGTTAGTTATACCAAAAAGAATGCTTCGATAAAAGAAGTATTCCAACAAATCACAAAGCAAACAGGCTATGAAATTCTGTATGCGGATCAAAAAATCAACAACACCAAAAGACTGGATGTAAACTTCCAGAAAACCGGGTTAAAGACGGTTTTAGAACAGTGTTTGAATGGTTTATCCCTGACCTATGTGATGGATGAAAAAACAATTGTCATCAAGCCCATAGAGCAGTCTATGCTGGATAAAGTCTTGAATGCCATCAATCCGAACGCTGCAAAAATCGACGTCAGAGGAAAAGTGGTAGAGGAAAACGGTGGACCATTGCCAGGCGCAACAATCCTGGTTGAAGGTACTTCTAAGCGCATGCTGTCTAATGCCAATGGAGAATTTATGTTCGAGAATGTATCGGATGATGCCAAAATCAAAATCTCCTATTTGGGCTATGAACCTCGAACTCTCAGCGTAAAAAAAGAGATGGGTACCATCAAGATGGTGCCGGCAACCAATAGTTTAAAAGAAATCGGGATTGTTTCTACCGGATATCAGCAGATCGACAGGTCGAAAATGACCGGCGCTTCTGCAACCATTAAAGCCAGAGAGCTAACCATTAATGGAACGATGAGCCTGGAGCAAATGCTGCAAGGTAAACTTCCCGGCGTAGAGGTAGTCAACAACTCCGGACAAGTCGGAACCCGACAAACGGTTCGCGTAAGGGGAACTTCAACACTTCTGGGTAGCCAGGAGCCGGTATGGGTAGTAGATGGGATGATCCAGGAAGATCCATTGCCATTTAAAGCCTCGCAACTAAACAACTTTAATCAGGATCCTTCCAATGCTGATGCCCTAAAGAATTTTATCGGCAGTGCCATTTCCTGGTTAAATCCTTATGATATAGAAGATATTACCGTATTAAAAGATGCGGCTTCAACGGCAATTTATGGTGTAAAAGCAGCCAATGGTGTGATTGTGATCAATACCAAAAGAGGAAAAGCCGGACGTGCGCCATCGATCAGCTACAATACCAGTTTCTCCACGCAATCTGCGCCAAACTATGATAAAATGAACCTGATGAACTCTAAGGAAAGAGTAGATGTATCGAGAGAGATCCATCAGAGAGGATTGATTACTACCTATGGACTGGATGATATCGGCTATGCTGGTTTGCTAAAACAGTACTTGTTGAACAAGCTTTCCTATAATGATTTTAATGCCGGTGCAAAAAAACTGGAAACCAACAATACCAATTGGTTTGACCTATTGTACGACAGACCATTGAGTCAGAACCACAATGTGAGCGTAAGTGGCGGTGGCAATGAAAGTACCTATTACGGTTCCCTGGGCTATAACAACCAACGTGGAACGGCAAAAGGAAATAAGATGGACAGCTATATGGCCACCTTTAATTTTACCAGTAATGTGACCAAAAAGTTCTCCATAAATGCGCGTTTATCGGGTAACTATACCAATACAACTGCTTATTTTGGGCTTGATCCTTACCGCTACGCCAGTACCACCAGCAGGGCGATTCCAGCTTATGAGGAGGATGGTAGTTTGTCGTATTACCGACACACAAATGGATACCTGTACAATATCCTGAACGAAATGGAGCATTCCGGAAATGATAACGTTAAGTCAAATTTCAATACCGCCATTATTTTAAAATATGAACTTCCGGCAGGTTTCCGTTTGGAATCTTCTCTGGGCGCTGGGTTTACCAGTACACATGCAGAATCTTATGCTTCAGAATTGACCAACAGGATCAGTAAGCTGAGGAAATATGAGTATGGGCAATATGGCCCGATGACCAATGAATACAAGCAGTCCATTTTACCAATAGGCGGAGAGTTGGCACAGGCTGATAATCGGAATATCAATTACACCTGGAGAAATGCATTGACCTACGGACAAGTCTTCAATAAAAAACATAGTGTTTCCGGAATGTTGGGAATGGAAATGAGAAGTAACGCGTATAAAGGTACAACCAGCACCGTCTTTGGTTATTTACCGGATCGTGGAAAAGCCATCATTACGCCTTCGGCAACCATTCTTAGTACGGGAGGAGTAGCAATTGCCAATGGGATTTTTGCCAATAACTATAGCTTTGGGATCACAGATCGTACGGCGAATTACCTATCCTATTATTTAACCGGTGCCTATACTTATGATAACAGGTATGTTTTCAGTGGAAGTATCAGGGGAGATGCCTCTAACCGCTTCGGACAGGACACCCGCGAACGCTTCAACCCAATCTGGGCATTGGGCGGAAGGTGGAATGTGAGTCGCGAACGTTTCTTTGACCGCAATACCTGGCTTTCTGAGCTTAGTTTTAGAGGTAGTTATGGATACCAGGGCAATGTGGCCGAAAATTATGGACCAGACCTGATCGCGAAACTTCCGGTTGGTGGCGGAGCCCAGGTAGTGAGTCCGTATACCGGCGAATCGATTCTTAAGATCAGCTCCCTGCCTTACGCAGATTTAAGATGGGAAAAAACACAATCGGTAAACCTTGGAATGGACTTCAGTGTGTTTCAAAATAGAATCACCGGTAGTTTCGATTACTACAACAAAAACAGTAAAGACCTGATTGTGATGAAGGATGTGCCATTCGAAAATGGTGTGACTCAAATGCCAATGAATGGTGGTTCAGTACGCAATTATGGATTTGAATTGTCCTTGAGCTTTATCCCACTTCGTACTAAAACGTCCTTCTGGACCGTCTCAGTTAACAGTTCTAAAAACATCAATAAAGTATCCAATAGACTCCTGCCTAATCCAACCTGGAACAATGCTGTTTCCGGTGGTTATTTCGTAGAAGGATTCCCGGTATCTTCTTTCTGGGTATGGGATTTTAAAGGGCTGAATCCGGCAACCGGAACGCCACTGTACAACATACCGACTGCCGCTGAGGATGTGAATACCAAATTTGATGCAATCAAATTTTTGAAATATGCAGGGAAACTCAATGCCGATTTTACCGGCGGTTTCAGTACCTCTTTCCGTTATAGATCTGTCAGTATTTCGGCCAACTTATACGCTTCTTTAGGAGGACATAAATTATTGGCGCCTTTATTTGACGATGCGATCAGAGATAATGCACCAAGCGAATATATGAACTTGTCAAAAGATCTGGTCAACAGATGGAGGAAGCCGGGAGATGAAGCTTTTACCAGTATTCCATCTATACCCTTTAACGGAGTACCTTATATAACGATTCCTACTTCAACAACCCTAGTGTCTCCTTATACGCTCTATAATTTCAGCACAGCGAGATTGGTCAACGCTTCTTACCTGCGCATCAACAATGTCAGTGTTTCTTATATCCTGCCACAACAATTTGTGAAAAGAATCATGAGTAAAAGCATGACCATCGGCTATACTGTAAGTAACCTGCACACCTTTGTGAGCAAAGATTTTAAAGGAGTAGATCCTGAAGTGGCATCCGGCGGACAACCATTGCCTCAAGCCCATGTATTAAACTTGTCTGTAACCTTTTAAAGCATTAAAAATGAAACGTATACTTTATATATTAATTCCAGGGCTATTATTGGTCAATACAGGTTGTAAAAAGTTCCTGGAAGAGAAAAGTCAGGACGAAATGAGACCTTCTACGGTTCAGGATCTCAGTGGCTTAATGGCCGGAGAAGCTTATCCCTATTTCGTCAATATCACCTCTGTTTTGAATATGGTGACCGATGATGTTAATTGTGTTGGCGGACAGGGACTACCAAATTATGAGGCCGTAGTAAGGAGGGGTAAAGCACCTTTCTCCTGGTCTAAGCATATGTTTGAAGAGCTTTTAACTGCAGAAGGTGTTGCAAATTTAAGCACATTAAACTCCTGGGAAATAATTTATAACCGCATTGTAGGTTGTAATGTAGGACTCGAATATGCAGATAAAGTAACTGGTTCGGAAAAGGATAAAGCGAATCTTAAAGCCGAGGTTTTAGCCTTGAGAGCTTATTACTATTTTATGTTGGTAAACATGTATGGGAAGCCATATAATACCCAGGGACTAGATCCTGAAAAAAGTCCGGGAGTGCCTTTAAAATTAAAAATGGTGGTGACTGATGAGCTTTTCAAAAGAAACTCTGTAGCCGAAGTCTATCGCCAGATTGAAGCAGATATCCAGGCTTCCATCTCACTGTTTCAACAATATCCTCAGGATAAAGGGGTATATAAAATGAGCGAAACCGCAGGTTATGCGCTTTTATCAAGAGTATATCTGTATCAGGAAAAATGGGATCTGGCAATTGAATATGCAAATAAAGCTTTGGCTAAAAAATCAGTGCTAACGCAGTTGAGTACCTTTAATTCTACACTATATTATACGTACAATACAACCGATAATTCCCTTAATGTAAACAGGATTTACAGTCCGGCCATTAGCAAGGAAGTCATCTGGACCTATGTTCCCAACAAAAGTGTTGAAGATGATTTCCTGAAAAGTAGCCTTAGCCCGGCATATAACAGGGTAAATGTACCACCTTATGGCATTTCTCCTGAATTGATTAACCTGTACGATTCTAAAGGTTTTGAGGCTAACGAAACCTATATTGGCGATCTACGCCCCCGTATTTATTTCAATTACGCGTCCTACGTGGGGGTTACACCTCCTTCAACCTTAACTTATTTTTTCAGAGGAATTACAGGTGGGATGGGTGGCGCCGGTATTCGTGTAGCCGAACTTTACCTGAATCGCGCAGAAGCGAACATCCAAAAGTTTATCCAAACGGGTAATGATGCTTTAAGAACATCCGCATTAAACGACCTGAATACGCTGAGGCTTTCCAGGTATGACAGCAGAAAACCCTATGTACAGGTCGACATTACCGATGGAACTCAGTTGCTGAATTTCTATAAAGAAGAACGCAGAAGAGAGCTTCCTTTTGATGGACATCGCTGGTTCGACCTGCGCCGTTATGGCATGCCATCTATCTCCCATCTATATCAGGAGACTGCAGGTACCGCACAAACTTTTACCCTGAGCAAAGGCGATAACCGATATACCTGGCCAATCCCTCAGGTGGTTTTAGATAGAAACGGGGAATTAACTCAAAATCCATAAATGCTGAATACGAAAAACATGAAAAATTTCAATCAAACTTTAAGGACTGCACTGATTTTGTCTTTGAGCATCATGCTCTTTCTGACAAATGGATGCAAGAAAACAGAAGATAAACTGACTGCAACAGAATTCCCTGAACCGGGTTTTCAGTTGCCTCAGGGCAATAACGATTATGACCAGCGGATCATGGACTATTTTCAGCGTTGGGATAGTTATGTACTCTATAAATTTAGCCAGCAAGACATCAACTGGAGGATAACTGGATATGATAACTTTTACAAATCAGCACCCGCTATACCAGATTATATCAATGCGCAGCTGGATTTACTGGAAAGTACTTTCTTTAAGTATTATTCCGATGGCACCCTTAAACAATTCCTGCCTAGAAAGGTGTTTTTATGCAGTTCATTAGGAACAGGAACGACAACCATCACCCAGGTAGATACCTATCTTTTGCCCTTTGGTAATGGCAAATTTGGCGGTTACCAGAGCTTTGCCTTAAATGGTGGAAATGCAGGTGTTTCCAGTATTAATAAAGCGGTATACCGTGGAAATGTCAATTTCAGCTTTTTGAAAATGATGGATCTGGAGGGTAAAATGAAAAGATCAGATGTCTTTACCGGGATCTCTGATTATACCAATCCAATCGCTGGTACCACACAGGCCGACCGTTATAAACGTGGGTTTTTAGTCCTTCCAGTTGGGCTGCCAGAGATTTTACAAGATTGGCAGGGATTCATTCAGCTAATTGTTTCCAATCCTTATACTTACCTGACCGATCCGGCAACTACGGCTTCCGATGTAACGGCCAAAGGAATCCTTAGCCCGGTGAAAGATGCCAACGGATTGATCAAAAGAAAGTATGACGCCATGATTAGCTTTTATAAACAGCAATATGATATTGATCTACAGGCTATAGGAGACGGAAAATAGACAGAAAAAAACAGACCATTTCATTTCTTAATAAATCCAATGATGCGCAAGATATTCTTTGCCTTAGGACTCCTATTGTCCATAATTACTGCAAAAGCAGCAGATGGCCTCCTGATAAAAGGCCGCATTACGACCATAAATCCAGTGTTAATTTCGCTGAATACTTTGTCGGGCAAACTGGTTTTTAAAACCACCATCGACAAGGATCATCCCGACTTTTCTATGGGACCCGTTCAGGTAGTACCGGATTTGTATGTGCTAACCATGGGCGCCACAAAACAGGAGGTTTTCTTTAGCAATGCTGAGGTGACCATTAACGGTTATTTTGACGATAAGGATAGCAACAGCTCCAGTCTGGAGTTTTCAGGATTAGAGGAACACCTGGAAATGGCAAACTTTGCCCCAAAGCAA
This sequence comes from Pedobacter gandavensis, assembly GCF_032678745.1. Classification (GTDB taxonomy): domain Bacteria; phylum Bacteroidota; class Bacteroidia; order Sphingobacteriales; family Sphingobacteriaceae; genus Pedobacter; species Pedobacter gandavensis_C. The sequence goes on from NZ_JAVTST010000001.1 coordinate 388,085, forward strand.
TCCTATGATCTTAACCTGGATACTGTCGCTTTTAAGCTTTTAAAATCAAGGCAACTGAGCGCTTTAGCCTACCTGTTCAAAGCTGGTAAATATGATTTTTACCAACGTTTTCTAGTCAATATACCGGCAAATGAGCGGAATTCTGAATCCGCAAAATGGCTGGTAAAAAGAGCGGATAGCCTCAGAAATTACATCCTTGGGATTAAAGCACCGGAATTTCAATTGCCTGATCAAAAGGGGAAACTAGTCTCGTTAAAAGATTTCAAAGGAAAGATTGTAGTCCTTGATTTCTGGGCCTCCTGGTGTGTGCCTTGTAGAAGAGAAATGCATCATATGAAAACCTTTTACAAAGAATTTGAAAAAGACGTACAGTTCATCAGCATCTCGCTGGATGAAGACCCTTTGAAATATAAAAAAGCACTGGAAGAAATGCAGATTCCATGGTTAACGATATGGGATAAAAAAGGATTCAATAATTCTTCGCTCGGAAAGGCTTATGGTTTTAAATCGATCCCTTTTTGCGTGATTATAGATGCAAACGGGACAGTTTTACAAAGAGATATCAATAATGGCGAAGTACTTAAATCCGCCTTAAAAGCAATTACAAAATGATGATAATCCCCGTTAAAAGATTGCTGACCATGGCTGCTATCGGCCTGTTCAGCTTCACAAATGTACTGGCCCAAAAGACAGTAATACTACCCTATAAGGTGTTTGCAAATAAAATGATTGTAGAAGTCACTATCAATGGGAAACTTGTGCCTATGATTTTCGATACCGGTGGTAAGAATGCCATGGATTCAAAATTACAGGAAAGCCTGGGGCTTTCCGCTACGCATAGCAAGGACGTGATTGATGTAAGCCGATCCAAAAAGTCTATGGATGTGGTCACTGTAAATACCCTGGATATTGCTAAAGGAGGAATGGCATTTAAAAACGTTCCTTTTCTGGTGATTGATACGGAAATTTTTCCTTGTCTCAGGGTAAGAGGATTGATTGGGAGTGATTTGTGGCAAAACAATACCATTGAAATCGATGATCAAAAGAAAGTGATCACTATCACAGCAGGTGGTAGCACTGCCATGCTGAATAACCCTAAGGCGCTTCCATTTTTACCTAATGGAGGAGGCGCTCCGCTATTCTCCATAAAAGTTGGGGATTTTGATCAGGCAAGGGTCGTATTTGATAGTGGTGCTGATGGTTTTTTGGCCTTAAGAAAAGCAGACTATCCTAGGTTAGAAAGCCAGGGTGCATTGTTTATGATCCGTGAAGGTTCATCAGTAGGCAGTATCGGTGTAAATGGAAGAGGTCAAAATGGGAGTCGGATATTGCTCGAAATTCCGGAATTGACGATCTCTGGAGGTAAGTTTTCTAAACTGCGTATTGGCGTAGGTAGTGCCCTGGAAAGTTTGTTTGGCTATCAGCTGTTGAGCTTCGGAAAAGTAACGATCGACTATGTCCATAAGAAATTCCTGTTCGAACCTTTTCCGGAGTTTTCAAAAGAGAAGATCGAAAACACCAAAAAGTACTGGGATCTGGAGCTTCGCCCGGAGAATCAGCAAATGGTAGTCAGTAGTGTTTGGGATAGATTAAAAGGAGAAGTGGAAATGGGGGATGTAGTGACCCATATCAACGGTAAAAAAATAACCCAATTCTCTAACTGTGAGAATCTGATCAATGAGCTTCCCGAGTTAATCGGTCAGGAGAAAGCCCTTTTCCGTATACAAACAAAAACCGGAGTAAAGGACATTGAAGTAATTAAAGAGTAATGATGAAATATATATACTTCTCCCTGATCTGCTGGTTTTTTGCTTTAACAACTAAAGCGCAGGATGCTGTTGTGTTTCCATATCAGGTGATCGCCAATAAGATGGTAATCCAGATTAAACTGAATGGAAAACTGGTGCCCATGATTTTTGATACTGGAGGCCGGAACTCTATTAGTACGGCTTTAAAAACAGAATTTAATGCGCCTGTAGTTGGATCAATAGGTATTTTGGATGCCAACAGCAATAAAAAACAGATAGAGGTACTCCAGCTTGAAACAGTTGGATTCTCAGGCGGAAATGCCGGAACTGTAGCTTCTAATATCCTGTTTAAAAACCCGCGTTTTTTGGTTTTAGATAGCGAAATATTTCCTTGTATTGGTGTACAGGGCTATATCGGAAGCGACCTTTTACAGGACTGCACAGTTGATATTGACGATCAAAAGAAAGAAATCAGGATCACTAAAGGAGGACGTTCTTCCTTAATGTCCGACAGACAAGTTCTTCCTTTCGTAGATGATGCCAAAGGGATTCCGATTGTTTCTGTCAATGTTGGAAAATATGATGAAATCCGGATGATGTTTGATACGGGTTCTGATGCTTTTCTAAGCCTTAAAAACGACGCTTACGAAAGATTGAAAACTGATGGCCTGGTACAGGTGCTTAGAGAAGGTGAAGGCGGTGGAAGCATCGGCGTAAACGGTAGAGGCGGAGCCGGAAAACAAATTATGGTACAAGTTCCGGAATTGCTGATCGGCTCATTTATGTTTACGAACGCAAGGGCAAAAGTGGGCAATCCACCGGAAACATTGTTAGGCTATCAATCCCTGAAATATGGAAAAGTAACCATCGACTATGTCAATAAACTATTCCTGTTCAGCCCTTTTTCCTCAGAAAAAGTAGACCTGATTGATGCCAAACACAACTGGAACCTGGAAATCTATGTTCATGACGGACAATATCTGGTAGCTACCGTATGGGGTAAATTAATTGGCCAGGTGGCTGTTGGAGATGTACTCACCCATATCAACGGTAAAGCGATCAAAGCCATCCCATTTTGCGAAAGCCTGACCAGCGGTCTGCCCATTTTAAAAGAGAATACCAAACTCGTGTTTACCCTTAAAACCCATTCCGGAGTTAAAAACATAACCGTATTGAAAGATTAAAAATCAACCACTTAATGAGGTTTTCTGGCTGCCAGATCCCGGATCTGCTCCTGAAATACCTTTCATTAAATAAACCATTGAGAAAGAAAACATGAAAAAACAAACATTAATATTGGCACTGTGCCTACAGGGAGCAGTTTTGGCCGGAAATGCCCAGCTGGTTAAAAAAGCAACCACAGAAAAGAAAACAGAAGACTGGTACAACCTTTCTTTTGAAAAGGATGGTGTCTATGGAATCGGCGTAAACCAGGCCTATGAATTTCTCAAAGGAAAACCTTTGAAAAAGAAACCAATTGTTGCGGTAATCGGTTTTGGAATGGATGCAGCGCATGAAGATTTAAAAAATGCCTCCTGGACCAATCCAAATGAAAAAGAAGACGGGATCGATAATGATGGTAACGGTTATATCGATGATATCCATGGCTGGAATTTCTTAGGGAATGCCAAAGGAGAAATGATCGAAAAGACTAACCAGGAAGGTGACCGTGAATATTTTCGTTTGAGAGGTTTATATGAAGGGATTTTCTTCAATGGAACAGATTATATTAAGTTTAATGAGCTGTCCCAGAAATTGATTAAAGTTCCGGCACCAAAAGACCTGAAGGAATATACCTTTTTCAGGTATCGCCTCAATAAAGAGTCTCGTCTGGCTCAGGAAGCGGCTAGTATTCATTCCTCCAGGATTGTGAAATATATGATCGTTAATGAAATTGAGCCGGCCATGAAGAAAATAAACCCTGACCTGACCAAGATCAAGCAAGCGGACGTTTCTAAGTTTGACGTCAAAACTGATGGAAAGGTCGATACCTTAAAGTTGATGTCCAGGTTTTTCTTTTTAATGACTTTTGGGGTTAATAATTCTTATGCAGCCAAAAATCATACAGATTCGATGAATTTTGTACAGGCTAGAGACCTTACCCTGAACCCTAAAAGACAGCCGAATGAAGCGTTTGAGAGGTTACTTGCAGAAACTATTGATGCAAGGAAAATCACAGGCGATGACTGGACCAATATCAGCGATAAAAATTACGGAAATAACAAGCTATATAGTAACGGATCTTTTTCCGGCACGATGGTTTCAGGAATTATTGCTGCCGATAGAAGTAACGGTATAGGGGTAAATGGCATTATGCCGGAAGCACAACTGATGTCTTTGCGTGCCTATCCAAAAGAAGGCGAACCTTATTATAAAGATATCGCATTGGCGATTCGCTATGCGGTAGATCAAAAAGCAGATGTGATCCAGTTAGGTATGTCAAACACCATTTACCCGGCTTATGAGGTGAAATGGGTGAACGATGCCTTATTGTATGCCGAAGAAAAAGGAGTTTTAGTAGTCTCTTCGGTATGGAATTTATCGGATAACCTGTCTGAAAAGAAATATTATCCTAATTCAAATGTGAATGGTAAGGTGCTAAATAATTTCATCACCGTGGCCGCTTCCGATAAAGAAGGTCTGCCATTGAAAGATGCCAATTTCTCTCCAAAAGAACTGGATCTATTTGCACCGGGCCAAAATATTAGCACTACTTATATGGGCGGAACTTACCGCATGGGCGCAAGTCCATTGTTTGCCGCTGCCAACGTAACCGGTACTGCCGCTTTAATTAAAGCATATTATCCAGAAATTACCGCCGCACAATTGCGCAAGCTGATTGTGGGCAATGTGACCGACAGAGCTAACGTAGAGGTTGAAAAACAAGTTAAAACTGGTGGTAAACTTAAAACAGACCTGTATCTTTTTTCACAACTATGTGTTTCAGGAGGTATTTTAAACGCTTATAAAGCAGTTGTTGCTGCAGATCAATTGAGTAAAACCAATGGTAAATAATTTAAAGAATTCAGCAAAAAGAAAACATGATGAAAAAGATTAAATTAGGACACTCAATTGCTTTGAGCTTGCTCATGCTTTGTGCTAGCAGTACCGCTTTCGCGCAAGCGGATTTAAATCAGGAAATTTTACCCTATCAGGAACGTGAGGGTTATATGATCATCAGAGCTAATGTGGGCGGAACAGAAGGGGATTTTCTCCTGGATTCCAGAGGAGCAGTAGGCTTAACAGAAGCTGCTGCCGCGAAGCGCCAGGTAAAAATTTCGAACAACCTGGATACTTATTCCAGACCTGGGTACCAATTGTCTGGTAAAGGAAGAGCCATTGGTTTCTTTATCGGCAATGTGGTGTATAGCAAGGACATCAGCGTAGTGGTTTTTAAAACAAATCCACTTTTAGAAAAGCTTAAAGTAGATGGGGTTATTGGTTTTAATGCCTTTACAGGTGCAGTGATCACGCTGAATACCAAACTGAAAACAATGACGCTTTCCTCGCCATATCGCCCGGAGTATATGAAATTGATCAACAGGCAAGAGGCCAAATTGAAAACCGGCGGACTATTCATGGACATTCTGGTAAATGGCAAAACGGTTAAAGCGCTTGCCGATTTCTATCAGGATCAGCCATTGGTATTAACAGCAGCGGATTTCGAAGTAGTACAATCTGCTAAGACTGCAGAATTGAAACTGGCAAACCAGAATTTCAAAAAGATTCCGGTGGTTAAAGCAGCCGGAGATCAGGCATTTTCTGTGTTAGGGAAATCAATCTTAAAACAGGGCATGATCTCTTTTGATATTGAGCGTGGTAAATACTATTTCCAGCCCTTTAATAATGGAGAAGATCAGACCGTTCCAGTGATTAAAAAAGAAACTATTTCAGTGATACCAGGGAAAATTAACCCGGTAGACCGTGCTTATTTTCTAAAGCATATTTATGATTATAAAGCCGGTAAAGACTGGAAAGCGATTGGTGATAAACCTGTGGTCATAGATTTCTGGGCTACCTGGTGTGGCCCTTGTCTGAAACTGATGCCGGTCATGGAAGAACTGGCCGCAAAGTATAAAGATCAGGTTGTTTTTTACAAGGTAAATGTGGATAAAGAAGGAGAATTACGTCAGGTGTTTAATGCAGATGCAATCCCTTTATTGATTTTTGGTAGTGTCAATAATGGCGCGGTTAGAGAGGTAGGTGGAGATACGAAGGAGAAAATCGAAGCTAAAATTCAGCAGATGTTGAAGTAAAACCATCCGGTTTAAATGAAGAATGTTTTTTAGTTAATATAATTTAGAGGGTTTTGTCGGATGACAGCCCTCTTTATGATGTAAAGATTTTTATCCTCAAAATACCCAATCCAAATGAATTTAAATCAATTATATAAACGCCGGTTTCTCTTGGCCATCAGTGGGGTATGCCTATCTTTTTCTGTGCATGGTCAGGCTATTGAGTTAGTTGCGGAAAGGTTGCACTTTCAGCCATTGTCAAATTATCCGGCAGTTACAAAAACGATTGCTGCAACGATTGCCAATTATCATTACCAGAAAGTGACTATTGATGATGCTTTATCCACCAGGATATTTGATCAGTATCTGACAAAGTTGGATAAGTCTCATGCCTTGTTTCTGGCCTCCGACCTTCAGGAATTTGAGCAATACCGTTACCTTTTAGATGATGCCTTACTTTCTGGCGATCTAAGCGCTGCTTTTGAAATGTTTAATGTGTATGCCGCGCGACTAGACCATAGAATTGATGCTGCATTAACGGAGTTATCTAAAGTACAGCCCTTACATTCCAAAGAGGTTTATCAGTTCTCCAGAGAGCAACTGCCCTGGTTTAAATCCAGCGGAGAGGCTGATGCTTACTGGAACCAGCGTATCCGTTATGAACTCATCAGGCTAAGAGCTGATGGCAGAGAGAACCAGAAAGCTTATGAGTTATTGGGAAAACGTTATGAGAAGTTAAAGACTAGTTTAGAAGGGCTGAAAAGTGAAAATGTACTGGAGTTATTTCTGAATGCTTTTACGGAAACTATTGATCCACATACTACTTATTTTTCTCCGGCAAAGGCGCAGGATTTTAATGTCATGATGAATAAATCACTGGAAGGAATCGGGATTACCTTTAGTTTCCAGGATGAACTACCGGTGATCATGTCCGTTATCAAAGGTGGTCCAGCGGATAAAACTAAGAAAATTATGCCCAACGACCGGATTCTGGCGATTGCACAAGGCGAAAGTGCAGAATTTGAAGAAGTAACCGGTTGGACACAGGAGGAGGTGCTGAGAAATATGCGAGGTTTAAAAGGATCTCTTTTGCGTGTTAAAATATTACCGGCAGGAGCAGATCTGAGTTCCAGTCCATTGGTGGTTAGTATCATCAGAGATAAGGTGGTGATGGAAGATCAGAAGGTGAAATCTGAGCTGAAATTGGTAAAGCAAGGCGGGAAAACGCAAAAGATAGGTGTCATCAGCATTCCTGATTTTTACTTTGATGTTACTGCTTTTAGTAAGGGCGAGAAAGATTATGCTTCCACTTCCGGAGATGTGAAAAAAGCGCTGGAGCTGCTGAAAAGTCAGGGGATAGATGGGCTGATGATCGATTTAAGAAATAATGGCGGTGGTTCTTTAAAAGAAGCAATCGACCTGAGCGGTTTATTTATCAAATACGGACCAGTAGTGCAGGTGCGGGATTCAAAAAACAAGGTGCTTGTCCATTCGGATCAGGATAGCCTAGTGGCTTATAGCGGTCCACTAACGATTTTAACAAACCGATTAAGTGCTTCCGCTTCGGAGATTTTTACAGCAGCAATGCAGGATTATGGGCGTGCAGTAATTATCGGGGGACAGACCTTTGGTAAAGGTACAGTTCAGGGGGTCTATGGTCTTGATCAGCTGATGAAAAGCGAAGAGAAAAATTTAGGTTCCCTAAAGCTGACTAATGCCAAATTTTACCGCATCAATGGGGCAAGTACACAGCATCGTGGCGTAAGTCCAGACATCAGTTTTCCTTCTAAATACAGCGCATTGAAAGTTGGAGAAAGTACTTTAAAGAATGTACTCCCTTATGATGAGATTGCAGCCAGTAATTTCATTCCGCTTGCGCAATTAAAAATGATCAATCAGCAATTGGAAAAACATCACCAACAGCGCATGCAGACCAATCAGGAGTTTTCCTTTTTGAAAGAAGACATTCAAAAGTCACAGTATGCAGCCGCAAACTCCTCCATTCAGCTGGATTTGAAAGCCTTTCTTGAGGCAAGAAAAAACCAGCAAATACAGGATTTGAAACGCATAAATCAGCGAAGAAAAAGTTTGGGATTGAAGACAGTAACTGCAAATGATCCGGTAAATGGGATGGAGGTAGATTACGTAAAGGAGGAGAGTTTACAGATTACAGCGGAGTTGATCCGTATCATTTAGCTTCTACTAATGTCGCAGCATATGGGTTTTGGTTTTCAATTGAAAGTTCTAAACCTAGAAGCTGCTGACATTCTTCGTAATCTTCAATAGTTACGGCGTTATCCAATGCCATCTGAAGCAAAGATAACCTGATTTGTTGTTGAACTGTATCTTCCATTTTCGGTAGTTGAAAGGTGAGTTGAAAAATTTTGCGCGTTTACATTATAGTAATGGAAGGGCTTAAAAATTTTTGTATAGATTTACATAACACATTAAGAGCGAAGTTGTTTGGTGTAATTGAAAATTGATACATCTTAGTCGTTTTTATTTGTTTTTCCAGCACTATAAGGGGTAGTATTTATTTTTAAGTCAACTAATAAAGAAAATATCTATCTTTATATAGAAAATGATGTTTCTTTTTAGTGTCTAATGAAAAGCGCCTGTTTCTGCCTGAAACCTATGGCCATTAAAAAAAGCAGCGCGGAATTTGTGTGCAATTCCTCCTGATTTACTGGCATACAAAACAGGCTTTTTGCCGCTATCTGTTTTGCTCTTGTTTTGCTTTCCTTTTGCTCTTGTTTTGCTCGGATTTTGCGAAAGCAAAAGCTCAGCAAAACAAGAGCAGCTCTATACTAGGAAAGAATTCTGCAAGTATTCTCTGTTTGTACGGTTAATTAATAGTTAATTCCCTTTGTCGCTGGGCAAGCTTTTCATTTTTATTTCCAATTCGAGTCATAAAAGCAAACTAATTCAATTTTGGCAGGATAAATGAGGCCTGCAGGAACATGAAAGCAATTGTAATTACTTCATTTGGTGCAGCAGATGTTTTGAAAATAGAAGAAAGAGAAAAACCGGTCATCAATGACGACGAAGTGTTGATCAGGGTAAAAGCCGCCGGGGTAAATCGCCCGGATGTATTCCAGAGAAAAGGCAGTTATCCACCACCTCCGGATGCGCCCCAGGATATTCCAGGTTTAGAAGTTGCCGGTATAGTCGAAGTATTGGGGGCAAATGTGAAACAATGGAAAATTAAGGATAAGGTCTGTGCACTGGTAGCCGGCGGAGGATATGCTGAGTATGTAAAAGTCAACGCAGGACACTGTTTACCGGTCCCAGAGGGCTTAACTTTCCTTGAAGCAGCAGGGTTGCCAGAAACGGTTTTTACGGTCTGGAGCAACGTGTTTCAACGTGCGGCTTTAAAGCTTGATGAAAAGTTTTTGATACATGGTGGAAGTAGTGGGATTGGAACTACCGCCATCCAACTTGCAAAATACATAGGTGCAGAAGTGGTGGTCACTGTTGGCTCCGATGAAAAAGGACAGTATTGTCTGGAATTAGGCGCAGACAGCTTTATCAATTACAAAAGCCAGGATTTTGAAATTGAATTGAAAGACAAACCTGTTGACGTCGTGTTAGATATGATCGGCGGTGATTATTTTCAAAAGAACATCGAAGTTCTAAAACCGGATGGAAGATTGGTGTACATCAATGCCATGGAAGGGAATACCGTTTCGCTTAACATTATGCAAATGATGCGGAAAAGACTCAGCATTACCGGTAGCACTTTAAGAAATCGCGAAGCAGCATTTAAAACGGCATTGACCCAGGATATTTTAGAAAAGGTTTGGCCCATTTTTGCTGCAGGGCAATATAAATCAACAGTTTTTAAAGTCTTCCCAATGGAACAAGCAAGTAAGGCACATGAACTGATGGAAAGTAGCCAGCATTTGGGTAAAATCATTCTGGAAATGAACTAAACTTTTGTTTAGTATTTATATATTTGAGGATAGAGGAACTCGATGGATTAGGCCATTGAGCTTTCACTCAGATCATGCAGCTATATGGATAGAAAAGAATTTCTCACAAAATCGGGTCTTGCCGGAGGTACCCTGCTGTTTGCAAAATTTCCGGAACTAAATCCAGTCAGTAAAAAGGTCAGATTTGGAATGATCACAGATTTACACCATGATATTATGCATGATAGCATAGATCGCTTGTCGGCTTTTATCAAAGAAATGAACACAGATAGACCGGATTTTATCATCCAGGGAGGCGATTTTTGTGTTCCTAAAATGGGTAATTCTGCTTTGATGGAGGTCTGGAATAAGTTTAATGGACCTAAATACCACGTGATCGGAAACCACGATACAGATGGTGGATATACAAGGGAGCAGGTGGTTGATTTTTGGAGTGCTAAAGGGAAGTATTATTCATTTGATCTGAATGGTTTTCATTTTGTGGTACTGGATGGGAATGAACACAATCAAAGTGCAGACCGCCCGAAAGGATATGCGCGCTACATTTCTTCGGTACAGCTGGATTGGCTGAAAAAAGACCTGAATGACACGGCTTTACCTACGGTTGTTTTTTGTCACCAGGGCTTAGATAATGATTCCGGTGGTTTAGAAAACGGAACACTTCTAAGGTATACGATGGAACAGGCAAATCAAAAATCAGGACAACAAAAAGTAGTTCTGGTCATCAGCGGACACCACCATCAGGATTATTACAACCACATTAACGACATCCATTATGTGCAGATCAATAGTGCTTCCTATAGTTGGTTAGGGGAGGAATATCAGGAAAGCCGATATACAGAAGAGGTGGATAAGGCCCATCCATACATTAAATATACGGCGCCTTATAAAGAGCCAATTTGGGCAATGATTGAGCTGGAAGGAAAGGGTAAGATCACCATAAAAGGGAAGAAAACGGTCTTTGTAGGCTCTTCCCCGGAAAAATTGGGCGTTAAAATGGAAGGATATATTTATCCGATTGTCCCTCATATTTCAGATAGAAAATTGGGCTAGTCAATGATTCCTATCAAAAGATTATCTTTTGATAGGAATTTGAATGGCACTACTACCCAGCCATTGTACCTTCAATGGGCTGATCGCATCCAGAATACTTTCATCTGATACTGCTTTATCCGTCCCATAATTCACCTGAAAATTCGGGTTTTTGATCAGTTCCAGGGAGAGCATTAATTTGCTGCCTTTATGGAGTCTTTTACTGATGAATTTTCCGGTAATAGGGATGGATTCCAGCTTTCCTGGTTTTAATAAGTTCCTCTTACTTCTATCTTTAGCATAACTCGCACGGTGCAAAGAAGCAGATAACCTAAAAAATTTGCCATCAGCTTGTTGCTCGTATAAGCCCACAACAATGTCCAGGTCTCTTTTATTAATTACTACCTGCAGTGTAGCACTGAACTGCCCATTAAGCGTCACCTCTTCTTTGAGCGCTTCGGAAATGAAAATCAGACTCCCCTTGGTGTCAATGGTATCAGTCAATAAATTGTAGTCGGGTACTTTGGTAGAGATCTCCCGACTGGAGAAATCCATTTCCTGCGCCAGTTTTCCTGTAGTTTTCTTAGTAGTCAATTGATAGTATTTGCCCTTTTTCTCCTCAGAGAAGTAGAACTGAAGTACGTCATCGTTCATTTTTTCCAGGGAAGGAGCATGCCCCCATAAACTGGTATCCATAGTCTGATAATTCACTTTGTCTTTTAACAAGGCAGGTTTAAGCCCATCTTTTAAGACATAATCAAACCATTGAAAAGCCAGCTGATTGATGTTGATCTTTGCCACACTATCGAGGTTATAGCCATATAAAGTAGGGGACATGACGCCTTGTGCGCCACCATGGTCATATGGTCCAATCAATAAATAATGATTTGGAGCGGAATTCCATTGGTGGTGCTGCTTGAAATAATAAAGCGCGCCATCCTGATCTGAATCGAAATATCCGGTTATAGTTAATACAGGGATGTTGATTGCCGCAAATTCCTTTTGATAAGGGATCATCTTTTGCCAGTATTGATCATAAGAAGGGTGTTTAGCCCATTTTTGAAACACGGAATTTGGTCGGCCTTCTAAGCTATCCAGATTTTTAAAGGCCTTGCCGCTAAGAAACCATTTATTGTTTAAGGAAGTCCATAGGTCGGTATTTCCGAATTCATCCCAGTCGCTCAGTTTATTATTGGTTACCAGGTGCGCCCAGCGTAAAGAATAGGTAGTTAATATCCCATTTGTAGTCGGAAAGTCAATGCCGGGTGCTGCCGCTGCCTGTGGCACAATCGTTTTTAAAGCAGGATGGAGCTTTTTAGTTGCTGCCCACTGACTAAATCCAAGATAGCTACCACCAATCATTCCCACTTTTCCATTGCACCATTCTTGTTTACTGATCCAGTCAATCGCATCATAAGTATCTTCGGCATCATGTTCCCAGGGTGCAATTTCCGCTTCAGAAACATACTTTCCTCTGGTATTTAAGACCATACCTACATAACCTTTGTCGGCTATTCTCCTGGCCATGGCCACCTGATCAGTACTTGCATAAATATTACCCACCAATACTACCGGCTGACTTTCCTGGGCAGCTCTGCTGCGTACGATTACCGCTGCCAGTTTTACACCATCACGCATAGTGATCATAACGCTATCCTGAATGATCAGCCTGGAATGATCTTTAGCGTTGATCATTTCTTTTCCAGGATTCAAAAAAGGGCGATATACCTGCTGCTGCAGGTAGGCTTGCGAGAATACAATTGCCTGATCCAAACTTACACTATCACTGGGCTTAGCCTGAACCACCGCTAAGGCTTTTTGCCAGGCGGCATCCAGACTTTCCTGGCTATTGGAGAAAGGTTCTATCGCATAATTATAGGTCATTCCTTTAAAGTTTTCCAGGGAAATAGGAAAGGACCATTTGAAAATTTCTGCTGCTGAACGGGAATCACCTTCCTGATTCATTATTTTGATGTGGTTGTAGGTATCATAAAGGAAAAATATTCCCTTTGTTTGATCAGTAGGGATTCCGCCGATTTTAGCAATTTCGACCCTCATGGAATCTATACTCTGCAGACTCTTTTGATACTGTCCGGCTATGCTCTGTAAGGCGAATTTATAACCATAATACTCCCCATCTCGCTGCGCTTGTGGAGCCATATTGGCATGGACAAGTAGCGTTTTGGCTAGATCAGGCATATACCTCCCTAAAGACACCGGATCTTCAGTTATTTTTTTCGGTAAATAAACAAGCTGGGCTTTAACTGGAATAGCGCAGGAACAACATAAAATAAGTGTAAGGACAGTTTGGTTGAGGCAGGTTAATTTCAAAGGTTGGGGTTTAAGGTTCTTGCCTGTAAAATATGGAAATATTTTTAATATAATGGAATTATCTATTTGTAAATAGGAGATGGTTTACGAATGATTATGGTTAATTGTTGATTTTGAAAAATTATTGTTTCTTAGGATTGCGTTTGGTGTATCATTTGATAAATGATAAAAGCCTTTTTGGATTCTGACCAACGCAAAAAGTCCCACATTGCTGTGGGACTTCTCAAATGACAAAGAACATTTGTCATTTTCAGGAATAAAATCCTTACTTATTTCTTGGTTTTAAAATCCTTATTGTTCGTTTCTTCGTTTTTCAATGCGGTAGCGACTCTTTCTTCAAAAGGTTTCAAATTAAGCTCAATCTGCTTTTGGGCAACAGGAATTTCATTTGCTGTTTTCAAAGTAGGCGTATATCCACCAGAAGACATATAAAACATATCCGGGTATTTTGCAGAAACACCTTGTTCATAGTCTATCCGCTGACCAGGTTTACCATCCGTGTTAGAGAACCTCACTTTATTCAGGTTCACCCATTTTCCAGTTTGGTCTTCCTGTCCCCAGGCATTATAGTAATAAGCTTCTCTGCGAATTTGTCCATTGGTATAACCGAAATTCTCCAGGAATGAATAGAATCCATCAAACATGCGCTGTTCTTTTGGTGCCCTCCAGGTGGCCACATATTTCCAGTCTTCACCTTCCAGTTTATACCAGGCGGATAAAACCACGGAGTTGTTGTCTTGTTTCAAGACATTCATCAGAAACTTAACTGGTTCATTACTTTTCCAGTTGGCTGTTTTTACATAGGATTGTCCGCCGGTACCCTCACCACCAAAAGTATTCACTGTAGTCGACTTGTCTTTGTCTACAAATGACACATAATCATGGGCAGTAATGGTTTTGTCGTTCTCCGCATCTTTGCTGTCCCATACCGAGAAAAGTACCCTGCGTTCTGTTTCAGAATTCGTTTGTATGCCCATATATCCACGGTAAAAACCTAAACTCATATAATAGGTAGCCAATGGATCAGCACCTTTAGGTACCATGATTTCCTGATAAATCCAGTTGTAAGATTTAGTGGTAGGCTGGGTACTGCTGAAGCTTAAATGTACAGAAGGAGAGGACTGATAATCGGTCTGGTTCACCTGTCCGCCGTCCTGTAATGATTTGAAAGTAAGTGCCTTGATTTTTATGGCCGATTGTGGATCCGTAATTGGTTTCAATTCATATCGGAAATAGCCGGTTTCTGGTACGGTAATATTGGCTGCAAACAAGGAGGTCTGCTGCCCTGTGCCATTAAAACTCAACTTTTTACGAATGGTTTTGAATCCATTCATCGGGCTGCTCGGCGTAATGATCAATTCAAAGCCCAGCTTTTTACCATTGTCAACAGTCTGGTCGAAGTAAAAATCATACTGACCTGGTTTTTGATAAAGGTACCAGACCACGCTTTTACTTTTATCGCTCCAGCGGGAAACGATGCCTTTGTCTTCAGGGTAACCAACCGGCACAGAAACACCGCGGTCATTGGGATGATAAGGTTCAATGTAAGCTTTGTTCGCAGGAACAGTAAAGACCTCCTTGAAGTTTTTACTCTGCGCAAAGCCAGAAAATCCGGCCGCAATCAATAGGAAAGCAGCAAGACTGGTTTTAGAATTTAGTGAATTTGGTTTCATTGTGTGTTTAGTTGTTTAATCAAATAACCCGATTAAAAAGGTAATTCTTGTTCTTTATGTTTGCACAAACGTTTGCGAAGTTTTATGCGTTCGTTACCGAAGGTTTAAGGGGAGCCGCATCTGGAATACGCGTTTGTCCGAATAAATCTTCTACAATTGGAGGAGCCATCTCTAACCTTGGCTTTTCTTCATTGCTTTTTTCTTCTTTTGACTTGCTGACTTTGGTTTTCTCAGCCTTGCTTTTAATTGGCTTTGGTTTTTCTTCGGAAGCTTTGTCGCTTTCCTCTGATTTTTCTCCTACTTTTTCTTCGGTTTTTTCTTTTGCTGCTTTAACAGGTTCTGCTTTAAAAGAGGAAACCTCAGTGGTGCTGGACCCACCATCAATAGCAGCGGCTGTTTTGGCTAGATCTTCAATAATGTCTTTGCCTAACATGCCTTCTGAGCCTTTGGTTGAAGCTTTTTCTGTTATACTCGAAATGCTTTCTTTTTCTTTCTGCTGCAGTTGGGCTTGTGCCAGTTCTGCTTTTAACGCTGCGATTAGACTTTGCTGCTCCTGAACCAAGTTTTCCTGTGCTTTGACTAAGAGTTCCTGTTCTTTTACCAGATCTTGCTGCTCTTTGGCTAAGTTTTTTTGCTCTTCCAGCTGGCTTTCCCTGCTCAGGAGATAGGACTGTAATCCATGGATAAATTCAGCCATTTCATCCGCACCATTACTAAGGTTCTGTAGGGTTTTTGAGAACTCATTCAGGATCGATGCGTCCATTTTATCCTTATAGCGTGCTAAATGGTCAATTTCGGCCCATCCTTCTTCAAAAATACTACGTACCTGTACTGCAACCTTGTATTCTTTTTTACTTGGTGCCGTTTTAATGACATAATCTATAGATCTATAGCCATCTGTTTCTGTTTTTAGACTAAGGCCTTTATCGGTAAATGGGCTAGTACTTGATATCGCGTCTGCTGCGCTAACATTTGCCGTAACATTGCCGATCAATACAAATTGATCAAGGATACTTTCATGAATCTTTGCCCAGTCCGATTTGAAAAGAGAAATGATTCGAATGCTGATCAGGTTCTCTATCAGTTCTTCATAATTGCTGAGATTCAGGATCGTATTTGGATGCTGTTGCTGATAGTCAGCAAGTTTTTCCATCAATTCTTCTGAATTAATAAGCTGGTACTTGATGGCATGTACCGCATTAAATTTGAAAAGGATTTTGACAACTCCGGTGCCAATTTCATCATAGGCAGCTCTTTTTGATTCAAAATCTGCACTGATGTTTAACAGTTCTTCGTAATTAGGGTTCCTGGCTTTAAAATCTGCTGAACCTAAGTGCCGGGCACTTAAAGTAGCAGCTTGTGGGATCATACTCATTTATAAATGGTTTTAGTTTTTTTGACACATTTCAATGGAAGGATATCGAATTGAGAAGCGTCGGTTTTTGGTTGTTTTAAATATGGTTCTTCTATTTCAAAATTAGTCTTTTTGGGCAAATTTGAAACAGGTTTAGGGCTTTTGACAGCGGATTTTACCCGCTTTTTGCTGTTGAAAGTTGAAACTTATTGATACACTGGTTGCTGCGTTTTCATTTCTTAAATGAAAAATGAAAAACTGTAATGAAAATTGTGAATTGAACAAAGTCAAATGAAAAACCCCATTCCGAAGAATAGGGTTTAGTACTCGAGTATCAATATGGAGTACTACTAACATTTCAATCTATTATAATGCTTAAAAGCAATAGCTCAGCTCGGATTAAAAGTCAAATAGATCCTCTAAAAAGGATTTCTTTTTTTTAGGGTAGCCATGTGAGTTGTTGCCATAACCATGTTGCTGACGTTGATCCTGACCGCGTTGGTCCTGGCCACGGTAACCTTCCTGACGGTACTTCTGATCCTGATGCTCCGATCTGTAAGGAGTGCTTTCCTGATTAGGACTTCCTTTATCCTGGTCGTAGGCCAGTAGTTTATCTAACTCACCTCTATCCAACCAAATCCCGCGGCATTTTGGACAATAGTCAATTTCTACATTATTTCTAACGGTCATTAATAGCGTTTCCTGGCAATTTGGGCAATTCATAATTAGTGTTTTTTTTGTGAATACTGTTTAATGTTATTTTCATCAACAAAATGATGAGGTACAATAGATTAAGGAACAAGCAATTTCAGCATGATTCTACATGGGAAAGCCTGATCAATAGATAAGAATTTGATCATTGAAATCATGGGCATCAAATGATCTTATAAATCAATGGATACCATCATCGTCAATGGATTAGGAATGAAATCTAAAAGGGGGTTAACCTGAAGAGAAAAGAATATTCGCCATGTGGAGGCCAGCTCCATGGCAATACTGCAATTTTTGTTGCAGTCTGTGAGACTATCGGATGAGCAGTACCAGGGTGATTGCTCAGACGAGGTTGGAAATACTTCGCCTTTTTAACTGCAGAAGTATAGCCCATATCCATGGGAACATCTTCCAGCAGCTCGCCTTGAAAATAAGCACTGGACAAGAAAGCAGTATTCTCATTAGAGAAATCAGCAGAAAAAGCTTGTTGTACACAGCATAAGCTCCATACAAAAATAAGCATGGCGAGGAGGCCTTTTCTTGAACTGATTTTCTTTTCCAATGGTGTTTTCGCTGTAATATTATCCTCGCCAATATATAACAACAATTTTGAATTAACGCAAGGATTTAGGAGAAACCCCTTCCTTAGTCATCACAACAGGTTTAATAAAGCCATCTTTATCAAAATACATCTTGTCAATACAGGTTTCTCTCGCATTTCCATTAGTCTGGTCTAAAGGTCTCCTGTGGTAAACGATATACCAGTCATTGGTTTTTTCATTTCCGATCACAGAATGATGTCCAGCTCCATTAGCGATGGTTGCATCCTGCTGCAGAATGGTACCCACTCTTTTGAATGGCCCCATTGGAGAATCTGCAATCGCATAAGCTACCCTATAATCCGGGCCTGTCCATCCGCCTTCCGACCACATGAAGTAGTACTTGTTGTTTTTCATGAACATAAAAGGACCTTCAACATATTTATCAGGCGTGATTTCTTTAAAAGTGCTGCCATCTGCCAAAGGTAAAAAACCAGTAAAATCATCATTTAACCTGGCAATATTGCAATGTTTCCAACCCCCATAAATCAGGTAATATTTGCCATCTTTATCTTTGAAAACAAATTGATCTATCGGTTGCGCTCCATTGTGGAATTTGTCTACCAAAGGTTTACCGATATGGTCTTTAAAAGGTCCAGCTGGAGATTTAGCAACCGCTACACCGATTCCACCAAACTCCTGATCACTTTGGATATCATTCGCTCCGAAAAACAAGAAGTATTGGTCTTTTTTCTTAACGATAGAGGGTGCCCAGATCGCTTTCTTTGCCCATTTGACACCTGCAGTATCCATTATGCTCGGGTGCTTTGTCCAGTTTACCAAATCAGGGGAGGAGAAGGCATCAAAAAACACCTGCTTTTCATAAGGCGCGGAAAAAGTAGGGTACACCCAATACTTGTTGTCAAATATGACGCCTTCCGGATCAGCATACCAGCCTTTGAAAATTGGATTCCCGGAAAGCCTGGTCGATTTTTTTGCCTGAGCAGCTAGCTTTTTTGTTTGTGCAGGTAGTTTTTTTGTTTGTGCAGTTACGTCATTTACTATGGAGAGTAACAATACTGCTAGAAGTAATTTCTTCATTTTTGGTTAAGGTTAGATTTGGTTTTTGGCCCCCAATAATTCGATCAGCTTTCTCAACTTCAATCTATCCTCTCAAAGGATGACTAGTTTAGCGTAATAAATCGACGTAAATAGGGTGTAAAAACAATTTAGCAATTTTCTTAAATAAGTAAAACTTATAAATTTCTGTTGAGGAGAAAGCACTAATCAACAAATCAAAGTCGCAACCGCCTGCTGAATTTCTTTTATATGTAACAAAACCCATGAAATAAAACCCATTTAACAGAAAATCCTATTGAGTTTCGTCTTTTTTTTGCCATAAAATAATTAACCCTCATTTTTCTAAAACTCTCGGGTCATCTTTGTCGGAATTGATAAGGAACAGCTCCTTATGCCGGTGGACAAGCCGGTGCAAAAGAAAAAGAAAAACACACGAATGATTACAAGGTTAGGCAAAATTCTCTTTTCCACCCGAACGATGGGTGCGATGTTATTGTTGTACGCTTTCTCCATGGCCATGGCCACCTTTGTTGAAAATGATTATGGGACGGCAGTCGCCAAAGCATTAATTTACAATTGCTGGTGGTTTGAACTGGTGATGGTGATTTTAGTACTCAACTTTATTGGTAATATCGGCAGATACCAATTGACTCAACGAAAAAAATGGCCACTATTGGTGTTTCACCTTGCATTTGTGATCATCTTTATCGGAGGTTACATCACCAGATATGTGAGTTTTGAAGGATCAATGCACATCAGAGAAGGAGAATCTACCGACGAAATCATATCCGATGCGACCTTCTTTAAAATGCAGATTGGAAAAGATGATCAGGCATTAGCCTATGATGATCAATCTGCAATCCTAATCGGTAACCGCATTCCAAGCTATTTGAAACCTTTTAAAAAGACCTTCAAAGGAGAATATGACTACCAGGGGCAACGTGTTAAAGTCAAAGTGATCGACTTTTATGCAAGAGCGCAAGACTCTTTAGTCCGCACAGCTACCGGAAAACCTACTTTACATCTTGTAGTTTCTGAAAATGAAAAGAGAGTAAATAAATACATTCCTTCGGGAACAGTGCAACTCATCGCAAATATGTTGGTGAGCTATAATAAAGAAACACCGGGCGCAATCAATATTTCTGATGCAAATGGTGCCCTGCAAATTGCAAGTCCTTTTGAAGGTAATTATATGATCATGGCTACTCAGCAAAAGAACACGATACCTGCTGAAAGCCCTGCACAACCCTTCAATTTAAGAAGCTTGTACACTTTCGGCAGACTAGGATTCGTTGTTCCGGAAGCACCAATTCCAGGTCATATCATATATTTTGAAGGTGATAAAACTAAAAATGAACACGATCTGGACCTGGTTAAAGTAGAAGTAACCACCGCAAATTCTGTAGATACCGTTTCCTTCTACGGTGGAAAAGGAATCACCAATTTCCAACACCAAAGTGAAATTGGCGGACTAAGAATCTCAATGGCTTATGGTTCTAAAATCTATAAAACCCCGTTTTCGATTAAATTGGTAGACTTTAAAATGGAGAAATATCCAGGAAGTAACAGCCCCGCTTCTTACTCTTCTGATGTGTTAATTCAGGACGCTGGACAAGATACCCCCTACAAAATATACATGAATCACGTATTGGATAAAGCTGGATACCGCTTGTTCCAGGCCAGTTTTGATGACGATGAAAAAGGAACTGTCCTTTCTGTAAATCATGATGAACTGGGTACTAATGTTACTTATATCGGTTATACCTTATTATTCCTGGGCATGTTCGTTACTTTATTCTGGAAAGGAACTCATTTCTCTAAACTAAATGAACAATTGAGAACCATTTCTAAATCAGCAAAATCAAAGTCTCTTTTACTGGCGCTTTTATTCCTTCCTTTAGGGGCAGCGTTTAGTCAAAAGATCGATATGCACGGCAAGAACGGGTCGACAGCCATCCCTGGATTGGTAAAACCTCAGGCACAAATGCCTGCAGCTGATGGTCATAATCATGCGCCTGGCGATGGGCACGACCACTCGGCAGATGACGGACACAACCATGCTCCTGGCGATGGACATGATCACTCGGCAGATGATGGTCACAACCATGCACCTGGTGATGGACACGACCATTCCGCAGATCCAACCGCTACTGCTGCTCAGGCACACAACCATGCACAACCTACTAAAGCCGAAATGCAAATGTTGCTTTCTGCAAAATCTGTTGATCCGGTACAGTTTGCTGCAGGTATAAAAATCGACCTGGCACACGCCGATAAATTCGGTCATTTGCCAGTTCAAAATATCGACGGAAGGGTAGAGCCAATCAATACCATGGCCCTGGAAATCCTGAGAAAACTACACCGTAAAGACCGTTTCCATAGCTTAAATGCCAACCAGTTTTTCCTCTCTGTTTCTACTACACCTTTCATTTGGGTGAATGTTCCCCTGATTAAAATCGGTGCAAAAGGTGGCCCAGGCTTGTTAAAAGCAGTTAAAGCAAACGAAGATGGTTATACCTCCATGATCAACCTGCTAAAAGTAGGTGAAGATGGAACACTTCAGTTTATACTAAAAGACGATTATTCAAAAGCTTTTGCCAAGAAACCAGCAGAGCAAAATAACTACGATAAAGAGATTATCGACCTGAATGATAAATTACAGGCGATGCAATCCTTAATCAACGGACAATATTTACGCATCTTTCCTATCGCTGGTGATGCGAACAATACCTGGATCGCAATGCCTTCTGCAGTCCCAGGATCTGCATTGGTTGGGGAATTAAACCCAATTGATCGCTATGCGAAAAGCATCAAAGACGGTCAGCAAACTGGTGACTGGACAGCAGCAAATTCGGCATTGGATAAGATCAGAGATATTCAATTGAAATTCGGTAAAGAGGTGATGCCTTCAGACACGAAAGTGTTCTGGGAAGTGAGCTATAATTCATGGAATATCTTCCTGAACCTGATGATTACTTATGCCATGTTAGGCGCGGTAATTCTTGGTTTGGCTTTCTTTAAATTGTTTAAGAACTCCAAAATGTTGGATAAACTCGTGACTTTCGTCTTGATTTTAATCAGCATCGCAGCATTCCTACAAGGATTTGGATTAGCTACAAGATGGTATATATCCGGTCACGAGCCATGGAGTAATGGTTATGAAGCCGTATTATTTATCAGTTGGATTGGTGTCCTTTCCGGCTTGGGGATGTATAGAAATAGTAACGCATTTATCCCTGCAGCAGGCTGTTTAATTGCTGTGATTTTAATGGGATTTGCACACGGTGGATCACAAATGAATCCACAGATTACACCACTGGTTCCAGTACTTAAATCTTACTGGTTGATGATTCACGTAGCCATCATTACCTCAAGTTATGGTTTCTTCGGACTTAGTGCACTGATGGGAACAGTGGTCTTAATTTTATACATCATTGACAACAATAAGATCTCAGCGAAAGTGAAATCTTCGATCACAGAATTAACGATTGTGAACGAGATGTCCTTAACAGTTGGTCTGTTTTTACTTACTGTAGGTACCTTCTTAGGCGGTATCTGGGCTAATGAAAGCTGGGGCCGTTACTGGAGCTGGGACCCTAAAGAAACTTGGGCATTTATCTCCGTGATCATTTACGCTTTCGTATTACACGTGCGTTTGATCCCAGGTTTAAGAACCAAATACTTATTCAATTTATTGTCGCTGTTGAGTTTCTCAACGATTATCATGACGTATTTTGGCGTAAATTACTACTTAACCGGACTGCATTCTTATGCACAGGGTGATCCTGTTCCGATTCCTTCATGGGTATATGTAACAGTAGGGGTGATTTTTGTATTGGCCTTTATCTCTTACAGAAGATTTAAAATGCGCAATAAATAATTCCGCATTGAACAATTCATATTTTAGGCTAACCGTAATCCGGTTAGCCTTTTTTGTTTTAGATTAGTCTTTTTATAATTTCCACGCTCTTTGCTAAATCTGCAGGGGAGGAAGAGGCAAAGCCTAAGCGAATTCCATTGGTATGGTATTCAGGGTACTGGTGCCCTTTGCCGTCAGGTAGGTATAAACCATGTTTTAAAGCTTTTTTTGCCAATACGACCAGATTTATGGAAGGATCAAATTCCGTCCATACCGACATGCCGCCTTCGGGCATCCTAAATTTCAAAGCATGCTTTAATTCTGTTTGTAATAAGCTGCAAAAATAGTCGCGCCTTTCTTCATATACCGAAAGTGTTTTTCGCAGGTAACGGGCTATGGTGCCATCATTCAACAAATCAGCCATTGCATTATCCAGCACATGATCGCCCTGCCTGTCCAGTAAGAGGCGGACTTTAGCGAGGTGTTGGATCACGTTTTCAGCAGCTACCAAATAGCCCATACGAAAGGCCGGGGAAAAGCTTTTGCTGAAAGAACCACAATAAATGACCATCCCATTTTCATCCGCACTGGCCAGGGGCAAAAGCGGACGGTGCTTGAAATGGAAATCAAAATCATAGTCGTCTTCGAAAATGATAAAGCCATACTCATTTGCCAACCTGAGCAATTCCAATCGCCGGTCTATTCTTAAAGCGACGGTGGTGGGGTATTGATGGTGTGGCGTCACATAAACCATTCTCACTTTTTGCTGCTTACAGATTTTGCGAAGTTCATCCACTATCATCCCATGTTCATCAATAGGAATTCCAATCAGTTTAGCCCCTGCATGCAGGAAGTTATGTTCAGCCCTTCTCCATCCGGGAACTTCAGCAGCCACCACATCTCCAGGGCTAATCAAGGCATTGCAAACGAGATTAATGCCCATTAGCGTGCCTCTTACGGAAAGGATGTTCTCCGCAGTTGTTTTTAGTCCCCTTGTAGTATTGAGGTATTCCGATAAGGCTTGTCGGTAAGCATATGGGCCAGCAGGATTCCCGTAACTGCCAAATTTGGGGTACAATCCACTTCTGCTGAGCTGGTTCCGATAGGCCCGGTAAAACTCTTTTAATGGCGCAAGTCTGGGGTCAGGATAGCCATCGTCTAAATGTAATTCGGCTGCTGGTATTTCTAAAGTACCGGTTGGGTAATCGCTGGAAGGGACGAGGAAACCTGCAAGTTTCGAAGAGCTGGGGGTCATTTCCTTTAATCTCTCTGCCTGGTGTTCTGCCACATGACTGGAAATGAAAGTGCCACGACCTACCGCAGTTTCAAGCCAACCCTGCATATGCAATTCTTCGTAAGCTTTAGAAGCTGTAATCCTGTTGATTTTTAACAGATTGGCCAGATCGCGACTGCCGGGTAACTTCTGACCTGAACGTAGTTTTCCCGTCCTGATCATCAACAATAAAGCATCTGCCAATTGGAGGTATACAGCCCGTTCAGCAGAACGATCAAATGATAAGTTGGCAAATAATGGATTGACAATTGGACTACTCATTATCTTGTAATTGGACTACAAAGATAATCCAATTGTCTGCTATTTTTGTTTTACCTAATAATTCATTTTTAATAGATAAACGCAATGTATACACCTAAGCAATTCGAGTTTGAGCATGAAGCGGAAAAGATAGCCTTCATGAAGCAATACAGTTTCGCTACGATAGTGACCACTAAAGCGGGCCTGCCCATCGCTACTCAACTTCCTTTTATAATCTCGGAAAATGATGGTAAGCTGATCTTGACAGCACATTTTGCCTTGGCTAACGAGCAGAATCGTTACCTTGAAGAAAATACTAATCTGGTCATTTTCTCTACGCCTCATGCCTATATTTCTCCTGTTCATTATGATAAGTTGGAAAGTGTACCCACCTGGGATTATGTAGCAGTACATGCTTATGGAAAAGGAAAAATCGTTCATGAAGAAGATGCGAAAATGAAAGCTTTGGAACATATGATCCTGTTTTATGAACCCGCTTATCTGGATCAATGGAGCAAGCTGTCGGAGAAATATAAAAAAGGAATGGTCAAAGGAATTGTGGTATTTGACCTGGAAGTAACCGATTTACAGGCACAGAAGAAAGTGAGTCAGAATAAAAATGA
The DNA here is from genome assembly GCF_032678745.1 of Pedobacter gandavensis. Lineage (GTDB taxonomy): Bacteria > Bacteroidota > Bacteroidia > Sphingobacteriales > Sphingobacteriaceae > Pedobacter > Pedobacter gandavensis_C. The sequence goes on from NZ_JAVTST010000001.1 coordinate 412,736, forward strand.
AACTGAGCGAAAAAGAATAGCGGATTATTTATCGCAAAGCGAGGTCAGTTCAGAAAAGGCAATAGCAGACTATATCAGAGAAATATAATATGGAGCAAATCAAAATTATTAAAGCGTCCATTGAGGATCTTAAAATCCTACAGGCAGTCGGGCGTGAAACTTTTTCCGAAACTTTTGCAGGTAGTAATACCGAAGAAGATATGAGGAAGTACCTGGAAGAAAACTTCAGTGAACAAAAGATGAAAACGGAACTTGCTGATCCAAATTCCATGTTCTTTATAGCCTGGGAAAATCAAAATTCTCTAGGTTATTTAAAAGTAAACACGGGGAAAGCACAAACTGAACTGCAAGATGATACTGCTCTTGAGATTGAGCGTATTTATGTGAAAAGTAGTCACCATGGTAAAATGGTTGGCCAATTGCTTTATAACAAGGCACTGGAAATGGCACAACTTCATGGCAAATGCTACCTATGGCTGGGCGTATGGGAAGGAAATCCACGTGCCATACGCTTTTATGAAAAGAATGGATTTGTCGCTTTTGATCAACACATTTTTATGATGGGGAATGACGAGCAAACAGACATCATGATGAAAAAGGAATTGACACCTCAGGAGAACTTTAATCTCCAACCAGTATTGGAAAATGAAAAAATCATACTCCTTCCTTTAAAAGAAGAGGATTTTGAAAGCCTATATGTCCTGGCCTCAGATCCTAAAGTATGGGAACAGCATCCCAACAAGGATCGTTGGAAGAAGGAAGTTTTCCAGAATTTTTTTGAGGGTGCAATGCAGAGTGGAGGTGCCTTTAAAATTGTCGACAAAACCAGCAATGAAGTGATGGGAAGTACCCGGTTTTATGATTATGACGGAGTAGAAAGTAAGATCTTTATCGGCTATACTTTCTATGGAAGGACTTATTGGGGGACCGGAATCAATCCTGCAGTTAAGAAAATGATGCTGGATTATGCCTTTCAGTTTGTGTCAAAAGTCCAGTTCCATATCGGAGCAACAAATACCCGTTCTCAGATCGCTATCGGACGTATTGGGGCAGTAAAAATCGCGGAAGAAGAGGTGACTTATTTTGGCGAAACGCCAAAGTTTAACTTTGTCTATGAGATCAGTCAGTAAGATAAAAAGGCATGGCAAATCCGCGCCATGCCTTTTATTTTAAACAGGATGTTAAGCTGTCTTAGATTTTATTCAACTCATTGTTGATGAAGCTCAATTCTTCTGCAGTTAAATCGAAGCTCATCGCTTTTGCATTGGCAATTGCCTGTTCTGCATTTCTAGCACCAGCCAATACAATGGTAATCCCTTTTTGTAAGGTTGTCCAACGTAAAGCCAATTGTGCCAGACTCGCGTTTTTCTCTGCTGCAATTGGAGAGATGCTTTCCAGGAATACTTTTACTTTTTCCAGGTCAAACTGACCGAAATAACCGTTTCTATGGTCATCACTTTTCAGCTTTTCCTCCTGGAAATATTTACCGGAAAGTAAGCCTCTTTCCATCGGACTGTACACAATGATCCCAATATTGTTTTCCAAAGTATAAGGAACAAGGTCCTTTTCAATGCCGCGGTTCAGCATGCTATAAGCCACTTGATTTGCAGCCGGAACAAAGGTGTTTCCTGCTTCTTTCAATTGATCTAAGCTATAATTCGAAACTGCTGCAGCACGAACTTTTCCCTGCTGAATTAAGCTTTCCATTGCTTCCATGGTTTCATCAATAGGGGTAGTCGCATCTGGCCAGTGTTGCTGGATTAAATCGATGTAATCTGTATCCAGACGTTTCAGACTTTCTTCAACTTCCTTGATAATGTTCGCTTTTGAGGATAATTTATAGATTGGAACATTCTTTCCATCTACAGGGATATCGAAGAAATGTTCTCCTTTACCTTGATTGCTGCCATCCCAAACTAGACCGAATTTGGTCAGGATCTGAACTTTCGTTCTGTCTTTTCCTTTCAAGGCTTGTCCGATCAATTCTTCACTTAAACCGAAACCGTAAAAAGGAGCAGTATCTAAGGTGGTTACGCCATGATCTAAAGAAGCATGGATCGCTTCAATAGAATCTTTTTGCTCATTTCCACCCCACATCGTACCACCAATTGCAAATGCACCATATGTAATCGTCGATAATTCTAACGCTGTATTTCCTAATTTTCTATATTCCATTTTGTTGTTAATTATTGAAAGCACAAAAATCCTCAAAATTGAACTATCCTCAAAATAACATAACTTCTAGTCTTGTATCATTTAAATGATAGTAAAAGGAGTAATTTCAGACAATGTGTAGTCCTAAAAGGGCTCAGATTAAATACAAATTATATTTGCAGGTTCAGTACATAGCTTTATATTAGCCGCTATAAAGGAATACCAATCGACCATGATTATAGGTGAAATGAAGTCAGATTCAACGGAGAATGAACCAGGAAATGCTCCGGAGCTATTGTTACAGCTCCTTCATGAATCCTATTATGACCGTTTACTCTATTATGCATGGACCATCATTCATGATAAGGAAACTTCCAGAGATCTAGTTCAGGAAGCTTTTATATGTTATTGGAATCAAAAAGAACAGGTATCCCCGCATTTAACTCAGATCCGAAACTTTCTTTATGTGAATGTGAAGAACGCCTGTTTGAAACATTTAAGACATGATAAAGTGGTCGGTAAATATATGGGATTGCAAGATCCTGATCCTGTAGAAGAAGCTTCCGCATTGAATAAAATGATTCAGGCAGAAACCATCGGCGAGATCTATGCGGCCATTGCTACGCTTCCTGAAGGATGCAGGCGGATTTCTAAAATGGGCTACCTCGAAGGACTGAAAAATCAGGAGATCGCAGATGAGCTGGGCATTTCCATCAATACCGTTAAAACTCAGAAAAAACGTGCCCTACAGTTATTGAGGCTGAAATTAAGTCCGGAATCTTTCCTGGCACTGACCTTCCTTTTTCAGCACTTTAAAAATAATTAAAATAAAACAACAGATGCTTTCACCCGGAAATCATTTCAAGGGATCATTATAGATATGCAGGACAATTCCCCTTTATTAAACCGTGCTGAACAAATGCTTCGCTACCTCTCTGATGAACTCAGAACAGAGGAAGAGGAGGAGTTTAGGTTATGGTTGAAAGCTAATCCAGAACAGCAACAGTTTGTAGCGCGTTTGTCGAGGGAGCAAGGAATGGAAGCAGAATTGCAGTTTATGAGTACGACGGATCAGGAGCAAGCCTGGACAGCATTACAAGCGCAACTGGGTATACCACAGCAGGAAAAATCGCTGTCCAAGGTTTTCCACTTATGGAAACGAATGCTTGCTGTTGCCGCGGTGTTTCTGATCCTGATGTCAACAGGTTTTTATTTCTATAGCAAGTTTAATGATCAACCTGAATTGAGCATTCATGACCTGGCAAAAGAGGACATTAAAGCGGGTGGCAATAAAGCATACCTCACCCTGTCTAATGGAAAAAAGATTGTATTAACAGATCTTGAAAACGGAAAGGTAGCAGAACAGTCAGGAATGAGCATTACCAAAATGGCGGATGGGAAACTCTTGTACGAGCTGAAAGAAAGTGAAGAAGACAGCCAGAAGAATAATGGAGAAATCTTATACAATACCATTTCGACACCTGCTGGTGGACAATATCAGGTCATCCTGCCAGATGGTAGCCGGGTATGGCTAAATGCTGCATCTTCATTAAAGTATGCTACCTCAATGGCAAAGCAGCTCAAGGAAAGAAGGGTAGAGCTTACCGGTGAAGCTTATTTTGAAGTCTCCAAAACTGAAAATGGAAAACAGAAAAAGCCATTTATTGTAGCATCAGGAAATCAGGAAGTGGAAGTATTGGGAACGCATTTTAACATCAATAGCTACGAGCCGAACCAGACTGCAACCACCTTATTAGAAGGTAAAGTCAAAGTAAACCGCCCCGGTGTTTTCGAAAAAGTCATTGCCCCGGGAGAACAGAGTCTGGTTGGCAAGGGGATTGAAGTCCACAGTGTAGATACCACCACGGTTATTGCCTGGAAAAACGGGCTGTTCAAATTTGAAAATGCCAACATCTATACCGTGATGAATCAGTTTTCCAGGTGGTATAATTTCGAAGTCGCCTATGAAGGAAAAGTGCCTGTCAACAGATTTAATGGAGAAATATATAGAAACCTCAACGCTTCAAAAGCATTGAAAATATTGAGCTATGCAAAGATCAAATTCCGTGTAGAAGTTGATAAGAATGAACCGGAAAGAAAGAGGATTGTCATCACTAGCAACTAGTAAATAAGGATAACAATAAAACGAAGCAAAGCAATAAAACGAACCACAACGATTCCACAAATAGCCATTTAGGCAAAGCATTAACCGAGCAAATAATTTTTAACCAAATAAACTTAAATGAACATGAAAAGACAGACATTGTGGGATAGCTGAGCGAAGCTATAGGGTCTCAAAAGAAAAAACCAGACAATGATTCGAGCCATTGCCTGGCGATAGATTTGAGTTAACCCATCCGATGATTACATCGGAAAAAAAAACTGAATAATTTCCGTATTAACCCAAACCAACCAAATGTAAGAAACGGTATTGAGATTACATCGCAGCACTGTGACCAAAATTCTCTGCTATCTTCTCATTTGGGCAACTTAAGCTAAATGAAAATAATTGCTTTTAATCCCGGTCTGTCCATTTTTCGGAGAGTCCCTAAACTGCTATTGATAATGAAATTGACCACTTTCATCCTCATGATAGCCCTGGTACAGGCAAGCGCCACTGTCACCGCACAGCGCGTTACGCTGAAAGAAAATAATAAACCACTTTCAACGGTACTAAAAGAAATAAAGAGACAAACAGGATATGTATTCTTTAGCAGCGACTTTGATCCGGCCAAAGAAAACCTGTCCGTAAAAGTAACAAACGCTTCATTAGATGATGCCTTGGAAGCTTGTTTTAAAGGCCTGTCTATTAATTATGTCCTGGTTGATAAAACGATTTTCTTGACCAGAAAGACTGATTCCTTTGATCAAAAGAAAGAGATTGTTTTGAGAGGAATTGTGCTGGATGAGAAAGGACAAAGTATCCCCGGTGTTGGTGTAAAAGTAAAAGGCAGTATGGTCTCTACCTCCACAGATGTGAATGGTGGCTTTAGCATTACTGTTCCTGGAACAGGGTCCATATTGCTGATCACCTATATCGGATATGAAACACAGGAAGTGCCTATTACTTCCGATAAAAACTTAAGCATCACACTTAAACCCAGCGAAAAAGCATTGGAGGAAGTTGCAGTAGTCGGTTTTGGAACGCAAAGAAAGGTTTCCCTGATTGGTGCGCAATCGACGATCAGCTCTAAAGAACTGAAGCAACCCGTGGCGAGTGTAACGCAATCCCTGGCCGGACGTATTGCCGGTGTAGTTGGCGTACAAAGAAGCGGTGAACCCGGTAGAAGTACCGCCGATATCTGGATCAGAGGGATTTCTACTTTTGGAGGAAACAAAAGCAATCCTTTAATCCTGGTAGATGGAGTGGAACGCTCTATTGACAACATCGATCCGGAAGATATCGAATCTTTTACCGTACTGAAAGATGCCTCAGGTACCGCAGTATATGGGGTTAGAGGTGCCAACGGGGTGGTTTTAGTGCAAACAAAGACAGGTAAAGTAGGGAAAAACACGATCCTGTTCGATTACAATGAAGGGGTCAGCACTTTTACGAAAAGACCGGAAATGGCAGAAGGAATCACCTATATGAATATGGCCAATGAAGCCAGTGTAGGTAGAGGGGGGATTGTACAGTATACGCCGGACTATATCAGCAAAACGGCTTCGAAGGTTGATCCATTACTTTACCCAAATGTCAACTGGATGGACGAAATCCTGAACAAATACAGCAATAACAGACGTGCCAACCTGAATGCAAGTGGTGGGGTAGACAAAGCACAATATTATGTGTCTTTAGCTTATTTCAATGAAAGTGGTTTCCTAAAAACCAACGACCTGAAACAGTACAATTCCTCATTGGATTATAACAGGTATAACTTTACGAGTAACTTAAACCTGAAACTGACTAAGACCACCAAGTTAGACCTTGGATTGCAGGGCTATGCTTCTACAGGAAATTATCCTGGGGAAAGCACACAAGACATCTTCGGTACAGCGATGGACGTTTCTCCGGTCATCTATCCGGTCATGTATCCTGGTAATTTCATCCCAGGAAAAGCCTCTAACGGCGGACAAAGAAATCCATACGCGGATTTAACCAGAAGAGGGTATCGCACGGAGTTCAAAAATCAGTTGTATAGCAACCTGCGGTTAACCCAGGATTTAGGAATGATCACGCCCGGCTTAACCGCAACCGGTATGTTTTCTTTTGACTCCTATAATGAGAACTTTATCAAAAGATCAAAAAGAGAAAGCACTTATTTTCCGGAAAACCTGCCAGGAACGAACTCTCCATATCGTCCAGATGGGACCTTAAATCTAAAAGAAACCTTCGCCAGCGGTGGTAACTATTTAAGCTTTAACCCAGATCGCAATGGAAATAGAAAAACCTATACGGAAGCAGCTTTAAACTACGACCGTGCCTATGGTAAACACAGGGTCGGTGCCCTGCTATTGGGATATGCCAGTGATGGAACGGAGCCTTTTGCAGGTGATTTTACCTCTTCTATTCCTAAACGTATGCTGGGATTAGCTGCCCGTGCCACCTATTCCTATGACGACCGTTACTTTGCGGAATTCAATTTTGGGTACAATGGTTCGGAGCTTTTTGCCCCTCAAAAACGTTATGGCGCCTTTCCTGCTTTCGGAATCGGCTGGATTCCATCAAATGAGAAGTTCTGGGAGCCGATTAAAAATACCATCTCCTTCCTGAAATTCAGATACTCTGATGGGGTTACCGGTATCGGTGAAATCAACGGAAGAAGATTTGCTTACTTAACACTCGTTTCGGAAAATGATGATGGTTATCAGTTCGGAAAGAACTTTACCGGTTATAGAGGAATCAATGTAACCGATTATGGCGTAGACATCACCTGGGCAGAATCAAGAAAACAAGATCTGGGAATGGAAATCCGTACCCTAAATGATAACCTACACATCATCGTAGATATTTTCAAAGAACACCGCACCGGAATCTTCCTGCAACGTGGATCTATTCCAGGATTTATTGGCTTAACCAACTCTCCATGGGGAAATCTTGGAATAGTTGACAATAAAGGGATCGATGCCACTGTAGAATACAATATTAATTTAGGTCAGGTGGATCTGGGCTTAAGAGGTACCATTACTTATAACCAGGATAAACTAATGAGAGATGATCGTCCCGTACAACCTTATCCATGGATGAACCGTATTGGTGATAATGTGCTATCCCGCTATGGTTATGTCGCAGAAAAGTTGTTTGATAACCAGGCAGAGATTGATGCAAGTGCAGTTCCGGGATCGAAAGCAAGTATTCTTCCGGGAGATATCAAATACAGCGATTTAAATGGAGATGGCGTGATCAATGATTACGATAAAACCAGAATCGGAAGAGGCGATGTACCCAACCTGATTTATGGTTTTGGTTTCAATGTTTCCTACAAAGGTTTTGCAATCAGTACGCTATTCCAGGCATTAGGAAATGCGGATGTGATGCTGGGCGGTAATGGTATCATTCCTTTTAACGGAGGAGATAGCAATGTGTTTAGTAACATCAGCGACAGATGGACTCCTGAAAATCCTTCACAAGAGGTGTTCTATCCTAGATTAGCTTACGGCGAAGCGCAGAACATCAACAACTCATTAGAAAGTTCATGGTGGGTAAAAGAGGTCAATTTCCTTCGTTTAAAAAGCGCTCAGATCAGCTATAACCTTCCTAAAAGCTTCAGCTCGAAATTAAAACTGGGCAATGTAGCAGTATATGCAATCGGTACCAACCTGTTGACATTTAGCAAGTTTAAATTATGGGATCCTGAACTGAATACCAATACAAATAGAGGCAGGGCAAATGGGACAAGGTACCCGATGACCGCAAATGTATCCCTTGGATTAAATGTTAAGTTTTAACTCGTCTGATCAATAGAAATATGAAAAAGTTTATCTATATCTCATTAATAGCATGTTTGACGGTATCGTCTTCATGTAAAAAATTCCTCGACCAGGTGCCTAACGACAGGTTAACCTTGGAAGAGACCTTTACCAATAGGGCTACCGCAGAGAAATTCCTGGCCAACGTTTACAACAATGTACCAGATGAATTTGGACAAAGAAATCCTGGTGGCAGCAAAAATGCAGGACTTTGGACAGGTGGTTCAGATGAAGCCGATTTTGTATGGGGCTTTGTGCAAAGCAATGCCATGAACATTGGAAGCTGGGATGCCAATACCGGTTTTGTAGGTGATTTCTGGAAGAATTATTACCGCGGAATCCGTTCTGCAAGTTTCTTTATGGCCAATGTAGATAAGGTGTCTAACGACATGAGTCCGGAGTTGAAAGTGCAATATAAAGCGGAAGCAAGAGCATTGAGAGCCATGTTTTACTTTTACATTATGCGCCTGTATGGGCCGGTAATTCTGCTTGGCGAAACAGTGACTCCGCCAGATGCACCAGCAGATCAAATCCAGTTGCCAAGAAACTCATTTGATGAATGTGTGGATTATGTGACTAGCGAATTGGATAAAGCAGCTTTAGACCTGCCTGTACTTCCTGTAAACGACGATAACTATGGTCGGATTACAAAAGGTGTTGCCCTTGCTTTTAAAGCGCAAACTCAATTGCTGGCCGCAAGCCCTTTATACAATGGAAATACAGACCTGGCAAACTTGAAAAATAAGGATGGAAAACAACTCGTTAGTCAGTCGGTAGACCTTAATAAATGGAAAAAAGCAGCAGATACCTATAAGGCTTTCATCAATCAGTTTGCACCTGGAACTTATAGCTTATTCAAAAAGAATGATGCTGCAGGGAATTATGACCCCTATTTATCTTGTCGCGATCTGTTCTTGAACGATTGGAATTCGGAAGTGATTTTTGCCCGTGTCCAGACTTCTATCAGGTCCAGACAATACGAATTAACACCGTATCACAATGGTAAGAACTCGGATTCTAAGGGTTCAGGTGGTTTAGCTGCGACCCAAAATCAGGTAGATGCGTTCTTTACTGCCAATGGCAGAAGCATCAATGATGCACAGTCAGGTTATGTGAATTCAGGTTTCGCCAGTACTGCTACAAAATATACCAAAGCAGGGATTTATAATCCTTGGGTAAACAGGGAGCCACGCTTCTATGTGAACATTACTTTCAATGGAAGTACCTGGTTGAATACCGCCAATGGAGAGATCATTACTGAACTTTACAATACCGGAAATTCTGGAAAAGCAACGGGTGGTGGCGATTATTCCACAACTGGTTATATAGTACGTAAAGCAATGGGCCTTGGTAAATGGGGGGTAGACAATCGTACCAACATTTTATACCGATTAGGGAATGTCTATTTAGACTATGCTGAAGCTTTAAATGAAGCTGAACCAGGCAATGGAGATGTACTGAAGTACCTCAATCTGATCAGAGAACGTGCTGGTATCCCACAATATGGTACAGGAAGCCTTGACTTTCCTGCAGGTCAGGCAGAGATGCGTGAAGCCATCAGGAAAGAACGTCGCGTGGAGCTGGCTTTTGAAAACGTAAGGTACTTCGATACCAGACGCTGGAAAATTGCTGAACAAACGGATAATGGGCCAATCTATGGTTTGAACATCACCTCAGATCTTCCTGCATTCTTAAATGTAGTGCCTTTTGAAACCAGAGTATTTACTAAGAAACATTATTTGTGGCCTATTCCTGCAAACGATGTGAATGTAGATAAGGAATTGATCCAAAACCCAGGATGGTAGTATTATTTAAATTCTAATCATGAAGACATTTTTAAAAGCGATGAGTTTAGTCCTGTTGCTGTCGGGCTGCGGGAAAAAAACGGAAGGGCCGGTATTGCCTTCCCCTATATTGACACAACCAAAAACATTTAGCCTGATAGATGCTAATAATGCATTTGACGCGTTTAATGCTGTTTTCTATGATACCAGCAGGAAATTGTACTATAGTAAAAGCGATCGGAAAGAGCTTGCGGTAGGTTGGCCGCAAGCGGTTTTCTGGGACATTTCCATGGCGGCCTATAAAAGAAGTAAAAGTGCTGCGCATTTAAAACTCGTTAATGATATTTATGAGGGTGGCGCTGCCGAATACTCTAATTTTGACTGGAAAAAGGTGAAAGAAGTGAATGATTTCATTTATGACGACATGATGTGGTGGATCATTTCTTTAGCACGTGGGTATGAGCTGACGAAGGACCAGAAACACCTGGATGCAGCAACTGCCGGTTTTAAATATGTATGGGATAATTCTTATGATCCTGTAGGTGGTGGTATGCGATGGAGCTGGAAAGTGGAAGGGAAAAATGCCTGCATCAACTACCCAACGGTAATTGCCGCGATGACCCTTTTCAATATCACCAAAAATCCAGACTATCTGAATAAGGCAAAGAACATCTATGCCTGGTCGAAGACCAACCTTTTTCAAGCTTCAACAGGAAGGGTAGCCGATCATAAAGTAGGGAATAACCCTCCGGGATTTGAAGATTATACTTATAACCAGGGGACTTTTATCGGTTCAGCGGTGATGCTTTACAAGGCAACAAATGATCCGGCTTTTTTAGCTGAGGCGAAGCTCGCGGCAGATTATACGAAAAATAAAATGTCGGATGCTAAAGGAGTATTACCTGCAGAAGGAGAGTGGAACGAGCAAGGGGTGCTGAAAGCGATTTTTGCACAGTATATGCAAATGCTCATTGTGGATGCCGGACAATCACAATATAGTGACTGGCTGCATACTAACATCAATCTGGCCTGGGTAAACCGCGATCAGAAAAGAACACTAATGTTTAGAGATTATAAAATCGCCTGCCCGACTGGTGTCATCCAATCTTATGAAGCCAGTAGTGGAGTTGCATTTATGCAATTGTTTGACCCGGTTACAAAATAATTTCGCATTGTTATGATAAAGATTTAAAAGAATGATAAAATTTAAAGTAAGTATCGCTTTCCTTTTATGCTGCTGCTTCAGTACCTATGCCCAGGAAAAGAACCCGGTTCAATATGTAAATACCTTGCAGGGCACCAATTCCAAACACGAGCTAACCAGGGGGAATACCTATCCAACTACTGCATTGCCTTTCGCCATGCATACCTGGATCCCTCAAACCGGGAGAAATGGGGATGGTTGGAAATATCAGTACGAAAAGGAATACATCAGAGGCTTTCAACAGGCACACCAATGTAGCTCCTGGAGCCGGGATTATGCGGTTTTCTCTTTTATGCCGGTGATTGGCGAACTCAAAGTCGCGGAAAATGAACGTGAAGCGAAGTTCAGTCATGCGAATGAAATCGGGAAACCAAATTATTACAAAGTGCAGTTCGACAATAAGATCAGTACAGAAATCTCCCCTTCAGAACGTGGCGCGCATATTAGATTTAGCTATCCCAAAGGGCAAAAGAGTTATCTTGTACTAGATGGTTATACACACCTGAGCGCGGTTAAGATTTACCCTAAAGAACGTAAAATCACTGGATATGTGAATAACGGAGAGGGCTTTAAACCTACTTTCAGGAATTTCTTTACTGTCTATTTCGACCAGCCTTTTAAAGCTTTCGGAACCTGGGAGAATCGAAAAAATACAATCCAGGCCAATGCATTGGAAGCCGAGGGTGAAGGGAAAGGTGCTTACCTGGAATTTGCTGCTGGAACTACGGTACAGGTTAAGGTGGCTTCTTCCTACATCAGTCTGGAGCAGGCCGAACTTAACCTCAGCAGAGAGTTGGGGAAAGACAAAAAGCTAGAGCAAACCAAGGAAAATGCCGCTAAAGTATGGAACGAAACACTGGGTAAAATTCAGGTAGAAGGTGGTTCGGAAGAAGATATCAAAACTTTCTACTCCTGTATGTTCAGGGCAAACCTTTTCTCCAGGAAATATTATGAGCTGGACAAAAACGGCCAGCCTTATTATTTTAGTCCTTATGATGGAAAAGTACATCAAGGTTATATGTTTACGGATACGGGCTTTTGGGATACTTTCAGAGCGCAATTTCCACTAAATACACTGATGCATCCCGAAATGCATGGGCGGTATATGCAGGCTTTACTGGATGCCTATGAGCAGTGTGGCTGGTTACCTTCCTGGTCTTTCCCTAGTGAGGCTGGAAGTATGATTGGCAACCATGCCATCTCTTTATTAACGGATGCCTGGGTGAAAGGGATCCGTACTTTTGACCCGGAGCTTGCATTAAAAGCTTATTTGCACGAGGCTACGAATAAAGGACCATGGGGACCGGCAAACGGTCGTGATGGCTGGAAAGAGTATTACCAGTTGGGCTATGTTCCCTATACCAAACTGAGAGAAGCAACGGCAAAAACAATGGAATATGCTTACGATGATTTTTGCGGCTATAACCTGGCAAAAATGACTGGAAATAAGTTCTATGAAGATATTTTCGCCAGACAGATGTACAACTATAAAAATGTATATGATCCTTCTACTAAATTTATGAGAGGTAGAGATGAAAATGGGAATTGGAAGCCGAATTTTGACCCAGTAGAATGGGGTGGACCTTACACGGAAGGAAATGCCTGGCATTGGCAATGGTCGGTATTTCAGGACATACAGGGTTTGATTGATTTGATGGGTGGAAAAGAGAATTTTACGGCTAAACTGGATTCAGTATTTACTGAGCCAAATCGTGTAAACGTAGGAAGCTATGGCGGTATGATCCATGAAATGACGGAAATGGTGATGGCCAATATGGGACAATATGCACATGGCAACCAGCCAATTCAACACATGCCTTACCTGTATAATTACGCGGCTCAGCCCTGGAAATCTCAATACCATGCCAGAAACATCATGAGCAAATTGTACAATTCTACAGAAAATGGCTATCCTGGTGATGAAGATCAGGGACAGACTTCTTCCTGGTATGTGCTGAGTGCGATGGGCTTTTACAGCGTTACGCCGGGTACAGACGAATATATTCTAGGGAGTCCGATGTTCAAAAAGATTACCCTGAATTTAGAAAATGGGAAAAAGTTTGTGATTGATGCCTCGAACAATAGCAATGAAAATGTATACATCAAAACGGCCAGATTAAATGGCAAAGCGTATTCAGCCAACTTCATCAGACATAGCGACCTCACACAAGGTGGCGTTCTAAAATTGGAAATGACTAATAAACCCGAATTAACCCGGGGAATAAAACCTGAAGATCAGCCTTTTTCTTTGAGTAAATCAAATCAGGAACAACAGCTCAAAGCTAAATAATACTGCTGATCGGGCTGTATTTTATTGAAATACTAGCCGACCATATGGGCGGTAAATAATGATAAGGTTGAGTCGATGCCGTTTTTCTGGGTATTGGCTCAACCTGCCTATTTAAGGGACTATCTTGGCCATCAGAACTTTGGCAATAAACAAAACTGACTGCTGTTGTTTCCGCAGAGATAATCTGCTTGATCTTAGGCAGAATGTCTTTTTTACTTGTTTTAGCCTGTTTTTCTATGGGTTCTGATTTTTCTATTTCAGGTTCAGCGATCTTCTCTTTTTTAGCAATACTTCCTGCATGTACACTGTCTGATATGGCTGAACCATCGGCCTTGATAAAGGAAATATAGGCCTCTATTCTTGAATTGACAAGGCTTGGGTCAATTTGTAGGGTATGTTTCCCATCTTCTCTATGGGATGCACTGAGGCAATGAGTTTGTTGGGTATTACCAGGGAAACAAATTTGCAACATGGCCCGATCTTTTCTGTTTTCCCATGGGAGGTCATCTGGTACGTCCCAGGTAAATTCAATTGCTGTGCCTATGAGCTGGATTTGCGGATTTTCTGCTTTTAAAAGCGTTCCCATGCTCAGCATGGCTTTGGAATAATCCATTTCAGCATTAGGATATTCGCCCATTACAGCGTGTTTTTTATTGTAAGAAACTGCTTCATTGTAGTAGTTTCTGTCCGTTCCAAGTACTTTTAGCTTAAAACCCAGTTTGATGAAACTGGTAATTGGGTGTAAAAAATCGTTCACAATCTTCATGCGATCGCAGTTGATCTTTCTGGCAGGGCTTAGGGGCTTGCCAGAGTGTCCGATCGTTCTGATCACGTTTTTGCCGTTCAGTATATAGCCAACTAAATTGCCTACCCGGCCATTAAATCCACCAAATAATCCGTTTTTTAAACTTCCCATAGCCTTGTTATTAATTGGTAAGCAGTGTGTTATGAATGGTAAGGTAGTTAATAAGTTCGACATTCGATATAGATGAGTTCGATATAAGCTCTAAATCTTTAAATATTAAATCCGTAGTCTGGACATCCTCAAATAGTGTTTAATAGGTCATTTAGACCTATTAAGGATTAATCAACCATTAATAGATGATGAAGAAGAGATCTGGAAGAATAATGCTCAGCTAGAACTCATTCTGGTCTTATCTCGAGAGCAGAGTTAGCTTTTGAATCCTGGAAAACAATAAATTTATTAGCATCTTAGAATTTAGTAAGTAATCCTGTAATATCTGTCCTTTTCAAAGCTTGTCTTTAGCTGACCTTTGAATCATTGATTATAAAAACATGAAAACACTAAAAGATAAAGTAATTCTGGTAACTGGTGCTTCAAGAGGGATAGGGGCAAGCATTGCACATAAATTAGCGGCTGCGGGGGCTAAGGTAATTGTCAATTATGCCGGAGGTAAAGAAGCGGCCGCGCAAACCGTAAATGAGATTCTGGAACAAGGTGGGACAGCAATTGCCTTGCAGGCAGATGTTAGCAATGCTGCTGCGGTTAAATCGCTGTTTGATCAGGCAATTGAGCATTACGGTCGGGTTGATGTGTTGGTGAATAATGCGGGCATTATGATTACCAAATTGCTAAAGGATACTACTGATGAAGATTTTTCAAAGCAATTTGATGTCAATGTAAAAGGAACCTTCAATACCATGCGGGAAGCGGCTACACGTTTAGAGGACAATGGAAGTATCATCAACTTTTCTACCTCTGTAAATCGCATTATGCTACCTGGCTATAGTACTTATGTAGCCACTAAAGCTGCTGTAGAGCAGTTAACCCGCGTGTTTTCTAAGGAAATTGGCGCTAGAGGGATCAATGTAAACTCCATTTCTCCCGGTCCAACCAATACTGAATTATTTACAAATGGCAAACCTAAGGAGCTCATAGACCGCCTGGCTTCCCTATCTGCTTTTAACCGTATTGCTGAACCGGAAGATATCGCTCAAGTAGTGGTGTTTCTTGCCAGTGATGAAGCGAAATGGATCACTGCACAGAATATTGGCGTGAATGGTGGTATGGCTTAAAAAAGACTAAGGTACTTTAGCTCTTTTTCCACCAATTGTAATAATTATGATCCTGATCTAGTTCAAATCCGCATTTAGGGTATAGCTGGTTTCCGATGTCGTTTGTTTTTTCCGTCTCCAATAATAGTCCACAGGCTTCTGTTTCCTCGCAATATGCTTTGCAGCGGTCTATTAGTGCAATGGATAAACCAAGGCCTCGGAAATCCGGATCCACAAATAAATCACTCAATAGCCATTGGCGTTGCAATGCTTTATAGTGGAATAATGGATACAGTTGTGCAAATCCAACAAACTTTCCCTCGGCCTTAATTAGGAAAGTTACACTCTCATCATTTGTAATTCTTTCTTTAAGGAAGCTTTTTCCTTTTTCTACATCAGTGGCTTGTCTGTAAAAGACGCGGTATTGGTCAAATAGTTCAGCAAATTCATTCAGGTGTGATAGTGTTGCGATTTCAATTTTATTCATGCTTGAGAAATTAATTATGTTTAATATTCGCAAAACTGCCATATTCCAGGAGCATTAAAGGGGGCCAGTTTTGATAAATATTAAGAACCAGATTAGGAACGGTCAAACACCTGACTAGCCTACATACTGAGTCTTGGTTTGGAGTCCTTAATTTTATAAAGCGTTGAGGACTGATCGTCATTTTTCGTTTTGGAGCGGTATTAAAGGTTGGTTTCTTAGCGGATTTTGGATAGTTTTGACATTGTTAGCCTTGCTGACCATTTAACCTGGAATCTTTTGAACCTGCTGAAACACGTTTTTCTACTCATTTTCTTTACTACGGCTATGATTTCTACTGCGGCTACTGCTGCACAGGATTCCAAACTGGACAGCCTGTTGAGGGTGTTGGATGATGCCATTCAGCACCGGAAAATCTATGCAGACAGGAGGGAGGCCGAAATTTCCAAACTAAAACAGCTACTGTCTAAAGCTAATATTTACGCCATTAACACTAAACTTTACCAGGAATATAAACCTTATCAGAGTGATTCTGCGATAAAATACGTCAGTTCCAACCTGGAAATTGCCAGGAGCCTGCAAGATCCCTCAAAAATTGCGGAATCTAAATTGCAACTCGCGGCACTTTATTCAATCGCAGGAATGTCTATGGATGCTGCAAGCTTGCTGAGGAGTTTGCGCTCAGATCAATTGACAGCAGAATTGAAAATTGGTTACTATCAGGCCTATAAAGATCTCTATAGCAATCTGGCAGCCTATCATAATGTCAATACCAACTTATATCGTAAATATAACGCTGCCTATAGAGATTCCTTATTACAGTTATTATCGCCATCTTCCAGAAATTATAAGGGGGTTTATGCCGAAAAGTTAAGCACTGCCGGACAATATAAAGCAGCAGAAAAGCTTTTATTGGAACTCTTATCAGGAGTGAAAACCAAAAATCATGAGTATGCGATTTGGAGTTCTGCTTTAGGCAATGTCTATAAAAAAGAAGGTGATACCTTGCTTCAACAGCAGTATTTTGCCTTGTCGGCCATTTCAGATCTACAGAATGCAATCAAAGAGAATACCTCTTTACAGGCATTGGCCATCTCGCTCTATGAAACCGGGGATTTAGACCGTTCTTACGCCTATATCAAATGCTCTATGGAGGATGCGATTTTCTGTAATGCGCCTTTGCGCAGCATTGTTATCGCTAAGATTTTCCCAATCATTGATATAGCCCATCAGACGAAAGAGAAAGAACAGAGAAGCCAATTGCTCCTGCTATTAGGCTTGATTAGTGTACTTTCCATAGGTTTAATTGCAGCAGTGATTTATGTGATCAGGCAGATGAAGAAACTCGAAAAGAGCCGTCTGGAATTACAGGAAGTAAATCAGCTGTTGAAACGCTTAAACGAGGATCTACAAGAGGTAAACCAGCAACTAAATGAGAGTAATAGTCAGCTTAGAGAGGCCAACCGCATTAAAGAAGAGTACATCGGAAACTTTCTTGACCTATGTTCTAACTACATCAATAAACTCGAAGATTATCGAAAATCGCTCAATAAGAAAGCAACGACAGGCAATGTAGAAGCTCTTTTGAAAATGCTGAAGTCCACAGATATGATGACGACAGAGTTGAAAGCACTCTATAAAAACTTTGACGATACCTTCTTACACCTCTATCCAGATTTCGTTACTGCCTTTAACAATTTACTGATCCCGGAGGAACGCTTTGAGCTTAAACCAGGGGAATTAAATACCGAATTAAGGATTTTCGCTTTACTGAGATTAGGCATTGAGGACAGTGCAAAGATTGCGGCCTTCCTACGGTGTTCTATGAGTACCATTTACAATTACCGCACAAAAGTGAGGAATAAAACCTTGGTTCCAAGAGAAGATTTCGAAGATTATGTCAAAAAAATAGGGACGATCTCTACATTTTAAGGGGTGAAATTATCTGTTAGTTGATTGGTTTTTAGTTAGATAGCTTAAATTTGGTTCTACATTTTTAAGAAGCTCCGGTTTTTCAAAGGAATTCGCGGTTACTTTTGAATCGGCAGCTATAGTCCATTTGGACATGCCCACCAAATTTAAAATAACCCCGTATTACAGGTATGAGCCACTATCAATTCCGCAATCCTATCCGTATAACCAACATCTCTAAGTTAATTCTGATGATCTGTTTTTGTTATGCGACAACTTCCGCTGCAAATGCACAGGAGTTAAAATCTCCCGATAACAACCTGACTTTAAAGTTTAGTCTAGGCGATGCAGGTACGCCTGTATACCAACTTACTTATAAAGGTAAAAGCGTAATCAAGCCCAGCACAATTGGACTACAACTAAAAAATGCGCCGGATCTTTTGAATGGTTTTCAAATCTCCGATACCAAACAAAGTACTTTTGATGAAAGCTGGACTCCGGTTTGGGGAGAGCTGAAAACCATCCGCAACAATTACAATGAACTTGCAGTTACCCTTAAACAACCTGCCAGCGACCGCTTTATCCGCGTACGCTTTCGCCTCTTCAATGATGGTTTAGGTTTCAGATATGAGTTTCCTGAACAGAAGAACCTGAACTATTTCACGATAAAAGAAGAAAAAACACAATTCGCTTTAGCTGGAGACCATAAAGCATTCTGGCTTCCTGGTGATTACGATACGCAGGAATACAGCACCGTGACTTCTGATCTTTCTGAAGTTCGTGGCAAAATGAAAGCAGCAGTAACACCAAACGTATCTCAAAAGACATTTTCAGAAACAGGTTTGCAAACGCCTTTAATGATGAAAAGCAAAGATGGACTGTATATCAATATCCATGAGGCAGCTTTGATCAACTATTCAACGATGTCTTTAGAGTTGAATGATGAAAATATGGTGCTGGAATCTGTGTTGACACCGGATGCGATTGGCGATAAAGGCTATATGCAGGCGCCTACGCAATCGCCTTGGCGTACCATTATTGTAAGTGATAAAGCTGGTGATATTTTGATGTCTAAAACGATCTTAAACTTAAATGAGCCTACTAAATTCAAAGATACCGAATGGATTAAACCGATCAAATACGTAGGTGTTTGGTGGGAAATGATTACAGGAAAGAGTACCTGGGCTTACAATGATCTGGACAATGTACAGCTTGGCGTAACCGATTACAGCAAAACAAAACCGAATGGCAAGCATGCGGCAAATACAAAACGCGTTAAAGAATACATCGATTTTGCTGCAGAAAATGGTCTGGATGCTGTATTGGTAGAAGGATGGAATGAAGGCTGGGAAGATTGGTTTGGAAAAACTAAAGACTATGTGTTCGACTTCGTTACTCCTTATCCTGATTTCGATGTGAAAGAATTGCATCGCTATGCAGCAAGTAAAAACGTAAAGATCATCATGCACCATGAAACCTCGTCCTCTGTACGTAATTATGAGCGTCATCTGGATACAGCGTACAAGTTTATGGTAGATAATGGTTACAACGCAGTAAAAAGCGGCTACGTTGGAAATATCATCCCAAGAGGGGAGCATCATTACGGACAATGGTTGGTGAACCATTATCAATACGCCTTAGAGAAAGCGGCCGAGTATAAAATTATGCTGAATGCACATGAAGCAGTCAGACCTACAGGATTGAGTCGTACTTTCCCGAATTTACTGGCCAACGAATCTGCAAGAGGGACAGAATATGAAGCCTTTGGAGGAAACAATGCAGATCATACTACGATTTTGCCTTTCACCAGATTAA
Organism: Pedobacter gandavensis; assembly: GCF_032678745.1. GTDB lineage: Bacteria > Bacteroidota > Bacteroidia > Sphingobacteriales > Sphingobacteriaceae > Pedobacter > Pedobacter gandavensis_C. Next base: position 432,304 of record NZ_JAVTST010000001.1, read on the forward strand.
TGGGTGGTCCGATGGATTATACCCCAGGGATCTTCGAAACTAAAATCAGTGCTTATAATCCGGAAAACAATTCATTTGTACACAGCACGCTTGCCCGTCAGCTGGCGCTATATGTAACGATGTACAGTCCATTGCAAATGGCAGCGGATTTACCGGAAACTTACAACAAGTTCAAAGATGCTTTTCAATTTATTAAGGATGTAGCCGTTGATTGGGACGATACGAAAGTACTCGAAGCAGAGCCGGGAGATTACATCACTTTCGCCAGAAAAGCCAAAGGAACGAACAACTGGTTTGTAGGTAGCACCTGCGATGAAAATGGAAGAATTTCTAAGGTCAATCTGGATTTTCTGGATGCCAATAAAAAATATATAGCGACGATATACGCGGATGCAAAAGATGCTCATTATGAGAGAAATCCACAGGCTTATGTGATCAAAAAAGTTAAGGTTTCTAAAGGAACGAAATTAACGCAGTATTGCGCTCCAGGTGGAGGATATGCGATCAGCATAATCGAAGTAAAATAATTCAGGAACCCTACATTTACCTAATGTGAAAGGTCACCCGTTTTAATTAACGGGGGCCTTTTTTTATGGGATCTTATTCCATTTCTGAGCTATTTTTTGTTGTAAAGAAGCTTTAAAATCTTCATTCATGGAGAGCGGTTTCTTTTGATTCTCCTGAAAACCATGTTGGATCATTTTATTGATCAGCAAGCTCTGCTGCTGAAATCTTCTACAGATGGAACAACCAGCTAAATGTAGTTTTAACAAGATGTTTTCCTGCTTTGTTAATGGGCTAAGCGTTTTTTTCTCGATTAAGAAAGTGGCCTTGCGACAATTGTAAAGAATTTTTATAAATGTGTTCATAGCGAAGTTTTAGATCCAATACTTTTGAAGGCAGGCCCGTAAGCTGAGTTTTGTGCGGTGGATAATCACCCAGAAATTAGAAGGGCTGACTTTTAATTTTGTACAAATTACTGCGGTTTCCTCTTCATCAAGGTGTTTCATAGAAAAGACGGCAAACCACAGTTCAGGCAGCTTTTTCATACAGGATTCCAGGGTTTGATGAAACTCCTTGTTTTGCATGGGTTCTTGTTGCAAGGCGCGGAATTCTTTAGGCTCATGCTCCTGTTTCCAATGTCCATCATCATTATTGAAATACGCAGTTTGCAGGTCTTCCTGTTCTAATGCCTGGGTTTTTGCAGCTAATCCTGAAGATTTCTTACGGTAAAGGTCAATGATCTTGTTTTTTAAAATACTGGTCAGCCAGGTTTTTTCTGTACTTCTTCCTTCAAAATTACTGGTTTTTTCTAAGGCAGAAAGAAAGGTCTCCTGTACCAGATCCTGAGCTTCTATCGGGTCATTTACCCTCAGAATTGCATAATTGTAGAGATAGTCTGCATAATTGGCCGTCCAAGCCATAGGATGAAGGGCATATTGCTGTTCTGGAACCAGGATTCGTTTTTCACTGTGCATACATACGGTTTATAAGAATTGAATATACTGCTGTATTGGATTAGTCGAACGAGCTAGCTAAACCTTACAAGAATTCTTGAAAATAAATCAAATCTTTTGTAAGGTTTCGTCTTTTCCTCCGACAAAGTAGGTAAAAGAACCTCAATTTTATGAAGAATCTGTTTGTTTATTTAAGTCTGTTTTTTGCTATAGTCAGCACTGCATCAGGACAAAGCACTGCCGATCGTAAATCCTTTAACCTGGATAAGTCCGGCCTCGCCATTGAAGGATATGATCCGGTGGCCTATTTTAATTCCGGTAAAGCGAAAGAAGGTAAAAAAGAAATCAATAGCGTCCTGGGTGGAGTAACTTATCGTTTCAGCTCTATGGCAAACAGGGAGCAATTTAAAGCAAACCCTGCCAAATACCAACCTCAATATGGCGGTTGGTGTGCCTATGCGATGGGCAAAGATGGCGAAAAGGTTTCGGTAGATCCGGAAACATTCAAGGTATTAAACGGAAAACTATACCTGTTCTATAATAGGTTCTTTACCAATACACTGAAAGACTGGAATAAAAACGAAGCTAATCTGAAAGCTAAAGCAGATCAGAACTGGTCAAAAATCAACCCTTAATCAAGAATCATTCACACAAAACATTATTTTATGAAAACGTTATTATTTGCCGTCCTGCTTTGCGGGTTTATCAGCACAGCCGCCCAGGCCCAGAAATCAGAAATATTTGCCCCTTCAGGCAAAGCAATTAAAGGCTTTGACCCGGTTGCCTTTTTCACAGAAGGGATGGCAGTTAAAGGACAGGACAGCCTTTCATATGACTGGAAAGGTGCCAAATGGATGTTTGCAACGCGAAAAAACATGGAACAGTTTAAATCGGAGCCGACGCGATTTGCCCCTCAGTATGGAGGATATTGTGCCTATGGAACCAGTGGCGGATATAAAGCGCCAACGCAAACAGAAACCTGGACCATCGTTAACGATAAACTCTATTTCAATTACAATAAAAAAGTAAAGGAAAACTGGACAAAAGATCAATCTGCTTTAATAGAAAAGGCAGACATTTTATGGCCACAGATTAAGGAAAAACCCTAGCCCTATGACGATTCAACAGAAAAATATAGGAGTTTGGGTCCTAAGACTGATCGCTGCGGGGATCATGTTACAAACCCTGTTTTTTAAGTTCAGTGCTGCACCAGAATCTATTTATATATTTTCTGTACTTGGAATGGAGCCCTGGGGAAGGATAGGTACAGGGCTAATGGAATTAATTGCCTCCATCCTGATATTAGTTCCCCGGACTACCGGGAAGGGTGCTTTATTAGGGATTGGATTGATGATTGGCGCCATATTCTTTCATTTGACCAGCCTGGGGATTGTAGTCCAGAATGACCATGGAATGCTATTTCTTATGGCCCTCATCGTTTTTCTTTCCTGTTCGGTTTTGCTGTACCTGTCATTTGAGAAAATCACGAAGCTTTTTAAAATCTAAATGGTCATGTTATGTATTTAAAAGAACCTATTAACAGACTGTTTGATCAGTTAAGTCTAGTATTGGCCGAATTGTCGGATGAGCAATACAAGGAGAAAATACCCGCTATGTCTGGGGCAACTATTGGTCAGCATATCAGGCACATCATAGAGATTTATACAGAACTCTATAAAGGATACGACTATGGGACGGTTAATTATGATAGGCGAAAAAGAGACCCTCAATTAGAGTCAGATAGGGCATTGGCAGTCCTGAGAATAGATGAAATTGAGGATTTGTTGGTCCAGCCAGATAAGCAACTTTTACACTTGGCTAACTATAGCTTAACAGAAACAGAGGGAATCGCGGTGCATAGCAGTTATTTCAGAGAACTAGTCTATAACCTGGAACACACTGTACATCATATGGCCTTGATACGAATTGCAGTAAGTAGTATTTCAACTATTCGCTTACCGGAGGATTTTGGCCTGGCCATTTCTACTTTAAAATATCGACAAACATGTGTACAGTAACTTTTCTGCCCACATCTGATGGCTTTTATCTGAGTTCCAATAGGGATGAACACGACAGTAGAGGGCTTGCCGAATCGCCCAAAAAGTATCAGATCAATGGTTCTGAACTGGTATTTCCAAAAGATCCTGATAAAGGAGGTACTTGGTTTGCCCAGAAAGGAAACGGAGATCTGGCTGTCCTGTTAAATGGGGCATTTGTTAACCATGTCAAACAAGCTCCATATGCTAAAAGTCGCGGCCTGCTGTTGCTGGAAATTCTGAGTCAGCATGAACCAGATCTTTACTTTGAGCAGGCAGACCTAATTCGTGTGGAGCCATTTACTCTGATTGTTTTTACGAAAGGTTTGCTTTTTGAATACCGTTGGGATGGATTGGAAAAACATTGTGCATTACCTGATCCATCTATACCACACCTTTGGTCTTCTGCCACATTGTATGAGGAGCAGGCACAGAAAACGCGCCAGCAATGGTTCAGACAATGGCAGGAATCTGTAGGTCAATTGTCAATTGAAAAGGTTCTGGACCTTCATCGTTTTGGAGGAACAGGGGATTCGAACAATGATTTGGTCATCAAACGTTCAGCTCAGTTGATGAGTACAGTGAGTATAACCAGTGTGTTTTGGAGGCCAGGACAGTCGAGGATGGTGTATGTGGATTTGAAAGCTGAAATAGCCGATTCAGATAGAGCTATATCCAGTCTGACCATTGATCATAAGCAAGATGATCAGGCTCAGCTTAAAGCCGGTTTATGGATGGGATGGGCTTCGAGACTGAAACGACTTAGGATTAGGCTACTGAATTGGGAGTATTGGCCCCTGGAAATAGTTTACCTGCCTGTATTGCCTTATTGGTTCTGGTTAAGTTTAAAAGCCCGTTCTTTGTTTTTCTTTAGTGCAGCAAATCCATCAATTCGGAATGCTGGCTTTGCAATGTGCCGGAAAAGCAGCATTTATGACCTGATGTCTGAAAAGCATTATCCAAAAACGCTACTTTGTAAGTCCTCAATATCTATAGCTGCATTAACCAATGGGCTTCAGGCTAAAGGGCTTAATTTCCCCTTGATGGCTAAGCCAGATATGGGGGAGCGGGGAGTAAAAGTTGAGCTGTTGCGTAGTTTAGCAGAGGTTTGTGCATACCTCGAACGCGCCAAGTTTGATTTTTTAATTCAGGAGTATATCGACTTTGAGCAGGAGCTGGGAGTCTTTTATTATCGGATCCCAGGTGAAAGCAGGGGACATATTTCTGGGATTGTAGGTAAAGAGTTTTTAGGGCTTACCGGGGATGGAACTTCAACGATTGAAATGCTTTTAATTCAGGAGGATCGCTATTTTCTGCAATTAGATGCTATAAGAGCAATTTACGGTAAGTTGTTGAAAATGGTTTTGCCAGCAGGGAGCTATTATCGGCTGCTGCCATATGGCAACCACAGCAGAGGGGCAAAATTTATTGACCTTAGTTGTAAAGTGAATGAAGAATTATTAGACACGATTAATCAAGTCTGTCTGGGTATGCCAGACTTTTATTATGGCCGGTTAGACCTGAAGTTTAACAGTTGGGAGGAACTGAATAAGGGAAGGAATTTCTCAGTAATTGAAGTCAATGGGGCAGCAAGCGAGCCAACGCATATTTATGACCCCAAACATTCCATCTTTTTCGCCTGGAAGGAAATCATCCGGCACTGGCGCATACTTTATCAGATTAGTCAGATAAATGCGAAGTCTAAAGCCTTGGAATTGATGGACGCCAGACAAGGGATGAAAATGATTTTGGAGCATAAGCGTTATTCAAAAATTCTTCTGGGCTAATTTGGGGACAGCAATAGAAATAAAGCTTTGGAAAGAAACTACACTTCCGCTGGACTGTTTATTAGGTGATAGCTATAAACTCATGTCAGATCTTATCCAGGTGATCAAATCGAAAATCAGGAAGGATGGTAAAATTTCCTTCCATGATTATATGGAGATGTGTCTTTACCATCCGGAGTTTGGCTATTATACCTCTCCGGGAGTTAAAATTGGTAAGCAAGGCGATTTTTATACCAGTCCCTATTTGGGAAATGCTGTAGGGGAGATGATCGCAAGAAAAATGGAAGAACTCTGGCGTAATATGGGAAAAAAGCCCTTTACCATCCTGGAATATGGTGCTGGTACGGGTAAATTGACTGAAGATATACTCTCTGCTCTTCAAGTTCAGGAAGAAATGTATCAAGACCTTCGTTACTGCATCATCGAAAGAAGTCCGGTGATGGTTGGTCTGGGAAAAGCAAGATTCAAAGAAAAACCAAAACTCCAGGGGAAAGTAGAATGGCTGAAAGAAATTTCCGAGATCAAAAACTTTAGCGGGTGCGTGTTGTCAAATGAGTTGCTGGATAATTTTCCAATTCATCGTGTGGTGATGCAAGCGGGGTTAATGGAAGTTTTTGTGGATCAGGATAATGGTTTTAAGGAGGTATTAAAACCTGCATCTCCAGCCTTAACCGACTACTTTTCGGCATTAGGTGTTGTGCTTCCGGAAGGCTTTCAGACCGAGATTAACCTTCAAGCCATCTCCTGGATTAAGGAGGTTGCCGATGCGTTGAAGGAAGGATATGTCATGACCATTGATTATGGAGATCTGAGTAATGAAATGTATAAAAGCAGCAGGGCGGATGGAACGTTATGCTGTTATAAGAACCATAGCGTTAACGATGATTACTATGCTTTTATCGGCAAACAGGATATAACTGCTCATGTAAATTTCTCAGCTTTAAGTTATTGGGGGCAATTACAAGGCTTAAGAGAGGTTTTTTTCTCTAGTCAGGGGGGATTTTTACTCGAAATGGGTTTCAATGACTGGGCCTTAAAAACCTACTCTGGGGAAAAAGATATCGCATTGGCCGCGCAAAAAATAGCGATGCTCAGACATGCTTTAATCACCGATATGGGCTGTAAATTCAAGATACTAATTCAGGAAAAGGGTATAGCACATCCGGGTATGCTCCTGGACTCTTAAAAATTCAATACGATCTTGCCATTTAATCCGCCTGCAGAGACCAGATCCTGAGCTTCTGCTGCTTCGGTGATGTTCATGACCTTGGCAATTTGTACTTTGATTTTATTCGAATCTACCAGCCTTTTTCCAAAATCCAGCTTTTTATGGTCTCCAACAGCACTGATAAATTGTGCATGGATTCCATGTTTTTCGGCGAGTTCTTTAGACGTCGGCATAACAATACTTAGTAGTTTTCCTCCTTTTTTAACCAATGGATAAGATTTTAGCTGTGTTTCTCCGCCCACCAGGTCAACCACCATATCCAGTTGATCTGCATGTTTAGTAAAGTCCTGCGATTTGTAATCGATCACTTCATCGGCGCCTAAAGAACGGATGAGGTCCAGGCCAGTGCCGGAAGCGGTAGCAATAACGTAGGCCCCCAATGCTTTGGCCAGTTGTAAAACGATGGTTCCTACGCCACCTGCAGCGCCATGGATCAAGATCCTTTGCTCAGGATGTAAATTCCCTGCTTCTACCAAGATGCTGTAAGCTGTATTTAGGGGGACTGCGAGTGCAGCAGCCTCATTTAGACTCACATGATCGGGGATGAGCGAAACGGTGGCTTCGTTGATACATACATATTCCGCATAAGTTCCATGCGATGCTGTCGCAAAAACCAGGTCGCCAACTTTAATGCGGCTAACGGCTGAACCTATTTCCTCTACCATACCAGAAGCATCTGTTCCGGGAATGAAAGGGAAGCTGATGGGTACGAAATCCTTCATAGCCCCAGACCGGTTTTTAATGTCAAATGGGTTGATGGTGGTGGCCACCACTTTAATCAGCACCTCATGCGCTTTAGGACTAGGTGTAGCAATTTCCTTTAATTGTAATACGGAGGAATCTCCATAAGCATTGAATTGAATGGCTTTCATAAAACTGGATTAAGGTTAGCTCAAAATACGAATTTATCAGGGGATGTTCTCAATTCTTTTCCCCGTATCTTTTGGCGAAAAGCGAATAAATCCTATCTTACCTGCTAGAACCTTTTATTAACCAATCTAAACCTAATTTCGTTACGATGAACAAGAAACTTTTTGTAATGGCGGTAACTGGCTTACTCAGCTGTGGATCAGCTGAATCGCTATTTGCAGCTCCGAAACTCAGCAATGTTAACGCAGTACAAGATATACCTGGAAAAGACCTGATCGGCCGATGGGACATTACCGTTGATGAAAACGGAAAGTCCTTGCCATCCTGGCTAGAAGTTAAATTATCCGGTAACCGCATATTGGTGGGCTACTTTGTAGGATCTTCCGGTAGTGCCCGCCCGATATCAAGAGTACATTTTGAGAATGGTAAATTCAGCTTTAAGATTCCACCACAATGGGAAAGTGGCGATCAGGATTTTGTGATTGAAGGAGAGTTGAAAGGTTCTGAAATTCAAGGAACCATGCAGACCAGTGAAGGTAAAAAATACAACTGGAAAGGCGTAAAAGCACCTTATTTGAAAAGAACAAGTCCGGTAGTATGGGGGAAACCTATTCAATTGTTCAATGGAAAAGACCTGAGCGGATGGAAAGCTTTAGGGAAGAATCAATGGGTAGTTAAGGATGGCGTACTCAGCAGTCCGCAGTCCGGTGCCAATCTCATCTCTGACCAGAAGTTTGAAGATTTTAAATTACATGTAGAGTTTAAATATAAGAAAGGGAGCAATAGCGGCGTGTATTTAAGAGGTCGTTATGAAGTGCAGATAGAAGACAGTCCGAAAGATGCGCATCCTTCAAGTGTATATTATAGTGGTGTTTACGGATTTTTACCGCCGAGTGAAATTGCGGCTTTAGGACCTGATCAATGGCAAACTTACGACATCACTTTAGTTGGTAGAATGGTGACTGTAGTGGCAAATGGTAAAACGGTGATCAGCAACCAGGAGATTCCAGGGATTACCGGTGGTGCATTGGATAGCAATGAAGGCGAGCCGGGACCAATCTATTTCCAGGGAGATCACGGACCTATTGAATTCAGAAAAATTATAATTACGCCAGCGAAAAAGTAAATTATCTCTGGATATGATCGGTTATCAGAGGGCTTCTGGCTTTTTGATAACCGATTTTAAATACGCCTGATTCCCCGCTAATTTTTTATAAAGAATTAGCATATTGCAGCCATGTACAGATTTACACTTGAACTGCTGTTTCAGATCATAGGAATTGGTTCCGCCTCCGGTTTATTATTGAAAAACGACCAGTTGAATCTCATTAGTGACAATGGAACTTACCTGTATGCTTATGAAATGAAATCTTCTCATTTGACACGGCATCCTTTAAGTACCGTTCCTTCGGAAAACATCGTAAAAAAACTTAAGCCTGATTTTGAAGCAATGACTGCCTATGGGGAGGTATTGTATATTTTTGGCTCCGGCTCTACGGAGAAGCGGAATCAGCTGGTAAAGGTAAATGCTGACAGTAAAAAGGTGATTTCTACGCTTAATCTTTCCGTTTTATACCAAAAGATGCAAAAGGTAGCGGGAATCAATTCCGAAAACTTCAATATAGAAGGGGTGGTTTTTACTGGTAAGGATTGGTATTTCTTTAACCGTGGTAATGGTGGTGCCGGCAAAAATGGCGTATTCAAAGTGCAGGGCACTGATCTTTCTACAGCTGGGAAAATCAGCTTTAAAGAGATCCTATTGCCTAAAATAAAAGGGGTTGCAACCGGTTTTACAGATGCCTTGGCGCTGGATGGCAAGCTTTACTTTTTAGCCGCTGCAGAAGACAGCAATTCCACTTATCAGGATGGTGCTGTTTTTGGAACCATCATAGGCTGCATAGACATTAAAAAAATGAAGCTGGACTTTAGTCAGCAAATTACTGATCAACATAAGTTTGAAGGGCTGACCTTAAAGCAGCATACGAAGGAGCAGATTAGCTTTCTTTTATGCGAAGACAATGACTCAGATCAATTAAAGGCAGATATTTATCAATTGACGCTGAAAAGATAAACAACGAAAATGAAAAGTATCAAATGGGGAATAATTGGTTGCGGAGATGTAACTGAACTGAAAAGCGGACCTGCTTTTAATAAAGTGCCAAATTCATCATTGCAGGCAGTAATGCGTAGAGATGGAGAAAAAGCGAAGGACTATGCATTACGTCATGGGGTGCCAACATGGTATGATGATGCACAGCAACTCATCGATGATCCGGAAGTCAATGCAATATACATTGCCACGCCCCCGGCACAGCATGAAGCTTACTCCTTAATGGCTTTTGCGGCAGGGAAACCGGTGTATGTAGAAAAGCCGATGACGCTAAACGCGGAATCAGCGATCAGGATGAAAGATGCGGCGCTAAGTACGGGCATCAAACTGAGTATTGCACATTATAGAAGGGAGCAACCGCTCTTTTTAAAAATCAAGGAATTATTGGAAGAAGAGGAAATAGGGCTTGTACGATTGGTTCAACTTAAAATGTTCCAACCAGCGCTTTCCAATCAAATGACAGACCCTGCGACTAATTGGCGCTTAGATCCTGCGATCTCTGGTGGTGGTTTGTTTCATGATTTAGCACCTCATCAGTTGGATCTGATGGTTTTCTTTTTTGGAGAATGGCTTTCTGCATCTGGATTGGCCATTAACCAATCAGGAATTGGCATAGCAGACGATTTGGTAAGCGGTCAGATTGCATTTAAAAATGGTGTGGTATTCAATGGCAGCTGGTGTTTTACCGTGTCTGAACAAGATAAAACAGACCTTTGCGAAATTATTGGATCAGCAGGGAAGATTAGCTTCCAGGTATTTGGGCATCAAGTAACGGTAACAAAAGATGGCCAGGCTAAAGTTTATGATTTTAAACCGCTACAGCACGTACAACAACCAATGATTGAAAAGGTAACGGCTTATTTTTTAGGCCTGGCCGAAAACCCATGTTCTGCAGAAGAAGCCATATTATCTATGCAGTTGATGGATCGTTTTACAGAGAAGCCTTAATGCTTCTCTGTCTCTGATGGGTCTACACCGTCTTTTCCATCTTTAAATTCACGAATTCCTTTTCCTAGTCCACCTAGTAATTCAGGGATTTTTTTGCCACCAAAAAGAAGGAGCACTACAACCAGGATGACCAGGATTTCCTGCGCGCCTAAAGCCGCAAGTATGGGAGTATGTAACATCGTTTGTTTATTTTAGGGTTTGGATTAAACTACTATATTTTCTTTAAGTTCAGTTTCGGACGCTGCTGCTTTGAATTCATTTTCAACTGCTTTTTCCGCTGGATAGGTTGTTCTTACTGTTGGAGCGTTTATTTCTTCTTCCAGACCAGCAAGATTGATGTTTTTGTGGATCTCTCTTTTCACACCTTCTGAAGCATCTTTAAACTCACGAATACCTTTGCCAAGACCTTTTGCCAGTTCAGGGAGTTTTTTGCCACCAAATAATAGTAAAACTACCACAAGAATGAGCATGATCTCTCCACTGCCCATGTTTAAGAATTCCAATAATACCATGAATTTAAATTTAAAGGTTTTAGCAAAGCTAATGGGCGGAGATTAAAGCCGGATTAAAACGGAATTAAAATGTGATTGGATTTTTTTTGGCCAAATTTGCATTCCTTTTCTAGTTAATAATGGGGAATCTCTGAGGCTTTTAATAGCCATATCTAAGGAATTAACTAATTTATTAGTGTTATTTGATAAATAATTTTATTTTTGGGTATAAATTAAATTTTAAATAAATCTATTCTTATTTTTTCGCTCTCATGGATCATATATTGGAACAGCCTATAATGTTTAAGAACTTAGAAATTGCAAATTTATCTATCGGTGACACGCTTATCAATTTAGGCGAGGTCCTGGAAATCTCAGAAAATGAAGATTGTTATTCTTTGGTTATTGCCAGAAGAGGCCAGCGACAAGTCTGGACTTTTGGAAAAGAGGAAGAGGTGTACGTTTCTTAAGGCTTACATTTCATAAATCAAAGAAAATAACGGGACTTAACTCTGGTGCTTAAATGCAGCCGGCGTAAGCCCGGTATTCTTTTTAAAGTAATTATTGAAATGTGCAGGATAGTCAAAACCCAGACAATATCCAATTTCTGCTACATCCCAGTCTGTTTGCTTCAATAAGGTTTTCGCCTCTGCAACTACCCTGTTACTGATCATCTGCGTAGTGGTTTTACCGGTATGTGATTTGATTACATAGTTGAGGTGGTTCACATGGATGTTGAGCTGCTCGGCAAAATCTGAGGCACTCTTAACCTTTAAAGGATTTGCCGGAGAATCAACTGGAAATTGTCGCTCTAGTAATTCCAGAAATCTAGGTGTAATGCGGTCTGAACTGTCGGTAAGGGCAGGAGTCAGGCTAGCCGACTGGATTTTAATCCCCTCATGAATGATCAGTTTTAAGATGTTTCTGATGACATCAAACTTATATTCATAATCACTCTTTAATTCATCGATCAATTGCAGGAAATATCCGTTAAGGCGTTGATAGGCATCCTCCGTTAAGAAACAACATGGAGAAAGTGCGGGATTAAATAGGGGGCATAACCTTTCCAGTCCTTTTTTTAAGTCCGGGGAGATAAAGGAATCATTGAATAAACAATAATAACCTTTCTGCTCTTCTGAGATCGATTCCCAGGAATAAGGGAGCATAGGATTGGATAAAATTAATGCCGGTCTGTCAATTTCAATTACCTCATTCGCCATATGGAGTCGGCCCTGCCCAACGTTCAGGAATATTTTATAATGGTCCCTTCTGTTGTATGGACTTACCTTACTGCAATAACTGCGCTCCTTAACATTAAAATGGCTTGGATTTCCAGAGAAGTTTAACAATTCTTCGGGAATGGTCTGATTGGTTCTTTTATAGAACTGATCAATGGTTTCAACAGTTTGCATCGTTAAGGTATTTATCGAATTTGGGCTATTTTAATAAAGGAGCCGATTGAATATTTCAAAGAATAAATATAGGGTAATTTGTGTTTCCCTTCTCAAAATATTCCTTAAATAGGTAACTTTTACGCGATAGTGTAGCAAGGCTTCTTTAAGAATGCCATTTTTGTATAGATGAAACAGACCGAAAACTATAAACCTATGACTAAAACCTTACTCAGTTTAATACTGGTGGCGGGCTTAAGTTCTCCAGGATTTGCTCAGGAGAACCTGACTTACCAATTGCCTCCAAAAAGTATTGTTGACCTTGTGGATGCCCCAGGTAGTCCAACGGTGCGATTTAATAAAAGTGGCAGCCTGATGTTGCTGCTTTCATCTCCTGGATATGCCTCCATTGAACAGGTCGCGCAACCTGTTATCGGATTGGCAGGAATCAGGATTAATCCGGCCAATAACTCTACGGAAGGAGAGGTCTCTGGTATATATAATGGCCTGACGATTAAAGACCTGAAAACGGGAAAAGAAAGTAAGGTAGCCGGTTTGCCGGAAAAAATGAGAATGACCAATATCAGCTGGAATGCAGATGGGAATTTCTTCGCCTTTAGCAATAACACTTTAAATGGGGTGGAACTATGGCTGGTGGATGTTCAGAACCTGAAAGCGAACAGGCTAACCAATGGTTTGTTGAATGATGCTTATGGTACCACTTTGCAATGGCACCCGGATGGGAAGCGCATCCTTGCTCAGTTTATTCTGCCAACACGTGGGGCTAAACCCATAGAAAATATAGTGCCTACCGGACCTGTTGTTCAGGAAAATATGGGCGTAGTAACCCCTTCAAGGACTTATCAGAACCTGCTTAAAAATACTTATGATCAAAGTCTGATGGCTTATTATTTGAGTTCAGAATTGCAGGAGGTAGATTTGAATGGTCAGACCACAAAAATTGCAGGTCCTGCAATTTACCGTAAAGCGGCTTATTCCCCTGATGGGAAATACCTGATGGTACAAACCATTGAAACACCATATTCTTATCTGGTACCTATTTATTATTTCCCTTTCCAAACTACGATTCTGGATACACAAGGGAAAACAGTTAAAGCCCTATATCATGCGCCATTGGCAGAGAAATTGCCTACTGGTTTTGATGCGGTAGCGATGGGCCCACGTGCTTACGAATGGAGAAGCGATGCGCCTGCTACTATCATTTGGGCAGAAGCGCAGGATAAAGGTGATCCAAACTTAAAATCGGAAGTGCGTGATGCTTTATATATGCTCAAAGCACCATTTTCAGGCAATTCTGTAAAGCTGTATAGTATGGCTTTAAGGTATAGTGGGGTAGAATGGGGCAATCAAAATTATGCCATTCTAAAAGAGCAATGGAAAAAAGACCGGAGTTCAAAAATGACCCTGATCAATCCGGAAAGCGGAAAAATAGTCAAGGTGATTTCGACAAGGTCTTCGGAGGATACTTATGCTGATCCTGGAGATTTTCTCTATGGAAAAGGGCCTTTCTCTGAAAAGGTGTTGTTGTTTGATAAAGCTGCAGCAGGAGTGGTTTTTACCAAAGGAGCTGGTGCCTCTCCACAAGGTGATCGCCCTTTCATTTTAAAATGGAACCTGATCTCCAATAAACAGGATACTTTGTTTAAGTCTAAAGCGCCTTATTATGAGGAACCAGTGTTTTTTAACAATACAGGGAAGGTTTATATTTCCAGAGAATCTACAGAAGAAACACCTAATATTTTTGCGGTAGACCTGAAAAACAAGTCTGAACAGGCTTTAACCAGTTTCTCTGATCCATATCCGAGCTTAAAAGGGGTGCAAAAGACCTTGCTTTCTTATCCACGTAAGGACGGGATTAAGCTGTCTGCTACTTTATATGTACCTAAAGATTTTAAGAAAGAAAACGGACCATTGCCAGTATTGATCTGGGCTTACCCACGTGAGTTTAAAAGTCTGGCAGCAGCCGGACAGGTTAAAGGTTCGCCATATCGTTTCACCAGGTTAGCTTTCCGTTCGCCTGTATTCTGGGTAACCAGAGGGTATGCGGTATTGGATCAGGCAGACATGCCGATTGTTGGAGAAGGAAAAGAAGAGCCTAATGATACTTTCCTGGAGCAGATTGAAGACAATGCAACTTCTTTGATCAATTATGTAGTGGATATGGGCGTTGCTGATAGGGCTAGAATTGCAGTAGGAGGTCACTCTTATGGTGCATTCATGACGGCCAACTTATTGGCGCATACCAATCTTTTTGCTGCTGGAATTGCGAGAAGTGGTGCTTACAACCGTACTTTAACTCCTTTTGGTTTCCAGGTGGAAGCACGTACGTATTGGGAGGCCATGGATGTTTACAACAAAATGTCGCCTTTCAATTATGCCAACAAAATCAAAACACCATTATTGATGACTCATGGTATTGACGATGAAAACTCAGGTACTTTCCCGATTCAGAGTGAGCGTTTGTATAGCGCGATCAAAGGGCATGGAGGTACAGTTAGATTAGTTTTACTGCCTAAAGAATTCCATGGCTACAGAAGCAGGGAATCTATCCTTCATACCTTCTGGGAGCAGGACCAATGGTTGGAAAAATACGTAAAGAATAAAAAATCAAGCGCGAGCAAATAGTAAGCCTGATGATCAACAAAAAATGCCTCCTGGTTCTTAGATCAGGAGGCATTTTTTGTTTATAGGTGCTGAATATTAGTTTACACCGCCTTTTCTTGTTGGCTTAACTTGTGGAGGCCATACGCCTGGTTCTCCTGTTCTTGGGTTGATCGGTAAAATGCTTTTCTCTCTGGACGTTGTTTCCGGATCTTCGCTCGCCATATAGGCCAGGATAGCCGTTAATATCGCATTGCTTCTTACATCATCAAAAACTACCTTATCATAAGTATCTCTATTGGTATGCCAGGTATAAGTACCATAAGACCAGCTATTAGAGCTTAAAGAAAAAGCAGGGGCTCCAGCCGCCACAAAAGAGGCGAAATCTGAACCTCCGCCACCTGGTGTACCAGGGAAAGTAGTTGCGATTTGTTTTCTGATCTCTTCCGGTACAGCGGATAACCATTTGCCTAAATAGCCATAAGAATTTAAGAAGCCTTGTCCGGCAAGGTTAACCACGCGGCCTGTTCCATTGTCCTGGTTAAATACTACCTGAATGTTTTTAACGATTTCCGGATGGTCTTCTACGAAGGCCCTTGATCCGTTTAAGCCTTGCTCTTCACTACCCCAATGACCCACGAGGATCGTTCTTTTTGGATTAGGATAGATTTTCTTCAGGATTCTGATTGCTTCCATCATGGTAATGGTTCCGGTACCGTTATCTGTTGCACCTGTACCACCATCCCAGGAGTCAAAATGCGCAGAAAGGATCACATATTCATTTGGTTTTTCTGTGCCTTTGATTTCGGCAATGGTATTGAACGTAGGCACCATTCCCAACTCTTTAGAGCCAACGTTTACACTGATTTTAGGCTTAGATCCTGATTCAGTAAGACGGTACAATAGGCCGTAATCTTCTAAAGAGATGTCGATTGAAGGGATTTTGGTGGTATTGGCACCGAATATTTTGTTGACACCAAAGCCAGAAGACCAGTTGCTGGTGACCACACCTAATGCTCCTGCACTTTCAAATGCCAGTGCTAATGCTTTCAGGTTTAGTCCGGTTTTACTGATTCTTGATCTCCATGCATTGGTTTGCAGGGTTCTGTCCTTTTTCATTTTCTCAAAAGATTCCGGAGTAGCAAATTCCTGCCAGTTGTAGTCTGGTCTGCCGGTAGGTTGATTCATAGAAAACATTACGAATTTACCTTTAACGCTTGGCAACCAGCTTTTAAAAGAAACAGAATCGGGTAGGTCAGGGTAGATGATCATTTCTCCAACCACTGCTTTTCCTTTCGTACTTGGACTCCAGGCCAATTGCATTCCTTCCAGGGATTTTACGCGTGGATAAACCATGTCTATATGAGAAATGCCACGTTCCCAACCGCGCCATTCTCCCCATTGTTCATTTTTTGCGGGGATGCCCCAGCTTGTATATTTGGCGATTGCCCAATCGTTTGCTTGTTTCATTTGAGGGGAACCGACTAATCTGGGGCCTACCATATCTAACAGCTCATGGGCAAGTTTTTCCAGCTGAGAGTTTTCAGTCGCTTCCTTGACGATCAGGTCGATAGTTTCCTTTTTAGTTTGGGCATAGCTGACATTTCCTGTGATCAGCATGGCCATAAAAAACACTTTGGTTGCCCTTTTTAATCCGGTTATGGAAGGGTTTGTTGGTTTGGTTTTCATGAATTCTTTACTTTTATGTAATGGAAGTATTGGTAAGGGAAGGTAAGGAAAATGCTTCCAACCTGTCAAAAAGGAACAAACTTGATACAATCCGTCCATTTTAAAAAATCAAAAGGTTATCTTCGCGGAAAAAAATAAATGCTGGAAATTGTATATCAGGACGATCATCTGATTGCCATCAATAAGCCTCATGGTTTATTGGTACACCGTTCTTCTATTGCTAGTGATGCCACAGAATTTGCGCTGCAAATGCTAAGGGATCAGATAAATAAGTATGTTAGCCCTGTACATCGTTTAGATCGTAAGACCAGTGGTTTACTGCTTTTTGCTTTTGATAAAGAAACGGAAATCGCGATGCATCAGCAATTTCAAAATGCACAGGTAGAAAAGAAATACCTGGCGATTTTGAGAGGTTATGCGCCAGATAGCGAGGAGATTGATTACCCATTGGCCAAAGAAAACGGCAATATGCAAGAGGCATTTACCGCTTTTGTAACGCTACAGCGTGCAGAGCTGGAAGTTGCTTTAGGGAAACATCCTACTTCCAGGTATTCATTGGTAGAAGCTACACCTACTACCGGAAGGATGCACCAGTTGCGCAGACATTTTGCACATATCTTTTACCCGATTATCGGAGATCGTAAGCATGGTTGTAACAAACAAAACAAGTTTTTCAAAGAGCAATGGGAGATGACGACGATGTTGTTACACGCTTCAGAATTGAAATTCGAACATCCGGTGACTAAAGAAACCATTCATTTGAAAGCGAACGTTCAGGACGAGTTTAAGAGAGTGATGGACCTGATGAACTTTACGCTTTAATTACCTTCATTTAAAACCAATACCATGTTTTCAAAAGATCAGGCTGCACAGTTAAAACAGTCTTTCTGGACGACCTTCGGTCAATATATAGCGCCCCATCAATCTGCTGAGGGGATGCGGATCAATTGGGTGAATTATAAAACAGGCATCAAGTATTTGAATTTCAAGATGCATGTAGATAAGAAATCCGCTTATATCGCGATAGAAATGTCGCACCCTGATCCGGGAATGCAAGAGCTGATTTTTGAGGAATTCCTTTCTTTTAAGACGATGTTGCAGAATAGTCTGGAAGAGGACTGGGATTGGGAACTACATACTACGGATGAAAATTATAAAACCGTGAGCAGGATTGTAAAACACCTTCCTGATGTGAGTATTTTTAAAGAAACAGACTGGCCAAAGCTGATTTCTTTTTTGAAGCCAAGATTGATTGCACTGGACGAGTTTTGGTGTGATGCAAAGGATGGTTTCGATACGTTTAAATAGGGGATAGCTTTGTCTCTGTAAATTTGCTCTTTTTTATAAAGGAGTTGAAGATGGTTATCTAATTATTTATGAATACATTAGAGTAGTGTTTTATTACTAATTATGATTTTCTATTTAATGCTCTCAAAAATAAACACCTGATATCAGGTGTTTTGAATAGTTTTATTCAGTTTCAGCTGTCTATTTCCTTTGGAATGTTAAATGATGTCAATTTGTGATAATCCATGGATAATTGCAGTCATCATTTTCGAAATTTTATGAAACTAGCTCGTCTTACTTTGATGTTATTCTCAATGTTGTTTTTTACTGGTTGTAGTCAAGCTCAAAATGGGTCGAATTTTGACCTGGATTTTGAAGAATGTAAAAAAAACTTCAATAAAGAATTAATCGATCATTTCCCAGAAAAGATGGATTACTCTGATCATTCAGATTATACCTGCAAAACCAATAAGAAGAAGAATAATGTTGGATTACTATTGTATCAATATGGAGTTAGTTTGGAAAGGATAAAGTTAATTGAAGACAATGCAAAAAGTAAAGCCATTTCAGCATACAATTCATCGGATTCATGTTTATTAATTGTTAATCGTTTTGAGACTAGAGAAACGCTTGAAAATAATGACATCCCGGAAGTATTAAGTAAGCATTTGCTTAACAGAAGTTGTTATGAAGGCAAGTTTCCCCTTCCAAATTTTGTTGACTATGAAAACTATAATATTAATACTGAAACTAAATTGGATAATGGATTCGATCTGTATGTTATTGAGGCTAAGTCAAATTACAACTTTGGGTATAGCGAGTTAGAGTCGAACTCACAAATGCCCGAAAAATGGAAGAATGGATATACAAAAGGTGTTGCAATAAATAAGAAAAAAAATACTGTGATCTATTGGGGGATTATCTGGTGAGATAATTAAAACTCAAATTGCAGTACGTTGTAGGAAACAAGATTCTATGATTTGGAGAAGGGATAAAAGTAATTTTTAGAAGACTAACTAAGGATATTATGTTGTTTAAAGTTAAATTTTCAGTTTTAATATTTTTTTTTGGATTTGCTTTGATTTTGTGTAATCCAAATGACAGAAATAATTTAGTGAGCCATTCTAAAAAAAAAGTGGTTTATAACAAAGTTAAATTAGAAAAATATGATATACCTTTTGATTCACTATTAGAAAAAATAAATATTAAAATAAATGGGAGTTGGGATCCTCCTGTCCGTATGGATGGAAACAAAGATTTCATGGTACTTTATAATGCTCCAGACAAATATTATGATGATTTTTTGAGAGTTATGAAAAACAAAAATTATCAAGAGAGTAAGAAAATGATATGCGTTTTTGCTGCTCAAAAATTAAATTTTGAGAAGTATCTTGATTTTGCAAATTATTGTTTGGCAATGTTTGAAAAGGATAATCTGAGTGAAGATATCCTGTTTTTTGTTTTGTTTCCTAATGGTTGGAATACAAGACTTCGGTTTGCTGAAAAATATGATGATCCACGTGTTCATGAGCTATTTAAAAAAGTATTAAATAAAAAGGATATTTCGGATAGGTCTAAAATTAGCTTAAATCATATTTATACGGGAGCCACATGGACGTCTGGTCCGAAATAGTACCACAAATTATAGTTACGAGTATGCGCTAGGTGATCATCTTGGAAATGCACGATTGTACTTTAATATAGAATCCGATACCGCGCGGAAAATACAGGAGATGGATTACTATCCATTTAGACTAGGCATCCAACGGAATGTTGTTGGTACGGAGAATAAATACCAGTATAATGGTAAGGAGAAGCAAGATCAGGAAAAGATGTACGATTATGGGGCTAGATTCTATGACCCGGTGATAGGGAGATGGAATGTAATTGATCCTCTGGCAGAGGTAAACAGGCGTTGGTCTCCTTATCGATATGCTTATAATAACCCGATCAGATATATCGATGCCGATGGAATGATCGAACGAGATCCGGCAACTGGCAATATAATCTTTACTTCGTCAGGAAATAGCTTCACAAGAGATGCCATAAATGCTAGTGGAACTTACTCGTTGACATAGCAGATTGGGACAATACGCACTGATAAAAAAACGGATGTCTTCGTTGATAAGTTAAGTGGTATTAAATTTACAGGTAAAGACGGGAAGATTACGCTCGTAGATATAGAAAACTCAACGAGGTTTGACCCTTGGAGATGGTGAATTCGTTATTGATGCAGAAGCCGCTGGTAAAATTTTAAAGGATGAATATACAGATTTAGGGATAGCAGATAAAGGTTCATCGGGTATAGAAGTTCCAGATCATGATGTGATGACAGTGGGAGGAAGTAAAATTGGGGATGTTTGGTAACCTTTTCACTCAGCTACATCTAAATCCGAGGGCTATACATCAAAAGACGATATAGGCACTGTAAGAAAAAAAAAAACCGACAAGAAGCAACGAATTATGTGAAGTATGAGAAAGGAACAGAGGGATTCAATCAAATTATGGATTATTTAAGAAGATATTTCAAAAAAAATGAAAAAGAATAATTTAAATTTAACGACAACTATTGCTTTGGTTGCATTCCTTTGCTTTTTTGGTTGTTCTAATGCGTTTGTCAACGGGCAACTTCAATTAAAATATCTGTCTCTTTCTGATCCTGTTAAACAAAATCAAACATGCGAAAGACATATAGAAGTTCTGTATAAGAGAAATTCATCTACAGAATTTACTCCAGATGATCGAGTTATACTTGATAAATTGGGATTGAATAGAAAAGATCGAATAAAAGTCTTTCATGAGTATTTGAACTTTTATGGAGACACTTGCGTTAGTAACAAATACTTTTCAAACATTTACGGGCGAAGTCAGAATAGAGCTGAGATGGTGAAAAAGAATATAAGATATCCCGTAGAAGTTGAAGCTCTATATTCTATAACAACTATGTTGTTTAAAGGGAGTGTAATTGTCTCTCCGGTTCTAATAAATCAGCAAACGGGAAAAGTGTGTAATTTCAACCGGAATGATATAGATATAGTTTATAAAATATACAAAGAATGGCTTAAAAAAATGGAGAAGAGGAATTTCTCTAAATTATCTTGGCCATTAGAAAATGGCAATTATAAGTGGTTGGGTGAGGATGCTGTTGATGATATTGAAAGTCTCTTGAAAGAATCTTTGTAGATTGAAGCTGTTTGATTACGGCGCTAGGTTCTATGACCCGGTGATAGGGCGCTGGAATGTAATTGATCCTATGTCATCGATTATTCCAGGCTATACACCTTATAATTATTGCTATAATAATCCCATAAACGCAATTGATCCAGATGGAATGTTAGCAACATATAATTGGAAGACGGGTAATTATGAAGATGATGGCGAAATTGTAAGTTGGAGTACTGTTCAACAACAGATAACTGAGAGAAGAATGGGAACAACCTACTCATTTAAATCGGGTAATGGAGGTGTAAACCCAGTAGTTAACGAAAAAAAGGGCAATAAGAATAATATATTTTACTATAATGGTTCTAGCTTTCAAGCGAACAGTTTACAGACACTAAAAGGAAGAGATGATGCTGATGATAGAATTGGCGCATTTGGCTCAATTGTTACCTTAGGTGATTCTGAAATTGGACAGATCTTGGGGCAAGCAAGTTATATTTTCTATGATCTATATAAAAATGATATAGAGGGTACAATAATGAAAGAATCGGTAGGTGGAACATTGGATTACAAGAATGCAGCATATCAAATGTTAAAGATAGATCGTTCAGCTTTGATTCAAATTAGTGGTAAAGTATACAATGCAAATGAAGCAGGTAATCTTCTATGGGGGATGGTGTTGGAGTATCATAGTTCATTAATTGATCCTAACTGGTTGGCTGAAAAGGGGACTAGAGGTAGAAATGATGAACCTTGGGAGCAAAGGGCCATTTCAGCGGGTCGTGCAATAGCGAGAAAGTATATGAAGGCTAATGAGAATTTTAAAAATAGAGTACTTGAAGAACGTTTGCACAATAGACAATAATTTATGAAAAGAAATCTGTTATTATTAATTAGTGTAGCTTGCCTACTTATATCTTGTAAGACTGAAAACAAAAGACATGAAGAGTTTTTTAAGCAAAATTTTGCTTCCTTGGATTCTATAAGAATCTATATTGAGGGGGAAATAAAAACGAAAAAATTTGATGATAATGAAGTTGGTATTTTGTTTACATCTGAACCACAATATAGTAAATATAAAAATCTCATTTTTGACCGTACTTTAGTCTTAAAAATGAATGCATTGAAAATTAAGCAGATACGATGTGTTACAGAACAGAAGGACGAATGTGGAATATTTGATGTTATTTATATTCAGTTAATAGCAAACAAAATACCGGATGATAAAGTCGTGTATTACGTTTATGACAGATGCGATAAGTTTAAAGATTTTGAAAATCAAAAAATCTATCAAAAGAAGTTACGGAAAAATTGGGGGATATTGATTGATCGAACTTAAAGTTTTATTAAGTATTAGATTACGAGGCAAGATTCTATGACCCGGTGATTGGAAGGTGAAGTATCCTGGATCCGCTTTCTGTGCAGATGCTGTGGCATTCTCCATATGATTATTCTTTTAACAATCTGATAAGATTTATAAATTAAGACGAAATTATTGATAAAATAGGAGATGGCTTATTTGACGTTAGATTTGTGATTGCAGATGATTCCCTTTCATTAGAAGAAGTTAATATGTATAATGGATTATTATCTTTGTTGCTTTTGATGAGTTAAGATTTTATAGCTGAACCGTTCATCATTGGGGGCTGATATTTTTACAACTTTATGTTAGATTTGGTGATAAAATCATGCAAGCATAGGAGCTTCTGAGAAGCATTAATTTAGAATGACACAGTTCATGAAACCCTCCCCAATTTTAGAATCGCTTAAGCAACCGTTTTTACAAGTCATTTTTTATGTGCTTATTTATGAAGTAATCATCATGAATTTTATATCTGAAGGATTTATTAAGATGAACTTAGCGTTAGGAATTACAGCAATATATTTATTCTATTTGTATGTGATTTTAAGTTTGGTATTGTTCTTAATGACTTATCTTCTAAAAATGAATCGATTTATAAATTCTGTAATATTAATTATCTTTTTTTTTGTTATATCTTTTTACAGTGTAAAGGACTCCCAGTCATTCGCGTTATTAATTTGGGCTAACGTTGCAGTAAGTACCTTTGTGTCATATTTTATTATAAGTAAATTTAATCAAAAATAAGGGGAGAGGCTTAAGTGTTGTCTGTCAATATGATTGATGACCCACTGAAAGGATTAGGGAATCAGATTGAAGAATTAATTAAGGAAAAAAACGGAGTTAGGTTTTCTTATGATGTTTTAAAGCAAGTAGAAAACTTGCGAAGATACTTCAAAAGGAAAAAGATAGAATTCAAAATACTTTTGTACATTTCCCTCTAATCATCCATTCTGAGTTCCGCCTGGTCAAGCGTATCAGCTTTATAAATGGGGTTTAAATCAGGCATAAATTATGGAATTAAAAAAAATACTACTGTGGGCTGGTGGAGTTGTGTTGATGCTGTGGGCAATTGGAAAATGCAATGAGTCGAACGGGATTGGTATCGATCAGCTAACAGCTGCTACATCAACATCAAAACAGAAGGACTCAAATCCACAGTACTCGAAGGCATCCAAAGAGTTGTCTTTGGTTGATACAGCGGATGCAACACCTGAATATAAGTGGCTATATTACGATGATGAGGATAAGATGACTTCTAAAAAGGATTATTATGCCGAATTAATTGCAAATGAGGAATTGGAATTTGGTTTTCCTTATAACGGCGGTTCAGTTGCCACCTTGATTCTGAGAAAGAAAAGAGATGAAAATCATGTAATCTTACAAATATCAAAGGGACAATTTATTCATAATTATTCGGGAGCTTCGGTAAAAGTAAGATTTGGGGATTCAAAAGCTAATGTTTATTCTATTTCTAGACCTGCTGATCATAGTTCTGATGTTGTTTTTATAGACAATACGGCTAGGTTTATATCAAATTTGAAGAAGCATAAAAAATTGTTAATCGAGGCAGAATTCTATAAAGAAGGATCAAGACAAATGGCTTTTGATATCGAAGGATTTAAATGGGATCATTAACTAAGTAATATGAGTAAATAATATCAAATCTGGACGATAAATAAGACCGCATTAAAACTCTAATTTGTAACTGAGGTTAGGGATGAAAATGGCCTCCCTTCGCAAATCGACCTCCTGTGTCTGGTAGTTAAAACTAAATGCTGAGAATTCTTTATACATCGTGGCATTGATCAGCTTCAAGGCAATCTCATAACCTCTTCTTTTCCCGTTTTTACGGTAGCTCGCGCTTAAATGGGAAGTAAATGCAGCAGGTAATTGAAGAGAAAAGGCCTCTTTTTCTTTGAAAATAGCGTCTTGCGCTAGAAAAGAAGCAGGCTGATCTATTGGGCTGTAATGGTCTCCACCTTGGTAATTCAACCGTATATTCAAGCCAATTACGTTTTGTTTTAATCGACCGGTTTGCCATTCTTTTCCTGCTAAAACATTCACACTGAAGTTCCGATTGTATCTGGTAGACCTCCAGATTTGGTCTCCGCCACGATATCGGGAGCTAAATACTGAGCCGCTTAGCATATAGTAGTACCCTTTGGATAAATACCTTTCCAAGCTCAGGTCTATTCCATAGTTTTCTCCCTGCCCGGTATTCTCTAGTTTTTCTTTGAAAAACCAATCGTTTTGGATATTAATCAACGATAAAGAGCTGTCTTTTACAACAGGTATATTGAATAGTTTTTGATAATAGGCTTCTAGTTTTAAATGGGTGGTTTCAGATAGATTGAGGTCGTATCCAGCTACCAAATGATGTGCCTTGCTAAAGTCGAGCGATTTATTGATTGCTCCATTCCAGTATTGTTCATTTCTGATGAAATAATAATTGAGTCGTTCTAGTCTGCTGTGCAAGCCATAGGCTATGCTCAATGCCTGCTTTTGGTTCAATTTGTATTTTATACCAACTCTGGGTTCAATCGTATAATGTTGGTTTAAGCTAAACCATTGTACGTTTAGTCCAAGATTCATAGTCCAGCTGTCTGTAAAGTTAAAGGTAGAATTGCTATAAGCGGCAAGTAGCGCAGCATTCCCGTTCTGGTCAACAATAGTATGCAAGGGCGCTCCTGGTTGAAGGGCTTCTTTCAACAGGATGTCGTAGCTTAAACCAGTTGCTTGAAAACCGGTTCTGTTGCTATGGATAGGGCTGATTTTTGTATTCAGGAAGGAGGAAAGCACTATGGAATTGTTCTGTTGTTTGATTCTGTCTTTCGGCAGTAATAGCTGCGCGCTGTTTAAACGTTCGGTATGTAGGTTGATGCCGTTAAAAGTGCTGGCTAAAGTGGTTTTTGTGTATTGCATGGGGTTTAAGAACAGCTTGTGACTGAGTCCGATGGCACCCATATATTGCTTTACATCCTGATCTTCCATATCGCTATCATATTTCCGCTCTTCTGGTTTTGATTTCGGCTCCCCACCTGAACGATCGATTAAGCCGATTCCCCAAAGGGAAAAAGTACCAGAGCGTGGTGTCGGGAAGTTCAGCTTAAAGGAAAGATCCTGGTATTTTATACCTCCTGCATTGTCGGGGAGTAAGCCGCCAAGTAGGGCAAGGGTAGAGTAGCGGTAATTAAAAAGATAGGAAGATTTACTTTTTTGTTTAAATGGACCTTCCAGGGAAGCGTCGATGCCGATAATGCCCAATTGAACTGTACCTTCTCTTTTTTCGGAATTCCCATTTCTGAGTTGGAGATCAAAAACTCCAGAAAGTGCATTGTTATATTCTGCAGGGAAGGCTCCTGAAAAGAAGTCGGAATTACCCAGTACCTGGATGCTGAGCGCTGTTAATCCGCCACCACCAAAAGCACCCAGATCAGCAAAATGATTGGGATTTGGGATTTCCACACCTTCCAGTTTCCATTGTAATGCCTGTGGACTGTTGCCTCGAACCACGATGGCATTGTTGCCAATATTACTGGAAACCCCTGCAAAAGAAGCAACCAGTCTGGCGGGATCATCAAAACCTCCTGCATATCGCCTTGCTTCCTCTGGACTGAGCATCCTTGCGCTAACCGTAGCGGTAGGATTCAAGGCTTGTTGTTTGTTCAGCTGAGGAGTGATCGTAATTTCATCTAAAGCCTGTACGTTTTCTTTCATCGGAATCGTTAGGAATACTTCTTTTGAAGAGGATACCTGAACTTCTTTTACCTGGCTTGGTTCGTAGCCTGTTAAAGAAACCTGTATGGTATATCGACCAATGGGCACATTCCTGAGTTCGAAGTTGCCCATTTCATCAGTGATACCGGCGTACTTGCTATTTAGAATAGAGACCGTTACAAATGGCAGGGCGGCACTCGAAGCCCGGTCAATTACAGTTCCACGGATCTTTTGTAGGGGTTGTTGCGCAAGAGCATACCAGGAGTAAATGAGGAGCGGAAGTAAAAGCGTGATAAATCTGAGCATAACAAATGATGGTTTAAGGAAAGTATAAAGCTCTCTTTAAAGCACGATCACTACAATACTGATTTATCAGTACAAGGCGCTGAAATTTACTGATTTATAGGACTTACACCAATCCGAGTTTGGAGGCATACACCACTGCTTCCATGGAGTTGTTGACCCCTAGTTTTTGTAGTATCCTTTGTCTGTGGGTATTTACCGTATGTACGCTAATGTCAAGTTGACCGGAGATTTCCTTGCTCAACAAGCCGTCCCTTACCATTTTCAGGATTTGTCTCTCCCTGTTGGTTAAAGTTGCATCTATTTCCTCCTGTTCATTAGCCGTTTCTTTTTGAACCGGAATGATCTTACCCGTTCGGAAATTGAGGAGTTGACTTTTAAAATCTGCCTCCAGGTTCTGATCCGGAGAGAAATCTATGATGCTAAAAGCCAGCCATAGGTTCCCATTTACATCTAATTCCAGAATCTGATGTTGTTCTACCACCCGGACATATTCGTCGGCTGCATTTAAAATCCTGTACTCATTGATTAATTTGTAATTGTGCTTTTCATCGCTGGAGAACTCATAGAACAGCTTGATGAGCATGATCCCGTTTTTGGAAAGTTCAAGATAATCCTCCGGATGAATCTTGGAGTCCAGTAACTTCTGCTGCCCATCTGCCAGATGCTCATGATGATAGCCTAATAAATAGCTAAAGTTGGAAGAGTAGAAAGCATGTTCTTTTTTGAAAAAATCAAATACACTAATCCCGCTGTTTCCGAGACTGGCTAAACTTTGAAGCATAGGCTTATGTTGCTCCAGGATGTTATAGTCTAAGCTTTCCGGAATAAATTGTTGTCGGTTTAAGAGTTCAAAATAGGTATGATCCAGGTTTTTTCGGTTGAGTTCTTCCATCTGTTAAGATTAAAAATTAGCGTTATTGTTCAACATTACCGTTGATTCATTAAACTAATGTAATTGTTTTTTTATTGATTTTAATTAGCCCTTGCTCAGGAAGATACCTGCGCTTGGACCGGGAGGGAGGACTATTATCGCAGGCCTGACTAAGGGAATGGACTTCGCCATTACCAGAAATGCTTATCTTTGGCTTAAACCGGAGCTTTTGCTCCTAAATTATTCAGGTGTGAAGAATATCCAGCCAGAACTTAGAACTGTTAATGTGACCAGATACGTTACCCCTTTACGCGAAGGGGGATCGATGCCTGCAATCGCTGAAGCAGATGACGACTTTTTATATGTACTTAAATTTCGTGGCGCCGGACAAGGTCTGCGGGCACTCATTGCCGAATTAATTGGTGGCGAGATTGCACGTACGCTTGGTTTACGGATGCCCGAATTGGTTTTTGCACAATTAGAGAAAGATTTCGGACGAATTGAACCGGATGAAGAGATTCAGGATTTACTGCGGACGAGTGTTGGGCTTAATCTGGCCCTGCATTACCTTTCCGGTGCAATTACTTTTGATCCATTGGTAAATCAGGTGGACGAAAAAACGGCCTCGCAGATTGTTTGGTTGGATGCTTTCCTAACCAATATGGACCGCACTGCCCGAAATACCAATATGTTGATCTGGCATAAAGAATTATGGTTGATCGACCATGGCGCTGCTTTGTACTTCCATCATGCTATGGAAAACTGGGAGGAACAGGCGGTAAGACCATTTACGCTGATTAAGGATCATGTGCTATTGAGCCAGGCTTCGGAATTGGAGGAGGTAGATGCGATGTTTAAAGCCATACTTACACCAGAAAAAATCAGAGCCATTGTTTCCTTAATTCCAGACGACTGGTTGATCAGGGATAATAATTTTGAATCTATAGCAGCACACCGCGAAGTATATTCCAATTTTCTGGAATTACGCCTCGCAAATACAGGGATTTTTGTAAAAGAAGCACAGAATGCAAGAGAAGCACTTATTTGAGTATGCCGTGATCCGCGTCGTACCAAGGGTAGAACGGGAAGAATTTCTTAATGTGGGGATCATACTGTATTGTTCCAAACAAAAGTTTTTACAAACATCATTTGAACTGAATGAGGAGCGTCTTGCTGCCTTTGCCTGTAAACTGGATCCACAGGAACTGGCTGATCATTTGCACTCATTTGAGCTGATCAGCAAAGGTGGTAAAGCGGGAGGGACGATTGGTCAGCTGGACATGGCTTCGCGCTTTCGCTGGTTAACCGCAACGCGTAGTACGGTGGTACAAACCTCTAAAACTCATCCTGGTTTATGTCTGGATGCCGGAGAAACTTTGAAAAAATTATACGAACAGCTGGTGCTATAACTAGCTGTTGATACCCATGGCGTAAAGAATGATGTTTACGCCAAATTTGGTATTGTCTTCTGCCAGAAATCGCTTGTTCCTGAAATCATAATCCCATTCGCAGCCATAGTCTTTATTGCTGTACAACACCCCAATCCGGTTGTTTACGGTGATCGCTTTCAGGTAATCATGCACCAAATCATCTCCCCAGCCATTCAATTCAAATGAAGTGGTAGGTGGGCCGTTTTCAAAGTTGAAAAAGGAATGATAGATTTTATGCTGGTTGGAGATCTTTTTTAAAGCAGTTGCACCAAACAGATTGCTCATTTGTGTTTCAAATGATTTGGCAAACAAGCCATCAATATCGTGGTTACAATCGTCTACGAATACAAAACCCCCATTGTTCACATATTTCTTGAAATTGGCCGCTTCCTGCTGGTCGAACTGCACTAGCTTATGGCCGCTTAAATAGCAGAAAGGATAATTGAAAAGATCATGACTACTCAATTCTACGATCTTTTCTTCCGGATCTAAAGGGATGGTGGTATACTCCAACAAAGAGTTGAGCAGGTTGGAAGGCATCCGCTGATCTGTATCCCAGTTTCCGGATTTATACTTTATTCTCGCAAATGTGAACTTTGATCTTTGCATCGTTCTAAAATAACGTCAATTTTCAATACAATCCAGGTTTTAACCAGAGATATCTTGTAATTTTTTTGATATTCTGGTCAGGGATTAGGAATAAATACATGGAGAGCGCTATATTGAATCACAATCTTTACCTCATTAAACCTCAATGCTTTGGAAATTTCAGAAAATAACGTAAAAAACCTGATCCATAAAATTACCCTGTTAAAAGAAGAAATTCAAAAAGTGATTGTCGGACAAGACCTCATCATTGAGGAAATGCTGGTTGCTTTGCTTGCTGGTGGACATTGTTTACTGGAGGGTGTACCCGGACTGGCAAAAACACTAATGGTGCGTACCATGTCGCAGGCCCTCGATCTTTCTTTTAGAAGAATTCAGTTTACCCCAGACCTCATGCCTACCGATATCATTGGTACAGAGATTTTGGAAGAAGACCATGTAACCGGCAAAAGATTTTTTAAGTTCAATAAAGGACCTTTATTCGCGAATATCATTTTAGCGGATGAGATCAACAGGACACCGCCAAAAACGCAATCTGCTTTATTAGAAGCGATGCAGGAGTTTGAAGTCACTTATGGCGGACATACTTATCCATTAGACCGACCATTTTTTATCCTTGCCACACAAAATCCTATTGAACAGGCCGGTACTTATCCGCTTCCTGAAGCACAACTGGATCGTTTTCTATTGTATATTAAAATCGGATACCCTACTGCTGCCGAGGAGACTAAAATCCTGAGCAGTACTACCGGCTCTGTTAAAAATAAGGTGCAAGCTGTAATCGGAGCGGAGGAAATCAAACAACTTCAGGCACTGACCAGAGAGGTGAGTATCAGTGATGACCTGATTTCCTATGTGTCGGAGCTGATCAGGGCAACACGCCCGGATACCAGTACCATTGCCTACGTGAAAGAATGGGTGCGTTGGGGTGCAGGTCCCAGAGCCGGACAAGCATTGATCTTAACGGCTAAAGCCAGGGCATTGATCCATGGCCGTTATGCCGTTGTGATGGAAGATTTACAAACCATGGCCTTTCCGGTATTGAGGCACCGCATATTGATGAATTTTAAAGCAGATGCAGAACAGGTAACTGCCGATATGGTGGCTGATGAACTGCTGAAAGCAATTTCAAGACCGAAAATCAATATTTAATGAGCAAACTGCTGGATCCGAAGGTGATGATGGCGATTAAAGAGCTGTCATTGTCGGCGAAAATGACGATAGATGGTTTTATGAGCGGCATTCATAAAAGTACGGTTAAAGGCCCCGGACTGGAGTTTAGCCAGTATCGGAGTTATCAGCCGGGCGACGACCTGCGTTCTCTGGACTGGAAGATGTTTGCCCGCTCAGACCGTTATTATATCCGCGAATCAGAAGTGGAAACGAACATTAGTATCCGCCTGTTGGTAGATGCCAGTGCCTCCATGAATCATCAGGACGGGGAGTTTCGAAAGATTGATTATGCCCGTTATTTGGCTGCTTCGCTGGCTTACCTGGGGAATTTGCAGGGAGATGCTATTGGTTTATATGTGTTTAAAGATAGCGGTATCTTCTCCATGGTAGCCAAACAGGACTTTCAGCACCTCGCCAGGTTGTTCTACCAATTGGAACAGGTAAAGCCAGAAGGAACCTTTACCAAAGCTATAAATTATAAAGAACTCTATGCAGGCGCTCAAAAACGTGAATTACTCATTTTTGTCACCGATCTTTATGAAGTAAACCAAGAGATCTTTGATTTGCTGGATACCTTAAACACCTTGAAACATGAAGTGTTGGTTTTTCATTTGATGGCTGCGAATGAAATGAATTTAGATTTTAAGGGCTTCAGTACTTTTGAAGACCTGGAAAGCGGTAAAACCATCCAGATTGATCAGGAATCCGCAAGGACGGCATATCAGGAGAACTTAAAGCAGTACCTCGAACAAATCAGGACTAAAATGCTGGACAGGAGGATTTCTTATCGGTTGATCCAGACAGATCAGCCACTAGACCAGGCATTGAGAGATTTTTTGAATCAAAGAAACAAATTAAAGATATAAAGATATCATTGTGCATTTACTCTATCCCATAGGTTTAATCGCGTTGGCCGGACTCATTGTCCCGCTGATCATCCACCTGTGGAAGTTAAAGCAGGGGAAAACGCTTCGCATTGGAAGTATTGCACTTTTGGGCACAAGCTCGCCCTTTACTTCCAGAAGTTACCAGATCACCGATTGGCTCTTGCTGTTTTTAAGGATGCTGCTGATTGCCTTACTGGCTTTTCTGCTGGCAGAGCCTTATATGAAAAAAGGGAAGGAAGAGGCATTGCAAAAAGGTTGGCTGTTATTGGAAAAAGAGCAGTTGCCAAAACTGTATAAAACGGAGAGAAAGCGCATTGATTCTTTGATTCAGGCAGGATATGAATTGCATGATTTCGGTTTGAAGTTTCAAGAGATTAGTTTAAAGGATACGCTGAATGTAAACTCAGGAAGTACAACTGCTGTCAGCAAGATGCCTAAACTTAGCTACCATGCTTTATTACGAACGCTGAATGCCCAAATCAAATCGAATTTCCCGGTTTACCTTTATGCGGATCGCCGCTTGGAAGAACTGGGAGGCGCATTGCCAGCTATTGATTTCCGTTTAACATGGAAAGCTATTAAATCAACAGATACGCTAGGTACCTGGACGAGCAACTTCGCGCATAAAACTTTTGAAGCGACTTCCAGTTCTGCCTTGACTACTTTTAAAAGACTGGATGAGGCTCAGGAAGGGACCGGAATTAAGGTGTTGATCTATGGAGACGATTCTAATGAAGATTTAAAATACTTAAAGGCAGCAATCCAGGCGATTGCTAAGGAAAGCAAACGAAATATTGAGGTTGATGTCTTTAATGAAAAGAATAACAGTGATTTAAGATTTGATGTTGGCTTCTGGATTTCTACAAAAGGAGTTAGCTCCGGCTTCCTGGCTAGCCTGCGTGATGGCGCTCGCTTGTTTAATTATGCCGGTGAAAAAAACATTGCCCTTAATTCCTGGTTGGTTGCAGAACCAGAAGGAAAAGGGAACGCGGAGCTAATCAGCTTACGCAAAAGAACCATTGCAGCTGTCTACCCTGGAGCGAAAATCTGGACGGACGGATTTGGTACTCCCTTATTGACCCGGACAAAAGAAAAAGCACTTGATCATTATCGTTTTTATAGTCGCCTAAACCCCATTTGGAATGAGCTGGTATGGAAGGAGAAATTTGTAGAGTTGATGATGCCGATTCTATTAGGGGATGATGGAACAGATACCGGTTTTGGTTTCGAAATGAGTCCTGTTGATCAGCGAAGGAGTTTCCTGAGTTTAAACCCGTCATCTGGAGGGCTTTTATCCTCCGGATCATCTGAAATAGTTAATAAAGAAGTCGCCATTCAAAGTGTAGGCCTAGCTCAAGAGGAATCGCTTCAAAAAGTATTTTGGATAATGGCCATCCTGGTTTTTACCACAGAACGTATCCTTTCTTTCCGTCTTAAAAATAGAGAACAGCATGGTTGAGCAGGAAAAGATACCTCGTATAGAAAAGCTTAGGAAACAGTGGACTGTGGTGCTACTTTTCCAGATTCTGGCATTAAGTCTGGGGCTGGCTTTAATTTTCGGCACTTTAGCCATTTACTTGTTTGACTGGTCGGCCTGGGTGTTTTCTGTCTTGTTTCTGATTGCTGTCTCCCTGTTGAGTTGTTTTAAGCCATTCTGGAAAGTAAGCAAATTACAGATTTGCCGGTATTTGAATGAAAAATATCCGGAACTGGAAGAAAGCGCCGAGCTATTGTTAAAAGATAGGGAGTCTTGTACACAGTTGGAACGGTTACAGCAAGATAAAATTAGCGGAGTGCTGAATCACATGCCTGCGCCAAGGCTGCCATTCCATAAATTAAGATGGGCAGGTTTGGTATTGCTGATGGGCATAGCGATGAGTCTTGGCATTTCTTTTCTAAAGCCAATAGCAGGCGCTCAGTCAGCTTTAGCAGCAAATGAGAAGGCTCAGAGTGTAAAAGAAAAGGTATTGCCGGAGATCGCGTCTTTTTCATTGTTGATCAAAGCACCTGCTTATACCGCTGTGCCGGAAAGAACACAAGCTAAGTTTGCCTTTACCGCAGAAAACGGGGCATTATTGAAATGGGACATCCGTACGACCTTACCGGTTAAGGTATTGAAACTAATTTTTAATGATCAGGAAGTTGCGGTGTTAAAGTCGCAGGATGGGGAAGGAAAGGTATGGCAGTATTTTAAAACCTTTAGGAAATCGGGTTTTTATCAGGTAGAAATCGATGGTAAAAAATCGGAGCTTTATCTGATGACTCTCATACCGGATCTTCCGGCGGTGATCCGGATCAGCCAGCCTAAACCACATACCAGCATCGATTATGGGCAGGCACAGCAAGTTCGCTTAAACCTGGATTTAACCGATGATTATGGGCTACAGTCTGCATATGTGGCTGCTACAATGGCGAGTGGGAAAGGAGAAGGCGTGAGTTTCACAGAAAAGAAGCTGGACTTTAAGGAGGTTTTTAATAACCGGAAATCGATGTCGTTAACGAAACTGATCGACCTTAAAGCCTTGGGAATGAAACCTGGGGATGAACTTTATTTCTATGTCAAAGCTTTTGATAATCTAGGGCAAATGAGTAGATCTGACGTGTATTTTGTGTCCATTGTAGATACGGCCGAATTGATGAGTATGGCCGGCATGACGAATGGTGTAAATCTGGTGCCGGAGTATTTTAGAAGTCAGCGGCAGATTATTATTGATACAGAAAAGCTCCTTGCTGAAAAAAGCGGGATCACTGAAGAAAGTTTTAAAAACCGGAGTAATGAGCTGGGAATGGATCAAAAGTTATTGAGACTTCGCTATGGAAAGTTCCTGGGGGAAGAGTCTGAAACAGAGATTGGTGCTGATCATGACCATAAAGAAGGGGAAAAGGAGGATCATCATGAGCATGAAGAAGGAAAGGGCGAAGAAGGTCATCAACATGGAAATGAAAAAGAGAGTACAGAGAAATTTGGGGATGTGAAAGCCATAATGGACAGTTATGCGCATAAACATGACATTGCTGAAGATGCTACTTTCTTTGAGCCGGAATTAAAAGCGCAGTTGAAGGCGGTTTTGACAGAAATGTGGAAGTCAGAATTGCAATTGAGAAC
Source organism: Pedobacter gandavensis (assembly GCF_032678745.1). Classification (GTDB taxonomy): domain Bacteria; phylum Bacteroidota; class Bacteroidia; order Sphingobacteriales; family Sphingobacteriaceae; genus Pedobacter; species Pedobacter gandavensis_C. The sequence continues at coordinate 466,841 of NZ_JAVTST010000001.1, forward strand.
CTATAAAACCCGGGATGCCTTACCATTTGAATATAAAGCTTTGCGTTTACTGAAAGACCTTCAGCAAAAATCGAGGGCTTATGTGGCTAAGACCAGCGTTAAAGTAACACAGTTGAAGGAAGAAAAACGCTTGTCGGGCACATTGGATAAGATCGGCACACCTGTACAAAAAAGCGATTATGAAACTGATGAAAAACAGCAGCAATTGCTAAAACAAGCGCTTACGGTATTGGAGAATAGAAAAGTTAATGCTGGCTTTAGCGAAAAAGAGCAGCTATTGATGAGAGAAACAGAGCAATATATGATCATCGCAGCCTCAGATCAACCGGTACTCTACTTACCTGCTTTAGCGGCAGGGCGTAAACTCTTATCCCCTAAAGGTGGATCAGGAAAAGACATTGCATTGCTGCAAAAAGCGATGCTTAGAATGTTAGGTTCGGTACAGGTTAGTCCTCAGTTACCGGATGTGGCTCCGGCCTCTACATTGGGTCAGAAATATTTCAATCAGCTTAAAAAAGGGGGACGATAAATGGAGTTTAAATACCTGGCAATCGGAATTTGTGTGGCATTGGGCCTTTTCCTCCTGATCACTGAGGCAAGAAGAAAGCGTAAAGCGCAACTGTTTTTGCGATTGGTTGCAAGTACCATCGCTGTCTTATGTTTTTATTTTCTGTTGTACCCTCCGGTGTACAGTAGCAAAAAAACTGAAGGGGCTGTAGCGTTCAATTTACTTACTGCAGGAACCAGTACTAAAGATTTAAAAGGATTATCTTATTCTATAGATGATCAGGTGTTTAAGGATTACAAGAAGTCTGGTGTTCGCTACATTTCTGACCTGGAGTACTTTCTGCAATCAAATCCTGATCTGCAGGAAATTCATATTTATGGCTATGGTTTAAGTTCGGATCAGTTGCAATTATTAAAAGGAAAACTGCTTAGTTTTCATCAGGAACCTGAACAGGGCAGCTTAACTGCTCTAAACTGGAATGCTCAGCTTAAGGCTACGGAGCAATTGAACATACAGGGTACTTACCGGCATATTGGACCAGGCTCGGTAAAACTCCTGCTGGAAGGTTTGGGAACAAAGCTGGATTCTGTAAGTATTGTTCAAAATGGCGCGATATCTTTTAGTTTAACTACCCGACCACAACAAGCGGGGAAAGCGGTTTTCCGGTTGATTGGCCTGAAAGAAAAGGATACCTTATTTAGCGCCCCGGTTCCTCTGGAGATCAAATCTTCCGATCCGGTAAGGGTTTTGATGCTGGCCTCTAACCCTGACTTTGAGTATAAATTCCTGAAGAACTGGCTCTATGAGAAACAATATCCCCTGATTTTTAGAACACGGATCAGTAAAGATAAATACAGCACAGATTTTCTGAATACAACAATAAATGAAATCCATAGTATTAGTCCGGCACTGTTGAGCAAAATGGATCTGTTGATCCTGGACGAAGAAGAGCTGGCACAACTATCCGGAGCGGAACTTTCTAATGTGAAGCGTGCTGTGGAAGCTGGTTTGGGATTGTTTATCAGGGCGAGTACGCTTAAAGGAAATGTCGGAACTGGTCTTGGAACCGACCCTGGACGTTATGAGTTGACAGCCATAAAGAACAAAGCTTTAAGGGGCGGCTTTGTTGGCCAGACTGGAATGCTTAGTCCTTTACCGCTGGAGCAAAGTCTGTTTTTAAAGCATGGGGCCAAGGATCTGCCTTTATTTCAGGAAGCTGAAGGGAAGATCCTGGTCAGCAGCAGCATTTATGGTATGGGCCGACAAACCCTTTCGGTGTTGCCTGCTACTTATCAATGGTTGCTTATGGGCTCGAATGCCGATTATGCGCAATTCTGGTCAGAAATGCTCCATAAAACAGCAAGAGCTACCGAAGTTCCTCAAACCTGGTCGATCAGCCCGGCTGTTCCTACGCTGGGGGAAAGAATAAATGTCTCTATCGCTCTACCTCAAAAAACTACGCTTCCTCAGTTTAAAATAGAAAACATAAGGATGGCGCCAATACAAAACAGGGAGCTTCCTGGGCAATGGCAATTGAATACCTGGGCTACACAGCAAGGATGGAATACCCTCAGCTCTGGTAATAATCAGGATTTCTTTTATGTCTATGCAGCCGAAGACTGGCAGCAGCTGAAAGATGCTCAAAAGCAATTGGCTACCAGTCAGTTTGTGAAAGCATATCCCATTTCTACTAATGTTTTGAAATCTAGCGTTTTATTGGAAGAAAAACTTTCTTTATGGTGGTTTTTTATTCCTTTGTTGATTTCTGTCAGTTTTTTGTGGTATGAAACTAAAATGTTATAATATTTCTTGAATTTTCCTTTCTTAATTTAGTTAAATTGGGAGTATTATTAACCTAACTAACTGAACCACTTGAAAAGAAAAGACTTTCTCTACCTATCCGGAATCGGGATGGGAGCTTTGATGCTTCCCGACCTTTCTGCTTTCGGAAATCCTATCGATCCCTTGCAAGCATTGGAAGGGGTAGATGTGAAAATTAAAAAAGAACTCGCCGATGCGGCTTTAAATGCGGCAAAATCTAAAGGTGCTAGTTATGCAGATATCAGAATTGGCCGATACCTCAATCAATTCGTGGCTACAAGAGAGAAAAGAGTGCAGGGCGTAGCCAATACCGAATCGTATGGAATTGGCGTACGGGTACTTGCTGATGGCTGCTGGGGATTTGCTGCAACCAACAATGTGACCAAAGAGGCGGTAGCTAAAGCTGCCGAACAAGCGGTTGCAGTAGCTAAGGCAAATGCCAAGATTCAGGGGGAGCCGGTACAGCTGGCACCACAGAAAGGTTTTGGTGAGGTGAGTTGGAAAACCCCGTTGGAAATCAATGCGTTTGAGGTTCCTGTGAAGGAGAAGGTAGACCTCTTGCTCAACGTGAATGACATCGCTATGCAAAATGGTGCGAGCTATGTGAACTCGGTCATCTTTGCGGTAAATGAGCAGAAATATTTTGCCTCTACAGATGGTTCTTACATTGATCAGGACATCCATCGCATTTATCCTTCCTTTAACGTCACTAGAATTGACCGGGAGTCGGGTAAATTCCAAACCAGGTCTGCCTTAAGTTCTCCAATGGGGATGGGTTATGAATACATGAATGCCCGTCCGCAGGATAAGGTTTCAGGTGTGGTGACCCGTTATAAAGACAGGTATGATATGTTGGAAGATGTGAAGTCTGCGGCACTCAATGCCTCAGAAAAGGTGAAAGCTAAATCTGTGGAGCCTGGGAAGTATGACCTGGTCTTAGATCCTTCACATTTATGGTTAACTATTCATGAATCTGTAGGGCATCCAACGGAGCTGGATCGCGTATTAGGCTATGAAGCGAATTACGCAGGAACGAGCTTCCTGACCCTCGATAAATGGAAATCCAAGAACTTTAAATTTGGTAGCGAGCGCGTAAATGTGGTGGCCGATAAAACTCAGCCAGGTTCTCTGGGTGCAGTGGGTTATGACGATGAAGGCGTGAAATGTAAGAAATGGGACATTATTAAAGATGGTGTTCTGGTGAATTATCAAGCCATTCGTGATCAGGCACACATCATCGGTCTGGATGAATCGCAGGGTTGCTGCTATGCCCAGGGATGGGACGATGTGCAATTCCAGCGCATGCCGAATATCTCTTTACAAGCAGGAAAAGAGAAGCTTAGCGTGGATGATATGATAAAAAACGTAGAAAAAGGGATATACATCATCGGAAATGGTAGCTTTTCAATTGATCAGCAGCGTTATAATTTCCAGTTCGGCGGACAAACATTTTACGAGATCAAGAACGGAAAGATTGCAGGAATGCTGAATGATGTGGCTTACCAGTCTAATACTCAGGAGTTCTGGAATTCCTGTTCTGCTATTTGCGACCAAAGTGATTACCGCCTAGGTGGTTCTTTTAACGATGGTAAAGGACAACCTTCGCAAAGCAGTGCAGTTTCCCATGGAAGTGCAACCACAAGATTTAATGGAGTTAATGTGATTAATACAGCAAGAAAGATTTAATTATGGCCATATTAAGTAAAGAAGAAGCCCAGGCAATACTAAAAAAGGTACTCAGCTATTCAAAATCTGATTCCTGTGAACTAAGTTTAAGTGGTTCTGATGGCGGGAATATCCGCTATGCGAGAAATGCAGTGTCTACTGCCGGACAAATCAGTGTGATGGATCTGTCAGTGAGTGCTACTTTCGGAAAGAAAACAGGGGTAGCCACCATCAATGAATTTGATGATGCCTCCTTACAGAAAGTCGTGAAAAGAGCCGAAGAACTGGCCATGCTCGCACCGGAAAACCCAGAGTTTATGCCATTATTAGGGCCACAGACTTTTCAGGAATCCGCAACCTATAATGCAAAAACAGCTGCCATTACTCCGGATACAAGGGCGGAAATGGTAGGAAAGAGTCTGCAGGTATCAAAAGCAGCAAATCTGGAAGCCGCAGGGTTTTTAGAGAATTCTACGCGATTCAATGCCATTATGAACTCTAAAGGGCTTTTTGCCTATAACAAAGGCACCGATGTTTCCTTTTCTGTAACGGTAAGAAATCAGGCAGGAACAGGTTCGGGCTATATAGAGCAAGGTTTCAATGACCTGGACAAAATGGATACGCTAATGTTGAGTAAGATTGCGGCTTCGAAAGCAACAGGATCTGCAGCGGCAAAAGCCATTGAACCAGGGAAATATACCGTGATTTTAGAGCCATTAGCGGCTAGTGATATGCTGGGCAATATGTTCAGAGGCTTTGATGCGCGTAGTGCGGATGAGGGCAGGAGCTTTATGAGTAAAAAAGGCGGGGGAACCCGTTTGGGAGAACAGCTGTTTTCGGAGAATGTGAATATTTATTCTGATCCAATGAATCCGGAGATCCCTTCTGCAACCTGGACTGGTGATGGTTTACCGGTGAAAAGAACGCAATGGGTAGAAAAAGGGGTGGTGAAGAATCTTTCGTATTCCCGCTATTGGGCTGGACAAAAAGGTGTGGAGCCGGTACCATTCAGTAGAAGTATTGTGATGGAAGGTGGCACACAATCACTGGAAGACCTGATTAAAAGTACGGAAAAAGGGATTTTGGTGACCAGGTTCTGGTACATCAGGTCTGTGGATCCGCAAACGCTATTGTTAACAGGCTTAACCAGGGATGGTACTTTTTATATTGAGAATGGAGAGATTAAGTTCCCGGTAAAGAATTTCAGGTTCAATGAGAGTCCGGTGATCATGTTGAATAATGTGGAAGCCTTAGGGAAACCGGTAAGAACAGGAAGTGGAATGATCCCACCGATGAAAATCAGGGACTTTACTTTTACTTCTTTGTCGGACGCGGTTTAAATTAAAAAGGGACAATTAAAAAGGGAGGCAGGGTTTTTCAACGGCTGGAACCTTTGCCCTGAAGGGGGCAAAATTCCTATGCCTTTTTCATAACCCTGCCTCCCTTTTTTGTTGATCGCCATACTTTATGGGGGTCGTTTAAATTGGTTATTTAAAAGGATATTAGATTTTATAAAGAAGATTACATTGAGAAGAAGAGACTTTCTATATATGACCGGAGTTGGCCTTGGCGCCTCGATGGTTTCCGGTATGCCGGTTTTTGGCCGGGAGATTACCATTGAGGAGGCTTTGACGCCTGTGGATGTGGCTTTGAAGAAAAGAATGGCGGATGTGGCACTAAATGCGGCCAGGGCAAAAGGGGCTACTTATGCAGATGTCCGGATTGGCAGGTATCTAAATCAGGTGATTGCAACGCGGGAAAAGCAGGTGCAGAATATTGCCAATTCAGAGTCTTATGGCATGGGAGTTCGGGTGATTGCCTATGGTAGCTGGGGCTTTGCTGCAACCAATAATCTGGACAACGACAGCATTGCCAAAGCAGCAGAAATGGCGGTAGCCATTGCAAAAGGAAATGCGAAGTTGTTAACGGAACCGGTACAGCTGGCTCCACAGAAAGGTTTTGGAGAGGTCAGCTGGAAAACTCCAGTGGAAATCAATGCTTTTGAAGTGCCGATTACGGATAAGGTGGAGATGTTGTTAGGGGTAAATAATGAGGCTTTAAAAGGGGGAGCGAAGTATGTGAATTCGAATCTTTTTATGGTCAATGAACAGAAGTATTTTGCTTCTACGGATGGTTCTTATATCGATCAGGATATCCAAAGAATCTGGCCAACTTTTACGGTAACCAGGATTGATCCGGCAGGAGGAAAGTTTGAAACCAGAAATGCACTTTCGGCCCCAATGGGGATGGGATTTGAGTATTTGAAACCAAAGGATACAGAGCGGATTAAAGGTGGTCCGGTAACGATGTATAAAAAGCGTTATGATATGATGGAGGACGTCCGGGAAGCTACGGCACATGTGGCTGAAAAGTTGAAAGCCAAGCCTGTAGCACCGGGGAAATACGATCTGGTATTGGATCCTTCCCATTTGTTCCTGACCATTCATGAGTCTGTGGGGCACCCAACTGAGTTGGATCGGGTATTGGGTTATGAAGCCAATTATGCTGGAACCAGCTTCCTGACTTTGGATAAATGGGAAAGTAAGAAATTCAATTTTGGCAGTAAAATGGTGAATGTCATTGCGGATAAAACTGAGCCGGGTTCTTTAGGAGCTGTAGGTTACGATGATGAAGGGGTAAAATGTGGCAATTGGGATATCATTAAGGACGGTATTCTGGTGAACTATCAAACCATCAGGGATCAGGCGCATATTCTGGGCTTGAAAGCCTCTCAAGCCTGTTGTTATGCCGATAGTTGGGAAAGCATCCAGTTTCAACGCATGCCAAATGTGTCTTTAGCAGCTGGGAAGGTTCCGCTTACAGCTGCAGAGATGGTGAAGGATGTTGAAAAGGGGATTTATATGTTTGGTAGAAACTCTTATTCCATTGATCAGCAGCGTTATAATTTTCAATTTAGTGCGCAGCTGGCTTATGAAATTAAAGATGGAAAGCTTGGTGGAATGTTGAAAGATGCTTCTTATCAATCCAATACACAGGAGTTCTGGAATTCCTGTACACAACTGTGCGACCAAAGTGATTACCGTCTGGGGGGTACTTTTGCCGATGGCAAAGGTCAGCCAGGGCAGGTGAGTGCTGTATCGCATGGCAGTGCAACTACCCGATTTAACGGGGTAAACGTGATCAATACCGGACGTAAGTTAAGCTAAGATTTATTGTAACTTTTTGTGGGGGATAACCGTCTGATAATTACTATTTATTAACCTTAAACCACCTTACTTTGAAACGTAGAAATTTTATTTATTTAACAGGAGTTGGAGCGGCCGCGGCAATGCTTCCGGCCATTCCTGTATGGGGGAATGAGATCTCCCCTGAAAAAGCACTCGAATACATCGATCCAGCGGCAAAAAAGCTGCTTTCTGATGTCGCACTCAATGCTGCACGTGCTAAGGGAGCCACTTATACCGATGTTCGTGTAGGCAGGTACCTGAACCAGTTTGTAGTGACCAGAGAGGATAAAGTACAAAATATTGTCAATACAGAGTCTTATGGTGTGGGTATCCGCGTCGTTGCCAATGGTTGCTGGGGCTTCGCGGCAACAGACCAGATGGACAAAGACAGCATTGCGAAAGCAGCAGAATTGGCTGTAGCCATCGCAAAAGAGAATTCCAGGTTACAATCAGAACCGGTACAACTGGCACCACAAAAAGGTTATGGGGAAGTGAGCTGGAAATCTCCGATAGAGAAGAATGCTTTCGAAGTACCGATCAAGGAAAAGGTAGATTTATTGCTTTCCGTAAATGATGCCGCCATGAAAGGCGGTGCTGATTATATCAACTCCATTCTGTTTATGGTGAACGAGCAAAAGTATTTTGCTTCTTCTGATGGTTCCTATATTGATCAGGATGTTCACCGCATCTGGCCTACTTTTTTCATCACTAAAATCAATAAAGAGACTGGTAAGTTTGAAACCAGAAATGCCTTAAGTGCGCCTACAGGTAAAGGTTATGAATACCTGGATGCCAGACCTGAGGATAAAATAAAGACTGCTTCCGGAACCCTGTATAAAGGCAGGTATGATATGCTGGAAGATGCGAAACAGGCGGCAACGCAGGTGGGTGAAAAATTGAAAGCGAAGTCGGTGGAGCCGGGTAAATATGACCTGGTTCTCGATCCTTCACACCTTTGGTTAACCATCCATGAGTCTAGCGGACACCCTACGGAACTGGATCGTGTATTGGGCTATGAAGCGAATTTTGCAGGTACCAGCTTCCTGACTTTAGACAAATGGCAGAGCAAGAATTTTAAATATGGCAGTAAGGAAGTGAACATTACCGCGGATAAAACAGAGCCAGGTTCTTTAGGAGCGGTTGGTTATGATGATGAAGGCGTGAAATGTGGCAAATGGGATGTGATCAAAGATGGTGTTCTGGTGAATTACCAGGCAATCAGAGACCAGGCACATATTGTTGGATTGGATCATTCACAGGGCTGTTGTTATGCCGATAACTGGAGTAGTGTACAATTCCAGCGCATGGCAAATATTTCTTTGCAACCGGGTAAAAAGCCTTTATCTATTGCCGACCAGATTAAAAATGTAGAAAAAGGGATTTATATCGTTGGTGATGGCTCTTTTTCTATTGATCAGCAGCGCTATAACTTCCAGTTTGGCGGACAGTTGTATTATGAAATTAAAGCGGGTAAGATTGTAGGAATGCTGAAGGATGTAGCTTATCAGGCCAATACGCAGGAGTTCTGGAATTCTTGTGTCGCCATCTGCGATCAGAGTGATTACCGACTAGGTGGTTCATTCTTCGATGGTAAGGGGCAACCTATGCAAACCAGTGCCGTATCTCATGGTTCGGCTACCACGCGTTTCAATGGAGTTAATGTGATCAATACAGCTAGAAAAATCGGATAGAAATCATGGCAATACTAACTAAAGAACAAGCCAAAGCGCTTTTGACGAAAGTGCTGAGCTACTCAAAAGCAGATGAAATTGAAGTAAACCTGGGTGGATCTGATTCAGGAAATGTCCGATATGCAAGAAGTTCAGTTTCTACCAGTGGGGGCTCTAGTACCCAAAGTCTGGTGGTGAGTGCAGCATTTGGCAAGAAATTAGGGGTGGCAACGATCAATGAATTTGACGATGCCTCTCTGGAAAAAGTAGTGCGCAGGGCTGAGGAACTGGCAAAGCTGGCACCGGAAAATCCGGAGTTTATGTCCTTTTTAGGCCCTCAGGAATATGGTCCGGATTCGCCAACCTATTCGGAGGTTACTGCAGCTGTAGGCCCGAAAGAAAGAGCTGATGCTGTTGCTGCAAGTCTGGATCAGGCAAAGAAAAATAAACTGAATGCAGCGGGTTTCCTTTCTAATCAGTCGGGCTTTTCAGCGATGATGAATAGCAAGGGCCTGTTTGCCTATAATAAGGCCTCAGATGTGGCCTTTAATATTACCATTCGTACAGATGATGGCAAGGGATCTGGTTATGCGACCAGAGGTTATAACGACTTTAGTAAACTGGATACCAAGACAGATACTGCTGTGGCGGCAAAAAAAGCCATGGCTTCGGTTACCGCAAAGGCGATTGAGCCGGGTAAATATACCGTGATCCTGGAACCTACTGCAGTGGCCGTAATGCTGGAGAACCTGTTTTTTGACCTTGATGCCCGTAGGGCAGATGAAGGTAGGAGTTCAATGAGCAAGCCTGGTGGGAAAACTAAAGTAGGAGAACAATTACTGGATGAGCGTGTCAATGTCTATTCAGATCCATGGGATAAGGAATTACCGGGATCTACCTGGTCTGGCGATGGCAGACCGCAGCAGAAAGTAAACTGGATAGAAAAAGGGGTGGTTAAAAACCTGTATGCTTCGAGGTATTGGGCAGAAAAAACCGGGATTAAAGCCTTGCCTTCGCCAGATGGTCTGATCATGGTAGGTGGCAATAAATCTTTGGAAGAGCTGATAAAAGGAACAGAGAAAGGCATATTGGTGACCAGGTTATGGTATATCCGTCCTGTAGATCCTCAGACCTTATTATTGACCGGACTCACCAGAGACGGTACATTTTATATTGAGAATGGAGAGATCAAGTTTCCGATCAAGAATTTCAGGTTCAATGAAAGCCCGATTATCATGTTGAACAACCTGGAGGAAATGGGGAAAACAGAAAGAACAGTGTCAGCAGAATCGAATTCAAATTACCTGTTGCCACCATTAAAGATTAGAGATTTCACTTTTACCTCTTTGTCAGACGCAGTTTAGCGCAGAGATAGAAAATGAAAATGGCTGCCCGAGTTGAATCGGAGCAGCCATTTTGCATAGGTAGGGATGTCTGTAGGGTATTTTTTCGCTTATTTATTGATGTTAGGATTACTGTTTAATTCCGATTGTGGAACAGGAATCAGGTAATAAGGGCTGTTAGGTACAAAATCCGTATCATTTGAGAACCTTAACGTCGTATGTTGTTTCGCTAATACTTCTTTTGGACCAGTAGGTGTAATGACCGTAACTTTTAATGGTTTTCCGTCTAATCCCAGAGCTGGTTTTCTAACCACGGTCGACTGTGTTCTTAAGATATCTGAGATGGCAAAACCTTCTCCCCAGAGTTCTTTTCTTCTTTCAATCAGGATATCGGCAATCACCTCATCTTTAGTTTTTGAACCTAATAGATAAGCATTCGCCTTTCTTGCTGTTAAAAGCTCATTTAAGGTCTCTACAGCTTTAGGCAAGTTGTCTGCTCTTGCATAACCTTCTGCGGCAATCAAAGTCATTTCTGCAGAACGCATCATCACGATATCAGCGGTAACATCTGCGCGGAATTTGAATTTCTGGTACCTTAAATAGCCTTCTCTGCTTGGTGATCCATCCCATTGGAACAGTTTTGACCTGATGTCATTATCATCAAACAGTTTTTTGAAATTTGGATCTGCCATGAAGCTGTAGTAGTAAGAAGAAGAGCTGCTCACATCTATGTAATGGAAGGAATAACTGGCATTACTTTGATCTGGCTGCTGTCCTTGTCCCCAGATCCATTCGCTGTTTTTCAAATCATTGAAGCCATTTGCATAGTCATCAGCGGGCATATAAGCATAGTTTTTCTTTGCTGCCAGGGCTTGTTCCGTAGCCAGATCCCATTTACCGATGTTCAGGTAAGTTCTCGCTAAGAGACCATGAACCACATCAATATTGATTTTATATTTAGTAGTACCGGGGCGGCTATAAGTTGGCAATAAGCGCTCTGCCTCTGTTAAATCGGCGATGATCACTTTATAGATTTCTTCCAGCGTTGCTTTTGGCTGCCCAACAGAGGTTGGTGTGGTTGGGGTAATGTATAAAGGAACTGCTTTTGCATTCGGATTCAACTGGTAATTGAACTGGTAATACGTCACCAGGTTTAAATAGCTGTTGGCTCTTAAGGCTAAGGCCTGACCTTTAATTCTGGCTTTTTTCTCTGCTGTACCTTCTGCTCCATCAATTTTGGTGATGACGTTGTTCATGTTGTCGATCACTTTGTATAAAAGCGTCCAGATTCCGTTCAATCGTGTTTGGTTGTTAGCGATGGTATAGTTGTAGGAATCACTATAACCATACTTATTTTGAATGATGGCTACATCATTACCCATGGCATCACTGTTTCTAAAAATAGTAGAATAACCTGGGTTGGCATAGGTAAAAAAGGTTTCGTGCATATAGGCCCAGGTACCGTTAATTACCAAATCGATGTTGTCAGCATTCGCATAAACCAGTGCTTCGTCTACGGATGTTGTAGGGCTGGTGGTTAACTCTTTCTTGCAACCCAGAAAAGGGAGTAAAAGAGCCGTAACCGCGATATATGTGATATTTTTGATCTTCATTGTCGTAGAATTTAAATTAGAAAGTAAGGTTTAAACCAGCAGATAAAGTGCGCATTGATGGGTAACGGAAATAGGTTGTTCCTTCAATGGTTTGCTCAGGATCCATTCCCTTATGACCGTAAAAGGTCAGCAGATTTTCTCCGGTTAGCGTCAGTCTCAGATTGGCTAATCCCCATCTGTTGGCCAATGTTTTTGGCAAACTGTAAGCTAAAGTCACGTTTTTCAATCGTGCATAAGTCCCACTGTACAGGAATCGGGTAGAGGCTTGCGTCCATCCTTTGTTATCTGTAGTCAGCTTAGGCACATCTGCATTTGGATTTTCCGGTGTCCAGTGGTTCAGGATTTCTGTAGACCATGGGCGGCCGATAGAGCTACCAGTATGCATTAAACCTACATAATCATTGTCCAGGATTTTACCACCAATGCTATAGCTCAATAAAGCAGAGATCTCAAACTCTTTGTAATTGAAGGTATTGGAGATACCCCCCGTTAGCTTAGGAAGTGAAGTACCCTGGTAGTATTGTGTAGCCTTCGTGTAATCATTTGTAGTTACTTTGTTGTTGTTATTGTCTGTTCTATACCAAAGAGGTTCACCGTTAGCTGGGTTTACACCTGCCCATTCTTTCAGGTAGAAATCAGAAATCGTTCCACCTATCTGCATAATTTTAGTCGTTGTGACAATCGGTTCAGATGGCTTGCTAGGATCTCTCTGTGGCAATTCGGTAATGGTGTTTTTGTAATGTGTTGCATTTAAACTAACTGTCCATCTGAAATCTTGAGTTCGTACTGGAACGGCATTGATCTGTACTTCGAATCCGATGTTTTTCAGGGCGCCAACGTTTTCATCGATGGCGGAGAATCCTAATGATGGAGGCAGTGGACGGCTAAACAATAAGTCTTTTGATCTTCTGTCGAAATACTCTACCGTACCGCTGATGCGATCATTGAAGAAACCGAAATCTACCCCAACATTCAGGTTTAAATTAGATTCCCATTTCAGGTTTGGTGTAGCCAATCTTGAGCTGACCAATCCACTTTCACCCAGGTTATTCATCACACGGTATAGTCCTTTGTAAGCGTAATAAGATCCGATGTTGTCGTTACCTTGCGCACCATAACTGGTTCTTAAGGTCAAAGTACTCAACCATGGGGTATCTTTCAGGAAGTCCTCTTCTGAAGCTTTCCATGAACCACCTAAGGACCAAAAGGTACCCCAACGTTTCTTTTCAGAGAATCTTGAGGTTCCATCACTTCTTAGGGAAGCGGACAAGAGGTATTTCTTTTTGTAGTCATATTCTGCTCTTCCAAGGAAACTTAACAAAGCATAGTCGATGGAACTTCCACTAAAACCAGTCAGCTGTGCAGCTGCATCTGGCTCATAAAAACCTGGTAGCGCAAAGCGCTGACGGGAACCGGAAATTACACGGTAATTGTATTTGTAAAGCTCTTGTCCAGCTAAAACATTCAGGTGATGGTCACCAATAGTTTTATCGTAGGTCGCAATATTGTTCCAGGTCCAGGAATAAGTTCTGCTATTTGATTTAGATACAGAGCCACTGGTTTCTTTTCCATCACCTAACAATGGATTGCTGTAATTATGAGTGTTCAGGTTTACAAAATCACCACTGTAAGTGCTTTTTAACTTTAATCCAGGTAGGATGGTAGCTTCTAAGAATGTTCTGGCAGAAACATTATCCTTCATGATTTCTGATTTATCCAGTCCTACCGTAGCAGGGAGGTTACTTCTTGGAATGGCAGAGCTTGGACGGTAGGCACCAAAATCATAGATCTTTTGATTGTTGCCATCCAGTTTATAAGAACCATCAGGATTGCGTTCATATATTGGATAAAAGCTTGGGATCGCTCTTGAATATTGAATTACATTGGCGGTATTACTGTCTTCCGAAGTTGGATAATCCTGAATGCTGTTTGCAGCAGAAAAATTCAGTCCTGCGGTCAGCCATTTTTTTGCCTGAGTGGTCAGGTTTATTCTTGCATTGTAGCGTTTGTATCCTGAACCCAATGCAATACCTTTATCGTTCAGGTATCCACCAGAGATGAAATATTGGCTTTTTTCGCCACCACCACTAAAGCTTAGATCCGCTTGAGTTCTTCTGGCTGTTTGTTCTGTAGCATCGCCCCAGTTGTCATTCCATAGCGCTGTAGCACCAGGAACAATTTTACCATCCAATCCAACTGGATTTGGGTAATTGATGCCATAAGGGTTGATGCCTAAATCACCGATGATTTGTCTGCTGGCTGCTTCTCCAGCCTGTTGGTCTGTGAATGTAGGGTTAGAACTGATTTGTTTGTTTTTTACTGCCAACCAATAGTTTTCAAAGTATTGATCGGTGGTTACCTGTGCGTAATCTTTTATGGCACGGTCTGATATTCCCTGGCTATAGCTCGCGTTGATTTGAGTTTCAGTGTTTCTTTTACCAGATTTAGTGGTGATGATGATGACACCATTTGCACCTCTGGAACCATATAAGGCACTTGAAGCGGCATCTTTTAGCACACTGATCGATTCTACATCTGCCGGGTTAAGGGCACTCAGGTCTCCGGAAAAAGGGTTACCATCTACTACATATAAAGGGGCACTGGAAGCGTTAATTGAACCGATACCGCGAATACGGATGGTTGCTGCAGTTCCCGGTTGTCCACTGGAGGAAACCGCTTGAATACCTGGCGCTAAACCTTGCAGTGCCTTCGTGATGTTGGACACTTGTCGGTTTTGAAGTTGTTCTCCATTGATTCGGGATACAGATCCGGTAATGTCTCTCTTTTTTGAGGTACCATAAGCCACGACCACTACTTCATCCAGGTTGTTGGAACCATCAACAAGGGATACTTTTAAGTTAGCACCTGCTTTTGCCTGGATCTCCTCACTGTTAAAACCGAGGTAAGAAAATACCAGTGTTTCCTGTTCTTTAGGCAACTGAAGAAGGAAATTTCCGTCTTTATCAGTGGTTGTACCCACTTTTGAGCCTTTGATCAGTACACTCACCCCAGGTAGGGGAAGTTTGGTTCCTTTTTCAATTACTGTACCGCTAACTTTATAAAGCTCCTGGGCATGTGCAAATTGAATGAAGAACAACAGGAATAAAATAGATAATCTTGTTTTCATTTGAATAGTTTTTTCTTTGATAATAGGATTTAGCTCCGCCGGTTCCCTAAATTATAGGAAGGGTAAGGGGGGCAATAAAAGAATGTTTTAGGCAGAAATTTTAGGCAATAGTTTTCCTTCACCGAAATGTGGTGTTTTCCTCAACTAAGAAATATTTCTACAGAATTAGGCCGGGCAACAACACATTCGGCGTGTTGCAGGAACCTTTGAAATTAAACAGGTGAAGGATTCAGCCTGAGGAGAATTTTGAAGTAGAATTTGATACATAACCGTGTCTTTACTTGAACATATTAAACGTTTCGCATGCAAATGTAAGTAAAAACACTACTAAATCCCTAGACTTTAAGTAAATTCTATCAGATTATTGTCATAATAGATTGGAATCGGCTTTTAATGCGCTTCAATAGTGGTTTGTTGATTAAAGAAAAGAGGCTGGTCATGATGATTTTGACACAGCCTCTTTGATGAAATGAGGTTTTATTGGGTTACTTCCAGCCGCCACCTAAGGCGCGATACAGATTCACAACTGCATGTAATTTCTGGCTTTGGTCATTTATTCCTTTCAGTTCTGCGCTCAGCAGGTTTTGCTCAGCCGCTAGAACATCTGTATAATTGGTATTCTTACTGTTGTTTAACAGCTCTTTATTAAATTCAACAGCGAGGCTTAATGCCTTCAGTTGTTTGGCACGTTTTTCTTCTTTTTGTGCTGCCGCCTGGTATGCTGAAAGTGCATCAGAGACTTCCTGACTGGCTTTCAATAAAGAAAGTTCAAAGAAGTGTAAGGCTTGTTGTTGCTTAGATAAGGCAATCGCTAAACCTGCTTTATTTTGTCCTTTGTTTAAAATTGGTTGTGTCAGAGAACCGGCAATATTGCCGAATAAACTGCCTTTACTAAACCAATCTTTCCAACCATAGTTCGAAAAACCAGCCGTGGCTGTAATATTCAGTCCGGGGTAAAATTGAGTTCTGGCCACATTCGTGTTTTCAAATGCTGCGCGAAACAGGTATTCTGCTTGTTGTACATCCGGACGATGTGCCAGCAATTGTGCAGGGATTCCAGGTTTTAAATTATAAACAAGTTGCTGTTGCAGTAGTGTGCTTCTTTGAATCGGGGCAGGAGATCTGGCTAGCAGGACAGCCAGGGCATTTTCCTTTACCCTGATCTGTTGCTCCAGATCCGGAATAGACAATTCAGCTTCATAATAATTCGCTTCACTTTGAACGACAGCTACACCATTTAAGATGGAGTTTTCAAATAGGAGCTTTATGGTTGCTGCATCCTGGCCTCTGTTCAATGCGGTTTTCTTAGTGACAGCCAGCTGCTCGTCCAGGCTTAGCAAATCGTAATAGTGATTGGCAATGTCGGCAATCAGTTGTGTCTGTATAGCTCTTTTGGCGGCATCGCTAGCCAGCAATTCTGCCATCGCTCCGCGTTTCGCACTGCTTAATTTGCCCCAAATATCCAGCTCCCAATTGCTGCTGATGCCAAAGTCGTATTGGGTCGTGTTTTTGAAAAGGCCAAATCCCTGTGGGTAGGACAGTCGACTTTGTTTTGCGCCAATGTTTGTTTTCAAGTCGGGTAGGTAAGCTGCTTTGCTTTTTCTTAGCAGGGCGTTCGACTGATTGATGCGTTCTATAGCAATTTTTAGGTCCAGATTGGCAGTTAGGCCTTCTGTTATCAGTTGTTGTAAAATGACATCTGTAAACAGGGAAGACCATTGCATACGCACCATGTTTAAGGTATCAGCTACTGCTGCTGAATTGCGATAAGCAGCTGGTTGAGAGATATTGGGTTGCTGGTAAGTTTTGCTGACTTTACAGGAAGTTATGCCCAGCGCTGCCATCAATAGCAGCACTGGGGTTTTATATTGGAATATTTTCATATAGTTCAATTAATTGATTTCTGGAATTGGACGTGGAGGATGATTTGGAATTGGGGCTCCTGTTATCTTTTCCTGTAGCGATTGGAAAATCACAAACAAAACAGGAATCACAAACACACCAAATAGCGTTCCGATCAGCATGCCACCAACCGCAGCGGTACCGATTGATTTATTACTCAATGCACCTGCACCCGTTGCCATCATTAAAGGAATCAATCCAAAAATAAAAGCGAAGGAAGTCATCAGGATTGGTCGTAGTCTTGCTCTCGCACCCAATAAAGCGGCTTGTACGATGCTTCTGCCACTCAATCTGTGCATTAAGGCAAATTCTACAATCAGAATGGCATTTTTGGCAAGTAAGCCAATCAGCATGATCAGACTGATCTGCAGGAAAATGTTGTTGTCGATTCCAAATAGGTTGGCAAATATAAAAGCACCGGCTAATCCTATGGGTAGGGATAATAAGACCGAGAAAGGCAGGATGTAACTCTTATACTGGGCACTTAACAGGAAGTAGATAAATACCAGACATAAGGCGAAAATCATGACCGTTTGACTGCCGCTGGACAGTTCTTCTCTGGTTAAGCCTGAAAACTCGTAGGTGTAACCACGACTTAAAGTCTGGGCGGCAACTTCCTCAATGGCTTTAATTGCATCACCTGAACTGTATCCTTTATTAGGAACGCCGGTCACCATTGTAGAGGTAAATAGGTTGAAACGGTTGATGAATTCAGGGCCATAGGTTTTCTTCAAGGTCACAAATTCTGCTATTGGTGCCATGACTCCCTTTTCCGTTTTCACAAATACCTTGTTGAGGTCAGTTTCTTTTTCTCTGAAATCCGGGTGACTTTGCATCATTACGCGGTATTGTTTTCCAAACTTGTTGAAGTCGGAAGCGTATACCCCACCAAAATAACCCTGTAGCGTATTCAAAACCGTGTTTACCGAAACTCCTGCATCTTTACATCTGGCTACATTTACGTTAACCTGTAACTCCGGGAAGCCGATGTTAAAGGGACTGGTGGCGTACATGATTTCCGGACGCTGGTTAATCCCCGCCATGAATTTCCCGATAGATTTGGCAAATGCCTCATAGTTTCCACCGGTTTTATCCTGCAGCTGTACTTCAAAACCATTGCTGTTGCCGAAACCCTGTAAGGTTGGCGCGGCGAAAAAGATCACTTTTGCACCTTTTATATGTGCGGTTTTCGCAAAGAGCTGGTTTACGATGCTTCCCACATCTTGTTGAGGTCCTTTTCGTACATTCCATGGTTTTAAGCGGATAAATAAAGCACCATAAGAACCCCCAAATCCATTGATCAGGTCCATTCCTGCTAATCTTGAAGAGAGTTCTACTTCTGGGATGCTTCTGGCAATGCTATCAACCAGGTTCGTGATTTCCTCGGTACGCTCTAATGTGGCTGCCGGAGGGAGGATCACGTCTCCATAAATGGCGCCACCATCTTCATTAGGGACGAAACCGGTAGGTGTAGTTTTTAATAGGGAATAAAATATCATTCCGAAAAGTGCAATGCCCGCTAAGGAAAGCCATTTTCTGCGGATCAGGAACCTCACTGCCCGCATATATTTAGCCGTTAAAGACTCAAATGAAGCATTGAATCCAGCATAGAACCTGGGCATGAAACCTTGTTTTGGCTGATCTTTTTCAGGATGATGGGGTTTTAACAAAATTGCACAAAGGGCAGGGCTTAATGTTAGGGCGTTTACCGCAGAGATCACAATTGCGACAGCTAAGGTTAAGCCGAACTGCTTGTAAAATACCCCCGCAGATCCGGTGATAAAGGTGACGGGAACAAATACTGCCGACATGATCAGGGTAATTGAAACAATTGCACCACTGATTTCGCTCATCGCATGAATCGTTGCTTTTTTAGCGGATTTAGCTCCCTGGTCTAGTTTCGCATGGACGGCCTCGACCACCACAATCGCATCATCTACCACAATTCCGATGGCCAATACAAGAGCGAAAAGTGTCAGGAGGTTAATCGTAAAGCCAAAGAGTTTCAAAAAGAAGAACGTACCAATGATTGCTACGGGCACGGCAATGGCCGGGATCAGGGTGGATCTGAAATCCTGTAGGAAGATAAATACTACGATAAATACCAGGATAAAGGCTTCTGCAATGGTATACATTACTTTCTCTATCGAGGCGTCCAGGAATTCATTGGCATTTAAGAAGGTTTGGTATTCCACACCTGGAGGGAAATCTTTGGAGGCTTCTTTCAAAATGTTTTCACAGGCAATGATCAATTCTCTGGCATTGGAGCCGGAAGACTGGCTCACAGCACCACCAGAAGAGACTTTTCCCTGCGTCACCAGACTTGTGGTATAATCCAATGCGCCAAACTCTACTGTAGCTACATCTTTTAACCGGACCAGGCCACCTTGTTGGGCACTGCGAAGGATGATGTTTTCAAATTGCGAGGGTTCCTCTAAGCGGCCGGTATATTTTAAGGCATACTGCACAGATTGCTTGCTGTTTTCTCCAATCTTTCCGGGCGCAGCTTCTATGTTTTGTTCTTTTAAAGCGGCGATAATGTCATCAGGTACCAAATGATAACTAGCCATTGCATCCGGTTTCAACCAAACCCTCATCGAATATTCCTGATTGCCATAAATTACGGCTTCACCAACACCTTCTACACGTTTCATTTGCGGCATGATGTTTATCCTGAGGTAATTGTCCAGGAATTTCTGATCATAGGCGCCGTCTTTACTGAAAAGTAAAAAGCTAAATGCCGTACTGCTCAGTTTTTTACTGGTGGTAATCCCAGCTTTAATCACTTCGGTAGGCAATAAGCTGGTGGCTTTAGTGACCCGGTTTTGTACGTTTACCGCAGCCTGATCTGGATCCGTACCCTGTTTAAAGAATATGGTGATGGTGGCACTTCCATTGTTACTCGCGGTGGAAGTCATGTAAGTCATGTTTTCTACTCCATTGATTTGCTCTTCCAATGGTACAATTACACTTTTCATGACCACATCTGCATTGGCACCCTGGTAAGCGGCAGAAACGGCAACGGTAGGCGGGGCAATTTCCGGATATTGGGAAATAGGAAGGGAGAGCAGGCCTAAAAGGCCCAGTATGACAATAATAATCGATATGACCGTAGACAGTACCGGATTTTCTATAAATTTTCTTAACATCTCGTTCTATATTATTTTGTAGCCGCTGCTGATTTGATTTTCATTCCATCTTTTAGGTTGTCCAGGCCTTCGGTTACGATCTTATCCCCGGATTTCAAGCCAGTACTCACGATAAAGTCTTTCTCCGTTCCAGCGTCCAATACTTCGATTGCGGTATGGTGAACCGTATCTTTAGGATCAATGGTGAATACGAAATGTTTGCCTTGAAGTTCAAAAGTGGCGCTTTTAGGGACCAGAATTGCTGCATTCAGCAAGGTTGGGATGCGCAAAACGGCACTGGAACCACTCCATAGTTTCCCTTGTGGATTTGGGAAGACTGCTTTAAAATTTGCTGCCCCGGTACTGGCATTCAATACCCCACTTAATGTTTCGATTTTACCTTTTGTAGGATACTCAGTTCCATCTGCGAGAACTAGCGAAACCTCAGGCATATTTTTAAACTTGTCGCTAGTCTGGTTGCCATTGTACTTATTTAAGAAAGCGGCAAGTTGCTGCTGACTGAGCGAGAAAAATGCATAGATCCTGTTTGTATTGGCGATGCTGCTGAGGGGGATTTCTGCGCTGCTGCTCACAAGGCTTCCCACTTTATAAGGCAGGCTTCCCACTACGCCATTGATTGGGCTCACAATATGGGTAAATGCAAGATTTGATTTCGCGGCTGATAGATTTGCCTTAGCCTGTAATAATGCCGCTTTTTTAACGCGGACTACATTTCTAGCGGCTGTAGCTTCAAAATCGTTGACGATCTTTTTATCGACTAGTGTTTTTGTTCGTTCTGCCTGAATGCTGGCCGTTTCCAGGTCTGCTTCTGCAGCGAGTACCGCCGCCTGCTTGCTATTCATATCCTGTTGGAAACTATTGGCGTCAATTTTAAATAAGGGCTGACCTTTGGTCACGCGGCTACCTTCGGTTACATACACCTTTTCTATATAGCCATCTACTTTGGACCTGATTTCTACCGTTTCTTCTCCTTGAAGGATGGCCGGGTATTCTACTGCAATTGCAGTTTTGCTGGGCTCAATTACTAAGCTTGGAAATTCAGGCAGACTTTCTTGTTGTCCTTTTGGTGTTGCGCTGGAGCAAGCACTGAAAAGTGCGCTGATCAATAAAGGGTAAGCGAGCAGTTTTGTTTTGGTAAGGTTCATTGGATAACGTTGTTTTTGAATGGATAAATGTTATTGTTCCTTAAAAATTTGGGCATAGCGATTCCTGCTCAATGAAATCCATAAGGGTCGATGAGTAATAGGATACGCGATAATGATCGCGTTAAACAGGAGTGTGCTAAGGTTTACTTAAAGAGTACGTTCCAATAAGGGACGAGGTATACGGGGAGCAGGGCTGCTGTGCCGTAAAGAATAGTCAGGGTATTTTTTTGTAGCATAATTGGCATAATCCTGTGGGTTGAATAATTATTAATTTCTCATCTGCCTGTTTTTGTAAATCTGATGAATGCAATATTATCGGTTTCAGGGCTTGATAAGTTCGGCAAAGTTAGTACTTTTGTTAATATAACAAGCAATCACTTGTTTTATTAGATTATGAAGACAAACAGATTTTTGATGTTGCTGAAAACCAGAGGAGCTTTGACTTCAGCATCGATTGCGAAAGAGCTGGGCATCACTAATGAGGGTGCAAGGTTGCAATTGTTGAAATTTACTGAAGAGGGCCTGGTGAGTTCCTTTAATGAATCTGCAGGAGTGGGGAGGCCTAAACAGTTTTTTAAGCTTACGCAGGAAGGGAATGCCCAATTCCCGGATACGCATTCTGAATTGACGGTTAAATTAATTGCCGGAATGCGGGATGTATTGGGAGAAGCGGCGCTTCAAAAGGTGATTGATGTTACAGAACAAGCGGGAAAAGAGCGGTACTTAGAGGAGTTGGCACCGCTGGCAGAATTGGAAGATCGGATTGCCAAACTTGCGGAGATCAGGACAAGAGAAGGGTATATGGCAGAATATACCAAAGACGAATCGGGTTATCTACTGGTAGAGAACCATTGTCCGATTTGCGCTGCTGCAAAAACCTGTCAAGGGTTTTGTACTGCAGAGCTGAACGTATTTAAACACGTATTAGGGGAAACAGTCAGCATCAATCGCCTGGATCATATTGTGAGTGGCGACCGCAGGTGCGCTTACCGGATTGCAGAAATAACGGAATAGGAATTTGATTTAGCTTCTGATGACCAATTCCGTATCCAATACCCGGTTTTCGAATTCTGTGACCGGATATTTACTTTCGATCAGTTTGATCAACATTTCTGTAGCCATACGTCCCATTTCATAAGCAGGTTGCCTTACGGAGCTTAGCGAAGATTTAAACAAGTCCAATACATCTGAATTGCTAAATCCAGAAACTGCGATTTCTTCCGGCACAGCGATATTGAATTTCTTTAACACGGTTAAACAGCCGATGCTCAGGCGGTCGCCGGCAACAAAGATGGCATCTGGTTTATCTTCCAGTGACATCAGTTCCGAAATGGCGTGTTCTGTTTCTTCCTGGAACATCCCACCATGTGGACAATGTTTGATGTATTCCTCTTGTAGGGGAATCCCATATTCGTTTAAGGCAGCCGTATAACCAGCCAATCTTTCGATACTTATAGAAAGGTGATTAGAACTGGTGAGGTGTGCAATTTTTCTGCGTCCGGATTCCAGAAGCTGAATGGTAGCATCATAAGCACCTTTTTCATTATTGGCACTGATCTTATGAGTTTCAATATCATTCGCTACCCGGTCAAAAAAGACCATCGGTAAACCGCGATCATGTAAAAGCTTCAAATGAGAAGTATCACTGGTTTCTGCAGATAGCGAAACCAATAATCCATCTACCCCTCTGGAGGCTAAATGTTGAATATTGATCTTTTCTCTATCATAAGATTCATGTGTTTGCGTAATGATAACATGATAGCCTCTATCATAGGCGATAGATTCAATTCCTCCAATGGCTTGAGAGAAATAATGGTTGGCTACTTCACTCACCAGGACTCCGATAGATTTTGTACGTCTTTCTTTTAAGCTTAAGGCAATAGGGTTTGGTCGGTAGTTGATCTTTTCTGCATATTCCAATACTATCTTTTTCGTTTCCACACTGATTTCATGGGTATCTCTTAAAGCCCTTGAAACAGTGGATGTAGACAGGCCCAGGGCCTTCGCGATATCTTTTAAAGTAGTCGGTTCGAACATGAAAAAAGGGGAAGAGTTTAAGTATTGGTCTATATAGGGCAATATAAGAATTATCATTCTAATTAAAAGCATCTGATTTTTAGACTGGGAACGTTGTCGGGAACGATTGCGCAAATTTATCTGGCCTTCCGATTACTTTATTAATAAAAACAATGTAGAATTGTTAATGGAAGGTCGAGCAATCTTCCATACTAACCAAATTAAACTAAACTCCCCTTATCCTAAATCCGGGGATTATTAACCGAACGAGTATGAAAAAATTTTTACTACTGTTTGTATTGTTGGCTATCGTAGTTTTCCGGGCGGATGCACAGAAAATTCGCCAGGTAACCGGCAAGGTCACAGATAAAACGAGCAAGGAATCTATTCCTGGGGTGAGCATTTCTATCAAGGGCACTGCTATTGTGGTGAGTACGGATGAGAAAGGCCAGTTCAAGATTTCTGTTCCTGATCAAGGGGCGACAGTTTTAGTAGCCAAATATATCGGTTATGTGCCACAGGAAATTGCAGTAGGCAATCAATCAAAAATCAATTTTGTTTTAACGGAAGATGTTTCTCAACTGAACGAGGTCACGATCAATATTGGTTATGGAACGGTAAGAAAAGAAATGCTGACGGGTTCTGTATCGGTATTGTCCGGTAAGGATGTCGCAGATTTCCCGGTGGGAACATTGGCGCAGGCATTGGCTGGTAAAATGGCCGGTTTATCTGTAATTACACCTGAGGGGAATCCTGGGGCAGATATCCAATTAAAAGTTCGTGGTGGAAGTTCGCTTACCGGCGACAACTCACCTTTATATATAGTAGACGGAATTCCTGTAGAGAATGCGCTTTCTATCTTATCTCCTGGGGAGATCGAATCGATCAACTTGTTGAAAGATGTGGCTTCGACTGCTATTTATGGTTCAAGAGGTTCAAATGGGGTAATGATCATTACTACTAAATCCGGAAAACCCGGTAAGACTATAGTTTCTTTTGATGTGTTTGGCGGCGTTCGTCAGATCGTCAATAAACTGGAAGTGATGGATCCATATGAGTTTGTGTCTTATCAATATGAACTGTACAATAACAATACTTCATTACAAACGAAAAGCGATTTCACAAAAGCTTACGGGACTTTTGAGGATTTAGAGATCTATAAAAACCTCCCTAAAGTGGATTGGCAGGATAAAGTATTCGGTCGCCAGGCCTGGTCAAATACCCAGATCCTGAATATCTCCGGAGGAACTGACAAGACTACTTTTAACTTCTCGCTCAACAATACCAAGGAAGACGGGATTATGCTGGAGTCTGCTTATAAAAGGACATTTGCTTCTTTTAGGTTTGACCACAAGCTTTCTGATAAAATCCGTTTCGGTTTAAATGCGAGGTATAGTCGCCAGCGCGTAGATGGGGTTGGTACGAGTAATACTCAATCTCAAAGTGCCAATCGTTTAAGAAATGCAGTGCGTTACCAGCCTTATCTTGGTGGTGGTGATTCCGGAGATTTGTTTGATGCAGATTTCCAGACCACCAATCTGACCAACCCGGTTAGTTTAGCTCATAATGAATTGAAATACGATTACCGCAATGATTTGATCACGAGTGCTTATGCGAGTTATCAGATTCTAAAGAATCTAACCTTGAAAAGTACTTTAGGTTTGAATTACAATGACCGTAATGTAGACACTTTCAATGGAATGCTGAGTAATATTGCGCGGAACAATGCGAATATGCCGGCCATTCAGCTGGAAAACTCTCATCTGACTACTTTTGTCAATACCAATACCTTAAATTACAAACCAAATTTAGGGGCAGACCACAGTTTGGATCTTTTGCTGGGCCAGGAGATACGTAAAGACGATACCAACTCGGACAATATGACCATTAAATGGTTCCCAACAAATATTACCCCTGAAGAGGCTTTTTCTAACATTCAAAAAACCGATTTGCCAAATGGTGCGGTTCAGGATAAGCCGACTTCTTTGGTAGGTGGAACTAGAAACCTTTCAGTTTTTGCCCGTGCTGCTTATTCTTATAAAGGAAAGTACCTGGCTACCTTTAATTTCAGAAGAGATGGTATTTCTGTATTTGCCGATGGCAATCGTTATGGCAATTTTCCATCCGGACAAATTGCATGGCGCTTGTCGGAGGAAGACTTCTTTAAAAAAGCAGAGATTAAATGGTTAAACAGTTTGAAGTTTAGATTGAGTTATGGTGTTGCAGGAAATAGCAGAATTGGTTCGGATTTGTTCAGAACGATTTTCCTGGCGAGTTCTACCGCAGGTGGATATGCAGCAAATGATGCTGCTGTAAGCACCGGATTGATCTCAACGAAATTAGCAAATCCTAACATCAGATGGGAAAAGAACTTTTCTACAAACTTTGGTGTTGATATGGAGTTATTCGATAATCGTTTAACGGCTACAGTAGATCTTTATGACAACAGAACTAAGGATTTATTATTGGATGCGAATATCTCGACCATATCCGGTTATAATACGCAACAACAAAATGTTGGTAAAACACAAAACAGGGGGATTGAGTTGCAACTGGGCTTTCTGGCAGTGAAAAGCAGGGATTTTACCTATAACACCAGTTTCAATATTTCCTTCAACAGGAATAAAATTCTTGAATTACAAAGTGGTGTAAATTCTTACCTGGTTCAGTCAGGATGGGTAAACAGCCTTGCAGATGTGAAAGTAGAAGTAGGTAAACCTGTTGGTCAATTCTATGGATATATATCTGATGGCAGGTATACTGTAAATGATTTCAATTATGTGCAGAATGCAAATACCGGTGTATATACTTATACCTTGAAAGCTGATGTGCCAAATAGCAAGTCGCTGATTGGAAATAGAGAACCTCAACCGGGTGATATGAAGCTGAAAAAGCTGTCTTCTTCGGAGAGCATGGTAATTACAGAGGATGACCGTACGGTACTAGGCACTGCACAACCAAAGTTTATCGGAGGTTTCAACAATCAATTTGCTTATAAGAATTTTGACATGTCCGTATTCCTTAACTTCTCAGTAGGGAACAAGGTATATAACGCCAATCGTTTAGAGTTTACTTCTCAATATAATGTGAAAGACAACAACCTTCTGGACATTATGACTCAACGTTGGAAAAACTTTGACGCCAATGGTGTTAAAGTAACCGATCCTGCAGCTTTAACTGCAATGAATGAAAATACGACCTACTGGACGCCTACACCAGGTAACTATGCCTTAACGTCTTTTGCAATTGAAGATGGTTCTTACCTGCGCATTGCCAATGTGACACTGGGTTATACACTTCCTGCAAAATTAATGAAGCGTACCGGATTTATTTCTAAACTACGTGTGTATGGTACCGTAAATAATTTATTAACGATTACTGGTTACTCAGGATATGATCCAGAGGCAAATACCCGTAGAAATAGTCCATTAACACCAGGAATAGATTACGCCGCTTATCCTCGCAGCAGATATATTCTTGCCGGTCTTAATCTTGTTTTTTAATCCAATCATCTTTAAAGAAATGAAAACGAACATATTATCAGCGGCCATCATGGCTTTCGCGATTGGTACTTTAAGCGTACTTCCTTCCTGTAAAAAAGCGTTGGAATTTGAATCTCCATCTACTACTTCACCGACAACAGTTTTTGAAAGTACGGTGTATACAAATAATGCCCTGATAGGGGTGTACAATAGGTTGGTAGGTGACAATGGTTATGGGAACCGATTGGCGACCATCCTGAACCTGAGTGCAGATGACTTTAAAACATCAGGGAGTTATAGCTCTTCTGATCGTAGAGGGGTGAGTATGTATGGTGCAAGTTCCGACAATACGGAGTTAGCGAATCCTTTTGCACAATTGTTTTCGGGCGTAGAACGCGCCAATATTTGTATCAAGTACATTCCTTTGTCGAACTTGTATAACAACGGTACTGCTATTCAGAAAGCAGAAATGGCCAGATATTACGGCGAAGCACTGGCTTTAAGAGCGCAGTTTTACCATGAACTGATCCGCAACTGGGGAGATGTTCCAGGGACATTCGTTCCTGCTTCTGATGCCGCAACCTTGAATTACAGCAATAGCAATCGCGATGAAACTTATGATCAGTTGTTGAAAGATCTGGAACTGGCGGAAACTTTAGTGCCATGGAGATCTAATATTACCGAATATGGAAGCTTCCGCTTCACAAAGGGTGCTGTTAAAGGCCTTAGAGCAAGGATTGCTTTGGCCAGAGGGGGATACGCTTTACGTGTGGATACCCGTAGAATGGAAAGAAGAACGGATTATTTAAACTATTATAATATTGCTTTAAAAGAATGCACAGAAATAATTGCTGAAGCAGGAGAACATGATTTAAATCCAAGTTATGAAAATGTGTTCAAGACTTTGCATGGAACGCGTTTAGATGATAAACATGAATTGATGCTGGAAGTAGGTGCTTTTGGTGGCAATGCTTCTACAGATAGTAAGCTGGGTTATTACAACGGTTTAAGGTATTCTGCTAAATCTACTTTCGGACAAGGCGGTGGTGGTATGAACGCTATTGCAACTTACTTTTATGAATTTGATCCTGCTATGGATAGCAGAAGAGATGTTACCATTGGTGTTTATGAAATCAATGACAATTCTAAAAAGATGCTGAATACTGCAAATACGATGACGGATGCAAAATTCAGAAAAGCATGGACTGCGTTTAACAACTCTTCAACTTCTCAAAACTTTGCGATCAACTGGCCGATTCTGCGCTTTTCAGATGTCTTGCTGATGTTCGCCGAAGCGGATAATGAAGTGAACGGAGCCCCATCTGCGGCGGCACAAGCTGCGTTGAAAAGAGTTCGTGAACGTGCATTTAAAGGTTTTGAAGACAAGGTTCCTGCTAGTCCGACAGATAAAAATGCCTTCTTTGAGGCGATTGTAAAAGAACGCTTACTGGAGTTTGGTGGTGAAGGAATCCGTAAATACGACTTGATTCGCTGGAACCTGATGGAAACGAAGTTCAATGAAACACGTGCTAAACTGAAAGACTTTATGTTGGGACAAGGTGCGTATGAAAATGTACCGCTTTACATTTATGTGAAAGAGAACAATTACCTGAAAGGTGGTAGCGTAGAAGAAGTGGCCAATCTGGATTTATACGGTGGGACACCAAATACGGTGTTTTATACGAAAGGTTTGGGTTCTTCAAGCGCACCTGCTGGTGGCTATACGGTTAAAGCCTGGCGTTTTGCAGTGAATGACGATCCTGTTTCCGGATCGATCTCTGGTCTGGCTAATGGTTTTGCAACGTATTTCAAAGCGAATGAAAGAGAGTTGTTGCCTTACCCTAAAACGGTGCTGATCGAAACGTCCAATATGGTTCAAAATAATGGTTATTAAGTCTATACAATCATGAAAAGAAATCTTTTAACTATCGCTTGCCATTGTTTTTTATTTGCAAGTTTAGCCCTGTCCATTTCTTCCTGCAAAAAGGACGAAACGCCAACAGAGGCCCCAAGAATTTTTAAGCCTTCAGGTGTTAAAATTGTAGCTTCAGAAAGCTCAGCAAGATTAAGCTGGGACGCTCCATTATTTACCGGCAATAATAAATACAGCTATACCGTAGATTTTTCTACAGATTCCCTGTTCTCCACAACAGATTTTTCAGGGAAAACAGATTCTGCAGGGTATACCGTGCATGAAGGAGAGCTTAAGCTAAGACTGAAATATTATGCCCGTGTGAAAGCCAATGCAACAGCAACACAACCGGAATCGAAATACCTTGTGAGCAGTAGCTTTAAGATTGTCGGTACTCAGTTGTTTAGAGAAAGCGGTACCGTGGTTAGAGAAAATAGTGTTACTCTGGCTTTTATGGAAGTTCCTGCAGGTTCGACTATCGTGATCAGCCCTGAAACCGGTACTGCCATCACCATTACCCTAACTGCAGATCAGATTAAAGAAAAGAAAATTACGATCCCAGGCCTTAGTCCAACTACAAAGTATACTGCGGAATTATTTGCCGGAACAAAGAGTAATGGCTACCTGACTTTTAGTACTACGGCTCCAATTGTATATACCATTAAGATCAGTCCTTCAGATAACCTGGCGACTACAATTGCTAATGCAGGAGATAATGCGGTGATCGGCCTGGAAGATGGTACTTATGAATTGCCAGTATTGGTTGCACTGATCAACAAATCGGTTACTTTAAGATCAGTGAATGATAATCCTGAGGCGGTAAGGGTCAATATGAAAGGATTCACATTGACAGGTACAGGCGCTGGTTTCTCTGCTTCAGGAATTAACTTTGATGGAACAGCATATACCGGTGGGTATTTCTGCGATTTACTCGCTGGTTCCGGAGCTGCTAATTTCAAAAATATTAAAGTGGAAAACTCCTGGATTCATGGCTTTACTACCGCAATTATTAGAGCGGATCGTAGTGCTTTGTTTACAATGGATGACCTGAGTTTTAATAAATGTCTGATCTATGAGTTTGCTGGTGCCAACTATTATTTGTTTCATTTAGATAAACTGGCTTTTAAAACCTTAACGGTTAGCAACAGCACAATTTATAACAGTTCGCCAGGATTAGTAAGTTGTAAAACGACTATGGTAGGTAAAGCGCCTGAGATCACCATCAGCTCTTGTACGATTAATAATATCGGTTATGGCAGCATGCTTTTACTACTCAATGCGGCAGCAAATCCGGTTACTTATATTTTCAAGAATTCGATTCTTGCCAATGCACCTCGTTCTGGCACGGTAGTGGGAATCATCGCGAGTACTTCTGCGAGTTCTGCAATTACCTTTACCAATAACAATACATTTAATCTGAAAACTGCAGATAAAGGAACAGTATTGCCATTACCGGGTGCGGCTACACAAGGACAAACAGTAGATCCGGGATGGACGACTAGCACTACTAAATTTGTATTGCCAGCAGGATCTTTACTTTGGACCAGCGCTACCGATGGAGGCGTATTAGGCGATCCACGATGGACGTTTTAAAGAATAGATATGAGAAAATATAGTTGGGTCTTTGCTTTTACAGCCCTGGTGTTGATGTCTTTCATTTCAACTCCGCGAAAATTGACCATATACCTGATTGGGGATTCCACGCTTGCTGTTAAATCAGCAAGCGCTTTCCCTGAAACAGGATGGGGAATGCCTTTTGCTAACTTTTTTAGTAAAGATGTTTTGGTCGATAATCGTGCGAAGAATGGCAGGAGTACAAAGACCTTCATTTCCGAGAATTTATGGGCACCTGTAGCCTCATCACTGCAGAAAGGAGATTATGTGCTGATTCAGTTTGGTCATAATGATGAGGTGAAAACCAAGGCAAGTTATACACCGGAAGCAGATTACGTAAAGAACCTGTTGATGTTTGTAATGGAAAGTCGTGCAAAAGGTGCTATTCCAGTATTGATTACGCCGGTAGCCAGAAGAAGTTTTGATACTTCCGGAAAAGTTAAGGAAACGCATCAGCTCTATTCGGATTTGGTTAGAGAACTGGCAAAATCAGTGGCAGTTCCGTTGATTGACCTGGATTTGAAAAGTCAGGAGCTGTTGCAAAAATATGGCCCTGAAGAATCGAAGCTCTTGTTCAATCATTTAGTAGCAGGAGAACATCCTAATTATCCGGAAGGGAAAAAAGACGATACACATTTTAATGAACTTGGTGCAAGGGTAATGGCACAGCTGGTTTTACAGGAAATGAGAGCCTTGAATTTACCGGTATTACAATACCTGGTTAAACCCGCTAATTGATTAAATAAGAAATGATGCAAATCAAACCATTTAGAAAGTTAACCATAGTTGCGATTGGCTTATTGTGTTTTTGTACCGCTTTTATCAGCGAGCAGAAGCCAATAAAAATCTGGATGATTGGTGATTCCACTATGTGTGATTATGAAAGCTCCAGAGCACCATTAACAGGTTGGGGAATGCCTTTTGCTTGCTTTTTTACTCCCGCAGTGCAGGTTAATAATCGCGCAAAAGGCGGAAGAAGTACCCGAACTTTTATAGCTGAAAAACGTTGGGACAATGTATCCGATAGTTTAAGTAAGGGAGATTATGTACTGATGCAATTTGGCCATAATGATGCTGCTAAAGGAGAAAGATATAAAGAGCGTTACACTTCGGTACCAGATTACAAGACAAATCTTGCGAGGTTTATTAAAGAAAGCAGGGCGAAAAATGCGATTCCTATACTCATTACTCCGGTATCCAGAATGAGTTTCGATAAAAATGGACATGCTAATGAAACGCATATGGAATATAGCGCGGCGGTATATGAGGTTGCAAAAATATATGATGTTCCAGTGATTGATCTTGATCGGGAGAGCAGAGCGATGTATGAAAAGATGGGACCATCAGGGGCCAAGCAATTGTTTATGCAACTGGAGTCAGGTGTACATCCAAATTATCCTGAAGGTAAAAAGGACAATACTCATTTTAATGAGTTTGGCGCAAGGAAAATAGCCCAGATTGTGCTTTCAGAGATGAAAAAACAGCAGTTGGAATTGTGTAACTATGTGGTACAACCTAAACCCTTAAAGAAATGAAAATGATGTTATGCCTGGCTGTCTTTGGTTTTCTTGGCCTTGGACAGTTAAAAGCACAGGATAAAACCCTTGTGGTAGCCCAGGATGGAACGGCTGATTTTAAAACCGTTCAGGAAGCGATCAATGCTGTTCCGGATTTTAGAAAAGTGAAGACCACCATTTATATTAAAAATGGCAGGTATAAAGAGAAACTCAATTTATCGGCTTCCAAGAAAATGGTTAGTCTGGTTGGAGAGAGTGTAGAGAAAACAATTCTAACCTATGACGATTATGCGCAGAAGAAAAACCGATTTGGAGAAGATATGGGTACTTCAGGATCTTCAGGCTTTTATATTTATGGGGATGACTTTAGTGCAAAGAACATCACTTTTGAGAATACTGCCGGTCCAGTTGGTCAGGCGGTAGCATTATGGGTTGCCGGAGACAAAGCCAGTTTTCTGAATTGTAGAATGCTCGGCTTTCAAGATACCTTATATACCTACGGCCCTGGCAGCAAACAGTATTTTTATCGTTGCTTCATCAGTGGAACAGTAGATTTTATATTCGGATCAGCAACTGCGGTCTTCGAAGAATGTGAGATTTTTAGTAAACAACCAGGTTTTCTTACGGCTTCCTCAGCACCAGATTCTGTAAAGCATGGTTATGTATTCCTGAATTGTAAGATTACTGGAACTGCGCCTGCACAATCTGTATATCTGGGCAGACCATGGCGCCCTTATGCACAAGCTGTTTTTCTGAATTGTGAGCTTGGAGCTATGATTAAAGCTGAAGGCTGGAACAACTGGGGGAAAGCCAGCAATGAGCAAACTGCATTTTATGCGGAGTATAAGAACAAAGGTGCAGGTAGTGCTACTGATAAAAGAGTGAATTGGTCGAAGCAACTAAACGATCAGGAAGCTGCGGAGTATACTATAGAAAAGATTTTTAAAGGATGGATACCAGCAAAAAGTTAAAGCTATTTCTGGGGTTATTCCTATTGCATTTTAGTCTGAATGCTGAAATGGTCCTTGCACAAAGTCAGGCAGCTGCAGGGAAAGGGGCGGTTCCAACTTCAATTACTGTAAGCAAGGATGGTACTGCAGATTTTCAAACGATTCAGGCTGCCATCAATGCTGTTCGGGATTTCTCGGAGCCGGTGGTCACCATTCGTATAAAAAAGGGTGTTTATAAAGAGAAGCTAATCGTGCCTTCCTGGAAAACAAATGTGTTCCTCCTTGGAGAAGATTCTTCAAATACGGTGATTTCTAATGGGGATTATTCTGGTAAGCCCGGTTTCAATACTTACAATTCCTATACCTTGTTGGTACAAGGGAATGATTTCAGGGCAGAGAACCTGACCATTGAAAACGATGCCGGTCCGGTTGGACAAGCAGTTGCGCTCCATACAGAAGGAGACCGCATCGTTTTGAAGAATTGCCGGATACTGGGAAATCAGGATACTTTGTTTCCTGCGGTAGACACCAGCAGACAGTACTATGTGGATTGCTATATAGAGGGAACTACCGATTTTATCTTCGGTGCGGCAACGGTTGTTTTTGAACGTTGTCATATCCACAGCAAAAAGAACTCATACATTACTGCAGCTTCCACTACTGCCGCACAGCCTTATGGTTTTGTATTTCTGGATTGTAAGCTAACTGCAACGCCGGGACTTGAGAAAGTTTATCTGGGCAGGCCTTGGCGTCCTTATGCCAACACGGTATTTATCAATACGGAAATGGGCAGTCATATTTTAGCTGCCGGTTGGCGGGCATGGAATGAAAACGATAACCATAAGACCAGTTTTTATGCGGAATATGGCTCAAAAGGACCTGGAGGGGCAATATCAGAAAGAATCCCATGGTCAAAGCAATTGTCAAAGAAAGAAGTTAAAGCATATACATTAGTCAAGATATTTTCAGCAAAGAGTTTATGGAAGCCGAAACAATAGTGAAAGATACGGTGCGTACCTGCAAAAATGCACTGAAAACAATTGGAGCTGCAAAGCAGTATCCTTTGTGGAGGAGTAGTTTATGGATCGCAAGTTTTATCCTCTGCGGAGGAACTGTGGCTGCACAAAAAGAAAGTGCTACATCAGGTAAACCCAGCGTCAGTAAAGTTTGGTTGGCCGACCTTGGCAATGGCAAGTATAAAAATCCGGTGTTGAATGCCGATTATTCAGATCCGGATGCCATCCGTGTAGGCGATGATTATTATATGATTGCTTCCAGTTTTGATGGGGTTCCGGGGATTCCGATACTGCATTCTAAAGATCTGGTGAACTGGACAATTATCGGCCATGCCTTAACCCGCCAAATTCCTGAAGCTCATTTCTCGAAAACTCAGCATGGAAATGGGGTATGGGCACCAGCAATTCGTTACCATAAAGGAGAGTTTTATATTTATTACCCGGATCCTGATTTTGGAATTTACCTGATTAAAGCAAAAGACCCTCGGGGCGAATGGTCTGCACCTGTAATGGTGGCCGAGGGAATAGGCCTGATTGATCCTTGTCCGCTGTGGGATGAGGATGGCAAAGTTTACCTGGCTTATGCTTATGCTGGCAGTAGAGCTGGGATAAAAAGTGTACTTGCCGTAAAAAGGTTGAATGCAGCCGGAGATCGGGCAATAGATCAGGGGCAATTGGTTTATGACGGACATGAAGATGATCCGACCATAGAAGGGCCCAAATTTTATAAGCGTAATGGTTATTATTACCTGTTTGCTCCGGCAGGAGGCGTTTCTACGGGCTGGCAGCTTGTACTGCGCTCCAAAAATGTATATGGTCCTTATGAAAGAAAAGTGGTGATGGATCAAGGGAGTTCTCCAATTAACGGACCTCATCAGGGGGCTTGGGTAGACACTCCCGGGGGAGAAGATTGGTTTTTGCATTTCCAGGATAAAGGGCCCTATGGTCGCGTGGTACATTTACAGCCTATGAAATGGGTCAAAGATTGGCCGGTAATTGGGCTTGATGTTGCGGGCACAGGCATCGGAACTCCGGTATTGGAATATAAAAAACCGGCTGTTGGCAAGGTGTATCCAATCTCTACGCCTGCAGAAAGTGACGAGTTTAATGAAAATCGGATGGGGCTACAGTGGCAATGGCAGGCGAATCCTGAAGCAACCTGGGCATTTATGAATCCTGGAAAAGGAAGCTTAAGACTTTTTACGCAAGCTGGTCCGGAAGACATGAACAGTTATTGGGATGTGCCAAACCTACTCTTACAAAAGTTCCCTGCGGAGGAGTTTATGGCCACTGCTAAGCTGATATTTAACGCAAGTGCGAAATTGGAGGAGGAAAAAGTAGGCTTGATCATCATGGGTAGAAGCTATGCTAATCTTGCTTTGAAAAGTAATAAAGGGCAGCTGTCTTTAGTTTATACGACTTGTATGGATGCGGCTAAAGGGAAAAAAGAGCAGGAAATCAAGATTACAGATTGGAAAGAGACATTGGCGAAAGAAAAGCTAAAAGGAAACTTTGTCCCTCCGATTAGTCATGTTCAGGCAGAGGAAGTTTATTTGCGCGTTAAAGTAAACAAAGGAGCGCTTTGTAATTTCAGTTATAGCCTTGATGGAAAGAACTTCATCGCTATTCCCGGATCCTTCCAGGCAAGTGAAGGACAATGGATAGGTGCGAAAATGGGCTTGTTTGCAGTTAAAAAAGGAAAAAGCAATGATTCCGGCTATGCAGATGTGGATTGGTTCCGTGTAGAAGCCATTCAGTAAATTCTTCTAAACCCAATTTTAACAGGAACACGGGAACGATTGCGCAGTTATTTTGGGCGCTTTTGTTTTATTCTCTAACAAAACTATGTAGAATTGTGAACGAGCTGGAAACAGCGATAACCAAATATTATACGATACCTAAACCAGCCTTGTATGAACAAGATTAACCCTATGCTATGGTCTTTGTCTTTTGCCCTTATGTTATGGAACCCAATGGTTTCAAAGGCACAAGGATCAACCAAAGAGCAGCAGTATTCATTTGAGAACTTACCGACAGTAAAAGGAACATCTTTTAAAAAAGATACAATCAATATTCTTAGCTATGGTGCCAAAAATGATGGCATCACGCTAAATACAAAAAGCATTAATTCGGCGATCCAGGCTATGAGCAAAAAAGGTGGGGGTGTTGTAGTTATCCCTGCCGGCTTATGGCTTAGCGGACCGGTAGAGCTGAAGAGTAATGTGAACCTGCACTTACAGAAAAATTCGCTGTTGCAGTTTACCAAGGATTTTACGCAATATGAGTTGGTGAAAGGAAATTGGGAAGGATTTCCGCAGATGCGCAATCAATCTCCTATCTGGGCAAATGATCAGGTAAACATTGCTATCACTGGTTTTGGAATTGTTGATGGTGGTGGTGATGCCTGGAGAATGGTTAAAAGAGATAAGCTGACTGAAAGCCAATGGAAGAAATTATTGGCTTCAGGTGGTTTGGTAAGTGAAAACAAGAAAATCTGGTATCCTTCGGCATTGACACTTAAAGGATCATCAATGAAAGATCCCGGAAAAATTAGTCCGGATAAAACACCCGAGTTTTACGAAAGTATTAAAGACTTTTTACGTCCTAATTTAATGGTCTTGTACCGTTGCAAGCAGATTTTGCTGGAAAGCGTGACTTTTCAGAATTCTCCGGCCTGGAACCTTCATCCCTTAATGAGTGAGGACATTACCGTAAGGAATATTTATGTGAAAAACCCATGGTATGCGCAGAATGGGGACGGAATAGACATTGAATCTTGTAAAAATGTGCTGATTGAAGGCAGTACTTTCGATGTAGGTGATGATGGGATTTGTATTAAATCCGGTCGTGATGCTGCGGGACGAGAACGTGGAGTGCCTACAGAAAATGTGATCATTAGAAATAGCACCGTTTATCATGCTCATGGAGGTTTTGTAATTGGCAGTGAAATGTCTGGAGGCGCTAAAAATATCTTCATTTCTGATTGTACTTTCATCGGCACCGACATTGGTTTGCGTTTTAAAACCACCAGAGGAAGAGGTGGTGTAGTAGAAAATATCTACGCTAAAAACATCAATATGAAGGATATTGCTGGTGAAGCGATTCTTTTTGACATGTACTATGCGGCAGTTGATCCGGTTCCTTTAACTGGAGAGCAGCGCACAGCGCCTAAAGTAGAGTTGTTACCTGTTACTGAGGAAACACCTGTTTTCAGGAAGTTCTACATTGAGAATGTTGTTTGTGATGGAGCAGCGAAAGCTGTATTTGTACGCGGATTACCGGAAATGAGCATTAGCGACATCTATTTAAACAATTTGGTGATCAAGGCTGATGAGGGGGTAGACATTCAGGAAGCTAAAAATATTCATTTGACGAATGTGCATTTGGATGTGCCGAAAGCTAAGCCATTACTTTATGTGCAGAATGGTAAGTCTGTCTACTTTAAAAACATAGACTATACCAATGCTGAATTGTTGTTGCGTGTTTCCGGAGACCAGAATAAAGACCTTAAGATTTCTGGTACGGCGACAGGCAAAGCAAAAGCCGTTTCGGAATTTACGCATGATGCAAAACCTGCTGTTCTGGAGATGAAGAAATAGTTGAGATTGAAATAAAGCTTTTTTGAACTAAAGAAACAAAATGAAAATAACCTGGATAAATACAGCGGCAGCATTGCTGATCCTGCAGGCTAGTTGTTCTTCTCTGGCTTATGCGCAGTCGAATAAGCCGCTCTCAGCGCGCATGGCTGCCACAGTGATGGAAATATGGGCAGATTCGCTAAACCTCAATCCTGAGCAGCCTAAGCCCGTAAAATGGGCCTATGATCAGGGGGTGATCCTGGAGGGAATTGATGGGCTTTGGAAAAGAACCGGAAAAGGGGAGTATTTCAAGTATATGCAGAAAAGTATGGACTTTTTTGTCACCAAAGATGGGCTGATTCAACGCTACAAGCCTCAGGACTATAATATTGACAACATTAAAAATGGCCGTTCACTCCTCACTTTGTATAAAGTGACTGGTCAGATGAAATATTTTAAAGCGGCTACGACATTAAGAGCGCAGCTGGAAGGACATCCGAGAACTAAAGAGGGTGGTTTCTGGCATAAAAAAATCTATCCACACCAGATGTGGCTGGATGGTTTGTACATGGGACAGCCTTTTTATGCGGAATACGCTGCATTGGTGGGTGATCAGGCTGCTTTTGATGACATCGCCAATCAGTTTATCCTGATGGAAAAATACAGTAAAGACCCGAAAACAGGATTGTTGTACCATGGCTGGGATGAATCAAGAACACAAAAATGGGCCAATCCGGTTAATGGGCAATCCCCTAATTTCTGGGGACGTGCAATGGGTTGGTATGCAATGGCGCTTGTAGATGCCTTGGAGTATTTCCCTAAGGACCATCCAAAAAGAAAAACACTTCAGGAGATTTTAAACAGAACGGCTGTAGCGATCAAAAAATACCAGGATCCTAAAAACGGATTGTGGTATGATATCCTGGATTTACCAAATGCGAAAGGCAATTATCCTGAAGCTTCTGCTTCCTCCATGTTTGTCTATAGCTTGGCTAAGGGGGTAAGGAATGGAGATCTTCCTGTTTCTTATCTTGCTGTTGCAGAGAAAGGTTATCAGGGGATCAGGAAAGTATTTGTAGAGCAGGTTTCTGAGGATAAAATAAACCTGAAAGGAACGGTTAGTGTTTCTGGATTGGGCGGTAAACCATACCGTGATGGCAGCTTTGCTTATTACATGAGCGAGCCGGTGATCAGCAATGATCCTAAGGGAGTAGGCGCCTTTTTACTAGCAGCTAATGAGATGGAATGGGCGGAAGCGCCAAAGCCAGGCAAGGGAAAAACGGTATTGCTCGACAATTACTTTAACCATGAAATCAAGAAGGATCAAAGTGGGAATGACCTTTCCTGGCATTACAAATGGGCAGAACGCGCAAATGGCGGCTTTTCTATGTGGGCAGGTATCTTTGAAAGAAACGGTTTTAAAGCGAAGGAACTTGGAGAAGGACCAACATTGAAAAACCTGAGTAATGCTGCGGTGTACATTATCGTGGATCCGGATACCGAAAAGGAGAGTCCAAAACCAAATTATATCGCTGCAAATCACATCAAAGACCTGACATCCTGGGTTAAAGCAGGGGGGCTTTTGGTACTGATGGCAAACGATACCGGAAACACTGAGCTGGATCATTTTAATCAGTTGGCAAAACCCTTTGGTGTACAGTTTAATAAAGATAGTAAGGGACGTGTTATCAAGAACGAATATGAAACGGCAAGGGTTAATGTTCCTGCAAGAAATTCTATCTTCGGTAATGCAAAACAGCTGTTTGTGAAGGAGTTTAGTAGTTTAAGTTTAACTGATGCTACAACTGCTGTTTTGAAAGATAAAGACGGAAATAATGTCATCGCCATGGTAAAATATGGCAAAGGAAAGGTCTTTGTGATCGGCGATCCTTGGCTGTATAATGAGTATATAGATGGCAGGAAGTTGCCATCAGATTATGATAATTTTACAGCAGCAACAGACCTTGTGGAATGGTTGGCTAAACAATTACCTTCGAATCTTAAATAATGAAAATACTAACCTTCGCTTTTATGGCTGCTTTGCTGAGTTCTTGTGCTGTTGCGCAGAACATCAGCGAGCGTCCTTCGAATTTGGATAGCACTGCAGAAAAAATGTTGGTTTATCAACGAAGCGTTGGTGGATGGCCTAAGGCGATTGGTAAAATACCGATCGATTATGATCAGGAGCTTTCTGCCAGTCAACGTGTAGAAATTAAAGCGGATTCTCTGCATGAGGATGCCACGATAGACAATAAAGCGACTACAAGAGAGCTGCGGTACCTGGTCAAAGCATTTGGCAGTACCGGAAATCCAGCCTATCTGGCTGCGGTAAAAAAGGGCATGAATTACCTTTTTAAAGCTCAATATGAAAACGGTGGTTGGCCACAATACTTCCCTGACCATCATTTGTACCGCGGACAAGTGACCTACAATGACAATGCGATGGTAAATGTGCTGAACATCATGCAGGATCTGGTAGAAGGTAAAGAGGGTTTTGAGGTTTTGTCGGATGGCGACCGTAAAAAAGCGGCTATCGCTGTAGATAAAGGACTTTCCTGTATTTTGAAAACTCAGGTTTTACAGAATGGAAAGCCAACAGTATGGTGCGCGCAATACGATCAAAACACTTTAAAGCCCGCTCAGGCGCGTACATTTGAGCCGATCTCTCTGAGCGGCATGGAATCTGTTTACATTGTGGAGTTTTTAATGCGTCAAAAGAACCCTTCTCCAGCGATCATCAGTTCCGTGAAATCTGCTATACAATGGTTTGAGAAAGCAAAAATTGTGGGCTATGATTTTGTGTTCATCACTGATCTGAAGCAGCCAAAAGGTAAAGATCGCGTCCTGAAAGCGGATGTGTCTAGCGTGATATGGGCAAGGTTTTATGATATTCCAGACAATACGCCTATTTTTACGGGTCGGGAGAGCGTTCCTAAAAGAAGCCTTTCAGAAATTGAAGTAGAACGACGCGTAGGTTATGCCTGGTATGGAAAATGGCCAGCAAACCTGATCGATAAGAAATATCCTAAATGGTTAAAACAACTGTAGTTGCCACTGGTTTCTTGCTCTTTATCTGTGCCTTATGTTTTGGTCAAAAACCATTTGATGTGCTGGATTGGAAGGGGGAAGCCAGTTTAAATACCTATCTCATTGGCAAAATGACCAAGCAGTATGAGGCCCGGAAACAGGCATTAGTTGCTGCTAAAGGTTCCCGACTGGCTACAATGGGTTACCAATCTAAAGTAAAAGTTAACATTCAACAGCTGATGCAGGGCTTTCCGCTCAAATCACCATTGAATCCACAAATTACAGGAACTTTAGTTCGGGATGGTTATCGCATTGAAAAGCTGGTTTATGAAAGCTTTAAAGACCATCATGTTAGCGCTAATTTATACCTCCCTATAGGAAAAGGCCCTTTCCCTGCCGTTGTTTTGTTATGTGGGCATGAGGACCTTGCTAAGGCAACTCCCTCTTATCAGCAGACTGCCATTCTTTTCGCGAAGAATGGTTTTGTGGTTTTAGTGATTGATCCGATTTCGCAGTCAGAAAGGCATCAGTTGGTTGATGAGGCGGGTATGCCTCAGACAAAAGGTGGCACAACAGAACATACATTGCTCAATCAATCTGCCAATCTATTGGGGAGTTCTGTTGCTGTATACGAGGTTTTCGACAATATGCGCGGTCTGGATTACCTATGTGATCGAAAAGAAGTGGATCCTTCCAGGATCGGCTGTATTGGGAATAGTGGTGGTGGTATGCAGGTTATTTATTTGGGGGCTATGGATAAGCGGTTGAAATTGCTGGCGCCTTGCAGCTATCTGGCCAGTAGGGCGCGTACTTTGGAAATGACCGGTCCTGCTGATGGTTGTGCGCAAATACCAGGAGAAGGGAAGTTGCAACTTGAAATGAGTGATTACCTTATTGCAGCAGCACCGAAACCTGTATTGGTTTTGGCCGGGAAATTCGACTTTATTGATTATCAGGGAACTTTGGAAGCTTACCAGGATCTGAGTCAGGTGTATGCCGATTTAGGAGCGAAAGCAGATTTAGAGTTGTTCGGCTATGCTGATGGACATGGCTTGTCTAAGCCTAAAAGAGAAGCTGCAGTGACCTGGTTTCGTAAGCATTTTTATAAAGATCCAAAGCCGGTAAAAGAAGGTGATTTGCAGTTGTTGTCGGCAGAAGACTTGTGGAGCACTCCGCAGGGAAAGCTTAAAAACCTATATAAAAAAGAGCGGAGTTTAGTCGATTATCATTTGGATCTGTACGATCGTTTATCGGATGGAAGAGCTGGTTTTTCTAAACAGACTAATGATTTTAAACGAGAGAAAATCAGGGGCTTATTGGCTTTGTCTGATGTTAATCTTAATGTAGAGGTTGAAGTGCTGGATTCGTTAGTTGTGAGCAGGTTAAAGGATTCGTTGTTTAGTGCTAAAGGCTTGAGGTATTCCCGGATGATCCTTAGGAGTCCAGAGGAGATACCATTGCCTTTTCTATACTTTAAGCCGGAGGGTAAAATCAAAGAGGTGTTGATCTGGGCAGATGAAGATGGTAAAGGAAAGCTAGCTAAAACACCAGACAGCCTAAGAAAATATCTGGATCAAGGCTATGCATTGATCCTTCCTGATTTGAGAGGAATTGGAGAGACAAAAGATAAAGTCAGTTTGAATGATCCGAAATACCAAAACAAGGAATACCGTAATGCCATGTTTGCCTTGCACCTTGGGCAGTCATTGGTTGGACAAAGAGTCTACGATTTACTGACTCTGGTTCAATTTGTGAAGCAGGATAAACTGCTTAGTGGCCAAAAAGTATGGCTCCGTACAAACGGACTATTAAATGTTCCTGCTATGCATGCTGCTTTTTTGGAACCCACAATTGTTCAGTTAGACCTGTATGGAGGGATTCCTTCTTACCTCAGTAGGTTGCAAAATCCTCTGCAAAAAGATGGCTATAGCGAATTGATTCCCGATGTGCTATCCTATTATGATCTGCCTGATTTGATGCAATGGCTATTGCCAATAAGGCTGATTTCCCATCTTTAATGCCCATTCTGAGGAAATAGCGCTATAATTTTAACACGATAACGTTCCCGATAACGATTGCGCAAATAATTTCCAGTCAAGCGGATCATTCCTTATAATTATTATGTAGAATTGTTTCTAACCGAATGTAAATTAACACATGATACTATCCAAAAACACCTTAAATGGTATAGGATCAGAGCAGCTGATTGTTCCTGATCAAAGGCATTTTAACCTTCCTGAAAGGGTCTTGCAGTTTGGAACTGGCGTATTATTACGTGGGCTTCCAGATTACTTCATCAACAAAGCAAACTTGCTGGGCAGTTTTAATGGTAGAATTGCCGTGGTAAAGTCAACCAGTAAAGGAGATACTAATGCTTTTACAAAACAGGATAGTTTGTACACGATTTGTGTCCGGGGAATTGAACAAGGAGAGAAAATAAAAGAAAACATCGTTTCTTCAGCCATTAGTCGGGTGTTAACTGCAGATGAAGACTGGGACAGCATTTTAGAAATAGCAAGCAGCAAAGCGCTGCGACTCATCGTTTCTAATACAACTGAGGTGGGTATACAATTGGTTAAAGAAGACGTACATCAGCGTCCGCCAGCTTCATTTCCGGCCAAACTACTCGCTGTATTGTACGCCAGGTTCAAAGCTCTGGGAGCGCATCAGCAAGATGCAGATCTAGTGGTCATTGCGACGGAATTGATCCCGGATAACGGAAAGAAACTTGAGGCCATTGTTTTTGAATTGCTGGAACATCAAGGTCTGGAAGCGGCTTTCAAAAGCTGGCTGACTAAACATATTCATTTTTGTAACTCTTTGGTAGATCGGATCGTTCCGGGTAAGCCTGATGCGGAAGTATTGACTGAATTGGAAGCAGAGCTGGGTTATACCGATCAATTGCTGATTATGGCTGAGCCTTATCGCCTTTGGGCAATTGAAGGTGGAGCGGAAGTAGAAAGGCTGCTTGGATTAAGTGGTGTGGACGAAGGGATCATTGTAAATCCAGATATTGAAATTTATAGAGAACTGAAAGTGCGGCTGTTAAATGGTTCGCATACACTGGCATCAGCGATTGCCTTCCTTTCCGGAATTTCTACGGTTGCAGAAGCCATGAATGAAGCGTCTTTAAAAAACTATATATCTAAGGTGATGCAAAAGGAAATTGCTCCGGCTATTCCTTATGAAGTGCCTATAGCAGTGTCTAAAGCTTTTGCGGATACGGTGATTGACCGTTTTTCTAATCCTTTTATTGCGCATTTCTGGATCAACATTACTTTCCAATATAGTATGAAAATCAAGATCAGGGTGGTTCCGGTGTTGCTCAATTACTATAAGAAATACCATCAGGTTCCAGCAAATATTGCCCTTGGTTTTGCGGCTTTCTTTGTATTTATGAGGGTTAGTCGAGCATCTTCGAATGGCCAGTATTTTGGTGTTTTTCAAGGTAAAGAATATCAGATTACAGACGATCAGGCGGCTTATTTCCAGGAGAAAAGTAGGTTGACATCGGAAGAATATATCCAACAGGTGTTGGCAGATAAGGAATTATGGGGGGCAGACTTGTCTGTGTTACCCGATCTTAAAGAGCTGATAACGGCTCAATATCAACTGATTTTAGCATCAGGAATGCAGGAAACGTTGCAACAGGCATTGCAACAATCAGAAAAACATTTACAAAGTAATTAATGAAGCAAAGAATATTAAAGGTACATCCAAAAGATAATGTGTTGGTGGCGTTAACGGACCTATCTAAAGGAGAGCAACTGAGCTATGAAGGTCTGGATTACCTGTTACAGGATGATGTTGCAGCCAAGCATAAGTTCAATACGGTAGATTTAAAGTCGGGCGATGAATTGATGATGTATGGGGTTTTAGTAGGTAAAGCTCAGCAGGATATCCCTGTTGGTTCGCTGTTGACTACCGCAAATATCAAACATGCTGCGACTGGTTTTGAAACTAATGAAGCGGATTTGTCCTGGAATAAGCCAGATATCCAGGCCTGGAAAGACCGTACTTTTAATGGTTTTCACCGCAAGGATGGACAGGTGGGAACCGCCAATTATTGGTTGGTGATTCCAATGGTTTTCTGTGAAAACAGAAATCTGGAGGTGATTCAAGAGGCTTTACTGAATAATCTTGGTTATGGTCGTAATGAAACGTATCAGCAACAGGCTAAAGAACTGATCTCTTTATATGAGCAGGGGAAAGGCCTGGATGAGATTCTGAATGCAAATTTGGTTTATACCGAGCAAAAGGAAAAAGCGAACCGTTTATTCCCCAATGTGGATGGAATCAAGTTCCTGACCCATACTGGTGGTTGCGGTGGCACCAGACAGGATTCGCAGACTTTATGTGGCTTGTTAGCTGGTTATATCACGCATCCTAATGTGGCTGGTGCAACGATCCTGAGTTTGGGTTGTCAGAATGCCCAGGTGAGCATTTTACAGGAAGAAATTCAGAAGCGTATATCTGATTTTGATAAGCCTTTATATATCCTGGATCAGCA
Source organism: Pedobacter gandavensis (assembly GCF_032678745.1). Classification (GTDB taxonomy): domain Bacteria; phylum Bacteroidota; class Bacteroidia; order Sphingobacteriales; family Sphingobacteriaceae; genus Pedobacter; species Pedobacter gandavensis_C. The sequence goes on from NZ_JAVTST010000001.1 coordinate 511,594, forward strand.
GACGATTGGAAAGGAATCTGAGCTGCTAAGTTTGGCAATTAAGAAAACGTTTGCAGGATTAATGCAGGCCAATGAAAATGTACGCCAGGCGGCTCCATTGAGCAAATTATGTATCGGATTGGAATGTGGAGGTTCAGATGGTTTCTCCGGGATTTCTGCAAACCCGGCAATTGGCTATACTTCCGACTTATTAGTGGCCTTAGGGGGCTCCGTAATTCTGGCAGAGTTTCCTGAATTGTGCGGTGTAGAGCAGAATCTGAGCGATAGATGTGTAGATAGGGATGATGCTTCGCGTTTTTCTGAACTGATGAATACCTATAGTAGTAGAGCAACTGCCGCAGGATCAGGCTTTGATATGAATCCTTCTCCGGGAAATATTAAGGATGGATTGATCACTGATGCCATTAAATCCGCTGGTGCAGCCAAAAAAGGAGGTACTTCGCCAGTGGTGGCGGTTTTGGATTATCCTGAAAAAGTGACAAAGCCTGGTTTGAACCTTTTATGTACGCCTGGTAATGATGTGGAGTCGACTACAGCAGAGGTGGGATCGGGCGCAAATGTGGTTTTATTTACCACTGGACTGGGAACTCCGACTGGAAATCCGATCGCTCCGGTAGTTAAAATTGCGAGTAATACCCGCTTGTTTAATAAAATGAGGGACATTATTGACCTGGATACCGGATCTATCATTGATGGTGAGGAGAGTATTGAGGCGGCTGGTGCGCGTATTTTAGAATACGTAATTGGAGTGGCGAGTGGAACGGTGGAAGTAAGTGCCTTACGTCATAGACAAGATGATTTTATTCCTTGGAAAAGGGGCGTTTCTTTATAAAAATTTATACATTTAGAAATATTATTGTGAAAAACTTTTTAGATAGCAACTTCTTACTACAGACAAAAACAGCGCAATCGCTGTATCATAACTTTGCAAAACAGATGCCCATTATTGATTATCATAATCATTTAATGCCGGATCAGATTGCAAACGATTTCATGTTTGAAAATATTACCCAGGTTTGGTTATATGGTGACCACTATAAATGGCGTGCGATGCGTGCCAATGGCATCGATGAGTATTACATTACCGGAGGTGCCACAGACCTTGAAAAATTCAAGAAATGGGCGGAAACAGTACCTTATACTTTAAGAAACCCTTTATATCACTGGACGCACCTGGAGTTGCAACGTTACTTTGATATCCATGAAGTTCTATGTCCTGAAAATGCAGAACGCATTTATGAGGAATGTACCGCGAAGTTGCAAACACCTGAATATTCTGTGCAAAATCTATTGCGCAAAATGAATGTGAAGGCCTTATGTACCACAGATGATCCATTAGATTCTTTAGAACACCACCAGAAAATTAAAAGAGATCAGCTGGATATTAAAGTCCTGCCTGCTTTCCGTCCGGATAAAGCAATGAATGCAGATGATACTCTGCTGTTAAACAAATACATCGATCAGCTTGCAGCCTTAACAGGCAATTCGTTGGATAGTTTAGAGGCGTATTTAAACGCGCTCAAGTCTAGACATGACTATTTCGCAGAAAATGGCTGCTCTGTTTCTGATCATGGCTTAGAGCAAATCTATGCTGATGATTACACCGAAGAAGAAGTTAAGGCAATTTATCTTAAAATCAGAGCGAAATCTGATTTAACCGCAGTAGAAATCGGGCAGTTTAAATCAGCCTTGCTGTTTCAGTTTGCCTTATGGGATCATGAAAAAGGATGGGTGCAGCAATACCATTTGGGTGCTTTAAGAAATAATAATGATCGTTTATTGACTCAGTTAGGGCCAGATACTGGTTTCGATTCTATCGGTGATTTTAGTCAGGGGAAAGCCTTAGCTAAATTCTTAAACAGATTAGATAGCAAAAATTGCCTGGCAAAAACGATTCTATATAACCTGAATCCTGCAGATAATGAGTTGATGGCTACTATGATTGGAAATTACAACGATGGAACTGTTGCCGGAAAAGTGCAATGGGGTTCGGGTTGGTGGTTTCTGGATCAAAAAGACGGCATGATCAAACAATTGAATACCTTATCAAATATGGGCTTGTTGAGCCGATTTGTAGGGATGCTAACCGACAGCAGAAGCTTCCTGTCTTACCCACGTCACGAATACTTCAGAAGGATCTTATGTAACCTTTTTGGAGATGACGTAGAAAATGGCGAATTACCTGATGATCAGGAATGGCTGGGTAAGGTAATTCAGGACATTTGCTATAACAACGCAAAAGAATACTTTAATTTTTAATAGATATGGGAAAGGTTTTAAACTTTGGTGAACTGTTATTGAGAATCTCTCCGGATTTGGATGGGAACTGGCTCAAAGAAAACAACCTGTCCTTTTATGTAGGGGGTGCAGAAGCCAATGTGGCTGCTGCATTAGCACTCTGGGGCGTACCGTCGTCCTACCTTTCGGCAGTACCAGACAATTTTATGAGTAAACAGGTGGTTAACTACCTGGATAAGCTGAATATTGACACCAGTCCGATGCAATACACGGGTGAGCGTATCGGCTTGTATTATCTGCCAAATGGTAAGGATTTGAAAAATGCTGGGGTTATCTACGACCGTAACCATTCTTCATTCTCTACTTTGAAAACTGGCACCATCGACTGGGATAAGGTGTTGCAGGATGTTTCCTGGTTACATTTTAGCGCCATTTGTCCGGCATTAAACCAGGAGATTGTGGCCCTTTGTGAAGAGGCTTTAATTGCTGCTTCTGAGCGTAATATCCAGATCTCACTGGATTTGAATTTTAGGAGTAAGCTATGGCAATACGGCAAGAAACCGGTAGAAGTGATGCCTGCATTGGCCAAATACTGTAACCTGATTATGGGGAATGTATGGGCTGCAGAAAATATGCTGGGCATCCCAGTTGCTGATGGACTTGCAGAAGAGGATCAAAAAGAAGCTTACCTGGCACAGGCAAAAAAGAGTGCTGAGGCCATCATGCAGGCTTTCCCGAAATGTACTGCCGTTGCCAATACCTTCAGGTTTGATTTCAAAGAAAGAGGTGTGAAGTATTATTGTACTTTGCATACCGCTGAAGCGGATATTGTTTCCAAAGAATACCGTGCAGAAAGAATTATCGGTAAGATTGGTAGTGGCGATTGTTTCATGGCAGGTTTAATTTACGGCTTTTACCATGAACACAGCAAGGAAGAAATTCTTGGTTTTGCCACCAGAGCAGCTTTTTCTAAACTATTTACGCATACTGATTTTACAACGACCAAACTGGAAGAAATTCCTAAGGTTGCGAAGATGTATGAACTGGCTATGTAACAACTATTAGGCATAGATGACCATCATTTAAAAATACACAATACGAATAAACCATATAAGAACCCTCACAAAACGATAGAGAAATGAAAACGAAAGAAAACTCTTTAAAGGCGATTACAGACCAGGGAATCCTTCCTTTGTTCTACTTTGAAGATGCGCAGGTGAGCCTGGAGATCATCAGGACGTTGTACAAAGCAGGAATCAGGGTATTAGAATATACCAACCGTGGTCCGGCTGCATTGCCAAATTTTAAACTGCTGATTGAGGCATTAAAAACGGAAATGCAAGACTTGTACCTGGGTATAGGTACCATAAAAACTGTTGCAGAAGCGGAAGCCTTTATTGCGGTGGGTGCCCATTTTATTGTTTCTCCGATTGTAAACGAGGAAGTAGGGAAATTGGTTCATGAGAAGGGAATGTTATGGGTTCCGGGTTGTTTTACTCCAACTGAAATCAATACTGCCCATCAAATGGGTGCTGGATTGATCAAATTGTTTCCTGCCAATATTCTGGGACCATCTTACATGGCGGCGATCAAGGACCTTTTTCCGGGTCAGTTATTTATTCCTACTGGTGGTGTTGAAATTGAGCAGTCAAACATCAGCAACTGGTTCAAATCAGGCGTATGTGCCGTTGGAATGGGCAGCAAACTCATTAGTAAAGACATTTTAGAAAACAAAGATTATAACGAACTAGCGAATCTCACCAGCAAAACGATTGAACTGGTAAAAGCGGGTAGATAATACCCGTACAATCGAAACAACCAACCAAAAACCAAATATAATGAAAGAGACTAAAATGAGTAATTACAGATGGACAATCTGTGCATTACTGTTTTTCGCAACCACAGTCAATTACCTTGACAGACAAGTGTTAAGTCTCCTGCATCCCATGCTGGAGAAAGAATTTAACTGGACAAATAGTGATTATGCCAACATAACGGCCGCATTCCAATTCGTATACGCCATTTCTATGCTTTTTGCAGGGAGGTTTGTAGACAGATTGGGTACAAAATGGGGTTATATCATTGCCTTGATTATCTGGTCTATCGGGGCCATTATGCATGCTGTAGCCATTCCGATTGGTGAAGGTGCAACGACCATTCTTACCTGGATTGGTTTAGGTGCCATGCCGGTTTCTGTGGTCGGATTTATCATTGCCAGAGCGGTGCTTGCTTTTGGAGAATCAGCGAATTTCCCGGCAGCAATTAAAGCTACTGCAGAGTATTTCCCTAAAAAAGAACGTTCATTTGCAACGGGTATATTCAATTCCGGAGCCAACGTTGGCGCAATTTTAGCGCCATTAACGGTGCCTTGGATTGCTACAGTCTGGGGATGGGAAGCTGCATTCTTAATCATCGGTGCCGTAGGATTTGTTTGGTTGGCGTTTTGGGGTATTTTCTATGAAAAGCCTGAAAATCAAAAGAGAATGTGTGCAGGAGAGCTGGCTTATGTGAATAGTGATCAGCAGGATGAGGCTGTAGTAGAAGTTGTGGATGAAGGGAAAAAAGTACCATGGACGAAGCTTTTGGGTTATAAACAAACCTGGGCCTTTGCTTTTGGTAAATTCATGACTGATGGTGTATGGTGGTTCTTCTTGTTTTGGTTGCCTTCTTACCTTAAAGTACAGTATAATTTACAAGGAACGGATATTATGTTGCCATTAACGGTGCTGTATAGCATGACGATGATCGGTAGTGTAGGTGGTGGCTGGTTCCCGATGTATTTCATCAATAAAGGTTATTCTCCTTATGATGGCAGGATGCGTGCGATGTTTGTGATTGCGCTGTTCCCATTATTGGTATTATTGGCACAGCCTCTGGGTCATTATAGCTATTGGGTTCCGGTTGTACTGATCGGTATTGGTGCTTCAGCACATCAGGCATGGTCGGCAAATATTTTCACCACTGTATCAGATATGTTTCCTAAGAAAAGTATCGCATCTGTGATCGGAATTGGCGGTATGGCTGGTGGACTGGGCGGTGTGGTGATGTCTAAACTTGGTGGTGCGCTATTTGACCACTATAAGGAATTGGGACATACACAAACAGGATATACCATCATGTTTGCCATCTGTGCGGTAGCTTATTTATTGGCCTGGATCGTGATGAAATCACTGGTTCCAAAATACGCACCGATTACTGATCTATAATTCGTTTTTTACCTAATCGACCATATTACTATGAATTTTAATGACCAGCTCCAATCTATTTTTGTAGAGGAGCATCAAATTCCGGAGGAATTTAAACTGGAGGAAGAGGTTCACCAACGCGAGTACTTAAGCAATGGGGAACTACGTGCATGGGATGGAGAAGTACATGAAGTTTTGTCGCCAATTTGTATCAAGACCGCAGAGGGGTTGAAACGCAAAGTGATTGGAACTTATCCTCTATGTACTGAAAAGGAGGCATCAGAGGCTTTAGCGGCAGCTGTAGCAGCATATAATAATGGTAGAGGCGAATGGCCAACCATGAGCGTTGCTGATAGAATCAACTGTGTGGAGAAATTCACGCACCGGATTATTGAGAAGAAGGCAATTGTAGTGAAACTCCTGATGTGGGAAATTGGTAAGTCGTATGCTGATTCTGTGAAGGAGTTTGACCGTACTGTAGAATACATTCATGCTACTATTGATGCATTAAAAGATCTGGATAGACAATCTTCAAGGTTTAGCATTGAACAAGGAATTGTGGCACAAATCAGGCGTTCTCCATTGGGCGTAGTGTTGTGTATGGGGCCTTTTAATTACCCTTTAAACGAGACTTTTACCACTTTGATCCCTGCGCTGATTATGGGGAATACCATGCTGTTTAAACCACCTAAACATGGAACCTTATTACATTATCCATTGTTAGAGGCCTTCCGTGATTGTTTTCCGAAAGGAGTGGTCAATACGATCTATGGTCGTGGGAATAAAATCATCCCTGATTTGATGAAATCAGGACAGATCAATGTGCTGACTTTAATCGGTTCGAGTAAAGTGGCCAATGAATTGAAGAAACTACATCCAAAAGTAAACCGTTTACGTGCTATTTTAGGATTAGATGCGAAGAATGCCGCCATCATTACTGCTAAAGCAGACGTAAGTTTGGCGGTGCAGGAAACGGTTTTAGGTTCGTTGTCGTTTAATGGACAGCGCTGTACGGCATTGAAAATTATATTCGTTCACCGTAGTCTGGTAGAGGTGTTTTTAAAGGAACTAACTGCAGCTGTAGCGCAATTGAAATTTGGGATGCCATGGGAAAATGGCGTTGCATTGACACCATTGCCAGAGCCTCATAAGCCGGCTTATTTACAGGAATGCATTGCGGATGCGATTGTTAATGGCGCCCGTGTCATCAATGAAAATGGGGGTGCAGTGAACGAATCGTTTGTCTACCCGGCGATTGTTTATCCGGTTACGAAAGACATGAAACTATATGCGGAAGAGCAATTCGGACCAGTGATTCCAGTCGTTCCTTTTGATGACCTGGAAGAGCCGATTGAGTACCTGATAGAATCTACGCATGGTCAACAGGTGAGTATATTTAGCAATGACAATGAAGAAATCGCTTCACTGATTGATCCTTTGGTGAACCAGGTGAGTCGTGTAAACATCAATTGTCAGTGTCAGCGTGGTCCGGATGTGTTTCCATTTACTGGAAGAAAAGATAGTGCTGAAGGCACGCTTTCTGTAGTGGATGCATTACGATCTTTCTCAATTCGTTCTTTAGTAGCCACGAAACTAAATGAAAATAATAAACACCTGATCAACGAGATTGTAGACAGCAACAGTTCCAACTTTTTAAGTACAAAATACTTGTTTTAAGCTCAGGAATTTTTTGTTTTAATCATTGCAAGCCGGAATCATGGAATTCTATTCCAATTTGATTCCGGCTTCTTTATAAGCCCTTAGACTTTCATCATTAGGATCAATATCGGTGACAATGATGTCAATATCGCTCATGCTGGTAATATAATAAGGTTCTGTGGTACCTAGTTTTTCAACAGTGGCTAAGGCTACGATTTGTTTTGAAGTTTCTACCATTGCTTTTTTTACCTGGCAATCCTCATAATTGATACCTGTAACTCCAGAAATCAGGTCTATACTGCAAATTCCCAGAAAGCAAAGGTCTGGACGAATGCCGCGGATGGTCTGAATGACCTCGAAGCCAGTAGTTGAGAAAGAGGTTTTGTTTAACCTGCCACCCAAAAAGATCACTTCAATGCAAGGATGATCTTCTAGTACGGTTACTACTGGAAAACTGTTGGTGATCACTGTGATTTGCAAATCTCGAGGTAAAAGCGTCGCAATTGCCAATGCAGAAGTACCTGAGTCAAATAAGACCACTTGTCCATTTTTGATCAGTTTGACAGCTTTTTCTGCGATGATGCCTTTATGGCTCATGTCGTAATGTTCACGTTCGCGAAAGTGGTGTGGTATAGGAGACCTGGAAATTGCACCTCCCCGAACAGCTTTCAGTAATCCCTGATCCGAAAGTTCCTTAATGTCTCGTCTTACGGTATCTTCAGAAACGCCTAATAGGGTACTCAAGTCGCCCAATAGTACTTTTTTCTCTTTCCGGATATGCTCTATGATCAATTGTAATCTTTCTTCCTTTATCATATTGTTGCAAATGTAAGTAAATAATCTCAGCAATATAATGCAATAAGTTGCAAAATAACGCTATATTTGTTGCAAGATATTACAATAATATATGAATGAGATCAAAAAAACAATAGGAATTGACATGGATGGCGTTCTTGCAGATATAGAAGAGCAATTCATGAGTTGGTATGAAAATGAATACGGTGTAAGAGTGCCGAGATCAGAGAGATTAGGTGTTTTGGAGCCTGAAGGATTCCCTGAAAAAGGAGCGATCAGACGATATGTAAATACTCCTGGATTTTTCAGAACCATTCCGGTAATGGAAGGTGCAGTGGAAGCAGTGAAGAAATTAATGGAAGATTACGAAGTTTATATCGTGTCTGCAGCCATGGAATTCCCACAATGTTTATCAGAAAAACACGAATGGTTGGCTGAACATTTTCCTTTTATCAGCTGGAGAAACATCATTTTCTGTGGAGATAAGAGTGTGGTAGTGACCGATTACCTGATCGATGACCATTGTAAAAACCTGGATTTTTGTAAAGGAAAAGCGATTATGTTTGATGCTTCGCACAATGTGAACCAACATCATCATTTGAGGGTAAGTAGCTGGACAGAAATATTGGCCTTTTTTGAGCAAGAGAAATTAGGACAGGAAAACCTGATTGATGCTGCAACAGCTTAATCAGTGTTTTTAAGCTTCTGTTATTCGGCAGAGTCTTATTTCTTTTATCTATATTTCAAATTCCTAAAGGAACCACAAATATATGATAGAAGAAATTAAACGAAAGTATCCTGAGGCCTATATGGCCATCGATGAAGCGACAAAAGATGCAGGTTTTTCTATGGCTTCGGCCACAATGACTTGCTCCTTGTTACAGACGCTGGCCGCTTCAAAACCCGGAGGTCGCTTTCTGGAATTGGGAACTGGAACTGGATTGTCTACTTCCTGGATATTGGAAGGGATGGACCAACATGCCAGCCTGATTTCCATTGATAATGACGCTCAATTTCTGGACATTGCAAAACGTTTTCTTGGTCAGGATGACCGTTTGAAACTGGAATGTATAGAAGGAGAGGACTGGGTACTTCAAAATAAAGACCAGAAGTTCGACTATATTTTTGCCGATACCTGGCATGGTAAATACCTGCTGTTAGAGGAGGTGTTAGAAATGTTGAATCCTGGTGCATTTTACATTATTGACGACATGCTTCCTCAGGAAAACTGGCCTGAAGGACATGCTGAGAAGGCTACCCGCCTGATTGAAGTGCTTGAACAACGTGAAGACTTAATACTGACGAAACAATGCTGGGCAACTGGAATTGTAATTGCTACAAAAAAAGCAGGATAGGTCATTTAAAATCTGATTACCTTTAAGGCTTGGAATTGCCGGAGCAAATGGAGGTTAGAAAAGAATACGTATTAGGAGATTTTGATTTCTCAGAATTAACAGATTTATATATATTAAAACATGTCAATGAGCGTGTGGACACGGGAGTTAAAGGGTTTTACGACCTGGTTCCGGAACATATCGACATTGACGTTGTTTTTTTTACTCAACCGACTAGCATCATCCCGTTTCCAGGGGTGGGCATCAGCCAAAGAGATCGCCAAACCCTGATTACCTGTGGATGTACGGACGCGAATCCGAAATTATGCAGTCATCAGGCACAAGCTCTTTACAACATTTTAAGCAGACCTTCTTTGCGTCTTTTCTTTGATCAGAAGCTCCGTAAGGAAAAGATGAAGCAACAAGCCAAAGATTACGGATTGGAAGCGGAGCATAACCTGACTAACTTTTTTGAACTGGAATACCAGCAAGGCCAGACCCAGATTAAAGCTAAAATGAAGGAGATGTTTCCCCTGAACGGGGAGAGCAAACAAGACCTTAAAAAGAGTTTGTTACCTAAAGAGGGCTTGCAATTACCGACATCAGGAGGCTTAAAACCTAAACATAAAATGGGCCTGGTATTTGGTCAGCATCGTTTTTATAGTCACCTGACCTTAGAAATTATTGAAGCCCAAACTACCTTGGAAGGGAAGTTTAAAAATCCAATTCAGACGATTAGTCCTTCAGATCTCTTATGGAAAACAGAAGATACTGCCGCATTAAAATTCTACAGTGGTATTTTAAAGTTTCAGAACAATTATAATGCGGAACGTAGTGATTCGGATCTGGATGCACTAAGGGCTGTTGCCAGGAATCCACTAAAAATGGATGTCTTTCTGCATGATGCGAAAGTGTCCAGCAATATTACTGCAAATGCCATCATTCCGGTACAGCTGAATACATTAAGCGTAGACATGGCACTCCATGTGAGTCAAAGACATGAGTTTTATGAGGTCTCCGGAAAATTAACACTCAATGGAACAGCTTATGCTTTGGATCAAATTCAACTGAAATATAATTATTTCATTCAAATGGACCAATGTCTTCATTTGATCGATAATCCTAACTTTTTGAGGGTGATTGATTTCTTTAAGCAACATCATGATAAGATGTTGATCCACCACTCTAAATTCGAAGCTTTTCAGGAAGACATTCTTTCCAAATTGGAAAGTAAAATCAAGGTGACTTATGACTACCTAAAACCTGCTACGAAGAAACAGATTGAAGAAAAAGGCTTTGACCTGGAGAATGAACAAATCATTTACCTTTCTGAGTCCGAAGATTTTGTATTACTGACACCAGTAATGAGGTATGGAAATCTTGAAATACCAGTGCTTTCGAGAAAACAAATTCAGTCGAGGGATAGAAATGGTAATTTATTTACCTTAAACAGGGACGCTGAAACGGAACTGCAATTCATCTCAAATATCATGAGGCAGCATCCTTATTTCGAGGAACAAATGGAGAGTAATGACTGTTTCTACCTGCATAAAACCAGGTTATTAGAAGAGCAGTGGTTTCTTCATGCTTTCGAAGCATGGAGGAATAAGAACATCAGTATCCTGGGTTTTAACCAACTAAAAGACAATAACCTCAATCCTTATAAGGCCAATATCTCCATTCAGGTAATGAGTGGAATTGATTGGTTTAAAACCGCAGTAAAGCTTAAGTATGGCAATCAGGTGGTTTCTCTGAGGCATTTACATAAATCTATCCGCAACAAAAACAAGTTTGTAAAGTTAGACGATGGAACGATGGGAATTCTTCCCGATGAGTGGATTGAGAAATTCAGCAAGTATTTCAATGTCGGAGAAATCGTTGATGAACACATTCAAACGCCAAGAATTAGTTTTACAGCTATTGAAGAATTGTACGAATCACAATTGCTGGATGAATCTGTAAAAGACCAGCTGGCGATGTATAAGAACAAGCTTTCCGGATCAGCAGCCACAATTACCGACATAAAGGTCCCGGAAGGCTTAAATGCGACCTTAAGACAGTATCAAAAAGAAGGTTTGAATTGGCTGAGCTTTTTGGATGAATTTAACTTTGGCGCTTGTCTGGCAGATGATATGGGCCTAGGAAAAACAATACAAATCATTGCTTTTATTTTGGCACAAAGAGAAAAGGGACAGCACAATACCAATTTAATTGTGGTTCCGGCTTCTTTGATCTTCAACTGGCAGCAAGAAATATTAAAGTTTGCCCCATCTATTAAAGTGATGACCATTTATGGTGCGGACAGGGTGAAAAACCATAAAGACTTTGATCAGTTTGAGGTGGTATTGACTTCTTACGGAACATTACTCACAGATATCCGATTTTTAAAAGACTATAGGTTCAATTACGTTTTTCTGGACGAGTCTCAGACCATTAAAAACCCGGAATCTCAGCGTTATAAATCTGTTCGGCTACTGCAATCCCGGAATAAGGTGGTGTTAACGGGAACTCCAATTGAGAACAATACTTTTGACTTGTACGGGCAATTGTCTTTCGCTTGTCCGGGTTTACTAGGTAGTAAGCAGCATTTCAGAGAAATCTATTCTACACCTATTGATCAGTTTAAGGACCGTAGGGCAGCGATGCAATTGCAGCAGCGCATTAGCCCATTCTTATTGCGCAGGACCAAGGAGCAGGTGGCGAAAGAGTTGCCGGATAAAACAGAAATGGTGATTTATTGTGAGATGGAAGCTGATCAGCGTAAAGTATATGATGGTTATGAAAAAGAAATCCGCGATTACCTGACCAATCAAACAGATGAAGAAGTGGCGAGCAATACCATGAACGTATTGAAGGGAATCACCAAATTAAGACAAATCTGTAATTCGCCGGCATTACTTAGCGAGGATGAGTTTTATGGCAGTTCTTCGGCCAAAATGGAAGTCTTATTGGAGCAGATTGAGAACAAATCCACTCAGCATAAAATTCTGGTTTTCTCTCAATTTGTAGGCATGCTGGACCTGATTAGAAAAGAATTGAAAGATCGGGGAATTGCTTTTGCCTATTTGACCGGTCAGACCAAAAATAGGGAAGCAGTAGTAGATTCCTTCCAGAATAACCCTGAGATCAGGGTGTTTTTAATCAGCTTAAAAGCGGGAGGAGTTGGATTAAACCTAACGCAGGCAGATTATGTATACTTAGTTGATCCATGGTGGAATCCGGCAGTAGAAAACCAGGCTATTGACCGAACCTATCGCATCGGGCAGCAAAAGAATGTAATTGCCGTCCGTCTGATCTGTCCGGATACGATTGAAGAGAAAATTATGAAACTTCAATCTTCGAAAAAAGAGCTGGTCAAAGACCTGATCAAAACGGATGCCTCTATCTTTAAGTCTTTGTCGAAAAAAGACCTCCTGGCTTTATTTAGCTAGGAATTCATGCAAACGTTTGTGTGAAATTTGGGCTGTTTTACTGAGGAGGGAATTGGAATTTCTGGCTAGTTTGTGGAAAGGAAGCTCAATTCTCCTAAACCACACATGAAAAGAAGAAACTTTTTGAAATCCGGCATAACCGCTGCCGCATTACTCCACATTGGAACATCTGGGGAGGTTCTGGCTGCTCCGATAAATTCGTCAGCTAAGATTAATCATGATTTAGGTACAACTGAAAGTCAAGCTAATAAAGCCATTAACGAGGTTAAAATGATTGGCTTTCCAACAGTGATGTCGCCTTATGAGGATACCATTGCCATTGTTTGGCAAACAGATCAGCCTTCAGTAGCTTGGGTAGAGTATGGTACTGATGAAAAATGTAGTCAGAAGGGAGAAAGCCAGCAGAATGGCCTGGCGGAGTTTTTCCAGGTGCATAAAGTGATTTTGACAGCGCTTAAACCAGGAACCCGCTATTTTTATAGGGTTTGTGTAGAGACACCATTGGCAGAAGAGGTTAGGCCGGTATTGAAAACCGAAGTTCAGCAATTTAATACACTAAATGCCAAGGCCGAAAAGATCAGTTTTGGAATTATCAATGATACCCATGAAAACCAGCTAGTACTAGATAAAATTCAGCAAATCAATCAGGATTTTAAGCCTGATTTCTTATGTTGGAATGGGGATCAGATCAATGATCCTTCTTCAGAAAAACAGATTACGACTGCGCTTTTGAACCCTACAAAAGCGGCATTTACGAGTGGTACTCCTTTGGTGTATGTTCGTGGAAACCACGATACGAGAGGGAACTGGGCCTCACAGCTCAGCAGGTACCTTTCTGTTCCAAACGGATCTTATTATTATCATTTTGTTCATGGACCGGTGGCCTTTACCGTTTTAGACACGGGGGAGGATAAGCCAGATCAGCACAAATATTGTAAAGGGAGAACACGTTTTGAACCTTATCGCGATGCGCAAGCAATTTGGTTGGATCAGGTATTGAGTAAAAAGGAAATGAAAAATTCGCCTTTTAATGTGGTGTTGCTGCACATTCCTTTGTTTACTAAAAGTGGTTGGGATTCACCAGATTCCAGGAACAAATGGTTGGAAATTCTTAAAAAGCATAAGGTAGATCTATTGATATCAGGACATACTCATACCTATGAATTTGTGAAACCAGGAGAAATCACTGATTCCTCGGAATGGCTGGATTGGAACAAGAAAACGAAAGTTAAAGCTGTTATTCCACAATTGGTTGGTGGTGGTCCGAAATTGGAAGGAGCCGAGTTTGCTACTTATATCAAAGGAGAGGCTACTGCTAAGGAGTTGGAAATTTCTGTAGTAGATATGAAAGGTGTATTGTTGGATACCCATATCTTTCCAAAGACCAAAAAAGCTTAGCGCTAATCAATCAACTTTCAAGGTATTTATCATTCGGGTTGGGTTCGGGCAGCATTGCTTTAGGACACAGCCCGAATCAATGAGTATTCATTCTGAGGGAAGGATTTTCATAGTAAATTTACTTTATTTTAACATAGAATTTACGTATATTTAATAGGAAGCAATCCTTAGATCATGGGCCATCTCTTAAAAATATTCGGAACTTTATCATTGGCCCTGGCATTAAGTACCAGTTATGGCCAGCGTAAACAAGATATTTCTTTTGATTTTTACGGAGGGCAATTCCATACAACGCTGGATACTTCCCTTATCGTTGCTGCTCCTGAGCTTTCTGCTGCTTCCATCAAAAGGGCTTATGAGCAATTAAACTCCGGCGATTACCAGCCAATCATAGATTCATTACAGGCTTATAAAAATAAGCTGGAACTGAACGATTGGTTATATTATCAATTGATTCGAAAAACTGCGGAGCAATTGAGTCCGAAATCAGTGAATTATAGTCGCTATACCTTATATAAATGGTTTTTACTGGCAAAATCAGGTTATGATGCCCGTTTGGCTTTAAGTCGGGACAAGATCATTTTCTATGTTTTCAATGATGAAGATATCTCGGATATTCCCTTTTTTATGGTCGATAACAAGAAATACATGTGTTTAAATTACCATGATTATCCTAAAGCGGACCTTAACATTGATCCTCCCGTTCCTGTACAGTTATTAGTGCCGGAAGCAACGAAATCGTTCTCTTATAAAGTTACGAAGTTACCTGATTTTAAACCAGAGAATTACTCAGAGAAAAAACTGGAATTTGTTTATAAACATAAAGCATATCACTTCAATGTGAAGCTGAGTAAAGATGTGGAAGCCATATTTGCCAATTATCCAGGAGTAGATTTTGAAACCTATTTTAATATCCCTTTGAGTAAAGAAACCTATGGTTCATTGATTCCTTTGCTGAAAAAAAACACCCAGGGAATGAGTCAGAAAAAAGGGGTGGATTATTTAATGCGCTTCACCCGTTATGCTTTTCTTTATGAAGATGATGAGCAGAACTTTGGTAATGAAAAGCGCCTTTCCCCTGAAGAAACCTTGTTTGCCAGTCATAGTGATTGTGATGACCGCGTTGCTTTGTTTTTCTATCTGGTAAAGGAAATCTATAATTTGCCTATGATTGCAATGTTGTATCCTACACACATTACGATGGCGGTTCAGTTTGATCAGCCCATTGGTGATGCGATTGTGTATAAGGGGAAACTATATTCGGTTTGTGAACCTACACCTCAGAAGGAAGACCTTCCGATTGGAACCATTTCTGCGAAACTAAAAAACATTCCTTATCAGATTGTTTACCAGTATGATCCAAATCATTAAATCCCTATCTTAATAGCTGAATAATTCCTTAAGATATATGAGCAAAGTACTTTTGTGTTTTTGCAGCAGTTTGCTGTGTAGTATAATGATGGTTTATGGTCAGCTGAAACCATTGGATGATGGTGATTATATCCAACAAAGAGCGGGTTTGAACCAGGCAATTAAAACTTTTCAAGAGCGGAAAAAAGCAACTGTAGCCTTTCTAGGCGGCTCGATCACTTACAATCCGGGTTGGAGAGATCAGGTATCGAAAGAATTGCAAAGTCGTTTTCCAGAGACTAAGTTCCATTTTATTGCTGCAGGAATCCCTTCATTAGGAAGTCTGCCGCATTCTTTTCGATTTAAACAGGATGTATTAGATTCTGGAAAAGTAGATCTATTGTTCCTGGAGGCAGCGGTAAATGATGAAGCGAATGGCACAGATAGCCTGACTCAGATCCGTGCCTTAGAAGGAATCATCAGGCATGCGAAATTACAGCAACCAAAAATGGACATCATTCTGATGTCTTTTGCAGATCCCGATAAAACGAAAACCTATAATGAAGGTAAAATACCGGTATCGGTAAAGAATCATGAATTGGTGGCGGCACATTACGGATTGCCATCGATCAACCTGGCGAAAGCGGTAAGGGACAGACTGGCCAATCAGGAGTTCAGCTGGGAAAAGGATTTCAAAGATTTACATCCTTCTCCATTCGGACAAGAGCTTTATTTCAAAGCGATTCAGCGATTATTGAATGATGCTGTTGCCTTAAATATTCAGTCTATTAAAGAGAATAAGCCTCTCCCTAAAAAGATGGAGCTACCAGGCGCAATGATCAGCGGTAGTTTTTCAAAGGGACATTATATGGGCATTGAAAAGGCAAAGCTACTAAATGGCTGGTCTGTAACACAAGATTGGAAACCGGAGGATGGAAAGAGTACCCGCAAAGGTTTTGTACACATTCCGATGTTATGCAGCACAGCAGCGGGTTCAGAATTGAGTCTGGATTTTGTAGGTAATGCCTTTGGGATTTCGATTGTTTCGGGACCTGATGCAGGGATTCTGAATTATTCAATTGATGGCGGTCCGGAGCAGCAAATTGATTTGTATACCCAATGGAGTAAATCATTGCATTTACCTTGGTATTTGGTGCTGGCCAGTAACTTAAAAGAAGGTACACATCAGGTCAGCATGAAAATCAGCGCTGCTAAAAATATAAACAGTAAAGGGAATGCTTGCCGTATTGCTTATTTCCTGGTGAATTAAGGTTATTTAAAGCTTAATCACCCGATTTTAATAATTAACCCGCTAATAAATAGGCTTAGGAGAGTTCCAGATTTTGGATTATTTTAGCGCCAGAAAATGAATCATGAATAGACGATTAGCCATAAAACAGGTGTTGATATTTGCAGGAGGAATGGCATTATTGCCTTCTTGTTTGAGGGAGGAAGGAAAAGTCTCCATTCAGCTCAAAAATCTTGACATTACTGCAGCACAGGAAAATCTATTGGCAGAGATTGCCGAGCTGATTATTCCTAAAACAGACACTTCCGGTGCAAAAGACCTGAAGCTCCATCTTTTTGTATTGAAGATGCTGGACGATTGTTATGAGCCAGCAGATCAACAGCAATTTCTAGCCGGACTGAAGGCATTTGAAGGCCTTGAGGGGAACGAAGTTGCGCAATTGGTAACAGGTGCCAACAGCAGTAAAACCGGAACTCCTGAAGAGGTTTTGAAGTTTTATAAAATCATGAAATCCAGGACAATTGGCGGATACCTGAATTCTAAGTATGTGATGAGTAACCTGTTAATCTGGGAGCTTGTTCCGGGTAGATACAATGGGTATTTAAGGGTTAAATCAGCTTAACTAACAGCAAAAATGTCGAATCTAAATATAGATAGTATAAAGGAACGTACCTATGATGCCATTGTAATTGGCTCGGGGATTAGTGGTGGCTGGGCAGCCAAAGAATTTACAGAAAAGGGTTTGAAAACCCTGGTACTGGAAAGGGGAAAAGACGTCAAACACATTGTTGATTATCCGACTACCAATAAGTATCCTTACGAATTTGAACATCGTGGAGAACTGACTTTAGCGATAAAGAAAGAAAACCCGGTAGTCAGTAAATGTTATGCCTTCAGAGAAGATGCCATGCATTTTTTTGTGAAGGATCAGGAGCATCCTTATGTGCAGGAAAAACCATTTGATTGGATTCGTGGTTATCAGGTGGGTGGAAAATCGCTATTGTGGGCCAGACAAACCCAGCGTTGGAGCGACCTTGATTTTGAAGGACCTAAACGAGATGATTTTGCGGTGGACTGGCCGATTAGATATAAGGATCTGGATTCCTGGTATACCTATGCGGAGAAATTTGCTGGGATTTCTGGTAATAAAGATGGTCTGGCTTCTTTGCCTGACGGTGATTTCTTACCTGCTTTTCCACTCAATGCGGTGGAGGACTACTTCAAGAATACCATGCGTGAAAAGTATGAGGGCCGTCATGTGATCAGTGCCAGGTGTGCGCATTTATCTCAACCTAAACAAGTGCATTTTGATCAGGGCAGAGGGAAGTGCCAGAACCGTAATTTATGTCAGCGTGGTTGTCCCTTTGGTGGTTATTTCAGTAGTAACTCTTCTACTTTACCATGGGCAGAAAAAACAGGGAATTTGACTTTAAAACCATTTTCAGTTGTGGAATCGGTCATCTATGATGAGAAATTGGGTAAAGCTTCCGGTGTTCGCGTGGTGGATACCAATACCAAAGAAGTTCGCGAGTATTATGCAAAAGTGATTTTTGTAAATGCAGCAGCGATCAATACCAATCTGATTTTATTGAATTCTACCTCTTCGCGTTTCCCTAATGGTCTGGGAAATGACAGTGGGACGCTAGGTAAGTATGTGGCTTTCCACAATTACAGCGCTAGAATTGGAGCAGAATATGATGGATTAAAAGAATTTAGTACCGATGGCAGAAATCCTGCCGGAGGTGGATACATCCCTAGATTTAGAAATTTACTAAAACAGGAAACCAATTTTAAACGCGGTTATGCGGCTGGTTTCTCTGCTTACAGAAGTCCGGAGCGTGATACTTCTGGTATGGGTTCAGCTTTGAAAGCGCAGTTGCTCAATAAGAATCTGGGACCATGGCAGGTAGGGTCGCACATGATGGGCGAAACGATCCCTAAGGAAAGCAACTTTGTGAAGTTAGATACAGATCAAAAAGACGCATGGGGCATCCCATTGTTAAGGATTTCCGTTGATTATGACGACAATGATGTGAAGATGAAAAAGGATTACCTGGAACAGATGACTGAAATGTTTACCGAAGCAGGGTTTAAAAACATCAAAGCAGATAATAGTTCACAATCCCCGGGATTAGATATTCATGAGATGGGTGGTGCCAGAATGGGACATGATCCTAAAACTTCTGTACTCAACAAATGGAATCAGTTACATGATTGCAAGAATGTATTCGTTACTGATGGGGCTTGCATGACCTCTACGTCAACACAAAACCCATCATTAACTTATATGGCACTTACAGCGCGTGCGGTTGATTACGCGGTTCTTTCGATGAAGAAAGGGGAGTTGTAAACTCTTCTTCCATTTTTAAATATTCTTTTAACAGGGCGATTTGATTGATTGCTCTGTTAAAATTATGGCCTTCATATTTAGCACCATAATAGATGTCATTCTGTAGGTAATCTGCAAGGAAACGAATGGCTTGCATATAGATGATGAACTTACCGGCATAGCTGAAATACTGTTTTTCAGTTTCACTCAATACCTCAGCCATTTCTTCCATATATCCTTCATAAATGGCTTTAAAGAAATCTTTTCTAATGCTGATTTTCGTCAAATCAGTTTCTTCTTCACTTGCAGCACATAAATATGTTCTCATCATATCACCTACATCACTGATGAAATAACCAGGCATAACGGTATCCAGATCGATGACACAGATGCCTTTATTATTGGCGTCAAACAATACATTGTTGATTTTGGTATCGTGATGAATCACTCTTAAAGGAACTTCTTCATTGGCTACAATATCCAGGTAGGTATTGACAAGACTTTTGTGTTCATTGATGAAATCAACATATTCCTTTGCTTGCTCCAGTCTTTCCGGATTGGCATTGGCACAGGCAGTTTTAAACTGCTCATACCTCAAACTCAGGTTGTGGAAGTCAGGGATAGTAATGTTTAATGATGAAGCGTCAAAATCTGCCAGTAAACCAGAGAATTTTCCAAACTGTTTGGCAGCTTCATAAGCTTCTTCTCTTTTTGTCAGGGCATTTAAAGAAAGAGATCCTTCTACAAATGGGGTCATACGGAAGTACCCATCAGGGGTATTCAGTAGTGTTTCGCCAGACAATGCGGCTACCGGTGATACAAATAGATATTCCGGATCTTTCTTATTTAAAAAGTCTTTTAACAGACAAAGGTTTTTATCAATATTTGATGGCTCTTTAAATACATCAGTATTTACCTTTTGCAGGATATAGCTTTGCTCAGCGGCAGTTACTTTCCATGTATGGTTTATCAGGCCATCGCCAAATAGGTTAACAGTCGTGTCATCAGAATTCAGGCCATACAATGGTAAGATATTTTCGAACATGCGTCTTTTCAAGATTGGTTACAGATTCAAACGTAATTATTTATGTGATTAAACCATTGAGCAAACGTTTGCGCAAAATTACTTAATATTAGAAATAATCAACTCTGATTCTACAACTACGTTAAAATAAGCCTGTTCTGTTCCGGTTTCATTTTTAGGTCTGTTGATCAGGTCTATTAGAATGTCGGCTGCTTTCTTTCCTTGCTTGTATGGGAACTGTTCCACAGAAGCAATTGGGGTGTAATCCATGTAATTAATGATGGGTAGATTGGCATAGCTGACAAAGTCAATTCCTTCCAGTTCCAGGGAACGGGTATGTCTCATGGCAAATAGGGCCACATAATCATTAAAGGTAACGATGGCTGTTGGTTTACGTCTGTGGTTGAGCATGGTATTCATCACCTCAATGGTGCCACTTTCAGAAAGGTCGCAGCTTACAATTAAAGAGGGGTCGAATTTCAGGCGGTTAGAGATCATTGCTTTAATGTATCCTTCTTTTCGCTCATGACTGGCTACCAGTGTGGTAGGGCCGTTGATCATCCCAATGGTGCGGTGTCCTTTCTTTAGCAAAAAGTTAACGGCTTCATAAGTTCCATTTTCCAGATTAGAGGCCACATAGTGGATGTCTTTAATAGGAGGGATGCGGTCGAAGAATACCACCGGGATATTCAGTTTCTTGAAGATCTCAAAATGTTCGTAGGTGCTGGTTGTTTTGGAAACAGATACCAGTAAGCCATCGACACGTTGGGTTTTCATTTTTTCTACCAATAGTTTCTCGCGATCCGCATCATCGTGTGATTGCGCAAGTAATACGGTATAGTTTCTTTTGTAGGCAACATCTTCAATGCCACTAATGGCAGTAGAAAAGAAAGATTCAGATAATTCAGGTAAAATCACACCTATAATATGCGACTTCCCCTGCAAAAATTGAATTGCTTTCTGATTTGGTTCATAGTTTAGCTCTGTAGCTAGCTTCTTGACCCTCATCTTTGTTGTTAAACCGATACTGGAATGGTCATTTAAAGCCCTTGAAACGGTAGAAACCGAAATCTTAAGTATTTTGGCTATTTCTTTTATCGTGGTTGGTTTATCAGACATGATGTTCAAATATTGGCATAAAGTTTCAATAACCTTCAATTATTTTGAAAAAACAATTCGTATAAAACCCAATTGTTTGATGCTTAGGTCTAAAATGTGCGCAAACGTTTGTTTGAAAATATAAGCCTGAATTTGTATTTCAAGGGGTGTTTTTTTTGGAATAATCCTATTTTATTGAGGTTGTCGGCGGTGTTTTGTTAAATTATGCTAGAATTGTCCAGTTAAACGATCATGAAATTGTTACAAATACAGGAAAGTCATTTTATTTCCGCGAATTCTCAATTTTAAATTATAGAAAATTTAAATATCAAACGTTTGCGTGTATTTTTTGGAGGGTAATCTGCATGGCTTTTGGATTTAGTCTATACCTTGTATTCGGATAATCGTGTGTGGTATGCCATAAAAGCGATACTTTTGAACCAAACATATATAATGAACGGAATATTATGAATAGAAGACAATTTGTTAGAAATAGCGGCATCACTGCCGCAGCTATAACTGTTTTACCTGAGCAATCGATTTTTGCGAGTACCAAAGGTGAAAAGATTAAGGTAGCAATGATTGGAGTGGGAATGAGAGGCCAAAATCATCTTGATCTTTTATTAAAGAGAAGTGATGTGGATTTGGTTGCGATTTGTGATGTAGATGACGTTATGTTAAATTCTGCAAAAGCAATGATTGCAAAATCAGGTAAAGCAATGCCTAAGATTTATACTGGTGATGAAAATGCCTGGAAGAAACTTTTGGAGACAAAAGGATTAAAAGCGGTTGTTATTTCTACACCATGGGAATTACATAAGCCAATGATCATTAAATCTATGGAAGCTGGTATTAAATATGTAGCTACCGAGGTAATGTTAGGTGTTACACTTCAGGATCACTGGGATGTAGTACAGGCGGCAGAAAAGCATGAAGCGCATGTGATGATGTTAGAAAACGTTTGTTACAGAAGAGATGTTTTAGCAGCATTGAATATGGTACGTCAAGGGGTGTTTGGTGAAATTATGCACTTACAGGGTGGATACCAACATGACCTAAGAGAGGTTAAATTTAACGATGGTAAGAAGCCTTATGGCGGTGGTGTAGAGTTTAATGAGAAAGGTTTCTCTGAAGCAAAATGGAGAACCAATCACTCGGTACACCGTAATGGTGATTTATACCCAACTCATGGTATCGGTCCGGTAGCACATTGTATCAATATTAATAGAGGTAATAAATTCTTAAAATTGAACTCTTTTGCAACTAAAGCAAGAGGTCTACATAACTATATCGTAGAAAAAGGTGGTGAGAACCATCCAAATGCGAAAGTAAACTTCCGTTTGGGAGATATCGTGACGACTACTATTGACTGTGCAAATGGAGAAACTATCATTTTACAACATGATACCAATCTTCCAAGACCATATTCTATTGGTTTCAGAGTTCAGGGAACTAAAGGTCTTTGGATGGACATCAATAAGAGTGTATATGTAGAAGGTGTAAGCAAGTCTCACCAATGGGATCCAGCTAAGGAATGGTTAGAAAAATATGATCACCCACTTTGGAAAAAATACGGTAACGATGCTGAAGGTGCAGGACATGGTGGTATGGACTTCTTTGTTATTCATGCTTTCATTGAAGCAGCGAAAAGAAATGAGCCTACGCCAATGGATGTTTATGATGCAGCAGCATGGAGTGCAATTACGCCATTAAGTGAGCAATCTATAGAATTAGGAAATGAAACTGTAGATTTCCCTGATTTCACCAGTGGTAACTGGATGACCAGAAAACCAATTTTCGCATTAAATGACGATTATTAATCTTTTTGAATTTTAGCCTTCCTTTTGGGGGATTTTGAAGCTGAATTAATTTAGTCTCAAAATTCACCGGGATTGCTATAGCTTCAAAAACCATATTTTCATAAAAGGAGCAATGTGATTTTTCACAATTGCTCCTTTTTTTTGACAAAAAAAAGGGAAGAAAACGATTTTCTTAACGTTAACTTAACATTGGAAACGCATCTTTGTATATGTTTTTAACCATTCTTGCTTTAACGTTTTTGTTGTTCGCTTTGATCGCAGCTTTTAAAATGGAGTCCTTTTTACAGGGATTTCTATTCATTGTGGCTTTAGCTGTCGTTGCTGGGGTATTTTATTTATTTATTCTTTTTCCGGGCCTTTCAGGCTTGGCAGTGGCTTTAATGTTAGGTGCTTTTATCTTTAGACAGACTAAAAAGTAAAGTGCCCTATCTGGCTACTGTGCAGCGATTTACCCGGTTAATTCCGGGTGTTTTTCCGATGTTTTTTTACCCTTTACAGCGTGAAAAAACACCGGAAAATGAACGGCTTATAGGCCGTTTTTTTTGCTAAAAACTTTAGTCTCAAAACCTCTTTCGATTATTTATTTCAAAATTTTGTAATAATATGATAATATTATATTTAATATTTCTTAAATTTATTTCAATTAGGGGTTATTAAAAAATAATAATATTCATTATGAAAACATTAGGGGAGAAATTTAGAATTTTACGTCAAAAAAAAGGGGTCAACCAAAAAGCGATGGCCGATCTGTTGGATATCTCAATTCCAGCATACTCAAAATTGGAAACCAGTATTACTGATCCTAACTTTAGCCGCATCAATCAGATCGCTGAAGTACACGGATTGAGCTTAAGAGAGTTTCTTGATGTTGGGGAAGAAGGCGTAAGCGAACACATCCAGATCATCGAACAATTGAAAGAGAAAATCAGTCAATTGGAGAGTTCTGTGATTCGTTTGCAAAGTAAACTGATTGATTTATATGATAAAGAGGATCAGCGTAATAAAAACGCTTAATCTTTAGCAAATCCTTAAGTATCAGTGTTTTAATTAACTTTATTTTGTTGATTCTTTCGGTGTATTTCCGGAAGATCTTGATGATCTTGAAGGTTTTTTAAACGCTGATACTTTCTGCTTTATCTTCAGTTTTCCTACAGAATAGCAGGCTACATTTGACTATATTTTTATAGCGATATGGCTTTTTCTTTTCTGTTCAAATCAAGGTACAGTGTGCTTTTTTCTTATGTAGCAACCTTTATTGCCGGGTCGTTCCTGATTCGTCTTGGATTAATGGTTACTACATTGGAAAAAACTGATTTTTCCTTCTTTTCTATCCTTCATATTTTTCTGGAAGGGTTTGTCTACGACTTCGGTGTAGCCATGTTTCTGGTGTTATTTTACGCCCTATATTTATGTTTCCTTCCCCAGCGATTGATCAAATCCTGGTTCAATATTACTTTCAGCTATTCGGTTTTATTTTTAATGACATTGATTGCCATGTTCTCATTTTTTGCAGAACTTACTTTTTGGCAGGAATTTGAAAGTCGCTTTAACTTTATCGCCGTTGATTATCTGGTTTATACCTATGAGGTAATCCATAATATTAATGAATCTTATCCATTGCCTTTATTGATTGGAGGGGTGATGCTGATCAGTCTGCTGATCTTGCTTGCTTTTGCCAAAACCGGTGCGTTTTCCCGTCATTTTCAGTCAAATACCCCAATTAAGCAAAGGGGAGTGATTTCGGGAATGATCCTGACGATTTGCCTTTTGTACGGTTTCTTTGTTCCTAATTCCTGGGCGGAAACAGGTTCCAATCGCTACCACAATGAGCTGGCTAAAGCCGGGATATATTCCATCTTTTCCGCGTTCAAAAATAATGAACTCAATTACAATCATTTCTATAAAATGCTGGATAAACGGGAAGCCTATCGTGTGATCCGGGCTAGTCTACAAGAAGACAATAGCAGGTATTTATCAGCGGATAGGGGGATAAAAAGAGCCATTACAGGAACCGGAACCGCCTATAAACCTAATGTTATTATGATTACTGTGGAAAGCTTAAGTGCCGATTTTATGGCGCATTTTGGAAATAAAGAAGGTTTAACACCGGTTCTGGATTCTTTAGCTAGTACAAATTTGTTGTTTACCAATATGTATTCCACCGGAACCAGAACAGTAAGAGGGATGGAGGCATTGTCTCTGGCAATTCCACCAACACCGGGAAGCAGTATCGTTAGACGTCCTGGAAACGACAGCCTGACTACTATCGGAAATATATTTGAAAAAGCAGGCTACCACCGGAGCTTTTATTATGGTGGGGATGGGTATTTCGACAATATGAATCAGTATTTCGGAAGCAATGGTTATGACATTATCGACCGGGGTAGGAAGGTGATGGCTGGAGATGATTATTTGACTAAGCGTACCATTATTGCGGATGATCAGGTTCATTTTGAAAATGCCTGGGGAATTAGCGATGAAGACCTTTACGCTGCCCTGATCAAAGGCTCGGACAAGCAGTTTCAGGAAGGTAAGCCATTTTACAGCTTTGTGATGACTACTTCAAACCACCGTCCTTTCACCTATCCGACTGGAGAGATTGACATTCCTTCGGGAACCGGCAGAAATGGGGCCTTGAGGTATACCGATTATGCGATTGGTAAATTTTTACGTGAAGCGGCTAAAAAGCCATGGTTCAAGAACACCGTAGTGATTATTGTGGCCGACCATTGTGCCAGTAGCGCTGGAAAGAATGAAATCGACATCAGTAAATACCATATTCCTTGTATAGTGCTGAATCTAACTGGAGGAGCAACGAATTCAACAGGTAAGCAGCAGGAAATTACCCCCTTGTGTTCCCAAATAGACCTTTATCCCACATTGTTTAACTTAATGGGATGGAGTTATGAAAGTAACTTATTTGGTAAAGATGTATTGGCTAAAACCTATGTGCCAAGAACATTTCTGGGTACTTATCAGAAGCTGGCTTACCTGAAAAATGATAGCCTTGTGGTATTGAGTCCACAGCAAAAAGTGGAAACCTATATATATCATCAGGCTAAAAACGAACAAGTTCCCGGAAAATTTAGCGGTATGGTGCTAAAGGAAGCGATCGCGAATTACCAGACTGCTTATGATCTTTTTAAGAATGGTGGCCTGCATCAATAAATAATTATTAACTTAAAGGCCGTCTAGCCTAGCTTATTTCATGAAATTACTATTAATTGAAGATGAACAGTCGCTCCGCGAAAGTATCCTTGCTTATTTTAGCGCGGAAGGAAATATCTGTGAACAGGCTGCCGATTTTCAATCTGCAATGGAGAAAATCAGTCTTTATCAATATGATTGTATTCTACTGGACCTTACTTTACCTGGTGGAGAGGGGATGGAGATCCTGAGGGAGTTGAAAAAAATGAATAAGAAAGATGGGGTATTGATCATTTCTGCAAGACATTCTCTGGATGATAAAGTCGATGGATTGAACCTCGGTGCTGATGATTATCTGGTGAAGCCTTTCCATCTTTCTGAATTACAGGCCAGAGTAACTGCCATTGTTCGAAGGAAAAGTTTTGATGGCAATAGCGCGATCATATTTAATGAAATTAGTATCGATACCCTTGCGATGAAGGTAATGGTGAATGACCGGGTATTGAATCTGACAAAAAAGGAGTTTGATTTACTTGTGTATTTTATTGCCAATCAAAGGAAGGTGGTAACTAAGAGTGCAATTGCTGAACATTTATGGGGAGACGAGATTGATTTGTCGGATGATTTCGATTTTATCTATACGCATATCAAAAATCTGCGTAAAAAGCTGATTGAAGCTGGGAGCAAGGATTACATCAAATCCATGTATGGTGTAGGCTATAAGTTTGAGAACATATAAAAATGATTGAAAATAGATGAAACTTTCCAGTCGGTATAATCGGGTAAATATATTGGTGTCTCTCCTGGTCTTGTTATCGACGGGGGTAATCTATTATGTGGTCATCCATTTTATATTGACGGAGAAGCTGGATCGTGACCTTCGAATTGAAGAAGAGGAAATCCTTGCCTATGTAGAAAAGTACCATAGACTTCCTTTACCGGGTGATTTTCATGATCAAAAGGTAAGCTATCGGAAGGTAAAGCCATCGGATACTGTGGGTAGGACTTATAATAATAGTATCTACCTGAATGAAAAGGAACACGAAAAGGAACCTGGAAGAAGTCTGACGACTTTTATGAAGGTGAACGATGAGCTTTTCGAGGTTACCGTTGCAAAGTCCAGACTGGAAGCTGAAGACCTGGTTCGCATTATTTTTCTAATCAGTTTGTTGATTATCATCGTGTTACTACTGACTCTTTTTATTGTGAATAGATTTTTATTGAACAGTTTATGGCAGCCATTTTATCATATTCTTGATCAAATGAAAGCATTTAACCTCACCGGAAAAAACGAGGTTAAAGTAGAGCAAAGCAATATTGACGAATTTGCGGAGTTAAATCAGGCGGTTTTATTAATGTCTCAGCGTGTAAAAGAGGACTATAAGGAGTTGAAATCTTTTACTGATAATGCGGCGCATGAGATGATGACCCCATTGGCTGTTATCAATTCAAAGTTGGATACCTTGCTGCAAACGGAAGGATTCAGCGATAAACAGGGGGAATTGATGGAAGACATTTACCTGGCTGTAGGCCGACTCTCCCGCTTAAATCATTCATTGTTACTATTGGCTAAGATTGAGAACAATATGATCAAGGATGAGGAAGCTATTCAGCTTAAACCCTTGATCGAGCAGAAACTGAGACAGTTTCAGGAGCTTTTACAAGCTGCTGAAATTACGGTTTCGACGCAGCTTGAGGATAAGGAAGTCTCTATGAGTAAGTATCTTGCTGATATTTTACTCAACAACCTGATCAGTAATGCGATTCGCCACAATGTTAAGCCAGGAAGGATGGATGTTTTACTGAGCGATAATGAATTGGTGTTCCGAAATACGGGACTGGCAATGGCTTTGGATGGGGGCAGGGCTTTCGAGCGCTTCAATAAAACAGCCGCTTCCGAAGGGATGGGATTAGGCCTGGCCATCTCGCGTCAAATTTGTCAGCATTACGGCTTCATCATGACCTATGCTTATACTGCTGAGCAACATACTTTCTCAGTTCATTTTTAAATTCGGCCCAGGGTAGGCATTAGATTATCCCCTTCCCACAAGCTGCCACAAAAACGCAATCGTTATCGTAAATATTTAAAGATATTCGGCGGTAATCAATGTTTAATTTCCTTAACATTGATTCTAGTATTTAACCTATATAATCATAAAGTATGAAGGGCAAAGATCTGTTTTCATTAGAAAACAAGGTGATTGTAATTACCGGGGCAACTGGTGTTTTGGGCGAGTCGTTTGCAATGGCCGTGGCCGCTGCCGGAGCTAAAGTTGCCATTTTAGGCAGGAACGAAGACAAAGCAAACGAACGTGTTAAAGCAATCACGCTGAATGGTGGAGAAGCCATGGCGGTCATTACTGATGTGCTCGATGAAAAAGCATTGATCGCGGCAAGAACTCAAATTCTAAACGCATGGGGAACCATTGATGGTTTGGTAAATGCTGCCGGAGGTAACATTCCAGGTGCAACCATCGGTCCTGATCAGAATATATTTGATACCAATATTGCCGATACTCAGAAAGCGGTAGAACTCAACCTTTTCGGTACTGTATTGCCTACTCATGTATTTGGTAGGGTAATAGCAGAAAAGGGGAAAGGTTCTATTGTCAATATCTCTTCTTTGGCTGCGCAACGGCCTCTGACCAGGGTTTTAGGTTATACCTTGGGCAAAAATGCGATAGAAGGCTACACGAAATGGATGGCGGTGGAGCTGGCTCAACGTTATGGAGATCGGGTAAGGGTGAATGCATTGGCACCCGGGGTATTTTTGACGGAGCAAAACCGCTCTTTATTAACCAATCCTGATGGTTCTTATACAGATCGCGCACAACGTTTTGTAAATCATACCCCTTTTGGTAGATTAGGGAACCCGGAAGAATTGAACGGAACATTGATCTATTTATTGAGCGATGCTTCTGCTTTTGTAAATGGAGAAACAATATTAGTAGACGGTGGATTTAATGCCTATAGCGGCGTATAAAAGATGGATAAAAAGAATCATAAATTATTACAAACATGGCGCTGGTATGGGCCATCAGATCCGGTGAGCTTATCAGATGTAAAACAAGCAGGAGCCACAGGAATTGTCACGGCTTTACACCATATTCCTCATGGAGAAGTATGGCCGGTTGCAGATATTCTGGAAAGAAAATCTATTATTGAAGCTTCAGGATTACATTGGGCAGTGGTAGAGAGTGTCCCTGTTCATGAAGCGATAAAAACAAGGCGTAAAGATGCGGGGCTATACCTTGATAATTACAACCAGAGCTTGAAAAATCTTGCTTCTTGTGGGATTAAAACGGTATGTTACAATTTTATGCCTGTATTGGACTGGACAAGGACGCAGCTAGACCTGACCATGACGGATGGTTCCAAGGCGCTATATTTTAACTGGACTGACCTTGCTGTATTTGATCTTTTCATTTTGAACAGAACAGATGCTGCTGCAGATTATCCTGAAAAGATCAGGGAAAGAGCGGCTTTGAGGCATTCGGAAATGACGGATGCGGAGTTGGATTTGCTTAGGATTAATGTACTGATGGGCATTCCTAATGAGAAAGAAATTGAGCTGGAGGCTTTACGCAACAGCATTGATGAATATAAAGTGATTGGTACTGCCGGTTTGAAAGAAAACCTGATCTGGTTTTTGAATGGGATTTCGGAAGTTTGTGAATCGGAAGGCATCAAGATGACGATTCATCCGGATGATCCACCATATCCGATTTTGGGTTTACCGCGTATTGCCAGCACTAAAGAAGATTTACTACATATTATTAATAGTGTAAATCTGGATTTCAATGGCATCTGTTTTTGTACAGGTTCTTTGGGCGCAGGCTTAAGCAACAACCTTACAGATATTTTTGAAGCGGTAAAATCAAGGGTACATTTCCTACACCTTAGAAATGTAACCAAAGATGAGGAAGGTAATTTTTACGAGGCGGATCACCTTGGTGGCGATGTAAATATGTATGAAGTGATGAAAGCGATTGTAGCAGAGAATGTATCCAGGGCATTGCCGATTCCTTTTCGTCCGGACCATGGTCACCAGATGCTGGACGACCTGGCGAAACAAACGAATCCGGGTTATTCTGCAATTGGGCGTTTACGTGGACTTGCAGAATTACGGGGCTTGGAACTAGGGATTAGCGGGAATTACTAATCATTTAACTGAGTTTTGAAGAAATGTGTAGAGGCACGAACCATGATTTGTGTCTCTAATTTGATCGTTTCAAAATCAACTTCCCGGTGCTTTTGCTCTATTAATGAGATTAATTTTTCGGCAGCGAGCTGTCCGATTTCAAATGCTGGCTGATGTATGGTACTCAAAGCAGGGTTCATTGCATCGGCCAGTTCTGTATTGGTGAAGCCAATCAAGGCAATATCCTGAGGGATTTTATAGCCGAGCTTGTTCAAAAGTGAAAGACATCTGGTTGTGATCTGATCTGTCGCCGTAAATATAGCGTCTGGCGGTTCTGGTAAAGCCATATAATATTGAATTGCTTCTTCCAGATCTTCATTTAGCTTATGGGTATCCGTATAATCGCAAGAGCGAAGGTAGGCCGGGTTGAAGCTGATCTTTTGATCTGTAAGGGCTTGTTTATAGCCGTTTAACCTGTCGGTAGAAATACTGAGTTTGGTGTTGGTGTTGAGGTGTGCAATGCGACTGAATCCATTGTTAATCAAGTGCATTGTGGCATCATATGCCCCTTTGAAATTATCCGCTCCAACTTTATGGGTATCAATCTGATCAGTTAAGCGGTCGAACAATACCATCGGCAAACCTGATTGCTGTAAATTTTTAAGGTAACTAAAGTCGGTGGTTTCACATGCAGGGGAAATGAGTAAGCCGTCTATTCCTCCGGAATACAGCAAATCTATACAAGCGATCTCTTGTTTTTGAGATTCCTTACTTTGCATGATGATGATCTGGTAGGATTTTCCAGTGCTGATCTTATCAATCCCATCCAACATTTGCGCCACAAAGTTATTGTCTAATGAACAGACCACCACGCCGATGGAACGGCTTCTACCTTGCTTTAAGCCTTTTGCCATCCGATTCGGAACATAATGATGCTCCGTTGCATAGGCAATTACTTTCTTTTTAGTCTCTTCGCCAATTTCATAGCTGTCATTTAAAGCTTTGGAAATTGTAGAAGTAGACAAATTCAGTGCCTTTGCAATATCCCTCAATGTGATACTGTTGTTCATACCAGTTTTATATTTACTGGCTAAAATGCAATTATTAGAGGAGATAAGGGAATCTTTTTTTATTTATCAGAGGATTGGGATTCTTTTTAATGCATTTTTTTCTCCTTTTGTTTTCAGCTGATCTTTAATATCTTTAGGTGAAGAAACACCTAAAACTATGCTCATGAAAAGAACGCTCGGTTTATTGTTATTGGTTTTGTTGTTTGGCGCTATGAAAATGGAAGAGGAGCCAAAAGAAGCATTTAAAAACCGAATGGGAAGTCATGGCAATGGTGCTAAAAAGGTGGTGATTGGTTATGTAGGTGGTTTCAGGGGCCTGGTGAATACAGGTTTGATCTCTCCTGAGAAACTAACCCATATCAATTATGCATTTGTAGATGTTCAGGGAAACCGTGCATTTCTGACTAATGAAAAAACCGATACCGTAAATTTCAGAAAGCTGTTGTTGTTGAAGCAGAAGAACCCTGCGCTCAAAATTCTGATTTCTATTGGGGGTTGGGCATGGAGCAAAAACTTTTCGGATGCTGTATTAAGTGATGCTTCCCGTGCGGCTTTTGCAGCTAGTGCTGTAGATATCATTAGAAAATATAAGCTGGATGGGGTAGATATCGATTGGGAATATCCAGGCAGGCCAGGAGAAGTGGGGAACATTTACCGTCCGGAGGATAAGCAAAATTTCACGCTTATGTTTGAAGCGCTTAGAAAAGAACTGGATGTTTTGGAGCAGGAAACTGATCAAAAGAAACTGCTGACTACCGCAGTGGGTGGATTTTCAGATTTTCTGCTGCATACCGAAATGGATAAAGCTGCGAAATATCTGGACTATGTAAATCTCATGACTTACGATTACTATTCCGGAAAAGTAGCGGGACATCATACCAATTTATATGCTTCTAAACTTTATACATCAGCGAATTCGGCAGATATTGCTGTTAAAGCCTATGTTGCCGCAGGTGTGCCAATTTCGAAATTGGTGATGGGTATCGCATTTTATGGTAGAAATAGTAAGGTAGAACCAGGAACTGCAACAGGTTTAGGCGCTACCTATATTAAAGGAGAGTTTGGAAGTGGCTACACCAGGATAAAAGACAGTCTGATCAATAAAAAGGGCTTTGTTGCCTATCAGGATCGAGATGCAAATGCTTCCTACCTTTACAATACAAACACGCAAACCTTGATTACTTATGATGATGAATGGTCGGTACGGGAAAAATGCAAATATGTGGTAGCGCAGCAAATGGGTGGCGTAATGTTCTGGGAATATGCTTCAGATCCTAAAGAATACCTGTTAAATGAGGTCGTCAGGTCTTTTAAATAAACCCTATAATCTTCATTGATTTCTTGTATAATGCATTTTTGTATTTCATTCCTGTTTAATCGTCAGAATTATTCGTAGTAAATTATATCTTTGGGAAATTATATATTTAATTATGGTTGCAGGGGATATGCTAAAGAGAAACGCGGGATACTTTTTATTAATACTGGTTTTATGTTTTTTTTCCTCCTGTTTTCAGATTATAGAAGAGATCAATGTGGCCAATAATGGCTCTGGTACGGTGAACTTAACAGTGAATCTGAGTGCGAGTAAAACTAAAGTTGCTTCGTTGATGCTGTTAGATAGCGTAAATGGTTATAAAGTACCTAGTAAACAGCGAATTCAGAAAGAAATGGAGGAGGTAGTGGCCTATCTTAAAAATTCTCCAGGAATCAGTAATGTGAAGAAAACATTGGATTTTGAGAACTATATTGCAACGGTAAGCTTTGCTTTCAAAAATATTTCCAACATCAATAATGTCAATCAAAATGTGTTGAAGAAGATGAAAATTAAAGCGATCAATAATTCTTCTTATAGCTTTAACCCAGAGGCTGGAACTTTCCAACGTCGTTATACACATACCAAAGAAGCTTTAGTAGAATATAATAAGCTAAAACCGGAAGTGAAAAATGTGTTTAAAGAAGCGAGTTACACGAGTATTTACCGTTTTGATAAACCAGTAGCGAGCAGTGTAAACCCCTTGGCTAAAATATCAAAAACAAAGAAAGCCGTGATGCTCAATGTTGGGATTATGGGCTTGATTAACGGAAAAACAAATATTTCTAATCAGATTACACTTGCGAAATAATGCGATTATCATCTGCTTTAAGCGAATGACTTTGCCCAATCAACTAATTTTACAATACTATCTATTTTAAAACACCTATATAAAACATGAATTATTATTTTAAATCTGCAATTGCCGGATCTTTCGTATTGAGTTCAATTGCAGTAAATGCCCAGGATCTTGCCCGTAAAATCCCTGCGGATGCATTAGCCGTTGCCACTCTAAAAGGAGGAAATTTTACTGAGTTGATGTCTGTAAGCGAATTTAATCAGACTTTTCTGGGTAAGCAAATGGTGGAATTTCTAACCAAAGATGCTAAAGCTGGTGTTACTGGAATGGAAGACTTCGGTTTTAACTTGTCTTCAGATTTTTATTATTACAATCAAAGCAATGACAGTGTAAGTTACAACTGTCTGTTATTTCCTATTAAAGACCCCATCAAACTAGATCAGTTCTTTACACAACGAGGTAAGAAATTTATTGTTAAAGATCAAATGAGGGCTTATTTCAATCATGACTCTACAGAGATGGTGCATTGGAATGGAGAGATGTTGCTGGCCGTAATGCCTATTGAAAAAGCAGCGTATTTCAAACGTCCGGAAGTTCGTGAGGGTCTTGGCTTATCGAAAGAGGAGATCATTTTGCCTAGTGCGGAAAATGCGAATGATATGGTGGTTGATTCTGCGGCAGTTGCTGTAGAGGAAAGCGCAGCGGAAGTGGTAGAAGCACAAGAGGAGATTGTTGTTCAGAAGCCTTTGAAGAAGAAAAAGGCGGGATCAGCTAAAAACAGGTCTAAAAACTCAAAGCTGAAAGGAAAGAAAACAGCCCTAAAAAACTATAAGAAGAAACCCTTAAAAAAGAAAGCCGTTGTAGTCGAAGCGGAAGAGGAAATGGAAGCATCTACTGCTGTTGAGGCAACAGATGGTACAGATATGGTTGCAGTTGATACTGCTTATGCAGAAGACGGCGTTGCTGATGATTTAAATAGCCCTTTCTTTAATGACCTTAAATTGAAAAAAGGCATTCTTGCAGGCTGGACAGCAAAAATGACAGAAGACTTTTTTGCAGGAAAGAATCAGACTTCTATTTTAAGCAATGCAGATTTTGCGAAAAGCATTGATCCACATGCAGAAGCTACGATTTGGGTTTCTGGAGTAGATAAATTGACTAGTGCTTACCTGCCTTTAGACTACTTCAAAGGGGTTAACTTTATGAGTGGTTATGGTACTGCGAATGCCAAGTTATTCCTGGAAGAGAAAGCAATCAAGATGAGTTCTGCAATGACTTTTAGCGAAGATATGGGCAGTGTGTTGAGAAAAGTTCATAAAAGAAAATTGAATAAAAAATTCCTGAAATATGTAAATGAGGATCAAATGATCGGTTACATGGCTTATGCGATGGATACGAAGGCTTATTTACAGGAATACCCTAAATTGGTTTCTAAAATCTATGGCTCTGTTTATGCAGAGGAAGTAGGTATGGCTACAGATTTGTTTTCTTTATTGTTGGATGAAGAGGCAATTGGAAAAGTGATCAAAGGAGATGGTATTTTTGTTTTCAATGGCTTATCACAAAAAGAAGTTTCTTATAAATCTTATGATTACAATGAGGAGAACTTTGAGACAACAGAGGTGATGAAAACAAAGAAAGAAACATTGCCAGACTTTCTGATGATGATTTCTACAGAGGATACACGTTTGTTGGACAAATTAATTGCTTATGGAGTGAAAAAGGAATTGTTGAAAAATAACAACAGTTATTATGAGCTTTCTATCCCTAAAAGCCCGATGGCCTTATATTTTGCGATTAAAGATGGCGTAATATTCCTGACTACAAATGCTCAGGAGATGCAACAGATTACGAACAACACTTTTAATGCAAAACTAAGTGCTAAGCATAAAAAAGCATTATTAGGAAACAATTACGCAGCTTATTTCAGTCCTAAGAAGTTGGCGGGTAAAATACCAGCAGAAGAGTTGGGTACAGTTGCAAAAGTAGAGAAAACCAATAAAACCTTAAGTTCTTTGGGTGATATCTATATTAGATCCTTCCCTATGACCAGCAATACGTTTTCTGCAGAAATCAGCATGGATATCCCTGCAGGTCAGAAAAATGCATTAAAATATCTGATCTCCCTTACTGAAGACCTTCAAAAGTAACCGCATTCGGATGAAATTGACATTAAAAATATCAGCAACAATAGTTCTATTGTTGCTGATTTCTGTTTATGGGTATTTGCAAATCAGAGCATCCCGTTCTTATCATGGCCAGGTAGCTAAAAATGCCAGTGTGGTTTATAAATTGAATGTAGATGGTTTATTGAAAATCATGGCCATTGATTTTATGAGCCATCCTGGTGATTATTTGAAATCTAAAGAAAAGGGGGAGCCAGGACCGGACTTTACTTTTCCTGGCAATATCTTTGCTTATTCTTTGAAAACAAAAGCGAGCAGCACGCTTTTCTCTGGCTTGGCCTTAACTGATACGACTGGATTAAAGACCTATTTAAAACGGGTTTTGAAAATTAGAGATTTCGAGGTAATTGGGCTTGAAGATACTACAGGAGGAGCAATAAATGGAGCAGGGAAGACTGTTGGTCGGTCTGCAGATCAAAAAATCACAGTTGTTTATGATGAAAAAATGCTGGCTATTGCTTATTCTCTGAAAAGAGAAGCACTGATGGAAGAGTTGACTGATATCCTTCAACATCGCAATAGGATGGAAGATACAGCACCGTTGATGGCTGCTGTGAAGAAAGCAACAGGTCATTTGAGTTGGACAACCGCTGGGACTGCCGGGCAGTTGAATTTCAAAGATGGGCAGGTTGAAATGGAGGGTAGATTTCCAACTGAGGGTTTGGACATTCCTGTTCATCCTCATCCATCTGTACAATTTGCAGATCATGCCCTGTTAAAGATCTGGCTGAATGCCGGATTTAAGGCTTCCAGTAAGCCTAATGAAGTAGCAACTAATAAAGTGTCCGGAATGCTTAAAGGATCTGTTTTTTTTAAGGAGTTGTCGCTAAAAGGGATTTCGATTGAACCAGATACCTTGTTGAAATCTTACCAGGGCTTTGTGGCATTGGAAATGGGCCCTGGAATTACGCAAATGGATTCCTTGATTGCTTATGAATACAATGATGATTTTGAAAAGGTGGCTACTGTTCAAATGAAAAAAGTAACGGTGCCGCATTTGAAATTAAGTATCACAGCAGCAGGTAAGGATTTGCTAAGCTATTTAAGTGCAAATCGTGTAATTGGCCAGGACAACAGGTTGAATAAGCAAATATTTCCTTTGTATCAGGTTTTTAGTAGTCAGCAAGACCAGATTTGGCAATTGAGTACTTTAAACAATGATCCTATAAGGCTTTTAACTCCTTCAACATCGGCCAGTACGACTGCGTCCAATCCTGATTTTTTTGCGCTAACTGCGGATTTAAAAGGTATAAAAACTCAGCAATTGTTTCCATTGTTGAACAGTTGGTTAAAGCCTTTTTCTCATTTGAAAATTACAGCTGCTAAAGGGGAGGTTGGAACTGCCAGAATTAATGGAAAGTTGGAATTTGAAGATAAAAACAGGAATGCTTTTATTCAATTGATTCGCTAAGTAAATACTGGAGCTGTTATTGAAAAATTGACTCATACTTAGATAATGAAAATGACTGGATTTTTTAAACGGAATCCAACTTCTAAAAAATCGGCAAAAAAAACCGGCTTTTAACTTTAGTTAAAGCCGGTTTTTTAGTATTTGACAAATTAATGATGGGATTATCAGGACAACTATTTACATTTGCTTAACAGTGTTAAATTATTTACACTATTTTATTTTCTAAAACATGGGCAGTAAGGAACGCATACAACGATTAAAAGAGGAGACAAGACTCAATATATTGGATGCTGCACTGGAAATTGTAAAAGAAGACGGTTGGCAGTCACTCAGCATGAGAAAGATTGCCGATAAAATTGAATACACTGCGCCCATCATTTATGAATATTTTGCAAATAAGGAAGGTATCTTGCTGGAATTAACCAGGAAAGGATATATCATTTTATTTCAGGAGTTGAAAGCTGCTAAACTGCAACATGAATTGCCTCAGGACCAATTGGAGGGGATGTGGATGGCCTATTGGGACTTTGCTTTTAAATATAAAGAACTGTACCAGTTAATGTATGGGGTGGATATGAGCTGTTGTGAGGTGATGAAAGCATTCCCGGAAGCAGAAGCGACCACCAATATTATCTGTGATACGATAAAGGAACTGATGACCGCTGATCCGATCAATGATGACCTGGTTTGTAGGAAATATTTTACCTTTTGGTCTGTTGTTCATGGTTTGATATCCATCAACTTTGTGCGGAAAGGAACTGATAATACAACGAATCAACACATTCTTAGAGATGCACTCAAAGGAATTATAAAATACATTAACGATTAATAGTCTTGGTTTAGTTCCAATAGAATAATCATTTTTGGACCATCAAGATCTTTAATAAAACAATGCCAGTACAAGAATTAATGCCCTTAATATATAAATAGTAATTATACAATAATATCAAAAGCATACCAGGCGGGTTATTTCAATCCGTTTTTTTATCAATCATTACTTAACACTGTTAAATCACTTATATCCGTTATTTGTTTGCTAAAAGCGGCATATTATAGCACGATTGACAGCTTTTTTTAATGACTTAACACTGTTAAATCACTTATACCTGTTATCTGTCCAATTAAAACAAAGAAATCTTATGAAACGCCCATCGCTTAGTCCTCATTATCTAACGCTGTTAAATTACTTAAATCTGTTTTTCAAACTTTAAATCAAATACATCATGACATATTACCCTCCATCTATCAACGATTCCGGAAGCAATAGCCGGTCTTTAATTCATAAACCCTCAAATCATTACCTTATGAAATCTATATTTTTACTTTCTGCAGCAGTATTTTTATTCGGATGTGCGGCCGAATCTACCACTGAAATTGCTGCTCCCGCGCCGAATTTACCAGTAGTATCCATTAGTCAGTCTTCGGAAACTACTTTCCTGGAGTATCCTGCTTCCTTACAAGGTGCAGTAGATTTGGAAATCCGCCCACAAGTATCAGGAGCATTGGAGCAGGTACTGGTTAACGAAGGAGCTTTTGTTCGTGCCGGACAACCTTTGTTTAAAATCAATGCACTTCCGTTTTTGGAGCAGTTGAACAATGCCAGGGCAAATCAGCGTGCTGCTGAAGCAGCCGTATTAAATGCGCAATTGGAAGTTGATAAGTTAATCCCCTTGGTACAGAACAAAGTGGTTTCTGATTTTCAATTGAAAACTGCCAAAACTGCTCATCAAATTGCATTGGCAAATGTAGCACAGGCGAAAGCGAGTGTTGG
Source organism: Pedobacter gandavensis (assembly GCF_032678745.1). GTDB lineage: Bacteria > Bacteroidota > Bacteroidia > Sphingobacteriales > Sphingobacteriaceae > Pedobacter > Pedobacter gandavensis_C. The sequence continues at coordinate 550,341 of NZ_JAVTST010000001.1, forward strand.
AACTGCACAAATCAATATGGGATATACCCTTATCAAAGCCCCTGTAAGCGGCTATATTGGGCGCTTACCTAAAAAGCAGGGGAGTTTAGTTGCTCCATCCGATCCATTACCTTTAACCAATTTGTCGGATGTTCATGAAATCCGTGTTTACTTTTCTTTAGGTGAAGCCGATTTTATCAATTTTAAAGCGAAATATCCATCTGCTACTGCCACAGGAAGTCTTAAGGGAATCGCTCCGGTATCCTTGATTTTATCTGACAATAGCGTATATGCACAGCAAGGTAAAATTGATATGATTGACGGACAGTTTGATAAAAACACAGGGTCAATTACCCTTAGAGCAAGTTTCCCAAATGCAGAAGGACTATTGAGGTCTGGAAATACTGGAAAAGTAAGGTTGAGTCTGGAACATCAGCATGCGATGCTTGTTCCGCAATCAGCTACCGTAGAAGTTCAGGATAAAATCTTTGTATACACTGTAGACCAGCACAATAAAGTAGCTAAACAGCCGATTAAAGTGATCGGAACAAGTGGTACAAATTACCTGATTAAAGAAGGATTGAAGTCTGGCGACCGCATCGTTTTTAAAGGATTTGAAATTCTGAAAGACGGAGATGCGATTGTTCCGGAAGTATCTAATGAAAAAACACCAAAAATTGCCGCTAACTAACAACAGTCATGTTTAAGATATTCATACAACGACCAGTCCTCGCCACTGTAATCTCTATTCTATTAGTGATTCTGGGGATACTTGGACTTTCAAAATTACCATTACAACAGTTTCCTGACATTGCGCCACCTGCAGTTCAGGTAACCGCCCTATACCCGGGGGCAAATGCGGAAACCGTGTTAAGAGCCGTTGCCCCTTCATTGGAAGAATCCATTAATGGGGTGGAAGGCATGAGTTACATGAGTTCTACCGCGAGTAATGATGGATCATTAGTGATCACCGTTTACTTTAAATTGGGGACTGATCCGGATCAGGCAGCAGTAAATGTGCAGAACAGGGTGGCTCAGGCTACCAGTCAACTGCCAGCAGAGGTAGTTCAGGCTGGGGTCTCTACCGCCAAACAACAGAACAGTCTGATCATGGTACTCGATATGTATACCGACAATGAGTCGGAATATGACCAGACTTTCTTAACCAATTATGCACAGATTAACTTGATTCCAGAGATCAAAAGGATCCCAGGAGTAGGTTCTGCCAGTATTTTTGGTGGAAATAAAGATTATTCTATGAGGATTTGGTTGAATCCTTCACAAATGGCGAGTTACAATCTAATGCCAAATGAAGTGATGGCTGCCATACAGAGTAAAAACATTGAAGCAGCACCTGGGAAGTTTGGTGAAAGCAGTAAGAATGCTTTTGAATACGTAATCAAGTATAAAGGTAAGTTGAATCAGCCTAAGGATTACGAGAATATGGTGATCCGTTCCAATGCAGATGGTTCTTTTTTAAGGTTAAAAGATGTAGCCAGGGTTGAATTTGGGGCCTATACTTATGGAAGTTTAACACGTATCAATGGCAAATCCGGAATTGTAGTCGGCATTTTGCAATTGGCTGGTTCCAATGCCAATGAAATTCAGATTAAGATCCAGGATTTCATGAAAAAAGCAGAGAAGGATTTCCCTAAAGGTGTTCATTATGATGTGTTGTATAGCACTAAAGCTTCTTTGGATCAGTCCATAGATCAGGTAAAGCATACCTTGATCGAGGCCTTTATCCTGGTATTTATCGTGGTGTTTATCTTCCTTCAGGATTTCCGCTCTACATTGATTCCCGCGATAGCTGTACCGGTAGCGATTATCGGAACGTTTTTCTTTATGCAGTTATTTGGTTTCTCCATCAATTTACTGACTTTATTTGCCTTGGTGTTGGCGATTGGTATTGTCGTCGATGATGCGATCGTTGTAGTAGAGGCGGTCCATGCAAAAATGGAACAACAACATTTGCCTCCAAAAGAAGCAACAGCTTCGGCCATGCAGGAAATTACAGGAGCCATTATTTCGATCACTTTGGTGATGTCTGCTGTGTTTTTACCAGTAGGTTTTATGGAGGGCTCAACGGGTGTATTTTATAGGCAATTTGCTTTTACGCTAGCCATTGCCATTGTAATTTCGGCAGTAAACGCCTTGACTTTAAGTCCGGCGTTATGTGCTCTGTTTTTAAAAGACAACCATGCTATCCAAAAAGGAGAAACGAAGAAAACCTTTTCCGAGCGTTTCTTTATGGGATTCAATACAGGTTTTAATAGCTTGACCAGTAAGTATATTGGTAGCCTTAGGTTCTTGATTCGCTTTAAGTGGATTGGTCTGGTAGGGCTGCTATTAATTACCCTTTCTACGGTATGGATGGTAAAGAAAACCCCGACAGGATTTATTCCTTCAGAAGATCAGGGCTTTATTGCAATCGCTTTATCGATGCCTGCAGGTGCTTCTTTAGAACGTACTACCGAAGCACTAAAAGAAGCAGAGAAAATTTTGCTGCCCTTGGAATCCAGAAGATTGCTGAATGCGCTTTCCGGTTTCAATATTATGACTCAAAGTACCAGTCCTTCAGCAGGTGTGGCATTTGTGCTACTAAAACCAACAGAGGAGCGTGGTAAATTGAAAAATATCAATGATATCATGAATGATATCAGGACTAAATTAGCTAGTGTAAAAGGGGCCAACTTCTTTGTCTTTACTTTTCCTACGGTCCCAGGTTTCAGTAATGTAGACGGGCTTGACCTTGTTTTACAGGATAAAACAGGAGGGAAACTAGATAAATTTAGTGGAATTGGTTACAATTTCATTGGGGAACTGATGAAACGCAAGGAGATTGCGATGGCTTTCACCACTTTCAAAGCGGACTATCCACAGTTAGAATTGAAAATTGATGAGGAGAAAGCAGAACAGTTAGGGATTAATGTTAAAGACATATTGCAGACCATGCAAGCCTATTTTGGTAGTGCGCAAGCATCAGACTTTAATCGTTTCGGTAAGTATTACCGTGTAATGGTACAGGCAGATATTGCGGATCGTGCTGATGCAAGTGCTATGGACGCGGTGTATGTCAAAAATAAACAAGGAGAAATGGTGCCGATCAATACGGTTGCAACCCTATCCAGAGTATATGGCGCAGAAACTGCATCCAGATATAATTTGTTTAATTCAATTGGTGTAAATGCCATTGCTAAACCTGGTTATAGTTCTGGTGATGCGATTAAAGCGGTAGAAGAAGTGGCAAAGAAACATTTGCCTTCAGGCTATTCATTTGAGTTTTCAGGTTTGACAAAAGAAGAAATTTCTTCTGGCGGACAATCGACGATCATCTTTATGTTGTGTCTTATTTTCGTGTACTTCCTGTTAGCAGCTCAATATGAGAGTTATATCCTGCCATTAGCTGTTGTACTTTCTATCCCAGCCGGTGTTTTTGGCGTATTTGTGGCCATTGGTCTAACTGGAATTGAGAACAACATCTATGTTCAGGTTGCTTTAGTGATGTTGATCGGACTTTTGGCAAAGAATGCGATTCTGATTGTAGAATATGCTGTTCAGCGCCGAAAAGCAGGGAAAACTTTGGTTGCAGCTGCATTAGAAGCTGCTAAATTACGTTTGCGTCCAATTATTATGACCTCTCTGGCTTTTATCGTAGGATTGATTCCGATGATGAGCGCCACTGGCCCTTCTGCGATGGGTAACCATTCGATCAGTATTGGTGCAGCAGGAGGAATGGTTTCTGGAGTAATCCTAGGTTTATTCATCATTCCAGTGTTGTTTGTCATTTTTCAATACTTGCAAGAAAAGCTAAGTGGTAAACCTCCTTTGGCGGAAGAAATGAAACATGGCGTAAGTGTTAAACCAGAAACTGAGATCATTTACTCTTAATCTTTTAGACAAATCAAATGAAAACACCTATAAATAAACTCACAGCATTGATACTCCTGGTATTTCTGGGAGGCTGTAAAGTTTCAAAAGATATCATTTTACCTACTGCCAGCATTCCTGAAACTTTCAGGAATGCTCCAGCAGACAGTAGCAGTAGTATTGCTAAATTATCTGTACAACAATTTTTTACGGATGCTACCTTAAGTAAGCTTATAGATACGGCATTACTGAAGAATTACGATTTACAGATCGCAATGAAAAATATGACTGCTGCTGAATTGTTGTTCAGACAATCGAAACTGGGAAATCTGCCACAGTTAAATCTGAATGTTACTGCGAATAGCAGCAGACCATCAGACAACAGTTTAAACGGATTGAGTGCAGGCCAGTTTTTGGGTACTAAACATATCGAAGATTTCAATGCAAACCTTGGGTTGAGCTGGGAAGCAGACATCTGGGGAAAGATCGGTAGTCAGAAGAAAGCAGCATTAGCGACCTATCTGCAAAGTGCGGAAGCTAGAAAAGCTGTTCAGATGAGATTGATTGCAAATGTTGCTCAGGGTTATTACCGATTATTGATGCTGGATACTCAAATGTCTATTGCTAAGAGAAACGTAGCGTTGAACGACAGCACTTTAACGATGATTAAAATGCAGTTTGATGCCGGACAAGTGAGTTCATTAGCCATTCAACAGGCAGAGGCTCAACAGTTGGTTGCTGCGCAATTGATTCCTGTATTGGAGCAGGACATTAATATTCAGGAGAATGCACTAAGCATTCTTGCAGGTCAGCTTCCTGGGGCGATTAGTCGCCAGGGAAGTCTGGAACAGGCTAATTTCCCAGTGCAATTGGCTGCAGGAGTGCCTTCCGCACTATTGGCTCAAAGACCTGATGTACGTTCCGCTGAACTGGCATTAGACCTCGCCAATGCGCAAGTAGGGGTTGCTAAAGCAAGTATGTATCCTTCTTTAAACATCACGGCAACTGCCGGTTTAAATGCTTTTAAAGCAAGCAACTGGTTTAATATTCCTGCTTCTTTATTTGGGGTAGTTGCAGGAGGAATCACCCAGCCCTTGTTTCAACGTAATCAATTGAAAACTCAATTTGAGGTGGCAAAGATAGAACGAGAAAAAGCAGTACTTCAATTCAGACAATCTGTTTTAATTGCGGTAGGGGAAGTATCTGATGAACTGATGCGTATTGAAAAATTGAAACAGCAACAGGCGATTGCAGAACGTAGGGTAAAGACCTTAAAAACTGCGGTTAAAAATGCAGGTTTACTGTTTAATAATGGAATGGCAAATTATTTGGAGGTAATTACCGCCCAAAGTAATGCCTTACAAAGTGAATTGGAATTGGCCAGTATTAAAACTGCCGAACTCCATGCTACTGTGGCACTTTACCGTGCTTTAGGAGGCGGTTTTTAGGATTAAAAATAGAATAAGCTATAATTTATTATCCCAATAATGATAAAATTAATGTTTTAATTATTTAACATTGGCCCTTATTATGATCTTTTATAAAGGCTATGTTTCCTAACAAACCAGGAGGTTATACTGAACAGGAACTGCTGGAGGAAGTTGCAGGGGGCAACGAATTCGCGTTTAAACTGCTATATGAAAAGTATGCAGGTAAGGTATATACCATGGGCATGAACTATTTAAAATCCCCCTTTTTGGCCCAGGATGCTGTTCAGGAAGTTTTTGTAAAGGTTTGGAAGAACCGGGAGCAATTGACTACTCTGAACAGTTTTCCTGCATGGCTAACTACTATCTCCAGGAATCAATTGATTAATGACCTTCAGCGTCTGGTTCCTATGGAATCTCTGGAAGCCATTCCTCCCGATGATGCCAGTCAGCATCAAGCCACAACGGTAAATGACATAGATTTTCGAGAACTGGAAAAAGCCATTAAGATTGGTCTCAATAGCTTTTCTCCCCGTCAGCAACAAATTTATAATTTGAGCAGGGAAGAAGGATTAAGTCATAAGCAAATCGCGGCTCAACTCAATATCTCCTACGATATGGTGAGAGAACACATGAGTAATGCCCTCAGGAATCTTCGTAAATTTCTAGAAAATCATTATACCCATTTGCTGCTATTATGGCTGTTTTCCAGACATAATTAAAAAAAATAAAAAAACACCCCCCACAACATTTCATTTTCACTGTCTATATTATTGTAATGACACCAGAAACATTTAAATCACTTTTAACAGGTTACCGTTTGGGCACATTAAGTCCAACGGAGCAACAGCAGCTACGCGCGTTGTTGCATGATCCGGCCTATCGTGAACAACTGGAGAATTTATTTACCGAAGACCTGTCTAGCGAAGAATTCCCGGTAACCCTGGGAGAAGAAGCATTAGCTATGGTTTTTGAACAAGTCAAATTACAAACTGCGGAGGCAAAGGTAGTCTCCTTCCGCCCAATACGTTGGGCTGCTGCAGCGGTAGCGGTCTTGGCTATAGGGATTGGAAGTTTTTATTTCAGTTCCAGGCCTCCAGCGCTACCAGCAAATGGAATTGCTGCAGAAAAGGGAGAGCATATCCTCCCTGGTGGCAATAAAGCGGTACTTACTTTGTCTGACGGCTCTCAGATTACGCTTGATGACATGGCTAATGGAGAGATTGCCAAAGAATCTGGGGTAAAGATTACTAAAACTGCGGATGGCAGACTGCTATATAGTGTGAGGGAAGGATTATCACATGTTAAACCGGCTTACAATACAATTACAACGCCTAAAGGTGGTCAATATCAAATTGCACTCCCTGATGGAACGATGGTCTGGTTAAATGCAGCTTCCTCCTTAAAATACCCTTCTTCCTTTACCGGAAAGGACCGGTTAGTGACCCTTATTGGGGAAGGTTATTTTGAAGTGGCAAAGGATAAGACGAGGCCTTTTAAGGTAAAAACTGAGGAGCAGGAAGTAGAAGTTCTGGGTACGTATTTCAATATCAATGCTTATGACGATGAGGACGGTGTAAAAACTACCCTTATTGAAGGCAGTGTAAAGGTGAAACTACCAACTAATAAATCAGCGGTGCTTAAACCTGGCGAGCAATCGTTAGTCTCAAATGATATAAAGATAAATCAGGTCGATGCGAATTCGGCGATAGACTGGAAGCAAGGATTGTTCTGGTTTAATGATGAAAGTATATATAGTATTATGCGTCAGTTTTCTAGATGGTATAATATAGAAGTAGAATACAGGGGAGATGTGAGCAATGTTCGTTTCGGCGGACAAGTTTCCCGGATGAAGAATTTGGCGCAGGTACTGCGGATCATGGAGCTTACGAAATCCATTCAGTTTAGAGTGGAAGGGAATAAGATCATTGTGATGCCATATAATGTATCCAGTCAAAACCAGATAAAATAAATGAACAATTGATTATAAACTAATTTACCATATTTATAACTTTTAGTTAAAATATTAACCACCGGATACCTATAAATACATAAGTTCGCAAACACATAGAAAAACAATAACATGAAAAACCTATTCTTATTTGCAGTTGCATTGCTATTCAGCATGACAGCGAGCAGCCAAATTCTAAAGCCTGTAAAATGGAGTTATGCCGCAAAAAAAATCTCTAAAACTGAGGCGGTTTTGTATTTAAAAGCCACAATTGAAGATGGATGGCACCTGTATTCTCAGAACATTCCTGATGGCGGCCCGGTAAAAACATCTTTTACTTTCACACCGGCAAGTACTTATAAGCTAAATGGAAAAACAACTGAACCAAAACCTATTGTTAAGTTTGAGAAAGCATTTGATATGAATGTTGGTTATTTCGAAAATTCTGTGATTTTTCAACAGAAAGTTAAGCTAACTGGCGCCAGCGCAGTTGTTAAAGGTACATTGGAATATATGGTTTGTGATGAGTCACAATGTCTTCCTCCAGAAACTGTTCAGTTTTCGATTCCAGTAAAATAGATTAAATATGACTTTTAAATACCATCAGACGAGCGTTAAAACGCTCGTCCTGGGATTTCTATTGCTTTTTTGTTCCCTAACTGCGGCTTTTGCGCAGCAAGCGGATACGACAATGGATGACCTTGAATTTACTGAAATTACGGAAGATGTGCCGGTAAAGGATAGCATCAGCGCAACGATTGTTGGCGCAGCAAAAGACAGTATTGTAGTGATAGATGTTCCTGTAGCTGCAGCTGAAGAAGGGGAGCAACCAGGATTAATGGGGATTTTTATTGCTGGTTTTATCGGCGGGTTAGCGGCATTGTTAATGCCTTGTATTTTCCCGATGCTGCCTTTAACGGTGAGTTTTTTCACGAAGGGCAGTCAGACTAAAGGGAAGGCCGTAAGCCATGCCATGTTTTATGGTCTGTCCATCATCGTAATTTATGTGGTTCTGGGCTTATTGGTGACGGTTATCTTTGGAGCCGACGCTTTGAACAGCCTGTCTACCAATGGTATTTTTAACTTCTTGTTCTTTATTTTACTATTGATCTTTGCCATTTCATTTTTGGGGGCATTTGAAATCACACTACCATCTTCATGGGTAAATAAAATGGATGCCAATTCAGATAAAGGTGGGCTTGCCGGATTATTTTTCATGGCAGGTACTCTTGCATTGGTTTCTTTTTCTTGTACAGGGCCGATTATTGGAACTTTATTAGTTCAGGCAGCTACTAGTGGTGCTTTATTAGGACCAGCAATTGGGATGTTTGGCTTTTCTTTCGCCCTGGCGATTCCATTCGCCTTATTTGCCCTGTTTCCATCCTGGTTAAGTGCATTGCCTAAGTCTGGTGGTTGGTTAAACAGTGTAAAAGTTGTTCTGGGTTTCCTGGAGCTTGCTTTAGCGATGAAATTCTTAAGCAATGTAGACCTTGCTTACCACTGGAACTGGTTCGATAGAGAAGTATTTCTGGTATTATGGATTGTGATATTCGGATTAATGGGCTTATACCTATTGGGAAAACTAAAGTTCTCTCATGATAGCCCGGTTAATTTTATCTCTGTTCCGAGGTTAATGATTGCCATAGTGGTACTTTCTTTTACCGTATATATGATACCTGGATTATGGGGAGCGCCATTAAAGTCGATCTCTGCATTCCTGCCTCCACAGGCCACACAGGATTTCGATCTGTACACCTCAACCTTAGGCGGTGGTACTACAGCTCATACCGTAAAACAGGAAGAGGGCCGTCATAAGTATGCTGATATCTTTCATGCGCCATTAAACCTGAATGTGTTTTTTGATTATGAAGAAGGCATGGCTTATGCCAAAAAGGTAAACAAGCCGGTGATGATTGATTTTACGGGCCATGCCTGTGTAAACTGTCGCAAAATGGAAGCCAATGTATGGCCAGATAAAGGCGTTTATAGCAAATTGAATAATGATTTCGTGATCATACAACTCTATGTCGATGATAAAACGGAATTGGCAAAAGATGAAAAATTTACTTCAACATTTAGCGGCAAAGCCGTAAACACGATAGGAAACAAATGGAGCGACTTCCAGGCCGCGAAATTCAATTCCAACTCTCAACCTTATTATGTGCTTTTAGGGCATGACGAAAAGTTGCTGGTGCAGCCTACAGGTGCAAATTATAATGCAGAGGAATACCTTAAATTCCTCAATAGTGGCTTAAGTAATTTCAATAAATAATTGAAATTTTAGGTTAATAGTTAATAGTCGTAAATGATGGCCTGTGGATGCAGGTCATCATTTTAGTAAAGGGACAATTTTTTTTACGATGGTAAAAAAGTTGTTAATCTCCGTCTTTTATAGTGAATGATCTTACAAAAAGGATAATTTAGAAAAATATAAACCAATTACTAAGAATGAAACAATTAAGTTTGATTACACTGGTGCTATTAGGTGCCGGAGTTCAGGGCTTTTCTCAACAGAAAAACCCTAAAAAAGGGGCAGTAGTGCCTCCAGGGAATCCAAACCCAGCGAACCGACCAGTGACTAATGGTCCGAAGCCTTATGCAGAGGTCATTACCGCCAAAGCAAAAACAGACAAAGGACTGTTTAAAGTACACACGATAGAAGATCGTTATTTCTTCGAAATCCCTGATTCTTTGATGGATAGAGCTATTTTGGTAGTCAACAGAATCAGTAAAGCAGCAGCTGGAAACCGTTCTCAGATGATGGGATATGGTGGTGATCAGATTAACGACAATGTGATTTCCTTTCAGAAAGGGCCGGCTAACAAGTTGTTTCTAAAGAGTATTTCTTATGCAGAGCGTTCACAGGATACAACAGCTCATGGTTTATATAAATCTGTGATGAACTCAAACCTGCAGCCATTAGTGGCTTCGTTTGACATTAAAGCCTTAGCTAAAGATTCTGTATCTGGTGCTAAAGGAGTAGTTATTGATGTAACAGAATACATGAATGGTGACAATGAGATTTTCTTCTTTGACCCGAGTGTAAAGAAAGCATTGAACCTAACTGGTGTGATGCCAGACAGAAGTTATATTAAAGAAATCAAAGCGTATCCAATGAATATTGAGGTTCGTACTTTGAAAACTTATATGAAAGCAGCTCCTGCAATGCCAGGAGGTTCTGCACCAGCTGCTTCGCCAGCCACCTATGAACTGAACAGTTCTATGGTATTGTTGCCAGAAAATCAAATGAAAGCCAGATATTTTGATCCTCGTGTAGGTTATTTCGCTACTGGATATGTAGATTTTGACGCGAATTCTCAGGGAGTTGAAAACCTTTCACTGATCACCAGATGGAGATTAGAGCCAAAACCAGAGGATGTAGAGAAATACAACCGTGGAGAATTGGTAGAGCCAAAAAAACAAATCGTTTATTATATCGATCCGGCTACACCAAAGAAATGGGTGCCATATTTGATGCAAGGGGTGAACGATTGGCAGATTGCTTTTGAAAAAGCAGGTTTTAAAAATGCTATCGTAGCTAAAGAAGCACCTTCTGATCCATCATGGAGCATTGAAGATGCCAGACATAACGTAATTGTATATAAGCCTTCAGACATCCCTAATGCAAGTGGACCACACGTTCATGATCCGCGTACCGGAGAGATCCTTGAAACGCATGTGAACTGGTACCACAATGTGATGTTGTTGCTTAGAAACTGGTACCTGATTCAGGCAGCAGCAGTAGATCCTGAAGCACGTAAAATGAAGTTTGATGATAAACTGATGGGAGAGTTGATTCGTTTCGTTTCTTCGCATGAGATTGGACATACGCTTGGTTTACGCCATAACTTTGGTTCTTCTGCAACAGTTCCTGTAGAGAATCTGAGAAACAAACAATGGGTAGAGAAAAACGGTCATACGCCATCTATTATGGATTATGCACGTTTCAACTACGTAGCTCAACCGGAAGATAACATCAGTTCAAAAGGAATTTTCCCAAGAATCGGTGACTATGACCTTTGGGCAATCGAATGGGGTTACAAATGGAGACCAGAATTTAAAGGTCCACAGGAAGAACTACCAGCTTCAAATAAAGAAATCATCAACAGGATTACGGCTAATAACCGTTTAGTTTTCGGTACGGAATCTGACCCTAGTGATCCACGTAACCAGAACGAAGATTTAGGTGATAATGCGATGTTAGCTTCTGCTTATGGCATTAAAAACCTGAAACGCATTCTTCCTAATCTGCTTACCTGGAGCAAAGAGCCTAATGAAGGTTACCAGAATGCAAGAATGTTTTACGGAGAACTGATTAGCCAATATGGTCGTTATATGGGCCATGTGACTAAAAACGTTGGAGGTGTTTATAACACACCAAAAACTGTAGAACAAGCTGGTGCAATCTATGTTGCCGTTCCATTTGCTAAGCAAAAAGAAGCGATGACTTTCCTGAATGCACAGTTGTTTACCAGTCCAACATGGTTAATTAATAAAGAATTAATAGAACGGACGGGTTATAATGCGGTTGATGTTTTTCAAGGAGTTCAGAAAGGAACCTTAAGCAGATTACTAAGCGCAGGTACTATTGGTAAACTGATCAATGCAGAGGTAATGAGTGGTACTAAAGCTTATACTGCAGATCATCTTTTTGCCGACCTTAAAAGCGGTGTATGGTCTGAATTATACAGCCATAAGCCAATTGATGTATACAGAAGAAACCTTCAAAAAGCTTATGTTGACTATTTGAGTAAGCTAATGGTTGCTCCAGCTGCAGGTGGCTCTGGAGGCTTCCCAGGTATGAGAGTATTGGATCCTACCAGTTCAGATGTATCCAGCATCAGTCGCGCGAATATGGCCTCTTTAGCTAAAGACATCCGCGCTGCTATTCCTACGGCTACAGGATTGAGTAAATATCATTTACAAGACCTTTTGGTTCGTGTAAATAACGTATTGAATCCAAAGTCTTAATAAGGTAAAAGCGATTTTTAAAACGGCCATCCCGGATCTTGCTACCATAGCAATTCTGGGATGGCCGTTTTTTTATGAGGAATCTTTATTTAGGATCCAGAATAGGTTTCAGGTGTGTACTGATCGCAATCCTGTTCCAGGCATTGATGGTCACGATGGCCATAATGATTTCGGTGATTTGGAGTTCAGTGAACAATGCTGAGATACGATTTTGCGTTGCCGCAGAAACACCAGAAGGAATTAGTGTAAGTTCTTCTGTAAAAGCGAGTATGGCCATTTCTTCTTCAGTAAAGAAAGAGGTTTCCCTCCAGGCACTTAAGGTATAAATCCTTTGCGGACTTTCTCCATTTTTTATGGCGTCCCTGGTATGCATATCCAGACAAAAGGCACAACCATTGATCTGCGAAGCGCGAATTTTTATCAGCTCTTTATGGCTTTTACTCAATGAGCTTTCTGCTAGAAAACCTTCTAAAGCATACATTGCCTTATAGGCTTTCGGATTAATTTCCTGCATATTCATAGTATCTTTCATGTATTTGTGGTTTTAATTTCTGATTCAAAGTTGCACAATGGAAAGTCTAATAAACTTAAACTGGTTTAAGAAATCGGCTGATCTTTCTTTGCCCGGATTTTACTTAGAAATTCCGGAGTGAAGCCGAGAAAGGAAGCCAGCATATATTGTGGGATTCGCTGTACGAAGTCTGGAAAAGACTTGCTGAAATGGCGGTAATGCGCCTCTCTAGATAAATTGTGGTTGTATTTCGCCAGATGTTGACTGGCGCCATAAGCGCGTTGAAACATCAGGCGGAAGTAGCGTTCCAGTTTAGGAACCCTTTCAAATAAGGCCTCTTCAGCAGCACTTTCCAAGACCATAATGCTGCTGTCTTCCACCGTCTGAAGGTAAAACTCTGAAGGTTTTTTAAGTGCCAGACTCGTATAATCACTGATCCACCAGTTTTCAATCGCGAATTGCGTTGTTTGTTCTACGCCTTTATCATTAAAAAAGAACAGTCTCAAACAGCCCTTGCTGACGAAATAGTTGGTTTTACAAAATTGGCCAGCCTCTAAAATCAGGCTTTTCTTTTTCAGTTCAAGCAGGTTAAAACTTTCAATAACGGCTTGTTCTTCGGCCTTGTTTAAAGGGCAGTAATGATGGATGTGTTTTAGAAGCGCAGTATACATAGCATGATATATGGTACTCAAAGATAGAAATCCCGGGGGAGATGCTATAAAAAAAAAAGCAGGTAATCATTACTTTACCTGCTTTTTAATAAATCACTGAATGCTAAATACTTAAGGAAGTATCTGTGAGTTCGGTTTGTGGGATACTACCAATGTCATTCGTGGCAAACATCGCCGCAACATGTGTATTTAAGTATCTGGATGTATAATAGGGATCGCTCACATTGATAAACAAAACAGTTCCGCCTTCAATGGAATCTATTACCAAATTGGCAAGTTCGGGTGGTACTGCAGGGCAGCCTTGACTGCGACCTAGTCTTCCAAGCGCATTGATCGTGCCCTGACTGACATAATCCGCACCGTGAACCACAATAGAGCGTTTACGGGCATTAGAATTAAAACCTTCATCCATTCCATCCAAACGCAAAGATTTACCATGTTGTCCTCTATAAACTTCGGCAGTTAAATAGAAGCCAATGCTACTTTGAAAAGAATCATTTGTATTAGAGAATCGTGTAGCTTTATCGTTTCCACTGCGTTGTCCATGGGCAACCCAGGTATTGAGCAATAGTTTCTTTTGATCTAGATCAATGATCCATAGCCGTTTTTTTGTGCTGTTTTGATCGAAATCTGCAATCGTTAAAATGTCTTTGTGTGCAGAAAGTTGTCCTGATTTTTTTAGGTTATAGAAACCTGTAACTGCTTTTTCAAACACGGACTCTGTTAATCCGCTTTCAGCGAGATGTGCTGATTGATACAACTCATTGACATGTCTATTGTAAATGCTGTCTGGAGTTAACTTTACAACTGATGCCGTTGAGGCAATTGGCGTGCTGACTGATTCCCGGTTTACCAGGGTAAGTGCTAAGGAAATTGTAATCAAGCCTGCTCCACCAAAAAGGTATTTCATCATAGAATTGGGGTTTAGTTGCTATGAATAATTAATCTGTTATTTAAGTCGGGTTCTATCTATAAGCTTACGTATTTTCTTACAAAGGTATTGATTAGTTGGTGTTTAGCTTTATTTATTTTAATATTTTATTTAAAAATGACCTTCTTTCTACACACTTGCGCGTTCTGGTGTCCTAAATTGACTATAGGAAGGTTAAAAGGTTTAAATCAAATTACTTATATCTTTCAGTTGATATTTAACGTAAGCTCAGGGCTATTTGGTGTAATAGATTAGGTTCATTTCTAAATGTAAGGGAAATTGTAGTAAAAAAAGATAATCATCGCTAATTATGAATGTAAAATTAAACATCAGCCCTGTGGTATTATTGAGGATTCCGGCCTTTTCCTTAACAGATGAATTAGTTGAAGTTTGGGAAGAGTTGAAGTTGGCTATCTCTCATTCATCCAGTGATTTCTATGAAAAAATAAAACCTGTGACTGCGGAAGGTATTGCTGATCTGGATGCCCGTACGCAGTATACGATCTGGAAATATTTCAACCGTTCTAAATACAGGGGAACGCCTTTTGGTCATTTTGCGGGCTTTGCACTGGCCAGCCTGGGATCTGGCAAAGAGAACTTGATGTTCTCCAGAACGCAGCATTTGCATCGTTTTAAGGACTGGTCGCACTATAAAGCTCCTGAGTTGAGTGAAACTGAATTGAGTGCCTTAGATCGTCTCTATTACGCTAATTCGAGTCATTATATCAATGCTGATCATATTCGTTTCATTTCTTTGGGTGATCAGGTGTTTGAATTGTCGGAGATTAAGTATAGTGAGTTCATTTGGGAGCTGCTGATTTTTTGTGCAGAAAAAGCGACTTATTCCTGCATACTTGAATTTGCACAAAGCAAGTCTATCGAGGAAGAAGTGTTAGTCGGTATGTTAAAAGCAATGGTAGATGCACAACTGCTATTTACAGATTTAAATGCAAATATTATTGGGCCTGATTATTTTGTACGGAACCATCAGAATACTCAGGAAAGCCTTGGAAGTTACCTGATTGCGGAACGAAAAATGATTTCCGGTGATTTGTCTGCTGCTGCTTTTAAACACTTATCATCTTGTGTTAATACTTTACTTGAGTTAAATCTATCTATTAATAATAAGGGTATTAAGGTGTTTGTGTCGGACTTTAGTAAGCGTTATGAAGGTAGAGCTATACCCTTGATGACTGTATTGGATCCTGAATTGGGAATTGGTTATGGACAATTCACTTCAGCCGCTACGGGGGCTGGTTTGGCAGAGGAACTGAGTGGCCGACAAGGAGGGGAAGCTGAGTCACTGCTTTCATGGAACAAGTTGAGCAAAGGGCTTGTTAAGGCAATAATTAATGGCGCCGGGGCTACAGATCAGGTTTTACAATTGAAGGACTTGATGACTGTAGAACAGGAAGATTTGAATTTAAACCTAAAGATGAAGCCAGCAAATAGCTTTAGTGTGTTGGCGAGGTTAGCCGGTGATCTTGTGGTTTTAGATGCCATTGGTGGATGTACAGCGAATGCACTGTCCGGGCGTTTCACCTTGGCAAATGATTCCTTTACGCAGCACTGTAAAGCGGTTGCTGCCCAGGAGTCTGCTGCAAATCCGGAAGTAATCTTCTTTGACGTCGCTTATATGGCAGAAGGAAGAGTAGACAATGTGAACCGTAGAAAGCAAATCTATGCGCATGAATTACCCATTCTGAATTACTCTTGCAGCACAGAATTGATCGGATTTCATGATATTTTGGTAACGGTTCAAGGAGAGGAAGTCATTCTTTTCTCTAAAAAATATGGAAAAAGGCTCGTTCCAAGGCTCGCTTCCGCTTATAACTATAGCCGTTCAGATCTCGCTGTTTATCGTTTTCTGTGCGACCTGCAACACCAGGGGATTCAGTCTCAGCTCTTATTTAACATCCAGGAAGTGTTGCCTGGACTGGATTATTATCCTCGGATTCAATATGAGAATCTGGTGCTTTCTCCGGCAAAATGGAGGCTAAAGGGAGGGGCGTTAAAAAATGAGAACATCTTGTTGGGCTTGGAAAAAATAGGACAGTGTCGGTTCTTTTCAGTTGGGGAGGCTGATCAGACTTTATGTTTTGATAAAGAGAAAAAAAGCGACTTTATTTTTCTAAAACAGTATGCAAATCAATACGACGATTTCGTTATAACTGAGGTTATTGTTTCAGATTGTCAAGTGTTTACAGATGAATATAAGAAGTGTTACTTTACTCAGGTATTGCTGGCGATTAGTCATCAGGAGCAAATCTATCCTGGCTATGTTTACCGGGATTTGAACACGAGTTTGGGCTTGGAATCGACCATCATGCCTGGGAAAGATTGGCTGTGTTACGAAATTTATTGCCATCCCGACAGGGCTGATTTCCTTTTGTCGGAACGGATTACTGCATTTATTGCGGCCCATGGTGAGGCTTTTAAAACCTGGTTTTTTATCCGGTATAATGACCCAAGTTCACACCTTAGGTTGAGGATCCAGTTGAAGGATCAGCAGAGCGGGTACTTCTACATGAGCCGCTTAATGGAGGTGTTGGAGGGAGACTTGAAGGAAGGTCTGATCAAAGATGTTCAAATGAAAAGTTACCAACGGGAACTTGCCCGATATGGTAGCCTTCAGATGGTACTTACAGAACAACATTTCAGTAAGGATAGTGCTTATGCGCTGGAGGTGATTTCCCGTCATTTAGATCATTTCTCCATTTATGCGAATTGTATTAGCTTGATGAAGGTTGCGCTACAGTTATTACCATTGGAAAATAAAGCGCTACTGGGATTTGTGCGTGAGGTACAAAGGGCTTTTGAACAGGAGCATCAGCTTAAAACAGATGACTTTAAACTGGTGAATCGGGAATGGACTGATTTTAAGACGCAGGTTCAATTACCGATTGCGAATAGTGCATTCCTATTGGACGATTTACAGCAATCGTTCTTGGATACCCTGAACGCCACTGCAGCAGAACAAAGACCTGCGCTGTTCCGTAGTTTGTTTCATATGCACATTAACCGTCTGTTTTCTGATTACCAAAGGGCTCATGAACTAATGATTTATAGTTTTCTTTACAAACAATTGCAAATGGAACAACAGCGACCGGCCCTGGTTTAAGGGATTTACTTAATGTGGGGCCAAATCGATCTCCAGTGACACTAAAAATTGTTCATCCTGTTTAGAGGTTTGGAGTGCTGCACGATCCCCATAAGTTGCTTTTAATCGTTTTTTTACATTGTCCAGGCCAATATGATGACTTGGATGAAGCTGGGTTTTGTTGATTAGATTTCTGGTTTCCACCTGCAATAATCCTTTTCTGTACTTTAGCTTCAGACTTGCAGGCTGCGTTTCCTGCAGTAAATCACCATGCTTGAACATGTTTTCGGCAAGGGTCATGACCAGGAGTGGGATAATTTCCAGTTCCGTTACCTCTTCTTCGTATTCCATGTTGATATAGAGTTGCTGATGTGATTTAATTTTGTGGAGCTTAATCAGATTTTCCACTTGTTCCAATTCGCCGATGAGCGGAGTATTGGAGTTGCTCATTTCCTCAATGGAATACCTCATCATTTCCGACAAGGCCAGAATAGCCTCTGCAGCATCAGGAGCAGTTTTTCTGGTGCTGGTGTAAATGAAATTCAGGGTATTAAATAGAAAGTGCGGATTGATTTGTGCTTTTAAGTGTGCATGTTGAGATTTGATCAGGTCGGCATAAATCCGCTGATTCTCGATAATGACGAATAGTCGTTCTTTTTCTTTTTCCTCTACGAGTTTTCTCTCCTGAAAATAGCCGAGGATATAATAATAGGCACTGCCAAAAAGAATAAAATAAATAACACGGTAAGACATTCCAACATAGGCATCCATCCCAAAGTAGGGTGGGTTTGCGAAGGTCATATAGCCATTTCGGTGAAGGAAATACGTAATGTTTAGGGTTATAGTGATATAGACCACCACCTCAATTGCCATAAACAAAGGGAGCCTCCAAAGTGCTTGAACGGTCTTCATTTTTGCTGCAGGCATCACGAAATGCGCATGAAAATAAAACAGAATAATATTAAAAAAATAAAAGAAAGCGTAATTTCCAAAAGGGGCAAATTGTTTTCTTATTAATCCCATGATCACTACCTCATAAAAAATAAAGATCGACCAGCCAATGAAGTGAATCTTGTATTTACGTAAGAAGTTAATCAGGTCTGAAGAGGTAATTTTCATTTTGTGTAAAAAAAAAAGAGGTTAACGTAATACTTTTCGATTGGGATTGGCTCCGCACTAATTTTCATAAAAAACTTATATTATGAAAAAACAAATCATCTCTTTCGACCTAAAGAAAAGTACATTATTCGTATTTAAATCAAAAACAAACAAATCAGGGCTGATGCCAACAACAGTAACTGATCCTACTAATGGAACGGCTACCTCACACACCAGCTCAGTTGTCATTTATGCAGCCAGATAAATTTATGCTCAACGATGAAATCTATTCGGAAATACTTCGGTTAGATTTCATCGTTTTTTCTGCAAGGAAGGTCAGGAATTGCTTTTTATAGGTGGTTCCCAAAGGAACTTCCATTTTATTACTCAATATAATCGTATTCCCTTCTACTTTCTGAATGTAATTTACCGCAACAATAAAGGAGCGTTGAACCCGAACAAAATTATTGATGTCCTGTAGTTTAGTTTCCAGTTCTTTCATCGTTAAATAGGCGACATGGGTTTCTGTGCAAGTATGGATCTTTACATAATTGTTCAGTCCTTCAATGGTGATGATGTCTTTGATATTGATTTTTGTATATTTCTGAATCTGATCAGTTTTGATAAAGAAAAAATCATCGGCAGCAGTAGGAGCTTTATGGGTATTTTCCAGACTTTGCAGCCTTTTGATCATTAGTGCAAATTTACTCATGGAAATAGGCTTCAATAAATACTCATTGGCCTGCACGCCAAAAGCTTCGTATGCATATTTAGAATGACCTGTGGTAATGATCAGGTATTTGGTTTTCGCTCTAATGGCTACCGAAAGGTCTAGTCCTGAAATTCCAGGCATATCCATGTCCATAAAGACAATGTCAATATGATCATCTTCCGAAATCTCCATCAATGCCAATAATGGGTCCGTAAAATACTTTAGCAAATGCAAATTAGGCATGGCATCAATATAATCTGCCAGGAGTTCTACAGCATGCTTCTCGTCGTCAATAATGACGCAGTTTAATTTTTTATCCATTGATCTCCTCCCATAATTCAAATACTTTTAATAAATCTAATCAAAAAATATATTCACAACGTAAAAACCACATTTGGCGTAATACATTTTTTTGTTCCATGAAATTTATTAAGGATCTGTAAAGATAAATCAAATTTGGTGATAAAACTATAGTTTCAGTATGGAGCGACGGATTTTAAGCAAAAGCATTTATTTCATTGACCACATAAATCTGATCATTCACCACGTGGATCCTGCGTTTAGCGTAAAAGAATTCCTGCATTAAGATCTCTTGTCTACATTTAAACCATCCCCCCTATAAAACAAGATTCCTGGTGCATGGAGGTGCATCAGGGATTTTAACAAAATGATACCCAAACGCGCTCAACTTATATATAAGGGGGTAATTCCCCTTTATAATCTAACTCATTCCCTTTACAGCTTTTATCAGATTTCTGGATTTTACCCATTTTGCTATATTTGGATTCAAATGTATCAATATGGAAAGTGAATTGTTTCAAATCAATGCGGAAATGCCTTGGGAAGACCTTGGTAATGGTATAAAAAGACAGGTATTTGGGCATAACGACCAAATCATGCTGGTAAAAGCAAAGTTTGAGGTTGGCGCTATTGGTACCATACATGAACACCACCATACTCAGGTAACTTATGTAGACAGTGGCGTTTTTGAAATGACGATAGGAACAGAGAAAAGAATCATTCAGCAAGGTGATGGCTTTTATGTCCCACCGCATACGCTCCACGGTTGTGTATGTATTGCGGCAGGTACATTGATTGATGCCTTTAATCCAGCCCGGGAAGATTTTCTGCCTTAGGGCTGTCTACTGCTTTCATAAACTTGTATAAATAAGCACAAGCGAGTAGTAGGCAGGTTAGGATCAGCCAAAGCATGTTATAACCATGGTGTTCGGCTATATAAAATCCTGCCGAAGGACCAACAACCTGTGCAACGGACCATACCAACATATATCCAGCTGCATATTGACCCCGGTTAAATTCATTTGCCCTGCTCATCACGAAAGTGTTCACAAAGGGTAGGGCAAACATTTCACCAAAGGTGAAAAAGACGATGCAGAGTACGCCAAGCACCATTGGTGAGCCAAATGGCAACATCAGGATCAGAAAGGATGCTGCAATTAAGAGTACACCGATCGTAATAAAAAATACTGATGATTTCTTGCCTTCAATTTTATGGATCATCACCATTTCAAAAAGCGCGATAATCACCCCATTTAATCCTAAAATTAAGCCGATCATAAATTCATCGATCTTCCATGATTCCTTGAAAAACACAGGAACTACCCTAAACATTAGGAAAAAGCAGATGATGAAAATGGTACTCAGGAGTAAAAATTTGATAAATAGTACATCTTCCCATGGTTTGCGCACGATAATGCCTTTCACTTTTTCTTTAATAGTCTTTCTATAGCCCTTGATTTTCGGGAGGAACCATAATATACTGAGTCCGGCAAAGATGCTGACTGCACCATCTACATAAAATAGAAGTCTGTAATTATAAGAGGCGATTAATCCACCCATACTTACGCCAAAAGCCCAGCCTATGTTTGTAGCGAGACGGTTCAAAGAATAGGATCGGGTTTCCAGACCAGGCTTGGCATAAGCGGCAATTGCCGCGAAATTAGCCGGACGAAAAGCCTCTGCAAAGAAACTAATCACCACCGCCAGGATACAAAGTGTATGGAAATGTGTTATACTGGCAAAAAACAAGAAAAAAGTACCTCCAATAATGGCAGAAAAGATCTGAACAGGCCTAAAACCGATCACATCGGTTAGTTTGCCTCCTGCCGCAGAGCCCATAATTGAACCTACACCAAACAGTGTAATGATCAGCCCGGCATCCGAGGCCGAGCGGTGTAAGGATTGCGTAACGTATAAGCCCATAAATGGCACAGCCATATAGCCGCTTCGGTTAATGAGCATAACGATGCTCAAAATCCAGGTTTCCCTGCTCAGTCCTGAGAACGACCGCTTGTAGTTCCCTGCAATATCTTGAAGTAATGACATGATTTTATTTTATCCCTGCGAAAGCCGCCGCTTCAACGAGTAATTGATGTAATATTTCTGCCAAGATATCAAAAATGAATTGCCATTCTAGCAAAACATACTAACTTTAAAAAGTTCAAATGAAGAAATTATGGCAATTAACTTACGTAAAGGCGAAAAAATTAACATTGGTCTCACAAAAATTAGTGTTGGCTTAGGTTGGGATCCTAATGAGGGAACAGGGCAAGATTTTGACTTAGATGCTTCTGCATTTATGGTGGATGGGAGCAGGATGATTCCGGCAGAAGAGTTTTTTGTTTTTTATGGAAATGATAAATCACCTGATGGCGCATTGTTCCATACCGGAGATGATCCTACCGGTGGTAATAGTGCTACCGGTGATGATGAAATTGTGAAGGTAGACCTTTCTTTGGTAGATGAACGCATTCAGGAAATTCTGTTCGTAGTTACCATTCATGATGCCCAAAGCAGGAGACAGAATTTCGGACAAGTACGTAGTTCTTATATTCGAATTGTAGACGATACCAATGGTGATGAAGTCGCAAAATATGAATTAGACGAAGATTTTTCTATTGAAACCGCCATAGAATTCGGCAGACTCTATAAACGAAATGGCAGCTGGAAATTTGAGGCTTCGGGTAGGGGATATAAAGAAGACCTGGCTTTCTTTCTGGCTAAATATTATACAGGGGAAATCATCAAATAATTCCCCTGATTTATCTACCTCAATGTAAGTGCGGTGGGTGGATCATTTATCGGGAGAAGGATGTGAAATATACTGCCTTTTCCCGGTTCACTTTTTACCTGAATGGACCCTCCAAGGTCTTCTACTTGTGTTTTTACCATGAAAAGACCCATACCTTTTCCCTCCACAGCGACATCAAACCTTTTATAAAGGCCAAAGAGCTGACTTCCATATTTCTTTAGGTCAATACCTTTTCCATTGTCTTCAAAAATAATATTCAAATGTTTTCCTGTCAGGTAAGTTTTAATGATCATCCTTGGAGAGATCGTTTCCTGTCTGTATTTGATGCTATTTAGGATCAGGTTATAGAAGATGCTGTATAGGTAACCACGCACGGTATATACCTTTTCCTCTTCCAGCTGATATTCAAAAGTCATATTTTCACTTACAATCAGGTTATTGATGCTACTCTTGATTTCGGTAACGAGGGTTTGAATTTCTACCGGTTCCTTCATCCGTTCTGGCGCATCCTTTTTAACCGTTAATACGTAATTCAAATCCTTAATCACGGTATCCAGATTTTTAATGGAAGTACGAAGTCCTTGCATCAGCTCAGAAACCGCAGATGGATCTGCCTCCATGGCAGTCAGCAAATCACTGATTCCCATGATATTGGCAACAGGGGCGCGCAGGTTGTGAGAAACTACATAGGTGAATTGCTCCAGGTCTTTATTTCTACGAATCAGTTCTGAAGTCGTTTCATGCTGCGCTTTCGCAATGTTTTTCTGTTCCGTGATGTCTTTGATGGACAAAATAAACCCCCAATATTGATTTTCATCGTCATTTACACCAATCCATTTTAAAGCATACCATTTTTCTGAGCCGTCTTTTTCAATGACATTCGTCTCATAAGACATGTTATGACCCTTGATCACATCATCAACAATCCGTTGAAGTCTTGCCCTTTTGTTTTTAGCAAAGTAATCTAAAATGCTATTTCCTTCCAGTTCTTTATAATGACCTCTGAATTCTGCAATTTCTTTTGCCAGCTGGCTATACGAAATGATCTTCAACTCTTGGTCTACCAGAATATAAGCTGCATCCGTATGATTTAGTAAGGTGCGTAAATTGGCTTCAGATTTTTTAAGTGTCTCTTCAGCTACTTTTACAGAAGTTACATCTTGTAAAATACCGTAAAGACGGGTAGTGACGCCTTCTTTGTTGAATTCAATTCTATTTTCTCCTTCCAGGATTTTCACTTCGCCTGCCTCATTTTGGATGCGAAAGCTTGTTTTCATATTCTTTCCAAGACGGATCAATTTGTCGACCTCATGTTCCACCCGTAGCTTATCGTCCGGATGAATAAGTCGTTCAAAATGCTCATTTGCCGGAACGAGTGTGTCATCTGCCCAGTATATTTCTTTCAGTCCGTCAGACCAGGTCAGTTCCTGTTTGATCAGGTCGAAATTCCAGTTGCCAATCTGTGCCATTTTTTGGGCTTCAGAAAGAACAGCCTCCGCCTGTTTGATCTGCTCTTCTGTTTGTTTCCATTGTGTGATATCGCTGATCACGCCATCTACCGTATGGAGTACACCATTTAAAAGATGCGGAACAGCTTTTATCTCAATCCAGCGCGTACTGGCATCTTTACATATAATCCGATACTGACTCTTTGTTTGCTCGCCTTTTTCTAAAAGCTCACCATCTCGTTCTGCAATGTAGCGGTCTTCGGGATGTATGACATCATACCATAGGTCGGGGTTTTCATGAAATTCGGCAAGATTATACCCATAAATTCGAGAACAGCCAGCCGACAATTTCAAATAACGGTTATTTAGAACATCTTTGAGGTAAAAACCTTCATTTACGGCATCCAATAGTTTTTCAATCTCATTGCTAACCTGTTCTTTCTCTTTCCTATATTGCAGCTGCTCCGTAACTTCCGAACCAAAAAGGAGCAAGCCTTCAATCTGACCATTTGAATTACGCAAAGCCTGAATGCTAAAATTAAAGTAACGCCCTTTTAAAGAGTTATTAGTTAATTCCTTAACGAGCTGGCTTTCTCCTGTTTCATAAACCTGATCCGCTTTTTCATTTAAAAAATCGAAATCACTACCCTGGTATACTTCTTTTAAACTGCGATTTATAATCAGTTTATTTTCAATATTTTCCTGAAAAAAAGTATTTACAAACGTAAATGTGTGTTTCTTGCCCATCAGGACTGCAATAGCAGATGGAATTTCCTGTAGTAAAGTAAAGTCTTTTGTGCTTTTAGCCAAAGCTAATTTTTCTGTAGCCTGGGTTATCGCAGTAGGTAACCTCCGCAACCGATCCTCAAAAAGATAGTCCGTAGCACCTAAACTGACCAGTTTAAGTACTTCTTCTTCAAATTCTGGTTTAGTAATACAAATGAAAGCAGGCTGATGATCAAGCGCCTGTATTAAATTTAAAGCCTGATGCACTAGAGCGTTTTTATCAGCGCAAAATGCAAGAACCACATCTGGAGCAAAGCTTTTTAAACTAAGATGAAAATCAGATAGTGCTACTGTTTTGAGCAGTTGGAAACTGAGTTCTGATTGATCTAAGGTATTGGATATTAGATTACTATCATTAGCTGGATCTCCAAAAATAAGGATTCTCAGAATGTTTCCCATTAGTTAAATGTTTTTTTATTTGTAGGTAAAGGATAATATAGACAAATTTTTAAAATCCAAACCATTATTTTGATAAAAAACAAAAAGCCTCCAATTGGAGGCTCTTTATTTTTCTATATCGTTTATTAAAAATTAAGGTAGTTGTTTGAAGATATTCTCTACTACTTTAGGGATTTCGTTGATTGCTTTTTGCGGATCTGTCAATTCACCTTCGGCCCAACCTCTCCAAATTACTTTAGAGCTACTGCGTTCAATGATATCGATCATGATGTTTCCTTCTTTAATAGGCATTCTACGTTCTCTGCTGCCTACATATACCGGGAATGGGTTATCATATACGTAAAAGAATCTTGCACGACCTTTATAATAAGCGATCCTTGGGCTTAGCATAGGAGGCTGATTGTAATAGATAGGCTCATCATAAACCTTCATGCTTTTATTGACAATTGCTGAGTAGCGGATCAGTAGATCCGGATTTCTATTGTCCAGTGTCAAGCCTTTTTTAGTCAATTCCGTTTCTGTAGTTTCTACAATTTTATCGGTAACGACGTCATTGTTGTAAATGTTATTCAGCTGTCCGTCTTCAGGTGGGAGCCATGCATAAGTTTTAAAGTCGGTTCCAACAGGCTTACTTCCAACCGCATAATAGTTGTAAGGTGAGCATGCCGACAGCATCCCTGCTGCCACAAGTAGTAATAATAGTTGTCTTTTCATGGTAAACGTTTTTAGAGTAGGGTAAAATTTAAGGTATTTCATTCATAACCTAATATTACTATTACAATGAAAGCTCTAAAATGTTTAGTCAATTTTTAAAATAATTATACTAGTACTACAAATTTATCGTTGTCTGCCATTAAAATTTGACACGCATGCCTATTCCCAGTTGAAATATGTCTGCAAGAGTAAGTGCAGAGGTGTTTTGGATGTAATTAATAAGATAATAATCATTCGTGTTGATCTCAGAATATAGACTGATCGCTTTAATTCCGGAATCTTTCCAAATCTTTTTCATATTGAATTCTAACTCATTACCAATCGAAAGGTGAGGTCTAAAAGCTTCAGACCAGTAATAGTAATTATCCGGGTAAAGGTTTTCGTTGAAACGCATGGAAAGATCTGGATGAGAAGTATAGCTGATAAAGAATCCAGGATTAAATGGATAGAACTTCCCCCAGTCTTTCAGTTTTACTTCATACGCTTTGTAAGCAAATTTTGCCGTAAACACATGTAGTTCGCCACCCTTGTTTTCGGGGACATAACCATAATTGAAATCCAGAATTCCTCTTTTATTCTTAAAAAGATCGTAGCCGGCGCCTACACTGAAATAGCCGATACTTCCTGCAAACTGCACAATTGCATTGTCTGGAACCAGGAATTTGAACTTCTGGGCTGATGCTTTCCCTACGAAAATGATCAGTATTGATAATAGGAGAGTCGCGCGCTTAAAATGATATCCGTTCAAAACTTATTTTATGATTAATGATTTCAACTAATAAAAATTCTTCATTGCCCATGGCACTGGTAATGACATAAGGGATTCCCGAATCGTCAGGGAAATAGCTTTCATAAGCATGGGTGTGTGCATGTAATGAGGCTAGAAAACCTGGGGTTTTTGCGAAAAGACCGGTATATGGTTTTACCAGATTCGGATCAAAGTCTGGCGATATAGTAGGCACATGGGAAACCGCCACATAATTGCTAATCCCATTTTGCGGCTGCAGTTCGCTGGCTAACCAGGAAATGTTAGGTACCTCACCATTGAATTTATATTCCCTGCTATTGGTATCATGGCAGATAAACTTCGTTCCCCCATAGTTAAACGTATAATTTAAGGCACCAAACATCCGTTCAAAAACTTGCCTGCCGCGAGAGGTCAGGTCATGATTTCCAATCACCCCCATATAAGGGACATTTAATTTTGATAAACTCCTGGCGATCCATTCCATTTCCTTTAATACCCCAAATTCGGTGAAGTCACCTGCGATAAGTACAAAATCAACCCCGGTCATTTCATTTGCTTTTTTAACAAAGGCAACTGTTTCGTCTCTTGATCTTTGGGTATCACCAGTTAAAATGAATCGAACCGTGTCGTCGGTCTTACCTTCTCCCAGGCGTTTTAAACTGCTGGCATTGACGTCTTGAGGGGAGTTCCTGTCGAAAACCTGATTTGGGCTGTACTCAAAACGGTTACAACTCCCTAAACCGACTGTTAAAACAAGCCCCAATAGTATAAATTTGTTCATCGAAAATTCTAATATTTCCGCAAACCTAAGATTTAAAAAAGGAGTTTAAACACCTAATATGGCGTTATGGCATTGGGATAACCGTTAAATGGCATTAATTTAACATTTCTGTCAAATTCAGAAATGCTATAAGTTCGGGAAAATATCAGAAAGGAGACTAGTTGCCTGAGCCTCTTCGATTTCAGCTTTAAAGTCAGACAATGGGATAAACTTCCAGGTAATGTGCTGTTCTTCTAAGACCATCATGATTTCGATGGGATGATTGATTAAATGTTGCTCAAAAAACGATTGTTTGCTGGCTGCCCATGCTTTGGGGTCGCCTAGATTTGCTGGCCAGGTGTATAGTTTATGGGCTTCAATAATTTTTTCTTCCAGCACATGGCTGGAGGTTTTGGAAAGCAGGGGACTGATGTTATAGTCTTGAACAGATGCCCGAATTCCGGATGCATCATTATGGATACCTACAGCAGATGCCTTAAATTCAATCACGAAAAGGTTTTGTCCTTCCTGGGTGTAGGGACTTCCAAAAAACAAATACTTTCCTGTGGTTAATTGTTGCAGTTCTGCGGCCATAATGATTTTGAGGTAAAGCTACATTATATATAGGACCTTTAAAGGCAAGATTTAGCTTAAAAAAATCAGCACAGAAAAAGGGCCGGATTTCTCCAGCCCTTTTTAAACATACATTATACTTTTTAATTCAGATTATTGAATTACTTTACCATCTGCTCCAATTTTGATAGCTGCAGTTTCTGCATCTTTCTTAACTTCTATATGGTAATATTGTGTTTTGTCTGCATTAGTAACCAGGAACGCTGCTGTAGGCGTCCAGGCTTTAACAGGCTCAGATTGCAAAGTAGTTTTTACTGCTTCTGGAAGATCCTTCAATTCAACCGGAACTTTAGTAGTACTATCTTGTTTTACTGTAATTGCTACTGGGTTTTTTACTTCTGATGCGTTTACTGCTGAAATTCCTGCGAAAGCTAAAAATGCTGCTGATAAAATGATCTTTTTCATATCTTATGTTTTACTGTTAAATATTCATGTTAATTCTGATTAGTCTATGCTTCATAATGATGCCACAAGGAATTGTTTTTGGCATTATATTGATATTCAGATAGTTATGGTATTTTGTAGAATTTTAACTGTAGAGATGCTCCACACTTTGTGGCTTAAAGAAGCATTATAAAATAGATTTTGGCCAATCATTTTTGTTGTTGCCCCAAAACATGGATTTTATCCAGCCATTTTTGTCGCTGTTCGGCAGTCGCTGTTTTAATAATTCCAATAGTACTCACCTTTACAGGTCCGACGCCACAAAATTCTAAGGTACTTTTTTTCAATTGGCGGATGCTGGGGTTTCCATAAATAAGTCGGTAATACCAGGCCGGTTGATCCATGGTGGTTATGATTCTCGCTGTTTTACCTTTTAATAGTTTATCCCACCAAATCGAATTTTCCCGGTATTGATAAGTGAGGCCTGGAAGAAACAGGCGGTCGATAAAACCTTTCATAATGGCTGGTAATCCTCCCCACCATACTGGATGGAGCCAAACCAGGTGATCAGCATCCTTGATTTTTTCCAAACTACTGAGTAGATCTGGTTCCAACTCCATTCTTTGGGTATAGCCATAAGCCAGATTCGGATTGAAATTGAGTTCTGAAATATTGATCTGGCTAATTAATGCGCCTGATTTTATAGCACCAGATACATAGGCCTCTGCAAGCGCATGGTTAAAGCTGTCTTTATTGGGATGTCCATTGATGAGGAGTATTTTTGTCATTTTCTAAGTTTGAAATGGTACTCCACAAAAGTAGCTGAGATCAAAGCTGGCTTTCAGGACAAATGTCTAAAAAGCAATTTCTTTTCTCAATCTACTAAGGTGCCTGGAGGTAATCCCTAAATAAGAAGCCAGGTACTGTAATGGGATTTGCTGAACATAGACTGGTTGGTGTTCTAGCAGGTCAAGATATCTCTTCTTTGCTTTTTCCTGCTGAAATAGAAAAATCCTTTTTTCCAACTCGAGGTATTGTTGCTCTGCAATGATCTTTAAGAATTTGCTCCAGTTGGGATTGGTATCGGATAACTGTTCTAAATCACCTTTTTGAATGATCATCAGTTCAACGGGCACCAGCGCCTGTATGTTTTCTATGCTGGGATTGCCGGTGATAAAAGAAGAGTAGGCTGTTGTTAGTGCGCCCGGAAAGGTGATACAATAGGTAGTTTCTACGCCGGTTTCAGCCCTGAAAAATGTTCTCAAAATACCGGTGGTTAAGAAGGCAACCTCTTTACATGTTTTTCCTTCCTGAATAAAGAACTCTCCTTTTTTTAATTTCTTAGGTTTCATCATCCCGATGACTTCATTGATTTCTGCCGGACTGAAGAGTTGAAAAGAAGTTAAAAAATTAATGATCATCTGGTTTCGCACTTTACTGTTTTATGTTGATCCAATTCTCAAAGGTATTATAAAATAGCAGAGCTGAATGAATACCTGATTAAAACCCATTCAGAAAAATTGTAAAGTCATTTCAGTAATAAAAAATTGGATGTCAAGCTAAATCAGGAAAATCATTTTTTTTATCCCTAAAACGTCATTGATTTAAGGTCAATAAATCCTAAAACGGGCAGGACATGAGACCGTTATACAAAGGACATCGTAAGGGTATAACAGGGGGTTGGTATATAGTTGCGATATAGTTGCTATATAGTTGGTATATTCAGGAATATACCAACCATATCCCAACCATATCTCAATAGTATGGCAACTATATACCAACCCCTTACTAAACCCTTACTATACCCTTACTAAATAGCCGCTATATTCAGTGAATTACTGAACTAGATTTGCAGCTCAGATTACTCATGCTATAGTCCTAAATAACCACCAAAAAAACAAACAAAAGAAAAGCCGGATTGCTCCGGCTTCTTCTTGTAAAAATACTGCTTCAATTATGGTTTGCCAAGCTGACACTATTGTTTAACGGGTTTACCGTCTTTGTCTAATTTCACTGCAGCCGTTTCATCACCTTTTTTAATGTCAATGTGGTAATAGCTGGTTTTATCTGCATTGGTCACCAAAAATGCAGCTGTTGGTGTCCACTGTTTTACAGGTTCTGTTTGTAAGGTTGCTTTAACCGGTTCAGGTAAGTCAGCTAGTTCAACAGGAACCTTCGTAGTGCTGTCTTGTTTAACTGTAATTGCTAAAGGTTCTTTTACTTCTGTTGCGTTTGCTGCTGTTAATCCTGCGAAAGCTAAAAATGCTGCTGATAAAATGATCTTTTTCATATCTCTTGTGTTTCAGTTAATATTCTAATTAATTACGATTAGGCTAGGTTTAATAATGGTGCCTTAATTAAATGTTTTTGGCATTCAGTTGAAATACAGTTTATTAGATATTTTTTGTTGTTTTTTTATTGTAGCGTTATTCCACAGTTTGTGGGGGATAGAACCAGTTCGATGCAGTTATGACAATGATTCTGGCCTTCCTGATCAACAAACAGGCCTGCTCTTGTAAGAAAAGCAGGCCTGTTTATTCAGAAATAAATTTAAAAGTAGCTGTTAATTCATATCTCTCTCCACTTTTTTAGCAGTACTTCTTCCAGGAAGATAAATCTGGAATCCTAAACCCAGGCTCAAAGTATGGCTATAGGCGCTACTTCCAAAACCCACGATTCCATTATATTTTAACAGGGTTTCTAGTCCGATAGATTTGGTAACGAAATAAGTAAAACCAGGGCCAAAGCTAAATCCAAGGCCATTAGTTGAACCTCCAGAGCCCGCAGGATTAATTCCATTAATCCCTACTGTAGCTTCTCCAAAGAACCTGGAGTTTTTAACTACCTCATCCGCACCAGTCGTCCCATAGTACCTTCCTAAAGCACCAATGCCGTATGAAATACTGGTTCCGGCACCTTTTGCGGTGGCCAGACCAAAATTGACATCACCACCCAGTGCCAAACCATCCTGTATAAACCAGGCGGCTTTCGGATTGATGTTTAAACTAAATATATTTGGTTTATCTAACCCAAATTTCAAGTCGGAAATGTTGGCACCCATCATTACATTTCCTTTTTGTATCTGCGCAGAAGCTCCATAAAGCATCCCGATACATAAGCTAAGTGTTAAGCATAATTTTTTCATGATATACGGTTTAAATGTAATTAGTTAACAAATTATATAAGTTTTGGTTTTGAAAACTCTTAGCACTTAGTTGTTTAAAGCATTGAAGTCCTACTAAGGCTATATCTTTAACAGGCTTCGCGAAATATCTTGTTACCTTTGTTTCCAGACATCAATGCTATTTTAATGAAATTACCATTTGGAACAACCATTAATGACCAGCCGAACTACTTTATTGAAAAGATCTGGAAGGGATTAACAAACCTTTCCGCTCAGATGGAACCTGAGTATTACCGATATCTACAGCGTCATTTGGAGAAGTTCAATAGGGCTTGGGATGGAGATCAGTATACGGAATTCCTGGAGCCAAAAATACACACCATCCGTAAAGATGTAGGTCAAATTTGGCGTCAGGGGATGGAAATCGAAATGATCATTGATAAAGGTGGACCAGATGAATTTCAGTTTGCACCTGGATTATCTTGTCAGTGCATCCAGGAAATCAGGATGGATAAGGAGGGTAGCAGAGCGGTTCAGATCCGTATCGATGGCCGGTTATTACCTGAAGAGGGAGCTCATCAATTTGCGTTGAATGATGGATTCCAAAATGCGGAAGATTTATATGCCTATTTTAATGGCAGCTTTACTGGGAAACTGATTCATTGGACTTCCTATAAATACTAGTGCTTTAAACTTATGATTGCTACCTACCGGATCGAAGATTTTAGTTCTCTTTGTGCGATTCCTGGCCAGTTTGTGATGGACAGGTTTGAAAATATAGGGCGACCTATAAATATGGTATGGCCACATAAACACAATTTCTATGAGATTTTATGGTTAGAAAAAGGACCTTCCAAACACACCATAGACCATCATTCCTTTGATTTGTCGTTGGATTCTATCTTTTTTATTGCGCCCGGACAAATTCATGAACTTGCGCAGGAAGAAGATTTAAGAGGCTATAGCATCATGTTTAGTCCGGCCTTTTTAGCCTTAGGTGATGGCGGACAGGAGCTGTTTTCGGGCTTGTCATTTATGGAGGATACCTATGCACATCCAGCTTTAACCCTGCTGCCAAAAGAACAGGAAGGATTGTTTACCGCTTT
This sequence comes from Pedobacter gandavensis, assembly GCF_032678745.1. GTDB lineage: Bacteria > Bacteroidota > Bacteroidia > Sphingobacteriales > Sphingobacteriaceae > Pedobacter > Pedobacter gandavensis_C. Next base: position 582,716 of record NZ_JAVTST010000001.1, read on the forward strand.
AAATATGCTGCATATAGAAACGAAAAGGGCCGATCGATCGCCAAATATCATCAGGCATTTGTTGCTGGCATTTCTCTTTCAAATCAAAAGGATGATAACGGATAAACCTGTGGATGCAAAAGATAATTTACAAGTCATCATGGTTAAAAAGTTCAAAGTTTTACTGGAAACACATTACAAACAAGAAACCAGGCTCTCCTTTTTTGCAGATGCACTGTTCATGACTGCTGCACACCTCAATGAAGTATTGAAGGCCGTTACCGGTAAAACCGCTGGAGAGAGCATCAGGGAAAGACTGCTGTTGGAAGCCAAAAGAATGCTCATTCATAGTCCCTTAACCGTTGGGCAGATTTCCGCTGAACTTGGATTTACAGACTTCTCTTATTTCTCCAGGCAGTTTAAGAAGCAGGAGGGATTGAGCCCCGCCGCTTTTAGGAAAACTAAATCGCTGATGTACCGTTAGGCATTCTCTATGGCCATTATTACTGGGAAGGAAATCAGCTGAGATTTTGGATGTAAATTACCAATAATGCCCTGCTTTGTCCTAAAATTGAAAATCCATTCCCGGTACCTTTGCAGCTTAGAACTTATCAATAAAAGATGATGCAAATTAAATTGAATACCATTCCTGAAGCAATTGAGGCCTTAAAAAAAGGGAAAGTCATTATTGTGGTAGACGATGAAAACCGGGAAAATGAAGGTGATTTTATCACTACAGCGGAACATGCTAGTCCCGAAATTATCAATTTTATGGTCACTCATGGCCGAGGATTAGTTTGCGCACCATTAACACCACAGCGTTGCGATGAACTTGAACTTCATCAAATGGTACAACAAAATACTGCTGCTTATGAAACCAGTTTCACCATTTCAGTGGATTTATTAGGCGAGGGATGTAGTACAGGTATTTCTGCATCTGATCGTTCGAAAACCATTCGCTCCTTAATAGATCCTAAAATTAAAGGCTTTGACCTGGGCAAACCAGGCCATATCTTTCCATTACGCGCGCATCAGGGAGGCGTATTGTCCAGACCAGGACATACGGAAGCAACCGTAGACCTGGCTCGATTGGCTGGAATGGCACCAGCCGGTGTATTGGTTGAAATCCTGAAGGAAGATGGAGAAATGGCCCGCTTACCAGATTTAATGAAGATTGCTGCCAAACATCAATTAAAAATCATTTCTATCGAAGACCTGATTAGCTATTTACAGAAAAAGAACTTAGGGCAGGTAAGTTTGGTCTGATAATCTTTTGATCATTGCAGAACTCTGTTCACGTCCATGTTCCAGCCGGTCTTTGAAGAAAAGTTTGGTCTGGTCGAAATGTTGCTTATAACCATCCATATCTCCGTAGCCGATAATGGAAGTCCATTCCCGTACTGCCGAATGAAACTCCAGGTCATCTGCACGGATACTTTTATCGAACAAAGCAGCAGTGATGGATTCTTCCAGTAGTTCTTCATTCCGGAAAAGGTATTCTACTATTCCTAACCGTAATCGGAAAGGGGGCGTCTGACAAATCAGATTGTCATATGGATTGGTTTGTAAATGGTACCAGGAATCCGCCATGCTCAATAAACTGAGGTGAGAATTCGCCTTTCTAACACCGGGACTGGCAGAAAGAGAGAACTCCTGCATAATCTGATCGTCCAGCAATAAAGGTTTCCTACTTTCATGGAAAACGAAGTCTCTTACTTTATAGAGTCGGGTTCTGAAAGCATGTTCTTCCTCCATAATCATCATTTTGAAAAGTTCAGACTCTGATTGTGCATAACGCTTTACCTGCTGACGGGCAAAAGGATTAAGAATAGCCAGACCCGCATAAATGTGTGCTTTATAACTAAAGATTCTTAAGGTAGTGAGGATTTTGACATTATCGATACCACCCAGGTAGGAAGCATTTTCCCATGGGAAGAATCCTGCGGAGGCCCATGCGGTACCCATACTCTCAAAACCCACATGGGTGGCAGCTTGTGTATCGGCAACAATCCGGTCGTGGTCCTTGTAATCCGCCATTTCGACCATTTCAGAGCCTAAACAGGAGAGGAGATCCGTCATGCGCTGATAAGCTTCTGGACTGGTTCTATGAGGAATTACAATCATTTTCTGCCCAGCAGGATCAAAGCCTGGACCATGAAGAGAATGACAGGTGATGATATGGACATCTTTCGGCAGGTGTTTTTCAAAAGCCATAATCTCCGGATGCTTCACAGAAGTTTGTCCGCCAACGATAGCCCCGTATTTAGTGGAACTCCCATATCTTTCCAAAACTTCTTCAATGCGTTCAGACTCTACCGCATAAAAGATGACATCACAAATGCGCGACACTTCTTTACCATCATAAAGAATGGAAATACCCAAAGGATTCAATTCTTCTTCCAGTTGTGCCCGTCTTTGCGGGAGATCTGAGCCATAAACGGAATAACCTGCCTTGGCAAAACCCTTGGCATACATTTTTCCCATATCGCCCAAACCGATGATTCCTACATTCATAAAACCTGTTTTTACTACAAATAAGCAAATTAATGTTAAAAACAAAAATGACTACCGTCACATTGAGCAGTAGGTAATCGTTAATAAACGACTACCTCATCCGAAAACATAAAGCCTTTTTTTTCATTCTTTGCGGTAATTCTAAGGTAACGTGCCGTGTTTCCTTTAAGGTCAAATAGGAAAGTTTTAAACCTTAAGGTATCATCAGTGTAAGGCACATCATTGTCTACCTGTTGTGCCGGTTTGAAATTGATCCCATCATTTGAAAGCGCAATTTTAACATGTGCCGGCATATAGACACCCGGACCGGTCAACTGCATAAACCTCATTTTTACTTGTTGTAAGGCATCCGGTTTTTCCAGGTCAATCGTGATGTCAAGATCACCCAGGAAACCTTGCCATTGCCCATCACCATAGGTAAGGTCGCCGGTTTGTCCATTTACTAAGGTCAGCTCTTTTTGTGCCGGATAATTATCGCTGTATTTATTATTATAGGTTACTTTTTTGCCAATTGCCTTATGCAGATCGATTTCCAGTGCCTGTACTTTTCCTGCTGGAACCTGGTCTTTGAAAATCACTGCCTTCACTGTTCCTGATTGGGTTAAAGAAAGGCCATTGGTAAATAATGGTGAATTAGCCGTAGGTATGCTGCCATCCAGGGTATACCTGATTTCTGGTTTAAACTGCTCTGAATTAATCCTGACTAGCGCTACTTTACGAAGCATATCAAAATTGGAAAGTATGCTCAGCTCATTTGATGGTGGATAATAATTCACATTGAATTGTTGCAACAAACGGTAGTGTTTTTGTAAGCGGTTCTGAAAGTCATCCCAGTTCTTAGAAGATACAGGTGTCCATGCTACTTCTGAAAGTGCAATTGCTCTTGGGAAGACCATGTAATCTACCTGATTTGAAGTTGTCATGTATTCTGCCCATACATTGGCTTGAACACCAAGTACGTGTTTTTGCTTTGCAGGATCAATTTCCTTCGGAATCGGTTGGTAACTGTATACTTTTTGTAGTGGAAGATAACCACCTATAGCTTCCGGCTGCCCGATTGGGTTTGTTTGATACGAATCCAGGTAAAGGTGTGAGCCTGGGGTCATGATCACATCATGACCAGCATTGGCAGCTTCAATACCCCCTTTTTCACCGCGCCAGCTCATCACCGTTGCGTCAGGTGCGAGTCCGCCTTCCAATATCTCATCCCAACCAATGAGTTTCCGTCCTTTACTGCTCAGATAAGCTTCCATTCTTTTGATCGAATAACTTTGTAAACCATGCTCATCTTTGAGGTCATGCTCTTTAATCAGTTTCTGACACTTAGGACACTGCTTCCAGGCTGTTTTATCAGCCTCGTCGCCACCAATGTGGATGTATTTGGAAGGGAAGATCTCCAATACTTCATCCAGTACGTTTTGAAGAAAGGTAAAGGTATCTTCATTTCCGATGCAGAATTCTGAGTTTTTATAAGGCAAGCCATAACAAGATAAGTTAGGGTAGGCGGCAAGTACCTCTTCACTATGTGCGGGCATTTCAATTTCGGGGATCACAGTAATGCCCCTTTTAGCCGCATAGCGAATCAGCTCTTTTGCTTGTTCAGCAGTATAGAATCCACCAAAAGCATTCGGACTACCCATTTCTGCATACTTGCGACCATTGTTCCACCATTGTTTCCAGCTGGCATCCGATCTCCAGGCAGCAAATTGAGTCAGTTCCGGGTATTTTTTTATTTCTAAGCGCCATCCTGCACCATCAGTAAGGTGCCAATGAAAGGTGTTTAACTTATATAAAGATAAAAGATCGATGTACTTTTTTAGAAAACTAAGGGGTAAAAAGTGACGGGATACGTCGAGCATTAATCCACGGTAACCAAAAGCAGGCTGATCTTCGATCCATACTGCCGGCAATGTTTTGCTGTCTTTTCTGGTATAGGAAATTTGTCGTAATGTAGAAATTCCAAGCAGTATTGCCTCCGGTTGATGTGCCGTGATGGTGATGCTGTTCTTTGTGATTTCCAGGCGGTAGGCATTTGGCGAAAGGGTATCTTCTTTATTGGCTTTCAATAAAATAACGCCTTGTTTTGGAAGATGCTTGACATTTTTAAGTGTTTTTACCTGATCAAATTTCAAATATGGATGCTCCTTTAAAAGCATTGCTGCGTCTTTAAAATCAGGACTGGCAAATACTTCAGTTTTGGAAGCATATACGTAATGTCCAGTTTTAGCAATTTGAACAAGTGGTTTTGGGATAATAAATAAAGAATCCTGGGCAATAGAAATTTGTGGTGTTAAATATAATGTTGCAGCAAAAGATAGGGCTGCCACCCATTTAATAATATTCATGTCGGTTTAGTTTCAGGTTGTGTAGGTCAAATTTACGCATTATAAGCATAAAAGAAACTGTGATTGGATTTTGCGTCCAGTTCAATATCAAATATTTATTTTATTAATTATAAAAGAAATTATTATATTTAAAAGGCCGTAAATTATACGCACATGGGTTTCTTATCTCGGTTTTTTAGAAAAGGCAGTTTAGAAAAGGAAAAAAGTAGATTTAGTCTGGGTTATATTCCTAAGGAAGATGAACAGATGAATTGGGCCATGGAAAAGGCCCGGCTAACCTTATGGTATTTCGAAGAACATTTGAAAAGACCAGGTCCGGGTCAGGATTATTTCTCCATAAAAGTGAAGGTTAAAGATCAGAACCTGGTAGAACACCTTTGGCTAATTGCACCGGATTTTGATGAAGAAGGCAATCTTTATGGAAAGGTGGGTAATGAACCTATTCAGGTGAAGAATATAGAATTAGGGCAAAGAATAGGGATTGGACGTTCTTTGATCTCCGATTGGATGATCGTAGAACAGGGGATGTTGCTTGGCGGTTATACCATCCGGGCGATTCGTGACGGACTTCCGAAAGTAGAACAACAATTTTTTGATGAATCGATAGGCATTGCGATTGATGCTGGGGCAGACCATTTTTTTCCGGATTTTAATACACCGGAAGGAGCAATCACTACCTTAGAGGAAGCCTATAAGAATGATGACCTGGCCTCAGCTGTTGCCTGTAAAGATTTCCATGAAGAAGCCCGTTTGCTCTTGGCGCATATGAATTTAAAGCCAGAGGATGAAGACTTTATCCAGGAAACCTCGGAAGCATTGGAAGCTGCTTATATTGAAAGCCTGATCGAATGCGGAATGCCGGATTTATCCAAAGTTAAAAGGGCATTCTCTAAAAGGGAGATCATCTCTAAAGATTCTTGTATTGTGACGGAAGTATGTACTTTTCCTACTGGCTTGGTAACAGAGCAACGATTGCTCACCTTTAAAACAAGAGAGGGTTGGAAAGTGATCGGAGTAGTCCGGGAAAACATCGCTTCCTGATGCTGAAAATCAGCAGAAAGCGATGTCAGTAAATATAACTAGTGATCGCTGGTATCTACACTTTTTTTAATGAAAGACAGATAGTACGCGGAAAACATAATAATAACCACAAGAGAAAGTAAGAAAACTACCATACATATTGATATTTAAAGTTGACAAATAATTATGGTATGAAGGTAATGATTCTTTTTAAGACCCATAGCGATATCATTACGGTTTTTTTACATTCTAAATAACCAGCTCTTTTCCATTGTTTTACCGGAGCTTCAAACCTTCAAATCCTAGTAGAATGAGCTTCTTTATAATGATTATAGGAATAAATTGCTTTTACAATCGTAAATTAGCCGCGCCTGGACCCTTAATCCCTAATTGAATATGGCCATAAAGAGAGTATTAAAAGTCGGTTTAGATTCTGCCGCACCCTTCCCAATGCACTCAGACTATAATTCTGAACGATTTGAGGGTTTTGAAGTAGATCTTTTGAGCGAAATTGCTAAACTTCTTGACTTTGAAATACAGTACGAAGTTTCCTTATGGAAGAAAATACTTGGAAAATTGTTTAAAGGAGAGCTGGACCTGATCTGCTCTGCGGTAACGATGACTTCCACCCGTAAACATATACTAGAATTTACAGAACCTTATTTACATTTCAGACTATGTGCTGTAGTGGCTGCTGGTGATGTATTGATCAATGAGGTCAATGATTTTAAGGAAAAAAAGGTAGGGGTAAGAACGGCTGCTGAAGCAGAACGCCATGTGCATACTAAATTCCCTGAGGCCAATATGGTTCATGCGGATACCAATAAAGAATTGTATAATCAATTGGAATCAGGTGAGATTGATGTATTGATTGATGATTCTCCGATTGCAAATGGATTTTTGCAAAAGAATGATAAGTTAAAAATTGGCTTGTTCTTACCAGGTACAGATTCTCAATATGCAATTGCTATGAAAAAAGGTGACCTGGAATTGAAAGATCAATTTAATGTGGCCTTGAAATCAATACGTGAAAACGGAACTTATGATGCGCTTTATAATAAGTGGTTTTCCGGAATGGACTTCTAGAGTTTTGTTGCACAATATTTACAGTATTTAGCATCGTCGTCGTGGCCTTCCCGGCCACAACCCGGACAAACTTCATGGTGAAAGCCTTTCTTTTTGGCTGCAATAGCCATTTCTGTGGTGATGATTCCCGTTGGCACAGCAATAATCGCATAACCAATCAACATAATTAAGGAAGCCACAAATTTGCCAAAAGGTGTTACGGGAGAGATGTCTCCATAACCAACAGTGGTGATCGTAACAATTGCCCAATAAATACTTTCCGGAATATTTGAAAAACCATTTTCCCGGTTTTCTACCAGGTACATGATCGAACCTAATACGATAACCAAAGCCAGTACGGTCAGCATAAAGATGCTGATTTTACGCATACTTCCTCTTAAAGCCACCGTCAGGAATTTCATTTCTGAAAGGTAATGACCCAATTTGAAAATCCGGAATACGCGAAGTAAGCGTAATGCGCGTAAAGCCAGTAAGGATTGTCCGCCGATAAAAATCACACTCAGGTAAGAAGGGATCAGTGCTAATAAATCCACAATACCCAGTGGACTTTTGATATAATTAATAGGGTGTTTGATGATGATCAATCGCAACACATATTCTATCGTAAACAAACCGGTAAAGGTCCATTCAAGAATAGAAAACAAATCCCCATATTTCTGGTGGTAACTCTGCACACTATCCAGCATCACGATGAGAATACTGGCAAAGATGGCAATCAGTAAGGCTACATCAAATGCCTTACCGGCATAAGTGTTGGACTCATAAATGATTTCATGGAGCTTTGCCCGCCAATCCTGATTTTTCTTTTGCTCCATATCTGAACCTCTATCGAGGTAACTTAGCTAAAAATTCTTAAAAAGTGATTCTCCAGGTGATTTCTCATGGCATTTCTAAACAATTCAGGAGAACCATTTTCCAGGATATCTACCAGACCTTTATGAGAAACGAATTTCTTAACGGTCGCAGGTTTTTTTAATAAGCCACTGTTGTGTACATAATCGAATACCGGAAGTAATAATTTCTGGAACTTCTTTAAAGTCTGATTGCCGGTGATCTCGTACAACTTTCCATGAAAAGTAATCTCATGGTCGATATGGAAAACATAATCCTCAGAGGTTTCAGGCTCGTTTTTAACAATTTCCTTTAATTCTTTAATGTGTTCAGCAGTGATGTTCTGAAAGAGGAAATCGGCCATGCCAATTTCTAAAACCAGACGCATTTCAAAGATTTCTTTTAAAGTCTCCTGATCCAGTAAATGAGGATCAAGGGATTTTCCAATAATGCTGAATATATCCGGACTAGTGATCACAGATCCTTTTTTCTTCTTTGTTTCTATCAGGCCTCTCATTCTAAGCCTCAATAAGGCCTCGCGTGTTACGGTGCGGCTTACGCCTAGGTTTTTTGATAAATCTATTTCTGTAGGAATGACATCTCCGATTTTCAACTTCCTGTCTACCAGTAGTTGTACGAGATTGGCCTCCACTTTGTCGACCAAACTGCTGGTATCCATCTGGATAAATGTATTCGCTGTGCTGCTTTCCATATTATGTATAATAATAAATTATTGAGAGTATACCCCTAAATTAATACTAATAAAGCGATTTATCAAAATTGGACTAAAAAAAATATAAATAATTCTTGCTTTCAAATAATATTTATCTCAACTTAGTAGTATTATGTATAACATAATGCTAACCAAAACTCTAATAGTATGAAACAGTTTTACCTAAAAACGATTGTTTTAGTGTGCTGCCTATCCTCCTTTATAGGCGCATTTGCACAAAACAAAAAGGTAACCGGTACGGTTACTGGCGAAGATGACGGACAGGGGATTCCAAGCGTCAGCATTTCAATTAAAGGAACTAAGTCGGGCGCGCAAACAGATGTGAATGGAAGATTCATGATTGATGCGAGTTCAAACGACATACTCGTGTTTACTTATGTAGGGTACTTAACCCAGGAACAGAAAGTAGGCAACAACACCAATTTAAAAATAGTCATGAAGCCTTCAACGGCTAATCTGGATGAGATTGTAGTAGTAGGTTATGGTACGCAAAACCGACGTACAGTAACCAACTCGATCGCAAAGCTGGATAAAGAGGTATTGGCAAATGCACCACGTGCCAATGTGGGTTCTGCTTTACAGGGAACAATTGCCGGTATTCAGGCCATTAGTAAAAGTGGACAACCAGGTGTTGGTCCAACCGTGTTTTTGAGGGGAGGAGCATCGATCAACAATCCTGGGGGACCATTGGTGATTGTAGATGGAGTAATCAGAGATTATAACGACATCTCTTCTGAAAACATCCAATCCATCGAAGTACTGAAAGATGCGGCTTCAACAGCTATATACGGTGCAAGAGCCAATAATGGGGTAATCTTAATTACCACCAAAACCGGTGCTGCAGGCGTTGCTCAAATCAATTATAAATTTACCGGGGGGTATAATGCTAGAAGAGATGGTTATACCTATTTAGGTGCTAAAGATTATATTTATTATACCCGTTTGGGTTACCTAAATTCGGGTAAGCCAATTACAGATGCCAATAATTCAAGAGGATTGGGCTTACTGCCTGATGCTGCCAATCTTGCTAGTTTTGACATCAGAAAATACGTGGAAGGGACTACCGTTTTGCCAGCTGGATGGGGTATCGTAAATGACCCTTACGGAGGTCAAATGATGTACAAAGATCATGGTGGTGAAATTGAAGACCTGGTATTTAAAAACACCTATACAAAAGACCATTATGTAAGTGCTACAGGTGGTAATGATAAAGGTAAATTCTTCGCTGCTTTTGATTCCTATAATGAGGATGGTGTGATTGTAGGTTCTAGCTACAAACGCTATACTGCAGACCTTAATGGTTCCTACAAAGTGAGGTCTAACATTGAAGTTTCCGGTGGTACTACACTTTCTACTTCTTCTCAATTGGGTACAATTGGTGGTGAGGTGAACTCCTTATATAGAAGTTTAGCTTTGTGGCCAACTTTTAACCCTTGGATTGATGAAGCTAAAACAATACCAAATCCAGGAAATAGTGCCAGTGATGGGAATCCATTATACTGGTTAGGTAGATTGAACCGTCAGAATGAAGTGAATAAAGTGGTGGTAAACGGTGCCCTAAAATGGGATTTGTTACCAGGCTTATATTTTAAAGCTACCGCTAACGCTTATTTATTAGATAGAAAAGATGAGTCTTTTCAAAAATCAACTCAGACCTATGCAAATATTTTCGCCAATCCACAGTCGATAGGTTCTGCCAGCAGAGACGCAATTCTTTGGTCAAGAAGAGATTTTCAAACGCAATTTAACGGGCTTGTTAATTATAACAAATCTATAAAACAGCATAATATTGGCGCTATGGTAGGTGTGGAAACTTTCCAGGTTAAAACACTAAATTCTCAATTATATGGTCAGAACGCACCTACAGATGAGATTCCTACGATCAACGCTTCTACTGTTTTTCCAGCAATTGTAAATGGTGCAAAAGCTAATTTTAGTGAGAAATCAGAATATCGTATCAATTCATTCTTCGGAAGATTTACTTACGATTTTGATCAGAAATATTTATTTACTGCAGTGTTTCGTGCAGATGGTGCCTCCAACTTACCAGACAAACATAAATGGGGTTATTTCCCAGGTGTTTCTGCAGGATGGAATGTTCAAAAAGAGAATTTCTTCCTGAATTCTGGTGTCGATAAATACATTTCTACTTTCAAACCTAGATTGAGTTATGGTGTAAATGGTAACATTTCAGGCCTGGGTAGATATGTTGTTCAAGGGGTATATTCATCTCCGGCAAATTATGACGGTGCTGGAGGTTTCTTCCATGATAAACTGGCAAATCAGGATTTAAGATGGGAGCGAAGCAAAACCTTAGGTGCTGGATTAGACTTAGGTTTAATAAAAGACAGAGTAACCTTGTTATTTGATTATTATGACCGCAGAACTTCAGACCTGCTAACAGATCTACCACTTCCTGATTATGTGGGTTATCCTCCAATTACAACCAACTCTGGTACATTACAGAATAAAGGTTATGAATTTGCAGTGAATGCAAGAGTATTAAGTACTGAAGGTGGTTTTACTTTAAACCTGGGTGCGAATGCGAGTTTTGTAAAGAACAAAATATTGAAACTTCCTTTCAATGGAAATGAGAACAACAGACAAGGTGGATTACAGGTGTATGATGCTGCATCAGGCCAGTTAAAATGGGTTGGTGGATATCAGGAAGGCCAGACTATCGGTGATATTTATGGTTTCAAACAGGTGTCTATCTTTAAAGATGCTGCAGAAATTCAGAGAGTTGCTGGCAATAGAAGAGATATGATCGCCAATGTAACCGGACCAAATTTACCTAAAGGTACTGCTCCAGGTCCTGGATTAGATGCAGGTAGAATTACTCCTGGTGATGTGAACTGGTTAGATGTAAATGGTGATGATATTATTGATTCAAGAGATCAGGTATACCTGGGTAATATGGCTCCAAAATGGACTGGTGGTTTCAATGCCAACGCAAATTATAAAGGCATCAATTTATACACCAGATTCGAGTTTGCTGTAGGTCATACTGTTTACAATGATTTATTAGCACGTACGCTTGGAAACTATCAGGGAACTTTCAACTATACCGACCTGATGCTTAAATCCTGGACTCCAGATAACACGGTGACGGATATTCCAAAAGTATATTTTGCAGATCAGGTACAAGGATCTAAACAAAATTACACCAGAGCAAATAACGCCGCTACTGTAGTTAATGGAAACAATTCCAGACTTTATGAAAAAGGAGATTACCTGGCACTAAGAGAGGTTACGCTTTCTTATACTTTCCCAAAAGCATTAATCGCTAAATCTAAGATCTTATCTAACTCAAGAGTGTATGCAACAGGAACCAACCTGTTCTATATCACCAAGTTTACTGGCTCTTCTCCGGAAGCACCTTTAGATGGGAATAACAGACTTACCGGTGTGTATACAGGTGCATATCCTGCTGCAAGATCCTTTGTTTTTGGTTTAGAAGTTTCCTTTTAATCACCTATAAGATTAAATACTATGAAAAATAATTATAAAAATATAATCGCAGCAGCCTTAATGGTATTGAGCCTTGGCGCCTGCAAAAAAAGTCTGGAATTACAACCAATCAGTAACCTGAGTGATGAGAATTTCTGGAAAACAAATGATCAATACGATGCCTTTGTATCTGCAATTCATAATAAATTCCGTGGTCATAATAATAGTTTTATGTACCTGGGGGAGTTGAGGGCTGATATTTACGGAAATGATCCGGGTACAACGGCTTCTTTTACTGGTGAAGCTTCTCAGGGATTGGAGCGCATGTGGTTGCAAACGCTCACTTTAGATGCGGCAGGGGTAAATTCTTTTGGTACTTTTTATAGCAATATCAATCAGCTGAATCTGTTGATCTATAAACTCAATACCGGAAATGTGGTAACTGAGGCGACCAAAAAGTATGAATTGGGGATAGCTTATGGAATGCGTGCATTTTATTACTACCAATTGTACCGCAGCTGGGGAAATGTAGTGATCATCACAGATTTTATCGATGCCGGTAACCTGGATCTGTTTAACCTTTCTAAAGCGGCTTCGCCAGCAGCAGATGTGTTGAAACTGGTTAGAGCGGATATCGAATTGTCACTGGAGAATTTTGGTGCTGATTATTCCATTAAACGCAATAAAGGCTATTGGTCTAAATCTGCAACCTTAATGCTAAAAGCGGATACTTACCTGTGGACTGCCCATAGAACTGGTGGGCCTGCAGATGCGACAATAGCTAAAAATGCCTTAACAGATATTCAAACCAGTGTTCCTGCATTAGGCTTATTAACAACCTCTGCTAATGCCTTGAATACCCCATTTGCGGATCTTTTCTCTACTACTAACAGGGGAAATAAAGAGATCATTCTGGCAAGTAGAAATGGATTGAATGAAGCAGAAATGACATTTATACCAAGCTCATTTACACCCCAAACAGGCTTAATCGCAAATTATTTCGACTCTTTGGCTAACAGGCAATTTAATGTAACCACTGACAATTACGCTGGTTTGTTACGTGCACCGGTGAAAATTGCTACTTACAGAAAGTTTGATGCAAATGATACCCGGAGAGAAGGTTCCATTCAGGCTGCTTATAGAAGGCCAACTCCAGGAACTTATGTAATTGCAGGTGCTTTCCTGAAAAAATACCAGGGACAACAAGATGCCGCAACAAGAAAATATACCAACGATTTTCCGATTTACCGTTATGCTGACCTGCTGTTATTACTTGCAGAAGCTAAGGAAGTATTAGGTGAAAGTCCAGCTGCCGAAATTAACGCAGTAAGGGCAAGAGCATATGGTGTTAACTATAACCCTGCAGTTCAGGGCTTCCCGAATATGCCAGGTGACGGAGATATTAAGCAAGCCATTTTAAAAGAACGCTTGTTTGAGTTTGTCGGAGAAGGAAAACGCTGGTATGACCTGCGACGTATGGGAGACAATTATGTCTATGCCAACACGACTTTATCCTCTGCCGACGCCTATAAACTACTTTGGCCAATCGACCGTACTTCTTTAACCAATAATAGAGCGCTTGTTCAAACCAGTGGATACCCACAATTTTAAGATTTTGGTGTAGGAGTGGAGGCTTTAGGGCCGACACTCCTTCCTTTGATCCTCCTAATTTGTATTCTTTTAAAACACATATAAAATGACTATTCAACACTTACAAGGCCTGATTGCTGCACCATTTACACCAATGGATGAAAATGGACAGCTAAATGTTTCCTTGATTCCGAGCTACTACCAGTTTTTAAAATCCAACAAAGTGACCGGCGCATTCATTTGCGGATCTACCGGAGAAGGTGTATCCTTAACCAATGCCGAGAAAAAAGAAGTGGCACAAGCATGGGCAGATTGCACACGTGGCGACAATGACTTTAAGGTAATGATGTTCCTTGGTGGAACCAGCGTTGCTGATTGTAAAGATCTGGCTTTGTTTTCAAAAGAAATCGGCCTTTATGCCATCTCTTTTACCGCACCATTTTACTTTAAACCGGCAAACGTAGAAGTGTTAGCTAGCATATGCGCTGAAATTGCTGCTGTTGCACCAGATATGCCTTTCTATTATTACCATATTCCAGTATTGACAGGGGTAGGTTTTGCTATGTACGACCTGTTACAGGCTATCGACGGTAAGATTCCTAATTTCGCTGGGGTAAAATATACGCATGAAGATTTTATGGATTTCTTATCTTGTATCCATTTCCAAAACGGCAAATATGATATGCTTTGGGGACGTGATGAAAACATGCTTTCTGCATTGGTTTTAGGAACTAAAGGTGCGGTAGGAAGTACCTTCAACTATGCTGCTCCTTTATACTACGATATGATTGAAGCTTTTGAAAAGAATGATTTGAAAAAAGCACAGCTTTTACAACAAACTTCAATTGATATGATCAGATTGTTAGGTAAATACGGTGGTATTGCTACCGGAAAGGCCTATTTAAAATTAGTTGGCGTAGATTGCGGTGAATTTAGGTTGCCTGTGAAAAACATGAGCGCAGCACAATTTGAGAGTTTTAAACAAGATGTAGCCGCTGTTGGTTTCGATAATTTTAAATCAAAAGCAGCTCATTAGCCTTAATAATGAATGCGATGAGTAAGTACTTATTTTATCTATCAGTTCCCCTTATGTTGACATCAACAACAACAGCCGTGTTCGCACAGAAAACTCCTGCTGAGCAGATCAAATGGTCTATTGCAGCTAAATTACAAACACCCGATGGACAAACGTCGATTGGTTTTGCTGGTGCAATGAATGCGGTGCTTCAGCATCGCCTGATTGTAGCAGGTGGCGCTAATTTTCCAGATAAAAAACCCTGGGAAGGTGGTAAAAAGCACTACTCAAATGAGATTCATATCCTGGAGAAAAAAGGAAATGAATTTTCCTGGGCTAAAGAAATAGCTTCTTTGCCACAGGCGATTGCCTATTGCGGAAATACCAGTACCAAATATGGAATTGTATACGCTGGTGGTGAAAATGAAAAAGGCTTATCCAATAAGGTTTTCCTGTTGACATGGGATGAATCAAAACATAGTGTACAGGCGAAGCCTCTGGCGAGCTTACCCATCGCATTAACAAACCTTGCTTTAACAAGTATCGGGAATTTGGTATATGCCATTGGTGGAGACCAGGAAAAGACAAGTTCAAAAGCTGTCTTTAGTCTGGATCTATCATTACCGGATGCCACATGGAAGGTCTTGCCGGAACTACCGGTTCCATTAGCAAATGCTGTGGTAGTGGTGCAAAACCCGGAAAAACAAGCCTTGATTTATGTGATTGGTGGACGCACTAAAACGCCTTCAGGCATTAGCGATCTTCATTCTACGGTGTTCGTTTATCATCCGGAAAAACAAGAATGGAAAGAAGCCGCAGCAATCAAGGATGGCAAAGCAGTGATGAACTTCTCTGCTGGAACAGGTTTGGCTGTTGGTAAAAATCAGATTCTAATTTTTGGTGGCGACAATGGGGAGACTTTTCATCAGATAGAAACGTATATCTCAAAAATTGCCAAAACGGAAGATCCTATGGAAAAGGCCAGGCTAACCAAAGAAAAGAATCAATTGAGTATCCAGCATAAAGGCTTTTACAAAGGAATTTTATGTTATGATATACTAAAAAATACCTGGACAAAATTGGGCGAATTGCCTTTTCCAGCACAAGTAACCGCGACGGCTACAAAATGGAACAATGAGATCATTATTTCCAGTGGAGAGGTGCAACCTGGAGTCAGAACACCAAATATTATACTGGGTAAAATAAAAGAATAGAGATGAAAAACACAAACAGATATGCCTGGGTGGTGGTTGGATTATTGTGGGTGGTGGCACTATTAAATTATATGGACCGACAAATGTTGTCGACCATGAAGCCGGCAATGCAGATCGATATTCATGAACTGCAATCGGCCACAAACTTCGGTTACCTGATGGCTATTTTCTTATGGATCTATGGGTTTATGAGTCCGGTATCCGGAATTATTGCCGATAAATTCAATCGGAAATGGCTAATCGTAGGCAGTTTGTTCGTTTGGTCATTGGTGACTTATTTAATGGGTTATGCAACCACTTTTAACCAAATTTACTGGCTTAGGGCATTGATGGGCGTGAGTGAAGCCTTGTACATTCCTGCGGGATTGTCGCTGATTGCCGATTTCCACTCTTCGAAAACCAGGTCGCTGGCCATCGGAATTCACATGACCGGTCTTTACATGGGCCAGGCTTTAGGTGGTTTCGGTGCAACCATTGCCGATAAGTTTTCATGGCAGGCCACCTTCCATTCCTTTGGAATTGTTGGGGTGCTATATGCCTTTGTATTGGTGTTTTTCCTGAGAGAGAAGAAAGCCTCGGAAAGCGTAGAAATGGATGATGAGATTAAAATGAAGGTTAAACCTTCCATCTTTAAAGGATTCGCCATTCTGTTTACCAATATCTCTTTCTGGATTATCCTGTTTTATTTTGCCGTTCCAAGCTTACCAGGTTGGGCCGCAAAAAACTGGTTGCCAACGCTTTTCGCGCAAAATCTGAACATTCCTATGGCTACTGCCGGCCCATTGTCTACCATCACGATTGCTTTCTCTTCTTTTGTAGGGGTGATTTTTGGTGGAATTCTCTCCGATAGATGGGTGCAGAAAAACATCAAAGGAAGGATTTATACCAGCGCCATTGGCCTGGCATTAACCATTCCTTCTTTATTGTTTTTAGGCTTCGGACATTCCTTATTTCATGTATTGGGTGCAGCGTTATGCTTTGGCCTGGGCTTCGGAATGTTTGATGCAAATAATATGCCGATCCTTTGTCAGTTTGTTTCCTCAAAATACAGAGCAACTGCATATGGTTTAATGAATATGACCGGGGTGTTTTTTGGCGCCTTTATTACCGATTTATTGGGTAAATCATCCGATGCTGGCCATCTGGGACAAGATTTTGCCATGCTTGCCGGAATTGTTTGTGTAGCGCTGTTTGTACAGCTTTACTTCCTCAGACCAGTAGTAAACGATTTTGCCGATGCTTAATGGGATCAGGGGATGTTTGAGATCCCCTGATCTTATAGAAAAATACAATTTGAATTAAATGCCGAAACAGAATACGAATAGCCAATAACATAATATACTAGCCGAAACTATTTAAAACGATAAACACACACATGATGAAGACACAACACTATAAATCTGCTGCGCTTGCACTTTTTTTATTAGCTACTGGGATGACCGCCAGTAGTCAGAATGTTCAATCCAGTGCTGCTGATTTAAAAATCAAAGCCGAACAAACTGTAAATCCGATCTTAACCAGAAAGGCGGTCAATCCAATATGGCGTATAGAACTGAATGTTCCCGAAAAAGGATTAGACATTGCAGCACTATTAGGTACCATCAATAAAAAGGGATTAACCGATCTTCAGTCATTGGAAGCTTATTTGAGTACCGAGAAATTGAGAATAGATGTAAATAAAAAGATCGGTTCTGTACAGGTGACTGGAAAAAAATTCCGTATTTCTTTAAATGCGAAACTAGAAGCAGGTAGACAAGTGATCTGGATCAGTGCAACATTAAAACCGAAAGTTGATATCGATGACCGTGTTTTAATTACTGTTTCCGATTTAATTGACGCCAATGCTGCAAAACATAAAATCAGTATTCAAGGCCCTGCAGTGGCAAATAGATTAGGGATTGCCTTAAGAAATCCTAACGATGATGAGGTTAATTCTTACCGTATCCCAGGAATTGCTACGACCAATAAAGGAACGTTGATTTCTGTTTATGATGCACGTTATAAGAATAGTGGTGATTTACCCGGTAATATCGATGTGGGTATGAATAGAAGTACCGATGGTGGTAAAACCTGGGAGCCGATGAAAATCATTATGGATATGGGCGCTCCTCATGAAAATAATGGCGTTGGTGATCCATCTATCTTATTCGACCCGGTTACAAAAACCATTTGGGTAGCTGCATTGTGGAGTAAAGGAAACCGCTCGATTGCAGGTTCCGGACCTGGTCTTTCTGAAGAAGAAACCGGGCAGTTTGCCTTGGTAAGCAGTACTGATGATGGCTTAACCTGGTCAAAACCATATAGCATCACCAATCAGGTGAAAAATCCAATCTGGAGGTTGTTCTTCCCTGGCCCAGGAAATGGAATCGCAATGGCTGATGGTAAAATTGTATTCCCGGCACAATATTGGGATGAAAAGAAAATGCCGCATTCTACATTGATTTATAGTGAAGATCATGGAAAAACCTGGAAAGCAGGAGTAGGCGCTAAATCCAATACCACAGAAAGTCAGTTGGTGGAAACTACCGCTGGAAAGATCATGCTGAACATGCGTGATAATCGCGGAAAATTCAGAAGCGTAGCTACCACTACTGATATGGGCCAAACCTGGAATGAACATCCTACTTCTTATAAAGCATTGATTGATCCGGTTTGCATGGCCAGTTTTATAAAAGCCCGTGTAAAAGTAAAAGGAAAAATGAGAGATGTGTTGTTTTTCAGTAATCCGAACTCTTCATCAGAAAGAGAAGATATGACCATTAAATATAGTCTGGATCTTGGAGAAACATGGGAAGATACCGGTTTATTGGTAGACGATAGAAGTTCTTTCGGATATTCGGCACTGACTCAAATTGACGACCATACTTTAGGTTTGCTATACGAAGGTGTACGTGATTTGTATTTCGTACGTATCCCGGTAAAAGAAATTATAAAATAATAAGCATCAAGGATCCAGATGGCATGCTGTCTGGATTCTTGTATTTGCAGCTTTAGGCTGCTGTATTCATAATACCTGGCTGATCAACCTCAGCAGGAAAATCAACAAAACGGAATGAGAACCACATTAAAAATCATCCTGGGCGTTTGGTTATTGTCGCTTTCTTTACAATTTAACCTGTTCGCACAGGCTAAAAAGATCAAAGTTGCCTGCATCGGAAATTCCGTTACTGCAGGTTATTTGCTTAAAGATCCAACACAGGAAGCCTACCCATCGGTGTTACAAGGCTTGCTCGGCACTGCCTATGAAGTTGGGAATTTTGGACTTAGCGGTGCTACGCTATTGAAAAAAGGACACAGACCCTATTTTAAAACCAAAGAATTTACTGCTGCCCTTAATTTTCAGGCAGATATCGCCATTGTTCACCTGGGTTTAAATGATACAGATCCTAGAAACTGGCCGGAATATCGCGATGAATTTCAACGCGATTATGCCTGGTTATTGGATACCTTAAGAAAGAACAATCCTAAAATCAAATTATACGTTTGTCGCTTGACACCAATTTTTAGCGAGCATCCAAGGTTTAAATCAGGAACCCGAGAATGGTATTGGCAGATTCAAAAAGAGATTCCTTTGATTGCCAAAGAGAATCAAGCAGAACTGATTGATTTAAACACTCCTTTAAACAGCCGTACAGATTTATTTGCCGACAACCTTCATCCAAACAAAGAAGGTGCAGCGATTATTGCACAAACGGTGTATGAAAACTTAAGCGGCAATTATGGCGGATTAAAATTGCCGGTGTTGTTTAGCGATCACATGGTCTTACAACGTGATCAAGCCATTCCTGTGTATGGAACTGCAGATGCAGCGCAACCTGTTACCGTTTTGTTTAATAACATCAAGAGAACGGTGATCACTGGAAAAGATGGCAAATGGAAAGTCATGTTTCCAGCGATGCCTCATGGTGGACCTTATCAGTTGCAGGTAAATGATAAGAAAAAGAAAATCCTTTTTAAGGACATTTTAATAGGAGATGTTTGGCTTTGCTCCGGACAGTCAAATATGTATTTCAAATTGAAACAATCTGCTACCGGCGAAGCAGAATTAAAGGAATTTCCGGCGCAGCCGAAACTTAGATTGATGAAGTTTAAGCCTTCAGCAGAAACCGATGCAGTATCCTGGGACAGTACCACCTTAGCTCAGGTGAACCAGTTGCACTATTTCTCTGGAAATTGGGAAACAGCAATGGCGGGGAATGCCGCAGAATTCTCAGCAATTGGGTATTATTTTGGTCAGCAATTGGTACAGGAAGTAGGAGTGCCCATCGGATTGATCCAAATGGCAGTTGGTGGTTCCACGCTGGAATCCTGGATAGACCGCTACACGATGGAGCAGGATCCTCAATTGGTAGATGTATTGACCAACTGGCGGAAATCAGATTTTATCCAGGAATGGGCAAGGGGCCGTGCAAATTTAAACCTTAAAAATGCGGCTAATCCTAGACAACGCCATCCTTATGAGCCTGCTTATAATTACGAAGCAGGTATTGCTCAACTCATCGGATCTCCAATAAAAGGGGTAATCTGGTATCAGGGAGAGAGCAATGCTCAAAACCCGGAATTTTATGCCCATAGTTTTCCCGTACTGATCAAAAGCTGGCGCGAGAAATGGAACATTGATTTCCCATTTTACTATGTACAGCTTTCCGGCATCAACCGCCCATCATGGCCGTATTTTAGAGATATGCAGCGTGAGGTTCAATATCAGGTGCCCAATGCCTATATGGCGCTGAGTTCTGATCTTGGCGATTCTCTGGATGTTCATCCAATACGAAAGAAAGAAATAGGGCAGCGCCTGGCCTTACAGGCGCTAAAACATAGTTATGATCAAAACCGCATTGCGGATGGTCCGATTGTGAAAAGCGCTTTGATCAAGGCGAATGTACTGGAGATTTCTTTTGCAGAAGGCGCCTTACTAAAAGTAAAAGACGGCGGAGCATTACAAGGCTTTGAATTGGTTTTAGATAAAGGAAGCGTTCTCCCTGTACTAGCTACAATACTGAACAACAAAGTTCAAATCCAGATTCCTGCTGCAATAAAGACAGAAAATATAAGAAAAGTAAGGTATAGCTATGCGCCTTTTAGTCGCGCAAACCTGGTGAATCAAGATGGATTACCAGCCTCAACCTTCGCTTTACCCATCAATTAAAAACATTAAAGACATGAATTACACTACAGAAGACCTGACCGAACTACAACAATTTTATAATAATCAACTCTTAAATGATACAGTTCCTTTTTGGTTCCCAAGATCTGTTGATACTGAATTTGGCGGATACCTGCTGATGAGAGATCAGGACGGAACCCTGATTGATGATGATAAGGCAGTTTGGATCCAAGGTAGGGCAGCATGGTTGCTTTCGACCTTGTACAATACAATTGAACCGAAAAAAGAATGGTTATCTGCGGCAAAATCAGGAATAGATTTCCTGAATAAATATTGCTTTGATGATGATGGGCAGATGTTTTTCCATGTCACACGCGATGGCCAGCCGATCAGAAAACGTAGGTATTATTTCTCGGAAACTTTTGCCGTGATTGCCAATGCTGCTTATGCTAAGGCAAGTGGTGATCCTGCAGCTGCAGAAATGGCCAGGTACCTATTCGGAAAATGTATCGAATACTCAACTACACCGGGCTTATTGGCACCTAAATTCACTGGAACCAGACCTACAAAAGGAATTGGCGTACCGATGATCATGATGAACACCGCCCAACAACTTAGAGAAACCATCGGAGATCCGCGTTGCGATGAATGGATCGATACCTGGATTGCGGAAATTGAGACCTATTTTGTGAAAGACGACATTCGTTGTGTAATGGAACAAGTGGCTCCGGATGGCAGTATTGTAGACCATATTGATGGCAGAACCTTAAACCCTGGTCATGCGATAGAAGGTGCATGGTTTATTCTTCATGAAGCAAAATACAGAAATAACGATCCAAAGCTGATCGCATTGGGTTGCAAAATGCTGGACTATATGTGGGAACGCGGATGGGATAAAGAACATGGTGGCATTCTGTATTTCAAAGATGTTTATGATAAACCTGTGCAGGAATATTGGCAGGATATGAAGTTCTGGTGGCCGCACAATGAGGTGATTATTGCTACATTATTAGCTTATACCATCACTGGTGATGAAAAATATGCAAAATGGCATAAAATGGTGCATGATTATGCTTACGGTCATTTCCATGATAAAAAGAATGGGGAATGGTTTGGATACTTACATAGAGATGGAAGTTTAGCGCAAACCGCTAAAGGAAATATGTTTAAAGGGCCTTTTCACTTGCCTCGACAAGAATGGTACTGTGCTGCTTTATTAACTGAACACCTCAAGAAATAAGTTTTATTATTCCTGATTTATAATTATGTTTATCCGAAACCTTTTAATACCTATCATTTTGTTGCTCTCCATCGATATGTTATATGCCCAGGTCCCAACTCTGAAAGAGGACCAACGGGCGATGCCTGCTTTAATGCCACTTCCACAGCGACTGGAAAAGGAAACTGGTGTTTTTGATTTTGAAAACTGTAAGATAATTGTGGTAGATAATGATGATTTCATCCCTGAAGCCAAACTATTACAAAAAGTGCTTAAAGTACAAGGCATAGAGGTTAAAATAGGAAAATTGCCTGCAGATGCTTCTCCTTATATTGTATTTGATAAGGATGAGATGCTGGACGCAGAGTTTAAAGAAGAGGCTTACCGTTTATCGATTAGCCCTACTAAAATAGTGATTAAAGGCCTTCGTAAAAAAGGCGTGTTTTATGGTATACAAACCTTAAAACAACTGATTGACGCAGATAAAAAAGCAGGTTCCTGCGAGATTCTGGATTGGCCCGCATTTTCATGGAGAGGTTATATGGTAGACGTTGGGCGTAATTTCCAGTCGGTCGCTATGCTAAAACAGCAAATTGATGTGATGGCTGCTTATAAACTCAATATTTTTCATTTTCATGCTACAGAAGACATTGCATGGAGATTGGAGAGTAAGCTTTATCCACAATTAACAGCTCCGGAGACGATGCTGCGCAACAAAGGCGACTTTTATTCGGTAGCCCAAATGAAAGACCTGATTGCTTATTGTAAAGAGCGCCACATCACCCTTGTTCCGGAAATTGATATGCCAGGACATAGCGACGCTTTTAAAAGAGCCATGAAAACCGAAATGCAAAGCGATACCGGTTTGAATATCGTTAAAAACCTGATAAGAGAATTCATCAAGACTTACAACCTGCCTTATTTGCACATTGGTGCGGATGAGGTTAAAATCACTAACGTAAACTTCCTTCCGGAAGTGACGAAGCTGATTGAACAATTGGGTAAAAAAGTAATTGGATGGGAGCCAGGAGGGAACTTCACAGAGAGTACCATCCGACAATTATGGATGGAAGGGGCTACAAAAGTGAGTAAAAACAAAAATATTCAGTATGTAGATTCCAGACACCTTTACCTGAACCACATGGATCCCTTGGAGAGCGTGGTGACGATCTTCAATAGGAAAATCTCTAACCTGGAAAAAGGTAGTTCAAATGCTTTAGGAGGTGTAATTTGCAACTGGCCAGACCGTAATGTTGCTAAGCCAGAAGATGCTTTAATACAGAACCCGGTTTACCCTTCCATTCTTGCTTTCGCTGAACGCAGCTGGAGAGGTGGGGGAATACCTGGTTGGCTGGCTAAAATCGGACAACCCGAATCTCCTGAAGCGCTTGCTTTTTCGGAGTTTGAACAGCGTCTGTTGCTACACAAACAGCGTTATTTTAGCCGTTTGCCATTTCCTTATGTTGCACAATCGGACCTGAGCTGGAAGCTGATCGGGCCATTTGCCAATGGAGGAGATTTAACTGCATCATTTGATCCGGAATTAGAGAATGTAAATAAAGACAGTTTGCCGGTAGCGATGGAAGTTCTGGGCGGCACGATTGTCCTAAGACATTGGTGGACGCCTCAGGTGACCGGTGTACTGGATAAACCGCAGGAAAACACCACCTGGTATGCTTACCGTAAAATATGGAGTGACGAGAATGAAAGCAAAGATTTCTGGATTGGCTTTAACAATATGTCACGCTCTTATGCTTCAAGTTCCCCTGAAAAAGGAACCTGGGATAGCCGTAAAAGCAGTGTTCATGTCAATGGAATCCTGATTGACCCACCTGTATGGAAACAGGCGGGGTTATCGGGGAACATGGAAACTCCCTTGATCGATGAAGGTTATGAGTTTAGAGCCCCTACAAAAATCGCCTTAAAGCAAGGTTGGAATGAGGTACTGATCAAATTACCGATTGCCAGTTTTAAAGGTGCCGATTGGAAAAACCCACAGAAGTGGATGTTTACTTTCGTTTCGGCCGATTCCTCCTTATAAGATGGGTTTCAATTTCGCCCATACATTTTCTGCAAGGATCTTTTGTCCGGCAGCAGTAGGGTGAATCCCGTCTCCCTGGTTCAGGTCTGGTACTCCACCAACGCCCTGAAGCAGAAATGGAACCAATATCATATCGTTTTTCCTGGCTAGTTCCGGGAAAAGCGATTTGAATTCATTCGCATATTTTGCCCCCATGCTTGGCGGAATCTGCATACCCGCAAGAACAATCTTTACCTCCGGATACTTTCTCTTTACTTTATCAGTGATTTCCTGAAGATTGCTTTTAGTCTCAGATAGAGGAAGGCCTCTAAGTCCATCGTTTGCCCCTAATTCCAAGACCAATATATCTATCGGCTGTTTTAACAACCAATCAATCCTGGTATTGCCTGCAGCAGAGGTTTCGCCGCTTAACCCTGCATTGACCACTTTGTAGGGAAGCTTAGCCTCCTTTATTTTCTCTTGTATCAAAGCTGGAAATGCTTCATTCAGCTCCAGGCCATAGCCTGCAGTTAAGCTGGTTCCAAAAAATACAATGGTTTTTTCCTTTTTCAAATCTTCTTCTTTATTGCTGACTGCAGGTTTGTTTTCTCTTACTACGGCAGTGTTTTTAGTAGAGCTGTCCTTTCCCCCTTGTGGCGTAGCCCCAGATCCCTGACCGCCGGTACAAGAACTCAATAGTGCCATTGTAGAAAGTACCATCATGGAAGCCCATGAACCTTTTAAATTAAGCTGTAACATATCTAATTATTATTTATCAAAATATCCTAAATACTTGTTAAAGCAAGTATATTTAACAGTAATGCAGTATTGCCTTCATAAATGGCCGGCAATGCTGTAGAACCAGATTCCTTATTTGTTTTAACTCAAGATCCTAATTATACTGCACGTGGAACACATCCTTAACATTCGAAATGTAAGTAAAATTTACGAAAATGCCGGTCATAAGTTGACCGTACTCGATCAGATCAACTTTTCCATTCAAAGGGGCACTACAGTGGCCATTACCGGGCCTTCAGGTAGTGGAAAAACAACTTTGCTGGGTTTGTGTGCAGGGTTGGATCGTTCAAGTTCAGGAACAGTATCTTTAAATGAGATCGACTTAGACCATTTATCAGAAGACCAACGGGCGGCAGTAAGGAACCGTTATGTAGGATTTATCTTTCAAAATTTCCAGCTTTTACCTACGCTAACCGCATTGGAAAACGTGATGGTTCCATTGGAATTGAGAGGAGAAAAGAACATCAGGCATCATGCGATGGATTTATTGGATAAGGTTGGACTTGCCGACCGTTCATCACATTATCCGGTGCAACTTTCAGGCGGAGAGCAGCAAAGGGTGTCTTTGGCGCGGGCTTTTTCAAATAGACCAGCGATATTATTTGCGGATGAGCCAACAGGAAATCTGGATGCTGAAACCAGTGATAAGGTCATTAAGCTGTTGTTCGATTTGAACAAGGAAGCAGGCACAACGCTGGTGATTGTGACCCATGATCCGGATCTGGCCGCAAAGACGAATAGAATGATCAAATTAAAAGGAGGTGTGGTGATTGCTGATTTAGAACTGAACCATGGCTGATCCTAATTTCAATATTAAAAGGGCTATTAATTATTCCTGGATAATGAAAATGGCCTGGCGTGATAGCAGGAAAAACCGTTCCAGACTATTATTGTTCATGTCCTCCATTATCCTGGGGATTGCGGCATTGGTAGCGGTATACTCCTTCAAGGCGAATTTACAACGTGACATCGACGAACAGGCAAAAACACTTACGGGAGCCGATCTGATCATTCAAAGTCGCAGGCCTTTAAGTCCAGCGATTACAAAATTCCTGGATACACTAGGAGAAACGCGTTCGATGGAGAAAAACTTTGTCTCCATGGTCTATTTTATAAAAGGCGAAGGTTCCCGCCTGGTCGAAATCAAGGCATTAACAGGCGCTTATCCTTTTTATGGTACGATAGAAAGTCAACCGGTTGCTGCTGCTCAGCGTTTTAGAACCGGCAGAAAGGCGCTTGTAGACCGTACATTAATGATGCAATATCAGGCAAAACCTGGCGACTCCATCAAAATTGGTAACCTGAGTTTTGTGATCGAAGGCAGTCTGGAAAGTGTTCCAGGGCAAACTAGCATTGTAAGCACGGTAACACCAGTGGTGTATATTCCGTTAAAATATCTCGAACAAACAGGTTTAACACAGCTTGGGAGTAGAATTCAAACCCGCTATTTTTACCAATATAAAGATGTAAAAGCCGTAAACAGCGATTTAAAACGCTATGAACCCCTGCTGGAAAAGGAGCAACTGAGTTATGAAACGGTGGCGACGAAGAAAGAACGTGTCGGAAGGGCTTTTGAAAACCTAAGTAAGTTTCTGGCCTTATCAGGATTTATCGCATTATTATTGGGTTGTATCGGTGTAGGAACCTCTATTCAGGTCTACATCAAAGAAAAACTAGCCGCCATCGCTACTTTGAGATGTCTGGGCCTGAATGCAAAAGAGGCTTTTCTGATCTACCTGATTCAGGTGGCAGTAATTGGTTTCTTGGGCGCAATTGTGGGTGCTATATTGGGTACTGCGATGCAGTTTTTGCTGCCTCTGGTTTTAAAAGATTTCCTGCCCTTAGAATTGTCTATGGGGATTTCCTGGGCGGCAATTGGTCAGGGGCTAGCTACAGGGCTGGTCATTTCGATCTTATTTGCATTGCCATCCCTGATATCCGTTCGGAGTATTTCGCCATTAAATGCAATCAGAGCTTCTTTTGAAGAAAAAGGTCCTAAAAGAGACCTGTTGAAATGGGTGGTTTACTTATTGATTATCGGCTTTATCTACGGCTTTACTTATCTGCAAATGAAGGATGGGTTACAAGCTTTTGCATTTGTAATCGCGATTTTAATCGCCTTCCTATTGCTGGTCGGACAATCTAAGCTACTCATGCTGATGCTGAGGAAAATGATTCCAGAGCGTATGGCCTATGTTTGGCGTCAGGGTTTTGCAAACCTTTACCGCCCAAACAATCAAACCATGCTGCTTAGCGTCGCAATAGGTTTGTCGACCTTATTTATTGTGACTTTATACCTGGTACAGGGGGTGCTTTTAAATAAGATAGAAGTCTCTGGAGATGGTGCAAAATCTAATACGGTACTTTTTGATGTTCAACCCGCGCAAAATCAACCATTGGAGAAACTGCTGAAAGCGAAACAGCTCCCTGTGTTAGGTCAGGTGCCAATCATCACTATGAGAATCATTGAAATTAATGGTAAAACGGCAGCTCAACATGGGGATAAAACAGATAAAGAAAGTAAAAACCAAGCTTCCAGAGCTTTTAAAGGAGAGATCAGAGCTACTTATCAGACAAATTTAAGAGCCACAGAAAGGTTAACCGGAGGCAAATGGACAGGGGCAATAGCAAAGGATGGAACAGTTTTCATCTCTTTAGAGAAAGACTATGCAGATCGGATCAAAGTTGGCTTGGGCGATTCAATTACATTCGATGTTCAGGGAATGCCTGTAAAGACCAAAGTAGGCAGCTTCAGAGCGGTGGACTGGAATACGGTTCAGCCCAATTTCAGGGTCGTATTTCCTTCAGGCGTTTTGGAAGATGCCCCGAAATTTTATGTGTTCATGACCCATGTTACTGGCGCTCAACAAGCTGCTGCCTTGCAGGCTAAGGTATTGAAACAGTTTCCTAATGTCTCTATCGTTAATTTAGATATGATTGTCAAAGCAATTGATAGTCTGTTAGATAAAATAAATTTTGTAATCCGGTTTATGGCTGGATTTAGTATGGCCACTGGCTGGATTGTATTGTTGTCCTCGGTAATGAGCAGTAAAGTACAGCGATTAAAAGAGAGCGTATTGTTGAGAACGATGGGCGCAAGTAGGAAACAGATCCTAACCATTACAGGTTTAGAATACCTCTTCCTTGGATTCATTGCTACAGCTGCAGGGATTATTCTTGCGATATTGGCAAGTTGGGCCCTCGCCGTATTTGCACTTAATAGTAATTATGCCCCTGAGGTATTGCCTTTAGTTGTATTTTTGCTGGCCATACCCTTATTGGTCATGTTAACCGGCTTATACAGCAGTAGGAGTGTATTGAACCATCCACCCTTAGAAATTTTACGCAAAGAATCATAAATGAGTTTAGTTGCCCTCGATTATTTTTATACCCTGCTTCATTTATTAATCATTGGTTTTAATCTTTTTGCCTGGGCATTTCCAGCTACCAGGCGGCTACATCTCTACGGTGTAGCCATCACCTTGTCTTGCTGGTTGATTTTAGGGATCTGGTACGGAATAGGCTATTGCCCTATCACAGATTGGCAGTGGCAGATAAAGGAACAGCTGGGAAAGCAAAATCTGCCCAATTCTTTTGTAAAGTACTATGCAGATCTGCTAAGCGGGCATGACATCAATGCTGGGCTGATTGATGCTTTGACATTAGGATTATTCCTGATTTCCATCTCCATTTCAGTATATCTTAACTTTTTCCGAAAAAAAACACAGTAAAAAGAAGAAGTAAATGAACACTGTAACAGCTCTGTTACTCTGTGTTTTATAAGGTAAGGCGCTTCATTACAGTTGATTATTATGCTGTAAGCGCAGTTTAATCCAGTAAAAAATGCCTCTAAATCCCTACTTTTAGGAAATTTACAAGAGAAAATTGCGTTTAATTATCGTTTTGTTAAAGCACTGATTTATGAATAAACATCTGATTGCCCCATTTATAATTGTTGCCGCTATGTGGAGTTCCTGTTCTTCAATTTATATGCCTAACGTTCCTAATACACCCATGTTGAGTGCCAAAGGGGAGTTAAGTGCCGGGGCACACATTTCGCCAAAAGGAAATGCAAGTATCAATGGTGCTTATGCGGTTTCTAATCATTTTGGCGTATTATTTTCCGGCTCATATATGAAAAATGAAAGAACAAGTAAGGACTTTCGTCATAAATTAGTGGAAATCGGTGGGGGATATATCGATACTTTTGGGCCAGACAACAATCGGATCATAGAGATTTATGCTGGATATGGCGGTGGAAGTGCCGATCGTAAATACAGAACATACGACGATAAGGTTTTGATCAGCAGTAGTCTGCAGGAGGTTACTTTTACAAAAACCTTTATCCAGGTCAACTATAGTTCTAAAAAGAACAGTTACCTGAAGCTATTTGGAAACAGGTATGCTTTGAACTACGGAACGGCCATCAGAATTAGCAACGTGGAGATGGATACTTTCCTGATCGACAATATCGGTCAACCTAAAGAAGACAATATGTTCATAGAGCCTGTTTTCTTTACCCGTATGAGGCTAAGTGACGCGGTTCAGCTGCAATATACCTCCAGCGGTAATTTTGGATTAAAAGACAGGAAATTCATGACAGCAGGAAACTCCATCTTTACCATCGGTGCGGTAGTTAACCTGGGTGGCAAGAAAGCTGCTGTAAAATAATGGCCATAATATCCTGACATCAAGCTATAAAAGTAGCTGTTCCTAAATAGAAAGTATGGCTTTCAAATTCCGAAGTTTAGTGGTTAAGCTGCTTCCTTTTTTTAAGAAAGCCGGATAACCTTTTAAAGTTTTAATGGCTTTAATCGCTTCATAGCCTAAAGCAAAGCTCCTGATCTTATTCAAGAGGAAGGTGTCATCCTTAAATAAATCGGCCTCCTGTAGGAAACCATTCCTCAGGAAATCGCGGATCAGGACAGCCATCTGTTGATTGGCATACAGATGAAGTGGGAGCTGGAATACTTCTTTCTTTAAACGCTCATATAGGGTATTGATCCATTCTACCTGTTCTTCATTGGTGACAACGATACGACCATCCTGCATCGTAATGTGTTCCAGGAATAATTTAGCTGCTGCTCTATTGGTCAGTCCTGCATGTACTGAATCTCTAAGGGTATAATCCAATCTGTCTGCACAAAGATCCGGTAGAGGCTGCTCCAGGACAGGGAAATCTCCATCTAAAATCTGGTCCAGCTGATAGCCATGTTTCTTCAGCACCGCTGGAATCTCAGAATTCATAAGCACCTCCTCAAACATTTCCTCATGATAGTTCTCTTCCTTGTTCTTAAACACATAATCGCCAACATGCGAAAAAGCAGTATGAGAAATGTCATGGAGCAACCCTGCAATTTGTTCCAGTTCTGAACCACCAAGCCTCCTGATGAGGAGCATCACCCCAATAGAATGTTCTAGTCGGGTATGGCATAGCTCCGGGTTCACTAAAAAGATCGCACCACTTTGATGGACACCAGCAAGTCTTCTTACAGCAGGACTGGCTAATAAATCCTCAAAAACTGCGGGCAGTTCTACATTTCCATACAGCAAATCATTTACAATTACCATGTTTTTTAGAATTAGGATGTTTTAATCATATACCTCAATTAGCTATCGTTGAGGATACAATTATACTAATTATTTTAGTTTAAATTGCTAATTCTTAATTTAAAATACTAACATAAATAGATTATCCGTTAATAATCTCGCCACCATTGGGATGCAATACTTGTCCGGTGATGTAACTGGCATCATCAGAAGCCAGAAAGACATAACAAGGGGCAACTTCATTTGGCTCGCCAGCTCTTCTTAATGGGACATCAGACCCAAAGGTGGCCACTTCAGTAGCGGAAAACGTTGCCGGGATTAAAGGAGTCCATATTGGGCCAGGAGCAACCCCATTAACCCTGATTTTTTGGTCGGCAAGGGCAGTAGAGAGGGAGCGGACAAAACCCACAATTGCGCCCTTGGTTGCCGCATAATCGATCAAATGATCACTGCCACGGTAGGCAGTTACTGAAGTCGTGCAAATGATACTACTTCCTGCTTTAAGGTGTTTCAATGCGGCCTTACTTAAATAGAAATGGGAAAACACGTTGACACGGAAGGTTTTTTCCAGCTGTGCTGCAGTAATCTTTTCCAGACTTTCCTGAGGATATTGTACTGCGGCATTGTTCACCAGTATATCTAATTTCCCAAATTCCTTGATTACTGTCCGCATTAAAAGCTGACAATGTTTCTCCTCAGATACATCACCAGGAATCAATATCGCCTTCCTTCCATGAGCAGTTACTGCCGCTGCTGTCTCTTTGGCGTCTTTATGTTCATTTAAATAGCTGATCAGGACATCAGCACCCGCCGCCGCAAATGCAACTGCTACTGCGCGGCCAATACCACTATCGCCACCCGTTATCAAGGCCACTTTTCCATCCAGTTTTTTAAGAGAAACCGAAGGCTCAAATTCTGGTGCCGGCTGTAGGAGGGATTCCTGTCCGGGTTGTTTCTTTTGATGCTGTTTTGGTCGGATTGCTTTTTCTTTTTCTTTTTTCATGAGGTTTCTTTTAGTCCATTCTGAATGGTGTTTACAGCCCTTCTTTCCTTAGGACTTAAAAACAAACCGGTAACTAAAACAGTTTTTCTACTTACCTTTGGGCTTTCATTCATCCTTTTTCAATGCAACAATCTTCCGATTCTATCTATACTTTTCAATTTGGTCTGGTCTGTCTAAGCTCTTTTCTTTTTTCTGCCAGTTTCAATATGCTGATCCCTGAACTGCCTGCTTACCTAACTGCAATGGGTGGTGCGGAATACAAAGGCTTTATCATTGCGCTGTTTACCCTTACTGCAGGGATTTCAAGACCCTTCAGTGGAAAGTTAACGGATACCATAGGGAGAGTTCCAGTAATGGCGGTAGGATCGCTTGTATGCTTTGTATGTGGATTCCTTTATCCCATGCTGACTACCGTTGCAGGTTTTCTGTTCTTAAGGTTAATTCATGGCTTTTCTACCGGATTTAAACCTACAGCTACCGCAGCTTATGTGGCAGACCTTGTGCCGGTTAACCGCTGGGGAGAAGCGATGGGAGTGCATGGTGTTTGTTTCAGTACCGGACTAGCCATCGGCCCTGCGATTGGAAGTTTAATTACCGATCATTTCGATATCAATATCCTGTTTTACTGCTCTTCTCTTTTTGCCTTATTGTCTATTGTGATCCTGGCAAATATGAAAGAAACCCTGGCCAATAAAGAGAAATTCAAGTTTAGTCATCTGAAGATCAATAGAAAAGACATTATTGAATGGAGGGTCATTCCTTCGGTCATCATCATTTTCATGACCTACATCAGCTATGGTGCCATCCTAACCGTGATCTCAGATTGGAGTAAGGCCTTGGGCACCAGTAATAAAGGAGTGTTTTTTATGGTGTTTACCTTAACATCTCTTTTGATACGATTTGTAGCAGGTAAAGCATCCGATAAGTACGGAAGACCAGTAATCCTTAAATTCTCTTTAGTGCTGCTGGCAGCCTCAACGCTATGGATTGCGCTTGCAGATTCATCTTTGATGTTGATGTCGGCCTCAGCGCTGTATGGCGTAGCTACAGGAATGTTATCCCCAACAGCTACCGCATGGACGGTAGACCTTAGTGATCCCCATCATCGTGGAAAGGCGATGGCCACCATGTACATCGCCTTAGAAGCCGGAATCGGACTGGGAGCTCTACTTGCCGGCTGGTTATTTATCGACGACCTGGCTATGATTCCCGTTACTTTTTATGCCTGTACAGGAATCACCCTGATCGCGCTGCTTTATCTTCAATTTATCTATAAACCAGCGACTTTTAAACCAGAGCAATTGATGAAATAAATAGGAATGCTTAGTTGGTCCTTAAATTAATTTACTTTTTCTGTTGTTTTCTGAAAAGTAATGGCAAATAAATTTATATTTTAGCCAGCTAATCAACATTTAAACCACAATGAGCGGACTTCACAAATACGATTACATCGTATTTTTTATTTACTTCATTATCGTATCTTCTTACGGTTTCTGGATTTATTACAAAAAGAAAACTGCAGCAGCAGATTCCAAAGATTACTTTTTAGCAGAGGGCTCCTTAACCTGGTGGGCTATCGGAGCTTCCCTGATCGCCTCTAATATCTCTGCGGAGCAGATGATTGGGATGAGTGGTTCAGGTTTCAAACTTGGACTTGCGATTTCTGCCTACGAATGGATGGCATCTGCAACGTTAATTATTGTAGCAGTGTTCTTTATGCCGGTGTACCTAAAGAATAAGATCTTTACAATGCCTCAGTTTTTAAGTCAGCGTTACAATGAAAAAGTAGCTATGATTATGGCGGTATTCTGGCTGATGTTATATATTGTAGTAAACTTAATGTCTATTCTTTACCTTGGGGCATTGGCCATCAGTGGTATATCCGGACTAGACTTAACAGCTTGTATCCTTGCACTGGCCATCTTTGCCATTTTCATCACCCTTGGGGGAATGAAAGTAATTGGATATACAGATGTGATCCAGGTATTTTTCTTAATCCTGGGAGGTTTGGTAGCAACCTATCTTGCTTTAAACCTGATTTCAGGAGGCGAGGGTATCATCAAAGGATTTGGTATGCTAAAAACAGGCGCATCAGAACATTTCCACCTGATCTTCAAAAAAGACAATCCAAATTACATGGACCTTCCAGGTTTAAGTGTATTGATTGGTGGTATGTGGATTGCGAACTTAAGTTACTGGGGATGTAATCAATACATCACGCAAAGAGCGCTTGGTGCTTCTTTACCAGTGGCTAGAGCCGGACTATTATTCGCAGCATTCCTTAAAATGTTAATGCCGGTGATCGTAGTGATTCCAGGTATTGCCGTATATTTTATTGTTAAAGAAAACATGGGTGGCATCAAAGCATCAGATCTATTGACTGCTTCCGGTGTAGAAGACCCTAACAAAGCATATCCAGCCTTATTAGGGTTGTTGCCAATCGGTTTAAAAGGATTGTCATTTGCCGCCTTAACTGCAGCAATTGTAGCTTCATTAGCTGGTAAAGCCAATAGTATTGCCACGATCTTTACACTTGATATCTATAAGAAAGCATTCAATCCAGAGGCAGGAGAACGTACGATGGTTAATGTAGGTAAAATCACAGTAGTGGTTTCTATGTTAATGGCGGTAGTACTTTCCCTAATCGTAGGTGATGCTTTAATGGGCGAAGGAAAACAAGGTTTCCAATATATTCAGGAATATACAGGATTCGTATCACCAGGTATCTTTGCGATGTTTATCCTTGGATTCTTCTGGAAGAAAACAACTTCAAATGCAGCATTATTCGCTACTATTGGTGGTTTCGTTGTTTCAGTACTCCTTAAATTCTTACCAGGATGGGTAGACTTATCTGGATTACATGAATATGGATGGGCAATTGCCAATTCTAGTGGTGTATTCGAGATTCCATTTATGGACAGGATGCTGATCGTTTTCGCGGTTTGTATTCTTGGAATGTACCTGATCAGTATTTATGAAGGTAAAAAAGGTGTAGTGACCAAGGGATTAGAAATTGACGCTAAAATGTTTAGAGTTTCAACTTCATTTGCAATCGGTTCCTTAATCATCTTTGCCATGTTAGTTGCATTGTATTCTGCCTTCTGGTAGGACCTCATGAAATTGATAGAAAAGCGGCTTCTTTTTATAAGGAAGCCGCTTTTTTTTGTACTCAATCGCCTCATATAGTAATCCTGATCCTTGTGATTTAACTCCTGTTTTGTTTATTTGGCCGACAACCATTATCTCTAATTGTAATATATTTGATTGCTATGTCAAATATATATCGATATGTAAATAATACTTATTTAAGTATAAAATATTTGTTTATTAGAAATTTGTTTAACCAATGATTACTGTTTAGCTTAGTGATGCGTCTTTTATTCAATTGACGTCTGAAATAAGATTTTAGTATTCCATGGGGAAAGGGCTGTTTTTAGTAGAAGTGTTGCTGAGCTTTACTTTGCTGTGTCAGGCACAGCAAAGACCTCAGTACACGCAGTATGTTTTTAACAATTACATTTTAAATCCCGCAATTTCCGGGATTGAGAATTATACAGATGTCAGGTTTGGCTATAGAAATCAATGGAATGGCATTGATCAGGCACCCATAACTGCCTACTTCTCCCTCCATCTGCCAATTGGAAAGAACTACCTCTATGGCAATTCAAACTCCTTTTCTGAGAATGGCGAAAACCCCATGAAGCGGAACCTGATGCAAACCTATATGGCCTCAGAGCCACACCATGGAATAGGGCTATATGGAGTGATAGACCGCATAGGGCCGATTACCAGCTCAGATTTTAAATTCACTTATGCCTATCACCTCGGATTAAGTCCCAAGATCAATTTAAGTCTGGGGGTAGCAGCAGGGGTATCCAGGTTGATGTTGGATATCAGTAAAATCACCCTGGAAAACAGCCTGGATCCAGCCATTTCAGAGAATGCAAACAATAAACTACAGCCAGATTTAGGTTTATGGTTATACGGCCCTGATTTTTTTGCTGGTATCTCTGCACAGCAATTGCTCAACAGACCCATTACCTTTACGAATGAAAATGGATATAATAAGGGGAAACAAGTGCCTCATGTTTTTGTAACAGGTGGGTATAAATATTTCATAAGCGATGAAATTGCGGTAATTCCTTCTTTAATGTTTAAATATGTTGCACCAACGCCACTGTCCACAGATGTTAACCTTAAAGTGGCTTTTAAAGATAAGTTTTGGCTGGGAGGGAGCTACCGCTCAAATGATGCAGCAGCGATTAATGCCGGCTTTAACATTCATGCGCTCTTTGTATTGGGCTATTCCTATGATTTTACGACTTCCGAATTGGGAAGAGTAAGCAACGGAAGTCATGAGGTAGTTTTAGGGATCCTATTGAACAACAGGTATAAAGTTTCCTGTCCACAGAAAAACTGGTAAAACCATCCCAGAAAACGGTAATGGTCATTAAAAAGCTGCAGGAATATAAAATCCCTGCAGCGCTTAAAACTATGTTTACAAATTGTATTTCGGTTCCCAACGTTCAATTTGTTGTCCATACAAAGCCTTATTGGCCAGATGAACGCAGAAAGCTGTAGTTGCTCCTGTAATCACATTGGAATCCGGTTGTTTCTTTTCCAGGATAGATTTATGAAAATCCTTTAAAGAGTAATAAGTACCATCTTTTGCGGGTAAGTCTGTTTTAATTGGAATCCCACCATTTCTATCCCATACAATTTTTGTGGCTCCGGTTACACCATCCACAGTCTCCAGTTCTTTCTTAAGACTCTTCTCAGGATAAAAGATCGCTTCGTTGACCAATAACGATATCGTGCCTTTGGTGCCTTTAAGCTTAAACAGATAACCATCTCTTTCATTACCTAGCGTAGTCCCAAAATTACCAATCATGTCGGGGTAACGGAACATCACCTGTACATTATCATAAGTTTCCCGGCCATCTTTATAGGTGTCAATACCACCTGTAGCCATAATTTCCTGAGGATGTGTACGAAAAGCCCAATTGATGAAATCCATCTGATGAGAGAGCAATTCTGCCATTAATCCACCGGAATAAGCTTTGTACATCCGCCAATTCACCTTCCTTTCTAAGGAAGGATCCGCGATAGGGCGTCTCCAGTTGTTGTTCCTGTCCCAGCGACTTTCAATCTGCGTTACCTTTCCTAAAGCTCCATTGTCGATCATTTCCTTGACCTTATAATAAATAGGAGCATAGCGGTATTGGTGACCTACCTGAAGGGTTTGTTGAGGATGTTTTTTCACCAAATCTACCAGCGCAAAAGCTTCAGGGATATCATAAGTCATGGTTTTTTCCAGATACACATGCTTTCCGGCCTTTAAGGCGGCAGCAGCAATTGGAAAGTGCATATTTAATGGCGTGGAGATAAAAACGGCCGTAATCTTCGGGTCATCCAGTAAATCCCGATAATCGCTATAAGATTTTACTGCTGAAGTTCCAGGTTGCTGCAAAGTTTCTTTGATTCGAAAATCGAGAACATCTGCAATGGCGACCAGTTCAAACGCTTCGGGCAGCTGCTGGGCAATATGAATCAATCCTTTTCCACGGTCACCACAGCCAATTACACCTATTTTGATTCTGTTTTCAGGAGCTTTCGGGTCAAAGCCCAAAAGTCCATCAGCAGCAAATAGCTCCCCGGGTAATAACAATCCCCCGGTAAGCACAGCGCTACTTTGTATAAACTTCCTTCTGAACATCATTAATATTTAAAAGGCTTACCATCTACCATTACTTCTTGTTTTACCTCATCAAACACGGCTTTTTTACCTGTTCTGGCAGCAGCATTGGTCATAATGTTGGCAATAGAATGGTAATAACCAGCTTCTACCGGAGCATTGGTTTCTTGCCTGCTACGCACACATTCCATCCAGTTTCTCATATGCGCAGAAGTGAGTTTATCGCCACCGGTATTGGCCGAGGCGGCTACTTTTTCTACCATATCAGTTAATTTCAATTCCGGCAATAAGTTGGCTTGCATTTGCATCGCACTTGCGGCACCAGCTTTTAACCCACCTTTTGGCGAAACCATATTGGTATTCAGGTTCAGCTCCCCACCGTTTGCATAATAGATCTCTGCGGGATTTTCATCACCATTGTGCATTCTCGAAGTAAATACCACCTGAAAACCTTTCTCCGCATTGTTCTCAGGGCCATAATCAAATACAGCAGTGGTGGTATCCCAGTTTCTGCGGCCATCTTTCCATTGGTAAATGCCACCATTAGCGACCACACTGCGTGGGTGTTTTAAGCCCGTAAACCAGTGTACCGTATCGATCTGGTGCGACATCCATTGACCGGGCATTCCAGAAGAATAAGGCCAGAATAATCGGTATTCCAGGTATTTTCTTGGATCCCATTCCTCAAAAGGACGGTTGATCAGGAAGCGTTTCCAATCTGTATCCTCCTGTTTCAGTTTGGCTACCAAATCCGGTCTGCGCCATCTTCCTGGCTGATTTACATTCCAGCTCAGTTCTACCATGGTGATGTCTCCAAATTTACCATCGGCAATAAACTTTGAAGCTGCTTTATAATTTCCGCCACTTCTCCTTTGAGAACCAATCTGAACAATTTGCGAAGAATTCTTTACCACTTTTAAAGCCGCTCTGGCATCTTCCATTGTTTCTGCGAAAGGTTTCTCACAATACACATCGCATTTCGCTCTAATGGCTTCTATGGTGTGTACAGCGTGTTGGAAATCCGCGGTACTCACAATTACTGCATCAATATCTTTTAAACTGTATAATTCTTCATTATTCCGACAAGCGGTAATGTCATGGCCAAGCTTTGATTTTAGCAGATCCTGACCCAATCCTCTGCGGTAATTCCATAAATCCGACACTGCTGTGATATCGAAATTGAGTTCTTTATGATGATTTAGGAAACTAGGCAGGAGGGAACCTGCAAAGCGATCAGAGAACCCAACAACACCTACTCTTACGCGGTCGTTGGCACCAATAATGTTTCCATAACTTTTAGCACTTAAACCCATGGTTCCCATATAAGTCCCAGCGGCTGCAATTGCAGATTGTTTGATGAATGTTCTTCTAGAAGTTGACATAAATAGGGGGATTAAAGTTGTTTCAATTTGATGCTTCTAAAGGAAACCTGATCGCCATGATCCTGCAATAGGATATGTCCTTTGGCGGCCATTCCGAAATCCTTCCAGTTTTTATACTTACTATCTGCTACCAGGGCCAGGAATTCCGCAGATCCACGCGTGTATTCCAGGATTTTGTAGCCATTTAACCAGTATTCAATTTTGTTATCCGGATATACACGGATCAGGCCTCTGTTCCAATCGCCAATTTTACGTTGTGCATTTGGGATCTTTTTGCTGGTCATCAGGTCATATAGAGAACCTAAAGTACGGTTGCCATCTTTTCCAAGTTTCGCATCCGGATGTCTGACATCGTCAAGAATCTGATATTCCGGACCAATAGCTGAGCCTTTATTGCCTTCAGTTAAAGTCACAAAGTATTTGACACCACTATTTGCACCTTCAGAAAGTTTAAAGTCGAACTTTAGCTCAAAAGCACCATATTGTTTCTCCGTTACGATATCACCGCCATTGGTAGACTCAGCGCCATTTGATTTTTGTACGCTCAATTCTCCGTCTTGCATGGTCCATCCGCTTTGTGGGAAGCCTGCTTTATAAGCACCTTTCCATCCTTTACTCGTTTTACCATCCCATAATAAAGCATATCCTTGTGCCTTTTCTTGCGTAGAAAGATCATTTGGCACTAGATTAACCACAAATATCCGGTCGCTTTTAGAAGGCTTTAGGTTTTCCGTCTGAATGCGGATATTGCGCCAGCGGATTTGTTTTCCTGGTGTATCATTTTTGCCGATCGAATGTACCTGTAATGCAATAAATCCGGAAGGTGTCATGGCATCCACCACATTCGCTGTAGGAATCCCATTTATCCAGGTGCGAATAGAATTGCCAATACATTCTACACGGTATTTGTTCCATTGTTGGTTCTTAAAGGCCGTTTTTCCTGTTGGATTGATGTCCAGTGGGTATAACCAACCTCGTCTGGATTCATCATAAATCCCACCGCTAAACTTCCTGTCGGAAGGGTCTATTTCAACCTGATAGCCATGAACCCTGCCATTATTGTAATCTGCCTTACTTTCGCTTCGGATTTGCACCCCGGAATTCATAGAATCATCGACCAATAGCTCCAGTTCCAGGATAAAATCTCCATAGTTCTTTTCTGTGGTTAAGAAAGAGTTGGGTTGATTAGATACTGTGCTGCCCACAATCTCTCCGTTTACAACCTCATATTTGGCTTGTCCGTTGAGTTGTTTCCAGCCCTGTAAATCTTTTCCATTGAATAGGTTTTGCCATTTTTGCGTCTGTGCCTGTAGTCCAACAGGGCTCCCTGCCCATAGCAAGGCAGCTAAAAGTAGTACTGGTTTCGTTTTCATTTGTGTGGTTTTGGTATTCTCTTTTTTTAATAGGTATTGAGAATAATGGTTTTTAAGGTGATTAGCTAAAAATGTGGTTATTTCGTTTGATTAAACTGTAAAGCCTGTTTGTTTAAAACCTCAGCACTTGGCTTTTCTGAGGAGCTGATCAATATCCGGTATCGAAAAGTAATAGATTGACCAGGGCTGAGCTGTAGGTTTAGGTTTTCCTTTCCCTTGCTAAACACTTGCTGTCCCAATGGATTGGCGGCGAATAAACCATAATCTCTTGCATGCCAATAAGTGGGATATCCCGGGTTTTTCGAATGGTCAATAATGGCAATAGATACTTCCTGCTGGTCTTTAACACCGGCCAATAAGCACCAATTTGCCCTGGTTCCCCAGGCATCATTACCCTTTTTTCCTTCGCTGGTCAGGTAATCGCCATTGGCACCATTTCCAGATGCCGAAACTTTTGTCCGGTTCCCCTGACTATCGGTAAATTCTGCAGTTTGGTTAGAAGGCATTTCCAGTTCTTTGGTCACCCGCAGGGCGATCATACCATCTTTCACATCCTTGAATTTAACCGTGTCCTGAACAGCGGTAAGAGTAGTAATGCGGTCTATCGTTCTTGTATTTCCTGTTCCTGAAAACACAAATCTGGTGTTTTCCTTTAGCAATACCCGGCGATCCTGTCTTTCCCAGTTTGCGGTATAGCTCAATTCTCCCTGATGATTTCCGGATTTGTAACCAGTAACCTGAACCCCTCTGATCCAGCCATACTTGCTTTTTTTCGCTTCGGGGATGTTATAAGAGTTGTTCCAGAAATCCAGACCATTTACACTTTCATAATTGAGCCATAAGCCAACATGGTGTGGGTGGTCTGTGCGTTCCTGATCTCTGGTATTTAGTGGGAATCCTCTGGTAAGTGTTAAGCCACTGGCCGATTGAAGAGGGTATAAAATGGGTTTCTCCAGGCTATCCGGATAGAGGAAGCTGCTGAAAAACTTTCCGTCTATACTCACATCTATCTGTTTTCCGTTTTTTTGCGGTTGAAAACTTACGCGTTTAGTCTGCGCATTTAATTGCAGGCTTAACCCACAAAAGCTAAGGATCAGATATTTATTCATACTTGGTTAGGTTTGTTTTTCAAGCAAACTGATAAACAGCTGGCTATTGGTAAGCTAATATACTTTTCTTCCTGCAAAACCGCTTTAAAGAAAGACTTAATCACATATAAAATTTACGAAAACGATGGAGTAGATAAGTGGTATTTCCTCAATTACACTTATCATTGTAATACGAAATGCGTAATATCCAATACGCAATACACGATATGAAAAGGAAACATTTTCTCTCTTTTATGCTGACTGCAGGATGCACGCTTCCTGTTCATGTTTCCTTTGGAGCTTCATTTAAAGCGCTTGCTAATCCTTCGATAAAGATTCCTGCGTATTTGAAAGCAGGAGATACCATTGGGATCACGAGTCCGGCGGGCTTTATGACAAGCGCAGAAATCCAACCGGCAATAGCTATGATGGAAAGCTGGGGCTTCAAAATCAAAGTCGGGAAAACAATTGATAAAAGAGACTTTGGGATGGGGGGCACCGATCAGGAACGAGCCGCAGATCTCCAGGAAATGTTAAACGATCCGGAAATTAAAGCCATCATGTGCGCAAGAGGCGGTTACGGAATGGTGAGGATCATTGATCTTTTGAATTTCGATATTTTCCTGCAAAAGCCCAAATGGATCATAGGATTCAGCGATGTGACCGTGTTGCATTGTCATTTGAACCGCCAATATGGAATAGCCTCTATCCATTCCAAAATGTGCAACTCCTTTCCTACAGACCCTTTGCTTGCAGATCCCGTTCAATTGGAAACCATCCTATCTATTAACAAGCTGCTCAAAGGAGAGCATCTTCAATATCAGGGGCCAGTGATGAGCATCAATAAGCCTGGCAAATCTTCCGGCATATTGGTTGGTGGCAATCTCAGCATCATTGAAACGCTCGCTGGAACAAAATCAGACCTGAATACCGATGGGAAAATTCTATTTGTAGAAGATACCGGAGAATACCTTTACCGATTAGACCGTATGTTTTGGAATCTGAAAAGAACAGGGAAACTAGATCGTTTAGCGGGTTTAATCATTGGTGGATTCAAAGTTAAGCCTGATGATCCTGGTGAAGAGTTTGGAAAAACCATTTATGATATCGTGCTGGAGAAAGTGAAACATTATGGTTATCCCGTAGCTTTTGATTTCCCCGTTGGCCATCAAAAGAATAACTACGCCCTTAAATGTGGGGCAAACCACAGTTTGGAAGTAGGGCCAAAGGGGAGTCGCCTTATGGCAATAAACTAATTTTTTGGCTTTTTCCTAAACCAGGACTTTACTTTGTTAAATAGAGAAGTCACCTTCTCTCTTGGCTTTTCAGTATACTTATTTATGAGGTATCCCGGACTATGCTGATGGATGATCGCTTTCACATCATTTTTAATCTTTTCCTGATAATGCTCCTCCTTCAGCAGTAATTGAGCCTTTCTTTTTTTTAAATCTTCCAGATTGTTAATCTCATCGTAAGTGTAGTTGTTTCCCATCAATATGCCTTCCTTTACACGTGTTCTACATGATCCGCAAAATCATCCTTTTCAAAAGTATTCATTAAGCGTTCTTTAATATTTTCCAACTGCTGCAATTGTCTTGCGGTTTCAGACTGGCTTTGTACACCAGTATTTGCTAAGCCGGTAGCCTGGCCATTCAATCGTTTAATTTTCTTCTCAGGGGCAAGTAATAAACCCAATGCAGCGCCTGCGGCCAATCCTGCAAAAATGCCCAATATTATTTTAGTGTCCTCGTTCATATCCTTATTTATAGCTTCGTTGTTGCATTATAAACTATCAAAGAGTTGATTTGTTTTTAGTTTTCCTAACTTTAGGGCATAATCATAGCTATCTAGAAATATTGAACACCATTCCCTCCATAAAACTGTCCGAGCTTACCCGCCAGATTCAACAGGCAATAGATGGTGTTTTCGGACAACAGACTTTTTGGATCATCGCAGATATCACCAATTACACTTATAAACCTCAAAGTAATTACCATTACTTTGAGCTGGTAGAGAAAGACAAAACTGCGGCAAGAATCCTCGCTAAAGTGGCTGGAAGAGCCTGGGGAAATGCTTCGCTCAATATCACTAATTTCGAAAAAGCAACGGGTCAGAAGTTCAAAAATGACATCAATGTACTTGTACAGGTTTCCGTTCAGTACAACCCTGCATTTGGATTACAGCTCAACCTGCTGGATATTGATACCAATTTTACATTGGGTTTATTTGAGCAACAGCGGA
This sequence comes from Pedobacter gandavensis, assembly GCF_032678745.1. Taxonomy (GTDB): domain Bacteria; phylum Bacteroidota; class Bacteroidia; order Sphingobacteriales; family Sphingobacteriaceae; genus Pedobacter; species Pedobacter gandavensis_C. The sequence goes on from NZ_JAVTST010000001.1 coordinate 625,969, forward strand.
AGGAAACTCTGGAGCGCTTGCTCCGTGATAACCCAGCCTTTATCCAAAAAGACGGAGATCGCTACCTGACCAGAAACAACAGCTTAATACTAGGTCCTGTGATCCAAAGGATCGCAGTCATCTCCTCTGATACTTCTGCGGGATTTCAGGATTTCAGACACAGTCTGGAACACAATCCTTTTGGCTATAAATTCGAAATAGACGATTACTTTGCATTGGTGCAGGGCGATGGCAATGCCAAGCAGTTCCTTGCCCAGATTATTGCCGTTTATGAGTCTAAAAAGCCATATGACGCCTTGATTATCATTAGAGGAGGAGGATCTCAAACAGATTTCCTGCTGTACGACAATTACGAATTGAACCGTGCGATTGCCAAATTCCCCATTCCGGTGATCACTGGAATCGGGCACCAGAAAAATGAGACCATTGCAGATTTAATGGCGCATACCTCTACAAAAACGCCGACTAAAGCCGCAGAGTTCATCATTTCTCATAACCGCAATTTCGAGGACAGGTTAACGGGCATTCAGAAAATGATCCTGATCAAGACCTATCAAATGATCAATCACCATAAAGACCGACTGGTGCAACTCAATCAATCCACCATCAACACCAGTCGCAATCTATTACATGGCCACCATAACCATATTCTGCAGCTCTCAGGACTGATCCTTACCAATCCGAGGATCCTCATTTCCAATAAAAGAAAAGACCTGAGCAACCTCGCCCAGAACATGCAATCCTATAGCAGAATGTATTTTCTGAACAAAAACGGAAACATTGCCCATTTCCAATCTGTTATGAGAATAATGAGTCCGCAAAATATCCTGAACAAAGGATTTGCCATCATAAAGATAAACGGAAAAATCACCAGCAATGCCGATCAGATTGAAGTAGGAGAGGAATTGACCATCAGATTGGCCAATTCAGAGATCAAAACAACAGTAAAATCAAAATCAGCATACGATGAAAACGAATTTAACCTATGAGTTAGCCTATAAAGAACTGGCAGAAATCGCACAGGAAATAGAGACAGAATCTGTTTCTGTAGATGTTTTGGCAGAAAAGGTGAAACGCGCATCAGAACTCATTGAATTCTGTCAGAACAAGTTGCGTGCAACCGAGACAGAAGTAAATAAGATCATTAAACAAATGGAACAGCAAAAGTAGTATATTAGTCAGATTCGTAAACCATTTAAGCTTAAACAATATGTCTACACAACGGAATTTTAACGCCGAACAAGAAGAAGAGTTTTTCAATAAGATTGACCAGGTTTATGATTTAACGGAGGCTTCAAACTATGATGCCGCGGAACAATTGTTAATGGAAATCAATGGTTCAATTCCAGGACCTAAGGAAAACAGCAGTGTAGGAGGAGTAGTGCTTGACAGCATTTATTCTTTTTATGAGCAAACAGGAGCTTTAGAAAAGGCCTTACCATTCTTCCTTGAAGAGACCGAGTATCTGAAAGAAAAAATGGCCCATGAAAAGATCCATTCTACTCGTCACTTCCTGACTACAGGAGCAATTTATTATGCTTTAAAAGATCTGGACAATGCCAGAGCTAACTTTTTGATCGCTTATGAGAAAGAAGGCAGCAAGATTTTCATTGATGAAAACTCAGACTACCTGAAGATCGCCTTAATGGATGATCCGGAGTTTATCGCTTTCAAGGAAACATTTGTTCCTAATGAAGACGAGGAGCAGTTGGAGCTGACAGAGCAGGAGCATGAGCTATTGGACAAGTACTGTGAAGAAGGAAATGCAGAGATGGACAAGGAGAACTATGAAGGAGCAATTGCCGCTTTTACGAAAGCTTTAGACGTATTACCAGCACCAAAAGACGACTGGGAAGCTACTGCATGGATTTCCGCTTCAATTGGAGATGCAGAATTTAGCCAGAAAAAGTACAAGGAGGCATTAGATCATTTGCACCGTGCTTATCAGATCTATGGTGAAGAAGAGCCAAATGCATTTGTATTATTACGTATGGGACAAAGTTACCTGGAGCTAGGTGAAGAAAAGCATGCTACAGATTACCTGCACCATGCTTATAAGTTAGAAGGTAAAGAGTTATTTGAAGATGATAAAAAGTACCTTACTTTTTTAGCATCTAAAGTGACCCTATAACCAATTGTTATTTTTATACCAGCTGACGGTTTCTATCAATCCTTTTTCAAGGTCATAGATAGGTTCAAAACCTAGATCAGCTTTTAAATGGCCGATATTACATGCCCAGTTAATGGCAGTAAGCTCGGCCATTTTTTCTTTGTTCAATGTTGGGGTATTCTTGCTGTTTGCATAGAAGATATCCATCATGGTAGCCATGAAGCCTACTACCACTACCGGCAAATGAAACTTAATGGTTTTCTTATTCAGCGCTTTTTTAATCACATCTGCCAGGGCATAGCGATTATAAATATGGCCATCAGATACATTATAGCTTTTTCCAACCAGGGGAGAAGAGAGTGCTTTGACAATCACAGCTGCAAGATCCCTTACATAAATAAAGCTCAACTGCTGCTGGAAACGGCCAATATGCGGCTCTAAACCTTTGTTAATCGTGTCAAATAAGATGAATAAATCCTTTTCCCTTGGCCCATATACTGCTGTTGGGCGGATCACCAGCAAAGGGAGGTTAGGAATCTCCGATAAATACTGCTCTGCTAATAACTTGCTTGCACCGTAATTGGTAACCGGATGCCCGGGAGAATCATCCTGAATCTCAGCAGATAAATCCGTTAAAGGACCTATTGCCGCCAAACTACTTACAAATACAAATTTATGGAGGTCAATTTTAGCGGTACTAGCCGCAAGAGCCAGGTTTTTGGAATACTCGGCATTGACTTTATTGTAAGCGTCTTTGGTTTTTGCTTTGGTGATTCCCGCAGCATGGATGATGTAGTGGTATTGCTGTTCTTCCAGTGCGCTTTTAAGGCGATCTACGGAAGTATAATCCAGGGTAGTATATTGGATGTCAAATTCTTTCAAATGAGACTTATCAGTACCCGGACGGACTGCTGCATGCACTTCCAGTCCGGCTCCTAATGCTTTCTCGATCAAATGATAACCCACAAATCCTGTTGCACCGGTAATTAATACCTTTTTTATCATATTGATTTCTCGAAAATTCTATATTTTCTGTAAAGTTTACCATTGATTTGCTCAATAGCGCTGTTTACCATGGTGTTGTGTTCTAAAGTCCAGGAGGCTTCTGCATAATCAAACTTCTTTTCCTGGAAGGTTTTAATCGTCAGACCATAAAGACAAGCTTCAATACCCATTTTACGGTAACCGTCTAATACCCCTAAAGCCATGATCCGAAGACCTTTGATTTTACGTTTGTACCAAAGCAGTTTGAAGATGCCAAATGGCAATAAACGACCTCTTTTGATCTTAATCAAAGCCTGGTTGATGTCTGGAATAGATAAAGAAATTCCTACCATTTTTCCATCCTGCTCCGCTACATAGACAAAATCAGGGTCTACAATCATTTTCAAATCCTTAGCCAGGTAATGAAACTCCTTATCTGTTGCCGGAACAAAACCTGTATTGTGATCCCATGCGCCATTGTATACTTCACGAACTTTCACCACCTCATTCCAGAAATCATTCATATTGATCTTTCTGATGATGATGTTATTGCGTTTCAAGCGTTCACGAATGGCTTCAGTCAGTTTTAAAGAACGGTCATTGTAATCACCGGCAATAAACTTATAAGCCCTTAAATCTACCTTTTTTGCTAAACCTGTATTTTCCAGCAATTGCTGATAATAGGGTGCATTGTAAGGCATCATCGCCACCGGTGGACCATCAAAGCCTTCAATTAACAAGGCGCAAATATCATTCGTAGAGAAATTAACCGGACCAATCATGCTGGTCATGTTTCTTTCTTTTAACCATTTTGCAGCAGCATTAACTAATAGTTGTGCTGTTTCCTGATCGTTGATACAATCGAAAAAGCCAAAATGACCTTCCGTTGTTCCATTGATTTTATTGTGGTTATTGTTTTGAATACCGGCGATCCTTCCTACGATTTTGTCCCCTTCATAAGCCAGAAAAAGCTGTAAAGTAGAATGCTCATGAAAGGGATGCTTACCTGGGGTAAGCATATCCTGTTGTGCGATAAAAAGTTCCGGAACATAGTTCGAGTCGTTTTTATACAAATCATGTGGAAAATCAATAAAAGACGCCAGTTGTTTTTTGTCGTTTACAGCAACGATGTTTTTCATATGGCGATCTGAGATGGAGTTAATTCCACTTCTTTAGCAGCAAGGGCGATTTTTTCTACCGCTTCTTCAATCTGTGCAAAAGTATGTGTAGCCATCAATGAGAACCTGATTAATGAAGCATCTGAAGGTACTGCAGGAGAAACTACAGGGTTCACGAAAATACCGTTATTACTTAAAATATTGGTGATCATGAAAGTCTTGTCGTTGTCTCTGATGTATACCGGAATAATTGGACTGTCGGTATGACCGATGTCAAATCCAGCTTCTAATAATAGTTTTTTAGCGTAATTAGTATTTGCCCATAACTGGTCAATACGTTCTGGTTCTGATTCAATAATGTCTAAAGCTGCGATTACACTGGCAACTGCCGAAGGTGGCATACTCGCACTGAACATTAATGAACGCGCTCTGTGTTTCACGTATTCAATAGTTTCTTCTGTACCGGCGATGAAACCACCAAGAGAAGCTAAAGATTTACTGAAAGTACCCATGATTAAATCTACCTGATCAGTTAAACCGAAATGTGAGGCAGTTCCTGCACCTTTCACACCGATTACACCTAAACTGTGCGCGTCATCCATCATGATGTTTGCACCGAATTCTTCAGCAATTTTAACGATTTCCGGTAATTTCACTAAATCACCTTCCATACTGAAAATACCGTCTGCAACAATAAGTTTAGCTGCATCTTCTGGTAAGCGACTTAATTTCTTGCGAAGATCGTCCATGTCATTATGGGCGTATTTAATAGATCTTGAAAAAGATAGACGGCTACCATCAATGATAGAAGCGTGGTCATATTCGTCCAAAATCAGGTAATCATTTCTGTCTAATAGACAAGAGATCACACCCAGGTTTACCTGAAATCCAGTACTGAAAAGTACTGCAGCTTCCTTGCCAACATATGCAGCAAGTCTTCTTTCCAGTTCGATGTGAATGTCTAATGTGCCATTCAGGAATCTTGAGCCGGCACAGCCCGTCCCGTATTTATCAATAGCAGCTTTTGAAGCTTCTTTGATTTTAGGGTGATTAGTTAGTCCCAGATAGGAGTTGGAGCCAAACATCAACACCTTTTTCCCATCAATAACCACTTCTGTATCTTGTCCTGATTCAATGGCTCGGAAATAAGGATATAATCCTCTTTCCTTGATTGCTGTAGCGTCTTTAAAAGCGGCTATCCTATCGTGTAATTTTTTGCGCATGCTAGTACTGTATGTTTAGATCACGGAGCTTTTTGTTGATGTTTGTCGGTTTCTTCGAAAAATCATTAGCTCTGTATTTAATAATTTCTCCCGTTAAATCGTTTATTCAGTTTGACAAATTTGTCAAATCATGAAAAACTTCCCAAAGCTAAGATCATAAACACAGAAAACAAAACTTAGGGTCCTACAAGTTTGAATATATTACTTTTTAAAACAAAAATTACAATTTTCTTATAAATTCTTTGTTTTTAGGCCACAATTAAACTGTCTGCTGTTTTATGATTTGCAAGCAAGGATACAATATTGATACCAAAAAACAAAACTTTGTTCTGCTAATAGATCATAAAATCTAGATTTTAACGTTTGAAGCGATTAATATCCGGGATAAATGGACAGCTTTCTATCTGATCAAAAGATTTTATGTATTTTTGAAGAAAAAAGATTACATGAGCACTATTAATGTTATACCAACGTTCGACAATTTCACAGATTTTTATACACAGGCTGTGGAGCCTTTAAAGAAAGCCAATGTGGCTCACATCAGATTAGATGGAAAATTAAAAGGAAAAACAAGGAACGTTTTTGCCTACTTCATGTATAAAGATAAAAAATGGAGAGTTGATGCAGATACTTATATCGATAGACTGAAACTGGCTTATGAAGCTGCACAGCAATCTGAGGAGCCTTTCGTAATCAAAGCCACCAGAAATGATAAAGGTGAATCTTTACACATCAAAGGACAACCAGTTAGAAACGATAAATTCAACGTTTACCGCGTAGGTTAATTCAGAGCAATCTCATCAGAAAAATAAGAAGGCTGCATCATTGATGCAGCCTTTCTCTTTAACTAATAATTCATTCCTGCGTATTGCAGGATTTGTTTATTTAGACAACAGCTCAAATCCAGCTGCATAACTGTTAAATTCAGCAGTTAACTTTTCAATTAAAGCTTTCTTTCCTTCGCCCTTTCCTTTGATCTTAGCTCTCCAGTTAACCAGGCACTGATTGCCCTTTTCTCTGGTGAAAATAACAATTTCTGCTTCTGAAACCCCTTTAGGGAGGTACTCAGTGCCCAATTGTATCACCATAAATTTATGTTCCTGTTCCAGCTGATTGATCGTTTCAGTACGTTTACTGCCATCTGCGAAAACTACTTCTCTAGCCACAGGGAAGGCAGGATCCACAATTTTAATAGAGGTTGCATAACCATTGGATGCTTTTAAAAGATGCTCAGGTTGGTTTAGGTATGCCCAAACCTGCATCTGAGGCATATTTATAGTCGCTTCCTTATTAACATCGTAAACAACTTTTTGTGCGGCCTCCATCTGGGCATTGGCTTTGATAGTTGATAAGCCGGTTAACAACAGTAGTGATAAGATGATCTTTTTCATAATTACAAAATTACATTCCAAATATTTCTTTCAATTTTTTATCTAATGATTCTCCGCGTAGGTTCTTCTCAATGATATTCCCTTCTTTATCAATCACCACCAAATAAGGGATGCCACTGAATAAATAAGAAGCCATTACCGGTTTAGATTCCTGAGCGTGGACTTGTGGCCAGGTCATTTTCTCATCATCCATTGCTTTTTTCCAGTCGGTTGCTTTTGCATCCACTGAAACAGCTAATATTTCCAATCCTTTTTCTTTGTATTTTTTGTACACTTCTTTCAGGTGAGGAATTTCCTGGCGACAAGGGCCGCACCATGATGCCCAGAAATCAATGATCAGGTATTTACCTTTAAAGTCTTTAGGACTCCATTTTTTTCCATTCAGATCCGGGAAAGCAAAATCAGGTGCTTTCTTGCCATTGGAAATTTTCTTGGCCTGCTCGATACCGTCTAAAATTTCTTTTTTCTTGGCTTTTGCCTGATCCAGATTAGGGAATTTTTTAGTCAGATGGTCAAGCGTAGACATGATTAGATCCTGATGTCTTTTGGTACTTAGGTAGTTCAATGCGTACATTACTGTAGGTTGATCTTTGTATTTGTTAACCAGGTATTTGATGCGGTATTCTCTGTCTACATTGATGCGATCGAAACCGTCATTCATATAGTTGATCCATAGTGGTTCTTTAGCTAATTTCGCCTGGTATTGTTCCTTTCCTACAGCGATCATATTCTGATAATCAAGGTAACCTACCAGGTTCACATCATTGATCACATCATTTTCAACTGATGTGTTTTCCATATAAATATACGGCGGGTTTTTGATCTTCATCTTGGCGGTATCAATGCCTCTTACGTTTACATGAATATTGTCATTATTAGCCCAGAAATCAATACGATCCATATAATAAACGCGAACCTGGTAAAAATCTGGTTTATCTGCAGGTACTTTAAAGGAGAAGTTGTTATTGGCATCCACTTTTGTACTGTCTATGGCTTTAAAAGCTCTTTTGAAACCTTCACCTTCATATTTACCCAGGTAAATAGGGTACTTGTTTTCTGTATCAGGGAATTTAACTGTACCTGTAAAATTTACTGTTTTACCCTTTTGGGCAAAGACACTGCTGCCCATTAAAAGTACAGCAGCAGCCATTATTAAGCCTTTTTTAATCATTGTTTTTTATGTTATGTGTTTATGTGTGGTTTTAATCTTTCATCATAGGAGGAGTAGCCTGCTTTTTTTGAGCAGCCTCTTTTCTTAAGTCCATCGCTTTAGCAGCCATTACTTCTGCCTCCGCAGTATTCCCCTGTTTTTTGAATATTCTTTTTCTAAGGTCCGCCAGTTGAATATTGGTGAAAAGGTCAGGATTGCTCTTTTCTAATTCATTGGCCCATTTAAGGGCTTCCTGGCTATATTTAACTGGTGCTGCAGTAACCACATCATTTGCTGCTGTGACTACAAAGCCTGATTTACGTGTAAAAGCAGCATCACTAAAGACGTCATTTACTTTTGCGCAGAACTGATCCCATTGATTGGCCGAAGCGTACTCGATAAGGTCTAACTGTGCCAGCATATTTTTGGCGTTTACAGTAGGCTTAGTTTGTATTTTTCTGATGGCCGCCATTATTTCTTTGGCTTCCTTAAGGTTGCTTTTTTTCTGAAATGCGCTCTTTACGCTAAACACGGAAGAGTTGAGCGTTCGGTCAAAATACATATCCACTTTATCAGCGCTATATTTCGTTGACAGCACTGTTTTATTCGCGTACAAATAAGCAAATGCCTGAGAAGAAGGATTGTGCAGGTATTTAATAGCAAGGTTCCAGTTATCCATCAGTGCTGATTTAGAAAGCCCATCAAAATATACTTTTGCTACAGCGCCCATCTTTTCCGCTTCATAAGCTTTTTCAAGCGCCTCCATATAAGCTATTGCTGTAGCCTCAGAATGATCACCATTGTTGAATTTTTTTGCCAGCCCATACGCGGTGCTTTCAGGTTTTAAAGCTTTAGCTGCCTCCGTCATAAAGTCGGTTGCCGGCATGCTGCCGACAATCTTATGCACTATTTCTCCATCCCCATTGATAAACAAATAGGTAGGGTAGGCAATGACTTCATATTTTGTTTTCAATGCCGGACCTTCGCCTTTTTCCATATCGTACTTCACGTTATGAAAGGTATTGTTAAACAGATCAGCCACGCTGTCTCTTGTAAACACATCTTTTGCCATCATTTTACATGGGCCACACCAGGAGGTGTAGGCATCAAAAAAGATGATCTTGTTTTCTTTTTTTGCTTCGGCCAACTCCGTCTTCCAATCTCTTTCCTTAAATAAAATCTCCCGGTTTTGTGCGGATGCAGAGAAGGTGGCCAGACAGCTCAGTCCGATTAATAATTTTCTCATGTTTTGTTGTTTCTAAAGTGGATTTTGTTCCAGATTGGGATTAAACTCAAGTTCGGGTTTCGGTAGAGGATACACCACACGCTTATCTAAAGCTTCAATAGTTAAAGCGCTGGTATTAAAGTAATCCGTATAATTTCTGGTCATGGCTAAACCATTCCTAAAATTGTCGTACGAAGAATGTCCTTCCCAGGCCAACTCCAGTCGACGTTCATTTAACACCGCTTGAAAAACAGTCATGTTTGCTGCTGCAAGACTTGTTGTGGTCCAAGCACCCGTTGAGATCGCTCTCGTTCTAACTAAGTTGAGGGCAATTAATGCATCTGTAGTATTCCCCAATTTGGCCAATGCTTCCGCTTTGTTTAGATACATCTCCGCAATGCGAAGGTATGGAGTGCCACTTCTGGTTTGTGAACTGAAGTCGAAGCCTCCTGGAGGCGCAATTTGCTGGTAGTTGAACTTGTTGATGGAGTTTCTGCTCTTATTCGTTCCTGTGATCCTGGAGTCGTTTTCTACAGTGATGAAGTTTTTTCTCAGGTCTGTTGGGTTTTGATTTAAGATCGCCATGTAATCAGGTGAGGCTGCATATTCACCTTGATAAGGAGTGCCAAATACATCTCTTAAGATTAAGAACTCATTGATTTTATTCGGACTCGCATCATCATGTCTGAAACTCAATATGCATTCTTTATTGTTTTTACTGTCAATCGCAAAAGAGTTACTGTACGCTGTACCCTGAAGTAAAGTGTATTTTTGCGAGGCAATTACTTTATCTGCATATTCAACCGCCTTGGTATTGTAGTCTGTATTTACTGCAGTAGCAGTACCACCCATGTAAAGGTATGCCCGGGACAATAATGCCCATGCCGTTTCTTTGCTGGCATAATTATTCGGTTTCACCTGAGTCATTAATACTGAAGCTTTTTCCAGATCGGCAATAATCTGCGCATAAACCTCTTTCACTGTGTTTCTTTTTGGCTGATAGCTTTTGTCAACCAACGAATTTAAAGACAGGGGAACGGCAAGTCCATCGCCATTGTTCTGATAATATGGACGTCCATATACTCTGGCCAGGTTAAAGTAAATCATCGCTCTCAGGAAGTAATTCTCTCCTTTAAGCTGATCAAAAGCTGCCCCTTGTCCATCCTGGATGGCATCAATAATTTTGTTTGCCCCAAAAATCACACGGTAAGACATTCTCCAGAAAGAGCTGGTTACCCCCTGACTAGGTGAGTTATTGAAGATATAGGCATCACTTCTAGCCTGAGGAAAAGCCTGGGTAACGGCCAGCATGTTATTTCCTTTTAACTCACTCAGGTTATACCAGTTTAAATCGTAAGGCGTATCACCAGTGGCTCCAGTAACGAGCAGTGCATAATTGCCGTTTGTTGCGGTCGTTAAGCCTTCAATGCTGGTTAGAAGTTCCTGATCAGACCTGTCATTATAAGGCCTGATATTTTCGTCAATTGCTTTTTTACAGCCAAATAATACAATTGCTGCAAAACATATATATGCGGATAGTATGTACTTTTTCATGCGCTGCTTTATTAGAATGATAATTGTAAACCCAATAGATATTTCCTGCTGGCGCCATAGCCTGCGCTCAATCCGTAGGTGTTGATGTCGCCGGCGCTTCCGCCTTCAGGATCAACTCCATAGAATGATTTTTTGGTGAAGATGAAGAGGTTGTCACCACTAATAAAAATGCTTGCGCGGTTTAGCTTAGCCTTGCTGATCAGCTGAGTAGGGAGGCTGTAGCTTAACCTTACGTTGCGTACTCTAATGTGACTGGCATCTTCCCAGAATCTGGAGGTTGACTGGTCAGCTCCATCTAATCGACCGCGATAAATCTTCGGTTCTGTAGCAATATCACCAGGTTTTTCCCATACCACTTGTCCTGTGGATGGTTTAATCTGGTTGTTTTTAAGCACGTTGTTACCTTCAGTAGAAAAATAGGTGCTTCTTGCAGCATTGTACACCACATAATCTGCTGCAAAGTTCAATAGGATAGAGAGTTCAAATCCACGGTAGCCAAATGTATTTAACATCCCTCCATAGTATTTTGGAACGGTATTACCAACACGTTGGTAATTCACAGCCAAAGCATCTCCGGTTAGGCCAGCCGTAACTGCATCATAAGTATTAACAATTTTTCTGACGTAAGCATTCGTCGCCGGATCAAACTCTAAACGTTCAAACTGAGGCGCGCCAGTTTCTGGGTCTACACCAAGCCATTTATAAGCATGTGCGGTATTGATGTCTTCACCTACTTTAATCGGACCTGCATAGCCATAACTCAAAGTACTGCTTTCCAGTTTAGTGATTTTGTTTTTGTTAAAGGTCAGGTTGAAACCAGTTTCCCAGGTAAATGGACCAGTAAGGTTTTTGCTCGAAAGCACAAGCTCCATACCACGGTTTACCATAGCTCCAATGTTCTGATACTGGCTTGGAACACCTAACAAAGCCGAGGTTGCTGCTTTTTGAAGCAGATCGGTATTGTTCTTTCTGTAAAAATCTGCAGATATGGAAATCCTGTTAAACAGGCTCAGGTCTATACCCAGGTTGCCAATGTAAGCACGTTCCCAGGTAATCTGTCTGTTGCCCAGTTGGTTGATGATGGCAGCAGGGTCGCCACCATATTGGAAACCAAAGTTGTAAAAGCTTTCCGTCAGGAAGTCCTCACCAGCGATTTTTCCGGTGGTTCCATAACTGGCACGTAATTTTAAATTGGTCAGGTATTTATTACCTTTCAAAAATTGCTCATTTGAGGCTAACCAGGCACCACTTACCGAATAAAAGTGACCAGCTCTGTTCTCTATACCAAAATTTGTAGAGTAGTCCATCCGGTAGGAGGCGTTGACAAAATACTTCTCATCATAATTGTAATTTCCTTCAGAAAATAGGGAATAGGCAGCTCTGGAAAATTTCTCTCCTCTAAAGGATTTACCAGAAAAAGTGTTCCATGGTTCAGCAGCAGCTGTTAGAACTTTAATTCCACTAGGTATGTTTTTTACCGCGACTGCACTGTATTCTGAATTGCTTCTGTTGTACTCAAATCCTGCCAGTCCGGATACCGAATGCAAAGCGAATTGCTTACGGGCGGAGATGAGGTTGGAGGTCACGAAGGAGTTTGAACTCGTTTTAGTCTGCGTCATTCTTCCTTTATCCGTAAGGCCGGTTAAGGAAGCACGGTCCTCATAATTCTCGTTATTTAAGAATGTGGTATTGTAGGAGTTGTTAGAGGATAGAGTTAACCAATCAAACACCTTGTATTTTGCAGAGAATACGCTAAGTAATTGTTGGGTTTTAGCTATACTGCTGTTATAAGGTAGGTCGTAAACAGGATTTTGATAAGTGTTGTTCAAAGCGTCCACACCTAATATTTTTTTAGGGCTGCCGTCTGCATTATTTAAGCTAAACCATGGCAACAGGTAAAGGGCATTGCTTCCGCTGATCGGACTCTTGTTTCCTCTGTCAAATATGGTGCTGATATTAGCGTTCACACTCAGTTTGTTAGTGAGGTTATGATCTAGGTTTAACTTAAAACTGTTTCTTAACAAATCATTCCCTTTTAAAGCACCTTGTTCATCGTAACGGTTGGCACCAAAATAATAGCGGGTTTTATCTGTTCCTCCAGACAAGTTCATGTCTATTGTTTTGTTTAGCGCATCACGGTAAAGCTGGTTGGTCCAATCTGTATTGGTACTCAGGACAGATGCCGCAGGCAGGTATTTGGCCAGGTAAGCTTCCTGTGTCAAACCTTCGTTTTTAAGCGCAAAGGAATTCAACAACATTTTATGCTGATAATCGTATAACTCCTGTGAGTTCATGAATTCAATTTTGCCTGCATAACGCTGACTTACGCCAAAACTACTGTTGATGTTGAGCTTTGATACGCCTGCAACACCTTTTTTAGTCGTGATCACCATTACGCCCTGACTGGCGCGAGAGCCATAAATAGCGGTAGATGCCGCATCTTTCAATAGGGTAACGCTTTCGATATCTGTAGTAGAAACAATATCGCCAGGGTAGGCCACATCAGGATAAATGATCCCATCTACTACAATTAAAGGATTGAAATTATTGGATACACGTAGGAGGGTAATAGGTGAGGTAATTGGCAGGGTACCTTGTCCACGTACCACAAACGAGCCTTTGCTATTTGGGTCGCCAGAAGGCTCTGTGATGTACATTCCGGCAACTTTCCCTTTCAGTTGTGAGATCAGGCTGTTGCTGGTTACACCTTCCAGCTGTTTAGCGCTGAAAGTTTGTATTGAACCTGTAATTTCACTGGCCTTTTTTGTGCTGTAACCAAGTACTACCGCTTCTTGTAATTGGGTCATAGCAGGGTTTAAAACCACGTTTATTTCTGGATTATCTCCATCGGTAATTACTTTTTGAATGCGAACGCTTTCATAGCCTACTGAACTGAAAACAATGCGGTAGCTGCCCGGAGTAAGGTTCAGTGTGAAGTTACCATTGCCGTCGGTAATGGTAACTGTGTTTGTTCCGTCCACTCTGACAGAAATACCTGGGAGTGGGCTCTTGCCGTCGGTGACTTTCCCGCGTACCGGTTTTCTGGCATCAGTGCCGTCTTTCCTGTCCGCAGCTTGTGCCTTTGCTTTGATAACAACGGTATTGTTGACAATTACAAATTCTAAAGGTTGGTTAACAAGCGTCTCCTTTAATGCCTGTTCAATACTGGCATTCTTTAAGGATAAATTAATCTTTGAAGGATTTTTCCTTAGCAGGTCTATATTGTAAAAAAGCGAATAGCCACTTTGTTTCGCTATTTTTTTAACTACGCTTTCAATGCTCGCATTTTTTTCGGTTAAATTAATAGTCTGGCTAAATGCAACTGCACTGGCCTGTAAACTGATGACAAGTAAGCATATAATTAATTTCATGACTCTAATCGTGTCTAGAATTTTATTCATATTTTTGGTCGGTTTAGTTGTACTACATCCTTGTTCCTTATTTAAGGAATTAAATATGTTGCACAATTTGGGTTGATAATGTTGGTCTGTTAGATTGATTTCTTTTTTTAACCCTGAAACTTTTACCGGAGGTGTATCGAGCACTTCCGGTATTTTTCTGGATTAAAATCATTTCGGTTATGATTTTACGATAAGCGTTCTCCCTTCTATTTTAAAGTTAATCCCATTGGTTTCTAGTATTTTTAATATTTCCGTCAGGCTCAGGCTTCGTGGAACTTTAAGAAGGAAAAGTGTTTCCCGTTGCTTGCCTTCAAATACAACATCTATGTCGTACCAGCGGGAAAGCTGTTTCATAATGTTCACTATGTTCTCTTCATTGAATTGAAAGAATCCATTTTTCCAGGCAATAGCCTCATCGAGGTCTACCGTTTTGGTGATGATCTGATTGTCTTTTAATAGCGATTGTTGTCCGGGGCTTAAGATTTGTGAGCCGGTATTTGCAAATCTCCCTTGCTTTAAGCCAGGGTCTTTAGCTAATGATACGCGAACAGATCCTTCCAAAAGCGTAGTTTTTGTTTCCTTATCATCGCCATAAGCACTGATGTTGAAATGAGTGCCTAAGACTGCAACTTCCTGGCTGCTCGTTTTCACGATAAAAGGAACTCTTTTTGATTTTAAACCATCTTTTACTGTTCTTTTTGCCACCTCAAAATAAGCCTCTCCAGACAATTCTACTTTGCGCTCATGGTTATCAAAAGCTGCAGGATATTTCAATGAGGATGCTGCATTTAACCATACTCTGGTGCCATCCGGAAGGTCTACCTGGTAATGCCCTCCGCGTGGGGTGCTGATGGAATTAAATCCTGTAACAGGTTTATTGGTTGCTGATAATTGATAGATCAGTTTCCCCTCAGCGGTTTTGGTAATGGCTATTCCCGACTGCTTTGCAATTTCTCCTGTTGTCGCATTATCCAGATTGATTGTTGATCCGTTGGAGAGGGTAAGGGTTGCTTTATTTCCTGCCGGAGAGATCGACTTCGAATAAGTGTCTTTCTGCTGTTTTAGGACTGATCGATTATTGAAAAAATAAAGTCCTGCTGAAAGTAGGATCAGTACCGCTGCAGCAACAGAAGCATACTTGTACCAGGAAAGTTTTTTGACTACCTGATTTTCAGGCTTTGTCAGGATCTGATTTAACATGACCTCAGCCTTTTCCTTACTCAGGTCATCGGCAACTTCAATTGTATTCCAGGTACCATCCAGCAAATCATTGATATCCTGATCCTCCTCAGAAATCAAAGAGAAAAATTCTTCCCTTTCCTCCGCGGTACAGGTTTCGTCAATAAATTGTTGGTATAAGAATTTTAGCCTTGCATTCATAGGGATCTATGTTTGTACTTCCTTTCTTATATAGACCCATGAGAAAGGAGCAAGGAGTAGTGACCAGGAAAAAAAAGTTAATTAATGTTTTTCGGCTAGTAAAGTCAAGAGGATAACGACTATAGCAATGTCGGTATGTGTGCTTACATAGTTGCGAAGAAAGCGCAAAGCATGTTGCATATGCGTTTTTACAGTAAGCTTAGAGATATTCAGTCTTTCGGCCACCTCTTCATATTTTAGTCCTTCCTGGTGACAAAGGCTGTAAACTAACTTCTGTTGAGCGGGTAATTTCTCAATAGCCTGATTCAGAATCTTTTCAGAGTCTTTGAAGATAATGTATTCTTCCGTTTCATTATGGTCTTCCTGATAGTCGTAGGCCATCAATCTGCTGGCTTTGATTTCCAGTGCCATTCTTCGTAAAACTTTTAAGGTGTGATTTCTGGTGAGGACACGGAGGTAAGCATCAAGGTTTGCAATCTCTGAAAGTTGAGCTTCCAGATTCCATATTTTTACAAATACTTCCTGTGCAATTTCTTCGGCAAGGGTAGCCGACTTTACTATTTTTAAAGCATAACTGTAAATTTTAGGACTATAGCGATGGAAAATAAGGCTGAAGGCCTTAGTATCTCCTGTTGAAGCTAATTGTAAAAGTTCTTTATCCTCATTAAAATCACTGTTGTGCCCTAATTGCTTCATTTTTTACCACAGAATGTTATTCTGTATATGTTCCCCAGGGTAAAATTAAGAATTACAAAGCTGATTGTTAAATAATTGTTTTGAAATTGTTATTTTTTTTTTGACGAATTATATCAAAATATTGAAAGGCCTGCCACCTTCGAATAATTCTTAAAAATCCTATCTAATAAAAAAGCGATCGCGTAAAAGATGATTTTTTACACGATCGCTTCGAATGGCACTAGTTAACCTTCTCTTTTTATATAGGTTTTATTACCGTTTTTGTTGATATAATATTTACCACCTCTAGGGCCTGTTAGAATCTCTTCTCCGTTTGGTCCTTTCAAACTTCTGTCTATTGTAGGTTTGTAATCTTTTACTGCTGCCGCAGGTTTCGCTGCACTTGCTTTTGTTGCAGCTTTAGTAGCCGCCGCTGTTGGTGCTGCAGTCGCTGCTGCTGTTCCTTTGTAACGCTTGTCAGGCGTACCATCTTTTTTAAGTCCAGGAGTGTTCGTTGGTACTGTTTTTACTGCCGCTTCTTTTTTAGTAACTGCTGCCGCTTTTGTTTCTGCTGCAGTTGTTTTGGCGGCTGCCGAATAACGCTTATCTGGTGTGCCATCCTTTTTCAATTTAGTCCCTGCAGCTGCTGCTGTAGCGGCCTCTGCTTTTGCTGCTTTCTTAGCTGCCGCAGCTTCCTTCTTAGCCGCTGCCGCTTCTTTTTTCGCATCAGTAGTCGTTTTGCTGACTTCTTTTTTAGCTTTTTGTTTAGCAGCAGTAGCAGGCACTGCAGTCTGAGCCATACTTAAACTCACAAAGAAGCTGAGCATGGTTAATAGTGAAAGTACTTTTTTCATGGTTTCTTTTTTTGATACGAGGTTAATAATCAAGATTGATCTACAGAGAGATACAAACATTAAACCAATTTAATAATTTTCTGACAATTTTCTTAGTGTCAGTAGGATAAGGCCTTTTTTAGCTATAGAATAGCGTTTTTTAACCAGGAAAATTCTTATATTGGAATCAGTTTCACTGTTTAAAAGAATTCTCATAATGGATCAAAGAATTATCAACCTTTACGATCAATACACGCATAGCAATATCAATAGGAAAGAGTTCCTCAAAAAACTGGCGCTTTTAACAGGGAGTACCGCCTTGGCATTAACCGTTCTTCCTTTGCTGGAAAACAATTATGCTGCTGCTGCTCCTGTAAATGAGGAGGAATTAAGCACCGAAAACATTACCTATAAAGGTGCTAAAGGAGATATGAAGGGCTTTTTGGCAAAACCAAAAGGAAAAAAGAACCTAGGAGCTGTGTTGGTTATTCATGAAAACCGTGGTCTTAACCCACATACCATTGCGGTCACTAAAAGAGTCGCTGCTGAAGGTTTTTTAGCACTAGGTGTAGACGGATTGTCTCCTTTTGGGGGCACCCCTGCAGATGAAGATAAAGCCAGAGAGCTGATTGGACAGTTAAATCCGGAAGATACCCTGCAAAATTACCTCAGCGGACTGGATTACTTAAGAAGGCATCCTGATGGAAATGGAAAAGTAGGTTGTGTAGGTTTTTGCTGGGGCGGAGGTATGGCCAATAAACTGGCTGTAAATGATCCTACGTTGCAGGCTGCCGTTGCTTATTATGGTGCGCAGGCAAAAACAGCAGATGTACCTTTGATTAAAGCAGACCTGATGCTCCATTACGCTGGTCTTGATGAAAGAATCAATGCGGGCATTCCTGAATTTGAAGCGGCATTGAAAGAAAACCACATCCCTTATCAGCTTTACATCTATGAAGGCGTAAATCATGCCTTTAACAATGACACCTCTCCTACACGATACAATGAGGCTGCAGCAAAGCTGGCATGGGAGCGAACAATAGGATTATTTAAAAAAGATTTAAGCTAAATTAACGTCCGGATTTAATGCTCAGAACTGCATTTAAATCCGGGCCTTTTCTGACGTAAATCTTCTCTTTTTACCTAGAAATCTCGATGTAAATAGCCACATAATGGTAGAAAACAGCTAAAATTAAGCGAAAACAAGCAATTCAATTGCCTCAAAATTCCAGGTCGTGGAAAAGAAATCAACTACAATTTAACCCATAAGATGAGCTAAAGTACTTGCTATTCAAAAAATCTTCTAATTTTTTTATACTTCATGCTAAAGCCTGTTCCTTACACATAATGAGTGGGTTGTCTTTTTGATAATCTCCATTTCTGTGTCATGAAGATAGAAAAAGTGTTTATTTCATTAAAATACAGCAGGCCTTTAAAACAAAAAATCCGCCTTGATTGTTTGAAAAGTAATTAGATAATTATACTTATAACTGACACTAGCATTGGAATTTAAGCTAAAAATGCTTAACTTTGTGCAAATTTTTAAACATTAATGAAGATATTTATTACAGGCCTTCCGTTAGAAGTAGGGGAAGATGAATTAACAGCCGTTTTTGGTGATTTCGGTCAAGTAAAATCACTTAGGATTATCAAAGATCGCGAAACTGGTCAGAGTCGTGGGTTTGGTTTTGTGGAAATGCCAGTAGAAGAAGAGGCAAAAGAAGCAATCAAACGCATGAACGGTGGCGATTATAACGGTAATCGAATTAAAGTTGCTGAAGCTCAAGAGAAACCAGGTACTGGTGGCGCTGGAGGCGGTGGTGGCTTTAAACGCAATAACCGTACAGAGAAAAGCTATTAATAGCTTTTTTCTTTTTATAGTCTATAAACTCTATTCGTAGAGATAAATCCATATAGGGCAGGAAATTTAATGCGAATTATATTTCCTGCTTTTTTGTGTCTAACAATCCGATAACCAGGCTCTTCCATTGTGGGTAAGAGAACCCGATTTTCGCCATCCAGCCTACCAATACATTTCTAACATTATTGATCAGTACGGCACTTTCCGAATTAGGAACCTCATTTCTGCCATGTACTTCCGCATGAACTTCCATGCCCTCCCTATAAACGGTAAAGGTTGAAGTCGCTTTGTCTTTGAAAAAATGAGCAGTTTCCGGATCTGGGTGTAAAGGATTTGCTGCTGGTCTAACCCTGAAAGCAATCTTTTGAAAAGTAGGGGATTGCTCTTCCAGAATCCATTCTACCTGCACCCAGTCGTAGCCATCGCCCTTAGTCCCTCCAGGCCCCGGGATATTGATCTTTACATAATCTCCTTCTGCAACTTGTCGCTGTATTTCTTTTCCAAAAGGATCAGTGAGGATAAAAGTCGCCGTAGGAAATCCACACCACTTATCCCAGTTATAAATCTCCAGCAATCGTTGTCGTACCACAGGGTAAAAAGCTTTTGCAGTTGCCTCATCTTTGAAGCTTACTTTCTCAAACACATCCATTTGGGCACCTTCGTCCTGTTTTGGGATCTCATTTTTCATAGCAATGGGTTATGATGAACACATTTAGCGATAATCTTAAACTAAATAACGCCCCAGTTTATAATTTGTTTCTCATATAATCCTTTAACGGTAAAGATTTTACCATGTATTTTATTAAATTAGGTATATGAAAGTCGATTATATAGCATTGTCTGTACCCGTTTTTTTCATCCTTATAGGGATTGAACTGGCTTGGTCTTTTTATAAAAAGTTAGACTATTACCGCTTCAATGATTCTATCGCCAATTTAAGTCAGGGGATAGGGCAACAGCTTACCGGCATCTTCATGAAAACTGCCTTGTTTTTCGGCTATATGTATATCTATGAACATTGGAGGTTATTTACGTTACCACAAAACATTTGGATCTGGCTTTTACTATTCCTGGGTGTCGACTTTTTCTACTATTGGTTTCACCGGATGAGCCACCAGGTAAATGCCTTATGGGCCGCACATATTGTACACCACCAGTCTGAAGAATACAACCTAACCGTAGCACTTAGGCAGTCCTGGTTCCAGGGTTGGTTCTCCTGGGTGTTTTATTTGCCATTGGCCTACTTAGGCTTTGATCCATTGATGTTCTTAACCTTAAGCGCTTTTAATACTTTGTACCAATTCTGGATTCATACCAGACTGATAAAAAACATGGGACCTTTGGAATATATTCTGAACACGCCATCACACCACAGAGTTCACCATGGCTCTAATCCTAAATACATTGATAAAAACCATGCAGGAACCCTGATCATCTGGGATAGGCTGTTTGGTACCTTCCAAAAGGAAGAAGAAGATGTGTATTATGGTATTACCACACCATTGGCCAGTTGGAACCCCTTATGGGCAAATGTTCATTACTGGGACGAGCTTTGGAACACGGCTAGGCAAAGCCCGCGCTGGATAGATAAAATCAATGTATTTATCAAACCACCGGGTTGGTTCCCAGCGCATCTTGGGGGCTTTAAAAATGCCCCTGAAATTGATGCCCTGAACTATCAGAAATACAATCCGGTTTACCAGAAGAAATTAGTCCCTTATGTAGTCATTCAGTTCGTAATCGGACTTATAGCGGCCATTGCGATCTTGTTTTTATACCCAACACTTCCTGTGGTCGCATTGGTTACCGGTGTGATCTACGTAATCCTGACCCTGGTAACTTGCTCGGCTTTGCTGGAAGAAAAGAAATGGCAGGTTAAATTCGAATATGCTCGTCTCGTATTAGGGATTTTAATAGTTTTGCTCCAGGATTTCCCGGTAGGCTATCAGGTCATATTTTCTGGCCTGAATATCTGCTCGGTAGTCTGGTTTTTTAACCTTCATAAAAAGAACAATAATGCTGAAGAAATACCTGAAGTTTAACCTCTTATTTGTCCTGATCTTTATCCTGCAACTCCTGGCAGAGTTCCAACAGAACAATACATTGACGTATTTTATCAAACCCTGTATCGTAATTTCCTTAATGGGAATGCTGTATGTTGGTACCGGTTTAAAAGGCCGTTTCCATAAACGCCTGTTTACAGGACTGTTTTTCTGCCTGCTTGGAGATGTACTATTGATGTTGGTTTGGCAAAATCCAAGCTACTTTATGTACGGTTTAGTGGCTTTTCTTCTAGGTCATATCTTTTATATCAGTGCATTTTACCTGGACTTCCGTTCTGCTCAGGAGCTGGATAAAAAAGGAGCGAGGCTGGCCATCATCTTATGTGCAGCATTTAGCATTGGCTTTTATTTCTATTTAAGACCGCATTTAGGCGATATGAAGCTACCTGTTATGGTTTACACCTTTGTGATCAGTCTGATGATGATGATGGCCGCATTTAGAAACAAAAGAGTCAATGTGCTTAGCTTCAACCTGATTTTATTCGGGGCCTTGTTTTTCCTGGTATCTGATGCCACACTTGCCTATAACAAATTTGTTAAAGGTTTTGACTTCGCAGGAGTCTTGATTATGGCGACCTATATGATTGCGCAATACCTGATCACGATGGGTGGTGTAGAAAGGAAGCTAATTAACCAGGACTAACCTTTTTACTTATCAGGATGCTGAAAGACTTCAGCAATCAAATGAGCATATACAAGAAAAGCACCATTAATGGTGCTTTTCTTGTATAATTAAGTTAATGCTATTTAAGGATAGTAAAGGATTGCACCAGTCTTTCTCCATCCTCATCAACCAGTGTAAGCGTATGCTTTCCAGGGCTTGGACTCAATGCCAACTGATGAAAGTTCTTAGTCGTTCCGATATATTCTTCATCAATATGCCAGTATATTTTTGCCTCAGTACTGCGGTGAGAAACATTAAACACCACTTTACCTCTGGCACCATCCAATTCCAGAGGAATGTAAATCTGTGCATTCGGCTTAGGATAAATCATTTCCATCACGAAATTACTACCCGCATCAGCACAACCAGGCATAAATGGAGGTAAGAGTTTATAATCACTATTCTTAATCTTGTAATAATACTCCATTGCCGGCGGTAGTACAAACCAGGGCTGGTGAATCATCATTCCAGTTGGCTCGCATTCATCTGTAGCACGGTAAGTAGCGGTTCTGTCCAGGTGAATCAGCTTATGATAAGGACAGATGTTTGTTTTCTCCGCTGCTGGTGGCACTAATTCCTCTACAACCTCTTTACAATACTCGCCAGCCTTATAGCCACTTTGCTTACATACCCGCATCTTTTTAAGGTGCTGTTTGGGTGTATTGAACCATTTCGCATTTGGAAGTTCCCTGAAAATGTCGAATAAGACCGGAGCAGCTACATCTACACCTGTTAAACCAGGCCGACCTTCGCCATCGGCATTACCTACCCATACACAAACCACAAATTCTGGCGTCAATCCAATGGCCCAGGCATCTCTGGAACCTACACTGGTACCCGTTTTCCAGGCCACCCTTTGCGAAGAGGAGAACTGCTCCCAAAGCCCTTCTTCACCGGGCCTCATTAATTCTTCCATGGCATTAAAAGTGTTCCAGATGGAACCATAATCTAATACGCTATTAATCTGACTATCTTCCTGTGCCAGGCGTGGTTTTGCTTTCTGCTCAATGTAAACAGGAGCATCGTAATCATGAGGGTTATAGCGTCCCTGGTACTCGTTAAAATGGTTTAAGGTGCGGGCCATGCCCATATAGGTTTTAGCAAGATCCCACATCGTTACCTCACTACCACCAAGGATAATGGAAAGACCATAATGATCTGCAGGCTTGTTCAAAGTGTTTATACCTAGTTTCTTTAGCTGATCATAAAAGCGCTGATACTTATAGTTTTGCAGCATCTTAACTGCAGGGATATTTAAGGAACGGCTTAAAGCACGATCTGCAGGAATTGCACCATCATAACCGAGGTCATAATTTTGTGGCGAATAACCATTGATCTGTGTTGGAATATCTGGAATCAATGTGCGGGGCAGGATAAAACCATCATTCAACATACTCGCGTATAACAAAGGTTTTAGCGTACTCCCCGGACTTCTGGCCGCCTTAATCATATCAACATGGCTTTGCATTTCCTTGTTATCCGGTTGATAGATATTGCCGACATAACTTTGCACAGTACCCATTTTGACATTCAATACCAATGCGGCGATGTTATTGATGTCATTGGCACGATACCTATTTTGATAGCGCTTCAATAAGCTACTCAGTTTGATCTGTAAGTTGTAATCCAGGGTAGAGGTGATCCTGGTAACCGGAATATCCAATTGGCTTCGTTCCATTTTAAAACGCTGCAACAAATGCGGTGCATTTTGCGGCAAAGGCAAAGGTTTCCCGGGAATCGGTTCTAGTTTAGAAAGGTTAGCTGTTTCCTGATCAATGATCTTTAACCGGGCCATCTTATCCAATAGATCGTTTCTCTTTTTAATCAATTTAACAGAATTCTTTCCTGGATGAACCAATGATGGACTATTAGGAAGCACAGCAAGAGTTGCCATTTCTCCCCATGATAAACTCTCCGGACTGCGTGCAAAGTAGCGCCAGGAAGCGGCATCTAATCCAACAACATTGCTCCCAAAAGGAGCGTTGGCGGTATATAGCTTCAAAATATCCTCTTTTGAATTACTGAGTTCTAATCGGATAGCTATCATCACCTCAACTAATTTCTGCCATACCGTTCTACTTTCCCTGCGGGATAAACGGATGACCTGCATAGTTAGCGTACTGCCACCACTCACTACCGATTTAGCTTTTAAATTCTGTTGCATTGCCCTCGCCATTGCCAGCACATCCACTCCGGGGTGCTGGTAAAACCGCTGGTCTTCAAAAGCCACAATACACTGCTGAAACTTGACAGGAATAGAATCGGTAACTGGAAATCGCCACTGACCATCCTTTGCAATAGCCGCACTCAACAACTCCCCGTTAGAAGCCTCCAGAACATAAGAAGTGGGGCTTAAAAATAACTTTGATGGTAAGAAGAACCAAAACCACAACAGTAAAAGCAAACAAAGCAAATCACTGATCAGTAGTTTCGGTTCTCCATATATTTTTTTTAACATTTTATTTAATTACCTGCACCCATTTCCCTGCTGTTGTAGCACTTATATTGTTATTGTACATCGCTTCACATTGTACTGCAGATAAATAATAACGGCCAATATAAGCCGCATTTAGCAATACTTTGTAAGTCACCGTTTCATTCTCCCTCAGGTTGAAATACGTAAACACACGGTCATCTCTGATGTCCCTGTAAATATAAGGGGATGAGGCAATCGCACTTTCGGTATCACTGATTCTCGTGTTGATGATCTCCCATCCGGAAGGGAAAATTTGCGTCAATGCCATTTGCTCATAATAGCCCATTTTACCAGGGTTCTTAATCGTCACCTCCGCATAGAAATCTGTACTTTGTTTTAACAGCGAAGGATCAATTGTTTTTCCATTTAACAATTTGTAGCTGATGTTCATATCCAAAGCTTCCAGGTTGTTTGGAAGGAAGGTATTCTGGTCTGCTGCAGGTTGTCCTTGCAGGATCAAACGCGCAAATAACACTCGGTTTCCAGTATTGGTGATGGACACTGTAGGGTTTTTAAAGGTTAAAGGAATGCTATTCAGGAAGTCTTTTGAATCCTTACTTCCTTTTCTTCCATCAATAAAATAACTGTATTTCATGTTGTTGGAACTGGTGTTGGCACCACAGAATTTTGCTATTGCCAATAAGCTATAAGCGGTTGTCTGCGTACTATACCATTCATTGGCTCCCAGCTTGGTGGCAACAGGTTGTAGTAACTTAGCTGCTTCTCCCTTGCGACCCAGTAAAGTCAGGGTTTCCAAAATCATCGCCTCGTCTCTTAATCCAGAACCATAAGTTCCGCCTAATTGCTGGTAAGGTTGTACTTCAATTGATAATCCTTTGATCAAACCATTAGCTGCTGCAGCTTGTCCGGCAAGCTGATAAGCCGCTGCTAAACGCCATTTTGCCGCTACCGACAAATATTGGAATCCCTTTAATCTATTCATTGCCGCCATTTCAGGCTTTTTAGCTAAGGCAAGGACATATAACCTATAGGCCTGGGTTAGATCAGCTCCATAGAAATTGCTGCTGTTAGGCGCCCAATTTGAAGCTTTACCTTTTAAGTAGCGTAATAGCTCATCCTGAATACCAACCGGCAACGTGTATCCTGCATTTTGTGCTTCGATCAGGAAGTGAGCCCCATAAATACTGCCCCATTCATCAGCGCTGGTTGCACCAGGCCAGTAGCCTAGTCCGCCATCACCGGTTTGGAAAGCACGTAATTTATTGATACCAGCCTTAATATTGCGCTCAGTAGTCGTTTTTTGTTGCTCGCTAAGTGGCGTTAATTTATTCAGAAACAGCTGTGGAAACACGCCAGAAGTTGTTTGTTCTACACAACCATGTGGGTATTGCATTAAATAGCCCAGTCGTTTTTTGAGGTCAATGGGAGGGATAGCCGATAATTCCAGACTTCCGGAATTGGTTCCTGCCATGCCTATTGGCGCATAGTTCATTCCCCAGTTTTTACCTGGTTCTACAATTGCCGAAACCACATTGCTCACATAAGGGTTCGGATTGCGAATATCCAGTTCCACATCGTAGGCTATTTTTTCGTTGCCACTTTGCGCGATCAGTTTCACTTTCGCAATTCCAGTGATTTCAGGAACTTTAATCTCAAAATAAGCCATTTGCTCTCCCGGTTGCTTAAACACGAGCTGTTGTGTTTTACTGCCCACAACCTCCAGATTGCTTGCCTGTAATTGCAGACTCACATTTTTCAGGTTTTTCTCTGTGGCAAATACCGTTGCAGGTAAGGTAAAGCTTTCACCCGGACCGATAACCCTTGGCAGGGTAGCCAACAGCATCAAAGGTTTTTTCACCTGTACGCTTTTCTCTGCATTACCATAAGCGCCATCCTGACCGGCAATTACCATTGCTCTTACTGCTCCAATGTATTGTGGTAATTTAAATTTATGGGTATTGCTGCCACCTTTCGATAAGCTAAATGGCCCCATATATTTAACAACCGGCACAAAGCGATTCGCTTTAGCAGGGTTCAGGTTTTTGTTGATGCTACCATCACCACCAATGCTCAGGATTCTTTCTAAGTTACCTCCCCATGCACCTAATACATAATCAAACAAATCAAATGTTTTTACTCCTAATCCTTCTCTGGCATAGAAAACAGCATGAGGATCTGGTGTTTTAAACCTGGTAAGGTCTAGTAAACCTTCATCTACAATAGCAATGGTATAGGTCATTGCTTTTCCGTTTTGCTCGCTGATACTGATGCTGCTCTCCGTTTCTGGCTTCAACTTATCCGCCATTTTGATCAACGGTTTTAGTATCGTTTCCGGATCTTCAATCAACAATGGGATCACACCATACATTCTGATCGGTAAGTCATTTACCGTTTGCGCATGAGGCTGTAAGAGGGTGATATTGGCAAACACGTTAGGTGTCATGCTTTTCTCTGCCTTGAATTTAAACTGCGTTTGTCCGGCTTTAGTATCCGTCCAGAAGGTTTTCAACACCTTGCTGCCATTTTCAATAGAGATCAGCGCTTTGCCATCTTTGCCCGAAGGGATGGTCAATACGATTTCTTCGCCCACCTTAAATTTGGTTTTATTGGCTGTAAAAGACAACATCGCTGCTTCCGTAGGATTTTGTCCTTGTTCACGCTGTGCCCATCCTGGCCAGTCAATATAGACCGATTTTCCGGTCACATGACCGGTGCTACGATCTCTGACTAAAATCAGGTAACGGCCCCATTCCGGTTCGTCAACTCTTAGCTTCCAGTTGCCTTTTCCATTGTTTAAGGATATGGTTTCCTTGGTAACCAGTTTATTGTAAGAGTTCTGTGTGAAATTCGCATAGGCATCTTCCTGTTCACGTTCCCACCACCAGCGCCATTGCACTTTATAAAGTTCTACATCTACATCTTTACTACCGGCAAGCAGTTTTCCATCCCTGTTTACATTGACAATGTCAATCTGATGGTCTTTGCCCGTTAGCAGCATTCCTGTTAAACGATCACCTTCCGGAGTTTTAATCCCGTAATAATCGGAATACACATGGTAGGGGATGCTAAAATTGTCGATACTGAAATTACCGCCGGCTTCAAATACCTTAATTGAGAAATTGGCCTTTAACATACCCGGTGCCGTGTTGTTCTCATTTAGATTTGTATTTACGGTAGCCGTTCCATTTTCATTTAATGTGCCTTCAAAAATGGTTTTTACCTGGGATTCAAAAACTACGGTAGGATTGTCAAAGCTATAAGCCTCATATCCTTTAAAGGTAGTCTTCATGGTATTGAGGCTCACATCTACTTTTGCTTTCAGGTGTTTCCCTGGCGCGCCAAACAACCAATTGGCCGATAAGGTAGCCGTTGATGGGCCACCGGAACCTAAATATGGACGATTGCCATAATTGAAATTGATTTTCAATCGATTCGGCATGACCGTTTCAATCTTAAGTGTTTTAGAGAATACCGCGCCTCCGGCTTTCACTTTTGCAAGCCAGTTACCCGTAGGAGCAGTACTTTCGGTAGCTGTTCTAAATGAATAAAATCCATTTAATGGTTTTCCATTTACTGCGCGCTTAACCAGCTGCCCTTTAGGGTTATATAACTCAAAGGTAACAGGGTATGCACCTGGTAGTTTTTTCAGTTTATCTTCTAAGATGAAGGATAAAAACAAAGAATCTCCTGGACGCCAAACGCCACGCTCCCCATAAATAAAGCCTTTTAAACCATGCTGAACCACATCACCAGCCACATCAAATCTGCTCAATGGCAATGCATTTTCATCATTTACCTTCAGGTAACCACGTTCTTCACCCATTTTGGCCACCAATAAAAATGGCTTTCTTTTCAGGTCAATAGTTACCATTCCATCACCATCAGTTTTAACGGTTTCAATCACCTGTCTCTGGTAATCCTGTAACTCTATAGACACGCCACTCAATGGCTTTGCGGTTAGCAGGTCTGTAGCAACAATAAGCATACTGCCGTCATTACCACTTTTCGCAATCAGGCCAATATTGGAAGCAATTAAATTGCGACTCGCAAACCTGTCACTTCTATAGTAGGATGGGGTACATGGGTTATCTCTATCTTCCCAGCTGTAATTACTTGGGTAGTAATTGTCGTACCTCAGCCAGAAATCGTCGAATTCATCCAGTTTTTCTATATTGTAATTTTCAAACTCGTCTTCATTCTCATTGCCTTCTGCTTCAGTAGCTTCTGCACAATTGAAAAGGTTGTAAGCACTTCTAAATCCAATCGTAACCCGGTACATGGCACCTGGTTCTGTACGGATGATTTTATCCAAGTCTAAGGTAAATCTGTTTTTCTTATGCAGATTAAGCGATTTATCCTCATCCAGGCGGACGGTTTTCTGAACGATCGGTCTACCTACACGGCGCAATTCCTGATTTCCATCAAATCCATTGCTCTGGAAAAACTGAGGGATATTATTTTCATAAATTTTAATCACCGTCACATCAACAGCTTTCAGATTCACCGCATCAAATGGCAATACCAATTTTCCTGAGTTCGGAAGAATTGTTCCTTTTCCAGAAATTTCTACCGATGGGAGTTTATTCTCAAATACAATGTTGGCAGTTTTTGCAGCAGCCAGCTTTTTGTTATTGATGTTTTCAATACCTTCATTGACTGTGAACTGGTAATTGCCTTCCAATTTATCCGGACTGTATACTTTCACCTGACTGGCATCAATTGTAAACCTAAGGTTTGCCAATTGCGACAAAGTAAGCAGGCCGTTTAAATCCTGACCTACATTAATCGGTTCAGAAAACTGTACCAATGCAAAATCCTCCATATCCTGAACCGCTTTCATATTCAGGATTTTGAAAACCCCTTTTGCAGGGACAGCCAGGATTTCTTGCCCTATTCTGCCCGCTTTAATCGGATCGCCATTCCAATCCAGGCTTAATCGTGTTTCCGATTTACCTTTAGGAATGCTATCTACTGTAAATTTTGAAGTGTTTTTTGCTGGGAAATGTTGCCATTTCACTTTTAAAGTACCTGGGAAATCAACTTTTAGACACTGCTCAATCAGTTTTGAATCTTCCTGATCGGCGGTGCTGATCTCTCCGTTCAACTTCATATAGTCCAGGGAAGTGTTATTTTGAGAAACTAAACCTTCCTGTGTCAGGTTCAATCCCGGGTTGATGACTTTAAAGTCAAAATCAAAATCACCCAATCCGTCCTCTGTTTCCGTAACCTTGTCCAGATGAAAAGTCACATCATAGGTTTCTCCGGATTCCAGTGCTTCATCTGGGCGGAATTCTAAGGTCTGCGCATCAATCCAGTAAGTTTTCCCTTTGATAGAAGGGGAGCTACTGAATAAATCTCTGGTATCAGCAACGCCAATATCGCCCATGGTTTTCACCTGACTGGCCAATCTGATCGTAATGTTACTCTTTTTGGATACCGTACCGGAGGTATAGGCTTCTATGTACTTTGCATAGGCCTGATTGTTGTCTTTTGAGGGTTTCTTCTTTAGTAAGAAGAAGGTGGCAAGGCCGATAATGACGAGCGAAACTGCGCCAATAAAAAATCCTTTTTGTGTAATTTTCATGTAATCTGTTCTTGTAGGTAGAAATAGACATGAAAATTAACAAAAAGGATTGATTCCGGAAACTAAACCGAAATTTAATGGGATTATTTTATCATAACTCCTGGTTTATTCACCAGAGGAATACGGATTAAATTCTCGTCAACGATGCTTTCAGGAAGGAAAATAAACTTCTTGTCGTACATCACACTATTTAGGTAATAGCTCAACCAGTATTCATTGGTTAGGCCTAGCACTTCAGGAGCGATCGCTTCCACACCTGCAAAAGATTGCGGAAGGACATTTCCCAGAGAATGACGCAACACAGAAGTCTGTACTTTTCTACCGTCTTTTTCTCCGTAACCTTTGGAGCTGATCATTACATTTTCTAAAACCTCATTTTTAAGGTTAACCAGGTATACGGTCCAGTTTTTAAACTCCGGGCTTTCGCTTGTCAATACCACTGCTATTGCGATATCTTCTACTATATTTTCTGGAAGATCTTTTTTCATAATTATACTCCTTAGGGGCTACCTAATTCTATTTCTTTGCTACTGTTTTCTTTTTTGCAGGTGCTTTGGCCGCTTTAGTAGTGGTTTTTGCTGCTGCTTTTTTCTTTGTTGCTTTAGGCTCAAATGCATTTGGAACCTGCTCAACGATTAGTTTTTTCACTTCTTCCAGAGAAACGGAAGCCAGATCCTCAGGTGTGTATTTTTCACCTGTAGCCGGGTTTTTACCCAATTTCAGCATGTCTTTACCGAAACGGATGAAAGGTCCCCATCTGCCGTTTTCAATGGCAATTTTCTCGTCATTCCATTGTTGGATGAACCTGTTTGCCTCTTTTTCTACCTTTTTACTGATCAGCTCATTGATGTCAGAAGTAGAAAGTTCGTCGAAGTTATAAGCCTTTGGTACATTGATAAACAAGTCGTTCCATTTGATGAAAGGACCGAAACGGCCTTTACCTTTAGTAACTGGTAAACCTTCGTAATGTGCAACAGGGGCATCAGCAGTGATTTTCTCCTGAATAATTTCTATTGCGCGGTCTCTATCTACTGATAAAGGCTCTTCATTTTTAGGGATAGAGATGTAAGTATCTCCCCATTTCACGTAAGGGCCAAAACGACCTACACCTACAGAAACTTCTTTACCCTCGTAGTCTTCCAGTTGGAACGGAAGCTTAAACTGCTCTAAAGCATCTTCAAGCGTTACTGTAGCCACCGATTGAGATTTAGCTAAACTTGCATAACGCGGTTTCTCTTCATCATCATTCTGACCGATTTGTACCAATGGGCCAAATTTACCCACTTTAGCATATACATTCTTTCCAGAAACAGGATCAACCCCTAATAAACGTTCTCCGTTTGCACGTTCTGCAGTTTCTAAAGTAGTTTCTACCTCCTGGTGGAAAGGGGTATAGAAGGAGTGGAGCATTTTAGTCCATTCTTGTAGACCTTGTGCGATCTCATCAAATTCCTTCTCTACATTTGCTGTAAAGTTGAAATCGACAATCCCTTTAAAGTGTTCTACCAGGAAGTCGTTTACAACCTCGCCTATATCTGTTGGGAAGAGTTTTGATTTCTCTGCACCTGTAATTTCTGTTTTAATTTGTTTGTTAACCGCTCCATTTGCCAATACAATTGATGTAAAGGAACGCTGACGACCATCACGATCTTCTTTGACCACATAACCACGGTTCTGAATCGTAGAAATGGTTGGTGCATAAGTAGAAGGACGACCGATACCCAGTTCTTCCAGTTTCTTGATCATGCTGGCCTCTGTATATCTTGCTGGTGGACGAGAGAAACGCTCTGTTGCATTCATTTCTCTAAGCGTCAATTCCTGACCTTTAGCCAATGGAGGCAACATTTTACTGTCTTCCGAATCTTCGATATCATCGTCATCGCTGGATTCCAGGTATACTTTTAGGAAACCATCAAATTTCAATACTTCACCTTCTGCAACTAAATGCTCTTTGCGGGTACTGATAGCAATCTGTGCAGTAGTTTTTTCAAACTGTGCCTCAGACATCTGAGAAGCGATGGCACGCTTCCAGATCAATTCATACAAACGTTGTTCTGAATTATCACCGGTAACAGTATGGTGGTTGAAATAAGTAGGGCGGATGGCCTCGTGAGCTTCCTGTGCGCCTGCAGATTTCGTTTTATATGTTCTTAAGTGATGGTATTTCTCGCCCCATGCAGAGTTAATTTCCGCTGCTGCTGCCTGTAATGCTGTTTCCGATAAATTCACGGAATCGGTACGCATATAGGTGATACGTCCACTTTCATACAGTTTTTGTGCGATTTGCATCGTTCTCGATACAGAATATCCCAGTTTACGGGAAGCTTCCTGTTGCAAGGTAGAGGTCGTAAAAGGAGGAGCAGGGTTTCTTTTTGCAGGTCTGGTTTCTAAACTAGCTACACTGAATCCCGCCTTTATACAGTCGTTAAGGAACTTTTCTGCATCTGCTTCTTGTTCAAAACGCTGTGGCAATTCTGCTTTAACCACTTCTTTACCTGTTCCGGTTCCGAATTGTGCAGATACCTTAAACGCAGCAGTTGCATTAAATTTATTGACTTCTCTTTCTCTGTCTACAATTAAGCGTACAGCCACAGACTGCACTCTACCTGCAGATAAAGATGGTTTGATTTTTTTCCATAATACCGGAGAAAGCTCAAAACCTACCAATCTATCTAATACACGACGTGCCTGTTGGGCATTTACCAGGTTATAATCGATTGTACGTGGATTTTCTATTGCCTTTAATATTGCAGGCTTAGTGATCTCGTGAAATACAATACGTTTAGTTTTATTTTCTTTTAGTCCTAATGTCTCAAATAAGTGCCAGGAAATCGCTTCCCCTTCACGGTCCTCATCGGACGCTAGCCATACCATTTCGGCTTCCTTGGCTAACTTCTTAAGCTCGGCTACTACATGCTTTTTATCGGCAGGGACCTCATAGGTCTGTGCGAAATTATTGGCCACATCGATGCCCATATCCCCCTTAACCAAATCCCGGATGTGTCCGTAACTTGATTTAACAAGGAAATCTTTTCCTAAATACCCTTCAATGGTTTTAGCTTTTGCAGGTGACTCAACTATTAATAAATTCTTCGCCATTCAGAACGTTTTTCTGCAAATAAAGCTATAAATAAGGCTAATTTCAAAATCCGATACGATTTTTATAGTAAATAAATTTGAAAAAGCCTCATTTTACCTGTTATAAAGTGGTGATATATAGCTTATTTATGGGGCTTATCCGTCGTAATGTGTTTTTTTTATAAAATTTAATAGCGTATGATTATGTGGTTCTTCAGTTGAATTGAAGAGTAAGAACTGATTTGTGTGAGTTTTAACGTTATTTTTGGTTCAAACAATCTTTTTGTGCTTAACTTCGTTTATACATTAAATAATATCAAACTATGAATACATTATTAATATTACTAAGTCTGATTTTTACCCCACCGGCAAAAAGCGTTTATGATTTCAGTTTTAAAACCATCGACGGGAAAGAAGTTAAGTTGTCGAAATTTAAGGGAAAGAAAATCCTGATTGTGAACACAGCTTCTAAATGTGGGTTTACTCCTCAATATGAAGAACTGGAAAAACTGAGCAAGCAATATGGGAAAAATGTTGTGTTAATCGGATTCCCTGCAGGAAACTTCAACGGACAAGAATTGGCAACCAATGCAGAGATCAAAGAGTTCTGTAAAAAGAATTTTGGCGTGACCTTTTTATTAAGTGAAAAAGTGAGTGTTAAGGGAGATGACATTGATCCACTGTTCAAATACCTGACGAGCGCTGCAAACCCTGATTTTACTGGTGACATCAACTGGAACTTCGAGAAGTTCTTAATCAATGAAAAAGGAGAGTTGGTACACCGTTTCCGCTCTAAAGTGAAACCACTAAGCGAAGAGCTAACTAAAAATCTTTAGTATTCGTTAGAATGCTTTAAAAACCTGTTTCAATCGAGACAGGTTTTTTTTTGAATAAACAGTATGGTGTTTTATAGAAAGTAGTTCCTCCATTTTACTACACCACCTTTTAGACTGTAAATCTGCTTTTCCTGTCCGTACTTTTCATAGAGTGCTTCTGCCGCAGCAACACTACGTATACCATGCTGACAAATAAATACAATGTTTTCCTCAAGAATGTCTGTAGCTAAAAAAGCAGCAAACTCAGACATTGGGGTTTTTATGAATATTTCCCCATTTAATATTGGGAATTCATGACGTTCTCTTACATCTATAATTAATGTTGATGTTTCTTTTTGAAGCACGCTCAATTGTGTAGCATCTATTTCTGTATATCCTTGCATTATTTCGCAAGAATCTGGGTGTTCCATTTCCATGATGCAAATTTACAGTTAAAATACCGTTTTTTGTGTAGGGAACATGAACAAGGGGATTTGTTGAAGAAAGCTTCGCCAAAGAGATAGAAAAATGAGTTCTCTATTCAGTCTCGTTTATGTTCTGAGTTTTGGTAAATTCTGATTAATTGGGCTTGTCTGGGATTTTGATCTTTGGAGCTGGCTGTAATTGAGCTTTTAACTTTAGGTTAAGCTTTCTGTTTCCAGCGGTTTTAGGCAGTGTTTTGGTGCTATTTAATGGTTTTATACTAGCAGGGGCCTGTTTGTTGCTAATATTCATTTCTTTTGCCTCTGAAATAGCATTCTCCATTTCTGGTTCAGCTATCTTTTCCATTTTAGCGATACTACCGGCATGAACACTGTCGGAAATTTCAGATCCATCGTCATTGATAAATGAAATATAAGCCTCCATTCTTTCATTCAGTAAATATAGGGGGATATACATTCTATATTTTCCATCCTCTCTACGGGATGCACTGAGGCAATGGCTTTCTTTGGAACGCTCAGGGAAACAAAGCAGTAACATCGCTCTGTCCATTCTATTTTGCCATGGAAGATCGGCAGGAACATCCCAGCTGAATTCAACTTCTGTTCCTATGACCTGGATTTGCGCATTTTCGGCTTTTAATAGGCTTCCCATGCTCAGCATTGCTTTGGAGTAATCCATGGATGCATTGGGATATTCACCGGTTATTGCATGTTTTTTATTATAGGAAACAGCTTCATTATAATAGTTTCTGTCGGTTCCCAGTACTTTTAGTTTGAAGCCAAGTTTTATAAATGGAATAAGTGGTCGAAGGAAATCGTTCACAATTTTCATCCTATTGCAATTGATCTTTCTGGCAGGGCTGAGGGGCTTGCCACTATGTCCAATGGTTCTAATCACGTTCTTCTCGTTCAGCATATAGCCTACCAAATTGCCTACCCGGCCAATAAATCCACCAAATAATCCGTTTTGTAAACTTCCCATAGCGTTATTGTTAGTTGGTAAACAGTGTGTTGTGAATGGTAAGGTAGTCAATTAGTTCGACATCCGCTATAGATGAGCTCGAGATCCCTTTAATATAAATAGGTATTAAATACATAGTCTACTTGTCTCTAAATAGTAGTTAAATGGTCTTTTAGACCTATTAAGGATTAATCAACCATTAATAAGAGATGAAGAGAAGACTTATAAGAATAAGGTTCAGTTCGAAAGCATATTAAAGACAGTATGGGATGGAGAGGAGCTTTGCAGATATTTTTAATTGTAAATTAATTAAATAGATTTGTTGTTGTTGAATTAATTAATAATATTAGTCTTGTGATTAAGTATTAGTAAGAGTCTTATCGGCAATAATTCTGACACCGCAGAATAAGACAGTAGAAAATACCCATATTTGTGCTATCAAGCACTTATACTTGTATATCCAAAATAATGGATGTGAGGGCTGCTGTTATTCCATTTTGCGTAAGGTGTCAGAAGCTTTTAGTCATGTCGGTGGTTTGCGGTCCTCACATTTATTTGTGATGATCTCCCAATAGGCTCGTTTAAAAACAATGAGCCATGAACACAAAAAAAAGACACTTATCTCTTTCAAATTTAATCTTACTTTTTAGCTGTCATCATCAGCCAAGTGCCAAAGCTCCGGCTCCGGTTTAGGGAATCGAAATTTTCCAGGTAGATAATTCCGAACATTTCATTCTTTAAAAACTAAGCGCTATGGTCCGAGTAGAAAACAATAAAATAATTATAGAAATAGATAAAATCGAGGATTACGATCATGATTTTATCCATGATCTACAGTTCGATTTAATTCAGTTGATGAATTGTGTACATGTTTTAAAGAATGTACATGATCCTGATCTGTTTTTGCCGAATTCTTTTTTAAGCATCATACAGTTGCAAAAGGCTTTGGTGCCTACTGTAGACCAGATGAAATTAATATACCCTATATCACCATTAACACAGAAGGAGGCCTGAAATGAATCACAGTTTATATAAAATATCAGAAATAGAATTACAATACAAGCCTAAAATGAAAGCGAATGAACGACCTGTATTAAAATGTACAGAAGATGTTTACCGAATGTTTAAGCAGCATTGGAATATGGATTTGATTGAACTTGTTGAAGAATTTAAAGTAATTCTTTTAAACAGGAGTAATGCGGTATTGGGAATCTTAAACGTTTCTACAGGTGGATTAACAGGAGTGATAGCGGATCCAAGGATCATATTTGGTGCAGCACTAAAAAGTGGAGCTACAGGCTTGCTTCTGGCGCATAATCATCCTACGATGACTTTAAAGCCTAGTAATGAGGATATCGCCTTGACGGAGAAATTAAAGGATGCAGGGAAGTTTTTAGATATTAATATTATAGATCATTTAATTATAAATGAGAAGGGATACTTCAGCTTCGCCTGTGCGAAGTTGTTATAGTTGGCATTATCCTCATCAGTCGATAGTCTAATTATTAGAATGCTTTGTTGTTGAACTCATTAAGAATTAAAATAATTTTCTAAAGCTCAGGAAAGCCAATGTTTTATGTTAATATTTGCAATAGACTTACATATTTAAAGGAAAAAACATGATAATTAACTTTTCTATTTCCAACTATAGAAGCGTAAAGGATAAAGTTACGCTATCTTTTGAGCCAGAGAATTCAACCGATTTAGGGGATTATTATTTTATAGAACCTTGTACCGGGCAAAAGTTATTGAAGCTTGCCCTTATTTATGGTTCGAATGGATCGGGTAAAACTACTCTTTTAAAGGGTTTATCGTTTTTAAGGGCTTTAATTCTAACTTCTACCCGAGATAAGCACGAGAAGTTAAACTTTTGGCCATTTTTGTTTGATGAAAAATCACCCAAAGACCCCTCGAAATTTGAACTTATGTTTATTGCAAACGGGGTTAAGTATTTTTATGAAATTTCCTTTACAACCGAGGCAATTATCTATGAAAGACTTGATTTTTATTCTCCAAATAAATCTTTAGTATTCGAAAGAACTACAGATCAG
Organism: Pedobacter gandavensis; assembly: GCF_032678745.1. Lineage (GTDB taxonomy): Bacteria > Bacteroidota > Bacteroidia > Sphingobacteriales > Sphingobacteriaceae > Pedobacter > Pedobacter gandavensis_C. Next base: position 662,970 of record NZ_JAVTST010000001.1, read on the forward strand.
GAAAGGCAGCTTAGCTTTATAAAGTTTGGTGCTAAAGCTAAAATTAAGAAAAGCCAGGAAGCGATTTTGGAGGCAAACACCCTGTGGAATAGCCCAGTATTAAACGGTTTTTTGAAAACCAATGTAGATTCAAATGAACTAAGAAATGTAACAGATTGGTTTTTAAAGGTGCTTAAAAGTCTAATTTCTCCGAATACGAGCTTTGAACATATCATTAGCAAAGGATTGGAATCTAAGGAAATTAGTAAAAATCATGTTGTTCAATTCTTAAAAAAGGCAGATTTTAAAATCACTGATTTAACAGTAGAAAAAAAGGTTACTGAATATTCTGGAGATAATGAAGTTGTTGAGGAAATACTAAAAGTTCTTACTAAACGAATTGAATCTACACTTCCATCCAATGGAAGCATGTTCAGTGCAGTGGAGAGTGTAGAAACTATTGAAGTTGAATTTCAACATTCCGTATTAAACAATGGTATGGTTTCGAAATACAACTTACCCTATAAAGAGGAGTCTCAGGGAACCCAAAGGTATTTTCAATACAGTGGATTGTTGGATCAAATGCTAAGGAATCCGAGTGTAGTATTAATTGATGAATTAGAATCCTCTTTACATCCGGATTTGGTGAAGCATTTTCTATTATTATTTCTTGTTAATGTGAAACAATGTCAACTAATCGCTACTACACACTATAGGGAGTTATTGATGGAAAGGGAAATTCTTAGAGATGATGTGATCTGGTTTACTGAAAAAAAGGAGGATGGGAGTATGGAACTATTTGCTTTAAGTGATTTTGATTCGAGCATAGTGAGGGATACAACCTCTGTTTTTAACGCTTACAAATCAGGGAAATTAGGCGCAGTACCACAATTAAGTGATTACTATATAAATTTAGATAATGAGGCAGAATAAGGTCCCGAAAAGAAGGCCAGGAAGGAAAACATTTTCTATTGTAGTGGACGGGGAGACCGAATTCTGGTATTTGCAGAAGCTTAAAACAAATGAAGATTTAAAAGGGATCTCTATACAGCCAGAATTACCGAAAAGAAAGAAACTTGCTGATCAGTTTGAGATCGTTAAAGCAAATACGATTACTTATGATGTATCTATATGGATTGTTGATCTTGATGTTGTGATTGCACAAAACACACTAGCTGAATTGAATAAATTTATACTAGAGGTAAAGGGTAATGATAACATCAAGATCCTAATCAATGCCCCTTGTCTAGAATTTTGGTTTTTAATGCACGTAAGTGACCAGGGCAAATATTATTCGGAATGTGGTTCAGTTGGTAGGCAGTTTACTAATTTTTGTCTGTTAACAGATTATGCAAAATCAGAAAAGTACTTCATTAGAACGAATCCTGATATCTACAAAAGACTCCGTCCCAATTTGCAGATCGCCATCTCTAATGCAAAAAGAAGGGGAAGCTTTGATATAGATCAACCGAGACAGGCAAAAGCAGAGATATATAAAATATTTGAGATACTTGGAATTGACCTTAAATAGGTTAGTTGAAGCCAAGTATGTTGATACATAAGTGATTAAATATCAAAATTCTTGTAATCGGCATTACCGACTACAAGAATGAAATTATAAACAAAAAAGAAGAGTAACAAGCAGTAAGCGACTTATATGAGTGGATGGCGAAGTAACGCTTACTTACGGCATCTTCTTTTTTTTAATTTAAATAAGGAGCAAAATTCGATCAGGGCTAGGGGGACTGCATTAGGGACTCGAACCCTCAACACGGCTTACACCACATTGCCCACCCCCATGAATTGGCGCGAAGTATCCCTTTTCTACGGCATCCTTATATTTTATAATTCTATTTTATCTATGGCTTCTAAAGCGGAGCCTCCATGCTCCAATGCATCTAATACGTCAAAGATTTTATCACTCCAGCCTGCGATTAAGTACACCTCATTTTGCAAGAGCTGTAATGGTGCCTGACCATAACCGCCCAGATCAAAAAGGTATAGTCTAGCGTCAGTCACAACCTCTCTTTTATAGCGAAGCCACATAGATTGAATGTCTTTACCGCTAGCTGGGTCCGAATTCCATAACTGGCAATCCGTGAACAGCATTATTTTGTCCATCTTTTTTTTGCGCAGCAGTAAATCCTCGATCACTCGATAGCCATTTGTTGAGTAACCTACTTCACCTTCACGTTTATAAAACTCCTGAACATTAGCCAGTATGTTCCTTTTTGGTACAATTATGGTTTTCCAGATGTCGCCAAACATACCAACTCTTACGTTTTTACAGCGAGCTTGTAATAGCATAGCCAGCATCAAGCCTATGTCGTACAACAGGACTTTTGAGTTTTCGGAAACCGCTTTTTGCATAGAACCCGATACATCACAAGCTAATAACACATGAGTATCCTGATCAAAACCTTTGATGGTATTGGTGCTGATCTGGACGGCTATTTCTAGAGCATCAAGGAGCTCAGCAGTATAACCATCATTAAGGACATTTCTCGCTGTCAACAATTCCCGGTAAGCAGATAAATACCTGTAAGGGAATTGTTTTGCTTTTATAACCTTAGCCGGATCGGTCAGGGTATCGCATACCTGTTCTATGTGCGAATAGCTGACACCAGCTTCCAGGATGTTTCGCAAATTGCGCAGGACTGCCATATAACCCAATTTGTTGCTTTCTATTAGTTCTTCCCATTTGTGGCGAAATGCGATTGCTTTGGTCTCCGTACTATCAAAGCCAACTTTACCTAAGGCAGAAAGTTCTGTTTCCCAAGTGTAAGGCGTTTGCAGCGTATCTTTTGCGATCTTATCAAATAGATCTTGCTGCAATTCATTCTTTGCTTTTGGGTGAACCAGGAAGAGTGCATCACGGAACTTAATCGCACTGTCACGGTTGTATTTCGCAAACTGGTATTCATCGAACTTGTTAAATGCCATCATTAAGCCTTTTTGTAGCTGTTTAGACAATCTGTTCAACTTTTTCGTGCCCTGGCGCTCGTTCATCATTTCATAGCAGGCTAATAATTCTGTGATTTCATCTGCGCGACAAATTACGCCATTGGTAACCTGCGCAACTAAATTATCACCAGAGTGCATTTTAGCCAGTTCAGTAACCAGAACCAATGGCACAGAGCGCATATGCATTTTAGTGCGTGTATAAATGGCCAGTTTACCTACAAATACCGGGTCGCATTTCGCGATTAGACTGCGCAAACGTGTTAATCTATCCTCACTCTTTTCGTAGAATGAATTGTTGAGGTTCCAGGTTACTACAGTAGTATACAGCTCCATTTTAGGAGTCATCATAAATGCTTTTTCATTTTGATGATTTTTGAACTGTGTTTTAAATCTGCTGAGTATGTTAAATTTCATTGGAAACCTCCTTTTTTTGTTGTTGATACAAAGATTGTATACCTGTGCGCAGTCTATTTGCGCAGTAATAATTTATTTTAAATATTTTAATCTTCTGGTTTTTCTCTTGGATCTGCCATCCTCACTATTCTTGGTTCAAACTTAGCCAGAACCTCCACCAAATCGGTTTGTGCAGCCATTACCTTATGGATATCTTTGTAAGCCATTGGTGATTCATCGACATCGCTACCCATTAGTGTAATGCGTTTATCGATCAGATTGGCTGCAATTGCGGCTTTATCCAAAGTTTTAAAAGCGGCAGTTCTACTCATTAAGCGTCCAGCACCATGTGAGGCCGAATTCAGTGCTGTTTCATTACCTTTTCCTCGAACTACAAATCCTGGGGTACTCATGCTTCCCGGAATAATTCCTAAAACCCCTTTTCCTGCCGGAGTAGCTCCTTTGCGGTGAACCATGACCTCTGTACCATCCGCTAGTAGCTCTTTCCATGCAAAATTATGATGGTTTTCTATGCGCATCAGCGGTTTGTGGTTCATCGCTTTAGAGATTTTGTTGTGGATCTCATGGTGATTTGCACTTGCATACTCGCCAGCCAGGTTCATTGCAATCCAATATTCTTGTCCTTCCTCTTTGTCCAGATCCAACCAGGCGAGGTGTTTTGCTTCGTCAGGCAGTTTGGTCTTGGTCATCGCTATTTTTGAATAGTGGTTCGCAATGCTACCACCAAAACCACGGGAACCGGAATGGGATAGCAAAGCCAGATAGTTTCCTGCAGGAATGTCATTTAAAACGCCATCTGCAACCGTCAGCGCACCCCATTCCACAAAGTGGTTACCTGTACCAGAAGTTCCCAACTGCGTATAAGCTTTGTTTTTTAATGACCTGATCATTTTGGTTTCATTCCAACTATTGCTATCAAATAATGAGCTGTCGAAATACGTTTTTGTAACTCCACCTATTCCAAAATTGGTATGGTCAAGTAATAAATTTTGCAATTTAATCGTTTCGTTATCCAGCATTTGTGCAGGAAGATCAAAAATGCTCAGGCACATCCGACAAGCGATATCTACACCTACTGCGAATGGTATAATCGTATTGGCTGTTGTGGCCAACACACCACCGATAGGTAAACCATACCCTTGATGTGCATCGGGCATAAGTGCCCCTGCAACACTGATTGGTAGCTTTATTGCGGTTCTCATTTGGCTAAGCGCGCCCATTTCAATATGTTCGATTCCATAAATAGGGAAGTCCGTCGCGGCTTCTTTTAGCCTGAAGTTGCTACGTTCCTGTTTAATCATTTTACCTTCTTTTTGTTTGGAAATCACAAGCTCAGCAAGGTTTTTAAACTTGCCACCTTTTCTCAAAGCATATTCCATAGGGTCGTTTAACAAACTTTCCAGATTAGCCATGATATCGGCTTTATCCATAACATTGTGCTTCAATAAACCATTGGCAACGCGGCCAAAGCTGATCAATACTTCCAGTTCGTTAATTCCTAGTGTGCTTAAATCGTTGTTGTTGATCTTTTCCATTGTATTTTCTAATTGATGATACAAAGTAAATGCAGTGCTGCGCAGTCTATTTGCGTAGTAAAATTTTATTTACTACTTTCATTAAAATAATTCAATTAGCAGTATTCTTTAATCAAAAAAATGCCTGTAAACCCCTATGCCTTGATAAGTCACATGCTATTGGTCAAGCAGATTAGGGAACAGTTCCATAAGGCGCTACATTATTATGATGTTAAGGAAGGTTAGACAGTTCTTTTGCTACCCGTAAGTTCATTTTAACTAAAATACCCAATCCAACTGCAAACGGTAAAGAAATCAATAGCCATTTAGGGGTGATATCAAAAAGGTTCAAACGATAAAACATCATCACATTGAAAAATATCAATGTGCCTAGAATAACTTTCCCTAATCGTTCTTCTTTTCGATATTTTGTGCTGTAACTTATTCGGTAACTAGTCATAGCTGCATGCAATAATTTTTCGGAAAATTCCGCTGAAGGAACATTCATCTAATAAATATGCGCTTGCACCCGATTCTTCATTTAACTCTTCGCTATTCATGCGTCTGGCACTTTTTTTAGTTAAGGCCGTATGGTAAACAATCCGATATAGCCAGGTCGAAAATTTGGAGGCACTCCGGAAATTTGCCAATGCATTAAAAGCTTTCATAAAGGCATCCTGAATCACCTCTTCTGCATCCTCAGTATTCCCGCAGATTTTGATAGCCAGGGTATAAGCCAAGTTTTGATAGGTCTTCATTAAATACTCAAAACCCTCTCGCTCACCGAGAATGGCCTTCTTTAAAAAATAATCTTCGTTACGGTCGCGTCCGAACAGCATGCTTGTGGCTAAATTAATTTCATATCTACAATAGGTTAGACTACATTTCAGAAAAACAGGTCACATTGTGACCAATTATAAATATATACAGTCTTATCAGGAAATCAGCATAAACATGGAAACCACATCAGCAGCATTATTTATATCGATCTCCTTGGTTGTATTCGGCATTAGCTTTTACTATTTCACCACAAGGCACAAGGAACGAATGGAAATTATCGCTAAAGGGCTATCTCCTGATCACTTTAAAGGGCAGACCAACCTGCTGCCTTATCTGCTCATATTGGGAATGACCAGTATAGGCATTGCGCTTGGAATCGCTGCAGGCACTGTAGTTAGCAATATACTCCAACTGGAAAAACTCCTTACCATTACCTTTTTTGTGTTTATTGGCCTGGGTATAGCCTTGATTTCATCTTATGCCTTATTAAAAAGAATGCAAAAAGGGAATTAGCTTCTGGATCAACGATAAGTAGTCCTAATTATTTATCAATAACTTTTAACAAATGAAAACATCATTAATGGCAATGCTATGCCTTATCTTTTCTATGCTTGCTCCGTTGATAACCATGGGACAGAATGAAAATGAACTGTTTGACGCGCTGATCGGAAATGCCTATCCTAAAGATGGTCCGGGTGCAGTAATTTACCTATCCAAAGGAGGGGAGCTGATTTATAAAAAAGCTTTTGGCAAAGCCAATATAGAGCTTGATGTGGATATGAAATCAGATCATGTATTTCGACTGGGCTCGGTTACTAAACAGTTTACGGCTTGCGCTATCCTTACGCTTGAAGAGCAAGGGGAATTATCATTGAGCGATGATATTCGTAAATACATCCCGGATTTCCCCCAAAAGCAAAAAATGATATCTATTGAGGCCTTGCTGACCCATACCTCTGGGATCGTTAACTATAGCGGATTGCCAAGCTTCACAGCAGTACTCAAACGCAAGGATTTGACACCTAAACAACTGGTTGACCTTTTTAAAGATGAGCCACTGGAGTTTGAGCCGGGATCGAACTATAAATACTCCAATTCTGGTTATATCTTACTGGGATACATTATTGAAAAAATAACAGGTAAACCATATGGAACATATATCGAGGAGACCATTTTCAAACCTTTAGGGATGACAAATTCGTATTACGACAACCAGACTAAGCTAATCAGTGGCAGAGTATCAGGATACGTCCACAGGAATGGGCATTACCAAAATGCAGAGTACCTGAGCATGACTCTACCGTACGCCGCTGGTTCGCTGCTTTCTACTGCCGAAGACCTGCAAAAATGGTATGCCGCCTTGTATGATGGGAAATTCCTGAAAGCAGAGAGACTGCTCAAAGCACATACCTCTTATCAGCTTAACAAAGAAAGGCTGACCGGTTATGGTTATGGCTGGGAAATTGGCAATGTGCAGGGAATTCCCAGTGTCAAACACGTAGGGGTAGTTAACGGGTTTTTCTGCTACGTCGCTTATCTGCCGGAAAAAAAAATGTTCATATCTATTCTCAGGAACTGTGATAGCCCTGATAACCCAGATATCCTTGCCTCGAAAATGCTTGCCCTGGCTTTAGGAAAACCTTACGATTATAAAGCCTTTACCATGACAAGGTCTGAACTAGAGGCTTATCAGGGAATATATAAATCGGCAAATGGTCCTGATCATTATATCAGGTTGCAGGATGGGAACCTGATGTATTACTATCTGGGTGGCCCAAGAACTCGTTTGATTCCCTAGGAAAAAGATCATTTTATTTTGGAACACAGCCTGAGCAGCTTTAGTTTCGAAAAAAATAAAAGTGGAAAGGTAGAGGGTTTTACCATTGCTGATACGGGACTACCGAACGCCGGTGTTCGTAAAAATATCAGACTACAAGCTCAGAAAAAAATCAATGTCCCTGTTAAAATAATGGAAAGTTATCCGGGCAAGTATCAATTTAATCCGGGGCCGGTATTTGAGATAGTGTTGGAGAATAATACGCTGTACGGACAGGTAGGAAAGGATAGAAAAGAGCTGGTGCCATTTGCTAAACACAAGTTTTTTGCGCGTGATTTGGACGCATCCATTATTTTTAATCTGGATGCAAAAGGAAAGGTCATCAGCTTGACCAAGATCCAGAATAGCGAAATGGAAGCTAAGAAATTGTAATTTAAATATTGATTTATTAGCCCTTCTACTTATGAACTACAGGTCTTTCTGATTGAAGGGGATGTTGAGCAGCTCGGGTACCATTATTACATTTACCTAGCATCATATAGATCACAACGAATATAATAATCGTTGATAAACAGCCTCCGCCTAGTTTTTTTGCTCCCCAGGCAGCAATGATGGCTCTAAAAAACTTATTCATAGCTTTAAAATTAAGGTTATCGTTGGTTTTTTCTTGTTATGGCATTTCAATGGATACGGGTATAACACTTGTGGGGATCATAAGGTTTATCAAGATCAGAACAATGAGCATATGATGGGTGTTACAAATATCAATTAGTTAGCTATAAAGAAATATATGATCAATAACCTTGCTGAGCATCAAAAATTGGAATGGATTGATTTAACCGATCCAACAACTGAAGAGCTTTCCGTTATCGCTGAAAAATACAAATTACATCCCGCCCTGGTTAACGATTGTCTACAGCCGGATCATTTGCCAAAATATGAGAGGATGGAAGATTATGCTTTCATCATTTTCAGAATACATACACAGAACAATGTGGCTGAAGCGGACACGGTTCAGGAGCTGACTCATAAAATCGCCTTTTTCTATTCAGATCATTTTTTGATTACGGTTCATCGTAGAACTCATGATTTAATTGCCCCAATAGCGGAATTGATTAAAAATGAAAAATGCGGTAGCACTTTAGATTTATTAAATCTACTGATCAGTGCTTGTTTGAATACTTATACAGAGCCTTTAAATAAGTTGGCTAAATCAGTTGATTATTATGAAGAAATCGTTTTCTTAAGACCTAAGAAAGCGCCGTTATTGAAAGGGCTTTATTATTTGAAGCGGAAAATTGACCTCCTGAAAAGGATGTTGATTCTATCTTATGATATTATTGATGCTTTGGATGCCAAAGAAGGAAATGTGAACACGAGGGATACGCGGGATTTGTATGTTAAGCATCAAAGTATGCTGGATTCTCTTGCCGAAAACATCCACCAGTTGCTGGCGATCTATTTTTCTGCTTCTTCCCAGAAGACGAATGAAATTATGCGGGTGTTGACTATCTTTTCGGTATTCTTTATGCCCTTAACCTTTATCGTTGGGATATATGGGATGAACTTTGAATTTATGCCTGAGCTAAAGTGGAAGATGGGTTATCCTGGAGTAATGGGCTTGATGGTTGTGGTTACGGTGGCCATTTACTTTTGGTTTAAAAGAAAAGGATGGTTATAGATATCTTTTTAAATAAAAAATGCCGGCAGTAGTTACACTGCCGGCTTGAGAGGCTCCAATTTGTTTAGCAGTTAACTGCATTCATTGTCGCTATTTTTTATCTTTCAAACTAATGATGAAATGTGTGATCTGGATTTGTATGATGTTCTAATCTTGGACAAACATACAGGTCTGATGTACATTATTTCCCACCCCTAGGGGTAGGATTTAAACTTTTATAGCTAAAAACTGACCTACCCGAACGGGTAGGTTTAGTTGTAGTTTACTGAAAAATAACCACTTAGATTTTGGATTGGTTTTTTGCAGGTACAGCCCTCAATCTTTAATGGAAAAAGAAAATTGAAAAAGCACAAGGTTATTACAAGCAGCCTAATAGAAAAAGATTAGTTTTGAAGTTTATTATAGACGCTTTATCGTTAATGAACCACAATCAAATTACCCGATGCCCATTTTTTTATCGACAGACAATTGTTTTGTTGTTGCTTTTATCCCAGTTTTTTTATGCGAATGCTCAAACTACCGACACTACTAAATTTTTAGAAAAAGAGGTTTCAGCGCTTAAGTTTGAACCACTGGAAAAAGACCCTTCATTTAGTTTGGCTAAGCAGCAGGTTATGCAAGGAAATCAAACTGAAGGCTTAAATCAGGAGAAGGGTGAAACCTATTTTTGGTTGAAAGGTAGGCTACGTAAAGATCAGTTAAACCAAGCACTGACCTTGCAAATCTCTTCCTCACATCTTCATCAAACCAAGCTTTACAGTTATAACAATGGACAGCTTTATCCAGTAAAAGAAGAGTTGAATCTGGTGCGGTATGATCAGTTTAATTTCCAAACGGATAGCACTGTTTATTATATACGAAGTTCGGATGCTTTATTAAAACAATTGCCTTTAGTACTCATGGATACGCCATCTTTTAATGAAAAAGAGGGGAAACGTTTGCTTAGAATTGGCTTTTACTATGGATTGGGCATGATGTCGATCCTGTTTAATGTAGTTTTTTACCTCATCTTTAAGGATAAGCGTTTTATTGCCTATTGCTTTTTACAGATTGGGGTTTTTGTAGAGTTTTTCTATGAGGACGGGATGTTTTATTACTTATCCTCCGGACAATTGGTCTTAAACAACTTACTGGTATATACTGTGCCCATTACTGCTGGTTTTGCCTGTGTATTCGCTTACTATTTCTTAGACCTTAAAGATTCTCATAAAAATTACTGGCGGTATGTTGGTCCGGTGATGGGCTTGGCATTGCTAAGTTTAGTCTTATTTACCGTTTTTAAATGGAATGGTTTTCTGCCGATTATTGATCTACTTAGCTTTTTGAGTGCGGCAATTCCTATTGGCATCGCCATTTCCAGGTTTAAGAAGGATGTTTATGCCCGGTTTTTGGTCTTAACTTTTGGGGTGATTGTGATCTTTGGAGTTGGCTTTGTACTCAATATGCAATTTAATCTGCCATGGCTTTCTGCTTTTGATATGGATGCGTTAAGAATGGTGAGTGCTTTTGAAATTATTGCAATCGGCTTTGCTATTACTTTTAAAGTTAGGGCTTTACAAGAGGAGAACGAGCATTTTAGATTAGAAATCAACAAGTATCTTTTTACGATTAAACCCACCGTGGAGGTGATACCGGATATTTCCATCAATTCAAACCGCAATGATCTGTCTACTTTACAGATTTTAAAAGTTGATTTTCAACTTACTGAGCGCGAAACAGAGGTTTTAGAAGGGATTTGGGAGGGATTAACGAATCAGGAACTGGCTGATAAATTGTTTATTTCCTTAAATACGATCAAGTATCACATTAGTAATTTATATGTGAAATTGGATGTTAAAAACAGGACACAAGCGGTAAGGATCAAAGAGAAGGTGAATGTCCTGGCTTAAAACATAAGCATTTTAGAGGAGGCATTGTTTAATCAGAATTAACACTATATTTAGTTTTGGCTAATATCTAACTAATAGTTTTGCGCCTAATGTTAAGCTATATCTCTGATTTAAAAACGGGCAATCACGAATCCTTTGAAATGGTCTTCAGGCTATCTCATAAAAAGGTTTATGCCTATTTTTTTAAGAAGACGAATGATGAGGACATTGCGCAGGACTTGACCCAATTGGCCTTTATTAAGCTATGGAACTTTAAGCATACGCTTTCAGAAGATCATGAACTCGATGTTCAGTTGTTTCGCATTGCAAGAACGACCTTGTTAGATTATTTCAAAAAGCTGAGTAATGACGATCGGAACCTAAAACTTTATTACAATAGTGTTTCCGAAGAAGCTACAGATCAACATCAAAAATTTGAAATCAACCAGCAATTGGAAGTTGCACTGAGTGTATTGCCTCCAACACGCAAAAAGGTTTTCATTTTAAACAGATTACAAGGGTATTCTTATAAGGAGATTTCTGAGCAACTTTCCATTTCTCCCAGAACAGTAGAAAAACATATTTCTTTGGCCATGAAGCAGCTTGATAGTTATGCTTATGTTCCGGTCTTCATTTTACTGACTAAACTCCTTCCTTAGGTATCGACTTCGTTGCCTGTTTTTCGGCTTCTTATTCCCATCGATTTTGCCAAAACAAATTATTTTAAAAATATTTTAATTCGGTTACGGGTTTAGTCTCAATTGAATCGTATTAGTAGTATGAGCGTCTCTGAACAATTGTTGGACAAATATTTTAAAGGACAGTGCAGCCCGGAAGAAAAGCTTCAGGTGATGCACTATTTAAATGAAATGGAGGACTTGCCAGATCATTTATTGAGCAAAGCGGAATGGGATGAGATCCAGGATGCTGATCTGGACGAGCTAAAGTCTGAGGAGATGTTGAATGTGGTGAAAATACAGACTACTGGCAAAGCTTACCGCTTAAAATGGTTCAAAATCGTGTCTGCCGCTGCAATTGTATTAATCGCGCTTTCTGTTGGTCTCTTAAATGTTTTGAACTTAAATCAAGACAAAGCAGGTATAGAAATAGCCAACACAAAGGTTTTAAATATTGAAAAAAGCAATGCGATCAATTGGAAATCAATTGTGAATTATACTGATCATCAGCAATTGATGAATCTGCCAGATGGCTCCAGTGTTAAATTGTTTCCAGGGGCAGAATTGAGGTATGCGATTCCATTTGTAAGCAATAAACGGGAAGTATATTTAAATGGGAAAAGCTTTTTTGAAGTAGCGAAAGACAAAAACCATCCTTTTGTAGTGTATGCAAAAGGGATTTCGACTACCGCATTGGGAACTTCCTTTACTGTTACGGCCTTAAATAACAGTAAGTTTATCAAAGTACAGTTACATACGGGTAAGGTATTGGTGAAAAACATAGATTCAGTTCCTCGTATCTCGCCATTTAATGAGATTCTATTGCCTGGAAAAGAATTGGTTTACAATAGCCTGAAGAATAAAATCAAGGTGTCTGATACCAGAACTTTAGTCGCTAAAAGGGAGAGTCCGATTAAGGAGTTGAACTTCCAGCAGGCTTCTTTGGTGGATGTATTTGATCAGTTAGAAAAACATTATAAACTGAAGATTACCTACGACCGTGCTGAGCTGGCTGAAATGTCATTCACCGGAAAAATACAACTTACACAAACTATAACGACCATACTTGAAGAAATTGCCGAACTAAATAAACTAAACCAAATAAAAACAGCCGACGGTTACCTGATTAGAAAGTAAATCCAAAACAATATTATTTTAAACCACCTGAGCCGCTAAAAATAGCGGATATGGGATCCTTTTGCCTAAAAACCAATCAAATAAATAAATTATGCTTAAAAAATTTACCACACACTTGTTCTGTTGTCTGCTGATGATATCAGTATCGGCAAAGACCTGGGCTCAGACTTCGTCGGAGATTACAGGGGTTGTAAAAGATGAAACCGGGCAACCATTGCTCGGAGCTTCGGTGCTTTTACTGAATACAAAAACCAATGAAAAGAAGGGGATCATGGTGAACTCCGAGGGCAAATTCTCAGTAAAAGGGCTTACTGCAGGCGTACCTTACAGCATCAGCGCTTCCTATATTGGTTATGAGACAAAAACAATTAGCAATTATGTGCTGAAACCAGGCGAACAGGCCACACTTTTGATTCAATTGAACCCTAGCGCCAACAATTTGTCAGATGTGGTAGTGGTGGGTTATGGTAGTCAGAAGAAGAAGGATGTAACCACTTCTATTGCCAGTATTAAGGCTGCTGATCTTGAAAACCAGCCGATCAGTAATGCTGCTGAGGCGATGGTTGGAAAAATGGCAGGTGTACAGGTTTCGCAGGGTTCTGGCGCTCCAGGTGGGGCGTTGAACATCAAAGTGAGAGGGGTCGGCACAATTACCGCAGGCTCAAATCCATTGTATGTGATTGATGGTGTGCCTATTTCAAATGACAACATCAATACTTTAAATACGAATGATATTGCCTCTATTGAAGTATTGAAAGATGCATCATCTGCTGCTATTTATGGTTCAAGAGGTTCTAACGGGGTAGTATTGATCACTACTAAACAAGGAAAAGCCGGGATCACCACCATTAATGTGAACAGTTATACCGGCTGGCAATCTTTAGCTCATAAGATCAAGATGATGGATGCTTATCAGTATGCGCAAATGGTTTTGGAGTCGAGGAATAACTCTTATGTTGATGTGATGGAATCGAACAATAGAAAGTATGCGGATAAGGGATTACCGCAGGTTCCATTTAGTATAAATGACAACAATTCGATCCGTTTGTTCAATACGGGCAATAATACCAATACGGTAATGCCATCTGAGGTTTTACCTTATTTAACAGGTCAGCAGGGCCTAACCAATACCGATTGGCAGGATCAGATCTTTAGAACGGCTCCGATCCAAAACCACTCTATTTCGGCAGCTGGTGGCTCTGAGTTGATAAAGTATTACGGTTCCCTGGAATATTTTGATCAGGATGGGATCATTTTAAATAGTGGTTTCAAGCGTTATAGTGGAAGAATTAACCTGGAAGGGAAAAAAGGTAAAGTGAAATTCGGGGTTAATTTTAGTCCTTCGGTGATCAATGAAAAGAGAGTAAATGCCAATGGTGCTTACAACTCTAATGGTGGAGGTATTGTGGCTTCAGCCTTGCATTATGCGCCAATATTCCCGGTGTACAATGCTGATGGCAGTTATAATTTCGATCAGAATTCTTGGAGCGCAGGTACAAGAACCATTTTGCCAAATGGGAAACCTGCAGACGGTAACGGGGCAACTCAAGCCTGGAACCCTGTAGCACTGGCCATGCTTCAAAAAGACGATGTGGCGGCAAGTCGGATGACGGGAAGTGCATTTTTGGAAGCTGATCTGAGCAAAGATTTGAAATATAGAATTCAGCTGGGTGTTGATTTGTTTAACAGTTCGGAAGATGTATTCAGACCTTCAATATTTCCGCAATCCAATACTGCAGGAAATCCACTTTCTGACGCCACGGGTTCTTCACGTACGATCAAAGAAACCAACTGGTTGTTAGAGCAAACTTTAAATTACACGAAAATGATAGGTGACCATAGCATCAATGCGCTTGTGGGTTTCTCTACCCAAAAGGACGACTTAAGCGGTAATTATGCTTTTGCTTCCAAAGGGTTTATCAGTGATCAGGTGGAGTACATCAAGGCTGGTTTGGTAACAAATGGTACTGCAACCAGAACTCAATGGGCTTTAGCTTCAGGTATTGCGAGGTTACAGTACGGTTATAAAGGAAAGTATTTGTTTACAGGTTCGATCAGGGCAGATGGTTCTTCGAAATTCGGAAGAAACAACAAATGGGGATATTTCCCATCGGCTTCCTTAGGTTGGAGAGTATCCGAAGAGGATTTTCTTAAAGATTCAGAAACTATTTCAGATTTGAAATTAAGAGCTAGTTACGGTTTAACCGGTAATTTCAACATCCCGAATTATGCAGCTCAGGGTGCGATGAACAATTATGGTTATGTGTTTGGTGGTACGCCTCCGGCAGTGATCAATGGTGCAGCGCCTATTGCTAAGCCGAATGATGATTTACAATGGGAGAAAACTGCACAGTTAAATCTGGGTTTTGATGCTGCATTTTTCAAGAACCAGTTAACGCTTTCTGTGGATGTTTATAATAGTAATACGAACAACTTGTTATTGGATGTTCCAGTACCTATTTCTACTGGTTTTGCTACGGAATTGAAAAACATTGGAAAGGTAAATAATAAAGGAATTGACATCAATTTAGGAACACAGCAACAGTTTGGTAGCTTGAAATGGACGGCAAATGGAAACTTTTCTAAGAATATAAATAAGGTTGTTGAGCTAGGCCCAGGCAATGCCGATATTCTAAAAACAGGTTCTGTAGCTAATGCTTATTTTATCACAAGAGTTGGCGAGCCGATAGGTTCTTACTATTTGCCAGTAGTTCTGGGTGTATTCAAAAACCAGGCTGAAGTTGATGCTTATCCTCATTATACGGATACTCAGGGTAATTATGATGTGAACACTTCTAAACCGGGCGACTTTAAATTTAAAGATGTGGATGGTGATGGGGTAATTGATCTGACCAAAGACAGAGCGATTGTAGGGAATTACCTGCCTAAGTTTACATATGGTTTTTCGACTTCTTTTGAATATAAAGGAATAGATTTAAATGTGGCGATGCAAGGAGTTTATGGCAATGAGATTCTGAACCTTTCCCGCAGATATTTTGCGAATAAAGAAGGAAATATGAACAATATGATCAGCTCTTTAAATCGTTGGAAGTCTGACAGTGATCCAGGAAGTGGGATGGATGTGAGGGCCAATCGTGCGGCTAAGGGTAGCAACGGAACTACTTCCACCTGGCATATTGAAGATGGATCTTATCTACGTATTCGTAACATCGCTATGGGCTATACTTTACCTGAAAGTTTGGTTAAGAGGTTAACCTTATCCAAAGTTAGGGTGTATGTGGCAATGCAGAATCCTTTCACTTTCAGCAAATACACAGGGTATAATCCAGAGGTAACCAATAGGAGCGATGCCACTACAAATGGAGAGGATTATGGCGTTTATCCAACGGCAAAAACAACATCAATAGGCATTAACATTACTTTATAACATAGAAAGATGAAAAAATATATCATATTAATTTGTGGTTTAATGATTACAGCCACATCTTGCAAGAAATTCTTAGACCTGAAGCCATTGGATTCTTATGTTGAAAAGAGTTTTTATTTGGATGAGAAAGGATTACAAGGCGGACTTGTGACTTGCTATGACGCGTTGCAAAGCGATAGTTTGTATGGGAATAATTTATTGACCTTAGGTGAGCTTCGTGGAGATAACCTGATCGATAATGATCCAGGATCGGGCGCGGGTGTAAGGAACCAAATTGAAGTATTTTCAGAAACTTCAGCGAATAGCATCCTTTCCAGTACCTGGATGGGGAATTACAAGGCCATTTATCGTTGCAACATCATTTTAGATCGTGCGCCGGAAATCAGCATGAATGAGGACATCAAGAGCCAGATTATCGGGCAGGCGAAATTTATCAGGGCTTTAAGTTATTTTAATCTGGTAAGGATTTGGGGTAATGTTCCATTGGTACTTAAAGTTCAGAAAACCGAGGAGGCCAGACAAAATACACGCGCAACTACAGCACAAGTTTATCAGCAGGTGATTGATGATTTAAAGGATGCTGCAGTAAAGCTGCCTCCAACATGGGTTGCTGCACAACGTGGTAGGGCAACCAGTTTTGCTGCTAACTCGCTGTTGGGTAAGGTTTATCTTTATCAAAAGAAATTTGATTTGGTTGCGACCACTTTACAGCCGGTTGTAGCTGCGATATATAGCGGCACAACATTAGCTACTGTACCGCAAAATCAAACTTTCCCTGATAACTTAAAGACGAGTAAGGATATCATTTTTGCGGTTCAATACCTGATGGGTGGGGTTAAGGAGTTTGTAAACCAGGATAACCGATATAGAAATAACAACAATACCAATATCATTAATATCCCTCAATCTTTGTTTGAAACCGGTGATAACCGTCAGGCTTTGGTGGTTTCTACTGGAACTGGTGCCAGACCGGGCAAGTTTAACTCTCCGCAGTTGAACAATGAAACAAGTGGTGATTTTCCTGTGTTGCGTACTACAGATGTATTGTTGATGTATGCGGAAGCGCTGAATGAAACTGCTTATGGAGATGCTGAAGCTTTTAAAGCACTGAATGCGGTGCGTACAAATGCAAATGCCTCTGTAAAAACACCTGCTTTGCTAACGTCACAGTCGGCATTTAGAACTGCGGTATATTTAGAAAGACGTTTGGAATTGGCTTTAGAGGCAGATCGTTGGTTTGATATTGTGAGAACTAATCAAATGAGCGTTATTTTCCCAGGGATTCCGGCTTTCAGAAGTCTGTATCCAGTGCCACAGGTTGAGATTGACAACATTAATAACAAAAGTGGCTATCAGAATGATGGTTATTAATTAACATTAATTTTTGACCGGTATCTTTGATTTATTGAGCTTTTTAAGCTCAGCTATCTTAAAGATGCCGGTTTTTTATTTTAAATATTTTGCGTTATGAAAATGAGATTGTTTTTCTTTTTGTTATTGGGAAGCTTTTGTACTGCCAGTGTTTTTGCACAATCTAGCCAGGCAGATCCTAAGTATGTTTTTTCTGATGGACTAAACCCTGTTCAATATAAAAATTATTACCTGCTGACGTTGATGCAACAGGATCCATTGGTTAGGAAGTTAATTCAGCAGGATCCGGACTTGAGTGCTTTGTTTAAAGTAAAGGCTTCCAGGGCTTCAGATGCAGTTAAAAACTGTGCTAATGATATCGTTTGTCTGAGTGCCGCTTTTAAATTTAATGAGGAAGAGATTGCTACTGTAAGTAAACGTTTAACCGCACTTTTTAAGGGGAATGAGGTCTTGAATGGGATGCTGACTAAGCAATTGATACCTTCCGGTTGTTACCTGAGTTATGGTGATTTGAAGCCTTCGGAAATGCTGGTTAAAGCATGGGAACAAGATGCGAAAGCACTTAATTTTACGATAGGCGTATATGTGGAAGCCGCAAAACCGAATTATCCAAAAATCGATTCTATCTCATTCGATGTGAAGGAAAAAGGTTATTCGGAGTTGGTTCGTACCAATGCTGCACTGAGCTTGAATACTAAGCATTCGATGTTCTTTGAACCTACTTTGCAGTTTGCATTGATTGCATTGGATATTAATGATCGGAATGATGCTGGTGATTATGAACCTATGAAGACTACTGTGAATAAGGCTTGTCTGACTGCGATTGCGAAAACAAATTTTGATGCTTATAAGTATAGTTTAATCCTGGTTCCTGGAGAGGGACCGGAGGATACTGAAACAGAATTAAGCGCAGGTGGGAAGTTGAGATGTAGGCTCGCTGTAGCGGAGTACCACAAAGGCGTAGCTCCATTTATTATGGTTTCTGGTGGGAGAGTACATCCTTTTAAAACGAAATACAATGAGGCTTATGAAATGAAAAAGTACTTAATGAGTACTTTAAATATTCCGGAAAGTGTGATCATTATGGAACCTCATGCCAGACATACGACCACCAATATGCGAAATGCCGCGAGGTTAATGTTTAGATATGGGATGCCGATGGATAAGCTAGCACTTACGGTAACTGCGAAATCACAAAGTATGTATATCAGTGGTGCTTTGTTGGGTCGTTCTGTGCAGGAGCTGGGATATGAACCTTTTAAATTGGGGGCACGTTTGTCGGATTTCTCATTAGAATTTTATCCGAATGTGAGGTCTTTGCAGATTGATTTTGATGAACCTATGGATCCATAGTTTTATAGTGATCATTGCTTTGCTGGATGTTAATTTAATCATAAAGATATTAAATTAGTTTATAGTATTGTTTTAAGAGAATAAATCATTAAGTTGCCTTCGTAAATAAATTTCCTTTATGCAGGTAACAATCAATTTTGATGATATATATGAAACGGAGTCTATCGAAGATGGGTTAACTAAGGTAACATTCGACGCTCCACAAAAGGATGGTAGCATAATGAAGCTTCTTGTGGTACTGTCTAAACATTCTGATCCTAATTTGCCTAATGTCTTTAATATGGGATTCGGTCCGCCAGATGGAGCGGGAGGGTTTAAAGACAATGTTAGATTATGGCATCAGGATCTAAATAAAGTCTTTTCTACTATATTATTTATTTCACTCAGATTTTTGAATAAGTATCCTGGAATAGCCGTAGGAATTGATGGATCTGATGATTTGAGAGCAAGATTCTATCATCGTGCCTTTAAACATAACAGGGAATACCTTAAAGATTATTTTATGCCTATGGGAGTAGACTGGTATGTTAGAATTTTCAGGAATGGTAATTACGACCAAAATCCAGATGGGAGTTATATTGATAAGCCGAAACCAGAGCCTTTCAATTATAATAGAGAAAACAGAGATCTTTATAGATACTATGTGTTTCTATTAAATAGAAATATTAATCTTTAATTTAAAAATAATACTTATGTTTACAATATGGAAAAGCATATTCAAATAAAAATAGACCAATTAATTGAGAAGGCTGGTGTTGTTTCTTCTCCAACTGTATTTCGTCATAATGATAAATTTTCTAATGATAGCTTATTAAAAGTAATCCGTTCAAAAGAGGATGCAGATACTTTTATGGCTGAGCTTTACGCTGCAGCCTGGCGCTGTAAACAGCAAAAATAGAATTTTTGGTTGATGTGTCATTTAGCGCTTATAGCATTGCTGGTTGAGGAGGGTTTGTTTATGGATTAGTCCTTTATCAACCAGCAATGCTACAAATTGCATTTAGCAATTTTGAGTCAGCGTAAATAGTTCTAAAATGTGTTAAACGGTATGAAGGTAACTGAGTTTGATGCCGTCTATTTTTTCGATCTTCCCTAGAACCTGGTTGAGCTGAGCTTTTCTAACTTCAAATTTTATGTTGCAGGAATTATCAAATTCCTGGGAAAGGATAGTGAGTTGTTCTTCTTTAAACAAACGCATCACATCATTCATGCTGAGGTAATCAAAGCTGAGTTCGTAAACATCATTGACCGTCTTTTCTACAATCTCTGCGGCTTGAATAGCCTCAATTGCAGCTGATTTATAGGCATTGATTAAACCGGGAACACCAAGCAGGGTACCTCCAAAATAACGTACTACTACAATTAGAATATTTGTTAAATCAGCAGAAAGAAGTGCGTTTAAGATTGGCCGACCGGCAGTACCTGAAGGTTCTCCATCATCCTGGATTCTGAAAACAGACCGATCAGGACTTATTCGTAATGCCCAGCAGAAATGCCTGGCTTTACCATGTTCTGAACGCAATTGTGTAAGGATAGGTTTTACTTCCTCTTCAGAGCGAATGGGATAGGCAAAGGCAATAAATTTACTGCCACGGTCTTTGAATAATCCTTCTACAGGGGCAGTTATGGTTTTATAGGTATCGTCAAATAGCATGAAACTGTGATAAGGTAATGAAAATGATCGCGATTAAGGCGAGTGCTAGTCCGAGGTAGTTTAGCTTATTCAGCTTTTCTTTGAATAGGAATACCCCTACAATTGTGCCCAGGATAATCACACCTATATTCATTGCGGCAAATACGGTAGATGGATTTTCTGCCATGGCACGATGTGCTTTCAGGTAAAAAAGGATGTTTCCAAAATTGAATAGTCCAAGTACCGCTCCACAAGCAAAGTTGACCAGTTCTAGCTTTTGTTTTTTTACCAATGCAAGATAGAGGATGGCAACCAATGATAACACGAAGGAAATAGCGAAAGTCAGGATTAAAGAACTGGTATAAGTGAGGTCTTTAATTTGTGCGATCTGTTTAAACAGGATATCAATAAAGCCAAAACCAAAGAATACTAGTAGTGGATAAATCCAATTGCCTCCTGAGCTGGGTGTTTTTGATTTGCGATAAAGGGTGAAAATAATGGCAGCAAAACCAAAACAAAGGCCAAGAATCTTTAAGGTATTGAATTGGTCGCCAAATAGAAAATACGCGGCAAGAATAGAAATAAACAAAGATAATCGTTGTGCAATATCTGTTCTTGCGATTCCAATGCTCCTGATTGAGGCACCGAGAAACCAAAAGACAAGGGGTAATAAGACACCTAATCCGAGGTAAACGGGCGATATTTTTGCTGTTGTTATTTCAGAAATGCTTGGCTTGAAAAAGAAAAAACTGAGCGCAATTGCAAATAAGTAATTCCAGGTGATGGCCTGCAAAACATTGATTTTATATCTGCGCGCAAGTTTTAAAAGAACAGCAACGGTAACACTACAAAAAATACTGATGATTAGATAGATCATGCTTTGCTGTTATTTTGGTAAATGGACAATTGGTCATTGCCGACTTGATGTTGAGCAGTAATTGGTTTATTAATTTTGGGTGCGGGAACACCATCAGACCAGGACTTGGCAGAGGTAAACACGCGGGCTTCATCCCATAATCCTGCTTCAATAAACTGGTTGAGCAGCTGCGCTCCGCCATCTATAATAACTGATTGGATATCCATTAAGTACAATTGAAAAGCGATCTTTTGAGGAAGGTAAAAAGACATGTCTTCCATTTGAATGAAATGAGTATTTCCAATGACATCCGTTTTTACTTCGTTGAAAATAATGGTTTTAGTTTCGTTGTTGTAAATGTGATGTGTAGCTGGAATTTCCAGATTGCGGTCGATAATGATCCGAATTGGGTTTTTACCAGGCCATTCACGGGCATTCAGCTGAGGGTTGTCGACCATTGCCGTTCTTTTCCCCACAATAACAGCATCTTCTTCGGTTCTCCATTTATGAACCAGGCGCTTTGCCAATGGACCACTGATCCATTTTTGTTGATCATCTACTGGCGCAAAATAGCCATTGGCTGTATTGGCCCATTTTAAAATGATATATGGTCTTTGCTGACGGATTCTAGTAAAAAAACGGCGATTTAAATGCGCACATTCTTCATCGAGTACACCTGATACTACCGTTATTCCGGCGTTTTTTAACTTAGTGATGCCTTTGCCATCTACTGCATCAAAAGGGTCGTTGTTACCAATCACGACTCTTTTTAGTTGGTGTTTAATCAGCAGATCTGCACAGGGAGGTGTTTTTCCGAAATGGGCACAAGGTTCCAGGCTCACATAAGCGGTTGCCTTTTTGAGCAACAAGGCTGCCTCGGTTTCCCCATATTTGGCAAATACTGCTTTTATAGCATTTACTTCGGCATGTGCTTCGCCAATTTTCTCATGGTATCCTTCTCCAATGATGATTCCTTCAGATACGATCACACAACCTACCATTGGATTTGGACTCACGTTTCCAGCGCCAAGAATAGCTAGCTCCAAACATCTTTTAATATATAATTCGTCGGCCATTGTCGCAAAAGTAAGGTATATTGTTCGATTTACTTACTTTTGCAGGGCATGAATTTAAGCCAGTTATTAGCCCATTTTAAGACAGAATTAAAAGATGTTTATGAGGAAGAGGAAGTTAAGTCGATTTTTTCTATTTGCGTAGAACATTTGCTGAAACTCAAGAGGAGTTCCCTGATGATGAATTGGGACAAAGAAGTTAGTCCTGCAGAGGAACAACAGTTTTTGCTTGTTGCGCAAGGGTTGAAAGCACATAAACCTATTCAGTACCTGTTAGGGGAAGCTTATTTTTATGGTGCCTTTTTTAAAGTGAATGAAGCGGTATTGATTCCGAGGCCTGAAACAGAGGAACTGGTGGATTGGATTTTAGAAAATCGCCTCGATGATAAATCGGTAATTGACTTTGGGACAGGAAGTGGTTGTATAGCGATCAGTTTGAAAAAACATGGTAAAGCAGCGCAAGTAACTGCAGTAGATATATCTGAAGTTGCGCTACAGTTGGCTTCCGAAAATGCTTTAAGATTGGAAACGGAGGTGAATTTTATCCATGCTGATATATTAAATCTTGAGATCAAAGGACAGTTCGATGTCATCGTGAGTAATCCTCCTTATATCACGGGTACTGAAATGGAGGAAATGCATCAGAATGTTTTGGCACATGAACCGCATTTAGCGCTCTTTGTTCCGGACGAAAGACCCTTGTTGTTTTATGAAGCGATCGCTGATTTTGCAGTCGGACATTTGAAGGAAAAGGGCAAATTGTATTTTGAGATCAATGAGTATTTATCGGAAGAAATGATTCAGATGTTAAAAGATAAAGGCTTTATTCATATTGTTTTAAAGAAGGATATGCAAGGGAAACCGAGAATGATTCTTGCATTGAGAGATGAGATGATGGTTTAAACCTGAAGCTTCATTCTAGTCGAAAAAGATTGGCTTTGCTTGAGGGAAATAGCAAGTTTTTAACTTCTGGGATGAAATCCGGTAATGACCTCTTTTAGGTAGTTCCTGTCCAGATGTGTATAGATTTCGGTGGTGGTGATGCTGGAATGTCCTAGCATTTCCTGTACCGCACGAAGGTCTGCGCCACCTTCAATAAGATGGGTAGCAAAGGAATGTCGGAAAGTATGCGGACTAATGCTTTTCTTTAGGCCTGATGCCAATGCCAGGTCTTTAATAATTGTAAATACGGATATTCTAGACAGTCCGGTTCCTCTACGGTTTAGAAAAATATAATCTTCATAGCCTTTTTTGATGGGTACATGAACTCGACTCTGCTCCAGATAAATCCTTATATACTTTAATGCGGTAGCTCCAATTGGGATGATCCGTTCTTTATTTCCCTTTCCAATGATTTTAATGAACTCACTATCCGCAAAAATATTGGAGATTTTGATGTTGGTTAATTCTGAAACCCGTAATCCACAACCATACAATAGTTCAATGATGGCTTTGTTTCTCATACCTTCTGGTTTTGAGGCGTCGATTGCATTGAGTAGTCCGTTGATCTCTTCAATGTTCAATACATCAGGAAGTTTCTTTCCTAATCTGGGGGTTTCTAATAAGGCAGAAGGGTCTTCCATTATAATTTGCTCCAGCATTAGAAAGCTGAAAAATGATTTTAAGCCGGAGATTACCCTTGCTTGTGTACTTGGCAGCATACCTAGTTCGTTGATCCAGCTGATGAACTTTTTTAGATCAGCACTACTAATCTCTTTTACAGCAGGCGCTTGATCAATGGATTCAAAATATTGAAACAGTTTCTGAACATCATTGATATAGGCCGCAATGGAATTCCCGGAAAGAGAACGTTCCAGTTTCAAATAGGCTTTAAAAGAGGGTAGATAAGGGTTATTAATCACACAAAAATTTTCTACTGTAAGTTTTTAGCTTTAAGTTTGAGCTAATGAAGATACAAATTATTAATGGCCCAAATTTAAACCTTTTAGGCGTTCGCGAGCCAGGAATCTATGGAAATTTAGGTTTTGATGAATATATAGCGCAATTGAGAACCATGTATAGCATCCTTCAAATCGATTACTATCAGAGTAATGTGGAGGGTGAACTGATCAATAAATTGCATGAAGTTGGTTTTGAATATGATGGTATTGTGATCAATGCAGGAGGGTATACACATACTTCTGTGGCATTAGCAGATGCTATTGCCGCAATTAAGACTCCTGTAATCGAGGTTCATGTATCTAATATCTATGCTAGAGAAGAATATAGACACGTTTCATTGACCGGAAAAAACTGTAAAGGTGTGCTGACTGGCTTCGGTCTGGATGGTTACCGTTTAGCAATTGAGAGTCTTTTGAAAAGCTAAATATCATGAAGAAGATTCTTTTATCTGCGGCATGCGTAGCAATTTGCGCATCTGCATTCGCGCAGGCGGACATTACTGAAAAAGAAATTAAGGAACACATCTGGACATTGGCCTCTCCGCAAATGAAAGGGCGTTTTCCCGGCACTGCCGAAAACAAAAAAACTGTGAGTTACATAGTGAAGCAATTCAAAAAATCAGGAATTGCGCCTTATAAAGGAAGTTATATCCAGGAATTCACCGCCAAGATGAGGGTAAAAAAAGGAGTACAGGATACGCCGTATGTGAAAACTCAAAACGTGATCGGTTATATTGAAGGCTCTGACGCTGTTTTAAAGAACGAGTTTATTGTGATTGGTGCGCATTATGACCACCTTGGAATGGGAGGAGCATCTTCCAAAAAACCTGATACGGTAGGCATTCATTTAGGTGCAGACGACAATGCCAGTGGAACTGCTGCGCTCTTAGAAATTGCGGAAAAACTGGCTGCAAATAAAGCCTCGTTGAAGCGTAGTGTGATAGTGATTGCTTTTGGTGCAGAAGAGCAGGGATTATTAGGTTCTAAATATTTCACAGAAAACCCATTGGTCCCATTGTCTCAGATTAAACTGATGATCAATATGGATATGGTGGGTAGAATGAATGCTGAAAAGCACCTGTATATGGGTGGCGCTGCAACATTTGATGGTGGGGTAGAACTGCTGACCAGTTTGGGGCCAGAAATTGGTGTTCATCCATTCGTAAATCATTATGATGTTGGTGGCTCGGACCATGTATCGTTTTACAAGAAAAACATATCTGTATTGGGATTTCATACAGGCGGTCATCCACAATACCATACGCCAGAAGACGACAGAAGATTGATTAATGTTCCAGGAGAAAAATTGGTTTGTGATTATATTTATAAGGCTTTAACGACTGTGGCGAACAGACCGGGGCCGATTATTTTTGTTCCTGAAAAGAAGTAGCATAGACGTTCAAAATCTTGTATAAAAAGAAAGCCTGCACATTTATGATGCAGGCTTCCTTTTTATATCATCTTGCTATTGCAAAATGGGCTTAGTTTTTAATACCCAAATCACTAAAGCGCTTGATTTTTTTTATGAAGTAAGCGTATATAATACTGGAAGAGTAGTATCCGGCATGTTTATGGTAAGGGATCTGTTGTTTTGCTCTTTTCTTTCCATTGGCAGATAATTGTTGAAGGAAATGAAAATGTGCTTTACTAATCGACATTGCAGAATCTAGCTTCCCTTGTGCTACGAAATTAAGTAATGCTGCAAAATCTATAAAAAAGCGAATG
This sequence comes from Pedobacter gandavensis, assembly GCF_032678745.1. Classification (GTDB taxonomy): domain Bacteria; phylum Bacteroidota; class Bacteroidia; order Sphingobacteriales; family Sphingobacteriaceae; genus Pedobacter; species Pedobacter gandavensis_C. The sequence continues at coordinate 689,061 of NZ_JAVTST010000001.1, forward strand.
AAGATCCTAAAATAAGCATCTGATAACGGCAGATTTTTCTGCATAATTATCAGGTTATTTCTGAAGTTCAAATAGGTTTTATAAGGGTTGTCGGCATTTAATGTTCCTCCACCAAGGTGATAAACTTCTGCATCCGGGCAATACATGATTTTGTAGCCCATATTCTTTAAACGCCAGCAAAGGTCTATTTCTTCCATATGTGCAAAAAAATCGGGGTCTAATCCACCAGATATTTTCCAGCATTCACTTTTAATGAATAAGGCTGCACCACTTGCCCAGAAGATCTCTTTTACATCATTATATTGACCATGATCGTCTTCTACAGTATCAAATACTCGTCCTCTGCAGAAGGGTAGGCAATGTAAATCAAGATAGCCACCGGCAGCTCCTGCGTATTCAAATTTACTTTTGTCTTGTTGCCATTTGATCTTTGGTTGTGCTGCTGCAATTTTAGGATCATTTTGCATCAGGTCAATGACTGGTTGAATCCAGTTTTCAGGAACTTCAACATCTGAGTTTAGCAACACATAATAATCTGCGTTTACCTGCTCTAATACTTTGTTATACCCTCCGGCAAAACCGTAATTCTTGTCGTTTTCAATAATGCGAATATTCGGATAGTTTTGGCGTACAAAAGCTACAGAATCATCTGTTGATGCATTATCACCTACTATAACTTGTAAATTGGCATAGGACGACTGTAGCACACTTGGCAGAAACCTTTCCAGCAGTGCTTTTCCATTCCAATTTAAAATTACTACTGCTACACTTGCTGTTGTCATGATGCGTTTTGTCGTTTTGTTTTCCATCGTCTATGGCTCCATAGCCAGTAAGACGGTTCTTCGTTAATAATTTGTTCCAGGAATTTGAAATGGATGTCGGTGATTTCGTGTTCCTTAGTTTCTTTTGGCACTGGACAAATAGGCACACATTCTACTTCATAATAACCTCTTTTTAGATAGGTTAATTTAAAATAGAAGATGGGTCTGTTGGTTTGCATTGCAATCTTTTCCAGGCCTAATAAGGCGGATGTATCTTGATTTAGAAAGTTTAACCAGTAATGTGCTTCTCCCTGAACCGGACTTTGGTCGCTGGCAAAACAGAACATACTTGCTTCATTTTTTTTACTGGTCAGCATGCGTAATGTTTGTCGCATGGGTACACAAACATTCCCATATTTGCTTCTCATTTTTAGAAACCAGTTGTCAAAAATCTTATTATTCAGGGGTTTGTAGATCACGTAAGCAGTTTTAGATAAATGGATACCTAATGCTAACATTCCCCATTCCCAATTTCCATAATGACCGGTACAGGCCAATACGCTTTCTCCTTTATTGAAATGTGCTTCTACCAGGTGTAGGTTTTTGAATTTGACACGTTTCAATACTTCTTTTTCAGAGATGGAGGACATTTTAATCACTTCCATCGTTAGATCTGCGAAGTATCGGAAAAACCGTTTTTCTATAATGATGATTTCTTCCAGGCTTTTCTCTGGAAAAGAATTAACTAGATTTTCACGAACAACTTTTTTTCTGTAACCTACTAAATAATATAGGATATAGTAACAGAATGCAGAGATTAAGTATAAAAACTGGGTAGGCAGAAGAGAGAAAAAGCTTAAAAAAACTACTCCTATATAAGAAAAGCTTTTTTTTATCATTATTTTGGCGGATTAAGAATGCAAACATAAAATAACAGATGCAAAGTTTAGCTATATTTCCCCTTTTTTATCTTCCACCAGTAAGTTATTTCAAAGAATTGAAACGTTTTGGAAACGAGTTTTTACTGGAAAAAGAGGAGCATTTTCCAAAACAGACCTTTAGAAACAGGGCTACAATTTACTCACCTAATGGGAGTTTGGACCTGATTGTTCCGGTTATTCGCGGCAAAAATTTACACACCAAAATGAAGGATGTTAAAATAAGTAATGATTTTAACTGGCAGCGCTTACATTGGAAGAGTTTGGAGAGTTGTTACCGTAATTCCGCATATTTCGAGTATTATGAGGATGAATTTGCTAGATTTTACCATGAGAAATTCGATTCTCTTTTTGATTACAATCAGGAAATTATGGAATGGTTATTCAAACAATTGAAGATCACCGCAAAGTTTGAGCTGACGGAAGAATACCATGATGATGTGCCTAAGGAGCTGGATTTCCGTTCCGGACCAGTGTTTAAGAAGCCAGAAGGGGAGTTTAAACCGTATTTCCAGGTCTTTGATGATAGAGAAGGTTTTAAGCCAAACTTAAGCATTGTGGACTTGTTGTTTAATCAGGGTCCACAATCGAAATCTTATATGTAAAATGGCTAAACCAGCAAAGCACAAAAAGAAACGTCAGCATTTAGCGCTACCACATGCCGGATCTAGTCCGGGGATGATTTACATTGATCCGAAGGCTTTAAAACCTATCGTCAACCTTTACCGTTATAATGCGGAAAGCTATGAGGTGAGGGAAATGAAGGATATCAGTATGTTGAAATCCATGTTGGAAGATAAAAGACATACGTTTTGGGTAGAGATTAAAGGCTTTAATTCTTTGGCTTTGTTTGAAACATTGAGCAGAGATTTTGATATCAATAAACTGATTCTCGAGGACATTACCAGGACTTACCAGCGACCAAAACAGGAGGAATACGATCATCATGTTTTTGCGGTGAGCAGGATGTTGCAATTGGATGAAAACCAAAACCTGGAGAATCAGCAATACTCTTTTTTGTTGCTGGACAATGCATTGATTACTTTTCAGGAAAGCTATGAGGATTGCCTGGAACCAGTGCGCTCGCGATTGAAGATAGGCAAGGGTAATATACGTTTAGGTGGCAGCAGTTATTTGATGTACGCCCTGATGGACATCATTATAGATACTTATTTTGAAATTTTGAGTGCCTGGGGTGATGAGTTAGATAATATTGAGGATCGCTTATTCGATAAACCGGATAAGTCGGTCATGTTTGATACCCAATTGATCAAAAGAAATCTGATTAATATCAGGAGGGTGGCCTGGCCCGAGCGTGATAAATTAAATGATATTCTTCGCAGTGACACCCATTTAATCACAGATCAAACGAAAATGTACATCCGCGATGCGTATGACCATTGCATTCAGATTATAGATATCGTAGAGTCGTTAAAAGAGATTTCGGCGAGTAATATAGACATGTATTTGTCGATTATCAGTAACCGGATGAATGAAATCATGAAGGTGCTGACCATCATTTCCTCTATTTTTATTCCGCTAACTTTCATTGCTGGAATCTACGGGATGAACTTTGCAAATGTGGATCCGATCAGTGGTAAACTGCTGCCTCAGAACATGCCCGAGCTTTATCAGGCTAATGGGTACGTTTATACCATGTTAGGTATGGCGGCCATTGCGGTGTTACAAATCATATATTTCTGGCGTAAGGGATGGTTTAAATAAGCATGATTATTGTAACTTTGGCAATAGATGCAATCCTTCGACCTGGACAAAACAGACGTTTCTAAGTTAAAAAACGCCTTAAATAGTGATGATGAACAACTTAAAGTTATTCTATCGGAGTATCATGCCTCAGAAATAGCCATCCTTTTTGAAAGCATCAACAAAGAAGACCAGGAAAGGATTATCAATCTTTTACCAGTAGAGATTGCTTCGGAAGTAATTTCCGAGATGCATGAGGAGTCTCACCCTGAGGAGTTGTTATTGCAATTACATCCGGATAAAAGAACGGAAATTGTAGAAGAGCTGGATTATGATGATGCTACGGACATTATTTCTCAGTTAGAAGAGCATGAACAAAAGGAGATTCTAGAGGATTTAAGTGAGGATGATGCCTCCAATATCAGGAATCTACTGAGTTATGACGAAAAGACTGCCGGTGGTTTAATGAACACCGAGTTTATCCGCGTCAATCTTAACCTGACTAAAAAGGATGCGATTGATGAGATTATTCGTCAGAGTGAAGAAATCGAAGAATTCTATACCATTTTTGTAATTGATGATGACAATGTTTTTCAGGGAATCGTTTCTTTGAAGGACATCATTAAGGCAAAAGGAAACGTACATATTACAGAATTAGTAAAGGCAGAAGTGGCCTGGGTAACGCCTGATACCGATCAGGAAGAGGTGGCCAGGTTAATTTCTCAATATAACATTACCAGTATTCCTGTTGTTGACAATGACATGAGGTTGTTGGGACGGGTAACTTTCGATGACGTTATTGACGTTTTGGAAGATGAGAATACTGAGGATATCTTAAAAATCTCCGGGGTTTCTGAAGATGAGGAACTGAGTGGTAACTGGGTGGAAGCGGTAAAATCTCGTTTACCCTGGTTGATCTTAAACTTAGGGACGGCATTTTTAGCTTCGGCAGTGGTTCGGCATTTCGGTTCTACAATAGAAAAAATCGCAGTGCTTTCTGCTTATATGACCATTATTGCGGGTATGGGTGGAAACGCAGCCACGCAGGCATTGGCGGTAACAGTAAGAAGGATTTCGCTATATGATTTGACCGATAACCAGGCTTATCGTACGGTATTGAAAGAATTTACTGTAGGATTGATCAATGGTGCAGTTACTGGTTTGATCGTTTTTATGTTTGCCATATTTTTCGATAGTAACCCTTTGTTAGGGGTTGTGATCTTTTTAGCGATGACTGGTAACCTGCTAATCGCGGGGGTTACTGGTGCAGGTATTCCGTTAATACTGAAAAGAGTGGGTATTGATCCGGCAATCGCTTCATCGATTATCATTACAACATTTACAGATGTTTTTGGATTTTTATTATTATTGGGATTAGCGAGCAAACTATTGCTGTAGACTAGTTTTCTTACACTATAAAAAAAGCCCAGTTAATTATAATAATTAACTGGGCTTTTTTGTTGATCAGGATTAGGACTATGCTGTTTTAATGAGTAGTCTGGTTTTATTCTGGAACCTAAAGAAGAGTAATATGGAAGCGGTGAGTAAGCCGAATGTTAGGCCATACCAAATTCCGTTTACTCCCATATCTAATTTAATTCCCAGTAAATATCCAAGTGGAATTCCAATGATCCAGTAGGCTACAAAGGTGATGAAGGTAGGGATATTGACATCGCCAATTCCTCTTAATACCCCTAAGCCGACAACTTGTGTACCATCAAACAATTGGAAAAATCCTGCTATAATCAATAGCTGAGCTGCAATATTAATTACCGCTGTATCTTCTGTATAGATGTAGGGAAGCAGGTTATTGGCTACGATAAACAGGATGGCAGTAATACTCATGAACAAGATAATGACATGGTAACTCGCAATTGCCGATTGTCGGAGGTCAAGGAAGTTTTTCTTGCCAAAGTTGTTTCCGGTTTTAATGGTTGCGGCTGAAGCAATACCACTGGCCATCATGTAAGTCACAGAAGCCAGATTGATTGCCACCTGGTGAGCTGCTTGTTCTACTGCACCGATGGTACCAATTAAAATCGCTGCACCACTGAATGCACTGATTTCAAAAGAATACTGTAAGGCTACCGGGGCGCCAATTTTGATGATTTTTAAGGCCCTTACTTTATCGAAGAAAGTGACTTTAAAGCTTTTGATATATTCCTTGAAATATTTAGACTTTAACACATAAATGGACATCACGATTGCCATTAGTGTACGGTCTACCAGGGTACTTATCCCAACACCTTTGACACCCATAGGCGTTATTCCGAACATTCCTTTGACCAGGATAATTCCTAGAATAATGTTGAGCAAGTTTCCCCAGATGGAGACAAACATGGCTTGCTTGGTGAAACCTAAACCTTCTGCAAATTGCTTAAAGGTTTGGAAGATCATCAATGGAATAATGGAAATGGCGAGATAGCCTAAATAAGGTTTGGCGTAGGCGACTACTTCAGGTGATTGTCCGAGGTGATCGATAACTAATAAAGTTCCAAGATGCACAAAACCGTATAGTAGAATAGAGGTGATGATGTTAATAATTAAGCTATTTGACAATAGCTTTCCACATTCATCGTAGTTTTTACGGCCATTTTCCTGAGCCATTAAAGGTGTTAGGCCATAAGAGATTCCCATTCCAATCACCAGGATGAGCATAAAAAGACTATTCACGAGGGAGACTGCGGCCAATTGAATGGTGCCGGCAAAATGCCCTACAATTACACTGTCGGCTAAATGAACAAGGGTATGCCCCAACTGAGACACTACAATTGGCATAGCCAGACGTAGGTTGTCGGAGTAATAAGGTTTATATTTTGAATAAAGTGTTTGTAGCATTGCTACAAAAGTCGACATTTCTATCCTCAATTTTTTGAGGTTGAAATTATTTTACCTAATGGTGTTGTGAAATTGTTGTAAAATATTCTTCTTTTTCAGAACTATGAGGCTCAATGGCTCCACTAAGAATCTGGCTGACCAATATCTTTTGCGCCTTCTTATATGAGGTTTTGATGATTTTACTGTACTGTTTTAAGGTAATACGCCCTTCTAATGTTAAGTAATCAAATAATAATTTTTCCTCTTTTCCATTAGACGTTTGTGGAGTATGAGTTTCCGAACTTTTCTTGATGACATCTACGAGAATTTTACTCGCCAGAAGGCTTTTGTCCTGGATTCTGAAATAAACCCACCATTTTTTGTTTTCATCCAATGCATAATGGGGTTTGGTTTCACTTGGGTTGATATTTACGACAAGGATGAGTTTATCTTCCACATATATTTCTTCAAAACTCAAATCTACTGCAGGTCTGCAAAATTGCTGAGCAGATTTGAGGAGCATATATTTCTCTTCATCTTCGGATTTGACGCCTTTAATCGTTCCGTCATCGGCTACACCAATGAGTAATTGTCCGCCTTTATGATTGGCAAATGCTACAATACTGCGGGCAATCTTTTCGTTGTTAGTAATGGTTTTCTTGAAATCAAGGGTGGTCCCTTCGCCTTGCAGGATGAGTTTCTTGATGTTCATAGCTTAATAGGCGATACGTGGTTTTTCTCCGTGGTGTAAATTGCGCACATAAATTTCATTCATCACTGTAGCGCATAATTCTCCCTGAGCATTGGTGATTTCCATCGGGTATGCTTTTACAAATTTCCCGACTGTATTCATCGCTTCTATGGCTTCGTTGAGCATTTCGTCGGTAACGGTGATGGTAAAAAATAAGTCTCCATGACCTGGCTTTAGGTATTGAATGGAAGCACTTTTTAGCCAGACCCTGATTTTATACCCTTCCCGTCTCAGAAGCTGATCAAACAGCAAGGCATAGAACGGATCGGTGGCGGCATAAATCGTTCCTCCGAATATAGATCCGTTATAATTTTTATTGAAAAGGCTCCTGTTGATCTTTACATCTACACCTCGAAAACCTTTATGGAATCTTTTTACCCAGATACGCTGGAATAATAAAGGTGGATACAAACAAAGTCCCCATTTAAGCGTTTTTTCTGATACTACCATGATGCTTAAATATCTGAAAGTTTATTGAACTATGAAATTTAAAACGGTCCATACTACAATTATTTTTTATTAAATTAGAGCTATGTATATTTATGACACCCTTACCGACGCTGTTTCTGACCTTGAGAAGAGAGGTTATGAATATGATTTCATCCTGGCACCTGATTGTATAGAGTGTAAAGCTATCGATCTGCAGCTGATGCCTGAAGAGTTTGAAATCGACGAAGTTTACCGTTTTGAAGGGATGACTGATCCCGGAGACAGTGCGGTAATTTATGCGATTTCCTCCCCGGTAGGGAATCTCAAAGGCGTATTAATCGATGCTTATGGTGTGTATGCGGAAAATGTCTCTCCGGAGTTGTTGGATAAGCTAAAAATGCACCACGATTAATGATCCTACTTGTTTTAGGGCCATTATGTCAAAAAAATGTACTATCTCAACTTTAGCTGAAAAGGGGCTTTTTTAAAAGTTAACTTTGAGGATAAGTTTTAGAGAAATGGTATTTAAAGATAAAGTAGTCGCAGCTTTCCAGAAAATTCAGGACTCCATTTGTCAGGGTTTAGAACAAACCGATGGCAAAGGAAAATTTGAAGAAGAAATTTGGAGCCGTGAAGGTGGCGGTGGCGGCAGAACGAGAATTCTGCAGAATGGAAATGTAATTGAAAAAGGTGGTGTAAACTTCTCTGCGGTATATGGCAAATTGCCAGAAGCGATTAAGAAGTCTTTTAAGCTCGATAACGATGATTTCTTTGCGACCGGGGTTTCTATCGTGATGCACCCTAATAATCCCTTCGTGCCTATTATACATATGAACATTCGTTATTTTGAGATGGATGATCAGACCAGATGGTTTGGTGGAGGGATAGACTTGACGCCGCATTATGTAATCGATACGGATGCACGTTTTTTTCATCACTTGCTGAAACAGACTTGTGATAAGTTTGATGCTTCTTTTTACCCGAAATTTAAAGCGCATGCAGATGATTATTTTTTCATCAAGCATAGAGAAGAGACTAGGGGTGTTGGCGGTATCTTTTATGATAAACTTAAGCCGGAAAATACAGGATTGGGTTTTGATCGTTTACTGGATTTTTCTACAGCAGTTGGCAATACCTTCCTTCCTGCCTATACGGAGCTGATCGACAGAAATCGTGATTCAGATTTTAGTACTGAAGAACAGGAATGGCAATACTTAAGAAGATCCCGTTATGCGGAGTTTAATTTGGTGTATGATGCAGGGACCAAATTTGGCCTGGAAACCAATGGGAGGATAGAATCTATCCTAATGAGCTTACCTCCAATGGCGAAATGGGTTTATAATTATCAGCCAATCCCGGATAGCCCGGAAGAGGATACCTTAAGTAAGCTAAAAAAAGGCATAGAGTGGGCTTAATCCCCATTTTTGGACCTAAAATATATACGATAAATTTTTTCCACAATGCGCCTTTATGGCGCATTTTTTATTAAATTCGCAAGGTTATAAGAATACCACGTTTAAATCGTTCTTAGGGAACATTACTATTTATGGCAGAAGATTTAGAAAATCAAGAAAACGACAAAATAATAAAAATCAATATTGACGAGCAGATGAAATCCGCTTACATCGATTATTCGATGTCGGTTATTGTATCAAGGGCTTTACCTGATGTTCGTGATGGATTAAAACCAGTTCACCGCCGTGTTTTATACGGGATGTTGGATCTGGGACTTGCAAACAACAAACCTTATAAAAAATCTGCCCGTATTGTTGGGGAGGTATTAGGTAAGTATCACCCACATGGTGATGCATCTGTTTACAATACCATGGTAAGGATGGCTCAGGAATGGAGTTTAAGGTACTTAATGGTAGAAGGACAGGGTAACTTTGGATCGATTGACGGTGACTCTCCTGCAGCAATGCGTTATACGGAGGCTCGTTTCCAAAAGATTGCTGAAGATATGCTTGCTGATATCAATAAAGATACAGTAGATTTCCAGCTTAACTTTGACGATTCCCTGCAGGAACCAACGGTTCTTCCAGCTAAAGTTCCAAACTTATTGATCAATGGTTCTTCCGGTATTGCGGTTGGTATGGCAACAAATATGCCACCACACAACATTACTGAGGTGATCAATGGAACCATTGCCTATATCGAAAATAATGAAATCACTATACCTGAGTTAATGAAGCATATAAAAGCACCTGATTTTCCTACAGGAGCTATTATTTATGGCTACACAGGTGTTCAGGAGGCTTTCGAAACTGGCAGAGGTCGTATTGTAATGCGTGCTAAAGCGGAGATTGAAACGAATAAAGATCGTGAAACGATTATCGTTACTGAAATCCCTTATCAGGTAAATAAAGCGATGATGATTGAGCGTACCGCTGAGCTGGTAGGTGAGAAAAAAATCGACGGTATTTCGAATATTAAAGATGAATCGAACAAGGATGGTATCCGTATCGTTTATGAAATTAAACGTGATGCGAATGCTGCAATTGTTTTAAATAACCTCTTCAAACAGACTGCTTTACAGACTTCTTTCAGTGTAAATAATATTGCGCTTGTGAATGGCAGACCGCAAATGTTGAACGTGAAAGATTTGATTCGTCATTTCGTTGATCACAGACATAATGTGGTGGTTAGAAGAACGAAATTTGAACTGGCAGAAGCTAAGAAAAGAGCGCATATTCTGGAAGGTTTATTAATTGCTTTAGATCATATTGAAGAAGTAATTAAATTAATTCGTGCTTCAAATACTCCAGAAGAAGCAAGAGTAGGATTAATGGAGAAATTTGGTTTGAGTGATATTCAAGCCAGAGCAATTCTTGACATGACCTTACGTAGGTTAACAGGTCTGGAACGTGATAAAATCAAAGAAGAATTCGATGAATTAATGAAAACTATTGAATACTTACAATCTATTCTGGATTCAGAAGATTTACGTATGCAAATCATTAAGGATGAATTGACTGAAATGATGGAGAAATATGGTGATGAGCGTAGAACTCAAATCGTACACTCTGCGGAAGACATGAGCATGGAAGATTTCATCGAGGATGAAGACGTTGTGATCACAATTTCACATGAAGGTTATATCAAACGTACTCCAGCAACTGAATACCGTACACAAGGTAGAGGTGGTAAAGGTTCTAAAGGTAGTGATTCAAGAAATGAAGATTTCATTGAACATTTATTGGTGGCTTCAAACCATAACTATATGTTGTTCTTTACAGAATCAGGACGTTGTTTCTGGTTGAGAGTTTATGAAATTCCTGAGGGATCAAGACTAAGTAAAGGTAGAGCAATTCAGAACATCATCAATATTCCTAAAGAGGAGAAAATCAAAGCATACATTAAGGTAAAGAACTTGAAGGACCAGGAATATCTGGAAAACAATTACATTATCATGTGTACTAAAAAGGGAACAATTAAGAAAACCTCTTTAGAAGCTTATTCAAGACCACGTGTTAATGGTATCAATGCAATTAACATTAATGAAGGTGATCAACTATTAGAAGCAAGTTTAACTACAGGAAAAAGCGAAATTGTAATGGCTTTACGTTCTGGAAGAGCAATTCGTTTCAATGAGGAGAAGGTTAGACCAATGGGTAGAACTGCAACTGGAGTAAGAGGAGTAACGCTTGCACACGACCAGGATGAGGTTGTTGGTATGATTGCTGTAGATGATCCAGGAGTAACTATTTTAGTGGTTTCAGAAAAAGGTTACGGTAAACGTACTGATATTGAAGATTACCGCGTTACTAACAGAGGTGGTAAAGGTGTTAAAACCATTAGTGTAACGGAAAAAACCGGTGCATTGGTAGCCATCAAAAACGTAACTGATGCGGATGATTTAATGATCATTAACAAATCAGGTATCGTGATCCGAATTGTTGTTAGTGAACTTAGGGTAATGGGAAGAGCAACACAAGGTGTGCGTTTGATCAACCTTAAAGGAAATGATGAAATTGCTTCTGTTGCTAAGATTGAACATGAAGATGAGGAAATCGAAGACGAAGAAGGTGTAGAAGGTGCTGTTGTAGTAAAGGATGCTCTTGTTGTTGATGGAGCAGAGGAATCAGAAGAAATCATTGAAGACGAATCGGAAGAGGAAGAAGAAGATGAAGACGAGGCTGAAGAAGAAGAAAATTAAATTTTTGACCCATAAATTAACAAGATGAAAAAAGTACTTTTTAGTATATTATTTGTAGGTGCTGCCACCTATGCAAATGCGCAAAAAAGTGAAGTAAACGAAGCTAAGAAAGCATGGACATTATTGGCTATTGCTAAAACAACTACATTAGCCGACAACTTGAAAACGCTAAACGAAGGTTTAGCGCATACTGATAAAGCGATTGTTCATGAGAAATCTAAGGCAATGCCAGAGGCTTGGTCTTACAGAGCTTTATTTGCATCTAGAATTGCATTGGTGGATTCATTAGATCTTAACAATGCTAAAGCAAACCAAAAGATCGCTGAAGAAGCGATTGTTCAGGCAAAAGCTTTAGATACAAAAGGTGCAGAAAAAGAAAACATTCAGCAAGCAGAAGTGAATGTAGACAATGCGATGAGAAATCGTGCGATTTTTGCTTACAATAAAAAGGATTTTGCGAGTGCATTAGCTGCTTTTAATGAAGTAACAGCTAAAAATCCAAATGATACTTCTACCTATGTGAATGCAGGTGTTACTGCAAAAGCAATTGAGAACTATCCTGAGGTAGTTAAGAACTTCAAGAAAGCTATTGATTTAGGTTACAAGGATTCAAAAGTTCTTTACTCTGAGATCGTAGGTGTTACTTTCGACAAGTTAAAGGATACAGCTGCTGGTTTAGTTATCCTAAAAGAAGCAAGTAGCAAATTTCCTGATGATTCTTATTTCATTGGTTTAGAAACTGATCTTTATATCAAATCTGGTAATATTGCTAAATCTCAGGAGATGTTGAATAAATTGATTGCTAAAGATCCAAAAAATGCAATCTATCAATATTTGTTAGGTGATACTTATTACAAACAAGCTTTAGCTTTACAAACGGAGAGAAATAAAATTGATCCTAAGAAAGTTAAGGAATTCAATGCAATTAGTAATAAGATGATCGCGTTTATCGATCAATCAACGCCTTACTATAAAGCAGCTTTAGAATTAGATCCTAAAAATGAAAATGCTTTAGAAAACTTGAAAATCATTTATTTATTTAAAGATGACAAGGTAAACTATGAAGCAACCAAGAAAAGACTTGACGATTTAAGAGCAGCAAAGCCTTAATCATCATTAATAATTCTATTAAAAAGGAGGGGTAATTTTTATCCCTCCTTTTTTTTTATAAGTTTGTAGCTAGAACACACCCTTAGTATGAAAAAGATCTATTTATTTAATGCTGCTTTCCTGGTTTTATTGAGTGCTGACCATGCTTTTTCCCAAACAAGTCAATTGCAAATTGCAAGAAACAGTGTGGGAAAGCTTCAAATGGCTATTGCTGGTAAACAGGATGAGAAAAAACAGCTAAGTATACTAGGAGAGGGGGTGAAGGCTGCTGAGGCTGCTCAGAACGATAAAAAGACGAAAAAATGGCCGGAAACCTGGGCTATTAAAGCTTATTTAAGTGCTTATGTGTCTATAATTGATACGGATCCGAACAATTCTGATCGTTATTACAATTTAGCAGTTGAAGCTATTGATTCCGCGAAGAGACTAGATAAATTCCAGGCAAATTCGCAATTGATTTCCGCTTCAGTCTATAATGTAAATATCAAAAAACAAGATAAAGCAAATGCTGCTTTTGCAAGCAATGATTTTAGTACGGCTTATGAATTATTAAAAGAGGTTAGTGATTTCTTTCCAAAAGATACAACCTTAGCAATTAATACTGCTTTGGCTGCACAGAATATGCAATCCTTGGATAAAGCATTGATCTATTATAAAAGGGCTAAAGACAATGGGATTAAAAATCCTGTCGTGTATCAAAAACTTAGCGGAATTTATTCTTCTAAATTTGAGCATGAATTGGCTTTGAAGTCGTTAGAAGATGGATTGAAAATGAATCCTTACAATGTATATCTTACCAATGACTATATCAATCTTTTATTGGATACTGAAAAGTATGATGATGCAATCCGTGTGATCGAATCGACCTTAAAGACAGAAACGAAAAATAAATTATTGTATTTTCTTTACGGATATCTACACCAGAATAAATCTAATAATAGCACAGCAATATTAGCTTACAATAAAGCATTGAGTTTGGATGAGAATTATTTTGATGCGTTGCATCAAATAGGGATAGCTTATATCAATGCTGCAAATGAATCGCTGAAATCAAAAAAGAATGACGGACCGTCATTTGCATCTTATATTAATCGTGCGGAAATTGCATTACTGCAAGCTCATGAAATCAATCAGAACGACAAATCTACAGTTCAGTTGCTGATAGACATTTACACCAGAAAAAACAGATTGGACAAAGTTCAGGAGTTAAAAGGAAAACTGGAAGAATTCTAAGCACTTAAGCAACAACAAGACAAAAGGATTATTGGATCATAATTTATAAAGAAACACCTATTGGGTAGGATGTTTCATAATACTACTTAACATAATATTAATTATGGGACTTTTATACTAAGTAAGAATAGCGTCAGGAGATTTGGCTATACGGATATTTACCAGGGCAAAATTGCTACAGCCGATTCTAAGGCGGTCTGTTTTTTCTGCAGGAATTAACTGGTACAAGATACATGCTAAGTTTAAATCAAGCAATCATCTGAAATTTGCTTTTATTGTGCAGATGGATTCAATTTTTTTATAAAGCCAGATATATTGAGAGTTTTCATTTGTTTGATTTAAAGCGTTTTAAGCTGCGTTCAACCTATACTACGCAGGTTAAAATTGCCTTGATCCTAGCTCAAATTCCATATACTAAGGATTTTACCGGAAAATGCTGATTATTAAGCGCTTTAAGATGAAAAATCTTTCAGAAATCTAAAATAGAGAAAAACCTTCACATAATTTGCAGTAAAATTTTCAAGATTAAAATTATTATTAGATATGAGGCAATATATCTTAATACTGTGGTATGATTTTGTTATTTTGCATAAAGCAGTTGTTAATGGCACAATTGATGATTGTAAATCTATTTTTACGCTATGTTCAATCGTCCAATCAGAAGTATCCAGGATTTTTTATTAAGCACATATTTCGCTGATGGCCTCAGGATTACTTTTGGTGTCTTGTGTCCCTCTCTTATTTTAGCTCAATTTGGTCTCCTTCAATATGGAATGACCTTATCCTTAGGGGCTTTGTGTGTCAGTGTTGTCGATACACCAGGACCAATTGTTCACCGCAGAAATGCGATGATGATTACGACTGGTTTGATCACCATCATTTCAATTGTTGTAGGATTGACGAATAGCAATGTCTATTTCATTGGCGCACTGCTTTTTATCTGCAGTTTCATTTTCTCCATGTTTTTTCTATATGGTTTAAGATCTGCGGCAATTGGTACTGCCTCCCTCCTTGTTATGGTGCTGAGTATTGACGATGTCAGGCCATGGAAAGAGGTCTTGGTGTTTGCATTACTGATATTTATAGGTAGTATTTGGTACACTTTATTGAGCTATTTTGTCTACAGAATCAGGCCATTCCGTTTGGTTCAACAAACATTAAGTGATTCAATTCATGAAATTTCTGAGTTTTTACGTGCTAAAGCGAGATTTTATCATCAGAATACTGATTACGACGAGAATTATGCAAAACTCCTTCAGTTACAGGTGCTTGTTCATGAAAAGCAAGATGCTGTGCGAGAAGTGCTGTTCAAAACACGGGAAATTATTCGTGAATCTACACCAGAAGGACGTTTTCTTTTGCTGGTATTTGTTGATATGGTGGATCTTTTTGAACAAGTCATGTCTACCTATTATAATTATGAACAGCTCCATGATCAATTTGATGAATCTGGTATTCTAGCACATTATGAATCTGTTATTATAAAGATTGCGCATGAATTGGATGAAATTGCTTTTGCTTTAAAAACCGGAGGTGTTCCTAATCTTCCTACTTCGTTAATTGAGGATGTAGAGACCCTTAGAAAGGAAATTACAGCCTTAGAAATCAACAATACTGATGGAAAATACAATACGCTAGGTATAATTGCGCTTAAAAATATAGAAGTAAATATTGAGAATATACTCTCCAGGGTAAAAACAATCAACGGTTATTTCAATAAAAAAGAAAAGAAAAACCTGAAACCCCGAGAAATCGATGTAGAGCGTTTTGTTACCAGACAACCTATAGATTTAAAGCTGTTGTTTGAGAATTTAACATTCACCTCCTCTACTTTCAGACATTCGCTGAGGGTGGCTATTGTGATGCTGATTGGATTTGTGGTGGCCAGACTTTTAAATTTTTCACACAGTTACTGGATTTTATTAACGATCCTGGTGATCTCCAAACCCGGTTTTAGTCTCACCAAAAAGCGTAACTATGAACGTTTGATTGGTACGGTTATCGGCGCATTTATAGGTATGGGCATCCTGGTATATGTACAGGATAAGCATACTTTGTTTATCATCCTTTTGTTCTGTATGATTGGCTGTTATAGCTTCCAGCGTAAAAATTATGTAGTGAGTGTTTTGTTTATGACGCCTTATATCCTGGTGCTTTTTGATTTCCTGGGAATGGGCGGATTGTCTGTCGCACGTGAACGTATTTATGATACCTTGATTGGTTCTGGAATTGCCTTGCTGGCCAGTTATTCTTTATTCCCAAATTGGGAGCATCAAAAGCTTAAAGAGGCCATGTTGGCGACTTTAAGGGCAAATATGAATTATTTTGAGCAGGTTACTTTCTTATATACTGATGACGCCCATAACATGACCAATTATAAGGTGGCCAGGAAAGAAGTTTACGTAACGACGGCAAATTTGGCTTCGCTGTTTCAGCGTATGTTCTCGGAACCCAAGAGTAAGCAATTGAGGATGAAAGAGCTTCACCAGTTTACGGCTTTAAACCATCTTTTGTCATCTTATGTAGCCACACTTTCCTTGTACAACAAAGAGCATTCTTTTAGAATTTCAAATTTTGATGACCTGAAACCTGTGGTAAATAACACCACCTATCTGATGAATTTATCTATTGAAGTATTGCATAGTCACAATAGCACATTGAGTAATGTGCCTTTAATCAGACAGCCAATAAAGACTGAAAATTCGACACAAGATCCCAATGATGACATCATTCATGAGCAGTTTGATCTCATCCAAAAAGTGGCTTACGATATCTTTAAACTCTGCGAAAAAATTAAAATATAAAACTTTAACCTGCTTGAAGCTGTTGTAGAGGTATAAAATTTAAATCAAATTATGGAAAAAATATATACAGCTTCCGTTACGGCAAAAGGTGGACGTGATGGGCATATCAAATCAAGCGATGGAACAATAGAATTTGACCTAAGAAAACCAAGAGAAATGGGTGGACAAGGTGGCGCTACTAATCCAGAACAATTATTCGCAGCTGCCTGGGGTCCATGTTATTTAGGCGCTTTAGGTGCTGTTGCAGCTCATGACGGTGTGGATGTTTCTGAAGCAAGTGTGGAAGTTCATGTATCCTTTAATAAAGATGACAATTCATTTGTTTTGTCTGCAGACCTTGATGTTCACATTCCCGGTATCACCACCGAAGAAGCACAGAAATTAGCAGACAAAGCACATCGTGCTTGTCCATATTCAAAAGCAACCCGAGGAAATATTGAAACCCGTGTTACTGCGATATAAATCATATTGATCAATGATGAACAAAAGATCCTGAATTCAGTTTTCAGGATCTTTTGTGTTTTAAGTCATATCACTCCCTTCCCTCCTTTTTCCAGTACCCATTTTACTCGGGATTTAGGCACTGGCAAATAAAAGAATCAAATTCTTCCTGGATTATTTTGTTTATTCAAAAAGTTACCATATCATTGTCTACTAATTCGATAGACTTTATGTATGGATAGAAAACGACCCCTACTGCGTTTATTCACCTTTTACAGATATTAACGATACCACATTTAGCGCAGGACACTCATGAGTTTACAAGAAAAAGAAATTGCCATCCCTTTTAAACAGGGTACTTCTCAGGAAAAGAAATGGAAGCGCGTTGCTTACCTATGCCTGTTGATTTTAGCTGCACTGTTTATAGGATATGCCACTTACTCCTATTTAAGTTACGAGTCGGTATTGGCTTTTGGCAAGGAAATTTACTTCCAAATGGATGAGAAATTCTTGTGGATGTTATTGGTTGGTTTTGTAGCGCAGATGGTAGATGGCGCTCTTGGAATGGGCTACGGAGTAGTTTCCACCACCCTATTACTTTCTGGCGGATTGAATCCAGCAGTAATTTCCGGGAGTATTCATACCGCTGAAATGTTTTCTAGTGGGGCTTCTGGATTTAGTCACTATCGCTTTGGAAACGTCAATAAGAAACTTTTTAAAACCTTGCTTATTCCAGGCGTTTTAGGGGCGATTGCCGGTGCAATTTTATTGGGATATGCCGGAGAGGCTTTTTCCGGGTATATACGTCCGGTTATTTCTGTGTATACTTTAGCATTGGGAATAAAAATATTGACCAATGCTTTTAAGGAAAAACCGAAACCGCAGAAAGTGAAGCGCGCAGGCTGGTTGGCAGGTGCCGGAGGATTTTTAGATTCTTTTGGTGGCGGTGGCTGGGGACCTTTGGTAACGTCTACACTGATTTCAAAAGGGCGTACGCCTAAATATGTAATTGGATCTGTGAGCTTAACAGAGTTCTTTGTCACAATGGCCAGTGCAGTCACTTTTTTCTTTATCCTCGGCGTTAGCCATTGGCAGTCCATCATAGGATTACTGATTGGGGGTGTGATTGCAGCTCCGATTGCTGCACGATTGGTAGGGAAACTTCCGATTAAAAAGATGTTTATTGGCGTTGCAGTAATTGTTATCCTTTCAAGTTTGAGAATTATTTGGATGGCTATTGATAAAGTTATTTAAAATACAAATACTCAAAAGAAATTGCTTTTAACCCCTACTTTTAAAAGCAATTTCCTTCCTTTAAATATTGGATTATGCCATACATAATCATAAACAAAAAACACAGGAGTAGTTCATTTTCAAAAGATTAGCTATTTATAAAATAAAAGAATAGATTTGTTCTATTATCAAAATGGCAAACGCTCTCAATCTATTTCTTAGGTTTTTCAAAAGACCCGCTCTAGACAAAATGATCATGGAGGATGAAGTTAGTTCTACTAACCTCAATAGGTGCATCACCATCACCAGCCTGTTTGTTCCCATTACCTTAATTATTCATTTGTATTTTAGGTTCGGGAATTTCAAGGTGGGTCCAGAAGAAACGAGCTGGTTAAACGATCTTTTCTTTATCAATATGATGATGGGACCGATATGCCTCTTTTTGAGTTTAATCGGACTCTTCCTGAGATTTACCAGAAGGGAATACTCTTTGTTAAGTAAATTATTACCCCACCTGGTGTTCTTTATATTTGCTGGCTGTGGTGCCTTATGTTCTATCTTCGGACAATCGTTAGACAATGCCATCATCACTTTTATGTTGGCATGTGTGCTAAATGCTGCAACTATTCTAATTAGGCCATTGTATGCTGCAATCTATTTTGTATTAATCTACTGCTTTTTCTGCTATGGGGTAACGTTAACCCAACCTAATCAAAACACAGTACTATTCAATGTTATAGATGGGCTTTGTGTGATAGCGGTTTCCTTTGTGATCTCCTGGGTATTATGGAACAATAACATGACTCGTTTTAAACAAGATCGTTTGATACAATCCCAAAAACAAATATTAGAGTTTCAGTATGAAAAATTGACCATTGCTAATGAGGAATTAGAGGGTATCAATGCGAGTAAAGATCAGTTTTTCTCTATACTGGCACATGACTTACGTGGGCCATTAAATTCGGCACTGGCACTTACGATGTTTTTGGAAGAAGGTGTTTTTGAGGAGGATATTGATGAACGCAGGAAAACCTACAATCTTTTACAGCATAGTTTAGGGAATAGCGCGAAACTGTTAGAAAACGTATTGCTATGGTCTACCAACCAAGCTGGCGTCATGAATTTTAAACCCAGAATTTTAGATGTACGGGAGACCTTGAACTCGAGTATAGAAGTCTTAAAGATTGTAGCTGCTCAAAAGAATATTGAAATCATTAACAACGTGCAAGGTCAAATCATGATTTCTGCTGACATAGATATGATTCATACGGTTTTTAGAAACCTACTGTCTAATGCGATTAAGTTCACGCCTAATTTTGGTAGTGTGGAAGTCCATGCGGAAATATTAAATAAAGCCGTTCGAATCTCAGTGATTGATTACGGTGTGGGTATGAATAGTAAAACGCTCAACAATTTATTTCGTATTGAAAAGAAAATGCCCAGCAGAGGAACAAATAATGAAAGTGGCACTGGCCTGGGACTAGTGTTGTGTAAAGATTTTATTGAAAAACATGAAGGAAGTATAGTTGTTGAAAGTAAGGAGAATGAGGGAAGTAAATTTATTATAACTTTACCCGGCCGAACCTAAAACTATTAATTG
The DNA here is from genome assembly GCF_032678745.1 of Pedobacter gandavensis. Classification (GTDB taxonomy): domain Bacteria; phylum Bacteroidota; class Bacteroidia; order Sphingobacteriales; family Sphingobacteriaceae; genus Pedobacter; species Pedobacter gandavensis_C. The sequence continues at coordinate 709,038 of NZ_JAVTST010000001.1, forward strand.
ATGACTCCTGCTTTTAAGCAACATTTTTCTCAGACTTTTTCCAATTACCGATGGCTATTACACGTTTTATTTTGGGTGTTATTTATAGGATTTGTTTGCCTGGTTCTTAATAGAAGCGGACTGCTCAATAATCCGAAATTCCCTAAACCTTTTCCAGTACTTTCTGCCAGCTCCTTTTGTGTGGTCATGTTTTTGCAATCCTATACTTTTCTGCTTTTTATCATCCCTTTACACAAGAAAGAGAGGAAGTATTTTTTTTGGCTGAGTTTACCACTGCTTTTTTTATTCTGGTTTCTGGTCAATGTGGTCATTGTAAAAATGGTGATCAATATGATTCCCAGCATGAGTTTCAGACCGGAATTTGGTTGGTCGGTACTATTGGGGAATGGCATGATGCTCTATTTATTCATTTCCTCTATATTTATTGCCTTCTATTATTTTATTGACATCTACGATAGGCAAAAGGAAATACAACGCCTGGAAAGTTTCAAATCTGAAAAGATTGAATTAGAAAGCAGGTTTTTAAAGTCGCAGGTGAACCCTCACTTCCTATTTAATACGTTAAATAATATTTATGCACTCAGCTTAAAGAAATCGGAAAGAACGCCTATAATCATTGAAAAATTAGAATCTTTACTTCAGTATATGTTGTACGAATGTAAGGAGGACCTGGTGAAACTGGAAGATGAGTTTACATTTACCAATAGCTATATCGCATTGGAAAAGTTACGCCATAATGAAGAGCAATGTACCATCACCACTACCATTAAAGGAGTGACTACAGGGCGTAAAATTGCGCCTTTACTGTTAATTAACTTCCTGGAGAATGCTTTTAAACATGGCACCAAAACCAGCTTTGGCAAATCCTGGATCAATATGGAGATCGAGGTTTTGAAAAAAGAGCTTCATTTTAAATTGCAAAACAGTAAACCGGCAGTCGCTACCCATCAAACCTTCTCTGAATATCAAGGCGGTATTGGCTTAATCAACGTAAAAAGACGACTCAATATCCTATATCCAAAACGCCATAAATTAACGATCAACAATGCTCCTGATAAATTTGAAATCTACCTAATTCTTAATTTTTAAACATGAGCAATTTTGTACAACTAGAAATTAATGAGCGTAACCGATGGGTTTATTTTAATAATTACCGTTGGGTAGCTCATATAGTATATTGGGTTTGGGTATTGTTCATCAGTACGATTATGCGTGCCAAGGGACCGATTACCCCATCACTAATTTACAATCACTTTTTTCTCTCGAATTTATTGATTGCGACCTTTTTCTATCTCTATTGCTTATACTTTATCCCCTATTTTTTCAAAAGGAATAAGAATCTGCAATTTTGGGTATTGGTCATCATTTGTTATCTAAGTATTTCTGCCCTTGATGTAGTTTTTGGTAAAGCCTATATTCACCTGACTGATCCAATAGATAAAGACATTAATTTAAGCTTCTCCAAGATTTATTATAGTAAACTAACCAGTTATCTTCTGAACTTTTTGTTCTTTTCTATTATGCTGTTTTTTATGGAGAAAAACGAAGAGAACAGTATACTGTTAGAGGTGGAAAATGAAAAGAAGGAGATTGAACAAGTGAAACTGGATCTGTTAAAAAATAACATCAATCCGGATTTCCTGATGAGGTCTCTGCATCAATTAAAGGAGTCTGCCAAAATACCTGAAGAAACCACTCCTGAGGCTATTCTTACCTTTTCAGATCTTTTGAGGTATCGTTTGTATAGAGGTAGACAGCTATACAGTCCGTTAAAAGAAGAACTATCTGCTCTTCAATCTTTCGTTCATTTCATTGGTCTGGATCATTTACATCACCGACTTCATATTAAATTAGCGATTCAAGGAGAAGAAAATGAGAAATGTATTGCACCGCTTTCTATAGTTAATCTTTTAGAGCCTTTTTGTAAGATCGTACATGATCAAGCTGTTTTACTAGAGATTATCATACTAATTGAATCTGATGAATTACATATGGATATGCAGTATGAATCTGTCGCAACAGCAACACTTTTAGCAGATCTGGAAGAATATCAAAGCAATTATAGTCAGCTTTATGGGGATGCTATAAAACTCCAATATGAAAGTTTAGAAGCGGAGAAAAGCTTTTCCGTTCATTTGACACTACCGCTTGTGGAGCAGCAGGTACTGCAAAATACCTAGGATTAGAAAACAATAATTTTAAAGCTAAAAAAAGGCCTTGCAGGATTGATTTCCTGCAAGGCCTTTTTCATAAATATCGGCTATCCTATTCTTTTCAAGAGCTCATCGAGCTATTGGAAAGATGAGGTTAATGATTGATGTTAACGGGATTCCCAGGCTTGATTTAAGGCACCTAAAAATGTTTCAGGTGGTTGTGCCCCTGAGACTGCCAGTTTATCATTGAAAACAAAAAATGGTACACCACGAACGCCAATTGTTTCTGCAGTTTTCTCATCATATCTTACTTCATCAGTAAAAAGATCGCTATTTAGCATATCCTTGATCTCTTGCGCATCTAAACCAACAGACGTTCCAATTTCTTGTAATGCTTCATGGCTATCAATGTTTTTTCCATCAGTAAAGTGGGCTTTAAACATAGCCTCTTCTATTTCATCGCCAAGTCCTTTTGTTTTAGCCAGTTGAATTAACCGGTGTGCATCAAAAGAATTGGCCACAATTGCCTGATCAAAATTAAAGGTAAGGCCAACTTCGGCTGCTGCATTAGCTACGTTTTTATGCGTTTCTGCTGCCCATTCTTTCGACTTGCCATAACGTTCGGCCAGATACTCTTCAGAAGTTTTATCGAGAACAGTTGCCGCATTTGGATCCAGCTCAAAACTGTGCCATTCCACTTCTATTTCTCCCTTGTGTTCAAAATCTGCCAATGCAGTTTCAAACTTTCTCTTTCCTATGTAGCAAAACGGACACCTAACGTCCGACCAGATATCGACTTTCATATTAATTATGTTCTATTTTATAAACTGTAGTTTGTGTATATGTCTCTCCAGGTCTCAAAACTGTACTTGGAAAAGAAGGAATATTGATACCATTTGGATGGTGTTGCGTTTCCACGCAGAAAGCTTCGTATGGATGGTAAGTTGCGCCCCCTTTTCCTCCTTTTACGTGTAGGTATTTGGCGGTATAAAGGTGTGCAACAGGCTCAGTAGTATATACTGATAGCTTTAATCCGCTTTTCTCCTCAGAAGTCTCAGAAGCGAGTGTAAATTCTCCATAAGGTTTATCTAATACGTAGGTCTGATCATAGCCTTCTTCAGGATTCCAGTCATGGGCAAAGGTTTTTCCGCCCAGGAAGTCATGATTCGTGCCTTCTACAGGAATTAACTTACCGGTTACTACGTAGTTGTCGTCCTGCTCCAGATAATTGCTTGCAGGCATTCTATGGAAGTGCTGATCAATCACACCCAGATCCGGAGAAAGATTGAAATAACTGTGATGTGTTAAATTGATCGCTGTAGGTTCATCAGTAATCGCTTTATAGTCCAGTCTCAATTCGTTATCATCTGTTAGCTTAAACGTTAGCTGGATGGTCAGGTTGCCTGGGAAATTCTCTTCTCCAGCTGGACTGATGTATTGTAAAGTCAGACTCGGATCAATGGTAGGTAAAATCGTCCATACTTTTCTGTCGAAGCCGATGTCTCCACCGTGAAGGCAATCTCCACCTTTGGCCTGCGACAACTGATGTACTGTTCCATCTATCGTAAATCTTCCGTTTTTAATACGGTTGGCATAACGCCCGATTACCGCCCCCAGGTATGGGTAATCTGCTAAGTAATCTTCAGAGATATATCCTTCAAAATCATCAAAACCAAGTACAATATCTTGCTTTTCACCATGTTTATTAGTAACGATGAACTTATTTATGATTGCACCATAGTTGTATATTTTCACATATGTACCTTGCGTATTTGTTAACTCAATTCCGAAGACTTCTTTATCGTCAATAAATTTTCCGGTCTTGATTAGCTTTGTTTCCATAAATTGTATATTAGGGCGGTTGTTATTTATAACAATACTATCAATACTTTACTTAAAACAAAAACATTAATTTAAAAAATTACAATGAAAGCGGAATTGACCGAAAAATTCTCAGCGCTATATGGACAAGAACCAAAGGCGAACTACTTTACTCCTGGACGCGTGAATCTGATTGGCGAGCATATTGATTATAACGGTGGATTAGTGATGCCATGCGCGATTACACTAGGTACCTGGTTAAGTATTGCCCCTAATAACGACCAGGTGATTCGCTTTAAAAGTCTGAACTTTCCTGAAGAACAAGAGTTTCCATTGCAGGATACTTATACTAAAACAGGTTCTGAATGGTATAATTATCCATTGGGCGTATTTCATGAAATTCTGAAAAAACATAAAATTCCTACCGGACTAGACCTATTATTTTACGGGAATATTCCTATTGGATCTGGCTTGTCCTCTTCTGCTTCTATTGAAGTGATCATGACGTATGCTTTGAATGATTTCTTCGGCTTAGGCTATGAGAAAATTGAAATTCCTTTGCTGGCACAGAAAGTAGAGAATGAGTTTATCGGTGTAAATTGCGGCATAATGGACCAGTTTGCCGTTGCATTTGGAGAAGAACATAAAGCTTTAGTATTGAATTGTGATACTTTAAAATATAAATCAGTAGACTGTAACCTTGGAGATTACCGCTTAGCCATTATCAATACGAATAAGCCAAGAAAGCTTGCAGAGTCAAAATATAATGAACGGGTTGCGGAATGTCAAGCCGCATTAGCAGCACTGAATAAAGAGATTAAATTGAATAATCTGTGCGAATTGAATGCAGAGAAATTTGCTTTACACAGTCAATTGATCACTGATGAAACGGTATTAAAAAGAGCTACACACGTTATTAAAGAAAACGACCGTGTAAACCTGGCTGCAAAGGCATTAAACGAAGGTAATTTACAGGAATTTGGTCGTTTAATGTATGCTTCTCACGAATCCCTGAAAGATCTTTATGAGGTTACAGGTAAGGAACTGGATGCTGTGGTTGAGTTTTGCAAAGACTATGAACACGTAATTGGTGCAAGAATGACAGGTGCTGGTTTTGGTGGTTGTGCCATCGCTTTGCTTAAAAAAGGTCAGGAAGAAGATTTCAGTAAGCAATTGACAGATTTTTATGTAGCTCGTATTGGATATCCTGCGGCTATCTATATCAGTGAAATCGGTAATGGTGCTTCTGCAATTTAATCTTACTTTTGCTGCATAGAATAGAATAATAGTCCTTAATGAAGAAATTAAAAACAGACGAGCTAAACCGCGTAGGTGTAGAAGAGTTTAAAGAACAGGAAAAATTACCGGTTATTGTAGTATTGGATAATGTTCGAAGCATGCATAATATCGGATCTGTATTTAGAACTGCAGATGGTTTTGCTATAGAGAAATTATATCTATGTGGTATCACCGCGCAACCTCCACACCGTGAGATTGAGAAAACAGCATTAGGTGCTACTCAATCAGTAGCCTGGGCGCATTTTGAAACCACATTGGATGCTGTGGCCAGTTTACGGGAAGATGGTTATGAAATCATTGCGATTGAGCAGGCTTCGGGTAGTACTATGTTGAATACATTTCAACCGGATATGAAGAAAAAATACGCTTTGATCTTTGGAAACGAAGTGAATGGTGTGAGTGATGAGGTGATGACAAAAATTGATGAATGTATTGAAATTCCTCAGTTTGGTACCAAACACTCATTTAATATTGTGATCTCTGCAGGGATTGTCCTTTGGGATTTCTTTGCTAAGTTAAGGTTGTAAATAACGTATTAAAGCTAGCTGAGATGGAAAACACATTACTTAAAAAACTGCATATAAAACCTGGGTACAAAGTACTTATTGAAAATGCTCCGGATAATCTAGTAGAATTTCTGGGTGATTATGATGCGATTCAGCTCAGTTTTAATTCAGAAAAAGAGTTTGATGCGGTGATTCTATTTGTGGTCAATGGCTATGAATTGGAAGAAAATTTGAGTCAACTACATAAAAAGCTGCAACCAAATACTTTATTCTGGATCGCTTACCCGAAGAAAAGCTCAGGCATCCCTACTGATTTAAACATGATGGGCCCTTGGGATGAATTGAAGAACTATCAATTGACACCCTGTGCTTCTGCAGCTATATCAGAGATCTGGACAGGCATTCGCTTGAAGCCAATCGCATTGGTGAAAGCATCCGCTGTTAGAAATGAGAACATTCAAAAGAATGATTTTTCTAATTATATCGATGTACTGAATAAGCAGGTAAAAATGCCTGAGGATCTTGAATTCGCTTTAAAACAATATCCTAAAGCGATGGAGTATTTCCTGTCGCTGGCTTATTCTCATAAAAAGGAATATGTGCTTTGGATATTAACTGCGAAACAGGATAAAACCAGGTTGAGCAGAATAGAGAAAACCATTGAAATGTTATTGGCAGGAAAGAAAAATCCTACTGCAAAATAACGTACTGAAAACGGAACAAGAAATTACTGGTAAAAGAAAAGGCCCGGCAAATATGCCGGGCCTTTCTGTATTTTATCCTTTTTATGCGTAAGGAATACCGTCTTTTGAAGCCAGTCGGCTGTGTCCCATCAAGTATTCATCAACTTTACGGGCAGCTTCTCTACCTTCAGAAATCGCCCATACTACCAGCGATTGTCCACGGCGCATATCCCCTGCTGCAAAGATCTTTGCGATATTGGTTTGGTATTTACCTTCTTCGGCTTTCACATTGCCTCTATTGTCCAGCTCTACTCCTAATTTCTCAATTAAGCCTTCTTTTTGAGGGTGTAAGAAACCCATTGCCAATAATACCAGCTGACAAGGTAAATCTCTTTCCGTACCTGGTTTTTCTTTGAAGTTCAAAGGTCTGCCTGTAGGATCAATTTCCCATTCTACATCTACTACTTTTAAGGCTTTAAGGTTACCGTTCTCATCTTTGATGAACTCCTTAGTGTTTACGCCCCATGCTCTTTCGCAACCTTCTTCATGCGAAGAAGTCACCTTAAGTAACATTGGGAATGTTGGCCAAGGCATATTCGAAGTACGTTGAGCGGCAGGCATTGGCATGATCTCAAACTGCATCACAGATTTAGCACCCTGACGGTTAGAAGTTCCGATACAATCAGAACCAGTATCACCACCACCAATCACGATTACATCTTTTCCTGTAGCCAGGATCGCCTCTTCTTCAAAGCTGATATTCTTAACACGCTTATTCTGTTGTTTTAAGAAATCCATTGCGTAATGAACTCCTTTTGCCTCGCGACCAGTGATGTTCAAATCTCTTGGGATGGTAGAACCACCTGCCAAAACAATACTTTGGAACTCTCTAAGTAAAGTGTTCAACTCTACATTTACCCCAACATTGGAATTGCATTTGAAAACAATACCTTCTTTTTCCATCAGGTTGATACGTCTTGTAACGATATCTTTTTGAAGTTTAAAATCAGGAATACCATAATTCAACAAGCCTCCAGGAGCATCATCGCGTTCGTAAACCACCACCTCATGACCGGCTCTGTTCAGCTGCGCTGCTGCCGCAAGTCCCGCAGGACCCGAGCCAATAACTGCAACCTTTTTACCTGTACGGATTAGTGGTTCTTCCGCTTTGATATAACCTTTATTGAAGGCAATTTCGATTATATGTTTTTCAATCTCTTCGATAGATACCGGAGATTTGTTGATACCAAGCACACATGCAGATTCGCATGGTGCCGGACAAATCCTGCCTGTAAACTCAGGGAAGTTGTTCGTGCTTAGTAATATAGTGGAAGCTAATTGCCAATCACCTTTATATACTGCGTCATTAAATTCCGGGATCACATTTCCCAGTGGGCAGCCCGACTGGCAAAATGGAACACCGCAATCCATACACCTTGCGGCTTCACGGTTTACCTGTTCTAGTTCAAAATTCTCTACGAATTCGTTATAATGCTTTAAACGTTCTTTAGCATCTTCTTTTATAGGAGCAGTTCTCTCATACTCTAAAAATCCGGTTACTTTTCCCATAGTTAAGCTATATTTAGTTTAGTGGTTCTCGTCATTTTGTGTTTCAATTTTCTCTGGTGGCTCTTAATTGTGCTGTGTTTAAAATACTTAGACACTTACAGCAGCTCTTTTCATCATTACTGCTTTGTACTCCTTAGGGAATACTTTAATAAAGTGCGCAGATTGAGTCGCCCAATCGCTTAAGATAAACTTAGCTAAACTACTATCTGTAAGCTGGATGTGTTTTTTCAGCAACACATTGATGCGTAATTCATCCTGCTCATCTAGTGGATCAAGGTCTACCATTTCTCTGTTACATTTATTGGTAAATTCTTGTTTCACATCGTAGATCCAGGCTACACCACCGCTCATACCAGCAGCGAAATTACTACCTGTATCACCGATTACCAGCACTTCACCACCAGTCATATATTCACAACCATGATCACCTAAACCTTCTACTACAGCTGTAGCACCAGAGTTTCTTACTGCAAACCTTTCACCCGCCTGACCTCTAACAAATAACTCACCGGAAGTTGCGCCATATAAGGCTACGTTACCAATGATGATATTTTGCTCAGGCACATAGCTAATCGTACTAAAAGGATAGATCGATAATCTAGCACCAGAAAGACCTTTACCTACGTAATCATTGGCTTCACCTTCCAGTTGCAGAGAGATTCCTTTTGCTGCGAAAGCACCAAAACTTTGTCCGGCTGAACCTTTAAATTTGAAGTTGATCGTGTCTGCAGGTAATCCTTGCGATTTATAGATTTTAGAAACCTCATTTGAAAGCATCGTACCTAAAGCACGGTTGGTGTTTTTCACCTCAAACTCTCTGTAAATCGGCTCTTTATTTAACAATGCAGGCGCAGCAGCTTTGATCAATTGATGATCTAAAACATCTGTCAATCCATGGTCTTGTGTTTCTGTTTGGAACAAGCTCAAACCATTGTCTGGCGCTTTATATAATATTGCAGAAAGATCCAGGTCTTTTAATTTCCAGTCGCTAGGATCAATTTGACGTAAGCTTAGGGCATCTGCCTGACCTACCATCTCTTCTACCGTTCTAAAACCTAGTTCTGCCATTGTCTCTCTCAACTCTTCTGCTAAGAAATGGAACAAGTTCACAACGTGATCAGCTTCACCGGTAAACAACTTTCTCAAGTTAGGATCCTGTGTAGCCACACCCACCGGACAAGTATTCAAATGACATTTTCTCATCATGATACAACCAGAGGTTACCAGCGCAGCGGTAGCTACACCCCATTCTTCAGCACCTAAAAGGGCCGCAATGGCGATGTCTTTACCAGTTTTCAACTGACCATCTGTTTGTAGGACTACCCTGCTACGTAAGCGGTTTTTCACCAAAGTCTGGTGTGCTTCCGCTAAACCAAGTTCCCAAGGTAAACCAGCATGTTGAATAGAAGTTAATGGAGATGCACCTGTACCACCGTCAAATCCTGAAACCAGGATCACATCAGCATGCGCTTTCGCTACACCGGCAGCAATTGTACCTACACCAGCTTTAGAAACCAGTTTCACATTGATTCTAGCTTCACGGTTGGCATTTTTCAAGTCAAAGATCAGCTGTGCTAAATCTTCAATAGAATAGATATCATGGTGTGGCGGAGGCGAGATCAGACCAACTCCAGGTGTTGCGTGACGAACTTTTGCAATCCATTCATCAACTTTATCACCAGGTAATTGTCCACCTTCACCAGGTTTCGCACCTTGTGCCATTTTAATTTGCAACTCATCTGCATTACTCAGGTAATAACTCGTTACGCCGAAACGTGCAGAGGCAATCTGTTTAATTGCAGAGCGCATAGAATCACCGTTAGGTAAAGTCTCGTAACGCAATTCATCCTCACCACCTTCTCCTGTGTTACTCTTTCCGCCGATACGGTTCATGGCAATTGCCAAAGTAGAGTGTGCTTCATGAGAGATCGAACCGAAAGACATCGCGCCAGTAGCGAAACGTTTCAGGATCAGCTCAACTGGTTCTACCTCCGACAAAGGTACTGAAGGACGTTTGTAGTTAAATTCAAACAATCCACGGATGGTAAAGGCTTGATGCGTTTGCTCATTTACGAGCTTAGAATATTGTTTGTATACGCTGTAATCGTTCTTTCTGGTCGCATTTTGCAACAAGTGAATCGTTTGAGGATTGAACAAATGTTGCTCTCCTTTACGTTTCCATTTGTAATTACCACCTGTAGGCAGGATCATATCCGGACGAGTAGCCGAACCGAAAATCCTGTTGTGTTTGATCAGGGTTTCTCTGGCAATCTCATCCAATCCTAAACCGCCGATTCTTGAAACCGCACCGGTAAAGTAATTGTCGACCACCTGTTTGTTCAAACCAAGGATTTCAAAGATCTGCGCACCATGATAAGATTGTAGTGTAGAAATTCCCATTTTAGAGAAGATCTTCAACAACCCGTTATTTACAGCATATATATAGTTCTGTATAAGTTTAGCAGGTTTAACCTCCAATTCTGTTTCAAAACCAGTAATCGTTTCTTCTGCCAGGTAAGGATTTACGGCAGTTGCACCGAAACCGATTAGACAAGCAAAATGGTGAACTTCCCAAACATCACCAGCCTCAACTACTAGTCCAACATCACCTCTATAACCCTTGCGGATCAAATGATGGTGGACAGTAGAAACGGCTAGCAAAGAAGGAATTGCAGCATGTTCAGAGTCTAAAGCACGATCCGACAGGATAATCACCTGGAAACCGTCCTCTACAGCGTCTACCGCATAACGACATAACCTGTCCAATGCTTTGGCCATCGCGCCTGGTTTACCTGTAGCTCTGAAATAAGTTTGTAAAGTCTTAGATTGGAATACTCCGGTATCTATACTTCTAAGTTTTTCTAACTCTAAATTCGTTAATATCGGATGCTTGATGCCCACACAGTGACATTGCAAAGCATTTTCTTCCAGGATATTTCCGTTATTTCCCATGAATCCCGCAAGACTCATTACCACTTTTTCCCTGATCGGGTCGATTGGTGGATTGGTTACCTGGGCAAATAACTGTTTGAAATAAGATGAAAGGTGTTGTGGTTTTTGAGATAAAATCGCCAAAGGAATATCAGTTCCCATAGAACCGATCGGTTCTTTGGCATCCTTAGCCATTGGTTTCAGGATCAAATCGATATCCTCACGGCTATATCCAAACACCTGTTGGTATTTAAAGATAGACTCCTGAGAAAGACCGCTAAACACCACTCTTGGGTCAGAAAGCTCTTCTAATCTGATTTGGTATTGATTTAACCAATCAGCATATGGCCTGCGACTACATACTTGTTGTTTAATCTCCGTATCAGAAATGATTCTACCTTGCTCCATATCTACTACAAACATCTTTCCAGGGGTCAACCTACCCTTTTCAATGATTTTGCTTTGATCTAAAGCCAATGCACCAGCTTCCGATGCCATAATCACATGGTCATCTTCTGTAATGGCATATCTTTGCGGACGTAATCCGTTTCTATCCAAGGTTGCTCCAATCAGGTTACCATCTGTAAAGGAAACAGCCGCTGGTCCATCCCAAGGCTCCATTAAAGTAGCATGGAACTTATAGAATGCTTGTTTAAGCTCGTCCATGTCGTCATTTCCATCCCATGCCTCAGGAATTAACATCATCAAGACATGTGGCAGAGAACGACCTGCATGCACTAAAAGCTCTACTATATTGTCTAAACAACCTGAATCGGAATTGGATTCATCAATTACAGGAAGTAAAATATTCAGTTCTTCGGGTGTAAAGTGCGAGGAAGCCAAAGACTTCACGCTGGCTCTAAACCAGTTCAGGTTGCCCTGAAGGGTATTGATCTCTCCATTATGGGCGATATACCTAAAAGGTTGCGCCAATTTCCATGAAGGGAAAGTATTTGTTGCAAAGCGACTATGGATTAGGCCAAAAGCGGAAACAACGCGCTTATCACTTAGTTCAGTAAAATAGGATCTTACCTGCAAAGAGGTCAGCTGTCCTTTATATACTATAGTTCTTGAAGAGAAAGAGGCAATGTAAAAGTCGCCGTTAATCCCCTTAACCGTATTATTAATGGTCTTGGATAGGTAATTCTTGAAAACGTAAAGCTTGCGTTCAAAGTCGGCACCAGCAGCGATTGCATACGGGCGGGCGATAAATACTTGTTCCATTTCCGGCTCTACAGATAGCGCCATATCTCCAATCCCTGCTGTATTGGTTTGTACTTTTCTAAAGCCCAGAACTTCTAGTCCTAGCTTCTCTCCTGCACGATAAATGATTTCTCTGCACTCTTCTCTCGCCTTAACGTCTTTCGGTAAAAACAACATCCCTACCCCATAGTCTCCGGATTCATTTAGGCTGAATCCTATTTTAAGACATTCGTCATACAGAAATTCGTGAGGGATCTGTATCATGATACCTGCACCATCCCCGGTGTTAATTTCTGCGCCGCAAGCTCCGCGGTGATCAAGATTTTCAAGAATGGTTATTGCGTCGGAAATGATTTGTTGCGATTTTCTCCCCTTGATATGAGCAACGAAACCAATGCCACATGCGTCATGTTCAAAACGCTGGTCGTATAACCCTTGCTGATCTTGTGTTTGTTCCATAAGTTTAATTTATTGTTTGGTTGTGGTATAGTGTGATTCGAACACTAAGTTACGGAAAAAAATCAAGTAATTATAATATCGGCATCTTTTTTAGGAAAAATGCAGTACATTTCAAATATAAAGTCTTTATATTATAATATTGATACCTGCAATCGATGTAAAATGTGAAATTGGCAATGATGAATTGCAGATATAAGGGAGTTAGCAGTAAAAGTAGCTCCTATCCCGGTCAGGCCCTTTCAAGCCTTAAAAAAAAATTAAAATTATTTTCATGTTCAAGGGCTTTAATTTCAGTGTTTTAGCAAGAAAACCGCGAAAAAAGTAAAATAAAAGCACATTATACTTTGGTAGATTCAGATCTTTTCCTACTTTTGTGACGGGCAAGTATTACACGATCAGCTCCTTTTGAACTCCCCCAGGGCGGGAACGAAGCAAGGGTAGAAAGTTGTAGCGATGCGATGTAAAGTGCTTGCCCATTTTTATTTTTTAGATTGATATGCTCCTAACGCATCCTTTTCTTTCTAACCAGCAACTCGAGTTAAATAAAACCACATATTTTCTTAAACTATATATCTTATGAAATTTTTCATAGACACAGCTAATCTTGATCAAATCAGAGAAGCTCAAGACCTTGGCGTTCTAGACGGCGTAACTACCAACCCTAGCTTAATGGCTAAAGAAGGTATCACTGGGGAACAGAATGTAATTAACCACTACAAAGCAATCTGTGATATCGTAGATGCGAATGTAAGTGCGGAAGTTATTTCTACTGATTATGAGACAATGATTAAAGAAGGTGAAGCATTAGCTAAACTAGATCCGAAAATCGTTGTTAAAATTCCTATGATTAAAGATGGTGTTAAAGCGATTAAATACCTTTCTTCTAAAGGAATCAGAACAAACTGTACTTTGATTTTCTCTGCTGGACAAGCTTTAATTGCTGCTAAAGCGGGTGCATCATATGTATCTCCATTCTTAGGTCGTTTAGATGACATCTCTACAGATGGTTTTCAATTGATCGAAGACATCAGATTGATTTTTGATAACTACCAATACGAAACTGAAATTCTTGCAGCTTCAGTAAGAGGCCCAATGCACATTGTTAACTGCGCTAAATTAGGTGCTGATGTAATGACTGGTCCACTTTCTGCAATCCTTGCATTAATGAAACACCCATTAACCGATAGCGGTCTTGCTCAGTTCTTAGCTGATCATGCAAAAGCTGCAGGTAAATAGGCATTTCCTAATGATACAAAAAAGTCCTGTTGATTAATTCGACAGGACTTTTTTTATGGCTTCATAACTGATTTGTTCATCAGGCTCGATCAGGATACCCTTCACTCCTGCTCCATTAGCTGCTTCTACATCTCTTGGTTTATCACCAATCATCACAGATAAGGATGGATCAATATTATAGGTAGTAATCGCTTCTAACACCATTCCCGACAAAGGTTTTCTGCAGTTACAAGGTTCAGAAACCGTTGGGTGATGTGGACAATAGTAAGCATGTGTAATCTTTGCACCTTGTGCTTCAAACTTTTCTCCTAAAATGCGGTGCATTTCAGCCAGCGTTTCTTCAGTATAGCGTTTTAAAGCAATTCCACCCTGGTTGGTGATGATGATCAACATATAACCTTCGTCGTACAGCTTCTTTAATGGTGGAATCTGGTATTCCAGGACTTCAAAATCTTCTACTTTACAGATGTAATCATAGATTTCGTGATTTAGCACGCCATCACGATCCAGAAATATTGCTTTATTCATTTTAATGTTATTTTTTCTGCAAAGATGAGGATATTATAATTGTTTATTCCTCCTTCATGTCGTTTTTGTTAAACATAATCACGATATATGATGTTATTAACCGTTGAACCTTTAAAATTTATATTATGCCCTATATCAAAAGAAACCCTGAGAACAGTAAATCTGTCAATATATTCTACGAAGACCTTGGTTCAGGAAAACCGGTAATTTTAATCCATGGCTGGCCAGTATCTCACGAAATGTGGGAATATCAGGTCGCTTCTATTGTATACAGCGGTTACCGCTGCATTGCTTACGACAGGCGTGGTTTTGGCCAGTCTGACAAGCCATGGAGTGGTTATGACTACGACACCCTTGCTTCCGATCTAAATGAATTGATCCTTGCGCTGGACTTATCAGAAGTTACCCTGGTTGGTTTTTCTATGGGTGGTGGCGAAGTGGTTCGTTATTTAGGTAAATATGGCAGTGCAAAAGTGGAAAAAGCAGTGCTGATTAGCTCTGTCGTTCCTTTAATGCTAAAAACTGAAGACCATGAAGAAGGTGTTCCTCAGGAAGTTTTTGATGGAATGATTGCCAATATCCAAAAAGATCGCCCCGCTTTCTTATCTGCTTTCGGTAAAGACTTTTTTAGTGAGGGTGTATTGAATAAACCTGTAAGTCAGGAGATCCAGAATTGGATGCATCAGCTGGCCATTGTAGCTAGTCCAAAGGCAACTGTAGAGTGTGTCACTTCTTTCTCTGAAACTGATTTTAGAACGGACCTGAGTACGATTACCATTCCAGTAATGGTAATACATGGTGATGATGATAAGATTGTCCCTATTCAAGCAACAAGCGCAATTACGGCGACAACTCTTCCTAATGCTGATTATTATGTGATCGAAGGAGGATCTCATGGATTATTTATTACCCATAAAGAAGAAGTAAACCAATTGTTGGTGAACTTTCTAAAAAGATAGTAGTAAAATCAGGAGAATATGAGCGGAAATGAAAGAATAATTGGTTTATTTTCCGCTCCTACTCTCCTTTTTTAATCTGTTTTGAGGGCTGAATTGTGGTTTTTAGCCTAAAAATAAGGCTGAGAATTATGCTTAGAATAAATAATCTCGCTTAAAATCAGTACAGTATAGAATTAACATAGTTTTAATTTGCAGTATATATATCCTAACCCTATATTTGCATCACTTTAAATGGAAACGCTTAGAGTAAAGCTAAAAACAAAAGCTTTGATTCCGTAGCTCAGCTGGTAGAGCATTACACTTTTAATGTAGTGGTCCTGGGTTCGAATCCCAGCGGGATCACAAGATTCAAAATCAAAACGTACAAAAGGCTGTTAATCGCATGATTAACGGCCTTTTTACTTTTACGGGGGTACCAAAACTTGCACCGATTCTCATAAAAAAAGTGAGCGATTCGGTGTTGCGCTGTGAAAAGCTCGTGAGGTGGGGATTGCAAATGAAACACCTCTTTACAACCTGTCAGGTATCCAAACCTGACCGACAAGGACTAGTCATCCATCGGAAGCGAGTCTTGCGTAGTCATTAGAAATGATGGCACGAAGCGTAGACAGCGATTGCCTAAGGTATGCTATTGAGTCTCGAAACCGCTGAAATGTCGAAGCCTTGGTTATCACCGACACCAGGGCAATATCAAACCGGCGCTAATGACAAGGCGGCAAGATTCGACCGGGGTCTTAGAACATATCAAAAGCATAATGGGGTTGTACGGGAACACAGGAGAGCCTCCCGCTTCCATACGAAAAGCGGAAAATAAGGATGACCGCACCAGAAGCATCCGAACCTACAGGGTACATATTGCCACCCTGATAGGTACATAAGAAAAGGCGATATCGAATGGTATCCTGACCGAGGGAAACCGAAGGAATGGAAAAGAGCGAAGGCTTCTTAGCATCTTCATAGTACTGATAGAAAGGTGGAAAATCAGCTCCATGAAAGCCACTGAGTAAGGAAGGGAGATGCCTATATTACGGAGCTGCATTTCAGAAACAATCAGTGTACCAGAGACATGAAACAATTGTTAACAGTAGAAATGCAGATAGCGGAAAGGGCGAGGAAATATCCTAGCGAAGCCCTAACGAACCTGCATGAAATGGTAGATGTAGGACTATTGGAAGCTTGTTTTGCAACCCTGAATAAAAAGGGTGCAAGCGGTATCGATGGTCAGACATGGAAGGATTATCAGACACAAAAAGGAGAAAGAATACCTAAGTTACTGGCGGTCTTCAAGAGTGGCGAATACAGGGCACCCCATATCCGAAGGGTATATATACCTAAAGGGGATGGAAAATTACGCCCATTGGGTTTGACCACCATAGAAGACAAGCTATTGCAAACAGCAATAACCAGGATTCTAACCCCAGTTTATGAACAACTATTCCTCCCCTGCTCTTATGGATTCAGACCGGAAAAATCGCAGCATCAGGCATTGGAAGCTCTATTTAAAGAAGTAAGCTTTAAAGGGATGCGCTATGTAATAGATGCAGACCTCCAAAATTACTTCGGCAGTATAGATCACCAAAGCCTAAGGAATTTCCTTGACCGAAGGATAAAAGATGGAGTGATCAGAAAAATGATCGACAAATGGCTCAAAGCAGGCATAATGGACAAAGGACAGCTTAGCTATCCGCAGGAAGGAACGCCCCAAGGCGGATCAATTTCCCCGCTGATCAGCAACATCTTCCTACATTATGTATTAGACGAGTGGTTCAAAGAACAAATTCAACCTCTTCTCAAAGGAAAAAGCTTTATCATACGTTTTGCTGATGATTATCTGTTAGGTTTTACAAACAGAGAAGATGCAATGCGGATGATGGAAGTATTACCTAAGCGATTAGGTAAATTTGGATTGACATTACATCCTGAAAAGACCAGAGTAATAGATCTTGGCGCAGATACTCAAAAGGCGAAATCAAGCAGAACTTTTGATTTTCTAGGCTTTACCCATTACATGGCTAAAAGCAGAAAAGGAAATCTGGTGCTGATGCGCAAAACGAGCAGCAAAAAGCTAAATTTGGCGCTAATAAGGATGGATGACTGGATCAAAATGAACAGGGATAAGCTGTCCATAAAACATCTTATCCATGAAATCAACCTAAAGCTCCGAGGCTATTATGGGTACTATGGCATAACATTTAATCTCAGGAAAATCAGATCCTATTATCACGGTACTAAGCGCATACTTCAGAAATGGTTAAACCGTAGAGGGGGTAAACGAATATGGACATGGGAAAGGATCATCAAACTTGTAGAACAATGGGAGCCCTTATTAAGACCCAAGATCATTCACTCCTACTTATAGCAAAGCCGTAAATGGAGGAACCGTGTGCAAGAAAGATGCTCGCACGGGTCTGTGGGGGTGCGGGGAGGTAACGAACCGCTCTACCCGGAAGTAAATTGAAGTTCCCCCGACTCACCGAATGAACACGTAACTTTCTGATATACAGAAGGTTCATTCATTAAACGACTTGACGTCCATTAACTGCAAGGCTACATTTGTTTAACCTTAAATTGTCCATCATGATCTTTAGACCATTTCATTTATGTACATATCGAATTTTCTTCTTGAAAATTTGAATAAAACCTACTCAAATAGTTTCTATAAACCTCAAAATGGGAGATCATCATCATCACCATCTTCTTTGAGCAGTGCAAAAACAGGTAGAGGTAGGTTATTAACTATAAACAAGTTAAGAATGTCATCACGATCCATAAACATTACCTGACTTCGTTTAGAAGTGTCAAGTTTACCTGCAAGCCAGTTTTTGGCTGATTTAGTAATTTCTCCACCCGCTACAATGAAAGCATGATCCACCAAAACATTCTTCCCAATTTCTGGATCAAAAATTTCATGGCCAAGCATCATCAATACTTGATTGTATATTTCTGCAACGTTAGCATTTGTAGATTTAGACATTCCAGCCGCGTCTAATTTTCCCTTTTTGACTTGTATACCGAAGTAAAGCATGTGTAGGCTTGGCAACATAAACTTCATCCAAATATCCTTCCCATATTCTAATGACTTGTCTTTATGTCCTGCTGCAGTTATTCTATAATAACCAAGTTGCCGGAAAAGTGGTAACAATATTTCCTCAATGAGTTCGTCCTCAGAGCAACTATTTAAATATATACTAAGCATCCCTCTTCGTTTGGATTCTGCTGTGGTAAACGGTCGATGAGGATTAGCTGAAGGTTTAAGGATTTTCTGAGACGCAATATGCTTGAGATAACATTTTCTATCTTCTGCATAAAAAGCTTCAAATCCTTCTCTTAAAAGTACTGTATTCAACGTCCCTAGCGCTCCAGCCCTATTACTGTCTTCGTTATTAGCGTCAGATTGATCCATAAGAACCTGAATTACTTTAATAAAAGTATCTGAAGGCATTTTGTGTTCGCTACTTGGCTCCTGAAGGATAAGTTTTAGAGTGTCACCAACCCAAATCCCACGAGTCGATCCATCATGTTCATAATCAGTTTCCACGTCCCGAAAAAATTCGGTTAAAAACATACTGCTTCTATAACGAAAGAAACTCTCCTCCTTTATAAAATTACCACATATCAGATCTGCAATTTGGGAGAGTGTACGGTTTTTAAATTCCATTGGATTGATGATTAAATAGATTTTCTAAATATAAAACTATTTATGATCTATAAACCTTAGATGCTTTAATGAGTATGGGCTAAGGGCTTATATTTTGATTACATAAATAATCCATAACAGAACAAGAAGACGTAAATAAATTCAGTCCCACATTTCCGAATATTTAAACAAATTACATCTTGTGAAGAAAAAATTTTGGGAAAAGGTTTAAAATCAACTATTTTTGATAGAAACAGATCATAAATTAACGATGCAACTCAACTTTTTTCCAATCTTATTTGACTTTGACGAATTTCAAATCTCTAAGACTATCTATTCAGATGAGACTTTACAAGAACTCAGAAGGAATCATAATCGAACGCATTCATTTTTCCGCAATGGAGATGACATTTACATTTCAAATTCAGGAAGTGACGGTGTCATAGAAATTGGAGACAATATAACCAAAGGAGTTTTTTCTGATCACAGTATCACCGCCTCATTAATCAAACATATTTTCTTCAGGACTTTTAAGCAACGTTTTGTTTCCTATACCCCGGTCGATTTTTATCCATTTAGGTTCTTTTCCAAACAGGATAACGATGACTTAATACACGACCTACTGCCTAGCCACCTTCAAGGTAAGATTGCTTATAAAAAACTTATCGAAGTTCAGTTGAGATTGGCCAATATCAATGGCCAAAAGCAGTTTGGATTTGTGATCAACATCAAAAGAAATTGGATTTTTGAAAAAACTTGTTTAGACCTACATATTGAGGGGTACGATTTGGCAGGAGTGGAAGTACTACATTGTGAAGTGCTTCCTGGATTGAGTAATATTTTGGCACCGAATGAGGAATTTGTTGGAACCATAGCAGATATCAATGGCGAAATGGCTACTGTAGAAACTAATGAGGGTAGTGTAAACTTTCCGCTTCATGAACTTTTCATAAAAAAAACAAAGTTTAACATAGGTAAATATTTAGATTTTGCCATGAGCCCGGAAAAGACTACCTCCGTACTAAATAGAATAGAAAGTAAAAGAAGCGAAATTTACAATACAAAAAACCTCTACAAAGAAATAAATAGCACTGCAAAACATCTATTCACAGGTAGACTGGATGGGGCAAAAGTGCTATTTGAAAATAGCGATGGTTTCTGTTTTACTGTACAAGATGTACCAATGACTGTAAACAATACATTTGATTTAAAAACGCCGACATTTATTTTCGATCCTGCAGGCACAAAAACTAATAGCACCAGTCCTGACATGGGCTTAACGAATTTTGGACCTTATGATAGCATTAGCTTTGATACCAAGTCACCCTCAGTAATTTGCATTTGCCACAGAGAAAACAGAGGTTATTTCACAGATTTCCTGGGCAGTCTTAAAGACGGGATTAGTAATTCCAATTTCTTCAAAAAAGGTCTTCTGAAAAAATATGAACTTCAGGATCTAACCTATAACATTAACGAACTTAGTTCTTTTGAGCTTTCAGAATACCTGCGAATCATAAGGGAATGGGATGAATCAAAGCCCGATTTGGCCATTATTGAAATCCCATCTGAGTTTAAACGACTCCCAGATAATGATAACCCTTATTATAAATTAAAAGCGAAATTGCTTTCTCTAGAGATTCCCGTTCAATATGTGTCGACTGAGAAAGTGAAAGCGTATAATGAGTACATTCTTAATTCACTAGCATTGCAGATCTATGCAAAGCTAGGTGGGACACCGTGGGTATTACCCTCGCAAAAATCTGTTGACCGCGAAATTATTATTGGAATAGGTCACAGTTGGATGAGACAAAATCAGTATAAGGGTGCTGAACAATCAAAAGTAGTTGGCATTACTACTTTTTTATCCAGTGATGGTCAATACCTCCTAGGCGACAAGGTTAAAGATGTATCTTTTGAAAATTATTTTAATGAATTATTATCTAGCCTTACTTACTCATTCAATCGTTTAGAAAGGGAACAAGGATGGGCTGAAGGCGATACCGTCAGGTTGATTTTCCATATTTTTAAACCTATTAAGAATATGGAGTTTGATGTAATTAGCCAGTTCATCAAGAATAACACAAAATACAAAATCAAATTTGCCTTTGTCACAATCAGCAAATCTCATCCCCACTTGCTATTTGAACCAACCCAAGTAGGGATATCAGGTAAAGGAGCATACATTCCAAACAGAGCAAGTAATATTTTTTTGGATTCCGAGACATGTGTTGTCCAAATGTTCGGCCCGAAAGAACTTAAGACAACCAGACAAGGGATGAGCACACCTATTCAGATTAAAATTAGAACACCGCAAGGGAATTATGACAATAATGAATTAGGTGAACAGTTGTATTATGACTTGGCCTATATAGTTCAACAGATATTTTCATTTACATACCTATCTTGGAGAAGTTTTTTACCTGGTGAGCAACCGGCAACAATGCTATATTCAAACCTTATTTCAAAATTATTGAGTAAAATGAGAACTGTCAACGGATGGGATGCAGATCATTTGAATTACAGTTTAAAACGAAAAAAATGGTTCCTTTAGAAAATCGTTCCACCTATCTTCAAACGATTGTTGACAATGAATTATTAATGGCTTTCGACAATTTGTTGTCGAAACAAATGATCACCCAGCCTCGTGACTTGAATGAAATCAATACCATTTATTATGGTATCATCGAAGCGATAATAACAAACTCTGTCAATAATTTTGATATTCACTATAAAGCGATCAGCAGGCGAACACCAACTAGAGATTCGATTTCTCCGTTCGTCCATAACGATTATCTGATATTCACAGTTATAACCGGAATTGTCAAATTTAACTATAACAAAATATGGATAGAACAGATTATCAGTATAAGGACACGAAATAACACAACAATAACGTTTGAAAACATCATTAAAGAAAACTATTACAGTAAAAGCAATATTCCAGCGGTTGTCATCGCTTTCTTGAATTTGGTCGATCAAACCGCAGTTTCAAAACAACTGCAGGATGATGCTTATGAGGAAATTACCAAAAACATCTCTGTTTTTGATCAGGGTAACGACTTTATCGCCCTGTGCTTTCTAAAAACCTATGACTTTATCATCATTTCAAGGGAAATGGTTGATACTAGACACCATAAATGGCTCCTAAATTTCGAGGCAAAGTTTACGCAGAGGACGAAATTGATTTCTACTATAGTATATAACCTTCTACTCATTCTTTTGATTGTCAGCATCTACAAAATACTAAATCACTTCCCAGAAATTAAACAAGGATTTGCAGATGCTGTTACGATCATCGGACTAATCGGTGTTGCTATCACTAATTTCACTACAGGCATTAGGCCTGCGTTTGAAAGAATAATCCAAAAATTCTTCGGCTATTCTAATCCGTATAATTCATGATCGATCTATTTGAAAAAGGCGTTGAACTGGCAAATCATTATGGAATTTCACTATTATTGATATTAGTTATTGTATTTGGCTTGAGAATAGTTTTGTCGTCTACAGAAAAATGGAGTGAAAGGGAACATTACTACTATGAATTATTAAAAAATCTTGGAATCTGGAAAAACTCGTTGTCCGACCGACTGGACTATTTCCAACAATCTGATTCAGAATACGACGAATTACATACGAAAACTACTCATTTTCAAGAAAAAAGCGCCAAAGCAATTTTAGCCCTTCAGTCTATACGTGAGCAAATTAATGTTTCCAGAATTTTCCTATCAAAACAATCTATTCACATTATAGATGAACTCATAAGTGAACACTGGTTTATCAAAGAGCATGAGGCAATTAATACCAGTGATTATTTGAGATCAACATATGAAATTGTCGATAATGCGTATCAGTCTATACTTGCAGACGCTTCAAAAGATTTACGACGTAGTCGCTTTTTAGCTATTATCAAAAAGGTCCTATCAAAAGATTAACACGCCTATCATTAGAAAAACACTTAATGACTTCTATGGATACGTTTTTAGTTATCCTGAATATCGTTAACTATACATTTTCGAAGAACACTCATAAACTAACCAGACAACATGAATTTAAAACCCGAAACCGGTATTTACCGAGATAAAAGTAAAATTGAGGAGTTATTCAAGAACATCATAATATATCATTCTCAAATGTTTGATCAATTGATTGGGGAATTTTCAGCAGATTCATTGTTTGAAAATTGGAGGTCACTTATACGTAGTGTGGACGAAATTATCAATATTCCCATGGAATTAGATGATCGGGAACCATATCTTAAATTAAGATTTGAAATGATGTCTTCAAAAGGCAGACAGGATTTTGAAAAAGTGGTTGCCCTCGTTCACAGTAATTTTGGTGCTGAAGTAGCTAAACGTTTCAAGTTATTGGCTATTATGAGCTTATCGATCGACCATGCATATCATACCAAAAATATGTGGCCGATGATAGGATATGGTTTAGGTTTATCATCAGTTAGTCAATCAATAAACTATTTTCAATCCAGACGATTGGCCTTTGGAGCTATATTAAACCTAATCCCGCTGAAAGCAACAGGAAAAAAAAATGTACCGCAAATTGATTTAATGAACCAGTTTCTTTATACAATTGACACCTGCTTGGTTGGCTTTGCCGGAATATATTATCATTTGTTGATTAATGAGTGCATCGAGGATTATGAAGTAACTTTTGACGGAACGATGTTTAAGACTAATTTTACATACGAAAACCTAGAAGGATTTTTTTTTGAACCAGAACGCTTATCTCTCATAGATCAAATGGAATTGAGACCGGACATTGTAGAACCGGCAAAAACAATTACTACTCCTCAAGGCGTTGTATTTTCTTTCAATGAAATAGCGAATGCCATGGCGTTATTCGAAGGTGCCTTTAAAAAGTATAACGTTTCATTACTAGCGGAATACGATGAACTTAATATTCTTTTTATGCATATAGCTCGATTTTGTACAGATAATTACAATGTGATACTGGATGAAAGTGAGCTGGACCAGATTCAGAATAAACTAAAAAAACTAAAATTAACATCGACCGGACAGACTTACGTTGATGTAGTAAACGATTATGCACCCTTTCAAAAATTTGATGGTAGGTGTTACAGCACCGTTGTCCTTTTATCCAGGTTTGTGTATCGTACACTGACTGGCGCATTAAAGTGCAATAGAAGCTTTATGATAAATTCTGGGTTCATATTTGAAGATAAGGTACAAAGGCTATTAGAAGAAGCAGGGTATCACTGCACCGGAATTACAAGGATAAATAAAAAGGAATTTGATCTTATAACCACAAAAAACGGGAAGATTTATAATTTTCAATGTAAAAATAACCTTATCGATATTTCCAAGGTCGGAACAGATTATAAATTGATGGGAAGACATAACCGCAGATTGGTTAAATACTATAGAAAATCAATTACAAAAGAAATCAATAGAGAGCAATTAGTGACGGCGAAGGTAGGATTGACAGATATTGAGCATTTTATTATATCGCGATTTCCGGTTATTACAAGGGATAAAGACATCCTCAATTTCAATACCTTAGAAAATTGGATTTACAAACAAAAACACTAGTTATAAATTCAATTCCAGTCGAGTTTCTTTACATAATTAAAAGGAACCTATCGGCGTGAATTGTTCAATATTAAATAATCCTACCTTAGATTACTAACTTATAATTATGCCACTATGCTCAATTTGCCTAAATAGAGAAGCCACACAAACGGGTTCTCACCTTCTGTCAGCCTTCATGGTGGAAAGTACCATCGGGAAAAGAGGTGAAGAAGAAGGCTATCTTATAAATTCAGCCGCAAATTTCGACTATAGAAATAATACTGGAGCGGGATCTGTAATCGAAGATTATCTATTTTGCCGAGGTTGTGAGCAAAGAATGGCGTATGTCGAAAATTATGTTAGCACAGAGTACAGGGACAAATTTAAAAATCCAAGTTTCAAAAATAACTTTAGCGATATTGTTAAGGATCATTATATAATACAAGAAGCCCTAAACATAAACTACTATGCGTTTTTACTCTTTATTTGTACCGTGATATTTAGGATATCAATAACGAATAAAGAACTTTTTGCGCAATTTAGACTTACAGAAGACGAAGAAGAAAAACTTAGAAACATCATAAATGAAGCATTACCACTCTACCAAAATTTTAAAGTAAAAATAAAGCGTAGTCAATTTATACGGGAGATAAATAAAAAATCATCCATTTTTGAAGGGCTATATTTCGTAATATGCTCCTATCAAGATTTAGAAGATGAAACTAAAAGCTTTAACATGGCTTATCCAATTTACAGACAGCCATACAATTTCATCTTTGGGCAGTCACTTCTTTACTTTTTCTTTATCAGACCGAGAAAAAATGTTGCGTATTTAGACTTTTTTCAATTATTGCCTGAGCTCGATATTGAGCTCATGTACAACGGAGAAGGTGCGAATGTTAAAACAGTTATCTTGAAAGAAGAGCGTTGGAAAGAAATTTTAGAGATTCCAAAGAAACAACTAGTACGAGAAAAAATACCTGGTCTAATGAGCAATTTCTTAAGCCTATTTAGGAAGGCAAATAAGAGGGAACCCAACAATGCAGACTGGGAGAAATATGTTGATGAAAACTTTAAATAAGATAAGCATACCTCATTACTTATTCGAACTAAATGAAATATTACCTGGAAACAAATGCAATCTATGAACTGAGAAATATCCCAAAGAAGATTATCGACAAATCTTTTACTTCTGCATTTGTCTTAGTTTTTCTACATGTGAAATCAGAAGAAAGTATCTAAATTATGAATTGCTTACATTTTATTTGTGCGATGATACAAAAATCGAACTAGAGGATTTTGCTTATTTTAATTATTCAGAAATACCATTCGAACTATATGAAAGAGGTTATGTTTATTTTGGAGAGGAATATTATATTTCCAAAATTTTCGGTCGAGAATATCAATTCTAAAAATCAATAAATTACTCCCTTATGGTTGTTTGAATAAAATCACAAAGGGCTGAGCATGTACAAAGTTTATACCCTCATAGAATTTCATCGATGGCATAAACTTGTGGGTCATTAACGTAATCGTTCCTAAACCATTATCCCGCGCATACCGCTCAGCATAATTCATTAAAGCTTTTCCGTATCCTTTTTTTTGGGAATTCGGAGCAATAAACAACTCATCAATATATAATTGATCCCCTGTCCACCAGGTCTTAGTATGGGCAAACATCGCCCCTGCAAAGACCTCATGATCATATAAAATAAAGCCTTTAAATTGCGCTGAAGAATAGTATTCTGCTAAATAATTTACAGCATCATTAATCTTCCATTGATAATTCCATGGTGCCTGATTGTAGGTCTGTACAAATACTTTAGCACAATCTTCAAGGTCATTTTCGGTTAATGGTTGGATAGTCATAGCGTTCTGTTTTATAGCCTCTATTAACAACTGTTTAAAGCTTCCTGTAATTTTATTCCAAATTCCTGGGCATTAGGATCATGTAGCATCGTCGCATGGTCTCCGGGGACATCAAAAACTTTCACCCCTTTTAGGGCATACTTGTTCCAGCTCAAAGATTTAATATCATCTACATAATAGACCCGCTTTTTAGCCTTAAAAAGATAAACAATATTATTAAATGGCTCGATATGATAGGCTTTAAAAGCTTCATGCTGTTTTTGATTGATCATATTAATCTGACTGAAAACCCCTTCTTTTTTGGGATCTTTCCGTAAACCAAACTTATACATCAAATTATTCGTCCTTCTTAAGAACAAGTTGAATTGATAATTTAAAGTACTTAAGGGATCTTTAATAAAAGACTTAAAGATCCAGATCATTTTAGGAAATTGTCGCTTAATTTTCCTTGGTAAATTTACCCGCCATGACTTGGCATAAAAGACATTTTCTGCATCTGTATCAAAAATCCCGAGCATCTTCAGCTCTTTGCCAAGTGAAGCGAATTGTCTGGCCATTTCTATAGCCACATATCCTCCAAAGGAATAACCTGCAATAGCATATGGGCCATTAGGATTGTGTTCTATAATTTCATTTACATAATGACCGGCGATATCACTCAATGTTTCTACCTGCTGATCAGCCCCATTCAGATCCGCTGGTTGCAGGCCGTACAAAGGCTGCTCGGCATCAACATATTTGGCCAGATCTTTAAAACTTAATACATATAAACCATCCCCATGTATGATATACAAAGGCATATTACTACCGGAAGTTTTGATAGGAATCAACGATTGTGATTTCTTCAGTTCATCTTTATCACTAACAGAGGCCAATAATGACGAAATGGTAGAATGTTTAAATAACCTTTCCAGAGGAAGTTTGATGCCGGTTTTACACTCAAAATGAGAGATAATATGAAGCGCAATAAGAGAGTGCCCTCCCAGTTCAAAAAAATCATCCTCAACACCAATATTTTCAATACTAAAAACCTCCCGCCAAATGTCGGCCATTATCTTCTCATGGGGAGTAACCGCCTTTTTATGCGATTTAGAGGGCTCCTCTGGAACTTCCATTTCCAACAAAGCTCTTCTATCAATCTTACCATTAATATTTAGCGGGAAATTTTGTACCTCCAGCCATATCGAAGGAATCATATAATCAGGTAATCGGAGCTTTAAATCATCAATGACGGCATTCTTATCGAATTTCCCCAGCGGATCTACATAACAAATCAGATCCTTCTGCCCCATTCTATTCAACTTTGCAAGTACTACAGCACCTTTTAAATGAACCGACTGACTCAATAAATGTTCAATTTCACCCAGCTCTACTCTGAATCCGTGAATTTTAACCTGATTATCCTTTCTACCGATAAACTCCATGTTCATCCCCGGCAACATTCGTCCATGATCCCCGGTCCGATACATGATCCCCCCATAATTCTGATTAAAGGGATCCGGCACAAAAGTATCTTTTGTTTTTTCCGGACTATTTGCATAGCCTCGTGCTACACCTACACCGCCAATAAACAATTCCCCTATCGCACCAAATGGCACAGGCTGTAGCTGTTCATCAAGAATATAAAAGAAGTTATTTGCAATAGGCTTACCATAAGGAATACTATTCCAACTTTTATCTATCTCTTCGATGGGAAAATAGTTCGACCAAATTGTTCCTTCTGTGGCCCCACCAAGACTGATGACACTAGCGGAAGGAAAAAACCGCTTAATTCTATCCGGCAAGCTTAATGGAATCCAATCGCCACTTAAAAACACCAATCTTAAATGATCTTGTACATAGCTATTATTGGTTGTCTCCAGCTCCCTGATCAGGTAATCAAGAGTGGTCGGTACCGAATCCCAAAAAGTAATCTGATAATGCTGAAGCATGTGCAGCAATTCATTAAAATCATTGACCTGTTTCTGTTCTGCAATCACCAATGATCCACCGCTAGATAAAATACCAAATATATCATACACTGAAAGGTCAAAACACATGGAGGTGATGAAAAGCAATCGATCATTTGAACCAACATTAAAGCGATTGTTCACCCATAGAATGAGGTTTACAACAGAATGATGCTCGATCATTACTCCTTTAGGCTTACCGGTAGAGCCTGAGGTATAAATCGTATAAGCCAATTGCCGACTATCAATATGGAGATTCAGATTATGCGCACTGTACCCATTTAAATCTAATCCAGCAACAATTAATGTTGTTAAATCTGGCATCAGTACATGGATCGGATGGGCAACATCAGACAGTAATAAACTTACTGCAGAGTTTGAAAGAATGTATTCCTGTCTATCGATCGGATAATGGGGATCAACAGGTACGTAGGCTCCTCCTGCTTTAAGAATGGCATACATCCCTATAACCATTTCAAAGTTTCGTTCGATCAGCAGGCCTATATTATCACCGGGTCGTACACCCAATTCGATAATTTTCCTTGCCAGTTGATTGGCCCTGTCATTTAACTCTTTATAAGTTAACAACTGATCTCCACACAATAGAGCTACCTGATCCGGAGTTTTCAATACTTGTTCTTCGAATAGGACATGAAGAGTTTTATAATCAGGATAAGGCGTTTCTGTACTATTAAATAGTGTTAGAGCACGTAATTCTGCTTCAGTAACTACGGGTGCTGTTTGAAATAATTTTTCAGACATATGTGCAATAGTTAATGATGATTAAGGCTCAAATAACCGACCACCTTTAACTAACCACTATCAATAGTACAAAAACCCTTCTTTTACTATTGTTTTATCCTCGGTAGTCATTTTAACGGCCATAAAAACAAATCCCGTATCGAGGAATTCCTTCACATTGTTACTCAGACCGAGAAAAAGAAACCTCAAAATCATTGAATCATCCGCTGAATAAGTGCATCCAGTTCTTTTTTCTTCATCGGCTTAACAGGATGCAAATCAGGCCTTTTAGCCCATTCAGTTTCCATTTTAAAGTAATCTGGTTCTGGCCTGTTTTCGGAGCGCATCAATGCCAACTGCCAATCTATGAACTGATCCCATCGGGATAGATAAATGGTACCTAATACTCCAGACCATTCCTTATGCGCATAATCATGCAGTTCTGTTTTCGGATGATCATCAGGGCCCCAGAAAATAATCTGTGCTTTCGCATTCCACAGTGCATTAACCTTATCCGCGGGACTACCTCCAAAAGCATTTGCCTGTTTTAGCCATCGGTTTACAGAAAAGTACTTATTGGTACTCAACAATGAATCCTGCTGCAAAATCATTTGTCTGAACTTATTGCTGCTCGATTTAAAACTTCCAATATCCTTCTTCTTTATGGCTTCCATCATAGCCGCATACACCACATCAGCCTTATTAGCTTGTACCTGACGTACAAAATCAATCAGATCGGTCTGATAAGTCTCCACACCTTCAAATTCTTTTCCTGCCAAAGCAAACATCCTGACTGCATCTTCAAACTTTGCTACATCATAATTTTTTTTCCTGGTCCCCCAGGTGGAAACGGTGCTGATGTCCATACCAGGTCTGGCACAAAAAATAGATTCGGAAGGCCCCTCCTGATTTACTTTAGGACTACTGTAAGCCGTTTCCAACAGCAATGCCCAGGCCTTGTATACCTTTGAATTCTCTTTTCCATAACGGTATTTTGTATACCCG
The DNA here is from genome assembly GCF_032678745.1 of Pedobacter gandavensis. Lineage (GTDB taxonomy): Bacteria > Bacteroidota > Bacteroidia > Sphingobacteriales > Sphingobacteriaceae > Pedobacter > Pedobacter gandavensis_C. The sequence continues at coordinate 739,129 of NZ_JAVTST010000001.1, forward strand.
CCAATCCAGTCTTTAAGCGCCACATGATCCTGATGCCAACCCAGTTCCAGCATCAAATCATAAGTTACAGGGTTATTGTAAATACCTTCAGGAATGATCCCAATACCCTTCAAAAATGAGCCGTAAGTACCATTCTTTGCGCGATAAACCTCATCAGAAAAACGTTGTAATTTGCCGTAAATTCCATTCTTCTCGCCAAAATTGCTAACGTTACTCCAAACAAATGGCGTATTCTCATAACCATGGCGTTTTTCCCAATTGTTCGTATTCTCCCCAAATAATTCAATCACCAGAGTTTTGTCTTTATCTAATCCTGCCAACAATGCATCTGCAGGATTTTGCTGCCAACCCTGTAGTACCCAGGTGGCATCAGGAAAGTTTTGCTGCATCATTTGTTGAATGTGTTTCGCAGAAGCGCCAAGATCAGCTCCTTTTGAAGTCCCCCCTTCATGAAAAGGATCCCCGCCAAAGAAATGCAAATCCTCTCCATACAATTTCTTCATTTCTGAATAATAAATATCAGCTGCTTTAGCAAAATAAGGATCTTCAGGTAAGAGGAAGTCCGGGCGCTTGAAACCTCCAGCCCATAAACCCTGATCAATGACTTTAACCGAGTGTTTATTCTTTAAAGTTGAAGGAACCATCCCATAAAAGCCATGCATTACCGGCTCGATCCCCAATTGCTTCATGCGTTTTAGGATATTCTGCTGAAGCAACACCTGTTGATCTATTAGCCCCTGACTAACGGGGCCGCCCCATCCTTCCAGATTCCCCATTAACCACCAGGCACCAAAAGCAGGGCCTGCGATAAAGTCGGCAATTTCCTTTTCATTGAAGCCTAGCCTGCGTAAGCTGCCTTGCCATACACCTTCCATCCCCACAGGAGCCAACATCAGATTTACCCCGTTTAAAGCCATCCAATCTAACTCTCTTTCCCAATCTTTCCAGGTGTAAAAACTCATGGAATAGCTAATGGTACAATAATTTAAAGCATATCGATACCGATAAGGAGAAGTGATCCTTGCTTTATTCTTCAGCTCAGGGAGTTTACTTAATGCAGTTAGCTGATCGCCAAAATGAGACATACTCCTATGGCAATAATATTTAACATACCAGTTCAATCCCTCTGCAGCAGCACTTGCTGAACTGGCAGCAATCCTCACTTTCCCTTTGCTGGTCGACAATTCAAAAACTTCATTTCCATCAACGGCAGGGATCAGCTCTAAAACCAAGGCCTTTGCCAACCAGGGAAATCTTCTTGCAGCAATATCCTTAACCCCTACATAAGGTTCAGTATGGGCAGAAATCCCCGCAAGCAGCAGTGAAATCAGCATCAATATCCTATAGCTAATCATTTTTTTCATTTGACTTATCATCATTTTTTATTCTTCTAATTTCAGCAAAAAGCTTTTTAAAAGTTTCCACTGTTCTGTCCTTATCTGCCTGTTTACCATGATAGGCTAATATAAAATCCCTGGAATTCCCCCACATGGTGTGCATCATCCCTTGCATTCTATTGGATATGGTGCTGGAAAAGGCTGCCCTCTTTCCGTTCTTTCTAATTGCCTCCACCATTTCCAGCTGTGCAAGCGCAACATCAGGTTTATAACAAGGTGCAGCCAGTACATTAAAGCCTTTAATCGCAAAATAAGCAGGTGTTGGCGCCGCATCCTCATACTTCCAGTCACAAATCATGATGTCTTTGGGGATCAGATCAATTGCCCTGTGGGTATTATTCATACTGGCTTGCCAGGCGGATAGGCCAGTCGTTTTGCCGTCAATTAAACGATCGCTCCACATCCACATTTCACATCCTTTTGCTTTTAGATGATTATTTAGCGCGGTAACGTAAGCCGCAAAAATTTCAGCTTTATCCAGTCCCCCACAACGCGGGCATTGCTCATCCCCAATGATCCACACTTCATCCAGCCCAACATGGAACGCGTCTGCATCACAAACCTCAATCAGTTCATCGATGACCGGAAAGATCAGTTTAAACAGGTCCGGGTGTTTAGGACATAAGCTTTTACTGTAAAAATCGAACATGGTATTGGCTGGCTTCCAGGGATTCGGCGGATTCAGCTGCGGAGATTCATCAAACTGAGGATATGCTTTTAATAAGGGCAATATGTTGATGTCTTCTGACTGATGACCAAGAAGATTCATTTTGGGAATAAACCTGATCCCTGCAGTACGACAAGCCTTAAGAATTTTCTGCAGGTTTTCTTTTGACAAAGCATGATGTCCAGCCAGTTCAGGATGGCTTTCAAATTGATATTTATAGTTAATCCGCAGAACCAGGGTATTCACTCCTTCTTTAGGTAATACCTCTCTGATAAAATCGCAAAACATAGGCACATCCTGAGGATCCGGCGTCGACAATAACAAAGCACTTACAGGGAAAACTGCAGGTGTTGACTCTTTTTTTTGAGCATGAGTATCTATTGACCCTCCAATAAGGAAGGCGAACAAAATGAGGTATATTTTATTCATGATATGGCTTTAAAATGGAGGCCCCGGAACCGGGACCTCCTATACATCCTAATTAATTTTCTTTAAGGTTTCTGTCATCTCTGCTCCGTATCCGTAATAATTGTAGTTATAATACAATACGAAGGTATTTGTTAGCGGATCAAAAGTACTGCTGGTTCCCGGCCTGTTGGTTAACAGATTACCCGGGTCTTCGAGATGCCCGGACACGATAACGGTATAGTTCGCAGGATTCACTTTGAGTACAAACTTATTGCTACAGCACCAGGGTCCCAGATTTGCGATCAAATTAACCTCATAGGTGTGATTTGCAATCTTAGTGATCGTTTTCCTAACCTTCGTCGGATCAGTCCCGTATCCATCTCCATTTCTTATTCCAGTTGCCATATAGGTGCCACTTACAAAGTCAGGGACAGTCAGGTTAACCTGATAGTAGGCCGTTTTTAATGTCGATTTAACTGTCAAAGCGGGCTTTGCACTTTTAATAGAAATGGGGATCAGGTATCTTTTTTCTTCTATCAAAAGTTTAGGATTAATCCCGAATTGCTGAATAGAACTGATGCGCTCATTTTTTTTGATGCTTGCTTTCATGCTCCCTGCGGTGAATGCTCCCGAAGGGGGAAGTTCATAAGCGATTCTTCCGGCAGTAGTTTCTATCTCATTTAAGGAGTCCAGTTTTTGCTGATCAATCATAAATTCGACTTCTATATCTTGTTCTGCCGGGTCTTTCCCTTCTAAATACACGCTATATGGACGGTAGTAAAGCGTATCCTCCTGCCCGGATGCCCTACTCCTCATTTCAATGATATTAAAAGGATTTCCACGTGGAGATTGTGGCATGTATAACATCGGCTGATTGGCAATACCCGGCAAATTAATTTCTTTCTGACATGCGCTGAACGTGAAGAGCAGCACAAGGAATAATAAACTCAGTTTATGATTTATATTTTTCATCGTTTTAAAGCTTAGTTAATAACCTGGATTTTGACTAAAGCCCGAACTTACTCCGCCCAGTTTGTCTATTTCCGACTGTGGAATTGGCAGAAAATACTGCTTCATTTTATCAAAGGTTCGTTTCTCAATGATCGGATAAGTGTAGGTAGTATCCGTTCCGGACACACGAATGGAAACTCCACGCACTACTTTATTATCTACCGTTTCTGCAATTTTCCACCTGCGGACATCCCAAAACCGTTGTCCTTCAAAAGCCAGTTCAATCCTTCTTTCATGCCTGATTTTCTCACGCATTTCTTCCCTTCCTAAACCTGTAGGCAAAGGAGGCATACCCACTCTTGCACGAACCGCATTTACGGCATCATATACCTGTTGATCAGGACCAATCGCTTCGTTATAAGCCTCAGCATAATTCAGGTAAACTTCTGCAGTCCGCATTAATACCCACCTGCGTGGTGAATCTCCGGAAGAGTTGATCAGGTTTACCGATTCCAGAAGATATTTTCGCTGCCAGTAGTTGGTTGCCGTTTTTCCAGGTTCCGCTGCATCAATACCCAAAGGATCGGTTTTTCTACCTTTCCAGGTACTTCCCGGATACAACACCGACTGATAAAAACGGGGATCACGTCCAGCATAAGGGTGATTCGCGTCATAGCCAGAGCCAGGCTCTGCAGGACGTTTTCCTGTGGCTTTAAGCTCATAATCGTCCACCAATTCCTGTAGAACAGTTACCCTGGCATAGCCGATATACCCTGTTGGATTCAATTCCCGGTCAATACCTGCATCTCCAAATGCACCTGGTGCAGGGCGTCCCCAGATGACTTCCTGATTGGTAAATTGTGTAAAGATCTCCGAGTATTTAGGATGCAACAGATAACCTGCAGCCAAAGCCGACTCCAGGGCAATCTTATTCGCATCCATCGCATCTTTCCATCTTGTACTTAGGCTATTTGGATTGAACAGCGGACTGGCGTAATACAATAACAGGCGACCTCTCAATGCCATTACAATAGTCTTTGAGGCCCTGCCAATTTCCGCTTGCCTGTCCGCATAATTAGCTGGCAGCAAAGTCTCGGCTTCCGAAAGGTCCTTTAAAATAGCTGCAACCACCTCATCAACGGAGTTCCTTTTAAAGAACACCGGCTCATCTCCCAATGGGTTCTGAATGGATTCAAATAGCGGCACTCCTCCCCAACCACGAAGCAACTCAAAATAATAGTAAGCCCGCATGGTCAGCACTTCTCCTCTCAATCGTTTTTTACGATCTGGATAGTTATTGTCTTCAGGTATTTTACTATAATTTGCCAGCACAATATTACAGCGTCTGATCTGGGTAAAATAATCTTTCCAGCGTCCCCTTAGAGGAAATGCTGAAGGCGTAAAAAAGCCGCTGTTAAAATTACCGGCATCTGCACCATCGCCTGTGATGGTTGCCTGATCCTGACTTTGATCGGTTTCATCCGTTGCACTGGACATTGGCCAGAATGTCCTGAACATGTTGGGCACGGAATTATAAATATTGTTCACAAACAGCTCCGAGTTCCCAATATCAGAAAACACCTCTTCCTCCGATATTTTCGCATTTGGCAAGCGATCCAGGTAATCTTTCTTACAAGCCGCAAGTCCAATTACGACTGAAAAGAGTAGTATATATAGTTTTTTCATGGTCTTAATTTAAAATTAGAAGTTAACGGTTAACCCAAGATTGTAAATGCTCTGAATGGGATAGGAAAGTCCGGAGAACGAACCTCCAACATTAGATTCAGGATCAACATTAATATCCTTCAGGTGATCCCAGGAATAAAGATTCATCGCATTGACAAATACCCTGGCGGTCTTGGTTCCTACTTTTCGTGTCCAGGCAGAAGGCAGTCGGTAGCCCAGTTCCAGGTTCTTTATTTTCAGATAGTCCGTTTTACGAACCCAAAAAGTAGAATTGATGAAGTTGTTCCCGTTCTTACTTTCATTTCCATGTAGCACAGGAAATTTCGCATTTACAGCGTTCTCCGGTGTCCATCTTTCTAAATGATGAGGTCTGATTCCATCTCTATAGGTGTACACAATCTGGTCCGAGTAAATTTGTCGGCCGCCCATTGCACCTTGCAACAATACGCTCAGGTCAAAACCTTTGTAGCTTAGGCCAAAGGAAGCGCCAAACACCTGATTAGGTACGTTTAATGTAGGAATTGGAATCCTGTCTTCCGGCCCAATAGTTCCATTTCCATTAATGTCTCTATATTTTAAATCACCAGGAATTACAGCTGTAAAACTCTGTACAGGGCTATTGTTGATCTCCGTCTGGTTCTGGAAAAAACCTAGAGCCTGATATCCTAAAGAATAACCAACAGGTAATCCAATCTGACTTTGCCAGGGGTACTGTAATTTAGGCTCATCAATTTCAAGGATTTTATTCTTGGTGAAGGTATAATTCAGATTTGAAAACAGGTAAACTTCGCCAATAGTAGTATTCAGTTTCATTTCAATTTCAAATCCCCTGTTCAATACGGCACCTTTATTTAAACTGAGTTCCGCATCAATTCCATAGTATTCAGGAATCAAATTTGGCCCGGTCAGGATATCCTTTCTATGCTCGCGAAATACATCTACCGTTAGGCGGATCTGATCCTTTAAAAATCCGGCTTCCAGTCCGATATTACTCTTCGTTGCCTTTTCCCAGGTGATATTGGTATTCCCTACTCTACTCTCATAATACCCTCCAACACCTGTTGGATTGTTCCCGAAAGTATAGCCACCACCACGTGCAAATTCAGATACGAAAAGGTAGCGGCCATTTCCAATATTATCATTTCCTACCAATCCATGCGAGCCCCTTAATTTCAAATAGCTAAACACCTTGTTTTCTTTCATAAAAGGCTCGGCAGACATCAGCCAACCGGCAGATAATGCAGGGAAAAACCCATACCTTTTGCCTTTAGGGAAGTTTTCAGAACCATTATATCCCGCATTAAACTCGAAGAAATAACGCTGATCAAAATTGTATTTCAGCTGTCCTACTAAACCTTGATAAACTCTGGGCAGATCTCCGGTGATGGTTCTGTAATTCCTGTTAAACAGTGCTAAACCACTTACATTATGATTTTTAAAACTTCGGTCGTACAGCAACTTTACATCAAAGTAATTGTATCTGGTGGCATTGGTTGCGCCATCCTGGTTTAATGATGTTTTGGCATAATGCTGCACATAAATTGGCTTGCCAGTGTTTTCATCAATCCCTCTATAGCGATAAGATGCTGGCATCTGGTATTGTGAAAAATCAATACTACCAAAGGTTTCAAAAGAGAACAAACTCTTGATCTTTAGTCCGGGGGTAATAAAATCGAGCTTTCTAGTGGCTGCTATATTCCCAAAAGTATTGGAGAAATTAGTATCGGAATATCCGTTTCGGGTCACAATCCCATAGGGATTAATAAAATCAGCGCGTAGGTTTCCTGAAGCCAATGAACCATCCGGGTTAAACACTGGGGTTAAAGCATTGTGCATTTGTGATAAAACCACGAAGAAATAACCGTTGTCATTGCGATCGGCATGAGGCATTGTTCTATTTTCCAATCTCGAAGCAAGATCCAACTGTAGATCTGTATTTTTATCGAGTGTCACATCTATATTCGAACGGAAGTTGTAACGGTCGTATTTATACTTAACACCATATACATTTTCATCAGCTGCTTTAAAGTTGGTCTCCTGACGAAGGTATGATCCCGATACAAAATACTTCACAAATTTAGTCCCACCGTTCACATTTAAATTCACTTGTCTTTGTGGGGTATATTCTCTGATCATTTCTTTATACCAATCTATGTTTGGATATAAATAAGGGCTGGTTTGATTTTTAAACAAATCCAGTTCTTCTTTGGTATAGATTGGCGCCATCCCATCGTTTTTTGCGGCTTCATTTCTCAGTAATCCTGAGTTATAACTATCCAGAAACTTTGGAAAACGCCCAGGTTTCATCAAGGCAGTCTGTGCATTTACCTGTATCGTTGGAGGTCCATCTTCTCCTCTTTTAGTGGTCACCAAAATCACACCGTTGGCACCCTGGATGCCGTACAAAGAGGTAGACGATGCATCTTTCAGGATGGAAATAGATTCAATTTCATTAGGGTCTATATCTCCGAAATTCTGGTCTCCTCTTGGTAAACCATCGATGACTACCAAAGGCGCTGTGTTTCCGGTATAAGTACTAATCCCTCTAATGAAAAGTGAGGAAGCATCACTACCTGGTCTGCCTGAACGTTGCGCGGTTACCAAACCTGGTATCCTACCTGCCAGGGCATTCGTAATATTTGCCACCGGACTTTGTTTCAGCTCTTTTGTAGAGATGCTGGATATCGCTCCTGTAAGACTGACTTTCGTTTGCTTTTGGCCATAACCTACCACTACTACTTCAGAAAGGCCGGAAGTTTCCTGTTCCATAGATACGTCAATTGCAGTTCGTCCATTCACAGCGACTTCCATTGGTTTGAAGCCAATACTGGTGAAAATAAGAATCCCATCTTTAGGGGAAGTAATTTTAAAGCTCCCTGAAGCATCTGTAACGACGGCTCTTTGTTTATCCGATTTTAGGCTAACCGTAACTCCGGGCAGCAGGCCACCTTTATCGGTTACGGTACCTCTTACGGTGATTTCCTCCTGCGTGTTTTGGGGTATTAATTTGGGTGTACTTTTGTTTTCTTTGATCAGTACAATTTTACCTTGAATCTTGTAGCTCAGCCTTTGATTGCTAAAGCATAGTTTGAGTGCTTCTTCGAGGCTCACTTCGTGAACAACAATACTGACCCGATTACTTTTTTCAATTAATCTGGTACTCGCAACAAAGTCATAACCACTTTGAAGCCGGATCTTTTCCAGGACTTCCACCAGCGGTGTATTCCGTTCAGATAAAGATATTTTCTGCGCAAAGGTGTTCGCGCTGGCGGATAGGACAAAAAAGAACATTAGGGCAATAGTTATTTTCATAACCAATAGGAGTTTTTGGGGACGCCATTTCCCCGGCTTGCCTGGGTTAAAAGCAATTAAATTCATACATTTGAATGAGTTTGGGTTAACGATTGATTTATCTGTCGGTATTTTTTATCCGGTCTTACCGGATGGGGTTAGCTCAAATGATTAGACGTATTCCGACTGGTACTCGGAATGCGTTTTTTTTTAGCTCCCTGCTTAGGCTTTAACAGCGTAGAATTCTCTTCATCTTTGGTTAGGTTTGGTTAGGTGGTTTTCTGATTTATTTATGGTTTCTTTTTAAAAATGGTCACGTTTGTACCGCTGATCGTATAATCCAGGTCCTCTGTTTCTTTCAAATAATTAAGGATCGAAGAGAGCGTGTTATTTCGTGAGACAGCTCCCCAGAATTGCAAATCGGCGATATCTCCTTTCAATTGAACATCTACGCCGTACCATCTGGAAACTTTACGCATGATGCTTTTAAGACTTTCGTTTTTGAAAACGATCTTACCATTCATCCAGTCGAGCGCTGCTGATTCATCAGCTTTTTGGATTTTTAGCTGCTGATCTTTTAAGACAGCTTGTTCTCCTGGCCGAAGCATTGATCCGGCGCCTCCATTTATCGGATGTACCCGAACGGAACCTTCTAATAAAGTGGTCGTGGTAGCCTGCTCGTCTGCATAATTATTGATGTTAAAATGAGTACCCAAAACTTCTGTTTCTTGTCCAGAGGTTTTCACTACAAAAGGGTGGTTCTTATCTTTTGCAATTTCAAAATAAGCCTCTCCTTTTAACTCTACCACACGTTTACCCTTCCCAAATGAGCTAGGAAACTTCAGTTCAGAAGAAGCATTTAGCCATACTTTACTTCCATCCGGTGTCACGAGTTGATAAACACCTCCTTTTGGGGTGCTGATCGTGTTATAGGCCGTGTCTTTATTTTCAACCGACTGCAGCAGGCAGGTTAATTTCCCTCCAATAATTTTAGCATAACTGGCTCCATCCTTATTCAGGACTAAGCCCTCAGTAGCATTTTCGAGATCGATAGACTCCCCATTACTGAGCGTAAGTGTTGCCCTGTTACTTCCGGCAGTAATGTCGCCTGAAGCCAGTATTTGATTCCCTGAGCGTTTATGATCTGCATTCGACCTAAAGAAATACCAGGAAAATGCCGTAATGAAAGTAAGCACAGCTGCAGCTTTAAGGTATACGCTCCAGGAAGTTGTTTTTACATGAAGTTCCTGATTGATTTTATGATGGATCGATTCCCGATTCTTATGCAATACCGCCGAGACTTCTTCGGTATCCAGCACCTCATCATTCTCAGCGGCTAATTCAGCCAGGATTAGCTCTTTCAACTCCGTTTCCTCTCCTTTTAAAAGAAAATGGTTCATTAAACACCTGATTTCTTCTGGTGTGCATTGACGGGAAAGGAACTTTTGGTATAGTAGTTTTAAATCCTGCATAGTATATTTAGCTTAGCTCTATATACCTATACGCTGCTAAAAGGAGAAGTCTATGCTCGGGGGTATTTATTTTTTTAGATTTAAAACAGAAGCTTGATATTAGTAATCTCTCTTCGTAGGAAAAGTAAGGCTTTAGCCATGTGATCTTTGATTGTTCCTTTGGAAACGCCAAAGTATCCGGCCGCATTCTCATAACTCTGATCCTCCATTTTTACGCGACGAAATACGAGTCCCCTTTGTGGAGGAAGTTTGTTAATTGCATCTTCTAATGCCTGATTCGTCTCTTTTAAGGCAATGCTATCAGCAATCGGATCATGGACCTCTGTCATTTGTAAAGCCAATTGATCTGTCAGTTTCTTATCTCTTGCTGCTTTGCGATAAAAATCGATCGCGCAATTTCTGGCAATACAGACTAAAAAACCTTCAAATGGCATATCCGGATTCAGCTCTTCTCTTTTATTCCATACTTTAAGAAAAACATCCTGATGAAGTTCCCCAACGACTTCGGGAATATGAACTAGTTTTCTGAGGTTATAATAAATCTTCCTTTCGTAAGCTTGATATAATACGTTAAATGCCTTCTGATCTCCAGATTTCAGCTTTACAAGCAGTTCTTTCTCTACCTCAGGAAGGATTTTAGGCATAGATAATTATAAATTAGATGGTTAGAAGACCATGCAATATAAAATAAATTTCAAGCCGATTTCTGATTTTTCTACATCTTTAAATAAGATGGTCAGAACTTTTTAACTTATTTGTTTATAAGAGAGCCATTGCTGAGTATTGCAGAATCTTGGGACGCACTTTAGAGAAACAAAAAGAAAGATTTACTGTTAGCCTGCGCGTGGTAATAGTTATCTCTTCGTAAATTATTAACTATAATAAAGTAATACTAGTTTCAACTAGGAAAGACATTGTCAGAAGCATTGATTTTTTTTAATTTATCATTGACGATAGTCTTTATTTTGCCTGTTCCAATTACCGTAGCACCCTCTCTAAATTCAAACTCCATTCCTTCAATCAGCTTGCTTGCAAAGTAATCATCTGCAATTATTCTTACTTCTGCATCAACTGTTTCACCAGGAAACACCAGTTCTCTACCAATAAATGTTTGCTGTCCGGAAGTTTGCATTTCATCAAAATCAAACTTCACTTGTGGCCTATATCCAGACTTTGCCGGTATTTTTCGTCCGCCTTGCTCGGTCGTCCTATAAGTAAGTGTGGCAATGAAGTCTGCTTTCATTTCGAGTGATATGCTATTTGGCATGTTTAAACTTTGCGTATGTTAATCTTACTTACTATTTTCTCCTGTTTCAGCTTCTATTTTAAATATAAAATCTAGTTATAGATAGCAATATAACCGAATATCAGAAAATAAACTAAATCTCTGTTATGTTTATAATTTTTAGTCAATTAAGATTTTCACTAATCATACTTTTTGGGAAAATAATCGACATTTACTGTAATTAATATCTTTATTAGTGGCGAAATCATACTATTTCAACGATTATTATTGTATTTATGCATTGTGTGTTAGGATCCTAAGTTGAACTTAAATCTTATAAAATTATCTCCTTAGGTAGAAAATCTTTCGGAGAAATCCCAAAATGATCAGCAAGCTTAGCAATATGCACAAGATTGTACTTTGCGCGGTTTTTCACACTTTCTATATTAGTCACAAATGTGCGTTTCACATTTATTATGTTCGCTATATCTTCCTGGTTAAGCTTCTTCTCTTTCCTTAGTTTGATAACGTAATCAATCACATATTGTTCTATAGGGGCAATGTTTGTTGGCTCATTCATAATATTATAAAGGGATAAAAAATAAAATTAACAAATGCCATACACATATGACATATTTATATTATATTTACTTTATAGGTAATTAATGAAATTAATAAGTAAATAAAGGTAGTTCTATTATTTAACACAACGAGCCTCGCGACCGAAAAACTAGTAATTGGCTTACAAGTGCTTCTGTTGCAAATGTAGAATGCAGGTGTCTAGACCCATCTAAGGTGACAGCTTCTACAAGGCTCATTAATTTAAAATTATGAGGAAAAGAAACACACTCCGGTACAATGAGCTTACAGATAAGCAAATTTTAAATCCACATTTATTCATTTCAGATTTCTGCAAACATGAAATAGATATTGAAGAATTTCGCACTACAGTTCGGCTATTGATCAAATCCGCGTGCACCAAGAAACAATACGGGGTAACTGATGACTATTTTCACAATTACAGGTGCCTATTGAGATTACTTGAAGCAGGACATATATTCTTTTGCCGTGGTACCAGCTTTTCATTAAATTGTGAACCAAGCATACCTAGCGACAGTTCATTAGACCTTAACAGATATTATCGCACACTAATTTCCATGCACTTTAAAAGCCTTTCAGAGGAAGAAATCAAAAACACCCATTCCTTCTTTAAAGACTTTTTCAATTTCATGACTTTAAACGAATGGCGCTTAACGTTTAGCAGAATTGTAGAATATGCCTATCGCAAGCCTACTATTGATGAAGTTATAGAGGATGGAAGTACAATGGTTGTTATTAAAGAATACATTGAAAAACTTATCGAGGTCATTTATTTAATTGACAGTAGCCAAACTGTTTTCTGCATCAATGATACCAGCACAATTGTAAACTAATCAAAAAATGACAATTATACTTAATACTAGCCGCTATGGGAAAGCTTATCTACAAATATAAAAGAGTATTCTGATCGATGATTGAACCATGCCATTTTCTTCTACCCCACGGTTCTTTCCGTAAACACCACAGTAAAAACCGCGCGGTGGCCATAGGCTAAGGTGTTTTTGCAAGCCAAGAATGCACTTGGGGAACTCTTTTGCAAAAACACCTTTCTTTATTTCCCTTCTTAAATAAAATATCTAGAAAGGTAGAGTATCCAGTTAGCTAGTAGGTAGGCTTTCTAATTCCCACAACCTTATAGAAGCAGTTGTCGACCATAACGTAAAGATGGAACAGCTCGTAGGGAAAGTTTACGTTTGCAGCACATTGAACCAACCAGGTATTTATGAACGGATTTAACCATTACCTAATTGTCTGGTAAGAACTATGTGGTTAAGAACATCTAGAACCTCGCAAAGATCCTTCGATTAACAGAACCAAAAATGGATATGAGCGGAAAAATGTAGAATTTTGGTAGAAAAAGAAATATGATCAGTTGGACATCAATGCCATCTCTTTGTGCTGTCAAATAATTAACTTTAAAGATTTACAATTAGCGCCTTAAATAAAATGGATAAAATAAACTGGCCACAGTATAACCATGATGATTTTGAATTGTTCTGCAATGCCTTGATGACGTTCGAATTTGGAAAAAGCTATAAGCCATATACTGCTCCCGGCCGAGACGGCGGAATAGATGGTTTCTTTTCGGGAACATACGAGAATAATACGGGCGATTGGCGCTTTCAGTTCAAGTTTTACCAGTCTGCCAGGAGTGTGTCGGTAAGTAATCTAAAGTTCCAGCTCAAAAAAGAAGCGGCAAACTTAAATGACGAAGCATTTTTTGTTTTGGCCACAAATGTGGACCTACTTCCGCAGGAGTCGGCAGCGCTATCTGAGGCATTTCAACAAGTGTTAACCAAAACCGGAAAAGATTGCAAAATCTTCATCTGGGACGGGGCAAAACTATCGTCCCTGTTCATCCAGTATCCAATACTCTCGCTATGGCTGTATGACGGATTCAAAACCTCGCAACTTAGGAATTACCGCGAAGTTTATGAAAGGCAGCTCAACAGTAAAGACTTCGAACCATCCTCGATGAGCAATTTTTTCATCGGGCGTCAAAGTGATCTCGACTTACTCGAACAGTTTCTGCAGAGTGATCAGACCTTGGGGATAATTACCGGTGAGGCTGGGATTGGCAAAACCAGGCTTGCATTGGAATTCTTCGAGCGAAAGGTTGACCGGTCAGAAGATTGGGATGCGCTTGTACTGATGAACCGGCACATAGAATTCGATAAATTGCGTAAAGCCCTTTCACCAGGTAAAAAATATATCGTATTGATTGATGATGCACATACTTTCGAGCCCAGCGTCATAGCCGACATGAAGGCCATTGTCGACAGCCTTCAAAACGTTAAACTGCTGCTTACGGCAAGAAAACTCGAAGCATTTAACGCCCTAGTGCTATTAAAGGAATACGAAAAGCAGAATATACTCAACATCACCCTTTCTGAACTGTCCAGGCAAGAAACCAGTGAGGCTTTTCTGAGATATATAGGCAATACAGATTATAAGCATTATCTAAATCAACTGGTTACAATATCGTTCGGAAAGCCCATCCTGATTATGGCAATCCTAAATGCAATGAGCAAGCACATCCAGATCAACCAGATCAAGTCCCAGGATTTCCTAAGGGACTATGTCAAAAATTATTTTGAAACTTTTTGTGTCAAGGTATTAGGAGAAACGGGAGTCCATAAGATAAAGTCCCGACAGCTTTTGCGGACTATCGCACTCCTGGAGCCATTCAATTTTTCGGACAGTGAAATTATAGGTAAGCTCAGCCGTTTGCTGGACATTGACCAGGTTAATGTTCAAACAGCATTTAGATATCTGATCGATAATGATTTCGTAAATGGCAGATATGAGCAGAGCATCAAACCAGATTATTATAGTGATATCCTGCTTTCAGATATTGACCAAACTTATGTAATTAAAATCCTATCCGAATTTCTTCCGTTTACAGGAAATATTATCGTAAACCTGAGTAGTGTTGACGAGGTAAGTGAGGGAAGCAAAAACAATCTTTTGCAAGATATATTGACAACCTATGTGGGGCTGATCAGAACTGCCGAGGGAATTGATATTGTCAACAATATATTTACAACCGTTCGGACAATTACTTTCATAAAGCCTGATATAGCAAAATTAACGATAGATCAGTATCTCGATTGTATGAAAATTGAAGGACACCCAATGGCCTTGGAATTTGTTGAAGAAAAGAAATACAATTATTTCTCTGGAGAAAGTACCTTGGGCAAGGTGATTTCCATGCTCAGCTATCTCTATGAAAGCCCTTCCAACTGCGATTATGTCTACAGGCGGTCATTTAGGCTTTACGAGTTGACTGAGCAGGCACAGATTGCTAACATCTTTAGTTTCGGTAAAAAAGACGCTATCGAAAAATTCAAGATGCAAAGACAGGACTTTTTTGTCAAGGAGTTCAGCAGGAAGTTCAGAAAATATAACAGTGTAGAAAAAATGTTTGGCCTGCTTTGCCTTAAATCTTTTACTGCACTAGATTTCACGGCATCGGAATGGAGTGCTGTTAATCTCGACAGCCTGAATATTACCACCTATTATATTCCAAACATTCCTTCAGTTAAAAAGTTTAGAAAACAATTGGTAGATACGTTGATAAAACTGTTCCAATCATTAAGCAACGAACCCAGCAGATCAGAAGTTTTCAGGTTATTGATCGACATTCCTAGAGGCATTTTTGCGACCCACCGGAATGCCAAATCCTATGTTAATGACAATGAGATCAGCACCGTGCTGAATTTCTTGAAATCCGACACCGATAAATTTGATATCATCGACCGCAAAGAGGTCCTAGAAAAAATTTACTGGTTTCAGAAATGGGGTATATCAGAAGAACTGCTCCCATTGCTCGACGATGTACAGGAAGCATTAAGGCCAAAAAACTTGGTTGAGCGCCTCACCCAACTTTTTTCAAAAGCAGAACTCAGCATCTTGGAATTACCCAACGTGGAAAAATATGTGGCCGAAAAATGTGAGGAAATCGTAGCAGATGCGGATGAGAAGTCACTGGCAACAAGTATCGTGCAATTTCTTGCCCCACAGCCCTATCCTCCACATTATTACTGGTCCTTTCAGGACACACTGACCAAGGATTATCCAAGCTATGCCAAGGAGCTTCATAACGCTCTGTTTGAACACTCAATGCAACTATATTCGACCTATGCTTCGAATATCCTGGGATCGTTCTACTATTTACATCAGGACGAAAGTTTCTTTCGTAATCAGGTAAAAGTCCTGCTCAAACAAAAATCCGTAGAGGCGGATAACGTTATATTATCCGTATTTGCCCGACGGGTCCCGGATAAAACGAACGTATTGCAGGAGGATTCGGATCTGATCATTGGGATTTTCGACAAGAACATTAGGGACAATGACTATATGCTTTCAATGGCCATCCAATTATTGTTTGCTGCCAGTCATCCCGATGCCATGGCTATAAGCCAAAAGTTCTTGGCAAGGGTTTACCAAAAGCAATCGGAGATTTTCTTTATCCGTCTGGCCGATAACAAATCGGTTACTACTGATCAGATGGCGGAGCTGATTTTAAACCATACGTTACAATATGCATTGACCTACGAGTTAGAACGCTGCCTTAATCTTGTACTGCAGAGTAAAGGAGAAGTAGTCGTATTTGAATACCTCGCAAGGCGATATGAGGTCAAAAAGAATTTTGTAATGAGCAAAAAAACGCTTTTCGGGTATGAATTTGTTCCCCGTTCAGGATCGCATTCCCATTTGTTCGACAAAATGCCTGAATCCAAAATGAGTATGTTCAAGAGGGCCTTAAAATGGTATGGAGACTTGGACGGCGATGCTGGGCATCTATTCTATGCAAAGGACATGTTAGACTACCTTCAACCTCAGGAATTTGTCAATAAAGAACTGGCCGATTACTATAGGAAACAAATCGCCCAATTTGAAGACGATGGATCTCGTTTGGAGCGTATACTGGAGTCATTAAGTATCTTTCACAACAAGGATGAGATACTGGTCGAACTTGTAATATATGCCTTTGACTTTGCCAATGACTTCCAGGATTCTGACATGGAGTTGTACAAAAGCCTATTCTACCAGCTCTATAGCGCACTTACTACCGTAGGAATAAAAAGTGGTACCCCGGGAGAACCTTTCCAGGTCGATCTTGACCTGAAAAGCCTATTAGAATCCTTTATAATCAAGCTGCCGGAGCATCTTCCAGTAATTTCACTAATCAGGGAAGCACTGAAATCAGTCGATGCAGAAATAGATCATGGACTAGACAGAGACAACATCACATGGCAATAATCAACAAAACCCGAACACTTACCAGCTTTAATCATCAGAGGAATAAGCTTATAACGCTACTCACGGCAAAAACAGCTGCGGCAAAGATCACCACTGTCAATCGGGACATCGATAGCAAATACCGAGCTGATGGCGCCAATGTACACGACGTATTGAATGCAATTGAAGCCAAATTCAAAAGATGCGAATCCCTCTATTTTACGTATTTCGAAGACCCAGACCATGATGTACTGATTGGAAATATAACAAACTTGCCAGTTGGGGTCGACTGCGAACTGATGGACGGTACATCGGTAATCAAATATTACTTCTCTACCGACGACCGAAATAACTATAAGGAAATTGTTGACTTGAATTTTCAGACATTCATCCTGACCGTTGCTTCCCTTTATGAGAACCTAGTTTTGCTTTCGGAGATCTTTATGAAAAAGGTGATTGTCTATATCAGAAAACCTCTCAGTTCACCGCTTCACGACTATCTGGACTACCTCAAACTGCTCATCACCCTAGGCTACAGAGGAAATGACAAATTGAATCAATGTATGACGACATCAGCACCGTTTCTGAATATGTATCTAAGCCAAATCAACGGCCTGCGCAATAAATTTATCCATGGCTATTCGATAAACCTGGAATCCGACGGGTTCAACTACTATGTCAAATCAGAAAATACTACAATTTTTACTCCGAGATCTGCAGATCTCCTGTTGCATGTATTTACCAAAGAGGTGCTGGATCAGACGGGAATATTTATCGCAAATCTGATGACAGCTTTAGAGCGTTCAGCTAAACATCACAGGAAATCAATCCCAGCATAACGATGAGGTCCCTCCTAAAAACTGTAACATTTAAAACTAGAAAAAAAGGCTGATTACCTCCTCTGAATTTAACACACCACTAAAGTCGAAAGTATCGCCTCCACAAACCTTACGTTAGCGGAGGCGATATTTTATTTTCTAGATCTTGCATTCCACAAAAGACGAATCATCTATCAATAAATTTTCTAGTAGAAGCCGAATTTTACTATTTATGGGGTTTATGATATGCATTTACTTATGGAAAAGAAAACTCCAAATTAAGAATATCAAATATCCGTAATTACAAATTACATGATCAAAGGTCTGATGGGAAATTCAGCCCTTAAAAGTGTACGATGGAACTTGTCTTACTACTAATATTTTTTATTAATTTTAGGTAACACTGATAATCAGTTGATTTACGTACAAAAAAAAGAACAACATGAAAAACGCTCTTCTTATGTTAGGGATGATCTTCAGCATCTCCCTGAGTAGTTATGCTCAACTCAGACATGGCCCTTCTGCTAAAATTAGCTATGGCCCATTAGAAAAAGTAGCCTTTGGTGCAGGTTATCACTTCACATCCATTGGCACTAACGACTGGGGATGGTTCCGCCCAGGATATAACATTTATGCCGAATATGTACCTGAATTTAAAGCACTCGGATTATCGGCCGCTTACCAATACACCTTTATTTTTATTAAAGCCGGAGTAGATGCAAATGTACGTACACGTAGCGATGTCAAAAAACCATATTTTTCCTTTATGCCGAACGTAGGAATTGACCTGATTGCGCTGGATTTATCCGTAGGACCAGAGTTCTATACCCAGAAATTTAACGATAAGGCTGTTGCTTTTAAAATATCGCTTAAAGTTCATCCAACTTTGTTTAGTGACAAAACTTATAGACAAAGATTTACCAAAAAAAACGGTTTGACCCAATAGAAGAGGATTACAGAATATTTCTGCATGATAAAAACAATAAATAATTTTAAAAAAATACTCCTTTATGAGTATTTTTTTAAAATTATTTATTGCGTAAACTTGATTATTCAGTCATGTTTTTCTCTTTTATAAATATTTGTTTTTATTCAGTGTAATAAATAAACGATAAAATTTCACAAAATCAGCTTTTAGAAATTTAAAAACTCAGAATATGAAAATTGTATTTGCCCTACTTGTGATTATAGGTTTTTATAGTTGCAGTAATCCAGTTAAAGAAAAAGATACTGCGACGGAAAAAGTGAAGGAAAAAGAAAAAGAGTATTTTAATAGAGGATTAATAGATTCTCCTGAGGTAAGCGATCTAAAGATTGTAAAAATAACAGCTGCTCAGCCGTCAGACGGATCTGTCAACTCCCTTAGGGCTGACAATTATTTTGTGGACCAGTTCTCATGTGTAGTTCAGGGATATAGCTATTACAGACTTACAAATCTCCATCCCAACAAAACAATCACTGGATGTGTGACGAAAAGCTGGCTTTATGAAGGGAGAACTGTTTATGAAAATGTAGCTTTTACTTTAAAACCAAATGAGTGGCAGATATTCGGTTGTTTCTTTGTAACTGTGAGTCAGCCAATAACTTTTAAAATTTGTTCTTCTTTTGGTACGACTCAGAATTGTGCATGCTCAAGTAAATAATTGGGAATAAAGCCATCCCAAGGTTGGGATACAGTTGAAATTATTTATGATTTAATCCAACCATTTGAAAACAAGAAAGAAATCTAAATCTTAATATATATGAAAGAAAACAAAAATTTACCCCAGAACTTTGACGGGGCACTTTTTGCCTACAACGAACATGAGGTCCTTAAAGCAATGGGGTATTTAAACAAGCCTTCTACTGCTCTATTTGTTGAGCCTGCAAAAAATGAGTATTGGATATTTTACTATGGCGGTCTAAATCAATCACTTTCGGATATTAGTTTAAAAAACATTGATTTAGCAACAGCAGAAAGAAAAAAAAGCAACCCCCTGAAAACTGAAAAAATAGGTAAGTTTAGAATTGACTCAATTATTGTCGATGAACTGTTTTACTTTACATTTTCTGATGTAGTTGATCAAATCAAAGATCTTGATTCGATAAAGGTAAGTACTGAAGAAGCGTCCGGTGGCAAACGCACAATACATGTCTTCTCCGAAATTTAATCTAGTTTCAATTCTTATGTTGAATTAGTTTGGATAACGCTTTGTAAAAGAGATTTCTGCATTATTATCATGGCGAAGTCTCTTTTTACGTATCATAATGGTTCAGCTAGAAATCCTATTTTTTTGAGCTTGCTTAATCTTACCAATCACATAATAAACTACTAGGGCGAGAATAGTCCAATAAAAAGCAAAGCCAATAACCAAAAATGGAGGTGGCGGATCTTGCAGATTGAGCAGAGGCACCATAGGGCCTACTAACACCATTTTTATCGGATATAGAATTGTTGATAGGGTATGCTTCCATCCTACTAGTGATTCTGTTCCAAAAAAAGACACAGCGCTTTCGGGAATGAGCCTGACAGTCGATCGAAAAATCACATTATAGATAAAGAGAAAGGCGAATGCAGCAATTAGAAAGAACGCAACAATTTTTTTTCTTGAGGTTCTCATAACATTGATTTAGTTGTCTTTAGTAAAACATCTTGTGTCTAAAAGGGTTTCAAAATAATTATTTTTGAATTGTCGTCTTTGAAATTACTTACCATGTATAATTTTCACCACCCTACTGTCCATAGCGTCTAATATTATCAAAAATGTCCCACCTCTCCTATGTTTGCTGATTGTTCCCATTAAAACCCAATTATTATCAATCAAGTATACCTCATAAGGGCGTTGAGCAGTAATATTTTTCTCACCATAAATTCCAAATAGAATTGGTTCAGCTATTTTGATAGCTGTTAAACTATCCTTAATAATTGCAGATTTATAATCGATGACATTTGGATTATACCTGTGATTCTGCGCGTCCCATAATTCTTGCTTTGCATGAGATCTTCCCAAGATCAGCCTGTCATTATTAATATATTCACAACTCCCTAATAGAAATATCAGAGATGAGAGTAAACAAATCGTTTTCATTTTTATAGGCATTGATTTTTTTCCTTTTTTGAAAGAGACCAGTAAATCCTGATCAATATTAAATACTACTAAACTTATTCGATCCGACATTCGCTTTCAATATCTAGCTCTCCAAGATTATCATGAATAATAATGGGAATGTCGAAACTCACCAACAGGTTTTTACTCAAAATATTAGTACCCTTCTCAAATACATTATTTTTCACAACGATCTCTCCATTGTACCAGCAATCAAAGAAATTGACAAAACCAAAGAAATGATTGTTATTAAATGTTACAAAATTGCCTTTCAAATTGTGACCACCAGCATTGAAATCCAAATACTCATCGAATACACAATTTTCTATGATTAAACCTCCCGTAAAATAGCAAAAGTGGAATGAAGCTGCTTTTACATGACTATTTCTAATTGTTACCTGTTTTTTAAACACCACCATGATACAATTGAAGTTTTCAATGATGCAATTTTCGATGACGACCACTTTCTCCCAAGGCTCATCAGGCTCAATAATTAAAAGCCCTGTAATAGATAGATCTCTCAAGGGAGCTCCACTAACTAGATTTTTCTTAGCTTCATTTGCAGATGCAATCGCAATAGGATTAGGTATCATAAATTATAGCATTATACAGCCAGACTAAATAAGGAGCGGTCACTAAGATAGACATTTTCAAAAATCCTTGCTCGTTACGGGAAGCCATAAAAACATCTCGTTCAAAAAAAATAGGTTTGTGCCAATATCAAACTATCAATTTTGGTTCAAAACAACACATTCAAAATGAAAAAACTATTATTCCTGGCTGCCATTGCAATAGGGTTTACTGCTTGTAAGAAAGATAAACTTGAGTACGAAACTGCTGCATTCGAAGTATCTTGTAGTACCTGTACCATCGCTTACGACAATGATGGTGACCAATCTACCAAATCAGTTAGCGCATCATTTAAAAAAGATCTAAAACTCCCGAGTAATGCCAGCATTACCGTGACTCCAAAAGCCAACACTACTTTTCGATTTTATCTAACCAATAGAGAAGTTTATTCAATAGTTGTAACTCGACCTACCACATTTCGTTACGACTATAAAGCAAATACGTTACATGATGGCGTAAACACCAGAAGTTTCGGGGCTCCAAAAAGCAGTTCCTCTGGTAAAGAAACCAGCTCGACATGCGGTGCCACAACTAAAGAAGGTGGAAGGTGTCAACGTGTGGTTAAAGGAGGTGGGTATTGCTGGCAACATAAGTAAACCATATTGTCCCAGAAGGATCAGCCCATCTAATACAAAAATATCCCCTCTGCAAACTTCATGTTAGCGGAGGGGATATTTTAATTTCCAGACGTTTTTGCCATTAATTGAACTCAAGGCAAAGCATAAATTCTTATTTAACACCTAGATAATGCCAACGTTAAATCATTTGATCTGTTTCAAAAGACTATCTTTGATACATCTAAGCAAACATTGAAGCGCTCTAAATGTCTAAGAAAACTTACAAGCAGAATCTACCAAAAAAGGAATCCGACGCCATCCCATTACTCCTGAAGATTCTACTTATCATCTTAACGGCAGGTACCTGGTATCTATATCAACGCTGGCAGGAAGAACTTCAGAAGAAAGACAACATCCAGGATCTGCTGCCTCAAATTGCTACAGCACAAAGAACTATTGATCAAAAACAGACAAAAGATCGATATTTCTCCGGCTATGATGAACGGGAAATTAGAGAAACTCAGGCCAAAATTTTAAATTCAGTCCCTAAAAAATACAAAAGCTATAAACTTGAGCGTAGCGAGATCGAACTGATTTCGAGATTTGTGGCGACGCATAAAAATCTTGCAACAATAAGATCATCCTATAACGAAATATTTATCCAGGCTGAAAGCAAAAAATATAAAGATTACTTCTCCAATTTGGACCAGTACCCCCTATCTAACGACCAGATGCGGGCAGTGATTTGTGATGAGGATAATAATCTGGTGATCGCTGGTGCAGGCACTGGTAAGACAACCACCATCAGTGCAAAGATTGCCTATATACTGGAAAAGGGATTAGCCAGGCCTGAAGAGCTATTGGTCATCTCATTTACCAAGGCTGCTGTAATCGAAATGTACGGAAGAACCTGTGTATTCCTTAAAAATAAGGAGCAAGCTGAGCACATCACGTTTAAGACATTTAACAGCTTCGGTAATATGGTCAACCGCTATTGTAATCCGCTTCCAACTAAGATCGGCTTTGATGGGAAAGACTACCTTGCCAAAGAATTTTTACAGAAACAGTTCGATAAGCTCTTTCTCATCGATCCTGATTTTCAGAATAGAGCCATAAATTTTATTGCCTTTTTTGCTCGACCAAAAAGAAATGAAGCTGAATTCAAAACCAGAGATGAATATCTAAAACACGAAAAATCATTCCGTAACATCAGTTTGAATAACATTCATCTTAAAAGCAAGGAAGAGGTGATGATTGCCAATTTTCTTTATGTTCATCAGGTAGAATTTAAGTATGAATCCTTTTTCCCCTTGGAAAGAGAGGATCATAATCCGGATTTCCAATCCTATGCTCCAGATTTCTATTTACCTCAATACAACATCTATCATGAACATTTTGGCATTGACGAAAATGGAGAAGTACCCGAATGGTTCCAGTTCAGGCCACCCTTTCATTCAGCAAAGGAGCAATACCATCATGGTATCCACTGGAAGGACACTATCCATCAAAAATATGGAACCAAGCTCATTAAGACCTATTCCTTTCAGAGTCGTAATAACAGCCTGCTCCGCTCCTTAAAAGAACAGCTGATCTCGCTGGGTGTCGAACTAAATAAACGTCCAGCCGGAGAAATCCTTAAAAACATCAAGGAATCGGAAGATTTTGAGGGCTTCATGGGACTGATCTATACCTTCATGAATCTTATGAAATCCAATAACTCTTCTGTAAATAAACTTACAGCGGAAAAAACTGATCAGCGACTTAAGGTATTTCTGGAGGTTTTAGGTCCACTACATCAGGCATATGAGCAGGAACTTTCCAGCACTGCAAGCATAGATTATAATGATATGGTTAATAACGCCGCAAATTTTATTCAAAATGGCGATTACCAAAAAAAGTATAAATACATTCTGGTGGATGAGTTTCAGGACATGTCTGTGGGTAGATATGGATTGATTAAGGCGCTGAAAAACGCAAATCCTGCAGCAAAACTATACGCTGTTGGTGATGACTGGCAATCCATTTTTCGCTTTACCGGAAGCGATATTAGTATGATCACTTCCTTTGCTGAACATTTTGGTGTCACCGCCTATAACTCGGTGTTACAGACATATCGCTTCAATGATCAGATCCTGGAGGTAAGCAGTGGATTCATTCAAAGTAACCCTAATCAATTGCAGAAACAATTAACCTCTCCTTACAAAGCTACGCTTCCACCCTTTCAGTTGCTTCCTGTACCATCTGCTCGTAGTCATGAGGAACTTAAGCTTCGCAAATGGGATATCCTTGTGGAAAGCCTTACAATGATCTCAAGAACACACGCGAAGGCTGAAGTATTTCTTATAGGACGATATCACCATAACAAGCCGCCGGGTATTCTCCAACTGCAAAAGAATTTTACTGAAGTTAAAATCAGCTACTACACTGCCCATGCCTGTAAGGGGCTTACCTGTGATGTCGCCATTATTTTAGACCTGGATGCAGGAGTTTTCGGATTTCCATCTGAGGTTGCCGATGATCCGATCCTGAATCACCTGCTGCAGGAGGGTGATGATTTCGAGAACGCAGAAGAAAGACGCCTGTTCTATGTTGCCATCACCAGAGCCCGACATCAGGTGTATTTCATGTATAATCCTAAAAATCAAAGTAAGTTTTTGGAGGAACTTATCGAAGTTTATGATATAGGTGTTATTCCCGGAACATCAGTGCCTGTCAAATATGTCATGTCATGATCAGCAGACACCAGATTTTACTATTTATGGGATTCATGATATGAATTTATGTAAGGTTTTAAAAGAACCAAGGGTCTTTTTTCTAAAGGACCAAAATCCGGCCATAAGTTCACAAAATCTTTAAGAAAACCCGATTCATAATCTATTCCGTTATCGTCCATTCTATTGAACAAAATTGGAAATATCGCGATCTTTGATTTATAGTCATTAGAGACTATCCCAATGGCTTTAATTTTTCTGATTAATTCAGTATTAAGTCTGATTGTTTCTAAAGTACGATTAGGAATATTCTTAGAAAAAAAGACCGTATCTATCTTTCCCTTCTCATCAAAGCCCAATGCGATTGAAATAAAATAAGGTAAGTCTTTCGGTGTTTTATGTAAAAGCTCACTATTGAAGTTATGCGCCATAGCCTTCATGATGGGAAGACGTATGTCGACCGCTTTCTTATTCGGCTTAATATTAACCTCGGTAATATCTTGACCTTTAGATAATAAACAATTGAATATTAGAAGTGTAAATACTATTGGAAATCCTTTCATAATGAGAGATGGTTAATACAATGTCTTGACCCAATATCCCTGCCGCATTACGGCTTTCCAAATTGAAGATTTAAAGGGATAGGAACCGCCTGTTTAGTAGCAAAAATACTTGGAGTAAGGTAAGCTAATTTTAATTTAGAGTTTTCATTTTTACGTATATGTTCTAGGCGAAGCGTATAAAACCCTTTAGTTAATGGCAATATATAAGAGTATGGAGAATTGCGATTGGTATTAGAACCATCCCAATGTATGATTAGCTGGTTGTTAAGGTATAATTTTGAACCCTTCTCAGCGTCTAAAACAAATCCGTAATAGCCCTCTTCTTTTGTTTCCAGCACTCCCTCAACCACCAGGGCGAAGTTGTTTTTACGTGGTAATTTAGCTATGTCAAAATCAGCATTAGTGATCCCGGATTTCTGTGGACTCTTCTTTTTTAAATCCTCAACCTTATCAAATTCTCCCTCATAATAGTCATAATGAAAACCACCCGACTGCAGCTTGCTTTGTTTGGATATCGGTGCTAAAGTCTTTCCTTTGGTAAAAATTCCCGTTTTAACTTTATCAAAGCGTTCTCGATTGCTAAACTGCTTTACCGTAATTTTTGCCGCATCGTTGATCACAATTTCATCTTGTATTTTAGCGGAGCTGAGTGTAGGATTGCTTCCATCTAAAGTGTAACGTACCCTTGTTGAGTCGCCAAAATACCATACCGTAATGGGCTTGTCTTTTAATATGATGCCATTCGTCGGATGAAAATCAATGCCATTATTCAGCCAGCCATAAGAAAACTTCAAACCATCGTAAGTACTTTTAAACCTAATTGAACTATGTGTTTCATCAGGGTATCGAATACTTTTCCAGGTTAGCCCTTTAGGAGCTAGTTTTTTAAGGATGAGATCCATAGTGTCAATCTTCATCGTCGCACCTTCCTGTCCTTCTCTTCCGCTCATAAACAAGGTAATGTTCGCATCTTTCAAAGCGGATAATTTACCGGCAGTAATCTTTGGCAAATAAGAACTATCCCACCAAAAACTTGGATCTACAGCGATATAAGACTTAAATGTTTTTGGGGCATTCAGCATGGCATTCACCACAAATAATCCACCAAATGAATGTCCCCAGAGTGTATTCTCACCGTTAGAAGGGTATTTTTGATTGATATAAGGAATCAGTTCATCTTTAATAAAGCCAAGGAAGTTATCTGCCCCACCGGATGTTTTCAAACTAGCTACATGCGTTGGGGTCAGGTCCTTATTCCGGTCGATACCTAGTATACTTACAATTATGGTGGGAGGCATAGACTGCTCGTTCTCCAGAAATCCCTGAATCTTAGCTATTAATCCTGTATTCCAGTTACCACCATCGAGCACATAAAGCACATCATATTTATCGGTACTCCCTGCTTTATAGTTCCGAGGAGTAAATACCTCTATCAGTCTTTTTTCTTTTAATATGGTCGAATTTAAAGAGTCAAGTCTACCTGTTTCAACGACACTTCTTACAGTGTCTTGAGCCTGAGCGAGGTTGCCATGAGAACAGAGCGCTACTACAAGGCTGAATAAGATAAAAGATTTGTGTTTCATCAATAGATAAATAAGAGAATCAATTTGAAAAGATTTGACCTGATATCTTGTTGATTGTTACATCCTAATCGGGAAATCTGTTGATTTAACACCGGTAGCGGTACCCAGATATTGGGCAATAAAATCTTTCCTGGGAATCATATGCAGGTACGCATAATCTCCGGATAATTGCTTGCGTTGTTTCAATTGATATAAGAAATGTCCGCCCAAATCCACAATCAGTGGGCATTTTGACTGATACCATACCTGATGCGGATGCTTCCAGCAAAAAGAATAGTAATGACTGGTTAAAGGGATACTCCTTAGCTCAGGATGCAGGAAATTTAAAACCTTTGTTTTGCCTCTACCCTGCAAAAGATCCTGCTTTCTGATCATAGAAAGATGATCGGTATGGCAGAATTCATAACCCGAAAGCCTGGGATCATTTACATCCGGCAAATGTTTTAAAATTCGGAAACCTTTGAACTTTTTTCCATTGAGTACCCAAACCAATTTAGGGTAATAGGCTTCCCTACTTTCCATTTCCTGAAGGCAGATTGGCGAGTTCTGGAACTCAAGTGTCGTACCGCAAGGAGTATATATATCAGCTCTGTGCAGCTCTCCCAAGTCCTTATCCTCAAAGCTTACTTCACGATATGATGCTGGAAAAACCTTTTTCCAGTTACGGTGCCATGGACTCTCCCCATAGGTTCTCAATAGCTGTTGCTGATCCGTACTGATCAGCGCAGGTCTATGGTCATCTGGAAATAATGAAGTGTTGAAATCCATACAGCTCGCCTCAAATATTAGCAACACTGCAAATCTATACTAATGTAATTAGTAATCAAAATATATAAAGAAATTCAAGATTTTGATTTTATGAGTTGCCTAAATAGGAATGCTAAAGTATCCCTGCCGGGAATTCCCTTCTTCAAATGATGAACTGTTCTAAAACCAAAACGTATGGGCATTGTTGATTAACACAAATCATCTCGATATGAAAAAAACACACTCTTTTTTCTATAGAAACGGATTAACTATAGTTTTTCTTTTTTTATTCCTGATCACCCTTACAGCCCAGGCTCTGACCGGCTGGAAGCAGCACAATCAGGAATTAAAAGAAAATCATGCAGATCCACTTCAGCTGATTGCCTATATAAAAAGCGGCCACTTCATTTCTGCGACCTTCGAAAACTTTGAAAGCGAATTCCTGCAAATGACTTTATATGTGTTGCTCACGGTATCTTTACGCCAAATCGGCTCAGCGGAATCTAAAAAACTCGATGAGCCTGAAGAAGTTGACAGGGAACCAAAGCCTTCAAAAGACGCACCTTGGGCCGTCAGAAAAGGAGGATGGATATTAAAAATTTATAATAATTCGCTCTCCATCTCCTTTGCCATCTTGTTTTTCTTCAGTTGGGCACTCCATCTATATGGCAGTTGGCAAAATAACAATGTTGAGCGACTGGCAAAACAACTACCAGAAGAAACAGTAATGAGTTATCTTGGACAGCCCGAATTTTGGTTCGAGACCTTTCAAAATTGGCAGAGCGAATTCCTGTCAGTAGCCTCCATTGTTTTTCTAACCATCTATCTCAGACAAAAAGGATCACCAGAATCAAAACCAGTTGACTCCCCGCATATGGAAACCGGAAAATAGGTAATGGCTACATTAACACATCCTGATGCTTTATCAAATTGAATTCTTTACTAAAGGAACTCCGGTATTTCTTAATATAATCCGAAGGATTCATCCCATACAGCTTTTTGAACTGCGTCCTGAAGAACTTGATGTCATAAATTCCCACCTTAAACGCGGCCTCATTAATATTCGTATTGGTGCTTAACATCAACAATGCTGCTTTACGTAAACGAATAGACCTGATAAACACATTTAAGGACAATCCTGAAATTGATTTCACTTTTTTGTAAAGGATAGAATAGCTTAAATTACAAGACCTGGCCAGCCATTGAGCATTAAAGTCTTCATTGTTTAAGTTCTCCTCAACAATGGCTATACATTTCTCCAGAAAGTCCTTATAAGTCGCAGATATCTTATGGTTGTTATTCCGAAGGGTGATGTTATCTCTAAAATATTGATGTAAAGCATCTCTGTTATCTAAAACAGCGTTGATTTTGGCCAGCAACAAGTCTTTTTCGAAGGGCTTAACGATGTAATCGTCTGCACCACTTTCAATCCCCTTCAATTTACTATCCGAAGAGCTAAGACCACTTAAAAGAATCACAGGAATATGGTTAAGTACTGGGTCAGTTTTTATTTTCTTACAGAGTTCCACCCCATTTCCTTCCTCCATGAGAACATCACTGATCACAATATCAGGTAAGTTTTTCTGTGCCAGTTCAAAGCCATGGTTGCCATTTTCCGCTTCATAAATCACAAACTGATTGGTAAAAATCTTCCTCAGGTATTGCCTCAATTCAACATTGTCATCAACGATAAGCAAGGATCTTTTTTGAGTGATCTCCAGGGTGTTAATGACTGGTGGATGAACAATTACCTCTTCTGGAATTTGCTCTGCCCTGCCGACTAATTTATTCGCCTGCAGCTCTGCCTTAATGGATGCGTCAAACCACAAACCTTTATTCAGTTTTATGCGAAAGGAAGTCCCATTATTCGGGGAGCTGGAATAGCTCAGTTCTCCCTTGTGACAATCAATAAATTGCTTGGCAAGATACAAGCCAATTCCGAAGCCTATTTCCTTGTTTTTGGAGTTGTCTTTTTCCTTATAATACTTCTCAAATAGTTTATTCTTCACATTTTCATTAATTCCACAGCCAGTATCATTAATAAAAACCTCCACATCAAACTCATGCTCCACTACCTTAAACAGAATCTGACCATTTGGAGGTGTAAACTTAAAGGCATTGGAAAGCAAATTGAAAAAGATGATTTCCAGCTTCTCATAATCCCCAAAAATCTTCAGATCCTGATTTTCACACTCAAACTCATATCGGATGTTTTTGCTTAAGGCAATCTTCAGGTAGCTTTCGTAAGTCTCTTTACACAAACTGTATAGGTTTAATTCATCGATTTGAACCTTAGTGGTTTCCTGATCTGTAGTTCTGAAAAGCATCAATTGATCTACTAAAGTCAGCAGTCGACTAGCATTTCTGTAAATGACCTTAAGTTCCTGCTTTAACGTATCTTCCGTCTTGCCGATTAACTCTTTCACAGGGTTCACAATCAGTGTCAGCGGAGTTCTTAACTCATGAGTGATATTGGTGAAAAAGGAAAGTTTCTTTTCATTGAGTTCTTTTTCCTTTTCAGTTTCAATTTGCGCCAGACGCACTTTATAAGACAGGTCAATTTGCTCTCTTTTATACCTGATGTATACATAAATCAGCCCACAAATCACCGCAACATATAGACAGTAAGCCCACCAGGTACGTTGCCATGGCGGTAAGACCACAATATTTACTAACTTTTCAGCTCCCCATTCCCCTTCACTGTTACTGGCTTTGATGTGTAAGGTATAAGTCCCTTCTTTTAACCGGCTATAATTTGCTGTTCTTACCTTACCTGCATTAATCCAATTGTTATCCCAGCCTTCAAGAAAATAAGCATAATTGATTTTATCGGGTTTGGAGTATTCCAGCGAGATATAATCGAAGGATAAAGAGGCTTTATGATAAGGTATCACTAATTCTTCAATCACTCCGGCGCTTCTTTTCTTGATGAAATCTGCATTTATACTATCGTTTAAAGGTACATTATCAATGTTTACTGCAGTAAGCAAAATCTGCTGTTTGTCCTTAGAAAAGCTTATTTTTTCCGGAGAAAACAGATTAAAGCCTTTAATCCCCCCAAACATCAGTTCCCCGGATTTTAATTTCGAGGCAGCCAGATAGCTGAATTGATTGCTTTGCAATCCATCCGAAGCAAAGAAGTTATGGAACTTTTTATCTACAGGATTGAATTTCGAAAGCCCATAAAAAGTGCTTAACCATAAAGCACCATTATCATCTGCCAGGATATTCAATACCGCATTATTTGGTAAGCCTTCGCTTTCTGTGAACCTGATAATCTTCCGGTTAAGTGTATTCAGCAACAGCAATCCTCCGCCCTCTGTTCCCAGCCATAAGCTATTTCCTTTATCCTCCAGGATAGCCCGGACTCTATACCCAATATGATAAACCAGATGTCTTTTAGATTTCCTGTCGATACGGATTAGCTTATTGTCCGTGCCCGCCCATAAATTGCCCTTAGCATCCTCCTGGAAACAAAGTATATTTCCAATGGTACCATCAAATAACTCAAAACGCTTAAGCCCCGGATTAAACCGATATAAACCTCCGTTATCAAAAGTACTTGCCCATAACGTTTTCGAAGCGTCCTCATATAGTTTCCATACATTTTTAAATTCTAAACCATTGGCTGGGTTTACACAGCTAAAATGCTCAAAGGAGCCATTCGATTTATTGAAACGGTTTATGCCACCACCCCAGGTAGCAACCCAAATGGTATTTTGGTGGTCATTTAAAATGGTGGTAATGTTATTACTGCTTAAGCCCGTTTTACCGGCCTTTTTATAGTTTACATATTGATTCTTGCTGCGGTCCCAACGATTTAGCCCATTCCCATCTGTCCCGATCCAGATCTGATTAGCAGCATCCTCTGCGAAAGAAGAAATAAAATAGTTATGGTATTCATTTCTTTGGAGCGGCCCGGGACTAAGGGTTTTAAAACGGTACCTCTGATCATCTATGATGTTGATCCCACCTCTTAAGGTAGCCACCCAAACCCGACCTTTGGTATCTTTTAACATCCCCTTTATCGCAGTGCTGGTAAAGATCTCTTCCCCATTAACTGTTAAAGGATGCGTAATCTGCTCATCATTGATGTTCATCATAAAGATCCCACCACCATCGGTACTGATGCAAAGTCTATCCGGCTGATCAAAATATAAACTGGTTACCGCCCTGGGTAATGGCTTAAAGGAGTATTTCCCCGTCGACACCATATAATGATAGATCCCTGAAGTGGTACCCAACCACAACTTCCCTGCACCATCAGCTTTAACGGAAGCCGCATATTTTAAGGTGTTACTGACCAGTGCAACCCTATGTGATTTTCTATCGTACCTGCATAAACCTATGCCATCAATAAACAACCATACCTGATTCTTTTGATCAATCTCAATTGCTGTCACCTGATACGAAATACGCTCGGCGGAAGAAGTTCTAAGTGGAATCTGAATGGTCTTTCCAGTTTCTTTTACATAGAGCAGCAAACCATCTTTAGCAGTGCCAATCAGCATGTCATTATTGAGGTCTTTTTTTAACACAGTGGTGTTGTCCACCTTTTGCCTGCCTCCTTTTGAAAAGCTATTAAAATAAAGCGTAGTAAATTTTTCCTGAGAAGGATTATAGATCGATACACCACCCATAGTTCCTATCCATAGATTCGCAGCCGCATCTTCCGCTATACATTGAATTCTATTGTTGACAAGCGCGTTTTTATCATCCAGCTTTTTCCGGAAGATCTTGAAATTATACCCATCGTAACGGTTTAATCCATCGAAAGTCCCAAACCACATGAAGCCATTCTTGCTCTGAAAAATACAATTCACCTCATTATTGGAAAGACCGTGTTCAATCCCCAGATAGAATACAGAAGAAAAGTCTATCGCATATAAGGGGTATGTGATCCATAATAATGAAACAGTTATTGCAAAACGCTTAAGCTGATTGAACATGTCGGGCAATTGGTATTGATATGTATCGCTGAATGTAGGTATTATTTGCCTTTTTAGAATGGGGAACAGTCAATTTACCCCCCTTTTTTAACTACTTCACCCCCTTTGCTGCCTACTATTCCTATATATCTTAGCAAAGCGATTCACCACATCTTATCGCCCTCAACTTAACCTAAACCAAATATTATGAAAACACAGGCCTCTTCAGACGCTGTTTTATTCTGACCGAATTTTAATTCAGGCGGAACACGATCTCAAAATTCTCAATACAAAAAAACTAACCAAATCAATATTAATTATGATCAATCGATTACCCAATTTTTCTCTTTTCAAACAGCCATTAATGCGCCGACTGACACTGCTCATGCTCGTTGTTTTTTCTGGCTTTACCGCCTTTGCCCAACAAGTCATCACAGGGAAAGTAACTAATGATGGCGCCCCTTTACCAGGGGTTGTGGTTAGAATAAAGGGAGGCACAACCTCCACACAAACAAATCCTGAAGGTAAATTTTCAATAAATGCGCCCTCAGATGCTACCCTAATATTCAACTACGTTGGACTTAAAGAAAAGCAAGTCGCAGTAAATAACCAAAAGGTACTTAATGTAGACTTAGAATCTGATGTTAAAACCCTGGAGGCTGTCGCCGTAATTGGTTATGGTACACAAAAACGTAAAGATCTTACTGGATCTATTTCCACGTTAAAGGCAGATGCGTATAAGGATCAGCCAGTGATGAATGCTTCTTCTGCTTTACAAGGGAGAATAGCCGGTGTTTCAGTTACTCAAAGCTCTGGAGCACCCGGTGGACAAGCGAAAATCAGGATCAGAGGGGCAAATTCAGTAAGTGGAAGTAACGAACCTTTATACATTGTAGACGGTTTAGCACTGGGAAGTATCGGCATCCAAGACATCAATGTGAATGACATTGAATCTATGGATGTCTTAAAAGATGCTTCTGCTACTGCGGTATATGGATCCAGAGGTGCAAACGGCGTAATCATCATCACCACCAAAAAAGGGAAATCTGGAGCGGTAAATATTGCTTACAACAGCTTCATTAGCTTCAACAGTCCGATGAAAAGGTACAAGCTGATGGATGCGGTAACTTATGCCAATATGGCCAATCTTTCGGCCGGAACAACTGTAATTGCCAACCCGGAATCTTATGCAGGTAAAACAACAGATTGGCAAAACCTGCTTTTTAAAAATGCAATCACACAAAATCACCAGCTGGCTGTGAACGGCGGAAATGAAAACATGAAGTATTATGTTTCTGGTTTTTACAGTGATCAGGATGGACTATTGGTAAATACCAACCAAAAGAAATTTGGACTCCGCTCAAACCTGGAAGCTAAATTAAGCAGCAAGATCAGTTTAGGAGTCAACATTTTTGCCCAACGCATCAACTCCAAGAATAACGGCGTTCAAACTTCAAAAGCAAATCCAGTGATGGCTTCGATCGCCTGGGCACCTACAGAATCTGTTTACGAAGACGAGGCGACCAAACAATATAATCGTAACGGATTATCCCCGATCTGGCCAAATCCTTATATGACCAGCATGGAAAGCGACAATAATGTGTTTGCCAATATTGCAATGCTGAATAGTAACCTAAAGTACAACATTACAGACTGGTTAACCTTTACCTCTACTGTTGGCTTAGACCTTAACCTATCGAAAGCTGCCTCACTTTCTAACAATTGGATTTCTCCGGGCAATATGAAATCCGCACAAAGTTCTTCTGAAAACTATAATTTTCAGAATAGTAACGTGCTGACCTTTCATAAGCTGATCAATGAAAAACATGATTTAACCATCACCGCTGTTGAAGAAAGCACCCAAAATACTTCCAATAGCTTTTCTGCAAATGGATCGGGTTTGAGTACCACCTCTAACGGTTATTATAATTTAGGCCTCAATACCGCTCAAAGTATTTCCTCAGGTTACTCGCAATGGTCTATACTCTCTTTTATGGGTAGAGCAGCATACAGTTACAATGGCAAATACCTGGCAACAGTGACGATGAGAAGAGACGGATCTTCGAAGTTTCAGGGAGATAATAAATGGAGTAATTTCCCTTCAGCAAGTCTTGGCTGGAACCTGTCGGAAGAATCCTTCATCAAAAAGCTGAATGTCTTTTCCGCGCTTAAGCTTAGAGCTGGCTGGGGTGTAACCGGAAACCAATCCATCGCCCCTTACAGTACACTGGGTTTATTAAGTCCGGTAAATTATTCTTATGGAACAAGTACCTCTTACCAGGGATATACATTGGGTAATCCAAGTACTCCGGATATCAAATGGGAAACTACAAAACAAACGGATATCGGTGTGGACATGAGCTTTTTCAACAGACGATTGAACATCACCGCTGATTATTACAACAAGAACACTACAGACATGTTGCTGTTTACGCAGATCGACAATTACCTTGGTGGTGGCCAGCTCCTGAAAAATATCGGTGCAGTGAATAATAAAGGTTTTGAATTCCTGATAGACTTTAATGCCATCGACCATACTGATTTCAAATGGAATACCAGTTTGAATGCCGCGCTCAATAAGAATAAAGTAGTAAGTCTTGGTAATCAAACTATGATCAAGCGTACCCGTATCGGTGGTGGTTTAATTAATTCTGATATCCAGGTGATTCAGGTAGGACAACCCCTGGGTTCATTTTACCTGATTCCATGGGAAGGAGTTTACCAAACTGATGTTGATGGCCATAAAGCCGGTGATTATAAATACACTGATGTGAGCGGAAATGGCGTGATCGGATATGAAGATATGGTCATTGCCGGAAATGCCACACCAAAAGTACAATGGGGTTTTAACAATAACTTCAGCTATAAGGATTTTGAATTGAATGTATTTGTTCAGGGTGCTTATGGACACAAAGTTTTCAATGCCACCTATGCTGCATCTGCAATCGCCAGTAGCGATGTCGCCTATCCAACACTTGCTGAGGCAGCCAATTACTGGACACCACAAAATACAGGTTCCCTATGGGCAAATCCGGCCAGTAAAGCCAAAGAATACATTGAATCTACCCAGTTTCTACAAAATGCTGGTTATGCCCGACTAAAAAACATCAGCTTATCCTATAAATTACCTAAAAGCATGCTGAAATATGGAAATGCAAAGCTTACCGTAAGCGGTCAGAATTTATTTACCATCACAAAATATAAAGGATTTGACCCTGAGGCAACTTCCACCAACGCAAATAGTGACGCAGATGCCGGCATTGATTTAGGTGCCTACCCTTCTCCAAAAACCTTCACTATCATGCTTAACCTAACTTTTTAAACTATTCAAATGAAAAAATATCTTATCACCCTCCTGATACCTACCTTATTTGTCTCCTCCTGCAAGAAAGATTTCTTAAAGGAAGATCCTAAAGGGAGCATCACGCCTCAAACCTTCTACAAAACTGCCGAAGACCTGAATTCAGCTACCCTGGGTATTGCTTTAACCTATAACCTGGCCTGGAATCAAACCGGTGGCCTTGCCACCACTTTTGGTAGTGATGACATTACGACCCATGCAGGAGGAAATAAAATGGGCTTCTCGAATTTCGATACCTTTCAGGCCAACTCTTCCAACGACAGGATGGCCATCTGGTGGAACTATTTCTATAAAACCATTAAATCTTCCAACTCCCTGATTGAGAATTATCCAAAAGCAACGGAGGCCACTGAACTGCAACGGAACAACTCAGCTGGCGTTGGCTATTTTTATCGCGCCATGTCCTATTTCTTCCTTACCCGTACATGGGGTGCAGTACCAATGCCATTACAGCCAGGTCTGGAGCCTAAAAGCAATGCTACACCACTGGAAATTTACGAGGTGCTGATCGCAGATCTTCAGAAAGCGGAGAGCATGCTTCCTGATGCCTGGACAGCGCCAAGACGACAAGGCAGTACGGATATCCTGCCAACAAGAGGCTCAGCAAAAGCATTGTTGGCTAATGTATACCTGACCATGGCGGGATGGCCATTGAAACAAGCCGACAAATATGACCTCGCCGCTAAAAAAGCCAAAGAAGTAATAGATGGTAAAGCAACCTGGGGTTATGGCCTCGTAAATGGCTATGCAGAACTTTGGGATAAAGATTCCAGGTTAAATAAAGAAGCCGTATTTGCCTGCTATTTCAATAAAAACATGCCAAGTATCTGGGATTACGGAGACAATTGGGGTAATGGTACTCAGATGGGCCCTCCTAACTTTGCCCCTGGCGAAGAAGGTGGTTGGGATGAAGCTTTCGGAGAGATTGCCTTTTACAACAAATTCCCTGCAGGTCCAAGGAAAGATGCGACCTATCAAATGGTTTACTTTCTGGGTAACGACCCTGCAAAAGCAGTAGATTATACAAAACTGACCCATAAGCACCCTTATTTCTTAAAATACAGAGATGATGAATCCTATGATCCAGTAACGCATAAAATGAACGACTGGTGGGGAAGCGCAACTGTTTATATGATCAGATATGCAGAAGTACTCCTAACTTATGCGGAAGCAAAAACAATGTCTTCTGCCGGCCCAGATGAAACGGCTTACCAGGCCATCAATGAAGTAAGAAACAGAGCCGGATTAGGCGAACTGCCTAAGGGCTTAAATCAAGCTGACTTCAGAAAAGCAGTAATTGCAGAAAAAGGCTGGGAATTTGCTGGTCCTGAACCTGCTGCAAGATGGTTTGACCTGATCAGAACGGAAACTGTAGCAAAAGCTGCCGCAGATCGCGACCCTTCAGAACTTCCATTAAAAGGCGTCCCAAATGATGCTACACATGAGTTTTACTGGTCCCCATTGCCTATTATCAAGTAAACTATAATTATCAATCAATCACCTAAACACAAAATTATGAAAATTATGAATCTGCTGATGGGCGGCTCCATCCTCTTGTTTTCTTGTTCAAAAACCCTGCAACCAGGTCCTGACCAGACTGCCCTAAAAAGCCAGGCAAAAGCTAGTGTGACCCAATCTGCCAGTACACTTAGCTCCACATGGGACCTTGTTTTCTCTGATGAATTTAACACAACAGGGACTTTCGATAGCAGCAAATGGACTTATAGTCCGCGCTGGTCTCCGGCCTGGGCAAAATACCTGACCTCTACAACGGATTATGTGGTTCAGAATGGAACAGATCTGGTCTTGAAAATGGACAATGCTGTGATCCCAGGGGATCCTGTACCCTACCATTCAGGAGGAATTCAGACCTCTACAAAATTCAGCTTCTTATATGGAAAGGTAGAAGTCAGAGCGAAATTTAAACAAGGACAAGGTTCATGGCCTGCCATCTGGATGATGCCGGAAACGCCTGTGGCTTATGGCGACTGGCCAAACAGTGGTGAAATAGACATCATGGAGCATGTAAATTACGAGAACTCCGTCCATCAAACGATTCATAATGGTAGCGTGACCGGTCCTTCTGGTGGAAGTTCTGCTACTAAAACCACGGCTTATAACACTGGCGATTATAACATCTACGGCATCACATGGAGCCCTACAGCCATTCAGTTTTATGTAAACAATGTACTCCAGTACACCTATAACAGAGCAGCTGGTGCTACCTCATTACAATGGCCATTTGACAAGCCTTTTTACCTGATTTTAAATCAGTCTGGCGGTGCAGGATGGCCTGGAGCGATTACCAATGCCGACCTTCCTTTTAATATGAATGTGGATTACATCCGAGTGTATAAGGAAGTGCCAGTTTTGGGTAATTCAGGTTTTGAGGACAGTGTATTATCACCATGGGGAGCCTGGAATCCTGCAGGAAATACTGCTGTAGTAACTGCTAATTTCAGATCAGGTACGAAAGCAATCAGACAGCAAGGTGGCGAGACTTCATTAGAGCAGGTCATTACCGGTTTGAGTCCAAATACCACCTACGTTTTTGGAGGATATGCAAAAGTAAGTACCGCAGGAGAATCTGCCATGTTCGGCGTTAAAAACTATGGCGGTGCTGCCGTAAATGCTGCAATTACCAATACCAGCTATACCAACTCCTCAGTAACTTTTACTACCGGAGCGACGAATTCCTCGGTTACCGTTTATATGTATAAACCAGTTGCCGGCACGGCCTACGGCGATGACCTTTACTTTAACAAATTATAATTCTATTGAAAACACACACACAAATGAACAAATTCTTTCTTTGCATTTTTACATTACTGCTGTTCAAAGCAGAACTTCATGCCCAATTTAATATCATTCCTCAACCCCTGGAAGTCATCAGTACTTCCAAGGGTAATTTTAACCTGTCTGATAAAACCCCGGTGGTCTTTAAGCAGCAAAGCCTGCAAAAATCAGCATCCTTTCTTAATGCATATCTAAGCAAGTTTTATGGCTTTAGCTTGAAGCATAACAAGGGAACTGCCATTAAAGGTATCTACCTTAGTCTAGGCAATAAAACAAGTAGCACTCCCGGTAACTACGCCCTTCAGGTAAAGAAGGAAGGTGTTTTTATTACAGCCGAAACCGAGGAAGGTATCTTTTATGGCATTCAGACTTTCATTCAACTCCTGGATCCAACAACAAAAGAAAAGACGATTGCCATTCCTTTTGTACAGATTAAGGATGAACCTCGCTTCCAATACCGTGGGATGCACCTGGATGTAGCCCGTCATTTTTCTCCGGTCTCCTTTCTGAAAAAATACATTGATTACCTGGCACTTCATAAAATGAACTATTTTCATTGGCACCTAA
This sequence comes from Pedobacter gandavensis, assembly GCF_032678745.1. Lineage (GTDB taxonomy): Bacteria > Bacteroidota > Bacteroidia > Sphingobacteriales > Sphingobacteriaceae > Pedobacter > Pedobacter gandavensis_C. The sequence continues at coordinate 778,417 of NZ_JAVTST010000001.1, forward strand.
CGGATGATCAGGGCTGGAGAATTGAAATTAAAAAGTATCCAAAACTTACAGAATTAGGTTCCATACGTAAAGGTACCATTACCGGTTTCCTGCCGGGCAATGGAAATACCAATACACCGCATGGTGGTTTTTACACCCAGGAAGAGATCAAAGAAGTGGTAAAATATGCTGCTGATCGTTACATCACCGTTATTCCGGAAATTGAAATGCCCGGCCATGCTTCAGCAGCTTTAACCGCCTACAGTTATTTAGGATGTACCGGTGGACCTTATAAAGTTCAGGAAACCTGGGGTGTGTTTGACGATGTTTTCTGTGCAGGAAATGAGCAGACTTTTGCTTTCTTTCAAGATGTAATGGATGAAGTGGTTGCGCTTTTTCCAGCCAAATACATTCATATCGGTGGCGACGAATGTCCGAAAACAAGCTGGAAGAAATGCCCGAAATGTCAGCAACGGATGAAAGACCATCAGCTAAAAGATGAGCATGAGCTACAGAGCTATTTTGTACAGCGCATGGAGAAATACATCAATAAGAAAGGCAAAAGCATTATCGGATGGGATGAGATCCTGGAAGGTGGACTAGCGCCAAATGCGACGGTAATGAGCTGGCGCGGTGAAGCTGGAGGAATTGAAGCCGCAAAACAAAATCATTATGCGATCATGACCCCAGGCAATTATATGTATTTTGATTACGCCCCAGCTGCGAAAAGAGATTCATTAACCATGCCTGGCATGACCACCTTAGAAAAGGTGTACAGCTATGAGCCTATTCCAGCAGATCTTCCTCTGGAGTCAAGAAAATATATTCTTGGCGCACAGGCAAATGTCTGGACAGAATACATGAATAACCCCTCAAAAATAGAGTACATGATCTTCCCAAGGATGTCTGCCTTGAGCGAAGTAGTTTGGAGCAGCAAGGAAAACCGAAACTGGGATGATTTCCAAAAGCGTTTGAAGCAGCAGTTTAACCGCTATGAGCTTTGGAAGGCAAATTATCACAAGAGCTCATTAGATTCTACAGCTGAGTCTAAATAATCAATTGTAGTTTTATGTAAAATGGAATGAGCAAAAAATGCGGTAAAACAAAGGAGCCCGATCGTACAATCGGGCTCCTTTGTTTTTATATCATCAGTGCTTAGCTTTTAAAGCGCTGAAATGGATTGGTTAATCTTGATGGTTTGTTCATGAGGCTCACCGTCTCTAAATCCAACCTCAATATGAATCTTATAGTTACCCTCATTTACGTTAACCAAAGAACATTCTATATTGGTTCCATCTATACCCATAGCAGTAATTTTAGCATCACTAATGAACACCAAACCTCCTTTAAGTGGATAAAACTTAACTTTCACTTTATCATCGTAATTCACATATCTAACTCCTAGCTTCAATTTATCACTCTTACGGAAGGTGTAAGGCTCTGTATAGTTGGATTTATCAATGGTAATTATTTCGCCTGTCTGGGTAGGCTGATAAAAGACCTGCAGATCTTTTAGCGTAGAAAGGAGACCTTTTAAACTAACTTGTACGGTATAAAGCCCTGCAGGTATATCCGTTAATGGCAGCTGGATTTTATTGGAGCTAATGTCCAGGAAAGTCTTGTGAGGATACTTCAAAACATAAGAATATTTACTTTCCTTAGATTTTAAGGTAACAATCAGCGAAGGATCAGCGCTAAAAAAATGACCATTAATACTTAAAACATCAGTTGTTGATAATATAGAGCCATTCAAAGACTCAATTACTGGCGTAGGACTAAGCACTTTTAACGTAAAAGGAAGTAGCAAGGCAACGTCATCAACGCTCAAATGAACGTTATAAATAGCAAGAGGGAAGTTTTCTGGGATAGTAAATCCTAGTTCATCATCCTTCAATGAGGTAAAAGTGGAAAATTTCGTTTCCTTTAAACTGACAGTATTGGTAAGTATCAGCTTGACTTTTGAGGCCACAGTTCCAAAACCTTTTCCCTTTAGCAAGAGATAGCCTGGTCCAGCCTCCAGAAAGGTTGAACCTAAATAGGGCTCGACACTAAATTTTGGATCGTTAACCGTTACATAAATCTGGTAATCCTGCTTAGTGCCATCCTCTGCAATCACCTGATAGGTAACAGGATTTGAAAAATCAGCAGAAATAGTATTCTCAACTGTTGCTTTCTCTGAAACTAAGATTACCGGATGTAATACTTTGATGTCAACGCCATAGGGAACACTGACCTTAACACTTTTATCTGAGTCACTAATAACACCCAGCACTTCAGTGCCAGCTACTAAAAATTTAAACGATGTTATTTTCTTTTCGCTACTCTTAACCGGTTCAGGAGTAACATTGGAACCCTTCTTACAACTGAATAGGAAAAAGAGGAACAGGAGCGCGTAATAATGTACTTTCATTGATTTTTTTTTAAGAGCGCTAAAATAGGATTATATTATTGACTAAATAGCTATAGCTTTTTCGATTCTAATGTAACAATAGTGAAATTCTATTATGGGAGGTACTTGCTTATTTTAAATATTTTACCCTACTTTATTAATTATTAACCTCTTAAAAACCAAATCATGGCAAACATCATTGAGTTATTGAAAAAATATCTCCCAAAAGACAACATGCCCGAAATCCTGTACGACTCGCCAGAAACGAATGAGGAATACAATCTTAAAAGGCAAATTTTCAACACCTATTATCAATTCCGTCCCACAGCAATGGTATTTTGCGAAAACACCAGACAAGTATCGGACGTGATGAAAATTGTAAATAAGGACTATAAAGGAGTTTTGAGAGTCCGTTCCGGTGGTCATGACCATGAAGGCGAATGCTCAGGTACGGATGCCCTTGTGATAGACCTATCTGGTATGAAGACTGTCAACATCCAGGCGGCAAAAAACTACGCAAGTATAGGACCTGGGATCGAGTTTCTGGACCTGATTAAGGCAATGAATGCAAAGAATGTAGGCCTGCCACATGGTACCTGCTTCTCGGTACGCATCGCTGGATTTACCTTCGGTGGTGGCTGGGGCCCCTGGACACGCCAAAAAGGTATGGGTTGCGAAAGCCTTGCCGGGGTGACTATTGTTCTTGGCGATGGCTCCTACAGAACCATTATAGACAATAAATTGATTCGGGAATATGATGGTAAACCTGTAAAAGACCTGAATGAAGAAGATCGTAAGCTCTTATGGGCATTGCGCGGCGGCGGAGGCATGAGTTACGGTATAGTTACCGAACTTATTTATAAAACCTTCACACTACCGGATTTCACCACTAAGTTTACGGTTTCATGGGAGCCAAAACCCGGTAGAATTATTCCGCCAGCAACTGTGATTCTAAAACGTTGGGAAGAACTTATTGCCTATGATAAAAATAAGGACTTATTGGGGACCAACCTCAAGGTGGTGGCCAAACACAAAGATGATACAGATAAAACCCCAATAGACAAATCCCTGCACGACTGCTATTTCTATGGTTATTACATGGGCAGTAAAGCGCAATTCAAAAACAAATACGATTTCGAAAACAATTTAAGAAAAATCATAACTACTGAGTGGTTCCCTGCTCAACAATATGGCCAGTACAACATCAAATTTGAAGATAGTATAGAGGCTGCATTGTCCAATAACACTGGCGATGGTGCATCGGCTAAGCTGACAGCAGTTCCTGATCTGAACAGACGTGCATGGAGTACTTTTTCTGCATGGGACAGGATTGTGAAATGGGATACGGATGCAAATAAAAGCGCCCTCCTTGAAGGCATTTACCAAACTTCTGCACTGCCAAAGCATTTTGAAGCCATTCCTCCTGAAATGGACTACCCCGCTCCCCATAAAATTACCTCAAGATTTGCCAGGGCAACTACCGACGGTCTATTGGCCGAAGCACGTAGAAGGAAATTGATTGAAAGCCTGGAATCTAATCTTTTATATGAAAAAGGAACAGCACAAGGCCTTAGTGCCTATTTTACGCTAGGTGCCATCTCTGGTGAATATTATGAAAATTACGATTACAATGGTATCCGCTTTCCGCAAGGGAGTGCTTTTGCTTATAAACAATGTTCCTATACCGTGCAGTATCAGGTTTGGTGGGACAACGAGCAAATTAATCCATTGGTGCAGCCTTATGTAAACCGTGCGATTGACTGGTTAGAGGTTTGTCGTAATTACGATATTCCAGGCACATATGGAGCCTTCATCAGTTTTAAAGATGATAGCATTCCTACCAGAGTTTACTTTCAGGACAGTTATGATCGACTGAAAGAAATCAAAGATTCCTATAGTAAGGACCCGAATAATATGTTCAGTAGTCGTAAAACAATCATCTAATCAACAAAGCTTTATGATTATAAAAGCCAAATGCTCATCGAAAGATGAGCATTTGGCTTTTCTTACTTTGGTTGCTGCTGAGTGACACAGTGTATCATCCCACCATTTGCATACAAATTCCTTACATCAATCCCCACTACAGTCCGATTAGGATACAGACTTTGAATCAATTTATTGGCTACAGCATCATTAGGGTCATTATAATTAGGCACCAACACGTTTTTATTTCCGATATAGTAATTGACATAAGAGCCTTTGTAATCCAATTTTTTGCCATAAGCTGTTTCTACATTATTTTGCGTCAAAGGCAGTTTCAGAATGCGGTATGCCTGTCCGTTTTTATTCGTAGCGGCATAAAGCGTGGTAATGTCTTCTTCGGGAACCTGCCAATCCAGCAAATCATCATGATTCATAGTCACCAGTGTCTCCGAGTTGCCAAATCTTGCAAATCCATCAATATGCATATCGGTGATTTCCAAACCCGCCTTTCCTTTTAGCCAGATAAATTTAGTCACTCCCAGGTATTTAGTAAAAATAGCTTCTGCCTGTGCCTGTGTCATCCCAGGGTTTCGATTTTTGTTAAGGATGGCACTTTTAGTAGCCAATAAGGCGCCTTGTCCGTCAATTTCAACCGCCCCACCCTCATTTACCATCAGCTCATCCAGGTCAACTTTTGGAATGTTCTGATCTTTTGCAATTTTGGAAGGGATCAGGTTACAGTTTTGATAATCGGCTTTATTTCCCCAACCATTAAAACCCCAATCTTCTATCACTATTTGTCCGGTATTGTCTTTTACATAGATGGGACCATTATCTCTTACCCATACATCATCTGTTGGAGCAATTTTAAAATCCACATTAGTAAGCGGGACACCAGCCTTAGAAAGTAAGCCAATAATTCTGCTCTTTTCTGTTTCATCATAGGCAATAATGTGCGCTTTTTCACCTGCAACAATCGCTGCGGTCATCTTTACCCATGTGGCATCTAAGCGATTGCGGTAGGTTACTCCATATTGATACTCATGAGGCCACTGAAGCCAGGTACCTTCATGTGGCGCCGATTCCTCCGGCATGGTATACAGTATAGCTGTATCCGTTGGTTGAACGTTTTCTTCCATTTTCTGACAAGAAAAAATAGTTAATAAGGGGATCATTAAGAATAGCATTTTGTTCATCATTTTATTTTAGATAGTCGTTTTTTTTTTACAAAGAACGCGCTATCCAGATTAGCAATGTTGTCCAAAATTGACAACTGTTATTTTTTTATGGGAACCAGGATCTCTGTGAGATAATCGGCTGGATGCTCCGTATTAAATTCATTTTTCACATAATGTTCTATCATTGGAGAACTATCAAATTCCAGCACTGGATTAAAAAGCCAATCCTTATAAATTCTTCTATAAGTATCTTCAATTGAATTAAAACTCCCTTTATGGAGGTATTTAGCGTACTTACCACCAAATATATTAGTCGAGAAATATCCTTTTTTCGAAGGTTCTTTATCTATACATGCTTCATAACGGCATTTCAGCTTATCCGTAATGAGTGGTTGGTCGACGATGATTCCATAATATTCGGTACTCAGATCTGTTTCAAAAGTCTCATCAACTTTCTCCCATAACAACTCTATTTCAGCAGTATTATAATCTGCCGTTTGGAGTCCGATGTAATATACTTTGACTGCTTTTAAAAAGACCAGTTCACAAATGATCGGATTTCCATCAGGCCCATAACTGTTGATGAAACTTTCAAAAACTGCGGCTTTTTCCTTCCTGGCCTGAATTGCTGAAATATTAAACTGCTTTTTAAATGATTTGGAAAAGGCCTGTAAACTATCAAAACCTACCGAATAAGAGATATCGGTAATCGAATCACGGGTATATATTAGCTTTTTATACCCGTTTTCAAGTTTCAGTCTCTTTTGAAACGCACCTAATGATTCCTTGAAGACATTCTTAAACACCCGTTGGATATTTCTATAGGAATAATTTGACAGCTGCTCCAGTTTTTCAATGGAAAGCTCCTGATCATAATTCTCTTCTATGTATTTAATAATGTGTTGAATTCTTTCTAAGGCCATACCAGATAATCTGCGCTTAATCAGTATCTATTTTATTCCACATCGCATTTGATGTAGAGATACGGGCGATAGTTGCAAGCTTTTGATGGACAACATATCCTGGAACAAAGATGTTTTAATTTGCGATAAAACAACCTTTATTCCATCATTTTTGGATTACTTAGATAAATGATTCTTTTAATACATATTTATTTCAGGAAGGTTTTCCTGGTAAATGTTCCAGTTTCTCTTTTAAAGCATGGTATTCAGCTGCGAGTGTTCTAAAAGCCTTGGTACCAATAACTCCCGGCTCAAGGCCAGTTCTCTTTTTCAAATAATCTGCAGCCACCAGATCAAAACGGGCTTTAAAAGCCTTGTACTTCTCTTTTTCAGCTATTTCAGCCCTGCTTTCTTCCTGGCCATTCAGGTTCCCTACATAAGCACTGTCGGAAATCATTTTTTCATTGGCAGATTTAAAACAGACATAAATTTCCATTTGTTCTTTTAGCAGTGATTCTTCATAAAGCGGAATAAAACAGCTTCCATCACTCCTTTTAGAGGCATTCAGATAACTACTTGCCCGTTTATGACTGGGATGGCTAATCGCGACCATTAGGATATCATCATTAGCACCATTCCTAAAACTTTCCGGATTCCAGCTTAAACTAATGCCTTCCTCCATTTTGCTGATTTTAAAATCCTCAGCCATTTCGAGCGCTCCATTACTTAGGATTACTTTGGTATAATCTACTTTAATATCAGGGTATTCGCCCATTAAGGCATGTTTCTTATTATAGGAAGTAGCCAGATTATGAGGATTTCTAACGGTTCCTTCTGCTTCCAGCTTGAAGCTGACATTGATAAAATCAGCCAATGGTGTCACCAAATCCATGGTCACAGACATCGCCTGACGGTTAGACTTTTGTTTTAAACTTGGTTTTCCAGGTCGGCCAATAAGGCGGCAGACCGGTTGGCCATTTAACATATAGAATACTACAGTTCCTATTTTCCCGGAAGGGTGGCCATAAGGGCCTACAGTACATTTTGCCATAATTGAGAGGTTAATTCGTCTGTATTGACTAATACCAAGATAGTATTAAATAAGTACATCCTCCATACCTCGTATATACCACATCCGTATTTTTAAGTAACATTTATGTTGATTTACAATGTGTTACATCTAGGTTGATTATGCAATTTGACCTCTAATGGCCCTAGCAACCTCCTGTAAAAATACAATCAAAAATTACAAACCTGGGTTGTTCATAGGGAGATGATTGGGACATGAACAGGTAATGGGCTATAGGAGATCAATAGTTAAATAGCCTTTCAGCATAACTGAAAGGCTATTTAACTTGCTATTTGATTTTGATACTCAAACCTTTGATGGTCTGCCAGCCTTCTTTATCGGTCAGCCTGATCATAAAATGATGATCTCCAGGGTCTATATCTGCAGGAACCTCAATTTCTGCACTGACCTGATGCGATTTCAATCCTGGAGGAATTGCGATATTCCTAATTAGCAAAAAGGGTTTTACCGCCTGTTTAACTGGGGCCATATCGCATTCTTCTAATTCCGTACTATGGGTATGGTGGTCAAAATTATGGTGAATATCGATGCTTAAGGAACCCAATTGTGCATTGTCGCTGATTAAAGCTTTAAACAGGAACTTCTCTCCTCTTTTTACTACGCTACACTGCTTTGGAAAAGCATCTGCCAGTTCCGTATTGATCTCCGGATAGGTGGTATCTATAGGCTCCGACTTGTCTTTACTGCAATTGCTCAATGCGATGCTTAGCAATAAAGCAATTACTAATATATTTAGCTTCTTCATTTTATTTATAATCTATCGTGATCGGAATGTTCTTATACACACTTCTGTCGTAGCTCGTGTTTTTATATAGGATAACCAGATTATATTTCCCGGACTCCCAGGTTTTTGCAGCATTGATTAGGTTTGGTGCAGGTTCATTGCCATCCTGACTAGCTCCTATCGTAATTTTTTCTCCACCATATACCCCATTCTGCAGTTTTAGTGTGCTGATTTTTGAGGCAGCAGGAAGGCCTTTATGTTCCACTTTGGAGATCACAATGGCTTTGTTAAAATCAAGTTTATCAATCGATTCAGGATAGTAATTGGCACTTTTCTTAATCAGTAAAGTGTAAAGGATTCCATCGCCCTTGATCTCTGAAATCTGCGCATGAGCGGTCAATTCATCTCCTTTTTTAAAGATCAATTCCGGTTCTACCCAGGTTTCCATGTAATAAATCATGGTCTCATTACGGGAAATCATATCACGGCCAATTTTAGGGTCTACGGGCATATTTGCCGGATCAGAAATGCTGATTTCTTCTTTGATTTCTAGCTTTGTCCCGTTTTCATCCTGCACAATAAATAAGAAATCATATTTACCATCAGGTGCTACCGCAGGAATCGTGAAATGCTTGTGCACATTTGTATTTTTAGTACCAGCGTACTCGATCCAGTCGAACGTTAAGCTCCATTTTGCGGTATAGGTTTCCCCTGGTTTTTGTAGGATTTGAAGCTGTACACTTTTTATTTTGCTCGCTGCAGTGACATCTGCATTAAAATGAAAATCTCTGCCTTTGAGCGCTTGTTTGTTATTGGAAGTGCCAATCTCTATGTTCTCGGCTGTAGGTTTTGCCAGTTCCACACGCTCTTCTTTTTTACATGCCGAAAAGGCAGTAATTAGCAGCAGCGGGATCATCATCATTTTTGCCATTTTAAAAGGCAACAGTCTGTTTTTTATCATTGTATTTGTGTTTAATATGGGTTTCTATTTATTTAATGAGGTTTGAAAAGGGATTTTTAGGGAAAGAATGACGTTCCTGCCTGCTTCTGGTAGACCGATTAAGCGGTAGAAACTGGTATGGTTCAGGTACCTGGTATTCATCAGATTTTGTGCCTGCAGACTGATCTGCAAGGGCTGTTTATGAAGGCGCAATTCCGTGCCCACCTGCAGATTAATCAATCCATAACCGGGTGTTTTCTTTTCAGGTGGAACAATGTTGTTTTGCTTTGCGGTGATTCTGTAATCAATAGAGAAATAAGTCTTTTGAAGCTGCGGAGCAAGCTCCGGCGACCAGGTTAAATTGAACAAGGCTGATGCAGGTGGAGAAAATGGAAGTGTATAGCCTTTCTTCTCTCCGGAAAGTTGACTGGCATGTAAATACTCCCCCAGGAATTCTGTGCTCAGGCTTTTTAGCAACTTTACTTTTAGTTGCAGCTCTCCGCCATAACGAACTACCTTACTTTGGGCATACTGAAAAATCTGATTGCCCGCGCCATAGAAATAATCATGGTCTGGCGTAGGATTTAAGTAAATGTAATTCGGGAAATAATTGTAAAACGGGCTGACTAAAACCGACCAGCGATCTGCTGTCCAGCCCAGACTTAAATCCGCCTGATAAGATTGCTCTGGATTTAGCGTTGGATCACCTTTCTCATAGCTGAAATAATGATAGTTGACGCCATTAGCCCCAAGTTCTTTTGCAATAGGCATCCGGAAACTCTTACCCAGATTGGCCTTCATTGAGAAGTTTTCCAGGTTGTAATTCATTCCGACCGACCAGACTATGCTATGAAAAGACCTGTTCAGATCGGCTGCACGAACCAGCTTTTTTAATCCGGTTTCAGCGGTTCCAGATTCAAACCAATCTGCATATTTAAACATCCGGATATGGCCGTAATCATACCTTAATGCTCCATGTAAAAGCAAATTCTCGTTGATCTTGTATTTATCATAGGCAAAAATACCTGCAGTAAATTGCTTAAAAGCAGGCACTAAAAAGGTCCAGCCATCGATCTGGTTGTTTTGAAATTCGGAATTGAGTCCTATGCTGAGCTGGTGATTACCCAATGCTACCTGATCTTTCAAACTGAAACTGTAGACCTGTTTATCAAATTCCCGTTCCAGATCCGGAGACAGCGATAGATCAGCCGGATATACCGCAGGCATATAACCATGATTTACATACTGACTAAACTCTTGTCGGAAGTTGCGTTGATAGCCCAGATCCATTGCAAAATGATGTGCATTGACCCGGTATTCCGTTCTGTTGATCAGCTTCAGGTGATTCACCTCCTGACTAGGCATTAAAATATCCCTGCTGGAAGCATCATGCATTTCTGTATCTACATTCCTGGGTTCCAGACCATGTGCATTTGCGAAGAAACCACTCTTGCTGTACACATTGCTGAAAGAAAACAGGGACCTGAACTTTTCTCCAACATAACCTGTACTAAAATGAAGCGCCCTTTCCCGACCGGCAGTATTGCGCAATTCTCGATTGTGCAGTTTAACCGCATAGTCGTATACAAAAATCGTGTCGGCAGGAACTCGGTAATCCCCATAATTCTGATAAGTGAATCTGGAGTCAAAAAACCAGTTTTCCTTTCGACCGTAAAGATTTACTGAACTTCCGTATTGCTGGTTATTGCTCTTGCCCAGTAAATTGACAGATCCCGCTAAGGTATGTTTCTGGGGTATCGGTTGCGCTTTTACATTGATCACCCCTGCAATTGCATCGGAGCCATACATAAAAGAGGCAGCACCTTTAACCAATTCAACTTCGCCAGCTGCAAACTGATCCAGTTCTAATCCATGATCGGCGCCCCATTGTTGACCTTCGTGCTTCAATCCCTGATCCACTACCACCACCCGGTTGAAACCTAGTCCACGGATCAGTGGTTTAGATTGTCCGGAGCCAATGCCAATGGTTTTAATTCCGGGCAGGCGCTCCAGGGTTTTCATTAAACTTCCAGCCAGGTTGCGCTGGATGAAATCGCTGTTCACAATTTCGACATTTAAAGGGTCCTCTTCCTTACGCAATTGTAACCTACGGTCTTTGATCTGGACTTCTTTAAGTTGTTTTACTGCTGGTTTTTGTGGTTTTGCTTTGGTACTGGTACTATCTGGAACTGGAACCTGGCTCTGGGCAAAAACAGAGGGACAGCAAATTAAAAGGCAAAAAAATAGCCTATAGCATCTCTTCATTCAATTGAAAATATTGGAAATCATAGGACATGAATCTGCAATAGCTGCTCATAAACGGCCTGCATCCATTCGTCGTCCTGGTTAAGAAAAATTCAGATAAAAAATGGCCGCCGGGGAAAGCGGCCAGAAAATTAGGAGATATAGGGAGGTCCTTTGTTCGTAAATCCTTGGAGCGTGATGTTATAGTTCCCGGTATATAGCAGGGTTCTAATCGTAATTGCTTTAGGGAAAAGCACAGGTAAAAGGAACTGTTGCTCTAAGAATATTTGTTTGCCCTGGATATGATGGAAATAGTCGCAGACCGAACATTTGTCGGAAAGCTGTACAGACTCCTTTTCTACAGATTGTTCCTGAAGACTTTTCTCAGTTGCCTGATGCACATGAATCAGCTGTGCTGCAGTAATGAATGAGAACAACAATACCAGCAACAGAGATATTCCCTGCTTTAATTTAATCCGGATATGTTTTTTACTTCTCTTCACAACTGCATCAAAGTTGCATTAATATTTTGCAATAAACAAAATTAATGCAACAAAGTTGCTAAATAATAGAAATGGGTCAAAGCAATGATGGCACCAAATACTTTGTATAAGGTGCCATCATGGGTTAATAAAGTCCTAGTTCTGCCAATGCAGCGTTTTGTGTTCCATCCCAGGAAGATTTAGCGATGATCTTGAAGTATCGGAATGTTTTTGGGGAATCAAAGGCAAAATACTGGGTGCCACTCCCATTTGCAGCTTCTTTATTCCCTAAGCTGGTATAGCTCACATTATCGGAACTGATTAAAATTTCGAAATCTTTAATTGCCCTGTTCGCACCTTCACGCTGTGTAAGCGATAAGCCACCACTTACTGTTTTTGAACTGCCCAGATCTATGCTTAAATGATGGGGATATACCGCTGCATTTGAAGACCATCTGGAATGCCAGAAAGTAAGGACTGAGCCATCAATCACATCGGCAGCTCTATTAGCAGCTGCAACTTCTTCAGAACTGAAATCCACAACTGACCAGCCTGTTTTAGGTAACTCTACTCTGGTACTGAAATCAATCACCGGCAAATTGTTGACAAACTTATAAGAATAACTTCTCACCGTAAATGTGCCATTGGTATGGATGAGGTAGATTTTCAGTTCATACACCTCATTACTGCGGTACTTAAACTCCATAACCGGCATTTCGATACTAAAGCTATTTCCATTGGGCTTTACTGCAAAAGAAAGCGCATTGTAATCCTTATTGGTACCAACGCCTTCATTGTTTACATTCGGGTCGTTCAGAATCCCGATATTACTCACCGGGACATTGGTATTGAACTTTCCTGACAAAGCAATCACTCCTTTTGCAGCATCATAACTTCCGTTAATCTCTGTTAAGCTTGCATTGACTGCGCCATAGTAAGTGTTTTTGTTCTTATTCATCACCTGGCACTCATTCAATAAGGCGCAATCAAATGGAGTCAGGAAAGTTGGGCTTACGCCCATAGAGTAATTACCGTTAAACATCAAGCCCGTTCCTTTGTTTGGATCCGCAAACTCAGTTTGCGTTTGCATGTCATGGGGCAGGTTTAGCGCATGGCCAAGTTCATGTAACAATCCTCCATAATACAGTCTGAACCATTTTCCTTTATCGGTTTTATCAGACATATTTTTGAGTTCCTGATCCTCATAATCCAATACGAAACAAGTTCTTTCAGTGCCAAAAGTACTGCCGTAATATGGTGGACCTGTAGGTTCGCCAGTTGGCTTAAAGGCATATCTTGGAATGATCAGCAGGTAATGGTTGCTGGACTTTTCCTCTGGGTGTGCCTTGAAATAGGCATCAATCTCCGCCCATGCTACGGTATTTCCACCACTACTCGGATACTCCGCATAGTTTTTAGTCCCATAAATAGTAGTAATCCTCACCTTTTTTCTGGCGGCATCGGTAAACATGCCAAAGGTTTTATCATAACCATAAACGGCCATTTTTTCCTTGTACCAATCCTGTCCCCAAACCATCAGTTCAGATAAACGCTCTTGGTATCCTTTAAGCGTATCCAGGTCTTTCGGTACAAAATAAACGATATTTAGATTGTAATTATGCTCGCTTTTATTGACCTCCATATTCGTCCCCGAGATTCGGGTATTCGGTTTTGGAGGAGCTACTACGCCTGGAAGCACAGGATCAACTTCATGGGTATTCCCTTTTTTGCAATTCAGTAAAAATACTGCTGTAATGCAGATTAAAAATATTCTTTTCATTTGACTTTAATATCGATAAACGTTAAGCTCAGCCAGATGTGTAGATGTAGTGGCTACACTGGCTGCTTTAACAGCGGTAATTTTAAGGTGTTTCCAATAACCTGGTGTTACCGGATAAGATTGAGCTGCTTTATTCAGGGGATCAAAGATCAACCCTGTCCCAAGGATGGTCCAGGTATTCCCATCCAGGCTAGCTTCTAAATTGAATTCTGTAAAACCAGAATTGATGTTTTGTCTGGCCAGCAGTTCTATTCTGGTCACATACAATTCCTTTTGCATATTGATGCTCAGCGAGTGTGGGAAAACCGGTGCTGGCGACTGCCATTTGGAATGCCAGTAGGTCGCGTTATTGCCGTCTATAGCGAAGCTTGCTTTACCGTTTGCAGTACCCTCACCTATCAGTTCTTCAGAAGAAGCGGTAGCAGTCCAGCCGATTTTATCAGCCAGGATCTCCGCTAATTTAGGTGCAATCAAAAAGATCGTTTTATTCGCTCCGATCTTGTAACCATCGGCGTTAGTAATGCTGATGGGCAAGAGGTAATCTAGGGTTGGATTAAACTTTTTCGAAAAATAGCTCAGCTTGATCAGTTCCGAATTTACTTTCCCCGAAGGGATGGTACTACTGGATGCAGAAAGCTGATAGGCATCCGTCGGAAATTTCTGATAAGCAGTCAATCCCATTTTTACACGCTGCAGGTTTAAACTGTCGAAGGCTTTATCGTCTACCGCATAGCTTACCTTAATGTTCTTTGCCGGTAAGCCCAATGCACCAAATGCAGCCGCAAATTCAACTGTTCTGGCTTCATCCTGATAAGGGAAAATGGTTAAATTTTGGTTATTGCCCGTAAACCGGGTGATGGTTACCACCGCCCCTTCTTTGGAATCCGTTAACTCTTCATATGGTTTTGCAATCTTCTTGCAAGCCATCATCGTGGATAGTCCCAGCACTGCCAGTCCAGCCATTTTTAGTATGCTTTTCATTCTTTTGAAAATTATCTTTAGTATCCTGGAAATTGAACCAATTGTTTATTTCTATCCATTTCATCCTGAGGATAAGGGAAGAAATAATATTTACGCTGCCATAATGCGCGACTGAAAGCGATCTTTCTTTGGTGAAAAGCTGGATCTGATAAGGTAGTACCTGCATCGATATTCATTCCGGTATACGCTCCACCTTGTATAAATCCTTCCTCCTGTGGCACTTTCCACCTTCTCACATCAAAGAATCTGGCACCATTTTCCATACAAAGCTCTATCCTGCGCTCTCTTCTGATCTGGGCTCTTAAGTCCGACTGGCTTCCTCCTGTTAAAGCAGGAATACCACCACGGGTACGAACTGCGTTTAAGTATTTCAGGACATCAGTATTTCCTGGATCACTTTCATTTAAAGCTTCTGCATAAACCAGGTATAATTCTGCCAAACGGATCAGCATGGCTGGTCTGGCTACATACACATAAGGGCTAAAGCTGAAAGTAGGGTGTATATTTTTTCTGGAAGTATAGCCTGTTTTTGGCCAGTTACGTGTTTCCCCGGCTTTACCTGAATTTCCGGTTAAAAAGAATTCTACACGGGCATTGTTGGCGCCGGCTTTTGGAACCGCAGGCGTTACCGAACCATTGAAAGTCACATCTACATAAAAGCGGGGTTCACGGTTGGTGTACATCGTATTGGTACCAGCCACATAATAGGCATTTGCAATATTGGTATAAGTGTTCTCATTGTATCCAGTGCCACCGATTTCAGTTCCATCTTTCATTCTGAAATCATCTACAAGTTCCTGAACCAGGGCCACTCCATTCCATGCCGTTCCTTGTGAAGAACGTGGTGCCGCGCTGTACTCATACGGACCTGAGCTATTGGTTACCCTTAACCAAAGACCTTCGTCTTTCCAGCCGTCCCAATACAAATTTCGGCAGGATAAAAACGCCGCTCTGAAGGGATCTGCATCATTAACTTTGAATAATTTTTTACCATTTGCTTCCGCGATATCAATGGCAGCTTTAGCGGCGTTGGCTGCTTTCCCCCATCTGCTTGCATCGTAGGTCTGATTAAATAACTGCTTGCCATCCAGATTTTTAAAATCTCCCAGCTCTACATTTCCATTATAAAGCGGACTGGCATGAAACAATAAGACTTGTGCCTGAATTGCAGATACAACAATCTGGTTGATGCGACCTGTTCTGGCTGGATCTACTTCGCTGGTACCTACGGTAAAGTTATTGGCTGGCAGCCTTTGTTTTGCCTCCTCCATTTCTTTGATGACAAAGGCTACACATTCATCCCAGGAGCTTCTCGGGATCTGGTAATCATCTGTAGGTGCGCCTGATTTGGTTGGTGCCAATTCTATTGGACCGTATAGTTTCATCAGTACCCAATGGTAATAGGCCCTTAGAAATTGTGCTTCTCCTTTGTAACGGCTGATGATTTCCGCGCCATTATTAAGGGCCAGGATCTCCTGGTTTTTATCAATGTTTTCTAAAAATATAGTGGCCAGTCTGATTTTCTCGTAGTAACCGCTATTGCTGATGCTATAGGACGTTGCTGCTAATGCGCCGCTATTTAGCGGAGGATTCTCCCAATTACTGATATCGGCCTCATCAGTGGTGACGTGCTGCTGTAGTCCGCCTGAAGTTAACCATGGATCTGGTACGGAGCTGTACAATCCAGCCAACCAGCGTTCTGATTGTCCACGGTTCGTAAACACCCCGTCTATGGTAATTAAATTATCTGGTACAGTATCGAAAAAACCTTTTTTACATCCCGTAGGCAATAGTGTTGCTATAGCCAGGGCAAAGAATACATATTTCTTTAAATTCATGATTTCAATTATTGAAAATTAACACGTAAACCAACATTATAAGTGCTGATGTTTGGATAAGTAGCACCACGTCCATCGCCCAATTCCGGATCCCAGAATTTCCACCTGGATAAGGTGAGTAAATTCGTTCCGTTGGTATAAATCCTTACTTTTTTAATCCCTGCTTTTTCAAACAGCTTTGGATTAAAGGTATAGCCAATCTCCGCGCTTTTTAGTCGCAGGTAGTCCGCACGCTGGATCCACCAGGTGCTGGTCAGGTAATTGGTAGTGAGGTCTTGTGTAGTAGATAAACGTGGATAAAATGGACGTGGATTCGGGTTGTCAGGTGTCCACCTGTCCAGCACTTTCACATACATATTGCTATTGGTTGGCCCCTTGGTAAATGGTGTGGTGGCATCGCCGCTGGCATAATTGAAATCCACCTGACCTGCGCCCTGAAAGAACAAAGCGATGTCAAAACCTTTATATCCTCCGGCAAGGTTTAATCCATAAACGATTCTAGGAACTGCGCCATAACCGATCGCAGTCTGGTCATCTCCGTTAATGATGCCATTGCCATCTAAATCTTTGTAGCGGATATCCCCGATCATGGTGTTTCCAGCCTGACTTGCCGCATTGTCTATCTCAGACTGGCTTTGGAACAGCCCTGTGGCAATGTATCCAAAACGTTGTCCGATAGGTTTTCCTACACGGTCGTTGTAAGGATATTTCCACGGTGCATTTCCATCAATGATGTTCAGGTTCTTGTTGTAATTGAATACCCCTCTGAAACTAATAAAACTACGTTCAGCAAAATTCTTGGTATAGCTCAAAGTAGCATCAATTCCTTTGTTACTCACTTCACCTACATTGCTAAATGGTAAATTAGATGGAGTAAAACCAGAATTGTAAGGGATGTTTAAGTTTGGAACCAGGATGTTTTTCCTTTTCTCATTAAACAATTCCACGATCAATTCCAGGTTGTTGTCCAGGAAGTTCAATTCCAGCCCCAGGTTTTGACGGTAAGAATTTTCCCATTGTACATTTCCACCAATACGAGTTTCTGCATAACCAGTAACCGATGAAGGCGTATCCCCAAATCCATAAGTCCCGCCATTGCCAATTGTGGTTAGGTATAAAAATCTTAGGGTTGGGTCTAATAGCGCCGCATTACCAGATACTCCATAAGTGTACCTTAATTTAAAGTGGCTGACAATCTTGCTCAGCGGTTCAAAGAACTTCTCATTGGAAACAATCCAGCCGGCACCAATGGATGGGAAGAATCCGTAACGTTTGTTTGGGATAAAGTTGTCGGAACCAGAGTAAGAAAAGTTTCCCTCCACAAAATAGCGGTCGTTATAGCCGTAAGTTGCCCTTCCTACAAGGTTTCGCTGACGGTAAGGGATGGCACCTTTATAGCCGGCAGCATCCACTCTTGATTGTGCATCGCTAAAATCCGATTGGTTGAATAAAACCAAACCGCCGACTTCTGATTTCCCGAATTTGCGGCTATAATTTAACGCACTTTCTACATACAGTCTTCTATCACCAAAACGGGAAATGGCAAAACTTAAGTCGTTATTTCCTGCAAATGAAATCTCGGTCAGCAGGTTCCCATTGGCATCTCTACCACCATCTCTTGGTTTGTAGGTTTGTAAGGTTCTGCCACGTCTGGTCGCCATGCTGGAATTCACATCATAAGCAAACATTGCAGAAAAGCTTAAGCCCTCCGTGAAAGCTGATAAATCCTGGCTCAGTTTGATATTGGAACGCACTACATTATTAAATGCGCTATATACCCCGGATTGCGTAAGTGCCATATATGGACTAAAACCAGAACCGGCAAGCTGTGGCCACTGCCCATTGCTGTACCGCGTTGGGATGGTATGCGGTGGTGTGCTGGTCGCTAAAGCGAAAAGGTCATTCACCCCATAATTGGGTTCATTGTAACTCGTGATGAAACCGTTGATCCCGAAATCCAGTTTGGTGCTTTTGGTTAGGTTGAGGTTCAGGTTACTGGTAAAATTAAAACGGTCTAACTTCAGTGAAGAGTTGTAAGATTGTACATCATCCGTTTTAAATAGACCTTTTTCTCCATAATATCCGGCAGAAAGGTAATAAGTGGCATTCTCTGAACCGCCACCAACATTTAAGGTGGCCCGCTGACTATGTCCGAAATCATTGAACAATTCATCATACCACTTTACATTAGGATTTAAATCCGGATCTGCGCCACTTATCGACTTGTCTATGGCTTCCTGGGTATATTGAGGCGCTCTGCCCCTCATGGTTAAACCTTCGTTAAAAATGGTCATAAAATCAGGCGCATCCAGGAATTCAGGAAGTGCTGTGAATTTGTTAATGGCCTGATTGAATTCGGCATTCACACTTGGTTTTCCAATCTTTCCTTTCTTGGTATTGATCAGGATCACCCCGTTTGCTCCTCTGGTTCCATAAACCGCAGTTGCTGAAGCATCTTTTAGTACGGTGAAACTCTCGATGTCTTCCGGGTCAATGTTATTGATGCTTCGGTCTGGCACCCCATCTACTACCAATAATGGAGAACGTGGACTAGATCCGAAAGTGGAGATCCCCCTGATGAAAATATCAGATCCATCACTTCCTGGTGCGCCACCCCTTTGATAAGCCACCACTCCGGCCAACCTTCCGGCGATAGCATTGGTTAAATCACGTACCGGAAGTTTCAACTCTTCGGCCTTTAGGGTAGATTGAGAACCTACCAGACTCGCCTTTTTTTGTCGGCCGTAACCCACTACTGCAATCTCGTTCAGGTTTCCTGCTTCTGGTTCCAGTACCACATTGATGTCGACCTGATTCCGAACTGATATAGTGTAAGTTTTATAACCTACAAAAATGAACTCCAGTTCATCGGTAGGTTGAACGTCCAGGCTGTAATAACCTTTGTTGTTTGTTACCGCTCCTTTTGATGTGCCCTTTACTTTCACGGAAACACCGGGCATCGCCATTCCGAGTTCATCTTTTACATAACCTGATACGGTTAAAAACTTAAGGTTTAATCTGTTTGGATGATCCGGGAAGTTCAGTCCGATTTTGCCCAATGGAGCTCCGTAATTTTCGGCATGAACAGCTCCTGTTCCTGCCAATACGGCACCTAATAATAGGTAATAAATTCTCATACGTTTGTTGGTTTTTTTGGTTGTTTGTTTAGTGTTTAGGTTAGTTGGGGCATACGATTTGCCTAGGATGCCTCGATTACCTTTGATAAAGTTAGGCGCAGAAAAAACCAAACAACAGGAAACAAACGTCCAAATCCCTCACAAAAGAATGGACAATTAAATAGATGTAAATCAACTCCTTATCTTTCAGAAAAGATAGGATCTGGATAAAGATTTTCGGCCTTTAAAGCGGATGTTTTAAATTTGTAGAGTAGAATATTTAGAAATTGAAAGAATTGGGCTAATAAAGCTCCCCAGTCTTCAGGTCCTGAAGCTTAGGAACACGTAATCTACCAATTCCATTAAAGAGCACTTTGATCCCTGTTACCTTACCGATTGGCAATTTATAAGAGGTTTTAAGGACTTCCTTTCCGCCTAAAAATAGGGAAACATTTTTATCTTTTACCCTCAGTTTAAACTCCCCGCCATCCTTAAAATCATAGCCCATTCCGCCCAGGTACTTTGTAGCACCGTTGACTTTAACTTCAGAAAAATTATACTCTGAGAATGCTGCACAGCTGGGTTTATACATGGTGATGAGGTGACGGCTGTTTTCTCCAAGGATGATTACGGTAGACTCAATACATTGTACCCCTGGACGGCTTTCTTCTGATTCCAGATTACAGGAAAATTCAAAGTTTTCTCCACTGATATTGCTGGAATGAATGTTACTGAATCCGACCAAAAATGGCTTGGAAAGATTGAGGCCTGCAGAATCTAATTGCTTTGCGGAAACAAAGATGCGGTCTTCGGAAAGTGAGCGGAGTCCGGCAATTGGAAACGCACGCAGGGTGTCATTACCGGAATTGGCCACCCAACCTTTGGTTTGCATATATATAGTAGCCGTATCAATGGGAACGCCTTTATACAGTAGTTTCACATAAACCACTCCAGGATTCATGAAAAACTGGGTCTTCTCCTTTTTACCGGAGATTTTTGCCATGGCGCCTTCATCCATAAAATCTATGCTGAATTCTTCATGCTCATCCAATGGCTTTTTCGAGGCCAGCTTAAATACTGCGGTATGTGGTACCTCGCCTATTGGATTTTCGCAAACTAAGGAAACCCCATATGGATTGAGTTCCTGGCTGTCCTTGTGCTGAAAAATAAAAAAGCTGGCGATGATCAGCAGTGTCAAAGCAATCAGGCCAAATCCTATCATTTTCTGCTTTGATCGGGATTTAGCTTTTAAGGGGGCAATCGTATTTTCCGGCACTTCCTGGATTTGTGGCTCCTCCTCCTCTGTTGGACTTTCTACTTTCTTAATGCCAGCAGCAATGCAAATCAATTCGTATTCCTGCCAATCTCTGTAGCCGATAAATTGCGCTAATGCGTCACGGGTTGCTTTCTGTGGATAGTAACGGTTGGAGGTTTTCAATCTGCCGAAAATTCTCTTCAGTGTATTTTCACTCAGGTATACTTTGGTTTTCTTTCCCAGCTGACTGCTCAATGAATTGTAGTCGGTTGTTCTCCACTCAGAAATGGGCTTTCCACCCATCTTTTCTATAATCTCTTTACAACATGCATCAAGCGCATCAAAAAAAACTTCATTTACTGCTTGTCCAGAATCCAATTTCATCAACTACAAAGTATTGATTAATAATAAGTTAAAAATACACCAGTCTGCTTAAACTTTGTATAAGGGATTATAGCTCATTTTATTAAGATGAAGATAGATTTGCATTCGCCCCCAGGTCGCGCAGACTACTCCAAACATAAAAAAATTAAATCAATAATAATGCGTCTTAATTAACCGGTTCCGGGAAAAGCAGCGTGTTTTATAGCCCTAAACACACAAAAATAACCATGAAAAAAAAATACCTTTATTCGATCTTTCTCCTAATTATGACTCACGAGGCTAGTATGGCACAACAGCAAATTACAATTGAAACAAAGCGCAATGTTCTGGTCCTGAGTACGGATGCAGATCATGCTTTGGTTTCCAGTTACTTTGGTAAAAAAATTGCCAATAAAAGTGAATATCCGGTCATCCCGACACTAGATAAATACCTCCCGGGATCGGACGATTTGTACAACAAACGGGAAGCTTATGTCGCCTCCGGTTCGGTTAATTTATTGGAACCCGCCTTGAGTGTGACCCATGCTGATGGCAATAAATCGACAGTACTTAGCTTTCAATCCTTCAAGGAAACATTGATCGACAATAACAGGAAGTTAACCACAATTGTGCTAAAGGATCCTAAATACAATTTCGAAGTGAGGCTCCAATACCTGGCGTATTTTGAAGAAGATGTGGTAGAACAATGGTCAGAAATCAGCCATCAGGAAAAAGGGACTGTGGTATTGAACAAATTTGCTTCTGCTAACCTTAGTTTAAGCGGAAAAAAGTTTTACCTGAAAAACCAGTACAGTACTGCCATGAGGGAAATGAGGTCTGAGGAACAGCAGTTGTTGCATGGACTGAGAACCCTGGATTCCAAACTGGGTACAAGAACAAATTTATTACACTCCTCTTCTTTCATGCTTTCCATTGATGGGCCTTCGGCAGAGGATACCGGGAATATCATCGCCGGATCATTGGCCTGGACTGGTAATTTCAGACTGGACTTTGAAACTTTTGACGACTATTACCTTAGGATTACTGCCGGAATCAACAATTTCTCTTCCAACTACAGTCTGAAGGCCGGGGAGAATTTTGTAACGCCAAAATTTGTGTACACTTATTCCAGCAATGGAAAAGGGCTGGCCAGTAGAAATCTTCAAAACTGGGCCAGGAAGTATCAGTTGATGGATGGCGCGGGAGATCGTGCTACCCTTCTGAACAATTGGGAAACTACCTATTTCGATTTCAACGATGAAAAACTAAACAGTCTGGTACAGGATACGAAGAATTTAGGCGTGGATGTTTTTCTGTTGGATGATGGCTGGTTCGGGAATAAATACCCAAGAAATGGCTCTACTGCCGGACTGGGCGATTGGCAGTTCAACAAACAGAAACTGAAAAATGGAATTACCTCCATTGGCAAAGAAGCTACTACGAATGGCGTTAAGTTTGGCATCTGGCTGGAACCAGAAATGGTGAATCCTAAAAGTGAGTTATACGAGCAACATCCGGATTGGATCATCAGACAGCCGGAAAGGAAAGAATATTACATGCGAAACCAGCTGGTATTGGACCTGACGAATAAAAAAGTGCAGGACTTTATCTTTAACGTTGTTGATGAAACCTTTGCACAAGTTCCTGATTTGGCCTTCATCAAATGGGATTGTAATTCACTGATCTATAATGCCAACTCTCCTACACTTAAAAATCAGGATCATTTTTACATAGAATATGTCCGGGGATTGAATAGTGTGTTAGAAAGAATCAGGAAAAAATACCCTAAAGTTCCGATGATGTTATGTGCCGGTGGTGGTTCCAGAGTCGATTATGCCGCATTGAAATATTTTACTGAATTTTGGCCAAGCGACAATACCAATCCATTCGACAGGATATTTATCCAATGGGAATATTCCTATTATTTCCCTTCTATTGCAGTAGACAACCATGTGACGGATATGGGCAAGCAACCGATTAAATTCAAGACCGATGTGGCCATGATGGGTAAATTAGGTTATGATGTGAAAGTTCATGAACTTTCCGAATCGGATCTTTTGTTTAGTCAGAATGCCGTTAAAGCTTATAATGGGTTTAAAGAAATCGTATGGCATGGACAGCAATACAGGTTGCAGGATCCTTATCAGCATGATGTGGCTTCTATCTCCTATGTGAATGATTCCAAAGATCAGGCGGTGGTATTCAACTATTTTATGGCAACCAGAACTACAACCAGACAAGCGCTTCCGATTATTTTAAAAGGTTTGGATGCCAACAAACGCTACAAATTAGAAGAAATCAATCTTTATCCCGGTAGTAAATCGCCGATCGACAGTTCAAAGGTTTATTCTGGTGATTTTCTGATGAATATCGGTTTCAATCCAGAGGTTAATGATCGTAGAACCAGCGTAGTCATTAAAATCAGCTCGATTTAATATCCTTCAAGCTACTGCATCGGCACAATTATTCCTTTGTGTTTATGCAGTAGCATAATGCCTTCCACTAATTTGTCGGTACTGGTCTACATAATCCCTTGGTGTCTGACCGATAATATGCTTAAATACCCGATTGAAATTGGTAATACTGTTGAAACCTACTTTAAAGGCGACAATAGAAATGCTTTCAGAACTTTCTCCCAGCACCAGACTTTTACAGGCATCGTTGATCCGTACCTCGTTTAAAAACGAGACAAAGGTATGTCCGGTATGCTTTTTAAAATAGCGACAAAAACCTTGTCGGGTCATACAAGCAGCATCTGCAACATCTTCCAGGCTGATCTGGTGGTTGTAATTCTGGGTAATGTAATTGATGATTTTACTCAAACGCATGCCCTCCGATTCGGAAAAATCAGGTGAATAAAGATTAGAACAAAGTGATGTTGCTTTTTCACTGATGCCATTGAGCTGTGCTACGAATTCTAAAAAATGATGTAGTATATCTGAACCATTTGCAGCATTGACCTTCAACATCTTTGAAGAAAGCTCATCTCTCATGGATGCCGGGACTGTGAAGCCATGTCTCATTTTAGAAAGAAAAGCACTGCTTAACTTCATCTCCGGCAAGTTAAATAGTGGC
Source organism: Pedobacter gandavensis (assembly GCF_032678745.1). Lineage (GTDB taxonomy): Bacteria > Bacteroidota > Bacteroidia > Sphingobacteriales > Sphingobacteriaceae > Pedobacter > Pedobacter gandavensis_C. The sequence continues at coordinate 802,676 of NZ_JAVTST010000001.1, forward strand.
GCCATTAGTCCTGCCGGATTGAAGTATAAGGAACAAGCCTTGATGTCGATATTACTGTTTGGTAAAAAGTATTCTGGATTACTTTTAAAAAGGTGCGGTAATTTTGCACCTATCACAAAGATGTCGCCCGAATGAAATGCATGAAGGTCATTCCCCGCCAATAAAGTTCCTTCACCCTGCTGTATCCAGGTCACCTGCCACTCATCATGGCGGTGAAAATGAGGATAAAAATAGGGTTGTTCAATCATTTCAACAATGACGCTTTTATCATCCGGAACAAGAATTGTAAATGGCAATACCTTCATAGCAGTATCCTGGTTGGTCTGATATTAAAGCTACTCATATTCACCCTTATTCCGAAGGAAATGAAGCATCAAGGTTAATATTCTGCTATATATTTTGACAAAATGGCAAATTAAGCCATTATCTATCAGGAGAAAACATAGAAATATCCATTTCCATGCGCTCCTCTCCAATCAATTGACTCAACAAATAGCCGGTAGCGGGTCCTAAACTTAAGCCCATCATCCCATGTCCGGTGGCAATGACCAGGTTGTTCAGCCCTTTGCTCCTGCCAATATAAGGCAAGCCATCCGGTGAAGAAGGTCTGAAGCCAAACCAGACCTTTCCCGGCTCAGGCATTGCAGGCTGCAATTCAGGAAAGTATTTTGGTACAGACTCCACAATTCCTTTTACTCTTTGCAAATTTACCCTGTCGTTGATCCTATCCAGTTCCATGGTTCCTCCAAACCGCAGACTTCCATTCATTGGGGTAATCGCCACTCTAGCTTCACAAAGCAAAGCCGGGATCGTTAATCTTTCTTCGGCTTCTGGCTCCATAAAGGAATAGCCCTTCCCAGGCATGATAGAAATCTGGAGTCCAGCTAGTTTGGCAATCGCTGGCGACCAGGATCCGGTAGCCAGTACATATTGATCTGCCTTCCAAAGGCGCTTATCTGTATAAACCGCAGAAATCTTTCCATTTTCCTTTTCGATGCGCTGAACTTCTTCGCCTCTGCAGATTTCTACCCCATTACTTTCCAGATACTTGCTAAGGGCGCTGATTAATTTTGCAGGATACAAATGCGAATCACAGCGGTAATGGACGGCTCCCAGCACGTCCATATCCAGTTTAGGCTGTATGCTACGACATGCTGCAGCATCCAATACCGCCATATCCAATCCCAATTCCCTTCCTTTAGCGGCAAGATGCGCCTCTTCTTCTGCCGCTTTCTCTGTTTTGTAATAGGCCAGAATGCCATGGTTGCTCAATTCGAACTTGAAATCTTCTTCGCTGGCGAGTTCCTGATATAATTTTTTGCTGAGCAGGGATAGGTCACGCAGGGGGATTGCCGAATTGGAAACATGCTGCTGGTTGGCATGTTTCATGAATTTTAGTCCCCATTTGATCAATTCCATGTTTAAGGATGGACGTACGTAAAAAGGACTTTTGGAGTCAAACATCCAGCGAATGCCCTGGGTAATCATTCCCGGAGATGCCAGGGGTACAAAATGGCTGGGTACAATCATTCCGGCATTTCCTAAGGAACAATTATCTCTGATTTCTCCTTTATCGATGATGGTCACCTGATAACCCTTTTTTTGTAGATAATATGCTGTGCTAAGCCCCATTATGCCTGCACCGATAATTAAGACTTTAGACATTTTCTAAATCCTGTTTTAATAATGATGTATGTTTAAATTACCTGAAAGCCATGCGCATATGGATCTTCCGTATCGATCTTGATGGTGTTGTAGCCGAATACTTTCGCCCAGCCTTCCACACTTGGGATGATGGCTTTGATACCGTTGAGATCCACTTCTTCTTCTACGCGGCCAATAAACTTGCTTCCAATGAAACTTTCATGGATGAAGGCCTCGCCAACCTTCAGTTTCCCTTTGGCATGCCATTGGGCCAATCTTGCAGAAGTTCCTGTGCCGCAAGGCGATCTGTCTATTGCTTTGTCTCCGTAAAAGACCGCGTTTCTTGCCGTTGAACTTTCGTCCAGCGTAGTTCCTGTCCAGAGTACATGGCTACAGCCATTGATCGTAGGGTCTAATGGGTGGACAAATGTATACAGCTCATTGATGCGTTTACGGATCACCTGACTCCAGCTGATCAGCTGTGCTGCTGTATAATGCTCCAGTCCAGGGAAGTTTTCCTGAGGATCTATGATGGCATAAAAATTACCTCCATAAGCCACATCAAACCTGAGTTCTCCTAAATCCGGGCATTCCACACTCATATTTTCTCCTGCCAGGTAGGAAGGCACATTTTTTAGTTTTACTGATTCTACCTTAGTTCCATTTTTCTGGTATTCGATTAAGACCAGACCTGCCGGGGCTTCCATTCTAATGATCCCAGGGATTTTAGGTTGAATCAGGCCCTCTTCGATGGCAATGGTAATGGTGCCAATAGTTCCGTGTCCACACATCGGTAAACAACCGCTGGTTTCAATAAATAACACCGCAACATCGTTTTCCGGGTTGTGAGGAGGATATAAAATACTGCCCGACATCATGTCGTGTCCGCGGGGTTCAAACATCAATCCTGTTCTGATCCAATCAAATTCCTTCAGGAAATGTTGCCGTTTTTCACTCATATTTTTACCGGTCAATTGAGGGCCGCCACCAGCAACCAGGCGCACCGGGTTTCCACAGGTATGCGCATCTATGCAAAAAAATGTTTTACTTGACATGTGATTTGGTTAATTGTTGATCAATCTTTCTATAAATCCCGAGTGGATTGGCATCCTTAAGGGCATCAGGCAAGAGTTCTTCTGGCCAATCCTGAAAAGCCAATGGCCTTACAAAGCGATAAACTGCATCGCTGCCTACTGAAGTAAAACGACTGTCGTTTGTTGCCGGGAATGGTCCTCCATGTTGCATTGCGGCGCAAACCTCTACGCCGGTAGGTACACCGTTCAGGATGATTCTTCCGGTTTTGGTTTTTAAACGATCTATGATTTCCAGATGTTGTTGCAGGTCCTTTGCGGTTGCCATTAAGGTGATGGTTAGCTGGCCTTCTAGCTCTTGAACTGCGTTTTGCAGTTCCTGAACATCTGCACAGCAGACTAATAAACCCTGAGGTCCAAACACTTCTTCTCCTAAATGTTTGTTCTTAATGAAATCAGAGGCATTTACCTCGAGGATTCTGGGAATAGACTGGCTTTCCAGCTCTTTATTGATCAGGTTGGATTCCGCAAGCACTGAAATCCCTTTTTCTTTTGACATGGCATTTGCAGCCGTATGGAAATTTGCTGCAATTCCAGGACTCAGCATGGTTGCTGAAGGTATTTTAGAAATAGCTTCTGCAATAGCCGTTTTGAAACGATCTAAACCAGGAGCTGCAATGGCAAAGGTAATTCCAGGATTGGTACAAAATTGTCCGGCGCCTAAAGTCAAGGATCCCGCGAGTTGTCTGGCGAGTTCTTCTGCTTTGCTTTCCAGGATTTCCGGAAGGATGATGACTGGATTAATGCTACCCATTTCTGCGAATACAGGGATGGGTTCTGGCCTTTCTTCTGCCAATCTGACCAAGGCCATTCCGCCTTTGAAAGAACCGGTAAAAGCGACAGCTTTGGTTTGCGGATGCTGTACCAGTGCCCGACCGATTTCATGACCATCATCATAGAGCATGGAGAAAATACCTTTAGGCATTCCTGTTTTTTCTACTGCGGAGATGATGGCCTCTGCAACCAGGGCACTGGTTCCATAATGAGCGGGATGCGCTTTTACAATGACCGGACATCCTGCTGCCAATGCAGAAACCGTATCTCCACCTGCAACTGAAAAAGCCAGGGGAAAATTACTGGCACCAAAAACGACTACCGGGCCGATCGGAACCAACATTTTTCTGAGGTCTGGTCTGGGCATTGGACTTCGTTCCGGCAAAGCGGGATCAATCACGGCATCTACCCAGGATCCTTCCAGAATCAGCTCTGCAAATAAACGGAGTTGCCCGGTTGTTCTGCCTAATTCTCCCTGCAAGCGAGGAATCGGTAATCCCGATTCCTCTGCAGCCCGCTGGATGATCTCCTCACCATTAGCCGCTAGCGCTTCAGCTATGGTTTGTAAGAACAGTACCTTTTTATTTGGATCTATATTCTGGCAGGTAAAAAATGCCTGGTTTGCAGCCGCTAAAGCAGCTTCTACCATCTGGGTACTGGCTTTTTGGAATAGACCTGCCAAGGACTTTCCAGTACCTGGATTAATGGCCTGCAATTCCTGCCCTTGATGGGCTATATAGGCAGAAGCGACTATGTTCTCTCCTATCATAGCTCCACAGTTGCTGCTACTCCCCAACTTCCTACAGGAAGCAGTGGACGTGAGGCCAGGGCATCATCAATGACCTTTAATACTCTGGAGCGCTCTTCTCCTTTTAAAGGAAGACGTGGTGCCCTTACGGTTTCTGTTCCGATTCCGGTAGCAACTTCTGCAAGTTTGATGTATTGTACTAATTTTGGATGGATATCGAGTTCCAATACGGGCAGGAACCAACGGTAAATGGTTAGGGCCTCAGGAATGCGGTTTTCTTTGATCAGGTTAAAAATGGCAACGGTTTCTTTAGGGAAAGCGTCTACCAGTCCGGCCACCCAGCCATGCGCGCCCATTACAATACTTTCCATTGCCAATGGATCTACACCGGTGAAAATCTTAAAGCGATCGCCAAACCTGTTGATCAGTCTGGTTACGTTGGAAACATCTCTTGTAGATTCTTTTATGGCTTGAATATTTGGGTATTGCGTTAGCACCTCAAACATATCCAGGGTTACTTCGATCTTATAATCAACAGGGTTGTTGTAAATCATGATCGGCAGCGGAGTGCTTTCTGCGATGGCGCCAAAAAAGCTCAGGGTTTCTTCGGCATCTGCATTATAGCGCATTGGAGGCAGCAGCATTAATCCGTTTGCACCAATTGATTCGGCTTTCTTTGCCATTTCAATGGCTCTTTTTGTGGTTCCTTCTGCAATATTCAATAGCACTGGTACGCGGCCATTGACAAATTCTAAAGTATGCGCCAGGAGTGCAAATTTTTCCTCATCAGAAAGCACACTCGCCTCTCCTAAACTCCCGCCAAGAATGATCCCATTAGCGCCAGCTTCCAGCTGTGCAGTCAGGTTTAAATCAAAAGTTGCAAAATCAAGTTCGTCGTTTGCTGTAAACTTTGTGGTTACAGCGGGGAAAACCCCAGTCCAGTTTATACTCATTTCAAATCTTTAGTTTATGTTGGTGATAAACCAAAGATATTGCGCATGAACAGGAGAATCTTACCCGATGTTAACCGATATCAGCTACATAATATCCAATTGAGATAAGCACTTACTTATCCCAATATTTAGCCATGATTTCTTTCATTACCGGTCTGGAAGAATCGTCATCGCCACTTGCTGCTTTCTGCTTCAGCAATTCGACTTTCATCGCGGAGATCTTTTGCCGGTATTCCGGATTATGGATCGCGTTTTTTAATTCTTTTGGATCCTTTAAGAGGTCATAAAACTCCCATGCAGGTGTTGTAGCTACATTAGAAGCATCTTTCATCCCTAAACCTTGTCCGTAGTAAAAGATGAGTTTATAGCGTTCGTTTCTAAGGCCAAAATGTGCTGGTCTGTCTTTGCTATGCTCCCAGTAGCGGTAGTAAACAGATTTTCGCCATGACTTTGGTGTTTTCCCTTTTAAGTTATCCCTGAAACTCTCTCCCTGGATAAAATCAGGTTTTTTGATGCCTGCATAATCCGCGAATAAGGCTGCGAAATCGATATTCATTACCAGGTCGTTTAATCTTGTTCCTCCTTTGATTTCCTTAGGATAGCAGATCACAAAAGGCATTCTTGCGGATTCTTCATACATCATCCGCTTATCAAAGAAACCATGTTCTCCTAAAAAGTAGCCTTGATCAGAAGTATAAATGACAATGGTATTTTCTGCCAGGCCATTACTTTTCAGGTAATCCAGTACCCTACCAATGTTATCATCAATTGCTGCTGCACAACGCAGGTAATCTTTCACCATTTTCTGATAGATTTTCTTACGTGCCTGAATGCTGTCTAAACCTTTAATATCGAAAGGCATCCCCGGGTAAGTCGTCCAGTAGGTATTTGGGCTTTTCTGGTATTGTTCCCAACGTTTTTCGAGATCTTCCAGGTCCTGTCCTTTAAAGCTTCTTCCATTCGTTTCTGGTCCGAAATCGAGGATAGAAACCGGCTCAGGGATCATTTGTCCGGCGTAGAGGTCATTGTATCTTTCCGGGTATTCCCAGGGTTCATGTGTCGCTTTGAAATGTGTCATCATGAAGAAAGGTTTGCTGGTATCGCGCTGGTTTAACCAATCCAGGGAGTAATCAGTAACCAGGTCTGTGTTGTAGCCTTTATGGACTGTTCCTGCTGTTTCTCCATCATCTTTCCAATCTTTATCTGTCTTGAATGTGGGGTTGAAATATACCCCCTGATTGTCCATGACTAGGAAATGGTCAAAGCCTGCAGGCCTTTGTTTGAGGTGCCATTTGCCAATTAATGCGGTTTGATAGCCATTGCTTTGCAGGACTTTTGCAATGCTTGGATGTTCTGGATTCAGACCGTCGCCAAGGGTATATACGTTGTTTTTCTGACTGTATTGGCCGGTCATGATGGTTGCCCTGCTCGGTACACAGATAGAGTTGGTGCAAAAAGCATTGTTTAAAACCGCACCTTCTGCCGCCATTCTTTTGATGTTTTTATTGACCACATAGTCTTTCAATACGCCTCCATAAATCCCCCAGGATTGAGAGGTATGGTCATCAGCCATGATGAAAATAATATTTGGTTTTACTAAGGTTTTTTGTTGAGCAGATAAGGATGTTGCGCTAGCGAGGAGAAAAGCAGCAACATACAAGGTGTGTTTAAGGTAATTCATAATTGGTTATTTTGGAGGCAGTCTAGGTCTGTCCAGCACAAAATAACCAATTCGTGTTACTCTCAAAAGAATTAACAAAAATTAAAGCGCAAGCGCTTCCTAACCAGGTTTAGAAGCGCTGTTGATCATTCTGCCTGACACATAATGTCTTTTGTTGTGGCTTTGTCGGCTCTTTCCAAATAGCTTCGCCATGCGATCATAAGGAATGCTAAGATCCCAAATACTACGGTAATCCATGGGGTATAGCTCACTCCTCTTGTGGCAATGATCCAGCCGCCAAGGGTGGTTCCTAAGGTAACGCCTAGATTGCCAAAAGAAGTGGCCAGACTATTCGCGAATTCCAATGATTTAGGAACGGAAGAAATCATATAAGTAGAGGCATTGAGGAAACTTGGTGAATAGAGAAATCCCCAGATTCCGACTACAGCAATTGTTGCAATGGTATTTCCACCAGAAAAATGCAACAATACAGGGATAATAATAGTCCCTGAAAGGAAAAATGCAGTAGTTTTTGTCACGCTCTTATTCAGCATTTTACCGGCAACCCAATTGGCAAATACCCCAATCAGTCCGAATAAAAACAGCATATAACTGACCATGGTATTGTCCATAAATTTTGCTTTATTCAAATACTCCGCAAAATAACTATAAGTTGAAAACCAGCCTGATATCATAAAGAAATTCATTGCCGTACTGGCTATAAATATAGGTTGACGGAGGATCTTGAGCTGACTCCCAAAAGAGTGTTTTTCAGTTATTGGCATAGAAGGCAATAGAAAATAAATCCCCGCCAGGGCTACTAAACTCACCACAGATTGCAGCATAAAGGAATATTCCCAGGAAAATTGGCTGGCTAAATAAGTGGCAAATGGAACTGTTGTGACCATCGCAATAGCTACACCGCTGAAAACAATACTCATCAGCTCATTTTCGTTGCTCTTGTCACCTTGTGAAACGGCTACGGATAAAGCGGAGGCAATATACACCGGTTGCAAAAAGGCGGGTAACAACCGCACCAAAATCAACAGCCAGAAAGGAGGTGAAAATGAGGAAACGACACCGGTGATAACTCAGAGAACTGGAAAAGGACGGTTTAGTGAAACGAACGGTTTATGCAGAGGTGCCACCAAGGGTAGATTATGAGTTGACGGCTGTTGCACAAGAATTGATACCGATCTGGTCGCAGTTGAGCAATTGGGGAAAAAAGCATAAGACCATTATGAGTTCAGCTATTGAGGCTTAGCATTCATCGGATATGATTTCTTTTTTATATATTCAGCCTTATGAACAAGTCTAACCGTAGAAAATTTATTGGAACCGCTGCTGCGGTGATTGCAGTAGGAACAGCAGCATCAGCAATGCCTTTATCAACTGGAAAAGAGAATTATCCGGTGCTGCATCATGTGTTTTTCTGGTTAAAAAATCCAGATTCTAAGGCAGACCGTGACCAATTGGTTCAAGGGGTAAAAACGTTAAAAAAGATCCCGAGTATTCAACAGTTACACGTAGGAATCACTGCTGATACAGAGAAACGCGATGTGGTAGACAGCAGTTGGGGAGTTTCAGAACTGTTATTTTTTAAAGATCTGGCTGGACAAGCGATTTACCAAACTCATCCCATACACCTGGAATTCATTGAAAAATACAGTCATCTATGGTCAAAAGTTGTGGTTTACGACATTATTGAGGCTTAAACTTAGCTAGCAAATCGACTACATTTTTTGTCCCCAGCTTTTCAGAGATGTTTTTTCGGTGGGTTTTAATGGTCAGCTCACTTAAAAACAACATCCCTGCAATTTCTTTACTGGTTTTTCCTAAAGCGATCAGGGAGATAATTTCTTTCTCCCTTTTGGTGAGTCTCAATTGCTGGGTAAAAGCGTCTTCTTGTGTTTGTTTCAGAATGATATTTGGGTCAAAATATTGAATTCCCTTACTCATGGCATCAAATGCTGCTTCCAGAATATCCTTCCCTGATATTTTCAGCACATAGGCATCCCCTTTAAAATTGGTCAAATCCAATCCAATATCCGCCGGCTGGTACATGGAAAGAATCATGATTTTCATCTTCTTATGCTCGTGTTTCAGCTGAGTTAAAAGATCCAGTCCATTATGTGGGGGCAGATTGATATCAAGCAGTAAAAAATCTACTGGCTGCTGCGCTAAATAATCGAACATTTCCGGTACGGAAGCCGCAACGAAAGTCAGGTTCAGATCAGGTCTGTTGGCAATCAGGTTACTAATTCCCTGAGCAAATAAAAGATGGTCATCTGTGATTCCAATGCTATATGTTTTCATTCTTTGGCTGATTAAATTCAATGGAAATACTAAAACCCTTATTTTCTCCGCTATCAATACTAAAACTTCCTTTTAACAAGTTGACCAGGTTTTCCAGACTTTTCAAACCTACTCCATCATTTACCTCGTTGTCTTTCAAACCCACCCCATTGTCTTCTGCATATATGGAAACTAAGCCTTGTTCTATGATGATTTGCAGGAATCCTGATGTTGCTTTAGAATGCTTTAGCAGGTTTTGTAAAATCTCCTGAACCATCCGGTAAATAAGAATTTCATGCTGAATCGTCATTCCATCTTTATTACCCAGCCATTCGAACTGCAGGTCAATCTTATCATTTCTTTTGATCAGTTGTACCATTTCTGCAATGCATTGGTAAAGTCCTTTGTGCTGTAAAACCAAGGGAGAAAAGCCATGACTCATCGCGCGGACTTCATGCCCTAATTGGGTGATGGCCGTGGCAATCTTAGCCCTTCCCTCCTCCGTTAATGGCATATTGTCTGTTTCCAATCTTAAAAACCCTAGGTTTGCACCTACGGTATCATGCAATAAAGAGGACATCCTTTGCATTTCTTTTTGCTGATAACTAGCAGTCTCCGTAAAAATATTCTCTTGTTGAAGTTGATGCTCGACTAACATTCGCTCGGAATCTTCTTTATAAGATTTAAAGCGCCATGCCAAGGCCAGGGCCATCACCATTCCTTCAAAAAACAAGCCGGTATAAACTGCGTTAATTGTAAAATTATTCCGGGGAAGTAACTCTGCCTGCTGGAGTATGTAAATGGTAATAAACACCACAATTCCAGCAAAAGAGACTACTGCGAATATGGAATACTTCAAATGCTGTTGGAAGCAATAAAGCGCTTCGAGTAAGATGATCAGCAACACCAGAGGGTAAATAATTCTATTGGCATGCACCCAATAGCTTTGTATCAGGTAATTACCAGAGGCAGAAGTGAGTATTGCGATCAAAAACAAGGCGATAAAACCTGTCAGCAGCCATATATTGAAGCGATAAACTTTAGGCATTCTTGTTTTTAAATCCATCAATTCATTAAAGAACTGAACTTGCGGGACAAAGCTAAAGGCAAAGACTGCTGGCCTGATAATGTCATTCATAAAGGGGTATTCCGGATAAAAATATTTAAACAACTCCCCCATATTGGTACCCAGATAAAAGATCACCATCAACAAATAAAAGCTATACCATAAGTAGAGGTTTTGTCGAATGCTGAGGAATAGGTAGAAATTAAAAATGAGGGCAAAAAGCAAAATTCCAATAGATAAGCCAACCATTAAGCTTCGGGATTGCGTTTCTTTAAGGTACTGACTTTCAGTATAGAAACATATCGGCAAATCTAGCTTCGTATAACGTTTGTCGGTCGCAATAATCAGATCAGCCCCCTGATAAAGAAATCCTTCTATTGGGTATACGAAAGTAGAAGTTGGTAAAGGCCGTGTGGAAAAAGGAAGATTATCACCAGTCCGCTCAAATCTCCTGATGATCTTTCCGTCTTTAACAATCCAACATTTCAAGAAGTTGATATGGGGATTGTGGAGGTCTACAAAGTTGAAATTATTATATTTTAATACACTGTTGATCGGGATTTTAAGCCATACACTGTAAGGAGTATAACTAATTGGAGTTTTGGTACTGGTTAAGGCCTTCCATGACTCCTGCTGTAGTTTTAGTAGTTTCTCATCACTAAAATCGGCAGCGGAAGTAAGCAAGTATTGAATCTTTGCAGTTTTATAATCTACCGGTCGGCCATTACTAGAAATCTGCAATTGTGCTTGTACAGCAGAACACATCAAAAGCAATAAACCGCATATTATTAGTTTCCAGCGCATATCCTAAATTACTCATTCCTATTTCAAATAGAAGTGCTTTCTTAAAAATACGCCTTTGTAGGTATATATAGAAATTGCTCAATGCGGTAATTTTGTGTCCTTACCAGGAAAATATTAAAATCTAATTGCTATGAAACACGCCTTCAAATTTACCCTGATATTGGCATTTATGCTGATCACTTTCAGTACCTATGCCCAAAAGCACAACCTACAGCCTGGTTGGTGTAAATATGCTAAAAACGGTAAAGGTACCGCAAGAGATGAGAGTGCCTCTGCTCAATGTAAAGTCTGCGATGCAGAGAGAGAAAAGGAAAAAAAGGATAAAGCAATTGCTGATAAAGCGAACTCAGAAAGACTGGCATTGAAGTGGAAAGCAGATAAAATTGCTGCTGATGCAAAGCATAAAGAAAAAATGAAAAAGGCTAATGAAGATAACAAATCCACTGAAGTCTTTGTGACGATGCCAAAGACTAGTGCTGTTGCTGCCAATCCTAAGAAACCTGTGGAAAAGAAGCCTATGGTACCTGGTAAAATGGTCTACATGACCGCTTCTTCAGGTGATGCCGCATTTAGAAATGCGGTAACAAAGGAGGACCTGCTCTTAGCTGCTGGTCTACCTTATTGGGCGGTAGAAGGAACATATATGGAAGATGGAACGATATCCAGGAATAATTTTCCGGCTAATTATGGCGTCGTTCAGATGAAAAATTCAGTCACTGCCCCTAGTCATCCTTTCTTTGAATACGCTTCAAATGCAGGGAGTTATAAACCCTATGACCTGGTGAATTCGCAGTTCAAAAGGGTGTTTAATTCAGATTCGATTTCTCGTATCGTACATTTTTATGGAAACTGGTTCCTGGTGAGTTATGGCTTTTCAAAAGTTGACTGGTTTACCCATTCTTTTGGAGCTGTAAAATTGTACAATGTAAAAACTAAGGAAAGTGTTCCTATTCCTGAAAAATCATACCGACAAGCGGTGGAGATGGTGGCCTTCAAATATCATGGTTTGGAGAATGAAGCTATAGCCAGGAATTATCGCTATTTCAAAGGCAGCTATGAAGGTGATGGCATTGATGGTAAAAAGGCACGTGAACGTTCTGCCTGCGAAAAAACCTTTGATAATATTGTAGGTGGGCCAGATAAATGGAAAGCATTTGTTGCGGTAAAACCCTTTAAAAGCAAACAGGATATTAACGTAGAAGGCTATGTTTATTACTGTGATGTCAACGAAAAGATTGTAAAAGTAAGGATCTCTGATGATGACCTTCGCAAGATTAGAGGTTGATAAAGTGATCAACCAGTAGGAAGCATCAATAGTATAATTAGATTTTATCATGGTTTTACTTGATTAGTGGTGATCGTATTTACAAGACTGTTGATGCTAGAAGAAAGATTGCTTGCATAAAAAACTATGCAATCGTTGCCGAGCTTCTTTCTTTAGCACAAACAGATTTCTATATTTGATTACTTATTTCAAATTATTTTTAACAAAACCATATATGAAAAGATATCTTTTTATTCTCTTTTTATTTTTCACTTGCTCCGGGTTCGCACAGCAAAGTCTGAACAACTACAAATATGTAGTCATTCCTGAAAAATTTAGTTTCCTTAAATCGCCTAACCTTTACGGGTTAAATGACCTTGCTAAATTTCTTGTCGAACAAAAAGGATTTACCCCCTATTTTGACAATGCAGAGCTGCCTGCAGACATTGCCAACAACAAATGCCAGGCGCTAAACCTGGAGCTAACAGAAAGAAAAACAATGTTTACTACCAATCTTACTTTCGTATTAAAGGATTGCCAGGGCAATATTCTGTTTAAGAGTAAGGAAGGTAAAAGCAGGGAAAAAGAGTATAAAACCTCTTATAATTTCGCACTTAGAGATGCCTTTACTTCATTGGATACCTTAAATTATGTGGCTACTACGATGCCTACTACTATGCAGGCGCCACAGCAAACAGCCGTAGTTGCTCCACCTGTAGTTATTCCGGCTGCTGTAGCAACTCGTCCGATCAGCTCTGAAGTAGTTGCTGCTGCAGGTACTTTATATGCGCAACCTATCACTAACGGTTTTCAGTTGATCAATACGGAACCTAAAGTTGTATTGACCCTATTAAACAGCACCGTTCCTGAGTCATTTATCGCGAACAACGCAACAAGCCATGGCATCGTTTTTAAGAGAAATGGCGAATGGTTTTTTGAGTATTATCAGAACAATAAGCTGATGACTGAAAAACTATTGATTAAATTTTAAAATGATTCACACACCTGGGCCCTCCCGGGAATTCCCCAGGTGTGTGGCTATTTTCCCTGATTTCATGGCAAAATATAGAGTAAACACTCTATAATCATCAAATATAGAGTGTTTGTTCTATATTTTGCAATTATAGAGTAAACACTCTATATTTATAGGATATTTAAGCCTAAAACATGAAAACCAAAGCTGTCATCACCGGAGACATCATCAACTTCACCAAGCTCTCTGCAGCCAAAAGGAAAGAACTTATTGAGGATACAGGAAAACTTTTAAAGACCTGGATCAAAGCAAAGGAAAATGCAGAAATATTCAGAGGCGATAGCTATCAGGTCTTATTTGAAAATATACAGGAGGCCATCACCAAAAGCATCCAACTCATCTGTTGGTTTAAAAAGCATTCTGATGAAGCCGCTAAAATCTATCTCAGCACCCGGATTTCTATAGGGATTGGTAAAGTGGCCTATTTAGGTAAAAATGTCCTGAATTCTGATGGGGAAGCATTTCATCTCTCTGGCAGAAACTTTGACACCATGAAAGAAGAAGAATTTCTAACTATTCATACCAATAATGAATTAAAAAACGACGGAATTAAAATAATACTTAACTTTGTTAATAAATATATAGAAAAATGGACAAAAGGACAGTCTGAGGTAATTTATTTGCTTTTGGAAGGAAAAACCCAAAAAGAGACCGCAAAAATCCTCTCCCTATCCCAACCCTCAGTTAATAGCAGGTTAAAATCTGCAGGCTGGAAAGAATTTGAGCCCAGCATCAAATATATCGCAGACTTAGTACAACAGGAATAATGGAGACGAATTTACTACTCAGATTGATCGTTGCACATTTGCTCACCGATTTCGTGTTTCAACCCAAAAGCTGGGTAACCGATCGGGAGCAGAAACAAGGAAGGTCCACAAAACTTTACCTACATGTATTTGTAACCGCTGCAGTGGCCTACCTGCTCTCCGGATTATACAGCAATTGGCTGATCCCGGTAGTCATATTTTTATCCCACCTGATCATTGATTACCTGAAATCAAAAACTGATAAAGCCAGATTCAGTTATTTCATCATAGACCAAATGGCACACCTGCTGGTTATTGTACTGCTTAGTCTAGGCATCGAACACAAATGGGCTAGTACCTATTCCGGCTTCGAACAGCTCATCAATAATCCTAAATTCTGGATCATCACAACGGGATACATCTTTATCAGCTTCCCACTAGGCATCATTATCGGCAAAGCCACTCAAAAATGGAGAGACCAGATCAGCTTGGAAAAAGAACGGGCAGTAGCTGCCGCGGCCAATTTAGCAGCAGCGATATTAGAAAGGGAAAATAATGGCGATGAAAAGGAAACTGTTCCGCTAGCCGAAATCCCTAAAAGCAATGAAGAACAGGAATTAGGTCTGGAAAATGCCGGTAAATGGATCGGAATCTGCGAAAGGATATTGATCCTTACTTTTGTGATTATGGGCCAGTACACGGCTATTGGCTTCCTGATTACTGCAAAATCCATCCTAAGGTTCAGTGAAAAGGAAAATAATACGCAGTTAAAGACGGAATATGTGTTGGTAGGAACATTGGTTAGCTTTGCTTCCTCCGCAATGATTGGCGTATTGATTCATCTGGCCATTAGTTGATTTTTGGTCTTTCAGCAAAAAACCATGGCTAACGACGTTTTTTGCGTACTTTTACACAAAAAATTGAGTAACTATGCCTTTTACAGCCTTAGGTTTGTCACCTGCTTTATTAAAAGCACTGGCAGATCAGAATTTCACAGCGCCAACCCCTATTCAACAAACAGCTATTCCAGCTATATTAAATAAAAAAGACGTTTTAGGTATTGCAAAAACCGGTTCGGGAAAAACAGCCAGTTATGTTTTACCCCTTTTAATGAACCTGCAACAAACTATTGGTGTGAAAAATCGCCATGCGGATGTATTGGTTTTAGTGCCTACGCGTGAATTGGCGGAACAAGTAAAAGAAGTATTCAAGACTTTTAGTCCGGCAATGCTGAAGCCTGTGAAAACATTAGCAGTGTATGGTGGCGTATCTATTAACCCACAAATGATGGGAATGCAGGGCGTAAACGTATTGGTTGCTACTCCAGGAAGGTTATTGGAATTGGTAGACAATAATGCAGTGCATTTATCAGATATTGAAACCCTGGTATTGGACGAGGCAGACAAGATGCTCAACTTAGGTTTTAAAGAAGAGCTGAATAAAATCCTGGCTTTATTGCCTAAAAAACGTCAGAACTTATTGTTTTCTGCAACTTTGAGTCCTGATATTCAAAGTATCAACCAAATCTTACTACATGAGCCTGTAGTGATTAAAATAGATGCTGAGGAAGATACACTGGATACCATCAACCAAGTGGCTTATATCGTTTCTGAGGAGAAAAAAGGGCCGTTTTTACGTTACCTGATTAACCACCATGACATGAAACAGGTATTGGTATTTACCTCTTCTACGCATCAGGCGGATGCGGTGGTAAACAAGCTTCGCAAAAATAACATTGATGCTAAAGCCATTCATAGCAAGAAAAGCCAGGGCTCCAGAACAGAATCTTTATACCTGTTTAAATCAGGGAAATTGAGGGTATTGGTGGCCACCGACTTAATGGCCAGAGGGATCGACATCAATTTCCTTCCTTATGTGATCAATTATGAATTGCCTAGATCACCTAAAGATTATGTACATAGAATCGGTAGAACGGGCCGTGCGGAAGCCGCGGGAGACGCGATTTCATTGGTGAGCAAGAATGATTTACATCACTTTGAAATCATCCAGAAAAAGATGGGTAAAAAGGTGAATATCATTGATGGTGAGCACATCATCTAAAAACAATAGAAAGCCTTGTTCATCGACAAGGCTTTCTAATTTTAAAAGAATTTAATTCTTTTTAAGCCAGGAAACCTGTTGGTTACTCTCATGATCAGCAGCAATAATGTCCTTGTACAATTCCGGTCTTCTGGCCTGGATATACCGCGAACCGCCGGCCATAGTCAATGCCTCCGGGTTTAGTTCTGCAATCACAAACTCATTCTCTAAAGACCTGCATTCGGCCATTAGTCCTCCAAAGGGATCCAGAATCATGGAGCATCCGTTTTTGAGCTGATCATCATCCATCCCTATCGGGTTAGCAAACACCGCGTATATTGCATTGTCGTAGGCACGTGCAGGTAACCATTTCATCAACCATTCCCGCCCTTTTAAACCATCAAATTCGGCACGTAGTACTTCCTGATTAGCTTGTTTATCTTTCCAAAGTTCTGCATCTACAAAGCCTGCCCCTGGCCTGGTTGATGGCGTGCACATCGTAACATGCGGCATAAAAATCACCTGAGCGCCAAGTAAGGTCGTTGCCCTTACATTTTCGATAATATTATTATCGTAACAGATCAGGATGCCACATTTCCAGCCATAAAGCTCAAATACCGTATACTCATTACCCGCTGTCAGATGAGGATTGATAAATGGATGTAGTTTACGGTGTTTAGCGACCAGTCCGCTGTGATCCACGCAAACGTAGGCTTTGAATAGGTTGTCGTTTTCGTCTTTTTCGAATAATCCGGCAAGGATGGCAATGTTATATTTTTTTGCCAGTTCAGTTAATCGCTGAACACTGGGGCCATCAGGTATAAACTCGGCCAGATCCAGCATTTGTGCTTTAGAAAGTGGTCTGGCGAAGGTATAACCGGTAATAGAGCATTCATGGAAGGCAATCGCTTCTGCTCCTTGCGCTGCCGCATCTTTACTAAGCTGCTCGATTACAGAAAGGTTATAGGCTTTATCTCCACTACGGTTTTCAAATTGAGCCGATGCTATTTTAATGTTTTTCATTTTTTAAGGTATTTAAGATGTTTTCAAAACTACCTATGCCAGCCTATGAAAATTTGTATAAAACCGACAAAATGAATTATTGTACAGACATAAGGTTGATCGCCAATAGTTGCTGGGCGTCCTTATAATGAGCTGGAGTAAGGCCGGTCATTCTTTTGAAGTTGTTGTTCAGGTGTGCCTGATCGTAGTATCCAGACCTATAAATCAATTCCGCTATTTTCTCTTTATCGTGTTGCTTTTGAAGAAGCTTGAGTAAATGCTGAAACTTAATGGTATCTGCAAATCTTTTAGCTGAGGTACCGATATGCTCTCTGAATTTACGTTCGAGTTGTCGCTCGGTTACCGGAACAAGTTCCAGAATCTGATCGATCCTGATGAGTCCCTGATGCTGATAAATTAGGTTCATCGCCTTACCAAGCTCCGGGTTTATAGTTCTGAAACCTATGAGCCTTTTCCATAGAAACATTTCAATGATTGCGATGGCTTTATCAATTGTTGTCGCAGAAAGCACCTGTTCTTCCAGGTCTATGGCTTCCTGTCCGAATAAATCAGCCAATGGAAGGGCATGATCTTTTAGCTCATGAGCTGGAATATGGAAATGGGTAAATAAGGTATGAGGCTGTAAAACCACGACAATCATGTTCAACTCTCCATTGGATGCAAGTGTATTGTAATGGCTGAGTTGTCCGTAAACAAAGCTCCGGGCTTGCAACTGTGGTGTCTCATTAGTCTCATTCCATTGCAATAGCTGGTTTTTCAAATGAAAAACCATACCTGGATTGCCATCAGAAAACATCCGGTAATGCTGTTGTACAGCAGCCTGCTGACTCAACACCAAATAGTGTTTAACCAAACCTTGAACCGAATGATGTGGAGGCAATTGCATATCTGGAATAAAGGTAAACTTTATCCCTTATAAAAAAGCCCCCAAAAATAGTGTCTAAATTTTTGGGGTCACTTCATTTTGGGGGCTTTTATTAAATCTGGGGGCGTTCTCTTGGCTATTTCCAACCTCCGCCCAGGTCCCTGTAAAAATGGACCACTGCATTCAGTTGTTCTTTTTTAGTTTCAATCAGTTCCAGTTTAGATTCCAAAGCATCTCTTTGGGTCATTAAAACCTCAAAATAATTCACTCTGGCGGACTTAAACAGATCGTTTGAAACTACGATCGACTTATTCAATGCATCCACCTGTTGAGATTTCAGCTCATAACTTTTATCCAGATTACCAATCTTTGAAAGTTGGTTAGAAACCTCCAGGTAAGCGTTTAAAATGCTGCGTTCGTAGTTATACATCGCCTGTAATTGTCGCGCATTGGCAGTACTAAACTCGGCCTTGATCGCATTTCTATTGATCAATGGACCCGCGATATCTCCTGCAAGAGCATACAATACCGATTCCGGAAATTTCAGGAAATAACTCGGTTTAAAAGCCTGTAATCCTATGGCTGCCGAAATATCCAATGATGGATAGAACGCGGCACGTGCCACATTTACATCCAGCTTTGCGGCCGACAATTCCAACTCTGCCTGTTTGATATCCGGGCGATTGGCCAACAGCTGTGAAGGAACACCAACCTGTACCATGGCAGGAAGTAAATCTAGAAAATTACCTCTGTCTCTTTTGATCTCCTGCGGATATTGCCCCAGCAGAAAGTTGATCCGGTTTTCCGTTTCTTTAGTCTTCTGAAGTAGTTCAAACTCCAGGCTTTTTGAAGTCAGCACCTCTGCCTGGAATTTCTGAACCGCCAATTCCGTTGCTCTGGCCGCTTCTTTCTGAACTTTTACAATTGCTAATGCATTCTTTTGCAATTCGATGTTCTGTTTTACAATTTCCAGCTGGTTATCCAAGGCCAAAAGCTCATAATATGAGTCTGCTACTTCTGCGATCAGATTGGTTAAGGCAAAGTTCTTTCCCTCTACGGAAGACAAATACCTGCTCAGAGCGGCTTTTTTTGAATTCCGTAGTTTCTTCCAAATGTCAACTTCCCAATGTGCATAGGCGGATAAATTATAATCCATCAAAGGATCTGGAACGGCTTTGCCAGGAGCGATTTCCGTTCCTGCATCACCTGCCCCCTGACTGGTATACCTCCCTACTTTCTCTACGCCAGTGCCGGCCCGAAGGCCTACACTTGGCAATAGCTCCCCTTTTTTTATTCTGATCTCATTCTTTGCAATTTCAATTTCCTGCATCGTGATTTTCAGCTCCTGGTTGTTTTTAATTGCGGTATCAATCAGGTTTATCAGATTTTGATCCTTGAAAAAACTACGCCATGGAATTGTAGCGGTATTTGTGCTGTCTTTACTGTTACTGTAAATTTCAGGAACAGCCGTATTTGGGGTGTTCGTTGCAACCGAAGGCAGTTTACATCCTGCTACCGCAAGTGCAGCGCTCAATGCAATCAGGCAACGTTCTTTCTTAAATTTATACATTATGATCGATTTCTTCGGTTAATGGATTCTCTTCTTCATTTTTAACGAGTTTGTGTTTTTCAGCGATTCTGCCAAAGACATAGTACAAGCCTGGGATGATCAATACACCACAAATGGTTCCTAAAAGCATCCCACCGGCAGCTGCAGAACCAATTGTCCGGTTTCCGATTTTACCTGGGCCATTGGCAAAAACCAATGGAATCAAGCCTGCAATAAAAGCAAATGAAGTCATCAGAATCGGACGGAACCTCACTACTGCGCCTTCCATTGCTGCTTGTAATACCGTTGATCCGGCACGATGTTTCTGCACCGCAAACTCCACGATCAGTACCGCATTTTTACCTAGTAAACCAATGAGCATAACGAATGCCACCTGCGCATAGATGTTGTTCTCTAAACCGCAAATTTTGAGCAATAAGAACGCACCGAAAATCCCGCATGGCAAGGAAAGAATAACGGTTAATGGCAAAATGAAACTCTCATACTGTGCCGCAAGAATCAGGTAAACAAATCCCAGACAGATCAGGAAAATGTAGATCGCCTCGTTGCCACGGGATACCTCATCTTTGGAAATACCAGCCCAATCGATGCTGAAACCTCTTGGTAAAGTCTTTTCTGCCACTTCATTGATGGCATTAATTGCTGCACCACTACTATAACCAGGAGCTGCTGAACCACTGATCTCAGCCGCGTTATACATATTGTGTCGGGTAATTTCCGACAAACCATATACTTTTTCCATTCTCATGAAGGCAGAAAATGGCACCATTTCATCCCGGTTGTTTTTAACATATAGTTTCAGGATGTCTTCCGGTAAGGCTCTGTATTGTGGTAAAGCCTGCACCATCACCTTGTACTGACGATCGTATTTGATGAAATTGGTTTCATAATTACTACCTACCAGGGTGGAAAGTGTATTCATCGCGTTTTCAATTGTTACTCCTTTTTGCTGCGCAATGTCATTGTCGACGCGTAACATATACTGTGGGAAGGCGGCACTATAAAAGGTGAAAACTGAAGACAGCTCGGGACGTTTACTCAGTTCCTTCACAAAATTCTTGCTCACCGTTTCCATCTTCTTGAAGTCGCCGGAACCTGCCTTATCCAGCAAGCGCAATTCGAAACCTCCGGCAGCACCATAACCCGGCACCGCTGGCGGCTGAAAGAATTCAATCGTCGCACCGGAAATCCCCTCGGATTTCTCCTCCAGTTCTTTCATGATCTCCTCCACACCGTTTTTGCGATCTTCCCAGCTTTTCAGGTTGATCAAACAAGTTCCGGAGTTGGCACTTGTTCCTTCGGTCAGGATTTCATACCCTGCCAGGGCAGAAACTGATTGCACTCCTTCTACACCTTCAGCGATCTTTTGAAGCCGCTCAGCGATTTCATTGGTTCTTTCTAATGATGAACCCGGAGGCGTTTGAATAATGGCATAGAACATCCCCTGATCTTCATTAGGGATAAATCCGGATGGCAGACTGTTATTCAGGAAATACGTACCGGCACAGAAAGCCAGCAACACCCCAAAAGTAATCGCCTTGCGGTTTACAATAAGCCCAAGTAGGTTTTGATACTTCCCGGAAAGCTTGTCGAAAGCCCGGTTAAAGCCATCAAGAAACTTATCTAAAGCATTATTTTTCTTTGCTTTTCCATGATGGTTTTTCAACAAAATGGCACAAAGTGCCGGCGTTAACGTCAAGGCCACAATACCGGAAAGAATGATCGCTGTGGCCATGGTAATGGAGAATTGTCGGTAGAAAATCCCTACAGGACCAGACATAAAGGCTACAGGAATAAACACAGCAGCCATCAAAAAGGTAATCGCAATAATGGCTCCACTGATCTCGTGCATTACCTTTTTTGTTGCTTTCCTTGCAGAGATATGATGTTCCTGCATCTTCGCATGGACGGCCTCAATCACCACAATCGCATCATCGACGACGACTCCAATTGCTAAAACCAAGGCGAATAAGGTGACCAGGTTGATTGTAATCCCGAAAAACTGCATAAACACGAATGTTCCGATCAGGGATACGGGTACGGCAATCGCCGGAATCAAAGTAGAACGCCAATCTCCTAAGAATAGGAAAACCACCAGGCCAACCAGAATAAAGGCTTCTACTAGTGTATGGATTACTTTTTCTATGGACGCATCCAAGAATTTTGACACGTCATAACTGATTTCATAATCAAGGCCTTTAGGAAAAGAAGTTTTCTTGATCTCCTCCATTTTGGTCTTGATGTCTTTAATCACCTGACTCGCATTACTGCCATAAGATTGCTTCACGGTAATTGCCGCGGAAGGTTTACCGTTCAGATTAGAATAGATGTCGTACATCGAACTTCCAAACTCGATATTGGCTACATCTTTTAGTCTTAAAATCTCTCCTTGTGGAGTTGATCGCAAAATGATGTCTCCATAAGCTTCTTTGGTGGTGAATCGTCCAGGGTATTTCAATACATACTCAAATGATTGTGATCTTTTTCCGGAGCTTTCACCTGTTTTTCCTGGCGAGGCTTCTAAACTTTGCTGGTTTAAAGCTTCCAATACCTCATCAGCAGAAATTTTATAGGCCAGCATCCGGTCTGGTTTTAGCCAGATCCGCATCGCATACTCCCGGTTACCCAGGATATCGGCAACCCCAACACCATCTACCCTTTTCAATTCTGAAAGGACGTTGATGTCTGCGAAATTGAAGAGGAATTTCTGATCCATCTTTGGATCTTTGCTGTACAAGTTGATGTACATCAACATATTTGATTCCTCACGCGTGATTTTAACCCCTTCACGTACCACTAATGGTGGCAGCTTATTGATTACGGAAGCGACACGGTTTTGAATGTTTACAGAGGCCTGATTAGGGTCTGTACCCAAATTGAAAATCACCTGAATGGTGGCTTCCCCGTCATTACCGGCATCTGAAGCCATGTATTTCATACCTGGAACACCATTGATGGCTCTTTCTAATGGAATGATGACCGATTTGATCATCAATTCACCGTTTGCTCCAGGATATTCTGCGGTGATGTTCACCTTTGGCGGTGAAATCGAAGGAAATTGTGTAACCGGCAGATGGCTTAATGCCAAAGCGCCCAGAAACACAATGATGAGCGATATTACTATAGAAAGGACTGGCCTTTGTATAAACTTATTGAACATTTACTTAATTTTAAATGATAGGTTGAAACTGGAAAGACTTGTTATTATTCCGCTTTTAATCTCAAATGAGAGATGACTTCTTTAGGGTCCTGGTATTTAAACCTGATCTTTTCATCATCTTTTACTTTCTGAACACCTTCCAAAAGGATTTTGTCGGTTTCAGAAATTCCACTTCCTACTACGTATAGGTCGGGCATTTCAGACGCGATAGTAATGTTTCTGGAATGGACAACATTGTCGTTGCCTACTACAAAGACATACATTTTGTCTTGAATCTCATAAGTTGCTTTTTGGGGAATAATCAGCGCATCGCGCAATGGAACTAGCATCTGTATTTTTCCTGTTTCACCATTTTTCAATAGTTTATTGGCATTAGGGAACCTCGCTCTGAAGGCGATGTTACCGGTTTCGCTATTGAACTCACTTTCAATAACCTCTACATTTCCTTTTTCTGGCAGCTGCTGATTGTTGGCCAGTAGCAGGTTTACTTTCTTGTCGCCACGGTCTTTTACATTCATTTGATAGGCAAGATATTCAGGTTCTGAGACGTTGAAATAAGCGAAGACCTGACTATTATCAGAAAGGCTGGTAAGCAGTGCTCCTTCATCAATCAGACTTCCTAGTTTCAGTGGAATACGGTCTATTGTGCCATCAAACGGCGCTTTGATCTCGGTGAAGGACAAATGGAGTTTTGCTAAGGAAACTTCTGCTTTAGCGGCATCGAGCTTTGCCTGAGCCATAGCCTGTTCGTTTCTGGAAACTACATTTTTATCGGCCAGTAGTTTTACGTTTTGTAGTTCTATTTGTGCTGCTTTTACTTCTGCCTGTGCTTTTAACAATTCTGCTTCGTATAATTTAGGCATAATGCGAAATAACAACTGACCAGCTTTAACAGACTGTCCTTCATCGACATAAATATTCTGCAGGTAGCCTTTTTCCTGGGCGCGGATTTCAATATTCCGCACGGAGCGAATTTGGGAAACATATTCTTTAGTAAATGAAGTATCAGCTTTTAATGCATTGGTGATGGTATACTGACTTTCTTCTTTTTTCTCTTCTTTTTTTGTGGTACAGCTTGTAAGGTTCAACAAGGCAATCGCGCCTGTGAACAAGAGTATTTTCTTCATGGGTAATTAATGGAAATTAAGCGAATAAATGCCTGGAATCCTTGGATTCCAATCAACGAGATAAGACATCAGTTGTGCTGAACAGGATTTAAAAATCCAGTCAAAAGATCATAAAAACATAGCTACGCGAAGGAAGTATGTTTAATGTTTTTAAACTGATGTAAGGTTATTGCTCAAATCCTCAGAACGCGTTGTCTGATGTAAATAGGAGAAGAATTGCCTGAAAATGGCAGAAAAGTCTGGTAATGCTGCTGATCAGCATCGGCGATTAGTACCGGGTAAAATGTGAGGTACCACTTGTCAAGGCTGTAGTATTCCTGATGGAAGTTTCTACTTGGCAGCTCATCGCTGCTGAGGTGTTCTTCATCCAGATCTAAGTCGGCCTCTTCAATGATGGTCATGTCCTGCCCTGCGCCAGTTAATTTTGGCCTTTCCGCTTTTGCAAGCTTCTGATGGGATGGACAATGTGTAGGGTCGTGATGCGTACCTGCATGGAGATAGTGCCCCCCGCATAACAGGAAGGTAAACAGGGATACGAAAAATACGACTACTCTCATTTTGGTCGCAAAAGTAATCAAAGTATTGAAAGAAAAAAATGAATCTACTAAAATTGAAAATTGGCTGATAATTGGTCGAAGGAAGCTAATTCAGTTAAGGTCGAAACTATAGCGCCTTCTAGAAATGAAAAAAGTGGCTGCCGATCATCCTGATGTCGACAGCCACTCTATTTAATTAGTAATTACCAGTTCCAGATCCTCTGTTACACCAATTTGTTCCAGGAAATAATGGTCATGGGAAATCACCAGCAAAGTACCTTTGTACTCATTTATTGCGGTGCTTAGCATTTCTATGTTTTGCATATCCAGGTTATTGGTAGGCTCGTCGAGTACAATTAAATCCGGGCTTTGATTGCCAATTGTTAAGGCACAAAGGATCAGTCTCATTTTCTCTCCGCCACTCAGCGCTGCACAGGGTTTATCCCAGTCTGCCTTGGTAAACAAGAACCGGTTTAAGCGAAGCTTGATTTCATGCTCCTGTAAAGCCCCAGAATTAAACTGTTGTGCTTGTTCATAAACACTGAGTTTAGTGTCAATTAAAGCATAATCCTGATCCACATATATCGACTGGAACACAGCGCGTTCCAATGAGCCGGATGAAGGTATTAAATCTCCTAAAATCAGTTTGATCAAGCTGGTTTTACCAGATCCGTTTGGGCCTTTTATGGCCAGACGATCGCCTGCACGGATCTGAAAATTCAAAGCTTCTTTCCAAAGCAATTGAGATTGCGACTCAGTACCATAGCTATAATTAAGCTCCTTTGCGTTAACCAACACTTTTCCGGTATGTACTGCAGAGCCTTCGAGGTTCATTTTCATTCGATCCAATGCTGATTGCGCCTTGCGGAGCAAGCTCAACTCTTGCGAAATGGCATCCAGCTTATCGGCATGAACTCCTTTTAATCGCGAGGTACTCTTCTCTGCGTTATTTTTCAGGGTATTCATCATGATTGTTGGTAGTCCCGCTTTTTCTTGCTTCTGTTTTCCGCGTGCATCTAATTTCTGCTGCCTTTCCATGGCAGAGCGCTCAACCTCCTTCGCCTTCCGAACTGCCTTTTCCTTATTTCTCAAAGTTTGCTCAAAAGCGGCCTTTTCCAGGGCCCGTTGTTCTGCATAAAACTCATAATTACCACCATAGACAGTAATTCCATCCTGCGACAAGGACAGCACAGTATTTAACAGATTCAGTAACTCCCGATCATGACTAACCACAACCAAGCTTTGTTTGCTTTGTCGGATATCTTCATAAAGCAGCAATCTACCTGCCCGATCTAAATGATTACTTGGCTCATCCATCAAAACCAACTCTGGCCGGTGAATGCGGATCCCTGCGAGGAAAACCTTCGTTTTTTGTCCGCCACTTAAGGTATTCATCTTTTGCGCTAGATTGAGGTCCAACAGATTCCAATGGGCGAAAGCCTGCTCGCAGCGTGCTTCAAAATCCCAATCATTGTCCAGCAGGTTAAGGTTTTCTTCTGTGGCATGGCCATCCAGAATTTCCTGTAATGCCTGTAGTTTGTCGCCGAGTTGAAGCGCCTCAGCAATGCTCAATTCATTGTATTCATCTAAAAGTTGAGGCACATAATAAGGCCTGAAACTCGCCTTAATCACCCCTGATGTGGGCAATAATCGTCCGGCTAAAATTTTCAGTAAAGTAGATTTTCCAACGCCATTATTGCCAATTAAAGCAATCTTATCCTGTGGATTAAGACTAAAGTTAAGCCCGGAAAATAGTAAATCCCTATTGGGATGTTGATAGGTAATATCTTGAAGAGTAAGCATGAAATCCTTTCTTTTTTTAATAAAATAATTAAGAAACCCAGTATTGGTTTCACTTTATTATCGGGAAAGAAATATGATCCTACATGCTTTTTTAATTGATTTGTTTACGAATGCAAAGCTAAGAATTTCCATCAAATTAAAAAACTGCTAAGAAATGCTTGCTTATTTCTTTTATATTTTGGCAATAAACTCCCCGGGGTTTCATAGGTTTGTGAGATCAATCGCCGTAATTATGGAAAACAAAATATCAGAATCAGATTTAATCATCAATCCCGATGGCAGTATTTATCACCTCAACTTATTGCCTGAAGACCTTGCACAAACCGTCATCACTGTCGGCGACCCTGATCGGGTCTCAGAAATTTCCAAACATTTTGACCGCATAGAACTTAAAAAAGGAAAACGTGAATTTATTACGCATACCGGCTATTTAGGCCAAAGAAGAATTACTGTAATTTCTACAGGGATTGGGACAGATAATATTGACATTGTATTTAATGAATTAGATGCCCTGGTTAACATTGATTTCCAAAACAGAACAGTAAAAAAAGACCTGACTTCTTTGGATATCATCCGTATCGGCACCTCCGGCGCCATACAGCCAGATCTACCAATGGGTACCATACTCGCTTCTTCTCATGGTCTAGGCCTGGATGCTTTGATGCAATATTATATTCATGAGCTTTCTGTTGATGAGCGCCCGATTCTGGAAGCCTTTCATAGCCACTGTGCGCATATCAAAGGGATTCATCCTTATCTGACAGCAGCTGATAGCACGCTATTAAATACCATTGGTGCAGATATGGAGAAAGGAATCACCATTACCGCCCCTGGGTTTTATGCGCCACAAGGCCGACAAGTTCGCGCAAAAAATGCCATACCCAACTTCATTTCTTTGCTCAATAGTTTCCAACATGGAAGCAACAGGATTACCAACCTGGAAATGGAGACTGCTGGAATTTATGCACTTGCAAAAGTACTGGGGCATAAAGCCCTCTCTGTAAACGCGATATTAGCCAGCAGAGTGAATTTTGAATTCAGCACTGCGCCAAATAAAGTAGTGGATCAGGCCATTCGTATGGTACTGGATAAGCTCAGTTAAGGCGGCCTGTTTGCCTGAATTATTGCTTAGTGATTTTAAAGATTTTCAAACAAAATAGGCTTTGCCGTGTTCCATTGATAGATATAGAACGAATTTTATGTTTGAATTACTAAAAAATAAAATAGGAATTTTAGCAGCGACTTCATTGTTAAGTGCTTACGATACAGAAGAGTTAGATGCAGGAAAAAGATTTATTGCCATCCTTGCTGGTGCATACATCTTTCAAAAAGGAATTAGAGCCATTTCAAAAAACCCGATGATAGGAATTCAGGAGGCAGTATTAGGTGGGGTATTGCTATATACCGGAACGGTAGGAATACATAAAAAGATCGTTAAAAGACCAAGGGAGCTTTCCGACATCAGGAAGAACCAGATCCAGGGAAATGACCCAAGATCGGCAGTCCCAGCTTTTGTTTAGTTAGATAGGCCGGAGGCCTCCGGCCGTATCACCTAAATTGCAGACGACACCAGCTACTCTGAGTTGAACCGACGTAGGGTTTATTGTCCTGCCTGGTACCAATTTCACAATATTATTTTATAAAAAAAAACTGATCTGCTAAAATATTTGAATTATTTTAGCAGATCAGTCAAAATAACAGTATTTGTCTATATAATTAAACTATTAGAAGAACTTTACAACTATTATTACTAATTAATTCTTGACTATTTTGTAGGTTTTGAAGACATATAGAAAACTATTTTACCACCTTTCAAAATATCTGAGTGTTTAATCAAATTATTAGTAATCAGACTTCCATTTAGCAATACTTTTTGCACGTAGATATTCTTATCACTTTGGTTGATGGCTTCAATCTGAAATGTCTTCCCACCTTCCAAATGAAGTGTTGCAGATTTTACCGCCGGACTACCTAAAGAATAATCAGCTGATCCTGGAGATACCGGATAAAATCCCATTGAAGAGAACATATACCAGGCGCTCATCTGACCGCAATCATCGTTGCCACCTAATCCATCAGGAGTAGGTTTATATTGCATTTTTAAAATCTTTCTTACCCTTTCTTGTGTCTTCCATGGCTGGCCGGCCCAATTGTACAGATAAGCAACATGGTGTGCCGGTTCGTTTCCATGTACATAACCACCAATAATCCCTTCCCTTGTAATGTCCTCTGTATCGGCAAAAAACTCATCAGGTAAATGCATATTGAATAAACTATCGATTCTGGCGGCAAATTTCTGCTTCCCTCCCATGATGTTCATTAAAGATTCCGGGTCCTGCGGCACAAAGAAACTATAATTCCAGGTGTTGCCTTCAATAAAGCCTTGTCCGTGGGTACTCAACACATCAAATTCCTTTTTGAAAGAACCATCTGTCAGTCTTGGACGCATAAAGCCAATGCTCTTATCGTATACGTTTTTCCAGTTTCCGGAGCGTTTCATAAATTCTTCATATACCGGCTGATTGTTCAGTTTTTTTGCAATCTGTGCGATACACCAATCGTCATAAGCATATTCTAAAGTATTTGAAACAGAGGTTCCACTGTTTTCTGCAGGGATATAACCCATATCAATGTACTTTCCAATTCCTTCATAATTGCGGTGGTTAGCGGTCGCCACACAAGCATCCAGCGCTTTCTGAGCATCACCATCATATACTCCTTTAATGATCGCATCAGCTACAACAGAAACGCTATGGTAGCCACTCATACACCAGTTCTCATTAGCATAATGCGACCAGATTGGCAGCATTTTCAAGGAACTCTGATCGTAATGTGCCATCATAGATTTCACCATATCATTGTTTCTGGAAGGCTGGATCAGATTAAAGAAAGGATGTAATGCCCTATAAGTATCCCATAAAGAGAAAGTGGTGTAATTGGTAAAGCCATTTGCCTGATGCACGTTCTGGTCTAACCCTTTATACTGTCCGTTTACATCGCCATAAGTAGTTGGATTGATGAAAGCATGGTACATGGCCGTATAGAAATTCACCTTATCATCTTCCCCTGCGGCAATGTCGATTTTGTTGAGTTCCTTATTCCAATCGGCTTGAGCCTGAGCTTTTACCCCATCAAAATCCCAACCCGGAACTTCGGTAGTCATGTTTTCCAGCGCATTCGCCTGGCTAACCGGAGAGAGTGCGAATTTTACTTTCAGCTGCTCCTGCTCTTTCGTGTCGAAATCGAAGTGCATACGGATTCTCTTCCCTGCAATTTCCGGGAAATTATTGTTCTGATCGAACTTTCTCCAGAAGCCACCGTATACCTGTTTCTTATCGAAATTCTTCTGTCCATAGCTTTTGAAGGGCTTAGAAAAGGTCATCGCAAAATAAACAGTCCTTGTTCTCGCCCATCCATTGGTTTGGCGGTAACCCGTTAACAGGGTGTCGTTCACTACGCGGACATAAGTCCATACTGTTTTGTCGTCGTAATTGTAAATCCCCGACATTAAATCCAGGATAATGTGTGATTGGTCAGATTTCGGAAAAGTATAACGGTGCATACCTACCCTTTTACTGGCGGTTAATTCAGCTTCAATCTGGTGGTCATCCAGTTTCACTTTATAATAACCGGCTTCGGCCTTTTCATTGGCATGGGAATACGCAGAGCGAAATCCGCTTCCCGGTACATCTGCTGTACCCGGATTCATTTTTAAAGTACCTTGAGTTGGCATTACCAGAAAATCTCCCAGATCAGAGTGTCCTGTTCCGCTAAAATGTGTGTGGCTAAATCCGACAATCGATTTGTCTTCATATTTATAGCCCGCACAGTACTTATAAATGTCCCCGTTATATTTGCCATTCAGCTCATAAGAAAGGGTATCCGTGTCTGGACTCAGTTGTACTGAACCAAAAGGGACTGTGGCACCTGGATACGTGTGGCCCATTTTCTGGGTGCCAATAATCGGTTTCACATACTTTACCAAGTCCTTTTGTGCCTGTGCAGAAAGGGCTGGAAGCAGTATACAAAACAATAATGCTTTTTTCATTTGTCTTAGTTGAGGTTTTTTTACAATGCCCTAAGGTATAAATATTTGGCAAAAAATCAGCTTTATTATGTTGCTATAACGTTTAATCTAAACTTTATACTTTTATCCTTTTTACAAGCAACTGACGGCAGATATGAGAATGTATGGGTAAAAACCGCTATTTTTGCCCTCAGAATAAATTATAATGAGTAAACTCGGTAGAATATTGGTAGCCATGAGTGGCGGAGTAGATAGTTCAGTTGCAGCAGTGATGTTACACGAACAAGGATATGAAGTAATCGGATTGACCATGAAGACATGGGACTATGCGACCTCAGGTACCAGCGGTAAGGAAACTGGATGTTGCAGTCTGGACAGCATCAATGATGCGCGTACATTGGCTGTAAATTACGGATTCCCACACTATATATTAGACATCAGGGATGAGTTTGGTGATTATGTAATTGATAACTTCGTTGATGAGTATCTTGCAGGTCGTACACCTAACCCTTGTGTATTATGTAACACCCACATTAAATGGGAAGCATTGTTAAAACGTGCAAATAAACTGGATTGCGAATTTATTGCGACCGGTCACTATGCGAACGTTAGACAGCACGACAATGGTCGTCATGTCATTTCTAAAGGTTTAGACGAGAATAAAGACCAGTCTTATGTACTTTGGGGTGTTTCTCAGGAAAATCTGGCGCGTACTAAATTCCCATTGGGATCTTTCGCTAAGGCGGACATCAGACAAATGGCTTTAGATATGGGACAGGAAGAACTGGCTAAGAAAAGCGAAAGTTATGAGATCTGTTTCGTACCGGATAATGATTACCGTTCTTTCTTAAGACATAAAGTTGGAGATTTAGAAGATCGCGTTGCGGGTGGTAATTTCATTACCAGTGATGGTATGGTAGTTGGACAACATAAAGGATATCCTTTCTACACTATCGGACAGCGTAAAGGTTTAGGTATCGCTTTTGGTGAGCCGATGTTTGTGACGCAAATTCTTCCGGAAAGTAATACCGTAATGTTAGGTAGAGCAGATGAGCTGGAGCGTCATGAAGCCCTGGTTAGAAATGTGAACCTGATTAAATATGAAAATATTTTAGAGCCAATGACTGATGTGGTGACTAAAATCAGATATAAAGATGCAGGTACCCTAAGTACTATTGTTCAGGAAAACGATAAAATCAAAGTAGTATTTGATCATGCAGTTTCCGCAATAGCACCGGGCCAGTCCGCAGTATTCTACGAAGGAAACGACCTTCTAGGAGGCGGTTTCCTTTGTTAATAAAATACGTTAAAAATTACTGATCTAATTGATCTGAAATGGTATAAGGTGCAGCAGTTTTAATACGCTTGCCCTTATATCTTTCAAAGTAATAATCCAGTCTACCTAGATTAATCCCTGCAAATCCCACCTGATTAATCGTAGTGATCTTTCCATCCAGATTCATGATATCTTCCGGTTGATCCATAAAAGTATGGGTATGACCACCTATGATCAAATCTATATTTCTGGTGTTTTTAGCCAATACCTGATCTGAATCTCTATTGCTGTCATATTTATAACCCAAATGTGATAAACAGATCACAAGGTCGCATTTTAAGTCGTTTTTCAGGATACTTGCAGTCTCATTGGCTGTTTTTACCGGATCTAAAAATACCGTGTCTCCGTAGTTTCTATCACCTACTAAACCGGCGAGTTTAATTCCGATACCAAATACCCCAATCTTGATTCCCTGCTTTTTAAATACCTGATAAGGCAAAGTAGATTTGTTCAATAAGGTATTCGAGAAATCGTAATTGCTACACAAAATTGAGAAATTGGCATGTGGCAATTGTTTATAAAATCCTTCCAGGCCATTGTCAAAATCATGATTTCCCATCGTTGCGGCATCATACTTCATCTCCGACATCAGTTTAATTTCCAGCTCTCCGCCATATTTATTGAAATACGGTGTGCCCTGAAAGATATCACCAGCATCAAAAAGCAAAACATTGTCTTCTTTTGCGCGAATAGATTTGATCAATGCCGAACGTCTGGCAGTTCCACCCAGGCCGGCATATTTAGAACCGTCCATCGGGAATGGCTCTATTCTACTGTGGACATCGTTGGTGTGCAGAATTGTCAGTTTTACCAGGTCTCCGGCTGCTAAAGCATCAAAAGCATTTAAGTTTAATGCGGCAGCTGCTGCGACCATCCCTCCTGTTTTAAGGAAGTTTCTACGGTTAATCTTTAGTAATTCTTCCATCTAATTTTGGATTTATGGTTTTCCCAGCAGCCTGGTTTTCTTTAATATAGGTAATGAGTGCATCGCGCATTCTGATGCCCATGATCTTTTTCTCAATTGCTTTCTTGAAACTCTGCACATTGTCGCCACCCTCTGCTACGTAATCAGAGGTTAAGATTTTGTAGTTTCTTTTCGGGTCTAATGGTTTTCCCTGGATCATCACATCTGTAGGTTTATCATTAACGATTTTCATCCTTAAACCTGCAACTGGTTGTCCACCTGTTTTCGCAATATATTCCAATAGGTTTTGCACATCTGCCGGACTCAATACATACAGCATCATTTCATTTTCAAAAGGCATCACCTCAAAAACGTTCGATAGTTTAATGTCTCCTTTAGGAAGTGCTACGCGAATCCCACCGTTGGTTGATGGCATTGCGAAATCTATGGTAGGATCATATTTTAGTGCTTCATGGAATAAGGCATCAGAAAAGAAGTTCCTCAAAAGATTTTCAGCAACAGGCTTGCCGTCTTTTTTATCCAGCTTCTCCATTAAAACATCGGAATGGCCAATAACCGTGTTCATCTCCTGATCCATTTTAATTTTATAGGGAAGATAAGTCTTGATCACGGCGCTATCTGCAGGTTGCTGCGCGTTCATATTGTATTCCGTCCGGTTACTTTTTACCACCATATAATGGGAGCTACAGGAAACCATCAAGGGTATGGCTGCTAAAACCAGGTACTTTTTGATTGGATGAATATATATCATATCGATTTGAAAGCACAAAGGTAAAAAACCTTATCCTTATCTTTGTCCGATATGACGCATTTCAACAGATTTTTACTTTCTAGCGGCCTTGTCCTGGGCTGCGCTATCTTAAGCCCTAAACAGGCACATAGTCAGGAAAACCAATTGAAAAGAATCAACCTTCAGTGGAATTCATACCAACAATTGAGTAATTCTAACCGTCCCTATATCGCTTATACCGCGCATCAGACGACACATAAATATCGGGCAACGCAAAATGGAAATCAGCTGGCCCTGAAGTTTATTGTGGGGGTAGTTTTGGATGGAAAGCAATCTATCGTGGATCCCAAACGATTAGCAGCCTTAAATGAAGCGGATCAAAAAAGTTTATTGCATCATGAACAAGGTCATTCGGATCTTGCGGTCATCTATGGCAGAATCCTATATAAAAAACTCTCTGCTAAATCTTACAGCATCAAGAATTTCCAAAAAGAAGTTAAAGAGATTTACGACAATACCATGGCCGAGCTTGCGAACCTACAAGCAAGATATGATATGGAAACTGCGCATGGCGAAGAAAAAGAGCTACAGGATAAATGGGATCTGTATTTTACAAAGGAGTTAAAGGATTAGGTTTAAATTCTTGTCTTGGTAACATTTTTAATGAAAAAACTCCTCATGGAGATAATCGTTGTCGCCAAAACTTGATGGAATGGCATTTATTCGGTATTCTTGAACCCACACAACACCAAAAAGAAACCGAATCATTCCATCTAAAAGAAACCAAAATTAATGAACGCTAAAACGTTAAGTCCAGACTTATTAAAAACCAAAGAACACTTTCATATCCTAGATGGCTTACGGGGAGTAGCTGCAGTAGCCATTGTTATTTTCCACTTCATGGAAGTGGTCTTTATTCCGGCAAAGAATTTTATTGGCCATGGCTTCCTTGCCGTGGACTTTTTCTTTTGCTTATCCGGATTTGTCATCGGCTATGCTTATGACGACAGGATTGGCAAAATGGGCATTTTGGCCTTTTTAAAAACCAGACTCATCAGACTCCATCCACTGGTGGTTTTAGGATCGGTTTTAGGCCTGCTTGCTTTTCTATTTGACCCCTTCGGTATGCACCCTGAAATCTATAGTGCCGGTAGAGTTGCAGTCATCTTTTTAAGCTCTGTTTTCTTGATTCCTTTTCCGGTAGTATCTGAAAGGTATTTCAATTTATTCACCTTTAATGCGCCTGCCTGGTCTTTATTCTGGGAATATGTTGCCAACATTGTTTATGCCCTGGCATTATACAAAGCGACGCGTAACGTGTTATTGATCTTAACAATTCTGGCAGCAGCTGCCATTTGTTATATCGGCTATACCAGTGGAAACCTGCTTGGTGGCTGGAGTGGAGAAACCTTCTGGCATGGCTCTGCACGTATCTCCTACTCATTTTTAGCAGGATTACTGATCTTCCGTTCTAAATGGATCATCAAATCAAACCTGGGTTTTGTAGGCTTAAGCGTATTACTTTTACTAGCGTTCCTAATGCCGGATAGCAAATGGAACTGGATCACCGAGCCATTGGTAGTATTGATTTATTTCCCTTTATTGATCGCTTTAGGTGCTGGAGCTAAACTACAGGAAGGTGTAAAAAAACTATGCATTTTCTCTGGAAACATCTCCTATCCGTTATACATGACACATTATATGGTGCTGTGGCTTTTTGCTGACTATTACTTCAGCCATAAACCAGCGGGTATGCAGTTGTTTGCGATCATCGCAGCGGGCACTACCTTATTGGTTGGCTTCGCTTATTTAGTGATGGTGGTTTATGATATCCCGGTAAGAAGATACTTTATGTCTAAATTGAAAAAAGCATAATCAAACTGTTCTCCTCAGGTTAACAGGCTTGGTTACTCCGCTTGCTGATCCTGAGGAAACTTTAAACATCTCCTACAAAAAAACGTCCTTAATCGCTTATTTCGCGAAAGGGATGTTTTTTTTTATGGCCGTTAAATCCCCCATATTTATAACTTAGCCGAAATTTCATCATTATGCCTGAACCTATTGAACCACAATACTGGCAATCTTTTAAAGCCGGAAATGCGGAAGCTTTCGAGTACCTGTACAGCACTTATTCTGCTGGTTTATATAACTATGGCTCGAAATTCAGTAAAGACAAAGACCTGATTAAAGAGTGTATTCAGGATCTTTTTGTAGGCATCTGGACCAGAAGGTCTACACTTGGAAACCCTGATCACCTCAAAAACTATCTTTATAAATCTTTTCGTCACTTACTTTTCAAAAAGGCCTTTCAGTCGCAGAACTTTGAGGTTTATGAAGAAGAAACCGATAATTACTCTTTTCATGTCAGCTTAAACGTGGAGGAAGCTATTATTGATGGTGAGCATCGCAGTAAGGTAACGGAACAGCTCAATCTGGCCATGTCTAAACTTACCGCCCGACAAAGGGAAGCGGTCTTTCTAAGGTTTTATGAACAGCTGAGTTATGAAGAAATTGCAGAGGTGATGGACATTTCAGTGAAAGCGAGCTATAAAATTATGGCCAGAGCATTGGGATTCCTGAAAGACAACCTATCGAAGGACGATTTAATGCTACTGTCTTTAATACTTCATCTGAGATTATTAAACTGACCGGCAAAAACTGCGCAACTGAATAAATTATGCAGTTAAGTTAATGAAATTATCAATCTGACTATCAGTCAAATAACAAATATTTTGAATTTTAATTCATTCTGATGGGGTAATATGCTTCATTCTCAGCTAATAGGATCAAAAGCAGCAATATGAAGAAACAAATTAGCGCGTACGAGACCTATACCTTAGCAGAGCTGATCAATGATCAGGACTTCCTGTTATGGGTCTTGCATCCTGATGAAAAGTCAGACCTCCACTGGCAAAGCATTGAAAACACCTATCCTCAGCTCAAAACCCCTATTTCCGAGGCAAAAGCAATTGTTCAATCCATGCGGTTCGAAAAGAGCGTTTTAGGAAAAAGAGAACAGGATGAACTCTGGAATACCATCCAGGAGAAAACAACTTTACGTAAGACACCAGTCCGCAAACTTTGGTATCGTTATGCTGCTGCAGCAGTACTGGCCGGAGCTTTATTGGGCATTGGCATCCTTTACCACATTAACCAACCTATCGCGATCAATACGCCTTATGGTCAATTGAAAACTATCACTTTACCCGATGGCTCATTGGTCACCTTAAACGCCAATTCTAAGCTGAAATATGATAAGGACTGGAATAAAAATGAGATCAGAGAAGTCTGGATCGAAGGTGAAGCCTTTTTAAAGGTGAAGCATTTACATACTTCAGGGAAAATAGCCGAGCGCGAACGTTTTGTGGTACATACCGGCAATGTCAATGTAGAAGTATTGGGTACTTCATTTAACGTGAACGACAGACGTGGACGTACTGAAGTGGCCTTATTGGAAGGTAAAATCAGCCTGGGCTTAAATGGCGCTACTGCTAAACCGCTAATCCTTGCTCCAGGTGATATCGCAGAGTTTGAACATGGAAAACTGATTAAAAAACCGATTAATGTAGCAGAGTATGCGTCCTGGAAAGACGGGAAGTTGTATTTCAAAGCTGTTCCTGTAGCTAAGGTCTTCAATTACATAGAAGACATATATGGGTATAAAGTGCTGGTTGAAAATCCGGAGATTCTAAAGAAAACGATCTCAGGTTCATTGAGCACTCAAAATGAGCAGGTTTTATTTAAGGCCCTCGGGATGACTTTAAACCTCAACATTTCCCCAAATAAAGATACTAAGGAACTAATGATTACGACTAAATAGCACAACGATGAGCAACCTAAAAACCGGTATAATCACTTTAACCTGCGTCATGATGTTACATCAGTTCGCAATAGCAGGGGAATCCCACACCTCAGGGAAAGAAATAATAACCAAATCCACACCAAAACAAACCATAACAAAAAAGATATCAAAACAAAAAATCACTAAAACAACAAAACAAGTACCCGCAGAAAAACAGCTACTTACCAAAGTTCTGACCGAATTAACGGCTCAATATAAAATCAACTTCTTATATGAAGAAGTCAACCTGAAACAAAAAATGGTGACTTATAAGGCCGCTGATTATAAGGGGAAATCTATTTCTGAGGTACTAAATAGCTTATTATTACCCTTAAACTTATCCTGGTATAAAGTGGATGCCCGAAACTATTCCATATTTATCACACCTAAAAAAGCAGAGGCTTCCGGTAAAGGCAAGGAAATGAAAACTAATCTTCCTGATTCCCTGAAACTAGAAAAGGTTACAGGTTCGGTATTGGATGAGCAAAGTAAACCTTTAGAATATACTACCGTTACTTTATTGGTAGCGATCGATTCTTCAGTGGTCAGCAATGCCTTGACAGATTTAGCAGGTGTTTTTACCTTTCCAACCGTTAAAACGGGAACGTATAAAATCAAAGTTTCTTCGATGGGTCACCTGGCTTTTATCAGTAAAGCATTTAAAGTTGGTGGTGGTGAGCCAGCTGTTGCCATGGCGCCGATAGCGATGAAGGTTTCCGATAAAACCTTAAAAGAAGTACGGGTCACAGCGAGCAAACCAATCGTAGAAACTAAAAGTGACCGCTTTATTTTTAATGTTGAAAACAGTGCGATGGCGGTGGGTAACTCCCTGCAAGTACTAAAATCCGCTCCTTTTGTACGTGTTTCTGCCGATAATGTATTGAGTTTGCAAGGCAAGAAAACCATGGTCCTGATCGATAATAAGCCGATTCCGGAAGCAGCACTAGAGAATATTTTATTGACCATGCCTGCAGGAAACATCCTTAAAGTGGAACTCATCACACAACCTTCCGCCAGGTACGACGCTTCTTATGGGGCAGTGATCAACATCATTACCAAAAAAACTCAAGTAGAAGGCATCACCGGAAACCTGCGACTGGATGGTTCTTCAGGTAATTACGCCACCGGCAGCGTCAATGCAGGGGGGACTTACAAAAATAAAAACCTGACCATTAGTGCGAATGCCGGAGTAAATAAAGGCGATAATTATTACAGAATTGAATCAGAAAGGTTTCAGGACCCAAGCGATCCCTCCTATTTTTTAACCAATAACTGGACCCGTTTATCTCATAATCTGATGTACACTTTCCAGACCAATATGGAGTTACAGTTGGATAAGAACCAAACTGTGGGTCTGTTTGTGGATATAAGTGATGTGGAATTTAAAGGCCCATGGACCACCAACAATAGTTTTGGCCGCAAAAATGGGAAGCTTGATTCGGTGCTATTCACAGACGGCGCTTTCAATCAGAAAGGGAAATCACAAACTTACAACCTGAATTACCGCTTACTTTCCGATTCCGGGAAAAATGAACTGACCGTTCTTGGTACTTATACCCCATGGCAACGGAATCTTTTACAGTCCTTTCCTTCTACCTTGTACGATGCGGAAGGAGCTGTTATTAAAAACCTGCCACTTTACCAGACCCGTAATAAAGGAAATATTAATATATACATTGCACAGCTCGACTATAGCCATCAGTTTAAAAAGGAATGGTCGCTGGAAACCGGATTGAAACATCAACAGACCAATTCTAAAACACTGGTGGTTTATGAAGATTATAAAACAGGCGAATTGGAGATAGACCCAAGCTTTTCAAATGACAATAATTTGAAGGAATCAATCTCCGGGATGTATGGGATTTTAACCAAAGACTGGGAAAATGATAAGCTTCAAATGGGCTTACGCGCTGAAATATCCAGTGTAAATTTCGATGGCAAGTCCAAACAGGATAAGGCTAATTTTTTTCCAACCTTGTTGTATCAGCATAATGTCAATAAGGACCTGAATTTTTCTGGATCTTATAAGAAAATCATCTATAGACCCCGCTATACGGAAATGGTTCCTTACACGGTATTTCTAAATAGATATAATATTGAGCAGGGAAATCCGGAATTGAAACCACAATTCGACCATGTCTATACCTTCACGGCGAACATTAAGAAATTAAACCTATCGATCAGTTATACGAATACAAAAGGCATGATTGGCTTATTCCCTTCAAAACAGGATTACCGTACAAAGGTCACCTATTTTAAACGTCAGAATCTGGAGAAAGCCTCCAATATAGCGCTTAATGTATTTTTCCCTTTCCGAATCAACGAATGGTGGGAAACGATGAATAGTGGTTCACCTATCGGACACAACAGCGCGGAAGGCATGGTATTGGAGAAAAACCACAAGCTTGCCGCTTTCTACTCTGATTTTAGAACGGCTCATATATTCAAAATCACCAAAGATTTGAAGCTGCAGGTGGATGCTTATTACTGGACAAAATACACACAGGATTTAGGCAGCTATCAAGGGAACAAAAATATTGATGCTTCCCTGATGTTAAGTCTGTGGCAAGGAGCCGGACAGTTTAGACTGGGCGGTACCGAACTGGTCTTTAAAAGAAATGACTATTTGCTGGAACGTGATTACGGGACTTTTAGATCCGCAGAACGAATTCACACCGACAGCAGACGACTGCTGGTTGGCTTTACTTACAATTTTGGAAAATCACGTATTAAGAAGCCAGCTTCAAAATTAGGTAACTCAGACGCAATGAAAAGACTATAAAAAGCTTCAAAAAGCCTCTAATAATCCCCGAAATAACAATGCCCCTTTTTAAAGCCATCAGAACAGTTCTGATGGCTTTTTTGTGTCCTATAGCGATTATGGTTACTACTATTGTGATCATCGATCCTAGGCCTCCGTTTTATCAGCCTTTAGCGTCATACCTACAGTTTTTTGTATTTGTTCATTAATCCCTGACATAAAATCTGGGTTCTTATTTATTCTTGCAAAAAAACAGAAACTATGTTTTGCTTAAAAACAGCGAAAGACAGCAGACCCCTCTTTGCTATTGATTTTTTCACAATAAGAGAACGACTAGCATTATTTACGTAAATAAAAACCTTTTTAGCATAACAGAGAATAATACTAATCAGAAGAAATTAAC
Organism: Pedobacter gandavensis; assembly: GCF_032678745.1. Classification (GTDB taxonomy): domain Bacteria; phylum Bacteroidota; class Bacteroidia; order Sphingobacteriales; family Sphingobacteriaceae; genus Pedobacter; species Pedobacter gandavensis_C. Next base: position 842,901 of record NZ_JAVTST010000001.1, read on the forward strand.
GCAAACGGTTGCGCAGATAATTATTTCACTATAGATTTCACTTGATTTAACAGGTATTCGCCCAATTCAGTAGCGCCTCTATCATAATTGGAGAGTACAACGATCACATATTTGCTATCTGGAAAAATATAGGTTACCGCATTCACCCCAGGTGCGCCACCAGCATGCCCCACTACTTGCTTTTCTACAGAACCCGACAACTGAAAACCATAACCATAGCTTTTCCCTAGTTCATCTTTAAACATTTTGTCCTTAGAAGAACCCCTCAACAGCTTATCAGATAACAAGGCAACTCCGAATTTATGGAGATCAGCAATCGTCGAATAACCACCTCCTGCAGGAGAACTTGTGGTAAATGCAGAATTAGAAACAGTCTCGTAAGAACCATCAATTTTAGGGAGATATCCAACAGCCTGATGCGTTTTAGTCCCTCCATCAGGATTAGGTACTCCTGGTTCTTTTCCTCCAAAAGTTCGCAAGGCAGAGTCTTCCATTCCGGCAGGCTTGTAGATATTTTCCTGAACGTAATCGAAGTAGTTCTGACCTGATATCTTTTCAATAATGGCGCCCAAAAGCAGCATTCCAGAATTACTATAAGCCCAGGACGTTCCCGGTTCAAACTCCAGGTTACTCACTTTTACAAAGGGTTTATATCCCTCCAGTGTTCGGAATTGAGCTACAGGGCTTTCCAGAAATTTCTCGTTAAAAAAGTCGCCTACGCCGGCACTATGATTCAATAAATGACTTACTTTGATCTGATCCGCGAGTGCTGTAGGTAGCCAGGTACTATCCAGAAACTTAGACACCGAATCATTCAAATTGATCTTTCCCTGTTCTACCAGCTGCATGATCCCTACTGCGGTAAACATCTTATTCATCGAACCAAGATTGAATTTTGTAGTCAAGGTGTTCTTGATCCCAGCTTCTTTTATTGCCGATCCACTGGCCGATTCATATAAAATACGATCTCCTTTAGCTAGAAGAACCACGCCGGAAAAAACATCTTTTTGAGCTAAACGCTTTAAAGTCTGGTCTAAATCTGCGACAAGCGCTTCCGCATTGCTTACTTTCTTAACCGGATCCGCGCTATAAACTAATCTGTTGTTGTAGAGCTTTATTTTACCTTCCTGATCAAGCTTTAAGCTAAACTCAAGCTCATTGTTTAAATCTTCACTGGCATACTGGTATTCTCCAAAAAATGCCTTTGCGTTAAAATAGAGCCGTTTGTGGAATTTAACACCGCCAGTTGCACGATAAGCATTTTTAGCTCTGAACAGGAACTGATCTTCCATGGAAGATTTGAGTGCTGCTGAAAAATTAGTATTTACGAAGTTCGTTAAGACTTCAAGGGAGTTGGAGTTTATGGCCGACACTAATTGCTCCGCTTTTTGATTTAGCATTTCGCTGACCTGAGTGTCGGAGAGTACCGGCATTTTCTCCGGAGTATAACCTGGCACTTTTGTCCATTGCTCTTGCCCTACTTTTAACCCAGAAACCTCATTATTGCTGTTTTTCAAAAGGCTAAGACTGTAAGTACCGGTAGCGTCGCTGAAGTCGGTTTCAGACTTCTGATCCAGGATGATTTCCTTACCATCCCATTCTTTTACCTGTTTCAGTTTATTTCCAGACACCTGCATGAGCAAGTATAATTCTTTAACAACCGGGTGCTGGTAATATCCATCAGCAGTTTTCAGGGTCGGAAAGGAGGTTTTTTCCTGTGCAAGAGCGACAGAGAAGCTCGTAAACGTTAAAGGAAGGAGCAGAAAAAGAGTGTAGAGCGGTTTTCTATAAATCATATCATTACATCCGGAGTTAAACAGCTAACTTCCTTATTTAGATATGAATATAGCAATTAAAACTAACTCAGGTATTGATGTTTTTCCATGAGATCTCTGCTTTCGGATATAGGTTCCTGCCATAATACACTGGAATACTACTTATTACACTGCTTTTTATAAATCTCTTCCTGACGTACAATCCAGCCAGTGTAGATCCTGAATGAAGTCACTGGCTCCCTGTAGCTTACCAACCACCCCTTCTCCCCTTCCTGCCATAAAGAATAATACTTAGGGATGTAATATTAAAAATTACAATACTTTTCAAACTATAATTCTAAATTGAAGTTTTGTATAAAAGAAACACAAATGAAGACATTAACTCAATTTGCCATACTCGACGATTATCAAAATATAGCCCTATCCTACGGTGACTGGTCGGAAATCGAGGAACTTGCAGAAATCACCGTCTTTACTGATCATTTAACTGAAGCTACTGAGATTATAGAAAGACTACAGCCCTTCGAAGTCATTGCTGTGATGCGGGAACGCACACCTATGACCAGAGAGATCCTTTCTCAATTGCCTAACCTAAAGCTGATCATTTCAACCGGTCAACGGAATGCATCTATAGATATAAAGGCTGCGGAAGAATTTGGGATTGCCATTGCGCCGACAAGATACATATCCAATGGAGCGCCAGAGTTGACCTGGGCACTCATACTAGCTTTAGCTAAACACCTTATCCCGGAGACAGCCAATGTCCGTAAAGGAGGCTGGCAGACAGAGATTGGCGTAGATTTAAAGGGAAAAACTATTGGGATTGTTGGTTTAGGCAATATAGGCAGTACTATTGCCCGCTATGCCAAGGCATTTGAAATGGAGGTTATTGCCTGGAGTGAAAACCTGACCGAGGAAAAAGCAGTCGCTCAGGGTGCCAGATTGGTGACTAAAGAAGAATTGTTTCTTCAGGCTGATTTTGTAACCGTACACCTCATCCTAAGTTCCCGAAGTAAGGGAATCATTGGCGCAAAAGAGCTGAGCCTTATGAAAGCAAGTGCCTTCTTCATCAATACCTCCAGGGGGCCTTTAGTAGAGGAAGCAGCCTTGATTAACGCCCTGGAACGCAAACGCATCGTCGCTGCGGGTTTAGATGTCTATGAAATAGAGCCTTTACCTGCTCAACACCCCTTCCGTACCTTACCAAATGTTTTAGCAACGCCACATATTGGCTATGTGACGGATCAAACTTATCAGATATTCTACGAGGACATCAAAAGCAATTTAGGCGAATGGCTCGCCAAATAAACATACATGCCTTATCTGCGTCTCTTTGTAGGGATGCAGATGGCAATTAAACAAAGGATAAGTACAACACTAAATTCCATTCCGTTTCTTCCAGGCCCTACTACATACCAACCGTCAGGGTAATGAACCAGTACTATTCCGGTAATCAGGATCAAGATAAAGCCAGGAACCACAAACTTTAGGAATTTCCCAAATAGGATTAATATAGAGCCTATGATCTCAAAAACCATTAATCCCCAAGCCAGGTAAACTCCAAAAGGAGCAAAACCCACCTTATTCAAGTACAATTCTCCGAAATCATTTATGGTATGATTGATGACACCATGCAAACTATGAGATAAAAAAATCATGGCAATGGCCAGACGAATCAGGAATAATGGATTGAAGCCGTTAATTGTTTTCATAATTAAATATATATGTTTCCCGGCAGAGCAACAAATTTTAGAATGCAACAATTCCTATACAGCAAATTAGAGCGCTTATAATTTTGCTATATTTAATCAGCTAAACAAAGCGATCTTCATATGGGAATAAAAGTAATTATCACAGGGGCAACAGGTATGGTTGGAGAAGGCGTACTTTTAACCTGTCTGCAACATCCAGACGTATCACAGGTTTTGGTGATCAATAGAAAACCTGGGGGGATCAATCATCCAAAATTAAAAGAGATCATTCATAGTGATTTTTTTAACCTGGCAGCATTGGACCCTCAACTAGCGGATTATAACGCTTGCTTCTTTTGTCTGGGGATTTCCTCTATTGGATTGAGTAAAGAAGAATATCGGCACATCACGTACGACCTGACATTGGCGACAGGAAAACACCTGGTTCGGATCAACCCGGACTTGACCTTTTGTTATGTTTCTGGAGCAAGCACCGACAGTACTGAGCAGGGAAAGGTAGCATGGGCGCGCGTTAAAGGCGCTACTGAGAATGCCTTAATGCGACTTTTCAAAAATGCGTATATGTTCCGTCCAGGTTTTATGAAGGCCTACCCGGGACAGAAAAATGTGAAAAGCATTTACAAGTATATTGCCTGGATGTATCCGTTTGGGCGGAAGTTTTTCCCAGCGGGATTCTGTACACTGGAAGAAGTTGGACTTGCGATGATCAATTCTGTAAAAAAGGGATATCCAAAACAGATCCTGGAAGTAAAGGACATTGTTGCTTTATCAAAAGAATAATCAGGCGACAAAAATCCAGGGCAAAATTAGACTGTTAATCCTTATATGAATTAACCCTAAAACAAAATCATCCATTCAAATCTTTTAATTGGAACAGTAATTGCGCCTGATTTAGCAAATCAAATACTAGCTTTGCTAAACTCAGGTAAGGCATTATCGGAATAACTATAATGGTTTATATGCTCTATTTATTTTAAATAATTTGAAGATTACGCAATTCTACAAAATAAACGCAATCCTATTGATCCTGAGTGCATCTGGAATAGCCTCCGGATATGGACAAACGACAACAGCTACTGATTCTCTGAAAAAGGATAGCCTAAAAAACGCTTATGATATCGGCGATTTAATTCATCAGATATTCCGTCCCGGTAAACCTTTAAAGCCTGCTCAGAAGAAATCAGGCATTACGCCCATGCCAAGTGTGGCCTATAATCCTAGTATTGGCGCTCAGATTGGATTAAAAGCAGTTGCAGGGAGAGTGCTTGGTCATGAGCCAAACACCCTGATGTCTATTGCTGCTACATCGGCCTCCATTACCACTAAAGGAATCATTTACTTTTACCTGAGCCACAATGTGTATACTCCGGGAAACAGGTGGAATTTCCAGGGTAGCCTGGTTGCTGCTAAAACTGTTAGCCCTGACTTCGGTTTTGGAATCGGCGAAAAGGTAGTCGGCAGTCCGGAACAAGAAATCCTGGCCAATCCAGATCGTAAAGGTTATGTGATTCATGGCGAGTATTACAATTTCAGAGAGAAAGTATACAAACAAGTGATGGATCATCTATTTGTTGGTGCAGGAGTTTCGATTGACATCAGAAGAAAACTGGAGGACAGAGATCATCCTGATGGACTCACCCCATACCACATTTACAGTAAAGAAAATGGCTTTAATACCGATCATTATCTTTCTAATGGTTTCCTGTTCAATCTGCAATACACCACCCGCGATCATCAGAATCGCGCACACAAGGGAATCTATGCCGATGCTGGTGTACGTGTAAATCAGAGCTGGATTGGAAGCACTAAAAATGCAGTACAGGTGACTACAGATTTCAGAAAATACTGGAGCCTTTCCAGCAGAAACCCGGAACATGTAATTGCTTTTTGGAATTGGGGATCTTATTTAATCAGTGGAACCCTCCCTTATCTCGAACTACCGGGAACGGGTAAAGACCCCAATTTTAGAAGTGGCAGAGGATATACAGTGGGTTATTTTAAAGGCACCAATTACTTCTATTCAGAATTGGAATACCGTTTCCCTATTACGAACAACAAGTTCCTCAGCGGAGTAACCTTCTTTAACGTGCAAACGGCTAACGATAATGCAGGAACTAAGCTATTCAAAAAATGGCAACCTGCCGGTGGTGCTGGTTTGAGGATCCTCTTCAATAAAGCAACAAGAACCAACCTATGCGTAGATTACGCTTTTGGTAATTATGGTGCAAAAGGATTATTCCTTGGATTAAACGAAGCCTTTTAGCTTTCCTAAGACCAGAAAATATATTTTAGATGGAGTATCCTAAACGAATACTCCATCTATTAACGCTAAACAACTAAGCTAGAGCTTAAAGAAGATCTTCTTCTTGTATAAGAAATAGCAAATCCCCCATTCTACAGCAAAAGTTGCCAGGGCAGCAATCACCAAAAACCATTGGTGTGAAAGCCCTGTTAAGGCTTCCATCGGACTGAGCAACATGACCATATAGCCATTGAACCAGTTACGGCCAACAATCTCAAAGAACAAATAAATGAAAATGGAGTTCATTCCAAAAACCTGGAAAAATAATAACCCTTTCTGGTGTTTACGGAGATCAATCCAGTAATAACATAAGGCCACCATCCAACAGCAAAAACCCAGGGAAGCCAATATAAAGGAGCTGGTAGCAATCGGCTTAATCATCAAGGTCAGCTCAAAATAATCTAATGCGTATCCTGTCAATACCAAAACCAATCCAGCGGCTAACAACCAGGATAAGGGATTTCGGGATTGCATAAACAGCTTTCCTATTATAACTCCTGCCAAGGTATGCACTGCGGTAGGCAACCAATTGATAAAGACATAATGATTTCCTTTCTGTTGGAACAGTAGGTAATCGATGTAACTGCCTATGTTTTTGCCATCTGTATAGCCTTCTACAAATCCAGGAATATACCAAAAACGGTATAGGAATTCTGTGAGGATTAAGATCCCTATTGCAGCCAACACCTGATACTTAATCTTAAAGTCGAATAGTAAAAAGGCGATAATGGTCGTAAATGCAAGTTGTGTAAGGATATCTGTCAGATCCAGGGCATTTAATGCCAGCCAATCCGGACTATGGATTCTTTTTAAAATCCCCCACAACAACAATAGCGCGCTCCGTTTTAGTATTTTCAAAAACCTGTCGTTCCAGCTCATTCCCTGTTCCTGCTGACGGGTTAAGGAATAAGTCATCGCGATACCTGCCATAAACATAAAAGCAGGTTGAATTAAATCCCAGAAATGCAATCCTCGCCAGTCGTTATGGAAAAACTGACTCATTATTGTGGCTGCAAAACTGCCTTTGTTACATAAATGCATTAAGTAAGCATAGAGTTCGGTGCTTTCCAAAGCCAGCAAGACCATGATCAGGCCTCGCATAAAATCAAGGGAGAGTAAACGTTTAGGGGCTAAAGTGGTGGTATTGTGGTTCATTTGGTTTAAGCGTTTGGGTTTAGGTTCATTGCCTGCATAAAAAAAGGGCTGGATCAAATCCAACCCTTTCCATTTTTAATCTAAAGGCAAATTAAGGTTTATTGAATGAAGTTACAATTATCGTCCAGGTTTTTTTAGACCCATTTGCTGCGCTTACTTCGTATTTCTGAGGGACAGTCAGGTTGGTCGGGTCACCTAATTTAGGCGTTCCTGTCAGCGGTTTGATCGTTGCTGCAGTAGAGATATCCATATACACCCATAAGTTGCTTTGCAAAACTTTTGCGCGTTCTGCAACTGTAAAACTACCACTGGCGACAGGTACGGAAACTGCCAGGTTAATGGTGGAATTGGGCGCGTCAACTGTTTTTACCACATCCAGCTTTTTAATCACTACGATCGGTTGTCCGCCATATTGCTCCGGACCATTGAAACGGTATTCCACATACACATTGTCTATATTGGTACCATCCCATTCCGGATAATCAGGGAGGCCTTTTTTTAAACAGGAAGTCATCGTAGCCATTAAGATCAAGCCCAGGCTCAGCAATGTTTTTATATTTTTAGTCATCATTTTCATGCTATTATAAGGTTAAGAATTACCAGCCCGGATTTTGCGGACCAAATTTAGGGTTCTGGTCAATAAGACCTTGTGTAATTGGAAAAAGGTATCTTCTGCTTTTGTCGAACACACGGATGTTATTAGAAGAGAAAAACGGACCCTGAACAATAGAGAAGGCTTTTCTGTCTTTACTGATGTCCATAACACTAGGCAATTGCTCCAACTCAGGAATTTTATCGCCGGAAGGTTTTCCATAATTGGCATCGCCTCCATAACGTCCCCAGCGTAGTAAACTCCAGTAATAATCATTTTCCAAAACTAGGTCTATTCTTCTTTCACGCTTGTAGTCTGTCCAGGCTTCGGCTATACTAACTGCCGTAGAAGCCGGTAGTTTACCATGTGTAACCCTGGTTTTATTGAAATTGCTTACTGCATTTGCAAGATCTCCTTTCAGCAGATAGGCTTCAGCCATGTTCAGGTAAACTCTGCCCAATCTGCTTACCACATAGTGATAATCAGTTGGAGAAGAGCTAATGTATCTAGGTGAAACATTCTCATACACCCCTTTTCTCCAATATAAGTTCGTTAAACTGAGGTAATATCCTGTACCATCAATTTTAATCCAACGGTCTGCATTTCCTCTTAAACCTGTGGTGATCGTTTCTCCATAGAATTTGGTAGAATCACTGATGATCGATGCGGCCCATCTTGCATCACGCCCTCTGTTTGTTAAAGTCCAGATCGTTTCTGTACTTCCAGGACGGATCATCCCACTTTTAACGGAGCTCTCTCCCCCTGCCTTACGAATCATGGTTGTTGGAATCACTGCGGTTTCATCCACTGCAGCAAGGTATTGAGAAGTTTGGTTCCATGGCAACGCTTTTGTTGGATTGGCCTGATCAATTACCAGGTAGTCATCGGCAAGATTTTGAGTTGGACCATGTTGTACCCAGGCTTCAAATACCGTATTTGTAGCTACAAATAATGGACTCCCCTGATTTTGTTTTACACGGTCGTTATTCATATTCGGGATCATTAATTGCATTGGCGTGCCAGACAAAGAGGTATTTGTCGATTTGCGATAAATGCCAAATATCGTTTCCGAAGAAAGCGGGTTCTCGCTGTTAAACATCGCTCCATAATTATTCTCCAGGGCATAACCACCAGAGATCACGATCTGACCATTGGCAATGACTTTGTCGAGTAATGGATTTGATGGACTCACATTCGCTGCTGCCGGATAGTTTTCATAAGCCAATGCCGCCAGACAAACTTCTGTCAGGAATGCTGCAGCTGTATATTTATTTGCCCTGCCTGCAACTTTTGTAGTTGGTAGCGCCGCAACCGCATCTTCCAGGTCTTTAATGATCAATTGATAAGATTCAGATGGGTTAGCCGTAGCTGGCAACAATAGGTTATCTTCAGGTGTCAAAACCTTATCGATCCAGACTATCCGACCTGTTCTACGCGCTACGGAATAATAAGACAGTGCCCTTAAAAATTTACCCTCGGCGATCAATGCTTTTTTATCATCTTCAGAAATACCTGAGGATGCTGCGACCTGCGTAATGATCTGGTTGCAACGACGGATGGTAGACCAATTGTTGAAATTACCAGCTGTATTCCGCTCCATGCGTTCGTTAAAAACTGTAGCCGCTCCACCGTAAATATCATCAAAACCTAAAGAGTTTAGGGTATATGGATCAGTTTGCGCACCGCTGGCATAGTCACCCACTAGACCATAAGTAGAAAAGATAAAGGTTTCCGCGTTCGCTTTATTGTTCCAGACAGTTTCTTCAGGGATTTTATTAAAAGGTTCAGTATCTAAAACGCCTTTCTTGCAAGCACTGAAAAATAGGGTACCTGTGATCGCCAGGGATACCATTAATTTTATATTTATTTTCATCGAATATTTTATTTTATGGGGAATTAAAAACCAACGTTTAAGCCAAATGAAAGGGTACGCTGAATTGGATAGCCTTCATTATTCTGATCAGATTCCGGATCAATGAAGTAATCTTTACTTTTAGAGAAAGTCAACAAATTGGTTCCTGAAACAAACAGCTTGCAGTTTTTCAATGGGGAGTTTTTCAGCATAGAATTTTTAAAGTCATAACCAAACTGTAGGTACTTCAATCGCAGGAATTTTGATTTTAAAATCCAAAAATCACTCGTCACTCCATTATTACCACCATTCACACCCGCTGCAGATATCTGACGTGGGAATAAAGCGTCGGTATTGTCCTGTCTCCAGTAATCCTGTTGGTAAGGATAGATTAAAATCCCTTGTGGGGAAGTTCCCTGAATAATCGAACCCAGATAGCGGTCGCGGTTTCCAGAACCCATTACCACTGCAGTCAGGTAAAACCCTTTATAACCAAAGTCCATGGTCAGACCGTAATTGATTCGAGGTTTGGTGCTGTTCCCAATATTTCTGAAATCAGAAGCATCAATTTTACCATCACCATTGTTATCGGCATATTTTAAATCTCCGGCAACTACATTGACAGAACTTACCCTTCTTGCCCCCATTAACAGATCGGCATTATTGCCATAGTAGCCAAGGTTGTTATACCCCTGTTGCAAGGTGGATTGATCTGTACCGGAAATCCTGGTGTATGGATTTTTTAATGCATTCTCATCTTCACCTGTCGTACGCTCCCAGAGTTCATTGAAATAAGTGAAGTTAAGTCCAACTTTATAAGTAAAGTCGCTTACTTTATCGTTCCATGCAAGGCCAAGTTCAGCGCCTTCTCTACGTAAAGCAGCATCTTTAAAGTTAATTGGCGGTAAACCGATACCCAATGTAGCAGAGAATTTTGGATCTGCAGTTACATAACCTGTGGTACGTTTGTAAAAATAATCAACAGAGGCGGTCAGACGATTATCTAAAGAGCCAAGGTCAATTCCGATATTCCGCTCACGATCGCTATACCAGGAGAAACTATTACTGGCCAGGGAACCAGGCTCCGAAGTACCTTGTACCAAATTACCATTTACTACCCATGCATTAGCGTTTACTGAATATCCGGGAACGTATGCATATAGGTTAACTCCATCACTATTCACCGCCGAACCACCCAATTGCCCTACCAAACCAAATGACCCCCGTATTTTCAGGTAATCAAGAATATGTTTTTCTTTCAGGCTGGCCATAAATTTCTCTTCAGAAATAATGTACCCTCCAGATACAGAATAAAATGTTCCCCATTGTTTGCCTTTTGGAAAAGCACTGTTTCCATCATAGCGAATGGTTCCGTCTACAAAGTACTTGTTCTTGAAATTGTAGGATAAACGTCCAACATAGCCTGCTCTTGCGGTTTCATATTCTGAACCATCAGCCTCCTGGTCTAGTGTCGGTCCGGCATTAAACTGATCATAAATGATCTGATAATTCCTTCTTCTCGCAAGTAATGAATTACTGGTCAGCTTTGATTGCTCATACACGCCGGTGAAATCAATGTTATGGTCTCCAAAGCTCTTGTTATAAGTAATGAAACCTTGCAGGTTGAAATTCGTACCGTCACCCCTTACTCCTGTTAGAGATGGTGCTGCACCAGGAATGGCCACAGTACTGTTGAGTAAGTAACTAGGTGCAGAAACATTCCAGGATTTTCCAATGGAGTTCCACATGTTATAACTTCCCGTGGCTTTTAAGTTTAGACCAGGCAGGAATGGAGCTGCATAATCTAATCCTAGGATACCATTGAAAATTCTGGAGGAGTTTTTATTGTACCCGGATAATGGTGACAGTTCTACAATCGGATTATCTGTAGTACCCGAATAAGGTAAACCAAACTCATTCATTGCAAGTTGTTTCGAGGCTTTTTGCTGAATGTGCTGATAAATTGCACCATATGAACCGGCCGTTCCCGAGTTTGGAACCATATTGTTCTCCACGTAACCATCCAATCCTGTGGTTACTTTTAAATGAATCTTTTCGAATTCGCTAACCGTATTTAAACGATAGGTAAAACGCTCGTTGTAGTTGTTGTCGGTTCTAAGGTTCGTTCCCTGCTTAAAGTAAGATCCGGAAGCATAATAAGTTAATGCTTTTGTGCCGGAAGTTACGGAAAGGTCATGACGCGACTCTAAAGCATATTTTTTTAAAGCCAATTTCTGCCAGTCGGTATTTGGATATAAGAAAGGTTGCGACTGATCCTGGTATAAAGCGAGAATTGCATCAGAAGTAGGTTGAGTTCTGCCCTCCGCCAGGTAAACCTCATTGATTGACTTTAGATTCTCATAAGAACTCAGCTTTTTAGGGAATAAAGTTGGGGAAGAGAAAATCTGGTTGAAAGAGTAATTGATGTCGATTTTTCCTTCTTTTCCTTTTTTTGTGGTCACCATGATGATTCCGTTTGCCCCTTGTTGTCCATATAATGCGGTAGCACCTACGTCTTTCAACACGGAATAAGACTCAATATCATTTGGATTCAGGTTCGTAAAGTCGTTCTGACTGCGAACCTGGTTATCAATTACATATAAAGGTGTTCCGCCACCACGAATGGAAACCGTACTTTTTGAACCTGGTGATCCTGTGGAACTCGTTACAATTATTCCGGGAATCCTTCCAGCAACGGCATCATTGATAGACTGAACCGGTAATGGTGCTACATTATCCATTGGTAAAGTTGCAATAGAGCTGTTGATTTTCCTTTTCGTGGAAGTTCCATAACCAACTACCACCACATCGTCGAGATTGTTGTTGCTTTCTATCAGGGTTACATTGATGGTTTTTGTACCCGCAGTTACTGTTCTTTCTACGGTCTGATAGCCCACTAATGAAAATATCAGTACAGATTGCTCAGGTACACTCAATGCAAATTTCCCCTGTTGATCGCTTGATGTCCCTCGTTTAGTACCTTTTACCAGGATGGTTACCCCTGGCATAGCCACACCGGAACTGTCTTTTACAGCACCGGTAACGAGCACATCATTGAAGGCCATATTCTGATTAGAAATCACGACCAGGCCAGTACCGGAAACAGAAAACTTCAGGTCTGTATCTTTGAGGACATCTTTCAGGACATCCAGAACCAATCCGTCCTTTACTTTTAAACTGACATTTTTTGAGGCTGGTACAAAATTAGAACTGTAGACAAAATAATAACGGCTCTGTTTTTCAATGGTTCTCAATACATTTTCAATACTGGTGTTTTTCACCTCAAAAGAGACTTTCTCTTGTGAAAAAACACTCGCAGAAACATTAAGGCATGTGATCAACACCGTAAAAAACGTGAGCTTCATGAGCATAATGAATTTGATGAGCGGTCTAGGCCAAGACCGCTGTTTGTGGAAGTAATAAATTATCATATTTTTGGTTTTTGGTTTGCAGGTTTTTTGACAGCCGATTTTGCGTTGGCAACTGTCAGAAATTGACGATCAAAATTTATAAAGGGCGGTGCTTCAACACCGCTCTTTTTTATTTAGAGATCGTTACGGTTCTATCTTTCAATTCATATTTAAAATGTTGTGTTTGTTGTAAGGAATTTAAAACATCTGTGATGCTTTCATTATTATAATTGGCCCTGAAACGGTAGTTTTCTACTGCTTTAGACTTAAACTTGATTTCTACATTAAACCACCTTTCCAATACCTCTTTCATCTCCCCAAAAGTCTGGTCGTACATCTCCAGACGGTTGTTGATCCATGCCGTTTCTATAATGGTACTGTCGGTTTTTTGAGTAAAACGCTGTATACTCACTTTTGGAAGCTTATTCAAATGCGGTTGAGCTTCCCGCTGCGCAGCAATGAGTTTATCCGGGTTTAAAAAGACGGCTTTTTCACTTGGCTTAAGGGTAATCATTTTGGAATCCTTTGTCAGTCCCCGCATAGAGATAGAGCCCCGGATCAATGTGGCTGTTGCTTCCTGATCAGCGGGATAGGCTTTCACATTAAAAGCGGTCCCCAGTACATTCAGGTTAAATACTTTGGTGTGGACTGTAAAAGGCTTATCTGCGGAATGTGTGACATCAAAATAGGCTTCTCCTACGAGATCAACTGCTCTGTCATCGGCATTAAAATCCTTAGCCAGGGTCAATTTACTTCCCGCATTGAGCCATACTTTGGTCCCATCCTGCAATTGAATTTGTTTTTTCTCTCCGGATTTGGTTTCAAACACCTGAGCATTCAAGGCAGAGGCTGTTTCGACATGCTGTTTTTGTAGATAGAAATAACCTATTCCAGTGCTACAAATCAAGAATAGCGAAGCGGCAATCACCCAGCGTTTGGAAGAAAACCTTGTTTGAAAGACAAGCGGATTCATTTCCTGATGGAGCCGCTGGTAGATCTCATCATGAATCCTTTCTTTATTGCCAAGATCTGCAGTCCATGTTTTCCATTGAAAATCATCCTGATAGCTTTCCAGCAGCAGGATCTCTTCTGGGCTACATTTGCCTTGCAGATATTGTTCGTAAAGCGCTATAAACTCTTTTTCGGACATACGTATATACTTGGTGTTACCTATATAGTGTCCTATTCTTCGCCGCACACACCTACTTTTGTAAAAAAAAAAATAAATCTTCATTATCAATGTCCGTGTCAAAAAATTATTACATTTAAAACGGGACAAATTATGTATGACAAGACGGATACCTTCTGATCAGGAATTATGGGGCAAAATTCAGCAGGAAAACAGTAAGGCTTTTGATTTATTGTTTGAGCGGTATTGGGAGAAAATCTACAGTACCTGTTATGGTTATTTGAAAAACGAAGAAGCCTGCAAAGAGATTGTACACAATATTTTTCTGAACATCTGGCAGAAACGAGAAACGCTGGAAGTAGTTTCTTTTAGCCATTACCTGACTTCTGCAGCCAGGTATCAGGTGTATAAGGTGATCCGAAAGGAAAAACTGAACCCTATTCAACTCATTGAAGATTATGACCAGGTTCCACATTTGAACTGGGTACGGAATCAAGGGGAAGAAAAAATGCGGGATGAAGAGATCAGCAGAAATCTGGAGGACGTACTCAACACCCTTCCTAAACGATGCAAAGAGGTTTTTATCCTCAGCAGAATAAAAAACCTGAGTAATGACGAGATTGCCAGACAGCTGGGGATTTCTAAACGCAGCGTAGAAAATCAGCTTACACAGGCCTTAAAGGTCTTGAGGTTGGCCTTGAAAGGAGCCTTATATACTTTCATCTTTTTTCATTTCCAGCATACAACGGTACAGTCCGGCAGCAAGCAGGCCAGTCCCAGTTATAGTACTCTTTCAGAATAGTTGTTCAATTATCGGCCTCATTTGTAACATTGGCAATATCCTTTCTGCCTGAAACTGACAAGTAAATTTGCCTCCGCACAGCCGAGAGTATGGAGCTGCAGTGGAGCTTAGAAAAGAACATAGAATGGAATAAAAGGGTTTAAGCGTTTGTTTTTTTCAGCATGACATTGTGTCCGATTAAAATACATAATAGTCTAATAATCAGATACAATTAAAACAATAACTAATCTCTTAGATTAACAAAAAACTCACCCATCATCAAGTCCAACTCATAAGTTCTACATCCGCAAACTAGACTTCCTGATGATCAATTTTGGTTTAATGTTTACTGTTTTTTTGATCACCATACCAGAGTTTTCGATTTCCTGAAAATGAAGGTTCCCGATGGTCTTCCCCATTTCCACGCTAAACTGGTCGATGGTGGTGATGGAAGGACTGGTAATTTCTGTAAAGGGCTCATTAGAATACCCGCAGATCCCAAGTTCTTCCGGAATGCGCATTCCCTTAGCTGTTGCGGCTTCTAACACCCCTAGAGCCGCAAAGTCCGAGGTAGAAGCAAAAATTGCATCTGGCGGATGTACCATTTCCAATAATTTTGCTGTGGCTACCGCACCCAGTTCTTTTGTCCAGGCATTGGCATACATCAGTTCCTCCAGAATTGGAAAACCATGGTCCTGAAGCGCCGCGATATATCCTTCTTTACGTTCTCTGAAAATGTGTAATTCCTGAGGGCCTTCCAATAAGGCAATCCTGCGATAACCTTGCTCAATTAAGTGCTTCACAGCCTCGTAAGCAGCTTTATGATTGTCGTTGACCACCTTAAAGGTTTCGAGTTCCTCTACCACACGGTCAAACTGAATCAATTGAATGTTTCGGTCTAAAACCTGTTGTAAATGGTCTGAACTGCCTTTTTCTGCGGCAATAGAAATCACTATCCCACTTACATTCTGGTTCACCAGGGCATTCACTCCCTCTACTTCACGCGCATGTAGCTCATTAGACTGGCAGATCACCAGATTATAGCCTTTGCTAAAAGTAACTTCCTCTAAACCAGCAATGATATTGGAAAAGAAATACTGATTAATTCGGGGAACCACCACGCCAATCGTTGGATTACTACCTTTCCTGAGGTTTGAAGCCATCGCATTCTGCTGATAGTTCATCTCAGCAGCAGTTTTAAGCACCAATGCTTTCGTCTCTGCATTAATTTTGTCGCTATCACTCAGCGCTCTGGACACAGAAGATGCCGCTAAATTGAGCTTTTGAGCAATATCGTATATAGTTGTTCTTTTCTGACGCTTCATATGGAAAGTAAAAATACAAAAATATTTTAGGCAATCGATTGCAATTATGAAACTTTCTCCTAAATTCGTTTCCTGATAACCAAATATTCATTCCATAAAATCCATTAGAACAATACGATATGTTATTACTGGGAATAGACATTGGCACCTCCTCTATCAAGGTGGCCGTTGTAGACGCGCAAACACAACAAACCATTGCTACCGCACAATATCCGGAGGAAGAAGCTACCATTCATGCCCCCCATCCGGGATGGGCGGAACAAGATCCGGAGCTGTGGTGGGCACATACCCAACAAGCATTTGAACTTTGCAAAAAGAAAGCGAACTTCCAGCCATTGGACATTTCTGCGATTGGAATTGCCTATCAAATGCATGGATTGGTGTTGGTAGACAAAGATCAGCAGCTGCTCAGAAATAGTATCATTTGGTGCGACAGCAGAGCTGTAAGCCTTGGAAACGAAGCATTTGATCAATTAGGTCATGAGTATTGCCTGAGTCATCTCCTCAATTCACCCGGTAATTTTACCGCTTCAAAGCTGGCCTGGGTGAAACAAAATGAACCGGAATGCTATGCTAAAATAGATAAAGTGATGCTTCCAGGGGATTTTATTGCCATGAAACTCAGTTCCAACATCACGACTAGCATTTCAGCACTATCGGAAGGCGTTTTCTGGGACTTTCAATCTGATACGCTATCTGAGGCATTGATGGACCATTACGGTTTCGACCGAAATCTGATCCCGGAAATCAAACCTGTATTTTCTGAACACGGCCGCGTCAGCAGTTCAGCAGCAGCCCTATTTGGCTTAAAAGCCGGTATTCCGGTAAGTTACAAATCCGGAGACCAGCCCAACAACGCACTTTCTCTGAATGTATTGGAGCCTGGAGAAGTTGCAGCGACAGCAGGCACCTCGGGTGTGATCTATGGCATTAGCGACCAGCTGAGCTACGATCCACAATCCAGGGTAAACACCTTTGCGCATGTCAACTATACTGAAAACGAAAAAAGACTGGGTATCCTACTCTGTATCAATGGTACTGGCAGTATGAACCGATGGGCAAAAAGCTTAGTTGCTCCCGGTAAATCTTATGACGAGATCAATACCGCAGCAAAGAAAATCGCTATAGGTGCAGAAGGACTGCGAATCCTGCCCTTTGGAAATGGTGCAGAACGCATGCTCAACAATCAGATTGTAGGCGGGCATTTACAAAACATCGATTTTAACCTCCACAGTACCCCTCATATTTTCAGGGCAGTACAAGAAGGAATTGCCTTTTCGTTCCGCTACGGATTGGACATTATGCGCAGCAATGGGCTACAACCAAAGGTGATCAGAGCCGGAAAAGCGAACCTCTTTCTAAGCGATCTGTTCCTGGAAGCCTTCGTGAACAGTACCGGTGTTCCTGTTGAACTTTATGAAAATGATGGCAGTGTAGGCGCAGCTTTAGGTGCCGGTATTGGCGCTGGAACCTACCCCAATGCCGCAGCAGCTTTTAGTAATATCAAAGCCTTGCAATTGATAGAACCCAATGCAAACCTTCCTTATGAAGACCTGTATCAGGACTGGCTCCTACACCTCGAGTCTAAGATCATAAAGGAAAGTTCAGTAAGCTATTAATCAATAATATATATAAAAACAAATACCCCTAAAACAAGACCAATACCACATTTTATTATCACCAAAATATAGAACCACAATGACAACAGTAACCACAGGAGAAAAGGAATTTTTTAAAGGAATCGGACAAGTAAAGTTCGAAGGATTAAACTCAGACAACCCACTGGCTTTTCGCTGGTATGACGAAAATAGAATCATTGCAGGAAAAACCATGAAGGATCATTTGCGCTTCGCTTGCGCCTACTGGCATTCATTTGTAGCCACAGGTGGAGATCCATTTGGAGAACCTACGCTCATTCATCCATGGAATGAGAAAGCTGATGCAGTTGAACGTGCGAAAGATAAAATGGATGCAGCATTTGAATTCATCACCAAGATGAACCTGCCTTATTACTGCTTTCATGATGTAGATCTGGTAGATTACGGCAATGATGTTCATGAAAACGAACGACGTTTACAGGCAATTGTGGACTATGCAAAGCAAAAACAAGCCGCAAGTGGCGTGAAATTACTTTGGGGAACTGCCAATCTATTTTCTCATCGCCGTTATATGAATGGTGCAGCTACCAACCCTGATTTTCATGTTTTGGCACATGGTGCAGCGCAGGTCAAATCAGCTTTAGACGCTACAATAGCCTTAGATGGAGAGAATTATGTATTCTGGGGAGGTCGTGAAGGCTATATGAGTCTTTTGAACACCAACATGAGACGTGAGCAGGAACATATGGCTAAATTCTTACATGCAGCTAAAGATTACGCCAGAAAACAAGGCTTCAAAGGCACTTTCTTTATTGAACCTAAACCATGCGAACCATCTAAGCATCAATACGATTACGATGCTGCAACGGTGAGTAATTTCCTTCGCCAATACGGCTTAATGGATGATTTTAAACTGAACATTGAAGTGAATCATGCCACCCTTGCCGGTCATACTTTCCAACATGAGCTACAGGTAGCTGCTGATGCAGGTTTGTTGGGTTCTATGGATGCCAACAGAGGTGATTATCAGAATGGTTGGGATACGGATCAATTTCCAAATAACATCAATGAGTTGACAGAAGCAATGCTGATTGTACTGGAAGCCAATGGATTGCAAGGTGGAGGAATCAATTTTGATGCTAAAATCAGAAGAAACTCTAGCGATCCTGCAGACTTGTTTTATGCGCATATCGGTGGAATGGATACTTTTGCAAGAGCATTGGTGACTGCGGACCAGGTACTTCAAAACTCCGACTACCTGAAAATCAGGGCTAACCGTTATGCATCTTTTGACCAGGGTGCCGGAAAAGATTTTGAAAACGGTAAATTAAACCTGGAAGACCTGCGCAATTATGCGATTGAGAAAGGCGAACCAAACACCATCAGTGGACAGCAAGAACTCCTTGAGAATATCATTAACAGATTCATTTAAAGTTAAATAACCTAATTCATATGAACTCATTGAGTACGTACGACTATGTCGTTTTCCTGGTTTATTTTCTGATTGTCTCCGTTTATGGCTGGTCGGTTTATAAGAAAAAACAAGCCCATAAAGAGAATTCAAAAGATTTCTTTTTAGCGAAAGACTCGCTAACCTGGTGGGCAATTGGAGCCTCTCTAATCGCTTCAAATATCTCGGCCGAGCAATTTATCGGGATGAGTGGTTCGGGCTTCACTATGGGGCTTGCAATCGCCACCTACGAATGGATGGCTGCAGCAACCCTCATCATCGTTGCAATATTTTTCATTCCGGTGTATTTGAAAAACAAAATTTACACCATGCCCCAGTTTCTTGGGCAGCGTTACAACAGTACAGTGGCCATGATTATGGCGGTGTTCTGGTTACTGCTGTACGTGGTCGTGAACCTGACCTCCATCCTTTACCTGGGTGCATTGGCCATCAACAGTATTTCGGGCATCAATACCACCGCCTGTATGTACGTGCTTGCGGTGTTTGCCATCATCATCACCCTGGGTGGAATGAAAGTAATCGGTTACACGGATGTCATCCAGGTTTTCTTTTTAATCCTGGGTGGTCTGGCTACCACTTACCTTGCTCTGGAACTCGTAGCCACTCATTTTGGCAGTTCCGGTGTATTGAATGGTTTGGCGATGGTCAAGGAAAAAGCTTCAGATCATTTTCATATGATCTTTAAACAGGAAAATCCGCATTACATGGACCTTCCAGGCTTAACGGTACTGATTGGCGGGATGTGGATTGTGAACCTGAACTACTGGGGTTGCAACCAATACATCACACAAAGGGCATTGGGTGCTGATCTAAAAACCGCGAGATCCGGTTTATTATTCGCCGCTTTCCTAAAACTGTTGATGCCGATTATTGTGGTATTGCCAGGTATTGCCGCCTATGTCCTGTACAAGGAAGGCTATGGTAATTTCCATACTGCAATGATGAAAAACGGTGAACTGAATGCAGATTCGGCTTATCCGGTATTGCTAAACCTGCTTCCTGCAGGACTGAAAGGGCTTTCATTCGCCGCTCTAACCGCAGCAATTGTAGCTTCACTGGCAGGAAAAGCAAATAGCATTGCCACGATTTTCACCCTCGATATTTACAAAAAGGTGATCCGTAAGGATGCTGATGAACACAAACAAGTGGTAGTTGGTAGAATCACGGTTATCGTAGCCATGTTACTGGCCATTGTGATCGCACCACAATTGGGAATTGACAAAAAAGGCGGTTTCCAGTTTATTCAGGAGTACACAGGCTTTGTTTCACCAGGTATTTTCGCCATGTTCTTACTAGGTTTTTTCTGGAAAAGAACAACTTCCAATGCGGCATTGTTCGCTACGATTGGTGGGTTCTTACTTTCTGTAGGCTTCAAAGCCTTGCCTAATTTCTGTAACCTGGAAGGATTGAGCCAATTGGGCTTCTCGAAATTAGCGGTACAGAAGGATGGCAGTATGATCTATGAAATCCCCTTCCTGGATAGAATGGGCTTTGTTTTTATCATTTGCGTTGTTGCGATGGTAGTCATCAGCTTATTTGAAAACAGAAAAGGTGTCAATCCTAAAGGATTGGATGTAGATCGCGGAATGTTTAAGACCAATGCTGGCTTTACTGCCGGAGCATTGATCATTATTGGGATCATTATCGCCCTTTATAGTATCTTCTGGTAGATTTTAACACCTTACTTTTTACAGGGATATTTCCATAAGTCTCTTCTTATTGGAAATATCCCTTTTTTATTGCCCTGCTTTTCCTAGCAAGGTTCAGACAATTACCCATTTTTCAAAAGAATCAGCAAGGGTATTCCCTTACTATATCCCCGTTATAACCTGCTTGTCCTCTACTGATATGAGTTTAGGCTAACTTTGATCCCAAAAAGACTTTATTCTTGTTTTATTTTGAAAACTTTCCCTGCTAAACTTTTGTTAGGAGTAACAAAAAAGGAATACAAAAAAACCTTATTTTGAAATAAATCTACTGAATGAATCCTCTACCTAAACGAATGCCTTTCCTTAAATCAATTCGCCAATCCAATGCCATCTTATTCAGAAGGCCTGGATCTATTAGCCTTATTTTACTTTTCTTTTGTTGCTGGAGCAGTTCTTCCCTTTTTGCTCAGGAACAGTTATACAAATCAGAAATCAAACAACAAACCGATTCAAAAGAAGAAAAGCCGGATGGGTTGGTCATAGAAAAAGGACTTAGGTTTAATATTTTGACCTTTTCATTAAGTAGCAGAAATGCGGTAAATGACCAGAACCTTTTTGTCAATTATATAGATCAAAAGAAAAACAGCTGGGCGGTACGTGGGGATGGTGGTTACATCATCAAAAAAAACCTGGGCGTAGGTTTGGGCTTATCTTATGGCCAATCAAAAGACAACAATTTAATTAAAAACGCGGATGGCAATTTAACCAGTAACAAGAGTTTTTCCAATAACTATGGTGTAAGGCCATTCATTAAGAATTTTATCCCTCTGGACCGTAAAAACAGATTTTACATTGTCAACCAAACGGAAATTCAATTGTTATTTGACCGTTCAGTAAAAGAGAGCGTTGTGGATGAAGTGCTCACCAGAACCTATACATCAAAAGACACTTATGGCGTTGGACTAAGACCGGGATTAATGATATTTATTGTAAAAAACTTCGCATTTGAGACTACAGTCGACATTTTCGGGATCAATACCAGTGTAGAAAAAAGCAAGACCACCGGAATGCAGGATTCCAGGGTAACCACTACGGATATGAACTTTAAAATCAATATCCTAAAAATTGGTTTCGGTTTTTCTACTTATTTCTAATGGAGGTTCTCCTAAAATTTTAAAAAGCATATGCTAAATTATAAATCAATCTTTTTTGTACTTGCCGGAGCAGCATTGCTGTCTTCCGGATGCGTAAAAGAAACTTATTTCGGAAAATCCAGCTTCAAGAAAATCCTTTATTTTACGGTTTCCAATGAGTCGGGAAGTACTTTGATCAATCAGGACAGTTTAATCGTCCGTCTGAATGTAGATGCGAATGCGGATCTGACAAAATTATTTCCAGACTCCGTACGCTTGTCTACCTATGCAACACTTAGTCCCGGTCTTCGGGTTCCTCAGGATTTCAGCAAGCCTGTACCCTATACGGTGACGGCAGAAGACGGCACACAGGCAGTCTACACGGTAATTGTACAAAAACAATCTGCGAATCCGCAGCTCAGCAATTCAAATTTCAATGACTGGTATACGCCTAGCGGGAAAAATTATAAACAGCCTGGCTTGGATGCCAATACAGAATGGGCTACAGGAAATGATGGGGTGGTCAGTCTTTCTACTGCCAATACGACTCCGATTGAAATTGCTTCAGGGGATCTTGCGGCTCAAATGATCACTAAAGATCTGGGTATTTTAGCACAGCTAACTGGTCAGCGGATGGGTGCCGGAACCTTGTTTACCGGTACATTTAAGTTAGACCTCAGCAATCCTTTAAATTCTGCGAAATTTGGAATCGCTTACACTTCAAGACCGAAGAGTTTTTCAGTAAGTTATAAATATCTGCCCGGTACGCCATATAGGAACGGTGCCGGACAGACTTTGAATAAAGTAGACAGCTGTGATATTTACCTGTTACTGGAAAACAGAAACGGGCAAGTGGTAAAAAGATCGGCTACCGCCTGGTTCAGGTCTGCAGAAACAGTAAATGAGCTGACTAAAATTACAGTTCCATTGGTTTACGGCACATTACCTGCGGGTAGCCCAAGCTATCAGCTTCCTCCAAGCGGCTTATTTGCTACTGAAAGCGAGGCAATCACCCACATCAGTATTGTATTCTCTTCCAGTGCTTCCGGTGCAAAATATGAAGGTGGATTGAATAGTACGCTTATTGTCAACGATCTGGTATTGAATTATTAAAAGATAACGCTACCAACCAATTCCATAGTCTTCGCCATGATTGCTGGATCCTCCCCATAGGCTACCATGTTTCCAGTCGAAGTAAATGGCGTTAATCGGGCCACTCGTCCTATCACTGAAACTCAAGATATAACCCATCTTTTGAAGTGCTTCGCGCGTGGCTGAAGGCGTATTGCTGTTTAGTAAAATCTGTCCCGGCTTAGGCATCCTATCCTCCGTTTTTGTTCCTCCCAAAGATAGCCAGAGCTGATTCGTATTGATATTTGCCGCTTCGGAAGCCTGTTGAACGTTCATTCCAAACTCAGTTACATTTAAGAAAAACTGCAACAGGTTCTGATCCTGAGTATCTCCGCCTTGTACGGCAGAAGCTAAAAATGGTTTCCCATCTTTTAGCGCCAAAGAAGGTGATAAAGTAACCCTTGGTCTTTTTCCGGGAGCGACCACATTAAAAGGATTTAAGGTGCTGTCCAATACAAAGCTTTGCATCCGCTGACTCATCCCAATCCCTGTTTCCCCTGCAATACAGGCAGGAAGCCATCCGCCACTTGGCGTAACCGACACTACCCAACCTTCTTTATCTGCGGATTCTATAGAGGTAGTCCCTAGCAGCAGTCTTTCCTGATACAGCTCATCTGAAGAAGTGTTGAGTTTTCCAAGATCATGTTTTGGTGCGAAATTCCGACTGGTGGTATCCAGTTCATATCCTCTTTTTTGCAGGAGGTTGAGGTAAGGATTGGTTTTTCCTTCAAATGGATAGGGATTTCCTGGTCCAATGTTCGGGTTATTTTTATCATATTGAATGAGTTTTGCACGTTCTTTTGCATACTCCTTACTGAGTAAGCCTTTGATAGGACCTTGTGGTTTTGTAGCAGGATCTCCGTAATAGAAATCACGGTCGGCAAAGGAAAGATTCATGGCCTGATATAGGGTATGGATATATTTCGGACTATTGAAGCCCATCCCTTTCAGGTCAAAGTTCTCCAGAATATTCAAAGCCTGTAGCATCACAGGTCCTTGTGTCCACTGTTGCAATTTGTAGACCTCAATCCCTTTATAGTTGACTTGTAGTGGTTCTTCTGCCAGCGGTTTCCATTTGGCCAGATCTTCCATGGTAATCAGTCCACCTTGCTCCTGCGCGCCACGTACAAATTCCTTTGCAATGTCTCCCTTATAAAAACGATCATATGCTGCCATTAAGGCTTCTTTCCTGCTTTTCCCTTGTTTGAGTGCCTTAGTTTCCGCTTCTACCATTTTCGTTAGAGTGGCAAGAAGGTCTTTTTGTACAAAGATCTCCCCTGCTTCTGGCGCTTCTCTTTTTTCACCTGGATGAGTCAGAAAGACCTTTTTACTATATGGCCATCCCTTGATGAGCGCTTTCCCTCTTTCAATGCTATTTGCTGCCTGAGCTTCGATCGGATAACCAGCAGCCATTTCCATAGCTGGTGCCAGTACTTCTTTAAGGCTCAGCTTACCGAAATTGACCAGCATATAAATCAAACCTCCTGGTGTTCCGGGCGTAGTTGCTGCCAAAGCCCCATATTCCGGAGGGAAGTTATAGCCCTTGCTTTTGAAAAAATCTACTGTTGCTCCTGTTGGCGCCACACCCATCGCATTAATGGCGATGACTTTTTTCGTCTTTGGATTATAGATTAAGGCTTGTGTTTCCCCACCCCAACTGAGCGTATCCCACATGGTACAGGTAGCAGCCAACATCGCGCAAGCGGCATCAACAGCATTCCCTCCTTTTTGAAAGGTCATCGCACCAGCAGTAGCGGCCAAAGGTTTTCCTGTAATCGCCATCCAGTTCCGTCCGTACAATACCGGTTTTTGGGTTTGTTGGGCAGCCAATGGCAAGATCGAGGTAGCAGAAAGACAAAGGACAGAAAATAAGTGTTTCATAGAAATGGGATCAAGTTTTAAAATTACTTATTTTAGAAAGCTACTCAAAGGACAATATAAATGTAGCTGTCACAATCTAGCTACCGGATTTCATAAACTGTGCGTTTTCGATCATTTATGTTCATTATTGAACGGAAAACAAAGTTACTGCTTGCTGAAAGCGCTGTGATCAGGGCTTTCAGCGGGGCGATTAAAACTGGCATACTGTTGGTGAACAGCAGTACAAATCATTATTATGTTTAAACTGAACTTCAAAATTGCATTCAGAAATCTGTGGAAGAATAAAGGATATACCTTGATCAATATCATGGGGCTTGCTATTGGCATGACCAGCTGTATCCTCATCTTTATTTTCATTAGGTATCAATTGAGTTTTGATGAAGGTTATAAAAATGAGCATCGCATTTACCGATTTGTAACGACCTGGAACTATACCAGCTTCGATGATTATTCGCAAGGTGTACCCAGACCACTTCCTGCGGCAGCAAGAAATGAGTTTGCAGGGATTGAAAAGGTGGCCACAATTTCCAGCAGCGGCGGAGTCATACATGTCAAAGATGATCAGGGCAAAGAGAAACTAAAAATATTAGCAAGCGTCTTTTATGCGGAACCTGAATTCTTTGAAATCTTTGACCTTCATTTGAACACGGGGTCCCCACAAACTGCATTATCGGCCCCAAATACAGTGGTGCTTTCAGAAAATACGGCTATAAAATTCTTTGGAAGCCCGGAAAAGGCATTGGGTAAAAGCATTCAATATGGGACAAAAACCTTACTCAAAGTAACAGGAGTATTCAAGGATCTTCCGGAGAATAGCAGTTTTCCTTTGAAAATTGTGATCAGTAATACCACTGATCCGGGTAGAAATCAAAACATATGGGATTCTGTCAGTTCACAAACAGAATGTTACGTTTTGCTAAAAGAAGGCGTATCCATTACCGATATGGATCAGCCCCTGGCGGCGTTCAATAAAAAGCACTATGCACATAGCAACATTTCCGGCAATCAAAAGAACGCTTTCCAGGGATTAAGGGAGCTTCATTTTAATGTTGAGCGCTATGGGATTTTCGGGGAAAGTTCCATCAGCAGAAAGGAACTCTATGGGCTTGCGATTATTGGGTTATTTCTGATGGTCACCGCTTGTATCAATTTTATCAATCTGGCCACTGCCCAGGCCATTAACCGATCAAAAGAAGTAGGCGTAAGAAAAGTGATGGGCAGTAAACGGGGACAGTTAATCCTGCAGTTTTTAACGGAAACATTTACCATTACGCTCCTTGCCTTATTGATTGCGGGTGTGTTGACAGAAATTGCCCTGCCTACACTAGAGCATTTATTTAAGGCTAAAATGTCCTTGAGTTTATTTCAAGAACCTATCATTTTCTTGTTTCTTGGCGGACTGGTGTTGTTGGTGAGCTTCCTTGCCGGCTTTTACCCCGCACTGATCATGTCAGGATTTAGTCCTGCATTGGCCATAAAGAATAAGGTGAGCATAAACTCTGGAAGCTTAAACCTGCGAAAAGTATTGGTGGTATTGCAGTTTTCTATTACCATCATTCTCATTATTGCCACTTTGATGATCTTAAGGCAGATGAAGTATGTAACTGAAAAACCATTAGGCTTCGACAAACAAGCAGTAACGATGGTAGTTGTCCCTACCGATAGCTTAAGTCGGCTAAAACAACATAACTTTAAAGAAAGAGTCCTTCAGATTCCAGGCATTCAAATGATTAGTTTTTGTCAGAAAGCACCATTATCAGGTGACATGTGGACTACGAACTTCTCTTTTAATGGTGCAGAGAATAAAGATTTTGAAATCAGACTAGCCAATACAGATCCCGGCTATTTTGAACTTTTCAAACTAGCCCTTGTTGCAGGAAAAACATATTCAAAACCTGATTTCGCAACAGGCTACGTGGTGAATGAAACCTTTTTAAAGAAAACAAACATTTTAAATCCGGAAGAGGCACTGGGTAAGATAATAGATCAGAATGGTGTAAAAGCACCGATTATTGGGGTGCTTAAGGATTATAATGATCAATCTTTGAAAACCAGCATCTCTCCGGTCGCCTATTTTGCAGATCCTAATGCCTATTACCAGGCTGCCATTAAAATTGACCCGAAACAGGTCGTACCTGCGATGGAAAAAATAAACGCTTTATGGAATGAGACTTTTCCCAATCATGTTTTCCAGTCTAAATTTGTTGATGAAGATGTGAACCGATATTATGAAAGCGAGCGCATTACCGGGATCCTGTTCCGTGTTTTCGCCGGGGTCATCATTTTCATCTCTTTTATCGGTTTGTTTGGCTTGGTTTCATTTGTCGCTTCGCAAAGAACCAGAGAAGTGGCGATTAGAAAAGTATTGGGTGCTTCTAATTACGAATTGATCAGGATGTTAAACAGTTCTTTTCTAATGATGGTCTTCCTTGCCAACCTGATTGCCTGGCCTCTAGCCTATTTATTTGTCTCGAAATGGCTTTCAGGCTTTGCTTACCGAACAGAGATCAGCATATGGCCTTTTGTACTGGCGATGGTCGTTTCTATGACCCTTACCTTTATTACAGTCACCATTAGGTCCTATAAGGCCGCAAAAGCCAATACCATTGATGCGCTTAAGTATGAATAGCTGCCAATTCCTTTGCTTTTCTTTCTTTCGCTTTTCTTAGGAAACGCAATAGCAATATACCAATCAGGATGGTGATGAAACCTTGTATCATGACCGTATCCGGGGTACCGATCAATTGAGATAAATAGCCCACCAATAATCCGCCCAAGGGTTGCATTCCAAAGAAGGCCATGGCATAGAAACTAATGACCCTTCCACGCATGGCCGGATCTACTGTGGTCTGGATAAGTGTATTGCTGATGGTAATCTGCGACATCATCCCGAAACCGGAGATCGTGGCAAAAACCAGGGCGACAGGATAATAAGTGGTGTGTGAGAATAACACCAGTCCTACGCCAAAGATCAGGGTACTGATGGCCAGGATTTTTCTTAGATTTCTACCTGGTTTTAAGGACGCAAGGAAAATCGCTCCGCAGAAAGCCCCCAATCCGATGACACTATCGATTACCCCGAAAGTGGATGCTGTACCTTTAAATATATCTTTTGCATAAACGGGAATCAGTGTACTAAATGGCAGGACAAGCAAGCTGATCAATGCCAGCATGATCAGTACAAAAGAAATGGAAGGTGTTCTTTTGATATACTGGAAGCCCTCTTTTAGTTCTCCAAATATATTCTTGGTACGGGGAACTACTTTGAATTTTGGCAAGCGCATCATCAACAATGAGCCAATCACCGCAATAAAGCTAAAGGCATTCAGACCAAAACAGATGTCTTCTCCAAATTTTTCCAATGCTAAGCCGGCAATCCCTGGCCCAATTAATCTGGAAAGGTTCACCATAGAGGAATTCAAGGCAAGGGCATTGGGTAAATCATTTTTGTCCTCTACCATTTCATAGACCAATGATTGTCTGGCGGGGACATCAAAAGCATTGATTAAGCCTAATAATGCGCTTAAAGCAATGATTTCCCAGACAGAATAATCTTTAAAGAAGATCAGTAAAGTGAGGAGGATCGCCTGGATCATGGAGGCCACCTGCGTTAAAAGCAGTAATTTGTATCGATTGTATCTGTCGGCAGCCACGCCACCAATAAAAGAAAAGACAAAAGAGGGAAACAGACTGGCAAATAACGTTAGCCCCAGCATAAAATTAGAATGGGTTTTCTCATAAATCACCCAACTCACTGCCGTCTTTTGCATCCAGGTTCCGATTAGAGAAACAGACTGTCCTGTAAAATACAATCTATAATTACGGTTTTTAAATGCATTAAAGGTGCTAATATTCATAATTCGGTGGAGAAGGCGGATCAGAGGATTTCTAATCAACACATAAAAAAAACAGGACAGAAATTGAGCCAAAAAAAAGCAACCCTTTTGTTAATGACAAAAGGGTTGCTGCTTTTCTGTATTATGAATCAAATGAGAACTGATCTCTATTTTATTTTTCAATCTCAATAGGCTCGTTATCCAATCCAATCACTTTATAAGTGATTTTGTTACCATCTATCAATTTCTCATAATAAACACCATCTGGACTTACATAATAAGTATCTCCTTTGATCAGTATCTCTCTGGAATCTTCAGGCAGCTGATCTACGATATCGCCAATCTGAGCTACGGGATTCACATAGACTGTTTTTCCATCGGTATTCAAAACACCATCTTTACCTGCAACAACGTATACTTGCTTTCCTTCGGCATTCTGAGTGCTGGAGTAATAAACACCTTTACTTTCGTAATAGGTTTGTCCATTAATCACCACCTCTTTTGAATCTGTAGGAAGCGTAGGAACCTCTGCACCTACCGGTGGTACTACTACTTTATATTCTTTATCGTATTGTTTGTAGAACAATCCGTCAGAGAAATAAAAACGGTCAGAACCATAATAGAATGGATAATATCCAAAAGGCAGCACATTGAAACTTAAACCAATAAAAGGCCTGTAATAGTTATAATAACCATAATGAGGTCTGTAGTATGGTCTGTAATGCGGTCTATACCCAGGTCTGTAATCTGGTCTATAGTTAGGCCTGTAATTAGGTCTGTAGCTGTTACCAGGACGATAATTGCTGCCAGGTCTGCTTGGCCTGTAATCTGGCCTATAGCTATTACTAGGCCTGTTTCCTACCGATGGTCTATTACTTCCTGATGGTCTGTTTCCAACTGAAGGCCTATCACCACCCGGAGGTCTGTTACTTCCTGAAGGTCTGTCTATACTTGGCGGCCTGCTTCCTGTTGAAGGAGTACCTATAGATGGTCTGTTACTTCCTCCTGACGAAGGTCTATTTATAGAAGGTCTGCTACCACCTGTTGAAGGCCTGCTTACAGATGGTCTGGCTCCACCGCCTCCACCACCCGATGGCCTCTCGCCTCTTTGGGCAAGAACATCAGTTGTAGTGATTCCGCTTGTTAATAAAACGGCACCTGCAACGACGAACGATTTAAACCATGAACTTTTCATATCTTTTCAATTTTTCACTGTTTGACCGAATAAATGCAAAAAGGATTATTCCGTAGCCAAAGATATTAAAAAGCTGACCTACAGATGATAAAAATCCATTATTATTAGTACCTTTTAGCTATGCCGATCCTATGGAAATATTTTAAAGTACAAAAGTGGTGGGTGCTATTAGCGCTTCTTCTTGCCGCTATTGCACAGCTACTCAGTCTTACTGACCCGATAATTTTTGGAAAGATCATCGATGAATACGCCAGTAATCCGGGCAACAAAAGTCAGGATGAATTGGTTAATGGGGTATTGTACTGGCTGGGTATTGCGATCGCGATTGCCATTGCGGCGAGAGTTGCCAAAGCATTCCAGGAATATTACACCCGATTGGCTGTCCAGCAGTTTGGCATGCAAATTTTCAATGACGGTATCCGGCAAACCTTACGCCTCTCCTTTCAGGAATTCGAGGAAAGTCATAGTGGCGAAACCTTATCTATCCTACAGAAAGTAAAGACTGATACGGAACGTTTTGTTAATGCTTTCATCAACATTCTCTTTTCTTCCATTGTGGGTATGGGCTTTCTCATTTGGTATTCCATTACCAAAAACTGGATGCTGGTACCGGTATTTGTGGTTGGTATTTTGGTCTTAGGTTCCTTAACCGGACTATTGAGTAAGAAAATTAAAATGGTACAGCGTTCTATCAATAGAGAAACCAATAAAATGGCGGGAGTAATTACGGAGTCGCTCAGAAATATCGAATTGGTAAAAAGTCTGGGGCTTACCTTTCCAGAGATCCGCCGTTTAAAACTACAGACTCAAAAGATTTACGATCTGGAGATGACGAAGACCAAAAGGGTTCGGACGCTTTCTTTTCTCCAGGGAACCACACTCAATGTCCTCAAACAATCCATTCTATTCATTTTGCTCTGGCTGATCTTCCGCAATAAGTTGAGTACGGGTGAACTGATCACCATGCAATTCATCTCCACCTCTATCTTTGGTCCTTTACAGGACCTTGGAAACATCATCCTCAGCTATCGGGAAGTGGAAGCTTCGGTTCATAGTTTTGATCAATTGATGCATAAACCAGTAGAACGCAAGCCGGATTCCCCGAGACAAACGGGTCCTTTGCAAAACCTTTCTTTTGATCAGGTGGTTTTTCGTCATAAAACAGCACAAAGCAATGCCATTGACGGGATATCTTTTCATGTCAACACCGGAGAAACGATTGCCTTTGTTGGTCCATCCGGCTCTGGGAAATCGACACTGGTAAAGCTTCTGGTGGGTTTATACCGGCCGGTTTCCGGCTCCATTTTGTTCAACAATATTCCCTCCGGAGAGATCCGTTACAATGAACTCAGGCGACAAATTGGTTTTGTAACACAGGATACGCAGCTTTTTGCAGGCACCATCAAAGAGAATCTTTTGTTTGTCAAAGGAGATGCTACGGATGAAGAATTGCTATTGGCATTAGATAAAGCTTCTTGCACAAACCTTTTGGCGAAATCTGAAAAAGGAATGGATACTTTATTGGGAGAAGGCGGATTGAAGCTCTCTGGAGGTGAAAAACAAAGAATCTCCATTGCCAGGGCATTACTGAGGAATCCGAGACTACTCATATTCGACGAGGCAACTTCCGCCCTGGATTCTTTAACGGAGGAAGAGATCACCTCCACCATTCGCGATCTTTCGATGAGCAGAGAGCGGATTACAGTAGTGATTGCCCACCGATTGTCGACCATTATGCATGCCGATGTGATCTATGTTTTAGAGAAAGGAAAGCTTTCTGAAGCCGGTTCACATGCCGAACTGCTGGAGCAGAAAGGATTATATTATGCCATGTGGAGACAACAAGTTGGCGAAAGAAAGTGATATTTTTATATTTTTGTCCATGATACACGCCAATTTACTGCTGATCCTCGCCTTGTTTTTTGCAATGGCACTCCTTTATTTATTGAGTCAACGCTGGAAAATTTCCTATCCTATATTTCTTGTAATCGGTGGACTAGGCATCAGTTTTATCCCAGGTGTACCCGCCATCAGCATCAATCCTGACATTGTATTTCTGATCTTTTTACCACCATTGTTATTTGAAGCCGCCTGGTATACCTCCTGGAACGAGTTCTGGAAATGGAAAAGGTCTATATTATTGTTAGGTTTTGGATTGGTACTGATCACTTCTGTAGCCATCGCTTACTTTTCAGTAAGTATCATTCCAGGCTTTACATTGGCTTTGGGCTTTTTATTAGGAGGCATCATTTCTCCTCCGGATGCGGTAGCAGCTACTTCTGTATTAAAGGGAGTAGATATGCCAAAAAGAGGCTTAACGATGCTGGAAGGCGAAAGTTTAGTCAATGATGCTGCCTCACTAACGGTTTTCAGGTTTGCATTGGCTTCTATCCTGACTGGTCAATTTGTTTTCCAAAAAGCAGCTACAGACTTTTTAGTATTGGCAGTGATGGGCGTATTTGTTGGTCTGGCGATTGCACATATCCTGTATCTTGTACTGAGGTATTGGGCAAAATCATCGAGTATCACTACTCCAATTACCTTAATCGCACCTTATCTGATGTATATTGTAGCGGAGGAATTCCACTGGTCGGGCGTTTTGGCTGTAGTTAGTGGTGGTTTATTTCTCTCTTTTCGCTCCAACGATTTCCTAAATTACCATACCAGAATTCAAACGAAGGAAGTATGGGCAACGGTAGGTTTTCTTTTGAACGGTTTTGTTTTCATCCTGATCGGATTGGAATTGCCGGTGATTGTTGCCGCTTTAGATGGATATTCTATAAAAGAAGCCATCCATTATGGATTAATCATTAGTGCAATTGTGATCATTGCCAGGATCATTTTGGTATATGTGGTGACCTTCCTACCTAGATTCCTGAGTCCGAAAATTCGTAAATCAGAGAAAAGTCCGGGCTTAAAACTGCCATTCATCATTGGATGGGCAGGTATGCGTGGGGTTGTTTCCCTGGCTTCTGCTTTGGCCATCCCATTAACCTTAGATAATGGTGAGGCCTTTCCTCACCGAAACCTGATCCTGTTTATTACTTTCATCGTGATTTTAGTGACGCTGGTATTCCAGGGTCTTACCCTGCCTATTTTCTTAAGGTTACTGAAAGTTGAAGAAATTGACGATCACCTTCCATTTGATCAGCAAAAAGAAGCCATCAGGCTACAACTGGCTAAAGAATCTGTGACCTTCCTGAACAATAAATACAATCAGGAAATGAAAGATTTTGAAACGATTGCCAGGATAAAAGAGCAATTGGAACGCAGCATCCAGGCGACAGAACAAACCTTAAGCGAGCAAAAGGAACAAGTCGCTTCGGTAAGAAAATTATACGGTAAGATTATGTTGGATTTAATTACCATGAGAAGAATTGAGCTGAACAAATTGCGCGCAACAAAGCAATATGATGATGAGGTGATCCGTGATCTGGAAAGTAGTCTGGATTTGGAAGAAGCACGTTTATACAAGCAATAATAATTAAACCTGTTGCTATCCATATTTCTATTCCTGAGTAACAAATGGCTTACTGCAGTCCTCTATTGGGGGACGATTCCAGTCCTATTGTGGAAATAAGGATATAATAAATCTGTCCAGCGGACCGTTATTGTGATGATGAATTGAAATTCGGGCTTGATTTGAAAATAAATAGACCTAAATACAGGTCTATTTATGGATAGGAAACATCTTTTCCTGCCAATTGTTTAAAAAAAAGAAAGATTTTAAAAGGGCTAAATTCTGATTTGACAATCAATGATTTATAATCAATAATGTGCTTTAAACATAGATTTAACCGCAACATTTTAGTTACTTTCTATTCAATTTCGTCGAATAAATTAAGAGTTTGGCATCATTTTTACAGGATACCAAGTGTAAACAATATTCAAAATTATGAAAAAGATACTTTCAGTAGCGGCATTAGCGATTTTATTATCTGCATGTTCAAATAATGCCAAAGAGGCGGCGATGATTAAACAACAAGCGATTGTTGCTGTAAAAGATAGTCTGAGATTGGATAGTTTCAAAAGAGCAGACGCTCTTGAAAAAGAGAGAATAGCGCAAGTAAAAGACGAAGAGATTAGAACTGCAAGAATCAGAGAAGAAAAAAGAACACTTCTTTTAGCTGAGCGTAATGAAGCTGCAGAAAGAAGATCAAATTCTTCTTCTTCAAACACCGTAGCTACTCCGGCTAAGAAAAAAGGATGGAGCCAAGCTGCTAAAGGTACAGCAATTGGTGCTGGTGCCGGTGCGATCGGTGGTATCCTGGTAGACAAAAACAATGCTAGAGGTGCAATTATCGGTGGTGTTGTTGGTGCAGGAACAGGATATGTGATTGGTAGGGCTCAGGATAGAAAATCAGGTAGAGTACAGCCTAAAAACTAGTATTTACAATTATACAGGTGATCAATATTAGGGATCTGAAAAGATTTGTAAAATATCATCTGATTATTTAAAAAAGGAAGGGCGCTGTAAAGTTCCCTTCCTTTTTCGGTTAAAAAAAACTTGTGGAGCCTTCCAACACCATTTTGGCTAAAGTAGATTCCCCTGGAGCCCTTTCCATCAATAAGGCACTTTCGCTATGTTGCAAAACCTTAACCGCGCCATTACCTGCCCAATGTACCATCAGCTTAGAGCCTCGGCGTTCTTCTTCGGCCATAGGAATTTTAAGCATCGCAGGAATATCTTGATAAAGTACCGCTTGCAAAACACTGGAATCTGTTGCAAAAGCAACACCATCAGTCATTTGTTGGCACTCCTTAAGTTGCATTTTTGCGAATGCTATCTCCTTATTCATTATTTAGCCAGTGATTTGATGACTGCCATTACATCTTCTTCTCCAAGACCTTCTTGTTGTGCTTTTTGAAAGCTATTGAATAAAGGATCAATTAATGGTGCCTGTAAGCCCGCTTCTTTAGCCAGTCGGAGGTCTTTAACCAGGTGTTTCAATGCAAAAGCAGCAGGATATTCTTCGTTTAGAATCGATGGCGTTTTCAGTTTTGTGATGCCATTACCACAGGCACCTTCATTAATGATGGTTAGCATATCCGTTTTACTAACCCCGTTCTGCTCTGCAAAAAGCACTGTTTCTGCAAGGCCTTGCAGGTTTAAGCCCAAAAGGTAATTGATCGCCAGCTTAGCAGAACTTCCTACACCAGCCCCACCAACATGGATGGACAACTTACCTAAAGCTTCAAAAGCAGGTTTTGCTTTCTCGTAAGCGGTAGCCGATCCTCCAACGAGAATAATTAAAGTTCCATCTTGTGCAGGTTTAACACTTCCGGATACTGGTGCTTCCAGAAAATCAACACCACTCTTTTGACAAGCTTCGGATAGATACCTTGAAGTGTCTGGTGAAACGGTACTCATATCAATGATCATTTTACCTTCAGTTGCCTGAGACAATAGTCCTTGCTCGCCTTCAAAAACCGCTTTCACAGCTTGATCATCTGCTAACATAGTAAATACGATATCGCAGGTTTCTAATAATTCCTGCGGATTTTCAGCACTTGTAGCGCCATTGGCGATCAGTTCTTCTTCTTTTTGCTTTGTACGGTTAAAAACTACCACTTCAAAACCTGCCTTTAGTAAATTCTTTACCATCGGCGTTCCCATATTTCCAAGACCTATCCAGCCTAATTTTAATCTACTCATATTCTTTTCCTATTATTCAATGGCCTAAATTAAGCAATTCATCTAGCCTGACAATACGGGCTTATTAAAACAAAAAAGAGCGTCTTCATAAAAGACACTCTTTTTTTACTCCATAAATAGAGACAATTTCTAATGATTATTTCTGATGATAGTCAAAGTTTACCATCCATTGAATGCCAAATTGATCTGTCAGCATTCCAAAGTAAGCGCCCCAGAATGCTTTTTCTAATGGCATCACTATATTCGCCCCTGGCGAAAGCGCAGCAAAAAGACGGTCTGCCTCTTCTTCGCTGTCTGCACTGATACAAATAGAGAAATTATCACCAATATTGAGTTTCTGGCCCATAGCGGGAAGTGCATCAGTCCCCATTAACACATTCCCATTCCCTATCGGAAGGGCAATATGCATGATCTTTTCTTTGTCTTCCGCAGACATATTGTCTCCATGAGGCGAGTCTTTAAAGCGCTGTACCATCGCAAACTCGCCGCCAAATACAGATTTATAAAAATTGAATGCTTCTTCGGTATTTCCAAGGAAGTTTAAATAAGGATTAATAGTTGCCATGGTTGCGTTTTAAGGTTTGTGGTTCTGTTTTGCAGTATCTAAATATATTCAGTTAATTCTACAATTCAAATCTAAGTGTTTTACCAGTCAGCAATACTGGTTGCATCAGACAATAAAAGGGGGGATTTGCGACAAAACAACTAGCCCCCTATTTATCTGTTCAATGTAATATCCTGAGAAATTTCAGTAATAATTATTGCATTCATCTTAAAGTTGTATTTTTGATGCAACTTTAATAAATCACTATGCTTAGTACAACAGAAATCGGCTTAATCAAGGCCACAGTCCCAATTTTAAGAGAACACGGTCTATTGTTAACGCAACATTTTTATAAGAGAATGTTCCAACACAACCCAGAATTAAGGAATACCTTCAATATGGGAAATCAACAAAACGGAACACAACAAACTGCATTGGCGCTTGCCGTTCTTGCTTATGCGGAGAACATTGAAAATCCAGGTGTACTCCTACCGGTACTTCAACGAATTGGTGATAAACATACCAGTTTACAAATCACCGCAGAACAATATGATATTGTAGGCAATCATTTGCTGGCTTCAATTGGAGAAGTGCTTGGCGATGCAGCCACAGCAGATTTAATTACGGCATGGGCCAAAGCTTATGCACAGCTAGCCGACTTAATGATCAATCTTGAAAAGTCTATATATTTACGAAAGGCAGCGGCTCCAGGTGCCTGGACAGGCTGGAGAAAATTCATTATTGATAAAAAAGTACAGGAATCTGATGAAATCACTTCTTTTTACCTACGCCCGGAAGATGGGCTTGATGTTTCAGAACACCAACCTGGCCAATATTTAAGCATCAAGGTATTTATAACTGCTTTAGGAATTTATCAGCCTCGTCAATATAGCATCTCTTCTGCACCGAATTCTGCGTATTACCGCATTTCAGTAAAAAGAGAACCAGGAAATGAGGAAAAAGAAAGTGGAACAGTATCTAACTTCCTACATGATCAGCTGGCTGAAGGCGCGATCATCGAAGCAACGACTCC
This sequence comes from Pedobacter gandavensis, assembly GCF_032678745.1. Classification (GTDB taxonomy): domain Bacteria; phylum Bacteroidota; class Bacteroidia; order Sphingobacteriales; family Sphingobacteriaceae; genus Pedobacter; species Pedobacter gandavensis_C. The sequence continues at coordinate 880,061 of NZ_JAVTST010000001.1, forward strand.
GGCAGGAGATTTTGTTTTAAATATGACTCAAACCACGCCTTTAGTGCTTTTAAGTGGTGGTGTTGGTCAAACGCCATTCGTTTCAATTCTTGATTTTATGACTCAATCCCTTGGTCAGCAACGTCAGGTGAAATGGGCTCATGCTTGTCGCTCGGAAAGTGTTCATGCCTTCCGTGAGCAAATCAATGCCTGGCAGGCAGAACACGATTGGTTTGAACATATCGTCTTCTATGAAAATATGGAAACACCATCAAAAGAAAACCAATTGTCAAAAGATACTCGCTCAGGGCGCATGGATGTTGCTGAAATCAGCGAAATGCTCCTGATACCAGAAGCAGAATACTATCTTTGTGGCCCCAAACCCTTTATTGAAAAAGCAATAAACGACCTGTCTGCTTTAGGCATTGATCGTAAAAAGTTATTCTTTGAGGAATTTGGCCCACAAACGATTCAAATGAATTAATACGAGATGAAACTGAACCAATTTACCGATTATGGATTGAGAATCCTGATGTATATGAGTTGCAAGCCAGCCCAGCTGCCGGCAACGACCATTACTGAGCTGGCCGACCGGTTCGGGATCTCCAGAAATCACCTCGTTAAAGTGGTTCAGTTTCTTTCTAATCAAAACGTTATAGATGCCCAAAGAGGCAGAGGTGGCGGTTTACGTCTGTTTGATGCTCCGGAAACCTATCGGATTGGCAAACTGGTTCGCCTCTTAGAACAAGATGAAGAGCTGATCAATTGTGAAAATCCGATGTGTATCCTTGCTGGAAACTGCGGATTAAAAGGGATACTGAATGGGGCGCAAAATGCCTTATATGAATACCTGGATCACTATACGCTGGATGACATCAGTAAACCTTCTGTCAGCCAGACACTGCAAACCTTATTCAATTATCCCCCAGATCAAAAGATGGAATCAGGACTAACCTAATTTCCATTCAGGACGTTCATAGTGACAAGTATATCCATAAGGAACCTTTTGCAGATAATCCTGATGATCTAATTCTGCAATCCAGAAATCAGTTTCAGGAACAATTTCCGTTACAAATTTACCAGGCCATTTACCGGAAGCTTCCAATTCCGCGATTAAAGTTTTGGCAGTCTCTTCCTGTGCTTCGTCTGTAAAAAAGATGGCCGAACGGTAAGAAGTACCGATATCGTTTCCTTGTCTGTTTTTGGTTGTAGGATCATGAATCTGAAAGAAATACTCCAAAAGACCGCGATACGTTAATATTGAAGGGTCAAAGACGATTTCAATACCTTCCGCATGTGTACCATGGTTTCTATAGGTTGCATTGGGAACATCGCCGCCTGTATATCCTACTACTGTTGAGATCACCCCCGGTTGATGACGGAATAGTTCTTCTACTCCCCAAAAACAACCGCCTGCTAAAATGGCTTTTTCAGTATTCATATGATTTTCTTTTTATGGGATAAAGGTATCAAATTATTGCTGACCTGATCAAGAATGCAAGCTTTTCATTGTTTACCTACTATCATTTTTGAACGATTAGTTGTTAAGATAATTCTTTCTAAATACATTTATGAACTTACTACCCATTAAGACCTATGCTTAACATCTATACCGCGACCTCAAATGATTTCCCGGTGATCCAAAAGATCGCCAATAAAACATGGCCTGCAACATTTGGCGCCATCTTATCCCCTCAACAAATCAGCTATATGCTGGAAATGATGTACAGCACTGCTGCTTTAACGGAGCAGGTAGCTAAAAAAGGTCATCATTTTTTGTTGGTAAAAGATGAAACAATGGACTTAGGATATGCTTCTTATGAGCTGAATTACAAAGGACTATCAAAAACAAAAATCCATAAAATCTATTTACTTCCTGAAGCTCAAGGTAAAGGTGTAGGAAAATTACTGATGAAAACCATCTCAGAAATTGCCAAAGACAACAACAATACCACCTTATCATTGAATGTAAACCGTGACAATTCTGCCTTTCAATTTTATAAAAACCTAGGTTTTGAACAGGTTGGCGAAGAGAACATCGACATTGGCGACGGTTTCTTAATGGAAGATTATATCATGGAAAAACATTTAGCATAACCCCTATACCTGTTGGAATATTTCAAAAAACTCCTTGAGTTATTAAAAATTGAACGCGAAGAAGACCTACGGTCTTACCTAAAATTAACAGAATCATCTTCTGTAACTACCCGTAGAGCAAATGGATTATCCTGGTACCCAATAGCCATCAGAGGTTCAGAAATGAGCCGAGGTGATTATTTAACTGTAGAGATCGAACGCACTACACACCAGGAACTTGCACACCAGCTTCGTTTTGGTGCTTCGGCAGTATTGTTCTCTAATCATGACCCTAAAGATCGTTTAGAAGGCACAATCACCCATCAAAGTGGCAACCGATTAAAGATTACTTTAAAGACAGATGAGCTACCTGACTGGACCCGTGACGGCAAATTAGGTATCGATGTGTTGTTCGATAACAACAGTTATGATGAAATGCAGAACGCGCTAAAACAAGCGGCAGCGGCATTGGAAAAATCAGAAGAGAACCGATTGATTAAAATCTTAACCGGTCAGGCAAGCCCTACTTTTTCTAATCAAACACCTCATTATACCATTCCTAAGTTAAACCCTGTACAGCAACAAGCGGTAGACAAGATCCTTGCTGCTCAGGAATTGGCCATTGTTCATGGTCCTCCGGGAACCGGCAAAACTACCACCCTGGTGCAGGCAATTAAAGCTTTGATTAAGCAGGATCACCAACAAATCCTTGTGGTAGCGCCTAGTAACACTGCTGTAGACTTGCTGACGGAAAAGCTGGATGAGGAAGGCTTGAACGTATTGCGCGTGGGAAATCCGGCCAGGGTATCAGAAAGATTATTGTCTTTAACCCTCGATGGGAAGCTGGCGGAACACGACAGCATGAAACAAATCCGAGCATTAAAGAAACAGGCCAATGAGTATAAAAACATGGCCCATAAGTATAAACGGAATTTCGGACGTGCGGAAAAAGAACAGCGTAAAGCGCTCTTTGATGAAGCCTATAAAATCATGAAAGAGGTGGGAAATACGGAGCAATATATGATTGACGATTTGCTCAGTAAAGCTCAGGTGGTGACCGCTACATTGGTTGGTGCCAATCATTACACCATTCGCGGACTAAAATTCCACACCGTAGTGATTGATGAAGCCGGACAGGCCTTAGAACCTGCCTGCTGGATTCCAATCCTTAAAGCACAAAAAGTGATCTTTGCCGGTGACCATTGTCAGCTTTCTCCAACCATTAAATCTAATGAGGCAGCGAAAAGTGGCCTCAGCACTACCCTATTAGAGAAAAACACCGCTTTACACCCTGAAGCAGTGACGCTTTTACAAGAGCAATACCGCATGAATGAAGCCATCATGACTTACTCTTCAAAGGTATTTTATGAGGATAAATTGAAAGCTCATGATTCTGTGGCACAACATGTCTTGTTTTCGGAAGAAGCACCATTGGCCTTCGTTGATACCGCAGGCTGTGGCTTTGAAGAGAAATCTGAGGGAACCAGTACTACTAACCCGGAAGAAGCGGCATTCCTATTCAAACACCTGACTCAGCTCGTTACAAGGCTTGAAAATCATTATACCCTAGAGGATTTCCCAACGATTGCCGTGATTTCGCCTTATAAGCAACAGATCTTGTTGATGAAGGAATTGATGTTAAGTTCTCCAGAACTCCTGGTTTATGCCGATAAAATCGCTGTAAATACCATTGATAGTTTTCAGGGACAAGAGCGAGATTTGGTGTATATCAGCATGACCAGAAGCAATAATGAAGGCAGTATCGGTTTCCTTTCGGACATCCGAAGGATGAATGTGGCCATGACCAGAGCCAGGAAAAAGCTGGTGGTGATTGGCGACAGTGCAACCCTATCCCGCCTTCCATTTTACTCAGATTTCATCAGCTATGCTGAAGAAGTTAACGCTTACCAAAGTGCATGGGAGTTTGCAGATCTTTAATCTGCAAACTTCTTCATTGTACCATTTTCGCGCAGACGGCCATACCAGGAAAATGCCTCTTCTAAAAGATGTGGTGTTTGTCCACCGCGAACACAAGCTCTTTCATGATAATCCAGCAGCTCGGCTTTATAATCCGGATGCACACAGTTTTCTATCACTACTTTAGCGCGTTGTCTGGGTGCCAAACCTCTTAAATCCGCCAATCCCTGCTCTGTAACAATGACATCCACGTCATGCTCCGTATGGTCAACATGGGAAACCATCGGAACAATCCGTGAAATGGTATTAGATTTTGCAGCAGATTGCGTCACAAAAATGCTCAGATAAGCGTTACGGGCGAAATCGCCAGAGCCGCCAATTCCGTTCATCATATTCGTTCCGGCCACATGTGTAGAGTTCACATTACCATAGATATCGCATTCCAAAGCCGTGTTGATCGCAATGATTCCGAGGCGACGAATCACCTCTCCTGCATTGCTGATCTCTTGTGGACGCAGGACGATCTTGTCCTTATATTGCTCGAAATTATTGAATATCTTTTGATAGTATTCTTCTGAAACCGTAATTGATGATCCGGAGGCAAAAGTCATTTTCCCCGAGTCCAGCAAATCAAAAGTACTGTCTTGCAAGACTTCTGAATACATGGTCAGGTTTTCAAAGTCACCGTCCATAAATCCATGAAGTACCGCATTGGCTACCTTACCAATACCTGCTTGCAATGGAAGTAAAGATTTAGTCAGATTTCCCTTTTCCACTTCTGCTGAAAAGAAGTTCACCAGGTGTTTTGCGATTGCTGTAGTCGACTCATCCGGTGCTGCAATTTCTGCCGGACTATCGGTTTTATTGGTGATCACCACTCCAATAATTTTTTTAGGATCAATGTAAATGGAAGCTCGACCTATGCGATCTGCTACCGCTACTATCGGGATCTCAGAACGGTTGGGATAATCTCCTGCAGAAAAGATATCATGAAGACCGCAAACAGAAAAAGGAACGGCAGTATTGACTTCAATAATTACCTGATCTGCCAATGCAGCAAAAGAAGCGGAATTACCTACAGATGTGGTAGGTATGATACTTCCATCGGCTTCAATCCGCATGGCTTCCAACACAGCAATATCTATTTTAGGGAAGTGATTTGATTTTAAAAGTGTGACCGTTTCGCCCAAATGCTGATCTATAAACAAGACCTCACCTTTATTGATTGCCTTTCGTAAAACGGGATCTACCTGGAAAGGCAGGCGTAAAGAAAGCGCATCCGCTTCGGCTAAAGTACCATCGGTACCATGCCCCAGAGAAGCACCCGTCATCAGTGTGATTTTAAGTGGCTCTGTCTTTGCGCGTTCTGCAACTGCAGCTAATACGGCTTTACTGTCGCCGGCCTTGGTGAATCCACTGGAAGCCACCACCATCTTATCTTTAAAGAGCTGTGCGGCCTGTTCTGAGGTCATTATTCTGGAAATTAATTCCTCCCTCAGTATTCTATCTGCGTGCATACATTTGGTTTAAAACACAAATCTATCCGCATTAATCAGCCAAAAGGTATCCTTTCCGGCCAATTACATATCTTATTATGCCAGCATAGTATCTAAACCTAAAATCCCTTTCATTTTCACATATTCCGATGGCCTCAGTCCTAATGTCTTATAGAAAGTGGTGCTGAAAGTAGGGATACTATTGTAACCAACCATTGAGGCCACCTCTTTCACCGACATTTTATCCTCCAATAACAGCTGTACCGCGAGCATCATTCTTTGGATGGTGAGGTACTGAATAAACGACATCCCTACATCGCTCTGAAAAATTCGGGAAAGGCTTCTTTCACTTAAGCCAAATTGTGTAGCTAAAGCAGGGAAAACAAGCGCTTCCGATAAGTTATCGCCCATATATTTGATTACCGAAGCAAGACGTTTATCCTTTGCATATGGAAGTGACAATGGCAATTTATAAAGGCTCACCTCTGGCAAAATTGCTTTTAAGGCCAATGCAAAGCGATAAGAACTCAGCTCGCTTTGGTCGATATCCCCACTCCAACGGTTGCTGAAAATGATCATTTGAAGTAGTAAATCATTGACCGGGTAAATTCCTTTCTGCGTATAAAAAGGGTTTTCATTGCTTTCTACCGGAAAATAAAGGTTCCTCATGGTCACATCTGCAGAACTTGGATGGATGCTATGCACTACGCCAGGTGGAATCCACATATAATGTCTGGCAGGCAGGAAATACGTCTTTTGTTCCGTACTGACATGAACAACCCCTCCTTCTGTATATAGAAATTGGCCTTTAAGGTGCTGATGAGCGGAAATATCCTGCTCCCCCATCAAATCATGCATACAGTAAATGGTATTCGGGTCCTTATCAACCTCTGTTAGATAGTAATCTTTATGAATTATAGCCATGGCGGAAATGAATAAACATTTGACGTACAAAGATAATCAAGCCAACTTGAATCATTGCAACTTTGTAATGAAAATTCTACACAATGAAAAAGCTCCCCCTTATTGCAAGGGAATCATTAAGTGCCTTGAGAAATCAACAGAGAAGCATTCTCGGCACGCTACTATTAACCGGGACGATGATGATCCCTGTTAAAGCACAACAGCAACAAGTTTTAACGCTACCGCTAGCATTACAATTGGCCGCAGAACACAACAAAACGGTTTACAAATCAAGGCTACAACATAAAATTGCTGAAGTGGAAACAAGAGAAAAAGAAGAAATGAGATTGCCAGATGTCGATTTTCATGCTGCTTACGCCAGAATCACTGACCTTACGGAATACAAACACGGCTTGTCGGATAAAATGGTGACGGCTACGATCCCGGAACAGGCAGATCTGACTTCCTCGGTGAGCTTGCCCATTTACAAAGGCGGACAAATTAAATACAGCATAAGAAAGGCCAGGCAAGAACAAGAAATCAGTGCCTTAAGGGTACAGAAGACGGTAAAGGACATACAAATTGAGGTGGTCGCCAATTTTCTGGGTGTATTCAAATTAATGGAATTCCAGAAGCTGATTTTGGAGAACATTAAAGAAGAAGAAGATCGTTTGAAAGAAGTCCGCGCCTTTAAAGCAAACGGAACAGTAACAGGCAATGAGGTGTTAAGGGCAGAATTGCAACTTTCGGATATGCAACTGCGCTTATTATCCAACAAAAGAAACATCGCCATTGGTCTGCACGACTTGCAAACCTTGTTGGAATTACCTGAAGAAAAAGTCTTGACATTGGATACTAATCTACTAATAAACAACACATTAAAATTACTACCCTATCCCGAGTATCTGCAGTCTGGATTTCAAAAAGAAGAAATGGGAATCGCTAAACAACAGGAAGCGATCCGGTTGACAGCGCATCGCCTTGCGAAAAGTAATTACTCCCCAACACTCTCTTTATTTGGCGCCTACGGTTATAATTATCCAAATTACATGTTCTTTCCACCCAGAAACAACGGCTATACCTTAGGCAAAATCGGCATAGAAGCCAATTTCAGTTTGTCGAATCTGTACAAGAATAGAAGTAAAATGAAACTGGCAGATCAAAGAATTGAGGAGGAAAAGACAAATACCGAGATTCTGAAAAATGAGATCAGTGATGAAGTATTTAAGCAATACACGAGGTATCAGGAAATCATGGATCAGTTGCCGGTTACGGAGAAAGCAAAAAGACAAGCTACGGAGAACTACAGGATCATCAAACTCAAATACCTGAATCAGCTGGCTCTGGTAACCGATATGCTGGATGCCGACAATGCCTTACTTCAGGCCAAATACAACGTCGTATCTACAAGGATCGACGCTTTAATGAAACACTACGAATTGCGTTACGCAGCAGGTCAATTATAAATCAGCATTATACCTTTACATGAAAACAACTAAAGCGCCTGCAGCCCATGGCCCATTCCATACACTATTTACCATTATTGCCAGCTTAATTGCCGCTGGGGGCCTGATGATGGGTATCTGGTTTTTCATCTTTTATAACAACAATGAAGAAACCAATGATGCGCAGATTGATCAATATGTAACCCCTGTAGTGACGCGCATTACCGGTTACGTAGAGGAAGTAAAGTACGTAGAAAACCAGTTTGTACGCAAAGGTGATACCTTAATCGTCATCGATAACAGAGAATATCAATCGCATTTGGACATGGCTTTGTCAGAGATTGAAAACGCAAAAGAAAGCGTTGGTGTATTACAAAGAAATGTAGCGACCACAAGAAGTAATACTGCGGTACAGCAATCTCAGCTGGATGCAGCAAGATCCCAGGTTTGGAAAGCGGAAGAAGAGTATAAGCGTTATGTTGCCCTTTTGAAAGAAGATGCGGCCACGAAACAGCAAGTAGAGACGATGAAGTCGAATTACGACTCTGCCAAAGCGCATTATGAAGAGATTATGCATGCTTTAAAATCTACCGCGCTCAGTACTTCGGAAGCTTCTTCCAGAGTGCCTGTCGCTAAAACAGTGATTGGCGGAAAGAAAGCAGCAGTAGATAACGCGGCACTATACCTCTCCTATACGATTTTAACCGCACCTTATGATGGCTGGGTGGGTAAGAAAACCATTCAACCTGGACAACTAGTCAAAGAAGGTCAAACCTTGGTTTCTGTGGTGAGTCAGGAGAAATGGATTACCGCAAACTATAAAGAAACACAGGTGGGACAGATTGTTATCGGTCAGTCGGTTACTTTTAAAGCGGATGCCAGTGGCGATCAGGTTTTCAATGGGGTTGTTGAATCATTCTCTCCAGCCAGTGGAGCCAGATTTTCTATGCTACCCCCAGACAATGCCACCGGGAATTTTGTTAAAATTGAACAGCGTATCCCAGTGCGAATTAAACTGACAGATGCTGCCAAAGAAACTGAATTTCTACGCGCAGGGATGAATGTTGTTGTGGTTGCTAACCACCAGAAATAACGATGGCTACACAAACTGTATTTAAGCCCTGGATGCCTGATTGGGCTATAAAAGCGGTGCTGATCTTTTGTATGCTACACTCCATGGTATTATTGGGATTGTACACTTCTAACATGACCTATTCTGCAAGTTTTCTGGATGTAGAAGTTGAGGATTTACAATATGCGATGAGCATTACTTATGGCACTTTCCTGGCTACAATCTTGATTGAAAGCCGCATTTTTAAGTTTTTCCCGACCAGGAATTACTTCATGGCCATCTATTTCCTGGCAGCGCTTACTTTTATCATTTCGGCTTATACCCACGATTATGTGCTGTTTATCATTTTAAGAATGGCTGAAGGGGTTTTAATGGCCTTACCCTGGATTCCGTTAAGGCTTTTGCTGCTGACTAGGTTTAAGTCTAAAAACGCCATTATTGTGGTCTTTTCCCTGACTTATGGCACATTGTTGATCGCCTCTCCTTTTATCATGAACATTGTGGTTTGGCTTCTGGAAAATTACGACTGGAAATATATGGCTTATGGCTCTGCATTTTTCCAATTTCTGTGTGTGGCATTGGTACTGATCACTTTTAATGGACATCGTTTTCAAAAGAAAACACCATTATATCAGGTAGATTGGGCCAGTTTTGTATTGGTGCATACGGCAATTCTTTGTGGCGCTTTTGTTTTGGTCTATGGCGAGAAGAAATATTGGTTCCAATCCTCCGCCATTGTTCTGGCTACAGCAGTTACCGCTATCAGTTCTGGTTTATTCCTGGTCAGGCAGATGTTAGTGAAACGCCCTTGCTTCGACTTAAAGGTGTTCAGGTATGCTAATTTACGCACAGGTTTAGTTTTATTTGTTCTCTTTTATATTTCCAGAGCGAGCTTGAACATTTGTCACAGTACGATGAGTAAGGTTTGGAACTGGGAGCCGGTAAGGGTAGCGAATATCCAATACTTAAATGCATTGGGTGATCTTATTGGTATTTTTATCGGAGCGATTCTACTCTCCCGTGCAGTGGCAACCAGGTATATTTTTATTCTCGGGTTTAGTCTGATGGCAGTTTATCATTTATGGTTTACTTTCCTTTTTGTTCCGGATGTGGCTTTGCAAGATATCATCTTCCCTTATATCCTTCAGGGTGTCGCTGTGGGCATTTTATTCGTTCCTCTAGTCCTATTTACGGTTTCTTCTGTTCCGGCTCCCCTCGCTCCCTTTTCCGGCACTGTAGGCGTTACCGGAAGATTCTGGGGAAGCACCATTGGCTTCTGTCTGATGCAAAATGCAACTGTATTCCTGGAACAAAAACATTATAGCAAGTTCAGGGAAACGATTATTCCAGAACGTCCGGAGATTCAGGAACAACTGAGCAGGTATATTCAGAAGTTTCAAGGTAAAGGTTTTAGTTTTGATGAGTCAAGTACTTTGGCCATGCAACAACTAACCGGAAACCTTAGGAAGCAAGGGATTTTATTATCCAATATGGAGATTTTTACTGCAATCGGCTTTGGATTGGTTGTTTTAGTCGTGCTACTGGTGTTCAATCGCCACCTTAAACAGAGTTTCGACATCTTCAAAAACAGGATTTGGGGTAGTTAAATGTGATTTATTTGGGAATTTAATAGCCATTCCATTTGAATAGAGCTCTATTTCTAAGTTTTGATCTTAGGATTTGAAAAATAATATTAAAGTAGCCAGCAGGCTAAAAAGCACAGAAATAATTGATTATTAAACCAATACAAACAATTAAATTTAAGGATGCAGAAATAGGTTAAAAATTAACAGAAGTTTTTTTCAAATAAATTAGCAACTTAATATTATTTTTCTACCTTTGCAATCCCGAAACAAGGGGACATAATTGATTCCGTAGCTCAGCTGGTAGAGCATTACACTTTTAATGTAGTGGTCCTGGGTTCGAATCCCAGCGGGATCACAGAAAAGGCTTTTAATCGCATGATTAAAGGCCTTTTTCTTTTAATGGGGATACCAAAACTCCCATCAAAACGTTCGATTAGAAGACAAGCATTTTATTTATACACCTGTATTACTTAACTGTGGGTACATATATTTCAGCTTTGAAATATACCGGTGAAAGTGGTTTGATTTTAGAAATCTATGAAAGAATTTTATTGTTGTTAAAACCATCAGTCGGTTTTGTTGTTTAATTGGTATAAATATTTTAACTAAGAGACTATGACTATTCAACTGAACACAGACAAAAACTTAACAATACACCAGGAATACGAAGGAAAAATTAAAAATGAAATCAATGCAGGCCTGGGGATATTCGATGATTTAATCACCCGCCTGGAGGTACATTTATCAGATGAAAATGGAAGTAAAGAAGGCTTAGATGATAAACGTTGCTTATTGGAGGCAAGAATTTCAGGTAGAGAACCTATTGCTGTTTCCAGCTTAGGAAACACTTATGATTTAGCTCTTCATGGCGCCATTAGCAAGTTAAAAAGCAAACTGGAAACAATAGCTGGCAAACTTAAAACACATTAGAAGTGTAAATTGAACTATATCAACATCACTTCTTCCTTGTTGGAGGCCCTTTAACCTCCAACAAGAAAGAAGTCACTAAAGGATTTTAATCATAGGGGCCAGTCCTTCCCTACTCTTCGTTTTCTTGCCGGCATGTAAACCTGCAATAGCTTCCTTTTTGAAGCACTCAAAATCAAAATCTTCTTGTATTGCTTTAATACTCCTTAATAATAATAATATTAATGGTTATACATTAATTGTGACCATTTTAATCCGTCTATGAAATATTGGGGAATCCCCCATAAACTTAAAATCTTCCTATCGACAGCGAAATCCTAAGCATTTTTTGCTGTTTTGCAGTTTGCATAAAAAAAAACAAGTATTTAAGCGAAAGTGTATCGAGTTTTTTACTTAAAAAAATTGATGAAAAATATAAATATTATTGTAAAATGGCATTAAAATTGACACAGTCAGGGCACACACAAATTTAAACCAAATGAAAAAAACAATTTTAATCATGGCAGTTTTTGCTATGCTTGCCTCCTGCAAGAAAGAATCTGAAGAAAGCCCAAGTCCTGAGCAGAAAGAGCAACTATCCCCAGATATTGAGCTGGCAGTTAAGGGGGCAACCCAAGAAAGCCCGCCTTTATATGAACCGTCCCAAATCTATAATTTTCTAGGATTTGGATATGATGTAACTGATAAGTTCAACGATGAAGGCTCTATAAGGGCAAGTGTAATCGACATCCCAACTTATGCTGCTAGTGGAAATGATAGAATTAACTTCATTAGAGGTACAGAAGGTTCATGGACAACCATTCAGGCTGAAAACGCAGTAGATCTATCAAAGAAATTTTCCAATTCATATGCAGAAACTAAAGGTTTGAACGTTTTTGGCAACACCATAGAGAATATGTTCGCTGGAACAGTTGCCACTGATAAAAAGTATGTTTACGGATACTATTCCAATTACTTCATATGGAAAAGATACACGTTTTATTATGACGAAGAAGTAAATAACTTTCTAACAGAAAGTTTTAAGAGCGATATTACTTTATTAAACGCTCAAGAATTAGTTCATAAATATGGAACGCATGTGCTGACTGGAATAAAATTAGGTTCAAAATTTGATGTCGTTTATCAGGCGGAGGCTCCTGAAAAAAACAGGTCATTGATCGTTATGGAGGGATTAAGGTATTCGCTAAAACGAACATTTGGATTGATGAGTGGCTATTTAGATGAGGTAAACTTACCGAACTTAAATGCAAATTCCTCAGCCAAGATCTACTATAGCGCTATTGGCGGTGATATTAGCAAATTGAAAACGGAAACCATAAACAATAGGGTCATATTGAATCTTAATAATTGGGTTTCTTCTACTTCAGAGGACAAAGCACGATTTATTGGGGTTCATAGGGATCGTTTAATTCCTCTTGACAGCTTCATTAACGATAGTGCAAAAAAAATGGAGGTAAAATCTTATCTCGAACAATATTTTGCCAATAAAGCGGTTAAGTTGACTAATTAATTTTAATTATAAATTTAAGTCCATGTTTAAAAGCTGATTTTTCTACCAAGTTCGAATCTCAGTGGCAGCACGAAAGCCTCAACGCAAATTGAGGCTTTCGTCATTAATTGATAGCGCTTTCTTAATTTTCTATTATTACAAGAATAACAAAGTCCCTCAAAATATTTCTCTCTGTCACATTCAAGGCAAGGTATCGGTGTGTTTTTTCCCATTTTCTCTATGGTGTATTTTTTGATCATAAAAAACCCTTTTAATCGCATGAAAAAAAGGGCTTTTGATTTTTGGGCTTTACAGTAATAAAGCTTTGATTAAAGATTATTAGATTCCTTTGGAGCATTAGGCTCGGAACCGATACTATCTCTGGTATTCTTCTGAACGGCAATAGAAGCAAAGATGGTCAAAATGAATGCCATCGCATAGAACCCTTTTTCACTTAAAGCAAGGGTAGCGTTCCATAAGCCCACAGTTAGGAGCACCAGTGAAAGAACAGTACAGAACCAAGCTATTCCATAATAGATATTGGTTACAGGAATTCCTTCTAAGCGATCACGCACACATTTTTGTACCGAGATTGCGGCGAATACACCGAAAATAAGAATTGTAAAATAGTATCCTTTTTCGTTCAATTGCATCGTTGCATTGAATAGACCTATGTTGTAAGCAGCAAATCCTGCCATTAGAGCTACCCAGGAAGCTCCGATAAATGCACTTGATGGTTTTTGATTCATTAATTTTTAAGATAGATAGTGTTGATAAGATTCAGTTAATTACAACAATTATAATTAAATATTATTAATAACTGATAAGATTCAATAAACCTTCTGGATAATTGAATCTTATCAGTTATTATATTCTGTGAATTTATTTCAAAACCGTAGCATTAATCTCATTCAACAGCGTTTGTCTCATTTTTGAGTTTCTTTGGTCTAAAAGTATTACAATCCCCCAGTTTTTTGCTCTGTTATAACATATAATCGACGATTGTCCCATAGAATCTCCTGATTTCATATAAAGTGTATTTTTATCATCAGTTACCGTGTTCAGCCCTAATCCCATTGTTCTTTTTCCGTCTTCATAAAAGGTTTTCTCTGTCATCATAGCAGCTTTACCGATCGCATTTTCATTGTTTAAGACTGCTTTCAGGTAGCTGACCATATCAGATGCAGAAGATTTTATTAATCCTGCAGAGGCTGTAATATTCCATTTGAAGAATTCCTGAATACCACCTTCAGGATTGTGAGCTACTGTTCTGTTTTTTACATTAAAATCTTTAGTGAGTGTATTTTTGAGTTGTAAAGGCCTTATCATTTTCTCTCTAATGATTTTATCGTAGCTCTTTCCGTACACTGTCTCTAATATCTGTCCGAGTAAAGTATAGCCGATCGTAGAATAGCGGTATTTACCATAATCTGTTAGTTCAGTACAGTTATTGATGATGGTAGTCAATGTTTTTTCAGTTACACTATTTACCGGCTGTTGCGGATCTAATTCTATTAACTTCGCAAAATCTATATCAGGCAATCCAGATTGATGAGATGCCAGGTCTGAAATTTTTATTTTGTTTTTGAGGTTTTTATGTAAGACGTATGCTTTAGGAAGGAAGTTGTCTATATAATCATCAATTTTTATTTTATGCTCAAGAACAGCCTGTGCAATTAGATTTGAAGTTAAAATTTTGGTAATAGATGCGATTTCGAATACAGAGTTTTTATTAATTTCAACTTGACTTTCAGCATTCAATTTACCATAAGCGGTATAGTACTCCTCGTTATTTTTGATAAAACCAACGCTAATACCTACGGCAGGATTTTTCTGATAACTATCCTTTATTATGGAATCAATCTTTTTGGTGATGTCTTGTCCAAAAGCAAGGTTACTTACTAATAATAGTGCTGCTAAAAATTTTACTGAAGTTTTCATTGTATCGTTTTTATGTTAAAAATTATTTCGATACAAACATGAGGAAGAAACCATAGCTATGCGACCGACTAAACGTAGTCGAACTCATTTGTTTCAAAAAATAGGTGCGAGTAATTAAGCGCAGTAGTACGAGTAATTACAATCGATTAAACTACAGTAACTTACGATAAGCAGTAGGCGTCTGACCAGTGTGTTTTTTAAAGGCCGTATTAAAGGAAGATTTTGAATTAAATCCTACTTCGTATAGAATTTCCAAGACAGTTACCTTACTTTTCGTCACATCTTTTAAAATATCCATGGCACATGTTATGCGATAGGTATTCACAAAATCATAAAAATGCTGGTCCAACTTATGATTTATCAAAACAGATAAATCTCGGACAGGGATTTTAATCTCCCTCGATACATCTTGAATTGTCAAGGAAGGATTAAGGAATGGCTTGTCCTCCTCCATATACTTCTTTAATTTCGATAGCTCTTCCTTGTACTCCTTTTCATTAACAGCTAATGGCCCAGTATTTTTGTCCTCGGAAATAATGTTCTTTACCAGTTTTAATTTCGAATCAATGTTTCTAAATAGACTCGGATTGTTTAATGCTTTGTACAAATACCAAAAAATGATGATCAGTTCAAATATGAAAAGTCCAGCTTTTAGCCATTCAGATATATAAGGGTAATCAGTAAACTTAAAAATGTTTTTTAATAGCGCTATAAAATAAAACGCTGATAATGCCGAGGTAAACTGAAATAACCAATGAAGTGATTCAATATTTGCTCCTGCATAATTTTCCAGGTATATCTTTTTTGCCCTTCTTAGTATCATAAAAGCGGCAATGATATATACTACAATCTGAATATGTATCAAAATATGGTTGAACTGTATTTCCAGCCTGGTACTGCTTTTTTCAAGAAAGCTAATTTTGGATGCCAGGTCGACTGTATAAAACCGAGGTATTAAAATCAGGTTTGCGATTAAAAAAGGAACACCATGAATTAAATGCTTTGGTTTTAGTTTAAAATCAGCATAGCAAACAGATAAAACATATAAATAGAAAGTCGGAAGCTGTAGGAAAAATATTGAGCTTATAAAAATTCTTGCATTCAAACCTGGTTCAAACAAATTGTCAAGATTTCCGCCAATATCTATTGCAGTTAATATTAGAAAAAAAGCAAAAAGACGGTTACTTAACTTATGTTGTGTTTTGACGGTAAGCAAAAACAATGATAGAAATAATGAAATAAGCATTGTTATTTCAGCAATAGTAACTAGTAAATTAGTCTTGTCCATTAAATGATTGTCAATTTTATAAACCTGTTTTTACGGGGGTATTGAGCTTAGACTCCACAATATCCAATACCACATTGTCTTTAATCATGTACAAATAAAGCCTGTACTGCTCTGGATTTTCTGGAATGATCAGCTTAACACTTTCTCCTGCTCCAATATCTTCAATTGAAATTGGTTTATTAAATCTGTCAACTTTAGCCAGTTTCCATTCAAAAGAAACGTTTGATGCTAAATTCGTAGCAATGACCCATTTACTCTGCGCTTTAATAATTGCATGATAAGTCAGCTGCTGTCCAGGGAAAGTTCCTAATGCTGGTTTCAAGATATTAACAGCTGGTTTCTGTGCCGGTAACGGCCCTTTATTCCATACATGAAAAAGCTGACTAAATGCAAGCTTCTTTCTTCCCTTGGTATCTTTTATTCCATTGAACGTTACCCGATCTGTTTTCTGCTCGTCTTGCCAATTTGCGATAAATGCGCCCACCTTATGGTTATTAATTGCACTATAAGATGGAAAACCTATCTCACTATAAAAATATGGCACCTTCAAATTCTCTATGAAGGCCAGATCTGTTAGCTTAGAACCTAGTACAAGACCGTAGCAATCAATTTCAGGAATCAGCTTTCTATATCTTTCAATTGTTGAATTCATATTTTCTGAAACTTCAATGTCTACTGTTACTGGCCTTTTAGGATCTACCTTTTTAATACTGACAATCAATGATTTCAGCCAAAACAGGTAAGCATCTTGCTGGTACATTAATTCTGGTTTATAATAATAGAGATCCATTTTCTGGAATACTGCATTTCCAATATTCCAGGATTTGATACTTTCTTCATCTTTCATTTCAGTCACTGAAGCAAGAATCCTATCAGCCAATAAATCCCTGCTCTTAGTGTCTGACACAAAATCAAGTTCATCCGAAATCCAATAGCCATAATGGATATTTATTCCTGTTTTCTTAGCCAATCGAAGGATATTATCATCATATATATCTGGCCCATACCGCTTGATGGTGTTGATTCCAATATGTTTCATCTCCTCAAAATCAACCACCATATCCCTCATTGTAACTGTTTGATAGTTCTTTTTCCAATCCTGTCCACGGTTATAGTTTACGCCTTTTATAGACGCAAATAGATTCAGGTTCTTTATTACTGAGGGATTAGCGACCTCCTTACTGATGCTACTCGTTAACAATAGAGGTGTTTTAGTAATCACAGTGTGATCAGAGGTCTTATCATTTTCTTTCAATAGCTTGCTCATTTGCTCAGCTTGCTGGATCCTCCAATCCAATATCCCCTCGGCATTCCCTTGGGGTACATTTTTGTCGAAGCCGGAATCAAAGAATAGAAAACCTTTAATTTCCGGGAACTTGCGTCTTGATTGGAAAGCAGCCTGGAACCATTCTTCCTGTCGACCAGCAGAAACCAATGAACCCATTTCGGCAAGCATTACCGGTAATCCTGAACGAAAAATTGGCTGCTGGTGGAAATACCGATATAAATCCTCCATAGACTGCCAGGAAGGGGAATTTGGCTGACCATAATTTAGATTCGTTACCCCTATCCAATCTACATACTGCATCCCAGGAAAATACGCCTCAACCGTTTCTGGCTTCCATGGGTTCCAAACCCAAATCACATTGTAAACCTCATTTTTTGAAAAATACTGGTATACATACTTCCAGGCGGCTCTATATTCCTCTGGGGTATTGTTTCCAGCTGGAGACCAGGGATAGAATGGATTGTCCATTTCATGGGCAAAACGGATATAAACTGGTCTTTTTAGTGCTTTAACCTGATTTGAGAATTTTTTAAGATAAGCATCGTAAATGCCCTTCGTTACCTTACTAAAAACCTTTAAGTCTTTTTTATCATTTCCATTGATGTCATTTTTAGCGAATAAATTCTGCCATGGTTCCCAGGTTACCATAGGAATAGAACCGTTATTGTAAATGGAGTCCATGGTTTGCGCCGGCAGATAACATTGTGCCTGATCTCCCCATGGGATATAAATGGACACCAGGTCAAAATGAGTATTAAATGCACGTTGAACCTGATCCACCTTTTTTAAGGAAGAGATGCCATCAGCGTTACCAGGAGCAAATATTCCGGTTAAAAAATAATTCACTTTATGATTTAAAACCGGCAAGTAATCCTTGTTTTTAGCATCAGATATCGCGAAGTAAAACACGGAGAAACAAAGAAAAACAGTGATCATCAAGGCAGTACTTCTCACTCCTGCATAAATTCGCCTTCTCAAGAGCCAGAATTTAATTTTTAACTGCTTAACCTTGGTCATCACCGTATCCACATTAGCATGCCCGGCTGAATACGATCTGAATTGTTGTTCTCTGCTGGCGACAATGTTAAAACACATGATCAAACTATTCAAACCTGCAAAAGCAGCCATAATAATATTGTATGGGTTCCAATCATAATACAATCCATAAACAATTGCTACCAGAGAAAGGGCGAGTATGATCAGGTTTGGAATATTTAGGGGCCAATTATTCGCTTCATTGCCATCTTTTGGAGTCGGCACATAAGGCACCTTTTTTCCAATTATGGTGTACACCAAACCTAAAATATAAATCCACCAGGTGCCAATAATCAGTAGTCCGCCAACCACATGGAAACCCCGCTCCTCATCTTCCATTACCCATAATTGCACAAAATGGCGGATCAGGAGGGTCATGGTGATTAAAGGCAATACGGTAAATCCAAAAGCAGTAATGCTCATCCGGATCGGACTCAAATCTGAAAACAGGGAAATGATAGGGATCAGGAAATTGATTAAATAAATCAATCCAGAGCAATAATGCAAAGGAATCACTGCATAATGCAATTTCTGTTGCCAGGTAAAGCCCTTGAAAAGCTTCGGGTAAGCAGTTATGAGTAAATCAAAAACTCCCCTTGACCACTTGAGTTGTTGCTTATAATAAGCGGATAAAGTTGAAGGTACCAGACCTCTTGCTAAAACCTGTGGCACATACACGGATTTCCAACCTTTGGAATGAAGCTGCATGGCAGTGTGCATATCTTCTGCCAGACCTGCGGCATGACCGCCAATGGATTCCAGGGCCTTCCGTCTGAACGTACAATTGGCTCCTATGGCTAACACAGTTCCATATTTGTTCATCGTCATCATCATCGGTCCATAAAACTGATAAGTCTGCTGCGCGGCACCTTTAGCAATCAGATTTTCATCGTTATTACTGTATGCCTGTACAACCTGGACGAAGCCAATCTCTGGATTATTGAAATGTGGAACGATAGGATCCAGAAAATTCGGGAAAGGAACATGGTCAGGATCTAAAACCACACACAACTCCCCTGTCGAGTAATTCAAAGCATTATTGATATTCCCCGCTTTAGCATTAATTTTCTTTGTCCGCGTAACATGATGAACTCCTAATTCTTCACAGAAACGCTTTAGATAAGGATCGTTAGCCTCATCGCATAAATAAGTTTCATGGGGATAACTAATGGCTTTAATCGCAATCAGCGTTTCTTCGATCATTTGATAAGGTTCTCCGGCACAAAATGTAGTGAAGATATCAACGGTATAAACCTTAGTAGATTCCGGCGTCTTGGGAATCGTAATGCAAAAATAATGAATCCATTCATGAATCGTTTTAAGACTCATAAATACAAAGGTACTGAGCAACATCCAATACAATGGAGGATAGCCGATAATATCGGGGTTCAGCATGTTATTCAGAAAATAGCCAATGCTAATTAATCCGATGGTAATCATCAGTCTGAGCGTAAACCGCTCTTTCTTTGTTGGAGGTGATGGAGCTTGAATTACTTTCATTTATCCGTTACAACATAAAAAGGTATATTACTGGTAGAGAAGTTACCATTATCATCATAAACTGTGGCAAAGATCCGATAGGGCCCCTCTGTAATAGGCGCTACAAAATTGTTTTCCAAAAATTGAGCTGTCTTAATTTGTTTCAGTAATGGCTGAAGCTTTTTATCACTATGAAGGTTGTTTTTTTTATACCAGTCTTCCGGGTATAACTCCCATTTTACCAACTTTATTTTATCCTTATTTAATAGGAATACCTCGGCAGAAAAATGCTGTCCAGCAGATAAAAGAATGTTATCTTTTGCTTCCTGATCATTTAAAAGCATATTTTTTATCTGAGGAAAAGTATAGTCCAGATGTTTACCAGTCCAGATGTACTTCATCGCATCAACCGCTTGAGATTTCCCATTTTGCTCATCGAAAATACTGAACCAGGTCTGGGTTCCTTCCTGCTTATTGCCCCAGAAAAAAACAAAGGAACCTAAAAACCCAGGATTTTCTGTAGGCATAGATTTTTTATAACGCTCCTGATAAAGTTCCGCTTTCTGATTACTGGCTTGTTCAAGATAAGCAGCCCAGGCGGTTTGTGCTGTCCCTTCCCATGGGCCATCAATACCCCATTCTGTCACCATAAATGGTCCATCCCAAAACCAGGAGAAGCTTTTAAGTTCATCTCTTAGGTAGGTTATTCTTCCAAAAGTATTAAATGATATCAGGTCAATATCACAGCGCACACTAAGGTTGAAAATGTATTTTTTATTGAAATTCAGAACCGTAGTGGTAATGGGGTGATCAGGATCATCCTCATGAATCATCTCCGTAAGGTCATTAAAAGCTTTATAAAAGCTATTATAGCTGGGTTTAAAAGGAAAATCAAGTTCATTACCCAGGCACCACATCAGCAATGAAGGGTGCTGCTTGTACTTATTTACCACGGCCTTAAAGGCCTGATGCTGAAGCGCTACTTTAGCGGGATCATTATAGAAGGATTTATAATCACTATTAAAAATTGGTAATCCAACAACTACGCTCAGCTGGTTAGCCTTTGCACTATCTAAAATGACAGCCAATCGGGTTGTGTCCCAAACTCTGATGGTATTCCCTCCCATTTCCTTTAGTGTTTTGAAATGAGAAAGCCCAGCTGCCCCTTTTATATGATATGGCTTTCCATCCTTATACAATTGATAATGCCCTTCGATCTTTTTGACTTGCACTTTCCTGGAGCCGGGATCTTTTGGAGCAGTACAGCCAATAAAAAATAGAGCGATCAATAAGTAAAGAAAATTAGGCTTAATAAGCGGATACAGTTTATCCAATATTGACATCTTTATAATTCATTCTTGAGTGAAGATAAACAAATATGAGCAGTAAATCCGCTATCGGAAAGAATGAACAAATGCTCATTCTACCCAGGATTAATCATCAGTAAACGCTTCAGATCAAAAGTTACTGTTAGCCAAATAAATAAGTCAAACCGACAGAAGAAAAAAAAATCTGAGTTTAGATATGGTCAGTTCATCAATTCCTCAAAAAACAGTTGTAGAATGACCATTTGCATAAAGAAAGCCTCAAAGAAATTCGTGTATTACGAAACAGCTATTTAGGAAGTTCTGGACGCTTTGAATTTGCAGATCTCCTGCGATACTCAAACAGTTCCTTGAAAGTTAAAAGTGCTAAAATAATGAGGATTTTAAACCATTCTATATGAAGGACAAAGCGAGTTATACATACCCATGAAACACTGAACAATAAAAACCAGAGTAATTTCTGCTGGTTAAAGCTTAGCGAATTGATGAATTTTTTTAGCGGTTCAAACATTGCTAAATGTAATCACTAATATTATCTTTAACCGTCTTCTACCTAAAAAATTGCGGTATCGCTACAAGCTTTCTCTGTAATTGGAATAATGGGCTTAATATTATAAATTTGCCGCCTAAATAAACAAAGGCTCAAAAGGCCTAGAATACTTTAAACAATTACGACACACATCAATGGAAGATAACGATTTTGTATCCATCTGGCTGGAAGAAAACGGAAACCCCGCAATAGAAGAATTAACAAAGCTGAACCAGGAACTTGCCAGTAAAACCGCAAAAATATTAGCTGATAAAGGCCTTACAGAAAAGGACCTGGCTGTTTCTCTGGACATCAATCCAGACGAAATCAGAAGGTGGTTGATAGGTCTGCATGCTTTCAGTATAAAGAGCCTAAAAGAAATCTCCGGGACAATAACCGACTATTCTGCAAAGCCAGAACTAGTCTAGTATCTCAATCATGATCAGCGTCTTGTCAGTTCTGCTGCTGCATTAAAAACCGGCAAAGCTGGAAGCGCTGACCCTGATCTCCTATCCTGCCCCTATTTTATTTCTTTACCTGTTTTATCTATTTTGTACTCTCTGCCAGCCAATTTAACGGTAACCACTCCATCAGTCAGATAAGATACATCATCATATTTCACAGGAATAACCTCCTTGCCTTTTTTATTAATAAGCCCCCATTTATCATTAATTTCCACTCTTGAATGTCCATCCATAAATTGGGAAGCATTGTCATATTTAAATGACGTTATTTCCTTCCCTGATTTATCTACGAACCCATATTTATCCCCTATTCTCACCACAGCAATGTCATCGTGAAAACTGATGATATTGTCGTATTTGATAGGGAGAATCTCTTTACCTTTTTTATCTATGCTCCCCCACTTCCCATTTAATTCAACGGAAGCAATACCATCCTTAAAACCAATTACGCCATCATAAATTGGGGGAACCGCTTCATTTCCTTTTTTGTCAATAAATCCCCATTTTTTATTGTATTTAACCCCATAAAATCCGTCTCCACTATAGCCAACACCGTCATACTTAAATAAGGTAATTCGATTATCATCTTCATCAACGAATCCAATTTTACCATTTTTATCTTTTCTAGGCTCTAAGTATTGCGCATATATTGAAATAGTCAGGAGACTAAAAATCAACGTTACGGTTAACTTTTTCATAATAAGTTTGATTATAAGAGGTTTATAAAAATTAATTTTTCCAAGCAATTTTAATCCATTTGCTTAACCAAAATTAAGGGGAGAATTTTTTCGGCACAATACTCCTTTAGTAGTATTTTTTCATTTTGAAACAAACAACGCAGACGACATCTATACCAAACTATAAGGAAAAGCACCATAAAGAAAAGACCACAATAAGCTAATAGAGAAAAATCAAAAGAAATAAAGAAATTATTGCAAACATTAAAAACAAAACATACATTGAAAATGTTAATACATGAATTCTATACCATCAAAGAAAAATGCCGATGATGTATCAGCAAATGCGAATTTCATAATCAACATGACATTAAGCGCTCTCAAAATCCGCGTAGTAGCATGTTTTTCAGAAGAACAAATCAAGTAACATATAAATCTGAATTAACTAAAAATCCCTATTACAATGGAAAATCAACATTCCCACCATCACACCTGCACGCATTGTGCCTGTAGCAATCCGATCTTGAAAATCCTGAAGGAAGATATCTTTCGCCAGGAGAATTTCAATGCGCTCCCTACAACAAAGAAAGAAGCCCATGGACAACCGCTCAATTTGATGGTCAGCGGCGGAACTATACGGCCGATGATCAATGGATCTGTAGCAACAGTACCTGCCATAGGCATGGCAAATGGACAGGTCGTTATTACCGGCACCGAAGATGTCGTAAAAACCTTCATGGACAACAACTATCCAGGTTATACAGGCAGAATCCTTGATCCCGGACAAACCTTACTCCCTGGCCTTATTGAACCACACGTCCATATTGTCCCTACCGCCTTATTGATGGGCTGGATGGATCTCAGTCCTTTTACAGCGCAGGTTTTAAATCCAAAATATAGTATTGATTCTGTAACCGAGATTGTTCAGAACAAAAAAGTAATAAAAGGAAACTGGCTTTTAGGCTACGGATTAGATCCCGCATTAATGCCTTTTGCAAGTAAAAGTGAATTGGTAACCATAAACTTAGAGGTATTAAATAAAATTTCAGCTCTAGTTCCTTTAATGGTTCTAAGTGCATCTATGCATACCCTATACCTGAATACTCCTGCATTAACACTAGTCTACAATAAAAACAAAGCCAAATTAAATGAACTAGGTTATGGTAGCCTGGAAGATTATCTGTCAAAAACAGATGGCCAGCTACAGGAAGAGGCCGGCATGGGGCCCGCCTTAAACACACTTCCAAAGGTTCAGATTTATGCCATGGTATTGGAATCCTTTCAACATTTCGAACAGCTCTTCAAGGAAGCCAATCAAAGGGGAGTAACTTTCCTATATGATGCCGGGATGAGTAAAAATCTTAAACTTTTACTAGATGCTTATCTACTGCTCCATCCAAGGGTAGTCCGCATTGGCGCAGCCCAAATGTGCGGTTCTACGCAAGAAGCACTTGATTTAACTACATATACTGCTCCAGAAGTGTACAAAGACATCTACTATGGGAATATAAAAGTAGTTTCCGATGGCTCAAACCAGGGATTAACAGGATATCAATCAGAACCTTACTTATGCAATCCTGTTGACAATGTTGGAATCTTTAATTTTCAAGACCCTCCTATACCCCCTCGTCAGGAAATACCGGGACCACCTCAGGTATATCAAGATTTGCTACATACAATTATTGCTACAAAAGGCTGGCCCTTAATGGTTCATGCCAATGGAAATCTGGCTGTTCAGTTTGCTATTGAAGTCTTCCAATCCTTACCAAAGGATAAGGTAATAGGAAAGCGACACAGAATTGAACACTGCTCCTTAACTACTGATGATCAACTGAATACCATGAAAGACCTGGAGATTTCCCCAAGCTTCTTAATTGGTCATGTGGGTTATTGGGGACATGCTTTCCAGCAAGTAATCTTCGGAAAAGAAAAGACTGACCTGCTTGACCGTTGTAATTCTGCCCTTAAACAGGGGATGAGAATAACCTTGCATAGCGATAATCAGGTGAGTCCTTTGGGGCCATTAAGAATGATGGAGCAATCTATTACCAGGAAGATGGAAGCCGATCGTCCGGAGCATAAAGTATTGAATGCTGATGAACGCATTACAGCAGAACAAGCACTAGTCGCAGCCACCTATGACGCAGCATGGCAATGCTACGCAGATAAATGGGTTGGTTCATTGGAAACAGGCAAATTTGCGGACTTTGTGATTCTGGATCAGGATCCAATTACGCTAAAAGATCCCTATATGAAAATGAGAAATATAAATGTATTGGAGACCTGGGTTGATGGACATAAAGTCTACTCTTAGTTTCAATTCAAAAGATGAGTCCGGTATATTATCGGGCTCATCCCCTTTAAGATCCGAATACCTGGACTCCATCTCACAACAATTGAACAGTTGCACAGCCCTGTATATTAAAATTTAATTACAGCGTTTGAATTACCAGAAGAATATTTTAACTTGGTACAACTTAAACAGAAATCTGTAATAAATTAACCTACTCTCAACTCAATCATGCAAGTCAACGCCTCTCAAGCTCATTATTTTGTTTTATTTGTAGCACCTCATCCAGGCCTCCTATTGGCTTGACCTTTTCCGCAGCTTTTCTTGAATTAATGCAGTTTCATAGGTAGCGCTATCAGTTTGATAGAGATCAGGATACGGGTATATCTAAAAACAATCTAAACCAAAATATAATGACAGAACAATTAAACAAATTCGGAATGGGCGCAAGGTTCATTTCGCCCGCTGAGGTCGCAGAAATAGACCTCGGACCATTAAGACCATTAATAGGCGAATGGGAAACCGTAGTATTAGCTCCCGGTACTCAAAACCCTAATAGCCCAACACCTAGCGGCTGGAATGTGATGTCCGTTCCTTCAAAAAGCGGTTTTGAATTCGAAGTAATTCCCTATAAAGAAAACCTCAAATTCTCTGCCGTGGCTGTCGAAGCAGGTAACCGGGGCCTTGTAGTTAATGGGGAACCTGTTGACCAAATGATTACAGGATTGTTCTATGAACAACAGATCATCAGTGTTTGCGAAACCGAAGCCTGTATCTCACGTGGTTTTGGAAATGGCAACGTGATCCATGCGGAGACCGGATTATTTCTCTATATCAAAAATGAAAACGGAGGCTTTGACATTGCAAGGCTAGGAACCGTTCCCCATGGCAATGCACTATTAGCTTTGGGTATTGGAAGCGAAAGCACTGATCGGGG
The DNA here is from genome assembly GCF_032678745.1 of Pedobacter gandavensis. Classification (GTDB taxonomy): domain Bacteria; phylum Bacteroidota; class Bacteroidia; order Sphingobacteriales; family Sphingobacteriaceae; genus Pedobacter; species Pedobacter gandavensis_C. Next base: position 906,204 of record NZ_JAVTST010000001.1, read on the forward strand.
AACCAATTTCTTTCCTGAAATTAGTTCCGTTTCGGTTAAAGTCGAAGGCCAATTGCCCCTTGGTTATAATGATGTTATTTTGAACTATAATGTTTTCGAAAATTTCAGCGCAGTTAACCCTAATATTGCACTGAAAGATGCACTGGAAGAAATTGTAGGGTCAGGTACAGTCGACAAGATGACCACAATCAATATGTCGACCGACCAGCCTAATTCAACCGGTGGCATCCTCAATATCCCATTCTTACAATCCAACGTTTCAGCCAGCACCATGGACGCTATTTTCTGGTATGAGCAGATTTCTGGTGGAACTGAGACTGAACTATTACAATACTCACAAACGGTTAACCTGGTATTTCCTGTCCCTCACATTGATGGACCGATTATATGGCCACATATCAGCGTCAGTACGATGAAAAGAATGTCTACATTACTACAACAAAAATCTGAGGGAGCAACATTCAATTCAGCTGATACTTCATCAAGTAACACCCCTGGAGTACCTCAACTATAATAGTTTATAGCTGCTGATACATTAGATCCATAAAAGATCTCAAGGCAATAAGAGCGAGTTCATCTGATGATGACTCGCTCTTATCTTTTCAGGCTTTCGATGATTCAGTCTGGGGTTTTACCTGAAAGAAAATGAAATTTTAAATACCTTCGCCCTTCGGGCGATATTTAAATTCCCATAAAGAATGCAGGCTAAAAGAACAAAGGAAGTCATCTATACACATGCGGATTTATCTTCGGACACCAGTACCGTAATGATCACAGACATCGAAGGACTAGCCATTGAGATCAATGTTGATCCCCCTACCCATGAGCTGATTCAGGATCATTTTCGTTCCGACTTTCTAGGGGTATTCCTCTTAATTGAAGGAGAAATGATGGTAGAAGTAAACTTCATCAAATATCGACTCCAGGTAAATAGTCTGGCGCTTACCTCCCCTAACTCCTTAAAAAGAATTATCCACTCGAATTCTGATGCCAAAATTACTGGTATGTCTTTTACAACTGGCTTCTTAAACTGGCTCGGTGTTTCCGCCAATGTATTTGAACTCCTCGAGTACTTCACCACTAAATTTAGTGCCGAATGGAAGCTCAGTAATGAAGATGCAGCCTTGTTTTTAGAGCTGATTGCTCAACTACAAGAAAAAGTCGGTAATGATAGGGAGCGGACTTTCAGAAAAGAACTATTGTACCATACCTTCTACATTTTCCTCTATGAGATGTCTGAACTTGGCAAGAAATACGCGAATCAGGTCAATCAGATCCTATCGAGAAAAGAAAACCTGATGATGAACTTTGTCATACTGGTACAGGAGCAGTTCAGGACAGAAAGAAAAGTATTGAATTATGCCAACCAACTCCATGTGACTGCCAAATACCTAACTGAAACCATAAAAGAAATTTCCGGATCTACGGCCGGCGACTTTATCGACCATATTGTTTTACTGGAAGCCAAATCATTACTCCTCAATCCAAAACTAAGTATTGCAGAAATTGCACTCCAAATCAACTTCAGTGACCAATCCTTTTTCGGCAAATTCTTTAAACGATTAACAGGTCAATCACCAAAGGCATACCGAAATTCGGCAGAAGCCTTAAACGGATAACCGACTTTTAGACCAATTTTGCCGAATTGGCGACCTTTTCCAGCCGACTTTTCTGATCCAACTTTGTATAACAATTATAGATCAGAAATATGAAGTTTATTTTCAAGCCCTTTTATCTCGTTGCATTTACGCCAATGCTATTGGTTAGTTGCCAAAATCAGGAAACGCAAAAAGCAGCACCGGCACCTGTTAAAGTAACCATTCTCGAGGTAAGTAGCTCAGATAGTCCAGTGGAACTGAGTTATTCAGGAACCATAGAAGCCGAAAACACCGCCCAGATCGGTTTTGCAGTTCCCGGAACCATCAACCATGTGGCCGTTCAAGAAGGACAGTTTGTGAAAAAAGGACAATTATTAGCCAGTATTGATGCTACAGAATACAGCAATGCACTGGCCATCGCCAATGCGGGACTGCAGCAAGCTGAAGATCTATACAACAGATTGACTGAGCTTTACAAAAAAGGCAGTCTCCCTGCAAAAGACTACATAGACATCCAGACAAAAGTAGCACAGGCAAAAGCCAGTAAACGCATCAGTGCAAAACACATAGCTGATAGTAAACTGTACGCCCCAATCTCTGGGATTATCAGTGCAAAACTGGTGGAAATGGGCAGTACTGCAGCTCCCGGAGTTCCGGCTTTTACCATCGTTAAAACTGATTTCGTCTATGCAAAAATTGCAGTACCTGAAACCGAAGTAGGAAATATGAAAATGGGTAAAACTGCGAAAGTATTCGTCCCTACCCTAAATGAAACTATCAATGGGCAAATTAGTATCATTAATCCACAGGCAGAAGCCAGTACCAGAGCCTATGCTGTAAAAGTTAAACTCAATAACAACTCACAACAACTCTTGCCAGGTATGATTGCAAATGTGCAGATTGCACAGCAAAAAGGCCTCCAAAAAAGCATCAGCGTTCCAGCAAGCGCTATCGTTAGAGATGCAGATGGGCTTACCTATGTATTCCTTAGCAATCCACAACAAAAGGCCATTCGTAAACGCATCAGCCCTGGAAACATTACAGGTAATGATGCCATCATCATCAAAGAAGGACTGGTAGATGGCGATAAAGTGGTCATCGCCGGACAAACCCGGTTAAAAGACGGTTCATCACTAAGTTTCTAATCATTTCCTGGCCCAGCAAAAGAATAACATCATGAAAAAAAGAAAGATAAATTTCATCGAGGCAGCGATGAAGAACAAGCAAGTTACGTTCCTTACCCTGGGTTTGCTCCTACTCATCGGGTTAAACGCCTTGTTAAATATGCCACGATCGGAGAATCCTAAGATAGATATGCCAGTGGCCATGGTCTATGCTTTTTACCCTGGTGCAGATGAACTGCAAATGGAAAAGCAGGTCACCAAAAAGATCGAGCAGTATCTTTTTTCTTTCGAGGAAATTGATAAAAAGAAAACAACTTCTCAAACCAGAGATGGACAGGTTTTTATCACCGTGCAGATGCATACCAAGGTAAAAGACCGTAAGAAGTTCTGGAACACCTTACAGCACGGATTAAATGCCAACATGAGACAAGTACTACCCCAGGGCGTAATTGGACCCGTGGTGAACAGCAATTTTGGTGATGTGACTGCCCAAATCATTACCGTATCTTCTGATCAGCGCAGTTATGCAGAAATTGAAAACTACCTGGATCAAATCGAAGACGGTCTAAAAGTCATCCCCGAGATCTCGAAAATCAATCGTTCCGGCGCACAACGTCAGCAAATCTATGTAACCGTAGATGACAAAAAAATGCAGCAATATGGTTTTGATGTCTCCAGAATCATTCAAACACTACAAGCACAAAATGTAACTGCTTACTCAGGAGAAATGACCCCTGCCGAGCAAACCATTCCTGTTTTCACCAATAGTCAGTATAAAACCGAAGCAGACATTGCAAACCAGATCATCCATACCAATCCAAAAGGCGATGTGCTAAGGTTGAAAGATGTAGCCAGTATCAACCGCCGCTATGAAGAACCCAGTTCTTTTATCCGTTACGGTACAGGAAAAACAATGATTCTTTCTATTGAAATGCAACCGGGGAATAACATTGTTCATTTCGGGGAAAAAGTTCAGGAACGCCTAAAAACCATTCAACAAACCTTCCCTACTGACATCAAGATCAATACCCTCGTGAACCAGCCACAAGTAGTAGACGAAAGTATCGTCCATTTCATGAAGGAATTTGGACTTTCCATCCTGGCCGTAATTATAGTCGTTATGATCCTACTTCCCTTTCGTGTGGCAGCAGTAGCCTCTATCGCAGCACCAATATCGATTCTAGTCACTTTTGGTATCATTAACCTCATCGGCATAGAATTACATCAGGTGACACTTGCCGCTTTAATCATCGTACTGGGTATGGTGGTAGATAACGCCATAGTAGTGGTCGATAATTACATTGAAAAAATAGATGAAGGGATTACGCCATGGACAGCCGCCTGGCAGGCCGCCAAACAATTGTCAATTCCTATATTTACCGCCACATTGGCCATTATTTTTGCCTTTGCCCCATTGGCTTTTTTTCTTAGTGGTATTTCCGGTGATTTTATTGCTGCATTACCGGTAACCGTTGCTGTAGCACTGATTGTGTCTATGCTCGTTGCCCTATTGGTAACTCCATATACCTGCTATGTATTCATCAAAAAAGGACTAAAACACAAAATCAGTGACCGCCCACTTAAAAAAAGCTTCCTGGACCATTTACAAACCTCATTCAACAAAGGAATAGAATGGGCATTCAGGTGGCCGAAAACAACCCTTACTGCTGCCATTGTGGCTGTTGCATTTGCGATTTTATTGGGCGGACAAGTGAGTCAGGAGTTCTTTCCACTAAGCGAGAGCAAGCAGTTTAACGCTGAAATCTGGATGCCTAACGGAACTTCCCTGGCGGAGACGGAAAAAGTAGTCAAACGCGTAGAAGAAGAACTTAAGAAGGATGAACGTGTGGTGACCATAGCCAGTTTTATCGGCACCAGTTCCCCAAGATTTAACATCACTTATGCCCCGGAACCACCACGCCGCAACTATGCACAAGTATTCATTACCACCGAAAGTGCAGCAGCGACCAATGAGCTGGTCAAGAAATACCTGCCCATCATGGAAAACTTTATCCCAGACGGAAAAGTACGTCTGCGCCAGCTCAGTATGCAGGAAGGATCCCCTATCGGAATCAGAATTATCGGCGAAGACATCGCGGATCAGAAACGCGTAGCAGAACAGGTAAAAACCGTTCTGGAACAAACAAATGGCACCAACTGGGTACGTTCGGATTATGAAGACGATTACTTCGGTGTCAGCCTTAAAATCAAGGAAGATATCGCCTTGCGTAATGGCGTACCGAACCAGGCCATCACCCAGACATTGGGTGCCGGATTAAAGGGCTTCGCCGTATCTCAGATCTGGGAAGGTGACAAACCGGTGGATATATTCCTGCGCCTGGATGCAGCAAACAGAGCCAATCTAAATGATCTGGGGAACCTCCACATCAGCAATATTTATGGGGCTAAAATCCCGCTTAAGGAAGTAGCAGAATTAACTCCATCCTGGCATACCGGTGTAATCGCACATAGGAATGGTTTGAGAATGCTCACCGTTTTATCAGAAGCACAAATGGGGATCCGCGCCTCTGATATTTTGAAAACTGCGAAGCCACTCATTGAAAAAATCCAATTGCCCGAAGGGATTAGAATTGAATATGGTGGTGATGAAGAATCTTCGCAGGAAAATGCACCAGGCATGGCAACCGCCTTAGGTACCAGTCTGGTATTAATCGCCATGACTTTACTGTTCCAATTCAAGTCCTTTAAAAAGACGCTGATCATTCTGGCAACTTTCCCTCTGAGTTTACTTGGTGCGATGATGGGATTAATTCTTACTGGAAACCCAATGGGATTTACGGCATTCATGGGCATCATCAGTTTGATCGGTATCGTGGTGCGTAACGGAATTATCCTGGTAGACTATGCCGATGAACTCGTAAACGATCATGGCTATACCGTACAGGCCGCAGCCCTGGCAACGGCAAAAAGAAGGATGCGCCCTATATTTTTAACCTCTGCAGCCGCAGCAGTTGGCGTAGTACCTATGATTATTGGAAAATCTCCATTATGGGCTCCATTGGGTAGCGTACTGGCTTCCGGCCTAATCGTTTCCATGATTCTTACCCTATTCGTGATCCCGGTATTGTACTACATTTTCGTGAAAGCCGAAGCTCCGGAACAGCAGGTTCCAGATTCCGATGTAGAAATACAGTACAAACCGGAACACCATTAATTCTCCAGATTTTGAAATAGCAAAAGAACAATTATGTCTTTCCTAAAAATAAAACACACTGAACAACAGTCAGAAAACCAGCATTCATTTAAAGTAAAGCCACAGTTACTTTTAGGGATGGTATTTTTGCTGGTCTTGCTTGCCTTTGCACAGCTGGCTACTGCCCAGTCTCCCCAACGTTCATTAGAAGATTTCATCAGAATCGCAATTGAGCAGAATAAAAAAATGAAGATAGCACAGACCGATATTGAGGCCGCAGCCGCTGCAAATGAAGCAGCAAAGCGAAATGGATTACCTGCACTGGATGCCTCCTTGATGGGTGTTCATGTGGGTAAACCTTTAAATGCGCTGATGCCCGCTATTTCAGGCTCTGCCAGCCTGAACATTACCCAGCCCATCTACACCGGGGGTAAAATAAAACTGGCTAAAAATGCCAGCGCCAAGATGGTAGATTTATACCTCAGTAAAAAGGAGATCACAGAAGCTGAGCTAGTTTACGGCGTAACTACAGCATACTTGCAAGTGGTGATGGTCAAGGAAAAGATTGTCCTCGCCCATAAATACAAAGAAATGTTGCAAAGCCTGCAAAAAGACCTGAAAAACGCTTATACTGCCGGACTTACCTATAAAAACGACTTGTTACGGGTAGAAGTTAGCCTCAATGAGGCCGCATTGAACCTGATGAAGGCGAATGATGGACTCATCATGGCAAAACTTAACCTCGCGCAGTTAGTTGGGCAACCAAATGACACCTCATTTGATGTGGCTACGATCATAGTACCAAAATTACTTCAGCTCCCTGAAGCGACTTTTCATGATACGAGCAATGGCAATAACAGAGCGGAGATCCTAACCCTCCAAAAAGCCATAGAATTAGAGAAAATCCAGGAGAAATTTATCCAAAGCGAGTTAAAACCTACAATTGGCCTGGCTGCGACTGGTCTTGGTGCTGCCGGGAAAAAGATCAACTTTAGTAATGGCAAAGACCATATGACCACCTATTATGGCATACTGAGTATTGCTATCCCTATTTTTGACTGGGGAAAGAATGCTAAGAAAGTAAAAGAACAACAGTTCAAAATTCAGGGTAGAGAATTGGAATTGGAGGAAAGTAAGGAGCAAATTAACCTGCAGATCCAGGCTGCCTTCCTACAACTCAACCAATCGGCCAGTAAAATCCAGCTTTCCGACCTTTCAATCAAACAGGCAGACGAGAACCTAAGGTTAGCAAATGATCGTTACAAAGCCGGGACGATTGTTGGGAAAGAAGTGCTGGAGGCTCAACTGATCTGGCAACAGGCCTATACGAATACCATTGATGCTAAAGTGGAATACAAAATCAATGAAGCTTATTACAAAAGGGCTGCGGGGATCCGTGAATTTTAATCAAAACTTCCGTTCATAATTAAAACACAAAATCCCCATCAAATTTTGATGGGGATTTAAATGAATCATATATATATATTAGGTTTATCAATCCTTAAATCGGGTATGATTTAATAGCTCAATGTTTATATAAGCTAATTAAAAAACCCATGAGGATAAAGGGCTTGTTTAAATTTAATCACTGCCTCTTCCATCATTTTCCGACTAAATCCCGTGAAGCCTATAATCAACGCTGAAGGATGTTTAAAAGAGATAGACAATTCATCTACTGCATAAATATAAATGCCATTTGCCCTAGCCTTATGGGCAACAGTAATGGCATCCTGACCGTTTAGCAACCAGGCTACTAGGTGCATTCCGGCATCGGCAGTAGTTACACGCAGGTAATCCCCAAGCTCCGATCGTAACAAAGCCACCAGTTCTTCCTGAGCTTTACGGTAAATCAACCTCATTCTGCGAAGGTGCCTGGTATAATGTCCTTCAAGGATAAATGAAGTTAAAATGGCCTGGTCAATTACCGGACTTTGTCGGTCTATTACCGCTTTGGCAACCGTAAATTGCTGCGCAATGGCTGCTGATGGCAAAACCATATAGCCAATCCGCAATGCCGGAAATAGGGTCTTATTAAAGGTTCCCACATAAATGACCTTTCCAAAAGTATCCAATCCTTTCAAGGCAGGAATTGGCCGGTTTGCATAGCGAAACTCACTTTCATAATCATCTTCTATCACCCACATATCCTGTTGTGCAGCCCATTTCAGGAGCTTTATTCTGTTCATGAGTGGCATCGTTTCTCCCAGTGGATACTGATGTGATGGCGTTACATAAGCCAGTCGGGCAGCAGGGAAATGTTCCATGGCATAGTCCAGATCCATTCCGGAATCAGTAATTGGAACCGGACAAATTTTAGCGCCAAAGCGGGCAAAGGCTGATTTTGCCCTTAGAAAACCTGGGTCTTCCATCCAACATTGCTCATCTTTTTTCAATAGCAGTTCCGCAATAAGGTGCATCGCCTGACTGGAGCCATTAACCAGCACAATCTGATCGGCAGTACAGCTTATCGAACGGTTCATCCGCAGATAATCGGTTAGCGCCTCCCTTAAGGGAAGATAACCCTGCGCAGAATCGTAACCCAAATGAAGTTGACGAATGTTCCGATAAACCGTAGCCGCAATTTTTGCCCAGATCTGGAATGGAAAATCTGCCAGCGCAGGTATGGAAGGCTGAAAAGGCAGCATGGCCTCTTGCCCGATATAGTTGGCCACAAATTGCGCATGCAAGGGAAGATCCGCCATTTCCGAAGCCATCAAATTCTTTTCCCCTGTAGCTACCGCTTTCTTTATTTTCCTGATCCCAGTCTTCAGTTCGTTGATTTGTTCGCAAACATAAGTACCATTACCTGTCTTACCTGTTAAAAAGCCCTCCAATGTCAACTGCTCAAAAGCCAATAACACGCAATTTCTGGAAACGCTGAATTCTGCAGCCAGACTTCTGGTAGAAGGCATACGGTCGCCATGTTTAAGCATCCCATCAAATACCCCTTGTTTCATCGCCTCATACAGCTGTATATAGAGTGGCATTTTAAGTGTCCGATCCAGATTGATGAAAGTCAACAGAATCTCAGGTGATATCTTACTCATAAATTGGCTCTATTAAATACTTATATAATGGCTCTTTTAAAAGAACCAATGTAGGCTTAGTTTTGCAAATATCAAATCTGTTTTACGATCATGCTCAAGCCGAATCCTCATCCCTTACTCATCACACTCACCTTAGGTATTTTAACTGCAATAGGTTCTATTTCTATTGACATGTATTTGCCTGCTTTCAGTGTGATGTCTGCCCATTTCAACGTACCCATGGTCAGGATTGAGAGTACCGTTACCTTATTCCTTTTCGGAATGGCGCTTGGTCAGTTGTTTATAGGCCCACTTTCTGATGTCTGGGGAAGGAAAATGCCTTTAAAAATTGGATTAATGATTTACATTATCTGCAGCATTTGCTTAATGTTAACTGACTCCTTTACCTGGTTATTGGCCTTGCGGTTTATCCAGGGATTGGCGGGAAGTGCTTGTCAGGTGATATCCAGAGCATTGGTCAACGATTTGTACAAAGGCAAAAATGCAGCACATGTTTTCACCTTATTGCAGATATTGATGGGCGTTTCCCCTATTCTTGCACCCATGATCGGCGGAATGCTTTCAGAAGAATCTACCTGGAGGTTTTTATTTCTAATCATGGCATTGATTTCAGGCATAGGTTTACTGGGCTGCTTAACTGTGCTACCAGATGGCAAAGCTGCAACGGAAAGTAAAACATTAAATTTCCAAGGCATCCGGGAGGGCTATAGCCTATGTATTAAACATCCGTCATTTGTCAACTATGCATTAGTCAGGGGGATCAGCAATAGTGCGGCTTTTGCCATGATTACCGGCTCTCCATTTGTATTCACCGAAATCTATTCCATCACAAAGCAGCAATTTGGTTTTATCTTCTCCATTCTGGCGGTCGGTATCATCTCTGCCGGACTGATCAATTCTAGGTTATTGAAGTATTTTGAAGTCACAGTGATCACTAAATATGCATTGATTTTTCAATTGATCACAGGAGCTGGAATGATCTTAGTCATTTACCTTCATGGGCCTTTCTCCATCCTGCTCTTAATCACGTTTTTATTTCTCGCTATGCTAGGTCTGATTTTACCCAATACCACAGCTTTATATCTGGCTTCACTACCTTCCGTTACCGGATCGGCTTCCGCATTGATTGGTTCCCTGAGTTATTTATCGGCTTTCCTGATCACTACTTTGTTAAGCATACTCCATAACAACACCGCCTACCCTATGATTTTGGTCATGTGGAGCTGTACCATACTTGCATTAGGCTGTTTGCTCTATCGGAAAGACAGTATTTCTAAATGAATATAAGCGCTTTTATTTTAACCAATTTCCAATAAATCCAGGTCATGTAATTGGATTGCCATCGCTTTGGCCTGCTCAAAAGGCATATGTTTAGTCCATAAATAGATCAGCTCTCCTACGGTTTCGGCTTCATTACTTTCCTTAAGCAAGGAAGGGACTGCAATATTGTCAATATAGGCAACTTCTCTACTTAGCGATGGATGCTGAACTGCCTCTCTTATCTGTAGCCTATCATCTTCCACGCAAACTGCCCTCGTATAACTGATTTGAGGCGAAAGACGGACCTCTTTATACCATACCTGATCAATGTTTGCTCCAAATGCTAATTTAGTGGGTAAATCACGAACCTCATTGCCTGGCTTCGCCATTAAGTTCGAGGCCAGTTTATGATAAAAAGCGGTGTCATTTTGCGGAAGACTAATGTTCATTTGAGACCTTTCCTTCCAAAAGCCAAAACCCTTTCCCGGCCAGGCCGTACTATAATAATTGCTGGTCCAGTTCAGATGAAGAGACAAAGATTCTACCAGCTTATCCTCATAATAAGATTGTGCCATTTGTGCATCACCAGATTTAAGAATGGTGTTCAGCGCAATCACCGTTTGTAAAGAAAAACGCATTGCTTTTTCCATACCCGTGGAGGATAATGGATCAAGTGTAAATGCTGCTTCTCCGATTCGGATATAATTGTTCTCCCAGGGTTGTTGATGGCTATAGCTTGAAACCGAACAGCTTTGAATCCCTTCGTTTCCCAGGTCATTCAGTCCCCCTTTAAACAAGATGGAGGAAGAGATTTTCTCTCTAAAAACTTGCCCCAAATCCCTTTTCCTCAGCCCCTCAGGTGATAAAAAGACCATCATCCTAAATTTCTGATCAGGACCCGGTAAAGGAGAACCCCATAACCAGCCAGATTCCTGAGCCTCTACAAGGGTACATTCTGGCATTGCAGACCTGTTGGTATGCGCATAAAGGGCAACCATTGGGGCTGCTGTAATGATCTTGTCCATCGTTCTTAGGCCGCTGCGTCCTCTGGCATCCAGGATGAAAACACCTTTCAATGTGCTTTTACCCAGTTCCTGCCGGATAACTACTTCCCAATGCGAAGCTAATTTAACACAGCTTTCCAGTTTCGCTGGCTGAAACAATTCCAATCCTCTGGAAACCGCAAGGCTGATCAAATCTTCATCCAGTTTCCCTCTATTTACCATGATCCCCCCGCTCTTCTGCAAAGTATGGACCTCTCCTTCTTTTTCCCAGATCACCTTTGCCGACAATCCTTCGATATACCCATGACGGTTTAAGAGCTGCTCTGCTCCGAGGTAATTGAAAATATTGCGAACACCCACAGAAAGGGATTCCCCGATCTGTGGGCGTGGAAATGCCTGCTGTTCTATTAAAGCAACCCGGTGCCCCAGAGCCAATAACCTAAGCGCAGCGCATGCCCCAGCAGGGCCTCCGCCAATAATTACAACATCAAACATTTCCGGTTTCTCCATGATAAAACAAGTTTTAGTGAAACCAGCCTGGTGCCATCCTGGACATCCGCTCATGTGCCTGAATCGTATAATGGAGCCACCCCCTAATGTAATCACAGGCATTACGGCCTTTATCTAACACTTCATGGTGGCAGCCCCCTCCACAAAGGTATCGTGCCCAACACTGGTTACAAGGCGATTGTTGGTGTACATGTCTGGATTCAAGCCAGGCGTTTTGCAAGTCGGGATCTACCCCATTTACGAGGTCGCCCATCCGCCCGTTTGGCTCATTTACAAACCTGTGGCAAGCGGCAAGCTCACCATCAGCCGATACCCCCATATATCCTGCTCCTGCACCACAAGGATAAGGACGATGTGTCCCCTTTTCAATTTCCTTCAGTGCATTGATCATGTTCAGATAAGGATATCTTTTGCCCTCCAAAACCTGCTGTTCAAAATGAAGTCCACAGGCAATCATTGCGCCCAACATCTGCTCCAGATCCTTTTCATCCATCTCCCCTGTGCCGCTACTCGATTTTAGCAGTGGCGAAAAACCGACACTATGAAAGCCCATTTCAATAAAGCTATCCAGGATTTCCAGCAGGTTCAGATTCGCCGGTGTCACGGTTACTCTAGCTGAAACCTGCATTTTCTGTTGGATACGCAGCAAAGGGGCGATGTTTTCCATGATGCGATCATAGGTGCCAAGGCCGTTTTTCAATGGCCTTTGTCGGTCGTGTTCCTCTTTTAAACCATCCAGACTGATGGTCACAGAGAATGCGTATTGTTCAAAAAACAACGCATCCTCCGGAATCAGTAACGTGCCATTGGTAGTAATGGAAAAACCCACTGTTATATTTTTCTCTGCCGCTTTTTCAAAGGCATACTCCGTTGCTGCCCGGATCGCTTTCCGGTTCAGCAGTGGTTCTCCACCTAGAAAGGTCAGCTGGACTTTCCCATTTTCCGGGCAATCCTTTAACAGCAAATCAATAGAACGTGTAGCAGTTTCCAGCGTCATGCTTTTCATAGCAGCACCAAATCCTCCCTGATCCGCATAACAATAGGAACAGCCCATGTTACACTTTTGAGCGATGGCCAGAGAAAGCGCATATACACCAGGACTTTTCAGGGGTTCATCATTTATTTTCAAAGAAGCATCCAGGCCTAGGTCCATCAATTTTTGCCGGAGTCCGGCTTCGTCTTTTGAATCTAAAAGCAGCCTTAAATCCGCCTCCGTTTCCGAAGATATCCGATACAACATCGTTCCATTGCTCACTAATAACTGGGTCTCAGCTGCAGTCTGAACCAAATGAATCTGCGGTGATACAGGTTTGGCAGCGACCGCAATCTTTTGTGCCAGGGTATTTGCAATATTTACTATCGCGACTCGCGTATTTGTACTCATAAGAAAAGATGCTAAGATTGATTTTGATCTGATTCATTCGTCTCCGTAGCATCGTTACCCTTGATAATGAAGCTTAATTCTCCCTCCCAATTTTTAAACAGATCATCATAACTCAATAAACGTGAATCTGTTCTGTTGTCGGGAATATAGTCTCCAGTTCGTTTTTTAGCCATCCAGTTATCACCAGCACTCAATCCTTTCTCATCCGGCACCACGTTTACAAAATCCGGTCTGCTTGCTGCCCAATAATAACAGGCGCATTCGCGGTAATCATTTTGCCATGGCGCACATAGTCCCTGGGTCATTTCTCCTGGTTTTATAATCTCATCGGAGAACACACTCGTATCTGCTTCAAAAAAGTGATTCACACGTAACGTTTCTTTACGGTAACATTTTTCGTTGTTAAGGTCTTTCAGATTAACCACAACTTCGGTTTCTGAGGGCTCCATTGTAAAATGACAAACCACTTCTTTCCCTTGCTGCTGCAATACTTCGGCCATTGAGTTTGACCATTCCATAAAGGATACGCCATTCGGGTTTGTTGCCGTAATCAATGGCACACTATCCCCTGCAGGAAATACTGGTCCGGAAGTAGAAACCATAGTCGGTTTACCTGCTATGGCCAGTAAACGACAACCGATCAGGTGCTTAAACTGCTCATCAGCCTCAATTACATAATTGTTATTCTCAATGAGTACGATTCCATCCAAAGCACGACGCCAAAGGTTCCTAAAGTCAAATTCCAGTCCAGGGAAACAATTGGAAATCGCGGCCCTTGGTAAAATAGGAAAAGGATTCCCCTCACCCAGGTAATGGAGTTGGGCAGTCAGGTTCGATGCACTAATGGTTTTATTTTCAGTTGAAGGTACTGGTGTTTCCGTTTGCTGGTCCTTAAACATGGCACTTGCCGCTGCTTTAATCACCATATTGATCTGACGATGGGTCAAGGTCAGCGACCTGCCATCCGCGCCACGCATCAAGGCTGGCATTTTACGCAAGGCTTCACTGGAAAGGTCTCCAATTTCGTTGGGACGACGCAAGGCATCGGCAAACCAGGCCGCTGCACCGGTACTCATGCCACCGAAAACCCTTTCATGTAAGGCTCTTAATGCCAGGTTATCAACGATGGATGTCGCCATAATTGGTTCATACAAGCGGCCAAAGTCGTTGGTGTTTTGCCTCACCATGGTACTAGCCGCGTTCTGTATCCCCTCATAGGAATTCCCGTTCATCACACTGGTATTCATCAACCTAATGGTCTCCAATGCCCTTCTTACGATTTCTTCGGCTTCCTCAATGGCTACTTCTCCTTCCACTTCCGGCCCTAACAGGATCTGCTCCAACTCATCAGACACCACCCTTACCGGAAGTGTATCTGGTGCAAATGCCGGTGGTCCGGCGCTGATATGCGCTCTTGCCCTAAGTGTTTTTTCAGTCGTTTTCAAATGGACAGACACAAAGCCATCACATTCATCATCCAGGTAACCCCAGCTTACCCGGTCATCACCGTCATTATAACCCGCAAATATCTGGGCAGGGTTGGTATATTTAGGATGCGGCTTCCCACTTTCTACATAACCTTTCCAACCTTTTGTCTCATCATAGATCACCAGATCTTCAGAAGTAATGATTGGATCAGGTCGGTTTAATTTCGTCGGACTTTCATTACGGACCAGGCTGGAACCATAAACTTTCCCTACTCCCGGGGTAAAACGAAACCTGATGCCAGGAAAATCAGCTGAAGGTGCAATGAATTGCACGCTACCTAAAGGCAATGTTTTTCCAGGCAGGAAATTCTTGGATTCCCCGGATAAGGCTCTGGACTCATGGCTATTGATTCCGAATACCCTGGCATGAATCTCATCGTCCTTTTTGCCGGTTCTCCTGAATATTTTAATATTGCCAACCTCCACATCCCAACTAATGTCAGTTAATTTTAATCCGGCATCGGCCAGCATTTTTTCTGTTAAAGGCTGCAATTGATCTTTGTGTTCGTCAGTAATGGCAAATACTTCGAGAAATGGAGCTACAGGATGAATTTTACCTTCTTTAGAATCTATAGAACTGATATCTTTAAAACGTATATTTTTAGGCAAGGTTGAACTCAGTTTTCCTGAAACCGGGTCTACGGAGAAAGTAGGCTTGGGTATGATGCTTCTGAAGTCAAGCGGCTTTTGCTCAGATAGACTGAGGTCGTATGCTGATAAAGGAATTGCGGCAGAGCCTAAGCGACCAATAGCAATTGGTGGGAGAATGCGAAGCGCTAAGATTTTCATATGAATTAGGTTTAGATGATTAATGATTGGTAGAAATGAGTTCTTTAATGATGGCTGATAATCCCTGATCAGCTTCCCTTAATACGTACAGGTATTTAAGGTTTGTTGGGGACACATAAGGAACGAGGCTTTCGATCACAATTTCACTGGCCTCAATCAAATCCTGATGCTCACGCCATCGGTTGGCTTCCCCCATTGGCAAATCAAGCGTATAAGGCATACTGAATGGTGGCCCAGCCATTTTATCATCTGTTCCCGGTGGATTTAATGGTGTTTGAACCAACACATTAGAAATACTCCTCAGGTTGTACATTTCTCCAAATGTGGCGTTGATGATGGTGGCCCTTGGAGAAACAGCACCGCTATTATTAAAACCATTGTCCAGCAGAAAACTATGTGCCAGATAATTTAAAAGCATCCGGTAACGGATATTGAAAAGATGTGCCCAGGCTCTTGCTTCAGGATTGGTAATTGCATCCCTCTGGTAATCTGTGCCAACGTTAATGGAAGCCTGTAAGCTATCATCTGAATTTCTCTCTGCTACAAAAGGATTGGTCGCCACGTTTCTGGAAGCTTGCCATGCAATTTTCTGCTCCAACTCCAGCTCACGCATCTCTTTGTAAACCAACAAAAAGCGTTCAAAGTGAGAGGGTTTATCATTGTTTTCTTCGATATCGGGTGCTTCCCCCTGCTCTGCAATTTCTTCCAGAGCAGCATATGCATCGTCTCTACAAGTTAAAGGCGCAACCAGCACATCCGGACTTCCTTTCGGACCAGAACTGGCACTGCCTCTTTGTCCACCGGTATAACCACGTCCCCATTCGTCAAACTTTGCCTGAAAGGGATAGGTATTTGCCTGAAAAAGATCGTCAGGGATCTGTTCCGTATCTTTTATCAGTTTTAAAATCACTTGAAATAAGGCGCCAACACGATGCGGATCTATCGTTTCTTTATATACTTTTTCTTTGATTTCTTTCGCAATCGGATCATCGCTGTTGATCCATTCTTCAGGAGATTCTGCATACACATATTTGGCTAAGGAATCCAGTGTAAGGCGTTCCAGCTTAAATGGGAATGGGTAAAATGGCGTATCCCATGGGTAATCCATTCTGCCAAAACTCAGTGGTGCGCCAATCAACTTCAGAACATTCTGAACGGAAATAAAGTGTCCCATTTCTTCTTTGGCGATCCCCAGAATGATATCCTGCCAGCCTTTCACTTTTTGCTGGTACTGCTCCGGTATCTGGGCACCACCAATACTGTATCCTGCATAAAGGTATTGTAGCATCAACCCATGTTCAATTTCCGAATTGATATACAACAAAAAGGACAGGTAATCTTTGGCATTGAACTCATATGGTATTTCAACAGGCTTTTCCAGGGTGGCCTGGAAACTTTTGAGCCCCTTGGCCATCAACACGGTCTTTTCTTTGTTGCTTTCGGCTACTTCAAAAACGGGTTTTAGAAATCTTTCAAAATTGATTTGCATGGTAAAGTTTTTAGAGGTTAATATTTATGATTTTTTTAAGGATAATTCGAAGGAATAAGCCACAGTTGATGCGCTTAGAAAAAGAAAACGATTTCTTGGATACCGGAAGTTGATTGGAGATCCTTTAGGAGGACCAGCTGATACCGCATTACAATAAATGCAGTTGTAGAGAGAGAAGCGTGTGGTAACATGAGCGTTTTCTTTAGATTTTATAGGGATTGGCAAATAATAATCTTAATGAAAATGGCAAAAGCTCTTTTTAAACGTATCTGCAAATTATTAGAGAGCAATAACCTAAGCAAGCGTCTTCATGAAATCTAGCACTCAAATCCTGAGCTTGAATGATATACGCTCAGCCGGAAAATGAGAAATAGATACCCATCAAATATGGAAAAATCTGATGGTTACCTAAAGTTAGATTTCAAAAGTTAAACCTGCAAGTATTTACAATTTATTCTTAACAATTTTCAAAAGCCAAAAAGTCGCCATAAAGAATTATTTTTTGTGTTTAAAAGCTGCTGACATACTGTTGTCAGTAGCCGGTTTTAAGTTTGTCCTATAAACCTTTAAACAAAGAAAATCATGAATACAGCAACAGCACAATTGATCAACGCAACAGACTTATTGAAACACTGGCAAGGCCACCGTGCCTTAACCAGAAGAGTGATAGAAGCTTTTCCTGAAAAAGAACTTTTTGAATACTCAGTTAGTGGCATGCGCAGTTTTTCTGGAATGGTGATGGAATTACTGGGTATAGGCGCTCCAGGGATAAAAGAAATTGCGACCGGTAATATAGGAACGCTAAATGAGCATTTTGAAGGGATCAATAAAAAGGAACAATTACTTCAACTATGGGATGAGTCCACAGAAACCATCAATACTTATTGGGCACAAATTCCTGAAGAAAAGTTTGCTGAAGAAATCACTGTTTTTGGCCTGTACAAAGGAACAACCTGGTCTTCTATCTTCTATTTTATAGACAATGAAATCCACCATCGCGCACAAGCTTATGTATACCTGCGTAGCCTGGGCATTACCCCTCCTTTCTTTTGGGATAGAGCTTAGTTTAGGTAATGTGATTGATAAAGCAGGTTTGTTTTGGTCTTCAAATGGCCTGGCAAACCTGTTTTTTGTTATACTGTTTCTTGAATTCCTAGGTTAGCTACCACTTTCATGGCAATTTGATATACCTTTTCTTTCATGGCTTCCGGCTCCAGGATCTCTGCATAGTCGCCAAACATCAGGTACCAACGGGGGAAACCGTCTTCATTACCTGTGGTCATAAAGGTCATCTCCACCTGAGCACCTCTATTTTCCTGTTTAACAAAGCCATAATATTTCCTACTGCTTTGCATGTACCTCGCGATTTTCTTATCTACCAGAATCCGGACCCGCATTTTTGGCTCCTCTATGGTTTCTTTTTTTCTCAATTCTTCCAGGGAAGCATGTGCAGTTAGAAAAGGTTGATCACTGCGTTTGATCTTTGCAATGCGATCCGTACGAAACTGTCGGTAATCCTGCCGTAAAAGACAATACCCTAAAACGTACCAAAAGTTGTGTTCATGAAAAAGACCTACAGGCTCAATGGTTCGTTGGCCAGGTTCATCGGCTTCAAATGCCTGATACCACAATACCACCTGTTGCTGTGAGGCAATACTGTCCATGATGATCTCCAAAGCATCGGGGACATCGTTATTGAAAAGCTGCTGTCCCGGGCGGACTAGAATTTGTGATTCCAAAGTGCTAATCCATTCTTTATCCCGATTACGAAGTACGGATTTTACTTTGAACATGGCCGAACAAAAATGGGCTCCCAGTGTTTTATCCGTCATTTGCTGCATCAGTTTTTCTGCAGCCACAAAACTACCTGCCTCCTCCCGGGTAAACATCACCGGTGGCAAACGATATCCCTCCATAATTGAATATCCCGCGCCTGTCTCCGACAAGATCGGTACACCAGAACTCTCCAGACTACGGATGTCGCGGTAAATGGTGCGAAGGCTCACTTGAAAACGATCAGCCAGTTCCTGTGCTTTTACAATCCTACTGGATTGTAGCTGGATAAGGATGGCTACGATCCTATCGAAACGTTTTGGATTTTCATCGATCATATTCTCATCATAGATTGACAACTAAGGTAGGAATTCTCGTAAAATAAAAACATCGTTAAATATTAACACCATAAATATCTGGCAAAGCGACAATTGACTAAGATTTTAGTAGGGCAATTAAAACATTTGACTTATTTTAGTATAAAGAAAATAAGTCACCTATGAAATATATAACGTTCCTACTCTCTATTTTCACATTTTCAAATTTCATTTATGCTCAACAAAAACACCCATATGAGATCATTGGAAATGTAAAAAACATCCCATCTGGTAAAGTTTATATGGTGACCATGAAAAGGACTGCCTCAAACGACTTAAATTGGCCTATTATCGATTCGGCTAAGGTCCTTGATGGGAATTTCAGACTTCATAAGGATACTATCCTATTAGAACCATCCTGGGCAACCCATATTTATTACATTGATCCTGCTACGAAAAAACAGGTAACACTACTGTTTCAAAATAAATATCATCATGCTCCAAGTAATAATTTATTATTAGAAAACACGAAGATGAACATTGAAGGTGATGTGAAGGATCCCAAAGGATTGTTGCTAACTGGCGCTACAGAAACTGAGATTAGTGACCGTTATGGTTTACTTAGCCCAGGCACCCATAAAATCGAAGAGAAGATTGCTGCATTAAAAAAATCCGGGAATCAAGCAGAGCTTACCAAAGCCGTAAAGCTTAAGAATGACACTGTCATCACATTTAAGAAAACCATACTAATGCTGGCCAATCAATATCCTTCCAGCTGGATGATGATGACTAATGTCTATCAAAATACGGAACATTTTACACCAACAGAGCTGGCTGAGATTACACAAGTTTTCACAAAAGAAGTCCTACAAACCCCAAAAGGCCAAAAACTACTGAAGTTTGCGCAATCCAGCAAGGACTTAGTTAAGGGCGCTCGTTTTCCTGCATTTTCTTATAAAGATGCCAATCAAAAGCGTATTTCTTTGAATGATGTAAAAGGAAAAAATGGAACAATTGTAGTTTTCTGGGCAAGTTGGTGTGGCCCATGTCGGGAGGAGATCCCTGAATTAAAAACACTTTATGCTGAATATAAAAGCAAGGGAATAAATCTTGTGAGTATTTCTATTGACCATAATATCAAAGCCTGGAAAAAGGCCTTAAGTATAGAAAAGATGCCATGGCCAAATCTCTCAAACCTTCCCGGCGATAAAGAAGAGATCATTCGAAAATACAACACAACGGCAATTCCGGCCATATTTTTATTAGATGCAGCAGGTTTAATCGTAATGCCTAATGATTATCGCATGGTTGAACTAAGAGCGCATCTGGAAAAGACATTATCAAAGTAGTCCGTTTCGTACGCCAATTTAAACTGAAATTGGCGTACGAAACGAAGAATCATTTTTAATCCTGCACTACGTTTTGTTTAGCAGTCGTATTAAACGCTGGCGCTAACTCCTGCTCCAAACCTTGACGTTGAAGTTCCAGAAACTCATTTTTTGTAATGGTTGCCGTCTTATGGTCACCGGTATGGCTCCATCCTGGCGGCATAAAAATGTACAGGAATTTGTTTTTCAGGCCTGGTGCCGCATATACATCTTTTAGCAGACAAGCGAATTCGCCAAAATAGCTATCCAGAAAGCTATTGGGTTTCATCTCTCTGGTAATGCCGTATTCAATAGGTAAATTGTCTACTGCGGGCTGATAAGTACCAAAAACACGATCCCATATATTCAATAGGTTACAAAAGTTAGTGTCCATATATAATGGATTCTTGGCATGATGTACCCTGTGGTGCATTGGTGTCAGGATATATTTAGACAAAAACCCGAATTTACCTTCTTTCATCAAGTGTTCCCCGATATGGATAAAACCACCATAGAACCCATCAATAAACATGATCACAAACAGCATCGGTGGATTCACCCCTAGTAAGATACATACGGTGGTTCTAATCACATCAGCATATGGGCCTTCCAGAAAAAAGTGGGCATAGGATACAGAAAGATTCATTGCTTGTGGAGCATGATGCGTAGAATGCAGACACCAGAACAACCGAACCTTATGTCCGAGGTAATGGTAAATGAAATGCGCAAACTCCCATACGATGTACCCATAAATAAACCAGTACCAGGTAAAAGAGGTTTTAAAGATCGCATATGGCTCAAAAAGGCCGATACAAAATACAATGGCCGCGATGGAGATGTACCGCCCGATAAAAGCGTTTAGCACATAGGAGAAAAAGGAGACCTTATAGTCGATGGCGTTGAACTTTCTCATCACCAATGCCACCAATACCTCTATGACTAAAACAATGGGAAATAGTGGCCCAAGAATCGAGGTAAAACCATCATAGGTTAAAAAAGTGCTGTAATCACCGGAATTAATGATTTTAATGAAGTTTCCAACCCCAAAGAAACCAATCATCCAGTCGTAAATTGCTTGAAAAAAATCTATCATAATGTGTGTGTTTTACTGAGCTACCCCCCAATGTTACTGCACTTTGACTACAACAGTTCCGGCGCATAAATAACTTTGTACACACATATATACTAATGTTTTTTCAAATACCAATCATCACAAGGAAAAATTCTTAAATATTACCTAATAATCCTCTTTATTATTCCCTACAAAGCTGGTATTTGATATAAGTCTATTGAAGCAGTCTAACCTTAAAAGCGAATCAAGATTAGACTACTTCAAAAACTACTTTTTCAAGGCCTTAATTGCAGCTGCTAACTCTGTATCAATCCCCTTTCTCGTATCCGCAACGGTTGGCGCCACCAATTGATCTGGCTGAACTCCTTTGCCAACAAAATCTTCTCCATTGGCCAACATATCCCTTTTAGTGCAAAAACGTGCATTTCCATTTCCTGGCATGCTAATCGTAAGCGGTTGTCCGGAACTCCCGCCCGTTGCCTTTCCAATGATCAGTCCCCGGTTTAAAGATTTGAATGCCGCTGCAAAGTCCTCCGCTGCCGAATAACTCCTGGCTCCAGTCAATACGATCACAGGTTTAGTGTATAAGTTTTTTCCATTAGGTTTTAAAGAACTTCTACCGCTAAAAACCGCTTGATGAGCTTCCCATGCTCTATAACTCGGCCTATAGTATCTGGTGTACCAGGAATGAATCGCTGCAGGCTTATCCACCAAATAACCAAGAATCTCCCAGCCTACGGAAGAGTCGCCACCTCCATTGGCTCTAACATCAAAGATAATGGCATCAGCTTTAGAAATTTCCGGATAGTTGATCGCAAAAGCTTTTGCAGCGGAGTCAGTTCCAAAACTATTCAAAGACACCAGAGCGATATTGCCCTTTAGTAATTTATACTCAAAAGGAGGCGTACTCATCGTCTTTGGCCGATCCATCGGCTTTACCCGTAAAACAATATGGTTGCTGGTCTTACCCTTTTCATCACGCAATTGCAGGGCTATTGGCTCATTTACAGATCCAGCAAGTAAAGCATAATCATAGGCACGGATTTCGATATCCTGAGGGGTTGAGGCACTTTCATATGGGGTCACATATTTTGCAGCATACTCCTTAACAGGCAAGCCATTCACCATCACCACCTCCTGCCCTACTTTAATCCCTTTCTTTTCCAGATCAGCATCAAAAACACCCAATATCAACACCTTATCCTCCACTAATCTGGTACGGATTAAGGGTTTTCCATAGAAGTCATTCACTAATTCTTTCGGCACCATTACATTCGTATGTCCATCCTTTAGATGGGCACAAAACTCCATCATCAGCTTATAGTACTCGGCAGTAGACTTACTCTGCTTGACCTTTGGCAGGTAAGCATAATAAAGTGCATCAAAATCCAATTCAGGAATTAAATCAAAGTTGACGAAATTGTATTTAGCTTCCGACCAAAACTTAGACAGTCCAGCTATCTTTTCATCCTCCGAGATGTTCTGCTGATAAGGCGTTTTCAATGCTTTACTCTCCCAAAAATTGGCATCATTAACAAAAGAAGCATTTTTCTTCGCTCCATTCTGTGCAACTACCTTAATCAGCTCCTTCCAGCGTGGATCCCCATGTAAGGAACTAAAATCAGTATCCTTTTCTATACCTTTCAGATTCGAAAACTTATCGTCGTAAACCGCTTTTTTAAGATAGGCAAAGGCTAAATTAGGATCAGCTGCCAGCGCAAAATAACAGGCAGTATTGTAGTTGGAAATCTCAGCTTGTCCAGTTTCAATTTTGTTACGCAATGCCCGGGCCACAGCGGAATCTTTTCCTGATTCCTGAGCATAAGCCGCAGTAAAACTGGAAGCAAGAACTAAAAGTGGAAAAGAAATTTGTTTATAATTCATAGCTAGTTTGGTTTGTAAAGACTGTTGGTTTAATTATAGGATGATTTTTCATGAAATCATTTTTTTCTTTCCTAAAAATAACTAAATTAAGTTTAGAAAAAATAGACCAGATTATATTTAGTCATTCCATTCCAAATTAACGCCCTGTATGAAAAGAAAAACTCTCCTGATAATACTGACCGCAGTATTACTTCTCCACGTTAAATCCGACACAAAGGCTCAGTCCAAAAATGAGTTTATACTCAAAGGAGTGATTGATACCGTTCCTCATGCTACCTACTTCCTGAATTATCGTAATAATGGTACCACAATTAACGACACCATCAGCTTAGATGGAGATCGTAAATTTGAATATCGCGGTAAAATTACGGAACCAACTGAATTTAAGATGGAAATTAAAAATACGATTAGTCCCCAGTTGATTGGTAACAGCAGCATTTATAGCTTTTGGATAGAACCCGGAAAAACAATGTTCCTTGAAGGGAAAACCGGATGGCAGGTGATGGGGACAAAAGGGATTGTCGCCAACCCTAAGAAATTCCTGCTTCAAAATTCCAACATGGAAATCTCTGAAAGGGACTATATTAATAATTATAAAAACGCAATTGGCAGATGGGAGAAAAATGCAGGTACATCAGCAAATGGGACCATCCGTGCTAAAATCATAGATAGCTTAAAGCAGGCATTTATCAGGAGCAATCCAGATAATTATTACTCCTTATATCTGATTAGTTTGAATTTGTCACAAGAGAAACCGGATTATGCCGCCGCCGAGGAATTAATGAATAAACTCTCTCAAGCCATCAAAAACACTTATTTGGGGAAAGCAAGCGCGAAGCGGATCTTCGTCACCCAAACTGCAGTCATCGGAGGAATAATGCCTGATTTTGAACAAGCAGATATTCATTCTAAACCTGTAAAACTATCCAGCTTCAAGGGTAAATATGTATTCATAGATTTATGGGCAAGCTGGTGCGGTCCTTGCAGAGAAGAAAATCCATATTTAATAGCCGCTTATAAGAAATTTGCAACAAAAGGTTTTGAGATTCTGGGTGTATCGATGGACAGATCCAAAGCAGAGTGGCTGAAAGCCATCCAAGAGGATCAATTACACTGGACCAATGTTTCTGATCTGGAAGGCATGAATAATGCATTCGCGAAAAGCCTGTCTATCCGTGGAATTCCAGATAATTTCCTACTGGATCCGAACGGTGTAATCATTGCAAGAGGCTTAAGAGGTACTCAGCTTATGGAAAAATTGAATACGATATTTAAAGATTAAATCATGACCTCATCCTAAAATTAGAAAAACTCATAAGACCATGGGTATTTGACCGGGATCATTTTGACTGATCTATATAGATTGAGCAAAGTCATGCTGACCATAAATACATAGATGATCGCCATTAACGGAAAGCCTATCGGAAAGTACCAAACCATCACGGCAATGGCAGGGAATAGCAACATACTCATACTGAGTTGGAAATTCAAGACTTGTTTTCCCTGCTTCTCATATTCCTGATGCTGGTTCCTTAATGCCAACCACAACAAAAAAGGAAGTATGATATTTAAAATTGGAAGTGCCAAACCGATTAAGGCGGCCAAATGAAACAATGGGGCAATCGAAGGTATATTCCCTTTCGCTTCATCCATTAACAACTCTGGATCAATTTCCAGGCAGCCCGCCAGTACTTTCAAGGTTTCAAGTTGCGGAACCACGGTTCCTTTCTCTATGCGTTGAATGGTACGGGTACTCAGACCCGATAGTTCTGCAAGTTTTTCCTGAGTCAATCCTTTTTTCCGACGATAAACAGCAAGCTTCGAGGGGCGCATAGTTTTTTTATACTAAAATCGGAAAAAATACCGACAATAATCAAAAAAGCCTGCCTTTAGATTTAAGCTGTATATACAGAGAAAATTTAAAAGCAGGCTATAAATACTATGAAAATACTTATTTCTCCATCAGCTCTACTTGAATAGCCTTCTTGTGTGTGAGTTCGTTACAGGCTTGTACAAATCCAATAACGTCTTCAATTAAATTGGCACATCTAAAACGGAATTCCTGATTAGGAAGCTCTTCAAGATCATACTTTAAGATCAACTCCTCTAAACCAACTCTACCATTAGCCCAATGTAACACCCAGGAATGGTTCGCCTGTGATAAGGAAAGTCCATTCTTTAGCCGTAATCTGGCGTAGTCGGAATGCTGGGCGTAGGAATCCCCATATTTAATCACTTTATTAACTTCGGGTAAATCCCGCAAAACAAGCACAAAAGGATTACAATGATAACCTGTAAGCCCACTAACATCAAAAAGCTCTACTGGAGGCACTTCCCAATCCTTTTTTTCCTGCCAGGTATTGATGGTATAGAGTGCTTTAGTCAGCATTTTTGGATATTCCAGCAAATACCAGTTTAACCTGCTCTGATCCATTTCCAAATGGGCATTTTTCCAGGTATTTGTTACAAAATCAGCTATCGAAACTGATCTGTCCCGTTGCAGCATCAGCTCAAAAAGCTGAACCAATATTGGTTTAATCTCTCCATCCGGTGAAGCCATTACACGGTGCCATTTTCCCTTGCCACCCCATAACATCATATCTCCAATATTTGTATTATGTGCGATCACGGCACCCTTATAGCCTAATGTAATGAATAAGCGAATGATTTCTGTATGATCCTCCAAATCCAGAATTGCCAGAAAATCCTCCACAATCAAATACAATTCATCTGCCTCGTAGCGATCCAGCTCCAGGTTAAAAAGCAAACCACGGAATACATGATTATCTTCCAATTTCTGAATTAGCGGTTTCATTCTGGAATCAATTGCAAAACATGCTACTTTTCTAAGCTCGTACTGAATACCTTTCTTATCAGCTACTGCTGAGTCAGTTAAAGCCCCATATACATCCGATGCGTTAAATACCGCATTGAATACCCCTAGAATATCATAAAAGTTTTCCAACCTGACATCAGTAGTCAGGTTATACGTTTTGCGTGTCTTTTGATTAATGCTATTGATGTAATTTCGACAAATGCGCAGGTAATCCCTCATATTCCGGGACACTTCAGTCTGGCCAGTATTGTTGACATAAATCAGCCAGGCGAAAAACAACAATTTGTCCGAAGCATCAATATT
This sequence comes from Pedobacter gandavensis, assembly GCF_032678745.1. GTDB lineage: Bacteria > Bacteroidota > Bacteroidia > Sphingobacteriales > Sphingobacteriaceae > Pedobacter > Pedobacter gandavensis_C. Next base: position 932,602 of record NZ_JAVTST010000001.1, read on the forward strand.
TTCCTTCTTTAATACCTCTGCAATCACATTCGACTTTCCTCTATGTCTTAGACGGTCTTCTTGAATTTGTTCTGAATAGATTTGTCCGAAGTAACCATCATAGCTCCGTAAATCTAAAGAACATATATGCTTCAAGGCATCTACTAAAAACTGAATATTATCCCGATCATTATACACCTTAAGTAACGTCTCTTCGTTCTTAAAAACAAACTGCTCTCCTTTTGAATTGTCTTTATAGAACAACATTTCGGTGACAGACTCTATCAATCTCCAAAGATAATCGCCTGCAGCCTTACTTCTTTCCTCGGTTTTCCCAATATGATTCCCGAACTGCCATACCTTATCCAACCAACCCTTATCAATGCACTGTGCAAATTCCTCATGAAGTCCCAGATCTACTGAATAAATCTTCCCTTCAAGAAGCGCTTTCAAATTCTCAAAATCTGTGAGCCCTTTTCCCCGCGCATTCATTTTAATGTAGAGGCTATCTCCTAAACCATTATCCGCAATATTCATCAGATAAAAGGCCAATGGGCGTTTTTCATGCAGTGTATTCGTATTGATGTCATTAAAAATAACACCAATCTCATCCAACATTACCATAACCGACTGAATGGTAGGGTCGTTTAACCAGGCAATATGAAACCAACTCTGATCTTTGATCAGCTTCGTCAATTCATATGACGCTCCCCCCTTTTTAGCCACTTCTTCATAAAGCTTTTGAACGTTTTCCTTTAGGCTAAGTTTTTCAAAAAACTCGCGTGAGGAAACTCTGGATTTATAAGAGAGTTTATTAAAGACCCCCAGTTGATCCAAAAGCGCGTTATCCTTGAAGTAAATAAACCAGTGAATCAGATAAAGTGTGGTTAGACGTTGTTGTCCATCAAGGGGAAGAAACCGACCGGCAGAACAATAGCCATATACAAAATCCAACTCCAAAGGCTCGGCTATTACATCGCCATTTTGAAAGGCCAATAAATGAGCATGGATATCACGCAGAAATTTTTTACGAATTTGCCTGGGCTTTATCTCCTCTCGTCCTTGGGCATAATCACGTTGAATCATCGGAATCTCGACGCCTAAAGGTATTTTTTCTTCAAATATATCTACCGCGTTGGTCAATAAATCCCAAAGGGTATAAGTTTTGCTTATTGCCATGTGTACTAGTTTTTGATAAATGGGTTGATCAGTTCTACAATTCTACTTAGATAAGTCTGGCGATCCTTAATAGTCCAATAAATCAGATGGTCTGGATAATTGCTATAGTACTTAAGAAATACATTTTTGGTTGCCTGAGGGATAAACGTCCCCTCCCTTTCTTTACTTAGGATACGTTCCCGCTTCACAGCAAAGGCACGATTCCCCAAAGAAGAATTACTCTTTCCATCAAGCAAAGCCATATTGCTGATATGATCTTTATCCGTAAATCGCTTATAATCTTCATTACTCAAATCTCCCTGTTGATCCGGCTTTGATAAAAACTTAATGATTTTCTCACTTAACTGTTCAAATTGACTACTCAGATCCGAACCATTGTCCTTACTTTTCGCTAGAGCATCAAATCCCGCGATCCTAAGTATTAAGTCTTTAGTATCATCATCTTCTTTTAATTTCTCCAGTACAGATTTATGGTCATTCATCCATTCCACATAGTCCTTCTGTTTAATATCCACTGAATTTTGCGCATGAATGTGTTCCAAACTCCAATGATTGTCCTTAAGTTTTAGCAATTCAAATGGGAAACGAAGTGATTTATCCTGGCTTTGATCCGCAATCATAGCGTTAAACAATACCATCACTTTAGTAACTGCTTGTGGCTCTTGGTAAGAAAGCTTCTTTATATCAATATTTCCCAATGTCTTTTTGATCTGACGATTAAGCATTTCAATGAATTCACTCTTAGTGGATGTTCTGGAAAGCCTGTAGATGGTCAAAATATCAACACCTGCCCAAATTAAGTAACCAATGCGGTGGTAGTGTTCTGTTTTTTTATGCCATTCTTTCAGGGTCATAAAACAGCTCTTCAACTCCTCCCAGTCCTTCTGCAGCAACATTCCATTGACATTTCCTTGAGCTTTAGCCTGCTCAAAGCGCTTGTAAAAAAATCTAAAAACGTCATTCTCCCCCTCTAATTTGGCTTCATGATCCCGGGCCACCAATTCAAAGATGAAATCAATTCTTGTAGATGCTTCATTTGCGCCTTTATTGATAAAATTCCAGAATGCCTCATCCTGAAAGGCATACTCCATCTGTGTCCAGTCCGAAGCCAGCTCAATCTGCCTGGACTCTCTGTCTTTCGGATATTGAATACTTTCTTTATCAGTAGATACGTTGAGGTTATCGCTGCTCAGAAATAAGGCTTTGATCAGCTCTGCACTGGTCAAAGGTATTTTTCCAACATTGAGTCTGGTGAAGATCTTCACCGAGTCTTTATGGTCATCATACTCCTTTTTCGGCAATTCATACCAGATCACCTCTAGTAACTCTGCCAATGCAATGGTGAATTTATTGGTCAAATGTGCTCCTCCAAGATGCTTTGAAATCACCCATTTATCAATTTCATCATAAGCAGTACTAATATGTGCAAAATCCGGGTTATCGTAGTTGTAGTTCTTTTCTTTCAATTGAGTAAAGAAATCAAGGCAGTTTTCCCGTGTTTCATACTCTAGTTTGAATAAGCTGGCCGCATCTGGCATCAGATTCAAGAACAACAGATAAATAGTGGTCAATCGTTGCTGTCCATCGATCACTTCGAATCTTTTGTCCTTTTCCAGGGTTTTCAGGACTACAGGTTGAAGACAGTATTCCTTTTTCCCAGCAAGCATCGCTTCCTCGATGTCATCCAGAAGCTCCTGAACCTGCTGTTTATCCCATCGATAACCACGCTGATAGGATGGAATGAAAAATGTATAATCCGGCTGAAGGAATTTTTCGACCTTCTTCAGGATGAAGTTATTAGTTTCGCTCATAGTTTATTGGTTTAATTGATTCCATTAATCTAAAATTCGCAGGCACGAATTTCCCTACATGAAATGGAGCTAATGGGCCAGAAAATTTCATTTTTGCTGAATGTAAAACAATATTGTTTCATTATTTAAGAAATCAAATATTTTAATTGCTCTAATCTACTTACAGTAAAGATTTCTTTCTTACGGTTTTCCGTAAAGTATTCAGCCCTTAGAAGAAAATTCGCCTGGTTTGGTCGTTTTTCTGATTGAATTGGATATTTCTAACGAAAAAAGGTGGTAAGAAAGGAATAGCAAAAGCTAAATACCCCATCTTACCACCTTCTTGTATTAGCTTGCTGATAAAAACTGGCCGTGAATATATACCAGGACGACAATTCGCCGGCATCATCCAGCCCGCAAAGCGCTAATCCATTATCGCCTATTCCATAAAAATTGTTCAGAATGTTGTCAATTATCTTTTGAGATTTCTCTGGTTTCCTATAAAGATTATTCTTGTTATGACTTTTCCTTCAAAACAATCCGATCTACCTCTTTATAAGCAAAGCCCTTTTCAATCGCTTTCTTTAATCCTAACTGCATCACCACCTCTACATTCGTCCCAACTCTGGCATAACCGAACAACCTTGCCCCTTCCCTAATCAATTCTGATTCAGGAAGGCTGATTTGGTTTCTTAAAATGTCCTGAATTCCGTTGGCAACTTCAATAACTGGAAGATCTTCCGCATCGCGCTTCTGAAGGTCAGTACCAGCAGTTCTATAGGCAGTATAACCTTCCGGATGGTGTTCCTTTTTCCAAAAAACTTCTTTCAATAAATCTGATGAAGAAACCAATTCTAGTTCATCAAATAGTGTCTGAAGATGATGGGTCAATCTCGTAGTCATTCTGCCGATTCCCCATGAACTTGTGACCCGTTTCCCAAGCAAATTCTTGCTAATAGGAGATTCGACTTCAAGTACTGTTAAAATCTGTGCCTTGATTTTTTCTCTATTCCCGTCTGATAAGAATTCATCGGGAGCATTACCGTTTACCTTCAGCTCAGCAACCTGATAAACAGTAGCAACGGAAGAGCTCTGAATTGGCCTAGCCATCACCCGATCAGTATCCGCCGACTGCAGGGTATCCTCAAAAACACTTGTAATAGACTCCTTTATTATTGAACTGGTCTGTACAGGCTCGACGGCCTTGTTTTTCCTTTTCTCATGAGCCAGTCTAATCGCCTCCAATATCCCATTGATAACCTTTTCTGGCTTCTCCCACCATTCGGCCGACCAAATCTTATGGATATTCCAACCCAAAGAAGCTAAAACCTCCACCTGAATAATTTCTCTATCCTTAGAAGTATTTGCTTGATGATAATTCCTACCATCAGTTAAGATGGCCAAAATATATTCTTCTGGATGATCTGGGTCCACCACTGCAAGGTCGATCTTATATTCAGAGCATCCAACCTCGGCATGCACTGTAAAACCATGTTTAGCAATTTCAGCGGCAATTACACCTTCAAAAGAAAATGCTTGTTCATGACTTACCCTACTTCTGATTGGTAAGGCTATCTTACCCTTTTCGGCATAAGCAAGGAAGGCCTTTAAACCCGCAACACCTTCAGAAGAAGTACGGTTAAGATCTATCCGATCCGAAGTAAGCGTCGAAAACACTTTCATTTCATATCTGGCTCTTGATACCGCCACATTAAGTCGGCGCCAGCCACCTTCTCTATTGATCGGGCCAAAATTCAAGCTCACATTATTGTTTTCATCCGGACCATAGCCAACGGAAAAGAGAATCACATCACGCTCATCCCCCTGAACATTCTCCAGGTTCTTGATAAAAATCGGCTCCTCACATTCCAGTGCAATCCTTTCCAAATCAGGTCTGAGTCTGTAAACATCTGTTAAAAGATCTTCAATCAATGATTGCTGAACAGAGCTGAAAGTGACAATTCCAATGCTTTTAGAACTCAATTGATCATCAGAAAGCCTTGCAATCACCTCATCTACAATCGCCTTGGCTTCGGCAGCATTCTGTCTGCTTTTCCCTTTGTCATAGAAGCCCTTTATTGGCACAAACTGTACCTTACTGATGATATCATCCGTAGATGGGAAAGTGAGTAGCTTATTCTCATAATATTTTGCATTACTAAAAGCAATCAGACTTTCATGCTTACTGCGGTAATGCCATAATAAATGCTGTGATGGCATTGACAATGCCAAACAATCATCTAAAATGCTTTCCAGGTCTTCTTTTTCGATATTATCTTCATCTACATTGTTGGTAGAAAAGAAATTTGTTGGCGGCATCTGTTTCGGATCACCTACCACAATTACATTCGTTGCACGCGCAATTGCGCCCACCGCCTCACAAGTTGGCATCTGAGAAGCTTCATCAAAAATCACCAGATCAAACTTCACGCTATCCGCATCAAAATATTGAGCTACCGAAATCGGGCTCATCAACATACATGGGCTAATTCTAGGCAGTAAGTTCGGAATAGAGTCAAAGATTTTCCGAATTGATTGCGCCCTTCCATTGTTACGAATTGCACGCTGTAACAAGCCAATCTCAGAACTCTGTACTGCTTCTTGTGTAAAGGAAGGGATCTTGGCTGCTAGTCTGGCGTAAAGCTCTTTCCTTGTCAACTCCTCAAAATCCTTACTCAACAATCGGAAGCGTTTGATCTTTTCTTCAAATAGTCCCCCGTTAAATGTAGCCAAAGCAGGATTTTGCTCAATGATATACTCAGCTGCAGATTTGTAAAACCCGTTATAAAATTGGGTACTCAAATCGCTGGTTGGAATCGATCCATTTTCATAAGGAGCGATCAAGGCTTGCAAACCTTCAACAATGGCTTGTTGGCGTACCAGACACCAACTGTACCAATCCTTCAAATCATCAATATTCTCTAACCAGCTATTTGCTTTTAGCGTGATGTATTTATTCCATACAGGAACTGATTCTTTGAGCATTACCAGATCCACCCCTAGTCTCTCTTTAACTAAATCTTCCGTACTTCTAAGTTGTCTTAATTGAAGCACATAGTCGTTTAACACCTTTTTATGAATCGAGAAAAACACCTGACTACCTTCAGTAAGCGCATTGGCCAACTGATCCCGCCAAAGCTTAAGATCTGCTGAACCTGTCAGCTGAGCAGCTAGTCTATTCGCCTGGATTAGCCCTTTAGAAATCTCCTCCAAACGGCTCCAGTCTGGATTACCATTCCGCCATAGTGGCCCTAAAAGTTTTTCCAGATAAGTAGCAGCATCGATAACTGCCTGCTCCTGCTGGTATTCATTCACTTTGATGAATAAGTTCGGCACTTCTGCCTTATCTAACTTGCCGGTTAGCGAATTTACTTTCAAAAGCTTCAGCATTTTGTTTTGCGCTAGCCACTTTGGTAAAAACCATTTCTCTGCAGCAATATTCCAATCTATCAATAGTCTGGAAGCTGGAATAGTCAGTATATCTTTAGAAAAATCACGCAGCAGTTCTGCGCTCACATGATCTCTTTTCAGGCCATGTTCAATTAAACCCAGCACCTGAGCCCATGTTTGCTCAAAGGCATCTGCTTCTAAAAGCGAAGCTGGAAAATCAGGAAGCTCCAAAAGAATATTTATAAGACCTGCAAATACCTCTTCCTGCGCCGCCGTCTTTACCTGAGGAAAAAGCATTAGTACATGAGCAGCATTATCTTTTTTAACAGACAGTATTTTAATCTCTTCCAGGTAATAACTCAATAAATCCTTAAGCTCTTGTTTCATTCCAGGAGAGTAAGACAAAATTTCAATCAGCTCCAGCGCATGACCTTTCGGATGTCTAATCAGATGACCTACGCCCTGAATTTCTTCTACCAGATCTTTCCATTTACTTAAACGTTGCGGCGTAATCCCTTCAATATCCGCTGTAGAGAAGAACACCCGCTGCTCCTTCTTCTCCAATTGAGAATAGGCGCTGAAAAGTTCATATAAAGAGAAACCAAAAGAATATTTTCTATGCAGAGATTCTACGTAAACATTGATTTCATTACGTAATTCAAAGAGGCGATCAGCTTCCATGGCAAAATTCTCCGGAGCATTTGTCCGAACAATCTCAGTTGCTGATTTTAACTGTTCAATTACAGCCGTTTTCTTGGATTTATTGGAATGTAATTCCAAACAGAAAGCCCCTATTCCGATCGCTTCCAATCGCTTTTCCACCACTTCCAAAGCCGCTTTTTTAGCAGCCACAAACAGCACTTTTTTACCAGCATAAAGCGCATTTGCAATAATATTGGTAATTGTCTGAGACTTACCTGTCCCAGGAGGGCCATGTAACACAAAACTTTTACCTTGTGCGGAAGATATAATCGCCTGAAGTTGGGAAGAATCCGTACTGATCGGAAGCGCCACCGTAGCTGGATGTAATAAGCCATCTGAGATTTCTGCGAGTGTCGCATTCTCTTCAGGTTGCCATTCCAGTTTACCGGAAACCAAACTTGCTACTACTTTATTTCGACAAAGCTGATCTGCATTATTGTGAATATCATTCCAAAGGATAAACTTGCTGAAAGAAAAAGTTCCCAGCAAGGCCTGCTCCTCAACATCCCATCTCGATTTGGACATAATCGCTTGTCGGATAACATTGAAAATAGCCTTTACATCTACTCCATTCTCATCTTTGGGCAAAGTCTCCAATCCACCGATAGTGATCCCAAAATCCTGTCTGATCATCTCCAACAACGTGATATTTACAATAGTTTCTTCCTCTCTGCTTCGGATCACATATCCTTTCTGTGCAGATTTCCTGATGATCTCTACAGGTAGCAAAAGCAACGGTGCATATCTTGCCCTTTCACTCGCATCGGTCTCATACCATTTCAACATTCCAAGTCCAATAAACAGGGTATTGGCGCCATTTTCCTCCATAGCAGTTCTGGACGAGCGATATAAATGGGTCATGCTTGCACCAAGATCCAAATCGGACAGGTAAGTTCTTAGTCGTTTGTGAGAAAGCTCATGCCCTACAAGATCTGCTATAGGGTCTGAATGATGTATCGATTGATAAACACCTGAATCCCTCACAGAATTGTTCCAGTCGGTAGGTTTCCCCAGAATCTGAAATTCTTCTCCGTTAGCCAGGGCATCCTCTAATTTTCCAGTATCTATGGTAATAAACTGAATGACACTCTTAGTCATCCTCACATTTAACAAGCTATTGCGCAAGGTGAGATCCAATAACTTCCGCTCCCACATCCGCTGTTTAGAAACATCAATCCGATCTACAGCCACCAATTTCTGTCCAATAGCTACTGCTTCCGGACTAAGGTTAACGCGTTCTTTTGGAGCATCTTCTTCAATTATCCAACCGGATGAAGTTGCAATTCGTAAAGGCAAAGGCCTTACACCACCAAACCTGGCACGTTTTACATCTATAAAGAAAAGAAATTCGTCTGTATTTAACATCTTTTGATCTGCTGAAGCTACCGCCTGATCGAAAGAGGTAGCAGCACCTGCGTTCATACAAGTTGCCTCCAGCAATGCAATTTCAGTAATCCCCGCTACCGTTCTTTTGGTCAGCAAGGAAGGGTCATCATTTACTGCATCGGCAAAAGATTCATCAATCAGCCAACCACCGGTAAAAGCATGCCCTTTAATCACCACGATGAAGGGATGGATTCCAACAGATTCCAGACAAGCCGCATAAAGCAGACTTAAATCCAGGCAATTGGCCAGTTTATTTGAAAATATAGTGTCTAATAATCTTACTCGTTGTCCATGCTGTTCAAAACTTGCCGGCACCGCGCAGTACACAATTTGGAGCTCAGAAATGGCCTCATAAATCGCTGCCATCTGGTTTCTAACGCGGTTCGGATTTTTACTCTGGTATTCATCAAAGGAAGGGCTACCTGTCCATTGTTCCAACAATTGAGCCGCACGTCTAATGATTTTAGGGATATCCGGATGATTGGGCATAATGAAAGCCGCCAACATTTCGGGCAACATTCCTGCGCCAGGCCATTGATCAAAGGCCAAAAGTTCTATAGGATAAGATGCTTCAAACACCTTATTTTCCTTATCATAGAGTCTAAGGATCAACTTCCCAGTCATCTTTTCTGTCAGATCAGCCAGAAACTTTGGGGAAATATCAAGTTGTCTGGAGTTGATTTGAAAAACCTCCCCGGCTTCCAGTCTGCCTATTTGTTCAGACCACAGGCTCGCAAATTCCGGCTCAGCGCTGATCTCTACTTTTAGATCTTCCCAGGGCTGATCAGAAGTATTGCTAATTGTCAGTTCCCTGATACTCGTCACGTGATTCTGCTGCAACGCAAAATTTATTGAGGGAGTGTATAAAAAATCTACAGTTTTAATTAAAGCGGGAACATCCATATCGTCATCAAAAAATAAAATCACAAGTTATGAAAAAAACCACTGGTTTATATAATCAGCGGTTTAGCCTTCAGAGATTGGATAGTAAAAGATATCATACGAACGCATGATTAATATGGATAGTATCTCTTTTAACGCTTGATAGAACGGTATCTATTCTTATTTTGCCTTTTGCAATAACGCTGCTTTGCTTCTATTTTTCAACAATTCAAAAAGCCCCAACCATAATGGAAATGAAAAAATAACCAGCCATATCATTGTATTTCTTGGCAAAATATCATATTTATAATTAGCATAAAAGCAGGTACAAGCATATAAAACACAGAGCAGGGAACTGATCATGCTTACTTGTTCTTCTGAAAATCTATTGATATGATCATTAATATTGTCCCTTAAATCACTTCTATAATTACCATTCTTGCTGGGCAGAAAAGCCATTAGCAGCAGAAAATTCCGCATAATATACATCGATGAAACCCCTAAAAGAAAATACTGTATGCCAATCAAAAGATTGTCTGAGATGTATTTTGAACTTTCCAGGTCACCATTTTTAAAAACCTGGTAACCATTATCTATGGAGATACTAAAGATAACTACCGTACTCCAGATACTTAACCATAACCTCTTGACTCTGGTCAGTTCTAAATCCGTTAAAGCCAGAATCAATGAGAAGGCGCAAAAACCAACAGAAATAAGGATTAGCGCATAAGAAAATAGGTTTTCATGACTAAAAACATTCAGATCAAAGAGCCAGTATAAAAATGAAATGGACAAGAGTAGCGTTATTCCTTCGGTTAATTTTGCCGTTACTTTATCTTTATTAAAAAATACAGAGAAGAATAAAAAGATTCCTAGGAAAGAATAGGGCCACATCTCTATATGATTATCAAGGTTATAATTCAACTCTCCTCTATACGGGTAAAATGAAATAAAACTCAAACAGTAAACGCCAATAAATTTATAAACCACATTTTTCCATTTATCGGTGATCCTAAAACTTTCAAATAACAAGCCGGCAAAAAGGGCAACCAGACTTAAAGAAAAGAGTTTTCTTTCGCTAAGCGAACTTATATAGGCAATATAAAAAGTTAATACTACAGCTATAATGCCCAGGAAGACAAAAACACCTTTTAAATTAATTCCTGCTGTTCGGTTCTTATTTGTATTTTCTCTTGACATCTCTTGATCTATTTTTCCTGTAAATTATATCGTAAGTTGATTCTAAACCCAATTAAATCGAGATCAAAACATTTGACAATAGCTTCTTTTCAACTACTTCTGATAGTCCATTTTCGTTTCAATTCTGTGTACTGCCCCTATATGAATAAAGGAATTATGTGGAGAGATTAGAGCGTATAATGTAGTTATCGAACCAAATATATAAGTAAAAAACCGCTTTTTAGAGGCACAAAACGTAATCCCATATTAATCAATTGTTTAAAAAAACAAACGAACAATTAACTTATTGCAAAAAAAGCTAGATCAATTTTGAGGTAATTGGTGGATGCGGAATTTCCAACAAAACACTACAATTAAACATAGGTAAATCAATTTTATTTTATAAACAACAAAAACACAAATAATTACACATACTTTTAAAATATCATACTCAATTTATCAACTATGAATCGAATATTAATGCTCTTAACCATCATTATGACTTTTAATGTTTCCAAAGGGCAAAGCACACTTCAGCCTGTATTCGAGTTTACGAATACAGGAATTTACAACATCAAAAGGATTCAGTTAAATGACAGCTCCACCCTTGTAGATCTTCACATCACATTCATGCCCGGATGGTGGACCGAATTTGGTAGGGATATTTTCCTGGAAGATGCCAGTACCGGACAAAAATACATGGTTAAAGGCATTAAAGGAGCAGATTTCGGTAAGAAACTAACCACACCTAAATCAGGAGACACTTTGATTACTTTACAGTTTCCTCCTTTAAACAAACACCTAAAAAAGCTTAACTACGGCGAGGGGGATAAACGCCTGATTTTTGGATTATCAACTTCAGCGAGTACAACTTCCAAAGAAAGCTCCGCTATTCCAAAGACCGTTCAAAATTGGCTAGACAATCAGATCAAGCTATCAAAGGTTAAAATCCCTAAGAAGGATTACAATAATGAATTCTTCACAAAAGGTCCAATAAAAATTGTAGGCTATATCAAAGATTATGATAGTCGCGCGAACTTATCTAGTGGTATCATTTATCATGAGAATTTTTTAACCAGGGAAAACTACCCTACCACCATAAAGATTCATGAAGACGGACGCTTCGAAGCAGAAATTTCAGCAATTCATCCTATTTATTCAATTTTAACGATCAACAAACAGAATATCCTTTTTTATGCAGAGCCAGGAAATACTGTAGGAATCATTCTGGATTGGAGAGATTATCTCATAATGGATCGATATCGTGACCATAGCAAGTCATTTCAATATACCCAATACTTAGGGACTAATCATGAAATCAATAAGCAACTAGCTAGTTTTAAAATCAACGGTCCCGACTACGATTCGCTAGAGAAATTACAGAAAACACTTAGCCCAAAACAATTCAAAGAAACCCAGTTAATCAAGTGGTTTGCTGAACGAGAAAGAGCGGACAAACTTTTTTCCTCCCAAAATCTATTGCCTAAAACGCAAACCATCCTTAAAAATAAGATTGATCTATTGTTTGCCAGCTATTTGTTCGATTATGATGACCGTGAATCCTATGCGAAACAAGATACCAGTAATTCTGTATTAAAAATCCCAATAACTAATGATTATTACAGCTTTATCCAGTACATCAACCTCAACAATCATTCTTTATTAATCAATAAAGAATTCTCCACATTCATCAATCGCTTTGAATATTCGCCATTAATCCCCCGGTCTAAAAATGACGGAAGGGATTATTACGCTATGCTGGATTCATTTAGTTATGTGAATTTCAAAACTAAGGAAATTCCATTAATGGTAAATATTGTTAAACTTCGCTCTTTAAATTCCAAAATAGGAAACGCTGAAAATACTACTGAGGCAGGTGGCTTCCTCCAATCCGCGAAGAAAAACATGAAACCCATTTTTTTAAGAGATGAAGCAGATAAATTATTCAAACTAAATGAAAGCCATAAGAATGGTTATGAACTCCCCAATACGGCCAGTGCAAAAGTTTTCAAAAAAATAATTGACAAGCATAAAGGAAAAATATTGATCATAGATTTTTGGGCACAATGGTGTGGTCCCTGCAGAGAGGGAATTGAACATAGCTTGGCAATCAGAAAAAAACATACGGACAATTCAGTTTTTGATTTTGTCTTTATAACGGATGTAAGCGGAACTCCAGATACAGCATTCTTTAACGAATACAATAAGAAAAACTTAATGAGAAATTCTTACCGGATTACTGAGAATGAATACTTAGCGCTGAGAACATTGTTTAAATTTAATGGAATACCACGGTATGTTTTGATTGATGAAAACGGTAGAATCCGGAATGACAATTTCAACAACTACAATTTCAGTTATGAAATGGTTAAACACTTCCCTAACAAGTTTACTCATAGCTTTTTCCAGTAAAAAAATAACCATACTAATTATTTCTTATGGCCTTTAAGAAAAGGTAATATGGAAAAGGTAAATATACCTGCTGAGATTATATTATCTTGCATACGTTTTTATTTACCCTGGTGAATTCCTAGAAAAATTCACCTTAACTAAGCGCTGTATAAGATGTCCAAAAAATGGGATTACACAAGTTCTGCACGAAAATTCACAGCTAAGTTCCCAGTCCTGAGTTATCTGGGAATACAAATCAACTTCTGGATTATTGCTAATGTTTTTCTGTGTGTACTCATGCACTTACAATCACTATCATTCAGCGAAACATATCAAGTTAATCCACCCGGCGAATTTGGCAGAACCTTAGGATTGGCGGTATTCTTTGGATTCCTCTATGGTGTTATCCTTGGCTTAACCGACCAGTATCTGGATAAGAATCTTCAGGAAAAACAGTCCATGGGCAGGATAATACTAATCAAATCCATCATCTCCCTCGCATTAATTGTGTTGCTGCTCGTTTCGATCAGGTATGCTTTCTTTAATTTATTAGTAACCACTACAATGCCCAATTTGAGTGTAAATGATAAATCATGGAGCTACATTTTTTATATTATGGTGATCTTCTATTTGATGATGACACTCATCATTAGCTTTATCAACCAGGTGAACAGAAAATATGGACCAGGTGTATTGGTACCCATGTTGCTTGGCAAGTATAAAAGCCCAAAAGAAGAGGAACGGATTTTCATGTTCATGGACTTGAAATCCTCCACCGCTATCGCAGAAAAGCTGGGGCATATCAAATATAGTTCTTTTATCAGGGATAGTTTCTTAGATATCAACAAGATTCTCTTTTCCTTTAATGCAGATGTTTACCAATATGTAGGGGATGAAATTGTGGTTACCTGGAGGATAGCTGATGGCCTGAGAAACCTGTCCTGTATTCGATTCTTCTTTGGCTGTGAAAAGAAATTTCAAGACAACGCCAACTATTACCTCTCTAACTATGGGGTTCTACCTCATTTCAAAGCAGGCCTACACATGGGGAAAGTTACGGCTGTAGAGATTGGCGATATCAAAAGAGATATCGCTTATCATGGCGACACTTTGAATACCGCGGCAAGAATTCAAAGCGTTTGTAATGACTACCATAAAAAATTCCTTATTTCAGAATATGCACTGAACTCTTTAGACCTACATCATCAACTTAAAACGGAAGCTATAGGCATGATTTTGCTAAGAGGTAAATCAGTAAAAGTGGGAATTCTTAGTGTAGAAGGAATTGAATCTGATGCGTTCAACAAAATCAGTTAATTTGACAAGTCATCGTTTTTGATTCCGCGTTTATTCTTCTTGATCTCCTCCTTCAACTTACCAAATCGGTAGTTTAGACTAATGGTAAATCGCCTATGATACAGCTGATAATTGTTCTCCTGTAGGAAATTCGGGCCTTTAGTTTCCTCACGAACTAGTCGAAATTTTGTAAAAGGATTACTTATCACCCCTGAAAGAGCTAATTTATTTTGAATTAGATCCCTGTTCACACTAAACGTAGATGCCGTAAACCCATTTGTTTTCCCCAAGGGCAACATTATCCCCCCTGCTTTTAGTGTCATATCTGCATTTACACGCCATCCCTTTTCAAAACGATATCCTGTGGAAACATACACATAAGCTTCAAAACTTGAGTTCTTAACTTCAACCTTATCTACCATCCCATAAAAGGCAACATACCTGAAATCACTGTTAAAAATAGCATTCCAACGGTCGCTGATAGGATAACTCAGATAGATGTTCGTTTTCAACACACTCCCTTTTCCATAATTCTCATAACGGGTAAAAGTGACATTGGTAGCAGGATTATAAGAGGAAAAGGCATTTATGACACTATTAAAATAAAGGTAGCCCAAATTTATACTGATGATACCCTTAGTAGATTTCAAATAGTTGATTTGAAAAGCATTTGAAGTGATCGGTTTCAGATCAGGATTTCCACTCGCTTCAAAGTTCGGATTGGAACGATCTACAAAAGGGTTTAGCTGTGCAATTGCTGGACGCTGGATCCTTTTAGAAAAGGTAATACTCACACTGCTGCGGTCTTTAAATCGTCTATTGGCAACAATTGCTGGCACCACATTCAAATATTTCTGTTGTATATCTGCAGTTCCCCCTGTATAATCTCCATTAATAAGTGTTTCTTCCGCTCTTAGTCCTGCTTTGAATTGCCAATCCGCTGTCTGGTAGGAATAACTGTTATAGGCTGCAAGCACATCCTGACTATTATTGAAGATATTAGACCGCAGTTCATCCACCTCATATTCTGCATTAAGCGGATTTAAATTTCTGTATTGAAAATCACTCTTATTTGTTCTGAAAATCCCTTTTAAGCCTACTTCCATCATTACCTTTCCAAGCGGTTGTACATAATCTGCCTGTAGCGTATGCTCATCCATGCTGGCTAAATTCGACTGCCGATAATCCGGCTGATCGTAGTTGAGCAGATCAAAGAGGCGGATCCGGTTAAACAATGAATTCGTATTTTTCATGTAACGGTAGGAAATCGTCAAAAGTTGATCCTTATTCGCTTTAAAACCCAATTGATAATTAATTGCAGCATCCAAACCATCTCCTTTACTTCCTTTATCATTAGAAAGACGATATTGCTGGACATTTGCTCCTGTCAATACTGAATACTGCGTAGCCAAGCCACTGGTATTGGTCTTACTCCAATTGAGCTGTACAGAAAGGAGGTTTAGCGAATCCAGTTCATAACTGGTTTCCAGACCGGCGTAACTTGTATGGCTATTGGTAAGATCCGTATTTTGTTGTTCTAGCAAGGTTGGACTACTTCCAGAAGTAGTCCTGATCGTTTCAGCATTGGTTTCCGGAACATTATTCCTACTGATCCCTGCAAAAGTCGACAAGCCAAATTTCCCTTCCTTAAAGGTAAAACCAACACCAGTTCCTGGCCCACCTACAGGTCCCTTTTCGGTGACATTAATCGTTCCGTGATAACCATTCGCTATTTCCTTATTGGTAATGATATTGATGATTCCAGCAAGTCCTTCCGCATCATATTTAGAGGGTGGCGTGGTGATCACCTCAATACTTTTGATCGTAGAAGCTGGTATGCTCCGCAACACATCTTTAGGATTTCTTTCTATCATAGCTGATGGCTTTCCGTTAATGAAAATACGGTATCCCGAACTGCCTTTCAGCAAGACATTCTCCTGACCATCCACTGAAAGGTAGGGTACTTTTCGCATCATGTCCAGCAGACTGCTAAACTTACTTTGCGGATCACTTTCCAGGTTATAAATGATACGATCTGCTTCCTGACTGATCAATGGCCTGCTGCTGATAATACTGACATTATTTAACTGTCTGGCAGAGGCTTGAAGAACAGCATCTGGCAACTGCATCACTGCCACATCCATTACCGTGACTTTTTGCGTTAAACTATCCGTTTCAATAGAAGAAATTTTGAGCAGATAATCCCCTTTTTCATAAACGATTAGACTGAACCTCCCATCCATATCAGCCAAGGCGGTAGAAATGATCTTTTGATCGCTTGGTTTAATGATCCGAAGCGTAGCGAATGCCACAGGCTTAAGGTCTTGTCCCATCACCCTACCCTTTATGGTATGTGTGCTTTGCATTTGACGCTTTTCTAACAAAATATTATTATCCATCTGGCGAAAAGAAAAATCAGTATTTTTCAACAATTCCGTCAATGTTTTTTCTATCGTTCTTGTACGCTGCACTAAATTCAAACCGATGATACTCTTAACATCAGCTTTCCGATAATAAAACCGAAAAGTGCTTTGCGCCTCTATCTTTTTTATACCTGATAATAAACTCTCATCTTCGAGCTTTAAGGTTACTTTAACATTATCCATCCCCTGTCCGCTTACCGACACAGACATCAGCATTTGAAAAGTGAAGAACAATAATAAAGATATGATGAAACTTATACGCATCAGCCAGATGATAAATTGTTTGTTTAATATTGTTGCTTTGTTAATATTTATTCGCAATTATTTTGTTAAGGACAACCTCGACCGTCAATAATGATGCTCCCATCAGCTTTGGTTTGCCATGTTGCGTTATTAAAGGCACAAATCACCTTTAAGACCTTTTCCAGTTGGTCTCCATCTAAAGCAGCACCAGTAAATCTGCAATTTTTCAATTGATCATTGCTAAAGGTAATTCTGACTTTATAACGCTGTTGAAGTTGTGTTACAGCCTCTGCAAAGGTGATGTCATCAAATAACAAATCAGTATCCTGCCAGGCAATGACTGCTTTTGCATCCACCATTTTTTCAGTAGCACTTCTGTCTGATAAATTGACGCTCAACTGCTGATTCCGGCTAAGTACACTTAAAAGCTTACCCCCATCCTCTACCTTCACCTTACCCCGGGTTACCGTCACCTCAAGTGTCTGGTTGTTTTCCTTGATATTAAAAGCAGTCCCAAGTACTGTGGTCAGTACCTTGCCAGTATGGATCAAAAAAGGTTTATTTTCATCATGATGAACATCAAAATAAGCTTCACCACTAAGATATACCGATCTTTCTTTGCCATTAAAATTTTTGGAATACCTAAGTTCTGAGCCTTCATTTAACCAAACCTGAGTACCGTCTGGTAAGGTAATTTGTTTCTTTTGATGGGTCTTAGTTGCTATTGTACTGTGTTCTGAGGACAAAATTCCATGTTGTAATTGCGGCCAGTTAAGGTAAACACTCAAGGAAATTAACATTATGGCTGCTGCACCTGCTATTTTATACCATAAGTAATTCTGGGCCTTCATCTTTATCGGTTCATTCGTATGAATGGAATTCTGAATACTGACAAACACATTGGTAAGCCATTGATCTTTACTTAAAGGGTCCAAGCTTCCCCATTCAGAATCTATGTTATTTTGCGCTTCCAGCCATTGTTCAACAAAGTGGTTTTCTGCGACAGAAGTTTCTTTTTTCAGGTAACGATCCAATAAATCTTCAATATGAGCTTTGTTCATTTTAACGGAATTTGACAATAGCCGTTTGAACCCTCCTTTGGTACTATAAGAAAATGAAATATATTTTCAGGAACCTTGTATGCGGATTACTGGCACCAAATGAACAATGCATAAACAGACAGATAAGTTAGCGATTGACGTAAATGTTTAAGCGCAAATGTCAACTGGTTCTTAACGGTTTGCTCTGAAAGCTGCAACCTGGCTGCGATTTCGGAAATAGTCAGATTTTCTTCCCTACTTAAATGATAAATTTCTCTTACCCGCGGAGAGAGCTTTTGCAGCGCATATTCCACGCTTTGTTTGATCTCTTTTACAGCGATTTGCTTTTCCACTTCTGATTCCTGGCTAACCTTTAAGCTCATGACCATTCCCGCATAATCTTCGCGGGTGATATTCTTCCTGATCTTGTCAACAATGCGATACCGGATTAATGTAAATAGATAGCCTTCCAGGTTTCGATCTATGTTCAGGCTTTGTCTTTCTTCCCATAATTTCACAAAAACATCATGAATGACATCCCGAGAGTCTTCCAAACTGTAGAGTTTGGAACTGGCAAATCCGGTTAGTTTTTCTGCATAACGCCGATAAATTTCTGTAAAAGCAGCCTGATCATCTTCTTTGAGAAGATTTACCAATTGGAGGTCGCTTAGAGATGGATATAGGATCATTTCTTTTTAGAGTAGAAGCTAAGGCCTAAGTTACAAGATGTTTTTCGTTAAAATCAAGCCCCTCCAGCATTGGTCCCACCAATGTGAGTCAGAAACCTTTTGATCTGCCTTCTAGATGCTTTCTATATGACGCTTATTTCTATTAAACTCTTCTTCATCACCTATTAATGGTTGATTGATCCTTAATAGGTCTAAATGACCTTTTAAGCACTATTTAGGGATGACCAGACTATGGATTTAATATCTAGATATTTTGAGCTCATATCGAACTCATCTATAGCGAATGTCGAAGCAATTAACTACCTTACCATTCACAACACACTGCTTACCAATTAATAACAACACTATGGGAAGTTTACAAAACGGATTATTTGGTGGATTTAATGGCCGGGTAGGCAATCTAGTAGGCTATATACTGAACGGCAAAAACGTGATCAGAACGATCGGACACTCTGGGAAGCCCCTTAGCCCTGCCCGAAAGATCAATTGCGATCGCATGAAGATTGTGAACGATTTTTTACACCCAGTTACCCCTTTCATCAAACTGGGTTTTAAGCTCAAAGTACTTGGAACAGACCGAAACTACTATAATGAAGCAGTTTCTTACAATAAAAAACACGCGATAACCGGCGTGTATCCTAATGCTGAAATGGATTATTCCAAAGCCATGCTGAGCATGGGGACGCTGTTAAAAGCTGAAAACCCGCAAATCCAGCTCATAGGGACAGCAATTGAATTTACCTGGGACGTTCCAGATGACCTTCCATGGGAAAACAGAAAAGATCGGGCCATGTTGCAAATTTGTTTCCCGGGTAATACTCAACAAACCCATTGCCTCAGTGCATCCCACAGAGAAGATGGGAAACATACCCTCCAAATTGACCCAAGCCTTGTCAATGCAAGAATAGAAGCCTATATTTCCTTCATCAAGGCAGATGGTTCAGCGATATCAGACAGTGTACATGCGGGAAGTATTGCTAAAAAGGAGAAGGTAGCTGAACCTGAAATAGAAAAACAGGATTTAATCGAAAAAGAAACGACCAGCGCTCATAAAACGCTAAAAGCGCTGAAAAAACCAGCGGTAAATATTCAATTAACCCTTGCCACAAATACCAGAATTGCTGCGCAACATTCTCATTTTTTATGGCAGAATTCCTCCAATCTTAAGCTGAATTACACCCTATTTCCAACCTAGATTTGATCATATTTTCATTATCTTCATAAAATATGAAAAGATCATTATTCTTCATGGGATTGGTAATTGTAAACCTGAATTGCTTTGCTCAAAAACAAATAAACATAGAATTAAAGCAAAAACTGGATACCATTTTACGAACGGACCAAGGCATCAGAGAATTTGTCAGTTCAACAACAACAGTGGGAAGAAAAGATACACTAGCAAAATTCTTAAACTATCCAAGGCAATTACTAGATACGAATGCCTGGGTGGTGATGCGGACTATTGACTCCCTTAACCTTATAAAGGTAGAAGAGATCATTTCAAAATACGGCTATCCGGGGAAAACCCTGGTGGGAGAACCTGCAAATATGACCGTCTTTTTTGTCGTGCAGCACTCTGGTAAAATCCCGGTGTACTACCCTATTATCGCTCAGGCAGCTAAGGATAAGGAACTACCATTTAGGTATGCCGGTATGATGCTAGATAGAAAGCTTGCCGATGAAAAGAAAGAACAGGTTTATGGCACACAAGTCTATAGGAGTAGCATAAAGAATCCAAAAACTGGTAAAAAAGAGCTTTTCGCCTATGTTGTACCCATAAAGGATCCAAAAAACGTAAATACCAGACGTAAAGAAGCTGGTTTTGACTCCACTGTTGAAGAGAATGCATTGAGGTTAGGTGTAGTCTATAAAGCATACACACTAAAAGAAATAGAGGAAATTCTTAATAGATAAACTGAAATTATGATTTCTATTTTTCGGAACTACACCCTTTGAAATTCCAAAAATCAAGACGAAACAGACAGGTATGGAGCTTATCACAAATTGTGATAAGCTAGCTTCAGTAGGCAATAGCCCCACATTTCTCTGTTTATTTTGGTCTATCTAGTCTATATTTCATTACCAGTCCACAAAAACACCCTTCAACAACTGGCTTCTTATTCCATTTTGCTGATTCAGAGGTATTGAACAGCTCCTTAACGTAGCTTTCTTAGCGTTAAATTCAATTAAGCATCAATGAAATTTTGAAGAATGGAGCTTATCACAAATTGTGATAAGCTAGCCTGAGAGGGCAAAAAACCGCCTTTTCAAACCTTATTTAATAAGAATTAATCAAAAAAACAGAACAATTCCGTAAACAAAAGCTATGAATTTATTATGGTTAATAATGGCCGCAATTCGAGTGGATCTTTGGCCTGGCTTTCTTTTGAATAGTTTTAAAACACTAAAGATTCCAGAAAACTTCCTAAAAAAAGAAAAAGGAGCTTATCACAAATTGTGATAAGCTAGTCTCAGAGGGCAAAAAAGCAGTATTTTATTGATTTTAAACACCAATAATGGTGTTGATAGT
The DNA here is from genome assembly GCF_032678745.1 of Pedobacter gandavensis. Lineage (GTDB taxonomy): Bacteria > Bacteroidota > Bacteroidia > Sphingobacteriales > Sphingobacteriaceae > Pedobacter > Pedobacter gandavensis_C. The sequence goes on from NZ_JAVTST010000001.1 coordinate 953,701, forward strand.
CTTTAATCAGCTCAATTTCTAAAATAGAAACGGCATCCGAATGAAACAAAAAAAGAAATATTAATCATAAAAAGTCACATTTAATTAAATTAATTTGATACTTTTTTTATTTATTAAATAAATACTTTATATATTGACAGAACTAAAATCATACCATGAGCAAATCAATAAACAACATTCTTGTTCCTGATCAGACTGTTCTGGAAAAAATATACCATATCAGGAATCAAAAGGTGATGCTAGACAGCGATCTGGCAATTCTTTACCAGGTGGAAACACGTGTACTCAAACAGTCTGTCAAGCGTAACATTGATCGATTCCCTGAAGATTTTATGTTCCAATTAACAAAACAGGAATGGCAAGAACTCATAACCATCTGTGATAACCTATCTGATAAGGCCAAATTTAGCCCTTCCATGCCTTTTGCATTTACGGAGCAAGGCGTGGCTATGCTCTCCAGCGTACTTAATAGTGAAAGAGCAATTCATGTTAATATTGCGATTATCCGAATTTTTGCAAAATTAAGACTGATGATTTCCGATAACACGCAAATGCGGCTCGAGATACAAAAAATCAAGAATACATTAAATACACAAGATAAAAATATGAAAACTATATTTCATTGTCTGGATCAATTACTGGAAGAACAAGAACAACCTCAGCCGGAAAGGCAACAGATAGGATTTAATCTCCCCTAAAATCCCATGCAACAATGTTCCACTGTTCTATTCCGTCATGATAGGTCCCTATTACCTGGAAGCCCATTTTTTGATGCGCCTTCAATGACCTTAAATTGCGCAGGGAAATTTCAGTAACACAAGCTTCATAGTCAGTTGGCACCTGATTTTTTGTTTCACGATATAATCTGCTTAATAAACCATGGCCTCTAAAGTCTTTATCCACACATACCTGCCCTCCTACCAGGTACCGAACATTTTTCAATGGTTTATTGTTGAAAGTACAGGTTTCAAAAGCTGTAAACATAGGCGAGATGGAAGGCAATACTTCTTTCATCGTAGCGGTCATGGCTAAATTATAGCCAACTACTCTACCATGATGCATGGCCACGATTTGTGGTAATTCTATCGCCATGGTTTGCAAAATTTCTATGGTATGCTCCGCAAATACAAATCCTTGCTTTTCCTGATCTTCCTTACTGATCAAAGTGTATAAATTTTGGCGTTGAAGTTCCAGGATCTGTTCAAAATCCTGGGCTGTTGAAGCAATCTTAAATGTAAATTCCATAATTATTAAATAGGTATTCAAATTTATTAGCTTTGAGAATACCAGAACAGATACAGTTTTAACAACATGAAGCATAACAGTTAATAGAAATCAGGGCTTAAATGGAAAAAAGTACATTTTTATATGAGAAAATTGCGGAGGATTTAAGGAGTCAAATTTTAAACGGCCTGCTTTTAGCCAATGAAAAATTGCCTTCAATCAGAAATATATGCAGCAAGTATAAAGTCAGTATGAGTACTGCCTTGAAAGCCTATTATGATTTGGAAAGTGAAGGTTTGATTCATACTAAACCTCAGTCAGGTTATTATGTAAACCCAATCAGAAAATTACCGGCACTGCCGAATGTGAGCGTTCCATCAATCGATATGGGAAATGAAGATCCATCTATTTTGGTGAGTAAAGTATACAACGAAGTCAATTCGAATCATGTGATGCTTTCTTTGGGGGTGCCTGCAAAAGATTTTCTCCCCCTTCATAAGTTAAATAAAATAGTATGCAGCAAGGTTTGGCAATTGGATGATCATGGTTCTGGTTATGAAAACCTAACAGGGAGCGCCAATCTACGTCGGCAAATAGCGAGAATGTCTTATGATTGGGGAGGTCAGCTTACAGAAGATCAGATCTTACCTACCTCAGGCTGTACGGCTGCGATGGCCCATTGTTTAATGGCTTTAACAGAAAAAGGGGATACAATAGCCCTGGAAAGCCCGGTCTATTTTGGTGTGCTACAATTGGCCAGATCATTGGGATTAAATATCCTCGAGTTACCCACCCATCCTCAAACAGGAATAGAATTGGAGGCTTTGAAAAAGTCCTTACTGAAAAACAAGGTAAAATTATGCCTGTTAATCAGCAATTTCAGCAATCCCATGGGAGGCACCATGCCTCTTGAACATAAAAAAGAAGTGGTTCGTTTAATGGAACATTACCACATTCCTTTGATAGAAAATGACATGTATGGTGATTTGTATTTTGGCAATAGCAGACCTGTCAACTGCAAAGCTTTTGATGAAAGTGGTTTAGTATTGCTATGTAGTTCGGTATCTAAAACGCTGGCACCGGGTTATCGCGTGGGTTGGCTCAGTCCGGGGAAGTTTGCAGATAAGATCAACCGGGTCAAGTTTGCTCATGCGATCTCCTCAACATCCCTTACACAGGAGGCTGTTGCCACCTTTTTAGAAAAGGGACGTTATGAAAACCATTTAAAGACCTTAAGAAAAACCTTGCAGCATAATAGTCTTCGCTATATGGAGGCTATCGACCAATATTTTCCGGATCACGTTAAGGTGAGCAGACCTGAAGGTGGTTTTATGCTTTGGATTGAGCTTGCAAAAAATGTAAACACCGCAGATTTATACGATAAGGCGATAAAACTTAAAGTAAGTATTGCACCTGGACGGATGTTTACATTTCAAAATCAGTTTAACAATTGCATGAGGTTAAGCTATGGATTACCATGGAATGAAAGTACGCATCAAGCGATAAAGACCATAGGCGCCTTATTATAAATCTTATTCTATTTTAGCGCTTCTAAGTCTTAATGAGTTTAAAATCACTGAAACAGAACTGAAACTCATGGCTAATGCGGCAATCATCGGAGAAAGTAAGATTCCAAATGTGGGATACAAAAGACCTGCTGCCACCGGAATCCCTAATACATTATATCCCAACGCAAAAAATAGGTTTCCTTTGATATTCCCCATTACTTTATGGCTCAGTAATCGCGCTTTTGCAATCCCATTCAGATCACCTTTTACCAGAGTAATTGCGGCACTTTCAATGGCCACATCTGTTCCGGTACCCATGGCAATGCCAATATCTGCTTGTGACAATGCCGGAGCATCATTAATCCCATCACCAGCCATCGCCACCATTTTACCCGCAGCTTGTAGTTTCTTTATTTCATTCAATTTATCTTCCGGAAGCATTTGAGCTTTGAAACCATCAAGATTTAAGCTTTCACTTACCGCCTTTGCAGTATCATAATTATCACCAGTAAACATGATGACTTGCAAGCCCTCTTTCTGAAGCTTAGAAATCGCCCCTGCACTGGATGCTTTAATTTTATCAGAGATGACTACATATCCAACCGCAAGCTTACCGACAGACAAATAGGAAACCGTTTTCCCCAGTTTTTGTGCAGCTTTCACTTGCTCGGCCAGTTCAGGCTTAATTTCTGCTTTTACATGCTCCATTAATTTTTGATTGCCCAGAGCCAGTTCTTCTTCCGCGAGTTTACCAATCACTCCTTTACCCGTTACCGCTTCAAAATCCGAAATTGGTTGTTTGTGTACATTTTTTTCTTCTCCGTAACGTAGTGTGGCTTGTGCTAAGGGATGCTCACTGCTACTGTTCAGGGCCACTATTCGTTCCAGTATTGCAGTTTCAGTAAAAGCAGGATCTACACTTACTACTGCTTCAACAGAAGGTTTTCCTTCCGTTACTGTCCCCGTTTTGTCGATGATCACCACCTCAATTTTATTCATTTTCTCGAGAGATTCTGCGTTCTTAATGAGGATGCCAGACTGGGCACCTTTTCCTACACCCACCATCACCGACATAGGCGTAGCCAGGCCAAGCGCACATGGACAGGCGATAATAAGTACAGCAATCGCATTGACAAAGGCATATACGTAGGATGGTTCAGGGCCATATATTGCCCATACTACAAATGTTGCAATGGCAATTAAAACCACTACAGGCACGAAATATCCTGAGATCTTATCTGCCATTTTTTGAATAGGTGCTTTAGAACGACTGGCAGAATTCACCATTTCAATGATCTGTGCCAATAGCGTTTCTGAACCCACCTTTTCAGCAATCATCACAAAGGTTTTATTGCCATTGATCGTACCAGAGCTTACTTTATCACCTGGTTTCTTCTCAACAGGTACAGGCTCGCCGGTAATCATGGATTCGTCAATGGTAACTTCCCCAGTTTTTATACTACCATCTACGGGTATCTTCTCCCCTGGCTTTACCCTAAGTAAATCTCCTTTTTGGATGTCATCTATGGAAACAGTCAGCTCTTTCTCTCCATCAATCTTTGTGGCCGTATTGGGTGCTAATTTCAGGAGTTCTTTGATGGCACTATTGGTTTTTCCATGTGCTCGGGCTTCTAATAATTGGCCGAGTAGCACTAGTGTTAGAATCACTGTTGCCGCTTCAAAGTATACGTAAACTGTTCCGTGATGCGTTTTGAACTGATCAGGAAAGAGATCTGGAAATAGCATCGCAATTATACTAAAGCCCCAGGCTACCCCTGCTCCGATACCAATCAATGTAAACATATTCAGATTCCAGGTAATGATAGACCTCCATGCACGCTCAAAGAACATCCAGGTTGCATAAAACACCACTGGTAAAGAAAAAGCAAACTGAACCCAATTCCAATATTTCAGGTCCATCAATTTGAACAAAGGATTGTTCGGGACCATTTCGGTCATGGCAATGATAAAGATTGGAATCGTGAAAACTGCAGCGATTTTAAACTTACGCAACAGGTCTTCATAAGTATGATCTTCTGCTTCATCATCGATTCCTATTGGTACAAGATCCATCCCACAGATTGGACAGGCACCTGGCTTATCCTTGATGATTTCCGGGTGCATCGGACAGCTGAATTGCGTTGTTTTTTTTAGGACAGGTTGTTTTAAAAGATCCATCCCACATACCGGACAGTTCCCCGGTTGGTCATAGGTTTTATCTCCTTCGCAATGCATCGGACAATAATAGACTCCTCCTTTTTCATGATGATGCTGAACCATTGATTCCTCATGAGCATGAGCATGTTGTTGCGGTTTATGCTGCGCTCCATTGTGTTCCTCATGCACTTTCATTGCGATTGTATAATTTCCCACAGCCGACAATATTTCCTGCATTTTTTCAGTCGAGAGGTGTTTATCCATCGTAATCACAGCTTCAGCAGGGTCTAAAGTGACTGTCGCAGAAATCCCATCGATTCCATTTAGGGCATTTTCCACTTTTGTACGACAACCCTGACAGGTCATTCCGGTTATTCTGTAAGTATGTTTCATCATATTGCTCGGGATTATATCCTTTCAATCTTATGGCCAAATCAACCCAACTGAAAGTATTCATATCAGTAACATCAAGAATTCCTTTATAGTTTAAGGATAAACAAACCTAGGGGAAAGCTGCCTATTAAATTTATATAATTCGGGGCTTTTTTTACATATAACTAGCATTATCCTGATTAACACCAAAGCCTCAGCTGTTGACTGAGGCTTTGGTGTTAAGAAAAACATAGCTTATCGATTACTGTGGGAATATCATATCAGTGATCTGATATCCGGCTTTTTTAACTTCCTTTTTAAGTTTTCCGGTTTTATCATAGATGTAAAGGTTGCTGAATGGTTCGCCTCCAGAAAATATCTCTGGACTATCAGCAATGTAAAGCTCCCCATTTTTAGGATTAACTTTCCAGCAGGTCGCAAATATGATCCCTGCATCCGCATGGTTTACAAATTCTTCGGCTTTTTTGGTCATGGTATTGAATCTGCAAATCACGCCTCTAGAAGTTTCCTGCCAATATAAATATTCATCTTTTCCACCTGAGGTGAGTACTCCATTGGCTGGTACTTTAAAATTTACCGCCAACTCCACAGAGTCGATTCCTTTGTTGCTTTTATCCAGCTTCACAAATTTAGCCTTATTGGTCGCACTGCCTTGAACGCCTAACCAATAGCTATTGTCTGAAGCTTTAACTACTCCTGATACATTTTCTTTATAGGTATTTAAGACAACCACTTTACCGGCTTCTATTTTGATCAGCTGTTTTCCTGCTCCGGTCACAATTGCCTGATTAACGGTATTGATCGGAATCAGTGTTACCTCTTTACTCCCTTCCAGGATTGTTGAACTGATGGTTTTATTTGTTAAATCTACTGGATAGAGGCCGGATTTCCTGCGGTTGGTCACATTTACATAACCGGTTTTCCCATCTGTAGTTGCAAAATAAGTGACGTTACTGGCGCCGGACTGATTGACTACATAGTTTAACTTCAGTGTTTGTGCATCAACCACGGTCAGGAAATTTGGTCCGGTCGAAGAGCTGATGTAATATTGGTTATTAAACTGATAAAGGTTATTTGCTTCCGGTGATAATGATGCTCCAGGGTTAACTCTTGAAAAGATGTTCATTTGGATGGTTCCATCCTCATCCATGTGGGATAAGCCAGCGTTACCTAGTCCGGTTTCATCGGTGTAACTCAACAATAAAACACCATCTCCATAGGGTCCGAGTACCCTCAGTCGGTAATTCAAGGAGGTTTTACCTTTACTGTTTTCTACATTAAACTCGATGTTATAAAGTCCGGGTTCTGTTTTTTTAAAGGTGTACGTTGCGGTATTCGCTACTTCCTTTCCATTTTCCAACCATTGAAATCGATTGGTTTCCCCGCTGATCTTTGGGGCCAAGGTTAGCTCCTTATCTATCTTCAGGGTAATCAGACTGTCGCTGGCAGTCTGGTAGCTTAATTTGGCGATTTCTGTTTGGTCTTTTTTGCAGGATACGGCAAGTATTCCTAAGCAAAACATGGCTACTATAGTTTGTTTTATTTTCATCTTCTGCAGTTTAAACCACAGCAAACGGAATTATTAAAAATGGTTATACACGAAAGGTATCCTCATTCTAGCTTCAATCCCCGAAAGCTATGAATCATAAATGCTAAAGGCAGGTCTTCTGACTTACTCCCCTAAGTACGGTCTTCCCATTTATTTTTAAACAGTGACCTTTTGAATGTACCTCGGTTAAGGAGCTTACAGCTGCGGGACAGTTCTGGATTTACACCAGATTCCCTTTTAATTCCGGGTGTGAGTCCGGAAACCAAAAGCGCCGCAAAGATATAAATCTATGTGAATATCCAGTGACTTGGTTATCATATTGACTAAAACAACCCTGAAACCTACCTAAAAGCATGTGCATATACTCACTATTTTTAATTAAGATAAAAATTTAACTATCTTTGACAAAAGATTAACATATGAATATCGCTCCAATCCTCTTTTTTTTAATTACTATCAGTTATTTGATCTATGGTATTGTTAAAACTATTAAAAACAAAAACCTTAGCCTCTTACATAAGATAGCTTGGATCGCGGTTATCATATACCTCCCAGTAATTGGAGCATCAGCCTATTTAAGAACAACATTTATCCCCAGACCTTAAATTGTCGGATATCATTAAAAGATATCGAGTAAGTTATTGGTTAATGTTACCAGAAGCCAGGAGTTAGTCACCGATCTGCTGGATAAGATTAAAGATGGACTAAGTAAGTATGATGATTAATAGCAATTTAAACAAGCTACTTCCAGTATTTAGCTTCTAAAACTTTAGAGAAGGCAATTGCCTGATCAGAGAAAACAGGTGGATGCTGTTTGTCTTTTTTTGCAGCCTTGTTATAGAGTGTAATAAAGCAAAATGGATTCTGCACATTTTCGATCAATTCTTTACGGTAGCCATTACGTACAATAATATCAGCCATATAATAACCTGGATTGTGACCGCTACTATAATTAAACAAGTTGCGGTAGTCTTTTACGGTTTTAAATTTCAGTCCTTTTGACTCCGCTAATGTTTGCATAGAGGAATCTAATTGCATCACAATACTATCTGGTTTATTGAGTAATAAATCGTCAAAATGAAATTCATAAACAATATCCTTCGACTTATCAAATGAGTACTTTTTATCGATCATATCTGCACTTCCTTCATTTAACACCACCTGCAAAGCATATATAATTCCTTCTTCAGATGGGCTTGTGGCAACAATACTCCTAGGTTTACGCAATACGTGGTGAAGTTCATGAGCACCTAAGATTCCATTCTTCAATTTATCCTGATTGTAAACATTCCATAGGGTAAATACAATCGTTCCACGATGAACCAAGGCATCATTATCAATACCAATAATGAATATTTTTGTATCCGGACTTTTCTGATGTAAACGCTTCGGCAGCCACTGCCAACAGTATAAATACATATTGTCCAGATAAGTTGGTTCTTGTAATTTGGCAGCATAGGCTTTCAATTCCTTTTCATGGATTTTGTATTGGTTGATCTTATAGGCGAGCCAGTTGTTCAACTTATCATCCATCATCTTTTGTACACGAGCCTCATTTTTAGGATTATACACCATTTGTAAGGTCTTGCGGTAATTGTCCAGAAATACCTCAGAAAAACCCTGATTATCTATATACAACCGGTTTCCCTCCAATTCCAGGAAGCTTTTCCATGCTGCTCTGGATAAGGTATCCCCTTGCTTCAATCTGTCTGTAATTTTCCAGAAAGCGTTTAAGGAACTAAGGTCGACTTGCTGTGCTACAGCTGGCTTTTCTAAACAGAAAAACAACAGGAAAATTAGGGAGATGGTCTTTAGCGTATAATTCATATGCTTATAGACCGTTGGAGATCAGTTTTATTACAGTTCATCTCCAGCTTATTTATAACAGAAAGCGCCCAAATCATGATGACCTGGGCGCTTATCCATTATTTGATCTTAAAAACGGTTTATTTATTTCGAAACCGCTCCTTTATTTGCATAAATCTTATTGATTTCTTCATCAGAAAGGATTTTATTGAACACTTTCAAATCGTCGACAGCACCAATATATCCATTTTTCGAACTCCCAAGAGTCTGTAGTGGGAACACCAATGTTTCTACTTTTAACATATTCGCTTTAGTATCCGGGAATAAGATCTCCTTGCCCATCATCTTTTCCTGAAGTTTTCCATTGATGTACAATGAAGTTCCTTTATGATTTCCTGTGATCACTACCTGTGTCCACTCGTTGATTGGCAACTTGTAATTAAACTCATAATCCATTCCTTCTCTGGAGAAGCCTAGCTTTTGAGATTTTGTAGAAGATTTAACGACGCCATTTTCTGAGCTAAATAAGATCTTTTCTCCTACAGATTTAGGATCTGGTTTTAGCCAAACAGCAATCGTATATCCATAGCCAATCTCTTTAAGTGGAAGCTGAACAAAGCTATTTTCCGCAGATAGTACTAAGGAATTTCCAGTTTGTCCTTTGGCAAAACCAACATTGTGTTTAACTGCGGCAGCTCTTTTATAGCTGGATTGATCTTTGATATTTGAGCTATCAAAAGTATAGTTCATCACCAATGAATCCTTGCCCAGCACATAACCAGCTACATTTACACCTGGACCTTCTTTAACATCCTTTCCTTTAACCAGGAAATCTTTAAAAGGAATACTGTCTGTTGCTGCCCACATCTTTTGAGACAACACCTGTAAAGCAGGGAACACACGGTCGTGAACATCCTTCTCAGTGATCCCGTTTCCACCCGGCGACTTATCATTCCACACGGCAAACATCCCTCCTATAATTGAAGGATCTCCGGCCTGGAAAGTCACATTACCAATGTTTTTCGGCTCCCATTTCCTATAAATATTCTTTAAATTCAGGTAGTCATAGTAATAACCTGCTGCTGGAACGATATACAACCAACCATCAGGAGTACTAATTTGATTGTACCCTAATCTTTTCATTTCTTTTGGCTCGCCATAGCCATTATACCAGGAGTTCATGGTTACTCCTTTAGACACCACAGGCGTTGTACCTTTTGCATGGGTTAAAGCACCCCAAACACGGGCTTCTTTACCAAATCCCTGTACATATTTGATAAAGTAATCTGTGAAATACCTGAATTTCTCAGCTTCTGCTTTCGAGTATTCGTCAGTACCAATGTGGACTACCTTACCTTTAAACACCGGGTTTGGCCCTCCCAGGTATTCTTTGAAGATATTACTTACAATCTCATAGGTTTTTGGGTGATAAAGATCCAGGTGATCAGGACCATATTTCTTACTGCCGATTTCCGGAAGAATTCTGGTGATCGCTAATGAGTGTGCAGGCACATCAATTTCCGGAATAATATCTACGCCATAAATAGCCGCCATATCCTGCAACTCCATAAACTCTTTCTTCGTATAATGACCGTCTTTAGCCGTCAGCGTAGGGTAAGTGGTACTTTCTAAACGGAAAGCAGCAGGCACATCATCCCAGTTATTCTTGAAATAGATAGGAAAACCATTGTCATTTAAATGGATATGAAATTCAGACATTTTATAGTAGGACATCATTTTCACATATTCTCTCAGGAAATCTATGGTAAAGAATTTTCTACCAACGTCCAGTACCAATCCTCTTACGGCGTACTTTGGATAATCGCGACTTTCTCCTTTTACGATGCTGTGATTTATAGGATCCTGTTCCAGCAATTGCAACAGTGTTCTTGTTCCCCAGATCGCTCCTTTCTTGTGTAAGGCCTTAATTTGAAGGTAATCTCCGATAATCAATTCGTATCCTTCTTCTGCCAATCCTTTATCTGCAGATTTCAGTGAAAGCAAGATATCACCCGCTACAGGTTTCCCTGAACTGCTGATTTCTAAAGAAATATTCATGGCCTTAAGATCCTTTTGCAATAAATTGGCGATCCCTTGTAAAGCAGCATCTTTCTCTGCCAGCACAATCCTGCTTTTCTTTTTCAATTGAAAATTACCAGTTGCACCATGCCACTCTCTTAAAGCAGGAATCACAAATGGTTTAGCGTTTACAGACTTACTCTGGTCATTAAATTGCCCTGGTACTTGTATTTTAAGCGTCTGCATGTCCATCATCAGCTTGTCACTTTCACGTTGTAGCTGATAAAACAAAGAAACTTCTACATTTTGCAGGGGACTAAAGACCTTGCCATCCGCATTGATTACAGTTAATCTATCAGTACCTTTTAAAAGGGCAGAAAAGCCTTTTGGCACTTTCAGACCAGGAATAGCAGGATCTCCGTTTTTTAACAGACCAGAAAAGGCGACTTGTTTTCCAATTTCTCCAAACAGCAGACTATCGCTCTGTTGGGCAAATACCTGTCCCCCGCATAAAAGGGCGCAGGAAACGATTGCGTATAATTTTTTCATATTCTTATTTTAGGTGTTCATTGATTGGCGTTTTTACACTCCGCTACAGCACTCGTACTTTAATTAGTTTAACACTTCTTAATGGTTCAGTACCCGATTGCTTACGCAATGCTAATGAAATTTCGGGCAGGAGAAAAGTAAATGACCCTGCTCAAATCACACAAACGTTTGCGCAAATTCAAAATACTATCATTTCTGAATTCGTCGGAAGACATCGCTGCAAGAAATGTCGCATTTACCCCCTAAATATGTCATATCATCACAGCTAACACTTTTTACGAGAAAGATATATTTGTATTAGCCTATGGTCTTAACTCAATTTTTGAAATACCTGCCTGACCCGCCATTGTTGGGAATTGATGCGTATTCTATCGAAAAGAAGGAATGGCTGATGCTGATCGTGTTTATAATCTGGGTCCTCAGTTATACTTACTTATTGATGAGCCTCCGTTTCCGGATCAGGCATTTCAGGAAAAAGATTAGCATAGCCATATTATTGATCAGCTCTCTTGGATTAATAATTGCTAGCATTTTGAATATCGATCCAATGTCTCCTCCTAAAATCAACAGCAGACAAATCAACCACAAATTATTAAAACCAACACCCTATGAAAGACACAGCAGATGCCCTTAAGCCTAAAACCATAACCGAGTACATTTCCAATTTCCCGGAAGAGGTACAGGTCATTTTGGAAGAACTAAGGGCTAGTATTAAGAAGGCTGCTCCGGAAGCTGAAGAGACCATTAATTATGCCATTCCAACATTTACCCTTAACGGCAACCTGGTTCATTTTGCGGCCTACAAAAACCATATTGGCTTTTACCCTGCCCCTTCCGGCATTGAGGCTTTTCAAAAGGAGTTATCGGGTTATGAGATGGCAAAAGGATCAGTCAGATTTCCAATAGACCAGCCAATCCCCCTGGCCCTGATCAACAAGATTGTGGCTTTTAGAAGAAAGGAAAATTTGGAGAAAAAGAAACGGAAATAGCAAAATGCTAAATGGAATTTCTGTTTTTATAGACCCGATTGGTCAATCTATATTGTTCGGGCGACATGCCCATTAGCTTTTTAAATAGTCGGGAGAAATAATATGGATCATCATAGCCAAGGTTCGAAGAGATCTCTTTAATTTTAAGACTAGAGCCATAGAGCATGGTGCAAGATTTTTGCACTTTCATCTGGATGAAATAGTCCATTGGAGAAGAACCTGTCGAATGCCTGAATAAACTAGAAAAATGAGAGGCAGACAATTGGTAGCGTCCGGCGAAATCCTCCACAATAAATCGTTCTTCCAGGTGTCCTTTCATAAAGACGATGGTTTCCCTGATCATATCTTTTTCCTCAGTTCCCGCAGCTTGTTGTGATGGATAAAGAAAGGTAGATAGAAAATGATAAAGGCACATATTTGCGTTATTCAGGTTATCCCTGCTATAGCCCATTTCAAGTGCATTGTACATTTCCTTCCATATTTGCAGCCCTTTTTCGTTGTAAGGAATGTCTTTCGGGCCATCATTTATAGAAATATTGAGTGTAGCATTGAAAGCATCCATATTGGCCCCGGAATAATGAACCCAGAATATCGTCCATGGTAACGCTTCATCTGCTCCATATTTCATGGCTTTTGTGGTGGCAGGAATCTGGAAAAACTGACCGGGTTCTACCTCATAACGTTTATCTTCGACCTCATACCAGCCTTTCCCCTGGAGACAATAAATCAGGATATTATCTTCACAACCTTTCCTACGTTCTCTAAAATGGTGAGAGGCCTTAGGGAAGTAACCGATATGCGTAATAAAAATCTGGCTTAACACATTTGAGGTTCCAACATTCTTGTAAATCATGCCTGGTAAGCTGATTAGTTTCTGCCCTTCAAATCCATCTCTTACCTTTATTTTTTTCATATCAGTAGCTTTGTTGAAACCTCTTTTCATTTTGAATCCGGGAAATTAAGTAATCCTATTAAATAATAACAGCCTATTCCATTGTTTTCAACGAAATAGGCTGCTATAGATGTCAATAAAAAAATGAAACGTTAGGAATGATTAAAAACTGGCATTCAGTTTTTGCCCTTTATTCAGGTTCAGTTCGTAAACATCACCGGTTTTGGTGATCCCTTTAACATTCCATTTCGGTGTTCTTCCACCAAAATTATCTTTAATGCGGAGCTTTCCAGATTTAGCTGCGGTAATGCTGAAACTTAGCGTCTGTTGATTTTTCCTTAGTGCAGATACGATAAACCCACCTTCAGCCCTTAGATTCGTAAAAGAAGCATCGGCCCATTTTTTAGGCATTGCTGGGAAAATACGGATCAGGCCAGTGTTTAAGGCGCCAGGCTGGGCACTCCAGCTTTGCATCAACATTTCATGGACTGCCTGTGAAGCCAGGAAATTTCCTTCTAAAGTAAATGGTCTATAAGTGAAGCCGGAGTAACCGCTTTTAGTCTGATCTCCGTTTACATGAAAACCATTACGTAATATGAAAGCCTTTACAAAAATATCCAGGTTTTTAACGGCCCCTTCTCCATCTCCTACTCTTGCTTTTAAGCAGCTCATCCAGGAGAAAGTATAGCCTACCCAGCTACGCGTACCTAATTTATCCCAATTGTTTAAACTGGCTTCAATCATTTGATCATCGGCTTTGCCGGATTCTTTGTTGATCAGGTTAAAGGGATAGATCCCGATGATGTTGGATAAGTGTCGGTGACTGCTCGTTAAATCATACTTCGCATCCAGCATCAGTGTTCCGTCTGCTTTGGTATGGAAGTCGCCAAGAGCCAATGCCGCATCTGCCCATTTCTTTGCCTCTGCAGTTTTACCCATTTCCGTTGCCATTTCATTTAAAGATAGAAACAGCATTTTCAGGCTCATCAAATCGTAATTACTATTTGGTTCCAACCAGGCTTTAGGACTATTATCGAAAATCTCAGGAGAAGAAGAAAGCGGCAATTTCAATAGGCCTTTGCTGTCCTTTTTCAATAGGCCTAACATACATTCTCCAACTTCCGAACTCCATGGATATGCTTTTTCTTTTAGGAAAGTATCATCGGCGGTATATAACCAATGTAAATAGAAAAGATGTGCGCTCCAGGCACTCATAGATGGCGACATACTATATTGGCCCCATCCGCCTAAAGGTTGTCCGGAGTAAGACATCACACCCGGGCAAGCCAGTCCAGGGGTACCATAAAAGTCCCTGGCAAAATCTCTAAAGAAATCACGACGTTCCCAAAGGAAATTCAGGTAGGAAGCCCCTTCATCATATCTGCCGGATTGCTGATACGCCATATAGGTCATCTGCGTATTCAAATCGTTGTGGTAATCACCTTTCCAAGGAGGTAAGGCACCATTATCTGCAGTCCAAACCCCTTGCAATGGCATAGGTGGCGCATTTAAGCGGGATGCTGCACCATAAAAATATTGCACCAGGTTGTATTGTTTCTGCACCGCTGTATCAGGGATACTCACACTTGATTTCTCCCAGAATTGCTTCCACCATTTTACATGGGGTGTAAGCATAGCCTGATAGCCTTTATTTAATGCTGCAGCACATCTTTGACGCGCCAAAGCCAACGGATCTTTTCCATCTACAGTAGAGGTAATCGTTAGGGCAATCAGTGTTTCTTTACCATTCTTTCTGGTATCGATATACACGCAATATTTAAGTCCATCGGCGGCTTCCTGAATGTACCATTCGGCAGTTGCCGACTTTCCTTTGATCGCATCAGGATAACCGAGTTTATTTACAGATCCTCCACTACTTGGTCCGGCATCTCCTTTGGTGTTTTTACGATATACATCCATCGGACTCATCAATTGTACCGCTTCCGCTGTTACTCCTTTGATAGAGAGCAATGCAACCGGATCATGGGCACTATAGAAAGTCTTCATCGTTGCTCCTGAGTTAAACCTGCTGATCCCTTCGGCAGTAGCTTCCAGCAATTCAAATTCCTTAACCTGCTCTCCTTCCGGGAATTTAAGCTCAATCCTACCTCCTGGCAGTTTAGTTGGGCTTACACCATTATAGGCCTCATCCCACCATGTGTTAACAGTATTAAACTCCTTTTTAGCAATCATATCTGCTCCCTTTTGGTAGGTGTATTTTTTCCACCATTCCTTTTCGCCATGGGTACGCTCATCCCATAAATCTCCTCTATCTAAAGACAGTCTGATGGTGTTTTTTTCTCCCCATAACAAACCGCCCATTAAGCCATTCCCTAAGGGCAATGCTTCATCCCAGGTACTAACAGGTGCTTTAAGCAACAAATTATAAGCTGGTTCGGGGAGTTTAGGTTGCTGAGCGCTGGCGGTTAAGCCTACGCAGATATTCAGGATAAGAAAACTGGTTTTAAAAAGTTTAGTTGTACACATGGTGGTTTGATCTCCGGTTCTAGGTTGGTTTTTGTGGCTAGCAATTGTGGTTAAGGGCCAAAGCTAGGCGCATCCAGCTAATCCATAAATAGATTAAGTTACTATTTTAATGGATTATCCTATGGATGATACCTTGAAATTAGGGTAATCTGTATATTCGTGTTATGAGTTTCATTGCACAGTTTCCCGTACTAGCGAATTGCAGTTACCTGAACACCGCCAGTTCAGGCATATTATCGACCTCCATTGTAGAATGGAGAAAATCACATGACGAAGATTTTATCCAGCGAGGCAGTAACTTCCGTTTACAACAGCGTGAATTTTTGCAGGATGTAAGGGAACATGTGGCCAGATTTTTCCATAGCAAGGTAGAAAACACCTTTCTTGTACAGAATTTATCCATTGCTTTTAACACCTTTCTTGATGGATTATCGCCTGATCATAAATTCTTATTGGTGGCCAGTGATTATCCTTCGATCAATTATCCGGTAGAGAGCAGAGGATTTAATTGCGACTATGCCCTGGCCGATGAGAACTTTGAACAGAACATACTCGCAAAAATTGAAAGCTTTAAGCCATCAGTATTGGCCCTTAGTTTGGTTCAATATGCCAGTGGGATCAAGATAGATCTTAATTTTCTCAAAAGATTAAAGGAAAACTATCCCGATCTGCTGATCGTTGGCGATGGCACTCAATTTTGTGGAACAACCGCTTTCAATTTTGAAGAATCAGGCTTAGATGTTCTCATGAGTAGCGGCTATAAATGGATGCTTTCTGGCTATGGCAATGGCTTTGCGCTCCTGAAAGATCAAGTTAGCCAACACTTGTACCAGGATCGGATCAATTGTCCACTACCTACAGAACCTTTCTTAAAGGATCGCTCTTTGTTATCGCTTTGTTTTGAACCCGGACATCTGGATACCTTAAACTTTGGCACCTTAAAGCAGTCCATTTTATTGATTGAATCCCTGGGTACTGATTTTATTGCCAACAGATTGGCTTCTATTGGAGAAATGGCAAAAAAAGCATTAACCGCACGTGGCCTACTTTCCAATGCTGTTGCAGCAAGGGATCAGCATTCCACAATTTTCAATATTCCTACAAATACCGAACTCAACCAACGATTACAGGAAGCCAACATCATCGTTTCTCCCCGTGGAGATGGTTTGAGGCTCTCCTTCTATTTTTACAATACGGTCGAAGATTTAGAAAAGCTATTGCGAATTCTTGATCAGAAATAATAGCATTTGTACTATCCTACCCGTAATTGGGTGGTTTTCTATTCATAAAAATGCCCCCAAATCGTGTCTGACTTTTTGGGGGCATTTCATATTTTACTGAAGGAATCCTGCTCTTTTGCGAAAAGCACTGTGTTTTATGGCTAGAAACAGCCTTCGTAAACCTAAGGTTTTAAGTATTTAAAGACCAACATTCCGATTCCAACTGCAGCCCATATCAGTCCCCAATATTGCAAACGCAGAAAATAAAGATCATGGATGCTTTTCTTGTTTAACCAGATCCCTAGAAAAAACGTAATAGGTGCTGCGGCTAAAACGCTATAAATGAATATTTCATAGCTGGCATTCCCTTTTACTCCGAAAAAATAAATTCCAGTCAGAATCGTGATCGTTGGAATCAACAGGGCAAGAAAGCCCCATCCTCTATATATTAACATTTGAATAAATTAAATGAGTATTATTTGTTTCTTGGGTCGTAAGCATTGATTTTAGCCAATAATTCTGCGGCATTGCAATCAATGTGGGAAGCCGTTAGGTAAACCATAAAATGTCCGTTTTCATCTGTACTGTCGCTCACTGCCATTTTAGATAATTTCTTACTGATCACTGCTTTGTAATGGTCTACATTGCTCAGGTGAAGGGTAACCAGCACATCCGCTCCCATTTCAGAAAGGCTCAGTTCCTGAATATCTTTCCAACTGATTAGTCCGGCGGCTTTACTTACTGGTGTAACTCTCGAAACAATCCCATCTGGTTGAAGTGCAATCATCGGCGATTTATCCTTCGCAGCGATTAAGGATTTAATTAAGCAGAAGGTCAGTACTAAAACACCAATCCCCGATATTACTGCTGCTTTAGGAAGGTAGGCATCTGCAATGATTCCAGTACTATATAAAAGGATACCTAGTAACATCACAATCAGACCTACATATATAAGTACCAGTTGATTCGATTTTTTTTGATTTCTATAAAATTCCATATTAAGTTTTAGTTAACCTGCCCCGTTTTTATAAAGCAGCAGATTGTGGGTTTGCATTGATTATAGGTTGATAATTTTTGACCATTCTTTCAAAAACTAAGCCATTGTACCCAATTATGCAGTTTTTAGAGGTATCCTTCTGGAAGTCTGAAACATTTATTTTAAGCTGATTTTGCTATGGCTATAAATTTGCCTTAAATTTTAGTCAGGGAGATCTTCTGCTCTTCATTTCATAAATCATCAAATAATTAACTAATTGATCAGTTTTATGACACTTCTGCTATAAGTCATCGTATTTCAGAAAGTAAAATAAAATTCAATTAAAAACTCTTATTGAATAGCCATATGTTTTAATTACATACAACTGAATACCAGCAAACTAAACAAAACTCCCAGCCAAATAACATAAACCAATAAAGGCCCGAAATTAGCATCAGACGCAAAGAATTACCCTTTAAAAACACAACAGGACTTATAAGAACAAATCTTAATAAAAAATAGCGTTCAAAAAAAACGTTCTAATAAGGGTCAAATCAATAATTTTAATTAATATTACAGAGTTAGAAGTCTAGCGAAAGATTTCAATTAATATTTTATAACTTTAATCTTAATGCCATTCTAATTTTAAAAGAAAATATGAGATTAGGCTCCTATCCGGGGATTGAAAAAGTAAGCTTCATTCATCTACAGCACCTGTTTGATGAAGAAAACCAAACGAACTTTAGTGTCATCGTATCATTGGCAGAAATGCTATGCGAAGTACCAATTGCTTTTGTTGGCATTGAAGCTGAAAACGGCACTTTGATAAAAACCAGTAGCGCAATTTCTGAGCATCAGAATTCCTGGACGCTACCCTTCCATTCCAGCCTGCCTATAGTTGTTCCAGATATCAAATTAGACCCGCGTTTTAGCAATCATCCATTGCTGGAATCAGGTATCTGTTTTTATGCGAGTGTACCCATTCTCAACCCTATTCATAATACTCCTGTAGCATATATATGTGTTATGGATAAAATGCCGCGTGAGTTGAATAGTAAACAGCTCAATGGGCTGGAACTTTTAGCGCAGCAGGCTTTTGATATCATTAGGATTAATCTGGAGAACATCGACCTAAAAAAACTGGCTGATGATACGGTTACTCCTTCTCAGGAAATCGACACTATTTTTCACAATGCTATTGATGCAGTGATTGTGCTGGATGATATCGGCATCATTTCTCAATGGAATCCTAAGGCTGAAAGCATCTTTGGATGGCAAAAAAAGGAAGTTATTGGACAACATTTCCATGAAATAGCTTTTCCTGCTGCTTACCATGAACAGTATCTGCAACTTCTGGAAAACCTCAATTATGACGCTCCGGAGAACCACCCTAATACCACTGTAGAGATTTCTGCCTTAAAAAAGGACCATAGTACTTTTGATATTGCCTTGAGTATTTCTTCTGCAACCATACAGGGAAAACATTTTTACATCTGTTTTGTAAGTGACATCACCAATAGGAATCAGATTTCTCAGGAGCTGGTTAAACAGCAAAAGTTTTATGAAAACATATTAAATAAACTGCCTACAGACATTGCTGTTTTTGATGCCAACCATAAATACCTGTTTGTAAATCCCGGTGCGATCAGTGTTAAAGAATACCGGGACTTTATCGTTGGTAAAGACGATTACCAGTATGCAGCTTTCCGAAACAGAGACACTACTACTGCTGATTTAAGAAGAGAACAGTTTCTACAGGTAAAGGAAAGTCGCAAGGAGATCCGTTGGGAAGACAGCTTGAAGGATCCTGAAGGCAATAACATCACCCATTTACGTAGGATGTATCCCGTTCATGATGAAAACGGCGACCTTTCTATGGTAATCGGTTTCGGGATAGACATTACAGACCGTAAAGTAATGGAAGAAAAGCAGGCGGCCCTGGTACAGCAATTGTCATCACAAAACACGCAGCTAATCGATTTTTGTAACATTGTATCTCATAACCTTAGGGCACCATTGGTGAACATGTCTATGTTGGTAGAATTTATTGAAGACACGAATAACCCTGAGGAACAGAAAACCCTTATTTCTAAATTAAAACCAGTAATTGAGAATCTCCACACCACGTTTAATGAACTGGTAGAATCCATACAGATTAAACAAGACCTGGAGATCAAATCGGAAGACATCCTCTTAACAGACTGCATTCGCAGGACTTTTGAAGGATTACAGTCGGAGATTAATAAATCCGAAGCCATTATAGAAACTGATTTCGAAGATGCGCCATCGGTTTATTTTCCAGCGAAGTACTTATATAGCATTTTTCATAACCTATTTAGTAATTGTCTGAAATACCAAAGTCCAAAAAGAAAGCTTGTTATCCAGCTCCAGAGTAAGAAAACAGATGGGAAAGTGTTGTTATCATTTACTGATAACGGGCTTGGCATAGATATGGATAAACATAAAGACAACTGTTTTAAGATTGGAAAGGTATTTCACCATCACCCGAATTCGAAAGGTTTTGGACTATATATGACAAAGACCCAGGTAGAAGCCATGAAAGGTAAAATATGGGTAGAAAGTAAAATTGATGTTGGCTCTACCTTTTTTATTGAATTTATAAATCAGAAAGCATGAATTCGTTAAAAAAAATAGCACTCATAGATGACGATAGCACCTTTGTTTTTCTCACAAAAAGAATGATTAAGGCGGCTAATATCAGCACTCACATTGATGAGTTTAATGATGGACTGCAAGCCCTCAACTTCCTTAAAGCCAACCAAAACAATTCAGAGATCCTGCCTGATGTCATATTTCTGGATCTGAGTATGCCGATCATGGATGGTTGGGAATTTTTGGAAGAGTACACCGTTGTGGAGCCAAGAATACGGAAGACCATCATTTTATACATCGTTTCTTCTTCAATTTCTCCTCATGATATTGAAAGGTCCAGAAACTTCAGTGTAGTATCTGATTTTATCATTAAGCCATTGAATAAGGAACGATTTATCCAGATTATGGGAGATCTGTCTTAACTCCTACTATGGCCATCATCACCCCTAAGCGACCAACTTAATCACTATAAAAAAACATGTTCTCCTCTTCATCAGTCAACCTTGACGTATTAAAAAAAAGGGCTTACAATTTAAGGTGGGCAACCGTTCCGAACGGTGTCATTCCCTTAACCGCAGCCGATCCGGATTTTCCATGTGCCCCGGAAATTTCCGAAGCAATTATTAAATTTACGAAAGACAGGTACCTTTGCTATGGTCCGCCGGAAGGCTTGCCACAGTTCAAAGAAAGCATGGCCGAATTCTTTCAGGAAAAACGAAATATCCCTGCAGACCCTTCGCTTCTTTTCCCGGTAGACAGTGCTGCTTTTGGCATTTGGCTAACCTGTAAAACCTTTCTAAGGGCACAGGATGAAGCCTTGATTTTTGATCCTGTAGATTTCCTTTTCCGCTACTCTATAGAAGCTGTAGGTGCTACTGCAGTTCCTTTTTCTATTCCTCCGGGCGATGTGCCAGTAGATTTTGAAGGACTGGAAAAGCTGATCAACAAGAACACCAAAATGATCTGCATCTGTAATCCTTTAAATCCAACAGGAAAAGTTTTTACCAAAGCAGAATTACTACGTTTTGGAGAGATTGCCTGCAAACATGACCTGATCATTTTATCGGATGAGATCTGGAGTGACATTATCTATGCGCCCCATGTTTTCACCAGTATTGCATCACTGAATGAAGAAATCCGTGACAGGACCATTACGATTACCGGATTCAGCAAATCCTACGGCCTGGCAGGCTTAAGGATCGGTACGGTGATGGCCTCCAATCCGGAACACTATAGCCAGTTATTTGAAGCTTCCTTACATAGTTCTACGATCAATGGCGCCAATGTATTGTCGCAGATTGCAGCAACAGCAGCCCTAACAGAATCTGCTTATTACCTGGATGCTTTCAAAACCCACCTGCATCAAATGCGGGAATTAATTGTAAAAGAACTAAACACAGTAGATGGTTTTCAATGCATTGCACCGGAAGGATGCTATGTTGCCTTTGTGAACATCACTGGAACACATAAAACCAGCATGGAAGTTCGCGATTTACTCTTCAATGAGGCCAAAGTTGCGGTAGTTCCTGGTTTAAAACAATGGTTTGGCGAAGGTGCAGAAGGTTATATCCGTTTGAGCTTCGCTACTTCAGAAGAAATACTCACAGATGCGCTCTCTCGTATCAAGCACACCATAAAATCCCTATGAAAGTTGTCATAATTGGAGGAGGCATCGCCGGACTCACCCTTGGTATATTTTTGCGAAAACAAAATATAGAAACCATAATTAACGAAAGGCTGGTAAATGTGCCGGAAAGAGGTCATGCCTTTTTAATGCACAGTGATGGGCTTACTAAATTAAAAGAACTGAGTCCGGACGACCATACAGTTGTACCTGGAAAAATGGTTCATGACTTTATTCTAAAAAGACCTTCCGGGAAAGAAATCAAGCATTTACACCTGGATTCCTGGAAGTGCATCAAGCGTGGCGATCTGATCCAATTCTTAAAGCGCTCCTTTCCGACAGAACTAGTGAAAGAAGGCCGTGAGTTCTCCCATTTTATATATGAGAATGACAAAGCTGTAGCTGCTGCCTTTACGAATGGAGAGCTGGAATACGGTGATATTTTTGTTGGCGCAGATGGTGGAAATTCAAAAGTAAGACAACAGATCATGGGCGAAGTCACCTTTACTCCGGTCGTTGTAAAAGAAGTTGTAGGGGTTTCTTACAATGAAAAGCTGGCGAAAACGCATGGCGAGAACTTCAACAAATTTCAGGACAACACCAAAGGATTGGCTTTTGGGATGATTCCTACGGATAAGAATGAGTTTGTCTGGTTTGTACAATACGATTCCCGTTTAAATGATGTTAAAACCCAAAGTCCTGAGGGGATTAAGGAATTTTGTACTGAACTGCTAAAGGATTTCCCTGTAGAAGTTCAGGAACTATTGTCTACCAACGACTTTAACAGCAGTTACATCTGGAACACCCGGGATTTCGATCTACTACCCTCTTTTCACCATCAAAATGTAGTCTTGATTGGCGATGCAGCACACCTTTCCCTTCCATTTACCAGTGCCGGTACCACCAATGCAATTGTAGATGCAAGAACACTTGTTGATGAGCTGATCAGCAATGAAAACCATGAAATTGCTTTTGAAAAGTACTATGCGACCAGAGCGCCACAGATAGAAAAACACATTCAGTTGGGCAGGGATTTGAAGCACATTTTCCTAAACCCTACAGATCAGAATGATGATGATATTCCGGTACCATTGATCGCCAACAAAGAAGAACATGATGAAGTAAATGCAAACATGCAAATTGAAGTGCTGTACTTTACCGACCCAATCTGTTCTACCTGCTGGACCATACAGCCATTACTTAGGAAACTTAAACTGGAATACGGCAGTTACCTGAACATTAAATACTGTATGGGTGGAATGCTTCCTTCCTGGGGAGAATACCCTAAGGGCAAAGTAAACAACCCAACAGAAGTGGCAAAACACTGGGATGAAGTTTGCGCCATCCACGAGATGCCTATCGATGGTGATCTATGGATTGAGGATCCTATGAATTCCTCTTACCCACCTTCCATCGCGTTTAAAGCAGCACAGATGCAGGACAATGACCTTGCTCCCCTTTTCTTAAGGCGCATCAATGAGATGGTTTTTGTAGAAAAGAAAAACATCATCAAATGGGAATTCCTGGAAAAAGCAGCTTTAGAAGTAGGGCTGGATTCTGCCAGACTATTGAGGGACTTTGAGGGCCGTGCAAAAGAGCTGTTTAAAGAAGACCTGAACACCGGCAAAACCCATGGTGTAACCAGTTTTCCTACGCTGATCTTTTCTGATGCGACCAATGAACATGTAACCGTTAAAGGGCACCAAACTTATGATCACTTTGTGGACATCATTTTGACGCGCCTACCACATGCTAAGAAGACAGATATAGATACTGACCCGAAAAACCTGTTCAGCCATTTCCCAACAATGGCGGATAAGGAGTTTGCCTATTTGAGCAACATTTCCATGGAGGCCGCAGCCGTTAAATTGGAAGAGCTTTTTGATCAGGGTTTCCTGAAAAAGATGGAAAGCAAAAATGGTATCCTTTGGAAAAGCAATTACGTAGAATTGGTTTAAACACCTATTCAAGGCTATCATTCTATAAATATTCAACGGCTCTCTTTATAAGAGGGCCGTTTTTTTTTGGAAAGTCCGGTAATTTGGGCATCTTAGGTTATGAAAAAATTAGCGCTACTCAGTCTATTTCTCAACGCCTCATTCATAGCAACCGCCTTTTCGCAATCAGCATTGCCATCCAGCAAACACCTAGTTTCCGGTAAGGTGACCGATGAAAACCATAGTCCATTGGCAATGGTAGTGGTGAGTTTGAAACAAGACGCTAAGGTGATCGCTAATACCATCACCAATCCTGAAGGACATTATCAGTTTAAAAACGTGTTAAAAGGAAATTATCAGTTCCAATTTAAGTACCTAGCCTATAGAGACACGGCTTTGTTGGCCATCATCAATAAAGACACACTTGTAAATATTCAATACCAGGGTTCGCAGACTTTAAATGAAGTAAGGGTAACTGCTAAAAAGCCCATCTTCCAGCGACAAATAGATCGCCTGCGTTTTAATGTAGGAGAAACAGACCTGGTTTTTGGAAATAACATCTGGGATGTACTTGAAAAGACACCATTGGTAAACGTTTCCGGAGATGCTGCCATACAAATCAGCGGAACTACTGGTGCTGTCGTTTACCTCAACAATAAAAGGAAAATCCTCACTGGCACTGCACTAAAAAACTACCTGAGCAGTATCCCATCTGAGAACCTGGAGGCAATTGAAGTGATGACTACCCCTTCCAGTAAGTACGATGCGGAAGGCGGTGCCGGCATCATCAACATCATCACTAAAAAGAACAAAGAAGAAGGTTTTATAGGAAATGCTGGATTAAGTGCCCGACAAACCGCAGTAAATTCTCAGGCAGGAAGCCTTTATGGAAACAATCGCTCAGGCAAATGGAATGTTTTCTCTAATTTATACATGAGCAACAGAAGTAGGAAGCCGGAGTTTAAGAAAGACATTTATTATCCTGCAGGCACTGGGGATAATTTGCTGCAGCGAAGTATACACTCCTTTAATGACTACCAGATTTTATCGCCTGGTGGCAGTTTAGGAATCGACCATCAAATCAATAGCAACCATGTAGTTGGGCTACTATTTGACTATTCCGGAATGACACAAAAAGAAAGCAGGGATGCCCAAAGTCGCGATCTTTACCAAACACGGGATTCCCTTGCCGCAACGAAGAATCGAGATGATTTAAGCTCCAACACCTATGCACTGAACCTCAATTACCAGGGTAAACTAGATGGAAAAGGTAAAACCTTGAGTATTGACCTGGATGCACTGGAATACAATTCGAAAAACAAATCTATCAGTAAAACAGAGGCGCTGAATCCAGGCAGTCAACAAGCCCTATATATAAAAGACTGGTTTAGAAGTTCTGCTCCACAAAAAATCAGCAATCAATCCCTTAAAGCTGATTTTGAATGGCCAGTACATAAGGACTTGTCTATCGATTTCGGACTAAAAACGATGCTTTCCAAAATCAGCAACCACCTGCTTTTCGAAAATCGGCTTGGGGATGATCAATGGATAAAGGACCTGAACAGGAGCAACTTTTTCCAGTACGATGAATATATCAACTCCGTTTATGGCATTTTAAACGCTCGTATCAACCCAAAATGGTCTTATCAGCTTGGTTTACGTGTAGAAAACACGATTGCCAAAGGTTGGCTGGAAGGCAACAAAGTAGTCAATAGAAACTACAGCAATGTATTCCCAACGGCATTCCTGAAATACAGCAACAGCAAGGAGAAATCCTATGTGTTAGCGCTTTCCAGCAGGATAAATAGACCTGGTTTTTGGGATGTAAATCCATTCCGTACCTATACCACCGACCAGACTTATTTTGAGGGAAACCCATTTTTGATGCCTTCTAAGTATTATAGAGAAGAATTGAGCCATACGCTGATCAGTAAATCGGGTACATTTACCTTCCAATTGGCTGCGAGCCAGTCGCTGGACGAGATTTATGCCCTACCCAGCAATCCAGTCGGAAATGTAATTGCCAATAAGAAAGTCAATTATGGCAACAAATACAGCTTCTCAAATGCCATCACTTATTTCCAGCAAATTATGCCATGGTGGAGGTTGTCCGGTACCGCATTAACCGGTTATGTCCTTTCAAAAGGGCTTTATGCAGATCAGATCCTGATCGATAATAAAACCTTCCTGCTGAGTCTTTCTACCAATCAAACCTTTAACATTTCAAAGAAAAGCGGGCTTTCCTGCACGGTAATCGCCAATAACACCTTCCCTGTTACCATTGTAAACACGGAAATTGGAAACAGGCTGGAAACGGAATTGCGGTTAAGGAAGTCTATTGGTGCATGGAACGTTACCTTATCTGGTCAGGACTTCTTTAAGAGTAATAAAGATCGGTACAAAGTACTGGTAAACGAACTGAGGATCGTAGATGAAAACTATTACGACACGCAGAGCGTTGCACTTTCGCTCAGCTTTAACTTTGGCAAAATGACCGTGAAGGACAAGAGAGATAGAGATGCGGGATCTGAAGAAGTAAAAAGAAGAATATAAATTCGAATACTTATACTAGTCTGACAGAGGTTTAGGAACTGCTGGGCAACACAAATCTGGCCATCAAAAACCATCAACACGTACTTGAACTCAACCTACATAACCCCAATGCTAATCAGTACTTAAGAAAACTAAAAGAATAAATTATTCTGTAAAAACATAAAGAATGAAGCCCCCATTTTCGCGCAATTGTGCTTGGATGGGGTTTATCATAAAAGTGTAAAGACAATTTTCTCTAAAGAATCAGGGTATGGAAAATTCTATATTTGACCCCGTATGTTTATCAAGTTGTTTCATTTTTTATCGTTGTTCGCCTACCTGAACATTATTGCTTATGAAGCGGGAGACGCTTCTATAAAGCAGTATTCGTTTGCTGGCGACTCTTTACTTGAAATTGTACTCGACGACCTATTGGACATTCCAATGCACAACTACGAAGATGGCATTGAGATTCCAAATGAAAACTACCGCCTTTTCCAGACGGGGATTTACATCCTACCGGCTATGCTGATTCTCTTTTCCTTCTTTATCTTTAAACAGATCGGGAAAGTAATCACGACCATCCACCCCTTCTACAAAACGAAAAGCACTTGCTTGCCAAGTTATTACACCCACTTATTTAGGTTAAAGCCATTCTAGGCAACCCATTCTTTTAGTATTTCCATTATTGAATACCATGTAATTGAGGTAGCTGTCCCGAATATTATCCGGGCTATGCACTCTTTTTGTCTGATTTCATAGGATTAAAAATACTAATGGCCCAAGCTGGCCAATGCTTTTGAGCGCTTAAACCGCTCGAAAAGCTCCTTTCCACGCATTTTTCTTTTTAAACATCCATATCTGGGAACGCATTGACGCGTCCCTAAAAATCATTATGACCATGAAAGTTAAGTATTTAGCTTATTTCCCAATTTTAGCTGCCGTTACCATCGCCGGCTGTACCTCACAAAGCAAAGAGCCTAGTGTTACAGACCAGGCCAAAACCGTGCCTATCGCTACTGTCAGCGTATTAGACACCCTAATTTTCAAAGAATACATTGCCGATATCCAGGCGGTAAAAAACGTAGAAGTAAGGTCCAGATTATCCGGATTCCTGGAGAAAATCTATGTAGAAGAAGGTTCGGCGGTTAAAGCCGGACAAGTTCTCTTCAAGATCAATGACGAAGAATACAAAGCAGATCTGAGTAAGGCCGAAGCCGTATTGAACAATGCCATTGCAGATGCGAAAACTGTAGATTTAGAGCAGGAAAGAACAAAGGTATTGGTGCAAAGCAATATCGTTTCCAAAACAGAACTTGATCTGGGAGCAGCTAAACTGAAAGCTGCAGAATCACGCGTAGCGGAAGCCAGATCCGTGTTGCGTTATGCAAAATCAAGATTATCTCATACCCTGATCAAATCGCCTTTTACAGGACGCATTGATAGA
Organism: Pedobacter gandavensis; assembly: GCF_032678745.1. GTDB lineage: Bacteria > Bacteroidota > Bacteroidia > Sphingobacteriales > Sphingobacteriaceae > Pedobacter > Pedobacter gandavensis_C. The sequence continues at coordinate 981,623 of NZ_JAVTST010000001.1, forward strand.
ATGCCTTTAAAAGCGGGTAGCTTATTGGAAGAAGGCTCCCTCCTAACCACGGTTTCCGATTTAAGCGCAGTCAACGTTTACTTCTCGATCACCGAAAAAGAATACCTGAACATTGCCAGCGACTCTGCCTATTCGAAAAACAACTTCAAAAAACGCGTTAAACTCACACTAGCCAACGGTGTAGTATATCCTTTTGAAGGTACTGCCCGATTTGCGGAAAGTGAATTCGCAAGTCAGACTGGCTCACTATCTCTAAAAGCCCTATTCCCTAATGCAGAAGGACTCTTAAAACATGGCGCATCCGGTAAAATCAGCGTTCCAGTAGAAACAGGAGAAATTCTAGCAGTTCACCAAAAGTCTGTATTCGAGATTCAGGACAGGACTTATGTATACGTGTTAAACGAAAACAACACCATCAAGATGACGCCATTTGAAGCCGGACAACGTATTGGACACTACTACATGGTGAACTCTGGTCTGAAGAAATCAGATAAGATCGTTTTTGAAGGCACCCAAAGTCTGCGCGACGGCCTGACGGTTAAACCTATGGACATCAAAGCTAACCCTATCGCCAAAAACTAAATCCTGCGCATAAATCATAAATTATTATGTTTGAACAATTCATAAAACGACCGGTATTATCACTGGTTATTTCCTTATTTATCACCCTCCTGGGGCTACTGGCGCTATTTACCTTGCCGGTTACCCAATTCCCGGACATCGTTCCGCCTTCGGTAGTGGTGACCGCCAATTATACCGGTGCAAATGCCGAGGTAAGTACCAATGCAGTGGCCATTCCTTTGGAAAGAGCCATTAACGGTGTTGCCGGAATGACTTACATGAGTTCCGTATCTACCAATAACGGGACGACTCTGATTCAGGTTTTCTTTAAAGTGGGTACTGACCCTGATATTGCCGCTGTAAACGTGCAGAACAGGGTTACTACCGTACTCGACGAATTGCCTGAAGAGGTAATCAAGGCCGGAGTAACGACCGAGAAAGAGGTGAATAGTATGTTGATGTATCTGAACATCTACAGTGATGATAAAACTGCAGATGAGCGCTTTATCTACAACTTCACTGACATCAATATCTTAAAAGAATTGAAACGTATTGAAGGAGTCGGCTTTGCCCAAATCATGGGCTTAAGAGATTATGCAATGCGTGTTTGGCTAAAACCAGACCGACTGGCCGCTTACAACATCTCTTCTGATGATGTAATTGCAGCTTTAAGAAAGCAAAATGTGGAAGCTGCACCCGGACAAACGGGGATTGGTTCTGATAAATCGATCAACATGCAGCAATATGTTTTGCGGTATCCTGGGAAGTTCTCAGAATCTGAGGAATATAAAAACATTCCGATCAGGGCAAATGCAGATGGTTCTATCATCCGGATTAAAGACATCGCAGATGTTGAGTTTGGTTCACTAGACTATGAGATGGTTTCTAAGACGGATGGCAGGCCCTCTGCATCTATCATGCTAAAACAGCTGCCTGGCTCAAATGCTCAGGAAGTAATTAAAAATGTAAAGGAGCGTATGGCTGCTTTACAGGAGAACGCTTTCCCTCCGGGTATGAAATACACCATGGGTTACGACGTATCCAGATTCCTTGATGCCTCAATATCAAGTGTATTAATCACCTTACTTGAAGCATTTATTCTGGTATTTATTGTGGTATTTATCTTCTTACAGGACTTCAGATCTACCTTAATTCCGGCGCTAGCGGTTCCAGTTTGTTTAATTGGCGCCTTGTTTTTCATGCAGATGCTGGGCTTCTCCATCAACTTATTGACACTCTTTGCCCTCGTGCTCGCCATAGGTATTGTGGTCGATAACGCGATTGTGGTAGTCGAGGCCGTCTATTCAAAAATGGAAGAAGAACACCTGCAACCCATGGAAGCTACCATCGCTGCGATGAAAGAAGTAGGTAAACCGGTTGTGGCGATTACCCTGGTAATGTCGGCCGTGTTTATTCCCGTAGCCTTCCTTTCTGGTCCGGTGGGTATTTTCTACCGTCAGTTCTCTTTAACACTCGCATCGGCGATTATCATTTCCGGTATCAATGCATTAACGTTAACACCAGCATTGTGTGCGATTATTTTACGCTCTCCACATGATAAACCGGTATCTAAAGGCTGGATGGCCAGATTCTTTGCTGGATTTAACAGAGCTTACAATAGAATGGCTGGCGGTTACAAAGGCTTACTAACCAGAATCGCTGGAAGAAGAATCTTAACTTTCGGACTGTTGATCGCTTTCTTTGTGACTACCTGGGGCATGAGCAGCATTTTACCTTCCGGATTTATCCCGACAGAAGATCAGGGCATGATTTACGTCAATGTGACCACTCCTCCCGGAGCAACGGTAGACAGAACGGAAACTGTACTGAATGAAATTGATGCCATCAGCAGAAAAATGAAAGCAGTAGAAACGGTATCTACCCTTGCCGGATATAGTCTGGTGAACGAAGTTTCCGGTGCCTCTTATGGAATGGGAATGATCAACCTTGTGGCCTGGAAAGACCGTGAGGAGTCTGTTACAGACATGATTGAAAACCTTAAAAAGGCCACCTCACACATTATGGATGCGGATATTGAATTCTTCCCTCCGCCTACCGTTCCTGGTTTTGGTAACTCCTCGGGCTTTGAATTGCGCCTTTTAGATAAAACAGGTGCCGACGATCTAAACCGAACTGCTGAAGTGATGAAGAAGTTCATTGAAGACTTGAAAGCGACCCCAGAAATCGGGAATGTATTTACCACTTTCGATGTGAGTTTCCCGCAATACCTGATCAAGGTGGATCATGATCTGGCAGCAAAAAAAGGAATCAGCGTAGAAAATGCAATGAATACCCTGCAAACTTTAATGGGAAGTTATTATGCTACCAACTTCATCCGTTACGGACAAATGTATAAGGTAATGGTGCAAGCCGGTCCTAATTACCGTGAAAAACCTGAGGATGTATTGAACCTATTCATCAAGAATGAGCAGGGAGAAATGATGCCTTTCTCTACGTTTATCACTATGGAGCGCGTTTATGGCCCTGAGCAGATTACCCGTTACAATATGTTCTCTTCGGCCATGCTCAATGGAGATGCCACTGCAGGCTTTAGTAGCGGACAAGCAATTGATGCCGTAGAAGCGGTAGCTAAAAAGCTTCCTGCCGGGTATGAGATCGAATGGTCAGGGATGACACGTGAGCAGATCCTTTCCGGAAATCAGGCGCTATACATCTTTGCCTTGTGTTTATTGTTTGTTTACCTGATTCTTGCCGCACAATATGAAAGTTTCCTACTGCCATTGCCAGTATTACTTTCTTTACCTGCAGGTATTTTTGGAGCCTTCCTGTTCTTATGGATGTTTGGACTGGAAAATAACATTTATGCACAGGTGGCATTGGTAATGCTGATCGGCTTACTCGGAAAGAATGCCATTCTTATCGTCGAGTATGCCATTATTAAACAAGAACAAGGTATGAGTTTCTTAGATGCTGCAATTGAGGGCTCTGTTGCCCGTTTGCGTCCTATTTTGATGACCTCTTTTGCTTTTGCAGCAGGATTGGTTCCTTTAATGATTGCTACCGGTGCAGGTGCCTTAGGAAACCGTTCTATCGGTACCGCGGCTGTAGGCGGGATGATCATCGGTACGGTAGTCGGTGTAATCGTGATTCCTGGTCTATATGTACTCTTCTCCTCTTTGATGAAGAAGAAAGTAACTGCCAGCGCTAAGGTCGTTGTGGCGATTGCCTCAGTGATGTTGATCAGCAGTTGCTCGATGAAGAAAGATGTGCCTACTTACGAGCATCGTACATTACCTGAAAACTTCCAGAAAAGCACTGATACAAACACTGTAGCCAATACCACCTGGAAAGAATTCTTTAAAGATGAGGAGCTGATTTCATTAATTGAAAGGGCATTGGCCAACAACCCGGATATGAAGCAAACCCTGCACCATATCGAGATAGCAAAAGCAAACTTAAGAATGCGCAAAGGTGCATCTTTACCTAACATAGATCTTGCAATTGAAGGTGGATTAAGGAGATACGGATTTCACACTGCAGATGGAATCGGAAATTACGACACCAATTTCTCTCCGAATCTGAAACCGGGTGAACAGGTTCCAAATCCCCTTCCCGACTATTTTGTAGGGATTAGAACTTCCTGGGAATTGGATTTATGGGGCAAGTTGAAAAACAAAAAGCAAGCAGCCTTGAATAAATTCCTGGCTTCTTACGAAGGACAAAAACTGGTACAGACTGAACTGATCAGCAATGTATCCGCTGCCTATTTCGAATTGCTTACCCTGGATGAAGAGCTAAAGATTTTAAGCAGAAACATCCAGCTACAACAGAACGGATTGAAGCTGATTCAGGTGCAAAAAGAAGCAGGTGTAGCTACAGAATTAGGCGTTCAGCAGTTCAAAGCAGTGCTTGCCAATTCCAAAGCTAAAGAGCAGGAAGTATTGCAACAGCTGAGTTTAATGCAAAACCACCTGAACTTCCTAACCGGAACATTTGAATCTGATATTAAACTAAAAACCAATGGATTAGAAGAATCTATATCCAACAGTTCTTTAGCATCAGGCACACCATTGCAAATGATTGCTTTGAGACCAGACATCAGACAAGCCGGTCTGGAATTGATCGCTTCGCAGAAGGAAACGAAGGCTGCAAGTGCCGCGTTCTTACCTTCTATTGTATTGGCTCCACACATCGGGTTGCAATCCTTTGACCTCGGTAAATTGTTCCAACCGCAAACGGCATTGGCTTATGGATTGATGGGAGGCTTAACTGCTCCTATCTTCAACCAGCACCGAATACGCGCAGAATACGAGAGTTATAAAGCAACTTACGGAATAGCATTCCAGAACTATGAGAAGATCGTTCTAAAGGCTTATAATGAAGTTCAGGATGCGGTAAAATCTCAGACTTTCATCAAAGCTAAAAGGGAATTCATCTCCGAAGAGGTGAAAGCGCTGAATGCTTCTGTTAAAGCAGCTAATGCGTTGTTTCTAGCTGGAAGGGTGACTTACCTGGATATCATTACCACACAAAGAAATGTTTTAGATGCCGAGCTTAATGAAGTTCAGGCGAAGAAACAACAGGTGCTGAACCAGATTTCTATTTACAAAGCCTTAGGTGGCGGTTGGAAATAAAACGAACAAAGCCCTGATTGTAAAAGATCAGGGCTTGTTTATTTTCTCATTGCTTCACGCAACTCCTTTTCCTTATCGCCATTCCAATAGCCACAATCCAATTGTAAAAAGACAGAAGTATAAGGTATGACTTCATTGGTCTTAATAACCAGCACTTTAAAAAGCTTAGACTCCGTATCCAGTTTCTTGAAAACCTCATCGTGCAATAAGCTTTCTACTTTTTGAGTACCTAAAACCTCTTTGGCTCCGGAAATAAAGTTCTTTACTCCTTTCGCCTGGTTTTCTGTGATAAAGTTCAATTCCTGATCCTGATAAACGATGGGTTTCACATGGGCAGAGGCATTCACTTGGGTCAATACCTCTTTTAACACGGGCAACAAATCTTCATTCGCATAGATATACTCCATTCCTAGCGAATTCTGTTCCGGAAAAGCCTGATCAACAATGAGGATCCAGTTCCGATGCCCCAGCATAGGAAGCTTAGTCTGAACTTGCTTTTTCCAGTCGGGCTTTGTAGCTATCGCCACATCATTGGCACTGCTCAGAGGCGCCTCACAACCAGAAAAGCTTAAAGAAAGGGCTAAAACTAACAGACCAATCAACTTTTTTAAAGTATTCATAGAATTTCTCATGTTCATGCGATTTAGGAAAAGGTGACATTTAAGCTTTCATTCATTTTCAGATTGATGCTCTTGTCGCTGCTAATGCTTAGGTCTGATCCATTTTGCTTGAATTGCACCGGAATCTTTTGACTACCCAACATCACGGAAACCGAATTCAGCTTACCTGAACCTATTTTACTGAAAACCAGTTCTGATAAAGCCAACTCTCCATACTTCAGATTGATAGTATGTAGTTGTTTTGTTCCTGTTTTCTTTTGAGTATAGCTTCCCCAGCCTTTAGCTGATGTAAATGGCGTTTTAAAATTCGCTGCATTCCATGCCGGTGAGAATTTCATGTATCCCTTAGGACCATGATACTCAAAGCCACTGGCATTAATGAAAGTACCATAACTGGCCATTGCGCGGGCATAATGGTCACTACATTCGATCTCATTGAAAGGGTTTCGCTTTGAGGCATGATACCTGTCGTGGATAGAACGGGTAAGGATCAAACTCTCTTCTACCATTCCTTCTCCCATCAAATGTGCTGCTACCTGATGCTCAAAACCGCTCATACATTCATGGAAATAACCCAGTTGCCAACCCACATTTTCGCCAAATGGTTTAGGCTCATTGTAAGGATTGGTATTCATCACCATCCCGCCTTCACCTGCAAGGGCATATGGCCTACCTCCAATATGGGTTTTAATGTATGGGCCAACATCAGTAGCAAAATTATATTTCCAAAGGGCTTTTAATGCGGCAACCGCTTTATCTTTACTCAATACCCTAGGTAAACCCACCTGGAATGCCCAGCTCTGCCCATATACCTGATCAATATGACAAGTATTGTAAGAACCCAGATTTTTACGTCCTGCTATTTTATCCGGTCGGTGGATAAAGTATTCGCCATTAAACAATTCCTTTTCCATGTTTTTGCGTCCATTGGCGACATAAGTTTCACAGGTTTTTGCAAATGCCGTATCGCCCATTTCTTCGGCCATGGCCTGCCCTGCTCTTGCTCCGGCAATGCATAGTCCTACAATCCAGGCGATTTCTCCTTCCCAGACTGCATCCAATGTGTTTTCCATTGGCGTATCCGTCATGCCATCACCATTCTTGTCCTGATCCAACATAAACTGAGTGGCCTTTTTAATCCCAGACCAGTTTGTTTTCAGGAAAGTATCATCGGCAGACATCTGATGCTCCCTGTAAAACCTCAATACTGTCCCCGCCTGACCGTCAATTGCGGGTCTGCTTTCATTTTCAGCACGGAATATAATCGCGCCGGTATCTTCCTTAAAACCAATACCCAAATCTACACGCTGTCTTAAATCCCGCTCCAATTCCGGGAAGATCCTCGCTACAGATTGTGCGTATTGCCAAACATGCGTACAAGTTCCTGCACAAGCGCCAACCCCTTCCCAGCCCCAGAATCTGCCATCCGCAAAGCGATAAGTGTTCGCTGTTGCCAGGGTGTCGATATTAATAAATGTCCGCTCAAGGAACCAATAAGGCAAAGTGGAGTCGTTCCAGGTATCCTTCCACAATTCTGTGGTTTTGGTTAGTTTATCAAAATTATCCTGTAAGTAAACGCTTACTGCAGCCGCATCCTTAAATCTGGTTGCGTAATGAAATCCCTGCTGTGCATTCTTTACAATCTTTTTCAGGTTCAGGTTTGCGTTATTAAAATGCCAGCTGACAGAATAATTTGCCTTCATTGATTTCCCAGGGCCTAGCGATGACGTGATTCCGAGTCCCCCTACTAGTTTTTCCGGAGCATCTACCACTGCCGAACTACTGCCAGCCGCGTTGAAATGTTTATCAACAACCGGCCAGGGACTAATTGCCGGATCAGCCTTCCCTTTAGACTGATGTAATGTAAAGCACATCGTACCGCCATCTTGTGCATTTTTCAAATCCTCATTATTGGATTCAAATGAAGAAAAGATTCTGCTAGAATTCCCTGTACTGCTGACTACATTCTTCCTCTTTCCGGTTTTAGCTTTCCCAGTCAGCTTGTTAGCTCCGTTTTCCATCCAGCCCAATACAGAAACCTCTGCAGCAACAGCGCCTGGATTCTTTATTTCCAGCCTTAAAACAGTGGCCGGCAATGCCGAATTGAGTGCATCCAGCGGGATAAATGGCGAGTACACTTTTAGCTGTACTTCAACCGGAAAATCTTTACTGATGTATTGTATCGTTGCCATCGGATAAGCAGGTTTAAAAATCACCTCATCCCAATGTTCTTCACTTAGTTCTTTAATAAAAGTCTTGCCCTTAACCACTGCCTTTACCGCAAAACCCTGCTCCAAAACCCTTTTATTATTGGCAATAGCGGGCTCCACATAGGCAGCACCATCTCTCACCCTAATTTTTCTAGATTCTGTACCATCGTTCCAGTTCACCGTTTTGGGATCTATCCCTTCCTGAGCACCTTCAAATGTTTCATTGTAAATCTGCCAAAGCCATAGTCGGCCGTCTCCAGCCACATACACCGTTCCGGCATGCAGGCCACCAACTGGCATCCCAATAAATTTAAGCTCATTTTTACTTTTATAATAAGCAGTTTCCTTGCCTCGATCGTAAAGGGAACTTACCCATTGGGGATCTAAGTTCTTATCGACAGGGATATTATGAGCTGGATAATCCAATGCAAAAACACTCTTGCCCCACACGGGAAACTGGATGGCAACAAGACTCCCTGTTAGCAGTCCTGCGTTCTTTATAAAATCTCTTCTGTTTGAAATCATCTTCAAAATTCTTTGGTTAATATCAAGCTGTAATTTGAGGCAACAAATCCCTGGTTGCAAAGCTTATTGCAATTGGAATACGGTTTCTGCGGAGTTATCCTGAGGTCAATTATTTAATTGCACTTATTAAATATATAGACTTAAGGAGACAGAAAAAGGCAAATGCCAAATACGCTTAATATTATGACGGAATTGTAAAATGTCTGAGGATACTTCCTGATTTACATCCAATAAGAGGCTAGAAACACCACACTTAGGTAAGTCCAGAATAAGGAAAATACGACATGAATCACTGTTTCAAATGCTTTGCCTTTCCATAGTTGCGGAGAATATCCAAAAAACTGGATGAACAATCGAATCAACCAAAAGATACCGATGCCAAAGGCGACTTTCTTGCCAAAACTATTAGAAACCAACTCATTTGAGGACGTAAGACACAACAAGCCGATTAGAAACACCACCAATGCAATGAAAAAAGTATGAATATACATGATTTGACGATTTGCCAAACTTAGCGTACTCAATTCTTCTGTCCAGTTAAAGTACTTTGGAAAAATCAAGTGTACAAAGGACAAAGCAATTAAAAGTATCCCAATAATTTTATAATGTATCTCCATTCTTTTCTAATATAAATGTTGAAATAAAGGGTGTTAGTTTCAACTCCTGTTGAATCAGCAGCTTTGCCTCATCGAAGGTTTTAAACCAGGTTGCTTTCGAATGAAAATGAAAGAAACCGATGTTATAAGCCAGGAAGTTTGGTAGATCTCTCAAATGTTCGACGATAAAGATCTGTCCATTACTGCTCAGCACTCGATTCAATTCTTTAAAAAAAACAATCCTTTCCTTTTCCTCTCTGATCTCATGTGCCGACAGGATTAAGAAGATTTTATCAATACTATGGTCTTCCAGCTCTATTTTTTTGGTGCTTACCTGCTGCGTTCCTGGAAAAGCAGGATATGCCTTTCTCGCTCTTTTAATCGAAACCTCCGTATGTTTTAGTGGATCGTAAAAGTCAAGGACAAGGATTTCTCCTTTTGGAAACTTCCTACCGAGGATCGCAGTGGTTTCATCAAAACCAGCATTTATAGTTACAATACGGTCCTCAGTTGAGCTGGGATTTAACCAGTTAAACGAGTATAAACCCGATAAATCATATACATACCAGGATACAGAAAGCGAAATGACAATAATTGCAAGCATGCCAAAAGCAGCAATATAAAGAAGTCCTTGAAAAGCAGGCTGGATAAGCGCCAGCAGCATTAACAGGAAAATCAAGCCCATAGAAAGCAAGTAAAAATGCCAGTTGAAGCGGATAATATTCCAAATTCCCTGAAAGGGTTTCCTTACTTGCTCCATTGTTCTATTTTACCTTTTTTCCAGTAATAAGGGATATTCTTAATGATAAAAGCATTGGCCAGTACGCTTTCTTTCAGGTTTAAGGATTGAATAAAGGAAACATTGCATTCCAACACCTTGATCGGTTGTGGTGTCCAATTTTCCCGCACACCTTCGATCACCAACACCTCTTTCTTCTCTTCATTATAGGTGAAAGTGAAAGGCAATGGACCGGCAAACCTTCTGGCTGCTTTCCAATCCACAAATGGAGAATGTTCTGGTAAAGCAAGCTCCCCTTCCTGTTCTTCCAATTTGATCTTGAAATCTGATTTCATGGATTTAATTTCCGTGTAAGCAGCTGTTTTCTGAATAGAAATATCTGTTGTGGTATAGTTGTAATGGGTAAATAGATTCCCCATCATTTCCATCTTTACTTTATCTGTTTCCGACTTCAGGATATACAAACCTCTTAGTCTTTTTCCTGCGGCATTGGTGTATCTTACAAACAAACGATAGCCAATTAAAAAGAAATCATTACCAAGAAAAGCAGGGAACCCTTTTGGTCTCAATCCAGTTGTCTGCACCATTGCAACAGCTAAAAAAGCCCATTTATCATCCAGCGTATCTAATTCCAGGCAGTCGGGAAGGAATGCCTCAAGCTCCTCTTTAGGTACTGCAAAAGTCAATACGATAGAACTTTCAAAGAAAGCCTGAACAGCGAAAGGGTGATTTTTAAGAAGGGAGAACATGCTAGGCCTTAAGAGGATTTACTTTTTAAATTAAATTCCTTAAAGTAAATCAAAAGAATAAACAAAAACGCATATAATGAATTAAATCTGCCCCAGAACAACAGATCAGGCACCAATATAAACTCCATAATGTTCATGGTTGCGATGATGGCGATTTGCAGGATTGCATTTAAACGCGATTTATATCCGGATAAAATCCAAAGCGCCATTGCGATTTCGGAAAGTCCTATGGAAATTGTTAATGGCTTTGAATACGTGTTTCCAAGAATTCTGCCTACAATTTCTTCATGCCTTGGCACAAAGTTCAGCACTTTACAGAATAGGCCATTGATAAGCCATACCGCGGCAATGAAATAGGTAATTAATTTGTCCAGCATTTTCCCAAGGAGCTTAATTCTCCAGAAAGGTATAACAAAAAACCTTTGTCTTAAAAAACAAAGGTTAATTCGCAAAGCATATAAATTGGTAGCTAATCTTGTTAAAATTCAACTTTAATCGCATCAGACGACCTGATCAGTCCTAGGAATTCCAATGGCTCGTGTAACTGGTGACTAAAGAGAACCCCTTTCTTTTGATCTGTTTCCAGCTGTTGATCCTTATTCAGCATCGCTTCAATATGCAATACGGTGCTAAAAGCAGTCAGGTGTGCCTGTCCTAAGGTATCCTGCACAGCGATTTTCCGTACTGCTGTCCCATTGTCTACGATTACATCAAAAAGTGTCTGATCTCCTTTTCCATTGGCACTAAAAATCAATCTCCTCATGGATAAAGAAAGAACATCAAACAACTTTACACTTTGAAAGGCGCCCAATAACCAGGTGATGAACTTAGAGTTATAGGTCATTTTCACTTTTACACTGGGCAGGCCCTCCCCTTTATGGAGGATAAACAGATCTGGGGTATCGAAATTATACGCCTGTCTTTTTCCTATGCCAAATGAATAATCGTGCTTTTCTGAATTCAGGAAATGCTTAAGCCATACCAGTTTATTTTCCAGGTAGCCTTTAAAAGGTGTAGCTACGTGTTCTGCCATGAAATGCGCGGAGCTTACTCCCGCCAGGTCATTTACAGAATAGTAAACGAATAAACCTACGCTCCTGATCTTTTCTTTTTGAGGCTCTGCGAGGAAGACCAGGCTACTAACCAGTCCACCCATCCATCCCGAACTGAATACAATCTGGCTGTTGATGGTTTTGTTTTCGGCAAATAACAATGCCTTTTCAAGGTCTGGAGTTGGCTTGGTGATGTCGATATAATCCAATCCATTATCTATACAATACTTTAAAATATGGTTTGACTTATCGTTGGCACACAATACCACCAAAGCAATGTGTTTGGCTGCAATTGCACTAAAGGTCTCGGGTTGCTCTACGTCGATCTGAATGGCATTGGGCATAGCCGAACTCAGATTACGACTCCCTACGAAGATCTCCAGACCTGGATTTCTTCCCTTTAACAGTTCAACGATCTTATTGCCTACCAGTCCTTTTCCGCCTACTACGAGGATATTATTTTTCAATCTCTGCATCTTAAATGATAAATTTAGATTGCAAAGTTGTTTCAAAAGACCAGGTTTACAGCGGACAAATGTCCATAAAAACAATCTCGCGCATAAAAAAAGCTGCAAATGAAAATGCCTGGAAAAGCACCTTTATTTGCAGCCTCTGATGGAATTGCTTTGCTGAGCAAATCAGCACATCATATTTTTGTTAGTCCCACTTTACATTCAAATCATGCTTTTGCGCATAAGCTTTACCTTTATCGAGCAATAAAGAAAACTTCTCTTCAAAAGCAGGAACATATTTCTTTTCTACGTCCTGAATGATTTGTTGTTTTTGTTCCTCAGAACCTTTGGCATCACAAAGTTTTGCGTAGGCCATATATTCGTTTTTATAAACCGGGATTATATATTCATATATACTTAAAGAAAGGTCTTTGATTTCTTTAGTATCATCGTTCTCCGGCAGATCTTTGACATCTTTCAATACCTTTTCCAGTATCAGTACTTTATTATTCACAAAAGTAACCGCCTCATCCCCTTTTTTCTTGGTCTCAGGTCTATCGGCAAATTCTTTTGTGGTCAGCTGGATATATTTCGCCAATCTATCAGTTCCAAAATCGGTAATGTTATTTGTATTTAACACGGCAACACCAAAAAACTTATCTGGCGAAGTATTCAAGTTACAGGAAAAGAAAACAGTGGCAGCTGCGATAACAGCTAGTTTAGGAATGGATTTAAGAGAGAAATTATTCATTAAATTTATTTCATTGTTAGATTAGATATCAATATTGCAAATACCAGGCCATTATACCTAAAAAACCTCCATTAAAACCTATCCAGCTCATTATCTGATTATTTAATAACAACATCAAATCCTATCAGGTGATACCATTCTGAAATTCTAGCCATCGGATACACCTATCTTTAACTGATTTGACAACATTATCTGTAATTTTGGCGTTAGCAATAAAAAAACAAAATGAAGAAAAACATCTACCTCTCCTGCCTTCTACTGCTTTCCCTTTCCTTCCATAGCATGGCCCAGTCTCAGAAAAATAAGTTAAGAGATCAGATCCAACAAGTTCTTGCGCATAAAAAAGCGGATGTAGGCGTTTCTATCTATAGTATAGAAAGTAAAGAAGCCATTAGTGTGAATGGCGACAAGCACTATCCGATGCAAAGTGTTTTCAAGTTCCACATTGCCATGGCCGTTTTAAATCAGGTAGATAAAGGTAAATTCAGCCTTTCGCAGAAAATTCATATTAAGAAAAGCGATTTATTACCCAATACCTGGAGTCCTATCCGCGATGCGCATCCTAATGGAGAAGTAGAGCTGGCACTTTCAGAAATCATCAAATATACTGTTGCACTAAGTGATAATAACGGCTGCGACATCCTAATGAGACTACTTGGTGGCCCAAAACCTATCAATGATTACATCCATAGTTTGGGGGTAAAAGACGTTTCCATTAAAGCGAATGAGGAAGAAATGCATAAAGAATGGAATGTGCAGTTTTCTAACTGGAGTACACCAAAAGCCATCACGGATCTTTTAGTAAAGTTTTACACTAAAAACGTATTGTCAAAAGACAGTTTCAATTTCTTATGGAACACCATGGTAGAAACTACTACAGGCGTAAATAGAATCAAAGGACAATTGCCAAAAGGAACCATTGTTGGACATAAAACAGGGACTTCCGACACGAATAAAGCGGGTGTTACTGCTGCGATAAATGATGCAGGAATTGTTCGTTTGCCTAATGGTAAGCATTATGCGATTGCCGTATTTGTTTGTGATACCAAGGAAAATGAAGCTACAAACGACAAGATCATTTCGGATATCTCCAAACTGGCCTGGGACTATTTCAGTCAGAAAGGAAAATAACAATACACTGCAAAAAAATAGGGTTAAACGAACAGTTTGAATGTTTGTTTAACCCTATTTCATTTCAAATGAAATGCTTTTAACTGATAAAGCGACGCGTTGGCTTAAATGCCTTCATCAACAACACCAATAAAGCACTTATTCCGAAGGTAAAGCAGGCAATACCCAGAATTTTAACCAGCACAGGTAGTGGCGAAGCAATGGCTTCAATCACATCATAACCAACCTCTACAAACACAAAGTGACAAAGGTAAATTCCAAACGTTAAGGAAGCCAGTTTCGACAATGCCGGAGTAGAAGCGATATTCATTTTCTGAACGATCACAAACACAGGGAAGGTCATCATAAACACATTGATGCCAGCAAAATACCATACAATTTCCAGGTTGGCATAATTACCAGGGAAGTGTTTTTGAGTCTCAATAAAGCCAAAGGAAGTCACCAGATAGCCTACCAGGAACATAGGGATAGTGATGCTCAGCATTTTATTCCAAGTCCAATCCAATGGGTATTTCACTAAATAATAAGCCATCACCAAATAACCGGTAAATCCGGAAATGTAGTAGAAAGTACCATAGTCATTCCAATCACAGACGCCAAAAAGGCCCATATTACCATAGTTTCCTTTATAACCCAAAACCGGGGCTAACATTTTGATGTAAGGCAATACCAATGCAATTCCCCATACACATAGAAAAATCTCGATATCCTTTTTTGTCGCCTGCTTTAACCAGCCACTAAACACCGGCATGATCAGGTAAAGTCCAACCAGCATATACATATACCATAATGGAATGGTTGCAAAGCTGAAATTGAAGATAAACAGGTATAAATTACCAAGCGTAGCATCATAAGTATGATTGGCCAGGTTTAATGCCGGGTTTTGAGTACCAGGATTGATATAATTCAGATAAACGAAGAATAATATCGGTAAGGCGAGCGACCAGAAAACCAGTGGAATCAAGATCCTGACAATTCTTTTCTTATAAAAATCAGCCATACTCATATTGATGGGCAGCAATAAAACACCCGACATCATTACAAATAAGGGAACGCAAGAGCGAACAAAGCTTCCGGTAAACACCCCGGTAAGAAAGGCTCCTTTATTAGCTTCGAATTGTGCCACAAAAGGATCACAACTGTGTGACATGACCACTAAAAAACAAGCAATAATGCGCAATAGATTCACCCATCCCATCTCACCCTGCACTTTTTTTTCCATATGATTTATTTATTAAATTTCTAAAAATAGGTCCATCACAAAAAAGACGCTATTTCCCCTTTACGAAATCGTATAAAATGGTAAATGTGGTGTCGGCTCGTTTGAATGTTACCGCAAAGTAGGAAAAAGATCTGCAAGAATGAACAATAACGAAATTATTTAACCAAATAATTCAAGAAAGGATGAATAGCGTACCTTTAGCAAGAATTAAGAACGTATTGAATACAAAACGTATGGATTTCAAGCCTTATTTGCAAGAGATTGGATTCAAAGATGGGAGTATTCCTTCCTTTGATCATTATCCATTTAACATTCCCGCAATAAAAAACATGCCTGTAATTAAATTCCATGCAGATGTTACTTTTATCGTAGGGGAAAATGGTTCAGGGAAATCTACGTTTATTGAATCTTTGGCGCAATACCTTGGCATCTCCAGAGCAGGCGGCTCCAGACATAGTTATATAGAAGAACGCGACGACGCTTCCCTTTCCTCACATTTCAGAAGTTCAAAAAGCTATCGTAAACCCAGCGATTACTTTTTCCTAAGAGCAGAAAGCCTCTATAACTTTGCAACCTACCTGGATGAAATCGGAGAAACCGCTAAAAATTACGGCATTGATTCCCTGCATGAATGTTCACATGGAGAATCTTTTTTGGCGGTCATGGCCAATCGCTTGGGAGGAAATGGCTTGTATCTCTTTGATGAGCCTGAGGCAGCACTTTCACCAACCCGGCAATTGACGGCTTTGAGTCTTATTGACAACCTGGTGAAGAAGAATTCCCAATTTATTATCGCTACCCACTCTCCAATCCTATTGGCCTACCCAAATGCTAAAATCTATCAGTTTGATGAAAATGGAATAAGAGCCGTTAAATATGAAGATACAGACCCTTATATCATTACAAAATCCTTCCTAAACAACCACGAATCAATGATCCACAACCTATTGAAAAGCGAAGAAGGATAGCATTAGGATCTCCAACAGATTCGTTTACAGCATTTAACAGCCAGCTAAATAACGCTGAGATTTCTTTATTAGAAAAATAACTTACTATATTTGATATATGAATCCACAAATAAAAAACAACCTTGATATGCTAAAGGAAGTGGCAAGCAAAGGGACACTTCCTTTAGCAAAATCTCGTAAATTCAAGGCTAAATCAACTACTATAAAGAATGATGGATTGCTTAATCTACTGAGAAACAAAAAAGAGGCAAGAGTATTCATGGAACGATTAAACGCAATTATAAATAACAGCAGAAAAAGCTGATTACTTTACACTAGAATTTAAAAAAATGGCGGCGCAACCAATAAAAAGCAAGCGCTGTTAAAACAAATAACGCAAGGATATACTTCCAGGAAGGACTATTCTGGATCAACTTTTCCCTTTTTTGTGTGTTTAATCTTTCTGTGGCCTTCTCTTCTACCGATCGCAGTTCTTTAGTAAGGGTTTTACCCTCCAGCTTTAAGGCTCCACTAATCAACTTATCCTGTTTTCCGCTTATTAAAACCTTAGTTGCTTCACCGGAAAAGCCAGACTCATTATCAAAAGAAAAACTACCCTTTGGCCAGATCTCGACCGCATAACTATGACCAGAAGAATCCCGGAATTGCGCCATCAGGCGCTTTCCTTCAACACTTTCTTTTGTCGCATCCAGTTTTAAGGTAGTTTTCTTATTGGTTACAATCTGCTCCTCCGCAAAAGCCTTTTTTGTATTCCTGACTAAACTACAGCCTGTCAAGAGAAAGACTATAAGGAACAACACACAGCTCCTCATAACAATTGCCTTTTCTCCGTAATCCAATCTGAAATCTGATGGATGGATTTCAGGTGCCGGCGCTTTCGGTATACTCCATCTCCTTCCCTGCTCCCCTTCAAATTGGTATTCCCTTCAATCGCAACAATCCAGCTACCTCTTGCTTTTTCGATCATCCCTACATGCGCAATCCGTTTTTTATCCGGGAAATAAATTCCGATCAAATTACCGGGCAACATGGCTTTGGTCAATTTGGATTTAGGAAACAAATCAGGCGACCATCCTGATTTGGGTTTAGTACGCCCCATTTTATGAAACAACCAGCTGATAAAAGCAGCGCACCAGGGTTCGCCTTTTTTCAAACCTACAACTGCCAGGAACAATTCTACCTGCTGTCCATCGTTCTTCCCGGTACGCTCCCTTACACCTAATTGCTTTCTGGCTTCCTCACAAAGCTTCATTCGAAACTCTGCCTGCGAACGACCAGAGCTATTTTCATTTAACACAGGGCGAAAAGCGTAGCCAGGGAAGCTAATATAAGTAAGGCAAACGAAGCCCATAATAAACAAATTTGTTGCCATATTGATAAGGTATAAAACTGTGAAACCATAATAGGTAAAGAAGGAAGACCCTGTAAAAGCCAAAAGCGTTGTAGCATCCACCAGCACAATCCAGAGAGCAGCATAAAGCAAATCAGACTCAGCAAAACCAATAACCAAATGCTCTGATCTATACTTCCTGCAGTATCATCTACAAGACGAATCATTGAGGGAGCAAATATCCAGAGTAAGATTAGGCTGAATAAAACCAACAGCGGCTGTGTCCATTTTAAAGGCTCCTTTAACAACACAGGATGCCCAACCAATTCCTTAGAATCGGTGATTTTTGATATTTTCATTTTCATGACCGTAAAATTTTAAGGATTTAGATTAGAAACCCGGCAGGTCTTTCTTCAGTCTGCCGGGTACTATAAATTAGGCGAGGATAGTCAACTCACCCAGGTAATCAGTATCAGATACCCTGGTCTTATCAGCACTGGCAAAAAACAACCAGCAATGCATTTTCTCCCCAATAAACGAATAAGGAATATATACATCTATCGAAAGCGCAGAGCGAAGAACACCTTCGGCCACTGGAATACTCTTATTTTGTGCCGGACTATATAACACGGCATATAATAGATCTGTTCCAAATGTCGAAGTTGAGTTTGGCTCTAATTCCCAGCTTAACTTAACGGTTTGTTCAATTGCAGCCAAAGCCTTTGGTTTATGCGTTCTTCCCATCCTTTTTTCCAAACTAAGTTTTACCTCAGGATAAGTTAGTTCGTAATCAGGTGCGATACCCGTTACCACATTCTTTATATGGTATTTCATTGCCCGATTCATGGTAGTCGGCCCGGTATCACGATAACCGTACCCAATCCTAATCATATCCAGGAGTGGTCTTAAAAACTCTCCAGTAAAACTAAAGACTCCTTGTACCTGTGCTTGTTTCGCACTTGAAGGTTTACCGGACTTGCGTCCTAAATTTCTGACCACATTCTGGCCTCTATGTCTTGCAGCGACAACACTTCCTACTTTTCCTGAAAATGTTCCAAAAACTCCAGCATGATATAATCCCATGATGTTAAAATTTAAAGTTAAAAAATCTGTTAATTCATTTGTTCAGCTTACCGGTAATTTCGAACTCGTTGAACGAATGTATAGACAGATTTCATAACTATCTAATTTTCAGAAGCGTACTTCCGGAGACTTCCGAACACTTCCGCAATCTTCCGAATAAATTCCTTAAACCTTATGATTTTGAGCCTTCCTTCAACAGCCTTTCTACATCCTTTTGGTTAAAGTAAACGGTACTGCCAATCACGGTATAGGGAATCCTTCCCTGCACTCTCCATGTATAAATTGTTCTTGCCGTTTTCTTAAAAATACCCATCAGGTCTTCTGTTAATAGCCACTTGTCGGGAGGCTCAGGCTGTGGCAGTGTTATTCTTTCTATTTCTTCTGCGATTGATTTTGGTGCCAGATTGATCTCTTTTATCGCTTCCAAAAGCATCGCAGCATTTTTTGCTTGCTCAAATTTAATTTCTTCCAAACTTTCATTAATCTGCCTATACTCCATGTTGATAAGGATTATAGGTGTAACTGGTGACTAAGATTAGCATTGGGAACTGAATAAGCGCTACCTGACCGCCGGGAGCTTCCTGGTTTTTAAAGACGTACATGTTTAATTAATTTAAGGTTAGAATTGCGTGATTTTTCTACAGCTTCAAAAAGGCATGAAATCAAACACCAGGAGCATAGCGCGTTAAACAGGGAACAATCAAAGAGTAATACAAGGCATCAGAAGACAAAGGGAATTAATTTAAAGTATCAGATACAAAAAGACATCATACACAGTAAATTAATTCTCCCCCAGGCAAACAAAAACTAATCACGATTAATAATTGAATTATATTTTGCAATAATTTTAAATGAATATAAAAAACTCATTTTTAATATCCAAATTATTCAGTAATATATTTAATAATAATTTTCCTAATCATAAATTTTAAAATCATTACAGGAATTTATAGCTAGATTGTTTATCAGAAACACCTAGCTAATACCAGAGCTTTTGAAGGGTTAAATAAATGTAAAAGGGCCTCAAAAGCTCCATATCTCCATAAAACCAGTATTACAATTACCGGAACAATTCAAAAAATTAATCCTATCGACAGGCTTACCTCGATAAATTGATTTCAATTTATCATCACAATGTCATGTGTAGATTTATTATTAACTATAAATTACCATTTAGTTGGTATTGTATTTCTGTATATGTAAATTTGAATTACCAAAAATTAAACAATTGCTTTTAGCGAATAGTTCAGTAATTATTGAAGCATTCGCACTTTGAGTCTCGGCACAGAAACCTAAGAATTTTCAAGGCCACGAGGAATAAGTGTTTTTGCCCACGTCATAGGCGTGAGCCTGCTTTTCCGGGTGTCGGCATCTTAGGGCCTCTGTGACGGAAAGTAGGTTTCACGCCTTTATTTAGTGTAACCATTTTCATGACTCATTTAAATGTTAAACAATTTAAAATGAGAACTAATATGAAAATTGAAATCACCCCACCTAAGGAATTTGACAACTACAGGTTCCTTTCCACAGAAGCATTAAGGCTTGCCTTAGCTGCTTTAAGACGCAAACATGTCATCATTAATTACAACCAGATCATTCACCCGGTAGAAATGCCGATTGATGACAGAGCGGACGCTTACGTCCTATCCAAACCAACCTTTCCTTCAGAATTCAACAACGTACCTGTGTTTCCTAAAAACCAGCACACCCGCGCTCTGGTAACGCCTGGACAAACATTCGCATATTAAACAAATCAATCATATCAATTAATCTAAATCATCATGAAACAAACCCTAAAACAATTGGACTTCCAACCAAACAACCTTACGCAAGAAGAAATGTTGAACCCAGAAATTGTACTGGCTAATTTCTTCGACAACTTCCCTATCCATGAATGCAGAAGTAAAACCTGGGAACTTTACAAAGGATGGACTTCCTATGCAGTAGAAAATGCAGATGCAACGCAAGCCGTAGATATGCTATTATTTTACGATCAGCTAATTGAATTTATGAACGCTTCATTCGTATACATTGCACAAGAGAAAATTGAAGAAAACTTGCCAAACTAGTCCAGTAAAAGAAGGTGGTTTTTACAAGACTAGCTCATTTTGAAGCAGCCTTTTAGAAACCACCTTCATCATTGATAACATTTGTTATATGACCCCACAAATAAAAAACAACCTTGATACGCTCAAGGAACTGGCAACTAAAGGAACACTCCTTAAAGCAGAGACTCGCAAATTCAAGTCTAAATCCACTACTTTAAAGAATGATGGATTACTTAATCTACTGAGAAACAAAAAAGAAGCAACCGTATTTATGACACGATTAAACACACTCATTAAAAACAGCTGAAACAACAACCTCTAACCTAGCGGACTGTAAAACTAACCAGGATATACATTTTTGTATATATACAAAAATGTATATGTATTTACCACTGACTAACTTAAACGCTAAATGAAGAACAAAATAGCACTAATTGGGTTATTAATTGCATACGAATTTGTAGAATATCTCCTTACTTCTTCTGCCTTTGGATCAATAATGTATCAAAGTACAATCTCCCATTCCCTAAATGATCCGCCAAAGTATATTCGTAATTATAGCTGGCTGCACTATTGCGAACCACCCTTCCTACCGGGCTTTGTAAGTATTTCAATATCCCATCCTCATACTGAATACCACGAATATATTCATTTGAAATTACATCCGAACTCACCAAATATACAGGCCTCAGGAGACGTTGGTATCTGCGGTCTTATCTTCTAAGGATCAGGTGCCTCAGTTTGCGAATAAGCACCATTGGTAAAGCAAACTAAAAGAACAATTGATAAGATCAATTTGACCTTTTTCATTAAATAATTCATTAAGGGGAACATTAATTTTTCAAGCATTAAATTTAAAAAAAGGAAAACCTACATAGTTGTCAGGGACTGCTAATTCGAGTCGCTCTATAGTTATAGAATCAAACATTTCAAATCATTTAAGATTTTTACACTTATTAGCTTCGTACCACTTTACCCAAATGACTTTATCTGCCTCGAATGCCACAATACTGGGATAACCTATTTCATAATTTAATATTTCATCCATTGATACCTTTACATATTTTGAAATAAATGTTAGTGATTTTAAGAACACTTTATTGTTAACCGTTCGCAGTAGGCCATTTTTACGTTCGAGAGTATGTCTTTCCACAATAGATATATTATAGAAAAAATTCCTTTTAAACGCCCGGCTTTCATTGCAGTTAGCAGATGAGCTATTGGCCAAAATGCACGAAGTAAAAAAAAGACAGACAAATAACAACTTTAGATTTATTTTCATGGAATTATGGTTTTAGTTACGCTATTCCCCCTGAACTTGTAGGGGTGACGGTTTGGGTGGTTTTTACACCAGTTTTATCTGTAAAAACATCTGTTTTATCATTTCGACTGTTTCCATTGACACTGTTTTCTGCTTTAACAGCTTTAGCATGACCGTTTAAAAATTCTGGAGGCAGGACAGTAGGACCTACAGTTTTAGACCACTCTCCAGGATTAAGTCCAGCCTTTGCTTTTTCCAATTGCTCCGTTGTTTCATGTATTAAAGCCCCTGCACTAGAGGCAGCACCTACTCCAGCTTTATCAAATTCTATAACATCTGAAATATCAAGCTTATTTGTTAAAAAATTGCCAACAATGGTTTTCGCATCATTTTGAACTACTTCCTGCCTAACTACTGAACTACTATTAACGGCATCACTATACAGATCATAAAATGCCTTTTGTTCAGTAGTTAATTTCGTCAAGTCTCCTCCACCGGTCATGGCAACAATCGATATCTTGTTATCATATCCTTTACCATCCGTTTTTATAACAGTAGATTTAATTTCAAACTGTCCGCCAAGAGCTTTGTTTACTTCTTTCGCATAATCAACTTTTGCAATTTCATTAGCATATTTTAGATGAATGTCGTTTGGAACCATCCCATCGGGATCCGCAAACCTTACAGGATTATTGAAGGAATAGCTATATGGAGAATACCTCCTCATCAGTTCTGCAGCAGGATCCACCGCGTTCCATCTTCCAATCACAGGATCATAAAACCTTGCCCCGTAATCGTACATCTTTTCTTCTTCCTGCTTCTCCTTCCCATTGTACTGGTACTTGTTTTCATCTCCGAACAAACCTTTTTGAATAGCCAGTCCAAATGGATAATAATCCATCTCTTGTACTTTTCGAGCAGTATCTGAATTAATATCAAAGTACAATCTCCCATTTCCTAAATGGTCAGCCAAAGTATATTCGTAATTATAACTGCCTGCACTATTACGAACCACCCTTCCTGCCGGAGTCTGCAGGTATTTCAATACCCCATTCTCATATTGAATACCACTAATATATTCATTTGAAAGCACAGCAGCAACCGATTGACTCAGTTTCTGCCCTGCAGCATCATAGCGATACTGAATCAGCTTCCCTCCGGCAGTCAGACTGGACGGCAGATTCAGGTAATTATAAGTAACTGGGCAGTTGGACCTGAAACCGGTTCATTATATTTTAAATGCTGACTAAACAAAGGAGAAATCTGGCTTTTTAACCAGCCCCTGGAGTTGTAAGCATAACTAATTTTTTGCCTGAAAACCGGCACTTCCAATTGGGTACTGTGCAACTCCTTACTAGTTATCATAAGAGATGCTAAAACAAGCAAAGCCTATCATTTTTAACGAACAGAGCCCGGTCATCAGGCTCTGCTACGAAGTCATTCTTAGATTCTTCAACAAAAAAAGGCTACTATTACCTGGAAATTCCGTTAATTCAGACCTTATAATTCCGTGCCACTTTACCCTACTATGTTGGTGCAGAATTAAAGGATAATCGAAATTTTATATCTCTAGCTACATTAGAAATTTACAAATTTTTAATGTCAATAATAACGACCCAATTATTTAATAATATATCCAATATTTATTATAAGAAAGGAAGCCTTCAATGGTTGAAAATCTAAGCAAAATCCCAATAAGCAATAGCGATAGTGGCGAAAGAAATCCGATTAAAGTATTAAATGTCATAAAATTAATTTGCAAGTGATTGAACAACAAACACTAACCCGCCAATAATACTAATAATTGACCATATCCAAAATTGGATATATTGCGGTAATAATTGACCTTTCCAGTTTGTTTCCTCAGAAGCTGCCTTTCGCTTTCTAACGTCATAATACATCAGCAAACCAACTACCAAAAAAGTCACCCCTAAAAGAAAAAGTTTATAATTCATATTTTTTTGCCCTAATTTTTTATTTTATCTACACCTTTATCTGTTTCGGTTTTAACACCAGATTGAACAATATTTTTCACCTCTTTTGCCACAAGCTTTGTTACAGCAGAAGCACCGGGTAGTGCTTTATCTATGGCCATTGAACCCAGCTTATCTAAATGGAGTTTCTACCTTTAAATAGACATACCCCCTTATAGTCATCCGTTATGCTATCTAAAAACAGTTCTGAAGGTATATTTTCTATTGGTTCCCATTTACTTAAATTATCACTTTTCATATCTCCATTTTATTATGCTACCATCAGGGTTTGTAATATGTATTGTTGGGTCGTCCCTAAGGGGTACTACTTCCATTTCTAACATTGATTTTTCGACCACCTGCTATACACCCATTCTACCTTTTTTCTATAAAACTTATTCTTTTTCTAATTTTTATTTTTATCGGTTCTGATTCAGCTTCTAAATCCTCCACTGTTTTTTCATAATTAACGTTGTGTTTATAGATTTCCTTTCCATTGTACTGGTACTTGTTCTCATCCCCGAACAAACCTTTTTGAATAGCCAGCCCAAATGGATAATCAGGGTTTCCATTCTGTTTTGGTATTTGACACCACTTCAATATTTATTTTTTGAATAATTTTTCTAATAATTGTTTTATAATAAAAACAATAACAAAAACAACAGTTATTAGTCCCAAATAAATCGCTAAAAAAAGACGTTGAGCATTATTCAAAAATAGATATGCAACCGTAATCAATGCTAAATAAACAATACATGTGACTAGATTAATTAAAGAATATTCTTTTGTTTTTAAAATATAAAACAATTTAACTGTTAATACCATAGGTAATAACAAGGCTATTAATATTGCGATAAACTGTATAGTACCATTATACTTTTCCATTGAATTTTTATTTTATCACTGCGTTGATTTATTATCAAATTTCGATACGATAGTTATCCCTTTTGATGCAACAGCCGAACCAGCAGCAGCAGCCAATAAAATTTTATTCCTATTCACGTTCGTAATATTACCAGCAACCTGAGCTACGTATTCATTTCCTATACCGATAGCGGCCCCAATAACAAAATTCCAAATTTTTCCATCCGGATCAATTCTCGAAATAGGATTATTGGCAACATAACCATATAGAGAATCTGTTTCTTGATCCTCTTCGTCAGCGCTTGGATCTAACGTAGTAGATCTTCCAATCACCGGATCATAGAACCTAGCCCCATAATCGTACATCTTCTCTTCTTCCTGCTTCTCCTTTCCATTGTACTGATACTTGTTTTCGTCCCCGAACAAACCTTTCTGAATGGCCAGGCCAAATGGGTATTAATCCATTTCCTGTATTTTCCGCGCAGTATCGGAGTTGATATCAGATTACAATCTCCCATTCCCTAAATGGTCGGCTAAAGTGTATTCGTAATTATAACTAGTTGAACTGTTACGAACCACTCTTCCTTCAGGGCTTTGCAAGTATTTCAATATGCCATTCTCATATTGAATACCACGAATATATTCATTCGAAAGCACAGCAGCAACCGATTTACTCAATTTCTGTCCAGCAACGTCATACCGATACTGAATCAATTTCCCTCCGGCAGTCAGACTGGATGGCAGATTTAGGTAATTATAAGTAATCTCTGAAATGTCGTTGCCATAACATATGCTTCCTACCAGTACATTGATCCGGCTTACTGTAGGAAGCCCTTTAATCATCTGGATATAGCTAGCCGACAGATTATAGGGACTCAGGGAGGTAATCCAGGCACCGCATAATCACCATAGTACTAAACCGTTAATGTATCAACGATATCACTTTGAGGACCATCCCCGAACCAATTGTTATAAACAGTTGCAGAGAAAGTTTTAGAGATAAAAAAAACCGCTGCGTATGCCGTAGCGGTGGTCAAAATATTTTGCTGTTACTCTTCTATATGACTTCGATTTATTGCCTTGATTTGACTTATTCAGATGTTGTCAAATCAATAACAAAACCAATTAGTAATTCAATAATAAAAATTATTTTAAAAAAATAAAATAGAAGATACAAAATATGAAAGTCAGTATGTAACTCCATACTAAAGGCAACTACAATACTTAAAAAGATTATAGGAGAAGACTTTAATAAATTCAGGAACTTTATAGTTTTTAAAGAGCTTAATTTCAAAACATTAAATTTATCTTCCTTAAGAATTAAATGTAATAACGAAATAACAACCACTATAAACAGGCTCAAAAATAGAATTGGATAGTTATGATTGAATAATCCAAAATACGTCATTACCACTACTACTACTAACAAAACAATTGAGATTATATTTTTTATCATCATTTTACTTTTATTCTTTTAGACATTTTTTCGGGATCGCTAGATACATTTACAACACCATAACCAAGCATATTCAAACCTAATGCTTCAAGCCCTGGAGGACTACGGTGCTGTTCAAAAGGAAATGTCTCCTTTAATGCGGTTGATCATTTACAAAAAAATCCACACAGGCCCTTTTGTGATGCACTCTTTGTACCAAAACAACACCTAATTTTGGCCCTGAGTATTCTCATTATCTTTCAATTGATCTTTAGGTGATCCTTTCGAAGTAAGATTAGTTATATCATTAGAGGAAAAAATTCGAAATATCAAAGACGAACAACCTATTGATCTTCTAATCTTTTCTGATATAAATATCCCAAGACCGCTACCTACAAGCAAACACAAGCCCAACAGTATTGCTCCTAATTGACCATTATAATTCTTATAAAGAACATACCCAAAGATCCCAAAAATCGCACTTATGGCAACAAAAATATTTAACCATGCAACTATTTCCAGAAAAGTTCTAAAAAATTTTATCATATATTGAATTCTTAGTTTTTCTTTATGTCTCTTTTATAATATCTCATAGCGCTATCATTTTCGTTTTTCTCTTTTTTTAGGTTCCCTATTCTTCGTTTTGCATCCTCTATTATAAGAAATCTTGCTATAATCTTCCCCTAACTAGCTACGTTCAAAACTAAAAAATTCCAGTTCAAATTGCTATTGTTATCTTGCTGTAATGTAGGAAAATCATAACTTATCACTCAAAATTACTGAACTAATTCCTATAGCCGTATTAGTTAAAACAGTTAGCATAAACTATTTTACCCTGGAAATTTCATGAAAATGAAGTTTTGTAAAACACCGTTAGCAATTTAATATTCATTATGTGTCAAATACTCCTTTTAATAAAAGTCCTAACCCTGCCAATCCAATTAGGCCCGAAGCTATAAACTCACCAAGAACCCCTTCTTTAGGAAATAAAACGATATCGCTTCCATCCAGATAACGCATTTCTACCTCTTGTCCAACAGCA
The DNA here is from genome assembly GCF_032678745.1 of Pedobacter gandavensis. Classification (GTDB taxonomy): domain Bacteria; phylum Bacteroidota; class Bacteroidia; order Sphingobacteriales; family Sphingobacteriaceae; genus Pedobacter; species Pedobacter gandavensis_C. The sequence goes on from NZ_JAVTST010000001.1 coordinate 1,008,830, forward strand.
TATTCCTCACAAAATGCCCCGGAGACCTGCTTAGGAAAAATTTTATCTTGAAACTTTAATTTAACCATCCATTTAATTTTTGTCCCTAGACATAAAGCAGGCTTATCTATAATTTCCATTTTCACGATTTTTCCCTTTTTTAGTACTTCAAGACTATTAAATTCCGCTTTAATAAAAAATACGGATCCAATCATTAAGATCATACCAATTAACAAACTCGTTATTTTCATTTATTTTAATTTATTTTACACAAGTCATTACGATAGAAACTATCATTATTTTTCTCAACATTGTTACCATTCGCACCGGCATCTGAGATCTTTTGAATAGTATTCCCAACAAGACCTCCAGCAGTATTATTAACACCTTGTTTTACGGCTAAATTAAAAGAAGCACTTTTTACTGCTTGAGCCCTACCTGAACTCGATGGATCCCTAGCACCTAAAAGCAGCCAAACCAGTTCTTCCAGTTGCATAGTTTCCGGCGACCTGAAATGCAGAATCTACTGCAGCCCCAACGATTGCCCCTCCTATTTGTCCCCAAATCCTTCCATCTTCATCAATCCGTGAAATTGGATTATTAGCCACGTAACCATATGGAGAATCTCTTTCTTGATCCTCTTCGTCAGCGCTTGGATCTAGCGTAGTAAACCTTCCTATCACTGGATCATAGAACCTGGCGCCATAATCATACTGCTAAGTTAAAAGGGTTTAATTACGTATACTGTATCTACCTGATTTTTAACTTCATTCAACTGAATTGAGAACCTTCGAATTAAAGATGCTTTCAATATACCTTGCACTTTTTTTATACTTCGGTATTTTTCCAATGAATCAACATTAAAAATGTAAAAATACGCTATTTCACTTGCAGGTAAATTTTTCAAATTGCCATAAGGTAACCATATGCTGCTTACTTCCCCACTATTAACATGAGTTTGATCTAGATAGTCTATAAAAACTAAACTATCTGTAAGATTTGGGATAAGTAATTTTGCAACAAGAATCGATGAAGTAGTATTATTGTTAATAACAACTACTTCACTCTTTCTATCCATTACATTAGACTATTTATCATTATAGTCAACAGATTCATTCATACTAGGATTGGATTTTAGATACCTGACCAGAATCGTATCGCCAATTTTAAATTTCGATTCCATTGAATTGCCCTCATATACTTTATCCTTAATTTTAAATGAATATGAATAAGAGAATTCACCAGAGCTAGGACTATTTACAAAAAAATTCTTCTCATCTATTATAACTGCTTTTACCTGCGGGGATTTTTCTGTAAGTAATATACCTTTAGCTATAACAATAGCTACTTTACATACAAAAAATCCAAGGAATGCAAAAAAAACTCCCCATCTAATATAATCTATCGCCTGTTTCATATTCCTTAATCTAACTTAGTTTTAATATCCTCTCTTTTTTCACTTGTAACAGCTTTCTGTACTCCTGTTGCTACACAATCATCTTAATATAGATTGTGATATCCTTCTCCTTCTTACCCTTAGAGATGAGACTTTCTACAAATTTGTTAGTAAAATCTTTCAGTTCCGTGTTAGTGATAAGGACTAAAGGCACTTTATCTTTCTTTGGAAGAAGATTACAACTGAAACAAAGAAGCCCAATAAAAAATATCCAAATTCTCATCAAAAGGTTGATATAATCAGGTTCAAGAGACTGTCGTATATTCAGTAAATGTATTGTTTAATTTAAGGCTATCTCTTATTTCAGCCGATTGGTCACTGCTGACCTTGCGCTGGCAACTTGTAATAGTTAAAGCAACGCAATAGTAGAGGATGAGATTGACCAAAAGGGTTCTTTTCATTTTTTAGAGCTTTAGATTACATCCAAAGACAAAAAGCGCAATAAATAAAAGACTGTTTCGCATTAAAATACTTTTTTTTATTATACTTGTTTTTATAGGATATTTCATATTCTAATTTGTTCCTATTCTAAACCCCATCTTGCAGAGTCACCATTTTTCATGGAGCACCGTAAAATGGCATGGAAACAGGTAGCAATGCCCGTTCTATAACCTAGAGAAGACCAAGCTATTAAAGGCTTATTTTTGTTTATCAATTATAAGTTGGACCGAGCCCTCTTCTAATGAATTATACTCATCAAAATGCATATGATGACCCACTGGAACAGTATCCTGTGCCAATACCAACATATGCTTTGCTAAAGATATTAATCCCGCTTTGTTGGCAGAAATTATGATCACTCCATCATTAATTTCAGCCTTAATTTCAAAGCCGCTTTCCCATTCATACTTTAGCCCTTGATCCGAATATTCCGGTATTGTTAGTTTTATTTCCATCATTATTATTTAATAAATATACGACACCGGTTTACACATCTAGAATCACCAGGAACCGTCGTAAACTTTTTCAAGGTTGCAGAATCAGCTATCCAAACATCGAGTTCAAAAATGATAAAGTCTTTTTTTATCCAACCATTTAAAACCTTCCTCATCTATTGATGAAACTATTTGTTGGAGATCCGTGATGTTTAATATCCTCAAACCCATTTGCACCTCTGAAGATCTTTTCTGTTGTTCCAATCATACACATACATGAATCTATTAAATCCTCATCTATAATATCTTTGATCACCTTATTTATTGACATAAGTGTAAGGTCTCCAACAATAATCATATCTTCCGCCCAAAAATACTGAGCACTTCCCATTTCAAGTAGTTTTTTAACATTTGAAATAGTGAACAATGTTGCTGAATAAACGAGATTAGAAGGTAGAACTATCTTAACATCTATATTATCATCAAATACATCTACTTCTTCATACATAGACATAAAAACTATTTTGTATTCCGTTTTAATAATTTTTAAATCAGCCATCAATCTCTAACCATTTGTATTACATAAACAAAGCTAATCCCATAGCTTAAATATTTCCACCAATCCATTTATTAGCTTTTTATTATAAAAATAGCCATTTTCATTATGAAAGAAGCCATTGTAGTGGCATTTCACGCTATAATACCGTAAAAAGCTGCAACATCGAGCCACACTTTGGCCAATTGTTTATCTTTTATTATGCCACTACCATAATAATAAAGCCTACCAACCTCATAAATAGACTGTTTATAGCCTGATAGAGCTGACTTCATATAGTTATAAAACGCTTCTTTTAAATCAGCATTCTCCTTAAGAGCCATCTTCAAAGCTAATTTATATAATTTATCTCCCTTCATTATTATAATATCTGATGAACATTCCCATATAACGATTCTGATTGAGGTCAAGATTACACATTAACAGAACAACTTTATGTTTCAACTTCGCTCTATAAACTCCTTAAACAGATTCATCAATACCGGAAGTTTATTAGCATCACCAAATCCAGTGAACAACTCTCCATCTGAATGTATCTCATACCAATCATCATCATTAACTGACACTTTCATAGATACCTTCCTCCCTTCATAAATTGTATCCAACAAGTCTACTTTAAATGACCATCCTGGATTATCCAGTGTATCTATTTTAATACCATAAGTATGTTCCCAATTGCCATCGCAATTCGATTTATACCAGTTAGCAAGCCATTCAGTAATTCCCATTAATTTTAAAATTATTATTTTGGTATTTCATCTTCCTCTGGCTGGTTTTACCTCTTTACCTTCCTGTTGTATAAAGACTCATATATTCTATATCGTAGCATCAAGTTTTCTTTGGGAAGTCAAGGCTCCTTTAAATTCTACCTTTCTCTTTCATAAATAGATAAGTATAAAAACAACTTAGGATTAATGTAATGAAATTCGTACCTATCATTATGCCATTAGCAGGTGCCCATGTAAATACCAATTCAAAATGATAACCAATAAAAAAGGCTCCATAGTCAAACTTCCAAGTACTGGTGTTAAGGTGAACAAATCCGACCCATTCAAGTCCCTGTGTATATTTACAACTAAATACGCTTGAAAAAAAAGAAAAAGACTGAATTAGACATAATATTAGATTTATGAGGATACTTCTATTTTTTATTTGACCCTTTTGTTTTAAAATATCGAAATTAGTAACTAAAGTCAATAGTACGATACCTAGTGAAACTATTAATGTAATCGCTCCAGTTAGATCAGTAAACACGTTATTATAAAGTGAATTCAATAGGATAAATAAGGTCCAGAACGCTGTAACAAAAAAATAAAAAGAACTAAAAAGCACAATTATTTTAACAATTTTTAATCTCATCTTTTGTAATTTCATTAATAAAATTTAAGGTACCATTAACCAAATAATCTTGATCTCCATTAAACTGCCACCTACCGGCAAAGATGATCCCAGTATCGCAGCATTTAGGACCTCAGAACTGGAATTTTTTAGTTTTAAACGTAGCTAGTTAGGCGAAGATTACACCCAGACCAACCAATATAATGCTCATCTCGCTCTTTAATACTCCAATTAGCAGCGATAATTGGAATACCCAACTCTTTTCTTTTCGCATTAAAGGAGAACCCATACTTATTTTGACATCGTTCAATAATGAATGAATCAACACTAAGACCTATAGAAGCCAAAAAACCGGTCAACATGACCCCTGCAGCTATATTTGATGCTAATTTACACATACCTTTTTTTTAAGAAAATAATGAAAATAAACTAGCTTACATTAAAATGCTTTCTACAATTTTCGCCAAGTATAAATAAAAAAACACTGTAACTTCAATTATTGTTCTCTTATTTATCTTCTTTTAACAGCTAAGCATATCCGACACCATAACGAATGGATAAAAGTCCGCTTTCATAGGTCTTACTTTCAAGTAGTTTGAGCTTAGTCCTGTGCTCTTGTTCAGCAAACAGTAGCTTACCAGCGCCAAGTAATATCGGGTGTACTGACAACCACAATTCATCCACTAGTCCCTCCTTCATCAAGGAATGAAAAAGCGTAGCGCCACCAAATAACCAGATATCCTTTCCCGGTTGATTTTTTATCTTTCGTACTTCAACAATACTATCTCCCGATATCAAAACAGCACCTTCTTTAACGGAAGTCAGCGTTTTCGAAAATACGTATTCTGGCAACACAGGCATCCCTGGGATGGTCTCCCCATTCTGGCCTTCAGTCTGCTGTTGCATCATTTCATAACTCTTGCGGCCAATAAAAATCGCGTCAATCTGCTTAAAAAAGCTATTTAATCCATAGTCCTGATCTGTAAAGCACCAGTCATACTCCCCATTAGGTCCTTCAATATAACCATCCAATGTGATGGCCAATCCCAATATTAGTTTTCTCATCCTGTTAAAATTTATACCGCAAATATGCCTAGCTCAATTTTCTCTGAATTGTACAAAACGGACATTAGTATAAAATATACCTGTCTTTCAGGACCTGACCCGGCGTGTAACCCGTATAATCCTTGTAATCACGGATAAAATGAGCCTGGTCATAATACCCACTTTTGTAGGCAAGCTCAGTAAGAGAAAACATAGGATAGCTTTTCAAATGATTAAGAGAAAGTATAAACTTCGAAACACGTAGGTATTCTTTAGGCGACAAGCCTACATACTCCTGAAACTTTCTTGAAAGATGGCGCTGGCTGAGTCCGGTATCAGAGACCAGCCTTCCCACAGGAATCAATCCCCCCGATAATTGAACCTGCCTTAGACAATGTGCAATATGCAAATCATCTTTACTATTGGCCAGCTCCTTAAACAAATACTTTTGTGCCAGATTAACGCGGACTTCATTACTACTAGATCCTGCCATTTCTTCTTCCAGGTCCGCAACCGCAGCGCCCCAAATATCAGTCAGAGAAAGAGTGGTATCTGATAAAGTATGCAATGGGATTTTCACAAACTTATACGCCATGCCAGGATAGAAACAAATTGCAACAACCCCATTCCCTTTCCGCATCTGAACATCCTTAGGACGGCTCATCCTGGAAATAACAATACTGCCTTTATGTAGTTCATTACTAATGATTGCTACAGGTGTACTTGTATAATTTAAAAACAGTTCTACACAAGCATCTGGCAACACGCGAATATAACTGGTGTCAGTATCAGCGTCACACTCCATGGTGCAAATCTGTTTTACATAAGACTGCAAAGCAGGGATGATATCATATGATTGAATACGCATACCTCGCAAAGATAAATAATTACCAAATGGCAAAACCCATTCAACATCTACTGAATTCCAAAAACTTAAGTCATCAATATTATAGTGAATTTCATTAAGATTACAAGTTAATCCAAAACCAAGTGCCTACATAATCGTATCCTTCAATACATGAAATTTGTCATTCAATTTATAATCCAAAAGAACCAATCTATTATTTATACGCTTCCCACTTTTGATATCATTTACAGTAAGTATATATTGACCCATTTTATCTCCGTTCACCATCTTCAAATGGTTTATACTACCATTATTATTGTAATCAACGATGTTATGTATATTGCCAAAACGACTTGAGAACTGATAATAATTTGTAGCTCTTCCTAATTTATCTAATTCCAGAACGGTAAAGAAAGAGAGCTGTACCCCTGAACCCGATGCTGACTGCCCCTTACCAATAAGGCATAAATATCGTTTATTGCTCAAGCTTAGTCTGTAGACCACTAAAGAAAGGGGATCCATTTTTGCATCAAGCGTAAAGAATTGGTTATTAATTCTGAAATTGTCTTTTCTGATACCTGGGTACGCTGTATGAACAAGGGAGTACTGTCTTTCTTTTCCAATAAACTTCGCAATATAACCAGCCCCGCCTTCATTATTTTCTGGATAGATGAACTCCCCTTCTATTTTCTGATGGCTAATATTGCGGCCTTTAGCCAATTTGAGATAAATCGAATCTATGCTTATTCCTTTTTCTTGAATAAAACCACTTGTACCAAACACCTCATAATCCCCATGAAAACCAGGCTTTAACATCCTTTCCCTTTCCTTCATATCAATGAGTAATACTGAAAGATAGTCCAGTTTATCCTGGCTATTTAAAGTAGATTCATTCATTTTGAAAAAGCCCAATACAGCTCGAAATGTACTTTCTATAGAGATTTCCTTTATGATCTGAACACCATCACCTTTAGTATAAACAAAATGATAAGTAATAGCCGGTATTTTGTTTAGTCGAAAACGATAAACTCCTTCAACAAATTGATATTGGCTAGTTTTATCTTTACCTAAAACATGGTTGATCATTATTCCTGAGCTATCTTTTGATGTTATCCAAAGGAATTCAGCTAGCTTATGACGTACACTATCGCTCACCTTTACTTGCTGAAATGGGTTTTGGTCAATGCGAGCAGCCTTCTTTTTTATTTGAGACTTTGCACTCATGACAAAAACACTAACTACGGCCACTAATAGATATATTGTTTTCATTACTATGATAAATCTGTGCTTAATTGCCGCATAAAGGAAATACAATTTTATAAAAAGATTTTTTATCGTTCTGTATAGGGTAAGCAAAATAACTGTAAGAATTGTTCTTCAAATGATAAAAATTAGCATTAATTAGACCCAAAATAAAAGATATAGAGTTTCCTTCTAATTCATAGACCTCAATCCCCGGTACTAGTAAAGATGTTTTTTTAAAATCACATCTTCCGTAATTTTTGTAGGAATATTTTCCAAATTCATTTAGAGGTAAATACCTATATAAATCGTCCCCTAAAAGGAATACATCTGGACGAGTAAAGAATCCAATCTTATTATTATATTGATTTAATATCGCTTTAGAAACTATAAACTGTCCTCCAAATTTTGGGGAGTGAATTCGAACTGGATCAATTATCTTTATAGTATCCACTATATAAAAATTGCTGTAATTAGATTCACCTTTATAATTCCTATCCCAACTATTTCTTGAACAAGAACACAAGATCAATAAAGCTACAAGGTAATTAAATTTATTTTTCATATCTATTTCATTTCACCGTTGATCATTTGTTGAATACTGTATTTTCTCCACCTCCTTTAATTTGAAACCAATACCTCTTTTTTTTCATCTTATAAGTTATAATTTCAACAATTGTTCCTGTTACTATAGCAGAACACATACCCACTAATAATAGGTGCTGAACCTGAATTTTGCAACAACTATTAACCAAAAAGATTACGCGTCGATTTTATTTAAATACAGTAAAGCCTCTTCTTTAGCATAAATACTTTTCATGCCCTTATCCTGATTGGATAAGTAATTTGATAAAAAGTCCTTCGCCTTAGCATCTTCACAAATTATATAATAAGCTTTACCAATTAAGAAATTCGCGTCATTTTTAAGAGATTGCATCCATTTAATATCAGGGTCCATAAAGCCTTGATTGGTTAGGTCATCTGACATATTTTGTATGCGTTTTAGTAATTCTATAGCTTTATTCTCTTTTTTAAGCATAATTAATACTCCGGCATAATCCCACAATACTAATGGAGATTCAGGGTTTAATTTATAGGCTTTTTTTGCATAAAAAAGTGCCTTTTCATAATCCCTCAGCTCGTAATAACATGAGCTTAACCGAGAGTAAATCCAAAAATCATCACCATCTTCTTTTAAAAGAATGTCATTCAATAATTGAATGGCCTCTTTATACTTTCCATTATGATATTCTATATAAAATTTAGTAAGCAATTCCTTAATAGTTTCTTTCTCCATTTTTATACATTTCTCAAAAAACACCAGCAATTGAAACAGTATCACTGGATATTACACGCTTAATATTCATTCTGAATAGATTAAAGAAATCAACCCGTATCAGAGAATTTTTTGTGACCTTAAATATTAAAATAATTCTTCTTGATCATCCTCATTGAGCTTATTGATATCAATTAACTTTAGTGCTTTAAATAGCTCATTTTCCATACCTTAACCCAGATTTCGCTTTTTCTAAATTAGAAACTACCTAATATCCACCTGTATGTTATCGGCCTTAAGTAGGCTATCTGCCGTCCTTTCAGAAACTTTACTAACCTGACTATCAATTTGATATGTATAAATCATAGTAGCTCCTTTACTTTCTTGTGGATAAAAATACTCCATCTCTAGCCATCTTTTGTTGCCATTTTGTTTGGAAAGATTAAACACATCTAATTCATGTTTAATACTACATCTGGAAAGAACAACTGCCTTTCTCTTATGACCAATGCGTGTTTCATCCCCAGACCAACCAATATAATGCTCATCTCGCTCTTTAATACTCCAATTAGCAGCGATAATTGGAATACCCAACTCTTTTCTTTTCGCATTATAGGATAACCCATACTTATTTTGACATCGCTCAATAATAAACGAATCAACAGTAAAACCTATATAAGCCAATAAGCCAGTCAATATGACCGCTGCATATATATATGAAGCTAATTTACTCATAATTATTTTTTAAGAAACATAATGGAAACAAACTAGCTTACATTAAAATGCTTTCTACAATTTTCGCCAAGTATAAATAAAAAATTACTGTAACTTCAATTATTGTTCTCTTATTTGTCTTATTTTAACAGCTAAGCATATTCGACACCATAACGAATGGATAAAAGTCCGCTTTCATAGGTCTTACTTTCAAGTAGTTTGAGCTTAGTCCTGTGCTCTTGTTCAGCAAACAGTAGCTTACCAGCGCCAAGTAATATCGGGTGTACAGACAACCATAATTCATCCACTAGTCCCTCCTTCATCAAGGAGTGAAAAAGTGAAGCACCACCAAATAACCAGATATCCATTCCCGCTTGATTTTTTAACTTTCGTGCTTCAGCAATACTATCTCCAGATATCAAAACAGCACCTTCTTTAACGGAAGTCAGCGTTTTCGAAAATACGTATTCTGGCAACACAGGCATCCCTGGGATGGTCTCCCCATTCTGGCCTTCAGTCTGCTGTTGCATCATTTCATAACTCTTACGGCCAATGAAGATCGCATCAATCTGCTTAAAAAAGCTATCTAATCCATAATCCTGATCTGTAAAGCACCAGTCATACTCCCCATTAGGTCCTTCAATATAACCATCCAATGTGATGGCCAATCCCAATATTAGTTTTCTCATCCTGTTAAAATTTATACCGCAAATATGCCTAGCTCAATTTTCTCTGAATTGTACAAAACGGACATTAGTATAAAATATACCTGTCTTTCAGGACCTGACCCGGCGTGTAACCCGTATAATCCTTGTAATCACGGATAAAATGAGCCTGGTCATAATACCCACTTTTGTAGGCAAGCTCAGTAAGAGAAAACATAGGATAGCTTTTCAAATGATTAAGAGAAAGTATAAACTTCGAAACACGTAGGTATTCTTTAGGCGACAAGCCTACATACTCCTGAAACTTTCTTGAAAGATGACGCTGGCTGAGTCCGGTATCAGAGACCAGCCTTCCCACAGGAATCAATCCCCCCGATAATTGAACCTGCCTTAGACAATGTGCAATATGCAAATCATCTTTACTATTGGCCAGCTCCTTAAACAAATACTTTTGTACCAGATTAACGCGGACTTCATTACTACTAGATCCTGCCATTTCTTCTTCCAGGTCTGCAACCGCAGCGCCCCAAATATCAGTCAGAGAAAGAGTGGTATCTGATAAAGTATGCAATGGGATTTTCACAAACTTATACGCCATGCCAGGATAGAAACAAATTGCAACAACCCCATTCCCTTTCCGCATCTGAACATCCTTAGGACGGCTCATCCTGGAAATAACAATACTGCCTTTATGCAGTTCATTACTAATTATTGCTACAGGTGTACTTGTATAATTTAAAAACAGTTCTACACAAGCATCTGGCAACACGCGAATATAGCTGTTGTCAGTATCAGCGTCACACTCCATGGTGCAAATCTGTTTTACATAAGACTGCAAAGCAGGGATGATATCATATGATTGAATACGCATACCTCCCAAAGATAAATAATATTATTTCCAGGTTAATTCATCATCCTCGTCATCATCATCGAATTCTTCTTCCCCAAATTCCTCATCATTACCTGAATTTCTCCCGGTATCTTCGTCATCTTCAGAAAAATCATCGTCCTCATCTTCATCATCTTCCGGTATACGCCCTTTGTTAGGGTCAATAATATTGTTTTCATCGATTAGCTCTTGTTCCCAATTCTGATCGTTTAGATTTTTAGTTTTCATGGTCGTGGTTGTTTAATGGATTAACATAACGAGAAGCAAAAAAGACGTATCAACCAGATAACATTCAGACAAACAGTTTGTTTCCTCTAAATTCCAATTTTACAATCTAATAGTTTTAGGAATATAAAGCACCGCAAAAACAGAATTTAAACTCAAACTCTCATCACCTGTTAATACAGTTCTTATCCCGCCCTAATCTCTTTCTTTTTTCTTTGTAATAAATAAAACCAAGAGAACATAACAGAATGAATTACAGGGGAACTACGATTTTGGCGGTTGTTTTAAGCATTTCAATTTCAGCGAATGCACAAGTAAAGCAACCAGACACAGCAAAAAACTTAAGATTAGAGGAAGTATCCATCTTTTCAAAATATTTTAAAAGATACAAGTCTTCTCAATTGTCTGAGATGTTGCGATTACCAACACCACTGCTCAACGTACCTCAGAACATTCAGATTCTAAGTTCAGAGATCCTGAGAGATCAGGCCGTTTACAACCTTAATGAGAGCGTAACCAGAAATGTGAGTGGAACATTACGTGAAGAGCTACATAATGGAATATCACCAGATATCTATTCCCGTGGAGGATACATCAGTGCCCAGCGCAACGGTGTAGACATGCGCCCATTAGGTAAAGGACCCCTTGCCGACGATATCTCTATCATTGAAACTGTAGAATTTTTAAAAGGCCCTAGTAATTTCATGCATGCCATGAGCGACCCATCAGGTTCCTATAATATCGTGACCAAGAAACCATCCGGACAAACCAGAAGAACGGCAGACATCCTATTGGGTAGTTTTAATATGCTTCGTGCTGCAATTGATCTGGATGGGCAGCTCGATAAAAGTAACAAACTTCAGTATCGCCTCAATGTGATGGGCATGGGATCAAAGGGCTTTCTAAAGCACGATCGCAACAGTAAAATCCTCCTTGCCCCTTCCCTAAAGTACAAATTCAACGAAAACACCTCTTTAACAGCAGAGTATATTTATCAGCACCTCAATTACCTGATGCTGAGTGAGGCACAAAGCTCTCCATATGGCTACGGCACGCTTCCGAGGGATTTCACAATGACAGATCCCAGCATCAGACCATTCATCGGAAAAGACCATAACGCATTCCTGACCTTCCAGAACAAATTCAATAAAAACTGGCAAATGACGGCCAAAGTATCCTATGTAAATAGTGCCTATGACGGATCCTTATTCTGGGTGTATGGCGCAAACCCTACAGATAAAGATATATTAGATCGAAACCTTGTTTACGATTCCAACAAATACACTGTTTTTTCTACTCAGGCCTATATCAATGGTGCCTTCAAAACAGGAAATATAAAACACCAGTTTATCGCAGGAATTGACATGAACAGGAAATCATCCAGAAGCTGGGATACCTGGGCAACTGCAACAACGATCTATCCATTAAGCATCACCAATCCGGTATATTCCGAAACGATTTTAAACAATGGCATTGGCGGTAACTTTGACTCGGAGAACAATATATCTGCTGATATCAATAAAATCCATAGAAGGCTTAATTACACTTCTATATATGCGATGGATGAAATCGCCTTACTAGACGAAAAACTAAGGATTTCGCTAGGTCTACGCTTAACGGCATCTGATGGTAAAACCAATGATTATGGTCAGCAGAGTGCCTCCAAAGATTGGGCATTAACACCTCGTCTGGGCATCAATTACGCGCTCAATAACAGCTCCGCAGTGTATTTTCTATATGATCAGACCTTCCTGCCACAAACCGGTATATCTGTGGATGGAAAAACACTTAAGCCGCTAGAAGGAACCAGCTATGAAGTTGGACTAAAGAAAGACTGGGCTAATGGCAGCTGGAATACCACTTTATCGCTGTACAACATCTACCGCAATAGATTGATCACCCCAGATCCAACCTCAAACTTATTGTATCAAACCGGAGAAAGCCAGTCGAAAGGCATCGAGTTTGACCTGAAAGGCCGAATCGCAAAAGGAACAAATGTAATATTCAATTATGCCTATACAGATTCGAAGATCACCAAAGATGATTTACACCCTGCAAATGTCGGTATGGCCACCCCTAATCGAGTTAAACACATCCAAAACACCTGGATAAATTACTTATTACCATTAGAAAAACTAGAAGGATTTACGGTATCACTGGGCTACCAGCTATTAATTGGAAGAACTGAACGTATGACCACCACTACTCCCGACCATCTGAAAGACATTTTCAGACTGGACAGTGGCATCGGCTGGAGCAATGAAAAGTACAACATCAATTTTCTGGTAAACAATGTCCTGAATTCAAAAATTTACTCTACGGCCTGGAGAAACAACACTGGCGACATGTACTATTGGGTACAACAAGCACCCATTAATGCCAGACTCTCTTTCCGTATTAATCTTTAATTACAAAAATCATGAACAAAATAATAGCAATCTTATTTATCAGCGCAACTACACTCCTCTTCTCTTGTACAAATGGCAGCAAAGAGACCAGTCAGGAAAAGAAAGCGATATCGGTGATGGATGCCTTGGGCAACAGTATCGAACTAGACAAACCTGTAGAAAGAATTGTAGTCTTATACGAACCTGCAATGGATGCACTTTATATGCTCAATGCAGAAGATAGAATCGTAGGGATCTTTAACGATGTATACAACAGTCAGGAATTGTTTCCTTTTTACTCCAAATTAGACGACAGGATACAGCAAAAGAAACTGGCGGTTCCCGGAAGTAACGGTGATGGCAACATAGAGAGCATTATGATGCTGAATCCTGACCTGGTGATCCTACAATCCGCACAGGCAGAACTTGCACAAGCTTTACGAGCGGTTGGGGTAAAAGTATATACCACCAAAGTGGAACAATATCAGGAAGTATTTCAAACCATGCATGATCTGGCAGCATTAACCGGAACGCAGGAAAGAGCAAAAGACTTAGTTGCTTATGTAAAAGCGGAATATGCCACAATGAAAAGCAAAGCTGATACCATCCAGGTTAAGAAAAAAGCTTATTTCTCCTGGGCTTATGGCCGCATATTTGCCACCGCAGGTAGGAACAGCATGATGAACTTTTGTCTGGAAGCAGCTGGGGTAGAAAATGTCTGCACTTTTGCTGTTGACCAACCCAACATCAGTCCTGAAACTTTAGTAAGTTGGAATCCGGATATGATCATCATGTGGAATGATAGTCCGAATGAATTCTACAAGAGAAAAGAATTAAGAGGCATATCCGCCATAGAAAACAAGGAAATCTATAACTTATTGCCGATGTTCTTTTACAACCCACATACCTTAAAAGCACTCAGCACTGCAGTTAGCATCCATAATTGGGCTTACCCAAATAAGGAGGTAAATGTTAACCAGAAAGTTGAAGAGGTGATCTTAAAATTGTACGGAGAAAAAGGCAAAGCACTAATGGAATTAATCTAATCCATTTAAATTAGAAAACGAACTATGAATAATAGTTCGTTTTCTTAATAATTGCCGGAACTCCAGCAGTCATTACATGATGTGGGGTGTTATGAGTAACCACTGCTCCTGCTGCTATCGTTACGTAACTACCAATTACCACCCCAGGCAAGACTACCGCTCCAGATCCTATATGGGTATAACTTCCTATTTTACATTTCCCCAATACAATCGCGCCTGGTGATATTTCAACAAAGCGCCCAATTACCACATCATGGTTGATCAGGCAATTGTAGTAGATCATGGTTCCCATTCCTATTTCAACACTATTGGATATTTTTACCCCCGACAAAATATTGCAGCCATCGCCTATACTCACTTCGTAATGACCAATGTCTGTCCGCGGACTGATGGTAGAATGAATTTCGCCTCCTATAGCTACGAACCTATGGTACATTTTACTCCTCAAACCAGGATTACCAATACCAATAGAAAACCGGTTGTCTACATTTGAAAAGTACAACGCAGCCTCTTCCATGGTCCTTATGATGGGAAATTTCCCGAATAACTCCTCTTCATCTGTGTTTATATCGTCATAAAAGACAAGGTCATCCAGCTCATTATTCTGTCGTAGAATTTCTAAGATATCCTTAGCAAATCCTTTAGCTCCTATTATTAACATAATTGATATTTAAAAACAACATTAAAAAATAGAGCGCTAACATTTCAGCATTTCAATCGCCTCTCGCAATGAAGCGTTTAAAAAGCAAAAACTTGGAAGGTTAATAGGGATGTGTACTGATTACACTATAAACAATCAACAGTTGGATTGGTTCGGAAGAATAAACAAAAGATAAAAATGGATTGTAGGAACAGCTGGAGGCCTTTACCTTCAAAAAAGTCTATTAACTGCTAGCTCAATAAGGAAATCCAGAAACATTTTAAGGCTGTCAATTGTTTGTTTTACTATCTAAGTACGCCCCAGACTGTTTATTTAAATCCTAAACAAAATGAAAACGATTAAAATGGTTTCAATGTCCCTGTTCTTAGGTTTATTATTAATGTTCAGTGCAAAAGTGCGCGCACAGGACCCAGTAAAAGTAGCGCCAAATATTTATAAGAGAGTTGTCCTTGAAAATGACAAGGTACGGGTGATGGAGGTCGAAATAGCTCCCAATGATACTGTCCCATGGCATAGTCACCCAGACCATTTCATCTATGCTTTAACAGATGGAAAACTGGAAATTACCGCTAAAGGAGCAGCACCTGCTGTTTCTGAAGTTAAAGCCGGAGACGCGATGTTTATAGAAGCCACAACACATATGGCTAGAAACATCGGAGGTACCACCGTTAAACTGCTGGTTACAGAACTCAAAAACAGCAAGAAAATGATGCCTCATAAGGCTAAAAAAACTATGTAAAGCCTAAAAGAAAGTCTTATTCAATTAAGGCTAAGACTTTCTTTCCCCGCATTATCTTGTATTATTCCTTTTTAAAAAATCATCTGGTTAGCCCAATATTATTCTGTTTTCTATTCTTAAAATGTAGCCGGTCTCGTCTAGAAATTTCTCCATTCTGACCAAGTAACTCTCCTTGGATTTTGGATGTTCATTATTCGCAGCATATGCTTTTTTACTCGAGAACTCTTGTGATAGCGCTGTAGTTTCAAAATGAGCAATCGTTGCCTTCAGCTGTTTCTCCGCATCAATAATCCATTTGGAACCAAACTGTCCCCTTTCCTTCAATTCTACAAATATTACAGTATCATTGAAGGTTAGCATACCATCGCAGCGTTTTGAGAGATGACCATCAGGACGAGTTGGAACGTCAATACAATGATCCACGGCGGTAAATAAAACATCGTAATTATACTCATTCACGACAACGGCAATCCAACTCCCACCATTACGCTCATCAATAAAAGCAGGGGTATGACTTGGTGCAGGCACATCGCGCAGTCCAAAAAGCTTATGATTTGAGGAAGTCTGACATTTAAGTACTGAAAAATCTAGACTCATATCCCCTGTTGGATTTCTAATAAACGGGCGTAAAGCTCATTACTTTCTCCCATCTCTTCATTCAATCTATTTTCATCAGACGGGAGTCCTTTATAAGTATCTAATTTACTGATCGTTCCATTCTTTTCATCTAATTGATAGACAATTAAATCATTAGCATTAATTGTGGACTTGACTGGAACAATCTCATTTAACTTTTCAATTCCGTTCTCAGTCAGCTTACCTTTTAAGGTCCCAGCCTTTACAGCTAAAGTAAGATAATTGATGATGTAAAGGCTATGTGTGGTAATTATCAACTGATTATTAATATCGATATTATTAAAGCCCAGTAAGCTATTCAATATATGTTGTTGAGATGAAGGGTATAAATTCTGTTCTGGTTCTTCTACGATATTTATAAAAGACGAGTAACTAAATTTTGATGACAAATATTCCAAAGAAGCCTGTCTAACCTCTTCAGATAAATTTGCATTGGAAAGGATCAACTCAATTTCATTTTTTATCCGATTTTCTTCCTCAATACTCAGCTCACGAACTGAATGATTCGTTTTACTCTTAAGCGTCTCCGCCAAATATTTACTTACAATATAAAGGGGCACCAGAGACTGAAACCCGCTCGAAGCATTAGACAATCTAATCTTATAATCATCCCCAACAATTGAAGAAAGTTGATTTAGCTTTTGATACTCAAATTTCACATTATTTATTGGCAAATCAAGTGGACTACGAAGGTCTTCTACTGCTTTAATGAATTCATCAGAAAAAGTATAAAGTGTATTTGCTAAACCTTTAAGATTCTTAACATTACGAACTGCACTAATGAAATTCCTTTCAGCAGGCACATACATAATTTTTGGAAATGAGTATCCGTTTTTCTCATTCTTACTAATTGCTACGTCTCCATTCCTGTAATAAATATGAAACGCCTTCCCAATGTATTCAATTAATGTTTCTGGTTTAAAATAATCACCAATATTCTGGAAAGAGCAATGATATAAAAACTGTCCTTTTTTCAGAATATCCTTTTCTCTGATATCTCCCCTAACCAATGCCTTTTCAATCCAACTTAAAGTAGAATATAGTTTAGCGACAGTACTTTTACCTGAGCCTTGGTTCCCGATAAATACAGTTACCTTATTTATATCAAACCATCCTTCATCTTCTTGATAACCGTCTCGTATAGGACCAAAATTTCTGATTTTAAGTTTGCTCATTTGTATAATTACTTTTTCTTTCAAATTTACTAAAAAATATGCCATTATGGTCTTTCTCAATTCCTATTGTCAGCTGGTTGACTATGGGAAAGATCAGTATCATAATTATAATACCAAACCATTAATTAGGTTATTTTAATAATAGACTATAACCTGGTAACTTTGTATCATTAATTCAAAAGCGATTAGAATTCATTAACGTATTAATGATATGATCGCTATAAAAAACATCAAAATGAAATACAAAGAATCAGGGGCAAGAGTAAGAAAGACTATAAGTTTCTTAGCGATAACCGGGTTGACGGGATTACTACTGTCAAGCGGGGATCCATTATATGCCCAAAGCCAAAATAAAGACTGGTATCCCTCTGCTTACGGTGCAAATGACGAGATTGGTGCAGCAAATCTATTAACGCCTGAAACGGTGCTGCAAGCGGTTAAACTGGTAAAAAAGGGTAAAACTTATCCATTAGCAGTACCTATTGATAAACACCTGCCTGCCTTTCGTCACCGTACTTTCAACCTGTACAACATTCAGCCTGGAGAACAAGCTGGAAAAACCATGGGACCAAATAAGTTCAGTTTCAACGACGAACTGGTTAACGGATGGACTGGAGTAGGTACTCAACTTAATGGCATCGGACATATTGGCATCGACAATGTTTATTATAATGGCAATAAGGCTGCCGACTTTGTAACTGTCGAAGGTGTGACAAGATTGGGCATTGAAAAGGTACCTCCTATTGTAAGTCGTGGTCTGGTACTAGATATGACCGCACATTATGGAAAAGCGATTGTTCCTGGTGGCACTGAGTTTAGCGTTGCTGATATTCAGGCAGTACTTAAAAAACAGCGTATAACAATACGTAAAGGCGATGTGGTGCTGTTTAACACTGGATGGCTGGAACTTATCGGAAAAGACAATAAGCAATTCCTTGAAACAGAACCGGGTATTGGCATGGCAGCAGCACAATGGCTGGCCAATCAGGGAATCGTTGCCTTTGGTGGCGACACCTGGGCGTCTGAGGTATACCCAAATCCGAAAAGTGACGAGGAGTTTCCTATCAATCAGTATATGCTGGCTAAACGCGGAATATATAACCTGGAACTGATAGACAGTAGGGCTTTGGTGCAAGACAAGGTTTGGGAGTTTCTGTTTGTATTAGGACAACCGCTTTATAAGGGTTCAACACAGGTCAACATCAATCCTGTGGCTATAAATTAGTTAAATATCTGATAGCCATATATTGATATTACTTTAGGATATCAATTAATAAAAGAGCTTCTTTGTGATACTTTTAAATTTCCAAGAAGCTCTTTTATCAAAGATGGCAATATCAATCTATTTTATTAGCGGTTTAGGTGCTGACAGACGAGCTTTCAGAAAACTTGTTTTTCCTGAAAGCTTCAATATTGTTCATTTAGATTGGATCAGTCCGGAAAACAATGAATCTTTAAAAAGTTATGCCTCCAGACTGGCTTCACATATTGATTCCTCTAGCCCTTTTTACCTTGTAGGACTGTCATTTGGAGGAATGCTGGCTACTGAAATAGCTAAGCAACTAAATCCGATACACACGTTTTTAATTTCGAGTACCCCAACCTTTAAAGAACTACCCTGGTATTACAGAATGGCTGGGAATCTTAGTTTACAAAAATTATTACCAACCGGGTTATTGAAAACAAATAACAATTTGGGCTTGAGATTTTTAGGAGCTAAATCTGATGAAGAGCGTAAGCTATTAAGACAACTTGTGCTTGATAGTGACCCCTATTTTATAAAATGGGCGCTAACCTGTATTCTTACCTGGAGAAATACAGAACGGCCTTTAAATATGACACATATTCACGGAACTACAGATAATATATTACCCATTCGGTTTACTGTAAGACCTGACCATATCGTTAAAGGAGGCGGTCATTTTATGGTTTATGGGAACGCTAAAGAAATAATGGAGATTATTAATTTCCAAATAACCAATTAGAACCTAGATCCGTAATGATATCAAATTCGCATATCAAAAGTTAGTCAACTTTTATACTATCTAGAGTGATCCAACCGAACCTATATTTGAACTTCAATTTCTTGTCCATATATACCAATGTATCTAATTGTATACTTTCATACATGCCCGTATCTTCTGGGAATGTTGATTTTTCAATATGAAAATATATTTTTGCGCGCGGTAAGAGGTAAACTTGACGATTAATTCCAGCTTTCAATATAAGCTTTTGACTCTTTTCTAAATATAATCGATCCTTGATTATACTGTTCGCCGTACTAAACTTTATTCCATTTTCGTAGTCATTGGAGTCTAAATTTTTAAGATTCAAATTAACATTCTTTTTAGAAAATGGTAAAAAAACAGCATAAACCACAGATCCGGTCTCAGGTTTTTCGTAATATAGTAAACCATCGACTTCATTAAAAGTACTAGATGTTACCCCAGTTTTATTGGTGCAAGAATCTAAAAGAACCAGAAGTCCCAACAAAATAAAAAAAACTCTCATAAGCATAATATTCGTAAAATCTTAGCCAAATACTAAAAAAAAGAATGGCAGTCCCCAATAAAAGCATCTCTATTTCATCATAACTCATTACATATATTTTTTAGCCTCATTATTATACTCCTCACCTATCAAGCCAATTCCCATTAACGCCTTCTTCTTTCCTTATGGCTGAAATATTCCATTTTGTGACTAGGCTAATCTGATAGTCTGTAAATATAGAATGCTTTTGGATGGTTAGAGCCCCAGATCATCATATAGTTATTTCAAATCTTATTGGTATTTGCACCTCTGTATTAACTCGTTTACCATTTAACTTCCCTGGTAACCATCTCGGCATTTTCTTTAACACCCGCATTGCCTCAAGATCACAAAAAGTACATAAAGTCCTTTTTACCCTGCTATTCATTATACGCCCCTTCTTTGTAATGACTACTGATACGATTACATTTCCGCTATTGCCATACTCATTTGGCCATTTGAGTTTCTTTTGAATAAAAGCTTTCATTGCTGAATTACCTCCAGGAAAGGACGGCTTTAAATCTACCTCAGTTTCAGTATATATGCGTTCTTCATCAATATTTTGATTGCCAGCCCAGGAAATACCCTGGATAAAGAAAACTAATATCAGGCATAAAAAAAAGCGTTTCATCTTATTTAAAAATTCAATTTATAATACATCCTTAACAACTTATCTCCCCTACATAACTCGTTTCCGAAACCAACTTCCCGTTCTCAGAGGCAAAAAACATCCAGCAATGTACCACATCCCCTTCAAAAGAAGCCGGAACAAACAGATCAGCCTGCAAGGCTTCCCTTTTTACCATACCACAAGACACTACTGCAGCGGCTTTTGAGGGATTATAAAGTAAAATATAAGCCAAATCCTGCGGACTGGTATATCTATTTGCCCATTCGTCCATTACCCAGCTCAGCTGAACCTCCTGCTCGGCTGCTAAAACAACTTTAGGCCGCATCACCCTATCCATTTTAGACCAGGTACTCAGTTGTATCTGCGCAATATCCAATTTGTAATCTGGATGATCCCCCTTCACTGCATGAGCGAAAAGATATTTAAAAGCGATATTTTCAGCATTTACTTTGCCGGAAACATTCTTATGGCCTATAACCAGCAATTCTAAAACCTGATGCACAAACATCATGACGAAAGCAAATTTGTCCCGATGTTGCAACTGTCCAACACCCGGTTCCTTTGTGCTTTTACGGGGTAAATTCCTCACTACATTTACACCCTTCCATTTAGTTGCAACAACGTATCCTATTTTCCCACTGAAAGGCCCAAAGGCTCCTGCTTGATATGTTCCCATGATTGTTCTTTTGTTTACCAGATCAGCTGCCCGGTATAAATACTATTTGATATCCTTTTTCTGTCGTTTGATATAAAAGCAAGATAAGTTTCAGCTACCAATTCATTATTTTCATAGCGTATAGGAAGTAAATCTGTTCCATTGATTCTATTTGCGCCTGCGGTGCAGTAAAATGCTTTTTTCAAGGCTGGAAAATAGGCTAGCATCATCACCTGATCAGACCAATGTGCGCCATCGGGTGTAGTATCAGCGTTCCAGTTGTACCTCAATCCTTTCTCCTCCACTACCACCTCAAAATCATTCACCAATGGCAATTGCCCTTCTGAAAGTCGAAAATTCTCAAAATCGATTTGAATATCCGGATAGGTTCCCTTTACGCCGAATCCCCAATTGTAACCAAATGCCAAAGCATAGGCCCTTTTCTTTGCCTTCTTCGCATTGAGTTCGAAACCCACACTGGTAAATTCGCTTACTTGTTTTAGGAAATCGTTGACCAGGGCTGTCCGCTGTCTTACACTTAACTGCTTCAGAGTTGGTGGATTTGTATTTACTCCGATGGCCCGGGTCACCAACACACCGTTTAAAGGATAAGTTACCATTCCCCCTACCTTTCCAGTAAGGAAACCATTTCTATTAACCGCCATAATACCTGTGTTTTAAATTCTATAAAAAACTACGATTCAGCAATAAAAATTAGTCCTTAAGTATCAGGATTGAAAGAAAACGAGAGCGGCTGTAGCAAAACTAAATTCTTACGACAAAAAATCAATTCATTAAATATATAAACATTCTAAGAATATTTCGCTGAATGATTAGATATTTTTCAAAAGAATTAGCAAGGGTATACTAAGGGTATAACAGGGGGTTGGGATGTTGTTGCGATGTAGTTGCTATGTAGTTGGTATATTCAGGAACATACCAACCTCATCCCAACAACATCCCAATAGTATGGCAACAACATCCCAAGGCCTTACTATTCCTTTACTAAAGGATCGTTATAACCTGGTTAAATGAGGGGAAATCCTTGAGCAGCAAAAAACCTTGAAGCTTTTATGCGGGCTGGTAAGTGTTTTTTATGATCTTTCTCCCTTTTTTACGGGATTTACGCTGTTTGCCCCACCAGATGTAAAAACCGGTAATTGGCAAGGAAGCGCAGATCAGGCTGACGATGAAAAAGAGTATTTTAGTGGGTAAATCGCCAATGGCCCCTACATGAACACCATAGTTTACCCTGCGGATCAATGCGGCAAAGTTTTCATCCAGCAGCTTTTTATTAGAGGCTGGCAATACCTCCAAAGTATGTTGATCCAGATAAACATCGCGCCAGGTTCCACTAAACATGTCCGTGCAAACATAAATCGCTTCAGAAGCTTTTTCAGGAAAGCTCACAATGATATCTTTTGGGTTATGCTCTGCGAGTTGATTTATGCCCTTATGCCAGGCTTTATCTACCTGGACAAGCATTTTAGTCTGGGGCATAGACAAAGTGTCTGAAATCGCCTCTATTCTAGGCTGATCGATTCCTCCGGACATCCAGAACACTCCCTTATTGAACCATTGGAAGCTCATCATCAAACCCGTGAATGCCAGTAGCAGGGCAATGATGATGGAATAAAAGCCCAATACATTGTGCAAATCATAGTTAATGCGTTTAAACCTGGCCTTCCATTTGATTTTAAAAGCCTGATCACGACTTTTCTTATTCCATCTTTTTGGCCACCATAAAATGAGACCACTAATCAGCAAAAAGAAAAATATGAAGGTTCCCCATCCAACGATTTGTTCTCCGATTTCCTTGGGCAACCAGAGGTAAAAATGACCTTCTTCTACGATATGAAAGAAGTCTTCATGGTCTACCATGGCTACAACTTTAGCCGTATAAGGATCTACATAAACTGTAGAGTCCGAATTAACAGTAACATGAACCGTATGGTTTTCGCCATGATACCAAACTGAATGTACTTCTTTGTGAGGAAGTGATCTAAGTACAGCTTCCTGAATTTTAGATGGAGGTAATAACGCTTTTCCATTTGACTCCGCATGGAACCATGGTGAGGAAATACTTCTGATTTCCTGTTCAAAAACAAGGATGCAACCGGTGATGCCCAGGATCACCACCACGATTCCGGAAGCGATTCCGAACCAGAGGTGAACCCAGGCATTTATTTTCTTAAAAGTCATTTAGTAGGAATAGGATCTTCAATTATTTCAATTTCTCTATGCGCAGGATATAGTCGATACCGCCTACAAACTCCACACCTTTTGTCAATAGATCTGCGTTAGGGTCATACTGCCAGATATAATCTCTGTCGGCAGCATTTACCGCGATAAAAGCTTTTCCATCTTCTACGATCACTGCATTCACCATACGCTCTCCTTTATCTGCAGGAAGCTCCAGTTTCTTGATCATCGCGCCAGATTTTACATCAATCAACCTGTAATAATGATCCGCGTCTATAGATTCACCATCTATTCTAGAACGAACAATTGCTTTTCCGTTGCCGATATACCACATGGCTGGTGCTTTTTCATTATTCGCCGATGCGGAAAAATTAAAGAAATAAGCCGGATCAATCTCCGTACTTCCGCTTTTGATTCGGAACATCACAGATGGAGATTTGTAATCGTAACCAGACACGGGGTCACTAATGAAATACAAATCATTGTTTTCATCCACAAAAGAAGATGGTGCATATACATTGGAACTACCCAGACCAGTTGTGCGGCTCTCTTCCAGACTTTTTTCAACTGCCATCGTATGGTAGTCAATTACAGCCACATAAGATTTAGGGTAAACCGGCATATTTGGGAACTGTGACCAGTCTGAAGAGCCAAATCCATATCCTAAAAACAATTTACTGTCTCTATATTGCGCAAATCCGAAGCTATACTGCTGAAATCCATTAGGAATCGCATTGAGGTTAAGTTTCCCGCTTTTATAGGTCATGTTATCCACTTTAAGCACCGTATAACGGGCTTCTCCCTTGCCTTCTCCAAAAATAACCAGGGTATTGTTGTCGGCCCAGGCATAAGAACTCCAGTTCAGGTAAGCGAAAGGAATCTCTTTGTCGATGATCAGCGTTCCATTCTCCACATGGTATTTACCCAAACGTCCGCTGGCAGAATTCAAATGATAATAGAAACCATCTCTTTGGATCACATCCTGGGCATACACCTTACCGGTCATCTCTGCTCCATTGCCCTTCAGACTAATTGTACCACTGGTTAAGGAAGGAATACTTGAAATGTAATAAGCGATATTTGGCCAGCTACCAACGCATAGAATCGCGGAGTATTTAGTGCCTGCTTCGACATTTCCTACGTTTCTTTTTTCACATCCGCTGATGCCGATCAGGAGCATTACGAACATTAATAACTGGGCGGGGTATTTAAATAATGTATTCATATATATGATGGTAATATTTTGATTATCTATTAATTACTGAATGAAGTATCTGAATTTCACTGAGAATGATCTTCCCGGTTTTTGCAGTTTAAAATTGTCATATGCCAGGTGATCCGTTAGGTTTCTGCACTCTGCAGAGATGTTGTATTTTCCTTTTTGCAGGGAGTAACTTAGGGAGGCATTATGGATAAATTGTGTTGGGATATCGGATTTTCCATTCGGATTTCCTTTGCTTTCCCAGGTCAGGTAGAACCAGTTTACATATTGAGTGAACCAGTTGAACTGTAATCTGGTGTCCTTTCCTAACAGGTTGTCCTGTCCGATGGTAAAGTCTGCATTCCCAAATAACCAGGGTTGATTAGGCATTTTATCCCCATTGGTTCCTTCAATATAGTAGGATTCCGTCTGACCGGTCTTTGTGGTATTTATCGCATTTTGATAAGTCATATTGACACTGAATGACAACAAATCAGCATAACTGTATCTGGCTTCTGATTCAAATCCTGTGATACGTACACTACTTTGGTTTTCATTTTTCAACAATTTGGAACGAACATCAGGTACAGGGAAAATAAAATCCTTTGCATTGCGATAAAACCCTGAGGCTTCGAAGAAGAAAGCACTTTTGTTAATCTGGAAGCCGTAATAGGCACCAAGATTTATATTGTGACTACTTTCTGGCTTTAAGTCGGGGTTTCCCTGAAGGTTTAAGCCATCACCAAACATCTCTTCGGCTTCCTGCAATCTGTAGCTATGCTCATAAGAAGCTTTAACCCCGATTCCTTCCGTGATTTTATACCTGGAAGCCAGACCATAACCGAAGTTAGAGAAAGTGGTATCCTGCATGGTGTAACGATTGTTGATGTATTTGGCCCTTTCCAGTCCGAGGTGGTAATACTTACCAAAAAAGGTATTGGATAATCTATTGTCGAGCAGATTTTGTTGGTAAGCAAAACCAATGATTTGCTTGTTAATAGTTCCCGGCAGACTGTCTTTCCCGACTAACAACTGGTTAAAGTTCTCATTTTTCAAATGATCAAGTGTGTAGTTCAAGTTTAACGAATGCTGAGGGTTGATCACATAACTCAGGTTAGCCATCGCATAGGTACGTGGTCTGATAATCTTGTTAATGGTTTTGATGCTACTACCCATTTCCGTTTGGCCTTTTTCCTGGTAGCTACCATCCCAATTGTAACTGCGGAAAGTGGTATCTACAGTTCTGTAGCTATCTTGCGAACGTGCTGCAAATGCGCTTAGGTTTAAGCCTTCTGTGAAGAGGTTGTTCTTTTTATAGCGTATGGTGGCACTTTTGGCGTAATTGCTACGTCTTACCTGACCATAAACCGTATTTTGATCGAAGCCGGTTTGTAAGTCCTGGCGACCTTCATTATAGCCTCCACCAATGAAAAGTACATCTGCCCAGCTTTTATTGGTTACACCCGCTTCTACCTGTCCGAGGACAGAAAGATAGTTATCATGAAAACGTCTTGCATCTCCTTTGATGTATTCTGCGCCATTCCCATCAGAAATAAAGTTCCCCTCTCTTACACCACCCACTACTAGATCCACGTCTTTCATTTTGTAATTGTTTTCCGAAGAATTGAAAAATCCGCTTCCTTTAATGATCAATCCAGTTTCAGGATGAACATACTGTCCGGTTAATGATGATCTGTTGGTTTGAAAAGAACCGTAGCTATGGCTCAAATCCAGATAATTGCTTGCTTTCTGGTTGGTAATCACATTGACTGCACCACCCATTGCATCAGCACCAAGTTGTACCGGCACTACACCTTTGTAAACCTCCAGTCGCTCAGCCATGTTGACTGGGATATTGTTTAAAGACATCGTGCTTCCCATCACATCCATCGGGATCCCATCCACAAAAAACTTGACTTGTTTTCCGGATAAGCCGTTGATAGAGAATTTGAAATCGGAACCTAATCCGCCTTGCTCGCGAATCCTTACGCCGGTACTTCTGTTCAGGATCTGGTTCAGATCCGCAGTTGTATTGGCAAATTTCTTCGTTTCAATGGCGTTTACGGCAAAGCCCGACTCTTTTACCTGCTGGGTTTTCGTTTTTCCGTTGATGTTGACATTGTGTAATTGCTGCTGGTCCTTTTTTAAGGAGAAGTTAAGGCTAAGTTGCTGATTGGCTTTTAGCAGGACTTGTTTCGAGTCTTTTTCGTAACCAAGAAAGGAAATGCTGATGGTGTAGGTGCCTGCTGCGAGATTTTTCAGTTCATAATGTCCCTGACCATCTGAAACAACGCCTTGCTTTGTCCCTTTCAGGAAGATCGAGGCTCCTGTAATCAGTTCGTTGCCGTCTTTTACATATCCTGAGATACTCGATGTGTTTTGTGAATAAGCACTAATTGAAAATGTGCTGAAGAGAATGAGTAGTAGAATTTTTCCGTGGGTCATTATTTTAATATTGTGCATTTATACCTGTTAGTAGCATAAGCACAATATTCCCGAAGCTGAGATTGAAAAAAAGATAAAGAATTATCTCAGCTGATCAATTCTAAGGATGAAATCTGTATTTCCGCCAAGCTCAGCACCTTTGGTCAGGGTTCCGGATTTAAGGTCATACTTCCAGATAAAATTACCTTCTAATGAGGAATTTACAGAGAGGTATACGATGTGATCCTTTAACAATACACATTCCCTTCTTGTTCCTTTATCCAGAGGAACTGCGAGTTTCTCCAGCACTTTATTATTTTTCAGATCTACGATATAAAATTCAAAATGAGGGGTACTGTAATGATCACCAAGACCTTTGAACAAGTCTTTTCGCTCTGCCCTTACCATCGCTCTATCTCCTCCCAGCGACCACATTCCGTAGGCATGGTTTCCGATTGCGGAAGACAAATTGAAAAAGTAATGAGGGTCTGCGATGCTGGTATTTTTCCGGATGCTCATTATCGCTGTTGGGAGTTCCGGACGGTTGCCTAAAGCTATTCCAGGGCAAGCCATAAAATAGAAATCGCCCTTCGCATCTTTAAAAGCGGAAGATTGAACCGTATTTACACCTCCTGGATAAGTAGAACGTGTGTCTTTGCTAGTTTTTACCGCCTTCATTTCCGGGTAATTCAGCTCAGTTATATAGGTAGTATCACTGGTGGTATAGTCTGAAACGCCCATTTGCTGATGGTAGGTATAACCGACCAATAGCTTTGCCGCTTGTCGCGATACAAAACCTACCGACGTATTATCGAACCTTCCGGCAGGTACTGGAATTTCCATATTGCCTTCATTGATGGGCTTCATCGTAGCCACATCAAGGAGAAAGTATTTCACCTGCTTAAAATCCGGGCGAGCTAATCCGGTGAGCAATAGCGTATCTCCTCCCAGCCATTGGTAGTTTTCAATTGAAAACTTTGCTAAAGGTATCGACTGAATTTCCTGCAATTGATTTTCCTTAACCGCGTATTTGACCAAGGCTGCCTTTTTCCTGTTGAGATGGTAATAAAAGCCCTTTCTAACGATCACACTGCGGTCCATTTCTTTGGTATTCAATGGTACACCATCGCGCTCAGGCAATAACAAGCCTGAATCCAGCTGATTGGTTTCTATCAGGTATTCCTTTCCGTCTTTCCCTAAAATGTAAATGCTGTACTTGTTGAGTTCTCCATTTTTAGGGCTTAAAGCACTTTCTGTGCATCCCATCAGGCCGGAGAACAGTATCAATAGAAAAAAGAGAAGGCGTTTAGATATTGAATTCATTGATAATTTGCTTTTGAAGTATCGGAGGAAGATCCATCAGGTTCTTTTCGCTAACGATGATCTTATCCTTTCCTTCTTTGCCTTTGAGTATGATATAAGTTTGATCTTTTTTGAAAGTGATCTTCTCAGGACTACCTTCAAAGCTAAGGGTTACATCTTTTTTAGGGGAAATGAGTATGCTTCCTGCAAGATTAACCACCCCAGTGAGGTTGTCTATTTTAGCAGAAGTACTCCTACCTACAGAAAGGGCATAATCGTCTACCTCGAGGTGATGAACATTTATAGTAGAGGTATTGTTGACCGATACCAAGGCCTCATTTCTTTGCTGGTTATTTCTTTGGAGTTGTACCACACCTAATCCGGCCAATCCGATCACCAGGCTAGCCGCAACTGCGCCCATCCAAAAGTTTGGGCTTGATTTACCTGCTGCAGGTAAGGCCATTTGCTTTTCAGGAGTAGCAAGAGAAGACATTACAATAGGGTTTTCTTTTGGAAGGATCTCCTCAATTCCAGCCCAGATGTCTGCTTTATGTGCGGCTTTAGATTCGCCCAATGGCAATTGCAATCCCTCATCCGTATGACTGGAAAATAGCCATGCCTCCACCGCATCACGTTCTTCTGTGTTGCATTCATTTCTATGGTACTTTTCGATGAGGTCTTTGCTGATGTTCATTTCGGTTTTTAAAGCCTGCTTTACTCGGGTTACAAACTTATATAAAATATAAGTAGCATAATAACGCGTTTTCCGTAATGGTAAAGTTATTTTTATTCAGAATAATTGGAGAGGCTGAGTCTGAGCGCTGCTAAACTTTTGGTAATGTGGTATTCTACGGCTCTTTCAGTGATGAATAAGGCAACCGCAATTTCTTTGTTACTCATCCCCTGTTCCCGGCTCATCCGGTATACCTTTTTACACTGACAAGGAAGCGTATCTACTAACAGATTGACACTTTCTTTGAGGTTATTGTAGTTTACATGTTCTTCTGTACAATTTGAGGAATGGCTACAGCCCTGGTATTTAATGCCGATGTGTTTCTCGCGACTAACTTTGTTCCTGATGTATTCGAATGTTTTGAACTTTGCCGCGCGGATCAGGTAATTGCTTACATTTTCCAGTTCCAGCTCAGCCCTTCGCTCCCAAAGTGATTTAAAGATGTCCTGAACCATTTCTTTTGCCGGCTCCATATCCCTGATATTGTTGTAACAGACCGCGTAAACCTTGTCCCAATACATATTGTATATGGTTTCAAAAGTTTGTCTATTGATACGGGTTGGCGTATCGTTTACTGGTATGTTGGTGTTTGCTGGCAAAATTAGATTTAAGTGCTTGCCGCAAATATATACTATTTAGACTAATTATAAACAAAATATTTTATTCTGCTAGGATTGGCTATTGTTTTTAAGGTTTTGGGCTTTATCCTTGCGATTTACAACGTTTAGCTCTAGGAAACTGCGCTAAAAATAAAGCGGCCAATCCTGTTTCCTGGATCGGCCGCTGCGATATGATTGAATTTAACTATTTCTATCTAGTTGTAATAGCTGCTATTTAGATTTGCATTTGCTTTTTCTGCAGCTTCAATTGGACGGTAGTCGGAAAGGATAATCGGCGCGCCTTTCTTTACACATACATTGTGTTCGAAATGAACTGCCGGTAAACCGTCTTCCGTGGAGATTGTCCAGCCATCTTCTTCAGTAAAGATATGGCGGCTACCCAAAGTAATCATAGGCTCAATTGCCAACACCATGTTTTCAGTTAGTTTCTTACCACTTCCTTTTCTACCGTAATTTGGAATCTGAGGATCTTCATGCATCTCTTTACCTACACCATGACCAACCATTTCACGAACTACGCCGTAACCATGTTGTCCATTGGTATATTGCTCAATTGCATAACCAATATCGCCGGTACGGTTGCCCACTACTGCTTGCTCTATTCCAACGTAAAGTGATTCTTTGGTGATTCGAACCAGGTCCAATACTTTCTGATCCACCTCTCCCATGATAAAGGTATAGGCGTGATCGCCATGAAAACCATTCTTTGCAACTACAGTATCAATTGAAACTACATCGCCTTCTTTGATGATATATTCACTTGGAAATCCATGAACAACCTGCTCATTTATTGAAATACACAGGGTATATGGAAAACCATGGTAACCTTTACAAGATGGAATCGCTCCATTGTCCCTGATAAATTGCTCTGCCATTACATCAAGTGATAACGTGGTGATCCCTGGTTTAAGAATCTTTGCCACTTCTGTAATTGTAGCACTTACTAATAAACAACTTTCGCGTTGAATCTCAACTTCCTCATCCGTCTTATACATACTCATTTTTAATATTTAACACTGAACAACCCTATGGCTGATTCAGAAGATTTGTTTTTTTGTTTAGAATTACAAAGATATGGGAAGTATGAGATTTCTATGTAATTATTATACATATCCGTGTAATTTCAGGAAAAATGAGATAAAGCGCTTATCATCAAATGATTTGGTATAAAAGCGGGTTTTAAGGCTCTAAACAATGATTTCCCGGGAAATTAGAAAACCTTGACTCAATGAAAAATAATTGGAAAATTATTTAACTAGTCTACAGCACATTACCAGTAAAATCAATGTTTTTGATAGCGATAAGGCCGTTTTTACATTATTATTTCTATCTTTGCAATACCAAACAACGAAATAATAATTGATTCCGTAGCTCAGCTGGTAGAGCATTACACTTTTAATGTAGTGGTCCTGGGTTCGAATCCCAGCGGGATCACAAAAAGGCCTTTAATCGTATGATTAAAGGCCTTTTCCATTTTAAGGAGCACCAAAAATTGCAGCTATTCTCGTATAAAATTGAGCTATTCGGTGAGTCATTTGGAAAATCCACCCAATTCACCGAATAGCCCATATTCAACTACTGAGCAGGTAATTACAAACTGAACATCTTGTAATCATTACTTTCCTAAGCCCAAAAACACTCCGGTTGAATTGAAACGTAACTCGATATTGTTTAACAATTCCACATCAAATCCGTATGGTTTTTTGTCAATGCTTTCAATAGCGGAAGTTGCGTAATTCACTTTAACATAATCTACGATAGTTGGAAGGATAAATCCCGTTTGAATAGCTTGGTTGTTACCGTCCACTTCTGTCCATTTTCCCCATTGGTCAAAATCAACGCTCATTCCTCCAACAAAATTAACTTCGTAATATTCGTCTGTACTTTTAGTGTCTTTTTCTATTCTTAGTATTTCATTTCCAGAAAAATAAGTATCAATAAATATTCTGGATTCTGAAGGCAACTCGCTTTTTTGAATTATACTTTCTGAATGCTTGTCTTCTTTTGAACAAGATATTGTGGTAACAGCCATCGCAACTACTGTTGCTGCAAAAATTAATTTTTTCATATTTTCTTTAACATATTATTTAGTCTTCTTCCTGTTTCTTGTCTGAATTTCCCTTTTTCAACCTGGAAGATTTGTGCATAGGGAAATTTTCCATTAATGATACACTACTCCGAATAAACAAAAAACTATAGTTCTGGTTTTGTTTTTGCTCTATTTTTTTCGATCACTGTATTTTAATCTCAACAAAGCTCTTAAAATCTGTACGTTTTCCTTCCTTACTGATGGCAATAGGATAAAAGTAAGTCCCACCATTGCCATTCAGCTTTAGTGATGTTGATGACAAAAACTGAAGATGTATAATGCCAGACCTGTCTGTTAAATATACTATTGAAGAGTATCTCAGTAAAAAAGATTTGGAAATGGTCTGGGTGATGAAAGCTATCTCAAAGTATTTTTAAAAATCTGTCCATTTTTCATAATTAACAAAAAGTTTTTCTCTGGATTAGTGATTAAGGATAGATTTTTTAGTGGATTGCCATCAACCAATAATAGGTCGGCATAGGCATGTTCTTCTATTACGCCAATTTTCCCCGGGTATGGGCTTCGAAGTCCGGAAAGTTGTAACAACTCACCGTTATCCTGTGTAATCATTTTTAGAATTTCTGCATTGCTAAACCATTTTTGAAGTCGAAGGATATAACTGTTTTGATCCTTGTTAAGTTCTGGTTCAAAAAGAAAATCTGTTCCCCAGGCCAATTTTACGCCTAGTTTTTTAGCTAATGGCCAAACTTTGTCTTGTCCATCTAATACAGGTTTACGTTTTTCTTTGCGTTGCTCATCCATATTATCATTATTGTCCATTAAGTTTTGAAGGCTTAACCAAACATTTTTCCTGGCAAGTAATTTTAGAGTTTCCTCGTCAAGCATTTGACCATGTTCTATAGACTTTACACCTGCTTCAACGGCACGTTGTACTGCTCTTGGTGTGTAGGCATGCACCATTACATAAGTTCCCCAGTCTTCCGCTGCTTCTACCGCGGCTTTCATTTCGTCTAATGTATATTGAGTAACATCAATCGGATCATAGGCTGAAGAAGTTCCTCCACCCGCCATTAGCTTAATCTGACTAGCTCCGAAGCGCAAATTTTCTCTAACAGCGGTAAGTACATCGTCCCGGCCATCGGCAATAAAGGTGGCTCCCATTTGTTCTGCACGGGAAGGCTTCCCGAAGAACCGGCGTGAACGTTCGTCTGGTGTTCTAAAATCGCCATGTCCTGCTGTTTGACTAATGGTTGCTCCGGAAGGCCAAATTCTTGGACCCACAACTTTACCTTTATCGATGGCCGATTTCAATGGAAAGATTGGACCTCCGGCATCACGGACGCTTGTAAATCCCCTCATCAGCATTTGTTGCGAAGATGCGCCAACACTATTTATTAAAACCTCTTCGGTCATATCTGGTGACATCATTTGAGCCTTAGTTAGCGCACCAAATACCATATGTACATGAGCATCAATAAAACCAGGTATTAAGGTTTTACCATTGCCATTAATTTTCACTACATCTATGTCCTTCACTACTATAGGAGATGAACTTATCTTTTGAATGATTTGACCGGAAACTAAGACATTCATCGGTTCAGTAAGTGACTCTGTTTTAAGGTCTAACAGTCTGACATTTTCAATAAGGGTTTGTTTTGTCTGTGCAATAGTTATGGATGTGCTGATGAAAAAAAGCACTGCAATAGATTTGAGTTTCATAAATTACAGGATTAGGTCATATCGAAAGATACTACAAAAAAAGAATACATCTGCCTAAGCAGTAAAATATACAGAGTCGTTTTCCCTTGTTAAACACAAGCCAAAACCATCCTTATAGATGTTTTCTGTGAGCTGTTTTTAGGGAAGATTACATTTTGTGTTCGAGTATGGTGAGGTCTTAACGTAAAATTTTTCTATAGCTACTTTTCTTAGTAATCTGTATCTTTATCATCTACAATTAGATGAATGGAGACTCAAGAAGGCGCTACTGTTTTAAAAGAAAACACTGATGTCTGGATATTAAAATACTGTCCTCTACTTGATAAAGTACCTGTTTATTTATTATGGTACACAGATACTGATAAGGAAAGTACAGATAAATTATTCACATTCACAACAGGTCAGATATTTGCCACTCATTCCTTAAATGATTTGAAAAATATTATTGTTCAAAATTATGCTTTGATTAATGAGTTTGAGAACCTTAATATTTGGCTAAATGATTTCGACAATCAAGTTTCCAGTGAGGTTACAATTTATGATATTAATAAAATTTATAGTGCTGTTAAAGTTCAAAACTTTGAGATTGAAATTCTTGAAGGATTAACGAATTTCATTAATTTGTTTGGAGACTATGTTCATCAGAATGATAACAACGAACATTTAAAACCGTTAGCAGATAACAAGTACATAAGAAAAGCTTGGGATTACTATTATGATTCAGTTTTTTGGCCAAGATTTAATGATAAACATCGATTTGAAGCTTGGGAAAGGCCTCCTTTTAAAATCAATGTTGTGAAACTGACACAGGGACTTGAAGAATTAATAAGATGCTTTGAGGGTAAAATTACCATTATAAATTAATCTATACACCGAGGCGTTGACCTATTTAGCCATTTCGGCATATTGCAATCGAAATTTATATCTTTGACTTGGATATCAAATTGTAATTATCTTCAAAATCAGTCTTATTAAAACCAATGGACAACATATTTGATACAAACCACTTATATCCTGAGTATGAGTCAACATTAAAACAACACTTTGGCGACTATTTTGACAGTGTATTCATTGCTTTTTCTCCTTTCTTTCAGCTGAACAACAATGAGCAAGGAGAGCTTGAAGTCAGCCCTACAAGAATCATAAGCCTTACAGAACTTCAGGAGAAGAATGACACTTTCAAAAATTTAGAACCTTTTGATGGGCGGGTGATTTATACTCAAAATCCTAATTATCCAACTAATGAGGAGATAATTAAGGATGGGGTAATCGTACCCTGGCAATATATATTAGAACATGGGGGCTTTAGCGAGTTATCTGAGATTAACCTTGCATTAAGAACATCAATTGGCGCTCTAAGAAAGGATTTAAAAAAAGAAGATCTTAACAAGATACTTGACGACTTCAGTAATAAAAATTGCATTTTTCTTCCCACTGAAGGACGTATTGAAATTTTAAGTTTAATTAAGATCTATAATTGCTTAACTGCGCTAGGAAAATTAGAGCTTGTCGTGACTGATGAATTTTTTGAGGACAGAAAAACACTGAATATATCTGAGTTTACCTTTTCAGA
Source organism: Pedobacter gandavensis (assembly GCF_032678745.1). Lineage (GTDB taxonomy): Bacteria > Bacteroidota > Bacteroidia > Sphingobacteriales > Sphingobacteriaceae > Pedobacter > Pedobacter gandavensis_C. Next base: position 1,044,219 of record NZ_JAVTST010000001.1, read on the forward strand.
ATTTGTATTGCAGGTAAGAGGATATGTGTACTTCTTCCCTATTGATCGGTCATTACTTTTTACCATAGAGTGGGATAGTTTCTTCTTTTTAATTTGTGGAGATCACGAATTACTCCATTATATTATACCTGAATTTGAGTTTGAAGGCTTTTATTGTAATAACGACACCATGCATAATTGGGATTTTTAAAGACCCATAATGTTGAATTAGATTTTTAACACTTCATAGAATAGGTAACCCTTCCAAAAAAACGGCCAGTGTAAAAGACAAAATTCATAGCCTTTACCATTCAGCATATTTGAAACGACCATTTTCATAAGAAAAAGATAATACAACGAGGTAAGCAAGCAAAAAATACCAAAGGATCATTACAATAGCAGCACTATTTTTGCCAATTTTAGAAGTTAACCAGTTATACATAAGTTAATTTTTTAGGAAGAATAATATTTTATACGTTTCTAAAGCCTCTGTCAGCGTATCCTCTTTTATAATGACAAAGCTTAGCATTACAAAATTGAGTGTGATAAAAATGCCAAGTCCTTTTTGGAAAATTGGAAATTCACTTAATTTCTGTTGCATCAGGCTCCCATCATATCGGTACCAAATATTAATTGCTACTGCATGTATACCCCCCCACAGCACATAGCGAATAGAAATTTCATGCCAAATCCCCAAAACCAGCATAGAAAGGATTATGGCTATCCTAGCATTACGAGTAATACTCAAAAATGGGTAGAAAACATAATCTCTGCACCATTCTGATAATGAAATATGCCATCTTTTCCAAAAATCGGAGATATTTTCGGCCAAAAAAGGATACCTGAAATTCTCAATAATATTAAAACCGAACAACAAGGACAAGCCAATAGCGATATCTGAATATCCAGCAAATTGGAAATAAGCATTTGCAGCAAATTTGAACATTTGTAGGTAAGTACTAAGCCATGTATAACTTTCGGTAATGCTAAGCGCAAAATTATTTAGCTTTGTACTCATCAGGAAATTCCCAATAAAACATACTTTTACCAGTCCATATAGAATTCTTTCTAATCCACTGGAAAATAAAGAACTATCCCATCTTCTTCTTTGTAAATCTTTCATAAAGGGCTGAAAACGATTTATTGGTCCCACAAAAATAGTAGGCAAGAAAAACAGATAGCTCAAATAATCAATAAATGTATGCCTGGGAAGCTTTCCCTTGTAGGCTTCAACAGCATAGTGTATTTGGCGAAAGGAATAATAAGACAGTCCTAAAGGCAAAATGCGATTTTCTGAAAAATTGAAATATATGCCATATTTTAGTTTAAAAAACAAAAATATAGCTGCCATCAAAATCACTATTGATAATACAGACCAGGTAGAGGCTGAAAAATGCTTTAATATATAATAACTGAAAGTTGTTGTGACGGATAGTAAGATTAGGGAGATTGGAGAAACAAAGCCTAAAAAGACAGCCGTAGCTAGTGCAATAGACAATAACTGCCATTTTTCCGGCAAGCGCCAGGCTAAAATAAGAAGAGGAATGCTTATTGAAATAATTGTGAGTACCAATTCCATTAAAGAACTTTTTCTTGTTTAATTTTTTCCAGAAGCCATTCCGTATAAATGTGTCTTCCGCTTTTATTTAGGTGGCCTCCATCGATAAAATGTCTATAATACATGGGCTGTCCTGTGTATTTCCAATATTCAATACCAAACTGCTGCTGGTACATGTCTAAAACCTGTTGAAGTTGCCCCATAAAAGGAGTATTAAAAAATTTCTCCTCAACTTTCACAGGCTTTGGTAAATCTACTATTACTGTTTTTATCCCTGCACGCTGAAGCTTTTTTAAATCATTAAAAGCAAATTTAATATCATTATGTTTTTTTACTGATCTATTAATTGGCTTATAATTAGTAGTGTCCATTTTTATATCCTCTCTATCTGGCACACATTGCTGGCCATTCCGGGGAACATTTTTGTTAGCGTCAGGATTCTGGCGGAGATAATTAATTGCCATCTTATTATACAATGACGTAATAATAAGGCTTTGATTTAAACCTGTTAAATTCGGATCAACTATATCAAAATTAACAGCTACAAGTTCAGTTTGAAAGCAAATTAAGTCAGGACGGATTTCTATTAGTTTGTCCAACAATTTATCATTTTCAATCATTCTAAAATAAGGGTCACCGCTCCCCCAAACTTTGGTTAAATGTACTAAAGGGGCTTTTTGAGAGCTGATAGCAGAATTCATTTCCTCTCGGCATTCGACTCCACATCCGACAAGAGAGGAGCCTATAATAACAACCTTTATCGATTTTTCATCGGATGATTTTAAATCCTTTAATGCGCTTTCCATTGTTTTATCATCACTATAGCTAACCTTTTTAATTTTTGGTTTCACATAGCAATAGACTATAATTTGAAAAGCGAAAAAAGCAAAGAAAAAGTAAAACCATACTTTTAGTGGTGGTCCGTTTGTCTTCATCGAAACGTTACTGCTCTAATTAACACCTAGTTTATTCATCAAAATTCTCCTGGCACCAACAAGGCTGTTCATGGTTAGCATCTCTGGTGTTGAAAAGGAAACATCAAAACGTTTTTCCAAAGAAGTGATAAAAACCAGATGCCCCATTGAATCCCAGCCTTCCAAAGTATGTGAATTATCTAAACTGGATATATCCTCAATACTTGCACCAAAGGCCTCTGAAGCCACTTCTTTGATGATCATTTCATAAGTATCACTATCTACAGAAGAAGCATTTGAGCTTTGTTTTAGGATTAATTCGCGGATTTCATTAATCTGTACCTTTCCAGAAAGTCCCTTAGGCAAGTCGCTAAATAAATAAAACTCTTTTGGTATTTGATTCTGCTCTAAGAGAGGACGCAGGAAATGAATAAGATTTAGCTTTTCTAATGTTTGATTCGGCCTGACAACATAGGCACAAACTAATTTTTCACCAAAGGTCTCCTCAGCTATACCGAGGCATACACTTTCCAGAATAGTCGGATGCGTATTTACCATTTCAGTGATTTGTTCCGGATAAATATTTATGCCTCCTGAATTAATCGTGTTTTTACTTCTACCTGTAATGTGATAAAAACCATCATCATCTCTGAAAGCAAGATCACCGGTATTCAACCAATTATTTTTCAGCACTTTTTCTGTTGCTTCAAGATCCTGGAAATATCCAAAAAACAGATGTTCACCTTTCAAATATAACTCCCCGGTTTCATTAACACCAGCATCAGTTCCATCCGTTTTTATAATTTTTGCTTCACAATCTACCGGAATACCTTCTGTTCCTATTTTCCGAGTTTGCGCATTAAGTCCACAAAACAAAGACCCTGCAACAGTTTCTGTTAACCCATAAACATTTAGCAATTTGGTCTGAAATTTTTCCTCAAAATCCAGCCAAAGCTTACTTTCCAATTTAGAAGCACATGATATGATAAATTTAAAATCAGCCGTTTGAAAACTATCCTCAAAGCCCTCGGAAAACTTATCCATAAAGGATAGAATTGTTGGTACAGCTATAAAATGAGTAATTCTATACTTATAAATAGCATGGAAAAGTTCGTCAATTTTGGACAATTCAAAACTAAAAGGACGCAGCCAGGTAGATTGGTTGTAAATTGCCAGCAGAGGGCCTTGAATGCAACCATCAGCATGATAAAGCATTAATATATTTAACAACCGTACATTTTCATCTAAGCCATAAACATTTGTCAATGTATTTAGATGCGCAAAAACATTGCGTTGTGTAATGATTACACCTTTAGGTTTAGACGTTGTTCCCGAGGTAAATAGAATATAGGCAAAATCTTCCGCCTCTATTTTTTTCAAGGGAAGGACACTTGTGCTCAGCTGCTCAAGAATGGCAGGAAAGTCGGTAGCCTCGATCGCCGTAGCTGCTTTTTTATTTCCTAATAATTTTTTGAAAAGAAAGCCTTTCTTTTGCTCCTTTTTCTTAATCTTTAATTGGAAAATGGCTAAGCTTTCATTTATATCTCTTTCTAAAAACAGTCCTTCATCCATGACTAGCCCTTGAGGTGCTGCTTTTTTAATAATTGCGATCGCTCGTTTTGCCGGAACATCAGGGTCAAGGAAAACTGTAACTATTCCATAGCGGAGAAACGCCAGAAAAAAGAGTGAGGTATGATACTCATCCTTAGTAGAAAGAACAATACGATCGCCTTTTTGCAATCCTTTTTGCTCAAAAAAAGTAAAGAGTTTCCTGATATCTTCTACTAATTCCCGATAGGTAATCTTTCTTCCATTGATTTCAGCGAACAACCGTTTAGAAGTCGCATCATTTGAAAGTACTTCAAAGAGATCGTTAATATTATTGTAATTCATTGATGAGTTGATTTTTTAATAATTTACCATTATCCGAATAAGGAAGTTTTGGTAAAAAATGTATTTGATGAGGAAGCTTTTGTGCTCCCAGTTTTTCAAGTATCAGGCTTCGGATTTGCTGCTTCAATAGCGATGGGCTTAAAACAAGCGCATCATTAAGAACAATAAATGCGGCTGTTTTTTCAATATCTTCCTGCATGTAAGCACATATTGCGACATCTGAAACCAGTCCTGTTGCTGTTATAAATTGTTGTATTTCCGTTAAATAGATGATTTCTTCTGAGGATGTTTTTACGATATCCTGTTTTCTGCCTATAAGTTGAACCTTCTTGTTTATGGTGTATCTGGCTAGGTCCTGCGTATAAAACCAATGATCTTTAATCGCTTTAGAGGTCAGCTCAGGTTGCTTGAAATACCCTTCCATCAAGTTCTCACTAAAAATTCTTAATTCACCCACTTCACCCGGAGGGACTACCCTTCCATCCTCATCAACTATCTGCGCAATACAATCTACTGATTTTCCAATAGTTATTCCCTCAACTACTTGATCAAAAGAGCTTTCCGAAATACAAATACCAGTTGTTTCCGTTAGTCCATAATAATTTAATATTGGCAAATTATAGGCAGCCTTAAAATCTGCCCTTAGCGTGTCCGTTAAATTATTTCCCGTACACATCAGGGTTTTAACACTCCCCAACTGCCCTTCAATTTTCCCTGCATGCTTTACTAATTGTCGCAATAATGAGGGATTACTTCCCATCACAGAAGCCTGGCTTTCATTAATTTCTTCTGCAATACTAAATAAATTACCAATTGCGTTTTGCCTGGGAATAACAACACTCGCACCAACATGAAGTGCTGCAACAGCAGCATTCCGCAAACCACTCATCGTATCCAGGCCACCCATGGCGAAAAACCGGTCTTCCTCCCTCCAATTAAAAGTGTCTGCAATTGACTGGCCGCTTCTATGCAAATTACCGTGTGATAACTGCACACCTTTAGGAACTCCGGTTGAACCTGACGTAAATAGGATCACAGCTTCATCATCATCATTAACCGTTACCTCCGTAATATCATCTAAAGCTATATTTACATCTCCTAACCAGTCTGAAAAATAGAGACCATTTGAACTTTGCTCCTCTTCATCAAAAATGATAATAGGAATACTATCGGTTAATGTTGTATTTTCATCATAGCATAATTGATGAGTAAAAAACAGCTTAGCCTGACTGAGTTGTAAAATATAAGAAACAGCCTCTTTAACTAAGTGGGTTCCTATAGGTACAACCACAAGTCCAGTTTGCATACATGCCCAATATAACAGAATAGCCTCCGTATTTATATTGCTGCATATCAAAACCTTATCTCCTTTTTTCAAACCACTGTTAAAAAGAGCAGTTACTATATTTTTTATGATTTCATCACAGTCCTCATAAGTAAATTCACTTTGATCCTGCAAAGAAATCAACGCTATTCTTTTACTGAAATTTTCAACAGAATGTCGCCACAGTGCTTTTAAGTTTTGCTTTGATTTCGGTGTTATATATTCCTGAGACATGAGGTAATATTGCAATCGAATACCATCATATGAAATTGGTAAGACTTGTAATAATCCCAGCTTTTCTAGTACTTCTAATTCGATAACCAGATCGCTTTGCTTCAGCCCAAGTTTGGTGCAGACTTCATCTACAGTGTACCCTAATTTAGCTAAATAGATTACCTTTACAACTAGGTCAGATAATCGGTAATTATCCAGGTTTCTGATGCGTTCTATATAAATTGGATGCCTTTCCAGTAAATGACCAACCGAACCACCCAAATGAGTATGATCCACATAGACAATTTGTTGATTCAGGTCAATATTCAACAATAAATTCACTAAAATCCTCGCCTCCCCAATAGACTGCATATCCTTCATAGAAAAGGAAGTTAAAGGTTCATCTGCCCATGATTTAGGTAGTATGGCCAATAATGCATTATAATCAATCGTATGAGGGGTAGATATTACTGGAATGTTTGAAGAATTAAGCATATCATTTTCAATAAACAGCTGTGGCTCTGAAAAAACATATCCTTTCCAATCTGTCACTTGAGACAAACAGTTAAAAACGCTTTCATAGTCTTTACCATGTATTTGCTTGCATCCCCTATCAAAATAAGGCTCAGGCTCCGAATTTGTCAAATGTACATGAGGGAAAATAATGGCGCCATCATCTTTAACCACCCGGGTAAGCTCTTCTAATAATAAAGATTGATTGAACCGATGAAAAGTGTCAATACCAACCGAAAAAGCAACACTTTTGTCCTTAAGCGGCAAAGGCTCATTTAAATCGCAGAATAAGATATTTACATTTTTAGATTCTTTCATCCAAAAATGAAAACCTTTATAGCCCAGTACATCTTTATTTCCCTCCCAGGTGGTGACGATAAGCTGGGAGGGAAATAACCCAGCCAAAAGACTTGTCAACCAGCCAGTTCTGTCCCATAAATTTAAAATAACATCATCTTTCTTTACTTGTTGCTGCAGCTTTTTTAAGAAAGGATAAAGCGCTTTGGTTGCTTCATTGAATGGATGAAAACATGCATAAATATCATATACCGGACGACGTCTTTTTTGTTGTAAAAATAGTTCATACTGGTTTTCAGTTTCAAGCATTGTGCTTATCTTTTTGCTTCTTTCTTCTAACTCTTCAGGCAAGAAGATATCAGGCTCATTATAAAAAGAAAGATTCCCCAATTGAGGTACAAATCGAATCCTATTTTCTTTCAGACAGGAATTAGCTTCATTGATCATTACTTCTTTATAGATTAGTATAAAAAAATCTATAAATACTGCAAAATTTGCATTCGTTTTTCATAGAAATTCAAAGTTAAAAAAATTAACCGCCTATTGTAACTTTCTAGATAAAAGTCATGCCCCTGAGTAATAAAACAATCCTTTCTTAATAACAATCCTATCAGGGTTATGTAGTATCGAATATATCTTGGATCCATTAATATCTTTGTTGATCAAGTGTTCAATTATCATGTTCTAATACAACTAATTTAGCTTTAGCTCAACTAAGACGGCCGTTACTTTATAAAGCCAGGGGCATAAAAACTACTGAGGCCACAAACAATAGTGCATTAAAAAGCCGGCTATTTTATAAAATAGCCGGCTCTTAGCCAGTTCTTTATATGATTAGTTGCTTATTTTCCTCTTTCTATGTCTTTAGTAACCTCAGGAATGAAAACCAAATAGTCGTAACCTTTTATAATTCTTTCCAGCTTTACATCCGCTACCTTAAGCTTGTTTTTAGAGATTGCTTGTTTCAAGGGTCTTAAATCATAGGCATACCAATTGTCATCATTTACAACGGTTAAGAAAGATTTATATTGATCTAAATCAGCCAAGGTTTTACCTTGTTGCTTTCCGATGAGCATAATGTGTAATGACTTCCGGTAATTTGCCTCTTCAATATTGGAAACCAGGTTGCCAATATCGAATACTTCCATTAAACTCTCTCCTTTAGGCATGTGATTCGCACCAAATTTGAAAAGATTCTTCTTGTCTTTCCATTCAGGAAGTTTATCAAAAACAAGGTGTTTCATGTATTGCACTCTTAAACGATGAATTCGACTTACATATAGTTCTTTGCTTAATTTTAGTGCTTCAAGCTGCTCTTTCTCTTTGGCTGATAAATTCAAAGCGCTCAATGCGTTCATTTTTGCCAGACAATCGTCAGAGAACAAATAGAATGTGGTGTTGTCCTTTGTGTCAAAAGCAGCAGAATTAGCGATCATTTGCTTATAAATTTCTTTTGCTTTAGCATTTTTGGATTGTTTACTCAATTCCGAAAGTAGTAACCGGTCTGAAAATATATTAATTTGATCAGCTCCATATAGTTTGATATTCTGCTGAACTATATTTTTGAATAAATCAAACTCAGATTCACCTTGTAAAAAAGATAAGGCTGAACCTGATTAATTACGAAATTTGTCTAGTTCTGCTGGAGATAAGGAATTAATTTTTGCTGATATGGTGTTGATTGTATATTGATCAATTTCCAGAATATAGTTGTCGAACTTAATATTTTTGATAACCGCGTTTGTGAAGTAAGGGACTTCATTGGTAAAATGTTGCTCGCCCAATAAAACAGAATTGCTTTTGCTCATTTCATCCTGTAAGGTTGTCCAGCCTTTACCTTCGAAAGCGTTGTTATTGTTTTTTTTAAAGGTGGAGTAGTTTTTTTGAATTAAACTATCCATTAATGTGGATTGTGCGTAACTGAAATTGGCAATAAACAGGGTTAGAATTAGTAGTTTGGTTTTCTTCATTTCTTTTTGCTAGAAAGATATAATTTATTAATCATTATTGTCTGGTAAAACTTAAAATCAAAACCTATCTAGCAATCAGGAAGGTTGAAATCTATGAAATGAGGGAGATCATGGGTTAGTACTCACTAAATTTAGCTTCTTTATGTAGTGCTGAAGGGGATAACAGGAATAACTTAATAAAAATACTTTTAATTACATGATCTAACTCTCTCCTATTCACTGTATTGGGATCTCGTCGTGATTTAATGTAATTATAGGATACCATATTATCTGTTAATTCTCCAACAGTTTTAATATCAATCTCTTTCCCCATCTTATGAGCAATTCTTAATCCGAGAAGTGAAAAAGCGATTCCAGATACAGCAATTGTCCCATCAAAAAAGAAAGCCAGAAGAGACAAAAAAAATACAAGTATTAGTACACAAGTCAACCAGACAGGTGGAGATAATAGAAATAGCTGCATGTCAAGTATATCTTCTAACATTTTCACTTTCCTAATTCTATTTTTACGCGGTATGATGTTCTCAATAAGGGTTTCAGGACTTAAATCTAATTTGCTTAGATTGAAAGTATGAGATAATGCTTGATTAAGTTTATAATAAGCTTGTTGACTTGTGCAGTCATCATGGTCTTCAAGTTTAATTTTCTCCTGGATAAGGTTACACAAATCTTGAAAGATTTTAACATTTGCAAGTTCGTCTCCCTGAAACGAAATCTGAAATGATTCTTGAATCGTAATTATAGCATCGGATATATCTTGTAATTCCACATGCTCAAGCAAATCCTCTGATTCAATGTTTGTCTCTACTAGATTAGTATCCATTAATATCTTTGTTTATCAAGTGTTCAATTATCATGATCTAATACAACAAATTTAGCTTTAGCTGAACTAAAACGGCCCTTACTGCTATTTTATAAAATAACCGACTCCTAACCAACTCTTTATATGATTAGTTGACTTATTTCCCTCGTTCAGTAAATCGAGTAACCTCAGGAATGAAAACCAAATAGTCGTAACCCTTTATAATTCTTTCCAGCTCCAAATCCGCTACCTTAAGCTTGTTTTTAGAGATTGCTTGTTTCAAGGGTCTTAAATCATAGGCATACCAATTGTCATCATTTACGACGGTTAAGAAAGATTTATATTGATCTAAATCAGCCAATGTTTCACCTTGTTGCTTTCCGATGAGCATAATGTGCAATGACTTCCGGTAATTTGCCTCTTCAATATTGGAAACCAGGTTACCAACATCGAATACTTCCATTAAACTCTCTCCTTTAGGCATATGATTAGCACCAAATTTGAAAAGATTCTTCTTGTCTTTCCATTCAGGGAGTTTTTCAAAAACCAGGTGTTTCATGAACTGAACTCTTAAAGGATGAATTCGATTTAAATATAGTTCCTTGCTTAATTTTAGTGCTTCAAGCTGCTCTTTCTCGTTGGCTGATAAATTCAGAGCGCTCAATGCGTTCATTTTTGCCTGAAAATCGTTAGAGAACATATAGAATGTGGTGTTGTTTTTTGTGTCATAAGCCGCGGAATTAGCGATCATCTGCTTATAAATTTCTTTTGCTTTAGCATTTTTGGATTGTTTACTCAATTCCGAAAGCAGTAACCGATCTGAAAATATACTAATTTGCTCAGCTCCAAATAGTTTTATATTCTGCTGAACTATGTTTTTGAATAAATCAAACTCAGATTCACCTCGTAAAAAAGAGAAAGCTGAACTTGATTCATTACGGAATTTGTCCAGTTCAGCTGGAGATAAAGATTTAATTTTGGTTGATATTGTGTTGGTTGTATATGGATCTATTTCCAGAATATAATTGTCGAACTTAATATTATTGATAACCGCGTTGGTGAAGTAAGGGACTTCATTGCTGAAATGTACCTCGCCCAATAAAACAGAATTGCTTTTGCTCATTTCACCCTGTAAGGTTGTCCAGCCTTTACCTTCGAAAGACTTGTTATTGTTTTTTTTAAAGGTGGAGTAGTTTTTTTGAATTAAACTATCCATTAATGTGGTTTGTGCGTAACTGAAATTGGCAATAAATATGGTAAGAATTATGAGTTTGGTCTTCTTCATTTCTTTTTTCTAGAAAGATATAATTAATTAATCATTATTGTCTGACAAAACTTAAAATCAACCTGTAAAAATAAAAACATATCTAACAATCAGATGTTAGTATACTCCTATTAAAATAGGTGGACAATTCCACAAATAATATCCCCATGGGTACAAGTCATGATATTAGATTATATTACAATTGAGTTACAGGTAAAATAACTGGAAAGACTGCAAATATTTAATATAGAAATCAATGTGGAATGCATGATTACATTATAACTCAAGTAAGAAAAAGTATAAAAAACTAATCCCAATGAGAAGAATAATTTTAACAGCTTTCTTTCTAAGCTTATTGAACGCTTTTAGTTATGGGCAGCAAACAGAAGAATTAACTAAAGGAGGGCTGCAGAAGACAGCGATAGGGTTTTTAACCTGGTATAAAGAGAGAAAAAATCATCTTATGACTTCTCCCCTTGTAGTTGGATTTAATCAGGATTCGATAAAAAAGGATAGCATAGTTAGAATAGATATGCCAGCGATTGAAGAGTATCTTTCAAACTTAAAAAGTTCGAATTATGTATCGGATGTATTCATAGATAATTTGAAAAGGACCTATATAAGTGTTTCCGACACGTTGATTAAATATCCATTAGTTGATTATTTTGGTCCTATACCTGGCCTGGAATCTGATTTAATTTTTGGTTTTGAACCCGAAGCAATTTTAGACCATATTAAGGCGGGGCGTTTTACTAAGATTTATACCATTTATAATAAAGCACTAGTTAAGTTCGATATTTCAGAACTCAATCAGTACATCTTTATAATGACGAAAGTAAACAACAAATGGTTGATTGATTATTTTGGCGTAGATCTAACCAACCTGGAAGTTATGAGCCATAACGATGGAATGCAAAAACCGAGAATTCATCGGCACAAAGAAAGTTACTAAAACAAATTAGTTTTAGTAATGCCATATCAGAAGTAAATGTTCCCTGGTCATTTAATTGATGTTGAGGCGGCATTGAAAAAGGAAAATTAAAGTAATAGGTTCCCTACTTATTTGCTTATTTGCAGTTACAAATATTGCATCTACAAATATGGCGGCTACGAACAATGAATTAGAGAACTGTTTTAAGGATATTATTAAGAAATACAATCCGGATCCTGCTATTTCGACAAAACTGTGGAACGAAATTATTAGCAATTATCTTGGCAAAAATAGGCACTACCATACCATGGAACATCTGCAAAATTTTTACACCCAGCTAAAAAAATGCAAAAACCTTACTACAGATAATGAGCTGTTAATTGTAGCCATGGTTTATCACGATGTGATTTACAATTCAATAGACCATAAGGACGAGGAAAGAAGCGCTGATTTGGCCGTAGAAAGATTAAAGAGCATTGGTTATCCTGAAGCAAAGATTGCCAAGTGTAAAACTTTAATCTTGGCGACTAAAGCACATGCCTTGAGCTCGGATGCGGATACCAATTATTTTAACGATGCAGATATGACCATCCTTGGCTTAGACAAGGATACCTATGAAGCTTATGTTAAGAATGTAAGATTGGAATATGGGAACACGCCACAATTTGACCAGGGAAGAAAGCAGGTTCTTCTGTACTTTTTAGGTATGGACCGCATTTTCAAAACAGATTTCTTTCATAAGATCTACGAACAACCTGCAAGGGTTAACATTGCAGCAGAAATCAGCTCTTTACCATAAAAAAAAACATATTTTGTATTTAAATTAAAAAAACTACATTTGAAACAACTTAACAACTCAAGTACTTTTCAATGATTAGTGAAAATTTAAATTCAGCTTTGGCTATTATAAAAACTCAAGCCATTCTTTCAAAAAAATTTGATAAACTGAATATCCATGGTCTGGGCATGAGTGATTTCATTATACTTTATCTTTTGAAAAATAGCCCCAACAAACAATGTCGAAGAATCGATTTGGCAGTTAAAATGGGTATTACTGCATCTGGAATTACTAGATTACTTGCTCCGATGGAGAAAATAGGTTTGGTCGATCGCCAATCCAATACCAGGGATGCACGAGTAAGCTATGCTGTATTGACGAATGCTGGTGAACGGATTTATGAAGAGGCTAAAATAACTGCCGAAGAAGTTGCCGAAGAAATTTTTTCATCATTGAAAAAGAAAAATCACAGCATACTGATGGAGGTTTTAAATGAGCTGATTGCAAAGTTTAATTAAAATAATACAATGGATAAACAGGTAAAAAAGAAATACAGAGAAGAATTTGAAAACTTGTTGAAAAGAAACACAGAACATTATTAAATTCATTAAAAATGCCAATTGCCAAGCTAAATAAAATTAACCTCTTCTATGATATTATGGGGACTGAAAATTCTGAAACAGTAGTATTGATTTCAGGATTAGGAAGTCAAATGACGAGTTGGAGCAGTTCATTTTGTCAAGAGTTGGTAGATAAAGGGTTTAGGGTTATTCGTTTTGACAATAGAGATTCAGGTTTATCTACTTTTATAGCATCTGGTTCAAATAGTGTGGAAGAACTAATCGGTCTACTGCAACAGGGAAAATATCCAAAAAATTCCTATAAATTGGTGGATATGGCCAATGATGCTATTTCCCTATTGGATGAATTGAAAATCGAAAAAGTACATGTATTGGGTCGTTCTTTAGGTGGTGTGGTTGCTCAAATCATCGCATCAGATTTTCCAGAGCGCATAAAGAGCTTAACCATTATTATGTCAACTTCTTTAAATCCAACTTTACCCCAGACGAAAGCCGAAGTAATGGAGTTAATGCTTCGTCCAATGCCCTGTTTTAGAGAGAAATTGAATTTATATCTAGATCATAAACTGGAATTTGTCAAGGCCATAGCGGGAAGTCGTTTTCCAATTAAGCTGGAGGAAGAAAAGGAAAACATTTTAAAAGACCTGGAAAGGGCGCCATTAGCCAATATTTTAGGCCAAATTTGCGCAATGACATTAACACCCTACGATTTAAATCGATTACAAAAAATCAAAACACCTACGTTAGTCGTTCATGGATCAGAAGACTCCATATTTCCCTTGGCCTGTGGCAAAGACATCGCCAATTCAATCTCGAATGCATGTTTTATGGAAATCGAAGGAATGGGACATTCCCTACCTAATGAATTGAATACTATGGTGATTGATGCTTTCATGAAGAATAATGTAACTCATTGCCCCCCTTCTATCTGAAAAAAAGCACTCGGGTAAAAGACAAATAACATGAACATAACAGATGACAATAACATAGAATACACCATTCAATTTAAACAATATAAAGAGCAGCTTTATATTGTTATAGGCTATCAAATGACGGCATGCTTGCAAAACCTTGCATTAGTTTAGATTTTTTATCCAAAAAATCCAGCAAATCTATAATCATATCCTCCCTTTCATCATCCCTATGATTATTCAGAAAAAGAGATAATTCTCTGCTATAACTAGTTCTACAAAAAATAGAAGAAAAGCAGAACAATCAAAAGATTCACAACAAAGCACCAGATATCCCCTATGATTTTTGGATAAAGGATTTTTTATTCAGGTATTCCTCCGCATCAGGAACAAAGGATTGTGAATTCGAGAATTTTTTGTTTTCATTGGTTTATTTTTTCCTAATAAGACATGCAAATTAAGAATTAATTATAGTAAAATATCTTTATTGTGTGTTGTTTATTGGTAACATACAAACCAGGCTCAGGCTTATCCCCCATTCATAAAATAAAACTTTCTAACCTTGCAAATCATTTTTTTTATTAAATTAGATATAACTTAATGCTACTCAAATGATTATGAATAAAGACGCTCAATCAAAAAATGTGACTTTAAAGTTCACAATCCAACTCATTTAAACTGTACAGGCATAAGGTTCGGTGTCAATTCACATCAAATTAAAGAGATGACTTAACAATAAACGCAATCAACAATGCAAAACCCAAAAGATTTAACCGGTGACTGGCTTTACAGGAGCTTTGTCAGCAATTCAAACCCCGATGATGACCCGAAATTATTTGGGCAGGGTATCCTTAACATTCAGCCATCTGATTTCGGCCATATCCTTGCTGTTTTCGATTTTGGAGCAGGAATGCAACTGAACGTAAAAGGTACAATACACTTTGGAGAGCCTTTTCACCTCAGATTCCAGGGCAAAGGACTGGAAGGAACCTCTACTGCCGACTGGGTATATGATTACAACGGATACCTGGTGCCCGACTGGATGGAAGGCCTAAACCAAATGCCATCTATAGTAGGAAGTGTTATCCGTACGGAGCCGCATGGCCAGGCAAAAGCCGGCGTTGTAGCATCATTTATTATGCTGAAAATGAACTAAAACAATTCAACATGAAATTTATTCTTAAAATAAACGGGTCAGAGTCTGAAAACGCGGCTTATATCGGTTGGACTCCAGTTAAATGTACATTAACCATTGACGGCTATACTGGAGATTCTCCAATGCCCGTGACCATCACTCCAGAACACAGAAATAAAACTGGTAGGATTGATTTATATCTAAATAATTCTGCTAATGAAACACCTATTCAAAAAATCGAACACGATTTTAAAACTAAGAATGAACTAATATTCTATGTCGCTGGCAAATTTGAACATTCTAGTGTACTGGAAAAAGATGTTTTCATTTCTGTGAAATCCGATAACACAGATCTCAAACTGGAGAAAGATATCATGGTTCAGGTCCGAAAGAATGCGAATAAACTTACTGATGATGAAATCAACTTGTTTTTGGAAGCTTTTGTAAGGCTGAATACTGAAAAGACAAAAAAGGAATATCTTGGGAATTACAGCAGAACACCAAGTAAGCTGCTTCATGAGATAGTGCTGATGCATACCTACGATGCCGTCAATGAAATTCATCAGCGGACTTCTTTTCATCCCTGGCATAGAATCTTTAACATGCACTTGGAAAGAGAACTACAGGCAATATTTCCACAGGTGACCATTCCTTATTGGAAATTTGATAAAAAAGCAGAACGGGTATTTACTTCAAAGTTTATAGGAGAAACAGAAAAGTATGACCCAGAAGCACCCCAGGAAATGCAGCCCAAATTTGACAAGATGAACCCATTAGTAAACTATGTTGAAAACACTGTTTGGGGAACTTTAAATAGAGCTTATCAAGATAGAAATCCTGCCAATCAAGATACTTTCGGGCGAGTTAATGGCAAAAGAGACGTATTGACTGAAAAGGAAATTGTTAATGAAGGACCTGATAATTTTGAAGGTTGGTCAGAGCATGAAGAACGTAAATCACACAATTCAGCACATAACGTATTTGCAGGAGATGTTGCCGATGTTGGAAAAGATCCAATTGATCCGTTATTTTTTATGATGCATAGTAACGTTGACCGACTATGGGCAAAATGGCAACACATGTACAATCGTTTTGATGGTCATCAAATGGAGACCTATCCACATCCGGATAAATATGAGGGTAAAAGAGGAGAAGAATGGATTGAAGAATGGAAACAAAATGCAACCCAGGAAGAATTAGACTTTTTCGATGAAAATGGTTTTTACATGCAAACCAACAAGGATATTGGAAATTTTTTGGAAGATACGCTTTGGCCATGGGATTTGGATACCGATGACAGTAGACCTATGAGAAAATACAAACCAGGCGTGGACCCTGAATTTGGAGAAGGGAATATGCCTGAGATTGAAATTGAATTCCCCAAATCGCCTACATCTAATTATCCAAATGGCCCAATAACTGTTAAAAGTACAATTGACTTTCAAGGTCGGCTCAACAATAATACTCCACTGGGTTTTGATTATGATGACATTCCATATTTTGATCAGGATAGAAAACCTTCAACTGAATTTGCAATGGATAATCTAAAAGATGGCGACCTATTACCAAAGGACAATGAAAAGCAATTATGGACATTATCACAATTGAAAAATAATGAAAGTGATTTGAGCGAACGATTAAAAGCAATTGGATCAATTGATGAAACAAGTGAAGTTTTTCTGGACACGATACTTGACATAATAGCTGACTCGGATGCGCCAGTAGATTTAAGAGTTGATCTTATAAATAGAATGGTGGCTGCCAAAAGGGAAAACATATTCTATCCTTCCAGGAAACCTCGTTTTTTTAATATTTTAAGAGGATTAATTGACAACCAAAATAAGAAGCTAAGATTTCAGGCCATCGGTATTTTAACAGCGAACCAAGATTCCGTTGTTCAGAAATTTTTAATCGATGAAATCAATAAAACGGAGAGTGATTTAATTTCAAAATCTGATGCTATTTTCTTTTTAAGGCAAAATCCAAAACCTCAGCATGCAAGCTTGTTCCTTGAGTTGTACAATCAAAGCAAAGACCCAGAGGTAAAAAGGGCTGCCATCGCAGGGCTTGGAAATGATCCAGAGTCGAAGCAACTCCTTATAAAAATTGTGTTAGATGGGGAAGAAGATTTTAAAATAAGAGAAGCTGCTGCTTTATCGCTTCAGCACCTGGATCATGAAAAAATGAATGACCTGGCTGCCGAAATTCTTCTTAAACCTAAAAAGGGTAATGGCATTAAACTATTTAAAAGTGTTAGTCCTACCACGGACGAAGTCGATTTTAAAGCAGGGTTATTAAACATGTTGACATTTACTGGAGATATAAATAGCCTTAAGCAGAACGAGGGCCTAAAGAATTCATTGAATGAATTAGTAGCCACCAAAACCAGTAATAAGGCAAAGTTCCTCAGTTCTGTTGAGTCTGTTAGCGCTGTTCCTTTGGCAGGGCCAACTATCATAGAACAAATGGCGGCTAAACTGTTAAAAAGGCTGGAAGGAAACCACAATGAGTAATGTGCAGTTAACCAGTGACAGTTCCGAAGAAGAAATAGCCAAGGTAATTGACAACATTCGCAGTGGCGGGCTGTCTAGAAACCTCTTGGTTGAACTTCTGTCTGAGCGACATCCTGTGTACAATAGACGACCGGCTTATGAGGCAAATCTCATAAAAGGATATGCACTCGCTTCGTTTGCAGAAGTGGGAATGCCAGATTCAGCCATCAACTTTATTTTGGACGAGTTACAAAACGGCAGAGATGCCTATATAGTAGCCGCTGCCGCAAGGGGCCTTCGGGGTTGCAAAAGGCCCAAGGCTGAATATGTGAATTTTTTAATTCAGGCCCTGCAGAACCTACGCTACAACGACGACAGTCTAGATCTTACAGAGTTTAGGCCTACCTGGCCATTACGCCATCCATCCAGCGGTAAGCTCGAAATTTTCCGTACGTTGAAATGGCTTAAAGGATATGCAAGAGCTGCCTTACCGGAGCTAAAGAGTTTCCTAAAGAATACCATTGATTTTACGCCCGAAATGCGGCAAGAAATTCAATTAACAATCCAGGCTATTGAGGAGGATGAACGGGAGCTGGACTTAAGCTGCTGCGATGTGCAGGGAAAAGTCGACACCCGGACCAAATGGTGGCGTAAAGGCAGGCGTAGCATTAACTCTATTGGTCAGCTGGAAGTCGAAAATGAACTGGGTACAACAATGGCACTGGCGGATGTAATCGGCCAAAAGCCCACAGTCGTAGCATTCTTCTATACCCGCTGTATGAACCCCAATAAATGCACGCTCACCATAAATAAAATGGGATGGCTGCAAAAGGAACTGGTAAAAATGGGCCTGGAAGATGTGGTACGCCTCATTGCCTTCACTTACGATCCCAATTACGACAGCCCTGCTAAAATGCGTGCTTTTGCTGAAAACAGGGGTATAACATTTGGCCCTAATGCGCATGTATTAAGGACACGTCCTGAAGATTTTGCCAGTCTTTCTGATTTCTTCAGCCTGGGTGTAAACCATGTATCATCGACGGTAAATCAACACAGACTTGAATTGTATATTCTGGATCAGGACGGGCGTATCAAAACTACCTATACACGACTGCAATGGGAAGTTGACAAAGTAATTTGTGATCTTAATGAAATCATCAGTAAATCATCAAAGGGCAGATGGCCACTAAAAATCGCTAATACTTTTCAGCAGGTAGTTTTCCCTGTGCTGGTGGCTTTTTTTCCAAAATGTCCCTTTTGCTGGGCTGCATATCTCAGCGCCTTGGGCGTTTCAGGTTTCCAGACTATTCCATATAGCCCATGGATAGCGCCGCTGATAGTGCTGATTATGATTTTTAACCTAGCAATACTTTATAGGAATTCAAAAATCAGGAATGGATTGATACCCTTCTGGATAAGCCTTGCAGGTGTCATATTGGTAAGCTCAGGATATTTATTTACAATAAAAGCCATCGCCATTCCGGGCATTATATTGATTTTTACTGGGGCAATATTAAATAGCCTTTCATCTAAGCACTGGTCGAAAGTTTGTTTTCTGGCCACATCAATCTCTCATAAACTGACAGGCGCAATACTATTCAATAAAATAGAAATGAAAAAGTAAAATTAAATGAATGAATCGGATAAAAAAATACCATAAGAAAACCTCCATGGGAAACAGCATAAACAGGGAGTAAAGACTGCTTTCCCAAAAAAGGTTTAAAAATTTTTAATTAAACAGACATAACAAATGTTTCTGCGTCAATGGTAAATGACCTTGATTTATACTCATTGGCTACATTTGTCAGCAGGTTATCAACAAAGTAATAATCGATCTGTATGCTTTTCTTATTAATTGTAGCGATGAAATAGCCATGGCTTTTAATATCTCCATAGACTAAATGAGGGTTAATCTCCTTGTTATGCAGCATATTTTCAAATGCAATGATTTCCGATTCAGAACGTCTGTCAGCATTCTTGGAAGTGATAGAAGGTGTGAGCAGTTCCCATGCCAGCGGCCGCTGCTGATGGCTTTTGGTATACTCCATAAACTTCTCCTCTTTATGTACCGCCAACACAAAAGACTCATGATGATCACCCGTAAGAAAAATGGTATTGCCTACTTTTTCCCTTTCCAGCATGTCCAATATTTTGGTTCTTTCATAGGGATAACCTAACCACCAATCGTTATATTTTGGCAACTTGAAACCTTTAGCGACTGCATAACCCGAAAACATGACCTGGTTTCCGATCAATTTCCAGGTTGCCTTGCTATTTTTCAACTCATTAGCCAACCAGCCGTATTGACTCTCTCCAATGATGCTCCGCTCTCCCCCATTAAAACCAGGCTGGGTGTTTTCCATTTGTTGCGTACGGTCGCTGCTTCTTTCATCCATCAGATAAAGGGAGATGTCATCGCCAATTTCAAATTTCCGGCGAACTTCAGTGGCATTTTTTGCTCTGATTGGCATCCACTCCAGATAGGCTTGTATGGCTGCTTTTTTCCTTAGTTCCCAACTTCCCTCGTTTGACTGATGATTTTTGGCGCCATTTTGATAGGCATCATTTGCCAATTCATGGTCATCCCAAATCAGATAAAAAGGTTTTTTAGCATGTAAATGCTGCAGATCCGCGTCTGTCCTGTAACAGGCATACCTGGTTCTGTAATCCTGTAGCGTGAAGACTTCATTTCTTGGCTCATTGATTCGGCCAGATGCCGGGTTTCCATATTCGCCAGCGGCATATTCATAAATATAATCCCCTAGATGGAGTACCAAATCTACTTCAGGTTTTTGAGCTAGAAAGCGGAATGAATTAAAATACCCATCCTCCCAGTTGTTACAGCTAACTACGGCCATTCTAAAATCTGCACCATTCAATGCCGCTGGCAAAGTTTTCGTCTCTCCGACCGCAGAAATGGCAGCTTGATATAAGAACCGATAATAGTATTTACATCCTGCTTTTAACCCTTTTACATCCACTTTTGCGGTATAATCGGTATGCGCTGAGATTTCAACCCTACCCTTTTTCAGGATGTTTAAAAACCGGGGATCCTCAGACAGTTCCCAACGCAAGGTAGTGCCAGGATAATTTCCAGCGCTTACCCTTGTCCAAATTATTACCCGATCCTGCAAGGGATCGCCTGAGGCAACCCCATGCAGAAAATAATTCGCTCTAAACTCAACATGCGCTGCCATCAGCCTTGACATAGGAACAAGCAGGGCTGCTGATAACACGAATTTTCTTCTGGATATTTTCATTTGTAATGGTTAAAACTGGTATTCAAATATGTCTTTATAAGCATTGTATACCGGATGATCTGTGGTGTATTCTTTTACCACAAGTGTCGTATTTGCCTTTGAGGCATTTTCATCTAATTTAAGGTTCGTAGAACCTGTCAGCGTATAATAAGTACTGATTCCGCTAAAAGCAAAAGTTAGGTTTTTTGCATGCGTTGGCTTGATATACCTCATGATACCTATGTTATTAAATACTTCCAATGGCCTTACAGATTGATAAGAATTTTCCTTTGCCAGCATTCTAAAATGCTTTAGACCAGTAACTGGCGAAAGGTATATCTGTGCTAATTCATTATAGAACCGCTTACCATAATTGTCCATTTTGAGGTGGTACATGTTTACCTTCAAATAACGATCCCCTGGTACGGAGGCCATCTGTGAAACATATTTCGCTACCGGATTAAATGAAGTATCCCAGGCATCGCCCTGAACAGCGGAGCTATCAGGTTGACCAGCCACATAATTACCTGCGGGAGAAACTGGAATAGGCGTAAAATAACTGCTGAAATGCAGGTCATCATAATTTAAGGAATTGGTGCTGTGCATCGCCCTTACAGCGCTATGAAAATCTGCCTGATTTGTATTATTGGCATAGATCAGGTCGAAATATTTGTTGAATGAAGTCATGAGTTCTGCATGTCCATTTATCAGCATCCCAGACTGTACCCAATCCTTAGCTGTCGGAATCCCATTGGTTCCATGATCATCCACATTCCCAGTTGTACCGAACACAGTGTTTAATACATCGCCGCTATCTCCGGTATAATGGCTTACCGTCATGTATTTTGCATGCATCTGCTGATAAGCTTCAGTACCCCAGCTTACTTTCCGCATCCTCAGGTAGTCCTTTACCTTTTTTGTTGGGTCGGTTGTACAAGGATCTTCCATGTAACCATTGATGTAATTATACACGCTTTCAGAAACATCAAACTGATAAACGAAATCTACCTGAACCTGGTTCAAAGCAGCCTTTACGATAGAATAAATCAATTTTTCGGAGCTTTCAGCACCATGGTCATTACCTTTAACAAAGCCATATGAGGCATCTGCCGGATTAAAACCTACGTAAGAATTAAAGCCAATTTTATACATCGCAAACTTGACCTTTACATCAGTCTCCGGATGTGCATTTTTATAGGAAATGGCCCGGTTTAACAAGTCCCCATATTTAAAGATGGGACTGTTTTTCGTGTCTCCCACATTGCGGGAATAAGCCTTGACCCTAACCGATCGACCATCGTAATCGAAAGTACTTTCAGTGGATATAGCAGCAAGCTGAGCGCCTGAGGACAGTGCAGAAAGGTATTGACTTGCCTTGATTGTTAAATTGGCAGCCTCTTTTTCTTGAGTAGGCGACTGGTTTTTAGTCAACTCAGTATGATCCTTACAGCCAACTGCAAAAGCAATGGCCACAACTGCAGTGTAGATAAAAAGTCTTTTCATAAAATTTAATTTATAGTGCTATATTTTTGTTAGAAAGTCCAGTTTACCCCCACACGCCCCCTTGCAGAATAATATTCCACCTGTTCCGGTCTGCTTTTTACACCATGATAATAGCGAAGTGCTGCATTGGTCAGGTTATTTGCATCGAGGAACAAAGTGATGTTCTTTGGGAAATTATAAGAGGTATTAAGGTCAAGGTGGAAATCTTTATCCTGGTAACGGTCTGCAGCACTATTGTCGCGCACTTCTACGAGAAAAGCCTGACGGTAATTGGCGGCAATACGCAAAGAAAAACGATCCTTTTCATAAAACAGGGCTGCATTGATGATGTTCGGCGACTGGTTTAACAAACCAATCTTTTCATCCGGACGGTCACTAATCGTAGTTTCAGATTTGGTATAGGTATAGTTCAAATTAATACCCAATCCACTCAGTATGCCTGGAAGGAAAGTGAATTTCTGGTTATAACCAAGCTCAATTCCATACAGTTTAGCATTATCAGAGTTTAAAGGCTGTGATACCTTGTAGCTTGCAGTGGTACCATCTACCGTCTGACTCTGGTTAAAAGATTGGGTGTACACTGCATCTTTGATTTGCTTATAGAACAAACCTCCGGTTAAATAACTCGTATTGCTTAAATAGTAACTGCCAATCAAGTCATAGTTCCAGGAGAAAGTTGGACGTAAATTCGGGTTCCCGAGGGTCACCGTTAGCGTATTTGGATTTACCCTTGTCGTTGGACTGATTTCATTAAAAGAAGGTCTTGCAAAAGTACGGGTAACTGCTGCACGTAGATCCGTCTTATCATTTGGCTTATAGATAAAATGTAACATCGGAAGAACAGCAGGCACGCTTTTACTACCCGACACAGGGCTTACCTTTTTGGTAATGTCATTATAAATATAACTGTTAGACACATCTGAAGTATGCTCAAAGCGCATTCCTCCAACGATTTTCCAATTTGCGTTCAGGTCCCATTCGCCCATGGCATATCCTGCACTTACTTTTTCCGTTGCATCATAATTACCTGTAGCATAAGAGGAATTAGTTGCGTCGTTTAAGGTATAAGTTAAGTTTGCTCCAACAGATGAAATGCTGTAAGGATTGATAAAAGATTGTGCAGTAGGATAATCAAATTTCAGGTTATCATAAGTATTATTCAGCTCAGGAAACCAGTTCTTTGCAGGAAAGGCCTCTTTTTCCCATAATCCCAGGTATGCTTTTGGAGCAGTGCTTTTATAGACCCATGTGGCATAACGATAATCATAGGTACTGGTTTTATGTCTGAATTTCCCTCCAAATTTCAAGAGCAGGTTGTTTAATAGCTGATACTTAAAATCTACGGCAGCCACCTTATCATTTTCAGTCACATTACGGATAGAGGTCACAAATCTATCCAGGTAATAATTGTCGGCACTGTAAGGTGTAGCGGCCGAGAAATGTGTTTGTACATTGTTAGGATCATCACCTTCATAACCTGCAGGCCCATCCCCTTTCAGGAACTTATAATCTTTTCCATCTACATTTACCATATTATCATATTTCAGCGTCTGCACCCAGTTGCCATAATAATAGCCGCGTAAATCCTTTGTAGCAGAAGAAGGCCCTTTATAACCCGCCCATGATTTATACCAGGCAGCACGTGCATTCATGCTCAACTTTGTACCTAGAGCCGACTCGATGCCTGCTTCCCCGCCATAATTCTTAAAATAGTAGTCTACCACATTCCATCTTAATACCGCATTGTTTGTTGCGCGATCAAAATAGTGCATGGTTTTTCTGTTTCGCTCATTGTCCAGCAGTTCTGTATAATACCCTCTGGCATATACTTTAGTACCAGGTGCAAGGCGATAATCTACTGCACCATTCAAACCTTTATTGGTTCTGGTTCCCTGATAATTTCTCACATCAAGGCTGTTCACATTGTGAAGCAAATTCCCATAGCCTACCTCATAATCATCGGTACCATAGGTACGCTGATTGATCGTCCCCAGCACCAGAAATCCGAATTTATCGTTTAGCAAACGGTCTCCATACAACAGACTTCCGTTATAACCGAGTTTGTCCTTTGGCCTTTCAGCATAAGGCAAAGCACCCATGATGCGAAATGTTCTTTTCTCTGGAGAAGTTCGTGGAATGAAGTTAATTGTACCACCGATTGCATCTCCTTCATATTCCGGAGTGATTGCTTTGATGACCTGTATGTATTGAATAAACTCCGATGGCAATAAATCCATTGGAACGGTGCGGTTACCCAACAGATCGCCTGATGTTTTTGCTGCAGGCATACGATCTCCGTTAATGGTGGTAGAACTCCATTGAGATGGTGTACCCCTTACAGTTACATAACGTCCTTCTCCCTGATCCCGGTCTATACTCACACCAGGGATCCGCTGTACAGCCTCTGCAGCATTGATGTCTGGAAGTTTACCAACTGCATCCGCACTGGCAACATCCATAATGGCGCTAGAATTTCTTCGCATGGCGATGGCTTTACGTTCTCCGGAACTGTACATTCCCTGAATTTCTACCTGCTGTAAATCTCCATTTGGGCTAAGATTTATACTGTTTAAATTAATCGTCTTACCATTGATCATGTTAATCAAAGTATCCACTTTGCGGTAACCTACCATTGAAATGGAGATTTTATGTGGTCCTTCGGGCAATGACATGGAAAATGTTCCGTCGAGCCCTGATAGTTTCTGTATTTTTAGCTCAGCAACGCTGATGGTAGCGAAGGCAATCGGATTGCTGCCCTCAACAATAGTCCCCCTCAATGTACCCTGAGCATAAGAAATGCTTAAACACAGGAAAAACATAGCAATTGTTAGATAATAGTGTCTCATAGTCCTTAGTGATTAGAAAGAAATTGATTTTTGATCTGATCATTAAAGAACTTGCCCATTGCTGGCAGTAGAAAGCCCAAGCCTTGTTGGTTTTGTTTAGCGTAGAAGTTGTCCATACGTTTGAGTTTATGATTAAACATTGTTTAGCAAAACTAAACTTTGTTTACAACCAGAAAACTACCTCCGTATTAAGTTTATATTAAATTAAGCCCATGAGGAGCTCATCTATCCCATCAGTTGTCGATATGTACCATGCTGCCTTAATTGTTGGAATATTGAGTATCTTGAATATAAGATTTCATGAAATAACCATTTCCTAACATCAAATCATAATCTATGATAAAGAAATTAACTCTTGTAGTTCTTACCGCATTTATCTCCGTATGTGCCTTGGCTCAAAAGGACAATAAAGTGACCATTGGAACAATTGATAGCATCCAATCAAAAATTCTGAATGAGCAAAGAAAAATCTGGATACATGTGCCAAGTAGTTGGAACGCTAATTCTAAACAGCGATACCCTGTATTGTATTTATTGGATGGTGATGCCCATTTTAATTCAGTAGTAGGTGTGCTTCAGTACCTGAGTCAGGTAAACGGCAATACCATTTGCCCTGAAATGATTGTGGTTGGTATTCCAAACACCGACAGAATAAGAGACCTGACACCAACAAACGTAAAACCTCTCCCACCCTTTACCGACAGTCTCGTTTTAAAATCATCAGGTGGTGGCGAACGTTTTGTTGCCTTTCTGGAAAAGGAGTTGATGCCACGTATTGATTCCTTATACCCAACGCAACCTTACAAAATATTAACAGGACATTCATTAGGAGGCTTAACAGTAATGAACGTTGCACTAAACCATACAAAATTGTTCAACTCCTATATTAGTATAGACCCAAGCATGTGGTGGGATGAAATGAATTTGTTAAATAAAACGAAGAAAGCGCTAAAAGAAAAGAATTTTTCAGGTACTTCTTTGTATTTAGGGATTGCAAATACTTTGAGAGAGGGTATGGATATTACTAAAGTTCAAAGCGACACCACTAAAGGTACCAGGCATATCCGTTCAATCCTTAGTTTGGATCAAAATATTAAAGCGCAAAAACTAAACGGGTTAAGGTATGAAAGTAAATATTATAGCAATGATGACCACGGGTCGGTACCCTTAATCACAGAGTATGATGCGCTTCGTTTCATTTTTAGCAAGTATCGTTTTAAACTTTCCCCTAAAGACCTTACAAATCCCACGGTAGACATCGTAAATAAATTCGAAAAACATTATCAGGAAGTTTCAAAACTCTTGGGTTATAAGATTTCCCCGCCTGAAATTATGGTAAACGGCATTGGCTATAACCTTTTGCAGCAAAAACAATATGCCAAAGCTGGAGGACTATTTAAAATAAATGTTGACAATTATCCTGAAAGTGATAATGTCTATGATTCTTATGGCGACTATTTCCTGGCAATTGGCGATAAATCAAAAGCGATTGAATATTTCAAAAAGTGTTTGTCCATCAAAGAGAACCCAGAGTCCCGGAAAAAATTAGATGCGCTATTGTCAGGGGAATAAAAAGAAGAAGTCTAAATTATACCAATCACGGATAATCATATCATTTTTTTCCAATGGGTATTTTTAGAATAATTTTTTATCGGAAAATTTGAAATCCTGTATTTTCGGTAAAGGTCTGAATAAAACTGTTTTTTTTCTTTTATTTAATATTTTTTTTGATCCTAATAGGTCATCAGTTTCGGTCCTGAGCCCCGAAACTAAGTTAGTTTTAGTTACTGTAAATATTGTATTTTCTGTAATAGCCCCATCAGTTGCATTGGTAGTTAGCTTTTCTACATGAATTAATTCAAAATTACCATTGCGATATTTAAAATCGTAGGTAATATTTCCTCTTTCAATTTCACTCCACATAGATAAAATCCCATTTTCAATAAAAAAACTTGGAATTTGGTATCCGTTAGGTTCCCCTTTTTTTTCAACAGGATATTGCGGTTCAATTATTTTAGTCGTAGATACAGCTAAGGTTAATTTTTTTCCCTTTGGTTGAGATAGGAAAATTTGTAATCTAAATGGCCTTGTGTCATCTGTGGTATCCATTTTTACCGTTATTCTGTCCGGCTTACCATCATTATTTAAGTCGCCCTCCTCTTCTCTTACCTGATAATTATAATTGCCTTTATTTTTAATGTTCTGAGCATATAAATTCATTTGGACTGAAATCAAAATGAATGCAAGGGATAGATAAATGTTTTTCATAATTTTATTTGAATTCTTGTAAACTTCAGAGATTTATTATTTAAAGCTGTTGCAAGGCTTGTTTTACCCTGTCCTTGTTGGGCTTAGAAATCGGTATTTTCTCTCCGGACATTAAGAGTAAAACACCACCGTCTTCTTTTAACCAGCTTTTTACATATTTTGGATTTACCAGATGACTTTGGTGAGTTCTTAAAAACCCATTGGGGCGCAGTAAATCTGCATATTCTTTAAGAGATTTAGAAACCAGTATTCTTTCCTCAGTAGATAGGAAGAAATGGGTATAGGTATTGTCTGCTTCGCAGCGTATAATCTCAGACAAGGTAACATACCTTATTTCGCTTTGCATCTGTAGGGCAATTTTACTAACGTTCGTTTCTGGTTTTTTTAGTTGTTGAAGTAAAAAATCGAGCTGCGAAGTTTGTAGTTGTTTTGCCAATTTATCTTCGGCTTTATTTACCGCATTCACCAATTCTTCAATATCAATGGGCTTTAAAAGATAATCTAAGGCGGCAAATTTCACAGCTTGTATCCCGTATTGGTCGTAAGCGGTAACAAAGATAACTTCGAAATTACGCGTTGGAAGCTGTCTTAGCACATCAAAACCTGTTTGCTGGCCCATTTGAATATCCAGAAACACTAAATCGGGTAAATATTTTTCAATCGCATCAACCGCATCACTTACATTTTGCGCTGTTGCGATTATATTTACCTGCGGACAGTGCTTTTCAAGCAATGTCCGCAGGTTTTCTAAGTTGGAAATTTCGTCATCTATTAAAACGGCTCTCATCATATTATAGCCAATCGGTTAATGTTAAGCGTATTTTAGTACCCATAGTAGTCGATTGTATAGCCAAGGTAAAGCGATTTTCTTTATAAACACTATTTAATAGTGCGATCCTGCTGTTGCTTAATTGCAGCCCCAAACCAGTACTCTTTTTTGTGGTATCAAATCCATTTCCATTATCAGTAACCGTTAACACCAAATCATTCACTTGCTTAGTTAATGTGATGGTAATTTTTCCATCGGAAGCTTTCTGCGATATCCCGTGCTTCACCGCATTTTCTACAAAAGGTTGTAGCAGCATACTTGGGATTTCTATGTTATCAAGATCTAAGTTTTCGGTGTAGGTAATTTCGTACTTAAAGCCGAACCGCAACTGTTCCATTTGTAGGTAATCGTCTAGTAAAGCTTTTTCTTGTGATAAACTAATCAGTTCTTTATCATCAAGTACGTTACGGGTTAACCGGGCAAATTTAGTAAGGTATTTGTTGGCATTGTCTATTTCATTTTTGTTCATTAAATTTTGAATCCCAGAGAGTGCATTGAACAGAAAATGAGGGTTTAATTGGGAACGAATAGAGTTAAGTTGAAGCTTTGCAATATTCTTTTGCTGCTCCTCTTCTTTCAGCTTCTTTTTGTTTCTTTTTTTAATGAAATAAAGGATCACAAGAAAAGCTAATCCAATAGAAAATGCGACGATAAGCGTATATATTAGAAGTTCTTTTCTGGTATAGTTCTCTTCATCCAACGTAATAGAAAGCGTATGTCTGGTAATATATTTTTCTATATCTTTTGGGGAGATATCACAATCCATGCATCCAGTCCATTTAATTGAAGGCTGAATAATAATTTCATAAGTCCCGGATTTTTTGAAAACACTCTTATCGATCTTTACATAAGGTAAAAACTCATGATCTTCAATTAAGCCGCCATATTCCCAGACTGTTGATTCGAAAACTATTTTATTGGTTTGCTTCTCTTTTATGGAAATGTAGTAGAGATAATCAATATCTGATTTGTCTTTTACAATGGTTAGCTCCTCATCTTTTTTAGTGAAAGTAAGATTTGTTCTTTCTTTTGGATCGGTGATCCAAAAGTAATCAACCCCATTGTCAGTTTTGAAGCGCTTTGAAAACCCTTTGATTTTTGCTCTTGGAATTGGCTTTCCATAATAAACAGCTTTCTCAATATCAAGCGGTTTTTCGATGCTATAAACTAATGTTGTAATCGTTTTACCTTTAATTGGAAAAGTGCCAAGTGTTGTAGAGCGGAATACTTCTTCGTCCCCCCTGTTGACATCCTTCAGTTGCGCGATGTTGATCGGCTTATTTACCACTATTGGTTCATTATCCGCTAGAACTGTGTACCGATAATCCTCTATATTTATGTTCTTTCTAAAATTAATTTGGATACTTACATTGTTGACTTCAGGTAAATAACTAAATGATGTACGGGGCTGATTGGGGAACATGTTTGCATAAAAGACGTTTTTGGCTGAACTATCTACAAACATGAGGAGTTTTCCTCCTGCCGGGTAGCTGCGAGAAAAATTGATGCCTTTTTGCGCATTTACTGTAGATAGCGCAATAATGAAACTGAGCAATGTGAAGATTATCTTTTTCATGTGATTAAGTTTAATTTTTATCAAACTTGCCGCAATATTAACGAAACTAAAACCATAAAACAGGAAAAGCAGCGTTTCAAATAGTAGATGTGGTGATTTCTGAAGTATCTGAATATTGTCAAAAGAGATGAATAGGAAAAGCCTCACAGAATGTGAGGCCTTTTAATAAAGTTCGTTCCTTATTTCAATAAGGATGTTTTCTAGTTTTTGATGATCAAGGGTTTCGGGAAGTGTAGTCTGTTCATAGGCTACATCAATTTTTTGTATCAGCGCTTCAGCCTGTGCGAGCAAGGCAGTATATTCAAATTTCCCTGATCGGATAGCTAATAAATCTTCCCGGTTTGGTCGGTTTACACGTAATTCTCCGGTTTTAAAAAGCTCTTCGGTAACCTGAAGGAGCCTGATCGTATGCATCATGTTTTTCGCATCATAATCCTTGCCATGCTGTTTGTTGTCCATGTACCGATCTTCATTTCGCTTATCAACCCAATCCCAATATTCCCTAAATTCTTTGCAGTACATCGAATAGCTTTCTGCATTGAAAGATAGATAACCCATTTCCTGCTCTTCTTTTGGCACTGATGACAGCGAGACCTCATTTGCGGTTTCGTTTACTGCTATCCCTTTATAATTAAATTTACCTTCAGCATCATAAAATAGGGCAAATAACCCTTTTACATGGGGAATATTAACCAGGCCGCATCGCTCCTGACTATAGTTCCTTTGCGCTAACCATGACTTTAAACTTACCGAAGTATAGCCCTCCAACATATAACAGAAATCCAAAACAGCAGCTCTTTTTTGAGGCATAGGATTTACGATTTTCTTTTTTAAGCCTTTTGCTTTCCTTACTTGTGTTATGGCATAGCCACTGAAGGTCTCTTTACAGCTCTTTGACAGGAACATCTTTATGTTTAGCCTTTCCATTAAGGGGTGCTTGTACAATATGCAGTCTGCCGGACTAGCTAGCATTTCAAGGATATTAGGATTGCTCTTGATCAACAGGTCTACAAACCTGCCTAGCTCATAATACACCTCATCATTGCTTTCATTACTGACTTGAGGAATATAGTTGAGTCCATAATATTCTGAGCGGGGCAAATAAAATACACCTTTTAAATCGGTATCTGATTTTAAAGTAGCAAGGCCATAGGCACGACTTCCACTGATACACTCAAAAAGCAGTAATCCTCTATCTTTTATTTCTTTAATTGTCATAAGCTTTGATCATTTTTAAAAAGAATGCATCCAGGAGACTGAAATCAAATTTCGTTTTCTCTATTTCTTTAACTGCTTGACTACAAAATTCAAATTCTCTCTCTATCCAGTTTTTCAGGTCCTTGTCGATTTCTACCGGCAAAGCTTCAACTGCAGTTCTCTTAAATATAACCAGACCCTGAACCATCTCTTGCAAGTTTTGCGGCATTAATTCCGCCAATGGCGCTATAGTCATTGCTGCGATCCTATTTTTCTCCAGACACCATTTTGCCGAAAGCAATGGACGAAGGACGTAAAATAGTTTTTTTATGCTGATCTCGTTGTTGTCATTCATTGTGCTCATTGCAGTTTTTCCAATGCCAAGGTAATGATGAGTATTTTTTCTCTGAGAAAAGAAATACTGGCATAATGCCCATAGTTCAGATCTAAAACCTGCGACCTCCCGATATACAATTGGAGATTGTAGCCATTCAAAAGGCGTGGTGTTTGATTTTCCCATCAATTGCAAGACCTTTTTCAGGTCCCAGCCATAGATGTCAAGCTCATCATTTATTGGAAATCCCAGGTGATCTTGTGTTTCTGCGACTGATAAATAGAAGTCTGCTGGCCTTATATAGATAAACCGCACATCGAAATCACTATCTGGAGATGGGAATTGCCAACCTCTGCTTCCAGATTCACAGGCATAAAGTATCCTGAGTTGATGTTTTTCTTCTATTTCCTGCAGTTGATTAAGTATCCTTGTTTTCATTATCGTTCTTTTAAAGGTAAGGCTCTGGCCCTACCTATTTTACAAATATTTGTTTCAACTGATCAACGATTTGCCCACTTCCGGACAAGCTGATGGTGTTGATCTTTTCGGCGATCTTTTCTACATATTCCATTTCTTTCAATTTGTAGAGCATCGCATTATCCTCCATTAATTTTGCCGTGTTTAACAAACTTCTGGTGGAGGCTGTTTCCTCTCTACGTGTGATTAAATTGGCTTGTGCCCTTTTTTCGGCAATTAAAACCTGGTTCATGATTTCCTTGATATCCCCTGGTAACACAATGTCTTTTACCCCGCAGTCTACCAATTTCACTCCTAACCCTTCAGTCTTGCCGGCACAAATGCTCAATATGCTTTCAGAGATCTTGTGTTTATTCTCCATGAGTTCATCAAAAGTCATTTTCCCAACGGTTTCCCTTAAACCCAATTGAATAATGACGTACAATTGCTTATCAAACTCTTTATTTTCCAATAAGGCTTTCATCAGATCAATAACCTTGTATTGCGCGCTGAAATTGATGCGTAATTGTGCTTTATCTTTAGTCAATATCTCCTGTCCGATGATTTCCATA
The DNA here is from genome assembly GCF_032678745.1 of Pedobacter gandavensis. GTDB lineage: Bacteria > Bacteroidota > Bacteroidia > Sphingobacteriales > Sphingobacteriaceae > Pedobacter > Pedobacter gandavensis_C. Next base: position 1,076,594 of record NZ_JAVTST010000001.1, read on the forward strand.
TTCAATTGACGCATATCAGTCTTTAGAACCTGAATTACAGTTCTGTTCTTCCAGAATATGTAATTACCTGGTTCCATTACTTTTTCAAAATTGCCATCAACCATAAGCAATCCTTTTTCATAATTTTCTACTTTGAAAACTCTTATGTAAGCCGACAACTGTGGCTTTTCTATCGTGTTTTTATCGATATCCGCTGCAATTTCATAGTTATCCAGATTGGCGGTAACGAATGAATAGTTGTTTAAGCCTTTCCAGAAGGCATATTTTCCTGCAGTCAATACCTGTTTGAAATTCTTATTTTGATAAACCAATACCAATTCATGATCTGCCACTTCTATGGTAGTTACCAATTCTTCAAAATCTTTGTTCAATAACAAAACATCTAGTTCTGTGTTGGCAATAAATGTCTTTGCCATATCGTAAGTGATTACTGATTCAGCAAAACCCAACCAGTGGTTTCCTGCAGTCAATACACGTTTGAATTCATTTTTTTTGTAAACCAACCCTACAGAGTTGGTATTGATCAATACTCTTTTCATATTTTTATTATTAGTTGGTTGCTATATTTAATTCCTGACTCAAGGAAGGAGTGCTATCTGCTTTATTGAGCGACCCCTTCCTGTATCATTTTTATTCTTTTTTTTTGTAAAAACACCTTCAAAAGACATTCGCCTGTTTCATACGGAGGCAAATTATACTCAGTTTCCTTTTAAAGCATTTATCCTGTTCTTTAGAGATCTCGTTGAACGCCTTAAACGTATTTTGAACGTTTTGATCTTTTAAGAACCGATAGCTGCAGCAAAATCTACCTTTCTACATTGTACCTGCAAAGCATAAATCAAACTGCTTTATGGGTATGGAGCGTCATTTCCATAAAACGGAATGTCTTTTCCCGGTGCTTTTTGGAATGGAACATTTGAAAAGTGTTCCTACTTTCTGAGGACCTAAATCCGATGCATTACCATTTTGCTACTCCATACTCTGGAGGCAGGATTCGAACCTGCAATTGTTTTGTTACTCTACCCCTGAGTTATCCTGTTTGATGAGGAGCAGGATTCGAACCTGCGACACACAAATTAGACAATCCATCATTTGAAACATCAGAATATTAACGCTAACAGCGCAATACTATGGAGCCCTTAGAGACTCGCAACTGTGGATGTTTATCCTTTCGATTGCCATTCCCTTTCGGGAATATCTTAATGTACTTTCGTACGTTATATTTTTTCAAAGAACCTGTCGTATTGTTGACATTACAAAGATGCGACAGGTGCTACGCAGCAGAATTGCGTAATAAAAAATATATTTCAATTTTTCCATATATCACTGTAATTCACATTAGTAAATTTACGTGACGCCCATGTGTAGTGTTTCTCCGATTCAATTACGCAACTCTATTGCGTAGTCGATTTCATTTCCTATCTTTATCTGACATCTATTTTGATTTTTTAACCCCTTAAATATCTTATGTCAGTAAATAAACTTGCATTGATTCGATATAAAACCATTGATGAGTGCCTGAAAAACAGGTTTAGAAAATGGACACTGGATGATATCATCGAGAAAGTAGCTTCCAGACTATACGAATATGAAGGCATTACATCGGGTGTAAGCAAACGTACTATTCAAGCCGACATTCAATTGATGCGTAGTGATAAGTTGGGATACAATGCGCCAATTGTGGTTTCTGACAGGAAATTCTATAGTTATAGCGATTTGGCCTACAGCATTACCAAGGTTCCGATCAATCCCGGTGATGTGGAGAAGATGAAAGAAATTGTTGGTGTGCTGAAGCAGTTCAATGGTTTTAATTATTTTGATGAGATGAGCGATATGATTGCCAAACTGGAAAACAACCTTTATAAATCCACCAATCCCAGTAAAAATTACATTCAATTTGAGAGTAATAAACAATTGCGGGGCTTGGAATTTATCAACCCACTTTATCAGGCTATTCTTCAGAAAAAATCATTGCTGATTGGTTACCGGTCTTTTAAAGCATTGCAAGCCAGTCAGGCTATTTATTTCCCTTATCTTCTAAAAGAATACAGGAATAGATGGTTTGTTATTGTCAAGGCCAGAAAGGGGACGCAATTGCTAACGCTCGCTCTTGATCGGATCATCGAATTTCAGGAGCTTCCAAACGAACCCTATGTTGAATATAAAGGTGTAGATTTTGACCGTTATTTTGATGACCTTCTTGGAGTAACCAAATCTGAAAAGGATCGGCCACATAAAGTCATCTTAAAAATAAATAAACAAAATGCGCCCTACATATTAACCAAGCCATTGCATCATAGTCAGCAAGTATTGAAAGAAGAAGCTGATGGCCTGATCTTTAGAATTGATGTGGTATTAAACTTTGAGCTGGAAAGGGAAATCCTTGGTTTTGGCGAATGTATGAAAGTATTGGCCCCTCGAAACCTGGCTTCCAGAATTCAAAAAAGACTGATTCAATCTGCCGGCCAATACGAAACAGATGGATCCGAACAATGATATCGCGCTAAACATTCTATCCCTATTTTTGTTAAATGGTAACCTTATCAGTTAGTTTATGAAGTCTTTAATCGCGCTCCTTTTCTGTATGATCATCCTCAATAATGCCTCAGCACAACATCAAACCAAAGATCCTCGGTATAAAAAATATGCAGGTCGTTATGGGAATAATTCAGGTCTCTGCCTTTTCGAGGATGGAACCTTCCTAATGTACGGTTATGCCACTGGTGTGTTTGGCAGTTATCATTTTGAAAAAGATTACCTGCTTTTCTTTCCGGATAAGCAAGAGTTATTCGAAGTCTTTGCCCATCAAAATCCAACGTTAAAGGACAGCACAAGGATAAACTTCATTGGCTTTGAAAGAAACAATAAGACCTTCGCACAGTTTGATCAGGATAGCATACGACAGGTATTTAATGATGATGCCAATTGTTTTGATGCACCTTTTGTTTACCAGAAAGCTGGTCGATTTAAAGACCTCATCTTATCCAATTTACCAGAAGAATCTTCAAGACCAGATGTGGAGCACAAAAGCTCCTGGCATTATCGCAATGAATCTGGTTACAATGATTTTATTTTAATCCATAATGCGCCCAAACGCGAATATGAAAACTTTTCCGCCAGGCTCAGTCCTGGTACCACCGCTGAGGTAATCAAACTTTCCAATTACGGAGGAGATAAAGGTTATCATAAACAGAGTTCTGAGGAGAAGAAACAATGGCAGGAGCTCCTGGAATGGAAAAACCAATATGACCAATCAAAAGGGGTAAATAAAAACTCCGTTTATGCCAATAAACATTACCACACCTATCCAGAATTAGATGCTGCTAAGTATCGTTATGATTCGAAATCCAATCAATACAAGGATGCCTCCGATCTGGATAATGATGCTTATTACAAGCAAAATCAATATAATGACCCCAGATACCTACGTAAATATATAAAACTTCAACCCGCAGCTAAAGACAAATTCATCAATAGTAATGTAGCTAAGAAAACCATTTTCTTTACCGTATGCGGTGAAGGTGCAGAGCATTCCTATCATTACAAAGGCTTTGAAAAACGCCTGGAAGAGGATACAAAAACGCTCCAGATCATTGAACCGATTGAGATTAAACCCTCGAATGAATAATAAATTTTTAGCTCCGTATACAAAACAATTTATGCATACGGAGCTGATTCCATTATCTGTATCCGCCGTTTAATAAATTACCGAAGAATATGGCATTTAAAAACAGGCGCCCCGTACCTAGCCAGTAGCCCCTATAAGTAGGATCATCGGCAAAGAGGATTACTTCTCCGCTACCAATCCCAGTGGCAATAATTGCCGCGGAACCCGCTACTTTTGCAATATTGGCTTTAGAAGAATACCCATTAATAAAAGGCTTTGCCGCGTATTCCGCTACTGTTGCGTATTTGTTCTCACTTGGCAGCAATAAAGTAGGACCGTTTTTATTGATAAACAACTTGCGCGAAGTGACTCCAAATGCAATCGGGTGACTAATATCAAGGTCGGCCAGAAAAATTGCCCCATTGATCCTTTTTGAACCCTCTACATCTTCCTGTCTGGCATAGTCCAGTCTTTCTTTAACTGTCTTAACCGGCCTGGCTGGCAGCTCTGCTCCTTTGGGATTGTCTTTTTTAATCGCTTCCTCTGTTTTTGATACCGCCACTGCAGGGGCTGATAAAGCATCTCCCCTTCTAGAGAAGTTATCGGTTTCCGAAAGTTTTTCCTTTACAATCCCCTGGTTTACTGCCCATGCCGTTGCCGTCTGAAAGGTGATTAGCGTCCCGCCATCAGACACCCAGTTTTTAATCTTGTCGACGGTAGCCTTGTCCCATTCGCTATAGTTCCCAGCAGGTAATACCAACACATTATATCGGTTCAATGATGCCCTGGCAAAACTTTGCAGATCCAGCTTGGTTACCGGCAGATTCAGTTGCTGGTTCAACAGAAACCACACCTGCCCCGCTTCCGAGGAGGTCACTCCCTGACCAAAAGCCAGTGCCACCTCAGGCTTGCGTAGCGACTTGATATTACTGCTGCCCAAATCTATTCCTTCGGTACTAAAGCCGGTAGAAACGGAGTTGATATCTATATTAGCAGAATGCGCCACCGTTTTCAACACCGCATATAATGAATCTGGAGAAAGATTCTGCCCGACTACAGGAATAACGAGAGAACCAGGGAGGTAGGATTTTTTCTGGGAACCAACAGTTGTTGAGAAGGACTTAAATGACGTTTTAACCAACACGTTTTTCAATTGCAGCTGATAAAGTGCCTTCGTAAAGTTATAATCTCCTGAATTGATCAGGTAAGCATAAGAAGAACGTTCGCCATTTAACCTGCCTGTTTCGGCAACTACGTTTTTCACTGCTGCAGCTTTTGAAAAAGCAGCATTTAGTTTTGCATATTTCAGCCCATATGCCTGAATAATGCTCCATCCAGTATTGTCATAAAAGATACTATCCTTTAGTGCATTCTCCTCAAAGATGGAGTGAACAATTAAGAAGTTCGGCTGGGCAGATGGAACAATATAGCTTTTTCCTTTATCAAAGGTTTTACCATCTTGTGTGATCTTCTCGCCAAGTTCATACACCTCCACATGATGCTGCAACAATAGTCCGAGGAATTTCTGCGTCAGGTTGACATCGTTGTTATCCCCAAATACAAATGCTTTGGCAGGATTCTTTTGCCCCTGCTCCAGTGCATATTTGAAAAAATCTTTCTGCACTTTAAAAAGACCAGATTTCTCCGCCACAGCACCCTTAATCGTAGAGAAACTCGTGGCCAGATGGTTTCGAATCGTGAAGGCAAAGCTGAGCGGTCCGTTAGCTGATTCCTGCAATATCCCTCTTGAACTCGCCTGCTCAAAAGTTGCGGCCACCGAACCAAAAAACTTCGGATAGGTTGAGCCATAAATCGGCGACAGGTTATCATAATTTTCTTTGGTAAAATAAAGCGAACCAATGTCGTCCAAAGCTTTTGCATGGTATTTCGCCAGGGTTACCTGGAAATTATACAAGAACTGCGGGATGATCGGACTCTCATGGCTTTTCGGTGAAGGCTCAAAATAATACGTTGCATTGGTTCCCTGCTCATGAAAATCTATCTGCACATTTGGATACCATTTATGGAAGAATGCAAGGCGGTTGCGACTTTCTATCTGTACGAGATTGAGCCAGTCGCGGTTCAGATCGGTAAAATAATGGTTGCTTCTGCCATTTGGCCATGCTTCCTGGTGTGCTTTGTCTAGCGGATCGCCTACCGCTGGAAAAGAATGGTAGGAATTATGCCAGTTCGCTGCCCGGTCTCTGCCATCCGGATTGAGGGCAGGATCAATAAACACCACAGATTCTGTCAGCCATTTCTGGGTCTCCGCATCATTGCTTGCTGCCAGATAGTAAGCCGTAAGCAGACTAGTTTCTGTACTGGAGGTCTCATTGCCATGTACCCCGTATCCCAGATGGATAATCACCGGCGCAGTATTGCCCAGCACAGGTTTCGAAGGATCTACCTGAGCCAGGTGTTCTTGTCTGATCTGCTCTAATTTCGCATAGTTAGCCGGCGCAGTGATGGTCACGATCACCTGCTCACGTTGTTCGTAGGTTTTACCGATACTTTCTACATGTACACGGTCTGATACCTTTTCCAACCGACGTAAATAGGCCAGCACCTGGTCATAGCGTGTGTAATAAGTACCGATGGGATATCCTAAAAACTGTTCAGGTGTAGGAATCCTGGCATCCAACGCGGTAGCGGTTGGAAAGAAGTAATTGTTCTGCGCCAATAAGGGCTGAATACTGATCAAACTGAGTATGGTCAGTACTTTTATGGTAGTTAAAAAAAGTTTCATGTCTTTATGTTATGGATTAATAGCCTGGGTTCTGTACCACATCCGGATCCGACTGTATATCCGAATAAGGGATTGGGAACAACCAGAAATTCTTGTTGGTAATGCCTAATACGGTTCCTGCACGCTCCGTTCTGACCAGGTCAAACCAACGGTGTGCCTCAAAAGCAAACTCTATCCCATTCTCGTCTTCAATCGCCTTTATCAGCTCTGCCTGCGTAACTGCTGTGCTTGCTGGTACCTCAGCCCTTGCCCTTACGGCATTCAGATCTTCCGCAGCATCAGTTAGCTTGTTCAGCTGTGCCCTTGCCTCGGCACGGATCAGGTAAAGCTCTGCAATGCGGATCAAGTACGATGGATCCGTGCTAAGCCCAACGGTATTATAGAGGACACCATAAACGGTAGCTCCGGTTCCGGCAATCAGTGTTTTTCTCGTACCACCGATGTCAGGATTGTTCAATTTGGCAATCAGCGCATCAGAAGGTTTTAGGGTGAACTGTCCACCAGAGGAACTTGGATACCAAAGGTTCCAATAAGAATTCCTGTCATTTGACGAATAGGCAAGTTCCAAAACAGACTCAGCAGTTTGAAAAGGCGCAGTGAAAAAGGATTTATAGGGTTTCACCAGGGTATATTTCGAGTTGTTGATCACCTGTGTAGCATAAGTTTCTGCGTCTGCCCACTGTTTTCTATACAGGTGCAATCTAGCGCGTAATGCCCTTGCTGCGCTTTTCTGAGCGCGATTCCTGACTGTGGCATCCTCAGGTAACAGTTGTTCTGCCTGTATCAGATCTGCCAGGACTTGATCATAAGTTTGGTCTAGTGTACTGCGTTTGATACCTTTCAATACACTGAGGTCGGTGGTTGGTTTGAGCTGAAGTTGTACTCCTCCCCATCCTCTGCCCAAATCAAAGTAAGACAATGCGCGAATAAAATGGGCTTCTCCTAAGATTTTGTTTTTCTCGGCAAGGCTCAGCAAAGGATCATTAACCAATGGCACGTATGCGATGACACTGTTGGCAGAGTTGATCGTTCTGTAGAGATTCTGATAGGCTGAAACCGTGATGACATTGTCGGTAGGTATGGCATTCTGGTCCAGCTGCAGGTATTCGCTCAGTGTTCCGTTAAAGATAACGTTGTCTGCAGTAATTGTTCCGAGTGTTGGGTAAGAAGACGAATAGTAGTTCTGGACCCTATCGTAAGCACCAATAATTGCCGCTCTGGCGGTACTTGCATCTGTGATTGCACTTGAAGTGGGCAAGGCATAGTCCGGCACTTCCTGCAGGTATTTTTTGCAGGAAATGGAGAGCAGCACAATAGTTAAAAGCAAGGCGTTTCTAAGATATGATGTGTTCATTTTTTTCTGTTTAAAGGTCATTAAAAGGTTACGTTAGCGCCAATCTGAATGGTCCTTGGCTGAGGCACCGTTGCCCAGTCGTAGCCCACGGTATTTTGGTTATTGGACTGTGAGCTGACTTCCGGATCAAGACCTCCGTATTTCGTGAAGGTGAGCAGGTTGGTTCCCTGTATATAAACCCGCAGTTTACTGATGCCAACTCTGGTCAATACATCTTTAGGGAGGGTATAGCCTAAGGTTACAGTTTTCAGTCTGATGAAAGATCCATCTTCCAGGTAACGGGAAGAAAGGCTGGCTACATTTCCGCCATAATTGTTTGCTGCGCCACCGTTTACGGTAGGGTTTCCGCTATAGGTAGTTAGTCGGGGAATATCTGTAATGTCACCTGGTTTCTGCCACCTGTCTAGCTGGCGCGGCAGGAAACCAATATTTGCCTGGGTTCCGCCATGCACCATAAAGAAATCATTCATGTTCATGATCTTATTTCCCTGCTGGAAGTAAAAGAAAAAACTGAAATCGAATCCTTTATAGCTGAGGTTATTCGTTAATCCACCGGTGTACTTTGGCAAGGCATTACCCACAATCTGACGATCTGCGGAGGTAATCTGTCCATCGTTGTTCAGGTCTTGATAAACGGCATTTCCTGTTTGCGGATCTACATACAGCTGTTTATACAATTGGAAAGAGTTAACGGCATAACCTTGTCGTAGGATGGAAATATTTCTTCCTGAAGCGCCCAGACTGATATCCGAAGCTAATTTCTCAATCTTGTTGTTGTTAAAAGAGATGTTGAAGTTTGTGGTCCATTGGAAAGCATCGGTCTGGATATTAGTGGAGTTAATTCCTAGTTCAAATCCTTTGTTCCTTACGGCACCATAATTCTGCAAATAGGAAGCGAATCCTGAGCGGTAAGGTACAGGAACGTTCAACAGTAGGTCGTAGGTATATTTATTGTAATAGTCGGCCACAATTTCCAGGCGTCTTTTCAGGATGGTAAACTCGGTCCCGATGTTAAACTGTCTGGTGGTTTCCCAGGTCAGGTCCGGGTTGATCAACTGAGTAGGCGCAATACCTGGCTGTTCCAGATAACTGGATCCTGATGACCAAAGGCCCTGTGCTGCATAAGCCCCTATCCCGTTCTGGTTCCCTGAAAGACCTAAACTAGCCCTCAGTTTCAACTCATCAAATATGTTGAGCTTTTTGATGAAATCTTCCTGACTTAGTCGCCATGCAACCCCTCCGGAAGGGAAATAACCCCACCTTTTATTCGTTCCGAATTTTGAGGATCCATCTGCGCGGATGCTACCATCAATGGTATATTTCCCATCATAGGTATAACTGGCCTTGCTAAAGAAAGAAAGCAGCTTGGTTTCTGCGCTGGATGCCGAACCGGAGCGTGTTGCAGCTACTGATATAGATCTGAGGCTGTTTGCTGCGAAGCCTGATCCTGAGGCAGAGGTGGACTGGTTTAATACCGTATTTATGGTGTTTCCGATCAGCGCATTGATGTTGTGTTTCTTACCCTCTCCCAGGTTTCTGACAAAGCTCAATACCTGCTCATTGGTTAGCACCAGTGTTTTGTTCTCAGAAGATGAGGCTGAGCCATTGCTGGCGATCCCTGCACTGATGAGTGTATTGGAATAACTATTATCATATTCACTGGTATTGTCAATGCTCCAGCTACTGCGCAGTTTTAGTCCGGGAAGGAAAACATACTCTCCAAATATATTACCGATTGTTCTCCATCCGGCAGCCTTACTGTCGAGGTTGTTGATCAAGGCCAGGTGGTTGTCAAAACTTCCATATCTTGCGTAGGTACCATCAGCGTTATAAATTGGCAGATAAGATCTTGGAAACAATGCGGAATTGATCACTCCTGTTGGATTGTTATCACTGCCGCTCAGCTTTCTGTCTGAACGAGTTAAATTGATACTCGTACCAATTTTCAGTTTATCCGTCAGGTAATTATCGTAATTAAACCTGCCGGAGTAACGCGTATAATCTGAAGGCTTCACAATAGATTCCTGATTCAGGTATCCTAGTCCAATGTAATAAGTACTCTTATCGGTTCCTCCTAGTGTGGAGAGTTCGTAACTGGAAGTTCTGGCGGTACGGAACAGAGCACTGATTCTGTCATATGTAGGCAAACTTAAAGGATCAGGGAAAGGTAATACTACTGTTGAAGGGTTCAGACCATTATCAATGGCGGTATTGGCCCTTGATTCGTTGGTCAGCAATGCGACCTCCGGTCCTGAGGCTACTTTAAATTTATCTACAGCAGTAGACCAGCCCTGGAAAGTGTTCAGACTGATGGCTGCTTTTGTATTTCGTTTTCCCCGCTTGGTGGTTACGATGATGACTCCGTTTGCTCCGAGAGATCCATAAATCGCAGTTGCATTTGCATCTTTCAAAATCTGGATATCCTCGATATCTGAAGGGTTCAAATCAGCCATAGGGTTTGAAGCGGCTTGGTTTCCCAGTCCTGCATTAATAGGGTCATTGTTGTTTACAAATACACCATCGATGATATACAAGGGATCTACTGAGGCGTTGATGGAGTTGTTTCCACGTACGCGGAAAGTGATCCCTCCTCCAGGTACGCCTGAGTTTGTGGTGACCTGTACGCCGGTCGTTTTCCCTTGTAGCAACTGGTTAAAACCGCCTGAGGGCTGGTTCTGTACTACTGAACCGCTTACGCTGCTAATCGCTCCGGCAATGTACTTTCTCTCCTGGGTACTATAACCGGTAACGACTACATCGTTTAGTTGGTTCAGGGTTTCCTGCAGTTTAATCGTGACGGGGCTGCCGTTAACAGTCACTGTTTTTTGGTCGTATCCAATAAAGCTAACCACTAGTGTATAGGGGAAACTTTGGCCGGTCACGAAGCTAAATTTACCATCGGAATCTGTGGATACGATATGTGTGGTTCCTTTGATTTTAACGACTGCGCCTGGCAAAGGCTGATTGGTGGACAGATCGAGTACGATCCCATTTAGATGAGATTTAATGGTCGGGTTTACCTGTTGTGCGCTGGCCATGGCAGTCCAGAAAACGCACAGAAACAGGTAATAGCCCTTTCTGTAAAGATTTTTCATTGTTGTTGTTTAGGAAATTTTAGACAAAGCATTTCCATCCGCCCCTATTTGGCAGTCAAGAAATGGTGAATTAATTATTGGATTTAAATCCGGGAGGGATTTTGGGAGGTGTTAACAGCCGATGCTATTACAGAAAAGACAACAACATGTCGGAGGAAGCGATGCGCCGTAAAGGTGTCTGAAATGATCAGAATAAATGTCTGTTTTTTTTGCAAAGACGCTCAATCGTAAAAGGTGTTTCATGCTGGTATCTTATAAAGTCTACTAATTTAATAGGATAAACCTAAAGTAATATTTTTGCTTCTCCAAATAAACTACTAAATTACTAGACTTTATTTTAAAATAGCTTCAGATTTGGGCCCTAGCCTATCCTTGCTCCTGAGATTTAGCCATCAAAGCAGGGAGATTCACCACGAATGAAAATAATAGCAAAAAGCAAATGGAAGCGGCTAGTACAAGGTAGGTTGCTGCCTGCTGTACTCCCTCTTGTGCCAAGGTATTTTTTCTGATGACGGCATTCATATTCAACTCTTCAATAATTCTTATCTGCAACCGTGCCTTGTTCAATGCGTCCTGTTTAGCTGTAATATTTGTGCTGGAGTCTATTATAGTTTTGTAGGCTTGTGAAAGTGCTGATACAGCCTCTCTTTCTCCTTTTTCAGTAATGTTGTTGCTTTCTTTCTTCAATTCAAGACTAAATTGATCGGCCGATACCTTTGAAAGTGGCAATGCATTTTCATCAAGCACCTTTCTCATCTTACCCAGATAGCTCAAACTTTCATAATTATCCTTTAAAATGTTTTTTGAACTTGAGGCTATCTTATTCATGTAGTAAAGAGATATTCCTCCGAAAGAGAGAACTACTGCGAATAACACTCCAAATGCAAGACGCAATTTTGTTTTTATTTTCATGTCATTATCAATTAAATTGATCTATCTCAAAGATATTACCCACAAAAACCATGCTGCATACTCAAGACTTAAAGCACTGAATCATAAATAGTTTTCCATACGGATTTGACATTGTTTTCTGCAAAAAATTACAAATTCCAATAAAAAGTTTTTTTTGTATAAAAAGAAAAACACATTTAAATTCACATAAACCACCAGCAAATGAGATTTCGGTGATATCGGTGTACCGTCAGGTATTATTTATATCATGAGAAAAAAATGATGCTAAGCGAGCTATATACTATTGGCTTGCTAAGTATCTCCAGTAGATTTGGTAATGTCCAGAAATAGATAGAAATTACATCAAGGATTCTACATTAGAAGATCCATTTTTAACTTTAAAACACATTAGACATGAAGAAAGTGACAGGTCTTGGCGGCGTATTTTTCAAATGCGATAATCCGCAAAGTATGAACGAATGGTATGCCAAAAACCTTGGACTGCCGACCAGTGAATACGGAGCAACGTTTGAGTGGAGACAGGCCGATAACCCAACGAAAAAAGGATCCACAGCATGGTGTACCTTTCCAAAGGACACCCAATATTTCAATCCTTCGGCTAAGCCATTTATGATCAATTACCGGGTGGAAAACATTGTTGCGCTGGTAGATGAGTTAAGAAAAGAAAACGTAACTATTGTGGACGAGATCGTAGCTTATGAATATGGAAAATTCGTCCATATACTGGACCCGGAGGGCAACATCATTGAACTATGGGAACCCATGGATAATTTGGATGAGGACAATCAGGCAGTGTAAATAAAATAAAGCATGTTTTCAAAATATGGCCCATAAAGCAATAGCGTTATGGGCCTTATTTATTTAATGCTATTATGGCATCGTTCTGGAAATAGTTGTTCGGATTTTTGGCATCGGGTCTCATAATAATTTTCATAAAGCGATTATAATTTATGATCTAATATTTATATTTAAATCATGGACTTAATCAACGCCTCTTCTCCAGAATTCTTAGCACAATTTGATCAATTATTCAAAAGATTCGATTATCATGAATATTCTGAAGAAAGCATGTCAAAACCGGAATGGAAAAACTTAGTTAAGGCCGGAGTATTATTGCCCATTATTCCTAAAAAACATGGAGGAAGGGAAAACAATGAAGAAATATATTTATTATTAGAAAAGGCAGCCTATTATAATCTAGGTCTCGCTATGTACCTCAATACTGCGATCCTGCTTTTCACAAGAAGTATTATTGGCCATGGGACTGAAAAGTTAAAAGAAGAGGTTATCGCCGACTTATTAACTCATGGTTCTTGTGGTGGATTTGCGGTGATAGAGCCCGAAACAGGTACAGGTATTAGTTTGATTCAGACCTATTTTGAAGAAGTAACTGCTGGATACAAAATAACTGGAAAAAAGCATTGGCAATGTTTCAGTGAAAGTGCAGACTGGTGGCTCATCGTAGCAAAGGATAAGCGAATGGGTTCGGCGGGTGATAAATTTGATCTATTTGTCCATAAAAGCGCATCAGGAGGGTTTAAAACACAGCAACGCTATGCTACTGTTGGCCTCAAATTGATTGATTTTGGTTTGAATGAAATAGAGGTCACAGTGCCTGAATATGCCAGACTTCAAATGAATAGCGCTACCGTTTCCGATCTACTGAATTTAGTGATCAGTGGTGCCTGGGGACAATGGGCTTCTTTAAGCGCTGGTTTCCTAAAAAGAATACAGGAAGAGTCCCTAAGTTTTACCGCTCAAAGGCGCACAGCCACAGGTACGCTCAAAGATCTTGGCTATGTCAAATACCGACTTGGAATGATTGCTTCTGCTCATCATATTTGTCGCGCGATTTTCAACTACCTTATGCAGCACATCAATCTGGGAGATACAGGAACTAATGATATGTTTGTGGTACAATCGGCTAAGCTGTTGGCGGCCGACTATATGTTTGACGCCGCCGTTCATTACCAGGCATTATGTGGCGGAGATGGCTATAGATATCAACCAGAAGGTAATATCTCTGCCTATGCCATGCAAGATGCCAGAGCCTTTGCAATTCTTGGGGTAGCCAATGATATTTTGTATGAACTATTGGCAAAGGACTTTTTGAATCAACAAGTATCACAAAAGGAAAAGTCTTTTTATACAATGATCCAAGGTTTTGGACATACTTCCAAGGCTTCCGTTTATCTGGAAAGCAACCGTCATTTATTGGAGAAGATTCCCATCAACAATACTGAATTGGTATTTGCAGGAAAAATACTGGCAAGACTATTTGGCATTACTGCAATTGAACACAGTGCTGCAACCTTATCAGCAGCAGAAAGATCCGCTGCTATTGCGTTCTCTTTATCAGAAATAACAAATATCCTGACCGCATTGTCCTTTGCAGCTGACATTGCTATCGAGTAGCCATCAGGCTTAATGAAGTGGTATAAAATTCATACTATCACGAATTTCTTCTTTTATAAGATGGGTCAGGAATTCATGATCATCTTCAATAAAACGATGTCCACCAGGGCGTGAGATGAGTTTAAAATCTGCAAGGGTATGTCTCTCCCATTCTTTCATTTGAGACTGTTGAACCCGCTCATCTTCGGCTCCGTGAATGGCAATAATTGGAATATTAAAGGGCTCTTCGCTAATAAATTCATAATTATAAAGCAGCATAAGATCCGCACGTAAAAAATCCATAAACAGCTCCCGAACATTTATGTCATTTATCGTGTTTAAATGAGGATACAATTGCCCCAACTCTTCATTCAACAGGTTGTTATAATCAACTTCTTTATTCTCATAAAGCCCAGGCTCAGGCACGGATGAGAAAATCAGTTTTTTAGGGTAGGCCATTTTCCTTCGTCCTAATTCTCTGGTAATTTCATAGGCCAATATCCCACCCATGCTATGCCCTAAAAATAAACAGGGCCTATCCAGTAATTGGATGATGAATGGCATGACATCAAGGATTAGCTTTTTAAAACTCCCCTGACTTGCGTTTTCAATTTTACGAATATGCTCCGGCATCTCTAATAACACCAGCTCTACAGAAGGCTGGTCCAGTGTTTTTTCCCATCCCTGGAACAGCATAGAACTTCCTCCTGCATCATGAAAACAAAATACACGGAAATGAGCCTTTGGATTAGGCTTAGGAATTACGAACCAATTATTAAAATGATCTTTTAACTCCAACAGCTCTTCATTAGCCCCGCTGTGCTCCATTACCAATAGATTTCTCACATGGCCTGCATACTCCTGAATACTTGGATGAGACCAAAACAAGCCTACAGGAAGTTTGATTTCCAGCTGTTTTTCTAACAAATTCCGCAGCTGAACCGCCATCAAGGAGTCTACTCCCATCTCTTTAAAAATCATTGTTTTTTTAATCGCGCTGATTGAGGCTTTAATCACATGTGATACTTTGAGGATGATCATCTGTTCCAATGCTTGTTGGCGATCATAATCTGTTGTCAACAGCAGATATTCGTCCAGAAATGAAAGGGGAATTTCTCTCATATGATGAAGATTCAAAGAGTTCACTTTGCTTTTAGCAGTACCTTTTAATCCTATTATATTGAGTATACAGTTATGCTCCAGATCAAGAACCCTGAGGTCTACATTAAAGCTCCAGACGTCATCATGATTTTGCTGATGCTCTAAAGCATGAAGATAAACGCTGAATTCCCCGCGAGAATCTACAACCTGATGAAGCTTGAATTGTTCAATTGAAATCAGCTTTAATTCCAATCCTGGATTAAGTCCCAGGGCATTCATCAAGGTATTGCAAAGCGGTTCCAGGAGAAGCTGGTCCATTAAGGCCGGGGCAATGATATATTTACAATACTGCAAATAGGCATCAGGGTTTCCCTTTACCAAAAAGGAGGTATATGGTCCTTTCAATTCGTCGATTTCAGGGCTTTCCTGAGCAAAAGATAGAAGGCCATGGGCAAGTTGAATCCAGCCCTGATCTTCCTTTTTAAAGAGGTAAGCTTCTGCTTTATCAGCTCCGTTCCTCTGTAACTTTATCTGAACATTGAAAAAATCACCTTCAGACATCCTAAGTTGATTCGTAAAATTCAACTGTGTTATCGCTACATAAGCCGGGCCTAAGATCTCTGCGCTAGCTTCCAATATCATTTCTATATAGCAGGAAACTGGAAGGATTATACTACATTGAATCAGTTGATCCTGTAAATAAGAGAATTTATCCATATCCAAAACTGAATTCCAGTAATGGACATGATCCTGATCTGCGAGTTGTATTTTAGCACCTAATAAAGGGAATTTTTTATGCGCTATCGGCCCATTTTGAAGTTGTGCTGATAAGTCCTCAATTTCATAAGATTCGCGTTGAAATGGATATCCAGGAAGTTCAATCTCCGGGGATCCTACATTTCCATAAAAACACTTCCAGTTTATCGGATATCCATTGGCATACAGAATTCCTAAATTTTTAACGATGACTGCTAATTCAGGTTGATCCCTTTGAAGTGTCCCTACAGTAATCACTTCTTTACCCTGATGTTCAGCACATTCCTTTACAGCATTCTGCAATATTGGATGGGGATTAATCTCGATAAAGATGGTATAATCCTCATTCATTAACTGTTCAACTGTAGCTGCAAACTGAACCGGTTTTCTAAGGTTATCCACCCAATAATCAGCCCCGAGGTTAGCCCCTGTCATCACTTTATTGTACACTGTTGACATAAAAGGGATTTGAGTAGATTCTGGTCTTATCTCCGCTAAGCTACGGTATAAAGGTGCTTTTAAGCTATCCATTTGGGGGCTATGTGAAGCTACATCTACTCTAATCCTACGACAAAATACACCCAACTTATCCAGTTCTTTAATTACTTCATCTATTGCTACCTGATCGCCTGCTAAAACTGTAGACTTATAGCTATTTATAACGGCAATGCTAAGTGCTGGATATCTCAATGTAATTTGATAGGCTTCCTTAGAATTCAACTCTGTAAGTAGCATTCCGCAGTCCTGACCACTTAGTGTTTTCATCAGCTGACTACGTCCGCAGATGATTTTTGCCACATCTTCCAGATTTAAAGCGCCGGCAATATAGGCCGCAGCTACCTCCCCCATACTATGACCAATTACCATTTGCGGTTGTATCCCCCATGACATCATCAATTTGGCCAATGCAATTTGTATGGCACAAATAACTGGCTGAATAACATCAATCTCCTGGATACGGCTATCCTGAGCTGTCGACATGATCTCCTCTACCAAAGACCAAGCACTAAATGGGAAGAATGCGGTATCACAGGCATTTATTGCATTTTTAAATACCGACTCTTGTTCATAGAGGTCTTTTCCCATTCCTAACCATTGTCCGCCTTGACCAGGAAATATAAAAGCCACTTTAGGATTGGTCTTTAAAGTACTGTATGGAAGGGATTCATCTGCATCCGCAATGAGCTGATGAAGACCGATAAGCAATTGTTCAGCACTATTACCAGATATCAGGGTACGATAATTGAAATCGGGTTTCCGAAGGGCCGTAGCGATACATAAGTCTTTAAAGTATCCGTCCTTTCCATTTGAAATCTCTTTAGCGTAAGCAGCAGCATAATCTTTAAGTCCTTGTGCTGATTTAGCGGAAAGTGGCAAGCCATACAATTCCCTAATTTCCAAAGTCGCAGCGATTATCTCTTGTTTTGGCTTAACATATTCTTCCAATACAACGTGGGCATTGGTTCCTCCCCAGCCAAAAGAGTTCAGCCCTGCTTTAAAAGTTTCCTTGTCTTTTACCGGCCATGGTAAGCAAGCCGTTTGAACTTCAATATTAAGGTCATCAAATCGGATGTCTTTATTGGGATGATTAAAATTCAGACTTGCGGGCAGCATTTTATGCTTCATTGCCAACACTACTTTAAGCAATCCGGCAATACCTGCAGCCGCCTCTGTATGTCCGATGTTAGTTTTTACCGATCCGATACGAAGTTTAGCTCCCTTTCTACCTTCGCCAAAAAACGCGCCTATCGCATTTGCTTCATTAGGATCCCCCTTTCTGGTTCCAGTGCCATGTGCTTCAACGTAATGTACATCAGCGGGATTTATCCCTGCAGCGCGATATGCCATTTCGAAAAGTGACTTCTGCCCTGCTATACTGGTTGCCGGAAGTGTATCGTTATATCCGTTATTATTTACTGCTGAACCTCGTATTAGGGCATGTATGTGATTTCCATCGCGTTCAGCATCAGCTAGTTTTTTCAATAATAACACACAGCCACCTTCTCCTCTTACAAAACCATCTGCTGCTTCATCAAAACTGCTACATTGTCCTTTTGACGAAAGTCCGCCAAAACGACTGAGGTCAATATATCTATCCGGATCCAGAATATGGTTTACTCCTCCAACCATTGCCATAGTCGATTCATTGTTTAACAGACTCTGACAAGCCATATGCAAAGCAACTAAGGAAGCTGAACATCCAGTATCAATGACCATACTCGGACCAGTAAAGCCTAAGGTAAATGACACTCGATTGGCCACGATATTAGCCGCCATCCCCAACGCAGAATGCAAAGTAACTTTCGCATTTTTTGATTTTCTATAGTGTTCAAAATCCGTCCATATATTCCCTATAAACACACCGGTATCGCTGCCTTTTACATTTGTGAAGGATAGGTTTGTATTTTCAATAGCTTCCCAGGCAAGTTCAAGGATTAACTTCTGAGATGGGTTCATTTCCCGCGCTTCTGCTGGCGATATATTGAAGAATAATGGGTCGAAATCATGAATCTTTGTTAAAAGAGAAGCATGCTGTTGGTTGGTTTTCCGTTCTTCCTTAGGGTCTGAATCGTAATATTTATCAATATCCCAACGGTCGTCAGGTATTCTGGTAATGGTGTGTTCTCCATTTTTAAGAAGTTCCCAAAATTCCTGGAGATTATTTGACTTGGGAAATCTGCAGGACATCCCTATAATCGCAATTGATTCTTGTTTTGAGGCAGCGTTAAGAAGGTTCATCATTAGTTTTCAATATAGCTATATAGTGATTTACCAATTTTGATAATTACTATACGATTTCATATTAAGGTTCTACATGTTTTATAATTGGTGATTAGGCTTAATCTAGCATGACCCATTCAGATCATGCTAGAATCGATCAATTCACACGGCTTTCGCTGTAGTTGAATTAAATCCTCCTTAAACCACAACACCTTAATAATAACAATGTTTTCAATCCTATTAAAAACAATTACTATTTATAAATTTAAAAACTAATTTTGAGTATTCCGTTTGTTTATTTCTTTTTTCTCTATCTAAATCTGTTTATTTTACCAGCTCTGGGTTGTAAAGTTTCCGGTGAATCTCATTTAGTTTCTCTACCGGTATTTTCATCACTTTCCTATCGTAGCTGATAAAACCATTCACTTCTCCCTCTACATCGGTAGTTTGGGTATATACTGCTGCGGATAATCCCAACTTGATCAAGTCCACTAATCTATCAGGAAACTTTTTGTAACGATTAAACAGGTCGTCGGCATTTTTAAAATTCTGATAACCCCAATTATTTTTAGTTTGCCAGGTATGCCCTTCTATGGGTAGTCCCAAACCACCGAACTCACCCAATACCAATATTTGTTGTTTACCAAAGAGATCAGGGCGAGGCATTGCCGGATCTGGATAATTATGGAGGTCAACCATATGCCCAGTAGTATAGAAATTGCCACCACTCGCGCTATTCACCAATCTGGTAGGATCTTTTTTCATAGTCCATTCTGTGACTTCTACTGTTTTAAATTGCCCCCAGGCCTCATTAAATGGCGTCCATACTACAATGGATGGATAATTATATAAAGCATCCATAATGGCATTCCATTCTTTGTGATAATAGGCTTCAGACTCAGGTGTACGCGCTTTATCAGTTCCCTTATCAATTACTCCTGGCCGACTTTCCCAACCATTACCAAGATCGCCGCTAGGCATATCCTGCCAGATCAACATGCCATTTCTATCGCAATAATTGTAGTAACGCGCTGGCTCCACTTTAATGTGTTTTCGGATCATATTAAAGCCCATCTTTTTAAGCTCATCAATATCATAAATCATTGCTGCTTCTGTTGGCGCAGTGTATAAGCCATCTGGCCACCAACCTTGATCCAGCGGCCCATATTGAAATACAAACTTGTGATTCAACATCATCCGTTGAATGCCATTTGCATCAGGAGCCATTCCTATTTTACGCATAGCGAAATAACTCTGTATCTGATCAACCGCTTTATTTTTACGCATTAAAGTAATGTTCAAATCATAGAGAAATGGCTGAGTTGTAGACCATAGTTTCATGTTTTTTAAAGCAATCACAGCTGATTTGTCTGCAGCTAGCGCTTGTTGCGCAACAATAGTCTTACCATCCAACACTTCAATCTTAAGCTGGTCGCCTGCTTGTATATTTTCCACATTCGCAGTTATAGTTATCGTCTGCGCATCAATATCCGGGCTATGCTTTGTCGACGCAATATAGGATGCAGCAACAGCCTCAACCCAAACGGTTTGCCATATCCCGGTTACCGGGCTATACCAGATTCCCTCCGGGCTTTTCACTTGTTTACCTCTGGGCTGTGGTCCTTCATCAGTAGGATCCCAAACCCGTACCATGATTTCCTGGTTAACACCAGGTTTCAGCGCATCGGTAATGTTAAAAGTAAAGGGATCAAAACCTCCTTCATGACTACCCACACTTTTTCCGTTTACAAAAACTTCTGTCTGCCAGTCTACCGCCCCAAAATGCAGGAGGATTTGTTTTCCCTTCATCGATTTTGGCAGAGTCATGCTCTTTTTATACCACAAAAAACTGTCCTTGCCTACTGTTTTTCCAACTCCGGAAAGCGCAGATTCGACTGCAAAAGGCACCAGGATTTTCCCGTCATATTTTGTCGGCTGGCCTTTTGTCTTATCTGTAATCGCATAATTCCATAGCCCATTTAAATTTATCCAATTGTCATTTCTTATCAATTGAGGTCTAGGGTATTCTGGAAGGGGCGCTTTCGGATCTACCTTTTCCGCCCAGGGCGATACAATTCTGTCTTTAATCAGTTTCCAGTCCGATTGCTGTGCATCAACAGCCGTATAACTAAAAGCAGAAATAAGTGCTGTAAATAGAAGTCTCTTCATTTTTCGAGTTTGTTTTTGGAAATTTGGTTTAGGTACTTAATCTAATGTAAATTAAGGGCTTTCGAACGCCGATCATTCAGCAATAACTATCAATAATTCAACAAAAAGTATCATAATTATCAAAGTAAAACAATTAAGTTTGTGACTCAGTTTATAGCAAAAAAACGAAACTAATCGGAGAAGAATGAGCAATCCTGTAGTCTATTTTGAAATCCCGGTGACGGATGTTGACAGAGCCATAAAATTCTATAATTCAGTGTTTGGTTTTGAATTCGAGAATGATGTGGTACACGATAACGAAATGGCATTCTTCCCTTTACAAGACAATGATTCTGGGATCTCCGGAGCATTGGCGAAAGGTGAAATTTACCAGCCTACAAAAGATGGCGTTTTATTATATTTTGGGACAGAGAACATTCAGCAAACCATAGCATTGGCTGTTCAAAATGGTGCGAATATTTTATTCCCCATTACTTCTAATGGGGAATGGGGTTTTGTAGCTGAATTTGAAGATTCTGAAGGAAATAGAATTGCATTAAGGCAATCCCTAAAATAAAGGAGCTTTCATTTTCAGGAATCAGTTCTTATTAGATCATCACCACTGTACGCATCCCTTTTTTCTCTGGGCTTTGCCAAACTGTCTCGATGTCGGCAAGTTCTATAATTTCCAGGGGCATCACAATTTTACCTGCGGCCGCCCATTCATAAATTTGGGGTAGTTCTACTGAAAAATATTCCTTTATCTCCTTATAGGAAATACTTCCAATTCCTGAACCAAGAAGTTCTATTTTTCGGCTGCGTAAAAGAGCAGATGGAAGATTTATGTTGGTCCCCGCCATATCTCCTACTGTAACATATTTAACCTGACTACCAGTAAGCTCATTCAGCACCTTAAGGATCAATTCTGCAGGCCGTCCCCATAAATAGTCTATCACCAATGCTGGCTGATGCGACCGTAGTACGGTGAAAAGTTCTTCGATCAAAGCTGTCTCATCCTGCCCTGTGTCAATTAAAATATCTGCTCCAAGCAGAGAAAGATCAGAAAGTCCGGAAGCTTTCCGGCCTAATGCAATCACACATTGGGCCCCACGGTTTTTAGCCATCTGAATCGCGATTCTTCCCGTAGCACCCGTAGCACCATTGATCATTACCGTATCTCCTTTTTTGAAGCCAGCGCGGTAAAGCATCGCAGCATCTGAACCGATCAGGGCATTTGGGAGCGCCGCTGCCAAAGCAATGGATAAGTTCTGAGGAACTGGGATCCAATTATTCTCAGCGCACAGTACCTTTTCTGCCATCGTTCCAGTAATACCTAAAATATAAGCGTGGCTGCCGTCCTCTAAACGAGCTATCCCATCCAGGCCAACTATGACAGGTAAAACCGGATATTTGGTATAGTGATTACCCGCTGCTTTTAACTTATCAATCTGTTTTATAGAGGATGCTACCATTTGCACTACCTGCTCCCCTATTTTTGGGATAGGCGCTATGGCATCAGTGTATTTAGGACTTTCTCCGTAATTATATAAAATTGCTGCTTTCATGTTTTAAGATTTTAAACAAAAGTAAAGGCAGCTAAACAGGGATAAAATAACAATTGTTAAGAAAACAGTTATTTACGGGTTCTAATCCGACTAAGGGATACGGGGGTAATTCCGAGGTAAGATGCAATAAACTGTTGCGGGATGCGCTGGAGAATTTCTGGATGTTTTTGCAGCAGATTCAAATAACGCTGATGAGGTTTTGTCCTCAGATAACCTAATAAATGCTTGGAATAATAGTAAAATCGTTCCAAAAGCATCTCGTCAAACCAGGACTTAAAAGCTTGATCTGTATTTTTAAGGGATAAAAATTCTTGTTTAGACATCACCAGCAAAGTACAAGCCTCGATAGTTTCGAGGGTATAATCGCTGGCCTCATCTTTAAGCAGGCTTTCCAGACTGGCAATGGCAGCACCTTCAAAAAAGAACTGCGTAGTGATATCCATTCCATTGTTATTTACCCACATACGAAGGCAGCCCTTCTTCAGAAAATAAATATATCGGGCTTTACTTCCCTCCTTTAGAATTATCGTTTTGGCAGGATAGTTAACTTCCTTCAGATTATAAGAAGTAATAAATTCAAGAATACTCATCATTCTAATGGTTAATGCTGAGGAAATATTTTACTTGCCATTTTTGAGTTTCCATGGCTTGCTTATTCGTCGCCTTGTCCCAAGGTGGATAAACTCTAATTCCTCGTTTCCCTCCTTTTCCGTTTTTGCTGATAATTCCTTTAGCTTCCAATACTGATTTCGGAAAAACAAACTGTCCGGACTGTTTCTCAGTACCCGAGGTAATGATTAAAAAATCAAGGTCGTCAGAACAATCATAAGGCGCAGTTATTCCCTCTTTGTTTCTTTTCCAAATCGCTACGAACTGTCCGGTTTTTTTAGGGGTAATTTTAGAAATCCGATGTTGAATCCTCTTTCCATTAAGTTCAAAGAAACCTGCACCATAATCTTTACTTTCAGCAATTAGTTTTGAATGATTACGGTCAAATCCACATTTACCATAAAGCAGTTCCTTCGCAATTTCCGGGTCTTCATGAAATTCGTTTAGTATTGCCCAATTGTGATTATTGATCATATTTTATTATTGATTTTAAAAGGGAATTCATACTAATTCCAGCTAGTAATTTTCACCATATGCTATGATTTCAGTCTCTAAAAGTAAGAGTTGGTTTTTCCCGTTTTTTAGGGTGGCAGTTGCCTTTTTTGTTTTGTGGTTGATATTGAATTCTATTTCAGCACTGCTGTTCTTTTGGCGGTTAAAAAACTCATCAAACTTTTTAAAGGTTTTCTCTTCATCAAATTCAAAATCTGCTGCGCATCTATTGTCTTTTTCATCGTACCATTTAATGTATACATCTTCTGGAACACCACGTTTTTCCATGTTATTCTTTAGCAGACTTTCATCAAAAAACACAAAACGTTCCGCATTATAAAAGCTAAAATCAGCATCATGAACCTTTATTTCCGGGGAAACCACAAATGTAGGTCGCCAGTTATAAGTTGTTCGAAGTTTGTCCCAATATCCGTAAGGAATAGGCTTGTTTTTTGTAAGTCGCTGTATTTTTAATGGTATCACAGAGGAATCAGTCAACACCTTGTTTCTCCATTCCGGATTAAAAACATCATCATAACCTACACGTTCATTCTTAGAATCAGGTTTAGCTATACTTACTTTTTCGGCTTGATAACGTCCAATTTCTACTTGACGACGCCCAGTACTGCCCGCCCAAACCACCACTACTCCACCTGGTGCAAAACCCATAATGACCCCTTCGTACTTTTCCTCAAAATTCCGACTAGCTCTCTTTTCCATATAAGGCTTACTAAAAAGTATCCGCAGCTTTTCTTGATCAATAGGAGTATTTAACCGATAAAAAGTATCTTCAGCAAAAGAATACCAGGTAATATCCAAACCGCTGGGCATTACGGACTTTTGCTTCCCGGTTTCCCCTCCATCCTGGCCCCAATTCGCATCGTAATTAACCGTATTACCCTCGCTAAAAGTAAAATCATACTGCTCTCCTTTTGGAAATGAGAAAAGCCCTTTGTACAATTGAACAGGATATGCAGCAGGATTACTCATGGCGCCATGCCATTCATAGATTCCTTCTTTAAGGTTATAGGCAATGTCTTCTGCCGCTTGTTTTGCTTTTTTAGTATCCCGCCCAATCGTAGCACTACTTTCTATCACAGGCAGCAATATAATATAGCCGATAAGAACCGGCACTAATCTTTTGTATGATGTAATGGCCCATGCAATGATAATACTGCTAAAAACCGTCAGAAAAATACTCAAGATTAAGAACAGGGGAAGCATTTCAACTATAACATTACCTAAATCGGCATACAACCGATGTTCATATTCATCGCCGATTGTACCTACAAAGAGTATGACCGGAAAGAACAGTAGGAATGCAAGGTAAAACACAAAACCATAGGCAAGCTCAAAGAATATATTGGGTTCATTGAGAAAGTTTAGCTTTCTACGAATGGTATTAAAATGGAAATAGAGTAGCGCAATTAAAATCACATATGGTGAACAACAGAATGCTCCATATGCCAGGTTTAAATCTGCATTTTGTGTGCATAGCATACCGATTAAGCCAAATATGGCCACTAGAATAGCGGAGAGGATAGATTTGAAAGTCATTACAGCTGTATTTATTGATGATTACTGAAATGCTTCAGGCAGTATTTTTTCGATAATGACCTGTTGCAGTTTTTCTGGTTCACTATTGAATACCGTATGTCCTGATTTTTCAAACCAAAACAGGGCTTTCTTTGGTGCCTTTAAAAACTTGTAATAATCTGCTACAATGTAATGAGATTCCTGTTTATCTCCGTTTCCTTCGATAAAATAAACAGGGCAGTTTAATACTGGTAGGGATTTAAATAGATTATTTCTTACCGATTGCTTCCACATTGGAAACCAAACTCCCAGCCATTCCTGATATTTAGTCTTAAAACCGGGCTCTTTAGCAAAATCAACACCATTATGGATAAATAGCCATTTTTGAGAATAGAATAAATCCTCCTCTTTCTCAAATGGCAACTTCACCAATGCCAATTCTTTGATCGCAGTATCATTATTGGTTGCTCTTGCCCATTTGTTTAACAATTCCATCGTTAAACGCTCACTTTTTCTCTGGTCTACAATTCCGCTGATTGGAATATAGGCATAAAGTAATTCCGGATGTTTATCCGCAATATTAAACCCTAACATGGATCCAAAAGAATGTGATACTAAGAACAGTTTTTTGCGGTTAAACTTTTGCAGCAGGTATTGTATTAATTCCTCAGTATCACGCTGAAATAAACCCAGTGATAGTTCTTCAGGAGAATGATTCAATTTCAAGGTCTCGCCGGTTTCCCTTTGGTCCCATTGCACCACCACAAAATGTTGTTTAAGTTGAGCTGTAAATGTATCCGCCACAGGAATCAATGAACTTCCTGGCCCGCCATGAAGAAATAACAACAAAGGCTTTGTCTGATCTGCTCCCTGAACCTTAATAAATTGCTTAATCCCACCAATCTTTAGTACTTCCGTGGTGTCTATCTTAGCCGGATTTTCTTTTTGAAGAGGCCTGGCTTTTACTATTGCAATTGAAGAAATAAATATAAAAATCGTTATTAATTTTCTCATGTTTAATCAGTTATAGCTAAGCTTCCTATTCTAATGAAACTTTAAGAGTGATAGCCTGCGATAATGTAACGATTTTTTATTTGAAAGAAATCATAGTTTCTATTCTATTACTGCCGGTAAAATATATTCCTCCATCATCCGATCTACCTGGGGATGTGCATAAGCTGTCCCAAAGGCAGTAGCAGTAATTACTATAACCAAAGGCTGGTCTTTAAAAACGAAGATCTTATTTCCACCATTACCAGTGCAATAAAATGTTTCATATTCTTTTCCTTGAACCTTATACTTTTTATTCCAGAATAAATAACCATAATACTCGTCTGATCTACCTGTGACCGGGGTTTGCTTTGTAAATGTTTTGTCTATCCATTCCTTAGATAGCACTTGCTGTCCTTCCCAAAGCCCATTATTTTTATACAATTGTCCGTATTTAGCAAAATCAACTGCATTCATGCGAATCCCTCCAGCAGTACTTACCACTTTTTGAGGCGTATATTGCCACTCGTAACGACTGATATGTAAAGGCTTGAAAAGCTTTTTCTCTGCATAGTTTTCAAAACTTATTGGCACCAATTTATCCAGTATACTGCCAAGTAACATAGAACCAGCTGTAAAATAATGCCATTGTCCTTTATATTTCATCGTATCTACGGGTAGATCCAATGTAAATTTCACCCAGTTGGGTGTTGGATACATATTTTCCTCATTACCTGGCGAATCTTCATCACTATCATTTCCATCAAAATCAGATGTCATAGTAAGCAATTCTTTGAGCGTAGTATTTGCTTTTCTGTTGGAATAATGATCATAAGCTTTAAGGTCATAAAACTCAGTCAAGGTCTGGTTTTCAGATTTGAGGAATCCATCATTTATGGCAATCCCGGTTATTGTTGATGCAAAGGATTTACCAACCGAACGAACATCATGAAGGCTATCGCGGTTGGCGGTATTAAAATACTCTTCAATCAGCAGTTTTCCATCCTTAATCACGACTATACTTGTGATGTGCTTGAATACCCCAGCTTCCACATTCCCTTTTAACGCTTTAATCTTATTCTTATCAAAAGATGCATTTGATACCGGAAAGCCATCGTAAGGTTTTACAGCCATTAATTCTATTTTACTTAAATCCACTTTCGGCTTCCGATTGACAGATAATTTAAGTGTGCCGGCAGCGATCACCTTACCTACAATTAGGGTATTCGATTGAAGATAAGGTCGGAGTTCAATTTTGAGAGCATGATTACCTTCAGTTAAAGCTTGATCTCCCCCATTAAACATAAATCGGTTCCAGGCAGACTGGCTCCAATATGCTCCCTCATGCTGGTTATCGATCAAGGGCTTAGACCAAACAGTTAAAGTATGCTGCTCATTAGCCCGGGGTGCGCCAGGCATTAAATTTGTCTGATAAACCAGCTTTTCATCTATATAAAAGGAAAATTGATAATTGCCCGCCTTAATCAAAGTGTTGGTATCTAATTCCGGTGCAAGCTGATGTAAGTAACTTGTCATCGTATTCCCTAAAAACACGGTAATGAACAGGTTACTTTTATTGGTCAGCTGGTACTGATCCAGAAATTGAGACTGGTCCAGTGTAGCAATCGGGTTAGGTTTATCCGCCGTAAAAGCTATTCTTCCAATATTCGCTTTAATGATCGGATTACTGATCATTGGATCGGTTTTAACCTTTGCTTGCTGTGCGATTGCGCTGCAATAAAATAGCATCATTGCGCATACTGTTAAAAATACTGGTCGTACTAAATAGGTATTTATCATCTTTTCTTTCAAAAATAGGGATTGGTCAAAACCAAAAATAGAATAGAATTAACATCTGCATATTACACCAAAAGCTTCCTATAGGCCATTGGAGTAATGTGATGTAAAGCTTTAAAGGAGCGTATAAAATGGCTTTGATCAGCGAAACCGCAATCTAAGGCAATATCAGTTAGGGAAAAGTTCTCCCTGGCCATCATAGAAAGAGATTGCTGAACTCTAATTGTCCGAATATACTTTCCGATGCCACAGCCAAAATACCTGGGGAAATCCCTGGAAAGATGCACCGGATGAAGATCAAGCTGCCTGGACAAATCCTGGAGCGACCAATCATGTGATAGGCTATCATGCAGCAGATCCCTAACCTTTGGTACCCATAATGGGACTTTCCCGGATAGGCGATGCTCGTTTTTGTTGGCCATAGTAAACAATTCAATCAGCAATGTGTCTATCGCTAAAGCTCCTTCATCCTGTTTACTCTCTTTGAATACATTATACATCAAAGCCTTTAATTGCGGATTGTATAGATGAATGCTTCCTTGTAAATTGCCGATATCCAGCTCAAAATCAAGAAACCATTCTGGCTTTAATTCCACATGAAATCCACGGGTGAAGCCCTTAGGTTTGAAATTATAATGGGGTTCCTGCCAATGGTGAAAAAGTAAAGTTCCTGCAGTACAATGGTAAGTTTCTTTTTTATTCCCTTCCAATACTCTTCCATCTAGTAAAAAAGTAAAATAAGCATTCTCATGATAGTGCCAGTCTACATTTGTTTGCGTGTATTCAGTATCTGTCAGGGTAAGACTGCCCAAAGTCCTGGTTTCATTTGTATTCCCATAAAATTGACCGGTCCGAAGGATTTCCATTGCTTAAATGTATCCAAAATAATCTAATAATAAGCCCTTTAACTACCTGCTAAGATTTAACAATATCGCAAGATTGAGACAGATCAGCTAAAACTTGATTCAAAAACGAGGCCTTATTAAGGCTCAATCGCATAATTTTACTTTAGGGATCACCAGTCCGGATAACCAGTATTAATCCTACAAACCAACTATACACACAAAAATGAATACAGCTAAAAAATTAACTTTCCTAGGCTTGCTGACTGGCTTTTTCGCAATCAGCCAAACTCAGGCACAAGACCGTAAGGCTCCGTCCTATCCGCTCATCACGCACAATCCTAATTTTAGTATCTGGTCTAGTAGCGACCAGCTCAATACATCCACCACTACACATTGGACAGGTGCAGATCAATCCCTTTTGGGCTTAATCAATGTAGACGGCAACATCTACCGTTTTCTGGGCAAGGAAGAAGCCAATTACAGAACGGTACTTGGTGCTTCCGACGAAAAGCCATTCACTGTAAAATACACAGAATCGGCTCCTGAAGGTGATTGGATGGCAGCTGATTATAACGCCAATAACTGGAAATCGGGTTCCGCTCCTATTGGAGACGATGCCAAACAAGTAAAGACCCTATGGAAATCTAATGACATCTGGCTAAGAAGGGGTTTCAATATTGACAAGCCAGCCAGCATAAATGAGCTGTTGTTAAAGATGAACCATGATGACAACATTGAGGTGTACTTAAATGGAAAAAAGGTCTATTCCAAATTAGGCTGGACCAGTACGTTCCAGTATTTTCCTCTAGAAAAAACTGACCTGAAGGCCGGTCAGAATGTAATTGCGATCCATTTGGCCAATTCGGCCGGTGGCCGATACCTGGACTTTGGCTTAGCAGACAAGCTGAAGGACAATGCCGCTAAAATCCAACTTGCCAAACAGAAAAATGTAGAGGTAACTGCTACACAAACTGTCTATGATTTTAGCTGTGGTAATGTAGATCTTAAACTGACCTTTACTTCTCCCCTGCTAATGAATGATTTGGGCTTATTGGCTCGCCCGGTTTCTTACATCACCTACCAGTTGAAAGCCAACGACAAGAAGAACCATGCCGTAAAAGTTTTATTAAGCGCTTCATCTAACATTGCAGTCTACCAACCTTCCCAGCAAGTAGTGGCGAAAAAATATGCTACAGATAAATTGTCGATCTTAAAAGTGGGTACTGTAGAGCAACCCGTGTTACAAAAAGGGGCCGATGATATGCGCATCGATTGGGGATATTTCTACCTTGCTGCCCCCAAATCCAGTAAAGCGGTACAGTTTATCAGCCACAGCAATACTGTAGCCGATGATTTCAGAAATGGATCATGGAACTCAACTGCCTCCACTGGAAAATCCCTTGCTTTAAATACTGTTATCCCTTTTGGAAACGTTGGCCAGACACCTGTGGAACGCTTTGTTGAACTAGGCTACGATGAGGTTTATGCCATCCAATATTTCAAAAGAAACCTTAGGCCCTGGTGGAATACTTCCGATAAAGAAACAATGGTAGGTCAGCTGACTGATGCAGCGAATCAATACAAGGAGGTAATGCAAAAATGTAACGCTTTTGACGAAGCTGTCTATGCGGATGCATTAAAGGCCGGCGGCAAAGAATATGCACATATGTGCCTGCTTGGATACCGTCAGAGTGTTGCCGCACATACCTTGGTGAAAAGTCCAGAAAATGAACTCTTATGGTTATCAAAAGAAAACAATAGTGGTGGTTTTATCAATACAGTAGATGTAACTTATCCTTCTTCTCCTCTTTACCTTATTTACAATCCCGTTTTATTGCAAGGAATGCTAAACGGTATTTTTTATTTCAGCGAAAGTGGTAAATACCCACATCCTTGGGCAGCGCACGACCTGGGTACTTATCCATTAGCGAATGGCCAGACTTATGGAGAGCCAATGCCTGTAGAAGAATCAGGTAATATGATCATCCTTACCGCAGCAATTGCTAAAGTGCAAGGAAATGCAAACTATGCGAAAAAACATTGGAAAACACTGACGATTTGGGCAGACTATCTGGCTAAAGAAGGATTGGATCCTAAGACACAACTGTGTACGGATGATTTTGCAGGCCACCTGGCAAGAAATGCCAACTTATCGGTGAAGGCAATTGTAGGAATTGCTTCTTACGCTCAAATGGCAGAAACACTGGGATACACGGAAACTGCCAGAAAATATAGGGCAATAGCAGACAGTATGGTTCCTAAATGGTTGGAAATGGCTGATGCTGGCGACCATTATGCACTTACTTTTGATGACAAAAACACCTGGAGCCAGAAGTACAACCTGGTTTGGGATAAAGTATTGGATTTAAATTTATTTCCACAAAAGGTTTATGATACAGAGATCAAGTACTACTTGAAAAGACAAAACAAATACGGCTTGCCACTGGATAGCAGAAAGGCTTATACTAAAAATGACTGGATATTGTGGACGGCAACTTTTGCAACTTCACAACAGGATTTTGAAGCCTTTGTAAAACCAGTTTACAGGCATGCTATCGAAACCGAATCCCGCGTTCCATTGAATGATTTCTATGATTCCAATACTGGTATCCGCGATAATTTCAAAGCGAGAAGCGTGGTCGGTGGATTTTACATGAAACTTTTAGCTGATCAATTGAAGGGAAAATAAGCTAGTTTTAATTCAAAAAAAGAGAGAACATTTAATAGATGTCCTCTCTTTTTTGTATAAAAGCATATGGGTCGCAAATGCCCCCTAATAAAGTCCTAATCACACTGTATCCTTTGTAGAATTCTGAATAACTTTGAGTAATCAAAACTAATTAACTCATAAAATCAACGCATATGTCATTCCAAGCGTATCTAAAAACAATCAAAGAGAAAACTGGTAAGAATCCGGCAGACTTTAGAGCAATAGCAGAAGAGAAACAGTTCATTCAAAATGGCGAATTAACCGTAAAAGCAGGGGAAATTACTTCATGGCTCAAAAACGATTTTGACCTTGGTCATGGACATGGCATGGCTATTTATGCCCTATTAAAAGGCATAAAAAATGAAAACAGTATATAAGGAATTAGGAATTGGTCTTGCCGAGGACTCCAGCCGCCTGCAATGTTTTCCTTAACTTTGCAGCCTCCTTTTGGGAAAGCACTTTTGGAGTAAATTTAATTGGAACCAAGGGCAAATCATTTTTATCTGTTGCAGTTGAATTGATGGCTTCTGCCACTTCCATTCCTTCTACAATTTCGCCGAATATGGTATAATCCCAATCCAGACGAGGGATTCCTCCAATGGTTTTATAAGTCGCTCTTTGCCCCGAAGAAAACTTTTTACCTTTTTGCAGCTCTAATGCGTCCAGTTGGTCATCCGTTTGCTTTTTACCTTCTACCAGATAAATCTGACTGAGGTAGGAACTATGTTCGGGATTGTCATTTCTTCCAGCCCCTAATGCGCCCTTTTTATGAAAAAGCGTAGGCACAATCTCCGCAGGAATACGTGCTAAAGGTTTTTCAGGACTTAGCTTTTCTCTGTCAAGAATGGTTTCATCTAATTCTCCCCCCTGACTAACAAAACCTTTAATCACCCGGTTAAAGGCGGCATCATTGTATATACCGTTCTTTATACTTTTCAAAAATGCATCCCTGTGTTTGGGTGTTTCATCATAAAGCATCAAGGTGATATTTCCTTTATTGGTTACCAAACGGACAAATCGGGATTGTGCGAAACAAATAACCGTAAGAAGAGATAATGCTAAAGTGCTAAAAAGAAATTTCATGTGTTATATTTTTGGAAGGCTGTAACCATTGTGATATGGAGCCATCAGGTATTCAGTGTTAATTTTTGGATTGGTAAATTGTTTTTTCTGAGCATCCCAGGTTAATTTCTCGCCACTTTTATAAGCGATATTACCCATTTGCGCAATGCTTGCTACATGGGCACCCGCCTGTATAGAACAGTTCAGTTCTTCTTTTTTCCTAGACCTTACAGTCGCAAAGAAGTTGAGCATATGGTTATTGAGGCCATTATCTGAGGCTTTCACTAAAGGTTTACTCACTTTATTTCCACTTTGTCTTTCTTCAATCACCTCCCAGCCTCCTCTATTCAAAATAAGTGTGCCATTATTACCGATATAAGCAATCCCATGATCCCGGTTATAGGAACCATTATCAATGCCCATTGCCGAATCCCATACCAGGTTAAATTTATCAAACTCATAAAGTGTGGTCAGGGTATCCGGTGTTTCTTCATATAAATCCGGATAGGCGAAGCGACCACCTAAAGCGGAAATACTTTTTGGAATCGGAGATCCCATGCCCAGTAAACCATAATCCAGGAGATGTACTCCCCAGTCCGTCATCAGTCCACCTGCATAATCCCAGAACCAACGGAAGTTAAAATGGTATCTGCTGGAATTAAACTCCCGTTTTTTTGCAGGGCCTAGCCATAAATTATAATCTACTCCTGCCGGAACCGGAGAATTTGGAACAACAGGCCCTGGCTTCATCCAACCCTGATAGCACCAGACTTTAACCGTTCTGATGTTGCCAAGCTGTCCACTTTGTACAAAATCTACCGCATCTTTGAAATGCTGCTGACTCCTTTGCCACTGCCCTGCCTGGACTACCTTATTGTATTTTTGTTGTGCATTTACCATGGTACGACATTCCAAAATCGAATTTCCTACCGGCTTTTCTACGTAAACATCTTTGCCTGCTTCACAGGCATGAATCATCATTAAGGCATGCCAATGGTCAGGTGTTCCAATAATAACAGCATCAATGTCTTTATTATCCAGCAGGGAACGATAATCCTTATAGGCTTTCACTTTAGAGGCATCTATATTTAAGGCCTTCAACTCTCCCATTCGTTTATCCAATACATTTTGATCGGAATCGCATAAAGCCACCAGGTTTACTCCAGGAACATTTAATGCTGCCCTCAAATCCGACCAGCCCATTCCATTTATGCCAATTACTCCGATATTAATCTGGTCGTTGGCACCAATAGTCCGCTCATATAAAGCATAAGCAGGATTGTCGAGTGCAGAAAGCAATACAGTACTACCTATTGCGCCGGCACTATTACGGATAAAGTTTCTTCGGTTGAGCATCATTTATTTCTTTAAAGGTTCCTTTGGGAGGTAAAATACTTAAAATCCTTCATCCGACCAAACCATAGTTTAATTACGTTTAAAAGCCTATTGAGAAAAAAAGATAGTATTCTTATTAATATTGATAGTATTACTATTACATTTGCAACAAACATAATCAAAATGGATCAGCTACTCGCAAACATCAAAATCCAGGTCAACGACAAGATCTATGTAAAAGATCCTGAAACCACCACTTTAGGAAGAAAGATCATCAAGCACAGTTTAATCATGATGGATGAAATTGGTTTTGATAACTTTACTTTTAAAAAACTTGGTGAGTTAATCGGTTCAAATGAAAGTTCCATTTACCGTTATTTTGAGAACAAACATAAACTACTGGTTTACCTATCCTCCTGGTATTGGAGCTGGATTGAATACAAAATGGTATTTGCCACAGCCAATATTGTTGCTCCATTAGATCAGTTGATCAAAGCACTTGAACTCGTTACGGAAAAAATTGAGGACGACTTGAATACCCCTTACATCAATGAAGCCTTATTGAACAAAATCATCATTGCCGAATTCACGAAAACTTTTCTCACAAAAGAAGTAGATGAAGAAAACAAAGAGGGCTTCTTTTTGATTTACAAAAGAGTGATCAATAGAATGGTGGAAATGGTGATACAGATTGATCCGGAATACCCTTACCCTAAAAGTTTAATTTCCAGTATTGTGGAGGGTGCATTACATCAGCACTTCCTAAAAGATCATTTCAAAACCATTACAGACTGCAATGAAAGTACCAGTCCTACCAACTATTACACCCACCTTATTCAACGCGTTTTAAGTCCTAAAATATGAGTCCAGCCAAAAGATTCTTCAGTTTATTAAAACTTGACAAAAAAGATGTTTACCAGATATTTTTCTACGCCATTATTGCCGGGCTGATCAGTCTATCTCTTCCTCTAGGGATACAGGCGATTGTGAATTTCTTACAAAGTGGCAGAGTCAGCGTTTCCTGGATCATTCTAGTAATCGGGGTAGTTACTGGTGTTGCTTTCGTAGGTATTTTATCGCTCATGCAATTGAGAATTACGGAGAACCTGCAACAAAAGATCTTTGTAAGGTCCTCCTTTGAATTTGCTTACCGACTACCGAAAATCAAATTCGACGAGTTGTACCAGGATCTCTATCCTCCTGAAATTGCCAATCGTTTTTTTGATACTTTAACCATTCAAAAAGGAGTATCGAAGTTGCTGCTGGATTACTCTTCCGCATTGCTTCAAATTGGCTTTGGGATCATCCTGCTGTCTTTGTACCACCCTTCTTTTATCCTTTTTGGAATATTGCTGGTTGCCTTACTCTATCTGATCTTTAAATTCTCATATACCACTGGAATTGAGACCAGTCTAAGTGAATCAAAATATAAGTACCGGGCTGCAGAATGGTTACAGGAGATCGCACGTAACAAATATAGTTTCAGGAAATCACTGAACTTCGATTATGCCCTTCAAAAAAACAACAGCTTAACCAGTAATTACCTGGATTACCGAGAGAAGCACTTTAACATCATCAAGCGTCAATATGCGCAACTCATTATCTTTAAAGTGATCATTACTGCCGGTCTGCTCCTGATTGGTGGTTATCTCGTATTGAGTCAACAGATGAACATAGGGCAATTCGTGGCCTCGGAGATTATCATTCTTTTAGTCATTAATTCGGTAGAGAAAATTGTACTTGGCCTGGAAACTTTCTATGATGTATTAACCGCAGTAGAAAAGATTGGAAAAGTAACCGATATGGAGACGGAAGAAGTGCCGGAAACTGAACGTACACAGCTCTATGACCGCATCACACTGGAAGCTGACCAGCTATCTTTACGCTTTCCGAATGCTCAGAAAGACATGCTAAGAGACATCTCTTTGAAAATCGAACAAGGCGAAAAAATCATTCTTAACGGTGGCAATGGTGCTGGAAAAACTACCTTAATCAGAATCCTTTCCGGGATCTTGAAACCCACCAGTGGCACCCTGTTTATCAATGATAACACCTTCGGGAAAATTGATACCAACCAGTATCTCGCACAGATTGGCACCATCATTCATGGAGAAAGTCCATTTGAAGGGACTATTCTGGAAAACATTACCTTCAATGATCCTGCTGTTACTGCCCAGGACATCCGATGGGCATTAGATGCCGTGCAATTAAGCAGCTATATCAAAACCCTTCCTCAAGGTCTGGATACTAAAATATTTCCGGAAGGCAGACAATTATCCTCTTCCAATGCCCAGAAAATACTCCTGGCCAGAAGCATCATCCGTAAACCGGCGATACTGTTATATGAGGATCCAACAGACCGACTAGATCCCGACACTGCCGATGCGATTATCGATTTCATCTGCTCAGAAAAACAAGAATGGACAGTGATCGTATCTTCGACTAATCCCACCTGGAAATTGAAATCCAGCCGATCTATTGTCATGGAAAACGGAAAAATTATCAGCGACCTAAAAAAATAAAGACATGCTCCATCTATCTGACCAAAATCATACGCAACAGCATATATTAGATCGCTATAGCGCAGTAAAAAATTTAAGAAACCGACCTCATTATAAAATATTGAACAGGGTGATTTTAGCCCTCTGCATCACTGGTATCATCGTGCTGTTTTTACCATGGACACAAAACATATCCGGTTCCGGGGCCGTAACAGCCTTAAAGCCAAACCAACGTCCGCAAACCATAAACACCGTGATTGCCGGTAAAATTGAGAAATGGTACGTGCAAGAAGGAGATTATGTAAAAAAAGGAGATACGATCATTTTCCTTTCAGAAGTAAAGGAGGAGTATTTCGATCCGAACCTATTACAAAACACCAAGAACCAGGTAGATGCTAAAAAAATGGCGCTTGAATCCTATGCCGGAAAAGTAAATGCCTTAAGCACTCAAATTAAAGCGCTTGAAGGAGAGAAAAATTTAAAACACCAACAGGCAAAAAATAAAATCAAACAGTCTCTTTTGAAAATTAAAAGCGATAGTATGGATTATGAGGCTGTCAAAACGCAACTTAAAATTGCCAGTACCCAGGCTGAACGCTCCATACAACTGCAAAAAGAAGGACTAAAGCCCTTAACGGATGTTGAAGAAAAGAGGTTAAAACTACAGGATGCCCAGGCAAAAGTACTGACTCAGGAGAATAAACTATTGACTTCCAGAAATGAATTCATCAATGCAAAACTCGAAGTAGATCGCTTGTCGGCTGAGTATGCAGAGAAAATCTCTAAAGCCAGCGGCGACAAATACACCACGATGAGCAGTCAGTTTGATGCCACAGCACAGCTAAGTAAACTGGAGAATCAATATGCCAATTACAGCATCCGTAATGGCATGTATTACATCAAAGCTCCACAAGACGGCTATGTAAACCGTGCCTTGCAATCGGGAATAGGTGAAACTGTAAAAGAAGGCATCCCTATCGTTAGCATCATGCCTGCAATTTACGAACTGGCAGTAGAGACTTATGTAAGCCCTATTGACCTGACGCTGTTAAAAAAGGGTGAAAAGATCCGCGTATGGTTTGATGGCTGGCCAACAATTGTATTCTCAGGCTGGCCGGATATGTCATATGGAACTTTTGGGGGAAGAATCGTAGCTATCGAAAATTTCATCAGCCCAAATGGCAAATACAGAGTACTCATCGCCCCGGATACAGAAGAAGATCCATGGCCAAAACAATTGAGTATGGGCTCCGGTGCAGAAACCATTGCGCTTCTGGAGACGGTTCCGATATGGTTTGAAATCTGGCGAACCCTTAATGGCTTCCCTCCTAATTATTATCAATCAGAAAAACCTGCTACTTCTAAAAAATAAAGGCATGAAAATCAAATTATTTGTCTTCCTCTTGCTCCTTACCTGCCGTATACCAGCTATTGCACAACTAGCTAAGCCAGAAGTACTCAGCTTTAATGAATTTCTAGGCTATGTAAAGAAATATCATCCCGCAGTTCGTCAGGCAGATTTACTACTCAGCAAAGCCGAGACTGCGCTCATGATGGCTCGTGGTGGTTTTGACCCGAAATTAGAAGTAGATTTCAACAATAAGCAGTTTAAAGGAACCGAGTATTACGCTTTGTTTAACAGTAGTTTTAAACTCCCTACCTGGTATGGAATAGAAGTTAAAGCCGGTTTTGACAACAATGAGGGCACCTACCTGAATCCACAAAACAAGACACCGGATCATGGGTTGACTTCATTGGGGATTACAGTTCCTTTGGCACAAGGTTTACTGATTAATCAACGGATGGCAGATCTCCGCATTGCGAAAATTCAGCTCCAGTTGAGTAAATCTGAGCGCCAGTTGCAGGCCGTAAATGTACTTTACAGTGCTTCCATTGCCTATGTCAACTGGAAAAGAGCAAATGATGAGGCAAAGCTTTACGAGGAATATATGACTTTCGCAGAAAAACGCGCAGAGGCGATAAATAAGCTCATCAAAGCCGGAGATAAGGCCGCTGTAGATAGTATAGAAGCCAGAATTGTCATTAAAAACAGACAGCTAAATGTCGCTGAGGCCAAATTAAAATTAGCAAAATCTAAACTGGAACTCTCCAATTATCTCTGGATCGAAAATATCCCCATGGAACTAAGAGAAACTATTATTCCCGAAGATGACCTGGAAGAGGTGATTAAATTAGCCCTAAATTTTGAGGGAGCCCTACAAGAAAACACGGATTTAGCTCATCATCCTAAGCTAATGGCAATGCAACAAAAAATAGAAATCTTGAGTATAGAGCAGAAATTAAAACGCAATATGCTGTTGCCAAAACTAGATGTGGGCTATCACTATTTATCAGAACCCTCCTATTTTAACGATTTCCAACTCGGCAATTATAAATTTGAACTAAAGTTTAGCGTTCCACTGTTCCTTAGAAAGGAAAGAGGGGCTTTAAAACTGGCTAAACTGAAGATTTCTGATGGTCAGCTGGACCTGAGCCTGGAGCGCTTACAATTGAAGAATAAAATAACGGCCCAGCAAACTGAGATCAAATCCATACAGCAACAAATTGACATCACCGCATCTCTGGTTAGCGATTATGACAAGATGTTGCTAGCCGAAGAAAGATTGTTCTTAATGGGAGAAAGCTCGGTATTTCTGCTAAACTCCAGAGAAAACAGCTTAGTTAGCACCAAACTGTCCAGGATCTCTCTTGAAAACAGATTCCTGATTTCCAATGTAGACCTCTTCAAAATAAAAGCCAATATGGAATAAAGGATTAATAGATCATCCTGATCACCATATTGCTGCTTTGCTCTTGTTTAAATTTCGTATCCTCAAACTTTGGCGCCGCTAATTTGGGGGCGAAATTTCTGGAAAAAGCATAGCCTTCCTTTGGAATACCTAAGAAATTGGTATTACATTTCCCATCGCTATTTTCATCGTGGTAAAGCGCTACTGCATATTCTCCTTGAGGTAAATCATTAAAGGTAAAAGTCTCTGTAGCTGATTTTACCGCTCTAGTCATGGTTTTATATTCCTTTCCTTTTTTAATGAAAGAAGCTTTGCTATTGTATAAGCTGACTTGGATGTTACCTTCTAAATGATTGATATTGGTGACCGTTATTTTTAACGGTCCCTTCTGCGCATAACTGAATTGCAGGGTAAAGACTAATAATATGATTAAGATGCTTTTCATAACGATTGATTAAATTTTATAGGTTATAGTTCATTGAAAAACCTTGCGGCCATTTTCTTATCTTTCTTCAGCAAGGCATGAAGAGGTTCTGATTTCTTCAATAAATGGCTCTTAATAGAGCCCCTAAACACCGAAGCCAGTGTTCTTTTTACCGGCGAGACCGAAGCTTTTAGCTTTTCAAAATAATGTGCTAACGTATCCCTTCTGAAATGCAGCAAATCCTGAAGCTCATCTCCATCTGCATAATATCCACAATGGAAATTTTTCTCCGCAAAGGCTTGTGTCGGGAAATCCATTTTCCCTAAGCCAAAAGCCTTAAATGATTGAGATAGAAAATCTTCATAGCTGGTACGGCACAATGCGCCACCTCCAAGATTAAAAGTCTTTCCCGCTAATACTTCCCGCCTTTCTATTGCATTCACGAATGCTCTGGCGGTATCCTCAGGCGTTAAAATTTCCATAGAAGTAGCCAAAGGCATATGGAACATGATACCAGAAGGTTTGTGGTTGCTTAATCCCATAATTGCTGCCAGACGGAAAATACAAAAGTCTAGTCCACTACTACGAATCAGTTCCTCAGACTCAATCTTGGTTACCGCATAATGATCTTCCGGACTCGGAGCCAATGCATCAGTAGTATTGATCCAGGGGGTATTTAATCGATCTCCATATACTGAAATCGAAGAGCTATACAGGAAAAACACCTGAGGCGAGTGTTTCTTTAAGCCGAGAATCAGGTTTTTAGTGCCATTCACATTTACGGCATAAGCCAGGTCCTTATTTTCATCTGCTAAAGGCGGTATGATAGCTGCCAAATGAATCACAAAATCCTTTTCCTTACCTATCTCCTCTACTTCGTTTGGATTGGTAATATCTCCATAAACTACCTTCAGCTGCTTTTCAAAAGGAGACAATAGTTTAATCGAGTTTTTTGTCTTTTGATCAAAGACCGTAATCTCATATTTATCAGCTTGTAAAGCCAGCTGTTTCAAAACTTCAAAACCCACAGTTCCTGAAGCTCCTGTCAATAAAATTCTCTTTTTCAATCTCATATCCGCTAATTAATTTTGTAGACAAGAATTTAGTTATGATTCTTACTCATTTATTAATAAGCATTTATTATTCCAAAAAATATAATGAGGGATTTAAACTTGAAGTAAAACAACTCCAGCAAAGGCAGAGCAAACTCAGCATCAAGTAGATAAAAAAGCAACAAAGCAAAACCTATCAGTAATGAAGCAATCCAAAAATTAAACTGATGCCAATAATATACAGGACATTTACCTTGTATTTTTTCATCAGCAGGAAAGTGATCAACACCCAACCCAAAGCAGCAACATCCAGATTTCCGAATCCAATTCCCCCAGGGAAAACAACATCTTTCCCAAGGAATAAAGTCAGGTTAAGAATAACCCCTACCACCGCAGCGGTAACAAAGCCCAAAACATTGGTAATTGCAGTATTTCCATGCGCTTTTTCTATGATTGGACCACCAACAAATATGAACAAAAATGAAGGTAAAAAAGTATGAAAAGTAGTGATAAGCAAGCCCAAAATCGCCATAGGAATTGAAGTATCAAAATGATTGTATGCCGCTATAAATCCCACAAAAGCAACTACAATAATTAATGGCCCCGGGGTTGTTTCTGCCAATGCAAAACCATCTATCATTTGCATTTTACTTAGCCAATTGAGTTTGGTAACGGTATACTGTGCAACATAAGGTAACACTGTATATGACCCTCCAATGGTAAGAAAGGCCGTTTTAGAGAAAAAGAAGGTCAGCTCCCTCCAAAAAGCAAAGTCACTGGTAAAGTAATATAATGCTACTGTTGGCATTGCCCATAACAACATAAAAATCAAGATTTGAAGCCATAAATCTTTCTTATGACTGTTTGCGCCGACCGCTACAGAATCCCTATTAAAATAATATTCCTTTTCCTGAACTGGGACAAGCTTCTTCTTGCTTTCCTGATGAATTAAAGAAGGCCATAGGTAATTGAATATTAAACCGAATCCTATCGTTCCAAGAATGATAAACACCATAGAAATATTAAAAAAGAAGATGCAGGAAAAGGCAAGTACAGCGAGTAAAATATGGTACGGTGTATGGAGTGCTTTCTTTCCGATTCCTAAAAGCGCCACTATAATGATCGCAATCACAGCAGGTTTGAAGCCATTAAACATGGCAAACATCCAGGGTTGATTGCCAAAGTAAACATAACACACACTTAATATCAACAGAATAAACATGGAGGGCAATACAAACAACATTCCTGCTGCTAAGCCCCCCTTTTTACCATGCAGCTGCCAACCCATATAGATGGCTAACTGTTGTGCTTCCGGCCCCGGCAATAACATACAAAGGTTTAAAGCATGAAAGAAGCGACTGTCACTGACCCATTTCTTTTGATCTACTAAGTACGAGTGCATAATATTAATGTGCCCCACAGTACCACCGAAGCTGATCCATCCCAATTTAAACCAAAATTTTAATGCGTCCTTGAATAAGGGTTTTTCTATCATTTCTACTTTTTTCTTTCCATAGCAATAGCCTTTCTCCTATCGGAAATTTAAACCAATTGCCATAATTGTACTGGTTAAAAGAATCAAACTGAAACGCTGTTGTCCGGAATAAGCCTTAGTTTTAATTCATTATTTTCTTGTTTCTGGCCTGAAATTAGGCAAAAACAATGGGTTAATAAAAGTATTCTTAAGCTATTTTTCAAGGTTGTTTTAAGGCTAGAATCAGGCTCACGATGCCACTAAAAAGACATCACCTACCCCGAGTGTTACTGCAACCAACGCAAGACCTAGATCTCCTTAAAACAAGCCGTCGCCTTTGGAATTTAAGAGAGGTATGGACAGCAACTGCTGATCAATAATCCAACAAAAATGTTCATCCTCTTAATTTAGCGTTCTACCACACTTTCAAAATTGATACTATAAAAAAATGCCCCCATAAAGCGTCTAACTTTTTGGGGGCATTAAATTTATTATAGCTCTGAGACTTTACTCCTTTGCCATCTTGTTAAGGAAAGGACAACCTGCCATGGCTTTCTCTTCATCTTCTATAGCTACAGGGGTTGAAACTGGTCTTCTACGATGCTGATCTTGTACCAAGGGGAATACCGAGGTGAAGAAATTAGACCAACCACCAGTCCTCACCCTTAACAAGTTGTATTGTTCAGGAGAGTCCACCGCTTTCTCAAACGTATCCGGATTAGCCACAGTAATTGTTAGAATATTAGAAGATTCGCCTTGCGCAAATTGCTGCATTACGCGGACAATCATATCCGCTGGAAAATCCTCATCAATATTGAAATCAGTTGGCGCACCATCAGTCATCATTTCTGCTCCTTTACCTTTAAATCCTGCAAGCGACTTTTCAAAACCAGCATGCTGGGCTTCAATTGGTAAATCTGCAGGACTTGGCATCGCACTTAAATCACCGGCAACAGTTGTTCCTAGTCTGCGGCCATCAGCACTGGCTCCATTCCAGGCTCCCATCTCCACATGGTTTTCGAAAGTACCTACACCCGGTTGGATTTGAAGTCCGAATGGATAATCTTCGGAACCATACATTTGGGCCATATTTTTCAAACGCTCCAACATTTGTGGTAAAGGATCTGTGAAAGTTTTAACGGAAATTCCGGCAACACCTTCTACTATCGCATTTCCAAAAGCATCAATATCTTTATGCCCCCTACCATAACGTGGCAATGAAAGCGCGATATCTCTCAGGCGTTTAAAGCGATCTGAGCGACCGGCAATCCTTGATTCACCAGCAAGATTACTGATAAAAGGTTCTGTCATTTTATAACCCCAATCGCAACATAAACATTCCAATAACTCCGGTAATGTGGTGACTGCATTTTTATCATCAAAAACCATCGTCTTAATGGCATACAATGAATTGATAGTCGAACTTAAGGCAATATAACAAGGTCCATAAATACTATATTTTGTACCACCGCTATAAAAATCCTGTCCTTTTGCCAAACAATCGTCCATCAGTACATTTAATATTGGTGAAGGGCAGAATCTTGTATTAGCGCCATAACCCATCAGCTGTCCATTAAATGCTTTACGATTCAACAACTCAAAATGTTGAAAATAAATATCCAGCAGTTCTTTAAATGTTTTAATCTGATCCGCAGGTTTAGAATTTAGAGAAACTGTTTGGCCAAACAGGTAGGATTGTCCGGCCGAAGAATAGGTTCTACCTTGATTTAATGCACATTCTAAAGGTTGCAAAGTAGAGAAGCCACCTAAAGAAAACCAGTTTTCACCAGGAAATTGCGGCTCATAACAACCATCACAAGCATAGTTTTGTGCAGATTCCATCGTCACCGCAGGATTCCAGTTCTTAGTCTCCTTGCTCAGATTACCACCTACCCCATCACCACTTTGGTAAAGGCCTTCGATGATTTTCTCATCATTCAATAGAATTGGATGCGCTCCACCAGCCAATATTGCATGAGCTGCAGCATCCAGTAATTCCTGAGGAATATCTTTCCTGGTACGCAGAGAAAGACAAGGCGCATTTAAAGGCAACCTTCCTGAGGCATGAATAAACAACATGGTAAGCTTATTATATGCAGGTTTTGTATCCTTAAAATCAATAGTTCCATCTGCAATAGTCCCCCCAACAGTAATCTGCTGAATCCATTGTCCTAAGGATGCACCTTGTGGATAAGGACCAGAACTACCACCCATTGCCAGGTTTCCAAATGGCTGATGATCCTCCATAAAGATGCGGTTCTGCTGTACTTTTTCATCTAGTTTAATGTAAAAAGCATCAATAATTTCCTGTGCTTCTTCCAGAGAAATGTGGTCATTTTCAAAGAAAGGCAACAACAGCTGGTCCATCCTTCCGATAGCTGTAGGTTCTCCGTTTAAATGTAAACAACTGTGCAGGGTAAAAATAAATTGTACGGCCTCCACAAAAGAACCAGGCTTTTCTTCTGCCAGCTTATCCATACGTTTGGAAATATCTTCCAGATTTGCCTTTTCCCATGCTTGGCCTGGAGTCATCTTTGCAGCGATTTCTCTGGCAAGACTTGCATAATTCCGGAAGTATTCAGAAATACCTTGCAGTGCCAGATAAGCAGAATGGTACAGCTCCTTTTTCTCAGGTGCTGCTCCTTTTTCATATGCCAGGACCT
Source organism: Pedobacter gandavensis (assembly GCF_032678745.1). Classification (GTDB taxonomy): domain Bacteria; phylum Bacteroidota; class Bacteroidia; order Sphingobacteriales; family Sphingobacteriaceae; genus Pedobacter; species Pedobacter gandavensis_C. The sequence goes on from NZ_JAVTST010000001.1 coordinate 1,121,233, forward strand.
CCGCTTTCATTAGCCCTAAACCTTTGTGCAATGCTTTTTCGTAATGCGGAATCACGTGTCCTACACCAGATGCTTCAGAAAGATTGTTCAAAAATCCATCCATACGCTCCGTTTCCGACAGGTACTTCATCACATAACGTCCTTCTCCCAAAGATAAGTTTGGCATAGCACCCACAATAATCTCCTCTGGGGAGATCCTAAAAGTATCAGAGCCATAGATCGTTTCGCCATCATCCTGACGGAAGGAAGAATATGGGATCAAAGTACCGTCTTTCAGTCTTATTTTACGACCTCTAAACCCATAAGACGGATCACTGAATAAGTGTAAACTCAACCTGATCGCCCAACCTTTTCTGATCATGATCGATTCTTTCATGATATCGGCAGGCTTATCTGCCCCCTGATATTTACCGATATAATAAGAAAGGTCTTCTTTAATTTCTTCCTGTTTACGGTTGAAATACCAATTGTCCTGCCATAGGGAAAAGATATTTTCCAATAGACTCAGGATTCTGTTTGATGGTACTTTAAAGAATTTATTTTTACGGTCAATCCCGGTAGACATGGTGAAAAGATAGTTCTGATGACTATAATACATCAGGCCGTTTTTAGAAGCATCCTGATAATGACGATCTAACCTTCTCCAATCCACTCCTGGAAACTTCAACCAGTTTCCTATGTCTACCTGACTAAAATCATTGGCATAATCTTCCATCAATTGCAATTTCAAATCTTCTACACTTGGAATGTAAAATAAGCCTCCCAAATCTGATTTCAAATGATTGAATAATCGATCATTCATAAAACCTTTGTCGGCACCGATTTGATTGCTCATGATGTTTTCAAGGATACCGGCCTCTTTAGAGAATCCGGCAAAATAAATCCCTTCTTCGTCAGAAACAGTAACAGATTTAGGCGCTCTAAATCCATTTTTTGATTGTTTAGCCCTTCCAAAAGGCAAACCCAACCTTAATACAGGTGTGGTATTTCCATTTTCATCCTGTAACCTGGCCGATTTAATGTGACCTCCGGAATCCCGATCTGGAATAATGGTATCATCTGTTTTACGCCCAATCAGGTCTTCGATCTGATCTTCAGTTAACATATTAATTTGGTTCCAGTTGATTACAAAACGTTGCGCCAACACAAATGAACCACCAAAATGTGCCATATCTTCTCCACCAATCAGGGTATGTTTAGCAATCGTGATGGGGTCTGAAGGATTATTTAAGTTCTCAGAAAAACGGCAACCCAGGACCTTTCCCTTATGTCCGTCTTTTTCATTTGATTTAGAAGCAGCTGGTTGGGCAAAAGAACGACTGGTATCCTCTTTCAATGCGCTTTCTATTAGCTCCAGCACCAGTTCACAAGGCCTTTCAAAATCACTTTTTATGTGAAACCAAATGTCACCATGTGCATTGTTAAATACCCCTTTAGAGGCATCGAATACTTTAGAGGTAAAAGGATCTTTTTCTTCCGGAAAGTTCAGTTGCATTCCTTTTGGAAGTGAGGTACCGTCTTTTGCACAAATGTCTGCCCAGTTTTTGAAGGAAACCCCCAATACAACGGTGGTGTTCTTACCTGCCAGTGCATCATTGTTGGTAATCTCGTCTCGGAGCGTTGCCATTAAAACTGCAAGTTGTTTTTTGTCGACTGTTTTTTTCAACCAGAAGGTGGCGAAAATGGCGTAAGGAGATGGGTAAACCAATCCACGCTGACAATGTTTCCAGACTTCATCTAGTCTTTCGTCAAAGCTTAATGCATTCATAATTGAGAGTTTTAGGGATGATAAATTATGATCCAACCAGCAATAGGTTGTTTCATAATTTAAAATAATTAAAATTTTCCCTACAATACACACAAAATGAGATTTTTTGCCAAAAAACAGGTAGTTCTACCTATCCTTATTCCATTTTTAGAGCGGGCAATTTCTTTTTTTCTTCCGGGAGCTGTTTTAGTTTTTTATAAGTCCTGGCCTTATTTTATGAAATTCATTTTTTTTGTGAGCCTCAGTCGTTATCCAAAAGACTATTTTACTTAAAGTTATCAAAAGCCTCAATTACAGCTCTTTTTTTTAACCTAATTTAACATTTCAATATCGAAACCAGTCTGGCGCTTTTATACTTTTAAAACCTATCTTGATTTTAAAAACAAGGAATTATATAATCTTCTACAAAACTGGTATATTCGTGGCAATTATGGGTTACGCAAAAGAAAGAGGAAAGCTGGAGAAGCTATCAGGAAAAATTGTTGGTCTGGATATTTATAATGAGAAAAACTTCGCTATTCTCGTTGACAGCCATGAAAACTACTCGCATACAATCAGAATTCTAAAAAACAAAGAACCTGAATTGTTTATGGAGTTATATACTAATGAACTACAGGAAATAAAAATCGCTAGAAAAGCAGTTAAGGAAAGTGAAACAGATGAAGCTCGTCAGGCCAACTTCATTTTATATAGAGATACTATTGTGCGTGTAATGGCTAAAACCATTGAGATCACAAACCAGACCAATTAATTGGTCTAAAATAACAAATAAGCCTCAGAGAAATCTGGGGCTTATTTGTTTTAATGAATTATAGCTATTCAATTTCCTTATTGGTAGCCGGTATTCTGACCAAACTCTCCTTTATTACTTACCGCATCGATTTGCGTTCTTGGAATTGGCTTCACAAGATTAAAGTCTTTAATATTGGCTGCATTGGGGTTATACGCTTTTACACGTTCCAATAGTTTGCCGGTTCTTTTCAGGTCAAACCACCGGATTTGTTCCCCTGCAAATTCCCTTGCACGTTCATCCAAAACAAAATCCAATGTCATCTGTGCTGCAGAAACCTGCATTGCAGCCACCTTGCCTGTTTTTGCGGCTCTGGTTCGAAGTACGTTAATATATTTAGCAGCGTCATCCGGATTTTGTAATTGCAAGGATGCCTCTGCAGCAATCAGGTACAACTCTGCAAAGCGGATCACAAAAACATCTCTGGCACTTTGCGCCTCATTGATACTGCTTCTGGTAGGGTCATCAAATTTACTCAAGGTCACATAGTGAAGCTGATCTTTTACAGTCCCATCCGCATTATAAACAGCATTTCGGTCAAATATTTTATACAATTTACCTGCTGGAGCAAAGACTTTCTTTGTCGCAAAAACAGCGGTATCTCCTACTTTCATTCCAGCTGGCCTGGTGGTTCCATTGGCATACCAAACCGTTTTAAATGAACCATCATAACGGGCATCATCGTCACCATATAAATCCAATAAAAAACGGGTAGGCATATAACGGTCGAAAGGTCTTCCATTGATAATATCACGTAGCATTCCGGGTTGATCATCATACTTCATGGCAAACAACATATGACTGCTATTACTCCCCCTACTATGTCCTAAAGGATTTAGAATAGGATCAACAAGGTCATTTAAGGAAAGGTTTGTAGAATAGTTTACCGCATAAATTACTTCTTTATTTTTCAGGTTTTGCATTTTCCATAAATCAGCATAAGCAGGTAACAAAGAGAAACCATAGCCACCATCAATCACACTTAAAGCCATGTCCTTCGCTTCTTTATATTTCTTTTGTGTCAGGTACATACGTGCTAAAAACGCCTGTGCCGCAGGTTTTGTAGCTCTGCCATAATCCTTAGTGGTTGCAGGTAAATTGCTGACGGCAAATAATAAATCATCAATAATCTGTTTATTAAAGACCTCCACAGGCGTTTTATTGGCGGTAGTAATCACCCCTTTTGTTTCCTCAAGAGTAAAATGCACCCCACCCCAGGACTCTGCAATATGCCAGTAATAAAAAGCACGTAGAAATTTAAGCTCGGCTTCTCTGATCGCTTTTGTAGCTGGATCAAGGCCAGCACCAGCAATCTTGTTGACCCCTGCATTACATAGGTTTATTGCAGTATATAGCTGTTGCCACTCAGTAGTAACTGCCGTATTTGTTCCCTGCAGATTGATGTACTGCGTTAAATCAGTGGTCACATCACCCGCTCCACTCATCCAGATGTCGGTCCCCATTTCTGCCATTGCATAACCTTCCTCTTTTCCGTACCACCAACGTTGGTAAGAATAAGCCGCATTCACTAGGGTTTCAAAACCAGCTGGTGTAGTGTATACACTTTCCGCAGTAATTCCGGAAAGATTCTTTTCTTCTAACATCTTTTTACAGGAAGACAAAGCCGCCAATCCACTAAAAAGTAGGAGTGTTTTAATTATATGATTTTTCATGATCTATCTTATTTATTGATGATAATTCCGTTTAAAAGCTAGCATTCAGACCGAAGGTATAGAGCTTAGTCATAGGCGCTCCTTCTGAGCCACCCCTCTCCGGATCATACTCGTTTAATAGCTTTGATTTGGTATAGGTCAATGGATTTCTTGCGGTGAAATACAACCTGAGACTTTTCACAAAACTTCTTTCTAAAGTAGTTTTAGGGATGGTATAGCCGAGGGTAATGTTCCTGATTCTTAAGAAAGAACCATCTTCATAGCCCAAACTTGTAGAATACAAAGTGGAAGCAAGAGAAGTATTTTTATTTGGCCTAGGGTAAGCGTTGGTTGCATTCTCAGGAGTCCAGTAATCGATAATGCTGGAACTGTTATTTACCCCTTGAGGATCATAACGACGTAGGAAATCTGCATACAACATTTGTCCCATTCTTGCATATATATACACATTTAAATCCCATGCTTTATAAGTGAAAGTGTTTTCTAATCCACCACTCCAGTTTGGACGGTTGCTTCCTAAGATTTTACGGTCATTGCTGGTGTCAATTTTACCATCCCCGTTCAGGTCTCTCACCTTAATATCTCCAGGTTTTTGTCCGTACTTTGTAGCCTCTGCAGCTTCTTCTGTTTGCCATATCCCAATCTTTTCATAATCATAAAACGACTGTATAGGAGAGCCGACAAACCAATTGTTCAGCACATCTGCCTGGGCGCCACCAGCCAATTCAATAATGCGTTCTTTGTTTCTGCTAAAACTCAGCGCAGTAGTCCATTGAAAATTCTCATTGATGATGTTTTTAGAGGCAATGTAGATTTCTAATCCTCTGTTGCCAGTTTTGGCCACATTCTGGATCACACTACTCAATCCTGTAGAGGTTGGCAGACTTCTATTCAGGAGTAAATCGTAAGTTTTAGAATCATAATAATCGACGGTGGCAGAGATCCTGTTTTTCAAGAAGGAGATCTCTAATCCAAAATCGCTGGTCTTGGTCTTTTCCCAGCTCAATTGCGTATTCCCTGTTCTTGGCGAATAAGTATAAGCTGGTGCCGCAGCATCATCATAAGCAAAGGCTATTTTCGACAAGCTGCTTTCCGTAGAATAAGGATTGATGTTGTCACTTCCTGCAATACCATAACTGTATTTTAATTTCAGGTCGCTGATCACTTCATTGTCTTTCAGAAACTTTTCGTCGCTTATTCTCCAGGCAACTGCTCCAGAAGGGAAGAATGCCCATTTGTTTCCCGCTGCCAGCTTCGAAGAACCATCTGTACGTCCAGTCAGAGTGAGCAGGTATTTTCCTTTATAAGCGTAATTTAATCGCCCTGCGAAGGAAACCAGGTTATTCATAGTATAAGCAGTGGTAACTGCCTGATTAATCGTATTGCCCAAGCCATAGAACAACTGAGATTTGAGCAATTGATTCTCACCAGAGGCGTTCACATTATCCCCTCTGTTGAACAGTAAACTATTGATCCCAGTCAAAGTAAAAGCATGTTCTTTAATCTCCTTGTTATAAGTCACAAAGTTTTCAATATTGATCAAATGTCCATTAGAAGCAGCATAGGTTGCCTTAGGATTGGAACCATTACGATCCAGGGAATATCGGTCTGCATAAGTACCCAAGCGATCCGTATTTAAATTTGCGCCCAGATTGGAACGAAAAACAAGACCTTCCATTGGTTTCAACTCCATATATGCAGATAAAATCGTACGGTTGATCACCGACTCGCTAGTGTAAATATCAGGTTGTTCATCCGCCAATGGATTTACAAATGTTCCAAAAAGCGGGTAGAACATAAAGTTTCCAGCCTCATCATAAATGGTTCCAAGCGGAGCTACTTTATTTGCTTGATTTAAGGGATCTCTACGATTTTCCTGTTCATAATGCGTGAATTGCGCCTGTAAACCTGTAGTAAACATTTTCCCAATAGATTGGTCTACATTTAGACGGGCAGAATAACGATCAGACTTGTCCTTTTTCAACACCCCTTTTTCATTCATGTAATCTAAAGAGAAGTACACCTTAGTCTTTTCTGTACCTGCCCTTACCCCGATTTGATGGTCTTGCTGATGGCCATCATGAAACAAGAGATTCTGGTAATCCAAAAACTGATTGTTCTGGATGGCATTAAATTCTGCAGTACTAAAAATAGAAGCGTCATCTGCCGGACTTTTCCAGCTGCCTGTATTGCGATTGGCTTCTCTTTTCAAGTTAATATACCCCGCTGCATCCATTACGGAAGGGTATCTTGACACTTTTGAAATCCCATAATAAGAGTTCAAAGAAATGGTTGCTTCTCCGGTAATTCCCTTTTTAGTGGTGATCAGGATGACCCCGTTTGCTCCCCTTGAGCCATAAATCGCTGTAGAAGAAGCATCCTTCAGAATCTCCATAGAAGCAATATCATTGGGATTTAAATCCTGAATACTCGAATATTGAACCCCATCTACAATGATCAGGGGCCCATTTCCAGCGGTAATAGAGCGCGTACCACGGATGTTGATATTAACCCCGGAAGAGGCAGAACCACTACTTCTGGTAATGTCTACGCCAGGAACTTTCCCCTGAATAGACTCCAATGGATTGGCAGAGGGCACTTTAGCAATCTCATCTCCTTTTATGGAAACTACAGAACCGGTCAGATCACGCTTTTTCACTGTACCGTAGCCCACAACCACGACCTCATTCAAGTCATTTTGTTCAGGCGTTAATTTAATATTTAAGTTGACCTGTGTACCTACGCTGACTTCCTGCTTTTCAAAACCCACATAGTTTAGCACGAGTATAGGATTACTTGTATTTGCAGGAATGCTTAAGCTAAATTTTCCGTTGGCATCGGTACTTGTACCACGGGTACTTCCTTTGACCATGACGCTTACGCCGATCAATGTTTCCCCAGTTTTGGCATCAGACACCTGGCCCGATATTTTACGGTCCTGGGCGTATAGCGCAGTGCATAAAAGACACAGCATGGCCAGTGTTAAATAGAATTTGCTCATTATATTTGGTTAGGTTAATTTCTTTTGCCTTTAAACAAGTCTACAAAGAATCAAACACCAAAAATTAAAATGAGGCAAAAAAAACTGTGCAATCGTTCCCGAACCACATGAAACATAAGCCATTAACCTCCAAGGTCTACTAACAGTAAGTAAACACAGTAGAGCGAAGTTCTTTTAAACAAAAAAAGCCATCTATATAGATGGCCCCTTTTGCTTATGCAAAATTATACTACTTCGATTTCTCTTTTAAAAGATTCAATTCTTTTGTCAAAAGATCAATCTGCGCCTGTTGTTCTTTGATGGCAGCTACCAATACCGGGATCAGACTTTCGGTCTGAACTTCATTGTATTTCACCACTTTTGAATCATTCTTACCGGCATTATATTGCTTAGATACTTCTGATACCATTTCCGGAAATTCAGGAAGTACATTACTCACCAGAAAGCCGTATTGTGCCCCTGATGGAAGTGCCAGATAATTGAACTTTTTAGTATCATACTGAAAGGTAACCGGCTCCAGATTCTTTAACTGTTGTGTAGAGTTAGAGATTTTGTCGATGTTAACTTTCAATTCTTTTTCATTGATTTTTTGTGCATTTGCAGTGACTGCAGTAACTGTGAAAACTAGCGCACAAACAGCGGTTTTCACTAACATTTGGTGTTTCATGATATTAAATTTTGGTAAAACAAAATTGTAAATCTTCCATTCATACGCCTTCCATTTTATGATTTAGCATTCGCCATTACCCTATTCTTCCGACCAATTCCTGGATCTTTCTACAGCTTTTTTCCAGTAGTGAAGGTAGTTTTTAGCCTTGTCTTTTTCCATTAATGGCTCAAATTTCTTTTCAATGTTCCATTGTTTTTTAATCTCCTCTACACTATCCCAATAGCCAACCGCAAGTCCGGCAAGATAAGCCGCACCTAATGCTGTGGTTTCTAAAATCTTAGGCCTCACCACATCGCTACCAAAAATATCTGCCTGAAACTGCATTAATGCATTGTTTTCTACTGCTCCTCCATCTACTCTTAATTCTGTAGATTTCTTTCCGGCATCGGATTCCATACTTTTCAAAAGATCATTCACCTGGAAAGCAATTCCTTCTAATGCGGCTCTGGCAATGTGTGCTGAAGTTGTTCCTCTGGTGATACCGAATATGGCACCACGAGCATATTGATCCCAATAAGGGGCACCTAAGCCCGTAAGCGCTGGCACAAAATAAACACCACCATTGTCTTCTACCGAAGCAGACAAGGTTTCACTTTCGGCGGAAGTTTTAATAATCCCCAGGCCATCACGCAACCATTGAATCGCTGCTCCACCTACAAACACACTACCCTCTAAAGCATAGGTGACTTTGTTATTGATTTTCCAGCCTACAGTAGTTAGCAAGTTGTTTTTAGAAAACACAGGCTTATCACCAGTATTCATCAGCATAAAACAACCCGTGCCATAAGTATTCTTAGTCATCCCCTCGTCTACGCACATCTGACCAAAAAGGGCAGCCTGCTGATCTCCTGCAATCCCTGCAATAGGAATTTTAGAAGCGAAAAGTGTAGTCACTGTATTTCCGTATACTTCAGAACTTTGCCTTACTTCTGGCAACATGCTTTCCGGAATAGTCAATAGTTCCAACAATTCCTTATCCCATTCCATCGTATTGATGTTAAACATCAATGTTCTGCTGGCATTGGAAACATCGGTAATGTGCATGGCGCCACGGGTAAACTTCCATACCAACCAGCTATCTACTGTTCCAAAACAAAGCTCACCACGTTCTGCTCTTTCTCTTACTCCTTTTACATTGTCTAGAATCCATTTCACTTTAGTTCCAGAGAAATAAGCATCAATCACTAAGCCTGTTTTTTCTTTTATTTTGTCTTTCCAGCCTTGTTCTTTAAGCTCATCACAATATTTGGCGGTACGTCTGTCCTGCCAAACAATGGCATGATATACCGGAATTCCTGTCTCTCTGTCCCATACAATCGTAGTTTCCCTTTGATTGGTGATTCCGATTGCGGCGATATTCAATCCGTTTAAATCAGATTTAGCAATTACTTCTGCCGCAACAGAAGACTGCGAATACCAGATTTCATTAGCATCATGTTCTACCCAGCCTGGTTGCGGAAAGAATTGTTCAAATGGTTTCTGCGCTACGGCAACGATCTCTCCATCATGGTTGAAGATAATGGCACGGGAGCTGGTTGTTCCCTGATCGAGGGCTAGAATGAATTTTTGGTCTGGCTCCATTTTATATGATTGATTAGAATTAAAAATAGTTTAATTATTTTGAGCAGTAATTTAAAATATAGTATAAGTTTTTGCAAGAGTTTTGAACTCTTCCACTTCTTTTTCTACCCACGCCTGATCGCGGTTTAGCTCTTCTGCGATAATTCTTGCCACTTCCGGTGCAGCTTCAATTGCAGCTTTTACATCCAGGAATAGCAATCTAAAACGACGCCCTACCACATCTTCTACCCTACGGGCATATTCATTTCTCACCGCCCATACCACCATTGCTTTCGTATATGGATATGCTGGGACCAGTCTTTCCTGAAGAGGTGGATTTTCCTGAATCAGTTTTTGAATACCGGCAAGATCAGTTCCATAGAAATGAAGCGGATCTGCTTTATCAGGCGAAGCCACATAACCATGGATGTGAAGTTGCTCCGTTTTACATGGTTTTGCTGGCAGATACCCTTTCTCAATTGCTTTATCGACAGTATCCTGAGCCATCCTTCTAAAGGTCGTCCATTTACCACCAGTAATCGTAATCATTGCTGAATCTGAAACGATGATCTTATGACTTCTGGAAATCTCTTTAGTTTTTGATCCCTCCTGTTTTGGAGCTGCCAATGGGCGTAAGCCCGCAAAAACAGCCAATACATCTGCACGGGTTGGTTTCTTTCTAAAGTATTTTGCTGCAGTAGAAAGTATGAATTCGATTTCCTGATCCAATGCCTGAGGCTCTAGTTCCGGATGATCTCTTAAAGTATCAGTAGTTCCTACGATCAGCTTATCATGCCATGGTACGGCAAACAACACCCTTCCATCGTCAGTTTCAGGAATCATTAAAGCATTATCCCCTTCCATAAATGAACGATCCAGGGTAATGTGTACCCCCTGACTTGGGCGTACCATATGCGGTGCTTCAGGCCTATCCATTTGCAAAATGTTATCTACATATACACCGGTAGCATTAATAACCACCTTTCCTAAAACGTCATAGGTTTTACCGGTTTCGGTATCTTTCACTTTTACACCGTTTACTTTCTTGTTGCTATCTTTCAGTAAACCTTCTACTTTCATGTAGTTCAAGACCGTAGCGCCATTCTCAATGGCCGTCTGGGCAATATTCAATGCCAGACGAGTATCATCAAACTGTCCATCATGGTACACCACACCACCTTTTAATCCTTCTCTTTTGATGGATGGCAATGCAGCTATTGTTTTTTCTTTATTGATATATTTTGAAGCACCAAGGCTTAACTTTCCAGCTAAAAGATCATAGAATTTCAATCCTATGGTATATTTCACATTGTCAAACCAGGAATAGTTTGGAATCACAAATGTTTCGTTTTTTGTCAAGTGAGGTGCATTTTTCAATAACAATCCTCTTTCATGACAAGCTTCACGCACCAGACCAAGATCACCTTGTGCCATATAACGGACACCGCCATGCACCAACTTGGTAGCCTTACTTGATGTTCCTTTGGCAAAATCTGCCTGTTCCACCAATAAGGTTTTATAACCTCGTGTAGCTGTGTCCATTGCAATACCCAAACCTGTAGCTCCCCCGCCAATGATGACTACGTCCCATTTTTCGCCGGTTTCTAAATTTTGTATCAATTTAAGTCTGTTCATAGTAGAAGCTTTTAACAAAATGAAACTTTCAATTAGTTTCGTTTTCTTTCACAAATTTGTCTTTTTATAGTTTCATTTCCAAATTATTGCATTGTTATTTTACACAGGATTTGTTTATTTGAACAAAATGCATAAAAAATTACCTGGGCTTTACATTATAATTTAAGCTCGGCGGGGACAAATTCAATATTGGTTAAGAGGATAATGAAGAAGAGTGGCAATTTGTTTGGTGTAGATGGCTTTTTATGGAAAATTATTTTCTAAGGCTTGCTTTTTATGCCATCCATTCTTTATAAAGGCGCAATGAAAGGTCAGCCCTCCTATTTACAGAAACAATTAGTCTTTTATTGTAAAAATATTTCAACTGTATTCCAGCGTGTTACGAAATTTCTTTAATTATTGTTTACTTTTTTTAGGACGGAGTATGGTTTTTAACAAAATTTTTCTACTTTTGCACTCTCGAAACAAGGGAACATAATTGATTCCGTAGCTCAGCTGGTAGAGCATTACACTTTTAATGTAGTGGTCCTGGGTTCGAATCCCAGCGGGATCACCAAAAATAGTAACAAAACACACAAAAGCCTGCAAGTCAAATGATTGCAGGCTTTTGTTTTTTTACCTAAAACCTAAAATATTCTAAAAATCACATATAAAATTGAGTGATTAGGTGAGTAATTTAAAGGTTTATAGGACTCACCAAATAAGATTTATAGATAATTTGCAATCCCAAAAAGTTCAAAAGATACTTTTTAGCTATTTATTTAAAATATTAAGTATCCAATTTAAACAGTCCATTGGTTCAACTATAGACCATGAATGAGGGTGTCTAGTTCCATCTAGTCGATATCCTTTCCCAATGGCCGATATAAATTCTGCTTCTTTATTTCCATTCAGATTTAAAAAATTAATCATTGCTGATAGATTTGCAGCATTCATATCATAATAATCACGGTTTCTTTCTTTAAGCGCCCATAAAACGTCAGGATCACAATACAGCCTTACAGGCAGATGCTTTAAATACTTTGCATTGCCTCCGTCTTTCTGTGATCTCGAATACATCGAACATTGAATATATCTTTCAGGATGTTGATCGGGTGCCCCTCCGTAAGTCTTATTGTACTCTTCAACAATCCATTTTGCTTCTCTTAGCCCGTTCATCTTACCTTGACTTAAGCCAACTTTATCACCATTCATCGTAATATCTCGTTTCGATGTGTTATAAAGGTCTGCTAAATCAACAGGCGGATCAACGCCAAAAACTGCTACAGGAACTATTGAAGTTTTGTTACCATTATCTTTTGACATTTCTGTATATCTTAAAGCAAGCATCCCACCCCCTGAGAACCCACCAATGACGAATTTATTCTTTGGAATAAGATATTGTTCAGCAACCTGATTAAAAGTAGCATTAAGAAAATCAAGGGCTAACTGATCATAATCTAATCCTCTGTCATTATTAATTGATAATACTATTGTTAAAACACCCTTTTCCGAAGCATACTGTATTAACTTTTTGTTACAGCTAATTACACTTTCTGCATTTTCACCAGAAGACGGAAGCAAAACCAAAGCACCTTTTACATTCACGGTTGGTACAATAGTATAGTAAAAAAGCGATTTGGAATTTCCGTCATTTACATAGATATCCGTGCTGTCTAAAAATGTAGTAGTATGCTTTTTAAGTAGTTTTAAAACTGCATCATCGACATTTAAAAACTCGTCATCAATATAATTCCCTTCTAATTTAAGCCCCGTTGCAAAAGTTCTACTCCCTCCGCCTTGTAGTACGCCTTCAATAAAATTTCCTTCTATTTCTCCATTACCTAAATAAGTATATACGCCTTTGCCATGTGGTTTCCCTTTTAGCATTATTCCTGTATAGCGTGCAGATTCTTTACTCTTTTTATACCAGATTAGGGTTCCTGAGCCGTTCGCAAAGTTACCTTTACAAGTGCCTTCCCACTTAACACTGTCTTGCAATGAATAATTTTCATCCCATACCTTACATCCTGTTTTTAAGTCTTTAATATAAGCTCCGGTTGCTTTTTGTCCAAATGTAATCAAGGAATTTAAGCAGATTATTAGTATGATTATGCATTTCATAGGAATTTAAAATGGATTTGAGTATGTGTTAGCAGCACAAATGTAATATTTTCCAGGAGCAAAATGATTATATTGTAGTTTAGCCCTAATAAGATTTGTTAATCCATTTTAATGAAAGAGAGATTATGAAAAACGCTGTTCTCATAGGTGGATTAAGTGGTGTTGGGAAAGGAATTGCCAAGGTTCTAACGGAATCAGTAAGCCTCCTAATTCCGTCGTCAGTAGAAGGAAGTCTTGCTGAAAATTCAGCACAAATGCTTCGAGATAATTTTCAGGAAGATATATTAGTTTCTTTTACTGCCCCGTCCTAAAACAGGTTGACATCAAACTCAACTTATTATGAAAAATGAGGAAAAGAATACCCTAAAGTATTATGGGATCCAAGGACGGAGTACCGTTTTGAAATGGTTAAGAAAACTTGGCAACTTAGATTGGAGTTTACCAAAACAGTACCCGATGGATAACCACCGAGAGTCCAGTCCAGAGCAACGTATCAAGGCCTTAGAAAAAGCACTGAAAGATGAGCAGAATCATAACCTGATCTATAAAACAAGCATCCTACCAAATACACTTCTGAACTATTGATTACTGAATTTTTCATAATGTATTTTTATATACAATACCATTTTTCATAATAACCAGGAAGTTTTTCTCTGGATCTTCAATCAGTTTGATATTTTGGATTGGGTTACCATCAACGATCAACAAATCAGCGTAGGCACCTTCAGCAATTACACCTAAAGCGTGTGGATATGGATTTCTTGGCCCGCTTATCGCCAATAATTCTGCATTGGCTGATGTAGCCATCTTTAAAACCTCATAGGGTGTATACCAGCGTGTTAACTTAGCAAGTTGCGCGCCCTGTCTTGTGGCCAGTTTTGCATCAAATAGGCAGTCAGTACCTTTCTATAATATTTTAAAGTCTATTTTTGGGACATTTGACCCTATTAGAAGAGATTATATTGCCGAACTTAGTACTAGATATCGGATGATATTTAACGTTTGATAAATTTTGAATTAAGACTCACAGGTACACAATGCTAACCAAACATCAAAAGGATCGTTGAGCGCAATCAAAATCTTCATTCACATTTTATGGAGGAATCTCAATAGCATGAAAGATTTGATCTAACATCTATATGGTTCTTAAAATATCAGATACTAAAAGTTTTGCAAAACAACTTAGTAAAGGGGGAGATCGAAAACCTTAAACAGAGTAGATAAACGGAGTTCGCTGAAAATCCGATCAAGAGTAGGCATAAAGTTTTTATTGCTTTTTGATTTATAAAAGCATTGTAATTATGCCTTGGTATAAATATAACTATCCTGGAGATAGAACCTTAGCTTCGAGCTATAGCTTAGAAACTGGAACCCCGGAATGTACAGATGGAACATTCTTATGTGCGATTAATGTGAATTCTAATCCTGGAATGCCAGCAGAACCTGATATGGATACCCCAGGTTTGCAAAATGCAATTAATAGCGCTCTAAGTTCAGGCCAGGAAACAGGCATCGTCAAATTAAGAACGACTGCTTCTTAAAAACATGAGGGTATCTGAAAAGATACCCTCTTTTTTTGTACAGCAAACTTGAATTTCTTTCCCTTTTCAAGGAATTTATGGAAAAACAAGTATGAGGGTGTCCAAAAAGACACCCTCATACTTGTTTTAATCATCTTTCAATATAAACACATCTAAATTTCGTGTAGTTTCCTTTAAATCTAAATCATATGCTTGTAACGCTTTTCGTAAGGCATATATGTCTGTCCAGGAACTTATATTTAGATCAATGTCTATGTTTCCCTTATAATTGGTTTCATTAAAAACCGGAGGATTTCCATGATAATTATTCAGCCAAAGGACTAGATTCCCAATAGCAGAATTCCTAATTTTTTTTATAGATTCATCAAGCCTAAATTCAAACTCATTACCGGTAGCAACTGACTTAAGTTTGTCGAGGCTAGATGTTCTTACAAGTGCTAAGCATTTAATTTGACGCTTTTCCCATCTTCCGTACAGACCGAACCTTCGATCTAAGTCATCAATCATTTTCTTACTAATTTCCTTTGCAGTGAGGCCTGTATCAGAGGTAACAAATTCATAAGAAATCTCATTCATTCGTTTCCAATTTTCACGGTAGTCTTTTGACTTATCGTATATATATCTTGAACGATCTTTAACTTCTAATATAAGTTGGGTCGGTGTGAAAATATTAGTTCCTGAAGGAGGGATTGGAATTACTGCCGTAGTTTTTACATCTTCCCACAATCTCTTATATGCCGCCAGAATAGAATGATTAATCAGATAATATCTTTTAGTTCCTCGAATAGTATCAATAACACTTCCGCTTTTAGTATAAGCACCTTCCTGATACCCTAGAATTCCCGAGTATTGAAGTATACGTTTTTCATTTTTAAAATTAACATCACTAACATTGAATAAGGGCTTATCATAATGGAATACCAAAAAGTCATCTTTTACCGGCCAGTTAATATGTTGTCCATCCAAAACCTTTTGAATATTATGGGCATCAACGTATTCAGGTGCGGTTATAGCAATTACCCTTCCTTTATAAATCCACACTTCGTGAGATATTACACGATGTTTAAACCATTTTGAAAGTACTTTATCTTCTACAACGGAAGTTATATTTAGACCGCTTACCTTTTTGTTCTTTTTAAGAAAATTGGCCGTAATCTGTTCATCTTCATAGGTAACAGGTAATATCTTAATTTTGTGTCCAAAAACTTTTTGTAATGAATCAAGTTCGGGTAAAGCAGAGACACAGCTTGTACAGTTTGTAGCCCAAAAATCAATAATTAATAATCTATCTTTGAAATCAGAAATTTTAGCACTTTTAATGTTATCATTTATGATTTTTGCAATTTGAATATTAGGAACTGAATCTCCAACCCTTAGGTTCTTAAAAAGAACATTATTTTTAATTTTATGCGATTTCTTAGCTTCCGGCTGATTTCTATTTTGACCATTTACAACTGAGATCGGTAACAGAAAGAGTAGAATACTATATATAATTTTCATAAGATTATGCTGCTTTAAATGATTAAATTCTATATGAAATTAAATACTAGTTACGGGGATTCTGTTGGACTTTCGTTAAAGTCATCACATCTTGTGGGATTAATAACACATATCGAAGATCATTGGCGGGTAAAGTAGCTATTGTTGCTCCATTACCATTTTGTTTTCTAACTAAATCTATTTTAAACCGGTTATCCCTATTTAACCGGCGAAGATCTGTCCATCTCAAACAGCGGTAAAGAAGTTCTTTCCTTCTTTCTGTTAATATTATTTTTAACGCATCCTCTGCATTTGAAGCAGTGATGTCTACATAAGGATTTGACGGCACTGTAGCATTAGGATTCCAACGCATTTTAAGGAGGGCATTTAAATCAGCAAGGGCGCTTTCCTTATTTCCTGCACGTGCATAGCATTCAGCTCGTATTAAATACGTCTCATCTGTAGCCAGACCGCAAAATAAAATGGAAGTAGCCAGGCCATTATAATTTCCTTTAAAACCAAAACCACCTCCCTGTGCAACTGTATTAGTCCTAAAAAAAACGGTTTTTCTTAGATCGTTTACTAAGTAGGAATCATACAGTATCTGGTCAATCTTAGCATTATTGATATGAAGGAGATCACTAAAAATAGTTACTGCGTGAAAAATAACCTCTGGATTAAATCTAGCTATAGGAACAGTTGCTCTCGCATCAAGACTATTATAATCCATTAGGACATTATATAACTTTAAACTTTCATCAGCCATTTTGCCAGCATTTATATAATCCTCCATTGAAAGGTAAACTCTTGCAAGCAAGGCATAAGCAGCCACTTTGTTTGGGCGAGTTTGGATTGAACTATTGACTGGTAACAATGGTATGGCTTCATTTAAATCCTGTACTATTTTGTCGTAAGTTTCTTTAACGGTACTTCTTTCTGATTCCACCTCAAGTGCTGTAGTAGTCCTGAATGGAATTCCCATATCCTGACCAGCAGTTGCTATATTATAGGGTTTGGCATATAATTGGGCTATACTATACGCTGTAAAAGCTCTGAAGAACAAAGCTGATCCTCGAAGCGTATTATTAAGCGTAACATCTGATGAGTTGATTTTTTGCAAATTTTCCAATACGAGATTAGAATAATACATCGCCTTGTAGGGTGCAGCCCATTGAAGACTAGCAGACAAATGTTGGGCACCAGCTGCCCAAACGTAAAAATCCCGGTCTTCCTGATTGGCTAAAGCTGTCCAGGTTGCATCTAGTAAATAATAATTATCACATGAAGCTTCATTATCATTGGGATAGCTAGCGTTCATCGTATTGAAATCATCTAATAATGCCTGGCAGTCAGCAAGAGTACTTACCTGAGCCTGTTTACTATTTGGAGATTTATCAAGAAATTTTTCGCATGAAGAAAGTCCCAATATAATTATAAAAAAAAGAATATTAATATATGATCTCATATCCAAAATATTAAAAGTTAGCATTAAAACCGATGGCCATTGTTAGCGGACTCCTATATCCTGTAGCAATATCAGGGTCAATTCCTTTATTGTTCGCCCTCCATAGAATACCAACATTGCTTATATTACTGTATAGTCTGATATTCTGTAATCCTTTGATTTTCTTAATAGTATAATCCACAGTGATGTCCTGTAAGCGTATATGGTCCCCTTTTTCTACCATAACTGCCGAAGTGTTATAAAAAAGATCTCTGCCACTCACTACTGGATAAACCATAGAAGGGACATTGGTATTAATTTCATCCCCTGGCTGTTTCCATCGCCTAGAAAATTCTTCGGTACCAGCTCCAGCAACAAATAGATTACTATAATTTAATCCATTATTTCTAAGAAAGTAATAATCGAACTTATAAAGTATATTTGCAGAAATAGTGACTTTCTTATAAGTAAAAGAGTTCCGAAGGCTGCCAAAATAGATAGGAACAGCAGACCCGAAATACTGAAATTGCTCTGCGGGTAATTGATTCAGTAAGTTATAATTTTTACTTACTTCTCCATTTAGATAACCCTGAGGATCACCAGTATCATGATTTAAACCGGCCCATCTATTTGCTACAACAGCATACGCATCTTTGCCCTCAATCGGATTTATCCTGCCTGCAGCATTAATAAGAGTGCGTGGTACTTCTGTTTTATACAGATACTTGGTAACTATATTTCTATTGTAGCTAAACACAGAAGTTGTAAGCCATTGAAATTCGGCATTCCGGATATTAACAGAATTTACGGTCAAGTCAATTCCCTTACCATGTATATTGGCCGTGTTAAAAGTCTGAAATGTTGAGCCTTTTGTAGGGTCAATGGGAGCATTTGCTATAACGTCACTGGAACGCTTATCATAATATTCAATACTACCTGAAATGCGATTACTTTTAAATGCATAATCAAAGCCAAAATTAAGCATCCTTACTTTTTCCCATCTCAGATCAGGATTCGCTAATCCAGATATAGTAGCATAAGGTAGGTTGGTGGTGCTAAGTGGATTTTGATAGGTTATAACAGGAAAGGCAAATACGCTGTTATTTACATTACCACTATATCCATAAGTTGTACGGAATTTTAAATAAGGTAAAATATCAAGTTTATAAAAGCGCTCATTTGAGATATTCCAGGCTACGCCGGCTGACCATAACGGTGCCCCCCGTTTGTTGGTAACGTTACCTAATACATTTGCTGCGTCTTTTCTGGCACTAGCAGATAAAGTATATAAATTATTGTAGGTATATGCTGCATTGGCAAACATTGAAGTAAAGCGACTAGCCGTTTTATCTATAGATGCAGAGTATGGAATTGCCCTATTTCCACCATAATAGTAAGGTTTATTATTGTTTACAACGTCAAGAATTGAAAATATACCAGAATCCTCTTTATATCCGTAGTACCAATCAGCACGTTGTAAATTATCAATTCTTCTCGCTTCTGCGCCGGCAATGGCATTAAAATTATGTTTGTTGCTCCAATTCTTATTTACATTTATTTGCCCTCTTACAGTTTGGGCGCTTGAACTAATAATTGTTGGCCTATAAATTGCACCTAGCGGAATAGAACGTATAAAGGTTCCTGGGGCTGTGTATAGGTTTATCAGATCTCTTGTATAAAAGGAATTCTGACGATTTAAAGTATTGTTTTCAGAATTTGTATTCACATATTGATATTTCAAATCCAGAGAAAACACCTTACTAAAGGTGTAAGTACTGCCCAGATTAAAGATTACATCTCTTACTTTTATTTTGTTTTCCGTTTGGTCCAGCTCTTCAAGTGGCTTATATCTCCAGTCCAATAACTTGGGATTTGTGCTTAAATTATCCAAATAACTGGTGCGGTAGTTTTTACCGATGGCCAATGCATTCCCCTGATCATCTGCCATTCGCGCATAAGGATATACGTTAGCTAAAAATCCAGTTCCATAATTTTCAAAACCACCTTGCCTTGAAGAATTTAAAGTGTATAATAACCCAGTTTGAATCTCCATATTTTTCACAGGTTTCAATCTAACGTCGGATCTCAGCGTTAACCGATCAGCATCTGAACGCACAAGGTTATTAAGATTTTTATCATACCCCGCTGAAAGCATATAGTTAACCTCCTTGCCACCTCCGTTAATATTTAAGGAGTATTGCTGATTCACCCCTTTGCGATAAATGTATCTATTGTAATCATTGCGGATATCAAATTTACGCAACTCATTGATCTGGTTATCGATCTGTTGTCTTCCTGCCAGGTCATTTGCCGGAAGGCTACTTTGTTTTGCGAGCAGCTCGACAACAGGTGTAAAAAACAATGGGTAAGGATTTGTTACACCGAGGTTAAATGTATAATAGCCTTTCTCAAACAGAAACTTCTCTACATCAATAAAATCCGAACTCCCGATTTTACCCAAATAAAATAAATCGGGTCTTTCCACAACGGAAACATTACTGTTTATGGAAACTTGTAATGGCTTATCATATACACCCTTCTTAGTGGTCATTACAATTACGCCGTTTCCTGCACGTGCGCCCCATATTGAAGCGGCAGCAGCGTCTTTCAAAATAGTAACATCCTCTATATCATTCGGATTGATGTTATTCGGATCCCCCTCGTAAGGTACATTATCAAGAATAAGTAGAGGTTTTACGACAGATAATGAACTGATACCTCGAATTGAGGCACCATCCAACAGGCTAAATCCACGTGGGGTTACAGCTGATCTCGTATTAAAATAAAGACCAGCAACGGTTCCATTTAACCTTGAAAATATATCAGTACTTGTCGTTCTGTTAAATAATCCATTAGAGATTTTTTCAAAAGATCCTGTGGCTCTTTCCTTGGGAAGGGTTTGGTAACCTGTACTCACTACATTTACAAGCTGAAGTTGAGATACATCAACTTCTAAAGAGATTTCAAGTAGACCCGATCCATCTTGTGGAATTTTGACCTCCTTTGTTATATAACCAATAAAAGAAATTATTAACACTGCATTTCGGTCTGGTACAGATATGGAAAATCTTCCTACCCTATTCGCAGTAGTCATTACGTTCGATTCCTTTATTTTTATCGTGGCACCTGGAAGTATCTCTCCCTTTTCATCACGAATTATACCACTAATTATTTGTTGCGCCAACGCATCTCTACTGCCATCAATTATAGATGTGCTTATTTTCGTTAGAAAAATGCTGTTTTTTACAATTTGATAAGTTAAGGGTAGATTTTCAAGACTTGCTTTCAGCGCTTCTTCAATTGTTGCCTGGCTGATTTCAACTGAGATATTAATTTTTGGAATATCGTCTCGATTATAAAAGAAGACGTAGCCGGATTGTTGTTTTATTAATCTCAGAACCTTCTCAATATTCGTATTTTTTTCTCGAAGAGTTATTTTTTGTCCATAACCAGCGGCACTGGCCTGCATGAGCATAATAAACAATATAATTGTAGTTAACTTCATGACACGTAGAAGTTTTAAAGGCAGCCAATTTTTAGTTGTACTCGCCCAGTATAAAGTATTAAAATTCATACATTTGATAAGTTTGGGTTAATCGATTGATATCATAAAGTGTTTCAAACCCAGTTTAACCTGGGTTTTGGGTTAACTCAGAGCCTCTGACGTGGAGGTATCTCACCACCTTCACGTCTTATTTTCTTGTCACCCATGTTCTGATGTTATTGGAGTATTGTTTTTCTCATATTACATTTTTAAAGGTTCATGGTTAGGTTAATTGTTATGATTGCATTATTTATCATCAGTGACCACAATACGTCGACCTACTATTTTGAAATTTAAGCCCGTGAATCTAAGGCCATCTAAGGCTTCCGAGAGATTAAGATTCCGGTAGATTTCTCCTGTGAAATTAAATGGCTTGACTTTTCCCTGGTATACAATATCTATATCATACCATCTGGCAAAATTTCTCAGTACCGTTTTGACATCTGCATTCTCAAATTGAAATAAACCATTCTTCCAGGCTAGAACCTGCTCAGTATCCCCATTAATTATCTTTAAGTTTTCGCCATCAAATACCGCTTGTTCATTAGGTTTGATAATTAAAGAGGTCTTTCTTTTACCCTTCTTATCCAGCAATGAAATACTGACAGATCCTTCTAGCAAAGTTGTTTTGGCTAATTGTTCGTCCCTATAACTATTTATATTAAAATGAGTTCCCAATACCATGATTTCCTGCTGATCGGTATTTACAATAAAAGGATGTTTTTTATCCTTAGCTACTTCAAAGTAGGCCTCACCGCTCAACAATTCCACTTTTCGATTAACTGCCCCGGCAAATGATGAAGGGAATCTGAGGGTTGATGCAGCGTTAAGCCATACTTTAGTTCCATCTGGCAAACGCACATGATAGGTTCCGCCCCTTGGAGTTTCTATTGTATTGTAAACGTTTACTGGATTTTTTTCATTAGGAAGGCTAGAAACCGTATAGATCAGTTGCCCCTCAGCAGTTTTTGAAATTTTTACACCTGATTGCTCAGCAAGCTCACCATTTTTGGCATCAGTTAAAGTTATCCGTTTGCCATCAGACAAGGTGAGGAAAGCTTTATTACCACCAGGGGCAATATCATTTTGTGTGGTAATTTCAGTAGATATCCCTTGGTTATTTTGATAGAAATAAAATGCGATGCCGACGCAAATAACAATAGAGGCTGCAATGGTAAAAGGTTGCCAAATTCTTTTAAATCCATTACGTTTTGGTTGAGTATGAAATACAATGTTTGAAAATATCCGCTGATCAACTATTTTTTCCTCATCTTCCGAAATCGATGGCCAGATAATGTCTCTATTATTCTCCCTATCATACCAATCAGACAGTTCCTGCTGTTCCTCAGCTGTTGCTGTTTGATGTATATAATGCTCGATTAACTTATTGAAATGTTCATTATCCATATCCAAGACCGGGGGCTTTTACAATGATATACCCGGATATCTTGATTTACCCTTAGTCCAGTATGGAAATTATTTTCGAAGTAATTCAGAAAGTAAGATAATTAGCGTTCCAGATTGGCTAAGGTGATCTTTAATCGTTTTTAAAGCTTTGGTAAGATGGGCTTCTACTGTTTTTTCCGCTATGTTCATCTCTTTTGCGATCTCCGGGATATTGAGTCCCTGCCCTCGGCTAAATTGAAATACCATTCTACATTTTTCTGGTAATCTACTCACAATTCCATTAATCTGTTCCTGAAGAAAGGCAGCAGCAATTTGATCTTCTATATCATAACTATCCTGATAGGGCATGCTGTTAATCATATTCGCTATCCGCTTATTTTTGCGATAATAATCGTTAAACACCCTAAATTTTGTAGCTGTCGCTAAATACCGTTCGATTATATAATTGTCAATTTCATTCCTTTTGTTCCATAAACCAATAAATACTTCCTGCACAATCTCTTCTGCGTCGGATTTGTCTTTAGTATGGTTATAAGAAATTGCAAGCAGCCGCTTCCAAAACCGTTTATAAATTTCGGTATAGGCATTGTGATCACTATCCTTAATCAGGATGGTCAACTCAGCATTAGAAAGTTTATTGTACAATCTCATCTACGATTTTTTACCATATCAATCTGAGGCGCAATCAAATGTTTCAATAGAGATGTAATAATAATACAATGTTAAAAATATATTTCGTAAATGTTAGCATTCAGGGGCATTTAAAGTCAGATAAACTTCCTTTTAAAAATAAATCACTTATTTTAGAAAACAGCATTGGTAGCTAAACCGTATAAATAAGAATATGCAGCATTTCCTTTTTTACATTGTCTTGTAGTGGTAAACATTATGATTATTATGAAAAATACCAATTTAAAGAAGTTATTATTTCTTTTCCTGTTTTCACTAAGCACTTCCCTGGCTTTCGGACAGAATAAAACCGACATATTACCACTGTCATCATTTTTCCCAAAGCAGGTAAAAGTATTATTCGTTGGATCCTTTCATTTTCACTATCCGGGATTAGATGCCCATGTCATTGCCGATAGCAACAAAGTTGATGTGGTTTCCGAATCCAGAAAAAAAGAGGTTACCGAACTCGTCAACTATATCAAGAGATTCAAACCCACAAAAATCGCCATTGAGGCTTTTCCGAAATGGAAGTCGACAGAGAAATTAAGGGCTTACAAAAAGGGTGCATACAGAATGGAACGTGATGAAAGATATCAGCTCGGTCTGCGGATTGCAGATGAACTCAAATTAGATACGATCTATGCAATTGACGATAATCCATTGGTATTAGACCCAGGAAAGTTAGACCCGGTCTACGTTAAAAACCTATTCAAAGATTACGACTATAAAAGCGACGACCCTTATAGTAAGGTATACAAAAAATGGTACGACTACGGCGACAAATTGCGTTTAAGACTAAATTTGCTTGATTATTTTAAACATACCAATTCGAGAACTTACCACCAGGCTGGGCACGGAGCCTATCTAATAGGAGATTTCAAGTTAGACCATAAAAGAGGTGCCGATGCGCTTACAATGAACTGGTACAGTAGAAATTTGCGGATATTCAGAAACCTCCAAGAAATAACCGAAAGTCCTAAAGATAGGATTTTGGTCATATTTGGAAATGGACATGGTTCCATTCTCAGGCAACTACTGGAAAGCTCAGCAGAATATGAATGGGTCGAGTTTGACAAACTAAAATAACAAAGGGCACTTACAATTACTTTATATAGCTTTTATTTATGCTGATCAAATAACCATTTAGGCACTGCTTCGCTCAGTAGCAAGGGAATGGTTATATTGTCATGGTTCAGTTCTGAATAACTGGTAAAAGTGATTTTTTTACTACCCTCAAGATTTCCATAAAGCACTTTGCTTCCACTATAGGGGTTCTCCGTATCTTTTTCCCCGTGAATAAGCCAGATGTTTTTGTTTTTTAAGGCCTTTAAATTTGAGAAATCTGGAACTGCGGCAATCGAAACCAGACCTGCAAACCGTTTTGGTGCGATACTCAACATATTCTGCGCTGTTGATGCTCCCATCGAATAGCCAACCAGGTAAGTTCTTCCGATATCTATGCTGCTGTATTCTTTCTGCAGGTTCTTTACCAGATCCAATAGCGTATAAACTTCTTCTGATGGTTTAGACACCAGTACGCCATTTTCATTTTCTACATAATTTGAAGACCGTTCGCTGAACTGCGGGACCAGAACAAAACAATTATATCTTTCATAAATCTCCTCTCTGATCCAAATTCGTGACAAGGGTTCCAATTGCTTTTCATTATCTTTTCCAATTCGTGTAGAATTATGCAGAGTGATGACCAATGGATATTTTTCATTGCTGTTATAGTCCTTTGGTAGTAAAAGGCGATAAGGTAATTCTTTATTGTTCTGCTTATAAATCAGCTTTTGAAACCTGTCTGTGGAAAGATTATTCAAGACTGCCCGTGTTTGAACAAATGTTAAACTATCAACTTTAGTGTGATTAAGGTTTTGAGTTTGGGCAGATGAGGAGTTTGCGGCAAAAAAACATAATATAAATAGGATAGGTCTGAATTTATTCTGCATGATGATTTTGTAAGCGCCTTTGTTGGCTTATTTCGTTTATTAAAACATGGTTATAACACTGCAAAATAGCTTTAAATTGTCTATTAACCGAATAGAAAAATCATTAGATTATTGGATGCAGAAACATTTTGCCATCCACAGTAATCCAACTGAAATAATTGTATGGCCACTCCTTTGTTTTATTATTAACCATTTTAGACAGTTTCTGGTCGTCTATTAGTTCGATATAGACTTTACCGCTGGGATAATGGCATTGGTATAGCTGCTCATTTGTTGTAAAGGCTATAGTTTGCTGATCAGGCGACAATGCAGCAAATTCCCCACGGATCCTGTCTTTTCCTGGTCGGGTTATTTCATAAGCTTTACCGGTTCTCTGGTTAAAAACATAATCATTATCTACCATTAACAAATCAGGCCCAATCTTCAGCATATCACGGTGTTCCCATTCCCTATCGCCCTCAATAACTGTAGGTCTGTCTATACTATAGACCTTTAAACCCGATTTTTGAGCGGTGAATAAATAAAATCTATTCCCTATATTATATGGACCGGATATGCGCGCAATAAAACTAGTTTTGGCTGGATTAATATAGGTCAGGTCGTCAAAGTTGTATTGTGAACGCTCCCGAGAAGGGTATGCTGATAATTCGGTATCGCTGACTGAGGCCACCTGAGGATCTATCCTGATCACCGTACTATCGTAAAGCACTTCATTCCACTCCGGGAATTGCTTGGATCCGAATATCCCCCCTACCCATTTTTGTTCCCTGCTTTTTAGATGTCGCTCTGAAAATATAGGCTTTTTACCATTTGGCACCTCATTTAAATTAACTTTTACATCAAAAAGTGCAGCTTGATATACTTTTTCATGCCTACAGGATGAAAATATAATCAAGGATAAACAAAGTATAAGCCTATTTTGAAAATGGATATTGGTCATAATTTTATTGTTTCATCCGCGTAACTCATTCTTTTTAATAGTCGTAAATGAGAAGCTATCCCAGCCCAATAGCTCGTCTGATTCGGTTTTATGTTGTGTTGTAATAAAATGCGGTACAGTATTTTGTTAAGTTTTGGGTAATGAATATGATGGTAGTGCGGGAATAAATGATGGGCAATATGGTTATTAAAACCACCAAGTATGAAATTCGCGGTCTCACTGAATGGATGCATATCATTTGAACTTTTAATTTGGTTCATCAGCCAGGATGTATTTATAAAACCATTGCTGTCTGTTGTAGGATATTCTGTCTGCTCAACATGGTGAGTCATAAAGAAAGTGAATAGCAAAAACAATGATTGTGAGAAATGCATAGCCAAAAAACCAGTCAGCACAATATACCAGGGCTGCATGGAGAATAGCAGAGGCAATAGCAGTATAAAAGTCAAGTAAACCGCTTTTTGAGTCCAGAATGAAAGATGAAATTTAAGGTTCTTTTTCTCTGTGTATTCGTCATTTGAAAACAGAATTACAAAGTCCTTAATAAAGACCCAAAATAGAGAATAGCTGGTATAGGCAAATGGTGCGTAGATATGCTGGTAGCGATGAAACCAAAAATGTTCACTGTTTGGGATTACACGAATAAGCTTTGAGATTTTCAAATCAGAATCGTAATCTTCGACATTTGGGGCGTAATGATGTGAGTGTATGTGTCTTTGTTTCCAAGCCTCTGCATGTGCACCAACAATGGTGTAAATGAAAATAAAGCAGAGATTGTTTAATTTTTTGCTTTTAAATACCGTGTTATGGGAAAAGTCATGAGAAAAATTAAAAGCAAAAAGCAAGGAGATAAAACCATACAAAACGAAGCATAAAACAAAAGCGATTGGACGGTCTGTTGTAAATAATGCGGAGTAGCAAACAGCGGTAAATGTAAAATAGAAGATAAACTTGGCCCATATTTTCAGCCTAAAGTTGAGCTTATTCACAATGAGTTGCTCCTCTACTTGCCTGTAAATGGTTTTTAGCAATTCGCTGTCCTGGGCAATATGAATGTGCTTATCTCTCAAACGGAATAGGTTTAAATTGTTGATGCCGCCCCATTCCTTTTAAGAATCTGAAATGTGAGGCCAGAGATTTTCTGTAAGGCATTTCCATATAGATCAAGCCATGTTTTTGAGAAAGCTCTTTAAACATGGGAAGGATTTCTAAATAATGAACATGGCAAATGTTTGGCAATAAATGATGTAAAGCGTGGGCATTGAAACCGCCCAAAGTCCAATTGAAAAATGTGCTATCCGCATTATAGTCGACAGAGGTAGACATTTGCAGTTTTGGCCAACTCATATTCAGTTTATTGTTTGTATCCGGAACAGGATGCGCTACATAGTCGGATAAATGTGAAACACCCAAAACGCCAACAAATATTAGCGAAATAAGAAAGTGATTAATTAGAAATGCCAATAAAACTGTCGTCCAATCAAAAGGCAAAAGGTAGATCGGAAGAATAATCATATAGCCTATGTAAAGAAATTTGTAGACAACGAGTTTTATCACTTCATTTCTCGGAATTTCTATTTTGATGGTTCGACTCGAGTAATTGATCAGCATCAGCGTTTCCCGCAGGAAAAACCAATTTATGGAATATAGTAAATAAAGAAATGGAGCGTATATAAATTGATACTTATGAAACCATTTTAGAGGTTGGTTTTCAGTCATTCGGAAAAGTGGATTGTTCAAAACATCAATGTCGCTACCCTCCACATTCGTGTACAAATGATGTGATTCGTTGTGATTCTTCCCCCAAACATAAGCGTTGTTTCCCTGCAGATTAAAACTCAGAGAGAATAATAGTTTGTTCCAAAATTTACTTTTCACTGCAACTCCGTGTGCCGCATCGTGCGAGATATTGAAGGCGGTCAGCAAAACGAAAAGTCCCGTCAGCAAATAAAATGAGTAAAAGCCAATCGTTGTTGTACTTGTAATCATCAGTACATAAAACAAAATGTCAAGGCTGAAATAGAGTATGATTTTAAAAATCATGCGTTTATTGCCCGACTTATGAATCCCTTTCTCCGAAAAATGCTGGTCGATCCGCTCATTTAATTCTTTGTAGAATTCAGAACCTTCATCCTTTGTAAATTTCAATTTATTCATTTTGTCAATGTTTAATGGTATAACTTCAATCTTGATAAAATGGCATCTACAGAAAAAATCGTGATCAGGACCTAATGGAATTACTTTTTAAATAATTTACTGCAATCAATTGCTTTCCTGTTACAATTATCAATAACTTGTATGATAATTACAATCAAACAACCTTTAAATATTTAAATTTATGAAAAAAACTGTAATTCTATGTACTGCTCTATTTTTTCTAATTGGTTCATTAAGCGTTAGTGCAAATAATGATCCTAACTTAAAACGAGAAACAACATTATTAAAGAAGAACAAGTCATTTGTTAAAATAAGCGGTCCAGCTTCTGTCAGCCTAACTGGCGGTCCATACACCTACGAAGCAAGCGATGTTCCTACTTCTGCAACAAACCTCAGATGGGTAGTCATGGGAAACCCAAGATTGGAATTCCCCGCTTCAGATCCTGAAAACGGCAAGACTGCGATTACGCTTAATGGATCTGATTTTGGTGCAACCGGTCAACAATTCGTCTACCTGATTGGAGAAATCGATTCTAACCCTGGTATCATTATCAGCGCCAGTGTTTATGTAACAAACTAAAATTCAACAGGATTATTTAATAAAGGAACGCATACGAACCTTCTTGGGAGAAGGATAATGGCAAGTGGTCATTATCCCTCTCCTATTTTAATGGTCAAGCTGATTTTAAGCCCCTGGAAATTTAGCTAAACTTTTATTACACTGAAACGTTTCTTTAATACCTGATGGATTTCCCTCAGATGTAAAGAAATAGCTCATGTGTTTTTCTGCTACAGTGAGTTTTACGGCAGGTGCTGGTCTGGCATTGGTAGGCAGTATCGCCTTGATGAAGGCTAAAACTACCTCGCAATATGTACTGGCTGGTATTCCGATCCTTTTTGCACTACAACAGCTTACAGAAGGACTGTTATGGCTGGCACTTTCCCATGCCGCCTATGCCCGCTGGGCCGACCTGGCAATGTACCTGTTTCTGGCATTTGCACAGACCGTCTGGCCCATACTGGTCCCCTTATCTATGTTGTTGTTTGAGAAAGATCCCCTTCGGAAGAAGATATTGTTTGCGCTATTAGGTACAGGCATACTGGCAGCCCTATACCTGGGCTATTCGCTATTGAATTTTAATGCCACAGCTAGAATAGAAGAACACCACATCAAATATTCGCTGCAATTCCCTTTCCAGAGTAGATTGCTCAGAGGTATCCCCTATATGCTGGCAACGGCAATTTCACCATTTGTTTCCAGCCACAAGCTACTCAGACTGTTGGGCTGGGTTCTTGTGATTTCTTATGTGCTCACAGCAATCATTTATACAAATTATCTCACTTCTGTATGGTGCTTCTTCGGGTCGATATTAAGCATGCTGATCCTTTTCATTATCATAAAACTAAACTCCCAGCAGGCTTTCAGAACTACAGCTCATTAGTGTCCCTGGAAATCATAAACCCCAAATATCCTGACCTCCCAGGTGGAAAAAACATTGAAAAATGCTGTAACAATTAAGCCCTTTTGAGACTAAGTTAATATTTGATAGATTGCGTAATAAAACTATATTTATCAAAAAAAAATCACAAGTCATCATACAATGGGATTATTTAGCACATTATTAGACGAATTTATAGATGTTATTGAGTGGGTCGACCATAGTCAGGATACACTAGTTTGGAAATTTCCGCGTAATAACAACGCGATAAAAATGGGAGCCAAACTTACAGTGCGCGAATCGCAGGTGGCCATTTTTATGAACGAAGGTCGGATAGCTGATGTATTCACACCAGGAATGTACGAGCTAAGCACGCAGAATATCCCGATCCTGACTACCCTGATGAGTTGGAAGTATGGCTTCAACAGTCCTTTTAAAGCTGATGTTTATTTTGTCAGCACGCGTCTTTTTTTTAATCAGAAATGGGGCACTAAAAACCCGGTGATGGTACGAGACGCAGAATTCGGCCCTGTCCGCCTCCGTGCTTTTGGTACATTCAGCTTTAAAGTACAGGATGCCAAAGTATTGCTAAATGAAATCTCTGCAACCAATCCTGATTTTAGTATAGAAGACATTAATGAGCAACTGCGCGATACGGTAGTCACCCGTACGATGGATGCAATAGCCGAATCCAAAATACCGATACTTGATCTTGCTGCCAATTACAATGAAATGGGCATCCTGATTACCAAAACCATACAACCCGATTTTACCGAACTCGGACTTAACCTCACAAAAATACTTGTTGAAAATGTATCCCTACCTCCGGAAGTGGAAGAAGCACTCGACAAACGCAGTCAAATGGGTATTATCGGAAACCTGGGTGCTTATGCTCAGTTTCAGGCCGCAAATGCGATAGAAAAGTCTGCAGAAAATACCATTGGAGGAAACCTTGGTGCTGCAGGCATGGGACTTGGAGTCGGTGCAGCTATGATGGGTCAGGTAGGCAATATCTTTCAGCAAAATCAGTTTGAGCCCAATCCAAAAGCCGCAGATACACCCCCAGCACTAAATGCGGTCGAATATCATTTTGCAAAGGATGGAAAGCCTGATGGTCCTCACAGCCTTGGTTCAATTAAAACCTTGATCGCCTCTAATGTGATCAATAAAGAAACCCAGGTTTGGAAAAAAGGAATGGCGACCTGGGCTCCGGCAGCATCGCTGACAGAGTTGTTTGACCATGAACCACCACCACTAGCTTAATTTCATGAACAACACGATACAACCCAGCATCCTAAATCCTTCTCTAAAATGTAATGGCTGTGGGGCATTGCTATATTTTATACCCGGAAGCGGGAATCTCAAATGTGATCATTGCGGAGTCAGCAATCCTATCGCAACTGATCAAACGAGCACCATCATCAAATCTTTTGATTATGAACTTTTTATAAGCAAAACCAATCAACACAAAACAACGGACGACCAGAAAGTAGTCAAATGCAGTAGTTGTGGCTCAGAAACTGTACTCAGCTCGTTTACCACATCAGATAAATGCTCTTTTTGCACGGCTCCATTGGTATTGAGCCCGGAAAACGGACAACAATATGTGCCTCCACATTATATTTTACCTTTCGAAATTAATAAGGAACTAGCTATTCATAACTTTCAAAACTGGCTCAATAAGCTTTGGTGGACACCAAGTGATTTGATCAAACAAGTTAAGGACAGCACTTCATCGCTTCAGGGAGTTTACCTACCCTACTGGACTTTTGACACGAACACGAGTAGTGCATTTAATGGGAGTCGCGGCGACTATTATTACACCACAGAAAACTATACGGTTACGGAAAATGGCAAAACGGAAAACAGGACAAGACAAGTGCAGCATACCCGATGGACAACCGTAACAGGCCAGGTCAGTAACATCTTTCATGACCTGATTGTACCAGCCAGTAAGTCGCTTCCCCCTAAAACATTAGAAGACCTGGCACCCTGGAATTTTAAATTGCTGGTTAAGTTCGACGAACGCTATATGAGTGGTTTCCGTTCTGAAACCTACCAGATTGATCCTCAACAGGCCTTTGTATTCGCCTCCGAACAAACCAAGGAAAGAATCAGAGCTACCATCGAATCAAAGATTGGCGGAGACGAGCAGCGGATTAGCGGATTCTATACCGATTTCAACAAAAGGGCCATAAAATATATCATGCTTCCGGTATGGGTCAGTGCTTATGCCTACGATAAGAAAATCTATCAGTTTACGGTTAATGCCAGTACCGGCGAAGTAATTGGAGAGCGCCCTTTAAGCTGGACCAAGATTATTCTTTTTGTATTCATGATATTAATCTTAATTACAATCGTAGTTTCATTTATGGGTTAGCCAGACTAGCTTCTCAAATATATGAATTCCATAAACACTAAAAATACATGTTTATGGAATTCATTTACCCTTAACCAGATCCTTATAAATCGCAATACGGTGTGTACGTAGCTTATAAGGTATCTTTTCTTTACTGTTGCTCTTCTGGAAAGCAATCGCATGAGATTCTTTTATCGGCATATGACAGTCGACACAGTTCTTAGCCAGGATTGCTTTGTCTTTCAGTTTCAATGTCTCATGTTTTGGATCCTGATGACAACTGATGCATTTAGCGGAATAAATTGCCAGGCTAGGCTTATTATTATCATGCACATCGTGACAGGTAACACATTCTGCCTTACCAATTTTATAACATACACTAGCCTCAAGCAGCTGCTTTTGCTTACCGTGGATATCCGGGTCTTCTCCCCTATAGGCACTATATTCGGGCAGTGTTTTTAGGGTATCCCCAGGCTTAAAATTAAACGTAGAACTCAACGCTTTGATACCGGTTCCTGAATGACATACCCCACATACATCTACCCTTTGTGTTAAGGCCAGCTTCTTATAACTCGCCATAAAATTAGCCGTTTTCACCTTTGGATTTTCCTGATGAAAGTTTACATGTTCGGCCGCAGGACCATGACAACGCTCACAATCTATACCGGCAATAAGGGAGTTTTTGACATATTCTTCCTGGACCGAAAAATCAGCACTCTGCACCGGCTTTTTCTCAGCGAAAGAGCCATGGCACTCTAAGCAACGCATATCGATTGCCCTGCCAAAATAAATCTGTTCTTCAGGAAAACCAGGACTGTTTACCCATTGCTTCTCTTTCGTCAGGTAGTTCAACGGCATTTGCATCAGTTGATTGCCATACCAAAATGCGAAGGTATAGGCCCTGTTTCCCGCACCAAAAACCAGGTCTGTATGCTCAGTTTTTTTATCAACCCCATTGATCAGCGCAGATTGATACAAGCCATCAGCACGGTTTTTCACCAGCATTTTTGTATGCTCATTAAAAACAAACTCCCCATCAGGTATCCCCAGACTGTCCGCAGAGTTAGGTTTACTGAGTATTTTTGATGCGTTAAAATGGGAATTGTGGAGCGCAGATGCGGAAAGGTCTTTATGACAGCTTACACAGCTCGCACTCCCTGCATAGGCTGGCCCACGGCTGTCCTTACTTTTACTTTCTACCTGTGTACATTGCACAGCCGCAAACACAAAAATCGCCAGAATACAAAAAATCAGGAAGAAACGTCTCCGGCCCATACATTAGCTTGGTTAGAATATCAGCAATTGTTAACTAAAATAATAAAAAATTTCAATCAACAAACAAAAAATACAAAAAGCTATATTATTAGCACTGAACTTTTTTCAATCCCGCAAACAACAAAGCCTTGTGATTCGTACATTAGCTTTACACATTCTCAAAACTCAAGCAATGAGCAACTATTCATTAACTGCAGTCATCTCCATCCCTCAGGAAGCAGGGTATTTCTTTCCCAATAGGCACTTCGAACGCATCTCAGGCAAAATACTTTATACCTTGATGATTGATAAGCTGGAAGCAATCCCAGAAATCGGTAAGATCATTATCAACACCGATTCCGACAGAATTAAAAGCGATTATTCCCGATCGGAAAAAGTAAAAGTAATTAACGTCTACCAGGCAGAACCTCAGGAGATCGAATTGGAATTGACCTCAGACAGGGCGACTGCCGCAATATTAGCACACACAGAAGGCGAGCATTTCCTGCAACTCGGCCCGATTTTCCCCTTTCTAAAACAAGAAACTATCGAGGGTGTAATCGAAAGCTATGACAAGTATGTGGTTAACCCAGAAGACAGGCGCCATGACTCGATATTTACCATTAAAACCCTTAACCGCAGGCATTATGACAGCGACAAGGATATCATACGTGAGGATCGCCCAAACACCTTTATAGAGGACGGCATATTGCATGTATTTAACCGCAGCACATTCCTCGCTGGAGGTAATCGCAAAGTGGGTAAAACTCCTTTTGCCTGGGGTGTTGATGAGATCGAAAATCTGGCAATCGATTCGGAGGAGAATTACAAGGTCGCCGTTCTTATTGATGAGAATCGCCGTCGCTTTCCCCGGGTCTTCAACAGGTAAATTATTAGATTTCCTCCATCAGCATCCGCTATCTACCCTTCCCTTTCTTGCAAAAATTAAAGCCCTGAAATCATTAGATCAACAGGGCTTTAAATAAATAAATTAAAACAGCAGCTTCCAAAGAGGCTTTCTTGTAAAAAGACGCCTATTTTCCTGCAGGTATTCATCCATGATACGTGGTCTCCTTAATATTAAGTTTGTAATCGTATCCTGCTCCGGCTCAGGAATGCTAATGGCCAAATCATCAAGCTCAACAAGATGTGTAGCTAACCATTTTGGCAATTTCGCTTTGTTGATCAATTGACTATACAGTTCTTCAGGGCTGATGTCTACATACTCAATTTCGCGACCTGTTACACGAGATAACTTCGCTGCCATTTCAACATTACTAATGGCCTGAGGTCCGGCTAAAACAACCGACCGCTCTTTTAATTCAGCATGAGCTAATAAACAATTCACTGCTACCGTCGCTACATCCCGACAATCAATATAATTCCTCTGAGCATTCCCTAAAGCCCCATAAATCTTACCGAAATAACGGATGGTAAATGTATTTCGTTCCCAGTTTTGCATAAAGGAATGAGGCCTCAAGCAACAATACTCAGCTATATTTTGGGAAAGGTAGTCGTCAATTTTACCATGCCATTGACTCACCTCCACCTTTGCTGGCAACTGAACTATCGGAGAAGATAATTTGACGATTCGCTTTATACCGCTTTGTTTGGCAGCATCAATAATATTGATTTCATGCTCAACCTGTTCTGGAGAGGTTGCAGTTAAAAGGAACAATGCATCTCCTCCGAAACAAGCTTTTTTAAGTTCCTCTACTGAATTTAAGTCCGCACTTAAATAGGTGATATTCGACTGCCCTTTACGGATCTCTACTGGATACGGACGCCCAGGGTTTCTAAGCACCCCTCTTGCCAGACAATCAGCAGTACTTAATTGGAGCATTACCTCGGTACCAACAGCACCAGTGCATCCAAAAACAACTATAGTTGGTTTATTCTTACTCATTTTTATGATTTTTTTAATGCTTGACGGATGGTCAATATTGCCGCACCCAGAAAGGCAGAAAATGTGATATTAAAGCGTTCTGATTGAAGGTTGAATATTGTGCTGCACAACATCCCCAGGCTCATCATTAACATGACGATGAAGACAGACCTGAACAACTTGTTTTGAACTAAAATCTGCCTGGAGTCGAATTGCCAGAGCAAAATAAAACTAAACACTGTCGACAATAAGGAAGACAAACCTATACTCGTATAACTCGCCGACATGAGCTCATTTTTTTGAAGAATAAACCCGGATGCAAATGACATTAAGGCTGGAAATACATAAGCTGGCACAGCTGCAACAATCAAAGAACGCAGGTTAAACGTTAAAGGGAAATAATTTGTATTTTTCATAAGAATTGATCTATTTTCTCCTGCCCAAACGATAAGTCAGCGCTGCTTTTCCATAAGCCATATTCGAAATAGAGAAATCATTCACCGTTTTTTGGTTCCCATCAAACAATTCATACCGATTCAACAATCCCATTCCAGCCTGTGCCTGAAGCCAGATGCCACCTATCAAGCGTTGATGTACCTGTAGACCTCCATGAATGCTGGAAAACTGAGCATAATCAACCTCTTTACCATTATAACCCTTATAATTTTTCAGATTAAAACGCGTCCAGTCTATGGAACCAGCCAATCCAACCTGTGTATTTGGGCTCACATTATAGAGTACATTCAACCTCGGCCAATAAAACTGGGCTAACCATTTGTTATTGGTACTTCGATAATCAATTGAAATCCCCGGGGTAATCAAAGTCTCTCCGAAAGAATACAGCGCATGAACCCCAAATCCAATCTCAAGATTCGATTCCGCACCGAATTTTCTAGATACGCCGAGTATTCCGTCCAGAATCAGATCATCAAAGGAAGCTGACTTTTTAAAGTCCGCAGCAAGCGTTGGCATCGCTATTCCCAAAATACCCCATTTACTCGAAATTGGATGACGGATAATAATTACTGATTTTATTTCATGAATTCTCTCAATTCGGTTTGGATCTTCTATGCTGTTGTTGTCATAATTGAAATCCATCAAACGATAGTTCAGATTACTAAAAACGCTCGTCTTACCAATTTTAAAAGGAGGAATAGGTAGCCAAGCATCATAAGTGTTCAGTTGAAACTTATTACCTGAGAGCCCACTTTCTGAAGGAAGGTCTTTAAAGCTAGCTTTATCATGAACAGTAGCGGCAACACCACCTACATCCTGAATAATCTGACTGTAACTTTTACTTGAATAAAGGAGAGCTAAAATGGTGATACAAACACATGACCATTTGGTCAGCACCCTGTACATACCATACCCTTTGATTTGGAGATTTCTCCTGATACCGGAATTTCTAACAGTAATTAACGTTTTCATTTTTCTTTGGATTTAATAATACAAAGGTGGACTGAAAACAAGAATTGCTTTAAAACTAAACCAACCTTTACTCGGACAAATCCTGCATAAAGGCAATTCGGTATTCCGAGGGAGTTACTCCTGTTATCTTCTTAAACAGGCGTCCAAAATAACTGGGATCCCCATAATTGAGTTCAAAGGCTATTTCTGAGATGCTCTTGGTCATATCCTGTAAAAGCAACTGACTTTGCAGGATGCTCACTTTATTGATCCATTCCTTTGGACTCTCTCCTATAGTCTCCTTGATACATCGATGGAGATAGTTTTCAGAAACAGCCAGCGCTGAGGCATAAAATGCGATCGACTGATGTTGTAGATAGTTTTTGTAAACCAGTTCCTTAAAGCTGAATGTAATTTCGGCACTACGGCTTATACTTTTACTCAGTTCTGTACTTGAGCTAAAGATTTTCTGTAATCCTGCCTGCAAAAGCGAATAACAGATTCCAAGGTTTGGATTTGGGTAATAAATCTCCGTATTCAAGAGTTCAAATAAAGAAGCCAGCCATGCACTACTCTCCCCCGGCAAATGAATAACAGTATTAGCAGAAAAGAGCTTAATGAGTTCCTGTTTTGATAAGAGTTGATTCAGCGTCTGATCTTCGAACAAAATGATATACCCAGCTGCATCCGGACTCACCTCTTTTAATGAGGTTACAGTCCCTTGCCTGACGAATAAGATTTCATGCTCTTTTATTGAAACTAAATTTGCATCTACCTGCTGTTTTGCGCTCCCCTTGGTGATATGAACGATGAAATTGTATTCCGGCCTATGCAAAGGCGTGGGTACTTTAATAAAGCTAGATGTTTTTGCGATATCATGGATCTGAACAGCCGTCTTCAAAACTGCAAAATCAGTTGACATCTCTGACATAAACTGTCCCCTGAAATCTGTTGGAGTTATTCTCTTTATTTTAGTCACAGTCTGAAATTAACAGCACAAATAATAGGCACCTGGATTTATCATCATTTGCTTCCGAAGATAGTACTCTATTTCTATAAAATAGCACTTGCAGCCCCAAATCCATCCTCAACGACTACCGAAAACGAACATTCCCAATTCTAGATACTTCAAAATTTGTTTATTTTAGCTAAATTGATGCTAGAAAAACATGCTCAAACATTGTGTTCACTCTTCCTAAGGATCAAAACATGGCCAAACACCTTATCATTTACCTCCTTTTGGTTTTTCCACTCCTTAGTGTTTCGCAGACAAAAGAAACGCTACAGGCCTACCTGGAGAAGACTTTGAGCTACCAAACCCTGACATACAAGTCATCAGGAAAAGATGTGAGAATAACTATTTTCAAGGTTGAGTTTCAGGATTGTACTTTAAATTATAACATTAAAAAAAAGACTGGTAATTCAATAGAGCAATATACAGTTAGAGTATTCTTACCTCGTGTCTCTAAAATTAATATGGCTAAAACCAAACATGGATATGATGTGTTAACTTTTAGTACCAATGGAAAAAGTATTATAAAAGAAACTCCTGATGGAGACCTGATTCATCAAAAAACAGAAACCATACCATTAACAAAACCTAATACAAAAGCATTAGAATATTTGGAAAAGCTTCGTATTAACTGTCAAAACAAATTTAACGCTAAAGCGAACCTACCTTAAAATATCCAATAGGAATGGCAGCCATATGCTGTTTTCCCAATGTTAAACCTTAAATACCCTAAATAATCGTTGTAATTTTTCTAACTAGAAATCAACAGATTAACACCTAAACCCACATTAAATCGAAATAAATCACACATTGATGCATAAAATCTACATTATTTTTCTACTTTTGCACTCCCGAAACAAGGGAACATAATTGATTCCGTAGCTCAGCTGGTAGAGCATTACACTTTTAATGTAGTGGTCCTGGGTTCGAATCCCAGCGGGATCACCAGAAATAGTAACAAAACGTCTAAAAGCCTGCAAATCAATTGATTGCAGGCTTTTAGTTTTTATCCAAAACTACAGTTTATTCAATAAATCACATATAAAAAGTGAGTGATTCGGTGAGTAAATTGAAGTTCCCCCGACTCACCGAATAAACGCGTAACTTTCTGACATACAGAAAGTTCATTCATTAAACGACTTGACGTCCATTAACTGCAAGGCTACATTTGTTTAACCTTAAATCAGTTGATTATGAAAACGAATTTCAGTATGCTCTTCTACATGAAAAAGCAAAAAAACTATGCTTCCGGTGATTCCCCTATCTATTTAAGGATTACCGTGAATGGAAATCGTGTGGAAATCACTACAGGACAAGAATGCAAACCGGAAAACTGGAATCCCAAAACCGGACGATTAACCGGAACTAAAGAAGATACAAAAAGGTTTAATGCCTATCTGGACAACTTACAGGCAATGGTTTATCGGGCACACAAAGATCTGGCTCAAGCTGACTTACCTATTACAGCAGAAAGTATCAGAAACAAATTTCAGGGCAAAGACACCGCAACACATACCCTTTTAGAGGCTGTGAAGAATCACAACAAAAAAATGAAAGCTTTGGTAGGTAAACAATATACGATTGGAACTCTAAAAAGATTTGAGATACTAGAACGCCACCTTCAAGCCTTTATGCTCGAAAAACACAAGGTATCTGATGTAGAGATCAAAGAAATAAACCATGCGTTTATCAGCGACTTTGAATTTTATCTTAGAACAGAAAACAGCTGCGCGAATAATACAGCTATACGATATCTTAAAAACTTCGGCAAGATCATCCGCATTTGTCTAAATCTGAAATGGATCGATAATGACCCGATGTTTGGGTATAAACTTAAATCTAAGCCTGTAGAACGGCCTTTTCTATCTGAGGAGGAAATCCAACGCATTGCCCAAAAACAATTTAGTACCGCAAGGCTTTTACAAGTCAGGGATGTGTTTCTCTTTTGCTGTTTTACAGGGCTTGCATACGCTGACGTACAAAAACTAAAGCTATCCAACATCACTAAAGGAGTTGATGGAAACCACTGGATCTTTACCAACAGAAAGAAAACCAATATCCGTGCGGCTATTCCATTGCTACCTTCTGCAATGACGATTTTAGACCGATACGCTGAGAATGAATATTGTGTTGTTAAAGACAGAGCGATGCCAGTGGCGAGCAACCAAAAGATGAATGAGTATTTAAAGGAGATTGCTACCCTATGTGAAATTGATAAACCACTCAGTTCGCATATTGCCCGCCATACCTTTGCAACTACGGTTACACTCTTAAATGGCGTTCCCATTGAAAGTGTATCAAAAATGCTGGGACATACCAATATCAGAACAACCCAGATTTACGCAAAAGTACTGGATATTAAAGTGGGTGCAGATATGGCCTTATTAAGAGATAAATACCAATAATATGTATAAAGAATAACAATTGAGGCCAAAAACACGGTGTGTTTTTGGCCTTTCTATAAATCTAAATGAATGTCGGTTAATTATTACCCGAATTGCGATTCTACCAGAGCTTCTTCTTATTTGCTTCGATGTAAAGACGGTTATATTTTCTATTCACTTGACGATAAGCTTTCTTATAATCTTGTTCATCCCAAATAGCACCAAGACAATTCACCTCCTTGTCAATAAGGATTATATTGCAATCTTTACTCAAAGCCGTTATGACTCTACTTTCAGGGCCAAGTCCAATACTTGAAAATTTAAGTGTATCACCAACGCTAGCTTCAATATGATAATCACCATTTATGTCGGTATAAAGCCTTAAATTCTTTAGTTTACTTTCAACACGGGCTGCTACTACCGGCTTAAGTTCCGAATCTAACACCCTTCCCTTGATGGTTATTTGTCCAGAACAAATTGAACAGATTAGAGAGAATATAAAAAACGAAAATATATAACGGACAGCCATTACACATCCAACACCTGAAAAAAACTGTTTCAGATTCATATCAACTAACAATTGACAATTAGAATTATCTATAAATTTTTAACCGACGATAATAAATCACCTGGTTCAACCCCTAAAAAAACAGCAACATCAAACAATTTCTTAATCGAAGGTTGTGCGGAGTTAGTACACCAGCTCGAAACGGTTTCAGGGGCAATTTTCAAAGCATCAGCCAAATCTTTATTTGTCTTCTGTTTTTCAGCCAGTACAGCCTTAATGCGGTTATAAGTTATTTTACTCATATCATGTGATGTAAAACAAATATAATATTCAGAAATTAATCATATTTATCATTATAGTAATGTATTTCGTCAATAGATTAATGTTATTTATTATTTTATTTGTGTTTTACATTATTATTTCTGACATTAGAGAAAAGTTGTTATAAATTAAATATTATACTTTTGTAATTCTAGTCATGAACAATTAGGATTGCATACGAGCCTCGCAGCTAAATCTGGTAAATTTAATCTCAGCGAGCGTAAGTGTAGCATCCACCACCCTATATATAAATAGGGCTGGTGCTCGCTTATGTATATTGCTGAGATCCATTCCGAAAGGTTTGGGGGTTTACCAGAACCTAGCTGCAATAGAGTAAGTGAGTTACCAGCCCTGTTTTGTTTTCCGGCATCCCACTTATTTGAGGCTTATTTAATGAGAAATTAAATAAGATCATATATGGAAATGCAACACTTATTGCCTCAGGGCATCGACTTTTTCCACCTTCCGCTGGAAAAGGGGACTGTAATACTCAGTCAGGAAACTTTAGACAAGCATTCTGCAATCAGGAGAACCAAAAGGCCATTCCTGAACATCAAACAAAGAAAGCTTTCCTTTCATCAGGAGATCCTGACTATCGGGATTACCCTTGGTGAGGAAAAGGAAGAAATGGTGTATTTACTGGTTAAACCTACTGAACTACTGGTTGGTTGCAGTGTGGACACCAGCGAAAACTACCTCAGTCGTTATGCTTATTACGTCTTACAGGATTTAATGAACCATAGCGGTGAATGTGATTTTAAGGAATTTTACTGGCCGGATTTCTTCCATCCCCGAACTGGTAAAAGCAAATACCTTAACATCATCAACGACAGATGGGGAATGAACGTTAGTTTAAAAGAGCAATATTCTTATTTCTATAAACCGGAGTCCATACTTTACTATCCGTTTAAAGAGGCTATATGCCCCAACCGCTTAAAGCGATTCCCCAATACTCAAAGCAACATTTCTGCCAGCAATGGCATCATCGGGTATTGTTTCGCTCATACCACTTTTGCTCCCTACCGCCCTAACCACTACCCATTTTCGATTCCTTACCTTGGGAAACTTGGCAAAAATAAAGAGGTCATAAAAAGCTATGCTTATTTCATTACCGATGCCGAGGCTTCGGCAGAACCACACTACAGCCCTGTCCAAACCCAGCTCCATCCACTACTGGTAAAGATGAAAACGCTTGCTGAGATACAAAACACGCAATTCAGCCATAGTAAGGCAGAAAAGCAGGAAATCCGTAATCACAATATGGAAAGAAGAGATCAGCTGTTCTATTTGTGGCAAGAGGCATATCCTATGCTGGAATCACAATCCTACACCCATTATTTCATGACCTATGGCATGAAAAATCTGGCGCCAAAACCATTTAAGAAGTACTTAATCCCCTGCGTGTTTGCCAGAGAAATCCCTGAAATTTACTTTAAATGGCTGGATAAAGGCGATTATTATGAATTAAAAATGTGTTTCCGCATTGGGAATGCCACCTTAGTGCCGGAGGCAGAAAACCCTGTCTTTTTCCTGCGTAGCGCAAAAGAGCCAATGAAATTTTACCTGTTGGGTACTCTGGCAGATTACCAGCTCAGTGCTTTTTTTGAGACGCGTCATTTCAGCATTTGCGTACTTAAAACACATTACACACCCCAGTTTCAGGGCTTCATCAGCCAGCTGAAAAGTTTGTATGAATTTAAAAAGTGACTACCAAAGAACTGTCCAATTAAAACCCATAAAAACAATCACCATGCAAGAAATCCTAAAACAGCTGGATTACCAGCCTGCACGTTTGTCCGATGATGAGCTGCAAAATCCTGAAAACTTAATCACCGAGTTCTTTGACAATACCCCTATTCATGAGTGCAGGGATCTGGTCTGGGAACTATTCAAAGGATGGACTTACCATACCGCAGAATACGACAGCAATCAGACCACCAATATGCTATTGTTTTACACCCAACTGATTGGTTTCTTAAATGCCTCTTTTGTACACATAGAAAAAGAACGTCTTGAAAGTACCAATTAAATCGAAGTGTAGATCATTTTTAGCATTTGA
The DNA here is from genome assembly GCF_032678745.1 of Pedobacter gandavensis. GTDB lineage: Bacteria > Bacteroidota > Bacteroidia > Sphingobacteriales > Sphingobacteriaceae > Pedobacter > Pedobacter gandavensis_C. The sequence continues at coordinate 1,164,197 of NZ_JAVTST010000001.1, forward strand.
CCTGTTAAAAATGATCTTTTCAGTTATTAATCCATATAAAAATCAAAGATTATGAATAAGCCCATCACCAAATACAGAATCAATGAGTATTTACACGCGTTAAACATCATACAATACCGTAAAGCCATGCTACTACTTCCAGAATTGCTGGGGATTTCCATGAACACCTTTCACAATTACCGGAGGATCCTGCTGGAGGACAGCAAGGATATTCCATACGAAAAGGTGGTACTTATGGAACAGCTCTTTGAATTTGAGCAGGGTACACTGGCCTACCAGAATCCAACTTCTGAAAGTTTGAAAGCATTGCACCTTGGTCAGTAGGCTACTTACCTGTTTTCTGCCTACTGTCTTTTCCGTAAATCCCCCGCAAAACTGTGCAAAGGCCAGAGCGGGCAAGGTGTTTTGCAGGCCACCCTCTATCGCGGGGAAACACACCTGCAAAACACCTTTATATTTATCAACCTCTTAAACGGGGTTTAAGAATTACGGATACAAAGCACTTACCTACTTTGCCCCATACCTTGCCCTTTACTTTTACTCCTTCTTTTCCTTCGTAGCATTCCATCGTCTACAGGATCTGCTTGGTTTGGCACATACACATCTGACATTAGTAAACTGAGCAGTCCTGCACCCGCCTTTGTACCTGCTACCAGCATATCCCCGAAAGTCTGAAATAGTCCACCTGCAACGTCCTTACTTAAATCTGAAATCACCCTACCTGTTTCAGCCCCCTGCGGAGGCAGATCTCCTAGAGTCTGCATTTGCACCTTTTGGATAGCAGTTCCGTTTTTCATGGTATTGGCATAGTAGCGGTAGTTTTCAAGCTTACCAAACCACAATAAATCTTTGTGGCTGTCAATCCCAGCTCTCTTAAAGTTTCTGGCATATTCATCCATCACTTTAGCACCAAACGCTTTCAGTTTGATCTTTGCACCCTGCCCGCCATATCTGGCAAGCAGGTGCGCCAATTCCTTCTGGCTAGGATTGATGTTGATTAAGAAAAACTTGCTTTCATCACGGCAAAGTTTCGCAATATTCCGGTCTATCTTCATTCTGACTTCCTGCCTCCCGATTTCCTGACCTCCACCATTAAACCAGTTTTCCTGTACTAAAGCCACTCCTTTTTCAGGTTGCAGGTGGTTTTCCTTTTCCAGATAGTTGACCAACGCCCCGCTACTTCCTTTGTTATCCCCTGATTCTGATGCAGTGATATTGATATACATAGGCTATATGTTTTTAAGTGACTCCCGTGCCAGACCTTGCAATTCTTCTTTTTTAGCGGATGAATCCGTCCAGCCTAATGATTCCCGACTACTGATGTATCTTTCCAGTATTTTACTGAACTTCGTTTTTAATACCGCCTTCTCGTCCAGGTTCGTCTGCGTTTTTACAATTGCTTTTTCAAGTAACATCATACCAGCTATAATTCTTCTGGTCTGTGATTCATCGCTTACTGCGTATTGGCTCAGGCCTTCTAAATACTTGCTGTGTGCATTGGAGAGGCCAAGCAACTTACCCGAATTTGAAAAAGTAGGTAAAAGGAAATCGCTTTCCTGCTTGCGGACAAAGGAAATAATACGACTATTCCCATTCGATAGCTCCTTTTTAAGCACCTCATCGCTGAGGTCTTTAGGGTCTTTCTTACTTTTATAAAAATAGTCCACCATCTGCTCAAAAAACAGCTTTTTGGTGCGCCCGAATTTCAAACTAAGGGTTTCCAGCTTTACGTCTACGGCTATGGGATAGCGGATAGATCTTATATTGATATCCTCCATAAGCTTAATCCTTGTCATTTATTTCAATCATCAGCCTGATTTGTGTTCCATTTACAGGATGCCAGGAAGGTTTATATTCGATATAGCCATAATCCGTCAGATCCTTGATATTCTTATGGTAGGTGGCAATTGACCTGATACGCGAGAAACGCATTAACTTCGGCCGGCTCACCTGAAAGGCTGATTCGGGATGTTCGCCATTACTGAAATAGAATAAAGCCATACACAAGCTAATATGGCTTGCAAACAAACGCTCATCCGAAGCAATGCGTTCAAAGTATTTACTTAATGCGTGTTTATGTATATTCAGATAGTCCATGTTATAGTTTTCCATATTTTAGCCCTCCAATATTTTTACGATTGCAGATTTATCATAGTACATACTGCCTCCGATTTTACGGAAAGGAAGCGTCCCGCTGATCCGTAGATTCTGTAAAGTGCCACCTGATATTTTAAGCATCTTCCTGACTTCTGCACTTCTCAACCACTCCTTGTTGCTCTGACCTTCTTTGTTCCCAGCCAGAAGGTCTTTGATATCCTGCATAAAATCAGTTTTAAACTGTTGCAGATCTTCCATTGTAATGATGTCCATTTTCATAATGCTTCTCCTGTTCCTGAATATTTCCTACTGAATCTGTTTGTTTTTCATCTGGTATACTGCCGAGTATACCATTATAGTACCCTACAGGGTCTTAACCTACCCAAAGTATACCCGGAGTATACTTTAGACCCCTCTAGCGATAGCTTAGGGACTAGAAAGTAGGGCTCTGCCCAACTTCCGCTTGCTCCAATTTTTTTTAATAAAATTGGACTTTTGCATTTCGCCGTAATCTTCTTATTGCCATAATTATGTGCTTTGGAGTTATATTTTACCTGAGCAATTACCAAGTATTATTTTTGCGTTTATCTCTAGTAGTGATAAATTTATATTACCAAAGGCTAACCTGGGCATTCGGTTAATTGCTATAGCCATAGTTCTTAATAGGCTGTATATCCCGATATACGCTTATATAGCTATACGTTTAGCCAGTTATACAGCCTACTAGCTATATAGATATATGGTTAGTAGACTATGTAGCTAATCAGCCTATTGCGGTGGCGGGTTTTCTTCTGTTAACTTATGTTTGATGGAGCTTTGAATTTCCTCTATGATTTTCCTTCTCCCAGATTTTATCCAAGTCGATAACTCATCCCTGGAGAAGTAAAGCCTTTTGCCTTGCTTGTTTACAGGTATTTCCCTTCGGCTTACTTTGGTGTATAGCGTCGGTACAGAAAGGTTAAGAAATTCAGATGCTTGTCCGATCGTCAGTAAGTCGGAATAAGACGAATGTCGCTCCTGTTGAGTATTTAGCAGGAGTTCTTTAATACTATCCACTTTGTCGTGGAGCGTAGTAATAGCCAGTGGTAGTTGCTCAAATGTGTACTTCATAACAGTATATTTTGTTTTTATACTGCAATGGTACTGGCTTACTTTGTAGGGTTACAACAGGTTAAACGGCATCCTTACTGTTACCCTACTAATACTTACTGTTTTTTTTGTTTCGGACGGTCGGGATAATTGAAGGAACTTTTTCTTTCATTCTAATCTCTAATATTGGCGATTTACAAACCTTAGTATCCGAAGAAATGATAGCGCTTAACCAACCTTCTGTATATTCTTTTATGTTCTCTCCTGTAGCATACACAAAGTATTTGCTAATCCATTTTTCGAGATCAGATTTCAAACACCCGACAATTAGGTTAGCTTCATAAAGCCGTTTAAAAGCGTCTGCCAGCTGATTTCCATTCCCTTTAAAGGTCAGTTGATTTTCAGGTGCTGTATTGGTATTGATTAATGCGGAAAGCTGTACATGATGCTCTTTTGAAAAATAGTTTTCCATCAGTTTCAGTAAATCACCTGTAAACTGCACATTGAATTTTGGCAAGCCTGCTTCTGCATTATAAGGTATTTTAACTGGCAAATCAAAACGACTATTTTTATCCGCTCCAGATTGCTCCAAATTTACTTTCCATTCCTCGAAAGTTTCACGAGGATACAAGATTTCCTCTACCTCATTAATCAGCTCAGTTAAATACTGCTCTCTGATCTTGACTGAATCGCTCAGACTCTCCACAAACTCGTCCCCAATAAAAAGATCACTGTAATCTGGTTGCAGATTTTTCACGATAAACAAAGAATAGAGTTGAATAGAAAATATATAATTCCTGGGATACTCTGTATTAAATTCATTGTACTGTGAATGGAAGTTCATCCAAAACAGCTTAAAACGCTCCTTTAACTTTTTGAGTTGCACCTGTTCCCTTTTTATTCTGATGTCATCTAGTGATAGCAGGTCAATCAGCGCCATATCTTTTAATACCCTGATTTCACTCCGATAACTAAATGAATTGTAAAAATGCGTTTCATGAGCAAGGCTATAAGCAGGTTTCTTTTCGTCTTCTTTAATCGATTTTGTAATTCCCCTTTTATGATAATATGTAGTTCAAACGTCTGTAACTTGATTAAAAATAGGGTTAGGTTCTGCATATTCTCCTCATATTTGGGTTCTTAGCTAAAATAACCAATTTATTAGATATTTAATTTTAAACACATAATAAAGAATTAATGTTATGACCAACTTAAACCATTTTTAGAAACCCACTTAAAAATCAAGTTCTAATTTATATTTCAGCAGAATTCGTTCTTCGAATTTTAAGGAAAATTGGCTACACATTACGAATTATTACACGACAAAAAACACCTAGAAAACTAATAAAAAGAAGACATACTTTTTTACCCCTCTGGTTTTATCAAAGTTGCACATTTGATTTTCCAAATTAAGTTAGCTTTTAGTACCATTTAACTGTGAACTAAGTAAAACGGAAGTCTTTTGAAATTAAACAGTGTCTTAATTTTGAAGTAACTACTTATATGTTGTAGTTCATTCTGACATTATGTTATATTTGATAAAAGACTTAACGCTCATGCTAACCAAACTATTGCAATTCTTCAGGCTAAATTACAGCCAACCGTTTCTATTTTACTGGACATCGAACCGTACATCTTAGTGGTTAAATATTTTACATGAATTACCGATAATGAAAGATAGTTTAAAAAAGCTTATTGAAAATACCATACTGTTCGAGTATAAACTGCCACATATAGGTTTCAACATTGATAGAACTTGCGTGACACATATTGATCTGGGTGATGACTGCTACAAGGTCGCAGACACTGAAAGCCTAAACAGAATCATTTACGAAAGTATTCTCTATTATTCTTACGACGATTTTCAGCTAACTGGTGGTGATCACCAGAAAATGTTTATCAAAGCATTTAATTCCAAATTTAAATATAATCATTCCGCCTCCGATCTTGCAAAACGAAAGCTAGGTGTATATGGGGAAGCTCTATTGTATGCCATACTTAAATGCCTATATAGCAATGATATACTAGTATCCCGTGGCTATTTTTATGATCTTCAAAAAAAAACTGAAGTAACTGGATACGATTGTTTTCATTTGATCCAAAAGGACGATGAAATTGAACTTTGGTTTGGTGAAACCAAATTTTACGAGGATTGCAAAGCAGCAATAGACAGCGTTTTCAAGAATATTGAGAAGGCGATTTCTGATGATTACTTAGTAAACACCAATTTCACCACAATTCTCCAAGGGAAAGGAAATATTGCAGACAGGGACTCCAAACTATATAAAATCTTGGATAAATGGGAAAAATGCATCATCGATTCTTTACAAGAAGAGTTTAATGAAAACGGAATCAAGCTAGTATACCCTGTACTGATAACATTCAACCTGTTACATGATAATTATGATGATACAATTAAGACGGCAATAAAGCATATCAATGATAATTATAGTCACCTGAAATTTGATAACATCACTATTGACTATTCAATATTTTTCATTTTGATTCCGGTCGACAACGTTAAATCCACTAAAGAAACCATAATAAAATGGATAGACAACAAAGAACCCTTGACGTTGTAAATGCCTTAAACTCCTACAACAACGGAGATATAGCTAACTACGTACTCTTAAATAAAGTTTGTAACTATTTTGATTTTATAAAAGATGAAGATCTAGACGAAGCAGACAAACGTTTTCTAATATACCTATCAAACAAAGCTGGAGTTCCTCACTACTATGACATTCTTCACAAGTTTAATAAAAATAACAACCTAGCAATTGAAGATGAATACATTGGGATAAACACAATCTCCGCTCTATTATATGAATGCACTCTTTTTACAGATGACACATCAAAGCTGCATCAATATCAAATGGATATCCTTAAGCTTTTCGACCTTAGGAAACAAAACAGGTATTTTCTTTCTGCATCTACCTCTTTCGGAAAAACCCATCTAGTCTACGAAGTAATAAAAAAAATGGGTTACAAGAATATTGCTTTGATCTTTCCCAGTATTGCACTGCTCACTGAAAATTTGTCAAAAATCAAGGAAGGGAGAATTACATTCCCATTGGATTATAAAATTCATACGCTGAGTGATATTGATAATGTGTATGGTGAGAACAATATCTTTATTTTCACACCAGAACGGTTCTTATCATTCCTTGATAAAACCGTGACGTCTGTTCATTTAGATTTTATATTTGTTGATGAAGTTTACAAAATCGACAACGGATATATTATCGATGATGAAGTAAAAGAAAACGAAAGAGACCTTGCATACCGAATGGCTATATTTTATGGACTAGGGAAATTTCCAAATGTTGATTTGTTATTTGCAGGCCCGTATATAGAAATATTTAATAAAGATAATCCAAATTACAATCCTTCATTCGATCTTTTTCTAAATGATTTTAAAATTTCCAAGTTATTACGGAACGAATATGACATTGTCCAGGTCACTAAAAATGAGGTAGAAAAAACCAAGGGTAAAATAAACATTGATGAAATAGAATTTGACTTTACTAAAAAGAATACCAAGCGATTAAAAATTCAGGAAATTTTAGATCGATTAATAGCTCAGGATGAAAATGCAATAGTTTATTGTAATACACAATCGAATGCAGAAAAAGTAGCACTGCAATATGAAACAGCAAAGATAGATACCTCACTATTTAACAACTTTCTTGATCATCTTAAGATGAAGTATGACAATTCTTGGGTCGTAATTGAATCCTTGGAAAAAGGAATAGCGGTTCATCACGGTGTCGTTCCAAAATACATCCAGAAAGAAATTGTAAATTTATTTAACTCGGTAGGCTCCCCAATAAATGTATTAGTTTCTACTACAACAATCACTGAAGGAGTCAATACGACTGCCAAAAATATGGTTGTTTACAAAAGCGAAAAAGGAGCCGGTAAAAATGGTAAACCTTTGCTAACTTTTGATGCAAAAAATATTGCTGGTAGAGCAGGGAGATTCATGGAGCATTATAAGGGACGGGTTATTTCATTGGATAAAGCATTCATAGATAAAATCGATGAGATAGGTAATCAAATTGAACATAAAAACTATCAATCTTCTGCTGACAGAAAAGAGATTGACGATGACATGACTCCTTCAGAATTTTTAGATGATAGAAGTAAAACCAGAATTGAGGAAATAAAACTCCTACAGCTTGAGCGGGACATCCCTGATTATATTATATCTCAGTTCAAGGTGATTAGTAAACGAGATAAGATATCAATGTATGACGACATCAATCAGTTATCTCAACAATCACAAGCGCTCATAAAAAAACTGATAAATGATTTAAATGCTAATCAAAAGAACATATTTCTCAATAAGTTGGGCTTTCAAGTTATCTTGGATTGCATTATTAAATATATTGAAAATGAACATCTAAGATTTCTGATCTCTAGAACATATATAGCCAACGACGGTATTGAAGCCTCAATTCTATATGCTTCTTTAACCAGCTATATATACAACGGATTTACCGGTGTATATGATTATAATTACGCTTATGAGGAAAAACTGATTTTGAAATCTTTGCCCCAGCTTCGGGCTTTGAATGCAGAAGAAAAAAGAAAGGCAGTTAATAATGCCATGAGGAAATCTTCCTCTTTAATTTACAATACTTACAAATATCAATTGGTGAAATACCTAGGATTATTCAATTTGATGTACAAATTTTGGGATTCGAAACAAAAAGGCTTGAATTTCGAAGAGGTTTCAGGTATTGACAAATTGTTAATAAAGCTTGAATATAATGCCTTTTCTGATGAAGCGCGTGTTGCAAGCGACTACGGCGTACCTCAAAAAATAATTGACTATTATGATTCAACTAATTCAAATGACAAAAAAGCAGTTTTAGATACTTTTGATAAGTATGAAAAAGAGATTTACCAAAAAGTTAAAAAAATAATTGAAGAATAGCATTGAATCAATATGAAAGATTTCAAACCGTTGCCACAGGGCGTTCAATTCGCTTTTAATAGCCTTGCAAGGCCAGATACTATTGAAATACAGGTAGATCTCCATGTGTTTTTAGGAGATGAGGATAATCAATAATGTGAACCTGTGCTTTACAGGGTTGTAGTATCATTCAACTATAATGAAGATACAACACTACACACTTTTAAATCTTTAGAGCTTTTTGATTGTCATGACATCGAACCCTATGACCATAAAGTTCTAAGTGAATTGCTTCACACAAGATTAAGTGATATACTTGAATTCTGTTCACTGAATACCAATGCCCCTTTTAAAACCCAATTAGAAGCATTTCTAAGCGAATATGGAGATTCCAATGCACGATTTTTTTTATGACAATGTTGATATTTTTACATCTTGTCCTGAAATAGCTTACTACAATACAGTCAAACTTTCTCCCATAATCACCTTTATAGACAGTAATACATATTTTATTAATTTAAACATAACCACCTTTTTAAATTATGGTGATTATGTTACTACCAAATTATGATTAAAGGTAGATTTTCAATTAAAACAATCCTTAACTTACTCTTTCGTAAGGATATACATTTTTAAAACTCCGATGAATGTAAGAACCCACCGAACTTGCAGTTAGTAGATTTTGAAATTCAAATTCCGGCACTCCTTTATAAACATAAATAGATTGATTTAGAAATTTCACAAATACATTCTGATTTTCATTATCATACCCCACACTTTCAACATTTGAGGAGCTTACATTTAACATTTCTGGTATATTCATATTTTATAATTTTGGTTTCTCCACGATTTAACTAACTTTTTATACTCTTCATCTTTATTAGAAATCTCCTTAGTCCAAAGATCTGAAGCCTTAGGGTCAGAACCCTTGACATTTTGATTTGCCTTATAGAACTTTACTCTGGATGGAATTTTAACAGCCTCCCCTGAAATTAAAGCCTCGCCAGTCCTCAAACTAGGCAAAAGATCAATCATGGTTTGTAACTCATCTTGTATAGCAGACCTAATATGCGAACGATCTTTAGAATTATTCATTCTTAAAGCTATTAAAGTTCCACATTGACTTAAAACAGTTTCATCAATTTCTGAGGGGCGCTGAGTGGCCAAAAGCAATCCGACTCCGTATTTCCTCCCTTCCTTTGCAATTGTCTGTACAGTTCTTGACGAAATGGAGTCTTCACCTGCTTTTAAATAATTATGGGCTTCTTCCAAAACTATAAGTAGAGGCTGTTGTTTGCCACCAACCTTTGTGTTTATACCCCAAAAAAGCCCATCATATATAATTTTTAAAAGAGTTCCTGATATAGAAGACATAATTTCACTTGGAACACCAGAAAGATCTAAAATTGTTATTGGCTTATCACCTCCCAACCAAAGTTGAAACAGGTGATCTAAATCTTGCTCAATTTTACCTTCAGTATCTGGCGTTAAATCCCCAGGATAAAATAAAAAACTATAGCTAGCATTACCTAACTTATTTCTCATGCTATCTAAAAATGACAGTATTCCTTTAGCCCTCATGTTAACAAAAGGTGCTGCATTCCCAATTCCAGCTGGCGGATATATATTTGACTTTAGTGTTTCTACATCACCTACTTCAATTTTGGCAGTTGGTGTGTTTCTATCACTTTGCAAGGTTAACCTTTCAAAATCATCTAATTCATACCAAAGTCTTTTAATACTAAATGGTATTGGGGAATCGGCGGTTATAGATTCTATAGGAACTTCAATCTTGTTTTTTTCAACACTTTGCACCTTCGCATCAACAACCTTTTCTCGTATGTACTCTCTGTTTTGATCAGATAGGTTACCTGAAAATATTTTAATTAATTCATTAAAAGGTAAGGCCCAAAATGGAATAACAAGCTTATTTTCAGCCTCACTACTTATTTCTATTAATGAAGAAAAGTCGGATAAACTCTCGTTGTACTCCCCATGGGGATCAATTACAACAATCCTTGAGCTTTTAAATTTTCTTTTAGCAATCGCTTGCAATAGTATTGAAACAGCATTTGACTTTCCGCTTCCTGTAGAACCGACTATAGCAGTATGTCTAGAAATCATCTTATCTAGATCTATTTTAGCATCTAAACTTTCTGAAACACTTATATTCCCTATTGTAATAGAATTATAGTCATCATAGCCTCCGTAAAGAATATTTAAATCTTTAATTGTAACTAAATGCACTTTATCTCCTGTGCTTGGGAATTGAATTACCCCTCTTTCAAATTTATTTCCTATTTGCTCACCGACTAATACTATATTTATCCAACGTGTATTTTGAATTTTCTCATAGTCAAACAAATAGACTTCTTTTAAATTGTCTGGTATTGCAGACGAGCCAATTTGGGTGACAATTCCATAAAGTGTAGCATAACCCAAAGGAACTTTAACAAAAGAGCTAATTTGACCTATCCTATATACAATTCCGTCAATTATCGGCATGTTAGATTTTATATTATCGAAAAGCCTTACTGATATTGTGTTTCCGCTAATACTATCAATTTCACCTATTTCAGTAATTTTATTTTTTGCCATTTTTTGAAAGTATTAGAATATCATCTTCACATAACATTAACTGTAAGAAATTAACCAGATTGCCGAAATCAGATAATTTAAAGTCCCCTAATCCACTCCATAGTTCATCCCCTTGTGATTCTTTATTAATCTCTTCTGTACCGAAAACTGGAGCATCTTCATCAAAAAATTGATTAACATTAATTGTGTCATCAATGCTTGGTTCTGTTTTCAATTTCCATGTACCATATTTACAACCTATAATAGCATCATTAGTAGCATAAACTGAAATTTTTGAATTACTTAATCCAATTTTACTGATAATAGATTCATTAGTTATTTTTTCATATCTATCGAAATACAAAGCAATAACATGAGAAGTTGTGTTGGTCTTTAATGCAGAAATAATTCTTGAATTAATATGCTCATCTCCCCAAGAATAGCCACAAGTAATTAATACAGAGTCGTCTTGTTTTATGAAATTTGACAATCTGTCTAACAAACTTTCATAAGGTTGTTTTTTAGAGTCTTTATATTTTAAGGTTGATGGATATATTAGGAAATCATCCTCATTTGGTATACTCCTCAATATTTTTTGATTTTCTTGATCAAATTTCCAACCAAGAGATCCATGAATTTTCCATAATTTAGTTTGGTTAGGAAGAAAACTTAAATCTTCAACAGTGTGTGGATTAAAAAATGGTCTAAAACTTCCACAAAAACCATCATAGTAACTGACATCGTGATGTTCCAAGCCTAATTCAAACAAAAAATCGTAGTTTGTTGTAAAAATTTCGACAGGATGTTTCCTATCAGCTTGATCTATCCATCTTGCAAAATCAGACTGTACACTTTGATCTATTATTTCTCTTGAAACCGTTATATCGTTTGCCTTATGAACACTAACCTTCTTGTAAACAGCCTTTTTAATTGTTTGAATTAAGATACATAGTTCTTCCTTGTTCAATCCATTTAAAATATTCCTATTAATAAATGAATACTTTAATTCTAGATTAGACAGTATCGTTTCAACATTAAAATGACCATCAAGCTCTTCTTTTAGCTGAGTGAATAAAACTCCATATTTCGCGTCAATTTCAGATACCTCTTGTACAATCTCGGTGGTCATTTTACCAATGGCAGGAACGATCAAAGATCTTTCATTTTTTTTTGCTAGAGAGCTACCGGCTCCGAATAGAAATCCAATTCTCTTTTTATCTGAGATAAGTATCTGTTGTACTCCTCTTATGTACTCAGATGGATCAAAGTATTTCGTACTACTCATTATATTTAAATAACATTAATTTAAAACCTAAATAATATAAATTCATTGGCATAAGTTACCAATAAAAACAACTTTATTGTAAAGAATAAAAAATTCTTAAAACAACACACTGTTCTATTCCCATCAAGTCCATAAATAAGATTAAGCATCCTTTTCAGATAAGAACCTATGTAATTCGGCAAATACTTTTTTTTAAACCCAACTCACGTAGAGAATGATACTACAAATTATCTTTTAACCATTTGGACGCATTATCACTAAATCCTGTCCAAGCACCCTCTCCACTTAATTTAACTACTAATAATTCATCGTTATCATCAATGTGGGACATTAAGTTATCACGGATAGCACTTGCTGTACTATCTGATTTTATAACCCAAGTAGAATCAAGATTATGCCACCATGTTGGAGATAATAATTTTATCGCATCAATTAGATCAGCATAATCCTGTCCTTTTTTATTTAAATCATAACCAATTAAGTACGTTTTCATAAAATTACTATTTTAGTGTATTTTTTTTACAAACCAGCTCATTTTCTTTAGTCAAAGAGCGACTTTGTTTGTTTTAAAAATTAATAAAACTAAAGTAAGAACAACAACCAAACTATTTATACGGGAAACCGTATTTCGCTATTGATATGGAAATTGATCGCTTGAAAAATTTAAGGGATGACCTTTCGAAGATATTGGTTTACCGAATTTGATATTTATGAGATCTGATAAATTCATCAATGCTATCAAACATATAATTGCAAATTTTCCGTCACTTGAACTAAATTGACCATCCTATAAAAGGAGTGTTGAAGAAATATTTACAAAAACCTGTTAATCATTGCAATAGAGCAACTCTTGACTACACATTGTACGATAGCATTAAATATTCTTCGCCAAATACTGATTAATAATTGTTTTCACAATGAATAAAGTTTAGTATATTTATTTGTAACAATTGCAGTTAAAACGTATAAAAAAAGTGGTGAGTGATTCGGTGAGTCGAATTTAAAAACCATACTAGATACTATTTAAACGTTGATTTTGGAACTAGGTTCCGATGCCAGCGGGATCACAAGATTCAAAATCAAAACGTACAAGAGGCTGTTAATCGCATGATTAACGGCCTCTTTGCTTTTACGAGGGGTACTGCAATCTTCCCCTAACTAGCTTCGTTTGGAGTTGCTACATTTGAGTGGATGTTAACATACTTCAATCATATTGATTTAATTATTTACATTTAATATTCGAGTTACCATTCTTTTTTCTGCGTCAAAGTTCCATTGTACCTGCCACGCTCTACCGTCCATTTGGTCAAACAAGATGAAGTTATATGTGTTTGTTGTTGGATAAAGAAAAAACCTACCATTCTTCTCTTCATCTTTAGTTACCCGTGAAATATCAGATAGTGTAGTCTCAAATTGATTGTCTTTTAGGCTCCATTGGACTTGCCACATTTGTCCATTTCTCGTATTTAATTTGATAAAATTAAACATATTATTTGTAGCAAAGAGCCGATAGACAACAGTGCTATCCATAGAAATATTTTGAATAGGAGGTTGGGATGTGCTTTGAGCAAAAGTTAACATTGTCGTTAATGCAAAAATCGATGTCAAAAAAAATGTTCTCATACAATCGTTGTTATTAGTGTTGGTTTTAGGAGTAGTGTCGGTTTATGCTGACACATAACTACCAAATGTACGTAAGTATCTTAATTTTTGTAATTATAGAATACTGTATATGAATTATATCAAATAATTTTTTGAGTTTTGTTGGGATGCGTTTTCTGGGTACACTTTTAGATAGAGTATACCTGTAATCTTCCCGAATTTCGAACCGGTCTGCTGACGAGAATTCAAATTTCAGTGCGTGATACGGACTACCAAAACTTGCAGCAATTCCCCTAAGCATTGGACCGCATAAAAATCGAAAATTATAGTACATTTGATGATAGACTTATATAGTCTATCATCATTTTATGCCCCCTACCTTTCTAATATATCTAGCATTCCTAATATACCTTGTACTATTGGGGCTTTCACTAATAATTTTTGCTCCTATGCTTTTTAGTTCTAAAAAACATATTGCAAAAAAAGCTCTTGCAACAGTTTTAATCTCATTCCCTTGTTTAATTATAGCATTGATATTTTTTGGTTTAATCTTTCTAATACCTGGAATTATATTTTTAAGGTTATTTCAAACTGACCGTATTTTGAGTACACCAATAAGTATCTTATTGATTATAGGCCTATTGATATTTTTAATTTTGGTTGCTACTTCTGCTTTGTACTTATGGTATTTTACCAGTAAAATTATTCATAGAAAGATAGACGGCAAGCCGCTTCAAGAGTTTGTAAATAATGATAAGGTATTTAATTTCATTCGGTTATTTTTAATCAAATACAAAGTTATTACCAATTGAATTATTCTAAAACAGAGTGATTAGGAGAGTCAATAAGAATTTGAACTACTCAGCGAATTTAAACCTTCTACAGCTCTGAAAGTCTTTTTACTTCTTCCAAGCCCTCAGTAAAGCCCTTGTTCATGATCTCTTCCCATTCTTCTACTACTTGCACAGAAGCTGTAAGTTTAGTCATCCCCTCTTCTTCAGAAAGATGGTATTCTTCAAGGGAACCTGCCCAGCTTTTCACTTTTTCACTAGTGGTATCTTCTTTGCCATCAGTTATTTCTCCAAGATGCTCAAATACGATGTCATAAGGTTCATTTTTACTCTTAATGGTGCTAATCATACCATTGCCATTTCGATCAACAAAAAGCGTTCTGCCTCCCACCTTCCAATCACTCTGTACGGTCGAGCCGCTACCTGGACTGAAAGCGTTTGTCCATTGGGAATAACTAGTTTCATTCCAAAGCGTGTCCCAAACTTTTTGAACCGGTGCTTTGATATCTTTTGTGAACTGTAATGTTTTCATAGAAATATTTCTTAAGGTTTTCGACCTGTCTAATAAACTAAAATAATAAGACAACAACACTAATAATGAGCTATTTAAACAATCTAAACAGCATCATAGTTTTATAAAAATACTTTTAGATGAAACTTTATTGGCAAGAGGCGTATTATAGATAAATTGGTAGGACTTAAATGTCAAATGTTATGAAATTCGAACAATCAACCAAGGTTATTTATTTGACGGAAGAAGGTGACCAGGTGTTCACCTTTATCAAAGATGTCAATGAGAAAGAAGGCTTGTATATTCTTGATTATGAAGATGTAGAAACTCCTGAAAACAAGCTAAAATTAAACACCCATTCGAATTTTAGTGTTCCACATGCCATAAGTAAAGATCACATCAAAGCGTATCACTATGACCAGTTGATTCATCTTATAGTAGCATTTCTTAAAGACCATCATGCTGAAGAGTACCTTAAAATTTATCGTGATATGGATACCATTTATTTTGAAACCGTATTTCATAAGCCTAAAACACTTGAAGAAAAAGAACTTTTTCAGGAAGTGGTTGATAAATTTAATAGAACCATAGGCCAGGTTAACACTGCGATTAAAAGTCGTTTTAACCAGAAGATTGACGTCATTTTGAAATTCCCTTACAATACCCATCACTTGCATTCCATTCGGGTATAGTAAAGCTCGTTGAATTATCAATTCTATATTGCGCCATCCCGTTTTTCAATATCATGAACTGTTCGGTTATACTTGTCATATATCATCTCAAAAGGCTCATAATTACTTGCAGGCTTCCACTGCTCTACTGTAGTTTGCCTGTTTCCTGCTGTAAAGGTTTTCGAGTCCATTAAAGTCCCTTTCCTGCTGTCTTTAAATTCAAAACCAATATCTGATCGTAAATACTTTTCTACCAGATCAGGAAGCGCTTTAAAATTCACAGCATCACTTTTTATTCTTATTTTATTGTTCTTTTGCTTGTAGGGGAACAACCTATTTAGCCACCATGGATTTTCATTTTGAGTACATACCGGTAACTCATTGACAAAAATGATATACTCAGCATAATCCTCATCCCTGGAATCCGAATAAATAATGGTATCAATGCTATTCCATTTGATAAAACAAGAGCAGTCAAATAGAGTCCTTTTATAATCAATTCCATCTGGGCTGAAAACCAACTGGTTGCTATTCGGGGCTATAGCTGTGCCAGGGCTGAAACCAAATATCAACCCATATGTCAATAGCGCTGGGATGATGATGAAAGCTCCAATAACGATCCAGCCATAAAATGGAATAACTTCAACTTTTTGGACTGCGAAATAAAGCAACACACATCCTATTAAGAAGAAAATGACCAGCGGAATAGTAAAGATTAAAACAGGATTTTTTTCTATTATTCTCTTCATAAAATTTCAATGGACGGTATTACTCAGCAATTGTTTTTTGTTTCTGTATCAACCTGTTTGATGAGGTCAGGTAAACGAAACTTCCCAAACATATTTTCTATTAATAATGATGCTTCCGGCAGCTCAATTCCTATTGCAGATACATATAATGCTTTTTTGCTCTCGCCTCTAAATATTTCCTCTACATACTGCTCATTATTGTGAAATTTCGATTTGGCAGCACCAATTAGTGGTATTTTTTCAGCTAAACGCTCATATAAATATGCCCCTAAGCCTTTTTTTTCATCGTTATCTAAATAAATAAAGCCGTCGATGATGATGAGTTCTATTTCATCTAGATTGACATCAGAGAGGTAATTTAAAATACACGGCAGCTCTCTTTTGTAAAATTCTCCGGGTACATAATCCGCTACATTTTCAACGATTTTTGATGACAGCCTTATCAAAGAATCATCAAACCAATTTTCAAAAAAACCTCCAACTACCTTCGCTTGATTACCTTGATATCCTACATCTATAATTAATTTCATTGACTTTATTTAAAATTCCTGTTAAAGTTACGTTGATTAAAGTGGATATTTTTAATCGATACAATTTATCTTTTGGTTCACTTTATTAGATAATTATAAATATTTTAAAAGCATGCCCTTGACCAGGCGCAACCCCTAAGCTTAAAAATACTCCTTTTGGTGTATTTTTAGAACACCCGCTTTCATCTAACTTTATGAACGGAAAACAACAAATTTCCCTTAGTTATTTATCTTAACCTCATACACCTACATTATGAAAACGAAAGCATTGATATTCCTATTGGTTGCATGCTCATTCAACCTATTTGCGCAAAACAGATCAATGATCATAAAAGAAATAAATGATCAGCTTCAAAAGGTAAAAAACGTTCGCTTAAAGACTGGTGAAAGCAATCCTTCTCATCTCAGTCATACCTACATGAATTTTTCGGAACACGCCACTAAAAAAGGATGGGTTTCATTTACCAGCACCACCTCATGGGGAAGCGGTTATGCAGACCTTACCATGACCTATTCCTTTGATCCGAAAAAGATTGAAAAAGTAAGCTTGAACGATGAAGTAGATAAGGAACGAGGCAACAAAGCATTTTTGTTTGCACTCACCATGGACGGTAATAACGTAGAAACCACTAAGGTACAGAATGGCAATACCAGTAGAGACAGATCAAATATGGTGATCATCTACATCATGATGAAAGGCCAGGATGGTTATGAAATCTATGAAGATTTGGAAGATTTGTTTTGGGCACTTTCGGAAGACGCGTAGTGATTTCATTGCGCCCTATAACAACCAGCTTAAATTTTCAAGCTAATGCTATATTATTTTGCTCTTGATAGTCGATAAAGTCCTTATAAAATGTTTTTCTCGCACAATAAACGGCCCAATGTCCAGCAATATTCTCCCATTCCATTAGCCTTGTTCTCCATGTTTCTTTGTACTCTGATTTAGCCAAATAATCTTTAAAATCTGCTAATACAAGATTGAAATCAGCCGGTTCCGTAAGTACCATCCAAGGCAACTCATGGACAAGGTATTCTATATCCTGTGCTTGCCGTTTCAAAAGTAAGCTTAGCGTATCCTGGTTAGGGTCTATAGCAAACGATTTTTCAAGAAAATGGAGCGTTGAAAAATATCCCTCAACATTTATTTGCCTCAGAAAATTTTCTGTTGTGACCTTGTCTGAATAAAAAAACTGCTCCAATTGCCCTATCCATTTTATGTGCATTGGGCTATCTTCTAAATATTGTTCTACAAGAATTGGCAAAACAATTTCTTTAAAAATGGGATGTTGTATCCTGTCAATATCATTTGAGACTTTTACCCCATTATTGGGAAGTATGCCGTCTATATCCAATGCTTTTTTACATAAATCATTAGCAAAATCTTCGATATGCCCTTTGTCTTTTTCTTTTAGCAAGGCAATGAAATTCAATAACATTTTGGTTGCCGTTTTTTTGTCTCCAGCAAGCCTTGTCTTATTGTATTGGTCCCATAAGTCCATCATCATACTAAATATTGGGTATCGCTGGCTTTATTGCAGGCAATACTCTAATATACGCAACTCAATAGGATCCAGAAAACAACATCAGCAAGTATTTAAAGACCGTCCTAATTAGATCCATCGGTACTAACCAATTTCAAAACATTTATGATAAAAATCGAAACTGATTTCATTTATTTCCCCCTATTTTTATCGTTTCAAAAGATCAATCATCTTCTCATTAAAAAATCAAATGAAACAAAAATCAGTCTACCTACCAAAGTATATGGCCATTGCCGTATTATTTTTGGCAACTGCCTGCAGTAAAGTTGTAAATCGCCCGGACAGTCAAAACCTCAATGTTCCAAAAACAGCGGTCGTACCAGCAAGCACATTGAACAATGGTGATACCATTTTAAACGTAACCTACGAAAATGGAGCGCTCCTGTCTGGCATTACAGGCCTGACAGCCACCCATGCCACAGCAGCCGATGCAGCTTATCTGATTAACCCTGCAAACAATGGTAGCAACTATGCCATTGCCCATAAAATTGTCTATGGCGATTCGACATATTTGTCCGACGGCAGCATTAGAAGCGAGAGCGATGCTATTGCGGTACCCAATGCAAAGTTTTTCCCTGGAGATGAACGCCGGTACGAATTTAGCGTACTGCTAAAAGACTGGACACCATGGACTGCCGGTCCTACCTACGAAACAAACATTTTTCAATTAAAAGTATCTGGCAATTCTTCCACCGGTTCAGGTGTTCCACTCCAATTCCGCACGGCTAGAAATGCCATGCGATTAAGGTATGAGGCCTCCTCTTCTATAAAAGACATTATCACTGATTTGAGACCATATGTCAACAAATGGATTGATTTTCGGGTAGATGTTTTATGGGCTGATGGCCCTAGCGGCTATATGAGAACTTACATGAAACTGCCAGGACAAAGTAATTACGTATTGGTAGATGAAAAAACAAACTACCGTACTTTCGCCGGAAATGTAAGCATCGGAAACATCGGATATATTAAATGGGGTGTTTATGGAACCCAGGAAAGCCTTACCCGCATTGCCTATCACGATAACATTAGGATCATCAAGCTTCCATTACAATAAATTACCACCCATAAAAGCATAGCCAGGAAGACCATTGGCTATGCTTTAACCGGAGATTGGGTTACCATCACTCATCCATATCTACATCACTATCCGATTCACTACCAATTGATTCAGCGTCTGAAAGCGCCTCATCATCCATCAGCATCCCGAACTGTCTAAACCGACCAGCTTGTAATTTTGCTTCATAAGGCTTCATCCTCGTCTTATCAAACGTTCGTAAACCTTTTGGTAATTTTGCACCTTTCTTTAAATTCCTGGCCTTTTCTAAATCGTCAACAGCAGCTCCTCTATTCTCCCCTTTCGTTGCCATTTCAGTGTCTGTTGCAAAACCCTCAGCCCATTTGTAGGTCTGTAGCGCTTGCAATTCTATTAATTGTTCCGCTGCTTTATCGTCACCCTTCTTCGCCTTTTCATAGAGCATGCTATACCTTCTCAAATATTCTATCTTCTTCTTTCTAAGCGCTGGGGTCATAGCTTGAGCCCCTTTCTGCGCAAATCCACGTCTTAATATCGCATTGTTTATTCTTGGTCTTAAGATGATTTTTGTGCCAACCAGGCTACTCAGTTTTCTTTTATGTTGTGCAGCTACATCTACCACCACACTAGTAGTCACATGCGCCAGCCTATGCGGCCCTTGCCTATTTTTCCCGGAACTATTAAATTTACCATAGGTAGTCAAAGACCGGGTGTGTTTAAATACACGTTTAGGATCCCGGCTGTTCTCCAGAAAAGCGTTCCGTCCTTTGACCATTTGCAGCGTATGATGACCAATATTCACCATCTCCTGTCGCCTTCTCTGTGCCTGCACTGCAGGTCGGTTGTCTACAAATTGAAATGTCGATTTATCGCGGCGCTGCCCCTGAAGGGAAGTACTTGCAGCCGATAAGCCTTTATTCAGCTCCTCTTTGTCAGCGTGTCTATTCATATTTTATATAACTTTCTTTTGCCATCATCTTGAACTGATCAAGGTTCGGTTCTCCTTTTTAAATTCCCTTTTTATCCCTGTCAGCAGCTCTTCCTGAAGAACTACAGTATCATTTCTACGGACAACCGCTAAAGCGCAAAACCGCAAAACATTGATAATAGCACCACCAGCCAAGGGATATTCTTCAGCAACGGCATGTAAGTTTATCTTGTCATCCAAACTACAAATACCCGAGAAAGCTTTCTGCCAAAGCGCATAGCGCTCCTCTGCAGATGGCATCGTAAAATGAATGATCGATTGAAACCTTCTTGCAAAAGCTTCATCCATATTCGCCTTCAGATTAGTCGCCAGAATCACCACACCAGGAAAATCTTCAATCCTTTGCAATAGGTAAGCCGTTTGCTGGTTAGCATGCCTGTCATTCGCAGAATCTGCTGTGCTTCGCTTTCCAAATAAAGCATCTGCTTCATCGAAAAACAAGATCCAGTTTTTATCCCTGGCTACATCAAAAATCCGGGACAGGTTCTTTTCCGTTTCCCCAATATATTTGGAGACAATCAGAGAGAGGTCTATTTTATAAACCTTACGTCCAGTTGTTTTACCTATCAATGTTGCCGTTAAGGTTTTACCAGTACCGGGTGGCCCATAAAACAAAGCCCGGTACCCTGGCTTAAGTTGCTTATTTAAACCCCAGTCTTCCATGAGGATATGTCCATGTTCCAGCCAGGAGGTGATTTCGTTCAGCTGCGCTAATACCAAACGATCCAGTACGATATCCTCCCATTCCATTGCAGTATGAATCTGCTGCGCAGGAAAAGAAGCAGTATTCTCCTCCATATGCCTTTCGCCACTTAGGAAGTAATCAAACCAGCCCCGATTTAAACTCAACTGCCCACTAAGCCTGGGTAAATTTGGTTCTGTTTCCCCAAGATTAAGTACCTCTTCCTTGATCAGGATATGTTGATTTCCCAACAAATCCATCACCTGATAGCGCAGTTCCGGACGATTGATCGTCATCAAAAAACAAAGGGTCTGACCGGTAGGTAAAAAGCCATTGTGGTCTTTAGCAACCAGCCCACCAAACTCAGTAAAACTACGGTCCTGCGATTGGTTTTTGGTAAAAAAGAGGTCCAGTACCTCCGGACAAAGATGAGGCGCCATACTCAGCGCAATCGCCAGCCTCGAATACACATCCAAATTCCATTTCCTCACCGTATCCGCATATGGACAATCCACCAATGACAGATCCGGCAAAGGAATAGCAGTCCATTCCTTTTCATTCCCTTCCTGTAAAAAATAACTAGCCATACATTGGTCAATCACCGCTGATAACCAGTCCATCTCTTGCCTCAATACCGATAGTGCTATATTATTCTCCATCTGCTGAAAATAGTTTTTCTACATCGTCCAGACTCGCATCCGCCCATTTAAAATAAAGCAATGCCGTGTTCGGGTTGAGCTCATTTGGTGGAAGCAGATCCATGGTATTCAGCTCCGAAATAGCGCCCATATCTGCCCGATAATGCTGATCGTAATGAAAATCATAAGCATAGAATCTCCTCGCCCATTCATTATGCTCCCGCCATTCCAACATCAGATCACTGACTAAATTTTCTAACTTTTCTTCCCTCATCACCAATTTCTTCGCTTTGAAAAAAGAAGATTTTCTCAGTTCCTCCCTTTGATAAAATTCAATATCTCTGGACTGTATCGTTCTTGAGGACTGCTCACCAAACAAGTCCACCAATCCAAAATTCTCTGCATCTGTAGCAATTTCCAGCTCAGCCTGACTTGCCCCGGCAATAGCCAATGTCCAATCTGCGGCAGTTGCCGTTTCAGTAACTACATAAACTTCCCTGAACGAATAAAAAGTTTGCGTCAGCCTGATGATCAGCGCCTGCTGTATATCATTCCAATTCAGAATCCTGACCGATTCCGGCCCGCTGGCCTTGAAGATAAAACTCCCCCTTTCAGCAAAGGCCAGGATCTGCTTGCTAAATTCAAATTCTCCTGCAATAGGCCCACGACCGCTTCCACGACCAGAATAAGGCTTACTTAGCCCATCACTAAAGTTCCATCCTGCCGGGTTTAGTTGATGGTGATAGCCGATTTCAACGTCATGAGCTTCAATCACCTGTTTCCTAAAAATATTCCCAAGAACAATCACCTGCCCATTCCTGATCTGGAAAAAGTCTCCCGGATAAACAGTCTGCCCAAGCGGCGCCACAGGGATAAAACCATTTGTCCGCCTGTAGAAGTTCAGGTAAAAATTCCTATACACATTTTCCATATGCAAAAATTAAGAGCTTAAATCCACCGTTCCCATACCATAGAAACGGTGGACACTAATTTATTCAATTAAGAAGCTAAAGCTGCCGCATTGGCTGCCGCTAAACCAGATTGCAACGATTTAAGTTTCACCTGTGCGGTATTGAGCTGTGCCTTAGCTGCACCCAATTGTTTGCTAGTCCTGAAATTGGCTGCTTCTACTAAAGTGTAGTTTACACTTGCATCCTTATAGGCCTGATAAAAAATACTTTGTAATGAGTTTTGATTACCTTCCTGAAAGGATCCTGTAAGCAGTTTAGTTAAGGCGATGGATTGCGTATACTCCAATCCTAGTGCCGTTTCAGCCTCCATCTCTGTAGCTTGTGCCAGGAAGGAGCTTTGTAGCGCGATTAGCGTTACCGCTACTGCATTGTTCGCATCTGTGCCAGCCGTGCTAATCATGCTCACCAGCTCATCAGAAATCAGCGGATTCATCGCTTTTTTCCTCAGCACCAAAGTCGCCAGTTTATTGATGACATCTGCAGAATAAATCAATTTACTCATCACCGAATTGACATTTACGGTTAAAGTTTTCGTCGTCAAATTTGCCTTAGACATTTCATTAAAGGCGATATCAGAATTCCTTTGAAGGTCTGCAGCACTTAGTACCAGCTGATCAACCAGCATTTTATTCGTATAAGCCTGAGTTTTATTATTAGTAGCAGTAGCGAAAAAGCCCTGGAGCTCAGTAGACTTTGTGGTTAATGAATTCACAATAGATTGGTATTGCGCCACCTTTTCCTGTGCATTTGTTACCTGGATCGTTAAAGCATCCAGTTCATTTTTTTTGAATTCAGTAATACCATGTCGCTTATAGCGCTCCGGGATAATTGATGTATTTCTCATGGTTTGAGGGGATTTCATAATGTAAATTTTTGAATAATGAAAGTTTAAACTGGAAAGTAATCGGTATCTGCCATCACTGATAAGACATTCACAAAAGCAGCTTCATTTTCCGCTGCTGCCCTGGAATAAGAAAGAACTACCGGTAAGTATTTTTCGTTATCATTTAACCGGTTGCCGAAATTATCAGTCGTGTCTGGTCCAAAAAAGGCAATCCATTGCGTCGGATCAGTATCTTTCCCTCCAGGAACCTTCTTTGCCACAGTATAGCTATCTGCATAGACCTGCTCGGCGATCGCCACATTAAACAGGAAGCCTGGTTTGGCAGAGGCTACCGTTGGTAACAACTCCGTGTTTTCAGTTTCTTTTTCTTTTAAGAATTTCAGCAGGTTAATCTTGCTATCCTGATCTTTCTTCAATCCTTTTAATTGGGACTGCTTAGCCTTTTGCTCTGCTTTTAAAGCGTCAATCCTGGCTGTAGTTTCCTCGCTAAGCGCTCCAGAACCTGCTAGATTATCCAGTTCCTTAGCCAGCGCATCAAATTCTTTATTCAACAATTCCAACTTCAGGTCTTCGGTATAAATCTCCTCCTCCAACCTGGTAATCTCAGGGTCAAACTGAGCTTCAGCAATTTCCATTCTTGCAATTTCATTCTGGATTAAAAAGTCAAGTGACTCAACAGTCAGCAATTTATCAGAAACATCCAGACTAAAAGGCAACAACATACACCGGTATTCCAACGCTATATCTGAATTTTCTTTGCTTTCAAACTTCATTACATAGTTGTAATTAATCAGCGTATCTCCATCCGTAGCCTCAACACTGTTATTTAGCTGGTCGGCTCTAAACTGTTCTTCCAGCTTGCTTTCATCACCTGTCAAATCGCCTTTAACGTAAGGCTTCACCGTTATCGCCTGACCTGGAATAGACTCCAACCTGGTCGCTAAAGTAAATGGCTGAGATGGCGCAGATAAATAATCGTCGTAACTACCGGTCTTTCTTTTATAATCATCGCTAAAAACGGCCAGGATAAAAACCACATAGCTTTTCCCTAATTCAATAGGATCATTGTCCGAATCTACCGAGACTACAACTTCCTTACTGTCTGCAAGGCTGCTGTATACATTCACCACCTGTCTGATATGGTGTTTATCTGTAGGCGCTAAACCAATCACCTCTCCACCTTTCGTTAACAATAAGTTCTCTGCATTAGAGATAGAGAAGGTTTGCTTTTTCCGATCTTTAACCACGATGATCGAATACTGCGCTACCGGGAACATCGGACTATGATGTGGTTTCTCTATTGGAAATGGGTTCTTAATGGTATTAAAATCAACCGTAAATTCAAGTGCATCATTTTTGGAGGTGCTCACTTTCAAATCAAGATTCAATTCCCTATTGGTCATAGCATACGCTGAGGTAGTCGCATGACAAGCAATACTGACCATTTCCAGTGCGCCTTCATCCAATTTTTCCGTAGACCTGACTGTAGAAACTGCAGCATTGTCTGTCACAATAGCTTGCGAGGCTGCATCAAAATCAGCAGTGCTGATCTTCAACACCGAACTCATCAATGAGCTGGTCGTTTTAGCCATATCAAGTACGGTTGAACTGGAAACCTCCGCAGTAAACATCGACGCTTCCATCGCCTTTTGTGAAGCCAGTTCCGCATCGTAGGCGGTTTCATTCATTAACTCTGCGGCATCACGTGCCAGCAAATAAATATCGCTGTCAAAATCTGCAGCATTCACAATGCTATAAATGCTACTCATATCACTCGCCAAACGAACAATAGCATTCGCAGAAATCTGAACATTAGCTGCACAAACTGCGACGTTTGTGGTCGACTGCTTAACATATTGGTTAGTCTGCGTAGCACAATTGAGTAAGTTGATGGTCGCATTGCTGTCTTTTACCGCCTCAGTCTGTGTAATCGACTTAAATCTAAAGGTGTCTTTTGCCGCAGCCAGGTTCTGCTCTGCCGTGATGACTGCACCTTCTGAATGATAGAGCGTAAACATCGCTGCATTTACCTGCGACTCCAGGCTTTGTTCCTCAGTATCCAGGCTCTGTAAAGAGCTTACGATAGCGGAATGTAGGTTTTCATTGTAAGAGTTCATAATTTAGGTCTTAGTTCATTAAATTGATTTATACTGATTTCTTCTTTTTCATTCTAATAAGGCCAGATCACATGAAGCGGTTTATCCATCCAGGGATACTTGATCACGGAAAATGAAAATGGCGATTTCTGAATCAACAGGTCATATGCCCGTTTCTCCACGGTCAGCTCCCAATGCTCTTCTTTCTCCATAAGCAGGCCATCCCTAACCAGCCAGTTTCCTCTAAATCCATTAACCGAACTATTTCCAATGGATGGCCAATGGCTTAAAGCTGCCATAATTAGTCCTTCTATTAACTCTTGATGAGCTTTAGAAATATCGATGCTTTCCGGTACCGGTTGTGAGATGGCTACACCGCAGAGTAGCTTATTGAGTGGCAAGAAGGATTCCTCCGTATTACTTTGCCCGGTCACCACATATTGTAGATAATGTACTGCGGCCAATTGGCTTTCGGTATTACAAAAACTCCTGTCCTGAACCAGCTCCAGACGTGTTAAAAGCATAGAGATGTAACTATTGAGCAATACCAATCCTGCATTTCTAACAGGTATAGGCTCATTTATAAGGTCATTTTTCCCAATAACAGGCCCTACTTTTGGAAGTGTTTTTTTTGATCCGGAACTTTGATCAGCTGGAGCAGCTGAACGATCCTGAGCCTGGAGGGATTCGAAGGCCAGTTGTAACACAGGAGGCATCATCGTTTTTTGAACATTCATACCACTAAGAAAGTCCGTTTTAGATACCCCTCTTTTACTACATACTTCCCATATCATTTCATTCCAAATATTTTCCGCAGCAATCAGTTTCCAATTACCCGAAGTCCAGGCCCTGATCACTTTTTTAAACAACAGCAACTGCATTTCCCCAGAAGATAGCTTGGGTAATGAAACCAAACCCAATACCTGATAGAAATGCCCTAAAACCGACAACATGGGTTGAGGAGCTTGATGCTGACTGCCGATCATTTTCAATAGTTCTTCAAAGCTGAGCTGCTGATAAAGCCAAAGCAATTGAGGCTCAGTAATCAGCTCCTTTTTTACAAAATCAAGAAACTGCTCAGGTTGAAGCAGCAGCTCAGCCAACCATTCTTTTGTTTCCTGTACTTCCTTTGTCACCGTTTTTTCCTGGTTTGTCCTCCAGTTAATACCAGTACCAAGGTTGGTAACTGTATGTTTTTTGCCTGTAATTGCCTCCGGAAGGAGCAATTCAAGACTTTGTTGATAAGGTGTCGTTTTTAGTGCTTCCATAAAGGCTTTTGGTTGGAACATGAAGTAATTTTCTAATATATTTTTCAAGGTTTCAAATCGCTTTCGATCCTTGCCACCTCCTTTTACCTGCAAATGAAACAGCTCCATCAACTG
The DNA here is from genome assembly GCF_032678745.1 of Pedobacter gandavensis. Classification (GTDB taxonomy): domain Bacteria; phylum Bacteroidota; class Bacteroidia; order Sphingobacteriales; family Sphingobacteriaceae; genus Pedobacter; species Pedobacter gandavensis_C. Next base: position 1,191,201 of record NZ_JAVTST010000001.1, read on the forward strand.
ATGCAGGTGTTTTTTAAACTGCAGACCAGGCATCCTCGAAATCTCCATCCTAAACACACTAACCAGCGTACGGTAAAGTGTGGTATGCCGCAATGTTTTTAAAGAGCTGGGGATTTCTGCAACCAATAACTGGTCTAATAAAACCATAGTAGAGCGCTGTTTCTTTTGAGCCAAAACAGCAACCAGCGCATGAAGAAAGGCAGTCTCATTAAAAGATTCGTTTTTATGCGCCAGCAGAAACATTAAGCCTGTATACCAAAGCTCGTTACGCTCCGAAGCCTGCTTAACGGAGCCCAGTAAACGGTTCAAAAAGAGAATACTCTCTGTTAAAATAACGGACCTGCTATCGTTAAGGGAAGTAAACACCATTTTGAGGCAATGGTCCGACAAATCGTTGATCAGCGGCAACCAAAATTCAGCACGGTTTTCAAATGCTACAAGCAGGCTCCTGAAACGTACCTGATCCTGATTCGAAAGCACAGTGACCAGGTCATTAAACCGCGCCACATTTCCGGCATTCCTTCTGAGGTTTTGATTCAGGAATAACGCTTCCAATGTCAACCAATGATCTTCCACTTTTTCCGCCGGACTGGTTTTCTTTTTTTTGTAAGCCCTATTTTCTTTAGAAAGGAGTTGCAGGGTAATGATAAAATCGGGCTGCAGACTCAAACTGCTGCTGAGTTTTGCAACAGAAAGTTCAATGAGCTCAAACAGCTGATCGTATTTCATATTGTAATGAGCAGCCATTTGAATAATACTGCTTTTCATAAACTGGATCCTGTTAAATACAGTTCCACGTTCTGTTAACAGGTAGTTCAATACCCAAAACCATACGTTTTTTTTAAAATCAGTAGTACTGCTGGCCTGTACCACCCTTTCCTTTTGCTGGATTCTAGTCAGCTCATTTGAAAACAGAATGATCTGCCCAGCCACATTGGGTTCAATGGCAGTGATAATCCTGATCATATTCGGCTCGCTGAACTGCCAGGCCATGCGCCGTCTTACCTCCAGGGCATTTAACCCGGATTCCTTTAACATAGCCAGCAGCTCTTCCTGGTTATTCTGCAATTGTACAGTCAGGATCTGATTCACAGAACCATCATTGGCCTGATAATTCCAGGGCAATAAGCCATGAAATAAGAAATACCTGATCAGCTGCACATGGGATCTTTTTTCATCCAGAATCTCTATATCGCTACCATATTGATGTGAGTAGAGCATCAGGGAAATGAGCTTTTCGTTCAATTGCTGACGGATTCTAATGGCCAGTTCCGTTTCCAGATGATCAAAGTCTATTGTCCCCAGATCCAATTCTAAAGTCTGGATCCTCCAGGTTTGTTCCGCTGGACAAAATTTATCAAAAACAGCGCTCAGCTCCTGTTGCATCTGGAAGCCAGTCCAATCGCTTAGCCGCTCTTGAAGTGCCACACCCTGGGCCTTACTATCAAATAAAGTATCCCACCTTAACCTGGAAATGAGATGGTGACTATTTTGAGGCATAACTTTCTTGATGAATTTGATGAATAACTCGAAGAAGATCAGCAGCATTAGGCAAGGTGTTTTCCCTAACTCCACTGCGCTTGGAATGGATCAGGCTGTTGTGCCATTCCGCATAAGCAATGATCAGTATTTCCAACATAGCAGGGTTCAAAAAATAGCAGCAATAAGAAACCTGTACCGCCATTGTCTCCTCCATAAACAAGGCTAGTCTTTCCATAAATGCCTCCGTTTGCAGTTGCGGAATAAATGCTGGAAAAATCAGCATCACTTGTGCAATACCCGATGGAATTTCATGCTCAGGCAATAACAGCCCCGTTTCAATGATCAGCAGACCTCTACGCTCCATGATCATCCACATCGCTAACTTTAAATCTCTGGCCCTGCTTAGTTCTTCAAAATAGTTTGCAATAAAATCACGGTATAAGGTTTTCAATCCAAAAAGCAGGCTCAGCTTCAACTCCAAAGCACAGTAATTGACAAAGTCTTCTGCCCTCAGTTCCTCCATCCGATCCACTTTCTCTGAATTAAATATAAAATCACGAGTATTGCTGCCCATAATCTGGCGCTCAAAGTCATGCGGAACATGACTAAAATAGTCGGCTATTTTTTTTGCATCGACATAGTTGTAGGCCTTTGGTCTGAAATAAGACAACAAGCCTAAATTCTGCAGATAAAGACTTTTAAAAATCAGCTGATCCTTTATGCTTTCTCCAACATAATAGGAACCCTGAAGAATGGTATTGATCAATAGCGGTGATTCCCCATGGCGTGCCAGCAAATGATCCAACATGTCATTTCTCCTGATCAGGTTGCTCTGATCCTCGACCATGATGTCCATTAATCCCTTTATATAGGCATTATATGGATCCTGTTTATAGGCCATCCAACTCTGGTATTCCTGTTCTTTTTCGCTTTCAGCACTGCTGCTGAAATTGTAAATATCATTGTCTTTGAGTAAAGGTCTGATGTGTGGAACTGAATATAGCGACTGATAAAAATAGGTAGCTGTAAATGCAAGATAGGGAACCGGATATTCGGATGGTGTTTGTTCCAGCCGACTGATATCATCATAAAAAAGCGCCTGGTCGGAAGGTGTTCCTGTAATGGCGTTTTTAAAAGAAAACAAGGTCCCCAGATTCGCCAACTGCGCAAATTGATTCGCCAGAACCTGATCAAATAAGGTCAAATAGCCCTTCAGCTGCCTCGATTGTGCGATTTGAAAATCGGTAGCGCAATCTACCCTCGTGTCTTCTCCTACAGCAAAGATCTCCGGGAAGGTATTTTGAATAGAATAATAGGAATTGATATCCCTGAATTTCCCTTTCGGCAGACTTGTACGGACATTTGCTGCTGCTCCAAAGATCAGTCCTGGGTCCATAGTCTTTTGTCGGCTGACAGAAAGCGAGCGTAAATGACTCGCTGTGTTCAGCTTTTTCTCTTTGCAATAAATGTCCAGGCCAGCCCCTAATGAGGCTAGCCAATCGATCCGCAGCAATTGAGTACTGCTCGTTTGAATCTCTTGTAACAAGGGATGTTGATCAAACAATAAATTGCGTACTTCAATTACCCCAGGAACGCTCAGGATCAGTTGTTGCAATCTGATCAGTTGCAACTGGTCTTTCTTTTCCCCTAATGCGGCAGTAGGAATCCAGCCATGCTGTAATAATGGCCCATTAAAAATCTCATCTGCTGGCATGCCCTCAAGCGTCAGCGTATCATAACCCAAAGGCTCAACCATTGGAAATATAGCCTGTTGAACCTGCTGTTGCAATGCGATCAATATCCTGTTGAGCTGTGTTTCATCATTGATTTCTATTCTACCTGCAATAGTATACAAATCATCCTCCAGACAAAGCGGGAGCATAAAGCGCTCTCCCAGATTCCTCCATTTGTTCAGGTAAACATAGGCAGCCTTGCAAAGCAATAGCCGCTCTTCTGCAGTCAGCGAAGGATAAGGCTGTAGATAAACCTGATAGGTACCGTTTCCACTACCAAGCGGACATGCCAGGGCAAGAATCACTGCATTAGCTACCCCAGACAAGCCATCAATAAGACATTTCCGATAATCATCTATGGTGACAGGTGTAGTCGTTAAGATTTCTTCCGGTAAATAGAACTGATCTTTCAGTATTAAATCTCCTTTTGGCCCCGTCAAAATATCGGCGACAGGAAAATCAGTACAATAACCGAGTTCTGTCAGCGCATAACAAACCTGCTCCAGAATCGTTACCCCCGGATCAACGTTATTCAGATTGCTCCATTCCTGTCCGCTATGCATCTGGATATAAGCAAGTCCCATCTCCTTCAATGCCCGGTAATCCTGGTTGACTGGCAAGGGATGATCAATAATCACATGATTTATACTCATATCGCAGCAGGATTAAGGCTGATCTGATGGATCATATTAGAAATAAACAAGGCTGATTTTATCAAGGGCTTAACTACAGATATAGCTTCCAGGTTTTCCGGAATTTCAGTACAATCCGAACGGTAGATCCAGCTTTTAAAACACAGCCTTTCTACCGCCTCCACTCCTTCTATCGTTTTGATAAAAGCAGCGACTTGCACATCGCTAATGTCCTGATAGATGGCAACCTGTAGCCCAGGATCTTTAATCCATGGAGAGAGATAAATATTCAATGCCTGCATCAGCCGCTGCTGAACAGCGGAAAATTCATAACCTGGCAGAATCCTGATGGTCGCATAAACAACTACTTTCTGAAATTCAGGATTCATTACCCGAAGCAATGAAAAAGCGGAAGTTCTTTTTTGTAAATACAACTTCATTTGTGCTTCCTCATCAACACTAACCATTGGAATAAAGGCATGTGCTACCGTCCAGTGATCTACAGTCTTTACGACATATACATTGGTCGTCTTTTGAAGCGGATCGACAATGACTACCGCATCAAAAACGACCTCAAATCCCTGTTTAATCAACACCACATAATCTGTTGCACTGACCGCACGGTCCTTTGTTTTCAAGCGCTGACTAACCCTCCTGTTCATCGTCCTCACATCTTCTGCTGCCCTTTTTCCAAAAGAAGGAAAAGGTTGTAGAATGCTGCTGATTTTCGAAAAAGGCATTTTTGTCCGGGTAATTGTCCCCGCAGGAATATTGGGCTGAGCAGCCAGATCAGGATCGGTAGTAGTACGTTGTACGCTGATCCCGTTGGTACTTAATAAAACCGTGGCGGCCACATGGGAAATGTCGTTGGCAACAATGGCGATCCAATAGCAGCCTTTAGGCATCAACGAACTTTCTAAACTGATGTCTGCAGGAATGTTTAAACTGACAATACCTGATGAGCTCAGGTTATTCGTGCCATCAGACAATACAACCAGCGCTGCCCAACCTTCAGTTCCTAAATAATAGTACTCCACCTGAGGCAGTTTAACATCTCCGCTGACATAGGTTCTGGCCAGCTCAAAATAAATATTAAAGCTGGTCGCAGGGATCAAATTATCTATGGCCAAATATAAAAAGCCATCATAATTAAAGGAGGCATACAAAGGGATACCTGATGCATCACTGATTGTACTTCCAGAATCGCCAATGGTATCCTTTTGTACAGGAAGCTCATTCAAATTATCATAGACCAAATAATTTGTAAAAGGGGTATATAAAAACGCCTGTACAGGGTACGAGTCGATGGTAGCCACAAGCCCTGATTCCGCGTTAAACACATACTGAACTGAAGCGACATAGCTTGCAGTAAAGCTTTTTAATTTCGGCGTGAAAGGCAATTGTGCCTGCTCAAAAAAGGGCTGGTCTTCATTATTGTAGAGGATCTGCGAATTACATAAAGTAACTGCCGATACCACATTGGGATAAATTGTAGTTCCAAAACCATAGTCAGGCCCAGTCAGCTCCATCTTTAGGAAGCCCCCGGTACTGGTCTCCGTAAATTTCATGGACTGGTTTTGCAAGGAAGGATCGCATGCACTAAGCGGAATGGCAGTGGAGCTATAAGGACTCAGGCTACTCAGTCCATCGCCATCCGGACTAAAAAGCAAATTTGAATCAAATACAACTGGCTCCCAGTTCTTTTCATCCAACACCTGAAAGTCGACCACAAAACAAGTATTATTATAAGGTTCATCCACTGTTTCTGTCGCCGGCAGCTCTGTATTCTTTTTACTAAAAATATTCTTCAACCAACAGGAATCCGGTGTTTTTGTAACGGTAAGCCCTTTGTTCAGGTATAAATTATAAGCCTGGTAATAGATGGAGAAATCTGGGGGCTGTGGCAGCGTAGCCCAACTCAACTCGATATTTAAAGATTCCACAGGTTTACTAAAGATCTCATTACTGCCCAGAATGAAATTACTCCCTTTCTCAGGCGTTGGCCCGAATGGTGGATAGCTTACTTTACTGCTCAATGCACCGTAATCATTATACAATTGAAAGGTTTCCATATCGGTAACATCGACCTCAATTTTCATGGCCTGTAATACCGGAACGGCCACCTTTGCCTCAGTAACCTGATTAAAAACCAGTTTAAACATCGGCCAGGAACTGTCAATACCATCCGGATGCTCCAGAAACCGTTCAATTGCCGGATCTGTACTTTTTAACGCAATCGTGATGTTGATACTAAGCGGATCCGTTGTATTTTCAAATGTAAGCGCAGCAGTTACCTCCAACCAATCAGTTGTTGTACTCAGGTAACACTGTGCGCCCTGTAACATGTTCAAATCTACGCTGCCGGTATAATTCAGGAAGATTTTAATATTCCTGGTTCCCTCTCTCAGTAACAGCATTGGCGAAGCAAATGCAATACCTAGTGCCTGTTGAGCGGCAGGATCAGGTTCATGGCTACCCAAGGTATTCCAACTCAACACCTTCCCTTCTTCATCTTTTTGTAGCACACCAGGATTACTGATGCTTAACAATTGAAGAATGGAAAGCTCATTTGAGGCCGGAACTCTCGACAAAGTATAGGCCATAGGGATGGCTGCCGGATTCAGTACCACCTCTTCAGTACTTTCAAATAGAATAGGATGCCGTTCTGAATCTAGTCCAGCATCAAAAAGCGTAGCCAGAGGCAAACTAACAAACGCATCTTTGGCGGTCAAAGTAGCCACCAAATAAGCGCGATCTGCTACTGCCTTACGTTCTGTCTGCATTAAAACATCCCTGTAATAAAAACGAAGATGATGGTCTGCAATCCCATTTAACTGAGCTTGCTGAACCTTTAGCAGATGAATAAAGCTGCGCAATAAAGTGGTATCAGGAAAGCTGCTTTTCAACTTAAGCAACCTGCTGTACTCTATTTTGGCCTGTGTAATAATTACTTTTAAAAAATTAAACAATGCCTCAGCCACATGGCTTAATGCCTTAAAAATATCATTAATGGTATTGTCTTTAAGAGCGCTTAAACCCAGGAGTTCCCAATAGTGACCGTTATATGCGCCTTCCCTCCAGATCCTTGCCTCGTAACCGGAGAATTTTTCAAGCAAAACAGGGTCAACAGGAGCCAGACCAACGATCAGCCCAGACCTGAACAGCTCCTGCCGCAAAGAAAAGATGGCTTGTAGCTCATTGCCAAAAGTAGTCCGGATTTGCGTCGCTACATAGGTTTTAAGTGGGTAGTTGACTTTCGAATTCGCCATATAATGGTACCACTGTTTGATCTTAAGAAAGCTGTTGATCAGCTGATCAAAAAGTTGGTTAAAAGAGTGTGCCAAATCCTCATTGCCCCTACCTAGTCCTAAAAGCTGTTCCAGTTTATGGCAGGTATTCAAATACAGTGCATACATTTTTGCATAGTTGGCTCCGGAAATCGCCGCCATCAAAAAAACAGGATCCTTTAATAAAAAGGGCTCCCAGGTACCATTCAGCGAATTATCCTGGTCGTAGAAATTAATCAACGTGGCAAACTCCGTCAAAAACCGAAGCCAGTCTTCCTCCGTTCTCCCATCAATCAGCGCAGGGCCTGGTGTGAGCGATTCATAAACGGAATTTAATAGCCTATGCTGATTGACGAACTTCATATGCTCAAATTAAATTAGTTCCCTCATTGATATAAAAAGGGAAAACATAGTTGTGCCTGGTATTGGTTAGGTTGTAGAAATAACTCAGTAAGATTTCTACAACCCCACCTCTTACATCTCTAAACTGTACATCTACAGCTGTTACGGTAATTCGGGGTTCATTATACATCAAGGCATAAGTCACCGCTTCGGCGATCTCCCCCTTTAAGGTTTCATCCATTTTTTTGAAAAGAAACTGCTGTAAGCCTCCTCCAAAACCTCCCTCCATACAGCGTTCTCCATTCCTGGTCTGCAGAATAATATCGATCGATTCATTGATATTTTCTTCGTAAGCACTGAGGTTCAATTGATGGTTTCCGACAGAAAAGGTGACCGGAAAGGCCCATCCTGATCCAAGAAAATGATGATCTGCTTTACTTATTTCTTTTTCCATATTTCTTTTGATGATTAACCACCTATCTGGACATTTAATGCGCCAACCATAATGACCCCTCCATGGGCAGTTGAATCCCCCATTCTTGCTGCCGGCATTCCGCCAATCAGCACCGTTGCAGAGCCCTTTACAATACTATCCGGAGGGCCTACACACATGAGCATGTCACCTACTGTTGCGGCAGGAAGACCGACAATTAATACGGTCGGTTGGCCAGGCCCTATAACTGGTCCTCCAACATGTGGTATAGGCACTGGCCCTGGATTTACCATAGGGCAAACATGAAAATCAGTTAATCTTGCTGCTGGAGGCATATCGCTGTTCTTTTAAATTAGTTAATCATAATCATTGCACTTTTCAGGCTCAGCTCCATCCCGCTCTTAATCTGAACAGTCATCGATCCCTCCGCAGAAAATTGACTTTCCGCTTCCTGTTTAATATTGATTCCAGTCAGCGCCACATCTCCGGCAGAAGCCTGAATCACTACGCCTTGTGTACCACTAAGCGTAATTTTCTGATCTGCATGGATATTGATATTCTGGGGACTCTTCATGCTAATCCCCGAAGAAGACATTTCAATACTGTTCGAATGCTCGTCTTTAATCGTAATTTTTTTATCCTTATCACTAAAGATCATGGTGTTTTTATCTGGCGTTGCGATGGTCAGCACCTTGTTCTCATCATCAAATTCAATACTGAGCTTTGACCTGGAGACAATCGCTTTGATCGAATTTTTTTCATTCGGGCTCAGCCCTTGATCAGGTTGTATCTTTGTATTGCTGTACATACTGCCCAGGATGACTGGACTGCGTGGGTCTTCATTTAAAAACCCGAGTACCACTTCATCCCCCACCTCCGGCAGGAAAAATGCACCTGCACCACTGGTAGAATAAAAATTGGCAAGTCTTGCCCAAATCCCCTCACCAGCCTGGTCAAACATGGGTACATCCACCAAAATTCTGAACTGCGAATCCGGATCACCATACATCTTTTTAACCGTTCCATTGAATAAACCGCGTACCCCGGGCAACATCCCTGAAGCAGGAGGAGCCATCAGATCAGGTTCTTCAATGAACCAAATTGGCGAAAGCCCTACAGACACCTCAGTAATCCAGTTTCCATCAGACAAGTCCTGACTCACACCAGAAATCAGGTAATTGCCATTAAACCGGCCTCCCAATCCACTAAGGGTAATATATTTACCAGGATCAACCAAATTATTGCCCTGGAATTTAGCTTCTCCCTGTATCTTTGCATATTCAGTTTTGAGCATTTGTGCCTTTGCCCAATTGGAAAGCTCATCTGTTTCAACAGGCGCTGTGGTCTGTAAATCGTATTCCTTCAAACCGACCACCTCCGACAATGTCTTCGAAGAAATATTTCCCGGACCGGCATAATCATTTGGAGCTGTAGCACTCGCTACCGCCTGGTTTTTATAATCCCAGGAGCTGGCTTTCACACTTTCCAATTGAGTTACCGCATTCATATCGGCCCTAAACTCCATCAGTCCGCTGCCATATCCTATGCTCATTACCGGATCAGCATTCGCCCCAGGCTCGAACACAGCAACCTTCCCGTTGAGGGTAGTCACAATCAGTCCGTTCATTTCTGAAAGCGAAAGGATAAAATCCCAATCGGTGACATAAAACTGCACTTGTTCCGGCCATACCGTAGTGGTCCCCGTTACTTCTGAAGACAATCCGCTATAACTATTGATGATGGAAGTGATGACATCACTATCCTTTTTTTGCGCAAAAGTCAGACTCTTTCTTCCCACAATCATTTTAATCGCCTCATCCCTGCACTCTACTTCTAAAGCAGAGCCGATAATATTGTCGATGTGAATGGATTGTCTGGTAATGATCCCTTTAAAAATCACCGTTTCGTCCGAATCATAACCTGCTTCAATACTGATCAGGTTACCCGGCACAAAAATATCCGAAGAACTGGCCTCAAATGTGCCTGTATTCGGCTCCCCATCCAGGATTATGATCTTTGCCGAGGAGATGCGGTTTACTCTTTTCTCTATATGAACAGAAAGTATACTTACTTCATCGGGAACGGTATTCCCGTCTACTTTTATGGTATAAGTGGCCAGACCGCCACTAGGGATATTTGTGGATGATGATGCCATTATGCTGTGGGGATAATAGGTGGAAAAATCAGTTTCTCCACCCCTTTCAGGTTCCTGAACTTATTGAGGTCATTGTAACGTGCAACCTGGATATAATATGCTTCGTTATTCCAGACCTTCTCGCACAATTCCGGTAGACTAACCCCTTCTACTACTGTCACGAGGTGACTGATATCCGGGGATTCATCCTGGTCCTGTATATTTACGGTTTGAGGAGCAATATACTGCCCGAATCCCAGCGAGATCTTTGCCCTTAAAGGACTTCCATCGGGCCTGAACAAAGTATAGGAGATGTCAAAAGAAGTCAGCACACCATTAAAAACCAAATCCTTACCCCATTGCACCTTTACAAAATTAGGCCGATGGATGGTTCCGTTATAGGTGAAGATGATGTTCTCTAAAGTGCTGATTTCTGTGGCCATATTGATCCGCTTAGGATCTACAATTCCGGTACAATCAATCACGATATCAAAGTTCAACTTATCACTTGGCGTACTTTTATAACGCTGTGAAGGAGAACTGGAATCCGGTGCCTGTTGCTGGTTGTAGTCGATGCTCCGCTGCCATTTAATCGACTCTGGATTGAGCATCATCAGGTACGGAGCTCCGGGAAAACGTTTGGTAAACTGTTCATTTGTATAACCGGTAATCTTCATTGGTTCCAGGCTGCCCATATCTTCCTATTTATCGTTTATAACTCGTTTTTTTAGTCCGTTCGGCAATAAATCTTTTGCATTCTTCCATTACCTGTTTCTTCAGTTGCTGGAGTTCTTCTTCTTTAATTCCAGATCCATAATTCCGGTCGCCAACGGATATTTCCGTTTTGATAATGAGTTCTCTGATTTCAACAGCCATAAGGATTAGTCATATAAATTAGAAATATTAGTACTTTCTGAGATCTCGAAATAAGTATAAGCCAACTCCATAGACTCAATGACGATGGTGTTCTCCTGTGATTTTAAATCCGATACCGAATATTTGATGGGATAAGCCTTATGAAAAGTCCACATCACCAAAACATCACCACTGGCATCCAAAAGACTCACCGAAATATCATTCGTCTGAATGGCCGGCCCAAGTCCACCATCCATACAGGTGATACACCAATCCACAAGTGCGGAGCCTCCTGGCACCAGCGCTCTTTTGAGTACCAGATTCTGACTGGTGGAGGTGTTGGGGAGCTTGTATTTAAACCGGTTCTCCCCACCACATACCACTTCTTCAATACCCAATTCTTTAGAAATTCCAGATACCTCCTGAAAGGCGGCATCCTCCCCTTTTAAAGACAGCATAAAATAAAATCCTAGTGGATAATTATTACTGGCCATTCGTAATGGTTAATTGTTCATGCGCAATTTCGAGGGTGTCAATGGCGACCTCATTTCCTTCAGATTTCAAATCAGTACTGCTGATTTTTGTAGGCCAGGCATTGTCCAATTGCCATTGCATGGTGACATTACCACTTTCATCCAGCAATTTGATTAGTACCGTTCTTCTTTTGATCAGGTTCATTTTAATCTCTGCATGCCAGTCCCAAAAGACATTGTCGTTCACGAAAATGCCTCGTTTCATGGTCACATTACCATATTTCACCAAGCCTGGCATTTTCTCCGGAGAGAAAAGCGGACTATTGCTTTTACGGTATTCAATCACCTGATTTTCGACATCCATTCCAGATACTTCCTGAAATCCTACGCCTTTTAATTCTGTTCCAAGGTCCACTTCAAATCGAAATTTGGGCATGGGCCATGTTGCGCCTTGTGCGCTTCCATCATCTGCCATAATATTGTGTTTTAAAAATTATAATGAATAAATCTGTTAACTTGAAACTGGCATTTCCTGTTGGAAAGTAAGCACGATAAACTCCGCCGGACGAACCACTGCAACTTTTACGGTAACATTCATAAAGCCATTCAGGATATCATCAGAGGTCATGGTTGTCCCCAAACCACATTGTACAGAAAAGGCGTCTGCAGCAGAAGCACCCTGAAGCCCTCCTTCTTTCCATATGGTATTCAGAAAACTGCTGATCATTGCCTTCACTGCTTCCCAGGTGTTCTTTACATTGGGTTGAAAAACATAAGACTGTGCCGCTAGTTTACAAGATTGCTCAAGCATAATCATCGTTCTCCTCACCGAAATATACCTCCAGTCCTGGCTGTTACCATCCAATGTTCTTGCGCCCCATACCAGGATACCAATGCCATTAAAAAACCGGATCGCATTAATAGATTTACCAGAAACAGGATCTACGTTGAGGTTTCCCTGCTGACTTTCGGATAAATTGATCGGTAAGGACACCGCGCCAACAATAGAAGTGTTCGCAGGAGCCTGCCATACGCCTTCCTGATTGTCAACGGTGGTCATCACACCCGCCATACCAGCACTTGCCGGAAGAATATTGGCTTCTGCCAACACATTTTTCAGGATACTTGCATAAACGGCACTCGCATTGATCAATGAATTATTGTATTGTGTGACCGTTAAAGGCACACCTCCCGGAGGATTTTCAATATTATGGAGGATGGTAGCCGCTGTTGGATTCGGATTAGAAGGTGGATTAAGCAATGGATCTAAAAAGTCTACGTCACCACCAAAAAGATTGGTATAATTGATATCCGTACTTTCCATAATTGTGGTTCCTATAAAAGGATAATAAGCCGTTCCATAATCCAGTCCCTGCTGACCAGTAGATTCCCTGAAAGCATCAATGTCATCAGAATAAGTTAAAGGATTCGGATTCCGGCCACCAATCAGATCAAACACACAGATCGCCGTTTGCATAGTCTGACTTTGCAACAACATGGTGGTCATCAATGTCGAATTCTCCGCAGGAGAAAGTAAGGTCGCTTCCGGGCAGATGTACATGGTAGGTTCCTGTTCATTCAACAACAAGGCAAGACCATCTGTCAGCTGTTTCAACACCACATTGGGATTAATGATCTGCTCTCCAACGCCCATTGCCTGCGCAGATGCCGGCCCATAGGTCCCTACCGAAACAATGTAAGCCTCTCCTCCTCCATTTTGATAAAACAGTTCAATACTGTTGTACATGTAATATATGGTATTGGGATCCGGCAAAATGGAATAGTAAGCACCATTGATGATCATGTAACTGTTGTCCGCAGGCTTGGCTTTCTGCTGCACCAGGTAATATTCCGGGCTGTATTGAATGGCCGGACTCGCTGGTGGCGCAGGATTTGGATAACAATAAATTGACTGGAATTCGGCAAAAGAAGTGATTCTATGTGCCACATTCGTATACGATTTCCCATTGTATTCCGCCTGGGGAGTATACCCTATAAATGCCGGAACAGCGGTAGCTACAGAGACTACGCTATTGGGAAAGGCATTTTGTTCGTTGATGTAAACACCGGGTGACTTAATGTTTGATTCAATCATGACTTATTTTTTAGCTTTTATTGGTTTATAAATAAACATACATTGGTGAAGAAAGGTGTTCGTTCGTTTTATCCATTACCTGTCCTATCCATTCAGGGATCGGTGTTGGAAGCCCTTTGATAATGATCTGTGGCGCTAAGGCCGTACCATCGGCAGAAAGCGGAAGGTTCATTAAATCAAATCTATATAGAGCGGCCTCGCTTAATGGAATGAAATTATTTCCTGAGGAGAATAACAATGCGGCCTCTCCGGCAGCAGTCTGTACCTGCTCAGGCCCATCAAAATCAATGTTTTGTTTTCCTGAAATACTCAGTCCATCGAAGGAAACTGAACTTCTGTTGATCACAAAATATTGCCATTGCGTAGCCCTTGCCTGATATTTTATCTCAAAATTGGCAAATCCAGTTTGCTCGCTGAACTTCAATATATCGGCAAAACGAAGCGTTACTTTCCCCATGCACAATGTCCCTGCATTTCCAGACAATTCCTGATTCAGATTTACCTGTTGATCGTGTACCGTGCTATTGTTACTGTCGTATAAGAGCTGACCAACCCAGTTGGGCGGTAGTTCAGTAAAAAAGTTAAAGTCAGGGTTATTGCTTCTAATCTGAAAACAAAAAGAATCCTGTCCCGTAGCGTTTTCTATATAGCTCAACAGCGCTTCTGTGGATTGCCCCCCCTTCACATAGAAGCCAATCCCATTAATCTGCTTTCTGATGAGGAAACGAAATCTTTTCATCAGCTGCTCGGTTGCAGGTTCCGCATTAAACTCCAAACAGCGACAAATGTCCTTTTGGAAATAAGAGTGGAACACGTCCAACTGAAAGAGGCGCTGATACTTTTCTATCATTGTGTGACCTGATTATCCATTGTTGAAATGGCGCCGACATATCCTTCAGACTCAAAGCCCTGAATGGTTAATAGCCTCATTTTGTAAATCACAGATGGCTGATATTTAGCCCCCATTGCCGACCAAAGATTATTCATCTGCTGGTAACTGAGTTTTTCAATATCAAAGTCTAATTTCTCAAGTCCCGCTGGGAAAGAGGAGGAAGAATTCGGGGATAAGGAGTTGTTGAGCTGGAAAAAGAGGATCACTGCATTCAGGAATTTCAGCGTTTCACTGTAATCATCGAAATTAGCACTGAGCAAAATATCCAGATTGAACCTTTCCGCAGGGTTGACATTCACAAAACTCCCATTGCTTAGCGCATGGTTTCTAATATGGTAAGCTTTAGTTGTCTCCTTTTCTATATTAATAAGGGAAATGATCACTTTATTCTGGTTGGCCATTGGGACCTGTCCACTACTGTCGATCAGCTTGTTCATGATCACTTTAGTTTCATCCAAAGCAAAGCGATTTCTTAGAAACTGATCCAGTGTATCACTCGTAAATTGCAATGCCTTGTTTATCATATCTAAAACTTTTGCCTGAATATTTCAGCTCAGTTGAGGCGTTAATCTCCCTTTCGAGCATTATTCTAAAATTAGGCAGAAGCATTTTAAAAGAAGCAGTTGCAACATATACTATTCATGTACATCAAGCATGGACTGGAAGCAATGGCGTAGACAAATCGTAGACTTATACCAGCGCTAATTTATGCTGATCTACCGTTCTAAGATAAGTGAGAAGATCCTGCTCCCTACTCAAAGACATTTTCTTTTTAAGCCTATACTTATGTGTTCTCACACTTTCCTGGTTAATTCCCAATAGGTTTCTGATGTCGTCATTGCTCATGTTCATTTTAAGGTAACAGCAATACTTAAGGTCTGTGGAAGTTAATGAAGGATAATTACTGGTCAGTTGTAGTAAAAAGCCCGGATTGATCTGTTCAAAATATAGTTTAAAATCATCCCAGAGCTTATGATCATTTGCTGATATTTTAATGGAGTTGACAATAGATATGAGTTCTGTCCTTGTCCGGTCATCTACATTCGGATAAAGCTCTCCGATTCGTTCTTTTACTTTTAATAATACCTCGACCTTCTGATCTAGTTCCATCACATACCTGCTCAAATTTCTGGTATCGTCTGTCCCCGCAGCGGCGATGGCAGCATCTGCCAATCCCATCACTTTCTGTGGAGCTGGCTGTTCTTTGCTCATCAGCAAAATTGAACTTACTCTTGAACTGAGGTATGAGGCCTGATGAAGGTTTTCCAACTGGCAGGTAAAGACGCTGTTGTTTTGATGCCAGGCCAGGCGTTCATTTTCAAATCTATTGCTAAGACATAAGATCGGAATTAGCGGAAGTACCGTTAAAGGTCTTAACTCATCGAGTACATGTTGATTATTACGAAAACACAGAATGATCAGATCCGGTTCCAGAGATTGGAGTATCCCCTTTAAGCCAGTAGCCATGGTCGCTGAAATGATATGATAAGAAAAGGCTGCTGTTTCCTTCAATTTATCCAGCAACACCAAAAAACTTTTGGCATCATCATATGCTACAACTATCACCTTCTGTGTTAACATGTATGTATAAATTAGGTATCGATTATGATTAAAAGCGGCAGTTATTAAGCATTAAAACTTTAATTCTTTCCACCTTCATAATTTCAATCTCTAAGAGCTAAAGAGCTAATTCAACTACATTACAACTATTGGTTATAATCAAATATCTATAAAGAAACAGTAGAGGAAGTGCGTATTATTACCTATATTTTTAAACAGGTATTTCTACCTGACCTATCATGATTGCCATTAATTTTAAGGCATAAGTATCCATGCCGGCAGGTTTCTTCATTTTCTACTGCCAGGTCAATCTTTAAAAAAGATCGAATTTTAAATAGATTAATTGTTCAATTCTGCTTAGCTAAGCAGATGAAAAATACCTTTAGCCTTTAATTTCAATACGATTCAATAATGGCGATCCCGCCTGGAAAGCATTGATATTATCAAAAGTTACTTTGGCAATTTCAGTCATCGCTTCTTGAGTCAGAAATCCCTGATGCCCTGTGATCAATACATTTGGAAAAGAAATCAGTTGACTAAGTTGTTCATCCTGTATGATCAGTTCGGAACAATCATGAAAAAAGAAGTCAGATTCCTGTTCATATACATCCAGTCCCAATGAGCCGATAACACCCGATTTTAAAGCGGCAATAACCGCCTTGGTATCAATTAATCCACCCCTGCTGGTATTGATGAGCATCGCACCAGGTTTGATCACTTTAAGGCAATGTTCGTTGATCAAATATTGTGTATCGACGGTAAGCGGACAATGTAATGAAATGACATCAGCATCTTTCAGCGTGTCGTCAAGAGATCCATATTCCACCCCTAATTCCTTCATTTCCACAGATGGGAAAGGATCATGAGCTTTAATATGGCAACCAAAACCCTTCAATATCCTACAAAAGGCTTGTCCAATATTACCAGTACCAATCACGGCTACCTTTCGCTGATACAGATTTATCCCCATTAACTTTTCCAAAGAAAAATTACCTTCTCTAACGCGGTTATATGCTTTATGTGTTTTACGATTGAGGGTTAAAATCAAAGCCATGGCATGCTCAGCAACAGCCTCTGGAGAATAGGCCGGAACACGTAAAACCGGAATCTGTAATTGTGTTGCATATTGGACATCAACATTGTTAAATCCAGCACAACGCAGCACCACTAACTTAAGTCCGGATTGCTGTAATTTATCCAGCACCTGTTTGTTCAGGATATCATTAACGAATATGCAAATCGCCTCACATCCAGCAGCTAAAACCGCAGAATCTTCGGAAAGGGAAACTTTAAAAAAAATGATTTGATGGCCGGTATTGTGCTGGCTTAAAAAATCTTCATCGTATTGGCTAGTGCTAAAAACTGCAATTTTCATAAATCTGAATTGGTTATAATGATCTCAAGGCATTTTTAATGCCATGTTGGATAAGATAGCCAATATTTCAAGATTTCGGAACATTGATCCTTACCTGAAAGATTTAACACGCACATTGAATTCTCTCACCAGATGAGCCAGCTTTAGTTCCTTCCGTTGCATAACCATCAAACTTCCACCATTCTATTCCGCCAATCAGTTCTTTGACCTTAAACCCAAGTTTTGACATATTTAAAGCCCCTTTTGTAGAGGCATTACATCCGATTCC
Organism: Pedobacter gandavensis; assembly: GCF_032678745.1. Taxonomy (GTDB): domain Bacteria; phylum Bacteroidota; class Bacteroidia; order Sphingobacteriales; family Sphingobacteriaceae; genus Pedobacter; species Pedobacter gandavensis_C. The sequence continues at coordinate 1,208,762 of NZ_JAVTST010000001.1, forward strand.
GTCGCAGTAAGTGACATATACAAAAGCTTTATCCAGGTGTTTTGTACTTTCCTCGGTCATTTCACGATGAGGAATATTGATTGCGGTAGGGATATGTTCAGCTTCAAAGCCAAAAGCTTTCCTGGCATCCAGAGCAATCACGCTTTCCCCATTATTTAAGGCATCAAATAAATCTGAAGGATCCATTTCGTAGGCCAATTTATTTTCATAAAACTTAATCTGTTCATCCATATTTAGATTATTTAATCAGGTTGATACTCAATTGCTCTGTCCCACTATTCTTTCCCTGAGCGCTTCTATTCCTTTATAAACTTCGAATTCTTCCAGGCCTCAAGAAGTAACTCAGTTTTTTTCTTATCAATACCTATTATGCTAACAGTAAATTCCTTTTTATCAAAAAGTCGATTAAACATGATAAAATCCATAACCATGTTGTTTGGAAAATTAATCACCATCTTAAACTTATTGAATTTTAAACCATCAATTGTTTGCTCTGAACTTAAAGAATCTAATTTAGCACCTGGCATTTGATTTTTAAAAGTATCGAATAAGATTTGATTTATCTTTTTACATGATTCCAGATAATCTCCGTCCTTTGAAACATCGTAAGGCTGCCAGTTAGACTCAAAATAGTTGAATTTATCTGCTCTAAAGGCAAATATGACTTTGGTTTTATTTTCCACTTCTCCACCATAAGTCTTTTCAATTGCCTCTTTACCTTTATTTTGCATTTTGGCCCATTCTACCGCATTAACATTTTCAAAGCCCTCCGGAATTGTAATTTTCCAATTGAACTCCTTATTGAAGATTTCTTTTTTAGGCGCTATCTGTCCATTACAACTCTGGCTGATTAATGCCGAGCATATTAGTATATAATTGATTATTCTCATGCTTTTCTTTTAAAAGGAAAGTATTATTTCTTAATGCAACAAAAAGCCATAAAACTAGTTAAAATATCAAAATATTCTGGCATAAATCCCTATTTCCTTGCTAAAAAGCAAGGTTATCAACCTATTTCTCTTCGAAATTTAGGAGGGTTTACCTGGCAGATGTTTCAGTTTCTCTTTTAACGCATGATATTCTGTGGACAGCTGCCTGAAAGACTTCGATTGGAGAATCCCAGAATCATAGCTATTTCTTTTTTTCTCATAATCTGCGGCAACCTGATCAAAACGGGCTTTAACTGCCTTGTACTTCTCTTTTTCGAACTTTTCGCCATCAGTTTCTGCTTGCCCATTCAGGTTTCCCACATAAAAACTATCAGATATTAGTTTTTCATTAGCAGACTTGAAGCAAACATAAACTTCCATTTGCTCATCTATCATCCTTTCTTCGTGAATCGGGATAAAACAGCTGCCATCACTCCTTCTGGCTGCATTCAAAAAAGTACTTGCCCTTGTACTTGTTGGATGACGAACGGCCAGCATCAGGATGTCATCATTATCGCCATTTCGAAGCACATTGGTATCCCAGCTCAAATTTATACCATCTTCCCCTTTACTTACCTTCATATCAGCCGCCATTTCCAGGCTTCCGTAGCTAAGGACTACTTTGCTATAATCAACTTTAATATTTGGGTATTCGCCGGTTAAAGCCTGTTTTTTATTATAAGAGGTCGCAAGATTATATGCATTTCTGACGGTTCCTTCTGCTTCCAGCTTAAAACTAACATTGATAAAGTCTGCCAATGCAGTCACCAAATCCATCGTTACTGACATCCCCTGGCGGTTAGCCAATTGTTTTAAACTAGGCTTTCCAGCTCTGCCAATAAGTCGGCATACCGGTTGTCCATTTAACATATAAAAAACTACATTACCTATTTTCCCCGAAGGGTGCCCATAAGGTCCTATGGTACATTTTGCCATAACTGAGAGGTTAATTCGTCTGAATTGACTTATACCAAGATACTATTAAACAAGTACATAGTCAATATCTTATTTATATCTTATCTGTATTTTATGGTAACAATTTAGTTGATTTACAGACGGTTACCACAATGTTGATAAGGCAATTTAACGAAGAAGGGCCCTAGCAACCTACTGCCAGAATACTATTAAAATACACATAATAATAGTGGACATAGGGCAAGTATCAGGACGCTAAAGGAATTAGGTCTGAATCAAAAAGCCCTGTTATTCATCAACAATGAACAACAGGGCTTCTAAAACACAAAAAAACAAAAGGTTTTAATAGGCTTCTGATTTACAGAAAACAAAGCATTGGCTTCATAATTAGTTAAGCATTCAAACCACCATCAATTGTAAGCGCAGCTCCGGTAATAAACTTTCCTTCTTCGCTGGCTAGAAATGCAACCAGGCCGGCAATATCATCGCCAGTTCCGTAATCGGCCAGTGCCATCCTCCCTCTCAGAAAATCAGCCAAATCTGTATCTGAAGGATTCATATCAGTATTGATCGGTCCAGGTTGTACCAGATTCACCGTAATCCCTTTAGCCCCCAGATCTCTGGCCAATCCCCGGGTAAAACCTGTCAAAGCCGATTTACTCATGGTGTATAAAGTGGTTTGAGGACTCAGCGCATTTTCCGCCATATTACTGCCTATGGTAATGATCCTTCCATTTCTGGGCATATGAGCTGCTACTGCAAGAGCAGCTACAAATACCGCACGAACATTTACTCCCATAATTTCATCGTAATCTTCCAGCGTATGCGATTCAAATTCTTTACCGATATAAATCCCCGCATTATTGACCAGGATATCAATAGGGCCAAGTTGCTCTATGGTTTTCTGTATCGCAGCAGTTAAGGCTTTCGGATCAATACTGTCTGCCTCAACAGCTTCGGCATAACCTCCATTTGCATTAATTTCTGTAGCTACAGCTTCCGCTTTTTCCCTGGATTTAGAATAGGTTAAAATAACTTTTGCGCCTTCTGCGGCAAGTCTTCTGCTAATTGCTGCACCCATTCCACGGCCACCGCCAGTGATAAATACGATCTTGTTTTCAAAACGTTTCATAATTTTTCTGATTAATTTCTATTCAAAAGTACCTGCTAATCCCTATTTTTGAGGGTAAACACTAAATTGTCAGGTACTAACAAAAAGGTAAGAAATGAGAAAGGAATCCTCTACGAACGCTATTAATGAAAAACAGATCAACGACAGTTGCGGTATGGCCTACTCTTTATCCATATTGGGAGGCCGATGGAAGCCTGCAATACTTTGCAGACTCATGCACCAAACGATGCGTTACAGTGATTTGAAAAATGGAATAGAGCAAATTTCTGAAAGGATGTTGGTTTCTCAATTGCGCGAGCTGGAAGCAGATCAGGTAGTGAAGCGAACCGTATATCCTGTGGTTCCTCCAAGGGTCGAATATGAACTAACCGAGCTTGGGCTAAGTATGAAGCCGATGCTAAAGGCAATGTCGGACTGGGGCAATATGCACCGCAGCAAAGTGAATCCGGATGCCGATGCGGTGGTCTGCGAATTGTAAGGAGATCATTCTTTGCAATTATTTTACTGGTATTAGAAAAATCGTTATAGATTTGTAGGTAACACCAATCTATTAATTTCTATAACGCTTTATGAAAAACACCTTTCCCTTCCGAAAAACCTCAGGTTCAATATTAGTATTGTTTGCGATTTTTCTTTTCAGTTCCTGCAAGAAAAATAACCCTGCGAATTTAGAGGTAATTCCTACAGCGCCTGCTACTTATTCACTTTTAAGAATTGACTATTACCTGGAACCGGGGGATAAGGTATACACAACAACCCATAAGTTAAAATCTTACGAACTAAGAAACACTTTAAACATCCAGACTCAACACAGCTATTTCGAAGATTTTCAGGAGCTAAATAGAAAATCTCTTTTTAGTTTAAAGGATGTTAATGGAGATTTAGCTAAAGTAATGGGTTTATCCAAGCTTACACTTGAAACCCCCACAATAGTAAATATTAGCACTCTTTATACCATTTATACCCAGAATGAAGGATGGACAATGAGTACAAATCTTCAGGAAAAACCTTTTAATTACCTAGAACCTAAAAATCAGGTGCTGAGAGTTCCAGCAAAATCCTCCATCACGGTTGATCGTTCCATTCAGGAGTATTCGGCCATCGTTACTTTTAGAGCCACTATTAAAAATGATAAAACAGGTGAAACACATGCGGTTAAAGGCAAATGGAATGGTACATTGAGCTTTTCAAATTACGACGTTACTTTGAGTCAGAAATCATTAAAATAGAAACATAAATAACTTTACTAATTGACATTCTAACCTCGCTCTAATCTTCTACTTATCCCTTTCACATCAAATCATTATATAATTGTAATATGAAAAAATCATATAACAGTTTCTTATAATGATGCGTCGTATCCTTACCAACTTTGTCATATATGGCTTGCCAATTCCAGTCCTGCTCCTTTCATTAATGATTGGGTCTTCAGACCATATTGGCTTTAGCGCTTTTTGGGATTGGATCAGGAGCCTGGTAGACAGCAACCATTCCAGTCCGATGGTGGTTGAAAACGTGATTTACAACATCCGTTTACCAAGGGCATTGATGACTTTCCTTGTCGGAGCCGCATTGGCTACCGCAGGTGGCGTATTACAAGCCATTTTCAGAAATCCATTGGTAGACCCATATATTCTGGGGATCTCTTCAGGAGCAGCATTTGGTGCTTCCCTAGCCATCCTCATCCCAATGCTTTCGATTCATTTATCCGCATTTGCCTTCGGGGCGGCAGCTGTTTCCCTGACTTATATATTTGGCTATACCAAAAACTCCTCATCCATCACGATTATCCTGGCGGGGATGATTGTATCGGGTTTATTTACCGCCAGTCTTGCCCTGGTGCAATACTTAAGCGATCCTTTTAAACTCCAGGCCATCATACAATGGACCATGGGAAGTTTACACCTGAGTTCCTGGCATAAGGTGCAGCAAAGTGTCCTGCCGATCTCTGCAGGACTGCTGGGCTTATACTTAATCCGATGGAAACTCAACCTCTTATCCCTTGGAGACGATGAAGCGAAAGCTGTTGGCGTAAACCCGATGTACATTAAAATTATTGCGGTGATATTGGCAACGGTGGTGACGGCAGTTGCGGTGGCGAGTGCAGGAATCATCAGTTTATACGGACTTTTTGTACCCCATATTACGCGCATGCTGGTAGGTGCCAGCAATACGAAAACCACACCGGCAAACATCTTTTTCGGTGGTACCTTCCTGTTGATCATCGACAACTTTTGTAGAACCATATTCCCTTATGAAATTCCGATTGGAATCTTTACCATGATCATCGGTGCGCCCTTTTTTATATTCCTGATTAAGAAACGAAAAATCAACTGGTCATGATGAATACCCCAGCAATAAACATACAAGGGATATCTTATTCCGTACCAGGACGCCTGATATTGGATCAGGTTTCCCTTAGCCTTCCAGCCAACCAATTTAGCGTCATTCTGGGTAGAAACGGATGTGGAAAATCGACTTTATTCAACCTGATTACAGGTAAATATCCCTACTCTTCCGGCGCCATACAGCTCTTAGGAGAAGAGCGTGGGACGATCACGCAAAAGCATTTGGCTAAAACCATTGGCTTTCTGCCACAGTTTCACCAGAGTATCTTTCCATTTTCAGTGTACGATGTCGTGCTTACCGGAAGAGCTGCTTTTTACAGGTTTGGCCCTTCAGCTGAAGACCATAAAATCGTAAAGCAAACGCTGCAGAACATGGGGATCTATCACCTAAAAGACAAAGCTTATACCGATCTGTCCGGAGGCGAACGTCAGTTGGTACTGATTAGCCGTGTGATGGCACAGGGACCGGAAATCCTGGTTCTTGATGAGCCTACCAATCATTTAGACCTTCATTTCCAAGCACTGGTATTGGAAAAACTACAAGCTTATTCCCGCAGCGGCCATACGGTAGTCTGCATCATGCATGATCCGAATATGGCCAATATCTATGCAGATCATATCTATTTCATCAAAGATCAGAAGGCTTACGACAGCAAAGTATTGAAAGCAGCAGACCTTTCCTCCAATATCTATGAGGCACTTTATGATACGCCATTAATGCAGGTTCAGGTGAAAGATAAAACGATCATCATCCCACAATTTTAAGATGACCTGGCATTAAACCAGGGTTTTACTTAATCGCAAGCAAACCAAACAAATCAAACCACCATAACCAACATTCAGTTAATTGACATGTATTTTTGAGAATACAATGATTTATTGAAATAAAATAGCAATCTTTGAAGCAATATATTTTTTTCTTATGATCACAGTCGAAGATATATATTAACGACAACGCTCAACTCATGAAAAAATATTCCCTTCCAGTACCCTTCTTAATTAGCGCTAATTCTTAAAATTTCATACATGTTCAAAAATCCATTCTCATATAAAGGCCGGATTCGCAGAAGCGAATTTGGAATTACCTTTATCATCTTTTTTATTATTGATACTATCATTAAATCATTTACCCAGGACGGCAGTTTAGAATTACAATTTTTAGGTTTTATAGCGCTCCTACCTTTTGTATGGTTTGCATGCATTCAGGGAGCGAAAAGATGCCATGATTTAGAAAAAAGTGGATGGTGGCAAATCATTCCCTTTTACTTTTTATGGATGCTTTTTAAAGACGGCAGACCCGGTGCAAATGAATACGGAGAAAATCCTAAAGGATTGAACTATGATTTTGACGCTTTTAATCCACAACCTGCATCAAATGAGGGAAATGATGGGTTTAAAAACCCTCAATAAACTGATAAATACACATAAAAAAAGGCAAATTCATCATTTGCCTTTTTTTTTACCCTATTGCTGGTCTTATTTCTTCGTTTTAATGTTTTGCTCATAGATATTGCCATAGCAGTTAATGATCTGCGATGGGTCTAGTCTATAATTGGCCAGCGTTACCGCCCCACCATACTTTTGTTGTAAAGCAGGAAACAACCTACCGTCATAAGCAATGGCAATCTTATGGTCATCGATCATATAAATCGGCAAATGCCTGTTTCCTACATCAAAGCAAAACAGGCCTACTACCTCCATATTGCTGGATTGCAGCACCATACAAGTACAAGGTTTGATGAAAATCCGGATCACACAATTTGCGTCCTGATAAATCACTAAACCCTGCTTAAGCACAGCTGATGAAGGTTTATCCAGATGAATCTTCCTGCCTGCCAGACTCTCTCTTTTGATAATGGTACGATTTACTTCATACCATTCCAATACCAGACTATCTTCTTCCTGATTATTAAAAGGCTGTACGACAGGCAATTTGTCTATCCGGATGACTTCATTATTTTGCATTCTTTGCTTTTTTTGCTTCAACTTTGGCTTTCAACCAGTTACACCACTCCTCCATACCTGTATCATGCAGACTGCTGATCGAGATTACATCCAGATTAGGATTTACTTCTCTTGCATCTTTAGTTGCAGCTTCTACCGAGAAAGGAACGTAAGGCAATAAATCTGCTTTAGACACCAACATTAACTCAGAGGTTAAGAACATACGAGGGTATTTTTTCGGTTTATCATCACCTTCCGTAGAAGCCAATACCGTTACTCTGTAGTCTTCTCCAAGGTCGAAAGCTGCCGGACAAACCAGGTTACCTACGTTTTCAATGAACAACAGGTCACAATCTGTCAGGTCGATATGGTCTAAAGCCTGCAAGATCATTTGTGCTTCAATATGGCACATACCACCTGTTACAATTTGTAAGGCATTGATCCCTACTTCACGCATACGGATAGCATCTCTCTCTGTTTCAGGATCTCCTACCAGTACTGCTATTTTAAGGTCTTTTCCTAAACGTTTACCAGTTTCCTGCATCAAAGTTGTCTTTCCAGAACCTGGAGAAGAACAGATATTGATCACACAGATTCCAGGAATTTTATCGCGAACCGCTTTAGCTACATAGTCGTTAGCTTTCAACAAATTCAGGGTTGTATTGTCACATTGTACCGACCCTACCGGCATTTGATTACTTTTCGGTGTTGCTGTCATGTTTATATTGTTATTTTAATCTTTAAAAATTACTTGACTGATACGAAGTTCTTCTCCTTGCACAATCTGGTCGGAAGACTGCCCGCATACGCATACAAATTTGTGAAAGCGCACCTCAAACTGGGAGGTACATTGCTTACAGTAAGCGATAATCGGCAACAATTCAATCTCCAGTTCCGTTTCCCTGAACCTCGTTTCTTCTAATACAAATGCCTCGAAGGCATTCTGAATCAGAATAGGCTGTACATTACATAATAACCCCGCCTCAATGGTTATTTTGGCAATATTTTCATACGTTTCCGGATATGCTTGCTCCAACGTTTTAAAAATGTCCTTTACTATTGCTATTTCGTGCATAATAATTGATGATTAGGTAAGCTCGGCTACAGGTGTCTGATGTTCGATATAATCTGTACACATACTCGCCACCGTTTTCAGGAAATTATAAAGCAGGTCGCCATTGTTCCCCAGGGCACGTACAAGGACCATATCATTGGCACACATGGTGAAACCAAAAGTGATGTCTTCATATTCCCCCCTAAAGATTTCATCCATTTCCTTCTTAAATGCTGCGGCAAAATCAGAAGCGATAATCAAGGTCGCCTGATGTGTATAGCCTTCATGAAACAGCATCTTATCGATGGGTTGCTCCTTAGGTTTCAGCACCTGATTGTCTATGTAAACGATTTTACCTTCTTTATAGATTTTGGTGGTACTGTGTAGCTTTTCAAATTGAAAAATCTCTTCACGATGTACCCTACCCGCACAAATGATATCTCCCCAAAGCAAAGTCGCCCCCTTTTCCATTCGCACCTCATTCATGGTATTGAATATGGAGTCCTTGAAAGGCGTAATCGGGTATGGGATATATTGAAAAAGCGCATCTTCTCCCACATCAACCTTCGTTTGCTGTGAAGCACCGGTTTTCATTGGGTGCAGCTTATTATAGGATTGAGAGTACAGATGAAGATTGGCCTTTGCTCCTACCTGAATATCAATTGTCAAATGATCCTCGTCCATAATCCCCGGAGAAGAACTCATAATGATCAACTCCAAATGCTGATTTTCACGCTGAGAACCATAAGGCACTATTTTGTATGGCATATTGTAAAAGCTGTCTTTCATGACACTCTTTTCCTCTTCTACACATACGCTAATCTTTATTGCACTATCCATGATGTTTCTTTTTTATCCTTCTAATAAGGCATATTTTTTAATCCAGTCCTGCACCTCATCTAAACCCTGAAGGGTCATCATATTGGTCAGGATAAAAGGACGGTCTCCGCGCATGCGTTTTGCATCGCTTTGCATGATCGAAAGATCTGCACCTACATAAGGCGCAAGGTCAATTTTGTTGATCAACAGCAAGTCTGATCTGGTAATCCCAGGACCGCCTTTTCTTGGTATTTTTTCCCCTTCAGCTACATCAATCACGAAGATGGTCACATCGGCCAAATCCGGACTGAAGGTAGCCGTTAGGTTATCCCCGCCACTCTCTACAAAAATCAACTCCACATCGGGAAATTTCTCTGCCAGCTCCTCTACAGCTTCAATATTCATGGAACAATCTTCCCGAATAGCTGTATGCGGACAACCGCCAGTTTCTACACCAGCGATACGTTCTGCTGGTAATGAAGAATTTTTTTGAAGGAATTCAGCATCCTCACGTGTATAAATATCATTGGTCACCACACAAATACTGTATGAATCACACATTGTTCTGGTCAGTCTTTCGATTAATGCCGTCTTTCCTGATCCTACGGGTCCTGCGACCCCAATCTTTACATATTTTCTCTTTGCCATTTCTTATGAAATATAAATCCGTGTATATAATTTTTCATGCTGCATACATCTGATATCCTGAGCGATACAGCAGCTTCCCAACATCTCTTCAGCCATTTCCTCTTGTTTTTCCACCAGTTGATCAATCAAACCATGAAGGTTATAGAGGATCTTTTGAGCATCCATCTGACTGATTGGAACCAGTTTCGCACAATTGGTCACGATTCCGTTGAGTGTATTGTAATAAAAAGCATGTAATGCATCCTTCATCGGGATTTTTGAGGCATGCGCATACATGGCAAAAGCCATCGCGTAATGTCCGTGTACCTCCCCTTGTTTGATCGCCTGAAGGTATTTTGTACAACGCGGTACAGGTTTAAGATTCTCTGTCACCTTTAAAAAGCGGATGCCCAGTTTCTTACTGGCATCTCTAATCTCAAAAGGCGCCTTATAGGCTGTGATCAGTTCATCGAGTTCCTGGACTTTCGCCTTGGTCGCATTGCTTTCGCACATCTTCCAGGCCAGCATAAAAAATGCGGCATCATTGTAATAGAAGTTGTGTTGCAGCATCGTCTCCGCATATACTTTTACGGCTTTGCTATCCTTCACAATCCCCTTGCTCACATATGTTTCCAATCCATAGGACTGGGTAAAACTGCCTATAGGAAATGCAGAATCATTAATCTGTAATAGTGTCAGTAATGCATTCATCTTACTTGCTTGCTAATGAAATGACCTGTCCTGAATTACTCCATTTATGGATCATCAGGGTAGAGGTTCTTTCAATGATTCGAGTCTCTTTTCGCGGTTCGAACCCACCCCTTTTTAAGAACCGATAAAGGGGGGATTCAAATGCGATAATGACTTCTTTGTCTTTATTAATAAAGACCGGGATATGTTTATTTCCAATTTCAAAACATACGATGGCCATATCTCTCAAAGTGGCCGGCGTAAACACGATACAGGCACTTGGGATGATCTGCACCACAATGATATCCTTACCCTCATGGTAAATGATATCACCATGATACAGCTGCTCCTGTTCCAGATTACGGATCGCGATTTCGCGTCCGGTATCTGTTAGCATGCGCAGGATTCTCTTTGTGGTATCGTACCACTCCAATTGTAGAATATCAATTTTACAATTGGAGTAACGCTTCGCGTCGTCATATAGATTAGCAATAACCCGATCTACTTTTATCATACTAGAAAAGGAAATAACGTTGTGCCATAGGAAGTACTGCCAAAGGCTCGCAGGTAGCAATTACGCCATCTACACGTACATCATAAGTTTCCGGATCTACTGAAATGTTTGGCATGGCATCATTGTGAACCATGTCTTTTTTCATCACCGTTCTACATCCTTTTACCGGTAAGCTGGTACGTGCCAATCCGTATTTCGCGATGCTTCCATTCTCTAATGAGATTTTAGAAACAAAGTTGAAACAGATACTAGACAATGCTTTACCGTGGTTACCGAACATCATTCTATATACAATAGGCTGAGGTGTTGGAATCGAAGCATTCGCATCTCCCATTTTAGCACCAAGGATCATTCCTCCTTTGATCACCAATTCTGGTTTCACACCAAACATCTCTGCTTTCCATAAGATCAAATCGGCAATTTTACCTGGCTCAATAGATCCTACGTAGCTGTCAATTCCGTGTGCTTTAGCAGGGTTGATGGTATATTTAGAGATGTAACGTTTCACCCTGAAGTTATCATTACCTTTTCCTTCGTCTTCTTTTAGAGGACCTCTTTGGATTCTCATTTTATGAGCAGTCTGGAAAGTACGGGAAATCACTTCACCTACTCTACCCATCGCCTGACTATCAGAACTCATGATACTGAACACACCCATATCCTGAAGAATATCTTCTGCAGCGATCGTTTGTGGACGGATTCTTGAATCTGCGAAAGCCACATCTTCTTTTACGTTTTTGTCTAAGTGATGGCATACCATCAACATATCCAAATGCTCTTCTGCCGTGTTCACGGTGTAAGGTTTAGTTGGATTTGTAGATGCAGGCAGGATATTAGGATACATTGCGATCTTCATAATATCCGGAGCGTGACCACCACCAGCACCTTCCGTGTGGAAAGTATGGATTACACGACCATCAATTGCACGAACTGTATCTTCCAGGAAGCCAGCCTCATTAAGTGTATCTGAGTGAATCGCTACTTGAACATCATATTTATCTGCAACCCTTAGTGCCATATCGATCGTCACAGGATTAGCTCCCCAATCTTCGTGGATCTTAACACCAAGAGCCCCAGCTTCTACCATTTCTTCAATAGGTGCCATTGTTGACACGTTTCCTTTACCGAATAAACCTACGTTGATTGGCAAAGTATCAAATGCCTGAAGCATTTTCTCGATGTACCATTTACCAGAGGTTACCGTAGTTGCGTGTGTACCATCTGCTGGTCCTGTACCACCACCGATGAAAGTGGTTACCCCACTGTAAAGTGCGGTTTCGATTTGCGTCGGACTGATAAAGTGAATGTGGGTATCAATACCACCGGCAGTAAGGATCATCCCTACACCACTGTGTACTTCAGTAGCAGCACCGATCACCATGCCTGGCGTTACGCCGTCCTGAACATCAGGGTTACCAGCTTTACCTACGCCAACAATCTTACCATCTTTAATCCCAACATCACCTTTCACAATACCCCAATGGTCGATTACCATTACGTTAGTGATACAGAAATCCAATACGCCTTCGTTTTCTAATGCACGTGCCGACTGGCCCATACCATCACGAATGGTTTTACCACCACCGAATTTGTTCTCTTCTCCGTATACCGCGAAATCTTTCTCAATCTCAATGAATAACTCCGTATCCGCTAAACGCACTTTATCACCCGTTGTAGGGCCAAAAAGCGCTACATATTTTGCTCTTGGAATGTAAAGGTCGCCATCTATATATTTAACGGATCCTGCCTCAAGGCCAAGTTTGTCTAATCCTAAAGATCTTAAACCAACTACGCTACCCATGGCAGTCATCCCAACTACCTTAATCCATTCTCTTCTATTCCATTCTGCCATAATATTCTATCTTAATTTTACGGTTTTATACTTTTCTGCATTCATTTTTTCGATCGCTGCTGCTTTCACTTTTTCATCTGTGTACTTACCACTGGTTAAGCCATTGAATCCGTGAATCTCTTTGTTGCCACCAATCTCTACAAGAATGATGTCCTTGCTTTCTCCTGGTTCAAAACGGATTGCTGTGCTTGCCGGAATGTTTAATCTCTTTCCAAAAGCGGCTTCTCTGTCGAACTGCAAATGACGATTCACTTCAAAAAAATGATAATGAGAACCTACCTGTATCGGTCTATCTCCTGTATTGGTAACAGACAAATGAGAGGTTTCATAACCTACATTGGCCTGGATGTCTTCTTTTCTAATAATGTATTCTCCTGGTATCATTTTTTATGATTTTAAAGATTAGCGAATAGGGTTGTGAATGGTCACTAGTTTGGTTCCATCCGGGAAGGTTACTTCAATCTGCACATCGTGGATCATTTCAGGAACGCCTTCCATCACCTGTTTTCTACTCAGCAACTTGGTTCCGTAATCCATTAATGCGGCTACCGTTCTTCCATCTCTTGCTTTCTCCATGATTTCAGCGCTGATATAAGCGATGCATTCTGGATAGTTCAGCTTCACGCCTCTTTTGAGACGTTTGCTCGCAAGCTCACCTGCAAGATGCAGCATCAATTTCTCGGTTTCTCTGGGTGTTAAACGCATAACATTTTATTGTATTAAATTTATTATCTGTAGAATTTTATTGTTTTTCTTTAAATCGCTGTCAGGTTAAAAAAGGTACCCAGGATAAAGCGATTGTTCTTTTGTGTTGGGATATTCATCCCGTTTTTATAACTGATCTTATTGTCGATATATCCGCCAAAAAGTTTCCAGTCTTTATTTGCAATTGGCTTGTATTCTAAAGCGGCAAATCCAGTCCAGTTTTTTCTGAAATCCTGACCTAGGGTTTTGTCTTTACGGGCACTTGCGGTTTCATAAGCACCTTTTAAAGCGATTCCCCATTTCTCATTTAATTGCTGATCCAATCTCAATACCGCAGTTTTATACACCACATCTCTGCGCATGGTTCTATCTAAACCTGCATTTCCGTAAAAGGAATGAATAGCGCTGGAAGCCAACATGGTATGATCTACACCATAATCAGAATATTGAAGATCTAAATACACTTTTGTGTTTTTTGACTTGTACATATTGGCAAGGGAAATGGCATGGTTATCTGCATCCGCTACCAGCTGCGAATAGTTATACGACCATTTGGTATGGAATGATTTCAAGAAATTTCCTTCCCAGGTTAAATAAGCTCCCATCGGACGGTTGGATTGTTTGAAATCCCCTGCGCCATAACCAGCAGTTTTAATCAGCTGATCGAAGGTCTCTGTAGAAGTATTATAGACTTGTAATTGGAAATTATGGTTGGGGTTTACTTTGTAGGAAAAGGTGGCACCTACCACGAAAAGGTTCAGGATACGATCTACATAATCGGTAAAAGCATATTCATAAACAGGATTGTTGACAAACTCGTAGCTACCTACTGCAGCCGCTTGTTTACCTAAAATTACTTCCCATTCTTTTTGTTTACCGAATCGGTAATTGACCTGAGCATAATCAAGGGCTCTGGAACCATTATCTTGCGTAGTAGTACCGAAGCTTTTGTTTAATCGGAAACGAACTTTGTAGGATAGATCCGGGTTGATATGACCACTCAACAACAGCCTGGTTTCATCTAAACGAAAGCTGGCATTTAAGTCTCTGTCGGCATTTTGTCCGATGTTGAATGAGGTACGCCCCAGTACATTGAGATTGAAGATCGAAGGAACTTCTTTTTTTACACTATCAACTGGCGTTTGTGCCGAGGCTATTGCCGGACACACTGCACATAAAACTACTCCTATACTGGTTCTGATTTTCATATCTCTAAACTTATTGATACAAGTATAGGATACAGACCTAATAACGCGTTAAACCGAAGATTAACGTGTTATTAGGAAGAAATAAGAGCGAGATTAGAAATCGGCTATAGGACAGGTTATAGTCACGATTGTGCCTTTTCCCTCTGTAGAATCGATAGTCAGGGTAGCGTCATGAAGTTCGAAGATGTTTTTGGCAAGTACCAGACCCAGTCCATTTCCGTAGATATTGCCCACATTTGATGCTCTGAAAAAAGATTCAAAAATGTGTGGTTTATCTCGGTCTGGAATTCCAATTCCCTGATCCATGACACGGATCACGATTTTAGAATGGTCTACTTCAATACTTACTTTCACTTCCTTCTCATTACCGTACTTACAGGCATTGGAAATGATATTGGAAAGTCCGATAAAAAACAGATCCTCGTTTACGTAAACGCTCAACAGGTTGCTGTCCTCCGGAATATTGGAGAAATCCAGGAAGATGCGGTGATTGTCGTTCAGGTATCCCTCCGACTCTTTCACTTTATACAGCAATTCGTCAATCCTGACATGGCTCATGTTCTGCACTTTGCCATCATAGCCCGTTCTGGAGAGCAAGAGCAGGTTACTAACGATCAGGTTCATCCGATCCACTTCTCTGGACACCATCTCCAATGAGTAGTGTGCAGGGTGTTTAGCATCGACGCTATTCAATGCCAGCTCTGCTTCACCACTGATGATCGTCATCGGTGTTCTTAAGGAATGGGAAGCATTGCTGATAAAGCTGCGCTGAGATTTTACGGCAATTTCCAAACGGCTCAACATGTCGTTGATGTTGGAAATCAGCACTTCAATCTCGTCCTTTTCTTTTGTTTTCTTTGTCGGCAGCCTCATGTTCAGGTTACTGATATTGATCTGACCGATGCGTTTATTAATAGATGCAATTGGATTCAACAGCTTTTCCGCAAAGTAAAAGGAGATCAACACAATTAAAAACAGGAAGATCACGACACCGGATATCAGCGCGCGATTCAGATCTGCATGTTCTGCTTCTCCGAATTCATCTACTGCCGCAGAAACGACCACCAGGTTCTTATCATGGTCTTTGTCTTCAAAGAAGAGCGCCACATAAGCGGTATCATTGATCATGAGTTCGGCCTTTCCATTTTCAATGGCTTCTTCGAAAAAGAAATTGCCCATTGGCAACAGTGGCTCATAACGAGGTTGTTTCTTATTTTTCTCTACCCTCACCAGGTAATTCCTGCCAAAAGAGAACTGATTGATGAACTGATTGCTCAATTCATAATATCCTTTGTCTTTATAACTTTTAGAGTTAAAGACATGGGTACCTAACATTCTGGCATTTTCTTCTAAGCGGATGTAGAATTTACTTTCCAGCGTCTTTGCCGTAAAATAAGATACATAAACTGCAAATGACAACAGGATTAAACTCCCTATTGCCGAAGAAAGCAGGATGATTTTGGTTCTAATTTTCATAATTATCCTGCACTCTTAATACGTATCCCATACCAATTACGGTATGAATTAACTTAGGACTAAAGTTCTTATCTATTTTTTTACGGAGGTAATTCAGGTATACATCCACCACATTGGTACTCAGGTTGAAGTCCATGCCCCATACCTCTTCCAGGATGTCTACACGAGTGATGATCCGGTTCATATTTTGCATCAGATACTCCAGTAACCTGTATTCTGTTGCGGTTAGCACGATCACTTTCCCCGCACGGGTAACGGTTTTACTGTCTTTATCCAGCACAAGATCGGCGATAGATAAAATGTTTGCCGGAGTGGCGCGTACAGTTCCGGATTTGCGTGATTTACGATATACCCTAGCCTTTAATTCGTCAATTTTAAAGGGTTTGGTCATGTATTCATCCGCATCCTGGTTAAAAGCAGCTACGATATCTTCGGTTTGATTTAAGGCAGAAAGGATAATAATAGGAACGTCAGGATCTGTTAATCGGATGTTTCGGCAAACTTCCAGACCGTCCATACCAGGCAGCATGACATCCAGAATAATCAGGTCGAACTGATGCATTCCGGCCATTTTCAAGCCTGTAAGGCCATCCATAGCTACACTGATGTCCATTTCATTATTATCGTCCATCAATCCTCTTTTTATCAAAGAGACTACTGCTATTTCATCTTCTATTAAAAGTACCTTCATCTTATTCTCCTTATCTTACTATTATGAAACCTGAATATTACAAAAATAGCGAAAAATGGTGGTTTGAGATTTAGGTCGGAAAAAAAAGGACATTCAGTACATAAGAAAAAAGGAAATTTAGTGATTAAAATCATCCCCATCAATATTCATTAGAAAGCTCAGCAAAATACTTCGTTTTGCCGGAGGCAAAATTGGCTCCCTCCTGCTCCCATCAAAAGCATATCGATATCCATAGGTATTCTTTAAGCCTAATACATTATTGATGTTCAGGTTAAAAGCGGAGAAGCGCTTCATCCATAGTGGGAGGTAATTGATCCCAAGACTTAAGTTATGGTTGTAATGGGTTCTATCTGCCATAAAAACAGGGTTTAAAGGATTAAAATAACTTCTGCCACTGCTAAAGGTATACGTTCCTGAGAATTGCCAATGTACATTGGCTGTACTGCGCATGGCCACCAGATTGAAGGTATGTTTAGGTGCAAAAGATGGTCTGGCCGCGTTTTGAAAATCAATGTAATCCCTTTTAGTATCGAGGTAAGAATAAGAGACATAATATTCCATCAGATGCACACTTTGTTGGTCTTTCCAGAAAACATCAAAACCTTTGGCATAACCCTTTCCACGGTTATTGAAATTTTCAATTTGTAATGGTGGCCCATAAGCCTGGAACCCGGAAAACACAGGTGTTTTAATTTTTACCAGCTGTTGATAGTCTTTGAAATATGCGGAGAGTTTCAGGATGCTGAAAGGTAGTTTCATCTCATATTCCAGTGCATATTGAATGGACTTTTCGTAATCCAGCGTTGAAGTTTGTGCGAGGAAACTATCGTCGGGTTTTTGATAGTAATGCCCATAAGATGCTACTATTTTATGTATTGGATCTGCCTGGAAATATAGGGCTGTCCGTGGTGCCAGATTTATTTTATCAAGATAAGAGGAAGACTCCAGCCTAAGGCCAGTTTTTAAGTTGAGCTGATCGGTAAAATAGAGTTCAGATTCTGCAAAACCCGCTGCCAGCACATCACTGTATTTCCTGGACATTCCTGCATACCCTTCTGCCATTGTATTTTCAAATAATTCAGCGCCAAACAGGACTTGAGAGCTTCCTCTGAACCTTTTGCTCAGCGACATTTTCTGATGCCATACTTCATCATCCTGGTAATAAGCAGCTGCATTTACCTTTCCCGACTCCTGTGTTTTGTTATAGGCCAGCCCCGCAAACAGTTTCCAGTTGGCTATTAAAACCTCCTGATAGTTGGCATTCACATAGCTGTTTTTATTCCTGTTGTAGAGCAGGTCTTTGATTTCGTAATTTGGATTATTGATCTTAAATGAAAGTTGGGTATCACTGTAATCCGTAAAAAATTTAAACATCCCTGTTTCAGAGGTTTTATATTTATAGTGCAGCGAGAGTTGTTGCTGTTCCGGATCCTTTTCCCATTGGGTATTTTGAGGTACGATTTTATGATAAGGAGAAAAGTTGTAATAATTTCCACCGATCATTAAAGAACTGTTTTTAAAGCGATGGGTATGTGCAGCTCCTAAACCAAGATCAATAAGGGAAAATTCTGTGGAGGATTTTTGGGCAACACCCCTGGTATCCATGGTCAGGACGGAGGACAAGGCTTGCCCGTTCAAGGCACTATAACCATTGGTGCTAAAGGCCGTTTTGTCGAACAAAAAGGCGGAAAATCTACTCCTATTCGCAAGATCAGGCAGGCGACTACCAAAAGCATTTTTCACCAGCATGCCATCAAACAATACGGTGGTTTCTGCAGCTGTACCCCCACGTACAAAAAAACCGGTTTCATTTCCTGTCGGGGCAGCACCCGGATAGGTTTGCAATGCCGCAGTGACATCTGCAGCGGCACCTGCAGTGAGCACCATTGCAATTGGACTCAGGGTATAATTCCTGTTTATTTCGGTCAGATTTCTAGTGTTCAAAATCTGAATTCCTTCTAAATCATGGTGATTCTCCAGCAGTCTGAAACTGACCTGGATATGATCTCCTTTGATCAGCACTTTTAAGCTGTCGCTGAGGTAACCTATTGCAGAAGCCTGCAGCAAATAACTGCCGAAAACATTGACTTTAAAACGAAATTCACCGCGTTCATCAGTAGCAATGCCCAGGCCCAGGCTTTTCAGTTTTACACTCACCCCTGGCATAGGTAAACCATTGATATCCTGAACTTTTCCAGACAACACAGTTTGTGCAGTACTAAAAAAAACAGACAACATAAATCCTGCAATCAGGCCTAATTTCTTGATCAGCATCTTAAAAAAAATAGAAATGTATGGAAAAACAGCCTCCAGGGTATCATGATACCAGGAGGCTGTGGGTAGAGAATTAGAGAACGTAAGAATTAACCTTTCGCATTTATAGCTTTAGAGATTCTGCTCTCCAGGTCCATAAGGTGGGATTTATTAAGACCTTCAGTAGTTTTAGGAATGGCTTGTTTAATGTTTTGCTGAAGTCGTTTAAGCTCCAGCTTAACAATAGAATAAACATCGGTTTCATTAGCTCCGCCAACCTTTGAAATCATGATCTCCAGCAAGGAACCGACATAACTTTTCTGTAAATTTCTACGGTAGCTGTCCATTTTTACTGATGGTGATTTTAGCTCTTTCCAAATGCTGTTGTGCACTCCATTAATGTGTTCTGTTACCGTGTAGGTTCCTTTTCCAAAACGGACATTACTGGCAAGAATCTGATGTAAAACACTCGCATCCAACAAGGTATTCAGGGTTTTAACCTGCATGTCCTCCACAAAATTTGCGCCTGTTGGATTTAGTTTTGGATCAAATGTAGGATCCATATCACTATCCTGAATATTTGCATTTAATATCCATTTTGGAGTCGTAAACAACTCTCTATCGAAAAACTGGATGGCTTCTATCTGTAGTTTTCTCGGGGTAGCTGTATAAACCGGTAATTGCTCATCTTCAGTCCTAAAGGTTCTATAAATCCCGCCAACATTACTCAATACATGGTTCAGATATCTGTAATATTGATCTATTAAAGCAATATGCGTTCTACCAGTATTACCATACAATCCCCCTTTTTCGTAAGTCCATGTTTTTAGATTAGGCAGGATACGTTTCAGGTTTTTGATGCCATAAGTACTTGCTTTCATGGAATTATCGCCAAGGTCTTCAGTCTGAACGCGTGGATCCCCACGTTTGGTTTCTCCATCTCCAAACCATAATCTTGGGTTTTTCCCTACACGATCCACAATCCATTGCTTTACAATTTTCTCATCTTCTTCGGCTGTTGCTGCGTGACTGCTTTTGTAGCCCCACTCGATCGCCCACTGGTCATAATCCCCAATTTTTGGAAACAAATATTTTTGAGGGATGTGATCTTCAGGTTGAGCTACATAATTAAAACGTGCATAATCCATGATACTCGCGGTATGACCGTTCTTTTTCAGGTAACTAATGCTTCTTAAACTATCTACTGGCGTTTTACTGCTGGAGCCAAAATTATGGCGTAGACCCAAAGTATGTCCTACCTCATGACTGGATACAAAACGAATCAATTGGCCCATCAGTTTATCGTCAAACTTACCCTTTCTGGCTTCAGGGTCATTTGCTCCGGCCTGAACAAGATACCATCTGTTTAAGAGGTCCATTACGTTATGGTACCAACCAATACTGGTTTGGATGATCTCACCACTTCTTGGATCAGCGATATGCGGACCATAAGCATTGGCTACTTCAGATGGGAAATAATTGATCATAGAATACCTGGCATCCTCTATATGCATGGTCGTATCATTTTCCGGCCATGCTTTTCCAATGATGGCATTTTTAAAACCTGCTTTTTCAAAAGCGACCTGCCAGTCAGAAATACCGTCTATCAGGGGTTGCACCCACTGTTTTGGAGTAGCCGGATCAATATAAATAACGATTGGTTTTTTAGGTTCTACCAATTCACCCTTTTTCCATTTTTCTATATCCGCATCTTTAGGTTCCAATCTCCATCTGGAGATGAATGTTTTAGTTTCTGCGCGGTGCTGGGCATCATTAAAGGTGTTATAGTCATAGCCAAAATAACCAACTCTTTTATCAAAAAACCTTCTTTGCATCGGTGTCTCCGGTAATAAAACGAATGAAGTATTGGTTTCGAAACTTACCGGTGGGGTTGCAGTGTTGAAAAGTGTTGGCTTGGCAGTCACCGTCTTACTAATGGCGATTTCTACATTTATGGGATAGACACGTATCGATTCCACTGTGGGATTCTTCATGACAGATGTCGTCAGACTTTTATCTAAGCTCACACTTGGATCAATGCTATTGATAAAGTTGGCATCCAATAAGAATTTCGAAACATCAATGATACAGCTGCTCGAATCTTTAGCATAGGCAACGATTGGAAAAGAAGCCACCAATGGGTTTAAATTTGACCTTAAAACTGCTTTATTGATCGCACTATTCGGATCTCCCTCATTCAATAAGAGACTATAGCGTATCCGCAGGGAGGAATCCGCTCCTTTTTCAAATCTGATGGTCTTTTCATCCAATTGCTCCCCTGCATACATCCCATATCCACCTGGTGCTTTCGAAAGGCGATTGATCACCATGATGTCTCTTTTCAAAAGACTGTCGGAAATTTCGAAATAAGTCGTGTCTTTATAACGGTGAACGGCAAACAATCCCTTTTGACTTTTAAAGTTCTTGTTAATGATGGATTCGTAAGGTTTTATTTTTTTGTTCGGATTGATTTTAGGTTTCACATCCGCCTTTTTAGTCGTATCTGCAACCGCGGACTTTTTAGAACGTTTGCTCTTTTTATCCTGTGCAAGCCCCATTAGAGAACTGCCTGCAAAAATTCCAAGCAATAGATATTTACTGTATTTATTAAGTTTCATTTTAAAAAATTGGTTAGTCATTTGAAAATTGATGTGTTGCTTTTACTGCGTTAATTCCCGGTAAATTGGCCATAAGCTGTTCAAAGGCTTTTACTCTGATGGCTGATTTCGCATCCCAGAGCAATACTACAGGAATGGAGAAGGTGTTCTCGTTTTGAAGCTCATAATCTACTCTTTTACCTTGCTGCTGACGGTCGCTGCGAAGGTCAAGCATGACTCCTTTATTTGCCATTTTTGACCACTGAGACAGATAAATAGTAGCGAAAGGTCTGAACATATTGATCAATGCAAATGCTGAGGCATCTGCTTCCGCATCTGCCAGGGGAATACACAAATACTGACTGCTGTTGCTGTTAGTCCCCATGTTCACAATATCAGTTTCAAAAGTCATCCCACAGGAGGTATAGGATTTTCGGGAAATAAATTCGCCTTCCTGATGGAATCCTGAACCGCTGAAACGAGGCATTTTCTTTCGTTCAACAGGCGCCTCTGCTCCTTCACAGGCGGAAAGCAGGGAAATGCTCAATGCGATCAGGGCATAGCCCTTCCAGCCCTTGTTTAATAAATAAGGTTTCATTGTTTTATATGTTAGTTAATTTTGTTTAGTAACCTGTGTTTTGCTTTAGATTAGCATTTGCCAGAATTTCTTTGGAATGGATGGGAAATAGCAGACGGCTGGCAGTAAGACCTTGCTTTTCCGGTATGGCAGACAATACAGAGACCGCTCTTCCAGTTCTTTTCAGATCAAAGAAACGGTGCCCCCATTCCGCAAACAGCTCTATCCTACGCTCCTGAGCCACTGCGGTCAACAGGCTTTGCTGGTCGGTAGCCGTTATTTTCCCAAGTCCGGCCCGATTTCGTATCAGGTCAAGGTCTGCTGCTGCCAGGTCATTTTTATTTTGCATGGTTCTGGCTTCTGCTCTGATCAGGTATAATTCTGCTAATCTCAACAATACGTAATTGGTCCTTTCGATATCATTACGTGGATATTTGTTTGCATAATAAGTCCGTTTTCCGAAAAATGGTTCAACATTTGGGCTTCCATTATAATCCAGCCAGACTTTGCCTCTTTGATCTCCGGTTTCAAAAGCGTTGACCAACTCATCGCGAACTGGAAATTTAGGGAGCAGAAAGTCTAAAAATTCTAAATAATTACCTGGATCCAGGAAAATTTCCTGATCCGATGGCGACAATGCCGATAAAGGAACAAAAGGCGACAGACTGGCCGTTTCCATGCTTATTCCAATATTAGAACTTGGATGTATTGTAAATTGTAAAATGGTCTCTCTGCTAGCAGGATCAAATGTCTTCTGAACTGTTTCGAGCTGAAAAGCGGTATTTGAGATCAGATCAGTTGCATAAGTTTCTGCATTTCCCCAATCCTTAACGTACAGATAAGCCCTGGCCAGCAGTGCTTGTGCTGCCGCTTTATTGACCTTGGTTTTAGTGCTGATCACTGCTGCATCAGGATCAGAAAAAAGCGCTACACATTCTCTTAAATCTTTAATGATCTGGGCATATACCTCTGATTGAGTTGCTCTTGGTAATCTCATGGTGACCATATAGTTACTACTTAGCGCCAAAGGAACATCCCCAAAGAAATTGCTGAGGTAGAAATAGCAGTAAGCTCTGAAAAATTTTGCCGAAGCTTTCAATTCAATACGCTTCCTTTTGGTCAGGTTTGGCGATGATGAGGCTGCTTCCCCATCCAAAATTGCATTGGCCGTATAAATGGTTTTATAATTCGCCAACCATAGCACACCATAAGACATCGAATTGTCAACCAGCATCTTATTACTGCTGAATTCCTGATCTTCAGGAAAAGATACACTATTGGCTACCTTGAATTCATCGGAGGCCAGTCCGCCATAAATGGTAGCCCCCCCATTTGTAGACAATAGATTCTGGTCCCCAGAAATCATTTGACTATACAAACCGGCCAGCGTTTGATCGGCCTGATCGTCGGAAGAGAAAATTTTAGTACTGGTTACCGTATCAATAGGTTCATCTATTTCTACTAATTTTTTACACCCTGTAAGCAACAAAGCAATACTAAACACTGCACAGGTCAAATAGTTATAATTCAATTTCATAATTATTTAGCGTTATCTTTAAAAAGAACAGTTTAAGCCCATTGTGATGGTTCTGGTTAATGGCATTCCACCAAATTGCTGGACTTCAGGATCCATACCTCTATATTTTGTAAGGACAAAAATGTTATCACCAGTAATATTCAAAGCAAAGCTATTGAGACCAAAGGCCCTCAGCTTCTCGACTGGCAATCGATAAGAGAATTGAATACTTTTTAACCGGATAAAGGAAGCATCTACATACATGGCATCGGAGGTGGAATAAAACCCATTGGTCTGTTTGTTGATGCTACTAAACTTACTGTAAATGGCCTGATCCCCTGGTTTACGCCAGGTATTTTCATATTGATAGACACTCATGTTTTTATTGTCATATGGAGAAATCAATTCCCTCCCGGTCTGCCTGGCATAACTAAAGAATCCTGATAAGGAGAAGTTTTTATAACTGAAAGTATGCCCCATACCTCCGCTAAAATCCGGACTGGTATTGATCGCCACATAACGGTCATCACCTGCTGTTCCGGTAGGCACATTGTACACTTCCTGTACCTTACCATCGCCATTAATATCCGCGAAAGTATATTCTCCGGTTTGAGGATCTACACCTGTACTGTGAAATACATAGGTATTGTTCAGTGATTGTCCGATTTTATAGTATGCATAATATGGTGATTCTTCAAATTTCGGGTAGCCAACCAGTTTGTTTACATTTTTTCCAATATTAAAATTACCATTCCAGGAGAAGTTTTTAGTGCTGATAATTGATGCATTTAATGTGAATTCCAGTCCTTTGTTCAGGACTTCTGCCGGTGAGTTTAATACTACGGTATTGAAACCTGTATAACCCGCTATTGGGAAAGACAGCAATTGATTGTTACAATATTCCCGGTACAAGGCCAGCTCTGCATTGATTTTATCTTTGAAAAAGGATACTGCCATTGCCAGCTCAGACTTTATATTCTTCTGCCAATGGAAATCATCATTTGGTTGTATCTGGGGAACCACAGGATTAACCCCTTCATAAGGCCACATTTTTACTCCATCTGCTTGTCCTCCCCATTGAGTTAAATACTGATAGTCTCCAATCGGGTCACTTCCCAGAACACCATAGCTTCCTCTGAACTTAACCAGACTGATGAATTTAGGAAGGCTTTTTTTCAGCCATTCCTCTTCCGAAGCAATCCATGCCAGGCCAACAGAACCAAAATTCCCGAAACGATTGGCTGGTCCAAAACGGCTGCTTCCATCACGTCTCGCATTTAAATTCAGAATATATTTATTCTCAAAATTATAGTTTAACCTTGCAAATACACCAAGATATTTATGGTACAGGACTTTCTCTGAATTTACAAAACTGGTAGCCGCGTTTATACTTTTGAGTTGCTCATCAGAAGCAAAACCTCTTGCTAGTAAACTGTTCGTTGTTGTAGAGGTATGCTGAAGGGTTGCACCAATTAAGGCATTTACCTTTCCTTTCCCTAAAAATGTATTGTATTCGGCCTGAGGTTCAATAATCAGGTTTTTAGCCGTCGTATTAGAGTTGGAAATATAGGACTGTGATGAAGGATTTGATGCCAGATTAATAGTGGCAAGAGGCGTTATATGGCGTTGTTCTGAAATGTTGGAACTATATCCCATCAATACATTTAATGACAAATCCTTAAACAGGATATAACCCATATTCAAACTGGAAGCCAAAGAATTGAACGTTCCTTTATTGTCACGTTCCAGCATAGCAAATTCCGACATATCCGTTTGCCAGTCGTTAAAATTCAAGGTTCCCTTTTCATTATAAACATCAGGCCCATTAGGAGGTAATAAAGAAACAAAACCTATGCTTCTCGTATTGCTTTCAGAACTACCATAAGACCCGGAGAAATCAATACTAAAACGTTGATCAGGACTTTTGTGTAAAATGGATGAGGATACACTTAGCTTTTGATTTATTCCACTGATGACTGCAATATCTTTGACCCGGTTAATTCCAGTGGATATCCTGAAATTTGTATTGACATCACCACCGCTGATTGAAGCCTGAACATCAGTCCATGTTCCTGGATTTCCATAAATGTAATCCTGCCAATCTGTGTATTTCGTTTGATCATATTTAAGTAATTCCGGTGCATTGGTAGGGGTAGGTATCACATTATCATTTGCAAAAGACTCACGCCTCATATCCAGGTACTGTGCAGTATTTAAAGTTTCCCACCTTTTGATGGTACGTTTGATCCCCTGATTTCCATTTATACTCAGTTTTGTTTTTCCAGCTGCTCCTTTTTTTGTCGTGATTAAAATAACGCCGTTTCCACCACGACTTCCATAAATGGCAGTTGCATCCGCATCTTTTAAAATTTCAATAGATTCGATATCCGCGGGATTGATGTTATACAAGGGGTTAATGCCACTGGATGCAGACAAGTTACCCTGGTCCATTCCGGGAGAAACATAGCTTTGGTTGTTCGCTCCGGAATTCGTAAACCGGTTGCCCAAAACCATTAAAGGAACACCATCTATAATGTATAAAGGAGCAGAACTGAAATTAGAATTAATGGAACTTCTGCCTCGGATTTCTACTTTAGCCACACTCCTTTCATTGCCATCAGACCTCCTGATCTCCAGTCCTGGGACCGCTCCCTGAAGTGCGATTAAAGGATCTGAAACCAGCTGCTTGCTGATATCTGCTGCAGTGACTCTCACAATATTCCCTGTAGTCAGGCGCTGCGTCGTTTTTCCATAGGCCTGCACTACAATCGCATCTAAGGCATTGGTCGTTTCTTCCAGTTTAATGAGGAATTCCTTTTCTTTTCCTACTGCAATATTCAGACTTACATATCCGATATAACTGAAAACCAAAGTATCAGTTGGCAACACATCTTTAATGGTAAAAATACCATAAGCATTTGTGTACACTGCTTTTTTCGTTCTCTTCACCATGACGGTAGCCCCGGCCAGGACTTCATTGTTTTTATTCGCCCAGACCGTACCTCTAATCACATCGGTATTGAACTCATGATTGATGAGCTCAATCAGCTCTTTCACATAGGACTTTTCCTTGATTAGAATCGTGTTTTCTTCTATCTGGTAAGTAAAACCGGTGCCTGTTAAGCACTGTTTTAAGGCATCCGCAACAGTACCGTTTTTCACATTGAGCATCACACCCGTCGGTTTCTTAATGACATTCGAGTCATATAATACATCGTAGCCGCTTTGCTGGCGAATTAATTTTAAAGCTTTTTCTAAGCTGATATTGGTTTGGTTGATATTGATTTTTTGTGCGAAACTACTGGCACTCACCTGTAGCATGGCCGTAAAAACAATAATAAAAATGAGTTGAATACGCATAATGATCTTTCGCCTTAAGGCTGGACTGAGTTGGTTAGGCTTCAGGTCCGGGCATATACTCAACTTCTGCACGCAAGATTTTATCCTGCATGAGAAATTACTACTAAATTTCATACATTTGAAAGGTTGGGTTATTGGTTTAGTTGTTTGTTCGCATAAATAAGTATTCAAGGATAATCCAATACCTTTCAGGAGTGTTAGCGCACTCCTGAATTCTTAAGATCATTCTTGATGAATAGTAGAGTTATTTCATCACTGTGACCCTCCTTCCCTCGATTTTAATTTGTATGCCTGCTATCGGTTCAATAATTTTGATGACTGCTGAGATATTTTTAGAACGGGATACCCATCCACCAAGCTTAATGGTCTTCGGATCAACATCCTGAAAAACCACATCTACATCATACCAGCGTTCCACTTTTTTCATCACACTGGCCAGGTCCTCATCTTTGAAGATAAAATCTCCGTTTTTCCAGGCCATCACCGTTTCTGTATCGGCTTCCTCCATTTTCAGCTCTGCTCTTTTTTGGTTGAGTACAGACTGCTGCCCGGGTTTCAGGATCAGTGCCTTTGATTTACTGCTGGTCTTCACCATCCCTTGCAACAAGGTAGTCACCTGTGTTTCTTCATCCGGATAAGCATTGATATTGAAATGAGTACCCAGTACTTCTACGACCTGATTTTGGGTATGAACCAAAAAAGGTTGATTTGCACGATGTGCGACTTCAAAATAAGCCTCTCCGCTTAGCGTTACTTCTCGCTTCTTATCTTTAAATGCGCCGGAGTATTTTAAGGAGGAAGCTGCATTTAGCCATACTGCGGTTCCATCAGGAAGCTGTACCTGATACTGACCCCCTCTTGGGGTTTCAATGGTATTGATCAAACTTGCATTTCGGCCCTGCTGATCATTTATCTTATAAATCAACTGACCATCTTTCGTTTTGGTAATCTGTATGCCTGCCTCTAAAGTCTGACTTCCATTCTTTAGTGTGTCCAACAAGATCACCTGACCATTACTCAATACCAAACGCGCTTTGTGAGTACCGGGGCCAATTAAACTTGCGGCCAGTTCCTGACCTTTTTTATAACTATAGGTCTGGTAAGCGTAAAAAGAGATTCCCATGCAAAGGACAATAGAAGCCGCAATGGAAAGCCTGGTCCATAATTTTTTAGCACCAGCTATTTTCATCTGTTTAGCCGGGGTTTTAACATTCAGCACTGTGTGTAAGATCCGGTCTTCCTGAATTGAGGAGAAAGGACTTTGAACGGGTTTGAAATTTTTATAATGCCAGTCTATCTGTTCCTGTAACTTTTGATCGAATCCACCTGAATGGATCAAATTCATCAGTTCTTCGACTTCAGCAGCACTGGCTTTTTTATGATAATATTGCTCAAATAAATAGGGAAATCTTTCTTCTTGCATAATTTTAAAAGAATTTGGCCAACAATGTATCAGCCTCATTTCTACTAAAGAGTTAAAATTTTAAAAAAAGGGGTAATGGAATTAAAATATTTTTTTTAGTGTAGGATTACAGCGGTAGTGAGTACCAGAATGATACTCAAATCGACGCGTCCATTCAGGTCTTTCCGAATAAACTGAACTGCAAGCTGGATGTGTTTTTTGACAGTTTCTGGAGATAGCTGCAATGCTTTCGCAATTTCATCGTGTTTTAAGCGATCATAACGGCTCATTTTATAGACTTTTTGCTGTTGTTCGGGTAATTTATCTACGGCCAGTTCCAGCAATTTGCGATAATCATCAATTGGATTCTCAGATTCCTCCAATTCAAGATCATGTAAAATCTCCTTTTCAAAAGCGGCATGGGAAACGCTTTTAGCGGCTATTTTCTTTAGGACTAAAAAGGTCTCATTTCTACATAGAATATACAAGTAACCACTAAAATTCGTGATTTCTGTTAAAGTTTCGCGCCTTAGCCAGATTTTAACAAAAGAATCCTGGATAATTTCCTCTGTTTGGTCCAGGGAGGCGGTTAATTTAAATACAAATTCAGCTAGTGGCTTGGAATACCAATGAAATAATTCAGCAAAAGCGCGTTCGTCACCTTCCGCTACCTTTGCAAGGATGTATTTTTCATTTTCCAGTGGTGTGACTGCCATTATTTTCGCCCCTATCTTGTAATCAGGAACCAATAATATAAATAATTTGACAAAATACTCCTTATTTAGTAGCGTTTACTGAAAATTAACTCAACAAAGCCCTTTATTTTATTCAGATGTTATTGATTTAACTATTTTGGCAGCATTTTCATTTCCTGGGTTAAGCTTTAAAGCTTTTTCATAGTTCTCTTTTGCCAGTTTTTTATCTCCATTTGCAAGATAGGCTTCCCCAAGACTGTCATAAGCATTCCCACTTTCCGGATATAGCAAGGTATTTATTCGGAAGATTGCGATGGCTTTATCTAATTTCCTGGTATTTAAGAAATTGTATCCCTGACCATTGATAAAAGATTCGCTGATCAGGTAATGCTCTGGTGCTTCCGCTTTTACTTTTTTAAATGAAGCCAGTGCATCCTCAAATTGCCCATCACTGATCAACTCATAAGCGGTCTTTTCATTGCTGGTCAATTTTGGGTTTTCAAAACGAACGGTATCATTCAAAAGTAGATTCACCAGATAGGTTTTGTGGTCTGCAGGATTCTGGAGAAACTTGAACTGCTGCTCCCATCCGCTTCTCACATAAGTATCTGCGCCAACTTTAAAGAACTCAACTGGTTCTTCCATATTGTTTTGATGAAACAACCTCCCCTTTTCTTCATAGATTTTGGTCAGGCCATATTTATCAGTCTGGTAACGGCCTAATATCTTGTCGCGGTCTGCTGCAGTCAAGGTTAATTTTTTATAGACCGGATAATCTTGATCCGGCCAGTTGAAGACAGTAGCTACCGCACGATACACTTCGTTAATCAGCAAGGGTTGATTCCCATTCGTCATCACCACTAGCCCATCTCCATCTCTGGTATTCCCGATCATAAAGCTCGAAAAGCCTTCATTCCAGCCACCATGGTTAAAATACTGCGTCTGGTTTCTTTTTTCCAGGAAAATCCCCAGCCCTTCAAAAGGTTGGATAAATGGACTAACCATTTGCTGTGCCATAGCCTGGGAAAGTACTTTGTTGCTTGTTCCTTTTAAAGTAGACTGCAGGTCGATTACAAATTTCGCAAGGTCTGTTGCATTGGCCCAAAGTCCGGCTGGCGCCATTTCAGGATAAGTATGTCTTTTCCCTGGAACTTCGGATCCATTAGGCAAATAACCTGTTGCTGCCAGTTTCAATTGCCCTTCAGACAAAGGTTGATCATAAGTACTATTATTCATCCCAAGTGGAGCAAGCACCAGGTCTTTCATCAGCTGAGGATAAGGCTTTCCTTCCAGATCTATCAGCATTTGCTGCATGATGCAATAACCACCTCCGGAATAACGAAGCGTCCCACCTGGAGTCTTATCCACCCTGATTTCCGGAGAGTTCGCTGGTTTTTCTCCATTGAGGACCTGAACAAGTGTGGGCACCGACTGACCAGCAGCATAGCCTATAAAACCACCAACGGTTAATCCACCGCTATGGCTCAATAAGTGTTTTATATTTACTTTTTGAGTACTGGTAAACTGATTGTCCGGAAGCTTCCAGGATTTAAGGTATTGGTTTACATCCGCATCCGCATTGATTTTACCCAATTCTACTTCCTTTAAGGCAGCATAGGCACTAACCGGCTTGCTAATAGAAGCCGCCTGGAAAAGCGTTTGGTTGGTGACCGGTAATTTGCTGGTTTTATCAATGATCCCATAACTCTTAACATAGGCAATCTTCGAATTTTTAATCACCGCAATCGTTAAACCTGGAACACCATAATGTTTCATTCTGGATTCAATTGTCCATACAGAATCTCCCTCGAAACGAAGTACGGGGATTAATCCTGACTCCACTTTTTTAATCAATGTTATCGTATTGCTGTCCGACTGTGCGAACAGCGTCTGAGTACTTAAGGAAGCAACCAGAAACAAAGGGAGTAAAAGTGAAGATTTCATAATGTTCTTTTTCTAAGAGACACCAAACAGTATCAAATAGTTACAAGTATTGATCAATTTATAATCAATCGCCGACTAGGAACGTCAATAGTCAGTTGCTCACCAAGCCAATTCATGCTCATTATACCATCATATTTATCTACCATCACGAACCTTAAAACCTTTTTCAGCCATAACATCAGTAAATTCTTTCCATTCATCTCCTCCAAGTGTAGCGCAGGGGAAGACCCAATACTGAAATGATTTGCTTACGACCCTTAAACAAGAGGTCCGTAACTCAATGCGTTCAACTGTAAGCTGCCGGACATCAGATAACCGATAAGATTTCATCATAAAGGGTAGAAAATAATTTCTCATGACCAGGTAATCATCGGAAATCTTGATGTAGAAACAAGATAGTGCACATACCAACATGTATGCACCAGCGGCAACGCTCACAAAAATCGACATGTTTCTATTTATGGGTGCGAGAATAACAAACACCAATATAAAAAAAAGAGCAGTCCACATCTGGTAGCATCTGAAAGATAACAGCGGTGTTCCTTTAAAACTCATAAAGGACTTCGCTACGATATCGATATTCCTAACAATATCTTCTTTCAACACAATAGCCGAACTTTTCTTCTTAAAATAATGCTCAATGTATTGTAGAATAATATGCCCATTACTGTAATAGTCAAAGCATATCTGGACTGTTCTTTTGTCTTTCAATACCACCTCAGTATAATAAAAACTAAAAGGAATCATAGTAATGCCCGTAGATTTGACATAATATTTTACACGCTGCACATCTGCCCAGGCGAAGGTCTCCGTCTTGAATAGTGATTTAATCAATACTCCGTCGCCACTAATCTTTATACGCTTAAATTGTAGGATATATGCATAAACAAGAAAGATTGCTCCAGAAAACATAAGACATCCAAAGATGGATGCAACAATCTTTGAGACTACTGCTTTTGGAACAGCCGTGAACAACAGGAAATAACCGAATCCTAAGCATACGATCAGCTCTATCGTCACTAAAAACAAGATTTTCCAAAATTTAAATTCAGATTCAAGATTCATATATTGAGGTTAATTTTAAGCGGGGGCTGAAGATATAAAATTTACTTTCAAAACCTCAATTAAATCCGTTAACCAAAATAGGCGAGAAAAACTTAATTCATGGCTTTCTTTTTATTTAAACACCTCTGCACAATGAGATCTCCTATAATGAATAAATAAAAAACACTTACATTGTCTTTTTGGGGGCCATTAGCCCCTAAGCTGATCTATTTTGCCTTGAAACAGCTTCCTTTCGGCAGCTGTTTTGGCTAATACTATTGCCCTTTCAAAATTTGCGATGGCTTTGTTTTTATCTATATCCTTATACAACTCTGCGAGCAAAATAAAATAGAAATGATTGCTCTCCAGTTTTAGCTTTTCTGCTTCTACCAGGGCTACTGCTGCCCCATTCGCTTTATATAACGCAAAGGTGCGGTTCAATGCAGCAGCACTAGAGTAATTCAGGATTAGCAGCTGGTTGTAAAGCTGCAAAATCTCTTCCCATTTTTCTGGACTATCTTCCTTGATGCAATGGCAATAGGCGATTTTAGCTTCCAGGTGATAAGTACTCAATTCCTCTCCCGCAGCAGAAAGCTTCAAAAAATGAACGCCTGTTCTGAGCAATTCCTGATCCCAAAGGGATTCATCCTGTGCTTCATATAGGATCATTTCCCCCTCATTATCTTGACGGGCGCTAAAGCGTGAGGAATGAAAACACATCAATGCAATCAGGGCATTTGTTTTAGGAAGGTTGGTCTTTTCGTACTCGGTCAGCATCAATCCCAAACGCAAGGCTTCTATACAGAGTTCCTTTTGCAGGATTTGGTTCTGGGTTTTCGAATAGTATCCTTCACTAAAAAGCAGGTAAATGATATGCAACACATTGTCCAGCCGCTTTACAATTTCCTTTTCCCCGGGCAATGCCAGTTCGGTTTTTTCTGTGCGCAGCTTTTCCTTTGCCCTAAACAGTCTTTTGTTGATGGTTTCTTTATTCGTGAGGAAGGCCTCTGCAATTTCATCAATCCCAAAGCCACAAAGAATCCTCAATGCCAATCCTATTTGCGCTTCACTGGCAATTGCAGGCGTACAAATTGCAAAAATCATCTGCAGCTGACTGTCCTTAATGTTTTCTTTTGAAAAACTAAATTCCTCAGGACTCCCCTGCAACTCTTCCTTATGCTGAAGTTCCGGTACCACCTTATCTTCAAAAATCTTGTTTCTTCTGAAGTACGAAAGGGTCTTTTGCTTCGCTACGGTGTACAGCCATGCAGCTGGATTTGCAGGGATGCCTTTTGTCTTCCAGCTTTCTGTTGCCAGAAGAAAGGTTTCACTCACGATATCTTCAGCGATCTCCATATGCTGCAAACCAAAGCGCTTACTGATGACCGCAACCATCTTAGAAAATTCCTGCTGAAATAAATGCTTTAATGACTCATGTTCCATATTGGTCTTATTTCTACACTGCCATCAGCATCAAGTGCCGGACAACCATGGGCCATTGTGGTCGCTTCTTCCAGATTATCTGCGCTTACGACAATAAAACCACCCAATCTTTCTCTGATCTCAACAAATGGACCATCGGTTACCAGTCCACCTGGTTTAAGCACTTTACCTGCGGCTTCCAAACGGGCACCATGGTTTTTTAATCTCCCTTGAGCGGCAATACCACCGATCCAGTCATTCCATTTCTTGTTTACTGCCTCTATTTCATCTGCTGATGTATTGCCCTGATCGTAACTGGCCTGGCGAAATACGAATACGAAGTCTTTCATCTTATTTAATTTTATAATATCTGAATATAGGAATTTGGCTTAGCTGATCGATAATTATTTTACCTGCACTTTATGCTGTCCAACGGTATAACTTCCAGCTTTGGTACGGAAAGCAATATTGATGCGGTTGTAACTGTTAATTGTAGTGATGGCTAGGGTCAGGTCGATCAACTCCTCTTCAGAAAACTGCGCTCTTGCATTTTCATAAACTCCATCGGCTACATTGCCATCTCTGATCTCCGTCACCGCCTCTGCCCAGGCAATTGCTGCACGTTCTCTTTCCGTAAAAAACGGAGCTTCCCTCCAAGCATCCAATAGAAACAGTCGTTGTGCCGTTTCTCCTATAGCCAATAGGTCTTTTGAATGCATATCCAGACAATAGGCACAACCATTGACTTGTGATACGCGGAAATAAATGAGGTGTAAAAGCTCCTGTTCAATTGAAGATTTGCTAAGGTAAGCACCAATTCCATACATGGCTTTCATTGCATTCTGGCCTTTTTCAAAGGCATTGATTCTCTGTTCCATTTTATTATTGTTTTATATTTTTTGATTTATACCACAATAATGCATGAGCTTATAGAAATTGGACAGTTGCCATTAAATATTTTTAAAATAAACTTATTTCATTTGGAAAGGCTTTCATGGTTTTTGTATGTATTTGATGCTTATATTTATTGCAGCACCTATTATCGGTGTACTGCTTGCGGAGAAAAAAGAAAGCAAGGGGGATTGTATCGGACATGATCAATGGAGACAAAGCATAAGATGGAATCAGAAGAGCATTACACTAACAGGAGCGGCTGGCTTAGAGCTGCAGTTTTAGGTGCCAATGATGGCATCCTTTCGACCACAAGTCTGGCTATAGGCATTGCAGCAGCAAGTACCACCCGTGAGCCCATTGTTTTGGCTGCAGTAGCTGGTCTGGTTGCAGGAGCATTATCCATGGCTGCCGGAGAATATGTATCCGTGAGCTCCCAATCAGATATTGAGGTTGCTGACCTAAGCAGAGAAAAAATAGAATTAGCAGAAAGCCCTGAACTAGAGTTACAGGAATTGTCAAAAATCTATCAACAAAGAGGTCTTGATGAAAATTTGGCCATGCAAGTAGCCGTCCAGCTTACTGCCCATGATGCCCTGGCTGCACATGCAAAAGACGAACTGGGTATTAATGAAATCACCCAGGCAAAACCAATGCAGGCTGCATTCGCCTCCGCAGCCTCCTTCATCATTGGGGGCCTTCTTCCTCTACTCGTTTCCATATTTGCGCCAATAAAACTAATGGTCATTTACCAGTATGGCTTTTCCATCATATTTTTAGCATTATCAGCAATGCTTGCCGCAAAGGCGGGTGGCTCCAATAGAGGGAAAGCTGTCTTAAGGATTTGTTTTTGGGGAACAGCTGCAATGCTAATGACTGCTTTAGTCGGTTATTTATTTGGGGTAAAAACAATGTAGCTTACCAAATAATAAACGATCTTTCAGCTAAGAAATGAAAGTTGATTATTTGTAGTTGGAGCGGGCGATGAGCTTTTCGATATCCTTGACCCGAATCTTTCTACCTTCGGTTTCAATGATTTCTTCTGTTTTAAACTCCTTTAACAATCGAATTACATTTTCCTTTGCGATACCTGCAATATTAGCCAGATCAGTCCTGGAAATATTAATGATTATTTCTTTGCCTTCCTCCGTCTCAATTTTAAACTTTTCACGCATTACGATCAGTGCAATTGCCAGTCGCTCGACTGCACTACGTTGCGCAAAGACAGAAATATTATTCGCAAGAACTGAGTATTCATGACTCAAAGATTTCAACAATCGATTTGCAAATATCGGAGAGGTATTTAAAACCGATAAAAAGTCCTCCTTAGGGATAAAACTGATCCTACTATCTTCCATTGCAGCAGCAAAGTCCGGATACCGTTCTTCGGATAA
The DNA here is from genome assembly GCF_032678745.1 of Pedobacter gandavensis. Taxonomy (GTDB): domain Bacteria; phylum Bacteroidota; class Bacteroidia; order Sphingobacteriales; family Sphingobacteriaceae; genus Pedobacter; species Pedobacter gandavensis_C. Next base: position 1,244,761 of record NZ_JAVTST010000001.1, read on the forward strand.
AACAGCATGATAACCAATCAACTCCCCTTTATTGGCAACATAAATAATCTGTTCTTTTCCGCTAGGATCAACCTTATATTTTTTAACCTTCCCCTGATGAATAAAAAATATTCCATAGGGTACTACGCCCTCTCTAAATATAATTTCTCCTTTTTGATACCTCTGTTCTCCCTGCCGACCGATCAAAAAACTATACTCTTCTGCTGAGAGGATAGACACAATAGATTGAGTTGTAAAACTCCATTTATCAATCGGAAAAATTCCTGATAAGCTCATCCCGCAAAGATACAACATAATGAACCTGATATATACCTATCATTTGTTTCTATACATATTTCTAAGATTTCCATCTAATGCAGCTAAAAACTCCTCCGTGTTTAGGTAATCTTTTCCGTGTTCTACTCTATTCCCATGAATACAGACTGCCAGATCCTTGGTCATCTTACCCGATTTAACGGTCTCCACACAAACCTCTTCCAGCATAGCACAAAACTGTATCAGTTCCTGATTGTCATCCAGCTTGCCTCGAAACGCTAATCCCCTGGTCCAGGCAAAAATAGAGGCAATAGGATTTGTTGATGTTGCTTTCCCTAATTGATGTTCCCGGTAATGCCGGGTAACGGTACCATGTGCTGCTTCAGCTTCCATCGTTTTTCCATCTGGAGTAATCAGAACGGAGGTCATCAGTCCTAATGAACCAAAGCCCTGGGCTACCGTATCAGACTGCACATCACCATCATAATTTTTACAGGCCCATACGAAATTACCATTCCATTTTAAAGCAGAAGCAACCATATCATCAATCAGACGATGTTCATAGGTAATACCCGCCGCCGCAAACATATCCTGAAATTCATTTTCATAAATTTCTTGAAAAATATCCTTAAACCTGCCATCGTATTTTTTCAGTATTGTATTCTTTGTAGACAGGTAAAGTGGCCATTGTTTTGTCAGGGACTGATTAAAACAAGCCCTTGCAAAGCCATAAATACTTTCATCGGTATTGTACATGGCCATTGCAATTCCATCCCCCTGATAATTGTATACCTCATGCGACTCTTCCTCACTTCCATCATCAGGTTTAAATGTAATGGTCAGTTTTCCGCTGCCTTTGGTTAAAAAATCGGTAGCACGGTACTGGTCTCCAAATGCATGGCGTCCAATACAGATCGGGTTAGTCCAGTTTGCAACTAGTCTAGGGATGTTGTCGATAACAATAGGTTCGCGGAATACGGTTCCATCAAGAATATTCCTAATTGTTCCATTAGGCGATTTCCACATCTTTTTAAGCTTAAACTCTTTGACACGATCCTCATCTGGCGTGATGGTGGCGCATTTGATCCCTACGCCATACCTCTTAATTGCCTCAGCTGCATGAATGGTTACCTGGTCTGATGTTGTATTACGGTGTTCAATACTGAGGTCAAAATACCTAATGTCCAATTCCAGATAAGGCAGAATCAGTTTTTCCTTAATAAATCTCCAGATGACACGTGTCATTTCATCCCCATCAAGCTCAACGATAGGATTTACAATCCTAATTTTTTTAGTTTTCATATAATTTATCATTTATATATTGTGAAGTCCTATTTCGGGAACACAACATAATTATGCAGATACACAAGCGCATATCTATAGCAACTAAACTGGGTACTGCTTAAAAGTAATGGAGATAAATCCTGGATTTTCCTTTCCAATTCATTCAGGTATTCAATAATAGGATGACTTTTATTTGCAAGCTGATCTACAGCATCAGTAATAATCGTCTCCACTTGTGGGTAATTTTGCGCTTCAGCAAGTTGTTTTAAAACTGAGGAAGCATAATTTTCTAAAGTCATTTTGGTATTGTTTTTATGATACAATTTTATTTTTTAATCCACATTCTCAAAGATTTATGGAGATCTTGTTCCACCAGCTCATATCCTAAAGGAATATGAATTAACGTACTAGTTCAAAGGCAGCAAACTGTAATCAAGGGGGTTTTATAGGAGGATGATCAATCCAAGAAAAATTCCAATTATCATGATTAAGTACATTAAAATCTCTGTACTTGCGAAACTTTTATACTTCAGCCAAAATGATTCTTCATTTGAAGGCATTTCCTTTTCAGTCATAATCCTGTAATTAAACTGGAGTCTAATGATTTCCATGATGCAAAATTAGCCTTATCAAGTACTTATTTTACAGAAAGATATCAGTGGTTACACTGATAAAAATCATCTTTTTATTGGCGCTAAGTGCCCCTTCATCGCATTTGCGGTATTTTGGTAGTATCGTTTTGCCTTTATTCTAAAAATATCATAGAGTAATGCATAAATCAAAATGCCAATTGGTGCAAAAAAAGACTTAAACCCGAAATGATGAAAAAGATATGCCCCAGCAACTGCACCTGTCATAAAAAAGAATATAATGACCAATCGAAGCTTTATTTTAGCGATAAGGGCTGGATGATCATGTTTACTTTTATTAAACAACTGTGCTAATTCTATACCCAGATCAGTAAATGTTCCAGTCAGGTGCGTAGTTCTTACCACTGAACCAGAAATCATAGATACCAAAGAATTCTGTAAGCCCATTGCAAAAAGCAGACTACCGGCAAAGATCTCTTTAGCAACTAAAGTTCCATCATATCGATGACCATATAACGCAGAAAAAAGAAGGATAATAATTTCAATAAAAATAGCAATGAAATAAGAAAAACGTTGGTTATGCCCGGTCAATGAGAGAATTAAGCTTGAAACAAAAGCACCAGCTAAAAAAAGAAACATCCATAAAGCAACAACCTGAGCAGTATGCCAATCTGCAAGGGCAATTTTTTCGGCCAATAAAGCGGCATGGCCGGTAACATTGGTAGTCAATACTGCAAATCCCAGAAAGCCCTCTGCGTTTACGAATCCTGCAGTTAGTCCAAGTAAAGTTGCTAATTTAAGGTTATGTTGAGGTGTACGCTTTGCCCCCAGGTGTCTTAACATGGCTGTTATTTATTGCATTTTCAATGACAGCTTTTGCTCCCATTACACGAACAGAAAAAATCTTATTGGCTAACTACATGAAAAATGGGAACTGTCTAGTTCAGCCAATGTAGGGATAATCAAGTCATTTCATGCAACTATAAAAAAGAAGGCCATGAAAATGATCCTGTTATCGTATAAACTGATAAGTATCACCTGCCTCCATGATTTCTTACTGTAAAACACTTTGATCTAGCCAATAGATTTGCATTTGATTTCCACACAAAACTGAAGTAATGAATTTATTAGAAAAGAACTTATTAAAACCCGGCCCATTAGGAGAACACGCACATTACGCACATGGATATTTCGCCTACCCAAAACTGGAAGGTGAGTTAGGGAATCAAATGTTTTTTAACGGCAAACAGAAACTAGTTTGGAGTCTGAATAATTACCTGGGTCTGGCAAATTGTACTGAGGTAAGGAAAGCAGATGAAGAAGGTGCAAAACAATATGGACTTGCTTATCCTATGGGTGCAAGAATGATGACTGGTAATACCATACTTCATGAAATGCTGGAAGAAAAACTTTCCTCTTTTGTAAAAAAAGAGGATACATTTTTGCTTAACTACGGCTATCAGGGTATGCTATCCATCATTGATAGTCTACTTGACCGTCACGATGTTGTGGTGTATGATTCGGAATCACATGCTTGCATCATAGATGGTTTAAGGTTGCATATTGGCAAACGCTTTGTTTACAAGCACAATGACATTCAAGATTTTGAAAAACAACTCATTAGAGCTAAAAAACTAACCAATCAGAACAATGGTGGAGTACTGGTCATTACCGAAGGTGTCTTTGGTATGCGTGGAGATACCGGGAAATTAAAAGAAATCAGCGCCTTTAAAAAACAGTATGATTTTACATTCCTGGTTGATGATGCTCACGGTATTGGGGTAATGGGTGCAACTGGTGCCGGGACTGGTGAAGCTCAGGGTGTTCAAGACGAGATTGACCTGTACTTTGCCACTTTTGCTAAATCTTTTGCTGCCATTGGCGCTTTTGTTTCTGGAAAAAAAGAGATTATCCAGTATTTAAAATACAACATGCGCTCTCAGATTTATGCAAAAGCACTACCGATGCCATTGGTATATGGTCTACATCAGCGACTTAGTCTGATTAAGGAAAAACCAGAACTTAGAGCTCAATTGTGGGAGATCACCCAACAACTACAAAATGGGCTTAAAGAAGCAGGACTGGAAATCGGCAATACGCAATCTCCTGTAACACCCGTTTACTTAGCTGGCTCAATTGACCAGGCAACGGCATTGGTAAGGGATCTCAGAGAAACTCATGATATATTTTGTTCATTAGTTGTGTATCCGGTAGTTCCAAAAGGAATGATCATTTTAAGGTTAATACCAACAGCTAATCATACCAAAGAAGAGGTTGACCGGACTGTGGAAGTATTTAAGCAAATTAAACTCAATCTAACTGCTGGAAAATACGACCATCAACTACAACTGTCTTAATCAGTTACTCGTTTAAATAAAAAAGATCCTTTATGATAACCAGGGAAAAACGCTCATTAACGTATTTAGGCATTAATGGAGATAGATCCGTCTATTGGAACACTCCTACATTTGATTTGGTGATCAACTCGATTCGTGATCATCAATGTGAACTCACATCAACAGGTGCTTTAGCCTGCAATACAGGTAAGTTTACCGGACGATCACCGAAAGACAAATATATCGTAGCAGAGGAGCTGACTGAAAACAACATCTGGTGGGGAGAAGTTAACCATAAGCTTTCTGAGCAATCCTATGAACGTCTTTATAAGAAAGTGACGCTTTATTTATCAAACCGGGATGTCTATATAAGGGATGTATTTGCATGTGCAGCTAAAGACTATAGACTTAAAATAAGGCTGGTAACAGAATACGCCTGGCAAAGCCTTTTTGCTTACCATCTTTTCTTAAGACCAAATATTTATGAATTATCAGAATTCAGCGAGGATTGGGTCATATTATCTGCGCCTGGTTTTATGGCAGACCCAAAAGAGGATGACATCCATTCTGAAAATTTCACCGTGATCAATTTCAAGAAAAAAGTCATTCTAATTGGTGGAACAGCCTATACTGGAGAGATCAAAAAAGCAGTATTTACAGTTTTAAACTACATTTTACCACAGGAAAGAAATGTATTGCCCATGCATTGTAGTGCAAACATTGGTGAACGGGGGGATACCGCTATTTTCTTTGGACTATCCGGGACAGGAAAAACAACACTTTCGGCAGACCCGGACAGGAAGTTAATTGGCGATGATGAGCATGGATGGGATGCCAATTCCGTTTTTAATCTAGAAGGTGGTTGTTATGCAAAGTGTGTCGATTTAAGTCCGGAAAAAGAACCACAAATCTTTAATGCCATTAAGTTTGGTACTTTATTAGAGAACGTTTGCTTTTATCCAAACCAACAGGTCGTAAACTATGCGGACACCTCTATCACCGAAAATACAAGAGCAGCCTACCCTATTGATTCCATAGCGCATATCGTTGAGCCCTCTGTCGGAAAACCACCTGAAAATATATTTCTTCTGACCGAAGATGCTTTTGGTGTCTTACCCCCAATTTCAAAGTTAAATGTGCGACAGGCCATGTATCATTTCATTTCTGGATATACTTCAAAAGTTGCGGGGACGGAAATTGGAATAAAGGAACCTCAAATTACTTTTTCCGCATGTTTCGGAAAACCTTTTTTACCACTACACCCGCTAAGATATGCTTCAATGTTAGGTGAAAAGCTGAAAAGCTCAAACATTAAAGTATGGCTAATTAATACTGGCTGGACCGGTGGCAGTTATGGAATCGGGGAACGTATTAAGCTGGAATATACCCGGGCCATGGTTACAGCTGTCTTAAATGGACAGTTAGAGCATGTCGAATTTAAAAAACATAATCTATTTGAGCTAGAAATCCCTTTGAGCTGTCCTGGAGTTCCTACAAATCTGTTAAGCCCGGAAAATACCTGGGCTGATAAAAATGAATATGAAATCGCTGCTAAAATCTTAGCTGATAAATTCGCCAAAAACTTTAAAAAATACAAAGAACAATAAGCACAACTAACAACAAAGACCCTATGGAATACCCAAACAATTTGTTTTACACTAAAGACCATGAATGGATTAGTTTTGATGACCAATATGCTTTAATTGGCATTACCGATTTTGCTCAAAATGAACTTGGTGACATTGTTTATGTAGATATACCCACTTTAAATTCGACCGTTCACAAAGAGGACATTTTTGGCACTGTTGAAGCGGTTAAAACAGTATCAGATTTATTTATGCCTGTTACCGGAAAAGTTGTTGCTGTAAACCCGGATGTTGAAAAGAAACCAGAATTAGTAAATCTAGACCCATATAGCACCTGGTTGATTAAGGTTTTCGTAAGTACAGCCATAGAAAAGGAATCCTTGTTAACAGCTGAAGCCTATAAAAGTCTAATTGGAGCAAATACCGCATTAAATGCACACTGATTCTCTTAATGTAGTGTATTTTGATAAAGACACCAGCTTCGATTATTTATATCCCAGGCGCATCCAAAACCTATCAGAAATGCATTGGACTCCACTGGAAATTGCTAAAAAATCCAGTGAATATCTATCCGGACCAAACTCAAAAGTCCTGGATATTGGAAGTGGCGTCGGGAAGTTCTGCCTCGTGGCAGGTTTCTTTGAACCTGAAACTTTGTTTTATGGAGTTGAGCAACGTAATGATTTATTTAATTTAGCCCAATCGGTAAAAAACACGCTGGTACTACCGAATGTAAAATTCATCCACAATAATATAACAGCGCTGGATTTTGACTTATTTGATTCTTTTTATTTTTTCAATTCCTTTTATGAAAACATCAAGCCAGATCTGGGTATTGATACAAGAATTGAAGCAAATGCCGAATTGTATAGCTACTATACAAACTATGTTTATCAGCAGTTAGATCAAAGACCATCCGGCACCCGGTTAGTTACCTACCATGGCTCCATAAAACAGATACCCCCCAGTTATAAGTTGATTGACAATACTCACCATTACGCACTAAAGATGTGGATGAGAGAATAGAATGATTTAATCTAACAATTGTGCCAGCCATATAGTTGCATAACCACATTCGGGATTGTCTTCATGATAAGCCAGTACCTGAAAATGATACTTTTCAAGTAAAGCCATATATGTAGTTTTATCAAGGGAAGCATGAAATAGATTTTCACCACCGTTCATACCCCAGGCCTCTCCCTTTACTTTTCCTGAGGTAAACAATAAAATGCCATTGGGGTTCAAATGATCTTTAAAAATGCGGAACATTCCAGGTTGATCTTCGATAGGCAGGTGGAAAAAGCTATTCCATGATATAATCGCATCAAATTTTCTATCCATGGAGAGTTGGCGCATATCCGACTGGATATATTCAGCCTGAGGTAGATTCTTCTTTGCAATATCCAACATTCGAGAACTCCCCTCTACTCCAGTTGTGGTCATTCCTCGTTCTAAGAGATAAGACATCATCGGCATTCCGGTTCCACAACCCAAATCCAGAATGCTACCTGTTGGTCCAATTCTATCCATCAATTGATCCAAATAAGGTTTTTCTATTAACCCTTGATCACGGTTTTCAGAAAACCAGTCTGCAATGATATTATAGGTTTCAATAACCTCAGGCTTTTTCTCTTTCATTAGCAAGTGTAAAAAGCAAAATTGGAAAAAATATCAGATAATAGAACATATCATTGGTCCGGTGTGTTTTATTTTAATCTTTAAAAATTATCTGAATAAAATGAAAAAGCTAGTTTTGATGCTAATGCTTAGCTCAATTTGTCTATCTGGATATAGTAAACCGCAGCCAAACAATCCATTGCGCAGCAATGATTTATCAGACACATCGGTGATTTTTAATGCGGCACCTACTAAAGTTGAAGTAGAAAAAATATTAGGTCAGGCTGCGAGTTTGACAGATCAAAAGAAAGAAATCAAGGATAACTTTATAAAGAGGAGCTTAACTTATACTTGTTTGGAAAATGAGCTGGAAACAAATCGCCCTATAAATTTACATTACATCTTGACAAAATACACTGATTCTACCTTAGCAAGAAATGCTTATGATGATATTTTGAAAAGTAATCATAACATGCCAGGCCAAACATCCCTATCAGGAATTGGCAATCAGGCATGGTATCATAGTGATAACGAAAATTTCAGCGTAATCATAGTGAGGAAAGGTGACAAGTTGTTGCTGATGAAAATCAATAAGATGACCAGGAAATTCTCAAAGGAAGAACTTAAAAAGGTTACTAAGCGGATTACTTCATACTTATAACGTCCTAAAAGCTAGTATTAAATACGCAACCAAGATAAAATTCAAACAGTGATGAACAATTAAAATATATTACTAACTTTGTACTACAAAGTACTTTTAAAATATAAAGTCATGGCAATTATAAAGTATGAATCTTCAAGTCCGGTTTTCAGTCCGGCATTAAAAAAACGCATGATCATTGGCGCAGGAATTGGCCTACTTATCGTTGGATTTTTTGTGATCGGCGCAGGACGGGGAAACCCAAGTTGGGGCAGCTTTTGGCAAATTAAGCCGCTGTTGGTCACACCCTTTGGAGGAGCAATGGTTGGACTATGTTATGATATCACAGAGCGTCTCCGAAGACTGGAGGGCTGGTTAGGTAAGCTTTTCCTGGTATTAAGTATTCTTGGTGCCCTGATTGGGTTCTGGATGTCACTTATCCTTGGATTGGCAGGAACTATGTGGAATTAATGTGCAATTAAGGCCGTATCCTTACCGCTTGTTTCCATCCTCAGGACAGTTGTATCAGAAGGAGCGGCCTTCATATTCGTAGTATCTATAATGGTAGTATCAGCCATTATTGAGTCCATTACTTTTTTTTCCTGGCGACCTGAACCACAGCCTGCAAATATCAAGGCTGAAAGTGGGATCAACAGTTGAATATTCAGTTTCATAAATTTCAAGACTAATGATACATTAAGATTCACCTGTTGTTTTTTTGATTTCTCCTCCTATGCTTTGCACTATTTCCTGTTCAAGGAGTATATCTGCATGTCCTGAAGTTTCCTCATATTCATAAATCGTAGCGGCATCCAAATCATTTGCAGAAATGGCCTCCCAACTTCCCCCCTGCCCAATAAAGATCTCCCCTACAAGAGCACCATGATAAACAATCTTAAAAATACCAGCTTCCTGGGGGTGGATGTTTAAGTCCAATTGTTCGTTACCGTTTTTGATGACTATGTTAAAGGGATCCATAATATTTTCTACAATTAGATATTCTCACCGTTTATACGTTTAAAGCGTTCTTCAAGAGCAGAACGCCAATCTTGAATCGCCCCCTCAAGGGTATCTCCAGTTCCGAAGACACCAGTTTCGCGATCCGGTCCCGATAAGCAACAAAAAGTTGTTCCATCCAAATATACTGTAGGTCTTAACTTTTGTACTGCCTGATCGTACCTGCTATAATCAATTTCGATTTTAGTATTGGGGTCTATTGAATTAGTTTCCATATACTTATTATAAAAATTTGTTATAAATATCAGCTTCGATGAAAATACTCGAATCTGATCTACAATTCATATTTTAAGAGATGATATGGTTCAAAGAATAAAACCCATCGACTGCCCAAAAAGTTTTATTGTGGAATGATCGTTATGAGATTTTTGTTGAAGAGGTGATATAGGAATAATTTTTAGGTATACTTCTCAAGTTCAATGTGGTTTGCCTTAGCATAAATAGCCATCTGATGCTTAAACGACTCTTGATCTTCAAGAACGTCCAGACAAATTTTTAAGGGTATTGTAGCATTTTTTGAATTTAAAAATAAATAAGTCCCTACATAAGAATTGGAATGTAAGTACCGTATTTCATAACTCTGCAACCTACCCCAGCCATAGCAGTAATCTTTATGTTTAATTGTATTAGAACTGAGTTCTATTACCACTGTCTTTCTAAACGTCTTCCAAACAAAATAAGCAGAAATGATGAAACCCGTTAAAAAGGAAAACCAGGCTATGATAGGGGTTTTCTTCATAAAACTAAGATAAAACCCAGCTGCAATGAGAAGAAGTAAAATAGCTGCGTAGGCATTTGTTTTCCTACATTCTATAAATTGTAATGTAGGTAACTCCGTTGTACTAATCATAAAATTTACCCTAATTATTTCTCAGCCGTTTTTTCCAAAACTAAATCTATTAAAGATGAAGATATCCTAAAGTCTGTAGACTGAATCTTATCAAGATATCCGTAATAATGATATTATATTCCCGAGATCCTATCAAGTTCATCATTTAAATCGCTAGGGGAATAATTGATAAAGGATACATCATAATCGCTAAGTAATTCTGCAAAGGTTCGCTTGCTTAACCTAGCCATATCAGCAGCCTGCCCTAGGGAAAGCTTCCCGGACTCATATAATTTAGCTGCTATAAATCTTATAGTATCATTTTGATACTCCCCTAAGCTATCAGGAACTTCTAAGGTTATAGTTGTCATAGGTCAAATTTACTATTAAAATGTACTTATGTAAAGATAACCATTTCTATAAATATATCCTACCATCCCAAAGGCAACCGGGATCAGAAAAAATCTGAATCCCGGTTGATTATGGTTATAATAATTTATTGTATCGCATTTAATTCGCACATCCCTGAATAAGTTCCCAGGGTACTTTTGGTAATATTAAACTTAAAATAACGTGCGGTAACAGGAATAATGAATTTCACTGTTTTAACATCCGGTAATGTTGCCGAAGAACTTGCGAGTGTTGCAGGTCCGACATACTGCCCTTCAGCTTTCCAGGTGGTACCATCGGTACTCGACAATACATCCATCTCTATAAAATCAGACGTTCTATACTCATAGTTTGGAATAATACTAAAGCCTTTAACAGCTGAAGAATTCCCCATATCCAGCACTACCCAAGCCGGCAATATGCCATTAGAGCGCCATGATGTTGAGTTACTTCCATCAACCAAACGAGCTACGGCCTTAGTGGTAAAATTAGCGCTCGAAGTTAATGCCCATCCTGTACGGATTGCTGTTGTTCCTGTTAAGCCCGAATTAGCTGGATTAACGTTGGTGATTTTCCCAGTAAGCAATACCATGATCACTTTTGCTGCCTGATCTGTAAAAGCAATATTTCCCTGTTTTATAGTCAATGGAAGCAAATACTTTTTAAGCGGATCCAGTTGCTGTCCGTCTTTAATGGCAACAGATAAATTTGCCGTACTCTGACCCGGAGCAAAAGTGACGTTGCCAGCTGCTGAAATAGTATAATTTGCGGCAGGCAATAAGATATGCTCTGTTTTGTTCGCCGTATTATAGGCAGCTACCATTGCGGCATCACCAGGAACTACCTCTACCGCAGTAGAAACACCTGCTGCCGGACTAAGTCCAACCTGGAACACGCCATCTGCTGGCGGTAAATAAACACCTCCTACTCCAGTGGTCGCATAGCTCATATTTAAGAGATTTGTTTGCGAGTTAGGGATCTTTAAAGCAACAGCAAAACCTGTTGGCCTAACTTTAACATACATTGCAGTTGTGCCTGGTTTAACACCACCATCATTACTTTCTATCGTTTTCAAAACAATCGGCAATAAATAATCGTTCGCATCAATGCTAAGCAAGCCCGGTTTCAGAACAGTCAAGATCAGCTCTTTCTCCTCAGGGCCCAATTTACCCGACGGTATGGTAATAGATTCCTTTGATAGGTTAACCGCACCTTCAGGCAAAACCCTGTAACTGGTATTATTAACTCTATTATATTCATCCACAATGGCCTTATCGCCAAACTTCAAATTTACGGTCACATCGGCGGGACTGGTTCTGGAAAGCTTTACCGGATTAGCGATCGTAACCTTTGCTGGCGTCTCCCCTCGGTTTACCGTTCCATCGGCAAATAACTCGAAACTGAGCACAGGCAGACTTACATCGGTTTGAAATTCATTATCTGCAAGGTATGCCTGCAAATACTTGGTATTTGGCATGTCCTCTTTACTGCAGGAAGCAATTAATGTCAGCAGCGACATAAAGAAAATGCCACAGCTTAATATTTTATAGAATGGTTTTATTTTCATAATAATTTGATTGGGTACATAGCCAATTATAATTTCGTCATCTATATCTGGATTACCAGTCCTGTTGATAAGGTCCTTCGGTTTCCACTACATCCTCATTATACAAGGCTTTACCTACCCGCTGCATCCATGAGGGAACGGTAAATGCGGAAAGATCATAGAATACCATTACCCCATAACCTTCAGTAATTGTCCTTTTAGCTAATGTCTCGGCTGTAGTTACACTGGTAGGTTGTTGTTGAGGTACAGTACCTAAAATCCAGGTCGCAGCAGGGCCTAATTTCTTTTTATCTGTTATTCCCGGAATATTCGGCGCACCATAACTTCCATAGTAGGCCTGCCATGCGTAGTCCAGATAATCACCTGGTACAATCCCATTTACCACCTTAGGTATCGTCCCGATATTATACAGTGATACAATCTTATCCGGCATCAGTTCTTTACAACGCTTAATCAGCAAAGTATAAGAAGAGTTATTTGCCACTGGCATGGTAATCCCATCATAAGGCTGGAATTCATCATCGAAATTAATTCCATCCAGGCCATATCTAACCACAATTTCCTTAATCTGAAGACTAATCTGCTCTATTTCCTGCGTATTAAAGTTTTGCATCGCTCCCAGGAAACTCACCAATACCTTTATCCCTTTGCGTTGCAGAGGGCGTATGTATTTCTCGGGATTGTTTAACTGTCCGTAGGCACTTCCTAAGGTAACAACAGGCTTTTTGTTGATCCAGTAAATATTTGGAGCGAACAATAATACCGCATCAAAAAATGGCTTTCCACTTGTACTCAAGGTGTATCTACCGGCATTTAGGATATTATTGCTGGCAGCCTCTACATACACTACGCTTTTAATGCCATTCGGCTTATCCGCGCTTGGGAAGGCTTGGTCCGATACAGACACCAATAGATAAGTAGTCTTAAAGCTATCATGTACAGGCAGATTAGCCTCTGAAATAGCAGCTAATCCAACAGGTAGTAAATAGGTTTGTCCAAGTACTAATGAAGCTAGATTTGTAATTTTAATACTTACCCGGTTTGATTCTGTAGCCCCTTTAGGGATGCTTACCGTTGTATTCTCCGCAAAAGCATAGGCATTCTCCGGCAATAACTGGTAAGCGGTATTATGGCCCGCATTGTAGGCGGCCAACATACCTGCATTCACCTGCAGCTTAGCCGTTACATCCACAGCCAGCGTCTTGGTAATTTTGAAACTAAAGTCCAGCGCATCTCTGTCGATGGTAGTACCACTGCTCTTTTTGACTACGTTAAGCGGAACAACACTTTGGGTATTCACACTGTTGATCAGAAAACCAGCGGTAGTAATATTGGCGAAGTCCTCAAATTGATCCGGAGCAGTAGCCTTGTTCTTTGTGCAGGAACTGATCATCAGGATCTGACCGCAGATGATTGCCAAAGCAAGCATGCGGTAAAGACCATTTATAATTTTATTTTTCATATCCCTTTATTCTATTATTAATAAATTGATTACTTAACGATTGATTGTACCCATACGATAGGGCTGGTAGAGGTAGCATTATAACCATGTCCGGTTTTATCAATCGCCACATTACCGGTATTGTCATCGAGCGACCAATAAGCCAGCAAGCCTGTTGTTTCAGGACTCACATAGTCTTTATTTGCGATCAGCTCTTGTTGAGTTCTGGCGATACTCCATACCCTGGCCTCACACATCATCCCGTCAATATATCGCTGATTGTCATACGAAAAGCCCAGGTAAAAATTATTAGTGACATTCACCGTTCCGCTTGCCGGACCACTTTTAGCCAGTTTACCATCCAAATAAACACTAACGGTTTGTCCATTATATACCGCAGCTACATGATGCCATTGATTTGCAGACAATTCGCCACCGCTACCTGTGTTAAGATTTGGAGAACCAGGCATCACCATTTGCATCTGGTTGCCAGGAATACCAGCATCACCAATACGTAGCAATACAGAACCTTCAATACCCATCACCGTACTGATTAAACGATCGAATTTATTGCCATAAACCATGGCCTCAAACGTAAAGTTGCTTAAAATTGGTGCTCCGGTAAAGTTGACCTTAAATGCATTGTTGGTACTCGTAGCTACGATTCTGGCACCTCCAGAATTATCGCCAATCAGATAAAATGCGGTTTTAGAGGAGTTAACGATCGGCAGTCCGGAAGTATTGGTTATAGTAACCGGCAGCAAATAAAGCTTACCTCTTGGAAAAGGGTCTGTTATATTAAAATTAACAGCAACCGTTCCTCCGGAAACACTGTTTGCAGGAATCGTAACATTGCTTTTAGGAATGGCATAATATTTTTCCGGCAAGAACTCATAATTGGTCCCATTTACCTCATTATACTGTACCACTAAGCCATTGTCTACACCAACAGCAACCTCCACATTATGGTTTTCAGCTTTGACCAGTCTTGGTGTCAAGGCCAGCGAGTTTTGTACGGTAGCACCCGCTCTAACAGAAAAGTTAATTGGCCTGTATGCCAGCGATTCGTTGATATACACTGCATTTTCAGGCTCGCCAACTCCATCTTTTATTTTATTACAGCCCAAAATCAGCAATAATACCAGCTGACTGAACAGGAATAGTTTTATATTTTTCATATCCTTTATTTTAATGAAATTGTCTTTTATTTAACTGCCGGATTTATCATTTGAATTGCTTCCCTGGCATACTTATAGGGCGGGTTGTTATTGTAATCCTGCTCTACATAGTATATGCCCAGTCCGCCTTTACGTCCTCCGGTAACATTCCATCTGGCCAGGGCCGTAGCAGTTCCTATGAAGGTACCGCCCCCATTAGGAAAAGGATCTCCACCCAACTTCCATCGGTCGCCCTGAAAAGAGGCGGTAAGCATCATTTTAGAAGAACTAAAGCCATTTATACTACTGTATAAATCCAGAAGTCCATCATATACATAGTAAGATGCACCGGCGACATTTAAAGAGTTGACCACAAAAAAGTCAATTTTACCCGCTGCTTCTGGAGTCAGGAATAGGGCATCTGTACCTTTAGACTGCAAGAGCAATTTCTTAGCATTCGCTGAAGCCGCCAATCTGGTAATTATAGCCGATACACGGCTGATATCAGACAATACCTCTGAACAATTAAAACAGTAAAGGTCCTCGTACAACAAATAAATTCCATCGTATTTGTTTTGCTGATATACATTCAATACAGAGTCTGTATAGGTGTTTATGGTGGTGTTCACCAAATCTCCGGCTGGCGAAACAGGCAGACGTTTTTTGAGGTCATCGTTCATTTTTTTGAAGTCAAGCATCATTAACATTTTTGTGCCTTTTGTAGCTCTTGTCGAAGTCATATCGGCAAGTTGAGCTGGCGTCAATGCTCCTGTCTGGTTAATTGCACAGATCATATCCAGACTATCGGGAAGGTTATAAAGAAAGGTGTTCTGCTTCCCATTGTCCAGGTTCCAGTTTTTCGCGTCAAAAAAACCGATCACCTGTGGGTGAGCACTTTGTTTATATGACCTCAGACTTTCTAAATACTTTTTATAGTTTGGCCCCAGGCTGTTACTGTCCGCGTCTAATCGCTGCACGACCAGCTGCTCAGCATCAGTCCATTTAGCGCAACCCGTTAACAGGATGGCGAGAAAGGACAAGCAAGAGATGAATACAAATATCTTTTTCATAAAATTATGTTTAAACTATCTAATCTTTTAAGGCTTTTTATCCCACCATACCTTCGATGCGCCATTATCAGGCATTCCCAAAAGGCTTTGTACAGCAATCGCTACATTGGCTCCGTTTAGCGAATATTCTGCTAATGGATACACCATTCTTTTTACACCGCTTGCCGAGTTTACAATACCACCACTCCTATTCAGCATAATCGGAATAAGTTTAGGATAGCCTGTACGTCTTTGTTCCGCCCATGCTTCAGGTCCGTTAGGGAACATCGCGATCCACTTTTGTGTAATGATCCTTTCTAGATTTCTTTCAAATACATCTGCAGCATTCCATTTGATCGTGATCGTAGTTGGCGCAGTAGCATTCCGGGCAGCATTCAGCGGGTCTACATAAGCTGTAGGTGTGCTGATGGCATTGCTGGAATAAGTTGTATTGCTTACCCCGTTCTCCTGGAAAGATTTCTGGATCCCTTCGTTATAAAACTGTTCCGCAGAACCACCCATTGCCCAATTTCTCAATGCGCCTTCAGCTCTTAAAAAGCTAACTTCTGATGCCATTAACCAATACAGAGGGGTTTCTGACAATACATTTGGTGAAGAATACTGCACATATTCCGGAGCAGTTATAGAAATTCCTGTTCTCACACCATAATAGCCAGGTACACCGCCGATAGTTACCTGCTCTGCAAATGCTGGTAAGCGGGGATCATTATATCCTTTCAGGTAGGCCATAATAGAAGCGCCAATCCTGTCATCAGCATAGTTATTTGAAAGGGTTCTGATCGGATTCATAAAGGTTTGTCCTGCACCGGATCTCATTTTGGCTGCATCATCGACATTTAAAATGAGTCCTATTGGATTGGAAACGGCTTGTTCTGCATATTTTTGGGCAGTTGCTGCATCAGCATAGGCCAGGCGCATGGCCAAACGCAAGGTTAGAGAATTGGCAAACTGTATCCATTTTCTCACATTTCCTTCATAAACCACATCATATTGAGGAATAAGTGGATCACCACCAATAAATGGCGTCAATACTTTAACCGCCTCCGTTAACTCTGATAAAAAAGAATTGTAGATCTCCTGTTGCGAGTCGTAAGGAACGGTAAAGGACCCTGAACCCACTTTTTTGTAAGGCATAGGCCCAAACATATCTGTAGATTGATGGTATCCGGCAATCTTCATAATCTGCGCGATCGCATACAATTGCGGTGCAGTAGTTTCTGTGTTTTGCTTAATCGCTAACCATGGATTAAAAATATCAGCAGTACGCCTGATATAGGTTCCATTTACCCAGCCATCGTTAAAAAAGTAAGTGGTCAGGTTACTACCTCCATCAAACTTTTCACTTCTACCAGCAGTATAACCTGCCCAGTTATTGGTACTCAGGTCTACCGCAATCTGGTAGTTATTTACCGGACCGGTATCTTCAGAAGGCGTACCAATGGGTATAACTGCCTTTGCCAGTTGCGGAAAAAACACACCAACTTTAAGGTTATTGTATTCGAGCATTTTATCAGTAGGCTGATATGGATTGGTATTTACCTCTTCAAAATACTTTTTACATGATGATAGTAGTAGCGACAAGGCTACTGTTGCCACTGAGGCAACCAAATATCTTTTTATATACATCACAATTTCTTTTATAATTGAACTTTAACACCAAATCCCAAACTTCTAAGACTCGGCATCATAAAATAATCAACCCCCTGTCCAAAGGTTCCGGTAGAACCCGTCAGCTGAGGATCAAATGGAGCTTTATTATAGATCATCCAGAGGTTATTTCCGGTTAATGATAAGCTTAGTCCCATTTTATCTCTAAATATTTTTCTAGGAAATGAGTAGCTTAAGGAAACTTCCTGCAGACGTACGTTAGTTGCACTATAAGTATTATAGGCTTCTAATTTTGCTACCGTCCGGTAATAGTTTTCAATGTCAGGATACAGTCCACCATTAATTGGAATTCCGCCTCTATCTCTATCTACTGCAGATCGTTGAGATACACCATATTGATCCAGCAGACCTTGAGTCTGAGACAATACAATTCCCCCTACCCTGGCAAAAAACATAAAGCCTAGATTGAAGTTCTTATGTGAAAAACCATGTCTCCAGCCCAGTGTATAATCCGGATTTACAGATCCTAATTTCACATAGTCTCCGTTAACCTGTGAAAAATTACCATCCGGGTCAATAAAGATTTTACCATTCTGGTCTGTTTTCAAAAACGAACGGGTGTAAATGTCACCTACTTGTCCACCTTCACGTATTAAGGTACCATCAACAAGTAACTCCGTCAGATTAAACATTGATCCGTCAACAGGATTAGGATAATTTCTGACCATCTCCACTACCTTGTTGCGGTTTAAAGTAAAAACAAGCCCGGTATTATACCCAATCTCTCTGTATTTGGTGTTGAAGCTTAAGCTGGCCTCTATTCCTTTATTGCCTATATTTCCTGCCTGTGCATAGAAACCCGAGTACCCCGTTCCTCCTGGCAAGGTTCCCAAAAACAACTGATCGTAGGTATTCGATTTATATAAAGTGACATCTAAAGCAACTTTATTGTCGAGGAATTTCACATTAGCACCCAGTTCAAAAGTTTTGGTTCTTTGTGCTTTAAAATCAGGAAAAGGATAGATAGAAATAGGTGTTACCGCACCATTATTGGTAGGATAAGTAACCGTTCCAGGAGTGATCCCCAAAGCATCCAATGGCAAACCAACCGATGAGTAATTTGCTCTTACTTTCAGGTAGCTCACAATGGTTTTAGGAATGCTGAACATCTCAGAAATCACTGCAGAAAGTCCTAATGAAGGATAAAAAAACGATTCTTCAGTTGAATTCACTTGTCTTGAAGACCAGTCTTTCCTTCCTGTAGCGGATAAGTAAAGGTAACCTTTGTAGCCTAGCTCTGCACTTGCAAAGGCCCCCAATGTTGCCTTATTATCAAAAGGAGTGACAAGGGTGCTAAAAGTATTAATATTCCTGATCGAGAAAAGATTAGGCACTGTTTCCAGGTGTCCGCTTAAGCCATCAGTGGTTGTTTTGTCTCTTACATAGGAACTTCCAAGATTCAGATTCACACTGAAGTCATTGAAGGTTCTGTTGAAGGTTCCGATCACATCCACATAACTTTGCAACACTTTTTGACTTGCCCAGGAGTAGTATCCATTTGGCTTTGAAAAATTCGCTGCCGTTGAAGCATAATATTTACGCGTAACATCTCCATCGGTATTGTCAATCCTGCCTCTTGCAGTTACACTAATCCCCTGGTCGATGTTGTAAGTCGTGTTTCCAGAGATCATATACCTGTTACGGGCATTCTGAAACAGCATCCTGTTCGTAATCCAGGAAGGGTTCTGCATTTGTAAACCCTGATCGCCGTAAGGCCAATACTGTGTAAAATAATTATTGGACACATTATACCTTTCATAGTATTTAATGACATCAAAACCATCGTTTCTTGGAAACAGATATAAGGGAACCAATGGATTGAAATATTGCCCCTGCGAAGCCATATTCTGATCCGTCTGTTTTACATAGGATGCAGAAAAATCCGTAGTGATCTTGTCGTCCAAGAAAGTTGCTGAATTTCTGAAAGTAAAATTATAACGGTTGTACTTATTGTTAGGAATGATCCCTTTACCGTTTGTACTTGAAAACGAGATGAAACTCTGCTGTTTTTCACTACCAATAGAAGTATTCAGGGAATTGATCTGCTGAACACCAGTATTGAAAAAATCCTTGGCATCATAAGTACTAGGCTCCACCAGCTTATTGCCCCAGCTTTCATATTCGCCTACTCTGTTACCATAAGTATTCTGGAATTCTGGTAAAACAAATGGCGACAATGCCGTCGTACTGTTCGAGTAGTTTAGTTTAAAACCATCTTTACTACCTTTTCTGGTGGTAATCAGAATCGCACCATTTGCTGCGGCATTACCATATAAGGCTGCGCCGGCAGGTCCGGTGAGTACACTGATGGATTCAAAATCATCGGGGTTAAAGTCTGCAATACTTTCTGTACCTGAAATATCACCGAAAGCACCTACAGAAGCTCCTCCCGCAGATTTGTTAAACAAGGGAACACCATCCACAACATATAATACGTTATTACTGGCATACTGACTAATGGATTTTACGCCACGCATCACCACTCTGGTAGAACCACCCACACCAGAAGCACTTGCATTGATGTTCACACCCGCTATTTTACCATTTAGACTATTCGTAAAGTTTGCGCTTTGTACTGTGGTGAGGTCATCTCTTTTTAAAGTTTGAACTTCATAGTTCAAGGCTTTCACCTGCCTTTTAATACCTAGGGCAGTCACCACCACCTCATTCAGTCTGCCAGAATCTTCCTGCATGGAGATGTTGATACTTTTGCGTCCATCAACCGGCTCTTCAATCGATTTAAAACCGATATAAGAAAATACCAGCACACTTTTCGCATCGGCCTCAATCCTATAATTACCATTAGGATCTGTAATGGCTACTTTTCCGGAAGTTTTCACCTTTACCGTCACACCAGGAATAGCTACCCCATTTTCATCGGTAACTTTTCCTTTGATCTCTATTTGCTCAGCTGCAGGGATCATGGATGTCAGCTCATTCTTTTTCCTTATAATAATGGTTTTGTTTTTAATCACAAAGCTCAGCTCCAGGCCTTCCAGCACTTCATTCATAGCCTGTGTCAATTCAGCATCTTTCATGCTCACGCTCACCAGTCTTCCTTTTTTTAATAAAGCCTGGTTCCAGATTACATTGTAACCTGTTTGCAGTCGTATTTTTTTAAAGATCTGTTCTAGTGTTGCGTCTTTCTCCTGGAGGTTAACTTTCTGTGCGCTTGCAGCAAAGGTCAACTGCATAAAAGCGGTGATCAATAAAACAAGGGTTAGTTTCATAATCCGCATAAATTTTGGTACATAGCTCTTCAGCCGATGTACGGAATGTTCGTAAATGTTCATACATTTGGTTAGGGTTAAAACGAAGTCCTGTAATTTTTCAAGGATCGTAGGACAATCGTTCATTGTTTTAATAGACAATACTCTGCTTTACCGGGGTCTGATACGCAATATCCTGATCCCGGTTTCTTCTTTTCTTCTTACAGGTTGGTTAGCTCATTTTGGTTTGGTTTAGGTGATAGTTTGGTTTGGTTAATTCAATACTTATTTGGTTCGGGGGCTTACCACTACCTTTTTCCCTTCAATTTTAAAGTCTACTTCTCCGGCCAGTTCCAGGACATCCAGTACTTCCTTGATATTTGTAAATTTCGACACACTTCCTCCGATCACTACACCGGAAAAATCACCTTTATAGGCGACATCTACATCGTACCACCTGGAAACATCCTTCATCACCTGAAGCAGCGGTACATTGTTAAATATAAATTGTCCGTTTTTCCAGGCTACGGCCTGCTCTGTGTCTACATTTTTTAGCGTAAGCGATGTTGCACTTAAACTGGCCTGCTGTCCGGGAATTAGTCTTGCACTTTGCGGGTTTACTAAGCGGGAAACGCGTACAGCCCCTTCCAGCAAGGTGGTTTTTGTATAATCGTCATCAGGATAGGCATTCACATTAAAATGTGTACCGAGTACTTCGATTTCCTGACCCCTACTCGCTACAACAAAGGGCATTCTTATCCCTTGCTCCTTTAATTTTGAAACCTCAAAATAGGCTTCACCAGTCAGCTCAACTTTTCGTTGTTGTTGACCAGCGAAGGTAATCGGGAATTTCAACTTGCTTTCAGCGTTAAGCCATACCTTTGAACCATCTGGAAGATTGATCTGATATTGTCCACCTCTAGGAGTTTCAATGGTATTGTATTCAGTGCCAGAACTGGCAGATTTTTGATCAGCAATTGTATATATCAATTGTCCGTTTTTCGTTTTGGTAATGGTAATTCCTGCCTGGCTAGCCAATTGTCCATTCGCGACCTCATTCAATGAAATCCTTGAACCATCAGAAAGCGTCAGAAAAGCCTTATTGCTACCTGGCTTAATATCCTCGGCTATCATTTGCTGAGTTGATTTTAACTGACCTGGATCTGCCTTAAAAAAATACAATGCTACTCCTAAAACCATCAGCACAGCGGCAGCGGCAGAAATGCGTGGCCACAACGAAACCTTAGCAGGTTTTAAGCGTTCGGGTTTAAAACCATGCCCAACCAGATTCTCTTCTAGCGAGCCCCATAACAAATTCAGGTTCTCCTCTAACTGTTCCGGTTCGAATGATGAAGATTTTTCCTCTGCATATTTAATGTACCATGCATTTAGAAAACTACGTTCTTCTTCATTCAGGGTTCCATTTTTATATTTTTCGATCAGTATGGAGATATCTTTTTCCATCATATAGTCCTAGGTTATAATGTTAAGACACTTGACCAATCAGAAAGAGGTAGACGGAATTGAAATTTATTTTTAGCCCAGATTGAGCAATATCAGGACGATAGAGATGAGCTTAATTTTTAAGCGCAGAATTTTCAGCGCATATCCAATTTGCTTTTTAACAGTCTCTTCCGAAATGTTCATCTTTTGTGCAATATCCCGGTTGGACAACTCTTCTTTCCTGCTCAAGACAAAGGCTTCCCGCATACGGGCAGGCAAGGCCTGGATTTCGGATTCTATCAGTTGACTCAGTTCTTTTTCCTGAATCAGCAAATCAGTAATCTCCGTACCCATATTATAAACGCCCAGCATCAGCTGCATGTGTTTTTCAACATGCTTACGGTGCAGCAACAAATTCAGAATTTTATGTTTAACAGAACTGTACAGATAAGATTTTAAGGAAGTGGTGACCTGGAGTTCCTGTTTTTTGACCCAAAGTGTTGTAAATATCTCCTGTACCACATCTCTTGCCTGCTCATCCTCATTCAGCATTCGGCGGGCATGCAAAAACAGCACAGTTTTGTAGCGCGTATAAATCTCCGTAAAGGCACGTTCATCGCCTTCTGCAAGACATTTAATTAAATCCTTGTCAGTTAAAAATGTATAGCCAGTTTGGTTCTTCAAAATTTGGTTAGGTAAAGGCCCCGGAAAGCTATACATTTTTTTTGAAAAGTCCCCAATCCAAATTGCCCTTCAGTTAAGCGACTATCCCCTTGAGTTATGGTATTCCATTGCATAAACCAATGGCATTTTACCTTCCATATTTCTGATTTGAAAACCTTCCTCTGTTTTAACCATATTCTTGAAACACTCATATGGAGAATGGTCGAACTCTTTGAGTTGCATTAATTGTAAATCTGCATCCAATAAGGCTGAGATAATATCTGAAAAACTATGGTTCCACCAATATGACTTTTTATTGATTGCAATGCTGCTGTCCGTATAGGTATTTTCATCTAGTTCTTCGATCGCTCCTTGATTGAAATAAGAATAGCTGATTTTCTCAAAGTTATCATCAAACATCCAAATGACCGGATGAAAATCAACGAGAATAAAACGGCCTTTTGGGGCTAATCGCTCAGCTATTAATGCGCCCCATTTGCTTAATTCCGGAAGCCATCCGCAAATGCCATAAGATGCAAAAACGATATCGAATTTTTCTTCAATGTATTGATCCATCTCCAGGACATTACAACAAACAAAATTAACGGATGTTCCCATCTTGTCAGCGATAGCCCTTGCCTGTGCTATACTTTCCTCAGAAAAATCGAGCGCAGTAACTTCTGCTCCCATTTTGGCTAAAGAAATTGAGTCCTGACCAAAATGGCATTGCAAGTGTAATATCTTTTTTCCTTTAAGCTCTCCCAATAAATCCAATTCAAATTTATTGAGGCTATTTCGCCCTTTTACAAAAGCTGGCATATCGTAAAAGTCGGATGTAATATGTGCCTCAGTCCTCTTGTCCCACAAAACCTTATTGGTATAAAAGTATTCTTTATAATTTTCCATGTTGTTATATTTTGAAAGCGCAGCTATTAAATATAGCAGCAAAAATGATCCACATAATTTATCATTATTTTTTCAGAAAAAGGACAGATCATAAAAAAGGACCTGTTAAGGTCCTATTGGTTAAAAGAGGCGATCAATTCGCATTTTTCTTCAGCCATTCCAGTCTACGCTGGTCAGGCAATTGTTTTACGCTAAAACCTTCGAATTTAGCATCGAAACCCTTGCCATCCGGACTAGCAGCCATGAAACCCACCATTACGGGTATGTTGTCTTGCAGGTAAGCATTGCGCATCATGGTATAGCTTTTATCATCAAAAGAATAGAATATTTCTACGGCATCCAGTCTCCTAACCGCTTTAATCCATACAAATTCAGGAACTTTATCCAATGTAGTTACACTCCAATCGCTGGTTTTATGGGTTACTACCGTACTTAGGTTGTACTTTCCGTCTACAAACTCAATCCCAGCTTTGATATAATTCTCATGATCGATACGCAGCATTAGGCCCACCTGATCGAAACGCGCCTTATAATTTCCGGTGATTTTCACCTTCGCTTCAAATTCTCCTCCATAAGTACTGTAATAAAATGGGGCATCATCAACAGTAAAACCGTAATGTGAGATCCTCCAATAATCACTTTGTGGAGTGACCGACATTGTTAAAGCTTTGTTCTTGATTTCCCAGTTTTGTGGCTCATTAAACCATTGCATCTTATCCAGACTTTGTGCAAATCCGGTTTGTGAGATCGCGAATCCAATGAGGCATAAAATAATTTTCTTCATTTCTTGTTTTTAGTTAATAACCATACGTTACATTTACCTCACAAATGTAAAACACCACAACTAGCGCTCCAATACTGATAAATAACCATAATCAAATGAATATTCTCCATACCCTAAATGAAACACTATTGAGACAATCCTTTGGAGAGGAAAGCGATAAACCGAATGACATTTCTCATTATCAGTATATGGCTTATATGTATTCCAGAATAGAAAATTCTATCGCGGTATTGAGTGATATGGAAGCCAATAAAAGTTACATCTATAATGGAAGAGTGGCTGCCACATTAGGTTTTGAGGAAACAGAAAACTCAAAAGAAATCAACTCCATTTGGGAAGAAGATATTTTCAATAAAATTCATCCGGATGACCTGATGGAGAAGCATTTGTTGGAGCTTCATTTTTTCAGTATGATAAAGAGCCTACCGATCGAGGAAAGGTCCGATTACCAGGTGAAAAGCAAAATCCGGATGCGCAACAAGGATGGGATATACCTGCTTGTGGAACACCGTATGTTTTATGTATGCACGGCGGCAAATGGCAGTTTATGGTTGGCACTATGTCTTTATAACCTCTCTTATGATGAGCCTGCTGAAGATAAATACACTGGTATCATTATCAACTCGGCAACAGGCGCGATTCTTAAGCCAGATCAGGAGTCCTGCAATAACCTAATAACTGCCCGTGAAAAGGAAGTGTTGCAACTGATTCGCAAAGGTAAGATGAGTAAAGAAGTTGCAGATTTATTAGCGATCAGTATCAATACGGTAAACCGTCACCGTCAAAATATATTAGAGAAACTGAGAGTCAGCAACTCCCATGAAGCTTGTCGGATTGCAGAAAGAATGAACTTGATTTGACCATAGCCCCCAGCATATTCCTTATCTTTGCGTAATCATGAAAAATGAGATTACGTTAAATCCTAAAAAAAATAGTTTCCTGTTCTTTCTTTACTTAGTAGGTCTTAGTATTATAGGTTTTCTGGCCACAGACATGTATCTACCTGCATTCGACAAGATGCGCGTAGATTTAGGCAGTTCCAAAAGCAGTATCAGTGCAACATTGACTTTGTTCTTAGCCGGATACGGGATCGCACAACTATTATGGGGACCAATCTCCGATAAGTTCGGCAAACCGAAAACGGTCCTGATGGGATTGAGCATCTTTACCATCGCCTCCTTAGGCATATACTTTACCTACAGCGTCCAGCTCCTATTGGTACTTAGATTGGTACAAGCGATCGGTGTTTGCGCTGCTGCAGTTAGCTGGCAGGCCCTGGTCATTGAAAGATATCCAAAAGAACAAACCAACAAAATATTCGCTTCTATTATGCCTCTGGTGGCATTATCCCCTGCATTAGCCCCATTAATGGGTGCTTTTTTACTGAATTATTTTGGCTGGAGGTCTATCTTTATTGCATTGGCACTCATCGCCTTACTGCTTATCCTATATACCTTAACCATAAAAGAAGAAAAACCAGCCGCTGATCATACCGATAAAGCTGAGGATTCGAACGTAGATAAATCTTACCTATCCCTCTTAAAATCAAAGCCATTCCTTGGAAATGTACTCATCTATGCCATGTGTTCGGCCGCATTTTTTGCCTGGCTTACCGGTTCTCCTTTCTTCTTAAAGGAGCTTGGCTATAATGAAAGCCAGATTGGCCTCAGTTTTTTCCCTCAAACTATTGCATTTTTAATCGGTGGTTATGGTTATAGAGCCATCACAGGAAGAATTGAAGGCAAAAAACTACTGCCTTATTTACTGGTACTGTATTCGGTAAGTATGGTGTCCCTTTATTTAATTACCATCAGCATGACCCCTACTTTGACCATATTGCTGATTCCATTTTGTTTAATGGCTTTAGCGAATGGTGCCTGTTACCCTATCGTGGTGTCGGAAGCCTTAAAATCAGCTTCGCATAATGTGGGCAAAGCCGCTGCAATGCAAAATACGATTCAATTGGGCATCTGTTTTATTGCCAGTGGATTGGTTTCCTTGTTTTCAAAAGATGCCCTACTCAGTACCACTATTGTGATGGGTTTCACCATTCCTTTTGTGTACATCGGCCATAAACTCAGTTTAAAATAAGCGTAGCTTATTTATGAGAATGTGGTCTATTACCATTAATACTGTTTATTTACGGTGATAATGATAATCAATAACAGAACCAGCTGCCTGCAGCTGGTTGTTCCTGACTCTGGTTTTTTGTCCGGCAGGAATTGCCAGCAGAATTGTGGATTGTAAGGCGGGAATGCTAAACTGTACTGAATCACTCACATTTCTGGCGATAAATTTCTGAGTCAGCAGGTTATAAATATCTACTTTCTCCGATGGCTTAAAGCTAAGTGTTTTGTCTATTGGATAGGGATTGTAAAACAACCAGGAAGGAAAACTTTTAGCGGCATAAAAATCCGTGGCATTCAGGTCCAGCTGTAAAATCCCTTCTACCTCAGTTTCCTGTACAATGCTTCCGAATATACCGACATGGCCACTTCCATAAACACTGAACTGGGAGACTTCCGGATTTTTACCCGGCACCCATTTAGGTCCATCACCTTGCGCCACAGGTGCTTTTAGACTAAGATACCGATCTTCAAATGTAGAGGCTTTAGCCAGTCCTTCATAGGCAATTACCCCTTTTGTAACCTCCGCCAGTTCAGGCAAAGTCTGATGCTCTACTGGCATGTATTGCGGATAAAAAAACCGGGAAGCATTCACCGCATTCAACATCCATTTCCCGATGGCCGTAGCATATTCAGGTTGGTACTTGACTAAGGGCACTAGTGGCCAGGCCGCATCAAAAGTGTTCATTAAAAAGCTATAACCACCATGATCTACCGTACTCCCAACAGTTCCTGAAATGTCTATCCCATTCCAGTTTCCTGCGAGAAATCCCCAACCTTCCCTACATATTGCTGTACCTGAAAAGGTCCAGCCCAGCATTTTTGAAACATCGAAATTCGTCCCCTCTTCTGCATTCATTCGCGCGGCTAAATAAGCGCCAAATGGCATGAGTAATTCATAAGTGGGGTTGATTTTTTCCTGGTCTAGCGCCTTCATCGCAGTAATTGCACCCTTCAAATAACGTGGATCTCCGAATTTTTTATAGGCTGCATACAACACATAAGCATGACCCGCAGCAGCATCGGGCTGAAGACAAATGGTGTTGGTTTTTGGCTGCATTGCTCCATAGTCAAAATAGGAATAATGGTAATTGCCATTCAATATAGAATCGGCTTTAAAGAACTTTTCAGCTATTTTCTTGGCAATGAGGTCGAAATCAGCTGTTGCCGGATACTTTTCATAAATGGCATAAAAGAGAACATTGGGATACACATCATACCACCAATCACGTCCATATCCGCCTCCCAATAAAGCCACTTCCGGAGCAGTATTGTTCATCATGATGTCCCAGCCGGTGTCGCTGTTGAAGTAGTTTTTCAGCATGGCAACATAGTTTAATCCCTCTTGATTGCTTTTATCAATCCCCACTAATGAAGCCCCTAAAACTGCACCCATATTGGCCAATGCCTCATGAAACATCCCTTTATTATGGGCTGGCCCCTGCCTGACATCCCCTATGGCGGTATACATACCCATCACTGGTTGGTCGAAATTTTTACGGGTACTGTCCATCCATACCAACGGCCAATATTGACCTGTTGCCTTAAAATCATAAACGACACTATCGAAACGCAGCGCCATTTGTCGCCAGTCAATGATCTTTAAAGGTTGAGGAAGATTGGCCATCTCCTCGACACGCGCAATCGGAACTTGTTTAACCTGCGCCTTAGCGCTGATGAAGATAAAATGACTACTAATGAGCAGGAAAAGGAAGCCTGACTTTAAAATGGATTTCATAAGCGCGTTTCTTTAAAGAATTGATACTCATTCCTTTCAGAAGATACGGAAATTCAACACCTTAAACGAATAGGACTCAAAAACAAATAAACCAAACTGTTGTTTAACAGCAGTAATCCTTATCATCCTTAAAAAAACGCTATATGAAAACAGGCCTTATGAAAACAAGCTATACCTTCGGGCTTTCCTTAATTACACTGGCTTTATTCAGTTGTAACGCTCAAAAAACGGACAACAGCAGTCAAAAACAAGATTCGACAATGGCGACTTCTTCGGATACCACGCGTAAGGCTCCGATAGTTGGCGGAGATCAGGACGAACATGGATGCAAAGCATCTGCTGGTTACACCTGGTCAGTCTTAAGAAAAGAATGTATTCGTCCATTTGAATTGGAGAACAAAATGATAGACCTTAGAAATAAGAATTTTCCCGCCACCTTCTTATTCTCTTCAGACCATAAACAAGTGGAGATTTTCGCCCTTGATTTTAAAAAGACCATCATTCTTAGCACAGAGGGCACAGATACCTACGCTTCAGCTGATAAAAAATATACGATGGCAAAAGATGCTCAGAAACACTGGATCGTAACCAAAACTGAAGATGGAAAAACAACCACCATCCTACAACAAGAGTAAATCTCATAAGGTTATATTTCAAAACCTTAATTACCTTAGCAATTAACTTCATGAAAAACAATTCCAAAAGCTTCCTGAAATTCGCAACCTGTTGCTGTTTTATGGTTATGACATTAAATACCTATGCGCAAAAGCCAAAAAACGATAAGATTATAGGCTACCGTATGTCAAGGATAACCGGAAAGATGGAATTTTTCAATAGTAATAAAGAAATTGTTGCGGCATACCCGTTTTCAAACATCACACTCGACGAGCATGAGGTGGGCTTTCTAGCCGTAGGAACCTCCACTAAAAGAGGCTTAATGAGCGACAGAGGCGTGATGGTAGTAGATACTATTTACGATTTCCTGGCGGTAGTAGATAAGGAACTTGCCCTGGTTTTTCAAGGAGA
This sequence comes from Pedobacter gandavensis, assembly GCF_032678745.1. GTDB lineage: Bacteria > Bacteroidota > Bacteroidia > Sphingobacteriales > Sphingobacteriaceae > Pedobacter > Pedobacter gandavensis_C. The sequence goes on from NZ_JAVTST010000001.1 coordinate 1,274,103, forward strand.
AAAATCAGGACTGATAGATTTCAAAGGCAACATTGTAGTTCCTATAATTTATGACAATATCGATCATTTTAAAGCGAATGGCCGGTTTACTGTCGAAAAAGATGGTAAAAGAGGCATTGTCAATAGAAAAGGTGAATTTATTGAACCGCTTATTCCTGTGCATAAGTAATACTACTTACTGCCAGGCAAAGTAAGAGAGAAAGTGGAAAACATTTTCCCTATGCTGTTGTTGTTTTTGTAGCTAAATCAGGTCCCAAAGCCTGGAAATAGCACCTAACACAACCTATACATATGCTTATTAACGAACTTTTTGACCTTAAAGGAAAAGTAGCCATCGTAACCGGTGGCGGAAATGGAATTGGAAAGGCTTGCTGTGAAACGCTTGCAGCAGCCGGTGCAGCCATTGCTATCGGCGATTTAAAACTTCAGGATGCCGAATCGGTGGCTGCAGAGATCATTAGTAAAGGTGGTAAAGCCATCGCAGTGGAATGTAATGTCCTGAATGATGAAGACCTGGTGAATCTGGTGGAAAGAACCGAAAAGGAATTAGGCGGCGTACACATCCTGGTTAACAATGCCGGCGGCGGTGGTGGTGGTCGCGAAAACCCCTTTAACATTACAGTGGACGACTTTGCCCGGGTTTTTAAACTGAACGTATTCAGTGCATGGAGGTTATCACAATTATGTGTACCCTTAATGAAAAAAGACGGTTATGGCAGCATCATTAACATTACATCAATGAGTAGCGTCAATAAAAGTCCGAATATGAGTGCTTATGCCTCCTCTAAAGCGGCATTGAATCACATGAGCAGCAACCTCGCCATGGATTTCGGACCGGAAGTACGCATAAATGCTGTTGGACCCGGAGCCACTAAAACTGCAGCCTTAGCTTCGGTACTTACTCCGGAAATAGAAGAGAAAATGTTGTCACATACCCCCATCAAAAGATTAGGAAAGCCATCAGACATCTCAGGAGCGGTATTGTATTTCGCTGCACCGGTATCAGAATGGGTAAGCGGACAAGTTCTGTTTGTGAACGGAGGCGGTGTTCAGACCCTTGATTAATAACCCTGTAGCAGGCCTTTACTAAATAAAAAAAGGGATCATTTATACCTTATAATAGGCTATAAATGATCCCTGCTCTTTTCCTGACCCAGCAAGAATAAACGCGGTTATTATTGGTTTAATACCTTTTCCAGTACTTTATCCAGCTTCGCTTTATCTTTTGAGTAACGCTCTAAATTAAACAGCTTTACTTCTTTAAATTCGATCGGGTGACTTTCGCTCTGCAGCGAGATATAGCCTCCGGTTAATGCTTTGCCATTTTCTTTGATCTTAGGATCGTAGTTAGACACATTGCCACCGCCAATTGTAGGTTTAGAATATTCCAATACGACTTCTTTGTTGATGATGTGTTTAACCACAGAATCTCCTAAAACCAGGAATTCGGCCGTTACCCATTGATCACCGGCATAAGTTTTCGATTTAGAATCTAAACAATGAGGGGTAAATAGCTTTCCATCATAGATTACCTGCGTACCAGGTGTACATAGGTTACTGGTTGGACGTACATGCTCGCCATCACCACCTAAGATTTGCGCCTCTATAGAAATCGGGAAATCCTGGTTCTTTAACATCGTTTCTGGTGCCTGGCAATGCAGCATCGCGCCGCTATTTCTTGTCGCCCAGCCCTCTCCGCCTTTGGCCTGATCACCAACAAAACGGTAAGTCACTTTTAATAGATAGTAAGAAAATGGTTTCTTGTAAAAGATATGACCATACTGCTGGTCAAAATTTTCATAACCATCATAATTTACTTTGATCAAGCCCCCTTCTACACGAAAGGTGTTGGCATAGTTGTCATTATAGTCATGCTTGGCGATCTTAATGTTCCAGTCCTTCAGGTCTTTTCCGTTAAAAAGATCAATCCAGCCCTTTTGGGCAGCAGCCTGGTTTACAAACACAAAGGTTAGCGCGGTAAATAAGAATAAGTTGATTTTTAGTTTCATGGTGTTAGCAATGATTCGTTTTTAAAACAATGGTTCGTTTTAAAAATAGGGATTTAAATCAGATCAGGCAATAAATATCCTGCTTATGCGCTAAAGAATTAACCTTTATTAAAACCGGCAAAGGAATTAACATCTGGAAATAACCCGCTAAATCAAGCTAAAAAACGCCTGTACAAGCTGTAAACCAAAGGATTGCCCTGAAAATATTTAAGCTATTTTAAAACATTATGACCATGAAAACAGTTATACGAAAAAAACCAATTAGAACCTTATATAAAAATGGAAATCATGAACGATCAACTCTCTGCACATGCCACAGTAAGCCGCCATTTTTCAGTATCTGCTGAAGATGTTTTTGATGCCTGGTTAAACACTTCCATGATCGGAAGGTTTATGTTTGGTCCAGAGGTTAGGGATGAAAAGATAGTTAGTCTTCAAGCAGACCCTAAAGTAGGAGGCTCCTTTTCATTTATAGTGCTTAGGAATGAGGAAGAAATCGATCATGTTGGTGAATATCTGGAAATCAGCAGGCCATTACGCCTCTCCTTTTCCTGGGCAGTACGTCAGGATTCCGCAGAGCATTCAGAAATAGTGATCGACATTATACCATCGCCTACAGGAGCAGAGCTGACACTCACACAGAAAATGCCAGCCAATTGGGAACATTTCATTAAAAGCGCTGAAGGTTCCTGGACTAAGATGTTAGATGAATTAGATAAAATCCTTTAATTCTTCTCTCCTCTTAATCCCATAAAGTTGCAAAAGGTTTAGGCTCATAAATCGGGTAATCTTCAGCAGTTGGGTATTCAAGAAATATAGACATAAGATAAATTATTTAAATGAAATTAATATTTTCGAGTGTTAACTTCGATTTTTTTGGAAGAATATCCACGGATTTCCAAAATGTCATCTATAATTGAAGAACCAATAACAGAAAGAATAGTTTTAAAAAAAGGTCAAAAACCCGTCTTTAACCCTCAAAAAGCAGGAAAAGAAACATTATTAAATATTTTATTAAAAAAAACTTAGAATTGTTTTAAACAATCCTTATTTTACACTTGTTATTGTTTTTCGTTGAGCAACTACTTTGGGAGCGATAACAACTTATTTTTAATAAACTAAATAAAATACAATGCCAGAAGGAACAGTAAAATTTTTTAATGAGTCAAAAGGATTTGGCTTTATCGTACCAGAAAACGGAGATGCAGAGATCTTTGTACATGTAACAGGATTAGCAGGCCCAGTTAGGGAGAACGACAAAGTTACCTATGAAGTTGAAAACGGCAAAAAAGGCCTAAATGCAACAAATGTTAAAGCCATCTAATTTATAGATGATTAACTAAAGCATCTCCAAAAGAGATGCTTTTTTTTTGCCCAATCCAGTACTAATTAATTGAAATGAAATCAATGATTAGGGAAGGAATTACTTAGAGTTGCGTGTTGCAGTTTGTATTTTTAACACCCAGGCATACTTACCAGGAAGCGTTGCCGGTAGTTTTACCAGTATCCCTCCCTCTTGCTTTGTCCAGCTTAATGGCTCTTTTACACCAATCATATAGATCTTAGATCCGGCTTTAGGCTGAAGGGAACTCAACTTCAGTTCATTGTTGTTTTGCTGATTAAAAATGGCATAGGTTGTTTTGCCATCCATACTTTGTGTAAAGCGGATATGATCCCCCTCTTTATAGTTTGCAAGGCTGTTTGTAGCATAAATTGCTTGCTTATTCAGCTTCAACCATTCGCCCATTTCTGCCAGCCGTGCTACACTTGCTGCAGGAATTTCACCTTCTGCTGTTGGACCAACATTTAACAGGTAATTCCCTCCTTTTGCCGCTACATCTACCAGGTTATTGATCAGTGTTTCAGCCGATTTCCAGTTCTGGTCGTTCTTTACAAAGCCCCAGTTGTTGTTAATGGTCATACAGCTCTCCCAGTAGTCCTGAGAATTGGTTTTTAAGATCTCCTGTTCCGGTGTCCCGAAATCACCCGCAGCATTTTCATACTTATTCATGCCTTCCATTCCCCCACGGGCCTTACTGATCCGGTTATTGATCACCAAAGATGGCTTTAGACTGCGTAAATAATTGTAAAGGTCTCTCCCCTGGTCTTCCGTCCATTCAGAGATCCACTCTCCATCGAACCATAGGATGGCAGGGTCATATTTTTTAATCAATTCTGCCAGTTGAGGTTTTAAATACTCCTCTCTATATTTCGCAAAATCAGGCTTTTCAGCAGGTTTTTGTTTCGGGTTTGCATTGGGATGATGCCAATCCATGATCGAATGGTACAAGCCAAACTTAATACCTGCTGCTTTACAGGCATCTGATAGCTCCTTAAGAATGTCCCTCTTAAAAGGGCTGGCATCCATGATGTCATAATTGGTCACTTTACTGTCCCACATGCTGAAACCATCATGGTGCTTTGAAGTGAATACGATGTATTTCGCTCCTGCATCTTTGGCGATACTCACCCATTTTTTCGCATCAAACTTCTCTGGATTGAATTGTGGGGCATATTTTTCATATTCTGAGGTTGGAATTTTATGGGTTTCCATAATCCATTCAGCACCGCCATCCTTTCCATTGTAGGTCCCAGCAGGAATCGCATATAAGCCCCAATGAATGAACATCCCGAAAGTATCGTCATGCCACCATTGCATCCGCTCGGTTTTAGCAGATTTAGGTTCTTCTAAATAGTTCTTTTGTGCAAAAGCCGGACAGGACAATAACAATCCGGCAATCAGCAGATAGCTCTTTTTCATACTTGTGTGATTTGGTTAACACAAAGAAAGGAATAAAGGCGGTTCACAATTATGCGATAATGCCAAATCATTAAATGATTTCAGCTTTCTGTTACACAAGCAATTAAGATCTTTAAATGAAATTCCAGTAGCTGAAACCAGCAGTCAATTCTGAATATGCATTCAGGACCTTTTCTGTCTCCTCAAGGTCGATAAAACCACCAAAAGGGCAATAATCCGGATGATAGAACTTCAATTAGCATTTATTTTCGTTTGTGATCATAGGTATTTCAAACAGCGGTCATCTTTGCTTTCAGACCGCTGGCTGATAAATATAAGCTGTACAATTCAGCAATAAAAGTAAAAATAGCTGCTAATCGTACTTTAATCCCGGGTATCCCAACAGTCTTCTCCATAAAGCAAGTTGTCCAATGATACTCGCTTCGCGATAAATCGTGAAGGTAATCATCTCGTAATAAGTCATTTTCATGAATCCCATATCGATTTCACTGTCTAACTTTTCGTCATCAATGGCGATCAATGCTTTTCTTGCAATTGGACTGACCCGCTCCCAGTCTTTCAAATATTCTTCTTTTGTAGGGTATTTTGCGCCTTCCAGAATCCCTTTATGGTCAGAAAAAAGGTCATGGCCGGTCTGCTGCAATCCAGGATTCGTCTCCTTAATCATCCAAAAACGTTGGCCCACCAAAGAACCCGCCAACCAGGCCATATGATTCGCCTGCGTATTTAAACGGTTGTACATGTTTTCCTCCGAAATTCCATCTAATGCTTTCGCAAGAAAGTTGGTCTGCATATCAAACAAGGCCAATAATCCCTGCATTCTGCTACTCACAGTGGCACTTTCCATAGTTTATAATTTTAAGGTTTAACTCTTTTTATGATTTACTCTTAAAGTTAAGCAGAACCTTTCAAATACAAAGGGGAGTAAAACGTCAATATTAAGGGGTAATTGCGCCAAAGTCAGAAACTTATTCGCAAAAAAAATGTTATGAATTCATAAAACCAGGTGGAATGCTTAAAAAATACCCCTCGAATTCTAAATTCGTCCTCAATAAACCAGTCTTCTACACCTCGATTATCCTGATTGTGTGTAGTTTGGTATTGTGTCTGCTCTTTCAAAAATCACTAGATACCTGGTTTAACAACACAAAACTGCTCATCACTGCAAATTTAGGCTGGTTCCTGATCCTGACGGTGAATTTTATCCTTGGTTTCTGCTTATATCTGGCCTTCGGGAAGTTCGGCAGAATCCGTCTTGGCGGAGAAGATGCCGAGCCGGAGTTCAGCAATATATCCTGGTTTGCGATGCTATTCAGTGCGGGAATGGGGATAGGTATTATGTTTTTCAGCATTGCTGAACCGGTTTCCCATTTTGCCCAACCTCCACGTCCGGCGGGCTCTGCTCCGGAACTGGCCATACAGGCCATGGAATTTACCGCTTTACACTGGGGATTGCATGCCTGGGCGATTTATGCGGTAGTTGGATTGGCACTCGCCTTCTTCTCTTTCAATAAAAAACTCCCGCTCACTTTCCGTTCGCTTTTTTATCCCTTTTTAGGGGAACGCATCCATGGTTGGTGGGGGCATTCCATCGACATTCTTTCCGTAATTGCCACGCTATTTGGCCTTTCCACTTCTTTGGGCTTAGGTGTACAACAAATGAATGCAGGTTTAAACTTCCTGTTTGGCTGGGAAATGTCGACCACACTGCAATCCTTTATCATCATCATTGTAACCTCTATAGCTACCATTTCCGTCGTTTCTGGTTTAGATAAAGGCGTTAAGCTCCTGAGTCAGGGAAATATGATCATGGCTTTTGCATTGATGCTACTCGTGTTCGCCTTCGGCCCCTCCATCTCCCTGTTAAAAAGTTTCATTCAGAATACCGGATCTTACCTGGCAGATTTCATAGAAATCAGCACCTGGAACGACAGTTACCGGCAATCAGGCTGGCAGAACTCCTGGACCGTATTTTACTGGGCCTGGTGGATTGCATGGTCCCCTTTTGTGGGCAGCTTTATCGCAAGAATCTCCAAAGGAAGAACCGTCAAAGAGTTTATCCTTGGGGTCTTGATTGTGCCCGCCGCAATCACCTTGTTATGGATGACAGTCTTCGGCGGCACTGCATTGCATTTCATTCTGGAAGGAGACCTGAGCCTGGTCAGTGCTGTAAATTCTGACATTGCTACGGCTTTATTTGTGTTCCTTCAAAAACTCCCTTTTGCCTCGATCTTATCCGGATTAGCGGTGATGCTGGTCGCCTTTTTCTTTATCACTTCTTCTGATTCAGGCTCTTTGGTGATCGACAACATTACTTCAGGTAATGCGCCCTATACCCCAGCATTACAGCGTGTTTTCTGGGCATTCCTACAAGCAATCGTAGCGATTGTACTACTTTGGGGCGGCGGACTGGAAGCCTTACAAACAGCCGTCATTATTGCCGGCCTCCCCTTTGCAGTCATCATCTTACTCATGTGCTATAGTCTGAAAAAAGGGCTCCAGGAAGAGTTGAACAAGAACAAAAAGAAGTTGCGCTCTAAACAGGAAAAGAGCTATAGAGACACCATTTCAGACCTGATGTCTGAACAAAAGTAATTACCCAAAGCAGCAAATAACGATATGGCATTAACCCCTAAAATAAATGTAATTGCAGGTCTTGATCTTTCTGAAATGGACCATTCTCTGATTCAGTACCTGAAGCTATTGGCAACGCTATTACCCTTAAACAAGGTTGTTTTTTTTCATAACATAAAGCAATCTGAGCTTCCTGAGGCCTTTAAAAATCCAGAGCAGCTAACCACCATCGCCAATACCATTAAAAAGAAGCTGGGGGCCACGATTCCGGGCCTACTGGGCGATCAGCTCGCTTATGAGATAGAGGTCAGTTTCGAAGATTTCACAGAACTGGCTTTCAGTAAAACTGCGAAAAGAAAAGAGAGCAACCTTGCTGTATTGGGCAATAAGCAAAATCTGGAAGGTAACGGCGGACTGGCTCATAAGCTGATTCGTATGCTTCCTTTTGAGACAATGCTTGTGCCTGAAACCTATAATCCGGAACCGAAAAAGATCATTGAAGCCATCGATTTTTCAAAATACACCGCTAAAGTGATGCAATGGGGCAGCTATATTAAGAAACATAGTCGGCTGCCAGAACTCTCTTTTCAGCCCATCAACATCTCTAAACTCTCCTGGAAGTTCTTTCCTGGCCTCTCCAATGCAGAGATCAGAAAGAATACTCAGGAAGACCTCAAAATAAAATCAGAAAAGTGGGCCAGACTATATCCCAATGCGAGTCCTTTAAAAGTAATTCCCGCAGAAGATAAAAACATCGCTTCCGCCTTGATGTACCATGTAAAGCAGGAAAAAGCAGATTTGTTGATCATGGGCGTTCAGGGTGTAACCTCTGTCACCACCCTTTTTATGGGCAGTGTAGCCAATGAGGTGCTTTATCTGGAAAGCAATGCCTGTCTGTTATTTGTAAAGCACAACATTGAATAATGCCTGCATTTGATATATAAAACGTGTCCAGTTGATCTGGGCACCCTATTTTGATTTATATCTTCGATTCATATTCCGGCTTCTCAGCCCCATTATACATGTTATGAAGCGGCAAAATGAGGGGATCGTTGTCTGCAATCCCATTTTTGCTGAGGATAGGCATCAGCACTTCTCCAAATTCCTTAAAATGATCTGCAGATTCCCAAACATCCACTACCAACCAACTGCTGGCTGTAGGCGCTGCCGCATGATGTAGCAGCCCTTTAGGATGGGAATGACCTGCTGCGATCAAGTCTCTCCAAATCTGGTCGTATTGTTCGCCTGACATCCCAGGCATATCGAAATAAACCATTATCTTTTCCATAATATGAAAGGTTTAAAAGGGTATAACAACTCGCGAAAGGAGAAGTTTTAAAGCGCTCCAAGCAAGAGCAATTCATTAATTTCTCTGGCCAGATTTCTATCTTTTTCCGTGACTACATCACCGGCATCATGCGTACTCAACCAGATCTCTACCTTGTTCCATTCGTTGGTCCAGCGGGGGTGATGGTTGTTCTTCTCCGCCAGAAATGCCACCCGAACCATAAAGGCAAATGCTTCCTGAAAATCTTTAAATATTAAAACTTTGTAGAGTTTCTTATCGATCTCTTCCCATTCTTTCTGAACTACATTTTCCATTGCTATACCTGTTGCAGCGCTACTGTATTGTAACTGCTTCTTTAGAAACATCTGAAATTCAATAACTGTTTCATGAAGCCGCAAATTTGATTTTCTTTTAAAGAAACTAACATTTAAAATCAGATAGTTACAAAAGATTATCGGAATAAAAACTTTAGATTAATAGGAGCGAACTTCGGACACCATTATCGGTGATCAGGCGCATCAAAAACCATCTTTTCAAGGGCTGATCTATACATGGAACCAACAGGAATTGGCTTCCCTTCTATCCATACATTTCGCTTGTCCAGCTTTCCAATTCTCGGACAGGAAACCAGGAAAGAACGGTGCACCCGAATAAAGTCGAGCGGGGATAATAAGGCCTCCGCCTCTCCCATTGTCAGGCGCGACCGGAGTACTCCGGCACTTAAAACAAACTGCACATAATTGCCAATACTTTCCGCGTACAGTAAATCTGAGCGTTCGATCTTAATCAGTTCGTATCCGCTCTTAATGAAAATTGAAGTCCCGGCTTTTTCTCCTGGAACCACAGACACTCCTCCCCGACTTTGATGACGGAGCTGCTGGTATTCGAAAGCTTTATTGCAGCCTTTCAGGAACCGCGGAAAAGAGAATGGTTTCAAAAGATAATCTATCGCATCCAGCTCGAAGCTTTGTACTGCATGCTCCGAATAGGCCGTTGTAAAGATCACCATTGGCGGGTTTGGGAGTGATTTCAGGAAGTCGATCCCCGACAAGCCCGGCATCTTAATGTCCAGAAAAATCAGGTCTACCTGCTCCTGTTGAAGGTAGGCCAGCGCTTCCTTAGTCCGCGTAAAACATCCGGAGAGCTGGATACATGGAACTTCCGAAGCCAGATTTTTGATCACCTCCAGAGCGATCGGCTCATCATCGATTGCAATGGCTTTTAAAAATGACGGATTGCTCATGATACTTTTAGGGTTAATTCTGCTATAAATTCATTTTCAAGCACGGTTGTACTCAATTGATGTCTTCCTTCATAAAACAGCATTAGACGCTCTCTTACGTTATTCAATCCTATTCCCGGCGACTTTCTTTCCGGATCCTGGTAAAGTGTCTTAGGCAGGCTATTTCGCACTTTAAAATGAATGTGATCCGCCGAACAGGATAAGTCAATGATGATCCATGATTTTTCATCCGGATCTATCCCATGTTTAAAAGCATTCTCTACAAAAGGAATCAAGAGCATCGGCACAATCAAATGATCGCAAGCTGTTACCTCCAGGTTTGTTTCCAGCAGCACCTGGTCTGAAGGCAGGATTCTGAGCTTTTGCAGGGCGATATAGTTTTGCAGGTAGGCAAGGATAAAGTCATGCTGATTGTCTTAACACCTAAGGCCAGTAAAAAACTTACCGCCAGAAATTGAGAGAGGTACGAAAACTTAAAATATGGGATAAAACTCCATAAAAAAAGCCGAATAGATCCTTGATGAACAAGTAGCTATTCGGCTTATCTAAACCTATAGTCCGGCTTAGGTATTTTATTTTACACGATTCCTTGTGCAATCATAGCATCTGCAACCTTCACAAATCCTGCGATGTTTGCTCCTTTTCCATAATTGATATATCCGTCGGCTTCTTCGCCATACTTCATACAGGTTTTATGGATCTGTGAAATGATCACTTTCAATTTACCGTCAATTTCTTCACGGTCCCAGGAGTAACGCTGAGAGTTCTGAGACATTTCCAGGCCGGAAACTGCTACCCCGCCTGCATTTGCCGCTTTACCGGGTGCATATAAAATCTTTGCACGTTCAAAAACATGGATGGCTTTAGGCGTAGTTGGCATATTAGCGCCTTCTGCCACACAGATACAACCATTGCTAACCAGCAATTCTGCATCACTTTCGTCCAGCTCATTCTGAGTCGCATTAGGGAAAGCAATGTCGCATTTAATGCCCCATGGCTTCTCATTCGGGAAAAACTGACAACCATACTCGTCTGCATATTCCTTAATTCTTCCTCTGCGGACATTTTTCAGTTCCATAATGAATTTCAGCTTTTCCGCATCAATTCCTGCAGGGTCATAAACAAAACCTTCAGAATCTGACACTGTTAGCACCTTCGCCCCTACCTGAATACATTTTTCTACGGTAAACTGCGCTACATTTCCAGAACCTGAAACCACTACATTCTTCCCTTTTAAGGAATCATTTTTCACTTTCAGCATTTCTTCTACGAAATAAACCACGCCATATCCTGTAGCTTCCTGGCGGATTAAACTTCCACCCCACTCAAAGCCTTTACCAGTTAATACTCCGGTAAATTCACCTTTAATGCGTTTATATTGACCAAATAAATAGCCGATTTCTCTGGCACCTACACCAATATCTCCGGCAGGCACATCAATATCAGCACCTACATGGCGGTACAATTCGGTCATGAAGCTCTGGCAAAACTTCATTACTTCTGCGTCAGACTTCCCTTTAGGGTCGAAATCTGCACCACCTTTACCACCACCCATTGGGAGGCCGGTTAAGCTATTTTTAAATACCTGTTCGAAAGCAAGAAACTTCAGTACGCTTAGTGTTACCGAAGGATGGAAACGCAAACCACCTTTATAAGGGCCGATTGCACTGTTCATCTGAACTCTGAAACCGCGGTTCACTTCCACTTCTCCTTTGTCATTTAACCAGGGTACTCTAAAGATAATCACACGCTCAGGTTCAACAATGCGTTCCAAAACCTTGTTCACTTTGTATTTCAGGTTCTCTTCAGTAAAAGGGATAATGGATTCTGCAACTTCGTATACGGCTTGTAAAAATTCTGGTTCATGAGTATTTCTGGACGAAACTTTACTCATGAATTCATTGATGGTTTGGCTCATTTGTGTGTGTTAGGTTAAAAATTGGCAAAAAAAAAGGTCTTTACATCTAAAATGCAAACCCTTGGTCTTGGAGTTAATTCAGAATTCTCTGGAAAAGCGTGGTAGTTGAATTATCAGGCTATGAAATCTGCTGTAATTTACTTCATTTGGCTCCGAAAACAAAAATAACCTTATTTTCGAAAAATAAAACTAATTAATCAAATTAAAGCAAAGCTTTTTCAGCTAAAGCTCAAAATTACCTGGTATTTCTACCAGAGAGACAAGAAAGCAATCAATTTTTCTTTTCATATATCATCTCTAAACATCATTAATGGCAAATGAGTACGGTTAGCCAGGCTATTCGTTACGCTCTGATGGAAGAAACCTTCAAGAAAACCATACACTTTTGGAATAGTAATCAATAATTGTGCTCCTTTCTTATCGGCAAAGTCTATAATTGCAGCGGTCACATTATCGTCGGGTATATAGTGGTATTCTGCCTGCTGCTCATCCCATAACTCATGAAGTAGTCTCAACTGTTTCAATTCGTCTGGCTCAAAATCTCCATTCCTGCGGTCTACATTTAAGATCAATAACTTTGCCTGCAGGGCATTAACAAAGGTTTTAATCGCATGAACCGGGGTTAGATCGTACACTTCTTTTAAGTCACAGGCAAAAACTACCCTTTCTATTTTTTGGAATACCGCTTCAGGAGGTACTACCAACAGCGGGGCGAGACAGCTTTTTGCCAAATCCAGGGTGTTACTGCCCACAATTAAGCGTTCCAACTTACTTTTTCCTCTCATTCCAACTACCACCAAACCGGTACGCAATTGCTGAACGAGTATATTTACTGCGGGTACCAGGGTCCGGTCGTCATTTCTGACTTCTATTTTAGTCTCCGGTAATACCTGCTCCACCAATCTTTCCTTTATTGCTGTAATTTTCTCCAGACTTCCCGCTTCAGATTCTGTAAATCCAGGACCTACGGGGGCAAAACCAGTAGTAGAGGGCATTAAAATAGACTCATAAGAATGATAAAGCACGAGCTTAGTACTTTTTAACTGTCTGCTCAACAAAGCAGCATAAGTGGCCGCATTATCCGCAGCCTCTGAAAAATCGGTCAAGACCAAAATATGCTTTGCCGCGTAAAATTTGTACAGTTGCTCTTCTATTGCCGCTTCCAGGGCTTCAAAATCTGCATCAGAAAGTTTTCTTTGTCCCCGCTCTACCAATTTCCAAATGCCGTTCACAGAACGGTCCAGCACAATGGGATCGGGTTCATTCGTCACCATTTCAACTTTAAATCTTCGGGAATGATGGGCCGTGGTTACAATTCCACCTAACTCCAAACTCCCGGCTTTAAATTTCACAAAAAATGTTTCCATGTCGTTTTCTCCTTTCTATACTCAAGTCTCATCTCCTTTATTAGGTAAAGTCCCAAATAAGGTATCCCAAAGCATCGAACTGACACCAAATGCTTTATCAGGATGCTTATAATGATGAAGATGATGATTTCGCCATAATACTTTCATATATTTTGGTGGCCGAAACGCATGTATCGCATAATGAATTGAAACATAAATGAGGTACCCTGAAATAAAACCGGAGAAAAATAAAAGTGCATAACCTGCCGAGCCGAAGAGCAATAAGGAAAGTCCATAAAACAAAAGTAACACCAGCAAGGCCATCAAGACGCTAGGTACAGGAGGCATAAAGAGCCTGTTCTTATCCCTTGGATATTCATGGTGATTTTCATGAAAGATATAAACCAGACGCTTTCCGATCTTAGTTGTCGCTTCAAAATGAAATAGAAAACGATGGACAAGGTATTCAAAAAATGTCCAGGTAAACATTCCGACAAAAAATATGGAGAGTACCTGAGCTAAAGAATAATGATATTCGAACCAGACATCATACAGTAAAAAGACGATCAAGGGAATATAGATGCCATAAATCACCCAGGGACGGGTCTTACTCAGCATTTCCAGGTAATCATTTTTAAAAATCCTGGCTTGTCCTTTGTTATTAATATTTACCTCCTTCATCACCCTCTCCTTTCGTTAAAGCAATCACAATCAGAGCATTAATACAAAAAAGCTATAAAAATAAAATGGCTACCTGTAAAACAAGCAGCCATTCCTATTGGTTTTAAAATTCGACTATTTCTTTTGACTGATTGCATTCGCCAGATCCATCGCTTTTTGCATGTCTGGAATCCCATAACCGAAAGGAATTACGGGCTGATTCGCTCTATCAGCAGATTTACGAATCACCTCTCTCAGCTCTGCTACGCTCAGTTTCGGGTAAGCCTGCCACAAACAAGCCACTAAACCACACATAATCGGACTCGCATAAGAAGTCCCGCTTCTGATCTCTACCCCAAAAGGGCCAATCACCTGGGCATTCATACCTACTGCCATTACATCTGGTTTCATACGACCGTCTATGGTGATCCCGAACGAACTAGCGCTGTAAAGATTTCGTTTTGGATCTACCCCACCCAAAGTAAGCACATTGGGAGAATCGCCTGGTGTACCTATCCATTTCGATTCATTTCCAGCAGAAACCACTATAAAGATTCCCTTTTCCGCTGCAAAATTAGCCGCACGACTTGCAATAGCGGTTTTACCATCCATATCTTTCATCGTGTATCTCGCCGATTCCAGGTAATACAGGTCAGTATAACCCAGAGAGGTATTCACCACATCCACTCCTACACTATCGGCAAATTCAATGGCCGTTGCATAATAATCCTCCTCAACCGGATACTCATTGGCTGTATCCTCTGAGCGTAGCAGCCAATAACTGGCCTCAGGAGCGGTCCCAACATATTTTCCCGGCTGATTAACCGCCATGGTAGAAGTCACCCAAATTCCATGATTATCTACCGAATAAGGATCATCATTCTCGTAGACAAAAGATTTAGCACCTTTAATGTTCACATTTTTAAACATAGGGTACTTGTTCGCATTATAAAAACCTGCATCAATTACCGCAATATCAATCCCTGCACCTTTAAAACCTTTGTTGTGTAAAGCTTGTCCATTATTGGTCTGGATATTATCAAATGCTGAACCGTAGTCTATCGGGGTATTCAATGGAGGGTTCAGGTTCAACTGTGGCTGATCCACATATTTCCCCGCAGTTTTGTCTTTCGCTCTGCCCGCCCATACCAACGCCACTTCCTTGACAAATGGCAAAGTTTTGTACTTATCGATCATAAACTGGTCTCCAGTATGTACGGTCACCGTATTTAGCCATTTGCTCTTTGCAACAATCACTCCTCCTACCTCTTTTATCTTTTTCAGGTAATCAGTCGAAATCGGCAAATCACTTTCATCAATCGGGATGTTTCTTTTCCTACGTCTTTCAATTGCTTTTGCAGATAGGAATCTTTCCGGCTGTTGCACTGAAAATTCGGAACTTCCTTTGTCTGTTAGCACCAGACGATATTTATATTCATTTTTATCTGTCACCGTTACCTTGCATTTTGCAGATCCTTTTCCGCTGCGCAATGTGGCAACAATCTCTGTTACCCCGGCACCTTCAGGTGTTGCCACGCCAAACTCATCCACCACCGCTATTCTAGGATCATTTGAAGTCCAGATTACTTCTGTCGACTCTCCTGGAGCCAAATTGTTAACCTTCACTTTTAGTTGAATGTAAACACCGTTGAGTTCTTTTTGGAGGGTAATTTCCAGGGGTTCCATTACGATCTTGTCGAGTGGTTTTTCTGGAATGACTACAGGTACATCAGATTTCTTACAACCCGTAAAAAGCAAAGAAATAAAGAAAACAGCTATAAATAATGAGGAAAAATATCGTTTCATGACGGCGTTTATATGAGCTACGAAAATAGTCGCATTTTAATTTAAATTCAAGCGCTTCTCGTAACAATAGAATCGCAGTCCGGGCCTGAAAGCCAGATCGATCTCTCCTGCAAATGCATATCCCAATTTAGGGAATAAACGCTGAGTAGCTTCGTTCTCCGAATTGGTATCAACCCTCAACACCGGAATTTGGCGTTCTATCGCTACTTTTTCTGCCTGTTGCATCAATGCCAGAGCAATTCCTTTGCCTTGATGATCCGGACTTACGGCCAAACGATGTGTTACAATCGCGGTTTCATTAAGGTCCCAGCCCACTTGTGCATATTCCTCATCCTGATCGGTAGTAATCGCGGCAATCCCGACTACTGCCCCTTCAATATCCGCCAACCAAAGCTGCTGAAGGTCGATGTCCTTTTCGAAAACTTCCGGGTTCGGGTAAGTATCGTCCCATTGCCAGTTCCCGGCAGCATTCATTAAAGGCACTACTGCTTTTACCAGCGCCATTACTGCTGGAACATCATTCAAAACTGCTTGTCTAATTACCATAGCTGGTAAAATTACTAAAAAACCTTATTCGATAATTTTCGTTAGCACCCCAAATCTTGGCGGTTTCTTTCCAACTACATGCTTTTCTTTCACCATCATCCCTTTTTTATCATACCAGACATCGTCATAAACTGTCGGATCACCATTCAACTGTCTACTTCTCAGCACATGATAGCGCCCACTCTTCCCCATCACCTGTATCCGCTCTTTGCCAAGATAAACGTAAGACACTTGCACATGGTCTATCTTTTTAGTCATAAAGTTTCTTCTAATGCCGCCAACCACTACTTCTTCCCCTTTTTTGGGTTGATACTTCCAAAACCATAATAATGTAGAATTCCTTAGCGCAGTACCATTCATAAAAACAGTAGTGTCTTTTCCCATAAAACTCAGCCTGATGCGATCCGGAAAGACCTTCATAAAATCTTTAGCATTCTCCGTCACAATCGGCATTCCGACTTCATCATAAAAGGAACTGGAAAGTAAGTGATCGGGATTTTTGGCATCATAATCCAACATATAAAATTTACCGGAATCGGTTGTCAGCCTCGAAACCACTCTATTCCATAGTGTGATATCCGGTGTATCTTCAAAATAATACTTCATCACATAGCGAGAGGCCTTATGCTTATTCAGCTGCGCTGCAAGCGGTTTAGATTGTGCAAGGGCTATTGCATTATAGCTAAAAACCAATAAAAGGGCTAGGATACATTTCATAATTGAGCGTTATCATTTGTCTCAGTAGACACCTGTTTTTTGAAAAAGTTGCAAAACAGCAGATTTAGGGAAATCTATCATGGCCTGGAATGATGAAGCCATGACAATCCTCCCTCCAATAAGCCAATAGTATTTCTTAATTTTGAAAATCACCATTTTAAAACCTTCGAATGAAAGTATATCAGCATATCAAACGCAGCTCCTTCCTTACGATTCTTATTGGATTTTTACTATTCAGCACATCGGCAATTGCACAAAGCAATAGCAAAACAATTCCTGCTGTAGAATTCCAAAATCAGTTGAAAACGAATAGCAAGGCGGTGATTCTTGACGTAAGAACTCCGGAAGAGTTCAATACTGGTCACCTGGAGCAGGCAAAAAATTTGAATATTTATGATCAATCTTTCAAAGCGCAAATTTCGGAGCTGGACAAAACGCAACCTATATATGTGTATTGTAAAGGTGGCGGAAGAAGTGCAAATGCTGTAAAGCAAATGCAGGAGCTTGGTTTTACTAAGATTTATGAGCTAAAAGGAGGTATTATGGCATGGGAACAGAATGGTTTACCTTTAAATAACATAGAAAAACCAAAAACTGACCTCTTTACCAGTACTGATTTTGATAAAATGCTGAAAGCAAATAAAAACGTATTGGTGGATTTCTATGCAGAATGGTGCCTGCCATGTAAACAAATGGAACCGATCTTATCGAAGTTAAAGAGTCAATTTCAGGGCAAAGTGGCCATCGAAAGGGTAAATGTTGATGAAGCAAAATCTTTAAGTAAATCCATTAAAATCGAAGGACTTCCTGTAGTGGCTATTTATCGTAATGGCATTGAAATAAAACGTGTTACAGGATTTCAATCTGAACAGGATCTATTAAAATTACTTCAAGAGTTGAAATAACCCCAATCCCTGGAATTAAAACCCCAGCCATTCCAAAAAGGAGTTTTTTAAGCCGAAGGCAAAAAAAACAGTCTCAAGAAGAAACATTACTTATGTTTTAGTGTTACCAATTTAATATCCCTGTAAGTAGTCGGGGATAGTTAACAAGATGGTAATCTAAACATATGAGTATAACTTCTGGACTTAAAACAGCGCTTTTCTTCCTTTTATTAAGTGTAACTATTCCAATTTATGCGCAGGATGTTGCGCCACGTTATGAAAGGGATAGCCTGGCCAGTACGATTGAAGAATACCCAGTGGCAAAGAAACGATTTGGACGGGCAGCGGCATCCCTGGTGCTTGCAGAGCTAATTCCCTGGTCTTTCAGTAAATTCATCACCAAAAGAGACTTTTCAAATGTTACTTTAAATAGTATCAAATATAACCTGAAACCCAAAAACTGGGAATGGGACAATGATGCTTTCCCCACCAATCAGATTGACCACCCTTACCATGGAAGTGTGTTTTTCAATTCCTTCCGTTCCAATGGATTTACCTTTTGGGAATCCGCTCCGGCAGCATTAGTAGGAAGTTATCTATGGGAAACAGCAGGTGAAAATCAGGCATTTTCCAAAAATGACATCGTGAACACCACTTTCGGCGGAATTACCATAGGCGAAACGGTACATCGTTTAACCAGAAAAATACTCCAAACGAAGAGAAGAGGATTCAGAAGATACGTCAATGAAACCATTGGCATGGTCATCAATCCTACCAATGGATTCCGGAGAATTACGGATGGAGAATGGGGAAAAGTACCCGGCAGATATGAGAAGTTAGACTCTACCCTCCTTCTCCTTGAGGCGGAAGCGGGGATCAGAAAGGTTAACATGAAAGATGATCAGGCAAATTTTGGTGTTTACGGTAGATTAAAGCTTTTATACGGGAACCCATTTGAAAATTACAAAACCCCATTTGGCAGTTTCATGATGAATGTAGAAGTTGGGCAGGATGACAGTTCCTTTGTGAATTCTGTAAATATTGTAGCTCCTGTAAATGGTTGGCTTTTGAGTGCCAATAGCAGGAACAGACACCTGATGACTATCAATTCAAATTATGATTACATGAACAATCAGAATTTCTCTTATGGCGGACAAAGCATTTACATCAACCTCTTCTCAGAATTCGGACTCAATACACAAGCCAGGATCAAAACTTCCATCGGCATGGGACCGATATTAATTGGTGCATATAGGGAGCGGGAAATTTTCAATAGCAGGTCTTATGACTTTGGTGGTGGTGCTGGTTTAACCGCCAATGCAGAACTGAATCTGGCTGATAAGTTTATGTTTGAACTCCATTACAACACCCGCTTACTGGGTACCTGGAATGGCAATACTTCCAGCTATTTTTCGCAAAGCATTGCCACGGAGCTGGAATACGTATTGAGCAAAGAAATCTCTTTTTCTACTGCCCCCGGTATATTCCTTATCCAGGAAAATTATAAGGATGGTGTAGATATAAGCCGGAGTATTCCGAGTTTAAAGGTTGGCTTTAAATATCGGATTGCCTACAATTAAGCTTATTGATTCCTGTTGAATAGATTATTGGTCAAACAATTTGGCTTTCAAATCCGGATAACGGGTTCTTCCGATAGGAATCACCTCCCCATTTTTCAAGATCAGGTCGTACTTGCTTCCGGAATTGACCATGATCTTTTCACATTGATCAATTGCTACGATATAGGATTTATGCACTCTTTCAAAGGATTCAGGAAGTAAAAGTTCCAGTTTTTCTAATGATTTATCGTGCAACTCCGACTTCCCGTTACTCAAATGAAGTTCTGAATAAATACCAGCACCTTTAATGTACAGCAGGTCTTTTGTTTCAATCATGGAAATCGCGCCTGCTTTTTTCACTGCAAGAAAACGGGTTCCCTTGCCTTTGCTTTGTTCAGGAGTCGAAATCCGCTGAAATGCTTGGGCCAATCTGTTTTCATCAAATGGTTTTGCTACAAAATCAAGCACTCCATATTCAAATGCGGTGATCGCTTTTTCTGTATAGGCAGAAATCACAATCGTATGAAAAGACCTGGATACGACAGATGCCAGCACTTCAAATCCGTCTTCACCATTCAGATTGAGGTCTAGCAGCAAAACATCAACCTCATTTGCTGCTAAAAAAGACAAGCCATCAGCAATGGAGTCGCAATGATCCAGCTGCTTTAGTTTTTGTCCAAAAAAGCTACGTGTCATCCGTTCAATCCTGGCGGCGATTCTCGTTTCATCTTCTATAATCAGTATTCTCATTCCTTTTCGTATATGGTTATTGTAGTCTGCCATCCTTGTTCTGTTGCTTCAGAGCTAAAGCTCCAGCGATCCCCATAGCTCTCTGTTAATCGGGCTTTAATGTATTTAAAACCTGTTCCCCCTTGTTTTCTGCCCCTTTGTTCCCGGTTTTCGGCGATGGTCAATAAAGTATATTGTTTAAATTTCTCTTGTCGGATAAAGTTTAGTTGAAAGCGCACACTCCCATCCGGTAATGGTTTACTATGACTGATCCCATTTTCAAGAATCGTATGCAGGATGGCGGCTGGAATCTTTTCTTTAGGATCAATTCCTGAGTCCGACCATTGATATTGGACTTCTTTGCGGAATTGCATCACTTTCATGTGGACTTTACAGAGTTCGATTTCCTTTTCAATAGGGATCAAAGTTTCATCTGCCATCTCATTCAACAAATCAAATTCCGTAGAGAGTGCCTGGATAAACACCACACCTTGTTGTGGCGACTCTTCAATCCAATCGATTAGGGAAGTGAGCGTGTTTTTAATGAAATGCGGCTGGATATTCTTCTTAAGCAGCTCCGTTTTTAGTCTGGCAGAAAGCAATAAGGCGGAATTGTATTCATTTTCGGCATCTCTGGTCCTGATGGTGTGCAGGTAAAGCATGCATAGAATGATGATACTGAAACTCACAAACAAGCTAAAATCAGAATAGGAAAAATGGTCGATCAAAGCCGAGACCAGTAATCCGGCCATCACAATACCTGCGCCTTTTTCTTTTTGAAGAATGGCATTCCCCACCACCAGGAAAGCACCAATCCACATCACGCAAATGAAATACCAGGCGGTAAGGTCATAACTCCCGTAATGGTAACCGTAAATACTTAGGAGCGCCACCAGCAATATACCCAGCAATAACCAGGTACTTTTGAAATGAAATTGAATACTAAAATACAAGGGAATAAGCAGGGCAATTACAAAAGTGAGGAAACCGATGATCTGGAGTCGCAGGTAAAATTGGGTATAAGGAATGGTGATGTAGAATTTAATGTATTCTGCGAGCAGCAGGATAAAAAAAATAAAGCAGGTGATACAAAATATGAGGATTGCATAATCCTTTTTCCTGCTATTGACGAAAACAAAGAAATAGTACAGCGCAGCGATTAAAAATACCCCCGCGATCATACCCATAAAAGAGGCTAAAATGAGTGGAGCTTTAATCAATTGATCGTAAACACCGATTGTGATAAAGACCTCGCGAAGATCATGACTCAAATAAGCCTGGGATGCTCTTATTGCGACTAAATGATTTCCCTTTTTGGCCAGCGAATCAGGAATCATAAAATACGTATCTGCTGTGCCTGGAACTTCTTCCTGACCTGACTGTTTAACCAGGCCGTTCTGACCGATCCGCCGTCCATCCCAATATACTTCAAAAGCACCAAAAGCATGAATTTTTAAGCCGAGGTGCCCCTCCTTGCCTACTCCCTTTAGTAGCTCCAGCTTTACGCGGGTCCAATAGACCCGGTCCTGGATATCTACCCGTTCTTTTGTCCAATTCTGATCCTCATAGGCTAAAGATGCCCATTGAAGGTGATCGCCAGATTGGTAAACCGGATCGGCGATCTCCGCATATGGCATCACATTACAGGAAGAAAAAGAGACTAAAAGGAATACAAATAATAAAAAGCGGTTCATAGGGTAAAGTTAGGCGGAAAATCAAGGAGAAAAATGCAGTTCAAAAGGATATAGAGCAGTTGACACGTTTTAATCCTATATAAATAATTCCGCTTCTTAATCTTGTGGTATAAATCAAAACCACCATGAAACTACTGATATTTTTCCTTTTATCACTAAGTTGTTTTTTAGCAGCAACAGCACAGCAAACTGACATTAAAAAAGTTGACACCTTGAAAGAAGTATCCATTACAGTGGATAAACCCGGAATTAGTCTGAAGTTAGACAAGAAAATATTTGTAGTTGGCAAAGACCTTCTATCTCAAAATGGCTCTGCCAATGAATTACTTAACAACCTCCCTTCAGTAGCCGTTAGTCCGAATGGTGTGGTTAGTTTAAGAGGAAATAGTAGTGTACTGATCCTAATCAATGGCCGCAAAACAGGCTTAACCCAGAGTAATGCACTCGATCAGATTCCTGCCAGTCAGATTGACCGTGTAGAAGTCATTAGTAACCCATCTGCGCGTTATGATGCTGCCGGTGCCGCCGGAATCATCAATATCATCCTAAAGAAAAACAATAAAGCTGGTTTTACTGGTCAGGTAAAAGTCCAGGGCGGTCTTCCTAATGACAGCAGGGTAAATCCGAGTCTGAACTACAAATCAGATAAGATCAATTTGTTCTCCACTTTTGGTCTACGCAACACGGATTATGATGGACTGTACCGTTCGGAGCAATCGATTTTCCGTCAGGATCAACCCACATCTGTTTACCGACAGTTAAAAAAAGAAGACCGTCATGACGATGGGAAGCTCCTATACCTTGGAGCTGATTATTTCCTGAATGAAAGCAATACCATCACTGCTGCATTCTTAAAAAATGCGACAAAAGACCACGATAAAACCGCTTTAAACTATGAATACCGCAATCAAAATGCAGACAGCGCCTTAACCAGACATGGAGAATCCAGAGAAAAAAGGTCTTACAACCAACTGGAATTCAACTATACCCGCAGTTTTTCAGCGCCAAGAAAGAAGTTCAGTATAGACCTACAATACGATTTCTGGAACAGTGAGAAAGATTGGAATCTGAATACCAAAAGAACTTTACCTCAGGAGGAAGTCCTGCCAGGAATTAGAACAAGAGCTTCAGGAGCGAGTAAGGATTTTCTTTTACAGACAGATTTCGTACAGCCTGTAGATTCGAATTCCGTATTTGAATTTGGCTTGAAGTTAGAAAACAGACGTGTAAGCAGTGATTATCTCGCTGAAAAACAGGAAGGAAATGACTGGACAGTGCTAGACCAAATCAACAACAGCTTAACTTACAAAGAGCTGATTGGGAGTGGCTATGCGCAATTCAACAGCAAATGGCATCAGTTTTCTTACCTTCTGGGTTTACGTGCAGAAGGGACTAAAGTCCGCATTGAGGATGATGCCCATAGCTTTCATCACCAAAAGGATTACCTCCGTTTATTCCCAACAGTTCATCTCGGTTACCAGTTTAAAGCGGGTACAACGTTGCAGTTGAGCTATAGCAAACGGATCAACAGGCCTTCGCTTTTCCTATTGTATCCATTTAATGAGATTACCGATTTCAACGCACAATACACGGGGAATCCAAACTTAAACCCTTCTTATGCCAATGTTTTTGAGCTGGGCTTTTTACAGCGCTGGCAAGATATCAGCTTCAATCCATCTGTATATTACCAATCCATTGCAGATCCAATTCAAGACTATACTTATTTAAGAGCAGGAAACACCTTCATCACCAGCCCTATTAACATTGATCAGGAAATCCGTAAAGGTTTAGAAATCTCCATCCAGTATCAACCTGTAAAGGTCTTGCAGCTCAGTGCAGAAATGAATGTTTACGCCTTTAAGCAGCGTGGATTTTATCAGGAGCAGGATTATGATTTTTCCGGAACCATAGCTACCAGTCGACTGAGTGTAGGTTTGAAACTCCCAATGCGTTTTGCTTTTCAGGGTCGCTACAATTTTAGCAGTGCAGAAAAAAATGCACAGAGCAGAACGGCAGCAGTTCAGGGCTTAGACCTTGCAATCAGTAAAAACCTGTTTAAGCAACATGCCAGT
This sequence comes from Pedobacter gandavensis, assembly GCF_032678745.1. GTDB lineage: Bacteria > Bacteroidota > Bacteroidia > Sphingobacteriales > Sphingobacteriaceae > Pedobacter > Pedobacter gandavensis_C. The sequence goes on from NZ_JAVTST010000001.1 coordinate 1,297,909, forward strand.
ATCGTGATTGATGGAACCAATATTTTAAATTCCCGTAAATTTAAGACGAATACCACTGGCAGTAATTACCAGCTTCATCAGGTAAACATTCCGAATGCTGCGCGTTACCGCATCAGTTTCGTTTATAAATTCAACAATAAGGAAGGCCAGACGGTACGTCAGGCAAAAACCGGAAACCGGAGTTAGTCTATTTTAACACTTTACCGTTTTCTTCTTTTTCCCAATTGCCCCTTTGTCTTTTATTTTCAAAATATAATCAGTGGCATTTGGGACTTTACAAGAAGTACCGTTCATATCAACGGTAATGATGCCGATCTCTTTAGCAGCCTCAATTGCAGCAGCAGTTAAGGCTGCTACATAGGCGCCTACCGAAATGATAAAACCATTCATTTGATATCGAACCCGGTTGGTCGCTAGGGGTATCTCCCGAACCACCCGTTCTAACAATGCTTTCAGCTTGGGAATATCCAGTTCATCATCTGGCTTCAAGGCAACCAGATTACTCAGCGTTGCCCAACCAGCAGCGACGATGTGTTCTTCTTTATCATCGATCCATTCTAAGGCCAATTCCCATCCGAAACGACTCCCTGCAGTAACCCATGGCACTGTATATTCTCCAATATTAGACGAAATGGCTTGCGTTACCCAAAGCTGCAGCTCTTCTTTTGTCATCTTCTTATCGTCGGCAATTAAACCGGCGAGATACATCGCATCTGCATTTCCAGTCGCATAAAGGTCTTTTGCGAGCTGGTAATCCATTTTAATCTTTTTCTGGATCGGTTTCATATCCCCAACTCTTACGCCGAAAAAAGGTTCCCTTACGCCATGTTTCAATAAAATGTTTTTGATCTGCTCGGAGCCTTTGGCTTTCAACTCCTCCATGATTTCTTGTACAGTCATACGGCTATCTTTTTAGGTCGTTCCTTAATTCGCATCTTCCTTATTCGAATTTAAGATAAAATCTGGTGAAAGCTTACTACAACAATAGAATGGTTATATTAGCCTTGCGCTAAAACTCATGATCATGCTTGAATATCTACCAGTCTACCTGCCTATTTTTTTTAGCTTAACTACGATCTTAATGCTAATCTTGTTTCATTGGACAATAAGTGGTTCTTCTGCTTCAATTCAGGGTAAAGCGGGCCTTATCACCACTCTACTATCCTTATGGTTGGTTTTACAAGCCAGTTTAGCCATAAATGAGCTATATAGTGCTGACACAAACAGTATACCACCAAAGATTATGTTGCTGGGCATCCTGCCGATGTTGCTGGTTATCCTTTCCTTATTTATTAGTCGCAAAGGCAGAATTTTCATCGATAGTCTTCCCTTAGAAAGAATTACTCATTTAAACATCATCCGTATTCCTGTAGAAATTGTGCTTTACCTGTTATTTTTAAATAAGGTCGTTCCTGAAATGATGACGTTTGAAGGTAGAAATTTTGATATTCTAGCTGGTATTACCGCGCCATTAATAGCGATTTACGGTATAAAGAAAGGGATTTTAGGTTCCAGAATCATTCTTACATGGAATTTCATTTGTCTGGCGCTGCTGATTAACATTATCATTATTGCTTTGTTCTCGTCCATTACACCTTTTCAGAAGTTCGCATTTGAGCAACCCAATATTGCATTACCAAATTTTCCTTTTGTATGGCTTCCAACTTTTATTGTACCTATTGTATTGTTTGGCCATCTGGTTTCCATCAGGCAATTGCTCATAAAAATCCGTTCTTGAATCAGTTAAGAAAAATACGGATACTATGATTCTTTGACCGCGAGTGATAAAATATGAACTGCTTCTTCCAATTCCTGGGTACTCAGATTTCCGAAGCCCAATCTCATGGCAGTAAAATTATCCGTCTGATACAACAATTCCTGAGGCAGGTGCAGGTTCCTTTTCAGGCAGTTTTTACTGATCCTCATCAGGTTGAGCTGGGGGTTCCATTTTGTCCATACGGATAATCCGCCGGGTGGCGAAGCAAAGCTCAGCTCTTCTCCAAGCTCATTTTGCAGGAGTTCCGTAAAAACATCCCTCCTTTCCTGATAAATTTTCACTGCCTTTTTAAGGTGCCGCTGAATTTCCTTTTCCTCCAGCAGTTCCGCCAATGCCTGTTCCATCAACATATCACCCTGGCGGTCTACCAGTCTGCGGAATTTCGCCATTTCCCGAATCAGGTTTTCAGGAGCGATCAAATAACCGGATCTAAATCCTGGTGCCAGCGATTTACAGAAAGATCCTATATATACTACCATCCCATTCGTATCTGCACTGGCAAGGGGCAATACTGAATTTCCATTATAGTGAAAATCGTAGTCGTAGTCGTCTTCCAGGATGATGAAGCCATGTAATTGCGCCAACTGCAACAATTCTACCCTTCTTTCGGCACTGAGGGTAACCGTAGTTGGGTAATGGTGATGTGGCGTCAAATATAGCATCCTTATTTTCTTCGTTTTACAAAGTTCTCTTATGGCTTCCACAGATATTCCATCTGCATCTACCGGTACAGAAATTATTTTGCCTCCGGATTGCTGGAAACACATATTGGCTAGGTAATAACTCAAATCACCCACAATAACCAGATCTCCAGGCTCGATCAACATACTGGAAGCCATGTAAATACTCATATGAATCCCTCTGGTGGTCAGGATATTGTTTTTATTGATGTGTAAACCTCTGGTATTGTTGAGGTATTGCGCCAAAGTTTCCCGGAAGTATTCGTTCCCCTCGACATGTGAATAGCCAAAATGCTTGTAATTGGTTTTACTTTTTAGAATTCCACCATACACTTTAGACAACCGTTCCAGAGGCAGGAGCCTGATATCGGGTAGGCCATCATTAAACTCCAATCCGACAGGAGCTGTTACGGTTAGCACATCCAACAGGATACTTTGCTTAAATCGGTAGCCGGTTTCCGCTGGATAACTAGTCAGAAACTTTTCATCGTAAGGTTGCAGTGCCGTATTTTCCTGCGGACCCTTGCTACTGACGAAAGTGCCCTTATTTGGCTTGATTTCCGTCCATCCTTGTGCATCCAGCTCATCATAAGCCGCAATTATCGTTTTTCTATGGACATCCAGGTCTTTTGCCAGGCTTCTGGTGCCAGGCAACTGAACTCCCGGTAAAAGTACCGCCCTTTGTATCGCATTGATCATTTGATGGGCGATCTGAAGGTATACCGGACGATCTAATAAACGATCGATACGGATGATGCTTTGAAATGGAATTTGAACCGGACTACTCATAAACTTAAAACTGGTACCTATTAACTGTCCGGCAAGGTAATACTTTTGACACAAACAAATGAAATCAATGGAATTAGAAGAATTGCTGCAACAGATAGTGAACGATGATGAAGTGCATGCCCGTTTCCTCAACACCCTCTCTTTACAGGAAAATATCGGGGCTAGAAAGATCTCTGCGAACGAACAGCCGGAAACATCGACCTATATGGTCTTAAAACATGCGGCTGAAGAACACCGTCATGCCTTCTATCTGAAAAAACAAATTACCCGTTTAAATGCATCTGCTTGTCCGACGTATGAACCGGACTACCTATTGGCACCATACAGTAGTAAATACTACTTAAACAAACTGGATCTACTGACCAGTCGCTATTTAAAAGACACTTTACAACTGCATGGATCAGCATTGAAATTTGCTGCATACCTACTGGTGACTTATGCAATTGAAGTGCGGGCGGATGAGATTTACCCGATTTATCAGGACGTTTTAAGTAAAAACAATAGTAAAGTAAGCGTAAGATCCATCATTTTAGAAGAACAGGGTCATTTAGAAGAAATGATTGTTCAATTGAAAACCTTCTCTCCTTCCTGGGAAGAACATGCGAAAGAAATCATTGCTATAGAAAGCAGATTATACCACAACTGGATTGCTGATCTCTCGAAGAACATACCCGCTTAATCCCTTATCCATATCGACAACCAACGAAAAATATATCAAATGAGTACTAATAGCATACGTAACGACTGGTCTATCCAGGAAATAGAAAACATTTACCACCAGCCTTTATTGGAACTTGTGTATCAGGCGGCCACGGTACACCGGGAATGGCATAAAGCCAGTGAAGTTCAGGTTTGCACCTTACTTTCTGTAAAAACTGGCGGATGTCCGGAAGATTGCTCTTACTGCGGTCAGGCGGCACGTTACCATACCGGTATCACAGTAAAAGCATTGATGGACAAAGATGATGTGGTTGCCATCGCACAAAGAGCTAAAGATGCAGGTTCTTCCCGTTTCTGTATGGCTGCAGCATGGCGCGAGGTGCGCGACAACCGTGATTTCGACAAAATTATTGAAATGGTAAAAGGTGTGAATGAAATCGGTCTGGAGGTTTGCTGTACCTTAGGAATGATCAATGAAGCGCAAGCTGAAAGGTTGCAGGAGGCTGGATTGTACGCTTACAACCACAACCTGGATACTTCAAAAGAATACTATCAGGAAATCATCAATACCAGGACGTATGATGATCGTTTATCAACGTTGAACAATGTTCGCAAAGCAGGGATTTCAGTATGTTCAGGTGGGATTATTGGTCTTGGGGAAACTCATGAGGATAGAATCCATATGCTCCATACTTTATCAAATTTAGTGCAGCATCCAGAATCAGTGCCTGTGAATGCCTTAGCAAGGGTAAAAGGAACACCTTTAGCAGATTTACCAAAAGTAGATACCTGGGAAATGGTGAGAATGATTGCTACTGCAAGAATCCTGATGCCAAAAGCAATGGTGAGGTTGAGCGCAGGAAGAGCAGAGATGACTACTGAAGAGCAAAGCTGGTGCTTCATGGCAGGTGCAAATTCAATTTTCACGAGTGAAAGTGAAGAAATGCTGGTGACACCGAATCCAAAATTAGACGACGACCGTAAGATGTTTGAATTGCTAGGCTTAAAACCAATGCAGAAAGACAGGGTAGCTTCGGCTACTGTCAAAGCATAGCCCTTAGGGGGGTTAAATGTCAGGATTATTGACATTAAAGGAGATGAAGTTTTGCCCTTCTCTCCTTTTTTTATACCCTATGGTATGGAATATTCCCATAAATTTCCTTTTATCTACTGATCAAGAGGGCGGACTGTCTTTTTGCTTTGAAAACCGACTTAATAGACTGATTTTTTGGTTTATTTTTTTGTTATGCGGTGTTTTAAATACTTGTTTCTTAAGGGATCTTTTATCCTGATCAGTTTTAGTGGTCTTATTGCTGGATGTAGTCGGTTTTTCTTGTGGTTCTTCAGAAGAGTTTTCCGATTCCATTGATTTTAAGTTCAAAGATCCTGCATGTACACTGTCTGAAATTTCTGTTGCATCCTCATTGACGAAAGAAATATAGGCCTCCATGCGACTTCCTGCAAGGCTTGGGTCTATTGCGACCACCTCCCGCCCTTCATGTCTTCTAGATCCACTCATTACCGCAGTAGAGACTTTTGCATCAGGAAAATGGATGAGTAACATGGCACGATCGTTTCTATGCTCCCAGAGTAGGTCTGCAGGAACTTCCCATTTGAATTCTATACCATCTGCATGTTTAGAAATCTCGGTTTTACCTGCATTTAATAGGCTTCCCATGCTCAATAGGGCTTTTGAATAGTCGATCGAGATGTTTGGATATGTTCCTTGTACAGCGTGTTTTTTATTGTAGGATACTGCTGCATTGTAAAAATTCTGATCTGTTCCGGCAGTGATTAATTTAAATCCTGTACGGATAAAGTTTAAATGAGCTCTTAAGAATTCATTTACTACCGTCATTTTCTCACAATTGGCTTTTCTTGCCGGAGTTAAGGCCTTTCCGCTATGTCCGATTGTTCGGACAATTACCTTTCCGTTTAAAACATAACCGACCAGGTTGCCCACCCGACCAGTAAATCCTCCAAATAATCCATTATTTAAACTACCCATAAGCACGTTTTTAATTGATTTACAACAGTTTGCAGTTGTAAGATACGATTCCCTTTTAATATAAGCTCAAGTTGAGGTTAAATTAAATTAATAGTATTTAGGGCATCAAATAGTCCTTGAATGGTCATTTAGACCAATGAATGACCTATCAACCACCTATTTGATACTTATTAAAGTCTTAGTAAATTAAAGAGCAATACGACCTGATATACTATGCAGTCCGAAGGGAACGTCTCTCCTCTTATTCTTTAAATTAGAGATGTTTTATTGATGCTACTTGAATTGTGGCTCTTTTCTAGCAGAATGGAATAATTTATTCAATTTTTTATCGTCAAACAAATTACTGATGATCAAATAGATAGTACAAAAATAAGGTATTAAAACGTAGATAAAGGCGGTTTATTATGATAATTTTATTCTTAATTAATTGTTTTTTAATATTTTTTTCTATCTTTGCAATCCCGAAACAAGGGAACATAATTGATTCCGTAGCTCAGCTGGTAGAGCATTACACTTTTAATGTAGTGGTCCTGGGTTCGAATCCCAGCGGGATCACGAAAGCCTCAGAGAAATCTGAGGCTTTTTGTGTTAAAAATATTTCTTCATTTTCCAACATCCCATAACGACCATATGGGTCACATCAGCATGCTTGATATTATAAGACATATCCTCTAATTGAAAATAGCATCCACTCAGTAGTCAATTCAGGAAATATGGAAAAATTAAAATTTCCCCTCCAGTTCCTCATCAAATAATTCATAAAACAAGTTCTGCAATTTATGAACATGCTGTAGGGGTTTAAAATCACCTGTATCGTCATTTGCCGGCACCTGTTTATAACATTCGAAATACTCATCCTCTTCAATATGATATAAGAAAAAATTGTAATCTGGATGTTGATAATAACCATCTCCATTGTCATTAAACCCGAACTCGGTCACCAGCCATTCTTTTGTTATGGGAATGGGCTTAAGAACATCAGCCGGCTGAGAAAAAGGTATAATATCCGTAAACGGGTAATTCAACATTGTTATTTTTGATGTATCTATTCTAAGGACTTCAGCAAATACATTATCAACGGCAATCACATAGTTACCCAATCTTAATTCGTTTCTTTTCATTCCTTAATCGTTGATTCCAGTCATTTTGGATAAAACCTAAATTTTGCAGACAATCCCACAATGTGGAAACTGCTGGTCGGCTCTTTGGATTATAGCCTCTGCTGTAACCATACCAAAGAACGGTAATCTAGTAGAAATCTGTCATAAATTAGCGAAACATCATTAAGATTATAAATAGACTGAATCCTCCATAGATTACATACTTACTCATATTTAACAAAAAAATAGCCTCATTTACCTGCTTTAAAACTGAAACATCATTTGTCAATAATCGGAGTTCCTTAAGTTCTTTTACATTAATCCGACCACTCCAATGGCGAGGTACTTCAATTATCTTAGTTAAATCTTTTATAATAGCATGGGTTCTAAGTAAAGAATAACCATAAAGAATGAAAATAATAACTGTTATTAGCGTGTAAACATTCATATCCATCTTGTTTTTTTCTTTTTATCCTTATCGCCTTCTTTTTTCTTTCGACGGTGTCTCTTTCTTAGTTGGTTCCGACTTTGGCAAAATGTCCTTCAACGAATTTACATATGCTTTGATTTGTTGACTAGTAACCACATAACTTTAGCTGTCGTTGTCATTGCTCCTGAAAACTATTGTCTTCATATTTCTCTGCTAAGGTGAATAAAATTCGTACTATTTTAATCGTTTCAACGAAGAAGTTTTATTGTTATTAAAACCATCAGCTGTATTTGTTGTTTACCTGGTATAAACATTACAACTAACAGACTATGACTATACGCAAGGAATGTCGTTAGTTTCCATATCCTCTCCCCACCTCGGTGAATTCTTTTTTCTGAAAACACCAATAAAAAACAATCAGAAACTGGTTTGGTTCCAAAAAACAACTAATACTCAATTTCATCATACTTATCTATCCTCCTGCAATTCAATAAACGCTCATAAAGTGCGTCCTTTTGTGCATGAAGTTTTTTAAGTTCGTCTACTGTTTCAATTAGTTTATCTAATGGATTGAAAGTACACTGTTGTAACCCGCTATAGTTGCTTGATGAACCTTCATAATTATTCTGAATATTATAAATAGCAGTTTCCTCATCAAAATTCCTGATCGCTGCTTCCGGCACATTTAATATTCCAGCAATTTTCTCCAAAAGACCTTCATCAATCTTTTCCCTTGATTCCAGGACTGAAATCTTTTTCTGGCTCCATTCCTCGCCCAAAGAAGCGGCAAGCCCCTCCTGTTTAATCCCCATCATTTCACGGAATCGCTTAATATTTCTGCCTTCATGGGCTTTATTTGACCGATCAGTTCTACTACTCATATAATCTATATAAATCAAAAAATTAATTCTTCAGTTGTGTATTAAAAATAAATCAGCCAATAGGTTTTATCCACACCAACGAATACCCGGGCTCTTAAGGAACAATACCAGGATATTTTTTTATTAAAAAGAGGTGTATTTAATTCAGCTGCTGGAAATGGTGCTGCTGCAAGCTTTTGAAAGCCGGCCAGGTGGTGTAAATGAGTTACTAAACGAATATAACTATAATGATTGATTTCCCCTGACTATATCAGCATCTAAAAAATGCGTCAAAGCGTCTAAAAAATGAGCTTAAAGATTAATATAGACATGTTGGGTTTTGGTTCTTTGGCTTGAACTAATTAAAGCCTAACATGAAACTACAACCAACAATTAACAATCCGCATTACCAAATTGCCTCCTTTTTCTACTGTGATGAAAACAACATGGAGTCTTTCCGTTTTGGAATGATTGACCTGGTAAAAACAGCCTGTTCCGATCGATACTACGGCAACCAGAAAAACCATCATCACAACCATCAACAGTTTCTCAAGCTATTAGAGCTGGCTCATGTGCTACAGGATAGTCAGGAAGATTTTAAACTAAGAATTAATCACCCGCTTTACAGATTTTGTGACCGCCCTTTTTCCGCTTTAAATTTCCCCACACTATCAGATATAGAGGTAAATAATATTCGTTTGTTTTTTGAAGAGTTCTTCAACTATAGGGATTTGGAAGCCTGGAGAGGGATTTTAGATGCGCTTTTGAACTGTAGCCACGGGAAAACCAGCTTAGATAAAAGCTATAATTCAAAATTACATGAATCAGTACTGATCAGTGAATATATAGCTAAGATGATAGAGGCCATGCGTTTGATCTGTGAAACAAAATCACTGCCTTATATACTATTACATCATGCCGGGGATTTCAAGACTGAGGAAGAAGAAAAAAAGAGCCTTTCGGCAGTAATTAACTTCATAGCAGATGTGATTGAGCCGGAAATGATCTATTGCCTAAACCACCAAACCGACAACGATGGCAGAGACCATGCCGATCTGATACTGGTTATCCCTGAAGAATACCCGCAAAAATTCGAGGAAATTAAAAGGGTGATTAATTTTGTCTTTTTAAAGCACCTTCATTTAAGCTGCACCTTATTTAAAAGTACATTTTTCCATAAAATGGTGACTGAGGGCCATATCTATTTCAGCATGGCCTGTAATACCGAAAGCCTGGTTTATCACGATACCAGTAAGCCCCTCCCAAAATTAAGAACGGACAGAAGACAAGAAAAAATAAAAAAAACCAATCATGATTTTTATGCCGGATTTACAAAAGCCAGAACTTTTTATACTGCTGCTGAGGCTTACCGGAATAACAACGTGATATTATCGGCCTTCATGCTGCACCAGGCAGCAGAGTTATGCATAAATGCTTTAATCAAGTCACTAACCACCCAGGATAAGTCGACGCATAGCATAGGAATACTGCTCCGGTTCAGCCTGCGCCTCAGCCCTAAATTAGCACTTCAAATGAACAATGGCAGTGCCGAAGATGAACGCCTGCTAACAGTATTTGAAGGTGCTTACCTGGGTTACAGGTATTCCGAAAAATACAACATCGATACTCAAGACTTAAATATTCTTTTTGAAAAGGTTAAAACTATGCATGACACAGCCGAAGAAACCTTTCTGAACTGGATGGACAGATACGAACGCTTACTAAATACTGCCAAAAATGAGCAATAAGGACACACAAGATACTCCATTAAGGAAAGCCTCTACTCCTTATAAACTAAAATTGAATAAGGATACAAAACTGCCTGATCCTGCCGATTTGTTTGCAGTAGAGGAATCAATAATTGAAAACAATTCATATTTCAACTATAAAACTATAAACTTTAAAGGCCGGACAGTTACCATACGTTCAGGTTGGCCTGAGCACTATGACCAGGAAATTAACATGATCAAAGACTATCTTCTGGTATCCTGCAATTGCGGCAGCGAAGTAATCCGGCTTTGCCCCCACGTAACCAGACTATTTACCCGCATGATAGAGAGAAAGGATCACGAATTCTTCGAGTACTTTAAAAAACACCCTTTTTCAGATCCAATTTTCTTTGATAAGTACCTAACGCTGAAACCTCACTATGAACATGATGTTAAGGCTGTTCCTAAGCCAGAGTATGGCCACATTTACAACTTTGAGGATGACATAAATGCGGAAATTTTTGCATCATATCATTCATTTTGCCTCTCTCCAACAAAAATTGAAGAAGAAGAATCAACCATAGTTGCCTATGCCATAGCAGCGCATTATGATTTTTCAGTTCCTTTTCTAATTCCTTGCAGGGCAATAATAAATACCGAAAAAAAAGATGTAAAATCCTTTGGTAACTTTTATGATCCTGCATTAGCACCGGAACGACTAAATTCAGCAGAGAAACTACTGCATTCCCATAGTGTTGATTTCAGTCGGCTCCTAAATTTCGAAAAAGCACATAAGCAAAGCAGGTATGTCAGCAATGAAGAAAAAACAGAGATGCAGCAGATTGCTTTCAATGAATGGAAAAGGATAATTCCTACGCTAAAGGGCCAAAAACATCTTTTTTACCATCGTTTTCACCAAAAGCTGCCTTTTAAGGGAAATCTTGCAAAAAACACCATGAGACCGATATCTTTAGCAAATGATCTGGTTTCATTTAGTTTTAAGCTATCCGAACATGAGGGGCATTACCAACTACGCTATAATGCCTGTGTAAACGGGCAAGATGCTGAAGTCGATGAGGTATTACCTCCAAAAGAGCCATTTTTCTTTTCCCTGAAACATGCCCCGGGGATATTTTACCAGTTCTTTAGCCTGGAAGAAGGGAAGGCAATAGGCGAATTGGTTAAGGCAGGGGGAATCTTTACCATCCTTCAGAAGGACTTTAAAAACTTTAACAAAGACATTTTATCAAAACTTGCACTTAATTATCCAATAACTTTCCAACTGGCAAAAGAAACAGAGTCAATGATATTAATCCCTAAATCAACTCAAATCAGGGTTGAAGATAAAGGTGAGTATGTTGCCTTTATGCCTACCATTGTTTATAGTGAAGGTTTTGAGGTAGCGGTTCAATCCGGTGGTACTGAAATGCTCCAATTTAAAAATGGCTTAGTTCAGGTGCTGCAGCGAGACAAGGCAAATGAAATGGCGTTTAAAACATTTTTCATGGCAATGCACCCTGCATTTAAAAAGCAGGATGCATTACCGTACTTTTACCTGTCAAAAGACACCATTAGAAATGAATTCTGGTTTCCCAAAACAATCCATTACCTCAATGACCCGAATGTTAGTTTTACAGGCATGGAAAGTCTTACTGGTATTGATTTCCAAATCGAATTGCCTGACATATCTGTAAACTTAAAGGAAGAAAAAGGCTGGTTTGACGTTGAGGTTTCGGTAACTTTTGGCAAGATCAAGCTTAGCCCTGAAGAAATCCAGAAAGCCCTTAAAAGTCGTACCACTACCTTGTATCTGCCCAATGGAAAAATGGCGCATTTACCCGATTCCTTTTTTAATCAGTTGACTTCGGTTTTCCGAAGTGGTACACTGACCAGAAAAGGTGTAAAACTTGCCGGACAACACTACACGCTAATTGATCAGTTATACAATAAAACGGAAAGACCTAATCTGGCAAATATGGTAGCTGAAAGGGAAAAGCTGTTCAGTGAGCAGGAAAAAATACCATTGGTACCAGTTCCTGACAACGTGAATGCCGTCCTGCGGCCATACCAGTTAATGGGCTATAGCTGGATGTGTCACCTGCATTCCTTAAAATGGGGAGGCCTGTTGGCCGACGATATGGGGCTGGGGAAAACTTTACAGGTACTTACCCTGCTCCAACACCTCAAAAACAACGGCTTATCATCAGCCCCACATCTGCTAATAGTTCCCACGTCCTTACTTTATAACTGGCAGGATGAAGCCGATAAATTCTGTCCTGAATTAAATGTGCTGATTTTTCATGGAGCGGATCGTGAGAAGAAGGTATCTGAATTAATGAAATATGATCTTATTATTACGTCCTATGGCACTGCTGCTGTTGATGTAAAGTTTTTATGCAGCATCAAATATCATTGCCTGATCCTGGACGAAGCACAAGCCATTAAAAACCCCTTCTCACAAAAGTTTAAAATGGTGACGCTCTTTGAGGCGCAGAACAGACTTGCGCTTACCGGAACTCCTGTAGAAAATAGCGCTTCCGATCTCTATGCACTGATGAATTTTGTAAACCCCGGTTTTTTTGGAAGCATGAAAATGTTTAAGGACAATCTTTCGCCAAAGGGCGATGACCAGGATGTCGGGCGGACGGAAACTTTACTAAAAATGACGAAGCCTTTTATTTTAAGACGTACCAAAAAACAGGTAGTCACTGATCTGCCGCCTAAAACGGAAATGACCCTATGGTGCGAAATGGAGCCCGCCCAGCGAAAAATTTATGATCAGTACCGGAAACGGTTTAAAGCTTATCTGACTGATAAGATTGACGCCATCGGACTGGAAAATTCTAAGCTATATGTGTTGGATGGGTTAATGAAACTCAGGCAGATTTGCAATTCACCAGTGTTAATGAAAGATGCCCCTGCCTTTGAGGAGACTTCCTGTAAAATCGCGGAACTGATGGAACACATCATGGAGAAAACTACGGGCCACAAGCTATTGGTGTTTTCTAATTTCACCGGAATGTTGACCCTGATCAGAACAGAGTTGGAAAAGCAAGGCATACCTTATGCCTATCTGGATGGTAAAACCAAGTTGGATAAGAGAAAAGCAGCTGCAACCACTTTTCAGGAAGATGAGGCTTGCAGGGTATTTCTGATCAGTTTAAAAGCCGGCGGAACAGGGCTTAACTTAACTGCTGCTGATTATGTATACCTGGTAGACCCCTGGTGGAATCCTGCAGTAGAAAATCAGGCTATCGACCGCTGTTACCGGATTGGACAGGATAAACATGTGATGGCTTACCGGATGATCTGTAAGGGCACCCTGGAAGAAAAAATCTTAGCTATACAGGATAAAAAAAGAAAACTCGCAGGTGAATTGATCCCAACGGATGCAGGAATATTGAAGTCTTTTGGGAAAGATGATTTGTTGAAATTATTTGGATAGATAATGACCGGGTATGTAAAACAAACTGTGTCAAGGCGGTGATTCATTAGAGTTGCTGCCTTGTTCATTTTAATTCAAATCGAGTATCAACCAATCAAGAATGGCTGTTTCTTCAATTGTTCATTGTAGTCTGTTTGTTTAAGAAAAGGCCAAACAGCAAAGTTTCCAAGCTCTTGAAATTCTTTATACGCTTCTGACCTTATAATCTTCCCCTAACTAGCTATGTTCAAAACTAAAAAATTCCATAACCCGCTTCCAAAGCAGGAAAGAATCCCAATACAGTGGTTTCTCTATTCATCTCTTAAGTATTTGGATACTCAAATTTTGGACTTTTGAAACCACTGATTTCCTATATGGGAAAAATAGTTATGCTATCATCATTATATCAATGAATTCCTTACAGGGATCATCAATTAAATAAAGAACTGATGGATGAGCCAACAATTAAATAATTACCTGAAATTTTTCCAAACGAAACCTTGCTGTTCTTCTCCTAATCTTCAGAATTGGATTTTTTGTTACTTCAGTTTCGAACAGGCTGCTTCCTTTAATATTGTTCAGTATCATTAGGAAAATCTACAGACTTTACATCTTTGATATAGCTTTTTGCAGCATTGCCCACTACATCATACATATCTGCATATTGCCTAAGAAAACGAGGTTTAAAACCCTTATTCAGACCAAGCATATCATGTACAACTAAAACCTGGCCATCACAGTATTTACCTGCACCTATACCAATTGTTGGAATATGGAGATTTTCGGAAACTTGTTTACCGAGTAATGCAGGGATCTTTTCCAGTAACAAAGCAAAGCATCCAGCCTGTTGTAGAATCTCTGCATCGGTGATCAATTTTTTAGCCTCTACCTCATCTTTTGCACGAAGTGCATAAGTCCCGTATTTATTAATGGACTGCGGCATTAATCCCAAATGACCCATGACAGGGATTCCGGCACTTAGAATTAGTTTTACTGAATCCAGAATTTCTGCTCCCCCCTCTAGTTTGACACCGTGTGCGCCACTTTCTTTCATGATTCGGATAGCGGAATTAAGTGCCAGCTTTGGATTGCCCTGGTAACTGCCAAAAGGAAGATCAACCAATACAAGTGCCCGTTTCACAGCCCTTACTACACTCTGTGCATGGTAAATCATATGTTCCAATGTGATGGGTAATGTCGTTTCATAACCTGCCATTACATTGGCAGCTGAATCACCAACTAGTATGATGTCCAGACCTGCATGGTCTAAAACCGTAGCCATTGAATAATCATAAGCAGTTAGCATGGCGATCTTTTCGCCACCTGCTTTCATGGCCTGTAGGGTATGTGTTGTGATTTTCTTAATTTCTTTATGTTGTGACATTATCTTTTTCGTTATTCTTGATGAATTGTTTGATTCTGTAGGCATGGAGCATAACAGCAATACTACCGCCAAATATTATGGGCATGGCATTTAGGAAAATGCCATATAAAATATACAATGAATTAGCGACCAATGAACAAATTCGTAAATACAGTATATTTTTCATTGCCATTGAAACGATGTTTAATAAAATGGCGATATAGCCAAGCGCATTAATCATGAATTTATAGTTATCATGGTTGCAGTCATTTTAGCTATTAATCTTTCTTCTGCTTCATCATAAACTTCACCTTCGCAAATTACCAGTGTTTTACCAGACTTCAGTACTTTGCCAATTGCTATAAGTTTCGACGTGTCTGCTGGTCTTAAAAAGTTTACCTTAAACTCTACGGTTAATACCTCTGCCTTCTCGGGCATCATGCTGAGGGCCGCATAACCACATGCACTATCGAGAATACTGGTAGCTACACCAGCATGAAAATATCCATGCTGTTGGGTAAGTGTATCTGAAAATGAGCAGGCAATTTTTACCATGCCTCTTTCAATGGAGACAAGTTCTGCACCTAAGGTTTGCATTAGATTTTGTTTACCGAAACTCTGCTTAATTCTGTCTTCCATAGTAGATTAAATTATATTAACCAATTTCACCCTTTACACATTAAGATTGATTTTCATTGTTTAAGACCAGCTCCATTTGAATATTACAACGAGTATAAGGCGTAAAACGCCCAACCACTTTTTTGAATCCAAGTTTATGGTAAAGATTAATTGCAGGTTTCAGCAAAGTATTGCTTTCAAGGTATATTTTCGATGCGCCTAGTTCATTAGCAGCATTAAGCACTGCCCGTCCAAGCAACCAACCTATACTTTTACCTTGTACATCAGGAGATACAGCCATTTTCGCCATTTCATATTGGTAATCCGGATCATCCATCTTTATCAATGCACATACACCCACCGGTTTAGCATTATAGAGTGCTACAAAAATCTTCCCTCCTTTATCCAAAATATATGATTTTGGATTATCTAATGCCTTATTGTCCGCCTCTTCTATTTCAAAATAATTGGAAATCCATTGCTCGTTGAGTGCTTTAAAAGCTTCCTGATATTGATCCTGGAATTCAACGATCTGCACATCTTTACTTTCTCTCCTTTTGCGTTCCTCTTGCACTCTCTTGAATAAAGACTTTTGATCCAGTAGATATTCCCATTCGGCCAGAGCTTCCCAGAGGTTGTGTCGGGCTTCAGCAATGATAGTCTCAATTGCAGCATCAACATCTCCACACTGCTGATTAAGGCGTTCAGCTATTGATTTTCCCATTTTTGAAAGAATAACCACATTTTTTCTCTTGTCTACAGTTTTCTGGTTTTCCTTCAATAATCCTTTTGCAATCATTTCTTTTACAATCTTACTCACCGAGGGCTGAGAATGTCCAATTTCAATTGCAATCTCTGTGATCGTTTTTTCCTTGCCTTCTGCCAAAACAAAAAACACAGGAAACCATTTCGGGATAAAATTGATTTGATACAATTCATAAATTTTGGCAGAATCGTCGGTAATTCTTGCAGTAAATAAACGCAAACGACTACCCAATGCCATCTTTCCTGTTTTCTCAAAAAGCTCCATAGTATAATTAATTACATAACTAGTTATGCAAACTTAAGAATAGTAATTATATTTACAAAACTTTTTTGATGGATAACTTAGGAGAATAGGGCTATATAATGACGTTGGATTGCAAATCATGTAGATTTACTGATCTATTTTCATAGTGATTTTTTAGGATAAAAAAAATTTAACTACGGAAAACAGCTTAAAAAATGAGAAGACAACAAGTGAAATTAAACCTCAAAAATCTGAAGAAATCCAAGAAGAAAAGGATTTTTGCAAATTTTAGTTTGCTAAAATTTGGTTAACTATCCTAAAAATATCATTAATATTGAACCTCCAAATTAGACCTACCTTTTACAACAAGACCAATGAATCAGCTGCCAACGCTTAGTGATGAACAACTTCTACTTTGCTTCCAATCTGGGGATAAACATGCCTATGAGTTGATTTATGAGCGTTATTGGGCGATTCTTTTCCGTCATGCTCAAAAAATACTACAGGATGAGGAAGAGGCAAAGGATGTAGTTCAGGAGGTGTTTACCATATTTTGGATAAAAGCTGAATCCCTCCTGCCGACCCAGCCCATCGCCGCTTTTTTATACACCGCTACGCGGAATAAAGTGCTGGATCACTTAAAGCATTGCAAGGTAAAAACAAAATATTTAGTTGCATTAAGGCTTATGATGGAACAGCAAAGCCCCCCAGCTGATGAGCACATTATTGAAAAAGAACTTGCCAGGCAAATAGAACAAGAAATTGAGTTTCTTAGCCCGCGGATGAAAGAAATATTCAAACTTAGCAGGGAACAACACAAAAGCTATAAAGAAATATCCAAGCAACTTGAAATTTCAGATAAGACTGTCAAAAAACAAATCAGCAATGCCCTTCATCTGTTAAAAGGTAAATTTCAGCTATTTTTTAGCCTGTTTTAATTTATTTTCATTTCCACTACTACCTTCGGCTAAACAAATCGTTACCTCTATAAATCCCGAATAATAGAGCATGATGACAAACAATAACCCTACACCAGAGGAATTATACGAAAGCTATCTTCAGGGAACCTGTAATGCTGAAGAAAAAAAACTAGTAGAAGACTGGTACAATAAAATTTCTGCAAGTGCCGAACGGGAAGAGATACCTGAAGCTGACTATGACAAAATGCGAGCTAAGATTTGGTCAGAACTGCATGCATCAACCCAATTCAACGCGAAAGGACCTGGTGCCAGGCAACTTTTCCAACCTTGGAAACTTACAGCTGCTGCCTCTATACTGATTTGTGTAGGATTGGCATATCATCACTTTTCTTCCGAGGAGGTAAATACAATCCAGGTGTCATCAAACACTCCAATTTCTCCCGGAGGAAATAAAGCTTACCTGACCCTATCAAACGGAGAGCGAATCCTTTTAAATAATGAGGCCTCCAACAATATCAGCAATCAGAATGGGGTTCGAATCAGCAAAACCACAGATGGACAATTAATTTACACCATAACCAATACAGAACCAGTGAACACCAGGTCAATTGCTGCCTTCAATAAAATTGAAACTCCTAAAGGCGGACAATATCAGGTGCAATTACCTGATGGAACAAAGGTATGGCTTAATTCATCTTCCTCACTTCGATATCCAGCAAGTTTTACTGCCCTTAAAGAACGGAGGGTCGAATTAACGGGCGAAGCTTATTTTGAAGTTAAGCATATTAAGAACCTACCATTTAAAGTTACAACAGGTGATCATGAGGTAAAAGTATTAGGAACACATTTTAATGTGATGGCCTATCCAGAAGAACAAGCGATCTCTACCACATTGCTACAAGGTTCTATAAACGTTAGTAAAGGCAGCAACTCCAGAAAGATTAAACCTGGTGAGGAATCTATTGTTAAGAAAAAAACCAATAGTATAATTATTGAAAACGCGGACCTTGACAAGGTAATGGCATGGAAAAATGGTCGTTTTGAATTTGAAGATTCTGAGCTGCCTGAAATCATGCGTCAGCTGTCCCGTTGGTATGATGTAACCATCGATTATCGTTTAACCACCAATCCGGGGAAATTTGGCGGAGGTATCAGTAAGGACCAAACGCTGGATGAAGTACTGAAACTCATAGAAGGAAATGGCATATGCCATTTTAAAATCGAAGGTAGAAAAATCATTGTTCTGCCATAAGCAGCTCTCTATAATAGTCCAATTATTCACCTAACCCAATTTAATGATTAAAAGTAATTCAGAAAACTAAACAAATTACCCCGATAGGAATAAAGTCAGGAATGCTACTAACATTCCTGACAGAGTTCTGGCCTTAGCCAAAACCAGGTTAGGCAAAAAATTAATCTATCGACAGACCATTATCACCTAAACTTAAACAAATGTATGTATTTATACTTTAACCTATCCGAGAAACGAAAAGCTCTCGTCAACCTTTCTATTTTCAAAAATTTTAAAAGCTGGGTATCTACCAGCTTCTGCATATTACTATTCTTTACCACATCTACTGTAAATGCACAGCAAAGAACTGCAAGTATTACGGTAAAGGATGCCAGCTTTAACAAAGTTCTGAAAGACATCATCAGACAGACCGGTGCTTCAGTGATTTACAATGAAAAAATCCTGACCAACACACTTCCTGTCACTGTGAGCTTTAAAGACTTGCCTATTGAGAAAGCCCTCAAAGAGTTATTGAAAGGACAACCTTTAGAATATGGGGTGGAGAAAGGAAATATTTACATCCGAAAAAAGCCTTTAAAACCACTAACTTCATCTGATAATGCATGGATAACTGTTACGGGTAAAACGACCAATGAAGATGGAATGCCTCTTCCGGGTGTAAACATTAGAATCCAGGATACTGAAAACTCGACCATTTCCGATGCTTTCGGCAACTTTTCCTTAAAATTCGTATCGCCAAAATCAACGCTTATCGCTTCGTTTATTGGTTTCAAAACTCTGGAGTTACCTGTAGAGGCGGAACAATTCATGAACCTTGTTATGGCCCCTTACAGCGAAAAACTGGATGATGTTCAGATCACTGCAAATACCGGTTATCAAAGCCTGAGTAAAGAAAGGGCCACAGGATCTTTTGAGGTAGTGAATAAAAAAGAACTTGATCTAAGAGTTGGACCAGACATTATGAGCAGATTGGAGGGAATTACCTCTATTCAATTTGACAAAAGTGGAGGCATCAATCGCCCGAAAATGACCATCCGGGGATTAAGTTCCATCAATGGTATACAAGATCCATTAATCGTGGTCGATAATTTCCCTTATGAAGGAGACATAAAAAACCTAAATCCAAATGATGTAGAAAGTGTAACGATCCTGAAAGATGCTGCTGCAGCTTCTATCTGGGGTTCCAGAGCAGCCAATGGCGTTGTGGTCATCACTACTCGCAAGGGGCAATATAACAGACCAGCTCAGATCAATTTCAGCAGTACAGTAACCCTTCAGGAAAAACCGGACCTCTTTGCCGTTAAAAACATGAGCTCCGGTGAATTCATCGACCTTCAGCAGCAGCTGTTTAAAAACGGCTTTTACACTGCCAGGGAAAACAGCAAGACCAACAGGGATCCATTGCCGCCTGTTATAGAAATTCTGATTCTTCAAAGAGACAAAAAGATCAGCGCGGCAGAAGCCAATGCCAAGATTGATGCTTTACGTGGGCATGATATTCGGGATGACTATAACAGGTTGGTCTATAAAACGGGTGTGAATCAGCAGTACTCCCTTAGCGTTTCTGGCGGAAGCAAAGATATCACCTATCTTTTCTCTGGTGGTTATGATAAAAATAAGGATGTATTGAGCAGTGCATACGACCGGATCACTTTCCGCTCCTCTAATACTTATCGCCCGATAAAAGGGTTGGAAATCTCAACAGATGTTAGTTACGGAAGTACCAATACTAAAAATGGAAGAAATGGTTTTTCCAGTTCCAGCACGGAATTTATGTATCAATCTCTTGCAGATGCAGATGGTAACGCAATGCCCTTCGACAGATACAGGGGGCCTTATATCGATACTGCTGGCGGAGGAAAACTACTGGATTGGAAATACTATCCCCTGGAAAATTACAAGTCTGTTAAAATAACCAGTAAGACCAATACTTTTGTGGGAGGGTTAGGATTAAATTATAGGTTCAATCCTAATTTTAGTGCAGATGTAAAATACCAGTATCAGGATCAAAAGCAAGATGCAGCTACCTATAATGACGTCAATAGTTTCTTTACACGGAACATGATCAATAAATATACCCAAATTGATCCGGTAACTGGAGTAGTAAAACGCATTGTCCCTTTAGGCGGAATCCGGGACTTTCGCGATAACAGCATTATTACCAACAACCTGAGAGGCCAGGTTAACTACAACCAATTATTCTCCACCAAGCATGAATTGACAGCAATTGCGGGAGCAGAAGTCCGTCAGATCAAAACAAGTGGAATTGCAAATAGGATTTATGGTTATGATGAAAGTACCGGGGCTTCTGCCTTGATGGATCTGGTAAATGACTATCCTGATTTTATCAGTGGTTTTACCAATGTGATCCCTGGAAGTAGCAATACCACAGGTTTAACTGGAAGATATGTTTCTGTCTATGCAAATGCAGCCTACACCTACGATCACCGTTATACGGTTTCAGGAAGTGTCCGACGTGACGCATCTAACCTATTTGGTGTAGAAACCAGAAGTAAATGGAGTCCATTATGGTCTGTAGGTGCGAGTTGGAACATTGATCAGGAATCGTTTTATAAAGACCGGAATCTTCCCTATTTAAAAATGAGGA
Source organism: Pedobacter gandavensis (assembly GCF_032678745.1). Taxonomy (GTDB): domain Bacteria; phylum Bacteroidota; class Bacteroidia; order Sphingobacteriales; family Sphingobacteriaceae; genus Pedobacter; species Pedobacter gandavensis_C. The sequence continues at coordinate 1,319,116 of NZ_JAVTST010000001.1, forward strand.
TGACTTACGGTTATAGCGGAACCATTGACCCAAGTCAATCTGCAGTAACCACCATCTCCTACGATACTTACCTGCAGCGTTATTCGGGACTAACCAGTGCAGGAATCTATAATTATGGCAATCCTACCCTCAGATGGGAAAAAGTAGGTATGTTTAATCTTGGTCTTGATTTTGGCTTACAAAACAACCGCTTTAGTGGATCTGTAGAGTATTATCATAAAAATGCAAAGGACCTTTTAGGACCTACCCCTGTTGACCCACTTATGGGTTATTCCGGTTATATTACTTCCAATGTGGCTAATATGAAGGGCAAAGGAGTAGATATTCAATTGAATGCAACTGTCATCAATTCCCCATTCAAATGGCGGCCATCTTTAATCATGAGCTTTAATACGACTGAGGTTACTGAGTATTATAACATGAACATGAATGGTTTAATCGCAGATAGAGGTGGTTTATTTGCCATAGTAGGAAAACCGGTGTATGCAGTTTATAGTCAGCGTTGGGCTGGTCTTGATGCTAAAGGAAATCCACAAGGATACCTGAACGGAGAGAAATCCATTGCTTACAATACGATGAACGAAAATGTAAAGGTAGATGAGTTGGTTTATAATGGTTCTGCAACCCCAACAATGTTCGGATCCTTTAATCATAATTTATCTTACAAGAACATTAATCTATCTTTTTCCATCTCTTATAAATTCAATTATTACTTCAGGAAAGATGCCATGAATTATGCCTCGATATTTTCCGGATCTGCCCCTACAGCTGAATACAATAAAAGGTGGCAAAACCCTGGAGATGAGCTAATCACCGATATCCCATCTATGGTATATCCAAATAGCAGCGCTAGGTCTTTCTTTTATCAGGATGCGGAAATTAATGTACTCAAGGCTGATCATATCCGTCTGCAATACATTAACCTATCTTATTCCCTACGCAGGGAAGATTACAAGCGCCTCCCGGTTAAAAGCCTGGATATTTTCAGCAACATTTCCAATCTGGGAATTTTATGGAGAGCAAATAAGCAGCATATCGATCCTGACTTTGGGAACCGGTCTATGCCTGCGGCAAAAACTGTCTCTTTTGGATTAAGGGCAAATTACTAAGGAAGGATTTAAATTTAAGATTAGAAGCATCATGAAAAGCTCAAAAAATATATTAATGATCTTGCCATTGGCACTTATTTGTTGCCTAACGATTAGCGGATGCAAGAAGTTTTTGGATGAGAAACCAGACATAAAACTCGCTGTTCCTGAAACTCTTCGGGATTTACAGGCACTGTTAGACAATAGTGGAAAAATGAATACATCTGGTTCTAATGGGCGCAGCACGGATTTACCAGAAGCGAGTAGCGACAATTATCAGATTGATGATGAATCCTATGAAAGCCTCGAACAAGGTACTCGAAATGTCTACATCTGGGGACCAGAAGTGATGGGGATTTATGACTCTGAAATAGAGGGCTGTTGGGGTGGTCATTATTCTGTTATCACTCCATGCAATACTGTATTAAAAAGTATTGAAGACATTAAACGAACGCCGGCAAATGCCGCCGCATACGATAATGTAAGAGGAAGCGCTTTATTTTTTCGTTCTAACGCCTTCTTATGGCTGGTTACTGGCTGGTCAAAAACGTTTAATGAAAGTACTGCCGATCAGGATCCCGGTATCCCGTTGAGGAAAGATGACACTTATAATGAAAAAGTGAGTAGAGGAACGCTGCGTCAGACTTATGACCAGATCATAAATGACTTGAATGAAGCATTGCCGCTATTACCTGAAAAGCCGGTACACTCCTATAGACCTTCCAAAGCTGCTGTTCATGCCCTACTTGCCAGAACCTATCTTGCCATGCGCAAATATGAATTGGCGGCAACAGAAGCAAAAGCCTGCATCCAGGTATTCGGGAGCAGTAAATTACTTAATTACAACTCTTTAGATGTTACAAGTGATGAACCAATCGCTAGATTTAATCCAGAAGTGATTTTTTCAATGGAGTCCTTCACCACTACCTACACAGATGAAACTGCTACGGTTAAGGCCGAACTTTATACCAGTTATGCTGACAATGACTTGCGCAAAACCGTGTTCTATTATGAAAACGAAGATTTTGGGGGTTATTCTTTTAAAGGTCATTATGCAGGGTACAGACTATTTACAGGTCTGGCTTTAGATGAAGTTTACCTGATTGCAGCCGAATCTATGGTCAGAACCAATAAGGTTGGAGAAGGAATGGACCTGCTCAATGAGTTACTTGCAAAAAGATGGGTTACGGGAAGCTTTACGCCATTGCAAAGTTCAGATCCTGCTGCTGCCCTACTTTTGGTTTTAAAAGAACGAAGGAAAGAATTAGTGATGCGTAACCTGCGATGGATGGACCTTAAAAGGTTAAATATGGAACCTGAACATCAGGTTCAAATCAGTAGAACGATCAAAGGAAAAATTGAGAAACTGGAGCCTGGAGACCCTAGATATAGCTTCCCAATCCCGCTTCGATCGATTCAAATGTCTGGCTTAACACAAAATCCAAGATAAACACCTAATCCAAAAAATATGAGATTTTTATTACTGGCATTATTGATGCCCCTGCAAATCTATGCGCAAAATTCCCCTGGCTATGTCATCAAGGGGAGTACAAATACTCCATCAAAAAAGGCTTGGATCTATATGAGCCGATCTACAGAAAGGTCAGAAAAAACAGATAGTGCAGCTTTTAAAGATGGTCGATTTGAATTTAAGGGAAGTGTAACTGAACCTACAGCCGTTAAAATTTACTTTGACCGTAAATCTCCAAAAGCAGTATTTGTCATTGACAATAGCAAGATGATATTTAAAGCGGCTGATTCATTAAACAATTTTTCTGTTACTGGTTCCCCGGCAGCAATGGCAGCCATTGAGTTTCAAAAAATGATTGCGCCGGCAGAAAAGACATATGATGGCTATCTAAGAGATTTTTGGGCGACTCATATGAACAAAGCAGATAATGATGCTGAAAAAATAGCGAGTAAAGACCGAATTGACCGTGCTTATGACCATATCAATGATTTACATTTATCTTACCTTAAAGCAAATCCAAAAAGTCCGATTGGTATAATTCTATTGAATAAATATGTTTCCAGAAAAGGAAATATGGATGGATTATCCCCAATATTCATTGCTTTCAGCAGTGATCTAAAAAATTCGGCATCTGGTAAAGCATTTGAGGCAAGACTTCAAACCGCATTAACCCTTAGCATTGGAAAACCTGCATTAGATTTCAATGTAAAAAGCTCAGAAGGAAAAGATGTAAAATTATCAGATTTCAAGGGTAAATATGTCTTTCTTGATTTTTGGGCAAGCTGGTGTGGGCCCTGTAGATCGGAAATGCCACATGTGAGGAATGCCTATAATAAATATAAAAACAATGGATTTGAGGTGATGGCAGTTTCCCTGGACAAGGAAAATAAGCGGACAGAGTGGTTAAAAGCTATTGAAGAAGATAAAACGGGTGCTTTCTCACAAACCATTGATCCTACCGGAGACATTGCCAAGCTGTATGACATCCGCAGCATTCCTCAAAATTACCTGATTAGTCCGGAGGGAAAAATCATAGCCAAAGACCTTCGAGGAAAAGACCTGGAAACCTTCCTACACAAACAATTTAATCCTTAAAAAAACAGCCATGAAAAAATTACTAATCGCAGCATTACTGCCAATTTCGGCCTATGCACAAACCAATACGTATAATATTGAGGGAAAAAGCCCAGGTAAAAATAACAATAAATGGGTCTATTTGAGTAAGCCACAAAAAACTGATCCTGATAGCGTAAGGATCAAAAATGGCCGTTTCAACTTTAAGGGAAGTATTGCAGAACCTATGCAGGTGAAAGTTTATATCAAAGATCCGGAAGCTAAGTTTAAAAATAACCCAGGATACCGTGGTATCAGTTTTTTCCTGGAGAATAATGCAATCGAGCTAAAAATAGCCGATTCCATTCAGTATAGCCTGGTAAAAGGATCTGTTGCAGAAGATCAATATAACAACTTCAAAAAAGCAACAAAATCCAAATCTGACGAATATATGGTGTATTTAGAAAAGTTCTGGGATATGGGTTCATTAGATAAGCTGGACACAGTGAGAATCAACTATGAAGATCGTAAAGACTTGGTAAAGCAGCAGTATTACCAAAAATATATAGACTATGTGATCGCGAATCCAAGCTCTCCAATCTGTATGCGCCTGCTAAAAGAGTATCAGGAATTCAATCATGATGCGGTACTGATGAAAACGGCATTCGACGTACTTCCAGGCAGCACTAAAGCATGGCCATCCGCAAAAGCTTTTTCAAAGAAACTAGAGATGGCCCTGAACCTCTCCCCTGGCCAAATGGCGAAGGATTTTAAAGTAAAAGATAAGGATGGAAAATGGGTGAATTTCTCCGAGATCCCTGATTTTAAAGGAAAGTATGTGCTGATTGATTTCTGGGCAAGCTGGTGTGGTCCTTGCAGATCTGAAATGCCAAATGTTTTGGATGCCTATAAAAAGTATAAAGATGTAGGCTTGGTAGTTATGGCTGTGTCTGTAGATGAAACTAAAGATAAGGATAAATGGATCGCAGCAATAAAAGCAGACGGCACCCAAGACCTTTATCAGGCATTCGATGAAGAACGAATCGCTGCAGATCTTTACGATATTCAGAGTATACCTCAAAATTACCTGATCGATCCATCTGGAAAAATAATAGCTAAAAATATTAAAGGAATTCATTTAAGTAGAAAAATGAGGGAGTTATTTCCTGCTATATAGTTGCGCTAACCTAATTAGATCTGTAAACAATAAATTAAAGAGTATTCAATTAAAATTTTAAAATATATGTGTGGTATTGTTTGTTCCTTTTTGCCAGTTGAGAACCAGTCTATAATACGAACAAAAGTCCTGGAGATGGCAAGACGTCTTCGTCACCGAGGACCGGATAGTTCTGGAATATACGGTTCATTTAGTGCTCACCTGGCACATGAGCGTCTAGGGATAACCGATTTTGAAACTGGAAGTCAACCATTATACAGCGCTGATAAATCAGTGATACTGATAGTAAATGGTGAAATTTACAATTATGAGCAGCTGAGGAAGGAAGTTGGAGATTACCCCTATCAAAGTAAATCAGATTCGGAGATTTTAATTGCACTTTACCTTAAATACGGGATTGATTTTTTGGATAAATTAAACGGAATGTATGCCTTCGCTATTTATGATTCGCGAAACGATTCATTTTTCATAGCCCGGGATCATCTGGGTATTATTCCCTTATATCATGGTTACGATAGTAAAGGGCAATATTTCCTTGCCTCTGAATTAAAATCCTTAGAAGGATTTTGCGACTTAATCAATCAGTTCCCTCCCGGTCACTATATACATAGTCTACAAGGTATGGATCCTATTCAGTATTATAAACCTGGTTGGGAGAATTTCGAATCGGTTGAAGAAAAGGGTACCACTGATATTAATTTAATTCGTCAATCGTTGGAAAAAGCAGTTCGCCAGCAAATGGTGCTGGATGTTCCATTTGCAGTATTGTTATCCGGTGGTTTAGATTCATCCATCATAGCAAGTATTGCCAAGCAAGAAATAAATGAGAGAAACTTGTTGACAAAAAAGCAATCTCAGCTGCATTCCTATGCAATAGGATTAGCCGGAGCACCTGATCTATTGGCAGCAAGAAAGGTTGCTGATTATATCGGTACTACTCACCATGAAGTTCAATTTACATTGGAGGAAGGAATTGATGCTATTCGAGATGTAATCTATTACTTAGAGACATACGATGTCACCACAGTACGAGCTTCTACTCCGATGTATTTACTGGCAAGGGTAATGAAGTCGATGGGGATCAAAGCAGTGCTTTCCGGGGAAGGATCAGATGAATTATTTGGAGGATATCTTTATTTTCATAAAGCTCCTTCAGCCAGGGCTTTTCACGAAGAGACTGTTCGTAAATTGAAAAAGCTACATCTTTATGATTGTCTTCGCGCCAACAAATCACTCGCTGCCTGGGGTATAGAAGGACGGGTTCCATTTTTAGACATTGACTTTGTCAACACAGCTATGTCTATCAATCCTGAGCTCAAGTTGATTGATAAAGATCATATGGAGAAATGGATCCTGAGGAAAGCTTTCGAAGGCAGTTTGCCTGATGAAATATTATGGCGACAAAAAGAGCAATTTTCTGATGGCGTGGGCTACTCATGGATTAGCACTTTAAAACAATACACCGAACAGGAAATTAATGACCATAGCTCTAAAAATGCTGCAACTCGGTTCCCTATTCATACCCCACTTAGTAAAGAAGAATTCTTTTATAGAAGAATATTTGAAGAGTTATTTCCATCTGGTGCGGCTGTTGCCACAGTACCCTCAGTTAAATCAATAGCCTGTAGCACACCGGAGGCTTTAGCTTGGGATATTGCTTTTCAGACCATGAATGATCCATCAGGACGTGCAATACTTCAAGTACACAATGAGGCATTCAAATAAAAAAACCAGGAAAACTTAGTTTCTAAGATTACGCCTAGACTCTGTCGAGCCCGCAACTAAAATGCGGGCTCTTTTTTGTATTTCCAGAATTAACACTAAATCCGATTCCGAGCGCTCTTTTTCACATTCATAAGTAATAATACCTTGTTCATTTAGTAAACCCTCTTTCATGTTTTTCGGAAATGGAGGAGAAGCTAGAGCTATTTTCATGATATAAAGATAATTCAAATATTTAGTGAAAATAAATCCATCCCTCATACAGCTACCAAAGCTTAGTTCGGGATTCCTGAATCGAATGGTTCTCTCTATCCTATTTACCTTCAGCGCATCTGCACAAACCCTCAACATACCAAAGCTAGGTAGCTACCTGGGCATTTACAGCAACAAACAAATACCGCTCAAAATAACCATTAGCAAAAATGATACAACGCTAATAGCCCAGGCAACTGGGCAGGTTGCCATTCCGCTGGAAGCTCGTGCCAAAGATCAGTTCTTATATTATAAAGCTGGCATTGAGCTTCATACAAATCAATCCCCTGAGAAATTTGAGGAAATGGCAAATAGATTGATGCTGGAAACTTCCAAAGCTATGGAAGCAACTGCTTTTACAAAGTTGTACTTAAAATGATTGCTAGTATTCATGATGACCATACAAGTGTGAAGGCGTTTAATCATTTGGGCGAGATTATTGCTAAACAAAAATGGGTACCCTTTCAGATTTACGTTACAAATGAGCGCATTTTCATAGTAAATACCCTGAGTAACCTGCAAATTCTGGAAGGCTCTGAAATTATGGCAAAGACGGTCATTTAAGCAATGAAATTTTATCTGAAACTTTGAAACATTTTTCTTCCGACGGCATCAGCGAATCTAGTACACTACATAAATTAGGAAACGAGGAGCTATTCCTGATTATCAGGTATCGAACTCTCTCCAAGACATTCTAGAAAACAGGGATGCGGTAATAGAATTTGTATTCAAAAATCTAATACAAATAAAAGCTAAATAGAACGACAAAACATTGAAATAACCTCATACAAACAATCAGAAAAGGGGATCTAAATATAGAACTCGGATCTTGGAGCGCTATTTTTTCTATTAGACCAGATGGTGTAACTCAATTCAAATTTAGCCTCGCCATTGGCATAATGACCTACTATTATCCAGCCTTGAAATGCATAGAATTGCGCCGCACGTGTATTTGGGTCTGTCCCTAAAACTACCTTCTCTTTAGTTTGCTGAAAGTACCAATCAATCATAAGTCGATGCAATTCTTTTCCAATTCCTTTTTCCGCAAACTTTGGGTCTACAAATAGCGCCCATACACTGTTTTCCAATAAATCTACGATGGAGAACCCTACAACCTGTCCCTCAACTTCACAAACCCAGCCCCTTCCTTTCTCAGAAATGTAATGCGCTACATCTTTATCAGGAACAAGATCTGGATTGCTCAGTGTATTCTCTTTCACCAGGTGTCGTACTACCTGCATCTGTTTAATATCCGAAAGTTCTGCTACTCTAAAAATCATAATTAAAAACATATAAACTCTTGAAACAAAATGGACTGAATCATATTTTAGATGAAATTGTTTAAATATCATCCTGATCTTCTAACTCAAGAGATAGGGTCGTTAAATCTTGCTTTATCATTTTAACATAAGATTCAATCTGATCGTACATTTTAGCACGATTATAGAGATCATCAGTACCATAAACACCTTTATCCTGAAAGTACTGCAATGTAAACTTATTCATCTCTTCTGTATTATCAACCGCCACTTGATTAAACCCTTTCCAGCTTTCTATAATTTTTTCTCTTAATGAAAGTTCATTTGGTTTAGCTGGATTTTTATAAGTAATGAAATACCATACTGAAGCTGGGAAAATAGAAGAATCTTGCCCATACCATATATCTTTTAAAACGTTACGCGGGTGCTGCAGTTCTGTTACCTTACTATTCTTTAAAATAAGAATCCCCAAAATAGCTTCGGCTATACCCGTACCTATGCCAACATAATCCCCACTATGGCCGGCCTTATCGCTCGATGACAAGAGGCCTGCAGCTACACCACCGATTGCACCTATTCCAATAGCTGCTACGGTTAGACGGGTTTCCCGTTGCTTTTCCTTCGCCTTTAAAAAATCTGCCACCTGCGTAATTCGTTCCTCCTCGCAATCGAGTTCAGAAGCAAAGGAAGAAATTTCCAATGAAGCGAGATTAATCTGCTCGGAAAGCTTCATAGTGGTTTCTATTCTCCTCAACCGGTTTTCTGTAACAGGTGATCGTTTAAAATCTTCCTTAGCCTTTACAAGCCGTTGCAATAGGTCCAAAAAACCAAAAGCATTGGCAACATTCAAACTTGAAAAGCCAAAATGATTTACAAGTGCTGTATCAATACTTAGCTCGTTAATAGGACGGGGCTTAATTGCCCTGGCATTAAATGGCCTCTGCTGGTGACAACTAATCAACCCAGCATACTCACTTACTTGCACTTTTTTACCTAATGAACAAGAACTACAGAGAAATGCCACAACAGCAATCAACGCAAGCGGGTTTCTAACAGAATTTATCATTTCTGGATATTTATCGTCACGAATAAAGATAAGATTTTCAATCCTATATCCATTCTCGCTAGCCCCAATTCAATCGGTTTTTAAGGATGGTTGTTCGTTTAGAAAAAACATCAAAAATTTAGAGGGATGCCTTCTATTGGTTTATTTGCGATATCTTTCTTTCAATAAGTGCATCATATATAAATTGATCTCCCATTGATTGGCGACTGGCATCTTAGTAAAGGGTAAATGAACCATATATGGCGCAGGACCAAATTCAGTAGTAATGGTTATTTTATCTATTTTTTTATCTTGATAATCTTTGATAATTTCATCCCACCAGTTCAGGTGAGCTTGCAGTTCTGTTTTAAATTCAGGTAAGCCTGGGTCAATTACCTGCGCACTTTGCGAGTGCCCTACTCTTGAATGAATATGTCCAACTTGTTTACAAGCTACAGCAAGTGTTTCCTGTTGATCTTCAAGTAAACTTTCAGCTACGTTGCACCAATGGGAGAAATCTGCGGTTATACGTAAATCTGGTAACTCTTTTAGAAACTGATGCGCTATATGGGAGGCGAATAAAGCTTTCCCCCGATGTGTTTCGTGACAAATAGGAATGCCGGTTTCCTGAGCAATAGCGTCTGCGATAGCAAATAACGCTAGGTTCTCCTCAAAACTAAAATAATCCTTTCCAGTTTGAGCATTGATTTTCATCGGATTAAATGATGACAGCAGGTATAAATGCTTTATATAATTGGCTTTATGTGCTTCAAAATCCTTTTCGAACGATTGGTAGTATTGGCCAATCAAAAGCAAATTGTTTTTTTCCAATGCATTGGTCATGCTACTTTGTTCATTTGGATCTTCTGGAACAGGTGTCTCCACACCATCGTATCCTGCGAATTTTACTTTTTGACAAAAATCATCCCAGTTAGTATTTTCAGAACCCCAGCGAGGATAATAGAATTGTATTTTCATATTTAAAATTGTAGTTCTAACTATACTGTGCTGCCGGATCAAATAGCATTGGGAAAAACTGCCCCTCCATTTGATCACCTTCAGGAACTGCAGGTACACCATTCAGCAATACTTTATTTGAGGCAGATTGTGTCCCATCAGCAAACACATTTAATACGAATGCCCGTCTGGAATGATTAGATTTATTTTCATTGGATCCATGTAATAATAAAGGATGATGAAATGTGCCATACCCTTTCTTCATTTCAATGGAGACAGGAACAAATTCTTCTTTTTGCTTTTCAGTCAGGTAATCTACAATACCGTTCATATCACCCGCCAGTTCAGGTTTTTTAAGCAAGCCCCATTTGTGACTTTTAGGAACATATAGTAAACAGCCATTTTCAGTCGTCGTGTCATCTAATCCAACCCAGCAGGTTAAATGCTGCATTGGGACGGTCCTTGTCCAATAAGAATAATCCTGATGCCAGGCAACCACTCCCCCATGCTTTGCCGGTTTACAAAATAGTTGGTCATGCCAGAACCTAATCCCTTTATTCCCTAACAACTGACTTGCAGCCATAAGAAAGGCAGGGTTCCAAAGCGTATCATGAAAGCCTTTTGTAATACGCCAGGCCCCCAATGCATGAAATAAAATAGTTTCCGGATTTGAAGATTCATTGGAATGGAACTCATGAAAGAGGTGATTTCCAGGATGATTCGCATTGGTGATTTCATGTAAATCATTTCTTAGCACCTCAATCTGCTCCTCCTCTAAAAGCTTAATGTTACTTAAATACCCATGCTCATTAAAAAACTGAATCTGCTCATCGGTCAACCGGTATTCCTCCCATTGGGCTTTGCTCGCCGGTTTTTTAAATGTATCAGTGATCTGATGATGAAATTCTGAAAAATCTTCCATGTTTGGTTCGTTGATTGATCACACAAAGTAATTGAATAAAAAGATGCTCGGATTAGCTTATTTTGACTTAATAATCACTTATCTTGTGCTTAAACCAAGCCATTAAGTCAGAATGAGCAAAGAATAAGATACTTCCCATGAAACCAGTTTTTGAATCTATTTTACCTCTACCATCAAGTTCCTTAAAAGCTTTCTACCAGGAAAAAGACGAATTTGATGCGCCCTGGCACTTTCATCCACAGTTTGAATTGACCTTCATCCTAAAAAGTTCCGGTTTGCGCTATGTGGGGAATAGTATTGAGAATTTTGAGGACAATGACCTGATTCTATTGGGGCCAAACCTACCCCATTGCTGGAAAAACGTAGGTCCACAAATCAATAAAGCCCAAGCCATAGTGATTCAATGGGACATTGATCTATTGGGAAAAGACTGGTTGAGACAACCCGAATTTACCCACATCAAAAGGATGTTGGACCTTTCTGAGAAAGGAATCCGATTTGATAAACTCTTTGCCGGTGAAATTAAAGACGTCTTCATCAGGATGCTTAAAATGGAATCCTTTGAAAAGTTAATGTGTTTTTTAAATCTCCTTAACCTACTGGCCGAGCAGGTTCAATTTCAAACCCTTTGTGATCACAATTTCTCGATAATGACCGCTTCACAGCAAAGTGACCGAATCAATTCTGTTTATCAATATGTGAGACAACATTATGGAACTAAAATAAGATTGGAGGACATAGCAGGGCATCTACATATGACGGAAGAGAACTTCTCAAGGTTTTTCAGCAAAGTAATGAAAAAAACATTTTTCATCTTTTTAAACGAATTCAGGTTAAATATGGCCTGCAAACAACTCATAGAAACAGATTTGCAAGTTAAACAGATTAGTTACGCTTGTGGTTATGAAACACTACCCTTCTTTTTCCGGCAATTTAAGCGATTTAAACAAATATCACCTTTACAATTCCGATTAAAATATCATAAAATAGAAGGTGATTTCGAAGACTTAGCAACTTTTAGGGTCATTACTTCTTCCGCTGGCTGTTTATGAATACTAAATATTATACAATATAATCAGCAAGCCGATTTGAATACTACAAAAATAACAATGCTTGTCGCAAGTAAAAGGTAAACCATTCCAATATAGAATTTTTTATCCTTCCTAAAAACAACTTGCAAAATATTCAGTAAAAAAATGGCAATAAATAACAATGAGGCAAGTATAAATCCATATGCTTGCCCATTTATACAGTCATAGCCCTCTTTACGAATTTCCGACCAAATTCGTAAAGAGTAAAACATTGAAATAACCTCATACCAACAAGCAATTAGGAAAAGGTAGCTAAATATAGAGATCGGATGTTGCAGCGTAATTTGCCAAAGGTTGTTCAATAATTTTCTCATTTCGATATTAATACCAAAACTGCTTATTAGTAACCCACATACAGAGATAATAATGGCATTAACCAGAAGACAAAAACCAGATTAATTTGCCCTGCTATTTTCTGCCTGCCCTGTTGCCTTATTTTTGTAAGTGCTATTTTTCAGTTTACCGAAACTATAAGTGGCCATCAGGCGGAAATAGTTGTTGTTAAATGACCTGTCGTAAAATATATCGGTTTGTCCAACGCTATAATCTCCGGAGTTATTTGTTTTATTAAAGATATCGTTTGCCAATAGCTTCAACTTCAGTGCATCTTTAAAAAACTCCTTATCAATCCCTATAGTCACTGAAGACCTGCTTCGGTTTTGATATAATCCTGATGAGTGATCTCCAAGATACCAAGCCAGCAACTGTACCTTAAACAGATTTTTCACCTTAAATGTATTGCTAGAATATAAGTACCATCGTGGCCTTGTTGGCAGAGATACAAAGGAAAACTGATCATCTATCATTTTGGTATAACTCAGGTTTAGGGTATTTATGGCCGTCCATAATCCGATACCAGTCGAGACAGAAAGTGCAGCGAAATAAGCATGACTTTTTTCCAGATTAAGCCCTTTTAAGACATAACTATTTGGTGTACTTCCCCTCAAAGCAGCGGCACTAAGTGGGTCATTCACGTAATTATAACCGACCCTCAGGTCAATTTTCCGATAATATGCGCCCAATTCGAAAGAATGGACTTTCTCCGGAATAAGGTTGGGATTTCCCTCTATAGTAGTAAAAGGATCCTGATAAATCACAAATGGATTTAAAGCCTGATACCTCGGTCGGGTGATTCTGGATACGTAGGAAGCACTCAATTTAAGCCGTTCAGAAATCACCCTGCTGAGCATTAGGTTTGGAAAAAGATTAAAATAGCTATCGTGGATCACCTGCCCTCCAGCCACACTCGTATTTAACGTGTAATTAGTCCATTCTCCCCTAAGGCCTAATCCGAAGTTAATCTTGCCCATAATCAGGCCGCTATAATTGAGATAGGCAGCTGGTATTTTCTCTCTATATTCAAAATCACTGGATAATTTATCATCGGGTCGAAAATCTCCCCCATTATCCGCAATCTGGAAACCGGTACCGGAATTGGTATTCACATAGCTGAATTTAAATCCTAGCTCCAGTTTTTCTGTGGCATTGAACACTTTGGTATAATCTGCCTGTGTACTGGAAATCATGATCTTATGTTGAACATCATTTTTTAAGGTCCTGAAGGCATCTGTTGCATCGATCAAGCTTTGCTCATCAATGAGATCATTGATATCTGCATGGAAATCTGAATACTGACTTCCGACAAAAAACACCGAGCCCAGTGTATCTATAGACTGGTTATAATTAAAAGTAAAAGAGTGATTTAGCCGGTGTTCATTTTTCTTGATTTCGCTGGTATAAAAGCGCGTTCCCTCATTGGTCGTAATGTTGTTCTTACTGTCCTGGCTTCCCCCCTGTTTTTCTAAATTCCCGCTATAGCTCAGGGACAGGCTCTTGTCTTTATTGATACTATATTGAGCACCGAGCCCATAATTGGAGAGGTTACGGAGTTTGCGGTTCCAGTTGGTGGTTAACTCAGATCGCAAATAATCTGCTTCCGAAAGCCGGGTTCTGGTGGTATACAGCCGCTCTCTATCCTTTCCTTGAAACAGGCCGTAATTACCTACTACAGAAAGCTTTTCTTTATTGTAATTGAAGTCAAACATGGTATTGGTGTTAATCCCTGCAAATTCAGATGCTGTAACCTGCTGACTCGCGGAGGCGAGCAGCCCTTCTCCTGTATTAGTTTTGGTAATGATATTAATGACTGCTTTTCCTTCTGCATCATATTTTGAAGAGGGATTGGAAATGATCTCAATCTTCTCTATTTGTGAAGTGGGTATAGAAGACATCCGTTCGGCAGTGATGAGTCTGCCATTAAGGTAAATTGTAGCTTCGCCTTTACCTGCCACAGAAATCTGCCCGTCGTTGATGATGACATTTGGAGCCCTGCTGAGGATTTCAATTAAGGAACTGCTATTCGCAAGTATGGTATTTGCCACCTTCACCTCAAGGTTACCATTGGCCAAATGTCGCGTTAATGGTAGCTGAGCACTGACTCCGACTTCATTTAACTGAACGTTAAGTTGTTTAATCACAATAGTTCCTAAATCAATAGCTACTGTTCCGTTATACTTTACCTGGATCAGCGTATCTGCAAAAAGCAAGGAGGTTAATTTCAAGGTCACTTCTTTCTGGTTGATATCTGACAACTCAAAGCTGCCGTTCAGGAAGCTAATACCCTTTTTAAAAGTAGGATCTGCAACGGTGTAAAGCTGTGCATTCCCCATGAGGGGCTCATGATTTGAATCAGTTACCCTGGCAGAGATGCTACGGATATTTTGGGCTTTTACTTTTAGGGACTGGAAGAATAAAGTCGAGACACTGAGAAATGTGATCAGCAGGATTTTCATTTGCGAATTGGATTTGGTTTTTCTTTTTCACAAAAATCAATAGTAAATCACTGCAGCAGGTGCCGGAAACAGGAATCAGGAGTACGGATTTATAAGATAACACGAAGAAACTGGCTTAAAAACATGCAATTATTTTTGCAAGGTCTGCTGCTGATAACTCAAGGGCGTAGTCCCCTTCAGTTTTTTAAACGCAGCGAAGAAAGTAGATTTTGAGTTAAAACCCACCTCATAACCTATGGATTCCAAGGTAAGCCGGTGATCTGTTGAGATGATCCTACATGCTTCGTTGATCCTGAATTCATTGACAAAGGTGGTAAAGTTCTTCCCCAGATTATCATTCAAAAACTGCGACAATTGATGGCTACTTACATTTATCCCTTTCGATAAGTCACTTAATTTTAAGTCGGGATTTTTGTAAATCGACTGTTCTGCCATGACTCTTTCCAGCTTCCCTAGCAAAATTCCGACTTCTTCTTCATTCACTTTTTTACCCAGGTATTTATTTGGGCTGAGTAGAAACAGATCATCGGTTTTCTTTCTATATAAAAGCACAGAAATAATCAGGTATAAGATCAGGGAAAAACCAATTGCACCACTGATATAGGGCATAAATGGTGCCCGGATTAAGCTTAGAAAAAAGGTAATAAAAATCACTACATTCCCTAAAAAGATCATCAGCAGCCAAGTTTCAGCAGGAGTCAATTGCTGCCCTTTGCTGAACATTTTTTTCAGTACTCCTTTGATCACAAAGGTCGACATCACGATATAAATAAACCATTGCAAATAAATGATCTTGCTAAAGTATTTGTTCCAGAGCCATGAATAATTTTCATAAGGATAGCATATACCTGTCACAAGCACCAGCAGAAATAAGGAAGCCAGCATCCATTTCCAGGATTCAGGAATTATCTCCAATCCCTTAACCGCGGACTTCAGAAAACAATAAAGGAAAGGACCTATAAAAAAGCAGGCGGAAAGACCGATCTGCAGGTAAATCTTCGGTAGACTACCATCAAAATATACAAAAACAGATTTACCAATCCGCACGCTCAGGACAAACAATAGCGCGCCCAGGAAATAACTGCTCAGGTACTTTTTTCGGGTGAAAAAAGAAAAGTACAAGCTTAGAATAAGCCCATTAAAAGCTCCGAGAGCACTAAAAAAAAATAACAGTTCCTTACCGACGTTCATAAATGGGATATAGGTGGTGGTGCTTCAAATGTACCTTTTTATGCAGCTAAAATCCCTTTCATTGCATTAATTTTTTCAACTTCAGACTGCCGAAAACGGTGACAGTTGGATTGGTGCAAACTCCTTTTGATCTTACCACAATAATTTTCCCACGACCAACAATACTGCTTCCCAGTACTATGGGTAAGTCCTTATTATTTTCATCTTTCAGTGCCACACCATCAACAAAGAGTGTAAAGGTTACATTCTCGCATCCTAAGTTCATATTCACATCCTTAAAGCCAAATTCCACTACAAAATCCTGCTCAGTTTTTAAGGACATCAGCAGTACGTCGTTTGTTTGGCTAACATCCGATGACCAAATCATCTTTTCGCTCAGAATCTCGGGTTCCTGTATCACCTTCCAGGTTCCAGAGTAGGATTTCCCCGGTTTTGTTTGCCTGATTGTAATGTCCTTACCTTCTACAATTACCCAGCTTTTGGCATAGAATGGCGCAGCGAGTGGAATTCCATCTACTAGTATCTGATAAATCATTTGCTCCTCTTTAGGTGCTGAAGAGGCCAATAGATACTTTCTTATTTCGTTGTTGCGATAACCAATAACGGTGTAGTTTGATGGATTGTTGGTTTTCCACCTACCAGTATATAAAGGCTCATTCTCTTGCGAGAAACTGGGGCTAGCTACAGATAGCAAGACTAAAAAAAACAGGAGTTTCATCATTTGTTTTCAGATTTTATTACTGGGATTTTCAGATCTCTGATAAAATAAAATGCAAATTCAGCAGTTTCATGGTAGATAGTAGCGGTGCGGGCATTGCTATCAATAGTGGCAACAATAACGGTTTCTGGTTCAGCCCGAGTCATGATCAGCGTAGCATCCTTCCAGTCCTGATTTACTTTAGCCTCAAACTGCAGACCGTAGTTATTTTCAAATTTCTTTATCTTTTTTATCTCTACAATCTGATCGATAAACCATAGATTACCAGAACGTTTAGACTCATTAATATTAATAATGGCCTGCGAACTGCCCGAACCTGTATGTAAGGTAATATCGAGTTGCTTGATGTCGTTTATTGATTCTTCCATTCGTTCGTTATTTAATATATTTATAGTAATAAAAATATAAAAACTAACCCAATAATTATCATAGGAAAGAATTTAGTGTACATCAAGATGGAAGTACCTGATGAAACGCATTTATCCCATCGTGCCGAGTACAATGAAACCAAAAAGGGATTCCCTAAGGCTCCATCCCCTAAGGGCCCATTTTCATCTCATAAGGCAGTTGCATCTCCATCCGCCCGAGCTAAATTTCTACAATGGGTAAACGAGGCTAAAACAAGAACAATGGATATCCTGCATGCGATAGCTATATTTAACGAGTCTTTAGAATCAGAGGTCAATAAAGAAGTAAGAATTGAACTCATAAACAAGCTCTCGGAATCCCTCCAATACTTTAAGCGTACGCTTGCAACAAAGTTAAATTACGAAGGCCTAACTTATAACAAGGATACAAACATTGACAAGGATGTTCAAAGCATTCGCGGATTGTTAGGAGTGGCAAACGATGAACTGATCCATTTCAAGGCACTTCTTGCTCATCCTGACAGCGAACAACGCCTATTGGAATATGAAGCTCATAAATAAAATCTATTTTTTGATCACTTGATGAGCGAATTAAGTGTCTTAGAACGTTTGGCAATACGCTCAGAAAAATCAGTACCTAGCGGTGTAGTTGACTGGGAAGGTGAAAATGTGATGAACTCAAAAGCCGATGATGCAGGAGGCCTGCCAACTGAACCTCTTTCAAAGGCTGAGCTGATCTCCGATAAATGGGGTCGCAGAGGTGGTGCTGGGCATATGTTGGTTCAGACGCAAGTACATTAAACGATTTTACCCAGCATCGCTTAACGATTGGCTGCTTTATTTAACGATTCCTCGTTAAAACAAAAACGTTACTTAATTATTTATCATTCATAATATAATTCAGATATAATAATTGTACTTTTATTATAATCAGGATAGTAATACCCAAATAAATTTCCTGTTTAAATCAACCTACAATAAAAACAAAGGGCTATGTTTTACATCTTTCAAAAACTTAGCGCCAAAAACTAGTTATGAAAAAAATACACACTGCTTATCCCATAACCACATCGATTTTTTTGATCTTCCTATTTAGTATGGTCTCTTGTAAGAAAGATAAAACGAAGATTCAGGAGCCAGAGCTACCCCCTATCGCCAGGCAAATTTCTATTACGACCTTAAAGGCTTTAAGTACAGAACAACCTGTAAAAATTAAAGAAGAGGGCGTAATTAGAGGCGTTGTGATCTCGGATGCCAGCTCAAAAAACATTGTTAACAACAAAACTTTGTTTCTACAGGAAGGCAGCGGGAAGAGTGGGATCATGCTAAAGTTGCAGGCGGAGCATAAATTTGCCCTAAATGACAGTCTGGAAATCAAAATTCTTGGGCAGACGGTAGCCACCTTGAATGGAACGGTAGTCTTGCAGGATTTAGCTAATGATCTAGTAAAAAAACTGGGTACCGGGAAAATTATTCCTCGTGAAACCAGTGTTAGAGAACTCGAAGCAAATAAGAAAGATTGGGAAGGTAGCTTAATACGTATCGCAGCCGGCAATCTTATTTCTGATAATGGGAAATATTCGGGCAATACGAAAATCTCTGATGGAAAGGCAAGCCTTACCTCGTATATCATCGAAGAGGCCGTATTTAATGGTCAGGAGCTGCCTCAGGATATCAGAAGTATTGTGGGCATTGTACATTTAAATGGAAAAGAACTTCAACTAGCACCCCGAAATACCCTGGATATTCTTCCATTAAAATATATTAAGGATGAATTTACAACCTGGAAAAACACAAGCTGGACTGCTAATTTAGCAATGGAGCAATACGCATTGCATACTGAATTTGCGAACTGGTATGGAGATACGAAGGACGGAACGATCAAACAGTTGGTCAATCCAGCAGATGCCGTTTTCACGAAATCGGGAAAGATTTATCCTTATTTACCGAAAGATTCCCTTGCCTCCAGGCTACAGCTATACTCTACTAATACTTTGAGTTTGAAAGGTCTTAAAGTTTTAAAAATCACATTTGCGGCGAGTAAAAGTACTGGTGACATTCGCTTCCTAGAGCAGAGTGTCGGTAATCAGGAAATTGCGATCAATGTGTTACCATTTAATACCGGAACCGATGAAGTGAATATCGGAATAGAAATACCAATAGAATCTACAGGGGAACTAATTCCAGGGAAACTGGTTACACCAAAAGGATTTGATGACCATTATCGAGTTGTATTATTAACCCCTCCTATCAAAGAAACTGGTAAATTTTATACGGCGACCTTTATTCTCCCTTCCAACATGGAAGATCTAAAAGCAATGGGTATTACCTCAATAACGAGACAGAAGTGGTTGGATAATCCTGCGATAAGAATCATCAATCTTTCTTCAAGAAAAACAGCAGGAATCAGCACTAGAAGTCGAGACCGCTATATCCCAATATTAATTGACAAAGTGGAAATGGGCTTTTAATTAAGCTATTTTTACATTTGGACAGCGGTACAATTGTCCGCTGCCCAAATGTGATAAAAATTAAACCGCTCAAAGATTACTTTGAAGCAGGGTTCAAATCTGTAAATTCTGCAGCACGGTCTCTGCTTGTTTTCTTTAGAGAAAAAGCATCAAACAGCTCCCCAGAGGTTTTGTAAGCCTCAAACTTTAAGTTCTGACCATCTACATGAATCGTTTGAAAAAGTTGTGTGTTTTCCAAAGAGACATTCATCCATTTTGCTCCATCCACTTTATACATTTTAGGACCGGCAACAGAAACCAGGTATACTGGTCCGCTGGCCTCTCTGCCCGACAATCCTCTTGGGAGATTTTGTCCGCGGCTATAAGTATGGTCATGACCTTGCAGAACCAGGTCAATATGATACTGATCAAATAATGGTTTAAAACGCTCCCTGAACTCCTTATTATCTCTGCTTTTGGCAGTAGAAAAGATAGGATGGTGAAAGGTAATTACCGTCCATAATTGTTTATTTTCTTTTAACACCTTTTCCAGCCATTCATATTGGATTTTAGCAGATGCTTCATCCAGAATAATCATCTGAGAATCTAAAGAGATGATGCGAACATTCTGATAGTCGACATAATACACGGATTCTTCCAGGCCTTTAGGGCCATTACCCGGTAAGGTGTATTGTACCCCCCAATGCGGATCCAGAACCAGTTTTCTGTTATTATCCCTCACATATTCGTGGTTCCCTGGCGAAGGTAGACTAGGAATCATGCCATTGATGAATCCAGCACCATAATGCCACTCTCCCCATTCCTGATCGTTGTTTGAACGGTTAATCAAATCACCGGTATGAATGATGAATCTCGCGTCCGGCTGATGGGCAAATGCCCTACGGATCACGCGTGACCATTTGGAACGGATGTCATTCTGGGCATCTCCCAGATAAATAAAAGAAAAGGGTTTATTGGTATTGGAGGCTGTGGTAAATTGAAACCATTCGCTCCAATGCTCGCCCGCTCCTACCCGGTAAGCGTATACTGTTCCTGGTTTCAGGTTGGTAAACATAACTTGATGATATTTTGCGGTGGCATAGTTATTTCCCCCAGACAAAACACGGGATCCAGCATCATAAGTAACAATTGACTCTTCCATAGCTGGGCTGGAATCTTCCGCCTTAATTTGTGCTTTAGCAGCAGTAATCGTAGTATCTGTACGCCAGGTCACCGTCTGACTTACTTCAGGATTTCCGGTCCAGGTTAAAATCACACGATCCGGAAAGAGTTTCGGATTAAAATCCTGAGCATTTGTTTTGCTAAGGCCAGCTGTCACCAGCATGGCCAAGAGCGAAATTGATCTTTTAAAGTTATTCATATTGAGTTTGAGCTTTTTTAAATTATTTCAGAGACCACATTAGGGTGCTTTCTTTGTCGGCCCCAAAGGCGGACACTGCTTTTTGATAATTCAGTTTATTTTTAGCGCTTTCAGAATCTGGAAAAACATAACGTTTCGGTATTCCACGACCCGCAGCAAGTGGCCCTGTTACGAAAGCAGGATAGCCGGTACGGCGCTGATCAAACCAACCTTCGGCCCCTTTGAACAGCATGGCCATCCATTTCTGGGTAATCAGTTGCTCTTGCGAACCATCATATTTGACGATAGATTGGTCGTAATAACTTGTTGGCGCAGTTAGTGAATAACTGCTCATCGACTCCTTAATCGCTTTATAATACATCGATTCTGCAGTTTCACCAGGTACAGTTAATCTGCCTTTTTGTATGGCTTCGGCCAAAATAAAGCACAGTTCGGTATAGGTTACCAGACTGGCTTTCAACAAAGGGTTTGATGTACCACCATTCTTTCTAAAAAAACTGGAGGAGAAAAGAGATACATGCTCCTCCCCACCATTGTATGCAGAGGGCGCATCAATAGCATTGGGTACACCAACATACCTATTGGGATCTACTGTAGAACCTACAGTACTTTTAACAGGTTCTACCCAAACTGCCAATCTTGGATCGTTTCTTTGAATAAGCCGATCTACTAGCTCCTTACTCACCTTTGTTTTCTGGTAATCAAAATCAATCATCGCTAAAGGTCCTCCAGGCCAGCTGTAGGCCGCCAGGTTTCCCAGGTAAGGGATTTCAGCATTATCAGCACTGCTTTCAAAAATTGGAAAGGCGCTTTTATCATTGATGATTTCCTGCATTTCGGCAAAAGCAGGCGTATAATTTTTGGAGATGCGCAACAACATCCTTAAGCGCAAAGTGTTGGCAAACTTGCGCCATTGCAAAGCCTTTCCTTTGAACATTACATCAGCTTTGGCATTAATATCCGGTACTGCACTTTTTAGCAGGTCATTCGCTTCACGTAGTTCTCTTAACAAGTCCGGGTAGATCACCTGTTGCTGGTCGTACTCCGGATAAATTACATTGCTCTCTTTAGATTTTAGCGCCTGTGAGTAAGGAACATCGCCATATAAATCCGTTAAATAACCGAAGTTAAAAGCCTTTATAATTTTACCGATCGCAACATATTGATTTTCGGAACGCTTTTGTGCAGTTTCCATGAAAGTTTTGTTGACAGACAGTCGGGCATAAATATCATCCCAGTCCACAGGTCCCCAATCAAACAGGTCGTAACCGGTATTGCGAACCAGGGTCAGGTAACGTGCTGCAGATGCCGGTCTTCTGCCCACTGCATTTTCCTGATAGGCATAAGCAGTAGACAAAATCACTTCCGACATCAGGAACTCTGTGTTGGTGGTTTCCGGAGAATTTGGATTGGTATTGATTTCCTCGAAATCTTTAGTGCAGGCAGCCAATAGGGTCGCGAACAGCACCAGAATGGTTTTATATTTGAATTTCATTTCTGATCGTCATTAAAAGTTACAACTTAATTTAAAGCCAAAAGAGCGGGTTCCCGGTAGCGTCCAGTGTCCAACGCCCAGTTTAAAGCCTTCCGTAACACTCATTGTGCTTTCCGGATCGTAGCCTAATCCATTGGCCGTCCAGGTATATAGATTTCTTCCGATCAGGGAAAGCGAAAGGTTGCTGATTGGGAGTTTGCGTATTAACTTTTGATCAAACACATAGGTCAGGGAAGCTTCCCTTAGTTTCAGGTAAGATGCCGAATAGGTTAAGCGTTCATAATATTTATTGTAGGTGTTATTGTAGAAATCAGAAGCCGCAATGATGACCTTATTTTCAGTAAATGAACCGTCAGCACTGGCGATATATCCAGGAATAATCATTCCGTCATTTCTACTTCGGCCTTGTGAATCTACCCATGGCAAACCACCCGTTTCCGCATCTCTACCCACAAGCGTATTGTCTGTTAAACCTGCATTGATCAAACTTTTGACCACATAAGAGTAGAAATTACCACCTTTACGCCAATCCAGAAGCACATTAAGCGTAAAGCGCTTATAGCTGAACGTGTTGTTAAAGCCAACTGTAAAATCAGGATTATAATTACCAACTTTAAGGTATTCAGCATTGTTGCGGATGTAATGTCCGGTTTTGTCTAATAAAGCAGCGCCTGCGTTTGGCCCGCTTGGCACCTTGGTATAACTTGGGGTATAGAAATCTCCGATTTTTGTCCCCTCTTTAATGAGGTAACGGATATTATCTCCATCGGCACTGCCCATAGAATATTCAGGTAAGCCTTCCATTAGGGAAATCACTTTGTTTTCATTCTTCGTAAAGTTCACATTCATTTCCCATTTGAAGGCTGCCTTAACCGGAACGGCAAAGAAGCCAATCTCCCATCCGCTATTCTGAATGTTTCCGGCATTGATGAGTCGGTTTGAAGCACCAGAAGCAATGGTTGTAGGGATATTGATGATCTGGTTTCTTTTGTTGGTTTTATACCAGGTGACATCCAATCCTAAACGGCTGTCGAGGAAGCGTAAATCAGCACCAAACTCATAAGAAGTAGCAATTTCTGGTTTTAGGAAGTTGTTTTTTAGGTTGAACTCAATAGTTGCTCTTTTCACATCTCCCCAATCCTGGTTAAAAGGAACGGTATTTAATAATTGGTAAGGATCAGTATCAGATCCAACCTGTGCCCAGTTGGCCCTGATTTTAGCAAAGGATAACACCTCAGATTTGATTTTAAACACATCAGTAAGGACTGTACTTAGGGAAACTGATGGATAGAAATAAGAATTATTTGCTGAAGGCAGCGTACTGGACCAATCATTTCTTCCGGTCACATCCAGAAACACCATATCCTTATAGGAAGCGTGTCCCATACCGTAAAGGCTATTGATCCGCTTTCGGGAGTTGTATTGCGAGTTGGTGATAGTTCCCGCCTGCGCATTGTTAATGTTATAAATTCCCGGAATACTTAAACTCTCGGTACGTTGAGCAGTACTTCTGGAAGTTTGGTTCATCTGGTTACCTCCTACTGATAAGCTAAAAGACCAGTCTTGATTTAAAGTCTTCTTGTAGCTCAATAGAAAATCTGTATTCTGCTCTTTGAAGAAACTGTTGTCTACCCCATAACCTCCAAATTTGAAACGCTTGGAACTAAAAGGACGTTTGGTTTCATGTTGTTCATTGTACATATCGAGACCAGTACGCGCCATAAAACTTAGGTCATCAGTCAGGTCAATTACAGCCTGTAAATTCCCTGTGATGCGATTTCTATCGTAACCATTGGTATGTTCGTATGCTACAAAAAATGGGTTATCCGAATCATCCGGTGAGAACTGCTCCAGGTTTTTGCGTCCTGGTTTCCAATAACTCCTCAAATCGTTAATGTTCATATTAGGAGGCATCGAATAAAGCATTTGGGTTACGCTCTCCCTGTAGGCTGATGGACGGTTATCGCTTTTATTATTTACATAGCCCAGGTTGGTACTGATTTTCACTTTAGGGTGTAGTATATAAGTTGCGGCCAGGTTTAAAGTATTTCTACTCAAATCTGTGTTAGGTACAATGCCTTTGTTCTCCAGATTGGTATAGGAAAGTCTGTAGTTTCCCGCATCATTCTTACCTGTTATGGCAATGTTATTGGTGTAAGTAGAACCTGTTTCGTAAAAATCTTTGGCATTGTTCGGGTGTGATACCCAATCTGTAGGGACTGGTTTTCCATTGGCATCAAGCGGACTATTCCACTGCAGGTGCTTGGTACCGATATTTAATCTGGGGCCCCAGGCGGAAGTGGTAGAAACTGCCTGGTCATCCGTATATTCTCCGGCACCGAAGGTAGTTTGAAAATGAGGGAACATCCATGCCTTATCGAACTGGGCAGTAGAGTTGAAACTTACCCCTAAACCTTTTTTACTTGTTGCGCCACTTTTTGTGGTAATAAGAATCACCCCACTTCCTGCTCTGCTGCCATATAAAGCAGCAGCACTGGCACCTTTCAGAACCGTAATAGTTTCAATATCATCTGGACTGATATCCGCAATCGGGCTCCCATAATCCACTGAAGAACGCCCTACCTCCGATGTTGCACGTAGTGAATGGGCCACAGGAACACCATCTACCACAAAAAGAGGTTGGTTATCGGTTGCAATAGAAGATTGACCACGAATCGTGATAAAGGCAGAGGAACCAGGATCTGAACCTGCACTGACTACATTTACCCCAGCCACTTTTCCGGCCAATGCATTGATCACGTTAACTTCCGGAGCTGTACTTACATCGGTCCCTTTCACTGTTGCAATGGAATATCCCAATGCCTTTTCAGAACGCTTAATACCTAATGCGGTAACCACTACTTCTGAGAGTGCCCTTTGATCTGGAACCATATTGACATTAATTACCGAAGCCGCATTTATAGCCATCTCCTTAGTCTGATAGCCCATCATTCTAAAGATAAGTACAGCTGAGGCATCCTTTACATTTAGACTATACTCTCCATTAAAATTGGTAACAGCGGTATTGTCTAGCCCTTTTTCAATAATGTTGACGCCAGGTATAGGCAGGCCTTTTTCGTCGGTTACCCGACCTTTAACGCGGATTGCTTTTTTAATAATGACCTGGTTATGCTGAACCTGATAAGTCAGTTGCATTGGGGTCAATATGCGGTTAAGTAAACTGCTGACTAGCTCGTTGTCTGCCTTTAGGGTTTCTACGTAACGGTTTAGTACCGCATCTTTATTGGTGTAAACAAAAGATAAGCTGGTTTGCTTTTCGATGTTTTTAAGTAATTCGGTTAAGGTACCGTGTTTAAAGCTGAAGCTGATCCGACTGTTTAGGTCCTGCGCTTTTACAGGCGAAGCCTGTCCGGCGAAGAGCATTACAGAAAGAAAAATAGAGACCAGGCTAAAAAAACGCATTACTTTAAAAATTAATTGATTAGTCACAGCGGACTTTTTCATAACTTTGAGTGTTTTAATCATTGATGGGTTAAAATAAAATTGAAATTCTTAGCCGTAAGCATGCTGCAACATGCTTCGGCTATTTTTTTGTATACTGTCTAATTACATTTACCTCCTTTTATATAAATTGTCTGTTTGTTAATGCTGTAATGGATGGCTAAGGTCATTTGAATGGTTTGTAACACTTCATTGATATTGACATTACCAAACTTGGCGGTGAGCTTACAATCTTTGAATGATCTATCTGTGATCACTTTCAGTGCATAGCGGCGTTCTATTGCTTCAAATACCTCTTCCATTGGTGTTTGATCAAATGTCATTTCCCCTTCCCTCCAGGCAATCGCTGTGCGGGCATCTTCCAAGTTTTCGCGATATAGCTGCCCTGATTTTAAATCATATCCTGCTTTTTGATTCGGGATTAGATGAATTGCTTTCGACTGCGTTCCTGCAGAATCCCTGGATACCGCGACCTTACCGGTCAGCACAGTAACTTCAGGACTGGATTTGCCCCATGCTCGAATGTTGAAGCTAGTTCCCAATACCCGGGTCTGAATGTTTGAACTGTGTACAATGAAAGGATGGTTTGGATCACGTTTGACCTGAAAGAAGGCTTCTCCCTGTAGTTTAACCGTTCTATATGATGCCTGTTTGATGTTACTGGGGAAGCTGATAGTACTTCCCGCATTTAGCCAGATCTCGGTACTGTCGGGCAGAATAATATTGCGGATCTTTCCTGGCTCTGCCGTTTTTGTGATCCATATGGTTTGAGGAAGGGAGGAAGTCTTTTCTCTGTTATTATTAAACAGAATAAAGATGGCCATAGTAGCCAACACAGCAGCAGCTGCTCCTGCCCAAATTCTAAATGTCTTTTTCTTTTGAGGTCTTTCGTTTTGAAGCGAGCTTTGAAGCGTTGCAAAACCAGGTTTCCAACTTTCCGTTTGCGGCATTACCGCTGTATTTTCCCAAAGCCATATGGCCTGATTGAGTTCCTGCTGGTGTAGCGGATCTTTGCGCAGCCAGTCCTGTAAACGCTCCTCTAAACTTGCCAGCTCCTCCACTTTCCCCTGCTCCTTGGCAGCTAAATAATCGAGTACTAATTTCCAGATCTCTTCTTCCATTGTTATGCTTTTTATAACTAGAAGACAAGATCGAGGTTGCGATTACGGGCCGAAAAACGTTAAGGTTCTATTAAGAAATAGTTAAGTGCGATTTATCTGAATTCCGCCTTATTTTTCAAGACCTTTTCCTGCAAAAACTGAAAACCTTTAACCAGGTGATCTTCTACTGTCCGAACAGAAATATCCAATAGGGCTGCAATTTCCTTATAACTGAAACCTTCAATTCTATACATGTAAAAAATCAGACGCCTGCGTTCAGGCATCTGATCAATCAAATCGTAGAGCATCCGTGTTCTATCTTTATTTACATAAGTTTGATAAGGATCTGCTTTAGCATCTATGATTTCCTGGACTTCCTCTTCCTCGATCAGCTGGTAGTTTAATCTGGAAGTTTTATGATAATTATTGGCACCGTTTTTTACTGCCCGGAACAAGTAAGCTTTTTCGTTGACGATCAAGATCTTGTTTTTCCATATGGCGATAAACACATCATTTAAGATGAGTTGTGCTTCTTCAGTATCTTTGACCAGATAGATGGCGTACTTCTTAAGCGTAGGAAACATACGGCGGTAAAGGTCCTCGAATGCTTTCCCCATCGATTCATTTACATGATCCCCATTAAATCCGACAGTATTGTTTTCGCCCATAAAATATGAAGCGAAATTAGATTAAGCAAATGACGGGGGTATTAACAAAATGTTAAATGAAACAGGCAGAAGGGCTACTTAATCGAGAACCTGCGATATTGTCCAGGTTTTATCGTTGTTAAGCGTGACATTCAGTGAAAAAACACCTTGCGGAAACTCAATCATCAGCGGATCAAACATTTCAGAATTTTTCATAACCTCGCCTTGCTCAATGTCACCGAACGTTACCATATATTTACTTGGAAGAGAAAAACTAATAGACTCTTTAGGTGGAATTTGACTAGCGTACATACATGAGCCAGACATACCAATCCCAACACTGACTTCGTTAAAAACAATAGCCTCATCGGCTTCGACCGTCAAATAATTATTAAAATCAGAGGCAGTTTGATTAATAAATTTGTAGCTCCCTCCTTGCTTGGTCAGTGTAACCTTATTATTTTCCTTCGTTCCGGTAACTAAAGCTTCTCCGGCATTAAAGGTGATACCTGGCTTTAATTTGCCAGTTTTAGCCCAAAAAAAGTAAACAGCTGATTCCCATGAGATAGGTATCATTGTATATGGGTTGGCAGAACGTACAAGCCATGCCAGCGACATGTCCCCCGTACCTCTATTAAATATACAAAAGCCCCCCGCTGAATCGGAGTGGTTGAAAAAATTGAGAGTGTAAGTATAATACATAATTTATAGTTGATTATTGAGATTGTTTTTTTTTACGCTAACAAGCTTATTATCATAAATATAAAAAAAATAGTTTTATACGGAGCAACTTATATTTTTCTATGGAAGTTTCTTAAATCAGAATATTTACCTTGGCTTTCTGAACTATCGTAGTAGTTCACGAAGCTAATCAATTACTGAAAAACATTCTACACAAAAAATGACAACAAAGTTAACGAGTAATGACGACTGGCTTCGATTATTAGCGCTTGCTGAGGCTGGTGATCAAATGGCTCAATATGATGTCGCCTGCCATTTTGATTCTGGCCTAGTCTTAATGGATCATCGAATTGTTGAAGAAGATCAATCAATGGCTTTTAAATGGTATTATAAAGCTTATGAAAACGGCAATATTGAAGCGATTACCCGAATTGCCGATTTTTTAACTGAAGGGATTCATTGTAAACAGAATATAGAATTAGGAATCGAGCTTTATCAAAAAGGAATTGCTAATGGTTCTGGCATCGCCGCAAATAATTTAGCTACAGTTTATAGGGATTTGCATGATTATAAAAAAGCATTTGAACTTTATAAAATCTCCCAAGATCTTGATAATTCAAATTCATTGTCTTTAGCGCTTTGCTATTATTTTGGTCTTGGAACAGAAAAAAATGTAGCACTATCATTTGAGCTATTCAATAACATTTCTAAAGACCTAGCTCCAGCTGGAAATTACCAGTATGATATCGATGAGGCAAACTATTTCTTAGGCAGAATCTATTTAGATGGAGAAATAGTTGAAAGATCTATTATTAAGGCACGCTTTTTTTTAATGCTCGCGAATGCGGACAATGACCACCGTTCAGCACAAGAGCTTTTACTAATTATTGGAAAAAACGACTAAATTAGGCCAGAAATTAAAATCTGGTTAACAACCTAACTACGAAATGCCAACAATATATCTTAGCACCTTCATTCGCGCAACGCCTGGCGTTACATTTGATCTTTCCAGAAGTATTGATTTACATCAGCTTTCTACAAAACAAACTCAGGAAACTGCAATAGCCGGAAGGATGTCCGGATTAATAGAACTGGGAGAATCTGTTACATGGAGAGCAAAGCATTTTGGATTCTTTCAGGAATTAACCTCTAAAATTACTGCTTTTGAAAAGCCAGGTTCATTTACAGATGAGATGGTCTCTGGTGCATTCAAATCATTTAAGCACATCCATAAGTTCGAATCAATAGATAATGGAACCAATATGATTGATATTTTTTCCTATGTATCCCCATTTGGAATTTTAGGGAAAATTGCAGACTATTTTTTTCTAAAGAAGTATATGGAAAAACTTTTAATGAACCGCAATTTAATCATCAAACAGCACGCTGAAAATCCAGCTGCGATTCATTAAAAGACTTACATTTATTTATCCTATACCATTCTGCTCATTTCAAACTGCGCTGTTTTCTCCTGAAGCCCCAATCCTTTTAAGAAACCCAATGTGGAAACTGCCGTATGGTCTACGTTATAGACATAGACTTCTTGTTGTCCAACAAGCTCATTGATACAAGAAAACAACAGAGTACCAATCCCCTGCCCCCGGTGATCTGCAGCAACTGCAAATTGACTTACTTTTCTTGATGTTGGATTAAATATTACATAACCTACCAACACCTCATTTATATAAGCTCCTATAATACGGCAGTCTTTTTTGCAATTTTCCAATGACTGGATCGTATTTTGCCAGGAAGGAAGCACATCCCAAAAAGCTGTAAATTCAGTCCAGTTAAAACTATCCAATTCTTTCAATGAAGCTGCCGAATTGTTCTTTTTGACCTGAACTTTTCCACTATAACAATCCAGCTTTCTATCCACAGTATATCCCATTTTCTCATAAGCCTTTATTGCCGAATGGTTTCCTGTGATCACTTCCAGTACCATTTTCTTCAATTCAAGTTTTTTCAGCTCAGGCAGCAAATGGTCATACATTTCTCGCACTAAACCTCTCCCACGGTAGTCTGGAATTACTCCGGTCGCCGCATTGTACACCATCGGCCCTTGATCAGTATCCCGTAATCCATGGAGCATGACACCTACCATTGTATCTCCCTCAAAAACTCCTCTTGATAAATTCAGTTTAACATCCTCTACTGCAATTTTAGATTTCAATTTCTCTAAATTCAATTGCATCGGTACGATATAATCTGAAAATGATAAATTGATCACTTCCAGCAACTTTTCAAGCTCAATATTTTCTAAATTTCTTACTTCCATATTCATTAAGCATCTTCCATATAACAACCATTTCTTCCATCCATCAATCAACACTTTCTGCGATGATGGTTGAATTAAGCGAATATGCTAAAATAGAAACTAACCACAAAGTACAACTAAACCAATTTTTTATTGGTTTTATACCTTGGCGAAAATGCTTCCCATGATGAAATCACCCCATTGCGGATTTTTCAGTAAATTATCGTTTTAATTCGTATTTTTATTAGCAGAGAATAATCGATTTAAGAGTTTGCAAGCTCTTAAAGTTGCAGAACATTTGGCTATAAAAACAACATTAAACAATGAATAGATACGCTGACAAGACAACGAAAACTAAGAACCAAGGTGTTGCCAATAGTTTACCAAGACTGCAAGTTGCTGATGATTCCACTTTTCAACTTGTCAACAATAGAATAGAAGCTGTTTCACAACAAAAGTTGCAAGAAGCTATTACCAATAACACACGTAAGCTGCAATTGAAAACCTATTCGGAAATGCCGGATAACTTTAGCTCAGAAACTGCTCAGCTAAATAAAAACTTAGAGGGGGGAAAAAAAAATAACACCGGACTTCCAGACAATTTAAAATCAGGTCTAGAAAACCTTTCTGGTTACAATATGGATGATGTAAAAGTTCATCGAAACTCTGATAAACCAGCTCAATTGCAAGCACATGCTTATGCACAAGGAACTGATATTCATCTAGGACCTGGAAAAGAAAAACATTTGGCCCATGAAGCCTGGCATGTAGTACAGCAAAAACAAGGAAGGGTAAAACCTACTTTACAGATGAAAGGCAAAATAAATATTAATGATGATACAGGCTTGGAAAAGGAAGCTGATGTGATGGCAATTAAAGTATTTCAATTTGTAGACAACCGTCCAAAATCTATTTTACAAAAAAAACAAATTAGTGGGCAGTTAAAAAACTTAAAAACAAATCAAATCATACAACGAAATAATTTTTCAGATACCCTTCCTATAGAGGATGACAATTTATCACCAACGGAAGGTCTAAATCTTAAAGGTATCCCCGCAAATATGAAACGTATAGTGATGGTAAGCGGAGAATCAGGTAATCGTTATGTGACTGCTAGAGGCAATAAGGGAGCATCTGTAGACCGTCTAACACCTGAAGCTAATCATTTACAAGAGTTAAGAGCTGCTAGGTTAGAAGTACCAAAAGTGTATAAAAAAAACACTACTCCTCCTGAAAATATTAGCGGTGTAATAAGTGAAGATGTAGAGGAGCCATTTATAATTATGGAATTTATTCCTGGGAAATTCGTCGATGTTTGGAAAGCACCAGGCTCACTGAATTCAGCAATAGCGGTTTATTTTAAGCAAGTGCAGGCCGATGAAAAATCAGCAAGAGCTGACAAAGTAAAAGAGGGAATACAAAGCATATTAAGTTTTCTAAAAACACACCTGGTTGTGGACTTACAATTAATCATTGAATCAGATACAGGCCGCGTGGTTATCATTGATCCTGCAGCGATTTATCCAACTTCGAACGCTGAAAAAATGGTTGAGCATGGAAGTTCTTATAGGTCAACAATAAATGACCTGGAGAAAGCAATAATAAAATTAGATGCAATAATTACACCTCCTGCTTTGGCTGAAAGACCGCCAATGACTAAAGAGACGCTTGAAGAACTTTTCGAGGAGGTTGATCTGGATAATGATCTCTTTAAAGAACGAATAAGAAGTAGAGTACAAGAGACCGATCCAACTGCGGGCGAAGAGGATGTAGAGTTAGAGGTGAGCAGGCTTATTGAATTATCCGGATGTATTTAAAAAAGCCAATAGAGAACTAAAACATTTTGTGCTGCGGCATGTTAACATTAAAGATTAATTAGCGCAAATTACCCGTATAAGAACCTCTAACCCAAACGGGTAGAGCAATGTACATTTTGTTCTAAAAGATTTCATCATGTTAGTCCATAGCACATCATCTTTTAATTATCTGACGCACCTAAAAGATGCTGGAGAGATGGGGAATTTAATTTATTCCACCGATTGGTCAAACTCGAGTTTAGGGAGTCCAGCTAACTGGCCCCAAAATTTACTAACCGCACTGGACATTATTTTAAGGTCAAAATTCCCGATGTTTCTATGGTGGGGCCCTGAGTTCATTCAATTTTACAATGATGCTTATAAACCAACCCTGGAAAAGTTAAACAAGCATCCGAATGCATTAGGAGCCAAAGCTAAAGATTGTTGGCTGGAGATCTGGCCGATCATAGCGCCTCGCATCAAAACGTTTATGGCTGGGGATAGCATGATGTGGAAGGAAGATCAATTGATCCCAAAACAACACAATGGACAACCAGACAATAGCCATTGGGTTTTTAATTGTATTCAACTCTACAGCGTCGAAGGGACAGTTGGCGGGCTATTAGTTACCTTTTATGAATCTAATGGTCAAATAAAATCTGAGCATCAGATTTACGATACTTTAAGACAACTTGCAGAACGCGAGGCCAGATTTCGATTGCTACTCGCTGATGCACCAGTGGCTATTGCGGTCTTTAGAGGACGAGAGCTGATCATCGAAACGGCAAATGAGAAAATGCTTGAAGTTTGGGGTAAACATGCTACAATTATAGGTAAGCCACTTAAGTTAGCCATACCTGAGTTAGAAGCTCAAGGTTTCCTTGAGATCATGGATGAGGTGTACACCAGTGGTACTCCTTATTATGGAAACGAAGTGAAATTTTTCCTGAAACAAAATAAAAAAACAGAAGAGGTCTATTCAAACTTTGTTTACCAGCCCTTGAAAGACACAAATGGTAATACTAACAGAATAATGTTGGTAGCCAATCTAATTACAGAACAGGTAAAGGCAAGGATACGGGCAGAAAAAAGTGAGAAGCGATTTCGGGCCTTAATCAATGCGCTTCCTCAAATGGCAATGACTAATACCAACAATGGAAAAATGACTTATTTTAACCAGCGTTGGTTTGATTATACAGGCCTCTGTGCCAGTAAAGCATACGGTATGAAATGGCTCAAAGTGATTCATCCAGATGATATACATGAAACGCTTCGCAAATACAACTTGATCAGATCAGGTCATGAAGGAGGAGAATTTGAAAACAGATACCGCAGTGCTGAAGGGACTTACCGTTGGCATTTAAACCGAATGCAACCTATTCTGGAAGATGGAATGGTGGGTCTTTGGATTATAACGGCAACCGATATTGAGGAACTAAAACAGCTTCAGCAACAGAAGGAAGATTTTGTGAGCATTGCTGGTCATGAATTAAAAACACCAATTACCAGTTTGTCTGCTTTTATGCAACTCATTGGCCGACTTCAGGAGGAGCCACAAACAGATTTCTTACCGGTACTACTTGAAAAGGCTTCTAAAAGCCTGGATAAAATCACCATTCTGGTCGATGATCTGCTAAATTCAAGCAAGTTAAATCAAGGAGAGCTTTATATAAAAAAAACATGGTTCAGCATCTCTGAATTGATAGCCGATTGCTGCAATCACATCAAAATTGAAGGCACCTATAAAATTAAAACTACAGGAGACCTGAGTTTGAGAGTATATGCAGATGCTGACAGAATCGATCAGGTGATCATAAACTTTGTAAATAATGCCCGCAACTATGCCCCAGAATCTAAAGAGATCATTGTTGATATCCAAAAAGTAGGTAACAAAGCAAAGGTTTCTGTTATAGACAAAGGCCCGGGAATACAAAAAGATCATTTACCCCATTTGTTTAACCGTTATTACAGAGGCGATAAAAGTCGGAGCCAGTATTCGGGATTAGGCCTTGGTTTATACATATCGGCAGAAATCATTAAAAAACATGGTGGTGAAATTGGAGCCGACAGCACTCTTGGAGATGGTAGTGTTTTTTGGTTTACGCTTCCATTAAATGGTGATGAAGCGAATTGAAATTTCCAAATCTTTTCTCCAGTTGGTTTTTTGCAAAAAAGTAAATAAACCATTTATCAGCTAGATTGTTAATTTCCTAAGTTATATATTTTATTAGGTCGAGTGGCTGAGTGGTTAGGCAGGGATCAGCAAAGTCTCATACGCGGTTCGAATCCGACCTCGATCTCCTTTATCGTAATCTTAGGCTGTGAAAGCTTAATGAAGCTGTAGGTAAGACATCTATTAGCATCACAAAAGCCTCAATTTGTATTGAGGCTTTTGTTTTATTGCCTAAAAAATAGCATACTACATTTCTTCAAAAGAACGGGTACGATTTTTCAAGGCGCTGATCGTTATAAAAATGAATACTATAGCTGCTACAATGTAACTGGTATATACGATTGATTGAGTACCATGATTACTATTATTTGAGACAGAAATTGCCAGGATTGCCCAAACACCTACCACTCCATACTCCCTCAAATTTCGCATCCTGATCATCATAATATTGATCAAACCTGCTATCACAAGCATAACAATAGTCCAGGTAAGCTCTGAAATTCCCCAGCCATCCCATTTAATTTTGGTTAAATAAGCGGCTATATTGGCAATCAAAGCAACAGAAATCCATCCAAAATACAGTGCGAAAGGCCAGAAAATAAAAAGGTAACTCTTCAATGGATGCGCATCCAGCTCCATGCGCGTATTGCTGATAATCTTAGCCAGGGAAATAAGGATCACTGTCATAAGGAGAACCGATAAACCTATATAATCATATAACCAGGCCATTACCCAGAGTGAATTTGCCGCGCAGGAAAGCACAAACCACCAACCAATTTTCTCTAAGATTGGATCCTCCTCTTTCTTATTCAAGAGATGACGTCCCGAATAAATTACAAAACCCAGTAACCCTATGTAAATCAGTCCCCAAATTGAAAAGGCATAACCTGCGGGGGTAAAATAGTTGAAATATTTATCGGATATGGTCTTCATCGTATTCCCATTCAACAATCCAGAATTAGATAAATAGTTGACCGCAATTGTGACCATTAAAGCAATGCCATTGGCCATAGTAAGTGTTTTTTTCATGTTGTTTATATTTCATAAGGAGGCTATGGTAGCTACAACAAACCAACTGTCATTTTTGCCTTTATTTAATAAAATGACATGTATATCTCCAGGTTTGTTATTAAGCCCCTCCGAAGTTTACCTTGGTGATATTAGTGCAAATAAACACTTATTAAATCAATAATCACTAAAATAATAAATTTAATAGTACAATATAATACTATATTATTGTAGTTTTGTGATTCGCTTATTTTAATAACTATGTATTACGATTTAATAACGGAGGTAGTGGGTCTAATTGAAACCTATGAAAAGGACTCAGAGCAGCAGAATCCGAATATACAATCCTTTAGTCAATGGCTGAATCAACATTTAAAAAAAACAGCAAGCCCTGTACTTGT
Organism: Pedobacter gandavensis; assembly: GCF_032678745.1. GTDB lineage: Bacteria > Bacteroidota > Bacteroidia > Sphingobacteriales > Sphingobacteriaceae > Pedobacter > Pedobacter gandavensis_C. The sequence goes on from NZ_JAVTST010000001.1 coordinate 1,355,070, forward strand.
AGAACCGGACTGGCTAGGGAAATCAAAAGGACGCTCTGCTGATAGTGTAATTAACACTTCATTGGTGCATTTGTCGAGGTATGCAAAATTGCAGGCAAAAGTTGCTATTGCAAACACTGCATTTTCTACGCCTGATGATTTTATCTATTTAATCAGCCTGGTCGCATTTGGGAGCATGACTAAAACCGCTTTGATCAAGTTAAACGTTCATGAAAAATCAGCAGGAATTCAGATTATAAATCGACTCATCAATACTGAATTGGTCACGCAAACTACTATTGACAGTGACAAAAGGAACAGAATGATTCACATTACTTCGAAAGGAACACAGCTTTTAAATGATAGTATGCAAAACATCCGAGCAGCAACAAAGAACGTTACAGAGCCATTGACACATGAAGAAAAAATGCAATTGATCAGGTTACTGACAAAGCTCGAGGACTTTCATGAGTTAAAGGCAAGAGGATAAAACCACTCTACTAAACTTAGCATTTTCAGAATTAACCTAATCAAAAACGAAAAGCCAGCATGTCAATTAAAACTAAAAAAATGCAAGAGAAAGTAGCTGTAATAGGCTCCGGTTTTGCTGGGATCAGTTCCGCAGCCTACCTTTCAAAGCAAGGTTACCAGGTAGATGTGTATGAAAAAAATTCAGATATCGGTGGAAGGGCGCGCCAGCTTATAACCGATAACGGCTACCTCTTTGACATGGGTCCAAGTTGGTATTGGATGCCTGAAGTATTTGAAAATTTTTTCAATGATTTTGGCTATAAAGCAGCCGATTTTTATGAGCTGGAACAACTTGACCCGGGATTCAGTGTTGTTTTCGGCTGCAATGATGTATTAGATATTCCAGCAAATTTTGAAGAATTATGTCAGTTATTCGAATCTATTGAAGCGGGAAGCGCGGAGAAATTAAAGTCCTTTTTAACTGAAGCAGCCTATAAATACGAAATTGGCATGGGCAAATTGGTCTATAAGCCCGGGCTTTCATTATTGGAATTTGCCGATGTAGACCTGATTAAAGGGCTCTTTAAATTACAGGTATTTACTTCTTTCAGTGAACACGTTAAAAAACATTTCAAAGACCATAGGCTTGTTGCATTGATGGAATTCCCGGTTCTGTTTCTTGGAGCTATGCCCGAAGAAACCCCGGCATTATACAGCCTGATGAATTATGCAGGCTTGAAATTAGGCACCTGGTATCCAAAAGGGGGCTTTGGAAAAGTGATTCAAGCCATGAAAACTATTGCCGAAAAACAAGGCGTGAAATTTCACACCAATGCCGCTGTCACTGGCCTGGATGTACAAGAAAATCAAATTATAAAATTAACTTCTGTAAAAGGAACCCAGAATTACGATGGGGTGATTGCTGCTGCAGACTACCATCATGTAGAAGAAAAACTGCTAAAGCCCGGACAAAGGAATTATTCAGCGCAATATTGGGACAACAGGGTTCTTGCTCCCTCCTGTCTTATCTTTTATTTAGGTATAAACACTAAAGTTGCTCGTTTAAACCACCATACCCTATTCTTTGATGAAGATTTAAAACAGCATTCACAGGAGATTTACAAACAGGTGAAATGGCCTACAAAACCATTGTTTTATGTCTGTTGTCCAAGTATTACTGATCCATCAGTAGCCCCTGAAGGACATGAGAATCTGTTTGTTTTAATGCCCCTTGCAACAGATGTAAAAGATCCTGAATCCATCCGGGAGCAATATTTCGATTTAATTATGGACCGTCTGGAAGAATTTACGGGTACTCCAATTCGTCAACACCTGGACTATAAGAAGAGCTATTGTGTGAGCGACTTCGTTGCTGATTACAATTCTTATAAAGGAAATGCCTATGGATTAGCTAATACCTTAATGCAAACCGCAAACCTTAAACCATCATTAAAAAACAAAAAGATTGACAATCTTTTTTATGCTGGCCAGCTTACTGTTCCAGGACCAGGAGTTCCTCCTTCAATTATTTCAGGAAACCTTGCAGCTCAACAACTGATAAAGCATTTAAATAAATAGCCATGAAAGAGATATTTGATCAGCTGTCGGCAGCATGTAGTGAAATGATTACCAAGCGTTATAGTACCAGTTTTTCATTAGGCATTTATTTTTTAGATGAAAAGCTTCGTCAACCTATCTATTCCATATACGGCTTTGTAAGGCTGGCCGACGAAATTGTAGACAGCTTCCATGATTATGACAAAGCTGTTTTACTTTCTAAATTTAAAAGAGATTGTTTTGAAGCCATTGAAGATGGAATTAGCCTAAATCCGGTACTCAACTCCTTTCAGCAGGTGGTTAATAAATACCATATAGATCGGGAACTTATAGAATTGTTTCTTTACAGCATGGAAATGGATTTGAAGCAGGAGCTTTATACACCTGAAAAATACGACCAGTACATTCTCGGCTCGGCACAGGTTGTGGGATTAATGTGCTTACAGGTTTTTACTGAGGGGGACAAATTACAATACGAAAAACTAAAGAATTCGGCGATGATGCTGGGTTCTGCATTTCAAAAAGTAAATTTCCTCAGAGATGTTAATGCAGATTATTACACTTTAAGCCGTAGCTATTTCCCAAATGTTGATCTATCTTCGTTTTCTAACACTGAGAAAAAATTGATCGAAGAAGAAATAGAAGCAGAATTCAAACTGGCCCTAATTGGAATCCGGCAATTGCCAGCATCTTCCAGGAATGGAGTTCACCTGGCTTATGTATATTACAAACAATTGTTTCATAAAATCAAATCTAGTACCGCTGAGAAAGTGATGACCCAAAGGATTCGGATTTCCAATGCCCATAAATTTGGGTTGATGTTCGATTCTATCATCCGCTATAAAACAAATATGATATGAAAATAGCCAGTTTTGTTATAATGTTGCTCTTTGCAACTAAAATCTATGCAACTGAGCCAGAAATAGAGAAAGTGAAAAGTCTGTTTCAGGCTTCCGCGAAGAGTAAAGATGCGGCAGACCAGCTTTTGAAATTACTATCCCGCGTAAATGAGTCCTCTGCCCCTCTTTTGATCAGTTATAAAGGGGCTGCAGAAATGATGCAGGCTAAGTATGCATTTAATCCCATAAATAAGGTAAAGAGATTTAACAATGGAAAACGATTGATAGAGGATGCTGTAAAAAAAGCACCTGAGCATATGGAAATAAGGTTTTTAAGGTTTGCTGTTCAAACCAACCTCCCTGCATTTCTAAACTATAACGACGCAATACAAAAGGATAAAAAATACTTATTGAGTAATTTAAAAACCACAAAGGATAAAACACTGAAGCAAAACATAGTGAAATATTTATCTACTTCTAAGTATTGTAGTGCTGAAGAAAAGAAAGGATTGGAGTTATAATGATAGGTCTTTATTTATTAATTACTGTGGGGACTTTTATCTTCATGGAGGGTGTTGCCTGGTTCACGCATAAGTTTGTAATGCATGGATTACTCTGGGTTTTGCATAAAGACCATCACCAGAAAAAGCCTCATTTCTTTGAAAAGAATGATGCCTTTTTTCTAATATTCGCTACCCCCAGCATTATTTTGTTTTTCTTTGGTGCAAAAGAGGGATTCAACTGGATGTTTTACATGGGATTGGGTATTTTACTTTATGGAATTGCGTATTTCATGATCCATGATGTGATCATTCACCAACGCTTCAAATGGTTTTCAAGGAGCAATAACAGGTATATAAAAACAATCAAAAGGGCACATAAAATGCACCATAAGCATCTTGACAGACATGATGGCGAATCCTTTGGCATGTTATTCGCCGCTCGAAAATACTGGCAGCAATCTCAAAAGAACAAACATGAAGCACTTTGATTATATCATTGCCGGAGGCGGGTGTTCTGGCCGAAGTCTGGCGGTACGGATGTTACCTTACCTCGAGGCAACAAATAAACGCGTATTGTTGGTAGACCGTGCGCAGAAAAAAGAGAACGACAAAACCTGGTGCTTCTGGGAAAAGGAGTCGGATATTTTTGAACCTACTGTATTCCGGAGATGGAATCACTTATCATTTTCCAGCAGCTCCGTAGATAAGGAGCTTGACATTCAACCTTACCAATACAAAATGATTCGTTCAGGGGATTTTTATGCTTACACAGACCAAATACTGGCGCATCATCCTCAGGTCAGCTGCATCCAGGCTGAAGTAGAAAAGATATATACGGAAAAAGATCAGGCTTATGTGGTTATTGATGGGGAACTCTTCAGCAGTGATTATACTTTCAGTAGCATCCCTAAAATCCAGGAGAAAAGGCCCGACCGCTATCATTATTTGTTACAGCATTTTGAAGGTTGGGTGATAGAGACTGAAGACCATACATTTGACCCGGATTGTGCCACATTAATGGACTTTCATACTCCCCAGCAAGCAGGCAGCTCATTTGTATACGTATTGCCTTTGAGCGCTAATCGCGCATTAGTTGAATACACCGTATTCTCCGAGCAGGAATTAACAAAGGAAGCTTATACAACTGCTCTAAAGCTGTATATCCGCGAGCAATTACATTGCGAACATTATTCCATTATAGCGCAGGAACATGGACTGATTCCAATGTCTGATCATCCCATCAAAGCACAACAAGGTCGTGTGATTTATTTGGGCACAGCAGGGGGCTTTACCAAAGGCTCCACAGGTTATACTTTCCGTTTTATACAGAAACACACCGCTTCTATTGTTGAGCAATTGCTACAATACGGCGATCCACAGGTTCGGCCACTTTCAGCAGCAAGATTTAGCTTATATGATGCGACACTTTTAAACTTACTCATCAGTGGACGTATTTCTGGTGAGGAGATCTTCTCCAGGATGTTCCAAAAAAACAGCGCCACGCAAATCTTAAAATTCTTAGACAATGAGACCTCCATTTTCGAAGAAATACAGATTTTTCTCAGTTTGCAAAAACAGGAATTTGCAATAGCTTTAGTCAACCGTACGCTAAAACTGATCAGGAGTAATTAATATTATGATTTGACCGAAAGCGTCCTTTATCTTTTAGTCCAAATCACCGAATTCTAAATACAACTGTTTGTACTTTCTAAAAAACAGCGGCTGATCTGTTGCTAAAATCCTTGCATCCGACTTCATCCATGAAAAAGGTTTACGGTTTTCTTTTTCTTCCATAACGATCAGTTGATAAGGTTCATTTTGAGGAATCGCTTTACCATCTAATTGAACCGCCAATACTTCATTAAAATCAGGCTTTTTACTTATCAAATGACTTAAAAACTGCTCTTTTTTATTTCCGAACAAAATGTACTGGAGGTTTTCAGGTCGCTGTTGATTTTTATCAAACTGCTTGTAATAAATCACCTTTTTGATTTTGAAGGTTACGGTGTCTATAAACTTTGTCCCTCCCCTTTCAAAATGTCCTCTGTATACATTGGCTTTAAACACTTTGGTGTGGTTAACCATTTCTGGCAAAACAAAGGTTTCAGGCTCAATGGTATAAACCAATTCAGCTGGATATGCTGCACGATCCTTACGATATTTCTTTACAGCTTCTTTTGAAAACTCCAGCTCCAGAATGACCTGATAATCATGAGGCGTACGAAACATAGGAAGGTGTTCCGCATAGATAGTCTCCGTTCCCATCAATAACATTCCGTGGGTATTGGGCTTGTCAGGGTAATGACTGTGCTGACTATAAGCAGTTTTAAAGCTAATGAGCAATAGAAAAATATAAATACCTCTGTAATTCATTGTATTTTAAAATATAGCGGACAAAACTAATTTAAAGCAAGGAATAGAATATGACCGAAATGTCATATTCTATTTTCTCCTTTGCTGGGTATGATCAGTGTTTTGAATGTGATTTATTTTCCAAAAATCTCCTTTAATTTCCTTTCTATTGGGCCATTAGGTTCGAATCCAACTTCTTTTAGAATTATCCTACCTTCTGGATCTATTAAAAATGAGGTTGGGTAAGCGGTTACTGTAAATTCTGATGCAATGTTACCTGAATCCCAGACCTGAGGCCATGGATTTTTAATCTGCTCCAATATCTTAAGCCAGGGATCTATGGTTGCATCCGCAGAAATACCCAGGATTTCGAACTGAGGTCCGCGGTATTTCTCGTAGAGCCCCCGCATATAGGGAAAGGATTTTTTACAGGGACCACACCAACTCGCCCAGAAATCAACCCATACATACTTCCCTTTGAACTGTGCAAAATCAACGGCTTTCCCCTCAGGGTCATTCAGCACGAAACTTTTGACCGGCTTTCCAATCCCAGTTTGTCTCATGCCCCTGATAAAAGCCGCCACACTCAGTCCCTCATTTGTTTGCTGAAGTACGGGCGACAAATCCACAAAACTCTTTTCCAGCTGACCCAGCGTCATCGCCGATTTTCCAGTAGTACTCAGCACATAAGCGCTTACAAATTCGTTAGCATTCTTTGCAACAAAATCATCACACCATTGCGCTACCCAGGCTTTTCGTGCAGAGTCTCTTATTCCAGGACCTTTCGACTTAGAAAGGGCATATAACTCCTCTCTTTTGGTAAAAAAATCAGCATACAGCACTGAAGTTTTATTTCCCTTTAGTTTAGAGGAATAAAAACCCTGCTCTATATTAAAATCCATTTTAATTGTCCCAGGTTGATCAATTAGCAATGGAAATGGGCGATAGGATTTTCTAGTTTTACGCTCATATTGAGTATAAAAAAACCAGGTAGTCCTATCTTGGTAAGGCAGTGTAATTTTAAACTGCCCCCTAACTATCTCTACAGAATCCAGTTTAACCTGCTTACTATAATAGTAGATCCGTGGATACAACTTCGTATCTCCTTTTACATGACCGATGATGGTGATATTTTTCTCCATCGGGATTTGTGCTGTGGTGGCTGTACTCATCAACCAGAAAAGTACTGACCAGCATACATTGATGCCATTAAAAAACTTTACCATACCCTATTGTCTAAAGGAACACCCCATTGTGGGTTATATTGAATCACTGAATTTGGTATTGGAAAAATAAAATCTTTAGAATCTATCATCCCCTGATATAGTTGCCCATCAAACTGATGGCTAATTTTCATTTTATTCCATGGTTTACCTACATCGAGGCTAAACCTTTTCAAGTCCATAAATCGTTTAAGACCAAGAATAGCAAGTTCCCTTCTTCTTTCATCGAGTACGGCGGTGATCACCTCATCCTGGCTACCCATCACTAAATTAGGTGTACCTGGTTTGTATCGGTACTTGCGGAGCGTATTCACATCAGCTATGGCTTCAGCCAAGCGGTTGGTACGCGCATAAGCCTCTGCCCTCATCAGCAACAGCTCAGGATAGGTAAAACCAACAGTCATGATGGTCTTGCCATTCTGTGTAGCGGTGGCATTTGATGCACTGCGGAAATTTTGTACCCGCTGCCCATCATCATAAGTTGTACCATTAAAGGTGGTCTTATAGCCAGCGGTGGATAGGTAAAACCATTTGTACCGCAAATCATTGTTCTTGTCGTGCAAGGCAATCAACTCGTCGGAAGGGTAACTCGGTGTGCCGTTAACACTGCCCGCACCAAAATCAGGAGTTCTATAATACAACATTTCTCTGCTATTTACTGCTCTAATCAGCCCATCAGGGGAATTCAGCAAGCTACCTACCGGATTAGCAGGTGTAGCCAATGATAGGCTATTGTAATCATAAATCACAGCATCCACTCCTTTTGCTGAAGCTGCAGTCCAGGCCAGGTTTGCATAATAGGCCACGCTATCGTACTTCTGGGTAAAGAGGTGGTAATAAGCCATCAAGGTTTGAGCAACCACCTTATTTGGACGTGAGGGCCAGTTTACATGATCCGGTATATTCGGGATTGCCGTACGGATATCCTTTCCTACTTTGGCAAACATTTCTTCCTGTGTACTCAGCTCTTCCATAGGTGCATTGATATCCGATTGCGTGCGATAAGGGATTACCTTTTCATTGTTGTTTCCACCAGGTTTGTATACAGGGCCAAAAACCATCGCCGCATTAAAATACCACCATGCCCTGTTCACCAAAGCCTGAGCAATAACAGCTTTACCATTCGCTTCTTCCACCGAGGATTTTGATTTCAGACTTTCTATTCCATCAATTACATTGTTAAAATAGAATACATTGCGATAACCATAGCTCCAAAACAGATCGGTGCTGGAATTCTTTTTATAGGGTTGCCTGAAAGTGTAGGCATAAAAACGTTCCAGATTCGGGTGGTTGTTTCCTACATATAGAACCTTTCCTAAGCCATCAGACAATTGCAGGTCGTCGGTAAGAAAACCTATGGAAGATCCCAGGTTATTATCAATAAAGTTCCATCGCGCTATGGTTTCGTTGTCCAATAAAGCGTCGAACTCTCCCACAGTAGCTGGGATAATTTTGCCCACCGGCTTTACATCCAAATATTTTTTACAGGATGATACTGCCAGCAAGCAGATCATCACGATCGGATATATGATATATGTTTTCATCTTTTCTCTTTAAATTAAAACTTGATAGATATGCCTGCATAGAATTCCGGCCTCAATGGAAGGGAGGTAAATCCCTGTTCTGTAAAAGCATTTCGTCCCAATGTCTGATTCATCTCCGAGGTCTCCGGATCACGTTTATCACTGTTTGCGGTAACCAGTAGCAGGTTTCTTCCCTGCAGGTATAATTTGATAGCCGACATTCCCAGACGGCTGACCGCTTTCTTATTGAGGTCGTAACTTAAGGTCAGGTCTCTTAATTTCATGTAATTTGCCGACTCCACCAGCACATCTGCAAATGGGAAATAAGCCATATCACCACTAAGTCCTTGAGTAAGCTTTGGGTAAATGGTCGTTAATTCGTCACCGGGAACTCTCCACCGTTCTGCCACATATCTGTTCTGATAATTAGATCCTCCAAATGCATCTCTTCTCAATACATTGCCAAATTTAGCGATCAGCATAAATGAAAGATCGAAAGCATGATAACGGAAGGAGTTTGTAATTGCGGTTACATATTTCGGACGTAAGGTTCCCGAAAAAACAAGGTCATCGATCTTTGTATTGCTCCCTAATACCACATTCCCATCTTTAGTAAAGTAGGTACCATTTCCATTCGCATTTAAACCTGCAAAGCGATAACTAAACTGCGCATCAATAGGATATCCTTCTTTGTAAACACTGCCGGAAGCAGCCAATTGTACCGGTCCGGTAAAATTGAAATTATATTCAAGCACCTTATTGACATTAAAACTCAATGTGGCACTGGTGGTCCAGCTAAAAGATTCATTTCTGATCACATCTGCCTCCACAAGAAGCTCAAGCCCGGTATTTTTTAACTTGCCGATATTGCGGGTTAATCCTGTGATTAAGCTGACGCCAAGCGTTGGATCATAAGTTTCTGGGGCCAATAAATCCGTACTCATTCGTCTGTAATAATCAGCCGTAATTCTCAGCCTCCTGAACAGGCCAATATCCAATCCCAAATTGACTGTACTTGTTTTTTCCCACCTAAGGGTAGAATTTGGTGGGGTAACAATGGAAGCACTATTTGCTCCCGTAGATTGAGAATACACACCGGGGCTGGTCACCAGAAAAGGACCTTGTCTGAGGGAAATATTTCCATTAATCCCATAGGTAGATCTTACATTTAACTTATCCAGCCAGCTGATTTTCATGAATTTCTCTTGTCCGAGTTTATACACTCCTCCCACTGACCAGATTGGTTTATACCTGAACTTAGGATCTGTTCCGAAGAAGTTCGCCAGGTCCATTCGGATACTGCCACTCAACACAAAACGGTTATCAAATTCGTATGAGCTATTGGCATACACTGAAACAAATCGATTGTCTCTCAAAGCCATATTCCCTATGGTCATCACTGGCTCTGTGGGTCGTGAACCAGTAGCTCCACCAAGCATATCCGTGGTATATACCCCGGAAATATAATCATCGTAATTAAATTGGGCGAAGGTTCCAGCCAGTGGATTATAGCCCAGTCTTGTAGGAAAAGCATTGTTATTAAAAACATCCCTATTGATTTCCCCACCAAGTATAGCGCTCAGCTGATGTTTGGTGCCAATTTGACGATCTAAATTCAACTGAGCCCTGATGGTATAAGCCTCGTTGGTATTCCTGCTTTCATTGAGATAGTCGCCGTTTGGAATATAGAATTTGGAAGGATTGGTTTTAGAGCGACTATCGTCAAACCATTGTCTCAGCCTAAAGGCTTCACTATTGTACAAAGTGCTGGCCGTGTTGTAACCTAATGTCCATGACCCACCAAGATCTGCGCTTAATCCATCTATAAGTTTCAGGTTTACATTGCCCCCCAACCTTACCTGCAGGCTTTTTTGTCGAACTGACTCCAGGTCTAGGTCTTCAATTGGATTGAAATTCAGCGGTTTTAATCCATCTATGGCCTGGTAAGCGCTGATCTTTTTTGGATTCACCTGGAAAATGTCCTGGGGCAATCCGGTGGCTGGATCTACGATTAAATCATATGGTCTGGTATTCGCGGCAGTTGCCAGCGGTGGAGTAAAATTGACAAAGTCGCTTAAAGTACGACCAGGTCTGCTGGAAGTTACATAATTGGCATTGGTCAATAATTTAACGGACAAGCGGTTCGAGAGCTTCCAATCGTTTTTCATATCGAAAATCAGCCTGTTGTCCTTCCCATTCTTGATATTAGATCGGCTGTCTATATATTTAAGCGCTGCATTTGACTGGCTTTTTTCGTTTCCTCCGGTAAAAGAAAGGTTATGCTGTTGCATAAAATTATGCTGCAACACATGATCCTGAACCTGTTGCAGGCCATCATTCTTTTTGAGCAATTCAATTTCTGCATTAGCTGATGCTGCCGTCATTAGTCCCAGGTCTCTGGCCACCAGGATATATTGAACTCTGGTCAGCGCAGCATTGTTGTTATACGCATTCAATGCCGTGTTTGGATTCAAGGCATATACATCAACTTCGGCATCCACATAATCCTCCGTACGAGAACGGTTTAAATACTTCAGATCGGGTTTTAATGTAATCCCGGTAGAGCCCCTGTAGTCGATCGCCAGTTTCCCTCCTTTTGCGGATTTAGTGGTGATCACAATGACTCCATTCGAAGAACGCGCGCCATAAATCGATGCGGCAACGGCATCTTTTAACACGGTAACGGATTCTATATTGTCGATATTTAAAGATTCCAGGCCCGTAGGTACTTGTACGCCATCCGGACTGAGGCTGGTTCCGGTAAGTGGGAATCCGTCCACAATGATTAATGGCGTTCTTTCTCCTTGAAAGGTTGACACCCCTCTGATTTCAACATTTCCTTCTTTGGTAACGACCATTCCCGGCACCTGACCTTCCAGAGCGGCCTTAAGATCCGGTCGCAATTTATTCTCCAATTTGGCCGCCGTAACAGTGGAGAATGCCCCGGTTGCACGTTCTACAGGAATATTCTGATAACCAGTGGAAATCACGGTCACCTCATTTAATTTTGAGGGATCACTCTGCATCACTATTGCCTTAGCTGGACTTACTGATGCAGCTTCAATTTCTTTTGATTTATAGCCAATAAAACTGATGACAAGAATCGCCTGATCTGCCAGATCTTTCAAGAGAAACTCGCCGGAATTATTCGTTTGAGTATAGTTTTTGGAACCTTTAACCAGCACGGTTGCCCCTGGCAAAGGTTTGCCATTTTCATCCAGAACTTTACCATGTATGTCTATATTTGAAGGCCGACCGATCAGATTTTCCTTCAGATCAGCTTCTTTCTTACTGACAACAACAGATTTAGCCTCTATCACATATACTAAGGGCTGGCCTTCAAAGATTTGTTTTAAGGCATCTTTTAATGGTACATTTTTAATGTTCAGGCTTACTTTTTTTGCTGTGTTTAGGGTTGAGCTACTAAACATGAAATCATAACCACTTTGCGCACTGATCTTTTCAAAGACCGTAAATAATGGTGTATTTTTCTCAGACAGCGTAATGCGTTGCGCAAAAGAGCTTGCACTTACCTGCAAAATGGCGGCGATCAGCATGAGGGTGGTTAGTCTCATAATCCTTGCTAATTTTATAGAAATGCGCAGGCGCACCCTAATTTTCCTGGTGTAAAATTGATACATTTGTTTAGTTTGGTTTTTCGTTGTGCTTAACATTTTCCAGATGAGCAGGCACAGCGTGGTTGATGATATGATTTATTATATTAATCGTTCCAGACTACGAGTCATCCCGATTGCATTCGGGGTGACTTTTTTATTTGGAAGGATCTTTTTTTTTGGCCATTATCGCATAACAGAGACTCTCCTTTCTTCGATTTTAAAGTGAACACCTTTTGTTTTTTCCAGAATCAACAGCAGTTGACTGAGGTTTTTCGTTCGGGAAACTTTTCCTGTAAATCGTTCTTCGACGGGTTTGCCCTGGTAGCTAATATCTACGTTATACCAGCGGGAAATTTGCTGCATCACCTCTTCAATACTTTCATCATTAAAGCGGAAAAAACCATTCTTCCAGGCAACGGCTGTTGCAATATCTCCAGGAACTACCTGGATGACTTCATTTTTCAAAATGGCCTGTTGACCTGGAACTAAAACTCTTCCACCGGATTTACCTGTCCTTAGGCGAATAGATCCTTCGAGCAAGGTGGTTTTTGCCGCATCTCCATCAGCATAATTGCTGATATTGAAATGGGTACCTAAAACTTCAACCTGCTGTTGAGCTGTTTCCACAACAAAAGGACGGGTTTTATCTTTGGAAATTTCAAAGTATGCTTCCCCTTTAAGTTTTACTCTGCGTAGCCCTTTCTCGTTTAAACCCGCTACATAAGTCAGACTGCTCGCTGAATTAAGCCAGACTTTACTTTTATCCGGTAAAGTCAACATATAGGTTTCTCCCTTTGCCGTACTCAAAGTATTGATCATCTCAGATTCGACATTGCGCTTCTTCAACTCATAAATCAGTTCTCCTTCAGCAGTCTTGGTTACATTGATTCCATCTTCTTTAGCAATGATGCCGTTAATTGCATCAGACAACTTAATCTGTTTACCGTTGGCAAGTGTTAGAGTCGCTCCCTGCTTGCCGGGTAAAATATCATCCTTATACGCATTGCGTTCAATGGGATTTTTTCTGGTATCTTTTAGGTAAAAGATCAGTGTTGCACTTAGGGCGATGATAATTGTAGCAGCTACGGATATAGAGCGCCATAATCTACGAGGTGTAGGAATGAAGACCTCATCATTGCCATAAATAGACTCCAATAAGCGTTGTTGTTCTTCGGCATCAAGCTCAATGCCTTGGCTTTGCTGGTCAAAAGCCTGACCAATTAATTTCTTGATTTCAGCATCAAAAAAAGGATCATTCACATAACCCCATAATTCTTCCTGCTCCAACTCTGTGATGACATCATCAAGATAACGTTTCAATAATTCTTGTAGCCGTAGATTTTCCATACGCTTGATATTATTCTGGGGCTAAATAGCTTAACCTTTAGATAACATTGACCCACAACAGGATAAAGCGGGGGTATTGAAAAAGAAATAAATACGCAAACCACTGATTTACATATATATAAAATCATCAAACTAATTTTAATTGAGAGGGATTAGCTATTTAAACAAGCTCAAAAGGAAAACAGTATAACCAATGGCATGCCTTTTAAAATGAGCCCTGATTTTTTTAAGCGCATCTTTCATATAAGCATGAACAGTTTGGGGAGAAATATTCATTTTCAACGCTGCTTCTTCATATTTCATCCCCTGTTGATGGCAAAGCAAATAGACCATCTTTTGTTGAGGTGACAAGGTTTCAATTGCCTGATTCAAAACACTTTCAGCCTCCCGGTAATTTAGCTCATCTACTGTAGAATCGCAGACTTCAACTATGTTAAGTTTAAGGATTTCATTTGATTTAGCTTCCTGAGATAGTTGGCGCAATCTATTGAAACAATGATTCCGCACCACCGTGTTTAAATACGCGCCAAAGGTTTCCAGTGTTTGTAACTTATCTCTACTTAACCATATTTTCAGAAAAACGTCCTGAACCACCTCTTTTGCCATATCCTCCGAACGGGTGATTTTCTTACTGAAGGCCAGGACGTACTTGTGGTAATTTTTAAACAGGATCTCAAAAGCCCGTTTGTCCCCCCTCGCTATTTCAGCCAATAGTTCCTTTTCATTATCAAGAGGCCTAACAAACATGATCGTTTCTATACTATAAATTTACAGCTTTTTGGGGGCAATAATACATAAATTCCTGAATACAGCAACACAAAATCAACGTCAAGATATTTTATTGCCCTCTAAGTCAGTGCATCGTGAAAAATAATGCCTAAAGTATGTCTTTCTCCCTGATGAACCTCACTTACTCCGTGTTTCATATTTACGCGATAATAACCTTTGCTTCCTTTAACTGGCCTAAAATTGGTTGTAAAAATTAGCATATCGCCTTTCTTCGGCTTTAATACGATGGCTTTTGATTGCGCTCTAGGGATTTGTTCGGTTAATACGAATTCGCCCCCTGTAAAGTCCTCCTCTGGCTCGTTTAGAAATAGAACAATTTGAATGGGGAAATAGACTTCACCATATAAATCCTGGTGTAAGGTATTGTATCCGCCTCTGCCATATTTCAAAATCAATACGGTGGCTTTGGTTTGATTATTCTCCTGGCATTGCTTCAAAAGCTGTTGATGGGTATCTGGAAAAACAGTTGGAATATTCAGCACTTTCATCCAGAGGTTCGCAACCACTGCAAGTTTTGGATATACGAGTTCTCTTATGCTTTGAATGAGCTTAGGCAATGGATAATTGAAATACTTGTATTCGCCCAAACCAAAACGATAGCGTTCCATGACCACGGTTTTTCTGTAGGTATTTGGATCATTATAAGCATTGATCTGTTCCAAGCACTCTTCTGCCGACAAGAATTTCGGGATGATGGCAAAGCCTTTTTCATGTATTGCTTCCGCTGTGTTTTCCCAATTTATTGATGCTATTTTTTCTTCCATTATGTTGTATAATTTCTTTTTAACTCCTATGCAAAAATCAAATAAGTTGAGTTACGATAAAACCCGAAACTTGCTAAATAAGCTAGAAACACAATGACTGTATCCAGCTGTAAATGAATTGATTTACAACAAAAAAATAGCAGGTCTAAATTTCCCGAACAGAAAATGAGGTGGCTGAGCTTACTTATAGATTTAAGGTGTATTTAAAACAATTGCCAAGCAAGGTTGTTCAAGAAAACAGATAAAACCCCCGATCCTTATCAATCATAAGCCTATTGTGAAGCCGATGCATGAAACTACTAAACCCAGAAATAAACCGATCATTACAAAACTATTACTGATTTTTGGCCTTGCGATTTTATTGTGCGCCGAAGGATACTTTGGCTACCAGTTGCAGCAACTTTCGGAGCAGCAGGAGCAGATCAAGGAGGATTACTCCAACATCAATAACATTAGCTCAGGCTTGTTCTCTGTAGAGCAATGGCGCGACAAGGTATCCGCTATTGTAAGTCACCAGATCCGTGATTTCACACTCAGTCCAAAGCAAAAAAAAGAACTTCAAAAGGAAGTTGAGGTAGTGATCATCGCATTAATTGACAAGGCAGAAGCGCTGATCAACAAGCCCAAAAAAACCATCGACGGAAAGATTAAGAAATTTATAGTTAAGACTTTTGTAAATACGGATAACTTCAGGGAAAAGGCCCCTTCTTTCGCAAAGGAAATCATTGCCAAAGTTTATAATCCCAGCAATAAAAAACAGCTGAGTAAAGTGGTGATGTCTAAGTTTGATGCACTGGAGCGTGCGGAATATCTGGATAGTGCAGTTGCAGCCACAAAGGCCGCAAATGAAAAAGTCTTTAAAAAATATGGTGCCTCTTCCAATGAAGAATTAAACGAAAAACTGATCTCCTCTTTGTCGCGCATCAGGACTGAAACTTACAATTATTCCTTTGCCATGTTGGGTTGTATCGTGATTGTGCTATCGTTATGGTGGATATTGAGAAAGCGGGTTGATCTGCATGCCCCACTTTTCATCATGTCATTAATGTTTGCATTCATGCTGCTGTTTATAGGCTTAACGGCCTCTATGATAGAAGTGGATGCACGCATCAAATCTGTGGACTTTGTACTGCTTGGCGAACATGTGATTTTTGAAAACCAGGTTCTATTCTTTCAGAGTAAGAGTATTCTGGACGTGGTCAAAGTATTGATCGCGCAGCCGGCTGTAGATGCCATATTGGTAGGTGTTTTGATCTTAATTTTCAGCATACTCTTCCCCGTTATGAAGCTTAGTGCTACTGGCATACACCTTTTGAGCAAGAAGAAAATCGCCAGGAATAAGATCATCAGGTATTTTGCCTTTCAATCGGGCAAATGGAGTATGGCAGATGTGATCGTTATCGCGATATTGATGGTGTACATCGGTTTAAACGGATTATTAGACAGTCAGCTAAAGAGTTTGAATATAAAAAGTGATGACTTAAATGTAATCACTACTAACAATACTGCCTTGCAGCCTGGATTTATCATATTTATCAGCTTTGTACTCTATGGTCTTATTTTGTCGACCATACTAAAATTTATTTCCCCACATGAAAGCCACTAGAAAAACAGTCCTACCCAATATCCTGCTCCTTGCTGGCCTGAGTCTGCTGCTTTGCGGAGAGGCCTGGTTTGGTTATCGTGTATCTACCCTCTCCAGTCAGCAGCAGGAGATAAAAACAGATTATAGTGTGGTGAACAACATTACCTTCGGTATATTATCTGTAGACCAATGGCGGGAAAAAATGGTCGCTGTGGTAGATGGAAAGGTCAAGGAATTTGACATGACGGCGGGCCAGAAAAAAGAGCTTCAGAAAAAGGTAGAAAAACAGTTAAACCAACTTGTAGACAAGGCGGTAGCTGATGTCAATAAACCGCAAAAAAGCATAGGTGGAAAGCTCAAAAAACTGGCTTTCAATGCAGTGGTTGACCCTGAAGAGATAAAGGCAGAAGTCCCTACTTTTGCTGCGACCATTGTAACCAGAATCAATAAACCCGCAAGTAAGAAAAGGCTCAAAAGCATCATCAATAGTAAAGTAGATCAATTGGAAAATGAAACTTTCGACAATACCGAGCCAGCCAGCGCTAGGGTAACCAGGCATGTCTATAAAAAATACAAGGTCTCCAATACCAAAGATTTTGAAAAAAAGATCAATCTACAACTGACTCACATTGAGACACTGATGTATAATTACACTTATGCAATGATTGGTTGTGTGTTATTAGCCCTCGGTCTTTGGTTGCTGCTTAAAAAGCAAGTACGACTACATACTACGCTTTATATCCTTTCCCTTTTGTTTGCCTTTGTACTGTTATTGGTCGGTGTTACGGCTACAATCATAGAAGTTGATGCACGCATCGAGTCGCTGAATTTTACGCTGCTTAGTGAGAAGTTAGCTTTTACCAATCAAGTCTTGTTTTTTCAAAGTAAGAGTATAACCGGTATAATTTCGTCCTTAGTTGATCAGCCAAAACCTGATGCAGTACTGGTTGGCATACTCATTTTACTCTTCGTTATCATTCTGCCTGTGCTTCGAATGATGGGTAAAGGCATTCTGATCTGGGGCAGGGAAAAATACGCCGAAAATAAACTGGTTAGATTTTTAGCTTTAGATTTAGGAAAATGGGATATGGCTGATGTGATGGTTGTCGGTATTGCGATGACTTATATCGGCTTAAACGGGATCTTGCAAAGTCAGCTCTCTAGTTTGAATATACAGGAGGAACTGCTCTCTACCGTCACCAAAAACAATACTTCCTTGCAGCCAGGCTATTATATATTTGTTGCCTATGTGGTATATGTATCGATATTATCCCTGATTCTAAAGCGACTAAAGCCTATAGAAAAATAAAGAAGCTTAGCAAGCTTCTATCTTTGGGACACCTCCTCTATGTAGAATAATTCTAAATAAATTTTGTTTGTAACAGAATAGATGCAATATTTGCCGTCAATTAGAATTAATCTAAATAAACATATGAATATACTTCGACTCCTAAATTTAATAACGCTCTTCACGTTATCCTCCATTATAGCGCATGCCCAGCAAGGCAATAGCATAAAAGGTAAAGTATTGACGGCCGACGGCCAAGCCGCAGCCTATGTTAGCGTAGGCTTGAAAGGCAAAGGCATTGCAGTTACTACAGACGACAAAGGAGAATATAGCTTTGTAAAAATAAAAGATGGCCAATACATCATTCGCGTTTCTGCCATAGGTTTAAAAACTGCCGAGAAAGCAGTAACAGTCTCGGGCAATCAGACCTTAAATGTAAATTTCAGTTTATCAGAAAGTGCGGATCAATTAAAAGAGGTGGTCGTTTCTGGCAATAAAAAGAAATACAAAGTTGACGCCCCTTCTTCCTCATTAAGATTAAATGAGCCATTATTAGAGGTACCACAGAACATTCAAATCATTACTTCTGCAACACTTGCCGACCAGCAAATTACCAGCATGAGTGATGGCGTGATCAGAAATGTAAGTGGGGTAACCAGATTAGAACACTGGGGTGATTTGTATACCCGTGTAAATACTCGTGGTGCAAGGGCCGCAGCTTTTAGAAATGGGATCAATTTAACCTCAGATTGGGGCCCACTTACTGAAGACATGAGTTTTGTAGACCATATTGAATTTGTGAAAGGTCCATCTGGCTTTATGATGTCTAACGGTGAACCAAGCGGTATTTACAATGTAGTTACTAAAAAGCCTACTGGAAAAGATTTCAATGGTGAAGCCTCTTTTACCTTAGGTAGCTATGATATGTACCGAAGTACTTTAGATCTGGATGGCAAATTGAACAAATCTGGGAAGCTATCCTACAGGTTAAACTTAATGGGACAAAGTAAAAATTCTCACCGCGCTAATGAGTATAACGATCGTTACAGCATTGCTCCTGTAATTAGTTATCAGGTTGATGATAAAACCCTGATCACTGCAGAGTACAACTATCAGCATGTTAAATTATCTGATCTTGGTTCAGCTTATGTGTTTGCTCCGGATGGCTTTGCAACACTGCCTAGAAACTTTAGCATGTCGGAACCTGGTTTAGAACCTAGTATTGCAAAAGAACACAGTTTATTTTTAAACATGCAGCACAATTTTAATGCGAACTGGAAGCTGACTACACAATTGGCTTATGTAGATTTCAATCAGAAATCAAGTGATATATGGCCTGCATCAGTAGCGACCAATGGCGATATCATTCGTGATCTTTACCTATTTGATGCGGCATTGAAATACAAATTCGGACAGGTATTCTTAAATGGTCATGCTACAACCGGAAGCATCACTCACCGTATTTTGGCTGGTTTGGATGTGGGCGACAAGGAGCGTTATTATGACTTCGGCCAATCTGCTCCGCTTGACAATGCCGCTAAACCGTTTAACATTTACAATCCAGTATATGGCGCCCCTGCAAATGGAATTCCTCAGTTTGACCGCAGCAAAAGTTTATACCAAAGAGGTGCAAACAGCCGCGTTAATCAGTCTTATACTGGCTTATATGTACAGGATGAGCTTCGTTTCCTGGAAAACAAAATCCGCTTAACACTTGCCGGAAGATACACCTTCGTTAAACAATCTGAATATGGAGTAGCTACGGAGGATAAAAAATTCACTCCCCGAATCGGTTTAAGCGTATCTGTTGATGAGCAAACCTCTGTTTATGGATTATATGACCAGACTTTCATTCCACAAACGGGTTCTATTAAAAGTGGCGCGCAACCTAAACCAATTACCGGAAGCAACATCGAATTCGGAATCAAAAAAGATTGGTTTGATGGCCGCTGGAACACCACTATTGCAGCGTACCGCATCCTTAAAAACAATGAATTATCTCCAGATCCAACCAGTACTCCTGCTGCTCCATACTCTTTACAATTAGGACAAAGCACTACAAAAGGTATTGAGTTCGACTTACGTGGAGAAATCCTGCCGGGATTAAATCTGATCGCCAATTATGCCCTTACAGATTCGAGAGTAAGTAAAGCAACTGAAGTTTATGGAGTGGTTATTCCTGTTGGAACTAAAATAACAGGTTATGCTAAACACAATGCCAATGCATGGTTGAGCTATAAAATTCAACAAGGAGAATTAAAAGGCGCCGGAATATCTGGTGGTTTCAGCTACCTGGCTGATCGCAGTTCATGGTCATGGGGAGGTTCTGGAACTCAGGAAATGCCTAGCTATTTTAAACTAGATGGTGGTGTTTTTTGGGAAAAGGAAAAAATCCGCTTAACGGCAAATGTCTTTAACATCTTAGACAAGTACCTATATAGTGGCGCTTCTTATGGCAATTATTATTACTGGCAAACTGAAGCACCAAGAAATTTTAGACTAAGCATTGCTTACAAATTTTAATACCATCAATGTTGAGTAACAAAAAAAACAAGTTCAAATATTGGACAGGACAGTTACATTTATGGCTCGGATTAATTTCCGGGCTATTTGTGTGTTTTTTAGGAATTACCGGATGTATACTGGCCTTTGAACGCGAAATTGAAAATATTACACAGCCCTATCGCTTCGCAAAAGTAGAACAGCGTGCTAAGATCGCTCCCTCTTTACTTAAGAAAATTGCAGATAAAGCCTTGCCAGGAAAACATGCCCATAGTGTGGGCTACCAGGAAGGGAAAGCCTCTCAGGTAGTTTATTTTGCAGAAAACCCATCTTATTATTGGATCGTGTTTTTGAACCCTTATACCGGCGAAGTCCTGAAGGTTAAAAACATGGATGATGACTTTTTCAGGATTGTGATCATGGGGCATTATTACCTTTGGCTTCCTCCTGATATCGGTCAGCCAATCCTTGCTTCAGCTACCCTAATGTTCTTGTTTTTACTGATTTCAGGATTGGTATTGTGGTGGCCAAAAAACAAAGCTGCCAGCAAAAAGAGATTTAGTATCAAATGGAATGCAAAATGGAAGCGGGTAAATTATGACCTGCATAATGTACTTGGTTTTTACATGACCTGGGTTCTTATTTTTATTGCCGTAACCGGCCTGGTTATGGGCTTTCAATGGTTTGCAAAATCAGTTTATTGGATTTCCTCTGGAGGAGAACCGATGAAACAGTTTGTGGAAAGCTACTCGGACACGACGCGGGTAAATACAGCTATAGGCAAGACACCTGCTGTGGACATCTTGTGGGCTAAAACTTTAAATGGTTTACCTGGCTACACTGGAGGTATCGAAGTACATGTGCCGGAAAATGCAAAGTCGGCCATAGAAGTAGCCATCAATCCAGATACGGACACCTTTTGGAAGGCCGATTATCTTTATTACGATCAACATTCTTTACAAGAAATGGAAGTCACGCATAGTTATGGAAAGCTGAAAAATGCAAGTGTTGCAGATAAGATTACCCGGATGAACTACGACATCCATATTGGTGCTATTGCAGGCTTACCAGGTAAGATTATCGCCTTTCTGGCGAGTTTAATTGCTGCAAGTTTACCCATCACAGGTTTTATGATCTGGTATGGACGTAAAAAGAAAAAAGCAGCTTAATAAAAGTATTGGTATTTCTAAGAAATAATGCCGCAGGGAGTACCTGCGGAATTATTTTGATGGCTCCCTATAAATAATGATGCCTATTATTCATTTTTGATCTTCATCCCACCAAAAGCAGCGAAACAAGAATTCTTATGAAGGATTTCAATATGCTTAAACCCTACTTTGGCCAACAGATCAAGTTGATAATTTAAGGATCGTGGGCTATCCTCGTAAGCGATGTAATCAAACACTTTTTGTGCATATTCCTGGCCTCCCAATGTTTCCAGGTATTGGCGGTATTTATCCTGAAAAAGCTGGTTAACCTGTTCTGAATCGTGCGTAATTAAATCAGAGATCCAAATACTGCCCCCTGGTTTAAGGGCGCGATAAATTTTAGTAAAAACAAGCTCCCAATCAGCATCAGTACGTAAATGATGGAATGTTGCAGCGGCCAGCACAATATCAAAATGATGCTCAGGTAAATCAAGATTGCGCATATCGTCTTGTATCAATGTTACCTTACCATTTGTTGCTACAGAAACCCTTTCGTTCGCTTTTTCCAACATTGGCAAACTCAAATCGTTTAGGGTACAATTCAGGTTAGGAATTTTGCTTAACATTTTCAATGTATAATTACCGGCACCACAACCGATATCCAGTAATTCTTTAGCATCCGGACTCAAGTATTTTGCAGCTGATGTACACAATTCCATTGTTAAAGGGGCATCAATCGTTGTTTGTTGTCCGGATTCAAGATTTGAAAAACGTGCCACGTCCAGATCAAATCTAGCTCTGATCTCTTCATTGTTTGCCTTTTCTGAATATTCTGTTTTCATATGTTATTTTTTTATTTGTCAAAACTAAATGCTTTCATCATATTTGAAAAATACCAATTTTATCAACCTACGATACTCAGTAGGTATCATCAATATGGAACTCAGACATCTTTTATACTTTAAAACAGTTGCAGAAGAGCTGCATTTTACGAAAGCTGCCAACAGACTTTTCATTTCTCAGCCCCCATTGAGTCGCCAGATTAAGGAACTTGAAGAAGAGCTGGCCGTCCAATTGTTTAAACGTAACAACAAGCAGGTAAGCCTAACGGAAGCCGGAGCATACTTCAAAAAAGAAGTGGACGAAATATTCGCGAAGCTGGAAGAAAGTAAAAGTATCGCTCGCCAAATTCATTTGAGTGTGAGTGGCGAATTAAAGATAGGTTATATCAGCTCGGTTTATCAATCTTATCTGGCAGAAATCTTAAAGGCAATGCGCAAAGAATTTCCTTACATAAAAACCGGCTTATTTGAAATGCCAACTGTGAGCCAGATCGAAGCATTAGAACAAGGAAAATTAGATGTAGGTATTTTAAGAGCACCTGTTCTTTCTGAAAAACTCCAGATTAAAACGCTATTTTTTGATCCATTTGTAGTGGTTATTCCTCATTCCACACAAAAGTTCAGAACGAATAAGGAGCTGGCTGAGTTTTTAAAAAAGAGCCCATTTATATTCTTCAATAAGGAGTTTGCACCACATTACAATCAGAAACTAATGGAGATCTGCAAGCGCATGCAATTTACACCTGACATTACACATGAGGCTAACAATGTACATTCCATATTACAATTAGTAGAGGCCGGTTTGGGTGTATCTATACTTCCTTTATCACTAAAAAAGCAATATGATTATTTAAAACTTTGCTTTATTGAACTCCAGGATATACCTGTAAGCACGGAGGTTGTTATGGCCTATAAAGCCAACCATAGGAATCCTGCATTGAAATGGTTTATTGAAAATTACAGTAATACCAATGAATAAAAAACACCTATTTCTGATCTTTTTCCTGATATTTTTCAAAAGCACTCTTTGTTACCTTTTCTCCAAACAGGTAATAGCTTTCAAAAAGAATGCTCTCATCAGGTTTGTACATACGTGAAACGCCATGCCTTTTCCCTTTTTCATAGCTAGAGTCCATCTTCTTCTTACCCATCATAAATGATGTCGATAAACCCTCCTGTAAATCGTCTTTGTAATTGTTTTCTGTTATAATTTGGCCATTATTATAAACCCGGAAAACACCATTTCGCAGGTCATTTTGATAGTTCCCCTCAGTGCTGAGTTGATCGCCAGAATAGGTCAAAGACAAACCATCTTTTTTACCCGCCTTGTATTCTGATTTATTAATGATTTTTCCATCTTTATACATTGCGCTGCTGCCATGCTGCTTTCCGTCTTTATATTCCTGACTTAACCAGACCTGATCATTGGTATCGTAATTCTCTTTTAAACCGTTACGCACACCATTTTTATAATGCAGTTTAGACTCTATTCTTCCACCTTGCGTGTACCAGAAAGCTTCCCCGGTAATCAGTCCTTTTTTAACCGTATATAAAGCGAAACCACCTTCATCAAAAGGGATTTTATACTCCCCCTGCAATAGCTTATCATTTAAAGAGAGGATCATTTCAGTACTATCCTTATTGTAGGTTTTCTTCAGGTGTTGCCATTTGATCTCTTCGGGCAATTGCGCAAAAAGATTTATACTTAGTCCAAGAAAGAGAAAGGTAAAGCTGAGTTTTATACTAAAGTTTTTCATGTTTTTCACTTGCGTATGGTCCATAAGGAACATTAGATTATTTCCTGAAGGTATGGATTTCAAGAATAATGATGATAGTAAATTATGTATTTTTAAGCTTTTGCGAAAACAAGAAGAAAATGGGCATTCAGGTTTTAAACCACAACGGGGAAATTAAGCGCAACATATTGGCTGAAATCTTTTGGTTTTCTTCCCAGCGCCTCTTCTACCCCATTTGTTATAGATTCATTACGTCCATCCAGCACTTCCTTGAACAAATAAGAGATTAAAGCAATCGCCTCTTCGGGAACCTGATATTCCCTCATTTGTGATACATATTCGCTTAGTGGAATATCCAGGTATTCGATGTCACGATGACTAGCCTGAGCAATTTCATGAATTGCCTCCTTGAAACTCAACAGGCGCGGACCGGTAACTTCATATACCTTATTATCGTGTTGCTTATCGATAAGCGAAGCAACCACTACATCAGCAATATCATCCGCATCAATAAATGGCTCTTTTACCTCCCCAGCAGGCAGCGCAACATATCCGGCTAAGATGGGCTCCATTAAGAAACTTTCAGAAAAATTCTGATTAAACCAGCTTGCCCTAACGATTGTCCAGTTCAAACCGCTTTCCATTACAATTTTTTCGCAGCGCTGTGCTTCAGGTTCCCCACGGCCAGACAGCAACACTAGTTTTTGAATACCTGCTTTTTTCGCCATGTTTACGAAGAGGTCAATACATTCTTCTGCGCCTTTAACTGCCAGGTCTGGTTGAAAAGTGATATAAACACTTGTTACACCTTTCAACACAGGCGCCCAGGTGTTTTTATCTTCCCAATCAAATCTCGGCTCAGTAGAACGAGAAACTTTTCTAACCACGATGTTTAAGGCCTCCAATTTCTTTGCTACCCTAGACCCTGTTTTACCATTGGCACCCAAGACCAATATTGTTTTTGAATTATTTTCCATTGTTTTATTTTTATCCAAAGCTATTGCCATGGAAAACCAAAAAATAGAACAAAACCGACAAAATTCAGGGTCTCAGCTCAGCAAGGTTCTCTGCCAATTCGGTCGAACGCTTCTGATATTGATAAGGTGATAAACCTGTAAATTCCTTAAAAGAGCGAATAAAATGCGATTGATCTGCATAATTATTTTCATAAGCCAGATCGGACAGCTTATCGAATTGATGATGATTGAGCTGTTTTAATGAGGATTGAAACCGGCATATTCTGGAAAACAACTTCGGCGTAATCCCTACGTACTGCTTAAATTTCCTCTCGAAATTTCTTTCAGTAAGGTAGAGTTCTTCCTGTAAGACTTTCAGAGAGGTACCGCCACTCGAATGCATGATCTTATCCATAGCAAACTGCATTTCGGCCTCCTTCCCAGATGGCCTGGCCTTAATTTTAGTCAACATAAACTGACTTAAAACTTCTATTTTCTGTATCGCAGAACTAACATCATGAAGTCTTTCCGACAAAAGACTTTGGTTTAGCTCAACAAGTTCATCGAGTTCAAGACAGGAATCTGTTAAAGGATGTGCATTTAATCCAAATAATGAATTTAGGGCATTTGGCTGAAGACATACCCCCAGCATATCGAAATTACCATTTAACAGGATCTCTGAAGGCTGTGTGGATTGTCCAAACAAAAATAAAGAGGGCAATACCTTTTGATCACGAACAAGCTTCCCTTTGCTATTTTCCTGAAATATAATCCCCGGGCAACCATCAGCAATAGTCCTTAGGGTCTTTTGATCCTGCTGAACTCCCTGCTTTGTTTCCAAGGTATAAAAATACCTGACAAAGGGTTTAAGTATTTCGGAAGGTAAGAAAGTCTGAAAGTTCATAGGTCATGGATATAACTATCTAAATTTAATGATTTTATACCATCTTAAATAGCCGGAAATAAAATTGTAACAATCAATCTGTTCAACATTCTAACCAGCGCTGATTCGAAATCAATTGGCAGCTAATTATGAAAAAACTTTTACTGATCTTAACCTTTTTTAGTCTTTCAATTTCTATTTTACCCGCACAAGAATTGAGAGATAAAGTTGCATCAGGAACTCATAAATCTATTGAGTTGGAAACTGACCAGCTCTTTAATAAGCTTGTTAAAATCAGAAGAGACTTTCATGAAAATCCTGAGTTAGCAGGTCATGAAAAACATAGTCAAAAAGTGATCAAAGAATATCTGCTTAACTTAGGTCTTGAAGTTCAAACCAACATTTATGGTTATGGTGTAGTAGGGATTTTAAAAGGATCCCGGAAGGGAAAAATAATAGCATGGAGATCTGATATGGATGCCCTACCAACTGATGCGCCAGATGAGCTACCTTTCAAGTCCAAAAACAAAGGCGTTCGACATGGTTGCGGTCATGATATACATATGGCCATTGGACTGGGAATAGCAGAGGTTCTGGCAAAAAACAAGAAATCCCTAAAAGGAACGGTTTATTTTATATTTCAACCGGAAGAAGAAACCTTTGTTGGGGCAAAGAGTATGATTAACAATGGTTTGTTTTCCCGAATAACACCCGATGAGATTTATGGATTACATGTTACCGCATTACCGGTTGGGCAAATTATGGTCAAGCCAAATGAAATGTTTGCCTACCAAAAGAGGATTAAAATTCAACTAAACAACGAGGTATCGAAGGAAGACGCAACAGTATTATCGAAAAAGATCTACAGCACTTTATCTCGTGCAAAAGCCAATAGTAAGCCCTGGGAAATACAAAATATTGCTGACCCCAATATCGGATTACTGAACCCCAACACCATTTTCAGCGATTACCTGATCATAGATGAGCATTTCAGAACCTATTCTAAAAATGACAACCTATTTCTGGAAGCAAATTTATATGAGACAAATTCCTCTAATCTGCAGCACATCATTCCTAAAGTAAAACAGATAATAGAAGATAGTGGTTATAAAGAACAACTACTTTCCCTCTCATTTATACAAGAAAACCCAACGATTATCAATGACGAGAAATTAACGGGATTTGCAGTAAAAGCGCTTGAAAATATTTATGGAAAAGAGGTAGTCACCACTAATTACGGTCAATTTCCCTTTTTTAATGATGACTTTGCCTATTTCCAACAGAAAATCCCTGGTGTTTACTTCTTCCTTGGAGGCTCTAACTTTAAAAAAGGAATGGTTGCGATGAATCACACACCAAATTTTCAAGTTGATGAAGAGAGCATTAGAACTGGTGTCAAATATTTTTCCTCCTTAATTGTAGAACGGCTGAATAAAAACTAACCGCAATAGCAAATTAGCCCCATTAATTGGCTTTCGTTTTGAAATCAACCAGATATGGTTTTAAGGGAAATCCTTTTAGATTTCTGAATCCTTTATCCACAAGAATCTGATATTGACGATTAGGCTCGAGTTCTATCTGGAAGCTCAGTGATTTACCATCTGCTGAGAAACCCATGAACTTTTTCAAAGGAAGTACGTTTTCTTTTCCTAATGGCCCCAGCTCAAAATTTCTATGGCCTTTATCCATTGGTTCAGAAAAGTTAATGGTAATTTCGGAAATAGCCGAGTTAACGTCCTTAGTGCCTGAAGGCTGAACGGAGACTACAAAGGGTCTCTTGGCTTCATATTCTTTCTTTATCCTTGCAACTGGTTTTTCAAAATAACCAGATTGTGTGACATATTTGGCGAGATCATTTTCATTGTTATAATCTAGCTCAATCATATCCTTGATCGCCTGTTTTTTATTTTTTGATTTATTGTAAAAGCCCTCGGCGATGGCATAGCCCACGTAATAACCAAGATCCCTGATTCCGAATTCATTTTTATCACTACTGTACAACCAATATCCATTCGATTCATTAAACATTTCTTCAGAAAACACCTGTTTTATTCGCTCATGATTCATCTTCCCATAATTTAGCGCAGCTAAGGTTGAGGCAGTTCCAGTGGCTTTCTCTGCCAGCAGTTCCGCAATTCCTTCTAAAACACATTGTCCAAGCAGGCTATTGGCGATAGTGGTTTTTTGTTGCGTATGGACATATTCATGCACATTGGTAAAGACAAGGGTTTGGATCGGACTTGTTTTGAAGAAAGCATGTAAGCCCGGTAAGCTTTCCGCAAATTCCTGCGTGTTTGTCTGATCATCGACCATAGAAATCTCTGAACCGATCAACACGAGGCTATCCATGGTTGTCCCACC
This sequence comes from Pedobacter gandavensis, assembly GCF_032678745.1. GTDB lineage: Bacteria > Bacteroidota > Bacteroidia > Sphingobacteriales > Sphingobacteriaceae > Pedobacter > Pedobacter gandavensis_C. The sequence continues at coordinate 1,383,335 of NZ_JAVTST010000001.1, forward strand.
GGACCTGAAGGCTCCAACTGTAAAGTAAATTTTTGCAGGACGTAAATCAGGATATAATGCCCTTAATCTCTCAATGTTTTCTGCAATTTTAGCGGAGAAATCTTTCGCCCTAAACATATTTTTGCGAATCGACTTCCAGAATATTGGGTATTTATGAATTGCTTCGATATATGATTTATTGGTATACCTTCTTGCTTTCATCATCGCTATTTGCCCAGGGCTGGCCTTAGCAATAAAGTCGCGATCTAAATATTCATACTGTTGCGTGCTATCTTTGCTGCTTACTATTTTATCATAGGCCGTCCAGAAATGATCAACGTCTGTAGTTATAAAATTCATGGAGCTATTCTGCGCAAAAACAGCGCTGCAGAATAAAAGGCAAATGATGGTCAGGTTCACTTTCATCACCACAAGATACAATAAATAAGAAAATGTTGCATCCGGATTAGGCTTAGTCATGTGTGGTTGGTTTTCTTCCTACAAACCTAATTACGGCTCCTTGTCCGATGTGGTATTTACCTTCTTCTAAAACCACCACACGCTCCTCTAACACCAATGGTTCATAATCTTTGAAATCAGCCTGGATCTCTGCTATAGAAAACAACATATCGATCTCTTTTGGTCCGCCAACCTTAGGATCAATAGTACTGAAATTCAGGTGTTGTTTACTGAAAGCCTCCATGATAATAATGCCCCCAGGTTTAAGGTATTTCTGTAGTTTCTTATGGAGAATTGATTTGAGCCCGGCAGAAAAATGCGCGTAAATCAAGGCAATGGCATCAAAGGATTCCGGTTCAAAATCCAGGTCTTCCAGATTCCCTACAATATACTCGATGGAGACGTTTTTTTCTTTTGCGAGTTCCAACGCTTTTAACTTTCCTTCTACGCTTAGATCGAAGGCCGTCACCTGCCAGTTTAATTCTGCAGCGTACACTCCATTGCGGCCTTCGCCATCTGCAGGCATCAATATGGCCCCTGGTTTAAACTGTTGAAGCCAGTCTTTGAAAAACAAATTCGGTGCTTTTCCATAGGCAAATTCAGGGTCTTTGTAGCGTTCATCCCAACGCTCTTTATAGGCTGGGTTCATGGATTCATTCATAATTTCTATACTTAAAATTGTTCAAAAATCAGTTTATTAGTCGCTGTTGCGCCGGCTATTGCCCCCATGGCAACTGCATTTGCGACGGAGCGTAAACGTGTGGTATTGTCTCCACAGGCAAAAACACCTGCCATCGAACTTTGTTGAAATTGATCGACAATGAGGAAGCCATCCTCGTTCAGTTCACATCCTAAAGTCTCCGGAATACGGCAATGTTGCTCAAATGGATTTCTCGAATAGATCGCCTTTAGCACTGAACTCCCTTGATCTTTAAAAATCAGACTTTGTATATATCCTTCCTCGTGTTCCAATCTTTCAATTTCATTTTCGACGACCTTGATGTTGTGCTTATTCAATTGATCAGTTTGTTCGTTTGTTAATTTGGAAATACCATTGGTAAAGAGGGTTAAATCTCTGGTCCAGTTTGAAATTAGTTTGGCTAGTTCAAAACCTGAAGCACCATTACCGAGGATCCCGGTTTTCTGATTGCGGACCTCATAGCCATGACAATACGGACAATGAATGGCTGAAATTCCCCAGCATGCTGCAAATCCTTCTATGTCTGGTAAGACATCTCTAATTCCTGTTGCAAAAATTAATTTGCTGGCATTGAATATCTCTCCGGAAGCGACCTTAATTTCAAAGCCGTTTTCGGTCTTTAAACCTTCGGTAGCTAGACCCCTAAAAAACGTTACCGATTCATATTTTTCTACCTGCGCTCTTCCAATACCTGCGATTTCTTTTGGTGTTTTTCCATCCTGGGTAAGGAAGTTATGGGAAAAAGGTGTTTGCTCATTACATGGTTTTTCATTGTCGATGATCAATACTCTTTTTAATGCCCGACCTCCAGCCATGGCTGCTGAAAGTCCTGAATAGCTGCCTCCTATAATGATAATATCGAATTGATGGTTGTCCTTCATGTTTGATTATTTACTAATACAAACTTCCTATTTATAGGAAAGTAAGGGATAGGACAAAATTTGAAATGTATAGGACGAATATTGAATTTATTCTGTTAAATCACTATTTAAAATCTTTTCTAAATGCTTCCGGTGAGTAGCCGGTATGTTTTTTGAAAAATCTGACAAAATAGGAAACATCCTCATAACCCAGATGCCAGGCGATTTGGTTGATTTGATTAGAAGTCACTAAAAGGTATCTTTTCGCTTCCAATAACAGATAATCGGTAATGACTTCTGAACAGGTTTTATTCAAGGTTGCTTTAGTAATCGCGTTTAACTGATAAGCAGTAAGGTTTAGCTGTTTTGTATAATAGGAAACCTGCTTGTGCTGAGCCGCTGAAAGTCTGATTAATTCCTGAAAGGCTTCCAGTCGGTTCTGCAGGTAATCTTTACTGCTTTCTGCGGGACCTATAGACTGCCTGCTTTGTCTTAATAGTGCTATAAAAAAGATCGCTAAATATGACTGGATGACTTCCTTATAATTTCCCTGCTGTTCCGTATTTTCCTTATACATATTATTCAGGATCTGGAACAGCTCCTTCATCTTCTCTACATCGAAAGCATAAAAATTCTGATGGCTTACTTTCCTCAACATCTGATTGGCAACGCTATCAATAGGCGCATAAAAATCAGGACTAAACTTCATCAAATACCCGGTACTCTCGCTGATGATCCTTAGCTCATGTACCTGATCCGGGCGCATAAAAAATACGCAGTAATCCTGGATGGGATAGGTTGCAAAGTCAATCTGATGCTCTCCTATGCCTTTCTCCAATACCAGGATGTAATAGAAACTATGGCGGTGAAGTTCCTGTACCATATCCTTTCCCGACAAATAACGATGGATATCCACCAGGTCAAAGCTAGCTGAAAAAGCAGGTTCTTTGAGTGTATCGTTAAGATGTCTTAAAGGGATAGTTTTCATAGTTACAATTGAAGAGCAGTCGTTTTTATTACGCTTCCAAAATGGCAAAACTAATTAGTAATTCCTAATTGACAATGCAATTTTGTAACATTTGACATTCCCCCTATAAGACACCTAAAACTCCTATTTAACGCTTATAAACCAGCCCTAACTTCTTGATAATTTCAAGCGCATGACTGAGCTTATCTTCAGATACCGTTAAACAAGCGAAGGTCTGGTATTCATCGAAATGTGTACCAATTGCTATAAGTTTCATATCATAGCCATTTAAATGATGATTAAAGTACTGTAAGATGGCTTCTTCCCAATTATCTTCATTGCTTAACGCTTCTATTTCTTTTTGGTTGGGATAAGGCAACTTAACCTTCAATTGTTCGAGAAGGGCTAAATCATTCAGCTCCATCACACCAACTTCTGACCATTCTTTCCATTCGAAAGAAACTGATCTATTGACCTCGTTTAATGCGAAATCCAGGTGTTCCCATATCTGTTCTACCTGAGGCGCTATTTCTTGTGGAAGTTTTTTGGACAATAATACCGCCTCCGTGTCTGTGAAAATAGTCGAATATAATGCTGTCAATTCTGAACGGATATTTAGCTGATGTAAATTAGCGGCTGTAATTAAATCCTGCTCCATTCTATTCCACAATTCTTCCAGTTCTTCCAAATCATCCTCATCTAACTCGTCTGCGATAACTTCTGCATCTTCATGTAATTCATAGTCGTCCAGTTTAGTCTTTTTTATGCAGAGTACCTCTCCCTCGAAATAAGTTTCATAAGAGGTCTCATCCACGTAGTTAGTATTGAATATAATACGATCGGGGAAAATATCATGTATCAGGTCTTCTTCTTTATCAAAATGAGTTGCTCCTTGTTCACTTCCATATTTTGAGGTGATTAGTAAGAAGTTGGATAAGTTAATTGGGTTCATATTTTATGTTTAATTTATGTAGGTGTTTTTGCATTTTGCTGAATAGAATTATGCCCTGTTTCTATTTCAATTTCTTTAGTTGTCACTGCATATTGGGAGGGCTGAATTTCTGAGCCATATGCCACTGCATAAGCCTTTGTAAATTCAGCACCTATATACAGAATGATGGAGGAATAGTAAGTCCACAATAGCAGGATCACCAAGGATCCCGCGGCGCCATAGGTACTACCTACATCGCTTTGTCCGATATAAATGGAAATGCCAAATTTGCCCAGCATAAACAGAACAGCGGTCACTACGGAGCCGAATAATACATCCCGCCACTTAATCCGGGCATCGGGAAGCACTTTAAAAATCACGGCAAAGATGAGCGAGATAACGGCCAGCGTCAATACCTGATTGAGCACATAAAATACGACTACCGAAACTTCAGAGAATCTGGCTTGAAGGCGGGCATTAAACCCATCCAATATCGCTGTAATGGCTAATGATACCAGTAAGATAAAACCCAGGCTGATGATGACCGAAAAAGAAAGAAACCTATTTTGCAGCATTTTTAACCAGCCACGTTTGGGTTTTGCTTTCAGTCCCCAGATGCTGTTGATAGAGTCCTGAATGTCGGCAAAAACCGTGGTGGCACCTACTAACAAGGTGATAATTCCTATGGTGAATGCAACAGTTCCTTTCCCGCCAATCGCTGCTTTGGCAACAATTTCCTGAAGTTGCAATGCCGTTTCTTTACCCATGAAGCCCGCCAGTTGTGCATATATTTTACCCTGAGCAGCCTCTTGCCCCAGGAATATACCACAAAGAGAGATGACTACAACTAGAAGTGGAGCCATAGAAAAAACAGTATAATAAGCCAACGAGCCACTCAATTTGGTCACCTTATGGTCGTTGAATCCTGTAAAGGTTGCTTTTAATATATTCCATACTCCTTTAAATTTTTCTCGTTCTGTTTCCATTATTTTATAACTACGCCCATTATTATTTAATAGATAAAATAACACATTCAATTCCTGTACCAATTCACAACAATTTCAATAATAATAATTAATTTATTTTTATTTAAAACCACTTTGGTTGCTGAGTGTTCTAGGAGTTCTACAAAAACTACTATGAATGTATCTATTTAAAAATGCTTAAACATATGATCCATAATCCGCAAACCACCATTCATGCAGCCCGAGTTGGAAACATCGAAGTATTACAAGAATTAATCCGCCTTAAAGCAGACCTCAATGCCAGTGATGAGAAAGGGTATACTCCCCTAATTATTGCCTGCTACAACCATCAATATCCAGCTGCAAAATTACTCATTGAACATGGCGCAAAAGTCAATTTGCAGGATCATGGCGGCAATACTGCCCTAATGGGAGCAGCCTTTAAAGGCTACCTTGGCATTGTAGCACTATTGATCAGCAATGGCGCAGATCTCGACCTCCAGCATGGAAATGGTGGTACCGCATTAATGTTTGCCGCTATGTTTGGGAGAAATGAGGTATTGAGCTTATTACTCCAAAATGGGGCAAATAAAGAAATTCTGGATTCCCGTGGTTTATCTGTCATGGACTTAGCCGCTCAGCAGGGTAATGAGGCTGCAATCAAGCTCCTGAAAACATCGTATAGGTAAATCTTACCTACACAAGAAATGCCCGGTAAATCAATACCGGGCATTTTGAATATTATGCAGGGACCTTTCTTGGTTTCTCCCGCTCCCAAAAACGGTGTTGGGCAATAGCCTTTATAAACTGTTTAGCTAATCTTGCAGGATCGGCTTCCATCACGATCCCTTCATTAAGTATCGTCTCATCTGAGGCGTCTTTTGGCAGTTTTCCTGAAAGATAGGTAGCCGCGATAAATTTAGTGGCTTGCTGATCTACCGCAATTGCTTTACAGTGTTTAAAAGCTTCATTCACAAAGTGGATCGCATTTGCTTCTCCTTTTAGTACTTCGGCAGTACCTCCAACTACATAAACGGCATCATAAAGCACTGAGGCGGCGGTTAAAAAGCTTTGGTCGACCGGAAAACCAGTGCCATCTGAGGCTTTAACTTCCCCTAGTTTTGCTGCAATTATTTCGACTACGGCCCCCTCGGCAAGCAGTGCTTTCTTAACCGTATCTAAAGAATCAGCCTCTAGTCCATCTGCCGCAAGGAAAGCTATTTTCCTTGTTTTAATGGTATTTTTAACGGTATTGGACATACTCAATGCCGGAGATTCCTTTAAAGTACTTTTCAGCACTATTGGCTCAAAATCAGCTTGCTTAGCATCTGCCGGAATACTGTGGTTAATCGGTTGCTGAGGGCCTTTTGGTGATGGAAGTCCAAGTGCCAGAGCAACCTCTTCAGCTAGTTTTTTATCAATCATCGTTAATATACCCAGCATCCTCTCCCGGATTGCTACTGTTTTCAGCTTTCCGAGTTCAAAACTGAAGGCATCTTTAATGTGATTTTTTTCTGGTTCAGATTGACTATTAAAAAACAGCGTAGCCTGACTAAAGTGATCAAAAAAGCTATTGCTTCTAGCCCTGACTTTTTTGGCATCGATACGCTCCTGATAGGAAGTAAAACCACCATCCCTTGCTTTGGCCTGTTGAGGGTCGTTATTGCCTAAGGAATTGGGTCCATAACTTGTTTTCCCTTTATTGATGGTTTGGCGCATGAAACCATCGCGCTGGTTGTTATGCACAGGCACTACTGGCCTGTTAATAGGAATTTCATGGAAATTCGGTCCTCCCAGTCTGATCAACTGGGTATCTGTATAGGAGAACAACCTGCCTTGTAGTAGCGGATCATTACTGAAATCTATTCCTGGAACAATATGACCAACATGAAAGGCAACCTGCTCAGTTTCCGCAAAGAAGTTATCAGGATTACGATTTAAGGTCATTTTTCCAATGCGTTGCACAGGAACCAGTTCTTCAGGAATAAGTTTTGTGGGATCAAGGAGGTCAAATTCAAATTTAAATTCATCTGCTTCGGGGATGAGCTGTACCCCCAGCTCCCATTCCGGGAAAGCGCCACTTTCAATAGCCTCCCATAAATCTCTCCGGTGAAAATCGGGATCTTTTCCTGAGATCTTTTGTGCTTCGTCCCATGCCACAGAATGCACACCTAGCAAAGGCTTCCAATGAAACTTAACAAAACAGCCTTCCCCTTTTTCATTGATCAATCTAAAGGTATGTACGCCAAAGCCTTCCATCATCCTTAAACTCCTTGGGATTGCGCGGTCGCTCATTGCCCACATTATCATATGTGCTGATTCTGGCATGAGTGAAATAAAATCCCAGAAAGTATCATGTGCAGAAGCTGCCTGAGGCATTTCATGGTCCGGTTCTGGTTTTACTGCATGGATCAGATCGGGAAATTTCATGGCATCCTGAATAAAGAAAACCGGCATATTATTCCCTACCAAATCAAAATTACCTTGTTGAGTATAGAATTTAACTGCAAATCCCCTCACGTCCCTGGCCAAGTCAGTTGAGCCTTTGGAACCGGCAACAGTGGAAAAACGCACAAAAACAGGCGTCTCTACACTGGTATCATTTAAAAAATGGGCCTTTGTAAAAGTCGATAGTGAATTATACAATTTAAATACACCATGTGCCCCGGAACCACGTGCATGAACGATTCGCTCAGGAATACGCTCATGATCAAAATGGGTGATTTTCTCCCTTAAGATAAAATCCTCTAATAAGGTCGCAGCACGTTCGCCTGCTTTCAGCGAATTCTGGTCATCATTAATCCTGACTCCATGATCAGTGGTCATGAACTCCCCAGAAGCATCAGCAATATGGGAATGCAAATTTTTAGTCTTTTCGTTGTCGGGTTGATTCCCCGATTTTTCTTGAGATTTGTGCTTTGCCATAAGTTTATAGAATGAAGATGTGTTGTTGAATCCCCATAGAACTAACGGTATTAAAAATTGTTTCAATTAGAGGTTAAAAAAGAAGTATAAATACCCCTTTTGAAATACGGGTATTATTACGCTAAAAAGCGCTTTATTAATGTATTAGATTTAGCCTGTCAAAAAGAAATCATACCTCAAAAAGACAAAGGCGGCAACCCAAAAGCCTGAATAGAGTAGGTAAAATCAACAACAATCAACATCATGGCAAATCCATTAACGCTCTTTGTACCGATAAAACAAGACTTCATCTCACAAGCAGCAGCTCAGCTTGCTTACAATAATTTTGTAAGTAGCGTACAGGCAGGGCTTGACGAGTCCGGCATCGTACATTATGCCCGTGTAGCACTGATCCCAAATGCTTCTGGCGAGGGTACTTATGCGATCTTATTAATTACCACCTTCGATGGACCAATGAACCCTTATCTGGCATTTTTCTGGAAGAACCCTTCCACTCAGGCTGCCTTTTCAGGAATCGCAAAAATTGCATTAAATCCACCATCTCCACCGGTTACTGACCTTACTGGATTTGAGAATTTCATTAACGAAAACAACCTGAATGTATCTGCTTCACCAGGTGTAAACAGCGACCTTTACCAGGCATATCCGCAAACGGTTAGAGAAATCGTTAAATAATTCAGAATCAGCCCTATCGCCAAATACTTCCTAAAATAAGCCGAGCATGTCAACTATAAGTCAACCTGGTTCACCGGATCTATCCAATATCCAGGGTATGGTGATTCGTGGATTCACGCATCCCTACTCCTGCCATATGATTTTTAAATTCCCGGATAAGCCCGGTGCTAAAAATTTCATTAAAGCAATCAATCCTTATGTTCAATCTGGCGAAAGCTGGGGAGAACACAAACCTGAGATGATGATCAATATTGGGTTTACCTTTACTGGAATATCAATTGCGAGTGATCTTAAAAAGGAAGATTTAGGGCATTTTCCAATCGCCTTTAAACAGGGGCCCGCCAGTCCCGGCTCCCAACAATCGTTGAATGATTATGGGACAAGCCTTTCCAGCAACTGGGTTTTCGGTTCAAAAAAGACACAGGTAGATACTATAGTTCATTGCTATGCACTCAATGATGTAGGACTGAACACGCTCGTAACAATGATAAAAAAGGCGGCAGACGACAATGGGCTGGTAGAAAATTTCCCTATCGGGAATGGCTCAAAAAGACTGGAAGAATACGTTACTGATCCGGCACACAGTATTCATTTCGGATATTTGGATGGTATAGATCAACCGGATTTAGACACGAGTATCCCCATTAAAGACACGAGTAGTCTTGGCAACTTTTTGATTGGTTATGCTCCAAATTCTGATCCTGGTCCTTCTGGAAATACAGCTGCAGGATCCTTTGCTAAAGATGGCTGTTATAACGCTTTCAGAATGTTAGCTCAGGATGAAAAAGTCTTTGATGATTTTTTAAATGACAATGCTCAGTCCATTTCAGTTCAATTAAAAAAAGATCCAGCTTATGCGAAGGAATGGTTGGCGGCAAAACTAAACGGCCGCTGGCGAAATGGCTCCCCATTGGAGCTATCCCCTGAGGCACCAGACCCGAATACCAGCCATGCTACTGATTTTGACTACAGCACTGATCAAGAGGGACTAAAATGTCCTTTTGCGGCCCACAACAGGGTATCAAATCCAAGAAGTGATCAATTGGTAGATAAGGGAAGCATACCCAGACTCCTCAGACGAGGAATGGCCTATGGCGCTCCACCGATTTTGAACAATTATGATGGAGAACGTGGATTAATTGGCTTGTTTTTATGCGGTTCCCTGACCAGTCAGTTTGAACTGATCTATTCCTGGATTAGTACCACAAATTTCAGCGTTTTAACTCCTCCGGATCAATTACAGGCACAAGATGCATTAATCGCAAACAGAGCTATCCCCTATGCCAATACGTCTTTTACCATTCCCATACCAGAGGGCAAAGTAGTGATAAATAAGCTCCCCCAATTTGTTATGACTAAAGGGACTTCTTATTGTTTATTACCTAGTTTGAGTACCTTAAAAGAAATGGCAGGATAAATAAACCTAATATCATTCAGAGAATATTTTCGCTTATGAAACTCCCTCTGGTGCAACGGCTGCGCAACTGAGCTACCTTGTACATAGATTGGAAGAGATGGTAATTCAGTTAGTCCGTTACGTAAAACCATGGAATTTTCAATTTTCCCTGATAAAGATAAATGTTAACCTTCTCATTGTTATTCAAACGATTAAACATTGTATGGGATACACTAACCTCCTCCTTTTCTTTTCTTGGGCCCCAGGGGCTCAATTCCAGATGATAACTTTTGGACTTTGACCCACTAATACTTCTACCTAGTATTGTAGCATGGTATTGAATTGGAGTAGACTGATCAAATTCACAATTCAACAAAACAATTGTACCGAAACCATAACCAAAACTGATCATCGCCATGATAAACATTCCAAACAATTGTTCCGGTTTACGTGATTTAAATTCCACTATGCTGATTGCCATCAGTGCAAAAAAGCACAGCGAAACAAGTGCAGCTGGTATCCATATCCCCTTAAAATCCAAAATATCATAAGCCAGTATTGACCTTAAAAGAATTGCAATCATCACAGCTAAGAGCCCCCATATAATGGAGGGATTTGGACTGTTCTTTTTCTCTTCCAGCGTAATTAAGCCTTTGTACCTCTTTAATATCAGGACAAACACAACTGGTGCAATCATTCCAAAGGCAACAGGAATCTGAATATTCCACTTAAAAAAAAGCATCGCAGCACCAATGAGCACACCTAGTACATTCAAAATTTTAGCTACCTTCCTCGCTTGATTCAGCTTTCGAATCCGCTCCTCCTTTGTCGTTCCATAATTGTCATCAGCCAGTAAACGACGATGTTTTATCTTTTTTTTCAGTCGAGAGAAGACTTCCATATGAATAAAGGGTCAAGAGTTATTTTGCGCAAACATACTAAATAATGACTTAGGTCAAAATCAATCTTTGATTAAATCAAAAACACAAAAAGAGCAATCATTTTCCAAGCACCAATTAAAACTTCCAATAAAGATAATTAATACTTACATTTCATAAAATTACAACTACGCTCAAATATCTTTCAATGAATCTTCGCTCCTTTTTATTGGCCTTGCTATTGGCATTCGCTCTAACCACTACTGGTGCTTATGCCCAGTCCTTAACTAAAGACTCCTGGACCACTCTTGAAACAGCGATCGCTACAAAGAAAAACCTGGTGGAAACACTAAACAAAGTCAACCAGGAGAAATCCGCAGCAAGATTAAAGGGGAACGACATCGCATTTGCCAGGTATTCATACTACGGTATGCAGATCAAAGATTTAAAAACGGAGGACAGCCTTTTCTTCAAAAACAGTGCATTTATAGACAGCACATTGCTAGCCCCTGGTTCTTCAAAACTTTTAAAAACAATGATGCATTTGCTGCAAGCCAAAAGGATTCAAGAATTCAGGAGGAAGGGTATACGTTTCAAGCCAGGCAGCAATGAAACAAAAAGCCAAAAATACAATTATGCGGGAATGATTCCTCAGCAAACAGATAGTGTTATAAAGTATCATTTCAAAACGGCCTTAGCCTTAGCGCTGAGCCAAAACACGGGAGCAATTTCAGAAGAATTGCGTTGGCTATCTTCCAGTGCAAATCAACTGATATTTCCACCTGATCTGGCGGACCTGATCATTTCTGAAAACATTGTTTATGAAGTTTCAAACAACAAACTTTCAGTTATTTATATCGATGAACAACAAGCCAGTCGATTAATTCTGGCGAATCCAACGGAACTCCTTCAGGAAATCCGAAAAATAACCGGGACGAAATCAGCAGACTCCGCACTATTCAGTTGTTATCTGAATTGGATGGAGCGGTATAAAGCTGATTCAGAGAAATCCCTATATATACAGTCACTTTTTAAATACCTCTTATATGTACAATATCCCCTTGATGAAAATGTAGCAAAAGCCTGGAAAAGCTATCTACATGAAAATCTGTCTTCTAAACACAAGTTATTGGATGCAACTGCAGCGTACCAGCTATTCTTAATTCACTTTATAGAGGGGAGTAAGTATGGATTTAAATTTGAAGATAAATACAAAGGACAACTTGGACTCGCAGTAAAGATATACGAACAAAACAAACAAACTTTAGATCAATTTCCGGTCTATAAAACCCATTTGGAACAATTACTTAAAAAGATTAAAGCCAAAGAATTCAGGTTTCGTTTGGAAAACAGACAAATTCCCGGACAGCCAATCCTGATTACAGGGAAATATAGAAATGCCCGTGTTTTACATTACAGAATAGTTAAAATCGGAGTTGAAGAGCAGTTCTCCAAGCTCAAATCAGATAGAATAATTGCTTTCTTAAAGAAAGCTTCTTTTAGGGATTCCAGCTTTACCCTACCCAACTTACCAGATGATTATGACAAGCATGCTGCTTATCTAAAAATAGATGCGCTCCCGGTAGGCGCTTATGCGATCTTATTTTCTATAAATGAGCCAGTGGCTATTAATGATACAGCAGCCATAGAAGAGTTGAGATTCCTGGTTACAAACCTTGCAGCGGTAAACATAGACGACCGTTTTATGGTGCTGGACAGAAAGACCGGGCAACCAGTCTCCGGGGTAAAAGTTAAGTCAAGCTACCAGGTTGAAAACAACAATCACAAAATAACTATTGCAAAAACTCCTATTTCCTATTTTCAATCTGATGCAAAAGGATGTGTCATCATTGGAGGGAAAAGGGTCAATCAATTCCTATTGACTTCGGGAAAAGATAGTCTGGATCATCAATATAGTTCTCCGACTCAGGCATTGTCAAAAAAACGCCCCCATAATGATGATGACCTTGATGAATTCTATAGCGAAAAGAGCCGCTTACATATCTATACCGACAGAAGTATCTACAGACCCGGACAGCGGGTATTTTACAAAGCCATTCTCTTGACCAAAAACCTCGTTACCGGGGAAACTGAAGTATTCAATCAGGAGAACAGTCCTTATTTAAGAAAGTGGTTGAAAGAGAATAATCCAAAGCTCAGCTTAAGAGATCCAAATTATAAGACTATAGATACCATTAAGTTTGAACCTGATGCTTATGGCAGTTTTTCAGGTTCATTCCTGATCGCTAAAAACGTATTGCCAGGAAATTGGGAAATTACAACTAATGATTTAGAGACTCAGGATGCAAATTTCAAGGTTGAAGAGTATAAACGTCCAAGTCTTGAAATGACCATGGAAAAACCGAAAGAAACACCAATGCCAGGTGAAGCTTTCGAACTAAAGTTAAAGGTAAAATCCCTCAGCGGAGCAGATTTAAAAAATGTAAAGATTGCGTATCGGCTGGAAAGAAACTTCAGAGTAGCGACGGTTTACAATAATGAGAAAAAAGAAATTCTAGACACCATTGGCTATACCGATGAAAAAGGAGAATTGCTGATTCAGGTAAAAGCCGAACCTGTTACCTTGAAAACGACAGACAAAGAACTGCTGTGCAACTACCAGCTTGAGGCTACTGCCACTGAGTCTACAGGGGAAAGCACGGCACTAAATGACCAGTATAGCATTTCATCCTGGCCAGTTAAAGTTAATGTTCCGCTAGCGAGTCACTATGATCGTAAAGACCTGCCTACCCTCAGTATCAATGCCAAATCAGAAATCGCCCGTTATAAGCCAGATCGTGTTACGCTTAGTCTTTACCAACTGGAAGAAGTACCCGACACCTTAAACAATAAGACCGTTGATCAATGGCTGTACAGAAAAGAGGAACTAAAAAAATGGTTCCCTAACCTGGAACAAGATATGGCCACCAAGCAAAATAAGCGATTGGTCTTTAGCAAGGAAGTGACTATGGATGAGGCAGGAAAATTCGAACTCAACAAAGAGTTGCTACCTGTTGCTGCCTATGAATTACTGAGTACTACTAAAAAATCAGGACAACTGACCGGGCAGTCCAGCGTAAATTTTAAGGTGTTTGACAGTCAGGAGAGAACTGCTCCTGCTGACTTTAGTTACCTACCTATAAATAGCGTTAGTCAAGGAGAAAAAATTACTTATTATAGCGCATTGCCAGACCGCGCCTATGTTACTTATAGCTTAAGTTATTATATAAAGACCGCTAAGGGATTGGCCAGAAAAATCACTTACAATCATTCAAACCAAGACAAGGGACTGGAAATCTACTCCTTAAACATCCCTAAGGATGCCATACAAAGCTTGCTCCTCAGCAAAGTGTATGTGTTGAATAACCAACTGTACACCACCCAGGAAAGCTTCTATTTAAAGACTGATGACGTCGCAGCGCCTGAAATAATTATTGAGAAGTACAGAAAGATATTAGCTCCAGGTGCTAAGGAAACATTTAGCGTTTCAATTAAAACGACTAAGGAAAATATCGCTGCACAACTCATGACGGTGATGTATGATGCTTCATTAGACAAACTTGAACCGCATTACTGGAATAAACCTAATAAAGACTACCCTGACCTATCTTTATACAATATTTGGACTTACACGCTGAAGGATATTCTGAACAGTAGTCCTGAGCGCTACTGGCCGCTGAATAATGATTTCATTAATGATCAGAGCGAGTATGGGAATTCAATAATGTACCAATTGCAAGGTCGTGTTCCTGGTTTGAGCATCCCGGTGGGCAATGGTGCAAATAATACACTTCAGGAAGTTGTAGTGATGCGTGGTTACTCCAGCACATCCTCTATAAAAATTCGGGGAAAAAGTAGTCTGTCGGCTGCCAATCAAGCAATGGTTATTGTAGATGGTATTCCTTACACCGGATCATTGGACGATTTAAAAACCACTTCTGAATCAGAATTCCTGGTATTAAAAGGCGCCGAGGCGGTCGCAATTTATGGTTCTTCCGCAGCCAATGGGGTACTCATCATCAACACAAAAGGAAAAATTATATTGCCAAATGCACCTGCAGAGCCAAAAGCCATCGTTCGTAAGGACTTTAACGAAACTGCGTTCTTCTATCCAAATGTATATGCCGATAAAGATGGCCTGTATACCTTTAGTTTTACCATGCCACAAACTGCAACTGCATGGAACTGGAAAATGCTGGCACATACTCAGAAAGGCTTATTTGCCTATGCAGAACGTAAACTACACACCCAGCTTAACCTCATGGTTCAACCCAATATGCCAAGGCTGCTGTATCAAGGTGATGAATTGTTTTTAAAAAGCAGGATCAGCAATTTAGACAGCATAGCAATGGATGTGAAGTTCAGTTGCAGGATTGAGGATGCCATAACCGGTGAAGACCTAACTGAAAAACTGTTAAACAAACAAGCGCTTAAAATGGTTAAACTCGCCGCCAAACAAACAGGCAGCGATGGTTTCTTTTTTAAAGTACCTGAAAATCAGCTGAACCCTTTAAAAATTATAACCAGGGTTATCTGTGGCGGATTGGCAGATGCAGAAGAACATACCCTTCCCATCATATCCCGGAAAACATTTGTCCGCCAGCAATTCCCTGTTCGTTTTTCTACAAAAGACAGCTTATTAAAAGCGCCACAGTTACCTGCAGATGCTGAAATATATGGAATGAGTATGTACATTGATCCTAAGCCACAAGCTGCAATTCTCTATGCTCTACCCTATCTGGCAAATTACGCTTATGACTGCGCTGAGCAAACGTTCAACAAGTTATTTGCAGTTTTAACCGCTGAAAAACTGATGAAAACTACGCCAGCGATCAAGGAGGCCTTTGATATGGCAAGTAAAAAAATAGTCCCAGATACCAGTACATCTGTGCTGCCTGATGAGCTAAGCGAGGCTGCTACCCCTTGGTTAAACCTGGCCAACAGAACGGCTAAACAACAAAAACAATTGTATCAAATCTTAGACCCTAGCGCCAATAAAAAGGTGATAGCGGCTCATTTAGAGAAGCTGTACAAAATGCAAAATGGAGATGGCGGATTACCATGGTTTGAAGGCGGCCAAACTAACAATTGGATTTCCAATTACCTGATCCGAGGATTTGGCCAGCTCCAGCAAGCGGGCTGGAAAGCTCCGAATCAAGGGCAACATGAGCAATTTATAAAGAAGTTGATCACCTATTCAGACCTCTATTTCTCGAACAATAAAGCAGATGCCTCACTCTACTATGCCTATGCCAGATCCTTCTGGAAAACTACCGACCCAATAGCAGCTCCTGTGTTGAAACAAATCAAAGAGACGCTGGTACAGGAACACAAAACGATAGATAGAAACACCTTATATACACAGGCATTGTGGATCACAGTAGCTTCAAAATATACTTTCCCAGATGAGGCGATCAGTTCTGGAATTGAATCACAAAGAAAACAGATTCTTCAGCTAGCTATCCAGGATGACCAACATGGATTGCGTTGGAAAGAGATTTCAAACAACGAGGATTTAAACCATTCCAAAGAAGAAACCATCGCCATGCTTCATCAGGCATTTGCTCAAAACAAATCAGTAAACAATGGTCTTATTAAATGGATACTTGGTAGCAGGCAGGGCAACAACTGGACAAGTACTGTTGGAACCGCAGCAGCCATTGAAATGATTGAAGCCTCAGCGGAATTGGCTACCAGTTACCAGCCAGATTCAGTGTCTGCAAAGGTTGCAGGTCAGCAAATCAAAGTGTCCAACAACCTGTTAACCGGAACACCTACACAGTTCGTTCCGCTTTCAAAACCTTTAACCATCACCGCCCATGCAAATCCTGGTGCTACTGCTGGATTTACCTGGTACTATTTCAGTACTTCAGCGAATGTAGACAGCCTGAATACCAAGGTTAAACTGAGCAAAAAGCTTTCCGTTTTTGACCCTAAGAAATCGGCCTGGGTAGCACTTAACCCTGCTATCGGTGTAAAAATAGGCGATAAAGTTAAGGTTATACTTAGGGTTGAAACTGCCCAACCGCTACGCTTTCTGCAAATCGACGATAAGCGTGCTGCAGGTTTTGAACCCATTGAACATAGCAGTGGCCAAAGGTATCTGGATGGCATCCGTTATTATCAGGCCATCAGGGATACCGGACAGCAATTATTCATTGATTTCCTACCTTCCGGGAGATCGGAATTCAGCTATGAAGTAACTGTGAGTCAGGAAGGGAATTTCAGGAATGGACCTGCAGTATTGCAGTGTTTATATCAGCCTGGAATCACTGCTTATAGCAATTCTATAATGATCCTTTCCAAAAGCGATCAATAAAGCGATTTTATTGATGACGCTATCTTTTCTACCATACAAAAGACCGCCTTTTTAGGGGCGGTCTTTTCAAGAAAAGGAATCAGCCAAACCTCTTCTCCTTCTTTTAAAGCAGTTACTAATTCAGCACCGGACAGTAAATCACAGCTCATCATCTATATTAAGGCAAAACCGAAGCTAATAAAAAAAAGAGGGAACTCCGATTCTTTCTATAAAACATACGGATACATGAAGAAGCAGCATCAATTACTATTGAAATTTTCTTTTATTTTTAATTCAAGAAGCTTAACTTAGAGTACGTTATCACGATCATTT
The DNA here is from genome assembly GCF_032678745.1 of Pedobacter gandavensis. GTDB lineage: Bacteria > Bacteroidota > Bacteroidia > Sphingobacteriales > Sphingobacteriaceae > Pedobacter > Pedobacter gandavensis_C. Next base: position 1,400,701 of record NZ_JAVTST010000001.1, read on the forward strand.
ATGAATAATTTTGACTGGACATCATTTACTAAAACCATCGCTATTAAGGCCCCATTAGCAGAGATTTATAATGCCTGGACCCAGGCAGAAGAATTGGAAAAGTGGTTTCTCAAACAAGTTGTCTTTAGAGACGATGAGGATACCCTGATTGCCCGAGAGCAAAATATCAATGCGGGTACTGCCTATACCTGGGTATGGCATTTGTATGATGATGTAATGCCTGGTCAGATTAAACAGGCAAATGGCAAAGACTTTTTACAGTTTAGCTTTGAAGGAGCATGCCTGGTTGATGTGAATTTAAAAGCGCAATCCGGATACACGATCGTAGAACTCAGACAGCATAACATTCCTACGGACGAGCAGTCCAAACAGTTCATCAGACTGGGTTGTGCATCGGGATGGGCTTTTTATCTGCTAAACCTGAAATCCGTTTATGAAGGTGGGCTTGACCTTAGAAATAAAGATGAGCAGCTGAAACCAATGATCAACAATTAGCATTCAAGTGACAGATTTCCTTCTTTCCTAGGATCCTCGTTATAAATATTGTTCTTAATCAAGAAAAAATTTGCGCGTTTTAGTAAAAAATAGTAATTTGTTATAGACAAAAGCTATATTTACGCCGTATTTTCTTGCCTGTTATGACGCTCTCCAACTTCATTGCCAGCATTTCTTGCGCTTTTACCTCTTTTTTTTTCGCTCAGCGAAGATTAGGTGTAAGCCCCTATACTACTATTTCAGCTATTGGCTTCAGCTCTGCTGCCATTCGCTATACCTTCCTATGGAAGTTCAAAACATTACTCAAATTTAAATTAATCACACTTATCAAACTCTCATGAAAAAAGCAACGTTTTCACTATTCGTTCTATTCTTATTTGTACTAAATGGTTTCGCACAGAACGCCCCTCAAAAGGTAAACTACCAGGCGGTCATCAGGACTACAACCGGACAACCCCTACCAAATCAGATTGTCGGACTCCGGTTTACCATACAAAACGGACCTGTCGGCGCTCCTTTATACCAGGAACAACAGACTCCTCAAACCAACGAATTTGGATTGATCAATTTACAAATAGGAACAGGAGCAAATCCAAGCAGTAGTTTTTCTAATATAGACTGGGCTGGCGGCAATAAATACCTAAAAGTAGAAATAGATATTACCGGAGGTAGCAGCTACACCTTATTAGGAACGACGGAACTGGCTAGTGTTCCTTATGCTTTAAACGCTGCTACTGCAACGACGAGCAAAGACAACCAGTGGGTAGCAAATGGCAACGATATTATCTATAAAACTGCTGCTGGAAGTGTTGGTATTGGACTTACTACAGGAACTGTGCCGGCAACTACAGCAGTATTGGATATCGCATCCAGCAGCAAAGGAATATTGATTCCAAGATTAACTTCGGCCACAAATATTGTTAACCCGGCTGATGGATTACTAGTATATCAAACGGCTGGCACTAAAGGTTTCTATTTTTCAAAAGCTGGAACCTGGAAAAAAGTGGCTGATGCAGATGATGTAGCTGCCGGTGGCGGTGGTGGTACCGCTAAAGGTGCTATTATACCATTTTCTTCTGGATCTCCTGTATCGATGACTTCCGTTTTAGGAGGCTTACCTGGAACAATGGCAGCAATTGGTTTTGGGAACAATGGTACCGTTTCCGCTTTGGGTGGGACTATTGACCTTAGCGGAGGGCCTAGCGTCGTTGCTAATTTTGCATTTTCTTCGCCTAGATCTGGTACATTAACCAGCATTAGCGCTTATTTCAGTAATACAATGGCATTATCTTTACTTGGTACAGCACTAACTGTCCAGGCACAACTGTACTCCAGTACTACACCTAATAATTCTTTCAGCGTTGTACCTGGAGCTGTAGTTACTTTATCGGCCCTTACTGGAATTCTTTCTGTAGGTAATTCCGTTTCTGGCTCGACAACCGGCTTAGGCATCCCGGTAACTGCCAACACACGTTATTTATTGGTATTTTCTACTTCGGCAACAGGTTTAACCCTGATCAACAGTGTTGCTGGATACGTTAGTGCAGGAATCAACATTGAATAAAATTAAGCCAACCCTAGAACAAACAACATGAGATACCTTAAAACAATTATATTGTTATGGGTTGCCATTTTGGCTTGCTTAAATGCAAATGCACAATCTGCAAATCCCGCTGTTATCAGCACCGCCGGTACGACCCTATCGATACCCGGTGGGTACAAATATACCTTTACTGTTGGGGAAGTCGCCATTCAAACTATTGGAAGCAACCCTACGCTTACACAAGGCTTTAACCAAAGCTTACTGTCTTTTGCAATAACGAATGTAAGCGCCACAAATCAGGATGCAGCTTATAAAGCCGGAGCTGTACTGGAGATTACCCTTAGCTTTAATCAGCAAGTATACGTAACCGGTAAGCCTGAACTCGCACTAAATAGTGCTGGAAAGGCGATATATGCTTCGGGATCAGGAAGCAACACCCTCATTTTCAGCTATACCGTAGCAGATGGGGAAAATGCTCCAGATCTTGATTATACCTCGATTAACGCATTAACACTACCTGCATCGAGTACCATTAAAAATTCTATGAACGCTATTGCGCCATTAACGCTACCTACACCTGGCAGCGCTGGTTCTCTGGGCACAAATAAAAACCTGATAATTGATGGCATAGCACCGAACCCTCCTGCAGCACTTGCACTGGATCCGGCGAGCGATAGTGGCAGTTCGAATTCAGACGGATTCACTAACCTGAACACACCTGTGATTACCGGTACTGCAGAAGATGGATCAACGGTTACGCTATATGATACCGATGAAGTAACGATTATTGGAACCGGGATAGCTACCGGAGGAGTCTGGTCGATCAGAACGAGTATACTCAGCGACGATACGCATTCCATTACTGCAAGAGCAAGAGACCTTGCCGAAAATGTGAGTGCACTTTCCAATTCTATCATAGTTACTGTCAACACTGCTCGTCCTACAGTTTCAATTACTAGTAGTGTCCCTGGTTTAAAAGCAGCTGAAACTGCAACAATTACATTTGCTTTCTCTGAGGATCCAGGCAACTCGTTTACCTGGGATGGCAGTGTTGGGGATATTGTGGTTACCGGTGGTACTTTGAGCGCTATTTCAGGTACAGGTTTAATACATAGCGCTACCTTCACACCTACAACCGGAGTCAATAGCGGAACCGCAAGTATTACCATTCCTGCAGGCAGTTTCAATGATATTTATGGTAACGCTGGTACTGCGGGTACTAAACCGGCTCTGACCTTTGACACCTCAGTTCCTGAGGCGCCTACCTCAATTAAACTTGCGGCAGCCAGCGACAGTGGTCCTTCCAATACAGACCGTATCACAAATCTGACCAGCCTTTTATTTAACGGCGCTGCAGAAGTAAACTCAACAGTTACGCTTTATGGTGGTACAGATGGAACAACGGTAATTGGGACTGGTCCTGCTATTGAAGGCATCTGGCAGATTACCTCAAATACTTTAAGCCCTGGCGTACATATCGTCAGTGCAAAAACAACAGATGTTGCGGGAAATATCAGCGTTGCTTCTGAAAGCATTTCAGTTACCATTATCACTGCAGCACCAACGATCAATAGTATTGCGCGGGTGGATGCGAATCCTAGCAATGCAACAGGGGTAAGTTTTAAAGTTACTTTCTCTAAAAAGGTATACAACCTGAATTCCAGTAATTTTAGCTTAGTGCAATCTGGTACCGCCACAGGAATTAAAGGTTCTATCTCTACGACAGACAACATGGTATACTTTGTTGGCCTGAGCAGTGTTACCGGAGATGGTCAGATAGGCTTGAATTTTCTTGCTACAGGAGCCGTGGATATTGCAGGAAACGCTGTTACTACAGATTTCACAGGGGAGAAATATACATTTGACCATACCAGCCCTACTTTATCAGCAGTAAGGATCGTATCCAACAACATTAACCCCTTCAACGGTCTCATGAATCAGGTTATAGCTAAAGTGGGCAACACCGCTACTCTGAGCTTTACCTCCAATGAGACCATTGCAACGCCAACAGTCAGCATTGCAGGTCATACTATTATTCCAACTGCGAATCTCAATAACTGGTCTGCTACCTATACTTTCAGTGCTACGGATACAGAAGGTTTAGTCCCTTTTCAGATCAGCTTCAAGGATGCAAGTGGAAATCCAGGCCTGTCTGTTAGCAGCGGTTCAGGAACTGTGACCTTCGACAAAACTGTTCCTGCAGCTCCATCAGGAATCTTACTGACCGCCGGCAACCAACAGATTAAGGTAAACTACACAGCCAATACAGAAACAGATGTGGCTTATTACCAACTTTACACTGGAACAGATCCAGCGCAAATGAGCCTAATTGCTATGCTCGAGGGTCATTTGAGCTATATGCAAACCGGATTAGTTAATGGCAAGACCTATTATTACCAAATGACAGCAATCGATAAGGCTGGTAATATTAGCGCATTAAGTGATATCGTTTCTGCAATTCCTACTCAGAACCAAAGCATCACCTTTAATGGCATTGACCAAAAAATATATGGTGATCTTCCTTTCAGTCTTGGAAGTTTAAATTCTTCGGCAAATCTACCCGTAACTTATACGGCTGATGATCCTGCTATTGTTTCCATTTCCGGTAACTCTGCAACCATATTAAAAGCTGGAACCACGATTATCAGAGCCAGTCAGCCAGGAAACGCGGCCTTCAATCCAGCGCCTATTGTTCAACAAACACTTAGTGTTAATCCAAAGATGCTAACCATTACCGCTACCAATCGGAGCAAAACATATGGTGATGCCTCTGTATTCAACGGAACAGAATTTACAGCTCCAGGATTGATTACTGGAGATGCAATTACCAGTGTAACATTGAACAGTAGCGGTGCAGCGGCAACTGCGAATGTTGCCGGTTCAGCTTATAACATCCTGCCATCAGCGGCTTTAGGAAGCGGACTCAGCAATTACAATCTGGTATATGCCAATGGAAAATTAACAATAAACAAAAAGGACCTGATCATCACTGCTGATCCTCAGGTAAAATACTTTGGCGCTGTTATCCCAACAATGACGGTTAGTTATAATGGTTTCGTTAACGGAGAAAGCAAATCAGTATTGAGCAGCCTACCCACCACCAGTACCAGCGCAAATGAGGCGAGTCCGGTTGGTGAATACGACATCATTGCAAGTGCTGCAACTGCCGACAATTATAGCTTTACTTATCGGACAGGAACCTTAACCATTAAACCTGATATGCCGACAAGCCTCAGTCTGGCCAATGTGACCTTGTATGAGAATCAGGCAGCTGGTGCAAATGCCGGCACACTAAGCAGTACTTCCGAGAACCCTAATGCAACCTTTACTTATGCATTGGTAAATGGTGCAGGAGCTACCGACAACAATCTTTTTAGCATCAACGGCAATAAGTTGTTTAGCGCTACAGCACTCGATTTTGAAAGCAAATCAGTTTATAAAATCAGGGTTAGAACCAGCACACAAAACAACAATTCGCTGGAGAAAGAGCTGACCATCAACTTAACGGATGTCAATGAAGCACCTACCCTTTCTGCAATAGCTGATCAAATTCTTTGCGTTACCTCGGCTACTCAAAGGCTCAATCTAGCAGGGATCAGTGCCGGACCAGAAAGCGGTCAGCGTACTACATTAAGTGTGAGTAACAACAACCCAGCGCTATTTGATAATTTAAGTATCAGTGGTAGCGGTGCTACAGCAACCTTAAGCTATACCTTAAAAAATGCTGCATTTGGATTGAGTACTGTTACCGTAAAAGTGCAAGATGATGGTGGTACAGACAATGGTGGCATCGATACCTATACCCTTTCCTTTTTAGTCCGTGTGAATGGTTTGCCTACACTGGCAATCAGAAGCGACAATGGAAATCAGGTGAGTAAAGGAGCCACAGTAACACTAACCGCTAGTGGTGGGACGAACTATGTATGGGCTAACAGCCAGGGTGTGCTTAGCGACTTAAACGTTGCCTCAATTAAGGTAAGACCTTCTCAAACCACTACTTACACGGTAACTTCAACCAATGTAAGCGGATGTAGCGTTTCACAAACCTTTACCCTAAGTGTGCTGAATGATCTGGCGCTAATCAAAGCCACCAATATCTTATCTCCTAACGGTGATGGTTACAATGACAAATGGGTAATCGACAATATTGATTTCTATCCGAACAATGAAGTCAAAGTTTTTGATAAAGGAGGAAGAATTCTATTCCAGAAGAAAAGCTATGACAACAGCTGGGATGCCATGATCAATGGTAGTCCTTTGGAAGAAGGAACCTATTATTACATCATAGACTTTGGAACGAATACTCCTAAGTTCAGAGGATTCATTACTGTGATCAGAGAAAATTAATATTCACGAAGCCTGCATTGCTTTTAACAGCTATGCAGGCTTCATTACCATTACGAAGCGTTATGAAAATCATACATAAAATAGGCTTAGCAGTTATTTTTCTGGCAGCAGGAAGCTCAGCTAAAGCACAATTAAACCCCTTGTCGTCCCAGTATTACATCAACCAATATGTAATTAATCCAGCTTTTGCAGGATATTCTGGTGGCCTAAAAATAAATGGTGCCTATCGTAAATTGTGGGACAATGTTCCTGGCGCACCTTTGACTCAAAATCTAACGGTGGATTATGGCTTTGGCAAGGTCGGAATTGGCTTATCGGTTAACAATGAAAGCGCTGGTCTGCAAAGACAAACCCGGGTATTGGGTAGTTATGCTTATCATTTGAAATTAAATGACAATTCTGATCAGTTACACTTTGGAGTCTCTATGGGTTTCATGTCCCAGCGACTGGAGAATTCAGACATTTATGGGAATCCAAATGATCCTGGTGTTGGTCAATACAACGACCGTAAGACTTATCTGGATGGTGATTTCGGGGTAGCCTATACCTCTAACAAGCTATCCTTACAGGTTGCCCTTCCGAACCTGAAAAGCTTACTCAAAAAGGAAACCGTTAAAATGGCGGATGTGGCTACATTTTATACAGCAGCGAGTTACAAGATTCAAATCTCTGAAGGTCCTGAAGGAATTGATGCTGAGCCGAAGGTGGCTTATCGCGGGGTGAAAGGATTTGACAATATCTGGGATGCAGGTGTACAGCTGGGATTGGCCAATCAGCAGGTATTTGCGATGGCCATGTACCACAGTTCCGAAAATGCGTCTTTTGGACTGGGGATGGATTTTAAAAAGAAATACCTGATCAGCGGATCGTATAGCACCCAAACTTCTGCCCTTAGCGGTTATACCAATGGGAGTTTTGAACTGAACCTCAGGCTAAGCCTCGGGAAGTAGAAACCATTTATTTCTATAAAAAGAAAGGGCCGTATCTGCTGGATACGGCCCTTTCTTTTTACCAACCTGGATTTTGTTTCATATCCGGGTTTAAACTGATCTGACTGATCGGAATCGGTGTCAGGTAATCTCTTGACACCTTAAACTGATATCCAGCAGACATGGCTGGAATGTTCTTAAACAACTCCACATAACCATTGACATCCACCGGATAACTGGCAAGATTGGCTGCTGGTACTAATCCATTCCACTGACTAAGGATTGCACCTTTAGGTTTCCAGCCGACAAACAATTCATCGGCAGCAGCCCAGCGGTACACATCATCTCTGCGGTATCCTTCACAGGCGGTCTCTATTCTTCTTTCTCTACGAATTTCATTGATAATCGGGCTCAGGGTTGGGAACTCCCATTTAGGATCATTCATAATGCCTCCTACGTTTAGATTAGGCATTCCAACACGGCTTCTTAACTTGTTCACAGATAAATCGGCATCTGCCTGATTAAAAGTTCCCAACTCCGCTTTAGCTTCCGCATAAATCAACAATGCTTCTGCAAATCTGAAAATGATATAACCCGTAGTTCCTCTGTCCTGTTGTTGGTTATAATCGGGATTATGTCCTTTATAAACCTGGTAACCGGTAGCTGGCTTCTGCTCATTTGCAGCCGTGAAGGTTGGCAATTCAAAAATCGCAGGAGCAACTCCATTTGGTCTGTTATTGGTCACGATGTGATTTCCATCATTTACATACAGCGTTTGTTGCATCCTTGGATCTCTGTTTTTAACCACATTTACCAGATTGGCATCTCCCTGATACAATGGATTACCGGAAATTGGGTTTCCATCTGTACATAAGTAATAATCAATCAGGTTTTTGGTGATTCCCCTACCTGCACCAGAATTGGTGTAACGATGCCAGTAATGACCTCCATTAGCATTCAGATCGAACTGTCGCCAAAGCATAATTTCAGGATTTCCGTTGTAATTAGTCTGATTGAAAAGCTTCCAATAACCATCTGTTCCTGGGGTAGCTGCCAATCCATTTCCATCAGGATTATTGATCAGCTCGGTACTCACCAGCTCTGCTTTTTTCAGAAATTTAGTCCCATCAGAACCCGCTACTCCGAAAGGAGTATTGGCATGGTATTTCTCCCATGTTCCCTCAAAAAGTGCAATTCTGGCTTGTAGCAATTGTGCAATCTGTTTATTTACTCTGGAAGCCTGGGCCTTAGTTTTAGAAGGCAAATAGCTAACAGCCTTATCCAGGTCGTTCATGATAGAATCTACAATGACTGCTCTGGATAAACGCTGCCCTTTCAATTGATCCAGGACCGGATTCTTTGGAGTATTGATCCATTGCAGATCGCCAAATTGCTTTAGTTTAGTAAAGTAAAACCAGGCTCGGAAGAACAAGGCTTCACCAACATAGCTCTTTTTATTGTCCCAGGACGCATTTACTTTATCGTAATTCACCATAAAATAATTGATGTTCCTCAGCATCCCCCAATCGGCAACTGCCCAACCCCCACCAACACCAGGTACGATCCTTGTTCCATTTAGCGTGGCATCCACTCCCATGGTAATCATGTTATCACTACCCTGATCAGCATCTAAGCCGTAAGGCCCTGTCGAACCGAAAGAACTAATGGTAGAGGGAAAAGCGGTATAAAAATTATTGACATAGAGTTGAAGGTCGCTGGTAGTTTTCCAGAATTCTGCTTCACTAATGCTTGTTTTAGGGGTTTCATTCAAAAAGTCTTTCTTACAGGCTGCCAAAGACATCAGGCCCATAAGCATCAACAGATATAGTTTATTATTGCGCATAATCGTATGTTTTATCATTACAGGTAGGATTAAAATGTCAGACTCAAACCAGCCGAATAACTTCTTTGAAGTGGATATACTTTCCCTTCATTCAAAGTAAGTTCCGGATCGAGTGCCTTAGTGAATTTGGTAAATGTAGCCAGGTTTTCTATGCTGATATAAAACCTCAGCTTGCTGATTTTAAAGCGATCTAACAATTCCTTCTTCAAGGTATAGCCTAACTGAACGTTCTTAATTCTCATGTAAGCAGCATTTTGAAGGTACTTGCTTTGCACCTGTGTATTTTTATTATTCTGGCTGCTCATGTAGGCTTTAGGATAAAATCCATTCGGATTTTCTGCTGACCATCGGTCCAGATGGGTGGTAAACAGAGAACTTTGCCATTCGTCACCTACCACACCCCAGAAGTAATTTCCTCCGATTGCGGCATCACGTTTGCCAACACCCTGAATAAAAATCATGGCATCAAAGCCCTTCCAGTTTGCATCGGCTGTTAAACCATAGCTGTAGCGTGGCGTACTATTTCCAATCACTTTACGATCACCAGGGTTATTCAATGTAGTAGTTCCTGGATCAATCTGACCATCACCATTCAGGTCCACATAACGAATGTCGCCAGGTGTCCATAAATTACCATCAATTTTAGCTTGTGAAGGCGCTGAGGCAACCTCTTCTGCTGTTTTGAAAAAACCAGCGGTCTGGTATCCCCAGATCTCTCCCATTTGCTGTCCCTGGTACCAGGTTCCTAGATCTCCTGTAGGATTAGGATAACGAACAACTTTAGCTTTATAATCGCTCAACACCCCTTTCAGGCCATATTTTACGTTACCAATCTGATCTCTCCAACCCAATGTTAATTCCCAGCCTTTGGTTTCGATGGCAGAATTGTTAATTCTTGGTGGATTGGTTCCTAAAATAGCCGGTAATGCTGCCGCAGGTCCCATTACATCATTTGCTTTACGGATATACCAGTCGAATGAAGCATTTAATTTGTTGCCAAACATGGCCACATCAGTTCCAAGGTTATAGGTAGCAGTACTCACCCAGGTCAGTGTATTGTCGACCAATAAAGGTGCGCCAACTGCTGCTTGTCTGGCACCTCCAAAAAGCCAGGAAGTATTGTTCGGTGTTGCAGTTCCTAATGCCGGATAGAATGGATAGTAATCATCTTCTAAAAACATTTGATCTCCCAATTGTCCGTAAGAGGCACGGAATTTCAGCCCATCCACATATTTCTTCAGGGGATTAAAGAAAGCTTCTTTATCGACATTCCATCCTACAGAAATTCCAGGATAAGCTTTCCATCGTACATCTGATAAAAAGCGGGAAGTTCCATCATAACGGGCGCTTACTTCCAGGAGGTATTTTTCTTTGTAATTGTAGTTGAATCTTCCAAAAGCTCCTTCTGAACCCAATCTTCTCACCCTATCCCCGATAGAAGGAGTAGTTCCATAAGAGGTCGATAGCGAAGGGATGTTATCTGAATACAGGTTGTTGTTGCTGGCTTCATAAGCCTGAAAACCGTTGAAATCATTCACATATCCTCCCAACACACTGAAAAAATGATCGTTGAGTTGTTTCTCATACTGAGAAAAAACATTTACCACGCGGTGTTCAATTCTTTCGTTATAACGGCCAAAAGCATTTGGCGTTGTTCCTCCCATGGCCAATTGTGAGCCATCAGGTAAATAAGAGTATAAGGTTTTCAGATGAGTATTCCTGTCAAAATAGGTGGCATCAAAAGTATAGTTTGCCGTTGCCGTCCATCCTTTAGCCAGTTTCAGGTTCAGCTCACCGGTTAACAAGCCTTTATCTTTAGTACTCATTTCCCTTCCTCCTTCTTTTTGCAACAGGACATTACTCTCCGCAGAAATTCGTCCGTCAGGATTGTACAATTGTACGGTAGGAAATTTACGGGCAATCTGGTGCATATAAGCCCTTTCGCCACCACCAGTTTGTCCGGCATAGGAGTTCGGCGTATCGAACAACTCTCTGGAGAAACTACCTCTAAAGCTGAAGGTTAACCATTTGGTTACATCTGTAGTTAAGTTGGCTCTCAGGTTATAGCGTTTGTATTTATCGTTTCCATAATTATACATCCCACTCCTGTCGTTAAATCCTGCACCTATAAAATAGCTGGAAGATTCGGAACCACCGTTCACATTCAGGTTGTGCTGCTGACTGTAAGAACGGTCCTTATAATAGATTTTAAACCAGTCGTTGTTGCCGTTCGCTGCATTCCATGACAAATAACTATTTTTTTTCGGATCCGGATCTACAATGGTTTCTGTAGTCAGTATGCCCGCCTGGTAATCTTTGATGCGCTGGATGGTAGCAGCATCATACATTGGCGTACGTCCGGCATTAACAAAAGCAGTATTATAAACATTTGCAAAATCCAGAGAGTTTGCCATGGTTGGCAAATTGAAGATTTTGTTCATCGAAATGTTGTTGTTATAGGTGATGCTCGGTGCTTTTCCTCTGGTTCCTTGTTTTGTTTTAATCAGGATCACTCCAAAAGGCGCACTGGATCCATAGATAGCTGCTGATGCGGCATCTTTCAATACAGAAATGGTTTCTATATCATCAGGATTCAGCGTACTGATATCACCACCCTGAATACCATCGATCACGATCAACGGGGAGGATGTAGTTCCAAGACCAGTATAACCACGAATGTTGACTTTCTGTGTGGCATTTGGAGATCCACCTACATCACCGATATTGATGTTCAGGTTGGCCACCTGTCCTTGTAAAGCCTGAGTTACCCTGGTAACCGGACGATCTTCCAGGTCTTTTCCTGAAACCTGTGCAACGGCACCCGTCAGGCGTGTTCTCTTTTGACTACCATAGGCCACCACCACTACATCTTCCAGTTCATTTGGTTTGGCCATTAGTTTAATCACCATAGGCTGGGCAGAGGCTTTCATTTCCTGAGAAATATAACCGATAAAGGAAACTTCCAGCGTCGAATTTTCTGCTACATCCGCCAGGATAAATGCACCGTTTCCATCGGTTACTGCTCCTTTATTTGCTCCTTTTATTTTTACTGAAGCACCAGGCAATGGGCCACCGTTCTCATCCAATACCTTTCCCCTTACTTCGATGAAACGGAGGATCTGGTCTAGCTTTTGAGAAATGACCGATTCCTTTCCTTTGATCACTACGATCTTATCTTCAATCACGTAGGCTAAAGGCAGGTCTTTCAGACAAACATCCAGTACCGTTTCTAAAGAGGCGTTCTTGAAATTTGCATCTACGGTATTGGTGTTCTTTACTTTTTTTGCCGACCAGATTATGCTGTATCCTGTTTGTTTATTGATTTCATTGAACACTTGTTTAAGTGTAGCATTTTTTCTGGAGTAGGTCACCTTTTGCGCAAAACCCGTTGCACTTACTTGTAAGGCTGTTGCGAATAAAACGAAAAGGATTAACTTTATACTCACCAGAAACTTAAAGGCGCAGCCGAAAGGCACACCAAGACTTTTAGTGTAATTTTTATACATTTGGTTGTTCTTTATCATCTGATTGCCACAGCTTTCGAAGGTTTCGGGCAATCGGAGAAGGATTTAAGAAAGTTTTGAATAAATTGTTTTCTTGATCGCAGAACATGGAGTCAGGGGCGTTTTAACGCTCCTGATTTTTATGATCCTGAAATCTGACAGCTGTAGGGATTTAAGGGTCTTTTTCTATTCTTTTCATACTTGGTTTAGTTTGGTTTTATATTTAGTTAATGCGATTTGATGCTTATTTTTTATGCTTTATAATGACCTTTTGATCTTCCAGTTTAAAGCTCATTGAGGTACTGAGTTCCAGCATCCGGAGTACTTTAGAAATCTTTTCTGACCTGCTAACGATCCCTCCAAACTCCAGTTCCTTAAGCTCAGCGTCTTTAAATTCTACTTCTACATCGTACCATCTGGACACTTTTTTCATGATGCTTTCCAAAGATTCTTCATCGAACCTGAAAAACCCCATTTTCCAGGCCATTACATTTTCAATATCTGCAGGAAGGATCTTCATGTTCCCAGCGTTTAGAACAGATTGCTGATCAGGTTTCAGTAGGGTTCCATTTACACTCACACTGCCCTCTAATAAGGTGGTGAATATATTTTGTTCGTCCGGGTAACTATTGATGTTAAAATGGGTTCCAAACACCCGGACTTCCTGTTCCGCTGAGCGTACTATAAATGCTTTTTTAGGATCTTTAGCCACTTCAAAATAGGCTTCACCAGTCAGTTCTACGCGGCGTTCCCGACTGGTTGCGAAATTCGTCGGAAAGCGGAGCGAAGTTGCGGCATTTAGCCAGACCTTCGTTCCGTCAGGTAAGTTCACTTGATATTGACCTGCCCTGGGGGTGCTGATGGTGTTATATTCCAGTTTATTTCCGGAGGAAGGCAACACAGTATAAATTAACTCGGCATTTTTCCCTTTAGTGATTTTAACGCCGGCCTGCTCTATTAGTTTTCCTGCTTTTTGATCTGTTAGTGAAAGTTTTGTTCCATCTGCAAGCGTCAGAAAAGCTTTATTGCTACCAGGTAAAATGTCTTCATGTGCGAAATTGGTTGCGGGGCTTTGTTGCGTACTGTAGAACCATAGTCCTGCAGAAAGACTGACCAATAACATTGCAGCTATCGCGATACGGTAACGAGTTAAAAAAGACGGTTGTTTTTGTTGCTGAATGTGTTGCTGGATGTGGTTGAACATCCTGCTTTTATGCTGCTCCTCATTGGCCGCAAACGATTCGGGAATTTCCAGTTCAAGCTCCTGATCCCTATTGTACCAATCGGCAAATTCAATAGCTTCTGTTGCTGTAATTGTTTTATCCAGCCACTTTGCAGCTAGTTCCTGATACCGTTTGTTTTCTCTAGAGTCGTCCATTTATGATAGGGCTATATCTAGAGGTCTCCTGTAAAACACAAATCCCTTAGTCTGCTGAAAAATATATTTATAACAAGGTTATCATAAATTGATTTAGCCCTGCACGCAAAGTTTTCATCGCTTTTCCTAAATGAGCTTCAACCGTTTTTTCAGATATTCCCAGGCCTTCCGCAATTTTCTTCTGGGATAGCCCTTGCTCCTTACTCATTCGGTAAACCAGTCTGCATTTTTCTGGTAAGCCCGCAACAAGCTTCTCCAGACATCCTTTGAGTTCTAAAAAGTCAAGCCATTCCTGAGTAGAATCATCGGCAATTCCTTTCATTCCTAAACTATCGGTATATTTTTGTTGATGATATTGTTTATCCAGCGCTTTAATCACTCTATATTTTACAGAAACAGAGAGGTAGGCAGATAAACTGGAAGTAATTTTTAAAGTTGCTCTCCTATTCCAGAGGGAAACGAAAATATGCTGCACAATCTCTTCGGCCTCTTCGAGCTCCTTGATTTTATGCGCGGCAACCAGGAAGAGTTTTTTCCAGTACCGGTTATAGATCTCTGTAAAGGCGGCATGGTCCCCATTCTCCAGTAAGCCAGTCAATTCCAGATCGGTAAAACTATGATACCTATTCATGATACTCCCCATTCTTAAATTCTAAAGCATCCCCGCCCCTAGCACAGGTCTGTATTAAATGTGTTCCCTCACAATTGTAACAAAATAATCAGGTAAAAAGAATGGAGTCTCAGCAAAAAAAGTTGCGCATACGTTTGCAATGCCCATATCAAACGTATGCGTAATTTTTCCTACTAAGGGTTAACCTATAATTTCTTCCTGTTTTTTCTTAGCTAAACTTTTGAATACCAAATCATAGGAATCATCGATCAACTCCTGCAATTGCCGCATCGTTAAACGTCCATCCATGTACACCGTATTCCAGTGCTTTTTATTCATATGATAACCTGGTATGATCTCTTCATATTGTTCCCGCCATTCTATGGCACGTTCCGGATCACATTTGGCATTAAAGCGATTACCTGTAATCAGGCTACAGAGTAAAAAAACCTTCTCTCCTACTTTAAAGACCAGCGTATCCTCACCAAAAGGAAAACCTTCTGTGGATCCCGGCTTCTGTAAGCAGTAATCACGCAATTCTTCTATATTCATATTAATTCCAAATGTAAATAATAAGCAGGTGCTTACAAAAGGAAATTATTGCTTTACACTGCTTGGTACCACGCCAAATTTTCGTTTAAAAGCGGCAGAAAAATGCTGTGGGTTCTTATATCCAATCGCATCAGAAACCTCATTGATTTTCATTCCTTGTTGTTGAAGCATTTTCATGGCTTCAGCCATTTTCAGGTCATTCCAAAAGCCGAATACTGTGGTTCCAAAGAGTTCCTTAAATCCCTTTTTCAGGGTAAACTCATTTGTCCCTACCTTATGTGATAGGTCGATCAGGGAACAAGTATGCGTTAAATTGGTCAGGATAAACTCCCTGACTGCATAAATCTTTTCTATATCTGATTTCTTAAGACTGGCCGACAATGCATCTTTTTCGCTCAACTGTTCCAATTGCAGCAATAACAATTCGATTACTTTAGCTTCTAAAAACATCTTTTTAAAGGCTCCTTTACGGTCACAATGAATCATTTCCTTGATAATTTGATGCATCTGTAGGTTGATCAGGTTATGATCTGGTCGCAGTAAACTGGAATAACCTTTGTCCATTGCTTTTTTAAATTGTCTGAAAAGCTGAGAATCTTCAGGTAGGTATTTCTTGAAAAAAGATGGGGATAAGTTGACTTCAAACACTTTAAGCTCCTTATCCGACCATTCCATTTTTCCATCCATCCCATTTACATAAATGATGTTATGTTGCTGTGCTTCGAAGCTGATCTCCCCATTTAGGTCTTTTGATCGCGCAGCACTCCTTCCACTTAAGGTGAAATGCATTTCCACCGTTTCAAAATCACTCTTATAATGAATCAATGTCTTGTTTGCTAAAGCAATATCTCCGTAGCCAATGTGTACGCCTTCAAAATAAGTTTCTTTATAAAAACCCTTCCCCAGTGCATTGTCCAGCTCGAAACAATGCTCCTCCATTCCGACTGCTTTCACATCATAAGCCTCAGGATAAGTTCTTTTTAAGATCAATTCGGGAAGGTCGGTTGAGTACAGGCTGAGGGTCATAAGTTCTATTTTGATTTAATTATTCCTTTCAACGGCTTTTTTAATCCATTACACGTAGGTTCAGGATCCGATGAAAGCTATACCTTCGCAAATGTAAGTATTATTTAGAATGAATCTACACAAGTAAATGTAGCTTCATTCCAAATCAGAAAATTAAAGTAATTTTAAGATGAGTCAGGAAGAATTAAAAACCATACAAGCCGAGCTAACAGTTTCCCGTAAAGAATACCTTAGCCCTCATTACATCAGGGTGTACCTAACCGGGGAGGGAATAAAGCGGTTTAACAATACAACAATTGGCGTAAACAACAAGATCATGATTCCGCCTTCGGGCATAAACAAAATCTATTTTCCTGAACTTGATGCCGAGAAAATGGAATGGATCCAACCCGATGAAGCCGTCAGGCCTGCAATTCGGACTTATACTCATCGTGGTATAAACCTGGATCAGCAGGAAATATGGATTGATTTTGTCGCACATGGAGATGAGGGACCAGCATCTGCCTGGGCAATACATGCAAAACCAGGCGACCCATTAGGAGTATTGATGCGTGATGGGAAATCCGAACTTTATCCCGCTGCAGACCATTATCTCCTCGTTGGTGATGCCACCGCCATACCCGTACTAGGGGCAATATTGGAGGATCTTCCGGCCAGCGCAAAAGGAGTTTGTATCATCGAGGTTCATGATCAAAGCGATGAGCAAGTGCTGCAAACCAGAGCCGATATTCGCTTTATCTGGTTACACCATTCGGAACTCAGCTTGTCTAACAATTTAATAAACACGGTAAAGCAGCAATTGCTTCCTGAAAATTCGAGATTCGCTTATGTAGCCGCAGAATTTTCTTCCGTAAAGGCCATACGAGCCTACCTTAGAAAAGAGCAAAACTGGAAACAAAACGAGCTGTATGCTTATTCCTACTGGAAATCCGGCACTGCAGAAGATAAATCAAGTAAGGAAAGGCATCAGGAAAAAGACTCCATCGCCGATCCCCGATAAGCAAAAAACAATCCTATGTTTTAATTGAACAGCAGAGTGCTTACCTTTAAACACCATGAAGAAACCCAGTTTTAAAAGCTATATCCCTTACTTAGCACTCTGCCTTTTCGCATTTCTGCCACAAAAAATTATGGCACAAACCTTTAAATATCCCGGTATATTTACGTTTTGGGACTCTCCAGGCACAGCGCATACTGGAATCTTAAAGAAAAAAGGCTTTTCGGAGGTCTACGGTGGACCTAAGAAACAAGGTGGTTCTCTTTATTTATACCATAACAAAAATGCGCAGGAATACCTGTTCATCCATTATACCGATTCGGGAAACACCAGCAGCATCACTTATTATCTGCCTACAAAGCTGAAGTATTTAAACCTACAGGTGGATCAGAAAACGCTCAATGCTGGCGAATCAATTAGGCCTCATGGAAGGACGAGCTATAACGACGGCAAGAAATATTATCAAATAAGTTTTATGCGCTCAAACCATTAATATCTGTCGACAAAACTTCGCTCATATAGTCCAGAAAGGGACGCATATTTTTAAAGGTCTGCCCTGCCTCTTTTAGAAAATCTACGCTTAAAACCTCTTCATCTGAAAAGCGACGAAGCAGCAAATACTGCTTATAACGCAACAGCTCAATCGCCTCATCATTCGCATCGAAGCCTTTAGGCGTGGTTTTTAATTGCTCTCCTTTTAAACTTTCAAATGTAGCAACGAAGGAATTACTATTTAAGATCTTTCTCAGTGGTGTGGCATCAAAAGAAATATCTTCTCTGATCAGCTTCAGGTCGCCGGCATTTGGACCCCAGAAGCCTCCCCCAATGAAGCTATTACCTGGTTCAATATGGAAATAATAGCCACCTCTACGGTTTTTACCAGCCCGCTTAAAGCTACCACTCCAATGCGTTTTATAAGGGGTTTTGTCTTTAGAGAAGCGGGTATCTCTATAGATTCGATAAATGCTTTTGGCTCCTGAAGGGTTTTCAATGACATCATGCGTATTCATGTCCTGCAATAAACCCTCTGCAAAAGCAGTTACCAGATCCTGTTCCTTTAGGAATTCCTCCTTATTGGCATTGAACCAATCCCGGTCGTTATGCTGTTTTAGCTTGTTTAAAAAAGTAAAGTTGGATGGGAATATTTGCGCTGGTTTTGTAGTTGACTGTGCCATATAAGTTCAAATATACGAGCTGTTAAAAATTAATCTTCATCTGGATGTAAAAACCTGCCAGTCTATGTCATGGGCTATTGATAAACTTTAACCCAATCTACAATCATTTGAACTGGCAATTGATCTGTGTTTACTTTTCCAACCCAGCTCCCTCCTAACTGCTGATCAATCATCACGTAAAAGGGCTGATCATATGGCCACTGACTAGGGTCGACACCAGCAACCCTTGGGTACCGAAAAGTCTCTAGCCCATTCAAGGTAAACACCAATCTATCCGGATACCATTCCAAGCCGAAAGTATTGTATTTACTGATGTCAATTTTTGCGGTACCGCCATGTGGAGGATTCTCTTTTTGTTTCAAATTGAGGGTATAATGAGAATGTGTGGTCTGATATATGATCGAATCCCTGTTCAGGTGTTCCATGATATCGATTTCTCCGTTATTAGGATACTTACCGTATTTATTCTTCTCTGCCAACATCCACATGGCCGGCCATGCACCCTGCGCACATTCCAGCTTTGCATGGATTTCAATTTTTCCGTACTGATAAGCGAATTTTCCTTTGGTATACAACCCTCCCGTTAGAAATGGTCTTGCATCTGCTAAGGTATCCGGATTTTTAATTCCTTTCAGGTAGAGTTTCCCATCCTTCTGTGCATAACAGGCCGGATCGCTGCTCATGTGTTTATTCCAATCTGCTCCCCCTTTCGGAATTTTGGTCCATTTAAGCGTATCAATCACTGTTCCATTAAAATCATCTTTCCAGATCATTTTCCAGTTCGGCTTTCCCGTTTTCGCTTTTTGTAAATAGATATACTGCTCTGTTTTCTGATAAGGCAATACACTGCAAGAAGCACATAACACAGCCGCACAGCAGATCATTAGTAAGTATTTATTCATAATTAATCGTTATTTTCTCTTTTGACATCAATCATCCCTGTCCTGATTACCCCTTTGCAAAGTCCTGAATACACACCATTGCTAATGGATAAGATCAGTAAATTAGAGTAGCCCAATAATATCAAATTTAAAAACAATTAAAACCATGAGTAATCACAATTTTACCACTACCATACTGGTAGAGCAGACACCTGCTGAGGCATTCGAAGCCATCACTAATGTTCGTGGATGGTGGTCACAAGAAATTGAAGGAGGTACAGAAAGATTAAATGATGAGTTTACTTATCATTATCAGGACATTCATCGTTGTAAAATGAAGTTGATTGAAGTTGTTCCGGAGGAACGGGTTGTCTGGAAAGTCCTTGAAAACTATTTTAATTTCACGGAAGATGCTAAGGAATGGACTGGTAATAAAATCTCTTTTGAAATTTCCATTAAGGACAATCAAACGGAGATTAAGTTTACACATTGGGGATTGGCACCAAGTTATGAATGTTACCAGATCTGTTTCGAATCCTGGACTCATTATATCCAGGATAGCTTATACAGCCTGATCACTACTGGCAAAGGGCAACCTAACTTAAAAGAAAATAAATGAACGCATACTGGCCAGAGACAACAACAAATCCACTTTTCCACACAAAACACTAATAAAGAAGCTATTACTCCTCTTGAGTCATACAATCATCAATAATTGTTTAAATTAAACTAAATATAATAATTGTTATATTGTATAAAACAACTTAAACCATAAATCAAAAAGTCATGAGGAAAATTTTAGTATTATTAAGCATTATTCTTTGCAGTTTCTCTTCTAACTCAAAGCCATTTATTCCAACAGAAGTAGTTAAACCTGCTAATGTTGTCGTTTTAAAATACCAGGATATGGCAGCGGGTAGCGCGAAAATAACCCGTCTAAAAATCAAAAACAGTGCAGGTGTAGTGGTGTATGACTTCAACGAAGCTGCGCTAATTGCAGGACAAGAGATCGCAGCTGGAAACTATATTTTTGAAATTACCACTCAGGGAGGGCCAGCATATACCTGGGGTGGTTGGGGAAGTGTCGAAATGAGATTTTCAAGCCCAATAGGTGGTGGTGCCATCATTGACAATAATGGTTCAACTGTTTACACTACTGCTGAAATCCAAACCACCTCTGCTTTACTAGAACTATTTATCTATACAGAATACGCATAAGACCATTAAATCGTCGAACAACGTATAGTGCTTAATCATCCTTTGTGAATAGCTAAGGCTGATTAAGCGCTTTCTGAAATAATGTTGATCAATACGCCAGTCAGAATTAAAGCAATTCCAACTACTAAACCCAGGCTTAGGTTTTCATTAAACAATACCACGCTTGTAGCAACGGCAACCACAGGTTCCAATGCACCCAGAATTGAAGTCGGCATAGATCCAATACTTTTAATTGCATAGATCAGGGCAGTCATAGAAAGCACGGTAGTTACAAAAGCAAAGGCCGCAAAATCAAAGAAAATCTCCAGGCTAGGCAAGACCAATGACTCTTTCATTAGCAAGGTTTTTACGAGATAAAAAACGGAAGAAAACACCAGGGAATAAAAGGTGATTTTAAAGCCCGAAGCGGCGATCTTTGCTTTATTGACTACCACCATATACAAGGCATAACATGTTGCACTGCCAAGTGTAATCAAGAGTCCTGGCAAATTGATATCAAGAACCCCATTTTTAGCACTTAAAGCAATAATACCTGCAATAGTGACGACCAATGAAAGTACGGTGAGGGCTGTAATTTTCTCTTTGAAGAAAAACGTCATGATGAGGGCCACAATAACCGGATAGACGAAGAGTATTGTTGAAGCAATTCCCGGCGACAAATAATCATATCCAAGAAAAAGAAACTCTGCAGAAAGTGCATAGAAAAGTCCCAGTAAGGCCAGAATCATAAATTCCGAGCGCTTTACTTTAAGGCTTTCCTTCTTATAGATCAGGTAAGCAAGAATAAATAAGGAGGCTATAAAGAACCGGTAAAACAAAGTAGTATCCAGTGAAAAGTGACTCGCTTTTACGGGTAATATGAATAAGGGAATTAATCCGTAAGAAATTGCAGAAATGGCGGCCAGGGCATACCCTTTAATCTTCATGTTTTTTATTGCTTTATATGCTGTTATACAGCCAATTCTCGAGGAATTCAGAGAAAATCGCTGCAAATATAGAGATATTCCAGGAAAGAAAATACGATTCCTTGGTAATCGGATTTAGCGCTTTGAATACTGCTTAGGTTTCAGGCCATGATGCTTTTCAAATAGGCGAGAAAAATGACTGAGGTTGGTAAAACCAAGCTGATAGCCGACCTCTGCTACCGACTGCCCTTTTTCCGACAATAACCTGGCTGCAGCTTTCATCCTAAGGCTCTGGTAATAATTGTAAATACTCGTTCCAAAGATCTGTACGAACAACTTTTTCATTTTACTCTCACTCATACCATTGGCTTCCGCCAGATCAGGTAGTTTTGGTGGAACACTTAAATCCTTCATCAAACCATCACGAATCCCATAGATCAGCTTCACATCGGCTTCATTAATTGGATAGGTTGGTGTTGTTCCTCTTTTCAGCAATTCCGCAAAAAACAAATAAACCAACTCTTCTGCTTTTACCCTGAAATAGAAATCCGATAAACTTTGCGCCACTTTAGCATTTAACACCGCTAGAACTACCTCTTGCATTTCCCGGGATATAAATGTCTCGTACAAAAAGGCCTGTTGGCTTGAAAAGATAGTCTGCAAAAGATCATCGTCATCCTTAGGTTTAAGCAATGATTTTAGGAATTCAACATGAATCGCGATGATCAGCGTGTTTACCCTGGCATGCCTCGGAAAGAAATCCTCATAATTAATTCCAGCAGAAGTCATCTGAACCGAAGGCAAATAATGAGAACTACCCGGATCAGTCTTCAACTCCCCTTCCGTATAAAAATTATGGAAAGCCAGGACGATGGTATTTTCTCCAGCCTCCATTGCAGTACGCGAGATCACCAGGTCTTCGTAAAGCTCATACCTGCGGATCATCATTTTTAACTGGGGATGAAGGTCCAGCCCCCTAAAATAACCCTTTCCCAGATGTGCTGGAAAATGCACATAGCCTTCTTCAACCCTGGCCCCTATTGCTTCCGCAAATGCAGCTAAAAATCCTATCCCTTGTTTTCCGTCGAACTTGAAGACCATAAATACCTTTTAGGACTATTTTTATGTCAAAAGTAGCTATTTTACCCATTAATACTTCGATAATTTTGTATGGATTTAAAATACAAACAATGAATAACAACCTAATCAAAGATAAAAAGATAGCCATTATAGGAGGCGGACCTGGCGGATTAACACTTGCCAGACTGCTACAATTACAAGGCGCAACTGTAAAAGTTTACGAGCGCGACCTCGATCAGAACCAACGCCAGCAAGGTGCCACACTAGATTTACATGAAGAATCTGGATTAAAGGCCTTAACCGCTGCAGGCTTGATCGAAGCATTCAAGAAGTATTACCGCCCCGGTGCAGATCGGTTAAAGCTCATGGATGAACAAGCCAATATCGTATTCAGCGACCATGATGAAAAGCAGGAAGCTGAGTTTGGGCATCCCCATTTCAGGCCAGAAATAGACCGCGGACCATTAAGAGATTTATTGACAAATTCCTTAGCAGAAAGTACTGTAGAATGGGACAGCCAATTCGTATCCATGGAACAACAGAACCAGCAATGGTTGCTCCATTTCAAAAATGGTAAAACCGCTACTGCCGATTTGGTGATTGCAGCTGATGGCGCCAATTCAAAAGTAAGACCTTATATCACTGCAATAAAACCTGTTTATTCTGGACTAAGCCTGGTAGAAGGCAATATATACCATGCTGATCAGAACGCGCCACAGTTAAATCTTCTGGTACAGGCTGGAAAGATATTCGCCCTTGGTAAAGAGAAATCTATTATTCTAAGTGCCAAAGGCGATGGCTCCCTTTCCTTTTACGCAGGATTAAAAACATCAGAAAACTGGATCGAAGAAAGCGGGATTGACTTCAGCAATAAGAACAGTGTATTGAACTGGTTTAAAGAATGCTTTGGCGACTGGAATCCAAGCTGGCAGGAACTTTTTGCCAGCGATGAAATGTACCTGGTACCGAGAGTCATGCATCATTTCCCCTTAGACCAAAGTTGGATAGCACAGTCAAATGTAACCATGATTGGTGATGCTGCTCACCTCATGCCTCCATATGCCGGTGAAGGCGTAAATATGGCCATACTGGATGCACTGGAATTGTCGGAATACCTGATGGATCCCAGATTTAAAACGCTACAGGAAGCCATCGCTGCTTTTGAGCAACAGATGTGTAAACGTTCTGCGGAGGTTACTGCTTTTACGCTGGAACAAACCAAGGCTTTACATGCTGAAAATGCATTGCCTTATTTAGTCGAATTAATCGGCCATTAGAGACAAACTATTCTTTCCACAATAAAAAAGCTGGTATCAAAAGCTTTCATTTGAAAAATTTGATACCAGCTTCCGCATGCTAAAAATCAGCTGTTATAGGAAAAGCTTACCATCCAGGATTCTGAACTAGTTTCTTGCTTACCGTCATCTGACTCAAAGGAATTGGGTACAAATACATAGAACGTGAAAACAACCTTGGAGCGCGGTCATAATCATTGCGCTGATAAAAACTCAGGTCATCCGCTTTGCCATCCATGTTCATCCCATGAAAAACACCTCCCTGGCGACCTTCCGGTTTATCGGCAATCATCCACCTACGCACATCGAAATACCGTTGTCCTTCTGTAAATAATTCCACCTGACGCTCTTGTCTGATTGCTTTTGCCTGTGCTGCATACTGGCCAACCACACCAGTTTTAGTGCCACTGCTCTGCATAGCCAGGTATCCTGGAATACCGGCTCTTGTCCTCACCTTATCCAGGTAAGTGATGATTTCAGGATTTCCCGGATCTACCTCATTCAATGCTTCCGCATACAGTAAATAAAAATCCGCCAGACGGAATATAATCGATGGTCTGAATACCGATCTGATCCCTGCTCCAACCGTTGGGTGAATTGTTCTGTTACTGCGTTTATAACACAAATATCCTGTGCTTGGAAATCCGCCGGTACGGTTGTCATTATTTGCAATCCCACCGTAACCCGGTAAAGGATTAGTAGAAGAAGGGACATCTCTCGCAAACAATACTTTTGTGGCTTTTGAAGTCGCAGCAGTAGTCCCTTGTAAAGCCGCATTGGAAACTACATCGTGCCAGCTTTTCCCCTGATAGGTAACTGAAGCATAGAAACGAGGCTCCCTGTTGGCGTACATATTGGAAATATTTGCATCCGTCATGATTACGGTATTTCCACTTTTTACAAATCGGGTAGCTGGATTTTGGACATTAGAAAACCCGGTCTCCGTATATTGAGAACCTGCATCACGGATATCCAATCCATCTTTGGTAAAGAAAGCATCCACCATTTCCTGAGTGACCCCAAGATTGGCTCCCATACTCCCTCCTGCGGTAACGGTAATATCTCTTGGCGTTTGATTGGCTTCTACCGCAGCAAAACTCTGAATAGAATTGGCCCAGATAATTTCCTTGTTATACCGCTGAAACAGCTCATAAATATTTAGGTGCGGATTGTTTGCAGTGGCACTATAATACAGCTCAAAATTACCCGCATTGGAGAAGTCAATAAAATCTTTAACTGCATCCTTCGCCTTTACCCATTTATTCTGGTCTTTTGCAGGAAACAATTTCTTTCCATCGCTATTTGTCAATGACAAAGCCTCCGAATAGCCTCCATTGTATAATGGTGAGGCTGCATACATCCAAAGTTTCGCACGGACTGCCAGGGCAACACCCTTAGTTGGGATGGCTAGTTTATTCTCATCAAAACCACTGGCAAAAGCATTCGAGAACCTGTTTTCTGATAAATCCTCTTTGGCTTTTAATAAATCCGCATCTATTGCCGCCACCACTTCATCTACAGAATTCCTGAAATAATCTACGTTTGGATCTGTAGGATCGGCTTCTGTAGTCATGATTGGAATCGGCCCATACTGTTCAAACAACAGGTAATGTGAATAGGCTCTGAAAAAATAAGCCTCTGCTTTCAATTGCCTTAATTCTACTTCATCAATAAAATCAGGATCGCCTTGCGCACCAATTACCCTTCCTGAATCAATATAAATAGTAGCCTGACGGATCACTTTATACAAAGTTTGCCAGCGGTGGAAGGTATTACCAGGCGCAGTGTTAGCGGTATAGCCCTGTGTAACGATATTCCTGAGTACGCCATTTGCATTGTTTTTAAGCTCATCGCTCATCGCCGCCCATGGATTTCCCAATCCGTTGGCATTGGAGCTTGCGGCAGAATAGTCCGAATAATCTGGCATCGCCTTATAAATGTAACGCTGAAACCTTCTGGACTGACCAGGATTGGTAAAGATAAATCCCTTACTATCCGACTCAGAGAAGTCATCGCTAACATCCAGGTATTTTTTGCAGGAACTGAAAGTAAGTAGGGTTAATATCTCTACGAACAATATTAGATAAGTATATTTTCTCATGACTTTTTAAAACTTTAATTCTACTCCGAAATTTATTGTGCGCTGAATAGGATATCTCAATCCCGAGGAAGCATTTCCTTGTTCAGGGTCATAAAACTTAACATCATCCCAAAGAATGCCTAAATTTTGTCCGAGTGCATACACCCTTAAACCCTGAATACCCAATTTCTCCAATTGCTTCTTATTGAAAGCATAACCAAACTCCATATTCTTGAACCTCAAAAAGCTACCACTTCTCAGGAACCAGGTGCTTCTGCGGTTGTCGTTTAAATTGGTATTGTTCAATTGTAAACGTGGCAGCATTGCCGAAGGATTAGGATTTTCTACCGACCAACGGTCTGTTGAGAAACTCTTTGCCGAGGTGGTCATCGGATCGACTCCTATAAAAGGCATCGTTAAAGAAGGCTCTAAATACACACTGGTATTTCCCACACCCTGAAAAAAGGCACTCGCATAAAAACCTTTATAATTGAAGTTGACACCAAATCCGTAAATGATCTCAGGATTTCCTGTTTTCGCATTCGGAGGAGTTTTAGTCCAGTCATTGTCGTCAACTACCCCATCATTATTTAAATCTACATACTTGATATTTCCAGGATAAACCGGACCGAATTTCGGCAATGGCAGACCTGATTTTAGCACATATGATTTCGCTCCGTTCACAGGATTACTGGTGATATCAAAATCATTGTCGGTATACAAACGTTCTGCTACCCATGCATCCACCTGACCGATACTCGTTCCTGTTGAATTCTGATAGGCATTGACCCTTGGAATTTCATCCATTTCAATGATTTTATTGTGCGCATAAGTAAAAGTTCCTCTTACACTTACACCCAGTTCTCCGAACTTTCTGTTGGCATTGATGCTGGCATCAATCCCTTTATTCGTTACTACCCCGAAATTCTGAAAAGGATTATTCATGAAACCAGCCACCTGATTTACGGTATTTCTTTGTAAAAGGATATCGTGTCTTCTGTTGTTAAAATAATCTATGGTGAAATCAAGTGCCCCATGGAATGCAAGCAAGTCAATTCCTATGTTTCTTTTCTCTTCAATCTCCCAGCTGATGTTTGGGTTAAAAGCTTTATTCTCATAAATCATACTCCCTGTGTTGTTTGTTCCTCCACCGGAAGTCATCCCGAGATTCGTGTTTTCCGAAGACCAGGTCAGAGATTCTTTATAAGGGAACCTGACATCAGAAATCCGGTCATTTCCTGCACGCCCTATCGATAGCCTTAACTTTAAGCGCTCTACACCTATTGCGGTAAACATACTTTTCAATCCTTTTTCATTGGAGATGGTATAACCTAATCCCAGTGCTGGAAAGAATCCAAATCTGTTTCCTGCGGCAAAGTTTTCACTTCCAGTGAAACCGAAACTGGCATCAAAAAAGTATTTGTCTTTATAGCCATAGCTACCGCGTCCAACAATACCTTGTTTTTTAAATAAGTAAGGATCGTTTTGGATCTGACTTTCCTTTTGCATGTATAACAATAAGCCTGATACGGAATGATCTTCAGAAAAAGAACGGTTATAATTCAATGAGGTCTCCAGGTAAATCCGTTTATTTCCTTCTGCAAAACCTCCTCCTGAAGCTTCCGTTGCGGTATTTAAACCGTTTACAATTTTTCTGAATTCCAAATCGCCATTCTCATTCCTTCCTGTAGCCAGATACTGACTTGGGGTACGTGTTCTATTTACTTTAGAAAGAAAATCAGCATCAAAACTCACACTTCCTTTTACCATTAAACCAGGTAAAAACGGCAGTTTTTGCTCTAGTCCCACATTCGTTTGTAAAGCCACGCGGTATTCTTTTGCGTAGCCAGAAAAATTCAATTGATTGTAAGGATTTTCATATCCAGCTGCAGCACTATATCTGGATGGATAGTTATTAGAGTAGATCATCGGGATCAGATGAGGGGCACTGCGCATCATATTGGAAAATATGGTTGCTGTCCCTGTCCCCGGATAATTTGTAGTCAGGTACTGACCGCTCATGTCTACACGTAAAAGCGTGTTTTTGGTAATATCCAGATCAACATTAGACCTTAGGTTATAACGATCCAAACCGATATTGGTATTGTATTTTGGCTTCTTCGCGAACTCATTGGCATCTACAGGATTAGATTTAAACAACCCTTCTTCCGTATAATAAGAAGTAGCCACAAAAAAACGCAGTTTATCACCGCCACCACGGAAATTCAGGGCATAGCGCTGACTCATCGCATCTTTTTTCAGCAGATCCATCCAATTCGTACTCGGGTATAAATCCCGATCCTCGCCACTCGCATATTTAGCGATTTCAGCTTCTGTTTTATATGGGATAAAAGAAGTCATATTCGGGTTGCCCTCTGTATTCCATTTCGCTTCATTATAAAGGCGAAGAAAATCTGCAGAGCCCAAAAAATCGATAGTTCTTGTCGGCTGATTCACATTATAATCTGCTCTGAAATCGATCGAGGTTTTCTGGTTTTTCCCTCTTTTAGAAGTAACCAGGATCACCCCATTTGCACCCTCAGCACCATAAATCGCGGTAGCGGATGCATCTTTCAAAATGGTAAAAGTTTCTACCTCTTCCGGACTGATGTCTGAGATTTTTCTAGGTACTCCATCTACCAGCACTAATGCTCCTGTTCCTCCTGCAAAAGAACTGATTCCGCGAATCCAGATTTCAGCATTGTCATATCCAGGCTCTCCACTTCGTTGAACGGCGAACAAACCGGCAACCTGTCCGGCTAAGCCATTCTGTAAACTTCTGCCCGGCAGTTGTAGTTGTTCCCCCTTGATCGTAGAGATCGAACTTACCAATTGTGAACTTTTTTGCTTGCCGTACCCGACTACCAATACCTCATCGAGACTTCCCTGAGTAGGTTCCAGGACCACATTGAGGTCCATTCTATTGCGCACTGCAATCAATTGTTTCTTATAACCGATATAAGAAAACTCCAGCGTATCTGTTGGCTCTACTTCAATGCTGTATTTACCCTGGTTATTGGTGCTTGTTTTACGTATACCATGTGATACTACCACGTTTACGCCAGGAATTGGGTTTGACAATTCATCCCGCACTTCCCCGGATATTTTATAGGAAAATGCAGCTTTCATTTTGCCGGTTGCTGCTGTTTTCTCCTGAACAACAATCGTTTCTGTATCAATTGAATATTCAAAAGGTTGATTTTGAAAACAAATCCTCAAGGCTTCGCTAAGGGAGACTTTATCAACAGAGATGTTTACCGGAGCGGCTTTGGCGAGTGTATTGGAAACGACAACAAGGTCATAGCCGCTCTGTTTGCGGAGGGCTTTCAATACATTTTCTAAAGAGGAATTACGGAGGTTAAGCGTAATATTTTTCTGGGCATATCCTGCCGCACTGACTTGTAAGATGGCTGTGGTGACCAATAAGATAATCAGTTTCATAGTGCGTATTATCCTAGTTACGACACTGGAATTCCAGGACGAACTTATATTACAAAAATTCATACATTTGGTTAGTTGGTTTAATGAAACAGGGGCTTTGCTCCTATTTCCGGTTTAGTTGATTGCTTAAAAGATTCGATGGAAACCATAACCCAGCTATTTCAGCCGAAAGCGTTCCCGCGCTTTCGGTTCTTTGACAGAGTCAGGTGTATGCGTAGATTTATGGCATAACAGTGACCCTCCTTCCTTCGACCTTAAATTTGACTTTTCGGCTCAGCTGAATTACCCGTAGGACTTCTGAAAGCTTCTTTTTACGGGAAACTGAACCTAATAATTTGATATTGCTGAAATCGCCTTTATAAATCACTTCGATATCGTACCACCTTGCGATTTTTCGCATCACCGCTTCCACGGATTCATTCTCAAATGTGAAATTTCCATTCTGCCAGGATACCGCACTTTCTACATCTACTGTTGCTACAGTAAACTGTGCTTCATTTATGGCCGACTGCTCTCCAGGAACAAGGTATTTCGCAGATTTATCTGCCTTCATCACCTTGATGCTTCCTTCTAATAAGGTGGTTAAAGTATAATCTTCATCGGCATAAGCGTTGATATTAAAATGGGTTCCTAAAACGGCAACCTCCTGTAAAGGGGTAGTCACTTTAAAAGGCTGGTTTTTATTTTTGGCGACTTCAAAATAGGCCTCTCCTTTTAAACTGACGCAACGTTCCTTTTTAGCATAAAAAGAAGTTGGAAAAGTAATAGAGGAGGCTGTGTTTAAAGTCACCATCGTTCCATCGGGAAGGGCCACCTGATATTGCCCACCTACCGGAGTCTCAATGGTATTGGTTAAATCGCTAATGGCCTCAGCAGTGTTTTTGATGGCATATACCAATTGACCATCCGCTGTTTTTGTGATCGTAATGCCTGATTGTTTTGCAACATTCCCATTTTTTGCATCTGTTAAGGAAATTCGCTCACCATTGGCAAGGATTAAAAAGGCTTTATTTCCACCAGGAGGAATGTCCTGGAATGCAATGCTTGCTATTTCTGTAGACTTAGCCTGCTGATTTACATACAAACCTATCCCAACTCCTATAACCAGTACTGCCGCAGCAGCGATTGATGGCCACAATTTAATTTTCTTAGGACTTGTTTCTTTCTCAATGGCCGCCCACATCCGCGCTTCTATCTGATCCAGATCATGAAGGCTTAAACCCACTTCCTTTTCCAGATCCAACTGATGAAACCAATTCTGAAGTTGAATACGCTCTTCTTCAGTACACTGGTTCGCACGATATTTTTCTAATAGCTCTTTAGCCCTCATAAGGTAATGGTCAAAATCTTAGGAGCACTGCAAAAAAATCATTGTTAAATGATGATGTCTGCTGCGTCTTCATAACCATTAACAGGTAAGTCCTGACCTCAAGGTACAGCCTAGAAAAAAAAATGTAAAAAAACACAAGCCCCCAGTTTGCCGCGTAATATTTTCAGCGCTCTTTTGATCTGTGTAGCTACAGTATGCTCTGAGATATTCAATTCTAAAGAGATCTCTTTATAGGATAAATGGCCTTTTCTGCTCAGTTCAAAAATCTCACGCATCTTTGCAGGAAGTCTGTCTATTTCTTCTGCAATCAATGCAGCGATCTGACGCTCACGGATCAGACTATCGGCACTTTCATAATTGTGCCCTAAAAATTCATCTAAAGAATCGAGGTATTTTGTTTCAATCTCCCGATGTGCAAAAATATTTAATGCCCGGTTGCGAACCGCACGATACAAGTAACCAGCAATAGAGACTTCTGGGCTTAAGGTTTGACGTTTATTCCAGAAGGAAATGAACACTTCCTGAACCACATCCTCCGCTTCCTCCTGATTGTTTAATTTCCGGTAAGCATAAAGAAACAGCAAGCGATGATACTTCTGGTATATAAGCACATATGCCTTCTTACTCCCCTCAGAGATTTGCTGCAATAGTTCCTGATCGCTATCGATTATATTGTATGACATAATGATTATATAAAGCGAATATATATAATAATCAAGCAGATCACAATTCTTAGTTAAAGCAGTAAAAAACTTAATAAAACAGTCCTAATCATTGGAATTTAGCTTAAAGAAATAAAACAACTTCCTTTACCAGGCTTCTTAAATACAGGAATAGAATGCAATAAAATAAGAATAGCTGTTAAAAAAGCAATTTATTGTATAACATATTAAATTCATTCCGAATAAACCATTCCCAAAAGGCGAGCAAATATTTTTTTTCAGAAGACATATTGAGGAGTGGTCAAAAAAAATCAATTTCCTTCAAAGGTCCCTTTCAGGAAAATAAAATTAAACGTCAAGTAATTTCAGCGTAAGACACGGAGTAATACAATGGCTATATAGCGGCTATTTAGTAAGGGTATAACAGGGGGTTGGGATGTTGTTGCGATGTAGTTGCTATGTAGTTGGTATATTCAGGAATATACCAACCATATCCCAACAACATCGCAATAGTATGGCAACTACATACCAACCCCTTACTATTCCCTTACTATACCCTTGCTAATTCCTTCTTATTTCCGGCCATAATTTGGCAAAAAGATGAAGTGCTCTTCTATTTCAGGAATAGACTAATCAAATTCTAGATGTTAATGAGAAAATATTTAGTATTTTAAACAGAAACCATGCTATACCTGGCAGTTAACAACCATTAACCTTAAAAAATAAGCTATGAAATTAGGTGCTTGCTCAATCAGTCTGAATGTGAAAGACATTAAAGTCTCCAAACAGTTTTATGAAAATCTTGGGTTCAGTGTTTTTGCTGGCCACCTGGATCAGAATTACCTCATTATGAAAAATGGGAATGCTTTGATTGGCTTGTTTCAGGGAATGTTCCAAAAGAACATGATCACTTTTAATCCCGGCTGGGATGAAAACGCGAATTTACTGGATTCGTTTGATGACATCAGAGTGATTCAACAACATTTGAAAAGCGCAGGACTTAAACTGGAAACTGAAGCTGATGAGAACACCTCTGGACCTGCGAGTCTGATTGTGATTGATCCGGATGGGAATCCTATTCTTTTCGACCAGCATGTTTAGATAAAAGGATACGGGTTACAGAACACAGCGTCCTGCAACCTGTATGCACTTTATTAAATAGAAGAATTTGAGACATATGCCTTCCAGAGTTCATCTAATGATTTACCGGTCAGCTTTTTCCAACTTTGATCGGTATAGGTATGACTGGTCAGTTGGATGCTCAATGTTTTCGCCAGTTCTTTCCCAGATGACTTTTCCAGCCATACCAAGAAGCTGGCCACATCTCCATAACCATTTTCATATTTCTGGTTGGGATTGGCTTTAGGTAAAAACCAGTTTGCAGCGGGATTATCTACCCCGAATTTATTTCTTGCAAAATCTGCTATCCCTTCTGTTAACCAACCCGGTCCTACACTATTTCCATAATCCTGCACCACGTGCATGGCTTCATGAGTCACCACATCAAGATCTTTAGGATGAGCTTTCAGGTAGCGGGAACTAAAAACGATCTTGTTAGCTGCTGCCGCAGCTACACCTTGATAAGCGGTATCGATCACAAAAGTGACTGATTTGGCTGCTTTCGGATTATATTCTTTGGTTAGTTTAGGGTAGACCTCAAAGAAAGTCCTAATCAGTTTTTCCTTATGATTAGGATCAAATGTAGCGTCTTGATTAATGATTGTTAGCTCATACCCATTTCCTGACCACACTTCCGGTATTCTACCATCCAACTTAAGGAATTTAGCGAGCTGAGCATTGCTGCTATTCCATAATCCTAATACCATGATCAGGCTTAAAAAACTATATTTTTTCATCTGTTATTTTCCTGTTTTTGTTTCTAAATCTGTGATTGCTGTCCATAGTACACCTGCTTCACCTCTAAAACTAGCAGAACCCTGGGGCTGATTATCTGGGGTATACCATTCATAAAAACCTTTGTTTTTAACTACACGGTCCAACATCGGTTTCATCGCTTCGCAAGCCTCTTCGATCAGGTTGTAACGAATCAACTGACTGACCATTCTTCCTCCAAACCAAGTC
The DNA here is from genome assembly GCF_032678745.1 of Pedobacter gandavensis. Taxonomy (GTDB): domain Bacteria; phylum Bacteroidota; class Bacteroidia; order Sphingobacteriales; family Sphingobacteriaceae; genus Pedobacter; species Pedobacter gandavensis_C. The sequence continues at coordinate 1,434,073 of NZ_JAVTST010000001.1, forward strand.
CAATCCCCACCGTTTTGATAAGAATATGGTCCCATTCCTGCGTTTTTGAAAAATCCTTTAGGGTATACCGGATAAATGGTTAATCCAATTGTAGCTGCATTGGCCTTTTTCACGTTCTCCTGCATCCTTTTGTAAGCATGACGAACTTCTTCCTTGCTCAGCAAACCTGCTTCAATAGCGACAGCCGTTCCTCCATGGTAATAAATCTCCGATTCATTGAAAGATGCTGGAAATGGAGAACCTTCCAGGTAGATGTGTGGAATAAACTTTTGTTGTTTCTTATCCCAAAGGTGCTTTCTGGTATTGGTAAAGAGGCTGTTTTGGATGCCTTTCCAATATTTCTTTTGAGCAGGTAATAATTCAGCAATGCTCAAAAAATCGTTAATGGCGATGATAAACATGGCATTGTCGTAGATGTCAATGGTTCTATGGGAATTAGAATCTAAGACTACTCCCCAGCTATGTTCTGGCTGCACATCTCCCCAGTCTACCGTAGTCGCTCCCCATATCAATCCATATTTTTTCACAAAGCGATCTTTTAACAGGAATTCCATGGCACGTTCCAAATGTTTTTGCACGGTCTGACCGGCAATTTTCTCTCCGAGGATAGAGCGGTCTCCGGTTCCTCTTACATATTTCGCTACTGCCTGTACCAAAGAAGTTTCCTGATCCGTTTCTACCGTATTCTTATGCCCCGCATAGTTTGGAGCCAGCTTAGAGTGGTAAAAATTATAGGGAACGCCTCCTGGTTTGATGGGAATATATCCATCCAGAATCGCCCCATCCGGCTGCTGAAAGTCGAAGAAAGTCAACAGGTGTTTCTTGATTAGTGCTTTATCATTGACTTCACAAGCAACGGAAACAAAGGTGTTTAAATCTCTGATCCACACTTCACCATAGCCATCACCTGCGGTAAACCCTTTTTTTACCAATTTCTCGGCCATGCTTTTTACCGAATCTGCCAATGGGCTGATCGCCTGAACTTCCTTTGCTGCATTGCCCTTTAATGCCACTTGCGCATTGGTGCCGCTGCATAAAGCAACAACACCGAGACAACTTAATACGACTGTTTTTATTTTCATGTGTGTGATTTGTTTCTATTTATCTACTGTTTGTCCAAAGGTTAACTTCTGCCATCGTCATAAAACTTCCATTCCCCCAATTTTCCAATAATTTAAGTCTGAGGTACCTGACTTTAGGTGTTTCCGCCGGGAAAACAAATTCCTCCCCTGCTTTTGCATAAGCAATATCTACTGCGCTATTCTGACCTTTTGGTAGTCCGGAAGGCTTCAGTGATTCACAACTCATTAGCCTGGTCCAGCTCTCCCAGCTACCATCTGGGTTCGGGTTGTTACTTCCCCATATTTCAAACTTCCGCACACTTTCTCCGGTGTATAATCTATCATTGGCCTGCCAGATTTTAAAACGGGTTAAATTCGTGGAAAGCCCGGTATCGAAAGTAAACCATACCGGCTTCCCATTCGTAGTGGCAAAGCCTGGTGGATCGTATTTCTCATCCCATAAATAAGGCATCAACCAGGAATGAGCCGTTCGGGCATCCGTAGGCAATATCAATTCTTTAAATAACGTCTTATCTAATTTTCGTTCAAAGAAAGGAACGGTTAAATTAGCATAATCCCGGGAAAAAGTATCAATTGCATTAGGCTCAGGTTTAAATAATGACCTATATTTTAATACGCTGCCTTCTTTTGCATCTGTTAATTCTGTTTTCAATTGTTTTGGCGGGACAATAACTGTTTTAGGCAGGCCATCTGCTGAAGTGTATTTAAGTTCAATTCCAATTTCATCAATATTGCCCGTTGCCCAGTTCAGCTCCAGCTTTGACCCATCTAAAGAAAAGCCGATTTCTTTTAGTCGTCGGTTGACTAATGAATTAAAATAACTTTCTCCATAAACAGTTCCGGAAGCATTCACTACTACAGAAGTGTTATGCGCTTTATCGTAGGTAAATACATGGAAATTGTAATTCCCTTCTTTCAAACCAGGAATGACCATATGAACGGTATCTTTTCCTTGAGTACGTGTTACCGGCAACTCTAAAGAGTCTCTGCGTTCGTTCCAGTAAGCCCTGACTTTAGTGACCAGTGGGTCACTACCTAGCACCAGCGACAATTGAATGCGCTGATTACCGGGACGCATGATTACGGAATCTACCCGACCAGCATAAGAAAGCTCACCACCTTCCATGAATTTCTTATAGGCATCCTCTTTCCTACAGGCCATCAGACTGATACAGCCAATAAGGGTAGAAAAAAGAGCCATATTATATTTTCGTTTCATCATCTTTTGATTATGTTAAATATCTCCTATCTAGTATCTCCCCAGGCGGTCAGTTCATTGAAATTCACGAAAGTACCGTCCGTCCAGTTTCTCAATGTTTTAAACCTGATGTACCTTACTTTTGGCGCATCAGCAGGAATTGGGATAGATTCTCCGGCAATAGCAGCATCTTTATCAGCCTGCGACAATTGTCCGACAGGCAAGCCTGAAGGTTTCTCCTGTTTATGAGTGCTAAGCAGCACCCAACCGTCATAACTCCCATCTGCTGGCGGATTATTAGAGCCCCAGATTTCCACATCTCTGGGATTGTGAAGGTTAAAATAAACACTCTGCCTCATGTAATAAGTTAGGCGGCTCAATCTGGCGGTTACCCCTAGATCAAAAGAAAACCATTGAGGCATTTTAGCAGCATCTCCGGAATGATAAAATCTACCATCTCCCACATCTCCATCAAATAGAGCCACCAGATTTCCACCATAACCAAGTACGGCATCTGTTGGCAATACCAATGGTCTCATTTTGGTTCGATCCAATCTGGCTTCATAATATGGCGTTACCTGGACATACAAAGTGTCTGATAAATTCCCCCACCTATCTCTCACAAAAATTCCGAACCTGGTATCTTCTGCTTTCAGCTCTCTGGTGGGAAAAATCCCTTTCTTGATATTCGTATAAAAGGTGTTAATCGGCACGAAATTTCCCAGTGCATCATTTGATAGCACAACAATGGCCAGATTGTCGGCTTTATCATTTTCAAATTCGACATTAATCCCTCCAAAGTCGGGCCTTACTTTAAGTCCATTACGTACCAGGTTCATGGCTGGCTCTAATGGGTTTGCGATCACCTTAACTGCTGCAGAACTGTTTTCACTCTTGTCTACCGCATACAGCTCAATTTCGTAAGGATTTGTATCTCCAAATCCCAATACGGTTAGGTTGCGGTTATACTTACTCACTTTTGTTTCTCTTACTTCTCCTTTTCTGCTGCGATACACCGCCTTGATGTATAATAAATCCTGGTCAGAAGGCACGGTATAGCTGATTTCTGCTGCCCCATTCAAATTAATAATGGATACATTGCTGACTAGCCCAGGAGCGCTACCATCCTTAATAATCGGCTCCTGTACATCCTGTTTGCAGGAGCTGATGAAGAACAGCAGTCCGCAGGTCGCAATTCTATATAATATTCGTTTCATTATCTTTTCATTAAATTGATAAAATCCATTTCCTGTTCCCTCTTAAAATTACCAGCCTGTATTTTGAACCAGGTTTGGATTGATCTGAAGGTTATATTCATTGATCGGCCATAAATAATCGCGGGGTGCATTGAAAGTCTGACTGAATAACAAGACCCTGGTATTGTATTCTTCCGCAGTTTCCTGCGTGATGTTCCAGCCATAAATTGGTGCATTCATCTTTTTAGCGGCTGTTTTCCAGCGTCGCAGATCCCAAAAGCGACTGGCTTCGAAGGCCAGTTCAATACCGCGTTCCTGATGGATAATATCTCTTAAACCAGCAACAGTGGTATATTTTCCGGGGTTATTAGAATAGGTAGTCCAGGATTCCTCTACAGATTTCAGTCCTGCTCTTTCCCGGATTTGGTTGAGATAAGGTAAAGCCTCCCCTGAACTACCGCTTTCATTTAAAGCTTCAGCATACAAGAGATACAGGTCTGCCAGACGCATCGTTGGCCATGGATAAGATTCTACATTTACTTCGGTACTGGTAGCCACCAGGTTCCAGTTGACCAGTTTTTTGGTGAAATACCCGGTAACAGAGTACATCCTGGTTTGTTTTTTACCAGTGTATTCTCCGGCTTTACTTTGAATTTCATACTCTCCACTTTGCATATACCATTTGGAACCATCAAAAGCCATATCCGCATAAAAACGAGGCTCACGATTAAAATGAAGACCAACGGTTTGATAGCCTTCCTGCAACATTGGTTCTGCAGCTGTACTGGTACGCAATTCGTATCGGTTCTCATAATCCCAGGTCTGGTCTTCTTCAATTGGTACGCCGTTTTTGGTATAAAAAAGCTCTGCCATTTTCAAGGTTGGTGCCAGTTTACCCTTCAGTTCCCGGTTTACATTATTCGGGTCAAACTGCGGAGTAGCGAATAACTGTATCCAATAACTAGGGTTACCTAAACCTACATAGCCCCAGATCAGCTCGTTGTTCCATTTTTCACAAATAGCATTACGGATGCTCATTTCCGTTTTCAAAGCCTCATTCACTTCTCCCGCAGCAGGAACAAATCGATAAAGTTTAATGCTGGCTAAATTTGCCGCATCCAATGCGTTTTTGCAGGCTTCCTTTGCTCTTAGCCATTTTTTAGCATCATAGCTGGCATTAAAAAGCGATCTACCATCCTTATTTTTGAGGTTATTATAATCTGTATTTCCATTGAAAAGCGGACTGGCGGCAGTCACCAATACCCTTGCTTTAATTGCCAATGCGGCTACTTTTGTAATTCTCCCCAGCTCTGTAGAACGACTGTCTATCTTATTGGGTAAACCTACATTTATCTCTCCGGCTGTTGCCTCATCTATCAGATTTGAGATATAATTTACCACAGAATCGACAGGCTGACGATGAATTTTTACTTGTTCAGGAGTTGCGGTAATGGGCAGATTCTGATCCACAATAGGAATTGGGCCATACATCCTAAAAAGATACCAGTGGAAATATGCTTTTAGAAACTTCACTTCTGCAATCCAACGTTCCTTTACATAGGGTTCGAGGTCTATTGCTTTATCAATGTTTTCTAAAAAGATATTGCAGTTTCTGATCCCCTGCCACATCGACCGGCCATCATAACCATCCCAATAGTTCATTTTTGAAACTGACTTATTTTGCAGTCCCCGGGCAATTTCATAAGAGTCCAATGCAAAATAGTCCAATGTCATTGGCCAGTAGGTCCAGAATTCATCCCCGGCATTAAAACCAGGATTCATATCTGGATTCCCTTCCTGAGGTAGAAATGAGTAACAGGTGAATAAGAATTTCTCTGCTTCGACGCGATTTGCAAAGGCATGGTCAATGGTTGCTACATTGTCTGGAATCACATCCAGATAGCTTTTTTTACAGGCAGAGAAAATTGCCATAAAGCAGAGTACACTGGCAATTCCAATATATTTAGTTAAAAGATTAAATTTCATTTTGCTGAGGATTAAAACTGTACGTTGACACCAATGTTGAATACTTTCTGTAACGGATAACCTAAGCCATTTCCTCCCTGCTCCGGATCCCAAAGTTTAAAGCCGCTGAGCAGAAAAAGATTGCTTCCGTTGGCATAAAGCCTTAAGCCACCTAAATGAAGTCTTTTTAAGGCTGTTGCCCTCAGGTTGTAACCGATCTCCACAGTTTTAAGCCTAAGAAAAGCACCGTTACGCATCCACCAGTTTGAAGGCTGACTATTATTCACATTTTCTGTAGAACTGAGTCTTGGCCAGAAAGCATATAAATTATTGTTATCCTCAGACCAGTGATCTTCGGCAATCACGTTTAATAAACCGTTCTGTCTTGCACCACTTGTTGCGAATGAGGAGAAACCGTTAATGACAAATGGACTGATGGTTCTTGGGTCGATAAATAAGGAGGACCTTGCTGATCCCTGAAAGAAGGCACTGATGTCGAAGTTTTTATAACCTGCTGAAAGACCAAAACCATAAATTACTTCCGGAGTTACTGGATTGCCCATTCCATTCACCATATCGAGATTGGTAATTTCTCCATCTCCGTTTAAATCACGGTACTTGATATCTCCACCTCTTACTTCTCCGAAGTTCTGTTTTGGAGAGTTTGCCACATCCGTATCGTCAACAAATAGTCGTTCGGCAATAAAACCATAACTTTGTCCCAATGAATGGCCAACCCGCGATAAATAAGCCATATTAGCCGGGTATTCTGGTTCTTCATTAACCAGCAACTTACTGGTGGCATAGGTAAATGTACCTCTTGCCTGCAGCCAGGCATCACCGAAGGTTTTGTTATAATCCATCGAAACATCTATTCCTTTACCTTCTGCTACGCCCACATTGGAATTAATTGGAGCTGTTAAACCCATGGTAGAGGGGATAAAAACCCTTTGCATTAAAATATTACTGCGGTGTTGTTTGTACACATCAATAATGAAATTCATATTGCTGAATAAGCTCAGGTCCATCCCAATATTGGTAGTTTTCGCTTTCTCCCAGGTGATGGATTCATTGGAATATCTGGACACGGTAACTCCCGGTCTGGAATAAGCATAATCTTCACCGAAAACAGCGCCACGGTTGGTAGCATTCAGGTTCACATTAGATAAATAAAAGAACCTGTCGGTTGAGGCTCCGATCTGGTCATTACCCACCAATCCATAGGTTGCTCTAAATTTAAGCTTGGATATTGTGCCCAGAATAGGTTTAAAAAACGCTTCATTGCTCACATTCCAACCGAAACCTACAGAAGGAAAGAAGCCAAAACGTTCATTTTTAGCAAATCGCTCTGAACCGTTATAACCAAAATTGGTTTCAAAAAGGTATCGATTATCATAGGCATAGGTGAACCTTCCTGAAAGCCCCTGATTTCTAAAGGGAAGTGAAGCTTGAAGATTACCGGCATTGCCATCCAGATAATTTCTCATGATCGTCACCAATAAGCCACTCATATTATGTTTTTCTCCAAATGTTCGGTTATAGTTAACTGCAGCTTCAGCATAACTGGTGGTATTTAATTGCTTTGCACCTTCTCTATAATTCAAGTATTCTGTCGCTGTTTTTTCATTTAACAGCGATAAAGTATAGCCTTTGGAATTTGTATTCGTTGGATTGGCTTCGTAGAAAAAAGGATTGTACTGACGCTGTAAACTGAAATAGGAATACCGTTGTGTATAGGCCATCATTCTTGCAGAAAGCCCTTCTGTTAACATTTTAAGGTCTTGCTTCAGTTCCAGCTGAACATTTAAGGTTGAAGAGCTGTATTGCTGGTAACCCGACACCATCGAAGCATAAGGGTTGTTATAAAAGCTATCCGGACCGCCGAGCGTGGCATTTCCGAAAAGCGGATGTTTTACAGCTGGAAGATCCGATGCAGGAAAGCTGGCAGGGAACAATACCGGATTAGCGGTAATGACACTGTTAAATATGGCGCCGCCACCACCTACCGGACCGCTATAATCATCAAAACTACCGGAAGTTCTAACAATACCATCGGTGGTTGGGGTAAGCTTCACATTTACATTAGACCTGACCTCATAGCTTTTCAGTTTAATGTTGTTATTGAAAGTGTTCTTGGAATCTGCTTTTAACACCCCATTGTCCTGGTTATAAGTTCCTGAAATATAATACTGGGCTGCTTTTCCACCGCCATTCATGTTCATATTGAAGCGCTGGTTCATCGTATAATCTTTGATCATCAACCCGATCCAGTCGTTATTTGGATAGAGATAAGGATTGTCTCCTGCAATGGTGCGATCTATCTTTGTCTGCGAATAAGGAAGAATACCCAGAGGATCTCTGGTCAGCACAGCCTCATTTGCCAGTTTCATATAAGTGATATTATCTGCCAGTTTGAAATTCTGCGTATTGGAAGAGATCGAGTTTTCCAGTCGGAAGTTAAACCTGGTCTTTCCATCTACACCGGATTTAGTGGTCACCAATACCACGCCATTCGCCCCTCTTGCACCGTAAAGCGAAGAGGCTGCCGCATCTTTTAACACAGAAAATCCGGCCACGTCATCAGGTTGCAACCTGGCTAAAGCATTAACAGTAGATTCCATCCCATCAATCAGGATCAGTGGATTTACCTTTCCTGATCCGAAACTGGTAATGCCACGAATGAAAAACTGTGCGTTATCCGCTCCAGGCTCTCCACTTCGCTGAAAGGCAACCACGCCGGATAGTTTTCCAGCAAGCATGGTGGTTAAATTACTGGTAGGTCCTTTGATTTCCTTTGGATTGATGGTGGTGATGGAACTGACCATACTTTCTTTTTTCTGCTGGCCAAAGGCCACGACCACCACTTCGTTTAAAGCATTGTCATCTTCCTTTAAAGTGACATTGATGAGCTTCCTCCCGTTGATGGTCACTTCTTCTTTTTTAAAGCCAACATACAAGAAAGTCAGGATCCCCTTCCCTTCCGGCACATTGATTTTGTACTCCCCATCAACATTAGTTACGCCACCGAGGCTACTGTTTTTCAATTTAACACTTACACCGGGTAATGGGCCTCCTTTTTCATCTGTTACTTTACCGGAAATCGGAACCGAAGATTGAGCCATGAGCTGGCTCGTCGAAATCATGAGTAAAAAAAGGTAGCCGAGGTACTTTACTTTGAGATAAGTAAAACTTCTTCGATACATAATAATAGGTTTGCTAATTGGTTAGATTAATTTGGTTATGTGTATACAACATGACCCTTACCATCATATTGTATGTACATAGTTACATAATAATTTTCCATCGACAAACTTTATTTTGCAGTGATTCGAAAAAAAATAGCAAAAAGCTCCATTTTCAGTACTTAAACAAAGATTACTTTTTAACAAAGAACAAATCAATATGTATGTACATTCTTTTCAAGCAGTCATTTTAATCCTGCTAAATCGATATGGATAAGATTTTTTAATTGGGCTGTACTCATGAAATAATCTTTTCTGTAGCTGTTGGCTATTGCTGTAGCGATCTATTTTTAAGGAATTAAATCAACGATAACTTAAGCTTGGAAAAATGGAAAATAAAATGAAAAAGATTGGCCTTGTAGGCGGGATTAGCTGGACTTCTACAGTGGATTATTACCGTTACCTGAATGAAGGCATCAATGAAAGGCTTGGTGGCTTGAACTTTGCCGAATGCCTGATCAGTTCTGTGAATTTCGACAACTTTCAAAGGTTCAATGCGGCATACGATTGGGAGGCTACCTACCATTTACTGTATACTGCAGCGGAAGACTTAAAAAAGGGCGGTGCAGCGGCGATTGTACTCTGCGCAAACACTGCCCATATTGTCGCTGATCGCATCGCTGAATCCATTCAATTGCCCCTGATCGACATCACTACTGCTGTAGCGGAGACCATTCATCAGGCAGGCTTGAAAAAGCTGGGCTTAATTGGGACTACCTATACGATGGAGCTTGGCTTTTATAAAGATAAGTTGAAGGCAAATGGCATTGAAGTGATGATTCCAGAAAGTCAGGAACGTAGAGATTACATAGAAGATACGCTCAGAGATGAATTGGGAAGGGGTACTTTAAATCCAGATACTAAAAAACAATACCTGGCCATTATTCAGGATTTGATTGATCAGGGTGCTGAAGGAATTATACTAGGCTGTACAGAAATCCCCTTACTGATCAAAGCTGAAGACCTGTCTGTACCCGTCTTTGATACCACTAAAATCCATGCCCGGGCAGCGGTGAATTTTGCCCTTAGCCTGTAACATATAAGGCAAAAAGCCAGTTTGCCATCTAAAATAATTATCTTCGCGCCTTTGACTCGATTATAAGAACATTTTAAATATAAGGAACATGAAACTGGAAGAACAATTACTGAGTAGAAGCGAAAACAAATGTGAACTATGCCAATCAGAAGCGACGCTTAGCGTATATGAAGTACCTCCTCAAACCGCAAATACTGCAGATAACTGTATCCTGATTTGTGATAAATGTTTAGCTCAGATTGAGAAAAAAGAAGAATTGGACAGCAAGCACTGGCAGTGTTTAAGCGGCAGCATGTGGTCTGAGGTTCCTGGTGTGCAGGTAGTTTCATGGCGGATGCTGAACCGTCTGAGCAATGAAAGCTGGGCAATGGACAATCTGGACATGATGTACCTGGATGAAGATCGTTTGGCATGGGCTAAAGCTGCTGATCTTGACAATGATTCGGCTGTTGAACTTCATAAAGATTGCAATGGCGCAGTACTTCAGGCAGGAGATGCTATCGTATTGACCAAATCTTTAGATGTAAAAGGATCTACTTTAAACGCTAAAATGGGAACGGTAGTAAAAAACATCCGTCTGGTAGAAAATAATACCGATCAGATTGAAGGAAAAATCGAGGGACAAGTAATTGTCATCCTTACAAAATACACTAGAAAACAAGGTGCTTAGCCTTTTTTCAATCCTAAAAAGCGCGCTACAATTCATTTTGTAGCGCGCTTTTTTCTTGGATAATAGTATGTCTATCCCCTATTCCCAAATTCAGGAGGGAGTAATTAGTCGATCTGTAATATGGTTTTGGCCAGATTGATCATCCGCTCTGTACCGGTATATTTCCCATGCTCATCGGATAACTTCACTACTTCCGTCCATTCCCCATCTTTAGGCTGTGCTTCCGTCATTTTGATCACAATATTCATTGGATCCGGACCAGCATCATTGGTTAAATTGGTTCCTATTCCAAATGACATCCCTATTTTTCCCTGGCAATGTGCTGCGATTCGTTCTACTTTATCATAGTTTAACCCATCTGAAAAGATAATGGTCTTGGATTTAGGATCGATTCCCATTTTCAGGTAATGGTTGATCACCTTATCTGCAAACAATAATGGATCTCCACTGTCATGTCTGACACCATCAAATAGCTTGGAGAACATTTTATCAAACTGACTGAAAAACACCTCTGTGGTATAAGTATCTGAAAGGGCAATTCCTAAATCACCACGATATACGTTCACCCAATGTTCCAGCCCCATGGCATTGGCCATTTTAAATCCATATTTGGCGGCATGAAACATAAACCATTCATGGGCATGCGTTCCAATTGGTTTAGTTTGATGCATCATGGCCATATGCACATTACTGGTGCCAATAAATGAGCCGGCACCATATTCATTTAAAGCTTGCAAAACGGATCGGTGAACCTGATAAGAATACCTTCTTCTGGTCCCAAACTCGGCTACGGTTACCCCTAGCGCTTTATATTTTTCTATCTTTTGTGCCGTCAGCTGCATCACTTCATCATTGCTGATTCTATGGGAACCATTCAATACATAATACAACTCGCAAATCAGCGACATTAAGGGAACTTCCCATAGAATGGTTCGATACCATAAACCTTCCACGCGTACTTCCAGCTGCTCTCCCACTTGCTCGATATGTACTTCCTCCGGCTGATAACGATAGCCTTCCAGGAAATCCAGGTACACAGGATCAAGATATGGACAGGTCACCTGCAGGAAGTGTTTCTCCTCTTTCGTCAGTTTGAGTAAAGCCATCTGATCTACCGCAACTCTTAATGCTTTCGCAAATCCTTCAGGAAAAGAATGTTTTCCACGATTGATAAACTTATACCTGGCTTTTGCTGCCGGAAACAAGCGGATCACCCCTTGCTGCATCGTGATCTTATAAAAATCATTATCAAGAATAGAGGTAAGTGCAGTTGTGGGTTGTATTTGCATCATAGTTGTCGACGATTTTTTCCAAAAATACCATGTTCCATCCAATTCTCCCCCATAAAAGCTTTATAAATACAGTATAGGGCTATGGAAACCATCCTGAAAATGTAAATACATTCAAACAGAACAATAGATAAATTATGTAATTTTGAGTAGAAAAACCAACAAACTATAATTTAAACCTAAACCTAACAACAATGAAAATTCTTAAGATTATCCTTGGCGGAATTGTAGGCCTGATTGCTCTGGCTTTAATCGTTGCGTTATTTGTTAAAAAAGAATACGCAGTAGAACGGGAAATCGTCATTAACAAACCAAAACAGGAGGTTTTCGATTTCATTAAACTGATAAAAAACCAGGATCTGTACAGTGTTTGGAACAGAAGATACCCGAATAAGACAACGGATTACAAGGGCACAGATGGAACAGTTGGCTTCGTATATGCCTGGAATGACAAAGAGAGTGTTGGTGAGCAGGAGATTACTAAAATTACAGATGGAGAACGCATAGACATGGCCCTTCGCTTTAAAGTACCATTTGAAGCTAATGATAAAGCTTACATGACTACTGAAGCCTTAGCTGATGGAAAAACAAAGGTAAAATGGGGCTTTAACGGCGCCATGAAATACCCTATGAATTTAATGTTGCTATTTTTTAACATGGAAGATATGTTGGGCAAAGACCTGGAAAAAGGACTGGCTGATTTGAAGGTCGTTCTTGAAAAATAAATCAGCGTTTTACCGGATGAAATTATCGAAGCGGATGGCTGAATGGCCATCCGCTTTTTTGCTTAATTGATGATACTTTTTAAATGTTTGTAATTGGATTTTACAGTATCCATTACTTCATCTAATTTCCCACCTAACATGAGTTTAGTCATGGTTAAGGCCATTCCTTTCATCATTTTAAACTCGATTTTGGGTGGCATGGCCAGGGCATTTGGATCGGTCATCACATTGATCAATACCGGGCCATCATACTCAAATGCAGCTTTCATTCCAGATTCCAATAACTCCGGATCATCAATCGTCATTCCTTTGATGCCCATTGCGCTAGCAACCATTGCAAAATCAGGATTTACCATATCCGTTTCTGAATCTGGAAGCCCTGCGACTTCCATTTCCAATTTTACCATCCCCAGAGAGCGGTTATTGAATACGAAGAGTTTAATTGGGAGGTTGTATTGCTTTATGGTGGCTAAATCACCCAGTAACATAGAAAGTCCGCCGTCACCACACATGGCAATCACTTGTCTATCCGGACTGGATAAGGCTGCTCCAATCGCATGAGGCATCGCATTGGCCATTGAGCCATGGTTAAAAGAGCCTAACATACTCCGTTTTCCCGTCGCATCAATATATCTGGAACCCCAAACACAGCACATTCCGGTATCTACTGTAAAAATAGCATCCGCTGTAGCGAGTTTATTAATTTCAAAAGCCACAGCTTCCGGATGGATGGCATCCTTTTCGCCTTTATCTTCTACATAGGTATTCAAATGTTCTTTTACTTTTTCATATAGTTTCAATTGTGCCTCCAGAAAGCTATCGTCTTCGTTCGTATCGAGTAGTGGGATTAAAGCTTTTAAGCTGGTTTTGATATCCCCATGGAGTCCCATTTCCAGCTTTGCCCTCCTACCCAGTCTCTCTGGCTTACTGTCTATTTGCACCAGTATTTTATCCTGTGGAATAAAGGGAACGTATGGAAAATCTGTACCCAATAGAATCACCAGGTCACTTTCATGCATGCTATGGTAGGCAGACGGTAGTCCCAGCAAACCGGTCATTCCTACTTCATAAGGGTTGTCGTATTGAATCCCCATTTTCCCGCGGAAAGAATAACCCACCGGCGCTTTCAGGATTTCTGCCAGTTTAACCACTTCATCGTGTGCCTCTGCGGCACCAATCCCGCAGAATATCGCGATCTTTTTATGTTGATTGATCAAATGAGAAAGTGCTAACAACTCTTCCTCTGCCGGGCATATCGTTGCTTTAGAAAAATAGGTTTTATTTGCAGACATGTTTTCTACAGCGTCCATGCTGCTTACATCGCCTGGTAAGCCGAGGATGGCTACTCCTTTATGGTGGAAGGCGTGTTGCAAGGCTGCCTGCGTCATTCTTGGCAGCTGAGCCGCTGTGGTTGCGATTTGATTGTAATGGCTACAATCGTCAAAAAGTTTGGTGGTATTGGTTTCCTGAAAATAACCTGAACCGAATTCAGAAGTGGGACAAGTGGAGGCAATCGCCAATACTGCGGCACCTGCACGGTGCGCATCGTAAAGCCCGTTGATCAAATGAACATGACCTGGGCCACTGCTACCTGCACAACAAGCAAGGCCATGCAATTCCGCTTCTGCAGCGGCAGCATAAGCACCTGCTTCTTCATGCCTCACATGGATCCATTTGATCTGATCGTTGCGTCTTACCGCATCATTTAACTCGTTTAAACTGTCACCGGTTACCGCATATATGCGTTTAATACCTGCTTCAACCAGCATATCTACCAATTGCTCTGCTACTTTTTTAGACATAGTATGATTTTTTAAGGACCATAACATCGCAGATCAATAGGAAATGGATGTTATCAATGGATAACACCAGGTTTTGTTGATAGTTTTAGCCAGATGGGATTTTAGCCCATCAGTTCTTTCATCAATTGATCAAAAGCGGTCTTCAATTCAGCGAGTTCTGTTTCCAGTTTAACCACACGGTTTTCCAGATCGGATGACGGTTTCTGAGCCGATTCTTCAAAGGTATCCTCTGCATTTAAATCTGGTATTCCAGCAAGCAGATGCGCGTAACGCATTTCCTTTTGCCCGGCTTTTCTTGGCAATTGAAGTACATAAGGAGGTGTTGCATCCGTAAGGCGTTCCAATACGGATTGTACTTCTTCCAAAGATTCAAATTCGTAAAGTCTGCCGGAATTGGTGTTTAGCTCACCTGGAGTTTGAGGGCCTCTAAGCATTAATAAACAAAGAATTGCAACCTCTTGCGGGGTAACCGGGAACACAATTGCGAAATTATGCTTGTATTTTATACTGCGACTAGATCCTCCGGTGGCCGTCGATATCAGTCCCTTTCTTTTGAGCGTATCCAGGGCCAGCACCACTGTTTGCTCATCATACTGAACTACAGGTTTACGGGAGGTTTTCTGATTACAGGCAGCCGTGAGGCTGTTGATGGTCATTGGGTAATATTCAGGGGTGGTTTTAGATTTCTCCATTAAAACGCCTAGCACACGAAGTTCCTCAGCGTTTAATTCGGGCAAAGTTTGTATAGATTCCATGCCCTAAGTTAAAAAATAAGGTGGAATGCCGTTTCTCTTTTAATCTCTTTTAACACAAAACTACTGCTCAAAGTAGAAATATTAGAAAGGGAGGATAAATGCGTCACTACAAAGGTGTGGTAGTCGTCTACATCATCCACTACAATCTTTAGCAGATAGTCTTGTCCGCCGGCAATACAGAGTACTTCCAACACTTCCTTAAACTGTACAACCGATTCTTCAAAGTTCTTTAAAGTGGCTATCGATTGCTCTTTTAAAGTAACGGTACACAATACCAATAGGTGTTTCCCCAGTTTTTCTCTATTCACCAAAGCCACATATTTTTCTATATATCCTTCCGCTTTCAGTCGTTTTATCCGCTCATGAGTTGGTGATACACTTAAACCAATCTCAGAGGCAATATCTTTTGTACTTAAAGAAGCGTCCTTTTGCAGGATATTCAATATCCTGGTATCTAGCTTATCTAATTTCTCCATCATCACATTTTGCTGAAATGGGATCCAGCAAGGCACAAATATGGTGGTTTTTACTGCAAGAGCTTAACAATACAGCATTTTTTATTGATTATCAGATAATCAAAGGAAATTATATGGCACTTATCTAATTTTGAAGGATTAAATACCAAATATTAATAAAACCCAATGAAGACTCCTTTAAATCCCACAGATAACGAACGTTTAAATTCTTATATGAAACTCGCTGAAGAGCGCGCCAAGTACTTCATCGGTTATCCTATTGCACAAGATTTTGATTATTCAGAACTATATCCACTTTTAAAACTGCCATTAAACAATGTGGGTGATCCATGGGTGGAATCTACCTACGACCTCAACTCCCGTTCTCTGGAACTGGAAGTATTGGAATTCTTTGCAGAACTGTTCAATGCACCTTTGAATAACTGGTGGGGTTATGTAACCAATGGTGGTTCTGAAGGTAATTTATATGGTCTATATGTGGCCAGAGAACTCTACCCAAATGGGATTGTTTATTACTCTGAAGCCACTCACTATAGTGTTCAAAAGAACATTCAGCTGCTTAACTTACGCAGCATCGTAATCAGAACCCAGAAGAACGGGGAAATGGATTATGAGGATCTGAATTCAATGGTGCAGATGCACAGAGATCAACCTGTGATTATCCTGGCCAATATTGGCACCACGATGATGGAAGCAAAAGATGATTTGCAACAGATTCAGCAGATCCTGCGCAGGCAAGCCATTAAAAATCATTACATCCACTGTGATGCTGCTTTAGCGGGAACCTACAGTGCTTTATTAGATTTGAAACCAGGTTTTGATTTTAACCATGGTACAGATAGTATGGCCATCAGTGGACATAAATTTATCGGCTCCCCTATCCCTTGCGGACTCGTATTGGTAAAAAAGAATTATAAGGACAGGATTGGAAAAGCAATTCCATATATCGGTACGGTAGATACGACGATTACTGGTAGCAGGAACGGACACAGCCCTATTTTTATCTGGTATGCACTTAAAAAGATGGGCAAAGAGGGATTGAAACAACGTGCATTGACTTGTCTGGAAACAGCTGCATATGCTGTGCAGAGTTTAAATGACATCGGTGTACCTGCCTGGACCAACCCTTCCGCATTAACGGTGGTTTTTCCTGCGCCTTCTATCGCATTGAGACAAAAATGGCAGATTGCTACCGAGGACGGCAATAGTCACATCATCTGTATGCCAGGAGTTACCTATGCACAGATTGACAATTTCGTACAGGATTTAAAAGCGGAGCTTGAATTAAGCGCAGCAATAACTGTATAAATTTTTAAGGGGCGGTCTTGAATATTTATTGGAGACCGCTTCTTTTTTCTGATTTTAGGAGGCTAGGATCTGGTCAATCTTTTGCAGTTCTTCTGCACTAAAGCTAAGGTTGTTCAGGCATTTTAATGAATCTGAGAGCTGCTCAGGTTTACTGGCACCTACCAATACGGAAGTAATGCGGTCATCTCTTAGAATCCAGGATAAAGCCATTTGGGCAAGTTTTTGTCCACGGCCTGCTGCCAATACATTCAATTCATTCAGCTGTCTGACTCTATCCGGAGTTAACTGCTCTTGTTGTAATGCACCATGCGACTTTGCTGCGCGTGAATCTTCAGGGATTCCCTTCAAATACTTATCCGTTAGCATGCCCTGAGCAAGTGGTGAAAAAGGAATACATCCTACCCCTTCATTTCCTAATAAATCCAACAAACCACCTTCAATCCAGCGCTCATACATTGAATATTTAGGCTGATGAATCAGACAAGGCGTACCCAGTCGTTCCAGAATTTTCATTGCTGCTGCAGCTTCTGTTGCCGGATAATTAGAAATACCCACATAAAGTGCTTTCCCTTGTCGTACGATCAGGTCTAATGCCCCCATCGTTTCCTCCAATGGAGTTTCCGGATCCGGACGATGATGGTAAAAGATATCTACATACTCCAGTCCCATTCTTCTCAGACTCTGGTCTAAGCTGGATACCAGGTATTTTTTTGAGCCCCAATCTCCATAGGGACCATCCCACATGGTATAGCCTGCTTTAGAAGAAATGATCAACTCATCTCTGTATCCTTCAAAATCTCTTTTCAATAAGCGACCGAAGTTCTCTTCTGCAGATCCGGGAGGCGGACCGTAATTATTGGCCAGGTCAAAATGAGTGATGCCATTATCAAAGGCCAGTTTTAAGATGTTACTACAATTCTCCAGTTGATCTACATGCCCGAAATTGTGCCACAAACCCAGGGAAATCGCAGGAAGCTTCAATCCACTGTTTCCGCATCTGCGGTATTGCATTTGAGTATATCTGTTAGGGGCGGCAGTATAAGGCATGTTTGGGGAATTTAGGAACAGTAGCCTTTTTTCAAAGGCTACTGTTTTCGAATAAATCGATATTATTTATCGCTGTTTTTTTTCTCTGTTACTTCAGTACGGATTTCCTGAGCAAGAACTTTTAAATCCTGCATAGCTTTACGTACTCTTGTTCCTGCAGCACTGTTTCCTGCACTATAAAACTTCTCAGCGTCAGCTTCAATAGAAGCTAATAATTCTTTAACTTTTGAAAATTTTTCCATGTTTTAAATATTTAATTGTTGGCCAAATATATATTATTTTGGAAATAAACGTACATAACTTCCATTCTATTGCGTTTTTTCTGCTAAATCAGCCTTTATTTATGCTTATTGGCCCTCATTTCAGTCATTTTAGCCTATCCTGATGCCCCGCTAAGGCGTCAAAAAGCGGGTTGTCCCGGCCAAATTTCGAGGAGCTTAGGCCTTGTTGCTGCATTACAGCCGCTCTATAACCGGGGGCATTCCAGGCTTTTCTAATCGTATACTTGCTAAAAGCCCTGGAACAATAACAGCAATGTCAATTAATACCTGGAATACCAATTTAAATCTCCTTTTACTTTGATTTGATAAAAAACCTACCGAGATTAGCAATTAATGAAACAGAGAACAGGTAGATATCAGGCAACACTACTGACTTATAATAAGAGTCAGCTGCAAGTCTATGCCTTGTTCAAAAGGTTTTTCAGGGAGAATTATCCCTTCGGCTTTACTTACCAAATTACCAGTAAAGACTTTATTAATTAAGCCCCGAATCATTTCATTCTACTCTTCGGTTCAGGGGCATTTTTCTTCTGATGAATTTCGTTATTTTAAAATTTAAGAAATAGCAGTATATTTTTTATTTTCTTTTTTTGCACTAAATACCTACTTTACGTAACGTGTGAAACCGTAATTTTTCAGTTGTGCCTCCCTGTATCCTTAAAAGACATTAATCATTCAATCCTCACATTAAGACATTTAAAACATGGAAACAAAAACATTGTCACTTTCAAAAAGCGATTTAAAATTATTAAAAGATCACCTGGACAAATCCAACATGAGTCCATACAATAAAGAAAAACTAAGAAAAGAAATTAAAGAAGCCACTATATATGCAGATCAGGACCTTCCTGGGGACGTAGTATGTCTTAAATCTGAAGCCAGAATCGCCAATACAAAAACCGGTAAAGAGTTCACATTTAAGATTGTGATGCCTGAAGAAGCCAATATTAAAGTACAAAAGGTATCCGTTTTTGCGCCAATCAGCATTGCTTTATTTGGTTATAGAACTGGCGACATTATCAATTGGGAAATGCCTGATGGCATTCAGGAGTTTAAAATCCTGGAAGTTCAAAAGATGAACTAGGCTCCAATAACAGATTTAAGACCGCATCCTAAGCTTACTCAAAAGGTAATTCATTCGGGAGGCGGTTTTTTTATAGAAAAAATTCCAGGTATGCTGGAAAAAATTCCGTATATTCGAATTGAGCAATACCAACTAATTATGGCAACTACACCAAAACCTTATAAAGATAAATCAACAGTATCGATGGTAGCTGAAGCCGAGTTAATCGCCCCTTACCAACCGCTATACCATGATTCCATCAGCCTGCTGATGAATTCTAAATCAGGCTTGTCGGCTAAAGCAGCCCTTGATTTTTTAAGTCTTTCCGGCTTCAGTAGAGACGAATTCCAGGATACTTTTAAAACTAACGTTAAAACCATCCAGAACTATGCTTCAAATTCTTCTAAGCTGGATGCTGCTTTAAGTGAGAAGCTCTTAAAATCTTTCTCTCTTTTTGAAAAAGGAATTGAAATCTTTGGCTCCGCAAAAGCCTTTCACCAATGGCTCAATACTCCGGCTTATGGCCTTGGCAATCAAATTCCTTTTGATTTAATGGATACCTTCACCGGGATCACTTTAATTGAAGAAGAACTCATTAGAATCGCTTACGGAGATCTGGCTTAAATATGCAGGTATTCCGAATTTCTTTAACTAAGTACGCTACTGCTTTAGTGGCTTCAGGCAGGGCTGCAAGATGGAATCCTAACGACAGCTCCGTTATTTATACTGCGGGATCACGTTCCCTTGCTTGTCTGGAAAATGTAGTCCATAGGAACCAGTTTGGGCTCAACAACTCCTTCCAGGTCATGACCATCGAAATTCCCGACGACCTGGGTATTGCCAGCATTTCTCTGAAAACACTCCCCGAAGATTGGGTTACTTTTGAGCAAATGTACCTCACACAGGAACTGGGAGAAAACTGGATCAGCAAAAATAAAACTGCCGTATTGAAAGTCCCCTCTTCCATTATCCCTGCAGAATCAAATTACCTCATCAACCCCAATCACCCGGATTTTAAATACATTAAACTGTTGAAATGCGAGCCCTTTGTTTTCGACAAGAGGATTAAAATGTAATCACCTTACCTCCCAGCCATTTTTATCATCCGTTGTGAAAGGTCTTTTCCCAGGTAACGATCAATGATCCCATGCACCAGATATAGGAAGGGCGTCATTATAATGGCGACCACAAATTTATAGGTATAGTTTACCAATCCAATTGCAGCAACCATTTGCCAGCTCCAATGGTATTGTGGATTCAGATAAAAGGCAATGAAGATCACCACAAAACTGTCTATGAACTGAGAAATCAGCGTGGATCCTGTAGCACGCAGCCATAAAGCACGTTCTCCGGTAACTTTCTTAATCTTATGAAAGATAAACACATCGGCAATCTGCCCAACCAAAAAGGCGATGACAGAACCAACGATGATCCACATCCCTTGTCCAAATATACCGGAAAATGCCACATTCATGTTTAGTGGCTGGCCATCGATCGTTTGGTTTACCCAGAAATCTGAAGGAGATAATTTCATCGCTGCGCCCACTACCACAAAGGCATAAGAAATTAAGATTGCAGCCAACACCGATAGAAAACGGACCTGCTTTACCCCAAAATACTCATTGATGATGTCTGTCATGATAAAAATCAGCGGCCAGGTCAGTACCCCCGCCGACATATTATAGGAAAGGTTCGGAACTCCAAGTAGGTTGATATCAAATGGCTTGATACCCAATGTACCCTCCACCGTAAATATTTTTACGCCTATAAATTCTGAAAGGATGGCGTTGGCCACGAAAAAGGACCCTAGAATGAGCAATAATCTGCTTTCTTTTGTTTTAAAAGTCATACCAAGATGAAATTATTAAATTAATCTGATATAAGAGGATAAATATTATTTCTATTTTCGCTGTTACATGATAGCTACACAATCCAAACTACCTGGTACAGGAACGAATATCTTTTCGGTCATGTCCAAATTAGCAGAAGAACATCAGGCCATTAATTTATCTCAGGGATTTCCTGATTTTGAATGTGATCCGAAACTCATCGAATATGTAGCTGATGCCATGCGACAGGGCTTCAATCAGTATGCCCCTATGACAGGTTTACCTGCATTGAGAGAATTGATTGCGGAAAAGATGCAGACGCTTTATGGAGCAAATTACCACCCGGAAACAGAAATCAACATCACTGCCGGAGGTACTCAAGCGATATTTACTGCTTTGAGTGCATATATCCATCCTGGCGATGAGGTCATCATTTTTGAACCTGCTTACGATGCTTATGCTCCTACGATAAAAATGTTGGGCGGCCTGGTGAAACCTTATGAACTGGCCCCTCCTAATTATGAAATCGACTGGGAAATGGTCAAAAAGCTGTTCTCTGCGAACACCAAGATGATCATCTTAAACAGCCCACAGAATCCAACAGGCTGTGTTTTGTCGGAAAAGGACATCAAAGCACTCATCAAATTGACAAAAAACACCGACATCATGATTTTAAGTGATGAGGTCTATGAACATATTATTTACGATGGGCAGCAACACCATAGTGTGGCTTTATACCCGGAACTCCGTGAAAGGAGCTTTATTGTGGCTTCCTTTGGAAAATTACTACATACCACGGGTTGGAAATTAGGCTATTGTCTGGCACCTGAGCAATTGATGAAAGAATTCAGAAAGATTCATCAGTTTAATGTTTTCAGTGTGAATACGCCAATGCAGGTTGGCATTGCGAGGTACTTAAAAGACCCACAGTCTTATCTTGGTCTATCCAGTTTCTTCCAGCAGAAGCGCGATTTGTTTCGCAACCTACTTGCAGAAACTAAGTTTAAATTATTACCTTGCAATGGTTCTTATTTTCAATGTGTTAGTTATCAACACCTCAGCGATGAAAAAGATGTTGCCATGGCCGAAAGGTTAGTCAAAGAATATGGAGTTGCCTCCATCCCGGTTTCAGCCTTCTACATTAGGAATACGGACCACCATGTTTTAAGATTTTGTTTTGCTAAAAAGCAAGAAACATTGGAAAAAGCCGTTGAAAGACTAGTTAAATTATAATTTACATCCCTTTTAAATTACAATAATGGAAAGTCCAGATTACCTAAGTATTAAAAACCTGAAAATCACAATTTTCCAGGCCTATTTATTTTGGGAGAATATTGACAAAAACCTACAAAATTTATCCTTAAGATTGTCATCAGGTGTTAAAGAAAAAACAGACCTGATTGTGCTTCCTGAGATGTTCAATACTGGTTTTAGCATGAATGCTCCAGCACTTGCTGAAGAGATGAATGGTAAAACAATGCAATGGATGAAAGACATTGCGCAAAAATATGACTGTGTAGTAACGGGTAGTTTGATCATCAAAGAAGATGGTCATTATTACAACCGGTTGATCTGGATGCTTCCTGATGGTGGCTACAGTCATTACGACAAAAGGCATTTATTTGGCTTGGGGGATGAGGATAAAAACTATACGCCAGGCACGGATAAAGTAATTGTAGAATTAAAAGGTTGGAAAATCCGCCTTGCCATCTGCTACGACCTACGTTTCCCGGTATGGTTGCGCAATCAGAATGAAGAATATGATATTCTTTTATTGATCGCCAGCTGGCCAGATAAGCGCGCCATTCATTGGAATGCCTTGATTCCTGCCCGTGCTATTGAAAATCAAAGCTATGTGATTGCCGCCAATCGTGTGGGACATGATGGCAAAGAGGTATACCATAGCGGACATTCTCAATGTATTGATCCAATGGGTAAAACTATTTATTATAAACCTGAAGACGAAGATCTTTATACGTTCAGCATCGGCTATGAAGAACTGGCAAAAACCCGCAGGGCTTTCCCGTTCTTAAAAGACGCTGATCAATTTCAAATTATTTAATTTCTCTTTAAAAAAACCTCCTAAACCAACAATGTTTAACCGTAGAAAATTCATCAAAGCATCCGCGCTTTCTGCCTCCTTATTGGCTATTGATAGAAACAGCGCTGCTGCCATGATCCCAAGCCTGTCTAATGAACCTGTAAAACCAATCGTCATCTCTACCTGGGATTTCGGTATTGCTGCCAATCAAGCAGCCTGGAAGGTTTTGTCTGCCGGAGGAAGGGCATTAGATGCGGTAGAACAAGGCGTGCATGTACCTGAAGCTGATCCGAAAAATCAAAGTGTAGGTTATGGTGGACTGCCGGATAGAGATGGTCATGTGACCCTGGATGCCTGTATCATGGACGATTTAGGCAATTGCGGTGCTGTTGCTGGTTTAGAACACATTATGCATCCCATTTCTGTAGCCAGAATGGTGATGGAAAAAACCCCTCATGTGATGCTTGTGGGCGACGGTGCCCTTCAGTTCGCTTTAGAAAATGGTTTCAAAAAAGTAAACCTGCTGACGAAAGAAAGCGAGAAAGCATGGAAAGAATGGCTGAAAACCGCAAAATATGCGCCGGTCATGAACATTGAGAACAAACTTTACGACAAAGCTGCTCCTACCCGATTGCCAGGAAATCAATATAATCACGATACCATTGGTATGCTTGCTTTAGATGCCAAAGGAAATATTTCAGGTGCTTGTACCACCAGTGGTATGGCTTATAAATTACATGGCCGTGTGGGTGATAGCCCAATCATCGGTGCAGGTTTATTTGTAGACAATGAGGTTGGCGGTGCCACTTCTACGGGTGTTGGCGAGGAAGTGATCCGTAATGTAGGTAGCTTTTTAGTAGTAGAACTGATGAGACAGGGATACCCACCGGAGGAGGCCTGTAAAGAGGCCGTAATGAGAATCATCAAGAAGAAACCAGAGATTGCAAAAGGCATTCAGGTAGGTTTCCTTGCCTTGAATAAAAAGGGAGAATATGGTGCTTATGCGATTCAGAAAGGATTCAGCTATGCAGTATGTACCCAAAGTAAAAATGATTTATTAATCCCTGGAAAAAGCTATTACTAATCCGCAAAATACTAGATAATGATTCAAATGGAAGTATGCGCCAACTCCCTTTCTTCTGCTTTGGCAGCACAGGAAGGTGGCGCAGTAAGGGTGGAATTTTGCGACAATTTACCAGAGGGAGGTACCACTCCCAGCTATGCACAGCTGAAGCTGGCAAAAGAATTACTTCAGATCTTAGTGTATCCGATTATCCGCCCCAGAGGTGGAGATTTTTTATATTCCGATCTGGAATTCCGCATAATGAAGGAAGATATTAAAGTCTGCAAGGCCCTAAATTGCGATGGCGTAGTGATTGGGATACTCCTTGCAGATGGCAGCATCGATAAAGCACGTTGTGCGGAACTGATTGAGCTGGCAAGGCCAATGAAAATCACTTTCCACCGGGCTTTCGACATGTGTAATGACCTGGAAAAAGGTTTAGAAGACCTGATCGCACTGGGCTGTGAAAGGGTGCTGACTTCTGGTGCTGCAGCTTCTGCTTTGGCAGGTGCCGAGCAAATCAAAGCCTTGATCAAACAAGCGGCAGGAAGGATTAGTATCATGCCTGGCGCAGGTATTAAAACAGAAAATATTGCAGAAATCATCCGGATCACCGGAGCAACAGAATTCCATGCATCCGCTAAAAGCGCTGTAAAAAGCAACATGAAATTTAGAAATCCAGGCTTAAGTATGGGGACCAGCGAAGATGAATTTAGCTATGACCTGACCGATGCCAATACGGTTAAAAATCTGATCCAACTGGCCAACGCTTAGTACTGCTAATGTCAGCACAACATACTATGATTAATTTCCGATAAATTAATCGACTCAAAATCCTATATTTGCGCCACTGATGAAGCACATACGTAATTTCTGCATAATTGCACATATTGATCACGGGAAAAGCACACTTGCTGACCGTCTGTTAGAATACACTGGAACCATTACCCAACGTGAAGCTCAGGCTCAACTGCTGGATAATATGGATTTAGAACGTGAACGTGGTATCACGATAAAAAGCCACGCCATTCAGATGAATTATAAGGTTGGTGATATTGAATACAATTTCAACCTGATTGATACGCCTGGACACGTAGATTTTTCTTATGAAGTTTCTCGTTCCATCGCAGCATGTGAAGGTGCTTTACTTATTGTTGATGCATCACAGGGAATTCAAGCACAAACCATCTCAAACTTATACCTTGCTTTAGAGCATGATCTCCATATTATTCCGATTTTGAATAAAATGGATCTTCCAGGGGCAATGCCTGAGGAAGTAAGTGATCAGATTATTGATTTAATCGGCTGTAAGCGTGAAGATATCATTCCTGCTTCGGGTAAAACCGGTTTGGGTATTCCTGATATCATTCAAGCCATTGTAGACCGTGTTCCGGCGCCAGTTGGTGAGCCAGATGCACCTCTTCAGGCATTGATTTTTGACTCTGTATTTAATCCTTTCAGAGGGATTATTGCTTACTATAAAGTAGTGAATGGTCAAATTAAAAAAGGTGATAAAGTTAAATTTATCAATACAGGCAAACAATATTTAGCAGACGAAGTTGGTATCCTGAAACTGGATATGTCGCCTCGTAGCGTCGTTAAAACCGGTGATGTGGGTTATATCATCTCTGGAATTAAGGAAGCACGTGAAGTAAAAGTTGGTGATACCATTACTACTGTTGACCGTCCATCCTTAGAATCTATACAAGGTTTCGAAGAGGTTAAACCAATGGTTTTCGCTGGTATTTACCCGGTTGATACTGATGAGTTTGAGGAATTGCGTGAAGCGATGCACAAACTACAACTGAATGATGCATCTATCGTTTTCGAACCGGAAAGCTCTGCAGCATTAGGTTTCGGTTTCCGTTGCGGATTCCTTGGAATGTTGCACATGGAGATTATCCAGGAGCGTTTAGAGCGTGAATTCAACATGACGGTGATCACTACCGTACCAAACGTATCTTACATTGCAAGAACCACAAAGGGTGATGAAATTATTGTAAATAACCCTTCAGATTTACCAGATCCAAGTAAGTTGGATGCGGTTGAAGAACCTTATATTAAAGCAAACATCATTACTAAAGCTGATTTCGTTGGTCCGGTAATGTCACTTTGTATTCAGAAAAGAGGAATTATTGTAAACCAATCTTACCTGACTTCAGACCGTGTAGAGCTTGTTTTTGAGATGCCTATGGGAGAGATCGTTTTCGACTTCTATGACAAGTTAAAAACAATATCTAAAGGTTATGCTTCATTTGACTATCATCAGATAGGTTACCGTAAATCGGACCTGGTTAGATTAGATATGTTATTGAATGAAGAACCTGTTGATGCTTTATCTTCCTTAATTCACCGTAGCAATGCTTATGATTTTGGAAAAAAAATCTGTGAAAAACTGAGGGAATTAATTCCACGTCAGCAATTTGAGATTAAAATCCAGGCTTCTATTGGTGCGAAAGTTATTGCCAGAGAAACGCTAAGTGCCTTGCGTAAAGATGTTACCGCTAAATGTTATGGTGGTGATATTTCACGTAAACGTAAGTTACTTGAAAAACAAAAGGCAGGAAAGAAACGTATGCGTCAGGTGGGTAATGTGGAGATTCCACAATCTGCTTTCATGGCCGTACTTAAATTAGATTAATAAACAACATCATAAGAATTACATGCAGTTACTTGACGGAAAATTCGCATCAGAAAAAATAAAACAGGAAATCGCAGCTGAAGCTGCCTCGTTTTTAGCAGAGAGTGGCCGAAAACCACACTTAGTTGCAATATTGGTGGGTAATGATGGTGGTAGTGAAACCTATGTTGCCAGCAAAATGAAAAACTGTGAAAAGGTAGGTTTTCAATCTTCCCTGATCAGATATGACAACTCGGTAACTGAAGCAGAATTGCTACAAAAGATTGAGGAAATCAATCAGGATGCTGGAGTAGACGGACTAATTGTTCAATTGCCCCTTCCTAAACACATCGATCCTGAAAAAGTAACTGAAACGATTGATTACCGTAAAGATGTAGACGGATTTCATCCGGTAAACCTGGGACGTATGATGAGGAACCTTCCTTGTTTTATCCCTGCTACTCCATATGGCATCATGCTGATGCTTCAGGCTTATGAGATTGACACTACAGGAAAACATTGTGTGGTGGTAGGCAGAAGTAATATCGTTGGTAGTCCTATGAGTATCCTGATGGCCCGCAATGCCAATCCAGGAAACTGTACGGTAACTTTAACACACAGTAGAACGGCAAACTTAAAAGAGCTGGCTTTACAGGCTGATATTATCGTTGCAGCAATTGGTAAAAAGAACTTTGTAACTGCAGATATGGTGAAGCCAGGTGCGATCATCATTGACGTAGGTATCAATAGAGAAACTTCTACAGAAACGAAATCAGGATATAAACTATATGGTGATGTAGATTTTGAAAACGTAGCCCCTAAAGCTTCATGGATCACTCCGGTTCCCGGAGGTGTAGGTCTGATGACGATTGTAGGCTTGTTAAAAAACACATTAGCCTCTGCAAAGAAAGAAATCTATTCTTAATAAGCAGATTCCTTAAATATTAAAAAAGCTCTTTAGTTCCTTAACTAAAGAGCTTTTTTATCCAGCTTTCTTTTAAGCCGACATAGATCCCATCGGATCTTGTTTCTACAGGATAGGTATCAATATAATCTCCTTGTCCTTCTGCCCCTCTTCCCGTTTGCAGGTTGTATTCCCATCGGTGTATCGGACAAATCAAATAGCCATTTTTACAAGTTCCACCACTCAGGATTCCTCCGGCATGCGGACAGCTATTCTGAACTACAAAAACCCGGTCTTGATGCCTGACCAGACATAACTTCTTCCCATTTACCTTGATCTGTTCTACAAAGTCCTGCTCAGGAAAGTTGCCGTCCAATTTATACCACTTTAGCATAGGTCATATTTAGATAAATGATTAAAAATGAACCTTCTTTTTTCACAGATTGGTCATATAAATCGGCTCAATATACATATAATCCAATTTCCCGTGAATATTTTATTTACCTTTGCCGAATAATATATGGCACACAATATACCAGCAGACGGCACATTACTTCCATTAATGGAAGAGTTTTACACCATACAGGGCGAAGGATTTAACACAGGAAAGGCGGCTTATTTTATCCGTTTAGGAGGCTGCGATGTAGGTTGCCACTGGTGTGATGTTAAAGAAAGCTGGGATGCAGAATTACATCCTTTAACTTCAGCTGATGATATTGTGGCCAAAGCAGATACCTTTCCGGGTAAAGCGGTAGTGATCACCGGTGGTGAGCCATTAATCTATAATCTGGACTATTTAACTCAAAAGTTAAAGGAAAAGAATATCCTTACCTTTATTGAAACTTCCGGAGCTTACCCCCTTTCAGGCACATGGGACTGGATTTGTCTTTCTCCAAAGAAATTCAAAGCCCCTCGTCCGGACATTACTCCATTTGCTAATGAACTGAAAGTCATTGTGTTTAACAAGAGTGATTTTGAATGGGCAGAGCAATATGCGGCTACCGTTTCTGACACCTGTAAATTATATTTACAACCGGAATGGTCTAAGTCAAAAGAGATTACTCCTTTGATTATTGATTATGTGATGGCAAATCCTAAATGGGAAATTTCTTTACAAACGCATAAATATTTAAATATCCCTTAATAGCGAAGACAGATTTTTCGCTATATTTAATTGTACATCATTAACAATAGCGTTTTGAAAAAAATATCTGTTGCGCTTTTTCTGTATTTCCTAATGGTTGTTGGGGCAATGGCCCAGACTTCTACGGTCAAGAAAGCGATGGCCAGCTTTGATAAAGCACAGGTCTATTTAAATGACAACCAATATCATGATGCTATTGGGGCTTTAAAAGAGGCAGTACAGGCTGATCCAGGCTTTCAAAATGCCATCTTACAGCTTGCTGAACTCAACAGGAGAATCAAATCCTATGAGGAGGCCAAAACCTATTATCGCAAAGCCATAGCGCTAAACCCGAACGCAGAGCCTCGCCTATATTATGGCCTTGGAGAATGTGAGTTGTATAGCGGCGACTATCCCAATGCCTTAACACACCTCAGCTTATTTATCAGCAAATATGCTGGCAATGATCCGGCTTTCCTTGCCAGGGCAAAAAAATACAAGGCCGATGCGGAGTTTGCTATCGAAGCCATAAAAACACCACAGAAATACGATCCTATTAACCTGGGTCCTACCATCAATACCACTTACCGAGATTATTTCCCAGCCATTACTGCCGATAATGAGACCTTGATTTTTAGTCGAAATATAGATGGAAATGAAGATTTCTTTATTTCTAAGAAGGCCAATAATGAGTGGAACACCGCAGCTCCATTGAGCAACAAAATCAACACTTCCCAATTTAATGAAGGGGCGCAATCCATCTCTCCTGATGGCTTGTACCTATTTTTCACAGGTTGTAACCGACCAGGTGGTCTGGGGCGTTGCGACATCTACGTGAGTCACAAAGAAGGAAATAACTGGGGCGAGCCCTTTAACCTCGGGGCACCTATTAACACAGCCTATTGGGAATCTCAGCCATCAATTAGTCCCGATGGCAATACGCTTTACTTTGTCAGCAACCGACCTGGTGGAATTGGCGGATATGACATCTGGAAATCGAAGCTCAACGAAGCAGGAGAATGGTCTGCTCCTGTTAATCTTGGCCCAGAAATAAATACCCCCTACGATGAAAATACTCCTTTCCTACATTCAGATGGGAAAACGCTATACTTTTCTTCCGATGGATGGCCTGGAATGGGCAATAAAGATATTTTCATCAGTCGCATGCAAGACAATGGACATTGGAGTCTACCAATAAATATGGGCTATCCCATCAATACCTTTAATGAAGAAACCGGCATGATTGTTAGCCCTAATGGCAGTACAGCTTTCTTCTCTTCCAATCTAAAGGATGGTTACGGAGATATGGATATTTATCAGTTTCAGTTGCCTGTAGACAAGCAGCCGATGCCCATCACTTACGTAAAAGGTGTGGTTCGTGATAAAGAAAGTCGTAAATTTCTGGATGCCAAAGTACAGGTGGTCAATCTACTGACCAAGCAAACAGCTTACAATGATTATACGGATAAAGAAAACGGGGAATTCCTTGCAGTGATGCCTATAGGGGCAAATTATGCTTTCAATGCCAGTGCAGATGGTTACTTGTTTTATTCGGAAAACTACGAGCTGGGTGTAGGCAGCAGAACACAGCCTATTCTGCTGGAGATTAACCTGGAGCGCTTAAAAGTAGGCAATAACATGGTCTTAAAGAACATCTTTTTTGACACCAATGAATATCGCCTGCTACCGGCATCAGTGACCGAGCTGGGCACCTTAATTGAATTGTTAAAACAGAACCTACAGGTAGCAATAGAAATCCAGGGACACACGGATAACGTAGGAAATGATATTCAGAATGAAAAGCTGTCGCTGAACCGCGCTAAAGCGGTATATGATGAATTGATTGCCCAGAAAATAGATCCTTCCAGATTGACGTTTAAAGGGTACGGAGAAACTAAACCTATTGCTGGCAATGATACCGAAGAAAAGCGGAAACAGAACAGGAGAACATCTTTCCTCATCACCAGGATCTAGCCTCCTTAAGAGGAAAGCGGTCTATAAATAAGAAAAGCGGTTAAATAACCGCTTTTCTTAATCTAACTAGTTTTACCATTAAATCTTCCAGTAAATCCAGGTGTAACATATTTGCGCCATCTGATTTTGCATTGGCAGGATCAGGGTGTGTTTCAATGAACAAACCATCAGCACCCACAGCAATTGCTGCTTTAGCAATGGTTTCAATCAGTTCTGGTTTACCACCGGTTACGCCAGAGCTTTGATTAGGTTGTTGTAGAGAGTGCGTACAATCCATTACTACCGGTACTCCGAAACTTCTCATTTCTGGTATCCCACGGTAGTCAACAATCAGGTCCTGATAACCGAAGGTATTGCCACGATCCGTTAGGATTACTCTGTTATTACCAGATTCTACAATTTTTTCTACTGCGAATTTCATTGAACCTGCAGATAAAAACTGACCTTTCTTAACGTTCACCACTTTACCTGTTTTCGCAGCAGCGATCAATAGATCTGTCTGGCGACAAAGGAAAGCAGGGATTTGCAATACATCCACATATGCAGCGGCCATAGCAGCTTCTGCACTCTCATGGATATCAGTTACCGTAGGCACGTTAAAAGTCTTGCCTATCTTTTCTAAAATCTTTAAGGCTTTCTCATCTCCGATTCCAGTAAAAGAACCTCCTTTAGAGCGGTTGGCTTTACGGTAGGAACCTTTAAAAATAAAAGGAATCTCCAGTTTATCAGTAATAGTGATGATCTTCTCTGCGATGCGCATTGCGATCTCCTCTCCTTCTATGGCACATGGTCCTGCCATTAAGAAGAAATTACCTGATTCCTGGTGTTTTAAATTATCTAGTGGAAAATTGATCATTTTTGTGTTTGTAATAATTACCTAATTCAGCCTATTAATTACCTAGTTCGGACATGAACTTGATGCGCATCAATTGGATCTCTTCGCGGGAATAATCTGCCTCTCCTAATTCTTTCAGTGCTTCATCAATTGAGTCATTTTCCGCAGACTGGAAGTAATCGAATACTTCATCCTGACGGTCTTCATCAATCAATTCATCTACAAAATAATTCAGGTTTAGCTTTGTTCCAGAGTTTACAATTGCTTCAATCTCCTTTAGGATATCAAAGTAAGTGATGCCTTTAGATTTAGCGATATCTTCCAAACTGATTTGTCTGTCTACATTTTGGATGATAGATACTTTCAGCTGCGATTTATTGGCCTGAGTTTTAATGATCAGATCTATCGGGCGTTCAATATCATTGTCCTCCACATATTTTTTAATCAGTTCAATGAATGGTGAACCAAACTTCATTGCCTTACCATTTCCTACTCCTGAGATCTGTTTCAGCTCATCCATTGCAATTGGATAATGCGTACACATTTCTTCCAGTGAAGGATCCTGGAATACAACGAATGGTGGTACATTCTTTTGCTTGGCGATTTTCTTTCTCAGGTCTTTCAGCAGTTGTAGCAACTGGGTATCTAAAGTTCCTGATCCATGTTTCACATCATCTTCATCATCATCTGCAGCACTTTCTATCGGCTCGTTGAGTACAAATTTAAGGCTATATGGATTTTCAATAAAGTCTCTACCATTATTGGTTAGCCTTAAAAGGCCGTAGTTATCAATATCTTTGGAAAGGAAGTTATTTAATACCGACTGGCGGATTAAGGACTTCCAGTAGTTTTCTCCTTCTACCATTCCCAGTCCGAATTCAGGAATCTTACCATGCTCGTAAGCGATGGTTTGAGCTGTTTCCGATCCGGTAAAGATGTTCAGGATATGTGCATCGTCGAATTTCTCGCCAATACGTTGAATCAATTTCAGTAAAACCAATAGGTTATCTTCTGCTTCAAAAAGTTTCTTAGGCTTTTTACAGTTGTCGCACATACAGTTACAGCCTGTTTCATTGAAGTTTTCACCAAAATAATGTAGGATCTGTTTTCTGCGGCATACGCCTGATTCGGCATAGTCGATTACTTCTTTCAGAATTTGTGTACCAATTTCACGTTCAGACACCGGCTTATCCTTCATGAATTTCGCCAGCTTATCTACGTCTTTCTGTGCATAAAAAGCAATACATACACCTTCACCGCCATCTCTTCCGGCTCTACCAGTTTCCTGATAATAACCTTCCATACTCTTAGGAATATCATGGTGGATTACGAAGCGTACATCAGGTTTGTCGATCCCCATCCCAAAAGCGATGGTTGCTACAATTACCTCTACATCTTCCATCAGGAACTTATCCTGTGTGTCTGCACGTACTTTAGGCTCCAGACCGGCATGGTAAGGCAAAGCCTTGATGCCATTCAGGTTTAGCGCTTCCGCCACCTCTTCCACCTTTTTACGGCTTAGACAGTAAATGATTCCTGATTTTCCGGTATTGTACTTGATGTACCTGATCATTTCCTTGATGACATCTCTTTTCGGGCGGATCTCATAAAATAAGTTCGGCCTGTTAAATGATGATTTAAACAAGGTAGCATCAGACATCTGCAAGTTCTTAATGATATCCTGCTGTACTTTCGGGGTGGCCGTAGCCGTTAGCGCGATAATTGGAATATCCTCACCCAGTCCGCAGATTACCTGTCTGATTTTTCGGTATTCAGGACGGAAATCGTGTCCCCATTCCGAAATACAGTGGGCTTCATCTACTGCTACAAAGGAAATCTTGATTAACTTTAAGAATTCGATGTTATCTGGCTTCGAAAGCGATTCCGGAGCAACATATAACAATTTGGTTTGTCCGCTCAGCAGATCACTTTTTACCTGGGTAATTTCCGCTTTATTTAAAGAAGAGTTTAAAAAGTGTGCGATGCTGTCACTTCCACCAAAGGCCCTCAACTGATCCACCTGATTTTTCATCAGGGCAATCAGGGGCGATATAACAATTGCAGTACCCTCGCTCATAAGCGCAGGTAACTGATAACATATGGACTTCCCTCCACCTGTAGGCATAATCACAAACGTATTCTTTCCTTCGAGAACATTGGTGATGATAGACTCCTGGTCACCTTTAAAATTATCAAAACCAAAAAAGGTTTGCAAGTTATCAAACAACGACTTTTTCACATCCATTACGCGTATAAAATATTCAGTGCTATATTTACTTCAAAATAACATAATTTTGCACTAATTCAAAGCATCAATATACTAATTAATTCTGTTTGAAAAGTAAAAAAGCTATTATCGAGGACGCAGTCAACACGTTACAACTGGAAGCACAATCCATTTTGGGGCTAATTGACCATATAAATGATGATTTTTGCCTGATTATCGACCATATTCTGCAATGTAACGGACGTGTTATCGTTACTGGAATTGGCAAAAGCGCCATTATTGCACAAAAAATAGTGGCAACTTTCAATTCTACCGGCACTCCATCCAGTTTCATGCATGCTGCAGATGCGGTGCATGGAGACCTTGGAATGATCCAAAAAGACGACATTGTAATCTGTATTTCCAAAAGCGGGAATACGCCCGAAATCAAAGTCCTTGCTCCTTTGCTAAAGCAATCGGGCAACCTGATGATTGGGATGGTTGGACAACTCAATTCCGACCTTGCAGCGCAGGCAGATCTGATCCTGAATACTACGGTAGCAAAAGAAGCCTGCCCCCATAACCTTGCGCCGACTACCAGCACTACTGCCCAATTGGCGATGGGTGATGCCCTGGCGATTTGTCTGCTGAATGCAAGAAATTTCAATGAAGAAGATTTCGGAAGATATCATCCTGGAGGCGCATTGGGAAAACGACTTTATTTAAAATCCGGAGATATTGCTGTTAAGAACCAGAAACCCAGCATTCCAGCAAGTGCATCTGTAAAGGATGTCATTATTGAAATTAGTCAAAACCGTTTAGGCGCAGTGGTTGTTATTGAGGCGGATACGATTTTAGGGATTATTACTGACGGAGATATCAGGAGAATGTTAGAAAAACACACTAATTTAGCCGACATTAAAGCAAGCGATCTAATGAATCCTTATCCTAAGACTATTGAAAAAGATCTTTTAGCCATCAATGCACTGGAAATGATTAAGGAGAATAACATCACTCAATTATTGGTGACAGATGGCGGAGCTTACTTTGGGATGATCCATTTACATGACCTTCTACAGGAAGGCATAATTTAATACTTTCGATTTAGCATGAATAAAAATAATTACGCATTAATAATGGCCGGTGGCGTTGGCAGTAGATTTTGGCCAGTGAGCAGAACAGAATTTCCAAAGCAGTTTATCGACTTCTTTGGTATTGGCAAAACCTTAATTCAAAGCACTTACGAGCGTTTTCTAAAAGTCTGTCCACCAGAAAACATTTTTGTGGTCACCAATGAGATCTATAAGGATATTGTTAAAGAGCAACTTCCTGATCTCGACATTAATCAAATACTTGCTGAACCGATCATGAGAAATACAGCTCCTTGCGTTTCTTACGGCTCCATGAAAATCCTTAACCTGAATCCTAATGCAACGATTGTTGTAGCGCCTTCAGACCATACCATTACCAATCAAGATGCTTTTATCGCTGCAATTGAGCAATCTTTAAAAGCTGCATCAGAAAACGACTGCCTGATTACTTTAGGTATCAAACCAAGCAGACCTGATACAGGATATGGCTATATTCAGTATGTAGAAAATACCCTTGCTACTGATGACCAGATCCACAAGGTGAAAATCTTCACAGAAAAGCCTAACCTGGACCTGGCAAAATCATTTATTCAGAGTGGTGATTTCTTATGGAATGCAGGGATTTTCATTTGGTCCGCCAAATCCATTACTAAAGCCTTCGCTAAGCACCTTCCGGATATGCATGACATCTTCCTTCAGGGCAATCCGGTATACAACACCGAAAGAGAAGCAAACTTCATTAGCGACGCTTATCAGCAATGTACCAATATCTCTATTGATTTTGGAATTATGGAGAAAGCCGACAATGTATACGTGCTTCCTGCAGATTTTGGATGGTCAGACCTGGGCACCTGGGCTTCGATCTATGAAATTGCAGCGCATGATTACGTAGGTAATGCAGTGATTCCTGCAGAAAAAGTAATGATGTTTGATTCTTCGAACTGTATGGTGAACGTACCAAAGGACAAACTTGTGATTCTACAGGGCCTTCATGACTATATCGTTGTGGAGTCTAACAATACCCTGATGATCTGCCCAAGAACAGAAGAGCAAAACATTAAACAGATTGTTGCTGATGTAAAATCAAAATTCGGCACAAAGTATATATAGCCAATATTTTACCCATTTATAAGATACATCCGGATTTTAGCCTGAGCTAGAATCCGGATGTATTGTTTTTAATATTTTTTCCTGCCCCAAATTTCTCATTACAATGACTAAGTACTTATACGGAATTGACTTTGGAACTACCAATTCTGCCCTATCCATTTATGACGATGAAAAAAAAGAAATCATCGCCACCATTACTGTTCCATCCATTCTTTACTTTAAAGATGAGGCCACTGAAACAGACAGCATCACCCATTATGTTGGGGAGGAAGCGATAAACGCTTATATCAACGACGGCATGAAGGGTCGTTTCATGAAATCTGTTAAAAGAGTATTGCCAAGAACCAGTTTCATTGAGACCCGTGTATTCACTAAAAAATACAATGCTTCGGATCTGGTGACCCTGATTTTAAAAGACCTGAAGCTTAAAGCGGATAAAATCATTGGTTATGATTGCCAGAAAGCGGTTATTGGCCGTCCGGTTTTCTTTGATGATGAAAGTACTTCAAAAGATGCATTGGCTCAAAAACGCTTAAACAAGGCGGCAGAAAACGCAGGTTTTACTGACATTCGTTTTCAGTTTGAACCTATTGGGGCGGCTTTTGCTTACGAGCAAAGCATCACCAAAAAGGAAAGAGTATTGGTAGCCGATCTTGGAGGGGGTACCACAGATTTCACTTACCTGGAATTAGACCCGGCAAAAGTAGGAAGTAAAGATCGTAAGAATGATATTTTAGCTACTGGTGGTATTTACATTGGTGGGGATAGTTTTGATTCCTCTTTCATGTGGGATCAGGGGACGCCTCATTTTGGTAAAGACACGCTATACGAAGCCTCTCCAGGTAAGATGCTGACCGTTCCAAATTCCTATTTCAGCAATATCTGTTCCTGGGAGCAAATGAACTTCTTTAATGGCATCAAGGTGAGGAATGACATCCAAACCTATTACCATTATTCGAAACAGGATTCGAAATTCAAAAACCTGATTACCCTAACTGATCACAATCTGGGTTATTCTGTATTTCAATCCATTGAAAAAACAAAAGTAGCCTTATCCAAAAATGAGGATGCGCCATTTGTTTACAGCAATATGGAGATAGAAATTGATCAGCATGTAACATTGGATCAATACAACAAGATTATCCAGAGAGATTTAAGAAAGATCAGTATGTATCTGGATGAGTTTCTAGCGAAGAATAAGATCAATCCAGCGGAAATTGACAGTTTATTCCTTACAGGTGGAACCTCTATGGTTTCCGCAGTAAAAGATTTGTTTAACAGCAGATTTCCTGAAGTACCGGTAAACTCGGGTGACAACTTCATCAGTGTAGCCAAAGGACTGGCTTATAGCGGATACTTATTTGAGGAAGCTTAAAAAAAATGGGAGCCTGTGTTAAACACCGGCTCCCATCCTATTAAAATATCGTAATTAACTATAATGACTGACGTTGTCTGATGGCTTCGTAAAGAATTACACCTGCCGATACCGAAACATTCAATGAGCTGATCTCTCCAATCATTGGGATTTTAGCCAGGTGATTCGCCATTCTCATGATCTCATTTGAAATTCCTTCATCCTCTGCGCCCATTACGATTGCTGTAGGAGCCGTATAATCCGGTGCATAAATTAAATCATTTGTTTTCTCTGTACAAGCTACAATCTGTAATCCACAGTCTTGTAAATACAAGGCTACTTTATGAAGATTCGGGTGTCTGCACACTGGAATACTGAATAATGCACCTGCAGAAGTCTTAATCGCATCCGCATTGATCTGAGCTGAGTTTTTCGTCGGTACGATGATCGCATGCGCACCAGCACAAGCTGCTGTTCTGGCAATTGCCCCCATGTTACGCACATCGGTGATGCCATCCAGGATCAATACCAATGGCACTTCACCTTTCTCATAAACTGCAGGAATAATGTCTTCAATTTTCTGGAAAGAAATGGCAGAGATTACTGCAATCACGCCCTGGTGATTTTTAAGTGTCATTCTGTTCAGTTTTTCTACCGGAACATTATGAACTGGTGCATCTACATCTTTCAAAAATCCTTTCAGCTCCACGATCAAATCGCCGCCTAATCCACGTTGAATATAAATACTTTCAATATCTTTACCAGCTTTAATAGCCTCTATTACAGCTCGTATGCCAAATACGAATTCATTATTTTCTTTAGCTCTCGCAGGTCTCCTCGAATGTTCCATCTTTCTTAAAATTGAAGCGCAAAAATAGCTGAAATAATGCGATTAATGGAAACCAATTTTACGACTGTACTAAGCCACTCTTTTCCACATAGTTAGGTTGATAAAAACTATCCTTCCTGAAATCTACAACTGCAAATCCAGTATTTACGCTTTTTAAATGTTCATAAAAGAATTAAGCAAAGGCCCTAATTTTTCCATATTTTTGTAGCCATGAGTAACGACAACGGAAATCAGGGAACAGACAAAGCGAACTTCACTGCCAGGAAGACCAGATTAAACAATTCCATGAACACCATGGGAAAAATACCTCCACAGGCATTAGACCTTGAAGAGGCTGTTTTAGGTGCTTTAATGTTAGAAAAGGATGCGCTATCTACGGTAATTGACATTTTAAAACCAGAAGTATTCTATGCTGAAGCGCATAAGAAAATCTTCGAGGCCATTGCCTTATTATTCCAAAAATCAAAACCTGTTGATATTTTAACCGTTACCGCAGAGCTTAGAAACCTGGGTTTACTGGAAATGGTAGGCGGTGCTTATTATATTACCAATTTAACCAACAGGGTTGCCTCTGCTGCGAACATTGAATACCACTCGAGGATTATTTCTCAAAAATACATTCAAAGAGAACTGATCAGAATCTCTTCTGAAATCATCCAGAATGCTTATGAAGATACTACAGATATCTTCGACTTATTGGATCATGCAGAGAAAAACCTGTTTGACATTGCACAAAACAACTTGCGTAGAGATACGCAGAAAATGGATGAGATTGTAAAACAATCCTTAGCCACTTTAGAAGCTCTTCGTGGAAAAAGCGATGGTTTAACGGGGGTCCCTTCCGGCTTTACCGACCTTGACCGCATTACGGGTGGATGGCAGCCTTCAGATTTAGTCATCATTGCGGCACGTCCGGCGATGGGAAAAACCGCTTTCGTACTGACTTGTGCGAGAAATGCAGCAGTAGATTTCAAACGCCCGGTAGTTGTGTTCTCGCTGGAGATGTCCTCGGTTCAGTTAGTGAATCGTTTGATTTCCGGAGAAACTGAAATCGAGCAGGAAAAAATCAGAAAAGGAAACCTTGCAGAATGGGAATGGCAACAGCTCCATAGCAAAATTGGTACTTTAACAGAAGCGCCGTTATTAATTGACGATACCCCTGCCCTAAACATCTTTGAGTTCAGAGCAAAATGTAGAAGGTTAAAATCACAATATGATTTACAACTAATCATCATCGATTACTTGCAGCTGATGCATGGTAAAGGTGAAGGCGGTGGTGGAAACAGGGAGCAGGAGATCGGTAGTATCTCGAGGGCTCTGAAATCAGTAGCCAAAGAATTAAACGTTCCGGTACTGGCACTTTCTCAGTTGAGTCGTGCGGTAGAGAGTAGACCTGGACAAAATGGTAAACGCCCGATGCTATCCGATTTGAGGGAATCTGGTTCCATTGAGCAGGATGCGGATATGGTACTCTTCCTATACAGACCGGAATATTACGGAATTACAGAAGATGAGCAAGGCCGTTCACAAGCAGGTATTGGAGAGGTAATTATCGCGAAACACCGTAACGGTGAAACCGGTATCGTTCCATTACGCTTTATCGGTAAATACGTTAAGTTTACGGATCTGGAGGATAACTTTGCAGCACCTACCTCCTTCTCTATGGATACAAGTGCAGGTATGGCTCCTTCGCAGGACTTTGATCGTCCGGCAGGAAACGTCATCATCAAACCATCCAGAATGGACGATATGCATGACGATGACGCTCCTTTTTAAACGATAAGATTTATAAGAAATAGCCTAATAAAATGCCCGCCAATACGATTATTGGTGGGCTTATTTTTGTAAAGTTCAGCACCAGAAAAGTGCAAACCATTACCCCTATTGACATCAGGTTTAAGCCAATCGGCTGTACCAACAGCATAAAAGCGGCGATGATAAAGCCTACACTTACTGCATTGATACCTACCATAGAATATTTAATGCGGGAAATCTTCTTCAGGTCTTCCCAAAAAGGCACGATAAACAGGACCAAAATCAAGCCTGGCAAATTTATCCCCATCACCGCGACAAAACCACCAAGTATCTGACCGGTTAATCCGTAGCCAAAAGTCTTCATGCTCATTGCCCCTACATAACTTGTAAAAGAAAACGTAGGACCCGGTAAAGCTTGCTGTAGTGCAAATCCGGAAAGGAAATTCGTTCCGTTCAGGTAATGCTTCATTTCGACGAACTCTGTAAACATCAGGGGCACCAAAACTTGTCCGCCGCCAAAAATGAGAATCCCATTCCGATAAAAATTCTCGAACAACCTGATTGGTAAACTAAAAAGAGAGGTACGGTTGATAATGGCCCCCAGGGAGGCTAAAATCAGTAATACCCCGATAAAGTAAATTAACTTTCTGGGATTGATGTTAGAAAACAGCCGCACCCTAAGTTCACTTTCCTCTTTCGGGGTCCCAATGGCTGAAGAAATCATTCCGCCGATTAGAATGGCTATAGGAAATACATAGGCATTCCTCAGCACCATTGTCCCCACCACCGCAGCAATGGCCAGAAAAATAGTCAACTGCGACACCAACACTCTTTTCGCTAAATTATAAGCGCCAAAAGCAACAATCCCCAGAGCGATGGGCTGAATGTATACCAGAATTTCACTGAACTTTTGCTGCTGGTCCCATTTCGCGAAGCTAATCGCCGCGAAAGTCATCAGTGCTGCAGAAGGAATGATCCAGATAAAAAAGGCAATCAATGCCAGTTTTAGTCCACCTACTTTATACCCAATTCCTACCAGGGTTTGAGTAGAAGCCGGACCAGGCAGTACTTGCGAAAGGGCATGGAGTTCCAACAATTCCTCTTCCGTAATGTACCTGACATCTTTAACAAAATATTTAAGCAATAATGCAAGATGCGCCTGTGCCCCACCAAAAGCGGTAAAGGTAAAAAGAAACACATCTCTGATAAACAACAGTTGTCTTTTGTTCACCATCCCCATGGCTAATCGTCTTCGTAATCCAGGCCTGCAGCAGAATTATAAGCGCCTTGCAACTCAGAAAATGCATGCATATCTCTTTTGTTTCTGGCGACCAACATTCCTTTTTGATAAATCTCTAAAGCGGTATCTTTTTGTCCGACTTTCTCATAAAGCTTACCAAGATGGTAATAAGTACCTACATAATCGGGATGGTCTGTGGTCAATTTCAAGTAATATTCAAATGCCTTTTCCTGGTCATTTGAATTGTTGTATTCTGTGGCTAAAGCGTACAGAACGAATGGATCATGAGGATCATTGGATAAAAACTCCAATAACTTTGCTAATCGGGTACTTTGCATTTTAAATCCCTGCTTTTTTAATTAGATTTGCAAAAAGACAATTTTATGAAAATATTAGTTTGTATCAGTAATGTGCCCGACACAACGACAAAAATAACTTTTACTAACGATAATACACAATTCAATACATCAGGCGTACAATTTATTGTAAATCCGTATGATGAAATTGCCTTATCTAAAGCAATTGAGTTGTGTGAGGGTGGTAAAGGAACCGTTACCGTAATCAATGTTGGAGAAAGTACTACAGACCCAACCATAAGAAAAGCACTTGCCATCGGAGCAGATGATGCTGTCAGAATCAACGCTGAACCTAGAGACGCTTACTTCACTGCCTATCAGATTGCGGAGTATGCAAAAACCACAGACTTCGACATGATCCTTTGCGGCCGTGAATCTATTGACTACAATGGATCTCAGGTAGCAGCAATGGTGGGTGAATTTTTAGATATCCCATCGATCTCTATCATCAAGAAATTGGATTATGATGGAACAACTGCAACTATAGAACGTGAAATTGAAGGCGGAAAAGAAGTAGTTTCTGTGACTGGCAAGTTTATTGCGAGTTGTGCAGAAGGTACGGCAGTTCCAACTATCCCAAATATGAGAGGCATTATGTCTGCAAGATCTAAACCGCTACAAGTAATTGAAGCTAAAGAAGTCGCGCAAATCAGCAAAGTCACTAAGTTTGAGACGCCTGCCCCACGTGGTGCCGTGAAACTGATTCCTGCAGAATCTGCAGCACAGTTGATCGAGCTTTTACATACAGAAGCTAAAGTGATCTAATCCGTTCTATTCTCATTTTTAAAATTATTTAATAAAGATCTTATGTCAGTTTTAGTATATGTAGAACAAGTCGATGGTAAGTTTAAGAAATCTGTTTTTGAAGCAGTAGCTTATGCTAAAGCCATTGCAGATACACAAGGAAGTAATTTAACCGCGATATCTATTGGTAATGTTGGAGAAGACACATTGAAAGAGCTGGGTAAATACGGCGCTTCAAAGGTGTTAAATGTTGCCAACGACCAATTAAAAAACTTCGTAAACCAGGCTTATGCTTCGGTAATTGCTGAGGCAGCAAAAAAAGAAAACGCTGATGTGGTGGTATTGTCTAACTCTTTCTCTGGAAAAGGTTTGGCACCACGTATTGCGGTAAAATTAGGCGCAGGATTGGTTGATGGTGCAGTAGAATTGCCTAAACTGGATGGCGGAACGTTTTCTGTAAAGAAAAACGCCTTCTCAGGAAAAGCATTTGCAGTAACAGAATTAACTTCAGCAGTAAAAGTGATCGCTTTAAATCCAAATGCGTTTGGGGTAAAAGAATCTCCTGTTGAGGCTACAATTGAAACTTTCGCTCCGGAAGTGAAAGCTACAGACTTAGCTGCAATTGTTAAAGAAATCGTGAGAGCGACTGATAAAGTATCTTTACCGGATGCAGAATTGGTAGTTTCCGCAGGGCGAGGCCTTAAAGGCCCTGAGAACTGGGGAATGATCGAAGAGCTTGCCGGACTACTTGGAGCGGCTACAGCCTGCTCTAAACCAGTTTCAGATGCAGACTGGAGACCACATTCAGAACACGTTG
Organism: Pedobacter gandavensis; assembly: GCF_032678745.1. GTDB lineage: Bacteria > Bacteroidota > Bacteroidia > Sphingobacteriales > Sphingobacteriaceae > Pedobacter > Pedobacter gandavensis_C. The sequence goes on from NZ_JAVTST010000001.1 coordinate 1,477,120, forward strand.
GACAAACTGGTATTGCCATCAGTCCGAATCTATACATCGCCATTGGTATTTCTGGAGCGATCCAGCATTTAGCAGGCGTAAGTTCTTCAAAAGTAATCGTAGTGATCAACAAAGATCCTGAAGCTCCTTTCTTTAAAGTTGCGGATTACGGTATCGTAGGTGATGCCTTTGAAGTTGTTCCTCAATTAATAGAAGCATTAAAAGCACATAAAGGCTAAATAAATATCCGGCTGAGGCCTTGCTTCAGCCAGATATTACTTAAGATGAAAAAAGTAAAACTCGAAATTATCGGTTTGTCTTACAGCCAAACCCAATCAGGTGCTTATGCACTGGTTCTTGGCGAAGTAAATGGCAGAAGACGTTTACCGATTATCATCGGTGCGTTTGAGGCACAAGCTATTGCCATAGAAATTGAGAAGATGGTCCCAAGCAGACCGCTTACTCACGACCTGTTCAAAACTTTTGCACAGACTTATCATGTACAAATTACAGAGGTATTGATTTACAACTTGGTAGAGGGTGTATTCTTTGCTAAACTTATTTGTACGGATGGTGAAACCATCCAGGAAATTGATGCCCGAACATCTGATGCCATTGCATTAGCCGTTCGTTTCAATGCCACCATTTACACTTACGAATTTATCCTTTCTTCGGCTGGGATTGTCATTGAGGGCAATGACTTCCTTTTCTTAGAAAACATGGATAACATTTCAAAAGAACAGAGTTCTGAAGACATGAGTACTTCCATCCCAGGCTCGAATTATAAATCACTCAGCACAGAAGAATTAAATCAAAAACTTCAGGAGGCAATTGCCGAAGAAGCCTATGAAAAAGCTGCCAGGATTCGTGATGAATTAAACAGAAGAAATTCCGCATAACCCCCTATCGCTTATTATTTTAAATATCTTATCTCAATTTAGAATTTCTTATCAAAATAATTCTATCTTGAAGTATTAATTCAAAAAAACAACTAAATTATTATTATGAATGTTAAGTTACGCTTAACTCTGATGAATTTTTTGCAATTCTTTATCTGGGGTTCATGGCTTATTACTATTGGCGTGTATTGGTTCCAGAATAAAGGATGGTCAGGTGCAGAATTCGGAGTGATCTTCTCTACGATGGGAATTTCTTCTATTTTCATGCCTGCACTTGCCGGAATTATCTCAGACCGTTTTGTCAATGCGGAAAAACTATACGGAACTTTGCACATTCTTGGTGCTTGTGTCCTTTTTTGCCTGCCAATGGTCACTAACCCAGGTACATTTTTCTGGGTAATCCTCCTCAACATGATTTTTTATATGCCAACGCTATCCTTATCAATTACCGTTGCATATTCTGCTTTAAAGAATGCCAAACAGGATGTGGTAAAAGACTACCCTCCGATCAGAATCTGGGGAACAATTGGTTTTATTGCGGCTTTATGGGTAGTGAGTTTAACCGGAAATGAAGCTTCTTCCAACCAGTTTTACATCGCATCAGGTGTTTCCTTAGCTTTAGGTATCTATGCCTTTACGCTACCAAAATGTCCTCCATTGTCCAATAAGATAGAAAGCAAGTCTTTCATAGATGCCTTAGGATTAAGGGCCTTCACTCTGTTTAAGCAAAAGAAATTTGCAGTATTCTTCTTATTCTCTATGTTTTTAGGTGCAGCATTACAGCTGACCAATGCTTATGGAGATACTTATTTACATGATTTCAAGGAAATTCCTGAATTCAAAGACCTGCTTGCTGTGAAATATCCGGCAATCATCATGTCGATTTCACAGATCTCTGAAACCTTATTTATTTTAGCCATTCCTTTCTTCTTAAGAAAATTCGGTATTAAATACGTGATGTTGTTCAGTATGCTGGCCTGGGTATTGAGATTTGGTCTATTTGCCTTTGGTGATCCTGCTGGCGGATTATGGATGATCATTATGTCTTGTATCGTTTACGGTATGGCATTTGATTTCTTTAACATCTCTGGTTCATTATTCGTGGAGACACAGATTGATGAGAAAATCAGGGGAAGTGCCCAAGGTTTATTCATGATGATGGTGAACGGTTTTGGTGCATTATTTGGAAGTTTTACCAGTGGACTGATCATTGAACACTTCTTTACCGGAGCTAATCAAAGTAAAGACTGGCATGGCATCTGGTTAACTTTTGCTGCCTACACGTTGGTATTGGCCATCACCTTCCCTTTTATCTTCAAATACAAGCACAATAAAGCGGAAGTGAATGCGATTAATGCAATGAACCATTAAAAAAAACAACCGAACCAAACCAACCAACAACCTACTACTAAACTATGTCTGGCAAATACCGTAAAGAAAAGGACTGCTTAAACTGCGGTCATGAAGTAGAAGCTCATTTTTGCTCTTACTGCGGACAAGAAAACATCGTCGTTAAAGAAGATGCACTACATATGGTAGTGCACGCCGTATCCGATTATTTCCATTTCGAGTCCAAGTTCTTTGGCACCATCAAACCTTTATTATTTCAACCCGGCGTATTGACACAAAAATACGTAGAGGGGAAAAGGGCTTCCTATTTACACCCCATTAAACTGTATATCTTTATCAGCATTGTTTTCTTTCTGGTCGCCCTTGGTGGTAGGGAAGAACCCGATTTAGAAATTAAAAAGGATACGCCTGCGCTAAAAAAAGACACGACCACAAAGCAGGTCGACCCAGCTAAAATAAAAGGAGAATCGATTGATTTTTATGGGCCAAACATTGTTGAGACCATTAAAAAAAATAAAGACCGTGCTAAAAAACGCGCTAAAAAAGCTAACAAAGGTGATCATGTTTCTGCACTCGGTGAGGTACTGGACAGTACGATCGAGGCTTATGAGAAAAGACAACTCGATTTACCATCCGGGAAACGTGATAACTTTTTCATGGCTGCACTTCAGAAAAAGAACATCAAGTTAAATCAAACCAATGAGTCAGTAGAAAAGTTTGAGGACGGTCTCTTGCACAATGTTCCGAAAATGATGTTTCTTTTACTTCCTCTTTTTGCGCTGATCCTTAAACTTGTTTATTTTACTAAAAAGAAATACTATTTTGAGCATTTGATTTACTCTTTCCATGTTCATTCGGCCATATTTCTGATTGTCCTGATTAGTACCATGGTCACCTGGCTTGTGGGTTATGTTTATGACATCAGTGAGCTCACGTTTGTTCTGAGCTTCTTTTGGATTACCTGGTACATCTATAAGTCTCTACGGACTTTCTATGGCAATAGCAGCTGGATGACGATATTAAAATACTTCCTGTTGATCGTTTGTTATACTATTGCAATGACAATCACCTTGATCTTAGGAATTGGAATATCAGCCTTTATGATTTAGAAAGATAAGCTCATAAAAAAACCGCTTCGTCCATAAGACGAAGCGGTTTTTTTATGAGCTTAAAAGCGAATTAGCGTTGCTCTAAAGGAACGAATTCTCTATTGGTATGACCAACATACACCTGACGTGGGCGACCGATTGGTTCTTTGTTCTCATGCATTTCTTTCCATTGTGCAATCCATCCTGGTAAACGACCTAAAGCAAACAATACGGTAAACATATCAGTAGGGAAACCTAGGGCTCTGTAGATGATTCCAGAATAGAAATCTACGTTTGGATAAAGCTTTCGCTCTACAAAGTAAGGATCGCTCAATGCTGCTTCTTCCAGTTTCTTAGCAATCTCCAATACTGGATCATTGATACCTAATTTTTCTAAAATATCATCACAAGCTTTCTTAATGATTTTCGCTCTTGGGTCAAAGTTTTTGTAAACTCTGTGTCCGAAGCCCATCATACGGAAAGGATCGTTTTTGTCTTTCGCTTTGTTGATCCATTTTTCAGTATCACCACCATCTTCTTTAATGCGTTCCAGCATTTCGATTACTGCCTGGTTTGCACCACCATGAAGTGGACCCCATAAAGCAGCGATTCCTGCAGAAACTGAAGCATAAAGGTTACAGTCTGATGAACCTACCATTCTCACTGTTGAAGCAGAGCAGTTTTGCTCATGATCAGCATGTAAGATCAATAAAGTATTCATTGCATTTACAACTACCGGATCAATATCAATTTCTTCTGTACGCTGACCGAAGATCATGTTTAAGAAATTGCTAACGTAGTCGTATTTATTTTTTGGATAGATCAGTGGATGACCTAAAGATTTTTTATAAATGAAGGATACAATCGTTGGGAACTTAGCCAGTAATTTAATCATGGTCAGATCCATGGTTTCCGGCGAAGAGTTAGCATTTAGAGATTCCGGGTAGAATGTAGACAATGAACACACCAATGAAGCCAGTTGCGCCATCGGGTGAGATTTAGAAGGATAACCATCTAAAAACTTCTTCATGTCCTCATGGATCAGCGTATGACGGCTAATCGAAACCTGAAAATCAGTTAATTGCTCAGTTGTAGGTAAGTCGCCATATATAAGCAGGTATGCTACTTCTAGAAAGGTAGATTTTTCCGCCAGTTCTTCAATTGAATAACCACGGTATTTTAAAATCCCTTTTTCTCCGTCTAAAAAGGTAATTGCACTTTTGGTGGATCCGGTGTTTTTGTAACCAAAGTCTAAGGTAATGTGACCGGTTAAATCTCTAAGTTTCGAAATATCTATAGACTTCTCCCCTTCGGTACCGGTAATAACGGGAAATTCATAGACTTTTCCGTCAATCTTAATTTCTGCAATATCTGACATATATATATCTTAAATTTATAATAAACAAAATTAGCTAATCGAAATTGATTAGCATTTGATCAGCGCTAACAAAGCTGTTAAATAATTATTAAATGTGAGTCAAGGGCAAGTAAGAATCTGCGAAATTACTTCGCTGATTTGATTTCTTCAGCTACTCTTCCGCACTCCATCATTTCATCTCCGTAATAAGGGTTCTGAATTTTCTTTTCCGAAGATAACCAGTCGCCACCATCCCCGTTATTCGCCATTGGGCAATGTTGCACGTAGATTGTTCCTGCGGATAGATCTGCATGTTTAAACAAAGCAATCAGGTCATTACTTAAGGCAGTAAAGTCTTTTCTTTGTGCAGCGATATCTTTTGCTGTAGCGATTTTATCAGCGATAAGAGTAGTGCTTTCGCAACCTTTCTGGCTGGCCAGGTTTACTTTCAATGCTGCTGCTGCTTTTTGAGCTTCTTCAAATTTAGTATTTACCAAAGCATCTTTTAAAGAGATATAGCCATTATAGATCGCCTCAACATTGGCATCTTTCAATTTCACGCCTGCCGGTGTTGCGGCATCAGCTACCGTAGCAGACGTAGAATCGGTAGCACTTAAGGCTATCTTTTGGTTCGTGTTGCTGGTACAAGATGTAGCGACCATAATTGCTGCTACAGCGAAGTATCTTTTCATATAAGTTTTTTTGTTTTTATGAATAACAGATCTATGATATTCTGTTTTTTGGTTAAATTACAGTTTTAATTTTAAATAAATAAAAAAGCCCCTGAAAAAAACAGGGGCTTAGTGTAATTAAGTCTTTTTCAGACCTATAATTTAAAGCCATATGCAATGCGTAAAGCAACTTGGCCAGTATTTAAACCGCTCTTTGGCAAGCCTTCATATTTTACCCCCAGATCCAGTCCGCTGCTCCAGGCATAACCAATTGCAGGAGAATAAAGAAATGAAGTCCCGGAGTTTTTAGTCACCCCAAAGGCCGCACCTACTTCTCCCATTCCATACAAACCTGATCCGCTTGGGTCAAAAAACACTTTGACACCGGCTTTCAATGGAATATATCCATAATCAGGAACGTCAAATCCATTCTTGTTTTCGCCAATAAAATGTGTGTATCCTGTGGTAATAGGAACGGAAACTTGTTTTGAAACATCAAACTGCATTCTCGCATCAGCACCTATAGCGAAGCTATAGCCATCTGTAGTAGGAACACCTAGATTAACACCTACACCAAGTTTCTGCGCATTTACATTCGTACTAAATAATAAAGCCACAACAGCTGCTGTCGAGGCTATAAAGGTGGTAGATTTTTTCATTTTGTAATTTCGTTGATATGCCAGGACATTTACAAAATGTATGCCATAGGAAAGAATTTATCTTTTAAAAAGACAAATCCTGCTGATAAGCTGTCATAATTTTACCATATAAATCGGCTTCATCCTGAGTGGCATCAAACCAATGAATTTTCAATCCGTCTTTCTCCATTTTCCTAAAAAAAGTCATCTGACGCTTCGAGAACTGACATATTGCTGTTCCAAGACGTAATTTAAGGGTTTCATAATCCAGTTTGCCCTCCAGGTAAGCAATGATAAATTTATACTCTAATCCATAAAAAATTAAAATCTCCCGGTCCACTCCCATTTCCAACAGCATTTTTACCTCATCTATCATCCCTTCTTTAAATCTGACCTCCATTCTGTTCAGGATTTTCTCCCTGCGCAAAGTAACTTCAGTTTGCAGTCCGACAATAAACGGCGTGATTAATGGTCTTTTCACAGGAGAAAAGTCATGGTGTTGCAGGTATTCGGCGATCTCCAATACGCGAATCAGTCTTTTATGAGAAGAAAGGTCTGCATGAGCAACGATACCCTTCGGGTAATCCAGCAGCATTCGCCTCAGTTCTTCAATGTCTTTTGATAACAACTTTTCTCTTAAACTTTCATTTATCGGAATAGCCGTGTATTCCTGCTCCTGCAGGATGCTATGGATGTACATTCCAGTACCACCACATAGAATTGGCAATACCCTTTTAGCAGTCAGCGATTCAAAAATCCTGTAAAAATCTTCTTTAAACTCGTTTACATTGTATTTCTCCCCTGCATCTTTAATATTAATGAGGTGATAAGGAATATTTTTTCCATTGATATGGTACTCTTGAAGGTCCTTTCCGGTTCCAATGTCCATATTTCTAAAAACCTGTCTGCTATCAGCACTAATAATTTCCGCAGAAAGTGCTTCTGCAAGCTTTACTGCAAGTTTAGTTTTTCCGGAAGCTGTAGGTCCGAGTACGACCAGTAGTGGGTGATGCTCCATTTACAAGTATAAGATGTATTTTAAATTTCCCGTATTGAATACCGGAATATATTGATGTTCCAATAATAGTTGTCGCTTTGCGCTTTCCTCCAGTGGCTTTAATAAATCTGGCAAGGTTCCAGGCAGGCGAAGCAGTGTTCTCCGACTGTAGTCCTTTAAATTCAGCCACAAAACCAAAGCTTCTGTCGTATTGACCAGTTCAAAACCAGAAGAAGCATAGGCATTACCCAGCGACCAGTCCCGATCGGCATAACTCATCAGGTCATTTGGCTGAACCAGGTTAATGAAATGTTTGAGCAATTTGCTAAAACCACCAGTCACCGTAAAACCAATCTGGCTTGCAAAGCGCACCAGTTCATAAGAACGATAATCGGGAGCAATACTTTTCATCGGCCTTGGAGCACTAAATAGTGCAACTGCAACGATTTCTTCTCCAATTACCAATGCGAATTTATATTTTGTTTTTGCTGAGCCCTGTAAATGATGGTTCAGGAGGAACTCATCTGCCTGTACCTGATTGATGGGAACGATTTTGCCTTTACGGCCATGGAGTGTTTTATTGAGCCCCAGTATGGAAGCAATTCTGCCCAATACCTGATCTCTTCGGCTCCGCCAAACATCTTCCCATAAATGAACCAGATAGCAATTTTGTTCCTGATAAGTAGTTTGCAATGTAATAAAGTCCTCAGGACTGCCTGCATCGGTTAAAGAAACCAAATGTATGGCCAGCTGCTGTTTATCCAGAAAGACCAAACCCTGCGCTTCTTCTAAGGTAAATGCGATACCTTTATCCGCTAATGCGCTTATAAAATCTAATTGCCAAACCGGTCTTAATCTACCCAACCCTTTTCTTTATATAATTTGAATCCTTCTGCCAGGGCGCTTTCTATCATCGATACCAGCTCCACATCCAGTTTCTTGAAATGAAAACAAGACTTCCCTTTTAAATGCTTCAATAGTTTCGGACCAAAAGTAGTCTTCATTTCCGGTTCTAAGTATACTGGCATAAAATAAAAGCCAACATCCGCTTTTTTAATCACGACACTGGCAAAAAACCACCCTAATCTTTTTTTACCATCCACTACCACCTCTTTCTCGCTCCACAACTCATAAGCCGTTTCACTATTCACCCGGTTGTTGAATCCCAAAGCTTCATAAGTTTGCATCGTGGCTCTAATCGTTTGAAAAATTTCTACAAAGTCAGTTTTCATGAGTATAGGTTTTATGTTGAGTACAGATACTAGTACCATAACATGATTTCATCGGATATTGTTTAGTAGAAACTAATCCAGATACCATCTTTTCAGAGGGTAATTCTGATCCAATACTATGGCCTCTCCTAACATTGGCGTTGTAATTTTCAAGTTCATTTCTTCTGCCTTTTTCACTGCCCTGATGACCGGTTCATTCCAATCGTGCAGGGCCAATGTAAATTTCCCCCAGTGTACCGGCAGCAGGACTTTCGCTTTTAAATCAATTGCCGCCTGAACTGTTTGCTCTGGAAACATATGAATCAAGGGCCAATAAGGATTGTACTGTCCACATTCCAGGATGGCCAGGTCAAAGGGACCGTATTTCTCGCCGTCTTTTTTAAAATGAGTATCATATCCTGAATCACCACCCAGGTAAAGCTTATGATTTGGCGTTTGCAGGATAAAAGCAGACCATAAAGATTGGTTTCTTTTGAACAATCTTCCTGTAAAATGTCTGGCAGATCTGGCTAAAAATTTCAGTCCATTTACTTCCACTGCTTCTCCCCAGGCCAGTTCCGTAATTCTACCTGCAGAAATCCCCCAACGTTCCAAATGGGCACCTGCACCTAAAGAAGTTACAAAATGCTTCGTTTTATCTTTTAACCGGAGAATCGTTTGGTGGTCCATATGGTCATAATGATCATGAGTAATCAAAACCACATCTAAAGCAGGAAAATCTTCCGGCTTTACAAAATCTGTTCCTTCATAGTTTTTATTACCCAGAAAAGAGAATGGAGAAGTACGGGCAGAAAACACCGGATCTACCAGGATGTTCAATCCATCTACCTGCAAAAGGTAGGAAGAATGACCAAACCAGGTCAGTTTAACTCCCTCGATATTGGAGAAATCAGGCTTTACATGTGGGAGTGCCTTTTTAGGACTGGAATTTTCATTTCCTTTGATCATTGCAACCAGCATATCCACATAACTCACATCATCTGGTTTCATGGTGGTCGGTGATAAATTTTCCAGGGCCCCATCCTTATAATTTGGTAAAGCTTTGATTCTGTTGAGGCGTGCGCCTTCCGACAAACTACCAAATACTGGTAAGCCCGTCACCCAAAAGGCAAATCCACCGATCAGAATGACCAATACTAAAAACACATACATAAACTTCTTCATTTAAATCGCCTTCTTCTATTTAGTTTCCGGAGCAGGCACTGCTGCTGGAGGTGTTGGTGGGGCTAATTTAGCTGCAAGTCCATTTCCTGCCAACAACATCTCATTGGTAATCTCTTTGGTATATTCGGTAATCTCTGCTTTGAAATCAGCTACAGAGGCTCCGGAACGAATTTCCTCCAAACGCTTCTCCCATTGTCCGGTCAATTCTGCCTGTGCAATTTTCTGGTCTTTCACCACATCATATACGGCAAGTCCTTTTGGTGTTGGCACTAGATTTCTCTTTTCACGGATGATATATTCTCTATTGATCAGGGTCTCGATAATTGCCGCTCTGGTAGCCGGAGTACCCAAACCACTATCCTTCATCGCATAACGCAACTCTTCATCTTCAATATCCTTACCTGATGTTTCTAATGCTTTCAAAAGAGAAGCCTCATTGTACATCGGTTTTGGCTTGGTTTGTTTTTCCATGAAGGCTTTGTTCACCACAGGCAACAACTCTCCTGTCTTCACTTTAGGCAAGGCAGGATTTTCCTCATCTTTCTTTTCTTCATCAGACTCATTAAATACTGATCTCCATCCTGCAGAACGAATCACGGTACCATTGGCGATAAATACAGATCCGGATTCTACGGTTATTTTGGTGATTTCCTTCACACATTCCTGATGAAATGCTTCCAGCATACGCCCAACTACCATGTCGTAAATGGCTTGTTTATCACCCGTCAGCTGGTAAGGAGATTCTCCTGTAGGCAGAATGGCATGGTGATCCGTTACTTTTTTTGCATTTACACTACGTTTGTTCAACTTGGCAGTACTCAGAAATTCGGCTTGTTTGCCAAAATCCTTATGGTCTTTCAGCTTTTCAATCAACGCAGGAACACCGGCAAATACGTCATCACCGATAAACCTACTCCCTGTACGGGGATAAGTGATCAATTTACTCTCATACAAACCCTGTAACAAACTTAAAGTCTGGTCAGCAGTAAATCCCTTCTTTTTATTTCCTTCTTGCTGTAAGCTACTTAAATCGTGTAATAGCGGAGGTGGCTCTTTTCTTGGTTTCGCCTCTACACTTAAAATCTTTCCACCATTCGGGAAGCCGGAAGCTACATCTTCGATTTTATCAAACAGTTCCTGTGCTTCTTCTTTCTTGCTAAAGTTAGCGATAGACATGGCCCTAAACAGCTGTCCGTCTTTATCCAACTGGATTGCCAGCTGGTAATAGGTTTGTGGTACGAAGTTCTTGATTTCCAGATAACGGGAGCAAATCATCGCCAATGTAGGGGTCTGCACCCTTCCCAACGACAATACAGAGCGGTTTCCTGCGGAAATGCTCAAAGCTTGTGTCGCGTTCATACCTACCAGCCAATCCGACTCCGACCTGCAATGTGCAGAATTGAATAGCGTATCGTAATCCGTACCAGGTTTCAGGTTTCTAAATCCTTCTTTGATGGCTTCATCAGTTTGGGAAGAAATCCAGAGTCTTTTAAAAGGTTTTTTACATTTCAGGAAATAGTAGATATAGCGGAAAATCAGTTCCCCTTCCCGCCCGGCATCCGTTGCTACGATGATCTCTGTAGCCTCATCGAATAGCATCTTAATGGTATCCAATTGCTTACGAACCCCAGGATCTTCCACCAAACCGTCTTTGGTTTTGATTTTACGAATCGCCAGTTTGAACTTTTTGGGTAACATCGGCAGGTGTTGCCTTCTCCATCCTATAAAACCATACTCCTGCGGTGGCGCCAATTGAAGTAAATGACCAAAGGCCCAGGTAAAAGAATACCCTTTTCCTTCAATATACCCATCTTTTTTTGTCGTAGCACCGAAGACTTTAGCTAACTCACGCCCTACGGAGGGTTTTTCTGCAATTACAATCTTCATAATTATTCAAAAATATCTAAACCAATTTTAAAAGTATGACAATGTGCTTCCACAATGTCCCGGATGTTTGGGGAATATCCCCCACCCATGCTCACCTGTACGGGCAGGTTGTTGTCTTTGCAAAATTGCAAAACGGCTTTGTCGCGGGCCTTACAACCCTCTTTTGATAAAGCCAGTTTACCCAGCTTATCGCTTTCCAGTACATCCACCCCAGATAAGTAAAATACAAAATCAGGTTGATGTTTCAATAATTCCGGAAGTGCAGCTTCCAGCTCTCTTAAAAACTGATCATCCTTTAATCCATCTTCCAAGGGGATATCGAGGTTTGAAACCTCCTTTCTAAAGGGAAAATTCTTTTCTCCATGCATAGAAAAAGTGAATACCCGATCTTCTCCTTCAAAAATCTCTGCAGTACCATTTCCCTGATGCACATCCAAATCTATGATTAAGATGCGTTGCGACAAGCCTTTATTCAATAAGTAATTTGCGGCAATCGCCTGATCATTCAACAGGCAAAATCCTTCGCCCCAATTACTGCCGGCATGGTGTGTACCACCAGCTACATTAAATGCAATTCCATTCTTCTGCGCGAAAACAGCGCCATCTATAGTCCCCTGAGCAATCCTTAGTTCCCTTTCCAGCAATTGTGCCGATAAAGGGAAACCTATTCGTCGCTGTTCCCTTGGCGGCAAAGTCAGATCGCGAAGTTGCGCCCAATATGCAGGATCATGCGACAGCAATACAGATGCTTCAGATGCCTCCTCAGGCTCGAATAGATTTGCCTTTGTAATTGCCCCTTCATGGAGCAACTGTTCAGGAATCAGCTCATATTTTAACATCGGAAAGCGATGCCCTTCAGGTAAAGGATGGGCGAACAAAGGATGCCAGGCAATTTTAACCATTTAGTTTAAAATCTCCCCCACATGCTTTTCTATGTTGTTGCAAATATCTTCCACTGGAAGGTCATTTGCATCCTCTCCAAAGGGATCTTCAATCTCTTCCGCAATTAGCTCTAAACCTGCCAGAACATAGAGGATAAAGGGCACAATCGGCACCACATAATAGCCCAGGCTGAACACCCATCCAATGGGTAAGGTAAGCACATAAACGAAGATAAATTTCTTTATGAAAGCACTGTATGAATATGGAATTGGCGTTCTTCTAATTCGCTCACAACCACCACAGATATCCATAAACCTCTCAACATCTGCATTAAGTATAATTAGTTGCTCCTGACTGATCTTTCCGGCAGCTTGCAAATCGTATACACGGGTAGAAATACTGGCTGCAATTTGTATTGGAATATGCTTACCTCCATCTACTTCGATCAGTAAACTATTCTTCCCGAAATACTGCTTTTCGCGAAGGTGTTCCTTCAGGGCAAAAGCAAATTTAGGAATGGCATATTCAAAGAATTCCTCATCTTCTTTGCTTAATCTTAAAGACTTGATTTTGATCGCAAAATTGCGACTTACATTGGTCAGGCCGCCTAATAACCTGCGACCTTCCCACCACCTGTCGTAGGAGGTGTTGGTCCTAAACACCAATAGCATAGAAATGACAAAGCCCAGCAAACTGTGCATCATGCCGATATTTTTCACGTATTGCGTTTCTGAAAGCTTCAGATAATTCAGTTCTAAAAATGCGATTCCTGCAGAAAATATAGCTACACTGACCATTAAGGCCCATAGCTTTCTAAATACATCTGCCTGATCTACATGAAATATAAAAGTTACCCAATCTTTAGGGTTATAATTGATCATAAGAGTATCTCCTTGCTAATTTTGAGCATTAGCTCTCCTGTTTTAAAAACGTCTTCAAAGGAATTGTATAAAGGCACCGGGCTGAGACGAATCACATTCGGTTCCCGCCAGTCGCCAAGCACGTTATGTGCTACCAATTGCTGGAATATCTCTTTCCCTTTGTCTTTAGCAATGATGGAAACCTGGGCGCCACGGTCTGCAGCTTCATCCGGAGTAATTACCTTAAACTGCGTATATTCTAATTCTATATTCACCTGATTAACAACAAATATAAGGTATGCAGTCAAAGTTTCACTTTTAGCTCTTAAGGCCTCCATAAAACCTGCTTTCTGAAATATTTTCAGAGAAGCATGGTATAAAGCCATAGGCATTACCTGGGTACAGCTTACCTGCCATCCATCAGCTCCGGCCTCCGGCACAAAGCCTTTCTCCATTTTAAAACGTTGTTCTTCCTGATAGCCCCACCAACCTGCGAAACGATTCATCCCCTTATCGCCAAAGTGTTTCTCGTGAACAAAAATACCACTGATCCCACCTGGACCTGAGTTCTGGTATTTATAAGAACACCAGCAGGCAAAATCAACCTTCCAGTCGTGCAATTTCAAAGGCACATTCCCAGCAGCATGCGCCAGATCAAATCCAACCTTGGCACCAACTGCATGTCCTGCTTTAGTGATCGCTTCCATATCGAACCATTGCCCGGTAAAGTAGTTGACACCGCCAAACAACACTAATGCAATTTCTGCACCTGCTTCCGCAATTTGCGCTACAATATCTTCGGTTCTCAGGGTATATTCCCCCGCTCTTGGACTGACTTCAATGATTGCTTCTGCGGGATCATAACCATGAAAACGAACCTGACTTTCTATCGCATACTGATCAGAAGGAAAGGCGCCGGCCTCCATGATGATTTTGAAGCTACCAAGCTGAGGTTTATAAAAACTCACCATCAAAAGGTGAAGATTTACCGTCAGGGTATTCATTGGGCAGACCTCTAAAGGACTGGCACCAACGATAGGTGCCATCAGGGATTTCAGTTCTTTATGGTAGAACATCCATGGGCTTTCCCCTTCAAACCAACCTTCTACGGCAAGGTTTTCCCAGTTGGCCATTTGTTGTTCTAAAACCTCACGTGCAGCTTTAGGTTGCAAACCTAAAGAATTGCCACACAAATATATAAATGGCTCACCATTTTGTTTAGGGAACAAGAAATCATTCCTAAGACCGGCAAGCGGATCTGCATGATCCAACTCTTTTGCAAACGCTAAACTGTAGTCAAAATTCATTGTTTCAAATATCAATAAAAAAGGCAAATAAATACACTTACCTGCCTTTTTGTTATCCACAACCTATCCCCAATCCGCCAAATCAGCTCCTGGGTTTACTTACATAACTATTGCCTTTCAGGTAATACCGCCATGGCAATAAAGCATGATCCTCTGCATAATCAACACCGATCCTGTGACTTGCCACCACCGTTCCTGGAAGCCATCCTTCAGGCGCATCCTCTATCCAGATCTCCGAACCACTGAGGTCTAAGCCATTCAAGCGGCGGTCTATCCCCATTGCTTTTGCCAATGCCCCAGGACCAGCGGTAAGGTTTGGCTTTAACGCTGGCATCCCTCTTCTTTCCAACATCGCATCTATGCCGATAATTGGCTCCAATCCACGGATCAGCACCGCATGAGGCGTCCCCTTGGCAGCAGTCACCACATTAAACAAGTGATGAATTCCATAACAGAGGTACACATAAGACAAACCTCCAGACTCATACATCACCTTTGTACGGTCAGTAAACCGACCTCCATAAGCATGAGAAGCCTTATCCTCAATCCCTTTATAAGCCTCTGTCTCCACAATCATCCCCGCAGTAAGTGCTCCATCTACAAGCGTAAACAGCTGTTTGCCCAATAGCGCTATCGCCAGGGCATTCACATCCTCCTGTTGGTAAAATGAGAAAGGCAGCTTAGCCATGCAGCAAATCAATTATTTCTTTTAAATACTTCGCGTCAACTTCATCAAAATGAGCAAGATACTCAGAATCAACATCCAAAACACCTATCACCTCATCTCCATTAAACAGCGGCAAAACGATTTCTGAGCGTGAAGCCGTTGCACAGGCAATATGTCCTGGAAAAGCATCTACATCGGGCACAATTAAGGTTTCTTCTTGCAGCCAGGAAGCACCACAAACCCCTTTTCCTTTATGAATCCTGGTGCAAGCTACCGGCCCCTGGAAGGGACCTAACACCAACTGATCTTCCTTTACCAGGTAAAAACCTACCCAAAACCAGTTGAACTGCTCTTTTAATGCTGCTGCAATATTCGCTAAATTAGCGATCTGATCGGTCTCTCCGCTGATCAATGCCTCAATCTGAGGGATCAATGATTGGTACTGTGCCGCTTTACTTGTATCCGTTACAATCTTTAAATCTTCTGCCATATCCGGTTTTCTTTGATAACCAAAGATACAAAAGCCCAATCCTTTTGTTTGCCATCCAGAGGTAAAAGCAATAAAATTCAATTGCGAAATTTTATCTAAGTTTGTGGTTTTATAATCACATACACCAAAGAAATGAATAAGAAAATCTTATTAATCACTTCCCTGCTCGCTTTTGGCGCAGTCTTCTCCAGCTATAAGTTCTGGGATGAAGGGATGTTTCCTTTAAGCGAGATTCACAAACTTGACCTAAAGAAAGCAGGCTTAAAGATAGATCAAAATGAAATTTACAACCCCAATGGCACCAGTCTTGTAGACGCATTAGTGAACGTAGGCGGATGTACCGGATCCTTTGTTTCAGGCGAAGGGCTGATCATCACGAACCACCACTGTGCCTTCAGTGCAGTACAACTGGCCAGCACACCAGAACACGATTACCTGACCAATGGATTTGTCGCCAAATCACATGAAGAAGAAATTGAGGCAAAAGGATTAACCTGTCGTATTACTGACAGTTATGAAGATGTTTCTGATAAAGTTCTTGGTGCAGTTGCACAAATAGAAGACCCTGCTTCAAGACTACAAATCATCAACAATACGATGAAGAATATCGCTTTAGAAGCAGAGAAAAAAGACCCAAGCATCAAAGCTGAAGTGTCGGAAATGTTTATCGGAAAGACCTATGTATTGTTCCGCTACAAGACCATTCAGGACGTGAGATTGGTATACGTACCAAACCGTCAGATTGGTGAGTTTGGTGGAGAAACGGACAACTGGGTATGGCCACGCCACACCGGAGATTTCTCTTTCATGCGCGCCTATGTAGCTAAAGATGGTTCTCCTGCGAAGTATTCAAAAGACAATGTTCCTTACAGCCCTAAAAAGTTCCTTAAAGTAAACCCTAAAGGCACCAATGAGGAAGATTTTGTGTTCATTCTAGGCTATCCTGGAAAAACCTTCCGTCACCGTCCAGCTGAATTTATACAATACCAACAACAGTTTTTACTGCCTTACACTTCTGAATTGTATGATTTCCAAAACAGCACGATGGAGAATGCAGGCAAGAAAAACAAAACTACAGAGATAAAACTGGCTACCAGAATCAAGAGAAATGCCAATGTATTGAAAAACTACAGAGGTAAACTTCAAGGATTAAAAGGTATTGACCTGATTGCTCAAAAGAAACAGGAAGACGCTGCATTGGCAGAATTCATCAACAACAATGTAGATGTAAAGGCAAAATACGGCAGTTTAATGGCTGATATTGACAACCTATACAAATTGATCAATGGAGATGCACAGCGCGACCTATGGTTCTCTCAAATCTACAATTCAACCAGCTTATTAGGGGTATCAAGAAACATCAATACCTTCAAAACAGCACTTGATGCACAGCCTGCAGCTCAAAAGCAAGCTTTCTTCGATCAAAACATCGACAGACTAAAGCAAAGCCTGAGTGCTAATTACGAGGCATACGATCTGGATGTCGACAAAAAGATCTTCAAAAGAATGCTTACGGATGCCGCAGCCTTCAATCCAATGCAAAAAGTAACGGCAGTGAATAAAATCACTAGCAAAGGCACAAACAGCAACTCGGTAATTGACCAGTTTATAGACAACAGCATCGGTCTGAGCAAACTCAAAGATGAATCTTATGTCATGAATACCTTATTAAAATCCCCTAAATCCATTGCAGATTACAATGATGGCTTATTGTTGTTCGAAAAGGACATCGCCAAACAAATCATTGAAATCAAACCAGAAAAAGACCGCAGAGAAGGGCTTTTAAACAAGTTAATGGGAGATTATGTGAATGTAAAAGAGAAATTTATGAAGAAGGACTTCATTCCTGATGCCAATAGCACGTTACGACTAACTTACGGCTATGTAAGGGGATATTGGGCGGCAGATGCTTCTTACATGAGACCATACACTACCGTTAAAGGCATCTTAGAAAAAGGAACTACAGGAAACCCTGATTTCGGCTACCCTGCTCAAATCAAATCATTATGGGATGCTAAAGACTTCGGTCCATACGCTAAAAAAGACCTTAATGATGTTCCAGTAGCCTTCCTCTATAATATGGACACCACAGGAGGGAACTCAGGATCCCCAATTATGAACGCCTATGGCGAACTGATTGGCGTTAACTTTGACCGCGCTTATGGTGCAACGATCAATGACTACGCCTGGAACGAAAGCTATAGCAGATCAATTGGTGTTGACATTCGCTACGTACTATGGGTAGCTTCAAAAATCGACAAAGCCGATTACCTGATCAAGGAAATGGGCGTTAAACTTTAATTCTAATTTACACCAACAGGGCCGTCTTCAACCATTTTTAAGACGGCCCTTTTTAATGAATATCCTATGAGAGTAATCGCAGAACTACCGCACCCGGAATGCAAAATCACCTTGTTCAACATGAACCAGAAATACATCATCAAATTCGAACAGGGCGGCCTTGAACAGAGCTATAAATTATCCGAACTTGACCTTACTGGAGGTGGAGCTAATGAGATTTTCCAGATCCTTGATGAGGCATTTATCGCAACAGTTGTGGCCAGATTCAAAGAGATGAGAACGGATTTCTCAGCCGCTTACCAGCGTCAGCAATATTAGTACACAAAAACACATCTAACTTACTGTAAAACAGCAAGATTAATAACGATACAGAATTTAATTCTGTGAAATTAGCAAAAAATAAGACTCAAAATTCAACTAATATTCAGTAACACATTAACAATACTAAATTAATTGCACTGAAAAACAATAAGTTAAGATACCACACAAAACTTTATATGGGTAGGTTAATTAGCCAAATATTAGGGAGGTTTTGAGTTTTAAGCTGAGAAAACAGCTGGCAGATGAGCTGATACTAAGATACGTTTCTATCCTCATAAAAACCAGTCTCCCCTCCTATTTTATAAACCAGCACAGGCTGAAAAATCAAGCTCAAATCCATTTTATAAATCCGCCAGTTAATCCGTACTTTTGCTGGTATGAAAGCGAACTTACTTTTAATAGCGGCGACTCTTATCCTGGCATTTTCAGCATGCAATAAAGTTTCGGAAGAGATCAAGCGTGATGTCATTATCAGACCAGATTCCATTAGTTTTTCCATCCCTCCTATGACAGTAAATGGAGACTCTATTGTGATAGACAATCTACCTACAACAGTTAACATTGCAGACAGCATACAGAGGCTTGGCGGAGAAAGTTTCAGTGTGAACGACATTACCGATGCTAGGCTTTCCAACTTCAGCATAGATCAGGTACTCAGCAAAAATGACACGATCAACAGAAGAACTAATCTTAGTAGCATCAGTTATATCAAAGCAAATCTCAACAATGGTACAAAAAGAGATAGCCTGGCTAAAGTCATCAACAACTCTTCTCAGGATGCTTTCACGACTAAGCTTGTCCTAAGTAATGCAATTGATAATGCGCTATTAAAAACCTATCTGAGCAATGGCGCTTTAAGATATACCCTAATCATTAAGCCTAGAAAATCAACTATAGATACCATCAAGGCAAAAATCGCGGCGAGCTACACCTTAACTTTACGAAAATAATAGTCCCTCATAGCCCTCCAGGAATCGGAGTATTCCCGATCTAACCACTGGTTAATATTGTTCCTGAATAAATCAAAGACAAAAAAAAATAGGTTGGTCCAAATTAATGGCACAACCTATTTTTCCAGGGATTGAAAATCCCGATTATTATCTTTTGCTTATACCTTTCTTGGAGGCAGTTCGAAAGCAACAGCATCATGCTCAAAATGACCACGGTGTGCGCCATCACAGAAAGGCTTGTTAGCAGACAATCCACAACGACAGATCGACAAAGTCGTTCTACCTTGCAATCCGTACTCATTTCCTTGCATATCTACGATTTCAAAGTCTCCTTCGATCTTCACAGATCCATTGTTATTTATGGTTAATTTCGTTTTTGACATCTTCTTATATTTTTGACAAAAATAGAAATTGAAAGTCCAACCGAGGCGACAGATTGCAATTTAGATTCATTCACATTAAGGGCATAAAAAGCGTTTAAACACCAACTTTCTTCAATAACCACCATTTAACAGCGTGCAGAATTGATTATGAACTTAAAATTGTTTATATTTGCATGAAACGGGATATCATTACAACTATTCTCTTACTACTTACCCACTAATCAATCTTATGATTAGGTTTCAATTTCTCCAGGTTGCTGATCCGTTGCCTCCCGAGAATTAAATTACATTCTAGCCATTATTGATTCATAAAGGAATCGAATAATTAGGCACAACAGAATAGGTAAAACCAGAGGAGAAGGTTATTTTTTAACTAATACATTGAATTTATGGCTAAATCTCAGGCTACCTTCATGAAGAAGCAACTAGAAAAAAACAGGCAGAAGAAAAAAGAAGATAAAGAACATCGCAAGCAAGAGCGTCAACAAAATTCTTCTGGTGGTGATCTGGAAAGCATGATGGCTTATGTGAATGAATTCGGGGAGATAGTATCTACTCCACCGGAAAAGGCCCCAGAAAGAGGACCAGACAAGAAATAATAACATAAGAGAGCTGCTATAAAGCGGCTTTTTTTGTACACTATTGGGTACACAATACCACAATAACAGGCATTAACCCACTGCAATACCCCCTTCCCGTTTCCTGAACGGGATTTTTTTTCTTTTTTCTGCAGGCAACAATTCCCAGCTCCTTCCCTTCTTTTTTTTTCAAAAAACCACAATTACCCAGGCAGACACCCATCTAGTTAGCCCCTCAATTCCACCCATTTATCTTCGATAAAGGTTCCCAAATTGCATTTATTTACGTAGAAATAAACCGGCTATTTTACTATTTTTGATTATGACAAACTGCTTGATTTCCATTGATCATTATCATTTCAAAAAAATAAGCCTGTTTTTTGCTCCATATCTAAACATAATAAGAGATTAAACCTCAATCGCTATGAATAACCTCTCCCATTTTTCGGATAGAAATACGATGCTGGATTTATTTACAGAACAAGTCAGAATAGCAGCCTATCAAACTGCTGTAGTATTTGAAGAGCATGCCCTTAGCTACCAGGAATTAGATCGCATTACAAACCAGCTTGCCCATTATTTAATCAGTAAGGGAATACAAAAAGAGACATTGGTACCTATTTGCATGAATGATCCTAAAAATATGCTGATCAGCATTTTGGGTATTCTAAAATCCGGGGCTGCTTACGTTCCCGTAGATGCAGATTTTCCGGTAGCACGCATGAAATATATGGTTCAGGACAGTGGTGCTTCCCTGGTCATCACCGATTTACAATCTTTACCTTTCCTATCTGCAGCTGCAGGATTACAAATTGTTCTGGCGGATCAGGACTGGAGCATCCTGGAAGGATTACCAGATACTGCTCCAAACCTTTCGGTTTCAGCGGATCAGCTGGCCTATGTCATTTACACTTCCGGCTCTACTGGTTTACCTAAAGGCGTCATGATTGAACACCATTCCTTAACAGATTATATTCTTGGTCTGGCTGCTCATTTACCATTATCTGCCTGTAAAAACTATGCGGTGGGTGCAAGCATGGCTACCGACCTAGGAAACACCGTTATCTTTAGTTCATTGGCGCTTGGTGGCACCTTACACTTATTTAGCAAGGAAAACTTTAATACTGCGGAATATATCCACCCATATTTCAGGGATCATGCGATAGACTGCCTGAAAATAGTTCCCTCTCATTGGAAATCGCTAGCACTGGACGGCCTGGATTTAATGCCTCAGCAACTATTGATATTTGGCGGCGAGGCACTGAGTGCCAGTATGGTCAAAGAGATTAACCGTCCACCTTCAAATACCTGTAAAATTGTTAACCACTACGGTCCAACTGAGACCACGATTGGAAAACTCCTGCATTTGGTCAATAAAAACACCGTTTACGACCATACCATCCCTATTGGCAAGCCCTTTACCGATGCAAAAGTATACATCCTGAATTCAGAGTTTCAGGAAAGCGCAATCAACGAAGCCGGAGAAATCTATATTGGCGGAACTGGTTTAGCGCGAGGCTATTTAAACCGCCCAGACCTTACTTCGGAGCGCTTTGTTAAAGATTTCTTTAGTGATGCCCCGGAAGCGCGTTTATACCTGACCGGTGATCTTGGTAAAAAAAGAGAAGATGGAGAGATCGAATACCTGGGTAGAATTGATGACCAGGTGAAAATCCGCGGCTATAGAATCGAGCTGGGAGAGATTGAGAGCATCCTTCAAACTGCACCAGGCATTAAGCAGGGGGTAATTTTAGTCCGGGAAAATCAGCTTGGAGACAAAAGGCTGGTCGCCTATGTGGTGATTCAGGAAAACTATGATAAGAAAACCCTGATCAGTTATTTAGAAAGCAAATTACCCCTTTATATGGTGCCACAGCTGATTGTACAGCTAGAGGCCCTACCATTTAGTCCGAATGGAAAAGTGGATAAAAAAGCTTTACCAGATCCGGATGCGGCAACTCTTCTGACCAACAGTTATGAAGCACCTAATTACGAAACAGAAAACAACCTATCTGCCATCTGGAAAGAGGTCCTTGGGGTCAGCAGAGTGGGTATTGAAGATAACTTTTTTGAGCTGGGCGGAAATTCCTTACTCGCTCAAAAATCTATAGCCTTATTAAAAACCCGCCATGGCCTGCATTTGCTGGTCACTAAAATCTATCAATTCCCAAGAGTTAAAGAGCTTGCTGCTTTTCTGGATGGTAAGGAAGCAGTTAAAACCTTTAAAACTAAGCTCAGAACGCAAAATGAGGGCTCGGAAGTTGCGATCATTGGTATGAGTGGTCGTTTTCCGGGTGCAGATTCAGTAAAGGAATTATGGGAATTATTGAAGGCAGGAAAAGAAAGCACGACCTTCTTTAGGGAAGAAGAGCTGGACCCAAGTGTTCCGGCAGCAATCAGGAACCATCCAGATTATGTGAAAGCAAGGGGCATTATAGAAGAAGTAAAGGGTTTTGATGCTGCTTTCTTTGGCATCACGCCAAAACTGGCAGAGCTGATGGATCCGCAACAGCGCATCTTTTTAGAGATTGCCTGGCAGGTACTGGAAAAAACAGGCTATGCTGCCGGGAATAACGAAGGCCCGACCGGCATTTTTGCCGGCGTCCGCGTCAATACCTATTATGCGAATAATGTATTACCAAATCCGGATCTGATCGAAAATGTCGGCAAATTCCAGGTCATAACAGTTAATGATAAAGACTATGTAGCCACCAGAACCGCTTATACACTCAATTTAAATGGTCCGGCGGTAAATGTTCAATCCGCTTGTTCTACTTCGCTTTTGGCCATCGCACAGGCCGTACAGAGCATTAGAAGTGGACAATGTGAGATGGCGCTTGCGGGTGGAGCCACTATAAATGCCCCTGTAAATGTTGGTCACCTCTATGAAGAAGGTGCAATGCTGAGCAATGATGGCCATTGCAGGCCATTTGATGCTGCTGCAGAAGGCACGGTGTTTAGTGACGGTGCCGGAGTCGTTTTATTGAAAAATAAAGCTGCAGCCTTAAGAGATGGCGACGAGATTTATGCGGTCATCAAAGGGATAGGCATCAGCAATGATGGTGCTGGAAAAGGCAGTTTCACCGCACCAAGTGCAGAAGGTCAGGCCGCAGCAATTCGAATGGCGATTGATGATGCGGGAGTCGATCCTGCCCAGATCAGCTATATAGAAACCCATGGCACTGCTACACCTTTAGGTGATCCCATAGAAATTGAAGGATTAAACCTCGCCTTTGGACAGCAGGAGAAGAATCAATATTGTGCCATAGGATCAGTAAAAAGCAATTTCGGACACCTCACCTGTGCTGCAGGGGTGACCGGGCTGATCAAAGCCAGTCTGGCAATGCACCATCAGCAGATTCCAGCAAATATCAATTATGAAAAACCAAACCCAAATATTGACTTTGAAAACAGTCCTTTTATCGTAAACACACAATTAAAAGACTGGAAGGGTGATCATCGTCTGGCGGGAGTCAGTTCCTTTGGCGTTGGAGGTACAAATGTCCACATTATTCTGGAATCCTACTCAAATCCGGCTTTAACTGAATTTCAGTCTACTAAACCGGTGGAGGCATCCCGTCCTTTACAACTGATCAGCTGGTCGGCTAAAAACGAACAAAGTTTAAATCAATATGGCGAAAAACTTGCGGCCTTTCTCGAAGACGAAACAGCTGTAGGGATTCCTGATCTCGCGTACACTTTAAACCAATTCAGACAAACTTTTCCTTTCCGGAGGTTTGTATTGGCATCAGATCTCGCATCACTTAAAACTGAATTACAAAAAGGGAGCAATTTACCGCCTGCGCAAACGAAGAAAAACCCTGGAATCATTAGGGAAACAGTATTTACTTTCCCCGGACAAGGCGCACAATTTCCGGGTATGGGAAAAGCATTGTACGAACATGAGCCCGTGTTTCGCAAGGCGATGGACGAATGTAATACCTTATTACTCCCTCACTTACAGGAAAGCCTATTAGAGGTGATTTATCCTCAAGAAATCAATGAAGCAGCGGAGGAGCGCTTAAAAAACACGAGATATAGTCAACCGGCTTTATTCATGATGGGTTATTCCTTGGCTAAACTCTGGATGAGCTGGGGAATCCATCCTTCTGCTTTCATCGGTCATAGCATTGGAGAATTCGTAGCTGCACATTTTGCAGGGATCCTTGGTTTACAAGACGCTTTAAATATCATTGCTACACGCGGAAAACTGATGAGCGAACTTCCGGGAGGAAGTATGCTTTCTGTTCGTGAAAAAGCAGAAGTATTAAAGGCTATGCTTCCGGAAAATGTGGCTATTGCAGCCATCAACTCTCCTGATCTTTGTGTGCTGGCAGGAACTTATGAAGCTATCGCTTCATTTAGTGATCTATTAAATGAAAAAGAAATCGCCAACAGGCTTTTACATACCAGTCATGCTTTCCATTCTTATATGATGGATCCTGTACTGGAGCCTTTCACAAAGGAACTGTTAAAACTTAAATTTAATGCTCCTTCCCTGCCGATTTACTCTACTGTTAAAGGAAGAAAAATAACAGATGAGGAGGCTATAGATCCAGCATACTGGGCAAATCACCTCCGTTCTACGGTACGGTTTGATGAAGCTGCAGCGCTGTTACTCTCCGAAAACCATGGCAAAGCATTTATTGAAATGGGGCCTGGTAATGCCACGGCTACGTTTTTACGTCAGCAGCCAGAAGGAAAAAACAACCTGATCCTGAGTTCCCTGGAAATGCCGAAAGACAATGAAACTGCTTACCATAGCATTTTGAGAGCTTATGGAGCTTTATGGTCAAATGGATATCCAGTCAAATGGGCCACCTTTTACAAAAATGAAAAACGCGTTAAGTTGACCAACCTGCCTACTTACGCCTTTAACAAAACAAAATATTGGGTTGAGCCACCTGTTTCAACGGCCCTTTTTGCAGCTCCTGTTTATATGGAAGCGCCAGTAATTTCAACCACTCTACAACAACCAACACCAGTAATGAGAAAGCAATCCCTAATCAGTCAGATCAAAGACATTCTGGAAAACACTTCAGGAATAGATATGCAGGATGCTACTGCAGAAATCAGCTTTATAGAAATGGGCCTGGATTCCCTGTTGTTAACGCAGATCGCTATTGCCCTAAAGAAAAGTTTCAATGTACCGATTACCTTTCGCCAGTTAAATGAAGAGTTTAATAATCTAAAATCGCTGGCAAATTATCTGGATCAGCAACTTCCTGCAGAAGTAGCAGCTCCTGTAGCTTCCAACTCAGCTCCAGCTCATTCAGCAGCTATATCGACCCCAACTGCTGTGAATGGCAATTACCATCCTGGTCTGGGATACCCTGCGCAGCATACCGGTGCAGCAATTGAACTGATCAGTCAGCAAATACAACTTTTAGCCCAACAGGTTGCTTTATTGCAAGGGGGACAACCGATACCGGTACAAACAGTTCAAGTACAGGTAACTCCTCCGCCGCCGCCACTGGAGGCGAGCCATTCTTCTCGAAATGCGGAGGTGTTATCAAATGGAAAAACACCTGACCTAACACCGGAAGAACTGCTGGAAATTAAAAAACCTTTTGGCGCCAGTCCCAAAATAGAAAAGCAATCTGCGGCATTAAACCCGGCACAACAACAATATCTGGACGATTTGACCGCCAGATATACAGATAAAACAAAGTCCAGCAAGACTTATACTCAGGAGAACAGAGCACATATGGCCGATCCAAGGGTAGTTTCCGGATTTAAACCGGCCACAAAAGAACTGGTTTACTCCATTGTGATCAATAAATCCAAGGGCAGTAAGTTCTGGGATCTGGACGGAAATGAGTACATCGATGCCTTAAACGGATTTGGCTCAAATATGTTGGGTTATCAACCTGATGTCATCAAAAACGCCTTATTGGAGCAAATTGAAAAGGGTTATGAAATCGGTCCGCAGCATGAGCTTGCCGGAGAAGTGAGTAAACTGATCTGTGAGTTCACTGATTTCGACCGTTCTGCATTGTGTAATACAGGTTCTGAAGCCGTTTTAGGTGCTATGCGAATTGCCCGTACGGTAACCGGCCGCTCCTTAATTGTGGCCTTTACCGGCTCTTACCATGGAATTGTTGATGAAGTGATTGTGAGGGGCAGCAAGAAATTGAAGTCCTTCCCAGCGGCGCCGGGGATTATGCCAGAAGCCGTACAAAATATGTTGATTCTGGATTATGGGACAGAAGAATCCCTTAGGATCATCAAAGAACGTGCGCATGAACTTGCTGCAGTATTGGTAGAACCTGTTCAGAGCCGCAGACCGGAGTTCCAGCCAATTGCATTTTTGAAAGAATTAAGAGCAGTTACGGAACAGTCGGGAACAGCATTGATTTTTGATGAGGTGATTTCGGGTTTCCGTTTCCACCCTCGAGGCACACAAGGTCTCTTCGATATTAAAGCCGATTTAGGTACTTATGGGAAAGTTGCCGGTGCAGGAATTTCTATTGGGATTATTGCCGGAAAAAGGAAGTTTATGGATGCGCTGGATGGTGGTTTCTGGCAATATGGTGATGATTCTGTTCCGGAAATCGGGGTCACCTATTTTGCAGGGACTTTTGTGCGTCATCCTTTGGCGCTTGCTACTGCCAAGGCTTCTTTAACCTATATGAAGGAACAGGGGCCGGGCTTACAATCGGACTTAAATGAAAAAACAAAATACATTGCGGATACCTTGAACCAGATCATCAAAAAACTGGAAGTACCGATGGTTATTGCCCAGTTTGGTTCTTTATGGCGCGTTAAGTTTTTACACGATTATGCCTATACGGAGTTGTTCTTTACCTTAATGAGGTTAAAAGGCATCCATATTTTGGAAGGTTTCTCTTGCTTCCTCACCACGGCACATAGCCAGGACGACATAGACAAGATCATTAACACCTTTGAGCACTGTTTAACAGAGTTAAAGGCTGTCGATTTCATCCCTGTTTATCATCATCCAGTGGAGGAAGAGAAAATCTCCCTAAAAAAGGATATATTTAATAGTCCGCCGATACCAAATGCCAGATTGGGGAAAGATAAAGATGGTAATCCAGCCTGGTTTATTGAAGATGAAAAAGATCCAGGAAAATACCTTCAGGTAAATTAAACAAGAAACTTAATGTCTCCACATACTTTTACACCCGTTGATTTTAACCCCTTTGAAGAAACAAAGGTAATTTCGAAAATCGTATACATGAATGAGCCACAGAAAGAAATCTGGTTATCATGTATGATTGGAGAAGTTGCGGCAAATCTCGCTTACAACGAGTCTGTTTCTTTAGACCTTAAGGGTGAATTTCATTTGGATCATTTCAAAGCTGCATTACAAGAGGTTGTCTTTAGACATGATGCCTTACGTGCTACTGTGAGTCCAAACGGGGAAACGCTGATTGTCTATAAATCATTGGATATTCCGCTTGCTGTTCATGATATTTCGGAGGAAACTGATCAAAAAGAAAAGTTAAAGGCCTTTATTCATCAGGAAATGCAAAAGGCTTTTGATTTACAGGAAGGTCCTTTATTGCGGTTATTTCTACATAAACTTAGTGACACCCATTATTTCTTTACCATTGTTAAGCACCACGTCATCAGTGATGGTTGGTCTACCGGAGTATTTCTGGAAGACCTGAGCAAAATCTATAATGCCAAAGTTGAGGGGAATTCATTGAGCTTAACGCCTGCGCCTCAGATCAGCGATTTTGCGACAGAGATGATGGCTTTTGAGCAAAGTCCGGAATACCGGGAAACACTCAATTACTGGTTGGAGATGTACCGGGATGGTGTACCAGTTCTCGAACTTCCTACAGATTTTCCAAGACCGGCACTTAGAACTTATAAAGCCGCGAGGTTTGACCTGCATCTTTCTACGGAAATGGTGAGCCAGTTGAAAAAAACCGGCGCATCTTCAGGGGCAAGTCTGGTCAATACTTTGCTAAGCGCATTTGAAATATTTCTATACCTGCAAACCCATCAACAGGAACTGGTAGTCGGACTGCCTGCTGCCGGACAAGCTGCAACAGAGAAATTCGGACTGGTTGGCCATTGCGTAAACCTACTCCCTTTAAAAACAAGAATTGAACCTGAACTATCATTCAGTGAATACTTGCAGCAACGAAAAAAAGCTTTCTTTGATGCTTATGATCATCAAAAATTCACATTTGGACAATTGGTCAAAGCATTAAATCTGAAAAGAGACCCTGCCAGGATTCCCCTTGTTCCCGTTGTTTTCAATATTGATATGGGAATGGACAATTCTGTATCATTTGATCGGTTGAATTATGAGTTGATTTCCAATCCAAGGGCCTACGAGACTTTTGAATTATTTCTGAATGCCACCAACTCTAAACACGGACTAACTTTAGAATGGACTTACAATACCCAGCTTTTTAGCCATGCTGGTCTGGAGAAAATGGCCCGGGACTTTGAACAGCTTTTGAAAAACCTGATTGCAGGTCCTTCGAAAACTATACAAACACACAGTCAGGCGAATTCGGAAGCATGGCTGAATCAATTGAAACAATGGAATCAAACTGAAGTTGAATTTGATAAAAATGCTCTTTTATTGCAGTTGATTGAAAAGAGGGCTTTACAGTTTCCCGATGAGCCAGCGGTCAGTTTTAAAAAAGAACAGCTGAACTATCTGGAACTTCTGGAACGTGTACATCAATTTGCCGCT
Source organism: Pedobacter gandavensis (assembly GCF_032678745.1). Classification (GTDB taxonomy): domain Bacteria; phylum Bacteroidota; class Bacteroidia; order Sphingobacteriales; family Sphingobacteriaceae; genus Pedobacter; species Pedobacter gandavensis_C. The sequence continues at coordinate 1,505,801 of NZ_JAVTST010000001.1, forward strand.
TACCTATTGGATCAAGGAATCAAAACCGGCGATATTGTTGCGCTGGCAACCGACCGCTCTATAGAAATGGTAATCAGCCTATTGGGGATTCTTAAAGCTGGTGGGGTATACCTCCCCTTAGATCCGGATTTTCCGCATGACCGTATTGTATATATGCTGGAAGATTCCCATGCGAAAGTGTTATTGGTTTCCCATGCACATCAAGGCAAGTACCAGAGTAAAGCTGTTGAATTAGTTATAGAAGAGATTTGGCCCAAACTGGAGCATTGTCCGACTAACATCCCTTTGATTCCTCTTTCTGGTAGTAATTTAGCATACATATTATATACCTCCGGATCAACAGGAAAGCCTAAAGGCGTAAAGATCACACATGGCAATCTGTTGAACTTCCTGCTGAGTATGCAAGCTGCACCGGGAATTGATCCTTCCGATCGTTTATTAGCCATTACGACCATTTCATTTGATATCGCCGGATTAGAGTTGTACCTACCGCTTCTAAGCGGAGCAGAACTGGTTTTATGTGATACAGAAAGTGCCAGAGACGGACGTTTATTATTAGACCTAATTCAGGAAAAAGACATCACGATCATGCAGGCCACACCTTCTACCTGGAGAATGATGATAGAATCTGGTTGGACCAGTGCTATCCCACTAAAGGTATTATGTGGTGGAGAAGGACTTCCTAAAGATCTTGCTACTGCACTTTTATTGCGTTGCTCTTCTTTATGGAATATGTACGGTCCTACGGAAACCACAATTTGGTCGACTATAAAAGAGATTAAAAAAGAAGATGAACTGATCACGATTGGCAGGCCGATTTTCAATACCAGTATTTATTTGGTTAATGAGAATGGACAATTGGTGCCTCCAGGAAATATCGGAGAAATTTTAATTGGTGGCGAAGGCTTAGCCCAAGGCTACCTCAATCAGCCGGAACTAACCAGAGAGAAATTCATTAAAGATCCCTTCAGTGGAAAAGCAGACAGCAGGCTCTACAAAACCGGAGATCTGGGAAAATTTACTGAAGATGGCGAAATCATTTGCCTGGGAAGATCTGACCAACAGGTGAAAATCCGTGGTCATCGGATCGAACTTGGCGAGATTGAAAACGCGATCACGGAACTGGAAGCCGTAAAACAAGCAGTGGTATTGGCCAGAGCAGATCAATTGGGCGAGCAACGACTTGTTGCTTATGTAATCCCGGAAACGCTGGCGACTAAAAATGAGACGCCATCCTGGAAAGACAGATGGGACACGATTTATGATATGGCAGCACAGTCCGCTGCAGGAAAAGCGGAGTCTGATCAAAAGATTGATGGGATTTTACTGGAGCAATGGAAAAATAGCGAGAGCCTGGTAGAACAGGCCGCGGAATGGCTGGAGGTATCTGCAACAAGGATTAAGGCATTACAGGCAACAGATATTTTAGAAATAGGTAGTGGTGGTGGTCAGCTGATGTTTGAACTCGCCCCTTTTAGCAAGTCCTATATCGCTACTGATTACGCAGAAACAGCGATTCAAAAACTACAACAACGATTAGATGCCCATCCTGAAAAATGGCCCCATGTAAAAACAATGGCCAATGCGGCTGATGATTTCAGCGGCATTAATGGTTCATCTTTCGATTTGATTCTGATCCATAGTGTGGCTCAATATTTCCCGGATACTGCTTACTTTCTTAAAGTGATCAGTTCTGCGGTACAACGTTTAAAAAAAGGCGGTTGCTTATTTATTGGTGACATGCAGGGCAAAAATAGCCTCGCCATGTACCATGCCATGGATTACCTTCCCAATGCAAAAGACAGTAGCACGCTCCCTGATTTTCAGGAAGTGGTGAGCAACCGGGTAAGAATCGAAGATGAGTTTGTTGCTGATCCCTCATTTTTCTACTTGTTGCCGAAGTTAATGCCGGAAATTTCTGGTGTAGAACTACAATTGAGAAGAGGCTCTTCAATAAATGAAACTACTAAATATCATTATGATGTATGGATCTATGTAAATTCTAAGCACAAAACCATCCAGCCGTACTTAAGTCTGGATTGGGATCAGCTCAACAGTATGGCAGCAGTTGAGGCAGTATTAGCCGAAGAAAAAGCAGATTGTATCGCCATCACTGGCGTATTCAATGCCAGAACGGCTAAAGATTATACCTTATTAGAATGGATGAAATCGGCGGCCTCTACTGCGCTGGTTGGCGACATCAAAGAACAGTTAAACCAGCTGGAAGCAGGCATTTACCCAGATGAATTTTGGGAATTAGGTCCTCAACTGGGTTATAAAACCCATATCCGTTGGAGTACTGACGGTACAGATGGCAAGTATGATGTGATCTTCATTAAAGAGGGATTGGAGCTAATCATTCCTGCAGGCCCGGATATAGATTTCGAAAATGCCAATCCATTAGATTTTGCGAAAACACCAATTTCGACAAATGAACTGTTTCTCTCTAAAAAAACAATAGCGGAATGGAAGGAAGTCCTGGCCCGCCATCTTCCGGAGTATATGGTTCCAACTGATTTTATCGCGCTAAAGGCTTTCCCACTCACACCTAACCATAAAATAGATAAGAAAGCGCTCCCTAAACCGCAGCCAAAATCGGAAAACCAATGGCAATCGAGGGAGTTGCCGCAAAATAAAAATGAGCAACTGATCTTTGACATCTGGTCGGCGGTACTGGGTTTGGAGTATATGGATACCACTGCCGACTTTTTTGAACTAGGCGGGCACTCCCTGCTGGCTGTAAAAGTGATGGCCGCCATTGAGAAAGAAACGGGAAAAAGGTTACCACTCGCTACGCTTTTTGAAAATGCAAATATTCAAAAGCTGGCCAGAAAACTCAGTCCAGCAGAGCAGGAAACACAATGGCAGGCGCTGGTACCGATTAAAACAACAGGTTCAAAGCATCCACTGTTTATGGTTCATGGTGGCGGATTAAATGTATTGGTATTTCAATCCATAAGTAAATATCTGGATGAAGAACAGCCGCTTTATGGCCTGCAAGCTTTAGGCTTAAACCAGGAAACTGAGCTTTTTGATAATATTGAAGATATTGCAGCAGTTTATGTTTCCGAAATTTTAAAAGTCCATTCGGAAGGTCCTTATTATTTATCGGGTTATTCACTGGGTGGTTTCATTGTTTATGAGATGGCTAAACAGCTGACAAGCATGGGTAAGGAAGTTAAGTTTTTAGGCATTCTGGATACTTATGCTGGAGATGTAGGCAGTTCCGTTACTAAATCAGCGAAACTACTGAACAAGATTAAGCGGCAATTCCACAAAATCCCTTTCTTCATTAATTCCTTTTTCCATCGTCCCGGAGAAACCTTACGTTATCAATGGCTAATGATCAAGCGTCGGATGGGCGGCTCGACCCTACCTATGGGGGAAGATTACACCTTGCATTTCAGTCCTTATGAAAAAGAGATTTATAGAAATTACGATCTGGCACACAACCATTATAGCATGGTTCCACAAGAGGTGAAAATCAGTTTGTTTACCGTGAAGAAAAGGTTGTATTTCCTGGATGACAACCGTAATCTTGGCTGGGCAAAATATGCAGGCAAAGGCATAGTGCATCATCATGTTCCCGGCGACCATGAGACCTTCCTTTATCCACCAAATAATGAAGAATTTGCAAGAATTTTACAGGCTGCTTTAAACAATATCTAATGGAAACAAGCACAGATACCTTGCTGAATGGCCCTATCCACTGGCAGACTTACGATGGACAAGTGCTTTCTATTAACGATTTTGTCCATGTTTTTAAGATCAAAGCGAGCGATTACTTTAAAAAGATAGTTCCGGAAGATATTCTTTCTACTGAAGAATTGGCTAAGGCAGTCCGATTTCTGCACCAACAGAGCAGGGAAAACTATACTGTAAGAAAATACTTCCTGAGAAAACTCCTCGCTCATTTTAGGGATATCCCTGCTGCTGAACTGGTGTTTCATTTGAAAGACAATAAGAAGCCTGCAATTGATGGCTTATGTTTTAATGTCAGCCATTCTAAGGATTTGATTACGATCGCTTTCAGCGCCAGAAATATCGGTGTTGACATTGAATACATAGATCCTTACTTTCAATACAAGGAGGTGATGGACCTTTGTTTTTCTGAACAAGAGAAAGTAATGGTAGAAAATGCTGCCCTTCCTATCCTAACATTTTACTTATTATGGACCAGAAAAGAAGCCATCGTAAAAGCAACTGGAGAAGGGATTGTTGAGCAACTTCAGGATGTACCAACAAACACTGCTACCGTTTTAAGAGCAGGTTTAAACTACCATATCAATAGCTATTTTGCAACGGAAACCTATTTACTGACTACGGCAGTTCCTGTAGACAGTAAGAAGATTAAATTCTGGGATTTATCTACTACCGGCCTATCTTTCCTATAGAAGGATTACTTCCTTTTCGATTTTTCCCAGGCGGCACTCTGATTCTTTTTATAATACCTGATGATCCCTGCGATGACCGCATAATTCATCACACAGAAATAATAAGGAATGAATAGCGCTTTAATCCTGATGTTTCTATTTTCAAAATAGAGTCCTATTAAACTCAATAGGTAAAAAAATATCTGCAAGCCAAACAGCGCCTGATAAAATACAGCGCCGGTTTGGAAGGCAATGATACCATTTAAGATAAAGGCTAGGATCAATAAAAATGGGGTAATCGTCCACCTCAACACCCGGTGACTCATGTATTGAAAAGTAAAGATGGGGTTATGAAAAGGATTTGCAGATTTTTTCAGCCTTAAAATCGATTGGATTCCTCCAGCTGCAATTCTTATTTTTCGTTTCAGTTCTTCTTTTACATCTGCAGAAGCCGTTTCCATTGCATAGGCATTGGGTTCGTAAGCAATGATGTAGCCATTTTCTGCAATGCGCATGGCGATCATATGATCGTCAATAATGGTATCAGATTCTACTGGCTGATACAATGCGGTACGGATACTGAATAGCTCCCCTGCTGCACCTACTCCTGAATACAAAGCGTAGTCCCATTTTTTCAAAAGAGACTCATACTTCCAGTAAAAACCTTCCCCGGCAGAGCTGGCATCAGCAGTTTCCGGAACAAGTATTCTTTTTTCACCAGCAACAGCCCCTACTTTGGGATTTTGGTAATGTTTAACCAGCTCGAGGATGGCGTCTGCATTTAAAAAGGTGTTGGCATCGGTAAACACCGTAATTTCTCCTTTGATAAATGGAATTGCTCTTTTGATTGCCGCCATTTTCCCCTCCCTGGCATCGATATGAAGCAAGGTAATTTCCGGGTATTTACGAACCTGATCTGGAGTGCTATCCGAAGAACCATCAGTAGTGAAGATAAACTGTATTTTGTCTTTAGGATAGTTCAGCGCCAGGGTATTCCTGATTTTCTCTTCTATCAATTCTGCTTCATTGTAAGCGGCTACAAGCAAACTTACAGTAGGTAGTTCTTGTCCTTTTTGGAAAGAAAAGGGCTTTATGAATAAGCTTTTTAGCTTTAACAACAGGTAAAGGACGAAGCCATACCCTACAAATGTATATATGATCAGAAAAATGCTGATCCAGAAAAGTATGATCATCAATATTATATTTTAAAGCCTAAATTATTACTGGTTCTGGAATGGCAAAAATTCCACAATACACCTTTAAACACCCATTTCACTAAATCTGTTCTTCCTTTTTTAAGATAGGTAAATATTTGTTTCGGACAGGCAATGCCGATATAAAAACAGGAAAAGAGCAGGGTATTGAGCAAGCTGGTATTTCTGCGAATGAAAAGCATCCGGTTCCTGGTCATGAAATAAGTTTTGATCATGCTTTCTTTGCCCACACTCATCGACTCTTTATGGTAGATTTTTGTTTGGCCTGTAAACCAGATTTTCTTGCCCGCACGTTTGAATTGCTCACACCAGTCTAACTCTTCATAATATAAGAAATAATTTTCAGCCATCAGCCCCACAGTATTTAAATCTGCCCTTCTACACATCATAGCTGCGCCATGACAAAAGGCAGTTTCTCTACTGTCCTGATCATATTGACCGCGGTTGTGATCCATATTACCGATACCCTTATTCCTCGCACTGAGGTAATTCATCTCCGTAAATCCCGCATACTGGATAACATCCGGTTGGTCATAATAGAGAATGAGTGGAGAAATTATTCCAATTTCCTGATTTTGATCCATCGTTTCGGTCAACACCGTAATCAGGTTTGGGCTGATCTCCGTATCGTTGTTTAATAACAGCAAAAAGTCGCCTGTAGCGATGTTAATGCCAATATTATTCCCTCCAGCAAAGCCCAGGTTTTGTTCGGAACGAAGGTATTTCAGACCGGGATAGGCCGCCATAAATTCAGCTTCATGGTTTTCTCTACTCCCATTATCTACTAAAATTAATTCAATAGGAATCCCTATGGTATTATTCTTGACTGATTGTAAGAATGCTAACGTTACCTCTGGTTGATTAAAATTAACGGAAATTATGGAAGTCAGTTTCATCTGCCGTAAAAGTAGGATTTTGATTGATCATTTTTTAGCGATTTAAATTGTAAAAGAAGTATAATTGTAGAAGATTTAATTTCATTAAATAAATACGGCTCCGGCTCATGATCAATAGATATGTCCTCACTAAATAAGATATCCAGGGTATTAAAATATGTGGGTATACTCATGAGTACCTCTCTTACGCAATGTAATAGACCCGTGGCTGCCGGCCGACAAATAGACAGCACTTCTATGGTTACGCCGATTGTGGCTCCGGTAGTCAGCTTAGGAGACACTTCCCGATACGTCAGCATTGATATTGAGCTTAAAAAAGCGAAGAACCCTGATTTTCAGTTTACAGACCTGGCCTTTAATAAGAGTAAAGGTTTCATGCTGATGAAAGATGATGGGCTGGCCTCAGATTATACGATTGTTTACAAAGTCTTGTCTGGCGGTGTGGTAAATGGGAAACGTTATCCAGGATTTACCTATACCGATGGTGCCGGTAAAAACATTGGCTACAAATATTCTTTTGCCATCAATCCTAATGAAGAACACAGCACCTCCAATAATGTAACGTCCTGGCCACAGATCATCGAGATCGTGTCTAAAGGACATTCTATAATGAACCATACCTTATATCATGGGGGTACGGATAAACTAAAGGCATTAAAAGATGCCGAGAAAAACCTTTGGCGTCATACGCATTACCGAATGACGGAGATTGCCATTCCATCAAATGACGAGGGTTTTGTGGAAACCGGGCTTCAGCTGGGTTATCATTTGATTTCTTCCGAATTCGGAGAGCCGACCCCAGATGGGAACAACAGTCCGGGGAATGAGAATATGAGTTGGGGAAGTGTGATCCCAATGAAAACTCAGAACTTCAAAAAAGTATTGATTTCCAGGACCAATTTAGGAGACCAATGGAATCCATCAGAGCTTAAAAATGCAAAAAGCTATGTTGATTATGTATTTAGTCACCCGGAAAAGTCAAAAAAACTAATCGGGGCAGCCTTTAGTCATGGTCCATTTGGAGATAAAAAAGAAGGTGCCGAAATCTTCTATGAGTTCATCAATTACATCAAGAACCACCCGGCAAACCGTGATAGCGTTTGGATGACTTCTTCCAAAGAATTAATGGATTATGTGAAGACAAAAGCCAAGGTAAAAATCGTTAAAGAGCGCTACGACCGGGCTACAGGAAAATACCATATTGTTTTAGATATGAATACTGTTGATCCGAACGTCATTTACAGGAACATGAGTTTGGTAGTGAATGGTGGGGAAATCTCCAACGTAAAAGCTACTGGAACCAATGACGTCACTTTTAATCCTAAAACGGGATTGGTCAATATTTATAAAACAGATCGGTCTAGAGTTCGCGATCCATTTAAGGATAAGTTACCCCCACAAATTTCAAAAATCAGTTATAAAGGAAATGTGATTACCATCGTTTATGATTTACCAGTCAAACAAAGCATGGTACAAGGGTATGAGATTCCCGGAAATAAAGTATTAGGATTAAAGGGTTCAGGAAAAGTATGGCAATTGTTCCTTCAAAATCCGGTAACGGAGAAACAAACCTTCTTTTATCGCATGCAACGTGGAGATGCCAGTCAGGCAGATGACCCTTCATCCAGGGTTTGCACCTATGCAGGATCGACTCTTTTAAAAGGGAACTGATCTATCTGATAAAAATCAGAAAATAAACAGCCCTGTAATATTTTAGGCACAATCTGAGCGGCGCTTGGATTTCTAACATATTGGCACTATATTTTCATAGTTAAATATTTACTTTAACATGCGTATTGCTCATTTGATATTAACATATACCAATCCAAAGCAGACTGAAAGAATGATCAGAATGATGTATCATGAGAATTTCGACTTTTACATTCATGTAGACAAGAAATTCGACATCAATCCACATCTCTTTCTGGAAGCACTTCCCAATGTATACTTCATCAATAATCGGGTGGATGTAAAATGGGCTGGCTTTAGTACGGTCATCGCAACTTTCGAATGTATCAAAGAAATCGTAGGAACAGGTATCCCCTATCAATTTATTAATTTTTTAAGCGGACAGGATTACCCCTTAAAAACACCGACAAGGATCTATAATTTCTTTCAGGAAAACGTAGGTAAAGAGTTTTTAAGCTACCGCGATTTCAAAAACGACTGGAAAGAAGGACTAATCCGTATGGAAAACTACTTCCTTTCAAGTTATAGTTTTCCGGGAAAACACAGGCTGGAAACATTAATTAATAAAATCATGCCCAACCGGAAACTACCTTATCATTTACATCCTTATGGAAAATCGATGTTCTGGATGCTAAGTCCGGAAGTGGCCATGTATGTAGTCAATAAAGTAGAAAATGATAAGAAGCTGAGGCAGTTCTTCTCTTTCAGCTGGGCGAGTGATGAGTTTGTATTTCAAACCATGATCCTCAATTCCAGGTATAAAGATAAAGTAGTAAACAATAACTACAGATACATCGACTGGAGTGCCGGAGGAGCGAATCCCAAAGTATTAAATGAATCAGACTTTGAAAAATTACAAGAGACCGAAATGTTGTTTGCAAGGAAGTTTGATATGGTCAATAGCCCTGAAATCCTGGATTTGATCGATCAACAAATTCTAAAAAACGACGCTGTACACAACCTATAAATCAACCTATAACCACTCATGCATTACCTTGTTAAAGAGTTTGTACCCCCTCTTGCCCTTAGTTTAAGGTGGTACAGTTTTAAATACGGCTGGAAAGGCGACTACCCTGATTATCAATCTGCTAAAGCCAAGTGTCAGGGTTATGATGAAGCGGACATTCTAAATAAAATCAAAGAGAGTACCTTAAAGGTTATCAATAAGGAGATTCCTTACGAGCGTGATGGCATCGCCTATGATAAGCCGCAGATGAACTTCCCTTTGCTGAGTACTTTGCTGTATGTGGCTTCAAAAAACGACAATGAGCTTACCCTGATTGACTTTGGCGGTTCCCTTGGCACCACTTATTATCAAAACTATCCTTATTTATCGCATCTAAAGAAGTTAAAGTGGTGTATTATAGAGCAACCGGAATTTGTAGAAGCTGGCAAAGCCGGCTTTGAAAATGAACATGTTACCTTCTATAGCTCAATTGCAGCCTGTCTGGCAGAAAACGAGGTGGATCTATTCCTCATTTGTAATGTGCTGCAATACCTGGAAAAGCCTTATGAGTTATTGGAAGAACTGAAAAACTCATACATTCCTCATGTATTGCTTGATTATGTTGGCTATAACGATCAACCAGCAGATAGAATCACAATACAGTACGTACCACCAGTATTTTATGGGATTGAAGCTTCCTACCCCTGCTATTTCCTGGACCGAAACCGGGTAGAACAATCGATGAAAACTGCTTATGAAAAGAAATATGATTTCATTTCTGCGCCAGAAAAGTACTATCTTCAACTAAAACCCTTCCGATATGAAGGTTCCTTTTGGGAAATCTAAAAACAACACCCTACCTACCTGCTAGTTACAAATAAAATGATCGAATCATTCTCTAATAAAATCAATAAATTAAGAACCAATCTTAATCTGTTACGGATTTTAAAACTGATTTGGACCGCTTCAAAAACCTGGACTACCATTTCCCTGGTATTCATCATCGTAGAAAGTGCGCTATTCTTTTCTTCCTTGTATATGTTGAAGTTGCTGATTGATACCATTTCAAAACATGGGATCCACAACCTTCAAAATGAATCAGAAGTGATCAAATACCTGATTCTTGCGGCATTATCTGCGGTTTTCTACACGGCAACTAAAGCCATTTCTGGTTATATCACCGAGAAACAATCCGGAGAAGTTGCGGAATATATTGACAGTAAAATTCATGAAAGTGCCATCGGACTTGACCTCTCTTTTTATGAAAGTCCGGAGTATTTTGACATCCTGAAAAGAGCAAGAGATATGGGAACTGACCGCCCAAATCTGATTGTGTTTACCATTGTAGATATTGCCAGAAACAGCATCAGCTTAATTGTAATCGGATCCATGTTAGTTTCTATCGATTGGCGCCTGTTTCCTATTCTGGCAATATTTGTCATTCCTACTTTATGGGTAAGAATCAAATTCGCAGATAGTCAAAATGCACTGAGAATAGCACAAACTGCATTAGAAAGAAAATCTGGTTATATGAGTACCTTGCTCACCACCGATGTTCATGCCAAGGAAATCAGGAGTTTCGGACTGGGACAGCATCTTCGTAAGCTCTATTCCAGTATCCGTTTAGATCTGCTTTCCGGGAAACTTGCCATCAGTAAACACCGGACCTATAAGGAACTCCTCACTTCTACCGTTGCTGCAATCGGTTTTTTTTCCTGTATTGCCTACATTGCAATTGGGAGCATTCATGGAACCACTAGTGTTGGTGACATCACTTTATTTCTGGTCGCCTTCCCTCAGTCCTTTAATGTGCTGCAAGGATTATCTACCAGCATCTCTACACTTTATCAAAACAACATTTTCGTAAAGAGCATATTTGAGCTATTTGATTTGAAAAGCAGCTTACCAGAGCCTGAACATCCGCTACCCATTCCCAATGATCCCAATATCGATCTGGAGTTAAAAAATCTGAGTTTTAGCTACCCACATTCCAGGAAAACTACCTTATCCGATATCAACATTAAACTTCCTTCGGGGAAAATAATTGCCGTAGTGGGGATGAATGGGGCAGGAAAATCAACACTAATAAAATTACTTTGTCGTCTTTATGATCCGAGTTCCGGACAAATTACTTTAAATGGAACAGACATCAGGCAATTTAAAACTGAGGATTACCGAAAGCAGATCTGTGCAGTATTTCAGGATTTCGGAAAATACAATGTGACAGTTGCAGATAACATCAGGTTTGGTGACATCAATGGAGATCGTTCTCATCATGAAATCGTTGAGGCTGCAAAAAACTCCGGTGCTGATTTGTTTATTGATAAATTCCCTGATGGTTATAAAACTGTGATGGGTCGGATTTTCGAAGATGGTCATGAAGTAAGCATTGGCCAATGGCAAAAACTTGCCATCGCCAGATCATTTTATAGCAACTCCCGGTTTATCATTCTAGATGAGGCCACCAGTGCACTAGATGCCAAGGCAGAGAAAATATTGTTCGACTCTTTCCGGGAAAGAATCGGTAACCGATCAGCCCTGATCATTAGTCACAGGCAATCCGCAGTGAAGCATGCAGACTATATTTATATGCTTTCCAATGGCCAGATAGTGGAATCGGGTACCCATGAGGAGCTAGTTTCAAAAGCTGGAGCTTATTTTAAATTGTTTAATAAAAACGAGTCAAACCACAGCGCATGAAAAAAATAGCAATTGTAAGTTGTGTGGAAGACTGGGGCGGCAGCGAAGAACTCTGGGCCAGAAGTATTCCCTATCTTCAACAAGATGGCTACAAAATTGTGCTGTTAAAATCCAGGATCAATAAATCACATCCCGAATTCCTTGCTCTGGCAAAGATTGGTGTAGATCTAATTGAGATGGATCCCCCGGGCTCTTTTTTTAAAAAGTACATTAAGAAAGCCATTCGGTTTTCCAATAAAATAGCCACAGAATTAAAGCTTAGAAATGCGCAGCCACAAGAACTCAGAACGTTCAAAAAGGCGATCCTAAAGGAAGCGCCTTCCCTGGTCATCATTGCACAGGGAATTAACTTTGACGGACTTAAACTGGCCAATGAATGTTTAAGCTTAGGTATTCCGTATGTGATTATCTCTCAGAAAGCCGTCGATTTTTATTGGCCTTCGCCAAACGACAGAGCAATGATGTTAAAAGTATTGCAACAGGCAAAACGTTGTTTCTTCGTTTCGCAGCATAACCTGAGGCTCACGGAAGAGCAATTTGGAAAAAGGCTGTCCAATGCAAGGGTCGTTTTCAACCCGGTAAAATTATCAGGAACGCCGCTACCCTACCCGGAATCAACAGCACCATACAAGTTAGCTTGTGTAGGTCGATTATTTGTATTGGATAAGGGTCAGGATATCCTGCTGAGGATTTTAGCCCAAAAAGAATGGAGAGCCAGATCTGTTCAGGTTTCATTTGTAGGCAAAGGGCCTGATGAAGCCGGACTAAAAGAAATGGCAGCCTTACTGGAGCTGGATAATGTCAACTTCCTGGGGCAGCTGGAAGACATCGGGCAGATCTGGCAAGACCACCATGCACTGGTACTTCCTTCCCGAAGCGAAGGCTTACCGCTTTCTATGGTAGAAGCCATGTCTGTTGGCAGAGTCGTAATCGTTAGCAATGCTGGCGGAAACGCAGAACTTCTGGAAGAAGGCCATACAGGTTTCATCGGAGAAGCCAACGAGCACTCTTTTGCGGAGGCAATGGAACGCGCCTGGCAACTAAGGGATCAATGGGAACTTATTGGAAAAAACGCATCGAAATATGTTAACGTTCATGTTCCGGCAAATCCTGAGCAAGATTTTGCAGAGTTAATTCATGAAGTTTTAAGCACATAAGTTATGCAAGAACTCCAAATATTAACCGAAAAAGCCATTCTAAGGGGAATTGATTTCCTGGAAGACCATCAATTTCCAAATGGAGAATTTTGCTGTTATATCGGTGATGAAGAGGAAATGAAAATGTGTATTACCCAAAGTAATATTTTCCCGACTTCTCTTATTGCCTATTCTCTATTGCAGTTAAGGCAACTCCCGATAGTCCATGAAATTTTGGAAAAGGCAGCGGCCTTCCTACAGTACCAGACGATGAGGGGCGGCGTATGGAATAATTTTACCATTTTAAACCCATTGTTTCCTATTTGTCCTCCAGATGTTGACAATACGGTCTGTGCATCCTATGTGTTGCGCGCTTTAAACAAAAGCTATCCTCCAAATGAAGAACTCATTCTGGCCAACCGCAGCAAATCCGGCTTATTATATACCTGGTATACTTTCCGTCCTATTTTTGTTCCTATAAAAGATTTCTGGATGTTAACGCTCCGGGCATTAAAACACCCGATAGCCAGCTTATTATTCTGGAAAAAAACAGAAGCATCGCGCTATGACATCGACGGAGTAGTGAATGCGAATGTGCTTTTTCATTTGGGTTATAAGGAAGAGACGGCTGTTATTGTCCCTTACCTACTAAACATCATTGCGACAGAAAAGGAAGGAGATTGCGACTTATGGTACCGCAATCCATTTACTGTTTATTACTTCTTTTCCAGAACTTATCGTGCTGGAATAAAAGAAATGGAGCCCGCAAGATCAACGATTAATGATCGGGTTTTAAAATCTGCCAATGAGGATGGCTCTTTTGGAACCGGGGTTCTGGACACTGCTTTGGGGATTATTGTACTGCTCAATGGAGGTTTTAATGCTCCTGAAATAGGCCGGGCAGTGGATTTTTTAATCAGCAAACAGAAGAAATCCGGTGGATGGCCACGATGGGCAGTATATTATGGTGGTCCAAAAAAGCGTCTATGCTATGGTTCTGAAGAATTGACCACTGGTTTTTGCTTAGAAGCCCTGGCTTTATACTCCAACAGTAATCAAAAGAAAAATGAGCATATTTAACGTCATCAGGTCACAGGAATGGTGGAGTTACAAACTACCTCCTCTACTCGCTATCGGCTATGCGACTGCGCTAATGTCTGAAGTACCACTTTACCAGGTCGCCTTTCAGCTTCTTTTTTTACTGAGCGCATTAATTGTAGGGGCAATCTATGTCAGTGTGATCAACGACATCACGGACCTGGAAGAAGACCTGGCCAGTGGGAAGTCGAACAGAATAGAGAAAGTACCTCCCAAATTGAGGTGGCTCATCCCTGTTGCCTGCTTATTGCTGGGTCTGATGTTTGGGTACCTGCTCTATCCTGATTTACTTTCCTGTGTACTCTATTTGCTTTCCTGGATTGTTTTCAGTCTCTATTCTATAAAACCCATCCGATTAAAAAACAGAGGATTCTGGGGCGTATTGGCCGATGCAACGGGCTCTCATCTTTTCACAAGTCTGCTGATGGTAGCCAGCATCAGTTATGTGACCCATCAGGAAATCAACCTGGTTTGGTTTATAGCAGTAGCAGGCTGGTCACTTTGTTATGGACTTCGCGGAATTTTATGGCATCAGTTTTCAGACCGGGAAAACGACCTTAAGGTAAATCTGAACACCTATGCCAGCCATATTCTTCCTGCTGATTTCAAAAAATATGCGATCCTGATTATGACTTTGGAGTGTAGCTGCCTGTTATTGATGTTATATGAACTACAATCTGCCTATGCCCTGATCTTTCTGGTTTTGTATTTTACATTGGTCTTGGGGAGGTATCTCCTATACCATACCCAACTGATCCTCATTCTTTTCAACAAAGAAAAGCCTTTTCAAATTCTAATGGCTGATTATTATCAGGTGTTCTTCCCGATGGCACTTTTGCTGGCAGCTGTCCAGCTGAATCCAAAGAATCTGATCATTCTCCTGATTCATGCGCTCTTGTTTACGGAAGGCTTAAAAAGGGCTTTTATCGATTATATCAAGTTTTTCAGGTTCCTTCTCTTCAAAAAACATCGAAATTGATCAGGAAATGGATCTTATCTTATAATTCTGGAACAACTAAATTACCAATTACCTTGTCTATCAGCTCCTATATTTCTATATTAGTGGACTAGAAAAGGAATGCTGTTTAATTGCTTCTCCCTTTATAAACAACTGATTAATGAATTCCCAGCCGCTTGTTACCATAATTATTCCGACATTTAATAGAGCATCAAAACTTCCCGATGCAATAGAAAGCGCAATTCAACAAACTTATAAAAACACTCAGATTATTGTTGTTGATGATGGTTCTGCCGATGGAACTTCAGAGCTGATCAAAAACTACCCTCAGGTAGCTTATTATTACCAGAAAAATGCTGGACAGGCTTCTGCAAGAAACAAAGGTTTAAGTTATGCTAAGGGGGAAATTATTGCCTCTCTGGATTCGGATGATATGTGGCAAGAAGATTTTCTGGAAAAATGCGTCCATAAACTGGAATCAGAGCACCTGGACTTTGTATTTGCCAACTGGTCTCAGGATGCAAAAGTAGGCTCGAGCTGGGACTTTTTAATAAACGATCCCTTCCTTAGTCCCTACTATGGCAAACAAAAGGGCAACTGGATCAATTTAGAAGAGAACGAAGTTCGATCACTTTACATCCAGTCCTGCCCTTCTCCTTCTTCTTCCATGGTGATTCGTAAATCCTCGATTGTATCGGGCTGGGATGAAAAAATGAACATTGGAGACGATTGGTCCATGTATCTGGAGATGATTCTTTCCAAACCTTGTCGCGCGGCTTTTACCCTTGAACAGTTATGGAGAAAAAGAGTGGATGAAATCAATGTCTATGACGGCAGAAAATGGAGTGAAGTATTAGAGTTCCTTCACATTGCAGATTTAAAGAGGAATATGGAGAAACTCAGTGACCTGCTGAGACCGGAAGAACTGAAAGTATTAGAAGAGCGGTATATGTCTAGTCTTGTAGAGCTTTCTAAACACCATTTACTTCGGGAGTTTAAAGTTAAGGACTCCTTAAGACTATTGGGCACTTCATTTGCAATAAACATACCTTTTACACTTAAAACCATCCCTAATATCTTGTTTCTGGGCTTGAACCGAAAATTAGGCCTGGTAAAGAAGAAAGTAAAGATTTAATATTGTTTTGCAGGAGTCCTGTCTATTCAGGACTCCTGCAAAACAGGCAGTATTTTATAGTGCTTCAACAAAGACCGGAGTCTCGGTTATAGTCAATTTTAGTATTCCTCCTTTTGTCGGGATATCTTTAGGTGTCATGGTGTCTGCCCCAGGTTTTAACTGGTGGACTCTAGCCATCTTTGCTTTCCCTAAATCCAGTTCGTAGGTTTCTTTTCTATCCTTTTCATCTGGCACCACTAAAACATACATTGTTTTTTGATTGTATTTATATACGTCTACAAATGGGTCGCTATTAATTGTTTTTTCATACACATAATCCCCCATCAGGTTACCGGTTTGTAAAAGATAATCGGCAGCAGGCCTACGTCTATCCGCATGTAATAGTCCTGAAGTTCCAAAAGGACTTTCCGTATCGTCGGTTCCCGGAGGCAGGATATCATAAGCCAGGTAAAAGAACACCCGGTTTAGGCCATGTCTGGCATACATCAATGAGGTTCTCAGAATCCAGTCTGCCTGAGTAAGCAATACTGATTTTGAGCCGATAGGAATGGCACGTTGAATACTCTTGCTGTTTAAGTCATAGCCAGTTTCTGTAGTCCATACTTCTATATTACTACCCAGACTACGCGCATAATTGACAAAAGTATCTGCAATGTCGGGCATATTACCCAGCTCTGGTGCGATCCCTCTTTTAGTAGAGTGAAACTTCGCAAACCAGCCAGTATTATCATTGGAATAAAGGTGGTAATTGATCACATCAAAACATAAATCGACGGTTCCATCAGGTTTATATCCTCTATTCTCTTTACACCATTCCACAATTTCTTTGATATAGTTGATATCCGGTCTCGCCAATCCTCCAATCACTACTTTTATATTTGGGTCGGCAGTTTTAGCGCCCACATATTTACCCATTTTACCTTTGTTACCATCATAAAATGCGGAAAGGTTGGCGGCATATTCTCTGCCTGTTTGCTGAGCGATTTCGCCTTTCCACCATTTATCAGGTTCATTGTTACATTCTACATAAGTCACCAGATCCAGACCTACTTTTACCTTATTCACTACATCACCATGCCATCTGGGTTTCTTATTCAGCACGATTGCATTGGTATCAATGTTTTTATTAGAACCATAACGGGCTACAAACTGATAGATCGCTTTGGCCTGTGCTTCATAAGAAGCTGGTTTTTCGCGGTCAGCACCATATTTTACGGCCACTACATCAACTTCACGTTGATGCGTTGGATAGCTTTTATACAACCAGTCGGGAACATTTTTCAAGCAGGCCAGCATCACAAGACCTTCTTGTTTTGCTCTGGCATATACCGCATCATAATTCCAACCACCCCTGGTAGTAGGATTAAAGGAATAGATCCCAGGGCTATCTTCCAACTTTTCCCAATCCATATAATGTCTTACTGAAGAGAAAGATTTCATCAGCTCCATTTTAGGCTCATAAATTTTACTTCCATCATTAGGGTTATTTGGGTCCTGCAGGAAATCCCACTCGAAGGCATTAATACCTAGCATATCTTTCATTTTCACCTTTTTACCGGTATCAATTGGAACATCGGGATGATCACTGCGGCATTCTGTTAAAAAGAAGCCAAGGAAGAGGACTAGGACTAAGCGGAGAGACTGAGCTTTTTTCATCGTTAATTTTTTGGTATTGAGTGTCATTATTTAGCTATCCAGCATAAAAGCATAGCAGGGTATTTGTTTATTTACACCTGGGATTTTACAGCAATAAATTGATCCAGCTGATCCAAAATTTTAACGTTCACCTGATTGTCAAACTTTCTGGCGTAAAATTTATCGGATGCTTTAATCAAATCAAAATCATTATCTGTTAAAATTCTAGGATTAGGCCTACCACTTTCCCAGGATATAAACCGTAAATTATTATTAATCACATCGGACTTAAATGGCGAATTCATGATAATGGTAGCAATTATGAATTCGTCCGAGCCCCATGTGTATTGCATAAATCGTTCCAGTCTTGGATTCTTTTTCATAAAGTCAACGATGTACGCTGCACATTCCGGAGTAATGGTCCACCAGGAAGAGTCACTACTTCCGTAAAGTGGAATGGATAATGGAAAAGATCTTTTTGGGAGGTACTTATTAAAGATGCTCTGAACGAAGTACTTTCCCTTAAATTTAAGATCCGTAAAATGGTAAAGTTCCGCTCTTGATGCTGCTTCTTTCCACCAAATTGCATTAGGATCCTGATCATAAGAGATAAAGCATTTTCCAGGATGTTCTTGATAAAACTTATAAAGCCTATCTATTGGCTTGATCGGATAATCCTGACCACTCATGAGGTTGATAAAATCGTAGGATGTTTTCTGACTTAAAATTTCCGAGAGGGAGCTAATAATTGCCTTTACAAAAGAGAAGCCTCCCCAGTTGCACAATACTCGATTCTGGATAAAGCTTACCCTTTCAAGCTGTGCTAAATGCTCGAATTCTTTGATATCGATTTTAAGATCCAAATGAATGTAAAAATGAAAATTAGGGTGATCCATAGCCTTAATCATCCGCTCTACCTGTCCTGAATTTTTATATGCCATTATTAAATGGGCAATCTTCATTTTTTTCTAATTAAATAAACAGAATACTACTACTATTATGAATTGACCACCTCTTCTTATAACCTACAAAATGACGACATCATCAGCTGTTGGGGCACAATTATTAAAATCATTTTGTGAGTACCAATATAACTATTGTTCCTTACTCAGCAAAGTTTGTGCTTAAAAAATCTGTTAATTCAGAAATTACGCAATTCTTTTACAATGATTGTTTTGAAATCCTGATCCCTGTTAAGAAAATAGCAGTGAATGAATAAAAAAAGTCAGTCTGGACGAGTTCATTGCAATTGTATTTTAGCGGATTTCAGCTGCTATTGCTTTCTTATTTCTGCAATAAGGAGAGGTAACCATTTCATAACTAGGTTTTGAGGGCTATCCTAAGATCGCAAAGTCATAGAAAAGTCATAATTAAATTTACCAGGGTATTCCACATTTGTTAAAAATGTGGGAAAAACATTCCCCACATTGAGGAAAAACGCTTTTTAGGAATTCAAAGGGAAATGCTACATAACCAGCCTATGTTCAGCATTACCATTGTTGATTGAAAAATCCTTACAATTGCAGAAATATTAGGGGAACGATTACATTAACTTCAAGAAATTTATGATCATAAAATACAAAATGCCATTTCTTTTATTTGGGCTATTCGTCCTGATGGCATGTAAAAAAGGAGATACCACTCCTCCTCCAGAAATTGAAGTTCTTCCCCCAACTACAGCACCAATTCCACCAGCTCCAACAGCACCACCAAGCGATGTTCCTGCCGATGCAACCGTCATCGAACTGGGTCGCGGCGAAGGTGAAGAGTTAACTATTGATGGTTCAACGCTTAAAGTAAGCTCAAATGCTTTCATTAAAATAAAAGGTGGCAGATATAGCTCTATTCTCATTAGAAATATCTCCGCTCCTGCCAACAAACCTTTCTTCATTAAAAATGATGGAATTGTGAAAATCACGAACATCATGCACACCAGCAATATTAGCAATGTGGTGATCTCAGGAGATAATGTAGCAGATCAGAAATACGGATTCCAATTTGAAAATATTAGCTTCAGAGCCATCAGTATGGATGGTAGGATGAACGGCATCACTATCAGAAACATGAGCTTCAAAAACGTAAGAGATTATGTAATTGCAGGCGAAAAAAACAATGGCGACAGCTTCCCTTACACAGGAACTGCTGAATCAAGGACCGAAAATTTCAGGATCATTAACTGTCTGTTCGAAAATGCCGGCGGAATTTCATTCGGAGGTAATCTGAACAGCGATACAGGAGAAGATTCAGGCTTGTTCAAAAACGTAGAAATTGCTTATAATACTTTTCAAAACACTCCGGATGCAGGTACATTGTGTTCTTTTACAAATGTTCAGGATTACGACATCCACCACAATGTAGTGAACAATGTAAATGCCAACAACAACAACCACAATGGTATTTTCTTTATGCAGGGTAATGGTAAGTTTCATGAGAACAAACTCACCAATTATCAGGGTAACTCCATTAGAATGTGGCTTTATTCGAGAGGAAGCAGTCCTGCAACCAACGAAATCTATAACAATATATGCTACAATACCAGAAAGTATGGTGCATTTGAATTACAAGGATTCGGCAGAAACATATATCCGGGTAAGTCTACTTATGCCAATGCAAAAGTATACAACAACACCGTAGGAAAAATGAATACTTCCAGAGACTTTGAAGGTCAGATCCTGGACTTGTACAACACTTTTGGCAGCCTAGAATATTACAACAACCTTGGTTTTGATTTAAATAGCAAAAGAGAGATCGGTAATATGATCAATAACATGAGTGATACTAAGATCACCAAGGACACTAACAATAAATACGTTGCAACACAAGCGGAGGCCGTTATTGACATCAATACCTTCCAATCAAAATATAGTGGCATCGGCGCAGCAGCCATGTAATACAGGAATTTAGAGCATTTAAAAAGGGCAGCTTTCTTATCGAAGGCTGCCCTTTTTATTTAGATTTTCATAAAGGCTTTTTTGATCTTATTGATCACCTTCCGAATGTATCGCTGATTCCCGCTAATGGGTTTAAAATCCTTAAATGGTGTCATTGATAAATACCTGTAAAACTCATCCTTATACACCTCTTTCGAGTTATAAGAAGTAAAGATAGGTTTGATATCCAGGAAATGCACGAGGTAAGGATTCTCATTTTCTTTAAAAGCGAACCAGTTCCATTTTGGATCCAATTGCAACCATTTGTTTGCCAACACTACATTCAGTCCATACTGATCAGCCAATTGCACGTATTCTTTATGGGTACTCAACGCAGTAATCACCTGGTTAGATAAATCTTCTGCTCTCCATTTTTTAGGATCGATCACCAGTACACCTGAATTGAAATATTTAGTATCTGCGGTCAGGCCTAACTCTTTGTAGTTCTTAATACCACCCCATTCACAATCTACAGTTTTACCTACATCCTGCGCAGCAGCAACCGTATATTCGCCAAGGTCGATGTTCCATAACTTAGAAATATCATCCTGTACAATCGTATCCACATCCAGATAAATCAAACGATCTACCTCCGGGTCTACCACATATGGAGAAAACACGCGCATATAAACCGTTAATGGAAATGCTGAATTGTCTACAGGGATCACAATATTTGATGGTACAATCTCCTTGCTTTTAAACCATTTCAATGTGATCATTTTCGGATCAGCAATCGCGCTTAATTTCTCTTTCACTTTTGGAGAAATCCCGTCATCGATAATATGAAAATCGATATGTTCCTCTGTTTTATGGTTAACCTCAATAGATTTTAACAAGGCAGCGATCAGTATAGCATAGTGGTTATCACTTGCTACTACTATGGAAATGTTATTGTTTTTTTTCATATTCAAAATAAGAAAGGGTGCTTAATGATTTGCAGTCTTGTCTCTGCTGAAAAGTGTAAAATATATCTGTTTTATAAATAAAATAACCTCTTTGTATCCCACCACATAAATCTCCCAAAAGTTAAACTTATAATATTTATTGAGTGGGTAATAAGCGATAATAATGGCGATGATCACTGGAAGTACGTCTGCAACCGCGACAGCATAAACGGATTTAAACAGATAAATTCCGACTAAATCTCCGGTAAAGTTTACGGCCAGCATAATCAGCAACTTATAGAAATTGATCTTGGGAAGGTGAATCACATCCAGGGTCAGCGAGAAGAAACGATCTGCAGGAAATAGAATGGCCATAGTCATAAATATACGGAATAAATTAGGTGCTTCCGTATCCATATACTTCGCTCCACCAATCAGGCCAATGATCGGCTCTGCAAAAATAATAGACACACCTGCGATCCCAATAATGCAGACAGACAGCATTCCTACCATTTTTTTCATGACATACATCATCTCTTCTTTCTGGCCCTTGTTGTAATAAGCAGAAAGGCTAGGCATTCCGGAAGCCGCAAAACTCAATAAAGGGATCTCTATAATTTGCATTAGCCTTCCTCCTAAACTATAAATCGCTAATGCGGATGGACCGAGGAAAAAGTTGATAAAAAAGGTATCGGTAACTTTAAATAAATTGGCACTTAAACCTGAGCCTACGCTATATTTTCCGAAATGAAAAATCTCCAGGAAACCAGATTTAGTGACTTTACTAATCGCTCCTATTCGGGTCCAGCCCAAAAGCAGGACACTGATACTGGCAATCAGATTAGAACCGATAAAGGTGAGTACAATCGCGGTTAAAGTCGCCTTTTGAAGAAATATCAATACAATCACTGTCCCCATAAAAAGCACCTGATTGATCATTCTGAGCCAAAGTAAGCGATCAAAACGTTTATCCCCCTGAACCACCAGATTTGCCATAAATAAAGGCAATGTAGCCAAGGAGATCAAGGAGAAATATTTCAGGAATAAAGTCATTCCTTCATTAGTAATATATGCGGACAAAAAGAAGGTAATGATATTGATCAGCACACAGCATCCGGTAATAATTAAGGCCAGGCACCAGGTAGAGCCAACCACTTCATCAGCACGTTCCTTGGCAGTTCCTGAGTAAAATTTAATAAATGCATTGGTTAAAAATCCGGAACGAACCGTATCTACCAGACCCCAGACCGTCATGAAGAAAACATATACCCCGATTTCGTTAAAAGGCAAGGCACGGTATAAAATTGCAATCGTCACCACTCCAAAGATGGCCATTACACCATTTCCCAGTAAAGATTGAAAATGTATATTTTTAAAGGATGAAAGTATCGTTTTTATAAAGGACATATAATATTAGTATGGCGCAGCGATCTAAAACCTTAAATCATCCCATTCATTTCAAAGCTCTGAATAGGCAACTTTTAGGCCAGTTTTCTAAAATCAGTAATCTAATACCAAAATCCCGATTCGCTTAATTTCCAGACCAAGTTAATTCATATTTTAGAATATTCGCAGCTTTATCTGCCCTTTAATGTGATTAAGGAGATTTTTACATCGAAAGAATTAAAAACCGCTTCCTGCTTCCCTTGCGCAGATATATGTGCCAATAACTTTAAGATCGGATCTGCTCCTTTTTCATAATACCAGGCAGGCTGACCTATCGGATCGCCAATGTCTGTACGGTAATAATCATTATAGAGAAACCACACCCGTTTTTTTCCTTTAATACCCTCAAAATCTGACTTAAGACGGTTTAAATAACTATTAACATCTGTTGAAACAAAGCGGTAATCTTTACCTTCTATCGCCTTAAACGAACTAGGATGGATTCTTTGATACACTTTATAACCTGGAAGGTCATTCCAATAAACGTAGACCACATCCCCTGCCTGGAATTTCTCCTCCAGTACTGCAAGGGCCTCCCTTTGAAATGACCGTTTATGACCAATGAGCTCTTCCGGATGCTTTACATATTCCATAGAATTCAGTAACAAACCGGAACCCAGCAATAGCGCAAAAACCACATTAAACAACTGATTATGAAAGCGTGATACACACCAGAGATAGCCATTCCCGATAAACAAAATGAGTATTGGGCTGATAAATACCCAAAACCGCTCTGTAAGTGGGTACAGCTTCAATCCTGAGGCAAGAAACAGGAATAAAAAGGGAAAACACAAAACCAAAAAATCCTGCAGTCGTTTATAGAAAAGGGCAAGGCCTAAAAACAACATACTGAGTGGCAGCAGCACCAGCCATTTTACAGTCCAAAGAAATCCTAATGGATAATCAAACAAGCGATATAGATTAAGGGCATACCATTCTAAATCTTCTATACTCTTTGGAGGCATCGGCATAAAATTTTTATAAAAATCAAACCAGTCCACAATCCATCTGGACTCTGCATGCCTATGGGTAAAATAGAGGTAATTAATACCAAAACTGAGGAACCAAATCAGGAATGGAATACACTGCCTGAAAAACATCGGCCAATCCTTTTTTATTATTCTATAAAAACTGAGACCAGTGGCTATCCCCGCAAGCACAAAAATAGCTGCATAAGAAAACCACAACACCAAGGCACCAATGAGTCCCCAGACTAACAAATCAGGGTAAGTACTTTTCTGTTGATACTTAATATAGCTATATAGAATTAGTAACGTGGTGAACATTTCAGTCTGGTATTGTTTTACCTCTACCGCATGAAAAACCAGTGGACTGGCAAAGGCTAAAATCCCTAAACACACTACAGCCCCCTTTTCATTTGTAAAATACCGACAAATGGGAATAAACAGGAACAGGGATAGGATTCCACAAATCAAGGAAAATAGCCGCAATGCCTGTTCAGTCGGCCCAAAAATTTCTACAAAAAAGCGGACAGTCCACAGAAAACCGATGGGGGCCTTTTGTTGATAATCTAAAGGCTGCATCGCCAAATCCAGGTAATCCATCCGGAGTAAACTACTGGAAAGATAAACTTCATCCATCCATAAAGCGCGGTTATAGAAAAAATGGTACAACCTTAGCAATATCCCTGAAATCAGAAATAATAACAACCAAACTTTATAATTAGACAACAGGGTTCGCTTCATTTTAAGAACCATCGGTGAACATTAGTATATAAATAATAGAAATATGTTTAAATTTATAAAAAATAATCTACTATAGGTGAACAAGTTAGACTGGATAAATTTAAAAGCAATCATACTGGATGTAGATGGAACCCTGTATCATCAGTCGAAATTAAGAAAGAAAATGCTGTTTCAGCTATTGGGCTACTATTTATTCCATCCTTTGGAAATCAGGGATCTTTTCATTTTATATCATTTTCGTAAAACACGAGAAAAAATGGCTGGGCAGCAATATGAAAACCTGGAAGAAATGCAGTATCAGCAAACTGCGGATAAGTTAAACCTTTCGGTGCCTCGTATAAATAAAGTGATTACAAAATGGATACTTCAGGAACCGAACAAATATCTATCGGAATACACCTATCCTGACCTGATCCCATTCCTGGAATTGATGAGAAAAGAAAAAATTAAAATCGTGGTTTATTCGGATTACCCAGCGGCAGAAAAGCTATGTGCCATGAACCTGCAGGCAGATCTTATTGTCGCAGCTACAGACCCGGAAGTAAGCGCCTTAAAACCAAACCCTAAAGGATTGAATTTCATTCTAAACACCTTACATTACCCCGCCAATCAATGTGTTTTTATTGGCGATCGTGAAGAACTCGATGGACAATCAGCAATGGTGCTGGGAATGCCATTTCTTTTGATCAGCAAAGATAGAAATGAAGCAAACCTTTTATATACTCAATTGATTGCAAGCTATAACAAATACAAACTCATAGAAACAACGGATTAAAGATGAAAAAAGCGGCCGTTCTCAAAGACTATATCGCCATTGCCCGCCCAGACAACTGGGTAAAAAACATATTTATGATCCCAGGGATGCTGTTTGCCCTCTCTGTATTTAAAACGCCCCTTGACGGTAATTTACTTTTCAAAATCATTGCAGGAATCATCAGTACCTGCCTGATTGCTTCGGCAAACTATGTGATCAATGAATATTTAGATGCGGAATTTGACAAGTTCCACCCTTTGAAAAAGAAAAGATCTTTGGTAGTCAGCGAAGTAAACCCTAAGTTGGTTTACCTGGAGTACAGCATTTTAGCAATACTAGGCCTCTTTATCGCTTTTCTCGTTTCCTGGAAATTCCTGATTACCTCCGCATTTCTACTCTTTATGGGCATCATTTATAACGTCCGCCCTTTTAGAAGTAAGGAACGGGTGTTCCTGGATGTCCTATCGGAATCTATTAATAATCCCATCCGCTTTGCATTGGGCTGGTTTATCTTTTCACCTTCATTGGGCATCCCGGATACAAAATGGGATCTGAACTGGATCAACACCTTCCCTCCTGCCAGTATCATTATCGCCTATTGGATGGGTGGTGCATTTTTAATGGCCACGAAGCGATTTGCAGAGTATCGCCTAATTGGCGACCCTGAACTCGCCGGGCAATACCGCAGATCATTTAAATACTATTCGGAGAACAGCCTGTTGGTCTCTATGTTTTTTTACGCCATTACCTGTGCCTTTTTTATGGGAATATTCCTTATTAAAGACCGCATTGAACTATTGGTCAGTTTTCCTTTCTTTGCATTGCTATTTTCCTGGTACCTCAGAATTGGTCTTTTAAATGATTCGCCAGTACAGGGTACTGAAAAATTGCATACCAGAAAGTGGTTTATGCTGTACCTTTTCCTGTTTACCTCTTTATTATGTATCCTGATGTTTGTTGAAATTCCATGGCTACATTGGTTCCTTCAAAATGCCAACAATTACTAAAGCCATTTTATAGATGAAATACGATTATTATGATTTAATTGTGGTAGGTACCGGCTTTGCCTCCACCTTCTTTTTAAAGAAATACCTGGAGAAAAACAAAGGACCTAAAAGAATTCTGGTATTAGATCGGGGTCAGCTTTTCCCTCATGCGGAGCGATTAAAGATCAAAAAAGGAGAGCCTTCTGATTTCGGTCATATGGAAGAACCATGGGAGGATGCGATTATCAATGAAAACAAAGCAAAAAGATGGCCTTTTACCTTAGGATTTGGGGGCTGTTCCAATTGCTGGTGGGGTTGTACACCAAGGTTTATGCCTTCCGACTTCAAAATGAACAGCTTATTCGGCATAGAAAAAGACTGGCCATTGAACTACGATGACCTGGATCCTTATTATTATGAAGCGGAAGAACTGATGTCTATATCGGGACCGGAGGACACTCCATTTCCAAGAAAGGGGAAATACCCCCTTCCTCCGCATACCTTTACGGCAGTCGACAAGATCCTGAACAAAACCTATGGCAATAAATACATAAGTCAGCCTACTGCAAGAGCCAGCAGGCCAACTAAAGGCAGGAATGCCTGTTTTGCCAGTTCTACTTGCGACATCTGTCCGGTTAATGCTAAATTCACTGTTGAAAACAGTGAAATAGGCGTTTATGAAAATGAGCAGATTGAGCTTATTTTTGGTGCCCAGGTTTATAGCCTGCTGAGCGCCGGAAATCAAATCAAAAAAGTCCTGTACGAAAAAGATGGAAAAGATTTTGAGATTGCTGGAGAAGTGATTGTGCTGGGTGCGAACCCAATTTTCAACTCCAATATCCTGCTCAATGCAGGTGATAGCAATGTGTTTACCGGAAAAGGTTTTGGAGAACAACTGGGAATGCAGGTACTCATTTACTTGGACAATATGAAAAATACCGGAGGAAGTACCTGGGTAAATGCGAACGGTTATATGCTATACGATGGAGCGCATCGGAAAGACCATGCAGCCTGCCTGATTGAGACCAATAATGCACCCTATTATATTAGACTGGAGCGAGGAAAATGGTTAAATATGGCTTCTTTCCGAATGCTTTTTGAAGATTTACCATTGGAAGAAAATTTCATTAAACCCTCTGCCAATAAATTAATTCCAAGGGTTAGTTTTACAAAGCGTTCTGATTATACCATGAGAGGTATTGAAAATATGAAAAAGACACTTCCGGGTATCTTATCTTGTTTGCCGGTAGAAAAATTAAAATACCTGGAACCATTTCCTAATGAAGGCCACATTATTGGTGGAACAAGAATGGGGCAAACTGAGGCAGATAGTGTGGTCGATAAACATATGCTACACCACCAATATAGAAATTTGTTTGTGCTGGGCGCCGGTTCATTTACAACCTTTAGTGCTTCCAATCCTACCCTGACCCTCGCAGCACTCTCTTTATATTCCGCAGACCATTCATTCTAAGCTCATGAAAAGAAGAACATTTTTTATCCTTGCAGGCATTTCTACAGGCTTATTGATCCTTCCACCAGCACTATATATTTCTGCACCCCCACTAAGGAAATTCGTGGTACAGATGATTCAAAAGGAACTCCATTACTTAAAACTGGAACCTAATGGCCTGGAAAAATATGTGGATGATTTTTTCAATAGCTCAATCAATGATATGCTGGTCAACTTAAGGTGGAAAACCTTTTATTATTTGAGAATTGGTCCGAATCAATCTGCACAAGTATACGATCTGATTAAATACTATTTATTGTCGACAGATTTCTTCATTTACAAAACCGACGAAAGCAGAACCATCAATTACCTGGGGCTATACAACCCCTATAAAAGTCCGATTCCCAACCCTTATTCCTTCCAGATTTATCCACCGGAAAGCCAGTCAGAATAAATAAGTATTTACAGTTTTCCATTTTTTAACGCATTGGCCGCATATTCGCAAGCCCTTGCAGTAAGCGCCATGTAGGTCAAGGAAGGATTCTGACAAGCAGAAGAAGCCATACAACTTCCATCAGTCACAAATACGTTTTTAACCGCATGAATCTGATTGTAACCATTTAACACAGAGGTCTTCGGATCTCTTCCCATCCTTGCTGTTCCCATTTCATGAACAGTTGCGCCACCCGGTCTGTGGTAATTAAAAATCTGAATGTCCCTGAAACCCGCATCGTTCAACATTTCTCCGGAACTGTACTTGATATCATCCATCATCCGGTCTTCATTCTCCTTAAACTCGAAATCGATCCTCATTTGTGGAAGTCCCCATTTATCTACCTGATGACTATCCAGGCTAACTTTATTCTCATGATAAGGCAAACATTCTCCCCACCCGGCCATCCAGATAGACCATGGCCCAGGACTGGTCAGTCTACTTTTAAACTCTACACCAAAGCCATCTTCTCCGGAACGGTCATTCCATTCCGCACGCTCACCATGACCTTGAATATTGTATCCTCGAACAAAATCCAGATCATTTTCATTTTTAAGGTTCCGATACCTCGGGATCAGAAAACCACTTGGCCTCCTGCCTTTATAATAAGTTTCTTTATAGCCGTCGTAAACGCCATAAGCACCCGAAGAAGAGTGATGGTCCATCAGGTTGTGCCCCAATTCCCCACTATCATTGCCCATCCCATCGGGAAATCTCTTCGACTTAGAATTCAATAAAATCCCTGCAGTTGCAATCGTAGAGGCGTTTAAAAATATAATTTTCGCGTAATAGTTGAAGCTTTCTTTAGTCAGACTGTCTATTACCCTAACTCCTATCGCCTTTTGAAGACGATCATCGTATAAGATCTCTGCAACAATTGAATGAGCGCGTAAAGTTAAGTTTCCAGTGGCAAAAGCGGCAGGAATCGTAGAGCTATTGCTACTGAAATAACCTCCAAAAGGACATCCTCTAGAACACAAGTTTCGATTTTGACAAGGCCCTCTATGGTCCCATCCCTTTGTTAAATTGGCCACTCTCGCGATCGTCAGCAATCTATTCTGGTCATTACGACGAAGCGCATCTCCCAGATGACTTTCTATACAATTCAATTCCATTGCGGGTAAAAATTCCCCATCAGGTAGATGTGAAAGTCCCTCAGGTTTGCCGCTTACGCCTATAAATTTCTCGACATATCCATACCATGGAGCGATATCATGGTAACGTATCGGCCAGTCTACCCCATGTCCATCTTTTAAGTTTGCCTCAAAATCAAGGTCACTCCAACGGTAACACTGTCGTCCCCAAGTGAGTGAACGCCCACCTACCTGATACCCTCTTACCCAATCAAATGGCTTATCCTGAAGGTAAGGATGTTCCGTATCATTCACATAAAAATGTGCATTTCCAGGATCAGAATTTCTGGATTGAACCGGACTTTCTTTAGCTTCCAGTAGCGTATGATTCATCCCGTGTTTAAAATCCCATGGATTCAACATAGCGGTAGGGTAATCTTTGATATGTTGTACTTCTCTACCTCTTTCCAGCAGCAAAGTTTTCATTCCTTTTTTACACAATTCCATTGCTGCCCAACCGCCACTAATTCCTGAGCCAATCACTATGGCGTCGTAAGTAGTACCAGCATCTTTTGACCTATACATATAAAACTATTTTGTTGCCCAGGATCTCTGGTTTTTGGTGAGCGGAATACATGCCTGGAAATTATGGGGAATATAATCGTATTCTAATCCCTTAGTTGCCCCAATTTTTGAAATGCAATATCCCTCAATGGTGAGTTCTTTCAGCTTAACAAAAAAAGGCTGACCTAAAAATTTACGATCAATCTTATTTAAAATATGATAATGATAGGTAGATTTTTTCTCAAAATGCTTTAGGATTGCAATTTTATCATTGATGGAACAATCGGAAAAGCTGGTGTTGTAATTACTTAAAGTATAATCTTTCAGGTCATTTAACCCATAAATAAAATTATTCTGGGTTTTAATATCCGTACATGACTCGATCATATCTACAATAAAAACCTCTACCATGGCATCTTTTGCACCTGGTGTATCTGTTCTGGGGATGATGACCTCAGCTAATTCTGCAATTAAGCCCTGCATATCATGCAGCGTACGATGATCTGGTTTTGCACTTAAGCTAAACCATTTGTATAAAGAAAAAGACGAGATCCCCAATGATGAAAAGACAGCGATACCTTTAATTAGCGTCCTTCTGTTCATTTTAATTTAAATAACCTAAGCATTTCATCGTAAATATATAGATATATTATCAAATTAAGAAAGGAAAATCTACTCCAAAAAATAAGTTTAAACCATTATAAGGCACACTTATTGAGTATTATGGGGTAATTTATTATATTTATTGAAATTTACCGCTAGAATCATTTTAATGAGACCCTTATCTATTCCAAACAATATATCTAAGTTTAACAAAGGACGGGCCGAACTAGAAAAAGAGATCCCAGGTATTGCCGCAAATTTCAAGAGATTACATGCCGAAGATCCACTGATTTCCATCATTATACCTGCATATAATGAGGAAGAGAATATTTTGAAAACCCTGTATTCTCTTTCTTTAACTTCTTCTATGCACCGCATTGAGGTAATTGTGGTGAACAACAATTCCAAAGATGCAACCGAAGCACTCGCCACAGCATGTGGGGTGACTTGCATTACAGAAACCAAACAAGGAATTACCAATGCAAGAAATGGCGGATTGGCCATTGCAAAAGGAACATACATCATCAATGCTGATGCAGATACCATTTATCCTGCGCCATGGATAGACGACATGGTTTCTCCACTGATTAATGATTCCTCAGTATGCCTGACCTACGGTAAATTCTCTTTTATTCCGATTGCAGCAACCCCTAGACTGGTGTATTTCTTTTATGAATATGTATCAGATCTGAACCGCAAAATCTGTCAGCTCTTTAAAGAAGAAGCGCTCAATGTTTATGGATTTAACTCTTCCTGCCGAAGGTTAGAATGTCTTTCCGTAGATGGATTTAATCATCCTGCCGGAACAAATGAAGATGGTTGGCTGGCAATTAAACTCCGGGATAAAGGTTATGGAAAATTCCATTGGGTAACTACCAACAGAAGTATTGTATGGACTACCGATAGAAGGATTCAAATTGATGGCGGAATCTATAAAGCAACTTATGACCGACTGGTGAAAAACCTAAGTTTTACCCATCTACGTAAGAGGAACTAACCTTTTATATTCTTCTTCTACGCTCCTGGTCATCCTGTCGACATTGAATTTTTCGCGAACAGTAGCTCCAGCCTGCTGCCCGAGTCTGTTCCGCAATTCTGTGTTTTCAATCAATAAGGTGATGGTCTCTGCAATTTTATCCGGACTGGCAATAGGGATCAGCAGTCCATTTTCATTAGGATTGATCAGGTCGTTAATCCCATCAATTTCTGTTGCAACAATTGCTTTTTTCATGGCCATAGCCTCTAATAGTGCAATGGGCAAGCCTTCCCAAAGTGAAGGCAAACAAAATATATCTACCGCATGGAGTACATCAGGGATGTCAGTTCTGAAATCCTGAAAAACCACACGGTCATTCAGGTTTAGAGCAGTTGCCAGCTCCAGCATTTCGACTTTTAAGTCTCCATCACCAACGATCAAAAATTTCGCATTCAAATGCGTGGGAACCTTCGCAATTCCGCGTATAAAATTAAGCGGTTCCTTTTGTGCAGTAATTCTGGCAATATATCCGATCAGGACAGCTTCTGGAGCAATATTCAATTCCCCTTTTATGTCCTTAAATGACAGATCAGGATTAAATTTCTGCTGATTGATCCCGTTAAGAATTACAGTAGCATCCTGCATTGGGAATTTCGACTGCCCTTCCTTCAGGTTACTTTGAGAAACACAGATCGTTCTATTTGCCATTTTCACTAAAAACCTTTCACTTAGGGTACGAATCATCTTTACGGTGGAAGATTGATCCGGATGAAATGACCAGCCATGAACAGTATAGATCAATGGGATGCCGAGAGATTTCGCAGTAGAAAAAGTATTGGAATTTGCACGCGTCCCATGTGCATGAATCAGGTCTATTTTTTCCTGCTCCACAATTTTCCTTACCGCTTTCCAGACCTTATAATTGAATGGTTTTTCAGTAGGAACCACATAGACTTTAAATCCATCAGCACGCAATTTTTCCACCATAGGTCCTTCAGTGAAGGATAGAATTACAGATTCAAATTCCGCCTTATTCAACTCATTAACCAAATCTAACACATGAGTTTCTCCTCCACCCACTTTACCTTGTCTGATGGCCTGAAGGATCTTTATTTTTCTTAACATATGCTTAAATAAAATGGGCTGTGGTTAGACTTCATCAATTTTGTGTTCATGGTAATGTACCGTTGCTGTAGAAATTTTATTCGCACGTTTTGCTCTGAATAAAGATAAGATCTGTAAAAAGATGAACATAGGAATTTTGCGCAGTGCATGATACACCACTTTAGGTGCTTTAAAATAATTCAGGGCAATGAAGAAAATCAGGAAAAAACTCAATATGGCAAAGCCCCAAAAAACCAACATGCCCGGCATCAGGAATAAATCGGCTAAAATGCTGAGCCCTGTTAAGCCAACAATGATAAACAAAGGAGGTCTGGAGAAAACCAGCCCACATAAAAACTGATTCCAGTTGAATTTTACCAGACCAATTCCCAGCAATTTAACACCTCTTCCGGCATATTTAAACCAAGTATTGATCCAACGTGCCCGCTGGTTCACCAACTGATCGGGTTTAGAGGTTTTCTCATCATATACAATCGCCTTTTCAGCAAAAGCGATGCGTTCTGCACGGTCTAAAATTGCCATTTGCAGGACTTTATCAAAACCGGCACCTTCGATATTTAAAGACTCCAGGCATTCCCTGTAAAATGCAGTGGTAAAAGCCATTCCAGAACCTGCAAGTGAGGCGGAAGAACCCACATCAAATAACAATTTCCGGTCAATAAAACGATAATACATATCACCAGCCTCATCCAGGCAAGCATAATCTGTATTCAGGTTTTTTGCTTTACGGACACCCTGAACGGCTATAAATCCTCTTGCAAAAAAGGCATTTAGTTCATTCAGATACTCCGGTTCCACCAGATTATCACTGTCGATAATGGTCAGGAATTCATGATCTCTTTTAAAATGCTTTACCGCATAAAAATGTGATTTAGTATTGCTGGCTAAAGTTTCTTCAGGGCGCAGCAGTATCACTTTATCACTATTAAAATCCAGGCCTGTGATGTCACAATTGTCTGCAACTACATAAACCAGGTAATTTTTATAATTCAATTTCAGAATAGAATCTACTACTGAAGGCAGCAAATTGGTCTGCTGATAGGCCGTTACAATGATGGCATAATCGTAGGATTTATTTTCAATAGTCGCAGCCGGTAAATCCTTTTTCTTATTAAAATGAAGTAAATACAATATCAGAGGCAAGATCAAATGAACCCCAACCAACACTTGCAATACCACAAAAATAAAGTATAAAACCTCCATATTAAAACCCGTTATCACCAGCCTTAGGCCATTTATTTTAGAACAATTAGCTTGTAGATCGCTCCTTCTGAACCAATCCTATTGCATTATATATTTCTGCCACACTATTTTCCCAGGTATGCTCCAAGGCAAAACCTCTCCTTGAAGTGTGCAGTTCCTGACTATCATTTTCCAATGCGAGCGCTACCATACTTACATAGTCCTCTTTAGATTCCGCAAGATAAACGAAATCGCTAAAAGTTTCCATCGCTTTTGTAGCGGTAGCAACTACGGGTTTCCCCATTGCCAGATATTCATCAATTTTTCTTGGATAATTACCAATGGTTACCTCATTTACCAACTGCGGATTGATACATACATCAAAAGCATTGATATAATCCGGTAAATCGGCAATTGGTTTAATCCCTGTAAAAAGCACATTTGGAATACCATGAAGCACACTGTTTTTAAAAACCTCGTCTTCAGGGCCTACCAACACAATATTCCATTCCGGTCTGGACAATGCCAGATGCGAAATAATTTCAATATCCAGGCGAATGCTTTGCAAGGCACCTACATAACCAATTACTGGTCCCTTCAGTGCTGCAATATCTGCAGGAGCCTGCTTTTCCGGATCCTCCACAAAGATATCCAGGTCGCAACCCTGTCCAACGTAATAGGAATGAGGATTAAACTGTTTACAATAGTCTGCCAAAAAAGTAGAATTGGCCACACATAGGTCATTGCTGGCAATAAGTTTCGGCTCCAACTCCTCACCGTGTTTTTTCCAATAATCCACTGCCACCATATAATCTCTGGAGTAGTAAATACTCAGATCCGGCTTTAAGAGCTTATTAAGGTAGAAGCCTTTAAACATTTCATTATCGTTGAAAAGGATGATATCTTGAAAATTCAACCTTTTCAAAGCCTTTTCAATTGATCCGGCAAGCTTTTTATTGTTTCTTAAGTTCAGGAAAGAAAACACCTTGGTACTACCGATCCAGTTAATGGATTCTACCATTTTATCCGGGTAAAAATTCCATAGGTTATCCTGAATGGGAATCAGGTTTTCTGCTTTCCCTTGAATCACCTCCAATCGTTTCCTGATCTTGGCATCTTGTTTATTTCTGTACAGGGTAATCCTATCTAATGGAGAATTGATATAAAGCACACGGTTATGTTTGCTAAATTCCAATGCAATATTTTTACAGTTGCTGCCAATCTCCGTATCCCATGGCTGTTGTCCAATGACTACAATATCCCTGTTTTTGATCATTTCACCCATCTATCCTTAAATTTTCCGTAGATATAATGCCGAATAACAGTTGAGGTAACGATAAACAGTTCTCAGATTTCTGATGAAAAAGTTGTCACTATTTCTCCATTTATCCCTGGTCATTGTACTCGGTTCCGATTCAGAATTCAGCTGTTCTAAAGCCGATTTATGTTGTTCATAGAAAAAAGCCTTGCCTTTATTCCTTAAGAAAGACATCATCATTGAGAATTCCGTTTTATCCCCGGAAACTCCTTCCTTATAACGTCCGAACTTTTGAAAGAAGGTGCTTCTTCTCAAATGAGGATGGTCACTGTAATAAGCAAATTTATCTAATCCGGGATACCACCATTTAAACAGCATTTCTGAGAATCCATCGCGACAAGTTTTCAGGTAAGGATATTTAGAATAGGCATAAAAACGCACCATATCAAAATCAGCATTTTCTTTCAATAAAGAAAGGCCGTTTTTAAGCTTTTCAGCGAAGCCTTCCAATGGGATGAAATCTTCCTGAATATAGAGCGTATAAGGTGTTTTAACTGCATCCTGACCTTTATTCAGGTTATTACCCAAGCCTTTGTTTACCGGACCTGTAAGCAGCTCAAAATCATAAGTATTTTGTAAAGAGCGAATGTAGGCTACATGCTCAGCAGAACTGCTGTCATCCGCTACCACAATCGAGTTAAAAGAACAATTCGCTTTTTTTATTTCCGACAGCAGTCGTTCCAAAGACCTGCTACGGTTATAATGGGTAATCATTAACGAGACGTCATCAAAGCGCTCAACTGTTGCTATCATAATTATAAATTAAATGCTGGAAGGATTGACCCGCTCCCAGATGCCCGATTCCGGATTATATTGTTTAATTACCCTTGCCGGGTTACCTACTGCCACGCTAAATGGAGGAATGTCTTTTGTCACCACACTTCCTGCACCAATGATACAATGTTTACCTAAGGTTACACCAGCAGTTATCACTGTATTCGAACCTACCCATACATCATCATTAATAATAATCTGTTTACAGGTTTCTTTTTGTCTCCTTGGCGAGATCGTCGGATCTTCATAACCATGGTTCAAAGCAGAAATCACAATATTTTGAGCAAGCATCACCTCATTACCAATAGTTACAGGCCCAATCACCACATTCCCAAGCCCAATAATCGTTTGATCCCCAATAATCACATCCCCAACCCCATTGTTAATGGTTGCAAAATCTTCAATAACAGATTTAGTCCCCAGTTTAAATTGATTGTAGGGAAATACATCCATTCTTGTTCTACTCCTGATGATAGATGACTTTCCTCTTTTATGGATAAATGGATTCACAAACCATCGTACCCATAGTCTCGGACGATGTTCATTCGAAGGGATCATCAGTTTCAAGGCCAGCTGTTTCAGGGCAGGATTAGATTTTATCTTTTCAACTATAGACATCAATGCTAAAATTTAGTTTTCATTTTTCTTTTTCCCTTTGAAAAACCCAATCAAAAAGCAAATCAAAGCCGGAATAGCGAATATCTCGTATGGCATTATAGTAGTTTTTGTGTTAAACTATTTTTTTGTTGATTCCTTAATTCTTCTTCAATTTTCGGGCTGATAAATACCAATACCCAGGAAATGTAGACCACAAAAGAGGAAGGTGCTGTATTGATTACCTCATTGGCATAGCTACAGAATAAAATACCTGCATAGCCTGAAGTCAAGGCCATTGTTTTTATTCTCAACACCTTGTCCTCCGTTTTCCAAACAATGCCACAACATTTCCCCAGAATATACATCATGATACAGAACCAGAGTATAAAACCTACAATTCCATACATTGCCCACACCTTTACCCAATAACTATCTGGTTGCACCGTGGAAAGGAATTTATCTTTATTATAGACCTCACCCCATACTCCGATCACGCCCAGACCACCACCAAAAGGTCTGCTGGCCAGGTAAGTTCTTAGAATTTTCTGATTTTCCAGACGCACATTCAGCGAAGCCTCCTTTGGATCCAATGCTGATCTCAACCTTAGAATCTGGTAATTTCCATCACCAATACTGGTATATTTCAGGAAGCCGATGAAAGCAAGCGCCACCATTCCGCCAACAATCATCACCTTAAACTTCTTACTCAACACCAATGCCAGCATCAATCCAATAATTAAAGCGAACAATGCTCCACGGGTACCTGAAATAAGCATTCCGTAAAT
The DNA here is from genome assembly GCF_032678745.1 of Pedobacter gandavensis. Lineage (GTDB taxonomy): Bacteria > Bacteroidota > Bacteroidia > Sphingobacteriales > Sphingobacteriaceae > Pedobacter > Pedobacter gandavensis_C. The sequence continues at coordinate 1,543,230 of NZ_JAVTST010000001.1, forward strand.
CATGATCATTGATGCAATTAACAACAAGCCCCTTTTCCACCATTTAAAGGGACCTAGCGCCAGGATCAATGCGATCAAAGCAATATGGGCCTGTGAAGCACCAAACTGACCGGCATCACTATAAAAAGAAAAGACCCTTAACTTTCCCCAAATCAGGTGAGTATTAGCACCTCCCTCGTCTAAGAAACGTTGTTCTCCAGGAGAAAGACCGATGTACTGTTGTTTAAGTCCATTGAAAGAAGCGAGTAAGGAAAGTCCAATGATCAGGTAAAGAAAGGTATTTAAATCCTGGTTTTTCTTCAATAAAAGAAAGGCCAATGGCACTACTAAGAAAGGATATAGGGCTGCTGCTCTGATCTCTTGCAACCAGCCCTGTGGACTGGCGCCGGCTGGGTTTCCCAGTTGCAGGATACTCACAATCAGCCAAACGGTCAATAGCCAGACAAAATCATTGTTCAGGTTCTTCCATTCATACCTGTCAGCAGTAAAGATGACGGTGAGCCAACCCAACAATAAGATCCCCTCTTGCAAGGTTCCATAAGGGAATCCACCTACCTCCCTACCTAAGATACCAAAGGTAAAGACATAGAATACGAGCATCCATATGGCCATAGTAGGCTCCTTAATGAAAGAAATCTGCATGGCGATGAGGCAGGAAATCGCAATAACTAAAACTGGTGCGATTACCCCAACATTCACCACAAATACGGAAGTACAGAGACAAATGAATATTACAAGAGAGATCACTGTAATATTCAATTTATTGCGCTGCTTGGATCCGGGTGTACTGTGCATTTAAAATCTGTTAAAAAATCTAATCATTAAAGGTAGGAACCTAAAATTAAGATTTAGTTTTTACTGTTCGTCCGAATTTTATTCAGAACCCATCCCAATAATCCTGGTTGTTCTTTTAGATATTCAAGAGCGTCCCTGTCTGTATCAGAAATCACACCGCCTACTTCAAAAACAATCAAACTCTTTTCTGTGAACATCATCCACTCCTTAGCAATATTAAGGTCTCTCATGCTATTGATGTCAATAATAATCAGGTCAAACTCTTCTCTTAAAATTTCGAAACCTGCTTTCAGGTTCTTATTGCTTTGCAATTCTAAAAGAGAAGTATTGTCGTTGTTTTTGTTCAGTACCGTGATCAGGTCCTCAGTACGAATTTCTTTCTTCACCAAAAAGGTCTCAAAATTCTCCCTTGTCACCAGTTCTTTGGTATTACTGGATTCCGGCGTATGCGTTTCCCCACCAATCAGCAGAATTTTCTTGCCAGTCATGGCAAAAGCCTGCGCTAAACTGGAAGCAAGGAAAGATTTTCCTTCTCCTTCACCAAGACTGGTAATGCCGAGGATTTTACTATCATCCGCCTCCATATGGTTTGAAATCTCTAACCTAATGGACCTCAACAAATTCTTATAGGCGATATAATCAGGATTATTGGCATCATTCCAAATGCTTTTAATTGATTTCCCCTGTACATCTACTAAAGTCAGGTTTCCAATAACTGGTAGGCTAGAAGCTTGTTCCAATTGCTTAGGCGTATAAATGCTATTGTCAAGAAAGAATAGTCCAACAACTGCCATAAAGCATAAAGAGAAACTTCCAATTCCGGAAAGCGCCAAATAAATCAGTGCCTTTGAAGGTTCTGGTGTACCGATTAATCCATATTGTGCGATGTTTAACTTTAATCCGATATTCTGTTCCGTTCTGGTTTGATTGTAACGATTTAAAGCTTCCATATAATCCTTAGTCGCCAGATCTGCATCTCTTTCATAATTCTGAATTCCTGCATCAAAAGGCACCATTTTATTATACTTACCTCTCAACATTGCCAATTCTCTGTCAATAGAGGCGATACTGCTTTTCGCCTGATCAGTTGCAATTTGCAAGGCAGCTCTTTGTTGAATCAGGTTTTGCTTTGAAGCTGTAGGATCCGTGATGTTACTGTCGGAGTTACGGGCAGTCATCGTATTCAGAATATTGGTCAGGGAATCGATCTTACGTTTATCAGATTGCTTAAACCCACCATCAATATAACGGTCGTTCGCCGTTTTAAGTTGGTTTTTAAGGTTTACAATATCTCTATTTTCCGACACTACATTTCCACCAACATAAGGGTCAATCCCTCTCAGTTTAGCTTCAATTGCAGCGATAGCCCCCTGATTAGACTGAATCGATCGGATGGCCTGTGCTTTAAGTTCTTCATTCTGTGAAATCTGACTGTACACAATTTCACTTTGTTTATCCAGGTTCAAGACTCCATTAGCCATCTTGAAATTCCTCAATGCCTCATTTTTCTGATTCATTACCTCTTCTTTCTTGCGCAGCAAGGAATCCAGCAATACAATCGAGTTGTTCTGATTGAAATTTACATCCAGGGTATAGTTCGAAATGAACTCTTTAGCCAGCGTATTCACCACATAAGCAGAAAGCTCTGGATTTTCAGAAGTAAATTTCACTGTAATAAAGTCACTCCCATCCCCATGATAGATGTTCAGTTTCTTGTTAAGCGCCTGATCATCATAGCCCATAGAAGCTACAATATCATACAAGGGATATTTATCTTTGTTATCCGAAATAGTCAACACAGTTTTTTTCTCCATCTTACTTTTCAGTAAGTCAATCACCTCCTTTTTTTGAGGCGCGGTTAAAGAGTCAACTTTTTGGCTATACTTTTTAAATGCGGACTGAGGATTTTCCAGGTCATGAAGGGTCAGAGTATAAGAAAGAATACTCATGATTTTCTTCATTTTCATCTTTTCCATAATATTGGAAAACTGCTGACTGGTCTGGAAATAATCCCTTCCTTGTCCACCTTCAGTATATACCTGCTTCGACTGATCCACTAATCCTGTAGAAATCTGGGCTTCGGAGCTATATTCTTTGGGCATATTTTTCACCATGAAGTACGTTATTGCTACTGCAACAATCGGCACTAAAATGATCAGCCACTTGTATCGGTTTAAATGTTTAAAAAAAGCCTTAAAATCCATTGAACTAAAATAATGATATATTTTTTTTATTTAACGTCTGATAATTTCATACCAATGATCTCTTCTAAAGCATCTTTTGCAGTTAAAAGGCTCACTTCGGATTGAATTTTAGAAGTCAGCGCAGAAGACAAATTAATTCTGGATTGGTTATAAGTATCTAATGAGATTTCACCTTTCTCAAATTTATATTTCAAGTTATCAGCCACGTTTTTGTTGTCCTGCACGCTTTGTGTGTTGATTTTCAACTGAGTGATTTGTTGAATATAAGCATAATATCTTTTCTTTACTTCCACAACAAGGGTATTGCCATACTCTTCGGCTTCCAATTTCGCAATTTTATATTCTGCTTTAGCACGTTTACCCAGGTATGGTTTAGCTAAAAATGAACCTAGATTTAAGTTAATACCTAATTGTACACCATTCACCGAGTAAGGATTGGCATTTGGAACACCTGGAGCGGTAATTACCGGATTATTATCTGGTCTGTAAAAGTAAGAAGCACTAAAAATGTCAAGATACGACAAAGTATTGATTGGAATGGCGGTATGCGCACCCTCTACCCTAGTGTCTAAAAGTTGCTTTCTAGGGAAATTTTGACGGGCTAAAGTAATATATTTCTCCAGATCTTTATAGTTTACCTCGCCGATAATAGATTCCTGAGCAAAGGTATCAAGGCTAAAGAACATTAGTAAAGCCAACGTGAGTTTAAAGAAAGTTTTCATATTCTGATTCGTTAATAAGATTGTTAATTTTTAATTGAGGTTTTTAGGTTATACTTCTTCCTTTTGAATTAAAGCAGGAATCGTTTTTAATATAATTTTAAGGTCGAGCAAGATCGAGTAGTTGTCAGCATAATAGTTATCCAGTTCTTTACGTTCCGTTTCAGACATATCTTTCTTACCTCTTTTGCTGATTTGCCATAAACCGGTTAAACCTGCAGGTCCCAAAAATCTGGTAGACCATTCATTGGTGGTCAATTGCTCTGCTTCATACAAAGGCAATGGACGGTTACCTACCAGCGACATATCTCCAATGAAAACATTGATCAGCTGTGGCAGCTCATCAATACTTGTTTTCCTCAAAAAGGCTCCTAATTTGGTAATTCTTGGATCGTCTTTAAATTTCACAAAAGCGGCTTTGCCGTTCTTTTTATCAGACTCATTGGCATATTGGTTCAGATTGGCGATTGAGTCCAGCATTTTATCTGCATCACTTCGCATGGATCGGAATTTATAAAAGTCGAAAATGCGATAACCAGCACCTACGCGTTTACTTTTGTAAATTACCGGGCCTTTAGATTCCAGTCGGATCAGTATCGCGACTACAATAAATAATGGAAATAAGAACAACAGGGCCATCCCTGATGCAATCACATCAAACGCGCGTTTAGCGAATGGTGTTTGGTATTCTACCTCTACCTGTTGGGCGAGCTCCATTAATTTAGGTTTGATTAACTTAAATTTAACTAAAAAATTCAGTCTTTCACAAAAATCTTCTAAAGGAAATGGATAGGTATAATAATCATTTACCTTCAGGTCTAATGCTTGTTTTCTCCAGTTTTTATCTTCTTTAATTCCGAGTAAAACGATAATCAAACCATGAAGCAATGGGTTTTTCTTAATTTCCCGGATTTGATCAAAGCAATTTTTATTGTCATCTACTTCGATTAAGATAATATCCGGTAATGTTAATAAGGATTGCTGATCCAGGTATCTTTTGAAATCTTCCGGATCATCCATTTGCTCTACATTGGCATCAAACTCCTCAGAAATCACACTTTTAAGGAGTTTCCCAAAATGCACAATTTTAGCATTTATTTGAGGACGATTAATTGTAGACGTGTTCATTATGCGATAAGTTGAGCAATTTGAGTTTTTAAGGTTGCCGGATTAAATGGTTTTTCCAGATAACTGTCTATTTTAAACGGCATATTTTTTACTTTTTCAGCAAGATCCTCAGCACCTGACAACAGGATTACCGGAGTATTTCTATAAAAGCCGCTGATTTTAAGATTTCTAATTAAAGAACTTCCATCAAAATAAGGCATCATTAAATCAGAGATAATCAAATCCGGGTCATTACCTTCTTCTAACCAGGCAATAGCCTCTATCCCACTCTTTTTGATGATTAAATCGTAATCTGCAGCTAAAATAAAACTCAACAACTTAAGAATACTTAGTTCGTCATCTACAATTAATATACTTTTTTTGTGACCGTTTTTACCTTCCATGTATTCTTTAGTATGCGTCTTACCTGCACTCCACAACAAAAATTTATCCAAATATGGATAATGATCCGTTTCTGGGGCACTGGTTGTACTATTGTTGTTACTGATTTTATCTGTAAACATAATGCTTTTTCTAGTTAAACCTTTAATTAAACTTCCTTTGATTAAAAAAAAGCAGGAATCACCACATTCAGTATTTCGGTTCAGCTCAATTATTTAATATTGATCACAAACGTCTGCTTACGACTCTCACCCTCAGTCCACTTATTCAATTCATTAGAGACTATCCTTCCAAAGGAGTCCATAACCAAAACCCTAATCTTTTGATCTTCTTTAGATACCACTTCTGTTTTCAGATCTACATCACCAGAATAGTAAAACGCCATGTCATTACTACCCTTGTCAATCCCCACACTATATTCTTTATTGTTGATCTGATAATTCACTTCACATTTATTGCATTCTACCCTCAAAAGGCCTTCACGCTTTAAAATTACCTGAGAAAGACTATCCAAAGAATTATCCTTCTTACAGCTACTTAGTGCCACAACAATAAATAATAATAAAGGATATATTGCTTTCATTTTCCTGTAGTTTTCTAAGCTATTAAAGGAAAAAACCAAGCCAAGCCTTTATTTTGAGGAAATGAAGCTAAAAATAAAGCAATAAACTAAGATGCAAGCCAATTGAGCGCCATTTTCGATATTGAAAATATTATTGATGATTTCATAAACTTCTAATAAAGGTGGTTTATTTTCCCAATAAACGCCCCATTGTGGGCATTTTTCTACAATAGTTAAAGCGGCATTATGAGGCTTACACAAGTATCCTATTTGTCCATTAAAGCATCTGGTTCAGCAGGACTATTTGCCCGCCCCAGGTCATTCTCCCCATCTGGATTCCCAGTAACCCGCTCATGGTCACTATTCAAATAACTGTTAAATGAAAAATCCTCAGAAGAGCCATCAGCATCCAAGCCAAGGTTATTTCTTTCTTCATAAATTCTGCTTTTACGTCGATATTTCTTATCCTCCATAACGATATTTTTTAATTGTTCTTTTTCTTTTTCCAGGTTAGCCCATTCCTTAGCGCTCTTTTCAATGTCTTAGCTCTGTATTCTTACATTTCCTCTTCATTTAATTTTCCATCAAAAATTCCGCTTCCCACTGCAACTTCAGTCAGGGGATTTAAGCACGATAAAGGTTGCCCATCATCGGGAAAGGAAATCAAATTGAGCAGCCCCTTCTTCGGGCAATGACACCAAGCGATGAACAAGTCCCTCTAATATAGGTTTTAACAAAATAAAATTTCTTGAATTTAAAATATCCTCCACCCTTATTTTAAGATTTTGATATTAATGTTCAATTCATTATTTTCACATCGAAATATATATATAATAATATGCGTACAACAGGAAAAGTTAAATGGTTTAATTCTGCAAAAGGATTTGGATTTATAACTCCAGAAGATGGAGGAAAAGATATTTTCGTACATTTTTCTGCGATTGCAGGAGATTCATTCAGAGAATTGAATGAAGGAGACAACGTAGAATTCGAATTGAATGAAGGAAAAAAAGGTCCTGAGGCTTCAAACGTAACCGTTCTTTAGTCTTAACATTCATTTTACAAAGGGGGTATGCTCAGGCATTACCCCTTTTTTTATTTACAAAACATCCTTCCGATGGAAAGCAACTCAATAGTTCAAAAGAAACAAACCATTAGTATACTTGGTTGTGGCTGGTACGGATTAGCAATGGCTAAACGACTGGTCGCCGAAGGTTATACCGTAAAAGGATCCAGCACCAGTCCTGATAAACTGGAACTTCTCTCCTCTTTATCAATCCTGCCATTTCTACTGAACTTTCAGGAGCATAGCGTAGAAAGTGATCCCGACTTTTTCCATACCGATATTTTATTGATTGCCATCCCCCCCAAAAGAAGTAGTTCAGAACAGTCTTCTTTCCCGGGGAAGATCAAAAAAATTGCGGCTCTGGCCTCATCACAAAAAATACCTCAAGTCATTTTTATCAGTTCTACTGCGGTGTATGCTGATGCTAATGCTGAAATCACAGAATCTACACCGGCCCAGCCTGATACCGAATCAGGAAAAGCAATACTGGAGACAGAACAATTATTAGCATCAAACCCTTCATTTTCCACTACCATCCTTCGTTTCGCCGGACTCATAGGCCCTGGAAGAAATCCAGGAAGGTTCTTTGCCGGAAAGCAGGACATTCCTAATGGACAAGCCCCGGTTAACCTCCTACACCAGGAAGATTGTGTTGAATTCACCCTGACTCTGATCCAGCAGGCTGCATTTGGACGAATTTACAATGTCTGCAGCCCGGATCACCCCAGCAAACAAGAGTTCTACGTTAAAGCCGCGCAACAATCTGGTCTTCCCCTACCTAGCTTCCAGGATGAGCTATTAAAATGGAAAATTATTTCCAGTACAGCCAATTCTACCCTAAATTACCAATACCGGATCGCTGATTTTTCTAAATGGATGGATACTGATCACTTATAAATTGATATATTGCTGCATTAAAGGAACACCGGAACTATGAAATTGACCATTTGGGGAGCAGCGAGACAGGTAACAGGGAGTATGCATCTGCTGGAATTAGAGAATTACAAAATACTCGTAGACTGTGGTCTGGACTATGAGAAAGACACCTATCAGGAAGAGAATCAGTATTTTCCTTTTGATCCTTCGAGCATAGATGTCGTAATTCTTACCCATGCACATATTGACCATTCCGGAAATCTACCTACTTTAATCAGGATGGGTTTTGAAGGTCAAATATTATGTACCCCGCCTACCGCAGACCTCAGCGAATTGCTTTTACTCGATTCTGTTAATATTTTTTTAAACAAACAAAGCACAAGAACTAAAGGCCGCAGAAAAAGAGGTCCAGGTCCACAGCCACTTTATCTACATAAGCATGTCATGGATACGGTAGATCGTTTTGTGACGGTTGGTTTTCATAAGGCCTTCCGCCTTAATCCGGAGGTATCTTTGGAATTCATTCCTGTTGGACACCTACTCGGTGCCGCAGCGGTAGTTTTGACCTTGCAAGATCAGGGCATTACTAAGAAGATTGCTTTTACAGGTGATATTGGCCGCAGCAATTACCCTGTGTTGGGGGATCCTGAAAGGATTCCTGAGGTCGATTATCTCGTTTCTGAATCCACTTATGGCGGCAGGCTACACAGCACAGAAATGAGTCTGGAGCAAAAGCTGATCAACACCATTCAGGAATCCTGCATCAAATCTCCTGGCCGACTGATCATTCCGGCCTTTAGTATTGGCAGAACTCAGGCCTTGGTATTTGCCTTAAATCAAATCTTTAGTAAGGGCTTACTTCCTTATGTGAAAATATTTGTAGATAGCCCCTTAGCAGAATCTGCCACCAATATTTACCGCAAGCACCATAACCTATTAAACCAGGAAGCTCAGGAATTTTATAAACGCGAAGGTGATCAGTTTGAATTTGAAGGCCTCTCTTATGTGCATGACAAACGAGAGAGTATTTCCATTTCGAACTACCATGAGCCATGTATCATCATTTCTTCTGCCGGTATGTTGGAAGGAGGAAGAATACAGGATCACCTTTATTATAATATACAAAACTATTATTGCACTATATTATTCATTGGATATTGCTCAAAAGGAACCTTAGGCCACCGCTTACTTCGTGGTGATTCTATCGTCAGGCTCCGAAACCGGGACTTGATGGTCTATGCAAGCATTCAAAAAACAGATCTTTTAAGCGGTCACGGGGATCATCAAGACTTGTTGAATACTGTAAAACAACAGGATTCCTCGAAATTAAAACAGGTCTTTTTAGTGCATGGCGAAGATAAAAGCATAGAAAGTCTGGCGCAAGCGCTTCGGGAAATCGACTATAAAGTCAGTATTCCGGAACTCGGGGAAGTCTTCGATTTATAGTTATTGTACTAAATATTATACACAAAATCCAAGTCTTGCTCCCATAACATAGAAAATTCTATTTTTTCTAAAAAGGTAATAACTGACTCATTATTAAGGAATTCATAATTAATCTAGCACTAAAATGTGTTTGGCAGGATTATTTCAAGGGGGATTGTAGTTCATCAATTGACGAACACAAATATCTAATTGAAAAAGAATATGAAATCCAAAATTACAAAAGCCGCAATGGTAGTGACCCTATTGGGTGCTTCATCGCAATTATTCGCACAAGATACTAACCCAGACGCAACAGGACGTTTTGGAAAAAAAGAATTCCGCACCTGGTCAATTGGCGCCCATGCTGGCGTACTTAGCTCAAACACTATTTTTAACGGGGCCCAACGTGATTTTAATACTGCTAAAGAGACATTAGGATATGGTGGTTACATCAAAAAACAAATCCTTCCAGCTTTAGGACTTCAGGCTGATTTCCTTGCAGGAAAAGTAAAAGGCTCGAGAGCTTTAAACCAACTTGGTACTCCAGCATACCTGGACAACACTGGTTTTGATACCCGTGTAGAATGGTCTGCAGCTTTAACAGCAGTATACAATTTGGCTAACATCAGCATCAATAATGAGAATGCGATGTTGATCCCTTACGTTAAAGGTGGTGTGGGTTACATGTCATCAGGTGGTGATACTTATAACGGTGCCATTACTTCAAGAAATCCATACAAGGAAAAATATTTCATCCCTGTAGGTGCAGGTTTCAAATTAGGTGTAGCTAAAGGCATTAACTTAGACTTTGGATATGATGTAAACTTTGTAAAATCGTCTACATTTGATGGTTACAACACTGGTAGATTTGATAAATTCTCTTATGGTCATGCAGGTTTAGAATTTGCATTGGGAAGCAAATCAAAACCACAATTACAAAACTACAGCTCATTGGCTAACTTGCGTAACGAAAGTGCAGAAGAAAGTGCAGCTTTAAGAAATGCATTGTCTACGGCAGAGCAAAAAATCGAGAGAGATAGAGAAATCTATGCTAAAGAAATGGGTGATGATGATAAAGATGGCGTAGCGAACAAATTTGACAAATGCCCAGGCACACCTGCAGGAGTAGTTGTTGATGGTTCAGGATGTCCATTAGTAGCTCCAGCAACCATTATCAGAGAAAAAGTAATCATTACTGAAGCTGACCGTAAGGTTGTTGCTGAGGCGATTAAAAACTTAGAATTTGATTTAGGAAAAGCAACCATCCGTGCTAAATCTTATCCTACTTTAGACCGTGTTGCGGCCCTGTTGGTAGAGAAAAACTTTAGCTTGAAATTAGCTGGTTATACTGACAACACTGGTTCTTTAGCGTTAAACAAACGTTTATCGAAAGACAGAGCAGAAGCAGTAAAAGCTTATTTAGTAGCTCAAGGTGCTAATGCTGATCGTATTGAAGCAGTAGGTTACGGACCAGATCGTCCAATTGCAAGTAATAAAACTGCAGCTGGTCGTCAGGCAAACCGTAGAGTTGAATTTAATTTATTCTAGTTTAATCAATTCATAAGAATGAAGACCGGCAAGCGATTGCCGGTTTTTTTATGCCTAAAAAGTATCAGGCTCACGTTCTGGCAATGCTATTCCTGCCACTTTCATCATCCCTGTGGCTTCAGAAATACTGAATGTCAATTTCATACGCTCCATATCCGTACGATCGATCGCAGCACAAACATTAAACTCTTCGATTTGATAGCTGACGGTTATAGTCCCCTTCCCTGTTCCATCCAACTCCAGGCTGTCTGCTTCCAGGTTAACCTGACGTACCTTCTCTCTGGAATGATAGCCTTGCAACAGCAGCTCCAAAGGCTCCAGATGACTATTTAACACCTCCAACACCGCAGTTTTCGGATTAGCGTTATAGGTTGAATGGAATACTTCCGGTAGGTTAATATTTAGCGTATGTTGCATAATTCTTGATTTAGGACTAAAATAGCGTTTAATCCTTATACAAGAAAAGGCCTGAGTTATTAACCCAGGCCTTTTCTAATTCAGCAGTATTTTATTATGCTGTTTTTTCTTTCGGCACAAACATAATGGAAGCAATCACCGACAGGATCAGAACCCCACCTACAATCGATAATGAAAGTGGTGAAGAGATGTGATAGAACGGTGCAATCACCATTTTAACCCCAATAAAGGCTAGAATGATTGCTAAACCATATTTTAACAAGCTGAACATATGAATGAAGTTCGCCAATAGGAAATACAAGGCTCTTAAACCTAAAATTGCAAAAATATTGGAAGTGTATAAGATCAGTGGATCATCAGGAGCAATCGCAAAAATCGCTGGAATAGAATCTACTGCGAAAAGTAAATCTGTAAACTCAATTACTGCAACTACTACCAATAATGGAGTGGCCATTTTTACTCCGTTTTCAACGGTAAAAAATTTAGCACCATCAAATTCCTTGCTTACTTTAAAGAACTTGTAAATCAAACGCGCACCTGCACTCTTGCTAAAGTCTTTTTCTTCATCATCGTCGTCATCTGCAACCCATGATTTGATACCCGCATAAACCAAGAACAGACCGAATATCAACAACACCACATTGATACGCAATACATGTCCAAACAGCGTCATTTCAGGCAAATAGGTTAGATTAATCAGTCCTACACCTGCAAAAATGAAGATCGCACGGAATACCAAGGCTCCAATAATACCCCAGAACAGCACTTTATGGTGTAATTCTTTTGGTACTTTAAAGAATCCAAATACCAGGATAAAAACGAAGAGGTTATCTACTGACAGGGCCTTTTCGATCCAATATGCCGATTGAAATTGCGTAAACTTTTCAAATCCGGAAGTCACGTAAATCACGCCACTAAATGCCATAGATAAAGTAATCCATACTATGGACCATATTGCAGCTTCTTTACTGGTTACGGCGTGTACTTTTTTATTAAAAACGCCCAAATCCAGTAGTAACATCACCAGAACCAGCACTCCAAACCCGATGATTACACCGGGATGATTGATTAAATTATTATCCATGTTTCAATTATTGTTTTTTTTACTTTGATAAAAATGCTAAAAAAGATCGGTTTTAAGCATTGCTTTTAAAATATTAGCCTGTACATCAAAATTATTCATATGTTCCAGGAAATCTATATCTGAAATCTTCAGGTAATTCTCTTCCAGAAGGTCGATAATTTCTTTTGGGATATAGGTTTTAAGGGCCGCTGCACTACTTTCCAGCTTATCGTTTTTATAAGAAAGCTCCTGAACCATCTTTTCCTTTTCAGATAGACTGTTGGTCCAGTCGATCCCCTTAAGCTGCTCCAGCTCACAAAACAGGAAGAGGTTCCTGTTGGGGAAAAAGAGGAAATACCGGTCGACTTCTACAAACTTATAAACCTCAATGATCATTTGCCCCGACTTCAATCCACAGTAGAACTCCGTTTTGAAATCATACTTACAAAGGCTGCCCATTAATTTCTTTTCGATAGTTGCGTGTATATTCAAATACACCTCTTTCGGATCGTACTGAATCAGTTCAGACAACTGATCGGGGCTAATGTTATAATAAAAATCTTTAGCATATCTGGAACTAAATGAATTGATGTTTTTTGAAAAAGGAAAATCCGTGCTTAGGTCCGACAGCACTTCAAACAACTTTCTTAAAGACAAATTGATCTTTAAGGCTTGTTTCTGCTTGTCCAGATTAAAGTTCCGATCTGTAAAGACCGAATTACTCATTCGCTCTATCAGCTCCTTATTCAGCTCTATTTCATCATAGATCAGGCTAACATTCTTCTCATTATTTTTCTTAATCTTTCTGAGCAGTTCGATAACACTGGCAGTAAACTGCACATGAAAAAGTTCCAGTTTATCAATATCCAATTCTTCGTTCTGCTCAAATAGCTGATGAATCACCTGGCTACGCAGGTATATTTTATAAACCGCTTCCTCTTCAAAAAACACAGAGAGCAGCTGTAAACGGCTGATCTCTGTGCGGGATTCCTTTAAAATATAATTACGGCGGTCATCCATTGATTTTTTTAATTAACGCGCGTCACGTTTTTCTTCAATTCAGTTTCAAGAGTTTTCAATTCTCCATCCAACACTCTTCTGCTCTTCTCTCCTTCTTCATGAATTTTCTTCACCTCATTCAAGGTTTCGATCAACGATTGCGTAGTCATTTTCAGGGTATCAAGGGATACCACTGTTTTTTCATTTTCTTTGGCCACATCAATACTATTCTGTTTCAGCATTTCTGCATTCTTCTGTAGAATGGTATTGGTGGTATCAGAGATCTTTTTCTGCATTTCTACATTGGCTTTTTGCCTTTGTAGTGCTACAGCAATGGTCAGCTGATTTTTCCATACCGGAATCGTAGTAGAAACAATAGACTGCGCTTTTTCAGCGATAGAAGTATTGTTATTTTGCACGACTCTGATTTGTGCCAGGGATTGCAACATAATAAAGCGAACAATTTTCATGTCTGCTAAACGTCTGTCCAGTCTGGTCACGAAATCCCTTAAATCTGCGATCTCATAATCCTGGAAATCTGCAGGTCTACCTTCCATTTCAGCAAGTTTCAGTTTCAGCTCCTCATACTTCAGTTGTCCCGAAATAATCAGCTCTTCCATCTGGTGGATATAGCTCACATTGTTATCAAACATCGTTTGCAATGAGCTATTGTCCTTGATAGAATTTAAACGACCTGCTTTAATTTTATTCGTGATTTTGTCAATGTTATTGACCACCACATCATATTTTTGAAAGAGTTTCTTTACATCAACAACCAGATTCTTCAGGAAAGGGATTTTCGAAATAAAAGATTTAAAACCACTCTGCTCCAACTCGGTAACATCAATATAATTCAGCTCAGTCAGTAATTCATTAATCAATCCGCCTACGTCGCCGCTGTTATAGGTTCTTACAGATGATAAAAAATCATTACTGTATTTCTCCATAGAGTTCTGCGCTTCTACCCCATAATTCAGGATAGAATTCACGTCAGAAGGCTCTAATGATTTATTAATCTCAGTATATTTTTTGACCTCTTCCGGGCTGATTGTTGTCAAATCAACATTTCCATCCTTATCCAGTTTTACAGGAACCGGACTAAGGCTTTGGGTATTATTCTGGTTTATTTCCATAATTCAATAAAATGTTCCTTTACCTTTAGAGTCTACAGATAGCTTTGTGTTACTGTATTCACAGTTTCTTCTAATTTCTTGTCTTTGGTAGGCTCTCCGATTGCATTGAATTTCCATTCTCCGTTTTTCTTGTAGAAGACACCCAATACCATAGATACATGACCAGCAAAACCTGCGCCATTTGCAATATCATAAGTTGCAAATACTTCTCTTACTTGTTTTGGAGTTCCTTCGTAAATACGAATAGATGCGAAAGGAAGCGTTGCAAAATCCTGACCTCTAAAGCTATTCAATACGAATGCCACGTAATCAACAGTCGGGTTAAGCTGGGTAAAATCTAAGGTAATCACCTCATTATCTAAACCATCATCACCACCCATATCGCCGGTTAAATCATCACCGCTATGTTTTACTGCACCATCTTTAGATTTCAAACTACCGAAATAGATCACATCTACCAGTTGTTTTTTCTCATTATACAAGGCACAACTTGCATCCAAATCTACTGCTTCTTTTGTTTTACCAAAGCCAAACATGCCTTTTTTCTCAATGGCACCCCAGTTAATTCCTACACAAATGTTTTGAAGCTTGCTTCCGTTACTCTTTTCAAGACTGATACGCTGTCCTTTTTGAAGATTGATTGCCATAATTTCTTATTGATATTTATTTAAATAATCTTGTAAACCACCTTTCATTCCCATTCCTACGGCTTCGAATTTCCATTTTCCTTCACGTTTGTAAATTCTACCGAATTCTACTGCAGTTTCAATTGAAAAATCTTCTTCAAGTTCGTATTTTAAGATCACCTCATTGGTAACCGTATCAAAAATACGCACAAAAGAATTTCTAACCTGACCGAAATTCTGTTTTCTGCCTTCTGCATCATGGATGGTTACGACTACACAGATCTCATTCACTTTAGGATCTATTTTGGTCAGGTCGATTTTAATTTGCTCATCATCACCAGACCCATCACCCGTTAAGTTGTCACCTGTATGTTCTACTGCACCATCAGGAGAAACCAGGTTATTGTAAAATACCAGGTTTTGATCCGATACTAACTTCTTTTGATCATCCAATATAAAAATGGAAGCATCTAAATCAAATGCGGTACCCGTAGTAGAACTATTGGTATCCCATCCAAGACCGATCGTAAATTTAGGGGCATCGATGTTCTCCCTTTGTCCTTTTTGCAAGTTAATTGCCATATTTTATGTGTTTTTAAATTATAATCAACTGTAAATAATACCGGTTCCAGCGGGTCTTTTGTCTAGCAAAAATCTAGGATTACAAATTCCAGCCACCAAAATCAACCACTATAATCAGTACCTGCAAAATATCAATTTTTAAGGGAAAAAACTAGCTTTTTAATGTAAAAATCATGTTTTTTATCGCCTAACGTCATCCTATTTGAAGATTTGATGACAATTATTCTCTGCAAGGTATTTGCCATCCTGAATTCCTGGTAAATAGCCCCCCTTCTGTACTGTACAGTAAGCTTTATGGAAGACCTGTATTTTGTAAAGTGTATAAAATGGGCTCAAACTGACTGCTGTATGAGCACCTGAACCCTCTTTATTTACTAGGCCTTTCAACCCTGATTGAAAGGCTATTTAAGCCTATAAAGAGCTATCAAACCCCTAGCAAAGTCTTATTAAAAGTCAAGCGGATTTGGACTCCACCAGCAAACAATCTCAATTCATTCTACAAACAACACTAACTTAATAGCTAATGTATCAACCCTATACACAACCGACACTAAAATACTTTTGAAAGTGAGGAGAAAAAATGAGCTAACAAAAAGCTCCTGCATAAAAATGCAGGAGCTTTTTCCTTCAAACAAATAGGAGCCTTAGCTCAGTTTGTAGTCCTGCTGCTGCAGATAGCTTTTCAAATGATTGAGATTCTCCTCATAAGAAGGAATCGTATGGTAACTATTTCCCAATGATAAATCATATAAACTGTTCATAAATTCAGGAGTTTGTCGGTCTATGAAAATAGAAAAACTTTCAAAATCACAGTTCAGGATATACTTTACAATTCTTGTGTTCACTGCAAAGTTTCCACTTTTAATGATTTCATCCAGGTCAAAAATAGATTTCACCAAATGATAGTTCAGGTGATTTTCCACATTCGGATGGATGTCTTTATTGACCAATTCGGCGAAATAAAGCATATGAATGTCGTTTTTCAGACCATATTCTTTGACCATTTTCAGAATCATCCGCTCATGGCTTCCCGTAATCTTGATATCATCAAGAAATAGTAAAGTTTTACCTTCCAGGAAATCCTTATCGATATGAAAAGAATCGTTACCAATTAATCTCATGCGTTCTTCTGCACTTAATCCACCATAATCTTCCTTATAGGTAATGGTTCTATGTACTTTTGCTTCTTGTATCACCAATCCTCCATGAGCAACCAACCAACGGTTCAACTGTGAGACAAAAGCATTTTTCATCGCAAATGTTGCAGTTGGAATGAAACAATAAGGGCTGGAAATGACTACGATTTGCTCGGTAATGAGATTCTCCTGTAAGTAATATTTAATAAAACCATCGGCTAGATCTTTTCCGAATGACTTAGATACCAGATCATCACCGAATTTAAAGCGACTGTAATCATCGGCTGAAAACCCGAAATTAACGGTATCATTTATTTTATGCAGGGAATAGGTATATGGAATCATGAGAGTAAGTGTGAAATTAATAAATCATTTGAATTGATGAGCAGCGTATTGATCCCCATAGCTTTGCCTCCCTTAACATCTGCAACTGGGTTATCACCAATGTGAATGATCTCTTGCAATCTGATTTCGGGATGCTTCTCCTGGTCAATTGTATCTAGCATCAGCTTAAAAAATTCGGGATTAGGTTTAGATAAACGTACTTCATCCGAATATAACTGAAAATCCAGCAAGTCGGTCAGCTTCAAATTTTCCAATACTTTTCTCAGGGTTACACCTTTGATAAAGCCGGTATTACTTAAAATATTTGTAGTACTCCGATCTGAAGATTTCAGCTCGCTTAATACACTCAATGATTCTGAATTGTATAGCAAGGGCATGTTATTCAACAACAGGATTTCCATTTCCAGATACAATGCTGCTGTATCCAGTCCTTGAAACTCCGTTGAATAATCATTCATGATGCTGATTACCATCAGGTACATTTCATCAGCATCGATATTCTTACCCGTCTTTTCGTTGATGGCATTGACCATTAGATCCACCTGCCTAAAAATCAGCGCAACCTCATCGACACTTTTCTTTTTGGAATTGTAATGGGCATGAAAATATTTTGTCCTTTCTGTTTTGAAAGCAGGATTAGACTTGATCAATGTCAACCAAAGATCAAATGAATAGTGTTTATAAAAAGGCATCTGTGTGTTTAAATTTCCAGTTTAGAATTGAATAAGCGCCGTAATGTTACAAATTTCGTAAGACTTATTTGATTTTATCCAGAGGTTTTCTCTTATTTAAACTGGAGTTTTTATATTTACTTGGACTCAAACCAGTAATCGATTTGAATTGTGCAGAAAGGTGCGCGCTGCTACTATAACCCATTTTATAGGCTATTTCGTTCAGGTTCAGCTCTCCGTATTCCAGTAGTTCTTTTACCTTTTCGATTTTCTGTTGAATGATATATTTTTCAATGGTGATGCCCTCTACGTCAGAAAACAATCTACTCAGGTAAGCATAATCTTTATCCAGGCGGTCTGCAATAATGGTGATGAGACTTTGATTGATTTCATTCAGGTTGGAATAATGAACCAGCTCAATGACTTTGTTTTTCACCTGCTCCACCAGTTGATCTTTCTCCTTATCCATCAGTTCGAACCCCAGCATCTGCAGTGTAGCAGATATGTCCTGTAATTGATTTTCGTTAGGATCAGGAACCACTTCAACCTTACCCAAGCTGATGTCATTTACTTCGAAATGAAGTTGCTCCAGTTGCTGACGAACAATCATCACACAACGGTCACACACCATATTTTTTACATATAACACCATAATTCTATCTCCCGGGAGGTTTAAATCTAATTGCAAAAATAATGTATTTGCGCAACTAGCACTTACAAAATCCTGCTTAAAACTTACATAATTAAAACGAAAAGCATCCGATTATGTTTGGATAAAACATCAAGTTCGCGCAAATGCTAAAAGTACAAAACCTATATTTGCAAAATCTAATGACAAAACAAAAATACTTCCTCCTTATTGTATTATTAGGCTCCCTAACTGCCTTAGGACCTTTTTCAATCGACATGTACCTTCCTGGATTTCCGGCCATTGCAAAAGACCTGAACACAACCGTACTCAAAGTATCCTTATCACTTTCCAGTTACTTTATTGGAATCTCTGCCGGACAGCTCCTTTATGGGCCACTATTAGACCGTTTTGGACGGAAAAAACCATTATATATCGGCCTTCTTGTTTATATCATTGCCTCTGCATGTTGTGTATTTGCAACCAGTCTGGATGCCTTGATCATTTTACGTTTTATGCAGGCGATAGGAAGCTGTGCCGCAGCAGTTGCTTCAATTGCTATGGTGAGAGACCTTTTTCCTGTAAAAGAAAATGCCAAGGTTTTCGCTTTGCTAATGCTTGTGGTAGGCGTTTCTCCAATGATCGCTCCTACCCTGGGTGGTTATGTAACCGTTGCCTGGGGATGGCATTCTGTATTTATCATTTTGATGGGCTTAGGAATCCTGAACCTAATTGCCAGCTGGCTTTGGCTACCAGACGGTTATAAACCGGATACCAGTCTTTCGTTGAAACCACTTCCTATTCTCAAAAACTTTCTTTCTGTGGTCAAAGATCCACAGTTTTACACCTATGCCTTTACAGGTGCATTGGCTTTTTCAGGACTCTTTGCTTACATCTCCGGTTCACCGCTCGTTTTCATAGATATCTTTCAGGTATCTGAAGAAGCTTATGGCTGGATCTTCGCGTTATTAGCAACCGGCTTAATTGGCTCCAGCCAGATCAATACGCTCTTATTGAGGAGATATAAAAGTGAGCAGGTAATTTTTGCCGCTTTAAGCACCCAGGTTCTGATCGTTTTATTCTTCTTAATTGGTAGTATCAATAACTGGTTCGGCCTAACGGAAACGGTAGTCCTGCTATTCTTATTCCTCTCTTGCCTGGGTTTAACCAATCCAAATACCTCTGCCCTATCCCTTGCACCATTTAGCAAAAATGCGGGTACTGCATCTGCACTAATGGGTGCAGTTCAAATGGGGCTGGGCGCTTTGGCTTCTTTTGGCGTAAGTATGTTTGAACTAAAATCTGCAGTTCCTATGGTAGCCATTATGACTGGAACCACGGTTCTGGCTTTAATGCTTTTAGTGATTGGAAGAAGGAATATTAAGGTTCAAATCGAAGAAAGTAAAGACACCTCTGCTTTTATTCACTAATTTTCAAAAGGTCGTAGGGGTAAACCCTCATTGCGTTGTCTCATTTCAAAATCAGACAAAAATGAGGACTACAAACGAGAACAAAACATTAAAATCATTTAAACCAACTTATCAGGCGATCGCAATTGCGGGCCTATTACTCTCCGGACTAAATGGATTTGCACAGCAAGATGCGAAGGCCAATACTGGAGAGGGAACCGAAAAAGGAATCGGAAAAATCCATATCGGCCTGGTTTACCCATTGAGTAGCAATGGAACACACGCTCCTTTGGATACCAACAACTTTTCCCTTCATTTACTTGCAGGAGTATCTTCTGTTGAAAAGGGGTTTAGTTTCGCAGGATTTTCAAATATTATCCGGAATGAAGCTACAGGAACTCAAATTGGGCTATTCTCAAATCATATTGGCAAAAAAGCAAACGGCTTTCAAATTGCTGGTTTTCTAAATACTTATGGATCGGCTGAAGGAGCTTCCTTTGCAGGATTTGCGAACATTTCCAAAGGGAATGTTAAAGGGGCACAATTTGCAGGCTTCAGCAATATTGCCAAAGATGTACATGGCGCCCAGCTTGCAGGTTTCATGAATACAGCAAATGCCGTAAAAGGATCACAGTTGGCTGGTTTTATCAATTTAGCCCGGAAAAATGTATCCGCATCACAATTGGCAGGTTTTATCAACAAAGCTGAAGATGTGAAGGGCTCACAATTTGCAGGATTCATCAACATTGCTAAAAAGGTAAAAGGCATTCAGGCCGCAGGGTTTATCAATATTGCCGACAACAGTGATTACCCGATCGGGATCATTAACCTGGTCAAAAGAGGGGAAAAAAGCATCAGTTTGACCACAGATGAAACGCAGACATCCATCTTGTCTTTCCGCTCTGGAGGAAAAGTGACCTATGGTATCTTAGGGATCGGTTACAACCTAAAAAACAAAAAAGAAGTCTATGCAATGGAAGCTGGTATTGGTGCCCATTGGTTTCAAAGCTCATTTTTCAGACTTCACACCGAATTAACTGCAACCGTACTGGAAAGTTTCAAAACCGGGGAATATTTTAAGTCCTCCTTCCGCGTTTTACCTGCTTTAAGGATAGGAAATCACCTGGAATTGTTTGGAGGACCATCGATTAATTTCCTAAGCACCAATACCACCGAAGGCAAAAACCTCCACAAGAAATTCATCCGCACCTGGGGAGATCCCGCAGGCAGCTTCCAAGCCTTATACCTGGGCTATTCCGGAGGAATTCAATTCATTTTCTAATTCATTCTTTAATCCAACACCTATGGCAACCCTAACTACCCAATGGCTGGACTTTCTACCACTGTTTGGAGCGACAAAAATCGACTTTGCAGACAGTTATCTGATGCAAAAAGAAGCTCCAAATCTTATCGCTTATGCCCTGCCCGCTGTATTTATTCTCGCGCTATTAGAATTCCTGATGTCTCATTTTGGGACACATAAAACTTATGAAAAAGAAGAAACGCTAGGTTCTATATTGGTAGGATTAGGAAATCTGGCAGTCAACCTGCTGATGAAAGTGGTGTTAGTTTATGGTGCAATCTGGATTTACAACCTGTTGCCATGGCGTATGGAATTGAATTGGTGGACCTTAATCCCCTGCTTTATTATATACGATTGCTGTAGTTACTGGTCGCATAGGATCTCCCATTTCAACCGTTTCTTTTGGGCAACCCATGTGGTACACCATTCTGCAGAACACTATAACCTGACAGTTGCTTTCCGCCAAAGCTGGGTACAGCACTTCAAAACAGTGTTCTTTATTCCGGTTGCCTTAATGGGTTTTCATCCGGTAGTCTTTCTGGTGGCAAGTCAGCTGAGTACCCTCTATCAATTCTGGGTGCATACCGAAGCCATCGGAAAGATACACCCATTTTTTGAAAAGTATTTTGGGACACCTTCCAATCACCGCGTACACCATGGAAGTCAGGAGAAATACCTCGATAAGAATTTTGGGGCTACTTTTATGATCTGGGACCATTGGTTTGGTACTTTTCAATATGAAGAAGAGCAACCAATCTATGGATTAACAACTCCTATTGAAAACAAAACCAATCCTTTTGCATTGAACTTCCATGAATACCGGGATATGCTAAAAGATGTAAAAGGAAGTGATGGTGTGAGAGAGTGCTTGTTTTTCATTTTCGCCAGTCCGGGGAAAATTTACCGACATAAACTGAACAAAGATCAAAGACCGCAACCAGCCGAAGAGATCCGCAGTAAAACAACTGCTATTGTATTAATGATTATGTTGTTATTGACACAGGTGGTCGATGCTCAACCCTTAAAAAACAATGAGCCTCTTCCCGTTCCAAATGGGAAAAACCTCTTATTTTTCCTTCAAAGAACGCCCGACGCGAATACAGTGGTTTATGAGCTTAATTATAAAGCAGACGGACTATTAGACCCGAAAGCACCTGTTAAAGGCTCCTGGGTCAGATATGAGGAACAAGGACGCTTAAAACCCCTCAGCAACATAGAAGAAAAATTCGCTTATGGTTTAAAATCAAAAGCATTGGGTAATGAAACGTATGAAATCCGACTGGCAGCTTATCAAAAAATGCCGATGTATCTGATTAAATCAGAAACAGACCAAAAATACCATATCTATATCAAGGATGAGGGACGCAACCATTTATTGAAACGGGTATTTGTAAAAGTTAATGGAGGTTCATTCTGGTTTCCAAAAGTCGTTTACATTGATCTGATTACAACAAACTCTGAAACTGGTATAGAAATGCTAAAGAGAATTGACATTTAAAGCAACGGACGCTTAATTATGGTTGAGATAACGGAATAAATTGAAAGTATTCCATCACATCAGCCAAAGAAAAAATATATTTGACAAGAACTAAACGTGTGAAGCTAATAGATCCCCAATCCCCAAATCAGGAACCATTCAATGATGTTGAGTTTGAGCTATTGTTCAAAACACATTACAAAGCACTGCATGCTTATGCTTTTGTGATGCTGAAGGAGCATGAGCTAGCGGAAGAGATGGTTCAAGGGATGTTTATGAAATTCTGGGAGAAGCGCGAATTGCTGAATATACAGTCATCGCTGAAAGCTTACCTCTATAAGAGTATTTATCATGACTGTTTGAATTACCTCAAGCACGAAAAGATAAAATTCAAACATCAAGAGTATACACAGCACAGCGCTCCCCCCTCATCCGAATCTGCTTCTGCACGATTGGAAATGAGCGAATTAGAAAAAAACCTTAGCCGGGCTATGAATGATTTACCTGAGCAATGCAGAACCATTTTTCAAATGAGCAGATTTGAAGAACTCAAATACAGGGAAATTGCCGATCAGTTAGGCCTGTCCATTAAAACGGTTGAAAACCAAATGGGCAAAGCACTTAGGGTATTGCGATTAAAGCTATCCGATTTCCTGGTTCTGATCCTATTAGGAATCCTATACTATAAAGATTTTTTTAATTAACACCATGGCAATGACTGATGAATTATTGATAAAGTTTCTATTGAAAGAAACCAGTGAGGAAGAAACCACTGCTATTGAAAAATGGCTGGCAGCCGATCCTGCGAATATCTCGGAATTTCTGGAATTAGAGAAAATTTGGGAACGCAGTCAATTACTCGCGCCAAAAAGCCCCGTAGATGAAACCAAGGCCTGGCTTAACTTCAAAGAGAAACTGAGTAAAAAAGAAAAACCTTTGATCCAGGCAATCGAGAACACAATGCCTATCAAAGGAGTAATTCCTATGAAAAGAAAGTACACCTGGATAAATATAGCTGCTGTTTTTGTACTGATGATTGGTGCCCTGATTTTTTACGAGGTATTGACAACAGAAAAGTATATGGAGCTGGCCGCAAACCAGGAGGTCATTGTTCAAAAACTTCCGGACGGCTCAGAACTCACCATGAACAAGAAATCGGCGCTCAGCTATGCGTCGGAATTTAAAAAAGACCGCAGCATACGCCTGGATTCTGGTGAAGTGTTTTTTAATGTGGCTCCGGATAAAAGCCATCCTTTCATCATCGAGGTTGATGAGGTATCCGTTAAAGTGGTAGGAACATCCTTTAATGTAAAACACATGAACCAGCAAACAGAGGTCATCGTAGAAAGTGGCATTGTGAAAGTGAGTTTAAAAGGAGAAACCATTAACCTAGTTGCAGGAGAACGGGTACTCATCAAACCAAGCTCTACACAACTCCTTAAAGAACAAAATCAGGATCAGCTCTACAACTATTACCGAACCAAGGTATTTGCACTTAAAAATACGGAGTTATGGAAGCTGGCCAACGTTCTTAATGAAGCTTATGATGCTAATATCAAGGTAGATCCTGCCATTAGAAACCTGAGCTTAACCACAACTTTGAAGCAGAATGCAACCTTAGATTACAACCTGGAGATCATTTGTCAGAGTTTAAATTTAACCTATAGCAGTAATGGAAAAGAAATACTGCTCTCTAACAAGAAATAATGAAGACCAAACTTAGCCTGCTTTTCCTTTTCTTTTTTCATATTGCCGCAGCCCAGCAGCCGCCCGGAATAGCGGGCAACCTGCAACGAAACCTTTCCCGACGCCTGAGTTTTACGGCAAAGCAAGAGCCGATTAGTCTGGTGCTGGATAAAATGAGCAAAGCCGGAGATTTTTATTTCGCCTATAATGGTGCGCTGTTTAACCAGGACAGCCTGGTGAACCTAAACATTAAAAATGTACCGGTGAGGACGGTTTTGGACCAGATGTTTCAAGGCAAAGTGGATTATAAAGAAAATGAAAATTACATCATTTTACGTTATGCCGTTAACCACCTGACCATTGAGCCAGAAAACATCACTACCGCCGACAATCTATATTTGATTAGCGGTTATGTGATCGACACTGAAACCGGCCGCAAGGTAAAACAGGCTAGTGTATATGAAAAACGGCTATTACAATCCACGTTGACCGACAACGATGGCTATTTCAAATTGCGTTTCAAAGGAGAACATAAAGAGGTAATCCTAACTGCCAGTAAAGAAACTTATAGAGATACTGCACTGGTTTTCCTCTCAGACATTACCATTAAACCGGAATCTTATGATGATCCGGACAAAGAAAAAGGGGCTAAGTTTTCAAATGCGATTGAGGAATTAGGCATTGGCCGGTTTTTCATCTCTTCAAAGCAAAAAATCCAGAACATGAATATCCCTAACTTCTTTGCGAATACCCCTTTCCAGACCTCCCTTACCCCAGGTTTAAGTTCTCATGGAATGATGAGTTCCAAGGTAGTCAATAAAGTTTCATTAAATATTATTGGTGGTTATACTGCCGGGGTAGACGGCTTTGAGATGGCCGGAGTTTTTAACCTCAACAAAGGAGAAGTAAAAGCACTTCAGGTAGCCGGGGCCTTTAATGTGGTTGGTGGTTCAGTACAGGGAATCCAAATTGCCGGTTTGCATAATGATGTGCGGGCAAATGTGAAAGGGCTACAGGCTGCAGGTGCCTTAAATGTGGTAAAAGGCAATATAGAGGCTTTTCAAATAGCAGGAATTGCCAATCTGGTGAAAGGTGATATGAAAGGCTTCCAGGCTGCGGGTGCCCTGAATGTAAACAGCGGAGAGAAAAACGGGTTCCAGGTTGCCGGTTTAATCAATATCAATTCGCGAAATTCAAGAGGTATAGAGATTGCAGGTTTAGGTAATATCAGCTCCAGAACAGCGTCAGGTCTTCAAATTGGAGGCTTGTTCAATATCGCAAAGAAAAATACAGGTTTTCAATTGGCCCTCTTAAATTTTTCAGACTCTTCTACTGGGACCAGTTTAGGGTTGATCAATATTGTAGGTGACGGTTACCATAAAATTAGTGTCTCTACCAACGAATTAGTGCAAACTAATATCGCTTTAAAAACCGGGAATGCGAACCTTTACAACATCCTCTTTGTAGGAAAAAGTTATTCCGACACAGCAAAAATCGCGACGTTTGGCCTTGGTTTCGGACATGATATCATTTTCAGCAAACGCCTGTCTGCTGCCCCTGAACTTAGCTTCCAATACCTGTATCTGGGCAATTGGAAATATTCCAATGTCTTAACCAAATTGCAGCTCAATTTACAGGTACAGTTGTTTAAAGGCTTTACGGTATTTGCTGGACCATCCTACTCCTACTATAACAGCGATGCGCCTAGTGGGGCGAGTGCTAAAAACTACAAGCAACAGATTGTCCCAGACAAACACCATAATTTTAGTGGAAATAATAAAGGTTGGTATGGCTGGAATGCCGGCATCACGCTTTTCTAAAGAGATCAGGTTAACAATTCCAGCAGATCCTTCATTCCGGCAACTGCAGATTTTTCAATTCTAATCGCCTGATGGCTATTTTTAACCTTTGGAATCACCGGATCTATGATGTACATCGGGCTATGTGCGGGAACAAAATCAACTAAACCCGCAGCAGGATACACTGCCAATGAGCTGCCCACAAGTACAAATACTTCTGCTGATGCACAAATTCTCGCCGCTTCTTCAATCATCGGAACATCTTCTCCAAACCACACTACGTGTGCCCGAAGTTGTGTCCCCAATTCACAAAGTTCCCCCATTTTAAGCTCCCAACCTTCGATTGGATAGGTTAACTGAGGGTCGCTATCGGATTGAGAACGGGTAATCACGCCATGCAAATGGCTTACCTGAGTAGAACCTGCCCTTTCATGCAAATCATCGACGTTTTGAGTAATGATATGAACATCATAGTCGGCCTCCAATGCGACCAATGCGCTATGCGCTTCGTTAGGCTGTGCCGATAGCACCTGTTTCCTTCGCTGGTTATAAAAGTCCTGAACCAGTTCTGGGTTTTTACGCCAGGCTTCAGGTGTAGCCACATCATAAATATTAAAACCTTCCCATAGCCCATCCGTATCCCGGAAAGTTTTCAATCCGCTTTCGGCACTGATGCCAGCTCCGGTCAATACCACTAGTTTCTTTTTCATAGGGATCAATTGATTAAAACAACTCCATTTTGATAAATGAGCTGATTACCTGACAAAGTACCGTATTTTCAGGAAACAAAAAAATCCCGGGTGGTTGAGGAGTCTGCTCCGCAACAATCCCGGGATTGCTTATTCATGTGCTTAATTAAAAGCGTTTTTTTATGCTGCTTTTGCCAGGCTTAGCGCTGGGTATTTAGCTTTTAACAGCTCAAATGCGCCGAACATCACTGCTCCGTAGGCGATTGTGCCGTAAAGGAAATTCAATTCAAAAGGAATTGCATTGATTAAACATTGTCCGTAACCAGCTAATGTTGCTGGGTAAATGCTTGGTGCATACATTGGACCAATATCACTCAAGATCCAGTGAAGGAAAACGCCGATAAAAGTAGAGGCCATAAAAGTACCTACATTTATTTTTTTCATCATCAGTTTACCAACGCCTACCATTGCAATAATTGCAATATATGTCCAGTACCAGCCTGCATAGAAAAAGCCGTATCCTGACATTTTTGCAATAAAAATATCGCTCAGAACCAATACCAACATTGGGAAAGCAAATGCTTTAACGTTGTTATTGAAATATGCGCCGCCAAATAAGGCAATTGCTCCTACAGCTGAAAAATTAGCGATCTCTTTAAAGTCGCCAGACAATGGGGCTGCAATACGGATAATGCTTACAAAAATGATAATCATTAACAGGATTATCGAACGCGGGTTGAATTTAGATTCAGACATATTCATTTATATATTATAATAACAAAGTTATATTTTTTCCACGGCATAAAAAAGCCTATGGTATCAACGTTTAATGGAAGGCAAACATTGAAGGGAAATAATAACCACTGAAAGGAACAGTTTTACTCAATGTTCCAGTTTTCGCATCATAGATATTCAAGAAATTAACTGCTGAATTTGCTCCAAAACCAGGCAACATCGTTGTCGTTACAATCTGATCTCCTTGTGCATAATAGCCCAGGTTCTTTTTATAGAAAACTTGTTTATCAGTAGCGGTAATAAAAGGTTTGTCTAAGGATGTTTTATCACCGGAAACATATTTGTAAATATCCTGACCACCACCCCAAGAATTAGGCATTTTGATCATAAACACTGAATTTTCCTTAGTAGAAGCGATAATTGGCGAAGAAAACCAGGCACCAAAAGTACCAAAAGTAGAAAACGGCAGTTCTATGGCCTCAGTTTCCAAAGTTGCAGGATCAGATTTATACAGGTTTTTACCAATGGTGTACCATACTTTTCCATCCGGTGTTCTGGCAAAACCCATAGTTACACCAGCGATTTTCTTTTGAACTGAAAGGTCAGAAACATTGTAAATCACTGCACCTTCTGATTGAGAAAGTGTGTAGATGTACTTGTCTGTTTTCAACATATCACCAATCTGTCCTTTAGTTCCTATTAATTTAAAAGTTGGCTTTAGCGTTTTAAGATTCACCAGATAAATTCCATCGCTACTGCTTAAAAGGCCATTATTTTCGTCGATACCGACAAATGCACGCCAATCATATTCTGATGAGGCAGGGATTCTACCGACTTCTTTCATCGTTTTCGCATCGGTTACCACTACCGGACCTTTTGCCTTACTGATGATATATAAGTTTTTATTGAACACTGTACCGTATTGTACGGTAGAACTTGTTGGTTCAAAACCTTTTCCATCGTTCTCTTTTTGAAATACACTGTCTTTTAATGTTCCATTAGCGGCGTCATAAAATGACACTGATCCTGTTCCATGGCCAAACCATCCTTCATTGATGATAAAAAAACCATTTTGATATTTCCCGGGAGTTTCGATCGGGTCTATGATTACAACTTGTTCTGTGTCTTTCTTACATGAGAATAGCGCAGCGGATAAAAGAGCTGCTAGTGCTAATCCTTTAAAATTGGTGATCTTCATTTAATTGTTTGAATGGATATTTTTTGGTTGAATTGAATAATATTATTTAGTGCTGGCTACTTTAATCAAACTGATGTCTTCTACACCGGAAACCTCTGTGGATAGTTCTCCTAACAATCCCATGTTTCCCATGACACCGGTTTGAATTTTAATAAAGTTGATTCCTTTTAAAGCCACTTTATTTCCTGCCTGATCTACCGCATTTGCGATGTCGATTTTATCACCATCCATTAGGTTGTCTGCATATCCCCAGTCAAATGCTTTGCTGGTAACCATGCTTGGGATAGTCGTATCGATATTTGAAGCTGATAATTTAGAGCCCTTAATGGTGTACTCGGTAATGGTTTTTCCATCTTTATCTTTCATTACAGGGAAATAGGCCTGATCATGAAACTGAGGATGCGTTTGTATCACACCTGTTTTGCCATCGCTATCTTTCCATGGTACAGGATCAGTAGCTGCTGCCGGCTTGGTATAGGTTACTGAATAATTGCGTTGGTATCCTGTTTTGTTGAATTCACTCCCCGCCACTTCATACCAGATATCATCTGCCAGTCCATTTCCATTGGTATCCTGCATTACCCAAACGATGCCAGGTTCTGCAAAAGTAGGCAAGGGATTTCCATAGATAATGATGTCATCTTTATCCGCTTGGTTGATCACAGTATGGTCAAACCCCAGGACGATAGATCCGCCCCATGCACCCAGACTAACTAATCCTGTTTTTTTACCAATTACGGTATTTGCAGCACTAACAGTACCTAAGTCGGTATTGATAAACTGACCTGGAGCCGGTTGATAGTCGATTAATTTAGAAACAA
The DNA here is from genome assembly GCF_032678745.1 of Pedobacter gandavensis. Taxonomy (GTDB): domain Bacteria; phylum Bacteroidota; class Bacteroidia; order Sphingobacteriales; family Sphingobacteriaceae; genus Pedobacter; species Pedobacter gandavensis_C. The sequence goes on from NZ_JAVTST010000001.1 coordinate 1,572,651, forward strand.
AACTACTAGCCACAATCGGCGTTGGTTCTGGTTCAGGAGTTGGATCTGAGTCTTTTGAGCAGGAAGCCAGGGTGGCAATGCCCATAAAAGCCAGATAATACTTAGTTTTCATTATATGATGATTTTAGATATGATTATAGGGAAAGTTGCTGATTAGTAACCGTACTTGAATACTGCTGTTTTAGGCACAATTCCAGTTGCAAAAGAGAATTTCAGTTTACCTTCTTTGCTATAGCAGAAGAATTCGCCATTAGCAGTATAACTCTTCGCATCTGCTACATAAAAACTCTGATCCAATGGATTTAAGGTTACACCATAAGCAGAAGCAATTTTGCTACCAGTACCATCCGTGATCAGGTCATTTCCTAAGGTCGCTGTGCTGGTATTGAATGCTTTCAGATATGGTCCTGGATAACCAATAGCGAAGCCAGTTGATCCCTTGATATTCAAAAATGAAAGGCCTAAATCAGATCCTGCACCCAGGCTAAGATCTGTAGTACTACTCAATCTGTTGATCGTTCCTGGAACCGTTGCAAAATCACCAGAAGTCTGTACTAACAAATCACCATTAGTCGTTGCAAAAATCACTCTTGGATTAAGGCCAACGGGAATCTCTTTCAGCTTGGTAAAGGTAGCCAGATCAATTACAGATACGGTAGCATTAATCGGAGATGGCAAATATGGGTGTACAGAATTGGTCACATAAATTTTGTTGTTTGCGATGGCCAATTGCTCTAAAACACCGCCTGCCGCTACTCTACTATCAATAGTCATACTAGCAGTATCCAATTTGGTAATCTTGCCATCATATCCTGAGACATAAGCTTTGTTCTTATCGAACACAATAAATCTTGGCATAAAACCGCCATTTTCATCTGAAAAAGGAATGCGTTTCAAGGATTTTCCAGTGGCAGTGCTGATCACTTCAACATAAGAATCTTTAGCCGCGAAATTTGATCCGGTGATCACACAATACATTTTACTACCGTACTGTTGTAAATCATTGGCAGCAGTACCTAGCGCAATGCCATTTTGTTTCTTGAAATAATCGTTCTCCACTGCTCCGCTTCCCACATTATAATAGCTGATGCTACTTGCATTCATAGCACCGTAAGCACCTTCGTTTAAAACGTATACGCCAGTTGTAGTCAGCGTTAAAGGCTCAATCGTTGGTAATTTATCTTTTTTACAAGCGCTGAGCGACAATAGGCCTGCTGTAGCAAGCAAAAGGAATGATCTTCCGGTTTTGGTCATTGAGGTATTCATGTGATTAGTTTTGTAATTTAATATTGTTGTTGATTTTAATTATTTATGCTGCCTAATCTGAGTCTTAAGCATTATTTTGTTGTTGTGTTTTATTTATATACCATTGCAAAATGAGCAGGAATATCTCCGGTAACTACCTTCCATTTCAGTTTTCCTGATGGATCAAAGCAATATAGGACACCGGGCGAAAAATAATTCTTTGCATCCGTTACAAAGACCTCTTTGCTGTATTTATCGACTGTAATGCCATAAGGAACCGTAATATTTGCCTCTGTACCATCATTGATGAATTTTTTATTCAGGATTTTTTCGTCCTTAACATCAATCATTCCATAGCTGAGGGTAAATCTTCCGGTACTATTGCTCCACTCTGAACCGTAGAAATAGGCGATATCCTCATCAATAACCAGATTACTGGCACCAATATCAAACCGCGTTTTTACTAGATCAGTTTTAGTATCGATGACAAATATTTTAGAGTGGATATTCAGGTAATTTCCTCTTGAGGTGACATAAATATCCCCGTATTTATCTGCTTTTACGCGGTGTAAATTGATGGCTACTTCAATGTTTTTAACCAGGCTAAATGAATTCAAATCAATCACAGAAACCCTGGTATCATAATCCTTAGGGCTATATCCCCCGGAATTGGCCACGTACAATTTTTGTCCTACTATAGCCATTTCTTCCGGCTGACGGCCTACTTCTATCCTTCTCTCTTCCTTTAGGGAGTTGGTATCAATCTGGATCACCACACCATTCGGTGCATCTGGCACGCCCACTTGCCCCAGGTAAGCGCTCACATAAGCTTTTCCATCCTTGAAGGTAATGTAGCGTGGGTTGGTGACATTGATCTGCTGAATCCGTTTACCGGATTTTGCATCCATTACTTCCACTTTGTTGGAAATGTTAACCACCACATACAGCTTCGAACCATAAATTCCAACATCATTTGCTACATCCCCTAAACCATTAATCTGAGCAGGGTTTGTTTGATTATAAATGTTCCTTCTGTACACACCTGTGGAAAAATCCATATAGTCTAAAGAAGCTTTGTTCATGTTCATATTGCCTTCATTTACCAGATAGAATCCCTTTAACTGGCGTGAAGGATCGGCTGGTATCACACCTACCTGCTCTTCCGGGATCACTTGCAAATCCTTGCGACAAGCGCTGAGCGCTGTACTTAGGAAGATCAGGATGAAGAAAGAGTATTGTTTAATGGCTTTCATTGTTTTTAATAGTTTAATGATCATTTATGCAGTGTTCGAATCGCATTTTAATAATCATAGGTTAAACTGAATCGATAAGAACGACCTGGCATCGGATAATTTGTAATGACTGCATAAGCTTGATTGAATAGGTTGTTCAACTCTGCTGTTAGCCTTAATTTTCTTTTCTGTATTTGCGCATTGTAGTGTACAGCCAGGTCATGGGTATAAAAAGGTTGTACATAATTTTTAGGAATATTGGCGGTTTGGTCGTAACGTTGGCCGGTATAGAGATAGCTATAATTCATAGCAAATTTCTTATAGGAAGCACCTGCCAGGAAAGTACCATTATGTAAAGGAATGTAAGGGATCTGATTTTTATAGGTGGTAGATTTTGGATCTGCATCAATGGCCTGTTGATAGGTATAGCTGAGCCCCAGATTCAACTGAATATCCTGCGGCAGTTCCCAGCTGGATTGAATGTTGACATCAAGTCCTTTAATCTCTACTTTTCCTAAATTTCTCATGCTCCACATGGCCTGTGAGTTTCCCGGAACTGCCACAATCTTATCTTTTACCTGATTAAAGTAAGCATCTGCCTGAACAGAGAACTGTGTCAATGCGCGGTTTTCATAGCCTTTGATATAAGTAAAACCGAGGTCATATTGTTTGGTGTATTCCGGTTTGAGTACGGTAAACTGGTAAAAAGTATAATAGAGGTCATTAAAAGTTGGCATCCGGAAAATGCTTTTGTAGAAAGACCGGATTCTGAATTCCTTTAGGTCGAAAGGCTGCCAGGATACCATTACTGTTGGTGTTAGTTCGTTTTTATTCCCTGCTGCCGGCCCAGACTTTACCTTATCATGTACCAGTGTACTCAATACATTGGCCTGTATATCGAACCTGTCGAAATGAAGCTGAGTGGCCAACACATTTAATAATGTATTTCTGGTCGGGTAGGCAAAATAATCCAGATTGGCATTCATATCGTTGAGCTGATAATCGGCAGACCATACCAGATCCCAGTATTTATTAATTTTCAATTTATTCGCTAAAGAAAAGTAAAATTCCTGCTGGTGATAAGTGTTGTTCAAAAATCCTGTAGTGGTTACAATATCAGGGTTCAGGAAGCGCAGATAATCATTTGAATATTTGACAGAGGCCACCATACTGTATTTCCCAATGTTTTTTTCATAGGCAGATTGTGCGAAGAAATTACGATTCCACATCCGCTGAGAGAAGCGAAAAACGTTGGCTACGATTGCTCCCGGTAAGCCTTGATTGTCTCTATAACCATATAGTTTTACGCTCCATTTACTGCTATCAGCCAATACGCCATTTAAGCCCAGTTCCAGGCGCATGGCATCAACATCTCCATCCTGACGAACGGCTGTGGTATCATACACTCCATTTGTGATGCGGAATTTATAACGGCCATTTGCTTGTCGCAGTTCTGCACTTACGGTACTATAGGTACGTTCGCCCAGCTTACTTTGCCATAATATAGAGGGATTGATCAGGCCGAAGGAGCCAGTTCTGAATGCTGCTTTAATGCGGTTAGTCCTACCCTCTTCAAAGCTCGGTTGTCTGGCTTTCAGGTATAAAGAACTTGCGGAAGCAAATCCTTTGGCGGACTGAAGGATGCTGCTTTTCTGTCCGTTGTACAGTTCAATTTCTTCAATGTTATCCAGCGAGAACTTACCCAGATCAACCTGACCATTTTGTGCGTTTCCCAATTGTACGCCATCATAAAACACTGCAGTATGGTTACTACCCATACTCCGCACATTGATGGTTTTTAATCCTCCGATCCCACCGTAATCTTTTAACTGGACACCAGAGAAATAGCGGACTGCATCTGCAACAGAAAGGCTGTTCAGCTTTTCAAGCTCTGCACCAGAAAGAATTTGTAAGGGAGTTGAAGAAGTTTGTCTTCTGCTGAGTTTTATAGTTTTGATCTGCACCTCTTTTAGTGCATTGACTTTTTCCAGCGAATCCTGTTTTACAGGTTTAACAGGATGAGTTTGGGCCTGCAAATTTAAAGGCACAGCTCCTCCTAAGCCTATTAAGGCTAGCAAAGTAAAAAAACAAGCGTTGATGCCTTGATGGGCAAAATTGTTTCTTCTCATTTTTGTTGTGAGTTATTTACCCACAGCAAACAGTTAGATCATGGAAATGAAATACAGTAAATAAGCACTCACTCCAAGCTTCAATCCCCGAAAGCTATGAAATATTCTACTTATGGCAGGTCTTCTGACTTACTCCCGGTGATCCTGCCTTCCCAATCTGTTAAAAAAGTGGCCTTGATTTGAATACCGTTATAGAGCTTACAGCTGCGGGACAGTTCCGGATTCACACCGTATTCCCTTTTAATCCCGATAAACTTACCGGGAACCAAAAGCGTGGCAAATGTACTTAATAATCCTACTAAGAACAAACTTTAGCCATTGATATAAAATCCAGGGCCATTATTTAGCCTGGAAAGCAGGGAATCCGGGAGTAACAAATTTTAGCCCCCGAGTAATAGACTTCTTTGTATTTCTTCGAGTTTGGCTGATTCCTCCTCCCCCAACACTGGGAACTTAAGATCCATTCCTTGTAAGTGATGCTCCAGAACCTGGCTGATCAATAACCTGGCATACCACTTTTTATCTGCCGGAATGATATACCATGGCGCTTGCTCTGTAGTCGTTTCATTAATTGCATCCTCGTAAGCATTCATATAATCATTCCATTTTTCCCGTTCTGTAATGTCGGAAGAAGAGAACTTCCAGTTTTTAACAGGGTTATCAATCCGTTCTAAAAACCGTTCCTTTTGCTCCTCTTTAGAGACATAAAGGAAAAATTTGATCACCACAGTTCCATTATCAGAAATGTGTTTTTCAAAATTCCGGATGCTTTCATATCTGCGTTTCCAAAACTTATCATCGATATTCTTTACAGCAGTATATCCTGGGATTTTTTCTTTAAGCACATATTCCGGATGAACCTTACAAACAAGTACATTCTCGTAATGCGATCTGTTGTGAATACCTATCCGGCCTCTTTCAGGTAACGCTTTATAGTGTCGCCATAAAAAATCATGGTCATATTCTTCTGAGGTGGGTGTTTTAAAACTATACACCTGACAACCTTGCGGGTTTAATCCAGACATCACATGAGCAATAGCACTATCTTTTCCGGCGGCATCCATCGCCTGAAATATAATAAGAACGGAGTGTGAATCTGCAGCATACAGAGTTTCCTGCAATTTGCTCAGCTCTTCTTTGGTCAGGTCCAGTTCAGCTTTTCCAGCTTCCTTTTCCATATCACCTTTATAAATGGTATCGTAATCCTTTAGGGAGAATTTCTTCCCGGGAACAGCCCGGGCCTGATCGATTTCTTTTTTCATCCGCTTTTTAATGGTCCGTAGGGAGTTTAGAAGAAAACACTATTTAGAGCTGAATGTTTAGATTTCCTTTAAAGATTGTAATCAACTGTCATCTTTTAGCCTCATCTGTGTAAACCTGTTTTTCAACTTTCTCACTTTCGTAAACAAAATCTGTGAACGTTTACAATCTAAATTACAAGTTGAACAACTTCAGTTCTTATGGTTTATTATTTATCTAACTTTATTCTAAGAATCCCTGGAATATCAATTAGTTAAATCATCTAACCTAGATCAAAATGAAAAATTTAACCTTTGCATTATTCGCTTCGCTGATTATACTTGGCTGTGCGCCACAAAGAAATTTAGTGTATTTCAGCAACCTATCTAACGTTTCTCAAGATCAAATCAGAAATGCACCAGAGCTAAAACTTCAAAAGAACGACCAGTTAAATATCTCACTGACGAGCTTAAACACGGAATACAATGTACTCTTTGCCAGTGCAAATAGTAACAACAACAAACCCGCAATAAATAGCAAGGGTGGATTTAGGATCAACAATGAAGGAAACATTGCCTTACCACTTATTGGGGAAGTAAAAGTTGAAGGATTAAGTCTGGAAGAGGCACAAGCTTTGATTACACAAGTTCTCAGAAAACAAATTAAGGACCCTTATGTAGACCTGCAACTTGTTAACTTTAAGATTACCGTTATAGGGGAAGTAAATCAACCTGCCTCATTGAATGTTCCGGGAGAACAAATTAATTTGTTAGAAGCCTTAGGTATGGCTGGCGACATGACTGTTTATGGTAAAAGAGAAAATGTGCTGGTCATCAGGGAAGAAAACGGCGTCCGCAACATGACCCGCTTAAATCTTAATGATAAGAACATTTACGACTCTCCATATTTTCATTTGAAACAAAATGATATTGTCTATGTAGAGCCTGACAAATCAAAAGAAAAGGAATCAAGTTCCAACAACCGGGCATTACCGATCATCACTGCATGTATTTCAGCTGTGGCTGTATTAATCACTGCAGTGATCAAATAACCTTGCCATTTTAATAAAAACAGGAAATCAACGGTTTATCAAAAATCGCCTCTACGATGGAAAATTTAAGAGAACAACTTCAGAAATACTCCAAATACTGGTATATTTTTATGCTGGCTTTTGTACTCAGCATTGGATGCGCGTTTGTTTATCTGCAAACACTCAGCCCTAAATACAAGATAAGCAGCACTTTATTGGTTCAGGATGATAGAAAGGGACAGGGGGAAATTAAAGAGAGTGCATTTAGCGATTTAAATATGTTCCGCAGCGATCGGAAAGCAGACAATGAAATGGAAGTTCTGCGTTCCAGAGACCTGATTCATAAAACGCTGAAAGCGCTTTCTTTAGAAACTGCATATTTCTTAAAAGGCCGTTTAAAAGATGAAGAGCTATACGGTAAAAATTTACCTATAAAGGTGACTTTGATTGGCGTAAATACAAGTGGCTACCTTAAAAAGCCAGAAGTTAGCCCTTATGATGATCAACAATATACTTTAAAAGACGGAAAACAGCAATGGATATTGCCATACGACAGTGTGGTGCAGAAACCTGGTTATAAAATGATCGTTAGCAAGGGGCCTGCATTTCAAGACTATACCCAAACGGTAAAGCTAAAGTTCAGGAATTTGAACCGCATGGCCGAATCCTATAGTCTATCAGGCTTAGTTGTGCAGCCGATAGTAAAAGAAGCGAATACGATTGTCATCAGTCTTAATGACAACGTCCCTCAAAGGGGAATGGACATCCTCAATGTACTCATCAAAACTTACAATCAGGAGGATGTGATCCGGAAAAACCTGATTGCCGTAAATACCATCAATTTTATTGATAAAAGATTGAAATCTCTAAGTCAGGATTTATCCGGTGTGGAGCATGATGTGGAGAATTACAAACAAGACAACATGGTGACTGATATGGGTACGGATGCGCAGATGAATGTGACTAAATCCGGGGAATACAGTCAGCTGTTATCTTCTACAAATACCCAGCTCAGTATCCTTGGTTCCCTTGAAAAATACCTTCAAAATAACAATTTAAATGTAGTTCCTAGCGCCTTAAACATTAACAATGCGACTTTAAATGATTTAACGGCCAAGTACAATGCCACACAACAGGAAAGGGCAAAAATGCTGAGAAGCTCAGAAGAAAGTAACCCATTGGTACAAAACCTGACCGCTCAATTGGTTAGTTTAAAAGCGAATATTCAGGAGAACCTGCAGAACATAAAAAGAGGCTTGCAAATCGAAAGAAATAGTCAGCAGGCCATGAATTCCAGGTTTAACTCTAAGGTACGTGCAGTACCAGCTGTGGAACGTGGTTTATTAGAAAGAAGCAGAGAGCAAAGTGTAAAATCAGGATTATACCGATATCTCTTACAAAAAAGAGAAGAAACCACACTTTCTCTATCGGCTACTATTCCTACCTCTCAGATCATCGATAGGCCCGCTTACAATAGTGTGCCAGTAAGTCCGAAGAAAGAGCTCGTGTACCTTTGTGCCGGCTTTATAGGCTTCCTGGTTCCCGGAGCGGTCATTTATGGCAGGTCGATGTTGAACAATAAAGTGACAGATGTAAAAGACATAGAACTGTTAACTGGGGTTCCTGTTTTAGGGGTATTAAATCACATCAACAAGAATGAAGCAGCCATTATAGATCATAATAGCAGGTCTACCATCACGGAATTGTTCCGGTATATCCGAAGTAACCTGCATTTCATGAACCATGGCGTTCCTGATCAGGTGATGCTCGTGACTTCCTGTATGAAATCGGAAGGAAAAACCTTTTTCTCTATTAACCTGGGGCTGACTTTAGCTTCGGTAAATAAAAAGGTAGTGTTATTGGAATTCGACATGAGGGAACCTCAGTTACTCCAAAAGCTACACCTGGATTCAAAAATTGGCATCACCGATTACCTGTTAAATCCAGAGGTGACCATTGATGAACTCCTGATGAATTCAAGAAAATACCATGATTTAATTGTGGTGGATTGCGGGCCGATCACCACCAATCCGGCGGAGTTGATGATGCATCCAAAAATTGGAAAGCTCATAGAGGAATTGAAAAGCAGATTTGATTATGTGATCATTGATACAGCTCCTGTAGGACAGGTTGCCGATGCCTTCAGCCTATCTGCTTATACCGATTTGAGCATTTACCTGATACGTTATAATTACACGGATAAATTACAACTAAACATATTAAAAGATATTTTGTATTATAAAAAACTGACTAACCCTATGGTCGTGTTTAATGATGCAAAAGTTGAGAATAGCAATACCTATGGATATGGCGGGTTTGGATACGGATATGGTTTTGAAGTCTCAAAAAACTAGTCAAAAATCAGCCCTGATTTAAGCATTTCATTGTACTCATCATGTAAGTGATGTAGCGAAGCTTTGTGCTTTTTTTGGAGCAGTCACTATTGTCTTGCAACCTAAAACTTCTCAATATGGAAAATCAATTTGGTTCCAGATGTACTTTTAACAGACGCTGGCTTGTCATTTACACCCGTCCGAGATGGGAAAAAAAAGTAGACAAATTGTTGAAAATACAGGATATTAAATCCTACTGCCCCCTACGTATTGTGACCAATCAATGGGCGGATCGAAAAAAAGTAGTTGAGTTACCGCTCTTTAGCGGCTATGTTTTTGTCTGGGTTAATGAATGCGAAGAGTATAAAGTCCGACAAACCTTAGGGGTACTGAATTTCATTTATTACATGGGAAAACCCGCGATCATCAGAGATCATATCATTGAAAAGATGGAAGACCTGATACAAAAAAACATACAATGTGAGGTGATTAGCGACCAGGAACTGAATTCTGGCGACCGCATCCGGATTAAACACGGTATTTTTTACGATCAGGAAGGAACTGTGATCAAAGTACGTGGGAAGCATGTTCTTCTGGTATTTGATCATTTAAACTGCGCAGTAGTGAGTAGTGTTCCAATTGCTGATGTGATGTTGAATACCGCAATATAATTCCGACTCTGCCGCTCCCTAAGCCGGAGCATCAATAGCAATACATCCCTTTTCCTTAGAAATAAGAAAGCTGACCAATAATGTTCCTCATTAATGGCCATGCTTCAGGCAATACCATTTCATCATTAAAACTTAAAAAGATGATTCCTGTAACTAAACCATTTCTTCCAAAGGAAGATGAATTCAAAGAATATATTGACAGCATTTGGGAACGTCAATGGCTGACCAATAACGGTCCTTTGCTCAATGACCTTGAGTTAAAACTTAAGCATTATCTGAATGTAGATCATATGCTGTTCGTTTGTAATGGAACCTTCGCATTACAACTGGCCATTAAAGCTTTAGGGCTCCAGGGTGAGATTATTACCACGCCCTTTTCTTATGTAGCTACCACCAGTAGTATTGTCTGGGAAGGCTGCAAACCCGTTTATGTGGATATCGATCCTGAAACCTTTAACATTGATCCAACTAAAATTGAGGCGGCCATCACTCCTCAAACTTCCGCTATTCTGGCCACACATGTTTATGGAAATCCCTGCGACATTGATGCGATCCAGGCTATAGCCGACAAATACGGTCTAAAGGTGATCTATGATGCTGCACATTGTTTCGGTACTCAGTACAAAAACAAATCTGTATTCGATTATGGAGACATCACTGCGACCAGCTTTCATGCCACCAAATTATTCCATACCATAGAAGGAGGAGCTGTTTTCACCAGGGATCCTGATCTTTTAAAGAAAATGCAGCACATCCGTAATTTCGGGCACAGCGGTCCGGAGAGCTTCGCCGGACTAGGCATAAACGGTAAAAACTGCGAGTTTCATGCCGCTATGGGTTTATGTAATTTGAAATATGTAGATGAGATTTTGAAAAAGAGAAAATCACTCTCTTTCCATTATTACCAGCGCTTAGGACAGATTAAAGGCCGTTTCCCTAAGTTAAATAAAGACAATGATTACAACTACGCCTACTTCCCTGTATTATTTGAAACTGAACAACTGAGAGAGCGTTGTACAGAAAAACTGGAAATGGCGAAAATATACTGCAGAAGGTATTTTTCTCCTTCCTTATCTACCCTACCCTATGTAGATCAGGTAGCTATGCCGGTTTGCGATGACATTACCAAAAGGATTGTTTGTTTACCATTATACCATACTTTAACCTTCCCCGATTTGGATATGATTTGCCGTATCATTTTAAGAACCCAGAATTATGAAGATGCTCCTGCTAAAGACAATTTCGGCATACTCATCGCAGATAAGATTGAAACCGAAATCAACGACCTGAACTCCATGAAATAATTTTATATCCACCAAATCCATGACAAACTTTACTATTAAACCCACCGATCTATTTGAATAATATTCTTGGTTTTTCTTGCTCGTTATAAAAAAGGAGGTCTGTAAACAGACCTCCTTTTTTATTGTCAAAAAAAAAGGTGTCCAATTTTTTTGGGCACCTCTATCATCTTTTAGATGAACTGATTCTTTTACAGAAAGGGTTTTTGTTATTCTTCAGACATCATTTCTTTATCCAGATAAGTATTAGGATATCTCTGACTCAACAGCTCGTTATATTTTTCAAGGAGTTGGATGTACTTATTCATCCAGTAATTTACAGCGCCAGAATAATTTGGCGTCGAATTATCTTCAGTATCCATTAATGCGTTTTTCTTCGCCCTGGCTTCATCCCGTAAACGTGCAAAGTCATCTGGAAATTCCTCAGAAAAATCATGATTCATGACATTTCCAATTTTACAAATAATATCAAAATTCAAGGATTCCTGATCAAACCAGTTATAAATGGTTCTTCTGCTCACATGAAGCTTCCTGGAAAGCTCGGTGATTCCCATATGATCCTTTCTTACAACATGCTCAATTACCTGACCTACATTTAAATTCATAGTGATAAGTGTTTTTAATGAAACCAGAATTAAAGGGATGAGATCTATATTAAAAATAACAAAAATCTGACAATAAAACAAGAGAAAAGTAATTAAAAAATTATCTGGTCATTATCCAACAATATAATGATCCATATCCTCAAATTTTGAGTTTTTACTTTTGAAATCAGGGATAATTTCCTTCATTTTTTTCACCATTGCATAGTCATTGTTCAAATTATTAAGCAATAGCAATTCTTCTATTACATTTTGTATGTAAAACACGCTATGATTGATGATTTTAGATATCTTAATTTTAGGGTGATAGGTAGAAATGGTTTGTTCTTCTACCAGCAAAAGTTCTTCATATAGTTTCTCTCCAGGTCGAAGTCCCGTAAAGATGATCTTTACATCTTTGTCTGGCACCAATCCAGCTAATTTGATCATATTAATGGCCAGGTCCAGTATTTTAACTGGTTCGCCCATGTCAAAGAGATAGATTTCCCCACCGTTCCCCATCGCTGCAGCTTCAAGAACCAATTGTACTGATTCGGGAATGGTCATAAAATACCTGGTGATCTCTGGATGGGTCACTGCAACTGGCCCACCGCGTTCGATCTGTGCTTTAAATCTTGGGATAACTGAGCCATTAGAACCCAACACATTACCAAACCTTGTGGTAATAAATCTGGTAGTACCTGACAGGCTTAAATTACGATTAAGCGATTGAATGTACATTTCGGCAAGTCGTTTGGAGGCACCCATGATATTGGTAGGCCGCACCGCTTTATCAGTGGAGATCATGACAAATTTTTCCACTCCATATACTAGTGACAAATCCGCTATATTTTTTGTCCCCAGTACATTTGTTAAAATCGCTTCTGAAGGATTGTTTTCCATCATCGGTACGTGTTTATAAGCCGCAGCATGGAAAACTATTTGGGGTTGATATTCTTCAAATATCGCTTTCATTCTGGCTCTGTTTTGAATATTAGCCATCACGATATGAGTTTTTGCACCTTGAAAGTCGTCGTCTATTTCTAATTGCAGATCGTGCAGCGGCGTTTCAGCCTGATCGCACAACACCACATACTCCGGGTTGAAGCCAATAATCTGACGTACAATTTCGGATCCTATAGAGCCTGCAGCTCCGGTAATGAGAATACGTTTCCCCTCCATTTCCCGTAAGATGTTATTCTTGGTTAATACAATTGGCTCTCTATGTAATAAATCCTCAATTTTCAAGTCCTTGATTTGATTTGGAGTTAGCTTACCATATAACCATTTATCAGATTGAGGTACCGTTACTACTTTTATACCCAATTCTATGCATTTATCAATGGTTACTTTCTTCCCATTTACATTCAGATCATCCCCTACAAACAATACCTTTTGAATGTTAAACTTGCGCTGCAACGTTTCAATGGACCTAGAATGATATACATTTTTCTGTTCGATATGCTTGTTGATTTTATCTTCATTGTCATCTACAAAGGCAAACACATTCAGGTCATTCGCCTTTCCAGCATCAAGCGCCTTTTTAACAAGAATGGAATCACTACCGGAACCATAAATTAAAATGTTCTCTTTCTGATCACAAGGCTCCATTGTTTTGATATAGGCAAACAGACTTTTCACCGCTACTCTTAAAATGATCAACAATGAGGAGGATACAAAGAAATTCATAATCATGATCTCCGGAAACCATTTTGATGAAATCTGAAAACGAGGGATCAAAAACACCTTACTTAAGATGGTAAAAATAAAGCTGGTCAACAATACCGCCATAAATATCCGTACAATATCCTGCGTATTGGAATACCTTATAATTCCGGTATGGATGCGCATACCTATAAACACGCTCACAGCAATCAAGCTATACACACTGGCATAAACAAGGAAATTAGAATAAAAAAGCTGTGTATAATCAAACTTATTGATGAGCATGAAAGACATAAAAAGCGTGAAGGAAACAATGACCTGATCGATCATTAGTATCAACCAACGTGAATACGTTTTATCGCGAAACAAGAGGTTTTTCATGGCATTAGAATTTAAACTATTAAATGAAAACAACCGTAGGTCATAAAATTTAACACTGCCCGGTATAGCGGGAAGAAATCAATATTGATGTGCTTACTCAATCCTGTTTTATCAACCAGGGCCTTATATGCACTAGGATTGACGATAAATCTAAAACTTTTATAATCTAAGAAAAGGTCAGAGAAGGATGATTTCCATTGAAATAAAGAATCCTTTTTAAAGCCTAATCCACCGCCCAGATTCATGTATTTCATCCCTTCATTGCGGCCAATCACGGAAATTCCATCTACCAGGAATTTAGCTGGGGACTCTCTTAGATAGGCATTTTTTGTAGCAATTAAATGCCCCTGAATGATACCATGCGTTAAAATAATCAAGGTGCCACACATCACTTCATTTTCTGCACAAACCAATAACAATCTGCAATCAAATTCCTCAGAGTTGATCAAACCCAGAAAATACTGCCGATCAAACAGATAGTATTCTGTGGAGTGAATACGTTGCATATTTTCTTTATATATCTCAATAAAGATATCAACGTCTTCGATCTCCTTAGTTTCTTTAATCCAAAAGCCTTTTTTCCAACTTTTTTTAATAGACCTGAAGGTATCCGATTTATATTTTTTACGCTGTACTTCAATGGGTAGGCTCAGGTCTATTGCTACAGTTTGGCCATTGTTATGGATCCCATCAAAATCACTGATCAGCCGATCCTGAGAAAAGAATGGATGAAGTCTCGAAAAGACAGAAACGATTTTCTCTTCTCTAAGGTAATTCAAAAATGAATTCTTAAAGTTTTGTATGAGTTCCTCCTTAATGTATTGAATTTCTACATTGGCAATGGGGCCTGGATAACCATACACAGAACATAGGTCAAAGAATGGCGAGTCAGGAATCTCCCTTTTAAGCAAGGGAAATGCGATATAAGCATTGTCCTCTTCATAAACCAATAGTAGCGCTACCCCGCTTTTATCGAGCGTATGGTATTGCCATGTATGGTAGAAATCATGGATAAATGAATTTTGGACATAGAAATCCCAATCTTCTTTTTGAGATAGTGTGACGGTTTTAATCATGATGATGTTAATTTAGATGGTGAGGTGTAAAACGTCCCTGTTTAATGGTCTAAGAACGACTTCTGCTTTACTGGCACTTCTCAATTTATAGGTTTGACGATATAACCATAATGAGCTAAACAATATCAGGTAGTTATCAAAATAATTATGGGTGGTTAACATAAATAGCACCAGGGAAAAAGACAACAAAAAGATGGAAGGATTCTGCTTAAAGAATTGTACTCCCTTTACTATTAAATAGCCATAAACCCATAGAAAATAGAGCAGGGCAAAAATTCCGGCTTCTCCCAAAACCATTAAAAAGGTATTGTGAACACCTAATTTAACCACAAAACGATCGTCTTCTGCTCCGGCACTTTGCCCACTAAAGCTATGGTATCCATTTCCCCAGAGGGGTTGGTCTAAAATTTTATCATAATAAAGTGCCCAGGTTTCTGTTCTGGATCCTTCTTTTAAATCACTGTCGATTTTACCATCCAGGATCTCTGAGAAAGCGTTCAGCCTTTTAAGATTGAGGTCTAGCTTATTCCCAAATGAAAGAAATATGGTAAACAAAGCCAGGCAAGCCAGCATTCTGTAGACGTTCTTATAACTAATCAATAGCGAAAAAAGATTGATTAGTATCCATATGATTAAGAATGTTCTGGAAAAAGTAACGAGTCCGGAGAAGGAGAACAACAACTGTCCTACGAATCTCAATTTCTTCTGTTCAATGGTTAAACCAATGGCATACCCCAATACACAGGCACAACCCGCCAAATTGGGGTTTAAATAAAATCCACTATATCGGCCTCCAATACCTGTCACCAAAGCAGCTTCATAGAGTATACTTAAACTCCCGATCAATAGAACACAGTAGATATCAACGTTTTTAACATCCTTGATCACCGTTGGTACCATGATGATAAAAATGAAATACTTGAAAAAAGTAATGGGAAAGCCATCTGAGAACTGAGTGCTGACCATTAAAGAGATCATAGAAAATAAAATTCCAAACACCATAAATGGCAATGATGGTTTTTCCTTTTCGCCCAGAAAAAAGTAGGCGATGATCAAAAGAAAGATACTATAACTTAGCATAGAGCCTATCCCTGCATTTACATGAATCAAGGTGTAACTAGGAAGATTACAGAAGATCAATAGTAAAACAGCAAACTTCAATAGTTTCATAACTGTTGTGATTAAATGAGCAAAAGCATTGATCAAGACAGAAATTTCTGGCTTTAGTGTTCGGCGAAAAACTCCGTTTTTCTTAACCTCATCTTTAAAAATCCGGTTCCATTGTTGTTTCCAACAGTCTGAAAACCCATTTTTTTGTACACTGTTCTAGCTGCAATATTATCTGGGTGTACTTCCAGGAGGATCATTTTCAAATCCAATTCAGAGAAGGCATAAGCTAACAGCTGTTGTGTTGCTTTTTGAGAGATCCCCTGCCCCCAAAATATCTTTTCCCCAATAAACAAGTGATACCAGGCCTTTTCATGATCTATCTCGAGCAATTGTATATTGCCGATATATTGATCATTCCCAGCCAGACAAATGGCAAATCGTTTTTCATCGGTACGAAAGAGTTTGGTTTTCAACCATTCCTCTTCCATTTGTGGAGAGATGTAGCGATCGGGTTTAAACTCTGTAAAAGTCCAAATCTCGGGATCGTTTCTCCAGTTATAGGATACTTTTGCATCCTCTAATACCAATGGTCTTATATATACCGAATACAATGATGGTTTCATAATAGTTTTTTCAAGATGCCTAACATCTCCTCTATGTCTGTTAAACTGTAGCGATGGTCAATAGGCAAGTAAATTACCTCTTTTGCTAGTTTGTATTCCAGCGTATCTACTGTGGTCCACCTAAAAACATTAGGCCAAAAGGTGGGAACGAAAATTTTCTCTTCAATTAGTTTTTCTTTTACGCCAGTTTTTGACACCAACAAAGGGTACATCATGGCCGCAGCTTGTTCCGGAAAATCAAAATCCAATTCGTTAACAGCTGATAGCTTTTCATGTAAGAAACTGAAGTTCTCCATTCTTCTGGTTTTACAGTATTCATAATCAATACCGTCCAGAATCGCATGTGTTAACAAGGACATGGTTCTGATTTCATTGTCTGCCAATCCCTTTTCATTCTCAACGAAGTCCGCATAACCACGTTCTATACCATAGTCAATACTCTTAATCAAATGTGAAAACCGATAAGTAGAAGTATCCATATCAATGTTCAGACGACCCTCGGTATTGAGTTGTAGATAGGCGCCATCCGGAACACCAAAAAACTTACGGCAGGAATATATGGTATCTACTCCCGGCAGTGGTGCTGAAAAAAAGGCCTGCGCATTATCAATTACTACGTTCTTTAGGCTTTCGGTTAAGGTTTTAACGGCCTTTTCTTTTAAACCTAAATAGTTATTATACAATAAGCATTCTCCTTCAGCTACTTCAAAATCCAATATCGGTTCCAGCTGTTCATTGATGTGATAAAACTGATATGGAATCCCCATTTTCAGCATAGGTTCAAGCATCACCTCACAAGTAAAATACGGCAGATAAACCTTACTGTATTTTTTTATTTCCAGCAGGTATTCCAATGCGTTTCTTGAAGTATTTAATTTGATCAGATCCGGATAATATTCTTTGCCTTTTGAGAGTTGCAACTGAAAATATCCACCCATTGTTTTAATTTCTGAGTTTTTCATGAGTATATCTGCTATGATTAGCGATGTTTTATCCTTGTCCAGGCTGGTACATTCTTAAATGAACAGGCTGATAGAACTCTTGTAAGTTGGCTGGAACACGGGACTTATAACCTACAACCTGCCTTAAATGGTCATTCAAAGATTCACCGAATTCATAGCCCAAAAATCTGGGAAAGTCTAACTGGGGTTTAAAGAAAGGCTTGGTAAAACTCAAGGTAATTACCCTTCTCGGATCTTCCGTATAGTTCTTTCCCGCAGCATGCCATAGATTGGAATCAAATAAAATGATACTGCCTTTTTTGGCGATTGCCCGGTCGGCATGCTTGTAGAAATAAGCATCATCCGGCTTTACATCTTCTTTATGTGATCCGGAAAGTAGATAAGTGGCACCGTTATCGACTTTAAAATCATCCAGTAATACAATCATTTGAATCATCAGCTTTAGATTCCCCGTAAAACTTCTTAGATCACGATGTACATTTTGAACATAAGGCCGGTCGTTTTTCATATTTATTACGCCACTCATCCCATTTAAGATGTAGTTTCCACCTAAGAACACTCTCATTTCCTGGTCACAGAACATTTGTTCCAAAAAACGCAAGCCGAAATTGTCACGTTCCAGAACATGATGGAGCGTTCCTTCCATATTGGTATCAATGCCATTTTCTATTTGAATCTGACGCCTGATATGATAGGCATCTTTGAGATCACCTGTAATTTCATTGATCAACTCTTCAGTCAGGGCATTTTCATAAATTACCCAACCAAACTGACTGATAGCATACTCAAAATCAGAAATTGTGGCATCTGCGTAGTTAAACTTGTTTTTCATTTGTGTATGATTTAGGTTGTTCGACAGCATTTTGAACATTTCTATATAATGGAAAATAATCTTTACTCTGTCCGGTCTTTTTCTCCTCTACGAGTTTATTATACGCAGATTCATCAGCTATAAAACACCAGATATTATCATCCAACAACAGATCAGAAAATAAAGATTTGAATTTAAAAAGGGTATCTTGCTTCCCTCCAACTCCTCCTCCGAGGTGGAAAAACTTCATTCCCAGCTCTCTTCCAATCAAACTGATTTCATCCACAATTAGCTTGCTTGGAGAAAAGTGGATATGTGATTCGCTGGTAGCGGATAAATGATTCCTGATCACATCATCCGACCAGATCACGGTAGCACCACAAATCATCTCCTCCCCGTCATAGATCAGGATCAGCTTGCAATTAAATTCAGAGTTTTCAAGTAATGCGCTAAAATATTCTTCTGTGAAAAAATAACTTTTATCCGCCTCCAACCTTTCCATATTCTTATTGTACATGATGGTAAACAAGCGGATTTCTTCCTGAGTATCGGCTTCTTTCACCACATACCCTTTTTTCCTGAGTTGCCTGATTTGTCGGCCAAGTCTTTTATCGTATTTAGACCTTTGCTCCTCTATCGGTTGCATCAAATCAATATATATGGTTTTTCCATTGCTCCTTAAACCACCCATCTTTTCCAGGAGAAACTGTTGGTTGATGAATGGATTTAATCTGGAGAAAACGCTGACAGCCTGATTCTTCTGCATGAAGTTGACAAATGAGTACTTAAAGTTAGCGATTAAACTATTGGTCAGTGACTCAAATTTTTTATTGGAAATCGGGCCGGCATAGCCATAACTAGAGGTAAAGTCGCAATAATTCGCATTTTCAATTGTCCTCTTTAAAAGCGGTAACGCAATGAAGGTCTCCCCCTCTTCATAAACAAAAAGAATGGGTTCACCTCTTTTATCTAAGGTGTGGTAATGGAGCGTATGATAAATATCATAATCAACTGATTTTTTCACATAACTAAACCATTTTTCTGCATCCTGATCGGTTACGATATGATACATAGGGACTGGTAGGTCATTTTCGAAATAAGACATTGTCGTTTGTTTTAGTTCAATTCCATAATTTTTAACATTTCGGCATTCACGAGATTTACATCAAATTTTTGCTTTGCAAAATTTCTTCCATTCAGTCCGTAAATCAGGATATCCTGAATATTATTGATGTAATGCTCCATTTTTGAAACCAGTGCATCGATGTTCTTGATGGGAATTAGGAAGCCGTTTGGTTTGATCTCTGAAGGGTCAACGGTCTCTCTACAGCCCACAGAATCGCAGGTAATTAAAGCTCTCCCCATTGCCATTCCCTCTAGCATACACCTTGGCACTCCTTCTCCATAATAGGAGGGCAAAACCAAAATAGAGGCTTGTTTAATGTACGGGCGAACATCAGTGACCTCACCAAGGTATTCAATCACCTGTTCTGACTTTATATCGGCATATAACTCTTTGTTTATAGAATCGATATTATCATCGTAAGCACCAATGAGCTTAAACCTAATATTGGTATACCGTTGACGAACCAGTTTTGCGGCTTCATAGAACTCTCTGATGCCTTTGGCATTAATCAGCCTGGAAATCATTAGAAAATTGATATTCACTGTATCGGGAATAGAATAATCATAATGGTCCAAATCGACGCCTGAGCCATTCACTACAAATGCCTTGTGCCTTTTGCCGATGATTCCGGTTTCTACCAGTTTATGGTAATCGTCTATATTTTGAAAGATAATTCTAAGGTGAGGATTGCTCAACAAACTCCATTTGAGCAGGTTTCTGGTGATGGTACTGACCAGACTTTTTTTATTGCCATGGCTGGTAAAGTTATACCCTAAACCAGTCAGCATTGGGGTAATGCAATTGACTTTACAGAATTTGGCAATAACGGTTCCGTATATTACCGGTTTAAAGGTGTAAGGAAAAAAGACATCCGGCTTTATGCTTCTGATAAGCTGATAGAGTTTCGAAATATACCGGAGGTCAGAGAGTATGGAAACATTACTTCCATTTAAATGATTCTCATGAACCACTACATTCAACGCCTTTAATTTATCGCAGACCTCTTGCTGGGTGATCTTTGGTGTAAAAACATGGACTTCATTGTTTTTGACAAGCTCTTCGATCAATTTACCCCTAAAACCCATTAAGGTACGCGAAGAATCACAGGCGATTAACACCCTTTTTCTGTAGTTGTACATTTCGATAAATTTAAGAACAAGTAAAAACTACAAAGCCACCTGCTTCAGGTGGCTATAGTAGTTAATTGAATGTGTTTTGACGGTTAGGTCTTTTTGTGTTTACTTATAGGGTAGCTCCTGCTCCGGCTGCTACAACTGATGGTACATTAGCTGCTGCAATCACAGAAGATTTATAAGTATAAGTAGGCTCCCAGCTTGATGCCGAAGAGGTAATTCTATTGGCACCGCTACCTTCGAAGATGTTCGTGCTTAATCCACTGATCACACCTGGAATAGAGCTTAGATCTGTTCTAATTGGCAGATTTGAACTTTTCCAGTAGTTGTTTTCCAGACGGATAGTTGCACCCATAAATGCACCTACGTATGCCGCTTGGTTAAAGTAGTTGTTAAACATGTGAACGCTTCCGAATTTTGCATCAGGTGTACGCTCTGAGATATTGTTGAAATAGTTATTATATAAGGTTACTCTAAGTTTTCCTTTATCATCAGTATTTGTATATCCTGCACCAATCAACATTGCGATATTGGAATCATGTAATTTATTCCATGATACAGTTACATAATCTGATTTATTAGTAATATCTAACAATCCATCATAATAATCCCAACCATGGTCTTTGTCTGAGGACAAATCACAATGGTCTACCCAAATGTGATGAGATGATTCTTTAATAGTGATACAATCTCCACCTACTACCTTCTCAATCGTCATGTTTTGGATGATGATGTTGTTTACAGTATATAATAGTAAACCAACACCACTCAATTTAGATCCCTTTAAGCCGATAATTGATTTATTTGAAGATACATTGATCATCCCTGTACCAGTAATTGTTCCAGACACCTGGATAATCATTGGTGATGAAGAGGATGCTGCACTTTTTAATGCTGCCAATGTAGATACCGTAACAGTTTGACCACCTTGACCTCCTGTAGTGCTACCACTTTCAGCTGCATAACCTAATAAACCTTTTGCTACTACACCTGTTGTTGGTGGTGTAACGGGGGTTGTTGGATCAGGAGCTCCAGTAGATGGTGTTCCACCTGTAGTAAAGGTATATTTTCTACCATTTTTACGTGGGTCACTATTATCTGAGGTAGAGAATATTAAACTATTTCCCCAATGACTGAATTTCCCTTTACCTGTAGTACGGATACTTGCATGTGAAGAATGGGCTGCTCCCAGTTCTTTACCATCTTCAAAAACTCTAAGGGTTGAAATCGACGGCTGCGTATTTGAGTCGCCGGTGATCCCAAAGTTTCTTGAAATTTTATAGGCAAAGCCTTCATCTAAAGCTGCATTTGACAAATCTAAGGATACAGGAGTTGTATTCGAAACAATCGCCTGAGAATCAGTAATCTGTGAACCATTCACACTTGAGAAATCATCTGGCCTTGGCCTTTCTTTCTTACACTGACTGAACGTTAATACTGCTGACAATAATAAACCTAACACACACACTCTTTCTAATTTCTTTTTCAATCTTTCCATTAAAACTCTCTTTTTTTTAAATTACCCCTTTTAAACGGGGAGGTTTTAAAAAAATTGTATCTCAAAAGTTACAAAGCAAAATGGAAACAAACAGAGCTGAATCTCAAAAAATTCGCTCTACGCACTTCAATTAAAGATTATAGGACTGTAAATCAGCTGTAAAGCGATTACACACTTATTGCACACTTTTCATTGTTGACATTCCCATGACAAACAAAATCGCAATTGCCATTAAATCTTAGTCCCATAAACCATGTTTTGACTGGAAGTACTAATTCTTGGACGTTTCTTAAATGATTTTTCGACACCATAAAACATCTTGTACCAGTCTATAAATTGATGCACCCCTTCTTTTACTGAAGTTTTAGGTTTATAGTTTAATTCTGTTGCCAAAGCGGAGACATCTGCCCAGGTATCAGCAACATCCCCCGCTTGCATAGGTAGGAATGCTTTTTCAGCGCTGAGGCCAATATTATCTTCTATCTCTTTCACAAATTCCAGAAGTGTAACAGGCGCACCTCTACCAATGTTAAATACCCGATATGGTGCTTTAGAACTCGCAGGATCCGGGCAATTGGCATCCCAATCCGGATTGCTTTCTGCTGGTTTATCAATCAAACACAGAATTCCCTCTACTATATCATCAATATAAGTGAAATCCCTACTCATGTTTCCATTGTTAAAGATTTCAATTGGCTTACCTTCTAATATTGCTTTAGTGAATAGAAACAAAGCCATATCAGGTCTACCCCAAGGACCGTAAACCGTAAAAAAGCGCAAACCCGTATTTGGCATATTAAAAAGGTGGCTATAGGCATGTGCCATTAATTCATTACATTTTTTTGATGCGGCATACAAAGAAACCGGATGGTTTACACTATTCTCTACAGAAAAGGGCATATTCTTGTTTAGTCCATAAACACTGGAAGAGCTGGCGTATAGCAAGTGTTTAATTTTTGCAAACCTGCAACATTCCAGTACATTCAAAAAACCACTAATATTCGATTCTATATAGGCCTCAGGATTGGTTAAACTATAACGAACACCTGCCTGTGCGGCTAAATTACATACGGCATCAAAATAATGGTTGCTAAAAAGTTCCATCATTCCATCTTTGTCGTTTAAGTCCAGCTTAATGAACGTGTAATTGTCGTATTTTTTGCTCACTATTGGTTTATCGTACACGATATTCTCCCAACTAATGCCACTCTCTGCTAAACGGGCATGTTTTAGGTTTACATCATAATAATCATTAATGATATCTACGCCAACCACCTCATCTCCTCTTTCCAATAAACGTTTTGCTAAATGAAAGCCAATAAATCCGGCTGTACCAGTTACT
This sequence comes from Pedobacter gandavensis, assembly GCF_032678745.1. Lineage (GTDB taxonomy): Bacteria > Bacteroidota > Bacteroidia > Sphingobacteriales > Sphingobacteriaceae > Pedobacter > Pedobacter gandavensis_C. The sequence goes on from NZ_JAVTST010000001.1 coordinate 1,596,139, forward strand.
AAAATTTTCATAATGTTTATGTTAAGTGTTTATTTATAAGCATATTAATTTGCAGATAGAATATCTACTTACTGTAGCATCCTTTAAACCAGACTTCCAGCCCAAACACACAAAAAAGGATTTTGGCTCTCCTTTCATCAGAGATTTGAATTTTAAATTCAAGTAGGTCTTCTATAAAGCGCTTTTTAATAATATTGGCATATAATGGATTTGGGGCAAGTAGATAATCGCTAATGATGTTTTTCAATTCTCCATTAACCCAGGTTTTCAATGGAATCTCAAATCCTCTTTTGGGCTGGTTGATGAGTTCAGTTGGTAAATATTTCAAAGAGAGGTCGCGTAATATAGATTTGGTAGTGATTTTATTGATTCTGCAACGATCGGGTAAACCTGGTGCAAACTCCAGAATCTCTTTTGACAAAAATGGACTTCTTCCTTCCAGAGAATGGGCCATGGTGGCGATATCCATTTTAGGAAGCAGTCTACTGAACAACATGGATTGAAAATCTGTCAGGATGATTTTTTTTAAGGGAGATATTGGCAATTGATTAATGAGCAGAAGATCATTAGAGATTTCCTTCATTAGGGGCTTTTGCAGAAACTGATCTTCAAAACCAACCAACAAATCACAGGATGCAGAGTTGTAAACCTTTAGAAGATCGGTGTAGCTAGCCATTTTTAACAATCGGTACAAATAATTGTAATTGCTTTGTTTTTCATTTGCAATCGGCAAAACCCGGGCAAGCATCCTTGCAGCGGTAGTACTTACCTTACCGGAATTAAAGAAATCAAAGTGCTTAAAAGGAACATAACGTCGGTACCCTGCAAACAATTCATCTGCACCATCCCCATTTAAAACTACGGTAATGTGTTTTTTTGCTTCTTTTGCAACGTAGTAACTGGGAATGGCAGAATTATCACAATTGGGTTCTCCATGGTTGATCAATATCTTTTCAATGTCTTTTTGCAAATCTGTAAAGGAGATGTCTACTACCGTATGGTTTGTAGCATACTTCATCGCTACTTTTTCAGCCAATGCAGATTCATCATAACTCCCTTCTACCCGAACAGTAAAGGTTTTTAAACGATGCGTATGTGCGGCAGCAATTGCCGTAACCAATCCGCTGTCTATTCCCCCGCTTAAAAATGAACCTACATCCAGATCTGAACTATCAATCCTCCTTTTCACAGCCAGCTGCAGATTCAGATCCAGTTGTTCAATCGTTTCCTGATTACTCAGTTGATGCTCATTTTGATAAAAGGAAGAGATATCAAACCACGTTACCTTTTTAGATACATTAGTCCGGGTATCGATCTCCAGGTAAGTACCATTCTCCAACTCGGAGACCCGATGATAAGGGGTAGACTGTCTATAATGATAACCCAGATAGAGATAATCTGCAATTGAAGCGTAGTCAATTTCCGGACGAACTACTTTAAACAGTACATTCAATTCAGAGGAAAACACACATTGTATTTCATTCTTATATATGAATAGTGGTTTCTTTCCTGCACGATCTCTGGCCAGGAAGAGTTTTTTATTGTTCGAATCATATAAGGCAAATGCAAACATTCCATCAAACTCGGTTAACATCTGCATCCCAATGCGTTCATACAACATCAAAATAGTCTTGGTATCTGAATTTGAAGGATCAACTAAACCATACTTTACCCTAATCTCCTGATGATTGTAGATTTCTCCGTTAAATACAATGCTAAGTCCATTGTGGCGCATCGGCTGCTGTCCCAACTCAGTTAGCTCTTGAATGGCAAGTCTGGTATGGTATAATTGTAAATTATCCTGTTGAATATGATGTTGTTCATCAGGTCCACGATGAAACAGTTCGCGAAATATCTCGTCATCATGCTGACTGGAATTAAAATTTAGTGTCCCAAATATTCCGCACATTTTTCCTGAGTTTTATAAGTGAATTGATTGATGTCTTCCGCCTCACGAAGGTTAGCGCGGCAATAATTCTGGTAAAGGGCTGACCTTACCTTTGGAGAACTGATTAACTAAAGACAACCAGTCTTGCATTACCTTTTCTTCTGAAAAATTCTGCTCAATGTGTTTGCGTCCATTTTGACCTAAAGCATTACGCTCCTCTACAGACATTTTCATGATGCGCATCATTTTTTCAGCGAGTGCAGCTTCATCGCCCTGCTTAAATAAAAATCCACAATGGATGCTTTCAAGTAATTCCTGAATTCCATCAACAGAAGAAGCGATGATCGGTTTTTCATAGGCCATGGCCTCTAACACCGCATTCGGCATCCCCTCTAAAAAGGAAGAAAGTACAAATCCATCTGCCGCTGACAGAAAAGGAGCAGTTTCGGTTTTTAAACCCAGGATGCGCACATGATGCGCAATCCCCAATGCTTCAACGACCTCCAAAGGCCATTTCTGGTCAAATAAATTACCCAAAACATCTATTCTAAAGGGATAATTCTTTAATAAAGCTATTGCTTTAAATAAAGTCATATAATCCTTTTCAGGTACAAAATGAGCCATGGTAATCCAAACAAAGGGTTTGTTACCTATAATTTTAGCAGGCCGAATCTGGCTACTTGCTGGAATAGATATGGCATTATTTACCACCAGACCTTGTTTTTTGACCAGCTTTTTCTGTTCGAAATTTGATCTTGATTTATATGAGTTGTAGACCACAATATCATCCCAACCAGCAGTCAGTTTAAATGGTAGATACCATTTATTGGAAATCACCGGAGTACGTATCGAGGAAATCAGGCTAAAGCCAAAGCACATTTTAAGAAAGCGGGCAAAAATAATCGCGATAAACATAAAAGCAATCACTATATCCGGATTAAACATTCTCAGCTCTTTAAAGAGCCTTGAAATATTTGAAAAGGGATGTTGCATCCAGTTTTTTAAAAAAATCACTTCTAGCCCCTCTTCTTTGAAATCGATGTTAAAGTCATTGATTGGTTTCAATGATATGATCTTGACCTCATAGGATTCAGACCTTAGAAATCTGGCGATCTTCAGCATTTGCGTCTCTGCCCCCCCTTTACGCAAACCAGAAACCATAAATAAGACTTTGGTGTTCATAGAATTTTTGAGCTAGAATTACTGAATTATGCGATTAAAGTGCCTCAAGATTAGACAATACCGGTTTTTTACGCTGTTTATTCAGCCATTGAGAAAGCACTAATAATTTCCATATTTCCGGATACCGGTTCCATTTACCACTCATATGCTCATCGATGATCACCAATGTTCGGTTCACATCAATGCCTGGGATATTTTCTAATGCTTTTTTCGATAGTTTATCCAAAACGTATTCCTTCAGTTCTGTACGAAACCAATTTTTAAAGGGCATGGTAAAGCCTGATTTTGGTCGATCAAAATAGGTTGCAGGTAGATGTTCAAAAAGCAAATCCTTTAAAATACGTTTCTGATTATTCACCTGATATTTGAAATGAGTTGGAAGAGTTCTTGAAAACTCAATAACCCTATAGTCCATTAACGGTGAACGTGATTCTAAAGAAAAGGCCATAGATGCCCGATCCACTTTAGTATTAATATCACCATTCAAATAAGTCTTAATGTCGAAATCGGAAATACGCTCTAACATGGGCTTGGAAGCATGGATTAGCTGCTGCATGTGGGGACTTTCGAAGGCTAAACTTCGATTTAAAATCCAGGAATCTTCCATGCTTCCGAGTAATTTTACATATAGGCTTTCTATTTCTGGCATAGAAATGCCCATAGCGATCAGTTTATAACGGTAATTAGAGGAATGATTTAACAATGCGGCGATATTTCTCCGCATTGGAGATGGCAATTTGAATATCCACTGCACTTTATCAATCCACCTATACCGGTGATAACCGAGAAAGGCCTCATCACCAGCATCACCACTTAAGGCAACTGTGACGTGCTTTCTGGTATATTTACTAAGTAACATCGAGGGAATTGCGCTAGAATCCGCGAATGGTTCATCATAATATTTTGATACATTCTCAATCAAATTGATCCCCTCTTCATAATTACATGGTATGGTATGATGTTCCGTACCCAGATGCCTGGCGACCTTCTCCGCATACACGCTTTCATCAAAACCTACCTCATTAAATTTTATAGAAAAGGTCTTTAAATTACTGACCTGTTTTGAGGCTATGGCTGAAACCAGGGAAGAATCTATGCCTCCGGATAAAAAAACGCCCAATGGTACATCGGCAAACATTCTGATCCTTACTGCATCATCCAATAGCGCTGATAATTCATCTTTAGCATCCTGATAACTACCTATAAATTTATTATTCCAGTTGTAATCTAAATCCCAATATTTATAGAGCTGAAGATCGCCCTGCTGTAAATCATATTTAAAATAATGACCAGCGGAAAGTTTTTTAACTTCCATATAGATGGAACTGGGCTCCGGAATGTAATTCCAGACTAAATAAGAAGCTATAGCAGTCTCATCAATAGTCAAATCATTCTCTATGTCGATTTGTGATGGCTGACTTGCAAATTCAAAAGACTTACCCGAGTGCCTGTAATAAAATGGCTTCTTTCCTAAACGATCTCTCGCACCAAACAATTCATTCTTTAAAGTATCATAAATTACAAAGGCAAACATGCCATTGAAATGTTGGAGACACTCCACACCATATTCCAAATAAGCCGCACAAATTACTTCAGTATCTGAACTGGTTTGAAATTGATATTTCCGGACTTCCAGTTCCTTTTTTATACTTTGATAATTGTAAATCTCTCCATTAAAGACAATGTGAAGATGGAGATAGGAAAACGGCTGATTAGAACGCGCATCCAGATCAATAATTGCTAATCTATTATGTGCAAACAGCACACTTTCATACCTTTTTATTCCGGTATAATCTGGTCCCCGGAAACTAATCCTTTCCATCTTTTCCCGAATGACGTCATCGGAGTAAGACAAAGTTGTACCGTATATTCCACACATAATGTTAGGCTTTAATTATTATTGGATTAATTGCTCATATTTGGCACTGATTAGCCCTAAGGCATATTTCTGATAAACGTTTTGCTTAATTTCCAGTGCATTCCAGGTATTTACTTCACAAGCAGAAATTACGCTATCCTTAAATCCCTGAAAATCATCCTGCTCCACAACATAACCATTGAATCCATTGACAATCAGACCTGGTATTCCACTCACTTTAAAAGTGACTACCGGAAGTCCAACATTAAGTGCTTCCAATACTACATTTGGAAATCCTTCAGTATAAGAGCTAAGTACCATCAGATCATGATGTAACATCACTTCCTGGATATTGCTGATTTGCCCTAAAAACTCAACCCTTGAGGTTAATCCCAATTCTTTTACTTTCTGAATGATTTCGTCTTTTAGAGCACCAATCCCTACCAGACTCAAATGATAGTTTTCAGGTAAGCTTGCTAAAATACCGATCAACCTATCCAATCCTTTTTCTAAAGCGAAACGTGCAACCACCAATAGTTTATAAACTTTGCTCCGTTTTCTCAGTGCTTTTACTTTTGGTGTTTGAAGCACTGGATTTCCAATTACGGTGATCTGATCAGGATTAACGCCATAGGTATTGACTAGACTTTGTTTCATTTCCTCCGATTGGCAGACAATATATTTATAACCCTTATAGCTGATTCCAGCGAAATGCTCATAAAAACGATATTTAAAACCTTCATACAAGCGTTGTTCATGAGGAATATTTGATGCCCGAGCCACCAATACCGGAATCTTTAAAAACCGACCGACAAGGGACACTAAAATATTGATATGGTCTGTAGTAGAAAAAACGGCATAAGGCTGTTCTCTTTTCAAAACCGAATAAAGAGAGAAAAATGATCTGGAGGCCTTTTTTGTCTTAAGATCGATAAATTTGACCTCATCCAGGTCCATTGAAAAGCAATTGACACTGGCATCCAATATCACAATTGTGACCTCATATTTATGCTTATCAAATCCCTGGGCAAGGTTCCAAAACACACGTTCTGAACCTCCAGATGCCAGTGAACTTAACACAAAAAACACTTTCCTTTTTGATATAGGCGCTAGACGAACAGCTTCCTTTTCTGCAACAATCATAACTAGTTGAGCATAATCTTGTTAATCGTTAACCATATTACTTTAAAGTCACCAGCCAGGTTATTGTCGTTGATGTATCTCATATTTTGATGAATTCTTGTTGGTATGATTTTCTCTATGTAATAAGTCTCTGGATCTGCTCCTTTGTCCAATAGCTCATGCTCATTGGAAAATTCCAGGGAAGCCCAGTCTATAATACCTGGTTTAACTGACAAAATCTTCAATTGTTCATCATTATACAGGTTTACATATTTCCTAAGCTCAGGTCGAGGACCTACCAAACTCATATTCCCCCTTAAAACATTCAATAACTGAGGCAATTGATCCAATTTGTATCTGATTAAAACCGCCCCAAGCTTAGTTACCCTAGAATCAGGATTCTCTGATGTTGGTATATTTTGATCTATAAGCTGAACAGACATGGTTCGAAATTTATAAAGGTTAAAATCCAACATATTTTTCCCAACCCGAATTTGACGATAAAATACCCCGCCTTTAGAATCCATATGAATTAGTACACTAATTCCGAGGAGAACTGGAGACAGCAGGATTACTCCAATGGTAGCAAACACCAGATCGAAAGCACGTTTAGAATTCATAATTGATGATTTAATTAGGGAATTATTAAATAGCTTATTTGGTAGCAACACCTATTATAATATACCTCCATTTTTGAGGAATCATCCAGTCAAAATATTTATCCAGCTTTCCTAATAGAATCCGCTGGCGTTCATTTCTACCTAAGCAACCGAAAAAACCAACTGTGGTATAACGTACATGACTAAAAGAGGAGAAAACAAAATCCAGATCGTCTAATTTTAAATAATTCCAATCTTTTGTACCAAACCAGCACCTTAAGATTTTATGAAAAATCGAGGCAGATAAGTTTTCAGCAAACAACAATTTCCCGCCGGGCTTAAGAGAGTTATGGATCTGATTAATAGTCTTAATTTTGACCTCCCTGCCATCTCCTGGAATCCCTCCAAGAATAGACTTAAATGTGATAAAATCAAAATGATCATCATATGGAATATTCGTTGCATCTATTGCTTCATAGGCGATGTAGGGCTGACAATTATATTTATGATGGATTTTTTTTGTCTTTTCATCTGGTAGTTTCAAATTAGAACAAACCACTCGATTTTTATTTAAAGCCAACCATAAGGAGATCCCTCCACCATATGCTCCCAATTCCAGGCATTTATAATCACGCTGCTTAAAATGCCCAGATTCTTCCCAAAAAGGGATCGCTCTTGACCAATTTTCAGTGTCCCATCCTATAACATCACGTCTTAGACATTTCTCCATAATAAATTTATTTGGCAAGCACTCCTGAATAGATTCGGATCAATAAGTGCTAGATTGGGTTAAAAATTAAACTGCCCCAGTTGGCTGAAATATTTTTTACTGAGTTCGTTTTCTTAATCAATTGCGCTTTACAAGAGATTTTTTTTCGAAGACCAGGATCTGTCATTAATTTATTGATAGCTCCTGTGAGTTCCTGTTGATTGAAGTTTTCAACCAAAATACCGTTTACTTCGTGTTCTATAATTTCTGCCGGACCAAATTCACAATCAACAGCGATACAGGCACATCCGAAACTCATCGCTTCTATTAAAGCATTTGGGTAACCTTCATTTCTTGATGACAATACAAACAACTCAGCCTGGTGGTAATAATCCTGCAAGTTATCCTTAGCCCCCAATAATTTAACGCGGCCTACTAGATTTAACTTTTCAATCTGCAATTGCAATTTTTCGTATTCGCTTCCATCACCAACAATAATCAGATCAAGATGATCGGCATCTACCTTGCTAAAGGCATCTATTAATAAATCAAAACCTTTAATATGATTGAGTCTGCCTACGCCAAGAATAAAAGCCCTGTCGTTTACTTGCTGATCAGATGGTTTGGGAAATATGTGTATTGGGTTTCTAATAATCTTAAAATTGTTCAGCGCTTTATAGGATTCATTTCTTTTGATACAATCCGCGATACCAGTCGCCGGAACCACAATTGCCTTAGAATTTCGGTAGATCAAGAATGATAGCTTTCTAAAAAAATAGTTAAAGGAATTGATGGTGCGATCTGGCATGGTACGCTCAGACACTACAAAAGGTACACTGGTTAAACTACAGGCCAAGCCTGTCCACAGATTTGCTGCTGTCATAAAAGAAACCACACAATCCGGTTTTTCTTTAAGAAGCAAGACGATTAACCTGAAATATATTAATCCTGCATACCTGATCCTATTCCAAATATGCTCAGTAGCTCTCTCTTTCAAAAGGTTAATCTGCGTAATTTTTGCTGAAATTTTAAATGCAGGCTCAGCTTCATTGAGACAAACCATAAATACATTAAAACCTTGCTTACTGAACTCATTGGCCAAAATAGAAATGACTCTTTCTGCCCCACCCCCTTGAAGGTTATTGATCACAAAAAATAACTTTTTTTCCATTTTTTCTAAGCGTATGAATTCTAAAAGATGGTTTTTATAGTACTAAATGCCTCCTGAAAACTGCGTTCCTTCACTTCAAACAAAAAGTACTTTTTTAAATAAAGGCCAAATAACCTGAGTTTTTGATTCCAGGAATAGTTAAAAATGTTTATGATCAGATACAGATCTTTCAACTCCTTTTGCCTAACATCCCTGGGTTTTAATGAACTCCAGATCCCACCAGCATGTAGGCGGTAACAGCTCATCGTTTCTGGCAGTATATAAATACCTTTGCCAGATACAAACGTGGTATAAAGCTTAATGAATTTATCCGGAGCATTGCATTTTAAAAACCAGTCGGCAGTATACATTTTCTTGATCTCTGCCGAATTCCTGAATACTATAGTCAAAGTGGAGATCTCTGTATTATTCTCGGTCATGACATCATCAAAAGAATAAACGAGTGGCTTCGGGTTAAAATTCAAATAGTGAATTTCATTATTTTCAGAGATCCGTTTGGAATAATGTCCGCACATCACAAATGCTTCATTTTCTTCTAAAAAATCCACCTGTTTTTGCAATTTCAAGGGATCTGTCCAGTAATCATCTCCGTCACATATGGCTATATATTTCCCTCTAACTGCTTTAAAAACGCGGACAGCATTGTTATTTGCCCCCACATTGGTTGGAGAAGTAATTATTCTGATCTTATCGGGGTATCTGGAAACATAATCATTCAGGATTTCTCTGGTATGATCGGTAGAGCAATCCTCTCCGATAATAATCTCTACCGAGAAATTTGTTTTCTGCATCACAAACCCTTCAACTGCCTGCTTAATATATTTCTCATGATTATAGGTTAAGCAACAAATACTAACCATAATCTGCTGATCGGTTGTTTCCATATTTCATAATTAAATCCAGCTTCTTAAAGCTTTATGTTGGAGATGTGGTAGAGAGTCTTTTCTGAATTAATTGTTTAAAATCAACGATTGCAGATAGTTTAAAGAGAAAGCATACTGCGAAATAACAGATGAAATAGCTAAGTCCTAAAAGCAGAATCCTAAATAAATCGTCAAAACCAATGCTCACTAGGAATTGATCCAGAAAAAAAACAGCGAGCCCTATAAAACCTGAGATCAATAAGGTGGGTAAAATATCCTCTACTTGTTTTAGGAATGGATAATTGATAAACCTGGCACTATATATAGAATTGATGTAAAAAGCGAAAAAACTAAAAAATAACTGAAAATAAAGAAGCCCATATATACCGAAGGGAAACACACAAACAATCCCTATCACACACAATACTTTTTTAATAATTTCGAGTTTTAAAAATAAATTGGTCTGCCCTTTTACCTTCAATATATTCAAGTTATACGCATGTATTGGATACATTACCCCTGCAATGCATAGAATTTGAAAGTAAGGAACCGCCGGCAACCATTTTTCTGTTAATACCAATCTGAACAAAGGCTCGGCGATCACCGCCAAGGCCACCAAAGTTGGGGCCATCCAGAAAAGTACTTGAAGCATTATTTTCTTATAAACATTTAAAAGCTGTTCCGCATCATCAGCAATTTTAACGAACATTGGAAATGTGACCTTATTAATGGCTGATGAAATGATCCCAATTGGAAGCTGGCTAATTGAATCTGCTCTGGAATAAAATCCCAGTTGAGCAGGAGCATAAAACCTACCGATAAGGATTGCATAAATATTTTGGTATAACTTATCTATCAAGCCGGATAAGGTGAGCTTATAACCGTAATTAAAATGAGATTTAAAGCTTGTTTTATCAAATAAAAGGATAGGTCGCCAGCTGGAACAATACCAATGTAGGACTGTAGAAATCAACGAATTAAACAAGCTCATCCATACCAGACTCCAAACGCCATAACCTAGTTTTGCTAAAACAACACCTAAAATTCCACCACCTAAAACAGATGGAATCTGAATCATGGTCATTGTTTTGAATTTCATCTCCTTCACCAACAGCGTTTGCTGAATCCCAAAAAATGCATTGATGATTAAAGCCAGCCCATAAACCCGGACCACATTGCTAAGTATCGGTTGATGATAAAAGGAGGCAATCAAAGGAGCTGTTAAGTATAAAAGCAGATAAACTGCAACACTCCCCATTAGATTAAAATAAAATACAGTGGAACAATCCTTCTGACTCACCTCCGGAGTTCGAATCAAGGAAGAGGTCAGCCCACTATCTAACAGAGAATTACCAACAGCAATAAAAACATAGAGCATGGCTATTAAACCAAATTCTGCCGGTGATAGGATTCTGGCTAATAAAATCGTGATAAAAAAGCTGATAAACTTGGAGCTTAATTCCTGGCCTATTGACCAAAGTACCCCATAAATTGTTTTTCCTTCTAGATCCATTGCCTTTTATAATCGGAAATCGACTGATTCATTCGGAAGTAATGATTTAATATCATACACTACCGTGTTTTTTTTGCACAAACTTGGAAGATCAATGCTTTTAAATTCCTGATGAGCCACTGCCAATAATATCCCGTCGTACTTTCTGGTTTTAGACTCCCCATTCTCACAGATAATTCCGTATTCATGCTCGGCATGAGCAACATTAGCCCAAGGGTCATGAACGGTCACATCTACACTGTATTCTTTTAAGCGGTTGATGATATCGATGACTTTAGTATTCCTCACATCAGGACAATTCTCTTTGAAAGTGAACCCCAACACCAATACCTTAGCATTTATAATATGTGTGTTTTTCTGAATCATTTGTTTGATCAGTTGGTCTGCTACATAAGCGCCCATACCGTCATTTACCCTTCGTCCGGCTAAAATAATCTCTGGATGATAGCCAGCCTCTTGTGCTTTCTGAGCCAGGTAATAAGGATCTACTCCAATACAATGCCCACCAACCAATCCAGGTCTGAAGTTTAAAAAATTCCACTTGGTACTTGCGGCGTCTAAAACCTCATTGGTATTAATACCCAAACGATTGAAAATCATCGCCAACTCATTTACAAAAGCAATATTGATATCCCGTTGCGCGTTTTCAATAATTTTAGCAGCCTCTGCAACTTTGATACAGGATGCCTTATGAGTACCTGCCACAATAATAGATTTATACAACTCATCTACCAATTCTGCCACATGAGGCGTAGAACCTGAGGTAATTTTTAAAATGGTTGCTACGGTATGGCTTTTATCCCCTGGATTAATCCTTTCCGGAGAATATCCGGCAAAAAAATCCACATTAAATTCAAGACCTGAGGTTTTAGCTAAAACGGGTACACATTCATCCTCTGTAACACCAGGGTAAACGGTAGATTCGTAAATTACAATATCCCCAGGTTTAAGTACCCCGCCTACCGTGATGCTCGCATTAATTAATGGCATTAAGTTAGGTCTGTTATTCTTATCTACCGGGGTAGGTACGGTAACGATAAAAACGGTACAGCTTTTTATTTTATCAGTATCATCAGTACAATACAAGCCCTTTGCCGAAGTACAATCTCTGGTCAATACCTGATTTAACAACTCAGATTCAATTTCAAGTGTATGATCAATTCCTGAATTCAATTCAGAAATACGCGTTACATTTATATCATACCCTATAACCTTATATTTCTTTGCAAATTCTACAGCCAATGGCAGCCCGACATACCCAAGGCCTATAATTCCAATTTTAGTGCTAGAGTCTAACATATTAAAGGTTTGATTAGTGAATCACAAAAATGATTTTGGAAATTGCTTACATTAAAAAAGAATATTGCCGAGCAGCTTAGAAGATGAAGCTCATGCGCTATTACATTTCAAAATTTTAGCTTAAGTAGAAAGATAAACTGATTTGAATGGGACATTTTACAGCTTCGCTACATCAGTTACAGGAGCTGATTTTGAGCTAAATTTTCCGAGAAACATCCCCCCCACCTCCACGCTTATTAAATTGTTCAGCTAATTGTTCAGTCGATTTTAATTGCAACTAGCCTTTTTTGAAAAAACACCTTTTTAATGGGCGATTTCATAGAATAAAGCTAGGTAATAAATTTCAAGAAAATATTGAAGAGCTGTGAGTTGTAATATTATTGTATAACTTACACAGTACACTTTACAAAACTGTAAAAATTAAACCTCAATAGTACACGGGAAATTCCCCATACTTACACAGTCACCACAATTACTAATTTATGGAGAGGCTCTACATAAAAATATAAGAAAGTACTGAACACTTCATTTATAGTCAAAATTGAGGAATTAAGTAATTATCACAGAGGTTAATAACTTAAATCAGCATGTAAACACAAAATTTGTTTAATTGGTATCATTTTTTCATAGTATAAGTAAGATCAGCACATCCCTCTGATCAGGTATATTTTCAAAATAGTATTACTTACTTCTAAACTATTAGCAAACTATGACACCTAATAAAGGAGATGTGATCGAACGTATAGTACGTAAAAAGATCGGAATTAGCGAACTTTCCAGAAGGCTGCATGTGAGCAGAACAGCCATTTACAATTGGTTTGAGTATGGCCAGATCAATCTGGAAACCATTTGTAAAATTGGACAAGCAATAGATTATGATTTCACCAATGAATTCCCAGAGGAATTTGCAAATGCTGAAAACTTAAAAAGCAATCCCCTCATTGCTAACAAAGGGCGACAAAACGAAGAGGACCATAGTGCAATAGATTATTGGATGAACAAATACATCACTCTTTTGGAAAAGTATAACGATTTATTGATCGACCTTAACTATCCGAATTCTAAAGCAAATTTAAACCACCAAAATCAAGAGGTCACGGACTATCTTAATGCTGGGTAAAGCGCTGATCAAAATACTGACAATTTGTGCCCAATAATGTTTAACGCCCAGTATTCGGAAATGGTATCCCATTATTCCAGGCAATATTTTGCCACTTTTACAAGCTCCTTTACAACCCGGATACACCAGAAACGCTTTTAAACAACAAATAAGAACATTCGCAATTTTTTTACGTTAATTTGCGTTAGCAATTTTAACATTATTTAACACGAACTGTTTTACGTTTTTTTTGATCTTTACCCACATGTTTAAAGAAATTCGCAATAAGTATATTCGCTATATTAGCATATTCCTATATTGCATCATTATATTCTTTTGTGCTTTACAGCTCAACTTTTTATGGCTATTCGGCTACTCCCCATCTTATAAAGACATCAAAGCACCCACACAAAGTGTAGGCTCGGAACTGTATACAGCTGATGGAAAACTGATTGGCCGTTATTATAAAGAAAACCGGACTCCAGTAAGCTTTAAAGAGATTTCACCTAGTGTAGTGAATGCTTTAATCGCGACAGAAGACGTTCGTTTTTATAGCCATATGGGAATAGATTTCCGCTCTCTTCTATCCAGCGGGATTTCTACAGCTACCGGCGACAAACGTGGCGCAAGTACCATCACACAACAACTTGCAAAAAACCTTTACCGAACCCGATACAACAAATCACAAGGGGTCATTAAACATATCCCGGTTGTCCGTACCATTGTATCCAAATTAAAAGAATGGATGACCGCAGTAAAGCTGGAAGCCAATTATTCTAAAAATGACATCATCACGATGTACCTCAATACCGTTTCTTTTGGAAACAATGCCTTCGGTATAAAAACCGCTTCAAGAGTCTATTTTGATAAAGGTGCGAATGAACTTCAAGTACCAGAATCTGCACTGTTGGTTGGAATGCTGAAAGGGACTTCGATTTACAACCCGGTAAGAAATCCTGAAAAAGCCCTGGAACGCAGAAATGTGGTACTGGCTCAGATGAATAAATACAATTACATTACTAAAGAGGAATTAAACGCCTACAAAAACACGCCTATCAAACTGAAAGAAGGCAGTATCGATGATGGAAGTGATGGTGACTCCTATCTACGTGCAGCAGTAGACAAGTACCTTGAAAAATGGGCAGATGACAATAACTACGACTTATATGAGGATGGTTTAAAGATCTACACCACTATTGATTCCAAACTGCAGAAATATGCAGAAGAGGCGGTTGCAGATCAAATGAAAATCATTCAGAAAAGATTCTACAGTGTTTGGGGTAATGAAGATCCATGGCAGGATTCAGAAAAGAAAAAAGTAGACTATCCGGATCGAGCCATGCGCAAATTGCCCATCTATGCCTTACTGGAGAAAAAATACAGCAATACCCCAGATTCTATAAAAGCCTATTTCGACAAAAAGAAAAAGATGAAAATCTTCACCTGGAAAGGCGATCGTGACACCCTATTCTCTACCATGGACTCTATCCGTTATTACGGAAAAATCATGAATGCAGGAATGATGACCATGGATCCTTTCAGTGGAAAAATTAAAGTTTGGGTAGGTGGTATTGACCATAAGTTTTTCAAATACGACCACGTTAACCAAAGTAAAAGACAAGCAGGTTCAACCTTTAAGCCTTTTGCCTACCTGGCTGCGCTAGAAGCAGGAATGAGTCCTTGTGATAAATTTACAGATAAGCCTGTAAAAATCGCCTATCAGGAAAAAGGGAAAACCGAATACTGGGAACCAAAAAATGCAGACTGGAATTATAGTTACAGAGAAATGTCCCTACGATGGGCAATGGGTAAATCTGTAAATACTATTACGGCACAGGTTACTGAAGCTGTGGGTGCAGACAATGTAGTGAAATGGGCAAAAGAATGTGGCATTGAAAGTCCATTACAAGCGGTACCATCCGTTAGCCTTGGTCCAAATGATGTGTCCGTTTATGAAATGGTAAGGGCTTATAGCACTTTCCTAAATGAAGGCGTAAGAACAGATCCAATTTTAGTGGAGAAAATTACCGATCAAGACGACAATCTAATTGAAGACTTTAAGGCGAAAACAAAAAGAGTGCTTTCTGAAGAGATTGCATGGTTGATGTTATATATGCTTCGTGGAGGTATGGAAGAACCGGGTGGAACTTCTCAGGCGCTTTGGGAATGGGATCTTTGGAAAAAAGGAAACCAGATTGGTGGAAAAACAGGAACTTCTTCTGACTATGTGGATGCCTGGTACATGGGCGTAACTAAAGATCTGGTAACTGGTGTTTGGGTAGGTTGCGATGAACGTACTGCTCACTTTAACAACGGAGCAACCGGAGAAGGTTCAAGAACCGCATTGCCTATCTTTGCCAAATTCATGGAAAAAGTATACCATGACCCTAGTACAGGCTATACCTACGGTCCTTTCCCGAAAGCAAAAGTAAAAATCACCAGAGAGATTAACTGCCCAAGTCCAAGGATAAGAGTAGATACAACTGCGACCGATAGTCTTGCTGTAGATTCTACCAGTATGGAAGTACCAATAGCGGAAGACCAACAACCGATAGTAAAGGAAGAGGACATCATCAAAACTGAGGATAAAAAAATCCCTGAACCAGTAAAACAACCCGCTGCTGAAGCTCCATTAACCAGAAAAGAAAAAAGAGAGCAGAGAAAGAAAGAACGTGAAGAAGAAAAAGAGAAAGAACGCATCAAAAAAGAACAGGAAAAAGCTAAACCGGCTAAGTAAAAGGAACTAAACTCCCTTTTATCGGTACCATCTTTAAGAATAGCGGATTTCGCTTTTAAAAAATGTCTTATAAAATAAGCGGAATTACCGGCCTATTTTATAAGACATTTTTGTATAAATTTAACCAGAACAAAAACGTAATCAGCATATGAATCTAAACACTACCCTTTTTAGACGATTGTTTCCCCTTTTGATTATTCTTATGATATCCGCAACTACTGTCCAGGCCCAGGTTTTCGGACAAAATATTGTACGTTATAAAAACGAAAAATTCAAAGTATTGCAAACTCCACATTTTGAGATTTATTACTACCTCAAAAATGAAAAGATGGTAAAGAAATTCGCTGAAGATGCAGAAACCTGGTATAAAATGCATCAGGAAATATTCAAAGACACCTTCATAAAAAGAAACCCTATCATTCTTTACAATAACCACCCGGACTTCCAAACCACCACTGCATTGAGCGGAGGAATTGGAATTGGAACTGGCGGGGTAACCGAAGCATTTAAGAATCGGGTGATCATGCCGGTTATGGAACTAAATAACCAAACCCGTCATGTATTGGGACATGAACTGGTACATGCCTTTCAATACCGCCTATTATTAGAAAAGGATTCGATAGGTCTTGAAAACATCAGCAATACCCCATTGTGGATGGTAGAGGGAATGGCTGAATACTTATCTATTGGAAAAACAGATGCCTTCACTTCCATGTGGATGAGAGATGCCATGCTCAACAGGGATATCCCTTCCCTAAAAGACCTGACTAATTCCAACAAGTACTTTCCTTACCGTTATGGCCAGGCTTTCTGGACTTTCGTTGGCTCTGTTTATGGAGATACAACCATTGTTCCCTTATTTAAAGCTACCGCGAAATATGGCTATGAAAATGGTTTAAAATATACTTTTGGATATGATGACCGTACGCTTTCTGGCCTATGGAAAAATGCAATCGAAGCGCATTACCGTCCGATGCTAAAGCCAGACAGTTCTCAGATCAAGATTACAGGTACAAAAATCGTAGACAACAAAAATGCGGGCAATATGAATGTGGCTCCAGCCATTAGTCCAAATGGACAATACCTTGCCTTTTTATCAGAAAAAGACCTGTTTGGAATTGACCTCTTTCTCGCTGATGCAAAAACAGGGAAAATCATTAGAAAATTGAGTAGCCAGGTTTCTAATTCTCATATCGACGACTTTAACTTTTTAGAATCCGCAGGCACCTGGTCCCCAGACAGTAAACAGTTTGCCTTTAGTATTTTTAGTAAGGGAAGAAATCAATTGATGATCATTGATGTGGCTTCCGGAAAAGTCATCCTCCACGAACCTATGGGAGCTGTTGCTCAATTTGGAAATCTTTCCTGGGCAGCCAATGGCGATGATATCGCGTTCTCAGGCATGGTGGAAGGTCAAAGTGATATATTCTCCTATAACCTGAAAACAAAACAGGTAAGCCAAATCACCAATGATAGCTATTCCGATTATGCACCAAACTATGCAACTGACGGGAAAAAGATTGTTTTCTCTTCGGATAGAGTATCCATGGCAGAAAAAAGCAACAATGCGGTACATCCACTCAACCTTACGGTATATGATATAGATAGCAAAACACTTTCTAACATCCCCGTGTTTCCAGGAGCTAATAATTTAAATGCCCAATTTTCCGGAGACAGCAAAAAAATCTACTTCCTTTCGAATAGAGACGGTTTCAGAAATATGTATGAATACACAATTGCAGATCAAAAACTGCAACAGCTGACCGATTATTTTACGGGTATCAGTGGAATCACAGAGTTCTCTCCTGCCATGAGTGTTTCCAAAAATGATGACATTGTATATAGCTATTATCGTTCACAGCGCTATACCCTATACCACTCTCCCCGTCAAAATTTCAGAGCAAAACCTGTCGATGCAAATGCAGTAAACTTTGACGCAGCAGTACTTCCTCCGGTAGAAAGTACTGGCGTAGACATCGTGAACAGCAACCTTGCGAACTTCGAGCGTTTTGAAAAAACCATTACTGATTCCATGAAACTAGTGCCCTATAAACCTAAATTTAAATTGGATTACCTGGCCAATAGTGGTGGCGTAGGCGTCTCTACCAGTAGATTTGGAACGGGAGTACAAGGAGGTATCTCTGGCAGATTTAGTGATATTCTTGGCAAAAACCAAATCATCGCCAACCTTTCCATCAATGGTGATGTTAAAGATTTCGGAGGCTTAGTAGGCTATATCAATCAGGCCAGTAGAATTAACTGGGGAGCAGCAATCTCCCACGTTCCTTATGTAACTGGATATAGAGATATTGTTCCGGAACAGATTGATGGACAGGATGGAAAACTGGATGTCATTAATGACAGAACCAATATCATTCGTACTTTTGAAGAACAAGTGCAATTATTTAGTGCTTATCCTTTCAATAAAGTTCATCGCTTTGAATTAGGCGGAAGTTTATCACGCTATAGCTACCGTGTAGATCGCTTCAACAATTACTATGAAAATATCAATGGATATCCAGGAGGCTATATTGGTTCCGACAGAACAAAAGCAAATACAGCTCAAGCAGCACAGGAATTAGGCTTCTCTTTGAACTCCTTCACCATCATGCAAGTCAATGCTTCAATTGTGGGAGATAACTCTGTGATGGGACTTGCTGCCCCGCTTGATGGCTTTAGATATCGCCTTGGTGTGGAACAGTATTTTGGAGATTATGAGTTTTATGCAGTAGCAGTAGACATCAGAAAATACTTACGCCTTAAACCTTTCACACTTGCTGCAAGAACGTTCAACTATTTCAGAGTAGGAAAAGAAGGAGAAAGATTGTATCCTTTATATGCAGGTTACCCCTACCTCATCAGGGGATATGAAGCAAATTCCTTCTATAAAAGCCGCAATTCCAGCAATGGTGATTTTGACATCAACCAACTTTCAGGAAGTAAAATGGCCGTCTTTAATTTCGAGATTCGCCTACCTTTTACCGGACCTAAGAAATTAGCACAAATCCCTTCGACACTATTATTTTCCGATCTGAACTTATTCTTTGATGCCGGATTAGCCTGGAATCAAGGTAATAAAGTAGTCTTCAAAAGTCAACCCAGCTACCAGATTGAACCTGCTAAAGATGGCCAGGGCAATCCCATTGTAGATCAAGATGGCAATCCGATTCTTACCCAGGTAACTAATGAACGTGTACCCGCACTGAGTGTTGGAATTTCCCTCAGGGTCAATGTATTTGGTTACTTTGTGTTAGAACCATACTACGCCTTCCCACTGCAACGAAAAGATGCCAAATCCGGTGTATTTGGACTAACATTCGCTCCCGGCTGGTAAGGCCCCATGAAAAAGGAACACCTTAACCAAAACCACAAGGTGTTCCTTTTTTAACTATAGCAAGCTACAATCTTAAGACAAAGTCTGAAAAGGCAATGCCACCTGATTAACCAGCGGCTTACTGCTAAGAATGTGTTCAAAATCCAATCCAATGGTTAAATCAACCCAATTTGGATTACAAGACCTCACCATCCGTTCTTTTTGCATCCTTGTAAAACGACTGATGACTTTAAACCTTCCCAATGCCTGGGCCTCAGTCTTGAACTCTTCGAAATATACTAACCTCGTGAGTTGTTGCCCACAATCAAAAAACAGATTCGGCATCTGTTTATAAAAAGCAAGTGTTTTAATCAAATCAGAACTCATTCCAACATGTAAACTCTTGCGGTTTCTATCGGTTACGATATATACAAATTTCTTCATGACTGTAGGTTTTAATGATACAAACTAATTTAGTTAGTATAGCTATTTGGTATTCAAATAAATATTACTAACTTTATTGGTACAATAATACTAACTAATTTAGTAAAAACAAATAAATACTAAACTTTTATTTTATGTCAAACATCTCCCCTAATCTAAAATACCTAAGAAAGAAAAAAGGCCTCACACAGCAACAATTCGCTGATGCTATGGGAATTAAGAGATCACTCGTTGGTGCTTATGAAGAAGACCGGGCAGAACCAAAATACGATTTACTAAAAAAAATAGCAGAATACTACGAACTCACTATAGACGAATTTATTAACGAAAACATCAATGATAACTGGAAACCGAAGCTAAAAAGTCAGGGATCTAATCTAAGGATACTCAGTATCTCGGTAGATAAAGACGATAAAGAGAATATAGAAATGGTTCCGGTAAAGGCAAGTGCAGGTTACCTGAATGGATTTGCTGATCCCGAATACATCAAAGATCTACCAAAGTTTCAGTTACCACTACCCTTCTTAAAACAAGGCACATTCAGAGCTTTTGAAATCTTAGGAGATTCCATGCTGCCTATCCAATCCGGCAGTATCATCCTTGCCGAATATCTGGACAACTGGAATGATGTTAAAGTGGGAGAAACCTATATTGTCATCAGTAAAAATGAAGGCGTGGTTTACAAAAGAGCAGGCAATAAATTTAAAGAGAACAAAGAATTAAAGCTAATATCAGACAATAAACTTTACGAGCCTTACACCATTCCTTCAGATGAGATCCTGGAAATATGGAAGGCCAAAGCCTTTATTTCCTCTACACTTCCCGACCCTACACCAGAAAATAGCATTGAAACCCTGAGCAGCATGATGGCACAAATGCAGAAATCAATATCTCAGCTCAATAAAAACTAAAATACTGCTCAAAAAGCATTAAAAAAACTAAAACATTGGCATAAATTAAAAATAAAGAAAGCAGGTTCATCCTGCTTTCTTTATTTTTGGGCAATGAATAAGACCTGGCAGTTTATACTACACAAGTTACAGGATAGAAAAGAAAAAGGATCATTAAGAAAATTATCCAGTATACCTTATCCTATCGACTTTTGCTCTAATGACTATCTGGGATTCTCCAGATCAGTCCTACTGCAACAAAACATAGCAGATACCCTCAGCCAGATTCCACATTCTCCTATTGGTTCCGGTGGTTCCAGACTACTCAGTGGTAACCATTCCTATACAGAAGAAACCGAAGCTTTTATTGCTGATTTTCATCAAGCAGAAAGCGGATTGATCTTTAACTCCGGTTACGATGCAAACGTTGGACTGATTTCTAGTTTAGCGCAGCGTGGAGATACCATCATATCCGATGAACTCATACACGCCAGTCTGATTGATGGCGCACGCCTTAGTCACGCCAACCGATATACCTTTAAGCATAATAATATCGAAGCCCTCGAAGCCAAACTCAAATTGGCTACCGGCAATATTTATGTACTCGTAGAAAGCGTGTATTCTATGGATGGGGATCTTGCGCCGCTCCTGGAAATTAATGCCTGCTGCAAGAAATATGATGCCAATCTAATCGTAGATGAAGCACATGCCCTGGGCGTTTTCGGTCTTTACGGAAATGGAAGAGTACAGGAACTTGGCCTGGAAAAAGAAGTATTTGCGAGAGTGGTCACTTTTGGAAAAGCACTCGGTTGTCATGGTGCAATTGTTTTAGGAAATGCCCCCTTAAGAGAATACCTACTCAATTATGCCCGATCCTTTATTTATACTACTGCTGCGCCGCTCCATAGCATCGTAAGCATAAACTGCGCCTATCAATTGCTTGCTTCAGCAGACCATACCCCATGGCTTCAGCAAACAATCATGCAGTATAGCAACGCGCTGAAATCAGCAGGCTACAGAGGACTTACCAGTACAAGTACCATTCAAACCATCCGGTACCAAAGCAATACAGCCGCAAAAAATGCTGCAGAAAGCTTACAACAAAAAGGATTTGATATACGTGCAATTGTTAGTCCGACAGTTCCCATAGGAACAGAGAGATTAAGAATCTGCTTACACATCTATAATACAGAAGAAGAAATTAACGCCCTGATTCAATCGTTGGTCTTATTAAAATAACATGAATAACAGATATTTCATTACTGGAATTGGCACAGGCATCGGAAAAACGATTGTCAGTGCTATTCTTACTCAAAAACTCCAGGCAGATTACTGGAAACCAATTCAATCAGGAGATTTAGACCAGAGCGATAGCTTATCGATCCAAAACCTGATCAGCAATACAAAAACAATCATCCATCCAGAGCAATACAAGCTAAGCAGGCCTTTATCGCCGCATTTATCGGCCAGATTGGATGGAATAGAAATTAATGCTCAGGCATTAGTCCTACCCAAAACAGATAACCACCTGGTGATTGAAGGTGCAGGAGGACTGATGGTTCCAATTAATGAAAAGGAATTGATCATGGACATGATCCCCGTATTAAATGCCAAAGTGATTGTAGTTTCACAGAATTACCTAGGTAGCATTAACCATACTTTACTAACGCTGGAGGTATTGAAATCAAAAGGAATCCAAGTGGAGGGAATTATTTTCAATGGGGAGGAGAATCAAGAATCCGAAAGCTATATCGCAAACTACAGCGGTATCCCTTTACTTGGGAAAATACCGAAACTAACCTATTTAGATTCAAAATCTATTGCCGAAGCTGGTCAATTTATTCAGCTTTAAAAAATACAACTCAATAAAAAAGGGAGCTTTTGGCTCCCTTTTTCTATTTAAAATGATCGTTAGATCTATTTTACTGCATCAATAACTGCTTTAAAAGCTGCTGGATGGTTCATTGCTAAATCAGCTAAAACTTTACGGTTTAAACCGATGTTTGCAGTCGCTAATTTACCGATCAATTGAGAGTAAGAAATACCATGTTGACGAGCTCCAGCGTTGATACGTTGAATCCATAATCCACGGAATTCTCTTTTCTTAACTTTACGGTCACGGTATGCATATTGCAAACCTTTTTCTACCGTGTTTTTAGCGATTGTGAAAACCTTACTTCTTGATCCCCAATAGCCTTTGGCCATATTAAGGACTTTTTTCCTTCTTCTTCTCGAAGCTACTGCGTTTACCGAACGTGGCATAGTGTGTTGTTTTTTGATAAACGGTGTTGCGTATTACAGCAAACTTACTACCGGGTACCTGGTTAAAAATTTAATTATTTACCGATAGCAAGCATACGCTTAACGTTGCCCATATCAGCTGCGGACACCATTGAAGTGTGACCCAAATTACGCTTACGTTTAGTCGACATCTTAGTTAAGATGTGGCTTTTGTAGGCATTCTTCCTTGCAATTTTACCTGTTCCAGTAAGCTTAAAACGCTTTTTAGCACTGGAATTGGTTTTCATTTTTGGCATAACCTGTGTTTATTAATATGTAATTTATTTATTTCTTAGCAACTTTTGGAGCTAGCGTTAAAAACATACGCTTACCCTCTAACTTAGGCAATAACTCAACTTTACCGATATCTTCAAGCGCTTGTGCAAACTTAAGCAAAAGAATCTCTCCCTGCTCTTTGTAAACAATTGCTCTACCTTTAAAGTGTACGTAAGCCCTAACCTTTTCCCCATTTTCAAGGAAACTAACCGCGTGCTTCAACTTAAATTGAAAATCGTGATCATTCGTGTTAGGACCAAAACGGATCTCCTTAATGACAGTCTGTTTTGCGTTTGCTTTAATCTCCTTCTGCTTTTTCTTTTGCTCGTAAACAAACTTACTGTAATCAATGATCCGACATACCGGAGGCACTGCATTTGGAGAAATCTCAACTAGATCCAATTCCAATTCGTCGGCAAGGGCTAAAGCTTTTGCCAAAGGATAGATCCCCGGTTCAACATTATCTCCAGCTAATCTAACCTCCTGAGCCCTGATAAACTGATTAATATTATGTTCTGCTTCTTTTTTCTTAAAAGGAGGACGTGGTCCCCTGTTAAATCCTGGTCTGCCTAATGCCAAATTTATATACTATTTAAATTGTTATTTCTTTAATTAATAATTCACTAAACTCTTGCTGAGTCATTTCGCCTAAATCTCCTTCTCCGTGCTTCCTTACTGATACCTTTCCTTCCGCCATTTCCTTCTCTCCGATGATCAACATATAAGGGATTTTCTTAACCTCAGCGTCCCTGATTTTCCTTCCAATCTTCTCATCCCGGAAGTCAATCAAACCGCGAATATCGGAATTATTTAGCTCATCTGAAACTTTTTTTGCATATTCTTCATACTTTTCTGAGATCGGAAGAATAATAAATTGCTCAGGAGAAAGCCACAATGGGAAATTACCCGCGCAATGCTCAATCAATACCGCGATAAAACGCTCTAGAGAACCAAATGGGGCCCTGTGGATCATTACAGGACGGTGCTTCATATTGTCGCTACCAGTGTATTCCAATTCAAAACGCTCAGGTAAGTTATAATCCACCTGGATCGTTCCCAACTGCCATTTTCTACCCAGTGCATCTTTCACCATAAAGTCTAACTTCGGACCATAGAATGCAGCCTCACCGTATTCTACTACAGTAGGTAATTCTTTTTCCGCAGCAGCCTCAATGATCGCAGCTTCAGCTAAAGCCCAGTTCTCATCAGTACCGATGTACTTAGTCTTGTTCTCAGGATCTCTCAAAGAAATCTGCGCAGTATAGTCGTTAAATCCAAGAGATTTAAATACATATAATACCAGGTCAATTACTTTCTTGAACTCTTCTTTTACCTGATCCGGGCGACAAAACAAATGCGCATCATCCTGAGTAAAGCCACGAACTCTCGTTAAGCCATGAAGCTCTCCACTTTGTTCGTAACGATATACGGTTCCAAACTCTGCAAAACGCAAAGGAAGGTCTTTATAAGAACGAGGTTTTACTTTATAAATCTCACAATGGTGAGGGCAGTTCATCGGTTTAAGGAAAAACTCCTCCCCTTCTTGTGGGGTTTTAATTGGTTGAAAAGCATCTTTACCATACTTCTCGTAGTGACCAGAAGTAATGTATAAATTTTTATGGCCAATATGAGGAGTTACTACTTGCTCATATCCTGATTTTGCCTGTGCTTTTGTCAAAAACTGAACCAAACGCTCACGCAAAGCAGCACCTTTAGGCAACCACAATGGCAAGCCCATACCTACTTTCTCAGAGAAAGCAAATAATTCCAGCTCTTTACCCAACTTACGGTGATCTCTTTTCTTCGCCTCTTCAATCATATGAAGATATTCAGTCAGCTCACTTGCCTTAGGAAAAGTTACACCGTAAATACGGGTCAGTTGTTTTTTAGTTTCATCACCGCGCCAGTAAGCACCAGCAACATTCATCAATTTTACCGCTTTTACAAAACCGGTATTTGGAATGTGTGGCCCACGACAAAGGTCAGTAAACTCACCCTGGTTATAGAATGTGATCTTTCCATCTTCCAGTCCTTCTAACAGGTCTAGCTTGTACTCATCACCTTTTTCTGTAAAATACTTGATCGCATCAGCTTTAGAAACGCTCTCCCTTACAAAAACTTGTTTTTGCTTGGCCAGCTCAATCATTTTGGCTTCAATTGTTTTAAAGTCGTCCGAAGAAAACTCCCTGTCGCCGAAATCTACATCATAGTAGAATCCAGTTTCAATTGCAGGACCAATACCGAATTTTGTACCCGGATATAATGCCTCCAATGCCTCAGCCATAATGTGCGCAGAAGAATGCCAAAAAGTAGCTTTACCCGCAGCATCATTCCAGGTCAACAACTTTACAGTCGAATCACTTTCAATTGCTCTGGATGAATCCCAAATTTCTCCGTTTACTTCCGCAGCTAATACGTTGCGTGCTAATCCCTCTGAAATAGAGAGTGCGATTTGATGGGCTGTTACCCCCTTTTCATACTGACGGCTGGAGCCATCAGGCAGTGTAATGTTAATCATCTACAACTATGATTTAAGTTAATTAATTGATTTTAAATAATTTATACAATTCTTATTCTACGTGTAATAAAACATTATATAAATAATGGCCGTATTCATGACTGCCACTGCTACAAATATAACAAATCATTCAGAAACCCGGTTCTTCCAAGGAGATTCATTTCTTGAAAATGAAAAAACCTTAACAATAAAGCAGGCTGAATTAATATTCTAACCAGCCATTTGCCAAAACATCTGCTAAATGCATCGTTTTTAAAGGAATGTTATTTTTATCGATGTAGCCCTGCAAATGCATCAGACAGGATAAATCGGTAGATATCACATATTCTGCACCCTGTTCCAGTGCATTATTTACCTTTTGCTCGGCCATTGCCGAAGAAATCGCATCAAACTTTACTGAAAATGTACCGCCAAAACCGCAGCACATATCCGTATCTTTCATCTCCACCATTTCCAGTCCATGTACTTTAGACAATAACTGACGAGGCTCTTCCTTAATCTTACACTCTCTCAATCCACTGCAAGAATCATGGTACACGGCTTTTCCATCAAGCTCTGCACCGAAATAATCTCTCTTTAATACATTCACCAGAAAATCAGAAAGCTCATAAACATGCTGTTGAATATTACGGCATTTATTATGGAGATTGGTATTCGTAAACAGATCGCTATAGCCATTTTTAACCATCCCTACGCAGGATGCAGATGGCGCTACGATGTAATCCGTACCTGAAAAATCACTTAAAAACTTCGTTCCTGTTGCTTTAGCCTGTTCCCAATATCCGGCATTATAAGCCGGCTGACCACAACAGGTTTGCGCAGAATTATAAAACACCTCACAACCCGCTTTCTCCAGTAGCTTTATCGTATTAAATGCGGTCTCAGGATATAACTGATCAACAAAGCAAGGAACAAACAATTCTATCTTCATGTGTATCTAATTCTTATTAAAATCTATCATGGTTAACCTTTAACCAATTTTGGTTCTGCCTTTTTTAACAGCAGCAAAAATATCAAACCTATCACAAAAAAAGAGGCCAATGCAAGTACCGAGTTCCGGATACTACCTGTTTGTTCCTCAATATAAGCAAAACTAAAAAGACCAATCACTACCGCCAATTTTTCTGTCACATCATAAAAGCTAAAAAAGGAAGCCGTATCTGGTGTGTTTTCAGGTAAAAACTTAGAGTAGGTAGACCTTGACAATGACTGTATACCTCCCATAATCAAGCCAACTACTGCAGCTAAACCATAAAATTCATACTCGTTGGTGATAAAATATGCGGATAAACAGGCACCTACCCATATGATCACGACATAAATCAACACATTAACATTTCCAATTCTACTGGCCAGTTTCGACATCAATATCGCACCCCAAATGGCTACCAACTGCATAATCAAAATCACAGCAATAAGTTTAGAAGTACCTAAGTGTAAGGTTTTCTCTCCAAAACCCGCCGCCGCCAACATCACTGTTTGCACGCCCATGGAGTAAAACAAAAAAGCAACCAGGTAACGTTTTAAAAACTTCATTTGTTTTAACTGTTTCCAAACCTTACTCAGTTCCTCAAATCCACTATGTACTAAATTCTTATTGATCGCCGTATAATTAGGGCTACCAGCAGGCAATTTACGGAAAGGAATTTGCGCAAAAGCGATCCACCAGATTCCAACCAGCAGGAAGGATAACCTGGCAGGTAAAGAGGCATCAGTAATGCCAAAAAGTTTCGGTTTTAATACAAATGCAAAACATATAATCTGTAAAATAACACTCCCTACATAACCGTAAGCAAAACCTTTGGCGCTTACCCGATCTTGTTGGTCTTTAGTCGCAATTTCCGGTAGATAAGAGTTGTTAAACAATACCCCACCGATATAACCCATAGCTGCGATGGCAAAAAGTATAATGCCCAATTCCAGGCTTTCCAGTTTAAAGAAAAACAAACCCATACAAGCAAAACCGCCTATATAGGTGAAGATTTTCATAAAAATTTTCTTATTTCCACGGAAATCCGCAGTAGCGGAAAGCAGTGGCATCAGTATCACCATCACTAAATATGCAGCCGAAAGTGCATAGTTCGACAAGGCCGTATTCGTAAAAGTATGTCCGAAAAACTTAACCTGATCACCATGCTCAGTGGTAGTGGTAATAATCGTATAATAAGCAGGGAAAATTGTAGAGGTAATAACTAAATTATAAGCAGAATTTGCCCAATCGAAAAAAGCCCATGACCGGATGACTTTCTTGTCGTTTTTTTGTTCCATGTATCAAATAAGGCCGCTAAAATAGCTAAAAAACAACAATCTGGCTAATTAACTTTCTCCAGTTTTGCCGCTCCCGATTTTTTCTCGCTTACATTTTTAGGATTCCCTTTATAATAGATCTCACTTGCTCCGGAAGTCTTTACTTTTAAGTCGTTCAGTACATTGATATTGGCTTTTCCGGTGCCATCAATATTGATGTCGTAAACACCAGCAACAAAACTAAAAGCATCCAATTTGGCATTGCCACTTGTTTTTAACACATGAGTTCCGGTTTGACCGGTCAAGGTTAGTTTTCCAATACCATCAATTTTTGAGGTCAGCTTTCTCGCATTTAAGTCAAGGTTTACATCAGAGCTTCCTTTTAAATCAAGGTTAAGGTCTTCGACATACATAGGTCCATCTCCGATTACACGCACCATACCATCGGTTTCCAACTCTTTCAGCTCAGCAATGCCGGCATAAATCACGACAGAATCCGTACCGCAATATTTTCCGTTTTCCAGTTTAAGTTCCAGTTCTCCTCCACTCACCCTTGCTCTGATCAATGGCACCACATTAGAATCCGCCTGAATCTTCACATTAAAAGTGCTATCCTGAGTCAGGATTAGCTTAATCGTACCGCTCACATTAATTTTATCGTAGCTTTTCAGCTCCACTACTTTAGTCACCTGAATTCCAGAATCTTCGATACACTTAGAGGTACATCCTGCTAAAAGTACAGGGATTGCTAAGGCGATAAGTTGTAATTTCTTCATAGGGAGTGTTTTTATTGCAATTTAATTTTTTAAACTAAGGTATCAACCTCATTTTATAGATAATAGTTTTTGCCATCAGTCTTAATTTTTCCGGCATCCATCAATTCTCGAATTCTAGCCAGTCGTTCATTTTCATTCCCGGTTTTAATACCCCTCACCAAATCGTCAATAGACTGCGACTTCGTTTGGAGTAAAGTAACCAACTCAAAATCGATCCGATCAAAACGGACATCCTGGTCATCAGCTCTTTTTTCCGCCAGACAAACATCGCAAACGCCACATTTATCTGCGTCTGGCTCATCAAAATACCTTAACAATTGTATATTCCTACACTCCTCTTTCTCCGTATAAGCAAGAACTGCTTTGATCTGATCCAATTGAATCTTCTTTCTCAGCTGCATATATTTCACATCGATATCCATATGTACAAAATCTACCCGTGGACGAATATATTGAAGTTGAGGTTGATCAGATTGAGGCAGATAAGACAGCAAACCCTGTTCTTCCAGGTTACTGATCATTTTTCTTGCAGTACTAAAAGACAATCCTACCTTTTTAGCCAGTTCATTTTCTTCAATCTTCACATACTGATCAAATGCTCCACCATACGACCTTAAGATTGCTTTAATCAAAGGATCGTATCCTGCATTCTCAATTTGAAAACGGTAAACATCTTCATGAGAAGCGGTAAACAGCACCCTGGATGGTAAAAAAATGTTTTCTGAAAGCGTCAGGTAACCATCATGCTCTAAGAACTTAAGGGCTGCCATCGTCTTAATCACGCCAACATTAAAGCGCTTACAAAAATCAGCAAGATCAAAGTTAAAAGTCAATCCTTCTCCTGCTCCGAAAGCAAGTTGGAAATAATTCCCAAGGTAATGGTATACTTTTTTAACATCCTCTACGCTTGGAAAATGATCTGCATATTTAGCTTTTAACGCCGCCCGATCTGATTTATTCGCAAGGAGTACCGCATATGCTTTTTGTTCATCCCGCCCGGCCCGCCCAGCTTCCTGATAATAGGCTTCCAAACTTTCAGGCAAATCCAGGTGTACCACAAAACGAACATCAGGTTTATCGATCCCCATCCCAAAAGCATTGGTGGCAACCATCACCCTGATTTTATTCTTTTTCCAATCGTCCTGTTTACGGAAACGATCTATCTTCTCAATTCCTGCATGGTAAAAATCCGCGGCTACCTGATTTCTTGCTAAAAAAGAAGCAACTTCCACTGTTTCCCGCCTGTTGCGCACGTATACCAAACCGCTACCCTTCACGTTTTTTACAACATCAAGTAGTTTTCTATACTTATCTTCTTTATCCATGACTACATAGCTCAGATTTTTACGCTCAAAGCTCTGCACAAAGACTTTCCCATCCTTAAACTTCAATTTATCGACAATATCGCCCCTCACAAATTGAGTTGCCGTTGCCGTTAAAGCCAGAATCGGCACTTTAGGATGGATCTCCCGGATCTCTGCAATCTGTTGATATGGCGGCCGGAAATCGTAGCCCCATTGAGAAATACAATGTGCTTCATCTACCGCAATCAGGTTTACATTCATGTAAGAAATCCTGATCCGCACAATTTCTGATAATAATCTTTCCGGAGAGAGATATAAGAACTTAATCTTCCCATAAATACAGTTGTCGAGCAGGATATCGATTTCTCTTTTCCCCATTCCTGCATAAATAGCAACGGCTTCAATTCCTTTGGATTTCAGGTTTTCCACCTGATCTTTCATCAGAGCAATCAGTGGAGAAATGACAATACAGATCCCCTCCTTTGCCAATGCAGGTATCTGAAAGCAAAGGGACTTACCTCCTCCGGTGGGCAGCAATGCCAAAGTATCATGACCATTTAAAACGGAACTGATAATGTCTGACTGTAGTGGTCTGAAAGAATCAAATCCCCAGTATTTTTTTAGTATCTCGGCTTCGCTCATAAAAAGGTTACTCATCAAAACTATAAAAATGAACTGATATTATTAAATTGCAGGCTTATTTACACCAACCTGCACAATGAAAAAAACCTTACTACCATTGGCTTTGGTATTCGTTTTTCAGTCCGCCTTTTCCCAGGAAAAGAAATGGGACATAGAAAAATACCAGGGCCCAACAAAAACCTTCAATATTGAGACCGATGAAGGAACCTGGATGAACCTGGATGTTAGTGCCGATGGTAAAGATATCGTTTTTGACCTTTTGGGAGATATTTACAGTATGCCAATTACGGGTGGTACAGCTACACTTCTAAGTGGCGGTATACCCTGGGATATCCAACCCCGCTTCAGTCCGAATGGAAAATTCATTTCCTATACCAGTGATAAAAACGGTGCCGATAACATCTGGATCATGAACCGCGATGGTTCTGGAAAGCGACAAGTTACCAAAGAAACCTTCCGACTACTTAATAATGCAACATGGACACCGAACAGCGAATATTTGGTGGCTCGTAAACATTTTACCGGATCCCGCTCCCTAGGTGCCGGAGAAATGTGGATGTATAGCATTTATGGTGGTGAAGGTGTACAACTCACCAAAAGAAAAAATGACCAGCAGGATGCCGGCGAACCGAACATCAGTCCTAATGGCAGATACCTGTACTTTAGTGAAGACATGGCTCCCGGGCCTAACTTTGAATATAGTAAAGATCCAAACGGAATGATCTATGCCATCCGTCAGTTGGATATGGTGACTGGAAAATTCAGCAATCTTGTTGCTCAACAAGGTGGTGCTGCCCGACCACAGATTTCTCCTGATGGAAAAATGATGGCTTATGTAAAACGTGTCCGCTTAAAGTCCGTATTATACGTACAAAACCTACGCACAGCCGAAGAATGGCCGGTTTATGAAGACCTTTCTCATGACCAACAGGAAACCTGGGCTATATTTGGTGTTTATCCAAACTTCGCCTGGACTCCGGATAATAAAAATATTGTCTTTTATTCTAAAGGAAAAATCAAAAGGATCGAGCTGGCAACTTTAATCAGCAACGACATTCCCTTCCAGGTAACCAGCAAGCAAACCGTACAGGATGCCCTGCATTTCCCTCATCCCGTTTACAGCAATGAATTTGATGTAAAGATGATCAGACAATTAACCACCTCTGCTGATGGAAAAATGGTCGTTTTCAATGCCGCAGGCTTTTTATACAAAAAAGACCTACCAGATGGAACACCAGAACGCGTAACCAATGGGATTGATTTTGAGTTTGAACCTAAAATCAGTGCCGATGGTAAATACGTTGTATATACCACATGGAATGATGAACTGAAAGGTGCAATTAAAAGAACAGATCTAAAATCAGGAAAAACGATCACCCTGACGGATGAAAAAGGATTCTATTACTCCCCATCTTTCTCTAATAAAGGTGATAAAATCATTTTCAGAAAAGGAATTGGAAATGATGTATTGGGATATGCTTATGGCAGAGGAACAGGAATTTTCATCATGTCGGCGAATGGCGGACCAAAAACCTTGATTTCCGACAACGGCATCAAACCACAATTCAACACAGATGATAGCCGTATCTATTTCCAGGGATATGAAGCTGGCAAAAAAGCTTTTAAAAGTATCGATCTGAATGGTGCAAATGAAAGAACCCATTACACCTCAACTTACGTCAACCAATTTACACCTAGTCCAGATGGCAAATGGATGGCCTTCACCGAGCTATTCAATGTCTACATTACCCCAATGATCACTGTTGGATCAGCATTGGAACTTTCTGCTAGCAATAAAGCGATTCCCCTGACCAAAATCACAAAAGATGGCGGAACCTATATCCATTGGAGCAATGATAGTCAAAAGTTATTCTGGACACTCGGCGATCAATACTTTAGTAAAGAAATTAAATCAGCATTCAGCTTCAACGATGCTGGTGTACAGATTACCCAAAAACCGGATACCATAGGTCTTCCTATCGGATTAAAACTGAAAAGCGATCGTCCTAACGGCTTGCTTGCTTTAACAGGTGCCAGAATCATTACAATGAAAGGCGATGAAGTGATTGAAGAAGGAACGATTCTGGTAGAAAACAATAAAATTATTTCTATAGGGAAATCGGCAGAAATGACCATTCCAGCGGATGCCAAAGTAATTGATGTAACTGGCAAAACCATCATGCCTGGGATAGTTGACGTTCATGCCCACCTAAGAACAAGCCCCGATGGTATTTCGCCTCAACAGGACTGGTCATATATGGCTAATCTTGCTTTTGGTGTCACCTCAGCGCATGATCCTTCCAGCAATACAGAAATGGTATTTAGCC
This sequence comes from Pedobacter gandavensis, assembly GCF_032678745.1. Lineage (GTDB taxonomy): Bacteria > Bacteroidota > Bacteroidia > Sphingobacteriales > Sphingobacteriaceae > Pedobacter > Pedobacter gandavensis_C. The sequence continues at coordinate 1,629,196 of NZ_JAVTST010000001.1, forward strand.
AGGCAGAAATGTTGAAAGCAGGCAGAATGGTAGGCCCTCGTTTATATTCTACTGGCTCTATCCTTTATGGTGCTGATGGCGATTTCAAAGTAGTTATTAATAGCCTTGACGATGCCTTATCTCACTTAAAAAGGTTAAAAGCAGTAGGTGCATTTTCAGTAAAATCCTACAATCAGCCAAGAAGAGATCAGCGTCAGCAGATCCTGGAAGCGGCAAGACAGTTGAAGATGGAAGTGGTTCCTGAAGGTGGATCTACCTTTTTCACAAACATGAACATGGTTGCAGATGGACATACCGGAATTGAACACAGTATTCCTGTTGCACCTGTTTATAAGGATGTAACTTCTTTCTGGGGCAATACTAAGGTTGGCTACACACCTACCCTGATCGTTAGTTATGGCAGTCAGTGGGGCGAAAACTACTGGTATGACAGAACCAATGTCTGGGAAAATGAGCGTCTAATGGCTTTTACCCCACGCGCGATTATTGATGCACGTGCCAGAAGAAGAACCACTTCAGAATACGGTGATTACGGTCATATTGAAGTGGCCAAAGCCACCAAACAAATCGCTGATGCGGGTACTAAAGTAAACCTGGGTGCGCATGGGCAGATCCAGGGCCTTGGTGCGCATTGGGAACTATGGATGCTCGTACAAGGTGGAATGTCACCAATACAAGCCATTCGTAGCGGTACTTTAAATGGTGCAGCTTACCTTGGTATGGAGAAAGAAATCGGCTCCCTGGAACCAGGAAAACTAGCCGATTTAGTGATCATGGATGCCAACCCATTGAACGATATTAGAAACTCTGAGAAAATTAAATACGTGATGATAAACGGTCGTATTTTCGATAGTCTTTCTATGAATGAAATCGGTACCAGAGAAAAACTTCGTGGTAAATTCTGGTTTGAAACTGGTAAAGGTATGATCTATAGCTTCCCTACAGGAGTTGCGGAAACCTATACTTTTACCATTCCGAACTGTGATTAATACTGATTGAGCTGTGATAAACACCGGTTTATAATTGAGGTTAACCGGTGATGAATAAATACAAAACATAAGCTAACCCATAAAAAAAGCTGCCTGATCACAAACCAGGCAGCTTTTTTTATACTATTAAACCAATAACTATTGTCCTGAAAAAGGATTCTGATCAGTAGGTTTAAGTGCTTCATTATTGGTCATTTCCAATTGTGGGATCTGAGAAATAAAACGGTAATCATTAGACAGCAATGTGCCTTGAGGATTGGCCGAAGAAGCCACATAACCGTTCAATTGGTTCACGCCCCAGGTATAATGTCCTTCTTTATAGGTTGCAGTTTCCTGGTAACGGATCAATGGTTTTTGCAGACGTAAAAGGTCGTAGAAACCAGTTACCCCTTCACAAAGCAATTCCTTACGTCTTTCTACATAAATAGCTTCCAGTAAAGTTGGACCGGCAGCTGCAGTAGTCAGCGCAGTAACTCCCCTGGCCACTTGCAAACGGTTCAGATAGGTCAAACCGTTACCCCCAGAATTGGCCGCAGCTTCTGCCATGATCAATAACATTTCCGAACCTCTCATCAGCGAAACTTCCGGACGGGTATTTCCCTGTACCGCACCATTCGCATCACCATAATGTTTGTACTTGTTATACGCCCATTTTGTTGACCATTCCTGAGAAGCATTTTTGGTACGCTTCCAGAATTGGTACCTGTCCTCTGTCTTTTCAAACAACTGCTCATACTTTCCATCCGCAAAGAAACTCAGAAAGGCATATATAGGGCCATCTGTAAACCCTTCGCCATAGCTTTCATCCTGGTTGTACCAGAAGTTAAACTGGGTACTTCCTCCTATATTGTCTGTATCGGTATATTTCATGGCCCACATGATCTCCGGATAACCGTTGGTGATCACTTTATCAAAACCACTTCTATATTGATCACGGGTCATCAATTGGCTATAAGCATTGTAAGCAGTAGTCGCTTCGGCAAGCGCATTTGGCCAATCGTTCATCACCAGGTATACTCTGGCCAATTGTCCGGAGATTACATTTTTATCAATCGTCCATTTGTTCGGACGCTCATAGTTGGCCAGTAGCCCTTTTGCCTCTTTAAGATCGGTTAAAATCTGCTGATAGCAGGCTTCCACAGAAGAACGCGGCATATTTTCCGGATCAGTAGAAGATAACCTTAGGATCACTCCTGGTTTATTTTTAGCCAGCATATAAGTTTGCTGATAGTTTTGGATCAGGTGGAAGTAACAGATGCCGCGGATGGCTTTTGCCTGTCCCATAATCTGCTGCTTCAATTCCGGACCGCCATCTGCAGTTGGCAACGCAGTGATAATCGCATTTACCTCATTGATGGTTTTGTACATCATTGACCAGATCGCATCCGAATTTCCGGTAATCTGCGTCCTGGTAGGCTCATAAGTATAAGAAACCACCTGATTACCACCCATATTGGTGTGACTCAGGATATCAGCGCCACCCAGATCTACATACATCTGTAAGCCTGCCAAGCCTGAATAAGCCCTATCTGCACCATTATTGTTAAAATACAGCTTTTTGTAGGCCGAGGTCAGCACCATATTTAACTGGGTCACATTTTTAAGCACTTCCCCATCAGAAGTAGCGGTTGATGATTTTGTCTCCAGGAATTTTTTACAGCCGGCGAAGCTTGTCATTAAAACGGGTACTGCCAGCAATAAGACTATTTTATATATTGTTTTCATCGTTGTCGTATCTATTTGTTATTAAAATGAAACCTGGATACCGCCCATATAGATTCTTCTGGAACCCTGAACACCATTATCCGTATCCGCATTACCGTTGTAATTATTCCCCAATACTCCTGTTTCAGGATCTGAATAACGGTTTTTGGCCGATCCGAAAGTCAGCAGATTATTTCCAGTCAGGTAAATACGGGCAGAAGTCATCCCCAGTTTTTTGCTGAGTTCTTTAGGCAAAGTAAAGCCTAGCGTTAAGTTTCTAAGACGTAAATAGCTATTGTTAAATACATAAAAATCTGAAGCTCTGCGGGTATCCGCATAATTGTCGTTAGACCATTTTGGGAACATCGCCTGATCGCCAGGATTTTTCCACCTGTCAGCTACCAGGTCAGGAATCACACCAACTCCACCACGCAATGCGGTACGTTCTATATAACCATAATCAAACATCTTACCACCCAGAGAGTAGTAGAACATGATAGACAGGTCAAATCCAGCATAGTCAAAGCTATTGGTAAATGATCCATAAGCTTTAGGCAATGCCGATCCGCCATATTGATAATCAGCTGTGGTTACTTCAGCATAGTTCTCGGTAGTTTTCCAACCTCCAGCACCATCCTTAACCAGGTAACGCATATTCCCATTATCAGGATTCACACCTGCATTTTTCACCATAAAGAAATCGTAAACAGAATGTCCTTCTTCCAGTTTATAAGTTGCGGCACGGTTGGCGAAAGTAAATGCACCACCAGGAAGGTAGGTCACTTCATTTTTCAGGGTAGAGATATTGGCATCAATTCTCCAGCCGAAATCTTTGCTGCGGATCAACTCAGCACCCAGACTTACCTCAAAACCACTATTGCGGATATTACCTAGATTGGTGTTTTTTCCGACGATAGAACCTACTTGTGCAGACAGTGGCAATGGTTTTTGATATAGCAATCCAGATGAATTACGGGTATAATATTCTACTGAACCGGTAATCGTTTTAAAGATATTGAAATCAAGAGCTACATTCAGCAGCTTGTTGCTCTCCCACCTCAGCTCTGGAGTAGCCATCGCGGAAGGACGTAATCCAGCGTTTCCGTACATCGGATCATCCTCATACACGCCTTGGTAAGCATATAGTAAACCTCCACCCGGACTGCCATCGCCATTTCTGGTGGTCAATTTATCATTTCCATTGGTACCATAACTGGCGCGAAGCGATAAATTATTGATCCATTCCGTGTCCTTGATAAAGTTTTCATTAGACATTCTCCATGAAGCACCTACCGAGTAGAAATAACCCCAGCGGTTGTCAGGATGAAAACGGGATGAACCGTCACTTCTAATAGAGGACGACAGGTAATATTTGTCCTGGAAATTGTAATCTACCTTACCAAGGAATGAGAATAACCCATAACGATCTCTACTGGAACCATTGGTCCAGCCTTTAGTCGTAGAAGTCAGCTCATATTGACCAATTTGCATGATGCCTTCTCCATAAGCAGTGTTATACAAATAATTGTAATTGTACAATTCCTGTCCAGCCAAAGCGCTGAAATTATGGTCGCCCATCTTTTTATTCCAGGTCAATATATTGTTCCAGGTTAAGGAAGTGTTGTCCGCATTGCTTCTGGTTGCATTACCACCAGAGGTTAATACGGAAAGCCCGTAAGGAGCCACCTGTCCGGAGCCATGAACAGCCGAACCATATAAAAAATACTTGGTACTGCTATTGTCAATCCCTAAACTGGATTTAAAATTCAGATCAAAAGGAAGTTTAACATTTGCAAAAAAGCGGGTAGAAACCAGGCTAGCCTGATTGTTATTGAAATCTTCATCATTTGGATTGTCCCAGTAATCACCGCCATTGTTCATTGGATGAATACCAAAGAAGTTATTGACATAAGATCCGTAATCAAACATTCTTTTACCGGTTTTCTCAGAATATACCCAATCGGTATTGTCAATATTCCTCAACCATGGCGAAGACATCGTAGTCGTAAAAATCTGCGCACGCATCGAACCCGAAGTATTTTGTTTTGAACCGCTATAAGCGATACTTCCACCCAACTGTAACCAGTCTGTAGCCTGTGTAGTCACATTTGTTCTAAATGTGTAGCGTTTGAAATACTGGTTACTCGCATAACCTTTATCATCAAGGTACGAGCCTGAAATCAGGTAATTTGTCTTCCCATTGCTACTCGCTCCACTCACATCAAGACCATAATCCTGACGCAGTTTACGAGAATATACCGCTCCGTTCACATCATAATCTGATGGATCCCATACCATCTGCAGATTAGGATTCAGGTAAGGATTTCCATTGCCATCATGCAGCACATAATTTTCATTGATGTGTTTAAAAGGAGATACATAGCTCGATTGACCCGCAGAATTGGTCACTGCTTTTAAGATTTTACCCAACACATTGTTAGATGCCCAGTTTCCGGCATCAGCTTTTGTCATTCCGTATTTGTAAAACTGATCGTTGTACATTCCTTCCCAGGTATACAGCAATTGCTGCGCTGGATCGGCCTTCACCGGATTTCCAATCGCATTGTCTGAGGTTCCCCAGGCAGAGCGGAAATTAATTTTAGGAATGTCTGATTTCCCTTTCTTTGTGGTGATCATCACTACCCCATCAGAGGCACGTGAACCGTAAAGTGAAGAAGCCGCTGCATCTTTTAATACAGAGATCGACTCGATATCACTTGGTGAAATGGAATTCAATTCTCCGTCGTAAGGCATGCCGTCCAGTACATATAATGGTTTGGATGCCCCGCTCATAGAGCTGATTCCGCGGATCTGAATACGGGTATTCCCTCCAGGATTACCTTCGTTATTGACTACATTTACACCGCTTCCCATTCCCTGCAAAGATTCCGTAAAACTAGAACCTGGAACCTTTGACAATTTCTCGCCACTAATTACGGCAACAGAGCCTGTGAAAGTTGATTTTTTTGCAGTACCGTAAGCCACTACGATCACGTCATCAAGACCTTGTTCCATACTGGCCAATTTCACATTCAGTTGTGCTTCGCCATTCCAAACTATCTCTTGAGAAACGAAGCCCACATAGCTGATCACAATAATGTCGCCCTTTTGTGCCCCATCAATGACAAATTTACCAACAGCATCAGTGATGACATGTTTCGTAGTCCCTTTGATGGCAATAGATGCGCCTGGCAAAGGATTTCCTTCAGTATCCTTTACTACACCACTTAATCTGGCTATGATCAATTGATCCATCCCAAGAAGTGAAATTGGCTTCCTTCCTATAGTCACCATTTTTTGTTCAATAGTAAAAGTGATAGGCTGGTTTTTAAAACATTCCTCTAATGCAGCCTCAAGGCTTACATTTTTTACATTGATACTTACCGGCTTAGATAGGGCAATGATTTTGTCGCTAAATACAAAGTCAACACCGCTTTGTTTTCTAATGTCATTCAATACCGTAGCTAACTTCACCCTTTCGTGTTTTAGCGTTACACTTTGACCATAAGTACTCGCACTTACCTGTAGGATAGCAGTAGTTAACAATATGACCATCAATTTAATTCGCATGATCCATTTATTTTTATTCACCTCACTAAGCCTGCTAAAAACAGGGTTCATCAGCAGTGAAATTTTGGCAATAGCAGTCCCTGGCCTACATAGGCTTTTGGTGTAAAATATCATATATTTACATCGTGTTTAATCAGTTTGTTGCCTGTACCTCAAAAGTTTCAGGGCAACCTACATCAGTTCATTAATAATTGTTGTGAATTACCCGGTTTTCCGGGGCGTAGATAAGCTAAAACACCGGCCGGAAGTGGTGGTACACTTTCGGCCATCCTTTAACTTATTTCTTCAGGGCTTAAGGATCTTTTTTGGATAGTTTCTTCATTTGGTTGGTTGGTTAAGTTTATGTTGATTGATTTTTTACAATAATCTTATTGCCAATGACTTCAAACTTTAGTCCGGCAGACTGTAATGCTTTCAGCAATACAGATATATTTTTACTTCTGGATACCTTTCCAGTAAATGTTCCTTCTTTATCTACTCCGTTGGCATAAACTACCTGTACATTATACCACCTGGAAACACGACGCATCAAGGATGTTAAAGGTTCCGATTGGAATATAAAATCTCCGTTTTTCCAATCCACCGCCTGTTCCACATCTACTGTCGACACCTGAAGTTCTGTTCCAACTGAAACGGCCTGTTCACCAGGTTTCAATACACGAGCTGTTACTCCCTCTTCCAGGCTTAATTTTATACTTCCTTCTAGTAAGGTTGTCTTTTGCTCCGGCTCATCTCTGTAGGCGTTTACATTAAACTCCGTACCTAAAACACGGATCCGCTGATGATTGGTACTCACAAGGAAAGGACGTTTTTTATCTTTAACAACTTCAAAATAAGCCTCTCCTGTTAGCTCAACTTCACGCAAGTCCGAATGAGAAAAAGATACAGGATAAGTAATGGAAGAAGCGGCGTTCAGCCAAACCATAGTTCCATCGGGTAAACGCAACTGATAGGATTGGCCATTCGCTGTAGAAAGCTGATTTACAGCTTTCGGATCTCCGTTTTCCTGACCTTTTATTTCATAAATCAATTGTCCATCAGCAGTTTTCGTGATGGTTACACCAGATTCCGTTGCCAATTCCCCTTTGACATCATTTGTGAGTATAATTTTTTTGCCATTCGCCAATGTAAGTGTTGCCGTATTTTTCCCTGGAGCAATGTCAGCAAAAAGGTGTTGACTTGTTGCCACCTTCGATTTACTGCCGTACCAAAAATAACCCGCAGCCATAACCATAATTACTGCCGCAGCTGCAGAAATTCTTTTGAATACATGCAGTTTATAATTTTTTCTGTTGAAAGGCAGCCTGTTCCAGATCTCTTCTCTTACCTCTTGATCGCTTGGGGAAGCCGGGAGCTCTTCCGCTGAGACTAATGCCAGATTAAACAAGTAATGAACGGCAGCTACCTCATCGGGACTACAATTGCCTTCCTGGTATTTTTTAAGCAGTTCTTCTTGTTTCTTGTCTAATTTGTCCATCATACAACAGCTTTCTGAGGTTGTTCATGTGTATAACAACTCAGCATGGCTCAGGATGTAGATAGAAATTAAAAAAATGTAAAAAAGATATGAAGCTTATTCTTCAGTATAGTCAATGCATTACTAACCTGCCGTTTAACCGTCAAAGAAGAAATATTAAGCTCCTCGGAAATTTCCTGGTGCGTTTTAAATTCTTTCCTACTCAGCTCAAATATCCTTCGCATTTTTGGTGGCAGACTTTGAATACCTGCTTCGATCAACCGCTCAAAATCGCGTTCAATCACCTGTTGATCTGGTAAGGTCATTCCTGGATTTTCCAGAACAGCTTTACGCTCTTCTGCATACTTCTCTTCAATTTTCAGATGCTTCAATAGGTTAAGGATCCTGTTCCTACTGGCGGTATACAAAAAAGCGGCAACAGGTGGATTTATTTCATCTTTCTTCATCCAAAGCGTGGTAAATACTTCCTGTACCACATCCTTTGCTTCCTCATTATTTCTCAACATATTACAGGAATGACGGTACAATAACTGCCAATAACGGTCATATATTTGCCTATAAGCCTGCTGATCTCCTGACTTAAATGCTTCCAGAAGTTCGTCATCACTCATAACTAATAACTGACTCATAAATCCCCTACCTTTTTATGTAACAATAATAATATAAATTCCGCATAAGTAAGTAGAAACCATAAGTTTTTCAGTTGTAAAAATAAGGTCAGGTTAAACTTACAGCCCATTTTTCCAGGGAGGAAGAGCGTAACAGAAATGAGAAGGATTACCGGCACCTATGATTGGGAATACTCTGAATGCCTGGAACGTTTTTTAGGGTTCATGACAGCCTGCTTCAGCAATTTCTTTGTCTGAAACCTGTTATCTACAGGCTAAATTAAAACACAAAAAAACAGAAAGAACAAAACTAATCCTTTATTTTAGGTGCAGAGATCATAAATAAAGGATTTAATAAAATAATGGCAGAATCAAACCAGTTACTTTTTTTTTTTAGTGCCTTAGGAGCTTTTAATGGTTTCTTACTTTCAGTGTACTTCGCTATACATGCTAAAAAGAAAATTTTTACAAACTATTTTTTATCCTTACTACTACTCGCCTTAAGCATCCGAATCATTAAATCAGTGTTTTTCTATTTCAATCCGCACTTATCCAATATTTTTATTCAGATTGGGCTTTCTGCATGCCTACTGATTGGTCCATTTCTTTTTTTATACCTTAAAACATACTCAGAAGATAGAAAACCTATTTGGGCCAAACATATACTCCCTTATTTGGCAGTAATCACCATGATAGGGTTTTTCTATCCCTATGTCGACCATCCTACCGTTTGGAGCAGGTGGATCGTAAAAGCTATCTATGCCCAATGGTTCGTTTACATTGTTCTGTCTATAAAATACATCCGTCCGGTTATTCAAAAATTTAAAGACAAAGAAAGTTTGCTCAGAATAGATATATGGATCTTAAACATCTATATGGGCGTTACCTTGATATGGTTGGCGTATACGACCTCAGCTTACACCTCTTATATAGCTGGAGCTCTATCATTTACATTTATCCTGTACATAATTGTCTTGCTTCTGATTTTTAGAAACAGTAAGGAGACCGCTTTTTTTCAAGAAAAAGAGAAATATAAGAACAAAGAAATCGAACCAAACACATTGGATCTCATTGGTCAAAAGCTATCTATCATTCTTGAAAAAGAACTATTTATTAATCCAAATTTCACGCTTGAAGAGGCCGCAAAAGAACTGAAAGTAACCAAGCATCTGCTATCTCAATATGTAAATGAAATACTAGGTAAATCTTTCTCCAATCTTATTAAAGAATATAGAGTTGAAAAAGCAAAAAAACTATTAGAAACCGAAAAGAACTACACCATAGAAAGTGTAGGTTATGATAGTGGTTTTAATTCAAAATCAACCTTCTTTACTGCATTTAAAAAAACAACTGGCTTAACTCCCGCTGAATATCAAAAAACTCACTCAAAATGAGTTCGAATCTATAATATCATACTCCCATTTTACAAACGAAAACCTTAGAGGCATAAGTGTCCCTATACATTTACACAAAAAAACTTATGTATAGATCGACATCCAAATTGTATCAGGTGATTATGATTGGTATTTTATTCAGCTCATTACTTGCACCTGCTTATGCGCAAAAAAAAATCTTGTTTGTAACCTCCAACCAGGAGTTTTACGGCACAAGTAAAATTACTGCCGCGAACCACTTTGAGGAGATTGTTATTCCTTATCATCTATTTGCAAAAGCAGGGTATACCGTTGACTTCATCAGTCCAAAGGGTGGCCCAATTCCAATTGGTTATATCAATTCATCGGATAGTATTCAGAAAAAATATCTCTACGATGCATTTTTCATGGACAAATTGGAGCATACTTCAAAGCCATTAGATATCAATACAGACGATTATAGTGCGATTCTCTATACTGGTGGCGGAGCAGCCATGTTTGGTGTAGCAGAAGATCAAACTATTCAAAAACTTACCAGGAAAATTTATAATAAGAACGGAGTCGTTGCCGCAATTTGTCATGGTACGGCAGGATTAGCCTACCTAAGAGATGATGCCGGAAAATCGCTGTACAAGGACAAAAAAATAACCGGGTTTCCAAACAAGTTTGAAAACAAGGAAGCAGCATACTACAAAACATTTCCTTTTGTAATTGACCAGGCCATAAAAAGCAATGGTGGCCATTTTGTGTATTCTGATAATGGTTGGGACGGTTTCACTATTGTTGATGGCAGATTTGTAACCGGACAAGACCCTAGTTCTGCATCAAAAATGACTCATGAAATTATAGCACTTATTGAAGCTAATACACCTCACATACCCAAAGGAACAACTAAGAACTTAGATCAAGTATTTTCGGAATGGGACAATGCCCAACATAAACCGGGTGTGGCGGCAGGGCTATTAAAGAATGGTGAGATTGTCTACTTAAAAGGATTTGGAACTGCGGATGTAAATCATCAATCGCCTATCACCGTAGATACCAAATTTCAAATAGGTACGATGTCAAAACAATTTACAGCCTTTGCCATTTTAATGCTTGAAGAACAAGGAAAACTGTCTCTATCTGATGATGTTCATAAATATATCCCACAATTACCTGATTATGGATATCCAATAACCATTAACCATTTATTAAGCCAATCAAGTGGATTATCTGACTTTTTAGCACTAAAAGAAATTGCAGGATGGAGAAGCAAAGATGTTTTTACGCAGCAAGATGCGTTGGACCTAATCTTTCAGCAGAAGAAACTGGATTATATACCGGGTACAAGATTTTCCCAGACTGCATCGGGACTTATCCTACTGACTGAAGTGATAAAACAACTAACCGGACAAACCTTGGCAGCCTTTTCTCAGCAACATATTTTTCAACCCTTAGGTATGACCAATACCTTGTTTTATGACGACAACCAACTGATCATAACTAATGTGGCTGCCTCCTATCAAGTTGAAAAAAATGGGTTAAAGAATAATCCTATCAACTATTCCATTACAGGAACCACTAACCTTTACACTTCGGCTGCAGATCTAAGTCGTTGGTATATCAATTTTAAGAACCCCAAAATAGGCAGTAAAAAATTAATTGAAAAACTGAATCTGCCTGTTACTTTAAATGATGGCAGTACAACTTATAACCCTACTGCAGGAAAATTGCTATACGGACAACAATATCAGCATGCAGAACGAGGTGTTCCAAAACTTTGGACTTATGGTTTAGAGGGTGGTTATGCCAGTAATATTTTCATATTTCCAAATCAAAATGTCACTTCATTCGTTCTTGGCAACAACAATAGATACAATGGTAGGCTTGCCATGAATATGGCTATTGAACTGCTTGGGGATGTATTCCCTTTACCCGCAAATATTGACTTTGATCAGCTTAAAACCATAAAATTAACACCCCAACAATTAGATACCTACAGTGGTCATTATTTGGACAATGAAAATGCGACAGCTCGTAAACTTTATGTAAAAAATGATACCTTACGGTACCAAACTTTAGACGGTAATGACGAGAGCCTACTAGTACCAGTATCGGAAAATACTTTTCAAATGGTGGTAGATGGCGATGATGTGATCATAGTGAAATTTCGCAAAGAAGATGGCATTATGAAAATGGCTTACACTTCTGCTGAAAGCGATGAGTATACATACGAAGCATACGACCCCGTAAAATACGCTGTTACTACTTTGACTGAGTTTACAGGCAACTTCCATAACAATGCATTAAATACAACATATACATTGTCTCAAAATGAAAAAGGTTTATTTACAAGCAATAAAAATCAACCCCTAATTATTCTCAGTCCTACACAAAAGGACATGTTCTTAAGTAGTGCCAGGAATTTGGGTGGTATTCGGTTTGCTCGCGACAAACAAAAACACATTACAGGGTTTTATATAAATTCTGATAGGATTAAAAATCTCTTTTTTGAAAAAATAAAACATTGATTGCTCCTGTCTATCTGGCGCCTGTAACGTAGAGACTGTTATTTATATAAAAAAGGGTTGCTTTTTTAAGAGCAACCCTTTCATTCTTCGGACATCAGTCCGGTATGTACCGTTACTCCGGATTACTTTAAACATTTAGATCGTTTTTTAAGTTTAATGCGCAGATTCACTAAATAACAACCTTAACCGGACTACCTTTGAACCAAAAAATTGGAAGTAAAGCAATTTATAGTTTTGGTTTTAGCGACTAAAAATTATCGTATTCGAACTATTTCAACAGCGACTTAATCATTCCTATTGGTTTAAATGATGACCTGATATAGTCTCAAGCTGACAATCCAATTTTGAATTCAATAAAGTTCGTAGATTAGCCTCATACATAAACCAAAATGATAATAGTTGTATTGACATTAACGTTTCTAGCAATAGGCTTTATTTTTCTTGCATACTGGATTCCAAAGAAAATGGGCTATTCAAAGGTTGGAAAATATATTTCGATCATTTTGACACTATTGATCGTTATCCTGACTACCCTATCAATGTTCGAAGACCAGCTGTTTTCAAAAACTGACGCAGAGAAACTATTGACGGAACAGGGCATTCAACTACACGATAGCTTTAAAATTGAGGAAAATAAATCGATGTCTGCGATTGGTGACTATTACCACACGTTTACTTTGACGATCACAGCTAGGGATAAAAAAAGAATTATAAATGAAATAAAAAACTCCTTAAATTTTAATAATGAAAAACAAGTTGAAAGCTATTTAGACAATAGAACCGACTATTATACCGGTCCAAAAAGAATAAAAAATTATGAAACAGAAGAGGAGTATGTTAGAGAACTTTTCGAACCGCAGGGAGAAGGATATGCACCGACTTGGAGAAAAATAAAAATTGAAAAGAAAAACAATAAATTAACGTTCGAAGATATTGATGAATGAGAAGCCGCGTCACCTTCTTCAAGCCCTAAATTGTTATAAACAGCCTTTACAGACAACAATGCCGACAATAGAAATAGTTTCAATTAACTCAACAGCACTTCGGCTAAACCAAAAAAGCTTTAGCATTGCAATCATTGAAGAAAATAAGCTTAAAAGTCATCGGGGACTTTTTTATGACTTACTTCAACAGCAAAACGGAATAATTGTTCATATCGGCAATCCTGAGTTTAAATACGACAAGAGTGGTGGATTTTTCGCTGGTGAATTAATTGATTGGGGTGTTGATTATCCAGGTGAACTTATTACTATACCAGTCAACAAGATCGGTAATCCAATTTTCAATAATGAAGCAAATCAGCAATTCAGATTTAAATTTTTAGATCAATACAAACCTGATATTGATAAGCTATTAAAGATAGCACTTGACAAATCGCCAATTAAGAAAGTCTGCTTTCTCACAGATTATCAATTTGGACCTGAAAAAGAAACCATCGAAATTATTTATACCATTAACGACTTTTGGCAACAACATGATAATAATGGGCTGAACTTAAATACACTATATGAAATGTATGGACGATAAAAATGCTGTATTTACAACAAACTTTATGCAACGGAATAGTATTAATATTAAGAACTAAAAAAGCGGAAATAAGGTAATTTATAGTTTTGATTTAAGCAACGAGACTGTAAACTGAAATGTCAACTCTTAATAACAAAGACTGAGAATAAGTAATTTAGTATCAACTTATAGGTGAACTTACATCAGGATTTCGAACCACTCCCAATCTGATTTACGTGGAATAGGGTTAAAATTCCATGAATTTTATACTTTAGTCAATATTCTTATTACCCTTGTTTTACTTATGGATTTTAAATCTAAATTTCACTTTTGGAAAGTCTATGTTATGATGGCCTTCGGTAGCTTATTTTTCTTCGGAATGGGGTATCTGTTCATGTTTGTTTTTCAGCCAAAACCAGGAGGTTCAAGAACCTGGGGGATTCTTTTCGGAATCGCTTGTATAGCCTACGGAATTTATCTGCTTTATATCTATGTCAAACAATTGCCAGTTATCCGAATAAACTATAACGGAGTTACCCTTCATTCGCCTTTAGTGAGACAGCAGTTCGACTGGTCTGAGATAGAAAGCGTAAAATACACTGGCAAGGATTCCTTCCAGTTTGCTTTAGGCTTTCAAATGGAAACAATGGTTGTTCACTTAAAAGACAAACACCCAATTAAGATCTTTTATGAACATTACGCTAATGGATATTTGATACAACAGCATGTAAAAAGCTATTACGAACATCGACATCCGCCAGTTTTTATAAATGAAAAAAGCGTCATGTCACATGAACTGACCGGTGAATTATTTACTACATATAAAGGCACACCCTTATTGTCTTTCAGGGGAATAAGTTTATGGGGATTCATTCTATTTATACTTGTACTTACCATGAAAGATGGGGTAACCAGTAAGGCAATTCTGCCGGTAAGTATGGTGTGCCTGTTCTGGTACGCCATCAACTCTTACTTTTGCTTTTACATCGAGGTGTCAGATAATTATCTGGTCATCAAAAACTATTTCGTCCCGTTTGCTGGAAAAAAATATCGACTTTCTGACATCCAGGAAATGGCGGTAGAAACTTATCCGAAATGGCCTAACTGCTTAAGAGTAATTACTAACTCATTTCAATATAAAGTATTCCCATGTGGATTGGTTCGTGATAAAGAATGGAAATCGTTCATGGGGATGATCCGAAAGAAAGGAATTAACATGAGAAATGAAGCTATATAACCATCCATCATACCAATATGATCCCACTCCTTTCATCCACTCAGCACAAAAAACAGACCAGACTACTTAGTTAATACTCTTATTTACAACCCCTAAAACAGGTACTTTACAGTAAATTTAGATTTTTTTAATTCAATGAGCGGGATCAGAATTGCTGGAAAGCAAAAAAGCCTTTAGATATTATCTAAAGGCTCCAATAATATATTTTTAAATAATCTTTCCCATATGGGAAAGATTTCTGTACCGTATCCCCGGATTACTTTGAACATTTAGATCGTTTTTTAAGGCTTGTTGATCCTATAATTGAGGATTTAAAAAGAAAGCATTTTATAAAATGAACCTGCACTGGACTAATTTTGAACCAAAAAATTGGTTATTAATACAATTATGGTTTTGGCTTGAAAAGCAGACTCGTGCGCATGAAGATTGAGCTAACTTTAAGAATCTAGCCGCAAAATTATTTTTAACCTTAAACCTGTGTTTTAATGGCCCATTATACATAGGTTCGTATATAAAGCTAAACACAGCAAAATAGCAGACAATTTAAAATTGAATAATAAAACAGTCATTAAATGCATAAAGGAGAAATACTAATGTATCAAACACCAGACGGAAATACCCAACTGGATGTTAAATTAGATGATGAAAATGTTTGGATTAACCGTCAACAGATGGCTGAATTATTTGATCGTGATGTGAAAACGATAGGCAAGCATATCAATAATGCTCTAAAAGAAGAATTGAACGGACTTTCAACTGTCGCAAATTTTGCGACAGTTCAAACTGAAGGGAATAGGAAAATCGAAAGAAATATTGATTATTACAATCTAGATATGATTATTTCTGTAGGATATAGAGTGAAATCAAATAGAGGGATTCAATTCCGCATCTGGGCAAATCAAATTCTAAAAAAATATCTGGTAAAAGGTTATTCTTTAAATGAATCACGATTACAAGAACAAAATGACCAATTAACCTCTTTAAAGAATACAGTAAATCTTTTAAGTAATGTACTTGAAAATAAGTCATTAAATACAGACGAAGCTACCGGGCTACTAAGAGTAGTAACCGATTATGCATACGCACTTGATATCCTTGACAAATATGATCATCAGCTATTAACAATTGAAGGAACAACTGCCCAAGAATTATTTGCTATAAATTATGACGAAGCGAAACAAGCCATTCATGATCTCAAAGAGAAATTCGGTGGGAGTTCGTTATTTGGAAACGAAAAAGATCAATCTTTCAAAAGTTCCATTGCTACAATATATCAAACATTTGATGGTATTGATTTATATCCGAGCGTAGAGGAAAAAGCTGCTAGTCTTTTATACTTTGTGGTAAAAAACCATTCCTTTTCTGATGGCAATAAACGGATTGCTGCTTACCTATTTGTTTGGTTTCTCGACAAGAATAACATTCTTTATAAACCAGATGGATCGAAACGTATTGCAGACAATGCATTGGTTGCGCTAACGCTAATGATAGCTGAAAGCAAATCGGATGAGAAAGAGATGATGGTGAAGGTAATTGTCAATCTTATAAATATCAAAAACTAAAAAAGCCTTTAGATATCATCTAAAGGCTCCAATAAATATATTTTTTAATAATCTTTCCCATATGGGAAAGATTTCTGTACCCGGAGCCGGAGTCGAACCGGCACGGTTTCCCACAGGTGTTTGAGACCAGCGCGTCTACCAATTCCGCCATCCGGGCATTTTCATCCTTTAACGGGCCGCAAATATAGAAATTTGTTTCAAAAAGCCACCCTACCTGTATTTTTATTTTTCAGCAATTTAACTCAGAAAAATACTTAACTTCATATAGGGATTAAAACTATTGTTCTATTACCTTTTAAACCTGGCATTTAGAACAAACGTTCACAATAGCTTATCATAGAGAAAGCATGACAACAATTGATAAAAGAAAAGACCTCTCTTATAAGGAATTCATAGAGAAATATCAAAATCCGGGTATTCCGGTCATCCTTGAAAATGCAACCAAGGCCTGGAAATCCAACCTAATCTTTACACCTGACTTTTTCCGGGAAAATTTTGGAGAAAGAACCACATGGTTCTCCAACAAGCAATATACGGTGTCAGAATTATTAGATCTAACTGCCAACAGTACAAAAGAAAATCCTGCCCCTTACCCAGTAAAATTCAACATTCTGACTCAGCTACCGGAAATTCTGGAATACATGGATCCTATGGATATGAATATGGTAAAGCCAAATTGGCTAAACCACAGCATCCTGAAAAACAAATTGGGAAACGGAATGGACCTACATATTGGCGGTGCAGGTAATTGCTATTCGGTACATAAAGACGCTTATGATGTTCATGCCTGGTTGATCCAGCTTTATGGTGAAAAAGATGTCATCATTTTCCCAAGAGATCAGGAAGAATTAATGTATCCTGGAAAGGGTGGATTGTTGGAATCCAGATCTCCGATAGATATTTCTAACCCGGATTACGAAAAGTACCCAAGGTTCAGAGAGGCTACACCTACCACAATTACTTTAAAAGCTGGAGAAGTACTTTATATCCCTAGTGGGATCTGGCACACCACCCAAGCCCATGGTCAAAACATCTCTACCATCATCGATCAGGTGAACAGCTCCAATTATAGAGCCTGGAGAAGGGATGTTTACGTTTATAAGAAATACCACAATAAATACCGCGCGATATTAGATTACGGCGCAGCAACGGCCATCGGCAACGTATTTAAGTTAAGAGAACTGATGGGAATGAAATTTTAAAACAAAAAGCTGCCCATCATCATTCTGATATACAACTTTTTATCAATATATTAGTATTCTAAATCGCCTAAAATGGAAGTTATTCTGGAATTACTATTTGTATTATTTACGACCAATTGGTCAAAAGCCAGGCGCCTATTCAGGAAAGCTTAAATATTCTGTGCAATCACATAACCATTAGCCCAGGCCCATTGGAAATTATATCCACCAAGCCAGCCGGTTACATCTACACATTCCCCTCCAAAATACAATCCTGGAATGCTTTTACATTCCAATGTTTTCGACGACAACTCATTAGTATCAATACCGCCCCTCATCACCTCCGCCTTATCATACCCCTTATCTCCGGCAGGTTTCACCTTAAAAAAATGAATCGTCTGCTGAATCGTTTCCAATTCCGTTTTAGTCAGGGCTGCAACTTGCTTTTCTAAAGGAAGGAACTTCCCTAGCGCATCTGTAAATTTCTTCGGATAATAGCGATTGAGCAAGGTAGAAAGCAGCAATTTCCCATTATTTCGGCGTTCTTCTTCTATCAGATCTACAACCGATTGTCTAGGCAACAAATCAATATTGATCGACTCCCCTCTTCGCCAATACGAAGAAATCTGTAAAATTGCAGGACCACTTAATCCCCAATGCGTAAACAAAATGTTCTCCTCAAAAGAGATCTTATCATTACTCACTTCGCAGAATACTGAATTCCCCGACAAAGCCGCATACCAGTCTTCATCTTTTCCGGTGATCGTAAGTGGCACCAATGCAGGAGCAGTTTCTATAATATTCAAACCATGTTTTCTGGCAAAACGCAGTGCAAAATCTGTAGCGCCCATTTTTGGAATCGGCAGACCACCAGTTGCAATCACCAATTTCGGCGCCTTCAAAGTTTTCGATTTATTGCCCTTATCAAAGCTTACCGAAAAACCATCGGGCATTTGTTCAATATCGGTAACCTGCGCATCACAAATAATCTGCTGACCAAAATCATTACAGATCTCCGTAAAAACTCCCACAATATCCTTCGCATTCTTACCATCAGGAAATAGCTGCCCCAAAGTTTTTTCTTTTCCAGTGATGCCGTAAGTTTCAAAAAAGCTGATCGTATCTTCCACTGTCCACTGCGTAAAAGCAGATTTCAGGAAGTGTTTGTTGTTAGAAATAAATTGTTCATCACTGGCAAACAGATTGGTATAGTTGCACCTACCTCCTCCAGAGATCAAAATCTTAGCACCTGGTTTATCGCTTTTCTCCAACAATATTACTCGTTTCCCTAAATAGCCCGCTTGCACTGCACACATTAAACCGCATGCACCAGCACCAATAATTATAGCATCTGCCTCCATCAATCCGTTTATATTGTTATTTTTGTGCAAAATAAGCATAACTTTTTCATATCGATATGGCAAAACAAATAAGTGATTTAAAATTAGGCATATTAGGTGGCGGTCAATTGGGCAGGATGTTGATACAGGAAGCCATCAATTATAATTTAACCACTTTAATTTTAGATCCGGATACAGACGCTCCATGTAAACACCTAGCAAACTACTTTGAATGTGGTTCTATCACAGACTTCGACACCGTTTATAACTTCGGCAAGAAAGCAGACATCATTACTATTGAAATAGAAAAGGTAAATATTGAAGCACTGGAACAACTGGAAAAAGAAGGAAAACTAGTATACCCACAATCGCGGGTGATCCGACTAATTCAGGACAAAGGTGTTCAAAAACAATTCTTTAAAGAAAACAATATCCCTACTGCGCCTTTCCAATTGGTGAATACCAAGGAAGATATGCGAAATAGTCATATTCCATTTCCTTACATCCTTAAACAACGTAAAGATGGTTATGATGGTAAAGGGGTAATGAAAATAAACAGCATTGCAGACATTGATAATGCATTCGATGCGCCTTGTTTAATCGAAGAACTCGTTGATTTCGAGAAAGAAATTGCAGTCATCGTTTCTAGAAATCCCAACGGCGATATGAAGACCTTCCCAATGGTGGAAATGGAATTCAATGCAGAAGCAAACCTGGTAGAATTCTTGATCTCTCCTTCTACATACCCTCAATCTATTCAGGAAAGAGCAGAAGTCATTGCAAAAAACATTGCAACCTCTTTAAACATCACTGGTTTATTGGCGGTAGAAATGTTCATTACCCGATCAGGAGAAATTCTGGTTAATGAATTGGCACCACGCCCACACAACAGCGGACACCAAACTATTGAAGGAAACTACGTATCTCAGTTCAACCAACATTTACGTGCGATTTTCAATCTTCCTCTGGGAGATACCCGCGCTACAAACAATGCGGTAATGATCAACCTTTTGGGAGAGAAAAACCACAATGGCGTAGCCAAATATAAAGGATTAGAAAAAGTAATGGCCATTGAAGGCGTTTACGTACACCTTTACGGTAAAAAATACACCAAGCCTTTCCGCAAAATGGGACACATTACTATTGTAGATCAAAACCGCGAGAAAGCAATTGAAAAAGCCAATTACATCAAAGAAACATTAAAAGTTATTTCCTAATGAGCATACAAGTAGGTATTATTATGGGCAGCAAGTCTGACCTTCATATCATGAAAGACGCAGCCGATATCATGAAAGAATTCGGTATCCAATTTGAAATGACCGTAGTGTCAGCTCACCGTACCCCAGAAAAAATGTACGAATACGCTAAAGGCGCGGCATCAAGAGGATTAAAAGTAATCATCGCTGGTGCAGGTGGTGCAGCACATTTACCTGGAATGGTGGCTTCAATCACTACCCTACCTGTAATCGGCGTACCAGTAAAATCATCTAACTCTATTGACGGATGGGATTCAATCCTATCTATCCTACAAATGCCAAATGGCATCCCTGTAGCAACAGTAGCTTTAAATGCAGCAAAGAACGCCGGTTTATTAGCCGTACAAATCTTAGCGACTGCAAATGCAGACCTATCTGCCAAAATGCAACAGTACAAAGATGATTTAAAGAAAAAGATTGAAGAAAGCGCAATCGATCTTGAAAATTACTAATTGAAAATCATAGGATCGGATCTGACACATCCGATCTCAATTAATTAAGATTAGGATTCTGAGGGAAATTACTCACATGGGCATATTTTGGTCCAAGGTTAATGATCACTTCCTTCCATAATTCCTCCTCATTGTGAGAGAATACCAGGTCAGCGTCAAACTTATCGGAGACAATCCAGGTATTCTCTTTCATTTCTTCCTCCAACTGTTCTCCCGTCCAGCCAGAGTATCCAATAAAAAACTTAATATCCTCTGGTTTAATATGCCCGTTATTCACTAGAATCTTCAACGTTTCGAAATTACCACCCCAATAAATCCCTTTGGCAATCTCTTCACCATCCGTTAGTAAACTCGAACAACGGTGAATAAAATGAATCGTATCTACAGCTACTGGTCCTCCCAGAAATACCGGAAAATCCCCACCTGTAAAATCGGGCACCAAATCACTCAATAACAACGAGCTTTTATGGTTTAAAATAAACCCAACTGTCCCCTCCTCCTGATGTTCCGTTAGGAAAACTACAGAACGTTTAAAATTAGGATCCATTAAAAATGGTTCTGAAATTAATAATTTACCTGCTGATGGCGCTAATCGACTTAACATTTCGGAAATTTAACGATTATATTAAATAAACTAAAACCTATTTTTGTGCATGGAGCTGAATAAACAAAATCTACAAGACCTAAGACAGGAATATCGCTCAGCAGAACTGGCCGAAACTGATGTGGAAAGCAATCCCATCCTGCAATTCAGAAAGTGGTTTACCGAAGCGGTAGACGCAAAATTATTTGAACCAAATGTAATGACATTGGCTACAGCCAGTGCCAGTGGAAAACCCTCAGCACGCATCCTCCTGTTAAAAGGCTTCGATGAAGATGGATTTGTATTCTTTACCAATTACAATAGTGATAAAGGAAAAGACCTGGCAGAAAACCCACAGGCATCTCTGGTATTCTTCTGGCCGGAACTCGAAAGACAAGTACGCATAGACGGCAACGTGAGCAAAATCGCTCCTGAAGATTCTACAGCTTATTTTCATTCCCGCCCTATAGGTAGCCAAATAGGTGCAACAGCTTCTCCCCAAAGTAGTGTGATCCCAAATAGAGAAGTGCTGGAAGAAAAAGTAAAGCAACTAACGGAAGAATACAAAGGTCAGGAAATCCCCCGCCCAATTCATTGGGGTGGATATTTACTAAGTCCAACGCATATTGAGTTCTGGCAAGGCCGCCCTAGTCGCCTGCACGACCGTTTAAACTACCACTTAGTGGAAGGTTCCTGGATTATCAATAGATTAGCGCCATAACTTATTACCTTAAAGAAACATAAATGAAGAACATCGCAGTGATTGGCTCAGGAACAATGGGCAATGGAATCGCGCATACTTTTGCGCAATTTGGTTATCAGGTAAACTTAATTGATGTAAACACAGAGGCTTTGGATCGCGCCATCGCAACTATTGCCAAGAACCTGGACCGTCAGGTAACGAAAGGCACCATTACGGAAGCAGACAAAGCAAGCACACTTAAAAACATCAGCAATTTCACTGATATGAAGGCTGGCGTAGCCGATGCCGACTTAATCGTAGAAGCTGCTACAGAAAATCTGGACTTAAAACTCAAAATCTTTAAAGACCTGGATAGTTTTGCAAAACCAGCAGCTATCCTTGCCAGCAATACCTCTTCTATTTCTATCACCAAAATAGCTTCAGTAACCAGCCGTGGCGATAAAGTAATCGGAATGCACTTCATGAACCCTGTTCCGGTGATGAAACTGGTAGAAGTGATCAGAGGATATGCAACCAGCAATGAAACCACTACGATCGTGATGGAGCTTTCTACAAAGCTGGCTAAAACTCCGGTAGAAGTAAACGATTACCCTGGATTTGTAGCAAACCGTATTTTGATGCCGATGATCAATGAAGCGATCTACACCCTTTACGAAAGCGTGGCCGGTGTAGCAGAAATTGATACCGTAATGAAACTGGGAATGGCACATCCTATGGGCCCACTTCAGCTGGCCGATTTTATTGGCCTTGATGTTTGTCTGGCGATATTAAACGTCCTTCATGACGGTTTTGGAAATCCAAAGTATGCACCATGTCCGCTACTGGTTAATATGGTAACTGCCGGAAACAAAGGAGTTAAATCCGGAGAAGGCTTTTACAACTATGCAAACGGCATAAAAGACGCAGTCGTAGCTAATAAGTTTAGCAAATAATATCAATTTCAAGCCTTTTATACTAACTTTACGCCATGAATGAGAATCTGGACCCGAACGCTGAAAGCTTAACCCCTATTGAACGCGATATTGAAAAAGTATTGCGTCCACAGGCATTTGAAGACTTTACAGGTCAGGAAAAGATCATGGAGAACTTAAAGATATTTGTAGAGGCTGCAAAGTTACGCGGAGAACCTTTAGACCATGTATTATTACATGGTCCTCCGGGACTTGGCAAAACCACCCTCTCCTATATCATTGCCAATGAAATGGGCGTAGGGATTAAAGTTACCTCAGGTCCGGTATTGGACAAGCCCGGCGACCTTGCCGGTTTGTTAACTGGCCTGGACGAAGGAGACATCCTGTTCATTGACGAAATCCACCGCTTAAGCCCATTGGTAGAAGAATACCTCTACTCTGCTATGGAGGATTTTAAGATCGATATCATGTTGGAAAGTGGCCCAAATGCACGCTCTGTGCAAATCAGCCTCAATCCATTCACTTTAGTTGGTGCAACTACCCGTTCAGGCTTACTAACGGCACCATTAAGGGCAAGGTTCGGGATCAATTCCCGCCTGGCTTATTACGATGCCAAACTACTAACCACCATCGTACTACGCTCCTCAGACATCCTAAAAACACCGATCACCGAAGAAGGTGCTTATGAGATCGCACGCCGCAGCAGGGGAACACCTCGTATTGCCAATGCCTTACTCAGACGTACACGAGATTTTGCGCAAATCAAAGGCAATGGCCAGATTGACACCGCCATTTCCAGATATGCGTTAAAAGCTTTAAACGTAGATGAACACGGACTGGACGAAATGGACAATAGAATCCTGGTCACCATCATAGATAAATTTAAAGGCGGCCCGGTAGGATTGAAAACTATTGCTACTGCAGTAGGTGAAGATGAAGGCACAATCGAAGAAGTTTATGAACCCTTCTTAATTCAGGAAGGCTTCCTGATGCGTACTTCCCGTGGACGAGAGGTAACAGAAGCAGCCTATAAACACCTGAAAAAGAACTTCCCGGGGCATACAGGCCAACTATTTTAGCCATTTACCTGCTTTAGGCATCATTTCTGTGTTATTCACCTAAACTTAGGTATATGAACATAGAATTAAGAAAACTCACTTTAGCAGATTATAATGATTTAAAGGAATCCATGAGCCAGGCCTACGATACATTAGGCGGACAAATATGGAGCAAGGCCAGCATCGAAAGATTGCTAAAACTATTCCCTGAAGGTCAGCTGTGTATTTCTGTTGATGGTAAAGTAGTGGCTTGTTCCTTATCCATCATTGTTGATTACGACGAATATGGTGATAAACATACTTACAAAAACATCACAGGAGATTACTCTTTCTCCACACATGATAGAGAAGGTGATGTACTCTATGGCATAGAAATATTTGTACACCCTGAATACCGTGGACTAAGATTAGGACGCAGATTATATGAAGCCAGAAAAGAACTTTGCGAAACTTTAAACCTGAAAAGTATTGTGGCCGGTGGGAGAATCCCAAATTACCACCAATATGCAGATACCCTTACTCCCAGACAATATATCGACAAGGTAAAGGCGAAAGAGATTTTCGACCCTACGCTTACCTTCCAGCTGTCTAACGATTTTCACGTTAGAAAAGTATTGAAAAACTACCTTCCTGGAGATCATGAATCTAAAGATTATGCAACACTTTTGGAATGGAATAACATCTACTACAGAGGCGTAGATGCTTCTGCTCGTTCAGCAAAAACAATTAGAATCGGATTAGTGCAGTGGCAAATGCGTCTGTTCCCGGATATTGAAGGGTTTTATGAACAGGTAAAGTTCTTTGTAGATGCAGTGAGCGGATACCAGTCGGACTTTATCATGTTTCCAGAATTCTTCAACACCCCATTATTACAACCCTACAACGACCTTCCAGAAATGGAAGCCATGCGTAAACTGGCAGAATTCACAGAAGAAATCGTAGCCAGAATACAAGAATATGCTGTATCCTATAACGTAAACATTGTATCAGGAAGCATGCCGGTAGTGGACGATAATAAGCTATACAACGTCACCTACCTTTGTCACCGTAGTGGTAAAACGGATGAATTTAGAAAGATCCACATTACCCCTAACGAGCAGAAATATTATGGTATGGTGGGCGGAGATAAGATCCAGGTCTTTGACACCGACTGCGGTAAAGTAGGAATTCTGATCTGTTATGATGTGGAATTCCCTGAACTGAGTAGAATTTATGCTGATCAGGGGATGCAAATCCTGTTTGTCCCTTTCCTTACTGACACTCAGAATGGCTATACGAGAGTAAGACGATGCGCGCAAGCCAGAGCGATAGAAAACGAATGTTATGTGGCAATTGCAGGTTGTGTAGGTAATTTACCTAAAGTAAACAACATGGATATCCAGTTTGCCCAATCCGCAGTCTTCACTCCTTCAGATTTCGCTTTCCCAACCAATGCGGTAAAAGCAGAAACCACACCTAATACAGAAATGATGCTGGTGGTAGATGTAGACCTTCACCTCTTAGATGAAATCCATCACTTTGGGACCGTAAGAATCCTGAAAGACCGTCGTAAAGATCTTTATGAAGTTCGTTTATTAAAATAAACCCCAATACATAGCACCATTAGCCTTCAAAGCTTTGGTGCTATTTGAAAAATAACCAATAAATCAGCAGAGCGATGATCAATATTGGAATGATCCATTTCAATGCAACCGCTGCTCCATTTTTGTCATATTCATCTACAGCCTGTCGCGACGGACCAGGATCATCCTGATGCTTTGCGTAATTCGTCTCTATTGGTTTATGGGGTTTTAGTGGCTCTTGTCCCCCTTGTTCCTTATTAGTTTCCATGATTTCCTAATTTGGTGTACTTTAATAACACTACATCTTTTAAAAGGTTTTCTTGCTAAATCTTATCTTTGTACCAGATGTTGAATAATCCGGCAAGATATAGTGCGTTAATTAAGGCAGAGGCCCTCCGATTGGGCTTCATGCAATGTGGGATTGCCAAAGCTACTTTCCTGGAAGAAGAAGCGCCCCGACTAGAGCAATGGCTGGAAAACCAACACCATGGAGAAATGAATTATATGGAAAATCATTTCGACAAAAGGCTGGACCCAAGGCTACTTGTAGATGACGCTAAATCTGTGATCTCCCTTACCTTAAACTACTACCCGGAAACGCAACAGCAGGACCCGGAGGCACCAAAAATATCAAAGTATGCCTATGGTATGGATTACCATTTGGTAATCAAAGACAAGCTTTTTCAATTGCTTAACTTTATCTCCGAGCAAATCGGTGAAGTATCAGGCCGTGCCTTCGTAGATTCTGCTCCCGTTTTAGATCGGGCATGGGCAAAACGTGCTGGTATTGGATGGATCGGAAAAAACAGTAACCTGATCAATAAAAAAAGTGGCTCTTTCTTTTTCCTGGCGGAGCTGATTGTAGACCTGGAACTGGAATACGACCAGCCTTTTCAAACCGACCATTGTGGTACCTGTACCAAATGCATCGATGCCTGCCCTACTGATGCCATCCTATCCCCTTTCATCATTGATGCAAAAAAATGTATTTCCTACCTGACCATAGAACTCAGAGAAGAAATCCCGAAATCATTTAATGATAAAATGGAAAACTGGATGTTTGGTTGCGACATTTGTCAGGATGTATGTCCCTGGAACAGATTTTCCGTTCCAAATACAGAACCACAATTCCAACCCAATCAGAATCTTTTGAGCATGAAAAAGGAAGATTGGATGGACATTACAGAAGATGTATTCAAAACCATCTTTAAAAACTCAGCAGTAAAACGCACTAAATTTAAAGGGCTAACCAGAAATATTGACTTTATAAAAAAGACCTGATCAAAATACGAATGGCTTTTAAAATATAAGCCTACAAAAAAGCACCATTTTTAATGGTGCTTTTTTGTAGGCAATTCTGATAAAATTGAGCGCTATTAAAGGCGCAACATATTGTCAGATTTATCTTTATCTGGTACATGAGTACTTCCTAATTCTACTTTTACAAGCTTCTTATCTGTATTCAGTTTAACAGTTACCTGTGTGTCTCCTTTTTCCCAGATGCCAATGCTATGGTGAATATTTTCTGTAGAACCGTCAGCAAAGGTACATTTCAAATCTACTGGCAAAGGTTTATTACTTTTATTCCTGACATTAATCTCATAGCCATTTGCTACTTTATTAGCGCCAACAATAGTCATATCTGTCACCCCTTCTTCAAAGAACCAACGCTTCCAGAACCAATCCAGATTTTTCTCGGAACCTTCATTCATACTATTGAAGAAATCATAAGGTGTAGGATGTTTACCATTCCACAATTTAATATAATGGTGTAATGCTTTCAAAAACAACTCATCTCCCAAATAATCTTTCACAAATAAATACCCTAATCCTGGTTTCGGATAAGAATTGGTGAAAGTTCCTGAACCTTTAAGCTCAGTACTTAACGTTACAATTGGGCTGTCATCCTTTGTACCCGAAGAGGATGCTGTTGGTGCAACTCCATACTCATCCACCATAGTCGTATCGATCATTGGAGCAATCAGCCATTCGCCAATTGTTGCCCAACCTTCGTCCATCCAGGCATACTTAGTTTCGTTGATACCCATGTAAAAAGGGAACATCGTATGAAAAATTTCATGAATCGTTAATGTGATCGCATCCTCTCTTTTTTCGACCGGATTGTCGTTCACCATCATTGGATATTCCATTTGGTCCAAGCCATCAAAAATCGTTTCATGTGCATATGGGAAAGGCCATTTTGGAAAAGTATAGCTCATCGCATGTACCGTCTGACGGGCAAAATCTATCACCTCATAATAATCCTTATGAATTGGATTAAAAGCAGCGTCTACACGAGTTCTTCTTCCAGTTTTAGGATCTACCACCAGGCTGGTCGACTTCCACAGGTAATGGTCACTCAGTGCAAAAACAAAATCCGTTACATTTTTCGCATCAAACTTCCAGGTATTAAAAGCCTGATCTGCAGTAACAGCTTTGTTCGCCAAATCCTGATCATTGATCACATCAATCACTTCATCTACCTGCTCTGCCTTCGCTAAGCGTGCAGCAATGTCTTTACGAAGTACTTGCTTCGCGTTCATTAAATCTCCTGTAGCCCATACTACAAAATTCTTTGGAACGGTAATTTCTCCTTTGAAATTGCAGAAGTCATTGTAAAACTCTACATCACCCTTATAAGGGAATTTATTCCAACCGTCAATATCATCATAAACCGCAATACGAGGGAAGAAATAAGCGACAAAATGAGAACCTTCATCTACTTGTCCGGTACGCATATGAGAACCTTTATTCAGGTCGTATTGGTAGTCGATTTTTAATTTGATCTGTTTTCCAGGAGCTAAGGGGGCAATCGTAGCCTGCATATTCGTACCTTCAATGTTGATGGCAGTCTTAGCAATCTCGCGGCCATCAGCCACTATAGCAGCGATGTCTACGCCTTCATTCAAGTCGCGGTCATTGAATTTAGTATTGCGTTCCACGCCTTTTTTATACAGGTTTGGGTACAATTTAAACCATATTTTCTTCAGTGTATCCGGGCTATTGTTATAATAAACCACTTCCACTACCCCTTTCAACGCTCTGGTTTGCGGGTTAAAGTTCACCTTCAAATCATAATTGGCCGTATTCTGCCAGTATTTTGGCCCTGGTTTCCCAGATACCTCTCTCGTGCCCTTAGCATAAGCCGCCTGTACTTCCGGAGCAACCGGTAAAATCTGTTGAGCAAATCCCACACTGGATAACCCAATAGAAAAGATAAAAACTGAGATTCTTTTAATCAGCATATAAATGTTGTTTTTAACAAAAAAGAGGTTGCCTAAAGTTCTTTTAACTTCCGGGCAGCCTCTTTTTCTTATTATTGATTTTCTTTATTTACCGAATTTCATTTTCAGTTGTTCCAACATATCATTGGTCACATCAACGGCCGGTTTTGTTTTTTTCTCTTGAGGAGCTGCAGGCTTCACCACATTGCTTGTAGCAGCATTTGCAACTGGCTTAGGCTTATTGGCAACAGTTTGCTGTTGTTTTTCCTGTTTCAACTGATCCTTCTTTTTATTCCATCTTGACCAGATTTCTTCCAGTTTTTTCTTGGTATATAAAGGGAAATCTCCTTGTCTCATCCAGGCATAATAGCTAGGCTCAGTATCAAAAACCTGTTCTACAGTTTTGCCTTTATGCTTACCAAAATTAAAGGTTTCTTGTCCTTGCTCATTGAATACCATTCTACCAGCAAAATCTACTGGCTTGTTCATATTAGTGAATGTATGCAAAGCATCTACATCATTCTTTACCGGCTTAGAGATATTACCTTGTTTATCTTCAAACTCAGTATCCTTGTAACGCTCAATCTGAGCAAGTAACACATGGTAAGTAGCGGTAATATCAGCTTCAGCTGAATGCGCATTAACAATATCTTTATCGCAATAAAACTTATATGCAGCACGTAATGTGCGTTGTTCCATTTGGTGAAAAACATTCTGAACGTCAACAAATTTCCTGTCAGACATATCAAAATCTACTCCTGCTCTTAAAAACTCCTCCAGCAATACCGGAATGTCAAATCTGTTGGAATTGTAACCTGCAAGGTCAGCATCTCCAATAAACTCAGCCAGTTCAGCGGCAACCTCTTTAAAGGTAGGTTCATTGGCAATATCTTTATCATAAATCCCATGAATCAGGGAAGAAGCTAAAGGAATCGGCATCTCTGGGTTAATGCGCATCGTTTTGATTTGCTCCGTACCATCGGGCATCGCTTTTAAAATGGCAATTTCAACAATGCGATCTGCACCTACATTAACACCTGTAGTTTCCAGATCAAAAAAAGCAAGAGGGCGGTTTAAATTTAATTTCATTCGTATATGTTGCTATTTTTAAAGGTTTGAATCTTAAAGGATCCATTCTTAACGCTTTGGTAGCTCTTCAAAAGTCGTAAAAATCATTCATTAAACCTGAACTTATTTAGTAATGCACTAAATACCATCACGATGAATTCCATACCAACAAATATTCTATTGACCTACACTATAATTAACGCGAAAAATTCTTTTTTCTCTTAAAGAAACTTAACTTCGCGTTTCAATTCACTTGCTCTTATGAAATACGTTTTACTCTTCGCAGTCCTCCTATTGATAAACCTTTCAGTTCAGGCCCAGGACTTCCAATTTGCGGCAGTTAGTCTGGAAGATATTGACCTTAAAAATACGGTGATAGACTCCAATGCAAATGCAATTGTATTAAAAGAGTTTGGAACCGCCAGAATGCAACTCGATGAAAGTGATGGTCGCATGTTCATCGCCTATAGCTACCATGTTCGCATCAAAATATTCAATAAAAACGGCTATAATCACGGTAACATTACCATCCCACAACGGATTTATACTGAGGGTGGTAAAGAAGATTACATTACCGAAATTAAAGCCGTAACCATCAATTATACTGGGAAAAGGTTCCAGGAAAGCGCCCTTGATCCGAAGAAAATATTCAAAGAGAAAAACAGTAAATATACCTCGCAAACAAAATTTACGTTACCCAATCTACAGGATGGCAGCATTATAGAATACAGTTATCAGATCAATATCCCATATATCTTTAACTTTAAATCCTGGAACTTTCAATCAGACATCCCCAAACTCCACAGTGAATTTGTTGCCTTTATTCCTGCCTTGTACAATTACAATGTAGTATTAAAAGGCCCACTAAAACTCAGTGATACAAAGGCCGAGATTAGTAGAGAATGTATGCGATTGAGTGGTACCCCCATTGATTGCTCGAAAATGAGCTATATCATGAAAAACATTCCGGCATTTATAGAAGAAGATTACATGACCGCTCCGGTTAATTTTATATCCGCTGTATCTTTTGAATTGTCTGATTATACTTTAATGTCTGGTGTAAAATTCAATGTCACTAAGAGCTGGAAGAATATAGACAATGAGCTGACTTCCGATCGTTCCTTTGGTTCTCAAATGAAAAAGAAAGATGCCTTTAAAGAATTGATGCCGGAGATATTAAAAAACACAACAGACTCGCTTTCAAAAGCTAAAGCAATCTATCAGTACATCTCGAAAAACATTAAATCGAACGGATACATCGGTATATACAGCGAAACTGCCGTTAAAAAAGCATTGGAAAGTCATTCAGGTAACACCGGAGATATTAATCTGGCCTTAATCTCGGCATTGACTGCGGCTGGTCTTGATGCCGAAGCCTTGATTCTGTCTACCCGAAACAATGGAGAACTGAACCGTTTATTTCCAGTGATCAGCAATTTCAACTATGTAGTGGTAAAGCTAAATCTGGGCGAAACCAGTTACTTATTAGATGCCTCTGTTCCACTCCTACCTTTTGGAATGCTTCCCTTACACTGCATCAATGGACAAGGAAGAGTCATTAACTTAAAAAAGCCATCCTACTGGTATGATGTAAGCTCTGGTCAAAAAGATTATACCCGCTACAACTTCAACGCAACGTTGATGAAAGACGGAAAGATAAAAGGAGAACTAACCACCTATTCTTCCGGTTACGAGGCATTAAAGAAAAGAAAGGCCATAGAAGAAGCCGGCTCCATCTCAGATTATGTAGAAAAACTGGACGAGAGAATGCCAAAAATCAGCATTGGCCAACATGAAATTCAAAACCTCGACAGTCTGGAACTTCCACTGGTAGAGAAATACGAAATCACTATAAATTCTTATGATGGCGATAACATGTCGAAAATTTTCTTCAGCCCATTCTTCATTGACCATATTAGCAAGAATCCATTTAACCTGAATGAAAGAACCTACCCGGTAGATTTAGGCAGCAAGTCAGAACGCCGAATTAGCATTCTACTGAATATTCCAGAAGGCTATGTGATAACAGATCAACCGAAAAACATGAGCATTGGTTTGGCCGATAACGGAGGCAGATACCTTACCAGTACTGCACTTTCAGAGAATGTATTGACCTTTACACAGTTGCTGCAATTTAACAAACCCATTTATGACTCCTCAGAATATCTCTCTTTAAAAGAATTTTATAGTCAGGTTATTCAAAATCAAAAAACAGACATTATCCTTAAAAATACAAAATAAAATGAAGACGCTCTTTCTGCTCCTATTGTCATTAGGGATCAATACCATCTGTTACGCTCAACCAAACTATGCCGTTGACAAAATACCAGCCAGTTTGAAAATCAATGCGAATTCTGTAATCCGTGATGAGGAAACTACCGTAGAAATGCGCGATATAGACCAGGTACTAGTCAGTGTAAAAAAAGTAATCACAGTATGGAATAAAAACGGAGATCCCAGAGCAGAATTGGCCCTACATTACGATAAAAGCACCGTCATTCAACGGATAAAGGGACAGGTTCTTGACGCCTTTGGCAACCCGATCTATAAATTCTCACAAAGTGATTTCAATGATGAGAGCGCAGTCAGTAATGGCAGTCTGTATATCGATTACCGCGTCAAATATTATAGTCCCCTGGTAAGAACTTATCCTTATACCGTAGTCTATGAATATGAGTTGAAAAATAAACAAAACCTCATCCTTCCGGATTGGTATGCCAATCCCTACCCTGATCAGTCTATAGAAAAAAGCAAATATAATTTTATCACCAAACCCGGGGATGAAATTCGAATTAAGGAAAACAATTATCCCGGCAAAGCCGAAATAATTACTGCAGAAAAGACAAAAAGCTATACCTGGCAAATGAGCAATACGCCGGCAATGAAAAAAGAACCTTTCGCCCCTAACCCAGACGATTACAAAACATCAATAAAGGTTGCAGCCAAACAGTTCAGTTATTACGGACATAAAGGCCAATATGAAAATTGGGCCGATTTAGGAAAATGGGTCTATGAGGAGCTGATTAAAAACAGACAACAGCTGCCGGAATCCGCGATTCAAGAGATAAAAGAATTGGTTGCGGGGATAGATGGTGACCAGGAAAAAGCAAAAAAAGTATACGAATACGTACAGAAAAAGACCAGATATATCAGTGTGCAAATAGGTATTGGAGGCTTCCAGCCTATGCCTGCCGCCGAAGTTCAGCAAATGGCCTATGGAGATTGCAAAGCATTAGTCAATTATACCCAAACACTCTTAAAAGCAGTAGGCATTCCATCCCTGTATTGTGTGGTCAATGCCGGTAATGTTAAAAAAGACATCGATCCGGATTTTGCAGGCATGGAACAAGGCAACCATATCATTTTGGCTGTTCCCCTAAAAACAGATACCATTTGGCTGGAATGTACAAGTTCAGATAGCCCTTTTGGCTACCTCGGTGATTTCACAGACGACAGGACAGTCTTTGCCTGTACCCCAGAGGGAGGTCAGATACTCCGAACTCCGAAGTTAACCACCACAATGAACCAGTTAATCAGAAATGTATCACTTAATATTGATACTGTAGGGAATATAACTGGCCAGCTAAAAACAGTGTACAGCGGCTCGCAATACGACAACTACAATCAGCTCCTCGGACTGCCTATTACCGAACAGCTGAAAGCTCTAAAAAGCAACTATGATATCGACAACATCAATTTCAGTGATTTCAAGATGAGTCAGGATAAAAGTTTAACACCAAATACAACGGCATCATTTAAATTCGACATCCAAAAGTATGCCGCAAGAAACCAGAGCCTTTTTTACCTGGAACTCAACCTTTTTAATAAAACCAGGATTGTACCGGAAGTAAAAAACAGGACCTTAAACGTTTACCTGAACAGGGGGTATACAGATGAAGATGTATTGATCTATCAACTTCCGGAAGGCTTTAAACTGGAGTCACTGCCCAATAATAAACAAATCAACAGTGCATTTGGCAGTTATAGCGCCACGATAAAACTGGAAGGGAAAAACTTGATTTACACCCGAAAAATGACCTTAAAAGATGGCAACTACCCCGCAACACAATATCAGGAGTTCAGCACATTTATGAATGACATCAATGCTGCCGACCAGAGTAGAGTGGTTTATAAGCTATAATTAACTGAGGATTATCAACCCTAAACCAATACCTATAATCATAATCAGGTACATCAGGATTTCAGTAGTTGCAAATTTCTTGTATTTTTTCCAGAAGGAATCTTCTTGTTTTGGTATAGACATAATGGCTTCGCTGGATTAGCAATACAAATATAAGTTGTTCCTACTAATTCTGGTCATGATTGTGGTATTATCGAAAATTTAGTCCTCCTCAAGGCCCTTAAAAACAGCTGACAAACAGCCTGCTTTTTAGGGCTAAAAACCTTGTTTAAATACTCAATAGTTAAAAAAAACAAAACAAAGCGTAATACTATTCGTTATTATTTAATATAATGATAAGAGAAAGTAAAACCATCATCATCTCCAACCGCTTACCGGTAAAAATAACAGAAGAAAACGGCGTCTATAAATTAAGTCCAAGTGAGGGCGGCCTGGCTACGGGTCTCGGCTCCATCTATAAAGAAGGGAACAACATCTGGATTGGCTGGCCGGGCATAGAAATACCCAAAGAACGGCAGGAAGAAGTGACTAAAAAACTGGCAGAACTAAACCTCATTCCAGTATTCCTTAGCCCCGAAGAAATTAACGGATATTACGAAGGATTCTCCAATGAAATTTTATGGCCGGTATTTCATTACCTGGTCACCTATGCCAATTTTGAACGCTCCTACTGGGAGGCTTACCAGACCGTAAATGAAAAATTTAAGCAAGCAGTCACACAGCACCTTTCCAGTGGCGATAAAATCTGGGTACACGATTATCAACTGTTGCTATTGCCCAATTTAATCCGGGAAGAGCAACCATCAGTAACCATTGGCTTCTTCCAACACATCCCATTTCCCTCCTTTGAGATCTTCAGACTCATCCCCTGGAGAGAAGAAATTATCGCAGGAATGCTTGGCGCAGACCTTTTGGGCTTCCATACCTTCGATGATGCCAGACACTTTATAAGTGCAGCGTCACGCTTGTCGGCAAGCAATCCTTCAGACAATATCCTCAATCACAAAGACAGGCAAGTTGTAGTCGAAGCATTCCCAATGGGGATAGACAATGAAAAATTTGACCGCCTCACCAGAGATCCGAAGGTGGCGAAATTCACCGTTTCCCTAAAAAACAACCTGAAAAATGTCAAGACCATTCTCAGCATAGACCGCCTGGATTATAGCAAAGGGATTTTACAAAGGCTACAGGCTTTAGAGCTTTTGCTGCAAAGCCATCCGGAATATATAGGAAAACTAGCCTTATATATGATTGTGGTACCATCGAGAGATACCGTTCCGAAATATAAAGAGCTAAAAGATCAAATAGACCAGCTCGTGGGTAATATCAATGCAAAATTCAGAACCATTAGCTGGGTTCCCGTACATTATTTCTACCGCTCATTTTCCGTAGAATTCCTCTCCGCAATTTACAGTGCGGCAGACATCTGCCTCGTTACGCCAATGCGAGACGGAATGAATCTGGTGAGTAAAGAATATGTAGCTTCCCGACTAAATGAAGATGGGGTTTTAATATTAAGTGAAATGGCAGGCGCATCAAAAGAACTCAATGATGCCCTGATTGTAAACCCGAATAACATCGGTGATCTGGTACAAGCTATGGTCCAGGGCATTAATATGCCCGCCGAAGAACAACAAAGCAGAATGAAAAGTATGCGGGCAATGGTTAGCAAATTTAACATCCACCACTGGGTCAAAAACTTTATGGATAAATTAAAAGAAGTCAAAACCATGCAAGAATCATTGCATACCAAACACGCGGTAGCGGCTATTAAAAATCAAATCACTATTGATTATAAAAATGCAAAAGACAGGTATATTTTCCTCGATTACGACGGAACATTGGTTGGCTTTAATGCAGATATCAACCAGGCTTCACCTGATGAGGAACTCTATCAAATATTAAAGGAACTCATCAAAGATCCGGCAAATCAGCTCATCATCATCAGTGGCCGGAATTATCAAACCCTGGAACAATGGTTTGGGCACCTGGACATAGACATGATCGCAGAGCATGGCGCATGGCAGAAATACAAACATACCGATTGGAAGCCCTTGCCCCTGCTCACCGACAAATGGAAACAGGAAATAAAACTCGTTTTAGATACCTATACCGACCGCACACCAGGCTCGTTTGTGGAAGAGAAAAGTTATTCCCTGGTTTGGCATTACCGAAAAGTAGAAGAAGGCTTAGGAGCCCTCAGAGCAAACGAAATCATCAATCACCTCCGTATGGTCATTGCCGACAAAGGATTGCAGATGATGCCAGGAAATAAGGTCATAGAGTTTAAAAACATTGAAGTTAACAAAGGAAAAGCAGCACAAAACTGGCTTTACGGACAAAATCCTGATTTTATCCTTGCGCTTGGAGACGACCATACCGATGAAGACATTTTTAAAGCTTTAGAACCGGAAGCTTATACGATCAAAGTGGGTAGCAATATTTCCGCAGCGCGATACTATCTGAAAGATTTTAGAGAGGTAAGGACCTTACTAAAAGAACTGGTTCAATAAAAACAGAAGGGGTCCATTTAAAGACCCCTTCTATTGATAAAATTATAAGAATGATGGCCTGTCCAGCTTCACCGCAATCCGGTGTGCGGCATTCATCAAACCAACATGACTATAGGCCTGGGGAAAATTCCCCCACTGGCCGCCGTCAACTTCATCTACATCCTCACTAAACAGCAACAAATGGTTGGAATATTTAATGATAGATTCGAATTCTCTGATCGCATCATCCAGCCTTCCTACACAAGCCAAGGCTTCCACATACCAGAAAGCACAGATAAGGAAAGTCGTTTTCGGCTTCCCGAAATCGTCCGTATGCACATACCTGTAAAACAAACCGTTTTCAGCTTTAAGCTCTGCTTCCAGAGCGATCAAATGATCTTTTGCCCTTTGGGAATTAGGATCGAGGTAATTCATTAAAATCAGCTGTAGCGTACTGGAATCCAGATAAGGACTCCCCACAGCATGCGTATAAACTTTACGAATCGGATCATAACAATCCTCAATATGCTGCGCGGCCTTATCAATTAAAACCTGAGCGCGTTCCTGAAAACCGACATTATCTATGGTTTTCGCCATTTTCAAAGCTGCATTTGCTCCTGCCCATTGAAACAAATTGGTGTAACAATGTGTGTTCGGAAGATTTCTGAACTCCCATATTCCGGCATCCTTTTCATCAATGGTATGTTCAATCTTTTGCAGCAAAGAATCCAGCCACATTTCAGAATCCTTCCTTTCGGAATAGATAAAGCGGCGGTCTGTATACAAGGGCAACATGGAAATCAACACCTGTCCATAGATGTCATTTTGAATATGCTCATAAGCCTGATTTCCAATTCTGATAGGCGTATTGCCTAAATAACCTTTTAAATCCGGAACGATATGTTCTGTCAGGATCCTTTCTCCGGCAATACCGAATAAAGGCTGGTAACGTTCATCATCTCGAAAAGAAAGATCAGTAATGTAATTAAAATAACGTTCCATCTCTTCAAAATGCCCGATATGATTTAAAGAAGTGATCACATAGTACGTATCCCGCATCCAGCAATAGCGGTAATCCCAGTTCCTTCCGCTACCGGGAGATTCCGGCAAACTGGTGGTACTTGCTGCGATAATTGCGCCGGTATCTTCGTACTGGTGGATTTTTAAAGTGAGTGCTGAACGGATAATATAAGACTGATAAAAACCGACAATCGTAGAATGTTTGATCCAGGTACGCCAATATTTTTTCGTCTCTAATAAAAAGCGCTCTGCAGTGCTAATGATGGCTGCATCCAATTCATTCCCATAGGTCAAAATCAGGTATTTTGTCTCATTTAAAGCGAAATACTTCTCATCCTCAATATAACTCAAAGAGATATTGGTACTCAGCTGCATGTCTTCCGTATCCCCGGTAAATTTCAAATGGTTACTACCCCTGCTTGCTTTTTGTTTTTTACCCCCATATTCACATACAGGCTTACAGGTTACCTTTATCCGCGGATTTCCGGTAATCGGTTCTATTTTCCTGATGAGCATCAGCGGCTTAAAATAGCGCTCAAACTGCTGGAAACGCGGTGCGAAATCCGTGACACGGTAACAGCCTTCAGAATTGCTGATTTCCGTGCAAATGATATTGGTATTTTCCAGATAATACTGTTTTGATAAATACTCAGCAGCCGGGAGTATCGAAAATTCACCCCCTTTTTCCTCATCCAATAAAGCCCCAAAAACAAAGCTGCTGTCAAATCTTGGCCAGCATAGCCAGTCGATATTGGTGTTCTTATTTACATGAGCTAGGAAAGCGCAATTTCCAATGATTCCGGTTTGATAAGTGTGTCTCTCTGTCATATATTATTACAATTGATGTAATAGAACAACAGGAGTTTGCTGCTTTTGTTCCTGCTTATTACTAAAGCAGCACATCATCAGCACCTTACAAACCGAAAAAACTTAATTTCAAATGAGGAGGCATCCTAGTTTCTGATGGAACCTGCTTTAACCATTGCCCTTTGGTAGGCTGGTAAACTTAAATCATCCACCACCACCCCACGGGTAGTAGAAGCATGAACAAAGAAGTTATCATTCAGGTATACCCCTACATGATCAACCGATCTGCCACCAAAAGAAAAGAAGATCAGATCTCCTTCTTTGAGTTGCCCCACACTTTTGGTACGGATCACACTGGCCTGGTCGCTGGAACGTCTTGGAAGTTCATTGCCATAGATGTTTTTTTGTAGCAAAAAAGCGAAGCCAGAGCAATCGATGCCTCGTTTATCCATACCTCCTAAACGGTACCTCACTCCCGTCCAGTCATTGATAAAACGGTGCAAAGGTTTACTTTTCAAATGAGACATCACCACCGCTGCCCTGGAGGCAGTAGTATTGACATTGGTATTCTTTCTTGTTCTACAGGCAGAAAACACGAGTAAAACCATTAACAAGAGCAACAACTTAAATCTGGGAGCGGTCTGATTAATGGTCATATTCTTTATTGTTTAATGATGCGTTGTATCTCATCCAGTTTCAGCAAGGCTTCTACCGGTGTCAAAACATTTACATCCAGGTTATTTAAAGTATCTCTTATTTTAACCAAAACCGGGTCATCAATGGCAAACATATGCAACTGATAGGCCTGATTCTGTACTTTCTTAATGCTATCTTTAATGCTCTGACCTTCGGTACGGTCGATCTCCAGTTTTTTCAGGATCTCATTGGCCCTGTTGATCAGCTTAGGAGGCATTCCAGCCATCTTCGCCACATGGATACCGAAACTATGCTCACTACCACCAGGCACCAACTTGCGTAGGAAAATCACTTTATTACCCACTTCCTTAATGGAAACGTTAAAGTTCTTGATCCTGCTCATGGTATTCGCCAGTTCATTCAACTCATGATAATGCGTCGCGAATAATGTTTTAGGCTTGGCCGTTGGATGAGTATGCAGGAATTCTGCGATAGCCCAGGCAATGGAAATACCGTCATAAGTACTCGTCCCTCTACCAATTTCGTCCAATAAGATCAGGCTGTTTTCCGAAATATTATTTAGGATACTTGCTGTCTCATTCATTTCAACCATGAACGTACTTTCTCCGGAAGAAAGGTTGTCTGAAGCACCAACTCTGGTAAATATCTTATCTACCAGGCCAATCGTTGCCGCTTTAGCAGGAACAAAACAACCCATTTGTGCCATCAGTACAATCAAACCGGTTTGCCTTAATATGGCCGACTTACCAGACATATTGGGTCCCGTAATGATGATGATCTGCTGCGTCACATTATCCAGAAACACATCATTGGTAATGTACTCTTCGCCTACAGGCAACCTCTTTTCAATCACTGGATGTCTGCCACCCTTAATATCCAGTCCTTTACCCTTATTCATTGCCGGTTTCACATAGTGATTTTTAACCGCCAATTGTGCAAAGCAAAGCAATACATCCAGTTGTGCAATGCAGAAAGCATTCAGCTGGATTTGTTTGATATAAGCACTAACAAGGAACATCAACTCTCCATAAAGGCGGATTTCGATCTGCATGATCTTCTCCTCCGCACCCAGGATCTGCTCCTCATATTCTTTCAACTCTGGTGTAATATAGCGCTCAGCACTTACCAGGGTCTGTTTCCTGATCCATTCGGTAGGAACCTTATCTTTATGTGTATGCGTAACCTCCAGATAATAACCAAATACGTTATTAAAGGCCACTTTAAGAGAAGGAATGCCGGTAATGGCTGCTTCTCTTTTTTGAATTTCTATTAAATAATCTTTTCCACCAAAGGAGATCTTACGCAATCGGTCTAACTCTTCATCCACCCCATCGGCAATCACATTTCCCTTGATCAGTAAAGCCGGAGGATCCTGTTGTAATTCCTTTTCCAGTTTTTCACGGATGGATAAACAAGGATCCAACTGCGCTGCTAAAGCCATTAAAAATGGGTTATCAGAAGCGTTTGCGATGTCCTTAACCGACTCAATATGGTACAATGCTTTTTTCAGCTGACACAATTCTCTAGGGCCAACTTTTAGTAAGCCTACCTTAGAAATCAGGCGTTCCAGATCACCAATCTGTTTGATATGGTCTAGAAATTTCTCTACCAGCTCCGCATCTTTCACCAGATAATCCACCATCCCAAGGCGTTCCTGAATTGGTTTCAGCTCCTTAAGCGGCATAATGATCCATCGGTGCAGCAAACGCGCGCCCATAGGCGTAGAAGTATGGTCTAAAATCTGAAAAAGCGTTACCGCATTCTCATTATTAGAACTCACCAATTCCAGGTTTCGAATCGTGAAACGATCCAGCCACATGAATTTATCTTCCTCTAAACGCGCAATAGAACTCACATGCTTTAGGTTCTTATGCTCTGTTTCATTCAGATAATGAAGGATTACCCCTGCCGCAATGATCCCATTAGGCAATTTATCTACGCCAAATCCCTTTAAGGAATTGACTTCAAAATGCTTGTTTAAGATCTCATTCGCATAATCAGCAGTAAATGCCCAGTCGTCTAAACTGAAGGTATAGAACTTATCCCCGAAAAGCTCCAGAAATTCCTTCCTTTTACTCTTTTGAAAAATAACTTCTGTGGGTTTAAAGCCTTGTAAAAGCTTGTCGATATATTCTTCATTGCCCTGAGCCACATAAAACTCTCCGGTAGAAATGTCCAGAAAAGACACCCCTAATCCTGTTTTATCGAAATAAACAGCAGCAAGGTAGTTGTTAGACTTCTGACTCAGGATATTATCACTATAAGCAACGCCGGGAGTAATCAATTCTGTTACCCCGCGTTTTACAATGGTTTTGGTCATTTTTGGATCTTCCAGCTGATCGCAAATCGCGACCCTTTGTCCGGCCCTAACCAATTTCGACAAGTAATTGTCTAAAGAATGATGTGGAAATCCTGCCAGTTCAATATGACCACCCGGCCCATTGCCCCTTCTTGTCAATACAATCCCCAGAATCTGGGAGGTCTTTACGGCATCTTCACCAAATGTTTCATAGAAGTCGCCTACTCTGAACAATAATAATGCACCGGGGTACTTTGCTTTAATAGCATTGTACTGCTGCATTAAAGGTGTCTCTTTAGTCTTGTCTTTAGCCAAAATGTATCTTATTTACAAAACCGTAAAGATAGCACCTGAATGGTTAACCTCTAAGCTTTGTTGAAAACTATAAATGTTATAATTGTTCTATGTAGGATAAGAACAAGTTCAATGCTTCGCGTTTTTTATCGCTCAAGTCAAAATCCAACTTATGACACAGATAATCTTCCATGTCAAAATCAGCAATTTCCGGTAGCTCCTTCAATAAATCTTTACGATGAGAAAGACCAAGAGCCAATGCCTGATTAAATTCAGCAATAAAGGCTTCAGGAATTGTTTTATTGGCTACCCATGCAGCATACACAAAAGGTAAACCAGTAAATTTCATCCATTCCTCTCCCATATCATAGGCATAAGCATAGTTGGATTTTTTACCGAAGGTACGGTCGCCAATTAAGACCATTGCATCCGTTTGGGCATCCAGATCAGTTGTAAAATTAACCTCCTGCTTCCAATGGAATTTCAACAGCACCTTAGCAAGGTTATTGGAAGTGCGGGAATGGCTATCCAGTTTTACAGTTTTAATCTCGGAAAAAGG
This sequence comes from Pedobacter gandavensis, assembly GCF_032678745.1. Lineage (GTDB taxonomy): Bacteria > Bacteroidota > Bacteroidia > Sphingobacteriales > Sphingobacteriaceae > Pedobacter > Pedobacter gandavensis_C. The sequence continues at coordinate 1,671,342 of NZ_JAVTST010000001.1, forward strand.
GACATTGCTAAACACAAACACGGAATTTACTGCCCCAACAGAGCCGATACAATAGTCGGCAATGATATTTGCATTAGGTACCTGAGGAATCGCAGCCACAGGAATCAGACCAATATCCACCTGATTATTAATCAATTTGGCAGCACAGTCTGTAGGAATATCTAAACTTAAATCTATTTTATTAATCAGCCCTGAATGCTCAATACCGTACATAAAAGGCTTGGTATTGGTATAGGAAACTGCAGAAATTTTAATCTTACTCAATTGGAAATGTTTTTAAATGATCCGTATTATTGAACTCCATGATCTTAAACTGACCATCGTTCAGGTCGACTTTGTAGAGCGTCGTATTCTGATGCGGAAATTCTGTCATCTCGTTTAAAGGCTTGCCCGTTAACAGACAAAGGAGTAACCTCATCGCCCGGCCATGCATACACACCAACACCTTTTTCTCGTTTGGCGCATTAACAATTGTATTTAAAGCCTCCTGAAGACGGATTTTCACCTGATTTGGGCTTTCACCACCTTCAAAATGACTGTCATAATCTCCGGATTGCCACTTTTCCATCATGCCTTTAAAAGCAGCGATAGCGTGTTCATCATTGGCTTTTCCTTCCCAAACACCCCAGGCCAGCTCGTCCAGACCCGACAATTGTTCCCATGGCAGTCCGGCATCAATAAACCCTTTAACGGTTTGATGCGTACGTTTTAAAGTAGAAGTATAAATCTTATCGAATGGAATGTCTTTATACAACGCATAAAATGACGCTGCCTGTGCCCTTCCAGTATCATTTAGATCACTGTTGATCCCTCTTCCCTGAACAATTCCCTGTTTGTTTAAATCTGTCTCACCATGTCTGATGATGTATAGTTCTTTCTCCATTAATTGATGACCGGCAATTTATAGTACTGTGGTTTCACTTCACCTTCAAATACGAAATCCGTATAATCGGTCACCACATTATATAGCGTATCTCTTTCTATTGGTTTACGGTTCACCTGTTTAATCAGGTTCACCAATTCTTCCGTATTCATTGCTGGATGTTGCTCTTCAGCTCCTGCCATCGAATAGATTTTGGTGGTATCATCTAAAGTACCATCGATATCATCTACTCCAAAATTCAGAGAAAGCTGTGCTGTCTGGCGACTAATCATCGCCCAATAAGCTTTGATATGGTCAAAGTTATCCAGATAAATTCTGGCAATGGCATAATTCCTTAAGTCTTCAATCACAGAAACCTCTGGCACATGGTCCATCTGGTTGTTTTGATTTCTGAATTTCAATGGAATGAAGGCTTGGAAACCTCCTGATATATCTTGTTGCTGACGTAAGCGCTCCATATGGTCAACGCGATGCCAAAATTTTTCTATATGTCCGTAAAGCATGGTTGCATTGGTTTTCATGCCCAGCTTATGCGCTTGCTCATGAATGTCTAACCATTGTTCTGCATTACATTTATCATGTGCAATCTTTTCCCTTACTTCCGGGTGAAAAATCTCTGCACCACCACCTGGCATAGAATCCAGACCAGCTTCCTGCAAATATTTCATCCCTTCAAAATGCGTTAACTTCGCCTTTTTGAAGATATAATAATATTCTACCGGAGTCAATGCTTTAATATGTAGCTCAGGACGATGTGCCTTTGCCTTTCTAAAGAAATCACTGTAGAACTCCAGATTTTGCTTTGGAACCACACCACCTGTGATGTGAACCTCCGTTACCGGCTCATTATCATATTTTTTAAGCACATCCATCATTCCGTCTACGCTCATCTCCCATCCTTCTTCACGTTGTTTAATCAAACGCGAATAAGAACAAAATTTGCAGTCGTACACACAAACATTGGTCGGTTCGATATGAAAATTGCGGTTAAAATAGGTTTTATCACCGTGTTTTTGCTCCCTGATGTAGTTCGCCAAAACACCTAAATAGCCTAGTTCGGCATGTTCATAAAGATATACGCCTTCATCGAAGGTGATTCTTTCCTGGTTCTGAACTTTGTTTGCTATCGCTTTAAGTTCGGCAGACAAATCACTGTCGTTCAGCACTAAAGCCAGCTTTGAATTAGCATCCATGTATAATGAGATAATGGTACAAATGTAAAAAGACAAGCGCATATAAAAAATGGCTTGCTCCGAAGCAAAAGTAGTATAAAATCACCATATACACGTTTTTTAAACAGGTTTTAGCTGTCAGCATTTTGTAAAAGAGAAGCAATAGTAAAAAAAACACCAAAGGTTTTCCCTAATTTATTTTTTATTATTTTAGATCAACCATTATAAGAAATGAGCCATGGAAAAATACGACCCTAGAGTTGACGCCTATATTGATCATGCCGAAGAATTTGCAAAGCCGATCTTAACCTATATTAGGGCAGTGGTACACGAAGCTTGTCCGGAGATTATAGAAACCATGAAATGGAGCTTCCCGCATTTCGATTATAAAGGAACCGTGTGTAGCATGGCCTCCTTCAAAAGCCATTGTACTTTTGGCTTTTGGAAAAGCAGCCTCCTTCCCGACCCACATCACCTGCTTTCTACTGATAAGGAACAAGCCATGGGACAATTCGGAAGAATCAGCAGTATCGCCGACCTGCCCGATAAAAACATCTTCATGACCTATATCCAAAACGCGGTCATCCTCAACAAAGAAGGTATTAAAGTCGACAAGAAACCGGCAGCCCCAAAAACCGAACTCATCATCCCCGACTACCTTTCCAAAAGCTTAGCCGCCAATCCCAGCGCAAGCCAACATTTCCAGGCTTTCAGTTATTCACAGAAAAAAGAATATCTGGAATGGATTACGGAAGCAAAAAGTGAGGAAACCAGAAATAAACGATTAACTACTGCATTGGAATGGATTGCAGAAGGAAAAACGAGAAACTGGAAGTACAAGTAACAAAGATAAATCCCCTTTGGATTACAGTTCTTCTACCCTGCTATTTACCAGGCATTAGCCTATGCCCATAATTCGTATTAAAAACAGTCAAAATTCTGATAGATACAGAAATAAAATTGTTTTATCGCTACATTAGCCTCGGGATATATGGGGGTTTATCATAATTTTTCTGATCAGGAACTGCTGGAAGAGCTACGTCTTGGCAATCGCCTTGCGTTTACTGAACTCTTCAATCGTTATTGGAAGAAACTGCTTGCGGTTTCCTATAATTATACGAAAGACCATTCTGCGGCTGAAGAAATCGTGCAGGAAGTATTTATCGGCCTATGGAACAGAAGGGCTATCCTCGAAATCAAAATCCTTGAAAATTACCTGGCTACTGCAGTCAAATTCTCCATCTTCAAAAGTATTCATCAGGAAAAAAGAAGAGCCGAACTCGCCATTCTTAATTATCAAACCGAACTGGTTGCCTTGGACGAAGAAAAGATTCAGGCTAAATTCTTACAGGAATACATCGACGGCATTGTAGAGCAATTGCCGGAAAAATGCAAACTGGTGTTTAAATATAGTCGCCATGAAGGCTTAAGCATTCCCGAAATCTCAAAAGAAATGGGCATTGCCGAAAAAACAGTGGAAGCCCACCTCACTAAAGCCTTAAAAACAATCCGAAAAGACCTCAATAACTCAGGAATACTCCTGATTGCCTGCTCTATTTTCCTAAAATAACAAGAAAAAACAGGCTTCCAGCGCCTAAAACACGCTAATAGAAAAAAAATCGCTTTTTTCTTAGATCCCACTAAGGGTAAGTACCCGGTTCAGCGTACTACCTTATAATTAGCAGGAAAAATAGACAGATGTTGTCAACCCGCTAAAAAACTAATGTACCCTAATGAGAAAAGAAGATACCGCTATATTAATTGAGAAATACATCGATGGTACATGTACTATAGAAGAGCGGGAGCAATTGCTAAATTGGTACCGTTCGCAGCAAAAAGAGATTGTGGAATGGCCTGCAACAGTAGGCATGGACGAAAACTCCGTATACCAGCGCATATTTTCTAAAGTAGAACAGGGAATTGAGCTTGAGATTCCGAGACTTGAGGAAACCATACCTTCCGGCAAAATAGCCTCAAGAACCAGCATTTTCAGCTGGCAGAAAGTGGCGGCCGCAGCAGCAGTAGTCTTAACCAGTAGCATCGGAATTTATTTCTATCAGCAGCATACAAAAACTCCTCAGCCAATACAACTCGTGTTTAAAAACGAAGTAAAACCAGGCGGAGATAAAGCCATATTAAAGCTTGCTGATGGCAGCGAACTGGAGTTAGATGAAGCTGGCAATGACCTTTTGGCACAACGTAAAGACATCGATTTTAGTCATACTAAAGGCGGACAACTGGTTTACAACAAACAATCCGGCAGCAGTTCCGACGATGCCAATACTTTAAAATACAATACTGTATCTACGCCTAAAGGTGGACAATACCGAATTATCCTTCCTGATGGCACCAAGGTATGGCTCAATGCAGCCTCCTCCATTCGTTTCCCAACAGTTTTCCAACCTGGGGAAAGAAAAGTAAACATCAGTGGAGAGGTCTATTTTGAAGTCGCCAAGAACAAACACCAACCTTTCCGCGTGATTTCAGATGCTCAGATTTTGGAAGTACTGGGTACAAAATTCAACATCAACGCTTATACGGATCAAGCTCAGATCAGTACCACACTGGCTGAAGGAAGTGTAAAACTAGGTCGCATACAAACAAACGATTACCAGATTCTAAAACCAGGACAGCAAGCTCAAATGAGTAATAAAGATCTAAGTCCGCCGAAAATCAGTACGGTAGATTTAGAAGAAGCACTGGCCTGGAAAAACGAAGCTTTCGTCTTTAACAACACGCCAACCACCGAAGTAATGAAACAAATGGAGCGTTGGTACAATGTAGAAGTCCAATATAAAGGCGCAGTACCGAACCTTTATTTCACGGGTGTTATTCCCAGAGATAGCAATCTATCAACTTTCCTAAGGGTATTGGAAGGAACTGGAGGCGTCAAATTCGGTATTGAACAAAACAAAGTGATCATTCAAAAAACAAAATAAATCAACAAACCACCACCACAACCCCATCTTATGAAACCCGCCACATAACCAACACTGGCGAGTCTGAAAATAACCAACCCGGTTCGCGGCCTGGAAGGTCAATGCTTAGGCTTAGCCAAAAGAAATCCCGGTTTTCACCGGATCCGTACTGCCTTCAACTTAAACCTAAACATTTCAAATTTATGAAAGAACGACTACATTCTAAAGTCATTTCCCCTTATGGCCTAAAAACCTTAAGAAAAGTATTCATTATCATGAAACTATCATTGATTCTCCTGATTACCCTGGGTATACAGGTAAGTACCGCTTCCTTTGCGCAGCGCGTTACAATTTCCAAGCAAAATACCAGCTTGAAGTCCGTTTTGCAAGACTTGAGAAAGCAAACCGGTTATTACTTCATCTACAATAATGAAGTAATACAACAATCAAAACCATTGAGCCTTGACTTGAAAAATGCGGCTTTTAGCACGGCATTAACCGAGATTTTCAAGAATCAGCCACTGAACTATACCATTGAAAAAAACATCATTGTACTGAGCCTAAAAGAAACCAAGAAAACGGAATCACTTGCCCCGGCAAAAATCATCAGCATACAAGGTAAAGTAACCGATGATAAAGGCATCCCATTGCCTGGTGTCACCATTTTAGTAAAAGAAGGAACAGCAGTGGCGATTACCAATACCGAAGGATTATACAAAATCCAGGCGGAGGAAAACCAAACCTTAATCTTCTCTTACCTGGGTTTCAAAAGAGAAGAAGTAGCCATTCAAAAGAGAACGCAGATCAATGTATCCATGACCATGAGTGTTGGAGAACTGAATGAAGCGGTAGTAATTGGATATGGTACCCAACAAAAGAAACTATTAACAGGTGCCATTGGGGTAATCAAAGGAGAAGAACTGGTACAATCACCTGCCGTTAACGTATCCAATACTTTAATGGGTAGAGTAACCGGATTGGTGTCTTATATGAGTGCCTCAGGAACACCAGACCGCGACCGCTCTTCCATCAAAATCCGTGGCATGGGTGAAGCCCTGATCGTGATTGATGGAGTAGCCAGAGAAGGCATGGGTATTGTAGGAATGGAAATGGACAAATTAGATCCCAATTCCATTGAAAGTATCAGTGTACTAAAAGATGCTTCTGCCGCCGTTTACGGTGCCAGAGGTGCCAATGGTGTGGTACTTATCACTACCAAACGCGGAAAATCCAACAAAGTATCCATGAATTACAATGGTAATTTTGGTATTCAGCAAGCCACCAGACTACCTAAGTTCCTGGATTCTTACAACTATGCGCTGTTGAACAATGAGATGTACGACAACGACAAGGCAGAAAAAGGTAGCTCTACGAAAACGAAATACACCGACGAAGAGATTCAGAAATTCAAAGACGGCTCAGATCCTGACCGCTACCCAAATACCGACTGGTATAAAATTGTATTGAAAGATTTTGCGGCTTTACAAAAACACAACCTAAGTTTAAACGGTGGTGGCAACAATTCCAGGTACTTTATCAGTGGTACTTACACCAATCAGGAAGGCCTGATCAGTACTTCAGGAATGAAAAGATATGGTATTGTCAGTAATTTTGACCTCGATGTTACGCCAAGCACCAGCTTATCTGTTGGCCTGAACTACATCACCGAAAACGCAAAAAATCCTGCTGTATATGCGGAGAGCATTTTCAGCAGAATGTCTGTATTGGGTTCCGTATCCCCAGCCCGTTTTTCTAATGGCAAGTATGCTTTCTCTGGATTTTCCGGCAACCCTTTAGCCGATGCATTGGACGATGCAGGTTACAATAAGGTGGGTAGAAACATCTTTACCAGCTCCCTGAGAATAACACAACAAATCCCTTTTGTCAAAGGACTTTCTGCAAATGGTATAGTTACGGTCGATAAGAACAACTCTTTAACCAAACAATTTACAGTTCCTTATCCGGTATATTCATTAGATCCTTTAAAAGACGAATACACCCAACAAAACGCCACAGAAAGAGCTTCATTGAGCGAGACTGTATCCCTGAATGAGAATGTCAACCTACAGTTTTCCCTGAACTACAAAAGACTGTTTGGCAAACACTCGATTACCGCACTTGCCTTATATGAGCAGAACGAATTCAAAGGAGAAAACGTGATTGCCGAAAGAAGCAATTACCCGGTTGCCAGCGTTGACCAGTTGTTTCTTGGAGATGTGACCACACAAAAAAGTGCAGGTAGCTCACAAGAAAGTGCCCGTCAAAGTGCAGTAGCCCGTTTTATCTACAATTACAACAGTAGATATATCCTGGAAAGTAATTTCAGATATGATGGTTCTCCATACTATCCAAAAGGAAAAAGAAGGGCCTTATTCCCTTCCCTGTCGGCAGCCTGGATTATATCAGAAGAAGATTTCATTAAAGATCGCTATCCCTTCATTAACGAGTTGAAACTCCGTACCTCTTATGGTAAACTGGGTAATGATGGTGGATCTTTATACACTTATTTTTACAACTACAGTCTGTTCCCTGCAGGTTATGTATTCGGTACTGGCAATGGCATTTCACCGATGACCAAAATCACCAATACTGCAGTTCCGAACACCAATATTACCTGGGAAAAAGTGAAAGCTTTCGACATCGGTTTAGATGCCTTATTATGGGGAGGAAAACTGGGTCTGGAAGCCGATTACTACAGCAAATCTAAATATGACATCCTGCGTTCCAGAGGTTATGATGTGCCTTCAACTTTCGGTTTGAGTCCGGCATTAGAAAACTTTGGAAAAGAATATTATTACGGTTATGAGTTTGCCGTATCTCACCAAAGCAACATTGGGCAAGTCAACTTCTCTGCCCGCTTAAACATGACTTTCACCAAAAGCAGGGTGATTGATTATGGCGAAAATGAGAGTGTTTTACCTGGATTACGCCAGGAAGGTCGTCCGGTGGGTGCCTCCAGAATTTTAAAAGCAGACGGAATTTTCAGAGATCAGCAGGATGTAGACAGCTGGCCAAAATACCTGACCAGTCCAGGAGGAACACCAGTAAGTGGTAAACCCGGCGACATCAAATACGTGGATTTAAACGGAGATGGTGTAGTAGAATTGTTTAGTGGCAGTGCCGATCGTGATGTGGAAACCAAATACATTGTTCCTCCAACAGTATATGGCTTATCACTGGCCTTCAAATGGAGAAACTTTACTGCGGATGCCTTATTCCAGGCTTCTACAGGGGTATTCATCAATTACGCGCCGGCAGCAGATTTGACTAACTTTTATGAAGCACACCTGGACAGATGGACACCTGAGCATACCAATGCGAGTTACCCAAGGTTATTGTCTAACTACGAAGCCAACAGGTATCCTTCTACTTTTTACGTGAAAAACGGAAATTATATTAAGCTAAGAACCGCACAATTATCCTACTCCATTCCGAAAGAAGTGTTGAAGCAGATCGGTGTATCTTCCTTATCAATTACCGCACAGGGACAAAACCTTTTCACCATCAGCAACAACAGGAGGTTTGACCCTGAGTCTACCGGCACATTTGCCAACTCATACCCTCCACAAAGGATTTTCTCTTTTGGTCTTCGTTTAGGCCTTTAATTTATTCATCGAAAAGATCAGCAATTATGAACCTTAAATATACCACCACTATCCTTATGGCAGGCCTGCTTAGCTTCAGCGCTTGCAAGAAAGACTTCCTGGATAGAAAACCTTTAAACCTGATTTCGGAAGCCACCTTATGGGGAGATCCGGAACTGATCAAACTATCCGTAAATGAGTTTTACAACTTCCTGAACAGTGGATACACCACCACATACCTACCTGCCGCCATTACAGACGACATACAGGTGATCGGTTCTGAAGAAAGTAAGATTTCAGGCTACCTGACCGGTGATTTCAATGCCACTACCTTTCCACAAAAAAACCTATGGAAAGACAGCTATGCACAAATCAGAAAGATCAATTACTTCCTGGAAAAAGCAGAAACTGCCCCGGTATTGAGCGTAGCGCAAAGAAAAGAAATGCTAGGACAAGCGCGCTTTTTCAGAGCCTTCGTTTACTTCCAGTTGTTCAGCAGTTTTAAGGATGTTCCTTTATTACTAAAAGCACAACCGATTGAAGAATCACAAGACAAGCCTTTTAAACTGAGCCACCAGGAAGGAATGGCCTTTATCGTTAAAGAACTTGCACAGGCTGTTGAAGAATTACCTGCATCATGGCCAAACACAGAGTACGGCCGCATTACCAGTGCTGCTGCACAAGCCTTCCAAAGTCGCGTGTTGCTATGGGCAGCCAGTTCCTTAACCAATCCAGCCAATAGTTTAGAGAAATGGCAGGCAGCTGCGGAATCCGCAAAAAAGGTGATGAACACAACTTACTACAGCTTACAAGCGGATTACAATGATCCTTTCCTAAAAAAGAATGTGTTACTGAAACCAGAGGTGATCCTGGAATACCGTTACAATGGCTTAAAAGGAGAAAAACAACATAGTTTCGATAAGAACAATAGTCCTTCGGGATACGGAGGAAAAGGCACCAATGCCCCTACTCAGGAGATTGTGGATGAGTATGAAATGAAAAACGGAAAGATGATCGGCGAAAGCGGATCTGGTTACCTGGCCTCCGACCCATATGCAGGTCGCGATCCACGCTTCGAAAAATCAGTATTATACAACAATGCCACCTTTAAAGGTAGAGCGGTAGAAACCTTTACCAAAGGTAAAGACATGCCAACCTCAAACCCGACACCTACAGGTTTCTACATCAGGAAGTTTATTGCCGAAGATTTCGACTATAACAAAGATCCGAATGTAACGAGTAGCACCAACTGGGTGATCATGCGCTACGCAGAAGTGCTATTAAACTATGCAGAAGCACAGAATGAAGCGATCGGACCAGATGTAACCGTTTATCAGGCCATCAATGACATCCGCAAAAGAGCCAAAATGCCGGAGCTTCCTGCAGGTTTAACTCAGCCGGAAATGCGCGCTAAAATCCGCCATGAGCGTAGAATTGAGCTGGCTTTTGAAGACCAGACCAGATACAACGACTTACGTCGCTGGAAGGAAGCAGGCAACACCCTGAATAAATCTGTAAATGGAGTAACCATTACCAAAGCCACTAATGGAACCATCACCTATGCTCCTAAAAAATCAGGCAGCAGGGTATTTACCGATAAAAACTACTGGCAACCGATTCCACTAACGGAAATCGCAACTAACCCGAACCTGAAACCTCAGAATGAAGGCTGGTAAGCCAATTTATTACGCACACAAATTACTTTATATACAATTTAACCTGTTCATGAACTTCGAATCTACCTTAAAACAGAAGAATAGCGCCCTGACAAAGGGCGCTGTCTTCATCTTACTTTCTGCATTAATCGGCGGAAATGCATTTGCACAGCAAACAAAATGGCCAGGCAGTATGGCCGGAAAAGCCGTACAGGATACTACCGCTAAAAACTCCGCTGCAAAAAAAAGCAGCATCAAAAAGTTCTCAGAAATTATCCCTGCCGGCACTAAAGCCGACCAAGGGCTATTCAACGTGTATAAAGTGGACCAGAAATACTTCTTCGAAATCCCAGACTCATTACTAGGCAGAGACCTCCTTGTAGTGACCAGATTTACACAAACACCGGTTGCATTGAGAGAATCAAGATCTCAATATGGTGGGGAAATGATCAACAACCAGGTATGGAACTGGGAAAAACGCGATAAGCAAATCTTCATTAGAGTGCCTAACTTTAAGTACGTGGCCGATAAATCCTCTGATTTACACCAGGCACTGGAAAACTCAAATGCCCTACCTATTCTTGCGGCTTTTGACATCAAAGCATTCAGCGCAAATGGAAAAGGTGTGGTTATCGACGTTACCGATTTTTACAATGGAGATATCCCTGGAATGTCATTACCGGAAGGCCTGAAAAAGACCTATAAAATTGCTGGTATAGACAACACCCGCTCTTTCATTGATACCGCAAAAAGTTTTCCTACCAACATAGAAGTGAAAACGGTAAAAACTTATAGAACGCCAGAATTGCCAACAGATAAAACCGTTGGTGCCATGACTTTTGGTTTAAATACCTCTATGGTGTTGTTGCCTAAAGAGCCGATGAAAGTGCGTATGGAAAACAAAAGAGTGGGTTACTTTACCGAAAGACAATTGGATTTTGGTCTTAGCGACAAACACGTTACTCCTACTGCATACATCCAAAGATGGAGGTTAGAGCCTAAAGATGAAGCCGCTTATAACCGTGGCGAGCTGGTAGAGCCGAAAAAACAAATCGTGTATTACATCGACCCTGCCACACCAAAAAAATGGGTTCCATTCTTAATTCAAGGGGTGAACGACTGGAATACTGCTTTTGAAGCCGCAGGTTTTAAAAATGCGATTGTCGCAAAAGAAGCACCAACACCAGAACAAGATCCGGAATTTAGTACGGAAGATGCACGCTATTCTGTGATCCGTTACTTCGCCTCTTCTACAGAAAATGCTTACGGACCAAGGATCGCCGATCCAAGATCCGGAGAGATTATAGAAAGTCATATTGGCTGGTACCATAACGTGATGTCATTATTGAGAAGCTGGTTCTTTGTACAAACAGCAGCCATTAATCCGGCAGCAAGAGGCTCAGAAATCAGCGACGCACAAATGGGTCAACTGGTTCGCTTTGTGTCTTCTCATGAAGTTGGACATACAATTGGTTTATTGCACAACTTTGGTTCAAGTGCTGCTTTCCCGGTAGATTCCCTACGTTCAAAAACCTTTACTGCTAAATATGGCACCGCACCTTCTATCATGGATTATGCGCGTTTCAACTATATCGCACAACCTGGCGATGGCATCACAGAGATCTATCCTAAAATTGGCGCTTACGACCAATACGCGATTAAATTTGGTTACACTTATTTCCCTGCAGCGCAATCTGTAAAAGAGGAGAAAAAGACACTGGATGCGATGGTATTGAAAAAATCAAAAGATCCTTTGTACTTCTATGGAAAACAAGGTTCTATTGACCCACGCGCACAAAGTGAGGATCTGGGCGACAATGCCATGAAAGCAAGTACTTATGGAATTGAAAACCTAAAGAGAATCCTTCCTAACCTGGAAAAATGGACTTATGAGCCAGGTAAAGAACTGGAAGACCTGAGCGATTTATACTATGAAGTAATCCGTCAGTACAGACGTTATGTAAACCATGTGGTAGCTAATGTAAGCGGCCTACAGGAAGACCTGAAAACGGTTGATGAGCCGGGTGCAGTATTCAGCTATACGCCAAAAGCAAAGCAACAACAAGCCATTGCTTTCTTAAACAAACAGGTTTTCACAACCCCTAACTGGTTATTGAATACTTCAATTTTAGCAAGAGTAGATTATGGGGTAGTTAACCACAGAATTACAGAAATGCAAAATCAGGTCCTGACTTCCCTATTGGAAACTTACGGCTTTGCCAGAATGATTGACGATGAGCAAAAGAACGGAGCGAATGCGTATACCGTAAACAACCTGCTAACAGATTTACGTACTTCAATTTTCAATTCAGAAACACCAGATGTTTTCAAAAGATCATTACAAAGATCTTACACAGATCGTTTAGGTGTACTGCTAAAACTGGATAAACCAGTGGTAGAATCGGGTTATGCGATTATGGGCATCACCCCTTACAACCCAAATATTTCTGACATGAGACTAATTGTGCGCTCAGAATTGAAAAAACTACAGAGCAATGTGAAAACATTACAATTGACGGCAACCAATCCTTTGATCAAAAGTCATTACGAGGACCTGGCAGACCGCATCAATAAATTATTAAACCCTAAGGTTTAATCCAAAGCAACTCCTATCCTGGTGACGCTATAAAAAAAAGGCCATTCCTGTTGATTCGGGAATGGCCTTCTTGTTGAGTTACTTTTAGCACTATAAGCTTATTGAAGCGTCATTTTATAGATAAAGTCCTTATCGGTTAATGTTTTCAAAAAGGCAACGACCTTTTTCTGCTCCTGATCCGTTAATGGGATTCCTGCTTTTCCATTGGTCTGCATCATAGGATCTAAATCTTTCTCCTGATGTACACCACTTGCATAATGTACCATCACTTCCTCCAGCGTATTGAAACGGCCATCATGAAAATAAGGGGCCGTAACCTCAATATTTCTTAAAGAAGGAACCTTAAACTTTTTCACCGGATCATTGGCAGTAGAAGTTCCTATATTCCTGGAAGACTCATCGGTAAACAAATCTCCAGCATGACAACTTGCACACTTTTCTTTGAATATTTTCAAGCCTTCCAATTCTGCTGGCGTAAAAGTATTTTCCTGTTTCACCACCAATTTATCATAACGTGAATTTGCAGACACCAACGATAACAAGTACTGCTCTATCACCCCGGTCATATCGCTTTCCTTGATCGTATCTACACCTAAAACCGATTTAAAATAATGTTTATAGATCGGCGAAGCATTCAGTTTTTTCACCACATTCTCCATCGTCTCTCCCATTTCTGCCGGACTGGTTAAAGCATTAATTGCTGTATTGCGCAAATGCGATTCTCTTCCATCCCTAAAAAAGGAAGTCTTCCATTGCAGGTTCATTAAAGCAGGCGTATTCTTTGTCCCATGGATGTTTTCATTTACTCCAGGATTGATTTTTATCCCTTTACTCGCATAACCATCCGTTTGATTGTGACAGGAAGCACAAGCCACTTTCCCATTCTTGGAAAGTAAGGCATCATCAAACAACTTTTGTCCGAGGGTAACCCCTTCTACTGTTAAGGCAGGTCCTTGTTGCACTATTGCCGGAAAATTAACCGGCCTTCTTACCGCAACATCAGTCTTAATGGTCGACAAGCCAAAGGCGAAAACAGCCATCACCAATGCAAAAATCAAAATCGCAAATACAAATATTTTATTCTTCTTCATTAAATATCAATTGGGCCTGAAAAGGAAATCCTCTCCAACACCATAAAACAACAATTAGCCCTTGATAAAAATATCATAGGCAAACCTCAGGATCGTCCCGAAAACCACTATTAAAAAAAAGATGCGTATAAATTTATTCCCTTTTAGCAGGGCGAGTTTAGTACCTAGAAATGAACCCCCAACATTACAAAAAGCCATAGGTATGGCAAACTCATAAAGGATATGCCCCGTACTTCCGAAATAACAGATGGCGGCGATATTGGTGGCCATATTGATCAGCTTTGCACTCGCACTCCCATGTAGAAAATCATAACCCATTAAAGCAATAAAAGCCAGGATAAAAAAGGTACCCGTTCCAGGGCCAATTAAGCCATCATAAAAGCCGATGGTAAACCCAAATAACAAACCGATCAGCACTTGTTGCAATACCGTATGCTCCTTTTCCTGATGAACACCAAATTTCTTATTGAAATACGTATACACCGCCACCACAATTAGAATGGCGAAAACGATGGGTTTAATAATGCTATTATCGATGAGCGTAATGCTGTGCGCACCCAGCACAGCCCCAATAAATGCTGCTATTGCAATATAAATCAGCAATGGCCAGTTCAACTTTACATTTTGGGAGTATTTCCATGCCGCGAAAGCAGTTCCGGAAAGAGAAGGGATTTTTGTGGTCCCAAAAAGGGTAGCCACCGAATATTGAGGTAACACAATCATAATTGCAGGCGTTTGCAATAACCCACCACCACCAACAATCGCATCTATAAAACCGGCAAAAAAAGAGACTATACAAAGTATAATCAGGTCTGACATCATAGTATTCCCTTAATGCCGCAAAATTAGGCTTTTTTAAGCACAAAAAAGGGACCCAACCACGAGTCCCTTCAACCTAAACCAAATTTAACCAAAAATTTACTTTGCTGCTTTCGTGAAATTTAACACGATGTATGCAGTTGAATTACCATATTCCACTGGTGATTTGATCACCAATGTTTCTTTTGAAGAAGTAGAAAGTACCAAACGGTAACCTTCAGTTATGTTTTTCGCTTTATCACCTTCATAGATTTTCTTAAACTGGAAAGTCTGATCTGGTACACTTGCCGACCAATAAATAGATTGTGTTCTTGCCGCGCAATTGCCACCACCTGGCAAGCTGTAACTACCGTTACCACTATTGGTTAATCTCCAGGTACCACCAACAAAGCAATTTGGAGCTGCTTCGCCAAATAATGATTTTACAGAAGCTTCAGGAATGCCTTCATAAGTGATATCATTCAATACCCATGTACCAGTTACATCACCTCTTTTAACCACTTCGGTACCTGATCCACCTTTTGGAGAGCAACTTTGCAATACCATTAATGAACTACATAAAATGGCCGCGATTAGGAATATTCTTTTCATATCAATCTATTTTTTTATTTGTTTAATTTTTCGTGTTGTTGTTGACCCTGCTGACAAAAATGTACTTTTTACCATAGAAAGTCACAATGCTGTTTCAATTACATAAATCTTGCCAAAACTTCAACAGAATAATTTTTACCTTTAGCTTTGTGGGGTTCAGATCCCTGATTAACTATTTATCCTCCTGAAAATGAAACCAGAAACTTTAGCTATACATTCCGGAAATTTGTACGAATCCGCCACTGGTGATGTGACACCGCCTATTAATTTGTCCACAACCTTTTTTAGAGATGAAGATGGTGGCTATTCTGGCGGACATATGTACAGCCGTGTCAGCAACCCAAACCGCTCTTCATTAGAGAAAGTATTGACCGATCTTGAAAATGGTGTAGATGCCTGCGCATTTTCTTCTGGGAACACCGCAGGGATGTCCCTTTTTCAGGCCTTAGCACCCGGCAGCCACATCATCGCTCCTGATGATATGTACTGGGGCTTTAAAAAACAATTGCAATCCATCTTCGCAGATACCTTAACGATAGACTTTATCGACCTGACGGATCTTTCTCAGATTCCAGCTTATATAAAAGAAAACACGGTGATGATCTGGGTGGAAACACCTTCTAATCCCTTATTGAAAATCACTGACCTTGCGGCAATCTCAGCGATTGCAAAAAAACATAACCTTTTACTGGCCTGCGACAGCACCTTTGCTTCTCCATGCCTGCAAAAGCCAATTGAACTTGGTGCAGATATCGTGATGCATTCTTCTACCAAATATATCGGTGGACATAGCGATGTACTCGGTGGTGCTTTAATCACCGCTAAAATGACCCCTTTCTGGGATAAAATTAGGAATATCCAACAGATTGGTGGTGCAGTACCTTCCCCATTCGATTGCTTTTTACTACTAAGAAGTATCAAAACCCTGCCTTACCGAATGCGTGGCCATTGCGAAAATGGAATGGCATTGGCAAAATACCTGGAAAAACACCCTAAAGTGGAAGCCGTATTTTACCCAGGACTACCTGCCCACCCCCAACATGAAATTGCCAAACAACAAATGAGCGGCTTCGGTGGAATGTTGTCGATTTTAGTGAATGGTGGTGCCCAGGAAGCAAGAAGGGTAGTCAATACAGTAAGGTTATTCGCACAGGCAACCAGTCTGGGTGGCGTAGAAAGCCTAATTGAACACCGCGCCTCTGTAGAAGGCCCGGATACCAAGACCCCACAGAATTTAATTCGGATCTCTGTAGGACTGGAACACATAGATGATTTAATCGAAGATTTTAAGCAGGCATTGGGTTAAAAATCCAATAACATCAAAGATAGTAGCCGTTATAACTTCATTTTATAACACTGAAATTCAATTATTTACAAAATAATCAGAATTATATTTTGGTTATTTTGTGAATATCCTTACATTTGAATTATTCTTAGCGAAAGCTATTCAAGTCAACACCCCTTCAACTGGGTTTTGATTTATAAAGAAGTGGCGAGAGACAGGCTCTTTGACCCACTGGCAACCCTCCCAAAATGGAGAAGGTGCCAATTCCTGACCGGTTCGCATGGTGCGTTCTGGAGAGATAAATTAAGACAATGAAAACAGTTAAAATGACATCCGATTTTTTCAATTATTGTAGTAAGCAGCGTACAATTTGTATGTGCTGTTGCATGCGATAAATTCAAAAATCTTCCTTTTGCATTCTTGATCCATCCGGAAGGCCTCTATTGAGGTACGCTATACCCCTATATCCAATCCTAATTTCTAATCAGGAGCTGGAAAACCTAAGACTTTCCTTTTCAACCATTTAAAACAAGCCGCATGTCAACCAACCATAAATTCGAAACCCTTCAAATACACGCAGGTCAGGAAATTGATCCTACAACAGGCTCAAGAGCTGTACCTTTATACCAGACTACTTCTTATGGATTCAAGAATTCTGAACATGGTGCCAACCTATTCGCTTTAAAAGAATTCGGTAACATTTACACTCGAATCATGAACCCTACTACAGACGTTTTCGAAAAACGCGTAGCAGCTTTAGAAGGTGGTGTGGCAGCAGTAGCTGTGGGCTCAGGAATGGCGGCTCAATTCATCGCTTTAAACAATATCCTGGAGGCCGGAGATAACTTCGTTTCTTCTTCACATTTATATGGTGGTTCTTACAACCAATTCAAAGTAGCTTTCAAACGCCTAGGTATTGAAGTGAAATTCGCCAATGGCGATGATGCCTCAGACTTCGAAGCGAAAATCGATGCAAATACCAAAGCAATCTATCTGGAAAGTATTGGTAACCCATCATTCAGCATCGCTGACTTTGAAAAGATATCCGCTATTGCCAACAAACATGGTCTTCCTTTAATCGTAGACAATACATTTGGTGCAGCAGGATACTTATTCCGCCCACTGGAACATGGTGCCCATGTAGTAGTTCAATCGGCTACAAAATGGATCGGCGGACATGGTACCAGCATTGGTGGTGTGATCGTTGACGGTGGAAATTACAACTGGGGTAACGGTAAATTCAAACAATTTACAGAGCCTTCTGAAGGATACAATGGATTGGTGTTTAACGATGTTTTTGGTATCGGCGGCCCATTTGGTAACATTCAATTTGCCATCCGTGCCAGAGTAGAAGGCCTTAGAGATTTCGGTCCTGCCATCTCTCCTTTCAACTCCTTCCTATTGATCCAGGGATTAGAAACACTATCACTTCGTGTACAACGTCATGTAGACAATGCTTTAGCATTAGCAACATGGTTAGAAAACCACGAAGCCGTTAAAAAGGTGAACTACCCCGGTTTGGAAAGCAGCCCTTACCATGCCAATGCGAAGAAATACCTGCAAAATGGTTTCGGTGCTGTACTTTCTTTTGAACTTCATGGAGAAAAAACTCAGGCCACAACATTGGTTGATTCCCTGAAATTGGTGAGCCATGTAGCCAATGTAGGTGATGCGAAAACGTTGATCATTCAGCCTGCTGCAACTACACACCAACAATTAAGCGAAGCAGAACAAATCAGCGCGGGTGTTACACCAAACCTGTTGCGCGTTTCTGTAGGCATCGAGCATATTGACGATATCAAAGCGGATTTTGAACAGGCATTTGCCATCATCTCCAGTAAATAATCACCTTACTACCAAAGCATCACAATGAGTACTACCTCCACATATACCCACACAAAAGTTTTCAAACTTGAAAGCGGCAAGAAATTGCGCAAAGTCGAGCTTGCCTACCAGACGTATGGAAAATTAAACGCCAAAAAAGACAATGTGATCTGGGCTTGTCACGCGTTGACAGCCAATGCAGACGTATTGGATTGGTGGAAAGGTCTGTTTGGAAACAATGACCTGTTTAATCCTGAAGAACATTTCATCATTTGCGCCAATGTGTTAAGCTCCCATTACGGCAGCACCAGCCCATTAAGCGTAAACCCAACCACAGGACTGCCTTATTACCTAGCTTTCCCGGAAGTCACCATCCGTGATATGGTAGCTGCACACCGTTTACTGGCAGCACATTTGGGTATTGAAGAGATCAAAGTACTTATTGGCGGTTCATTAGGTGGCCAACAAGCCGTAGAATGGGCAATCGAAGATAGCTCAGCCATACAAAACCTGATCCTGGTAGCTACCAACGCCGTACATTCCCCATGGGGAATCGCTTTCAATGAAAGTCAGCGTTTAGCCATCAGCTCCGACAGGTCTTTCTACGCCAACAAACCTGATGGCGGATCAAAAGGATTAAAAACAGCACGTAGCATCGCCTTACTCTCTTACCGCAGTTACGATGCTTATACCGCTACTCAATTGGAGAGCGTAAATGAAAAAACAGGCAGCTTCCGCGCTTCCTCTTACCAAAACTACCAGGGCGAAAAGCTCTGCAAGCGCTTCAATGCCTATAGTTACTGGTACCTGAGCAAAGCGATGGACAGCCACAATGTTGGTAGAAACAGAGGCAGCATCACCGATGCATTGGCCTCTATTAAAGCCAATACCCTGGTGATCGGGATAGAAAACGATGTGTTATTCCCGATTTCTGAACAACAGTTCCTGAGCAAACACATTCCTGACGCAGAATTTTTTAGTGTAAACTCTGCCTATGGTCATGATGGATTCCTGATTGAAACGGATGTCCTGACCAATGTGATCGGGAACTTCCTTAAAGAAAGCACAAACAAGAAAATAATTAAATTACATAAAACAGCATAGTACTTAGATAGATGAGCAAGAAACTTAAAATTGGTTTATTTGGATTTGGAGTGGTAGGACAGGGATTACATGACATCATTCGTGGTCAGGACCTAAACCTGGAGATCATTAAAATCGCCATCAAAAATCCAGAAAAGAAACGCAGTTTAGACGCGCACCTTTTCACTACCGATCACGACGAAATCCTGAATAACGAAGAAATCAATACCATTGTAGAATTGATCGATGATGCTGATGCAGCGTATTCAATCACAAAACGCGCATTAATCAGCGGTAAAAATGTGGTTTCTGCCAATAAAAAAATGATTGCCAATCACCTTGCTGAACTGGTAGCCCTACAGGAAAAACATGGCGTATCTTTATTGTATGAAGGTGCAGTATGTGGAAGTATTCCAATCATCAGAAACCTGGAAGAATACTATAACAATGAATTGCTACATGGCATCAGCGGAATCTTTAATGGTTCATCAAACTATATTCTTTCTAAGATTTTCAATGAAAACATGGAATATGGTGTAGCGCTGAAACAAGCACAAGACCTTGGTTTCGCAGAAACTGATCCGATTATGGATGTGGGTGGTTATGATCCAAAGTTCAAACTGGCGATTGCTACAGCGCATGCTTATGGCTTGTTTATCGACCCTACTGACATTCTGAATGTGGGCATTCAAAACCTGAATGACGACGATATCAGATATGCAAAAGAGAAGAACTTTAAGATTAAACTGGTTCCTACAGCACGTAAAATCAGCACAAAACAAGTGGTAACTTATGTATTGCCAAAGTTTGTAAAATCCGACGACTTCCTTTTCAACGTAGAAAATGAATACAATGGCGTAACTGTTCAGGCAGCTTTCGCAGACAAGCAGTTCTTTTTCGGTAAAGGCGCTGGTGGTCACCCAACAGGTGCTGCCGTACTTTCCGACATCGCTGCCTTAAGATATGATTACCGTTACGAGTATAAAAAGTACCATCAGCAAAATGGTTTGATCCATACCGACAACGTAAACATCGAAGTATACCTTCGTTATTCAAATGAAGATACCCTTGCTCAATTGCAGGTAGAGAATATTGTAGAACGCTTTTCGCGTCAGGACTACAAATATGTAATCGGAAGCATCAGCTTGAAAACACTATTGGAAAACCGCAGTTTACTAGAGCAAAAAGAGATCTTTATTGCCCATACCGGAAGGTATACTTACACGGAACAACAGGTGCAGACTGTAACTGAAGAAGAAGTGTTTTTTAACTAGTAGTTTTTTTGTTTTGATCGTAAAAAGGCCCCGAGTTTCTCGGGGCCTTTTTCGTTTAAGCAGCTTTTCTAAAATAAATCAACGCTTACCTTAGAATGGATAGCTCTTATATTTAAATTTCTCTGTTGACATCCCAGTTTTCCAGGTAATCAGCCACACGGCGCACAAATGATCCACCTAGAGAACCATCTACTACCCTATGATCGTAAGACAGGGAAAGGAACATCATGTGACGGATCGCAATCACATCACCATATTCAGTTTCCAATACTGCTGGTTTCTTTTTAATCGCACCTACCGCTAAAATAGCTACCTGAGGTTGGTTGATAATTGGTGTTCCCATTACGTTTCCAAAAGAACCAACGTTTGTCAGGGTGAAAGTTCCACCTTGTGTTTCATCTGGTTTCAATTTAGAGTTACGCGCACGTACCGCCAGGTCATTTACAGATTTTGTTAAACCCAATAGGTTCATCTGGTCTGCATTTTTGATCACCGGTACAATCAGGTTACCACTTGGCAATGCTGCCGCCATACCAATATTAATATCTCTTTTCTTGATGATCTGTGTACCATTCACGGAAACATTGATCATCGGGAAATCTTTGATGGCTTTAGTTACCGCTTCAATAAAGATCGGTGTGAAAGTGATCTTTTCATTTTCACGTTTCTCAAAGTTACGTTTCACCTTTTCACGCCACATCACCATATTGGTCACATCAGCTTCCACGAAAGAAGTAACGTGTGGGGCATTCTGTACGCTCATCACCATGTGATCAGCAATCAGCCTGCGCATCCTGTCCATCTCAATGATTTCATCGCCGCCACTCACGCTAACTGCAGGCGTTGCCTTTGCAGCTGGAGCTATCGGTTTAGTAGGACTTGCAGGCGTAGGCGCCGCTGCCGGTGCTGCTGCCGAAGCAGGTTTCGCTGTACCAGCTCCTTTTTGTTGTATATAATTTAAAAGATCGTCTTTTGTCAATCGGCCTTCTGCTCCTGTTCCTATGATGCCATCCAGCTCCTTCAGTTCAATATTTTCCTGAGCGGCGATGTTCTTCACCAATGGAGAATAAAAACGATCTGAGCCTGCTGCAACCACTTCCTCAGCGTTCTCATTTGACAACAACTGTTCTGTACCTGGAATTTGTGCTAAAACAGCTTCTGCATGTTCCTCAGGAACCGCCGTTTCTATAGCCTTTTCCGTTACTGGTGTTGCTGCTGCATTGGCATCTGTTTCGATAATTGCAATAACTGCACCTACCTGAACTACTTCATCTTCATTAAATAACTGCTTAATTAACTTACCGGCGATTGGTGATGGAACTTCAGAATCCACCTTATCTGTAGCTATTTCTAAAATCGTATCATCCAATTCTATCATATCTCCTGGTTGTTTAAGCCATTTGATAATGGTTGCTTCCGCAACGCTCTCCCCCATTTTAGGTAACAATAATTCGTATTGAGCCATTTTTTATTTTCTAATTGGTATCCGCAACAAAAGTAAAGTATTTCGGACACTTAATCCTCATGTTGCCTGAGTTCATTCAAAATCATTGATAGTGCGGCGGCAGCAGAGCGCTCAATATTCTGTGTTCTTTTGTTGCCAAAGCTGAAAACTTTAGACACCACACCTTTGGCATGAGCTACTGCAATCCAGACAGTTCCAACAGGTTTATCTGGCATGCCACCATCCGGACCAGCGATGCCACTTACAGCTACTGCATAGTCTGTTTTAAAATTTTCAATTGCCCCTACAGCCATCTCTTTCACCGTTTCTTCACTCACGGCACCATATTTAGCCAAAGTCTCGGCTTTAACACCCAAAAGGGACATTTTCAGGTCGTAGGAATAGGTTACTGCCCCACCTTCATACACCGAAGAGCATCCGGGATGCTGGGTAATCAAATGCGCAATAAATCCACCGGTACAGCTTTCTGCAGTGGAAAGCGTCAGTTTTCTTTCCTCCATAAAGTTCAGAATGACCTTTTCCAGAGGAATATCTTCTTCCGCAACTACATGTTTCTTTATTCTGGTGATGATCTGCTGCGCATGGAAATCCACGGCGGTTTTCAATGCCGCTTCTTCTTCACCAGTCGAACTTAAGCGCAAACGCACCTGTCCGAGTTTAGGAAGGTAAGCCAGCTTAATGGCATCTGGTAAGCTATTTTCCAGGTCTTCAATTTCTATGGCAAGAAAAGACTCACCAATATTGGAAGTAAGAATAGTTTTATGATAAATAACCGGCAGTTTAAATGCCGCTTTAATCCTTGGAATGATTTCATCATCCATCAGGTACATCATTTCAAAAGGAACGCCCGGCATCGAAACAAAGATCTTTCCATGCTCCTCAAACCACATACATGGCGCGGTACCATTTTTATTCTTGATAACAGTACAACCATCAGGAACATCTGCCTGCTTCCTGTTCAGCTCGATCATTGGCCGGTTTACACGGTCAAAAATCTCGGTCACATGGTTTAGGGTTTCTTCATCTCTGCGGAAACCCATATTGAAATATTTAGCAAGGGTCACTTTGGTAATGTCGTCCTTTGTCGGGCCTAAGCCACCAGTCATTAAGATCACATCAGCCCTGCTTTCTGCAAGCCTCAATGCCTCCATAATGTGTTCAGCATCATCGGAAACAGAAGTGATCTGTTTCACTTTCATGCCAATCTGGTTCAACTGTTTGGCCATCCAGGCGGAATTTGTATCCACAATCTGACCGATAAGAATTTCATCGCCTATGGTAATAATTTCTGCCAGCATATGAGGGGTATTAATATCTCGTGTAGTAGTTCTTTCTTTTGCTCAGTTTCAGATCCTGTAATACCGAAGCTTTTACCTTAATATCTACGGAATACATTTGTTGAGTTCCGAAAGGAATCCAACTGAAACTCATGTCCCAGCAATGCATGTCGCGATAGATTCCAAATCTGGTAATTGAAAAATTATTGGTATCAAAGTTCCATCCTGAATCAAAAGTCACTTTCCATTTTGGAGTGATATTGGCATCCCCATTAAAAGACAAGTTATTGGTCAGTCGGGTGTTTCTACCATTAGGATCGGTAGCATAATTAAAGCTATATCTAAAAGCAAAGTTCCATGGAATATTAAAGTCGACAAAAGCATTTGGATCTCTGCTCACCAAAGCCAGCGCTTCCGCTTGTTCTGGTGTCATTCCTTTTTGCAGGGCCTCATCCTTACGGTCCTGTTCAGTATTATTTTTTCGCTTTAAGGCTTCCGGATTCAGACTATAATCAAAAGACAGGTTGAAATTGGTCATACGAGGCAGTTGACCTCTTTTCCAGGTATATTCATTAACCACTTGTTTTGTGGTGATCTTGGTTACAGGATCAGTTACTTCCCTAGCCTGATATGGATTCAAAGTTGCACCATAATTGACCTGAAACTTCTCGGAAAAAGGGGTACTTCCTGAAATGCTGATATTGGCCAATTTAAACTGCTTTGCCAGAAAGTTATAAGAAGATCCAATGGATAAGTTGTTGATGATGGGCACTTTCTTCTCTCCTTTTCCAGTGGTATCATTAGGAACCGCCACCTTTGCTTCCACATTATTCTGGATAGAGAAATTTAGGTTAGCTGCTCTTCCGTTAGTAGGCGCGCCATATAACAAGCCTTCCTGTTTAGGGTAATATAATTGTTCTTTCTTACCATCAATCACAGTATATACAGGATCCCCATTCTCATAATTCGCAGGTAAATAGTTTCCGAATTTAGGATCCGCAAAATTAGGCGTATATCCAAAACCAATCTGAGGCGTCATCACATGTCTGATCGCTTTCAACTTACCTAAATTCTTAAATTGTGCAAGAGAATATATTTTAGTAGACACACCACCACCTACAGTATAGGTGCCATAACGGTTGAAACCAGGAATAGTATCTATTCTCACCAAATCAGGTCCACCACCAGTGGCTTTCATGAACTCTTTTCTGATAGATTGAAAATGCCAACGTTCTACATAATTAACACTCGTATTGAAGTTAAAATTCAATAAACTAAAATTCATCGCAATTGGAATATTATGCTGGAATCCATTTCTGAATTTATTCAAAGTTTGTCTTTTTAACAACAGGCTGTCTGCTGCGGATACAGAGTTGGAACTTTGCATCGTATAACCTACAGAAATCTTTTCATACCACCTTGGCTCACCAACTGTATTCCTGGAAGCAAAAGGATAAATATTTCGGGTCATCCCAAGGTTCATATCAGGCAATTGCAAGTTCGTTACCCCTTTAGAAATATCCTGATCCACCCTTGCCGCAAGAGAAAGGTTAAATAAACCACCTGCAAGCATTTTGGTATAGGCAATGGAAGAGTTCATGTTATTAGCAGACAACTGCGTTGGATCATAATACCCTCCAACAGCCGTATTCTTATTAAAGCCCCTACTTGCAAGATTTACACTGGCAGAAAAAGTACTTCCCGGATTTGCATTGGCATTCTGACTATGCGACCAGCGGATGTTATAATCTTTTACCGGTTTATAGCCCGGTGTTCCTTCGATCCCATAACGGTTACTTCCATATGTTAAAGCGATATTACCATTGTACTTATACCTTTTCGTATAATTTGAAGTCATATCCAGTTGGTAAGAACCACGGGTATAAATTGTTCCTAAAATCTTCGCGTCCCAATAATCATTCAAGCCGATATAATAACCACCCTCTCTAAGGAAAAATCCACGGGTATAATCCTCTCCCGGAGTTGGCAATATAAATCCGGACGACTTTTTATTAGGCTTTGGAAAAAAGGCGAAAGGTAAGCCCAATGGCAAAGGAATATCTTCTATTTCCAAATAGACTGGTCCGGTAATGATTTGCTTATCGGTTACAATCCCTTTGGTAATGTGAATTCCGAAATGGGGATGTGGTAAATTACAGGTACTATAAAGTTGACCCTTACTGTGAATCTCATCATCAGGTTGTTTTTTAGCGATACCTCCGGAGAAGAATCCACCCTCCTGCTCCGTAAACACACCGTAAATTTTTCCTGCATGGGTGTCCATATTGTAGCGTAGGGAGTCGGCAATGGAATTCCCTTGTCCCGGCATCTTAAAGATGGGCCTGCCTACATATTTACCTTTTGAGTTTTTTACCCCACTGGCAAACATGGTTCTGGTTTTTTCATTAAAGGTGATGTAATCGGCATCAAGTTCCAGGCCCTGATAAACCACCCTTGCTCTTCCGTACAGGTAAACTGTTCCGTTTTGCTTATTCACTTTTATAGAGTCTTTGGCCGAATACTCGAGTTTTTCGCTGACCGTATCCTGTGGCGCAGTTTTTATTCCGGGGCTTTTTGCCCCAGGGGTATTAGCCGGGGCCGTGGTTACGGGAGGACTACCAGTCGTAGCACCTTGATTTCCCTGCTTTGGGCGGGTTTGCTGTGGACTGGAAAAAACAGAAAATACAAATCCCAGAATACCAACAAATGTCAATAAAACAAGGCGTTTAAAAAAAATGATGTCGCTTAAAAGTTTCAAATTCGTGTGTGAATGTTATTTTTGCATTAATGTTTAATCCAAAACGTTCAAAATTAATGAAAAATATGCCATTGCTTAGACCAAATGCAATTTTGATCGTATTTATTTCTTTGATACTAGCTACAACCACTAGTTATCAAGGTTTTACGCAAGAATATAAAATAAAAACCATCGTATTAGACGCTGGTCACGGGGGAAAAGATGGCTCTACAAGAGGGGCTTATTCGACTGAAAAAGACGTTGCCTTAAAGACAGCTTTACGCCTTGGTGCTGCTATTGAAGCCAATATGAAAGATGTAAAAGTGATTTACACGCGTTCAACTGACGTTTTTGTACCACTTTATGAGCGAATTTCCATTGCCAATAATGCCAAAGCAGATCTTTTTATCTCTATTCACTGTAATGATATGCCCATGATCCGCTCCAGCGTGGTAACCGGCTACCGTAAAGGTAAAAATGGCAAGAAAATCCCAATTACAGAATCGACTTATAGAAAAAGTACTTCTACCCGTGGAGTGGAAACCTTCGTTTCCGGAATGGGCAGAATCAATGAACAGGATGAGGTGATCAAAAGAGAAAATGCAGCCATTTTCCTGGAGGAAAACTATAAAGAAAACTATGAGGGTTTTGACCCTAACAATGCAGAGAATTATATTATCCTATCTTTGATGAAGAACACCTTCCGTACCCAAAGCCTGAAACTGGCGAAACTGGTACAGGATGAATATGTAAATGTGGGCAGGGTAAACCGTGGCGTTCAGGAGAAAAGTCTGGCCGTTTTAGCAAGAGCAGGAATGCCCGCCATATTAACAGAAATAGGATTTATCAGCAACCCGGACGAAGAGGATTATATGAACTCTGAAGCCGGACAAATAGAAATTACCAATTGCCTTTTAAAGGCAATTGTGAGCTATCAACATAAGATAGAAGGATAATTAGATTACAAATAAAATTAAGAGTTAAGCCCGATGAGATTGAAAAGAAATGTATTCTTATTTGCCGTTTTATTATTTATAAGTTCAGAGTTTGCTTTTTCCCAAGGATACAAAGTTAAAACGATAGTCATTGATGCCGGTCATGGTGGTGGTAAACCAGGTGCCGCCGGATCTTATTCCGTAGAAAAAAATGTTGCCCTTCAAGTCGCCCTTAAACTGGGTAAGAAATTTGAAGAAGACCTTCCGGAAATCAAAGTTTTATATACCCGAAAAACAGATGTTGATGTCGACTTTTACAAAAGAGCCGAAATTGCAAATGATGCAAAAGCAGATATCTTCATTTCTATTCACTGTAACTCCATGCCAGACCGCCGGGTAGTTGCCGGTTATACAAAAGCCAGAAACGGGAAGAAAGTCCCTAGATATGCCTATGTAAAAAACACAGGAACAAGTGGAACTGAAACCTTCGTTGCCGGAACACATCGCCTTAACGAACAGGATGTTGCCATCAGAGAAAATGCCGATATTAAGCTTGAAAAGAACTACAAGCAAAATTATGATGGATACGATCCCAATGATCCTGAAACATTTATTATACTATCTTTGTTTAAAAATACATTTAGGGATAAGAGCCTAAAACTAGCCCGGTTAATCCAGGACAACTATACAAACGAAAATAAGAGAGTCAACAGGGGTGTAAAAGAGCAGGGAATTTTAATCCTACAAAGGGTTGGAATGCCAGCAGTACTTACCGAGATCGGATTCATTTCCAATCCCGCAGAGGAGAATTATATGAACTCCGCAAGCGGGCAGGCGGAAATTGTAAATGCGATTTTTGATGCCGTAAAGAAGTATAAAAAACAAACAGAAGTAAACTAAGTAAATACACATACGTGAAAATAGCAAACGAAACCAAAGTAGGCATATTAGCAGCCTTTTCAATAGCCTTATTAATCATTGGCTACAACTTTTTAAAAGGCAACGCCATCTTTTCCAGCGAAACCGTATTGTATGCCAGATACTCTCACGTAGATGGTTTGGGTGTTTCTAAACCCGTATTAATTAATGGTTATCAGATTGGCCGTGTAGACGCACTTACCCTTCAACCTGATGGAACTATTATCGCTACTTTAAAAATCAAAGGAAAATACGAAATTCCAAATAATAGTATTGCCCGTCTGGAAAGCATCGACCTTTTAGGTGGAAAAGCAATTGTAATGGCTTTAGGAACTGGTAATGTGTTCGCTAAAGACGGAGATACCTTAAATGCAAATGTGGCCAAAGGTCTTTTGGAAACTGTACAACCGGTACAAAAGAAAGCGGAAATGATCATCGCTAAAATGGACTCGATCCTAACCAGTGTGAATTCAATTCTTAACCCTAACTTCCAGAAAAACGTTGACAAAAGCTTTAACAGCATTGCAGCTACTTTAGCGTCATTAGAAGCTACTTCTAAAAAGGTTGACCATTTGGTAGGTTCTGAAGGTTCAAGAATTTCTTCGATCCTTGCCAATGTAGAAGCAATTACAAACAACCTTAAGAATAACAACGAAAAAATCAATGGCATCCTGAACAACATCAGCACTGTAACAGATCAGGTAGCTGCTGCAAACTTCAAACAAACCATTGATAACGCTAATAAATCTATGGCTGATCTACAAAGTATTGTATCAAAAATCAATGAAGGAAAAGGTACTTTAGGATTACTGATCAACGATACAAAAATGTATGATAACTTAAACAGCGCTTCCAGCAATTTAGATAAGCTGATCATCGACTTAAAAGAAAATCCAAAACGTTATGTACACTTCTCGATTTTCGGAGGTGGTGCTAAAAAAGATAAATAACCGATAAGCTGTTGTTATAACAAACTCAGCTGCTTATTACCAAAAAAGCCTTTCAGTACATACTGAAAGGCTTTTTTTATGATACAAATCCAGGTCATTTGATGACCAATCCATGAGGCAATTAATGAATCAGTTCCTGTTCTATTTCTTCGAGCGACTGCCCCTTTGTTTCCCTTAGATTTCTCTTCACATAGAAAAACGTAAACAGACAAAAGAAAGCGAAAATAAAGAAGGTGCCCGGAATTCCTAAACCATCCCTCATCACTGGAAACAGGAGGTTGACAAACCAATCTGCAATCCACATCGTCATGATACAAATTGATAATGCGCGGCCACGAACTGCCGTTGGAAACAACTCTGTAGCCACCACAAATTTTAGTGGCCCTAAAGAGAAAGCAAAAGCAAACAGGAAGGCAATGATACAGGAAACCAATGCCAGTCCTTTAATCCCCAGCATAAAGCAGATCCCTGTAAGCGCCAATGCAATTGCAGCGATCAAAGATCCCGTTAGATACAATGGCCTGCGCCCCCAACTATCCACTTTCCAAATGGCAATAAAAGTAAACAACACATTGGCCGTTCCCAGAATCATCTGATACAAAAGCGCGTCGTTGGTTACAAATCCCGCAGACTTCAATATCGTTGGCCCATAAAAAATCACGCCGTTAATCCCGCTAAATTGTGCCATTGCAGTCAGCACCATCACGAGGATCAATACTTTCTTTACCGGCCCGCTAAACAAGGCGGTAATCGATCCTGCTACCTGCGACTTAGCCATATTCATTCCGGCCAATTCAACTGCCCCTTCCTGTGCCCCATGAATTCGGAAAAGGATGGTTTTTGCCTGCTCGGCTTTGCCATTTTGCAATAACCAACGCGGGCTTTCCGGTACAAAAAAGATCAGGATACAGAACAACACCGCAGGAATAACCCCTACCAAAAACATTCCTCTCCATACTTCTGATACGAATAACCAATCCATAACAGAAGGGTTATTGATCAAACCTGATGATGTGGCATGGCCTTGCAGGAAATAATTACTGACATAAGCCATCAATATCCCAATCGTGAGCGCCAGCTGATAATAAGTAACCAGACTTCCTCTGTTTTTTGCCGGAGACATTTCAGATATATATAGCGGAGAGATATTAGATGCCACACCTACCCCTACTCCTGCAAGGATTCTAAAAAAGATCAACAGGGCATAATCCGTACTGATCGCAAAACCTATCGCAGAGATGAAGAACAAAAATGCCGCTATAAAAAGTACAATTTTACGCCCGATTTTATCACTCAGGTAGCCAGAAAAGGCCACCCCCACAATACAGCCCAGCAATGCGCTGGAAACAAACCAGCCTTCCTGGGCAGAGGATAAGTTATATTGTAATTTTAAAGGTTCAATAATGCCACTCACCACCGCCATATCAAAGCCAAAGAGAAATCCTCCAAGGGCAGCGATCATAGTAATGAGTAAAAGAAAGGTTTTGTGGTTCGTCATACAGTTTATATTTGGTTTGGTTTGGTTTGGTTTGGTTGATCTTTATTTGGTATTTGCTTATAACTTATCGTCTTTTACGAATGCCTTCAGTACCTTCCCTCTTCCGCTTCCCAAATAGGTCATCGTATATGTTTTTGCTGCTGCCGGCACAACAATTGTTTCCGCATAATTGTAAATGGTACTTTCTCCATGAGCCATGATTTCCAGCTGACTGCCTTCCACCAACATCAAAATATGGCAATGCCCCTTGGTTTCCAACTGTAGTGTTCCCTCCCATTCGTATCGTTCTACATCGTAAAAATGTTCGGGGTGTGTAGGCAAATGCCAATGCTCGGTTGTTGGACTTTGTTGCAGCAATACCGGCTTAGAAATCAGTTCCTCTTGCACTTTATCTCCTTTTCTGGAGAAGTCAATATTCTTCATCCCATGGTCGATATTGATCGGTCTTGGCAGTCCATTTAAATCTTTACGTACCCAATCGTACAGCTTGAAGGTAAAAATATAAGGTGTACTGCTGATTTCCAAAACCAGGTTATTAATCCCTGCACTATGCACTGTACGATTAGGAATCAGGAAGAAATCATGTTTTTTGGAAGGGATAAGTTGTACATGTTCCTCAACATCCAGGGCAGTTCCATTTTCATAACTACTTCTCAAATCCTGTTCAAATGATACCGGATCACTGCTTTCCGTAAAGCCGAGGTAAACGCCCGAATCTCCTTTCTGATCCAGGATATAATAGGTTTCATCCTGAGTGATTTGTTCTCCAAAATTTTCCTGGGCATATTTTAAAGAAGGATGGCACTGAATAGAAAGATGGTCTCCGTCAAAAGTATCGAGAAAGTCGAACCGTATCGGGAAATATGCGCCAAATTTCTCTGCAGCTTTTCCCAGTACTGCTGAGGATGCTGCAAACATCAGCCAATCAAAAGAAAACTCCAATAGCTTTCCCTGATCTTCGATCAGAATACCATTTTCAGGACTGATCAATTCAAATGACCAGGCATAATTAGGAACTGTTTTAGGTAAATCAGGTATGTGTTCCATCATCCAGCTACCGCCCCATATTCCAGGTTCAAACCATGGTCTGGCACGAAATGGATGTCTGCCTAATTCGGCTAATGTAGCCCTGAATATCGCAGCACTCGTCCAGGGGTAAACCTTTCCATGTTGTCCATCTATTAAATAATCTATCTGAGGGAGGAGCGTTGCTTTGTGACGGTTCAATACCGGCCAATCTACAAAATAAAACCGTTTATATTGTATTTTTGGAGCTGCTGTTGCTCTGGCGCCCAGGTTATAAACCCGGCCAGCTCTGGAGCGAAACTGCAACTCATTCTTAGGCAGGTCCAGATAAAGCAATGTCCCTTCCCAACCTGCTAAGGCTGCTCCACTTCCGTAAATTATATTTAATCCCTTCCCAGGAATTAATTCTTGTAATTTCTGAGCATCAAAGAAATCCGCTAAGGTGCCATTAAAAGCCTTTCCAAAGATCGAGCTTTCCCCATCGCTATGAAGGTATGGCGCAATCATGGCCTCAATTGCTGATGCCGGCTTTAAAGCTTCGGCAACATTCAAGAAATTCAGCGGAACCGAGCGCTCGTTTAACAATGCTTTACTATCTGCTACAAAGCCATCCCAATCAATCCCCAGATCGCCATCAACGATCAGGTTTCCTGCTGCCGGAAGCTGGGCAAACAATTCTTCCAAACGCTGACTAATACTGCCCTGACTAATTTTCCTACTCGGATAAATATCATATGGTTTCCTGTGATCCCAGGGCTTATTTAAAGGTAAAAGCTCCTGCTGGGTATTTCTCTCTTCTTTGGTCAGATTTTCTGTAATAGCTATATCCATAATATTTGATGAAGCACAAATATATTACATATGTTCATATGTACATACATAGTTAACTATTATATTTAAAATACTCAGTAATTCACTGAAAAACAAGGCATTAAAATACCACTCGGATACCAGGTATCCGAAAAAATAGCATAAATCAGTAAATTTTAAATGGAGAAGGTGCTGCCTTCCGTAGCGAGTTGCGTGTTTTCAAAAACCTCAACAGCCTCTTCCAATAAAGGCAATAAAGTCTTATATCTGGACGAAAAGTGCCCGATCAACAACTTGGCAGCTCCGGTTTTAATCGCAGTTTCTGCAGCTTGTAAGGCAGTAGTATGGTGGGTTTGATTCGCCCTTTCTATTAACTCATGTAAGAAAGTAGCTTCATGATACAGCGTATCACAGTCTTTTATTTCTTCGAAATAACTTCCATCACAAAGCGTATCAGAACAATACGCATATTTTCTTGGGCGGTCTGAGTCCACGGTATAATCGCGGTTTAGCAAGACCCTGCCATCTGGTAAGGTTAAGTCTACCCCTCTTTTCAACAAAGGGTAATATTCCAATGGTACATTTTCTGCTTCCAGCTTTTCGATCACCACTTTACGCAGTCTTTTCTTTTCGGTAAAGCTGAAGCCTGTACAAGGAATTCTATGGTTCATAATGATCGTAGATACGATGACATCTGAATTTTCTAAAATAGTAGTTGGAGTATCTGCAGTGATGGCTGTAAACTCGATAGGATATCGGATTACGGTTTCAGAATGTTTAAACTGGAGTTCCAGGATTTCCATTAAGGCTGGAGGCCCATAGATACGGATCGGTTTAATCCTTCCATTGAGGTGCATGGTAGACAGTAGGCCGATCAATCCGAAATAATGATCTCCATGTAAATGGCTGATAAATACCACATCGATCTTGCTGGCTTTGAAGCCAAATCGGATCAATTGCTGCTGGGTTCCTTCCCCGCAATCGATCAGGTAAAACTTCTCATTACAGTTTAAAAGCTGCGCACTCGGATTTCTATTGTATACAGGGGTAGCAGAGCTACTCCCCAAAATGGTAACCTCAAATTTCATTAACCCTTATCTACACTCCCCAATAATTCCTTCTCAATCTCTTCCATAAAGATCAGATCCGTTGCCTCGTCTAATTTTGACACAATCACCAGGGACTGGTCCAGGTTAGACATTTCTAATATTTTAGCCAGCACTGGATTGATACCTGTAATGATAAATAATCCATTCGCTTTTTTACATAGTCTATCTCCCACTAAGAGACTGCTTAGATCCTGAGAATCATTACATTCTTTCACTGCGGATAAATCCAGTACAATGTTGTGGTATCCCTCTGCGTTCAATAAAATGAACTCAGACTTTAACTTAGGGGTATTGTCGTTGGTAAACTTAGACTCTCTAAGCTTAAGAACTACATACTTTTCATGCTTGTCAACTGAAAATTTCATGATATTGATTTGTTTATTTGTTATTGCTAAAGTAATTAATTTTATCTGGTATTAGCAGCAATCGGGCTAATAAATTCATCCACAAATTACGGATTGGCAGATTTTGGCTAAAAAATGACAGCCGCCTGCTCCCGGATATGGGGAACAGGCGGCTGTTTTATTCTTGTAAAACCTCAGGATTAGTTTCCTAATAATTGGTTTAGAGATTTAGTCACATTTGCTTCAATACGTTGAATTACATTAGCCGCTTCGTTTTTCACGAAGGTATCACCTGTAATCTGCTCATAAAGCTCGATGTAACGCTCAGAAATAGAGTTCACAATTTCTGGAGTCATTACCGGAACCTCTTGTCCGTCTTTACCCTGGAAACCATTCTCGATTAACCATTTGCGCACAAATTCTTTCGACAATTGTTTTTGAGGCTCGTTTGCATCCTGACGTGCTGCATAACCTTCCGCATAGAAATAACGGGAAGAATCCGGTGTATGGATTTCATCGATCAAAAAGATCTCATCGCCAACTTTACCAAATTCATACTTCGTATCTACCAGGATCAGGCCACGTTCTGCTGCCATTTCAGTACCACGGGCATAAAGCGCCAGGGTATAAGCTTCCAATTGCGTATAATCTTCCACAGAAACAATCCCTTTAGCCAGGATATCTTCTCTTGAAATGTCTTCATCATGACCTACAGCAGCCTTTGTAGTTGGCGTAATGATTGGCTGTGGTAATTTATCATTTTCTTTCAATCCTTCTGGCAAAGCCACACCGCAAACACTGCGTCTACCGGCGCTATACTCTCTCCAGGCATGACCTGCAAGGTATCCACGCACTACCATTTCTACTTTGAAAGGTTCGCAAATACGGCCAATGGTGACCATTTCATCCGGTACCTCGATTACCCAGTTTTGTACGATATCTTTGGTCGCATTTAAAAATTTAGCGCCAATCTGATTGAGTACCTGTCCTTTAAAAGGCACTGCTTCGGGTAATACCACATCGAATGCAGATATTCTATCGGTCACCACCATCGCCATAAACTGGTTGTCGATAGTGTATACGTCGCGCACTTTTCCCTTGTAAAAATTGCTTTGCTTTGGAAAGCTGAAATTGGTTTCTTTAATTGCTGTCATGGTATTTGCCAAAGAGCTGTTGTGTTATTTGTTCTTAATTATTGGATATCGCCGTAGGCTTGTAAAATTCTTTTTACCAGTTTGTGTCGCACTACATCTTCCCCCGTCAGGTAAACAATTTCAATACCAGGAATATCGTCTAAGATACGCAGGGCGTTAAACAGGCCAGACATTGTCTTTTTCGGCAAGTCGATCTGAGTCACATCCCCTGTCACTATAAACTTAGCAGAAGGGCCCATCCGGGTGAGGAACATCTTCAACTGAAGGTCAGTTGAGTTCTGGGCCTCATCCAGAATCACAAAACAGTTATCGAGTGTTCTTCCACGCATAAATGCCAAAGGGGCAATTTCTATGGTTCTATTCTCAATATATTGCTTTAATTTTTCCGCTGGAATCATATCATCCAGGGCATCATATAATGGTCTAAGGTAAGGATCTACTTTTTCCTTGAGATCACCGGGCAGGAAGCCCAGGCTCTCCCCTGCTTCTACGGCAGGTCTGGTCAGGATGATCCTTTTAATTTCTTTATTTTTCAATGCCCGCACAGCCAATGCTACTGCGGTATAGGTTTTTCCGGTTCCCGCTGGGCCGATGGCAAATAAAACATCGTTTTTCGCGATGCTGTCGACCATGCGTCGTTGGTTCGCAGTTCTGGCTTTCACCATTAAACCATTTGTTCCAAATACGATGACCTCTCCACCACCGCCTCCAGTGCTTGCCGGCTTCTCCGCTCCATTTTCAGAAACGGTCCGTTTTCCACTGGAATTCAGGATGGATTCCACATCATTTACGTTCAAACCAAGGTGTTTTTCCAGCTGAGTCAACAAAAGAATATACTTTTGCTCAAAAACTTTAAGTTCTTTTTCATCGCCAAACACTTTCAGTTCAATCCCTCTTGCCACAACTTTAAGCTTAGGAAAAGCGTTCTTAATCAGCTCGTAATGCTCATTATTTGCTCCCCAAAACTGTACCGGATCTACCGATTCTAATGTTAAAATAAGTTCGTTCAAAATATTGTTTTTTAGTAAGAGGTGTATATTTTGATATAAAAATTGAATATTTGTACGCGATTTGCCGCTTACGCAAGATTAAGAATAAATATTCAATTTTTAATGGCCATAATTACATTAACAACAGATTTAGGTTCAAAAGATTTTTATCAGGCTGCCCTCAAAGGTAGTATCCTGAGCATCTTGCCTACAGCCAACATTGTTGATGTAACGCATGAAGTTCCTTCCTTCAATATTTCTTATGCGGCATTCGTTTTAAAAAATGTCTATCCTTATTTCCCTAAAGGCACGGTTCATTTAATCGGAATCGATTCTGTGTTTAGTGAAAACACCCGATATATTGCGTTAAAATACAGGGATCACTATTTTGTGGGGGCCGACAATGGTATTTTTTCTTTATTGTTTGAGGAGCTACCGGAAGAGATTGTGGAATTGAATATCATGCAAGACCTGAAATATCTGCATTTCCCATTGGTAGATATCTTTGTAAAAGCAGCCATTCACCTGGCTAAAGGAGGCAAGTTAAAAGACATCGGAATGCCTACAGATAGTGTAGAAGAACGCATGTTATTAAACCCTGTGATTGAGCGTGATATCATTCGTGGAAGTGTTATTTATATCGACACCTTCTCCAACGTCATCACCAATATTACCAAGGAGTTGTTTACCAAAATCCAACGCAACCGCGACTTTACTTTATACTTCAGAAAAAGTGAGACCATTACCCAACTCAGCTGGCATTACAATGAGGTTCCAGAAGGCGAAAAACTATGTCTTTTTGGCATTAGTAACCACCTGGAAATCGCGATTAATAAAGGAAAAGCGAGTGGTTTATTGGGCTTACACCTCAATGATATCATCAGAGTCGAATTTCATCCTTAACCTTTAACCTATGCTGATCCGTCTGGTAAAAATGCAATTCAATGCTGATTATGTAATGGAGTTTCAGGAGACCTTTAAGGCGGTACAAGCTCAAATCGCTGCATTTAAGGGCTGTAGCAGTGTTCAGTTGCTCCAAGACCAGCAAGAACAAAACATATTCTTTACGATCAGTCATTGGCAGGATGAAGCCCATCTGGAAGATTACAGAGGCTCTAACCTCTTCAGGGAGACCTGGGCAAAGGTAAAGCCTAATTTTGCTGCTAAAGCTGAGGCATGGAGTTTGCTTGCACCATAGCAAGAAACACATACACACATATGATTAAAAACTTCTTATTGTTGCTTTTCCTTGGGTTTTTCAGCCTAAACGCAGCAGCCATTCGAGTAGATACGAGCGCTTACCAATTGCAGCGATTGAAAATCAATGCCTTACTGGCAGAACGAAGCACTAGATTCGGACAATATGACCAAAGTCTGGATGCCCGGACAGGAATATTTGGTTTTCAAACCAAAAGAGACATTAAAAATTCTAATGAGATCCTCCGACAAATTGTCTTAAATGACAACAACATTTTTAAGGAGCTTAAAGTACTGATGGATTATAAAGACCAGGAGGTGAAAAATGTAATCATCAACTCCAATACCACCAATGGTAGAATCCAGAATTACATGCTGTCTATCAAGAAATTACAAGACCACAATCAAGCCTTAAAAAAGGAAATGGCGATCATAGAAAAAGGGAAAACCTCTTACTATTATATCATTTCCTTTCTAGGTTTACTGATTGCCGGAATGGTTTGGTTCGGTTATAAAAAAGGCCTATTTAATGAGTTCGGAAAAAGCAAGAATAAAAGCAACTCAATTAAAGTAATTCGTTAGTAATCCGACTAAAAACTTCGGTTCTACCCATGTTGATTTCGGTGGCATGACGCCATCAGCTTCTGCCACTGCAATCACCTGGTCTACGGAAGTAGGAAATAGCGTAAAGGCGATAACAAACAAGCCATTGTCTACTTTCTCCTGCAATACCTCCCCGCTAGTCCGTCCACCTTCAAAGGTAATCCTTGCGTCCGTTCTCGGGTCTTTAATGCCCAGGATCGGTTCTAAAATAAAGTGCTGCAAAATGCTCACGTCCAACACCCCTACCGGATCATTTTCATCATAGATAGTTGGCTTAGGCTGGAGGGTATACCATTGTCCGCTGAAATACATTCCAATTTCATGTAAATGCTTTGGCTTAACGGCTTCCTGCACTGGAATCACTTCAAAACTTAGTTTTAAAGCCTCCATAAACTGTACTTCCGTTAGGGTACCCAAATCTCTAACCAACCTATTAAATTCCAGAACCTTTACCTCTTCTGTATTCATGTAGACCGTAGTGAAATAATTATAGAGTTCTGATCCCTTGTGCTTTCCGGCGTTTAAAGCTTGTTTCTGCAAGCCCATTTTAGCCATAGATGCTGCACGATGGTGACCATCGGCAATGTACACCACTGGAATTGCGGCAAAAGCAGCCACCATTTCCTGCAAATCCTGTGGATCGGCAATTGCCCAAACCCGATGTTCCGTTTTATCAGCAAAGACAAAATCAAGCGCTGGCTCTGAGGCTATATATTTTTTGATCAATCTATCGATGGTCTCATCAGGATGGTAAGTGATCAAGACCGGATTAGCATCCAGGCCAGTTTGTTGGAGGTAATCTGCCAACAGCTTTTCTCTTCTTTCTACCGTAGATTCGTGCTTTTTGATGCGTCCTTCCAGGTAATCATTGATGTGCGTAAGCGTCCATATTCCAGTCTGGCATAAGCCATCGTGCAATACCTGATACACATAAATTACGGGTACGGCTTCTTTTTCCAGATAATGGTGGTCCAGAAAACCTTCAAAGTTCTCGGCAATTTTCTTGAAAATCAGTTCTTGTCGGGTTCCTCTGAGGTAAGGATTGTCCAGTTCGGGATTGATCAGGTGCAGAAAGCTGCAACTGTTCTCGGAAGCGATCAATCGTGCTTCCCCGGAGCCATAGTGTTCCAATGGACGGGTAACCACCTTTGATTGCAGGTGTGTTGCAGGTTTTAATCCGCAGAAAGGCTTTATATTTGGCATAGGAGGAGGAGGAAATGAGGTGCCCAATACTTAGGGCACCTCATTAAAAGCTATTGATACTATTTATTAAAATGCTCAATAATCAGGTTGGCTAATTCCACACCGATACGTTCTTGTGCTTCATTAGTAGCCGCACCAATATGTGGCGTTAAAGAAATCTTAGCATGTTGAAGAATAGCTGCTGCAGGCGTCGGTTCATTATCGAACACGTCTAAGCCTGCGAAAGCAAGTTTACCACTGTCTAAAGCAGCGATTAAAGCCGCCTCATCGATGGTACCACCTCTTGAGCAGTTCACTACACCAACACCTGGTTTCATTTGCTCAAACTCCGCAGCACCTAAGATAGGTTTGTCTGCAAAAGGAGTATGTAAACTGATGAAATCGCTGTTGCTGATCACTTCTTCTAAGGATACTGTTTTCACTGGAATATCAACTTTTATACCACCTTGAAGGTTCAATGTTAAGTTTCCTTCGAAAGGGAAAAGGTCATAAGCCAGTACATTCATACCCAGGCCTAAAGCTACTGTAGCAGTTTCTCTTCCGATTCTACCGAATCCAATGATACCGATTGTTTTACCTCTCAATTCTACCCCTTTAGCGTATGCTTTTTTAAGTGCATTGAATTTAGTATCCCCTTCTACCGGCATTTTTCTGTTGGAATCCTGTAGGAAACGAACACCTGTAAACAAGTGTGCGAATACCAATTCTGCAACCGACAAAGAAGATGCTGCTGGCGTATTGATTACCGCAAGACCTTTACTTCTGGCGTAATCAACATCAATATTATCCATACCTACACCACCTCTACCGATCAGTTTCAGGTTAGGGCATTGGTCTATCAGTTCCTGACGAACTTTTGTGGCACTACGTACCGTGATTGCATCGTAATTTTGTAAAGCCTCAGCAAGTTTATCCTGAGCTACAGTTTCTGTATCTACTACAAAACCTGCTTGTTCCAATAAGGCTTTACCGATAGGATCGATCCCATCGTTGGCAAGTATCTTGATCATCAATTTTATATTTTATTGGTGTTTCTCTGCAAAAATCTGCATTAATTCAATTAAAGTATGTACGCTGGTAATTGGCAAGGCATTGTACATAGAGGCTCTGAAACCACCTACGCTTCTATGACCTTTGATACCTTCAATACCATTTTCTTCTGCGAATTTCAGGAATGGTTTTTCCAGTTCTGGATTTTCCATTACGAAACATACGTTCATTCTTGAACGATCTTCTACAGCACAAGTACCTTTAAACAACGGGTTTCTATCGATCTCCGCGTATAAAGCTCTTGCTTTTGCAATGTTTTCTTTTTCAATCTCAGCAACACCACCTTTAGATTTCAACCAACGAAGGTTTAACATCGCTACGTAGATAGAAAATACCGGAGGGGTATTATACATAGAACCACCTTCGATATGCACTTTATAGTCTAACATAGAAGGAATCTTTCTACCTGATTTACCTAAGATCTCGTCTTTCACGATCACTACAGTTAAACCGGCAGGGCCGATGTTTTTCTGGGCACCAGCATAGATCAGGTCGTATTGAGCAACGTCGATCACTCTGCTCATGATATCAGATGACATGTCGCATACTACAGGAACACTAGTTTCCGGCAGGTCGAACATTTCCGTACCATAAATGGTGTTGTTGGAGGTACAATGAAAATAAGCACTATCTTCAGGGATGCTATATCCTTTAGGAACGAAGGTATAGTTTGATGATTTTGATGAAGCTACAATGTTTGCAGTTCCAAAATTAACGACCTCTTTGATCGCCTTGTTTGCCCATACTCCTGTCTCCAGGTAACTGGCTGTTTGGCCTTCAGGCAATAAGTTCATAGGAACCATTGCAAATTGCAAACTCGCACCACCTTGTAAAAAGAGAACGGAATAACCGGCAGGAACATTTAACAATTCTTTAACCAACTTCCCGGCCTCTTCCACTACACCTTCAAATTCAGGTGTGCGGTGTGAGATCTCCAGAATAGACAAGCCGTCTTTAAAATCAAGTACTGCTTGTGATGCTTGCTTGAAAACTTCCTGTGGTAGGATACAGGGTCCAGCGCCGAAATTATGTCTCATTTTTATGTTTATTTTTATTGGTTGTAAATGTAATATTTTATATGATTTAATGATTCTAATTTTTGAACTTAATGCAGATTTAGCGCTTAATCGAGCTGCCAGTTAAACAATTAGCTTAAAAATCATGATTACAAAAAATGCCAGGGATTTCCTGTTGCGCTGTGTAGAAAACAGCGGTTAATTGCAGGGGGAAGGGTCTTTAAACCCAAAGGGAGTAGAGAAAGAATAGATGCTGTTTTGGCTTAATTCCGGAATCAGAAAAAAGAAAAACAGCAAGGTTCAGAAGCTGAATTAAGAAGGATTTATTTTAAACTATAAAGCTCCCTGTATTCAGATTTTTCATTTCAGCAATCATAGCTGTTGGATCCGGCGCTCCGAATATGGCATTTCCGGCTACAAATGCCGCAGCACCTGCATCGATTAAAGCTTCCAGGTTGTGAATCCCTACCCCACCATCTACTTCGATGATCAGTTCCGGGTTCAGTAAGGCAGCCATCGCTTTTAGTTCTCTTAGTTTGTTCAGGGTATTGGGGATAAATTTTTGTCCGCCGAAACCAGGATTTACCGACATCACCAATACCAGGTCCAAATCTGCAAGGATATCTTTTAACAAAGCCACAGGCGTATGCGGGTTAATGGCTACGCCAGCTTTACATCCTGCTGCATGAATCGCTTGTACAGTTCTGTGAAGGTGTACACAGGCTTCGTAATGAACCGTGATCACTGCAGCACCAGCTTCAGCAAAACGTTCGATATACTGATCCGGGTTAACGATCATCAAATGAACATCCAATGGTTTTGTCGCATATTTTTTAATGGCTTCCATCACTGGGAATCCGAAAGAGATATTCGGTACAAAAACTCCATCCATCACATCTACATGAAACCAATCTGCTGCGCTG
Organism: Pedobacter gandavensis; assembly: GCF_032678745.1. Taxonomy (GTDB): domain Bacteria; phylum Bacteroidota; class Bacteroidia; order Sphingobacteriales; family Sphingobacteriaceae; genus Pedobacter; species Pedobacter gandavensis_C. The sequence goes on from NZ_JAVTST010000001.1 coordinate 1,713,321, forward strand.
GAATTGATCATTTCAATATCACGTTGAAGGTTTGCAAAATCAGCAGAGAGTACAGAGGGTGCGATGAGGTGTTTCATAGAGTTATCGTTTAATCGTGTAGGTAAATATAATGAAATAAGCAGTTTTAAACCAAAAAACCCCGCAAATTGCGGGGTTTTGAGTATTGTTTGTAAAATTATGCAGGAGTGTTTTCTGCAGTTCCTTCTGGTTTCGCTGGACGAGGCAATAAAGCTTTTCTAGAAAGTTTCATTTTTCCTTGTTTGTCAATATCCAAAAGTTTCACTTGAATTCTATCACCTTCTTTGAACACACCGTCCATCGTTTCTAAACGAGTCCAGTCGATCTCAGAGATGTGTAATAATCCGTCTTTTCCTGGCATGATTTCTACGAATGCACCAAATGGCATGATAGATTTCACTTTACCATCATAAGTAGCACCTATGTCTGGTTTAGCAGCAATCGCGTTGATACGAGTAACCGCAGCATCAATAGCTGCTTTATTATCAGCAAAGATTTCAACGATACCTTTGTTACCTACTTCTTCGATAGAGATAGATGCGCCGGTTTCACGTTGCATTTCCTGGATAATTTTACCGCCTGGGCCGATTACAGCACCAATAAATTCTTTATCAATTGTTAGAGAAACGATACGTGGCGCGTGATCTTTGTAGTCTTCACGTGGTGCAGAAATCGTTTTCTTCATTTCGTTTAGGATGTGTAAACGAGCTTCTTTAGCTTGGTTAAGGGCGTTAGTTAAAACTTCCCATTTCAAACCATTGATTTTTAAGTCCATCTGACAAGCAACGATACCTTTTTCAGTACCAGTTACTTTAAAGTCCATATCACCTAAATGATCTTCATCACCTAAAATATCCGAAAGGATCGCATATTTACCAGTTTTCTCATCAGTGATTAATCCCATAGCGATACCAGATACTGGCGCTTTGATTTTAATACCTGCATCCATTAATGCTAATGTACCAGCACAAACAGTTGCCATAGATGAAGAACCATTAGATTCTAAGATATCAGAAACGATACGAATAGTGTATGGGTTTTCTTCTAATCCTGGTAATACTTTTTTCAATGAACGCATAGCCAAGTTACCATGACCAATTTCACGACGACCAGCACCTCTATTCGGGCGAACCTCGCCAGTAGAGAATCCAGGGAAGTTATAGTGTAGTAAGAATTTGTTGTAACCGTTGATGAATGCACCATCAATCATTTGCTCGTCATCTTTAGAACCTAAAGTAACAGTGGTTAATGCTTGAGTTTCACCACGAGTGAAAACTGCAGAACCGTGAGCAGAAGGAAGGTAACTTACTTCAGACCAGATAGGACGTACAGTACGCACATCACGACCGTCTAAACGAATTCCTTCGTCTAATACCAAGTTACGGATGGCATCATATTGTACATCATGAAAATATTTTTTAGCTAAGAATGAAGTTACATCATCGATGTCTTCACCTAAAGTAAGTACAAATTCAGCAAGGATAGCAGAGAAAGCGTCAGTACGCTCACCTTTACTAGTATTGCTTTTTGCGATTGCATATACTTTATCATAAGTAGCAGCAAATACTGCTTCTCTTAACTCAGGATTGCTGTTTTCATGAGAGTAAGTACGTTTAACCGTTTTACCTACTAATTCAGCTAATTCTTTTTGAGCTTGAACCTGTACGATGATTGCTTTGTGAGCGAACTCAATAGCTTCAACCATATCCGCTTCAGAAATCTCATCAGCTTCACCTTCTACCATTACGATGTCTCTTTCAGTACCGGCAACCAGGAATTCCATTGTTGCGCGTTCTAAATCACTTACATAAGGGTTGATTACGAAGTTACCGTCAATTTTAGCAACACGTACTTCAGAGATTGGCCCGTTGAAAGGGATATCTGAAACCGCGATAGCAGCCGAAGCAGCTAATCCAGCTAAACAGTCTGGCATAATATTTTTGTCAGAAGAGATCAAAGTGATCATCACCTGAGTATCAGAGTGGTAATCTTCAGGGAACATCGGACGTAAAGCACGGTCAACCAAACGAGAAATTAAAACTTCATAGTCTGATAATCTTGCTTCACGACGTAAGAAACCTCCAGGAATACGGCCAGCGGCAGCATATTTCTCTTGATAATCTACTGATAATGGTAAGAAATCTACACCTGCTTTAGCGCCTACTGAAGATACTACAGTAGCCAATAGCATGGTGTCTCCCATTTTAACAACTACAGAACCATCAGCTTGTTTCGCTAATTTTCCTGTTTCAATTTCGACAATTCGTCCGTCGCCCAGGTCGAACGATTTTTTTATTACATTCATTTAAAGAGTGTTGTGGTGTGTTTTCCTCTTTCTACACACCTGATTTATATATGTTAATTTTATTATTCAAAGTAAAAAAGCCATCCCTAAGAATGGCTTTTCCTGATATTATAACGCTTATTTGCTGTCTCTAGTTGAACCTAAAGGTTTGATAATGTCCCTTAAGCCTAAAGCTTTGATAACAGCACGGTAACGATTGATATCTTTTTTAAATAGATATGCCAAAATACCACGGCGTTTACCTACTAATTTTTGTAGAGATAACTGAGTAGAGAAATCTTTACGATTTTTCTTTAAGTGTTCAGTTAAATGTGCAATACGGTAAGTAAACAATGCTACTTGACCTTCAGCAGAACCAGTGTTAGTTTCTACTTCGCCGTGAGTTTTGAAGATTTCGGCTTTCTTTTCTTTACTTAAATACATTTCTTGAATGATACTAAAGTGTGTATGGATTAATTAATTGTGTGCAAAGATAGTTTAAGTTTTAATGAATCGCAAAAAAAACAATTGTCATACGGGTTCAATTTACGCCTTCAGACCAATATATATCAAAATCTAAACCTTATTTTTGGCGCAGAACGAAGAAAACATGGAAAAGAACGAATACAGCATATTTCAAACTGAATTAAAAGTACGCCCAGATGATATTGATATGTTCCAGCATGTGCACAATAGTAAGTATTTCGACTATGTGCTTTCTGCACGCTACGATCAAATGGAGGAGTTTTACAACATGTCTATGGAATCTTTCCTGGAAAGTGGCTATGGCTGGGTAGTTCGCACTGCTCATGTAGACTTTAAGCGCCCATTGATTTTGGGTGATGTGATCTTAATCCGTACTGGAATTCTAACTATTAATGAAAAAGGTTGCAGGGTACAGTTCGAAATGGAAAATAAACGTACCGGAAAAATCGCTTCTGATGGTTGGTTTGATTATGTGATGATCGATACAAAAACCGGAAAAGGTTGCAGGGTAAATGACGAAATGATTAAGGCTTATAGTATATAAACAAAAGGCTAAGGCCAATAAAAAAAAGCCTTCAGCCGATTTATTGGCTGAAGGCTGGATTGAATAAGCCAGATGAGCTACTAATTATTGGATAATCTTCTCTTAAAAAACACACAATTATTTAATTTCAATCTGACGTACTGCATTTTTGGCTTCTTCCTTTTTAGCTACTTCAATCACCAATACGCCATCTTTATAAGTCGCATCAATGCTGCCATGATCTACTGAATCAGGCAAGGTGAAGGAACGTAAGAAAGAAGTATAACTGAACTCCTGTTTCTTATATTGTTTATCTTCTTTTTTCTCTTCTTTTTTAACTTCGGCAGAGATCGTTAATAAATCCCCTTCCAGATTTACTTTGAAATCTTCTTTTTTCAATCCTGGAACTGCCATTTCAATATGATACTGATCATTAGTTTCGCTGATATTTACAGCAGGCATTTTAGTGATCAGCGGATTTGGTAATAAAGCATCGGCAAATATAGATCCGAAAACATCGTTGAATTCGTTCATTAATCCAGTGTTTTTTGCTCCATTATTAAATTTTACTAGTGACATATATAATCCTCCTTTTATTTTTAGTTTTTAAGCTATCAATTAAAAAAAATCAAATACACCAGGGTTATTTCAAGTCCTGTGCCAATCGAGAAAAACCGGGTTTTCGGATGTTTTAAAGGGGTGTTTTCTGAAAATTTTTCAGTTCACAAGGGAAAAATTGACAGATTTTAAGAAAAAAAGTCAGTGGAACTTGTCTTACAATCCAAGGCTTTTGTATCGAGTATCCATAATTAAAAGATATCCTTCCTTAGCCTCCTCTGGCAAAAATGATTTAAAAATCCATTCTTCAGCTTTTTGCCGGTTCTTCTTTAATCGAGCATAAGCGCGATCCCTTTGTACAATGGTTAATTCCAACTTCTCTGCAAGCATATCAAAGTGTGAACGATTTAATTTCCGTTTTTTACCTTCCAGGGTAAGTGCAAATTCTTCTTTGTCATCTGGATTGACAAGAGTTACATTTAAGAGATCATATGCGGGAGAGAGCTCCCAGCCTTGTGCTGACAGTATCATAGAAAAATTTTTCAGATGCATATCATTATTTCCACTAACAAAGCAGAAAAGTGCGAGTTCGAAATAATTTAATTTATCAAGCTGAGTATTCACAGAAAACTCGCCAATCGCCTTACCAACTCTTTCCATTGACCCTCTATACTTATCAAAAGCTTCCAGGATCTGAAACATATCCAGCATATGGATTTTTTCAGCATCCGTTGTTCTGTCAATTCTCTTTGTAATATACCCCAATTCACCAGAAGCCAGTTTAATTAAAGAAGACTTTACAACTCGAATCCCAAATGCTTCTGCTATTCTCATTGTTACGTGCTCATTTTCTGGCATAAATGGATAATGATCTGAAGGTGGTTTGAAGATATAATTGCCCCCTAAAGCACCAACTACCGTAAGTCGTGAGGCATTCCCATTATTCAAAACTTGTTTAACAAGCGTAAGTGATAATTTAGGCTGAACTCCGGGAACTGCTATGCTACGCTCCACAACTTCTTTAGCGAGTCGATTCATATCCTTCAGAGAATAGTCCATAACTGCTGGCTTTTTAAGCTCAAAAAAATCAAGACTGCATCGTTCATGGAATCCAAGCTCTTTAGCATTTAATTCCTGATAGCAATACAAACATTTATGCATCTTCTTCTTCATTTATTGATTCAACACTGACAGCTCCTATGCAATTGGCACAACACGCTAAGACCAAGCCCATTCGGTCATTAGGATTTAATTTCCAGTTCTTTGTTGCAATATCAAGCAACCATCCTTCAGGAATCAAGCCTTCAAAAAAAGGAAACAATCTATTAGATAAATATTTTTCTCTACGTACAGGCATAGAGAAGGTAATAAACTGATCTGGATAGTCCTGAATATAATCGACTGCATATTCAAAAACATATTCACCATCATCGTTTTCTATAAGTTCTCCGGCGAATCTATTGTTGTATAATACCTTTCCTTTTCTCATCATGGTATAAATTAACTTACAATTTCCTTACTGCTAACAGGTGCTAAGGTATGCCCAAACATTAACAATACCTGATTTACGCTGGATAGATTAAGGTTCTCCTTTCCTTGTTCTATTTTTCGTATTACCGTCAGTGCTACACCAGCCTTATCTGCAAACTCTTCCTGAGTTAAGCCAGCCAGTTTTCTTTTCTCCTTTACAAAGGTTGCCAGATTTTTCATTATATGCATTTACATCTATTATTCAATAATACATTTTTTTATATGTAAATAGATATAATAAATTAAATAAACCTACTATTATATGCATTTGGATATAAAAAAAGCACCATCACCTTTCTACATCAAAGACAATGGCCATAAATCCCTTTCAGTACTTATAAGAATGAACAAAATACAAGTGTCTTTAATTAACAATTTCCTTAGTTGGCTTGGGCTCCCCAATCAGATGAGTTTGAACTGAGAATAATAATACTTGATCTTTACTTCATCTTTCATAGGTGGTTGATAGGTCTTCAATAGGTTAAATTGACTTATTAAGGCTTTATTGAAAACCTATATACCATTAATTATATTGGTCATCAATACTAACTTATCTTGAAAGGATTTCGTATCTTACCCTTACAAACCGCTGTAAATGAACTAAAACCACAAACTATGGGACGCTTAAACAATGGATTATTTGGAGGATTTCAAGGCCGGGTGGGTAACCTGGTCGGTTATATGTTAAACGGAAAGCCAATTATCAGGTTGATCGGACATAGTACCAAGCCCCTAAGCCCTGCTAGAAAAGCCAACTGTCAGAAAATGACGGTCATAAACGACTTCCTAAGACCACACTTAAACTTTATCCGCACTGGATTTAGGTTAATCACTGCTGGAACGGATAGAAACTTCTACAATGAAGCAGTTTCCTATAATAAAAAACACGCTGTACAGGGCGTATTTCCAAACATCACAATGGACTATACAAAAGCCCTTGTCAGCATGGGAAACCTCTTACCAGCAGCTAAAACAGAGATTTCTAAACATAAAGACGGGATAGAATTCAAATGGGAAGTTCCTGCGGACCTACTCTGGGAACATAGAAACGATCGTGCCATGCTACTCATCCATTTTCCTGATGCAAAAGTCTCTACTGCGGTAATGAGTGGCTCCCGAAGACATGAAGGCCGAGAGGTAGTCGCAATTGACCCCAGCCTTGCTGAAAGCCGAATAGAGGCCTATATTTCCTTTATCAATGAAGATGCAACGGAGATTTCAGACAGTGTGCATGCAGGTTCTTTAAATCATTTCGAAACAAATTCTAAGGAAACAAAAAGCCAGGAAACACCAAGTCCTCAACAACCAACAACACCTGTACATCAACAGAAATCATCAAATAAAACACCACAAAGGTCCAGGCAACAAAACAAATCCTTTCACCGGATCTCCAGTCGGTTCAATTCTTCCAATACTACTCACAATTACACCTATACTCCTCCTCCATCCTGACCATAATATTAGGTTATGATTCAGATTTCAGCTTAAAAAAACAAGGCTTGTCCGTTTTAATTGTTAAAAACAATGAAACACGAAACAAGCCCTGGTATTCTATTGAAATGATTATTTCACTTCAGTTGTATCTTGTGCTAAAGTAGGTAAACTATAGTTTCCAAAATCCAGTTTCACCTTCTTAAAGATACTTTTCAGTTTCGCCTGATCTTTCTGCTCCACTCCTGTCTGATACAGGTAAAGGTGTTGCAATTCTTTAAGCGCTTTAAGCTGGTTAATTACACCAGTAGCTGTTACCTTAGTGCCTACCAGATTAATAACCTGTAATTTTGAAAGGTCTTTAAGCAGGCCCAAACCTTTATCGGTAATCGCCGTATGGCTCAAGTTAATCTTCCTCAGGTTTTGCAGTTTCGCAACATTTGCCATACTTTGATCTGTGATCGAAGAATTTGCGAGGTTCAACCAGATCAATTGTTTTTTCAAAGGTTCCAATAATTTCAGCACTTCCGGATCAGCCTTAGCTGTTACAAAACTTGCAGACAAATAATTGCTATTACTCAAGACTGGAATCAGGACTACTCCTGCTTTCTTTAATTTTTCAATTGCAGCTACATCAGCTTTCTCTACTTCTTCCTCAGGAATATCTGATGATACCGATTTCTTAAGGACTGAAGCTCCAACCTGGAAGCTCAACAACACTGGCTTTATCTCTGCCGATTGTTTTAAATCCGACACTTTCTTATCCGCTTTAGCTCCTTCATTGATCCACCATTGCAACATTGCAATCTCTTCAGCGCTGAGTTGCGGTTTTTCTTTTGGTGGCATATGGTCATCATTAGAAATCGGCAATAGCATTCTTTTGATCAACTCACTTTCATTTGCCCTACCGGGGATCAGACTCGTTCCTTCTTCCCCACCTTTCAGCATAAAGCTGATGTTGTCCATCCTCAGTTTCCCTTTTTGTTTTTCGGCCCCATGACAACTATAACAACGGTTTTGTAACAGCGGCTGAACCAAATGCGTATAGGCGATTGCTTTCTGTACATCTGGTACTGGTGGAATAGCCACTTTACTACTCTCTCCTTTCAGTGCGGCAGTCATATAATCAGAGCCATGGGTAAGTGAACCACCATAATGACCAGTAAGGGTAATCAAGACGATTAAAGTCGCCGAGGTCAGGTTAAGAAAGATCTCTTTCACCTCCTTCAAGTACATAAAATAGAGCATCATGGCCAGAACAGACACAGTGATACCCATCCAGAAATGGAGGTCTACCAGGTCACCATCATAATCCCCACTTTCCGATAAGAGGTAGCCACTAGCCGAAGAAAAAATCGCAGCTAAAGCGCCAAATAAACAGATCAGAGGAATGGCAGGTTTTAAGAAAACAAACTTCGCATTGATGCTGAGCAGCTGAAATAAACAGCCCAGCAATAGAATACCTATCGGAAGATGTACTAGTATCGGATGAAAACGGCCAATAAATTCGGGTATAGTTAAAAGGATCATCTTCTTATTGATAGCGTTTGCGTAATAAATTCATCATAAACACATTGATCTCCCATTGGTCGGCAACAGGCTGTCTGGTATAAGGTAATGTAGGCATATAATCTGCCGGACCAAATTCCGTAAGGATCGTCATTCGTTCTCCTTTTCTTTTCTTTCTCTCAATCACCTGATCCCACCAAGCGAGGTGCGCATTTAGTGCATCCGCCCATTCCGGCGCTCTCGGATCGCTCACCTGTGGTCCTTCCGGATGACCTACCCTGGAATGGATATGACCTACCCTGTCCAGTGCCATCCCAATTGTTTCCTTTTGATTGCCCAGCAAACTTTCATGAACCACACACCAATGAGAGATGTCTAAAGTGATTTGCAGTTCCGGGTTCTTTTCTATGAAGTTTCTGCTAATTGTGGCGGTGTATAACATCCTTCCCCGATGCGTTTCATGATAAATCGGAACACCGCTAGACTTTGCTTTCTTTACGGTATAGTCTATAATTTTTTTGTTCTGCTCATAAGTAAAGTAGTCTTTACCGGAGTGACAATTGACAAAAAGAGGCTTCTGGAAAGTATTGTCGATTGCCGCATCTACATTTTTCATGAATGAGCTGAGGTGTTGGTTGGGATCATGTTCGCCAGCTCCGCAGAGAAAGCCAACCTTTAGATTGTATTTTTTCAAAGCATCAAACAGCTCTTTTTGCGCCTTCAGGTCGCTACCCGGCCACCATGCTTCTACTCCTTCATAACCGTCCCTTTTGGCCGCAGCACAGAAATCTTCTGTTGAGCCATTGAAGCCCCATGAGGTGGCCAAAAACAGCAATTCATAACCTGCTGTCGCTTTTACATAAGGAAGTTCGGCTGCTTTAACTCCAGCATAAGGGGCTAGTATTCCCCCTGCGGCAGCTGTTACCGTAGTTTTCAAAAAATGTCTTCTATTTTGGTGCATTTCGTTTGTCGTATTCGTTTTTAATTGTGGTGGTATTCAATAAATTTAGGCAACAATGTCCCTGATCACTTTTCCGGCAACATCTGTTAGTCGGAACGGCCTTCCCTGGAAAGGGAAAGTAAACTGCTCATGATCGAAACCCAGCTGGTTTAAAATAGTGGCCTGGATATCGAAAGGATCAACCTTCCCGCTAAGCGCACTATAGCCAATTTCATCGGTTTCCCCATGCGTATACCCTTTTTTGATGCCTCCACCTGCCATCCACATTGTGAAAGCTTCGGTATGGTGGTCTCTTCCGTTATACGGATTTTGTATGCCGTTTCTGTTTTCCATCATTGGCGTTCTACCAAATTCGCCTCCCCAAACTACCAGTGTATCTTCCAGCATGCCTCTTTGTTTAAGGTCAAGTAAAAGAGCGGTAATTGGTTTATCGGTACTGCGACATTTGTTTTTCAGGCCGATATTCAGCGAATTGGCTGGTCCATCACCATGGGCATCCCAACCCCAATCAAACAATTGTACAAAGCGAACACCTTTCTCTACCAGTTTACGTGCCAGCAGTACATTGTTTGCAAAACAAGCTTTACCGGGTTGTGTACCATACATATCATGAATATATTGCGGCTCATTGTTGATGTTCATCACTTCCGGAGCGGAGATCTGCATTCGGTAAGCCATCTCATATTGCGCTACGCGCGATTGGATTTCCGGGTCATTATAGGTGGCATAGTCTTCTAAATTTGAAGCATTAATTGCATCAATTGAGGCCTTCCTTAAATCCCTGCTCATGCCATGTGGGTCTTTAATGAACAATACCGGATCACCTTCGCTCCTACATTGCACGCCTTGATACACCGAAGGTAGGAAACCGCTTCCCCAGATACTTTTACCGGCATCAGGAAAACTTCCACCACTGGTTAGCACCACAAAGCCAGGCAGGTTTTGATTCTCTGTTCCCAATCCGTAGGTTGCCCAACTGCCTATGCTTGGTCTGCCTAAACGGGCACTTCCAGTATGCATTAGCAATTGTGCCGGGGCATGATTAAACTGATCTGTGGTTACTGCTTTTAAGAAACTCACCTCATCCGTCATAGTTGAGAAATGAGGCATATTATCACTCACCCAGGCTCTACTTTGTCCATGTTGTGCGAAATTCGCCTGTGGTCCCAGCATCTTAGGCACACCAGTAATAAAGGCAAACTTTTTCCCTGCCAATAATGACGGCGGACAATCCTGTCCATCCATTTTCATCAATTCCGGTTTAAAATCAAACAGTTCCAATTGTGAGGGAGCCCCTGCCATATGCAGGTAAATCACACTTTTTGCTTTTCCTAAAAAGGGAGGTGATTTTGGCAATAAAGGATGTGCCGCATCATATAAAACCGGGTTATTACTTTTAGTTCCAAAATTACAGCCTCCAAATAAGGCAGCCATTGCCAGGCCACCTAATCCCATCGCACTTTCCTTTAAAAAATGCCGACGTGTATATGCCGCTGCCTGGATTTCATTCGCTTCTTTTACCAGACGGTAGGCGTTTAGTTCATCTCTAGTCATGTCTTTTAGTTTTTTGTAACGACTTCGTCAAGGTTCAACATTGCATTTGCTACGATGACCAGTGCAGCGGTCTCCGGGGTTTTATTTTCAGCTGTACCCAACAGCTCATTCATTTTTGCAGGATTTACTTTATAATCTGCTAAAGCCTTACGGTATAGATTATCAAAGATTTTCAGTTTTTGTGCAGGGATAGGTTTATACAGCATTTGCTGATATCCGGCAGCAATTTGTTTGAGGATTTCCTTGCCACCTTCCTTCTGCATTCTAGTTGCGAAATGCTTGGCCAGATCGATGTACACACCATCATTGAGCGTTACTAATGCCTGCAATGGGGTATTTGTCCTGATTCTTCTTGGCGCACAGGCAACACGCATTGCCCCATCAAAAGCAATCATTGAAGGATATGGAGAGGTTCTTTTCCAATAGGTATAAATGGCTCTTCTGTATTGATCTTCTCCGGTTGCATTGTTCCATCTATCTCCGTTATATGGAGAACTCCAGATGCCTTCAGGTTGCCATGGGGTTACACCTACGCCATACATTTTATTACTTAGCATTCCGCTGATGGCAAGATGCTGATCGCGCAATTGCTCTGCCGACAAGCGCATTCTTGGTCCGCGTGCATAAAATTTATTGAATTGGTCTTTTTCTTTGATCTGATCAGTCAATCGGGAATCCTGTCTATAAGTAGCGCTCATCACCATTTCTTTGATCATCTTTTTCACACTCCATTTATAGTCGTGCATCAGTTCCCATGATAAATGATCCAGCAATTCTTTATGCGTAGGATTCATGCCCTGAGTACCCATATCTTCTAGTGTTTCCACGATACCGGTTCCAAACAATTGTTCCCAAAGGCGGTTAGCCATCGTTCTGGAAAGCAATGGATTTTTAACATCCGTTAACCACATGGCCAATCCCATTCTGTTTTTTGGCGCATTTGCAGGCATTGCATACTCGAGTGTTTTTGGTACACCCGGTTGTACTTCTTTACCTAGAGAAGTCCATGCACCACGCTCGAACATATTTGTTTTACGCATCCTGTTTGCTGGATTTTCTACCATTACCGGGATCGTCCTCACATTGGCATTCAGCAATGCCCAGAAGGTCTGTTTGTTTTCCGCATAATTTGGTTTGCCTTTTCCAGGGAATTGCTGACCGAAATGAAACCAATCGAATGTAACCACGATTTCGTCTTTGTTGGTAGCACCAGGGTTATAATAGCTCAGGTATACATCATGCACGCCTTTTTGCGCTTTAAAGTCTACAGGAAGGTTTTGAGCGCCTTTAGTTGCCGGAACATTCCATTCTGCAAATACCGGCCCATTGTGATGGTCTAAACGCATCTGCATTTTACCTCCGGTTTTCCCCGAGTTGTATCTGTAGATCAATTGATCTACCTGATCCAGGTCTACTTTCTCAATCCTTGCCACGCCGTTGTTTCTAAAGAAAAGCGCAATGTTATTGTTTCCAATTACTGCATTTACCAATTTATCAGTAGTGGTAGAGTTGATACTCGGCTGCCCGGTTTTTAAGAACTTATGAATCTCTTTTGATTTGGCTTCTGAAGCATTGTGCTTCAACCAGCTGGTTAATGATGTTAATTTGTTATTCAATGAATCATTGTATTGTCTCAATAGAGGATATTCTGAAGCTAGATCTTCATCTCTTGAATTGTTAAAGTAGGCCATAAACTTATAGTATTCATCATCCTTAAAGGGGTCGTAAGGGTGACTATGACATTGTACACAAGCAAAAGTGGTACTAAGCAATCCTTCCCATGTTGTATTTACACGATCCATTACTGCTGACACCCTGAACTCTTCATTATTTGTCCCACCTTCATCATTAGTCATCGTGTTTCTGTTGAAAGCCGTAGCGATATACTGGTCGTCGGTAGGATTTACAAAGAAGTCACCGGCAATTTGTTCCGTGATAAATTCATTATAAGGTTTATCCTTATTGAAGGCGCGGATTACCCAATCGCGGTATTGCCAGATGTTTCTATTGCCATCAGATTCGTATCCTTTTGTATCTGCATAGCGGGCAACATCTAACCACATCGAAGCCCATTTCTCTCCGAAACGAGGAGATGCCAGTAGGGAATCCACTAATAACTCATAGCCTTTATCGGCATCCTTAGCGTTAAGGTATTTCTTGATCAATGACTCTGAAGGCACTGTTCCTATTAAATCCAGACTAACTCTCCTCAATAAAGTTGGCTTATCGGCTTCTGCGGAAGGCTTTAGTTTCTCCTCCTCTAATTTTGCCAGGATAAATTTATCAATATTGTTTCTTCCCCAGTCTTGATCAACATCAGGGATTTCGACTTCTTTAACTGGCAGATAAGCCCAATGGTCGCCCCATTTGGCACCTTGTTTTACCCATCTGGTAAAGATGTCGATCTCTTCTTCACTGAGTGCAGTGTGTTTATAAGGCATCCTTAATTCCGGATCTTTGCTGACCAATCGTTTGATCATTTCACTATCCTCAGGATTTCCAGGAATGATGGCCGGTTTGCCGCTTTTAGTTACGGCCAAAGCTTCTTTTTCGAATAAGAAACTAAATCCACCTTGTTTTTTAACACCCCCGTGGCAGGAAATACATTTCTTATTGATGATCGGCTTCACCTCCGTATTGAAATCAACCGTTTTCTCATAGGGCATAAATAGCACCGCTGACAGGACCAGCACAACGAGTATGCAAAGTACCCATAGCTTCTTATTACTTAAGAACTTCATGGCTTTATTGTTTTGGTTTGGTTTATTTGTGTAAAATAAAATTACCGCCTATTCCCAACCTTAACAATACTTCAATTGTCCGATGCTGACACTATATTGTCATTAATATGACATATTGAAATAATTTTTGCAAATTCACCATATGCAACCTCTTTTAATGGAAACAAATACCGTACATCGACATACGATATTTGTTAAGGAAATCAACGTCAAAAACCTGAGTAATCCGGTACATTTTCATAATGAATATGAGATGGTTTTAATCACTCAAAGCAAGGGAAGAAGGATTGTTGGCGATAGTATGGAAAGTTTTGAAGAAGGCGATCTGGTTTTGATCGGGCCTAACCTGCCGCATGTGATGTACAACGACAAATCGTATTACGAGGCGGATAACGAACAAGCGGTAAAGGCTATTGTCACTTATTTCAGGATGGATTGGCTGACGGAAGAGTTCCTGAGTTCGAAAGAAATCCCGCAACTCCATGAATTGCTGGAAGATATAAACCGGGGAATTCGGGTGTATGGTGATACACAAAAGCAAGTCGTTCAATTGTTAGATCAGCTTCTGCTTAGTGCTGGATTAGGGCGAATCATCCATTTGTTGAGCATATTAAACCTGATTTCAACTACCAAAGAGTATAAATGCCTTTCAAGTATCGGATATTCCAATCCTCATAATCAGAAAGATGTGCAGCGGATTAGTAAGATCTACAATTATATTATGGCAAATTTTACAGAAGAGCTATCCCTGGAAACTGCGGCAAAGCTTGCCAACATGACCAGCTCAGCCTTTTGCAAGTATTTTAAAGCGCGTACTCAAAAGACCTTTACTCATTTTGTGAATGAGGTTAGGATTGGCCATGCCTGCAAACTGTTGTTCGATGACCAACTGAGCATGACCGAAATTTGCTTTCAATCCGGATTTAACAACCTGACAAACTTTAACCGAAACTTTAAGCTATACACAAAAATTAGCCCCTCAGAATTTAAAAGGAATCTAAAGATTTAATAGGCCTTGATCATCAATTGTCTTGCATTAACGCACTTCTTCCCCCATCTATCAAATAAGTAGTTCCAGAAGCAAAGGCAGCATAATCACTGGCCAAAAAAACACACCAGCCTCCGATTTCTTCCGGACTTCCTAAACGCTTTACCGGATGCAAATCAATGGTTCGTTGCTTTTCCTCTTCAGGATTCTCGAATGAATCGAACCAGTCCTGATTGCCAGGGGTATCAATAAATCCGGGCGCAATACCGAGGGTCCGTATTTTTGGTCCCCATTCGATGGCAAGGCTCCTCACTAAACCTGTCAAAGCTGTTTTAGCAACATTGTAAGGAAAACAACCCGGGATGGTTGCCGAGGCATGGTTGGAAGTCATGATCAGGATCAATCCATTATTTAATTCCAGGTAAGGTTTGCAAAGTTTTGACAAGCGCCAATGCGAACTGAGGTTTAAGTCCATATTCTGTTGCCAACTACTTTCCTCACAATCCAAGGCTCCTTCAAAGCAATTCTTTCCGGCATTCGATACGAGGATATCTATTCTTCTATTAAAGTGTTCCAGTGCGCCATTTACGAAAGCTTCCATTTCTACCGGTTTACTGAGGTCTGCAGAATGGTACCATACCTGTGCGCCTTCTGTTTCCATAGCATCTACAAACCGTTTTGCTGCTGCAGTATCCTTTCCTTCCAAGGCGCATCCTGCAATTGCACAACCCGCTTTTGCCAACATTTTTGCGATGCCAAAGCCAATGCCTGAGCTGACACCTGTGATCAGGGCTACTTTCCCTTGAAGATTGATTTCAAACATATCGTTTGTTTAAGAATAATGATTTATACGTAAAACCCTGGTCTTGGCAGTACAATTCCGGGATGTTTTTCCATTTCTTCTTCTACCAGATCTACGCCCAGGCCCGGGCGATCGGATAAATGTAAATGACCATCCTTTATCATCTCCTGAATTGGGTGTGTGATCACGGTATCTCTCCATGGTACATCATTAAACATGAACTCCTGTCGGAAGAAATTAGGTACCGAAGCACAAACATGTGCAGAAGCGAGTGTAGACAATGGCCCATTGGGGTTGTGTGGCGCCAATAAAACATTGTAAGCCTCCATCATGGTTGCCATTCGTTTCATTTCTGAAGGACCTCCACAACGGGTAATATCTGGCATGATAAAGTCGCACACGTTCTTTTCCAGGAGTGGTCTAATCCCATGACGGGTATAATGACGTTCTCCTACACAGATGGATACATTAGAAGGAATCCGGTCCCGCATCGCTTTTAAGGTATCTGCGCTTTCCGGACCTGCAGGCTCCTCATACCAGGTAATGTCCAGCTCGGATAAACGCTGTGCCATTTTTACTGCTACCCTATAATTGAGCATCGCATGGGTTTCAATCATAATGTCAAAATCAGGCCCTACTGCTTCCCTAACCGCCTTGCTCAATTCAAAAGCCAGGTCTTGTTGTTTTGTGGTTAATTGAAGATTACTGGAAAGATCTTCACCATATAAATAATTGGTATGTGCGAAAGGGTCGAATTTTAAACCTGTAAAACCTGCCTCTTTCACTTTTAAGGCTTGAGCCACGTAATCTGCTACATTATGTCCGCCTCCGGTAAACCAGTAATTTGCGTACAATTGAATATCCTTGCGGAAGGCACCACCTAACAACTCATAACAGGGTGTTTTCAATACTTTTCCTTTTAGGTCGAGCAAGGCCATATCGATACCAGAAATGGCACACATGCTTGCGCCAAAAGGGCCCATCCAGTTGAGGTCTCTATAAAGCTTTGTCCAGATAAAATCAGTCCGCATTGGATCCAGACCGATGATACGCTCTCCCACATGTTTTGCGGCATTGTAAACAATCGGACTACCGGGCCAGTTGGTTGCTTCCCCTACTCCGGTATGCCCGGTATCAGTATATATTTTTAAAAGTGTCCAGTTGTATTTCACTCCTTCTACCAGCCAAACTTTTACCTCAGTAATCTTCATTTTTATAACGCTTTAGATTGATTCACGATAATGGCCGTAAGATTAATGAAAATTTCTGAAAGCCGACTCGATTGGGCATTAATTTAAAATAGCTGAGCTTTTTTAAGGATTTGATTCTAAAAAAACTATATTTGAGTCTATAAAACCGAAATACTATGATAGTTATTCGCGTCCGTTTTAGGTTCTAAAAGAAGGACTCCTTTCCTTAACCCTACAAGAGTATCAGTATTTTCAATGCTGATAACGGTTTATTTCTTATTTTTTTTCTTTTTATATGTCAGCACAACAAGCAGCTTCAGAGGGCAAGCTATCTAGAATCATATCACTTTTAAAACAAGCCTTAAAAGGCGAAGACCTTGACTTTACACAAGGCAGCATCCGCAAAGGGGTGTTATTATTGGCCATTCCGATGATGCTGGAAATGGCGATGGAGTCTGTATTTGCCTTGGTGGATTTATATTTTGTTGGCCACCTTCCGAATAGTAGTCATGCGATACAAACGGTGGGCTTAACAGAGTCCGTTCTGACGGTTATTTATTCATTAGCGATAGGAATGAGTATGGCCGCTACGGCAGTCGTTGCGAGAAGAATTGGGGAGAAAAACCCGGAGGCCGCTGCAAGAGCAGGTGTTCAGGCTATTCTTATCGCTGTTGCGTTTAACCTGATCATTAGCATTCTGGGCGTGATCTATGCAAAAGAGATTCTATTGTTGATGGGCGCTTCTGCAGAAACTGCTGCACAGGGAACACCTTTTACCCAGATTATGATGGGAGGAAGTGTGATTATTGTCCTTCTTTTCCTAATCAATGGAATTTTCAGAGGTGCAGGAAATGCAGCCATTGCGATGAAGAGTCTATGGATCGCAAATATTGCCAATATCATTTTATGTCCGATTCTGATCAATGGATTGGGTCCTATTCCTGCTTTCGGCTTAACCGGAGCTGCCATTGCGACCACCATCGGCAGAAGTACGGGTGTGGCATATCAGATCTGGCATCTACTAAGTGGCAAAGGTCTTTTGAAAGTCCGCCTGGCTTATTTAAAACCTCATTTTGAGCAGATGAAGGCCCTTTTAAAGATTGCTACTCCTGGTATTTTTCAATTCATTATCGCTTCCTGTAGCTGGATTTTCCTGGCACAACTGGTGGCCACTACCGGTGGAGATCATGGTTCAGCGGGTTACCAGACTGCCTTAAGGCTGATGATGTTCTTTATGCTTCCTGCCTGGGGAATGAGCAATGCGGCGGCGACTTTAGTTGGTCAAAATCTGGGTGCAAAACATTTGCAACGTGCAGTAGATTCGGTGATGAAGACGGCAAAATACATTGTGATCTATATGGTATTGGTGATGACTTTTACCTTTATTGGCGGTTATTATTTTATTTCCTTTTTCACCAATGATCGATTGGTGCAGGAGGTAGCGCTTCATGCGCTCCAGATCATGAGTCTGGGCTATATCTTTTATGGGATTGGAATGGTGTTGGTGAGTACGTTTAACGGTGCTGGAGACACCTGGACCCCTACCTGGGTAAATTTATTTGGCTTCTGGTTGTTTCAGATTCCTCTGGCTTATTTGCTGGCGAAACACTTTGAAATGGGGCCTACAGGGGTATTCATTGCCATTCCTGTGGCGGAGATTGGCATCGCCATTGCGGGATATATCCTATTTAAAAAGGGAAGATGGAAAACAATTAAGGTTTAGTACTTCAAAATACATAATTTAGCCCACTCAAAACAAATTGTATTTATATGAAAAAAACCTTTACTAAAACAATGTTAATGTGCGGTGTGATGGCACTTAGCTTTTCAGCTACCAATAGCTTTGCTCAAGAAGTAAAAGCAAGTCAGGAAGATGAAAGTGGCGATGCTAAAAACCTGGTTAAATGGAATGTAGCTGCTTTGGCTTTAAAAACATATTCCTTCCAGTATGAACGCGCAGTTGGCAAGAAAATATCGGTATCCTTAGGATTCAGAATGATGCCAAAATCTAGTGTTCCATTCAGTTCGACTTTCAAAAGTCTGATTGATGACGATCAAACCTGGGAAAGCATTAAAGATTTTAAAACCGGCAACTTTGCGATTACTCCTGAATTCAGGTATTATGTAGGCCAGAGTGTGTTCCGTGGTTTTTATGTGGCACCATTTGTAAGGTATGCAAGGTATACTGTTGATGTTCCTTATAATTATGAGGCGACTATTAACGGGACTACTATGAAGGATAAGATTGAAATGGATGGTAATATCAGCACCTTGACCACTGGTTTGCTTTTGGGTGCCCAATGGAAACTGAGCAAAGCAATTTACCTGGACTGGTGGATTTTAGGCCCGAACTACGGTACTGCATCTGGTAACATTTCAGGAAAGAAAAATCTGAGCAATGAGGAACAAAATGCTTTAAGAGATGCTTTGACTGACCTGGAAGATCTTCCATTGGTAAAAGTTAAATCTGAGGTAGATGGTAATGGTGCTAAAATTGATTTCAGCGGCCCATGGGCTGGAATGAGATCAGGATTAAGTATCGGATATCGTTTCTAAGCTATTTGCTAAGCGCTGTTTTCAAAACCAGTGTTTATAAATAAAAAAGGGTTCTGTTGAATACAACAGAACCCTTTTTTATTTAGCTAACTTTTCTTTTCAGCTATATTATGTTTTAACCGATGGTTTCTTTAACCAGTTTGGTATAAAAGTCATTTAATTTCATGCCTGCTGCTGCTACCTGCTGAGGAATAAAGCTTGTTGCAGTCTGACCAGGGATGGTATTCACCTCAATGAAGTAAAAATCGCCTTCATCTTCCGTCAGGATAAAATCTATGCGGACTACCCCACTGCAGTTTAATTTCGCATATACATCTTTAGCGATCTGCTCTACTCTGGCTTTCGTTTCCGGTCTGATTGGTGCCGGAGTGGTTTCTGTAGCTACGCCAGGTGTATATTTCGCTTCGAAATCAAAGAATTCTTTTGCGGTTTCCACTTCTGTTGCCGGCAATACCACTACTTTACCATCCAATTTCACTACTCCTACTGTAAATTCTCTTCCGGAGATGAATTCTTCAATCAGTAATTGATCATCTTCTTTAAAAGCCTTTTCCAATGCTTTTTCCAAATCAGCAGCATGTGTTACCTTGCTCATTCCAATACTACTACCGCCGTTATTAGGCTTAACGAAGTAAGGAATTTTAAGGTCTCTTTTGATCTGTTCCAGGCTATATGCTACATTTTTAAAGATCTGCGCAGATTTGGCTACGTGTAGATTTTCTATATCCTGCACAATAGCTTTGGTATATCCTTTATTCATCGTAATGGCAGAAGTTAGCGCATTACAAGTGGTATAAGGAAGGTTTAGCATATCGAAATAGCCTTGCAATTTACCATCTTCGCCCGGAGAGCCGTGAATGGCAATAAAAACGCCATCGAAAGTGACTTTTCTACCTTTAATATTCAGGGAGAAATCATTCCTGTCTACTTCAATTTTGACAGAGTCTGCCGGTTCATAAAACCAACCTTGTTGGGTTAGCATTATTTTATAAACATCAAACTTGTCGGTATCCAGATTTTGGGCGATAGTGGCTGCACTTTTAACCGAGATGACCCACTCACCTGTGGTTCCACCGGTTAGTAATGCTAATGTTTTCTTCATTTTATAAGCGTGTTAAAACCTATTCAAAGTAATAAGTCAATTGTAAGCACAAATATAAATTAGTTGACCCAGATGTCATTTTAATTCCAATAAAATATTTTTTTAGCCTAAATTTGGGCGATATACCTTAATGAGTAGAAAATTCCTATGAGTAAATTTATAGCTTACCTAAAGACTAAATCCTTTAGAACCAACATCATTGCCGCGATAATCACGGTA
The DNA here is from genome assembly GCF_032678745.1 of Pedobacter gandavensis. Classification (GTDB taxonomy): domain Bacteria; phylum Bacteroidota; class Bacteroidia; order Sphingobacteriales; family Sphingobacteriaceae; genus Pedobacter; species Pedobacter gandavensis_C. The sequence continues at coordinate 1,733,773 of NZ_JAVTST010000001.1, forward strand.
GTGGTCATCATCCTGGCGGCTTTCTTTAGTTTAAGATATTACACCAAACACGGTCAGGGCTTAAATGTTCCGGCAGTAAAAGGCCTTGCTTTCACACAGGCGGTAAGCAAATTAGAGGCTTTGGGACTTCGTTATGAAGTAGACTCTGTGTTCGTGATGGATTCGCCTCCGGGCATTGTGATTGATCAGGATCCTGAGGCCAATACCTTTGTAAAAGACAACCGTACCATCTATTTAACCGTAAATGTGGCGATGGCTCCAAACGTTAAATTTCCAGATATAGAGTTCAAACCATTTAGACAAGCGCAGGCTTTAATTGAGAGCTTCGGCCTAAAATTAGGAGATACTACTTATAGATCCGATCAGGCCAGAGATGTGGTATTAGAGGCTTTATTTGGCGGACAACCAATCAAAGCTGGCGAATCTATGCCTAAAGGATCCAGAATTGACCTGGTTTTAGGTGATGGAAAAGGAAATGAAGAAGTGGATATTCCGGATTTAGTAGGTTTAACTATTGATGAAGCGAGGTTTGCCTTGAAAAACGGTGCGATGCTGACTCTTGGAAATGTGTTCTATGAAGGCGAAATTACAGATACTGCAAATGCGGTGATTATCAGACAGGATCCATTCTTGACGGATTCCGTATCGAAAGTTAAAATCGGCACTCCAGTAAACGTTACCTTGTCCAATAAAAAATAATTATTACCATCATTATATGTCAAACGAAAACGAAAAAAGCTTTAAGAAGAGTACTAAAGTAATATTGGCCGCATTGCTGGTCGTATTGGTTGTTGGTGGTTATTTCGGCTTAAAATTCTACAAAGTGTTCTTTGCCCCTAACATCACTGGCACTGAAAAATACGTGTATGTAAGAACCGGAAGTCATTTAGACGACTTGTTTGAGGAAATCCGCAAGAAAGATATCCTAACGGATATTGGATCGTTTAGTCAGGCGGCAGCGAAAATGGACCTTGCTCAGAACTTGAAACCAGGTAGGTACAAAGTGAGTAAAGGCATGAACAACAGAACGCTGATCAATATGCTGAAAGCGGGCAATCAGGATCCTGTTAAATTGAAATTCCAGAACATCAGAAAGAAAGAAGATTTCGCCGGATACCTTGCCAAAAACCTGGAAGCGGACTCTTTAGCATTCATCACGGTACTGGATTCTACTGCTTTAATTGAGAAGTACGGCTTCAATAAAGACAACATTTATACGATGTTTATTCCTAACACTTACGAGGTGTACTGGAACATCGCTCCTATGGAGTTTTTTGAGAAAATGCGAAAAGAATATGATAAGTTCTGGAATGATGAGCGCAAGCGTAAAGCTGCTGCTTTAAATTTAAGTCCGATTCAGGTTTCAATTTTGGCCTCTATTGTTGATTCAGAAGCATTATACGACAAAGAGATGCCGATCATTGCAGGATTGTACTTAAACAGATTGAAAAAAGGCATTTTATTGCAGGCAGATCCAACGGTAATCTTCGCGAATGATGATTTCACGGTAAAAAGGGTGACGAATAAGTTATTGCAGGTACCTTCAAGATACAATACTTACAAATATGCAGGTTTGCCTCCAGGGCCAATCATGATGCCAAGTATCAATGCAATTGATGCCGTTTTGAATAAGGACGATAACAATTACATCTATATGTGTGCGAAAGAAGACTTCTCTGGTTTCCATAATTTTGCCGTTACGGTTCAGGAACATGAGATCAATGCGAAAAAATATAGAGAGGCTTTGAATAAACGCAACATTTTCAAATAGGATGTTTACACATAGCACTAAAATTAGGGTACGATACGGGGAGACGGATCAGATGGGCTACGTATATTACGGCAATTACGCGGAATATTACGAGGTAGCAAGGGTAGAAATGTTGAGGAGCCTGGGCATGGATTACGCAAGCATGGAAAGCAGCGGCGTAATGATGCCTGTTTTAGAGCTGAACTGTAAGTACATCAAGCCTGCATTGTACGACCAGGAGATTACCATAAAAACGACCATTCATGAGCTTCCGGGCGTTCGTATCTATTTTGTATATGAACTGTTCAATGAAGCTGGGGAATTGATCAATATTGGCAAAACGACCCTGGTGTTTGTCGACATGGCAAAAAACAGACCTTGTTCCCCTCCTGAAAATTTCATGGAGAAAATGAAGGTATTTTTTAATTAAATTTGATAGATGGAGTGGGTTCATAGGCAACTACTAAAAATCAGGATTTATGCTTTGTTTATCGATTGGACCAAAGTATGCATACTTCCTGGTTTCAGTCCGCTGCCACTCTATACTGTTGCCACATTTTTCTTTACAGAGATTGGGAAGGATTCTTTAGTCAATAAGGCTTCTTCCCTGGCTTATAACTTTATGCTGGCTTTATTTCCAGCCATCATCTTTTTATTTACCCTCATTCCCTTTATTCCAAAGCGTATCGGCTTCCAGAAGCAATTGATGGAGCTGATTGTGCTCATACTCCCAGCTGACGCCTACAAAGCCTTTGAAGCGACCTTAAATGAGATTGTGAACAAGCAGAACGGGGGATTACTATCTTTTGGTTTCTTTTTATCACTGTTCTTCGCCACAAATGGGGTACACAGCCTGATGATGGCCTTCAATAAGTCTTCCTTAATCATCGAAGACCGGAGTTGGTTAAAGCAACGGCTGATTGCCGTGTTGTTGACGATTACGATTGCTTTATCTGTGATCATTTGCATCGTTGCCATGACTATCGGAGTGATCATACTTAATAAACTCAACATCAAAGGCAGTTTTATTGTCTACCTGATTCAATTGACCAGATGGGCGCTGCTAGGAATTCTTTACTTTGTGACGATTTCCATTCTCTACAAATACGGTCCCTCCCATGTTAAGAAATGGAAGTTTCTTAGTCCGGGTTCTTGTCTGGCCACCATACTTGCTTTCCTGACGATTTGGGGATTTTCCTTTTACATAGATAATTTTAGCTCTTACAATAAAATCTATGGTTCTATTAGCACTTTAATCGTGCTGATGATCTGGCTTTATTTAAATTCTCTGATTCTTTTGGTCGGTTTTGAGCTAAATGCGAGTGTAGACTTATCGAAAAGGAGTGTCAAAATCCTGCGTCCTAACTACAATTTGTTCAAAAAACAGGGTCCTAGACCTGATCAGGTGGATAGATAGAAAATTATTCTCTCTCATTTTTAAGGGCTTACCGGGTTTTCGTTAAATTATGTATTTCTTAATTTGCAGAATCAATCGGAGTTTGTACTTTTGTGACGGAGAGTTGGCAGAGTGGTCGATTGCGGCAGTCTTGAAAACTGTTGACTTGTCAAAGGGTCCGCGGGTTCGAATCCCCCACTCTCCGCTAAGGTATCAAAACCTACTAAAATCCTGCAAATCGAAAGGTTAGCAGGATTTTTTTGTTTAGCCCAAAGCTATTTTGAGTTCCCACTCATTACCTGCGATAAAATTTTAATCTAGTTTTTACTGAACATAGGTGGTACAGAGTGGATGAATACGTTCGTATATTTATTTCAGTATCTATACCTCAATGATGACGTAATAGCTTAGCCGTCCTTGTTAAATTATCTTCGAGTAATTTTTCAATGTTTTCGAATTTGCAATACAAGCTCGTCTATCGAGCAGCATAACAATAACATCAAATCTCAATATTTGGAATAATCATTCCATATTCACTATCTTTACTGCATTATCAAAATACAACACATGAATAAAAAGGAACAGATCTTAATGGCTACGCTCCAGTTAATCGTTCAAAAAGGTATTGAGTCCACACCAATGTCAGAAATTGCAAAAGTAGCTAATACTGGTATGGGCGCCATTTACAATCACTTTCCCAATAAAGAAGCCTTGGTCAATGAACTATATTTCCATTTAAAGGCCAAAGAATCCAGAATTATGATTGAAGGCTATGATCCTACACGCTCTGTGAGACAAAGATTCGTTTACCTCTGGAAAAAAATGGTAGAGTATTTCATAGCGGAGCCCATGGATTTCCAGTTTCTTGAACAATTCTACTATTCTCCGGCAATTGATCCTAAAGCTAAACATAAGGGAAGTTTATATGTGAAAGAGCTAGATGAACTTTATTTAGATGGACAGGCGCAACAATTCATTAAGAATGGCGAAGTGAGAGAATGGATTGGCTTTACAAGTGGTTCATTGGTCTCCCTGGTGAAATTACATCACAGCAAATACATCGAACTCAAGGAAGAGACCATCGATATATATATTCAGGCAGCCTGGGATGCCATAAAAAGCTAAAGAATTTAAAACGGAACATTCATTCCATATTAACCTTATCAAAATGATAGGACGGCCATCCTATTGAATCATCTTATGAAAAACAAAATCGCTTATATCGGATGCCTGAGCTTGATCGGCATGATCACAACAGAGTTTGGAGTTATTGGAATTCTACCGCAACTGGCAAAACATTATGGAATCACTATTGATAAAGCAGGACTGCTATTAAGTGCTTATGCATTGGTGGTTGCCATAGCTGGACCATTCATGACCATGTTTGCATCAGGATTTAACCGCAAAACGCTAATGGCTGTAACTATGGGCATCTTTCTAATCACCGGTATTGTTTCCTCCCTGGCACCTCCATTTTGGTTACTTATGACCATTAGGGTCTTGCCTGCCTTTCTGCATCCTGTACTTGTTTCTACCGCAGTTGCAGCGGCAACAGATACAGCAGATAAACAAAACGCGCATAAAATGATGGCTATTGTAATTGGTGGGATCGGCATTGCAACAATCACCACTATTCCCATCGCTACTTACTTAGCAGGTTTGTTTAACAACTGGCAATTCTCATTTATGGTGCAAGCTGCGATCAGTTTTATTGTACTTGTGACGATCATCACCCTACTCCCTTCTATGCCTGTCGCTGAAAAGAAATCCTATCGTACACAGCTCGGAATTTTGAAAAAGCCCGTCTTTATTGCCAGTGCTTTGTTTTCATTCTTAATGATTGGATCCATCTTTACTACTTACAGTTATTTCGCGGATTATTTAAGTAAGGTTAACCGTATGGATGAAGAGACCATCAGCTTAATGTTGTTATTATTCGGAGTTACAGGTGTCCTTGGAAATTATGTAGCTGGGAAACTACTGAGCAAGCAAGTGACCCGAACCACTGCCATTTTTCTGATTGCCTTGATTCTGATTACCCTGCCGCTTTATTTTTCGGGTCCAATGTCTGTTTCAACATTCTTCTTGATCGCAATATGGGGGTTTCTTCAAACTCCATGTTTCCTGACCGCTCAGGCTTATATGATTGAAACTGCCCCGGAAGCCCCGGAATTTGCAAATAGCATTTCCATTTCTTTCGGCAATCTGGGGATTTCTGTTGGAACCGCCGTATCTGGCCTTTTCATAGCCAGTTATGGAATTCAAAGTACACCATTGGTGATGTTTTGTTTCGCCGGAGCTGCATTACTGATGATGCTGGTCAAAAAGAAATTAGAAACCTCAGAGGTCAAAAGCTAAAGGGATTAATTCGCAATCGAGGAAGATAAGATTATAATGCTTTACGTACACACCAGGTGGTCATACTTCTTAAGCTCTGTACGTTAGTGGTTTTGATGGGCTCATGAAGCTTTCCGCCAAGATTTTTGGTGAACCTAAGTAACATTTCCTGATTGACAAGAAAGCGTTCTGATCCGTCTGGAAGTATATATCGGCCATTTCCGACGAATTGGACCAATGATTCGATGCCTATATCTGATGCTAGTCGGCAGAAAAAATAACCTCCTGGCTTTAACACGCCCCACATGGAATCCAGCATTGCTTTAAAGTGTTCTAGGTTTTCAGCGAAATGAAGTACAGCGCTACTAATAACCAGATCGAAGCACTCAGGTTCAAAGGGTAGCTTTTCTACAGCTGATACTTTGAAGTTTTCTTCTGGATTGATATGGGGAAATTGACCGGCAAGGTTTCTTAGCTGTGAGATAGCTCCCGGGTTTTGATCTACACCGAAAACCTCTGCGCCACTTTTTAAAAAGTAAAGCAAGTTTCTCCCTGTTCCGCAACCAGCATCTAAAATGGCATTGCACTCGTCATAAGTACCTTTAGCCAATTGGTCGAATAAATAAATATCAATGTTTCCGAAGGTTTTCTGGATATACTCGTTTTTCATCTCTGAAACAAAGATATATACAAGGAATTAAGGATGAGAATAAAGTGTGAGTTTGATACATGATTAATATGAAATTTTTTCCCCTTGCCAACCAGTTCTGCGCAAAAATTCTTCCCAATTAAGGTTACTTTGGTTTGTTTGGCGGCTCCATAGCAGATCACGATCCTTGCTGAAGTAACCATATTCAACTGCATATTCTGCCATGCCCAAAATCTCAGCCACTAAAAGCTCGTTTGAGCCAAATTCCGGAAAATGACGAAGCATATTTTCCCGTGTGAATGCTGAGCTATACACCGCTTTCTTACCCGTGACCCGAACAAAAGTGTCTACCATTTCCTGGGCTGAAATAATATCACCAATCACTGGTAAGGACTTACCCGCATATTGACCTGGATTCGAAAAAATTTCCAAAACAGCCGGCCCTGTGGCAGTAAGGGGATCAACAAATGGTACAGAAAAATCCTTTGGTAAATAAATTGGAAATACAAGGGTATCGCCCTCCAACTGAGGTGTGTAAAATTCCATAAGGTTAGTGTAAAAAAAAGCCATGTAGATAAACGAGCTCATGATCGGAAGTGTACGAATATATTCTTCAATCTTCGCTTTATCCGTAAAATGTGGCGCAAACTTTTTTCCCTCTGTAATTTTATCTACATTTTCCAAACTGCTAAAAATAATGTGCTGAACCCCCGCTTCAACCGCAGCGTCTGCTAACTCTTTACCCAAGTCCATCTCATGAGTTTGCGGAGGGGCAATACTTGGCGTCATCATGAAAAGACCGTCCGAACCCCGGAACGCCTCAACAAAATCCTTTTTATATCCCAGACTAAGTGGTAAACTGACAAGTTCAACTCCTTGTTCGGCCAGCCTAAGCGCCTCTGCTGAATCAACGCGCCGAGTAATTCCACGTACACGATAGCGTCCGCTCTGTAATAACGTATGCGCAGCACTACGTCCCTGCTTGCCTAAAATTCCAACTATAGTGATGAGCGGTCTATCTTCTTGTTTCATCGCCTTATTTGCTTTTAAATTCGATATCATGCTTTATTATTTACTAAAATTTTAAACTATAAAAACTATAGTTGCAAATGTATTTTTAGTAGAATACATTTGCAATAACTATCCAAATGGATAGGTTAAAAAAAAATGCAGGATGAAAACAGAATGTATTGGTGATTACGTAAAACTAAAAGGGAAAGCTTATCCCTGCACGATAAGTCTTGCTATGGATTTGATAGGTGGTAAATGGAAAGCGGTAATTCTGTACCATTTAAAGGATGCTGAAAAACGTTATAACGAGCTTCGGAAAGAAGTACCAAATATTACCGAAATGACTTTGAGTTTACAGTTGAAACAATTAGAAAAAGACGGCTTAGTATTGAGGAAGGTATATGGCAAAAAACCTCCTATTAAAGTCATTTACAGTCTAACGGATTTTGGAAAAACATTTATACCAGTCTTAAAAACAATTACTGACTGGGGAAATCAGATCGTTTCAGAACAGGGCGAATTTGTCAACAACTCTTTTTAAAAAAAAGGTACCATTGATAGACGAATGGTACCTTTTTCTATTACTGATATTACACTGGTAATTACTTTGGCTGATTGAACATATAACGCGCTATTTTCCAAACCCCATTATCTTTTTTCATCAAGAAAAACTCTCTGTTTAACTCCTCTGTTTTTTGACTGTTAGCCTGAATTAGTTGTGTTCCGCTTGATTGGGTGCGAACAAATGCTACGTTATCATCTAATGACACAATTTCCTCAACATTAAAGGTTACATTAAGCTGAATTGCCTTAAATACATTCTCATAAGCTGTTGTAAGTTCCGACGTTCCACTGGCTGTAGGGAAACCCGTAGGCATAAAAACACCATCTTCGGTATATTGACCAACGGCCTGTTGCACATTCGATTTATTGAGTGCATCAAAATAGATGCTTAGTGATTTCTCTATTGCTGTTTGTGTGATTTGACTTTCCATTGCTGTAGTTTTTTTTGAATTAGAAATATTTAAATTATCTTCTTGATTTTTGGGTCCGTTTTGACATGCAGCTAAGGACAATAACAGCACTCCCGATACAATAACCATTCTCATAATGCTAGTTAGTTTAATACGTTTTTTGCTTCTTCAAGCGTTACAGTCTTACCCAATGCCCCAAACTCATGTAGATCACCAAATACTTCAATGCGGATAGACTGATTGATCCCACCTATATGAAAAGGCTTAAAGCCGCTATCGGTGATCAATTCCTCTATTTGTTTATTACTGTTCGTACTATCCGACGCGTAGAAAAGCACCTTTCTTTCAGGCTCCGCAAATGCTTCTCCCGACAAAGAACCCGCACCTAATGTTCCGAATGCCTTAACAAGGCTTGCATCTTTTGGTATCAATGATAAGAGGCTTTCACCGGCAGAGACATCTTTATCAATAATCTTTTTGAAACCTCCATTACCATCTGCTGCAATAGGATTGGACACATCCACAATTATTTTGCCCTTCAGCTCGCTGGCATATTGTCCTAAAAATTCCTTGATTTTATCAAAATAGATGGCTGGAATAATGATGTCCGCATCCTGGATAGCCTGACCTATTTCTTCGGCCGTAGCAAGAGTGCCTATCTCATCGGAAAGGCCTTTTGCTTTTTCAATTTCTCTGGAGGAAAGAATAACCGGATGGTTACCTTTTACAAGATTGGCAACAATGGCTTTACCGATGTTTCCCAAGCCGATAACGGCTACTTTAGTTTTTTTATTTGTTGTGTTCATCGCCTTATATTAAAAGTTTGTATGTCGATATTGACAATACAAAGTTGCAATGAACAAACGTTCTGAGCTTATAAGGTAGGATAAGAAATACCCTTAATATAGATTAAGGGTTAAGCTATTTTTTAAATCGCTCATTCTTTATTTTACTTAGAAATTCGGGGGTAACACCTAAATAGGAGGCGATCTGAGTACTGGGTAACCTATTGACTAATTGGGGATATTGGTTAATAAAACTTTCATACCTGTTCAGTGCGGTGGCACTAACCGTTTGCAATAACCGGTCTTGCAGCTCGATATATTTGTCTTCAATAATTACACGGAAGTTTCTGTCAAACTTAGGATAATTGCTATACAAATACCACAAGTCTCCTTTAGACAGTTGTAATACTACAGATGGTTCAATGGCTTCTATGAACAGTTTGGAAGGTTGTTCCTTATGCAGACTTCCAATATCCGAAATCCAGTCGTCTTCAACAGCAAAGGCAAGATTGTGCTCCACGCCTTTATCATCTACACCATACATTTTGAAACAGCCACTTTGTACATAGGTAAAGGACTTACATACATCTCCCTCCTGTAAAAGAAACTGTCTTCGTTTGATCTTCCTTTCCGTCAGACGACTTGTCAAAGCCAGTTTTTCCTCTTCTTCCAGAGGGAGATATCTATTGAAATGGTTGATTATGTTTTCCAAAATGATAGTCGCTTTATGAGCTATAATCATCAAATATACAAAATGAGAACAGCATGATAGTTGTTTTTCAGGTACTGGCTTTGAATACTTATAAAACACATCAAATGCCGAATTTTCTTATTTCCCTTCCATTTTACCAGCGACAAGCTTTATTTTTTAAGATAGTACCTAGGTTTTTAACTGAAATATTTAAGTCCAATTATGTTCAAAGAGTCGTCCATTAGTTTTTTTGTCAGTAAATACAAAACTGCAATAATAACAACCCGGATTATTAACTGGTATTTCTTCAAATCAAAGACAGAAAAGTATTGATAATAGAAAATTATCACATAAAAAAAGGTCAGTGCAATCGCAAAATAGTTTAATGAAACAAGGTAGTCTTTGTTATCACTAAAATTCGTAAAGATTGTTGCTATAAGACTGATTGTTAATGTGCCACATAACAAATACAAATTGAGGACGAGGTTTTCTGCATAATTTTGTTTGCTCTTTTTAAAAAACAAATAACTCGCAATAGAAACAATTGGTATACTCAGAAAGACTGTAATTTTTGAATAGTCTTTTAGTACTTTCAAAAGGCCTTTTATGGTTTCCTTATCATCATACAAAACAGAAGCATCAAATTTTGTCCATTTTTTTATAAAATAACCTATTGTTAGCAAAAGAATTATGGTTGCAAAAGAATTAAAGTGCTTTACTCTTTTTCCTTGTACATATTCTCTAATACTGTGTCCGGGTCTGGTAAATAGTTCTTTTATTGTGTAAAAAAAGCCTTTGTCGAAGTGAAATATTCCGTGAATAAAATCGTGTTGAAAAACGTGTTTTAACGAGATTCTGTGCGTAGATGTCGCCTGGCTACAATTACTGCAAAATTTCTCTAAAATTACTTCGTTACAATTTAAACAGGTATTGGTCATTAGTCAGTTAAAATATATGGTCAATTGATATTCTTTTTTGTCGTCATCTGCGGTCGGTTGGTATTACAGCTAACGCTCAAATATATGCAATAGCATCTTTTCTAGCGAATAACAATGATATAGAAAATGGGCTAAATAATGGTTTTTCCTTCATAACGATACACTCCATCAAAAGTACCAAACCAGATATTTCCTTTGTCATCTTCTAAAATCCCAAAGATCATTGGTTTATTTGTTATTTCAGTTACAGTTGGTTTTTTATTAGACAAGGACTTTTCATCATAACGGGAAAGTGCCCAAGCTGCAGTTTTAGCGCGATTATCAGGAAGCACCTTACTTAGGTCATTAGACCTTTCTGAACTAGTCCATATATTGCCCTTTTTGTCTTCGTAGATATAACCAACAAACTTCTGAGTAAAATTGGTAAATGTACTGCCGTCATAGCGCCAAAGACCATCACGTCCCCCCAGCCAAATATTGCCTTTTTTATCTTTGATGATTGAACGAACATTCTCGAAAGGCTTGCCGTCTTTGTTGGTTATAGTGGTAAATTTCTTTCCATCATAAACGCAGGCATAACCCCTGGTACCAAACCAAAGTTTCCCTGTTTTGTCTTCAATGATAGCATTAACATCATTATGCATCCAATGATCTTCTGGTAGTGGATGTTGGTAAGCCGAAATATGGATAGAATCAGACTGAGTAACCCTGGCTCCTGCTTTCATTTTAAAATTTTGAAAGGATTTCCCATTGTAACGGCTTGCTCCTCCTTCAGTGCCAAACCAAATATTACCGGTTTTATCTTCATAGATATGAGTAACCCGATCATTAGCAAGCCCATCCTTGGTGGTAAAATTTCGAAAGGATTTCCCATTGTAATAATAAACACCTGAGCCAACAGAAGCGAACCAAAAGTTTCCTTTTCTATCTTCTAAAACAGAAAAAAAGCGGGCCGAACTCAGTTTACTTGTAATATTGGTAAAAGATTTTCCATCATATTTAAAAACACCCTCCCATGAAGCTATCCAAATATTGCCCTTTCGATCTTGCTTGATGGTACGAACGATACTTTTGGGTCCATAAGAAGTAATTACTCCTTTGCTTTCAACGACACCTTGAGCGCCATTTTTTTGCTGAGCCTGTACAGGAAAATAAATTACTCCTGCCAGTATGATCAGCAGTCTGTAAAAAACGTTTCTTTTATTTTTCATATCCTATTAAAATTGATTCAGCGAAATTACTTTGATATCTTTCCCTCAAAAGAGTCAGGATTGTAAATAAAAATGTAAACTTTGTAAATAAAAACCTGACACTATGCATTTTAGCCGAAATCTCATCTCCGGGAAACGCAAACACCTGTTCGGATCGATAATACTCTTGTTTATCTCTGTAATCTGCCTGGCATTCAGCATAGAGGATAGTGACGATTTTGATAATTCCAGAAGAGAAGTTTTGCTCCGTAGAGTTGGACATGAACTGCTCTTACAGTCTGGCGACAGTAAATCAAGGGTGCTGCCCGTAGAGAAGATCAGCGAAAATGAATACCAGATCAGGTTTGAGAATGATTTTTCTTTTCAACCGGATTCCCTGGTGAATACTACCAGACGTTTGTTGGCAAAAGACCCGCTAGCAGCTAATTATGTTGTTAATGTTCTGAGCTGCGACAAGAACCGTGTAGTCTATGGATTCGCTATATCCCAAAATAAAAAAGATGATATTGTGGCATGTATAGGAAGAGCGCAGCCCATAGCATGTTACAGGATTAACATTATATTCAAACCGACAGGTATAAATGCAACAACCAAAGGTTATATTCTAGCTGGCCTCCCTTTTTTAGCATTCGTTGGTTTTATATTTTTTAGATCGGTTAAGCCGCGAAGAGCCTTAGCTCAGGGGCAGCATACTGATATGTTAACTTTAGCCACTGTATCGTTCGACGTAAAGAATCGTAAGCTCATCATAAATGGAAAAACCATAGACTTGACCGGAACTGAAACCCGCGTACTACACATTTTCGCTTTATCTCCTAACGAGACTATTGAGAGAAGCAGATTGCAAAAAGAGATCTGGGAGGATGAAGGCGTTATTGTAGGGCGTAGTCTGGATATGTTCATATCAAAACTTAGAAAAAAACTGGAACTTGATCCGAATATCAACATTCTTGTTATACGCGGCAAAGGCTATAAACTTGAGATTAGCGCTTAAGAAGAACCATACCGCTCCGTATCGGATCCAACTGGGTGCTTATCGAACCATTCCCTAACTGATTTATGTTTAATCGCTGATTTGAGAAAATTTACTTTGTATGATCATTCAACTATTTAAGATACTTGAACACTCCGTTTTCTTTCAATAACACATAGTTACTCCAGAACTGTTCATCATCCAAAGTATCATATGAGTAATCCCATTTCGTAATTGTTGCAAGATTCTTCATTATTCCATTTTCAATACTTCTCTTTTTCATTTTAAATGCAGGGAAGTAGTTCCATTCATGTACTTCTCCAGAACTCCGAAGGAAGACAAAATACCGAAGACTAATCTGGCCTTTACCATCGGTAATTTCTATAGGGTTAATGATCATACTTTTATCCGTATTATAAATAAACAAATTATCTTTCAAGACAGGATTATAGCCAGAAATCTGGTATTGCCCTGACTTAATCGCTGCATCGTAAAATGGCTTAAAAACATGAATGGCAATACTATCCATAAGAACACGTTCCGCTAGTTTCTTTTCTTCTTTCATCTGATCGGCGACAATTTTGTACATACCAATGTAATCTCGATCTTCCCGCTCGTTAGACTCCCACATCTCCTGATATTTTTCCCAATTAGGATCCTTGCGTTTATCCTCTATTTTCTCAAAAAGCTTTCCCTCCCAAAAGCCAGGATCAACAACAATAAGCTTCTTTTTAAAATAGTCCCATTTTTGAAGATTATTAAGGTATTCTAACTTACCTTCGTCTTCATTTTCTGCCTCAAAATACGTCACCTTATCTTTTTGATAATACCATTTCCCATTACTTGAAAGCCCTTTAACAATATAAGCACAGCTCTGTGGAACATCCAGCACATTTTTATCGTTCAGTGATGCCCCCGATAGGATCTGAACATTATGATCGTTTTTGCTTTCTGAAAGGTCTTTCAGCTGTTGTTTATCTACGTTCCGAAAGAAAAATCCAATAAATTTACTTTTATCATCACTATAAAAACCTTGGTACAGATCATTAAGGTTGATCGACTTATCCGACTGACTAATAACAGATTTAATGAATGACAAGTCGTTATTCTTAAGGAAGATTTCAGTTTTAATCAAATCAAATCTTTTTTTGGCTAGTACCCCTTCAGCTTGCAGCGTTTTATTATTTAATGCAATTTGGCGAATAACATCAGTCAAAGCATCAGACAAAGCATTGTTAATTGTACATTGGATAGAACCATCGCATGCAAATTCAAAACCCTGATTGGTCTGATCACCATTATATGCTTGGTCCAGGATTAAAGAATTACTTTCCGCTTCATATAACTGAACTTTAAGCTGAAGTACAAACCCTCCCCTTTCTTTTGAAATATGTGCTGATGGGAAATTCAATACATAGGGCATATTTTCCTCTCTTGCAATCTTTGCCAAGTCAGTTAAGCCATTTTCTGCAATTTTATCTTTTAAAAGTATGAGCGTATTTGGAAATCGCTCTATAAACCGATAGCTAAGGTAATTCTGGGAAAGCATAGAAATTTGGTTAAAAAAATTAACGTTTTCAGCATAAGTAACGGCACTTTGCATCATCAACCGGTTGTTTTCTTGTTCAACATTTGACAGGTCCATTTGCTCGCCCTTACTGAACTCTTGTTTTAACTGCTTATTTTTTTCTTCGATGGACTTCCTTGCAGAAGGATCAAAACTAACCTTCCCCACTGAAAGAATCAGCAACTCAGGTTCAAATTTACTTTGCTGAACTACTTGTTCTACCGCTTCAGCTTTAACCTTTGTTTTTTCAACCTTAGCTTTTTCAACCTTGGTTTTAATGAGCAGCCCATACTGCTTACCTGTAACCTTATAGGCTTTGAGATCTTCAGCACTAATAACAGTAATACTTATAAACGTACTATCGTCAATACTTGCGAGATCTCCCTCATAATTTTTGTTTAAGACCTTTTCATTTAAAATGTACTGAATATTCTGATCATCAGAATTATCTCCAAGTAAGCTCTTGTACTTAGCCGATTTTGTTGATAGGTACTGTTGAAAACGTTTCCTGGCGTAAACTTTGGTTTCAATTAAGACGACTCCATTTTTACCCTTTTCGCCATATTCTTTAAAAGTATGTTCCTTTAGTACAGTCACCATTGCGATATCATCAGGATTAATATTCGCCATCTCGGATTTTAGCAGTTCTTTTCCATCAATGAAAAACAGAGGATCTGCAGTAATCTTTTTTGCTGGCTGCTGAGCAAAAAGATTAACAGAATAAAGTAGAAAAAAGAAAATAATAAAAGTGAATGATCGTATTGAATTTTGAAACAGGAGCATGTTTGAAGGCTTAATTTATGGTCAGATAATTCAGGCGAATTATTTTGGTCAATGATAAGGAAAAAATTCAGCTATTGGACAGGCAGCAGAAATATCATTTTTAAAGCTATGATTATAAATCACACGCAAAAAAATAAAGAATTAAATTAATAAGGCAGCCTGCGAAATCAATGAAAACATTAAGTTTGTTTTATCAAAAAAACAATCCTCACTTTGCTAAGGATATACCACCACCAAGAGAAAACGGACAACTTACAACCAATGAACAATCAAAAATTATTTGAAATTGACATTTTAAGGGGAATTGCTGCTTTAGCAGTAATCACAATTCATGTCACCGCCTATTTTACAACTATTCCAGTTTTTAGCGGCGTACAAATATCGATGGCATACCTGGATAATTTAGCAGGATTTGCCGTTCCAACCTTTATTTTTATTAGTGGTATAGTTCTTTATAAAAACTACCAGTCGCTTAACGGCGAAATACTAAAATTCTATAGAAAAAGATTTGCAAAAATACTCCCAATTTATCTCTTGTTCTCTTTTGGATATTTTGGCGTAAACATACTTTTCAATAAACTAAGCGGAAAAGAAGTACACATTGATGTATTTGAGTTGATCTATAAATTGGTAACAGGAGGTGCATTTTACCATTTATGGTATTTCGGTATCTTATTCCAGTTTTATCTTTTATATCCCCTGCTACTGAAGTTATACAAAAAGTATAAATTAAATTTTCTACTCTGCACCTTTTTAATTCAGTTCTTATGGAATAATTTTGGAGACAATGTTATAAATGATACCGGTAAAGCATTAGGTTATGATAATTTCTCATTCCCATTTGCATTGAGCTATATTTTCTGGCTCGTGTTAGGGTTTTACTTCTTAGAAAATAAGGACAGAATATTAAGCATGGTCAATATTAAAATCGGATTGTTTTTAATATTGATCTTAAATGTGGTAAAAATAATGCCGCTCTATTATGGATTGCAGCTATTTAAATACGAATCTATTCCTGCTGAATATTTTAATGTATCTAAGGCCGTAGACCCATTTTTCTTCTTAATTGAGATTCTTGTAGTGTATAAAATATCGCTGCTGATCTCAAATCAGAAGACTCAAATCATGACTATATTTAAATCCATCGGTGGTTATTCCCTGGAAATATATCTGATACATGCACTAATCATCAGGATACTGTTCGAAGTCCTGGCTAGGGTAAATATAACTCCAGAAGGTTTATCCTATTATCCAATAATGTGGGTATTAACCATTGCTTTGAGTTATGTTTTTGCTGTAATCTATAGAATTATTGATAACCGATTCAAGAAACCTGTACCAAAAAAAAATAATTAAACAGAAGAGGCTCAAAACATTTGAGCCTCTTCTGTTTGAAAAAATATATTTCTATTTCAGGGATTGAAATTCAGTTAGCGATCAGGCTTATCAGAGGGCAAGCGAGGAGCAAAATCGAATAGTCGTTTTTGATTACAAATGCCTGGCCTGATACTTCCTCGTCATCAAACCAGCTATGGCTAAGGCCACATTTATCCCCAATACTATGAGCATAAACAGGGTTTTATTCTGATGAGGTAGGCTGCCCAGATAATCCGTTATCGGTACTTTGTTCATTACGGAATAGGTAAGCAAAAAGAAAAACACCTCAAAAAGCTTTTTACCACCTGTTATTATCCCTAAGGTTACCGCTAACAAAACAATCAGCATTGCGCCATTGATGATATTTAGAATGGCATAGCTATCAGCTGCTATAGCACAGCGAATGATCACAGGCAATGAGAGCCCGATTGCCAAAGTTAGTCCTGCTAAAACCTGTGCAGGGAGCATACGCTGCAATGGTTTATAAGAGGCATAGGCAAAATAATGAACGCGGTTGGTTTTCTCTTTGGTGGTCAGCTCCGACCAGCGGGTGACTTGCAAAAACAGTAATATGGGCAATAGATAGCTATAGGCCACATGCAATGGTACAAAACACATGGCCAGCCATAAACCACCATTCAATAACCACAGCCATTTATTACCTTGTCTGATCAGCAATAAGAACTCTGTCTTCACAAAAGGATAAATCCCATAATTAAAATTGAGGGCTGGCATGGCTGCCCTATTTATGCCAATAATAGGCTTGGCTATAGATTTCGCTTCTACTCCGTTTCCTGCAGCATTTTTCTTCTTTTTAGTGCTTAGCGCCTGCTTAAAATCAAAGCGATGAAAAAACAGTGAGGATACATAAACCAGGCCTAAACCAAGGCCCATCCACAGTACACGACTCACAATAAACATGGCCGACCAATTCAGACCTTCCCAGGCAAAGAGTTTATAGGTTCTCTGTCCATTAAAAAGAAAGCCAAAGGATACGCTTTTGATATTTTCATTGAAATGAGTATTGATGTAATGGGCAATACTCTTGGTGATCAGGCTAAGTCCGAATGGGTCAAAAACGCCAACACTTTCGGGTCCAGTTCTGCTATTGATGATCGACATACAGATACCGCATAATGCAAAATAGGCGATAAATTGCAGGATACTGCGCTTACCTAAAAACACCTCACCTACTACTGCAAGAGCAGCCACGACAAACAATGCCGGCACCGCAAAAAACAGGTAGGGCAATACAAAATTGCTGAGTATAAAAGGATAACCGGTTCCACGGATAAAAAATACGACGATGCTGACGCAAAAAGTAATGCCAGCGATGGTCAGTAATACCAGGTAATTACTCAGCTGTTTACTCAACAAATATTTAAAGTTACTGATGGGTGTGGTGGCGATGATGAGGCCTACTTCGGTCTCAATGTCCTTTTTGATGCCACTGTTTATCAACAGAAAACCAAAATAAGACAACATAATGGTCGTCATAATTCCAGAGACATAGCCTACCCAGGCCGAATTATAAACCCCTTTATAGCCTGAAGCACTTAAGGTAGTATAGCCGGCATTATGGGCAGGAATAAATGAATAAGCCATAAATACGGTAACCGCCAGTACAATCAGAAAGGAATAGCTTCGGGTACGTTGCAGGTAATCGGCCTTGAGGATCGGGTAAATATATTGCATACGCTTAGTTACTATTATGGGTTAAAAACAAGTAAGCGTCTTCTAAAGTAGCAGTCACCTGGATCGATGATGGAGCTACAGCTTCTGCAGTACTGATATAGCGCAGCTTTATTTTATCTGCCTGTCGTGCAGTATCGATTACTTTATAACGGGTTTTAAAGGCGTTCAGCTCCGTATTATCTACCAGTACTTCAAAGATGCGGCCCTCCGCCTGCTTGATAATTTCGTGTTGTGGGGCATGTGTGATTAGTTTACCTTCTTGCATAATGGCTACTTCATCAGCAATGGTCTCAATATCGGATACAATATGTGAGGAAAGGATGATGATACTATCCTGTGCCAGATCGGAGATCAACTCACGGAAACGCATTCTTTCTTCAGGATCAAGGCCTACAGTAGGTTCATCAAAAATCAATACCTTGGGATCATTCAGTAAGGCCTGCGCGATGCCAATACGTTGTTTCATCCCTCCGGAGTACGTACCAATTGGTCTTTTGGCATCGGCGGTAAGGTTAACACCTTCTAAAAGCAAATCAATTCGCTGTCTAAGCCCATTACCCCCGACTCCTTTCATCGCGGCTATATATTCCAAAAACTCATAAGCATTAAGATTGGGGTAAACACCAAAATCCTGCGGCAGGTAGCCAAGCACTTTACGGATAGCATTGGGGTTTTGCACAATGTCTATCCCATCTAAAAGAAGGTTTCCGCCAGAAGGTTTACTAATGGTGGCAATAATCTTCATTAGGGTAGATTTGCCTGCACCATTTGGACCCAACAAGCCTAATACTCCCTTGTTAATGTTCAGTGAAAAATTGGAAACTGCGATCTTTTGTGCGTTGTATTGTTTGCTGAGGTTGGTTATCGTAAGCGCCATGTATAATTTGTATAGTGGTTTGACATGACATTGGTAGCTTAGGTTACAGAAAGTACAATAAATACTTCTGATACTTCTCTAATTCTAGCGCAACAAATCATTAGCTTTGGTTACCTATGTTTAACACGATGATCATCACCTTAAAAAATTACAGCCGATATCTCTTATTAGTTATCGCACTGCTGTCCTCCAATTCTATTTTTGCACAGGGAAATGACCCGGAATGGAAAGAAGCCAGTCCTGCCAGTCAGGCTTATCATGCCAATCGTTTAAAAAGTACTACGCCTCCATACGGACTGACTAAAGTAAAAGCAATGATTGCCAATATTAAAGCAACTGGTGGAGACAGCGACATTTACTTTAATGTGTTGAGTCCAAAAAACTACCAGAGTCTTTCACTTAGGGAGAAGTTCACTTATCACATGATTCACCCAGAAGTATCCAGTCAGAATTGCGATATCCCTACTCCAATTTTAGAAGAAGATCAGAAGATTTTCGGCAATTTACCTGATGCTTTTGATGAGGCAAACTGGAGTGAAAGACAGCTCAATTTCCTGATCAGCAATAGAGACTCAGTGATCTCTATCATCTCAGAATCAGTCAACAGAAGTAAGAGAGTAGGATTGAATTATAAAATCGCGATTGAACACATCAATGGTTGGGAGGCCATTCCTTTACTGATCAAGACTTATAAAATTGACAAAAAAGACCATGACATCCTTACTGTGCTGATACAGCTGATGAAGAAAAATGATTACCAGCCTTTCATGACTTCTACTTCTTATTCTAAGCTGTATGGTGGCAATAGTTCGTTTTGGAGTTTTATTAACCTTAACCAGGCCAATGAAGACCTGATCATCAGCAGAGCAGAGGCTTTCTATAATGGTCGTAAAAAATAAATTTATAAGGTTACTCCTGCTTTGCGGAGCATGTTCATTCAGCCAGCAAGCTGTAGCACAATCAGACACCAGTTTTGTCCATATCCCAAAAGGGGAATATTGGTTAGGCGGTCGCGAACATCAGCTTAACAGGTTGAGGAAAGTTAGCACGCCTGGTTTTGACCTGGCTGTCACAGAGCTGAGCAACCGTTTATTTGAGCAATTTGTTTTGGCTACAAATTATAAAACCGATGCAGAACGGTTCAAAAACGCGATGGTATTTGAAGTCGGCCTTGCAGAATTCCGCTGGATGAGTGATAGTACAGCTTACTGGAGGTTCCCAAATGGAATCAGCAGAGGTGGGATTGAAGATAAAATGAATCATCCGGTAACCAGCATCAGTTATGCGGATGCCGAAGCCTATTGCAAATGGGCGAAAGTCAGATTGCCAACACTTGATGAATGGGAAATTGCCTCTCGTTCAGCTGCAAAAACCACTTATTTTTGGGGAGAGGAAATGGAGAAAATCGGGCAATATGCCAACATCTGGCATGGCCGCGATCATCTAAGTCCCGACTTAACTGATGGGTACCTATATACTGCCCCAGTGGCCCAATTTAAACCCAATGGTTTTGGTTTGTACGATATGTATGGGAATGTATTTGAGTTTTGTGAAGGGACTTTAAAAACAGATCCCAAAAACCGGAAGGTTGTACATGCCAGAGGTGGCTCCTGGTGGTGTAGCAGTTATGCCTGCGGATTTTTTAACTCCCTAGATATTGGCAGAGTCAACCCTCATGCTTCTTTTAGCAACCAGGGATTCAGGGTATCGAAAATTTAAAAGCCCTCCATTTCTGAAGGGCTTTTGTACTAATTTCATTTTATTAATCTTCTTTTACTGGCTGCTCATCTTTCTGAACAGTTACTTCGACTTTAGTTGCTCCAGCTCTTGCAGCAGAAACCGCTTTTCCAATATCAGTCAATCCTTTTGATTCGTAAATCTTCATTGCAGTTACTACATCAATTGCCTGTCTGGTTTGTTCTTCCGGAATTGGCACGAATGATAAGAAGTTTAGTGTAACACCTTTCGTTTTTAAAAGATCATTTACATTTTTAAGGAGTTCGGCTTCAAACTCATTCTGATTGAAATCAACGATATCCTCGTTTAAAAGTAGATCTCTGGCCACTTCTTTGATCCTTTTATCGATCACAGAATTCTCTGCTGTTTCATAGGCTTTTGAGCTGTTCACTTCGCTGTCACTGTCGCTATTCATTTTCCCAAGGTACTTTGCTTCACCGATATATAGTTTGGCATCAGTAATTGAATAATCATAGGTGACTTCAATTTTTGCCATTACACGGTTTTTGAATGCGCTTTTAAAAACACTTTCTCCCTGCATTGGATAGTCTGGCACTGTAATTTTATAAGAACACATACCTACTCCTTTAGGAACCGTCTCTCCTGCTTTAATCAGCTCCCAGCTCACGCCGCAGTTGCTGGTATAAAGTGTTTGTACATTCGATTGGGCACGATCACAGGAAGATAAGGAGACCGCTAAAAGGCCAATACAGGCAGTAGTAATAATGTTTTTCATGGTGTGGTTATTTTTTTATTTGTTTGATGAGTAGAAAAGAAATGTAGATCACTGCAATTGGAATTAGCGCGCCTATGATGGTGAAGAATAAGCCGGCGCTCGCGTAATACCTGCCGGCAACATAAACCTGATACCAATAGCTGATCAGGCTGACCGCAGCAATAGCGATCAAGATGTAGAGAGTTATTTTCATAAAGCTAAATTATAGCTTTTGTTTGATTGCTGATTATTTTTGTTCTTATAAAATTATCATTAACGCTGAATTAAAATAAATAAGTTACAAACTTATCCCTTAGATTAAACAATAATAGATCTTTTTTGAGTTTAAACTACTAACCTAGCATTTCGTGATATTTCTGCGCCTAACTTGCTTTTTCAAAATATATGCGCTTACTTTGTATCGACAATTTTCGATATACAGATATGATAGAGTTATTTAAAATATTATCTAATGATCACCGCATCCAGATTCTTTCCTGGTTAAAGAATCCTCATGAACATTTTGCGCTTGAAGATATTGAGCCTGAAGTAAAAGACTATGGTGTTTGTATGAGTGTGATTCAAAAGAAAGCCGGGCTTTCACAATCGACAACCTCTTCCTATCTAACCTCTATGGTAAATTGTGGCCTGCTAAAATCAGTAAGAGAAGGACAATGGACTTACTATAAGCGTAATGAAGAAAAAATCCAGGATCTGGCAAATTTCATAAAAGTTACGTTGTAACTTTTTTTTAAGCATAGGATATCGAGAATTCTAAATATTTAATAATACTACTTTTAACTCAGCACTTCAGTCTCCTTTAAGAGGCGACATATCATTAATAAAAGGATCTTACTCAGAAAAACCGGCAATTACTCCTAAGAATAAAGGCCGATCTGGGAATCGCTGGTTTAGAACCAGCTTTTTTTTAGGAACACACATCTAGAATTACCGATATATCGAATTAAAATTAAAACAAGAATGAATCAAATCATCAGTACAAAGCACAAGGCTTTCAATCGCGTATTTGCCCCGAAAAAACTAAGTCTGGGTTTATTTCTCCCTCTGGATATATATTCTGGAGACATTGGAATATTTAATAACCATACGGAACACATCAAACAGATCGATAAACATCACTTTGCCGCGGTCTGGGTTCGGGATATCCCTTTATTCGACCCTAACTTTGGTGATGCTGGTCAGGTTTATGATGCCTTTACCTATCTTTCCTATTTAGCCGGACAAACCTATAATGTTGCCCTTGGAACCGGAAGTATTATCTTGCCTTTCTGGCATCCTATTGCATTGGCAAAAACTGCAGCCTCAATAGACCAGTTGTCGGGCAACAGGCTATTACTAGGTGTTGGCTCCGGAGATCGATTGGCTGAATTTCCTGCATTCGGAGTAGATTTTGAAAACAGAGCTGAGAAATTCAGACAGGTTTTGGATGAATTTCATACCTTAACCAGTACTACCTACCCACAAATAGCTTCAAGTCTTACGCAGATTCAGGGACTTGACCTCCTTCCTAAACCAGCTCAAGGCCGTATTCCAACATTGATTACAGGCTCAAGTCAGCAGTCCCTATCCTGGATTGCAACACATGGCGATGGATGGATCACCTATCCGGGAGCTACCACATCAAAACTACAAACTCAGGCTTTAGGAGCAAAAATAAATGCCTGGCGAAACCTTATTCCAAACGGAGAATTTAAACCTCATATGACCAATGAATGGATTGAATTGACTGAAGATCCTAATTTCCCAAGAACACCATTACATGGTGGCTTTGTACTAAAAACAGGAAGGTTTGGCCTAATCGATTTATTAAATGAATGGCAAGAAGCCGGAGTAAATCATGCTGCTATAGGCATACAACATAGCAACCGTCCCATAAAGGAGATAATTGATGAACTGGCTACTGAAGTATTGCCACATTTCACTTCACATACAGCTTAAAAAGAATCGGCAATGACATACCAACTTGTGGATAAACTGCACAAGTTGGTATAGAAAACCCTATCCCTTTAATTAAACCTGTCGCATTCGACCCTTTAAATTGTCCCATTTACCCCGCAAATATTATCCTATTGTTACCGAGATTTACATAGTAACGTGATTGAATTTATAGTAGCTTTTAAACAGGAATCTTAAAGGAGGGAGTATCAACATGAGAAAAATAACTGTTTTATCATTTATTACACTGGATGGAGTTATGCAAGCTCCTGGTGGACCTGGGGAAGATCCCTCAGGGGATTTCAAGTACGGTGGTTGGACAGCACCTTTTGATGATGAAGCTGCTGGCAAGGTGATGCAAAAGCAAATGGAACCTGCTGATTTACTTCTTGGCAGAAAAACCTATGAGATTTTTGCTTCGTACTGGCCTGAGCATGCGAACCAATGGCCGGGGGTCAATGAAGTCAACAAATACGTTTTGTCAAATACCATGAAAGCCTCTGATTGGGAAAACACAACCTTCCTTACCGACCTGGCAGCTATTAAAAAACTCAAAAAATCAGCTGGTGCTGACTTAAAAATTTGGGGAAGTGCCATGCTCGTTCAGCTATTACTGAAACATGATTTAGTGGACGAGCTCTGGCTTAATATTCATCCCTTACTGCTTGGTAAAGGAAAAAAACTGTTTGACGATGAGGCCTTTCCCGCCACATTTAAATTGATAGAGAGTTTTGTCATGCCAAGTGGCGTGATTATGGCCAATTACAAGCGTGCAGGAGCAGTCAGGACAGGTACAGTTGGTGCTTAAGGATGTCCATTGTTTGTCGATTTCATAACTATACCAATACTTCGTCAATCATGCCAAAGGTTTTGGCTTCTTCAGCTGTCATCCAGAAATCCCGGGCGGCAATTTCATTGATTTTATCAAAACGCTGACCGCTATGCAGGGCTATAATATGGTACAATTCATCTTGAACTTTAAGTACTTCCTTTATACTGATGTCCATATCCATGGCAGTACCTTGTGCGCCACCACTGGCCTGATGAATCATTACTCTGGAGTGTTTTAGTGCGGAGCGTTTACCAGAAGCACCGGCGCAAAGCAATACGGAACCCATGGATAATGCAACGCCAGTACATATGGTTGCCACATCCGGCGAGATCAATTGCATGGTATCATAAATCCCAAGGCCGGCATAGACAGCCCCTCCAGGAGAGTTCACATACAACTGAATATCTTTCTGTGCATCGACAGACTGTAAAAAGAGTAATTGTGCTTGTATCACATTGGCATTCCTATCGTCAACAGGTTCCCCCAGAAAGATAATGCGGTCCATCATCAATCTGGAAAACACATCCATCTGTGCCACATTTAATTGTCGCTCTTCAGTGATGTAAGGCGTCATTGCCTTCGGCCCTACACTGGAAGCTATTCTATTGATATAACCATCAACGTATAAACTATTGATGCGGTGGTGTTTTAGGGCATAATTGCGAAATTCGTTCTTGTTCATGTTCTTCTGTTTTTAAATTATTGGACATAGGTTGTCCTGCCCTCTTATAGAGAGATCTGGTTATTTTTCAAAAATTACGTTGTATGGTTATTTACCGAAAAGCTGCATGATCTTTTTTCGGAAAGAATAGTGTTCCGGAGCTGTAAACAACTTTTCATGCACTTGTTCTATTTCTTTTCTCAGCTGCTGTCTTCCGTATTCCTCAATCAGGCTATAGGTTTTTTCTTGCCAAAAAAGGCTTTCTCTTAAACCTGGTTTCAATACCATATGGGCTTCAAGTAGAATTTTATCTGTTCCTTTTCTATCTGACAAAAGATAATCTTCAATCAGAAGCAGTTCATTCCATGATGTCTTCATAATTCAATGATTTTTCTTTTACTGTTTCTTTAATTTTCTCCAGGCATTTAAATTTCTGAACAGTTGCTGATCTGGGACTAGAAAACCCAAACCGCTCTGCAAGGCTTTCCATATTCAACCGCTCATAATAAAAGGCACTGAGTAGCTGCATACATTTCTGACCTGCTGTTTCTAGTAAATGGATCAATCTGGAGGAAGATATCTCTTCATAAACGGAGTCTGCAGGTTCGGGATCATGATGCAAGTCAAAAGGGAATTCTTTACTGGTTACTTTATACCGTTTATTCCAAAGGTATTTTGCGATGCCGAACAGGTATGTTTTTTCAGTGTACCGCAGCGTTATTTGGCTATGCTTAACTTTTTCATAGTAAATAATGAGGGCGTCCTGAAAAATGTCTTTAGCTTCATCGAAGGAGCCTCCCATTTTCTGTACATAGGCTGCCACAAGAGGAAAAGCATCCTGATAGAGTGATATCAGTACCGCTTCAGAATCTATTGCTGTTTCTTCTTTATCAGACTTTGGAACCATAATACTATGTTTTAATAGTATGTGTATATATCAGACCAAATATCACCTAAATTTTGTAAATATTTTTTATGTCCTAATGAAAATTCATCTCCGGAAATGAATCAGATTTATATTAACTGGCATAAAATTGGCTGTAAACCGGACTCTGTTTGCAAACCTTTTAATTTACGCTAAATTGTCACACCGCGCCTATTTATACAACCTCGATACGCCCTCAGTTGCAGAAAGTTCCGATACCATGATGATGGAATGGGGATATGAAATGCCATTAATGCTTCAGCCCTTACTCATTGAAGGCGGCTTTATTTCTGGTAATAATTACAACAATCATGTTGAATTTAATGATGCTGGTTTATTTTACAATGCCAAACCCGGCATTGAAAACCTGAAACGTTTTTATAATTTCCTGGAGTCCCAACCTGAGCTCATTAAAAATGTAGCGCAATTTAAAGAGGCCCGCGACAAATTATTCAGTTACCTGGATCGACTTGATGGCGAATATTTCCATCTCGATATGTGGGATGTGTTAAATATGGACGATGCCCCTCATGAAGAACAAGCAGCAGATTGGCTGGCCACTATCGCCCATAACAATCAGGTCATAACGATGGCTATGGATTCCGGAGATGCGAGTTTACTGAGCTATAAGGAACTAAAAGATGTTAGTCCTGCTTTTAACTCCTTCTCAGACCTGCTAAATTATGAAGACTACGCTTATGGCTGGACTTGTATCTATCAGGACTATGAAGAAGAAGAGCCATTTGAGATCTTCGAGGAGAACCAACTCTGGGGCCTAAAAGACAAAGATGGCCAGGTAATACTTAGTCCGGAGTACGATGAGTTTTACAAATTTGGTCCACAGGAGCTGGCAGTAGTCTCAAAAGGCGGCAAATTTGGATACCTGGATACTACTGGAAAAGTTGCCATTCCTTTAACCTGGGATGACGCCTTTGACTTCGAATATTCTGGATTTGCTGTGGTGGTATTGGAAGGAAAAACAGGATTAATCAATGTAGCAGGTAAGCTGGTCACTGAGCTTATTTACGATGACCTGAAAGTGCTTGATGATGGCAATTATTACAATGCAAAAATAGGCGAATATTGGGGTATCATCAATCCCTCAGGAGAAATCCTCGTTGAATTTAAACATAAAAATGAAGCCCAGGCGGCTTATGGTTTTTACCATATTGAAGTATCCGGGCAAAAAAATCAAAAGATCTTTAATGAGTTTTTTAAATACCTGGGCGAATTCCCCATCCAGGCAATAGAAAACCTGGAAAATGGATTGCTCTTAATTAAAGCCCATAAGGGAGTAAGTTTCAATTCCATCTACAAAAAGGATGGAAGCTTACTGGATAGTGGGTTTGAGAAAATAAGTCGCCAAACCTATTTCCCGGATCTGTTGGTGATCAGAAAAGATAAAAAACATGGTGCCATCAGCAGGAAAACTGAATCCTATATCCTTCCTTGTCAGTTCGATGCAATTCTGGATGTCGGAATTAGCTTATTTGGAGAAAGAAGTGATATGGCTTTGGTCCATCAGGGAGATCAAAAAGGAATTTTCGACGGAGATCCAGAACAATTATCCTGGCTCATTCCAATGGATCATTACCAGCAGATCATGTGGCTTGAAGGACCCCTTTTTGCCTTGCAGAAAAACAAGAAATGGGGCATTGCAAATCCGATCTCCAATGACTTTAGCGAATTTGAATTTGATCTGGTGGTCCGCAAACCTATAGAAGATGGCTGTGCCTATGCTTTCAAAGAAGATCAGGTATTTACTGTTACAGAACACAGCATTGAACCTACAGATAAAGCCATAGCACTGGAACATGCCAGCGAAGATTATGCCTACTATTTTGAGTTTGAAAGCAGGAAAAAACTTTTATGCTATGGGAAAGGGCAAAAAATGGACGACCAGCAGGCCAGTGCTGAGCTGAGCAACATAGACACCTTATTTGAACAAGGCGAACAGGCTTATTCCGATGAAGATTATGGTAAAGCCATTTATTATTATACCGTCGCGGCAGAAAAAGGCCATAATCCTTCCATAAATAACCTTGCACACATTTATTATAGCATTGATGGCTTTAAAAATGAGGACAAGGCTTTCATTTGGTTTAACAAAGGCGCTGTAAAGGGAAATGAAAATTCTATGAATGGACTGGGCATGTGTTATAAATATGGCGTTGGATGTGAGGCAGACCTGGAGAAGTCATTGTACTGGCTGAAAAAAGCGGCTGAAGCGCAACTGGCACTGGCCAATAACAATCTCGCTGATATTTATTCTGATGAGGAGTTGCCAACCTATGATCTTGAAAAAGCCTTTGCACACTATCTGACAGCCGAAACCTTAGCTGAGCCCAAATACAACTGGTTAGGTTATTTGTATGACCTAAAGGCCGAATATGAAAAAGCCCTGGAGTATTACCGCTTAGCCGCTGAGGAAGGAAATGAGGTTTCCGCTTATAACTTCGGCATTTTAATTTCTAAAGGATTAGGGGCAGCAAAAGACAATGAAATGGCCATCAAATACTTTACACTTTCCATAACGCTAGGCTATCCTACAGCGCATATCGAGTTGGCTAAAATTTATAGAAATGAAAAAGGATTCCAGGACGAAAAGAAGGCAGAGGAACATATTAATGCAGCGAAAGCCGCAGGATTAGAGATTCCAGATGAACTTCTTGGGGGAAACAAAGGCTGGTTTGGCTTTTAAGCTATTGAAACGCATGGTTATTTATACACTGAAATACCTAGCTTTACCGTTATATAAAAATTCAAAGATCATTAAACGTTTATAAATGGAAGACAAACCTTCTTTTTGGCAGCGAATAGGTATACAAGATTGGTTTTTAAGCAACAATAACAACACCGATCCCATAGCTAAAGCACAGCCACTTACGCCCGATACCGTTTATACCTATATCATAGAGAAATTCAAAGAATCTATCGGAGAACTCTCCTTTGCGGAACGCGTTGTTTTCTACCATGAGTATATCATTTGCTTAAACACGGATGATTACCGTGCATTTATGGACAACCGGAATGGTCTTTTTGGCTTAATTGCGCAAGAATCGGTAAAGAAGTTTTATGAAATATTGAATGATTATGCCGCTACAGGAAAAAGAGTGGAACCCTCCAGTAATAAATGGGTATTCCGCTTTGTTTCTCATCCGGATTACAAACCTGGAGACAAAGGCTTTATTGGTAAATTAATGCCTGATGGCGGTCAGAAACAAGAAAACCTAAGGGTTACTTTTATCCCACGACAAACGGGTTTGGCTCAGACATTCGACATCAGCAACGACATATTAAAGGATTTCATATTCTATAGCGAAGGCTATTATGAAATTCCATACCTGGCCAATTTAAAATTTGTGGCCAAGCAAGATGAGATGCCGGAGGAAAATGTGCTGTTGGCAAGATTTGAGACTACCCTACCAGATAAGGCCTACTCCGGACAAAAGCTAGAATATCTGATGAAGTCTAAGGACATCATAGTTTCAGGAAATGAGGAAAGCAGGGAAGATGCAAATGTCTTCAAGATTCCTTCTGAATGGGTAAACTCCCCACATTTACAAATCAGATATCATAAAACAGAAGATAAATTTTTCCTTTCCTCATTTGGAGAGAAAACCATACTGAATGAAAATCTGGTAGAAAGAAGTAATCCGGATGATCCGAAATGGGTAGAACTTCCTATGAATTCCAGAATCATCCTGAACGGAATCATTGGCATGAACGTATTTAAAGCATAATTATGTCGCAGCTCCTATCATTAGCGTTATTGCTGATCTGTTTAATCTTACTCATCGCACATTTTGTGTCCATTAAAAAATCGACCAGCAAGAATGATGGATAGCAACTATTTTGGAATAACCGATACGGGAAGAGTGCGTAGCAATAACGAGGATACCTTTATTGCGGAAAAAATTGCAGGAACAGCATTGGTGCTGGCCTGTGTAATAGATGGCGTTGGCGGTTATGCCGGTGGTGAAGTTGCTGCTGCCATTGCCAGAGCAACGCTATTAAAACGGATAGATAAACCGGCTGCTGATTTTCTACAGTTGATGCGAAATGCAATCATTGAAGCAAATGATCAGATCCTGAAGGCCAAACAGGAGGAGAAAGCCCATGAAGACATGGCTTGTGTGCTTAGCATCGCGGTAGCAGATCTGGAAAACAACCAATTCTATTATGCGCATGTAGGCGATACCCGATTGTACCTGTTGCGAGACAATTCCTTAATAAAAATTTCTAAAGACCAGTCTTTTGTTGGTTTCCTGGAGGATTCAGGACGCTTAACCGAAGAACAGGCCATGCAGCATCCAAAACGCAACGAGATCAACAAAGCATTAGGTTTTCCAGGAAGTATAACCGGGCATGAAGATGACATTGAAACAGGCCAATCCCCTTTCCTACCCGGCGATCTGATCCTGCTTTGCAGTGATGGTTTGTCGGACATGGTCAATAGAGAAAACATTACCAATATATTATTACAAGCGCTTACACTGGAGCAAAAAGGTAGCGCCTTAGTGGATATGGCCAATGCCAATGGCGGTCGCGATAACATCACGGTAGTACTGGTTAAAAATGATAAAGCCACATTTGTCCATGAAGCTTTAAAACCAAAATCACAACCTAAGAAAAATAAGACGGTAGCCCCTGTTTCAGAGGCAACCGCCCCTATTATAGAAAATGTAGTTTCCGAACCTAGCGTAGCCTTAACGAAAGCATCCTCAAAAAAACAAGGCAAGAGATTAAACCCAATACTAGTTTTCATGCTCTTTATTGTAATTGCTGCCATTGCTTATTTTTTCTGGACGCAATCTGATACAGACATCAAATCGAATCCAGTTCCGGACTCTACAGCTGTACAAACTACTCAGGCGTTTAAACTACAAGACACACTAGATAAGCTGAAAGGGAATATCCTGATACTGGATACTACTATTTTTAAATCCCCGATCCTGATTACGGAGCCCATCAGGATTAACAGAGATAGTTTATACCTGAAGGCTGAGCGTAACCTCGTTATCAAAAGTGACACGGGGTATAAAGGACAGGCATTTCTGATCTCGCCTGGCAATAAAAGCACCTTATTAGAGAATTTCACTTTTGAGAATTTCAATGATGTCAGCGCCTTACAGAAAAAAGGAGTGTTGCTAAAAAATGTTCAGTTCATCAGAACGGACATTCCAGCAGTAAACAAGAAATAACAAAACATTAACCAGGAACAAACCAGCTAATTAAATCACCATATGGGCAAACAAACAGCAACAAACCAACACAGAAAGGTTGAGCGTATATTTTTACTACTCAGCACTCTGGTATTGGCTGCTTTATTTGTCACGCTTTATTTTACTCAGCAAAAAACATTTACCGATGTACATCCGCGGTTAGCTGAGGGTACAATGGTAAATTTAAACGATGCTGAACCTGGTAAACGGATAAAAAAACTCCTGACTAAAGGTTATTATTTTGAAGACAAGAAGGACATCAATCTGATTGAGGAAGTGGTTAGTAATCAGTTTTTGCTCCATAAAGAGGCCATCGATAATATCGGTGAACTGAATAAACGCAGATTCTTTGTTCCTGCTGATGTCGCTTTTTCAGATGGTGGGAAGAATTTTAAAGAACGTGTTCTTGCTTCCCGCTTATTGTTGGGCTTTACCGGTACTGATTCTTTAAAATACAGTCAGGAGCAAAAACGCCCACAGTCTCTGCCTTCCACAAAAGATTTTGCGAAAGGCAGTTATGGACTAAGTGGAAAGATCACAGACACTGCAGGTAAAGCCGTTGCAGGTGTTTTAGTACGCTTACAAATGATCCTGCCTCAGGACACTGCTTATACCGAAGAAGAGGTGGTCAATGATTTCATTGCCTATTTAAGAACGGATGCAAATGGGGAATATCATTTCCAACATTTACCGGACAACAGGGCTTATGGCGTGCTCCCTTTAAAACCTGGCGCTCAGTTTGGAAAGTCGCAGGGCTTACAGGAACTCGATAAGGAGGTCAGGCTTAATTTCAAACAATCTCCACATAGCATCAGACTTTTCTCTACTCGGGATTTCAAAATCCTCAAAAAGGAAAAATCACTGATTGTACGTAGCCCTGAAAATTACAACCAATGGTATTGGATTATTGTCGCTTGTTTTTTTAGCGGCTTCTTCCTGCTTCATTTCCTTTTACACGCTAAGTATCCACAGGCAGATCAATTGATACTACCCATTATCATGCTGATGACGGGATTATCTTTCCTTACCCTATTAAGTTTGCAGGATCCGCTGCGCGATCGCTTCCTGGCAAGGGACAGCCTTATTTTTTATGGGCTCGGGATTCTGAGTATCGGGATTATGCTTTCGATAAACCTGCGCAAGTTCAATGTCGACTCTCGTTTGTACCGTATGTTCCTGGTCAAAAATGCGTTCAGTAAGGCTAAAGGCTGGCAATGGGCGATTATGGCCTTATGCTTACTGGCCTTTACCATCGTTTTTGGTACCGGCCCGGAAGGGAGTGGCGTAAAGGTGAACTTATTTGGGGTACAACCCAGTGAAATAGTAAAATATGCCATCATCCTGTTTCTTGCCGGATTTTTTGCTTCCAATGAGCGATTCATTACAGAATACAGCAGCTGGAAAAAGCGTTGGTTCTTCTTTTCTTTTGCTTTAATTGCCATTCTTGTGGCCATATTAATGTATTTGTTGCTGGGTGATTTAGGTCCGGCAATGGTGGTCTGTTTCACCTTTATTATTCTCTTCTCTTTTTCGCGGGGCGATTTTATGATGATGCTAACTGCCATCATGATTTATGTTTTTAGTGCCTGGTTATTGAATGTCTGGATTGCGACCTTAGTTACTGTTGCATTGGTTTCGCTGATTATGGTGGTCAATAAGAAAACGAGTGAATCTGCCATTATGATTGTAGTGGTGATGGCTGCCTTCTTATTGATCGATCAGGTTCCTTACCTGGATCAACTCATTCCGGGTCCGGTAAACAGGTTGAGCGAACGTAAATCGATCTGGCAGGACCCATGGAACAATGAGGTATATGGTGGTGATCAGGTAGCGAATGGCATCTGGGCAATTTCCAGTGGTGGTCTTAGCGGTCAGGGGGTTGGGCAAGGTTTTGCAAAGACCATTCCTGAAGCGCATACCGATATGATCTTACCTGCCATTGGCGAAGAGTTTGGCCTGGCGGGGATTATAGGGCTGTTTATTTTATTCCTGGTGTTTTTACACCGGGCCATTCTAATTGGGCGCCAAACGGGTATGCCCTTCCTCTTCTATTTATCTGCCGGTGTCGGCATCAGCTTATTCGTACAATTTTTACTGATTGCGGGTGGCTCTACTGGCGCCTTACCTCTATCAGGGGTAGCACTCCCATTCATCAGTTATGGAGGTTCTTCATTGGTGGCCAATAT
Organism: Pedobacter gandavensis; assembly: GCF_032678745.1. Lineage (GTDB taxonomy): Bacteria > Bacteroidota > Bacteroidia > Sphingobacteriales > Sphingobacteriaceae > Pedobacter > Pedobacter gandavensis_C. The sequence goes on from NZ_JAVTST010000001.1 coordinate 1,767,024, forward strand.
GCTGGCAGCAGGATTTCTACTTTCGGTTTCCCTGGTAAAAGGTACAAATGTACAAATGACCTATATCACCAAACAACAGGATAAAAACCTGGTTCCGGCCTTACTTGCTGCGAGTGTAGCTATTGTATCCCTTACAGTTACTGTATCCAGTTATATCATTCACAATAAAAAATGGGTAGTTCAACCTGCACTAGTCGCCGATAAAAGTGGTAGCCGTATGTTTAGCTACAATCCCCGGATTGCTATATTAATGAACAAATTGTCGGCAGGAGAATTGTACGACAGGAATGGTCGGATTCTGGCTACAGGGAATCCTGAACTCATCAAAAAACAACAACAGGAACTCAGTAATGCAGGGATCTCCTATAACCTGGATTCCGCAGAACATAAGCGTGTGGACCGATACTATCCTTTTGAGGAACAGTTATTTTTCTGGGTTGGCGATAACAACACCAATGTATTTAATGGGAGTACCAATGGTTATTTTGCTGAATATGAACATGCTGCAGAACTGAGAGGTTTTAAAACCCCTACTGTTTCCTTTAATACCCATGCACACAAATACCGTGAAAACAGGTTCCTTCCGATAGGTGTAAAAGAGATGACGGTGAGCAAAAGAGATTATGCTGCATTGGCTCCTTTGTTGTTATCAGGCATCAACAGCGAGGAAGTGGAAGCTTTTAAAAAGCGCAACAGGAATGTAAAGCTGACCATAGATGCAGCATTACAAACGACTATTCAGCATACCATGGCTCAGGATACTGCCATCAGAAACAGTCGCGTTTCAGTGGTGATCATGGAAGATGCTACTGGCGATGTATTGACCTCGGCAGTTTATCCCCTACCACCTGTTAAAAATTGGGACCTGCTGAATATGAGTACCACGGAGCAGAATAAATTAGCGGGTTGGTATACGACTTCAGATTTAGGCTTTACTACTGCTACACCACCGGGATCGACTGCCAAAGTCCTCACTGCAATGGCTGCATTTAACAAACTGGGGCCTGATGCTGCTAAAAAAACATATACTGTTTCTACTGCAGAAAGAATTAGAACCAAGGGCATTGAGCCTGATGAAACGGGTCGTATTGACATGGAAAAAGCAGTTGTAAAATCTAACAATGTTTACTTCATTAAAATTGCCAACGAGGAACATCTACAGGATGAAATGGCCAGTTTGTATTTAAAAACCGGTATGTTTTTACATGGTGTTGGCGGTTACTACTACGGTAGGGACACTGCTAATGTAAAACAAGAAAGCAAATGGAGAAACTTTTGGGAGAAAACAGAATTTAATACCAAACCTAAGTATGATCCTGCAAGGATTCGTCGGACCAGAGCAAAAGGGATTTCAGGAATGGCATGGGGACAAGGTGAACTCATCGCTACGCCTGCAGCTGTTGCCCGATTGGTTTCGGGGGTAGCCAATAATGGCAAGCTGGTAGCCAACCGCTATGTATTGAAAATAAGTGACTCGGCGACTTCAGTTAACCCTGCTATTAAGATTGCTAACAAATCTGAATATGCAAATACCATAGGTAGTTATATGCTCAAGCAAAGTGCCAATAAAACCAGTTTACTGGGTTTAAAGGTAGCCGGTAAAACGGGTACTCCGGAGCGGATCTGGAAGGATGGAAAGATTAATGATGGCTGGTATACTTTTTATGCGCCTAAAGCAAATGGAAAAGGACATATTGTAGTGTGTATCAGAATTGAATCAACCCGTGGTTCCAGTAGAGCTGTGAGACTGGCGGGTCAGCATGTGGTACCTGCCCTTTTAAAACTAGGATACCTAAGTAAAGAAGAGAATAAACCTTAAAAGAGATTGTATGTTTAATCTATTTAATAAGCGAGAACCTGAGCCATTGCAAGATGTAAAAGCCATCAGAGAGGCACTACTGACTGCGATCAAGCAGGAACTTCAAAAGCTGGAAGGCGGTGAAGGTAAACACATTAAAGGGCTGGCAGTACTCCTGGCCTGTTTACCTGCAGAAAGGTTTATGTACGAATCCGCTGTTTTTGCGGAAGATGAACTGCGATTTAAAAATGAAATCCAACGCATAGTTGATGATTTTGCGATAGATTTACCTGCAGACTGGACTTTGCAGATTAATTTCGTAGAAGAATTACCAGCAGATGCTATAAAGCTTTCCAACATCAATGCAGCGCTTTACATCAGAACACCGGAACATGTGGTGGTTACAAAATCCAGTACCGCCTATATCCGTACCTTAAATGGAGCATCGGAGAAAATGCAATATAAGATTACGGCTACGGATGGGAAGATCAATATTGGTAGAGCCGCTAAAGTTCAGGTGAGTGATGGATTTTTCAGAATTAATCACATTGCCTTTCTTGATGACAGCAATAATGAGGCGAATAAATTTATCAGCAGACAGCATGCCCATATAGAGTGGGACAATAATACTGGATCTTTTCTGTTATTTGCGGATGAAGGTGGTATCCCGCCCCGCAATAAGGTAAGAATGAGGTCGGTTGCCGACCATACACCAGTAAAACTTAATGTAGCCGAGATTGGTCATACTTTACAGGAAGGCGATCAGATCATTTTAGGTGAGCTTGCCGTTTTGGAATTTAGTTATAATGATTCAGGAATTATTAATATTGTATAATGAGTAAAGTTTTTACGATAACAGAAGGATTAGAAAATCTGGGTGCGCTAAGTACAGGTGGCCAGGGTTCTGTATATAAGGGTAAACGTGTGGGAACGATCATCACGGCAGTGAAGATTATGCCTACGCCCATACATACAGAAAGTGAGGATGACAAGAACTTCATCAGGTTTAAAAACGAGGTGGAAAAGCTCAAAAAGGTAAATGAGGTACCTAATCCTAATGTGGTAAAAATATTAGGATCCGGGCTCACTGAAAGTGGTTCCTTCCCTTTTATCGAAATGGAATATATTGAAGGTCCGGACCTCGAGAAGCTGTTAATGCCGCCTCATCCGCCGATATTTACTATTCAGGAAGTCATTAAACTGGCCGAACAACTGGCCAATGCATTGGCACATTGCCACCGGGTAGGGATCAAACATGGCGACGTAAAAAGCAACAATGTAAAATTCAATACGGAGACCGGTAATTATGTATTACTGGATTTTGGCTTGGCGATTATGTCTGACGAGCAACGTCGTACCAGTCTGCGCCATGCCGGTGCGGTAGAGTTTATGGCACCGGAACAGCATGATGGAGAAATGTTTTTTCAGACGGATATCTACAGTTATGGCATTATCCTTTATGAATTGCTGGCAGGAACGGTACCTTTCCCATTGATCAATAAAAACGAAAGTTCCCGCAACCAGGTCATGATTTCTCATATGGAAGCAGAGGTACCGGATCCGGTGACTTTACGTATGAACCGATTGCCGGAAAGCTGGGATGCGGAAAAACGCAAAAAGGAATCTAATGTTCCACACTGGCTATTACAGGTCATTAAAAAATGTTTAGAAAAGCGTCCTGATCAACGATATGCCAATGGTGCTGATTTACAAGAAGCCATTACGCATAGAGGTGCTGATGCCATAGTACCGGTTCCTACTGTACCTGCCAAGCCTGCTCCTACTCCAGCTCCCCTATATCAGCAAGAAGTAGCTCCAGTAAGTCTGGCTACAGACGAGGTGAGGTTGTCGAAACCTGTATTTGCCATCATGATCTTATCCATACTTGCGCTTGGTATGCTTTCGGTATATGGTCTTTTCATGAAGAATGATGATCGTTCTCTGCATCAAGTGGGCGTTGACTCTTCACAGGTAGCTAAAGTTGACACCAGCAGTACTGACACCAGTTATGAGCCTGATACGACTGCACAAGTTCAGCCAGTGGCGATTGACACGGCTGCTCAGCAGGTTGAAATTGATAGTCTGAAGAAAGAGTATGAAGCACAAATGGCTGCTGCAGCAAAACGTGCGGAGGCTGAAGCTAAGGCAAAAGACAATGCTACTGTAATTGTTAGCGAGGGTAAGAAATACCAGTTGCCTAAAGGTACCATCTATTTTTATGAAGCTGCGGATAGCAACTCACAAAAAAATGGTGTACTCGGTTTATGGACCAATGCTAAGTTTAATGTGATCGAAGAAGATAAAGGCTTTATTTATGTCACGCATACGAGCAAAGACGGTCAGGTAACCAAAGGCTGGTTAAACAAAAACGACCTTAAAGAGCTGAAAGACTGACCTTAACATCAATACATTATGAAGAGAAAACTGTTATTTTCTCTTCATAATTACAATTCTACAAAGCGGAAAACACCGCTAAAACACTGGTTCATACCGAAGTTAGCCTGCTTAATGTATTTTAATTAGCCAAGTTATTTTTTTGCTATTTCTTTGACTCAATCTAAATCAAACAATTATGAAAAATCTAACTACTCCGAAACTTAACTTACAAAAAGTATTGATCGCAAAACTGACTAATGATCAAAATGTCAATGCTGCTAATTTCAAAAACGAGAAAGCAATTAATGTATTAGGAAATCCGCATACAAATGCCCCTGACGAACATGTTGGAAAAAACAGGACTTCATTGAATGAAAGTTATTTCTGTATGCATTAGAAAATTAAGATAATTTATTATCTTAAGCCCTAATGTCGAAAAAAGAACCTGTTTTATTTCTAAAAACTAGACTACATTACACCTTTTGGATTGTATTTTTCATATACAATTACATCTCCAATGCGGTTTTGGACCCTAGATTTAATTTTTCCTTTGGGGCTGTGATCAGTTATCTGTTGTTTTTTCTTACGGTACTGGTTTACAATTTTTATGCAACGGTTTATTACCTTGATCTGATCAAGTATAAAAAACCCTCTATTTTCAAAAGCATTTCACTGCTGATCGTATTGTTGGTCAGCAGTATTGGATTGGCTTTATTAAACAGGGGATTTATTCAACCCTTACTTATTCACAATGACAATCCAATTAATTACTATAAATACATTACGTTTTGGTTATTTCAATTCATCTACTATTTCTCTTTAGGTGCGGCGTACTTTTTTGTCAGTGAACTCATGAAAGAAAAGATTAATTCCTCCAACCTGGAAAAAGAAAAGATTGAAGTAGAGGCAAATCTACTTCGATCTCAGATTAATCCGCACTTTCTATTCAATACACTGAATATGTTGTATGCTAAATCCATCGTGTATTCGGAAGATTTAGCGGATAAAATCCAAAAGCTATCTGAGATTATGCGTTATGCCTATTTACCAAAATGGCTGGAAAACGGTTCTCATGCGCCTGCATCTGAAGAGATTAAACACATTTTAAATGTCATCTCTATCCATGAGTTTAGGCTGAGCAATGAGAATATCTTTCATTTTAACACAAAAGGAGATATGGATCAGGTGTTTTTACCTCCTTTGGTGCTGGTAACCCTGGCGGAGAACATTCTAAAACACGGACATCTTTCTTCTGATAGTCCGGCAACCATCGACATCAGCTATGAAGATGGCATATTCAGTTTCTTAGGTAAGAACAAAATTAAAACTGCAAAGAACCACGATGAGAAGTCAGGTATTGGCATTGCCAATATCAGTTCCCGTCTGAATAAATATTATAAAGATAGCTATGAGTTTCACTACAGTCAGGCCAACGGCTATTTTTATACAAACCTTACTATTCACCTAAAAAAACAAATATGATCAATTGTGTTATCCTGGATGATGAGCTTCCATCGGTGGAGCTTCTTACCCACTTCTGTATGAAATCAGGAGTTATAAAGATTTTATTGGCTACAACAGACGCAATTGAAGCCCATAATTTCATAAAGAACAATACCATTCATCTCTTATTCTGCGACATTCAGATGCCTGAGATCTCTGGGATTGACTTTGTAAAAAACCTGATCAATAAGCATCAGCTACAGGTGGTATTTACTACTGCTTTCAGCGAGTATGCGATCCAGGGATTTGATTTGGAGGCCACTGATTATTTACTGAAACCCTTTACTTTTGCCAGATTTCTCGCTGCACTTCAAAAAGTAGAGAATAAATTGACTAGCGCTGAGGGTACTGATATTGATGAAATGTCTGATTTTCTCTTTATCAAAGGGGGAGTAAAAGGGAAGTATGATAAGGTCAACATGGATGATATTGAGTATGTGGAGAGTGATGGGAATTATGTGAGCTTATACCATAACGGGAAGATGTCTCTTTCTAACCAGAGCTTAAAAGACCTGGAGAAAATCTTACCAAAAAGCAAGTTTATGAGGGTTCATAAATCTTTTATCATTTCAAAAAAACGAATTGCTAAAGTGCAGGGCTATACCCTCAGACTGTTTAATCACGATAAGGACATCAGTATTGGAGATTCTTACAGAGAAGGGTTTTTCAATTTCATCAAGAATAAGACGATTTAAATTTATGGGGCAAAGCAAGGCAATTGTTGAGCAATTACAACAGATCAATCAGATTCTTATAGATACTCCCGCCAAAAACGATGGTTTTTTGGGTGGAGGGCTGGGAACCATTTATTATTTTTTCTATTACAGCATGGTGCTTGAGGATGATAAAATCCAGGAGAAAGCGCAGGAAATGCTGGCAGCCTACATTGAGAAGCTCAATAATGATGAGCTAAATATCCATCCTTTTTCCTATTGTAATGGTCTTGCCGGCTTTGCTTATGCCATGTCGCACCTCCATAAAATTGGTGCAGTGAACATTGATATTGAAGAAGAATTTGAGGGCCTTGATGAGCAGTTGTTTCATTCTGCCACTGAGCTTTTAAAAAACCACTGCACGGATTTCCTACATGGTGCATTTGGAATTATACATTACTTTTCGAGTAGAGATCGCTCTGATCGCATTCAGAATTACCTGGATGAGCTGATAAAAATCATCCACCATCAGCTACTGGACTACCCCGATTTCGCTTGTATTGCCAACCTGTCTTTACCTTCAAACCAGGTAAAAGAGCAGATCAATATGAGCTTAGCACATGGACTCAGCGGCTTCCTGATTGTCTTGCTCAACAGCACTGAGAACTCAGCCAGTAAATCGCTGATTCTGGACACCATCACCAGATGTAGTGCGATGATTGAGCAAAGTTATCAAAAGAGAACTGAAGATCCTGAGAGCTTTTCAGGTTTCCCTTCCGTTGTCAACTTTAATGAAGGCAGCAGAAAATATAACAACAGATTGGCCTGGTGTTATGGAGACCTTGGGCAGGTACTCTTGTTTACCCGGATGAATAAAACCAAGGAACTGCCGAATGTCAACACCTTTTCTTTAGAGGCACTATCCAATACTACTGTAAAGAGAAAAAGCTATAAAAGCACGCTGGTTAAAGATTCTTATTTCTGTCATGGTGCTGCCGGTGTTGCACATTTTTACCAGTCGCTCCATAAAGAATCTGGAAATCCAATCTTTGCTACTGCACATCAATACTGGATCAAAAAAACGGTTAAATTACTTGCGGAAGATTTAAACAATAAAACCTTTGCCGGGGAGGAACACAGTATCCTTGATGGCCTTTCTGGGGTTGGACTTACCTTACTTTCCTCCATCTCCAAAAAACAACTTTCCTGGGGTGACGCTGTTCTTTTACCATAAAAAGGGCAATAATCTCGGGTACAATTCAGAATTTACGCTCCAAAGATTTAGTATTCAAGACCTGCTTCATTCTTATTTTAAAAATAAGAAGGGAGCGGGTTAAAATCATTTACCATGAACAGAAAACTCGCGATCATTTATGTGTCTTTCCTTGGGGGATTGATGCTTCCTAAATACAGCTTCAGTCAGGGCAACAGCAATTATTCTATCTATAAGATGGAACGCAAGATTGGGACAGAAGCAGTGGTCAGTAGTCCGGCTAATGGTCAGATCTCTGATCAAATCACGATCATTACCAATGATCGTGGAGCAGATATGGCTTTAAATTGTCAGTTTACAAGTAACAGCGAGAAAACCAGCTATCGCTCTATAGGGCATACTTCCAGATTTAAAAAAGAAAACGCAGACACGACCTTCAGCACAGGGCTTAACTTCCCGATCAGTGAAAACGGTTCTATTCGGATGAAGGAGCAGCTCCTCTCCTTCTGGATGAAAAATGGTCGGCCAGAATCCATTAGGTCTGCCTGGGATGGTAAAGCTACCCACATCAGGGAAATTGCTGAACAAATTGATCCTTTAACACAGGGAAAATTAAGGGTGATAGAACTCAAAAACCAGCAAAATGAAATCCTCTGGATCGATGCGGATGGGCATGCGGTTTATCTGGGCACTTGTGATACTGAAGCTGATAAAAGAGAAATTATAGACAACAAATACCTTTCTTTTTTTAATGATTTCAACCTTAAATCGAATAAATATCTGATTGAGACTTATATCAAAGCAAATAAAGGTGTCGGCTTGTCTTATGAAAACATTGTGTTGACCGGAGGAAATATTGTTGACCTCGCTGATGGCGGGAAAATATTATACGACAGGATGCTCCAGATTAAAAATGGAAAGATTGAATACATTGGAAAAACCGATCAGAAGCTCATTCCTGAGGGGGCACATGTGATTGACGTGGGTAATAAATTCCTGATTCCTGGGTTATGGAATATGCATGTTCATCTATTTCACCCGGATTACTTGAAAAAAGAACTCCTGACTGGAGTAACTACGATGAGGGATATGGGAAATGAATTCGACTTTGTTTCACTTATAAAGAAATCCGAAGCTGAGCCTTCTTTTTTGGCACCAAGGTTAATAAGAGCTGGCATCATAGATGGTAAGTCTGACTTTAGTCTGGGCATTGTTACTGCATCGGATGTTAAAACAGCTAAAGAACAGGTAAAAAGATATCATGATGCGGGATTTGAGCAGATTAAAGTATATTCTTATGTAAAGAAAAATGTCTTATCTGCTATTGTAGCGGAAGCAAATCTTTACCATATGGACGTAGTTGGTCATCTTCCTGTGGGATATTTGGTGGGTACTCTCGTTGATAATGGCATCAAAAGCATCAGTCACATTCATTATTTCATGAATAGTCTTAAATGGGGAAAAGGTGATTTCATCAGCGCTAACAAGGTTTTACTGGATCAGATTAAAGAGAAAAATATATACCTGGATCCTACCCTAAATGTATATGCCTTAACCGGGGATCCGAAAATCAAGCATTATAAATTGATTTTGAAACAAATGCATGATTATGGAATTCCTGTTGTTGCTGGTACAGACAATGAGGGAAGCCTGATTCAGGAGCTGGAAAATTACGTTTCTCTTGGATTCAGTCCGCTGGAAGCCCTTCAATCGGCTACTATAATACCTGCAAAAATGATGAATATGACTGCTCAGAGTGGTAGCCTTAATCAGGGGAAAAATTCAGATGTACTGGTATTGGATGCCAATCCATTGGAAGATTTCAGTACGCTTCAACGATTGAATATCATTATTAAAGGGCAATCTATTATTTTGAAAGGAAAGGAGAAATGATCTCCTTTTCTTTAATTTTTACGGCCAGCGCCCAGGATTTCAGCCATCATACTTATTTTGCCAAACTCCATATTAAAATCAGTCGTTTTTCCAGAGGGAATCAAATGAAACTGTTTTCTGTTAGCAAGCTGACTAATATTCAGCTGTAGTATGGCAGAATCCTTGTATTTGGTGATTTTGGCAATGCTTACATCATACTTTTCCCTGGTTTTGTTCTGTTTAACCATATGAATGATCTGTCCGCCTTCAATAGACTTTAGCAGATAAATGGGGACTACTACTTTCCCCACCAGGACATCTTCTGAAATTGCAGTTCCTGGCTGTTGCTCAAACCGGACAGCACTATTGAATCGTTGTGGGATATTTATTGCATTTAGCAGGAAATAAACCACAGCAATAAATGCCAGAATTAGGAAGCCTCCGTTTCGGATAATCCAGCCCGGAGGGACTTCGAGTATGTCTTTAACCTGATGGCTTAAATGCTCCTCTTTCAATGTTTTTCTATTCATGATCTTTTTAACTAGCGATTTCTAATTGATTCTTTACTAAATTATAATAGTAGTTCCTTGCAGTAACCAGTTCATTGTGGCAACCTTGTTCAATTACCTGACCTTGCTCCAGTACAATGATTTTGTCGGCGTTTCTTACTGTACTCAGTCTGTGTGCAATAATGATGACCGTTTTCCCTTTAAAAAACCGGTTTAAGTTCTCAACAATGATCTTCTCATTGGTGGCATCCAGGGCACTGGTGGCCTCATCAAAGATGATGAAGTCCGGATCTTTGTATACTGCCCTTGCAATTAAAATACGTTGCTTCTGACCGGTACTTAGTCCGACACCCGTTTGTCCTATTTTTGTATTCATGCCCAGAGGGAGGTCGTTCACGAATTGCCCCATATTGGCAATGGTGACTGCATTCTCCAGTTTATCCATATCGACCTCATCATCTCCAACTGCGATGTTCCTTGCGATGGTATCATTAAAGATATAGCCCTCCTGCATCACCACTCCGCATTTATTCCGCCAGTTATGGTGCGAAATGTCATAGATACTTTGATCGGCAATACTGATGTCACCTCGTTCAATCTTATAAAACCTGAGCAGTACTTTTAAAAGCGTTGTTTTTCCGCTACCACTGGAGCCTACAATGGCTGTGATTTTGTTTTCCGGAATACTCAGGTTAATGTCTTTCAGCGTATAGCTGCCATTGGGCACTTCCGGGTATTTAAAATAAAGGTTACTGATCTCGATGCTACCGCTGCGGTTTTCTGCTATAGGGGCTTCGATCTCTTCATCTTCCCGATTATGGATTTCGTTGATCCTTGCCATGCTAAGACGGGCATTCTGGAACAACTGTATAAATTCTACCAGCTGGGTAATTGGTGAATTTAGCTGTCCCGTGATGTAAGAAATGGAAAGCATCATACCAATAGTTACATTGCCATCAATCACCAGCTTGGCTGCCAGAAAGGTGATCAGGATATTCTTCAACTCATTGATCAGCGAAGCTCCACCTGTCTGCGCTTGCTTGAGGGATAGATTTTTGAGGTTAAGCTTAAACAATTTTGCCTGTAACTCCTCCCATTGCCAGCGTTTCTTAGTTTCAGCATTGTGAAGTTTAATCTCCTGCATGCCATAAATCAATTCCAGATTTTTCTCATGATTGATGGAAAGCTGGTCGAATCTTTTATAATCCAGCTCTGCATTCTTTTTCATAAAGAGGAAGATCCAGATGAAGTAAATCACACTTCCAATTAAAAACACGGTGAATATAGCCGGACTGTAGAAGCACAATATCGCACTGAATATAACCAGGTTAATGGTAGAGAAAAGGATATTGATTGTTCCTGAGGTCAGGAAGGATTCTATTCTGGAATGGTCCTGAATCCTTTGCATGATATCCCCCACCATTTTGGTATCAAAAAAGCTGAGAGGTAGTTTCATCAGCTTAATGAAGAAATCAGACAGGAGATTAATGTTTACCCTGCTGCTCAGGTGTACCAGGATATAACTTCTCAAAATCTCCACACTCATTCTTCCTGCAAAGAGCAGCAGCTGTGAAAGCAGCATGAGGTATATAAAGTTGATGTCTTTGTTTTTTATCCCATAATCCACCATATATTGGGTAATAAAGGGGACGAGTAACTGGAGTAAACTCCCTACAAATAAGCCAATCAGCAATTGTATCAGCAGCTTTTTATACCTGAAAAGGTATTTATAAATGATCCCAAAATCAGTACGAACGCCCTTGCCACCAGTACTCTTGAGCTTAAAAAACTCTTCACCTGGCAATAGACAGAGTATAATCCCTGATCCCTGATCATCTGCCCAGCCTTTTAGGAACTCTTCTTTTGAATATTTCAATAAGCCATGGGCAGGATCTGAAACATAGACCATATCCTTTTTAACTTTGTAAACGACTACAAAATGTTTCTGATTCCAGTAGGCCACCACAGGCAGACTACTGCTTTCCAAAAGATCTTCATAGGGCATTTTCTGTCCACAACTGATGAATCCTACTTTTTCGGCGGCTTCACTAAGTCCCAGTAGGCTACTGCCTTGTCTGGTGGTACGTGATAATTCACGAATATGGTCCAGAGAAAGATCTTTCTTATAATACTTACTGATAATTTTGATGCAGGTAGGACCACAGTCCATCTCATCATATTGTCTATAGTGAGGGAATTTTTTGAACATCTTGATTTGAGTTAGAGATTTTCTTCCTGGCGATTTTTGATTTGTATAGTCTGCTGATGAAATCGTAGATGATCATTTCATGCAACCTTGGTTGTGAGGTAATGACCCTGTTAACGATCATGTGAATCAGGCTACTCAGCAAGTTTTCCAAACTTACTTCCGCATTTTCCATGCTACTGATCTGGCTAAGGTTATGGGCCACTGGTCTCATGACAATGGTTCTTTCAAAAAGGATTCTGATGGCTTGCAACTCGTTAAGGTCTACAGCTAAAAGGCCTTCATTTTCTAACCATTTGTCCATCTGATCCCGATGTTGTCTGTATTTGGTATCTAGTTGGGATTTCAGCAGTTTATTTGCATTAAACTCTTGTGCAAAGGAAGCCCTAAGGGAGTCGATGATTTCGAATTTATGATCTAATGAAACGTTGAATGCCTTAAACAACTCATCTATTGATTTTATTGCCCACATCCATCGGAAGTTCTCATTTTCTGTCTGCTGCATTTGGCTGATCATTTTTAAGACGGCAGCACTATCCTGAGAAAATATGGTTTCTACCTGTTCCATCGTCTGACTACCATAGCGTTCAATTTCTCTGTCGTAGGTATCATTTTGCATTTTCCAGATGAGTCCATTTTCAATGAAAGGATCCGAGAACTTGTTAAAAATCTGGATCACCTGGCCCAACTGCGACAGATCCTTCAGTTGAAAGCGTACACGTAAATGAAAATCCGGATCATTATACCTGATAAAGAACCACTTCTCTATCATACCCGCATCTTCCAATTCTTCACAAATAGGCTGGATCACCTCTGATAATATTTTATCTGCAGACCTTACTCCGCAATACATTTTGAAATACAGCCATTCTGAACCCAGGGAGAATCTTCTTTTGATACTGGCATCGTTATTTTCTTTAATCGTCAATCTTTCATAAGAAGGTTTAGTACTTTGTAGCAGGGCAATAACCTGGTTACTGAATTTCTCCTGGCTTCCTTCTTCAGCTACTCCATGTGTAGAAGGAATAAATTCTTTTAGTACGGTACCATTTCTTTTTTTGACGTATTCAATCCATACATTAACCAGTTTCTCAGATTCAAAATCGATGAACAGTTCATTATCTCCTTCTGCAAGCACCATATATCTTGGCAGCTCCCATTTTTCTTTGAAAGCCTGAACATGCTCAGCTCTACTTGCCTGATCAGCATTGATAATTTGTAGGACGTCTGATTGTCTGATGTTCCATTGTGCCAGCGAGAGTATGGTACTTTTATAAGTTACTCTTGGAAACTTCTGGTGGATTTTACCTAGTCCTCCCCAGTGGAAGAACAGGCCACCGCGTTTTCCTTGATTCTGTAAATCACAAAGGAATTGATATACTGGCAAGGCATTATGGCTGTAATTGTGAGCGTTACTTAAACGGGGAATTATGATTTTATTGAGTTTTTTAGAGCGTAAAACGATCTTATTGTTTTTTATGGAAACATATAAATCGCTAACATCTATGGTATGTACGTCATTGCCTGTCGCATTTGACAAATAAGGGATTTCATATTTACGGAAAGCTGGGTGTAATAAGATATTACTTACCCTGCTTTCTGGTAAGTGTACCACTTCAGCAAAGAGGATATTGTCATTGATTTCCTGCTCTTTATCTGCAATTTCCTGAGAAATCTGATTAATCTCAGCATCACCATGTGCAAATCTGCCCAATAGATTGACCGCGCTTGAGCCACCGCAGCTTTCAATGAACAGTTCATCTTCAGAAAGAATCCTGAACATCATTGGAAAAGAAGGAGGCAGGTTGGTCCAGTTTCCTTCAAAATCTTTCAGGTCTTCATCAAAGATTTCGATCTTATTACCGGTACAGCCAATTGTTTTTTTGTGTAATAACTGCTCCAGTTGATTCCAGTTAATGGAAGCATTTGGCTGAGGTTTCTGTGGTAAAGCAATGTCATCAATTAAAGGAGTAATGTCTTTATTGCTATGGCTATTGAGGTATCCGATGCCACTTTCTGTATCCAAAACTTTCAACAATGGCATTTCTGCAGCTTCGTATCTATTATAGAAGTTTTCTTTAAAGTTCTTAAGGTTTGGATTTTCAACGTATGGTGTGATTTTATTCATTAATTCAGCAGCCTCCGTTAGTTTTTGCTTGATTTTTTCTGACACTCCCCCAGCCAGTTCTTTTTTATAAATGTCTGTATGAAAAAGTTTAGACTCATCAAATGGGAATCCAATGCGTTCCACCAGGCTGGTGATATATTTATAACCTTCTACGGTTTGGTATTCGTTGTTGTCAATTTTTCTTAGGGTATCTCTGATGTCATTTAAAATGATGACTAGCGCTGTTAATTCATCATCAACGCTCTTGATGTTCTGTAATACGCTAATGATTTTATCCAGAAAATCTTCCGCTGTTGTACAAGGCTCCAGTTCACTGATTAGAATCTGGGAATGAACCAATTCCATCAAAAAGCCAAGCACATCATTTGGAGCAACTTCAGGATCTGTACTGCAGATTAACTGAACCAGTTCATCTAGTTGCTTTCCTGTTTTAGCTTCTTTAAGGATGATATCCAGGTATTCATTTCCTTGAACTGCACAGATTTGATAACTTCTGCTTTCTTTTTGATAAGTATATTCTACATATCTTAGTTCATTTCCAGTAACGTAGACACTGTTATTGGAAAAGAATTTAATATTTTCAATGACACCTTCTTTCAGCGACAATTTTTGCGACAGGGCACACAAGTAATGCATGTCGATTCTGGTATGTCTTTTAATGTCTTTTTTGCTGATGGTGATGCCATTTTCTTCATTTGTCCAGCGGGTTACATGGCAACCAGAAAACAAACCAAAGGGGGTCGACCGGGTAGCCATTCTGTAGTGGTATTTCATTAGAGAATTTTCCACTTTTTCCTGTTCTTTTTTACTTAGTACATCTCCCTGCTTTAATTTCAGACATTCATTGTACAGGTTTGGTGAAGCGATGTAAACAGATTCTAAGAAACTATCGTCCTGAAGCAATTGTGTAAGACTGATTTCTGTGTCCTTTTGACTAAGTCTAGGTGTACGTACGATTAGTTTGTCGTTAAATGCGAAGTTTGTGTTCATACTAAGTGATTTAATTATTTATACTAAAGTACCCTGGATCATCACCTTAAGGAAAGAAATTACATTAACCCAAATTTTAAAGGTGTGAACCTGCATATTTGAATTAATGCCGGTGTTATGATAATAGAAAAGCGGCGTCCCAGCTCGATTTTTGCCCGTAAACATAGTCGCTCAATACAAGTGCTGCCCCTGTTGCTCCATCCAGTAATCCCATCTCTGGTGTGAAGTGATCGCCCTCAAATTTCTTATATCCGCCAATACCGTCCGTATACTGGCATAGTTCTACAGTTTTTAGGATCCAGTCGGTATAAGCTTCATCAAAACTGTTGTCATTCGTTTCCCATCT
The DNA here is from genome assembly GCF_032678745.1 of Pedobacter gandavensis. Classification (GTDB taxonomy): domain Bacteria; phylum Bacteroidota; class Bacteroidia; order Sphingobacteriales; family Sphingobacteriaceae; genus Pedobacter; species Pedobacter gandavensis_C. The sequence continues at coordinate 1,782,618 of NZ_JAVTST010000001.1, forward strand.
CCAGCGGTTATAAACGTGTGCAATACTGGAGCTGCCATGACAGAATGAGGCATCAAGAATCATAGCATGGGCATTGGTTTTTCGTTCCATTGTCCTTACTGCCACCTCATGACCAAGATTTCTAATTCTGGTATTACCAAGCGCTTGTCCAGCTTTAGCTAGTCCGATGGAAACCACGGTATCCCCATAACACCATCCTAATGGAACTCTGTACTGATTGTCAGGATTAATATTTCCAAGTTCAATAATTGCTGGAAAGTCCGCGTTGATAGCACCGGTAGTCCGACTTCTGGTGAGCAGCACCAGGTCAACAATTTCCTGAAGTAAATAATAGTATTGGTGGTCATTGAATCTTTCCGAATACTTGGCCAGGATCATCATATTGGAAATTAAACCATGAGCCATTCCGCAATTGACGATCTTTTTATCATTCTCCGGATCTTTTAGTCCATCGAGATAAGTTTTCAGCTCTTTAACATATTTTGGCATCAGGAGCTGGGTGTCTTTTTTAAATATTTTAGTTTTCTTATTTAACCAGTAGGCTAAGATCCCTGCATTTCCATGCATAAAATCCATATTATAATTCTCAGCATGTTGATAAAAATGAATCATTAGGCGGTCCAGGATCCTGTTGAGTTCCTTAACCATTGACTGTTTATATTTCATTTCTGTCTGGAGGTAATTCAGCATAAAAGCAACTCCTGTAATGCCTTCACAAAAACTGACCGATGCTGAGGTATTTTCTATGATGTCAATCAGTTTATCGATGACTACATCCAATTTTTTCAGGTAAGACCTGGATTTTGTATGCTTATAAAGCTCTGCATATAGAATGGGAAGTCCCGCTAATCCCTGCATCAATGACATAGAATGATTCCCACTTACGGCTTCAGAAATACCTTCTTCCAGGCTGAACAGTTTTTCTTTGACTTCTTTTTTATAGTTCATGACTTTCATTTTAAAAAGAAGGCTGTTCTTTTTGTAAAAAAACAGCCTTCTGAGGATTTAAACACATTTTTTTATAGGATAATTGTTACGGCACAAGGAACAGTGTTTGCACACCAGGTGCAGGTAAAATCATGTTTTGTGCTACCTTTTTCTTTTGATTCTGCCTCAACTCCTGCGTAAATGCTTTCCATTTGTTTTGCTGAAAGGTTAGCGATTTTGTCTTTCCTAAGAGATAATTTAGCTGCAGTTTTTTTGTCTTGATTTTCCATTTTTATATTTTTTAAATTGTTTGATTAATGAGTTTAATTTGAATGCTTTTACGAGTTAATTTTCTACTCCAACACATTTACCGGCGTCAGACTGATTACTGGTGTGTGTACAAGCAGTACAAGTGAAGTTGTGAACCGTGCTTTTAGTTTCGCCACCGATCGTACCATAGGCTTTGTTTCCACCTAGTACATTGTTCATTTCGTTGTCAGACAGGTTCGCAATTTTCTTTTTGAATAGCGTTAATTTATCCTGAGCATTTTGATCTTTTTTCATGTTTTGTTGTTTTTAAGATTCGTTAATTATTAAAGTCCGATTTCTATTACTGGGCAGCCGGCGTCGGTCTGGTTACTCGTATGTGTACAGGCCGTACAGGTAAAGTGGTTTACCGTACTTTTAGTTGCACCACCGATTGTTCCATAAACTTGGTTCCCGCCTAATACATTGTTCATTTCGTTTTCAGACAGGTTGGCAATTTTCTTTTTGAATAGCGTTAATTTGTCCTGGGTATTTTGATCTTTTTTCATGTTTTGTTTTTTTTAAGGTTGATTATTTTTAAGGTTGGTTATTTTTTAGTTAGCTATTTCAGCACATTTACCGGCATCAGACTGATTACTGGTGTGTGTACAAGCAGTACAAGTGAAGTTGTGAACCGTGCTTTTAGTTTCGCCACCGATCGTTCCATAGGCTTGGTTTCCACCTAGTACATTGTTCATTTCGTTTTCAGACAGGTTGGCAATTTTCTTTTTGAATAGCGTTAATTTGTCTTGAGCATTTAGGTCTTTTTTCATGTTTTGTTTTTTTTAAGGTTCGTTTTTTTTTTGATAGTTGTTTAGTTCTCTACTGCTGGACAACCGGCATCAGTCTGGTTACTGGTGTGTGTACATGCAGTACAGGTAAATTGGTTTACCGTGCTTTTGGTTGCACCACCAATTGTTCCATAGGCTTCTCTACCTCCTAGTACATTGTTCATTTCGTTTTCAGACAGGTTCGCAATTTTCTTTTTGAATAGCGCTAATTTGTCCTGAGCATTTAGGTCTTTTTTCATGTTTTGTTTTTTTTAAGGTTCGTTAATTTTTTGATAGTTGTTTAGTTCTCTACTGCTGGACAACCGGCATCAGTCTGGTTACTGGTGTGTGTACAGGCAGTACATGTAAATTGGTTTACCGTGCTTTTGGTTGCACCACCAATTGTTCCATAGGCTTCTCTACCTCCTAGTACATTGTTCATTTCGTTTTCAGACAGGTTCGCAATTTTCTTTTTGAATAGCGTTAATTTGTCTTGAGCATTTAGGTCTTTTTTCATGTTTTGTTGTTTTTAAGATTCGTTATGTTTTTTAGTTTTCTATTGCTTCAGATTTACCTGATTAATTCATTCTATTTCTGATTTCATCAGAATTGATGTTTCTGGTTTTGCTTCTTTTAACATTGCTATTCCCAAACTTGTAGGATAAGGAAAGATTGAAAAATCTTGACTCGTCTTTCTGACGGTAATAGGCATTTACACCTTGATAATTCACATTATATCTTGTTGAGAAAGTATTGAAGATATCGCTGACCGAGCACCTGATATTTGCTTTATTGTCGAATAGTGATTTACTAAGCCCCAGATCCATTTGAAACAAATTCTTCGTTTCATAAATCCCCTGAGAAAATGGAGATAGGTACATCACTGTGAGTTCTGAACTAAAGCCTTTCCCCATGTTAAAGCTATTTGACAGATTCCCCTGGTAAATCCAATTGCTGTTATTCAGTAGATTTGCACCATCAACGTATTGATTAAACTGGATGAAACCGACCATATTTGAAAGGGATATGTCCCAGAATTCCTTCGGCGATGTGTAAACGCTGTTAGAGAAATAGAAGGTCTTGCTGTTGCTTAGGTTATCCTGGGAAGAGATCAGGATATTGTTATTCCCTTTAAAGTATACAGGAGCCAGTGCATCATCTGCTTTGATATAATTAAGGTTAAAGGACATGAATCTATTGTAAGTATAAGACAGGCTTAGGCTGTGGCTGATCTCGGGTTTAATATTTGGGTTTCCCTGGTAATATTCGTATGGGTTTTTATAGAAAATGAAGGGGTTGACTACATCCAGACCAAATCGTTGAATACTTTTCCGATAGCTAATTCCAAAAACATGCTTTGCACTTGCGTTGTATCCCAGGCTGATGCTTGGAAACAAATTAGAATAGTTACGTTTATTGGTGATGCCTTGTGTAGCTAGATTACCTTCTGTATGTGTCAGTTCATACCTTAAACCAGCCGTTAGATTGATTTTCTTGAAGGTTGCCATATAATTGGCATATACCGCGTTTATAAATTCTTTGTAGATGAAGTGGTTACTTCTGGATGGATCATAATTCCAGGAGTTGTTGTTTATCGTTTCCCAAACCGTATTGTTGTCTGTTTTTGTGATGTATGATTTTATACCGGCCTCAAAACTTCCATTCTTTAATGGGTTGGAAAAATCCAATGCGGCTGCATACACATTATTGATTGTAGGTGAATTGTCCCTGAATTTAGTTTGATTGTAGGCTATGCCCTGGGTATCGTAAAAGTCGGTGATGTATTCATTTCCAGAGGACTTATCGTACTTAAAATAATCGAAGTTAAAGGTCAGCGTCCGGTTTGCAGTGTCCAGGACAGATTTATAATAGACATTTACAGAAGGAACTACATAGCTATTATTTCCATTTGTGTTGACTAATGAGGTAGAATCTGAGCTTGCTCCAGCATATTTTAACCTGGTGGCACTGTTCCAGCTTTTATTGAGATCTGTGAAATTGGTTTTCAATAACACACCCACAGTATTGTTTTTATTAATGTCCCAGTCGAGCCCTGCTTTTAGCATATGACCTTCACTGGTCAGTTTTCTTTTCTCATCATTGATAATATTTAATGCTGGCCCTAGTACCCTATCTGAGTAGTTATCAGCATATTTCTTGCTGTGGAGATGATTGTAACTTCCGTAAACATTGACTGCTTTATTTCGGTAATTCAGTGCCAGTCCCTGGTTATTCTGAAAATATCTCCCTTGTCCGCCTCCGATTAGAATTGTTCCATTGGTACCGTAGTTCTTATTGACCATTGATTTTATGTTGACTACACTTCCTCCCTGAGCATCGTACTTAGCAGATGGATGGGGCAATACTTCTATGAGGTCAACGCTGCTGGCTGGCTGACTTTGCAGGTACAATTTGAGTTCAGCTCCGCTCAGGTAATTTTGTCTGCCATCGATATAAATCGAGATTTTGTTGCCCTGAAAACTAAGTGAGCCATTTTGCTCAAATACACCGGGAATTTGTTTGATGGCATCATAAAGAGTTTTACCTGTTGCCACCGGACTTTTAGACACATTAAAAATCACTTTATCCCCTCTTAGCTCTATGACTTTAACTTTGCTTTTGATGTTTACTTCTGCCATTTGCTGCGCTTGTTCCTCCAGGTACATTGACTTTAGCATCAGCACTTTTGAAGTGTCCGCAATAGGTGTAGTAATGATTGTATCTATAGCTATATACCCGACATGTGATATTCTTAAAGCGTAAACAGTTTCCTTATCAAGGTTTACAAATTCAAAATCACCTTGAGTTTTTGAAACGATGGACCGTTGTTTGCCGGATGTTCCTTTCAGCGTAATGCTTACTGAAGGTAGCGGCTGTTTATTTTTAGCATATACTTTTCCTTTAATAGTTATAGACTGAGCATTTACGGATAAAGCGGAAAGAAAAAACAGACTGGATATTAGATTTATTTTTCTCATATGGTTAAGTATTATGATACAAATGTATATCAGCCCTCCGCTCAGAGGGAATTAATTACATTAACCAAACTATGTAGAGGATGAACCCCTTTTTTAAGACCATAACCATTTGAAGGTATGGTCTGCTACTATTTAAAAAATCAGAGAAAGGCTCGTAGAATTCAAGCACATAAATTCTATTCCAACATCAAATTAGATACCAACCACTTGTCTGGAAAAAGTTCCGACAAGCCTAAAACAAGCCTATAACAAGCTTTTTATGAGGTATTTCAAATAAAGACTACAAAATCCATAGATTTTATAAAAATAATGAAAAAGAGTTCTATATTTGTATAACCGAATCAAGTTTACAATCCAAAACCAAATGAAAACAGATTTACCTTTTATAGAAATCAAAAGACAAACGCCTAAAGAAGGAATGCGATTCCTCTTAGCATGTTGTTGTTGCTGTTGTTGATTCAGCTCAAAAATCATCGCGCAAAAATAAAGCGCCAATAAATCCCATAGCAAGTTTTTAAAATTCTACTGGATGTGAAAATCATCCATATGGCTCTGCTTTGCCCATATTATTTGGCATCGTCATCCAGTATAAACAAAATTAACCCGCAGCAGAGTAGCTGTCTGCTGACGTACCACCAACAAACCATATCATATTAAAATCATGAAAAAAAAATTACTTATTATCTTTTCATTTATACTCATCGCAAATTCTGTTTTTGCCCAAAGTGCAATAACGGGTGTTATAAAAAGTAGCAACGGAACTCCGGTACCTCATGCAACAGTGTTGATCAGAGGAACTAAAATTTCTGCTAATGCAGATGATCAGGGCAGGTTCAGTATTGATTCAAAGCAGGACCTCCCCTTTTATCTTCGGGTCAGTTCAGTTGGCTACAAATCTCAGGATTTCCAGATTTTAAAGCTTCAGGAAGCACCCTTTGAGTTAATCCTGATTGAAAGTGAATTACTGGATGAGATCGTGGTCACCTCAAGAAGACGATCTGAAGTACTTCAGGATGTGCCTATCGCAATTACGGTTATCGGGGGCCAGGCTGCAGAGAACGCAGGGGCTTTTAACGTTAATCGTTTAAAAGAGCTGGTTCCATCAGTACAGTTGTATGCTTCAAATGCCAGAAACACAACCCTTAATATCAGGGGACTAGGTTCCACATTTGGTTTAACGAACGACGGTATTGATCCAGGAGTAGGCTTTTATGTAGATGGGGTTTACCAAGCTCGTCCAGCCGCGACTTCTACAGATTTCCTGGATATTGAACAGATAGAGATATTGCGCGGCCCACAAGGAACCTTGTTTGGAAAGAACACTACTGCAGGTGCATTTAACATCACTACAGCAAAACCAACTCAAATACCAAGCGGAAAGGTTGAATTGAGCTTTGGAAACTATAATTTTATACAGGCGAAAACATCAGTTTCAGGTGCTGTTGCAAAAGATCTTGCAGCAAGATTATCCATTTCTGGAACCCAGCGTGATGGTACTATTTTCAATACTAAAGAAGAACGCAGGTATAGTGGCCAAAACAACCTTGGTTTTAAAGGTCAGTTATATTATACGCCATCGGATAAATTACAGGTATTGTTGAGTGGTGATGTAAGCATACAGCACCCTGCAGGTTACCCATTGGTAATTGCCGGTGTAACTACAACCGAAAGAAGTGCTTACCGTCAATATGCCAAAATCATTTCTGACCTGGGCTATCAACAACCTGTAATAGAACCTTCTTCCAGAAAAATCAATACCAATACGCCCTGGAAACATGATCAGTCTATCGGTGGTCTATCTGTTAATTTAGATTATAAAATTGGGAATGGAACGCTTACTTCAACCACTGCCTGGAGATTCTGGAACTGGAATCCTACAAACGACAGGGATTTCTCTGAATTATCGGCACTTACCAAATCTCAGGGAAACTCCCGCCATGATCAATATTCTCAAGAGCTAAGATATGCTGGTCAGATTGCAGAAAAAATAAGTGGTGTAATTGGTGTATTTGCCCTTAGTCAGAATTTGAAAGGATTAGACCAAACGGAAGAGGTGGGTAAAGATCAGTGGAGATTTGTGCAGACCAGTAATACCGGTGCCCAGGCCTTATACTCAACACCAGGCTTATTAGATGGCTATGGTATTCAAACCAATTCAACCATCAAATCATTAAGTACTGCTGTATTCGCACAGGTGGACTGGGAGTTTCTAGATCACTTCCATATTTTACCTGGTTTAAGGTATACTTATGATAAAAAGGATGTTGATTATAACAGGGTAACTTATGGCGGACTGCAAACCTCAGATGCGGCATTGCTAGCACTTAAAACCGCCGTTTATAACAATCAGAAATTCAATACCAGTGTAGATAACAACAACCTTTCTGGTAACATCACCTTGTCATATCGCCCTACGACTAAGTTAAATGCTTACGGAACTTTTTCTACCGCTTATAAACCTGTTGGTGTGAATGTAGGTGGTTTACCAACTACCCCTGCTGGAGAACCAGACCTGGCTGTGGCAATAGTAAAACCAGAATATGTACAACACTATGAATTGGGCGTTAAAACCAAGCCTTTTAAAGGTGCGTTGTTAAACGTTAGCGCTTTTAATACTGATATTAAAGATTACCAAACCAATGTACAGTCGCCACAATTGGGTGTAAACAGAGGTTATCTTGCCAATGCAGAAAAAGTGAATGTAAAGGGTCTGGAAATTGATGGAAGTTATCAGTTAGGAAGGTTCTTAACTGTTAATGCAGCACTGGCTTATCTTGATGGCGAATATGTAAAATTCAAAAATGCACCGCTGCCATTGGAAGAGACCGGACATACGGAGCTCGTTAATGGTGTGGCTACACAGGTAGCGTTTAAAGATGCTTCAGGTGGCAGTTTACCAGGTATATCCAAATGGAATGTTTCTGGTGGTGCTGAGTTCAGCAATCCAGGGAGCTTGGCTAGCACTTTAGGCAGGTATTTTATTGCTGCTGATGCGAGTTACCGTTCGGAATATTCTTCAAATCCAACACCTTCGCGTGTCTTAAATGTTGAAGGTTATGCCTTGTTGAACGCGAGATTAGGGTTTAAGTCTGATAAATTCTCTCTGTTTGTTTGGTCCAGAAATATTGCGAATAAAAACTATTACGAACAATTACAGGCTGCAGCGGGGAACGCTGGTTTATATGCTGGTGTACTTGGTGATCCAAGAACTTACGGAATTACATTACGCTATTCTTTGTAAAATTATTTTATCTAAGCTTGCAGAAGCCGTCTCATCATAAATGATGAGGCGGCTTTTTGTTTAAAATAATTCGTTTATCTACAATAGGGTATAGATAAACTGTAAATAGACCCAAAACAGAAAAACATACAAATCAGCACTTTATGTAAAAATTAACTCTTTTTTTCTTTTCGGTATGTAAATGACTGCCATCAAGCCTTACCTTTGCAGAAAATTTATCATAATGAACAATATCACTCCACATCCAGTGCTGGAACACGTTGTAAACATCATCAAAAATGTGATCAGCGATATCAAAATTGATTATACTTCAGAAAGTACAGCAAACCTTAAAGACGGCAATGCTTTCATCATTTTAGAACAAGTATTTGACAGTAGCAAAAATTCTGCAACAATCCTTATTAAGGATCCAAAAGATATTATTTTCAGTGAGGACCTTTTGCCAGATTTGAAGCATTTACATGATGGTACTACAGGAGCGTTCAAAACTGAACTACAAAATGCGACTGTCATCATCAATGATTTGGATGTAGCTACGCAAATTATCTTCGAATCGGCAAAAGATGCATTTGACCAGATTAGCAATAGTTACGAATTGGTAAAAACTATTGAAAAAGAGATCTCTAAAGTTAAAAGCACATTTAAATTCGGAAGCAATGTCTTTAATCTTACTATTGCAGATGGAGAAGATCTGATCTGTATTACCCCAGAGTTTGCGCCATCTTATAACGCCGCTATCCAAAAAACAATAGAGGATGATGCGCTTAAAGTACAGAACTCATTAAATAGCATATTTAAATAAGGAAAAATCAGTACCTCAGTCTGTTTTGTAAAAGCAGCATGAATCAAATAGCCCTTCTAAAAATTAGAAGGGCTATTTGTTTTCGCATCAAAAAATAAATGCAGTTTTAAAATGAGCTTTAGGATTAATAGCGAACTTCAAATTCACCATTTTTGACTACAATAGAATCCAACAGGTTCTTTGTATTGTATAAAACACCATTAAATTTCCCTCCAACAATCGGAATTAAACTATTTTTTGGATATTCATATTTTGTGATTTCTATATGGAAAGGCTTTTTTAAGCTGCTGGTAGAATACAACACATTTTCACCTAAGTCTGGTTTTTTGACGGCATAAATATAGGCCCCAAAGTCCGTCCTATCAGATAAATCACCTTCCATTTCATATTTCCTCTTTTTAACATCATAAATCTGAAAGCTCAATCTAAACACATCAGTACTGCTTAATGATGCTTTAGGTAAGTTTACATCCACCGTGTAGATGTCAATTTTAGCGCCATTACCCATACCTAATCCTGTCCATGAGCCATAAAAGACTGTTCTATCGTTGTCGGTTTTCTGAAGGCTAATAGATTGACCGTCTATAGTTGCTTTGAGGTATTGGATGTCGGCTTTTTTTTCTTCTTTAACTGGACTTTCCTTTTTGCAGGAAGATAAGCTGAATGCTGCCAATAAGTATGGCAAAAGAATAAGTGCAGGATTTCTCTTTATGTTTTTCATGTTAAAATGATTTTTACATTTAAATCTATAGGAGGATAAAATGTCTTTTGCAAGAGACTAAACATCCTAATAAGGAAATTAATAATCGAAAATAAAAATCAACACCTCAAGATAACGATACTTAAACACAATACTTTCCATCGTTTTTCCTTGGTAATTACGCCGCTCATTAACTCGTAATTTAACCCTGACTTTCTCTGCAGCTTTCACAGAAAACACATATAACTACCTGATTTTCAAATCACATAATTATATGTATAATTCTAAACCCTATATCTCTGAACTTTATATAAGAAGATCCCCATTTGCTATCCAAGCCATACTCACACGGAATTTTGATTTAAAGATTTTAGCTGAACCTTAAACCCTTTAACCCAATAAGATCAAATGAAAATAACTATCCTAATCATTCATGAGGTCGAGCTGACCGATATCAACAACAGTATTGATGCTACGCTGTACTCCGATATTCCGGTTGTTCCAGTACCCATCAGCCCCTATTATCACATCATCTCTATTTCCAATAATCCCCTAGAAATATGTTAAATGATCAACAACCAGGTTCCGGGTTATATACTTACAGGAGCCTATTAAACGACCCCGACATTACCAAAGAGTTCAATGACTTACAATTCGGACTTGGTAATCTACAAATCAACATCTCCGAAGCAGGAGTGCTAAGCGGAAGGATCTATGACACCGGCTGGGAGCTTAAACTCAGTGGATGCGCCCAATCCGGGAATCCGGCGACGCTTTGGTTCCAGGGTTCCGGAACTGTAGGTGGTGCCCCATGGATTTATGAATATCTATGTTACCGGGTTCCTCATATTCCAAACGGTGTAGCGCAAATCCCCTCCCTGGTTGGCAGTGTGATTCGCGTAATTCCACACCCGAATGGTAGCGGTGGCATCAGCCCTGCAGGCGTAGTCTGTTCATTTTATGCGGTACTTCAAGCCCTCAAACAATAGGATATAAAACCCCCTATTTAAAACCATCCTTATGTCAACTAAACCCTATTGTTGTCAGCTGGAATCCTCCTCAGTGGAAGCTCCCAGCATTAATAAGAACGCTAAAAAGAGCATGAGGGCCATCCCTTCTCTTCTGATGAGCATTCTGATCGCTTTCTTTCCAAAATGTCCATTTTGCTGGGCCGTTTATATGAGTATGTTCAGCAGTATTGGTCTAGCCCAAATTCCCTATATGCCCTGGCTATTGCCTGTCTTGAGCGCAATGCTTTGTATCCATTTGTATCTGTTATTCAGAAAAGTGGCGACCAAAGGCTACCTACCCTTTATGATCAGTGTAGCGGGTTGTCTCTTCCTTTTAGCAGGCAGGCTTGGCTTCCCCGATGAAAAATGGATTTCTTTGGTAGGAATGCTCTTGATCATTAGTGGCTCATTACTCAATAATTTACTAACTAAATATCTTCCCTTAAACTTTTATAAAAGATTAACGCTCTCATGAAAAACGAAGAAACATTAAAAACGCGCCGTTCAATTCTGGAAATTCAACGCGCACACGAAGCTGGTGACGTAAAACCCCTGGAAAATCTGATGCGGGCCTGGCGTGGTGTAAAGGCATTAGATTCGGATGATCCCAGATCATTCTTTATGCTGGGAGGCTTCCATGGAGAACCTTTCCGAGGCCCTGGTGTAGACGATAGCGCCTATTGGGGTGGTTACTGTATGCATGGCAATGTACTTTTCCCAACCTGGCACCGAATTTACCTCTATAAATTGGAGCAGGCACTGCAAAGCATTCCTGGTTGTGAGGAGGTCATGCTACCTTATTGGGATGAAACTGATGAGTATTCCCTGAACAATGGTATTCCATCTTGTCTAACGGATGAAAAGTTCAAACTTGATGGGGCATACATTGACAACCCATTACGTTCTTTTACCTTTCCGGTGAAGATCTCTGATCAGATTCTTGACAATGGCAATCCTTCTGCCTATTCTAAACCAAAAGGTTATGAAACTGTTCGTTTTCCACTTTCGGGATTAGTGAGTACGCCGGAAGAAGTCGCTAAAACCGAACTTTATAATAAACAATTCTCTGACTCAGAAAGACTTTATTACCTGAATCACAACGTGGTCTCCTGGTTGAGTGACCGGGGTTCCAATCCCAGACGTCCGCTACAAAACGTTCATGACCTGTACAAAATGTGCCTTACTGCACCAAATTACACCGTTTTCTCCAATACCACTTCTTATGCAAAATACAATATGGACAATCCTACAAACCTTGTCCAGCCCTTGGAACAGCCACACAACGATGTTCATATTTCGGTAGGTGGCCCAAACAGGACAGTCACCCCACCGGTTATTTATGCCAGTGGCGATATGGGTGACAATGAAACTGCAGGTTTGGATCCCATCTTTTACTTTCACCACTGCAATGTAGACCGTGTATTCTGGTTATGGCAAAAACAAAATGGCTTTACGGAGCATTTAGAGATTATTGCAAATTATCCAGGGACAAAATCAAGCGATGCGCAAGGGCCAACACCAGGGTATTCAATGGACTCCGAACTGAACCTTTCCTCTCCGCTTTACCCCTTTGCAAAAAACGGCGAACTACTTTATCCCTATAACGAGAATGATCCATCAGATGTATACACTTCCATGGATTGTATAAATATAGAAAAACAGCTAAATCTGACCTATAGCCTCGGTTCACTAGAAAAACCAGTAAGCACTTTAACAAAAGAAAAGATGACAGAGCCCATTCATATCAATGCCAATAACAGCAGGAAACAGTTGTTTGTTACGGACATCAGCAAAGGAGATATTAGTGGCTCCTTCATTATTGCCGCTTACATTACGCTTGATGGCACAAGAGAATTACTGGGATATCATTCTGTGCTGAGTCGGAAGAACGTACGTGGATGTGCGAATTGTTTGACACACCTGGATGTAGCTGCTTCCTTCAAACTGAATAACTATACCGAGGAAGAGGTAAAAAGGGCAACTTTCGATGTCGAGATCCGCGCTAAAGAGGCAGACAACGAGGCCGTGCTAAAAAAATTCAGCGCCGCAGGACTGAAATCCGACGTTCCACCTTACAAATTAGAAGTCCGTTAACCTTAAACTAAATTTGTTATGAAAAGAAATACGCAGTTAAAACCACGGTTTTTTAATAAAAGACTGTGGCTCATCGTTCTTTTTTGCTGCCCGATTTTTTACCTGGCCTTTAACACTCCAGGCAAATCGGTTGTCGGCGGCGAAGCCTTGATCCCTTTTAGCAATGTCGTTCCAACAGACATCGCCAATCCTGCTGATCCTCAACAGGCGGCACAATTTGCCTGGCAGGAATTTATTGCACTCACCTGGCCAGCGAAAGTCAATCCAGCACCTGGCCCTGGAATGTCAGCTTACTTCCGCGGACAACCCTCGGATACGGACAGCCCCGGATCTACGGGCTCAGGAGGAACAGTAGTTTGGGAAACATTTTATCACCGGGCAGAGCTTTACCCCTCTTACAAAACCCCTTCTGGCAACATACTCCCTGATCCAAACATCATCCCTAGTTACACTTACCCTTCCTATGTCAAGATCAGTCCCGCAACGGCAACAACAAACATGAACCTATTCAACAATATGGATGAGGCTAGTGAGATTACCCTGGCCAATATGTATTACACACCGCTCGCGCAAAAATCAGATTCTGTCCGTAATAGTATAGGTCCACAACCAACCCCTGTGCAAACTCTGGCACTGAATAAAGCCTCTATAAAAGCTGCTTTGATTTATGAAGCCAAAGGCAATCCTATTATGTTTAATTACCTCAAGCAAACTGGATTCAATAACCTAAGCCTACGTAAACCGGCGATGCAGCAAAGCGTAAATCTGGTGACTAAGAACATCCAACCTACAGGACCGGTATTCCAACTACCTAATGGCACTTTAGAAGTAAAAGCGACCTGGAGACACTATGATGTTTCAAAAGATAACCTGCAGGATTTCCACTGGAAGGTTGGCATTTATTACACCACAGGAGCAAACGGACTCATCGCCAACAATGATACCCTGCTGTTAGTTGGTCTGCATATCATCCAAAAAACACCGAATGTACCGACCTTTACCTTCGCTACTTTTGAGCATGTCAGCAATGATAAAAACGGTTTCCGCTATATCAACACCAACCCACTTACTGATACCAGTCCGAATCTTCCCCGACCATTACCTGATTCTGGGGTGATTACAGCAATCCGACAATTTCCCATCCCGGGAGTGGGAAATCCATTCAACCTGGTGGCTTATAACCAACAAGTTCAAAATCAATTGCGCGCCAGTTTCGGATCCAACGTGGTATGGGCTAATTACCAATTAATTGGTGTACAAGCGGTACCGCAGAATGATCCTGGCGGCGTAGTACCAGCCCAGCAGTTCTTTTTATCGAATTTTGCAACAGAAACCAATGATGCCCTTCAGTTCTTCCAGGGTGGACTTTCTGGGCCATCTAGCAATGTACCAGATCCGGATGCCGCACACGTTTTTGTACTTGACAATACTAAAAAGTATGTTGGCCTTACGATGGGTGGGTGTATGGGTTGCCACGGTTCCCAGGCACAGTTTATCGGTTCAGACTTTAGCGTGATCTCAGCAACGGGCAACAGATTCATCCCAGAACCAGTCAAGCCCTATCCGGGAGGAAGAATAACCAACCAAAACCCAGCAGGCTTCCCACTGCCACATAGCAAATAAATTTCTTAAACTTATATCAATCAATCCCATGGCAACAGTAATCAACAACTACTCGGACTTACAAAAACTGCTTAACGCTTTCGTTGCAGCGAACAGTCTTACTCCTGGTCTTGCTCCACACGCAGTATTCTGGAACTCGATGTCTTATCAAGAATTCATTACCGGAGAAGTTCCAAATGTTTCGGGCTTCAAAATCCTGATACCCGGGGATCCAGAAAATTCGAACCTGATTATGGCACTGGCAGGCACTCCAAACTCTCCTTTCGATCCTAATACAGGAGAGATCGGACAAATGCCGCAGCCAAATCCACCTTATAATACTGCAAGCCCTCAACAAGCAGAGGTTATCGCTGCAATATCGGACTGGATCGCTAGAAAATGCCCGAATGGAGCTGTTTAAAAGCGTTCTTTCCTAGAAATTAAAATCCCTTTTCCTGCTCAGGAAAGGGGATTTTTTATGGAATTTTATTACGTTTTCATCCAGCCCATATTGGCTCAATTGTTTGATAATTTGCTTTTACGAAATGAGATTCCTTTTCTGAGGAACTACACATTTAGGCTACAGTAGGTGTTTTTACCTGTAGCATCATTTTTTCTAATAACTAAACATATAAAAAAGTTCCTAGCCATTGAAATGGCAGATAAATACAAAGCTTATTAAATTTATACTTCATCTGATTAAGCCCTCTGGCTATCAATTTATTCAGAACTACTCAAACCTCTTTGTTTTGGTAAAAAACATTTACCTACCGCAGTAATCCCACAGCCAATATCAAACCTCTTATCTATAATTGTATTTTTTCGACAGACAATCATATTTAGTTATAGTTACATACGATATTCTATAAATACTTTCTTTATATTTGATATACACCCTAAAGTGTTAAATTATGATTAATAAACCAACCATTGATGCTGTTCCTCTGGAAGAAGCGCTTATTGACATCAGGAAGTATAAAAACTTCATGAAAGATCATTTCAAGCTTGAGGAAAAACAAATTCTAAAAGCCTTTACCATTCATTCTGTGGAGTTACTAGAAGCTATGGGTATTGATTACACTAGTATTCTACCTCAGTACCCCTCAGTACGTGTTTACATTGGCAAAAAAGACGGGGATGAAGATGAGGCCTTCAAATTGTTCCTTGTTCCAGTAGACGAAAACGGCAAGGATGTTATTCTGAAAGGGCCTTTTAAGAATCTACTTGCAACAGATGAATATGTTTTTGACTTCACCATGCCTTGTCCAAATACCTGTGATGATAGTAGCCCATTAGCGAATGCCTGATGAAAGAAGTAGCCAAAATTATTTTGATTTTGACCAATATCCCCATCTTAATTTCTGCTATTTATGCCTTGACATTCTATAAAAGAATGGACTGCAAGTTCAAAATCTTTTCTTGCTTTTTATTCTTTTCTTTCCTTGTCCAGGCAAGCTCTTCGGCACTTTGGTTCCTGGGAAAAAATAACTTGCCTCTGCTGCATATTTATGTAGCCGGAGGCTTTATTTTACTAGCCTGGTTTTATAGAGAAATACTAGCTGATTTCATTGACAAACGAATCATTAACGCGATTATGGTCATATTTACGTTGTTCACGCTAGCCAATACGCTATTTTGGCAACCTATATATGTATTTAACTCCTATGCACTAACCATTGAATCCGCGTTATTGCTCTTTTTCTCCTTATGTTGGTTCATTAGTAGTATGACGCTGATGGGTAGTGATACTCCTCATGATAAAACAGAGGTCAGCAGTATCAACTGGATCAATGCCGGTATAATGATCTACTATTCTTCCAGCTTGCTTATTTTTTATTTTGGGACGATGATTACCAGCTTCTCAAAAAACATGAACCGCTATGCCTGGGCGATCCATTCCTTTTTCTCGATTACTATGTATTGCTTTTTTTTAATTGCCTTGTGGAAAAAACAGAAGAACTAAATTTCCTAAACATTTTGTTGCCATTTGCAGGTTTGATGTTCATGATCTGCCTGGGGGTTATTTTTATTGCCCGTCGTTATCACCAGAACCTCTACAAGCAGCAATTGAAGCAGGAAAACCTAAAGCTACAGTACCAGAAGGAACTTTTACTCTCTACCTTTAATGCCCAGGAGAAAGAGCGTAAGCGCATCGCGAGCGACCTTCATGATGAACTTGGCGCAGCACTTTCCATCAGCAGGATGCAGCTCATCCAACTCGAAAGACAGAGCAAAGTGGAGGCTCCGGATATTTCTGCAGCGCTACTCAGTATCCATACGATTACTGGAACCGCACTAAACAGCGTAAGAAGAATTTGCCATGAACTGATGCCCGTTAACCTGGAATCTTTTGGCTTAATGGTCTGTCTGGAAAGTTTAGTTACTCAATTCAACAAAAGCGGCATCATCAAGCTTAAGTTAGAAAATGGCCAGGAAGATTTACGGTTACCCGCAGCTATAGAACTTCATTTGTACCGGATTATCATGGAGTTGATCAACAATACACTCAAACATGCTGAAGCAACTGCGATTGAGCTCTGCTTTGAGTTAAAGAACGATTACATCCGTGTTCATTATGCCGATAATGGCAAAGGTTTAGCTCCGGAGATCCAGAAAAAAAAGCAGGGATTAGGAGCCGATACGATAACGGCAAGAATAAATGCACTTAATGGGACCTACAATTTCTTTAGCCCAGCGGAAAAAGGAATGGCGGTAGAAATGAAAATCCCAAATACCACTGATTTTTAGTTAATCATTAAGCCACCATACTATGTCAGCTATTTTACAAAACACGATACACATAGGTCTTATTGAGGACCAACACATCTTCAGGGAAGGTATCAAAGCCCTGGTAGCAGGCTGGCCGCAAATAGAGGTCACATTTGAAACTGCTGAAGGTTATACCATTGTAGAGAAATTGAAATCCAGTTCTCCCTTACCTGATGTTCTTCTTGTGGATTATTCCTTGCCTCCTCAGGGGGACATAGAATTTAATGGCGTCCATGTGATTCAGGCCGTCAGCACTCATTTCCCAGACATTAAGATTATTGTACTGTCTATGCATGAGGATGAACATTTCATTGCGCGCATGATTGAAAATGGGGCACGTGGACATCTGGTGAAAGACAGTGATCCGGATGAGGTTCGATTGGCTATACTTTCCGTTCATGAGAAAGGTTCTTATATTAATGAGCGCACATTGAGGGCGATCCAAAATAACATGGGAAAGAAGCCAAAAGTAAGTCGTGATGGAAATGGCCTGATCCAGATCAGCAAGCGAGAAAAGGAAGTATTGGATCTGATTTGCCGACAGTATAAAACGGAAGAAATAGCGGAAAAGCTATTCATTAGCAGTAAAACTGTTGATGGCCATCGTAATAACCTCTTACAAAAGACAGATTCCAGAAATACTGCCGGATTGGTTGTTTATGCATTGCGAAACCATATTGTGAGTATTTTCTAGTGCGGTTGGGCTACTCTGATTTTAATTGTACCTTTCCATTTTTTTAATAGAAATGGAAGATAAAATCCACAAGCGTTTCAAAGTAGCCTCCTACCTAATTTTCAGTTCCATCATCATAGATTCAATTGTCGGCGTGATTCAAAGTCATAAAAACCCCGATTTCGAGATGACAATTGGCATCGAAACCTCTTTAATGTTTATGACCCTGGGATATTTTGCCTTCATTGGAAAGCATTGGGTAAAATGGGTAGTTTTATTTGTAACTGTTTTAAGCAGTTTACCTTTATTAACCATGCCTGATCAGGACCTGAGTACCAATCCTTCTTTTGCTTTACAACTGTTTTCAGGTTTCTTAAAATTTACAGCAATTTTAATGCTCTTTTTAAGTCCTAAACAAGATAGCTAGCTGTCGGCAATTTTGTCATCCACATAAAATCTAAAACCCAGACCTCTTACACTTTCAATGTGTATGGCTGGGTCTGCGGACAGGTATTTCCTTAACCTACTGATGAAAACGTCCATACTCCTACCATTAAAAAAGTCGGGTTCCTTCCAGAGGTGTAATAAGTCAGGAGCGTTTCACAAACAGGGAAAATATTGAAGCAATATATGGGAGCTTATATGGTATAACTCTCAGTTCTAAACAGAAAATAAAGAACAAGGCTATTGATTCCAGTCCGGAACTCAGGGGACGTTTATAAAACAACATCGCTCCTCTATTGAATCCTACAAACTAATGCCTGAAATTATTGTTATTACCAAAATACAATTATGAAAGGTTCCAGAATTAAAGTACTCTTTTTTGATGTCGGCGGTGTACTGCTGAACAATGGCTGGGGTCATCAATCCAGACAGGAAGCATCGGAGAGATTTGGCCTGAATCATGAAGAAATGGAGGTCCTCCACAACTTCATTTTCAATGTTTATGAAATTGGAAAAATCACTATGGATGATTATTTAGAT
The DNA here is from genome assembly GCF_032678745.1 of Pedobacter gandavensis. Classification (GTDB taxonomy): domain Bacteria; phylum Bacteroidota; class Bacteroidia; order Sphingobacteriales; family Sphingobacteriaceae; genus Pedobacter; species Pedobacter gandavensis_C. Next base: position 1,801,474 of record NZ_JAVTST010000001.1, read on the forward strand.
ACTGTGGTATTTAACCATCCTAGAGACTTTAGCAAACAAGACTTTAAAGACTTCCTGTTTGCCCAATCGGTAGCATTGCCAGATTTCTTACCCTGGTTAAAAGAATGGAAAAAGAGTTGTGGCTTACGGGTGATCTCTATCAACAATGAAGGTCGGGAAATTAATAATTATCGCATACAGAAGTTCGGATTACACGATTGTTTTGATGCTTTTATTTCTTCCTGTGAAGTGGGAATGCGGAAGCCGGATCCAGGGATTTTTAACCTGGCCATGGGAATTGCTCAGGTCTCTCCGGACGAGTGTCTGTATTTTGACGACCGGCTAATGCTGGCGCAAGCCGCACAAAAACTTGGCATCCGCAGCTTCCATCATCAGGACTTCATTACTACAAAACAGATCCTGGAAGCACATATCCATCCATCTGATACCGCTGTATGAATTAGATAAAACACGCAAAATGAACACTCAAGAACTAAAACATCTGGCCGAGAGGCTAATGGCCGAAGACAAGGGCTTATTGGCTATGGATGAAAGCACTGGGACCTGTAACAAAAGATTTAAAGCTTTAGGCATCCCACAAACTGAAGAGTACCGTCGAAAATACCGCCAATTGATCGTTACTACCCCTCATTTAGAGGAAAGCATTAGTGGTGCCATCCTCTTTGAAGAAACCCTGCATCAGCAAACCGATGATGGCCAGTCTTTTCTTGCCATTCTGAAACAGAAAGATATTATTCCGGGAATAAAAGTAGATCAAGGTACTACACCTTTAGCTTTTTTTCCAGGGGAAACCATTACTGAAGGACTGGATCGTTTAACGGATCGTATGATTAGCTATCACCAAATGGGCTTACGCTTTGCCAAATGGCGTGCGGTAATTCATATTGAAACCGATCTCCCTACAAAGACCTGCATCACAGCCAATGCTTTTACCCTTGCCCGATACGCTGCAATTTGCCAGGAGGCTGGAATAGTCCCAATTGTAGAGCCTGAAGTGTTGATGGATGGAGCGCATAGCCTGCAAACCTGTGCAGCAGTAACACAGGATGTCCTGAAGGAAGTTTTTAGTGCTTTATATGAGCACAAAGTTTCCCTGGAGGGTATGATTTTAAAACCCAATATGGTGTTGCCCGGTTTAAACTGTCCTGATCAAAATAGTACTGAGGTGATTGCTCAACAAACCATTTCCTCTTTCCTTAAGGTAGTTCCAGCTGCGGTAGGCGGTATTGCTTTCTTATCGGGAGGTCAATCGCCTATGCTTGCCTCTGAGCGACTCAACATGATGCAGCTGAGGTATGGCTCCCAAATACCCTGGCCTTTAACATTTTCCTTTTCAAGAGCAATTCAACAACCTGCTATGGAAATCTGGAAGGGAGATGATCAGAATATTACGGCAGCACAGCAGGCACTGGCACATCGCGCAGCTTGCAACAGTGCCGCACGCAGAGGGGAATATCTTCCAGCCTCCTAAAAAAACTCATCCTAATGGAATTACTTGGTGATCAATTTCTGATAATAAACTAATTTACCAGAATTCGTTACAGTTTGTTTATCTACCCATCGGCCAAGGTTTATATTTCTACCAAATGGTCCTGAAGTATAAAATAAGTCAATTTTTCTAATTTCTATAGAAAAAAGATAGCTTTGCTACCCTAAATTATGTGCGCAAGATATACCCTAACAGCAGAAGAAAAAGAGATTCTAAAAAACAACCCGTATCAGCTTGTTGGTGCTTATGAGCCGGATGCCAATATCGCGATCACCGATGGTGGTCTGGTTATTACCGCCGATGAGCCCGATATTATTCAACAGATGTCGTTCGGTATTGTTCCTCACACCGCCAGTAGTAATGTGCTTACTTTTGACACCTGGAATATCCGCAGTGAGGAGGTCATGGATAAGAAAACTTATGCCCCTTTAATGAAACATCGTAAAACCTGTTTAATCATTGCAGACAGCTTCTATGAATGGCAAAAGATTAGCGATACCGACAAAAGACCATATCGCTTTACCAATGAAAGGAAAACTTTCTGCTTCGCAGGATTATGGAGCCAATGGATCAATCCTGAAACCGGCGAGAAACACCGGACTTTTGGCATTATGACAACCGTTGCGAACCAGACGGTTGGAGAAATTCATGATAAGCAAAGAATGCCGGTCATCTTACATCGAAATGAGGAGTTAAGGTGGTTGAATAAAAAGCTAAGTGTCGAACAATTGCTGGAAATGTGTAAACCCTACCCTGATCATATGATGAAAAGGACTCAAGTGAGTAAAAAAGTGAATAAAGTTTCCACGAAAAAGAGTCCAAATAAGGGAATAGAACTGATTAAACCTTACAATGAGCTGGATATACCGACTCTTTTTGACTAAAAACCGGGAGGAATGAAAAATAAAACTACTCAGTTTTAGTTTGTTATAAAGATTTCATTAAATAATCATAATCATAATTTGCAGAACCGGCTTGAGTTCGTACTTTTGTGCCGGAGAGTTGGCAGAGTGGTCGATTGCGGCAGTCTTGAAAACTGTTGACTTGTCAAAGGGTCCGCGGGTTCGAATCCCCCACTCTCCGCTAAATGGTCATCAAAACCATACTAAAACCCTGAAATCGTAAGATTTCAGGGTTTTTTGTTTTGGGAAATATCAAAATCACACAAAATTTCACTTATTCTGGTGCCCTATTCGATAAGGGCGGAAAATGGATCAGCACCTACAGGCAGAAAACGGATGCCGTAGTAAAGGTCCCGCTATTGCCTTTTGCTTCAGACCTGATTGATAAATATTTAGTTTAGACACCGAAATCATGTAATATGATTGTATTCGCAGAAATTTCTAATAGTCCTCAGCAAGATGTGGTTTACTTAACTATACAAGGGAAATAAATCTTAAACTTAAACATTTGCCCCGACCTAAATACCTTCAACTCATCACTTCCTTTAACCTTGACTATTGAATCATTCTTTTCAATAAATTGATAAAAAGAAGAAGTATCCTCGTTCAAAACAATATCCAGATTATTTGTTAATTTAACAGTTCTCATTGAATGGTTAGCTTCATTTATAAATTTCTTTACCACAACTCCATTATAGTCTTCTTTTTTAAAGTTTCCCAACCTATTGCAGGTGTAATAATTATTTAGATTGTCATCATTTATTATAAAAACAACGGGTACAAGAACAAGCACCACGAAACCTAACAATATTTTTATTTTTACATCCATAAATTATTTATTAAAAAACCGTGATTTTAGCTCTAGACCATGAGACACCGAATGATGGAAATCCCATCAGTAATTATTTAACTTCTCTTTTTTAACAAAGAGTAGGCAAACACCTATAATGATTGTTGGAAGCCATAATACGAAGGAGTATTCTCCAGCTTTAATCTCAAAAGTGCTTAGCCTTGGACCTTGATAGGCAAATAATGATACCCCATACAAAAACATAGCAATACCCAAGATGACAACGACTATTCCAACAAATTGACATTTAGACATTGATTTTCGTGTTTTAATTTTAAGACGACACAATATACATTTACATTGAGCGTATTTATATATGAGAGCGTTAATTTAGATAAAGCGGGAATGATCGGAGGATTATTTCCGCTTTTCTTATTTCCCGGCACTATTAAGAGTTACCACAACCTAATTCATAGACCTCAAACCATTAGATAATACCTCCTATGGCGCGACATCCTCCTCTAATGGTCTAAAATTCTTAAATCGAGTATATGGATCAAAATTATTCTTTCTATCCTTAACTATGGTTCTTCTCTTTCCATTTTTATCTACAAGTTGTATATTAATTTTGTCATCTAGATTAACACTCGCGAATTCTTTTAGACTATCTCTTTTAATTTTTAAAAACACCGTAGTAGAACCACCATGAACTAAAAATGCATATATACAATCTAGCGTATTATTATATAGCATATTTGGATAATTTTCGGAATTTTTCATGTAAATAAGCTGATCTTCAGAACTGTCATAAATAAAAAGATTTCGAACATCATTGGCACCTCTTGCAGCAATAGCAGATTTATAAGTTACATCTTTAAATCCATCATTATTAAAATCAGACAACTCCGGAAAACATCCTGAAATGTCATCTTTTAAGAAATTGATTTTTTGCTTTAACTGCCAATTACCTTTCACTTTCGTATAAAACTGAATAACGACATAACCACTGTCAGAATTTCGAAAATGTGAAAGTTCAATCTTATTCTTCGTTGGTTTACCAATATTCAAACTATCAACAAAATGCTCGAGAAGTTCTACGGCTCCTTTTTCTATATGTTTTGATTCTACTTTTGAAACTGTGCTAATCTTAGATTCAAAAGATTGATTGGATCTATTTCCCTGCCGATTCTGGCAAGAAAACAAAAACAATAAAACTATTAATAGGTATTTTTTCATTTTGTTTGGCTGATATAAAGCTACTACTTTGCAAGCCACTTATCGAAATCATTAAACGTTAGTAGGGTAATTTTGAGCATATCAAGCAAACTGCTTCCTACAAACAAAATGAACAAGTTGAATAGATCATCCCTTCCAGTAGCTAATAATGGTGAATTTTAAGCTACACACTAAACAACCTCCGTTTTATCGTTAAAAATTACCCATTTATAGGTATAAGGTAAAACACGCACAGTTAACTATAATAAGTTTTTATATTATCTTCATGCTTTTAATTTTTAAACATAATTTAAATCTAATGCAAGAAAAAACAATTAATTACTCTCCTTTACTATTATGTGCTTTACTTATGCTTGGTACCCTCATTGGGTGTAAAAAAAACAATGATGCTCCATCAGAGCCAGAACAACCTGTACTTTCCATGAACCAATTATACCAAAGCGCCATACTGGATGCAATGGTTGCTGATAATTCAGAAGTTATTGATACGTTATGGGCATTAACTCCTGAAAACACTGCTTTAAAATGGAAAACTATTAATGGTAAACCACATGTTCTACTAGCTAGCTTTATGCGTTTTCCATCTAGCTATCCAGTTGGTGAATCAATTACCAATTCTTGGGGCGAATCCTGGCTATTCGTTCCACAACAAATGAAAGCACGCATAGGATCTTCTTTCTCTAAATCAAGTGATACCACCATGCGTATCTGCCAGCTGTTGGGCCTCCCTCCTGCTAATGAAAGAAGCAATACGCATATCGCCGAGATTTGGGTGAACCCAGAGAATTTATATAGGCCGGCCGGCAACCAGATGATCACCACTAAAACAGCTACGGCGACACTAAGTAATACTAACCCTGAAAGTTTCAGCACATGGTATAACAACTATATTCTTTTCGCCTATTACCGAACATTATCAACTACATCAGATTTCCATTACCCATGGACACGTCTGGGTTATACCTATGATTGGTCGCCTAAAGCAAAAGAGGTTGGACTTAGTGAATATGTTTTACAGCCCAATTCTGCAGCTTTGGTAGAAAAGGTATCAAAATTAAGTAGCTATTTTTAAAAACAAATCGGAATTAAACTTTAACCTAATACTCCTTATTTATGAATGCTCTAATTATTATCGACGTACAGTATGATTTTTTACCTGGAGGTGCTTTAGCAGTTAACCATGGGGATGAAATCGTCCAAACCATTAACGACCTGCAGTCAACATATGATCTGGTAGTTGCCACGCAAGATTGGCATCCAAGAGGCCATAAAAGTTTCGTTACTTCCCATCCAGGTAGAAAACCGTTTGAAGAAATAGATTTAAACGGATTAAATCAGGTGCTATGGCCTGAGCATTGCATACAAGGAACAAAGGGAGCCGAATTTGTCCCGGAACTATCCACAAATGCTATTGAGGCTATTTTTAGGAAAGGAATGGATAAAGAAATTGATAGTTATAGCGGCTTTTATGATAATGGTAAAAAAAAATCTACTGGCATGGCCGATTACCTTAAAGGAAGAGGTGTTACAGAAGTAGCCGTTTGCGGAGTGGCTGCCGATTATTGCGTGTATTATACAGCTAATGACGCCTTAGACTTAGGTTTTAAATCAAGTATTATAGAGCGGGCTTCTAAGCCGATAGATCAGGAAAGATATGATCGTGTTAAAAAAGACTTTCAGTCAAAGGGCGGGACTATTATTTAATATCAATTTTTTCTAAAAACTGGAGTTGCGACCTAAGTTCTGTGCTAAGGTCGCAACCCTCTTTCAGCTTATAAAATGCTGTTTATCGGATTATTATTCGTTAATTCAATACATGATTTTAGAAGTAGCAGTAGAACTATGACTATCAAAATTGAAATATCGAAAAGCCTAACAGAAGATCAGACGAAGAAAGTTGATCAACTCTGGAACGAAGTATATCCAATACAATTAAATAACAGGTTTAGACTCCTGTTGGAAGGCATAGAAGATTACAATCATCATCTTTTACTTAATGAAGCTGACGAGGTAATTGGATGGGCAGTTGCTTTTTTTAGAGCTAACGAGCTATGGTTTTCCATTCTTATATCTGCTACAAATCAAAACAAGGGCAACGGTAAAATGCTACTCGACAGTCTAAAGCGCAATTCCACAAATTTATGCGGTTGGGTAATCGATCATAATAATGACCTGAAACAAGACAGCTCAACTTATTATACACCTATGCAGTTCTACCTTAAAAATGGCTTTATTGTAATGGAGCAAAGAATTGAAACAGCTATTATTTCAGCGGTTAAAATTAAATTTGAAGTATAAAGGAGGAGAACTACTACCAGGAGTCATTATCTTTGCTGATAATAGTAGCAAAGCTAAATTTGGACTATCTTTATATTAGTTTTGCTTCGGCAACCCACATCATCAAAGACCCCATGAACACACTTCGCATCATCGCAACCTCCGCAATGTTATCCTGTCTGATCTATTCTTGTTCGACCTCCAGAAACTCAACTGCTGAGGGAAAAAGAAAACGTACAAAAATTACCACCATTAACCCGGGAATAAAAAATCCCAGCAGGTCTGTGATCAATGCAAGCGGCGACGGGCTATCACCTGGAATCAACCCGATAAATACTCCTGGTTCAAAGGTAAATGCAACTAATGCTGCCAGTATTGCAATTGAAAGAGCTAATGCCCTGGCTAGAAAACAGCAGAGCTTAGAAATGCTTACAGATGCAGAACTGATCAACAGGATTGCTACTGCTCAACAAATGGAAATCAGTACAAGCAACAGTATAAACCGTACAACGAAAAACGACAAGATTAAGGACTATGCCAACATGGTTGCTACCGATCATATGGAGCTACAAAAGGAATTGAAAAAGCTTGCTTCCGGAAAAAACATTGGACTGGATAAGGAAGTCTTTTTACCTGGCAGTCCTAAAACGGATCTTGATTTCATTAAATTGATGACGGAAAGCAACCGGGACCTCATCACCCTATATACCATAGTTGGTAATTCTAATGATCCCGATCTAAGGGAATTTGCCTTGAAACAATTGCCATTGTTAAAAAAGCATATGGATACCGCTTTAAAAACAAGAGGCGAGCTTGATAAAAAAGCGAAGCAATAAATAAGCATATTTTTATGAAAAAAGGCAATGTGCAAAACGCACATTGCCTTTTCAGTTAAAACTTAATAAGTTCAATCTTACTTTCTTTTTACCCCCATAATCTTCACTTCTACCAGGTAATTTCCTTCCTGCTTAAGTTGAAAACCTATTGCAGGGTTAATGTTAAACCTGGTATTAACAGGATAACTTGCCTTTGGATTGCTAACTTTCACAAACTCACTTGGAATCCTATAAAAGATATCAAATGAACCATATCCTGGAATCGTTTTGTATGGGAATGGAATGATCTCAAAATTAAGACTCATTTCGGTATCAGTTTTAAGTACCGGATTGAACTTCGCATAAGAATCCAAAGTAGGCCTGTCGCCACGAACAATAAGTTCCCCAGCTTTAGGATTAAAAGGCACCCCATCTTCATCCACATACTTTACTACTACATTTGTTCCCGTAGGTGCTGTTTTTGTAACGGTAATTTCTACCGGAGGTAGCGATTCGAAGGTCGCACCACCATCCTGCAAGTAAGTTGCTGTATTTCTGTTGATGGAAAAAGCCTGCGCTTCCACAAAGTCCAGTTCGCCAATATTCGAATAGGTTTTTGTACCGCTCTCATTGCTCAACTCCAGGTCAAAAGTATATTGAGATCCTGTAGGGATCACTGCCGTTCCGGAAGTGAACAAAAACTGACCGCTTGGCAAAAACTCGAATATTGGTTTCGACTTCAGCTCTCTGATCGAGTTTAATTTCTCCAGTGTGGTATGTACCTCGGGGTCGAATGCCGTTTTATAAATATAAACCGGTACTTCCTTATACAATTCATCCGCATTCTGATCTGTTCCTTTACGTTTGATCTTCAACAATTTGATCTTCAATGGCACAGTAGAGCCATCACCTTTTAACTCGGAAGTCAGGAAGCCATTCTTACCTTTCTCTACCTGGAATGGACTGCCTACAAAATAGACATCGTCACTTAAAAAGCCAACAGTGATCTTTTTACAACCTGTCCAGATGGCAACTGAGAGCAGCAAAGCTCCCATAATCATTATATATTTTTTCATCAGATTTATTTCTATTAGTTACCAGTAAAACCTATGTGTATTTGTCAAAACATGCAGTACGCCAGTTGTGGTTTGAATATTTGACGTTTGTGCAAACGTAAACAGATCAACATCCAAAACCGGAAACCCCGAAGGGAGAGATACAGGATCCAATCCATTTCTTATTTTTATCAGGAATAAAATCTGAGGCTTACTACTCACCAAACCTGGGCTTTCCTGTTCGATCAACTTCACCGAAAACGGTTCATTAGACTTACTGGTGAATAATTTATTCGATAAGCTCAGGCTTTCTCTGGTAATTTTACCAGCAAAAAGATGAGAACGTAAAGAATCTCTAAGTTCTGGAACCGGAAGATCGTTCAAGGTATAAGTTAAACTTTCATCGTTATTATCCTGTCGCAATTTCTCTTGTCTTCTGAACAGTAAAGCTTTAATAGAATAATCTGTTGGTGCAAAGAAGGTAACATCAGCATTGATTTCTTCTTTCATTCCGGCTTTATCCACTAAAACCAGTAAAGTATCAAACAAACGATTCGTTTTCAGGTAATCATAAGTAGTCATATTTACATGTGCATCATGTAAACTACCACCAATGATATACTTATCCTTTTTACAGGCCGTGGCCATGGCGACTACCGCACAGGCCAGTACTAGTATGTGCTTAATTTTCATCTTGAGCTGCTTAATTTCTTCCATTCCAATATTTATTTTGAACCAATAACTGATTCTTCTGAAGGTTAGTTCTTGAGATTGGCCACTTCCATCCGTCCTGGTCGAAGCGACTTTGAGGGAAACGTCCTTCTGTGTACTCGGCTAACCTTTTATTCCGGATCATGACGTACCACAACTGACCTTCAAATGCGATCTCTCTATAGGTTTCTTCAAAGATCTCTGTTCTTAAATCCGCATTACTGCCTTGGTAGGGATCAATTCCCGCACGTTGCTTCACGGCATTTAAGTCGGTAATTGCCGGTCCATAATTCCCTAAGAGTTCATTACATTCGGCACGAAGTAACAATTGTTCTCCCAACCTAAAAATTGGTGTATTACAATCAACCACAGGGTCTGTATTGTTTGAGGCATTTCTATACTTTACGTTTCCTCCATTCCGACCAGTGTATTTGGTAAGAATCCAGTTGTCTACATCGGTCTTATCAAAATTATACTCAACACGGGCATCATTGTCATAGTAATAGATCTGGTCCAGAAAATTGCCATTAATAATCACTGGCATGCTCCCTTTGCTCTTAATATATGGCATCATCGTGGTAGTATAAAAGAAACCTGTCCCCGATTGGTACTCATTATTACTCAAGCTTGTAGCTACTTCAAAAATAGCTTCTGAAGATCCTCCCTTATACAAACTCACATAATTTGTATTAGGCACTAAAGTGTAGTTATTTGAATTGGTAATAGAGTCTATTGCGGCTACAGCTTTTGTAAGCAGGCCACTTTCTGTGTTTTTACCCAGGAAATACTGCCAGCGAAGGACGTTCGCTTTTAGAGCAAATACGGCTCCTCTATCCGCAGCAACAGCGCGGTCTGAACCCGTTGAAAACTGAAGCAACTTTTGTGCTTTATCAAGATCTACCAAGGCAGAATCCAATACGACCTTATCTGAAATACGTTCAAGATTCACTGAGTTCACCGGATCTGGATTGTTTTTCAATACCAATGGCACATCACCCCAAATTCTGGTCAAATAGAAATAGGTATAGGCCCTTAAGAAGTAGGCCTCGCCAAGAATTCTGTTTTTTCTATCTCCAGTAAATACATTATTTGGCATTTTAGCTACTTTATCGAGTACCGTATTGGCCATGTTAATGGTGGTATAATACGACTGCCAATCTCCAAGGTCTTCCAAATATGGGCCGATAAAATCACCGATATTGATTCCTGTACCATAATACCTATCGCCTTCTATTAAGAAGCTCAATGTAAAATCGCCATTTACTTTTATAAACTCATTGGTAGAAAGATCGCCATAACTAAAGTGCGACATCCTTCTGCTTTCAGCTCCCCGCACCATGGATTGTCTGGATAAGGAATAAACACCCGCTAAGGCGGAAACCGCATCGCTCTGTGTTTTCCAGAAGGAACCTTCATAAGGTGCATCTTCAGGGGCAAAATTCAACAGCTTTTTGCAGGAAGAAAAAAGCAGTGTGGAAGCCATCAGGAATAAAAGGCCAATGGCTGCGTATGATTTTTTAGTATTCATCTTCAATTGATTCTAATGGTGATTAAAATGTAGCTCTAAGTCCTAAAGTGAATTTTCTAGGTAAAGGATATCCATTACCGTTATAAATTCCCAATGCGTCTACTGCCTCTACATCAGGTAAGTTTGATTTCTGAAATGTGTACACATTATCAATAATTCCATATACCTGCAGCGCATTGATTTTAGCTTTTTTCAGCCATTCAGCTGGAAATCTATAGCCAAGATTGATGTACTTGATGCGGGCGTAACTTCCGTCTTCCATATAAGCAGATGAGAAAGTATTGAACTGATAATAATAGCTTTTATACGGATTGATGTCTGCATAAGCCGCCTGATCTCCAGGATTACGCCAGATAGAAAGCTTGCTCAGGTCAATTAAACCCTGACCATAGAAATTCCCGATTTGCTTGTAATTGGTCAATAAAGAAGCTACATAAGTATTGTAAACATCTCTACCCAATGAAAAAGAGGTAAATACTTCCAGAGAAAAGTTTTTATAAGTTAAGGTATTGCTGAAACCACCTGTTATTTTCGGATTTGGATCACCGGTTCTAACAAGGTCATTTCTGTCCCAAACATCATAATCACCATTCTGATCAATCCAACGGTAAGTACCTGGTCCGGCAACAACTGATCCATCCCAATAAGTAATCAGGTTACCAGTTCTTGGGTCAAAAGGAACATCTGCTGCGGTGGAATAAACACCATTAGATTTCACCTGATAGAATTCATTAATCGGGCGTCCTTTAGATAAAATATAAGTAGTTCCATTGTAATCGATCACGATATCTCTGTTTCCATCCGGAAGTTTGGTGATCTGATTCTTGTTCATCGACATAATCAAACGTGGAGTCCATTGGAAGCTCTTTTCAGGCGAGAATACCCTACCTGAGATATTAAACTCAAAACCTACGTTCCTTACGCCAACAGCGTTGGTAAACACCTCTTCATAACCACTTGTAGTTGGTAGCTTAAGGTTAAAAAAGATATCCTTAGTATTTCTGTTATAGAGATCCGCCACTACATTAATCCTGTTATTGAAGAAATCGGCATCAATACCAATGTTTCCTTGTAGCGCTCTTTCCCAGGTCAGGTTATCTTGAGTAACTGATTTAGGATTATGAGTGATGATCGTATTGTTGTTATAGGTATAGGTATTGCTACCAGGTTGCAGGCTTCCTTCCCCAACCAGATAGGAATTATAAGGTGCATAAAAATCATCCGGTAAATTTCCGCTGACACCAAAGCTACCTCTGATTTTCAGCATACTGATCCAGGATTTTGTTTTTGACATAAAGGCCTCATCCGAAAGGATCCAGCCCGCAGAAACTGCCGGGAAATATGCCCAACGGTTGTTTTTACCAAAGCGAGAAGAAGCATCTGTTCTCAGCGAAGCAGAGAATAGATATCTGGATTTATAATCATAATTCACACGTCCAAAGAATGACAATAAACCTGCTTGTTTATTGCTGGAACGCGTATAGTTCTTATCAAAGTCACCAGGTTTAATGGCATTAACAGTGGATATGGAGTTGTTTCCTGTACCGAATCCGCCAACACCAGTGTAACCTACATTGATGTAATTAATGGTGTTACCAACCAGGAAGTTTAAATGATGGTTGTCCAGTAAGTTCAGGTTATAATTTAAGGTATTGTCGATGTTAAAATTCTGAAATTTAGAATTCATCGAATAGCTATAGAAAGTATCATCGGCATCCAGAGCACTTGGTCTGAAAAGATCACGTGTAGAACTGGAAAGCAATAAAGAGCCCTGACTAACAAACTTTAAATTAGGTGTAAATTCATAATTTACGGAAATGCTGGTTGCAATGTCATCATTGATGTTTTTATCTTTTGCCAGGTCATACTGACCTACAAAATTAAGACTATCGGCATGGCTCAACTGGAATAAAGAAGATGGGAAAGCACCACTGTTGATGGGCAAAGGGTTGCTATAATCGGCATCCGGATTAGGAATTACGCCCCTACCTCTTGACCTGTCTGTTCTTGATACCCTAAAGGAAAGATCAACATTCAATTTTGGCGTCATCTTATAGCCCATACTCGCGGCCAGGTTATAACGTTTAAAGCCTGTTGACTTTACAATTCCTTCTTCATTATAATAGTTACCACTTAAACGGTAGCTTACATTTTCACTTCCTCCATAAACAGAAGCATCAGCATTATAAATCTTTGCCGTTTGAAAGAATAAACCTTGCCAATCAGTTTTATTATTGAAGGCAGGATTTAAACTATCCGTTAACAGCAAAGGAAGCGTTGATAATTGTTCGTAATTGCCCAGAGAGTTCAGGTAGTTCATTTTATACCTGCGTTCTTCTGCACCTACATAGTAAACCTCAGAATTCGCACGCATGGAAAGGCCAGTATAGAAATTGGCATTAATTTTCGGTTTCTCTCCGATTTTACCTCTTTTCGTTTTCACAACTACTACCCCATTTGCCCCTCTTGATCCGTAGATAGAAGCAGAAGCTGCATCTTTTAACACATCAATACTTTCGATATCATTAGGATTGATACCTGCGATAAAGTTGGTTTGTGTCACATCAGAAAAGCTAGAGATGTCATCATAAGAAACAGGAACGCCATCGATGATAAAAAGAGGACTGCTTAGCGCATTCACCGAATTTACGGTTCTGCTCATTGCGGTATTTCCACGTACGGTAAAGGTAGGTCTGGAACCCGGCTCACCTGAATAGTTTTGGATATTTACTCCGGCAACTTTTCCTTGCAGCAGCTGGTCAAAACTAGGCGAAGGCAGATTCTCAATATCTTTAGCGGTTACCGTAGATACGGCAGCAGTGGAAGTCCGGCGGGAAACGGTTTGGTAACCGATCACCACCGCATCTTTCAACATATTTGGATTAGGCTCCAATCTAATGCTGAACACTTTCTGTGTACCTACTTTTAAGGTTTTGCTAACATAACCTACAAAGGTTACCGAGATGGAAGATTCCGGTCCGGCTACATTGAGTTTAAACTCTCCCTTATTATTAGTTTGAACGGTATTGCTGGTCCCGATTTCCTTAACGGAAGCTCCAGGCAATGGTTGTCCGGTTTCGTCAATTACTTTTCCAGAAATTGGCTCAGCAATGATCAGTTGGTTTTTACTTTGTGGTTTAGTTTTCGCTTTTTCCTGTACCACTAGGGTTTTCGTATCCAGAGAATATTCGAAGGGCTGGTTCAGAAAACACAAATTCAGGGCATCTTCCATGCCTGCATTACGCACATTAATAGTCACAGGTTTTGCAGTAGATATATCTGTTGCGATAAACACCAGGTCGTAGCCTGTTTGTTTGGTGATTGCTTTCAGCACCTTTTCTAAGGTGACATTTTTCTCCGACAAGGTTACTTTTTTTTGTGCCAGAGTAGAAGCATTCAGCTGAAACATGAACAATAGCACAAAAGCTAGAGAAAGTTTCATGGTTAGAAGAATTTTATTTTTCATATAGGAATCCCTATACGAGTTAAAGTCGTACAATTTCATACATTTGGTAAGTTTGGGTTCATGATAGAGAGTGTAACTGCTAGGCTTCCTCTTTATCGCGTTAGGTTGATAAATTGTATAATTCAGACAATGGACCATAAATCAGACACCGGGGGCGCGTCAACGCTCCTGGTTCTTTTACGAACCATTCAAAGTAGAGTTAAGGCATAGCTATAATCCTCCTTCCTTCTGTCTTAAATTTAATTTTCCTGGTCAATTGAAGTACCCTGAGTACTTCTGAAAGGCTTTTACTGCGGGAGATCTTTCCCCCTATTCTGATGTCATCAAATGTTCCTTCGGAGCTGATATCTACATCATACCAGCGTTCCAATTTATTAAGCACCGTACGCACATCATCTCTCTCAAATGCAAAATAACCATTCTTCCAGGCCACAGCCTGCTCCACATCGACTTCTTCGACCTGAAAAAGCTGCCCGGTTAATGCAGCCTGTTCTCCAGGTTTTAAACGTTTGCCGTCTTTTGTGTTTTTCAAATTAACATTTACACTTCCTTCTAATAGTGTGGTGATTACTGAAGGCTGATTGGCATAGGCATTCACATTAAAATGTGTACCCAATACCTCAACTTCCTGATGAGCGCTAATTACTTTAAAAGATTGGCCTTTACTTTTTGCAACCTCAAAGTACGCCTGTCCGGTTAATTCGACCTTACGCTCCTTACCAGCAAATACTACGGGATATTTTAAGGAAGATGCGGCATCTAACCACACCAGGCTACCATCAGGTAGTATAATTTGGAATTTTCCACCTCTTGGTGTTTCTATAGTATTGTATTCCGGAGCCTTTTGCCCCTGATTTGTTTTCGATTTTGGAAGGGAGCTGTATACAATTTGTCCATCCGAAGATTTAGAAATTTTTAATCCGGATTGGACGGCAATCTCACCGCTCTTAATATCCGTTAAACTAATTTTCGAACCGTCAGCAAGCGTCAACATTGCCTTATCTCCACCGGCCTTTATATCTGTTTCTCTATGTTCCGCATAATTCGGACTTTTCTTTCCCGGATAGTAGAAATATAGCAAGGCTGATAAACTCAATATGACTAAGGCTGCAGCGGAAATCCGAGTCCAAAGAATGATACGCTGCGGCGGCCCTCCTACACGCCCCAATACTTCCTGGATTGCATCTACATCGGCCTCCATTTCGGCCTCCGACAATCTAACTGGGTTCAGTGGCTCATGTTTATTATACCAGGTTTCCACAAAAGCTTTTTCTTCTGCTGTACAGTCATTGGAGAGATACCTGCTTAATAATTCTTTTAATTTACCACTTTGCATATAGGTCGGATTAACGCTTAATTAAAAACAAGACATTTAACTCGCCCGGGGGGCCTAGATGAAAACTAAAAAAAAATCATTCATTTTTACCCGCAACACTTTTAGTGCATTATTAATTTGATTCTTTACTGTTTTTTCAGATAGGTTAAGCTGGTTAGCAATTTCCTTGCGGGATAGGTTATTCTTGCGGCTAAGTTCAAATACTTCCCGCATTTTTTCCGGCAAACAGGCAATCTCCTTTTCAATGAGTAGGCTAAGTTCTTTTTCGCGAACGCGATAATCGGTTACAGATTCATATTCGTTAATGTTGACCTGGATTTGAGAAAAGTAAGTAGATTCCACCTTCCTATGTGATATGGCATTTAAAACTCTATTTCTAACCGCACAATAGAGATATCCCGGCAAATTAGTTTCAATTGCCATTTCTTCTCTTTTGACCCATAACACGGTAAACAATTCCTGAATCGCATCTCTAGCTTCCTCCCGATCCTGAAGTTTTGCATAAGCATGGCTATATAACACAGCTGTATATCGTTTGTAAATTTCCGTATAGGCGGCCCTATTGCCCGAACGCAATAAAGCGACCAGTTCAGAATCTGAATGCTTACTATACAATAACATGTTCATCTATCCCCCTCCTCTAATGTAACATTTTTCATACTATTTTCTATTCATCCAAATAAAAAACTGCAGGAAACGTTGATTTCGGCAAATTATTATTACAAATCAGCGGTTTTTATCAAAAATTGAGAATAAACACAGGTAATGGTATGGCTGATGAGTCGGCCATGCAACATTTCTATAATCCTTTTGTCTTTTACATAACCACCATAATTCCATAACCAACACACTAATGACAAAAAGCTTATTAATGAGATGCTATTCGCTCTTTCTGGTAATATTTCTAACCACATTGAGTACTGGTTTCGCCCAACAGAAAACAGGATTAAACAGTTTAAAACAAAGCATTGCCCTCATAGACTCCGCTTTCCAAAAAAACGACATTCAATATTTCAACAGCCTTGTTTCTCTTCAAGATCTTCAGGAATTTTATAAATCAGTTGTGGAGGAAAAACTGAAAAAGGTACCAGGAAAATCCAGCATCATTAGTGTAAATAAAGATAGCGCCTATGTTTTTCTTACTGGAATTCTTTTATACGGCAATTCTGGCGATGAAACCAATTATTCCAGTAACTATACAGGCATTTATAAATTTGAACGGGTAGCGGGTTCCTGGAAACTAAAAAACCGAATTGATATTGACAGGACAAATCAAATAAAAAATCACCAGTTAAGATTAGATGTGCTACCTGGAAAAAGCGTACATGTTCGAGATACCATCAGCATTGATGTTAACGATGTTTTTGGATTTGCAACCAAACTAAACCACCGCGCTAAACTAGAAAAACTATTCCTGAATGGTGCTAAAACAGATTTCAGCTTTAGCGGCGGTTTATTGTGGGTAAATGCTAAGCAAAAGAAAAATCAAAAGCTCATTATTGATTATACTATAGAGGTCGAAAAAGATGATAAAAACACAAATTCCGCATACTTTTCGGAGACCTATGGGCACCTACGCAACCAATATTTCTGGCATCCATTCTTCAGTTTTTCAAGTCCGAATGACAGAGCCACTTTCAGCTTACATTGTACCATTCCTAAGGCTTATCACCTGGCCACAAGCTTAGCTCAAAAAGAATCAATTGTTGGCGATTTAAGGATCATTAAAGCTACATCTGAACAGCCAACTTTCGGATTATCCATTTACTACGATAAGGATTGGGAGGTAAGTACTTTTAAGAAAGGTCAGACTGAGCTGGTGGTTTATGCTACAAAAGATTTTCTTCCAAAAAAAGAAGCGCTTTATGCAGAATTCGCTAAAAGTTATGATACCCTTGAAAAACATTTTGGAAAACCTTTAAGTACTTATATGGGCATAGTTCAAGACAGGACAGGCGGAAATGGCTGGTTGAACAGAAGCAATAATATTATTATTGCTGGAGAAAAAGGAAGTATTTTAATTACTGACAAACCTCAACCCAGAGCATATTTTGGACATGAGATTGCTCATGGCTGGACAAGCCCAACAGGACCTGCTACAAATTTCTTAATGGAAGGCTGGGCAACCTATACAGAATCATTGCTTTTATCATCAGTTTATGGGGATACTATCCTTGCCAAATTCTTTAAATCTCAAAAACAGAATTATATCCGCGGAGAATATGATGGCAACGCATCCCTCTGGGAAGATTATAGCAATAGTGGTGTTTCTTACAGTAAAGGAGCCTGGTTATTCTATATGCTGGAACATCAAATGGGTAAAAAAAATCTATCCATTGCCATGAGAAACTTCATTAAATCTGGCGATCAATCTATTCAATCATTCATCAATCAATGTAGCCGGATTGCCGGTGCTGGTATGGAACCTTTTCTCCTCTCTTGGCTTAAAAGCAAGACAATACCGATGTTGAACATTCAGCAATCAGCAAATCATCTTAAAATCAGTCAGCAAGGAGATGTCTTCTTGTTTCCTTTGGAGATTAAGCTAAAATTAAAGGATGGGACTTATTTAAACAAAGTACTAAACATCAACAGCAAAGAGCAATTGGTAAAAATAGCAGAAGGCGAAATTGACAGTTACACTTTAGATCCTGACAACAAACTTTTGTATACTATAAAATAACTAAGCTATTTTTTATAGCTTTAGTCTATCAAACCCTATTGCTATAAATTAACCTCTCCATTATGAATCATTTAAATGATGTTCTCACTTTAGTTCAAACTCAAATAATCAGTCATCTTTTTCGTAAGTAGAGTTAATGCAATAAACAAATTTTGTAATAACCCTTGAATCATTTCTTAAACTAAACGAAAATAATACCATGACTGAAAAATCAAAAAACAAGTCAGATGCAGCATTGCAGCCTGAATCTTCGGCCGTAGTAAAAGGCGAAGCTACCGCAAATAATGTAGTCTGCTGGGATAGCAATGGAACTACAGAGGTGGTCACAGAACGCCTCAAAGAGATGTTCGTGGAAATGGGACAAAAGACCCGGATCGAAAAAGGACAAATGCCTGCTGAGCGTGCCGTATTTAGAAAACAACATGGGATAGCCTATGGAACCTTTCGTATAAAAAAAGACATAAAACCCGAGTTCAAAGTTGGGATTTTCGCTGGCGACAGCTACGAATGTGCGGTACGATTTTCAAGCGACACCGACCCTCGCTCAGCAGATTTGCACACCACCTTAGGTCTTGGACTGAAACTCTTTGGTGTAGAAGGCCCGAAATTATTAGGCGATAGCACCAATGCAGATTTCATCTTTCAAAACATAGACCGCTTTTTTGCACGTGATGCACAGCAGATGTGTAGTTTCACTACTGCTGGTGTTATAGACAAAGACTACGACTCTTACATTAATAAACACCCGGAACTCGCGCATATTCTTGCAGCGATGACAAAAGTAGAAGCGAGTTGCCTGAGCGCTGGTTATTGGGCAATACTTCCTTTTAGATTGGGCGACAATAATATTGTTAAATACCGTTTAGTACCGGATGAAACCGATCATGGTGCTGTTTTTAATGATAAAAACTATCTGGCCCTTGATTTACAACAACGCCTGCGCAATAAGGCAGCAAAATTCCGTTTTGAAATACAGCTTCGTACCAACGACGCCACCATGCCGATTGATGATGCTCAGGTGGTTTGGAGTACTGAAGAAAGCCCTTACATCTGCATTGCGGAATTAGAATTCCCGCAGCAGGATATTCAGGCAATTGGTCAATCAGAATTTGGAAGCATCCTTGCCTTTAATATCTGGAGAACTTTAGCACAACACGAACCATTGGGATCTATTGCCGATGCCCGGAAAGTCGTGTATGAGGCAAGTGCCGAGGCACGTCATCAGGCCAATGGTCAACAATTAGAAGAACCTCTTCAGGTAAATCCTGAATTTAAAGGAGATACAGATGAAGACAGCGACTGTATTGTTACTGCCGGCATCTACCCTCCTATCGGAGTGATGCGTGTAGGGAATAGTGAGGATGAATATTTTATCGGCCCACTGGTTTCGGAACCAGTAGCATTAACCGACGACTATGCCTACCGTGATAAAACCGGAGCATTAAAACGTCAGGCTGCTCAATTCAGAATTTACGGATTTAATGCCGCCGGAAAAGCAATTAAAGAACTGACTTCCGAAAACGCCAATATCGTTTGGCATGCGCATTTAGCAAATCAAAAATCATCCTGGTATCAATTTCAAATGGCGCTGGATATTCCGGATGCTGTAGGCGCACCAGCGTCCATGTTACGAAATATTAATGTGGCAGACCGGAACTCGCTGATCATAGACGGTGGTCACCAAACAGTGAATACCCCTAATGTAGACAATGGCCATCCTTTTATCGGGAAGTTCCAGGGCGAGACCGTTTATCTTGGTGAAATGCATACCGATGAAAAAGGAAGATTAATCATGCTGGGAGGCCATGGTGTCGCTAAGAACTTAAACGGAGATATTGCCATTACATTCGCGAACAATGAAGGATGGTATGACGATATTTCTGATGGCCCGGTCACTGCTGATGTGGAGTACAAGGGCGTTAAACTTAAAGTTGCCCCGGCATGGGTAATTTGCGGTCCTCCGGATTATGCTCCTCTACAAAAATCGGTTCGTACCATGTGGGATTTAATGAGAGATGTAGCCGTTGATTCAGGTATGCTGGCCCGACCAAAAAGACCTTCATTTACGCAAGACATCCTACCTATTTTCCAACGGATGACTAATCTGCAATGGGTGAACGCAGGTTTCGGAGCAGCCTTCGGATGGGGTGGGCAGTTTGATTATACCACCTCTAAATGGATGGTAAGGTTGAATGATCCTTCCTCTGCAAATCTGGAAATGCGCCGTACGATTTCTAATAATTTCCGTCGCTATGAAGTATCTGGTGCCGAGGCACCTCAATTATGGCCATGGATGTATGGTGACGCCATCAGTATCCCTAGTTTAGGCTCCGTACGTCAACATTCCACACTTTCTCAATTACAATTGTCTTTTATTGACCAATGGGTAAAAGGAGATTTTGATGCGGATTATGTAGACATGACCGGTTGTCCGCATATACCAGCACCAAAAACAATTGATGATTTACCGACTGAGGAACAACCAGATATGCTGACCAGAGCAGCGATGGAGTTTTGTTTGGCAGATGCCTTCCATCCGGGTTGTGAAATGACCTGGCCAATGCGAACAGCCGGTATGTATATGTCGGCATTCCGACTTAAACATGCACCAAAAACACCTCCAGTAAACTCATCATACTATGGCCCTGTGATGAACAGTGATGTATTTACTTTGGCAAAAGGACCATTACTAGGCGGTCAAGTAGCCGGAGGTATCACCCGATGGATGGCTATCCCATGGCAAACCGATACGGCGAGTTGCAGAGATGGCTATACATCAGCCTACGATCCGTACTTACCAACCTTCTGGCCTGCCAGGGTTCCTAATAATATTTTAGGCGAAGAACAGTACAAAGAATCTATAGATCCAAACTTGTCGGAAGAAACACGAAAACAAGCCTTTTCTTACCGTAAAGATTGGCTGGATGATTTGCCTCTGGATGGCGAAGATCCTAACTACACCAACCAGATTAACAGCATGGTAAAATACTTTGATAAACTGGCTGTGGTTCAGGCACGTCCCGGCGTACCTAATGACCCCAATTTCCCTCCGAAAATGCAAGTCGGAATTACCCCAAATGCCGCCCAGGAAGCTGCATTATTGGCGGAAGCTGTCAAAGAACTGGAAGGTATTTTAAACCGCAAAAAAGCGATAAAAGGAGCTCCGAGTCTTTTGACTACTACTCTTCAAAACTTATCACATAAACAGTTATTAACGGAGCAATTGCTAACAGAAAGTGCAAAAACTAACCTGCTCGAAATTGTTAAACAGGAACTGAATGATGATTTCAGCTCAAGTCCGAGTGTTCAAAAATTACTGACTTTATTGTCTTCTAAAGCCCCTAAAGCAGCGAGACCATTGACGTTGAAACATGAGACAGGTACCAGTGGAAATACTGGCGTGACGGAGAAATCTACACGCTTCTCCCGATTCATCCCTAAATAAAATTAACAGGCATTACCTATTTTAATGGAATCGGAAATAAATAAAGAAGTCGATATTGCGATTATAGGCGGAGGGCTGGCGGGTTGTACCGCCGCCATCGCTCTTGCCAAATCGTATAATGTGGTGTTGGTTGATCAAACAGACAGTCCTCCGGAACGGATTGGCGAATGCCTCGCGCCGGCAGCCAGACGGATTTTAAAGCAACTGGACCTGTTGGAAGGATTAGAAAAAACACGCTTAGACAGCGAACAAAGCCTACATCTAAAACATATCGGCACACAATCCTATTGGGGTACTGAACAGGCATATGTCGTAGATCATTTGCGAAATCCCGATGGATTTGGCTGGCATTTGGACCGACAGGCATTTGAAATCTATTTACGGGAAACCGCTTTACAAAGGGGTGTAAATTGCTTTTGGCCTGCCAAATTACAAAGTGCTCATTTTGAAAACCACCGTTGGCAGCTCAGTGCCACAGCAAATGATAAAGTCTCCAATAATCTCCTTTACCGCTTCAAAGCAAAATTTGTGATCGATGCAACTGGCCGACAGTCGCAGTTCGCGAGGAAAATAGGTGTTGGGCGTGAGCAATACGACAAATTAATTAGCTGTTGGCTTACCCTGCCCAATCAGGAAGCCAATAAAATGAGTACCATTTCGGCAAGCGAATTCGGATGGTGGTATAGCGCACCTTTACCTCATAACAGAAGGGTACTTGCTTTACAAACAGACCCTGACCTGATCAGCCGAAACACCTTGAAAAATGTGGATCAGTTTATCCAATTGGCACAAAGTAATCAGCAAATGGCAAGGCTTATTCAAAGAAATTGTGCTGCAACCAACTTTCATCAAATCGTATCGGCCAATTCAACACGCCTCAACCAGATTGCGGGGCAACAATGGGTAGCCCTTGGCGATGCCGCAATGAGCTTTGACCCCTTATCGTCACAAGGGATGTTTAATGCGATGGCTGCTGCTGTCCAGCTCACAGAATTGATAATGGAGAGGGATTCAACGGGGAGCCTAGCCCCTCAAAAGTTAAAAGATATCCAAATTAGTTATACCCAGCAGCTCGATCAAATATGGGCGCATTATATGCATCATAAAAAAACATATTACCGCCAGGAAATGCGTTGGAAAGACGCTGATTTTTGGAAAAGAAGGCATTAGCTAATAGATGAAACTTATAGTTCTTTATAAAAATCTATTTCAATTAAGGAATGTATCCAATAATTACCTCCACCTTCAGTACTACCCTTTTCGTTTTGTCTTATTCAAATTATTTATAAATGTAATTTGCGAATTAGACGTTTTTCTTCTGTATTCAATAATATTGCTAATCGAAATCTTTTCCATTATTTAAAGAAGTTAATTTGTGATACTAAATGTGTTAAAAATAACCCTGTGTACGTTTCCATTTAATTCCCGTTGACAATTAGGTCTATTGTTCTTATCATTGGCTTGGACTGCTAACTTCTTGTGCATTTATAAAGTATATAAACAGCCTTGATTTTTTTACAGAATCCCTAACGAACAACTGCAACATCTTTATCAAATTTATTCATTTGCCTGATTGAAGTTTGATAAGCCTTAAAGGCAGTCCCAAATTCTTGAGTAAACTCATAATTGCTAAATTCATACTCTTCATTTACTCCAGTTTTTGTTCTTAACCTGATATCACCATACCGCACTATTGGAATTTGGTAATTGCCTTTGAACCTTTTATCCGGACTGCCATTTTTATTAACCTTAGCCCAGGTCTTCTCAATTATTTTTGAATCTCTGGGAACAGATCCTGTTTCTGTAAACCGTACATAGCTTTGCTCAAAATCTATCTCATCAAGGCCGATAATTGCAAAATTCTCTTTACTCGAATACATGACAATAAAGCTTGGATAGAAATAAAAATCCGCACCATTTGCATTTTGAAAATAAAGAGCTTCAAAATTTGACTTCATGTCATCTATTGATTTTAATGCGAATTTTACATCTTGTTTTTTCACTATGGTACTTGCTGATGAGCGGGCTACCACTCTATCTTGATAATGGGCACTTGTCACATCCCAAATTCGATGACAGGTGATTAATTTTTTAAATGCACTAAACAGCCTATCATACTCTTGTTTAATCTCCGGTTCGAGATCAATATCTAGATTTACATAACAATTGTCAATTTCTTCTTTTATCTGCTCAATTGCTTCTTTTTGAGCTACGATATCTGTTTTTAAATCCCCAGAAACCGTCTTGTTTATCAGCCCATAAAGTAATACATAACTCAAAACAAATTTCAATCTTGACACTCCTAAACTTGCTTGAACCTTCAATAGGTCATTCGCTAGATCTTTTCTTTGTTGAGAAGCCAAAATAATTGCTTCTTTTAGGCCCTGCATATTCTGACTGGTTATTTCATGAATATCTGCACTAAAAATATTATCTGAATGTCTAGTCGCCTGATATTGATTATTTGCCTGAGGCTGAGGATCTGTATTTGTGCCAGAAAGTTTCTGTCTGTTATAAATACCTAATCCAGGTACACTGGTATTTAAATATGTTCCTGATTTGCCAAAAGTCATACTTGCACCTTTAACTCCAATGGAGGTTGAAATGCCACTTTTACTTAAGTTCAGATGAACTCCTGGAATGATTTTTATTCGTTTACGGAAACTCCAAGCCATTATTTTAGATTTATTATATTTATTTTGATGAACAAGTAGTAAATACTACTTTATTAACTACTCAAAAGTATACACAACATCTTACCTTTTTTTACGGAAAACCGTAAACAGTTAAACTATCGCTAAGGATATTAAAAACTGCATTTACGTGGCAAAACAGATCTTCAGATTGCAGTCCCAGCGATAGCCCAACACAATAAACTTCATTATTATTTTTTAACCATACTTTGGAGTTCTCAACATATGTACATGTTTTGAAAAGTCACTGGCTCTACCTTTGCCTAACTAATTAAAACATGCATATCATGAGAATATTATTAATCACCTTATCTACCTTGTGTATCGGCTTCCATGCCTTTTCCCAGAAAGTTGACAGCCTAAATATCTACAGTGCGTCTATGAAAAAGGAAGTCAAAACATTGGTGATTCGCCCTACATCCACCTCAGGAAAGAAAACACCAACAGTTTACATCTTACATGGATTCAGTGGTTACCCAAAGAGAACATTAACGCAGGACATTCCAGCTTTGCAAGCATTGAGCAAAGAAATGAAAATGATGTTCGTGTTACCTGATGGAAACTATGACAGCTGGTACCTGGACAGTGAAATTCAAAACTCGAAGTATGAAACATTTGTTGCTAAAGAACTCGTAGCATATGTTCAAGGCCATTACAGCTCAGATCAATCAAAAACAGCAATAATGGGTTGGAGCATGGGTGGACACGGTGCATTATACATTGGCGCCAGACACCAGAATACCTTTACCGCAATCGCTAGTTTGTGTGGAGTCATGGACTTCCGTCCTTTCGGAAACGAATATGGCGTACCAAAAACATTAGGATCTGACCCTGAAAACTGGAAGAATTACACCGTGATGTCTCAAATAGAAAAGCTAAAGAACTCCAGTCAGAAAATCCTGATTAGCTGTGGAACCGAAGACCCATTAATTGGACAAAACAGGAAATTACATGAGCAATTGATTGGTTTAAACATCCCTCATATTTATGAAGAACGCCCTGGGGGACATGATGCAGCGTATTGGTCTAAAGCGGCAATTACTCAACTATTCCAATTGAATCAATTCTTTATACACCATGATTAACGCTAAAGGAATTTCAACACGATCAAAGTGTATCTTACTATCCTCAATTTTCATCCTCTCCTTTGCAGGTTGTCAGCAAGCTGAAAAGGATCAAACAAAAGCCCAAAACAACATGACCAATATCATTCATAAAAACCCAGAAACACTTTTCGATCCTACTCCATTTGCCTTTTCACATTCTACCAGCGCTCCAGAAAATGGAAGGTATGTTTTTATCTCCGGGCAAAGCGGTGGACAAGATTTAAAGCATAGCCTTTCAAAAGATTTCAGAACTCAGGTTCAGTTCGCATTATCTAATCTGGAAACGGTACTTAAAGCTTATCATTTGAAACCTGATGATGTAATGAAGATTACCATCTTAATCGTAGACCATAATGAGGAAAAGCTTGCAATATGGACAGAAGAAATGCACAAAGTATGGAAGAATAATAAATTCCCAGCCAGCACCTTAATCCCTGTTCCAAGGTTAGCGCTGGACGATATGCTGGTAGAAGTTGATGCGATTGCCTTTATGCAATAAAGGCTTTAATTTTAATGCTGCACAATATAAACTCTGTTTAAGCGTCTTTATATATGAGAGCGTTAATTTAGATAAAGGGAAATAGTCTTATGACGGTTTCCCTTTTCTTTTTACTCCCCAGTTTCATTTCCAGCCATTCCAACAGGATAACCTACCATACCCTATTTCAAAAGAAAGCCCTTAAATCAAAGATTTAAAGGCTATTCCATTCTTAATTAAACTAGGGGGGATAATTAAACTTTTCGAAGTGCTGATTTTAAGGCGGTCAATAGAAAAACAATAAAAAATGCAATGATTACCGGAGCAAAAACTTCGAACCAGCTTACGGTACCGAAAATCACTCTTATGATAAAAAGTATTGCAGTAAATAGTATTCCTAATGAAATCAATACCCGGTTAAAACCTATTCTATTTTTCTTACTTCTTCTCTTAGCCACGAGGGGATCTATTTTTATGATCAACGCTTCAAATTTAGGCCATCTCTAATTTCATTTCTTACGGGAAACCGTAAACCCGTAATCATCTTAGATCCGATGAGAAGAATACAACAAGAACCTAATTAAAAAAGCAGGTATTCACTCGACAAATTAGATCGGGTGAATACCTGCTTTTTATGACAGTAATATTTGCTGGAATGGTCTTTACACTTATTTTTTAATTCAATACCGGGTAAAAATCATTTAATGACCTCGTGTACACACAATAATCTACGGTAGAATTCCAGAAACTAATTTTCTTTAAATCTGCTGCCCCTACCGGCACCAACATCACCGACCTCATGCCATCCACCTTAGCCAATCCAGCAGCAGGTGCTAACCTATTGTCGACCGCAGTATCAAAATAATATAGATAATCATATACAAACTCTGTATAATACCTCTTGGATACCTGATCCCTACTGGCCAATACCACCTTATCGTAATGCTTAGTCAACGCATCCTGAAACTCCACCGCATTCAATGGTTTTCCATTCAACATCGGCATTACATTGAACTGTCCATCAAGAAACACCCATTTCTTAAGGTCCTTCAAATAAACTTCTGTGGCTACATGTCCCGGAGAACCCTTTCTAAATTCTGCATCTTTGGTCTTCAAATAGAGCACACGTGCAGGAATACCATAGGCGATCAATTGATCCCTCAATACTATCGCATAAGCAAAACAAGGAAATCTCCCTCCTGCTTTTACCTCATTTAAAATTGAAATCCCATCACTACCTTTTGGTGCATTATTCCCATCATGTTTCCATTGATGGTGCGTCCAGTTCATGATCGAAAGCGCTTTTTCAGTATCAGATTTATCTTTTAAGAGCTGCGCATCCAGCGGATACTGCTTTCTCAAAGACGCTGAATAAGCATCATCTTTTCCCGGAAAATAAAACTTAAGATCTGCCCGTCCCGCGGTCTTATCATAAACGATAGGATCCCAAACATAGGGCTCTGCAGAAATCAGCGTAAAAGCAGGTGCAGCATCGCCAAGTTTCACATAAAACGACTTCGTTTCCCCAACCTTAATCTTGAAGCGCAAACTATCTTTATCTGTCCTAAAACCAAATGTTTCCATTTTACCATATAATTTCAGCTTCATACTGTCACGTTCAATCTGGGGAGATATCCGCCAGCGATTGGAATACCAATCTTCTCCGATCAATATATCTGCAGCCTCATTATTTGCATGCAGCAAGGGTTTATTGTTAAATTTTTCCTGCGCAAATGAAGAAATTGAGAGGGCAGACAGCGCAATCATGCCGAGTAAAACGGGAGCTTTCATAGAATAAATTATAGCTTAAATATACTAGTTCCCCTTCGACAATAAAACTATCCGGCAAAACATTCTCCTTATTCAACACCACCGCTATGCTTTTCCTGCTCCGGAAGTTTATAAAGAAAATACAACACACACAATAATGCTAAAAGATTAAAGCCTGTTGCGCCCATATAAGCATTTACAAAAGCGGCTTTATTACTTTTCGCGTCCAGCAGCGAAAAGAAAACACCACCGGTTAAACCAATTCCCAGGGCAATTGCAGTTTGTTGAATGGTGGAATATAAACCTGAGGCAGATCCCGCCAGATTCCCTGGAATACGTTGCAAGGCCAGCGACATGATGGAAGGCAATACGGATCCGCAACCAATGCCATAAATCAGTAATAAGGGATAAGAGAAATACCAATCTAAAGAAGCAGTACTAAAAAGAACAACATGAAAAACCAGCGCAACCATCATCAATAACACCGCCATTAAAATTACTTTTTTTCCGTACTTATTGATCAAGGAAACAGAATATACAGAGCCGAATACATAACCTAAACCTTGAAAAACAAATAGCAAACCCGTTTCCGAGGAACTAATATGTAAACCATCCTGCAATAACAATCCCGTAATTAAAAAGTAAGAATCCTGTGCAATGAAATAAAATAGCGCGATAAACAGCCCAATCTTAAAATCCTTAATGCGAAATAACTGAATATTAATCAAGGCACTCCCTCCTCTTTTCATTTTCCCCTGTTGATGTCTCACAAAACCATACAACAGCAGAAAAGAACTACCCAGCATTCCAAGACTCCAAAAAGGCCAGCCAAGTTCTCTTCCCCTGATCAGCGGATAGATCAAAAATAAAAGTGCCAGACTTCCCAATATCACACCTGCGACATCAAAGCGCCCAGTACGTGCCACCTTATGTTCCTTTAAATAAAGGAAAGCCGTATAAGTAGCAGCAATTCCCAATGGAATATTGATTAGAAAAATCAACCTCCAGCCATCCATATTACTAAACCATTCATTTGAAAAGTGTATGTCCGGCAAAAAACCGCCTAAGAACTGCCCGATCACGGAAGCGATTCCCGCAACACTCCCATAAAAAGCCAAAGCCTTTGCTCTTGCTTTCTGATCAGGAAAAAGCAACTGAATATACGCTAAACTTTGAGGCACCATAAATGCCGCAGTCATCCCTTGCAAAGAACGGGAAACGTTGAGCTGCATAGGTGTTTGCGCAATCCCACAAAATAAAGACGCAAGCGTAAAACAACACATAGAAATCACATACACTTTCTTCTTACCATAATAATCCCCTGCACTGGCACCGGTAATCAGGAACACGGCATAACCTAACAAATACCCCGCAATCACCATTTGTATATCGGCTTCTGTAGCATTGATGTCTTTTTTGATGGTTGGAAGTGCTACATTTACAATGAAAATGTCCAGTACGGATAGAAAAGCAGCAGCAGAAAGGATAAATAGGGATCGTCTGTTATTAATTTGCTGAATCATATTTTAGGCTGAATTGAACAAGGCAACATGCCCTGTAAAGGCCGCAAAGATGTCTCTACTTGTAAATCCCTGCAAGTAGTTATTAAAACGATACTTAGTATGGAAAACAATACCAATATTCATAACCAGGAGGTTACAAAACCAGAAAAAGACGATTATTCAACAAATAACTGTGCGGTGACAAACGCCCTGAAAATTATGGGTGGTAAATGGAAAATGTTACTGATAAAAATCATCGCCGATGATTGCGTGTCGAGGTTTGGAGAATTGAAAAGAAAGATGGACGATATTGCACAAACCACACTCACCATACAACTGCGGGAACTGGAGCGTGATGGCATCATTTACAGGAAAGCTTACGCAGAATCTCCTCCAAGAGTGGAATACAAACTCACAGAAATTGGGATTACCTTACTTCCGGTCATTCAGGTGTTAACAGATTGGAATGACAAATACTGTAACCTGACAAAAACGGCTGATCACACAATCAATAACACTGGCATAATACCTGATTAATACAACTTCCCCTCAAAAACGGAAATCTGCGACTTGCTTTCTTTTCAAACCAACGCAGATTTTCTAAAAACCTTGATTAGAACAACTATTAAAACCGTTTTAGCTGCTTTCCAGCCTTGGAATTCTTTTAAATAAAGTGGCTCCATCCACCAGGCATTATATTTCAGAAAACCAGAACCATAATGCCTGTTTCATATTCCTTTTACAGCCTAAATCTAGATTTGCGCTGTAAAATCAAACAAATATGAAAAGAAAACTACTATTATTTGCGGTGCTATACCTGCTAATCAATCAGGTTGCCTTTGCACAAAATATCATTAAAGGAGTCGTAAAAGACACCAAAGGTATCGGCATCCCGGGCGTCAGCATCGCGGTGGTCAGTACCACTAAAGTTGCCACCACCGACTTTGAAGGGAATTACACCATTGCTGCACCTTCAAATGCAACGCTTTCTTTTAGTTACATCGGTTACCTGACTCAAAGCGTACCGGTTAATGGAAAAACTCAAATCAACATCATTTTACAAGAAGACTCAAAAACATTGAATGAAGTGGTGGTTACCGCCATCGGTATCAAACAGCAAAAGAAAAAGCTGGGATATGCCACTCAGGAAGTCAAAATGGATGCCCTGTCGGAATCGAAAACCATGAATATCGGTAATGCTTTATCCGGACAGGTAGCAGGATTAACGGTAAACAATCCTACTGGTATGTTTCAGAAACCCTCTTTCTCTTTAAGAGGCAAGGATCCATTGATCGTAATTGATGGTATCCCGGTAGAAACCGACTTCTTTGATGTATCCGGTGATAACATCGCCAATATTAACGTCCTAAAAGGAACAACAGCTTCCGCATTATATGGTGCAAGAGGTAAAAACGGAGCCATCCTGATTACAACTAAAAACGCAGAAAAAGACGGACTGGAAATCAACATCAATACCAATAACATGATCTCTGCCGGTTATACGGTTTTTCCGAAGACGCAAACCGAATACGGAAACGGATCCAATGGAAAATATGAATTCTGGGATGGTGAAGATGGTGGTATCTCTGATGGAGATATGATCTGGGGACCAAAATTCCAGCCAGGCGTTAAAATTGCACAATGGAACAGCCCTATCAGAAATAAACAAACCGGAGAAACTATTGACTGGTGGGGAAATGTGAAAGGAACCATTTACGATGATAAATCCAAATATGAAAGAGTACCTATCGACTGGGTAAGACACGACAACCTGAAAGATTTCCTTAGACCAGGACTCGTAACCAACAATGATTTTTCTGTGGCTTACAAATCAGATAAAGCCAAGTTTTACGCCTCAGGAACCTATGGCTACCAACGCGGTCAGGTGCCAAATACTTCTTTAACTACTGGTGGTGCAAACTTCAACTCTTCTTTCAAACTAAGTAGTGATCTGGAATTAGATGCAAGCCTATCCTACAATAAAGTATCCTCACCAAACTATCCGAGATACGGTTACGGCCCTAAAAACCACATGTACACCATCCTGATCTGGATGGGTGATGATGTAAACGGAAAAGACCTGAGAGACCATATGTATGTTCCAGGATTGGAAGGATACAGACAAGCCAATTATAACTATGCATGGTACAACAACCCTTACTTCGCCTCAGAAGAACTTACACAATCTCAAAATAGAAATGTACTAAATGCCCAGGCAAAATTAAGATGGCAGGTGATGCCGGGATTGAGCCTTCAGGCCAGAGCTTCCGGACGTGAAAAGAAATCTTTTGAAGACATGAAAAGCCCTAAATCTTATATGAACTATGGCGATTCTAGAAATGGAGATTATAAGATGTGGAACAATTCACAAACAAATATTGACCTGGATTTCCTGGCCTCTTATAATAAAGAAATTTCAAAAGATCTGAACTTCACAGTAAACGCTGGTGCATCCACCTTCAACAGAGATATACAACAGGAATATGCTTCCAGTGATGGTTTAATCGTCCCATTTGTATACAACTTAAACAATACACAAGGACCGGTACAGGCAAAAAACTCCCTGGAACAAAAATCTATCCGCAGCGTTTATGCTTCTGCAAACTTCGACATTTTCAATGCAGTTTACCTGAATGTAACCGGGAGAAACGACTGGTCTTCTACCCTAAGCAAAGAAAACAGATCTTACTTTTATCCATCTGCATCTTTAAGCACCATGGTTTCAGATTACATCAAATTGCCAAAAGCAATGGACTACCTGAAAGTATATACTTCATGGGCTAAAGTATCAAATGATCTAGCTCCATACAGTGTAAACTCTACCTATTCAAAAGATGTCACTTATGGTACCATACCATCTGTTTCCTACCCTGAAGGAATTGTAAACCCTAATATTATGCCTGAAAAATCAACCTCTTATGAAGTTGGTTTATCCAGTTCCATATTCAAAAGAGTAGGTTTAGAATTCACCTATTACAATGTCATAGACGAAAATCAGATTATTGATTTAAGTACTTCCGAGGCATCCGGCTTCAAAACCCGTAAAGTAAATGGCAACAAATACAGAACGCAAGGACTTGAAATCATGGGTAATTTTACGGCGATCAAAAGCAAGAATTTCAGCTGGAACATCGCTGCAAACTGGAGCGCATCAGCAAAGAAATTAATAGAGATTTACAACAATCAGAATAAATACGGCGACCTATTCCTTAACGATAGAGCGGATAGTTTCTACGGAACTACCTGGTTAAAAAGTGCCACAGGCGAGGTCATCCTGGATGCAAAAACAGGGATGCCAACAAAAGACAACTTTAAAGTTAACCTGGGCCACAACGACCCAAGCTGGCGCTTAGGCCTTCAAAACAAATTCACCATCAAAGGATTTGATGTCAACATCGATATTGATGGTGCCTGGGGTGGTATTATGCGCTCAGTAACCATTGAAAAAATGTGGTGGGGCGGTAAACACCCAAGTTCTGTAGAATTCAGAGACGAAGAGTATGCAGCAGGAAAAGCGATATATGTACCAAACGGTGTAGTTGTAACCGGTGGTGAATTGAAAAGAGATGTAAACGGAAAAGTATTGTCAGACACCAGAACTTATAAGCAAAATACAACCGCTGTAAACTGGCAAACCTGGAGCCAAAACTATCCTTACGAAGCAAGAGTTACCGAGAAAGAAAACAAAAAATTCGCCAACGTTTTTGACCGCTCTTTCTTTAAACTGAGAAGAGTATCTGTTGGATATGACCTTGCAAAGGTGGTTAAAATGGGCAGCTTAAAATCAGTAAAACTATCTGTATACAGCTATAACCCATTGATGTGGAAGAAAATGCCATTACTGGACCCGGATTTTGGTAATGACAATGATCTTCAGGATCCTTCAACCAGATTCATTGGCTTCTCTCTAGGTGTCAAACTTTAAAACAAACTGTTAAACCAAAAAAACAACAACGATGAAGAAATTAATATATAGTCTACTAGCTGGCGCACTCTTATTCTCTTCCTGTAAGGACCAGGATTTCATGAATATAGATCCGAATAAACCTTTGCAAACTCACCCACAGTTATTGCTTACCAAAGTAGAATGGGATGCTTTCCGCGCTTTTAGTGGCACTAGTCCATTATATGCAAACCGGATATTGGTGCAAACCGATGGGGAAAGTCAGGGGCAGTATTTTAAATGGGGAAGAGGCGATTTTGCACCTTATTCCAACCTTAGAAATGTAACCAAGATGATCGAAGAGGCCAACAGAGTAAATGACCCTTCTTATTTGGCATTGGCCAAGTTCTTCAGAGCGTATTATTTCTATAATTTAACCCTTACTTTCGGCGATATCCCTTATAGCCAGGCCCTGCAAGGAGAAAGCCCTAAAGGCTATGCCCCTCCTGCTTATGATACGCAGAAAGCAGTCTTCCTGGGCATTCTAAAAGAACTTGAAGAAGCCAATACCATGTTGAAAAACATGAACCCAAATGCCAGCATTGCAGGTGATATTATCTATAAAGGCGTTCCCGCTAAATGGCGCAGACTGGTCAATTCTTTCCGCTTAAAAGTATTGATCACCCTTTCCAAAAAAGAATCAGATGGGGAGCTTAAACTAAAAGAAAGCTTCGCACAAATTCTCCAAAACGAGCCTATTTTGGGAAATACAGAGGCTGATGGCGATGGCCAGCTGATCTTTAAAGACCAGGATGGAAACCGTTATCCTGAATTTAACTCCAGCGGATTTGGTTCCGGGATGTTTATGAGTGCTACTTTTATCGACCAGCTTAAAGTCAGAAAAGACCCACGCTTATTCTTCTATTGCGCGCCAACAAAATTAGCGAAAGAAGCAGGAAAAGCAATCGATGACTTTACGGCCTACGATGGTGGTGATCCTGCCGTACCTTACGCAGAAACCAGTATCAAAGCAGCAGCAGGAAAAGTATCAAAAGTCCACAACCGCTTTCCAGCTGAACCTGAAAATGAACCATTAGTACTCATGGGATTTGCCGAACAGGAACTCATCATCGCAGAAGCCATAGTTAGAAACTGGGTTGCAGGTGATGCCAATCAGCATTATAAAAACGGGATAAAAGCTTCCTTTAAATTCTATCAGACCTATGTAAAAGGAGCTGCAAACTATTTTACTGAAGAAAAGGCAAATGAGTATTTAGCGTTACCGATAAATGACTTTACACAAGCCAGTACTACCGCACAAAAAACAGAACTGATCATCACCCAAAAATACCTGAGAACATTTTTCCAATCCGGCTGGACTGCTTTCTATGACCACCTGAGAACAGGTTATCCGGACTTCCACAGAGCAGATGGCGTTAATGTTCCCTTCCGTTGGATTTATCCGCAATCGGAATACGACAACAATACAGTCAATGTTTCTAAAGCCATCCAATCACAATTCGGTGCTGGAAATGACAAAATCGACCAGCAGGTTTGGTGGGTAAAATAAACAACAATAAATGACAATTTTTAAAAGGATTGATTAGTTTCGGCTAATCAATCTTTTTATTACAACACAATTGAACCCAATGGAAAGCAGAAGAGATTTCATTAAAAAAGCCACATTACTAACCGGCGCACTAGGTATGGCAGGAATGTTACCCGCCTCCATACAAAGAGCAATGGCCATAAATCCTGCAGTAGGAAGCACCTATTTAGATGCAGAACATGTTGTATTTCTAATGCAGGAAAACAGGTCATTTGACCATGCATTCGGTACCCTAAAAGGAGTAAGAGGATTTAATAATCCCAGAGCCATTACCCTACCTAACCAATATCCTGTATGGTTGCAAAGCAATAAAAAAGGAGAAACTTATGCCCCTTTCCGCTTAAACATTAAAGACACGAAAGCAACCTGGATGAGCGCCCTACCCCATTCCTGGGAAAACCAGGTAGATGCCCGTAACGATGGCAAATACGACGGATGGCTGGAGGCAAAAAAATCCGGCAATAAAGAATATGCAGAAATGCCTTTAACCATGGGTTACTACAACCGCGAAGACATCCCTTTCTACTATTCCTTAGCAGATGCGTTTACGGTCTGCGATCATAACTTTTGCTCTGTTTTAACCGGAACAAGTCCGAACCGTTGTTTCTTCTGGACCGGAAAAATCAGGGAAGAACAAAACGAATCCTCTACCGCACATCATTCCAATGGATTCATCGATGGTTCAGAACGCGTATCATGGAGTACATTTCCGGAACGTTTATCGAAACATGCAGTAGATTGGAAAATATATCAAAATGAACTGAGTGTAGGTGTAGGTCTGGAAGACGAAGAAGACAGCTGGCTGGCCAACTTCACAGATAACGACATGGAGTTCTTCAAACAATACCATGTTAAAAGACATCCGGAACACCTGGTTTACCTGCGTAAAGCAAAAACCGAACTGGAAAACAAATTGAAAGAAAAAGCAGATCCTAAACTGCAGAAGAAACTGGATTTTTTGACCAAAGAAATCGAGTTCCTGGAACTTAATCCATTGGAAAAACTAAGTCCTGAGCAACAGGATTTACACCGCAGGGCTTTCGTAACCAATAGAAATGATCCGGATTTCCATAGCCTGGAAACACATACCTATAACGACAATGGCACAGAAAGAACTGCTAAAATCCCAAAAGGTGATGTATTGCACCAATTCCGTAAAGATGTGGACACCGGCAAACTGCCTACCGTTTCCTGGTTAGTGGCCCCATGCAACTTCTCCGATCACCCGGGAGCGCCCTGGTATGGTGCCTGGTATTTATCAGAGGCCATAGACATCTTAACGAAAAACCCGGAAGTATGGAAAAAGACCATCTTTGTCCTCACCTACGATGAGAATGATGGCTACTTCGACCACCTACCTCCATTTGTAGCGCCAGACCCTAAAGATCCAACCAAAGGAAAAATATCAACCTCATTAGACAGCAGCTCAGAATATATTTATAAAGAAGGAAACAGCGAAAGAGAAAGTTCTGTAGGCCTCGGTTTCCGCGTCCCAATGCTGGTCGTTTCTCCATGGTCAAGAGGTGGTTATGTGAACTCTCAAACGTTCGACCATACCTCTTCCATTCAGTTCCTGGAAAATTTCCTTTCCCACAAAACAGGTCAGAAAATCCATGAAGATAATATCAGCTCCTGGAGAAGAAGCTTATGCGGTGATTTAACCTCTGTATTCAGACCCTATAACGGAGAAAATATCCCATTACCAACCACAGTAGAAAGAATGCCATTCTTAGAAGGAATTCATAAAGCTAAGTTTGCCAAACTCCCAGACAATTTCAAAAACCTGGACAAAGCAGCAATTGCGGGAATCCTAAAGCATCCTAAAAACAATCCAAACCTACCGCAGCAGGAACCAGGTATTAAACCGGCAAATGCCATCCCATATGAGTTGTATGCGCATGCCACACTAGATACCGCAAACAAACAATTTCAGATCGATTTCAATGCCGGGAATACGTTTTTTGGAGATAAAGCAAAAGGTGCTGGATTTATCGTTTATTCAGGAGATAAAAACTGGGATTTCACCGTGGATGCAGGTGATACGATCCGTTACGAATGGCCATTAACTGCTTTCAATACCGAAGCTTATGATTTGAAAGTTTATAGTGCAAATGGTTTCTATCGCAGGTATACCGGCAATGCACAGGATCCAGAAATCGAAATCGCCTTAAGGTACCAGGCCGAAAAAGAGGGCAGCAAACCTAATGGAAATGTAATGCTACACATCAGGCGTTTAACGAAGGGCAATCCGATAAAAATAACGATCAAAGACAACAGCTATAAAAAACCGGTAATCAATGCGGTTTTAAACAAGAGTCAGGAAGAAATCTTTATTCCTATCGACTTAAAAGCAAGCCATAGCTGGTATGATTTCACTGTCACAACTGATAAAAACAAAATTTATAGTCAGCAGTTTGCTGGCCATGTAGAACATTCAAAAGAGAGTTTTACTGACCCTTTAATGGGGAATTTATATTAAACTCAAAACGATAAAAAACAGCCCCTGAATTGTAATGATCCAGGGGCTGTTTTTTTGTTTTTTCAGTCCCTCCTACCCAAATTCCGAGTAAAATCACTATTACAATACCACTGATAACACCCTTTATTTTCCAGCAAAATCCCGAACCCGAAAACAAATTGTTTTATGTGTTTGAACTATTAAAAACGCAATTAATCACAAAAAAACACCCGATAAACAACTCGTTATCAAAGGCTAACCCAAAAACATATTTTCAAAATGTTGTAGGAACTTACAATAAATTATTAATACATTAACAATTCTTTCGTTTAGTTCAATTCTTGTAAACATCTGGGTATGCATGATAAAATTTCTGAATCGAAGCTTTGGGAAAGCTTTAAATCCGGCGATAAAGACGCGTTCAAAGTGATCTACTACAATTACTATATGCTGCTCTACCGCTACGGTATAAAAACCTCTGCTGATACGGAGCTTGCGGAGGATTGTTTACAGGATTTGTTCTTGAAACTTTGGAAAAACAGAGAGAATCTTGGAGAAGTAGCCTCCGTTAAAAGTTATCTGTACCGCGCCTATATCCGGATGCTATTTGAAGCCATTAAAAAATCCAGACGAGAGATTAACCTGGCAGAGCTAGACCACCCGCAGGAAGAAAGTAGCATTGAAGAGACCATTATTCAAAACCAGGATCAGAATGCCCTTAACCTCCATTTACACCAGGCCCTAAAACACCTCAGTAAAAGACAGCGACAAGTCATGTTGCTCCATTATTTTGATGGCCTTTCCTATAAACAAATCGCCGAAATCCTACCCATAAAATACCAGGCCATCCGGAATTGCGTACATGAAGGCATCAAAATCCTCCGCAAAAACATCGCCTCCAGGTCTGGATAGCCCTTTAAAAATATTTCTCGGAAAAATACAGTACAAAACCAATGAGGGCCCGTCTGTATGTTCATAAACCGATGAACCAATGAAAAGAAACTACTTCGTACTGGGACTGATTCTACTGACATTCTTTGTCATCTCATTTTTAACCAATATCATCGGCCCATTGGTTCCGGATATCATCCGGAGTTTTTCTTTAAGTCTAACCACTGTCGCTCTGCTCCCATTTGCTTTTTTCATCGCTTATGGCGTGATGTCTATCCCTTCAGGCATCCTCGTAGAAAAATATGGAGAGAAAAAGGTAATGGCTGCGGCCTTCTTTATTTCCTTCCTCGGCGCCATGCTCTTTGTATTTACCCCAGGCTATTTCAGCTATATGTGTTCCCTCTTCCTGATAGGTGCGGGCATGGCGATGTTGCAGGTCGCCATTAACCCATTGTTACGCGTCGCCGGAGGCGAAGAACACTTTGCCTTTAACTCTGTCCTCGCACAATTCTTTTTTGGTCTCGCTTCCTTTTTAAGCCCTTTAGTATATTCCTACCTCGTCCTGAATATCGGAAAGCCGGAAGGCGATGCCAGTCCGCTGATTTCCTTTTTTGAGTCGATCGTTCCAGCTGCCTTGCCATGGATTTCTCTATACTGGATATTCGCCATCGTTTCTCTTCTAATGGTCATCGTAATTGCCTGTATAAAAATCCCTAAAGTGGAACTGAAAGGTGACGAAAAAGTAGGCGGTATGGAAACCAATATTGCCCTCCTTAAAAACCCAACAGTAGGTCTTTACTTCCTGGCCATATTCTGTTACGTTGGCCTGGAACAAGGTGTTGCCAACTGGATGTCCGAATTTCTACATACTTACCACCAGATAGACCCGAAAACAGGGGGTGCCACTGCAGTATCCTGGTTCTGGGGAATGCTCACCATTGGCACACTACTCGGTTTATTACTGCTCAAATTCATGGACAGCAAAAAAGTACTGGTCATATTTACCGCAGCAGCAATCATCAGTCTGGTTTTTGCCTTATTTGGTTCCGCCACCATAGCCATATGGGCATTCCCAATGATCGGATTCTTTGCCTCAGTAATGTGGTCGATCATCATTTCACTGGCACTCAACTCGATGGACAAGCACCATGGTGCCTTATCAGGCATACTCATTACCGGAATATGCGGTGGAGCAGTGATCCCATTGATTATCGGTTGGATAGGAGATTTTACCTCTTTAAAAACCGGAATGATTTTTATATTTGTGATGCTCGGTTATATCCTGAGCCTTGGGTTTTGGGCCAAACCCCTTGTACAGAATGAAACCATTTCCCTTAGGAAAAAGAAAAATATATCCCATAAGAAACTCGTAACTAATGAACAATAAAATGCTGATTGGCGTAGATCTTGGTGGCACGAATGTGCGCTCTGGATTAGTAAGCGGACAAGAAATTATTAAAATAGAGGCTGAAAAAATCCAATCTAAAGACAACGAGAAAGCAGTCATCGACCAGGTCATCAATTCAATCAGCAGAGTAATCAGCCCCGAAGTTAAAGCCATTGGCATTGGCGTTCCCGGCATTCTGGATACTAAAGAAGGTATCGTTTACGATGTGCAAAATATCCCTTCCTGGAAAGCCGTCCCATTAAAAGCCATACTGGAAAAACATTTCAAAGTTCCTGTCCTCATGAATAACGATGCGAATTGCTTCGCTGCCGGAGAATGGCATTACGGCATGGGTAAGGAAACAAGCAACCTCACTGGCTTAATCCTCGGTACAGGCGTTGCCGCCGGAATCATCTGCGATGATAAACTCTATGAAGGCCGCAACTGTGGTGCCGGAGAATTTGGCATGATCCCTTACCTGGACCGCAATTATGAATTCTATTGCAGTGGCAATTTCTTCAGTCATTTCCACAAAAGCTCCGGTGAAGCAGTTTACAACAAAGCCGCAGCAGGAGATCCAGCAGCATTGAAAATCTTCCAGGAATATGGAAAACACCTCAGCTCCCTAATAAAAACCATACTCTATGCCGTAGATCCGGACATGATTGTAATGGGCGGATCAGTGAGTAAAGCCTTCCCCTTCTTTAGCGATACTTTATGGGCAGAATTACAGGACTTCCCCTATCAACCTGTCATTAAAAATATCAAGATCTCGGCTTCTGAAATCAACAACATCGCCATCCTTGGTGCCGCCGCATTATATTTTAACCCTTAAAAACCTATCGTTCCTCCTTTGCTCGGGTGTTCTTTACTTTTTTCAATAAGTTACTACAGGTAATACATACCATTCCTAATATCAAAACGGATAAAGTATTAAATAGGCTACTCATTTGTTTGGCTCCCGGTATTTCATCTTTAAGGCCTTCCGATCTTTATACTTCTTATATTCTACAATAGCGGCAAGTAAACCACCAGCCAGCCCGCCAAGAATGCAAGCAATCATTTCTTTTACCTCCACAGAATTCCATACCACAGTAAATACTTGCAAATAAAACGAGTACAAAAGTCAACCGGCCCCGTCTTACAGGGAAAGAACCTATTCCAATGAAAAAGCTAAGCCAAACCTTCCTCTCCTTGTCCTTGCTCCTCCTCATTACATCGAGTACTATTGCAGCAGAACGCCTCCCCTTAAAAGTCGAAAAACATACAGAAGGTGCCCCTATTACCTTAGGCATCCCTATTCCTGAGGGCGCACTATACTCCCCGGATCATGTCCGCCTGCTCAATAAACAAGGCAAAGAAATCCCTTCACAAATCACAGAAGTCAACAATTGGATGCCCGCCAACAGCAGCATCAAATGGATCTGGGTATTTTTCTTTACCGATGCCAACGATAACTACACCTTAGAATACGGCAACGATGTCAAAAGAGAAAACTTTAAAGGCGATCGCGTCGTGATCAGAAACGTACAACCCATGGGCAGCTATACGGAAGTCAGCACCGGCCCATTAAACTTTAAAATCAAGAAAGACCAGGGTGGTTTCTTTGAAACAGTACAATTAGACACCGATAAAAATGGCTTTAGCGCTTCAGATGTCATTGCCGAAGGTGCAAAAGACAGAGGCTCCTTCCTCGACCTGCTCGATCAGGCAGGAATAGATAAATCCAAAGCGGTCATTACCAGAAGCGTCATCGAAAAAGGCTCCGGCCCACTCCATGGCATCATCAGGCTGGAAGGAGAATATCTATACAACAGAAAAGACAATAATAACGCTCCATTTGTACTTAGAATACATGTTTATGCCGGCAAATCTTACGTAAAAGTACTCCATACCTTTGTCTATACCGGGGTCCCAGATCAACATGAGATCAAAAAAGGAGAACATGCCAGAATTACCACACAAAGTAAAGACATCCTATCAGAAGAAGAAAGCAATGATAAAGGCTGGTCCAAACCAAACGATCAGATTGCCGCAACGGGCTTCGCCTTAAACTATAAACTAAACGGAAACATCGCCTATAAAGTAGGTTATAAAGAGGGTAAATGGTGGGAAAACCAACCAGAAAAAGTATTCGAATTCAGTGGAAATGGTAAACAACAAACCTCCTTGTTCCAAACCGGTCCGAAGCCAAATAAAGTAGCACCAGTACCGGAATCAACGGATACCAAAAGAATTGAAGGCTTTTCCGCAAGCCTCAGCACCGATAAAAAAGAACAACTCCAGACCGCAAAAGCCAGCGGATGGATGGACATCAGCGATAAAAAATGGGGAATTGCCATCGGCATCAAACACTTCTTTGAAGAATATCCCAAAGAACTGAACATCATCGCAGATCAGCAACTCGCAACCGCCTATTTATGGTCGCCACAAGCAGGGCCAATGAGCTTTGCAAGAGATACCAATGCCCCTGATGATGGCATTTTAGGGAATTTCGCACAAGGACTGGCCAAAACCAGCGAACTAGTATATTACTTCCACGAGGCCAATGTAAGCACTCCAGCAATTCAAAAATCACTGAATTATTTCCTGGATCCGCCAGTAGCTCATGCCGCTCCACAAGTCTATGCGCAATCCAAAGTATTCGGTGCCATGTCTCCGCACAACACTTCCTTCTCCGAATTTGAACGAGGAATGGACTATAAATTCGACTGGATGCTCTTCAACCAAAACTGGGCACCATGGTACGGGATGTTTGAGCATGGCGATTTTAAAAATTATTACATCAACAACAAATGGGAAATGTGGGCAAACAATGAACCTGCGCAGGATTATATGCTCTGGATGCAATTCATGAGAACTGGCGACCCAAAACTGTACAATACCGCACAAGCAATGAGCAGACATACCATGGATGTCGACAATATCCACTGGCCTAAAAAACCGGTATACCATGGCGATACCAACCCGGTACTAGACTATTTGCAAAGTAAAGAGGCACCAGACAACACCACCCCCTATTTAGGTATTGGCAAAAGACATGGCGACCAACACTGGTCGGCAGTACTGAGCGCACATGTATGGGTACAAGGATGGCTGGCAGATTATTTCCTAACCGGAGATCACCGTGGACTGGAAATCGCCCGTCAAACTGCAGACACCTATGTAAAACGCATCTGGGGCGACCATGACCTAATGGGACGCAGGTTATACCTTTCCGTGTGGAACATGACCGAAGTATACGATGCTACAAAAGATGAAATCTACCTTACCGACCTCAAAGACCGCATTAAACACATGCTCGACCTTCAAAACGGAACAGAGCAAAACAACAGTCTGGTGATCGACCGGTACGGCTATTCACAAGTATACGCCTCACAGGGACTAAGAAAATATTACCAGATCACTGGTGATCAGAAAGTGAAACAAGCACTCCTCAAACACGCCCGTTCGGTAAGAGATAATGAGCCTATCGCTTACTTCATGGAATCTTACCTTTCCTCGATCCACAGCTTACTGATCGGTTACGAATTCACCCAAGATAAAAGCTATCTGGATAAGGCCCTGGAACGCGCACAAGTCTTAAAAACAGATCCTGCCAATGTTAAATTCGACGACAATGCCACACAAAAACAACTCGCAGAAACCTTACTGAAAGTCAGCCACCTCCCTCAAGATCCGGAAAAGGAATATGCAGAATGGGATGTCAGAAATGGCCTCCGCGTATTCGGCTGGACACATGCCTACAACGTCCCTTACCTGCTGTATTGGTTAAGAAACGAAGGGCAACAAAAGTCTGGCAAAACAGAAATATCAAAAAAATAAGAATTATACAGTACAAAAACTATAAACCAACGTCTTAGCGAATAATAACACCAACAAAATCATCCCCCAAACACAATGACTAAGAAAATCTACAAAAATGACCTGGAAAGAATCGATG
This sequence comes from Pedobacter gandavensis, assembly GCF_032678745.1. Classification (GTDB taxonomy): domain Bacteria; phylum Bacteroidota; class Bacteroidia; order Sphingobacteriales; family Sphingobacteriaceae; genus Pedobacter; species Pedobacter gandavensis_C. The sequence goes on from NZ_JAVTST010000001.1 coordinate 1,844,927, forward strand.
CCGCATGGGAAAAGCTAGCACCCATGCTCAACGAACCAGAAGAAATACCGGTAAGAAAACTGAAGCCCTGGTTCAACAAAAAGATCATCGCTGCTGCAGCAATGCTGATCCTGATGTCCACCATCGGCCTATGGTTTCTAAAGGGACAAAATGCAGAAGTCCAGTACCTCACTAAATACGGACAAACGCTAAGAGTCCTGCTGCCGGATAGTTCTGTAGTCATGTTGAATGGAAATAGTCGACTGAGCTATCGTAAAGAATGGGCTAAGGATGGCGATAGGGAAGTAAAAGTAGATGGAGAAGCCTACTTCTCTGTAAAACATACCCGCTCCCACCAGAGGTTCTTTGTCAGAATGCCTGATCAGCTCTCTGTAGAAGTATTGGGTACAGAATTTAACATCAGCACCAGAAACCATGATACCCGCGTAGTATTGAACTCAGGAAAAATAGACTTCCATATGGAAGGACTTCCAGACCAGCAAACACGCATCGTTCAAATGAAACCTGGCGACCTGGTAGAATACCAAAGTAACAAAAAATCCTATACCAAAAGGATCGTAGACCCAGCTATTTATTCGTCCTGGAAAACCGACCGATTGGTGTTCGACAAGACCCCATTGAAAGAAGTACTGAATACCTTACGCAATACCTATGGATTAGAAATCGAAGTAGAAAATCCAACAATGCTGGATATGAACCTATCCGGATCTGCTCCAACCACCAACGTCGACATCCTCATTCAGGCCCTGTCGGCAACATTTAACATCAATTTCATTAAAAAAGGAGATACGCTTATCGTTACGAATGCCCCCTAAAACACAAAAACATTTATCAACTAAACCAACCAAACCATGGTAAAAATTCTACACTTGCTGCTGATCCTCGTGATCGGCAGCGCATCGATGGTATTTAGTCGTGTGCAATCCTTCGCCTTTGTGACGGAAAACGCTGCTCCTGCAGAGGCCATGCGTCAGTTAATGCCCCTCAAAGATGCATTGAAAGGCCTTGAAAGAACCCATAAGGTATCCATTATGTTCGATAGCAAACTTGCAGAAAACGTATTGGTGCAAACAAAAGAAAAGCAAAGAAATGAAAGCATCGAGACCGCTTTAACCAATATGCTTTCCCCAGTCAACATCAACTATAAAAAGATCAGCGAACAGTTTTATGTGATCAATTTCAAAGAGTCTAAAAACACCACAGAAGCCCGTCAGACCGGCCCAAAGGAAAAAGGCAGTACCGAAACGAGCATCGCAGAAAACAGCAATGACCTAACCCAAATCTACAGAGAAATCACCATTAGCGGTACAGTGGCGGATGGTAGCAATGGAGAAGTACTGCCTGGCGTTTCCATCAAACTGAAAGGAAAAAGCATCAGTACCAGCACCAATACCAACGGAAAATATACCATTCGTGTTCCTGAAAAAGGCACCCTGGTTTTCTCTTACATCAGTTACATCACCAAGGAAGTCAACATCGGCTCCTCTTCAGTGATCAATGTAGACCTGATGCCAGACCAGCAAAAACTCGATGAAATTGTAGTGGTAGGTGTAGGATATGGTACCCAACAGAAAAGAAACCTGACCGGATCCATCGCTTCTATCAGCGCAAAAAACATCAAAGATATTCCGGTAACCAGTTTTGAGAATGCCATTCAAGGGCAAATCGCAGGGGTTCAGGTGCAAGAGCCAAGTGGCGAACCTGGTGCCGCAACCACCATTCGTGTGCGTGGGGTAGGTTCCATCTCCGCAGGAAATGAGCCACTCTATGTAGTAGATGGTTTCCCTATCTCTAAAAACGTAGAATCTGCTACACAGGGTGATGTTTCTAAAAGAACAGTCGCCTTCCGTCCGGCACCGGCAAATCCACTGGGCACAATTAGTCCGGGGGATATCCAATCTGTAGAAGTCTTAAAAGATGCAGCCGCAGCGGCGATCTATGGTTCCAGAGGCTCAAATGGTGTCATCATCATTACCACTAAAAAAGGAAAAAGAGATGGTACAATTTCAGTCAACCTCGACTCCTATGTTGGTCTACAAACCCTGGCCAACAAGGTCGACCTGATGAACTCCGCAGAACTGAGCAGATATGTAATAGAAGCAAAAAACAATGCCTACCTGCAGGATTTCCCGAATGCAAGTGCTAGCGACCCCAATTCAGTAAGGTACACCAGAAGTACCAATACCAGTTATTACCTGCCTACCGACTTTATCAATCCAACCGGTGTAGACACCGACTGGCAAGATGTGTTGTTCAAAAACTCACCTATCCAGTCTTATAACCTATCCCTTTCCGGTGGTGCAGAAAAACTAGGATATTACATCTCTGGAAATTATTTCAATCAGGGTGGTATCATCGATAAAACCGGATTCAAACGTTATACTTTCCGCATCAACATAGAATCTGATCCGGTAAAAAATCTCCGCATCGGTGCGATTATAAACCCTTCCTTTACCGATCAGGCAAAAGGATCTACCAGTGCCCCATATTTTGCAGATCCTCCAGGAGCAGTATATACGGCTTTGGTGCATTCCCCAACGGTTAGCCCATACCTGCCAAATGGCCAGATCAACCAATCAAATAACCAAAGTCACCTGAATACAGAAAACGGAACCGGAACAAATATGACGGCTTCCAGTAACCCGCTTGCTGTAGTGAAACACATTCATGATGACCTGACACAATTCAGAACTTTTGCAAGTGCTTACGCAGAATACACCCTCTTTGATGGCCTGAAATATAAACTGATGTTCGGCACAGACATCAACAACTACAACAGAAAATATTATAGAGAAAAAGCCTTTATTGACCGCGCTGCAACGGTAGGTGTTCCTTATGGACAATCGAACTCTTCATTGGAAACCAACTGGCTGGCAGAAAATCTATTGACTTACAACAAGGTTTTCGGCGTACATAGCATCTCTGCATTAGCAGGATATACCGCGCAAAAAGACAAGATCAGAAACAACCAGGTACAAGCAGAAAACTTCCCGGACGACCTGGTGCAGACCGTTAGCGGTGGACAAGTAACCGGTGGTACCGCAACCGAAGAAGAATGGTCGCTGGTATCTTATCTGGGTAGGGTAAACTACGCCTTTAAAGACCGTTACCTATTAACCGCAACCATCCGTTCCGACCGTGCTTCCCGATTTGGAGAAGGCAATAAAGTTGGTTATTTCCCCTCATTCTCTGCAGGATGGAGAATGTCTGACGAATCCTTTATGAAAGACTTGAAATGGATCAGTGATTTTAAAGTCCGCGGAAGCTGGGGTAAGACAGGAAACTTCCTGATCCCTAACTATGCCGCAATCGGATTGCTCAGCCCTTACAACTATGTTTTCGGCAATGTAGTAACCAATGGTATCGCCCCTTCTACCCCAAGTAATCCAAACCTGACCTGGGAGAAAAACACACAAGTCGATATCGGTTTAGACATGAGCTTCCTCAACAACAGAATCTTTGCATCATTAGATTGGTACAACAAGAAAACTTCCAACCTGCTGCTAAATGTACAGGTGCCTGCAGTTGTCGGCTATGGCAATTCTAACCCATTAATGAATATCGGCGAAGTGGAGAACAAAGGATTTGAAGCTTCCCTTTCTACGCAAAATCTGGTTGGAGAGTTCTCCTGGAGTACCGACATGAACTTCTCTACCAACAAGAATAAAGTACTGAAACTCGGTGCTTCCGGTGATCCGATTCTAAGTACCGGTGGTGCTGGTATTCGTCACATTACCCGCATTGGCGATCCTATCGGTAGCTATTACGGCTATGTGGTAGAAGGAATTTACCAAAGTCAGGCAGAAATTAACAATGCCCCGAAAGATAAACTGGCAGCCAAACCAGCGCCGGGAGATTTCAGGTTTAAAGATGTCAATGGCGATGGGGTAATTGATGCCAACGACCGTACCGTGATCGGAAATTACCAACCAAATTACACCTATGGCATCACCAACAGACTCAGCTATAAGAAAGTAGAATTGAGCTTCCTGATCCAGGGTGTAGAAGGTTCGCAGGTATTAAACCTGACCAGAAGACACCTTGCCAATGGAGAAGCAAATACCAATTCCTATGCGGTGATCAACAACAGATGGGTTTCCCCATCACAGCCTGGAGACGGTAAAACCCCTCGTGCAGACAGACTAGGTGATTTACACGGATTTAACAACAGACCTTCCACCTATCAGGTAGAAGATGCCTCTTATATCCGCCTTAGAAATGTAACCCTGGCCTATACACTGCCTGATAAATGGGTGAAAAGATATTTCTCTTCTTTCCGGATTTATGCCTCAGGAACCAACCTTTGGACCAAGACCGACTATATCGGCTACAACCCGGAAGTAAACAACCAGAGTACGGCCAGCGGTGTGCAAGGTGAAGATTATGGCGCCTATCCGTTATCAAGGAATTTCACTTTTGGTATTAATGCCTCATTTAAGTAGTGTTCTTAAACCTATAAACCAGAAAACATGAAAAAGAATTTAATATATATCCTGATCACTGCCGGAATATTCAGCTCTTGTGGCAAAGAGTTTACCGACCTGAACCCGATCTCTCAGCGAAATGTAAATGCCTTCTATAAAACAAGTGACGATATGGTGATTGCCGTCAACGCAGCCTATAAAGCACTACAAATGAATGGCGCCTATAACCAAAGCTATTGGATACTCAATGAAATGCGCTCCGACAATACTGATGGCGGTGCCGATAATACCGGGCTGGGTGCAGACCTGAATGCCATAGATAACTTCAATGAAAATGCGGCAACAGCCGAATTGGTCACCACCTCCTACCTGGATACCTATGTGGGCATCAGCCGATGTAACATTGTATTGAGTCGCATTGAAGCAGTACCTATGGATGAAACTCTTAAAAACAGGGTCAAAGGAGAAGCATTATTTCTACGCTCCCTTTTCTATTACAACCTTGCCGTAAACTTCGGAAGAATCCCATTGGTGCTTAAAGAAATCACGGTAGAAGAAGGGAAATCCTACCCGCAATTACCTGCATCAGAAATCTACAAACAACTGGTAGCCGACCTTGCTGTGGCAGAGAACTTCCTGGAAGTGAAATATACAGGAAACAATGTAGGCAGGGCTACTAAAGGTGCTGCAGCCACATTAATGGGAAAAATATACCTGACAATGGGCGATAAAGCTTCGGCTGTTGCCCCATTGAGAAGGGTGAAAACTACCTATGGCTATTCCCTGGTGCCTACCTATGATAAACTATGGGGAATTGCCAATAAAAACAATGTAGAGTCGATCTTCGAAGTACAATATAAAGGTGGCGGTACCAATACCGGAAATGCTTTTACCAATGCCTTTTCGCCACTAATGATTCAAAGCACTGGTGCCTATAAAAACAGACCTACTGCCGAAATGCAGGCTGCTTATGAGCCCAACGACAAGCGTTTCGCCATCTCCATGAACCCTATAAACGGGCCATTGAATGCAGGCCGTTTCATCCTGAAATATGGCACAACCACTGCCTATAATGAAGGTGATGCCGATTACAACTTCGTGGTATTGCGCTATGCAGATGCCTTGCTGATGCTGGCAGAAGCTTTAGGAGAAGGTACCGAAGCCTACGACCTGATCTATGAAGTGCGCTTCCGTGCCGGATTAAACCGCATAGACAGCAGTACTCCAGGTACTTTCGCAGAGAAATTACTCAAAGAAAGACGCGTAGAACTTGCTTTTGAAAACCACAGATGGCCGGATTTACTGCGCTTTGGTAAAGCGGCTGAAGTGATGAGCGCTCAAGGAAAAGCACCAAGATTGCTGTTCTTAATTCCACAACGTGAACTGGACATCAATACCAGCTACACCCAAAATCCAATCTAAAACTCCATAGCATTTACCTCCTCAGGCCGGCCCTTAACCGGGTTGGTCTGATCTTAAAAATATGATTTATGAAGACGATGAACTGCTTTAAACCGGTATTTATCCTTTCTGTTCTATTGGTATGCCTCAGCCTGAAAACCAAGGCTCAGCAACAACCACCGAAACCGGGTTCGGGGAAAATCCTGCAAGACTTAAAAAAGTTAAACACCTTAGGCAACGTACTCTACCTTGCCGCACATCCGGATGATGAAAACACCACCCTGATCGCCTATCTGGCCAATCAGAAGTTATACCATACCGGCTACCTTTCCCTTACCCGTGGGGATGGCGGACAAAACCTGATCGGCCCGGAAATCCGCGAACGCCTGGGCATCATCCGTACCCAGGAACTACTGCAAGCCAGAAGAACCGATGGCGGCCATCAATTCTTTACCCGGGCCAACGACTTCGGTTTTTCCAAAAACCCGGAAGAAGTATTCAGCATCTGGGATAGAGAAAAGCTGCTTGCCGATGTAGTATGGGTGATCCGTAACTTTAAACCTGATGTCATCATCACCAGATTCCCCAAAGATTCCCGCGCTGGTCATGGCCAACATAGTGCCTCTTCGATCTTAGCAGAAGATGCTTTTGTAGCTGCCGCTGATCCGAAACGCTTTCCGGAACAATTAAAATATACACAGCCATGGCAAGCAAAAAGACTGGTATGGAACATCAGCTCCTGGGCCTTTAAAGATCCTGCAGCATTCGATAAGATTGCCGCCAATCTTGTAAAAGTTGATGTTGGCGTATTCAATCCTTTAATGGGGAAATCCTATGGCGAGATCTCTGCCGAAAGCAGAAGTATGCATAAAAGTCAGGGCTTTGGTTCTACAGGAACCCGTGGCAGCAACTTTGATTATTTCCAGCATACCATGGGTCCAGCTGCCAAAACCGATCTATTCGAAGACATCAACACCACCTGGTCCAGAATCCCGAACAGCGGCAAAATTCAGGAAGCAATCACCAAAGCTATTGCCACCTACGATGCTGCCAATCCTTCCGCAGTGGTGCCCCTACTCTTAACTGCCAGAGCAGAATTGCAAAAACTACCGGATACCTATTGGAAACAACAGAAAATGGAAGACATCCAGGAACTGGTTCGCTCCGCTACAGGACTGTATATTGAAGCTACCGCAAGCAATTTCGCCGTAGTTCCTGGTGGAAAACTGGAAGTACAAACAGAACTGATCAATAGATCGCCGATTGCCATAAAAGTAAGTTCCATCCGTTTCCCTTACCAGAATAGCGATACCACCATCAACGCCAACTTTGCAAATTCTGCGGGTAAAAAGTATAAAAAACAAGTCAGCGTACCAACAGACATCGCCTTTTCTCAGCCCTACTGGTTGCAAAAAGCAGATACACTGGGGATGTTCGACATCTTAAAGCAATCCGATGTAGGGCTACCGGAAAACACCCCTGCTGCGGAAGTCGCAGTAAACCTGACTATCGGCGGACAACCTTTTAAATTCAATGTTCCTGTAGTATACAAACACAACGACCTGGTCTATGGAGAATTGTACCAACCACTATCTGTGAGTCCACCGGTATTCGCCAACATTGCCGAAAACGTATACATGTTCAACGGCCCGACTGCCAAACCTGTCAACGTATTCCTGAAAGCAGGCAAAGCAAACATCAAAGGAGAAGTCTCGCTGAAACTTCCTGAAGGATGGACCGTTAGTCCTGCCTCCATCCCTTTTTCAATTGAAAAAGAAAAAGCAGAGCAAACCGCGAAGTTTATGGTTACACCACCAGCCAATTCCGATATCGCAGAAATTCATGCCGTGGTAAGTCTTGACCACAAAACGTATAACAAAGGAATCAGTGTGATCAATTACCAGCACATCCCTGAGCAAGTATTGTTTCCCCTCGCTACTGCAAAAGCCGTAAAATTAGACCTGAATGTAAAAGGTAAACGCATCGGTTACCTTGCTGGTGCCGGCGATGAAGTACCCCGCTCTTTACAACAGATCGGCTACGAGGTAACCATGCTGAAAGATGCGGATATGATCCCTGAAAATCTGGATAAATTCGATGCCATCATCGTCGGAATCCGAGCTTACAACACCTTAGACCGCATTAACTTTTACCATGACCGCCTGATGGATTACGTAAAAAATGGCGGCAACGTATTGATTCAGTACAATACCAATGCCGGATTAAAAACCAATCCGGGCCCCTACCCGATGAAACTATCCACGGATCGCGTAACCGTTGAAGGCGCAGAAGTACGCGTACTACTGCCAGAACACGCCGCATTCCAAAGCCCTAATAAAATCACCAATGCAGATTTTGAAGGTTGGGTACAGGAACGTGGATTATACTTCCCTAGCGAATGGGCAAAAGAATATGAAGCACTAATTTCCATCAATGACCCCGGAGAAAGCCCTAAAAACAGCAGTATCCTTGTAGCAAAATATGGAAAAGGAAACTTCGTTTACTCTGGAATTTCCTGGTTCAGACAACTTCCTGCAGGTGTTCCAGGTGCCTACCGACTATTTAGCAACCTAATTTCCCTGGGACACTAAAAATATTCTGGCTCCATTACATACCACTACCTCCATAAGGTGCCGATATCCTATATTAGCGATTCGGCACCTTTTACAAACCGAACCAAACCAAACCAAAAAAACTAAACCAGCTACTTTACGATGAAGAACATCTCCAGAAACCTGACCTTTCAGGTGATCATTGCAATTATCTTTGGCATCCTGGTTGGGATGTTCTTTCCAACCTTCGCAAATTCTGCGAAACTGATCAGCAAAACCTTCATCAATATGATCAGTATGCTAATTGCCCCGATCATTTTCTTCACCATCGTACTCGGCATAGCCAAAATGGGCGACATGAAAAAGGTAGGTCGTGTTGGTGGAAAAGCCTTACTGTATTTTGAACTGATTACCACAGTAGCGATTTTCATCGGACTTGTTACCGCCAACCTCATGAGGCCCGGTGATGGCTTAGACCCAAAAGTCCCACACAATAAAAGTACAGCAACAGCGATGATTGCTCCCGCAGCTGGTCACGGGCCAATTGCACCTACCGTTCCAAATGCTGTTGCCGCAGGCGCTCCAGCCACTGTTGCCCCTGCCGATACCAACTGGATGGAATTCCTAAGTCACATCATTACCCCGAACATATTCGAATCTTTTGCCAAAGGCGATATCCTCCAGATCCTCTTCTTCGCCATTCTTTTCGGCTTTGCCCTCAGTAAGATGGGCCGTGCCGGAAGACATACCATTATTGCTTTTGAAAACCTCTCGCAGATCATTTTCAACATGATGAAATTTGTGATGAAACTCGCACCATTAGGTGCTTTTGGAGGGATGGCATTTACCGTTGGCAACTACGGTCTTTCTACATTAATTCCTATGGGAAAGGTGATGTTAGTGGTTTACATCACTTGTATCCTCTTTATTTTCGTAGTGCTAAACTTCATTTGTTACCTCTATAAATTCAGCCTTTGGCAATACCTGAAATACATCCGACAAGAGATTCTGGTCGTACTGGGAACCTCCTCTTCGGAATCCGTATTGCCAAGTATGATTGAAAAAATGGAACGATTTGGATGCTCTAAATCTGTAGTCGGTCTGGTGATTCCAACCGGCTACTCTTTTAACCTGGACGGCACTTCTATCTATCTTTCCATTGCATTGATTTTCCTGACCCAGGCCTTTAAAATAGAGCTGGGCGTTGCAGAACAAGTCACAGCGATGGGGATCTTAATGGTGACTTCCAAAGGTGCTGCCGGCGTTACCGGCAGCGGATTTATCGTACTCAGCTCTACACTGGTTTCTCTAAACATCATGCCCATAGAAAACGTGGCCATCTTATTGGGCGTAGACCGCTTTATGTCGGAAGCCCGATCAATCACTAACTTGATTGGTAATGGCGTTGCCGTAGTAGTGATCGCAAAAAGCGAGAAAGAATTTGATGAAGAAAAGTACCAGCTCGCCATCCAACCAGCAATAGCATAAACTATAAGTTTAAATTGCTGGAATCCTTTCCAGCTACAATTTAAACTGCAAAGTCAGGTAATAACCTCTTGGGTCGGAAGGAAGAATCCCCGGCCCAGGATAACCATCTGCCCTACGTGTAAAGTATTTCTCATCCAATAAATTATTGACACTACCATATAAAGTAAACCATTTCCAGTTGTAACTGGCACTGAAATCCATCACCTGATAGCTAGGAATAGCACCATCTACTGCGGTTTCCGTAATCTCGGCATTGGTCGCATCCGAATAATGTTTAGCCACATAAGAATACTGCAGACTTAAATTGAAACGTTGATCTCCAAAAGAAAGCCCTGTTCTGAACAACATCGGAGGTACAAACTCTACCTTTTTATCTTTAAATGCCGTATTCTGAGTGTTGATGTAACGTGCATCAATCAAGGAGAAATTGGTGTAAGCACTCAGTTTATACTTACTGCTGCCCTGAGAAATTAACTTCAGAAAATCAGCCTCTACCAAACTCTCAAAACCAATATTTCTACTGTCCGATACATTCGTTCTCAGGCGGTACAACATATTATTAGGATCAGCTTTCTGCACTGAACCGATACGGCCATTGTATTTCAAATAAAACACACTCAAATCATAATACAACCAGTCTTTTAAATTCCCACGAATCCCCATATCTGCGGTATATCCTTTCTCATCATGCAACAAGGAATCTACTCTTGCATTTTCATTTAGTATCCTCAGATCATTAAAGTTGATCGATTTATAATTCTGTGAGATATTTGCATAGACTTCCACTGCTGGAACTGGTTTATAAGAAGTCCCTATTCCAAAAAACACAAAACTACGGTTGTTTTTCTTTTGCTCATCGATCCTAATATCCTCTACAAAACGTTGGATCTTATAATAATAGCCATCAGATTTTGTAGAGATAAATTCAAAACGAGCACCTGGAGTAACGCTCCATTTATCGCTAATCTGGAAAATATTCTCTGCAAATACCGCAACATTAGCCCCCGGAAAACGGAACTGCGATTTATTCGGTTCTGGTGTTAAGAAGTTAAAATCAGCTCCGGCACCGGTATTGGCATCCCCTTGTTGCCTTTTGGTTAGTCCGCTATACACCCTAACACCCGTCAGCAATGTACTGGTTTGCGCATTCAACAAAGTATATTGATGCAATAACCGAAGCTCAGAACCGTAATTATTGTACTTATCAACCATCAAATCTCTAGGACTTCCAACACCCGGATCTGGGCGATTGATATAAGTTAAAATACCTAGTGCATCCCTTCCGGCGCTCAAATGATAACTTCTCCAGTTCAATTTAGTCTGCTCAGAAATCTTATAATCCAAAGTGACATTCAACAAATCCCAGTTTACTTTAAACCAATTCCTAGCCCTAACAGAAATTGAAGGATCTCTATTAAATTGATCATCAGTTAAGCCCCCTGGTTGTTGCGCCAGATAATCCATGTGTGTAAACTCAGTCGTCAGTTTAAATTTATCACTAAAAGCATAGTCTAAATGCACATAAGCACCATGTTGGTCAAAATGACTATTGGGCCTCCAGCTGTCTCCTTTTTTATATTGGTAATAGGCGTAATAGTTCAGCTTTTTAACGGTACCACCGATGCTGTTGAAGGTATTTACAAAACCAAATGAACCTACCGTTTGTCGACTAGTGATCTCAAAAGGCTTATCTACCGGTCCTTTTTTCAATTTAAAATTGATCATTCCACCAAACTGAGTTCCATATTGTAAGCTTGCTGCTCCCCTCACAATTTCTATCCTTTCCAGCGCTTCTGTAGGCGGTGTATAATAACTTTCCGGATAGCCGAGTGCATCTGCACTGATGTCGTATCCGTTTTGTCGGGTGTTGAAATTAGATACTCTGGATGGATTTAATCCGCGACCACCAATACCCAATTGCAATCCGCCACCATCATACTCCCAGATGTTAAGCCCCGCAATACGCGCATAGATTTGTCGCGCATTATTGGTAGCCAGATTGGCATTGATGTTCTTCATATTGATCACTTCCGTTTTCTTGCCGGCATAAATAGCGGTTCCTTCCACCTGCAACAACTTATCTGCGGCACGGTCATTTACAGCAGTAATGTCTACCTCATCCAATTGTTTGGAAGATTCCGAGCTGGCTGGTGTATTAGATGATTCCGATCCTGGCGACTTCAAAGGCTCCAGATCCAGGGTCAATTTTAGCACCTCCCCTTTCAGGCGGATACTTTTGCGCAATAACTTTGTCCCTTGAAAAGAAACCTCCAGCTGATAAGCTCCCTTCTGTAATCCTGTAAAACTAAACTGACCATTGGCATCGGTTTTTACCTCCTTAGCAATTGGCTTTAATGTAACGCTTGCTCCTTGCACAGGTTTTTTATTCGATACAACCTGTCCGGAAATTTCCAGTTGCTGTGCCTGAGCAGCAAAACAAAACAGACAAAAAAGCAGCGTAAATATTGATTTCATAAATTAAGGTGTTGAATTGAATGGTAAAATCCACTGGTAATGTTTGAAACTCAAGGGCTGAACAGCAAGGTTCACCTGAGGATCAATAAAGGGAGCAGATCTGCTGCCATTGAGGGTCACATAAGATTCCCCATAAACTTCGGGATCGATGATCCCTCTTGCCGCATAAACTTTGGCCAGGTAATGGGCGTACCTAAGGATCAGATCAGCCTGTGTACTCATCATTTTTTCCTGCTGGGTACTCAGAAATTCCCGGTTATTCACCTCATAGGTTTTACCGGTTTTTGCTTCCCGCACATAAAAGTTTGCGGTGCCTACTTTTTCCATTAACATCACTCTCCAGGAAAAGCGATACCCTTCTTCGGTCCAGAAAAGCGGTCCAGGGTAAGCCAGATACCGCAAAGGCAGGATCAATTGAAAAAAGAAAAACACCATTAAAAAGCGTAACATCAGTTTTTGATGCGCCGACTGATAGCTTTTATCCTGCAGCGCTTTGAAAGCAACTGCAGTACGACCAGATATTTTATACCAGATCAGTTCTGAAAAATCCCTGACCACATAGATCAGTTTCAATTGATCAGCCGCAGAAAAGAAAATCAGCGTACACACCATCATGATATAAGGGAACATTCCGATGGCAGGGAAAAAGATAGCCGTGGCGATATGAAATATCAGAACCGCGATATACCCATATTTACGGGTCCTTTTGTTCAATAGAAAAAACACGATAAACAAATCGTAAATGGCACCAAACCAGCTGAACAAATAAGCGACCCAATCCTCATACATCAGGTTCCCGATCAGTGGCAGGTGACTTTTTGTAGGCAACCATATTTTCATTGGCATGGCTTCAAAAAGCCAGTCGGCATTCAGTTTTGCCAAACCGGCAAAGAAATAAACCAAGCCCAGTTGCAAGCGGATCGTACCAGTTATCCATCTAGGTACCAGCGTTACTTCAATCGCAGGATTTCGCCAGACATCCAAAGAGAAAAACCTTCCTGCTGGAAGCCAGATCATCAAAAAGCTGATCACACTCACAAAATAGTAGTGATTGAGGTAATACGTTACATCGATCAGTTCCACATAACTGAACAATAAAAAAAACACAATGATGGAAATCCGGTAGTAAAGTCCGAGGGCAACCAGTAAAGCGGAAATTCCCATAATCAGAAAAACAGCATACATTCCGGTAGCCCCTAATGGCTGTACCCAGTCAAATCCCATAAAAGTAAAATGGAAAGCAGGATCCACGTATTGCGTCATGACCCAGCCTTTCATCCAGAACCTAATGGTACTTAACACCATCATGATTCCAAATAAAACCCTGAAATTAGCCAATGGCGCAATAGATACCGGCTCCTGAATCCATTGCCTGATCTTAGTCACCGTCATTGTCTACATAAGAAATTTGAACACCAACTTTTGAAACCACATCACTCTTGATCAATCTCAACAGGGTCTGAATTTCTTTCAAAGCATCCGTAACTAAGGGCTTATTATTCAATAGCGAAGCCGATAATGGTGCCGGAATCGCTTTTAATTTGCTATCCACAAGGTTAAACTGAGCAATCACCTCTCCGTTTAATTTCGCTTGTCCGATCGCAATCACATAATCCGAAATCCCTTTACCGCTGTTTCCAGCCGTGTACATATTTCTAAGACTCTGCATATTTTCAATCGCTAAATCCAAAGAAATCCCTGAATAATACCCTTCACAACGATCAACAAAAGGCACATCTGCCGACTGAGTACCAAATGGCCAGCCGATTCTAGCACCTTTAATCATGTCCATTTCATAAGCAAACTGGTTGATCAGGAAACTAATCGGACTACCCGTATCGGTTTTTGTATTGGCGATAAATGTAGCACGATAACCGCCTTTCCATGTGCTTAGCGTTTGATCTACCAGGCTGGTAATTCTGGTCAACACATCCTGAACATACTTTTTACGGTTTCCACTTCCTGGATCTGCAAACTTCGCAATCGCATTATCAGAAAACAGTAAGTAATCCAAAACCGGAAAACCTTGCTGATGGAAAGTAGAGTTTTGCACTAAATTATAAGTACCACTGGCAATATTCTCTTCCACAATAGTAAGATCTGGTTTATCGACACCCAGTTTTTTCATAGTATTTGCCGGGAGCATATTGATAAAGCTATTCAGAGAAACATTCTCTGCCGGACCGAATTGCATCACAGAAATCCTTTCCACCTGTAAGAAAGCATCTTTAAACGCCACTTTCATTAATTGTTGACTGGTTGTATTGGGACTAAGCAGGAAGGCATTCACCGTGGCCTGCAAAGTAATCATCCGCTGTTGCATTCCTGTATATGCAGGGACAATCAGCGCATCTACATAATTGGCTAACATGGCCGATTTATCAAAACCATTTACACTTTTTTCTTCCTCTGGAGAACCACCTTTTTTACCACACGAAAAAGCAAAAAACAGCATAATAAATGCTATTGCTCCTATATTTTTTGATAACCTCATAATCCTTTTTTTAACATGATTTAAACGTACAAAACTCCCTGTGATCGAAATCACAGAGAGTTAACAATGAATTAAAAACGCTTAGTTTAAAGCAGGAAGCGCATAACTATCTTTTAAAATTGCCTGAGCTTCTTTCAATTTCGTAAAGCCAGCCTCATTAATCAAAGTGTAGAAATTGGTTTTAAGGATTGCTTGTAATTTAACAAAGTTTGCATCTGTTAATTTGCTACCAGCAGCTCTGTATTTCAAGGATTCTACAAATCCAAGACCTTCAGATAAAGCATGGAACTGGCTACCCAGGTTTCCAGCATTTGCAGTTAGCGTTGGAGAAACTACATAGTTGTAAGCAGCATTTGCAGCAAGTTTTTCCCAGATCTCTTGAATGATCACAATTTGTGCATCACGAACTTTTACGTCTTTTGCTCCGATTGCAGCACGACCTTTAAGGAAAGCGTCGAAAATGATTTTTCCAGCAGTAATGTTCTGACCGCGTTCTGCAAGGTAACCACCCCAAAGAGCTGGTTTAGCAGGGAATACCAAGGTAGAAGCATAAGTAACAGT
Organism: Pedobacter gandavensis; assembly: GCF_032678745.1. Taxonomy (GTDB): domain Bacteria; phylum Bacteroidota; class Bacteroidia; order Sphingobacteriales; family Sphingobacteriaceae; genus Pedobacter; species Pedobacter gandavensis_C. The sequence goes on from NZ_JAVTST010000001.1 coordinate 1,860,322, forward strand.
AGGATCGTAATCATTAGGAACGGCTAAATAACCGAAAGCCTCATCCCAGTGTTGTTGTTGTAAAGCGATAGTACCATCAGTTTTAGTACTTGCCAATAGGTCTAATGCTTGTTTGAAGAACAAACTTCCCATCATTCCTTTAGTTACCGCCTGTCCGTTTTCTACACCTGTAGGACCCACGATAATTTTCGCTGAACCACGTATAATGTATCCACTGGTACCGTTTGTAGCTACTGCATTTACTTTACTATCCGCTATCAGATTATCTAAATATCCTTTAAATACAGTTGGATCTGTTGTTTTAGCCGCCAGGTTTAAGCCTGAAGTATTTAAAGCTGCATCTGTAAAGGCATTACCAGTATTATTGAAAAGGTTAGTTGCTTTAGTTCCGTCTAAAGCCGTACCTGCATTGGCTGTCTTCATATATACATCCAATTCTAACATTTGCTTCACTCTAATCGTAGAAGAGGCGTAGTTCGCGCCAGCAAAATTATAAGTCTTAGGAACGTCGTAAGGCGCAATAACTTCTTCATCCGCTACTTTATCTTTCTTACAAGAAGTTAAACCTGCAACTGCAAGGGCTACGAATACGGCACTTTTAAAGTAATTGTTTTTCATTTGTAATTGGTTTTCGTGATTTTTCAGTATATTGTTTGTAATAAGTCTAAATAAGTCTTATTCTTGCTGCAAATATTAATGTCAATTCTAAAGAATTTCTAAAGAGTTGTAAAAACCTGAATTTTATTTATGAAAATACTATTTGTAGAAGATGAGCCGGTATTATTGGAGGAGATGGAAAGCTATTTCAGCTCTTTAAATTTCATCTGCGAACAGGCCTCAACCTTCTGTCAGGCAGAACAAAAGCTCCGGGACTTCATTTACGACATCGTAGTTTTAGACGTCTCTCTCCCGGATGGAACAGGAATCAACCTCATTGAAGACATAAAAAGATGTAGTCTGGAAACCGGGATATTGATCCTTTCTGCCAGAAACTCCTTGCAAGATAAACTGTCAGGTTTGAACCTTGGCGCTGATGATTACCTCACCAAACCCTTCTTCCTCGAAGAACTCAGCGCAAGAGTAAACGCATTATACCGCAGAAAAACATTAAAGGGAATTGAACACATCACTTTTGATGACTTTAAAGTCGATCCACAATCAAAAATGTTATTTTTCAAGTCAGATGAAATCTCTTTGACACGTAAAGAATACGATATGCTAATCTATTTTGTGGTCAATAAAAACAGGGTAGTCGGCAAATCTTCCATCATTGAACACCTCTGGGGAGACCATTTCGACCAGAACGACAACTTCGACACGGTCTATGTTCACATCATGAACCTGAGGAAAAAACTCAGCAAAGCTGCAGGCAAGGATTACATTAAAACCGTATACGGAATGGGTTATAAATTTACTTATTAATGCGCCTACTTAGTAAAATCAGCCTGTATCATTTCTGGCTGAGCCTCTTTGTGTTGAGCATCGCCGGTTTCTTTCTTTTCAATTTCTTACAGCGCGAAATTTCCAGAGAAATCGAAGAACAGCTGGAACTCCAAACAGATCTGGTAGCCGGAGAAATTCAGGCAGGAAGAGCGGTCAATTTTCCATTGGTACAAATCAAAACCGGCGATGAGCAGGTATTGATGAAAATCCCTAAAATTTTCAAAGACACCTTGATATACGACCATGTCCAAAATGAAAAAGAAGGTTATTATTACTTTGAGGAAAGCAAGAAAATCAATGATCAGGCCTACCGGATCAGGGTCATGACCACCTATATTGGCTGGGGAAACTATTCCAGAACCATCACCTATATTTTCATTACCATCGCTGTATTATTCATTGCATTGGGCACATTGCTCAATTATTTCATCAGTCGCAAGCTCTGGAAACCATTCCTCAACAACCTGAACCAGATGAAAAAATACTCGGTAAGTTCAACAGCAAAGCTGGAACTCAGCTCTTCCAATGTCACAGAATTTCAGGAAATGAATGAAGTACTGACCGACCTCAGTCAAAGGGGAAGACGGGAATATCTGGCTTTAAAAGAGTTCACAGAAAATGCTTCACATGAGATCCAGACCCCACTAAGCATTTTAAAAACCAGATTGGAAAGCATCAGTCAGCTGCCCGTTGATGCAGAACTGACCAGATTACTTGGAGATGCGAAGCAGGCGGTAACCAGATTAAGCAGGGTAAACCGAGGACTCCTACTTCTCGCCAAACTTGAAAACAATACTTTTGCAGCCGATCAGCAACAGCTTTCTTTAACTGCCGTCCTACAACGAAATATGGAACTCATGGCGGATTTGTTTGCCCATAAACAGATTTGTATAGAAAGCTCCCTGGAAGAAAAACAAGTCTTTGCCAGTGCCGCGCTAATGGAAATTCTCATTTCAAATTTACTATCCAATGCACTGTCGCATTCTGCACCCGGTGCCAGCGTAATAGTTCTGTTGCGCGCAGATTCCCTGGAAGTTTCTAATGACGGCCCTCCCCTTACATTTGAGCGATCCAGACTGTTTACCCGTTTCGGCAAAGGAAGTCCCGGTTACACTGGAAACGGTCTTGGCCTATCTATCCTCAAGCAAATCTGTATCGGTCAAGGCTGGGAAATCACCTACAACTACAGTGCAAAACAGCACCACTTCAAGGTGTCCTTTTAAGATTTCATTAAAATCCATCATTCTATATTTTTATCTATAAACAACTGATGACTAATGGAAAGCACTGGTTGTTCTTTTTGTGCAGAGGCACCAAAAATAGCCTCCAGAATAATTGGACAAACCTCTGTTCCTTTTAAATGACTACCCCAAATGCCCACCCCGATCATCACCGGTTGATCGGCTTCCGCCACAGTTACCCGACCATGTGAACCTTTAACCACGCTTGCATCCAGCCCGATAAAATCCATCACTGTACGGAAGCCTAGTTTCTTCTTCATCAGCTTCCACACAATCCGGGGAATCATCAGCTTTTTCTTTTGATCAAGAAACATTTCTACCGGATCATAACCAGGTTTTTTATGAATGTCTACCATCCTCGCAAAATCAGGTGCTTTTTTGTCATCCTCCCAATAGTAATAAGTAAACCAGCTGTTTTTATCGGCAATACAAATCAAATCACCAGCGCGCTCATGGTTGATATGGAATTCCTTTTTCCCCGCTTCATCCAGAACCCTTTCAATTCCCGGCATTTCCTCCAGTAAGGACTTCAGCTTCTCCAATTTTGAGGGATCTTTGACATAGACATGGGCAATCTGATGATCGGCAACCGCAAAAACTGCCGATTGTCCGGCATCCAGCAATTCCAATCCTTTCTCTTCCCTAATCGCCAGGTATCCCCGATCCCTTAGTATCCTGTTGATATGGATCGGCTGATGAACAGCGGTAATCCCATACTCCGAAATCAGAATGGGCTTAACGCCTTTTCCCTCAAAAAACTGAATCAGGTCTTTACATACTTCATCGATTTCTTTTAGATCCCTATGAATTTCCGGAGATTCCGGATCAAACTTCTGACCACAGTAATCGAGATGAGGCAGATAAACCAGCATCAGGGTTGGATTGTGCCATTCATGAACGAGCTTAGAAGCATCCGAAATCCATTTGCTGGACTTGATAGTAGTCTTCGGGCCCCAAAAATCAAACAAAGGAAAAACCCCTAAACGCTCCTGCAAGCGATCCCTAAGGCTTGCCGGCTGACTATAACAATCTGGTTTCTTTTGTCCGTCTGCCCAATATTGTGGCCTTGGCGTAACAGAAAAATCTGCTGTCGAATACATATTATACCACCAGAACATATTTGCACAGGTAAATTCCGGATCGATTGCCTTGCCCATATCCCATACCTTAGGAGACTGAACCAACTGATTAGATTGCTTCCAGAATTTAACTTCTGCTTCTTCCTTAAAATACCAGCCATTCCCCACAATTCCATGTTCTGATGGCCATTCGCCAGTCAGATAGGTCGCCTGAGTACTACAGGTCAATGCAGGAAATACCGGATCGATAGTATGAATTCCTCCATTTTCTTCCAGCCATTGATGCAAAAAAAGATCTTTATGGCGGAGTAATGCGGAGCTAAGTCCTACGATGTTAATTACTGCCGTCTGCTGCATTTGCTACCTCCTGAACTAAAAATTCTTCCGTTTTTTCTTCCCTGCTTTCTATCAAAGCCAGTACCCAGGAAAGCTCTCTATTTATAGATTGCTTTAAATCCATCGTCATTTGCTTTGGCAAAACATCCCAGGTATAGGTTTCTACTTCCATATGACTGGTAAAAGGCTTTTTCATCCATAAATCCATCGCCTTTATGATATCATCCTGCGTAGAAGATAATCCCTGGTAGTAAAACAGAAAAATAGGCACATGAAAATGAGTCCGCAATTCTTCGGAATCCAGTTCTGCCATTTCCGCTATACCGGGCTTTAAATCTGCGAACTTCTTCAGCTCACCTGAGTGTTTTTTAACTACTGCCTGGTGCAGGTAAATCGGTTCCGTGAACTGTGATAAATGTTCCATCATTTCAGCTCTGCTCCCATTACATTGGGTATTGCATTTTAGGGCAGCACTGATCTGCATCTTTCCAATTTTTATCCCCTTTTCTTCCATGCTTCGGATCACCGCTTCCGGTTCTTCAAATTCCACAGAAAAATGGCAGATATCATAACACAATTGCAGGTGTTGAAGAATATACTCCCGAGCTTCTAAGGCCGTACATTTTAGCTGCTTCCTCAACAATTCCAGTCCTTCCTTCAAAAGGTAGGATTCGAAGAAATCAATAAAATCTGCGCTATTTTCCAATAATCCATCCGGTTCAGGCTCTATATCCAGGTGCATATTTTTGCCAGTCAGGCGGTTTAACTGAACCAGATGAACCACAATTTCTATTAAATGGGCACAGCTCTGTTTCTTGGCTGCAATGATTTCTTCGGCGGTATCATACCAATGCTTATAGGAAAGCGGAGAAGTAGAGATCCCTCCAATCTGCCCATCCGGTAGCAATTCTGCCAGCAAATTGAACAGTAAAATGGTATAATCCAACCTTTCCCTGCTCAGCCAATCCGGAGCATGCACCTTATCTTTCAGCGCCTTGCCATGAAAGTTTCCATAAGGAAAACCATTGATGGTAAATACATATAAGTCATTTGCGCTCAGCCATTGCTTAAAAGCACTGAGCTGATCTTCCTCCTGCAAGGTCAGCGCAGTTTGATTAGACAACCTCAACCCGATCCCGAAAGGTTCTTCAGGAGCTAGTTTCGCTTTTACGCCTAGCGTATATTGTTCTAAACTGTCGAATACTTCTTTCCAGGATTCCCCTGAATGAATATTGGTACAGTACGTTAAATGGGCATCGTTTTTTACTTTCATAGCGATTGCTGAATTAAAATTGGATTATCATTAAATACAGAACTAGACTTTAATAAATATTGAACGGCCTCAGACAGTATGGTATGGCTCATCTCCTGCACTTCTTCCCCTTTCCCGATCTCTTCCAATAACATAATGGTTAATTCTCCACCCAGATGTTCTCTGAATTCTTCCAGTCCCCGGAACAATTGTGGATGGATTTCAAGACTATGCTCCTCCAACAACATCGGATGAAAAATCTCAAATCCCAATGCCTTTAAACAGTCCAGCACCCGAAACACCTCCATGGCATTCAATCGGCCAGTTAACCTGGAATAAACAGTATCGAGGGCGATTCCTATAGCTACCGCTTCTCCATGCAGCAACTGATAACCGGAAAGACATTCCAGTTTATGTGCTGCCCAATGGCCAAAATCAAGCGGTCGGGAACTCCCTTTTTCAAACGGATCCCCGGCAGTTCCGATGTGTTCAATATGCAGTTCCGCACAGCGAAAAACCAGTTGTTCCATCAGGGTCATATCCCGGTTATTCAAGGCTTCAACATTTGCGCTGATCCAATCAAAAAACACTTTATCTTTTATCAATGCCACTTTAACCGCTTCCGCAATTCCGGAGCGCCAGTTTCTATCGTCCAGAGATTCCAGAAAGACCGCATCATTGATCACCGCATAAGGCGGAGAAAAAGTGCCCAGGAAGTTTTTCTTCCCGAAATGGTTGACACTGTTTTTCACGCCTACTCCAGAATCGTTCTGCGACAATACCGTGGTAGGGACCCTGATCAGGCGAATTCCACGGTGTGCGATTGCAGCCGCATACCCCACAGCATCCAGCAAAGCCCCTCCCCCTACCGCAATGAGGTAAGAATGGCGGTCTATCCGATGCTCATGGATGAAGGTCAAGACCTCCTCAATATAGGCGGGTTCATTCTTTATGGCTTCCCCGCCAGGGATCACCAATACCTCGCAATGGAGGCCATGAACTTTAAAATAATTATTGATTTCCCGAAGGATTCCAGGATGGCATTCGCGGATGGCAGTTTCGATCACCAATACCGCTTTTGCGGATCCATGACGAAGAATTCCGATCAACTCCTCGTTCTCCGGATTAAATATATTCCGGCTAAAAATAACCGGATACTGATAGCTAACTTGAAAATGCTGTTGAATAGTTTGGGCTTTATACATAATTCATAGGGTCTAAATGAAGACTTAGGTCACTGCAAATCGCTTTGCCAGCAACACGGAGATGGGTAATAAAAACAATACCGGAAGAGCATAAAACCAGTTTGCAAATCCTGCGATGTAACAGGCATTCAATAAAATCAGAGAAAGCACACCCGTTTTCACGGCCTTCTTTATCCAGTCGGGCCGATTGGTCTGGTAAGCTTTTAACTTGGCCAGAAAATTCAATCCATACCAAAGGATTAGAAAAGGTGCTGCTACCCATAAATTCAATCCGCTCAATCTGCTGATGGCGAAAAACATGGCGACAACCAGGATGTCCAGAAACATCGCCAGCAAAATCGCAGATTTGTTGTTCCCTGAGACTTCCTTCTGTGCAGTCAGGGTAATGGCAGCAATAAAAATAATCGGCACCAGCACGATATAGCCATTCTGAAACAGATGGTCGGGAAGAATGCTCATGCCCAGCAATAAATTTCCCCCGCGACAAATACCCATATTCAGTGGTCCAAAAAAAGGATGGTGCTTTCCAAACTTGTTATAACATAAGGCCAGGACAGCAATGCCTAAGGCAATAACTCCGCTAAGGAGCGAAACGGTTACCGCAGCGCCAATCCCGATCACAAAAAGGCCTACGCCCAATTGAACCGCTTCATTATAAGCAACCTTCCCACTGGGAAGTATCCTCTCCGGCCTACTTTCGATGTCTTCTTCCAAATCAAAAACATCATTAAAAACGATTCCACCACCATAAAGTCCAATGGTAGAAAGCAGTAATAAAGTGATATGTGTTAAGGAAGAAGAGGACCAGTCCGCAGGACTAAAAAAACCGGAAATGGCAATACCTCCCAGGATATCGGACAAGGCCGTCATCACATTGGCCGGTCGCATTAAAGTTAGATAATGCGTCCATTTTCCACTCCATCCCAAAGAGATCCCCTTTTCCATCCCCTTAATTATCTATAATATTTGAGTACGAAATCACCTGCGCCTCCTGCCCTCTTAATATCCCGCTCCCATCAAAAAGCGCGGACTGTTCAATGGTCATTTCTTTTTGCCAGTCGGATTCTTTCATCTGCCCGCTCTGAGCATAAGCAGTTAATGCATTTTGATAGCAGGTAAGCTGCACATCTACTTTTGAAATACCACGTTCCAACATTAAAGCCGCCGTTTTTGGAACAGATAAAGGATCACTAACTCCCCAATCTGCGGAGCTATCCACAATAATTCTTTCCGATCCGTATTGTTTAACGATCTCCACCATACGCTCATTTCCCATTTTCGTATTCGGATAAATGGTAAATGCCGTCCAGTATCCTCTATCCAGCACGTGTTTTACAGTTTCTTCATTATTATGATCGATCACCACCATATGTGGCGCTACACCATGCTCTTCCAACACATCCATACTTCTGATGGTACCGTTGATTTTATCGCGGTGCGGCGTATGTACCATGATTGGTAGCTGGAAGGTTTTGGCAATTTCAATTTGCAGTCTGAAGTATTTATCTTCCGCAGCAGTCTGATCGTCGTAACCTATCTCACCGATGGCCACCACGCCTTCCTTTCCTGCAAATAAAGGCAGCAATTCCATCACCTGCTCGGCCAGCGCTTCATTATTTGCTTCTTTGGAATTGAGTCCCATGGTACAATAATGTTTAATCCCAAACTGCGAGGCACGGAACCTTTCCCAACCAATCAAAGAGCTGAAATAATCCTGGAAAGAACCTACTGAACTGCGGGGCTGGCCCAACCAGAAAGCGGGTTCAATGACAGCAACAATTCCTGCGGCACGCATGGCCTGATAATCGTCCGTTGTTCTGGACACCATATGAATATGTGGATCTATAAAATACATTTGCTTTGTGTTTAATGTTAATTAATCGTTTAATGGCTTTGGTAAATCTCTGGTCAGGAATGGAAATATCAACCTCCAGATTTCCGGACTAACGGTTCTTCCTGCAGCCTTGCGTTCCTTAATAAATCCTTGAAGGATTTTCGCCAGCTTTTCATTTCTTCGTTGATCCAGTCCGTAAATACTGAACAACGGCCGGCCTGTAAAAACGGCCTTCATTACCATCTGGTTCCAGGCATCTTCCGATAAGTAGCGAGATGCAAAGGGGTTATTTGCCACAATGGCATCCAATACATCGGTCATATTTGTCCTGATCCCCTCCACCATTCTTTCTGTAAAATCCTGCGCGTTGTCCAGAAAATACAACCCTTTATAAAGGATGCGCAGTTCATTAATATCCGCGGTTTCAAATAGCTTTTTCAAAGTCTTTTCATTTTCAGAAATCGGGAGGGCGAGCATGAGCATGATCCTGCAGAGTTCCTGTAAATTCCAGTCCGATTTAGAGAAACCGGGATAGCGAAGTTCGAAATCTGCGAGTACCTCTTTCGAAAACACCGCCTTTTGCGGCGCGATGAATCTGGGCACCAGGCTAAATAAAGGGATGAACCGCCGGAGCAGCTCATCCTCTTCCAGGGATGTAATAGTAAGGTTTAGCCAGTTCAATTCGACATCCGACAGCTGATCCGATAGGAATTCCTGTAGCAATAGTTGCGTATTAATTTCTGGTAACTGATCCATATTTTGAAACAGATTAAGCGGGCACTTTACGGTCTGCAGCCAATTGCTGTTTTTCAGGAGCGCTCAGGTTATCATTGGTCACATATTCGTAGCTTGGACCAGCTACATGGCCCGGGTTAGAAGGATCTTCTGAAGCCAGCAGTTTACCCGCATACAACCTCAGTGAATACATTAAGCCCATCGCCTCATTAATTTTTTCCGGTTCCCCGTTAAAAGTATCATGCAGACTGTTCAGTAGATTGGTATAAGTAAAATTGAAAAACTTACTGTTTTTGTAGGCAATCGTATCTACCGGATAATCAGCCATTTTAGGGTTATCAGTCATGTTCGGAATCTTGCTCAGATCACAAGGAATCGCAGCACCGGAATAAGAATAACCGACTGCCTGTGAAGGATCTTTTACCAGTCTCTTTCCATTGTAAATCTCTTCAAAACGGTAGTAATGTGCCGGATCTGTGGTATCATCTTCTCCAGTCGTTTCACCTGGGGCAATGAAAGGATCTGTACTCGTTCCTTCTCCCTGATCTACAATTAAGTCAATTCCATCAAATGCAGATTGCTTATCCAGAATCGGGAATAGTTCTTTCAGCGGGAACCACCTTTCATTAGTCATCTGCTTTGCAGGATCACCAGTAAAAATGGTTCGATTAAGGATATTTGCTTCAGCTTCCAGTAAATCGATCAAATCTTTAACTCTTTGGTAAAACATACCAATAGTTAGTGGAGCTTCCGCTTCCTGGGCGAATAAAACAGGAATATCAATCGGATGTTCCGGCTCTTCGATCACCATAAAAACATCTTTAATCAGTTCTTTGGAGAATTTAGAAATAGGTACAACCAGGGTGCTTTCAACTGTTCCCGGAAGGTTTCCAGGATAAGTAGGAATAAATCCTGGCTGGTTCAATACTGGTGTTCCACCAATGGCATTTAATATATTGCAGGCAATGGATAAATGCAGCATTTCTTCTTTTACCACAGATCCGATCAGGCTGGATATTTCATCATTCCCGGTATTCACTAATGTAAAAACAGCGGTTAAATACGGGGGAATGGTGGAATGCTCCAACATAATTGCCGTTTGCATGGCATTCTTCAGATCTTGAAGAGACTCTAGTTTTATATTTTTTAGAAAAAGCATGAGGTTTCGGTTTTAGGCATTGTTTTGATTAACATTTTCAGCAATTGAACTTTCCTGTAAGGCAGCTTCCGCGATCACCGCATCCAGATAGTTCAGGATCATTTGCTGTTTATCTTTGGACAGATCTCTGGTCACTGGCATATGGTTTGGATCTTCGATCGGCAAGCCAAATACGAACCTGAGTATCTTTGCATTGGTATCCACCACGGTCTGATCCGCCAGGTTAAAAATCCCTTTTGACATCAATGGATAAAGGTTGGAATACTGCTGCATCACTGGTTTTACATCAGATTCCCAATCCGGATTCTGAATCGCTTCCGGACTTAGGCTATTAAACACCAACACACTGATGAAATTATTAGGATCTACTCCGGAAAGCGTATCTGGTGATACGATAGGTGGTTTATTCGGATCGATATCAGGGATCAATTTAAAATCAGTATTATCTTCTCCTTCCAGGTAATACCATAGCGCATATACTTGTCCGTCGATATACTTTCTTGGATTTGCCGGATCAGTAGCCGATAGCTTCATCACTACCTTTCCATTTTCATCGGTACTCATTTCCTGTGGAAAATCCAGGATCGCTGGTATAGCCGTAGGCGGATTTCCATTTCCCTGTCCCATGATGTTCATCAGGTTAGGTTGTACTTCACAATACACCGTTTTATTAGGCAATGCTTTTCCCAGATAAGTGGCATAGAAATCTACTGCAGCACTCTGGCTATCATTCATTCTAAAAACAAACTGATCAGCTCGCAGGTAGCTTGCTTTTTCCTTCAATATGCATGTAAAGCCCAAATTTTCCACCTTTGTACGAATCTCCAATGGAAATTTAAGTACTGAACTGAGTTGGTCATCCGTTAAAGAGATGGTCACCAATCCGCCGTTTTGTACATACCAATTTTCATCCTGATAAAGGATCTCTCCCAATGGTAATGATCGTCCATCTCCAAGATCTAGTCCCAATAACAGTCTCCTGCTTTCTGCAATCTTTCCATCCGGTGAAGTCGTAGTTAAACAATTTCCAAGATCGAGTACAATTTGTTTCGACTCCTCCAGCACCAATGCTGTAGCTACATAAAGTGCATTTTTCGGATCAGGAAGATACATCCCCTGATTACAAATCAGGTCTGGAACAAACTGACGACCCAAAGTAAAATGACTTGGTTCTTCCAGTTTAGATGGTCCTATACTTCCCACCACTCTACCTATCGTAAAATTGGCGTCCGTAACCGTTTGATTGAAAATATCCACGTTAAATTTCATGGACAACTGATCCGGGCTTTCTGCTTTCAATTCGTTCAGGTAACGGGAGTTTAATCCTCCTTCGGTCCAGTTTAAGCCAGTTAGGACCGACTGATAAGTGGCTGCCGCCCCCGGAGATCCTCCTGCGTTAACCGTTCTTTTCCACCAGATGTCATTGAAACCAACTGGTGTGAACTCGCCTTTCAGCAAGACATTACCTTCATTTCCAAGCCTCACTACCATGCCCCAGATTTGCGACACAGATTGTTGTTGCGGGTCCAGATCCACGATTTTCCCAGCTACGCGTGCATTGGCATCCATCACACTCATCCCAATAATAGGATCTACGGAAGGATCATTTGTACTGGTTCCATCTTTATAGGTAACCGTATTGATCACACAGTCGATCAATCGCCAGTTGCCGGTACCGTCGGGATTCCACCAGCCATTGGTTCCATGCTCGCCGTAATCCTGATAGCTTGCTTCGAATTTGGCATTGTTGTAGTGTTCTACATCGTTGTTAACGGTGGAAGGATCTGCCTGAAACTTCCCTGAAAAGGTTAACCTGGGTGTGTTTAAATAAGACATTATAAGGAGAGATTAGTTGCGTTAATTAAAAACAAACATCCTGAATGCTGCCTAAACCTATTGAGTTTAATAATTGACTCCTGCGTAAAAACGACTCAAAAAAGCGACAATTATATATTCAAAATTGGAAGAGCGCATCGAAACACGACATTCTGTTTACCCAAATTTGAACAATTGAACAGTTAATTTTACAGATAGAAATACCTGTATTCCTAAATGGATTAAAGTACCTGTTTTGTCGCAATTGCCCCCTTTAAATGTCTTCAATTCCCTACCACCAGGTATATAATGTTCTGTAACTTAGTATACATAAAACCGTAAAGCTTAACATTATGAAAAACTTCATTTATCCCTGTCTAACCATCAGAGGAAAAATTACCGAAGCGGCCGAATTTTATACACAGACATTCGGCGAAGGTAAAATTGGCGCATCCAATCAATGGGTTGTGGAAATTGAACTTAGCGGACAGAAATTCATGTTACTTACAGATGGTCCTGCTAACGATCCAAATCCTGCCATTTCTTTTATGGTGATGTGCGAATCCGCAGAAGAGACAGAAAAATATTGGAATAAATTACAGGATGGCGGAAAGGTGATGATGGCCTTAGATGCTTATCCCTGGAGCCCGAAATATGGCTGGATAGAAGACAAGTATGGTGTTTCCTGGCAATTGTATACCGGAACAAAAGAAGATACTTATCAGAAATTCTGTCCGACTTTAATGTTTACCGGTGATAAAGCCGGTCAGGCCGAAACAGCCCTTAAATTTTATACCTCGGTATTCCCGAATTCTGAAATTGAGGGGGTCTTAAAATATGCGGAAGGCGAAGGCGACCGTACCGATTTTGTGAAACACGCACAGTTTAAATTGAATGACACTGTACTGATGGCAATGGACAGTTCTGCCGATCATCGCTTTGGCTTTAATGATGGTATTTCTTTAATGGTGTCTTGCGACACGCAGGAAGAAATCGACAGCTACTGGACTCAATTAACTTCCAATGGTGGTTTTGAAGTGGCCTGTGGCTGGTTAACCGATCAATTTGGCATCAGCTGGCAGATCATTCCTAAATCCATCGGCAAGCTAATGAGCGATCCGGAACGCGGACCACAAAGAATGCAGGTCATGATGGGCATGAAAAAACTGATCATCAAAGAGCTGGAAGAAGCTTAAAAGAAAATGCCCTGAACCTCATTAAGAAGGACAGGGCATTTTCGTTTTCTTTCAATTTTTTCTTTCAATTTTCAAATCCGGTTTCGCGGATAAAGATGCACGCTAGCGCAGGTTTTTTCCGTTCTACCAGTTCAACACTATTCTTTGGCTTGTTCCGGGGCTTTTCCAATCAATTCCATGAACTGATCTAATTTAGGCGTAATGATGATTTCTGTACGTCTGTTTTTCGCTCTTCCCTCTGCGGTATCATTGCTGGCAATCGGGTTATACTCCCCTCTTCCTGCAGCAGTTAACCTTTTAGGAATCACTCCGTAGTTGTTCTGTAAAGACATCACCACAGAGGAAGCTCTCAAAGTACTTAAATCCCAGTTGTTGCGGATGTTGACTTGCGAAATCGGCACATTGTCCGTATTACCTTCGATCAACACATCATAACTTTGGTAATCTTTAATGATTTTTGCAATCTTACTTAAAGTAGCACCTGCCTGATCAGAAATTTCATAGCTTCCTGATTTGTACAACATTTGATCTGAAAGTGAGATGTAAACTACTCCTTTTAACACTTTAATATCCACATCACTCATTTCTTCTCTGCTCAATGAGCGGGTCAGATTGGTGGTCAATACCAGATTTAACGAGTCACTGGTATTCTTCGTGTTCACCAAATGCTGGATATATTTATTAGCTACATTAATTTCATCTACTAGCTTGGAGATATTTGTATTCCCCTGACTACTCGAATTCAAACATTTATTCAATGCGATTTGCAAAGCTTTCACATTTTCACGTTGTGCAGCGATCTGCTCTTCCAGACTTTTCACTCGGGTGCTGGAACTAGCCAGTTCCTGATTTGCAGCCTGATTTTTCTCCTGTAATTGCGTATAGCTGGATTGCAAATCTGCAAACTTCTTGTTGCTTACGCAGCCCTGGCCTAATAAAGCCACAGCGATCAATAGGGACGGTAAAATGGGTATTCTCATAATCTTATAAATCCGTTACATTACAATTAAATGTGCAAAGTACTGAAAGCACAACTACTGTACCACAAATCATTTCCAGGGAACATATTACTTAGGTTCTACAATCTATTTCTGTTCTACGAAAACCACTTCAGAAATCATGGCGTTACTACCAGACATGGACTCAATTTTGATGTTGACTTTCCCATCATTGGTATCTTCGCGCATCACGAAAAGCTTCAACCATTTCCCTTTTTTATCTAATGTACCCGTCATAAATTCTCTGCCATCAATCCAGATTTTAGCCGATCTCGATTCATTGTTCCAATCTTCAAAATGAAGGTACAATTCTCCAATAACCCCTTGCGGTGGATTAATCGTGATTTCCAGGTTTTTACCATACCAGGCTTGCTTAGGTTGGTCAGCACTGTCCTTCCAGTCCCAAATCCCCTCTTCACCAGTTAGTTTATACTTGGTATTACGTTTCAATACAGCTGCTTTATCTCCTGTTTTCACATAAAGTAATGCCGTTGAAAATTCTGCAGGAACTCCTGATGCTGCTTCCTTAATGAAAGGGAAACTCTTCTTCAACAGCTCGGCACCTACCTGTACCTGAGGATCAAATCCTTTAGAACCGATGTAATTCAGCAAACTGTATTTCAATTGTTTGGCTACCGGATTTTTTGGACGCTCAATATCATAGCCACAGATGAGCAATTTCCCATTTCCAACTTTACATTCCATAATTGCCCCTAGTTTTTCATTGATGTGAAAATCACTGATTGGCTGTACAATTGGCTCCAGATTTTTCGGCCAGTCTTTCATTTTGAAAGCTCTTCCTTTACTGATAGAATCCCATTGCCAATCGCTGAAAGATTCGGTTGGGAAATCTTTTAAAGCAGGATGCTGGTCATTGATTAAAGTACCAAGCGTAGTGTTTTCTTGTCCTGGGAAAAACACGTTAGACCAGAATAATGGTGTAAAAAACAATGGTCTGGATACTTCAGAATTCCCCAGTTTTGCTGCATAAAGCAATACCGTTTTACCATTTTTCAAAGCATCCATTGCATGTTGATCCAGCACATTGGTTTCTAGAATTTTAGACTCCGACTCAGTACCTTGTGATTTTTTGTTTTTTGTAGTTTTCTCCTTCAGGATTTTAGCATCTACAGATGGAGCAGCAAGGTCCATATTTGCGTATGCGGCGCTATTGTAAATCCAAAGGTCCCATTCATTCCGGTAACTGGTACCCGGCAGGGAAATCATCAATTTTGCTTTTGTTGCCTTATTTACTACGCTAAGGATCGCCTCGATTTGTCCGAAACTTTTCACTGTTCCTCTTTTGATCATTGCTCCGGCAATCTGGCCTGCGCCTAATACCTGCTGGTTTTCGCCAATGATTTTCCAGTCCAGTGTTGTATTCAGATCGCCACTGCCATAATTCGCGATTTCCAGATCCGCCTTAAACATCTCTGTATTTTCCCAGACAAATTTCTTGATCCTGGCCAGTGGTACTACATGGTTGTTATATTGCTTAAAATAACTAGTGTCTGTGGTGCCTTTATCATCATAAAAGGCATCCAGCCATCCTACCAACGCTTCTCCCTGTCCCTGGTAATCCTGCATGCTCAGCATCTGGAATCCTCCCGCAGATGGCGTACGGTAAAAGTTTTCAATTAAGCTCTTATACAAGAGTTTCTGAACTGCACCACTTGCCTGATGAAATGCCACATCCTTATTTTCCAAGCCATTTGCAATGGCTGATTCCCTGCAAACTTCCAGATTTCTTGCTTTTAAAACGCCTGTATATTTATCAATTTCCGACCATAAAGGATAAACTGGAAACTGCCCAACTTCATGCGCGAAAATCGGGATATTACTTTTCGAATAGTTCTTTTCCAGATCGTAATCACTTCTTCCACCCTGTAAGCCATAGGTACCGCCCACATTTGGAATATTGTGAGTTGCCGAATAATCGTCGACCGGCATAATCTTTCTGGCAGTAGATACCGCATATAACCTCCTATTGTCTTTTCCTTTCAATTTCTCTATCCATTTGGACATCTCATTGAAGTCGGAATTCCCCAACTCATTACCGATACACATCATCACAAATGAAGGGTGATTCCCATAGGCATCCAACATCCTTTGCAACTCTGCCTGGGTATACTGATCTGCAGAAGGGTTTTTACCTAAACCTTCAGGCAAGCCTTTGGTGATCATATCCGGTCTGTCTTTTGGTGGTGTAGTCATCCACCAATCAATCCAAATCGCTTCCGCTTGGATGTAAATACCCAATTTATCCGCAGCCTCGAAAGCCGCTTCCGGCGGGCACCAGGAATGAAAACGCACATGGTTTAAGCCATAAGATTTGTAAACTTTAAAGATCCGCTCCCATTCCGCGACATCGCAGGAAGGATATCCGGTAAGAGGAAAATGTACGCAGTCCAGGTTACCGCGCATAAATACCGGCGCATTATTGATCAGCACCTTAGATTTGCTATGACCGATGCTTCTAAAACCAAAATCTTCGGAAACATCATATCGGGTTTCTTTGTTCCCTCGATTTCCCTTGCTTTCCAGGCTTGCTGTAATCCGATATCGGTTAGGTGTAAACTCGTCCCATAATTTAATAGGAAAGTCCAGCTGCAGTACTTGACTCTGTTCCTTTGCGGGAGTCAAAATTTCCGTTTTGCTAAACACGCGTTTATTGTTTTGCAGGTCGATGATCTCGTAATTCACTTTCATCTTCTGCGGATTTTTCATACTCAACATCAGTTTCAATTGACGTTTTTCCGCATCCGGATAGATTTGCAGATTTTCAATAGCGGTCTTTGCCGATGCCTGTAGTTGAATTTTTCCTACTGCACCATTCCAAATACTTTGGGTGTATTCGGTATAAGCATGGCCTTTATCCCCGATATTATGAATCAGGTCGTTATTGATGCGGATACTCAACCTGTGTTTTCCTGGACTCAATTTACCCAAATTATGGAGATGAGGTACGCCAAGACCATCTTGTGTGGTCATTAACTTGCCGTCTACCCAAACTTTAGATTCCCACATCACCCTTTCCAGCAATAGCGAAATCTCTTTGCTTTTCCAGGTAGCTGGGATAATGATCGTTCTATTGTACCATGCTGGTCCGACATATTTATAGGCTCTTGACAAAATCCCATAATCAGCACCAGATGTTTTTGTTCCCTTTTTCGCCTGATCTGTGGTTCCTGGAAGCGCAATTGTTTCGTCTAATTCTTTATCAAACCATTTGTCTTTTTCACCCTGATTGGCATTGTCCAGTTTAAAGTTCCAGGTTCCGGCCAGTGATAAGTGATCCTGTCCAAAACCCTTCGTTACGAATAAGACCAGCAGTCCTATTAACGTTAAAAATCTAATATTCATTCCATTTTAAGTTTGTGTGTGTGCTGCTGATGGCATTTTCAATAGGTTTTAATTACCGGTTTTTTGTTCCAGTATCAGCACACACAAACTTAAATGAACCTGCGCAATCTTAAATGGATATAACCTTTATTTTAATGGACTATCTTACGATCAACAATGAATTCGAATTGCACAGTACCCTTCAGTGTTTTAGTCGCCCCCTCAATTCTTCCATCGGTAAATGGCGAAGCGTAAAAAGGTTCTGATCCCCGGTTACTATAATCGGCAATTAACAACTGAATACTTCCATCCTGCAACCAGCTCCTTGAGGATTGCCTTGCATTGGAGTTAACTTTCAAACCATCACCTGCTTTATCCAGCAATTCTGCGGTTAAAATATTCGCCTTAGTAGAGCGAAAATCATTGGATCCCATTTCATTGGCATCATCTTTCCATGCATTGGCTGGCACTTTCCCAAACTCCTCTACCCCCGGAAACCATTTCGCATTTAAGGAAGTCTTTCCTTCATTTCTACTGATGTCATTTTCGTTGTAAACCGTAAAATCCCCTTTTCTTTTCCATTTCAGCGTATCATAACTGGTCGGCAACTGAAACAACATTCCATATTGATAAGGGGCTATTTTAGCGCTTTCATCCATTTTAACTTCATAATCCAGCTGTATCTTTCCATCTTTTCTAAACAGGTAACGGATACTGCCACTGGCATTGGTATAAGTGGTATTCATGGTAAAAACCAAACCACTGTCTATCTTATTAATCTGAATATTTTTGACAAACAAAGTGTATAGCGGATAGTTTTTGATTGGATAAATATTGTTTTGATAAGTTTCTCCAGCTACATTAGGTTTCCCTCCATCCTCCGAATTCATCGGAACATAACAGAAAACCGGCCCTTGTTTCAGCACTTTCTTTCCATTGTTCTCTACCGAAGTCAATATTCCTGTAATTTTATCCAAACGATAGCTCAGTTCTCCCTGTTGAATCAGGTAGGCCGCCCCATTTTCTTCTACTCTCGGATCCGGGAGAGATTTGAAATCCGGTAATGCCTGAATGTTTGCCTGCATTTTCATTTCCGCCTGACCTTTCAATCCAGCTTTAGGACGAACTTTATTTTCATTCGCTATCAAAATCCTTTCTTCATTTACCACAAAACCTCTTGGATCCTTAAAAGAAATGAAAACTTCTTTTGTATTTCGCTGAACAGGAATACGAATCTCTCCATTGCTTCTCGCTGCAATATTTTCGCTTATTTTTACCATTTTACCATCTACCAGACAGTTGATTTCCAATTGATTTAAGTGATTAAAATCATAGCGATTTTCAACAGATAAGATCAACTTTCCATTTACAATCCTTGGAGATTCAGGGTTTTTAACCCGGATTGGCGAGTAGGCCTTTCTCATCCCCCAGTATTCAGGTTTCGGTCTTCTCCAGCCATCTAAAGGACCCCATGGTCCATAACCTACAATCCTGCCATCGGGCAAATGAAAAGTATCGTCAATTCCACTCCAAATGGCGCCTCCCAGATTACCTTTATGCTGATAAACTGAATCGTACATACTTACTAATGGCAATTGATAAGCGCTACGAACACCCGGATCCGTCAGCAATTCTCTGCGGTTATAGGTACTCAAATGCGCATACTCTCCGAATAAAGTTGGTCGCTTCATCGTATCTGTAGCAGCGGGACCATCAATTCCAGGATAATGATAATTGGCGATATCAGCCTTGCTTCCCAGGTTATTAAATCCTCCCCAACACTGGTCGTGAAAGGCGGTAGGTCTGCTCGGGTCAAATGCCTTCACGGCGTCCTGTACCTTTTGCCAAAGCGGAGACCAATTAGATTCATTGCCCAATGACCAGATAATTACCGAAGGATGGTTCATCGATGCCTGCATTTTCTCCAGGTTCGCATTCATCATCACCGGCAAATACTTTTCATCTTTATAGTCCCAGGTTTTCCAAATCGGCGAAGCATGATGATTGATCCAGGTTAAAGAAGACTCATTTTCTACAAAGAGCCCCAGTTCATCACAAGCTTCCAGGAACTCTTCCGAAGGCGGATAATGAGAAGTTCTGATAAAATTACAGTTAGCTTCCAGGAACAGTTTCGCATCTTCATATTCCAATGCTTTACTGATGCTTCTCCCGGTTAGGGGGTGTATCGAATGACGGTTTACACCGCGCAGTTTAACCGGCTTACCATTTACCAAAAGTTCATTCCCTCTCATTTCTATCTCCCGGAATCCTATCTTTTGTTGATGTGTCTGTGTCGTTTTCTGCTCCTGCAGCAGTTCCGTTTGAAGGCGATACAAATATGGGCGATCGGAGTTCCAATGTTCTGGATTTAACACCTTAAATGATTGCTTATCCAATAAAGCCTTTCCAGGTCCCGGTGTGTTTAGTTTTACTATTTTTTGAAGCACCGATTTCCCTTGCTGATCGTATAAAGTATAACGTAGAGAAAGCTCCCTTGCCTCTACTGGATTCCCCTGAGTAACGATCCACTCATTTACTACGCTTGTATTGATTTTAAGCATTGCATTTTTATACTGAGGATCGAAATCTGTTTCAATTTTCAGGTCAGCAATATTCAATTGAGGTAAAGCAAATAAAGTCACCTTGCGCAGAATTCCGCCAACAGTATGCGCGGCATATTGTGAGGTACAGGCCAAAATATCACTGATGGTCAATGCCGACACTGCGACTTCCAATACATTTTCTCCGGCTTTCAAATGATTGGTAATGTCTGCTTCAAAAGGAACAAAACTCCCTTCATGTTCTGCAACTTTCTCCTGATTTACCCGAACAACAGCATGGGAACTTACACCATCAAAGCGAAGTTTGACCCGCATATTTTTCCAATTCTCAGGAAGGGTTATTTTCTTAATATAGGTTCCGGTTTCTCCGGCATTCAGTTCAAAACCCTGCATTGCCCATTCTCCGGGAACCTGGATTTTACTACGTGTTTTCCCTTGTTTAAATTCCCAGGTTCCTTCTAAGGAAATCAGGAATTGGGAGCCGTTTTTATGGTCTTTTTTTGTGGTGTTTTCTGGTAAGGGCGACAATCTGGACTGCCCATGAACCTGCTGTGTTTGCATCCAGAGGAGAAAAACAAACAGCATTGCTAATTTGCGGTTAAAATTCAAAGTATTCATTTGTTGTGGTTTAACGCAAGGTAGATAAAGAATAAATTTTTCCGGCGGATGAAAGGCTTTTATTTGTAAAAATAATAAAGCAATAATGGACATTCTTATGGTATATCTTTATAAATTCATGCCCTCAAGCCTAAGCAAAAAGAATGAACCCATCCCCTCCTGTAATTAAGAAAAAAGAAGGATTTAATGGACAAAAAGCCATTGTGATTCCTAGAGGAATCCTCCATAAAGCTTCCAGTCAGCATCCAATTCTTGCGGGAATACAGCTTACTGATATCGGCTTTTATCCAAAGGCAAAGTTCCATTACCGGGAGCGCAATAAAGGGATTGACCAATATATCCTGCTTTACTGTGTTGGTGGAAAAGGCGAAGTGAGTATTGAAGAAAGCAGTTATCTGATTGGCACGGGCAGTTTTATTGTGATTCCTGCGGAAAAAGTACATTCTTATTCTTCTAATGAGCAACAACCATGGACAATTTACTGGGCTCATTTTAAAGGAGATCAGGTACCCTCTATTGTTTCATTATTATTGAAAAGGCAAAAAAGTTTGCAGGGAACAGTTCAGTATGATGAATCAAGAATCAAGCTTTTTGACGACATCTATCTAAATCTGGAGAGAGGATATAGTACTGATAACCTCTGTTATGCAAGTATGAGTTTCTGGCATTTTCTTTCTTCTTTTATTTTCGAAGAAAAATTCAATTACGCATTGAAGAAAAATGTATTAAATCCGGTGGAGATCTCTATAGATTACATGCAAAAAAACCTACATACCACCTTAACATTGGAAGGCATTGCGAATGCAGTAAATCTTTCTGCTTCTCATTTCTCGGCTATATTTAAGGAGCAAACCGGTCTGGCACCGATCAAATATTTCAACCAGCTTAAAGTACAAAAAGCTTGTCAGTATATACAATTGACCAGTTTACGCATCAAAGAAATTTCTGCAGCATTAGGAATTGATGATCCTTATTATTTCTCCAGAATGTTCAGCAAAATTATGGGCATATCACCACAAGACTACAAATTCAGAAAAGAAATTAAAAAGGATTCCAAACTTTAAATAATTTTCGTAACTTCCTGTAATTATTAGGGGATCAAATCATTACGCTTAAAAAAACATTCATTCCGGGCTATGGATAATATACTGATATACATTTCACATATCATCAGTTATATCAGTATAGGCATTATTTGTTATGGCGCGGCAATCGGGCTATACCATTTTATAAAGAACGAATGTAATCGTTTAGGCAAGGGCTTCTCCCTACAAAGAACCGTTCAGATTAAAATTGAAGTTGGCTATTATCTATTGTTGGGTCTGGAGTTTTTAATTGCTTCAGATATCATAGATACTATTCTTAATCCATCATTCCAGGACTTAGGAATATTGGCCGGCACGGTAGTCATCAGAACGGGTTTGTCTTACTTTTTAAACAAAGAAATTGACGATCTGAAGGCCAACAGAAAGGCTGAAGATCTAGCCATTAAGAAATAAAAAAGAATTACGAAAGACACCACCACTCCTATTTGGTTTAAGTAGAAAAATTTAATCTATTTTTAATATTAGGAATTAGTTTTTCCAGTATATTTAAGTATTAATTCCAACAGTCATGGATCAATCAGACAAAAAAGACACGCTACAAAGCAGTGCAGAAATCACCAAAAACCTTGCTGCTCACACCGCTGAGCTCAAAAAAAAGACTGAAATAGTGAACCATAGGCTGGACGAATTGAGAGCTGAAGCGGATAAGTTTCTGCACCCGGAAAAATCGTCGAACAAGAACAAGTAAGTATTGCAGATTTACTGATTTTTACGCTTGCTTTTTTATGATCTGTTGTCCACCTAGACAACACTCGCTTTCTTTTGAAAAACTCTTACGATTTATTGCATGATCTTCGCTTTTCCCTGCGGATGGCTCATCAATATTCCTTATCCCTAGTACCTTTCTTGCAGTCTCCTTTGAGCTATCCTCGGACATCCGATAAGGTAAGTCCTATGTGCTTCCGTACTCCCACTTATAATACTGGGGTTTTGCTTGTCTTTCTGTAGGAGGTTGATAGGGCCTAAGATAGCTTGTAGCCTTACCAAGCCATAAAATAATCAGGAGAATCTTTCTTGGTAACGTTAAAAATATGTGGCAACATATAAGTGTG
>NZ_JAVTST010000002.1:0-874163 GCF_032678745.1 Pedobacter gandavensis
GGAATATGAGGTTCTCAAAGAGCGACTAAAACACCTACCTGGGAAGCCTGGTTGAGTCTAAAATCAAGTTTATTTTTGATATTTTATGATGAACTATAGCTAAATAACAGCTAAAGGTGCTATTGCATTTTGGTTGTTTAATTTATCGTATTTGGACTGGAGCAACTATTTTCTCACTATGACAGCTATTAATGGCCATTTGTGCAGTAGGGATCAGGTAATGGAATAGTCCTAAACGGGTTCTGAGAATTTTCAAAGCGTTCTTGATCTGCTTTCTTACGGTTTCTTCACAAATCCCCAGCTCATCAGAAATCTCTTTATAGCTTTTATCATTGCGCATCTTTTTTGAGGCATGTAAAAACAACAGCGGTTGATAACGGTTAAAGATTTCTATATAAGCCAATTGGTTCCCTTCCTTGAGCAGGTAACCCAGCTCGGCATCAGAAAATGTATGATACAATCTCATGGCCTAATTCTTAAACATAAAAATGAATAAATACGCTTCAATTTTTTTCAAGGATAACTAAAGTAAAAGTAACAATTTTCTATACGAATTATAAAAATACAACAGCAAACTACTAACAAACAATAACATATAGGTATTTAATCCCGTATAAATCGCGATTTTTATTTCTTTTTTTCATCCAGTAGGAAAAATTTTCATGTGCTTACTAATGACAATTACACTATCCAACAACGACTTTTCTTTAGGTTATCAGAAGATGTTATATAGCTAAACACTGAATTTCATGGTTTTCTGTAAAAAAAGACCCCATGAATAGCTAATCATTTTCAGACAAAGCGAACACAAATACAATGAAGTTAATTTTTAAACGCATCTACATGAAAGTCAGCTCCTAAAAAACCATTTCAAATTATTGCAATAAATTTCAAACATTTATAGCCTTAAGGGGTTGTTCAAGAAACAAAAGTATTTCCTTCATTCTGCTACCTCTTTATGAAAAAACTACTCCGTACGCTTGCAATTGCTATTCCTAGCGATTTTAAAGGATTTTTTTTCTTGAAGGATAACCTATACTCTTCATTTCTTCTTTAAATCGATACTATGAATACAACCTTTACTAAAGTTTCTGTTGGGTTGCTATTGGCTGGCTGTTCGCTCATCACGACACAGGCAAATGCACAGCTCATCAAATATGAAAGCAAGGACTCCCTAAATGGCAAGCCTAAGATCAGCTCTGCGCTAATTGGCCGGTTAAAGCTGAATGGCATTTACGACATCAGTGGTAATCTCCATGGCAACAGTTCCTTCCTCATCCATGAAAATGATGTCTTTGGTAGGAATAAACCTGCTTTTTGGGTGGATATGCGCCAAAGTCAGCTGCGCTTTACCACTACTACTCAATTGAAAAATGGCAAAGAGATCAGATCGATGCTGGAAGGTGATTTTGAAGGTGGACCGAACCGGACTTCCTTGTTCAGGTTGCGTCATGCCTGGATTAAATACAACAATTTTACTTTAGGACAGAACTGGTCGACTTTTGGCGATCCAGACTTATGGCCAGCAAGTTTATTGGATTGGGATGGTCCTACCGGGATGGTATTGAGCCGTAGGATCCAGCTGAATTATAGAAACAAATTTAATCCTAAAGGCAAGGCCGGATATGAGGTTGCAGTGGAACAAATGGAGCCACGCAGGCTATTTGATTATACCAGTAGTGTAGATTTGGGGGTCGATTATGCGCCAAGAAGGATGCCTGATATGATTGGAGCCTTAAGGTACGATTATGACAATGGTGGCTTTATGAAAGTTGCAGGGATCTATAGAAACATCGGTTACGATTCAAAAAACGTATTGGACAACGCAACAGATTATAAATTCAAATCAGCAAATGGCTGGGGCGTAACGGGGATGGCCAGCATCTTTTTCAATAAGAAATCAGGTCTGGTGAACAACCTGCAGGCACAATTTAATGTTGGTAAAGGTATTTCCGATTATTTTCTGGCAGTTGGCGGTTCCGGACTAGATGGTTTTGCCAATGAGAACAAATTGGGAGAACTTGATCTATTGAATGTACACTCCGGTTTCATCTCTTACCAACGTTTCTGGACGCCTAAATTTCATACCATGGTCATTGCTTCTTACAACCATTTTTCTGGTGCAGAAGCTACGGCAAGCCCATGGAATGAAATGACCAATTACCACTTCACACTCAACTTTTCTTACAACATCCTCGACAATCTAATGGCGGGTTTTGAGCCTCAGATCGGCTATAAGGAACTTCATCTGGATCAGGGTATTAAAAAAGGAAAGGATGCGGTTCGCATCAACTTTGGCATGTTATACAATTTTTAAAAGCATAAATCTACAATAAAGTATAAATCTACAATTATGAAAAAACTACTGTCCCTTTTAGTAATGGTCCTTTTGCTACAGGTAGCCTATGGCCAAAAACCAAGAATCATCATACTGGCTACCGGTGGAACTATTGCCGGAGAGGGCGCTTCCGCAGATCGTGCGGGATATACGGCTGGTAAAATACCTGTTTCCGCTTTAATCGGCTCCATTCCTACAGTGAGTCAGATTGCAGAAGTAAGTGGCGAACAGATTTCTTCAGTAGGAAGTCAGGATATGAGCCTGGACATCTGGAAGAAACTAGCGATAAGAATTAACGAGATCTTCAGTAAAAATGAAGCAGATGGGATCGTAATTACACACGGTACAGATACGCAGGAAGAAACGGCTTATTTCCTTGATTTAGTGATTTCCTCAGACAATCCGGTGGTATTGACTGGTGCAATGCGTGCTTCTACTGCAATCAGTGCGGATGGCCCTAAAAACCTTTTTGATGCGATTACTGTGGCCGCAAATCCAAAAAGCAGAAATCGTGGCGTATTGGTTTCTTTCAATGAGTCGATTTTTAGCTCCAGAGATGTAACTAAATTAAGTACTACTAAGGTAAACGCATTTGGTTCTCCAAATAGCGGTCCTGTTGGACAAGTATTCGATGGTAAGGTAGAATTCTATAAATCTTCAGAGCGTCGCACCCCACATATTGCCCCTTTTACAGTTGATAAAAACACGGTTTTCCCTAAGGTAGAGATCGCTTATATGTATACTGATGCCTCGCCGCTTTATATGGACCTGTTGGTTAAAGATAAAGTAGCAGGAATTGTGATTGCCGGTGTAGGAAATGGAAACTTCTCCAAAGCATTTACCGCAGCGGTTAAAAAAGCAGTAGCGAGTGGTATCGCCGTTTGTAGAGGAAGCAGGTGTGTTTCCGGGCGTGTGGTAGAAGATGGCGAAGTGAACGACCAGGAATTAGGCACTATTGTTTCTGACGACCTGAATCCTCAAAAAGCAAGAATTTTATTGATGCTGGGCTTAACAAAAACCAATAAAGCAGCCGAGTTACAGCAATACTTTTTAAAATACTAATCAAGAATTTAACCTCAAAATATACTATTTAACTTTATACTATTATGGCAACTTTTCGAATTGAACACGACTTTTTAGGTGAGAAAGAAATCAGCAATGATTGTTATTATGGCGTTCAAACGATGCGCGCAAAAGAGAATTTTGACATCACAGGAATTCCTATTGGTTCTGAACCTCTTTTCATCCAGGCTTTTGGTCACGTTAAGAAAGCAGCAGCATTGGCCAACAGAGATCTTGGTATTTTAGATGCTAAAAAAGCGGAAGCGATTGTTTATGCTTGCGACAGACTAATTGCCGGTGAGTTTACCGATCAGTTTATCAGCGACTTGATTCAGGGAGGTGCTGGTACTTCAACCAATATGAATGCCAATGAGGTGATTGCCAACCTTGGTCTGGAATATTTAGGTTTTAAAAAAGGAGATTACGTTCATTTACACCCAAATAACCACGTTAACCTTTCTCAAAGCACGAATGATGCTTATCCAACGGCATTTAGAATCGCTGTTTATTTGAAAATCAAATCTTTCGCATTAGCCCTGGAAGAATTACAAGAGGCTTTCTACATCAAAGGAAAAGAGTTTAAGGATGTGCTGAAAATGGGAAGAACGCAACTTCAGGATGCGGTTCCGATGACTTTAGGCCAGGAGTTTAATGCTTTTGCGACTACTTTAGGAGAGGATGTATTGCGACTTAAAGAAGCTTCCTTACTCATCACAGAGGTAAATATGGGTGCAACTGCCATTGGTACGGGCGTAAATGCACCAGAAGGATATTCTGCTTTATGTGTTAAATATCTAGCAGAAATCAGTAAGGTTCCAGTGATTCTTGCGGCTGATTTAATTGAAGCCACTTATGATACTGGCGCTTTAGTGCAACTGAGCGGTACGTTAAAGCGTAATGCCATCAAATTGAGCAAGATTTGTAATGATTTAAGGTTATTGAGCAGCGGACCAAGATGTGGTTTGAATGAGATCAACCTTCCTCCTATGCAACCAGGTTCGTCGATTATGCCAGGAAAAGTAAATCCGGTGATTCCTGAATTGATGAACCAAACTTGTTTCTATGTAATTGGTGCAGATTTAACAGTTACGATGGCTGCAGAAGCTGGTCAGTTGCAACTGAATGTTATGGAGCCGGTAATTGGAATGGCGCTATTCACTTCCTTGCAATACCTGACAAAAGCTTGTCTGACGTTAAAAAACAAATGTGTTCTTGGCATTACTGCTAATGAAGAACACTGTAAGAATATGGTGATGCAGAGTATTGGTATTGTCACGCAGTTGAATCCGATTCTAGGTTATGAAGAATGTGCTTCTATCGCTAAAGAGGCGCTTAAAACAGGCAAATCTATTTACGAGATTGTGGTTACCGAGAGAAAGCTGATTACCCAGGCGAAATGGGATGAAGTTTATTCAATTGATAACCTGATCAACCCTAAATTCATCTCACAATGATCTTCGTCCAGCTCGGCATATTACTAGCCATGATCCTAATCGGGTCACAAATGAAAGGTATTGGGCTCGGGGTGATGGGAATGGTAGGCTTAATGATTTTTGTGCTGGTGTTTAAAATGACACCTGCCGAGCCTCCTGTTGCGGTATTGTTGATTATTCTTGCGATTGTAACCACCGCTGCCACTTTACAGGCGGCTGGTGGTTTAGACTATCTGGTCAGTATTGCTGAGAAGATCATTAGGAAAAACCCTAGTCAGATTACGTTTATTGCGCCTTTTACCACTTATTTCCTTTGTCTGTTTGCGGGAACTGCACATATCGTGTACTCTCTTTTACCGATCATTGCGGAGGTGGCGGCCAAGCAAAGAATCAGACCAGAGAGACCTTTATCGGTTTCTGTGATTGCCTCTCACCTGGCCATTACCGGAAGTCCGATGAGTGCTGCTACAGCTTCATTAGTGGCAATTCTTGCTTATACTTCTGCTTCGATAGACATTATGAAGGTTTGTATCCCTGCTTCCATTGTGGGGATATTTGTTAGCATATTGGTGGTACGTAAAAAGGGCTTAGAGTTGGATAAGGATCCTATATTTATCGAGAAGATGAAAGATCCTGAATTTGCGCGATCTATGGATCCTACAGATACAAGTGGTGGCGAAAGTCATTATCAAGCTGCTCCGGGGGCTAAGATTGCAGTAGGAATATTTGGATTGGCCATTTTGATGATCATTTTATTTGGGGCTTTTCCTCAGTTAGTTCCTCATGTTGGTGGTGCAAAAAGCTTTAGCGTAAATGCGGATGGCAGCATCAGTCTGACGAGTTTGATCATTATGATCACTTTAACGGCTTCTGCTATGATCATGCTGATCACTAAAACTTCAGCAACAAAAGTGGCAAAGATGAGTTTGTTCACTTCCATGGCTACCGCAGTCGTTTCTGTATTGGGTGTGGTATGGATGAGCGCTACTTTTATGGCGGCCAATGAGGCGGTGATTGCGCATACTTTTAAAGATATTGTTGCTGAGCACCCATGGACTTTTGCTTTCGCTTTGTTTTTAATGGGTGCATTGACTTTTAGTCAGGCGGCCACTACCAGAACGATTATGCCGATGGGTGTTGCTTTAGGAATTGTGAATCCGCATTTGATTGCGATGTTCCCTGCCGTTAGTGGGGATTTCCTACTTCCTGGCTATCCTACTCTTGTTGCGGCCATAGATTTTGACCGAACGGGAAGTACAAAGATTGGTAAGTATGTGTTGAACCATAGTTTCATGATACCGGGCCTTGTGGCCTTATCGGTAGCCATTATCGTTGGTTTTGCGTTGACCGGAATTTTCTTTTAGCTACCGGCTACTTTAACATAACAATGCCCTGATAACCTAAAAATTATCGGGGCATTGTTCATTAGGAATTCAAGGATATTATTTCATTTCCTCAGGTTATTTTGTCATTTCCGCCAACATTTCTTTTGCTTTATCCAGCAGTTCATCTTTTCCTGCGATCGTTCCTTTTATAGTAGGCTTGATGACATAGTCGATTTTAACACCTACCTGTTGTGTTGGTGTACCATCCGGATAAAATACCCCGATTCCGGAAATCATTGTCCTGATCCCCCCGGGTAAAATAATAGCAGAGACATTTCCATCTGCACCAGCGGTTGTACTTCCGATTACTTTTACATTTGGCGAGCTTTGAAAAGCCATCGTCGTATATTCCGCCTGACTTTGAGATACGGCATTAACAATCACTACGACCTTACCTGCATAGGTTGTATCATTTAGCTTGCCATTACTTTCCAATTCGGAATAAGTAAATGATCCAGGTTGGACTAAGGTTCCATTCGTAAATTTCGCAAAAGGACCTGGCACAGGTTTGATGTAATTTCCAAAGCTGAAAGGCATAAATTCAGAAGGATAGCAACGCATATCAACAATGATCCCTTTAGTATCTTTGAAAAGTGCTTTTATAGCTGGCAGGTCTGCATTTCTATAAGCGCCCGGGTAAACATAACCAAGATCTTTATTTAACAGCTTATACCCTGGTTTATTCCTGGATTTGTCCAATTCTTCTTTTGTGACATACCTTAAGCCCACTCCATTAGTTTGTTCGGTTAGGGCTTTCCCTTCTCTTTCTAGTCCGATGCTAAAAGTTTCTGTATGGCCACGGAGTAAGTAAGCACCTGGAAGATCTCTGAGTTGCGTATCATAATTAGAGGCCGCGGTTAAAGGTAAATATGTTTTCAGCAGCTGTGCTATTGATTTACCATTGATACTGGAAATGACATCCCCTACCAGGAATTTTTGCTTCACCGCTAACGTATCTCCATAATAACCAGTAACGACCAGTTTGTTCTCTATAAAACTTGCCTTGAATGGCAATTTATATTTCCCTTTAAATTCTTCCATTGCCTCATGTTGGCTCCAAAGTCCTGCATGGGTATCTTTGATTTTAGCAATATTTTTTAGGGAGGCCAGCAAGTACTCTTGTGTATCTTTTGCTGAGATAAACTCTGGCAATGCGATGGCGAGTTCCTGGTTCCAATCTGTTGGAATAATATTTTTATAAGGAAAGAAATAGTTGATCATCGCCCAGTATCTGTAGAGGCTAAGGATTCTATATCCTGCATCGGGATAGGTCATTTCTTTGTAGGCTTTCTCATTTCTAAACCTTGGATTCCCTATACCGGCTTCAAAGGAAAGGTAATAACCTGCTGGATCTCTTTTGCTGTTCTTTACGGCCATTAACTTAGTTGTTAATGATTTCGACAATACAGAAGCATTGAACAGTTGTCCGTAGTCGGGTTTTAATATAATTGCTTGAGCGTTTGGATTTGCTTTATTATCATTTGATGCAGGAACTGGCAGCTGGTCTAACTGTGCTTCTAATATTTTACTGAGTTCCTGATTATCTTTTGCTGCAATCACCTGTGGCAGGAATCTGAATAGTTCCGCATCCCAATTGTAATCACCTTTAACAATAGCTGGATGATGGTATTTTAAGAAGCCCCAATATTGGCCAGCGATAGTCAGGTTCTTTATCATTTTTTGATCCGGTTTAAAAGCTGGAATTCGGGAGGAAGTACTGAAGGCTGTATCCAATTCTGCTTTTGCAATGATCCTTGGTTTTATGGGCACTTGTTCGATAGGTTTTCCATCGATGAAGAGTTGAAAATCATCAAACCATGCTTTGCCTTTTCCGACCAGTAATCCGCCAAAAACAATTCCATTTGCAGCTTCCGCATTATAGGGTAAGCTGATTTGGTAGGCTTTCCAACCTGTAGTACCAGTAACCGGTTGTTTGCCCATATTGTCGAATGCGATACTTCCACTTTCACCATCTATACGGAGAAATAAGCCTGCGTATCCGGAATCTACTTGTTCTGTTTTCAGGTAAGCCTTCAATTCGATTGTCTTGCCCTGGAAAGTTTTAGGAATGGAGTAAAAAAAGGAGCCAAATTGAGATTGATCACCGATTTTCTCAATGGAGAAGGAATGTTGACCCGCTTGTTTGACCGAAGCATCTAATTTTACCTGATACGCTTGTTCCTGTCGCTTATCCATTGAAAGCGTCCAATCTTTGGGCATTTTAGTTTTTAAATCGAGGCTTTCTGCATCGATATTATAGAGTGGTTGTTGGGCAAAGGAAGCAAAGCCAGTACAACAGGCCAAAAAGAGCGTTAAGCAAATCTTCATAGTTCATTTGGTTGAAAAATTAAGACCTGTTGTATCCTTAAAAGTTACAGCTAAACTTGCTTATTTTTCTTCCAAATCTCTGGGATATACTTAAATACCAAGCGAGAGGATTATGATAGAAAATCATACCGTATGGTGGTAAGATAATAAAGCAGGCCTTTTTCCAAAGGCCTGCTTTAATTAAAAAATCTTATAAAGGGTATTATAAAGCTGCGTTAATTGCTTCGCGCATGGCTTTTGCTGCTGCTGCAGGATCTTCTGCGCCATAGATTGCTGCACCTGCAACAATTACTGTAGCGCCTGCTTTCACTACTGCTGCAACATTATCAAGGTTAACACCACCAGCTACAGAAACTGGTACTCCCACTCTTGCGGTTTCGTCGATCAATACCTGGATAGAATATCCTGGCGTCCATTGCTCGTCTAATCCTGCGTGTAATTCTACAAATTCCACACCTAATTTAGTTACTTCTTGTGCGCGTCTAACACGGTCAGGGTAACCAATTGTATCTACTACCACACCTTTACCATGTGCTTTTGCTGCTTTAACAGCACCAATGATGGTTGCATCACCAACAGCTCCCATTACAGTTACTAAGTCGGCACCTGCTTTAAATGCGATTTCTGCTTCTAATTCACCAGCATCAGCTGTTTTCATATCTGCGAAAACCAATTTATCAGGGTGTGCGTTTTTCATTGCAGTGATTACTGCTGCACCCATGTTTTTGATCAATGGAGTACCCAGTTCAATAATATCTACATAAGGGGCAACTTTTGCTGCCAATGCCAATGCTTCTTCTGTCGTTAATAAATCGATTGCTACTTGTAATTTTGCCATAATGATGTTATATAAAAAATGATTTAATTCGTGATTATCCTGGTCTATTGTGTTGATTCCAGGGTTAATTAGGTTTACTCCAGGTTTGCATGTCGTTTCCAGAGTTCGGCATTTGGGGTATCATCCATCTTCCATAGCGATTGGAATACCGCGTCTGTTAACAATAGGAGAAACTGTTCGAATAAGCTTCCTGCATATTGTCTGGAGCGACTGCCTTCATGGTCTTCTTTTTCCGCAGCGGGGATCAGTATCAATTGATCTGCGATGATGGAAAGTGGGGATTGTGTTTGTGTGGAGAGTGCTACCACCCTTGCGCCTACTGATTTGGCCTTTTCGGCTGCTTTCACAATGGAGCTGGTGGTACCAGATCCTGAAGCTGCGATCAACAGATCACCTTCCTGTATGGCTGGAGTGGTCGTTTCACCCACAAAATGGGCATTTAATCCCAGGTGCATTAAGCGCATTGCTGCGGATCGCATTGCGAAACCGGAACGTCCTGCGGCAATGATAAAAATACGGTTGGCGGTTTTAATGGTGTTTGCCAAAGTGGCTACTTCATTAAAATCGATCTGTTTTAACAACCAGGTATTTTCCATTAGTATCATTTCAAGGCTGTTGCGAACCTCTTTTGCCAGTTGCTTGTCTGCTGTTATTGTGACCTCCATTATAAACGTTTTTAATCCGGTGTAAAGGTAGGCTCGCTTTTTTGGCTGCCCGTTATACTATCAGCCATTTATATGGGACAATCAGGAAATGGAGCGCTTTAAAAGTCATGCTTAAGCCACAAAAAACAAGGTATTTCCGAATAGTCCACCTTAATTTCCAAATCGTCCCATGCAATAAATGGAGAGTCCTTATCTTTATATCATGATGAATGTTGCGTTACCGGCGGGATTGGAAAAATCACTGATTTATATTCGTAATCTGGGGAATTGTCCGCCTAGTTACCTGAATGATCCGGGGAGGAAAGACTTTTTTGAGATTGTATGGTTAAAGAATGAAGATGCTTTACACGCTTTAAAAGACACTGACCTGGATGCTAAAGGGGATTGGATTTACCTGATTCCACCTTATCGGGTGCATCAATTGAATAAAGCAGGAAAGAACGGGGAGTTGATTTCTTTTAAGCGGGATATGCTGGAAGAAGAGGACAAAGAGTTTCTTTTGGATCTCTTTAAAATTTTCAATGTGCAGGGGGAGTTCTCTTGTCTGCGGTTAAATGAAGCGGCAGCTGCTGAGCTTTCAGGGATTTTCAGTTTACTGGAAAAGGAGTATGCCAACCAAAGTATGACAATGGTGAAGGCTTTACTTAAAGTTTTCTTACTGAAATTGATTCAGGTAAAAGAGCATGATTTTACCAGTCAGGATATCCATCAAAAGCGGGTTTATGAATTTTTAATGTTGCTGGAAAGTAATTACCAGCAGGTGCGTAATACTGATTTTTATGCGGGCAAACTTGGTATTAGTTCGAAGCGTTTAAATCAGATTCTAAAAGAAAAGCTAGACAAAACCGGGATGCAGTTGATTCATGACCGGATTATTCTGGAAGCGAAAAGGAGCATCATCCATAGTGAGATTACTATTAAGGAGATCGCTTATGAATTGGGCTTTTCTGACAGGCCATATTTTAGTCGGTTTTTCAAGAAACAGACTGGTCAGACGCCCGAAGAGTTTCAAAAACAAGCAAAAGAACACATTAAGGTTAAATTCAATACTTTAGTATAAAGCATCTTCAATGATGGTTGCAAATTAGATGCTATCACAACATATGAATCCTATTTTTACTGATCCTGTACTGCAGATAGTCCTGCTCTTTCTGATTCTGCTAATGGCGGTTTGTGTAAAGCTTGGAAAGCTGACATTTTTTGGCGCTATAACTGCAGGCTTGATGGGTGTTCTGGTTGCAGCTGCTTTCGGATTGAAAGGAGTATCAATCTTAGGGGTGTTCTTCATTTTAAGCGTACTTGCTACTTCTCATAAAAAAGCGGAGAAGCTACTGATCAATCCAGGCTCCGGAGAAAAGAAAGGAAGAGATGCCTGGCAAGTACTTGCAAATGGAGGTATGGCCGGACTTACTGGTCTACTGGCAGTTATAAATCCAGAAAACAAAGAATTATATCTCTTAATGATGGCTGCAAGTATGGCTTCAGCCCTTGCCGACACCTTATCATCGGAATTGGGAATGGTTTACGGCAAACGTTTCTACAACATCATTACTTTCAAAAGAGAAGCCAATGGCCTGGATGGGGTAGTTAGCATTGAGGGTACCATTATTGGGGCAATTGGTGCTGGAATTATCGCATTGATTTATGCAGAACCTGGGCAACAGGCCTTGATTGTTACTATAGCAGGAATTGCAGGCAATCTTTGTGACTCCTTGTTGGGTGGATTATTGGAAAGGAAACACCTGATTGGCAACAATATGGTCAATTTTTCAAACACGCTTTGTGCAGCAGTCGCCGGACTATTGCTTTACTTAATGTTTAATTGCTAATTCCTTAATTAAGATTAGAAATTTACCCCCATTTTCTTAAATATCCAGTCCATTTCCAGGTCTTTTTTATCCAGATAATCTTGTAGCGTATATTTAATTTCAACATCCGGCATTACACCCTGACCCTTAGTTTTTACTTGTTTGGGATGTTGCAATGCAACTAAACCATAACGCATGTTTAGTTTACTCGTTGGTAAACCCAGGTAATAATAAACATACGCTGTACATCCGTTAGCCCCTCCACCAGTTTCTGAACCAACCAGGGTGACATTTTTATTGCCTTTTAAAGCAGCTGGTAAAATACTTGCAGCAGAAAAACTTCCTCCGTTAATGAACAAAAAGAGTTCCCCTTTAAAATTAATACTGTCAGCCGGTTGTACCGATTCAAAATGCTCCTTGTATTGCTCCGAGGTGATTTTATTTGCAGCCAGGACATCTTTGAACGGTTTAATGAGGTGTCCTTTTCCTTTTTGTTTCATGTACGGTGTCTTTTCATGAACTAAAAAAGCAAGCATATCCCGCAGGACAGTTGTTTTACCGCCAAGGTTATCTCTCAAATCAATGACCAATCTTCCGATCTTTTGTTCCTGAACTTTGGCTAAAAAGTTACTGAAATCCTTATCGTTCTCATTAGAATGAAAGGTTGGGATTTTAACATAGGCCAAAGAGCCAATACCAGGACTAAAATGAAATGTATCATACTTATATTCAAATGTAGCCCCTGTTTTAGAGGAGTCTACCCTTTCAGTCTTCAAAAAACAGGTTTTGATTTCCCCCTTTTGTTGGATGAGAAATTTCACAACCTCACCTACCTCATAGTTAGCACTGTAAACATCACTAAATAGCACATTGAACCTATTTAATGAATTTATTTTAAAAGAGTTATTGTAACCATCAGCAGCTATACTTGTTTTTACCAGATTAGTAACAATCGCTGCAGAAGAGTGATTGTCAATTTCTAGAATTTCTCCACCAATGAGCACAGTACTATCATTTGATTGATTTGAACTCACATACATTTTACCTTCAAAAATCCGAATACTTAAGGGAAGTGGTTTTGACAATTGCCCTTTATTAAACCTCTCTTTATCACCATTTTTTACAGAATCCAGTTGCGACAAATTAGAAGAAATCTCGATATGCCCATCGCCTATATCACTAATAACAGACATTAATTTCGCCCTAAACTGCATACTAGTTATTGGTTGTGTGATGGCCTTTTCTAAACTATCAAATTTCTGATTTAATGCATCTTTACTAATGTACCAATACAGATTAGGATGATTCTCATTCAGTTTTTGACGAACGAATTTAATATCCTTAACCAAATCTATTGGCTGATGCTTTTTAAACACTAAATCCTCTGCAAAATCTAACTGTTGTTGTTTGTTTAGCTTTTGAGCATAGCCGGAAGAAATATATCCCAAAGAAATCAGGAGCGTAAAAAGGAATAAAGAAAGATGTTTCATAGGTGATTGCGTACACCTAATATAGGAAAATAATTTTCACAATTAAACCACTTCATTCTCCAAATGACCAAATTTACCTGCTGCTACATCTGCATAGGCCTGATCAATTTCTTCCTGTGTATTCATCACAAACGGTCCTTTATGAACTGCCGGCTCATTCAGCGGCTTTCCATTTAAGATTAAAAACTTAGATTGCTCCGTGGCTAAAATCTCCACTACTTCTCCTTCATTTTCAAACAAGACAAATTGTTCCTTACCGGCTTCCACCTCATTCAGTTTAAGCTGACCTTCCATAATGAGGATTCCCATATTATAATCAGCAGGACAATCGATTTTCATTCCTCCACCCTCGTTCAAGGTCACATCCAGGATATTCATCGGACTATAGGTTCTGACCGGGCTTTTCATGTCTTGATAACTTCCTGCAATGACCCTTACTTCTCCTTCTTCCAGCGTTACCTTTTTGATCTCATCTTTGAGTAAGGTTTGATAGCTCGGATCCACATATTTGTATGCTTTTGGCAATATTGTCCACACCTGAATCATTTGCAGGTTTCCTCCTTTACGGGAAAACTCTTCTTCGAAATATTCCTTATGAAGAATTCCTTTTCCGGCGGTCATCCATTGTACATCTCCAGGTCCAACAACCCCATGATGTCCGGCACTATCTGCATGTGCAACAGCCCCTTGATACACGAGCGTAACTGGTTCTATCCCACGATGAGGATGTACATTTACGCCGCGCTTTTTGTCACTGGGTTCATAATAGGTTTCCGGTTGATAATCGATCATGTAAAACGGACTCATCTTATCTCCCAGATCATTCCCATTTGGAAAGATATTGATCACTTTAAATCCATCGCCTACCGCATGTTTGTAAGTGCTATCGTATACCCCTTCTATTTTCTTTTTCATAAAATTGTATTTAATTAAGCCTGGCAGAATTACACATCCTGTCAGGCTTTTTATTAAAAATAAGTAATGAAACTATTCTGATTTATCATAAGAAAACTGGATACCAGCGGTACCACCTGTCTCGATAAACAACTTCATAAATCCGGGTACTGTTTCTGATCTTCCCCAATCTCTTTGCAATTCGCAGAATAATTGCGCCACACTTACCGGCTGCGCTCCTGCTTGTTCCATTCTTCTTAATGCAGCATCATGGGCGGCTAATGAGGTACCACCAACGGCATCTACTACCGGATAAACCTCATAACCTTCTTTTAACGCGTCCAATGCCGGGAAAGAAAGACAAGCTTCTGTCCACAATGCCGTCATGATGAGTTTCTTTCTTCCGGTCGCTTTTACGGCTTCTAGAAATTCGACATCTTCCCAGGCATTAATAGTTGTACGATCGTAGGAAGGTACGCCAGTCAATTCTTTACGTAATTGAGGGATGGTTTCAAAATTCAAACCCGTCTTCACATTTACCGTAGAAAGGATAATTGGTAGGTTATATAGTTTAGCCATTTTGGTGACACCGACAATATTATTGACCAATAATTGCCTGTCCATTGAGGCAATTGAATTTACCTGAACCGGCTGATAATCGATGATGATGAAGGCCGCATTTTCCGGTGTCAAAAGGTGATCATTTTTTTGATCTCTGATTGGTAAGCTACTCATGATACTTTGCTTTAATTGGTGAAAAAATTTATGATTAATTCAAGCGTTTATTTTTCTAGTTTTTGGGTCCACCAGGCCAGTTCTTTTAATAGGCCCTGTGCCATACGAACATGCCCTTCATCGCCAACAAATTGCTCTTCATCATCCATGTATTTGGTAAAATAAGGGATATGAACTGCTTCTACCAGCGGAACCATTTTCATAGCCGTGACCACTTGTTTGAGCATTTGCACGGCTCTTGTTCCGCCGGCAAGGCCACCATAGGACACAAAGCCTACAGGTTTGTAGCTCCATTCCTGATAGAGGAAGTCGAGTGCATTTTTTAGGCTGGCAGGGTATCCGAAATTATATTCGGGAGTGACGAAAACAAAGGCATCAGCCCCTGCGATCTTCTTACTCCAGGCTTTCGTATGTTCGTGTTGATATTTCTGAAGTCTGGGATGTTCAGGTTCATCCATAAAAGGGAGGTTTACTTCTTTAAGGTCGATCAATTCGACTTCAAAGTCCGACTGCTCATTGAGCATATCCATGAACCATTTTGCAATGGCTGGTCCTTTTCTTCCAGGCCTGGTACTGGCCACAATCACTTTAAGTTGATACATATTCTTTATCCTTTTACCTACAACAAATCTATCGGGCAAATGGATCAGAAAAAATAACCTAGATTAAGAAAAAGGATTAATTCAGCTTAAGAAATTTTCGGATTTAAGCATGCAGCATTTTACTCAAAAACTCGGGGGTCACACCGATATAAGCGGCGATCTGCTTTTGAGATATGAAATCGATTAAGGTAGGATAGCGGAGACAGAATTTTTCATAGCGTTCTTTGGCTGTTAGTCGCAGGTTTTCCATAGAGCGGGACTGAAAAGATACCAGTGATTTCTCCGCCAAAACTCTGAAGTAATGGTTGAATTTTGGAATTTCTTTATATAGCTTTTCTAGATTAGCTTTAGAAATCAGGAGCAATTCTGAATCACAGAGCGCATCAATGTACAAATGACCAGGCTCCTGGGTAATAAAGCTATACATATCTGCTATCCACCAACCTTCCGGTGCAAACTGTTGAATGTATTGAAAGCCATTTTCATCGAGATGATAGGCCCTCAAACAACCTGAGGTTACAAACATGGCAGATCGGTTCACATCTCCTTCGAGTAATAAGTGTTGTTTCTTTTTCACTTTTTTAACCTGGAGGAAGGAAAGAAAATGTTGTTTTTCTTCCTCGTTTAGCTGAATGTGTTTTGCGATGTTGGCTAAAAGAAGGTCATGATTCATAAGGGAAGATTATACTGACTAAGGTAAAGCTTATCGCGTATACAAAAAAGGCTTTGCTACCGAATAATTGGAGATTCGATAGCAAAGCCTGAATGCGGCAAAAGCCTTGTTAATTAAGCGCATTTACCTACGCTTACTGCTTTTTGATAACTTTCAATAAGTGATTGATAAGGAGGCATTACTTTTGAGAATGCAGCAGCAAATTCCAGCGCATCTTTACGGTTCCAGGTTTTCTGGATCTCACTCAATACTGCTACTGTACTGATTGGGATCACATCGGCCATTGCCAGACGTTCCATTGTGATTTGCGTAGACAATGGGCTCATATCTC
Source organism: Pedobacter gandavensis (assembly GCF_032678745.1). GTDB lineage: Bacteria > Bacteroidota > Bacteroidia > Sphingobacteriales > Sphingobacteriaceae > Pedobacter > Pedobacter gandavensis_C. Next base: position 16,583 of record NZ_JAVTST010000002.1, read on the forward strand.
CAGAGGCATCTACCACTGCGAATACGTCAAAACCTTCGGCTTTTGCGGAGATTGATGGAAAAGCTACACAAACACTGGTTAATACTCCAGCGATGATCAGTTTCTTTTTACCTGATTTTCTTACGGCTTCTGCAAAAGCGGGTGTATCCCAGGCATTGATTTCGCCATTGCGGGGAATGTAGATTGCATGAGGAGCCAATTCATGAATTTCAGGCATTAAAGGTCCGTTTGGTCCATTTGGTTCTGATGCGGTTGTAAATACCGGAATATTTTCCAGTGCGGCTACTTTAGCAAGTGCAGCTACATTATTGCGTAGCGCTGTTACCTCAATATCTTTTACGGTCTGGAATAAACCACTTTGGTGGTCGATCAAAAGAATTGCTACTTCATCCGAATTGATTCTTGTTAGTACTGACATCTTCTTTAAATTTTAGTTTACAGTTTATTATGAAAAACGGGTTTTCTTTTATAGCTGATGTAGCTATCGATTTTCATATCACAAATTTAGGCTGCTGCTGAAAAGCAAACAATGGAGTAGATTAAGGCAAAAAGTTAATGTAGGTTAAGCCCCCGTTTGTTTTTCTATATTTAAGGAAATTTTAGCAACGATGAATAACTGGTTTAAGCGAAATGGCCAACATTTGATGGTCATTATACTTTTCTTTGGAATCACTTTTTTATACTTTAATCCCCTATTCTTTGGAAAGACGCTTGGACAAAATGATGTCACGAGGGCGCAATCCACCACCACTGAAATCAATCATTACCGGGAAAAGGGGGAAACGATTTTATGGACGAATCAGATTCATGGGGGGATGCCTGCTTTTCAAATCTGGGCACCTTACCCCAATAACATTACCACCTGGGCAGTAAAGGCCATCAATTATTCCTTTCCTCAACCTGTAGGAACCGTGTTGGTATTACTACTGGGCAGTTATTTTCTATTCTGCGTTTTAAAATTGAATCCCTGGCTTGCCGCAGCAGGTGCTATTGGCTTTACCTTTTCTTCTTACAACATCATTTTATTTGGTGCAGGGCATGCGAATCAGGTCGCTGCGATCTCTTTCTTTGCACCTGTTATCGCGGGGGTATTGCTTGTATTCAGGGGCAAACACTTATATGGAGCGGCAATAACGGCTTTATTTTTAGCCATGGAAATCAGGGCCAATCATATCCAGATGACTTATTATCTATTTCTGGCAATCTTAGTTTTAGTGGGAATAGAGGCTTATCATGCAATAAAATCCAAGCAAACAAAAGACTTTTTTAAAGCAGCAGGATTTGCCTTTGCAGCAGGTTTGCTTGCTATAGCGGTTAACACTTCTTCGTTATGGAGTACTTACGAATACAGTACTGAAACCATCAGAGGTCATGCTAACCTGACCCAGAAAGTGGCGAAAACCAGTACCGGATTATCCAGGGAGTACGCCTATCAATGGAGTCAGGGAGTAGAAGAATGTATTACTTTCCTGATCCCAAATGCTTTTGGTGGCAGCTCCAGAGGAAATGCGGTGGAGCATACCCATGTAGTAAAAGCACTATCGGAAATTGGCGCTGATGCTAGTCAGGCAGATTACCTTTCTAAATCCCTGATGCCTTTTTATTGGGGAGAGAAACCCTTTACTGAAGGTTCCTTTTACTTTGGTGCTGCGATTTGCTTCCTATTTGTATTGGGATTATTTATTGTTAAAAACCGTATAAAATGGTGGTTATTGTCTGTTGTGATCTTGACCATGCTGTTATCATTCGGAAAAAACATGCCCCTAGTATCGGATTTATTCTTTTACTATGTCCCTTTCTATAATAAATTCAGGGCGGTAGAATCTATTCTTGCTGTGGCAGGATTGTGCTTTCCGATATTGGCTGTACTCGCGGTAAATGAGTTGCAGCTGAACCCTAATAAGACGGAGCTTTTTAAGAAGGTAAAGTTGGCTTTCTATATTACTTTCGGACTTTCCCTGGTGATGATTGTCATTCCGAATCTCTTTCTTTCCTTTAAAAGCAGCGATCATGAAGCGGCTGTAGCGCAATTTGCTGAGGCGCTTAAATTGGATCAATCTACTGCAAATACGATTGGTAATGCTTTTGTTTCGGATAGAAAATCGGCAGCGCAGACAGATGCCATGCGTTCCTGTTTATTTATCGGAATTGCCTTTGCTGGGATCTCGGCCTTCCTAAAAGGTAAGATTAATTTCAATATCCTTTCCATTGCTTTTCTATTTTTGGTGTTGATTGACATGTGGGGTGTCGACAAGAGGTATTTAAACAAGGATACTTTTATGGCGAAACAGGATACTGAAAAGCCACAACTCCGGGAAGTAGACCGCTTTATTGATCGGGATAAAGATCCTAATTTTAAAGTGATTGATATGACGCAAAGCATCATGAATGACGCTACCACCCCTTATTTCCATAAGTCAATAGGCGGTTATTCTGCTGTGCGCCTGAAGCGTTTTGATGAGGTGATAGAGACCCATTTTAAAAAAACCATCAACCTGAATATTCTGGGGATGATGAACACCAAATACCTGATCAGTACAGATCCAAACTCTCCGAAATTGCTTGTTCAATTGAATCCGGAAGTTTGTGGTCATGCCTGGTTTGTCAACCAGGTCCAGTACGTAGCTAATGCTGATCAGGAAATGGCTGCAATTGGTACTTTTAAACCTAAAGAAACGGTGGTAATCGACCAGCAGTATAAACCCCTGGTTAAGGAGCAACAGCTTAGCGCTTCTCCGGCTTCCGGCACGATTAAACTGAGCAGTTACTATCCTGACCGCATGGTTTACGAGAGCAGTTCCAGTCAGGCTAATATTGCGGTGTTTTCAGAAATATTTTACAACAAGGGTTGGAAAATGTTTGTTGATCAGGTGGAGCAGCCTTATTTCCGTGCAAATTATCTATTAAGGGCAGCTCATATTCCGGCAGGAGCACATCAGATAGAATTTGTGTTTCATCCTGCTTCTTATTATACCGGAGAAATCATTTCATTGATTGCTTCCATCATCTTGATTGCAGGTTTATTGATTGCTGGGTATTTGGGATATAGGAAGCAAAAATCTGTTTAATCATTTCGTTAAACAGGCTGATGAATCCTGGCTTTCCTCTCTAAGGAACAGCCGGGAAATTGCTATATTCCTAATTTATGCCTAAAAATAATACAATTTTGCAAAAGCAAAAACCAACAGATAATTTCTATATTGGCGGCTTCAATAAAAACTTCTGGCGTGACGTTGCATGAATGGTTAGGTTCCTCTGCATAGCAGCTGTCCGCGAAGATTTAACACACAATTATGAAGAAAATATTTTGGAGTTCTAAACCTCAAAACACCGCTTTGCTCGCCTTAGCATTTCCATTACTGATTTCCCAGTTAAATGCCGGAGCAGTAACAAGACCACTTACCTTTCAACAGGTTATCCAACAAGACCATAAGATCATTAGCGCGAAGAAGGTTAGTCCGACTGTGATTGAGGTATTGTTTTCTGACAATCAGCGTTTGACATTAGACTTTTACGGTGATCAGATTTTCAGACTTTTCCAGGACAATGCTGGTGGTGTGATGAGAGATCCTGTAGCTAAACCGGAAGCGAAAATTCTGGTAGAGAATCCAAGAAGAGCTGTTGGAAAATTAAACCTGACAGAGGAAAACAACCTGATTACGATCGCTACTGATAAGATTTCGGTTCAGATAGATAAAAATACGACTTTATTAAAAATCATCAACCTGGCTACAAACACCGTAGTTCTGGAAGAAGCGGCACCTGTTCGCTTTGAAAAAGGAGAAGTAGTTTTGACTTTTAAAGAAGCACCAAAAGAGTACTTCTATGGTGGTGGTGTTCAGAACGGACGTTTCTCTCATAAGGGAAAAGCGATCTCTATTGAAAACCAGAACAGCTGGACGGATGGTGGAGTAGCCTCCCCTACGCCTTACTATTGGTCTTCTAAAGGTTATGGCCTTTTATGGCATACTTTCAAAAAGGGTAAATATGATTTCGGAGCTAAAGAAAAAGGCACCGTAAAATTATCACATGATACAGATTACCTGGATGTCTTCCTAATGGCGGGCGATGGTGCAGTTCCTCTTTTGAACGACTTTTATCAGCTGACTGGAAATCCGGTATTATTACCTAAGTTCGGTTTCTACCAGGGACACTTGAACGCTTATAACCGCGATTTCTGGAAAGTAAGTGAAAAAGGAATGCTGTTTGAAGATGGCAAACACTATCAAGAAAGCCAGAAAGATAATGGTGGCGTCAAAGAATCTCTAAACGGAGAAAAAGGCAACTACCAGTTTTCTGCACGTGCAGTAATTGACCGTTATAAAAAGAATGACATGCCATTTGGCTGGATCCTTCCAAATGATGGTTATGGTGCTGGATATGGACAAACAGAGAGTTTAGACGGGAACATTCAAAACCTGAAAAGCTTAGGCGATTATGCCCGTAAAAACGGTGTTGAAATCGGTTTATGGACACAATCTGACCTTCATCCAAAACCAGAGGTAAGTGCGTTATTACAACGTGATATCTTAAAAGAAGTAAAAGAAGCAGGTGTTCGTGTATTGAAAACAGATGTGGCCTGGGTAGGTGCTGGATATTCATTCGGACTAAACGGTGTAGCTGATGTGGCTCAAATCATGCCTAAATATGGCAATGATGCTCGTCCTTTCATCATCTCTTTAGATGGTTGGGCAGGTACGCAACGTTACGCAGGCATCTGGTCTGGTGACCAAACCGGTGGTGTTTGGGAATACATCCGTTTCCACATCCCTACTTATTTAGGTTCAGGTTTATCCGGACAACCGAATATTACCTCTGATGTAGATGGTATTTTTGGTGGTAAAAATGTAGCGGTAAACATTAGAGATTTCCAATGGAAGACCTTCACTCCTATGCAATTGAACATGGATGGCTGGGGATCAAATGAGAAGTATCCACATGCTTTAGGCGAGTCGGCGACTTCTATCAACCGTAACTATTTAAAGTTAAAATCGGAGTTGATGCCATATGCTTACAGCATTGCAAGAGAAGCGGTAACAGGTTTACCGATGATCAGAGCGATGTTCCTGGAGTATCCAAATGCTTATACCCAAGGTCCTGCAACGCAGTACCAGTTTTTATATGGTCCTAATTTCTTAGTTGCTCCGATTTATCAGGCGACTAAATCTGATGAGAAAGGTAATGACATTCGCAATGGCATTTACCTTCCAGAAGGTTCATGGATTGATTATTTCTCCGGAGAAAAATATGCTGGAAATGTGATCCTGAACAGTTTTGAATCACCAATCTGGAAGTTACCTGTATTCGTTAAGAATGGTGCTATCATTCCGGTAACCAATCCTAACAACAACGTAACGGAGATCAACAAAAATGTTCGTGTTTATGAGATTTATCCAGCAGGAAAAAGTTCATTTACAGAGTATGATGATGATGGTACTACCGAACAATACAAATTGGGTAAAGGTGCTTCCAGCTTAATTGAGTCGGAAGTAGACAAAAAGAACCGTGCAATTGTAACTATTCACCCTGCAAAAGGTGATTTCGATGGTTTTGTAAAAGCGAAAGCTACTGAACTTAGGATCAATGTATCACAAAAACCTAAGAAGGTATTGGTAAAAGTTGGTACTGAGAAAATCAAGTTATCGGAAGTAAGTACGATGAATGACTTCTTAAGCAAAGAGAATGTGTATTTCTACGATGCAAATCCGAACTTAAATAAGTTTGCGACTAAAGGAAGCGAATTTGAGAAAGTGGCGATGGTAAAAAACCCTCAATTACTGATCAAAGTAAGTGCTACTGACATTACGGTAAACCCGGTTGTGGCAACCATTGAAGGCTTCAAATTTGAGCCAGCAGATCAATTGCGCATTTCTTCAGGCGTATTAACTGCTCCGGTTAATGCTATGGTTTCTGAGAAAAATAAGGAAGCTTATACCTTGAAACCTACCTGGTCTAAAGTAAACCATGCAGATTACTATGAAATAGATTTCAATGATATGCATTATACCACGATCAAAGACACGACGTTGTTATTTGATGGTTTAACTGCTGAGACGGCATATTCATTTAAACTGCGTGCAGTAAATAAAGATGGTCAATCTGCCTGGACACAATTCGAGGCAACGACTAAGTCTAATCCATTGGAGTTTGCGATTCAGGGCATCACTGCTCAATCAACCGCAGCAGATCAGGAAGGCTCAGAAATCACTCAATTGTTTGATTTTGATGAAGGCAATAACTGGCATACGAAATGGGGTGTAAATGCCTTGCCTTTCGAAATGGTGATGGACTTAAAAACCATCAATCAATTGGATAAATTCCATTACGTTCCACGTTCAGGAAGAGGAAATGGCATCATTCTAAAAGGTCAGGTATTCTATAGCAATAACAATAAAGACTGGACTCCGGTTGGACCGTTCACATGGGCTAATACAGATGAAGTGAAGGTATTTAACTTCCCTACTCATCCATCGGCACGTTACATCAAGATGGCCGTTACCGAAGGTGTTGGTGGTTTTGGTTCAGGTAGAGAATTGTATGTATTCAAAGTTCCTGGAACAGAAAGTTACTTACCTGGAGACATCAATAATGACCGTCTGATTGACAGAAATGACTTGACTTCTTATCTAAACTATACTGGTTTAAGATCAGGTGATGGTGATTTCGAAGGTTATATCAGCAATGGTGACATCAACAAAAATGGCTTGATCGATGCTTATGATATTTCATTAGTAGCTACCAGAATTGACGGTGGTGTGAATGATAGTAAAATTGATAAGGTTGCAGGTAAGCTGAGCATCAGCACTGCGAAACCAAGCTATAACAAAGATGAAATCATCGAGGTTAAAGTGAAAGGTACTAACCTTAAATCTGTAAATGCTTTAAGTTTTGCATTGCCATACAATGCTGCTGATTACGAGTTTGTAAGTGTGCAACCTTTGAATGCGAAGCATATGGAGAACATGACTTACGACAGGTTACATACCAACGGAAAGAAAGCCTTGTACCCTACTTTTGTAAACTTAGGCGACAAAGAAGCTTTAACTGGTAGTACGGAGCTGTTTATCATTAAGCTTAAAGCTAAACGTAAAGTAAAGTTTGACCTTAAGGCTATTGATGGGTTATTGGTAGACAAAAACCTGAATAGCGTTAATTTTTAATCAGGAGATTTAACAAAAGATCCTTTATTATTTAGGCCCCAAGCTTACTGAGTTTATAAACTCAGTAAGCTTGGGGCTTTTTATTAAAAATCTTAACAATTATTGCGCTACTAATTTAAATTTCTGAGCGTTCGAAGTGTTTGAAGTGTTGATCTGTATTTTTGTACCATTTGCTGTTGAGCCTCCGTTTACATCCAGAGATTTATTGGTACCCACTAGTGATTTTATGTTCAGATAACCTCCACCTGCACTTTCTATAGTCCATTTCTGTGAGTTTCCATTGTTAAAAGTATAAACCTGCACCTTAGTTCCGTCTACACTTGAACCTGTATATACATCCAATACCTTCGTTGTGTCTGCTACAGATTTGAATACATAAGCGCTTCCTACTTTTCTGGCAAGGAATTTTTGGTTATTCGAGGTCGGGGTGTTATTTGACCATAAGCTTACTGGTGTTTCATTCACTGGAGTGTAACTATTCACGTCGATAACGCTGGTATTATTTACCGCAGCAACTATTTTATAAATCCCGCCATTTGTAACTTCAAAATAATCAGCAAGTGCCTGATCCACACGATCAGACAAAGTAGATAATGTGACTGTGGGCGGTGTAGATAAAAGCGGCAGTGTATTCGAAACCGTCTTGATGGTTGGTGTGTAACCGCCACTTGACATATAGAATCTTGCGGAATTTAAAGGAGAAATCCCTTGTTCAAAATCGACCCTTTGTCCGACTGCTCCATCGGTATTACTGAAAGAAACTTTATTCAGATTCACCCAATTACCTGAGGCACTTTCCTTAGCCCAGGAATTGAAATATTCTGCTTCTCTACGGATCTGTCCATTTCTGTGTCCGAAGTTCTCCAGGAATGAATAGAATCCATCAAAATACCTTTGGTCTTTTGGTGCGCGCCATGTGGCGATGTAATTCCATGTACTTTGTCCTTCGAGTTTATACCAGGCCGACAACAATACAGAATTGTTGCTTTCCGGCCTCACATTCATGATGAAAGAAACCACCTGACCGGTCTGCCAGTTTGCATTGATATAAGACTGGCCTCCGGTGCCTTCTCCTCCAAATCCATTACTGGTTACATTTGCTCCCTTCGCTACCAGACTCACATTATCGGCAGCAGTATGATTCGGATCATTTTGCGCATCTGCACTGTCCCAAACAGAAAACAAGACCCTGCGCTCTGTTGGCGAGTTGGTCTGAATTCCCAGGTAACCTCTATAGAAACCTATCGACATATAGAAAGTATATAAAGGATCTTTACCTGCCGGCACAATAACGTCTTGATAAAGCCAGTTGTAAGATTTGACGGTACTTGCAGTGGAGCTAAAACTCAGGTGCACCGATGGAGAGCTTTGATAATTGGTTTGGTTTACTTTTGAATTTGCCTGTAAAGCCTTAAATATTAAGTTATGAACGGTAATGGAACTATTTGGTGCTGACAATGGTTTCAGTTCATAACGGTAATAACCCGTTGTTGAGGCAACCACTTTGAAAGGGGTACTCAGGTTAACAGTTCCAGTACCATTTAAGGTAATTGATTGGGTGCTTGGTGTTACCACCAGACCAGCATAACAAGGGCTGATCTTGACTTCATAATTTAAATTTACTCCGTTAGCAACAGTATTCTCAATAGAGAAATCATATTCACCCGCGGTTTGGTACAGGTAATACACTACACTTCGGGCTTGGTTGGTCCAGTTGGAGACTACCCCAAAATCCTCCGGATAGCCTACCGGAATAGAAACTCCTACTGCATTGTCGATGTGCTCAAATGGTTCTGCATAGGCTTTGTTTGCAGGGACAACGAATGTCATGGCATCTGCTGTCACGGTACTAACTGCTGATTTGTTAACAGATAGTTTAAATTTCTCATCCGGAGGCAGGGTTGCCTTCGTACAGGATGATAAGGAGATTCCGAAGGCTACAATCGCCAGTGCCGTCATAATGTTAGAGGCGTAATTTTTTTTGTTCATTGGTTGGTTTTTTAGGTTTGATTAAAATCATTGATTAGAATGTTCATTCTCTTAACCTAATTTATCGACAAAGATGCGTGGTATTTGGAATAACATTGCGCAAACGATTGACTAACAGACAAATCCAAGTTTTACAGCGAAATCAAAATGCAATTACCTTGTATATTTAATCATTTCCTGACCCTTCCCGACAAAAAAAAAGCCGGTTTGGAAAGATGTTTCGTATCCCATCATTTTCCAAACCGGCCAGTCCTCCGAAAAGGCAAAGTACCAACTATTGCTTCACGATTGTAAACTCTGTTCTTCTGTTTAATTGGTGCTCTGCTATACTGCAGTTCACACCATTACTGCATCGATTCAACAACCTACTTTCTCCATAACCTTTTGCTGTTATCCTGCTTTTATCTCCCCCCCTGCTGATGATGTATTCAACAGCTGCTTCTGCTCTATGTTGAGACAGCTTTTGATTGTAAGCATCGTTACCTCTGCTATCCGTATGTGAGCCCAACACAATCCAGATTGTAGGATTCTCTTTAAGTATTTGAACCAGCTTATCCAGTTCAACAGCTGCATCCGGCCTGATGTTCCATCTATCGAAATCATAATAGATGTTTTCTAACCTGATTTCCTTATTCAACACAATTGGGTCTGTGTAATCTATTTTCTTTGGCGCTGGCAGTATAAAGCTGTAAATGTCATCAGCACCCAAACCGCCTGCTCTGTTGGAAGAAAGGTAACCGGTGCTTGCTGTGATTTTTTGAAATGCGAAGTCGTCCTGAGGAGAATTTGCAGGGTATCTTAAATTGCTGATCTGGCCCATTTTTCCATCTATAATTCTTGCACTAAAAATATCCAGTCCACCCATGCCAACTCTACCGTCGGTACTAAAATAGAAACCATTCGCTTCATCCAGGGTAGGACTTCGTTCGTTCCCCTCGGTATTGATGTCTTTTAAATTTACAGGGATCCCCCAGTCGTTGCCAGCGGTCTTTTCAGTAACATAAAGATCCATCCCACCTTTGCCACCCGGCATGTCTGAAGCAAAGTATAAACGTTTTCCATCTGCAGTGATAAAAGGATCACCAAGAGAGAATTCTTTGGCATTGTTATATTTGAAAGCTTTTGGTGCAGACCATACGCCATCGTCGGTTCTTGTACTCGAATAGATCTCCACATTGATCGTCGTCAGTTTATCTTTTGAACCTTTTACCTTTTCATAAACGCCATCTTTAGGGATTTTTGTTAAGGTAAAATACATCGTTCTGCCATCTGCAGTAAAGCTTGCAGGACCAACATGGTAAGGCGTACCTGTCTTTATGGAAACTACCTGAACACTATCGCTTCCATGCTGACTGTACAACCTTAAATAGCTGTTACCTGTCCAGCCGTAAACATTCCTATTCGGAGTTTTTATGCCATCAAATTTCAAGAATGGACGACTTACTGTTTGCTGATCTTTACCTTCCATATTCCTGTCGGATGCAAACACCAGTTGGTTATTGTTTTTTACTGCTCCCCAATCTGATTGCGCAGAATTTAAACTCTTTTCGTTCTGTATCCTGATTTCTGTCGGGAATTTCATCCAGTGCATCGCTGAATCACAGGACTGCAGCCATAGATCTTTTTGCTGTTCGCTTAGCCCCTTGTATTGCTCAGCATACTTATGATACTGTTGTTTGGCTTCGGCATATTTGGCATTGCTTTGCAGTGCCTGTGCATAATAAAGTGTCTGTACTGCTGGACTACCTGGCATCGCAGTGCTGATGGCATACCAACGTTCAGCCTCTGTATAATTCTGCTGATTTTTATAGCATTCAGCCAATCTTTCTGCGGCATGAAGGCTGGCCTTTTTTTGATAGGCGCGTTGATACAAGACTATAGCTTTGTTATAATTATACAGCGTGTACTGCTGATCTGCTTCGGTTAATACATACTGCGCTTTTACTGTAGTTTGTAAAGCGAATAGCAGCACCAAACCGCCTATAATTGAGGTTTGAATCTTCTTCATTTTAAAAATATCTTGGTGTTAACATTCTGGTACTTTTTCTATTGAAAAAGTAACCGATGGATAGTTCATGAGTACCACTACTGTAGCCTTGTAATTTGCCGATAGAAAAATCATAAGCGTAACCTACTCTCAGATTTCGGGTAGGAAAAATCTGCATCGCAGCCACGGCTGAATTGAGGTTATTTAAATCTTTCTGCAAATAATTTTTACTATATAATTTTATTCCACTGCGATAAGAGGCTCCCAACCAAAACTTTTCATTAAAAATCACGAAGGCGCTTAGATCCATAGTGGTAGGTCCGCCGCGATCGTCCTTTAACAGGAAGGAAGGTTTCAGTAATACCTCCTGACTTAAAGGGAGTAAAACACCGGCAGTCAGATAAAAATGAGGTTTTGGCTGTGGGATAAAAGCGTACTTATCCATATCCATATGTTGCAAAATCAGATTATCGGCCGAGAGGCCAGCAAAAAACCTATCATCCGCATAATAAACGCCTACTCTTGCATCTGGTCGGATTATACTTTGAGTGCCAACTGGCTGATAAATTTCAGGATCATTGGGATTTAAAAGCGTCCCGTCCATCCCTAACTGAACGGCGCCGATCCCCAGTCCGAATGCTAATCTTGAAGTTCCTTCTGAGTTCAGCCTGATTCGATAGGCATAATTCGCATATACTGATTCATTGCGTTGAGCACCTAATCTGTCGCTGGTTAGCTGTAAAGCCAAACCTACATTTCCATCGTTTGCGATTGCATCTATGGTTACTGACATTGTTTTTGGTGCGCCTGGAATACCGGTCCATTGGTTGCGGTAAAAGGCATGCAAATTTAATTGTTCCTTGTACCCTGCATAAGCTGGATTAATGTAAATTCCATTAAACATGTACTGGCTAAACTGCGCATCCTGCTGTGCGTTTGCCAGGTTGGCTAGCAGGACCAAACCTATTATTGATTGTAATACTTTTCTCATCATTGATTTTATTTTGCATCGGCGAGAGATTTCGCTCTCACCGATACTCAATTTATAATTCAATCCTATTTTTTAAATGCGCTAACTATAGTGGTGTATCCTTTGAAAATCACCCATTCGCTACTACTTGTCTTTTTAACTTTCAGCAGGTAGTAATAGGTGCCATCATTCAGGCCATTGCCATTCCAATTGTTCTGATAATTTTTCATTCTATACACCTCGTTACCCCAACGGTTAACCATAGTCAGTTCATTTTCTGCAAACTGATTCAATCCACGGATTTCAAAAACATCGTTTACGCCATCCCCATTTGGGGTGAATAAAGTAGGCACCCTGATGTCGAAGAAATTGGCTTTGAATGAAACTGCAGCCACGTTACTGTAGTAACCATACTCGTCTTTAATGCGGTAGGTATAACTATCAGCTCCGGTGTAACCAGGATTCGGTGTATAAATAAAGGAACCATCCGCATTTAAGGTCAGCTTGCCATTTTTCGGCTGAGTAACAGCTTCTACGATGAGGTTATTTACTGGTTGTCCAGCAATATCATCGTTTAGCAGCAGGTTTTCTTTGATTACTTTATTGGCATCTGCTTCATAACTATCATCCACAGCAACAAAAGGTTTAGTCACTTTGGTCAACGTAGGCGTGCTGTTGTTCTCAGCAGTACCTGACACATCTGAAACCAAAGTTCCTTTCGCATCTTTTGCATTTACGGTAGCGGTGTTGTTTACATTTCCAAATTCTTTATCAGCCTGAGTAAGCGTATATTTTTCCGTCAGGATAATGGTGGTACCTGGCAGTAATCCGCCTGCGGCATCAATGGTTTTATCGACCATACCCAATTTCTCATCGGTTAATGTCAGGGTATAAACCGGCACATTACCCGTGTTTTTAATGGCGAATGAATAGGTGATAAAGTTTTGGCTAAATACACCTGTTTTCACAAGCGATAGCGATGGAGCTGGAATAAAGGTAATCCTCACTGTAATGTTGATGCTGACGATAATAGTATGACATCCATCGCTGATGGCTATGTTAAAGCTATCGTTACCACCATAATTCGGATTTGGTGTATAGGTATAAGTTCCATCAGTATTGACTACCGCTGTACCATTGGCTGGATTGCTTTGTTTACTGTAGGTCAAAGCATCTCCTTCGGCATCTATTCCAGTTACCTGACCAGATAACTTCGTATCCTGATCAATGTTCTTGTTCTGGGTGCTTGCAGTAGGCGCCGTGTTTAGTGATACCATTACCGCAGCTGTTGGCACAGATTTGCATTCCATACCATTTACAACTGAAATTGCAGCCCTTCTAAACCAGGTAGTCGTGGTGATCGCTGGAGGGGCATAACTGGCCGATGTTGCTCCATTAATTACATTAAATCCTGCATCATCACCTGTTACAGAACTCTCCCATCTGTATTTCAGGGTGCCTGAACCAGTACCAGCTGCTGTTGAGCTGATTGGCGCTGGAACATTGCCTTTACAGATGATTTGATCCGCTGCAATTGTGCCTGCTGTAACCACCGTCTGAACAGTAATGGTAACTGCTGTAGTTACTGCAGATTCGCATGTTTTACCATTTAATATTGAAATGGTGGTTCTGCGGAAATAGGTAGTTCTGGTTAAAGCCTCAGGGCTATACTCAGCTGCTACTGCCGCTGCTATGGTTGTAAAACCAGTAGTCGCGCTACTTGTTGAACGCTCCCAACGATAGCTGATTGTACCTGATCCTGTTCCATCGGCAACACTTGTCAGCGTTACTGGAACAGTGTTATTACAAAGGGTTTGGTTGGCACTGATTACTCCTGCCGTAGCCTCATCCTGTACAGTTATGCTCAGCACGTTTGTTGGTACAGATTCGCAAATCTGGCCCTCTTGTGTTGAAATCGTAATTCTTCTGAAGTAAGTAGTTTCAGTTAAGGCTGTCGGCGCATAAGTTGCTGCGTGTGCAGCTGCAATACTTGTAAAGCCTGAAGCCGGACTTGTTGTTGAACGTTCCCAACGGTAGCTGATCGTACCTGAACCTGATCCAGTTACCACATTATTTAAAGGTACCGGAACGGTGTTCGAACAAATTGTTTGATCATCACCGATAATACCTGCATTCGTAACTCCCTGCACAGTAATTTTTATCACAGCTGTTGGCGCTGATTCACAAACCAGGCCATTTAGAGTTGAAATTGTGATCCTACGGAAATAAGTTGTCGTTGTTAAGGCTGTAGGACTGTAACTATCGCTAGTTGCAGCAGGTACGGCTGTAAATCCGGTAGTAGCCAGGGATGACCGCTCCCATCTATAGCTAATCGTACCGGAGCCTGTACCTGCTGTAACAGCATTTAATACTGCCGGAACAGTATTGTGGCAGATCACCTGATCTGTACCAATTGTACCCGCGGTAACCGCAGCTTGTACAGTAATGGTAACTACGGGTGTTGGCAGAGATTCACATGCTTTACCATTCATGTTTGAAACTGTAATTCTTCTGAAATAAGTAGTATTGGTTAAAGCTACCGGAGTATAACTGGCCGATGTTGCGGCTGGTACAACTGTAAAACCAGTAGTTGGATTGGTCGTTGAACTTTCCCAGCGATAGCTGATGGTTCCAGAGCCTGTTCCTGAAGTAACTGATGTTAATGGCTCAGGTCTGCTACCATTACAAATTGTCTGACTGGTAGCAATTGAACCAGGCGAACTTGTTTCCTGAACCGTAACTTTTATCATTGTTGTTGGTTCCGATTCGCACACCACTCCATTTAATGAGGAAATGGTAATTCTACGGAACCAGGTAGTTTCTGTTAATGCAGCAGGGCTATAGCTGGCTAATGTTTCCCCGGCAACTACGGTAAATGCAGGAACTGATGCTGAAGATTGCTCCCAGCGATACCTGATGGTTCCGGATCCACTTCCATCTGTATTTGAGCTGAGCGCCGCAGGGATAGTATTGGTACAAATGGTTTGGTCGGCCCCTATTACTCCCGCTATCACTTTATGCTGAACTGTGATTACAGTTACTGTTGTTGGTGTTGATTCACAAGTTACCCCATCCAATACTGAAATGGTGATCCTTCTGAAATAGGTTGTTGCAGTTAAATTAGCTGCTGTGTAACCTGCTTGTACTGCTCCTGCAATGCTGGTGAAACTACCTGGGGCATTTGTTGTTGAACTTTCCCAACGGTAGCCAATTGTACCTGAGCCTATACCGGCAGTAGTAGAAGCTATGGTCGCCTGGCTTTCATTACATAGGGTTTGGTTTGCAGTGATTGCACCTGCTGTAACTACATTCTGTACGGTAATTTTTACCGCAGCTGATGGCGCTGATTCGCAGGTATTTGTCCCATCTGTAGAGATGGCCACTCTCCTGAACCAGGTGTTTGCAGTTAAAGCTGCCGGACTATAATCGGCAGAAATTTCGTCCAGAATAACTGTAAAGCCGGTCAGGGCATCTGTTGTTGAACTTTCCCAACGGTAGCTGATGGTGCCTGAACCTGTAGCATGCTTTGTTGAAGCTAATGTAGCAGGGATACTACCATTACAGATGGTTTGGTTCGCAGAAATTGTGCCTGCTGTAACCGCATCCTGTACGGTAATTTTAATTGCAGCTGTTGACGCTGATTGGCATTCCACACCATTATAGTTGGAAAGGGTGATCCTTCTGAACCAGGTGGTAGTGCTTAATGCCGGAGCTGTATAGCCTGCTAATGTTGCCCCAGGAATTACACTAAAGCCGCTAACAGCCCCTGCTACAGAACTCTCCCATCTGTATTTCAGCGTACCTGACCCTGTGCCATCGGTTAATGAAATCAAGGCAGTAGGAACTGTGTTTTTACAAATTGTCTGATTGGCCGTTATTGATCCTGCTGTAGTATTGATGATCATTATCTTAAAGCTGGTTTCAGCCGGACAGCTTAATCCAGGGTTTGTAACCGAAGTTACATATGCATATAAAGTAGTTTCGCCAGCAATACTAAAGACATCTCCTGCATTATATTTGGTACCGCCCCCATTTATTGCAGTGTAATAAGCCTGGTTGCCAGATAAATTAGTTCCTGCAATTACAGGTAAGACCATCGATCCGCAGGCAGTTTTATCGGAAATAGGAGTGATTACAGGAAGCGGGATCAGGCTAAGTTTAACCGCTGTACGGTTAGTACTTGAACACGTAGCTGTGCTCGATTCTGCGTAATAAGTTATAGCGCCTATGGTATTTAGTGTTGGCGATAATACCAGGTTTCCACCTATAGAGGCATCGTACCATTTGATGACTGTACCCACTGGAGATCCAGGGGCAACAGTGGCCGCAGCCGTTAAAGTTTGAATGACGCTTAATGCACAAGCCTGCTGATCTGCAGCGATTGGTGCAGCAGGTCTTCCTATATTAGCAATAATCGTTACGGAAACAGGAGTTGCTATACATAAATTATCTCTTTTTCTGGTACTGAAGGTATAAGTTCCTGGGTCGAGATCTGCATATACATTTTGATCGGTAAAGGCTCTCCCATTAAATGAATATTCATAATCGGGATCTACCGGAAACTCAACCTTTCCTTTTGTCTGATCACAATCCGGTTGATACACCAATGGCATTACGGTTGTTGGAGTAGTATTAATGATCACAACGGTTGCATCACTTACACAACCTGGTACTGTTGTGTTACTTGCTTTTACCTCATACGTTCCACCGGTAACCATAAACAGGGTCTCATCCGCTGTTGCGGTAACAGTTCCTCCGTCTGTAGCTGTAATCGTATACTTAAATTCAGGCCCTAAAGGAGCAGTTATTTTAATGGTACCATTAGCGCTTACACAGGTTGGATGCACTGCAGTAACCGTAGGTGGGTCCACAAATTGAACAATTACCGGTTTAATGATGGTACATCCTGAAGTATTGGTACCCCTGATGTAATAGGTGCCGGATTTAGTTACTGCTGTTGGATTGGTTAAAGGATTAGTAGTTTCGGCGTCTGTGAAGTAAGTCAGCTGAAGCGCTGATGGATTTCCAGAGGTAACCGTAGGGGCTGTCAGATTAACTGTACCGGGATTACAGGTAACCGCCGGATGTTGAACATTTAATACTGGTAGCGCATTGATCGTTAAAACTACTGGTGTTCTTGTTGCACTTATACACGTACCAGTACGAGTTTCCGCATAATAGGTGATGGTTCCAAGCGCATTTAAAGTTGGATTAGCAATCACATTTCCGGCAGTTGCTGCATCATACCAGATTACAGTAGATCCAGATGGAACAGTTGCAGCTGCGGTTAAAGTTTGAACCGGCGATTCAATACAAGCAGTTTTATTGCTCGCTACAGGTGCTGCAGGGATTGGATTGATATTGATTTTAAGGCTTTGCTGGGCAGGGCAGCCTAGTCCTGAAGCCACAAACTGGTATTTGGCGGTAGGAGTTGTAAACCTCCAAATATTAAGTCCAAATTCGGCATACAAACCAATATTTCCAGCTTTCAGGTCTTCTGCGGAAACAAGCCCTGATACACTTACTTTACTTCCAGTTAGGTCATTAGGTAGATCATAAAAAGGTGTTTGGTAAAGCAGCTGATTAGTTGCGGTGTTGATAATGGCCAGCTGACCTGCATATCCAGGCACTGCTGGAGGTGAGCTTGAAGCACTTCTGAAATGTCCATTTTCTAAAGTAACCATCACTTTGTTACCTTCACCGGTATATCCTGCAGGCAAGCTGAGCTTTCCAACTATCACACTGAATTTCGCCGTAGTCCCATTGCTATTAAAGGCCAGGAAGTTTGCGCCTGCACCTGGGTTACCATTTAATGCCCCAGATCTTGGGAAAGAGCGTGTCTTGTCTGGCCATAAATTCTGTAGTTTAGTATCAGTATAGCCCAGCTTGACGTCATTTACCAGCGTTAGGGTTCCCTTGGTATTTTGATCCGCTCCAGGAAGGATTTCATCATAAGCATATAAAGTAGTTTCCCCTGCAGTGTTGAATACATCACCTGGATTATATCTGGTCCCTCCAGCATTGATTTCGGTGTAATAAGCCTGATTACCCGATAAATTTGTACCAGTAATTGCAGGTAGCGTTATTGATCCGCAAGAGATGACATCTGCAAGAGCCGTGATCACCGGATTTTGACTTAAGGTTAATTTCACCGCTGTTCTGCTTAGGCTTGAACAGCCATTCTCTACTGCTTCCGCATAATAAGTACGAGAGCCCACTGTATTTAAGGTAGGTGCAACCACATTTCCCGCAACAGCTGCATCGTACCAGGTGATGGTTGTACCCATTGGAACAATTGCTGTCGCTGTTAAAGGTAAGCTTGTGCCGGCAATACAAACTTCCTGATCTCCGCCTGTGATTGGCGCATTAGGTATTGTATTTATCGTTAGCTGGAATGATTTTTCATCTGGACAAGGCATCTCTGATAGGTATTTGTAAGTCGCCTTGAAGTTGGATAGTGTCCAATTTTTATAGCCATTCTGTGCAGTTTCCGCACCAAAAACCACTATCAGATTACCTGATAACAGATCTGCTGGAGACACTATTGCTGATGTATTATAAGTAGCAGTAGCACCAACTTTAAAGTCTGGTTGGATCGTTTTTGTAGAGATAACTTCTCCGGTTAGTTTATTGGCGATGGTCAGGTGGCCAGAATAACCGGCACCTGCTGTAGGCCCCTCATTTCTGAAGGTTGCTCCAACCGTAATTTCCACACGATTTCCGGTACATGCAGGATCATTGTTTATGCTCAAATCACCAATTATATTTAGATAGCGCATCGCACCTTCAGAAGGATCATATGTGATCGACTGGTTACCAGTACCCTTCCAAAAATCAGCATTGATGCTACGTGTATAAAAATTATGACTGGCACTAAGAATTTTGTGCAACAACACATTATCAGTTAAAGCGGTATTAGGCGTAACTTCAATATTGTCCGAGCAATTCGCATTTGTTGCCCCTTTATCAAATGCATATAAAGTCTGTGTACCTATAGTATTTAACACTACCCCTGCCAGGTATTTTGTACCGGCTCCGTTTGGTAAGGTATAATAAGCTTCATTACCGGTTAGACTTGTTCCGGTTATTGCTGGAAGTGTGTAGGTCGCACATGCGGTCTGATCAGCAAGTTGGGCAATAACAGGAGCTGAATTGATATTGAGTACTACTGCCGTTCTTGATTTACTGACACAGGTACCATTATTTGTTTCTGCATAATAAATTATTGTTCCTATAGTATTTAAGATGGGATTAGCCACCACATTTCCTCCAGTTTGTGCATCGTACCAGGTAATCGTTGAACCCAGTGGAACAGTTGCTGTTGCAGTTAAAGTCTGAATGGGGTTAGTTGCACATACCTGCTGGTTGCCAGCACTTATCGGCGCATCAGGAGACATTGGTACTTCATTAATCGTTGTGGTTACCGGAGTACTTGTATTTGTTCCGATTTTTACGACTATAGCATAATCACCTGGTTCCAGATTTGTAAAGATATTGGCGGCCTGAAAACTAATACCTCCGTCTATAGAATATGTTCCACCTGCAACTTGTGGCACTTCAATGGTTCCTATTTCGACAGCACAGCTAGGTTGCGTAACAATTACCAATGGGCTTGGCACCAAAGTAACGGTGGCACTGTTGTTTGATGGATCAGGATCATCCCCAGCAGAAGAAATTGTTGCTGTATTTACATAAATACCTGTAGCATTCACTTTGGCTGTGATGGTAATTGTTGCATCAGCGGCTGAAGCCAAATTACCTATTGTCCATAAACCTGTTACTGCATCATAAGTGGTACCAGCCGGAGCGGCATCACTTACATAAGTATATCCTGTTGGCAACTGATCTGTCACTGTAATTCCAGTTCCTGTACCCGGACCATTGTTAATGGCTTTAACTGTAAATACAACATTACTACCAACTATAGCTGATTGCTGATCTACGGATTTCAATACTGCAAGATCTGTACTTACCAGTGATACAGTAATCTCATCTGTAATCGAGCAACCATCGGGAAAGTTCACTTTTACAGCGTAGGTTCCTGGCTCTGTTAGCACAAGTTCATTTGCTGTACTGATTACATTGCCATTCTTTTTCCATTCGTATTGAGAAAGTGGTGAGCCAAAAAAGCCATCAGTTTTAAGGGTATAAGGTAAGTCACTATTCTTCAGGTTCAGATCAGGTCCAAGTCCCAATATCGGGGAAGCTCCGTTATAAGGCGAGATCGCCCAACCGGTATTCCCTCCCATATCTGTACTATGCTCTCTGGCTTTAAATACCCCAGCACCCGTTGCTGTTATTCGCTGCAAACGCACATAATCGAAATCTACAGTTCCCGAAGTTTTGGTGATGGTAGCTGGAGTAGCTCCATTACTTTTTATTTCTGTAGGCTTACAAGGGCTACCGCTACCGAACCAGCCACCGGTGATGGTGGTATTCGTGCCGCTTGTAAGGGTATAAATATTTCCAGGGAAAAATATCAATGTATCGATCTTATTTCCGGTACCATATATTCCACCGCTACCTTTATACTCTACGCTGCCAATTGTATTATTGGCACCATTGATCCCAATAGCTGATGTAGTGCTTGGATTTGTAAAAGTAAGCGCTTTGATATTGGTATTAGAGATGGTCACATTTGCGCTGGCCGTGCCTGGCGCATTCACAATGTGATAACTAAAGCCATCTGCTATTAAATTACCATTGATAATAGAATTAGCGGCATTCAGACTTCGTTTTGTGGTTCCGCCACTGTAGCGTATTCCTGCAGTAGTTACATTAACGGTACTCCCACTAATGTCGAGCGACATGTTATTATCTGCCCCCGCATTGTCAATGCCCCTAATATTAAGCACTCGTCCGGAAGCCACAAAACCACCTTCCACAAGCTGAAAGTCGGTCAATATATTATCATAATCATTTGCGAGTGTCAGACTTCCACCTGGTTTATTGATCTGCAAATCAAAATCACCTTTACTTTGGCCGGACATTACCGTAGCTTCTGATCCTTTTAATAAAAGTGGAACGATATTTAATGTGGATAATGGGTTTAAGACGATGCTATTTCCCCAGGATTCCATTACCCAGGCACTGGATTTTGAAAGAACAGGGTCGTTTAGTACCCCGGCCCAGCTCATGTTGTGAAAGTAAGCGTTTCCGTTATTTACAGTAACAGATTTTGAGGCGTTGGTAAAACCGCTTTTGGCATCAAAGTAAACATCGTCTCCTACAGTTGGAATGCAAGCACCACCTACTCCTCCACTATTAAGACTCCAGTGACTGGCATCATTCCAATCACCTGCACCTCCTACCCAGTAACGGGCATTACCAGTGCTTGATGAAATTATCCAACCACTGTTACCTCCGGCATCTGCACCGCTAAACGGAATAGGCAATGTTAGTGTTCCGCCGCCACCAGTGGCAGCGATTCTTTCCAGGTATACATTAGAGATCTCCACTTTTGCATTTGGAGCAAATATTAAGGTACTAATTGCCGAAGTACCACTTCGGATCTCTCCTAATCCGCTGCAGGATGGATGTGTAGCTTTGAAGTATTTATTGATCTTTGTATGGCCGGCAGCTGTTTCATAAAAATAGAAATTTCGGTTCTCGGCAGTAATCAGAGAGTCTATATCATTGCCTCCATAACGGATCATTCCCTGTCCCTTGAATTCCAACTTCTGGATGGTATTGCCAGCATGGATTCTAGCGCCACTCTTTAATCCAGTGTCTGTAAAAGTCAGCTGCCTGATCTTAGTGCCAGCTAAATCCATGTTATTGCCATTATTGGCTGAACAGTCTATTATATTATAGGTGTGGGAACGGGTAACAATCGAATTTTTAACCAGCAGATAAGAAGGCGCGGCATCCAAAACACTGTTTGCACTTGCGTAGGACCAATTGGTTACCGTTACATTTGCCTTGTTCATGTTGAGGAACTTGCTCGCAGTTCCACTGCCAGAGATGGCATATAAATTCACTGTACGGTTGCTGATATCCAGCATACCACTCAATAATGCAAAAGCCGAATTGGCATTGCTCCAGTCATCTAATAAGGTAAGCCCAACAGTACTCGGACCAGTTTTTCGAATGTTATATTGATTGACACCAAGGTTACTGCCATTCGTACGCAAGGTAACCGCAGCATCACCCCTAAGTTCCATAAAGGCATTCATCGTCACATTTGGATGGAGGACAACGGAACCATAGACAAAAAGTGAGTAAACACCGCTTTCATTGAAGGTCACTTTAGGAAGCCCAGTTGCCCAGGTCATGTCTTTACAATAGGTATTTCCAGTAGTGACTATCGTATTTCCATTAGACAATCCACTATTTCCATCGAAAACTACATTGTCATAAACGAAAGGGATACAAGCACCTCCAGCGCCCCCAGAACTGGTACTCCAGTGCATCTTATCATTCCAATCACCCGCACCATTTACCCAATAAAGGGTGCTTCCGGTTGCAATTGGTTCAGTAATCGTAAAGCCGGAATTTCCGTCATTATCAATACCATTCACAGCAATCGGTGTATTTGGACCTTGAGCAGTCAGATTAGACAGCAATACATTATCCATATTGACCACAGCACCTGAAGCAAAAATCAACTTTCCTCCGTTTAGTCCGCTGATCTCCGTAAATCCATCACAAGGAAGTCCTCCTGCCTTAAAATATTTATTGATGGTATTGGATCCTGCTATATTTATATTCTTATTTGGAGCTGTAATCAGGGTATCAAACTGATGGTTCCCCTGATCAATCAGATCCAGTTTACCTGAGATCTGGGCATATTGAACCACATTTGAGCTTCCACCTATGATTGCATCACCTCCAAAAGTGACATGTTTAATCTTGTTGTTGCCATTTCGTATGGCACCGCTGCCCATAAAAAACAGTGAATCAACCGTATTGTTATTGTTTATCCGGACTGTTGAGCCTGGACTTGTACTGGTAAAAGTTATTCTTTTAAAAGTAGCATCACTAATCGTCACATAATCCGATGAAGCGGCACTCACATTCAGGACATTAAAGACACCTGCATCTGCAAAGAATCTGGCTGTAGAAATGGTACTCCCAGCTGCATTCAGGGTTTTATTGGCGCCTCTGATATCCACAAGAATCACATTGGTCAATACCGCATTACTGATATTTATCGAACGGTTATTTGCATTATTGGACGTAACTCCGTATAAGGTAAGCTGCTTACCCTGAGCATTCAAATTACCTGCTACTATATTCAGGGAATTCAAGGAATTTGTTACTGCATCATAGATGAGGTCATCTGCAAGTGTCAGACTTCCTCCTACTTTATCTACAGTTAAGGACATCACACCTTTAACACTGCCGTTTGTCTTTAATACCGCATTACTGTTGCTCTGGAAATTAACCTGAAGATTGCTGTAAGTCACCGTTGGAGCAAGTGTAAAACTCCCGGATACACTGATTCTAGTGGAAGTGTTTCCAATAATAACAGGGCTATTTGGGACGTCAGCAGTCCAGGTGATGTTATTGCAAAATGCATTCGCATTTACAGTCACCGTTTTCTCTGCTGATGTAGTTCCGAAGCCTGCATTTGGCCCAAAAATCACATTGTCATTAGCAGAAGGAACGATACTCGCAATACTGCCATTGCTGCTACCTAAGCGCCAATGGTTAATATCACTCCAGTTTCCTCCTCCACCAACCCAATAATAATCTGCAGCATACAGCTGAAAAGTAGCGAGTATCAGTAAAAAAGTAAGTAGTTTTTTCTTCATAAGAATTTTATATAATAGGGGATTTCAACAATCAAGATTAATTTGAATTTTCGCTGATGACTATAGGGCTATAGTGCATGCTTTTAAGAGGTAATTTATCATCCTTCAAGGTTAACAATTAGGGTTTCCCAAAATTAGAATCTCCATTTCAAATGAAGAGTAGAAGTCCTTTTGACAGGAACTAGAATTAATTCGATAGCAAACAGTAGCGATAATTGTAACGAGCTTGATAAATAGGACAATAACATTTTAGAGGAAAAAAAACAATAAATTAGCGGCTTCAGTAGCAAGCTGCATTAATGCCCTTATGAGCCGTATCCTTTTTCTATTTTTAGTCGCATTTTCCTTTCATGGATATAGTCAAAATCTTCAAACTTACAGTGTAAAGCAATACTCAGATGTAAATGGCCTACCACAAAACAGCATAAAATCTATAGCAAAAGACGATGCCGGCTATATATGGTTAGCAACTGAAGATGGCTTAAGCAGATTTGATGGGGACAATTTTATGCATTTTGACAAACGGTCCACCCACGCGCAGTCTAACCGTATGTATATGATGAAGCGGGATTTACGCACGGGGAATCTATATGCAGAAACGGAACATCATGAACTCATTCAGATCACAAAAGGACTCATAGGAGCTAAACCATTCAGGTTCAAAGAGGTATTTCCAAATATAAACGTAATGATACAGGTTCAGGAAGGACCGCCAATGAGGACGGACCTGTCAACACTCCTCATCCAAACAAATGCTACTGATTATTACCACATTACCAAGGACACACTATTTTTTCATAATGCTCATCAAGTTGTCGCTACTCCTTTTAAACACAATGGAGGGCCCGATTTCTTCGTTTCCAATAAACAGCTAATGCACTATGATAACAATGGAAAATTTACTTTAATTGAAGCCGGAAAGTTAAAGCCAGTTGATTTGAAAGGTGATTTGGCCGAAACAGAAATGGCTGGGTCTAATCATTTGAAAATATATTGGAATACTACAACAGATCAGACCTTTTTTTATTTAAATAAGGCTATTTATCAGGTAAGCTATTTAGGTGAAACTTTAACCACAACATTACTCATCCGGGATTTTGATTTGGAAGCACAGCACATCTGGACAATCTACTATGATGAAATTGCCAGAAAGCTTTTCCTGGGTAGTCCTACATCTGGTTTTTTTGTAGTACAACAACACCTTTTTCAGGCAGAAAAGCCAAAAAAAGATTTGAGTAGCAGTGTAAAATATGCTATGTATCCCTTTACGGATCATTCTGTATTATTTGCCAATGGTGATCTCTTACAAACTGATGGCAGCAGGACTAAATTCCCATTGATTAAGGATTATAGTAATAGTTTTGCGATGGCAATTGATCAGGAGAAAAACATATGGACGACAAAAGATTTTTCGATCTATAAATTCTCTCCTGAAGGAGATCGGATACTACAAAGTTTCAATTTCCCTGAAAAAACAACATGTCTCGATTTGACTGGAAAAAAGGTGCTCTGGATTGGAACATTTGCTGCAGTTTATGCTAAAGATCTGTCTAAACCTAATGCTGCGCCGAACCTTTTGCTAAAACTTAAGGATGTCAGTGTCTTAAAAGAACAAGGTCAGTATTTATGGATTGGTACATCAAAGGGCCTTTATAGATACGATTTGGAAAAGAAGAACTTCGGGAGCATACCTGAAATGGCCAACATGCATATTAAGGACATTGTTATCCGTGGAAAAGAAGTTTGGATTTCTACTCATGGGGATGGATTTTACCTATATAACAATGCTCATTTAAGCAAAATGCCCCTGGACAAGTTTGGATACCTAAATACCGTACATTGTATCCTTGAAGATGCTAAAGGTTTTTTCTGGATCAGTACCAACAAGGGGCTTTTTCAGGTGGCCATTAATGATCTCTTGGCTTATGGCAATAAACAGTGTACACAAGTATATTATCAATACTACAATATAAATTACGGTTTTAACACCAACGAATTTAATGGTGGATGTCAACCCTGCGGTGTCATATTGAAAAATGGTATTTTTACATTTCCCTCTTTAATTGGCGCGGTTATGTTTAACCCAAAGCTTTTAACTGCCGACTTACCCAACAAAGCCATTTACATTGATAAAATATTTCGTGATCATGAAAGTATAAAAACCGAAGACCTGATCCATATTGCACAAGGCTTTGGACGTCTAAATATCTGGGTCTCCAGCCCATATTTTGGGAATCATGATAACATGACGCTGGAATATAAACTTGCTGTTGATGATAGCTGGGCGAGTCTGATTGGCACTTCAGTGATTAGCTTTAGTACCCTTTCTCCCGGAAAGCATGAATTATTAATCAGGAAAGCTGCAGGATTTGGAAACCACTTTACTTACAAAAAACTGACCATTATCGTTAAGCCCTACGTTTATCAAACCTGGTGGTTTATTACTCTGATGGTATTAGCAGGGCTCATTTTAATTGCTGTTCTATTAAAAAAAAGAACCCAACGAATTATAGTTAGAAATGAAAGGTTAGAAACTCTGTTGAAGAAAAGAACAGAAGATCTGGAGAAAAACATCGTTAATTTAGAGGAGTCACAGTATTTACTAAAGCAACAAGCTGCATTTCAAAAAAAACTGCTTGGGGCAATTACGCATGACCTGAAAAGTCCATTAAAATATATGACGATCATGGGTAAGCAGTTGTATCAACATGAAGCTGCCAGTGAAGCTGTTAAAGATAGCCTGAGGACCATTTATATCTCTGCTAACTCCATGTACCATTTAACGGAGAATCTGCTGAATTACAGTAAACTTTTTCTTACTGAAAACACCTTAAAAAACGATTACATCAATCTACATCAGCTTGTCTCAGAGAAGATAAATATTTTCGCTGAGATTGCAAAATATAACGGCACGACTATCCGCAACAACATTCCCGAAGATGTGATTTTGCATACTAAACGAGTGATGCTTGCACTAATTGTACACAATCTTTTAGACAATGCGATTAAATTCTGTCCAAATGGCCAGATCACATTCGGTGCTGAAAGTACCAAAGAAAAGATAAGCTTTTGGATTAGAGATACGGGCTGTGGGATGCCTGAACATATTGCAGCCTGGTTAAATACTGAAAAAGACCGGGACATTACCGAGGGACTGGGTTTAAAAATGGTAAAAGAGTTTAGTGCTAAAATGGATATGCAGATTGAGGTGGATAGTAGAATAGATGAAGGGACAAATATTAAGCTTACCTTAAAGCACCATAATTACATTTGATGATCCATTCTGAATATATCAATCAACTCTGATATATTAGAGATCTGCAATTTTTCGAATATATTCTTTTTATGGGTGCTTATTGTAGAGGCTTGTAAGTCTAATTTTTCGCCGATACTGCTTGTACCTTCCCCATCGATAATAAATCGTGCAACCTCGATCTCCCGGTTGGTTAAATGATGTAGTTTTCTTTTGGAATTAGCCCCCTCATAATAGGTATCAAACAATTGATCCTGAATATTGGTACTGTAGTATTTTCCTTTTATTAAAACCCTGTTGATGGCCTTTTTTATTTCTTCTTCCGAAGCACTTTTTTCAAGATACCCGTTCACTCCTGCTTTAAGGTATCTTAAGGCATAGGTACTTTCTTCATGAGCTGAGAAAAGCAATATTTTAAGATCAGGCTGTATTTCTTTGATCTGCTCAATCATTCTAAAATTATTACCTCCTGGGATATTAATATCCAGGATTAATAAATCTACTTTTCCTTGTTTTAGCGAAAGTAGGGTGGTATTTACAGAATTTGCATAAGAGACAATCGCTTTATTGGAATATTCCTTAATAACAATGGTCAATCCTTGTTGAATGATGCGGTGATCGTCGGTTATTAAAATTTTAAGTTCGGCAGTAACTAAATTGCTCATGAAAAAGGTCGCATCAAGAAATAAAATCAAAACAAATAACAGTTCAAATATAGGAATGAATTGGGCTGAAATAAAACAAAAAGCTTCTAAAGCTAAATACATCCGATTTATATCGCCCTGTTGGGATAATTTTCTACGATTTTCCTGGAATAGCAGAGGAAACCAGTATCAAAGAAGGAGGATATTGGCATTTTTATTAGATTGCGGATTGATATTTTGCACCAACAATAGAAATCATTAAAAAGAATGTGCTTATGAGTAAAAAAATAACCACTGTATTCACAGCATTTACATTTGTATTGATGCTATGTAGTTTTGTAACCTCCTATTCATCTGATGAAAAAAAGCAGGAGAATAAAATAGAAGGCAAGATTGCTTACAACAAGAAGAAACATAGCATCATGTTATCATGGCCAGCATTTGGGGCTTCAGGAAATTATGTAATTACCAGAGGGGGCAGTCGTCTGGCATCAGATTTCGTGTCTCTGGGTTCAACTTCCAAATTGACCTTCACAGATCATAAACCAAATTCAGATAAGTATGAAAACCATTATAAAATCACCCGTAATGGCATTAGCATAATCGTTTCATTGGAGCGGCAGATTTTTGGTACCCACATGTATTTCTATGATAGAAAATATGAAGAAGCTGAAACTGCCCGTAAGGAAATTAATTCACAGTTTAGCTCTATCGGTCTGGCGGGATCAAACGGCGAATGGACTACAAAACGCCAAGCCTATTATTTCAAGTCAAACGTTAATGGTCAGACTTACGATTCGGGTGGTTCAGGTTCCGCATCATCGGCAGCCGCGAACTCCATAGAGTTAGGATTCTATGCGCACATTGGAGGATTAGGCAAGTTACCCGCTGATGTTAAATTGGGTTCCATATTCACCAGACCTCACCTTTCGGGCGGAGCAAATGCGACCTGTACCTTTTGGCGTTCTATAGAAAATGTGGCAGTGATGCGCGATTTTGCCTGGACCGTTTCTCAATCTACGAGTGCAAGAAGAATGCTGATTGAAAGCAGTTCGAAATATATTTCGGATGTTGGAAGCAACAACTTTTGGGGTAGCGGTGGTTTTATTGCCGACAGTCATTATACCTCCTCCAGACCAAACTGGGCGGGTCAACAACAATGGTATACCAGAAATACTGTTTTCCCTTCGGGTTCGGGAGCTATGGGTGGTTCCTATAATATGGTTTGGCAAGGTTGCATCAATCCTCCAGAAGCAGATGAAACCAATGCTTCAATTCCTACCAGCCCTATTCTCAGAGAGAAACCTTTCCTTTTTATAGATAGCGATGGCGAATACAAAGTATTTGTTCCAGCATGGCAAAAGGATAGAATTGGAACTTCCTGGTCTTCAACAGACATGGGTAAAGGCCAGGTTCAGGATTTGCTTAGCAACTGGTATGTTGCCAAAGAAGGCGATACCGATATAGAAATCAATGCTGCGCTAAAAGCTGGCAAGAATATATTTTTCACACCCGGACATTACGCATTGAATGCGCCTATTCAGGTGAATAGAAAAGATGCCATCCTTTTAGGTGCTGGCATCGCTTCAGTAACATTAGAGCCTACGGAGAAAAACACCTGGGGATGTATCTATGCTGACGACATGGATGGAATCATCATTGCCGGGTTACTGATGGACTCATTCAATAGTACAACTTATCAAGTTAGAGTTGGTAAACAGGGAGCAGATGCAGACCATTCTGCAAATCCAATATTACTCACGGATCTCACTTGCAGAGTTGGTGGTGTTCAGTCAAAAAATATTCAGATCCATGCTTCTATGGAAATAAACAGCAACAATGTAGTAGGCGACCACTTCTGGCTATGGCGCGCCGATCATGGTTCGCAAGCTGGTGGAAATGCACGTTGGCTAAGAGATCGGTGTAAAAACGGCCTTATCGTTACTGGGGATGATGTTACGCTTTATGCGCTATTTGCTGAACACTATCAGGAATATGAAGTGCTATGGCTGGGAGAACGTGGCAGAACTTATTTTTTCCAAAACGAACCACCATACGATGCTCCAAATCAGGCAAGCTGGAGCAGTCAGGGGGGCAAGGTTGAGGGGTATGCAGCTTTTAAGGTAGCCAATACTGTAAAGGAACACCATAGTATTGGACTAGGTTCTTACGCAGTTTTAACTGGAACCGATGGCAATGTGAATAAGAGAAATGGCTTTGAAATACCCAATGGCCCAGGTCTAAAACTCGAAAAGATGTGTATCACTCGTTTTGCTGGAACGGGGAATATCCTAAACGTGATCAATGGTATTGGTGGTAGCACTGCAACTGGTGTAAAACGTGTGGCATTATATCACAATGCTTCAGGTACCCCAGCTTACGAAGAAAAATTTGATTTACCAGATCCCGAATCTTATCCTAAGTATATTGTGATGGTCAAGTAAAAAAGAAAAGATACTTTAGAACGTAAAAAAGAGATAAAACTTCGCAGCTCCTTCAAAATCAAAATAAACGTTTTTTAGGAGCTGGGTTTTATATGAAATGCGTTCACCTTGTCCAGTAACATTGTTAGCTTATAAGTTTAATCAATGCCAAACGCCCACCGTTTTCCGCAGATAAGAGAATTTTTTTATCTTCTGTAAGCACAATCATTTCACCCGGACTTATAGTCTTACCTTCAGTCAAATCTTTTAAAGTATTTAAAGACGTATTCACAAAAAGCCATTTGTCATTAAAAAATGAAAAGTAGCCCACCGGCTTTTTCTGTTCATCAGTTAAGTTTTCATTTCTGATTACGTTCTTATTTACGTGCCACTGGAATAAAGATTGGTTATGGTAAATCATAATGCGATGGTTTTCCATCTTCCATTTCCCGGGTTCCGATTGATAATACAAATCGATCATTGGCAATGGCCCTATATGATTACTTCCACAGAAAGGGCATTGAGGCTTTGCAGTGTTGTCAAATACGTACCATCGCTGATCACAATCTTTATTCTGACAAGGCTGCATCAGATCCACTGTTTTCGCAATAGCCTGTTCCCATATGCTGGCTGTAGGCCGACTGTTTGGATGATGTAACCCTGTAATGAACGACTGGTTAAATAATTCAGTTAAATATGGTCCTGTGAGCGTATATGGTAATTTCGTGACATCTGCCCAGGGTAATTCCCATTTGGATAAGTGTTCGACTTTTGGTCTATTTTCCATGTTCTGAGGATGTTCAATGAATAACGCACGCTCCCCCATGGACAACAAATCATCTTTTTCTACATCAAAATCATGAACTTTACCGCCTTTTAAAGGATGTCGGTGTAGCAAAAACATATAAATAAGCACTGACAATGCATGAAGATCTGTTAGCCGATTAGGTAATTTTCGGTCCGGATCTTTTTTATCCAGGTGTTTCGTCGCGAGTACCTCAGGAGCTATAAATTCAGCTGTTCCTATTACTTCTGCGGGAAATAAGCCGGGCACCACCAAACCGTCGAGGTCAATAATACATGCTGATTTGGAAATTGGATCAATAAGAACATTATTGTATGATAAGTCTGAATGAGCCAAGCCCATTGCATGCATTTTTTTAACGCCACGCACCAGATTTAAGCAAATCTGGAAATAGCTCAACCAATCGCCTAATTCAGCTTTGGCTACTTTCAATGGAAAATATTGATGTCTAAATTTAGGACCGGCAAACCACTTTCCATTTTTTTCCTTCCCATTGATTAAGTCACTATTCTCATACCCTTTGTTAAAGAAAAACTTTTTGTCGTAGGTAGGAACGATCACTCCTGTAAGATCACCATATTTTATCACATCAATTGGCCACCTAAAAATATCATTCAAGTAAAAGTTAGCCGCTTCCCTACTTTCAATTTGTTTTAAATATTGTTGAGTAATTCTAGTTAAACGTTCTTTTTGATTGTCATCCAGCACTTCCCGAAAAATTGCCACAACATATTTTCTATCCGGACTGAAATAGACATCCTTTACTGCCCCTTTCATGGGTTCGCCATTATCTACAAAACTGTAAGATTTGCCAGATGCTACTGCATAAACTGAAACTACTTTCGAGGACATATGATCAAGATTAATAGAAGATAGCAAGAGTACGGTCGTCGTGGTTTCCCTGGCTCCAAAAGTCCATCCACTGACTTAACTGATCGCTCAATTCAGGATTGGGAATTGAGAAATCAACACGACTTTTACTTTCATTCTGACCGTTTAAATCATTAATAAATTTCTGCCAATTTTCTATTCGGGTCAAAGCAGCTTCAGTCTCAAATTTCGGATCAAATATTCCATCAGTCATTAAAAACATGAATGAAAAGTCATCTTGAAACCGAAATGTAAAGCGGGCTTCAAAATCTCCGCTACTAAAAATTTCAGGCATCGTTATAAATCGTGTTCCTCCACCGTATGCACCTACATCAAGATTATTCAATAACGTAACCTGTGTTTGCGCTTTGTTAACAACAGCCATTGGGCAATCACCGACACCAAATGAAAGTATCAAATAGCCTGTACCTATTTTTTTTAGCAGTACAAAAATCAAAGTGGTATGAAAATCCTTGAGCTCAGAATGGTTTTCCAAAGCAAATTTCGCTAAGTCACTATGAACCTTAGCTACTCCAGATTTCATGATATCGAGAATTAATTCCGATGGTGTAAGTACAGCGCTATTTCTGAGTTCGACTATTTCTTTAGTGATTTCTGTTGTCAAAACCTCCCTAAAGTAATTGCCAATAGATTCACATGCCAGCGCTGATCCTTTTCTAGAATATTTAGCAGATCCCGCTCCGTCTGCTAAGGCAATCAAATTCCATCCTGTTTCCTCAAAACTTTCTAACACATAGTGATCTTCTCTAAAACCACCTATGTTAGCGTGTGATCGTCCACGTTTTGACGCGACAACAAAATGCTTATCACTGAAGGTTCCTGAATTTAAGGCTATGTCTGGCTTGTAGTAAATATCATGTTCATCGCATTCCAAATTTTTCCACAGACTTTTAGGATCAGGGTTAATCACTATAGCGATTTCTTTCAAATAAGTTTGATCAGCTGATTCATTCAGTTGATACCTAAGTTCTATCTTATAATCGCCACTTGATGTTGGTGTTCCCATGATAGCCTTTTGCTCCGGTGCATAAAATAGTCCAGTTTCTGCTTGAATTTTAAGTTCAAGTAGCTGCAAATCGATCCAGCCTAGCGCATCAAAATCCAGTACGGCGAAATAAGGTTTACCTACAATTCCGTTGGGTACACGAACAATTTGTTCTGAAATACTAGTGCTTCGATTTAATAAGGCCCATTTATCCATTAATAGCTGTTGATTCTTTGAAATTTGATTGATTAGATCGGCTACATCTGACTGAATGATATAACTTTCAAACAGTTTCCTTTTATTTTCGTCCAACTTGATCTCGTTAACCGAAAACAGCTGATTGATATATTGATTAATGTTGGTCATTTATCCTTGACTTCTGCCTACATCAAAGCTGCCATCGCCAAATTGATAGTCGTTAACCAAGCTACACCAGGGGCAAGTACTTTCTCCGGGTCCGGATAGACAATGAATTGAACCACAGCTACACATTGCGAAACCTATTTGATTGCCACAACAAGGACATGATGGTGTACCTTGCAACTCATTGCTATTG
Organism: Pedobacter gandavensis; assembly: GCF_032678745.1. GTDB lineage: Bacteria > Bacteroidota > Bacteroidia > Sphingobacteriales > Sphingobacteriaceae > Pedobacter > Pedobacter gandavensis_C. Next base: position 50,002 of record NZ_JAVTST010000002.1, read on the forward strand.
ATTTTCTGTTGCATGGCGTTATCCTCTGCGAACTCGAAATAAGTTTTATCTATTGGGAAGGCACCATTTAGGCGATACGAAATCGTTTTAAATCCTTGAATTTCTGAATCGGAAAGGTCTTTTTTATATTTAATAAGATAAGGGCGTTTGGTATTTTCGCACTTGGAAAGCAGGATGACATATTTACTATCGACAAAATGCTTTTCCCGGGGTGCTTTTGAAAGATCAATTTTTGAAATGGTTTCTCCATCCACTTCTGCCATTTCAAAGCCCGTCCCATTTCTATCAACACTCTCACTGCTAGTTCTAATAGAATCGGTAACCCATTTAAAAAACGCTTTGTAAGATTCACTAGTCGTATTTTTAAATAATAAGACATCATTCGTTAATTTGCTGAGGTTGCCAATACTATCTTCATCCCCAAAAGAGATGGCTACAAGGTTGGCAGATTTGGCCCAATTCCTTTTCCATTCATCGATAGCCTGATTTGGATGATCTGTTGCAACTCCATCAGTGAATAAGAAAATGAGAGGCTTCCAATCTCCTTTAACTTCTGTTGTTGTCTTTTTTATATTAGTTCTAAGTTCGTACATAAGATGCCCCAGACCTTTCCCTAAAGATGTGCCACTACCAATTGGGAATTTAGGAGGATAAAAACTCACTAGTTCCTGTAATGGCATAATGGTTTTAGCCTGACCGGCAAATACAATGATAGAGATCCAGGCTGTTTCTAATGCATAAGGATCTGACTTCAGTCCTTTGATAATTGTTCCAATCCCCTCTTCTACAAACTGGATCTGTTCTCCAACCATTGATTCTGAAATATCAATTAAAAAATATATAGGTAAGCGTCTCATTGGTTAGTTTATTTAAACGATTAGAATAATTTCATCTGGAGGTGGAGGCAATTGTACTTTTTCACCTGTTCCCTGGCTTTTATTTCCCTGTTCTATGGTTTCGGAGACCCATTTAAAGAAAGTCTTGAGTGTTGAGCTATCTGTGGAATCGAGGTGAACAACTGAATCGGTCAATTCCTTAAGCAGGCTATCATTTGCTGCATGCCCAGCTGCACAACCGACGATGGCACCAAAATTCAAGGTCTTAATTTTGGAAATCATGTCTCTGTATAATTTTAAGTCTGATGGTTTTCCGTCAGTAAAAATAAAAAGCAGCGGTTTCCAATCTCCCTTAACAGTTGCAGAACCTTGTATAACATCTGTACTTACCTTCTCATAAAGCAGCTCCAGTGCTCTTCCGGTATGGGTGGGTCCGCTTTGAGGGCATAAAATCTCAGGCAATTGGAAACTAACCAATTCGGTTAGCGGTACAAGCTCAATGGCATTAACATTGAATGTAATCAAACTGATCCAAAGGGAATCTAAAGCTTGGGGATCGGTACGTAAAGTGCTAATCATACCACTTAAGGCATTATTTAATGCCTGTATTGGTTCACCATACATAGATCCGGAAGTATCCAATAAGAAGTAAACGGGAAGTCGTCTCATTTCGGAATATTTAACTGCTGATATTTGTTTTTACGTAATCTTGAAGTCCACCTTTCATTCCAACTCCAACAGCTTCAAATTTCCATTCTCCGATCATGAATACTGAAGCGTCCAGATCGAAGTCTTGACCACTAGCAGAACTATTGGTATCCCATCCTAGCCCAACAGTAAATTTTGGAGCTTTTAAATTTTCACGTTGTCCTTTTTGTAGATTAATTGCCATGTGTGATAATAAGTTATTTTTTAATGTGTCTAAAAAAAACGCTAGAATCTTAAAATCAGAAATTGCAACACTAATTACTTCGAAAGTTTCCTTCCTTTCCAGCTTTATATCAAAACCAGAAGGTTTTTATTTTGAAGAGTCGCGTTAATTATTTTTATATCCTAGTTATAATTGCTTGTTTTTGTTTAATTCAAATATTATCAAAAATATCTACAAACTAATGCGATATAATAAAAAATAAAATATGGGTTCCATAATCATAAATGACCATCGATTTCTGTATTTCGATAAAAAACAAAGAATCATCAATTTGATGGTAAACAGGGTTACCTAATCTTTAATTGCGTATAAATTGAAACGACAATCATTATGCTGAGCTCCGATCGATTTAAACCTTTAAGCACTTTACCTTTTCTCATTTGCTTGTTCCTACTCCTACTCAATGATTTTTATCTTAAAGGAGCTTTTCATAATATGCTGACAGGTAAGCTATCTGATTTTTGTGGGTTATTTATCTTCCCAATTTTCTGGTCGGTCTTTTTCCCCAAACGGAAGCTCGCTGTATTTCTACTTACCGGATTGTTATTTGTGCTTTGGAAAAGCGAGTATTCGGCTTCGTTCATTACCTTTTTCAGCAGTGCTTTTTTTCCTATTCAACGTGTTGTAGATCCTACGGATCTTTTGGCTTTGTTGGTTCTGCCACTGGCTTGGTACAGTTTAAATATTCGTACTTTAAATCTTAACCTCAATCCTTCTTTTATCGCCATTCTGGCATTTTTCGCATTTTGTGCGAGTAGCGCTCCCAGGTATTTTCAAGGCTTTGATCAACCACAATATGTACTTTTTAAGTCTAATGTATTGCCAGATTCTACCTATTATGATGGGGATTTCTCGGTTTACCATTTCGATTCCTTACTGGTAGTGGAGGTGAAACAATTGATAAGCAGCAGGAGGCCCGTTATAAACGATGATTACCATAAAAACACCATCGTTCAGCAGCTGGATGAGAGCATCCTCAATCAGATACAAGGCATTAGAAGCCTGATGACACCTGGAAAAATCAGCTCCATAAGTATTAAAACACCACATTATGAAGATTTGCTAAGGTTTAAAGGTGGACGTTTAGATGGTAAATTTGTCAGGAAAGATGGCAATCAGGTATTGATTGAAGGCTTTTATAAAAATGGTATTGAGGATTCTACCTGGACTTCCCGGGATTCCTTGAATAATGTCATCACTAAAAAGACTTTCATAAAAGGGGAAACTACGCTAATCCAGCAATTCAAAGGTACTGAGCTGATCGATTCCAGTAAGCCTGATACCCGGGCAGATGTGATTACCAGGAAGTATGTTCAGCTGGTCATATTGGTGCTGTTGATCACTTTAATGGTGGTACTCATCGTAAAGAATTACCGTAAAACCTGCCCGGAAACACTACAAATGAGACTAGTTTGGAAATGGGTGTTATGCTTTACTCTCCCAATCTCAGTTTGGCTGGCACAGATGGTAATATCAGTTTTCATTACTGATCATTATTCCATACCACTCGGCTTTATCATTAACTTCATTCTCATTTATATGTATACGCTTCCGCTTTTTGTGGTCATCATTTTCTGGATCAAATTGAGGATGAAAATCGATATCCTCTGGTATATTTTACTGTTTGCGTTATTGTCTACTGTAGTGCTGGAAAGCTTTATGCTAATAGAATTATCTGATGTTGGTTAAGTGCGGCTGAGGTTTATACTTATCATAGAACTGGTTTTGAAACACCAGTAAAGGATCATACTTCATCTTCAAATCAAAAAAAGAAGGAGCTTTAGGATAGGCGCTGTACATCAGCTCCTTTGTGGCATGTAAGCGATAAGGCAAATAGTAAGTCCCTCTAAACCGGATCGCCATCACAATGAGCTGCTGTGTCAAGGCCTTCATCTGGGCTTCTGCTTCCTTGTCTTTCTTTTGATTGAATAACATGACCAGGCCAAACATATCGTCGTTAGCATAAGCTAAATAGCTATCCTGATCGCTGTTTACATTTCTAACAGTAATATTTAACAGATCAACATTAAAGTTAGGGATGGTCTTTTGAAGCGCTCCAATAAAACCGGCTAATGAATCGCCAGGGACAAAATATTCATGTAGAATATCTGTGTAATTTGAATCCGTATTTTGAAATACTTCTACGCCTTCGCTCAATAGTTTGTTTCTCGAAAAAGTGGTCCCATTGATTGCTTTAGCCGCTATTTTTTCTACCTTCCAACGCAGGTTTTTCCCATAGCTACTATTCACAGAGCCTCTAAACAGAGTTCGTCTAAAAGCGGTAAAGCTATATTTATTACTATTTCGCTCGGTTATTGTTTTTTTAATGCTGTAGGTAGAAAGAATCGCTTCTTCCATAAAATTGTCTGGGTTTACATTGATTCTTCCGTAAGCCATTTCAACATCTTCCCCCTCTTTAAGCTGCTTTTTAAATACATCGAAGTAATCCTTGCTCTTAATGATGTACTGTCTGGCTTCGTAAATGTGGTTATCCGTTACTTTCAATTTCAGATCCAATATCACCCCAAAGAGCCCGTATCCTCCTAAAACCAGTGAAAATAACTCCGTATTTTCATTTCTGCTGCATTGCAATATTTGCCCATCTGCAGTTATCAATCTAAAAGAAACTACGGTTGAGGCTATTGGGGAAGTGTTTGCTTGCCATCCATGACAGTTTACACTAACTGATCCACCTACAGAAAAAGAGTTGTTGGACTGCATCACTTTGACTGATTTCTGGTATTGGTTTAAGTAGGGAATCACCTCAGACCACAGTGCTCCGGCGCCAACAAGTAATATATGTGTACTGGTATCGAGTTTCATGTAATTGAAATTTCTCATGTCCAAAACTATCCCATCTTTGAAAATGGTATGTCCGCCCATAGTATGTTGGGCACCAGCAATGGAAATAGATTTGTGTTGTGCTTTGGCCGCTGTAATCAGTGCTTTGATCTGCGAAGTCGCCTCATCCCTATTTTTTGACACTTTTACCATAGTATCTATCCTTACTTCATTTAAATGGCTGGCATCCTGAATCGTACTGGATTTCTGTGTTGTCAAGGTTTTAGTATCCCTGGCATAAACATAGAAGAGAAAGCAAACTGGCCAAAGCACAAAGGCCAACAAAATGAGAAAGCAAGTTAACACTAGTTTTCGTACAGTAATTATAGTGGTCATAAAGAAAGCGGGATAAGCGATGTAGTTTCGCTCTAGCAAGGTAATTATTTCAGCGTATAAAAAGGACTGATGCCTTAATTGTAAAAGTTAAAAGCATCAGGGTTAGAATTAAAAGCTTAACTTCCTTCATCTAAATTGGAATTCGACCACCAATCCTACTAGCTTTGTACTTAGAAAAATGAAAACACTAGCGCTCTATTCCATCTTAACTTTTCTGCTGATGCCGGTCTTTGCCCAGGAAGTTCGAGACATCCCAGGTCCGGCAAATTTCAAGCGATTGAAATCTGAATCTGGATCATTTCCCTACTGGCTGCAACACTTAAAGCTGAAGAAAGACAATACGGTATATCTTTATAATGGCAAGAAAAAAAAGAATCAACAAGCCCAGTATGCGGTATTAGACATCAGTATTGGGAAAAAGGACTTACAGCAATGTGCCGATGCGGTAATCCGCCTTTACGCAGAATGGCAATATTCAAAAAAACAATACTCAAAAATCATGTTCCTGGCTACTGATGGTACGCCTATGGATTATGCTTCCTGGCGACAAGGGTATCGATTTGTACTGCATGGTGAAAAATTGAAGAAGGTAAAATCCAGGGGTATTTCTGATCAACGAACTGATTTTGATGACTACCTACAAACCGTGTTTACCTATGCCGGCACCTTATCCTTAAGCAGGCAACTGAAGCAGGTTAGCTCAGTAGATGATATTCTTCCAGGGGATGTATTTCTGCAAGGAGGATCGCCTGGTCATGCGGTCATGGTAATGGATTTATCGATAAATACTGGCGGGGAGCGGCGTTTTCTCTTATCTCAAAGCTATATGCCTGCTCAAAACATTCATATCCTCAAAAATCCACGATCCATTAGTCCTTGGTATAGTAATAAATTCCGTACGGAGCTGGCTACACCAGAATGGGTTTTTCAGACTGGCACATTATATCGCTGGCTAAAAACCTAGCCAGATGAGTTGATTTTCTATGGCATTGTGGGCAGAACATTTATTGAAGCGCCCGAATGTATCGGGTGCTTCAATAAAATATTCATTTCTAATTTTGTCCAGCTTTTGAACTTTGTTAAAATCCGTATCTCAAACCAATTTGAAATTGGTATGGATTACCTGAAGGATTCACAATACCAGAATTATTCACTTTGTAATTGAATGACTTTGTTGCTGAATCGTAGTTTGGAACTGCGGGGATAGCAGGTGTCGTAGGCGTTGCCTTTACCTCTGCACGTCCGTTTAAAGCATACAATGACTGATTACCCATGGACTCATTTACACCCCATGTTTTCTTCAGTAAGTTGGCGAAGTTGAAGATATCGCAGGAAACATCGATGGCATGTGTTTTATAAATTTTAAACTTCTTGCTTACCCTAACATCTACCACACCAAAGAATTCATTGATACCGCCATTACGCTGCGCAATTTTACCTGAATATTCCTGAATATAATCTTTTAAGCTTTGGCTGGCAAGAGGATTGTCCAGTATCGCTTGTAAACCATCGCGAACATTTTGAGGAACAGCTTGGTTATTTCTATCGAAAACATAAGCCAAATCGTTGCTAGGTACAAAGTCGCCATTGTTGTTCACACCAGACAAAAGGCTGTAACGTGTACCACCAATTCCCGAATAACGAACACCAACAGTTACTCCATAGAACGTTGGAAGTGTACCGTAAATCACTAATTTACTTCTGAATTGACCATCCGAATAAGTAATGTGACTTAAATCTCTCGGATCATCTTTTACAGGCAATGATAAAGTTGCAGAGTTTGCTACGTTGCCATTGTAAGAAGTATTGTCTTTTGCATCGTTCCAGGTATAACTTGCAGAGATTTCACCGTCTTTGAAGTATCTCCATGTAGCATCAAGAACCACTGCAAACTGGTTTACTTTACCCTCGCTGTTTAGTTCTAAAACGCGGCCAAATTTATTACTGATACGACCTTGTTTCCAGTCCGGAGAACCATTGCTTGGCATCTCAGGTACAAACACACCACGATTGTCTTCATTAGGTAAGGTAAAGAATGGTTTAGCAACCATGTTTCTGTCTACGTACATATAGTTGTGTCGACCTAAACTTGCATAGCCGGTGATTCCAACTTTTAACCTATCGCTGATCAATTTACTGTAGGATAAATTGGCTTTATAGACTACAGGTATTTTTGCATCTGCACCATAAGTATTGATTGTTGGCAATTGTAATGACGCTAAGGTTGGCGCAGTAGCAGTACCGTTTCTGTATCCAATAAAGTCTGGTTTTGGAACATTTGTATTGATCACATCTACCGTTGCTAAATGTGTACCATCAAAGGTTAAGTTGTTAATGGTTACATAATTGTTTACATCAGAGCCGAATATACCTGCACCGAAACGAAGAAAGTCGGTTCTATTTTCGTTGATATCCCAATTGAATTGGATTCTTGGCTGGATTAAGAATTGTTTCAGCTTATGATCGGTTCTTACGCCTACTTCTTCCAACAATGTTTGGTTAAGTGCTGAGGTAGGATAAGAACTATAGTCTAAGCGCAAACCACCAATAAAATCTAGTCCGCGGGCTAATTTAGTTTGCATCTGCCCATACACAGCAGTATTCCAAATCCCTGCTTTAACTGTTGGATCTGCAACTAAGGGTACTTCACGGTAATATCGGTTTGGAAGCAAATTCCCAAAGTTCTCTAGTGAGGACCCTGCATCATTATTGGTATATTCAAATCTTCCGTTTACTTCACTTCCATAAAGTGATTTTGCATGGGTGTACATTAAATCCACACCGAATGTGTATTTAACTTTGTCTGTATTATAGTATAAATTATCTACCAACTGGAATACATTATTGGTAAAACCTTCTTGTCCAAAGCGGTGGCCACCAATTTGTATGGCAGTACTTGCGCTTGTACCATCCGACAATTTAGAAGGGATATTGCCGACCACTGCCCTTGGAATGGAAAAGCCAAGCTCATCGTTTTGTGTACTCGCCTGATAAGTATAAAGATGCTGTACTTTCAATTCGTTAGTCAGTTTGCTGCTTACATTAGAACGTAAAGTGGCCAATAAGCTGTTGTCTACATTTTTATCATTACCATAACTCTCGAAGAAGTTGATGGCCGTATTATCCGCCAAACCTAATGGATTTCTGTCGTTCGTATAGTTGTCACGAACAGTTAACAGGTTTTTCTCATTGATTTGCCAGTCGATACGAGCGAATGCAGCATCAGAACCACGGGTTCTGTCGAATGTACCATACTGAGGTGTATTTGCAACGCCATATTTTGAGCGTGCGATATCTAAAAAGTTAGATAAAGTAGCATTGGTAATTTTAAATCTCGCTTCATCTGCAGGGCCGTTAATGTCTGCAATAATTAAAGGACGAGAATCTTTCTGATGGTCCAATCCAATAAAAAAGTGCAGCTTATCCTTTATAATTGGTCCGCCTAACGTAAAGCCATATTGATAAGTAGAGAAGTCGTTATTACGCTTAACACCTCTGATATCATACGGGCTCGATAACCAGTCTGCTCTTCCATACATGAATGCGCTACCGGAAACTGTATTTGTACCGGATTTGGTTACCGCTGTAACCGTACCACCACCGGCTCTGCCTAAGGTGACGTCATATTGATTAGTCACTACCTTAAATTCACGAACAGCTTCCATGGAGATGGAGTAAGGTGCACCACTACGACTGGTTGTACTTCCCGATGAGGTTGGGTTTTTAGCACTCATTCCGTCAATGGTAAAATTAGTAGAGGAAGCTAGCTGTCCGGCAATTCCGTTTCCACGACTTAAAGGAGAAAGGTCCATTAAATTAGAGAAGTTACGACCATTTACAGGCAATTGGTTCATCGTTTTAGCAGATATTTCTGTCGATGCCCCAAAGTTCTGCACCTTATTTTTCAGGCCTGAAGCCACTACTTCCACCCCCTGCAAATCTTGTGAGGCTTCATTCATCACTATAGAAACTCTTGCTGCATCGCCAAAGTTCAGCGCTGCAAGTGTTCTGGTTTGTTCTGCATAGCCCATAAAAGTAGCTGTAATTGAATATGGGCCACCCAAAGGAAGCTCCTGAAAGGTATATTCTCCTTTAGCATTAGTAGAGGTTCTGCTGCTGAAGCCTGTAGAGGTATTTTTCACCTGAATGGAAGCTCCTGGAATTGGTTTCTTCTGTTGATCCGTAACCGTACCAAAAATAGAAGCCTGAGTAGTTTGTGAAAAAAGGGGATATTGAACACAAAAACACAGTGATAATACTGCAAATAGTAGTTTTCTTACCATAATATATTTAAGATTTTTTATGGTACGAAGATGTTGCTAGCGTATTAATTGAACTTTGATTTTAGAACAATAAATGATTATGAAATCAAGAATTCAGGGACTAATATTAAGAACATGAGATCATTACAGCTATTCTACCAAATGACAGTTCGACTATTTGACTTTTTTAAAAATAACTATCTTGCTTTATATCAATTAAACCTACATCGACAAATTATGGTAAAGACAAAATTTTATAGCATTGTGATTTGCTTTTTTTTATTTACCCATGTGATGGTTAAAGGACAGCAATCAATTCCAGTTCTTCGTTTTGGAGTAATTGCCGACATTCAATATGCGGACAAAGATGATCATGGCAGTAGATTTTACCGGAAATCGCTAGAGAAAATGGAAAACTGCATTGCGAATTTGAATCAGGAAAAACTGGCATTTAATGTTGTTTTTGGAGACCTGGTTGATCAGGGCCCTAAAGATTTACCACCTGTAATAGAACTGCTCAATACACTAAAAGCAAATTATCAGAACGTTTTAGGCAACCATGATTATGTGAATGTAAATGACCGAGAGCAGATCTATCAGCAATTCAACATGCCTTCCCCCTATTATGCCTTTGAAAAAGCAAATTGGATGTTTATCGTGTTGAATACAAATGAAGTTTCTGAATACGGCTCTAATATAGATTCTCCATTTCGAAAAGAATGGGAAGAACTTGCGAACAGTTTAAAAAAAGATGGAAGAAAAAATATGCTCCCATGGAATGGGGGGATCAGCTCTATACAGTTGACCTGGCTGGAAAACAAGCTCAAAAAGGCTCAAGAAAACAAACAGAATGTACTGGTTTTTAGTCACCACCCACTTTTCCCTGAAACGGGTTATGAAGCACTAAACAACCGGGAAATCCTGAATGTGCTGGATAAATACAACCATGTTAAAGGCATAATTTCTGGACATCACCATACGGGAAATTTTGCTTATTACCATAAGATTCCTTCGATCACCCTGGAAGGAATGGTAGAAACAGCAAGTGAGAATGCCTATGGGGTGATAGAACTATACCATAATAAAATTGTCCTGATCGGCCAAGGCAGAATGACATCAAGAACACTTGATTTTTAAGTTGATAACTAACCCAAAATAGGACCTAGCAGACATGGAAATAAACAAAGAAGCAAAACAGATCATATAGACTGGACTCATTTTATAGATATCCAGCTGAATTACTTACATAGATGCCTTTTATACAATTCCGCGCAAGCGAGTGCATCACTTAAGGCATCATGATGATTTAGTGGAATACGATGTTCCTGACATAAAACAGCGAGTTTCTGTTTGTAAATCTTATAGGTACATTGCTTTTCATACACTGGTTGTGCGATCTGGTAATAATCTAAGGTTTGCGCTAAACAGCTGAAATCAAAAGCACCATTGTGCGCTACTACTGTTTGTCCATCAATAAAAGAAGAAATTTCCCTCCATACAGCTGAAAAGTCCGGGGATCTGCGCGTACGTTCCGGAGTAATCCCGTGTACTTCAATATTCCTGTAGAAATAGATGTTATCCGGTGGACAAACCAAGCGGTTAATTGTCTCTTTAATTATTCCATTTTCAACTCGTACCAGACCAACCTGACAAATACTCCAGCGCTTGGCTTGAGCGGTTTCAAAATCAATTGCTGTAAAATTATGTTCCATAAATTATAATCGGGACTGTGCTTTAATTGAACCTATTGTCAGGTTCTGAAAAAATGTAATTCGTTAAGCGGCCAAAAGTACTAATTTAAAAGAACCTTCAGGAGCTGATCTGTTGCCTTAATTATTTATGCATATATGCTGAGTTATTTTATTAGAATAACGGGATTAGTTACAGTTTTTGAAAATTTAGCTCTACCTTATGAACAATTAAATCCTTTACAAAGAATCATGAAAAAATCCCTATTGTTAATCGCATTTGTTGCGATCTCTTTTACCGGTTTTAGCAAAGAAAACAAAACCACAAAAAACGTTATCAGGAATAAAAAAGTTAAAACGATTAAAAAAGCGACAGTCACTAAAAGAATGGAATGCTATCCTGTACAAATTAATGCCAGCTGCGGAACCTTTTTTGAAACCATGTGTAGTGAAGGAGGAAGTGCTTCGGAAAGACAACGAGCATTTGAAGTACTGAGCGACTTGTACAATAATGCCATTTGTAATTAATTATTAAATATCCCCATTCATCACCTTCCTATCAGCTCCTATGAAAAAGTATATTTTAATTGCAATAGCCCTCTTTCTATTTCTTAATGTAAGAGCCCAAAAGGGGGAACAGGCGTTGGTCACTGTTTTTTATAGGTTTCATCATTTAAAAGATTCACTAGATAAATCCAACCTTTATAAAGAAAGAATGGTTTTGTGGATAGGTAAAAATGCCTCAGTTTACAAAAGCTATGATAAAATTGTAAATGACTCTATTAAAAAAACAACTGTACAGGAAGATGGTAAAGGGGGATATATTATCAATACTTCTAATCGGAAGAAAACGACTGTAGATCAGATTTTCAATTATCCTTCGGATAAGAAACTGATTGTTTTAGACAAGCTGATTAAAACTTATGCCATTAATGAAACTTATCCTGATATAAATTGGAAAATTGGTCAGGATACCATTTTACTATCGGGAATAAAGTGTCAAAAAGCAGAGACCACATTTAAAGGGCGAAACTATACCGCCTGGTTTGCTCCTGATTTACCGTATAATACCGGTCCCTGGAAACTTTGTGGCCTACCGGGATTAATTCTTCAGGCCTATGACGATCAAAATGAAGTAGCGTTTATGTTCGATGGATTAAAGCCCGCCGAACCATTAGAAAGTATTGTTGTTCCAAGTGTAGCTATTGCAGCTAGTCCTGCAGATTACCATAAACTGCTTAACCTGTTAAGAAATGACCCTAGTGCTTTTTTTGCGCAAAATGAGGTGAATGGTGTGAGACTCTCGCCGAATAATCCTGAAATATTTAAGAATGCAAAAAAAAGAGACAACAATCCTATTGAGCTACAGCCTTAATGTTTTTGAAAAAGAGTCTTTTCTTATTGATGTTTAGTCTTTTCTTCATGAATATGGTCTTTTCGCAGGACTTTATTCATGGAAAAATAGCGGATTCATTGCGCAATCCTATCGCTTTTGCTAATGTAGCTTTATTAGAGAAGGGTGTAATCATCAGGTATACTCAAAGTAATAAGGATGGACAATATGCATTTAAGCAACAAGTCACAACGAGTTCAAAGTATACACAGTTACAATTTACCGCTGTGGGTTTTGAAAAGAAGACACTACCAATAACGGAAAGTCAAAAACAATATGATGTGCTGCTAAAATTATCACTACATATTCTAAATGAAGTTTTAATCAAAAGTAAGCCTGCCCCTATCCAAAAACGTGGAGACACCACAAACTTTGATTTTTCCTTTTATAAAACTCCACAAGATCGATCTGTAGAAGATGTTTTAAGAAAAATACCAGGAATCGAAATTTCTGACCTCGGTAAAATCAGTTATAACGGGAAATCCATCACCAGTTTTTTTATTGATGGAGATAATTTACTAGACGATAAGTATACTTTGGGTACCAAAACCATTCCTTCCGGGATGGTTGATACTTTGCAGGTTTTTGAAAACCATCAGCCGATAAAGGCGCTTCATAAATTCTCAGCCAGTGATAATGTTTCTTTAAATATCGTTCTTAATCCAAAAGCGAGAATTAAGGTCACAGGTCTTGCAAATTTGGGCCTTGGAACAAATGATCATTTCAAAGAAGAAATGAATTTAATGAGTCTAAAAAGGGGGTATAAGACCTTAAATATTCTAAAGTACAATAGCGATGGTTATGATTTAGCTAGAGAAATTACCGGGCATAACTTTACAGAGAAGAATAATGAATTAAGTCGGAATGTAAATGATGCCCTGATTGATTTGAATACGATTTCTGCACCTAATCTTAATCAAAATAAATACTTATTTAATCGCGCTTTCCTTAGCAGCAGCAATCAGCTATTTAAGCTAAAGAATGATGTTCAGTTAAAGCTTTCGGGGCATTACTTTAAGGACACACAACGCATTAGCTTCTCCAGATTAACGCAGCAAATAGTTTTAGCGGATACCATACGTTTTTTTGAAGAACAAAGTCAAAGGTATCAGCCACAAAAATTGGAATTCAGGGCGGATTTAACCATTAATAAAAAGAGTGATTACTTTAATAATACCCTGGTTTTTAAAAATGAAAGATCAGCTGTTCAGGCTTCGGTTAGGATTAATTCTAAGCCGGTAAATCAACTATTGAAAACAAAGCCTTATGAGTTTTACAATGAAGCAAAATACATTAGAGCCATTCAGAGCAACCAGGTATTAGAGTTTTCCTCTTTCATCAGTAAATCAAATAACCATCAAAATTTAAATTTAAGTCCCCCTGTTTTTAATGGATATGAAACACAGCAGGTCAACATGCCTCAACTATTTACGAACCATAGTGTAGCTTTAAAAGTCTCCAGTCGCAGAATTTTTCAGGAGTATAAAATCGCTCATACTTATGATGAGAAAGAAATTAATTCGGCTATAAATGATCAGTATACTGATCAACTTGGTAATCATTTGAGATGGAAATACCATAGGCTCCAATTCCAGCCATCATTTAGTTACATTGATGAAAAATTAAGGATATTATTGGCGCTGCCACTGAACTACAATAACTTTAATTATGGAGATGACCTTTATGGAAGTAGACAGCAACAGAATAAGCTTATTTTTGAACCTAAGCTCTCCTTTAAATTTAATCAGGGAAAAGAAAATAAGGTCAGCGTCCAGTATCAGTATAAAAATAATTTCGGTGATGCGGCTAATCAATATCAGGGTTATATATTGTTAAATTACAGAACGCTGAATGTTTACAATCCTGAATTTTTGTCCCAATCGAATACGCATAATTTTTCAGCTGGCTATAACTTCAGTAAGAGCATCAGCCTTTTCTCTTTTAATGTATTTGGCTTATATAGCATCAAGGAAAACAATGCTATTAACCGGATCAGTTTTAATGATTTCAATCAAACGACTTTACAGCTGCCTTTGGTTAACTATAACAGAAATTTATTGTTCATTGGAAATACGAATAAATATATTTACGAGCTGAGGACAACGGTTAAGGCCAATTTTGCTTTGCAACAGCTTTACACTAACCAGGTTCTAAATACACAGCTATTGCCATTTAAGACCACAGTCTATACATTTGGAGGCGGTACAGATACAAAATTCAGTGATCAAATTTATTTGAGATACAATGCTTCTTATATTCCAACGAGTTCCAAAACAAGGGCTACTAAATCGAGGGCACAACATACTAATTTTATAAATCAGAAAATGGAGTTGGTACTCCTGCCAGTAAAAACGCTGGTTTTTAAAATGAATGCGGAGCATCAGTATTACAAAAGCACCAATAGTAATGCTTCAAAGTATTTGTTTATAGATGCCGATTTGAGTTGGAAATTTGCGAAAACAAGGCAGGAGCTCCGGTTTTCAGCGATTAACCTTACTAATATAAAATCTTATAAAACAAATTATTTGTCTGCCTATACCAGTGCAAATACCAGCTACCAGCTTTTAGGTCGATTCTTTCAGGTAAACTATATTTTCAATCTATAGAGACTGAACACAAAAAAGAGGTTGCATCATTTTTTCATCAATGATGCAACCTCTTTTTCAGTACATTTTTTTTCCTGGAAATGAAGCCGTTTTAATATTGTGCTCCGTTATATAATATATCATCTACAGGTTTCAGTGTTGGTAAAGCCTTGTAGCCTTTTCCAGATAATAAAGTGTAACCAGAATATATTAAAAATAGAAAATCATCATTTTTACCATACAGTCCTTCACGCTGCTGAGCGTATTGCACTGTTGTATTAGGAAAACTTGGAGGTATACCATTAGAGTATGTGAAGAGCAGTATATTGCTTCCTTTGGTATTACGTATCGTCTCTTTATTCATCTCATCTGAGGTGATTACATTATAAATTCCAGGTGTTATATTTCCATTGGCATCATAGTTGTTTTTTCCAGTCTCTCTCCTGGTGTAATCAAAAGTAATGAAGTTTAGTGGCTGGATTCGATCCCTATCTAAACATGCTTCTGTTCGATAACAGGCGATAAAAATATTTGCCCTCCAATTGGTGACATTAGAATGTACGCCCTGTTTACCTTTATATTCAGCTTTTACGTCTCTGTATTCAATTCTGGCAAAAGGCTTATCGAGTTCACCATAATTAATTTCAAAAAGTGCCGGAACATTCGTGTGGCTCGACAATTGTCTCAATCTAAAGCTAATCGGCACTCCTGGAGTCTCTGCAGTAAAGCTGGAATTTTCACTAAGTATTTGTTCAAAAGCGGCTATCCCCGATATGGTGATGGGTGCTGAGCTTCCTTGCGGCCCTGTAAGTGCATATCTGATGATGGATGCATCCATTGCCTGTATTTCTTGCTGGGTCAGGTTATTACCCCCACTAACCACACCTTTTAATATGTTGAACTTTTTTTGGATGGCACTTTGTAAAACACTGACATCAGATTCAGATTCTATAGTCATGATGCCCATTCTACCATAAGTGACGCTACTTACATACATTGGACTCGCTCCCATAAAGAGTGATTTATCCATACCTGTACTGTCGAACAGTTGCTGATCATCAGGAACATCTACATCTATAGAAAAATTCTCCATAAAAAATTTAATAATGATACCCGATTTTCTTCTAGCAACCTGCATATCAACATCTTTTACAGTGCTTTTATCAAATGCCCATAGGTCTAATTTTTTATTATAGCCGTATAACATTTTGAGTTTATCATAGGTATTGAAAGAACTCATTTCGGCTTGAAACCTTGCAGGAGCTATCTTCCCGGGACTAAGCTGCGAAAGGTCTTTTAGCGCCGCATTAACAAATGCTCTACCACTGGATGGTTTCAGAATGGTAGTTTTGGTGACTTTTCCAGATCCTACAGGTAAGTTGGTCGACATACTTGCCGGGCGCATATAGGCCTCAATCCCTACCAGAGGTCTAGGGGCAAAGTTCTCTGCAGTTATACTCTTTGCATCCAGAATTGCACCAGGATATATGCTCAAACCCATTTCAGGGGAGATCACAAATACATTTGATTGGAATTGTTCCATGGCACGAAATTTAAAATCATTTAGGCCATCTAATATCGTCCAACGGTCTGTGGGAAAGGAAGCCATCGAAGTATTAGGGTTTGGCACCGTTCCGTCTGTGTTTAATTTTCTTTTGGACAATGCCTCGGCCAGTCTGCTGATATCCTTGTATTGGTCTTTAATTGTAAAAGAGGGAATCTCCAATTCTTTTAGATCCTTCATCCAATCTTTCCCATTGTTGGTGGCAGCATTCATAATTTCCGATTTACGACAGCCGGTAATGATGGTTAAAGAAAGAAGAATTAAGAATCCTGCCGTCTTCATATTTATATTTTTTATAAGGGTATTCATTTATGCTAAATGTATATTTTGAATTTAAACGTGTTGCTGTTATATTTTTGAATATTTTCTGATGATGTCACTTTACTATTATCGCTAATTGGCAATATTCACTTTGAAGTTATTCCAGTAGTTGCTAAAATCACTGACATAATGTAAAGTGTAGAAGAGCGGCACTCCAGGTGTTTCCGGAGAGAATTCCTGACCAGTAGCAAGGATTTCCATAAATCCTTCCAGGCCTTTGACAATTTTAAATACGTCTTTGCCATTAACACCTATGACATAAACTTTCATGATCGAATTCTCAAGCAGACTCATTTGTTCCTTTGATAAGCCAATTTCCGCCGAGATCAACGGCTTACCACCTTCTGATACCAGTTTAGGAATAGGGAGCTTCAGGATAATATTGAGTGTTTTTACGACCTCTTCATAGTTTGAATCGGATTCAAAGGTCATGATACCTTTTCTTCCATAGGTAATCGAGGAAACGATCATAGGATCAAGTAGCCCAAACTTGGTTTTATCTGTCATATTTTTTATAAAAGGCAAACCAAGAGGAGGTTCAATGTTAATGGAATAATTCTCTTGCGTGAATTCGACTCTTACGCTTGTTTTTTTCGCACTGAACAAGGAAGTCTCTGTAGTCGTTATTCCCAAAATTCCACCGATATTTACATTGGCACCAAAAGACAACCTCAGCTCATTGGTTCTTGAAAATGACTCCATATTAAAGCGGAATGCAGACAATTGCTTACCACTTCCGGCCTTCAATGCATCCCGTAGGTAAGACCTGTCTGCTTCAGGACTTGGTTTGGCCACTTCTCTTGAAGTACTGTCTGTAATAAAAGTCGCATACATTGTAATTGGATTACGCTCCGATGAGGGCAATAGTAACGGTTTAATGGCGGATACATCAGTAATTACTTCTCCTTTGATAATCGCTCCTAAATAGATGGATTTTCTAATCTCAGGATTAATTGCAGGAATATCTGTAGACCTCAGAAAAAGTGTTTTTCCGCCAGTCCATACGCTATCTCTTAATATTTCTACTGTATTTTGTTTCCTACTTTGCAGCAGGTTATCCAGAACTTTAGCATCGGATACTGTCACCTCTATGAAGGGGTTTGCTGCCCTTTTGGCTCCTTTAAATTGTGAAATATAACCTTTGGGAGCCTTTTCCTCCTGCACAACAGTATCCAAAGAATGGTCCTTTGTACAGGAATTTAATCCCGAAATCATCATTAAACCAGCGATAACGGCTGGTAGTTTATAGCTGTTTTTTTTGCTGACGTTCATCTGTTATGTTTTTTGTTTTTAATTTAAACTGTTTAGCTGTTTTGATCATACCGCTAACGTCTGCCTCGGGTAACAGATAAGTTTTTGAGGTTAACCTATTAGAAGAACTGCTTCCGGAGCGAATCTGACTAGATTTAGCGACCGAATTCTCCTTTCTTGAGGCCAATGTATTTGAGTTCCCTAAAATAGCTGATATAGCAGGATCGTTCTTTTCGCCGAAATCAACACTAACTTCATCTTCGGTAGAGAGGTCTGCAGGCAGGCCATCAAAGAAGTCGCCCTCACCATGGGCATTCTTGTCCTGATACATGGCCAGGTACATTTTATACCGATCAATCCTGATGTCAAAAAAGCCTACAGGTTTCCCATAAGTTTTAACATTTGTGGCTCCATCAGTTGATACACCAATAATTTTCAGTTCCATATAAGGTTTTAGAACATTGATCAGGAGTTCACTGGAAGAGGCGGTTTTATTACTTACAATAAAGCTGACTTTCCTGACTTCAATTGAGGGTCCCAGCTGTTGTTCAAAAAGAAAGCTGTTCCCTGCAGGACTATAATCAATATCCATTAATGTGGCGATCCTGCCATCAATATAAATTGGCTGGTCGTCGCCATCCAGCAAGGGTTGGTTTTTAAGCAAATCTGCTTTACCATCCTGCATCATTTTATTATAAAATTCGGTAAACATAAGCTTTCCATTGGTTGAGGCTGGGGCTATCTTATTCGCCAGATATATTGCCGTACTTTGATAACCACCTCCATTATAGCGTAAATCAACAACCAGCTCCGAAATACCTTCTGTAGAGAACATACTGAAGATGGGATCTAAATATCTCCTGGAGTCTTCTTCATAGGTAAAGCTGTTATAGGCGATATAACCAATCTTTTTCAGTCCTTCCTTAATGATTTTGTAGGCTAAGACCGGATTCTTACGGTAAGGTCTTTTACTCAACTGTACTGTTTTAGAATTCGGCTGCCCATTGGTTAGTTCCTCTATGGTTATCGTCATGTTCTGCTCCTTTAATGCAGCCGAGATAAAACTATAATAATCAGGTGTGGTGGTCGCAGTTTTGCCATTGATCGCCATTACTTTTAGCCCCCTGTGGAGCTTTAAAAGGCCTGCCGCCGAATTAGCATCAACATACAATAGCCTAACTTCATTATTTGCTGTACCCACAAATGCAATCCCATAATCATTATCCGAGGTATTGATATTGGTATCTGTTGAAGGGCTGGCATTCATTTCAATGATGGAAGAGTATTTTGGCTTTATTAAATTCAAGGCATTGTACTCAAATGGGTTGTTGTTAAGTGGATTAATGGCGAACTTACTGATTGCCATAATTTCATCTTTATAAATGGCGATCTCACTATTTGCTCCGGCATTAAAGAATCTGGAAGGATTAAAGGTTGTTTTTGCAGGTAATTGTTCATTCCACAAATAGATCTGCTGAGCATACTGAAATATGGAGTCCAGGTTACTGTTAATTTTGTCTTTTCTTTCCGTAATGGGATTGTTATCGTTCTCTGGATCCGGAGATTTTTTGCAGGCTGAAAGGCAGAATGCAAAAAGAATCAAACCGATCATAAGGCTAGGATTAGCCTTATGATCGGTTCTTACTTCCAGATGATCTTGTTTGTTTTCTTTGATAATTTTCACTGAGGTAATTGCTATTTTACAATTCTGAAAGTAGACTTGTATGGCGTGTTGTTTGACAGATATTTCGCACTAAACTGAATTGGTACACCAGGATCAGATGCCGTAAATACCCCTAGATTGTCGGAGAAGAATCCTGCTAAGGCTTCATAGCTTCCAGGATTGGTAATCAGATCAGTAACCGTGCCTACAGAACTTCCCAGCAGGTATACGGTAACCTTACATGAATTGAATACTTTCAGCTCATCGGAGCTAAAAGTATCTGTTGATTTTTGGAAAAGCTTTTTCACGACTTTCTTCCAGGTCCTGTGTACAACAGCGCTATCTGATTCCGATTCAACCATTAAAAAACCAAAACGACCATAGGTGACTGAATTGACATAAACTGGGGATGTTCCTTGAAAAACACTTGCAGGAGTATTCACATAGTCTACCATTTCGCCTACCTGTGGGTTAGGAGTACTCATGGTAAAGTTTTTCACCAGATAGGTGAGTATCAGACCTGTTTTACTGGTAATCTTTGAGCTAGATGAACTCATCGAGGTATTCGTTGATGAAAACAACCTTTTCTCATTCATATTATATCCAAAGGCCACCTTAGTTTCTTTGTAGGAGTTGAAAAGGTAGGATTCTGTACTGAATTCTTCCAGTTGATTCCCTGAAAAAGAGGGGTCCATCAAGGCATCTCTTAGAAATACCCTAGTTTGTGAAAGGGATGGGGATAATATCCGACCAAACGATTTATCTGAAATGAAAGTAGTCGAAACATCGATAGGTAACTTTTTATAGCCAATTAATGGCGCAAAATCATCACTCGGTATAGAAGCACTTTTGATAATAGAGCCTGGATAAATGTAAGTCTCATTATCAGGGGTAACTATCATTTCAGTGGATTCAAATTCTCTCACCAATCCCTCTGAGGAGGGGTATTGATTAATTAGGGTGGCACCATTTTGCTTTCTGGCATTTAAGAGTTCTTGCATGCTCCTTCCACTCATGATTACAATTGGATCAACAAGTTCAATCTTCAGGTCTTTATACTTAGTTGCTAAAAGATTGCTTTTTTGATCCCCCTCCTGATCTAAGGAGGGGGATGTATACTTGTCTTTCTGGCAGGAGAAGTTAAAGATGCTTAGCAAGATTGCTGCGCAATAAATAAACTTCTTCATGTTATTTTGTAACGGTTACCTGGAACTTGTTCCAATAAGGGGCAAAATCACTTAGGTAATTCAGGGTATAGTACAATGGAACGCCAGGAGATTCTGGTGAGAATATTCCACCGCCTGCTAATATATCGGTGAATCCTGTAAGTCCTTGTACCACCTTAAATATCTGGTCTCCGTTAACACCGATGATATAAACCTTCATAACGGAAGTTTGAAGTGTCTTTATTTGCTCCTTTGTCATGCCAAGGGTAACTCCCAATGAGGCGGTGTCATTTCCGGCCACCTTATCCGCTGCTTCAACCAGCTTAGATATTGGCGCTTTCAAAACGATATTGAGCATTTGTGTTACACTTGAATAAGAAGAATCGGACTCAATAGTCATAATTCCTTTTCTTCCATAAACAATGGAGCTAACAATCAGTGGATCGTTATCGCCAAATTTGTTTTTATTTATAGGATCTTTAAGAAATGGTTGTTCAATAGGCGGTTCAATATTCACTGCGAAGTTCTCTTGTGTAAATTCAACTCTGACACTCGTTTTCTTCTGGCTGAATTTAGAAGAATCTAAAGCAGTTATATTTAAAAGACCCCCAATATTTACGTTTGCACGGAAGGCTAGTTTCAACTCTTCATTCTTTTTAAAACTTTCCATTTGAAAACGGAAAGACGATAGTTGTTTACCACTTCCTGCTTTCAGTGCTGCGCGGATGTAAGATTTATCTGAGTTTGGACTAGGACTTTTAATGACTCTTGAAATACTGTCAGTTGGGAAATCTGCATATATTGTAATTGGATTTCGTTCTGCAGTGGTGGTTAGGACAGGAACAATCTTTGTAATATCGCCAAGATCTGTAGCTTTAACAATCGCACCTAAATAAATGACTTGTCTGACGCTATTATTTATTGCCGGAATCTCTGTAGAACGCATAAACAATGTGTTTCCAGTTTGGCTTTCTACCTCCAGGGTGTTTTTTTTATGGAGGCCGGCAAGATTTTTAAGTGTTGCCGGATCTGATACATTGATCTTTATGGTCTCATTAGGAAGTCTTTTCATTCCTTTGAACTGTGAGACATAGCCTTTTGGGCTTACAAAGTCTTCTTTTAATACTTCAGTTGCGGATTTCTCTTTTTTACAGGAGTGTAAAACGGTTAAGCCTGTTAAGGCAACTACGGTTAGTAACACGTAATTCTTTTTCATAGTGTTGATTTTTGGTTTTGGGTGATTTTTTATTTGTTATGATGGAATTTTTAAAAGACTACACAACAATCCTACTGCATTCTCAATTAAAGAAATTAATTACATTATTTTAATAAAAACAAATACAACTATTTACTTGTATGATTTAATTAAAATAAGGTATTTATAATAGATAATTTAATTTCAATATTTGATATTTAAGACATTATTTCCTAAACTTATAGATAAAAATTATAATAATAAAAATTTAATGACTTTTTTTATTGAATTTATTAAATCATTATTATTTTGTTACATAAAAAAGGATTAACAAGGCGTTTATGACAAAAAAATAGATCAAGAGGAACCCTTGGGGGAATGAAATAAATCATGATCAGTTTATTGTTCCCGGAAGGAATTCTGGATTATTTTGAATTAACCTCAGTAGAGAAAGAAGTTTAACAAAAAAAAGCCTTTAGATCTTGACCTAAAGGCTTTTAATTTATGTCGGACGCAAGATATTGAGCCAACGATATAACTATATGAATTACTTTTCGATGAGTTTAACAGGAATTAAATTACCATTAACATGGTCCATTTTCATTTCGTATACCGAATTAGAATCACCAACCAAAAAAGCTCCTAAAAGACCAAACATACTCGCTGCCAATACATTTGCAGCACTGGAAGTTACTTTTAACTTTCCGGTATAGAAGAAATCATCATTTCTTTTCTCTAAGGGGTAATAGCCATACTCAGTAGCCACATATGGCTTTCCATTATAAACAACGGCATAGACATCTCTTAATTTGATCTTTTCTGGTTTACCATCTGAGCTTACAGAATGAACTTCATCAATACTCCCATCCTTCTCTTTTACTGAAATTTGGGTATCGGGAGATTGCTTAACAAAAGATTGATAGGTAGTGTACAATCCAGGTACAAAACTTGAAGTATTATATAGCTTTAGACTTCGTTTCTCCAGACTATCTATTTTGACGATATCAGACATTTTATATATTAAGGGATCTGAAGGCTTAACAGAGAGATTAGCAGATAGAAAATCGATTATAACACTGCTGGTCTTCTTTAACAAGGGATTGGTCACATCAATACCAGACTTCAAAGAACTGATTGTATCGATCCTGGCAATACACCTATAATCATCATTTTCAACTGCATATAATGAAGCTCTAAAAGAAAAGGTCCCTCTCTCGCTCGTGGTTTTAGTTAATTCAGAAAAGCGCAGTTCTCTCAATTGAAAAAGCAATTCTTTTTTGACTGCATTGGAATCCGTTAAAGCAATAAGGACATCACCCAACTGCGTAGAAAGTGCAGGCTCTGCAACAACTGCGGTCCTTCCATTGAGCATACCTGTTTGCACAAAGCCCATTCCCATTACCGAGGTATCTGATCTGGAATCTATAAATCTGATACTGTTATAATTGCTCTGCGCTATTTTTTGTTTAGGTACAAGCAGTTTAAATTTCTTGGTACCTTCCTGAGCATAACAATTAAACAGGGCACCCAATAAGATGACTAGTAATGAAATCGTTTTTTTGTTCATTTGAATAAGAGGTTAATAAAACAAAAAAGCCTTTAAATCTTATGATCTAAAGGCTTGTATTGTTGTGTCGGGGTGGCAGGATTCGAACCTACGACCTCCTGCTCCCAAAGCAGGCGCGATACCGGGCTACGCTACACCCCGAACTGGTATCATTCTTTTTTTACTGGTCATTATAAAAAACTCTTCCGAGTAATTTGTGTCGGGGTGGCAGGATTCGAACCTACGACCTCCTGCTCCCAAAGCAGGCGCGATACCGGGCTACGCTACACCCCGAACTGGTATCAATTTTTTACTGGTCATTATAAAAAACTCTTCCGAGTAATTTGTGTCGGGGTGGCAGGATTCGAACCTACGACCTCCTGCTCCCAAAGCAGGCGCGATACCGGGCTACGCTACACCCCGAACTGGTATCATCTTTCTCCCCTTTTCGAGGGGTTTTAAAGGCACTAATCGTTTTGGTTAAACCAAACGAACGTTTCTTTACATTATGCGGAGAGGGCGGGATTCGAACCCGCGGTACCGTTGCCAGTACGACAGTTTAGCAAACTGTTCCTTTCGGCCACTCAGGCACCTCTCCATTTCAATACTTTCAATTAACTTTCCCGCTTTAAACAAAAACCGTTGCTGTTTTTCGGGATTGCAAATATAGGAAGATGATTGGTAGTTCCAAAAAAAAATTAAACATTTTGTAGGTAATCTATACGCACATGATAGATGCTCATCAGCATCGTCTTGAATATCAACTTTATAGTTTCTAAATCTTTTAAAGTAATATCGCAATTATCTAACTGATTTTGTTCTAATTTATAGTTAATGATCCTTTCGACCAGGTCATTTATGCTTTGCGCGTCTGGATTTTTAAGACTTCTTGAGGCTGCTTCTACCGAATCTGCCAGCATTAATACCCCAGTTTCTTTAGAAAAAGGGATCGGTCCAGGGTAACGGAAGATGTTTTCATCGACAAATTTCTCTGGTGAGTTCTTTAAAAAGGACTGATAAAAATAATCTACCCTTGTATTTCCATGGTGCGTTCTGATAAAATCGATCACACTTTCCGGCAATTGATGTCTGCGGGTAATCTCTATGCCCTTGTGAACATGTTTAATGATGATCTGAGCGCTTTGCTCATAAGGCAGCTTATCGTGCGGACTGAGCGCCGTGTTTTGATTCTCTATAAAGTATTGTGGGTTTTCAATTTTACCAATATCATGATACAAGGCACCGGCTCTTACCAATAAGGAGTTCCCTCCTATTTTAAAGATCGCAGCTTCCGCGAGGTTAGCCACTTGTAAAGAATGCTGGAAAGTACCCGGCGCTTTAAAGGCCAGCTCTCTCAGTAGTTTATTATTTGTATTCGTCAATTCTATCAAGGCCACATCCGAAGTGATGCCAAATAGCCTTTCAAATGCATAAATTAGTGGGTAAGCCAGCAATGATAAGAGTACACTGATGATGAAAGGTACAAAGTTGAGCCATTCTATCTCTGAGAAAGAGCCTTCTCTTAACAAGCCAATTCCGAGGAAGGATACAAAGTAAGCAGATAATATAAACAAAGCTGATAATAATAGTTGTTCTCTTTTGATCAAGTTTCTGATACTATATATCGCCACCATTCCTGAGGTTATCTGATAAAAGACAAATTCAAAGCTGTTAGGTACAAAGAAACCAGCGATCAGAATCACCAGTAAATGCAGGTAAAGCGCTAAACGGGTATCAAACAAAATCCGGATGATGATCGGCACAATACAGAAGGGTATGTAATAGATACTCGGTAGGTTCAGTTTAATAGCCCAGGTTAAACAAAGCAGCATCGTCGTAATTACTAATAATAATAAAGACAGCTGACGGTTATCTGCAAAAATATCCTTCCTAAACAACTTTAAGAAGAACATCAGCAAACTAACAATAAAACCGACGAGGAGAATTTGTCCGAGGTAAACCAGCTTACTATCACCAATAGTTTTCGTCTGCGCCTCATATGCCTCTTTAAAAGAGAGTAGCTTTTGATAGATTTCATCATCTACCACATTGTCTTTTGCAATGATCAGTTCCCCTTTCTGTACCATCCCACGCGTAGTAGAAAGGCTGTTGACTGTATTTTCCTGTACGATGGTAGTTAGTTTCTCATCAAAAAGAATGTTGGGTTGCAAATGGTCTTCCACCAGGCCAATAATCATCTCTTTAATCTTCAGGTTCACTGAAGTAAAGTTTTTCTCAAAGTATTCCAGGGCTGAGGGTACGGTAAAAACATCCTGGGTACTCAGGTTTTTACTGATGTTATTAGTCATCAGCGCAAAATCATAGTATTTATTCCCTTTTTGATGTTTCACATTCATAGCAATGATGCCTCTATTGTAAATCGATTCCAGCAGTTTAAGGGAGGCACTTTTATAAGCGGCCTTTTCCTCTTCCGGAAAGGCATTGGTTTTCCATTTTACATCAAATTCATTGGAATAAGCTTCTTCTATATTATGAATCAGCTCTGTATTCATCTTATAGATTGGCAACACATTACTTAAAGCGTCTTTTTTATCTGTCGCCACCTGAGGTGTTGTTTTTAAGATCGCAAAGCTGAATGGAGAAACCAGGTCTTTATTTTTCCAGATCTCCCCTTTTTCAAATTCATATCTGAACCTGGGTTGTTTAGGTAAAAACACCGTTATGATCAATACGGACAGTACCATCATCACATATTTGATATTTGATGAATACTTACGGTAAAGTACCCTGTGGGAATTCTTCTTGATTTTTGCCAAAATGGTATAAATTGATTTTATTCAAAAATAATACAATTTTTCCTCATATCGGCTTTTAGGCAAGCTAATCCTACGGAAGGATAAGATTTACAAAGAATCTCCTTGCTAATATGGAATATCATTCGTTAATTTATGATATCAAATCAATATCATTATGTATCAGGAAAAAATCATCACCCCTCCCTCAGGCTATCTTACATTTGTAGTATTCCTGGCGCTGTTAGGCGGCGGAATCTATGCATTGGCCATTGAACAGTTTACCATTGGCGCTATCGCCCTTGCTGTAGACTTCATTCTTGTTTTACCAGGACTCATCATCAACAATCCAAACGAATCTAAGGTACTGACCCTTTTCGGGAAGTATGTAGGCACCGTAAAAACTGATGGTTTCTTCTGGGTAAACCCATTAACGGTTAAAAAGAAAGTGTCTTTAAAAGCGAGAAATTTAAATGGTCATCAGATCAAAGTAAATGACAAGCTTGGCAATCCAATTGAAATCGCCGCAGTTGTGGTATGGCAAATCCAGGAAACTGCAAAAGCGATGTTTGCTGTAGAAGATTACCTGCAATATGTAGCGATTCAAAGTGAAGCGGCAGTAAGGCACCTGGCCAATATCTTCCCTTATGATAATTTTGAAGATGAAGAAGCAACTATTACCTTAAAAGACGGTGCAGAAAAAGTAAGCTCTCTGTTAGAAGCGGAATTGAGCGAGCGGTTATCCAGAGCAGGAATTGAGGTGATTGAAGCCAGAATTTCTCATTTGGCTTATGCACAGGAAATTGCCAGTGCGATGTTACAACGCCAACAAGCGACCGCGATAATTGCAGCCAGAAAACTAATCGTAAAAGGTGCGGTAAGCATGGTAGAAATGGCTTTAGAACAACTTTCTGAAAAAAACATCGTAGAACTCGACGAAGAGCGCAAAGCATCTATGGTGAGCAACCTTTTGGTAGTCCTTTGTGGCGACAGGAATGTACAACCTGTAGTAAACACCGGTACCCTATACAATTAATACGCATAAGACATGTCTGAGAAAGATAAAAAAGCTTTTGCCCTGAGGATCAACCCTGTCCTACTCAAAGAGATTGAGAGCTGGGCAACTGACGAATTCAGGAGCATAAACGGGCAAATAGAATACCTGTTGAATGAAGCTGTGAAATCGAAAAGAAAACGACGGATAAACAAAAATGATACAGATGAACCTCGTTAAAAACGATGGAATTAACCAGCAGATACTACTAATTACTTAACTTTGCTTCTAACCAAAATTAAAAGACATCAATGAGAGAAGTAGTTATAGTATCTGCAGTTAGAACCCCGATTGGAAGTTTTGGTGGTTCGCTATCAGGTTTTTCAGCTCCACAATTGGGAGGCATAGCCATTAAGGCTGCTGTAGAAAAAGCAGGCATCAGCCCTGCTGACGTTCAGGAAGTGTATATGGGCAATGTATTGTCTGCAAACATTGGACAGGCACCAGCTACTCAAGCTGCAAAGCTTGCCGGTTTACCCGACCTTCCTGCTACCACCATCAATAAAGTATGTGCTTCAGGAACCAAAGCCATTATGCTGGCTGCACAAAGCATCGCCCTTGGCGAAAACGACATCATCGTTGCCGGCGGTATGGAAAGCATGAGTAATGTTCCTTATTATTTAGATAAAGCAAGAAACGGATACCGTTTAGGCCATGGTCAGCTGACTGACGGATTGGTAAAGGATGGTCTTTGGGACGTATATAATGATTACCACATGGGTTCTGCAGCTGAATTATGCGCAGCGGAGTGTGAGATTAGTCGTGAGGATCAGGATACTTTTGCGATCAGTTCTTATCAAAAAGCGCAGGCTGCACAAAATGAAGGCAAATTCGATTCTGAAATTGTCCCAGTTCCTGTAAAAGACCGTAAAGGCGAGGTTACCCTGATTTCGAAAGATGAAGAACCTTTTGCTGTTAAATTCGATAAAATTCCTGGCTTAAAACCTGTATTCAAGAAAGATGGTACGGTAACCGCAGCCAATGCTTCTACCCTAAATGACGGTGCTGCTGCATTGGTACTGATGAGTGCTGATAAGGCGAAAGAACTTGGATTAAAACCATTGGCAAAAATTCTTTCTTATGCTGATGCACAACAAGCACCGGAGTGGTTCACCACGGCACCGGCAAAAGCAATCCCATTGGCTTTAAAAAAAGCAGGTAAAAATATTAGCGACGTAGATTATTTTGAAATCAATGAAGCCTTCTCTGTCGTTTCTTTAGCGAATAACAAGTTATTGGAATTAGATGCAGAAAAAGTAAACGTAAATGGTGGTGCGGTAGCCATTGGACATCCACTGGGTGCTTCAGGGGCAAGAATCGTAGTTACCTTATTAGCCGTATTGGCCCAAAATAACGGAACAATAGGCGTAGCAGGAATTTGTAATGGCGGCGGCGGTGCCAGCGCAATAGTTATTGAAAAGTTAAGTTAAATGCTCAAGACTTCATCAAAACCTTTCCTGTTGGTGATGATTTTATGCTGCGCGATGACGATGGTTCATGCGCAGCATACTTTTCCACTCACGAATCTTCCGGCAATGGCCAGGTATCAGGACTCTTTAATCCGCATCAGCGATGAAACTGAAAATGCGCAAAACAATCAAGCTCGTTTTGCGGCTAATGCACATTTTATAAAAACATTGGTGGAGGCCTTGAAAACTCCAGGTTCATTTAACCAGAATTTTGATTCCTTAAAAAGAGTGTCTGTTCTAAATGCGCCTGATAAATCTTTTCGCCTGTTTACCTGGTACCTTCCGGTAGATGATGGTACCTATCGTTACTTCGGCGCCATACAAATGGCCAGTAAAGATGGAAAGCTAAAATTATTCCCTTTAATAGATACTACTGATCAACTAAAAGATCCAAATGCCATCACTACTCATAAGAACTGGTATGGTGCTTATTACTATCAGATAGTTCCAGTGAGCAGTACTGGAAAATCACCTTGTTTCGCTTTACTTGGCTGGAAGGGAAACAACGGTAAAACGTCCAAAAAAGTAATCGAAGTATTATCATTTGAAAATGGCGAACCCAGCTTTGGAAAAGCCATCTTCGTACAGCCGAAGAATCCGGGCAGCAACCGTATGATCTTCGAGTACAATAAGCTCAATTCAATGACCCTTACTATGGACAAAAGCGTAAACATGATCGTTTTTGACCACCTTGCTCCTTTTAGTGAAGAAATGGCAGGAAATTTTGAATATTACGCTTCTGACCTAAGTTTTGATGCGTACAAAGTGACTGGTGGCAAACTTAAACTCGTTGAGAATGTGGAACTAAAGAACGATCCCAATGAAATGGATGAACTCTACATCGACCCTAAGGACAAAAAAATCCAGGCAATCAAGAAGCTTTAAAGGATAGTAATACCGTTTTAAACTACTTTAAAAATTTGTGAGTTTGAGTCCGGGTGCCTATCTTGCGCGATGGTTTATTTCAATATCAAACAAAAACCTTACCAAAACACGCGCCTCTTCATTATTTTATTTATAAGAACTAACTGAACCTTTCAATAAATTATTACACAAAAAAACCAACACATGAATGCACAAAATTTGGACACTCCAAATAACTTTTTTGAGAGT
Source organism: Pedobacter gandavensis (assembly GCF_032678745.1). Lineage (GTDB taxonomy): Bacteria > Bacteroidota > Bacteroidia > Sphingobacteriales > Sphingobacteriaceae > Pedobacter > Pedobacter gandavensis_C. The sequence continues at coordinate 79,969 of NZ_JAVTST010000002.1, forward strand.
AAGGTACTAGGACATCCGGCAGGACTGTTTGTTCTATTCTTTACAGAGATGTGGGAAAGATTCTCCTACTACGGGATGCGGGCATTGCTGGTGCTTTTTCTAACTTCTTCCATTATCGGTGACAATCCGGGATGGGGATGGCCTAGAGCCCATGCATTAGCGATTTATGGTTCTTATACAGGTTTGGCTTACTTAACTCCTATTTTAGGTGGTTATATTGCCGACAGAATCATCGGATACCGCTGGGCAGTTATTGTAGGCGCCGTATTAATGACTTTAGGGCATTTATCGATGGCCATCGAAATCGATCATTTCTTCATGTACTTAGGCTTATGTCTATTGGTAGTAGGAAACGGTTTCTTCAAGCCTAACATGACTTCTATCATCGCACAGATGTATAAAAAACACCCAGAGAAAAAAGATGGTGCCTATACCATTTTCTATATGGGCGTGAACGCAGGTGCATTTTTAGGGATGTTATTATGTGGATATATCGGAGAGAGCAAAGACTGGGGATGGGCTTACGGATTCGGTTTAGCCGGTATCTTTATGTTTATTGGTATGCTCCAATTCTATTTCACACAAGGTATTTTCGGAAACATTGGCTTAAAACCAGTTAAAAATGAAGTAGAAGAGGTTTCTGACAACCTGGAAGAATCTACAAGAAATCCTTTCTCTAAATTCGATTTGTTATTGATCGGTTTGATTGCTGCAATCGGTTTATCCTGGATCATTAATGATCCTGTTTCGAAAATCACGAGCATGAACTTGTTCGCGTTTAAGATTGGCGGCATGGAAGGTAGTAATTTCATGATCATTACGGCATTGGTGCTGTTCTTATTCATCTTAGTAAAAAGGATTAGTCAATATACCCCGGTATTACGTGATAAAATGATCGCTGTAATTATCCTGGCCTTCATTACGATTTTCTTCTGGGCATCTTTTGAGCAGGCAGGTGGTTCGATGACTATCTTTGCAAAAGACTATACGCAACGACTTTTAACAGGTGATTCTAAAGTGATTTTCAATATTGTAAACACTTTGATTACTGTTATTCCTTTAATGATCATCTCTTATGTATTGTTAAAGTTGTTCTCAAAAACTTTCGGTAAGTATTCCGTAGGTAATATCATTTTAGCTTGCGGTTTCATCATCATTTGGGTGATTGTAATCTACATGCTTAAAAACCAATATGCTGAAGTGAAATCAGAAGTTCCAGCTACCTGGTTTGGTATCCTGAACTCTCTATTCATTATCAGTTGTGCTCCTATTGTATCTAAGCTTTGGGAAAGTAAATACAATCCATCTGCAACGTTTAAAAACGGATTCGGAATGATCCTTTTAGGTATCGGCTTTGCTGCGCTAGCTTATGGTGCAAGTTCTATCCCTCAGGGTGCTGCTGTTGCTTCAGTAAGTATGATCTGGTTGGTATTGGCTTATTTCTTCCACACCATGGGTGAGTTGTTCATTTCTCCGGTAGGTTTATCTTATGTAAGTAAACTGGTTCCAGGAAGAATGATTGCCATCATGTTTGGCATCTGGTATTTGGCGATTGCAATCGGTAATAAGATTGCAGGTACTATGGGTGGTATGATCGATGAGATCACTTCTAAATACTCAATGAGTACTTTCTTCCTGATTTTCACCTTTATCCCTATCGGATTAGGTTTGATTATCATGATGCTGACTCCAGTATTAAAACGCTTAATGCACGGTGTAAAATAAAAAAATCAAGCCTTTGGAACTCTCCAAAGGCTTTTTTTACTAACAGATCAATTACAATATAAGATATGGCTGAAAATCTTACTTTAGAACAAATTCAGAATTTCAAGGGCAAGTACCCAAAACAACTTTGGTACCTGTTCTTCTCGGAAATGTGGGAACGCTTCTGTTTCTACGGAATGCGGGGAATGCTCACCTATTTCATGGTGACGCAATTAATGATGAAAGATGGCGATGCCAATCTTCAATATGGTGCCACTCAGGCATTCGTATATGCTTTCACCTTTATCGGGGGGCTCTTTGCGGATAAAATCCTGGGATTCAGAAAATCGCTCTTTTGGGGCGGTATCCTAATGATCGCCGGAAGTGCGATCCTCTCCTATGACCCACATCAGTTTTTCTTTCTCGGGATTAGTTTCACGGTAGTTGGTACCGGTTTCTTTAAACCCAACATCTCTACCATGGTAGGTTCATTATACAAAGGCAATGACCCTCGTCGTGATGCCGGTTTCTCGTTGTTTTATGCTGGGATTAACATTGGTGGTCTATTGGGTGGTTATGCTTGTATTTATCTTGGAAAAACCTATTCATGGCACCTTGCTTTCGGCCTTGCCGGAATTGTAATGACCATTAGTTTGCTAACTTTCATCTTTACTAAAAAGAGCCTGGGCCCTATCGGATTATCGCCATTTAAAGACGAAGAAGTGACGGTGATCTTACCTGAAAGTCTGGATGGAAAAATTCCTGCAGAACCTGCGGTGATCACAACAAAAGCAATCAATAGAAAATGGTACGATTACGCGGTATATGCGGGATCATTGGCTATCATTCCTGTAATCATGACCATGGTTGCCAAAACGCAATACACGGACTGGTTTATGTATATCATTGGCCCTGCTACCTTGGTTTACATCATTTATGAAATGAGTAAATACGGATGGGCAGAGCGTAAAAAGCTGATTGCAGCCATCATATTTATTCTATTCTCTATTGTATTCTGGGGGATTTATGAGCAAAGTGGTGGTTCTATGGCACTTTTTGCTGCAAGAAATCTGGACGATAAATTGCTCGGTGTGATTACCTTGGATCCAAATGGGGTGAACAACTCTGCAAACTCCTTCTTTGTGATCATCTTTGCTTTTATCTTTAGTTTGGTATGGATCGGTTTAGCGAAGAAAAAGATTGAACCAAATACCGTCGTAAAATTCGGGCTGGGCTTTATCTTTCTGGCAGGTGGTTTCTTTATCCTGTATAGCACTCGTTTCTTTGCCAATGCACAGGGTATTGCTTCTTTAGATGCCTTTACCCTTTCTTACCTGGTGATTACCTTTGGTGAGCTTTGTCTTTCTCCAATTGGTTTGTCCATTATGACCAAACTATCCCCGGTTAAGTTACAGGGAGTGATGATGGGAATGTGGTTCCTTGCCAGTGCTTATGGTCAGTATGTAGCTGGTATTTTAGGTGCAAACATGGCTAAAGGTGGAGAGAATGATACTACAGCTCAAAAATTAATCACCTTTACAGAAGGTTATAAGCAATTGGCTATTTATGCATTAATTGCAGGCGTATTGCTGATTATCCTATCACCACTGGTGAAAAAACTAATGGGAGACGTCAAGTAATCTCATTTTATTGTGATTTAACATAATTAACCCTCGGTATTAGATTATACTGAGGGTTTTTTCGTTAAGAATCCATAATTTCGCTCCTAAATTTATATTACGTGTCAGACAGTCTAATTATAATCCCTACCTACAACGAGAAAGAAAACATCGAGAAGATCATTAGAAAGGTTTTCTCCTTGCCTTATTCCTTTGAAATCTTAATTATCGATGATGGTTCTCCTGATGGAACGGCCGCTATTGTTAAAGGATTACAACAAGAGTTCCCAGGGCTTCACATTGAGGAAAGAACAGGGAAATTGGGATTAGGCACAGCTTATATTCATGGCTTCCGCTGGGCATTGTCCCGCCCACAGTATGCATACATTTTTGAAATGGATGCTGACTTTTCCCATAACCCTGACGATCTGATCAGACTTCGTGAAGCTTGTATCAATGGAGCAGATCTGGCTATAGGCTCCCGTTATGTGAATGGGGTAAATGTAGTTAACTGGCCAATGAGCAGGGTGCTGATGTCGTACTTCGCCTCTATGTACGTACGGGTCATTACCAGAATAGACATTCAGGATGCTACTGCGGGTTTTAAATGTTATACCAGACTTGTTTTAAATACCATTCCTTTAGATAAAATCAAATTTGTGGGTTATGCCTTCCAAATTGAAATGAAGTTCACAGCGATCAAGTATGGCTTTAAGGTAGTCGAAGTTCCGATCATCTTTACTGACCGCACAGAAGGTACTTCCAAAATGAGTACCCGTATTTTCAGAGAAGCATTTTTGGGAGTTATTCAAATGAAAGTTTGGAGTTGGTTCAGGAATTACAGCCGTTAATTCCTTATTCTTTGCGGGGTTTTCCATCCCGCATCATCGTTCCGAAATCCCAGTCTTTGTCCATCGCAGTAACGATTTTAACCAGTCTTTTAGTACGTGTAGGTTCCGTTTTAGCAGAATTCAGCCAGTTGATGTAATAGTTTTGATGAGATTTCGGCAGCTTTAAAAAGCTTTCCAGCCATTGTGGTTCATCGGAAAGACAGGTTTCCAGATCTTCAGGCATCAGGATTTTAAAGGTCAGGTCTTCTTCCAGACTGACTTCCAAAACGGCTCCCTTTTCTTTCTTCAGTTTTTCACGAAGTGGCCCATTTAGCGCAATAATAAAATCACCTTCGCCCATGGGAACCAATGCCAATCCTTCAACGACCAGCTGATCCAATCTACCTTTTACCCGATAACTTTTCCTGCAATCAGCTTTGATCTCATTGGCAATCGCAAAGGGAATGAAAATATAGGTCCAACCTGTTTTTTCACCCATTTCGGAAAAACGTTCTATCTCTGCTTTAAAAGTAACCATAGGATAATTTAAAACTTTTCTTCTACACCTAATCCAAATAATGCAAAATCATATTTTACCGGATCCATTGGATCAAATTCAACAAGCTTTTTAGTCAATTCTACTGCAGTTTGCCAATCCGTTTGCTTTCTGCTAATCATCCCCAATTTACGTGCTACCCGATCAACATGAACATCACATGGACAAATTAAATCTGCTGGTTTCAGCGTATTCCAAAGCCCGAAATCAACACCCTTATTGTCTTTTCTAACCATCCAGCGTAAAAACATATTTAGGCGTTTACAGGTAGACTTTTGCATGGGCGAAGAGACATGTTTAATCGTACGTCTCGGGAAATCAGGTAGAGAAAAAAAGTAAGATCTGAAGTAATTTAAAGCCTGTTCTGTCTGGGGTGTTTTCTCTAATTCAGCTAACATACAGGCGGCAGAAGCGTAGCCCTTCTTTGCTTTACCTTTTAAAGGCAGTTCTTCCAGGTACTCCTCCCTGAATAAAGGTTTGGGTGCAAGAAAGGCCGTTTCCAAACTATCAGATTGTTCGTAATGAAACTTAAAGAAAGACACAAAATACAACAAATCAGTGTCATTGAAGGTCCGGTGCTTAAAGCCCAGTAAACCTTTAAGGTCATCATCATTATGCTGCAACATGAAATCATAGGGCGCATTGTCCATACGTTCAAACAGCTCTGTACATTTATTGATAATGGTTTTGCGTTGGCCCCAAGCTAAAATTGCCGCAAAGAATGCGGCAATTTCAACGTCTTGTTTTTTAGAAAAACGGTGCGGAATGCAAATGGGATCATTGGTAATAAAATTGGGCTTGTTGTATTGCTCTACTTTATAGTCCAAAAAATCTTTAAGTTCCAGGAATTCCAATATTTCTTATGTTTAAATTAGCTTAAAGCCTGTTCTAAATCTGCGATTAAATCGTCGATATCTTCTACTCCTACACTCAGTCGTAAAAGGTTATCCGTAACGCCAACTTTTTCACGTTCTTCCTTAGGAATAGAACCATGCGTCATACTCACCGGGTGATTGATCAATGATTCTACACCACCTAGTGATTCTGCAAGTGTGAACACTTTGAAAGAAGAAGCAATTCTGAATGTTTCCTGAAGGTCAGCACCTTTTAAAGTGATAGACACCATACCGCCAAAACCGCGCATTTGTTTCTTCGCGATGTCATGGTTAGGGTGATCTTCAAAACCTGGCCAATAGATCTTATCTACTTTAGGATGGGTTTTAAGGAAACGGGCAACTTTTTCACCATTCTCACAATGTGCTTTCATACGTAAATGAAGGGTTTTAATACCTCTTAATACCAGGAAAGCATCCTGAGGACCTGGCGTAGCACCACAAGCGTTGTAAATAAACCAAAGGTCTTTATACAATTGCTCATCATTTACTAATAAAGCACCCATCACCACGTCTGAGTGACCACCGATGTATTTGGTTACCGAATGCATTACGATATCTGCACCCAGATCAATTGGATTCTGAAGATAAGGAGAAGCAAAAGTATTGTCTACCGTTAAAATCAGGTTCTTTTCTTTAGTGATTTTGGCAACACCTTCAATGTCGATGATCTGCATTGTTGGGTTTGTTGGGGTTTCAATCCATACCAATTTCGTTTTATCATTGATATATGGCAACATATTTTCTGGCTTAGATAAGTCCAGAAAATGGAATTTGATGCCGTATTTCGCATATACTTTAGTGAAAATTCGGTACGAACCTCCGTAAAGATCGTTTCCAGTGATTACTTCATCACCAGGTTGCAACAGCCTTAAAACCGTATCTGTAGCACCCATTCCACTTGAAAAAGCCAAACCATATTTAGCATTTTCCAAAGCGGCAAGACAATCCTCTAAAGCTTTACGCGTAGGATTGGTACCTCTGGAATATTCAAATCCCTGGTGATCTCCAGGAGATTTTTGCCAGTAGGTAGAAGTTTGATAGATTGGAGTCATTACTGCTCCTGTTGATGGGTCAGGTTCCTGACCGGCATGTATAGCTTTTGTTGCGAACTTCATAGGTTATTATTTTGTTCTGTTTCGGACTTAAGCTGATACCCCAGGTGTTTTCCTGTTGGGTAACCGCTTGCGGCCAACATCGATTGTTTTTGATTTAAAGTTACTTCTTTTATTTGCGCAAAAGGGGGGATAATTAAATCTGCAGCCAGGCAGAACAAAATTGACCGTTCAATGATATCTGTAAGACTTTCTTCTGTGACCAGATTGGCGGAGAAATCTGGATATAGAAAATCCAATGCGCCCTCCCCTTCTACCATAAAGTGTTTTTCTTTGTTGATAAGAATTCTGGCAATGAGTGACCCCTGGTCTGCCAGACGATTATACTTGATGGAATCAGCAAGAAAATTATGGATATAGATGATTCCACAATAACTCAGGGATGGATCATCCTTCACATATTTTGTTTGAAATACGGTGTGTCCCGGCTCGAAGTTAAACACATTACTGTGCATAGACACTACCATCATATCACCGGAAAACTTCAGCTGTACTTCAAACTTATTGTTCTCTTTATATTCAACTTCTACAGATGGATCTTTGGCATGATAATCATGTTTCAATCTACCGGCAGTGGTCATGAGTCGCTTTTTCAGCAACTCAAAGACTCCTGTCGTATTTCTGTAGATCTCTTGTTTTAAAGAGGCTTTATTTTCAAATTCAGTCAGTATTCTGGCGTAATTTTCTGTGTCCATTTTTTAATTTTTGTTTCCTATATCGCGCAAATTACTTTGTTATTATTAATAAGCGCGGGCAAACAACACCCTTTGTTTCGATGGTTTGCCTGAATAAATACAAACACCATCTTCCTGCTTATTGTTTAAAGGAATACATCTGATGGTCGCTTTTGTTTCTTCTTTAATCTTTTGTTCTGTTTCTGGAGTACCATCCCAATGTGCAGAAACAAATCCTGCTTTACCATCTAACAATTCTTTCAGCTCATCATAAGAGTTCGCTTCGGTTGTATGTTCATTACGGAATTGTAAAGCTTTGTTATAAATATTCGACTGAATATCATCTAATAACTGTACGATAAAAATATCAAGGCCTTCCTGAGCAACGGTTTGTTTCTCTCTTGTATCTCTACGAGCAAGTTCCACAGTACCATTTTCCATATCGCGACCACCGATGGCCAAGCGAACTGGTACACCTTTCAATTCATATTCTGCGAATTTGAATCCTGGGCGTTGTGCTTCACGGTCGTCATACTTCACTGATACACCTAAACTTTTCAATTTAGCCGTCAACTCATCTACGTAAGTAGTAATATTTTTCAGGTCTTCCTCATTTTTATGAATCGGAACAATCACCACCTGGATTGGTGCTAATTTCGGAGGCAATACCAAACCTGCATCATCACTATGTGCCATAATTAAGGCACCCATTAAACGTGTTGACACGCCCCATGAACTCGCCCATACGTGTTCAATTTTACCTTCTTTATTTGTGAATTTCACATCAAATGCTTTCGCGAAATTTTGTCCAAGGAAGTGAGAAGTACCTGCTTGTAATGCTTTACCATCTTGCATTAATGCTTCGATACAGTAAGTATCTAATGCTCCTGCAAAACGTTCATTAGGTGTTTTAACCCCTTTTACAACTGGCATAGCCATCCAGGTTTCTGCAAAATCAGCATACACTTCCAACATTTTCTCTGTTTCTTCCACAGCTTCCTGAGCAGTTGCATGAGCAGTATGTCCTTCTTGCCATAGGAATTCCGTAGTACGAAGAAACAGACGCGTACGCATTTCCCAGCGCACCACATTAGCCCATTGGTTGATCAGCAAAGGAAGATCACGGTAAGACTGGATCCAGCCTTTGTAAGTATTCCAAATGATTGTTTCAGAAGTTGGTCTTACAATTAATTCCTCTTCTAGTTTTGCCGTTTCATCTACGATAATGTTTCCATTTCCATCATTTTTAAGACGGTAGTGTGTCACCACGGCACATTCAGTGGCAAAACCTTCCACGTGTGACGCTTCCTTAGAAAAATATGACTTAGGAATGAATAAAGGAAAATAAGCGTTACTATGTCCTGTATCTTTAAACTTTTTGTCTAAAACCGCCTGTATTTTCTCCCAAATGGAGTATCCGTAGGGTTTTATCACCATACATCCTTTAACAGAGGAATGCTCTGCCAGATCGGCTTTCATAACAATGTCGTTATACCACTGCGAATAATCTTCATTTTTACTTGTAATACCTTTGCTCATAACTATTTGGAATGTTTTTTGTGTAACTTTGCTTGAAATGTAGGTTACAAATTTATAAATTTATCGTCTACAAAAAAGCGTGCAACACACAAACAACACATATAGTTATGAAACCTAGACATTTATTCACCGGTATGCTGGCTTTAACAACCCTGGTTGTTGCTTCCTGCTCTGCGCCAAGGTATGCGCAGCAAGGTGCCCAAGATGATGATGTGTACAACTCTAATGCAAAGGCGCAGATTTATACGCCTCAGCCAAGAGTGGTGGCTCCTCAAAATGATTACGATGCCGATAATGAATATTATGGCACTAGTGATCCTTATTATGACATGGATTACTCTTCCCGTATCAATAGATTTTCTTATGCTAGTCCATGGAGATCGTACTACGATCCTTATTTCGACGGTGGTTTTGGCTATGGTGGCGGCTTTTCTTTAGGCCTTAGCTTTGGTTCCTCATGGGGCAATCCATATTATGGATGGGGTGGCGGATTCTACCCTTCATTTGGTTATAACCCATGGTACCCAGGATGGGGTGGCGGCTACTACCCGGGATGGGGCGGTGGTTTCTATCCAGGCTGGGGTGGCGGGATCATTATTGGTTCCAATACCGGAAGAACTTATAATGCACCAAGGCCATCAAGAAGCCCTGGCGACAGAAGTTACGGCGGCAGTACAGTAAGAGGAAGCGGCAACACAAGAACTGATATGAACGGAAATGTAATTTCCCGTGGAAGCAGATCTGAATCTTATCTCCCAAACAGAACACAAGGAACGCAACAGCGTGCCTCAGGTCAAAATAGTAGACCAATGCGTGACAATAACAGACAGGAGCCACAGGCCAGACCATCAAGAGAAAGTTACAGACCTCAACCACAAAGCAACCCAACTTATACTCCTAGCCAATCACGTGGCGGAGAGAGCGGCGGTGGCAGATCATCCGGCGGCGGCGGTGGTGGTGGCGGAGGTAGATCTTCTCGAGGTGGAAGAGGTTAACCAGGTCTAATTATTATCATTCAGAAAACAAACATGAAAAAAATTCTATCCTCCTTAGTGGCTATAGTAGCCACTACAGGTTCTTTATATGCTCAATACAGCCCTGATGCCCTGAGATTTTCTCAAACTAATTATGGCAGTACCTCCCGATTCAAAAGTATGGGTGGTGCGCAAATTGGTGTAGGTGGTGATATGAGTTCATTAGGGGGTAACCCTGCCGGACTTGGTTTGTTCACTAAATCAGAGTTTAGCTTTACTCCTGAATTCAATATGATGAAAGGTAAAGCAGATTTTCTTGGAGAAAGAACAAACTCTTCTAAGAATATGTTGAACCTGAATAATGTAGGCGCAGTATTTTATAACCCTACTTTCAAACCTAAAGGTCAGGATCCTACGAAAGGGGTGATCAGTACAGTTTTTGGTGTAGGTTATAGCCGCAACAATGATTTCACTGGTAGATACAGCTTTAACGGAACGAATAATCTGAACTCCATCAACAATTACTTTGCAGAAGAAGCTAACTTTTTTGCCCTTGGAGATCCAACTACTTTGGCCGACTACAGCATTGAGAAGATGGCGTATGACAACTATCTAATTAACTATGATGGAACTAACAATGTTTATTCAGCTGCAACCCGCGCACCGTACCGTCAAAGTCAAACAGAAATCAGAACAGGATCTACTTCAGAAATGAATGTAGCTGGTGCTTTAAATATTTCCAATACCGTCTATATTGGTGCGAGTCTGAATTTTGTAAATTCAAGATATGAGAGTGACCGTATGTTTAGAGAATCCGGATACAATACTGGCGTAAACAGCAGTTACGACACTGACTATAGAGTAAACTCAGACGTAAAAGGTTCTGGTTTCAATGCCCGTGTAGGTTTGATTTACAGACCTGACGCAAATTTACGTATAGGTGCCACTTATCAATCACCAAGCTGGATGTATTATGATGATGTTCAAGCGCATTCTTTAACTACTACTTATTACGCAGGTACTCAACAAGGTACTTTCAGCAATGATCCTGGTCTTTCCGGGGTAACTTATCAATTGCGTACTCCAGCAAAAGGGTCTTTAGGGGCAAGTTATGTAATTGGAGGTAAAGCCCTAATTTCAGCAGATATTGACTACATTGATTATTCCGGCATCAAATATTCTCTTGACCAGGACAATAACCAGGGTGCAATAAACACAGCTAACGATTTCATTAAAGACAACTACCAAAGTGCGGTTAACTATAGAGTTGGTGCAGAATATAAAGTAGACAATAGCTTTAGCTTAAGAGCTGGTTACGGTAACAATGGCTCTGCGATAAAAAATGACACTAAATCTTATTTTGGCACTAAATTTTATACTGGTGGTGTAGGCTACCGTGTAAGCAACTATTATCTTGATCTTGCTTACCAACGTGTGGAAAGCAATGTCGATTTAGACAGTTACTTTATAGCAGATAAGAATGAGGCTCCAGAACCTGTAGCCAATATCAAAACAAGTAGAAACAATGTATTTTTAACATTTGGTGTAAGATTCTAATTTCCGCCAGATGCTCAAGTATTGATTTACGAGCAATCATAAAAAAAGGGAAGTTGATTTAAATCAACTTCCCTTTTTTTATGATTGTATCTTAAGTAATAAACTGGTCTGGTCTATTCAGTTATCAGATTAAAAGCCATTGGACTTAAAAAGCGATGCAAATCGCTCAATATTCTTTTCTACCTGAGGATCCTTAATCAGTTCAGGTGCATGGTGTGGTTTCTTTCTCGCATCAATAATTACGGGGCCTGTACATCCCCAGTGTTTGTTCGTTGTAAAAGAACCAATACCATGAATATCAACAGCCGGATTACTTCTGGTAAAGGCAATCCATACCAGGTTGTTTATATTTTCAGCACAGAAAGCGCTATCATCGCATAAAACAATCAATGCAATTCCTTCCAGATCCTGGCCTTTCAATTGCTCATTCAAAACGGCTACTTCTGCTACTGCTTTAGTATGGCTCAGATAAGGAGCAGCCTGAACAGCTAACACTCCTGGAATAGCAATATAAGCCGCAGTAAAGCTTTCTGGCAGTGTAAAACCGGCAGGAACTACCTCCGATAATGTTCTACGTACAGCTCCCGCAGCAGCAAATACCACTTTAGAACCACTATTTAAACCATCACCGCTATAATCTAAAGTATCAATGGTGGTATTTGTATGAAAGTGTAAATCAGTACGGGGATCCATTCTTGATAAAACATGCTGTATAAAACGAGAAAGGTCATGAGTATCTAAAGTCTCATCGTCTTCTCTGGCAGCAATAAACAGGTATTTAGCCAGACTAAGCTGATTCTTACCTAGAATATGATTGGCAATTGTTAGGATCTCCTGAGGTCTGCGTTCGTTCAGAAATGGCGTATAACGTTCACTGCCAATCGCGAACAACAGAGGGTGTACCCCTGCCGCATCTACTGCATTCAACTCTTTTAATCCATGAATTTCCTTCGGCAATGCCGATCCGGCGATCTCATGAATCAATGCACCAAAACTAGTATCCTCTTGCGGAGGCCTGCCCACCACAGTGAAGGACCATATTGCATCCTTGCGATGGTACACATTGTGAACCTTCATTAAAGGGAAAGGATGAGTTAGACTATAATAACCCAAATGATCCCCAAAAGGACCTTCAGGTTTGTTTTCCTGAGGATAAACGGTCCCAGTAATTACGAAATCAGCATCTGCCGAGATACAGAAACCTTCTTCATCGTAGAAATACCTGAACCTACGGTTCCCCAATGCACCTGCAAAGGTCATCTCCGACAATCCTTCAGGCAAAGGCATTACTGCTGCCAGCGGATGCGAAGGTGGACCTCCAACAAAGATGCTTACCTTTAAAGGTTGCCCCTTTGCATTGGCTTTCGACTGGTGTACTCCAATTCCGCGATGAATCTGGTAATGTAATCCAATCTCCTGGTCAGGTATATAATCATTACCTCCAAGTTGGATCCGATACATTCCAAGATTGGCATTCATAATCCCAGGCTTATCTATATCTTCTGTATACACCTGTGGCATGGTAATAAAAGGACCACCATCCATAGGCCAATTTACAATCTGTGGCAATGCACTTATGGTAGTTTTACTAAACGTTGATTTGAAAGTTTGTTTTAAAGGCAATGCAGTAAGCGCTGTAAGGCCAATAGCAGGAAGTTTTAGTGGATTTTTTAATGCGCTCATTGGATCAAACTTCAGTCCTACCAATTGCTCTACTTTATCCAGGCTATCCCTGAACATAAACTTTGCGCGTTCCAGTGTACCAAATAAATTAGACACTGCTGGAAAAGGACTTCCTTTCACCTTCTCAAAGAATAAAGCAGGTCCTTGTTTTTCGTAAACACGTAAATGAATGGCAGCCATTTCGAGATACGGGTCTACTTCTTCTTTAATCCTGATTAGATGGCCATGTTTTTCTAAATCGGCCACACATTCTGCTAAACTTTTATATCCCATTACCTTCCAAAGGTATTAAACAATTGTTGTTTGGCCTAAAGCGATTTCTTAGAGAAAAGTAAAAAAAATTCCTTTTATAAAATAAAAGCTCCGCTGCTAGGGATAGCAAGCGAAGCAATTACAAATGGGAGCGTTCCATAATCTTTAATACCTATAATAAAATCCCGGCTCAGTAAATGGTACAAATATTTTGTACGAAACACATTAACTATTAGCCCAAGACAATACGTTTACATTTTTGACAAAAGTAACCGTAAGACATTATGAATTAGTAAAATTTAACAACTAAGGAGTACAACATTATAATCTTATACACACTTTTAGCTACTTTGCAGTCGCAAACCACAATTTCCTCGATGTTAATACCAATCCACCACCAGAAAAAGCCTGAACAAAAATATTTGTCCGCTGTATTTGAACGATTAGATCATTTCTTCCCGCTTCCTTTAGGCGCAAAGATTCTGCTCAGTGAAACTTGCTATGAAATTCATGTCAAAAAGAATGAATACTTATTGAGAAAAGGTGATTATAGTTATTTCGTCTACTTTATTATAGAAGGTATCCTTACTGGAGAGGCGACTTCCGGAAAACAGGTCATCACCAGTTTCATTTGTGTGCAGGGGGAATTTGTATCTGCGATTGAAGGGATTTATGGAATTGTTCCAGCTACCGAGGACATCAAAGCAGAAGAGGATTCCTTATTATTAGGTGTACATGTAGATGACCTGGAAAAGCTGACTGCAACTTACCCGGAAATGAATATCCTGATGAGAAAAGTAATGGAGCTTTATTATAAGATCGCGCATCACCGCTCTGTGTTCTTTAGGATTGGCACAGCATCAGATAAATATTCAGACTTTTTAAAAAACTACCCTCATCACGCCACACGAATACCATTAGAACTGGTTGCCTCCTACCTCAACATAAAAATCACTACGCTAAAGAAAATTGTGAGTGCCTACAATAAAAAGGGAGATGAAGAGATACTATCAAAAGAAAACATTGAGTCTTATCTGGAACAACACCGCCCCTATCTACGGAAGAAACTCTCTCTGGCGCAGCTTGCTGAGATGCTGCAACTCAGTCCTCATAATTTATCGCATTTACTGAACTTATATTTCCAGCAGAATTTTAGTCATTTTATAAATACCTATCGGGTCAATTATGTGTTAGGAGAAATGCAAAACAAAGACCATTGCAAGCAATACAGTCTGGATGGCTTAGGCCGTGAAGCTGGATTCTCCTCCCGTAGCTCTTTCTTCTACGAGTTTAAAAAACAAAAAGGAATTACTCCGCACAATTACCTCCAACAACTTACGGAGCCACAAACCTAACCTTAACCTTCCCCTCAAAAAAGCGACAAAAAAAACCGCTGCCTAAACGGATTAGGAAGCGGTTTTAAATCATCAGGGGAAAATGATTATTTATTTTTTACCACAGAATGAGCGCAACATCCAGGTATTTTTCTCTTTGAACTGCATGAATCTGTTGACCATATCATTTGATCCATCATCACCAGCTTTATCAGTGGCTTCCAATAAATCACGTTCTATTTGAATTAAATGAGCCATATCTGCTAAAATCTCTTCTACCATATCCATGTCTTTCATGCCGATGGTATCCACCTCTTTAAGTGTTGATTCTTTAATGTAGTCAACAAAACGGCTATGCGGTGGCTTACCTAAAGTAAGTACACGTTCTGCGATTTCATCGATTGTTAACTGTGCATTGGTATATAACTCTTCAAATTTGATATGTAAAGTGAAGAAGTTCTGACCTTTTACATTCCAGTGACATCCTCTTAATTTCTGGTAATGTATGTGATAGTTAGCCAGATAGTCATTCAGCATGTCCACTACAGGTCTTACGTCTTTCTCTTTTAAACTGATTTCTTTTGCGTCCATAGTATATAATGTTTTATTTTTGTCCAATTGTAGGGCATGCCTATACAACAACACGAAAATTAAATGGTTTTGAAAAATGTTATTTTGAGAGACAATACCCCTTTGGAAACGACGTTAAATATTCAAAATTTCCGCTTTCTTTTATTATTCGTATAATTGTTCATTAAATTTAACAGAGACATTAATGTATAAATATTATATAGTATCGTTATTTGCAGTGCTTTTAAAATTGCCCACTGCCAATGCCAATACCAATACAAGGGATTCTATAGGAGTAGAAAACCGGAATGGCAAAAAGTTAATTATCCACGAAGTAGCTGCAAAAGACACTTATTATGCCATAGGAAGACGATATAATGTGGTACCGAAAGACATCATGACTTTCAATGACAATAAGTTCCTTCAGATCGGTGTCATCATTAAAGTACCTACCAATATTCCTTTTAATAGTCCGGCACCAGAAAAAACACCAATCACTGCGACCAATAAAAACGCCATTCTGAAGAAGAATGAAAACACAGATCCTGATGGTATTCTAATAGAGCATACTGTTCAAAAGAAAGAAAATCTGGGGATGTTGGCGAAGAGATATGGTACTACTGTTAATGAGATCAAAAGGATCAATAACCTGAGAACCATTAACCTTTCTATCGGACAAGTATTGAAAGTCCCTGCCAATGAGGGAGTAGAAACTACGGAAACAGAAACGAGTACAACAGCAGCGGCAGCAGTACCAACGCCAAGCAAAGCAACGACTACGCCTATAGTGGCTCAGCAACCTGCTAATACAGAAACAAAAGCACCTGCTGACAATAAAAAGAAAGAAGAGATTCTGGTCCCTATCTTCCCGAAAAAACAACAGCAACAAGCTGCATCAGTACAAAGTCCAGCGGCAGCAGTAAATGTTCCGGCTGACACTTCAGAAGACTTTATTGAGCATACTGTGGCTTCTAATGAAACCCTTTATTCTATTGCCACGCGTTATAAGTTAACGATGGATCAGGTGAAAGCTAAAAATAACCTGAATGGATACTCTTTAAGAGTAGGTCAAAAATTACTGATCAAAGGCCAATACCCACAAAAACCAGTTCCTTCGGCAAATCGCCAGACTGAAAATCCGGTAGACACCTTAAATTCTATAAAAAATCCGTCATTAAGATTGCCAGCCAGCAGATATGGCTTAAATCAAATGGACGAAAAAGGAACAGGAACCTGGATTTCAGATCCGGATCTTGATCCCTCAAAAATGTTGGTATTACATCGCAGCGCACCAATTGGAACCGTAATGAAAATTACCAACCCAATGAGCAACAGGTCTACCTTTGCAAAGGTGGTAGGTAAATTCACGGAAAATGAATCTACCAAAGATGTAATCATTGTGATGACTAAAGCAGTAGCGGACGCGTTGGGGGCTATAGATAAAAGATTTTTTTGTAATTTAACGTACGGTGGACAAGATAATGAACAATAAGCCATTTATCATTGGTATTGCGGGGGGAAGTGGTTCCGGTAAAACCTTTTTTTTAAATTGTTTCTTACATCATTTTAAGAACGATGAAGTAACCCTGGTTTCTCAGGATGACTATTACATTCCTGTGGGCGAATTGAGCCAGGAAGAAAACAAACTTTACAATTTCGACCTGCCATCAACCATTGATGACCAGCAGTTCCTTTTAGACATCAAGAAATTGATCAAAGGAGAAGTGATTTATAAAAAGGAATACAATTTCAATAATCCTTTGGCCATCACTAAAATTCTGGAAATCAATCCTGCTCCAATTATTATTGTAGAAGGACTTTTCATTTTGCATTTTAAAGAAATTGCTGCCTTACTAGACCACCGTATATTTGTGGAAGCAGAAGAATCTGTTGCCTTAGCACGTCGCATTAAACGTGATGGAATGGAAAGAGGTTATCCAGAGGATGATGTTACTTACAAATGGCACAACCATGTAGTACCTGCTTATAAAGAATATCTGTTGCCATACAGAGAAACCTGTGATCAATTGATCACCAACAATTTCAATACCCCTGATGACATCATTAGAGTCACAGAAGAAATTTCCACAGATTTAAAAGTGAAATACCTAAAACATAAATCAGAGTAAATAAAAAAGGGATGCCAACGCATCCCTTTTTTATTAGGTATATTTCTTAACCACAGAATTAGTTTAAACTCATTTCTGGTACGTCATCATCGGCAAACAGTCTGCCTGTTGTGGCCTGTCTGATGTAATCTACACTCACTCCTGGCGCTCTTTCAATCAGTTTAAATCCACCACCAGGCAATACATCTAATACCGCGAGTTCCGTTACAATTTTCTTGATACAGTTTACTCCGGTTAAAGGCAAAGTACATTTTGGCAATAGTTTACTTTCTCCGGCTTTATTAACATGTTGCATGGCCACGATGATGTTCTTTGCAGAAGCTACCAGGTCCATTGCACCGCCCATACCTTTCACCATTTTACCTGGAATCTTCCAGTTGGCAATATCTCCATTTTCTGAAACTTCCATTGCTCCTAAAATCGTAAGGTCAATCTTCTGACTTCTAATCATCCCGAAGCTCATGGCAGAATCAAATATCGAAGAGCCTGGCAGGGTGGTAATCGTTTGCTTGCCTGCATTGATCAGGTCTGCATCTTCTTCCCCTTCAAAAGGAAAAGGTCCCATGCCTAATAAGCCATTTTCCGATTGCAGTACTACATTGATGCCTTCAGGAATATAATTGGCTACCAGTGTAGGAATTCCAATCCCTAAATTCACATAAAAACCGTCTTTGATTTCTTTTGCGATACGTTTCGCAATTCCGTCTTTATCCAACATACAAATATTTTATAGGATTAATTTTTTGATCTAACTGTGCGTTGCTCAATTCTTTTTTCATAATTGGCACCTTGAAAAATGCGATGCACGAATACACCTGGTGTGTGGATATGGTCTGGATCAAGTTCCCCTGCTTCCACCAATTCTTCTACTTCTGCAATGGTGATCTTTCCAGCCATAGCCATCACTGGATTAAAGTTTCTACTTGTAGACCTGAATATCAGGTTACCGGCAGTATCACCTTTCCAGGCTTTCACGATGGCAAAATCAGCATCAAATGCATATTCCATCAGGTAGTCTTTTCCATTAAAGTTACGCACTTCTTTGCCTTCGGCCACTTCAGTACCTACTCCGGCAGGAGTAAAAATGGCTGGCATTCCGTAACCAGCAGCCATACATCTGGTGGCCAGTGTACCCTGAGGAATCAATTCAACTTCCAGCTCTCCACTCAGCAACTGGCGCTCAAATTCCGCATTCTCACCTACATAAGAAGAAATCATTTTTTTTACCTGGCGTTTTTGCAGCATCAGACCGATGCCAAAATCATCCACACCAGCATTATTAGATATACATGTTAAATCTTTAACGCCTTTTTTTACCAATGCGGTAATGCAATTCTCAGGAATTCCACAGAGCCCAAAACCGCCGAGCATCAGGGTGTTCCCATTCTCGATATCGCTGATGGCTTCATCAGCACCCGAAACTACTTTGTTAATCATATATAAGGTTTTGCTACTAAATTATAGTATAAAATGTGTTCGAACAATTTATTTGGCGATTTCTATAATTTTATCATCCCCACCATTACTGGTAGTGATATATAGCCTTCCTTCCGGAGATTGACAAATGGCCCTGAGCCGTCCAAATTGATTAAACAAGAAATCTTTAGCCTCCGTAATTTTGTCGCCACTAGTGTTTAAACTTAACTGTGTAAGTTTAGTGCCTTTCAAACTGAGGAGCAGTAAAGTGTTTTTCCATTGCGGAATATAGTCTGAATTATAATAGGTGAGACTGGAGGTAGCGATGGTAGGTGTCCAGGCAAACAATGGTTCTACCACATTATTTGCGGCACAGAAGCTTTGTTCTGCGGGTAGGTTACAAAAGCCTTCTACGTTTGGCCATCCATAATTCCGTCCTTTAAGAATCAGGTTGACTTCATCGTCATTGTTAGGACCGTGTTCTGAAGCATAGATCTTATCGCCCACCTGGATCAGCCCTTGTGGGTTTCGGTGACCGAAACTCCAGACCGGATTATTGGCCATCGGATTATCTGTTGGAATACTCCCATCCAGATTCAATCGAAGAATCTTTCCTGATAAAGAATTTATATTTTGCGCATTGGGAGCATTGCTGGCGTCTCCTGTGCTGATGAATAATTTTTGATCAGCGCTGATCATCAGTCGGGAGCCATTATGCACACTGGAAGCCGGAATTTGATCAATGATCGTTATTGCTGATGACAATGTTCCGTTGCCATAGGTAAATCGGACTACTTTTTCCCTGTAATTGTTTCCTGTTCCATAATCATAGACCACATATACCCATGGATTAGTTGTGAAATTTGGGGCAAGTACCATCCCCAGCAAACCGCCTTCTCCGGTAGCAACTACTTCAGAAATGGTATGTAATAAGGTAACCACACCGGTTTGAGGATTGATCCTGCTGATCTTCCCTCCTCTTTCCGTGATCCACAATTGCTGATCAGGGCCATAAATGATTTCCCATGGATAGGCGAGGCCTGAGGCCAACACCTTTGTTTTCAGTTCAGCATCGGGAAGTATAGGTTCCACAATGGCTGTAGATTTGCTTTTCTTACAGGCAGTAGTGCAGAGCATAATTGCCAAAGCACTGATCATCAGTATTTTCATAGGACATTGCTTTGTTTCATAACAAGCAATGTCCTGATTATGTTTAACTAATTGAAATACACGTAGGTAATTCCATCTCCGCCTCTGTCGGCATGCTCGTCTTCTACCCGGTTCACCTGACTATATTTCTTCAGGTATTCGCGGATCAATTTTCTCAGAATCCCATCTCCTTTACCATGAATGATTTTAATGAAAGGGAAACCCAGCATAATCGACTTATCCAGATACTTTTCTACTTCGTGCAAGGCATTTTCGCCACGCATTCCCCGTAAATCCAGCTCGGCAGTGAAATTGCCTATCGCCTCTGAAATGCTACCGGTATATGAATTATTCTGAATCGCTTTTTTAGCCTGCTTATTACTGATTTTATAAACCCTGTTTTTCTTCAATACGGAACGTAACTCCCCTAAAGCGACTACCAGATTGTCTCTGTTGATCTCTAAAACCTGTCCTGTAGTTTCACTATTGTTCAATTGCACCCAATCTCCAACTTCTATTGGTGTATTTAGGGCAACGGCTACCTCAGGTTTCTTTTCTTCTTTGACCTGATGCTGCACCAATACCTTTTGCAGATTTTGACGCAATTCCTTGGTTACTATTTTATCTGCCTGCTTGTCTTTAATCTCTGCAATTGTATTTTCTACCAATTTATTGGCATTTTTAATAATTGCTTGCGCTTCCAACTTAGCTTCTTTGATCAGCACTTTTCTGTTTTCATCTAAAAACAATTTCAGCTTTTCATTTTCTGCTACCAAATTTTTCACTTTATTCTGCTGATTCGACAAATGCAGTTTAGTATCATAAATCTGCTTTTTCTCTCTTTCCAGATCAACCAGTAAGCTATCAATACGATTTTGGTTGGTTCCGGTTTTTGCTCTTGCCAATTCCAGCACTTCTTTCTGCAGTCCGATATTCTGTGCAATTTCAAAGGCATAAGAACTACCTGGCTTCCCTACTTCCAGCACATACATAGGCTTCATGCGGTCATTATCGAACAACATAGAGGCGTTTTCCAATCCTGGGGTATTCCCAGCGAAAAGCTTTAAGTTAGAATAGTGGGTAGTGATCACCCCTCTCACCTTTTTATTGTTCAATACTTCCAACACAGCTTCCGCCATTGGTCCACCAAATTGCGGATCAGTACCTGTTCCAAATTCATCAATCAAGACCAATGTTTTCGGCGAAGCATGGGCTACAAAGTGTCTCATTTTGGTTAAATGCGCACTATAAGTACTCAAATCACTTTCAATGGACTGATCATCTCCGATATCGGCAAAGATATTTTCGAAGATACCTACTTCGCTAGACTCATGTACCGGAATCAGTAAGCCTGATTGCACCATGATTTGTAGTAAACCAACAGTTTTCATGCACACCGACTTTCCTCCAGCATTGGGACCTGAAACCAGGACAATCCTAAGGTCATCGGTGATCTGTATATTTAATGGAACCACTGTCTTTTTATCTTCTTTAAAAGAAAGATACAAGAGTGGATGCGTCGCATTGATCAATTTTGTTTTTGCTTCCTTGACCAACACCGGCATATCGGCCTCAATATCAATTGAAAACAAGGCCTTAGCCCTCACGAAATCCAATTTAGTCAGGAATCCATGGTAAGACAATAATAAAGGTGTATAAGGTCTTAAATCTGTAGTCAGCGCAATAAGGATCTTTATGATCTCTCTACGCTTATCAAATTCCAGATCTCTAAGCTTATTATTTAATGTAAATACCTCTTCCGGCTCCATGTAAACGGTTTGCCCAGAGGCAGACTCATCATGAATGAAACCTTTAAGTTTTCTTTTATTCTCAGCGAGGATCGGGATACACATCCTACCATCTCTGATGGTTAGGCTACCATCTGCGACCCAGTTATTGCCTACTGCAGTTTTATAAATGGAATCCATTCGCTTTCTCACATCCTGCTCTGCTTTGGCAATATCGCCAATAATCTGTTGCAGGGTACTGGAAGCATTGGGTTTGATTTTCCCTTTCGGATCCAACACCATTTCAATTCTTTTGAGGATATTTTTCTCTACCGGAAGATGCTCCAATAAAGCCTCCAGGTTGGGATATATTTCTTTTCTTTCTTCAAAAAAGCGCAGTACTGAAAATACGGTTTGCAGGGAGGCGTACATCTGGTGTAATTCATCTTCTACCAGGTAAGTTCCTTCTACTTTAATTTTATCAGCTAAAGATTTAATATCAAAAAACGTACTGATTTGTAAAGGCTCCTGGTTTTCCAGGATACTTTTAAACTCATAGGTTTGACGTAAAAATTTATTGATCTGGTCATACTTAGTCATGACCTGCATTTTAGCGACCATTTGTTGTCCCATCGGACTTAAACAGTGTTTATGAATAAGTTGTCTGACCTCACTAAAACCCAAACGCTCTAAACAATTCTCCGGATATAACATACTTATAATTCTAATTTTGGGTTTTATAAACCATCTTTGGTTGAATAAACTCCATCACCTTTTTGGTGGTATCCTGCAGATTGGTAGTATCTTTCAGCAGGAAGCGGATTTTATAGTCCGGTGATTTCCTTGCCAGGGAATCCGCACTCATTTTTAACATTAATTCTTTTCTATTCTTCTCATTTGCCAGAGAGTCTGATTTCGTAATCACGGCCTTTTGCTTGGTTAAATCGTCTACCACACTGGTATAGATCTCGTCCAATAGCTTTGGATTATCATTATAATAGGCCATACTCCTTGCAAACACAGCTGAATCGATACCATATTTCTTATAGATGCCCTTATAAAATGAACTGGCAACTTTCCTGGCCGAATCCGAGGAGGGGAATGAAGCCACATAAGCATCTGTTAAGTGGATATCGCTCAATACCCCCGGCATTTTATCAGGCTGGATGATGTCTTTAGGAATCCCTGGTTTACAGGCAGAAATCAGTAAAAAAAGGGATAGTATATATAAAAAGTTTCTCATTATGCTTAAAACATCATTATTTCTTAGCCAAAGTTCGGTAAGGTTCTTAATTTTACCAAAAATACTGATAAATGAGTATAGCAGATAACTTATTAAAATATAAAAACGAATTGGATGAAGTTGCGGTGAAATTGATCGCGGTTTCAAAATACCAGGAAGCATCGGCAGTTTTAGAAGCTTACAATGCCGGACAAAGGGTATTTGGCGAGAATATTGTGCAGGAGCTGGTAGAAAAGCAGGCGCAACTTCCACAAGATATCGAATGGCACCTGATTGGTCATTTACAAACGAATAAGGTAAAATACATTGCCCCTTTTATCAGCCTGATTCAATCGGTAGACAGCTTGAAACTGTTGGTGGAGATCAACAAACAAGCTGCAAAAAACAAGCGAGTAATTGACTGTTTATTGCAGATTTACATTGCTGATGAGGACACTAAATTTGGTTTAGGCTATGATGAAGCGATAGATCTGTTGCGTTCAGAAGAGTTTGCAGCGATGAAAAACATTCGCATTACCGGTTTAATGGGCATCGCCAGCAACAATGCACAAGAGAAGCAAACCTTGGACGAGTTTACCGAGCTTAAAGTACTTTTTGATGGCATCAAAGTGAGTTTCTTCAGAAAAGACGACAACTTTAAAGAGCTTTCAATGGGCATGTCAGGAGATTATAAACTGGCTATTGAAGCAGGAAGTACCATGGTTCGCGTGGGCAGCAATATTTTTGGAAAAAGGAAAATTAAACACTGGAAAGAAGAAGCATAATGAATATAAACATCAGAGTTGCCACACAGCAGGATTGTCCGCGTCTATTAGAATTGATTCATGAGCTGGCTTTATATGAAAAAGCTCCTGAAGAAGTAACCGTTACATTAGCAGAGTTTGAAGATGCAGGCTTTGGCTCCAATCCGGTATGGAATGCATTTGTAGTAGAGAACGACCAGCTGATTATCGGCTTTGCTTTATATTACACCAGATATTCGACCTGGAAAGGTTGCAGGTTATACCTGGAAGACTTCATTGTTACGGAAAGTTACAGAGGAAAAGGCATCGGAAAATTACTTTTTGAAAGAGTAATGAAAGAAGCAAAAGACAAGAACTTTAACGGCATGAACTGGCAGGTATTGGATTGGAATGAACCAGCCATTAATTTTTACAAAAAATATGAAGCTCATTTAGAAGCAGAATGGCTGAATGCTTCTTTTTCTAAAGAACAGCTTTCGAAATAGCTTAAATTTCGGTTAACTGAATTCATTGACTCTTTTAAAATCTACCGAAGATGAAAAAATTAGCAGTATTAATGCTGGCTTTAAGCTTTGCAGCTTGTCAGAGTGAGAAAAAAGCAAGTGATCAGGGAGATAGCGCTGGTCTTTCTACGCAGGAAATGAATGCGACTAATGGTTTGACATTTAAATATGATAGCCTAAAAGTTTTCAGTAAACCAAATCCTGCAGCAAAGACAAAAACTACCGATACTGCTTATGTTCGTATTGTGTATCCGGTATTCTCGGATCAGAAGTTGAATCAGTTAGTTGAACAAAAAACGATTGCTGCAATCTCAAGTACTGATGCTG
The DNA here is from genome assembly GCF_032678745.1 of Pedobacter gandavensis. GTDB lineage: Bacteria > Bacteroidota > Bacteroidia > Sphingobacteriales > Sphingobacteriaceae > Pedobacter > Pedobacter gandavensis_C. Next base: position 104,506 of record NZ_JAVTST010000002.1, read on the forward strand.
AAAAAGACCAGACTTATCAGCAGATAGCCGATACCTTTGTAGAAGGTTATGAAAGCATTAGAGATAGCGAAGGCACGATGGGAGCCTGGTTTTTAGATGCAGAAACAAAGGTCTTAACGGATCAGCCGGATTATTTAGGTTTAGAACACAGTCTGGTTAATTATTCTGGTGGCGCACATGCGAATAGCGCTTTAGTCTACTGGAATATAAATCCAAAAACTTTACAGGAAATCACTTTAGAATCGCTGATCAATGAAGGCAGTATGCCTCAACTGGTTAGCATTGCAGAAAAGATCTTCAGGAAAAATGAGAAATTAAGTCCGACGGCAAGCCTTAAAGACAATTATTTCTTTGAAAATGACAAGTTCAATCTAAACCGTAATTTTACAATCACCAAAGAAGGATTGAAGTTCCTTTACAACCCATACGAAATTAAAGCCTACGCTTATGGCAGCACTGAATTGATCATTCCTTTCAGCGATTTGAAAGCCATAGCCAGGCCAAATACTTTAACAGACCGTACAAAATAACTATGCTCGTATTCAAATTTGGAGGCGCCTCTGTGAAAGATGCAGCTGGCGTCATCAACCTTGCGCAAATTGTTAGCCGCTACCCTAAAGAAAAATTATTGATTGTCATTTCTGCAATGGGCAAGATGACCAATAAACTGGAAGACCTCTGCAAAGCTTACCTAAAAGGAGAAGAAGAGCAGGTTCAACAAATTTTTGAAGCCGTAAAAGCTTACCATTTTGAAATTATTGGGGACCTGTTCCCAAACCATCAACACCCCATCTACAATGATGTAGCGAACAGCTTTGTCGAAATTGACTGGTTGGTAGAGGAAGAAATCACAGATACACCTGATTACATCTATGATCAGATTGTATCAATGGGCGAAATTATTTCCACCAAAATCGTTGCCGCTTATTTGACTGAAACTGGGCTATCTGCCAAATGGCTGGATGCGCGTAACTTCATTCAAACCGATAACAATTACCGTGAAGGGAATGTGAACTGGGAAAAAACGGAAGCAGAAGTACAACAACAATTATTGCCTTTACTGGATCAATACATTGGTGTAACACAAGGTTTTATTGGTGGAACTAGTGAAAACTTCACCACTACCCTTGGTCGCGAAGGCTCTGATTATTCAGCAGCCATTTTCTCTTCTTGTCTGAATGCTGATTCTTTAACCATTTGGAAAGATGTGCCGGGCGTACTAAATGCAGATCCAAAATGGTTTGATGAGACCGAGCGAATTCCTCAATTGTCTTACCATGATGCTATCGAGCTGGCTTATTATGGAGCTACGGTGATCCACCCAAAAACCATTAAGCCGATTCAGAATAAAAATATTCCATTGTTTGTACGCTCCTTCCTCAACCCAGAGGCTGAAGGAACCGACATCACCAATGCGGAAAACCAATTGCCTGTCCCATCTTTTATATTTAAAGTACAGCAGGTATTGATTTCTATATTCCCTAAAGATTTCTCCTTTATCATTGAAGAAAACCTGAGTGACATTTTCAGTCTTTTTCATAAGCACAAGGTGAAGATCAATACCATGCTGAACTCTGCCATCAGTTTTTCGGTAAGTATTGATGAAGATCCAGAGAAATTGAAGCAACTAATTGAAGAACTTTCCGTTCATTACAAAGTAAAATACAATACGGGTTTAGAATTGGTTACAATTAGATATTACAACCAGGAAACTATTGATCGTGTGACAGTAAACAAAAGCATTTTGCTGGAAGTTAAAAGCAGACATACCTGTCAGATTGTAATGAAAGACCGTACCCTTAACGCTTAAAATAAAACCTTTTGAACAAAAATATTTTAGCTGGCGAAGTACAGGAATATATCAATAACCATTTAAATGGGGATGTATTTACCATTGCTATGGCTAAAAGTCCATTTCCGGAGGTCAGTTCTAAAGAACTGGCCAACCAGATTGCAGCAAGGCAGAAAAGTGCTAAGAAACTACCTACCTGGTACCAGCAGGAGCTGATTTACTATCCTGCGCTATTGTCTATTGAGCAATGTTCATCAGAAAGTACAGCAGCTTATAAATCAGGCCTGACCATTGGGGAAAGTCTGATCGACCTGACTGGTGGTTTTGGTGTAGACAGTCTTTTCTTTGCGCGGAAGCTAAAATCTGTCACCCATTGTGAGATTAATCCGGAGCTTTCCGAAATTGCGGCGCACAATGCAGTGGTATTAAAGCAGTCTAATATGGCTTTTCTTTCACTTGATGGAATCGCATATCTTCAGGAAAGTAGTCTTCATTACGACAATATATACATCGATCCTGCCAGAAGAAGCACTTCCGGAAAAGTGTTTATGCTCAAAGATTGTACGCCAAATGTGGTGGAACATCTGGATCTTCTATTGTCAAAATCCAAGCGGATCATCGTTAAAACAGCACCTTTACTAGACCTCAGCGCCGGATTAAAGGAACTGAAAAATGTAAGCGAAATCCATATAGTCAGTGTAAAAAACGAATGTAAAGAATTGCTCTGGATTCTTGAAAATGATGCTACAGGCCCAGTAAAAATCGTTTGTACCACTCTTAACGAGCAAGAAAAAAGTTTTAGCTTTATCAAAGGGGAAGAAGATAGTGAGGCCGAGATTCCTGGGTTGGATTTACAACAATACTTATACGAACCTGATACCGCTTTACTAAAAGGAGGCGCCTTCAATCTAATTGCCAGCAGGTATGGTTTGCAGAAATTACATTCGCAGACACAGCTCTACACCTCTTCTAAAGTATTAGAAGATTTCCCAGGACGAAGGTTCAGGATCAAGGGACTTATAGCTCCGGCAGATCTGAAAAAAGAAAAAGACCTGAGAGGAAATGTGATCGCCAGAAATTACCGCGACAAAGCTGAACAGCTGGTCAAAAAGTATAAAATCAAGCCTGATCAACAACGCTTTTTAATCTTCACGCAGAGTAAAAAGCAGGGCTATCTGGTGATTGATGCTCAAATTGAGCAACATTATTAAAATCCCCACTGGCATGATCAATTAGATACGCCTAATTCATTTAACACTTTTTAACATACTTTAACATCTATAAAAGACTAGGCTTTAATGATTTGATTATTTTTGGTTAACCCTAAATTAAACCTTAAATCATGAAAAATTATTACCGCATCAATAATATAGTGGGCTTTTTCCTCTTTGGAATCGCTACACTTGTTTATTGGCTAACGATGGAGCCAACAGTCAGCTTCTGGGATTGTGGAGAGTTCATCGCTGCCAGTGATAAGATCCAGGTCGGCCATCAACCCGGAGCACCATTGTTCCTGATGATTGGCAAATTATTTTCCTTATTCGCCCTTGGCGACACTACTAAAATCGCTTATTGGGTTAATTTCAGCTCTGTGCTATTTAGTGGGGCTACGATTATGTTCCTTTACTGGACCATCACCGCGATGGCCTCCAAACTATATTCAGAAGAAAAAACCAAACTGGAATCACTGGGGGTCATTGCCGCCGGTATTGTAGGCGCACTGGCTTATACCTTTTCTGATACCTTTTGGTTTTCGGCAGTAGAATCAGAGGTTTATGCCCTATCTACCCTCTTTACCGCAATGGTATTCTGGTCTATTCTTAAATGGGAAAAGAGCATGGACAACCGTTGGTTGGTTTTCATCTCTTTTCTAGTGGGTCTTTCTATCGGTGCGCATCTTTTAAGTTTGCTTACCATTCCTGCCATCGTACTGGTTTATTATTTCAAAAAAACAAAGAAAGTGACCTGGTTTGGCACCTTAAAGGCTTTTGCTATTGCCTGTCTTATTGTAGGTATTGTGCAAATTGTAATCGTACAATACCTGGTGCTAATGGCCGCCAAATTCGATCTTTTCTTTGTCAACACTTTAGGTTTTAGCTTTGGTTATGGTGCCTTGGCTTTCATTTTTATATTGATTGGAGCAGTCAGTTATGGTATTTATTACTCGATTCAACATCGCAAATACAACCTGAACCTCAGTCTGCTTTGTTTTGCATTTGTGATCTTCGGGTTCAGTTCCTACTTTGTGATCCTCATCCGGGCGAATGCCAAACCAAGTATCAACTTATCAAATCCGGATAACCCATTCTCTTTATACAGTTACCTCGGGCGTACCAATTATGGAGATACCCCATTATTATACGGAAAAACTTTTGATGCCAAACAAACCGATTATAAAGAAACCGGCACAGAATACCGCAAGGGATTGTCTAAATATGAAGAATCCGGAAAATCTTTTAAGGTCAATTATGATAAAAACATCCTTTTTCCAAGAACCTACAGCTCAAAGCCAGGACACATTGATTTTTACCAGCAATGGATGGGATTGGGAAAAGATCAGGCGCCAACAATGGCCGACAACCTAAGTTTTTTCAGTTCTTATCAAGTTGGTTTCATGTATATGCGTTATTTCTTATGGAACTTTGTTGGCCGTCAGAATGACATTCAGGGAAATGGAAACCTGGAGGAAGGCAACTGGCTTTCTGGTATTAAACCTTTAGATGCCATCAGACTCGGTTCGCAGACTAAGCTACCTCCTTCCATTCAAGACAATAAAGGGCACAATGTGTTGTACGGCTTACCATTCCTGCTAGGTATGGCAGGGCTGATCTTTCTCTATAGAAAAAACAAACCGGCAACATTAGTCATAGCCACTTTATTCTTTTTCACCGGACTGGCCATTGTGCTTTACCTAAATCAGGATCCCTTACAACCAAGAGAACGGGATTATGCCTATGTAGGTTCGTTTTATGCCTTCTGTATCTTTATTGGCTTTGGCGTATTGGCTATAAAAGAATTACTTTCCCGCTTTGCTCCGGCCAAAATGAGCCTGATTGTTGCCGCATTAACAGGCTTACTCCTTGCTCCTACCTTGATGGCTGTACAAAATTGGGACGACCACGACCGCTCTACTAAAACCACCGCAAGAGATTGGGCGAAGAATTACCTGAATTCCTGCGCCCCAAATGCGATCCTTTTTACCAATGCGGATAACGACACCTACCCTTTATGGTACGCGCAGGAGGTAGAAGGCATTAGAACGGATGTGAGAGTGATCTGTATCCAATTCTTAAGTGATGGGGATTTCATCAATCAATTGAAAAGACAACAAAACAAATCCGCTGCATTACCGATCACGATGCCCGCAGCGAAATACCAGCAAGGCGTACGCGACTATATCCCATATATTGATTATGGGTTCACGGACAGTGTAGAATTGAAAGACTTGTTCACGGTACTTACTTCGGATGAAAAGGCCGACAAAGCACAGATGAACGATGGTTCTTTTGAGAACTTCCTGCCAACAAAAAAACTTAAGATGACCATTGACGCAGTGCAATTGGTAAAAACCAACACCATTAAAGCGGCTGATAAAGATAAAGTCGCGGCACAAATGGAATGGCTGGTAGATAAAAATTATATTGGTAAAGCAGACCTCGCGATGTATGATATCCTTGCCCACAACAATTGGGAAAGACCAATTTATTTCGCAACTTCTGTATCTAGCGACACCTATATCGGATTAGAAAAATACCTCTATCTGGAAGGCTATGCCTACCGTTTACTGCCACTAAAAACAGATCCTAAGGCCGAGCGCGATGAATCACAAGTCACCAATACCGAGGTGATGTACGATAATGTGATGCGTAAAATGGATTATTCCGGTTTCAAATCAACTAAATACCTGGATATTGAAAGCAGAAGAATTGGGGAAACTACCTGGACCTTCCACAATAATCTGGCTACCAACCTGATTTTGGCGGGTAAAAATGCCCAGGCGCTTGCTGTCATGAAAAAAAGTGCCAACGAACTGCCATTAGAAATACGGTCCATTCAGGATACCATTAACAGGTACAATAGCATCCGTCTTTTCTATGACTTGAAAGATATAAAACAGGCCAGTTTAATGGCTAAAGAAACGCTTTCCTTTTTGGATCTGGAATTGGAATACATCGCTTCTTTAGAACCTGAACAACAAAGAAGACGCTTAAGAGAGATACAAATTGGCCTTTCTATATTAAATGGATTAGATGAGCTGACTCAGGCAAATCAACAACCAGAGTTGAACAAAGCAATTAAATCCAAATTTAGTAATTACGAAAGCATCTTCACGAGATCTATCGGATAAGCAATCTCCTTTAAATGATAATGGCCCCAAAATCTAAACGATTATGGGGCCATTTTTATGCCTTGACATCAGCAGAAATAGATAATATCTTATTTATTTGGCTGAGGAGTCATTCTTAGATAAGGTTTAATCACTTTATGTCCTTTTGGAAATTTAGCAGGAATATCTTCTGTTTTAATGCTGTTCATCACTACAACATCATCACCATCTTTCCAATCTGCTGGCGTAGCCACGCTATAATTTGCAGTTAACTGCAAAGAATCAATTACCCTCAATACTTCATCAAAGTTTCTTCCGGTAGAAGCTGGATAAGTTAGCATCAATTTCACTTTTTTATCTGGTGAAATCACAAATAAAGAGCGTACAGTTAAAGTCTCTGAAGCATTTGGGTGAATCATATCGTAAAGATCTGCGATCTTCTTGTCTTCATCGGCAATGATTGGAAACTCCACATTGGTATTTTGTGTCTCATTGATATCCCTGATCCATCCTTTATGTGATTCCGCAGAATCTACACTTAGGGCAAGCACTTTAACATTTCTCTTTTCGAATTCCCCTTTTAAGGAAGCTGTACGACCAAGTTCAGTAGTACATACCGGAGTATAATCTGCCGGATGAGAGAATAAAACGCCCCAGCTGTCTCCTAAGAATTCATAAAAATCGATATTACCGATAGAAGTTTCTGCTTTAAAATTGGGCGCTACGTCCCCTATTCTTAAACTCATAATGTTGTGGTTTTAGGGTATAAATTATAATATCTACAAATTTAGTATACTTTTCAGAATAATTGTGGGTCTTTTGTAATTTCTCCATTTTCCCCTCCGATAAAGTTAATCTCCGGCAATTGGCTTCCTAAATATTTGTTGAATGCTTTAATGGTGTAATTCGCCAGGATTGGGGTGTCCTTTTCATCGTGTTGATGCAGGAAGAAATAAACCTTTTCCAGTCCCTGATCTAACCATATTTTAAGGCGTTTCACCCATTCGTCAATTCGCGCTTCATCAGAGGATTTGAATTCTGCCCCATTTCCTACAAAGCGTATAAACACTTCTGGAATGGTCAATTCCATATGAATCACATCTCTTCGGCCAGTAGCATCAGTAATCACGGCACCTTTCTTTAAGCGATGTAACACCTCAAAAACTGGTTTACGGTTACTTTCTATGCTAAACCATTCCGGATTTCTAAGTTCGACAAACATAGATAAATCTGCGGGCAGGGATTCGAGGTAGGATGCTAAAACATCTTTGTTTTTTGGTCCAAAGTTATCTCCCATCTGGAGAAAACAGGGTCCGAGGTATTCGCCGAATTCTGAGATACCGGAGAGAAAAACATCCGTGACTTCTTCTGCGCCCTTTAGCCTTTTCATGTGAGTAATGGACTGAGAAAACTTCGGACAGAAAAGAAAACCATTCCTGGAATTCAGGGCCGCCTTCTCTTTCCATTTTCTGATTTGCGCAGGCTTCGGCAGACTATAGAAAACAGCATTCAATTCAATTGCATTAAAATGCTTCACATATTCATCCAGAAAATTAGCTTCTTTAGTCTTTGGGGGATAGATCATATTTACCCATTCTTTTCTGCCCCATTTCGCGCAGCCCACATAAAAAGCTGGTGTTTTTGCTGCAGGTTTACCAGATAAAGTCAGCGAGGTTTGCTGGCCATCAGCTGGCAGGCTAAAATCTATTCTTTCAAGTTCATCTGTGGCAACCTTTCCAAAATCCATGTTTTTTTACAATTAGGTCTTCGTTATTAAATCCGGTTTAATATAAAACTAGGAATTTTTAAGAAAGAACTCAGGAAAAATGGCTTAAAAAAAAGAAAACCCTACAGCGAGATCAGCAGTAGGGTTTTCTAAGGAATTATAATGAAATTCTATTTGTATACTTTGATCATGAATACATAATCTTGTATTTTTTGCACCTGTTTATTTCTACTCAGGCCTTGCAAAGAGTTTCTTTTGTTAAAGGCTACTTTTTTACCTAGAGAATCATTAGGAATAGAGTTTAAAGCCTCTTGAATATATTTCGATTTAATGGCAAATGTAGCGCCATCAACTTGTTTTTCTTTCGCAGAGATCACGCCAATGATATTGCCCTGATGGTCTAGTAAAGGACCACCGCTATTTCCTGGATTTACTGGAATGGCTACCTGATATTGTGTGGTATCTCCATTATAACCGGTTTTTGAACTGACATATCCTTCACCAAAAACGGCGTCATCTTTAGGGAAACCTAAGGTGTATACCACATCTCCCATTCCGATGCCACTTTGTTTCAAGCGATAAGGAAGGCTGGAAAGCCCGTTAAATGAAGCATCAGTAATTTTCAGAATGGCCAGGTCGTATTGAGAATCTGTTCTCACCACTTTGGCTTTATAGGATTCTCCTTTATTGTCCTGAACATATACAGAATCTGCACCATCTACTACGTGTAGATTGGTCAGTAAATAACCGTTGGCCGTTAATGCAAAGCCTGTTCCTCCAAAATTGGCAGGTTTCACATTCTTAGGTGTATTTTTTGAATTGATAATTCTGATCAGGCTACTTTGAGAATTCTTAATTTTCGTTAATTCCCTGCTCACCAATTCTACATTACCACTTTGCTTGGTGTTTTGCTGTATTGAATAAACGGTAACGACCGTTAATAAAATGAAAGAAGCGGCAACGGCAATGGCTGCTTTATTTTTCCTCCATAAGTTAACTATATAGGAAGGATGAGGTCTCAACGTTTCTGTTAAAGTATCCACATCAATTTCTGCATGGAAGCGATCCATTTTCGCTTTTAAATCCATCTTATTGGCATAATCTCCTAATGATTCCAGAAATACCTTATGCGCAACCACTTTATGATCCACAACTGGATCATTCTTGCGAAGTTGCTCAAAAGCTACTCTTTCTGTCTCAGAAAGCTTACCATTTAAATAATCTTCAATTATACCCTCTAACTCAATCTCGTTTCTCATATCACCTTTAAACTTGAAAAAACAATTTCTTCAGTCGCTGTAAGCATTTATATTTTTGAGTCTTGGCATTATCCGTATTGGTATAGCCAAATTTCTCACAAATGTCCTGCATAGAGAGACCGTTGATGTAAAAATCCTGAATAATGGTTTTGCAGGGCTCACCAAGATGAAGAAGTGCATCATTCATTTTATCAAACTGCTGATCTTTTTCTTCATGTTGTTCCAAATCTACCTCTACTGCCATGATATCCTCGAAGTCTGAGACATTATTGGTTTTCCGACTTTCCTGCGAAAGCTTTTTCAACCAGATTCTTCTGCAAACTGAGTATATATAGGTCTTTAGTTTACTGCTTAATTCAAAATTTCCGCCCTTTATTTTATTGTATAAAACTATGATTCCCTCCTGATACACGTCTTTTGCATCGTCTTCGTCACCGTTATTATTAAGGATAAACTGCAATACCATCGGAAAATATCCGGTGTACAGTTTATTTAGCGTATCTTCCGAGTCATTTAGTATCCCTAAAACTACCTCTCTATCTGTTGGAACTGAACTGCTTAACTTATTACTCACCAATTAATACATTTATACGTGAATGGTAACCCAATGTTAACCAAAAAAAAATACTTTTTTCTGATCTTTCCCCTAATACCTTATTAAACGTCAGCTCATCCAAATTTGTCAAATAAAAAATATTTTATTTTTTTCTGAATTCACTGGGTTACCTTTTAATCTTTCAGGTATTAAACTGCAAAATTAATTAATTATTTAAAATAGAATTATAATGAAAAACGCATTTAAATTAGGTTTCGCAGCTTTAGCAATCACTTTATCAGTAGCAGCTTGTTCATCAGAGAAAAAAGGTGAATCAACTGATACTACACTTACTGATTCAGGTGCTGTTGTTACTACAGTTGATACTAACGTTGTTGACACTACAGTAAAAGATACTACTGTAAAAACTACAACTGTTGCTACTGACACTGTAACAAAAAAATAAGCTCAAAAGGCTAATAACAAAAAAGGTGCTGGATTTCTCCAGCACCTTTTTTGTTACCCTCTATTTTCCGGATCTCCCGGCTCAGGTATACTTTTCCTGAAATACCAGCAAGAAACAGCAAATTCAATCCTCCATACCCTCCTGTAATCATTTGAAACTGGTCGGAGATAGACCGGAATCTGGTTAGGGTTGGAAAGGGGTTCGGTTAGGGTTGCCGTACCTATAACTATAGCAACCCTAACTGAACCCTAACCGAACCCCTTCCCAACCCTATCTGAACCTGCAGCACCTCCCGAAGACAGTCCCGACACTTCGCCAATGCCCTAGTACCCGATTCCTGCTCCTTCAAAAACTAAATTGAAAAAAAAATAAAAATAATTTAGTAAGCCGGGTTACCTTTTCCTGATTAGGGTATTAATCTACAAAATTGATTATTTAACATTTAAACAAAATATAATGAAAAACGCATTTAAATTAGGTTTCGCAGCTTTAGCAATCACTTTATCAGTAGCAGCTTGTACTTCAGAGAAAAAAGCTGAATCAACTGACACTACATTAACTGACTCAGGTGCTGTTATTACTACAGTTGATACTACTGTTGTTGATACTACTGTAAAAGATACAGTTGTTAAAACTACTACTGAAGCTGAGAAACCAGCTGCTCACTAGTTTTAATTAACTCCATAAAAAAAGGCTTTGGACATCTCCAAAGCCTTTTTTTATGCCCTGAAATTCATTTAACGCGCCTTCCATTCCCAAAAACGGCTAATAATACGTAACTTCGCGACCGTAAACAATCTTAATATCCATGAATTTATCACCATTACAAGCTATATCTCCAATAGATGGCCGTTATAGAAATACAACTGAAAGCCTGTCTAAGTACTTTTCTGAATCTGCCTTAATTAAATATAGGGTATATGTAGAAGTAGAGTATTTCATTTCACTATGTGAAATCGGACTACCTGGATTAGCGAAATTTGATAAAGCAAATTATGGAAAACTACGTCTGATTCATGAGCAATTCTCAGATGTAAATGCTCAGGAGATTAAAGACACGGAAAAAGTAACCAACCATGATGTGAAAGCCGTGGAATATTTCATCAAAAAACAATTTGATGATTTAGGTTTCCAGGATTACAAAGAATTCATACATTTTGGATTGACTTCTCAGGACATCAACAATACTGCGATCCCTTATACTTTCAAACTGGCTTTAAACGAAGTATACTACCCAAACATCAGTAATTTAATCAGCAAGATTAAAGAATTGGCAACAGAATGGAAGGATGTTCCTTTATTGGCATTTACCCACGGACAACCAGCTTCTCCTACTAAATTGGGTAAAGAATTCCTGGTATTTGCAGAACGCTTGGAAATCCAGTTGAATAATTTAAAAAACATTCCTAACAGCGCAAAATTTGGTGGTGCTACAGGTAATTTCAATGCACACCATATTGCATATCCATCCGTAAACTGGGTAGATTTCTCTAATAACTTCGTTAATGAAGTATTGGGCTTAACCCGTGCGCAACATACCACTCAAATTGAACATTATGATCAATTTGCCGCACAATGTGACGCTTTAAAACGCATCAACAATATCATTATTGACCTGGATCGCGACATTTGGGCATATATTTCTAAAAATTACTTCAAGCAAAGAATTAAAGAAGGAGAAGTAGGTTCATCGGCTATGCCACATAAAGTGAATCCTATTGACTTCGAAAATGCAGAGGGAAATGCAGGAATTGCAAATGCTTTATTTGAATTCTTCGCAGCAAAATTACCAATCTCCCGTCTACAAAGAGACCTTACAGACTCAACAGTATTGAGAAATGTAGGTGTTCCTATGGCGCATACGGTAATCGCAATGTCTTCTACACTTAAAGGATTGAACAAAATCATCTTAAACAATGATGCCATCGCTGCCGACCTGGAAAACAACTGGGCAGTAGTAGCAGAGGCGATTCAAACGGTATTGAGAAGAGAAGCTTACCCGAATCCTTATGAGGCCTTAAAAGACCTGACACGTACCAATCAAAAGATTACAGCGGATACTATGGCCACATTTATTGATGGTTTAAATGTAAACGAAACTATAAAAGCAGAATTAAAGCAGATCACTCCGTTTAACTACACTGGTGTCTTCTAGGAATTAATGACCTAAAACAGACATCGATACCGTAATTTGCAGCTTTGAATTATTTATTTTTGTAAGAAAAAAAGACAATGACGATCAACGTATATACCGAACAAACCCCTAATCCTGCCACCATGAAATTTATGGTCAATAAATTATTGATCAATGGCAGCGAAGATTTTGCGACTAAAGAGAGTGCTGAGCAATCTCCTTTTGCAAAGGAACTGTTCAAGTTCAACTTTGTAAACGGCGTTTTTTTTGCAAGTAACTTTGTAACGATCACCAAAACAGAAGACGCAGAATGGCCAGATATTGAGCCGATTCTAAAGGAATTTGTAAAAGGTGCCGTAGAATCAGAGTATAAAATCAAAGAAGAAACTGACGAAGCTGCACCGGCATTTACTGGAACAGACATCGAAATCAAGATCCAACAGATCCTGCACGACTATGTTCGCCCTGCGGTAGAACAAGATGGTGGTGCAATCAGTTATAAATCATTTGACGAAGGTGTGGTGACTGTAGAACTTAGAGGTTCATGCAGTGGTTGTCCATCTTCTACCATTACGTTAAAATCTGGTATCCAGAATTTATTACAACGTATGGTTCCTGAAGTGAAAGAAGTAGTATCTGAAGCTTTATAAAAATAAAGCTGATCACAGCAAAAAGGCCTTGATTTTAACAATCAAGGCCTTTTTCTATATAAATACTTTTAAAGATTAACCCTTAAAATGTTTAGCCATAATGGCCAGCATTTCTGCATCAATGGCAGCATTTGTAGCCAGGATCTCACGTTGTTCAATAAATTCTGTACCTCCTGAAAAATTGAGGATATTCCCTCCTGCCTGCTGCACCAGGTAAGCACCCGCTGCCACATCCCAGGAATTCAGGTTGTATTCAAAGAAACCATCAAACCTACCACAGGCTACATAAGCTAAATCGGTGGCCGCAGAGCCAATTCTTCTTAAGCCATGACAGCTACGCATCATTTCGGAAAGTAATTGCATATAAGCCTCCTGTTTATCAAACTGATAATATGGAAAACCGGTCGCAATTAAAGTCTCCGCCAATGAAGTACGTTTAGAAACCCGGATTTCTTTATTGTTCAGGTAAGCTGCCCCACCCTTATAGGTAGCAAACATCTCTCCCCTATTGATTTCATACACCACTCCAATCACAGGTTGTCCTTCTTCATAAAGCGCAATGCTAATCGCATAAGTAGGCAAACCATGGATAAAGTTCGTTGTTCCGTCTAAAGGGTCTATAATCCAGTTAAAAACCTTACCAGTGGTATTGATGGTCTCCTCCTCTGTAATGAAGCCCGCTTCAGGAATCAATTTCACTAAGTTTCTAACCAATTGCTTTTCCGCAGTCTTATCTACATAAGAGACCAGGTCATTAAGCCCCTTAATTTCTACCGCCGAAGCGTCAAAATTCATGGACTCCTTGCGGATAAAATTGCCTGTCAGACGGGCAATGGCAACAACTTTAGAACAAAGTAATTCGTAATTCAAATCTTAGATTTTAATAGTTTGCAAGCTTTTCTTTATTCCTTACTGAATAAATAACCAGCAACAAACCGGATAGAAATAAAATACTGGAAATCAATTCCGCCTGAGTAAAACGGATCCCAGCAACATCATATTTGGTATTTACACGGATCAATTCAATAAAGAATCTTTCCAGACCATTCATCATCAGATAAATTCCAAACATCATACCTGGAAGTTTAATCTTAGTGCGGATACGCCAAAGGATAAAGAATAAGATAAAGCAAACGATGACTTCATAAATCGGCGTCGGATATACCGGGTTTGCCAATTCATGGCAGAATCTGCCTACGCAACCAGGAATAGGAATCCCTTCATTGGCCACGTTATTTGGATAAGTATAAGCCCATAACCAGTCTGGCAACCAGCTTACCGGTTTAGGATTCAGGTTGTCAATTCCCCAATCACCATCACCAGACATCTGGCATCCGATACGACCTACCGCATAAGCCAGCATCATTCCCGGACCACCAATATCCAACATATGCAGGATTTTGATGCCGTTCTTTTTTGCAATATATAATACCGCAGCACCACCGCAGATCAAGCCTCCGTAAAATGTTAGTCCACTGAAAGACAGTAAACCACCAATCGGATCTTGCACAAAGGTATCCCAATGCTCCAGGTTATCAAAGATTTTAGCACCCAGGAATCCCCATACTGCTGCCCAGACAATCATATTGCCCATCAACTCATAAGGATGCTGAATCACTTCTACCGTTTTTGGTGCTGGTAATTTAACCCTGTTTTTTTCTTTATGATCCCAGTAGGCAAATAAACCTGCAAAGAATAATCCGCCTAAAATACTGCCTTTTGTAGAAAGCAACACCGTTTGGGCATCATTTACAAATAACTGATAATTTGATATGGCATAAACCAGTTTATAACCGATCAGGAAACCGAAAATACCATTATAAAATAGTTCTGTGGTCGTCGCAGGTTTTCCTACAGTAATGTATTTCTTAATTGGCTGAAGCTTCCCTAGGGCCTCTTTACGCTTAAATTCTTCTGTAAATGCCCAGTAACCTGCAATGAAAGCCAGGGCTACAAAAACACCAAAAGTATTGAAAGGAAGCGGTATCTGGACACCAAAGAGATATTCTATAAAATGGGATACGGTTGGAAACATACGTTTAGAAAGGTTTTTATGCGAATATAAGATTAATGAGCTAAAACTTCTTCGCTTTCTGCAACTTCTACTTCGCCATCAGCAGTAAGTTCAATCAATTTCACCCTTTTTATTTCGTTTACCATTACCGGGTCATATTTTGCCTTTACTTTCACATAGTTTTTCGTAAAACCATGCATGAAACCATCTTTTTGATCGTCCTCAAAAAGCACTTCGCCTACCGTACCAATTTGTGATTGATAGAAAGCTCTGCGTTTTTTATCAGATAAGATGTGGAGCATTTTACTACGGTCCGCTCTGGTACTTCCTGCCACACGACCAGTCATTTCTGCCGCAGCGGTTTGCTCGCGTTCAGAATAAGTAAATACATGTAGGTATGAAATGTCTAATTCATTCAGGAACTGGTAAGTATCCAGAAAATCTTCATGCGTCTCTCCAGGGAAACCAACAATTACGTCTACACCAATACAGCAATTTGGAATTAATGCTTTAATAGTGGCTACACGTTCTGTATATAGTTCTCTTTGGTAACGTCTTTTCATTAATCCCAGAATCTTGTTAGATCCTGATTGTAATGGAATATGGAAATGTGGTACAAATCGTTTAGAATGGGCAACAAACTCAATGATCTCATTGCTGAGTAAGTTTGGTTCGATAGAAGAAATACGGATTCTTTCAATTCCTTCAACTTCATCCAGTGCTTTTACCAGGTCAAAGAATTTATCTTCTCTCTGTCCATCTCTGATTCCAAAATCACCAAGGTTTACACCGGTAAGCACAATTTCTTTCACACCGCTTTCAGCGATCTGTTTTGCTCTATTGACTACATTTTCGATGGTATCACTTCTGCTGCCACCACGAGCCAAAGGGATCGTGCAATAAGTACAAGGGTAATCACAACCGTCCTGCACTTTAAGGAAAGTACGTGTTCTATCACCGATGGAATAGGCTGCAATAAAGTTATGGTTTACTTTTTCTATGTTTTGCTGATGAATAACGGCCTTAGGCTGTTTCGTTAAATCAGAGATATATTCTACAATACGGAATTTTTCAGCAGCTCCTAATACCATATCAACGCCTTCAATTTCGGCAATTTCTACTGGTTTTAGCTGTGCATAGCAACCTACAATGGTTACATAAGCATCTGGAGAATACTTCAGGACTTCTTTAACTACCTTACGGCATTTCTTATCCGCATGTTCCGTTACAGAGCAGGTATTGATCACATATACATCTGCCCCAGCTGTAAAGTCCACCACCGCATATCCGGCATCGGTAAATAACCTCCCTATGGTTGAAGTTTCTGAAAAATTCAACTTACAACCTAGTGTATAAAATGCAACCTTCTTCATTTAGCCCTTATAAAATTTCTTTGAGAATGCGCAAAGATAAGGTTTTAGCTGAGATTATTCCTCATTCCAGCGGTAACTATCCTGACGGAGACCGGCAAGGTCAATGACGCGGCTAACCACAGTTTGTGCAACTTCTTCAATGGTTTTCGGCAGACTGTAAAATGAGGGACTTGCCGGGCAAATGATGCCACCAGCTTCGGTTACGATCTTTAAATTATTAATGTGAATGAGGCTAAAAGGCGTATCACGCACTACAGCGATCAATTTTCTACGTTCCTTCAGGACTACATCCGCAGCTCTGCTGATGAGGTCGTTGGAAATGCCATGAGCGATTCTTCCCAGAGTTCCCATGGAACATGGAATGATAATCATAGTGTCAAATTTTGCAGAGCCAGAAGCAAAGGGAGCATTGAAGTCCATTTTCGGATAGAACTTGTAAGGGTAACTGTCGTAGGCTTCATTGCCCAGTTCAAAACGCCAAACTTCTTTTGCATTATCCGACATCACTACAGCCACTGTCTCTATCTGATCAGAAAGGGTCATTAAGTTATCAAGGAGTAGTTTCGCGTAAATTGAGCCACTGGCTCCGGTAATGGCAACAATGATTTTCTTCTTATCCATAGCAACTGCAAAGATAAAGTTAAAACAAATACGGTGTATGGAATGTATATAGTGTAGCGATCTTAAAATCACTTGCAAAAAAAAGGATCGGAAATAAATTTCCGACCCTACATCTACCTATGAAAAACATACCCTCGAAAGGGTAAGCTCAAATGTAATTAACTTTTTGATTAAATGAAAGTTTAAACACTTTTTTTTACTGTACAATCTACTTTATAAATGATTAAAGCACGTTATTTTACCTTATAAAGATTTTTATCACTCAGTATCTGCCAGTTAGCTCCGAGTTCTTTTTTCTTTAAGCGCAATGATATTGCTTTACCCGTTTCCTGTCTGACATAAATTTTAATCGGATGGTATCCTGCCTTGAGTTTTACGGTAGTCTGGATCTCCTTTCCTTCCGTATATCCAAAATCGGCATCCAACAATTCGGCTTCATGTAAACGCACATACGCTTTCCCATTACTTTCTATAGAGAAACTGTATTCCCCATCATTAGGAGCCTTGAACCAGGCTTCATATAAGACCATACCTGCAAGCTTAGGAATCGAATTGGCGTTCAATTCTGTTGCTGTCCCCTGCTGTTGTGATTTTCTTCCTTTTTCGCTGACTACCCATGGAAAATCACCTTTAAAGAATTTCCAGTTAAGACCTGGACTGAGTTTCGCATCAGGTTTTATAGACGGAATAAGTGCCATATCATAAGGACGAGCCGCTTCCGCATCTACTTTCCTTCCTTGCAATACTTTTGCTTTCATTTGCTCCTGCAAGCTGCGATAAGCTGGATCTGCGGCCAGATTGGTCCTTTCTTTAGGGTCCTTAATTACATTATAAATTTCAAAATCATCTGCTGCTGATTTAATCGCATATCGTACGCCCACCAGGTCACCAATACGAATCATTTGCATCTGGTTGCGTTTTCTGCCCCTTCTAGCCGCTTCAAAATCTTTGAATTCCGGAGTATTTCCTCCTTCTGTATATTCCACATATACCTGCCCTTGCTCTTGTTTACCTGTACCCGTTAAAGCTGGCAGTAAAGAAACACTATTCAACCTCGCTGGTACTGGCAAATTAGCCGCAGCTGCAAAAGTAGCCATCCAGTCAGACAGCATACTTGGACTAGCAATAGTTTTACCTGACTTTACTTTGGAAGGCCAGGATACCAGAGTTGGCATTCTCAATCCACCTTCCCAAACATCTCTTTTAATCCCATCAAAAGGACCGTAACTTCCAAAAAACTCAGGACTATTGGCCACATATCCTTTTGGTAAATAAGATTCTATGGAAGGGCCATTATCAGAAGTAAAAACTACCAATGTGTTTTCGGCAATATTCAGGTCCTTTAAAAGTTTCATAAGATCACCTATCGCGTCATCTATCCTCCGATTCGCCGTTGCATATCGTTTGTAGGTATCTGGCCATGGTTTTTCAGGAGTATTCACATTATGATCATCATCGTATGTGGCATTGACATAATCAGGATGTACATAGCTATCAATTTCGCCAGAAGCTGTATTGATCATGGCCCCATTTTTTCCAGTCCACTGTAAACCACCTTTTAAACCACCACCTGCAGGATAGGCCTGGGTTGGCAATTCCAATACCGCATGTGGTGCATCATAAGCAAGAAACATAAAGAAGGGTTGCTTAGCTGATTTTCCTTGTTCATGACTTACAATCCATTTCTTTGCATAGGCAGTCCAGAGGTCTGTAGTATAGCTTTTGCTTAATCCGGAAGCTACATTCGTATAATTGTCATACACCTCTTTTTTACCTCTATAAAGGCCTTCAAAAGGATAATGCTCATGTCCATCGGCATGCCGCATATAGCCATAAAACTGATCAAAGCCGCGTTTTAATGGATGCGCAGGCCAGTTGGGCTCCTCTTTTGTTTCTCCCTGTAATCCCCATTTCCCAATAGCTGCAGTCGCATAGCCTCCACTTTTCAGCATATTCGCAATGGTATGGTTGTCCTCTATTTGTTTGTCGAATTGGTTGTCCCTTACACTCGCATTCCCCTGATTCATACCAGTCATAAAAGAAGCCCTGGAAGGCGCACAAACAGGAGCATTACTATATTGATTAGTGAATTTTGCACCTGAAGCAGCCATTTGATCCAAATAAGGTGTCATTTGATAAGGTAAAGCCTTGCTCCCTTTTTGTTTTCGCTGATTTTGAAAGAAAACACCAAGGTCTCCATAGCCTAAATCATCTGTTAAAATGAAAATGATATTAGGAGCGTCAGCTCTTTGAGCTTTCTTCAGCTCTTGTTGTTTTTGAGCTTGGAGGCTCGTTGGAATAACTGCAATAGGAAGCATAAAGACCATTACCGTGGTTCTCCAGGTTCTTTTCATCATGTTGGTTTAAGGTTGTAAATGTGTGATGATCCAAAGTTATCAGTTTTTACGAAATAAGGTTTATCCTAAACAGATTATCCTGAGTTGGTTAAGCGGGGCCCTGGATTCCAGTTAAATCATTCAGCAATATTGGCGGTTATTACTGTATTAATGAAATTACAAGGTATTTATAAAAGATTTTTATATTTTTAGCCTGACCTAACCAAATTTCATGAAGCCACAACTACTCAAAGTTTCAAACAACCTTGTGAATTCATTTAGTGCAAGGAGAGACAAAGTCCCTTACATCAACAACCGCTGGCATTACCATGCCGAGGTGGAACTGATCTATTTTAAAAAAGGCAATGGCACCCAGTTTATTGGCGACAGCATCAAGCGTTTCAGGTCTGGAGACGTGGTGTTGATTGGCGCCCATCTGCCCCATTACTGGAGGTTCGACGACAGCTATTTCATGGAAGACGAACAAGAAAATGCCGACGTAGTCGTCGTTCATTTCTGTGAAAACTTCTGGGGGAATCATTTCCTGAACCTACCTGAAAACAAGGCATTAAAGCTCATCCTGGAAAAAGCACAAAGAGGAATTCAAATCTCTGACAAGGCGAAGAAAGTAATCGGAGAAATTATTGAATCTATCCTGCTCTCCGAAGGAACAAAAAGAATTATTCTTTTGATGGAAGCATTACTGGCCATTGAAAACTGTTCTCAGCATGAATTGCTTTCTTCTATCGGATTCCGTCATGATTTCGAAGAGATAGAGAACGACCGTATCAATGCGATTTACAATTACTCCTTAGCGAATTTCAAAAGAAAAATCCAGATGGAAGAAATGGCCGCAGTGGCCAACATCAGCCCAAATTCATTTTGCCGGTATTTTAAGTCGAGAACCCGGAAAACGTACACCCAGTTTATCAGCGAAATCAGAGTGGGACATGCCTGCAAACTGCTGATTGAGGACAGCATGAATGTAAAGCAGATCTGTTATGAAAGTGGCTTCCACAACTTCGCCAGCTTTCACAAACACTTTAAAATCATTACCGGAAAAAGCCCATTAAACTACCAGAAATCTTATCTGCAGAAATAACCGGGCCGCCATCCAAACAACATTCACCAGTACCACACACAAAACAACAAAGAAACCAAACAATTCTATGAACAAAAAGACCTTACTGTCAGCCTTATTTCTTTGCCTGTCCATGACAGCCAGCAAAGCTCAGGAAAACAGCTCTAAACAAAAGACCAATGCTATTGCCAATACCAAAAAGATGGAATGGTTTAAAGATGCCAAACTGGGAATATTTATCCATTGGGGTGTATATTCCGTAAAAGGAATTTCAGAATCCTGGGCATTTTTCAATAACTACATCAGTCATGATAACTACATGAAACAATTGGATGGCTTTAATGCCTCCAAATATAAACCGGAAGAATGGGTTAAGCTGATCAAAGAAAGTGGCGCCAAATATTCTGTGATTACCACGAAACACCATGACGGTGTTTCTTTATGGGACACTAAAGCACCAAATGCCACGACTACCCTTAAACATAGTGCGGCTAAAAAAGACCTGATTGCTCCTTTTGTAAAAGCATTAAAAGCTTCGGGACTAAAAACCGGACTATATTTCTCATTACCTGATTGGAGTTATGGCGACTATGATGGTTTCACAAGAGAACATAAAAGGTATCAATTGGAGGCTGAACCAAAAAGATGGGATACTTTCTGCAGCTATTATCAGCAACAGCTCAATGAACTTTCTGCGAACTTTAAACCGGATTTGATTTGGTTTGATGGAGATTGGGAGCATAATAGCCAAGAATGGCAAGTGCAAAAGGTGCTTAAAAACCTACGTAGTTACAACTCAGACATCATTATCAATTCCCGCCTGAATAACCATGGTGATTATGAAACTCCGGAACAGGGAATTCCTGTCGTTCAACCGGCAGCAGATTACTGGGAATTGTGTTATACCATTAATGATTCCTGGGGTTATCAGCCTTACGACAACAAATATAAATCTCCAAATATGATCATCAGAACTTTGGTAGATTGTATCAGCATGGGTGGAAATCTGTTGTTAGATATTGGCCCTAAAGCCGATGGAACCATTCCTGAGCAGCAAATTGCCGTATTAAAAGGTCTTGCCCGTTGGACCAGCAAACATGGCGAAGCCATTTATGGAACGCGCGCAGGTATTCCTGCTGATCACTTCAATGGAAAAACCAGTCTTTCAAAAGACAAGAAAACACTGTATTTATATGCAGATTGGGCACCTTACGGAGGAGTATATAACCTGACTGGCCTGCTTTCTGAGGTTAAATCTGCGAGAATTGTAGGTAGCAGTCAATTGTTAAGTATCAAAAAAGACGGAGATAACCTGAGCTTACGCATCCCCCAAAACGCAGCAGATCAAGATGTCACAGTGATGGCGCTCGAATTCAAGGAGCCAATTCGTTTAGCAGAAAAGACCACATCAACTGTATCGCTAAGGCCTAAAAAAGAGCTTAGCGACAAACAACAGATTGCACAATTTACCGCTGCTATCCATGACGGAAACAACCCATTCGGGAATACAAAACTTACTGTAGATGGATTAGGTCTGGAAGCAGAAAAGAAAACCTTATCTCCTGAAATTTACAACTGGATCACCAAGAATTCGGAAAGTTTATACAAAACGACTAAAGGACTTCCGGAAGGTCATTACCAGGGGAAAAGTGCATTATCTGCCGATAAACAAACTTTATTCCTGTTTGTAGAAGGTAAGCCAACAGGCCCTATTGCCTTAAAAGGTATTAAAAACAAGATCAGCAGAATACGTATTGTAGGCGAAGGAACCATGATAGAACCAGAGATTTACAATAAATTGTACTGGAGTGCAGTTCCGGGAATCGTCTACATTCCTGTACCTGAAGATCGCTTAGATAAAAGCTTAACCGTAATTGCCGTATTGCTGGATAGCCCGGTAGAGTTACACAGAGAAAAAGTAACTGCGGTAGAAAGCAACCTGTAAATAATCTCTTTGAAATAAAAAACGCCACTTTATCAGCATGTCTGATGCAGTGGCGTTTTTTTATTTAGACAATTATTGATTTAGCTAACGATTAGAAACTGACAGCATGGTCTTCCGGATACAACTGTCCGGACCAGGCTTTTTTACCGGTCCAGTCTTCTGCCGGACTAGTCCAAAACACATCATTTGCTGGCAATCCTAAAGGCAGAAAACCAACACTGCACAGGTATAAACTTCCGGTGCTGATATAAGTTTCCGCAGCTTCGGGTTGGTGCCCGCAAAAGCCAAGCTGTAACCATCCGGCTGGACTAAAAGTTCCTTTCATTCCGAACTGTCTTTTCATTACTGCGGTTAAAGCCGAACGTACCTGTGCCGGCTTAATCATCGCCGGTAACTGGTGATTCAAAGCCAGCTGTCCCAAGGGCTGAAATGCGCCAACGCGGTAAACCACGGATCTTCCGATTGCAGGATAAGCTCCTTCCGGCGAAATCAAGCGTTCCTGACTCGCGCCATAACGCTGCATTCTCCGTAGTATCAAATTATAGTCCTTTTCGCTGTATAACCCTTTTTCGAGCAATACCTTTACGATATCGACTAACATCGGCTGAATCACAAAGCCATTGTAATAATCAAAATGGAACTTCTCCCCATCCCCATACCATCCATCTCCTTTATACCATTCTTTATGTTTATCGATGGCATAAGTAACTTTTTCCTGTTGCCATTGCTCTCCGATTTTCAAAAAGAAAACCTCTACCATCGCCGCAAACAACAACCAGTTATTCTGCCCAGGTTTAATCCAGCGTAAGTTACGGAAAGCCGTAATCACCTGCTGCTTACCTGCGGCAGGAAGCGGTTCCCAAAGTTGCAAAGGCGCACGTAAAAAAGCGTGCGCTAAAAAGGCTGCATCTACGAGTAACTGAGATTCCCCTTTTTTCAGGAAATCAGTATAATCAGGACTTGCCGGATCAACAATATTCAGAATACTTTTCCTCGCCAATTCAGCAAACTCAGCTCTCTTTAAGCCTTCTTTTGATTGATCGGAAGGTAAGGAAAGCCATGCAGATACACCAGCTAGCGTTCTGCCCAAAGCTTCCAGATAAGTCACTTCAGCAACTTTCTTGGCATATCCTTTCGGAGTTTCCAGCGGCATATTTTTCTTTAATTCCCCTTTAGCAGCATTCTTCAATACCGGCTCTGCAATTCGAATCATGAGTGCCAACCAGTATTCACGATCTGATGAAGCCACACTAAAGGTTTCCGGAATTGCAGCTATCGCCTTCCCCGGACTGATTAAACCAAACAATCCAGCTAATGGGGCAATCTTAAAAAAGTTTCTTCTTCTCATTAAATTGTAATTTGATCTTTTCTATAATTTGATCTATTCTTTATTTCATCGGCCTCTCTACGGCTTAAATGCTTAACTAGCTTTTTACTCTGCAGTATCAAAACGTTTCACACCAGTCCCCACCTTTACCGGTTCCGGATATTTACGGGGTTGAGTAGGATCATAATAATATAGCCCTGCCTGTTCATAAAGCGCATAATGTCCTTTTAAACGTTGCATAAACGCAGAAAAGTTTTTCCCTTCTTTAGGAGACCATGCGGCTTCTGCCAAGGCAGAAATCCTAGGAAACAACAGGTAATCCAAACGTTGTGTATTGGGAACAGTTTCCGTCCACAAATTGGCCTGAATACCTAATATCTGATTTTTAGCAACAGTTTGTGATTGATAACTATCCGCAGAAAAAGCATACACGTTTTCTATCGGGTTGAATAATTTACTCCATTTACGACCATAATTATGTGTACTGTCCTGCACAAAATCAAAATATAGCGGCAATCGCGGGCATAATACCGTTTCATATCCTTTATTCAATGCCTGTTTTAAAACTGCAGGCTGGTCATGGCGCCACCAGAAAATAATGGTTTTATCTTTTGGAAGTCCAGCTTCCACCATCTCATCCCAAACCAAAAGCTTAGCGTTCATCTGATACACAGAGTCTGCCATTCTTTTCATAAAATAAGTCTCCACCTCTTTAGTTCCGCCAAGTTGTTTTTGTTTCATCAAAGCTGAAATATCTGGATCTGTTGCCCATTTATGATTACCATAGCTCACTTCATCGCCACCAAGGTGGATCATAGCTGAAGGAAATAACACATTGGTCTCCTTTAAGATATTCGTCAGGTAGGCATAAGTCGCTTCTTTCCCTGGATTAAAGGTGAATTCCGGATGTCCTGGGCCTCCACCCCCACTAAATTCCGGATACGCTCTATTGGCTGCTGTAGCATGTCCTGGCATATCAATTTCAGGTATCACAGTAATGAAACGTTGAGCGGCATAAGCAACCACCTCTTTGATTTGCTCTTGTGTATAGTATTGAGCCGGTGTAAATTCATTGAGAAAATCACCAATTCCACCAACCAAAGCTAGTTTAGGATACTTTTTAATCTCTAAACGCCAGGCAGGCTCATCAGTTAGGTGCCAATGTAATTTGTTCAACTTGTAAAAGGCCATCCAGTCGATGATCGATTTCACCTTCTCCATCCCAAAGAAAAACCGGGACTCGTCCAGCATAAAACCTCTCCAACCATAAGCAGGTTGATCTGTTATTTTCCAGGCCGCAAGACCTATAGTTCCTTTAACTTTTTTTGTTTGTCTGATGAGTTGAAGCAAAGAAGTAGCGCCATAAAAAGCACCTGAAACTTCCTTTGCTGAGATCGTGACTCCCTCTGCATTGATTTCCAAAGTGTAACCTTCTGCCCTTTCAGTTTTCTTTTTTGGGGAAAGCAATAATTTTATCGCTGGTAATTTCCCAGAGACAGGCTGAATACCTATAGGCAGGTGTTGCGACTTCAATAATTCTGCTTGGAGGTATTGGGCAATAGGTTTTAATGCCTCATCACTTACAACCAAAGGGGTCTTTACATTTAGTAAAAAAGTGCTGTTGCCTTTTATAGCGCTGATGGGCAAAGGAATAATGGGACAATTATCCTGTACCATCATTTGTTTAACCTGAGCCATGGTTTGCTCCGGACTTCCGAGCGTAACCGCAGCAACCAGTATAAAAGAAATACTGGCCGCCACTTTAATTTTCAATTTTATCATTAAGAGGATAATTTAATTGCTAATTTTTTCTTTTTATTGATTCACTTTACCGGCTGGCCTTCTATTCGCGCCCTTTCGATTCGTCAGGTCATCGCCAAGATCGGCTCTTGCCTCTTCTGCATATACCTGTATTTGCTTAACAATTTCAGGATAGTTTTCCTGAACATCATATTGCTCTCCAGGATCATGAGATAGATTATACAAAGCCATTTTCACCTTTACATCTGGTGCTGGTCCAGGGTAACCACCCTTACCGGGTAAACTACCTGTGTACGCTCTGGAACTGTGTGGGAACACTAATTTCCAGTTTTTATAACGTACTGCTTTCAGGTTATTGACATCATAATAGTAGTAAAAAACTTCCCTTGGACCTTTACTTGTTTTTCCTGTCAGCAAAGCCGAGAAATCCATCCCATCAATTCTTTGAACTGGTAATTTCGCCTTTGTTAAGGCAACAATTGTAGGTAAAAGATCGGTATTCACTATCAGTTGAGAGTTTATACTTCCTGCGGGAATTTTACCTGGCCATCTGATCAGGCATGGAACACGAGTACCACCATCCCAGGCCGTTCCTTTTCCTTCACGAAAACCTCCGGATGAGCCGGCATTATCACCAAAATTCAACCATGGGCCATTATCGCTCGTGATGATGAGAATCGTATTTTCCGACAACTTATACCGATCCAGTGTTTTCATAATCTCGCCTATCGACCAGTCCAGCTCCATAATTACATCGCCAAAAACGCCCAGCTCACTTTTTCCTTTAAATGCTTTCGAAGCTGCTAAAGGCACATGAGGCATAGGTTGTGCTAAATATAGAAAGAAGGGATCCTGCTGGTGTGCTGTAATAAACTCTACCGCTTTTTTAGTAAAAGTGCCGGTTAATTTCCCCTGGTCTTCCAGGTTGTCATTATAGCCGACTACCTTTTCGCCACTAATGATCGGCAATCGCGGATACTTTCCTCTATAGGTAGAAGAATCCAGTGGCTTTCCATCATAACCCACTGGCCACATATCATGAGAATAAGGAATCCCATAAAAACTATCAAAGCCAAAATAAGTAGGTAGAAATGGTGCTTTAGAACCCAAATGCCATTTTCCGAGCATCGCAGTTTTGTATCCTTCTTTTTTCAATAACGAAGCAATAGTTTCCTCAGATGTGTTTAATGCTGTTTTTGCTTCCGGACTTAAAGCATGGGCAAGGCTGAGCCTGTTTGGATAACATCCGGTGAGCAATGCGGCCCGGGAAGGACTGCATACGGCTTGTGCCGTATTGAAATGAGTGAGGCGCTGCCCTTCGGCGGCGGCTCTGTTAAAATTAGGCGTTGGGATTCCAGTCATCCCATAAGGTTCCGTATCGCCATAACCCATATCGTCCATATTGATAATGATCACATTGGGACGGTCATTTTTCTTTTGTTGGGCATTCGCAACCAGCGAAATGCCCAACAGAAATAGCAGAGAAAAACTTATATTTTTCATATTATCTCCCCATCCAGCCGCCATCAACAGTCATGACTGTACCGTGCATATAATTTGAAGCTTCGGAAGCTAAAAATACTGTTGGACCTTTAAAATCTTCCGCTTCGCCCCATCTTCCTGCCGGAATACGTTCCATAATTGAGCGACTTCTATCCTCATCTGCTCTTAAAGCGGTGGTGTTATCAGTAGAAATATAACCTGGTGCAATGGCATTCACATTCACTCCTTTACTTGCCCATTCATTGGCAAAAGCTTTTGTCAACTGTCCTACTGCACCTTTACTTGCCGCGTAACCAGGAACGGTAATTCCACCCTGGAACGTCAGCAAAGAAGCGGTAAATATCACTTTTCCAGAACCTCTCATAACCATCTCTTTTCCGATTTCACGCGTCAGAATAAATGGAGCAGTTTGATTCACAGCAATCACCTCATCCCAATATTCATCTGGATGTTCGGCGATTGGTTTTCTCAAAATAGTTCCTGCATTATTCACTAAAATATCAATCACCGGATGCGCTGCTTTAACCTTTTCAATAAATGCTTTTAAAGAACTGCGGTCATTGAAATCACATTGATAGGCAGTGAAATTGCGTCCTAATGCTTTTACTGATTTTTCTACTGCAGAATTTTCCAATTCTAAACTGGCAGATACGCCAATAATATCTGCTCCCGCTTCGGCAAGTGCTTCAGCCATTGCTTTTCCTATCCCACGTTTACAACCTGTAACCAGGGCGGTTTTGCCCTTTAAATTAAATAAATTCAGTACCGACATTTGATGATGTTTTTATATAATAAGACTTATTGAACAGTCACCTTTAAAGGCTGTTCTAATGTTTGTTTAAAATTGTTCAGGTAGGTAAACCAGGCCTCAGCAGTAGTAATCTCTCCTGCTTTATCCCATGCGGCACCATTATAATACACCACAGCTGATCCACTTTGTGCCTTAGTTTCTGCCAGTAATTGCGCAGCAGTTACCCTCATTTGAAGTTTAGGATCTGATAAGATCACACCTATCCCCATGGTACCATCAGCGCCATGTTGTGGTTCCCAATATCCCATTACTCCAGTTCGCTCATTCAACAGTAAAGTTCCTGGTTCTGCTCTTTTGATGATCCCAACTACTACAGGTAAATCGCCGCCACCTGGATATTCATAATTTGCTTCTACCCTATTTAAATGAGAGCCTGCATCCAGAGAAATCGTTTTCACGACTTTCACTAATTTACCTGCTACGTCCCAGTTTTCATAACTCAATTGAAAAGTGAATCGCAATGCACCTTGATCCAAAATTTTCCAGGTACGGTAATTTAAAGGATAATAGATCTTATCACCAGAAATCGGGGCAATATCCCCTCCGCCTAAAGTCAAACCAACATGGTAATAATCATTACCATCACCAAGATCTTCATGGTATTTACCTCTTTTATACCGCTCGTTTAATACCATTCTGCTCACTCTCTTTCCCCATACATCGATGCCATAAGCATTTTCTTTTGGGGTACTTTCCAGCGCTTTTCCATACATACGGAAAGCTACTTTATCATTTTCCCAGGCGAAATCATCTTTACGTTCAGGAATGTATCTGCCGAAAGTCTTTTGAACAGGCTTTGCCGCTTTTCCAGGAACAACTGTTACTTTAACACTCCCATTTGCCGGCACATCCAGCTGTACCAATAAGTTTTGTGGACTTGTTAAGCCTTTGTATTCCAATTGAAAAGGAACTTCCTTTTGTGCTGCATTTAGTACTTTAAAGTTGGCGGTATCAATTGCTGGGAATTTGGCCAGCACATTTTGCCAGGGAATAGCCGTTACCGCAGCTGTTCTTTTCTGTTTCGAAGGATTCTGAATACTAATAGTGGCCTTCAGATTTTTAGTTTGTGCGGACAGGGTAATTGGCAGAACTGCGCATACCCATAAAAACAGGTGAATCTTTTTCATTTTTCATACATTTATAAAACCAGACTGTGGGTTTAACACAGCCTGATCATTTGGTTTTTGTTTGGTATCAATTTATCGAGCAATTACCTCAACTCAGTGATGGCGCAATGGTCCATATCGCCATAATCCAGGTTTTCACCTGCCATTCCCCAGATGAAAGTATAATTGCTTGTTCCTGCGCCAGAATGCACCGACCAGTTTGGTGAGATGATCGCCTGCTCATTTTGCATCCATACATGTCTCGTTTCCTGAGGTTGTCCCATAAAATGACACACGCTTTGTCCTTCCGGCACTTCGAAATAGAAGTAAACTTCCATTCTTCGGTCATGGGTATGCGCAGGCATAGTGTTCCAAACACTACCGCTTTTCAATTCTGTCATGCCCATTTGCAGCTGACAAGTAGGCAATACGCTATTTACAATCAGCTTATTGATGATCCTATGATTAGCCGTTGCTGCAGAACCTAATTCCACCACTTCTGCTTCCGCTTTAGAAACTTTCTTTGAAGGATAGGTATGGTGTGCAGGCGCAGAATTGAGGTAAAACTTAGCTGGAGCATTCGGATCAGCAGAAGAGAAACTCACTTCTTTTGTGCCTTTACCAAGGTATAAAGCTTCTTTATATTCCAGTTCGTAAGTTACTCCATCAGCAGTTACGCTACCTTTACCACCTACGTTAATCATCCCCAGTTCTCTTCTTTCCAGGAAATAGCTGGCTTTCAGATTCTCAGGATTAGACAAAAGAACAGCACCTTTTACAGGCATTACACCACCAGCAATGTACCTATCGTAATGAGACAAGGTCAAATGAATCGCATCCGCTTCAAAAAGCTGCCCCATTAGGAAATTATCTCTTAATCCCTGAGTATCTAATTGTTTTCCTTCATTCGGGCTGATTGCAAACCTGCTGTCAAAATATGTTTTCATTTATATGAGTTTAAAATTGAATATGTTTTGCCTGTTAAAAATCAGGCTTTTATTTATAAATAAATTGCTGTTGTAGGCTAAGTACCCAATCTGGTTTAAAGACCTGATCTTATAAATACCAGTTTTTATAACGGTGTAAAGCTTCTAAAAAGTAATAATCTGCGTAGGTTAAAGGCACATCGATTTCCGTTTTATGTGGAATAGAGCCCACACTATGCATCAAAAGAAAACCACCATTCTCTCCTAATTTTGCACGATATGCATCAGAAGCCAGGGAACGAATCATTTTTTCTGCGGCAGTCACATAAGTTTTGCGTTCTTTTTTGTTGACATATTGTGCCAACTCCAATAATGCCGAAGCATTTACTGCTGCTGCTGAAGCATCACGATAAGTATTTGGAATACCCGGTGCATCAAAATCCCAATAAGGAACCAGATCTTCAGGCATATTAGGGTGGTTTAAGGTGAATTTAGCAATATTTCTAGCTTGCTCCAGGTAGCGTTTATCTTTGGTAAAACGGTACATCATCGTATATCCGTACAAACCCCAGCTTTGGCCTCTGCTCCATGCTGAAGAATCTGCAGCACCTTGTGCCGTTTGTTTCTTCATTACTTCACCCGTTTTCATATCATAATCTACCACGTGGTAAGAGCTAAAATCCGGACGGAAATGGTTTTTCAAAGTCGTGTTGGCATGCGTAATCGCCACTTCTTTGAATTTTTTATCACCACCATGATCTGATACCCAGCTCAACAACTCCAGATTCATCATGTTGTCAATGATTACTGGTCCGCCCCATTTTTTATTGGCATTCCAGGATTGAATAACTTTCGCCGCAGGACGATATCTTGTGGTCAAAGAGGCCGCAGAAGTATCTATTGTTGCTTTGTAAGCAGGATTTTTAGTGATGCGGTAAGCATTCCCAAAACTGCAATACATCATAAAACCAAGGTCATGGTTTCCGGTATAGTGTTTTTCTTTTTCTAGTATTCCTAATCTCGCGGTAGCCTCCGTTAGGATTTCAGGATCTTTAGTGTATTCATAGATATAAAATAAAGTACCTGGATAAAAGCCGCTACACCACCATTTCGTATCGCTGGTTTGCACTTTATTTTTCGCGGCATTATAGGTTTGCGGCATTACATCAGCCGGCACATTTTTACTGAGCACCTTATATTGCTGTTCGGCAAATTTAAACTGATCATCAATTAACTGGCGCATGCCTTCTTTTACAGGTGGATTCTGGGCCATCAGAACAATACTGTTCATCATCAAAAAACTTAAAAAAACTACGAGCTTCCGCATAATTTACTATTTAATTCAAAATTTATATTTAATTTATTTAGGTGCTTTTATTATAGGTTGACCACTTGTTAAGAAGACATACGTCTGATCAGATCAACTGGAATTACATATGGTTTTTGTTCTTGTTCTACTCCCCGATCTCCACTTTTCAGTTGCTCAATTAATACCTCTACAATCTTTTGCCCAACCTTAGCCGGATACTGTTCTATGGTAGATAAAGCAGGACTAATGATAGAAGTTCTTGGATCATTTGAATAGCCAATAATTTTCAAATCCTGGGGTACCTGAAGTCCATTCTCTTTAGCAAATTCCAGTGCGGCAATGGCCGTCACATCATTTGCAGCAAACAAAGCATCGGGAACAACCGATCCAGAGAATAGCTCCGCCATCGCTTCTTTTGCATGCTCATGCGTCAATTCCTGATGAAAAACCCATTCGGCACGTATTGGGAGCTGATGTTGTTCCATTGCCTTTTTAAAGCCTGCGGTACGGTCCTGATAAAGATTAGAACTTAATTTACCTGAAATATGAGCTATACGCTGACTTCCTGTTTCGATCAAATGAGAAGTGGCCAGATATCCACCACGAAAATCATCGCCTTTAATATAAGTTGCACGATAGGAATTGAGTGGAACACGATCATAGAAAATAACCGGAATTCCGCTACTCACCAGCTTATCAAAATGACTAAAATCCGTCGTTTGTAAAGTACAGGCAACAATCAATGCGTCTACCCTGGAAGCATACAGAATATCTGCAAGTTCTTCTTCCATACTCAGTACATCATTAGACTGGCAAATGATCAGGTTATAGCCCTGTTTATGTAGCCCATTCTGAATCGTAGTGATCACTTCTGCATGAAAAAACATGGAAATCCTTGGTACAATTAGTCCAACGGTATGTGTTTTATTGCTCCTTAAACCAGAAGCCATCTGATTCCTTCTATAGCCCAGCTGAGCCGCCATTTTCAATACGTCGCTTTTTGTTTTCTCCTTCACATGAGGGTGATTATTCAGCGCCCTTGAAATCGTTGCCGGAGATAGTTTCAATGCTTCAGCGATATCAAGAATCGTGTTTTGTTGCGGTTTTTTATCCTTATTCATCTATAAAACTGAATTTTCAGTAAATTAAACACAGGCAAGCTAGTCATTTCTTTCATAAATATGAAAACGTTTTCATATTTTACAAAAACACCTTCTCCTCCGTTATTTTGGCAATATATTCAGCATAATTACCGATAGTGTCTGAAATTCCTTCAAAAGTGATACCTTCCATCTTTCTTAGGAACGTTAATGTGGTACCTGGTATCACTAAACCTTAAATTTTTCTTTATGACCGTTGGCCTTTTTATCCCTTGCTACATTGACCAATTCTATCCGAATGCAGCAATCGCCACCTTAAAGCTCCTTCAGAAATTGGGTGTTAAAGTAAGTTATCCGCTACAACAAACTTGCTGTGGACAGCCGATGGCAAATTCAGGATTTGAACACCTAACGACTGGATGCAATGAACTTTTCATTGATAACTTTGCAGCGTTCGACTATATCGTTTCTCCTTCCGGGAGTTGTGTATTGCATATTAAAGACCATTTGCACAGCGATGGACAACCTGAAAAAGCCATTGGTGTTCGTAAAAAAGTATATGAGCTAACGGAATTTCTGACAGACATTTTAAAGGTAGAGAAATTGACTGCGCGTTTCCCACATAAGGTTGGCGTACATCAGAGTTGCCATGGCCAACGAGGATTAATGATGTCTCAAATGACAGAATTAGTGGCTGCTCCATTTTCAAAACCCATGCAGTTGTTAAACATGGTCAAAGACCTGGAGCTGGTAGAATTGAGTAGGCCGGATGAATGTTGTGGATTTGGCGGGACCTTTTGTGTGGCAGAAGA
This sequence comes from Pedobacter gandavensis, assembly GCF_032678745.1. Taxonomy (GTDB): domain Bacteria; phylum Bacteroidota; class Bacteroidia; order Sphingobacteriales; family Sphingobacteriaceae; genus Pedobacter; species Pedobacter gandavensis_C. The sequence goes on from NZ_JAVTST010000002.1 coordinate 137,420, forward strand.
AGCCGTATCTGTTAAAATGGGCAAAGACCGCGTTGCAGACCATATCAACCATGGCGCGCAATACATCACCGCAGCGGATATGTCCTGTTTGATGCATATGGAGGGGATTTTACGCCGCCAGAATAGTGAGGTGAAAGTGCTGCACATTGCAGAAATCCTAAATGCAGAAGAAATTTAATGATCAAACGTTTTTACCGCAGAATTTTAAGAAAATGAGTACAGCAATAAAGGACCACGCCGCATTATCTGATATTTTTAATCAGGATGAAGCCCGCGTAGACTGGCATGATGAAACCTTATGGTTTGTACGCGCAAAGCGTGATAAAGCAGCAAATACCCTTTCCGAATGGGAAGCACTTCGGGAGAATGCTTCTCAAATCAAAGACAATGTATTGTCAAACCTTCACGACTATTTGACGGAATTTGAAAGTAATGCCCAGAAAAATGGCGTTACCGTACATTGGGCTGCTGATGCTGCAGAACACAACAGAATTGTTCTCTCCATCTTAAAGGCAAAAGAAATCAACAGAATGGTAAAGAGTAAGTCCATGCTGACCGAAGAATGCCACCTGAACGAATATTTACACCAAAACGGAATTGAAGTTATCGATACCGACCTTGGCGAGCGCATTGTCCAACTGGCCGAAGAACCGCCAAGTCATATTGTATTGCCTTGTATCCATAAGAAAAAGGAAGAAATCGGGGAGCTATTCCATGAACACCTGGGCACTCCAAAAGGCGCTTCAGACCCGCAATTACTGACTGCCGCTGCTCGGGTACACCTTCGTGAGAAATTCCTGACCAGAAGAGCGGCGATCACCGGTGTCAACTTTGCTATTGCAGAAACCGGCGAATTTGTAGTCTGCACCAATGAAGGAAATGCGGATATGGGGGCACACCTTTCTGAAGTCCATATCGCCTGTATGGGTATTGAAAAGATCATCCCAAAACGTGCCAACCTGGGTGTATTTTTAAGATTATTAGCAAGAAGTGCAACGGGACAACCGATTACCACTTATTCCAGTCATTTCCGTAGTCCAAGAGCAGGACAAGAAATGCACTTGATCCTGGTAGATAACGGACGAACGCAACAATTGGGAAGAGCAGATTTCCGCAACTCTCTAAAATGTATCCGTTGTGGAGCCTGTATGAATACTTGTCCGGTATACCGAAGAAGTGGTGGGCATAGTTACCATACTGCTATTGCCGGTCCGATTGGAGCGATCTTAGCGCCTAATCTGGACAGGAAACAATATGCAGATTTACCTTTCGCTTCTACGCTTTGTGGTTCCTGTACCAATGTTTGTCCGGTGAAAATCAACATCCATGAACAACTTTATAAATGGCGACAAGTTATCGTGAAAGAGGGCTATGCAGATCCTAAAAAAGCGATGGCGATGAAAGCTATGGAATTCACCCTCTCCCATCCTTCTGCGTATAGAACCGCTGGAAAAGCTGGTCGTTGGGTGATGAAAAACATACCTTTCCTGGTCAACAATAAGTTAAATGCCTGGTATAATCAACGTGATATGCCAGAGCCACCTCAACAGTCTTTTCGTGAATGGTATAAAAAGAACAACAATGAGTAGCAGAGCGCAAATCCTTGCACGTGTTAAAGAAAACCAACCTACTTTAACCGATTTACCTCCAGATTTAACCAGCATGGTTAAATATCCCGATCCCATGGAAATGTTTGGTAAAGTTCTCGATGGAATTGGCGGGATGATGCATCCTGTAAAAGACTACGAAGAAATGATCGTACAGATCAAAACCCAGTTCGCTGATTTACCAAGAATCATTTCTACGATTCCGGAATTAAATTCTCTAACGGAAAAAGGATGGGAAGATCAGGATCCACATAGTTATGAAGATGTAGATGTAGCCATAATTCAGGCCCATTTTGGAGTAGCAGAAAATGCGGCACTTTGGCTAACGGAATCCTTAATGGGACAAAGGGTAATCCCTTTTATTTGTCAGCAGTTAGTAGTGGTAGTTCATAAAAAAGATATTTTATCCAATATGCAGGAAGCTTATCAGCAAATTGCAAATTCTAGTTATGGCTTTGGAGCTTTTATCGCCGGTCCTTCAAAAACCGCCGATATTGAGCAATCATTGGTGCTTGGTGCCCATGGTCCAAAAAACATGACTGTCTTTGTACTCGCATAACCTATTCCTATTGGATTTTTGAAGGAGCATCAACTGGCAAGGTGAAAAAGAACCTACTTCCTTTGCCAGGCTCACTTTCCAGGCCGATTTCCCCATGATGCCGTTCTACAATATCTGCGCAAAGGTATAATCCAATACCAAAACCAGAGGCATTTTTTACCTGTAAATCGTCAATTCTATAGTAACGGTCAAAGATTTTATGGAGGTGGTTGTTATCGATACCGATCCCATGATCTCTCACAGAAATCAATACTTCTTCATTTTGTAGTTCTGCAGAAACCAATACTTTTCCTCCCTGAGGGGAATACTTAATCGCATTACTGACCAGGTTGTCAATTACCTGGGTAATTTTATGTTTATCAGCATATACTAATGGTAATTCTTTCGCATCAAAGAGAATCGGATGGTTTTTTTCCTGAAATAAATAATCATTCACAACTTCTTTGATCAGCTCATTCACATCAATTAATTCCTTTATAAGTTCTGTCTTATTGGTTTCAATTTTTGACAGGTCAAGGAAGCTATACACCAACTTTGTCATTTTATTAATTTGCCCTTCTATCCTGGCACCAACACTCTTGATAAACCCAGGGTCTGTGGCTGCCTTACTGGATTTTAGCAATTGTGCATATGCCTTTAAAGAGGTCAAAGGAGTTTTAAGCTCATGACTTGCAATGGCAATAAAGTCATTTTTCTGTAGCTCCTCCTGCTTACTTTCGGTGATATCCATCACCGTCCCCAACATCCTGACAGGTGTTCCTAAATTATTAAAGATCACCTTTCCGGTTACGCTAATCCAGTAAATGATCCCATCAGGTCTGTTAATTCTTGCCTGATAATTATATTTCCCGGAGATCAATGCCGCTTGAAAAGCCTGTTCCACAATACTGGTATCCTCAGGATGAATCACTCCACGAAGCTCCCTGAAAGTCAGATCGGTTTTTCCCGGCATTCCAAATAAGTCCGCCAGACTTGCAGAGTAGAAGACCTCCATAGTTTGTAGATCTAGGTCCCAACTGCCAATCCCTGTGGCTTCAGAAGCCAACCGCAGTCGCTCTTCTGCGTTTTCAATTGTTTTCCTGGTGAGTACCATTCCTGTCACATCATTGACTACAGAAAGAACTCCTGATACCTCCTGCCCCTTACCAAAAACTGGTTCCAGGTTCAGGTCGAAATAAAAAGTCTCCATCTGCCCATCACGCTCGTATTTAACCGGCGATTCCCTACCCTGATAAGATTGACCAGTCAATACCACCTGGTCGAAGATCTCCCGATAGCCAAAATCCTCCATAGCAGGGAGCAGTTTGAATATGGAATGTCCTAAAACTTCTAAAGGTCCTCCTTTGCCCCAGATCTTACAAATGGCCTCATTGGCATATTCAATGACATAGTCGTCTTTGGCATAAAGCGCCATTCCAATCGGCGCTTTCATAAACATTTTATGTAAGCGTTGTTGTTGCTGCAGCAGTTTTTCTTCAGTGGTATTTGCCATCTCTTTTAACATAACCTGTGCCGTCACATTGGCAGTAGTATTAATGATGTACGCAACCTCACCATGATGGTTTAATACCGGCTGATTGGAATTTGACCAATATAAAGGCTCCATCTTACCGGTTTCACTCGAATAAATATCATACTTATATATCGGAAGATCCACGCGTTTCTTTGTACGAATGACTTCTTCCAGCGCATTAAAAGCAAACTCTCTGGCATAGGTATCTTTAGTTCTACCGGAAAAAACGTCCAATAGCTTCTGACCTAATAAGGCTTCCCGCGACTTTAAAGAAATCTCTACAAATTGATCACTCACTGCTAAAATGGTAAAATCCGGAGAATTCGCTTTGAAAACCACCGATTGTGGTGATGCTCTGAAAAAGTTCTGAAAATCAGGTCCCGTATAGAAACAATCACCAGATTCATTAGAAAGCGTGTTGCTCATGTTTACCAAAATTTAGTCGAGAATAATACCATTGAATGAACACATAAGCTTTTAAATTATTGTGATAACGCAAAATGGTATATTAAGTTTTAAAAATTCTACTCAAATTCCGGGTAAAATTGGCTGGGACCTTAACAATATCATAATCTTAAACTTAAGGGCTGCTCATATCAGGAGGATACCTTTGGGCTAATCTATACCCCCAAAACCACTGATATGAATAAAAATTTACTATTTAGTTTTCTATTGATCGCCTTGGTAGGCTGTAAAAGATCAGAAAGCCCAATTCAGGAAATTCCGGAACTTGCCGTTAATGAAGATGCGGGAACTTTTGCTGAAATCAGCAGCTTTGCCGTTGGTGGAACTAGTGGCGGAGCAGGTGCTGCAGAAATAACAGCCTTCGACCCGATCACCAAACGTTTGTTTGTAGTCAACAATGCCTCAGGAAATAATAGAATTGAAATTATCGATTTTCAAGACCCTACAGCGATGAAAAGCATTGGCAACATCCCTGTATCCGCTTACGGAGGTTTTGTGAATAGTGTAAGCGTGCATGATGGGAAACTTGCGGCAGCAATAGAATCAACAGATAAACAGGCAAATGGGAAAGTCGTGGTTTTCAAAACCAGCGACTATAGCGAAATCAAGGTAGTAACCGTGGGCGCCTTACCTGATATGGTGACCTTCTCCCCAGATGGGAAATACATCTTATCTGCCAATGAAGGAGAACCAAATGATGCTTACACCAATGACCCTATTGGAACAGTATCTATCATCTCAGTGGCAGACAATTATGCTGTAAACACCATTGACTTCTCTGCTTTCGCCTCACAAAAGGCCACCTTAATGGCTAAAGGCTTCCGTATTTTTGGTGTTGGAAATGATTTTTCGAAAGATATTGAGCCAGAATACATCTGCATTTCGGAGGATTCAAAAACAGCCTGGGTAACCTTACAGGAAAACAATGCCATCGCTAAAATTAACATTAGCAGTAAAACAGTGACCGATATCTTCCCTTTAGGATTTAAAGATTACAACCTGGAAGGCAATGAAATTGATCCCAGCGACAAAGACAATGCTGTTCTGCTAGGAAAGTGGAAAGTTAAAGGAATGTATCTGCCTGATGCCATTGCAGTACTGGAATCCGGAGGAACACCTTATTTGTTTAGCGCCAATGAAGGTGATGCCAGAGAATATGGAGGCTTTTCTGAGTTACAGCGGATCAAAGACAAAAGTATCATTTTAGACCCTACAGCCTTTCCTACTGCAAGCTTATTGAAAAAAGATGAGCAGCTCGGCAGGTTAAACATTACTACTACCTTGGGTGATACCGATGCTGACGGCGATTATGACGAACTGTACTCTTTTGGCGCACGTTCCTTCAGTGTATGGAATGGCAATACCGGCTTGCAGTTGTACGACAGTAAAAATGAACTGGATGTAAAAAATATAGCGGCAGGATTCTTTGATGACACCAGAAGTGATGATAAAAGTGTAGAACCGGAAGGCATAACCATTGGTACGGTTGGAACTAAACAGCTTGCTTTTGTAGGATTGGAAAGATCGGATGCAGTCGCCATTTATGATGTCAGCAATCCTTCAAAACCTATATTCCTACAGTTGCTTAAAACAGGAGATGCACCGGAAGGTGTGCTTTTCATTGCCGCAAAAAATAGTCCTACTAAAAAGAGCTTGCTATTATTGAGTAGTGAGGGCGACGGACAGATTAAGGTATATTCCCCAAAAACTATATAATTCCCTATTCTCGGCGGGGTAGCGAATCCTTTACAGATTCCTATCCCGTTTTTTATGCCTATTAATTTTTACAGCGCGATCTTTTTATTAGGCTCCCGGAGTAAAAACCAATGTACCATCTCTTCTTTAATGAACTTCTGATAGAAACCAAGATTTACGAGTGTTTTGGTAGAAGCTTCATTGACATGTTGGCATTTTGCAGTAATCATTTTCACTTCTGGATGCTTAAAAGCCCATTTGATCAGTCCTTCTGCTGCCTCAGCAGCATAGCCCTTCTGTCTTTCTGCCGCAATAATTGCATAGCCAAGGTCTACGATGCCTTCTGTAGCCGGACGTCCTTTAAAACCTGCGTCACCAATCAGTATCTTCCTTTCTTTGTCAATGATCATCCAGGACTCAAAGCCAGATGGCTCCTCTACCAATTCCAGGTTTTTAATAATTCTTGGCAAACATTCCATCAGTTCCTCATCAGGCCAGCCTTTACCTAAGCTTATGCCCAGCTTTGACAATGCTGTAAATTGTCCATCCATCACCTCCTTTGCAATCTGCATCGTAAATGGAAGTAAATAAAGACGCTCCGTAGTTATCTTTTTTGATTTCATGATATACTTAACCCAATAATAAGAATATTTTAGTCTTTAAACTATATTCCATATGATTATTTTTTAAATTAAGCAAAACTTTTATAATTCTAATGTATTGAGCAATTTTGCAATCGTTTAGTGCTGTCCCATTAAAAATTCTATATTAGTTTATACCCACATGAAAATCTTCGCAGAAACAGATCGTATTATTTTAAGAGAGCTTACACTAGCAGATGCACCATCGATGTTTCAGATGGACTCTGACCCGGATGTCCATAAATATCTGGGTAATAAACCTTTTAAAAACATCGAAGAATCGGAAGAGAATATTCGTTTCATCAGGCAACAATATAAGGATAATGGTATCGGTCGATGGGCAGTTATTGATAAAGAAAGTAATGCCTTTGTTGGCTGGGGAGGTCTGAAATTTATCACCATCCCCATCAATGAGCGCAACCACTTTTATGAAGTAGGTTACCGTTTTCTAAAAGAACACTGGGGCAAAGGCTATGCAACAGCATCCGCTAAAGCAAGCTTGAAATATGCATTTGAAGAAATGAATCTGGAAACCGTTTATGCCATGGCCCATGGAGAAAATGCAGGGTCAAGACATGCTTTACAGAAGTCAGGGTTAAAAATCACTGGTCATTTTGACCATGAGGGGATAAAATGCGACTGGTTTGAAATCAGTAAAGCAGACTGGCTCAAGCTTTAAACATAAAAAAGCAAGCATCTTATTTGATGCTTGCTTTTGTTAAGGATTACAAATGGAATACCTCAGGCTACAATTCTGTTCCAGTCCGGATGACGTTTCAAATAAGCAGCAACCAGCGGACATAGCGGGATCAATTTATAACCATTATCTTCAATGTAAGTTAAGGTCTTCTCGATCACTGCCGTAGCTGCCCCCTTCCCCTGTAACTCTACAGGTGCTTCAGTATGGATCAACCAGATCTTTTTATCGCGCTCTTTATACTCGATAAACGCTGTATACTCTCCTACTTTTAGTTCAAAACGATTCTCTTCCGGGTTCTTAACCAGAGGAAGACTCACATATTCTTCATTCATAGTCCTATATATTTTAATTAATCAGCCAATTCACCAAATTTACCCATGTTGAAATCAACGATTGCCTGACTGATTTCTTCATCTGTATTCATTACAAACGGACCATAACTCACGATAGGCTCATTTAATGGTTCTCCACTCATCAATAAGATCACACTATCTTGATTGGCTTTCAAGTGAATTTCTTCTCCCTCATTCGCAAACAATACAAAATTATGCTCTCCTACAGCTTCTCCATTGACCTCAACACTACCATTTACCACTAATAAAGCGGTATTGTGGCTGGCTGAAACCTGGGTACTTACCGTTCCACCTTCATTCAATTTTATATCAAACAGATTTACCGGGCTATAAGTTTGAGCTGGGCCTGCGATACCATTAAAATTACCGGCAATTACATTTACTACTCCTGCCCCATCTGGCAATTCTAATTTCCCCATTCCCGCAGCAGTTAACTCCTGATAATGTGGTGCTACTGATTTATCTTTTTTAGGTAGGTTCACCCATAATTGCACCATTTCAAAAGGACCTCCTTTTTTAGAAAACGCTTCTTCATGGTACTCTTTATGTAAAATACCGTTACCGGCAGTCATCCATTGCACATCACCAGAGTTGATCACGCCATGACTACCTGTACTATCATGATGCGCTACAGTTCCTTTGTAAGCAATAGTTACCGTTTCGAAACCTTTATGTGGATGGACACCTACACCTCTTACGTGATTTGAAGGACCAAAATCATACTCAGGATTAAAGTCCAGGAGTAAAAACGGGCTGATTCTTTCCTGAGGGATACCTGCTCCCGGGATATAATTAAATACCCTAAACCCATCACCAACCATGTGTGGTCTGCCAGAATTTGTCACGATTTTTTCAATTACCTTTTTCATTATATTTCTCCTTTTTTAGACAACAACCAATCGCTAATACAAAAAGCTGTTTAACACTTAGCGAATTAATTATTGTATACAAAGATACCTCAGCTTGAACGATCTGCCATTGATGTAGGATAAGAAGTGTTACTTTCGATTCACATCCACAATTTCATGGTTTACATTTTTCATAATTGCCCTGATTACTTTGTCCAGTTCATCAGAAGAAGATTTTAAATGAGTGATGTAATCTTTTAAAACCTGATCGGTAGAAAATGATTCTAATAGATCTACCAAACCCATAATCCGCGCCAAAGGGGCACGAATTTCATGCGCCTGAATCCAGGCAATCTCTCTCAACTGACTGTTTTGGGATTCGATAGCTTTCATATGGTTGATTCTCTCCGTAATGTCCTGCATCGAGCCAATCATTCGGATTGGTTTTCCTATGGCATCAAAAACAATAAAAGAGCGGTCTAAGACCGATTTATAAGAACCCTCTGCACAACGAAAACGGTATTCCAATTTTAATCTGGTCTTTTTATTAGCACTGAGCAATTCAAATTCCTCAAATACCTTTTCAACATCATCAGGATGAATTCTTTCCAGGAACCAATCCCGATCATTATGGACACTAGTATAGCCAAAAACCTCTCTAATGCCCTTATTCCAAAGGATACTTCCCGTATCCATATTCCAATCCCAGATCACATCACTAGTAGCCTTAGACACAATATTATACCTCCCGATACTTTCTGCGATTTTACTTTTATTCTCGATATCTTCGGTAATATCCCTTGAATTGCAGACAATCCCCTGAACGGCCGGGTCATCCAGCATATTAGTCATAATCGTTTCCATCCAACGGTAAACTCCCGCTTTATTTTTGAATCGAAATAAAGGAATAGGTGCTTCTTTATGTTTTTTTATCCGGTTAAACTGGTCTTTTGTCTCCTCCAGGTCCTGGGGATGAATGAAATAGAAAATCTTTTTCCCCAGCAAATCTTCAGGTTGAATACCCAAAATGGCAATCAGCGCCGGACTTACATATTTATAAATTCCTTTAGTGTCTATAATGGCAATCAGATCTGATCCATTCTGAACCATCGCTTTGAACCTTTGCTCACTGCTGAACAAGGCATTTTCTGCCATAATCTGTTTGGTACGGTCGATGACCAATCCCAAACAAGCCACAATATCCTTAAATAAAACTTCCTTGCTTTCGACCGTCACATAAATTAATTCCCCACCCTTTTTACAATGACGGGTAATCGACTGGCTATTGTCACCGATATCCAGTATTTTAATGGAGACCTCTTTTAATGCTTCCCGATCTGACATAGGCCGAACATCTTTAATCGTCATTTTCAGAAACTCCTTCCGCGTATAGCCATAAAACTTGATTGCAGCCTCATTGACATCCAAAAAAACAAGTGTTTTTTGATCGTATACCCATTGCGGAAGCGGACTGAGGTTAAATAAGTCAATATACCTCTGTTTTTCCTTTTCCAGTTGTACTGTGGCTTGTTTATGCGCTGTAATGTCTTTGAAGTAAACTGATAAGCCATCACCAGATGGAAACGCAGCAACCTCTACCCATAATTTATGGGGTTCAAAATATTCCTGGAAACGTACGGCGGTATTTTCGGCAACAGCTCGATGGTATTCATTATAAAATTTAAGCGGAATCGCCTCAGCATAAACTTCCCATAAGTTTTTACCAATGATTGCTTTCCTGGGCATCAACAACATCCGTTCTGCTTCTTTATTCCAATAAGTAACCGTCCAATTGCTATCGACCTCAAAAAAAGCATCAGTAAAGCTTTCCAATATATTGGAAATTCTCTTCTGATAAGCCTTTAATTGCTTTTCAAATGTGACATCTGAACCTGGAGCCTTAATCTTTTTCATCTTGATATACCTAATTCACTCATCAAAATGCTTGGTTCCATTCCCTGAATCCTTTGCTAAAAAACAAAAGAATCAAAATCAGGGAGCAGAGCTGCAATAGACTGTATAAGACAAGCTTCAAATACAGTACATTTAAAAAAAAGTAAAGATCTATCAGAGATTATTGGTAAATGGCAAAGAAATTAATAGTCATCCTAATAATAGATCCATTGTACTTAAATTTGTAGTACAACGGATTTAGGATAGACATTGTTTTTTAGGAGGGTATTTAACAATTCATTTAAGCCCTTATTTTTTGGAGTTATCCTGATTATTAGAGTTCACATTGGATTTACCCTGTTGTTTTTTGGCGGTAATGATGGGCATATAAATCACCAGGCGAAGCTCATTAAGTATTTTTTTCAGCTCCTTCATCAATTCTATAAGTAAGGCAACCTGATCATCATCACGATTCAGCAATCTAAATGCTTCATCATTGTTCAGTTTAAACTGTCTTTTCAGTAATAAGGGGATTTTATTGCTTTCGGCAGTCAGGGCACAAGCATATAAAAATAAGCTATGAATCAATTCTGCAAGGGAACGTTCATAACACAACCTAAGCTTTTTATAGCTCTGACCACGCTTAAAAATCGTTTGATAAGGCTTAAAGCGCATTCCTTCAAAAACATATTTTGCAGATTGGGCATCCCGATTTTCATTAATCCCAAACCAGGCAATCAGCTCCATTTTTGTGTTACCTACAAGTGTAAAAGACTTTAGACAGCTTTTAACATACGGATCTTCCACATCTTCAAAGAAAGTCCCATCTTCAACTGGGTGTTCCCAGGGACTATTAAATTCACTATAATACTCTTTAAAAGTTTTTTTAAAGGTGAAATAATATACAAATTCATAGAGATCAGAATGAACAGAGGCCAATAACATACTAAGGCCTCTGATACAAGTGTCTAAATCGAAGGGATCATTTGTAGAAGTTTTCATAATTGTATATGACTAAAACCTGATTGGTATAATTTAAATATACAATTATATTTAAATTCCTAATGATCTTCAACAGTTTTTAAGCGTAGCCTAATGACAGGAATTCCATCTGCCATAGAAAACTGTGATTTATTGAGATTGAGATTCAACAAGCGGTTATTTGTTGTACCAAGCGCTACCGGTTCACCTGTTTCCAGCATACTGCAACTGATTAGGTCCGACTGATTAAATGGCAAATTTAATTCTCCTGTAGTCAGGGGCTTAATGATGCTGACAAATACTTCGCGTTCTCCCTTTTTCTTCTTCCTGGCTTCGGTAAATACCAGACCTGGAGCAGCAGTTATGCCTTTTAGTGGTTGCGTGTCATACACAGCTGCACCATTGCCGACTAACCAGCCTCCCATTTCTCTAAGACGGTGAATTGCAGCAACAGGTATCCGACCATCAGGCATTGGTCCTACATTTAGCAGATAATTCCCACCCTTTGCGGTATTGCTAACCAGATAACCTAACATTTCTGTCGCCGATTTCCAGCTATAATCTGTCGAATGCCATCCCCAGGAATGCACCATAGTAGCTGGTGTTTGCCAGGGCCTTTCTAAAATCTTATCCGGGTACTGATTGTCGTGCATTTCTAAAAAGTCTATGTCATCACCTGGCCCCTGATAGCGAATACGTCCATTGATTAAGCATTTAGGACTCCATTTCCTAACTACCGCAATCAATTCGTCCCTCCTATGTTCAGTGATTTTATTCGGCTCATCCCAGGTATCAAACCACAACAAATCGGGATCATATCGTTGAATTAACTCTACTACCTGAGGTAATGACTTCTGTTGCCAATATTTCTCGAAGTCTGCATCAGTTCTTTTAACCTTGCTCCATTCCGGCCAATCTCCACCAGGATGCTCCCAATCCTGCCAGTGAGAATAGTAAAAGCCCAATTTCAAGCCATACTTTTTACAAGCCTTTGCCAATTCACCAAGTACATCACGTCCTTTCAGCGGGCTGTTGGCGATATCAAAAGTCGAAACCTTACTGTCCCATAAAGCAAAGCCATCATGGTGTTTCGCGGTGATCACGAAGTATTTCATTCCAGCATTTTTAGCTTCCAGAATCCATTGATCGGCATTGAAATGAATGGGATTAAATTGACTGGCCAACTGTTGATATTCTTTTTCAGGAATCTCTAATCGCTGCTGGATCCATTCAGCATACCAGCTGTCTCCATACTTAAAGGTCTTATCTGGCAAACGGTGTCCCTTATACTCGCCACCTAAAATACTATACAGGCCCCAGTGGACAAACATTCCAAACCTGGCTTCTTTGAACCAATCTGCCCGATGAGCTGGATCAACAGGAATCTTCTGGTTGCGCGACTGCGCGAAAGTTCCGGATAGGAACAGGAGTACAACATACGTCGTAAGCATTAATTTTTTCATCATTTAGTGTGTTCTTGGTTATCATTTGGTCGTTCCAAGTTAAGGATTCTTTGATAAAACACGAAAGTTATTGGCAGTCAGAATCAAAGCGATTGATTGGCGATCTTAGTCTTTAACTGCCTCGCAGCTTGCGTATAGCCACCTTCCGAGCCATCTACAAAATGAATGTGATCGTTTTCAAGATCACGCACATAACAAGACATGACCGAATCTCTGCTGAGCTGCATTCCATATAAAATATCCCCTGATTGTTCCATCAGATCTAAAGCATTGCTGAGTAACATCCTTTGATTTGAATTACCAGAAATAACTGTATTGATCCGGCCATCAATCACCAGCGTGTCCGACATTTCCACCAGGCGATTCAGGTAATTCCTTCCCTTTTCAGTTCTAAAATAGATATATCCATACCCATTAATCAACCAGGACTGAATCAGTTCAAAAAGCTTAGTACGACCGATTCTTGCACGCATCTCCATCTTCAACCTACCAAATGTAGATTTTAACCGCAACTTACCAACCGATATGGGTTGTCTTTTTTCTGGACTACCATAAATTTCATCCAGCAAGGTGATCACCTTACTAAACACCTTTGAAGAAATCCTCCCCTCTTTTGCAATAATCAGCAACGTAACGATTTCATGGTTCCGTTCCGGTGGATCAATTTTATCCCACCTACACTGCATACCCCTTAAATCCAGTTCCTCGGCAGGAATTAATTGTGCAGGCAAGAGGTACTCCTCCCCTTTGATCAATTTCTCTGCATAGCTTAAACCAGAGCCCAAAACTACCGGAATAGAAAAGACCTCGGAAACACTGTACTTGCTGATCTTTAATTCCTTTCCCTGCTGATAAACCTCCTGAACAGGTACAGTTCCAACCCTCAACTCTAAATTGAAATTAGATAGCGTAGTGCTTTTAAACTTTAACAGACTCTGCATGGCGGGCGCTAATATGGATTCAGGAACAATAAAAGTAGCCCCATCTCCTCCAAAAAAGAACGGAATTCTTATTCCTGCTTTATAAACAAGGTTAAGGACAGCTACAATGCTTCCAGTAGCAATCAAATTAACAGTTTCGTGAAGACCAGCCGCTACGGCTTCCGTAGAACCTTTAATATCTGTAATGATGATATGCCAGTCGGACGGAATGGTATCGAAGTATTTTTCCTCCATCAAAAGCGCCGGAAGCGACAACTTATGGCTAACCAAATCCTGATAAAAATGCGCTGTTGCTTCCATGCGATTTAATGATCAATTTTTTTTATTGTTATCCCTCTTGATGTTCTCTGTTGCTTTTTGAAAAACTAAGCTCTGAATAAATTTCTTATAATAATACCTTTCTTCCAATAGTTTGTAGTTTGCGGTTATAAAATAGGGCATCATATTGATCAAAGAAGAAGCTTCTACATTACCCACCAATTTAAAGAACCGATACATAACTGATAAAAAGGCAGCTTTCCACCATCCTCCCTTTACTTTATTTTTACTCCCAGTTCCTTCTGCTAAGCTAAAATCTGTATGAAACCAAAGTCCACCACCACGAAGCATTACATCCAAGTGTTTAAACACCATCACTGCGCGTTGTTCTGCAAAATTATCAAACAGAAAAGGTGTACAGACCACATCAAAAGGGGCATCGCTTGAAAAATCTTCAATGCCAAGATTCACAAACTCCACTGTATTTCCGGCAATCACCCTTTGCTTTGACAATTCAATCATCTTCGTTGAAATCTCCACATAAACCAGGGATAGCCCATCCGGACGAACCTTAGCAATTTCTTCCAAAATCCAACCCGTGCCTCCTCCAACAATCAAAACCCGTCCTTTTTCCGGAAGATATTGAAGCTGATCCAGCTGTGCATTCAGTTGAGATTTAAAGAAAACCAGACGACTCAACCGATCGTAATAACGAGCGATATGATCATAATTATTCATCATAAACCTAGCGTATTAGGGTAAAGGCATAAATTGCATGGCCAGCATACCACAAATGGCTTTGAACAGAATCAATCCATCAATTACCATCAGATAATATAAGATATTTTTTCTGCGTCTCATGGTATAGGCAATATAAATGGTCAGTAAGAAGGGCAATAAATTGAGTAAAAATGGAATTGGCCCGAAGCCTTTATAGCTCACAAAAATGAATAAAGCAATGATCCCTACAATTAACAAAGGAATCAGGATATAAAAAATGGTTTTTCTTAAGCCAAACTGGACTACAAAAGTTTTCAATTGTTTATTCGCATCGTTAGGATAATCTTTGATATCGAAAATAATCGCATTCACGGTACAGAACATCCAGTTTTTAATGAATAACCAGGTCCAAAGTAAGGGATCATGATAGCCTACACCAGTTTCAATCTTCAGCATGATCAATGGCATCACATTGGCACAACAGGCCCATACAAACCCAATTACAAAAGCCTTTAGCCATCCCGTATTTCTCAGATTCAATTGTCGGAAGGACTTTGGCAACAAACCATAATAGAAAGCCCCGGCAAAAACAATCACCGCTATTGCCGCCCAATAAGTCGCAGGAAGGTCCAGGATATTCTGGTAATTCTGATACAGCAAATTGATCATTAAGCCCAGGCAGAGCGTAAACAGCAGCGCCTGACTCCATTTAATAAAGTTTTTATGCTGAAAATACCATTGGCTCCGAGGATTATTTGGCGCAGGTTGTGCCGACATTTTATGGTAAGCATAGGTATAATAAATTGTTGGCGCTAAAAACAACAATAGGTAATAATTGATGGAATTATAGGGCAACTTAAGTTGCATGGTTGCTTCCAATGTTAATGCAACAGCCAGTATGCCTACAAAGTAATTTCCAAAAAATATAAACCGAATAATTTTACTGCCCATCAAGATATAAGACCAGAAGGATCTATGAGGCCAATTTCGGATATAAAAAGAATATTTCCCTATAAACAGCCCATTTTTATGGGCTACCTCAATAACAATGAAAAATCATGGCCTGCGAACTATCCTGAAGGATATCAGTAAGCTTCGAAATTATTGCAATTTACGCAATGTAAAACCCTCTGATCTATACCATAGAGAACGCATTCGATATTTCTACGCTCTTCAATGATTTCTCTGGCATGTTTCAATCCCTTCTCTATACTTTCAAAAACGGTATAGATCTTTTGATCAGGATATACGGCATAATTACAAGCTTCATCCAAAACAATTCCGGTATTAATTTCCGCTCTAACCAGGGCTACTTCTTTAATATTTAATATGGGGAATTTCTCCAGATTTGAGGGGGCATCATCTCCATTTTTCCAGCGATTGACAATAGATTGCAGCCATTTTTTAAAACGGGACAATAATGATGACCGGTAACGCACTGGTTTTTTCATGAGATGTAAGATGGAGAATCTGTCGCTAATTATTAAGGTAGAAAATTACGTATTATTTTTAGAAATGAAAAATCCAATCGGCCTATAGCCCTTGTTTTAAGGAATTCTAGACCAAAACCTCAAGAAATACCAGACGGAAAAAACTATCTTTGGTTAAAGGTTAATTTTTTGTGAAAAAACATAAAGACGATCTTATATGAAGGAGGTGATCCACCAGTATGGTGTAGAATTAGATTGGGTGGCAGGTCTCGCCGCAGAACTAGGCGGCTATGTAGAGGGAAATTACATCCGGATAGCCGATGAAGTACAAAAAGGAAATCGTTATGTACTCCCAATCAATGATCATTTAACAGCCTTTATCATTGATGTCACCTACCGGCAAGATGTAGTTTTCAAACTAAGAAATACCCGTAGCGACTTTGTAGGACTCTATTTTAACCTTAGTGAAGGGGATTCCATCCACATCTTAAATGAAGTGACCAGATCTGCCGGACGCTGGGGATACAATCTTGGTATATTTGATGCCGATTTGAATGGTGATTTTCAGGTAAAATCCGGATCAACGACCTATATGATTGCTATTTTCATTAAGAAAAGTGCTTTAAAACAATATCTGTCCCGAATCCCTCAACACCAGCAAATCGTAGAATCTATTTTCAATCCGGAACTGAATACGATTGTCCGCTTTGACAGAATGAGCAATCATGCCTGGTGGCTAATGAATGAACTCAGAAAAGTACCACCAGCAGGACCGGTATACGACACCTTCATCACCGGAACTGTCTACGGCCTAATTGCCGATTATATGGACCAACTCATCAATCAGGAAATCATTATTGAACAGGTCCTCCCTGAGGATGTGGGAAATATTGTGAGTTCACAAGCCTATTTAATCGGCCATATTGAGGCGGCCTTTCCCGGAATTCATGCGCTGGCAACAGAGGCTAATATGTCGGAAACCAAATACAAAAAACTATTCAAAAAGATCAGTGGCATTAGTCCGAATGCATTTTTCTTAAGCAATAAGCTCTCCTATGCTAAGGAGATGCTGGAAACAGGTGAATTTACCATTGGCGAAATTGCCCATAAATTTGGGTTCTTTGACTCCAGTCACCTGATAGAACAATTTAAAAGCACCTACGGTGTCCCACCCAAAGAATACCTTAGCCAATTGTAATTATGACGCATGAAAGGATAGAGTTTTGTTATCATTATACATTAGGCCCGGAATGGCAACAGCAAATCGTGAACGGGATTGGTGCCACCCTGACGGATAACAAGATTTTAACGATGCCGGAAAGTATTGCTGATGGAGGCTCCATATTTCTGGAAGTTACACCAGGACTGTCTGTACTCCTGATGGATATGACTTTTAAAGTACCTGTAGCCATCACCAGAATCCCTACAGACCATAAATATTATATGGCATATTTTGATATTGGCGATGAGATCACCACACATATTATTGGAGATACCGTTCATAGAGCCGGTTACCATGCTAAATTGGGCATGGGATTCATGGATTGCAGCTCTAAAGGCGTCCTCATGCCCCCTATCGGACAACGCTCTTACAGCTTAAGGTTACTCATTGAAAAAAATCATTTAAAGGAACTGGCAGGCTCCACCAGAGACCAGGAAACGAATAACCTGCTTTTTGATGAAACTAAAAACACTCTTTTCTTTTATAGCCATATCGATAGCAGAAGCAAGATCTTACTGAGCCAGCTAAAGGAAAATGACTACAGCAGTCCTTCCTTTGAATTGAAACTAAAAAGCACAGCCTTATACCTTTTAGGTTACCTGGTAGAACGGGCCAGCAGGTTTGAACCCATCATCAATAAACTCTCCAATCAGGATATAGAACGGGTATTTCTAACTTCCGAATACCTGATGGCGAATTTACTCTATGAGTTTCCAGGCTTACAAAAAATGGCAGACATGGCAGAAATGTCTGTTTCTAAGTATAAAGGACTCTTCAAAAAAATACTAAAAGATAGTCCCAACCAATTTTTCCTCAATGAGAAACTATTGCTGGCACAACAGCTTTTGCAAAGTGGCAACTTTTCCAGCGTACAGGAAATTGCTTATGAACTAGGCTATACCAGCCCAAATTATTTCACTAAAGTTTATAAACATAAGTTTGACACCCTGCCTGGAGAAATACTGATCAAACAAAACAGCAGCGCGTAAGAAACGGCTGCTGTTTGTCGCAATTAAAAGTAATCCCTTACTTCTGCATACTAAAAACCAGGAATCCCTTGTTCTTCGCATGTATAATTACGCTCCCTCCTTTTAATTCATATTTTTCTCCTGCGCTTAATAAATCCGCTACATTCAGGTCATTTTCTCCGGGAACATTCCTTGAAGTGGAAACTTTCGCATCCGCTAACACCTCATCAGATTTCACATTATAACTTCCTGTTATTTGAAGTATTTCGGGTTTACCAGAAACATTAGCTGTTTTTTTATCCTGATCAAAGGTCAGACTTAAGCTACTAACCGGATATTTGGTACTTACTGAATCTTTCCCTGCAGCATCCGATTGTACCATTTCAATCAATCTGTATTTTCCTGATGGCAGTGTTTTTTCTTCTGGTGCTTGAACTTTATCTTTTTTACAGGCAGTAAATGCGGCTGCGATCACTAGTAATACGGCTAAAAATTTGTTTTTCATCTTGTTGTTTTTATAATTAATAATGGTTGTTTTTATTTTGAATCTGGCTAATGCTCTTCTGCAATGCCCAGGTAACTTGCAATTAGCTTTTGGTCTCTCTCTGGCTTGCTGGCAATAGATAGTGAGCTACTTTCACCAATGCAAACCACACGTTTCCCTTTTTTATCTTTAATGATCACGAAAAAGCCTGCACTTTCCACTTCATTTTGTTTGCCAGCTACCTCTGCATGAATCAGATCTGTTGGAAATAATATCGGTCTTCCTTTTACGACTATATATTTTCTTAATGACATCTTTCTAAGTGTTGATTTATAAGACAAAAGTAAGGGCCTCGCCTTCCCTGGAATGGAAGGATCCGACATAAAACTCTTAAAATAAGACCGATTCAAATTATTCCGGCGATAGCTTGATTGGCCGGAGAAAACACTAAATTGAGCGTAAATACGAAAGATGGAACCTAATGACGTAAAAATATCCAAGAAGAAACCGATTTTCCCGGTTTCCCCTGCCTTACAGAAATACCTGAAAAGCTACCAACGGGAGTCTAGACTTCCGATCAGTTACGATGATTTGATGATGTTTGATGAGTCATATCCCGTCATGGATAAATATGGAAGAGATTCTTTATGGGAAGGGCCCATCTATTCTTCTGATCGCATTGAAAATCTTCATAACGGTTTAAAGGTGGTTTATGCGAATTTAAAAGCGTCTGGTAACCTCCGTATTGTACAACATAAATACATTGATAAGATTGAGTACTGTACTTTTGGTAATACTCACCCCTTCCGGATCAGGATTGTGAATCGCTTAAATGATGTTTATGATTATTTCTATGTAAAAAGGGCCGATGCTTCCCGTATCTATGGTCTGGAACTCGAGGAAATCTTATCACCAAATCAGGTAAATTATCTGGTAGATCGGGACACGCTAATTGAAGAACACATTGCCGGAATCCCTGGTGATGTATTTGCAAAAACCTATTTACACAATCCGGAATACAACCAGACGCGAATTGCAAAGGAATTCGTGAAATTCAATGAGCGATGTTTAGTCATGCTTTTAGGAGATATGAGGGCTTATAATTTCGTGGTACAAGTCACACCAGACTTTGACGACATCCAATTTAAAATCAGGGCCATAGATTTTGACCAGCAATTTTATGAGGGAAATGTGAAAGTATATTTACCACAATTTTTTAAAGAAAACTATCCCTTTGTAAAACTATGTACGGAACAGCTCACTGATAAAACCTTCCTGCAATATCAACAGGAAGAGAAGTCAGCGATACTCCACAGGGTGCGTAGTGAGCGTCATCGTTTGGCTGACTTAAGAGACGTATCCAATCAGGAGCTCCTTACTACCGTTGAAAACATCAATATGTTAAAACTGGGAATGGCTGCTCATTTTGCTGACGAGCAATATCTGGAATGTGAAACCATGACAGACATTATAGAGTTGAATGTGAAAAACATCATCCGACAAGTAAAACTATAAGCAGGGTATCCCCTGCTTATAGTTCTTGATCAATTTTAGCTCTTTTTGATCATGATCACGCCGTTAGTATTATCATTTACATCGCCGCGAACTTTTGCTTTGATGGTAAACACTGCTCCGGTTTCATAGTTGTCAATTTTGAAACTGTACTTATTATCTTTTGCTGCAGATCCGGTAAAGCCTTCGTGTAAATCCTCTGCAACCTTAACACCGTTTTTATATACTTCTACAGATTGAATATCCAGACGGGAATCTCCATCGGTATACCAGAAATGAAGCGTGTAAGCACCATTTCCATTGATCTTTCCGGAGCTGTTCATTTCTAAAATACCAAAGTCTTTTCCCTGAACATTTTGAGGGTTCCATTCTGCAACCAGCTCACCATATTTTTTAAACTGCTCGTGTTTACCTGGGAAGTAAAGCGGTAAAGAGAACTGGCTTCTATTTAACACGGTAATCGCATAAAAATCCTCTAATTCCTTTACAGTAACTGCATTGGTATAAACCGGGGAGTAAACACTTGGAATACTACCATCTGTGGTGTAACGAATCTCCGCTCCATCTACCAGGTTTTCCAATTTAATCACATAGCCATTCGCCCCTTTATCCTTACTGATCAATTTTGGCAATGGCATGCGGTAACCGATACCTGCGGCATCATAGCGACTGTATTGACTGCGCATACGGTTTTCAAAACCTTTCCAATTTTGTCTTGCTAATGGTGTCCATAACACTTCTGCCAAAGCAGACATTCTTGGGAACGTCAGGTAATCAAAATACTGCTCGGAGCGATTCTCATTCAGCAATGGAATTTCCTGAAGAATCGTTCCATGAATAAACTGATCAGACCATAATGTAGCAGATGCACCTAAAATCAACGGACGGTATTTCTCATCCATTCCTTCCAGCATTGGATTCAACTGATAAACTTTCTCTAAAGAGATTGGAGGCAACCAACCTGCAGCTTTAATTTCTCCCGGAATTGCACTTTCTGCGACGTCAAAATAGCAATAACCTGTCAATGACATTACCGAATAGTGTCCTGCTTCCGCAGCCTTAAACGCTTTCTTTGGTTCGTGCCAGATCATACCAACAGCTTTATCTTCTAAACCATCTTCAATAATTTCATCCCATCCTACAATGGTTTTACCATATTTAGTAGCGATCTTTTGAACGCGGCGGTTGAAATGAAGACGCAATTGCTCTTCTGTTTTCAGACCCAGTTCAGTTTTTTTCTTTTGACAAAGTGGGCAAGCTTTCCAACGTGTATAAACCGCCTCATCACCGCCTATATGCAAATACTTTGAAGGGAAAAGTGCGATCGTCTCTTTAATAATGTCATCGATAAACTCATAAGTACTTTCCTTACCAGCACATAAAAGCTCTCTACTGATAAAATGTTGTGACGGCACATCGTATTGCTCGCCAGTACAGCATAAATAAGGGTAAGCAGCAACTGCAGCTTGTGCATGAGCAGGTAATTCCAACTCAGGAATAACATCAACATTCCTTGTTATCCCATAAGCAACGATCTCCTTAAGATCTTCCTGGGTATAATACCCACCTTTTCTATCTGGTCCAACGCCGTTAAATCCACCAACCGAAGTTAGTTTCGGATATTTTTTAATCTCTATTCTCCAACCAGAATCATCCGTCAGGTGAAAATGTAATGCATTCATTTTGTACATGGCCATCATATCAATGAACCTCAATACATATTCTTTTGAGAAGAAATAACGGGCCACATCCAACATCATTCCTCTCCATGGATACAAGGGTGCGTCTGTAATCTCCGCCCCTTTAATCTCCCATTTCAAGCCTTTCTGGCGTTCCTTATGATAAACCTGAGGAGGTAACATTTGAAGCAAGGTTTGGATGCCATAAAACACACCTGCACTGGTATTACCCTTAATGCTAATCCTGTCTTTATTTACGCTTAATTTATAGCTTTCTTTATTCGTTGATCCGGAATCTCCCGTACTCAGTGCAATGCCATTTTGCGGACTAGCAGATTCCAGCAGCACAAAATCGTATCCGGTAGCTGGCGATAGTGCAGCAACCAGCAATTCAGCCTGTTTTTTCAGTCCTTTTGTATAAAAAATCTTTGTTTGTGGTTTAATTAGAAATGAAGCCCCGGTTTCCACTATCTTTTGTGGGAGAGGAACAATGTTAAACTGGGCCAGTACCGGTGAGGTAGCCATCAATAACACCGCGAGTAAAAAGCGCGCCTGATATTTAATTTTCATAAAAATATTTGGTTTGTTTAAGGTAAAGGACCGCGCAATATCCAGGCTTGTCCTTACACAATTGTAAGGAAATATTAACCAAAAACAATCTATAAAAAAGTAGAAAGAATTACACAATCGTTTGCATTAAGCATTGCAAACGATTGCGTAATTTACAATTCAGAAGGCCCGAAAAGCGATTTCCGGATTATTTAAGGTAATCCAGGATTTTCTCCATCAGTTCAGACTCGGTAAAAGGTTTTATGATATAATCATTTAAGCCCGCAGAAAGATACCTCTCATGCGATTCACTGCTAATTTGTCCGGTGATGGCAATGATTGGTAAATGAGATTTTTGCTGGTCACCCAGCGCACGAATTCTCTTAGTGAGCTCAATCCCATCCATTTCAGGCATCTGAATATCGGTGAGTACCATATCATACCTTTTAGCTTCCAGGAAGCTCAGTGCCTCTTGCCCATTACTAGCCGTATCAAAACTGATCCCTATTTTCTTAAAGATCATTTTAATCACCAATAAGTTCATTTCAGAATCATCAACCACCAGCAAATGGAGATTTTTAAAGCGATCGCTATTAATCACTGTAGCCTTTTGTACATCCAGTTCTTCACTATCCTTTTCGGCAATGACATAAGGGATTTCCAATGCAAAAGTAGAGCCTTTACCCAGCGTACTTTCTACAGAGATCTTACCTTTATGCATCTCCACAAGTTTCTTGCTAATGGCTAGTCCAAGTCCGGAGCCCTTTTGCCAATCACTACGGTTAGAATTGATCACTTGTGAAAACTCATTGAAAATCAAAGGAAGGTTTTCTGCGGAAATACCGATTCCGGTATCTTTCACTTTTATGAGCAGAGTAATGTGTTTTTCATCTGCTTTTTTAACACTTACCTTGATGCTCACTTTGCCCTTATCAGTGAATTTAATTGCATTTGCGATCAGGTTCATGACCATCTGCTTTAAGCGATAAGGATCGCCATCCAGCAATAAATCCGGCGAATCACCCATGACCAGCTCTAAAGTCAGGTCTTTTTGATCGGCCAATATCCTTGCGGTAGCCGCAATATCCTCTAAAATCCTTTTATAACGGAAAGGAGTTTTGGCCAGAGCCAGTTTTCCGGTTTCCAATCTTGAAAAGTCCAGCACTTCATTCACCGCTGATAATAACATCGAAGAAGAATTGTCCAGAAGCTTAGACATCTGCTGCTGGTCTTCATTTAAAGGTGTAGATTTTAATTGCTCTGAAACCCCAATTATGGCGTTTAATGGCGTTCTCATTTCATGGCTTATACTGGTAAAGAATCTGGATTTGATCACTACCTGCTCTGCAGCCAGCTGATTGGCCCTTAAAGTTTTATCATAGGCTCTGTAAAGCTTCCACATCAATAGAATGATGGCCAGGTAAGAAAGTACACTTATCCCAAAGTTAATCTGTCTGGACCTTCCAATAGCATCCAAAGAGGTCGTTGCTCTACTCTTTAAAATTGCTTTTTTCAGCTCAGCATTGACACTTTCTCTATTTCTAAACTCCTGAAATAAGCGTTTAATATTTTGGAATATACTTTCATTTAGCTTCAGAATGGTTTCTTCCTTTTTAGTTAAGACATTTCTGTTATTCTTCAGGTCCTCAAAAAGATGGGCATAGAAACTTTCAATATGCTGCAATTGCTTTTTATTGTAAGCCTCTACTTCAGAAGCATTCTGTTCATAAGTCACCTCTGTTTTAAGCGTTTTCGTAGAATCTTTACGCGTTTCTTTATTTGCAATGGCATTTCTCAGCCTTTTAAATAACTTTTGCTTAGGTGCAGCAGGCGCTGCAACGACTTCCTCTACCTTGGTCACCTTCTTCAGCATTACTTTAGGGTAAGCCTGTAGCTTCGGCTTATTTCCGGTAATCTTTAACAATTCCAGCTCTACATTGATGTTATTTAAAGAGTCTGTGAGTCTTTTAAGCTCCCCATAGATGGTCATTTGCCCCCTCTTACTCTGTAAATCTCCAACTATAGCACTAGAGATATCACTACTATCTCCTTGTTCCAGCTCTCTTAGCAAGCTGGAAATCAACTTAATATCCCTGGTATATTTCTTAAAATAAGTGGTATCCCAGAGTGTGGTATACATCCTGAAATTATTCTCAGCAGTCTGTAAACTCAGGGTAATGGTATCTAATTTTGAAATCCTTAAACTATTATCCTCTAGCTCTTTAAGACTAGAAACAAGGGTAGACTGTTGCCCCCTTTGAACTACTGAATTTCGAAATAAAAACCCAATAAATAATACAATAACTGCGGAAATGAGAAGAAAAGAGCGTTGTTTGTTTTTCATTGATTATAAAAAGATCAATATAAATTTCTATCGGTTTCCCGACTCCATTTATTACATTCAAAGTTAAACATAATTTATAACAACGCTAAAACAACAGGTTAATTATAGCTAGAGTTGGTTTAGACTGTAACAACTTGTTTACTCCCACAGAGCATAAAACCTAAAATAGGCTGACATTTCTCTTCACAAGAATCATAAAATCCCCCTTCGATCCGATGACCTGATGCAGTTTCCTTTCCCCAGAAAAACTCCGCAATACTCAGAGGTTTCAAATGATGTATTGCCGCATAGTTCAATAGTTTTGGTGCGCAGCAATCTCCGGTTCCTACAGGAATTCCTTTCTTCAATTGGAATGCCTGTTCAAGGCTACGTTTTTCCTGTTTAAAATTATGAAAGGTATACAAGGCATTTAGTTTGGCCAAAATCCCATGGGAGACCAACCTTCTTTCTGCCAGTTTCAAATACCATTCTTTCGACTCTTTTTGGAGAGTATCAATCAAATCCGTCAAGGGATGAAGATCCAGGTTCCCTCGTTCTACGGTAGCAACAAAAGCATGTTCATCTACCAAGGGTGGTACCCAGCCTGCTACATTCCAAACGCCATTGTGGCGGGAAGAGAAGGCACGAAGGATCACTTCCTTTCCATTCCCATCTTCACAAACCAGAATCCCAAACATTCTTCCCCTCATTTTTGAATATAAAATATCCGTCGACAAACGGGGATCGGCAGCTACCAATGGCACATCAAAATCTATTCTTTTATACGCGGAAAGCTCAGCCATAAGGGCATGACAATGAGGAATAGCAAGTGCAGATGGCAATTCGTGAATCTCTCCACAATCATTACAGTAACCGAAACAGGACATAGAATTTGACAAGGAGACAAAGATAAGTAAAAATATAACAATCGATTTGGATATATGTAGTCAACTACGTAGTTTTGAACCGTACAATAAAAATAAACCGATGGAAGTACAAATAGCGCAAATAAAAAATGAAGCTGCAGCAGCAATAATTGACTTGGTATTACCAATCCAGCAAATCGAATTTAAAGTAGCCATTACTTTAAGCGATCAACCGGATTTATTAGATATTGATAACGTTTATTACAAAAGCGGTGGCGCCTTTTGGGGTGCTAAAGTGGAAGGCAAGCTAGTGGGAACCATTGCCATGATTAAATTCGATAAAAATTCTGTTGCCCTTAGAAAGATGTTTGTCAACAAAACCTTCAGAGGAAAAGAGCTGGGCATCGCCCAACGCTTATTGGAAAACCTGATCCTTCATTGTAAAAGCAACGGAATTGACCATCTTTACCTTGGAACAGTTCCAGTACTACAGGCTGCCCTTCGTTTTTATGAGAGAAATGGCTTTCAGAAAATGGAAAAATCAGCACTACCAGCACACTTCCCATTGATGGGTGGAGATTCTGTATTTTATCAATTAGCCCTATAATTATAATGAACGTCATTGACGAACTTGGTATCCTGGCCCTTTCTACACGCTTACAGCGATTGAGTGAACAACTCCGGAAAGACGGTGCCCTACTCTACAAAACCTATGAAATTGATTTCGAACCGAAATGGTTTCCGGTGATTTATACGCTTCACCATAAACAACCGCTTGGCGTTGTAGAACTGGCCACGGAAATCGGTTATACCCATCCTTCCACCATCAGCTTACTGAAAGAACTGGAAAAACAAAAGCTGATCCGATCTAAAAAAGATAAGAAAGATGAACGCAAAAGACTCATCCAGCTGACTCCTAAAGGGGAAGAATTGATTGCTAAAATGCAACCAGTATGGCAGCTGATGACACAGATATTGACAGAGGTTACCGATACCGAAAACAACCTACTAAAAGCGATCGGCGAGGCAGAAGAAAAATTGAAACAACAAAGCTTTATACAAAGAGCCTTGCAGGCAGCGGCTTCTATTTAAGAAACCGCTACCCGCTAATCATATCAATCAACACTTTTACACTCATCACCCCTACAATCAGCACAACCAATCCGCCAAAAATACTCAGCCAGATCGGATGCTTATAATCGCCAACAATCTCCTTTTTATACGCAGCGAAAAGAATTGTAGCCAGGGTAACCGGCAAGATAAATCCGTTCAGTACACCAGCCAGAATCAACAGTTTCACCGGTTTTCCGACCAGCACAAAGATGATCGTTGAAATCAAAATGAAGACAATGATCACCAATCGTTCTTTTTCCTTGATTTTAACGCTAAAAGATTTGATGAATGACACCGAAGTATAGGCGGAACCAATCACAGATGTGACCGCAGCAGAGAACATCACCAATCCGAACAAGCGGTAACCAATATCACCTGCCGCCAATTGAAACACGGAAGCTGTTGGATTCGCTGCATTAATGGCCAATCCCTGGCTGATTACACCCAAAGAGGCTAAAAACAAAAATACGCGGACCAATGAAGCTACCGAAATCCCCATTACTGCACTCGTATTTACGGAAGGCAGTGACTCTTTTCCTTTAATTCCTGCATCCAGTAAACGGTGGCCGCCAGCAAATGTAATATAGCCACCTACAGTACCACCAACCAGGGTTACAATGCTTATAAAATCTATTTTTAAGGGTACAATCGTACGTAATGCGGCTTCTCCAATTGGAGGCGCCGAGGTAATTGCAATGTAAATGATCACTATAATCATCACAAAACCCATTACCTGTGCAAAGCGATCCATCGCCTTCCCTGCTTCTCTGACTAAAAAAATAGCTATGGCCAAGGCGGCAGAAATGATCGATCCATTGATCACAGAAATCCCTAATAACGCTTGAAGTCCCAGGCCTGCCCCCGCTATATTTCCAATATTAAAGGCCAATCCGCCAAGAACAATCAGAAAAGAGATAAAACCTCCCAATCCAGGCAAGAGCATATTTGCAATATCCTGCGCTCTTTTCCCAGATACAGCAATTACCCGCCATATATTGAGTTGTACGCCAATATCTATGATGATAGAAGTCAGGATCACAAAGCCAAAACTTGCGCCCAGAGACTGTGTAAAAAAGGTAGTCTGGGTTAAGAAACCCGGTCCAACGGCAGAAGTTGCCATTAAGAAGGCAGCCCCAATCAGGACACTTCGGTTTTTTATGACTTTCATTGGGTCGATACGTTAGGGTTTGATAAATCTGGTAAACCAAGTTGCATTCCTGCACTTTTCAATGCCGTATGAAGTTGTTCGGCAAAGGCGACCGCAGTTTTCCCATCTCCATGGATACAAACTGTATCTGCCTCAATCTTCAACAGTGTTCCCTGCGTGGATAGCACCGTCCCCGCTGTAATCATCTGTATCACCTGGGCAACTGCAGATATTGGATCTGTGATCAAAGCATTCGGTTCTTTTCTAGGCGTAAGCGTTCCATTTTCTTGGTAAGTCCGGTCGGCAAAGACCTCATTGGCTACCGATAAACCTATTTTCTCACCAGCAAGGGTCAATTCAGAACCCGATAAACCATACAAAATCAAAGCTGGATCGATCTTATAAATGGCCAGTGCAATAGCCTCTGCCAACGTTTTATCGGTGGCTGCCATATTGTATAATGCTCCATGAGGTTTCACATGTTGCATCTTTCCACCTTCCGCTTTAAGGAAAGCAGCAAGGGCACCTACCTGATAAATGACCATATCGTAAGCTTCCTCTGGCGAAATCGCCATTGTTCTTCTTCCAAAACCTTGCAAATCCGGCAATCCAGGATGTGCCCCGATGGCTACACCATGACTGATCGCTAACCTGACCGTCTTTTTCATCACTGCAGGATCTCCTGCATGAAAACCACAAGCAATATTAACGGAAGAAACAAAAGGCATAATTGCAGCATCATTACCGATGTCAAATGCGCCAAAACCTTCCCCCATATCGCAATTCAGGTCTACAGTAAGGGATTTAATCATGATGAAATATATTTAAAAGTTAAACTCTGTTTAAGTTGATTAATTTCCTGCTCCCTGGCAATTAAAAGCGTCTGTGCCTGCTTCAAGCTAAGGAGTTCAAACTGGATCTGCGCTCCGGAATGGAGTTGTGCCAATTTCCCAAGATCTGTACGCAGTACCTGTAAGATCCTTGGATACCCACCTGTGGTTTGATGATCAGCCATTAAAACAATCGGACTTCCTTCTGAGGTCACTTGTACCGTTCCAAAAGTAACAGCTGAAGAAAGCATTTCTTTAGCTGTTTTCAATTGCAATACTGGACCTTCCAGTCGGTAGCCCATCCGATCGGCAGCTTTACTGATGCTGAATGGACTAATAAATAAATCGGCAAGGCTTTTTTCTCCGAACAATTCAAACTCAGGTCCTTTCATTACACGGATGATATTTTTATCGGTTGGCGTATATAGATCCTTACTTAAGGTCCAGTTCATAGCTACCGGTAAATGCGGAACTTCCAACTTAAAAGCAATCCGATCGCCCTTTTTTAAGGCTCGTCCTTCGAAACCACCAAAACCTGCAGGCAGATAAGTGGAAAGGCTTCCCAATACCGGACTTAGGTCAAAACCACCTTGAACACTTAAATACGTACGACAACCGGCAATGGCTTGTCCGAAAGTAAGGACCGAACCCTTAGTCAGCAACAACGGACGCCATAGCTCAGCAGGAAGTCCATCTATTTTCGCCGACAAATCAGCACCGGTAATCGCAATGAGTGCATCACTTTCAAAAAGTATCTCCGGACCTGTTAAAGTACATTCCAAACCGGCTTCTCCTGCTGCATTCCCCAGCAATAAATTGCCTAATCTTAACGCATCCTCATCCATTGCACCGCTTACAGTAAGTCCATCTTTACGGTATCCCGTTCTGCCAAGGTCTTGAACAGTAGTTAGCATTCCTGCTTTAATAACCTTAATCCCCATCATTCCTCCTTATTTGTATAAACTCTTTTTCAGAAATAGCCACAAACTTCAATCGATCTCCTGCTTTTAGTAAAGCCGGCTCTTTGCGGTTCAGGTCGAATAATGACAGCGGCGTTTGGCCGATAATCTGCCAGCCACCAGGTGTTTCTATAGGATAAATCCCCGTTTGCTGTCCTGCAATCCCTACCGCTCCTGCAGCAACTTTTGCCCTGGGTTGTGCTTTTCTAGGCGCAGCAATTTTTTCATTCATCCCACCCAGGTAAGGAAAACCTGGTGCAAATCCAATCATATAAACCAAATACTCGGCAGCCGTATGGATGGCAATAACTTTTTCAACGCTCAAATGGTTATGGGCTGCAACAAATTCCAGGTCAGGGCCAAAATCTCCCCCATAAACCACCGGAATTTCGATCAATGTTGCAGTGCGAGGCGCTGAATCCTCCATCAACTCCTTCATCATCTCCTCTAATAAGCCCTGTATCTCTTCATAGCGTATAATCCAGGGCTGATAATAGATCGTTACTGAAGTAAAAGCAGGGGTATACTCGATGAATCCCTCGAATGAATTTTCATCAAGATAAGCCGTTACTGCCCTCAGCTGTTGATGAATGGCTTCGCTAATCTGATCAGGAAACTGAATCACAATAGCTGAATCACCGAGCGGATAAAAAGTATAAGTGTTTATTTTTTTCATCACCTTCCGTTATCAGAATTTCAATACTGATCCTGGTTTCAATTCGTAAGGTACCGTATTGGCAAGAAAGATCCTGGAATTCTTACTGCCTTCCGTAGTCACAACCGAACCATTTACGCGTACCCAGCTACCTTCTCTCAGTCCAACTACAGGGGTATCGTTAAATACATGAAATTCTTTGATCCTGGTTTCGCGAGTCTCTCCGTTATGTGTACTTTCTGGATCAGGATCCAGATAATGGGCGTTAAGGTTAAAGGGAACTAAGCCCATTGTGGTAAAATCAGAAGGATACACAATCGGCATATCATTGGTGTTCTTCATATTAACCCCGCCGATATTACTGCCTGCACTGGTTCCTAAATAAGGAATCCCGCTTTCTACTCTCTGCTTCAATACCTCCATCAGGTTTAAGTCATGGAGTTGTTGAACCAGTAAAAAGGTATTTCCACCACCGGTAAAAAAGCCTTCTGCTTTCGCAATGGCGGCTTCAGGCTCAGAAAAAGTATGCAATCCGCGTACCTTAATCCCTATTGTTGCAAACGTTTCCCTTACCTTTTCGGTATAATCATCATGACTGATGCCTCCGGGACGGGCGAAAGGAATAAATACAATTTCGGAAACTCCGTTAAAGAAACCAGAAAGCTCCGGCAACAGGTAAGCAAGGTATTCTTCTCCAAATAAGGTAGAGGTGCTGGCTAGCAAGACATTCTTCATAACAATGATTTTAAGCATTGCTAAAGTAGGAATCTGGTTCCTTATAAACGAAAAATCGCCTCCCAATTTGATTCAGGAGGCGATTAATTTTATATTATTTAGATTTGCTTTCTAACCATTGTCTGGCGTTTACAAAAGCTTCCATCCATGGAGATACTTCGTCTTTACGTCCTTTTGGATAGTTAGCCCAATGCCATTGGAACAATGAACGTTCAATATGTGGCATCATTACTAAGTGTCTTCCTGATTGATCACACATCATTGCAGTATTGTAATCAGAACCGTTTGGATTAGCAGGATAGCTTTCGTAAGCATATTTAGCTACGATACCATACTGATCTTCTGCATATGGCAACTGGAATTTACCTTCACCATGTGAAACCCATACTCCTAATGTACTTCCGGCAAGGCTGGATAACATCACAGAGTGATTTTCCTGGATCGTCAATGAGGTAAAGATACTCTCATGTTTCTGAGAATCATTGTGCAGCATTTTGGGTTTTTCTTCATGATCTTTATTGATCAATCCTAATTCCACAAATAGCTGACACCCGTTACAGATACCTACTGAAAGCGTATCCTCACGTTTGAAGAAGTTTTCTAAAGCTACTCTTGCTTTCTCATTGTATAAGAATGCACCAGCCCAACCTTTCGCAGAACCCAACACGTCTGAGTTAGAGAAACCTCCAACAGCACCGATAAACTGGATATCTTCTAAAGTCTCACGACCAGATATTAAATCTGTCATGTGTACATCCTTCACATCGAAACCTGCAAGGTACATGGCATTCGCCAATTCACGCTCAGAGTTACTACCTTTTTCTCTCAATACCGCTGCTTTTGGTCTTGGTTTAGAAGCATCAAAAGAAGGTTTTTTACCATCAAACTGTAATGGGAAAGTATAGTTTAAGACGTGGTTTTTGTAGTTATCAAAACGTTCTTTCGCTTTCACAGCACCTGCTTGTTTTTGATCCAATAGGTAAGAAGTTTTGAACCATACATCACGTAAATGATCAATATCAAAGCTATGGCTGCTTGTTGCGTTCTTCACCGTTAATGTTGGCTCAGATTTCACGATACCAATTTTATGGTAAGCAACACCAGCTTCTACTAATAATCCTTCTACAGAAGCATCAGCCTGGAATACGATACCAATATTCTCTGCGAACAACACTTTAATCAAGTCATCATTGCTCAATTCAGAAAGATCGATGGCAGCCCCAAGGTCTCTGTCTGCAAAGCAAAGCTCCAATAGCGTAGTGATTAAACCACCGCTAGCGATGTCATGACCTGCCTGGATTTTACCAGTTTTGATCAATTGTTGAATCGTATTGAATGAGTTTTTAAATTGAGCAGCATCGGTTACATCAGGAGTTTCATGACCAATTTTGTTCATGATCTGTGCAAAAGAAGATCCACCTAATTTATAAGTATCATTTGATAAGTTAATGTAATAGATAGAACCACCATTTTTCTGAAGAACAGGCTCTACAACTGCGGTAATGTCATCACAATGACCACCTGCAGAAATGATCACTGTACCTGGAGCGATTACTTCTCCATCAGGATATTTCTGTTTCATCGATAAGGAATCCTTACCTGTAGGAATGTTTACTCCTAATTCAATGGCAAATTCCGAACATGCTTTAACCGCTTCATATAAACGGGCATCTTCACCTTCGTTTTTACAAGCCCACATCCAGTTGGCAGAAAGCGAAACGCTATCTAATCCGTCTTTTAATGGTGCCCAAACGATGTTGGAAAGAGATTCAGCAATAGCGTTACGGCTACCTGCAGCAGGATCAATCAAAGCTGAGATTGGTGCATGACCTATTGAAGTCGCGATACCATCTTTTCCCTGATAATCCAATGCCATTACACCACAGTTGTTTAATGGCAATTGTAATGGACCAGCACATTGTTGTTTGGCTACTTTACCACCTACACAACGGTCAACTTTATTCGTCAACCAGTCTTTAGATGCTACAGCTTCCAATTGTAATACCTGCTCAAGGTAGGTATCTAATTTATTAATATCATAAGTAACAGGCTCGTATTTCCTGTCGATCGTAGTATCTTCCATCACCACCTTTGGCGAGCTGCCAAACATGTCTTTCAATTCCAGATCCATTGGTTTTAAGCCAGTAGTTTTAGAAGCGAAAGTAAAACGATGATCACCGGTCACTTCACCAACGGTATACATTGGGCTACGCTCACGTTCTGCAATTTTATGTAAAGTATCGATGCTATCTGCTCCGATCACTAATCCCATACGTTCCTGAGATTCGTTTCCGATGATTTCTTTCGCAGAAAGCGTAGGATCTCCAACTGGAAGTTTATCCAGGTCGATCAATCCACCTGTTTCTTCAACCAATTCAGAAAGGCAGTTTAAGTGACCACCAGCCCCATGATCATGAATAGAAACGATAGGGTTAATATCACTTTCTACCATACCACGAACGGTATTAGCTGCTCTTTTCTGCATTTCCGGATTAGAACGTTGAATGGCATTCAGCTCGATGCTAGAACCTAATGCGCCAGTATCTGCAGAAGAAACCGCAGCTCCACCCATACCAATACGGTAATTTTCACCACCTAAGATGACAATTTTATCACCTGTACTTGGTTTATGTTTTAAGGCCTGATCTGCTTTACCGTAGCCTACGCCACCTGCAAGCATGATCACTTTATCAAAACCTAATCTTCTACCTTCTTCTTCATGCTCAAAAGTAAGCACAGAACCAGTAATTAGTGGCTGACCGAATTTGTTACCAAAATCTGAAGCACCGTTAGAAGCTTTGATTAAGATATCCATTGGCGTTTGGTACAACCATTTTCTTTCTTCAACACCAGCTTCCCAAGGACGATTTTCTTCTAATCTCGACAAAGCAGTCATATATACTGCAGTACCTGCAAGAGGCAATGAACCTTGTCCACCTGCCAGTCTGTCTCTGATTTCTCCACCTGCACCAGTTGCAGCACCGTTAAACGGCTCTACTGTAGTTGGGAAGTTATGTGTTTCCGCTTTGATTGAAATTACGGATTCAAAATCTTTTACCTGGTAATAATCAGGCACATCTGCTCTTTTTGGAGCAAACTGCTGTACTACCGGACCTTTTACGAAGGCAACGTTATCTTTATACGCAGAAACAATACCGTTAGGGTGTGCTTCTGAAGTATGGCGGATCATTTTAAATAGAGAATAAGGTTTTTCTTCGCCGTCGATTACGAATCTTCCGTTGAAGATTTTATGGCGACAGTGTTCAGAGTTTACCTGAGAGAAACCGAATACTTCTGAATCGGTTAACTTACGACCAAGGTTTTCAGCTAACTGGTTTAGGTAATTTACTTCTTCGTCGCTCAATGACAATCCTTCCTGCTTGTTATAAGCAGCAATGTCAGAGATTTCCAGAATAGATTCTGGCTGAACATTAGTTGTAAATACATCCTGACCTAGTCCTTCATATTTTTGAAACAACATGTGATCAAAATCCGAAGCGTCAGCAGTTACCGTTTCAAACTCCTCGATACGAACTATACCATGAAGGTCCATATTTTGGGTTATCTCTACCGCATTCGTGCTCCATGGGGTCACCATTGCTGCCCTTGGGCCTACAAAGAAACCACTTAAGGAAGTTTCGGTTTTAACTTTTGCGCCTCCAAACAGCCAACTTAATTTTGAAATATCAGCTGGTGTAAGGCTTCGGTTTACTTGCAAGACATAAATCTTGGCAGATGGGGTTTCGAAGAAAGAGATCATATTCATAAAGTGCTGCAAAGATACTTTAAAAAGTAATAATGATGCAATTGAAAAAGACTAAAATAACAAGAATCATTGGGTAAAAGCAGTTGATTTGCCTGAGTTATGACCCTGATCTGATCTTTTTCGCCTCATCTCTGGCCCGGATATTCAAACAAAAAAGGCTGCCTTCTCTTTTCGGAGGGGCAGCCTTTTATAAAATATATAAGGTTAACTATGGATTTTGTCCGCCTGGACCAATACCCCTATTTGCATCGATTTCCGCTTGAGGGATTGCCCATTGCCATTCAATTCCACCTGCTGGAACAGTAAGCACTCCAGAAATTGCAAGTGTTGCATTTCCACCTGTTCTATCTACAGGCAAATTCAGACGTTTCAGGTCAAAGAAACCAAATCCTTCTCCCCAAAGTTCCACTCTTCTCTGAACAAGAATCTCTTCTAAAAGCGCAGCACCTGTGTTAGTTGATAGTACATAAGACGCATTACGATTTTTAGCAAGCGTAAACAAGGCGTTCTGTGCATTCACATTTTCAGCCGCATTACCTTCCACTGCTAAATGAGCTTTAGCTTCTGCTTCAATCAAATACATTTCTGCAACCCTCATGTTCACCACATCTCCAATACTACTTGCACCTGCATTCGTGAATTTCCTTTGCATATGCTTAGATCTGATTCCACCCGTAGGGATCGGGAAAGCTGTATTGGTTCCTGTTGGATCCCAAACACTTTTACGGATATCAGTTGCCGCAATTTTATCATACAAGGCAGAATTAATGCGTTTAGGATTAGATCTGTTTGCAGTGGAAGAGTAAGTACCCATATAAGCAAAGAAAGAATAGAAATAAGTAGTCTGATCTTCTTGCTGCATACTTCCCCACATCCATTCCGGGTTAGTTACACTGTTAAAACCTTTCAGGTAATCGGCAGCCGGCATCAGCGCTAATCCAGTTCTCGCTTCCACAGCATTTTGAGCTGCAACAGTCCACAGTCCTTGTGCTAATGCAACCCTGGCTTTTAGTCCTTTTGCTACATTTAGGTTAAGGTGTGAGATGTTCTTTCTTGGAGTTGCACCATTCAATAAAACAATAGCCTCATCAAGATCCTTATTAATTTGAGCATACACTTGCTCAACAGAAGATCTTGGGGTATCATTATCCAAAACAGAAGTGATTTTGATTGGAATACCCGCTTGTGTATTTGAAGCACCTTTGTCGTAACGTTTTGCATAAACCTGAACCAGGGCGAAATGAGCCCAGGCACGGTAGGCATAAGCCTGACCTTTGATCTGCTTTTTATCAGCATCAGTTCCTTCAGCTGCATCAATCTTGTCAATGATCATATTTGCATTCTCAATAATCCTATAATAAAAGGTATAGAGAAAACTATTATTACCATTTGTTGCACTTCTATGAGTCACCCATTTATGAACACCAAATGCAGTCGTACTTACAGAATTGATCAGATCGTTACCCATATAATCAATATTCAGGTTCACAGCACCCTGTCCACCTTCTTCCTGTCTGGCATATTGAACATACAGAGACCTATGGATTCCGTTCAAGGCAGTCATGGCATTTGCTGTTGTCGTGAAAACTGCATCAACAGCTACAAGATTAGTAGGCTCAACATCCAGGTATTCTTTTTTACACGCACTCACTGACAAAACGAGTACTACCAATGGCAAATATATTTTGTGTAGATTTTTCATAATTGTCTAATTTAAAATGTTGCACTTAATCCTAAACTCACAATTCTAGATGGAGTATAAGCATTTGAATTCACACCACTAAAGTTCTGTCTTGGGTCTAATCCTTTACGTTTAGAGAACAAGGCAAGATTCTCACCTGTTGCAAAAACATTAAGTTTGTTCAAACCAGTAGCTTTTACCCACATTTGAGGCACAGCATAACTCAGGTTTACTGAACGAAGATCAAGGTAAGAAGCATCTATAAGGAAACGTGATGAAGTGGCATTGTTCATCGTAGATCTACCCACATCAAGTCTTGGAATTCCCGAAGGATCACCAATTTCCTTCCAGCTCTTCAATGCATCCACATGTAGTGCCGATCCATAAGAACTGTAAGACATTAAGCTCTGGTAGTTAGAATCGTATGATTTTCCACCTACTCCATAATTCATCTGTACAGAAAGTGTCAGTTGTTTATACCTGAATGTATTGGTGAAGCTTCCGTCAAACCTAGGAATTGCATTTCCAGAATAGGCAAAAAGTGCATTATTAGCATTGATGGTATAAGTCTGTCCATCAATTGTTCTGAGGTCTGCTGGTAAGTGATTAGCAGTAGTGTTCATTTGATATAATGATGCACCATCCTTTGGATCTACACCTGCAAATTGACGTAACCAGTATTCATAACGAGAAACACCAACAGCCAATTGTTTTGTTCCATCGATAATAGTAGGCTGTACTTCTGGCATCTTTGTGATTTTATTACGCACCAAGGTCCAGTTTACGTTAAGATCCCAATTAAAATCGGTAGTTTTCACAATATCTCCACCAATCTGAATCTCAATACCTTTATTACTCATGTTTCCAAGATTTCTGGAAATACTGCTACCGAAAGGATCCCCATCTTCAATTCCAATACCACTCGATAGTGACAATGGCACTTTAAACAATAAGTCGGTTGAACGTCTGTCAAACAACTCAAATGTACCACGTAGTCTATTATTAAATAAACCGAATTCGACTGCCAGATCTATCTGAGTATTAGTTTCCCAAGTCAAAACTGGATCTGCAAGGTTAGCAAATAGCACACCTGGTTCAGGACCATTGTTATAACCTAAGGCATAAAAACTTCTTGATGGATATAACGAACTTAAACCATCATTACCTAATGATCCATAAGAACTTCTAACTTTTAAATAATTAATCCATTCTATATTTTTCATAAAATCCTCCTGACTGGCAACCCATGCTCCACCTATGGCATAGAATTTACCCCATCGGGTTCCATCGTTCCATTTAGAAGAGGCGTCTGTACGGAAGGAAGCTGAAAAGAAATATTTCGAGTCAAAATCATAATTCATCCTTGCGAAATAAGCTTCTTTTTTATAATCGTCAATGTAGGAATCCAAATCAGTTGTAGTCGCAAAATTCCCCAACTCCACATTTCCATCCAAAATCTGACCAGTTCTCGCACCAGTTAAATATTTATAATCATAATCGTAATTGTTATGTCCCAATAAAACACCAAAAGTATGTCTATCTACCTTTTTGTTATAGTTTAACAATTGCTCAAGTGTATAAGAGGTCGTAGTGGTCGACGTATTTCTAGCCCTACCATTTGGCGCACCATCACCAACGATTTTATTCTGATAATCGTTAAAAAAATAATTGGTAACATCCACACCTAGATTGGTAGTAAACTTAAAATCCTTTAAAAAGGTAACTTCGGCATAAGTTCTTGCACCCAATACATTTCTCTTGATCTGTGTCTGATTTAACAAGGTCTCCTCAAGGATATGACGACCTGGACTTGCGCCAGAAGGTCTGTTAGGGATCCCTAAAACACCTTGTAGACCTCCAGTATCATAGATTTTATCTCCTTTTGAATCACGCAAGTAATCTCCGCTTACCGGATCATGTGCATACACAGGGTAAATTGGTCCCATACCTCTGGAGAAATTAAACGGATTTACAAAACTTGCACTTCCATCAGCATCAGCCTGATTAGATTTAGTAATGTTACCAGAAATATTCATCCCTGTTTTTAACCAGCTAAGCGGTTTAGAATTCACATTAATCCTTCCATTAAATCTGTTATAATCAGAACGGATAATATAACCTTTTTCATTTAGGTAGCCCAAAGAAACATAATAATCAGATTTTTCTGAACCACCACTAACTGCCATACTGTAATCTGATCTTGATCCGGTTCTTTTCAAACCTTCTAACCAGTCCAGATCATCCGCATATTTCAATTGTGCGTTCGGATTTAACAAACCATTTGTCCCTACAATTGAGTTATCAGCTACATTAAATGGATTGTTCATCAACAAGTTTTTGATCTCATTACTCGCCAAGGTATTAGCTGCATCTATTGGCATAGGTACCGCGGTAGCACTCACTGGATACACCAAGCTATTTCTAAAAGCTTGCCATGCAAGTGGATAATACTCATAAGCATTAACCCTATCATATTCAGGAACACCTCGTGAGGTAAATCCTTGCAATGCTCTAACAGTCAGTTGTTCTTTATTCGCCCTACCTTTTTTAGTGGTAATCAAAATCACCCCATTTGCAGCACTTGAACCATATAAAGCCGAGGACGCCGCATCTTTCAGGATGCTGATATTTTCAATATCATCCGCATTTAGGTTTCCAATATTTCCATCATACTGGATTCCATCTACAATGTACAATGGGCTATTCGAACTATTGATGGAACCAAAACCACGGATACGAATATCTGGCCCTGAACCCGGCTGTCCGCTTCCAGCGTTCACCTGAACACCTGGTGCGGCTCCTGCTAGTGCAGATAGCAAATTAGTTACTGGTTTCTTTTCTAATTCTTTAGCATCTACAGTAGCTACAGCGCCTGTATATGCAGATTTCTTTGAAGTTCCATAAGCGACATTAATAAGCACATCACCAAGTACTTTGGCGTCCTGATCCAGTCTGATATCTCCCAGATTTTCTGTTGCTTTAACTTCTTTTGGAAGGTAACCTAAATAAGAAACCACTAAAATGGCACCTCTTTCTACGCCTTTAAGCACAAAATTTCCTGCTGCATCCGTCCCTACTGCTTTAGCACCGGATTTTAATTTTACCGAAGCGCCACCAAGAGGAAGTCCGGTTTCATCAATAACACGTCCACGTACGTCAATTGCCGCAACAGCGACTGTAAAACCGGATAAACTTGTAGTTTCAGCTTTTTTTCTGATCACAACAATGTTGCTGTTCAACGCATAAGTTAGGTCTTGCCCTGCAAAACAAATCTGCAGGACTTCTTCAATAGTAGAACCTTTAACATTGATGCTAATCGGTTTTGCGCTACGAATTAACTTGGTGTTACCCAGAAAGTCGTAGCCTGACTGCGTTCTAATTTTATTAATAATTTTCTCGAGAGAGGCATTTTTCTCAGATAAAGTAATTCTCTGAGCATATCCACTGGCACTTACATGAAGAATACCAATAGACATTAAAATAATTATCAGCTTCATAACTCTTATGAATTGAATAGGTATATACGCCAAAGGCCTACCCCTAAAAAGACGGTAAAAAACCATATATTTGATTGTTTGGGTTTAATTGATTGAGTTGTTTAGTCGCAGTAAAATGGGTTTCCCGAACAAGTGATAATTAATTATCTGAGCCGTTTGTGTTGGTAGCACAACGGCTCTTTTTTCAAGATCCCTATGATGTTAAGTAGCATTATTTCATCACAATGATCCTCCTTCCTTCGATTTTAAAGTGTACTTGTTCTGTTTGTTCGATCGCATCCAATATAGCAGAGACGTTTTTTGTACGGGAAACTTTTCCAAGCAGGGAAAGTCCTGAAGGATCAATTTCATACACAATTTCTACGTCATACCATCGGGATACCTTTCTTAAAATACTTTTAAGATCTTCATCATTAAAGATAAAGTTCCCATTTTTCCAATCCAGTACCTCTTCAAGATTGACCTCTTCAACCTGAATCGACTTGCCAATCAGCGTACTTTGCTGTCCCGGTTTAAGCAGCGTTCCATTTCCTGAACCTGAAGAAACCTTGACAGATCCTTCCATCAGACTAGTACGCACCGCAGTTTCATCTGGATAAGCATTCACATTAAAGTGCGTTCCTAAAACTTCTATCTCTTGTCCAATACTCTTTACTTTAAATGGATGAGCAGCATCTTTAGCAACTTCGAAATAAGCTTCCCCAATGAGTTCCACCGTTCTTTCTCTATTCACAAATGAAACAGGATAAGTCAATTTTGATGCGGCATTCAACCATACTTTTGTTCCATCCGGCAAGAAAACCTGATACTGTCCACCTTTCGGAGTTTCAATAGTATTTACAGCTGTTAAAGTAGAGGCCTTACCTTTCTGATCAGCTATTTTATAAACAATTTGCCCTTCGGCATTTTTACTAATTTCAATTCCAGATTCTTCAGCCAAAGTTCCCAGTCCAGCATCAGTTAAAACTATCTTTTTACCATCTGCAAGGGTTAAATAAGCTTTATTTCCACCGGGGCTGATGTCATTTTTCGCAAATTTGCCAGGCTGCTCATTTGTAGACTTAGTATCCTCCTCTTTAAAATAAAACAAAATACCAACAGAAAGACTAATCAATAACATTGCCGCAGCAGAGATACTCGTCCATAGACGAATGCGCTCTCTATTAAAATTAAGGCTGGATTTTAAATCTTGCCAAACACTATTTTTGGTTAGCAATAGTTGTTCTTCTGGAATCGGCTGATCACAGGGAGTGCTTTGGTTATACCAACTTTCCAGCAATGCAAGTTCTTCTGCATTACATGTACCATGATGGTATTTCTGAAGTAAGTCTGTGAGGTCGATCTTTTCCGGCATAAATTTAAAAAAGCTATTCTAAGCGTATTAAACTATAGACCTTTACCTAGGGGGGTATGGGGGTAAATTATTTTAAATATTTATCAGAAAAATGAAAATAAACAAAATAAAGCAGTAGCAAGCATCAATAAGCCGAATTTAATTCTCAAAATTTTGAGTGCATTTTTAACATGACTACGTACAGACTGCTCAGTAATGTCTAATTTTTCCGCGATCTCCTTATAGGTATAATTGTGTTTTCTACTAAGCTCAAAAGCAGCCCTCATCTTTGGAGGTAGCAACTGAATTTCTTTTTCAATGATTTCAGCCAACTGGCGTTCCCTTACCCGGTGATCTGTAAGTCCCTCGTCAGGCTTAATCAGGATCACTTGTTTTGCGGCATAAGCGGTCACCACATTTTGATGTGCAATGATTTTTAAGATTTTATTTCTGGTAGCGGTATAAAGGTAGTTGGAAAGATTGCGTTCAATAATAATGACTTCTCTTTTCAGCCATAAATCTTCAAATAGCTCATGAACTACATCTTTTGCCTGCTCCTCGTCCCGAAAACGATTGTAGGCATGCTTGTATAATAATCCAAAAAACCGCTCATAGATCTCCCCAAAAGCCCTGTGATCTCCTAAATGGAGTCGCTCTACCAGAGTACTGTCGGAAAGGTTCTCGTAAGAGGTCATTAGTTTGTTATTGGTTTAGTTGGTTGCTTTATCAGCTAATATTAAATATTTATTAGCTCATTGTATTATTTATTTTACAAAAATAAATAAAACTGACTGATTATAAAAAAGATAGAGATTTTTACACAAAAATTCCAGGGACTTATTTACACTACCAGTTACCAATCCTTCAGCATATTACCATAACTTCAACAAATAAGGAACTGGCATATTTAGATTAATGCCAGTTCCTATCTAATATTTATTCCATTTCTATGTTTTATCCTCCTCTTCAGAATTAAGTTCAGAGGTCTCTTTTTCGAATTCAACCATCTCAATGGTGAAAGGAGTATCTTCTTTTCTTCTAACTGAAGGTATAGCGACACCACCGCTTAAGCCTATGCCAAACGAAGCCAAAATAATAAGCAAAGTCCAGCATACAAGCTTAAAAGCTTTCTTTAAACTTCGCATGTCAATCATTAAAATTTAGAAATAGCTACTATGCTCAGTAGCGTTGATTAACTCATAGAATATGCCTGAGGCAGGCAAAAGTTGAATCTGATCGAAGGACTTTTTTGAAGATTAACAAAAGCCAAAAAATCATAGTTAACAAGTAATTTAGGCTTTATCACTTTTTGTTCTTTCTTCAATTGGTTCAGTTTTACCATCTGTAAACAGGCATATATCAGTATTGCCTGGCACTCAAACTGAGTTCTGAATAAAATACCATTTGCCGGACTTACCCTTGAAAGATTGAAGTAACTCCAGGTATGATGTGATGAAATTTTATGCTGCTCTGACCATCGCAACTCCGTCTGGTACTTTTGTAACGGAAGAGAGGATAACCTGATAAGTCCTGAGGTAAAAAAAAGCGACAGCACTATAGAACAGGTCAATAAAA
This sequence comes from Pedobacter gandavensis, assembly GCF_032678745.1. Taxonomy (GTDB): domain Bacteria; phylum Bacteroidota; class Bacteroidia; order Sphingobacteriales; family Sphingobacteriaceae; genus Pedobacter; species Pedobacter gandavensis_C. The sequence goes on from NZ_JAVTST010000002.1 coordinate 180,381, forward strand.
ACCTGACTAACTGCTGCTTAAAAAAAACGCACCTTTGACTAGTCATCGCTACAAAGATAACGGTTCTTCAAAGATACAGCACAATTACAACCACAATCATTACATCTTATCGTTGCTAAACATAGCTTTCGTTCAACTTTACACAGTAGTGAAACCTGAAATATCCTGAAATCAATCAGCCTGAAAAGAATGCATAAATAATTTTTCTTTTTGCCCTAAAACCATTAAATTGATTAAAATCAACTCATTTAATGAAATTTAAAACGCTCTCCATCGTCCTTTTTTGCGGATTTTCTGTAGCAAAGGCGCAAAACCTAAATAAAGAAACAGCGGCTATCCAGTCTGAGGGAAATATGTTGTACCATTCAGAAATGGCTTCCTGGTATGGTTCGGATGTATTACAGTCAATTAGCGCTGTTAACCTAATTGCCATATGACTAAAATAGTAATCTTCACTTTGTGCCTCTTCTTTACCTCTATTTTAAACTCATTTTCACAAACCAAATGGATTGTGGGAGAACGACACACCATATCACTGGAAATTCCAAAACAATGGGTACAAACCCATCACGACCAATTGCCATTTTTAATCAAGCCGGATGAAAAAAACGTCGCCGAAGAAACTTACTCTTATGTTTATGGACTTGATTTCTCCATAAATCCAGATATAAATGGCTGGATCAATGGCAATACCCAAACTGTTGTCAATAATTATAAAGATGTAAAAGTAGACTCCTTACATCTTCAGTTTGAAAATCTGAAGGAAAACGAGCATTTGACTGGCAGATATAAAACGATAACCTACGAATATCCAAATAAAAGAAAAGAGGTACTGTTGATTGCAGAAAGTAAGCATACCATAATCGTTTGTGTTTTTTCTGCCGAAAATGATGTTGTTTATAAAAAACACTTCAGCAGCTTTATAGAATTAGCAAAGTCACTAACCGTTGCAGGAACATCCTTGAAGATTAAATAGATCAGTACAGAAAAGCTTCAAGCTTGGAAAGAATTTACCTGAAAACAAAAAAGCAGTCTTTTCAGACTGCTTTCAAAACTAAAAAATACAAACGCTACTCTATTAGTTTTATTTTTTCAATAATTCAAATAGCTCAATATTGATATACAATTTCGGCTAAACCTTTAGCCCCAGGACAACAGCATAAATATTAATGTTTCCCTTTTCCGCCCCCATGGCCTTTCGAATGCATCTTTTTGGCTTGTCCGGGTGGCATTCCATGAGGATGGCCTTTAACCTCATAATAGCGGGGATCATCACTATATCTAATCGCCTTTTGCCCTTTAACTTTTTTATATTTTGCATAACGAACCCTATCATTATCAAAATTACGATAAGCATCTCTTGAATTGATCACTACTTTATATCCATTATACAAATCATATCCTCTGTATCTGGATGGTAAGGATACTGAAAAATTCCACCTGCCATTATCAAAATAAATAAACTGTCTCTTCGGAACATAATAATAGCTTTCTACATCAGGGAGATAATAATAATCTACATAATCGTAACCAACAGGCCCCCATAGGGGCTGTGATCCGATATTTACGTTTATACTCACTTGCGCAGAGGATCTCAATGAAATAAATCCAATTGCGAGCAGAAGAGTTATAAATAACCTTTTCATAATATTAGCTAGTTACTTTAGTAAATAAACAAATGGCTTTTATTTATTGTTTAAGCGTAACAACTCCTAAGCTGGTGTTTTGACCAAGAGCCACATTAACATTTGTTATCGTACTATCTTTGTAGCCAATTACAGGAACAAATTTCACAGAATAGCTACCTCCTGCAAGTCCACCAACAGTGAATTTTCCAGTCAAAGGATCTGCAATTGTACCTACGGTATCAGTTCCTGTAATCACCAATACTTCTGGATGACTCAACAACGGCAATACAGTTCCCGATACTAAACCAGATGTAGCTGCTGTGATCCCCCTTACTACAGGTTTAAGCAGATATTTACCATTTCCGGTACTTACAATAGATTTCGCTGCATCAAAATCAAGCAATAATGAATAAGTTACCCCCGGTACCAATGATGGGTTTGCTTTAAGCTTAACTTTCCAGCCCGAAGATTGTCCGCTTGGCGTAGTTAGTGCCTGTGAAACTCCGGCAACAACAATGGTATTTCCTGAATCGTTCAATACCAGTCTTACTTCAGTGATTTCGCCACTTGGCATTTCCCCTGAAGCTACCAGAATATCAGGATTACTACTTCCAATTCTGAAGTCAAGAATATTAAAGATACTTGAGCTTGCAGCAAAGCGATAAGGTTTGCCTTCTGACAATAATACGATTTCCTTTACACTCAGATTAATCTCATCAAAATTCCCTGGAGCATCGGTCATTCTAATTTCAACTTTAGTTGTTCCCTTTGCTGAACTGTTATTGTCCTTTTTGCATCCGATAAGAATAGCAAGTCCCATAAAAAACAATGCTAGTCCGGAATACATAATTCTCTTTCTCATAATTTTAGATTTTGTGAATATTAACATTTTCGTTACTCAAAGTTGAAGGCTGAACATGAATTCAACATGAAATCCTGAGTTTATTTGAGCCCAAAATTTCATCTTAATTTCATCTTCGACTGTGACATTTGTTAGGACTACAAACTTCTTTATATTTACCCAATGGGCAGAGCATTCATTTTCAATACATTACTAACTACTATCTTTGTTTTGATACTCGCTCCTTTAGTTCGGGCGAGCATCCCTATAAAAGAGAAAATACCAAGGGATTTTTCATTTTTAGAGGATACTGCCTGGCAGCAACAACAAGATGAAAAAAAAGAAAAAAGCAAAGAAAAGCCTGATCCTACACAAACCCCGGATAAGCCGGTCATCAGAGAAGTACCTAAAGCACGTAAGCAGTCAAGGCCACCAGTAGTAGTTAAGCCAAATGTTAAAGTAAAACCGATTAAGGTTATTCGTCCAAATATTAAAAGACATTAGTGTGTAACCAATGAGATTCACATCCTTAGTCATCCTGATTTGCATAACTTCCTTTAAAGTACAGGCACAACAGGACAGCATTAAAAAAACGACAATAACTTTGGCTGCGTTATATAGCAGTAATGTGAGTTATTATGGTCAGGCTACCAATGAAAAGCTTCCTTATGTACTTGTCAATGCAACAGTAAGGTTTCCTATTGGTATCTACCTTTCTGGCGGCTCCTATAAGCTGCTGAATTATGGCTCGGGTATATCCGAGACAGATATTGGAGCTGGTTTTGATCATGATTTTAATGATAATTTTTCTACAGGCATCGCTTATACACGCTCTTTTTTTCCTGAAAACTCACCACTATTACAGGCCTCGAATGAAAACAATCTGAACCTATCCGTAAAATATGCATGGCCATGGATCAAAACTTCGCTTAGCACCGATTATGCTTTTGGTAAACAAGATGATATTTTTATAAGTCTCGCCCATTCAAAAGAGATTGGCATCGGTACTTTATTTAATGAGAAAAACACCCTTACATTAGAACCTGCCATCGAACTGGTAGCCGGTACCAGACATTTCTATGAAAGCTATACCATAGAAAAAAGCAAACGCGAAAAATCTAATGGAAAAGGCAAAAGCCCTGTCTCCCCTGGGAATTCCAATTCAACGATCACCACTACTGTATCTTCTGATAGCTTTAATATATTGTCTTACAATTTCAAATTACCATTAAGCTTAAGCCGGGCAAATTACTTAGCAGAGATTAGTTACCAGTTATCTCTTCTTGGGCCAAAAGCTGAAGCTGAACTAAAACGTCAGCAATCTTTTTTTGGCCTAGCTTTTTACTATCAGTTTTAATCTAATTCCCTATGAAGGTATTAATCGTTGAAGATGAAAAATCATTAGCTTATGAAATGGAGGCTTTTCTAAAGAAGAGCTTTTATCTGTGTGATATTGCACATTCATTTAAAAGCGGACTGGAGCAACTGGAATTGAACAGGTACGACTTTATATTAATAGATTTAAGTTTACCGGATGGCGATGGACTGGAGATTTTAAAAAGAGCAAAACAGAACAACCCCGACGCAGCTTACATTATTATTACCGCAAGAACTCAACTAAAAGACAGGGTTAGCGGACTGGACCTTGGTGCTGATGATTATCTGGCCAAACCATTTTACCTTTTAGAACTGCAATCCAGAATGCAGGCTATTGCCAGACGAAAATTCAGCATCACCGAAGAGTTATTAGCTATCGGCGAATTCCATATAGATCTCCCAAAAAGAGTGGTCACATTTGGGCAGGAAAAGATCGAACTATCCCGCAAAGAATTTGATCTGCTAAGTTACCTTATCCTCCATAAAAACCGGGTACTGACACGTGCTCAGCTAAGTGAACACATTTGGGGGACTTTTGTCAATGATGATTATGACTCAAATTATATCGATGCTCATATTAAGAATATTCGTAAGAAATTAAATGTATGGGCGAATACCGAATGGCTGGAAACCGTACGTGGTGTAGGCTACCGAATTAAGAAATGATATGAAACTATCTACTAAACTTACCCTTTTCATCACCGGCTCAAAACTGGTGACTGTATTGTTGTTTGTGCTGGCACTACCCTTCCTGGTGAAACAGATCGCTTCTGAATACACCAATTTCACATTAAAGCAGCAGAGAAAACAAGTGCTTAACATTGTCAAAAAAAATGGTCTGGATTATTATTTTCAAGGTGATAAAAACTATGGTAGTTACACCATGCTTAAAGAAGAATTTATAGCCTTACTACCAGTTGATGAAAGAGTAAGCATGAATTTCATAAAAGATTCTCAACGACTGATTGAAAGTGATACTTTAAATTATAGAGTTTTAAGCTATACCTTTAAAAACAAGGGGAAAAATTATCTCCTTGAAATCGGAAAAACGACAACAAGTATCAATCAGTATAACAAACCATTACAACGATTTGCCTTGTATGTATTGATTTTCCTGATTGTCCTTACGATGTTGATTGACCTGACTTTTATCCGCATGCTGATCCGCCCATTAGAAAAAATTATCAGCAGCAAATTGATTAACAGAAGATTTCCCTTTAAAGACGACCAAAAGCGGGTTCAAACCAGTACTGCTGATTTTAAATATCTGGATGAATCACTCATACTTTTAATGAACCAGATCAATGAAGCCTTTTACAAGGAAAGAGAGTTTACTTCCAATGCTTCACACGAACTGATGACCCCCATCAGTATCCTCCAGAATAAAATGGAAAACCTGCTCGCGGATGAAACACTCGATGAAAAATCGGCTATGGCTATTATAGAAATGATGAAAACTGTAGACAGGTTAAAAAATATCACAAAGTCTCTGTTGTTAATTTCCAGAATTGAAAATGAGCAATACATCAGAAAGGAAGAGGTTAAACCACTACTTTTATTTAAGGAGATCATAGAAGAAATCAGTCATAGATTAGAAGAAAAACACATACAAATCTTTCTGGATGTTTCACCAGAGGTGATCCTAACAGGCGTGAATAAGGATCTACTGTTCCAGCTATTTTTCAACCTGCTACATAACGCCATAAAGTTTAATCGTAACAACGGAAAGATATTCATAACTGAAAAACATTTAAGCAACAGTGCTTATGAAATAACCATTAGAGATACTGGCATAGGAATCCCTAAACAGGATTTACCATTCGTGTTTGACCGTTTCATGAAAACCAATCTGGAAGGAGATGTGGGCTATGGATTAGGACTAGCCATTGTAAAAAGCATTGCCATATACCATCAAATCCAGATCAGTATTCAATCAGAAATTGGCGAAGGCACAACTTTTAAAATAGTATTCCCGGAAAGCTGATATACCAACCATTACTTTTAATTGGATTTTTATTGGACGAATTTTATGAAAAAGCTAACGAAATTTATAACGTTGTTGATATTCATCGTAGTGTTAATGTCCGTTATTTTCATATGGTTTTGGTCTGTCTAAAATTACCGCCTACGGTTGTGGTAGCTTGTTGAAGAAACTGGTTTCGAAGCATAAACTTTCAGCTAAATACTGACTTTGCAAATGTAAAACCACTTTTAAATTAAGCAGGAACCCTTGTTAGTGGTAAGCATATTATTTGTATTGTGCAGAAAAATAATCCCTAATTACAACATTGTATTTTTTTGCGTTATACTTAATTATAGGTTTACTTTCTCCGTTAAACAAAACCATAGCAGTTCTTTTTTTAAATTTTGTAATATCTATTAGGTATGTTTTGTCTTTGACATTAAATTTTAATTGTCGGGCATTTGTTCTTCCTACAAACCTTTTGTCTGTTGCTGGTCCATAATTGTTGTAAATTGAGTTAGCAGTTTTGGTATGGATTTTAATTTTATTTTTTGAGGCACCAACTTTTTCATTTTCCACAAAAAATATTCCTTGTGAAGGCGTTGTTAGTGTTATTCCAAATTCTGTTTTTGTATCAGGACTTACCAATTTAATATATCTCGAAGAGCAAGAATTTAAAAAGATGATGATTAAAAAATAGTATGCAACTAGTTTTATGCTTTTTTGTGATTTTTTCATTTATTTTTGATGATATACAGTTTGCCGAGATGGTTTGTAAATAATTGATATTGAAGTTTGGGGTTATTATAAAAAAAATAACGTGAATATTCTCCCTGGCTTTTTTTGGACAGACCTCCAACAACTTTCTCCTTAATTTTTGATTGGTTGATTCCCCATTCCACACCCAATTTTAAAGCTTCCTTGATTTTCAAAGTGTCTTTGTTAACAATGACATTAGTATACAAGTAACCATCCCAATTTTCCGCGCCGGAATCACTGCGCTTCAACTTTATTTCTTGAAAATATTGGTATTGAATGTTTTCATTATCATATGGAACCAATTTATAATCTTCTCTTGAATAATATCTGAATAGATCATTATAAACCGTACCTCTACTTTTAATAGTCTGATTGGCTTTTGTATCATTATAAAACGCAATCCATTTATCGTTTTCCCTAAATATTGTTTTTATAAATTTCCTGGATGGCTGGTCAGCTGTCCAACATTGTTTTGAAAATAGAAAAGTAGCCCTTTCCTCAAAGTTTGCAATAAAATCAGCTTCTTTGTTCGCATCGAAACTAAAATCTGCGTTCTGCGTTTCGATTTTTATTTTCGAAGTATCACCATCTAAAGGCCAGGTTCTGTAATAGTTCTCATCTACATTGATCAGATAACCTTCAAACAAAATTTCGTTGGAATTAGTTGGTTTGTATTTAGCCATGAAATTGCCTAGACTATCAAATTTAGAATATTCTTTTTGTTGTATAGCTTCAGCACCTGTTCTTTCATGTTTAACCTCAACTACTATTAAGTGATTTTTTGTGGTTAAATAGTGTTCCAAATCAGTACTGCTATCAATTACAAGTTTCATTTCCTTGTTTTTAAACTGTAATACAGGCTGTTTTAGGTCTTGATATTCACTGTATTGCTGAGGTAAATGACTAATGTTAAATAAGTTTCTGAAATAAATATCAACATCAGTATTGGCTATAACTACAATAAAAATATAAACAGCAATACCACCAAAAAGCGATGGTAATTTTTGTATAGATCTGAAAAATATAAAAATGAAATAAAAAATAATGCTTCCTAAAAATAGACCAACTGCAACGGAAAAATGAAAAAGTTCAGCATACATTCCTTTTATTAAAACAGGTGCAATTATGGCATAAACCGCAGCTAGGCTAAAGGCAATTAAAACTGATTTTCCAAAATGTTTTGAAATTTGGTTTTTTCTACTCATTTCTATTTCAGTCGTTCTATTAATTTTTCAATATTCCTTTTCCATTTGGGGTAAAGATCTTCGCTGTCTGTCCAAAGTTCATTTAGTTCAGAATTGTGACTGATAACTTTTTCTGTGTCGTCGTCAAATATTCCGTATCCCCAAGCTCCCCTATTTTTTTTATTTTAAGTTAATGTTTATTTCTGTCACTTGCAGTCGGCCAGTCAAACTTAACGCTAACCTCCCGCAGCGTAGCGATGTGGATTTTATATTTTGACCTTTATTTTTTTAAAATCTCCGTTTTCATCTTCCTCCCATTGGTTTTCTCCAATTAAATAATAGTTGCCGTCTTCTTTAGTTATCCTATTTTCAAAATCTAGATTTTCTGATATAAATGCTCTAGTTTTTGCAATTTCATTCCACTTTCTGCCTTTAAATGACCAGACTGAAATATTATTCCAGTAACCCTCATTGGTTCGAGAAAAAATTATTATTTCATTTGCTTTATCGCCATTTAAATCTCCCGTTTTAGAAATAAAAATCCCCAAACTTTGGTCAATACTTATTTTGGGGATATTTTCTGTAAATTCAATATTTATCAAACAATTATTTTCTCCGCATTCAATTTCATCGGTTTCTATATTCCGTTTCAAACTTACAAATGAAGTGTCATTTTCTTTGTAATTATTGATGTTACCAATAGGAAATTTTTCATTTACTGTTTCCAGTTTTTTTGTTTCACAACCAAGGATCACTAAAGACAAAATTAAAAGTCTAAATTTCATATTGAATTTCATTTTTAGCCCAATTGTGATCTAATGTGATTTTTTTTCTGTTGAAGAAGAAATCGTTTGGGAACTATACATTCTGAACCTGCAATCGAAGTACGAAAAAGAGATTGATTCAGATTAATGATACCACCTATTGCCGGTCAACCTCCATTATTACCAAATTGTAGAGGCTGACCGGCATTTTTTACAAATAGATTTTGTTTTTCAATGGGCTTTTTTCACTATTCAGCAGATCGTCTGCAATCTGTATCATTCCATCGTTGTTTGAACCACCCCAGATTGCTCTTCCGAAAATATAACTGGTTGTGTATTCTTTCCAGGTTCTGCAATAGTTTCTTAGCCCTGTATGTGATTTCTGTAAATATTCAATCAATTCTACTTCAGAAATATAGCCTGCTTCATAACAACAGCGTGATAAAAATGCACCTCTTCCATAATTCCAGGCAGTATCTCTTATATTCTTAATAGCTGAGAAATCCTGGAATACATTCTGTTCTACAAGCTCAGGCACAACATTGCTTAATTTTCGATATATTTCCACATAGTGTTTAAAAACGTCTTCTTCATCCGGTAGATTAGATTTTAAAATAGCTACATAGTTTTCCCTATTCTCAAAGGCATTATACACAATATCTAAATACTCGTCTTGATTTCTATTTTGCAGATCTGAAAGAACTTCAATTGCATCATCTTTGTCAAATATCTCCCAATAATCCTCTAGAATTGTTTTCAATGTGCCTTTATCAAGCCCAGTTTCATAAGAGTTAAGATAGGCAGCTTGTTGTTCTGCATACATTGAACTAATTAGTAGATGATCTAATTGCAGCCCAATTACTGCATTTTTATCGTTTAGTCTTAGATTTTTAAAGGCGTTAATAAATTTCGAAAATATGCTCATGCAATTATGCTACTTGGAGGTTTGGGAACTTGTCTTGCAATATTTTTACAAATTTTTCACCCACTACTTGATATTTAACTCTTGTGATTAACTGTTTGTTCATGTTTAAAATATCCGTTGGGTCTGGTACATAATTTAGTCTGTCATGAACTTCGAGTGACAAAGGAGTACCATCGATGTTAAATGTGATAATGTGTGTTTTTGGTAAATACTCTTCCGAAGACTTTAAGTAAACACCTAACTGTGATTTTAATATACCTCCATACTGAAGCGTTGCTTCTTCAATTCTGAAATTGTCAAAAACCACATGTTCATCTAATTCGCCAACAGTATTGGTACTAAAAAAATGTAAATCACTGCCACTTAACACCCAAAAGCATTCGGTTTCTATTCGTCTAAGTTTTACACCAATTGCAGAGAGTGCTACGTTTTTTATGCCGTCACTTATCACATCCTGAACTTTATTTGCTGTAGATTGAGGTACAGATGCAGAGGTATAGGCATCTATTGATTTTCCTTTCATCCATTGCTTTATTTGCGGGAAATCTTGTGCTAAAACTTCTTGTTTGTAAACATCATATTTATTTCTTTCAAAATCTAAGTCTATTTCTGATTTTGCTGATTGATGTTTTTTGTTCATGTAGATCATAAAACACACACCGGCAATTACTAATACTGCAGGAATTAAGAATAATGGATTCATAGAAGATACTTATTTTAAATATTAGTTGGTTCTACATCTTTAGTTTTGTTTTTTGAAGGAATACTTGCCCAAATTAGTAATGCTATTATTACTAAGAAAACGAGTTTTCCTCCTACTTTTTTCCAAAAAGACAAAGGATTTTCTGCAGTTTCCACATCAAAATCATGTTTCTCTTTTAATATTTTAGCTACTTGGGGATCAATTTCAAAATACGTATTATTTGAAATGTCACTCAATACAAATCTTCCATTAGTGTTCAAAATGGACAACCCAAAAATGCCATATTCTTTATTAGCATAAGATAGGTTTACTTTTTGTCCGGCCAATTTTTGAATTTCAGAATCTGTAGGTAATTCCTGCACAGTTTCGATGGATTCGCAGGGAGTACAAATAGGGATTTTTGCTTTTGCAGATACTAAACTTAGGCTTGCAAACGCAATACATGCAGTTAAAATAATTGTTTTCGTCATATTTATTTTTTGTTTCAAATGGCATCGGGATTGCTGGAAATCTATAAGCGCAGCAGATCATTTTAAGCCAATTAATTACTTAAAAAACAAATAAAACAAATAAAATCTAAGGTGGACAAAGCGATAAAGAAGTGCTGGCTTTCAGTTAACGAGCGCTACACTTAAACCGGAATCCGTAAAATGACAATTGTACCAGGAGCATCCACCTGGGAATTCATCGACAGGCTAGCCTCTCCTAAACCTTCAGTTTGTAAATACTGAATTCGTTCTGTTACAATTTGGGTGGCACGCGAAGTATGGGTCGGCTTATCAGTGGTATCCAAACCAACTCCATTGTCGTTAATGATGATCTTTAAAACCTCATTGTTAATGGCCATTGATACGTGTATTTGACCTTTATAACTGATGTTTTTAAATCCATGTAAAATAGAATTCTCTATAAATGGCTGAAGCAACATTGCCGGAATCTCTATTTCATCAAACATATTAGCAACCTCATTGTCCAATTCAAATACATAGTCGAATTTGCCTGGCATCCTCATTTGCTGCAGCTTTAAATAGTTTTCCAGAAAGTCCACTTCAGATTTCAAGTCAATATTTCGTTGTTTACCTGCCGTTAGTTTCTCTCGCATCAAAACGGAAAAATGATCCAGGTAAGTGAGTGTCTCCTGAGTTTTCTTTTGCCGAACCAAAGCACGAATACTCGCTAAGCAATTGAAAATAAAATGCGGGTCCATTTGGCTCCGCAACAACCTTTGTTCCAATTCAAGTTTGATATTAAGATCTGAAACCTGCTTATTTTCGGTAATGAGTTCTTTTCTCCTTCGGTCTAAAAACAGTAATAATATGATCGCAAATAGCAATCCTGAAAAAAGGATAATCACCGCCAACCAGAGCCTGTTCAACTCCAATTGTCCCGTTATCTTATCTACGTTTTTGTTTAATGCACCAATTTGTTGGTCTTTTTGCACTGTTTTATAGAGAGAAGATATTTCGTTTGCTGCTTTTCGGTTTTCATTTTCTTCTCTCTCTTTCTTTTTTTGAACATACTCTTCAAATGACGATTGTGCCTTTTTATTATCGCCACGAACAATAGCAAACGCGATCTTATTTTCCAGATACATCAGGTAATCATCTGCATCAAATTGGCTTAACCGCTTGGTAACTTCACCCTCTGCCACACGTGCTTTTGACAATTGATGCTTTTTTACATAAATGCCCAATAGATTACTGTAGGCCACATGAGCATTGGAGGTGTCTGATTTATAGGCTTTTAATTGATAGTAAAGGGCAGAATCTAATTCTTTACCCTCGTAAAATATTTTTGCTTTTGATATATAATAATTGTAATCTATACGGGTAAATTTGGTTTTCTTTTTTATTTCTGTGGCCTGATTTAAATAGAATCGAACGGAGTCATTAGCCAGTCCTTTCTTATCCAAATACCCTAGTGAAAGCAATAAATTCGCGGATATAGACAAGTCTTTTGCCAACATACTGGTATCTTTTTTCAAAAGAAAGAGCACTTTCCTAGCAAATCTATTAGATAAATCCAATCTGTTATTGAAGCTGTTTAGTTGTGATGCCCATAATAAAATAAAACCAGAAGATTTTGGAAAACTGAGCTTCAAATTGCCTGCATCAATAAGATATGCCGCTTGTGTGTAGTAATAAGTTGCCGCATAATATTGGGCTTTTTTTTGCTCAAGATAGCCCATCCAATAGAAAGTGGTAGCTGCCTGGGCTCCATTTTTTTCCGACAAAGGCAATATATTTAAAGCTTTTTGGGCCAATTCAAACGAAGCAGAATCTTGTTTATTTTTAAGTAAGCAATAGCTGAGGTAAAAATAAGCCCGACTAAGTATGGTGCTATCCCTTTGATTTTCTTTTATTAATTGTTGTAGTTGCGGTATTGCTTTTTTAGGCTGTTTACTTAGTTTTATCTGCTCAAATAAGCTATCTAGTAACTGTCCTTGATTTATTCGCGGAGAGGAAGGCCCCCCACAGCTGATAAATAGGGTAATGATTAGCCAAATAGAGATTAGGTAGGAGATCTTCAAGGGGTTATTATGCATTATTAATTGTCATTTTTTGCATCAATAAATCTTTCTTACGGGTAGATACAGGTACTTGTATACCTCCTTGTAAAAAAACAAAGCCATCATGATGGTACGAAATAATAAAGTTTAGACAAATCAGAAAAGATTTATGAATTCTCAGAAATAAACCTTCCGGCAACAAGGTTTCATATTCTTTGAGTGTTGTACTTGTTGTAATTTCTCTGCCATCAAGTAAAAAGAAGGTAGTATAGCCACCATCTCCCTTACAATATAGAATATCGGAATGGCGCACAAAATACGTTTCATTAAGGGTTTTCAATACTAACATTGTCGATTGCTTATCGAAGAGGATTTCCTTTTGTACCGCATGCAAGACATTAGGTCGCAAGCTGGCTTTATCGAGGGCGTCATACAATTCCTTTTCCTTTATGGGCTTCAATAGATAATCCAATGTCCCCGCCTTGATGGCACGTAGCGCATAATGCTCATAGGCAGTTACAAAAATTACCGAAAAAGGTGTTGAAGGAAGGCGCTCCAATATCTCAAAACTCTGGCCATCAGAAAGTTCTATGTCCATCAATATAATATCCGGAGCCGCATATGGGATGAGTAGTAATGCTTCTTTTACCGAGCCGCAGGCCCCTACGATACCATCATGAGTCCGCGCACTAACTAATTGTATCAGTTCTTCCCGTATTTCTGCTTCGTCTTCGACGATAAAAATTTTAGCCATTTCGTGCAAAAAAAATAAAAATAGGCATTTATATACAAAGCTAACCTGCTTTGTTGTTAATTACTTTAGTAACAGAGGATGTGTTTTAGGTGAGCCATCACCACAGTAAAATGACGGAGCCGTTTTTTATGTCCCCCCCTGCTCCAATTGACCCCATCAGGGCCGCTATTCAAAAAAAACCATTCGGGAAGCGCAATTGTAGTTATCGCCTGATTTAGGAAATTAGTTATTTTTATCATCAAAATCTTCTGAAGAACTTCCCGTATGACTTTCATGATCTTCCGGATGCTTATCCGGTTTATCAGAAGTTCCGGTGTAAGCGTCATCGCTCAGGGAATCATATCCCTGCATGCCCCACAACGGATATAAACGTATCGTCAAACGGCACAAAAAGTTTGCTGTCATTCGACCAATCTTCTATAACATGGGATGCGGTAATGATATAGGAAGATCCGTCCAGCTCAATCATTACTTGCTGCCCCAGAAGTAGAAAACGACCGCAGAGGATTGAATACAAAAGTCCAGAGTTAAACAAGGCATATAAATTATCCCTAAAAGGGTTAAATTTTTCCTATTCAGGCTATCTAAGATCTATGCTTAAATCTCATTACCCCCAAGAATTCCGCTTGATCCATGAACAGCTTACGCTTATTGGACGAATTTTATGAAAAAGCTGACATAGAGGGTAAAAGATCCCTAGTAGGGATGTTGTACCCAGAGAAACTGACCTTTGATGGGGTGATGTATCGAACACCCTCAATGAATCTAGCAGCCGAACTCATCTACCCGAAAAACAAAGAATTATCAGCTGCGAAAAAATTCAGGCAAAAAAAAAAGCAATCTTTTCAGACTGCTTTTAAAACTGGGGTGGAATATGGGGCTCGAACCCACGACCCTCGGTACCACAAACCGATGCTCTAACCAACTGAGCTAAAACCACCATGTTTTTTCAACGTCACAAAAGTACGATTAATATTATTTAATGCAAATATTTTTGAGGTTTAACATCAGCTTTTCTTTTAACCGATTCAATTTCAGCATATTTAATTTTCATAAAAATATTTATTATCGACCATGAATTGCAATTAAAGCTTAAAAACATAGATTTGTCCATATATGATTGAGATTTTTACAGACGGAGCAGCAAGTGGAAACCCGGGACCAGGTGGTTATGGGGTCATTTTACGCTCAGGAAAGCATTATAAAGAACTGAGTGGTGGCTTCCGCATGACAACCAATAACCGGATGGAGTTATTGGCTGTGATCGAGGGATTAAAAGCGATAAAAACTCCGGGGCAACAGGTAACTGTCGTTTCAGATTCTAAATATGTGGTAGATTCTGTAGAAAAGAAGTGGGTATTCGGTTGGGTAAAGATTGGTTTTAAAGGCAAAAAGAATAAAGACCTGTGGATTCGTTTCCTGGATGTCTATAAATTACATGATGTAAAATTTGTATGGATCAAGGGGCATAACGCCCATCCTGAGAATGAGCGTTGTGATCAGTTAGCAGTCGCAGCAGGTAAAAATAAAGCTGCACTAGCAATAGATGTAGAGTTTGAAAAAGAGCGAAATAAAGAAACGTTGTTGTAACGTTCCTTTATTTATTTGCTGAGGTAGGGACTAGCCTACTTGTTTTAAGTTTTGTGGAGTTACTGCGTTGACGTTCATTTCCGCAGAAAATTCAGTCATCATTCCTTCTGCCATATTCACCATCTCTTTAGAGCCGATGAAAATAGAGCTGCGCTGGTGTAATTCAGTAGGCTCTATATCGAGGATTCTGTTGAAGCCATCAGAAGCTGTACCGCCTGCCTGCTCTACAATAAAAGCCATTGGATTGCATTCATACAATAGTCTTAATTTTCCATTTGGTGATTTGGCAGTAGTAGGGTAGATGTAGATCCCTCCTTTAATGAGGTTTCTATGGATATCGCCAACCATGGAGCCAATATATCTGGAGGTATACGGTCTATTGGTTTCTTCATCATGAACCTGTACATATTTCAGGTATTTCTTCACTCCTTCAGGGAAGTGAACGTAATTTCCTTCGTTTAAAGAATAGATATTTCCGCCTTCAGGGATTCTCATGTTAGGGTGAGATAGGCAAAACTCGCCTATGGATGGGTCGAGTGTAAATCCATTCACACCTTTTCCTGTCGTGTATACCAACATGGTAGAAGAGCCGTAGATTACATATCCTGCTGCCACTTGTTGGGTGCCTTTTTGTAATACATCTGCCAATGTCGCTTCACCTTCTACAGATTTTCTGCGGTAAATTGAAAAAATTGTTCCAACGGCTACATTACAATCAATATTTGAAGAGCCGTCCAGAGGGTCGATACATACAATGTACTTCGCATTTTTGGAAACTGGGGAGTCAATTCGTACAAATTCATCCTCTTCTTCTGTGGCTACGATGCAGCATTCTCCACCACTAGTTAGCGCGCTAATGAATTGGATATTGGCAAATACATCGAGTTTCTTTTGGCCTTCGCCTTGAATATTGACAGTGCCAGCATCCCCCAGGATATCGACTAAACCAGCCTTGTTGACCTCCCTGTTCACGATTTTAGCTGCAATTCCTATATCTCGAAGCAATCTGGAGAGTTCTCCTTTTGCGTATGAAAAATCGGCTTGTTTTTCAATGATAAATTGGCCTAGTGTTTTGATGCCTGACATGTTGCTTAGTGTATTTTATACGTTATCTATTTCCTATTTCTATGGCCTCTAAGGTATGGATTTTTTCTTCCGAAATACAAAATCTGATTAATGTTTTCACCTTGTGCCAGCCTGAATTTCCTGCTGCACCGGGATTTATATGGAGACAATTGATTTTTGGATCAAACATTACTTTTAAGATATGAGAGTGTCCTGTGATAAATAACATAGGGGGCTTAGTGTATATTTCACGCTTTAAGTTTGGAGCGTATTTTCCGGGGTATCCACCAATATGTGTCATCCATACATCGACTTTTTCACAGTTGAACCTCAGGTGTTCCGGGTATGCTGCGCGGATTTCCTTGTCGTCAATATTCCCGTAAACTCCTTTGAGTGGCTTAAAGGCGGCGAGTCGCTCGGCTACATCCGGGCCAAAGTCGCCGGCATGCCAGATTTCATCGCATTCATCGAAGTGTTTGAAAACGGCATCGTCAAGAAAACCGTGTGTATCAGAAAGAAGTCCTATTTTTTTCAAAGTATAGCTTTTGTTGTCTACACAAAGCTATGTATATTGATCAGGAGATCCACATAAAAGGGCGGAAAGAAATGTTTTAAAGGCTAGAAATACGCAGTTAAAAAGCCAGGAAGAAATCTTTCAGTAATTGCTTGTAAGCTGCGGTATGAACACCTTTTGATTCATAGATGTAAAAGGTTTCAGATGTTAGTGGAGCTGGTATTTTTTTCGATAAGCAGATGATGTGACGAATTACTGGTCTGCTTAAGTCGGAGCAAATTTCTATCCGTTTTTGAAGGAGTAGCCCATAGGGGATGGCGTCTTCCACTAGTAATTCTGCTTGTTTTACAGGTAATATCAACCAGAAAGTACCCTCTGGGCTTAGGATTTCGCTTGCCTTTTGGAGTAAAGAGTTGAAAAACTCTTCGTCAGCGTGTCTGGCGATCCCTTTTCTAAGTTCCGGATTCTTTAGATCATTAACGAAAAAAGGAGGGTTGGAGACAATCAGTTCGTATTTTCGGCTGGTCTGGTAGTTTGCAATGGGACTGAGGTGTGCGGCAGTACGTATTGCGAATTTTGAACCTGCAAAATTCCCGGTTGCCGCATTTGCAGCAGATTCATCGATTTCTACAGCATCAATCTGCATTTTCGGAAAGCGTTGCGCCAACATCATGGCAATAACCCCGGTTCCTGTGCCGATGTCCAAACCGTATTGAGGATTGTTTTGTGTGGCAATGGCGCCCAGTAGAACCCCATCTGTATTGATTTTCATGGCACAGCCAGTTTGATTGACCTCAAATTCTTTAAATTTAAAAATACTGCCCATGTATGGTAATTGGTTGATATAAAACTAAGTGTAAACCTTAGTGGGGGATTGGAAACGCGGCAAAGGTAAAAAAATAGATTTATTTCAGTTAAATATTGTAAAATCAAATTTTAATGCTACTTTTGTGGCCTTGAAAAAAACATGGTGGTTTTAGCTCAGTTGGTTAGAGCATCGGTTTGTGGTACCGAGGGTCGTGGGTTCGAGCCCCATATTCCACCCCAAATGGGACGAAGTCTTTAAAAGAGACTTTCGTCCCATTTTTTTTGCCTGTAACTCTTTGTTTTTCTGATAGATGAGTCCGGCTGCTAAATTCATTGAGGGTGTTCGATACATGCTTCCATCAAAGGTCAATTTCTCTGGGTACAACATCCCTACTAGGTATCTTTTACCCTCTACGTCAGCCTTTTCATAAAATTCGTCCAATAAGCGTAAGCTGTTCATTGCTTCTTCGGCTATTGGCTTTATATCCAAAATACTATGGTTCTCTGCGTTTAGATCACTTAATCTTGCTTCCAGCCGGGTTATTTTCTCGTTACATTGATCCTTTATTATTCTGTAATCAGCGGCTTCAATATCGCTATTCAGCAAAAGTTCCCTTGCAGTGTCCATACGCTTAGTTTGAGCATTAATGTCCCGAATGTAGTCTTTACGTTCCTCACGTAGTGATTTGGTTTGGTTGTTATAGCTATTTGTAATCAGCTCCACAAACAATTCAGGATAGCCATTCCTTGGCACAAACTGCATGAGTTCTTCAATAAAAGCATCATTGGCTTTTTTTGCATTGTAACGAATACCACATTTAGAAGTGCAATGATAATAAACGACATGTCCTCTTTTTCCTTTTGATGCACTACCCGTAAGCATTCTTGTTGGACATTTGGGGCATCTAAGAAAGCCCCTAAGCGGTAATTCCTTTGGCGTGGCTATTGGAGTTCCCAATTTAGGTTTCCTGTTTTCTATGACCTCCTGAACAGTATAAAACTGCGATTCAGTAATTAAAGGCTCATGAAGTGCTTGCACTAGACGGGCTTCCTCATCTTCAAACTTAGCTAATCTAATCTTTCCACAATACCCAGGGTTTTTGATCGTGTTGTAGAAATTGTTTTTACTGCATTCTATACCCTTTTCGCGCATTGCTTTTAAGATCTGTTCACCGGAATAAATGCCTTCAGCCAGTTGATCAAACACCCACTTCATAATTGACGCTTCCGGCTCCTTCAAGGCAATATAACGCTTCCCATCATCACGAACCCTGTTGATGTAGCCAATCGGAGCTTTACCCATCCAGCGACCTTCTTTTTTGGCCTGTCTCATCCCGACTTTTGTATTCAATCCTCTCCGGTCATTTTCAACTTCTGGAGCTGCAAGATAAAAAGCCAGCATAATCTTATTTTCCGGCACTGCTAGATCTAAAGGTTGTTCTATGGCTTGCGGCTCTATCCCTAACGATCTTAGCTTGTTGATCATCATATAGGCATCGCCTGCATTTCGACTAAACCTATCCCATTTGGTAAATAGTAATAAATCAGCCTTTCCTTTGTTCCTACGTTGATAGATTAATAGCTTTTTCCATTCCGGGCGATTGAATGTTTTTGCAGAATAATCTTCAATAAACACTTCTCTTACTTTGATATTGTGATGTTCACAGTGCCTTTTTAAAACTTCTTGCTGGCTCCTCAAAGAGTACCCTTTTTCCGCCTGCTCGTCTGTACTTACTCTGATGTACAAATCAGCGGTCTTCATAAAATTTGTTTTTTAGTTTCACCATATCGTTCTTTAATCAAACCTTCATTTTGGTGCTGGATTACACGATTTATAGCCTGACTTACAGACAAGTTACTTAATTTATAGAGGAAATCCAATACAGCTTTTGCCTGTTCTATTGTGATGACTGTGCCATGGTCTTTAAGTAGTTTAATCGCTTTTTCAGGATTAACAGTAAGTTTTTCAAATCTTAAATATTGTTGCATACTTTGGAAGTTTAAACCGCAAATCTGGATAGATACAAAGTAGCTTCATCACTAGTAATGATGAATAAATTTTAAAAAGACCGTCTTAAAAAAGAATTATACCATAGTGGTTTAAACATGTTTTATTAATAATTCTGCTATAGTTTATAAAATAGATCTTCTTTTAAATCCCTACGTGTTATATCAGAGTGTAGTTGTGGATAATTAATTATATAGCCACTGTAACCAATACGTTTTAAAATCAATGTATAAATCAACCTATGCATAATTAAAGTCATGAAATAAACTTCTTGAAATACTATATCATCGGAGTTATCAGAAACAGGGAGTTCGCCATGTTGAAACTTATCTCTTGCTTTTAGAGCAGATTTTTCGTCCTTGTTTGGATCATAACCGACTATCTCGAATGATCTTTTAAGCTTGTCTGTATTAGTAGGAGTGTTTAAATTTTCTATACGATTTTTAAAAATCAGACGAGCAGGTTTATTTTCGTCGTTTGGAGGCAACATTTCATCTAATGTTTTTAGAAATTTAGTCTTCAGTTCTTTGAATACTTCCTTTGTAACTGGTTTTGGTCTGTTTTCATTATTTTCTTCCATAAGAACCGCTGTTATTGCTTCAAGTGCAAGGCTATATGCTGATCCCTTTATTTCCAACGCAAGTAGATTTCCTTGGAGAGTAACTATAACGGCGCGGGATATCGGTTCATTATTATAAAATAATTCGCAAAGAGCACTAAATATGGGCTCTTCAATCTCAACGAGATCATCGATCCATTTTTTGACTTTAACTTCATTTGCCTTAATTTCTTTTTCATCCTTACCTGTCATGTTGTGAACAGAGTACGCATTTGTAGTATGGATTCTATAGCCTGTCATTATGGATTCACGGTAAGTCGAATAGCTTACATCATTTATTTGACCAAATTCGGCTGTCGTAGAAGACAAGATAAAGCCTTCATCTAAATAAAGATTCCCATAAAGAAAACCCAGAGCAAGTAAAATGTTATGGCTTATATTTTTAAACATGTGTGCATTACATATATCTGTAGTATCAATTACTAGATATGAATTTTCATCAAACTTAAATTCAAAAAAATGATACTCATGATTATTAATAATGACCTTTATAAGGTTCCGGTCTTTTACAGATAGGTCAGCAGTATAGCTCCATCCTCGAACCTCCCGTAGCTTCCCATGGTTCGAAATAACTGGAATTACAAGTCTTAAATACTTCCCATCAAAGTTAGAATCATCTCCAGCGGTTGAAAGTCTGTCTATGCTACCGGTTATTTCAATAGTTGGATCATCACTGTTGAAATCCGTAAAGTGCTGATTCAGATGGATCGCATTTTCAGGAATAAAATATGTACTATTTGTACTGGTTAATTTTACAGGTTGAGAAAATTTAACAGAATGCATTTGGCTGGAGTTGTACCCCGCAAACGGTTTAAAAAAAATTTTTGCTGAATAAGCTTTTTCAACCTTAACAATGGATATATCGTAGTTTTTTAAAAGGTAATGCTCTGTCTCTAATTTTAGAGTTTGAGGCGCTTTTATTGCATCAATTGCATCGAAAGTTGAGCAAAGGGATTTATGAATCATGTGGAGCATATTAGTTTAACAACTTAGTAGTTAACTAAAGATACTTTTTTATCTCTACTAGAGACCAACTCACTTTCAGTCTACTCAATTTTGGACTATCAAAAAACAGATAGCCATGAGCAGACAAAAAGATCCAAATGTAAAAGGTAGAAAGTTTAACGGCACCCCTCACCTTAAATTTAAAATGGTGAAACAATCAACCCGGCAGAGAATTCGGCAATTGCTGAGGAGTTTCCTCCCATTGGAACAGATTCATTCAATCCAGAAATTAGAAAAGAAATCACAATAATTTCTCCCCAACCCATCAATCTTCATTTCACCATTTATCAGAGTTTAAAAGCACTTCTGTAAGGAGATTTCTGTAGCCCGTGTGGTCTAAGCAAAGATATATTTTCGTCCACGAAAACCATTCTCGATGGCTTAAATCGGCTGCGGAACTTGCCTCTTTTAACTTCTATACATACATGTCATGCCAAGAAAGAAATCTCCTCATCCTGATCAGCTTCTTACCCGTTTTGTACGGACAAGAGTAACAGAAAAGAGTTACCTGCGACTGGATAAGATCCGCCTGAACAGTGATTGCCATTCTGTTGGTAGTGTAGCAAGAAAAATATTGAGCCAGGAAAAGATCACAATGTTCCATAAGGACATGACCCTTAATTCCACTATGGAAGAACTGGCGCTGATCCGTAAGGAATTAAAGGCAATCGGTATCAACATCAACCAAATCACACGTAGCTTTAATCAGGATAAAGCAGAAACGCACAGGGCATTTTATGTATTGAAAATTGCAGACCAATATAAAAAGGTGGATGCAAAAGTAGATGATCTGTTAATCCTCATTTCCAAACTCGCTGACAAATGGTTGCAAAAATAACCGCAGGGAAAAGTATTCGTGGGGCACTGCACTACAATGAGAACAAAGTAATTGAAGGCGAAGCTATTTTGATTATGGCAAGTGGGTTTGCTGGGGAAATTGAGCAACTAAATTTCAATCAGAAATTGAACCGCTTCCAGCATTTATTGGAATTAAACCCTAATGTAAAAACGAATACCATTCACATTTCACTAAACTTCCATTCCAGTGAAAAGCTTGACGATACAGCGTTACAACAGATTGCAAATAGCTATATGGAAAAGATTGGCTATGGTGATCAGCCTTTTCTGGTTTACCGCCACGATGATGCCGCCCATATGCACGTACATATAGTAACGACAAACATCACCGCCCAGGGAAAAAGGATTGATCTACATAACAATGCGCTGAAGTCCGAAGAAGCTAGAAAGGTAATTGAGGAAGATTACAATCTCATCAAGGCAGAATCCAAAGCCATTAAACAAGAATCTGGAATCATAAAGGCCGATCCGCAGAAAGTGAAGTATGGTAAAATACCTACGAAACGGGCAATCAGTAACATCATCACAGCAGTCTCTAGGGATTATAAGTTTACATCATTAGCTGAATATAATGCCGTCCTGAAATGTTTTAATGTAACGGCATTACGCGGTGCAGAACATACACCTATGTATCAGAATAAGGGATTGATGTTCTCTCTACTAGATGCAAGAGGTGTCCCTGTAGGTGTTCCAGTAAAGGCCAGTTCATTCTATAGTAAACCTACACTGCGAAACCTGGAGAAGAAATTTGAAATAAACTCGGATAAGCGAAAGAAACATAAGGTTAATCTTAAACAGCGGATTGATCTGGTATTTGGCAAATACAGTAGTATTACCAAATCCAAATTTGAGGAAGAAGCTAATAAACTCAGAATTGACCTTCAATTTAGGGAAAATGAACAAGGGGTGATTTTCGGCATCACGTTTATAGATCACCAAAATAAAGTGGTATTCAATGGTAGTGATTTAGGAAAAGACTACAGTGCAAAATCAATTACGGAAAGGTTCAACAAAATCAGTAAACAGATTAATGCCGATAAGAAACCAATATTGCGCCCTGCACTTCGAAGGGAACGTCAAACTGATTCCATCTCAAATACTTATTTAAGATTACCCAATCCTAATTTATTAGAAAAGTTATTGGATACACCACAACCTGAATATAATACAGGAATACCACGTAAAAAGAAAAAGCGTAGAAAACGCTATCAACAAATCAATCAGGAACTCACTTTATAAAACTAAATTATGAATACCGGAGAGGATACACAAGGCTTACGTAAGATCATTGATCTGACCAGGCTAATCAGTATAGCCATACTAGTCATTCACTTTTATGTCTTATGCTATAAAGATTTTCAGCTATGGGGTTTTACAGCTGAAATCACAGATCGTATAATTAGCAATATTGTTAAAACGGGGCTTTTTAGCGACTGGCTTAAACCAAAACTGGCAACCTTATTGTTTTTGTGTATATCCTTGCTGGGCACAAAAGGGAAAAAGGATGAGAAAATTCAAAAGAATAGCATAGTTGTTTACCTGTTAGGTGGTACGTTAATTTACTTTCTTAGTCTGTTGGTGTTTTACTTATCAGGAAGTATCTTTCTCATATCTGGCTTATACATTGGCTTGACTAGCATCGGGTATTTACTGATCCTTACTGGTGGCACTTGGCTGTCAAGACTGATTAAGTTGAATCTCAGCAAGGACGTTTTTAATTCGGAGAATGAAACCTTTCCGCAGGAAGAACGGCTATTAGAAAATGAATACTCTGTCAATTTGCCCACAAAATATAGACTTAAAAACCAAGTCAGAAATGGCTGGATCAATTGTGTGAACCCTTTCAGGAGTATTTTGGTTTCTGGGTCAGCAGGTTCAGGAAAGACTTATTTTGTCATCCGGCACATTATAGATCAGCATTTAAAAAAGGGATTCTCCATGTTCGTGTATGATTTCAAGTTTGATGATTTGAGTAAAATGGCCTATAATAAGTTGCTTAAATACTATAAGAACTATAAGGTTAAACCGAAATTTTACGTCATTGACCTGGAGCATCCCAAACATCGTTGCAATCCCCTCCATCCTGAAAGTATGGATGACATTACTGATGCTACAGAATCAAGTAGGACGATCATGCTCGGTTTAAACAAGGAATGGTTAAAAAAGACCGGAGATTTTTTTGTTGAGAGTCCGATTAACTTTTTGACGGCAATCATCTGGTACTTACGTAAATATAAGAATGGTCAATATTGCACCCTACCGCATGTGATAGAACTGATGATGATCGATTATGGCCCTTTGTTTACCCTACTGGAAAAAGAAGAAGAAATTAAAGCATTGATTAATCCGTTCATCTCAGCCTATAGGAACAATGCAATGGCGCAGTTAGAAGGACAGATTGCCAGTGCCAAGATTGGATTAGCGAGACTATCATCCCCACAACTGTATTACGTCCTGTCTGGGAATGATTTTACTTTGGACATTAATAATCCCGATGCCCCAAAAATTGTGTGTATGGGGAATAATCCCCAAAAAATTGATACTTATGGTGCGGTATTGTCTTTATATGTAAGTAGGCTATTGAAACTGGTTAACAAGAAGGGTAAATTGAAGTCCAGCCTAATTTTTGATGAATTTCCGACTTTAGTAGCAATGGGCATCGTTAGCACGATCAGTACAGGCAGATCCAATTTAATTAGTTGTACGCTGGGAATTCAGTCTATTGAGCAGATGAAGAAGGAATATGGTAGCGAATTTGCCGAAATCATTGCCGGGATTTCCGGTAATATTATTAGTGGCCAGGTTACTGGTGATAGCGCCAAGAAGCTTTCTGAAACTTTTGGTAAGATTGTACAAGACAGGGAAAGCGTAAGCATCAACAGTAGTGAAACATCTGTTTCGAAATCGACCCAAATGGATTATGCTATACCAGGATCAAAGATTGCTACTTTATCTTCGGGCGAGTTTGTAGGTATTGTAGCTGATAGCCCAAATGAAAAGATCAATCTGAAAATGTTTCATGCAGAAATACAGAATGACCACGAGGCTATTGCATATGAAGAGGCTCTTTATGTGCCTATTCCTTTGATAAAGGAAGTCGGTTACGATGATTTACAGGAGAATTACATTAAGATCAAAAATGATATTCAAAAATTGTTACAAGATGAGTTGAAAGACCTGCAAAAAGAAACATCATTAACCAAGTCTAGTGCTAAAAAACGCCCAATCCGTAAAGCAGTTCCATTTCCAAAAACTAAAGGAAATCAAAAACCTATGTCTATGTAATTCTCTTTAATATAGCAACTAAGATATAGAACAATTAAGCCATAAACATCCAATAACAAAGCAGTTGTTTTGACATGTGGTAACAATAAAAATTGGAATGATACCTGTAATCTGTTATTGGCTCAATATATCTATCGGTAGAAATGAAAGGTATTTTATTGCCTGTATGTTGATATCCTGATTTTACCTTTCTCTTCCGTTGCGTTCTTAATATATCCTGAACTGAGCAATTTATTGGAAAAAGCCCAATTTTCCTGGGTGCTTTCCAATTTAGGTCTTTTTCCAAGCATAGCAATTTCTGAATAAGGTTTAGGTAAGGCGGTTAAAACACTTGTAATTTCAATCTTAGTTAAAAGCGCAATTTTTCTGAAAAGTAACTTTAATCGCTGATTGCTATCGAGACAGTTGAGTAAAATATGAAGAAGAATATTTTTAGTTACCTGCACATGATCATTATTAATCATAAATAAGCCAATTATACTGGATACTCTAGCGCTGCCGATTATCACAGCTTCATCGACATGATTTATAATTTGCATTTTGTTTTGATCCGTGAAGGTTTTTGAAGCTAATAATTCAAATACTTCTATTTCCTCTATCGTATAATCATCAATCGCTGCAATAAATGCTACCTGCTTTTGCTCGATTAACATTATATGCAATTTTTCATAATTGTCTCGTAGTGAGTCGTAATTGGAAATATTCAAGGTTAAGGAATTACTATCTATAATTAAACTCACTTTCTCAGTGGAGAGTTCCTGAAAAGCCAAATTACGATAGGTATAAGGTACAGATTTTAAAAGAAGCTTATAGCAACTATTATGAATACTTTCTTTAAGTATCAAGCTCTTTATAAATTTCTCAACGGTAATCAAGTCTGGGACTGGATTTTTATTGTCTATCATGGCACCTGAAAGGTCTTTTGCATTAGACTCTATATTTATAAAATCCACAATATATTCATCGAGTACATCTTCAATCTCATGGTAATAATAAATCAGATTTTGCCATTTTGCTGTGAGCTTGGACGTTTGGAGCAAAAGCTGAGCAATTTCGATCAACTCGACATTTTCAATATCAATGACCTTAGTATTTACCTGATCAATTACCGCTTCCTTATTTTCCACTGACAGGTTAGCATGATTTAGTAAATCAAGTAAAGCACCTTCATCTTCTTCAGTATTCTTATCAAGCATTAAATAAACACCTGAAACATAGCTATCAATATACTGATCGATATAAGTAGTTAAATGGGCACATCCAGATTCGCTAATAGCATAGAAATTCTTTCTGTTAAAATCATCTTCGTTATAGTTACCGTTCAAAATAATCATAGATCTGATCATCTGCTCATTAAAAACATAGTGATATTTATGATAAACGAATAGTGCAAGTTCTTGTGGGGCGTTAAGGAGGTTGAGGTGAATGAATTTTATATCTAAAGCTGTAATGACTTGCTTTATTTTCTCGGTATTAATATCAATGTTTAAAAAGTCAAGACTACTAGCGATTTCGGCCTTAAGTTTAGATTTGGATGCAAGAAGTTTGATATCATCAATTTCAGCAAATTTCATGATCAGTATAAAATAGACGTTGATCTGTTCCTTCGAAAATAAAGATTGTTGGGAAATAAAATGCCACATGTTTTGCCAAACCTTAGCAAGCTCTTTAATGAATAGCCCCAAATTCTTACTATCATCTATGAAGCCATTGATAAAGGCAATTGAATTATCCGATTCATTTTTTAGAATATCAAAAATCAAAAGCTTTTGAGTTTTATTAGTCGTTTTTAAAAGTACATGATCTAATAAATCATAATTAAGAATATAATCCTTAGTAAAGTCTATAGGATCAATCTTTGGTATCAGTTTGTCAATTTTATTCAATTTATAATCGAACTCACTTGAAATCTGTGCTTTCACGTTTAATAGGAATTCGCGGTCTTCCTTTGTTATGCTACCTTCATAAAAAATAGAGATGTAATCCTGGTAGTCTTCATTTATATATCCATTTCGCAACAATATATTAACAAGTTGTAACTGTTTCTTATTTTCAAGTTCCATATTACAGCCTCCTAAGGCGATAATATCTTTTATTTTAAAATGCCGGATTTTAGTTTTTTCACTTTCCAGTTTGGTTATTCTTACTTTGAGGTCCTCAACTTTATCAGTATTCCACTCATTCAGTCTATTTAGACGTTCCAAATAGGTATGGTCCGGATCAATTTCAGCTTCAATGTCAGTGAATTTTAAGTTTAAAGAACTACTAGCCACAGTATAGTTGTTGTATCCGTTTGTAAAAAACTGATAACTTACTTTATCGTTTAAAAAATACTCAAATACAGTTTCAGTAGTTACTTCATGGAATTTATAGGTTTTGCCATTCATAACAAAAGCACAGATGTTTGATAATTTTTCAAGATATTTATATACGTATATCATTCTAAGCTGATGGACATCGGTAATCTGGGTTTCTTCAATTTCTTTAATATCATTTCTGATTCCATGTATCTGATCATCAACCTCTTTTAACTTCTCTTTAATAAAAAAAGCTTTCTTATTGAAAACGTTATACAGTTGCCCTTCTCCCTTACTTAAATCAACAAAATCATTTGGATAAATATTCTTATAGACAACCATAGATATTAGCTTGTCCTGATTTAATTTACCTAATTTTTTGTGATAGATATAAAACTCATTGGTAATATTGTACAGCAATCTCATATCATCTATGAAAAGCGACAAATTTTCAATTAGTTCTGATTTAATAGTATAATTATTGTTTTTGACGATTTCAAGGAGCTTTTCATTTGAATTGGATGAATTTATAACTGGTATCACTGGGAGAATAAAGTCAAAGAACTTGGTGCGGTCTTTGTCCTTAAACATGTCATCCCTCACCGCGTAGATAAAAACAATGTCCCGCTTTATCTTATCCGAATAATTAAGTAATAAGTTTAATTCACGAAGCTTTGTGAAAATTTCCGTTTGTTCAAACCTGTCTAAATCTTCAATTATCACTACGGTATAGTCGGTTACTTCAAAAAAGTATAATAACTCATCCAAATGATTATTGAGAATAGATTTACTAATGTTCTTATTAATTTCAATTTCTGCATCATGAACATTGAGTTTGCTAACAGTTATACTGCTAATTGTGCGAATAGATTTGAAGATAATATAGAAGTATCCAACGACGGCGATTATTAAACTTGAAAAAGTTAATAATTGTTTAGTTAGATTAGAGAATTGGAACCCGACTAAATCTTCCAACCAAGTCTGTTTAATCAAGTGTAGTGTCGAAATAGCTAAAAGAAATAGCCCTACAGATAACAGCCATAATTTTTTCCGTTTAAAACTTTTGATCTTTTTGAAACGAGAGTCTGGGATCTTATCATCCTCTTCATGATAAAAGATTTGTTGAAGAACACTTAACTCAATCAATCTTAGTAAATCGGATCCCTTTGGCGAATTCTTATTTGCAGTTTCCTCTTTAAATGTAGCTAATGAAATATTAAGAAATGACAAATCAGGGTCACTATTCTGAGCTTGAAATGTTTTGAGTATACTGCTTTTTCCTGACCCATAAGTTCCAGTAATGGCAAGATTTTTAATATCGGCCTGTTTTCGGTTTTTAAGTGCCCATGTCAGTGCTTTTGTATATTCGCCTTCTGGATCTGCATTACTTATAGGTGATAAAGATTGAAATGCGTGTTGAGGAGTGGTATTAAGGTTAATAGTTTCCATTGAACTAGCTTCCATTTTTATAATTCCCCGTTGAAGCTGACGGTCAAAATACCTGAGTAGCGCTAATAAATGATTTTTCATATTTATTTTGGGGTTATTATGCTGGCTGAATACCAAAACTCTCTTTTCAAATATACTCAAATGCATAATTTTAGATAAAATAATTTCTTCACAGGCCAAAAAGATATTCCTAAGGGTATAGCGAAATATCCTTAATGAGCTTTCATCTACATGTTGTAAGCTCTAAAGGTTTCTTTATCAAGCGATTCGAGTCAGATCATGATAATACATATATCTTAAAAATAAACAATTATTGATATTTTAGAGCTTAAGGGTTTTTCTATTATAATAAATAAGAAAATAAAAGAATCTGTTTTATTTAGTTGTTAACTTAATATCTTTAATGTGATAATAATAGCAATTATTTTATCGTTTAATAGCCTAAATACCTATAGATAAGATTGCTACTGCTAAAGATTCCTGCACATTGCCTGACATAAATCCTGTTTATAGATATGAAAAGAGCTACAGCTTCAGATAAAGAACAAATAATTAGAATTTTAAGCTATTCCTTCGGGGAAAATAAGAGTATCGGTAGCTTGGTTGGTAATCGTAAGGGGCGTAACAATCGGATTTATAAACTGATGAATTATGCTTTTGATGAATGTATGGATTTCGGGATAGTCTATATCTCAGAAGATTTGAAAGCATGTGCTCTTGTTCTCTTTCCTGAGAAAAAAAGGATGACCTATAAATCAATATTAAGAAATTTCAGATTGGTTGTATCAGTCATTGGACTGTTCAATGTCGCTAAAATTCTGAATAAAGAATCTATCGTTTCTAAAGTTCAGTATTCCGAAGGGTTAAAATATTACGTCTGGTTTATTGGAGTAGATGTAGCTTTTCAATCGCAAGGTATTGGTAAAAGTCTGCTCTCAGAATTAATAATCGATAGTGGAAAAATGAAACGCCAATTAATTTTGGAGACTTCAACTGAGAAAAATCTATCATTTTATACTGCAAATGGTTTGTCAATCTATAATGATGTGGATGTTGGGTACAGGTTATACTTTCTCAGGTATTAATTACAATTTAATCAAAATATCATCCTTATTAACGGCTCTCTATGACGGTTTTCGATTCCGAAATGCACGCATTGACTATTATTTTTCTGATCATTGAACTTATGATGTTTGGCGTACAACTTTGGTGTTATTATGTATGGCCAGACGACAAAGGCCGATTGTGGTATCTCATTTTACTTCTGTTACTAATCATTTACAATCTCACCGGTGGCTTATTTCCTGATGAAAACATCTCACTCATTCCCTTTCATATTCAAAATATAATAGCCTATGGATCAGGATTTCTAATGGCATCATACTTTCCTTACTATTTTTACAAGGCCTTTAATCTGGAAAGCCTGCGCTTTACCGCTATTTATGGTGTCCCGCTATTTGTCCTTTTACCTTTTGTAGTGTTTTTTGTTATTATATATTCGTACACAAAGGATCTTGACTTTTCAATTAATTATGGACTCATTATTCCATTTCTATACTCGTTGTTTATCTTATGGTCGATTCTCTGGGCAATTCGAAAATATATTAAACAAAATCAAGCTTCCTCATACCCATTAAAAAAAACCGAAATGGTTTTGGTTTATTTTGCCGTATTTCCATGGGTTTGTTTAGCTGTATTTGCATATTTTAACATCAGTCAGTGGATTGAAGTGTTGTTTACCAACCTTGGATTTGTAATCATAACGATTCTCTTTTTAATGAGGTCTGGAAAGGACGAAAGGAAACAAAAAGAACGTCTTATTGTTAGAGATGAACTATTAGAGAAGCAGAGAGAGGATTTTAAGCACAATTGCTATGATTATAAATTGACTAAAAGGGAATGTGAAATTGCGGAACTCCTATGTGTTGGAATGACCTACAGACAGATTGGGGAAATGCTCTACATCACAGAAAAAACTGTAGACTCACATGTTCAGAAAATATTTTCTAAAACTGGAGTAAATAAAAAAATAGATTTACAAGGGACACTAGGCTTTGTTACCCGAGTTAATTGATGATTTTTAATGATTTTACTTCTTGAGTGGTAAATACACTAGGACTTATTTTTTTAGTCTATACTCTAGTGAATTAACTCGTTCCTGGATTTCTGTGTATTTTTCCATTAAATCTTTGTGTTTTTCCAAGAGTGTCATGTATTTCGTCTGTAGGGCATCGTAGTCTTTGTATTGATCTGCACCCTTACTAACTACCTTTGGAAATATATCATCCATCTCAGGATACTCCATAGAAAAATCATAGTTTATTGCTCTGCCATATTTTGCAAGAATGTTAAAATCTAAATATTCTTGCTTGATGTGAGAATAGAATGTATTTTCCTTGTATCCTGCATTCAATGCCGCATCTTTATTTGAAAATCTGCTCATTACTACCGCAGCATACAAACTTTTTCCTCTTCCTTTTAAATCTTTGGGTTTCCTCAATTTGTAAATATTTTAGCGTATCTAAAAGTAAAACCTATACTCTTTATTTTTTATTGATTAATTATTTGATTTTAATTGATTATTGTTTATATTCATTTATTATTTGTCAATTTTTACATTGATTATAATTTAAAAGACTATGCAACCTTAAAATAAACTAATAGTAATTAAGAATAAATAATATTTTTGCAGTTCTTCATGTAAAAATTAGAACTGCTTATCGAGCCTCGTTCATAAATCTGACAGTTTAGAACCCAACGAGTGTAAGTGTAGCAGCCAAACCCTATATTGTACTATAGGGCTGGTGCTCGCTTATGTCTTTTGTTGGGTGCTTAACCGAAAGGTTAGGATGGCTTTGTCAGAGCCAATGAACAATAGACTAAGTGGGTAATCAGCCCTATTGTGATTATTGGTAATCTACTAGTCAAGGCTCATTATAACAGTGCTAATAATGAGTATATGGAAAATAAACTTCACTACACCCATCTTTCAGACAATGAAAGAGAAAATCCAATAGCATTTATTGTTGATTTTTGCACCTATGAATGTGATTTAAATGAATTCCGACAGCAGATCTTAGATCTTATAAAATCGGCTTGTTCAAATCAGAAATGCGGCAATAGCGACAATTATTTTTTTAACTATAGACAGTTATTGAAATTTTTGGAAATATCCCACATCCTTTTATCTCAGGATGAAACATTCTCTATGTATCAGAGTGAGTCATTACGCAATTTAGATCAAATTGCCTTTAAAAAGTCCTTCAATAATATTAGATCTTCTTGTCTCAGACTCTTATCGACTAAGGAACTGTCAAATACAAATGTATTCTTCGAGGATTTCTTTAATCACAAAAATCTCAATGAATGGAGACTTACTTTTAGTCAGTTAGTTGAATACGCCTATAGGGAAACCACCATTGATGAAGTCATGGAGGAAGGTAGTGAGATGGTAATTATTCAGGAATATACTGAAAAATTAATTGAGACAGTTTATTTAATTTACTACGTAAATCAAACAATTGATGTAATTGACTCAATAAAAGCTGTCGACACATTTGAAACATCTATTAATCACTTAAAATATTAATATCGTATGAAAAAGTATAAAATTGATCAATATCTGTATTCTTTGAATGTAACAGATTATAAAAAAGCTAGTAAATTGATTCCAGAAATTTTAGGAATCGCTTATAATACATTTCATAATTATAGACGAATTGAGGTTGGTGAATCAAAAGACATTCCTTACGAAAAAGTTATTAGACTAGAGAAACTTTTTGGTTTTGAGCTTGGGGAACTCACCAATCAAGATGTGGAAGGTAAAACACTCAAGGAGCTTTTCAATGACCATCCAGATCTAATAATGGAGTAACTCAAATGCTTGAGGAGCTATAGAAGTACCCGCAAAATTTTAGAATGTGATTAACACGCTTCAGATTAAGTTCTGAGCGTGTTTTTTTGTTTTTTGCTGATGAGTTTGTTTTTTGACATATAGGGGTTTATCCCTATATCTGAAAATCAGGGTATACCCTGATGTTTTTTTATTGATCCGTTTGCACTTTGGCCTTTGATCAAAATCAAGTAGCCTATGGTAAACATCTACTAATTCCTACGCCTTGTGAATTAATTATTGCCAGTCAACAGGCAAGGGTAGGTTTACTTTAACAATCATCTATATGCGTAAAAACACCTCTAAGCAAGATTTTAGAAATCTATGTACCAAACTTTCCGAAATTTTGAGCAAACAAGAACTTACTCCTCTTGAAAAGTTCAACCAGTCCCTTCATCTTGTTGATAATTTCTTGGATGAAGTCAGAACAACTGTCACTGCTATGGACTTTAAAGACAAATTTGAGGAGATCTATTTCTTTAAATTTGAAAAACCCGAATACTATGCTCAGAAAATCTTTCATGGAGCCATTTTTACTTTAATAAACCAGAAGCCTGTAGGAACTGATGAAATGGTTAGAACATATTTTTTAGAGGAACTAGCCTTTATCTCGCGTTTTTTTAAGCAACACGCTTTCTATTATGAATATTATCGTTCAGGATTTACTGAATTGGATGACTCTTTATTTCTAAGACAGGCCTTTGTTCCCTCAAAACTACTTACAGAAGTACCTGAGCTTAATCTTGCTTTCTGCACAGGAGGTGATTACCTTTTCGCCAAATTTATTGCCTATGAATTGTTGCAGGAATTTATTTTGAATCAGCTTAAAAAACTGGATGAAAAAATCCAGACAATTATACCCACAACCGGAAATACAGTTAAACGATTTGACTGGACTGGTGAAGTTGTAAACTTGGTCGAATTAGGGTATGCGCTTTATCTTTCGAAACAACTCAATAATAATAAAGCCTCACTAGCGGATATATTTCGTTGGCTTGAGGAGAGCTTTGGCGTAACGATTGGCATCCCTGCTAATCGCTTTAGGGAAATCAAACGCAGAAAAAGAATTTCCCGTACTCATTTTATTGATCAGATCCGGGTAGCCCTGCTGGATTATATGGATGATGATGATTGATAAATCTATGCTACTACATCATTAAATCTATAATTAAAGCCATAACATATTTATTGATCACTACTAGAGATTAACTCAGTTCCAACTTTTCAAATTTTGTTTCTGTAATTCCGAGGCAATGTTGCAGCGGATAAAATCAAAAAAATTATGATGTTAGAAGCATTCACATGGCAGCACTTCTTAGTTGCTGCACTGATCTTGAGTGTAGTCTGGTACTTAGGTGTCGGATTTTTATACTACAAAACTGAGATCTCCAATTTTTTTTCACCTGGCAGAAACGTTCAAAATCCAGAACCACTACTTCATAGCTGGCAAGACGAGGTTGATGACACGGATGCAGACCTCGTTGGAAAACAGGTGGAGGAACATGGTGTAAGCGTGATTGAAGCAGATGAGTTCAACTTTTTACCTGTATTGGAATCCACTACGAAGTTGGACTCATTAGGAGAACTTGCAGATGTACAGGAGGAGATTAAGAGCATTTGCAGGATTTTGGAAAAGGAAGACGGCACTAAGGAAGATTTCTTTTCATTATTCAGCTTGATCAAAAATAAATATCCAAAAATTAGTTCATCTGATTTATTACCACAGCTTGATGAATTTATACTGGAGCATTTGCCTTTTCACCTGGAAGAAGAAGAACTAGAACGCCTTTGGATTTAGGAGAGATATTTTTTTGAAGTGTATGACTCGATTGCTGTTTCTTTTCAGATAACGATGGTGGCAAAAGAAAGCTACTAATTAAGGAACTAAAATTAACGAATACATGAAGGAAAATTTTGAAAGTCAAAAAAAACAAATGATTACCAAATGCTGGTTACTGTCCATCATCCTTTGCAGCTACAGTATGCTTTGTAGTATCAAGCTTTTCGCTCAGGATGGTGAAGCAGGAATAAGAGAAGCAACAAACAAAGTAACAGGTTACTTCGATACCGGTTGTGATTTAATGTATGCCATAGGTGCAGTAGTAGGCTTGATCGGCGCTGTGAAAGTATTTAACAAATGGAATGCTGGAGAACCTGACACCAACAAGGTGGCAGCAGCATGGTTTGGCTCTTGTATTTTTTTAGTTGTAGTGGCAACTGTACTTAAATCATTCTTTGGTATTTAACAAATAATTCATGGTGAGCGGAACGCACCGCCTGTATAAGAATGGCATCGCTGTTCTGCTCGCCATTAAATAAAAACAACTTTTATGAGTTCAATATATCAAATCAATAAAGGCATTAATAAGCCAATAGAGTTTCGGGGTCTGTATGGCCAGTACATAGCTTACCTTGCTTCCGGCCTGGTGATTCTGCTCCTCTCGTTTTCAATGTTATACATCATCGGTGTGCCTTTGATCGTTTTGCTGCCGGTAGTTGTTGGATTGGGAACTGGATTGTTCTTTTCGGTCACGATGCTTTCAAAGCGCTTTGGTGTACATGGATTGAGCAAGTACATTACCAAACGTGGCTTACCGAGGTATATCAAGTTTAAATCAAGGCGTGCATTTACTGGCTTGAGATCGGGGAGGAAATTAGTATGATCGAAATTGAAAAAATACTGCCAATCTGGAAAGTTGAATCAGGTGCAATGATCTCTATGTTCGGTGATGTGACAATCGCGTATGAAGTGACTTTACCCGTGATCGGCACTCAGTCCATTCAGGATTTTGAAGCACTTCACCAAAGGTTTGTTAAAGCTTTAAGGGTATTAAGAAATGGAACGGTTTTTCACAAAGCTGATTGGTTCATGAAATCTAAAGTAGAAGCATTTGAAAATACTGAAAACTTGCTTACTCAGGCAGCTGGACAGTTCTTCAAAGGACGACCTTACTTAGATCATCAATGTTTTATCTTTTTAACTCAAAAACCTCTGGGAAGAAAGCTAGCGTCCTCAGCGTATTCCAATATACTTCGGAAATCTATTACACCAGTAATGTCTCATGATGAAAAAGTACTGGCTAATTTCTTATCATCTTGTGGGCAGTTTGAGCGGATACTTTCGGATGGTTCTGCCATTCATCTCCGTAGATTAAATGATGATGAATTGGCTGGGACAGCCAACAAACCTGGTATTATTGAAAAATACTGCTTTCTCCTGGGTCGGAACCAGCAGTCTGTGATCAGAGACATCCATATTAAAG
The DNA here is from genome assembly GCF_032678745.1 of Pedobacter gandavensis. Lineage (GTDB taxonomy): Bacteria > Bacteroidota > Bacteroidia > Sphingobacteriales > Sphingobacteriaceae > Pedobacter > Pedobacter gandavensis_C. The sequence continues at coordinate 216,440 of NZ_JAVTST010000002.1, forward strand.
ATGAAATTCGCATTGGCGACAAGCATTGTCAATTATATACATTGTCCGATCCTGTAGACCTACCAGCTACATGCGCATCTAGAATTAATTATGATAAGTACTCAACAGATAAGACAAAATACAGTATTGGTTTTGCTACCCCACTAGGTCAATTATTGGACTGTAACCATATTTACAACCAATTTGTATTTATTGGTGATGCCAAAAAAACCATTAAAAAGCTAGAAACAAAGAGATTGCGATTACAGTCTTTATCTGCTTACTCTCGGGAAAATGCGATTAGCAGGGATGCCTGCAATGATTTTTTAAATGAGGCTATTGCTACTCAAAAACTTCCAGTCAAAGCCCATTTCAATGTCCTAGCATGGGCTGATCAGATTTCGGAATTGGGAGAATTAAAGAATAAGATCGGTTCTGCAATGTCAGTTATGGATTCAGTTTGTAAAGAAGAGACTGATGGAGCCCCCCAGATCTGGTATGCCGGAATGCCTGGCAATGAAGCTGATTTTCCAATGAACGATACGTTCGACACTTTTGCAGAACAGGCAACCTGTTTTATGAATATGGAAGGCAGTAACAGATCTGATCAGTCAGGCCTGCGCTTAGGTGATCGGCTTTGTGGTCAACCACTCTTTGTTGATTTATTCAATGCTCCAATGAAATCTGGATTGATAACGAATAGAAATCTGTTCTGTTGTGGCAGTAGTGGTGCTGGGAAGAGTCTAGCAATGTGCCACCTCCTACGTAGTTTGTATGATGATGGCGCTCATTGTGTAACCATTGATATTGGAGGTAGTTATAAAGGTTTGTGTGATGCTGTTAAAGGGTATTATTTCACCTACACTGAGGATAATCCAATTCGTTTTAACCCTTTTTATATCGGGAAAGATGATAAGCTGGATGTAGAAAAAAAAGAAAGCCTAAAAACTTTGCTCATTGCCCTCTGGAAGAAAGATAGTGAGGATTATAATCGAAGTGAATATGTAGCAATTTCGGGTGCTATTACCTTGTATTATGAACATCTGAGTGCAAATACCGAAGTCTTCCCTTGTTTTAACTCCTTTTATGATTTCCTTATGGAAAAATACCTGGTCGTTCTAAAGAATGGGGATGTAAAGGAAAAAGATTTCGATATATCTAATTTCCTTTATGTGTTAAACCCTTATTACAAAGGAGGAGAATTTGATTATCTGCTTAATGCTACTGAAAACCTAGATCTGTTGAATGAACGCTTCATTGTATTTGAATTGGATAATATCAAATCTCATGAAATCCTTTTTCCAGTGGTAACAATTATCATCATGGAGATGTTCATTTCCAAAATGCGTAAGCTAAAGGGGAAACGTAAAATATTGGCTATTGATGAGGCCTGGATTGCTATTGCTAAGTCTGGTATGGCAAATTTCATTAAATACTTGTACAAGACGGTTCGAAAGTTCAACGGGATTGCTGCTCTGATCACTCAGGAAGTAGACGACCTGATCAGCTCGCCGATCATTAAGGAAACGGTAATCAATCTTTCAGATACAAAACTCTTATTAGACATGCGGAAGTTCATGAACAAATTTGAGAAGTTACAAGACGCATTAGGCTTGTCAGATAAAGCCAAAACCTTGCTCTTGTCATTGAATTTGGCTAATGAACCAGGAAATCCCTATAGGGAAATCTTTATAGATCAGGGCGGTCAGCAGATGAACGTTTACCGAAATGAACTTTGTCTTGAAGAATATTTGGTTTATACGACTGAGGAGAGTGAAAAGATGAAGGTGGAAGAGTACGCTGCCAAATACGGCGACATCCATAAAGGGGTCGCCGCACTAGCAGCTGATATCCGTAACGGAATTACTAGTTTATAAACCATTTAATTATCGATGTTATGAAAAGCCTTAAAATTCAACTCTTGGTTACCACGTTAATTACCTTATCATTTTTTGCTTGCAATAGCTCTATCCAAAACAATATCCCTGGAACCTATATCAATCGAGCTTCGAGTGAGTTTAGTATTGCCTTTGACACTTTAATCGTAGAACACAATAAAGGCAATGATTATTTGATTCATCGTAAAACCGGAGTTCAGATCATAGACAACACGGGTAAAGCAGGTAAAATGCTTTATGAAACAGAAGAATTGATGGGATCTTATAATGAGGATTCAAAGATCCTTATTGAAACTAGAAAAGGCAGAGAGATTTCATTTGACATCAAAAAAGGCTTATTGATGCTTGAGAAAGGCGTTTTTAAGCGTATCAATTAACAGAATTTATCATGAAAAATATTATTAAACGTATGAGAACCTATATGGTTGTCCTGCCGCTTAGTGCCATAACTTTGCTGGTTGCTTTGCCCAAAGGGGCAAATGCGCAGCTGGCAATTGGAGAGGTGTTAAAGGCAGGTGTGAAAAAAGTAATCAAGGCTGTTGATCTCAAAGTTCAGCGCCTTCAAAATGAAACAATTTGGCTTCAAAATGCACAAAAGGTCATTGAAAATCAACTATCAAAGTTCAAACTCACGGAAATTTCTGACTGGACAGAACGACAGAAGCTATTATATGCGGATTACTATAAAAAGTTGTGGGAAGTCAAATCCTTGATTTCTACCTATAAACGGATCAAAGATCTGGCGGAAACACAAGCTGCCATTGTCCAGGAGTATAAATGGGCAATCAGTCTGTTCCATAAGGATAAGCATTTTACAAGAGATGAACTACTGTATATGGAAGAAGTATATAGGGGAATACTGGATGCCAGTATTAGGAATTTAGATCAGGTATTTGTAGTCGTTAATTCTTTCAAAACACAAATGTCCGATGCTAAAAGACTGGAATTGATTGTTGCTTCCTCTGATCAAATGAATCAAAATTATTCCGATCTAAAACAGTTCAATCAACAGAACATTACGCTGTCTATACAACGTGCTAAATCAAATTTAGAAGTGAAAACCTTAAAGCAGATGTATGAATTGGATTAAGAAAATGAAATTCCTTCTGGTTTTTATATGCCTCATGAATGCAATATCTCCATGTCATGCCCAAACTTGGGCAGAATTTTTTAAGCAAAAAAAAACGCAGAAGAAGTACTTGCTACAGCAGATCGTAGCGCTTGAGGTTTATGTCGGATACCTTAATAAAGGCTACAAAATTGTAGACGGTGGTTTAACAACTATTAAGGATATCTCAAATGGTGAGTTTAAACTGCATGATTCTTTTATCAATTCGTTAAAACAAGTTAGTCCTGTAATACGCAAAGATGCTCGAATAGCGGAAATCATTTCTTTACAGATAGGAATACTAAAATCATTTACTGGAATCAAAAGTAGTTCTTTTCTGTCTGCCGATAATATCGCTTATATCTCACTGGTCGCCGATGGAATTGCGACTGAATGTTATGCTGATTTGGAAGAATTACTCTTGGTCATTACTACTGGAAAACTAGAAATGAAAGAAGATGAACGCCTGAAAAGACTAGACAAAATTTATAAAAGCATGCTGGACAAGTCGGGGTTTACACAGGATTTCTGTAATCATACTGCTCAATTAATTAGGCAAAAGCAGTTAGAACAGATGGAGATTGGCAATCTGATAAAAATGTTTCACATAAACGAATAGACTATGAAAAGGATTTTTTTATTTCTATTGTTCCTGTTTTCTATAAACCAATCATTTGGACAGTCGCAGGAAGCACAACAATTGTTATTAAATGTAGAGAAGTTAAGTCAACTTAAAGGCATCCTATCCAGTATGAAAAAGGGATATGTAGTTGTCTCCAAGGGGTACAATTCGGTAAAAAACATAGCCCAGGGCAATTTTTCTCTACATGAAGTTTTTCTTGATGCCATGATGTTGGTCAGCCCAGAGGTGAAAAAGTACAGACGAATTGGAGATATTATAACTGCACAGTCTGACATTGTTTCGGAATACAAATCTGCATTTAAGTGGTTCAATTCTGGAGGCAATTTTACACTTTCTGAACTGGATTATTTGAGCAAGGTGTACAGTCAACTTTTTAATCAAAGTCTTGATAATTTAGACCAGCTAACAATGGTGATTACTGCTAATAAGCTTAGAATGACTGATGATGAACGTTTGCAGGCTATTGATCGGATTTTTGCTGACAGTCAAGACAAACTGATGTTCTTGAGGAGTTTCAATCTCAAAACCAATATGCTGAACATCCAAAGGCAAAAAGAAAAAGTAGATGTAGCAGGAACAAAACAGCTCTATAACCTTAACTAATTATGAAATGTAAATTGAATTTAATGACCGTATTTTTTACGGCATCAGCTATGCTATTGTCGCTTTTACCTGAAATTTGTTTCGCGCAAAGTGGTTCAGGACTAGCTGGCTCCATAAGTGGCATGCAGCCTGTATTGGATAATGTATATGACGATATGCTACCCCTTTGCAGTAAGCTTATTGGTGTTGCACGTGGTCTGGCGGGGTTTGGTGCCCTATGGTATATCTCTTCAAGGGTATGGCGACAGATTGCTGCTGCGGAGGCAGTGGACTTTTATCCCTTATTACGCCCTTTCGCCTTAGGTATGGCCATTATCATGTTTCCATTGGTGATTTCTGTAATGAATGGCATCTTACAACCAGTCGTTACAGCTACCGGTAGCATGGTAAAAGATTCTGACAAGGCAATTGCAGCCTTATTAAAACAAAAAGAAGCGGCTGTAAAAAAGAGTAAACAATGGCAGATGTACGTGGGAGACAGTGGAAATGGCGACAGTGACAAGTGGTATAAATTTACACATCCAAAAGATCCTGAACGCACAAAAGAAGGCGTTTTTGAAGGGTTGGGTAACGATGTGAAGTTCTGGATGGATAAGAATTATTACAATTTCAAGAACTCTATTAAGCAATGGATGTCCGAAATTTTACAGGTTTTATTTGCCGCAGCTGCTCTTTGCATCAATACCATTCGAACTTTTTACCTGATTGTACTTGCTATCCTTGGCCCGCTCGTTTTCGGATTTTCGGTCTTCGATGGGTTTCAACATACTTTGACTGCTTGGATGGCTAGATATGTCAATATTTTCATGTGGCTACCCGTGGCCAATATTTTCGGAAGTATTCTGGGAAAGATACAGGAAAATATGCTGAAGATTGATATTTCCCAGATTGGTGCTGATGGGGATACATTTTTCAGCACTCAAGATACCGCTTATTTAGTTTTTCTCGTCATTGGTATTGTAGGCTACTTTACCGTACCGAATGTTGCCAATTACATCATTCAGGCAGGTGGTAGTAATGCCATGTTAAGCAAAGTCAACTCACTAGTTACCGGTGGAAGTAGCACCGCAATGGGAGTTGTACAAGGCGGAGCAGGAATGATTGGAAGCAATATGGCTTCCAAAAAAGGCTAGAGAACCCTGAAGCAAGTGGGAATCATTATTTCAAAGACAAATTATCCAGTAACCATTAAAATTATGTTTAAACAACTCAAGAACATAGATAGTGCTTTTCAGCACATCAAAAAATTTAGCCTCTTTTTTCTATTGGCAAATGTAGTAACGGTTTGTTTTGGCATCTATAAGTTTTGTGAAGTCATTCGGCAAGAAAGACAAACGGTGCATATCTTGTATAATGGCAAGGTGCTTGAAGCTTTTGCTTCAGATAAAAAGAGTAACCTTGAAGTTGTGCTAAAGGATCATATTAGGACTTTTCATCAATATTTTTTCAACCTTAGTCCTGATGATAAGGCGATAAAAGCCAGTATTTCAAAAGCATTGTATCTGGCCGATCAAAGTGCAAAAAAAGCATTTGATAACCTTAAAGAACAAGGTTATTACAATAACCTCATCTCCGCAAATGTTTCGCAGGAAATTACCATAGATAGCACCAAGTTAAACATTAACCAATATCCCTACACCTTCACCTGTTATGCTACCCAAAAACTAGTTCGTGCAAGTAGTACGGTGCTTCGTAAGCTGGTCACGCAAGGTACAGTAAGAGACTTAAATGTTCAGACGGATAATAATCCACATGGTTTTTTAATACAAAGCTGGGAAACGGTATTGAATACAGACGTAAATCCGAATGCGCATGAACCTATTTAAGAAAAACAAGAATAAGACTTTAACACAGTGGCAACAGAAAAAAGCAGAAAACATAGCCGGCTACATTCTAAAGGCACAGCGAAAGACAGCTGATTACTTGAATTGCAAAACAGCAGGTATTTCGGGTAAAAGCTGGGTGTTCATACTGATCTGTTTCTTCGCAACATTTGGATGCTACTGTCTGCTACTAATGGTGCAGGGATTTAACTAACCATCAAAACATTATTAAACAAAAAATTTTACGATGAAAAAACAACGTGTAGACAAACGCAGAGTATTATTATTTCTGCCTTTAGTGATCTTCCTGGTTTCAGCAGCAATTTTTTATGCTATGGGCTGGGGAAATACAGACAAAACGTCCTTAGATGTTCCGGCAAAAGGCATCAATCCGAATTTACCAGATGCGCAGTTTAAAACAGAGCCACCAACCGATAAAATGGACATTTACAAGCTGACTGAAAATGATTCATCCACATCAAATGGAATTGAAGCAGTGGTCGGACGTTTAGGATTTGTTCCATCTGAAGATCCTCAGACCAAGCAGATCAACGACCGACTCGCAGCGATTAACAGGGAGATAAATAACCCAATAGTACCTTCAAAAAGCTATGAAGAAGTCAACAAAAGAGCAGTCTCCAGCTCGAGTGATGGTCTTTTATCAAAAGACGTAGCTAAACTCGAAAGCCTAATGAAAAACATGCAATCCTCTAGTGGTGATGATCCAGAAATGGCACAACTCAATTCACTAATGGACAAGATTATGGCTATTCAAAATCCAGAACTGGTAAGACAACAGTCCCATAAAAGTAATCCTGCTGGTGCAGATAGCTTATTTAAGGCCATTCCTGCCATAATCGCGACCAATCAAAAGGCAATCCAAGGGTCAGTGATAGAACTCAGATTACTGGATAGCATCTTGTTAAATGGTCAGATGATCCCCAAAGGGCATTCTGTCTTTGGTCTTGCAGAATTTAGCAACCAACGACTAAACCTTCAAATCAAAAATATCAGGTTAGGTACTTCGGTCATTCCAGTAAACCTCACCGTCTTTGATAAACGTGATGCCATGCTGGGTATCAATGCACCAGAAGCTTTATTGACTGATGCTATAAACGGGGGCAGCAGTGATGCAATCAGCAGTATCGGATTAATGGGCATTGATCAAAGTTTAACGACTCAAATTGCAGGAACGGGTTTAGATGCAGCTAAATCTTTATTTTCCAAAAGGATTAAGCGAGTTAAACAGAAATTGAAAGCAGGTTATCCTTTGCTCTTGAAGGACAATACTAAAAGATTAAAGTAATATGGGAAGGCAAGTTAATAGAGCAATTGTGCTTTGGGAAAACTGGCAGGACAAAATGATCATGCTCGAAGATGTTTTCGGAAAAGGTATTGAGAAAGACACTGCCAGGCAGAAGTATGATTAGCGACTTGATTTAGGTGTTTAAAGTAATAGAAGACTCATTAAAAGATAAAGATATGAACAGAAATATTGAAGAACAGTTCAGACATGAGGCCACTGCCCTTAAAGTCCCGAAGGAAATGATTGAAGAAGCTTTAGGCTTGATGGAAAAAGGCCTGCCTTTTATTAAAGTTACAGGACAGTTACCCGCCTTGAAAGGAACAAAGGATCTGACTATCCACATTAAACAAGGTGGCAAATACAACTATTACTTTTTTAACCGGTATGACCTATCTCTTAGTAAGGTCAAACCGCTTGAAGAAGGCAAAAACTATATGGTCATTTCCACTGGTGAGGGCGGTAAAAAACAATTTAAAAATTTTAAAAGCTCTATTGATGCCATTGAAAACTTCAAGAAACGCGAAGGTGATGCAGAACTTGCTATAGGGAAAAGTATTAAAGACTATATGCCCGTAGCCACTATGAAAGATGGAAAAGTAGACTATGTCACCAAGGATTTTCAAGAGGTATATTACAGTCCGCCTCTCACAAACACAGTATATGTGAACGGTGGTGTAGGCTATAATGTCATACAAGCTGGAAATATGCTGGAAGGTGGCTCGGCCTATCGTGATGATCTGGTGAGCCGCTTAGGTAACCGATATCAAGCATGGAACACCTACCAATTCAATGAAGCGCGTGATAAATACGGTAACCTAAAGATCAAGCAATATGGTGAAGGTTATCCCTTCAATCTTCAAAAGAACCTTGAAAACTATAGGATAAAGGAATTAGATAAGCCAGAAAAACTTAATGAGATTATGGCTGACATGAAAGACGGGAACCGTCCGGTTGTTACAGTTACTAATGGTAAAGATGAGGCAGTAACCTTACGAATACAGGCTATACCTCGTTATTGTAATCTCAATTTTTTTCAATTGAATGGGAAAGCTGAAAACAGAGAACAATTCCAGAATTCGGTTAGGCAGGGTAAGGATTTGTCTCCTGGCAAAGAGAAGGATAAGTCGAAAAATAATCAAATTGCAATTTAGACACTTCATCCTCCAATTAAAAATTATTTTTCATCTAACTACTTAAACCTTATTCTTGGATGTCAGCATTTCAGAAAATTAAAGAAATAAGGAATATCGATTGCTGATGTAAATATAATCTCATGAGAGATCATTGGTGGTCAATGGTTTCTTATGAGATTATAAAAAACTATTGAGTTATTTATTTGCGATAAATTCATTCTTAGGGAAACTTTGTAAAATATGCTAGTCCCATTATTCGATTTTACACTTAATTAAAACCAGAAATTTGAATAAAACTCCTATTCCTTTACTTCTGGAAAGACCGTCTTGGTTTGCACAATTGTTTTTAAACACAACTAACAAACGTATTGGACATATTTCTTTAAAAGTGCCATTTCCATCAAACCATGGAGTAATTCATTTCGAAAGTTAATGTTATTATTGACGACTAGAGAACTATCCAATTCAACTCCATATATTCTATCTTCAATTAATAAGGCAGTGGATTTGAATCCTCCATAAATTATAACGTTATGTTTTTCTACTAAATATAGTGAGTTGCACACTGGTTAACCTCTTTACAAAAATTTTGAATTTTAAATACAATTTCACTAAGTTCACGAAAAAAATGCAATCAATTTCAAAAAATTGACTAACTAATTAGCAAACCCAAACTAAACATAAATGAATCAGATTGATAATCTTAATAAAATTAAAAAATACCTATCTAGGTATCAGCAACTTGTTAAGATCAATACAAGCAATAATGAGTATGATATAAATATCCATTCTGAAAACACTTTAATTCCGATCTTAAACGTAGCATTTAATGCCAATTTTGTAAATGCAAATATTTCTAAGAAAAATGCTGAAGCAATAGATTTAATCGATGTCAAAAAAAGGATTGGAATACAGGTTACATCAACTGTTAAGATTGCAAAAGTAAAATCAACTTTAGAAAAGTTTGTAAAGTCGAATTTCAGGAATGAAATTGACACAGTATATATCTATATGCTGACAGACAAGCAGAAAAAATACTCCCAGCAAAGTATAGATAGATCCAAAGGAAACCTGAACTTTACAGTGAAAAAGAATATTATTGATGCTGCTGACATCTATGGTATGCTTAAATCTAATAATGACATTCCTAAGTCAAAATTCGTTGCGGATATCTTAGAGGAAAACTTTAGTGATTCAATTATACATAAGGGATTCACTTTCGATCAGTTTGATGGATTTAAGAAAAGTTATCGAGAAAAGTGTCTGACAAACTTCTCTAGACTCAATTTCTTTGGACTTTTCATCAATAACAAACCAAGAGAAGTAGAGCTTTATTCACTGTTTGTCCCTCCAGTATTCGAAGCCCATACATTTGATGATTTATTGAATATATCTAATACCATTAAGAAATTTGATTTTGTTAAAGAGATTAACCTAATCGATCTCCATCAAAAATCAGTAAAACTCGAAAGCATCCAATACATCAGTGCTTTTGAAAAGTTCACAAGTTTCAGTCATAAAAATTTCTTTGGCAATAATATTAAATTCGATGAATTATATGACGGTTCTGAAAACCTTGTTGTGCTCGGAGATCCAGGTGCAGGAAAATCCTCGATGATCAAATATTCTATATGTAAGATTTTGGAAGAAGATGAGACAATCTTTTCTTCACCTAATATATATAATCAACTACCCTTACGAATAGAATTACACAAATACAATAGTGCTAAAGCAACTCGCATTATTACTCTTTCTAGATACATGGAGAATCTTCTAGCAGAGGAATATCAAACCTATATTTCATCAGGTAACCTTGAATATCTATTCAAATTTTTCCCTATAATGGTATTCTTCGACGGGCTTGATGAGATATTCGATGTACATGAGCGTCTTCAAGTACGAAACGATATTGAAAACTTCCTCAAAAGCTATCCAAATATAAAAGGCATAGTAACTAGCCGATTTGAGTCCTATCAGGAAGTAAGCATGAATTCCAAGCAATTTAGAACCGTCGTTGTAAAAGACTTCGATGAAACACAAGTTATGGAGTATGTAAACAAGTGGTATAGCTTACAGGAAGAGAACGCCGATATACGAAAGGATGAGATCGCTCACTGCCTAGAACAGCTGAAAGGTGTTGATAGTGAACTTAAACATAATCCATTATTACTTTCTTTAATACTTATCCTATACAGAAGCGATAGAGAAATTCCCACAAGTAAACTTAAAATATACGAAGGCTGCACCTACACCATCGTAGACTCAAGAGATACAAAAGAAAAAAAACTTACTGCCCCCATCCAGCCAAGAAACAAGATATCTATCTTTTCCGCACTTGCCTTCTGGCAATTTAACCAAAAGGGAACGGATCAAAATTTAACTTTTAGCAAGGTTGAAAGCTTCGTTAAGCAATACCTGATTAAAAACGAAGAATATGATAGTGAGTTCCAGGCAAAACAAGCAGCCCAAGATTTTTTATCTTTTGCCAAGACTAGATCGATATACCTAGAGAATAAATTTACCCATAAAACCTTTTTAGAGTATTTTGCTTCCTACTTTATTTATAGCAATATCTTTAACAAGATCAATAAACAAGACGTATTTAAGGAACTACTAGATGAAAATATTGGCCTATCTTCATGGGCAGTTGTTTTAGAGCTTTTGATCTGTAAAATTGATGAACAGATGATTGATGCCGAAATAATTGACAATATAATTGAAAATCAAATAGACCAGAATGGAACCGATGCCTTGCTTTTTTTCCTTCAGATTATTAAATACTTACAAAATGTCAGTAAACAAAAGCAGAGGTTGCTTTTTGAAAAAGCGATAATAGGTTGTTTCAAATCGGTGAAGCTTAGAGAGAGTAAGATAAATTCAAAGGAGGCCCTTTTTAGTCAGTTATTATCTCTTTATATTCTTCCTCGTCACCAATCTCTAATTGATGATAGCTTCACAAAGCTCCTAGATTCTAAAAAAATAAATCAACAAGAACTAGCAATATTTGCATACGAGTTCTGCATATTATCCAACAGTACTTCACTAATCAAAATTTTCGAAAAATCTTCAATAGAAATTAACTCACCTTATCTTTTTATCCTTCAACACTATCCTTTTTTACAAGACGAGGATACCTATATTCGGTCTCTTATTAGTTTTAAGGAAAAATTTGGAGACGAAATGGTTGGGAGAATCTATACCTCAAAATTCAACCAAAATCTTTTCTTTGGATCAGATAAGTTTAATTGGTCTGTCACTTTTCTTTTCAGAAGCAAAGTCTCTATTATTGCAAACAAAGCAAAACTCCTAAAAGCGGGTATTAGCTATGATGTACTTAATACCAGTGCGGAGAAGAAATCAGCAGTAATTACGCTGAATCAAATAGAAATAGATCAAATTATCAGTGCCAATAAAGATCCACAGTTATTGACCTTCATAAACACACTCCTTAAAACATATGGAGTAAGCCGTAAAGCACAAACAATATCAATGGACCCTAATAGGATTGATTTTATGCTTGAATTGGTAGAATAATATTTTTTATACCACATCAACCCTTCTTCATATAAAATAAATGACGAAGGGTTGTTATTGTCATCCGAAGTAAAACGATAGATTTGAAAGTCATTTCAACTTTTATTCCATTTTAAGAAGCTTCATACATTAGTTTGTTTAGTGAAATTTTAGTTATCCTGAACAGTATATTTATCTAAAGCAGTCTTATATAAATTTTCACTTTCATCTTTAAATCTAGTTTTGTTGGACAGTAGTTCTATAAACTTTTCGTGCAAATTTTTATAAATTATTTGATGCGCCTTGTTCGACAAAATACTTTCATTGAATTCATCCATTTCATAGTCATCATTTAAAACCTGATTTAATAGGTAAAAAAGGTCATCTTTGGTAATTTGATCTATTTCAGTAAATTCAATAGTTTCATCCGACTTTTTCCTTAGAAAATATCCCTTGTTATTCTCAATTTTTAAGTATATCATATGTTGTTGTCATTCGATCGTTGTAAGCATCTTTTCCAGCCTCTAGGCAGCTTAGCAATATATCATAGTTATCTATTTCATCTCCATCGATACATTTAAGTTTTTTATCTGATGGATATCCACAAAATATTTGATATTTCACTTCTTTAGCAATGATGCTTTTTTTTGTGTAAATGATGTTGTCTGGTTTGATGGATGCACCTACAGTGCTATTATGGGTAACGATCACAACAGGTATTTCCTGTGAAATCTCTTTTAACAATTCATTCACATCGTTCTTTAAGAATAAGTTATCAAATGATGATTCTGGCTCGTCTATTAATAGTATGTCATATTGCATAGCATCACCTATTTCATAAAGTAAGTTGAATTCCGATCGCTCGCCACCAGACACTTGAAAGTTATGTTTGTTTAATGTTTTATATTCAATATCAACAAAATACTTATAAAATTCTGTTTCCTCGAGTTGAATTTCTTTTAATGAGTTAAGAAAACCATATGGATTGGAATATTTACTAAATGGGACAGCGAAAGCTAATAGTTTGCGACTTTTTGTCTTCATTTGTTGAGCTCCAGTAAATTTTTTAGTTCTAGCTACTATTTTAAAGCCACGAATTTGTTTTTTTTCAATTTCTCGATCTTTCTGGATTTCAATGGCTACATTATTGAATCGTTTGATCTTTTCATTTTCCAAGATTATATTGTAGAAATCAATTTCGTTGGGAGGTGTAGTTGAAGTTTTAAGTCTAAGATCTTCTTTTACTTTTGTAATCAAATCATTTAGCCAGCGTTTTTTTAGGTTTTGTTCATTAATTTCTATGTATTTATTAATAAGCTCAACTGCCAATTTCTTTAAGTTTTCTTCTTCCAAGTGCTTGCTAATTATATCATGATATTCATTGTTGTCAATTAGCAAAATGGTTGCCTCTATCAATTTCTCAAGGTTTTTAAGATCAGATTCAGGAAATAAGGTTTCACTAAAGAGATTTGCCTTGGAAAAGCTATCCAGTTTATCACTTTCGGCTGCAAATTTTATAAGACTAGTTAAGTACTTTTCTACTTCAAGTCTATTTCCTTTGATATCAATTGATTTGATGTCTGATATAACATCTTTAAATTCGCTTAAAAATTGTTCGTTTACTGTGCTATGCCTTGAAGAAAGTAATTTTTCAAACTTATCTTCATCATCCTGTTGAAGAGCAAATTGTTTAATATATTTAACGTTATCGAATGATTCACATATCCTATTCAATGTGTGTGTTTTTCCGGTAGATCGCTCACCGAGCATCACGTTTAATCCTGTTGATAGGAAAAGACCATCTTCCGTTACTTGAAAATAATTATTACCATCCAATTTAGATAAGCATACCTTTGTTTTGTCACAAAGACAAGCTTTAATGCCACGTAATGTTACTTCCTGAAGATCCACAAAAGTTTGTCTTGTCGGGAACGACTGCATATTACTTGAAATCCTTACATCACTAAAAATTACTGGTGTTAATCTATCTACGTCTTTTATACATGATATGAACTTCTTTGTACTAGTAACCTCTCCTGCATGGATATGTGGCTGCAACTTAGCCAATGTCGTGTCACTAATATTGGGATTTTTGTCATAATGCGGAATTAACAAATAGCGGCTTAAATCCGGGAAAATCGTAATTAGATTTTCAACCGTTATTGAGTCATGCTTATTTTTTATTAGCATTTGGACTTCTCTGCACTTTGCATCGAAATCAACTAATTCTGAATTCTCTGAGATCAACAATAAATGCCCGCCCTCTAAATTGATTTCAATACCTGCCAGGACTTTTATATTTAATTCTGAGGAAATTAGTTTGAATTGCTCTAAATCGAATAGGTTATGATTGGTTATAGCAATGCAATCAATTTCAAGCTTAGAAACATATTTTTTTAATTGCTCAAGGCAGAATTCAAATTCGTAATCACTAATTGATGAGACGGTATGAATATGTAGATCGATTTTTTTCACCTTTTAAGAGAGTTAATTGAAGGTCTGGTTATTTAATGAAGATAGCATTAAAGACTGTAAGCTACAAATGACTTTATTTTTGCTATTGAAATTAATCTTTTCTAAACCTAGTTAACAATGAAATGTAATTATTAATCCTCATGTGGTTTTAATGAGGGTTTTGGATTGATTATAAATGTTATTTCTTGAGGCTGTTTGTTCCGAAATTTCTGATCAACGGAGATTACCTAGTCAAGGCGGCTCCGTAAACTCCGCTGATTTTGAAAAAATAATCTCCACACCTGCGCTTCGCTTGGGTAGTATTTTTTTTCCAAAAGCCTTGCCTTTAATCTCCGCTAAATCAGGCGAGGGTGCTTAACAAAAAGCCAGGATAGGCTCCTGCTGAATAGTAGTAGGCAGGTTGAAAAATTTAAAACCTTAAAAAATGGAAACTAAAGTAAAAGCAAGTGGAGACACTAAAGTGGTGAACTCCGTAAAAGAAGAAAAAAATGCCCCTCAATTTGTAGCAGGTAATCCAGTAAACATAGTATCTAAAAAGGTTGAAACTGAAAAAGAAATTCGAGATCAAATCGTTAACAGCGGGTTCGTAAATGTGAACGAAGAAGCAAAAAAGCAGCAGACTGCAACTAATTTACAAGCACAATCACCATATGCAGAGCCAACAACGTTGGAAATAAAGGCCGGTTTTGCCGAAAGAATAGCAAAGCAAAGAGCTACACTGGAACGTCATATCAAACTCGGGGATGAATTGGCTCGTAAAATCAAACACAGGGATAATTTAAAAAATATAATTACCACACTCGAGGAATTTGAACTGGAATTAAAAGACAATGTTGATGAAACGGATGGAAATTATTATCAAGGCTGTTTATTGACTATCAAAGATGATAAAGGCAGAACTTTTACTACAAAGAATCCTACAATCATTAGAGGAGTTGCCGAGCAAGTTAATAACCTATGTGCTGATAAACTGGAAGAAGTAGAGCTAGATATTGTTAACCTTATTCCAGCCTAACAAATTGTGCCCCTGTTAAAACAGGGGCATTTACTCCCTTATTGAAGATCTAAATTATAAAAACTCATCTTTTATTCACCTGTGTATGGGTAGAGACAAACAGTCAGTTAGAAAGTCTTTCTGATATCATAGAGGAATTTGAATAGGAAACAGACTCTCATCTTCCATGATGCGGAGAATGTGAAAGTACAACAAACAAAAATTTTATTAACAGAATCATTTAACCCCTTAAAATAATTATCATGGCACATAATATTCATTTTAATCAAAAGACAGGCAAACACTCATTTTTCAGCACAAAGGAAAAAGCATGGCATGGCTTAGGTCAATTAGTGCAAGATTTTCCGACAAGTGCTGAAGCTCTAGAATTTGCAGGTTTAAATTATCATGTAGAAAAACGGTCATTATTTACAGTCGATGGTGGCTGTTTAAATGAATATAACGAAATGGAATATTCAAAGTTGGAAGTTCCAAATTATTATGCTACAATCCGTACAGATACAAATGAGGCCTTGGGTGTGGTTGGTAAGGATTATGAGATTGTACAGAATATACAGGCATTTGAATTTTTCGACAGTATCGTTGGCGGTAAAGAAGGTATAATATATGAAACCTCTGGTGCATTAGGCAAAGGTGAACGCATATTTATAACAGCTAAATTGCCTGATTATATTCGTGTAGGTCGTGACGACTGCATAGAAAAATATCTTTTCTTGACTACTTCGCACGATGGTTATGGTAGTATAACTGCTGCATTTACACCTATAAGAATTGTATGTAATAATACATTAAATGCTGCCATGCGTAACAAAACTAACTGCATTCGGCTTAAACATACAGCTAATGTCCAAGATAGGTTAAAAGTAGCGCATAAACTGCTGGGGCTAAGTAACCAATTAGCAAACGAATTGGAGGAGGTATTTAATCATTGGTCTAGAGTGAAAATTACAGATAACGAGGTGAAGAAGTTAATTCAGATTACTATGGCTCCTAACAAAGAAACTATCGAAACCTTACGCTATCGCAGTTTAGAAGATTTTTCTTCGGTTTATAAAAATACAGTAGAAAGTGTTTTTGAATATGCAATGTCTAGCCCTATGCAACAAGAAGAAACAACGAAGGGAACATTATACGGTGCCTATAATAGCATAACAGGATATTACCAAAATGTAAAAAGCTACAGAGACGAAGAAAGCAAATTCAAATCAATTATGTACGGTACAGGATTGCAGAGAAGCCAAAAAGCATTTGACTTGTGTAGTGATTTTGTAAAACTAGGAATAATATAGTTAACTAATAACTAGGGGAATTAATCCCCTAGTTATTTTTCATAATGAAGTCATTGTTAAACTCAGTACGAATGAAAGGCTAGAAAAAAATGTTACAACTTTAGATTTAAACCATCTATAAAAATATTTCTCTAATTTGAATGCAAATTTACTAGTTGTTAAAGGTTAAAAATGATCAAAGATTGTGGGCGGCCCTAACGGGCAATAATATCAGAAATACGCTAGTAATGATTTAAGAAAGATATTAGCATTATCGAAATTACCTTTTTGCTGGTCTATTACTTGAATGTCTTTGATCCCATGGAAAAGATTGTTACGATACCGGTATACAATAATGACCATACCTAAAATCACTTCTAAGTCCGCATTTGCATTTCCCTTTAAAACGGATTCGACGAATGCACTTCGGTCATTTGCCCTGAGATGAAGGTTATGGAATTTAAGATTCACCATTCCATTGGATATATATCTATTTCTAAAATATTCCAATTGCGGTTGAAATTCCGCCCTATTGATATTTTTGGTAGCAATGGCTTGTTCCACTCCCTGTATGCTGAAGTTGTTTTGACAAACAAAGCGTTCAAAAATATTCCATATTAATGAAAAATCCTTGATGCTTTCAAGATCATTAGCATTAAGATTTATTCCAAACCTGTGATTAATCCAGTTTATCATTGGCAATTTCGTAATTATCCTGTTTTGTTTTGAAACTGTTGGGAATTCACTCATCAAGTTTCTGAGATTTGAAACCAGTATTATACACTTTTTCAAACTTTTAGCAAATATAACATTTTAGGTGTAAGGTTTATTTTCTACCGAAAAGTTTACTATTTTCACTTTTTGTTATTTATAATTATTTTTAGAAATAAAAAGCTATCGTTATGGTCGGTAACAATGAAATCGAGGATTTTCCAGTTAAAACGTATATGAAAGAGTTTTTACCTGATGGACTTCCCGAAAAAATCTATAAGTTTGCATCGATAAGCGAAAATACACTTAAGGCTTTGCGAGAGGGTTATTTATGGTATTCCAGCCCCTCATCATTCAATGATCCCTACGATTGTTACAGGCACCTTTTAAAATTTGAACCGTCAAAGGATGATATTTTAGCTTTCGTTACTAAGACTACTCATTTAAAAGGGCGAGCTTTGGAGCTGGAAATAGAATATTTTCTAGCAAACCCTGGATTCCTTCCTGAAGCACAGTTTTCTAATCTGCCTGATACAATTAACGAACAAGGCATTTGTTGTTTTACTCTTAATTATAAAAATACTTTAATGTGGTCACACTATGCTAAAAACCACTCTGGAATTTGTATGGTTTTTGAACCCAGAAAAGATATTCAATCATTTTTTATCTGTAAAGTACGCTATGCCAAGGAATTTATACCTGTCAATTATTACGAACAGAATCATATTGGCTTGATGTTCCTAATAGTGACCAAATCGGATGATTGGGCTTATGAGTGCGAGTATAGGAGCATTAACCCGAATCACGGGGCTGTTGCTTTTCGAAAAAATGCTCTTGTCGAAATTATTTTCGGATGTAAAGTTAGGCAAGAGGATGTTTATTCTATCGTAGATACCCTTGAATCATCGGGGTACAAAGGAATCAAATATACTCAGGCATATATGGAATCCAATAGTTTTAAATTAGGATTCAAACAATTTCCGTTATTATAATATCACTTATTTTAAATCATGAGATCTTCCAATATTGATATGACAGACATCCACACTATGGATGAACTTTACCTGATTCTTGAAGAAAGTGCCTTATTGTTGACCCGTAATTGGGATATAACTGATATCCTGGTCAAGTATAGAAATCAAACTGCAGTTGATAAAGAAAAGCAATTTGCGCAGTGGGAGCTTGAATGTTTTCTTTTTACCATACGCGGAAACGATGTATTTTCATATTCCTACTCTACCGGAAAGGATATAGGGCAGATAAAGCAGTTTCCTGAACTGGATAATTTTCAGATTGAAGGGTTTGATTATTTAAAGAAAAGGGCAAAGGAAGCTAAAAATCCATTATTGATTGCTCGGTATAACCATCTGTTATGGAAATCGCCCAAAGGAGTTAAAAACAAAGAATACGCGATATCCGCGGTTGATGCTTATTTAGAAGTTATTCCAGCATTCTTTAATCTTTTTGATCAGGATGGAGATGGAGAAAGCAACCTGCAAGCTTCCAATAAATTAGAGAATCTTATAGAACTGGTTGGCGAGGTAAAAGTTCATATCGAAAAGACTAAAATGCTCATTGCCAAGATTCTCTTTGATATGAAAAGTGTTCCGTTTTATGTAAAGAACTCCCTTATGAAACATATGCTGGAAAGAAGCAGCATTTTTAAACCTATCGATTTTGAAAATACACTAAACATTTTTCAGCAGGCTTTAAACGAAAAAGATGATAAGGATAGCTTTTTATGGATACATTACTATATCGACACTGCAATTCAGGTCGCTCGTAAAACGGGAAGTGATATCAATAGATGGCACAACATCCTGGGCGATATGCATGTCGAGGTTGCAGAGCGAGAGGTAAAGCCAGATCGCATGTGGCTCAAACTTAAATCTTATGCCTCGGCGATAGACGCTTATCGGGCTGCAGGCAATACAGACCAAAAGAAAATCATTGAACAAAGGATATTCGAATTAAAACCCAAAGTACAGCTCAGCAAAGTTCGCCTCAAGAAAAGCGAAGAAGAGATCGCCGCCTTGCAGGTGGCTCATGAATATATCAAGAAGGAATGTGAGGAGCTGCTAAAGCAACCGCCCGAAGAGATATATGCCCATTTGATCGAGGGGTGGTTTTTCCCTTCAAAAAATACGATCGAAAAACAGACTGCAAAGGTTAAATCAAGTTTTGATTTTTTTACGGTAATCCAATTTGATAGGAATAAAAATGTAAGCAATGAGCAAAATGATGTAAGTAAAAATAAGCAATTTCATGAAGCATACCAGAGCTATCTGTACAACATTACGCTACAATATCTCCATATGACTTTCATTCCTGGAATAAAATCAGGACACCTAACATTTAAGAATTTTATTGCCTTTCTTGCCGAAAACACCTGGTTGGGCAAACCTTATATTAAGGCAGATCTTGGTGGTGATCGAATAGACATAAATTGGCTGAGCTTGATCAGTCCTGCTATTTGTGATTATTTTATGCAGGTTCAAAGCTGGGTATTGAGCCAGAATAATTCTTATCAGCCTAATTTTATTCTTTGCATCGACAGCTTGACATTGAAGATGGAGGGGTTATTCAGGAATTTTGCGGAACGCCTGAATGTTTCTACGACTGTTGGTGGAAAGAAGGGGACTCAAGAAGCTTATGTCAACCATATTCTGGACAACGATATTATTCGGGAATATTTTGATGCCGAGGATATCCAGTTTTTTAAATATATGTTTGCTAATGAGGGCGGTATGAATTTAAGGAATAATGTGGCACATTGTTTCTATAATTTCCTGGATTATAATTTGGACAAAATACACCTTTTATTGGCAGCTTTGATCAGGTTGGCCAAATATGATGTGACGGAGGAAAGATAGCTAAGTTATTAACTCAAGGGATCATGTCCAACTAGGTCTTTAAAGCTCATGCCTTGCTGATCGGCGATTTTCTGATATTCTTCCTGTTCATAGTAGGCAAGGTTATATATGAGGTCAAAATTTTTACTGTTATAATAAAGTGGATAAACGATATAGTCAATCTCTGTAAGTCTGCCTGCTACGGTTCTGATGATTTCCTCCGCTAGATCAATTAGTTTTTCGCAATCTCCGGTAGTAAGAGTAGTTTTAATTTTTCCAAATGGGTCGCTGTCTGCATGTGCGTAAAAGCCGTTACGAAGTCTTGTTATCTCATTGATAGCAGTTTGTAGATGATTCGTTTTTCCTTGTAAACTGTTTAGTATTTTTTCCTCAAATTGAAGTGACCTGTAATCTCCCGCTTTGCTTAGCTTTCTGAGTAGTTTTAGGAGGTTATAGTTTTGATTGCCCGAATCGCTAAAAAGTTTACTTAACTCAATAATTAACAGTCGCCATAATGACAAGCCTAGGAAAGTCAAATGTTTGTCCCTTGACAAATAGAATCGTTCCAATTGAGTGCTTGGCTTCTCGAAGGATGCCCAGAATTTTAGCACTTCCTTTGTGATAATTAATATCTTCCAACAGGTTTCAATATCCTCCTTAAGCATGTTTTTTTTGGATGCCATTTTTTATTTTTTTTAATGATAATGAATATAGGCAATAAATAATTATGGTGAATGATTTGTTACATTTGTATTCTACTCCCCCAAATATGAAGCGTTTTATTGGATATTTTGATCTACTTGGCTATAAGGAATTCATTTTAAACAATGATACTGCCGAGGTAAGACGAAGATTGCGACATGTTCTCCAAACTATCGAAAGTGCACTTGGCCGTGGAGAGCGTGAGGATGTCTCTGATAGTACTTATGCAGCAGATTTGAAAAACTCCAGAATCCAATGTTTGAACATTTCCGATACGATCATGTTCTGGACAATAGATGATTCCCAGGCCAGCTTAACAGAGTTTATGGATGTCTGTTACAAGTTTAACAAGGAGATGAATACATACCAGTTCCCGGTACGCGGAGCGTTAGTCTACGAAGAAATAGAGATCATAAAAGGAGCGCACAATACCTTGGCTGGTGGGATGTACAACGTCAATACTATGTATGGTAAAGGATTAATCAATGCACATCTGAAATGCGAAAACCAGATGTGGGCAGGTACTGTTATGGATAAGTCTCTTGAAGATTTTATAGTAAGCAATGGTGATAGTTCAGTTTTAGCTCCGATCGCTATTAAATATATGGTGCCATATAAGACTCCCCCTGCTGATCAAATTGAAGAGTATGCTTTAAGGCTTGTTTCAAGCTCTTTAAATGACGTGGCATTTAAAAATCTGTGCAGAGATTTGGACAATATATTTAAACGTGATAAAAAGGGAATGGGAGGAACGGCACCGTTAAAATTGGCGAATACACTGCTCTATGCAGAAAAATTTAAGGCCTAGGAAACAGCTTACTACTTTTTAATTGCCACAAATATTCTATAGCTTTATGGCTAATGGATACAGAATGAAAAAATTTATAGCATACTTTGACTATCTAGGATTTAAGGATTTTATTGAAAAAAATGATCTAAATTTTCAGATAGAAATCATGAACAATAACTTTAGGGATATTGAAGATGGCATAGCACAAGGTAAACATAGACTGGGTAAACACGGAGGATATGTAGCTGATCTTAGCAAGTCTACTTTAAATGCGATAAATTTTTCTGACACAATTGTAATCTGGACAAATGATGATAGCCTTGATTCTTTTATGGAACTACTTGAAGCGGCATATCGGTTCAACCATCGCTCTGTAACAATGACATTCCCGATTAGGGGTATGATTGTTCTAGATGAACTTGAGTCAGTAGCTTTTAACTATAAAAATAATGTTGGTGGTAGTTATAACATTAATTCGGTTTTCGGAAAAGGCCTTGTAAAGGCGCATCTTCAAGCAGAACAGCAACAATGGGCTGGAACCGTAATTGGTGAGGAAATCATTGATAAATTCAAAAATGATGAGATTGATATTGACCATGTTCTTAAGCCTTTTGCTCAGCGTTATAAAGTGCCTTATAAGCCACCATTTGACATACCTTATGAGGAATATGCCCTCAAACTAGTGACTGGTATTAACGACGAGTTTTTTAAGAATGTGTCAAAGGGAATAGTAGATAACTTTTCTCAGTATAATAAGGATGCCACACATGAAAGTGTTCAGGAAAAACTCTCCAATACAATTAAATATTTGAGTGACCACGGAAGGGTTTAATAAATACATAGCGCATTATCATGGAAATACAAATTAATATCTCTGTAAGAAATCCGGAATGGTACTGGAGTGACGATGATTATAAAAAGGAATGGATTGCAATCAACAGTGAGAAGGTAGCTAAATACAGTCCGGCTATTTCATTTTTGATCAATGCTGATGTACAACGATATAGCAAGGGAGAACTGGAAAAATATACTTTTAAGATTTCAAACAAGGATCAATCCGTAAATCCTTTCAAGGAGGTTTTAGTTGATCAACTTGATGTTACGGAATTTATCTATGCTGATGGAAGTACTCCGGTAATTGTGTCTAAATCTATATTGCATAATGTTATGGCTGCACAAAATCAAGGTAAAGGAAAATTTTACTGGTATTACTTCATAAAGGAAGATGCAGATTACGTCCAATTAGAGAGCAATATATGGTTGTCGAGAGCGCATTTTAACTGTCTAAGTAAATAAATATTGGTCGATCAGTATCATCAACGACCTAAACGGGACAAGCTCTTTAAATAAGACCTTGTCCCATTTTTTTTACTTGTAACTGTTTGTTTTTTCTGGTAGATAAGATGTCACGGTGGAAATGAGTGGAGTGCGATGATATTTTGAAATAGCTTACCTCATAATGCAGGTGCAGAAAAGTTGGCTTTTACCTTACAACTCAAATGAAATAGACCTCACCTGTATTTCCTATGATTTTAATAGCCAGAAATTGAAAAAATGGTACTGGAAAAGTCCGGTAACAAATCCATTATTTGGGAAATGCCGGTAGCAAAGAAAAAACTTATCACTTGTCATATCCCTAGGAAGCCATACTTGTCGCATGGCCTTTCTACACGCTCAAGTGCCAAGACATTTACTGGCGGAACATTGGCTCTAATTACGACACAGGATTCGACCCAGCCGTGATTGATGTACTCAAATATACCTTCTAACCAACAATTCTTTATGTCTGTTAAAGGAACATGAACTTTGACGATTGTTGGAATGCCAAAATCCGCCATACGTCGCCTAAAGTTGATATTGAAATCCTTATTCAGCGAATCAGCAAGTGGTAGCATAGATTCGGGGCCAAATAGTAAGTATTGATAGGCTTCACCTTGCAAAGGGTCTTTATCTAGTGTAAAGTTGATTTCCCCAACAGTTATGTGATCTTTGGTGCTATAAAATTCACTAATACTGTTGAGGATCTTCTCTTTCAGCATCTCATCATCTGTTTCTTTAATAAACCGCATACCTGCCTTAGATGTGAGCATTTCAATCGACGCTATTTTCAAACCATGCGACTTGATTACTAAAGCTTCATTTTCATCGATGTTTGTTCCATGATAGGCCAATAAAAAATCATAAGACTTCCTGAAAGCTGCTATAAATTTTTTTGAACTTTTAAAGCGAGCTACATAATCAGCACAAGCCTCATCTTCAATATCGAAAATGTTTGTTGTCTTACTTATTAAATAACTGGTATCAAGATGTTTTTTTTCTATCATCGCTTCAGGGACGTTTTCTTTGGTAATTTACTCAGGAACAATAACTGTTGAAATTGCCAAATCGACAGTTATTGTTTCTCCAGATCAGCACCAAAGGCACGCTTATTGGAAACATGATCAGCTTTGTCATAAATAAAGATAAAAAGATGACGGTAGTCCAGGTAAGCTTTTATATCTACCAATATCAATAAGAAGTTTTTTCCCATTCTTAGTCATTGTTGTATTCGTCATATCCCTGAAACTCTCTAAATTTAGCTGAAATTGCATCTTGATCGTCCGGATCTATCATATCAAAATACTCTTCAGGACTAATTGTTATTCTTCTGGTATAGTGACTAGCAAGATTTGCTGAATTTAATGCACTATATCCATTCAGCTTCAAGTCACAGGCAATACAATGAAATTTAGTAGGTAGTATGGATTGCTTTGTTGTTATTTCACCATCGCCAATATGCACATTTTCTTTTCCAAATGGCTCCCCATAAACTGTAGCTAAACTTCCACATGAAGGGCATTCAACTCTATGATGACCACGATAGGCAAGCTTTTCACTATTTTTCTCTGCTTCTTCTTTCAAAGATCTTTGTTCTTCTGGTGTTTTTTCTTCGAAAACCTTTTTATAAGCGGCGATTAGACCTTTGGTTTTGCTAACTACTTCTTGCTGTAGTTCAGTTAAGATAACTGTGGCTTCCTCCTCAACTTCTTCACCGAAAAGTGATGTTAAACTTTCACCTTGAAATTCGCTCAATATTTTGCAACATTTATAAAAGCCACCTATCCATTGAGAAGTAGGATACGCCTCGAATGCAGCTGTTCCAGAATGCAGTTCCTCGTTTCTCTGATTAATAATTGATGATGCTATCTTAGATTGATCATCTGTAAAATCTGGTATTAATGTTTTGCATAATCCTAAAACGTGGATTGTAATTAACGACTTCTTTTTGCTAGTTGCAGATCCGTAATTAAGTGCATGAAGCAAATTTTGATGTGTAGGATCTGGGTCTGCAAGTAACATGGGGCTTATTTTTGCGACAGCAGATCTTATCAATAATTCAAGACCCATTGCGCACCATAATCCAAAAAATGGACTAGTTTTGTCTTCTTCAAACGCTTTCTCGAAAAACAGTTTGGATTTTAAAAATAGTGGTTCTCTTTCCCAGCTCATATTTCATTAATATATATACGTTTTAACATTCTTTTTCTATCACAACCAATTATTTCTCTTGCATGAAGGGTATTCCAATTGTCAAAAATTAAGATTTTTTGGCGTTCCCAAGTTATCCGATTTACTGAAATTGCTTCGAGCTTAAACTTAATAATTTCTGTTGCAGCCATAGCGTCTTTGTTCATGGCCTTCATACAGTTTGGGTCAAACCTAAAAAAAGGTTTGTTATTGACTTTATTTAAAAGCTTTGTGTAGAAATTAGCCGTTGGTGTCTTCAATAAAAAGATCGCATTGCTCATTACATTTTTCTCTTTATCAGTCAGCGATGCCAACAATTGATTTATATGGATAATTGTCGTCGCTACATTGCTTGATGTTGCGTTGCTTAGTAAAACAAATCTTGCGGGTAAATTCCAAAAAGCAGTATCAGTATGAAAAGGAAATGCCTCAAGCTGATAGTTATAACTGAAAGTGTTTTTTGTCGATTGACTTTTGGTTTTTGGTATTATTTGATCGATTAAATTTCCATTTGGATGCGCGTAAATTCTACCTATCTGGCTAGCTAAATCAAGTAATTGCTTATCTGTGCTAGAGTCTGAGGAAATTTCACACCATCCGTTAAACTTTAGTTCTTCAAGCATTTGGAGCATATAACTTAAATATAGCCGTTTTATACTAATGAAACAAAATTAAAATTCCTGAAAACATTATGTTTTCAGGAATACATTCACCCCCGCTAACTGGTTTTACTGAAGCCAAATAATACTTAGTCCCTTCAAGTTTCTTTTTATAGGAAGATAAATATAGCTCTTGAAATAGATTTTCCATGCTAGAATTTATGATTACTTAGATGTCGCCATTGAGTACCTTTTGTCCACTGATCTCCATAATTTGTAAATAAGGGTGGACTGAACAAGATATCGTTAATTAAATCAAGGTATTTATTCGCAATACTTAATCCTCCCGTATGTTCGGGTTCCACGGCGATAGTGAAACCACACAACCGTTCAAAAATCCACGTCATAAGTTCGCTTTCCGGGGATAAGATTTCTTTTATTTCTTCAGTGCTTAAAAATGTAAACTCATCACTGCTGTCGTTATATGGATTATCAATCGTAAAAAAGTCAAGATCGATATCGAAATAAATAGCCGTTTCATCAGAGCTTTTTAAGTCTTGAAGCAAGTTCGCATAGGTTTTGTATTTTCTGACAGTATGCACATTTCCCGCGACATCTGTTAAGTATTCATCTTCCCAATCAGATGAAAAAGTACCTTGTCTACATAAAACATATATATTGCCAACTGCATTCAAGTAGGCCGCAGACATAATTTGTCCGTCATTATTGGGGTTCAGTCCAAGCCAAGAATATGTGGCGATTTCTTTATTGTTACTTTGATCAAGTGCAGCTAGAGCTGTTTTATCTTCCGGATAACATAGATCCTGATGCCAATCTAATGATATCAGAGCCGGTGGAGAAAGTGTGTGTTTTTCTTCCCTTAATTTGCGCGTCCATTTTAGCCAAAAGAAGAATGCATACCGATGTTCGTAGAACATCGCCAGTTCAATGCTCTCAGAATTTTGGTACAAAGGGTGTGCTAATATCTCAACGAGAGTGCCTGCTGGAGTTAAATAATCTTCGTCTAGATATCTGTTGTACATAAAAGTTTGCTTGCTGGTAAAGTTCAGTAAATAAATATCAACATTACCCACCAAAACTATATTAAGACAATTGTATGGATAAAAAGAAATCATTCATCACTACTAGAGACGTTATCTCATTTCTAGTAGTGATGTAATTTAAAGAGATAAAATATCATTTTCGTGGACGAGAATTTTCTAATTTTAGCCGTTTTCCAAGCTCATCAAACTCATCCATTTTCTTTTAAATCAGCCAACCATTTCAAATCAGCAATAAACTGGGAATTGCCCTATGTGCAGTCAATGAGCTTGAATTCCAATCCGGGTATGTCGGCATATTCGCTGACTAGCTTTGTATAGCTTGCCATGTGCTTGCCATTGGGATCATCCGCGGTTTTAAAGATGAGGTAAAATCCGTATTTGCTGTTGGTGGCTTTCATGTATTGAATAAGTTTTGGCTTGTAAGCGGTTCTTTTCGCGTCGTCAGTAATTTCGTCATTGCTGAGCAATTTCAATTCGGCCATTATTGGCCCGATGAACCCATATTTAATTAAGATGTCCAGCCTTTTGTCATCGTAGAGCTGCACTTCTCGGTAAATATCGGTTTGACGGATGCCTCTGCTCAATAGATGTTTTTCCAGAAAAAGCTTGAATGTTTTTTGTAAAATGTCTTCATTGAATAATTTACTTTTGCCGATTTTCTTTCCTGAAAGCTGTTGTGCATTTCGCCCATAGCCTTCGTAGGTCACAAAGTCTTTAAGGCCATCAAAACTTTGAGAGACGATGAGCTGGAGATCGGCATCATTGTAAACTGGCAAATACGACTTCGCTTTAATTTGATTATATTGTTTGATGGCTTCACTGATATTCTTGAATTGCTGATAGTTACCAACGTACTCATATTCTAGCTCTAGGAGATATAGTTGAAATGTACTCCCAACTAACTGATTTACTGGCTCTTCAATGATTCTTCTCAATAGGCTGAGGCCTGGCAGGGATATGTAACGTTTAAAATAACTGGAGATGATTAGATAAAGATAGTCGCTGTTCTTATCAGTAATACCTGTTTTACGGTTAGATAAAGCGAAGCGGAACAGGTCTTCAATTTCTGCATCGAATTTTGGTAGGTCGAAATCGCAGAAACAACTGCCAAGCGTCCGCTGTTCCAGATAACGCCCCATAAAGAATTCATGTTCCCCCTGGCTGGCCTGGCCATTCAGATCAATTTGCATTTGCTTCATTTGACTTATCCTCCAATCGATGGCATTTCTGTCTTCAAATTGGATGATCAGTGCTTCATTTGCTGCCTCGGCAAGTGTCGGAAATATATTTAGGTTTTGGTTGAAGATATCCTGGAGAAACGACTGATCTTCAGGTTCAGCCATTTTACCGAAAGTGTACAAGGCTTCTTGCTTGTCTGAAACATCGCAGCTCGGGGAATGGATTATGAGTTTTAGCACTGGTTTGAAGGATTTAAGTTTAAACTGGCCGATCAGATTCGCAAAGCTCCGCGCGGAAGAAAACAGATAATCGTCTTTGCGGGAAATACAAAAATCTAATAAATCATTGATTTCTTTCTCGGTGATTGTACCTAAAAAATCCATAATCTCTTCAACAATACTGTGCTCGTTAACCAAGTATTGATTCATCAGAGGTACATACTTTAAAATTTTATGGCGATTTTTTTCTAGGATCGAAGTTAGACCTAGATGCTGAGCCAAACGGAAATATAACGCAAAGTTAAACCAAATGTCACTGTTGATATCAAACGCTTTGCCGCCTGCGCTGACAGTCAGCTTGATGATGTATTGGTCAGGGTCAATCAGGTTGATGTGATCAGTAACGATCTTTTTGAGATATTCTTTTTGATCAAGTGTGATGATTTCATCAAGGGTTTCCCGGTTGCTATAATAAAATTTCAGTAACTCTTTATCAAATATAGGTTGTCCAGGGCAGGTTAAAGAGGTGAATTGTTGTTTAATTTGTAGTTTTTGGTGCTCCAGTTGCTTTCTGCGCGCTTCTTTGCTTTTTTCATCTTGGTTGAAATGATCTGGATGTGCGGCTTTCAGGTCCTCGGTAAGGTTGATACGGTCAGGATTGGCACTATGGGTCAGGTAATGTACGATGTTCCGAACCCCGTAAAAATAAAAACTTCCGGTTTGAAATTCATCAAGGATTCGCTTAAATTGATCTTTAGTCAGCCTTTTGCTGATTTCTTCTGCAAAATTGTGCTGAACTTCATCGAAGTCAGGTACCCTCATGAATTTACTTAAAAACTGCTCATCTTTTTCCAACAGATATCCTAAAGTTCTTTCCAGGAAATATTTACTTGCACCACTTCTGCTATAAAGACGAGGAGCAGCGCAGCATTTGAAGAACAGGTCTTCTATTTTCTTGTCCAACTGAACATCATTGATCTCTTTGATTCGATCAAACAATGTATAGAATAAAGTGTGGCTGTTGTCATCAGCAAATAAGCTTACAATCATAGCTTCATCGGTGGCTATGGCATCTAATACTTTGTGCAAGACAACTGGATCTGTAATGTGCTCTAACAATATATCCTTTCCCGCAGTTAACGGATAATTTTGAAGGAGATCGATAAGTATGTCTCCTCCTTGATTGGCACAGGTATTGGCAAGTGATTTTGCATATATCTCTACGAATTCAGAAGGTCTGGATTGAATTTCTTGATACATCTCAACTAATTCTTTTTCCGCGCATAAGGCATTTAAGACCCAAAATAAAGTCTCTGCGTAACCACTAAACCCCTTGTCTTTTAGTAATTTAATCAGATAGCTTTTCCAGATTTCTGTTAACTGGAAATCGAGGTTAGCTACTTTACTTACGCTTCCGACCAGTAAGGCTCGATTAATAAATTGAATGAGCTCTTTTTGATTTTTGCTTTGCAGTTCCTTTAGAATAATGAGTTCGTTATTCGCCGGTTGGTACAGTTGGGCTATGGTATCATATTTTTGATAGATATACGTACCACTTGACTGATAGTAGTTAAACAAGACTTGAAAGAGCTGAGTTTGCAATCCAGTTTCCGCCTGCGCTACTTCAGAGCTGGTTAGGAGATCTATCAATCGTATATCCAGTGGGCGGGCTGAATATAAATTCAGGTAGTTTTTCAATGCCGAGATGACCGGAGAAGTATTTAACTCTATTGCGTATTGTAAAACATCATACCAGCTGAGATAAATAAGGTTTAGGTCAGGTTGCAGGATAAGATCATAAAGTGCCTGTTCGCTGTTGGCTAGTCTTGCCATTTCTTTGGCAGCCAGATATTCCTGGAACTCGGTGTTTTCAAATTCAATGAAACCAAAGTCGACTGTTTTTAAAGTCCGCTCTATAAATGTGTCCAGACTGCTATGATTAAGGAAGATGAGGTTAATGTTTGATTTAGTTTCATCGAGAAACGTTACTAGTTCTTCATGACTGATCCTATTTCGCTGATAGACTTCCATGATGAAGGCTAGTTTTTCCAGTACTCGTTTGGTAATAAATTTTTCGTTGTATTGAACTTTTTTTTCTGAAAGCCGGTTTATGACCTGTTCAATCAAAGAAGCAACTTGTGTCTCCGAGTTTGGATTACTGTTCTCACTAAGCATAGATACTGGCCGCTGCGTTTTTATGTCATTGTGTAGTTTGTAATAGATAACCTCTTCGAAGATTTCTGTACGCTTCATTTTTTCTATTTCTGAAGCTGTTTTTTTTGATTGCATTATGAAAAGGACAAAGGCACTCAGGTATCGGGGGATCGTTAGTACTGATTTTTGTGAGTTGACAGCTTTAGAGTTTTGTAGTATTTTACTGATCAGATCGTGATCACTGATGAACTCATCAAGGTAGGCACGGATTTGATGATCTTCAAATGGCCGTACGAGTATGTAGAAAGCATCTTTTAGTTTGCTGACGAACTCAAAGTAACGCTCTAAATAATGGATACGACATGATACAAAACAGTGGCAGTGGCTATGTTGTTCTGAAAAATCTGCAATAGACTGTAAAATAAGACCGAAATCCCTGGGAGCTACCTCATCCAGACCATCAAAATAAATATGAGTCGCATGATCCAGATTAGCTATAGCTGATAACGTAGAGTTAGCAAGTATTTTACAGTCAATGATAATTGCGTCTTGGCCCTTATGTTCTTTAAGCTTTTGCATCATCTGACTTTTTCCGCATCCGGGTTCGCCTACGATAAGACCCAACTTCAATTGGTTAAGTTCCTCAAAATCCAAGTTTTGGTTAACTTGATGCGAATATAGATGCATCTTTGGATCAGGGTTGAGGAGGCCTCTAAGGCTATCAAATTTTTGAATGTAGGGCTTGAGATAAAAATCGTTAATCAGTTGTTGAGTGTCCATAGTTGAAGGTTTTGGCTGACCGTGAAGTTAGCCGAAATCATTAACTTTCAGTAAAAACCATACAGTTTTATGAATGGGACTATGAACGTTGTAAAATTAGGGAGTCATCAACGCCATTACCGGCTATTACCAAAATTTCAAAAGCTATAAGGACGAGGAAAGTGGAATTCTAAGTTCGTCGTGAATCAACTTAGATATTTATCACTACTGGTAATAAAAGCGAACTAAACATCACTACTAGAGATATTAATACACCTCTAGTAGTGATGAAATTTAGCGGGATACAATATCATTTTCGTGGACGAGAATTCGCTAGTTTTAGCCCTTTTCCAAGCTCGTCAAACTCATCCATTTTTCTTTTCAAATCGGCCAACCGCTTCAAATCAGCAATAAACCGAGAATTAATCAGTACCATAAGGGACCCCAGTTTTGAAAAGCAGTCTGAAAAGGCTGCTTTTTTTTTATACAAATCTTTTGATCTGGAAATGCAACCCTGATCATCATTTTGGTAATGCTACTCTTGCTGCTATAAAATTAAGGCGACGGTACCTTCCACTCAACCGATTCTCTAATCCTTCCCTATCTTCCTCAAAAGAAACAATTGATTGATCAAAACGCCAGGTCCCCAAATAGTTCAAGGTCCCCCCGCTTACAAAAAAAGTAAAGTGCTGTAACTGCTTCTTAAAGAAATCACCAGCCTTGCTACTTTTATAAATCTCGAAAGCATTACAGCCCTTATATATTGGCTCAGTATAAACCACACTCCCCAACAGCTTACTTTGTGTCCAGCAATAATTCAGGATCTTATAATTCCCAACGGGGACATGATAAAGGAAAGCCCGTGATTTCTTAATTTTAAAGGCATCCTTCACCCTAAAAGAGAACTTCTTTCTCGTTTCCAGACATTCTATTTGGATATCCTGAGGAAAGCCCAATCCGCTGAAACCAATCCTTTGTAAAAACTTCCCGTAGATAATCCCCTGACCCTCCCTTAGCGTATCCTCAGGCAACACCTCTTCCAGGCGTTGAATAGATTGCGATTTGGCAAAATGGATGACCATCATGCAAATGCATAAAAAAAGTATTTTCATTGTCCCCTATATAAACTGGACTAATCTATAGGCTTCCATTAAAAAAAACAATAAAAACTGCCCCAATAACACTTTTAACCCAAAAATGATCGAAATGAATACAATATCCTCACTGAACAGAAATTTCACCTCCTAAAAAATATCAGACATTCCTGATCCCAATTGTTAATTATCTATTTCAAAATACATCATCCCAGATCGGTCTAAGAAATTGATAAATACCCCATTTTAGAGAAACCAAGAAGGAAAAAGAAAGATTCAATAGCTCTATCTATAATTAGTCTAAATAATTATATATTTGCCGAAAATACAAACTCCATGAAGCTTAGACTTTTACTCCTTTTACCTATAACCCTATTGCTCTTCCCAATCTTAACCCAAGCTCAGCAGCCAAAAAGCATACTGATTGGAAAAGTAACGGACAGTCTACATCAAAAGATCAGCTATGCTACGGTACAATTAAAAAAGCTCAACCTAAAAACTACTTCAAATAAAAATGGTGAATTTCAATTAAAGGGCATTCCTGCAGGAACGTATCAACTCCGCATCTCAATGACCGGATTTGAAACCAATGAAACTCAGATCTCTGTGATTGAAAATGACACCTTAAAATTGGATTTCATATTAAAAGATAAACATTCGGATTTGAAGGAGGTCATTGTTTCAGCGAGTAGAAAAGCAGAATCATTGGCACAAACCCCTTCGTCAGTTACCGTTCTTACCGCTAAAGAGATCAGTTCCTTATCAATTATCAGCCCGAATTTAGCCACCATACTAGCTTATAGTGTTCCCGGACTAGGTGCAGCGACCAACCAAACCGGAAACTCAGGTCAAACACTACGCGGAAGAACGGTTTTGGTATTAATTGATGGCATCCCACAATCTACCCCGCTTAGAGCAGGTGGACGCGACATCCGTAGCATAGATCCTTCAGTAATAGAAAGAATTGAAGTTATTAAAGGCGCAACTGCGATTTATGGCAATGGTGCAGAAGGTGGTTTAATCAATTACATCACCAAAAAAGCACCAACCAACAAAATCCTTGGTGGCTATACTCAAATGGGTATGACAGGCAATACTAAGGGAGACAGTACACTTGGCTACCGCGTAGTACAACAATTATATGGAAAAAGCGGAAAAGTTGATTATGTTGCCAGCGGTTCTTATGAAAAAACAGGAGTCTTCAAAGATGCTAAGGGCCTTGTCATTTCCCCGGATTACGGTTTGGGTGAAACAAAAACCTACAATGCTTTTGCTAAAATTGGCTATGACTTCTCTTCAAAACAAAGACTGGAATTAATGTACAATTATTTCAGTTCCAGACAACATTCTGACTACGTCTT
Source organism: Pedobacter gandavensis (assembly GCF_032678745.1). Lineage (GTDB taxonomy): Bacteria > Bacteroidota > Bacteroidia > Sphingobacteriales > Sphingobacteriaceae > Pedobacter > Pedobacter gandavensis_C. The sequence goes on from NZ_JAVTST010000002.1 coordinate 250,194, forward strand.
GAAAGACGGTATCTATGGAAAAGAGCCTGCAATTGGAGTTAAAGGAACAAGAACAGGTGCAGATGAAGGTACACGCTACAATCACAATGCAAATCTTCAGTACAGCCATCGCCAAATATTTGGTCAGACTGACTTTCAAGCCAACGTTTATTTACAGGATTTTTACACCATATATTCCAATGTAGCTTCATTTTATGAAGGCGGCCAATCTGCCATTAAATCTACTAAAAAGGGTGCAAGGGTAAATTTCAACACCCCATTCTCCGTTTCAAAAAGCGTATATGCACAACTTAATTATGGAATAGATTTAATGAATGACCAAACCTCACAAGACCTGGTTGACGGTAGAGTTTGGGTACCAAAAATGAACATGGTTAACTTTGCCCCTTATTTACAGGCAACCACCACCATTTTAAACGACCTAACGATTAAAGGTGGATTGAGGGTAGAGAACATCAATATTGATGTTGATGATTTTAACACCATTGCTACCGGCGCCAATAATGCTGGAAGTATCGCTGTTAAAGGTGGAAACTTAAACTACAATGCATTGGTATTTAACTTGGGTGCCAGATATTCAGCTCATAAACTATTCAATCCTTTTATCAGTTACGCACAATCTTTTTCTGTATTTGAATTGGGTAGAGTATTGCGTTCCGCTAAAAGCAATACCTTATCACAATTACAAACCAAACCGATTATCGTAAACAATTACGAAGCTGGTTTTAGCAGTAGAATTGGTGATTTAAATGTGAGCGCAGCATACTATATCAGTACCTCTAAACTAGGTGCAAACCTATTAGAAGTTGATGGTGTTTACATTTCACAAAGGATACCAGAAAGGGTTTCAGGATTTGAGGTTCAAGCAGATTATCCTTTGATGGATAAACTACTAATAGGTGGTAATTATGCTTATGTAGAAGGAAAAGGTGATGTAGATGATGATGGCAAATATGATGGTGAAACAGATGTATACTTAAATACTACCCGTATCCCGCCTTCAAAAGCTACAGTTTACCTAAGGTATACCGGCATAAAAAATCTAATGCTGGACTTAAACTGGATGAACATTGGCAGTAGAGATCGCTTTGAAGTTAACCCTAAAACCAACAGATATTCCATCGGAGAAGGACCTGTAAAAGCTTACAGCCTGTTTAACCTGGCCTCTGCTTATCAAGCATCGAAAGCTTTAAAAATAAGCCTGGGATTGGAAAATCTATTCAATAAAGCCTATTACCCAAGTATTTCTCAGTTCTACGGAAATAACAACATTTATGCCCGAGGAAACGGTCGTAGGTTTAATCTTGCCCTAACTTATACTTACTAATGAAAATCAATAAAAAATTTAAGCAGGTAATGAGGTTTAGCCATTTATGGCTGGGCCTTTTAACTGGTATTATTGTATTGATCATTAGCCTCACCGGATGCATCTATGTTTTCGAAAAGGAAATTCGGGGATACCTGGATAAAGACTATGCTTTTGTCCCTGTCCAACAAGCGCCACAAGCCAGTTTAGGTTTATTATTGCGGAGTTTTGAAAAGATGGCTCCTGATCAAAAGATCAGCAGCATCACCATTCGTCATACCGCACAAAATGCCACTGTTGCTTTTAATACCAACAAACACCTGGTTTATTATTTGAATCCATACAATGGTCAACTGGTAAAAAAGTCTAAGCTAGACTTCCTGGATACCGTGGAAGAAATCCATACTTCCCTCCTACTGGGAGATCAAGGTAAATTTATCATCCGCTGGTCGGTAGTGGTTTTTGTGATCATGCTGATTACCGGTTTAATCTTATGGTTCCCGGGCCAAATGAGATTATTGAAACAAGCCCTAACTATTAAATGGAAGGGTTCTACCAAACGTGTGAATTACGATCTGCACAATGTCCTTGGTTTTTATGCTTCAGGCATTTTGTTGGTCATCTCTTTAACCGGACTCTATTTTGGCTTTAAAGAAATAAAAACTGTCTTTAGCTTTTTTAGCGGATCTAAATTAACTGAAGGAAAAAAAGCGGCTCCAGGCATAATGCCTGACACGGCAAGCACAACTTCAGCACGATATGAACACATGTACCAGAAAGCAATGGTTCAATTTCCTGGTGCCAACCTAACCAGTTTATCGATACGTAAAGATGGGAACATCAGACTCCGCTTAAATTACCCTGCAGAATGGGCAAGGAAACGGAACACGTTTTTTTACAACTCAGAGAATGGGCAGCTCATCCGCTCTAAACTTTATAAAGATTTTAATCGCGCTGATGTAATTGAAGCCAGTATCTATGATGTACACACCGGACAGTTTTTTGGTCTATTCGGTAAAATTGTAGCCACCATAGCCAGCTTGATTTCTGCAAGCCTACCAATCACTGGTTTTATCATTTGGTTGAAAAAAAAGAAAAAGAAGAAGTCGAAAAAAAGCGTTTATACTCCCCAAAATTATGAAGGCAAACTGACAGCAGTATAAACCAGGGACTAGTATTTATACTATATGTATATATAATACATATAGTATAAATATCAAATTCATCTTATTATTGCGCCAATGCAAAAGCCAATGGCATGGTATACCTTACCCTTACGGTCTGCTCATTTTGTCGGCCAGGCTTCCAATTGGGAGATTTACGAATCACCCTTAGGGCTTCTTCATCGCAGCCTGCACCAATACCACTGATCAGTTTTACATCAGAAATGGAACCATCTCTTTCGATCACAAAACTCACCAATACTCTTCCCTGCACCTCATTTTCCTGCGCCTGATTAGGATACCTCAGATTTCTTTGCAGGTACCTCGCCCAGGCTTTCATCCCTCCTTCAAATTCAGGATAGACTTCCACGCCTGATGCATTATATATTTGATTGTCTATTTCTGCCGTACCACCTGAACCTGTACCCTCAGTACCTTTACCACCTTTTCCTGTTTCTGGCAGCACCTGTAAATTGGTTTCCAAGCCAGACTGCGTTACCGGACCGGCTACCGCATGATCCATTTCTTCCAAAGTAGGTGGATCCGCTACCGGTTCTGCCACTACCACCGGACTGGAAACAGCTTTATACATCTTTAACTTCTCTTTTACAGGTTCCAACTTCGGTGCTTCCTCCTGCTTTTTAGGCGGCTGATTTACTGCAGGCGGACGAAGTTCGAACACCACATCTGTTCTTTTTTCTACATCTGGCTGACGATTGATCATCGTTAATAAAAAGGGGATCACGAATACAGGCGTTGCAATCAGCAGGGAACGCAAAAGGATTTTTGAAGATTCCGCCCTCAACACAAAGGCACCATAGTTTTGGTTTCTGTTTTTAAAAACAAGGTCGAGCCACTCGGACTTGTACAGGTTTGAAGAGGAGTTTAGCATAATTCGAAGGGTTTATTTTAGTTAATGATGGAATTATTCCCGATATTCCATAATCACAGCCTGTTTTTACTAGTTTAAGCGAAAAACCAGAAAACCCCTAAACAGAAAGCCCAATAAGACCATTTTAGGACCTATTTTTCCAAAAACACCAAAAAACGAGAAATATTTCTTTGATTATCTAACGACATTCGTATTTTTACAAACAAATCAAGAGAAATACCAAACAAAAAATATATTTTTGACCAAATTTTAAACAAATAAATGAAAAGCTTAAGGACAACTGCATTAAAAGAGGCACAATCAAGAATTTCACCAGAAGTAAAGTCGCCTTCGACTAAGATTTCTGAGTTTTTCGGAGTGAATGTTTTTGATAAGAAAAAAATGAAAGATTTCTTATCAAAAGAAGTATTTGAAAAATTAAGTTCATCAATTGACCAGGGTGAGTTAATCAATCATGAAGATGCTAACCACATCGCTACAGCAATGAAAACCTGGGCAATGTCTAAGGGTGCAACACACTATACGCATTGGTTTCAGCCATTAACTGGTTCTACTGCAGAAAAACATGATGCTTTCTTTGAGCCAAGTAAAGATGGTGCAATTGAAGTATTTGCAGGAAGTGCATTGATTCAACAAGAGCCAGATGCTTCAAGTTTCCCTAATGGTGGTATCCGTAACACGTTCGAAGCACGTGGATATACTGCATGGGATCCTTCTTCTCCAGCATTCATTATGGAAAGCAAAGCAGGTAAAACACTTTGTGTCCCTACTGTATTTATTGCTTACACAGGCGAAGCCCTTGATTATAAAGCCCCTCTTTTAAAAGCATTATCTGCTTTAGATAAAGCTGCAGTTGACGTTTGTCAGTATTTTGACAAAGGCATCACTAAAGTAACCGCTTCTTTAGGTATTGAGCAGGAATATTTCCTTGTAGACCGTGCATTGTATAATGCCCGTCCGGATTTAGCTTTAACAGGCCGTGCTTTATTTGGACATATCTCTGCAAAAGGACAACAATTAGAAGATCATTATTTCGGATCTATTCCTGAGCGTGTATTTACGTATATGGTGGATTTTGAAAACGAAGCTTTGAAATTAGGTATTCCTTTGAAAACCCGTCACAATGAGGTTGCACCATCTCAATTTGAGTGTGCGCCGATTTATGAAGAAATCAACCTTGCCATTGACCACAACCAATTGTTGATGGACTTAATGGAGAAAGTTGCGGTAAAACATGACTTCAAAGTATTATTACATGAAAAACCATATGCAGGTATCAATGGTTCAGGTAAGCACAACAACTGGTCATTAATTACGGATACTGGTAAAAACCTATTGTCTCCGGGAAAAACGCCTAAAAACAACTTAATGTTCTTAACGTTCTTCGTGAACACCATCAAAGCGGTACACGAACATGCAGACCTTTTAAGAGCAAGTATTGCTTCAGTGAGCAATGACCACCGTCTAGGTGCTAACGAAGCTCCACCAGCCATCATTTCTATCTTCCTTGGTTCTCAATTGAACGATGTGTTAGATGAAATCGAATCTTCAAGAAGCATCATTAAAAAAGTAAAAAGCGAAGACTCATTATGGTTAGGTATTCCTAAGATCCCACAGATCTCTTTTGATACTACCGACCGTAACCGTACTTCTCCTTTCGCCTTCACAGGTAATAAATTTGAATTAAGAGCAGTAGGTTCTTCTGAGAACTCTTCAGCACCAATGACGGTATTAAATGCAATCGTTGCTGATCAATTGAATAAATTCAAAGTTGAAGTTGACAAGTTGATCAAAAAAGGAGAGAAAAAAGATGTGGCTTTATTAACCATCATCAAAAAATACCTTAAAGAATCAAAAGACATCCGTTTTGAAGGAAATGGTTACAGCCAGGAGTGGGAAGATGAAGCTGCGAAACGTGGTTTATCAAACATCAAAACTACACCTAAGGCGCTTGATGCTTATGTAACTGATAAAACTACTGAGCTTTTCGCTAATACTAACATCTTCAGCAAACGTGAATTACACGCTCGTCATGAGATCTTATTAGAAAGCTATTTCAAGAAACTTCAAATCGAAGCAAGAGTAATGGGCGAAATGGTAAACAGTATCATCATCCCTGCAACCATCACTTACCAAAATGTATTAATTGAAAACGCTAAAGGTCTTAAAGATCTTGGTTTATCAAAAGAAGCATTAGAAACTCCGGTTAACATTATCAACAAAGTTTCTGAGCATTTAAGCGGTCTTAAAGTAAACATCGATAAGATGTTGGAAGAACGTAAACTAACGAATGCAATTGAAGATAGCCGTGATAAAGCAATCGCTTACGATGAGAATGTTAAATCATACTTCGATACCATCCGTTACCACACTGACAAACTGGAGCAAATCGTTGATGACAGCGTATGGCCTCTTCCAAAATTCAGAGAATTATTGTTTTTGAAATAAACCAAACCTTAATAAACCACTAAATTTTAGTTTTATAACCCTTCAATGAATTTTGAAGGGTTATTTTTTTATAGTTAAGGCCTCAACATTCGGCCGTTTCCCTATCTTTGCAACAACATGAGTGATAACAGGTACAACCAACGTGGCGTTTCTGCGTCAAAAGAAGATGTGCACCAAGCCATCAAGAATATAGATAAAGGTATTTTCCCGCAAGCCTTCTGTAAAATCATACCTGATATTTTAGGGAATGACGATACATTCTGCAACATTATGCATGCAGATGGTGCAGGAACTAAATCTTCCCTCGCCTACGTATACTGGAAAGAAACAGGCGATCTTTCCGTGTGGAAAGGAATTGCTCAGGATGCCATCATCATGAACATTGACGATTTGATTTGTGTAGGTGCTACAGACCAGATCCTTTTATCTTCTACCATCGGACGTAATAAAAATCTGATCACTGGAGAAGTAATTGCTGCAATTATCAATGGTACGGAAGAAATCCTTGCAGAACTTAGAGAACTAGGTATCTCAATTTACTCTACAGGTGGTGAAACTGCTGATGTGGGCGACCTTGTGCGTACCATCATTGTAGATTCTACCGTGACCTGCAGAATTGAAAGAGATAAGATCATCAGCAACCATAAAATTCAGGCTGGCGATGTAATTGTTGGTCTTTCTTCATCCGGACAAGCTACTTACGAAACAGAATATAACGGTGGTATGGGTTCTAATGGACTTACTTCTGCGAGACATGATGTTTTCGATAAGTCGGTAGCCACAAGCTACCCGGAAAGTTTCGATCCTTCTGTTCCTTTTGACCTGGTATTTTCTGGTGGCAAAAAGTTAACGGATACGATTAAGATTGATGAGGATACTGAGATTACAGTTGGAAAACTAGTACTTTCTCCGACACGTACTTATGCACCGGTAATTAAACAAGTATTAGATGCTCATAGAGATCAGATTCATGGTCTGGTACATTGCAGTGGTGGTGCGCAAACTAAAGTGCTTCACTTTGTAAATGATGATGTTCATATCATTAAAGACAATATGTTCCCTGTTCCTCCATTGTTCCAATTGATTCAGGAGCAGTCTGGTACTGATTGGAAAGAAATGTACAAAGTATTCAATATGGGCCATAGAATGGAATTATATGTTCCTGCAGCAATTGCTGAGGACATCATTGCAATTTCTAAAAGCTTCAATATTGATGCGCAAATTATTGGTCGTGTAGAAGCTTCTGAAAAGAAACAAGTAACGATTGAAAGCGACAAAGGTACGTTTGTATATAATTAATTAGATTTTTCGCTGAAAGGCGCGATTATAAAAGGAAACCGGTGATTTTATTGCCGGTTTTCTTGTTTTGGGAAGTTAAAGAAGTAAAAAAGAATACCTCACTCTTCAAAGGCTGCAAGCCTTGCGCTGAAGGGCGCAAAACCTGCTATGCCTTTTCTGAGAAGGTATTCCTTTTTTTCAGCAAATAGGTTATTCTTCCCGGCACTCGACAACCGGAAAATAAAATAGGGAGAGAGGTTAAAGGAAAATGTTAAAGAGTAGGATTGCTAAACAGGCTGATCAAGCAACATAGGATTATCAAACAACATATTTAACAGGCTTATTAAGGATAAACCATTTAAACCCCGAAACTAGCGTATAAAAAAAAGGGATCAGACATAACATCTGATCCCTTTCTGTTTTTTAAACACCATACCGGCTGTAAAATTATGATGTAATAGTATTTTTTTAAAAAATAAAGGATGTTCCTCTTTGACTACCTGCGAAGGTTTGCCCTTCAGCAAAGATTCGAGTAGGAAAAGAGCGAATATCCTTTATTTTCGAATAGACTACTTTTTAATAGACAATTCGTTGATAATGTTTTTCGCACCACCTAACACGTCAATACACCACAATACGTAGCGCACATCCACACAGATCGTACGTTTAAATTCTTTATCAAAAGCGATATCTCCACTCATTGCTTCCCAGTTACCATCAAAAGCAAGACCTATTAACTCGCCATTACCATTGATTACCGGAGAACCTGAGTTACCACCAGTAATATCATTGTTGGTGATAAAGTTTACAGTTAGTGTGCCGTTATTACCATACTGACCGAAATTCTTTTTGTTATAGTTTTCGATAAGGTTGGCAGGAAGGTCGAACTCACTGTCGCCAGGAATGTATTTTTTCATCATACCATCAATAGTGGTCGTAGTTTTATACACGATACCATCTTTAGGAGAGTAATCCTGAACATTTCCATAAGAAAGACGCATGGTAGAGTTTGCATCTGGATACATCAGTTTACCTTTGTTTTTCTCCAGAGTAGCTTTCAGGTATAGATGATCTAGTTCTGCTTTTTTAGTTTCAAAATCAGCTACTAAAGAACCAAAGTTGGCTTTTATGTAATCTGGAGGGTAAACATTAGCAGCATATTTATAGGCTGGATCAGCTTTGATTGCCTCTAACGAAGGGTTGCTAGCTAAGAAAGCTTTCAATTTCGCTGGTTTAATCAGGTTACTGTTTTCCCATAGGTATTCGGCGAACTTCTCAAAAGTAGTTTCAGGATTTCCTGTCCAGTATTTCTCAGCGATTTCGGCGAAGAATTTAGGTTGAGATTTTACCGGAACATCTTGATAGAAGGAAGCTAGAATTTTAGCGAAGATCTTTTTATCTGCTGGCTCTACATAAGTTTCCTCATAAGCATTGGCAGCAGTCTGAAGACTTGCTTTTACTTTTTCAGCAAAAGCAGCATCACCTTTTTTCGCTTCTACGGCAGCGTAAGAGCGTACAATAGCAATAGCATTAGGCACCCATGCAGAAGCCATAAAACCTTCATTGATATAAGTACGTTGTACAGAGATCGGGTCGATGTCTTTATAGATCTGAGCATATTGTTCCATCAGACCAGCAAATTCTGTTTTCTGAGCTGCCCAATCCGTGAAAGCTTTCTCTTCTTTTCTTTTTGAATCCGCCACTTTAAGTCTTTTCAACTGTTCAGTCTGACCGATAAAATACTTCCAGTAGTTGGCAATATTCGCATATTGAGAAGATAATTTTAAACGCGTATCAACGCTTTTATCCATTTCTTGTTTCCATGATTTTAGACGGATATCACGCAATTTAACGATAGTAGGACTTACCTTTTCAGTAGCAAGATCAACACCATAAGAGGTTAAATATCTGTCCGTACGACCAGGGTATCCATAAACCATAGAGAAATCACCGTTTTTCACACCTTTAATAGAAACCGGAAGGAACTTTTTAGGGGTATAAGGAACGTTTGCTGCAGTATATTTTGCAGGTTTATTTTCTTTACCGGCATATACTCTAAACACCGAGAAATCTCCTGTTTGACGAGGCCATTCCCAGTTGTCAGTATCACCACCAAATTTACCAATATTTTGAGGAGGCGCACCTACCAAACGGATATCGTCGAAACGCTCGTATACAAAAAGGATAAACTGGTTAGATTTATAAAAGTCTTTTACATTCGCTTCGATGGTTGGGCCGGTTACTGCGGCTTTTGAGATCGTATTGAATATTTCTAACATTTTAGAAGATTTTTCAGCACCTGTAAGACCTTTTGTAGCGGCTTCCACCTGAGGTGTTACATCTTCCATTTTCAATAGGAATTTAACGAATAATCCGTCGATAGGTTTTTCTTCACCATAATTTTTAGCGTAGAAACCATTGTCAAGGATGTTATTTTGTGGAGTAGAATTCGAAGCGATCGCATCGTAACCACAGTGGTGATTGGTAAAGATCAGTCCTTTATCAGAAACAATCTCTCCAGTACAGAAGCCACCGAAATGAACGATAGCATCTTTTAAACTAGAACCATTTGCATTGTAAAGGTCTTTTGCGGTTAGCTTGAAACCTTGCTTCTTCATTTGCTCATAGTTCTTTCCTATCAGCATTGGGATCCACATCCCTTCATCTGCTTTAACCGTGTTCGCAAAGGACAAAACCATTGCACACAACAGCAGATAAACTGTTTTTCTCATGATATAATAAATTAGTTAGTGATAACCAAAGTTAAGTAATTGTGACCATTAATAGGTATAAATTACAAGCTTACCGTCTTTCTCTGGGTATATTTACTCCTATAAATGACGAAACCAATGGTGGCAGCGATACCAATCAGCCCTTCCAGGAAGATGGCTGGTCTGGGGCCCATTACATTTGCCAGCCAACCGATGAGCAGACTACCGATAGGAAGAATTCCCTGATAAGCCATTACATAATAGCTGATGGCCCTGCCACGCATCTCCGGAACTGAATGTGTTTGTATATAAGTATTGATGGCAGAAGTTTGTCCCATCATCCCTACCCCGGTCAGCGTCATGAAAAACAAAGCTACTGGCAATTGTGGTGCGTAGGCAAGAAAAAGCAGGCTCCCTCCCAGGATTCCGCCAGCTATCGCCACCATTTTCATCAGGCCATTGCTGTGCTTTAGGTTCGCCAGATAAACCGCACTGATGATAGAACCTAGTCCGGCAGCACTCTCAAACCAGCTGAATGTTCTTGCATCACCATTAAAAATATCTTTGGCAAAGATGGGCATGAGCGTATTAAAAGGGATCACAAATAAGCTGCTGAGTCCGATCATGATCAGCATACTGCTGAGGTTTTTATCGCCGGAAACGTATTTAAATCCTTCTTCCAGCTCTGTCCAGATGCTTTTCTCAGATTTCGTTATCAGCACTACCTTTAAACGCATCATGAACAGGCAGATCAACACCGGAATATAACTCAGGAAGTTCAGTATAAAACAAAAGTCCGTACCGAAAGTGCTTAAAATAATCCCTGCCACCGCAGGACCAGCGATCCTGGCAAAATTCACCATTGTTGAATTCAGTGCGATTGCATTTGGAAGGTCTTCTTTATGGTCTACCATTTCCACCATCAGTGATTGTCGACAGGTCATATCAAATGCATTGATGATCCCCTGAATCAGGCTGAGTGCAATGATGAGCAGGATGTTGTAATACCCAAAGAATATGATTCCTGCCAGGGCAGCTGCCTGAACCATGGAGGCAACCTGAGTAAGCACCAGAATATGATAACGATTATGGCGGTCTACTAAACTCCCAGCATAGGGAGATAACAGTAAGGAAGGAATCAGACTTACGAAGCCTACCACCCCCAGCAATAAGGCCGATCCCGTCAATTGATACACCAACCAACTCACAGCCGTCTTCTGCATCCAGGTTCCCACCAGGGAAATAGATTGTCCGTAGAAAAACAGTTTAAAGTTGCGGGATTTGAGTGATCTGAATAATGTCATGCGGGCTTATTTAATGAGCTTTTATCGTCTGATCACAAATCTCGGGATAAAGAATATATTTGTAAAATTGATAGTTTTAATGATATTCATTAGTTTTAACGATTGATTATTCTATCTCAACCCCCTTCATTATGGAATTCAGACAGCTCAGTTATTTCATTAAAGCCGCCGAATTATTACACTTTACTGAGGCCGCAGCGCAATGTTTCGTTACCCAGTCTACCTTATCTCAACAGGTAAAGCAGCTGGAAGAAGAACTGGGAATGTTACTTTTTGATCGGGTGGGAAAACATGTACAACTCACTGAGGCGGGAAAACTGTTTCTAAATCATGCCAGACAGATCATGCTGGAAATCAAGAAATCTAAGCAAGCGATTTTTGAATTGAATAACCTCGTGAACGGAGAGTTGAGGATTGGAGTTACCTATGCCTTCAGTTCCTTATTACTTCCCTCCCTCACTCCTTTTTCCAATAAATACCCTGGCATAAAGCTGCACATAGAATCCGGCATCGCCGGCGCATTGGAAGCCAGACTAAAAACCGCAGACCTTGATTTTATCCTGGCCTTTCATGAGCAATCCGACAATGAGGGACTCGAGATGCAGCTCTTGTTTTCTTCCCGAATAAAGATGGTGACTTCTAAAAAACACCCCCTCTCGAAATTAAACCGGATCTCATTAAAAGAGTTGGCACAAACGGAAATGATCCTGGCCAATAAAGGATTCAGCTCAAGGGATATGCTGGATGAAATCTTTAAGAAAAACAACATTATTCCTAACATTAAAATAGAAATGAATGATACCCATTCCCTGCTTTCCCTGGTCGATACCGGAAACTGGGTTACGATCATCAATGAAAAAGCGATTACTGGTTGGGAAAACCTCGTAGCAATACCCATCACAGGGAAAGAGTTGTATAAAGAAGCTTATATTTTGTGGCAGAAAGGCGCGTTTAGAAAGAAATCAGCAACTCTTTTTATCGAAGAGCTGCTGAAGATAGTATAAGAGAGCGGATCAATATCGGAATATTCCACTCCCCCCGGAATGTATTTGATCGCCCCTTTTTTCAGGAGCAACCGACAATAAATATTGCCAGTATTATCAAAATATCCAAATCTCTCTAAATACAAGGATTAAAAATAACATAAATTATTGATAATATCCATTAATTAAATCATTAATTAACAAATAAATAGCTTAAAATAAAGAATGATTACTTAGAAGGTGCTAAGTTTATCAGATCTTGATTCAAAAAAAACAGCTGCCTATTTTGGATAGGCAGCTGTTTTAGAATTCGGAATGATCTCCTTATAGAATGGAGCTCATTTCCTTAATTAATAAGTACCGATAGAAGTTTTACTTCCTGTGGTATCGATTTTATGCCAGACTTTATTTTCATATAAAGCACCTTCATGTTTTCCTGCGTGTTGGTTCACATCTATTCCTAACACCTTTCCTTTATAGTAAAAGCCTACATTGGTATCGGTGATCGTATGGCCAACGATAATGGTTTTCACCTTATACAGTGCCAGTGTCTGATCTACTTCTGCTGCTGTTGCCTTAGGTTCTACAAAATATCCTCTGTACCAGAATAGAGAAGAACGTGTACCATCAAAAAACATCATGACTTCTTTATCAGGAATCATCCCTGGTTTTTTATATTGATCGTAATAAGGTCTGCAACGGTTATTGATGTCTTTTAAACTCATCTTCAAAGTATTGATGACAGGCGCTACACCTGCATGCAGGCAAAGGTTATCACCAATCTTTTCGATCAGGTTTTTACTTCTTAACCATCTACCAAGCTCAGCATCCGGACCATATAATTGCATATAATCCAAGCCCATCAGCTTAGCATTATCGAAGTATTTTGATTTTACATAACGCAGGTCGCCGCTTAGGTTCATGATGTCATGATTGCCAAGAATGGTATGTAAATACCCTCCTTTAGCTTTCGCATCTTGCTCCAGCTTATACAACAGCCAGATGGTGGCCGGCACTTCTTGTCCGCGGTCAAATAAGTCACCGCAGATCACCAGCTGTCCTTTACCAAAAGTCCAGTTGTATTGCTCATCCATCACCTTATTGGCCAGCAGGAGCTTCCTAAGTGCTTCAAACTCCCCTTCTATATCAGAAAGGGCAAGCAACTTATCCGGTTGCTTAAATTCTGCAGGTTCATTTTTAACTGCGGCTTGCAATTTTACCGAGAAGCTCCATTCCGGATGCTCAGAAAATTCCACATTTACCGGTACCTCAGCTTTCTTACTGATGGGATAGGTTTCTAGTTTTACTTTCTGCACACCGTTTTCCATCACAATACTCCTTACTTCAATCTGGTTGTTTTTGTACAACACATAAGGACCGTCTCCTGAAGGAGTGGCAGCGCAGGAAGAAAATGCGATCAAGCTGGAAATCAGCGGCAAGGCTATCGTTAGTAATTTCATAATTGTTATTTATAACCTTCGTTTTGTTCCATGTTTGGATTTGCGTTCATCTCATTCAAAGGAATTGGAAGAACGGTTTTCAAAGAATTATTAGGAATCTGAATAATCAGATCGCTCATACCATATTTGGTAAAGGCCAGTTTATTACGCGTTAAGTCGAACAAACGGTGTCCTTCAAAAGCGAATTCTTTTCTGTTTTCTGCGATGATCAGGTCCACTAAAGCCTGTCCTGTTGCTGTAGTTGTGGTTGCTGTTAAATCTGCACGTTTAGCGATCACATCAAGATCAGCTGCTGCTAAAGCATCCTTTCCAGTTTGTTTTGCTCTGGCTTCTGCACGGATCAGGTAAACTTCTGCGAAGCGAATCACTTTGATTCCTTCCTCATAAGTACTGATGTTATTGTACTTCGTGATCAAATAAGCTGGATCTTCACCACCTGAACCCGTTCTTTTACCTTTCACAATAAAACCTCTTCTCACATCCGTTGCTTTATAAGCATTGAACAGATTTTCGGTTGCCAGGCCATCACCATAACTACCACCTTGAGTCAGGAAGTTGGATAAAGCATCTGTACCATTGTTGCTGGTGGTATTGAAAAGTACTTCAAAGATCGACTCCGAGTTATTCTGAGTCCTGAAATTCAGGTAATTCGCATTACTCAACAAAGTATATTTACCACTATTGATCACGTTTGTAGCGGCAAGCTCTGCATTCACATAGTCGCCCATGTACAGATATACCCTTGCTAACAAGGCTTCTGCAGCAAAATGACCGATGTGACCTCTATTGCTGGCCGTAAAACCTACTGGCGCAATTGGCAAAATCTCTACTGCTCTTTTTAAATCTGCCACGATCAGCGCATAGCTTTCTTTTACTGTATTTCTCTTTGGACTGATGATATCTTCTTTACTGGTACCACTCACGCTTACTACCGGTACACCAATATGGCTTGCGTCTACAGTAGCATTATAAGGGGCACCATATAAACGCACCAAATCAAAATTAGCCAAAGCTCTTAACACATGAGCTTCTCCCAACAGGTGGTTTACCTCAGCAGTTTCTGATTCAGGAACCGTCAATACTTTCCCTTTGGAAATGATGATATTGGCATTCACCGCGGTACGGTATAAAATATTCCAGGTAGCATTTGAATAGGTATCATTTGTAGCTACTGTATATGAATCGTAATTGATATATCTTTTAGAGTTTTTCTTACTGATATACATATTATCTGCCATTAGATCTGGCAAAATCATCATGTTACGACCATAATAAGAAGCGGACTGCAAAAGTCCGTAGGTACCCATTACTGCAGCTTTAGTAGTTGGTAAATCGATCACCACCAATTCCACATCAGTTTGTTGCTGAGGATCAATATTAAGAAGGTCCTTTTTACAAGCGCCAAAGGACAAGGCCACCACAATTAATGGTAATATTTTTGAGGTATATTTTATCATTTTCATCTGTAGCTGTAATTAAAATTTAAGATCAAGACCTAGAAGGGCAGTTTTGTAAATTGGAATATTTTTATCTGCAAATCCGTCAATACCTACTTCAGGGTCAAAGCTGATGCGTTTATCTCTGATGTAAGTAAATAGGTTATTCGCTCTGAAATAGATTCTTGCGCTGGATAAGTTCAGCTTTTTGATCCATTGATCAGGCAATTGATAACCTAGCGTTACATCTCTCAGACGTATATAATCACCATCATAAAGGAAACGGGTAGAACTTTGAGAAGAAGAACCCGATTGCGTTCCGTTGAACACCACTTTAGGCTGATCTGTAACCTGACCCTCATGCGTCCATCTGTTCTCGTAATAGTAACGTGTCATCTTAGTAGTTGGCGCAAAACCTCCTGAACCATCGCTGAAACTTGTTGCACCATAGTTATCAAAGATTTTATTACCCAAGTTGAAATACAGCATGAAACTCAATGAGAAACGTTTGTAAGTAAACGCATTCGTTAAACCACCAAATACTTTCGGTAAAGCGCTACCTTGATTAAACTGAGTAGCTTTATTATATTCGTTTGTAGTTTCTGTTTTTGAACCATCTTTATACCACAATGCATCCCCATTTGCAGGATCTACACCAGCATAGCCTACCAGATACAATTGATAGTAATCACCACCTACAAAACGGTTGTAACTACCACCCACAAGCGGGCTATTTAATTTGGTAATTTTGTTCTTCATGGTAGAGATGTTGAAACTGGTATTCCAGCCAAAGCCATCATTATCAGGTTTCACATTGACACTGTTTAATTCCAGTTCCAATCCTGAGTTTCTCATGGCACCGATGTTATCCGTAAAGCTGGTTACACCATTGGTTGCCGAAATTGGTTTGTCCAGTAACAAGTCTGAAGTAGCACGGGTGTAGTATTCAAAAGTACCTGTTAAGCGGTTGTTCAACACACCAAAATCAAGGGCCACATTGAAAGGCTTATTTTTCTCCCAGGTCAGCAAGTTGTTACCATAGTTGGCGAATACCAAGCCTGGAGCATTGTCATAGCTGGAACCGTTGTATAAAGCTCTGGAATCAAAATTCCCGATGTCCTGATTTCCATTTACACCATAACTGGTACGGAAACGTAAGTCGGAAATCACATTCTGATTTTGCATAAAGTTTTCTTTGCTGATGTTCCATGAAGCACCAAGAGCGAAGAAATTACCATATCTCTTTTCTGAACCGAATCTGGAAGAACCATCACGACGAGAAGAAACACTTAAATAATACTTGTTTAAATAATCAAATGAAGCATTGAAGAAAATTGAGCTCAGGGAATTACCTGTTGCGGTAGATCCACCACCGGTTAAGATGGAAGCATTGTCTAAAGTATAAGTATTAGGCAGGAAGTTACGTTTAGAAACATAGTTTCCTACTTCATCAACGATTTGTTCTTCATAACCTGCATAAGATTTCAAGCCAAAATCACCAAAAGTTTCATTGTAACGAAGAATCAGGGTATTTACAAAATTGCTCATTCTAGCTGTAGAACTAGTTGCTCTACCACCATCTGAACGCGAAGTACCTACACCAGATTTGTTATAGCTGATCAGCTCTCTATACAAGAAATTGATATTACTCTGGTTCTCAATAGATAAAGAAGGAAGGATTTGATATTTCGCTAAGAAATTACCCAGCATCCCATAAGAATTGCTTTTATCATAACTCTCTTTTACCTGAGCCATCGGGTTATAACGATTGTAATAGCTAAAATCGTAAGTACCATCGTCGTTATAAGCTCTTAGCCAAGGCTGATAAAGTGTGTACATACGCACTGGATTTCCGAAAGTTCCGCCATCTGCCTGAGTTTGGTTTTTACGGTAATTCACTTGTAATCCACCAGAAAACGACAGCTTGTCGGTAGCCTGGTTTGTCAATTTCAAGTTTCCTGTACTACGAGTAAACTCTGAACCCAATAAAGCTGCTTTAGCTACATAGTGACTTCCTGAAATATAGAATTTTGTTTTTTCAGTACCACCACTCGCCGAAAGGTCAAATTGAGAATAGTTTCCATTACGGGTTAGTAAATCATACCAGTCAGTATTCACTGCAGAATTTACCCCATCAGTCACCATTTGTTTATCAAAAAGGGCTGGATCATTTTTCTTATTAGCCCAACCTTCTCTTAACAGTTCTAACATCTCGCCGGTATTCAACAAGTCATGACCTTTAACTTTAGTCACCCTGTTTGTACCTACCTGAGCAGAAGCACTGATCACTGTTTTACCAGCAACACCAGATTTGGTAGTGATTAAGATTACACCATTTGCTGCTCTTGAACCGTACATAGAAGCCGCAGCAGCATCTTTCAATACCGTTACCGACTCCACATCAAAGTTATTCAATCCATTGATTTGTCCGGATTCCAAAGGAATTCCATCCACTACATAAAGTGGACTGCTACTTGCAGTAACAGAACCAATCCCACGAATCCTTACGTTAGGAACCGCACCTGGCTGTCCTGAACCACTAGATACTGCAACACCAGCCACATTTCCCTGTAAAGTTTCCTGAACACTCGCATTTGGATTACCGTTGATCACAGCTGCTTTCAACATTTTGGCAGAACCCGTGTAGGAAGCTTTCGTTTGCGTACCATAAGCAACAACCATTACTTCAGCAAGATCCTGATTAGAAGGAACCAATGTAATGTTGGCCATCACATCCGCATTTTTCACCTCTATATTGGATACAAATTTCTCATAACCTACAAAAGAGGCAGTCATTTGATATTTACCGGATTTTGAAAGATTAAAGGCATATTCACCATTGCTGTTGGTTTGGGTGTTTTGTTTAAAATCATCACTGGTCAGGACAATACTCACGCCTGGCAACGGTTTTCCGATTTCATCCAAAACTTTTCCTTTCAACACCACCATTTTAAAGGCATCATTGGTCATAGAAATGCTCAGGTCTTTTCTTCTCAGCAAGACATTATTTCCAACCACCTTAAAGGTTAAAGGAAGCACGTTTGAACATTCCCTTAATACAGTTTCCAAAGAAGCGTTTTTTACTTCAATCGACATCCTGGTTTGGCGGACATCATTACTATCGTAAAAGAACACATAGCCCGTTTGCTTTTTGATGGATTCTAAAATCCTTTCCAGCGGGACATTCTTCTCTTTTAAATTGATTTGGCTATATCCTTTTGCACTGACCTGCATAAAAGCCAGAAACAATAAGATTGTGGTCAACTTCATAATAAGTAGCAATTTAGGGGGCAGCCATGTCTTAGACATAGCTGTAGTAATAGCATTAAAATTCATACTTTTGTAATGTTTGGG
The DNA here is from genome assembly GCF_032678745.1 of Pedobacter gandavensis. GTDB lineage: Bacteria > Bacteroidota > Bacteroidia > Sphingobacteriales > Sphingobacteriaceae > Pedobacter > Pedobacter gandavensis_C. The sequence goes on from NZ_JAVTST010000002.1 coordinate 268,529, forward strand.
TTAATACCGTGAATAGTTAGCAAAATTGTTTGTCCCGGATCTTTTCCGGGAAGGGTTAACTCAGCATTTACCGCAGTTGTGCTCGAACACTTCTGCGGTTCTTTTTATACCTTAAAACCGGTGCTGTTTATCCCTTGTGGTGGTCAGTGTTCTAGTAGTTTTGTTTTCATTCTGAATGGGTTTGTTTGGTGAATATGGTTTGGTATTTATAATTTTTTAATTTTAAGCCTGCTGGTTAAGGCCTCACTGTAATCTGCTTTCCGTTTACACTGAAATGCACTTTAAAGAAGCTGAGGATGTCCAGTACCTGCGACAGGTTACTGTTTCTATCAATCTCACCAGAGAACTGTCGGCTTGGAAGCGTACCTTCATACACTACATCCAGGTCATACCAGCGTGCTACGGAGCGCATCACACTTTGCAGATCTTCATCTTCAAATTTGAATACCCCGTTTTTCCATGCGATAGCCTCCTCTTCCTTTCCATAATTAACAAGGAGTTGACGATCAGTTAGGGCTGCCTGCTGACCAGGTTTAAGCACCATAGAACGGTCCTCGCCTGCATTACTTTTCACCTTTACCGAGCCTTCCAATAAAGTAGTCTTTGTACTTGGCTCATCCGCGTAAGCATTGATATTGAAATGAGTGCCCAATACTTCAACGGTTTGTTTGCTGGTAGACACTTTAAAAGATTTCTTAGGTATTGATCTGGCCACTTCAAAATAGGCCTCACCACTTAGACTAACCTCACGTTCTTCCCCTGAAAATGCAGTAGGATAACGCAAAGAAGATGCGGCATTGAGCCATACTTTTGTGCCATCCGGAAGGTTGATTTGGTATTGTCCGCCTTTAGGAGTCGCAATAGTATTCATGGCGGTTTTAAGGGCGTTTGCAGCTGCAGAAACTGTATAAACCAATTGGCCATCTTTGGTTTTAGTAATGGTAATGCCCGATTGCTCTGCCAGTTTCCCATTTCCGGCTTCATCAAGTGTAATCTGCTGACCATCTGCAAGCGTCAATATTGCTTTATTCCCTCCTGGAAGGATGGGAGCTTTTGCACCATAGTTTGCTGTTGCCGATAAATCAGGATCAGTTAAAGGACTGTTACTTTTAAAAATAAAGAGGGCGATGCCTGTGACCAGCAATACTGCGGCAGCAGCGGCAATACGAGGCCATAAATAAGACTTTTTAACAGGAGTAGGTATTTCTTCTGTATGATCATGAATAGGTAACCGCTCCCAGATCCGGTCTGTAGCCTCTTCCAATTGATCATGACTCAGCTCAGTTGCCGGTTTGGAGAATTTCAAATACCAGGTTTCTACAATTGCTTTTTCCGCATCTGTACAATTCCCTGCTTTATATTTCTCTAATAATTCTTGTGCCTGCATACCTCTTTTTAAGCTAATTAACCTATAGACGGTTAGCTAGGCCTTTGGGCGTAAAAGAAAATGAAAATATTTTTAACGGTAGCTGATATACACCAGATAAGCTAGTATACCGAACTTTCCTCTGAGGATTTTAAGCGCATTATTGACATGTTTCTTTACCGTAGTTTCGGAGAGTTCCAATTGGGTAGCAATTTCTTTATGACTAAGGTTAGCCTTTCGACTCAGCTCAAAAACTGCTTTCATTTTTGGTGGCAATGCGGTGATTTCTTTTTCAATCAAGGCTGCCAACTCATTTGCCCGTACCAGATGATCGGTTTCAGCTGCACTATGGTCAATAAAATGTTGTAGTGAGACCATATATTCCGAAGCTACTTTTTTATGGGAAATCAGGTCAATAATCCGGTTTCTAACGGCCTGATAGAGGTAGCCCGACAAATGTGTTTTTAAAACCAACTCTGCCCTTTTGGTCCAGAGTGCCGCAAAAAGTTCATGCACCACATCATCAGCTTCCGCTTGATTTCTAAGTCTGTTATAGGCGTGGATATACAACAAGCCTTTATACCGATTGTAAATCTCAGTAAAAGCAGCCTTGTCGCCATTTTTCAAAAAGACAACTAAATCAGAATCGGCTAAAGTGGTATACGGGGTCATTATTGAGGATTCATTACCAATTTTCTGGAAGATCCTCCTCAATATTAATTAAATTTTCTGTAAAACTGAGTTAGAATCTATGTAAACAAATTGTTAAGCCCCAGCTAAAACACTAATGATTAGTTACATTAAGGTATTTTAACCAGGGCTCAATTGCTTTTTTATTGCCTAATATCTTAAGAAAATGGACTTAGTCCTCCATGCTTATTCCTCAGGTTTCGCAAAATCACGAACTATGGCACCCAAATCATAAACAGGAGTTATTGCGCCAAATTCCGCAGCGATGATGCTACTTCCGGCAGCACTTCTGCTCCCTCCTGCGCAATGTACCACAATTGGTTTATCTGCCGGAACTTCCTGAATGCGCTCCCTTAATTCTCCTAGGGGAATGTTCATGGAATTGTCGAATACCTTTTTATTTCTCACTTCATTTTCATTCCTGACATCAATAATGGTGAACTCCTCTGGATTAGCAATAAAGCATTCCAAAGGCAATACCGGCATGAATACATCTCCAGAATGCGTCACAAATGCAGCTTTAATAAAGCCTTCATATCCTATACTTGCAGAACGATAAATTAATTCTTGCAGCTCCAGAGCGTTGGCGGCTGTTAAATAAAAATGTTCACCGGGTCTGATGATACTTCCAAGCCAGGTTTCGAACTTTTTACCGTAAACAATATTCACTGCTCCTGGATAATGACCTGCTTTAAAATCAGCTTCCTGACGTGCATCCACCACTATAATGGCGGCATTGATCTCTTCCAGTTCCGGTTGTTTGATCACATTCACCTGATCCACCAATGGTCTAAAATGAGGGGCACCCTTTCTATTCAGGTCCAGATCATAACCAAAATATTTAGGAATAAATGGTTGATCTGTGGTCAGTTCTTTAATAAAATCTATCTCCGTCATTTCCTGTAGCGACCAGTTGCTCAGCTTTTCTGCACCAATAGTACTGGAATTTGCCGTGCTTAAGGCTTTACCACATAAAGTGCCGGAGCCATGGGCAGGATAAACCAATACCTCATCATCCAGTACCATTAATTTATCTCTTAGCGAATGGTACATTTGAAGTGCTAGTTTTTCCCTTTTCGCCTGCAAGTTTCCCACAGATTCTCTTAAATCCGGACGGCCACAATCACCGATAAACAACGTATCTCCGGTAAAAACTGCTTTTGCCTTTCCATCATGTTCCAACAATATCGAAATACTGTCTGGAGAATGGCCCGGAGTATGGATACTGCTTAATTTTATTTTACCAAAACTGATGCTTTCACCCTCGTCAAAATGAATTACCGGGTAAGCAACTCCTGTTAAACTATGGGCATATATTTTTGCAGCAGTTGTTTCATGAATCTCCAGGTGGCTACTTACAAAATCGGCATGTGGATGTGTTTCTATGACCCCAATAATTTGAGCATCAAACTTCTTTGCAAATTCATAATAGGGTTCAGGATTACGTGCAGGATCTATCAGCACGATCTTTTGCTCACATTCACTCAGTATTGCATAGCTGTAATGTGCTAAAAATTCATCTTTAAACTGTTCTATAATCATTTTATTCTATTTAACGTAAAAACCTAATTACTATACCCTTTGGCATTTATTACTATACAAATTTCAGCAATAAAAGGCAGTTAATCTGTGACTAAAATCACACAGCACTAAGCTATTGATCATTTAATCCTCCTATTTTAATGTGGGAGTTTATCTTTTAACAATCCATAAAGGTAAGTTCCCAGCAAAGCACCAAAAATGACAATAACCATCGTTAGGTAGCCATAGCCAAGATTCACAAACATTGGTCCCGGACAAGCACCGGTTAGCGCCCAACCCAGCCCAAAAATCGTACCTCCAATAATGTACTTCTTATAGCGCTTGTCTTTTTCAGGAAATTGAATCAGTTGATTTTCTGAATCTTTCAAATGAAACTTTTTAATCAGAAAAACGGATAGGGCACCAAGTACCACTGCTGTTCCAATAATTCCATACATATGAAAAGATTGAAAGCGAAACATCTCCTGAATACGGAACCAGGATACCGCTTCTGATTTACTCATGATAATGCCAAAGAGTATGCCGGCAAGTATATATTTTAATGACTTCATGTGTTAATTTTTAATAATGTGATTCCTTAAATCAAGAAAGGTAAGATCAACCAGGTCATGATCAATCCTCCGATAAAAAAGCCTATTACGGCTACTAAAGAAGGCAATTGCAGGTTCGACAAGCCTGATATCGCATGACCGGAAGTACAACCCCCAGCATATCTCGAACCGAAGCCAACCAAAACTCCTCCTGAAAGTAACAACAGCCAGGTTTTCACAGAAGTCAGCGCCTCCAGACTAAACAACTCATCAGGATTTAATTGCCCATTAAATTGAATTCCCATCCCCTCAAGGTCCTTTACTGTAGCAGCAGATAATTCCAATGCATTAGGATTGGAAAGGAAGGTGGAAGAAATCCAGCCACCAACAATAGCACCAATTAAAAACAACAAATTCCATCGTTGCGTTTTCCAATCAAAATCAAAAAACTTAACCTTTTTCCCTGCACCGGCTATGCTGCACATCGTTCTTAAATTGGACGAAAAACCAAAGGATTTACCCCAAAAGTTGAGCAATAACATAATCACTACAATCATAAGGCCCGAAAAGTACCAGGGCCAGGGTTGTCTTATAAATTCTAACATCTCATTCATCTTATTATTTTTTTCTATTATTTATTATATTCCATCTATAGCATTAGCAAAAGGCAATTCTTTCTAAAAAAAAAGCTCTTTAGTCAGGATATAAATCCCCATAACCAGAACAAACCAGCCAAAACCAATTTTCAGTTTCTTACTATCTACCCTCTTACTCAGATTACCACCAATGAAGATCCCCAGGATGGCAATCAGTGTAATCTTCAATAAAAATATCCAGTCGATATTAAAATGACCAAGGTCTCCGGAAAATCCGATTAAGGAATTGAGCGCTATGATAAAAAGGGAAGTACCAATCGCTTCCTTCATCGGCAATCCCAGCAAAACCACTAGTGTTGGAATCAATAAGAAACCACCTCCGGCACCTAACAGTCCAGTAGTTAAACCAATACCAACGCCAAACAGCATTAGTTTTGGCAGATTTAAGTTTTTTGCAGGAGCGCTTTCCGCTGTTTTATCCTTTCCGCTTCTGATCATGGCTATTGCAGCGATCAGCATCAGGATAGCAAAAAGGCTCATCATCAACATATTTTCGGTAAGCTCAAAATGCTTAAAAGAGGCTATATGCGGGGGAATGGCTGGAATCAGGAACTTCCTGCTGAGCCACACAGTGCTAACCGAACTTAAACCAAATAGCAAGGCGGTTCTCACCTGTACCTGTCCATTTCTATAATTCTGATATGCCCCAACCAGACTCGTACTCCCTACAATAAACAAAGAATAAGAAGTGGCCATTAATGGTGCAATCCCAAACAAATACACCAATACAGGAACAGTTAAAATGGAACCACCACCGCCTACTAACCCTAATGAAATACCAATTAGCGCCGAGGCCAGGTATGCAACAATTTCCATATTTAAATCCTTTAGGACAAAGATGTAGATTCTGCACCTTACTTAGGGTGACTTTTGTCACCGAGTTTTATTTTTTCAACTCAATATAGTTCCTATACAACTTTATTTCGCCCTTTTGTTCCATTTTCTTCAGTAATCTGGAGATCACTTCTCTAGAAGAATTCAAGTCGGAGGCAATTTCCTGATGTGTCAGCTTTAGCTCATTTGTTTGAAGATGCTCCGCTTGTTTTTGAAGGTAAAAGCTGAGCCTTTCATCCAATCCGTTAAAAGCGATGCTATCAATCACCAGCAATAATTCTTCAAATCTGGAGCGGTAAGTTTCCATCACAAAATAATACCAGCTTGGAAATTCCTTCATTAACCGATCCATCAAAGCAATCGGCACCATCAAAATTGTACTATCCTCGATCGCCTTTCCCATGATTTTACTGGATTCCTGTTTAGCCGCACAGATCATAGATAGCGCACAGGCTTCTCCCGGTTGCAGGTAATACATAAAAAACTCATTCCCCTCATTACCTTCCCGGTACAACTTCACCCTACCTTCTACAATCAGTACCGTAGACCTAAAATATTGCCCGGTTTGCATCAGGTGTTCTCCAGCTTTAACATCTTTGATCGTTACCTGCTCAATTAACAACTGTCTTAAAGCGGGTTCAAATTGAGGAAAAAGCGTATTGATATAATTGCTTATACTGGATGAATTCATATTTTTATAGATATTGACCAAAATTACAACAATTGAAATATACAGAAAAAAAGATCATTTCGGTTTCAGGTGCCCCCTTGTTATCCCTTACACAGCTTTCTGCGAAACAACTTGCAGAGCCGGTATCCTATCCGCTCTATACCATTTTGTTGATTCCCAATGGCAAAGGTTCTTTTCAGGCGGATTTTGGAAACTTCCCATTTGAAGGCCCAGTGATCTTTTTTGCAACACCCTTCCAAACCATTCATTTTAAAGAAGTCCCAAAGGGGAAAATCATGATGTTGCAGTTTCATGGTGATTTCTACTGCATCGCTTACCATAAAGCAGAAGTGGCTTGTAATGGCCTTTTGTTCAACAATATTTTTCTGGAACCTTCCATCACTTTAGTACCTGAAGAAGCGCAATCATTTGACTTTTTATTAGGCCAACTAAAAGCAGAGCTACATCAGGAGCAGCCAAATGAGGCGGTGTTGACTGCCTATCTGCAATTGTTCCTCGCCCAATCCAGTCGCATTAAACTAAAAACCAGTACAACAAAAGTACAGCCGGCAAGGGAAGAACTGATGGAATCCTTTCAAAGCGCATTGGAAGAAAACTTCCTGCAGTTGCGAAAACCTGCCGACTATGCCAACCTGCTACACCTCAATCCCAACACCTTTACCAAGCGCTGCAAAAAACATTTTGGAAAAACACCTACCACCCTCATCCAGGAGCGATTGGTTTTAGAAGCTAAAAAACAACTCCACCTTACCCGGAAAAGCATTAAGGAAGTAGCGTATGCGCTTAATTTTGAGGATGAATACTATTTCAGCCGTTTCTTTAAAAAGATGACAGGCGTATCCCCTCAAATCTTCAGAGAAAAGACCGGAATATCTATTGTGGCTGATTTGTCCATCTAATCGCAGGTAATGTCCATGGCTTAACCGCCCTATGATTCCGAACTTTGGCCCATAAAATTTAAGATTATGTCAGGTCAATTTTCCTCTTTACTTCAAACCTTAGCAGGTTTATCATCGCTGAGTATCCGTTTCATCCGCATTGCCATCGCCATAGTACTCATCTGGATTGGTGCTTTAAAAGTTTACAACTATGAGGCGGAAGGGATTGTTCCTTTTGTAGCCAACTCTCCGGTGATGTCCTTCCTCTACGCGCATCCTGACGAATACAAGCCGTATATGCAAAAAGAAGGAGAAGCCAATCATGAAAAAATTGCCTGGCATACTGCAAATCATACCTATTTATTCTCTTATGGACTAGGAGCTGTATTGGTAATAATGGGAATCATGCTATTGTTAAACACTTACCATCCTGGTATTGGCTTGGCAGGGGCTGCATTGGTGATCATCATGTCAATCGTTACTCTTTCCTTTTTAATCACGACCAAAGACTCCTGGGTTCCAGATCTTGGAGATCCAAACAATGGCTTTCCCTTACTTTCTGCCAGAGGAAGATTGGTTGTGAAAGACCTGATTATGATGGCTGGGGCTTTTACGGCATTGTCTGATTCGGCCAGACAATACCTGGCTAAAAAACAGCATTCTTAAGCTAAAAAACTTACTCTACAATCAGTTTACCCCTCATTGTAGCCACATGTCCGGGAAAGGTGCAGATATAGTCGTAGGTACCTTTCTCAGGAACTGTGAATTCGATGGTATCAGATTCATTCCCTCCGAGTAATTTTGTATGCGCTATAATATTACTGCTTTCAGATTGTGGGATGAAGTCATTGGCTTTTTCAGTCAAGGCTTTTTTCGCAAAATCGTCAATATCGGTTCCTGGTTTAAGCAGGACAAAATTATGTCCCATCGCATTTTTATCCATGGTCCCAATATGCGTAAATGTTAAGGTAATCGGCTTCCCTGCAAGGGCTTTTAACACCGTTTGATCATACTTCATTTCATCATGTGCTGACAAGTTTAGCGTATTACTGATTTCCTCCACCGGTGGAGGTGCCCATTGCTCCTCGGTAGTTGAGTTCGTTCCTGATTTATCCTCTTTCCCTCCGCCACAGGAACTAAAACTAAGTACTAAGATTGCTACCAATGCTGTGATACCGTAAGACCTTTTCATTTTCATGGATTTTAATTCGAAAGCTATTGCCATACAGATGAAAGTTATGAGGATACTTTTTAATCTGCCAAGCCTTACTCTAAAACAATGAAGTCCCAAACATTGTTTACTTAGGCCAATTTTTATTTACGAAACCCCCTTCAAGATATCTATACTCATGATCAAACGATTGCGTTGATTATTTTTCACACTGCATCTAAATAACAACTAATTTTAGTTAAAAATCAACACAACCGTTTTTATGAAAAAATACTTTGTACCATTTATTTTGGTGCTTCTGGCCGGGTCTGCATCGGCACAGGAACTGAAATATACCAATGGGAAAGATTCATGGAACCCAGACTCCCTGGGAAACCACCGCGTGGTACTAAATGTGACCAGTAATGGAGCTGTAGCCAAAGCTATCATCCCCTGGCGCAGAAGAGACCTACAGCCCGAACTAAAGGAAATCTGGGTAGTAGATGCGAAAACCAATCAAATGGTAAAACAACTCAAGGTTGGAGAAATCAACAGGGAGCAAGGCACTATTTATTTTGAACCCAGCTCTGGAATCGGCACCTATTATCTCTATTATCAACCCTACAAAGTAGACGGCCGTTCCAATTACCCCAATGCAGTTTACCTCAAGAGAAAAGCCAATACAAACCCTTCCTGGCCGACTTTCGAAGCTAAATTAGCAACCGTCAAAGTCCAGGAGATCCAATCGGTTAATGCCATGAACAGCAATTACCCGATGGAAGTCATCGCTACTGCAAAAGAAACTAAAGATCTGATCCAGGCACATCCCCAAAAATCCTATCTTGTATTTCCGGAAGACCGCCTGAATCCGATAAAGATGGTCGATGATTTACCGCAGCGCTGGATCTTAAAAGGTTTACAGCATCAGTTCTCCGGAACAGCTGCTAAAGGAGAGCATTATGCTTTTCAATTGGGTATTTACCCTGTAAAGCAGGACATCAAAAATGTTCAACTAAAGTTCAGCGACCTGAAAAGTAAAACCGGTGCAAGTCTCCCGGCCAGTATACTTTCCTGTTTAAATACTGATGGAACGAACTGGAATACGCAAACTTTACGCAAAACAGTTGACGTAGCTAAAACGCAGGTTCAAGCCCTTTGGGTATTGGCCAACCTTCCAAAGAATGCCATTCCAGGAACCTATACCGGCACCATTACTGTTACTGCCAATGGCGTTCCTGCTACCCCAATTCGTTTAAACCTGACTGTGAGTACTAAGATCCTGGCTGATGGAGGTATCAACGAACCCTGGAAGCAAACCCGTTTAACCTGGTTAAACTCTAGCCTGGCGCAGAAAAATGAAGTGATTGCTCCATACATTCCCTTGCTGGTAAAAGACCAAAGCATCGCTTTGCTGGGCAGAAAAATAAGCTTAAACAAAGATGGATTCCCTGCGCAGATCCAGACGTTTTTTACTCCGGAAATGACTGAATTTTCGACTATAGGAAAAGACATCCTGACAGAGCCGATTCATTTCCATGTAAAAAACACAAAAGGCAAGGACCTGGTCTGGAAAAACGGCCCTTTAACCTTTACCGAACAAAGTCCAGGAACTGTAAGATGGAATACTACGAACACTTCCGACAGCCTAAAAATGGAAGTTGACGGAAACATAGAATTCGATGGATTTCTTGCTTATACCGTGAGGATCATCGCTTTGCAGGACATCTCATTAAATGATGTCCGTTTGCACATTCCTTTTACAGAACAAGCGGCCAAATACATGATGGGCCTAGGATTGAAAGGTGGCTACCGACCTGACACGCTAAAATGGAAATGGGATGTTGCGAACAAAAACCAGGATGGTGCATGGATTGGCGATGTCAATGCGGGCTTACAATACACTTTAAAAGACAACCATTACGTCCGCCCACTAAACACTAATTTCTACCTACAGAAGCCTTTGTTACTCCCTACTTCCTGGGGAAATGAAGGTAAAGGTGGTATCGATGTGTTTAAAAAAGGGAAATCTATTTTGTCGGACAACTACAGTGGCGCTCAAAACATGAAGAAGGGAGATACCTTATATTATAACTTCAATTTACTGATCACTCCTTTCCACCCGATCAATACTGACTTTCAATGGAGCAACAGGTTTTATCATAAATATGACAACCTGGATACGATTAAAGCAACGGGCGCAAACCTGATCAATATCCATCATGCTACCCCAATAAATCCCTTTATCAATTATCCTTTTATTGCGCATAAAGAGATGAAATCATATATCAATGAGGCGCATTTGAAAGGTTTAAAAGTGAAGATCTACAATACCGTGAGGGAGTTGTCTAACAGTGCTTATGAAACCTTCCCTTTGCGCAGCCTTGGGCATGAAATTTACTCTCCTGGAACTGGCGGAGGCTATTCCTGGCTACAGGAACACCTGGGTAAAGATTATATCGCGGCTTGGTATGTACCGGAAATCAAAGATGCAGCAGTAGTAAACAGTGGCATGAGCAGATGGCACAATTACTATGTGGAAGGCATGAACTGGCTGGTACAAAATGTAGGAATTGATGGTATTTATCTTGATGATGTGGCCTTTGATCGTACTACGATGAAGCGGATAAAAAGAGTACTAACAAAAGACGGACATCCGGGGATCATCGATTTACACTCCGCCAATCAGTACAATAAAAGCGATGGCTTCAACAACAGCGCAAATCTTTATATGGAACATTTCCCTTACCTGAACAGACTTTGGTTTGGTGAATATTTCTACTACGACAAAAACAGTCCTGATTTCTTCCTGACTGAAGTATCTGGAATTCCTTTTGGCTTAATGGGCGAAATGCTGCAGGACGGAGGAAATGCCTGGAGAGGTATGCTCTACGGCATGACCAACAGGATGCCATGGAGCGATGGCGCGGATCCACGTCCAATCTGGAAGGTATGGGATAACTTTGGGATGCAAGGCAGCAAAATGATCGGTTACTGGGTAGAAAACAATCCGGTAAAAAGTAATAACGCCAATGTACCGGTCACCATTTACAAGAAAGATAAAAGCGTGTTAGTGGCAATGGCTAGTTGGGCACCAATAGCTGTCAATGTTCGATTAGCAATCGATTGGAAAGCATTGGGCATCGACCCTGCGAAAGCGACTATAACTGCAGCGGAGATCAAAAACTTCCAGCCTGCAGCAAGCTATACTTTAGATCAGGAGATTCCTGTTCCGGCAGGTAAAGGCTATATGCTGGTGATCAAAGAAAATTAATCCTCTAAAAAAAATCCCCGCTCCTTTTTGAAAGGGCGGGGATTTTTTATGATGAATAATCAATATTAGTTGAAAATGTATCTAATACCAACTTGAGCTTGCCATCTTGAATCAAATGCTGACTCAGTATATGCTTGGCCATTTGTAGGTGTTTTAAAGTTAAAACCTCTATCAGCCGCGTTAGTAGTACTGTAGTTAACAAGTGTACTTGCACTGTTAGCTACGAAGTATTTTCTACCCCAATCTTTATTCAATAAGTTACCGAAGTTGATAATGTCAACAGACAATTGAAGTCTGTTTTTAGTACCATGAATCATACCACCTAAATCTTGCATGATACGAACATCAAATTGGTGTTCCCATGGCATTCTAGCTGCATTACGCTCAGTGTACTGACCTCTACGTTTGCTTAGGTAAGGATCATTGCTGATGTAATTATCAAGCGCTGTCCATTGTTCTGCTGGTGTAGCTGTACCTGGAGTAACCACTACTGCATTTTGAGCATTTCTTGAATAGTAAGGTACCAACTTAATTTCACTTGCATTTCTAGGAACATACAATAAATCATTTTGGTTTGCACCATCACCGTTAACATCACCAAAATAAAGGTAAGTGAATGGTGAACCTGATTTACCTATGTAGAACATAGAGATCGAAGTACCAAAAGTTTTGTTTTTACCATAGTTCACACCGTAGCTCAAGCTACCGATTACACGGTGTCTTAAATCAAAGTTTGAATAAGCAACTGGTGCATTGTTTGGATCTTGAACGATCTGAACAAACTGCCAGTTTGAATAAGCAGTACTACTTGCTCCACTGTTCACATCTTCAGATTTACCATAAGTATAGGCAGCCATTGCGCTTAAACCAAAATCGAATGTTTTAGACAACTGTGCTGATAATGTGTATGATGAACCTTTATTGGTATTGTCTAATAAAAGTACGTTAGTGAAAGTAGAGTTTACTTTACCACCGTAAGCAGGTCTGTTGTCTGCACCACCTGAAAGTGCTGAAGGAATTACACCTGTTTGACCTTTAATATTGATGTTTGAATAAGTAACGTTATTTACTGTTTTAGAGTAGATACCATCTAAAGTAGCAAGAACACCACCTGGTAATTTAATATCTGTTCCTAAACTGTAACGCAATACCTGAGGTAATTTAAACTGATTAGCCAATAAATTCACTTCATAAGTTTTACCTTGAGTACCTGCAGTACTTTGTTGGTTTGGATCTGGTACAAGCGCAGGAGGATTGTTTTGATCCACACTACCGTATAACATACCACTATTGGTAAACTGGTTAGCCATCCATACGAAAGGAACTCTTCCGGTAAATAGACCAATACCACCTCTTACCTGCATCGCTCTGTCGCCAGTTACATCCCAATTGAAGCCCATTCTTGGAGAAACAAGGATTTGTCCACTTGGCAATTTAGAAGTATCATAACCTGGGAAAGTAGTCGCTACTAAAGGATTGTGTAATGGCTTATCAAAGAATAAAGGCACATCAACTCTTAATCCTGCAGTTAACTTAAAGTTGTCATCAACTTCAATCTCATCCTGGAAGTAAAAACCTAATTGTGCTGCTGCAAACTCAGCTGCAGGACGGTTATCACCTGGAACGATTGAATAAGCTGCCTGAACTCTAGCAGGTAGTTTTTTATTATAGTCGCTAATGTTATTGAATTGGTAGAAACCATTTACATTGTTAATGAACAAGTTTCTGAATTTGAAGAACTCATTGTGCGTACCTAATGTGAAGGTATGTTTACCTGCTACTAATTTAAGGTTGTCTGTGAATTCAAAAATATCCTGATCCAATTCATTTGCTCCTGAACTTCTTTCAGAACCGAATGTTAAGGATTGTGTAGAAGCACCATTGATGTTATTAATTGTAACCTGAGGGAACAAGTCACCATTAATATTTCTGCTGTCTCTGATTCTAGAATAACCAACGATCAGGTTATTAGAAAGGTTTTGATTGAAACGACTTCTTAACTCTAAGATAGATACATTCTGATTATTTTTGAATCTATAACCGTTGTTTCCAAAACGGAAACCAGTAGTGCTTCTTGAAAGGTTATCATCATAAGCATTGATGTAATTGTGACGTAAAGTCAATTGGTGCTTATCATTAATGTTCCAGTCTAAACGTGCAAAGAACTTATTGCTTTGAGTTTTAGTCTGAACTTCATCATAAGAACCTACATTATAGCCATAAAATTTCTTTGTACTATCTGCAATTGCTTGCGCATCAGCTTTTGAAATGATAGATCCTGGATCACCAGCGTTGAAAGTTGTAGGTGTTTGAACACGGGTTGCTTCAACACTTGTAAAGAAGAATAATTTATTTTTAACAATTGGCAATCCGATACGGGCACCAAAAGTAGTGTTATAAAACTCATTGGCTTTAGTATTTAAGCCATCGATACTTTTACCGATTGTATTCTGATTTCTACCTAGAAAATAAGCAGATCCTTCTACTGTGTTTGTACCAGAACGGGTGATTGCATTTACACCACCACCTGTAAAGCTACCTTGAGTAACATCATAAGGAGCTAATAATACCTGAACTTCTTGAATCGCATCTAAAGAGATCGGTTGAGTACCTGCTGGACCACCTGGCGTACCGTTTGAAGATAAACCAAAAACGTCGTTGTTTACCGCACCATCAATAGTGATATTGTTGAAACGATTGTTCGCACCAGCGAAAGAGTTACCATTTGCCTGAGGAGTTAAACGGGTGATATCCGAAAGACTTCTGCTCAAGGTTGGCATTTCTTCGATTTGTTTTTTACCAATTGTAGTAGAAGCACCAGTTCTTTTACTGTTCATTACAGGGCTGTTTTTCGCAATAACCTGTACTTCTTGTAAGTCCTGACCACCTTCGCTCAATTTAATTTTCAGCGTAAATGTTTCCCCTAATTTCAAATAAATACCTTCAATTTTTTCTAATTTGTAACCGATATAGCTAGCTGTTACTGTGTAAGGACCACCAGTATTGATGTTTGCAAAACTATATCTTCCATCTCCATTAGAGGAAGCAGTGTATTTTGTTCCAGTAGGATTGTGGACAGCTACTATAGTTGCTCCTGGCAATGGACCTTTTGCATCAGCAACGATCCCATTTAAATTTGATGTAGTAACCTGGGCATTTACGTTAGAGATAAATCCTACGAACGCAAAAATGATTACTGCAACCTTAAATAGTAAAGATTTCTTCATACTTTTTCTGATTAATGTTTGTTTTTTTATGATACTGCAATACAAAATATCGCCACAAAGGTAAATATTAATTCATCCAGCAGCATGCTTTCAATGTTAAATTATTATTAAATATCACAATAATTTTCAACATTTAACATCTTCTTTAACATATCTAACGTACAGTTTGTCAGTAATTTGTTAAATTCTAAAATAAACACAATAAGAGTGTTTCAGAGCTAGTATTTAAATTAAAGACCTGAAAAGCAATGCACAAAAATCTAAGAGGCGGTATTAATGAACAATTTTTTTAATTTTGGCAATTACTTAAGTTAAAATTCCTTTATATAAGATATGAACTACGATGTAATTGTAATAGGCAGCGGTCCTGGTGGATATGTAGCTGCAATAAGAGCTTCTCAGTTAGGTTTGAAAACTGCGGTAGTAGAACGCGAATCTTTAGGCGGAATCTGCCTTAACTGGGGATGTATTCCAACCAAAGCCTTGTTAAAAAGCGCGCAGGTTTTTGAATATATCAATCATGCTGCTGAGTACGGCATCAAAACTGCGGAGGCTGAGGCTGATTTCGCAGCGGTAATTAAACGTAGTCGTGGTGTTGCTGATGGCATGAGCAAGGGTGTTCAATTCTTAATGAAGAAGAACAAAATTGACGTGATCATGGGAACCGGTAAAGCTAAACCTGGAAACAAGGTGGAAGTTAAAGCGGCTGATGGTACTCAGAAAGACTATACTGCAACCAGCATTATATTGGCTACAGGTGGTAGATCAAGAGAATTGCCTAATTTGAAACAAGATGGTAAAAAAATCATCGGTTACAGACAAGCAATGGTATTGCCTGAGCAACCAAAATCTATGGTAGTAGTAGGTTCTGGTGCAATTGGTGTTGAATTTGCTTACTTCTACGCTACTTTAGGTACTAAAGTAACTGTAGTGGAATTCATGGAAAACATTGTTCCTGTTGAAGACGAAGACATCTCTAAACAATTGTTGCGTAGCTTCAAAAAAGCAGGCATCGAAGTGATGACTTCTTCTAGCGTTGAATCTGTAGACACAAGCGGTGCTGGCTGTAAAGTTCAGGTTAAAACTGCTGCTGGTATGGTAACTTTAGAATGTGACATCGTTCTTTCTGCTGCTGGTGTAGTTGCAAACATTGAAAACATTGGTTTAGAAGAAACCGGCATTAAAACTGAAAAAGGTAAAGTGATCGTAGATGAGTTCTACAACACTAACGTAAAAGGTTATTATGCAATTGGTGATATTGTCCCAGGACAAGCTTTAGCACACGTAGCTTCTGCAGAAGGTATCATCTGTGTAGAGAAAATCGCTGGTCACAAACCAGAGCCTTTAGACTATAACAACATCCCTGGATGTACTTATTGCTCTCCTGAGATTGCTTCAGTAGGTTATACCGAGAAAGCAGCAAAAGCAGCTGGTTATGAATTGAAAATTGGTAAATTCCCATTCTCAGCTTCAGGTAAAGC
Source organism: Pedobacter gandavensis (assembly GCF_032678745.1). Lineage (GTDB taxonomy): Bacteria > Bacteroidota > Bacteroidia > Sphingobacteriales > Sphingobacteriaceae > Pedobacter > Pedobacter gandavensis_C. The sequence continues at coordinate 284,845 of NZ_JAVTST010000002.1, forward strand.
AAGTGCAGCAGGTGCAAAAGATGGTTTTATTAAAATGATCTATGATGCAAAATACGGTGAATTACTAGGTGCACACATGATTGGTGCTAACGTAACCGAATTAATCGCAGAAATCGTAGTTGCCCGTAAATTGGAAACTACTGGTCATGAAATGTTGAAAGCGGTTCACCCGCATCCAACCATGAGCGAAGCCATTATGGAAGCTACAGCTGATGCTTACGGTGAAGTAATTCACTTGTAAAAACACAACCTTCTTCAGAAGGTATATTTAAAGCGATCAGGAAAAGCACTCTTTTCCTGATCGCTTTTTTTTAATAAACTCCATAGGAAACAGCACCCATCTTTTCTTCAGCATTCGAAAAGGTAATAAATTTAAGCTTCCCCCCTCCTTTGCTCCATACATTCTTCTCTATTTTTTCTCCTTCAATTTCTTGTTGAACATTTTTAGCACTATATCCTTTATCCTTTAGCTCCATTTCAATAAAAGTATTATTTGGGGCTCCATTATAAATACAATTCACGCTAAACACCTTGTTTTCCTTAGTATAATACACGTTTACGAAGTCATTTTTCGAATTGAAGGTGTGGATCTCCTTAATCTCACCATCATCAACTTGCTCATCACCTAATTTTTCAAACCCTTTATCCTTCATATAGGAGGCGATATTGTTCTTTGTCGTGTTATAAAACACATCATTGAGAAGGGCTAATTTCTGATGCTTAAATGCTACCTGAGCAGAAACTGTAGCACCTTGCAAGAATAAAAACAGCAATAATAGATTTTTCATAATAGGTTGTTTATTTGTGATCATTCATCTTAGCACACAAAATTAACTAGAAACAGCAGCCCAATAAATACCACTAAAGCAGTATTTTATCGTGGTAATCATATCTCGTAGGAATTCCAATAGGTTTTTTTACATTTATATTTTGTACCAAATTCAAATCCTAATGAACTTACATACGATCGATACCGGTTTATTTAAATTAGATGGCGGAGCCATGTTTGGCGTAGTTCCAAAATCTATCTGGCAGAAAACGACGCCTGCAGATGCAAACAACATGTGTACCTGGGCCATGCGTTGCTTGTTGATTGAAGATGGCGACCGACTAATTTTAGTAGACAATGGTATCGGCGATAAGCAGGACGAGAAGTTTATGGGCCATTATTACCTCCATGGTGAGGATACACTTGATAAATCTCTGGCAGCAAAAGGCTTCTCCAGAGGAGACATTACTGATGTTTTCTTAACCCATCTACATTTTGACCATTGCGGAGGCTCTATTGTCCGCGAGGGCGACAAACTCAGACCTGCATTTAAGAATGCTTTTTATTGGAGTAATGCCAAACACTGGGATTGGGCAGTAAACCCCAACGATAGAGAAAAAGCCTCTTTTTTAAAAGAGAACATCCTTCCTATTGAGGAAAGCGGACAATTGCGTTTCGTAGAAGATGTAGAAGGCGTTCAATTTCATGAAGGCATCAACATTCGCTTTGCCTATGGACATACCGATGCGATGATGCTGCCGCAGATTCAATACAAAGGGCATACCCTCGTTTACATGGCCGATCTATTGCCTTCGGTAGGACACATTCCCCTACCCTATGTAATGGCCTACGACATGTTCCCTTTGCAAACCCTGACAGAAAAAAAATCCTTCCTTCAGGAAGCTGCTGAAAAACAATACATCCTGATCCTGGAACATGATGCAGTGAACGAATGTTGTACGCTTCAACAGACGGAAAAAGGCATTAAACTGGATCGTACCTTCGACCTGGCCAGTCTATAATTCATTTTTTTAACATCAAGCCTAGGGCTTGTAAAAATAATTTGGCCTTTAGCCCTGGTTATTTTTACAAGCCCTCCTTTTTTTTCGGGATTTCCTATTTCCGAGCAAGTCCGATATTAATCAATAGTTAAACCGAATAAGCCCCTATTTTTTCCTTGTAAATGACTTGCTACTCTTTTGCTTTTCTTTTGCTCCGGCAAAATCTGAGCAAAAGAAAAGCAAAACAAAAGCAAAACAAGAGCAAAACAAGAAGCGTCAAAAAGACGGTAAAATACTCTAGAAAACACGGAGTAATACAGACCGATTATTGATCAGTTTTTTTTAGCGCCCAGGTATTCTCCAGAATATTCAATCTCCTGAGGTATCACGAAATGAAATATACATTTCCCTATAAGACCAATTATTTCTACATGAAAGCGAAAGACAATTACCATTTCCCTAAGGTTTTTTGAGAAAATCGACTGATAATGAATAGAATGATCATTGTCAAAATATTGTTTTACTGTGTTATTTTTTATAAATTGAAATAAAAATTTCAACCTGGAAACAAAAAACCAATTAAACGACTATGGGAAAATTCGAAATCAAAACAAGGAAAAACGGCGAATTTCAATTCGATTTGAAAGCAGGCAATGGCCAGGTTATCCTCACAAGTGAAGGCTATACTACTAAAGCCAATTGTAACAACGGGATTGAATCCGTTAAAAAGAACTCCAAAGACGACAGTAAATTTGAACGCAAAACCTCTACTAATGGAAAACCTTACTTCAATCTAAAAGCCACCAATGGACAAGTGATTGGCACCAGTGAAATGTATGAATCGGAAGCCAGTCGTGATAACGGAATTGAATCCGTTAAAAAGAATGCACCAGACGCCGAGGTTTCGGATCTGAGTTAACCATTATCAGTCAAATATTTTTAGCCTGTCCGTTTCATTTAAAAAACAGACAGGCTTTATTTTTTACATTTTTTACTTCTCCTTACGGTATTCTAAAAGATCACCGGGTTGACAATCCAAAGCCAAACAGATGGCCTCGAGTGTTTCAAACCGAATCGCCTTTGCCTTCCCTGTTTTCAAAATAGACAGGTTTGACATCGTAATCCCTACCAGTTCCGTTAGTTCTGTCAATGACATTTTGCGCTGCGCCAACACCACATCTAAATTCACCACTATCGCCATCTTTATATCGTTAATTCATGTTCTTTTTGCAACTCGTATCCTTTTTTGAAAACATACATGATCACCAGGGTGAGCATTCCCGCCGCAAATAAAGTATAGTTGAAATCAAAGTCGTACACCACCTGATAAGTTGTAAACTTAAACAATTCCTGTTTCTTTAGAAATGCAGCGAAGTCCCCAGCCCACAGCAGTATGCTCAAATAAATACAAGAAAGACCAATATCTTTAATACGACCTATGTTTTTTAATGTAAAAATCTCTCCTTTTGCCGAATCGTCCAGAAAATAGTATAATTTACTGAACACCTTGCAGACAAAAACAAACACGCCAAGTCCAATCGCAACAATTGCTAATCTATAAAAACCATATCCTGTACTATCCTGATGAAGATTATAAACTGTACCGGTCACTAAATCGCTCTTTTCTAATTTAAAAACATAACCATCTTTGCCGGTTATATTCAAAGAATCTCCTGGTTTACTAATTACAGCGTTAAATACAGCATCCTGAAAACGGGCTTGTAATGGATGCAATTCTGTATCTGCATTCCAGCCTTTAAAAAAGGCAAAGCGATGATCATAAACTGCCCAAATCAATAAAAAAGCAGAAATCAAGAGCAATAAAGCCCTTATTATTCGAATAAATTTAAGATCTTTTCTCATTTTGACAGTTTTTTGAGGTATTTCTCGATTCGTTTTATTTTTTGTCAGCTGACAGTTTCGCTGTCTTTCCCGAAATTAATATTCCGTAGCAAAGAATTTTACATTCTGACTTCTGCTAGACAAAGCATATTTCTAAACAAACATAACTGATTTATTATTACAAATCAAAATATATTTATTGTAAAACAATAAATATAGACCTATTCACAATACCGCCGCAAAATACTGACAAAAGTATTTTGGAATAATTATTGCTACTTAAAATTTGTAGAAATAGCAGTTGTAAACTGTAACGTTTTCAGGAATTTATGTTTTCAAATTGCCTTTAAATTCTTACTTTTGCAAGTTCAAACACATAACGAGTACCAAAGCATATAAATGAGACAACTCAAAATCACGCAATCCATTACCAATCGCGAAAGTCAATCTTTAGACAAATACCTTCACGAAATTGGTAAAGTAGATTTAATCACCGCCGAAGAAGAAGTAATATTAGCAAGGAAAATACGCGAGGGGGATCAGGCCGCATTAGAACGTTTAACCAAGACCAATTTGCGTTTCGTTGTTTCAGTAGCGAAGCAATACCAAAATCAAGGTTTAACACTAGGAGATTTAATCAACGAAGGTAACCTGGGTTTAATTAAAGCTGCAAAGCGTTTTGATGAGACAAAAGGTTTCAAGTTTATCTCTTATGCTGTTTGGTGGATTCGTCAGTCTATATTACAGGCGATTGCTGAACAAAGTCGTATCGTTCGTTTGCCATTAAATCAGGTAGGTTCCTTAAGTAAAATCAGCAAGGCTTTCTCTAAGCTTGAGCAGGAATTTGAGCGTGAGCCTTCTCCGGAAGAATTGGCAGATATCTTAGAAACTACGGTTGATAAAATCTCTGACACTTTAAGTAACTCTGGCCGTCACGTATCAATGGATGCACCATTCGTACAAGGTGAAGAAAATACATTGTTAGATGTATTGGAAAATCATGAGCCAAATACGGATAGCAGTTTGATCAATGAATCTCTTTCTGAAGAAATCAAACGTTCTCTTTCTACATTAACAGAACGTGAGCGCGAAATCATCGTACTTTTCTTTGGATTAAGCACAAATCACCCACTATCTTTAGAAGAGATTGGTGAAAAGTTTAACCTAACCCGTGAGCGTGTTCGTCAGATTAAAGACAAGGCCTTACAGCGTTTACGTCATACTTCAAGAAGTAAAATCTTAAAATCATATTTGGGCTAGTCTATTAGTTCCATTTAACACCTTGTGTGATAAATTTATAAAGTAAAAAGGTTGGGTATCTCGCTCAATCTTTTTTACTTTTGTGGCATTCTAACCAAAAATATTGCCACATGCTAAAGAAGTACCAATCCGAATTCCAAAGTTGGATTGAAAAAGAAAAAAAAGCCATCGAGCTAATTAACGTCGTAGGCCAACTCTGGTTCGACAGATCCATTGAACTTGTATTGTTCCGCAAACCTTTATTTGATGTTGGAAGTAGCGAAATCCTTTCGCATCACCAATATGCGAAACAGATCAGCGGAAAAGACATCAGTATCTATGAAACCCTGGAGCTTGCGTTGACCATTTCAAAATGCAACCTTGCCCCTTCCCGTATTGACATCGGCCGTCTAGCTTCGGAATGGCTGGATGACAATGACCACTACCCTACCATCCACGATTTTGTGGTGAGCAAACTCAGCAAACACATCGGTAAAGACAAAAGAAACTTAGTCCCTAAAGACGTGGTATTATTTGGTTTCGGTCGTATTGGCAGAATTGCTGCCCGTGAGTTGATCTTACAAGCCGGTAAAGGCGAACAATTGCGCTTAAGAGCCATCGTAACCCGTAGTTATAGTGACGAAGAGCTGATCAAAAGAGCAGAATTGCTACGTACGGACTCTGTTCATGGCCCATTCAATGGGACCATTACAGAAGATTTCGAAAACAAAGCGCTAATCATTAATGGTCAGACCATCTACTTTATTGTTGCAAAAGAACCTGAAGACGTAGATTATACGAGCTATGATATCCATGATGCCTTGCTGATTGACAATACTGGTGTTTTCCGCGATCGTGAAGGTCTGGGCAGACACTTAAATGCCAAAGGAATCAGTAAAGTATTGTTAACTGCCCCTGCTAAAGGAGATATCCTGAATGTAGTGGCTGGAATTAATGATTCGGGGATTGATTATGAATCAGAGACCATTTTATCAAATGCCTCTTGTACTACCAATGCCATTGTACCAGTATTGAAGCTAATTGATGATGCTTTTGGGATTGAAAAAGGACACATCGAAACGGTTCACTCCTATACGAATGACCAGAATTTACTAGACAATTACCATAAAAAATATAGAAGAGGCAGAGCTGCTGCTTTAAACCTTGTGATCACAGAAACCGGCGCAGATAAAGCGGTGGCTAAAGTAATCCCTCATTTAGGTGGCAAACTGACTGGAAACGCAGTGCGTGTCCCTACACCAAATGTTTCATTGGCCATCTTAAACTTGTCATTGAACACCGTAACTTCCAAAGAAGAAATATCAGAAATCTTAAGACAAGCTTCTTTATTCGGAGACTTATCAGAGCAAATTGAATACTCTATTTCTAACGAACTGGTGAGTACTGATTTGATCGGTAACAGTCATGCTTCGATTATTGACGGTCCAGCTACGATCATGGCTAAGGACAATAAATCTGTAGTATTATACGCCTGGTACGATAACGAGTATGGTTACACCAGACAAGTGATTCGCCTGGCTAAGAAACTGGCTGGTGTAGTGAGGTTAACTTATTACTAAGCATTAAGCTTTCTATTCGCAAAAGGCGGGTGTTTTAAAAACACCCGCCTTTTTTATTCAACTGCAAGAAAATTTACTGCCTTCTATCTTTAAAATTGTGGCAACTGAGGTTTCGTCTGCATGATATCCTCAATGTCTGTCATCACTTGCTCAGTAAGCAAAGGCAAAACCTCCAGTGTAGTCAGGTTTTCTTTTAGCTGCGCTGTTTTTGAAGCCCCTAAAATCACAGTACTGACATTGGGATTTTTTAAACACCAGGCCAGGGATAATTTGGCCAGTGGGATGTTCAACTGATCTGCCAATCCCTGAAGCTTTTCTGCCTTTTTCAATTTCTCTTCGTTCAATACCGCATCTTTCAGCCACTCCATTCCTTTAAGTTCTAAACGGGTATCTTTAGTTCCCCCTTTGGTGTACTTGCCCGACAATAAGCCGGAGGCTAATGGCGACCAGATCGTTGTACCCAAGCCATACTCTTTAAACAGCAACAGGTATTCATTTTCCAATTTGTTGCGCTCTAAAAGGTTGTATTGAGGTTGCTCCATTGTAGGACCTATTAAATTATATTGCTTAGCCACCCGAATGGCTTCCATAATTTCTGAAGCACTCCATTCCGAGGTTCCCCAATACAGGATTTTTCCTTGTTGCAACAAGGTATTCATCGCCCATACCGTTTCTTCAATCGGTGTGTTTTTATCTGGTCTGTGGCAAAAATAAAGGTCCAGGTAATCCACCTGTAAACGCTTTAATGCTCCATTACAAGCTTCTATTACATGTTTACGGGATAACCCCATTCGGTTTGGCCCTTTGTTTTCAGTACCAAAAAACACTTTACTCGATACCACAAAAGATTCCCGCTCCCATTTTCTGGATTTAAGGATTTTACCCATTACCAATTCAGATTTGCCTTCTGCATAGCCTTCGGCATTGTCGAAAAAGTTTACCCCTGCATCATAAGCAATTCCCATTAATTCATCAGCAGTCTGATCGCTGATCTGTTGTCCGAAAGTAAGCCAGCTCCCCAAAGAAAGCGCACTCACCTGTAATCCTGATTTTCCTAAACGTCTGTATTCCATTTAATGTTATTTTTTATGAGTTGATTTACCCGGTTTAAAGGGCAGTAAGAAAACATATTTTGTTGAATTAAGTTTTCTAGATCCGGTATTGAAGCAGATCTCCCGCATTTTTTTACCTTTATATAACAAGAACCCCTAAAAATGAGAACTTACCTGCTGATCCCTCTAATTGTAATGTTAAGCTGTAATGCCCAAAAGAATCCTGGACAAGCACAAAACACGGCTACTTTTTCTAAAACAGCCCAGCAATTACTCAAGGATGTAGAGACCTTATCATCTGATCGCTTTGAAGGCCGTAAAACAGGTACTAGAGGCGCTGAAATGGCCAGGGAATACATTACTGGAAGATTTAAGGAAATCGGCTTAAAACCAATCCCTTCGCTTCCTGGCTATACGCAGGATTTTACATTTAAAGATAGATCAGGTAGCTCCATTACAGGGAAAAATATGTTGGCTTATATCCCAGGCAAAAGCCAGGAAATCATTGTCATTTCGGCACATTACGACCATGTAGGCATCATTAATGAGGAAATCTACAATGGGGCCGACGATAATGCTTCAGGCGTAGCTGCTTTATTGAAATTCGCAGCGCATTACAAAAACAACAAACCCAATTATACCTTAGTATTTGCCGCTTTTGATGCAGAGGAAATGGGATTACGAGGTTCTAAGTTTTTTGTGGATCAGCCAGTACTACCATTAGAGAAAATCAAGCTAAATGTGAATATGGATATGATCAGCCATAACGACAAGGGCGAACTTTATGCTTGTGGTACTTATAAATATCCGGAACTAAAAAAGTACTTCATCACCAGCAAACCAACGATTAAAGTGATTTTCGGACATGACGATCCAAAAACCGGCAATGAGGATTGGAGCAATCAAAGCGACCAGGGTTCTTTTAATGCGAAAGGTATTCCTTTCTTATATTTTGGAGTAGAAGACCATAAAGATTATCATAAGGCCTCAGATGAGTACAAAAACATCAATAAAAAGTTCTTTACCGATGCTGCTGAGTCCATTTTGGAAATCATTGACAACATCGATAAAGAACGTAACCTGCAGTCTATTTTCAGAGAAAAACTCCAGATGAAAAAGCAATAGAATTTAAAATTCTATTGCTAAAAGACTGTTTAAAGGGATATGAATACCATTTTTTAATTGCAGGTATTTTTCTGTGACTTGCCATACCGTTGTAGAAACTGTTTTTGGTCCTTCTTTGGTATTAAAGGAAATGTCTGCTTTTGATTTAAACTCATTTCCAAGGCGCTGTGCAGAATTCAATTTATCTCTTAATTCTTCAGTATGGTTCTGTTCAGCAGGTATGATCTGGCTGATGTCTATTGATTCTTTTTCTATTAATTCCCCTATCATAATGCGCTGGCTTTTTTATAATAAATATGCGTTTCTAAATTTAAAATCGCAATTAAATGCCACAGATCAAAGTCATTTTTTAGCTATTTTGTAAATAATAGCTTACATACTTTTTAACTATACTGAATCATAAGCTGTTACTTTTTCAGCTTGTACCGTGTTTCTACCATACCAGATGGCCCCATATTGTGATTAGAGAACTCTGTTTTCGTCATTTTCACAGCAGTGGCAACATTACCTCCGATACCATTTGAGGAGGTACGACTGGCCACACCTGCTGTCGCTACCGGCGCCAATAGAGAAAGTGCCTTTGCTAAATAGCTCTCTTTAGGATCTCCGAAATCGCGGGAGGAGTCATCAAAAAGATCAGATTTCCCAGTATCCATAAAATCTGGTTTCATACCAGTATAATAACCACCTTCTCCATTTTTATTTTTGCTTTCAAAACTTGGCAGATAGACCGAATAATGTTTATCCAGCGTAATCGGAAAGAATCCTACTGGCTTACCATAAGTTGTCTTCCCTACTAGTTTTATACTCTGTACATAAGGTTTAATGCTATTGATCACCAATTCACTTGCAGAAGCGGTGTTATTCGAAACCAGAAACACAATGTTTTTCAGTCCATTTAATGAGCCTTTTTTTGAAAAAGAATAAACATTAGCCGCATCAGACCAATCCACATCATTCAGTGTAAACATTTTACCCGAACTACTGTATTGGATTTTCCCTTTGGCATCTGTTAGAGGTTGATTGGCCAGAATAGTTGCTTTTCCACTTTTCATCGTACTATTGTAACTTTCACTGAACATTACTCCGGTGGTATTCGCAGGAGCGAGCAGGTTCAACAGATACTCTGCAGTTTGTACAGACCCTCCACCATTGTATCGTAAATCGATCACCAGATCGGTAATATTATTAGCTGCAAAATTTGCAAATACAGGATCAATCCTAGTATCAGAAGGGTTTTTACTATCAGTATTTGTCAACACCGAAAACATAGAATAAGCAAGATAGCCAACCTTTTTCCCACCTTGTTCAATAATTTTTGAGGCAAATACCGGACTGCTGGTATAATCTTTAACACTAAGTTCAACATCAGTAAAGACGGTTCCATCTGGTCTCATCCCAGAAAAGGTAGTGCTGGTAGTAGTACCATTTAATACCGCATTGATAATTCCTACTTCCGCATTAAAATTAAAACCTATACTTTGGTTACCAATTTTGGTAATCAGGGTTCCTCTGGTAATCTTTGCCAGATCTGCCGGAGAATTTGGATAAACCGCTTTTACATAGAGGTCAAATCCTGTATCATCACCATATCCTTGAAAATTCAAAAAGCCCATATCATGGCCACGGTCCAATAGATCTACACTAGCTAGTCTAGCCGGGGCAGCACTCTGACTTCCATTAGCCGTATCTTCATCCCTGATGAATGCATACTTAGGACTGGAAGAACCGCTTACCGTTTCAAATCCTGAAGTTTTAGTGATGTTGAACAGTTCGTTTCTAAAGTTCGCCAGATCAGTAGATAAATTGGTGTATGTTCTGGGATCAAAAACGTCATAAGTAGGTAGCTTATCATTCCAGAGATAAATTTGCTGCGCATATAAAAACAGAGAGTCGTTGGTTAGGGCTCTCCGGTCTGTGGTAGGCGTCTGTTTATCATTCGTTCCAGTAACCGGCTTCGGAGGCGCCGGGACTTCTGGAACGACTTTATTTTTTTTGCAAGCACTAAATCCAATAAGTAGTACTGCTAGAGCTAAGACTAGCTTGTTTTTTGAGATGGCATTATTTATCATTCCTGGAGATTTTCTAAAGCAAAAATAGAATAATAGTAATGGATTACCGCATGATAATCAAAGCTTTTCTCGCTATTTCCCCTCTAAAATCAAATCTATTGGCAAATATTCAATTTTTGCCTTTTTGGCAGCTTCCTGATCTGCTGCCTTCGCTCCGATCAAAACCAACTGAGCTGGCTCTAAATGATGGCGCTCCAGAATCTGTTCAATTCCTTGTGTACTCGGTTTCGGTTCAGATTCTTCAGAAAAATAAACGATCAGGTTCTTTTCTAAACCATTCCATTCAACTTGTCTGATTTTATTTAATTGCATAATAGGGTCCCCGTCTACAAACAAAAATACTTGCTTACCAGCGGCAACAATTTCCTGTAGGAATACAAGGGCTTTATTATAAATCAGCAATTTCAATGGAAGCTTTGCATTTTGCATCACCAGATCGAAATTCATCTTATATTTCTCTGGGATTTTGAACTCCGCAGCAGTTTTTTCAAATAGATTTTCCGGACCATGAGCAAGGTATTGCTCCTGCATATATTTTACAATATCTGTAGAATTTAATTGCTCACCGTATTCAATAAATTGCGCGAACAGGTAGTAAACCTGCAATAAATAATCTTTTTCAGGATAAAGGACATTGTCCAGATCAAAAACGAATGCTTGTTTATCTTTTAATAATTGCTCAGGCATCATGGCTATAAAATGATTAAGAATTGATGGTAAATAAAACAGGGATTAAACCTTCAGGACGATCAAGGGTATAAAACACGCCATTCAATTTTTCTTTTAGTCCTAGTTCTTTCTGTGCCTCGGAAACAGTTTCGGGAAATTGCAATACACCGTCCTGGTATAATGCCCAATCTCCGGTTTGTTTTTCCGTATTCAGGTATTTCGGTAAATCTCCTGGTTGAGGAAGCAATACTTTAATCCCAAATTCTTCGAATAACACCATTGATTTAGCAACTGCCTCAATTTCGAAATCGTGGATTGGCAGGAGAATTTCTACATTTTCATCCAGGCAATTGTTCAGCAAGGTATGCGCGGTAGTATCATCATTTCTGATGCCTAAAGAATGCATTTGATAAGCTGCCGAAGAAAACGTTGGCATATCTCCGTAATCAGCAAGTAATATATGGTGGTTCGCAAAAGCTTTCAATAGCTTTAATGCGGAGGCAGATTTGCCTCCTGTAATTAGTATTTTCATTGGAATGTAATTGTCTTTCAATCGTTATGAAGCTGTCATAAGCCTCAAAATATTATATGATTAATCCGTCTTTCATCGTGACTACCCGGTCAGATATTTCTGCCAGACTTTCATTGTGGGTTACGATGACGAAGGTTTGTTTAAAATTATCACGCAGGTTGATAAAAAACTCGTGTAAAGCATTGGCATTGGCGGAGTCCAGGTTTCCAGAAGGTTCATCTGCCAGGATAATGGCAGGATGGTTCACCAATGCTCTGGCTACAGCAATCCTTTGCTGCTCTCCTCCCGACAATTCATTAGGCTTGTGTGAGGCGCGATCTTTCAATCCTAAGAGTTCTAAAAGCTCCATTGCCCGGTATTCCGCGTCCTTTTTACTGGTTTTCGCGATAAAGGCAGGAATACAGATATTTTCTAAAGCACTAAACTCAGGTAAGAGGTGATGAAACTGAAAAACAAAGCCTATATTTTTGTTACGAAATACACTCAGTAGTTCTCCAGAAAGCTGACTTACCTTGACACCTTTCAGTTCCACTGTTCCCTGATTTGGCTTGTCTAAAGTACCCAAAATGTGCAGCAGCGTGCTTTTACCCGCACCGGAAGCGCCGATAATGCTGACAATTTCTCCCTTTTCTACCTCAAAATCTACCCCTTTCAGGATGGGTAAATTTCCATAAGCTTTCTTTATACCTGTTGCTTTTAGCATAAATGCAAACTTACTGTTTTTAAAACCAATCTGAAATTGTAGATTTGGACAAATTTTTTCAGCAAATGAATATCCACGAATATCAAGGTAAAGAAATACTTAAAAGTTTTGGTGTAGCCGTACAAGAAGGCGTCGTTGCCCATACGGTTGAGCAGGCTGTAGAAGCGGCTAAAAAAATGAAAACCGACTACAATTCTGATTGGGTTGTGATTAAAGCACAAATCCATGCAGGCGGAAGAGGTAAAGGCGGTGGCGTAAAGCTGGCGAAGAACCTGGAAGAAGTGAAACAAAGAGCTACCGATATTTTAGGTATGCAATTGGTAACTCCTCAAACTGGCCCGGAAGGAAAGAAAGTTAACAAGATCTTAGTTGCACAGGATGTTTATTATCCTGGAGCGTCTGAAACTAAAGAATTCTATGTGAGCGTGCTTTTAAACCGTTCAACTGGAACTAACATCATTATGTATTCTACCGAAGGTGGAATGGATATTGAAGAAGTTGCAGAAAAAACACCTCATTTAATATTCAAAGAAGAGATTGACCCTAAAGTTGGTCTTCAAGGATTCCAGGCTCGTAAAATTGCCTTCAATCTAGGATTAAGTGGTGCTGCTTTCAAAGACATGGTGAAATTTATTACCGCGCTTTACAAAGCATATGATGCTACTGACTCTGCAATGTTTGAGATCAACCCAGTATTGAAAACTTCTGATGATAAAATCATCGCTGTTGATGCTAAAGTTGACTTAGATGAGAACGCTTTATTCCGTCATCCTGATTATGCAGCAATGCGTGATAAATTGGAAGAAGATCCAACAGATGTGGAAGCAAGTGAGTCTAACTTAAACTATGTGAAATTAGATGGTAACGTTGGCTGTATGGTGAACGGTGCTGGTTTAGCAATGGCGACCATGGACATCATCAAAATCGCAGGTGGTGAGCCAGCTAACTTCCTGGATGTAGGTGGAACTGCAAATGCACAAACTGTAAAAGCAGGTTTCAACATTATCCTTAAGGATCCAAATGTGAAAGCTATCCTGATAAATATCTTTGGTGGTATCGTTCGTTGTGACCGTGTTGCTCAAGGTGTAATCGATGCTTACAAAGAAATCGGTGATATTCCTGTTCCAATTATCTGTCGTTTACAAGGTACTAATGCCGCGGAAGCGAAACAGTTAATCGACGAGTCAGGATTAAAAGTATATTCTGCAATCGCATTGAAAGATGCTGCAGATTTAGTAACTAAAGTATTGGCATAAGCACCAATTCTTAATTAAAATCTTAAAAGGTCAATTGTTTATTCAATTGGCCTTTTTTTATGGGCTATATTTTCAATTTCAAGCTCAGGAAACAGCTCCTCCCTCTCCAAACTCCTTTAAAAAACAAAAGCGGCCTACAGTCATCCAACTGTAGGCCGCTTTAACCAAATATAAATTAAACGAGCTGACACAAATATAGAATTTAAAGACACAAATCACAATTTATTTCAAAATATATTGTGATAAAATTGATTAAACACTAAAAATTATAAAAAAATAAGGGTTAAATTGAATAAAAACCAAGAAAAAGGTAAAAATCAAGATTAAATAGATGTATCTGTTTTATGTTTCAATCAAAAATCAATGATAAATGAAATTTTATCCACACAAAAACCAAAAACATATAAATAAATAAGGTAAAATTGAAATATTAACCAGTAAATACCAAAAAACACTAAAATTATAGACTAAAAAGATTCTAATTGCAAGGAAACATAAAAAACAGAACCTTTATCGAATTCACTTTCGAACCAAATATTTCCTTGCTGTTTTTCGGTAAACTCCTTACACAACAACAGTCCCAGGCCAATACCTTTTTCATTGTTTGTACCATAAGTAGCGGAAGCATTGAGCAGGAATAAGCTTTCCTGCTTTTCGGTGGTAATTCCGATCCCATTATCGGATATAATGATCAATCCCTCCGTTCCCCGGTACCGGGTAGAAACAATCACCTCTCCACCCTCCGGGGTAAATTTAATGGCATTTGAAACCAGGTTTCTGATGACCAGGTGTAACATGTCATGATCGGCCATTACATGCAGTTGTCCGGCAGTCAGCATCCTCAAACGAATTCCCTTTTTAACGGCAATGGCATGCTCTATCTTCAACCAACCCTGTAGCGCTTCATTTACATCCAATGCCTTCAACTGTACATTGCTTCCTTTTAGCTGCGTCTTAGACCAGGAAAGCAGGTTCATGAGCATTTCTGAGGTATCTCTGGTAATCTGTAACAGCTGTCCTTCGATCAATTGCTTTTCTTCTTCATCCAGTCCTATGGAGTTCAGGATTTCCAGATAGCCTTGAATGGAACTTAAAGGCATCCTGATGTCATGAGCCACAATAGACAACAAGCGATCCTTTTCCCTGTTCAGGTATTCAAGCGAGCCCTTTTGCAATAGGATCTCATCTTTTTGAGCTTCAATCTCCCGGTTGCGTTGCTCTACAGATGATCGCTCATACTCATAATTCCTCCGCATATAACGGATAGACATAAATATTAAAACTGTTGAAACGAGGTAGGTGACTGCGAAGTCAATGGTCTTTGCTAAAGAATTAAGGTAAAGATCTGGAGCCAGATTCGGCCAGAAGAATTCTATCGTTAACACAGACAAGACCACTATAATATTTACAGGCACCCAAAACTTATACTGTGTTTTTGGAATGATGGTAATCGTGATAAAAAAAGAAAGGGCAAAGAGCAATACATTCGGCCCAAGGATTCCTGAATTGTAAAAATAACAGTAAATAAAAGTAACATTACTGGCCATACAGAAAAGCGTAATGGCGATGGAGGATTTCCGTCTTACTTTGGAGAGGTAATATAGCCCTGCAATAAACACCATGCAGACACAGCATAACCCTGCTAGTGCCTTGAGGTCCATTATATAATTATATGGTGCCTCTACCAGCATGGCAAAAAATGCAAATATACAGGTGGTATTGAAAATTCGCTCCTCTAAAGAAAACTCACCTATACCACCAATGGCATTTTGCCAAAAAGATTTATTATGATTTGATTGCACGTTAATATGATTGAGATGTCGCTTCGCAAACTTAATATAATAAGAAACATAAAAAAAATCAATCTACAATTGAAGATAAGCAGGTCGTTCATTCTTGGTTTATTGATTAAATCCTTATTTTTGAACCTCTCCACAATAAAATCATGATCAAAAGAGAAAAAGTAAAAAGCCTGTTAGAAACAGAGCAGTTCGACAGAGAAGTAACAGTGATGGGTTGGGTGCGTACTTTCCGCAACAATCAGTTTATTGCTATCAATGATGGTTCCTGCATGGGAAATATCCAGATTGTTGTTGACTTTAATAATACCCCTGAAGATTTATTGAAACGCATCACTACCGGCGCTGCTATTGCAGTAACTGGTATCATCGTAGAATCTGTTGGTAAAGGTCAGAGAGTTGATATTAAAGCGAATTCTATTGAAATATTAGGAGACAGTGATCCGGAGAAATTCCCATTACAACCTAAAAAACATAGTTTAGAGTTTTTAAGAGAAATCGCTCATTTACGTTTCCGTACCAATACCTTTAATGCGGTTTTCAAATTGCGTCATGCTTTAGCTTTTGCTATTCATCAGTTCTACAATGACAGAGGTTTTACTTATATGCATACCCCTATCATTACCGCTTCTGATGCAGAAGGTGCTGGTGAGATGTTTAAAGTAACCACCTTAGATTTGGATAATCCTCCAAAAACAGAAGATGGTAAAGTAGATTTTTCTCAGGATTTCTTTGCCCGTGCCACTAACCTTACTGTTTCCGGACAGCTAGAAGGCGAATTAGCGGCAATGGCTTTTGGACAGATTTATACTTTTGGCCCTACTTTCAGAGCTGAAAACTCCAATACTACACGTCACCTTGCCGAATTTTGGATGATTGAACCAGAGGTTGCTTTCGCAGACCTTGAAGACAACATGCAACTGGCAGAAGACATGATGAAGTATGTCATCCAATATGCTTTAGAAAACTGTAAAGAAGAAATCGACTTCCTAAACAACCGTTTACTGGAAGAAGAAAAGACTAAACCTCAGAATGAGCGTAGTGAATTGTCATTGATTGACAAGTTAAACTTCTGCTTAAACAATGATTTCGAGCGTTTAACTTATACAGAAGCCATCGCGATTTTAAAGTCTTCTAAACCAAATCAAAAGAAACAATTCAAGTATCTTATTGATGAATGGGGTGCAGACTTACAATCAGAACACGAACGTTATTTAGTAGAGAAACACTTCAAAAAACCAGTAATCTTAACTGATTACCCGGCAGATATTAAGTCGTTCTACATGCGTCAAAATGAGCCTGATGCTCAAGGTAGAAAAACAGTGGCCGCTATGGACATTCTTTTCCCTGGTATCGGTGAAATGATCGGTGGTTCTCAAAGAGAAGAACGTTTAGATAAACTGACTCAAAGAATGGAAGAGCTAAATATCCCTCAGGAAGAACTGTGGTGGTTTTTAGACACCCGTCGTTTTGGATCAGCACCACACTCAGGTTTCGGATTAGGTTTCGAAAGACTGGTACTTTTTGTGAGTGGTATGACCAATATCAGAGATGTAATCGCTTTCCCTCGTTTCCCAAGAAACGCAGAATTTTAAGTTAGGAATCTATATTATATAGAAAAGGCCGGGATTTTTCAAGAATCCTGGCCTTTTCTATTTATTTACTTGAGCCCCCTTTAGCTTTGTCCTGATGGAGGAAGGTTATCATTAAAAGAGTTCGCATGTGCATAATCCACAAGAGAGACTTTGTAATCTGTAGGGTTAAAACTGCTGGAAGTACTTAAAGCCATTCCCAATTCAAAACGCAATGGATAAGGTGTTTTCAATAAACTCCCTTCCGGGATATAAGGAAATGTTTCCATGTACGACTGCATCACATTCGGCGCAATTCTTCTGTTGATATAAGCTCTGGTGAGTTGATATGGATGGTGCAATCCCGCAGCTCCAAGCAGCTCTACCGCACTGCCAACAGTATACTTGTGGAAATTATGCACCCGTACCTTTTTATCTTCTACCACCAATCCCTTCATCAAACTCGGATCCTGAGTGGCTACCCCGGTTGGACACGTGTTGCTGTTACATTCAAGCGCCTGAATACAACCTAAGGCAAACATCATTCCCCTTGCTGAGTTACATAAATCTGCACCCAATGCGATATTCTTTATCAGATCAAAGCCGGAAGCTACTTTCCCGGAAGCAATGATCTTAATATGTTGTTTTAAATTAAATCCGCTGAGTACATCATACACAAAAGCAACCCCTTCTCTTAAAGGCATTCCCACTGCATTTGAAAACTCCTGTGGTGCTGCTCCGGTACCACCTTCTCCCCCATCTACTGTGATAAAATCAACATAGATTCCGGTTTCAGACATGGCTTTACAAATGGCAAAGAACTCGCTCCTTCTGCCAATACACAGTTTAAAACCTATTGGTTTCCCTCCGGATAGATCCCTTAATTTCTGTACAAAATCAACCAGTTCCAAAGGGGTTTTAAAAGCCGAATGGGCAGGTGGTGAGATCACATCAAAACCCTCTTTTACCAATCGGATTCTGGCGATTTCCGGGGTTACCTTCTTTGCCGGCAATATGCCCCCATGACCCGGTTTAGCTCCCTGAGAAAGCTTGATCTCAATCATCTTAACCTGATCTGATTGTGCTTTTTCTCCGAAAGCTTCAAAATTAAAGGTTCCATCATGGTGTCGGCAGCCAAAATAACCGGTCCCAATCTGCCAGATCAAATCTCCACCTGGGTTTGCATGGTAGTCACTGATACCGCCTTCTCCGGTATTATGGGCAAAGTTTCCCAATTTTGCGCCACCATTTAAAGCCAGAATTGCGTTTTGACTCAAAGAACCAAAACTCATTGCTGATATGTTATAGATACTGGCAGAATAAGGCTGCTTGCATTCCGGACCACCTACCAGCACCCTTGGGTCTTCATTTAACTCCATATGACTGATTGCCGCAATACTATGGCTCAACCATTCATATCCATTTTCATAGACATCGAGCTGCGTTCCAAAAGGAATGGTATCATTTTCACGCTTTGCCCGCTGGTAAATGAGCGAGCGGTTTAACCTGCTGAAAGGTTTTCCATTCGTATCGCTTTCTACAAAATACTGGTATACCTTCGGTCGGAGGTCCTCGGCCAGATACCTTAACCTACCCAACACGGGGTAATTTCTGACGATACTGTGCTTGGGCTGATATAAATCATAAATTCCGAGCAGAATGATTGGGCCGATAAATATAAATGCCCAATAGAAGGGTGGCCAGGCGAAGCTGATCATCAGCGTAGCACTCACCAAAAATGCAGCAATTGCGATAAAAGCTTTTCTCATAAAGGATAATTTAATGAAAACATACCAATACAACAATAATAATCCGGAATCGGTATAAAGATTTTGTAAATTTACATATGCTTATAAAAATCTATCCTGAAAACCCAAATCCTAAGGCAATTGAAGAAGTTGTTGAAGTCTTGAAAAAAGGAGGCATCATCATCTATCCTACCGATACCATTTATGGATTGGGTTGCGACATTACCAATCAAAAAGCAGTAGAGAAAATTTGTCGATTACGTGGCATCAAACCTGAAAAGGCCAATTTCTCTTTCATATGCTCTGATCTGAGACACATCTCAGATTTTATAAAACCAATTGACACAACTACATTCAGGGTCTTGAAGAAAGCCCTTCCAGGTCCTTTTACTTTCATTTTTAATGCGAGTAATAATGTACCAAAGCTGTTGAGTTCTAAAAAGAAAACAGTCGGCATCAGGGTACCAGACAACGACATTGCCAGAGAAATTGTAAAACTATTAGGAAATCCAATCTTATCAACCTCCATTAGAGACGATGATGAGGTGATTGAATATTCTACAGATCCTGAATTAATTCATGAAAAATACGAAGATAGTGTAGACCTGGTGATTGATGGTGGATACGGTGATAATGAACCTTCTACAGTAGTAGATTGTACTTCCGGTACATTTGAAATCATTCGTGAAGGAAAAGGCGACCTGGAAAGTTTCCTTTAAGCTGTTGCCTAACTCCCCCTTGAATGTTATCTTTAGCACATGGCGAAACTATTAAATTTACAAGCATTCAGGGATTTTTTCCGTTCCGGACAAATTGGGGGGATCATCCTTTTGGTTTGTGTGGCTATCTCTTTATTTATCGCAAACTCTTCTTTTAGTACAGGATTTGCAAATCTGCTGACGACCGAATTAGGATTCAACTTTGGCAGTAGCAGTATATCTTATACGGTCTCTGCATGGATTAATGATGCTTTAATGGCTGTATTTTTCCTGCTGGTAGGTTTGGAAATCAAAAGAGAACTATTGGAGGGAGAATTGTCTTCGCTGAAGAAAGCTTCTTTACCAGTTATCGCGGCATTAGGTGGAATGCTGGTTCCTGCGGGAATATATTATGTATTTAATGCCGGGACTCCTACTGCAAGTGGCTGGGGTATCCCAATGGCCACAGATATTGCTTTTGCATTGGCCATCATTTCTATGTTGGGTAAAAGTGTTCCTACCTCTTTAAAGGTGTTTCTAGCAGCGCTGGCCATTGTAGATGACCTTGGTGCCATCCTAGTGATTGCGGTGTTTTACACGAATGAGGTTCATTTTGACTACCTTTTAATGGCAGCAGGTGTTCTTGCGGTCTTAACCCTATTCAATTACCTGAACCTAAAAGCATTATTTTTTTACCTGATTCCAGGGGTTTTCCTTTGGTATTTCATCCACCATTCGGGTATTCACGCGACTATTGCAGGGGTATTACTGGCTTTCACCATTCCGACTAACAAGACGAATATAGAATCTCCGCTGGAAAAGCTGGAACACCTGTTAAACGGCCCGGTTAACTATTTTATCATGCCCATCTTTGCTTTGGCAAACACGAACATTACTTTTCAGAAGGAAATGCTTGGGGGACTGGTTTCACCATTAGGCATGGGAATTATCCTGGGGCTATTTGCCGGAAAAACAATAGGGGTAACTTTATTTTCATGGCTGGCGGTAAAGCTCAAATTAGGAACCTTACCTTCCAGATCCGGTTGGAAGCACATCATCGGATTGGGTATGCTTGCCGGAATTGGTTTTACCATGTCCATCTTTATTTCCCTATTGTCTTTCAGCGACGAGATGCATGTTACGGAGGCTAAATTTGCCATCCTTTGCGCCTCTATAGTTGCTGGATTAGCAGGTTTTATATACCTGAAATCAATCAACAAAAAGAAAGCCGTTACGGCTTAAAATTTTTCATAAATTCTTTCACACTACCGGATACATCATCGGCTTTGAGGTTCTTTACAAAAGCACTACCGATGATGGCTCCGTTAGCATACTGACAAGCTTTATCAAAGGTTTCTTTGCTGCTGATTCCGAAACCGATCATGGTTGGGTTCTTTAACTTCAAGGCTGCGATTCTCGAGAAATAGGCTTCCGTACCTTCAGACACCTTTAAATTTTGTCCGGTTGTAGCCGAAGAAGAAAGCAGGTAGATGAATCCATTACTTAAACTATCGATCTTTTGAATTCTTTCAGGAGCAGTTTGAGGGGTAACCAGGAAGATATTTGTTAAGCCATGTGCTGCAAAATCACCTGCATAAAACTCTTCATATTCTGCCATTGGAAGATCGGGAACGATACAACCATCCACACCTACTTCTGCACATGATTTACAGAAATTAGCTACGCCATATTGTAATAGAGGATTCACATAACCCATCAACAATACTGGAATACTTACCGTTTTACGCAGGTCCTTCAATTGCTCAAACAACATTGTAAGTGTCATACCTGCATCTAATGCCGCTTTACTGCTGGCCTGAATCACCGGTCCATCTGCAACAGGATCAGAATAAGGGAAACCAATTTCCAATAGGTCTGCACCAGATCTCTCCAGCTCTTCTGCAATGGCAACTGTATCCCCTAATTTCGGATAACCCGCAGTATAATAGATGGATAATATATTTTTTTTCTCTTGAAATAACTTATTAATTCTATTCATTGCTCTTCTTATAAACCAAAATACTTCATATAGGTATCCATGTCTTTGTCGCCCCTACCAGACAAACAAATCACAACATTTTCCTTACCTGTAAACTCCATTTTCTCTAAATACGCTAAAGCGTGGGCACTTTCAATTGCCGGAATAATGCCTTCCAACTTAGTCAACAACAAACCTGCCTGTAAAGCCTCATCATCAGTTACTGAAACGTACTGACCTCTTTTGGTTTTAAACAAATGTGCGTGTTGAGGGCCAACGCCAGGGTAATCCAGACCTGCAGATACAGAATAAGGTTCGATCACCTGTCCATCTTCCGTTTGCATCAGGATGCTTCTGCTACCATGCAATACGCCTTCTTTACCTAAAGCAGTGGTTGCAGCAGAATGTCCGCTATCTACACCTTTTCCAGCAGCTTCAATCGCGATCAGTTTCACGTTTTCATCATTGATGAAATGATAGAACATGCCCATGGCATTACTTCCACCACCTACACAAGCCAATACGTAATCCGCCTGATCGCTACCAGTTTGTTCTATTAATTGTTTCTTTGTTTCTTCAGAAATGATCGATTGGAAAGTCGCCACCATATCAGGATATGGATGCGGGCCAACTACAGAACCGATAATGTAATGGGTATCTACCGGATTATTGATCCAGTCGCGCATGGCCTCATTAGTCGCATCTTTCAATGTTTTACTACCAGAAGTTGCGGACACTACTGTTGCACCCAGCATTTTCATTCTGGCTACGTTAGGTGCCTGACGTGCGATGTCGATTTCGCCCATATAAACTACGCATTCCAGACCACGCAAAGCACATACAGTAGCCGTAGCCACACCATGTTGTCCTGCGCCGGTTTCTGCAATGATGCGCTTTTTACCTAAACGCTCTGCCACCAAAATCTGACCGATGGTATTGTTGATTTTATGTGCTCCGGTATGGTTCAGATCTTCTCTTTTCAAAAAGATGTTTGCACCGTATTTTTCCGAGAGGCGTTTGGCCAGATATAAGGGCGAAGGTCTGCCTACATAGTCTTTTAACAGTTGATGAAACTCCTTTTGGAAGCCTTCGTCTGCAATAATTTCCAGGTATTTAGTTCTCAGTTCCTCTACATTTGGGTACAGCATTTCAGGGATATATGCTCCTCCAAAATCTCCAAAGTATCCCTTTTCGTTTACAAAATAGTTCATAATCTTGTTCTTATTTCTTTTATTAATCCTGATATGCTCGCTTTATGGCCTGTTACTCCTTTTAAAAGCATTTTTCCAGGATCATTTATACATTAATTCCGATCTCTTAATTTGCTTATAAATTCTTTCAGTTTACTGAGGTCCTTTAAGCCGGGTTCTATTTCAAATTTGCTATTCACATCAATCGCAAATAGTCTTTCATCCACAATTTCGTTTAACATTTCCGCGCTTTCTACGCCGATTCCGCCACTTAAAAAATAAGGGACATCCAATGTATATTTAGCCAGTAACTGCCAATCAAACTGGCGACCAGAGCCACCATGATCCGGGGTTTGGGTGTCAAACAAAAAGTAATCAACCAAGCCCACATAAGCGTTTAGCTGGTAAAAATCAAAAGTATCATTGACACCAAATGCTTTAATCAATTTCACTCCTGCTCCTGAATGCTCCTGTAACCTCAATTTCAATGTAGTACAATATTCAGGGCTTTCTGAACCATGTAATTGCAAGGCATTTAAAGGATATTTCTGAACCAGCTGGAGTACGGTATCAATGGTTTCATTCACGAATACACCTGTCTTCTTTATCTGTTCCGGTAAGCGCTCCAAAACTTCTGGTAAAACTTCCCCGGCATATCTTTTAGAACCTTTATAAAAGATAAAGCCCAGATAATCCGGTTGCAAAGCAGCCAGCTCCATGATATTTTCCGGATGGAGCATCCCACATACTTTTAACAGTGGATGACTCATTACCCTACCAGACTTTTAAAGCATTTCAATGCGCTTTTGTTAAACAGCGATTCTTCTGCTTCATAAAAGCAATCGGCAAAAGATTTGGTATCGTCGATCGTTTGTAAAGCCAGGGCAGCATTACACAAGACCACATTGTGTTGTGCATCTGTTCCCTGTCCGTTTAATACGTTCATAAAGATCTCCGCCGAAGAAGCAACCGTATCACCACCTTTAATCAACGACTCGTCCATCTCTTCAAAACCGATATCCGCTACTTTTACTAAAGCTTCTCCTTTTTTACTGAATATTTTATAGTCGCAGGTCAATGAAACTTCATCAAAGCCATTTACTGCATGTAGAATCGTATAATTCTTATCAGTATCCTGATATAAATAAGCATACAAACGCGCTAATTCCAGACTAAACACACCTACCAATTGGTTTTTCGGCTGCGCCGGATTACACATCGGCCCAAGCATATTGAAGAATGTTTTCACTCCCAGTTCTTTACGAATTGGAGCAACAGTTTTCATCGCCGGGTTAAACAATGGGGCATGAATAAAGCAAATTCCTGAAGTATCCAGATTTCTCTTTAAGGTATCAGGATCGCTCGTAAACTGATAACCCAGGTATTCGATTACGTTAGAAGAACCGCAGCCTGAAGACACGCCATAATTACCATGTTTTGCTACTTTATTTCCTGTTCCGGCAACCACAAAAGAAGCAAGAGTGGAGATGTTAAAAGTATCTTTTCCATCACCACCAGTACCGCAAAGATCGATCAGTTCAAAATCCGAAAAGTCAAGCTTTACACATAAGTCCAACATGGCATCTCTGAATCCCTGTAGTTCTTCTACTGTAATGTTACGCATCCCGTAAGCAGTGATAAAGGCTGCAATCTGTGAAGTATTAAACTCACCTAAAGCAATAGCCGTCAATATCTTCTGTGCCTCAGCTCTGCTGAAGGTCTTATTTTCAAATAAGTGGTTTAGTATTTTCTTCATGGGGTATAAAACAAAAAAGGTTGCTTAAAAAGCAACCCTCAAAATATTTTTATGTAAATAAAACGTTCAAATAGGGGGTTACACTACGCTATTGCGTTGTGCCACCACCAAAGATTAAGTCCGTTTGTTTGTATCATCTGAAGCAAAGATGGAATAGTTTTTAATAATTGCAAAATTTTTCTTGAAAAATTAAAGAAATAGGACACTATTTAAGCCGGAATACCAATCAAATGATGATTTTCATTTTGTAAGTCAACCGATTAGCACAAAAGCAAGACTAATACTGGGCGACAAAATCAAGTATCTTTTGATACAATTGATTGCTTCCCAATACCATCTGACTGATCATCCCCACGTGTTTCTTACCCTTGATCACTTGTATTGAATTGGGAATCTGTTGCTCGGTTAATTGCTTTTTAAGGCGTTCCGATTGCAATTGTATGGCTGGATAAGTTTTTCCACCGTAAAAAATCAGGTGCGGATTTTTTATCTGCTGCACATAGGTTAGAGGTGATGCTTTAGTCCACACTTCTGGATTTTCCGTAAAGGTTCGAAGGAAATTATAATAATTGGCATCATGCTCGGCTGCGCTCATATACTCATTCATATCCAAGCCAAAAGCATCATTTAAAATCAGGCCCTTAATTTCAGCTTTAAATCCAGCTGCATTCAGGTATTGCGAATCTGAATTGATCAACTCCGCAAGGTGGCCACCGGCCGAATGTCCCATCAGGAATATCCGGTTAGGATCTCCCCCGTAATTACCAATATGTTCCGATACCCAGGTAACCGCAGTAGCACAATCGGCAGCCATTTGCGCATATTGCTGATCAGGAGCCAGACCGTAATTGATCATTACTGCCACCAATCCCTTTCTCGCCAGGTTTCTGCCCAACCACCAATACGTTTCCTTTTTACCACCGCTCCATGATCCACCATGAATAAAGACAATCACTCCTTTTTTAGCAAGGGTATCTTCCGGATAAAAGATATTTAACTGGTTACTGATCTTGCCCGGCTCTTTACCGTAATCGATATCCTTCGCTACCTTAACCTGGGCAGCAGAAGTAAATACTTGTCCGATGAAAGCGACTATCATGAATAATAACCTGGTTTTCATATCTTTTTATTTGATCAATCGTTCCTTACTTAATCAAAGCGTTCTTCTCTTTTGTAAAATGGTTGAATACCAATTTATCTGCCAATGCAGGCAACAGCTTATTGATCCAAACGGTCAACTTCCCTTGTCCTGTCATAATCAGCGTGCGTTTTCTTGCAGCAATACCATCCACAATACGATTAGCCACTTCATCGGCAGTCATCATTTTACCTTCTTCCATACTGGTTTCTCCATGTGCCAGACCATCTTTTGCCAATGCCGTAACACGGATGTTTGAAGCCGTAAAACCAGGACAAGCCACCATAATGTGTACTCCTGTTTTTAACAATTCTGTTCTTAAAGCTTCCATAAATCCATTCATCGCAAATTTTGAAGCTGAATAACCAGTACGTCCTGGTAATCCGCGGTAACCTGCAATAGAAGATACGCTAATTACACTGCCTTTGGTTTTCAAAATCTCCGGTAATGCATATTTTGTACAATATACCGTTCCCCAGAAGTTCACATCCATCAGGTTTTTCAATACGGTAAGGTCAAGGTCATTGAATAAAGCGCGCATGGATAGTCCGGCGTTATTCACCAGGATATCAATTTTACCAAAGCTGAGTATGGCTTGCTTAGTCAGTTCTTCACAATCCTGTTCTTTGCTCACATCTGCTTGTACAGCAACCGCACGAATGCCATATTTACTTTCTAAATCTGCTGTAACTTCGCAAAGGGTCACATATTGTCTGGCAGCCAGTACCAGATTTGCACCACGCTTGGCAAATTCTTCGGCACAAGCCTTCCCTATACCGGAAGATGCACCGGTAATGATGACTACTTTATTCTTAAAATCCATGCTGATTATTTGATTAATGAGTTTTCATAAGGTACTCTTGTAATGATAGAGCGACCCAGAGTGATTTCGTCTGCATATTCCAATTCGCCACCAAAAGCGATACCACGAGCAATAGCTGTAATCGGAATTTGAAAATCTTTAAGACGTTTATAAAGGTAGAAAAGTGTCGTATCTCCTTCCATCGTTGCACTCAAGGCCAAAATCACTTCCTTAACCGGGCTGGTGGCCACGCGTTGCACTAATGAATCGATAAAAAGATCTGCTGGCCCGATCCCATCCATTGGAGAGATTAATCCGCCTAACACATGATAAACGCCAAAATATTGTGAAGTATTTTCTACCGCCATCACATCTCTGGTATCTTCCACTACGCAAATGATTTCCTTATCACGCTTATTAGCGGTGCAGATTTCACAGTGTAAATGGTCCGAGATATTATGACAAACGGCACAATGCTTGATTTCTTGTCTAAGCTTGATAATGGAGTTTCCAAAGTTCGAAACTTCTTCCTGCTCCTTGTTTAAAAGGTGTAATACCAAGCGTAATGCGGTCTTTTGTCCGACTCCCGGTAACTTTGAAAATTCGTTGACAGCGTCTTCAAGAAGCTTAGAGGAAAAGTTCATTTTACAAATTTATATTTATCTTCCGTTATTTGATTTTTAAAATTTGATTTTCTTACATTTAGCTGCTAAAAACATACTATGAGCCCAGCTATACTTTTGTCTTTTTTGATTGGTTACTTCCTGCTATTGATCATCATTGCCTTTGCTACTTCCAAAAAATCATCAGACAATGCTACCTTTTTTATAGCGAATAGAAATTCAAAATGGTATCTGGTTGCTTTTGGGATGATTGGTACCGCTTTATCTGGTGTGACCTTCATTTCTGTTCCAGGAGAAGTAGGTGCCCCTTCCGGTAATCAGTTTCAGTATTTTCAGTTTGTATTGGGAAATGCAGTCGGATTTATCATTATAGCTACGGTATTGCTCCCCCTGTATTATCGAATGAAGCTCACCTCGATCTATAGTTATATCGAACAGAGGTTAGGCTTTTACAGTTATAAAACCGCAGCATCGATCTTTCTGATCAGCAGAACCATCGGTTCCGCTTTCCGATTATACCTGGTAGTTATTGTATTACAGCGCTTTATTTTCGACAGTTATGGCGTTCCATTTTGGGTAACCGTATTGATTTCTTTGGCATTAATCTGGTCATACACTTTCAAAGGCGGACTAAAAACCATCATCATTACAGATACTTTGCAAACGTTCTTCCTGGTGTTATCAGTTTTTCTGACGCTATATTTTATCTGTAGCAGTCTGAACATGAATATCCCTCAGGCTTTCGAAGCCATTAAAACAAGTGGTTATTCGAAGATTTTCTTTTACGAGGACTTCATGACAAACGGCTTCCATTTCAGTAAGCAGTTTATAGGAGGCGTATTTGTGACGATTGCCATGACTGGTTTGGATCAAGATTTGATGCAAAAAAACCTGAGTATGAAAACCATTGGCGAAGCACAAAAAAACATGTTTACTTTCACAGGGATTTTTGTGGTCCTGAACATCTTTTTCCTAAGTGTTGGTGCTTTGTTATACATCTACGCCACTAAAAATGGCATAGAGATCCCTTTAGATCATGTTACCGGAAAACCAAGAACAGATTTTCTTTTCCCGGAGATTGCACTTAATCATTTGAGCGTTGTGCCTGCTATTGTATTCATGTTGGGCTTAACCGCCGCAACTTTTGCCACAACAGACTCTGCATTAACCGCTTTAACGACTTCCTTCTGTGTAGATTTCCTGCATATGGATAAAGGCAACAATGCGAATGCAGCTGGGGCCGTAAAGAAAAGACACTTGGTACACGTGGCATTTTCCCTATTAATGTTCCTGGTGATCATTGTTTTCAATACTTTAAATGATGAATCTGTCGTTAAAGGAATCTTCAAGGTGGCCTCTTATACCTACGGGCCATTACTTGGTTTATATAGTTTCGGTCTTTTCATGAAGAAAAGAGGACTTCATGATAAATTAGTACCTTTAGTATGTATCCTATCACCAGCGATATGCTACCTGCTTAACGCCAATTCTGCCACCTTACTTGGCGGATATACGTTTAGTGTAGAGCTGATCCTCGTGAATGGGTTGATCACCTTTATTGGACTGTTACTGATCAGTAAAAAAACAGAATTACAAACCAGATTTTAAGACTTAAATAGCTATAGAATGACAAGTGAAGAGAAAATTAGAAGTGCATTTGAAAACAAAAACTGGCAGGAAATAAAAGTTACGGACTCCTGGCAGATCTTCAAAATTATGGCCGAATTTGTAGACGGCTTTGAGAAATTAGCGAAAATTGGTCCTTGTGTATCCATCTTTGGATCGGCAAGAACTGCGGAAACGAATAAATACTATGAGATTGCTGTAGAATGTGGCAGGTTGCTTACAGAACGCGGATATGGAGTAATCACCGGTGGTGGTCCTGGAATTATGGAAGCGGGAAATAAAGGCGCACACATGAACGGAGGAAAGTCTGTAGGATTAAACATTGACCTTCCTTTTGAACAGTTTCACAATAAATATATTGACCACAACAAACTACTGGAATTTGATTACTTCTTCATCAGGAAAGTAATGTTCATGAAGTACTCACAAGGTTTTGTGGTTTTACCTGGTGGAATGGGAACAATGGATGAGCTTTTCGAGGCGATTACATTGATTCAGACGGGTAAAATTGCCAGATTCCCAATTGTATTGGTAGGAAAAGAGTACTGGGGTGGTTTGGTAGATTGGATTACTTCTACGATGTTGCATCAGGAACACAATATTCATGCGGAAGATTTGAACCTGTTTAGGTTAGTAGATACGGCAGAAGAAGCCGCTGAACATATTTTCAGATTCTACGACAAGTATGTATTGAAACCGAATTTCTAGGCTTTAAAGCTTGGTTATATAATTGACCTGTGGTTTGGTGTAAGAACTCAGGTAAAATGAAAAAGATAGTTGCTCCCCTTCTCAAATCTTTCGCTAAAGGGCAAAAGATTTGAATGTCGGGCTAACAACTATCTTTTTTCATTTTCAGCACCAGTTACATTTATGGTGATTACTTTATTTCAGCTTTAGACATGACTTACTCCACCAGAAACTACTAGTTTCATAGCCTCGGCAGCGGTCATATTTAAAGGTTTGATCTTTTCATTTTTCACTACATAAACCTGTCCGGCGAAAGAGTAAGAAAAGGGAAAATATACGATAGACTCTCCAGGTAATCCAATGTTTGTCAGATCGCTTTGCGTTAAAAACCCGATTCGTTTTAAATCACCTTCTACTTCTACCAGTACCGGATTATTGAATTTCTTCTCATCTCCTACAAAAGCTTCTGTAAGGTCTTTGATGGAAGAGTAAATGAATTTAAGAATGGGAAGTCTGTCCAGGATTCTGGCAAACCAGTTGTACATGGGTTCTGTTACAAAATTGGTCACGAAAACACCTGCAACCAATGTGATGGCCACAACCAAGGCTAAACCAAGTCCTGGGATATTTCTGCTTGCTCCAGTTTGTGGATCAACCCCTAGAATATTGTTCACATTTAACCAGCTGTCTACTGTAGTTACAGCAACGATCACAATAAAAATACTTAGCGCAATAGGCAATACAATTAAGAGTCCTTTGATGATGTATCTTAATAAGGCCCTACCAATTCTGTTCATGCTGCAAAACTACTCATAAAAATAAATCCGTTTCACCCTTTGTGAAATATTCGTTAAAATCTCATAGGGAATGGTTCCAATTTGTTCAGCGAGCATGGCAATGGTAAGTTTTCCATTGAATAAGATCACTTCATCCCCTGTTTTAACCTCTAATCCGGTTACATCCAACATGCACATATCCATACAAATTACTCCAACGGTTGGTACCAATTGGCCATTCACTAACATCTTGCCTACCCCATTCCCAAACCTTCTGGTATAACCGTCTGCATAACCGATTTTAACGGTAGCAATGGTCCCTCCATTAGGTAGAAGACCTTGTCGACCGTAACCAACAGTTTCATTTGCTTTAATCTCTTTGACTTGTGTAATGGTCGTTTTAAGTACGGCAACAGTTTGTAATCCTTTATTATGATTCAATCCGCCATCATGTCCGTATAGACCAATCCCCAGACGTACCATATCCAGCTGTGCTTCCGGATGACGGGAAATTCCGGAAGTATTTGAAATGTGCCAGATAAAAGAATATCCGAGTCCATCGGCTATTTTTTGTGCAAATGATTTAAATCGCTGAATTTGATGCTGGGTAAATTCATCATGATGAACCTCATCACTGCCCACCAAATGAGAAAAAGCAGAAACTACTTTGACCTTTTTACTACTTTGAATGGTAGATAATAACTCCTCCAACTCGGATTCTTCGAAACCTAACCTATGCATCCCGGTATCTATTTTAAGGTGAACCGGATAATCATATACCTCCGCTGGAAGAAACTTAAGGAAGCTATTCAGAATATCCAGGTTATAGATTTCAGGTTCCAGTTTGTATTTCAGGATCGCATCAAAGGCAGAAGGCTCCGGGCTCATCACCATAATTGGTAAGGTAATCCCTCCTTTTCTCAAAGCTACACCTTCATCTGTATAGGCTACCGCCAGGTAATCTACTTTATGGTATTGTAAGACATTAGCGATTTCAAAACTCCCACTTCCATAAGAGAATGCTTTTACCATTGCCATAATTTTCACGCCTGGTTTCAGCTTATTGCGATAGAATTGCAGGTTTCCGGCGAGCGCATTGAGGTCAATTTCCAAGACAGTATCATGAACTTTTTGAGCGATCATCTTACTAATCCGTTCAAATTCAAATTTCCTGGCTCCTTTTACCAAAATCGTTTCATTGTAAAAATGTATGGCCGGAAATTGATCTATAAAGTCTTGTGTACTTTCGTAAAATGAGGCTTCTAAATCAAACAAAGAGGCCATAGAGGAGATATTGGG
The DNA here is from genome assembly GCF_032678745.1 of Pedobacter gandavensis. Lineage (GTDB taxonomy): Bacteria > Bacteroidota > Bacteroidia > Sphingobacteriales > Sphingobacteriaceae > Pedobacter > Pedobacter gandavensis_C. Next base: position 316,376 of record NZ_JAVTST010000002.1, read on the forward strand.
CCCAATACCAATTAATCGTTGCAGGTTTTTCTGCTTCAATAGGTCTGCAATTTCTGCATAAAGCAGGCTTTCTTTTTTGCCTGTTTCCTGTAAATCGGAAAGGATCAGTGTTTTTTTCGGGTGTTGATTTTGCAGGTTTAAAAAATCTAGAGCAATGGCCAGAGAAGGGATATCAGCAACATAAGAGTCGTCAATTACAGAACATTGGTTGATGCCATTCTTCAACTCCAATCTCATCCCTACTTTATTTAATTTCTCAAGGCGCGCATCTGCTACTTCCGCTGAATATCCTAAGGAAAGCAACGTAGCCCAACAAATAATGCCATTTTCTACAGAAGCCCTGTCGCTGAAAGGAATCAGGCATTCTATTTCCGTACCTTTATATATAGCCCTGATATAGGTTTTGTCTTCTATAGGTTCTATAAAAGAGATCTGCAGGTCTGCTTTTTGGATTAAGCTCCAGGAAAATTTTGTTTGTCCTGGTAGATCTTTAGTTGCTATTCCACTGGTATATTCAGGAGAATAAATGAAAACTTCTGTATCCTTAAAGAGCTTTAATTTTTCCAGCAGCTTTGCTTTTGGAGAGGAAAAACCTTCTGCATGTGCTTCTCCTATATTGGTTAGAATCCCTATTGTGGGTTGAACAATGCGTTGCAGCGCTTCCATTTCATTTTCTTTAGAGATCCCAGCTTCGAAAACCCCAAGCGTATGTTCCTCCTGGATATTCCATACTGACAATGGCACACCGATCTGAGAGTTGAAACTTTTAGGACTACGTACGATGTTATAATCGGCAGCAAGAAGCTGATAAAGCCATTCTTTGACCACCGTTTTCCCATTACTACCAGTAATCGCCAATACTTTTAAATCGTATTGATTCCGATGATCAATAGCCAGGGTTTGCAAAGCCTGACTTACATTTTCAACCAATAGCATATTTGCATCAGGAAAAATTCCAAAGTACTGTTCATCACTGATGACAAAACTTCTGATTCCATTTGCATAAGCCTCTTTCAAATACTCATGACCATCACGCTTCGCCTTCAAAGCAAAAAACATAGAACTTTCAGGATCAATCACCGTTCTACTATCAATCACCAATCTGGTAACGATCAATTCCGGTTGAGGAATAAAAGCTTTTGCATGAAGAATCTCCGCAAAATGGTCGATGGTATAGGTAATGTTGCTCATGGCTTCAAAATTAAAAGATTTGTATGGATAACACTCCTAAACCTCCATTTTTTTGATTAATCAGCCCTCCAGTTCTGTTATACGAATGACCGCTTCCTATGCTAAATGCTATTTGTATTAAAAACGTCAATATTGCGTTATGAACAAAGGATTTGAAATTCTGTAAGTATCGATTGTGTAATATTGTAATATTGGAAAATTCAGAGAAAAAACCCGTAAAATACGATCAGAAAACAGCTTTATTTAAAGCTGAGCATTACTGCGCTTATCAGGAACGCGCACAACAGGAGGTCAGGAATAAACTTTATGAGTGGGGATTGAGGCCTGATGAGGTGGAAGAAAACATTTCTGAGTTGATCGGCACCAACTATTTAAATGAAGAAAGATTCGCTCAGGCTTATGTTTCCGGGAAGTTTAATATCAAGAAATGGGGTAAAATCAAGATTAAGCAGGCACTTAAATTAAAGAAGGTTCCGGAAAAAATGATTTTGAAAGCTTTAAATACGATAGATTACGATGATTATTTAAAAGCGATTTTAGTTTCTGCAGAGAAAAAGTCGAATTTAATCAAAGAAACTGATCCTTATAAAAGAAGGAATAAGCTGATCACCTACCTTATGACAAAGGGTTTTGAAAATAATTTAGTGATTGAAGTATTGAAAGACAACGACTTATACTAAACATCGAAATTATTTATAAAAAAAACTTGACAGATAAATAAAAGTCCCTATATTTGCATTCCCAAACGAAACAAAGGGTATTACGAAATACACTTTAAGAACTTGGCAACATCGGATGATGTTAAAATAAAACAATGCGAAAGTAGCTCAGTTGGTAGAGCACGACCTTGCCAAGGTCGGGGTCGCGAGTTCGAATCTCGTCTTTCGCTCTAAATAACTTCATTTTATGAAGGGATTTAATTTAAAAGGTTTAACACCTGCTCAGATGGTGGAACTGGTAGACACGCAGGACTTAAAATCCTGTGACCTTAAAAGTCGTGCGGGTTCGATTCCCGCTCTGAGTACATTGCCTCTTTACAGCCCGTAAAGAGGCTTTTTTATGCCCTATAAATCTCAAATACAAGTTAAGCAGCCTCTCGACCCCTCCCCTTAAGTTTTAAATCCAACACTCAGCACAGCAAGCTACCTGGAAATAACTAAATTAGCATAACGCGTACTGCTGACATAAAAGGATATTGCCCCCTCTAAAAAACCGCTCGACATCAGAATACCAATAACTAAAGCAATCGCACATCATTTCGATAATCATCTTTTATATAAAACACCTACAGACCAACCCTTCCATTGGCATTAATAGGTCTATCTCTTTAGCTGATCACATTTAGTACGGCAGAAAACAGGAGGATTGAAATTTTTCTCCTTGAAATTCAGCCCATTCAACTAAATTCTAAAAAGAGATTGCAGAAAACTGAAAACTATCCCTATCTTCGTGGCACGTTAACAGCGAAAGTAGCTCAGTTGGTAGAGCACGACCTTGCCAAGGTCGGGGTCGCGAGTTCGAATCTCGTCTTTCGCTCAAAAGCCTTCCAATCGGAAGGCTTTTCTATTTTACAGCAAAATTCATCACAGGGCAGCAGCTAAATAACTTACGGAATCTATTCCCTACTCATCTATCGTTTCCTCCTAAAACAAAATTCGAATACAAAATTTAAACAGCAATCTAGTTTAAAATAGATCCGATACTTCAACGATCGAATACAGTCTATAAAATATCCTAGCAGGGTTTCATCTTTCTAGTCCTTTATTGCTCAAATTACAGTAGAAAATGATGAAATTATATCTGATTTTCTAGAACAGACCGTGTTTTTCAGAAATAAACGACCTGATTAAGGCTCATCAAAAGCTCATTTAAAGATTAAAAACAGCCATTTCTAACCAAAAATGATGGCTAAGAAAAAATAAATGATTTTTTTCTACTTGAAATCCAGCACATTCGGTGAAATCTTCAGAACGGAGTATAAAAAAGTCAAAACAATACCTATCTTCGTATCGTCATCAACGCGAAAGTAGCTCAGTTGGTAGAGCACGACCTTGCCAAGGTCGGGGTCGCGAGTTCGAATCTCGTCTTTCGCTCTAATATCTTCCAGATAGAAGATATTTATATTAAAAGGTTTAACACCTGCTCAGATGGTGGAACTGGTAGACACGCAGGACTTAAAATCCTGTGACCTTAAAAGTCGTGCGGGTTCGATTCCCGCTCTGAGTACATCGCCTCTTTACAGCCCGTAAAGAGGCTTTTTTTTGCACTTTAGTCAAGCAAAGTCTGGTATTCCAGCTTCCGATCACCATCTTCATATCTAGCCATTTCGCTTAAGAAAAAACTAGAGAGATCTTTTATATTATAAAGTCGTTCTAACAATTCGGATAGTGTTGTGTATTTCAGTGAACTATCTTTCAATAAAGACTTCAGTTTTTCTGGTCCTTCTTTCTTCAGGATATAGTTAACCAATACTGCATTGAAAACGAAAGAGGGAACTGTCTCCTCGTCAAAAAAGTAGAAATCCTCGATATTCTTAAAAACCTCTGGTTTATCTCTTAAATAAGGTAAGAGTTTCTTGATGTGGTAGGTCGTAGGTTTTCCCAGGCTTCCACCGCAGAGGTTTACCAGGCCATCCTTTAGCACGCCAGCACCATCTGGACAAAGGAATAGAATAGATCTCAAAAGCTCATGTTTTTGATAACCGGAGTTATCTCCATACATCAGGTAATTTCGATCATCTGTGTACCCACAATTATTCTCAGTAATTGATGACATCGTTCCTGGATAGTAATCAAATCCCCTTAATCTATAAAGATCAACACAATTGTTTGCCGAATAAAAATCAATCTTCTTATCCAGCTTCTTGCCTATAAAAGTCTGTAAATTGTCCAACAAGCGATTGGCTAATTTCACATTCTGAGCTGGCAGGTGAGTATTCCTGGGGAAATGATAAGTAATATTTTTGGACGCTAATTGTTGGTATTGATCAGCCTTTAGTTGCCAAAACAAAACGTTTCCGATGCGGAATGTATCTCCTTTCTTGTAAAAGATATAGTTACAAATAAAATAAACGGTCTTTTTTCCATCCGTCCCTATACTTTCATTCATCAACTTTATTCTGAAGACGTCTTCTCTTTCCTTGGCTATTCCTAAAATCATACAATCTTTTGATGTGGTATAGCTATAAATGTCCTTCAGTAAATCGAAGCCTTTTAGTGTACGAACCTCCTCATCAACCCAGAACTTTCGAGCAAGAGAATCTGTTCGTGCCACCTTAAAATAATCCTCAAGTACCCTAATTATTTTCTTGTTCAATGTGTTATGTACCGTATCCACACTAACATTTATCTGGAACTGCGCTCTGGCTTCAGTCACCAGAGAAAAAAGGATAATAAAAAGAATGGATTTGACTACGATCTTCATCTTGGCAATCTGTTTAAAATAAAGGTAAAATAAGAATATAAAAATATTCTAATTATAATAATTCTTAGCTTTATCACCTATGAGAACCCATTTATTTTGTATAGCAATGCTCTTTATGAGTACTGCCTCAATTGCACAAAAAAACACTTCCGCTACCGAAGCGGTGATCACTTATGGTTCCCGCAGCAACGGCAAAGAAGTTGGCGGAGAGAAAAAGCTTTTTATTAAAGGAGCCCAGGCAAGGATTGCCGGTCAGGATCGCCAGGCAAAACAAGAACAATTCCTTCAATTTGCGGAGGCTGTTACCTATCAGGTACTGAATAGCAATGGAAACACCTATACCCTAAAAAAACCATTTTCTGAATATGCAAATGCAGAACTTATTGCGGGTGTAGATACAATAATGGGAATCCCATGTAAAAAAGCTAAGGTATTTATCCGCTCTAATACCATTGAAATCTGGTACACCAACGACCTGAAAATTAAAGGAACACCAGACCTTAGCATTACTCCTGGCATAGGTTTGATTTTAAAAACCATTCGCAATGGCAACACAGAAACCTATGCGAAAAAGATTGATTACCGTAAGGTAAAAGCTGAAGAGTTAGCCTGGCCAAAACAATGGGGTAACATTCTTGATGAAGCCGCTTATCAACGTCAGATCATTGAAAGTCGCTATCAAACCATCAACATATTCAATAAAGAAAAGATCAGTTTTGGAAATAAAATTGAAAACCCGGCAGCCGATCAGGCCAATGTAACATATCATTTTTCTGGTGGTACAGTGATCTTGAAAAAAGTAAAACTTCCAACAGCAAGACCTGGACAATCTGTATTTGCAGAATTGATTCAAAACTCTAATGGGGATGCTTACGACAGAACTGGATCTGTATTCATGATCCCTGTAGACAAATCAGTCTCTTTCCTTAATGCATTACAAAACGGATTACAGGCCTTACCAGTTTACAATGCCCACAATGGCAAAAAATACCAGGGAGTAATAGCTACAGATAATTACCTACCTCCTTTAGAATTGATGCGTTTTTTCACTTCATTTGGGGTGAAGCACTTCAATGAACAGGCAAAAATAAAAGGATACAACTGGGCAGATTCTACAATTTACAAACAAGACATTACCGTACTTTCACCGAGGTTGCAAGGCGAAGTATGGATTGGTGTATTTATAGGTAACTATGATAAAGGTGGACATAATGTAAGTTTGAATTTAAACTACTACCCTGGATATGAGGGTGAAAAAGAGATAGAAAAGAAATCTTTCATTATGCCAGTGTTTAATAGCACCAACTTAATGGAAATGGCGGGACAAGAGTACGGAACTATGTTCGACAAAGATTCCCTGACTGTAACCATTGATGTCCCTCAAGGCGTAAAAAACCTAAGGTTAAGGTACCTGACTACCGGTCATGGTGGCTGGGGTAAAGGAGATGAATTCGTTCCAAAAATGAACGAGATTTTTGTAGATGGAAAAAGAGTTTATCACTTTATTCCATGGAGAGAAGATTGTGCAACCTACCGTTTTAGCAATCCTTCTTCCGGTAATTTCGGAAATGGGCTATCTTCCTCAGATTTAAGTCGCTCAAACTGGTGCCCAGGAACACTTACGCTCCCGGTAGAAATTCCTTTAGAGAACCTTACACCAGGTAAACATAAGCTCCAGGTTGCCATACCTCTTGGAAAACCTGAAGGGACCAGCTTCAGCTCCTGGAATGTATCTGGTGTGTTAATTGGTGATCAGGAATAATATTCATTCAAAGAAGCAGCTTTTTAAGGTAAAATAAACCTTTTTGCAATGCCCTCATAATTCAGACAATTATGAGGGCATTGCTATTATATCGCAATTCGCCTCAAACTTCCAAACCAAGAGTCAAACCTCTTAAAATCTTACATTTAGCTGTTTATACTTTTTTGTACAAACAATAGTTTAGCCCTATCTTTATAAGGTACAGTTATTGTGATCAATACATTAAAGACCGATATCATGAATGAAGATTTGGATATGTTGGAGCAATCCGCGCTAAATGACTACAAGTACGGCTTTGTTACAAACATAGATACAGATACAATCCCGAAGGGATTAAATGAGGGGATTATCGAACTCATTTCTAAAAAAAAGAACGAACCTGAATGGATGCTTGCCTGGCGACTCAAAGCCTATGCCTATTGGTTAAAGTTAGTAGAGCCTACCTGGGCTAATATCAAACACCCTCCTATTAATTATCAGGACATAATTTATTATGCTGCGCCTAAACAAAAAGAACAGCTCAACAGCCTCGATGAAGTTGACCCTGAACTCCTGCGTACTTTTGAAAAACTGGGCATCTCCCTAAATGAGCAAAAGAGACTAACAGGAGTAGCCGTTGATGTGGTGATGGATAGTGTATCCATTGCGACCTCTTTTAAAGAACAATTGTCTGAAATTGGGGTCATTTTTTGTTCTATCACTGAAGCCATCCAAAAGCATCCCGAATTGGTAAAGAAATACATGGGTTCGGTAGTACCGATGACCGACAATTACTTTGCGGCATTAAATGCAGCTGTTTTTACTGATGGATCTTTCTGTTATATCCCTAAAGGTGTCCGCTGTCCGATGGAATTGTCTACTTATTTTAGAATCAATGCCGAAAACTCCGGTCAGTTTGAAAGAACATTGATCATTGCTGAAGAAGGAAGTTACGTCAGCTATCTGGAAGGATGTACCGCACCAATGAGAGATGAAAACCAGTTACACGCAGCAGTAGTGGAGCTTATTGCGATGGAAAAGGCCGAGATCAAATACTCTACCGTTCAAAACTGGTACCCTGGCGATAAGGAAGGAAATGGCGGGATCTACAACTTCGTCACCAAGCGTGGCATTTGTCAGGGGGACTATTCAAAGATCTCCTGGACACAGGTAGAAACCGGTTCAGCCATCACCTGGAAATACCCTAGTGTAATTCTCAAAGGGGACCATTCTATCGGGGAATTTTATTCTGTGGCTTTCACCAACCATCACCAGCAAGCCGATACGGGGACGAAAATGATACATCTTGGAAAAAATACGAGAAGTAGGATTGTTGCAAAAGGCATTTCTGCCGGACAAAGTCAGAACAGTTACCGTGGTCTGGTTCGTGCAGCTAAAGGAGCCCTTAATGCCCGGAACTATTCGCAATGCGACTCCCTCCTTTTGGGTGATAAATGTGGCGCACATACTTTTCCATATATAGAAGTAAAAAACAAAACTGCCATTGTGGAACATGAGGCCACTACGTCTAAAATCGGGGAAGACCAGCTTTTCTATTGTAGACAAAGGGGGATTGATGCTGAGGCTGCAGTAGCGCTGATCGTAAATGGCTTTGCCAAAGAAGTGATGAATCAACTACCTATGGAGTTCGCAATAGAAGCACAAAAACTACTTGCCATCAGTATGGAAGGCAGTGTAGGCTAATTTTTAATCCTCAAAATTTTCAAATATGATGTTATCTATAAAAAACATACACGCAAATATTGACGGCAAAGAGATCCTGAGAGGGATAAACCTGGACATCAAGGCGGGAGAAGTGCATGCCATCATGGGACCCAATGGCTCTGGAAAAAGTACGCTGGCCTCAGTACTTGCAGGAAGAGAAGAATATGAAGTTACTGAAGGTACGGTTACCTTTCTAAATAAAAACCTATTGGATTTATCGATTGAAGACCGTGCAAGGGAAGGTTTATTTCTGGCATTTCAATATCCAGTTGAAATCCCGGGAGTCAGCACCACCAATTTTATTAAAGCAGCGGTCAATGAGAAACGCAAATACCATGGTCAGGAACCACTGGATGCACTCGCTTTTTTGAAGATCATGAAGGAAAAAATGGCCTTAGTAGAAATTGACCAATCCTTACTCAGCCGTTCAATCAATGAGGGATTTTCTGGCGGCGAAAAGAAACGTAATGAAATTTTTCAGATGGCCATGTTAGAGCCGAAACTTGCCATCCTTGATGAAACAGATTCCGGACTTGACATTGACGCACTTCGTATTGTGGCCAATGGGATCAACAAATTGAGAAATGAGAATCGTGCCATCTTATTGATTACTCACTACCAACGGTTATTGGATTATATCCAGCCAGATCATGTGCATGTACTCTATAATGGCCGTATCGTTAAATCCGGTAATAAAGACCTTGCCCTCGAGTTGGAAGAAAAAGGATATGATTTCATTACCGATGAAACTGATTTAGCCGCAAAAGAATAGACGCGCTTTTTACACACAATCGATTCCTCCTCAAAAAAGAAAAGATAATGACTAACATCGCTTATTTTAAAGATCAATTTGAAGCATTAGTAGCTACGGATTCCCCTGGCCCAATCAATGAGCTTAGCAAAACGGCTTTTGACACTTTTAATGAATCAGGATTACCAAATTATAAGCTGGAAGAATGGAAATACACCAATATCAGCAGCTTATTTGACAAGAATTATCAGTTTTCAAAAGAGAATTTAAATGACGGGTTTAGCCCTTCCAGTCTACAGGCACTGAACCTACCCGGACAGAACGAATCCAATGAACTTTACTTTATAAATGGAAGGTTTATGCCTCATTTATCAAAGATCATCTCTTCTGAAAATGAATTGATCATTTTGCCTTTAGCAGTCGCAGCAAAAGGGCCGTATCAAAAGATCGTAGACGCGCATTTGGGTAGCAGTAGTAAATACCTTAAAGATGGCCTTCATGCGCTAAATACAGCATTCATAAAGGATGGCATTTTCATTTACATTCCAAAAGGGCAACAGTTGGAGATTCCATTGTATCTTCATCATGTTACGGATGCAAATACAGAAAACATCATTTCTCAGCCCCGCAGCCTGGTATATTTAGCAGAAAACACGAATGTACAACTTATAGAAACCTATACTACAGTAGGCAGTATGGAGAGCTTTAATAATGAGGTGATAGAAATTGTATTGCAGGAAAATGCATTCCTAGCCTATTATAAAATTCAAAATGATGGTTCAAATGCGGCGCAGGTAAGCAGTACCCAGATCCACCAAATTGGCAAAAGCTATGTACAAACCTTAACCATTTCCCTTAATGGTGCTGTGGTTCGCAATAACCTGAACCTGATCTTAGATGCCCCTGGAAATGAAACACATTTATATGGCCTTTCTCTTTTGAAAGGAAACAGTCATATAGACCACCATACATTGATCGACAATAAGCAACCAAACTGCTTCAGCAACCAACTCTACAAGGGAATTGCGGACGATACTGCAACGGGAGTTTTCAGTGGAAGAATCATCGTGCAACCCAATGCACAAAAGACAAATGCCTACCAGTCCAGCAAGAACATTATTTTATCTGAACGTGCCAGCATTAATGCAAAACCACAGCTGGAGATCTTTGCTGATGATGTAAAATGTTCTCATGGCTGTACCGTAGGACAATTGGATGAAGAAGCCATGTTCTATTTAAGAGCAAGGGGAATTCCTTTTAAAACTGCAGAATCTTTATTATTACAGGCTTTTGCATCGGATATTCTGGATCAGATTAAACTACCTTCCTTACGTAATCATGTTGAACAGTTAATTATAGCTCAGCTAACCAATTCCTAAAATGAAAGCACCGGAGCCCTTTGAAGTACTCGACATCAGAAAACAATTCCCTATTCTGAGCAGAAAGGTGAATGAAAAGAATCTGATCTATTTTGACAATGCCGCAACTTCTCAAAAACCGCAATGCGTGATTGATGCTTTAAGCGACTATTACAGTCGCTATAACGCCAACATCCACCGCGGAATACATACACTGGCAGAAGAAGCTACATTGGCTTATGAAGCCAGTCGCCATGCCGTTCAGGAGTTCATCTCGGCAGCAATGGTAGAAGAGATCATTTTTACCCGGGGAACTACGGAAGGAATCAACCTGGTAGCCTATTCCTGGGGCCGACAAAATATCAAAGCTGGTGATGAAATTCTGATTTCTGAAATGGAACACCATTCCAATATTGTCCCCTGGCAAATCCTTTGTCAGGAGAAGAATGCCATTTTAAAGGTGATTCCGGTATTGGATGATGGTACGCTTTCCATGGATGACTATCAGCGCCTGCTCAATAAAAAAACCAAACTTGTAGCTATCGTGCAGGTATCTAATGCGCTGGGAACCGTAAATCCTGTTAAGGAAATGATTTCGATGGCGCATCAGTTTGGAGCAAAAGTATTGGTAGATGCTGCGCAATCGGCTGTTCACCTCGACATAGATGTACAGGATTTAGATTGCGATTTTTTTGCGTTTTCAGGGCATAAATTATATGCGCCCACAGGAGTTGGCGTCCTTTATGGTAAAAAGGAACTCCTGGAAGCCATGCCTGTTTTTCAGGGCGGAGGAGAAATGATTAGGGAAGTTAGCTTTGAGCTGACCACCTATAACGATCTTCCTTATAAATATGAAGCAGGGACCCCAAATATCGCAGATACGATTGCCTTAAAATCAGCTTTAGACTTCATTAAAAGCATAGGAAAAGAACAAATCAGAAAACATGAAAATGAGTTACTCGATTATGCAACCAGACAGTTGGAAGATATCCCTGGTTTAAAGATCATTGGAAAAGCAACAGAAAAGGTAAGTCTCGTTTCCTTTATCCTCAAAAATATCCATCCTCATGACGTCGGGGTCTTACTCGATCATCTTGGTATTGCCCTGAGAACAGGCCATCATTGCACCCAACCACTCATGAAACGATTTGGAATTCCTGGTACGATTAGGGCCTCTTTTGCGCTATACAATACCAAAGAAGAAATTGACATCCTTGTTGAAGGGATTTATAAGTCCATTAAAATGTTATCCTGATGAATCAAAAGAGTATTGCCGAGATAGAAAAAGAAATAGTTTCAGATTTCTCCATGTTTCAAAACTGGGAAGACAAATATGAATACCTCATTGACTTAGGAAAACAATTGCCTCCATTAGCGGATGCTTTTAAAACTACAGATCATAAAATAAAAGGTTGTCAATCCAGTGTATGGTTAATTGCTACTTATGAGGATGGAAAAGTGTTTTTTAAGGCTGATAGTGATGCCATGATTGTAAAAGGCCTGGTTAGTATGCTGATTAAAGTCTTGTCCGGACAGCCGCCTAAAGCCATTCTGGAGACAAAATTAGAATTTATTAAAGAAATAGGCATGTTTAGCCACCTGGCACAAACCAGATCAAACGGACTATTGGCAATGATCAAGCAAATGAAAAATTATGCATTGGCTTATCAAACTATTGAAGAACTTGAAAAGAAATAGACCATGGACAAAGACGAATTGAAACAAAAAATCATAGACTGTTTACAGACGATTTATGATCCGGAAATACCAGTCAGTATTTATGAACTTGGCTTAATCTATGAAACAGAGATCATGCCTCCGTTCAACAACGTTCAAATTGTGATGACCCTTACGGCACCGGGTTGCCCTGCTGCACAAAGCATCCCGCTGGAAGTAGAAGAAAAGGTAAAAAAAATTGAAGGTGTGAATGAAGTAGCTGTTATCGTAACCTGGAATCCACCATGGAACAGAGATATGATGTCAGAAACCGCTAGATTTGAATTGGGAATGATGTAAATCTGCATCCAAAGAAATCAATATGAAAATTACGGCACAAGAAGAATATGGTTTGCGAATACTCCTTCGCGTAGCACGATCTGATCAGGAAGAAGGCATTACTATCCAGGCACTAAGCGAAGTGGAAGGCTTGTCTATTGCCTATGTGAGTAAGCTAAGTCGACTGTTACGAATCGCAGGCTACCTGCAAAGTACTCCAGGAAATAAAGGTGGTTACCTGCTGGCTATGCCTGCCAGTCAAATTAACATCAATCAGGTATTGAAAATCCTTGGAGGGGCATTGTTCAGTAAAAAGTTTTGTGAAGATTATCCCGGCTCTGAAAAATTATGCACGAATTCTGTAGACTGTTCCATCAGGTCCTTATGGCAAATGATACAACTGACGGTAGACCAGCTCCTGGACAAGGTAAGTTTACAAGATTTAATCAGTCAGGAGCAAGCCTCTACTGATATATTAAAATTAATTTTAACCATTCCTGCCACAAAACCCTCCTTAAAAGCCTAAGATAAGGCATTCTAAAGTATTTTAAAATAAAGACTACTAATTTAGTATACTTTATATATATTTGCTCCTGTTGTCACAACAACTACTTTATAGTCATGTGGCCGAGTGGTTAGGTGTGGGTCTGCAAAACCTTTTACGGCGGTTCGAATCCGCCCATGACGTCATTAAAAGCTTGTCTTCGGACAGGCTTTTTTTCAATAAATTCATTTGAAAAATATTGGGCAAAAAGAAACGGGGATATAGCTTCCAGCCACATCCCCGTCATCTAAATTAACGCTCTCATATATAAGACGACTAAATCATCTGATTATTGTATGAGGCGTAAAAAAAATTATTTCTCATAGAACTCTATGGGCAGTAAATCAGGATCAGCGATAAAGGTAAAACGCTTATCGGTAAATTCATCCACCCTAATCGGCTCTGAGTTTACTCCTTTTTCTTTCAATACCTCTATTACATGTTCTAAATCCTCCACTTGAAAAGCAAGGTGCCTTAAACCTACAGATTCTGGTCTGGAAGGACGTTCAGGTGGGTTAGGAAAAGAGAAAAGTTCTATTACATACACTCCATTCAACGCAAGGTCAAGCTTGTAAGAATCTCTTTCTGCCCGATATACTTCCCTGATGATGGTTAAACCCAATACATCTGTATAAAAACGTTTAGAAACATTATAATCGCTGCAAATAATTGCAATATGGTGTACTTTACTTAACATGGAATTATTTTGAAGTTATGGTGAGCTGATAAATCTGTCCTTTACTACCTGCAAGTAGGATTAAATCACCTGCTTTTGACTTTTGAATCACATTCATGCTAACCTCTGAAATATTATACCAGTTTTTTCCACCATCAGAAGAAACATCTGTTCCTGAGCTGCCTGTAGCAACCAAGGTTTTTTCAGTGATATAAACGACACCAGAACGATAGCCATCCACTGGTTTAGCTGGTTTGACCCAAGTTTTACCACCATTACTGGTCAATAAAACATTGTTTTCATTTTCTTTATCTTTCAGGTAATTACCACCCACGATCACTCCATGATCTTCATCATAAAAATCCATAGAAAAGGGGCCAGTACTGCTTTCGCCCTGAAGAATCGGACATTCAAAAACTTGCCAGGTAGATCCAAAATTACTGGAATAGTAGATATTTGACACCTTTCCTCCGGTAGCAATCCATACTTTTCCATTGCCCATCGTTTTAATGGTAGTTCCGCTGGCTGCAAAAGCCGCCTCACCAATACCCATTTTAGCTTGAAGATTTTCTGAAATATCATTCCAGGTAACTCCAGCATCAATCGTTCTTAGCAATTGCATTTTACTATTAATCGGATCACCAAAAACAATACCACGCTGGTCATTCCAGAATCCCATTCCATCTAAAAATATAGCTGAGTCCAGATTTTTATAACGCTCAGTCCAGGTCTTCCCGCCATCAGTAGTTTGCAAAATATAAGCAGGGGAACCTGCATTTACGACAATTGCTTTATCAGCATCAAAGGCTTCAATGTCTCTGAAATCTAGTTTTTCACGACCTTCAGGTTTGATCCATTCCCAGGTTTTCCCGGCGTCAATAGTTTTACCAATATGGCCATTACTACCACTTACCCAGGCTACCTGATCAGAAACTACACTCATTCCACGCAGACTCGTATTTTCCCCTGATATAAGCGGAATCAAATCGTAGGTTTGTGAAAATGAGTATAAAGGAAAAAATAATAAACAAAAAATAAGTCCTCTCATCTATTTAAATCTTTTCCAAACATCCGTCCTACCTATCAGAGAGAAACCAATATATCCTCTCACATTCAATTGTCCATTACTCTTAAGGCTCATATTACAGCTGTAAGTCTTTCCTACTTTTGGATCGTAAATCGTACCATCTACCCATTTACCATTCTCATAAACAAAGTCTTTTAGCATTTCAAGGCCTAATACTGGTCTCCTTTTTAAATTATCAGCAGGATTCTTCACATCCAGCTTTGGATCCCCCTTCTCATCTTTAGGTTCTTTTAACCAAACGATTTTACCAAAGAAGCGGTCTCCTTTTTTAAAAATATCAATGTGCGCTTCACCTGAAGAATTAACCCATTGTCCCACTATAGCATCGCTAGTTTGAGAAAATCCGGATAAAGAAATTACGGTGAATAGAAGTAACAACGAAATGTATCTCATATTTCATATTTTAAATGTACCTAAAGTTACTAAATAGCCCCTAGATTAAGAAGGAACAACAAAATTAGCGCTTTGTTTCTTATTCTGGTTTTTGATAAGGGATATCGAATTTAAAATGACAACCTTTTCCTGCATCGCTTTCCACGCTGATGTGTCCATTTTGAAGTTCGATCAACTGCTTACAGATATACAGCCCTAATCCCGTACCAGGTTTTCCTGCAGATCGATTTGCTTGATAATATCTGGTAAAAAGTTTTCCTTGTTGATCCTTAGGAATACCAATCCCCGTATCTATGATGCTCACATTCAACAATATTGTATTTCCATCAACAGTATTCAAATTGACTTTTACCACTACCCCACCCTGATCCGTATACTTTACAGCGTTGTTGAGGAGATTGATCATGATTTGTTTTAATCTAAAAGGATCTCCATTAACCATCGCTTCTTCTTCCCCGGTAAATTCCGCTGATAAAGAGATTTGTTTTCTTTCTGCAATAAAAGTCATGGCAGCAACCGTTTCTTTAATCTCCACGCAAGGCTGAAAAGAAACAATTTTCAATGCAGTTTCTTTTTGGTGATCAATTTTGCTCACATCCAAAATATCATTGATGGTATCCATCAGCATACTGGAAGATAAATTGATAGAGTTCAGTTTCTTTTTCTGATCATCATTCAAAGGGCTACGATTTAAAAGGTAAATCAGGCCAGTTATGGTAGTTAGCGGGTTTCTAATCTCATGACTCATGATGGCCAGCATTTCCGATTTCTGTTCGGCCAATGCTACTGCACGTTCATTCTCACGGATATAATTATCTTCTGATTTTCCTGCTTTACGGATATAAATGATCAGTAAAATGATAAAAATAAGGATCATTAAAACTGCCACTCCTGTAAAACTATTCATGTCATTCGTAGCGGATTGGTATTGGTTGAGCATTTCTGTTCTGGCTTTTTCCCAATCATTCAAATGAATATCTTTTAGTTCCTGAACCAATTGATGCAATTGAATAACCAGACTTAAATTGGCAGAAATCAGCTGCTGATTGGATTTCGCCAACCGTCCATTTTCTTCATTTAATTTCCTTAGAATATCACCCTGAGAATGGCTTTGTTTTCTCAGTACCGACCTATTTACAGAATCACGGATTTGCTTTTCCCGATTTACAGTAACTACCTTAACCGACTGTGCATTTTCCTGTTTATTCTCAATTGCGTCTTGAAGACGTTTAAATAGTCCTTTTTTCTTTTGCTCAGGTTTGATAACCCGAACCGAAGTGTCTGCCTTTCCAGTACTTCTTTTAATAGTAGTGTTAAACTTATACTTCTCAATAACATCTTTTGATGGCTGTCCACCGATACTTTGAATATTTGTAATCCTTAGTAGAGAATCGAAGTTATGTTTGAGACTAAAAATCTCATTAGAAATCATCAATTTATCATCAAATGCTTTCCCCAATTGTGCTTTATTCGCGGATAACATTCTTGTACTGTCCAGATCATATTTTTTCAGTATCACTTCGATCTGATTAAATGTACGGGTAAGTTTAGTTTTATAATCTTCCAGCTTCTGACTCTCCCCATATAGAATAGCCTGCTGAAAATCACTCTCAGCGCCATTTAAGTCCAGCAAGATATTACTGATCTCCTGGTTCTGTGCATGCCCCCTCAATTGTTCCGCCAGCGTATCCAGTTTTTTAAAGATGGAATGCCTCAGCAACAAAGAACCTGCAGCGATTAAAAAAGTGAAGGCAAGAAATAAAATGAAAAGTTTACGGAGATTATTAGAGGTTTCACCTGTTTTGTTAACGAGCATATAGGATTTTAAAAATTGCTTCAAAAAAAATAATGGACTGCAAATTTATCATTATTTATCCAGTATAACGGAAGAAAGATCAGTAAATCAACCGTATACAAAACATCATAAATAGGAAAAACGAATTTCCAATCTATAAAAGCTTTCAGGCATTTAAAATTTAGGTCTAAAGCTTTCTGTCCTTGATCCTACATCAGCCAATATTTCCAGGAAGATATTTCCTATTTTGCATAATGAATTTCAGTAGAATTGAACCACATCCTGATTTAAATGAATTTATAGAATGCTACTGGACCATGCAATCCGATGAAGCAAGCCCAAGTATAGAAAAAATTATTCCTGATGGTTTCACAGAGCTTATTTTCAACTATGGGAGTGTATATAAATCAAAAAACAAAGATGGTTGGTGCTTGCAAACGCCAAATTTACTGGCCGGCCAAATCAGCAGTTATTTTTACCTGGAAAATACCGGGCCAACTGCATCTGTTGCGATTAAGTTAAAGCCGGCAGCACTTACCCAGCTATTTTCTCTAAACATGAACCAGTATCTGGATAAAATTGTTGATTTGGACACCTTCCCTAATACTGAACTGGCTAGCCTTAAAGAAAAAATACTCCCTTTTAAGGATGAAAAGATATTGAAACAAGTTTTGGATGATTATTTTATTTCCAAAAGTACTGCTGCTACCGAAAATCCAATTAAAGATACCCTATCCCTGATATTCAACTCAAATGGTATGGCTACTGTTGCTGAAATGCTCGCTGTGGCCAAGGTTGGCGAACGACAGCTGGAACGTTTATTCAAGAAATATGTTGGCCTTTCTCCAAAATACTATTCACGAATTATACGCTTTAACTACATATTTCTACTCCTCAAATCCAAACACTGTACCTGGTCTGAAATTGTATTTAGATCCGGGTATTACGATCAATCTCACTTTATCCGGAACTTCAAAGCCTTTACCGGGGAGGATCCTTCGGCTTATTTTTTTGAAGAGAAGAATATGGCCAATTTCTTTTTAAACAAAACAGATTAACAAGTCGGTTTTGTACAATACTGCTTACTGAAATGTCCTTATTTTCGAAATAAAAAACATGATGAACAAACTAAAAACACTGTTAATTCTGTCGGCATTTTTATTCATAAACACCGTATACGGTCAGAATAGTAGCACAGAAAAACTCAAGAAACTTGAATGGTTAACTGGCAAATGGGTTCGTACCAATGCTAAAGCCGGAGAATCGGGCTACGAAAAATGGGAAAAATCCTCCGGTTCAAAACTCAGTGGAAAAGGAGTTACGCTTAAGGGAAAAGAAGTTGTGTTCGTAGAGGATATGGACTTTGAATTAAAAGGAAAAGACCTGTATTATGTGGTGAGGGTGACTGGCGAAAAGCAACCTACTTATTTCAAGCTTACTGCATTAAGTACTGATGGTTTTGTATGTGAGAATCCTCAAAACGAATTCCCAAAGAAGATCAGCTATAAGAGAAAAGGGAATAACTTAAAAGCGGTCATTTCCGGAGGTGGTCAAAGTGTGGATTATAACTTCATTAAAGGCAAATAGAAAAGGAAAGCATCAGAAAAATGTTGACCTTTGCCCCTACCCATTTTTAGGTATATAAAATTACAGCTTAGAGAAAAAGAAAGGATGAATTTGACGACAGAAGAAGAAGTGATACTGGTTGATGAAAATGATAACCCAATAGGAACTATGCCAAAACTGGAGGCACACCTTGAAGGCAAACTTCATAGAGCCTTCTCCGTTTTTATCTTTAATAGTGCCGGAGAACTTTTACTACAACAACGCGCTTTTGATAAATATCATTCTGCTGGAAAATGGACAAATACTTGCTGTAGTCATCCCAGACCCGACGAACTGACTATAGATGCTGCACACAGAAGGTTAAAAGAAGAAATGGGAATGGAATCCGAACTCATTCCTGTTTTTAACTTTTCTTACCGTGCAGAACTTGAAAATGGATTGATTGAAAATGAATATGACCATGTTTATTTTGGAAGTACAGATACGTTGCCAATTCCCAATCCACAAGAAGTAGCTGATTTCAAATATATGACGATGGAGGCGCTAGAGCAGAGTTTACACCATCAGGATCAAGACTATACCGCATGGTTAAAAATATGCTTTGAACAAGTAATGGAAGCATACAGAAAAAACTACAATTAGGACATAAAAAAAGCAGGTTGAAGGTTTCCTAAAAAACACATCAACCTGCTCTAAAGTACCGATCAGCAGGGATACTTTGAAGATTTGCATCTCTTTTTATTGCTTATTGAGCCAATAATTGAAGATTTGGAGAGAAAAAAATTCATTTGATCAGGCATCAAAAATCAAGGTAATTTTCGATTAAGATACCTTGACCAGATTATAATAGAACAAAAAACTTGGCAAATATCAAAGTAACTACTGTAGAATTTTGCCGAACTATCCGACCAGTAAGGATACTTCTTGCCATGGAGAAGCGGGCAAACTTTAGGATAAACATGACAAAACCGCCGTTTAAGCAACGTTTGTTTTTATTTCACTTTTACCACTACCTTCCCTTTTGTACGGCCACTTTCTACATAAGCTAAAGCATCGTTGGTTTGTTCAAATGGAAACACCTTGTCAAGCACGGGACTGATCACACCTGTTTCAATCAATGAAGTGATTTCGCTCAATTGTTTGCCATCTGCCCTCATAAATAAAAAAGAGTAGTCAGCACCAAGTTTTTTAGCTTTTTTTCTAATGCCAAAACTAATAAGCGATAAGACGGTTTTAACAACCCAAGAGGCACCAATTGCTTCGGCAAAAGCCGGTGTTGGTGGTCCAGAAATCGAAATCACCTTCCCTCCACGTCTTAAGATCCGTAATGATTTTTCAAGTGTCTTTGTATCTTGGCTGTTCAGTACAAGATCATAATCTTTCAGTACGTTTTCAAAATCTTCCTTCTTGTAATCAATCAGTACATCTGCTCCAAGTTCCTTCAGCATTGCAAAGCTTTTTTCACTTGCAGTTGTAGCCACGGTTGCCCCCAGATGTTTAGCCAGCTGAATAGCAATTGTACCTACCCCACCCGAGCCCGCCTGAATAAATACTTTCTGTCCTTTTTTCAGATTGGCCTTTTCTACGAGGGCTTGCCATGCGGTGAGGGCAACCAAAGGAATAGATGCAGCTTCTTCCATCGTAATATTCTTTGGCTTAAGTGCAATATCTTTCTCATTGATGGCAATATACTCTGCAAAGGTACCAATGTGAAAATCAGCAACTCGGGCATAGATTTCATCGCCTACCTTAAAGCGTGTCACTTGTGTGCCTACCTTAGTAATTACCCCAGCTACGTCATGTCCCAAAATGAGTGGCATTTTATAGGGCAGTATCATTTTAAATTCGCCAGATTTTATCTTGGCATCAAGCACATTAAGGCCAGAAGCTCGGATTTCTACCAATACTTCATCTTCTTTTACGATCGGAGCAGGCACATCAATAAGTTCAAGAACGCCCTTTTTATCGTATTTTTTTATTGCGAATGCTTTCATCTTATGATTTTAAGGTTGCATTTGTTTTCTTCGGATTGATCAATCCAAAGGCTAATTTAGGGAAAAAGCGATTGAAGAAATAGATGAGCTTCGAATCACCTACCCGAATGGTGTACCGATCCTGCTCAAGCCCTTTTATCAATTCCTTAACCAGTTGCTCGGGGCTAATTTTCTTATCTTTCCTATCGGCCACCATATCCGTGTCAACCAAAGGTGGCAACAGTTCAAAAACCTTTACCTTGACACCCAGAATTTTTAAGTGCTCTCTTAGGGATTTGGTGTAAAAAGCCAACGCGCTTTTGGATGCCGAATAGGTAGCCTCTATGAGTGAAGGCACAATACTCAAAATTGAAGTGGTATTTATGATTGCACTTTCCTCCCTTGATTTTAGCATCTCCATAAAAAGGTTGTTGAGACGGACAACGCCAAGATAATTCACCTGGATTTCATACGCAGCTCCTTTCAAATGCGCATCATTTGAAAGGCCTAAGTTTATTGGCGGTACACCAACGCCTGCATTGTTATAGAGTATATCGATACCGCCAAGTTGTTTTACCTTATCAAAAAGCGCATATGCGTGATCTTCATTTCCAGCATCACTTTGTATGGTAATCAGGTTTGGATATGCTTTTTTGGCTGCCTCCAGTTTATCCTGATTTCTGCCCGTAATGATCACTTTTGCACCAATCTGCAGAAACTGTTTTGCAGCTTCAAGTCCTATACCCGATCCTCCGCCGGTGATGAGGATACTTTTCCCTTTTAAATTCATTGCCTTTCTTAATTAATGGGGAACATTTTCTGTTATTGGAATAACCAGTTCGTGGATTTTCTTCGTATCGCCAACCGGAACTTCAAATTGATTTTTCTCTAATGCTATAAATAACTCATCCGCTACTTCCGATGCTGGAATTCCATTTGCCCCACCAATTTCGACAGAAAAATCGGTATTCACCAAAGGCGGATAAAGTTCATACACATTTAGGTTTCTGTTTTCTGAAAAGGTATCTCTCAGCCCTTGGGTGTAGCTATGTAGCGCTGCTTTGCTTGCAGAATAAGTAGGCAAATATTTGTTAGATCTGAATACCGCGATCGAAGAAACATTTACAATTGCCGCTTCTTCTTGTTGCAAAAGCAATGGCAACGTAAGCGCAGTAAAATCAATTACACTAATATAATTGGTATTAATTTCCTCGTAAGCTTTTTCTGCTGCGTTATTATTATTGTCGCTTAAATCGTTCATAAAAGCAGCCCCAGCATTATTAATGATGATATTTACGTCGGCATGTTTACTTTTTAATTCTTCTGCAATTTTCAACCTATCAGCTTTGACCGATAAATCGCCCTGAATTGCAATGGCATTATCCAATTGTTTCAGGGCGTTTTGCAAACGTTCTTCATTACGTCCGTTAATGATGATCTTGTTGCCTGCTGCACTAAGTTTTTTAGCGATAGCTAAGCCAATTCCGGCGCTCCCGCCGCTAATAAATATCGTGTTTCCTGTAGTTTTCATTTTGCTCTGTTATTTATTGTTGTTTGCGACAGGGACTGCAGCGGCATCCCCCGATTTTTCATCGGGAATATAGCGGAGCCCACCCGATCGCCCAAATATTTCTTAATGATTAAGACTAGGATAATCGGTGTATCCTTTTTCGCCCGGGGTATAAAAAGTTGCTTGATCTGGTTGGGTTAGCGCTGCATCTGTTTTGAAACGTTCTACTAAATCTGGATTGGCAATGAATGGAACGCCAAAAGACACCAAATCAGCATCTCCATCCTTTAGTACCTGATTGGCTGTTTCCTTTGTAAACGCCCTATTGATAATGATGGTGCCGTTATAAATTTTACGGAAGTGCTTTGCAACTTCTTGGATTGCATCTGAAAGTGCAGAAACATCTGTAAATGGCTCTATCAAGTGGATGTAGGCCAGGCCATAACCATTAAGTTTGTTCACTATATAATCATATAAAGGGATCGTTTCGTCATCAACTAAAATGCCCATAATTCCATTAAGCGATGGATTTAGACGAACTGCGACACGCCTGATATCGACAACTTCTTTCAATTCATCTAAAATTTCAAACAAGATGCGTGCACGGTTTTCGATAGAACCGCCATATTCATCTTCCCTATGATTGGTATTTTTACTAAAGAACTGTTGCAGCAGGTAACCATTGGCACCATGCAGTTCAACACCGTCGAAACCAGCCTCGAAAGCATTGATAGTAGCCTGCTTAAAATCATTTACCGTTCTTTTAATATCTTCAACAGTCATTGGTTGTGGGGCTTCAGATGGTTTAAAACCCTCCGCTGTGAATACCTGCTGCCCAGGATTTACGTCTGAAGGCGCTAATGGTTTCTTTCCATCATGAAGATCAGGATGGGAATATGCTCCTGTATGCCAAAGCTGGGCAAATATTTTTCCGCCTTGTTGATGTACTGCATCTGTAGTCAGTTTCCATCCCTGTATCTGGTCTTTACTATAGATACCTGGTACATTTACTACACCAACAGCCTCTTTGCTGATAAAAGTTCCTTCGGTAATGATTAGTCCGGCACTTGCACGTTGTTTATAATACAGCGCTGTAAGCTCCGTAGCTAAGTTCCCAGGGTTTGCGGAACGGCTCCTTGTCATTGGGGCCATGACGGTTCTATTGTTTAATTTTAGCTCGTTTAAGCTATATGGTTCAAAGATTAATGCTGTTTCCATTGCACGTATAAATTATTTTAGTAAATTTGCTTGCGTTTTGCAAGTGCAAATATACAAACAACTTTCATTTTGCAAGTGATTTTATAGTTTATTTTATGGATGATTTAAAAAAGAGGTCTGATTGCCCTATCAGCAGCTCTCTAGACATTTGGGGAGACAAGTGGTCGCTGCTTATTGTTAGGGATTTAATGTTTTCTAAACAGTGTACTTATGGCGATTTCTTAAAATCGGATGAAAAAATAGCGACCAATATATTGGCTTCCCGATTACAGATGCTGGAAACAAATGGGGTAATTACGAAACAGGACCACCCGGACAGTAAAGCTAAGGTCTTATATAAACTAACCCAAAAAGGTGTTGATCTGCTTCCTTTAATGATCGAAATTAACTTATGGGCTGATAAATATTTTAAGCTTCCGGCAGATAGCAAAGCGATACTAGAAGAAGTTAAAAAAGATAAGGAAGGTTTTATTAGGGACCAAACAGTTGCACTATTAAATAATAGCTAGAGAATTCCTTTAACTCATTAGTTTTTAACACATAAAAGGTTATGATCAAACTATTAAAAAACAAAAAACTGACACTAAATTATATTCCAAATCATGGCGCATGGACCTATAACATTGTTATCCCAGATTCTAGAGACATTAAGGGTAAATGGGGATACATCAAGGTTTCTGGAACAATAGACGGTTATGAATTTAAGAACATGAATTTAGCACCACGTAAAGGATTGGATATGTATATGTCAGTTAATGCCGAGATCAGGAAAGCAATAGCATGCTTATTTCCGATATGTACCGATCAGCAGGAATATTTTGAACATTTAAATCGCTTTTTATTGCTTATAGAACCCATAATTGAGGATTTAGAGTGGAAGAAATTCATTTAAAGCTCTGGTGATTTTTTAAAAAATTAAGTCTTGTCAAGGCACTTAATACCTTGACAAGATTATAATAGAACAAAAAAGTTGGCATGGATAAAATCTTTTTTGTAAAGTAGTCACAATTTAAATAGTCTGTCGCAATAGTAAGTATTGCGACAGACTATGCATATATTTGTCGCAATACGTTGATTCTTGTCGCAATACACTAATTAAAGCTAAAGTATGACAACAGCCCCTCATATATTAGATGCCTTGAAGAGATATCCAGATGGTGCATCCATTGATGAAATCATTAAAACACTAGATTTAAATATAGAAAAACGCAGCTTACAGCGTCGCTTATTGAATCTTAAAAAACAGGGCGACATCATTGTAACAGGTAAAGCTCGCGCTGTACGATACCACTTGCCCACTCAAACCGAAACTCAGGCAACAAGCGTCTCACTTACTGATCTCATCCCTTTAACAGCAAGTAGCAAGCAGCTCCTAACAGACCTCGCCCAACCTATCCAAAGACGGAAACCTGTTGGCTACCAACGGGAATTCCTGGAATCCTATCGCCCCAAC
This sequence comes from Pedobacter gandavensis, assembly GCF_032678745.1. Lineage (GTDB taxonomy): Bacteria > Bacteroidota > Bacteroidia > Sphingobacteriales > Sphingobacteriaceae > Pedobacter > Pedobacter gandavensis_C. The sequence continues at coordinate 340,775 of NZ_JAVTST010000002.1, forward strand.
ATTGACAGTTACCTAAGTCAGGAAGAAATGCAGCTACTCGCTGAATTTGGAAATACAGCCAAGTTAGATCAACCTGCCGGTACTTATGCTCAACAAATCCTGAACCGTTTGCTCATCGATCTATCCTGGAATTCCAGCAGGTTGGAAGGCAACACCTACACCTTACTTGATACCGAACGATTGATTTCTCTTGGAGAAGCAGACGATAGCAAATCGGCTCTAGATGCCCAGATGATTCTAAATCATAAAGATGCCATTGAATTTATTGTTCAATCAGCCATAGAAATCGGTTTTAACCGCTATACCATTCAAAACCTACATGGGTTACTGGCCAACAACTTATTACCTGATCCCGAGGCCCCTGGTCGACTGCGTACCTTTGGAGTTGGCATCTCCAAATCAGTATATACGCCTCTGGGTATACCACAACTGATTGAAGAAAGCTTCGACCTCATGTTACAAAAAGCAAGACAAATAGAAAACCCATTTGAACAATCCTTTTTCATCATGGTGCAACTCCCCTATCTACAGCCTTTTGACGATGTGAACAAGCGCGTATCAAGATTAGCTGCCAACATTTCATTAAACCAACATAACTTGTCGCCACTCTCTTTTGTGGATGTACCAGATCATCTGTATATACAAGGTACACTAGCCATATATGAAATGAATCGTGTTGACTTGCTAAAGGATGTATTCTTGTGGGCCTACGAACGTTCGGCTGCACGCTATGCTGCACTCCGGCAGTCTTTGGGAGAACCAGATCCCTTCCGCCTGAGATTTCGCGAGCCTATCCGCACTTTGATCACCCGCATCGTCTCTCAGTTAATGGACTCCAAACAGGCATCCGAAAGTATCACCAATTTTGCCACTCAAATTCCTGAAATCGAACGTCCACAATTCATAGAGGCAGTGGAAACCGAATTACTGTCTTTACATGAGGGCAACTTTGCCCGGTATTGGATCAAGCCCAGCGAATTTAAACAATGGAAAACTGCATTCAACAGTTCATCGAAACAATAATATCGCTCCATCTCAACTTTCTACACAGTGTGTAAAATTTATCTTGCTGAGGGTAGGTAAGATAAAATTGTATGAAATTATATAAATTTGAGACTTAGTTTCAACCTAGTAAAATGAAATACCATAATAATTAGATAATAAAGCATGAAAAAAGAGTGGATACCATTAATGATAAAGACAATATCAATAATCCTCGAATAATGATAAATAGTATTTGTGACCCCAACAAAAAAACGTCTGTAGTTTCGATAGGAAGAAATAAAAAAAACATTAATAATTTGATTGAGAATATAAAATCTGCCAACCAGTAACGCCTCTGCAAAAATTAGCAAGCGGTCTGCCTACACAATTAAATTATTTATACCAGCCTCATTGGTCAATAGGCAAGACACCAATTGGAATAAAATAGTTCTAAGCTAATCTCCTCTTCCCCCTTTACCAGACTAACATGAGCAGGAATACTTTGAACAATGCTAGAATAGCTAAAAATAACGATTTTTCATAAAAAACCGGACTTTGAAGAGTTCAAAGTCCGGCTGTACCCAGAAGCAGATTCGAACTGCCACGCCTTTTCAAGCGCCACCCCCTCAAGGTGGTGCGTCTGCCAATTTCGCCACCTGGGTATTTCTCCTACAAATATATATTTATTCGCAGAATATACTTAAGCCATCATAGGCTAATTTAATATTTTTCGGTAATTCTTCTTCTACCTCCTCATGCAAGCCCAAATTATGGCTAATATGAGTCAGGTAAGTCATTTCCGCTCCTATCTTTTCTGCAAAATCAATGGCCTCTTTTAAGGTAAAATGGGAAATATGCTCTTCATGTTGAAGGGCATTAATCACTAGGACCTTGGTTCCCTTTACTTTTTCTATCGTTTCTTCAGAGATGGTTTTGGCATCGGTGATATAGGTAAAATCATGAATTCTAAAACCCAGAATCGGCAGTTTATAATGCATGATATTTAATGGGATCACTGTGGTATTGCCAATTTCAAAAGGCTGATCAGTAATTGTATGTACATCTATCTGTGGCAATCCAGGATAATGAGTTTCAGCGAAAATATAAGAAAACTCTCTTTTTAAAGCCTCCTGAACACGTGTAGTCGCATAAATATCAATGTTCTTTTTCAATAGATAATTAAAAGGCCTGATGTCATCCAAACCAGCCACATGGTCTTTATGCTCATGAGTATAGAGAATTGCATCCAGATCCTTCACATTTGCGCGCAACATCTGGTACCTGAAATCAGGACCGCTATCAATGACGATGGTCTTATCCCCCATTTCAACCAGTACAGAAACCCTAAGTCGCTTATTCTTATGGTCTGTCGACTGACAAACCACACAATTGCAGGTAATGACTGGAATACCTTGGGAAGTACCTGTTCCTAAAAATGTAACTTTCAAAATTGATGAGTTGAGACCATATCTTCAAAAATAACAAATTACCTTAAGTCTACAACTTCTACTCCTGGATACTTCTTCGGATCAAAGGAAAAAGTACTTTCCGGAACTTTCAGGTTTGTTATCATCTTTTTCACAGTATAGCTGTATTTATTCCCGCCTTTATCAAAAATGACTACTGTTCCAATCTGTTTCGCTGCCTTATCAATTCCTAAACGGATCTTAAAGTATGATTTACTAACGTCTATAGGAGCCAGATCAATCATTTGATATACTTTGCCACCAACCTTACTTTCGCCGGTATAGCCGTATTTAAAGCCTATTTCGTAAATGGTGAATATTTGAGCTGGATTTAAGGCATCACCGCTATGATCAGCGTCTGTTACCTGTACTTCTTTATCTTCTTTTAAATAAGTCCATTGCGTTTTACCATCACTAATCAATTCCTGATTCGTCATCGTGACGCGGTACTTATTTGTTTTCGCTTTAACAATTAATGTTCCTTGTTGTGTTTCTTTAAGCTTCGCTTGTGCATTATCTAAACTGAAGGTGAAATCGGCTTTCACCACATCAAAAGAACGGTATTTCTTACTTACCTCTGCCAATATTGCTTTCGCCTTCGCATCTTGCTGTGCATAACCGGAAAATCCAAAACCTGTCAATACCAGCAACGACCATATTATTTTTCTCATCTATATTCTCTTTTCGGGTTAATTATTCTTCAGGTCAGTCAAGAACTGTTCCAAAGCATAATCGTCAGGAATCAACACCTCTCTCGCTTTACTACCTTCAAAAGGTCCTACTACACCCGTGGCTTCCAGCTGATCAATGATTCTTCCTGCCCTGTTATAACCCAACTTCAACTTCCTTTGAATCAAAGAAGTAGAACCCTGTTGGTGCATCACGATTAGACGTGCGGCCTCTTCAAACATGGAGTCACGGTCTTTAGGATCGAAATCCGATTTAGCTGATTCAGCAGCCTCATCTATGTACTCAGGAAGCTGATAAGCCTCTGCATACCCTCTTTGATTACCAATAAAGTCAGAAATACGATCCACCTCAGGTGTATCAACAAAAGCACACTGCAATCGGATCAGGTCATTTCCTGTCGATAACAACATATCTCCTCTACCAATCAATTGATCTGCACCTCCACTATCAAGGATCGTTCTCGAGTCAATTTTAGACAATACCCTAAAGGCCAGTCTGGCAGGGAAATTCGCTTTAATGGTACCTGTGATAATGTTTACCGAAGGACGTTGTGTAGCCAATACAAGGTGAATACCTATCGCACGTGCCAGCTGCGCCAAACGGGCAATCGGGGCTTCCACCTCTTTACCGGCAGTCATCATTAAATCTGCAAACTCATCTACAATTAAGACGATGTAAGGAAGGAAACGGTGTGAATTGTTCGGGTTCAGTTTCCTTTTGATAAACTTCTCATTGTATTCTTTTAGGTTTCTTACCTGCGCATCTTTTAACAAATCATAACGCTGATCCATTTCAATACAAAGTGAGTTCAGGGTATTGATTACCTTTTTCGTATCCGTGATAATGGCATCAGCTTCTCCAGGAAGTTTAGCCAGGAAGTGACGTTCAATTTTATTAAATAAAGTTAACTCTACTTTTTTAGGATCGACCAACACAAATTTAAGTTGCGAAGGGTGTTTCTTATAAAGCAGGGAAACAAGAATCGAGTTGATCCCTACCGACTTACCCTGACCAGTAGCACCCGCCACCAATAAGTGAGGCATTTTGGCTAAATCACCGATATAAACCTCATTGGAAATGGTTTTACCCAATGCAATCGGCAGTTCCATGGTAGTCGTCTGGAATTTCTCCGTCATCAGGATACTTCTCATAGATACCATTTCCGGGTGTAAATTAGGTACCTCAATACCAATTGTACCTTTTCCCGGCATTGGTGCAATAATCCTGATCCCTAATGCCGCTAAACTTAAAGCGATGTCATCTTCCAGATTTTTAATCTTGGAAATTCTTACGCCCGGTGCCGGTATAATCTCATACAAGGTTACCGTTGGACCAATCGTTGCTTTAATTTTATCAATTTCGATATTGTAATGAAGCAGTGTATTGACAATTTTATTCTTATTCGCCTCCAATTCATCTGTATTCACAGAGATCTTGTTGGAACCGTGATTATCTAATAAATCAAGGGTTGGATATTTGTAACTCGACAGATCTAAAGTAGGGTCATAATTACCAAACTGCTCTACGAGGTCATCAGATTTTTTCTCTTCTTCCGTCTTTTCAATCAGCAATTCCAATTCTTGTTCCGGAACAGGGGTAATTTCCATTGGCATCGCTGCAGCAACTGAAACCACCGGTTCTGGTTCTTGCTCTGGTTCTGGTTCCATTACATATTCCCGCTCTAGTGTTGGTACTGGCGGCACTATTGGAGCTGCAACTGGTGGAATTGGAATTACAGGTGTTGTTTCCAATTGGATATTAGCCATTGGAGAAACCGGGGCTCTATGTTCAGGAATGATTTCTCTTTCCAGTTCCCGTTCTTCAAATCTTGTTGAAGGCTGAATACCTACATTTTGCTCCCGCTTCTGATCCCTTGCTAATCGGTCATTTAGTGTAAACTCTACCGAGCCTGAGCGCAATTCATTTTCAGTCCCTTCTTCTTCCTCTTCTGGAACATCAGGAATAATAGCATCCGGTTTTTTACGTTCCGGAAGTTTGAAGTCAATATTATAAGCAATGATCAGGATAGATAGCCCTAAAAAGCCAATTAATCCTGCTACACCAGCCTTTCCGATCTGTGCAGCCAATAATTTATTGGTCCAATAACCAAACTCTCCTTCGAGGAAATGAGGGGCATCGCTGATAAAAGAATGTGCGAAACCAAGGGTTAAGGAAATGAATAATAAAAAGAACAAGCTATACGCAAGTGTTTTTTCAATAGAGAATATTTTCACCTTAAACAGGAGACGGTATCCGATTACAAAAAACACAAAAATGAATAAGAAAGAGGCTAAACCGAACCATTCATAAATGAACTGATGCGCTAATAAAGCACCGATTTTACCCAGCCAGTTAGACACTACCGGATTAATATTTACCTGTTGCAGTTCCTCGTAGGTTTTGAAAAGGTTCCCCCATCCACCATTTGCATCAATCACATAGCTATGATCTTCCTGCCAGGTGAAAAGGTAAGAAGTAAAAGCGATGAGAAAATACAACGACAAAACCACAAACACTAACCCTATGATCTTAAACAACCTACCATTTTGGAAGTCCAATCGAGGCATGATGTTAAATCTTTCTGCGGATGGTCTGGACGCTGTTGACTTCGAGCTTTGCTTATCGCCAGATTCGTTTTTAAACGAATTGGACCTGAATTGATTTCCCCTTACCGACATTTTTCGTGACTAATATTATACACAACAAATATAAAACATATCCTTGTATGTACTAAGTTATTATAAATACATTTAAACGTATACTTATTCAACAAAAATTCTTAGCTCCTTAAATAAATAAAATCAACCGATTTCAGGGACATCATTAAACCTTCTAACACCATCATAGTCATACTCATAGCGTTTAAGTTTTAATTATAGATAAGTTTTGTTTTAAGGTTAATCCTGGCAGGTATTTTTATCTGCCGGGATTTTTTTTATGCTGATATCATTTAAAATTTGTTAATTTATTCCCGTATTTTAAGACTCTAAATCTAACAATGGACATCTCTCAGCTCGAAACACTAATAGAAACAGACAATAAACAAGAGATTTCTGATTTGCTGACCATGCATCCGGAACTAACCAGCCAGGAAACCAGCCATGGGATATCACCACTACTCCTTGCTTGTTATTATAAAAAACCGGTGACTGCAGGAATAATTGCTGGTTTCGCAAAAACCATTACCCTCTTTGAAGCCTGCGCATTAGGCAAGTTTCAAGAAACTGATCAACTACTGATACAGCAACCGGAATTGCTCAATACCACATCGAAAGATGGTTTCACTGCTTTAGGATTGGCCGCTTATTTCGGCCATGAGGAAATCACCAGGTTATTACTTTTCAAGGGGGCAGACGCGAACATTCCAGCAAGTAATGGATTTAATGTTTTTCCTATTCACTCTGCTGTTGCGGCGAAAAGTTTTCCCATTACCAAAATGCTTTTAGAAGCAGGTGCTGATGTGAATGCAAAGCAACAAGCCGGACTAACCGCATTACATGCCGCTGCACAAATTGGAAATATTGAAATTATCATCCTGTTATTAGAACATGGAGCAGCTTTGGACATCAGAATGGAAGGTGGTAAATTACCAACAGACCTTGCTGAAGAAAAAGGTTTCGCAGAGATAGCCGCTATCTTAAAAGTTTAGACATCCCAGATGCGCAACCTGATTTTTTTCACATAATGTCTCACATCCAGCACCAATGCAGCTAGAATGTAAAAGATAATTGGAAAACCAACCGCTAAAAAAGAAGAGTAAATGAAAAACAGCCTGATTTTGCTGATTGAAATATTCAGTCGCTCAGCAAGGTAAGTACATACCCCAAAACTTTGCTTTTCAAAAAATGTAATGATACGTTGGAACATCTTATTGGTTTAATATCTTGATTCCGATACCACAATTTAAGCATTTTTTTTCAGCACAATAGTATTTATTAATTTGAAGTATTCCCTGCGAGAAAAAAGCATTGTCTATAGCGACCCCTGCTTGCAGGTAAGACCTGGTAATCGCATTATTTTCTGCAGGCATCTGCTCGAGCAGCTGCAGTCCGCGATTGATTAAATCGGCCTGATCGGAATACTTCCCATACGCTGATATGATAAGACAAATTGTATTAATGATCAAATGAAAAACCGAACCTGCCCCGAGTTGGACCTCCACCTTTTTTGTTTCCTTTTGAAAATGAAAATGTTGCTCCCAATAAAGGTTGACAGGCAGATTCTGCAATAATTTCTTCAGCTCTGCTAAATCCTCCAACTCCAATATTTTGGAGAATAAACGATCAGATTTCAATAATAAAGCGCAAAACTGTGCTAACCTTAAAGTTGGAAAATTCTGCGGACGCATTCTTAAAAACCGCCAGGCTCCTACTCCGATAGGAACCAGGCCATACTTCTTTTGCAGGAATCGATATTCTTTTTTTAGTTGCCGGGGATAAGCATCCTTGAAAGCACCCGATAAAAAACCAGCTTGCCCAAATACCAGCGCTTCTATCTGGATCGGACGGTCCAAATGCTTCCTGATGATAGACAAGGGTAAGGAATCAGCTAAAAGTTCAAAAGGAATTTCATTCACCTTAAAACCAAAGCTCTTCGCTAAAAAATGATAAAACGTACGCTCCCAATCCCCATTCACTTTGGCCAGATACTGATATACCAATGCTGATTTTTGTGCCAAACGCTCAACCATCATTCTTGATAGAAACCCATTAACAATTACCGGATCTATGGAATGGATCTGCTTTTCACAGGGAAAAGTATGCATTGAATTGACCAACCTTTCATAATGAGTTAAAAGACTTTCCGGGAATAAGTCTTTCAAAATCAAGACGGGGATCAAACTTCCGTCTTTACGATAAATTGCCCGGTCATGCTCATAGACCACGTGTAAAATCACCGCAGCATAAGCAGGATCATCCTGATGGCCATGTAAGAACCAGTCGGAAGACTTCAGATGAATTTCCACATCACCGATCCAGGTCCGGCCTCCAATACTCAATTTAGATTGACTAAAATCCGGTCCTGCGTTTTTATTGGGCATTCCCACTCCCAAAATACTTAGGGGTTCACCAGTTGTACAAAACAGGTTTAGTGCCTGGAACAATCGGAATTGCCAGATAAAATGAAGGAAACTTTCAGGAAATCTCATGAAGTCTAATTTGATTCAAAAGAATTAAATTATCACTATAAGATTGTATAATTATTATTTCCTTCTATAATTGGTAATAAATACCCCCGCAATAATTAACACCGTTGCGATTAAAATATCCACTGTGATGACCTCATCTAACACTAGCCAGCCGAGGAACAGGGCAATCACGGTATTGAAATAAGTAAGAATGGAAACTTCTGTTGGGGAAACCCTTTTCAAAGCATAATGGTAGCAGAAAAAAGTGAATACCGAACCAAAAACCGCCAGATACCCCACAGCCAACAAACTGTGCAAACTCCAGTTACTCACAGAAGTAGGTCCAGAAAACAGGAAAGCCAATGCAAATTGTGCAACTGCAGAAAATGCAAACTGGTAAAACAAATCCAGTAAAATATGGTCTGATTTATGGCTATTTTTCTTGGTATAAATGGTTCCTATAGTCCAACCACTGATGGCAAAACACAGAAACATAATCCCAGTTTTATAATTCGGATCCAGCAACTCACTGATGCCATCTCTAAAGATAAAAACTACGCCTAAAAAAGCGATAACCACGCCTAAAAAGCCTTTCCAACTTGGTTTCTGCAAACCAACCGCTACACATGCCAAGAATACCACCAGCGGATTTAAGGAGTTCAGTAAGGACGTTAAGCCACTCGGAATAGTCTCTTCTGCCACGGTAACCATGCCATTAGCCATCACCACCATCAAAGTAGACAACATAATTTGACGTCTGAGGTAAGGCCAGCCCAACCAGGCCAGTTCTTTCCTATAGATCAAAATCATCATCAGAATCAGGGAAGCAATGGTTTGCCGCATGGCCGCCACAAACCAGGCGGGAATTGTTTCCACCGCCACACGAATACTGAGATAGGTAGTCCCCCATACAATGGCGACTACCAATAACGCCCCAATAAGCTTTAAATCGGTCTTTTGGGTCATATTAATTTAGCTGCCAATAGAATTGCTTCCATTTCCTGCTGTAACTTCAATGCTTCTTCTCTTGCACGTTCTGCAAAATCTTCCCCTTTACTTGCATAAATAATGCCTCTGGAAGAATTCACCAACAAACCACATTCTTTGTTTAAGCCATATTCGCAAACATCCGTTAAGCTTCCACCTTGCGCTCCAACACCTGGAACCAATAGGAAATTATCTGGTGCCAATCTTCTGATGTTTTTAAACTCCAGTCCTCTGGTTGCACCTACTACGTACATCAATTGCTCACTATCTGCCCATTGAGAAGAAATACGAATCACTTCTTCGTATAATTTCCCTTCTGGAGTCTGGTGTAATTGGAAATCACTATGACCAGCATTTGAGGTCAGTGCCAACAAAATCACCCATTTATCTTTGTAATTTAAAAAGGGACTAACTGAATCTTTCCCCATATATGGAGCCACCGTAACCGAGTCAAAACTCATATTTGATTTGGCTTCATTGAAAAAAGCATCCGCATACATCGCAGAAGTATTGCCAATATCTCCTCTTTTTGCATCTGCAATACTGAAAATATCTTCAGGCATATACTGCCAGGTTTTGATCAATGTCTCCCAACCTTTCAATCCCATACATTCATAGAAAGCGGTGTTCGGTTTATAAGCCACACACAAATCTTTGGTGGCATCAATAATCTGCTTATTGAATTCTAAAACCGGATTTTCGTATTTTAGAAGGTGCGGAGGGATATTTTCTAATACAGGATCAAGGCCAACACACAAAAAAGATTTTTTGATCTGGATCTGCTCAAATAGCTGTTTTTTATTCATCTATGCGTAATTTTGTGTGCAAAGATGCCAAATTTCATAGGGATTTCAACCGTGTTTTTAAACTTTTCAATGTAATTTTTATAAACATTTGAAAGTTTTTCTTGGAGATTAATTTACAAATACATACAATTGTGGCATAATTCCCTAAAGTTTATCTGACCATTCCAGAAAATCCCATAAAATTTTGTTCCATACCATCTTTTATAAATGCATTTTTTGCTCTGTTCAATTGGATAAACAATTTTATTTAAAATATTCTCTACACCCATATAATGTTTAACAAAACAGAATTAAATGAAAAGCTCACCGCCGAATTGCGGGAGATAGCTAAAACTCAAGGTATCCTAAATGCCGATGAGTTGCGTAAAGCTGAACTGGTTGAAATCATCTCTCAAATCACAGAGCAACAACCTGATGTTGCACCTGTTGAAGGTGAAGCACCTGCAAAAGCGCCAAAAGTAAAGACTGTAAAAGAAAGCTCTACTGAAAAGTCTACCAGAAAAAGGATCAGAATAACTCCTAAAGAGGAAGAAGAAAGTAAAGGCAACAACTTTAACAGAGCTGCATTATTTGACAATGAGCCTTCACAGGCACAGGCTCCGGCCCCGGTAGTAGCAGAAGAGAAAATTACTAAAGCTCCAGAAGCAGTTTCAGAACAACCTGCAGCAGTAGCTACAGAAACTGTTGCAGAAGTAAAAACTGAAACGGTAGCAAACCCTCAAACGGAAAATAAAAAACAACGTCCGCCAAGAGAAGACAACAGGCCACAGAAAGCGCCTAACCAACACGCAAATCAGAAACAAAGCGAAAACAGTTATTCTAATCTGGATTTCGACAATACCATCACCAACGAAGGGGTATTAGAGATTATGCCTGATGGTTACGGTTTCCTAAGGTCTGCGGATTACAATTACCTGTCTTCTCCGGATGATATCTACGTATCACAATCTCAGATCAAATTATTTGGTTTGAAAACTGGTGATACGGTAAAAGGAAGTATCCGTCCTCCAAAAGAAGGCGAGAAATATTTCCCATTGGTAAGGGTAGAAACCATCAACGGACGTTTACCTGCTGATGTAAGGGACCGTGTTCCTTTCGACTACCTGACTCCATTATTCCCTACAGAAAGATTAAACCTGTTCACGGAAAGCAATAACTACTCGACCAGAATCATCGACTTATTTACTCCAATTGGTAAAGGACAACGTGGTCTGATCGTGGCACAACCTAAAACCGGTAAAACCAATTTACTGAAAGAAGTTGCAAATGCGATTGCTAAAAACCATCCGGAAGTATACCTGATCATTCTATTGATCGATGAACGTCCGGAAGAGGTTACAGATATGGCTAGAAGTGTAAGAGCTGAAGTGATTGCCTCTACTTTTGATGAGCCTGCAGAAAGACACGTTAAAATTGCCAATATCGTTTTGGAAAAAGCAAAACGTCTGGTAGAATGTGGTCATGATGTAGTGATCTTATTAGACTCTATCACCAGATTAGCCAGAGCTTACAATACCACTGCTCCTGCTTCAGGAAAAATCTTATCAGGTGGTGTGGATGCCAATGCATTACACAAACCTAAACGTTTCTTCGGTGCGGCCCGTAACATTGAAAGAGGTGGTTCATTGACCATCCTTGCCACTGCTTTAACGGATACTGGTTCGAAAATGGACGAGGTGATCTTTGAAGAGTTTAAAGGTACTGGTAACATGGAATTACAGTTGGATCGTAAATTATCTAACAAACGTATCTTCCCTGCTATTGATATCACTGCATCAAGTACACGTAGAGACGATTTACTGCACGATAGAGACACTTTACAACGTGTTTGGATCTTACGTAACCACCTGGCAGATATGAACGCTCAGGAAGCCATGGAGTTTGTACAGCAGCAAATCAGAAATACAAAAACCAACGAAGAGTTTTTGATTTCAATGAATAGCTAATTTAGAAATGATCATAAAACAAATACCCAATGCCATTACCTCCGCTAACTTGTTTACCGGATGTATTGGCATTGTTTTCGCATTTAACCAGGATTTAAGATCGGCTGCGCTATGCATTCTGATCTCCCTGTTCATCGATTTTTTTGATGGTTTTGCCGCGCGCCTTTTAAAGGTAAGCGGACCTATGGGCAAAGAACTGGATTCTTTGGCAGATATGGTGAGCTTTGGCGTATTGCCATCGGTGATCCTGTTCCATATGGCACCAAAATCATTTTTCGGATATGAAGCCTTCCCTATCCTTTCTTACCTGGCCTTCTTTATCGCGGTATTTTCCGCTTATCGCCTTGCTAAGTTCAATCTGGATACCAGGCAAACTGATAAATTTATAGGTGTACCTACTCCGGCAATATCCGCAGTGATCGCATCCGTACCTTTTATCTATGAAAGTGATGTATTTTATTTTGACAGTTCTACCACTACAGTATTGCTATACCTGGCGTTTATTCCCCTGGCATGCTATTTACTAGTGAGTGAGATTACGCTGATCGCTTTAAAATTCAAAAGCTTCGGCTTCGCTGAAAACACCTTCAGGTATATCCTTATTATCGCTTCCGTATTATTATTATTGATCTTTAAATTTGTGGCGATCCCACTTATTTTGGTATTGTATATCGTTCTATCCATTATTGAGAATAGAACGACAAAAGTTAAAGCCGTTTCTTAAGATCGGCTTTAGCTTCATCCAGTTGTCTGTATAAGACCTGGGTGAAATCACAAAGCTCATTAAATGCCTTTGGCAGTTCTTCTATCTTAGTCAGCTCTCTGGCATTTCTTTCCATCATCTGCATATGATCTTTCGCATCCTCACGCCCTACATAAGCAAAGGTAGGCTTAATTTTATGCGCACAGCTCGATGCCCTAGCCCAATCTTCATCTGCTATCGCCTTACCTAAGTCTGCTACATAAGTAGGAGTTTGGGCCTTAAAAAGGTCTAACATCTCTATAATAAATTCTGCGCTATCCCCAGACATATCTTTCAGATAAGTAAGGTCAAGAGGTTCGTTATTCTTATTTGGATCGATCATCAAACAAATCTAATAAATTAAATTTTTGTTACAGTTAAATTATCCTCTAATATAGCTAATATTTCTGATACACGTTTACCTATAACGGGATGAATTAACCCTCCTGCAATCTCTGCTAAGGGAATCAGGACAAATTTCCGATACTGCATCTGAGGATGAGGGACTTGTAATTCTTCCCCAAGATCCACTACCTCATCGGCATAAAGTATCACATCAATATCAATCAGTCTGGCACCCCATTTTTCTTTTCTCACCCGGCCCAGTTCTGCTTCAATACCCAGCACTGTTTTCAAAACTTCCAGCGGGCTAAGCGTTGTTTTCAGTCCTACAGCCTGATTGATAAAAGCCGGTTGATCCGTCTTTCCCCAGGCAGCAGTCTCATAAAATGAGGATTGTGCAAATACCTCACCGACCTGTTCTCCAAGCTGCAAAACAGCATCTCTTAACAGCTCTTCCCTATCCCCTAAATTACTTCCCAGTAACAAATAAACATTTTTACTATCCAAGTCCATACAAAAGCCTCAGGCATTTTTTCTACCTTTATTTACAAATTAAATATTTAACCAGCAAATGAAAGAATTTTTTAAGTATGTTTTTGCAACTGTCGTAGGAGTTATTATATCAATAGGCGTGTTTTTCATCCTGTTTATTGCAATTATCGTAGGAATCGTCTCTTCTATCGGTGACGATAAAACGGTACTGGTTGACAATAACTCTGTACTCTACCTCAACCTGGACCAGGCCATTACTGAGCGTACTTATAGCGATCCGCTTTCGGAATTGCCTATCGTAGGTGATGATGGTAAAAAAAGCATCGGTTTTACGGATGTCATTAAAGCACTTAAATCCGCTAAATACGACGATAACATTAAATGTGTTTATCTGAGCGTTTCTTCTCCAAATGCTGGTTTTGCGAATATGAGAGAAATCAGAGAAGCACTGATCGATTTTAAAACCAGTAAAAAGAAAATCATCGCTTATAGCGAAGTCTACACACAAGGTGCTTACTATTTAGCGTCTGTTGCTGATAAAGTATATATCAATCCTGAAGGTGCCTTAGAATTTAAAGGACTAAGTTCTCAATCGGCCTTCTTTAAAGGAGCATTGGATAAATTAGGTATTGAAGCCCAAATTATCCGTGTAGGTACTTACAAAAGTGCGGTAGAACCTTTCATTGATACCAAAATGAGTGATAAAAACCGTGAGCAGGTAACCGCTTACGTGAATGGGTTATATTCGACCTTCCTTAGCGACATCTCAAAAAGCAGAAACATTGCCAAGGACAGTCTTTTCATGATTGCAAACGACTATAAAATCCAACAACCTAAAGATGCTGAAAAGTATAAAATGGTGGATGGCTTAAAGTATAAAGATGAAATCCTTGATGAATTAAAGTCCTTAAGCGGAACAGGTAAAAACAGCAATTTAACAACTGTTACCATCAATGACTACGCGAAAAATGTTATTTTCAACAGTAAAGGAAATACCAACAAAACTAAAATTGCCATAATTTATGCAAATGGCGATATTATGGGTGGTGAAGGTAACAATGACCAGATCGGTTCGGAAAGAATTTCCAGAGCGATCAGAAAAGCCAGAATCGATACCAATATTAAAGCCATTGTTTTGAGAGTAAACTCCCCAGGTGGTAGCGCCCTTGCTTCCGATGTGATCTGGAGAGAAGTTGTACTGACCAAAAAAGTGAAACCAGTGATCGCTTCTTTTGGTAACGTAGCCGCATCCGGTGGATATTATATCGCTTGTGCTGCAGACTCTATCTTTGTACAGCCAAATACCATTACCGGTTCGATCGGGGTATTCGGAATCATTCCTAACTTCCAGAAATTATTAAACAAAGAGCTTGGAATTACATTTGACGGGGTGAAAACCGGACAATATGCAGACATTATGAGTACTGTCCGTCCAATGACTGCCGGAGAAAGACTGATCATTCAGAATGGCGTAAACCATGTGTACGATAGCTTCATCACCCGTGTGGCAAATGGACGTAAGAAAAGTAAAGCATATATCGATAGCATTGGAGGTGGTCGTGTATGGGTTGGAACAGATGCCGTTAGAATTGGCCTTGCCGATAGAACAGGTAGCTTCGACGACGCCATCAAAGCTGCTGCTAAAAAAGCAAAAATCTCAGAATATAGAATCGTAGAATATCCGGAAATGATTGATCCGATCAAAGCCTTACTGGAAAACTCTACCGATAAAATAAAAACCTATTATGCTAAACAGGAACTAGGTGCCAATTACCTGATCTATCAGCAGGTTAAAGCTGCGATCTCAAAATCTGGCATACAAGCCAGAATGCCATTTGAAATCACGGTAAACTAGATTCCTTTTATAATACTAAAGGCCTAAATTTTTGTCTTCTCCAGGAAGATTAAAATTTAGGCCTTTTTCATACCCATATTCCGCTGGCTTAGCATCGAAGCCCTGATCATTATAAAGTAAGAAAGCTTTCCCTCTACCAGTTTAATCGGAAAATCGGGGCTTTTTATTTAATTTAGCATCCCATGGAAAATAAGACCATTTCACGCAGCTTGCGACTGCTTTCTCAATTGATGGAGTTACACAATGAGAACCCCTTTAAAATCAAATCAGTAGCTAATGCTGGTTTAAAAGTAGATAAACTTCCATTTTCCATTCAAGGCAAAACACTGGAAGAGATCGCACAGATTGACGGACTTGGAAAGAGCATTTCTGCGAAAGTCTGGGAGCTATTGGAAACAGGCACCATGACCGATTTACAGGAAATACTGGAAAGAACACCGGAAGGTATTGTCGAAATGCTGGGCATCAAAGGCATCGGACCAAAAAAGATCTTGGTGATCTGGAAAGACCTTGGTATTGAAAATATCGGAGAACTTTATTATGCCTGTAATGAAAACCGCCTGATTGAAGCTAAAGGCTTCGGATTAAAAACCCAGGAGGAGATTAAAAAGATCATTGAATTCAGGATGGCAGGACTAGGGAAATTCCTATACGCCCATGCGGAAAGCACTGTAAATAAACTTTATGCAGACCTGGCGGTTTGGTTAAACCAGATCTCTGGAGAGCCCCTATTGGGCATCGCCGGCGAATACAGACGCTGCATGGAAATCGTTGAATACGTTCCTTTCCTGATTGGTGCCACAGCAGTCGAAGAAGTTCAAGAGCAAATCAGCTCATTTGATGGACTTGCTTTTGAAGCACAAGCAGATGGTACTTATCAGGCGACCACCCTTTCGGGATTAAAAATACACTTACATATCTGTCCAAAAGACAGCTTCTACTTCAATTGGTTTAAACTTACCGGCAATGAGCAACACGTCCAGGAAGTGCTTGCCCTGGCAGGAAATGGCCCTTTTGAAACAGAAGAAGCCATTTACAAAGCTGCAGGACTAGCCTTTGTAGCTCCTGAAATCAGAGAAGGATTGGATGAGATCCAATTGGCAAAAGAAAATAAACTGCCAACATTGATCACATACGAAGACTTGAAAGGAAGTTTACACAACCACTCTACCTGGAGCGATGGTGTACATACCCTGGAGCAAATGGCAAGCTTCTGCAAAGACAACCTGAAGATGGAATATTTCGGGATTTGCGACCACTCCAAATCCGCATTTTATGCCAATGGATTAAATGAGCAACGCCTCTATGCCCAACATCTGGAAATCGATGCATTAAACGCCAAACTGGCTCCTTTCAAAATCTTTAAAGGGATTGAAAGTGACATCTTAAATGATGGATCACTAGACTACAGTGATGATATCCTGAAAACATTCGACTTTGTGGTAGCTTCTGTACACAGCAATTTAAGAATGGATGAAGAGAAAGCCACAGCCAGACTAATTAAAGCGATAGAGAACCCTTATACAACGATTCTAGGGCACCCTACCGGCAGATTACTATTGAGCAGAAAAGGTTATCCTATAGATTATGCAAAAGTAATCGACGCCTGTGCGGCAAATAAAGTAGTTATCGAGATCAATGCCAACCCATTACGTTTAGATCTGGACTGGCGCTGGCACCGTTACGCATTGGAAAAAGGCGTGTTATTGTCTATCAATCCAGATGCACATAGAATGGAAGGTTTCTACGATATGCACTATGGTACATTGATTGGCAGAAAAGGTGGACTAACTGCAAAACAGTGTTTAAACGCTATGACGCTCCAAGATATCTCAGAATACTTCAACAATAAAAAATAGTTATCCTTACCTTTGAGCCATGATTAGTCAGCTTTGTAATAAAATATTTCAGGACGTGATCAATGATTATCACGTTCACAACAATATAGATCAACCCATTCAAAATCCTTACCCTATGGGTACTCTGGAGCATTTGCTATACATGAAATGCTGGATCGATACTGCTCAATGGCATATGGAAGATGTGATCCGTAATCCGGAAATTGATCCGGTAGTAGCTTTACAATGGAAACGTCGTATTGATGCCTCGAATCAGGAGCGTACAGATGTAGTAGAATATATCGATAGCTACTTCCTGGAAGAGTATAAAAACATTGTACCGGCAGCAAACGCAAAGATCAATTCTGAAAGTCCGGCATGGGTAATCGATAGGTTATCAATCCTTGCTTTAAAGATTTATCATATGACGGAAGAAACCCTTCGTGAGGATGCTTCTGAAGAACATAAAATGAGCTGTACCACAAAACTTAACATTCTGTTAAACCAAAGAACCGATCTTTCTGGTAGTTTAGATGAATTGATCGCTGATATAGAAAGTGGTGCAAAATACATGAAGGTTTACAAGCAAATGAAAATGTATAATGATCCAAGCATGAACCCTGTGCTTTATAACAACAAGTAATTAATGCCTAAAGAAACTGCTAAGATCTTAGTAATCCGTTTCTCAGCAATGGGGGATGTCGCTATGACTGCCCCCATTCTAAAAGAATTCAGTGAACATTACCCTACCCATCAATTGCTGGTCGTAAGCAGACCATTTTTCAAACCTTTTTTTAATGAAATAAGTCGCCTTAGTTTCCATCCTTTTGATCCTAAAGGAAGTCATAAAGGCTTTTTCGGAATCTTAAAACTCTTCCGGGAACTGAGTAAGCAAGACATTACCGCCATAGCAGATTTACACAGCAACCTGAGAAGTAAAATTCTCTGTTTCCTTTTTATGCTAAAGGGGGTTAAATCTGTGTCTGTCGACAAAGGAAGAAAAGAGAAATCAGCGCTGACCAGAAAAACCAATAAAATCCTGGTACCACTAGAATTGACGGTTGCACGTTATGCTAAGGTATTTCAGAAATTAGGTTTTCCTTTTCCGCTCTCCAATACGTTAAAAGAAAAGAATCCGGCAGCAATAAACAACCCTCTTTTCCCTGAGAAAACTCAGAAATGGATTGGTGTAAGTCCTTTTGCACAGCATTTGCAAAAGGTATATCCGCTACATAAAATGGAAAGGGTTGTGCTACAGTTAGCAGAGATGGGGCATCACCTGTTTATTTTTGGTGGATCCCCGGAAGAAGAAGCAATAGCCAATAGCTGGGCTTCAAAACATAAAAACATCAGCTCTCTGGTAAGAAAAATTAAGCTGGAAGAAGAATTAGATTTTATTTCGAACCTGGATGTGATGCTCAGTATGGATTCTTCAGGTATGCACCTGGCTTCCCTGAAAAACATCCCTGTAGTCTCTGTTTGGGGTGCAACACATCCCTATGCCGGATTTTTAGGCTATGGACAATCTATAAATGACGCGGTACAAATCGATTTGTATTGTCGCCCATGCTCTGTTTATGGCAATATTCCATGCTACAGAGGTGATTTTGCCTGCATGAACAATTTAACCGAATCAACTGTTATAAATAGTGTTTTAAACAAACTAATTCATGGGCAAGCAACTTCTATTGATACGACACGGAAAATCTGATTGGGGAAATAGCCATATTTCCGATTTTGAAAGACCACTAAATGCCCGCGGGCTTAGAAATGCGCCAGAAATGGCAGGCAGAATATTGAAAAATAGCCAGGTTCCTCAATTATTAGTGAGTAGTCCGGCTGTTCGTGCCTTAACCACCGCCAGAAATTTCGCAGAAGTATGGAATAAGCCACTGGCTCAGATTCAGGAAGAAACCAGCATTTATGAAGCCAATGTAATGGCCTTATTAAAAGTGGTCAACAACCTCAGCAATAAGCAGCAAAGTGTTGCTTTATTTGGTCACAATCCGGGACTTACAGAATTCGCCAATTACCTGAGTAATGCGAACATCTATAATATCCCTACTTGTGGTACAGTGCTTATAGAATTTCCATTTGAAAAATGGGAACAGATAAGCCACCATACCGGTAATTTATTAGCTTTTGATTTTCCTAAAAGCGCAGACGAAGATTAAAAATGCAAGTGCTTCACGGTTAATCCGTTATTAATTAACTGCTTTAAGGAATCAATTCCAATTCTTAGGTGCGTATCCACATAATTGCTGGTTACTGAGCTATCGCTTTCTGCAGTTTTCACACCTTCAGGAATCATTGGCTGATCAGAAACCAGTAACAATGCTCCGGTAGGAATCTTATTGGCAAATCCTGTCGTAAAAATCGTAGCGGTTTCCATATCTACTGCCATGGCACGTAAGGTTTTCAGATATTTCTTAAAAGCTTTATCATGCTCCCAAACCCTGCGGTTGGTGGTATAACAAGTTCCAGTCCAATAGTCTCTTGAATGGTCACGAATGGTGGTAGAGATTGCTTTTTGCAAGGCGAAGGCAGGTAATGCCGGTACTTCAGCAGGCAGGTAATCATTTGATGTTCCTTCTCCCCTGATTGCAGCGATTGGCAGAATCAAATCACCCAATTGGTTTTTCTTTTTCAAACCACCACATTTCCCTAAAAACAAAACTGCTTTAGGCGCAATTGCAGTTAATAAATCCATCATGGTCGCTGCCATAGGACTTCCCATACCGAAATTGATAATCGTAATGCCATTAGCTGTTACACTTTGCATTGGTTTATCCAGCCCCATAATAGGCGCATCATCATGCCATTCGGAGAACATCTGTACATACTTGCTGAAATTGGTCAATAAGATATAATGTCCAAAATCTTCTAATGCTCTACCTGTATATCTTGGAAGCCAGTTTTTAACAATATCGCCTTTAGATTTCAAACCAGATTTTACGGGAGTTTCTATTTCTTTCTTTTTCTTAGTTTTCTTTTCCTCTTGCCCGTCTTTGTTTACTTCTAATTCTTCATTCATAAATTCTCCTTTTTCTAGTATAGTTAATAGTATTATTATTCCGCAAGGAACCTGCCACGATTTGTTTAAGAAGCGCAATTGGTCGAAAACCAATCACATCCTAAAATAACAAGTTAAAAAAAATCCCCGTAAAACGGGGATTAAATTATTTAAGCAGCTTTCAGCTTTTTAAAATCAGCCTTTTCGAATTTCTCCAGCGCGTATTCGAGCGTAATGCTCAACTCCTTAATGCTAGGGTCGGAAGGGATATCAAACATGGCATCCAGCATAATTGCCTCACAAATGGAGCGTAAGCCCCTTGCACCCAATTTGTATTCCATTGCTTTATCAACGATGAAATCTAAAACATCATCTTCAAAAGTCAACTTCACACCTTCAAATTCAAACAATTTCACGTACTGACGGAACAAAGAGTTCTTAGGCTCAGTCAGGATGTTACGTAATGCTGCTTTATCTAAAGGATTCAAGTGTGTCAATACGGGTACACGACCAATCAATTCAGGAATCAAACCAAAAGATTTTAAATCCTGAGGGGTAATGTATTTATAAAGGTTTTTAAGGTCCAGTTCTTCCTCGTCCTTTTTCACTTTATAACCTACCGCCTGTGTACGCAATCTGTTTGCGATTTTACGTTCGATACCATCGAAAGCTCCACCACAGATAAACAGAATGTTATTGGTATTTACAGGAATCATTTTCTGATCCGGGTGTTTACGTCCGCCCTGAGGTGGAACATTCACTATTGTACCCTCTAAGATCTTCAATAAAGCCTGCTGCACGCCTTCTCCCGATACATCTCTGGTAATAGAAGGGTTATCGCTTTTACGCGCCACCTTATCCACCTCATCAATATAAACGATTCCACGTTCTGCGGAAGCTACATCGTAATCCGCAGCTTGCAATAGTCGTGTTAAGATACTTTCTACATCCTCTCCAACATATCCTGCTTCGGTTAATACCGTAGCATCACAAATACAAAAAGGAACATGTAAGATCTTAGCGATAGTTTTCGCCAATAAGGTTTTACCGGTACCGGTTTCCCCTACCAACATGATGTTTGATTTCTCAATCTCCACCTCATCTGCCTGGTCTACCGTTTGTCCCAATCTCTTATAGTGGTTATACACCGCTACAGAAAGTACTTTCTTGGCATCATCCTGACCGATTACGTATTGGTCAATATGTGCTTTGATTTCCATTGGTTTCAATAAGGTAACCGAGGTATCCATTGGTTTACCTTTTTTGCTTCCCAGTTCCTGAGCCAGTAACTGATTCGCTTGAGTCACACATTTATCACAAATGTAGGCATCAAGACCTTCAATAAGCATTAAAGTATCCTGCTTACCTGATCCGCAAAAAGAACAACGGGATTCTTTACTTTGTTTAGCCATTTTTTTCTTTGTTATTCGCTCCCAGCACTTCATCAATCATTCCAAAGCCTTTGGCTTCATCAGCTTTCATCCAGTAATCACGGTCTGAAGCTTTTTCTACCCAGTCGTAAGATTGTCCGGAGTGGTTAGAAATGATATCATATAATTCTTTTTTCAGTTTCAACATCTCTCTCAAGTTGATCTCCATATCTGAAGCCACACCTTGAGCGCCGCCTGAAGGTTGGTGGATCATCACACGTGAGTGTGGCAATGCAGCACGTTTCCCTTTAGCACCTGCTACTAATAATACAGCTCCCATAGAAGCAGCCATACCTGTACAGATTGTAGCCACATCTGGTGTGATGTATTGCATGGTATCATAGATACCTAATCCTGCATATACAGAACCACCTGGTGAATTGATATAAATCTGAATGTCTCTATTGTTATCGGTAGACTGTAAAAACAGCAATTGTGCTTGTATAATGTTTGCGTTACCATCATAGATCGCATCACCTAAAAATATGATACGGTCCATCATTAAACGTGAGAACACATCCATTTGTGCCACGTTAAGCTGACGCTCTTCAATAATATAAGGAGTCATACTTTTTGGAGAGTTATTGGTAGCACCAATAAAACGATCCACGTTTAAACCATTAATACGATGGTGTTTAACAGCGTATTTTCTAAATTCGTCTTTGTCTATTTTCATCAGTATGTCTATTTTATATTAATTCTACCCTTCTAATTTTTACCAAATTAGTGAAACTAAATTGGTAAATTATTGTGGTATTGTAAAATTCTATAATGTCTTTATATAAATAAGGCGGCCTTAATAAAGCCGCCTTATTCTAATATCTATTAAAAGTATCTGGGTGACCCCGGGATTACTTCATTTCGATAAATTTGTTATAAGCTATCTCTTTTTCTTCAATAGTAGCAACAGATTTGATGTATTCAAAAACTTTAATCGCTTTTACTTCATCAAAAATACGGTTTGCATTGTCTTTCTCTTTCAAGAAAGTAGCCGTATACTGTGCCAATTGATCTTCTGGCATTGGGCTTGGGCTGTACATTCTGAACTGAGCATCTAAACGTTGTTTAGCAGTTTGGAATACATCCTCATATTTGATTTCAATGCTATTGTCTTTAATTAATTTGTTCTCAATTAAAGTCCATTTAAGGTTTTTAGCGAAATCTTCATATCCTTCAGCTAGTTCTGCATCAGTTAATTTTTCGTTAGTAGCTTTTAACCACTTACGTAAAAATTCATCTGGCAATTCCATTTTCACGGATTCAGTTAGTTTAGTATAGATGTCATTCTGCAATTTGCGATCTGCATCCTGCTTGAACATACCTTCTATTTCTTCTGTGATTTTAGCAGTAAAGCCAGCCTCATCAGTTACTACACCTTCACCAAATAATTTATCAAAGAACTCCTGGTTTAAATCAGACTCCTCTAAACGGTTTACATTTTTAACCGTTACCTGGAATTTCGATTTCAGTTCTTTAGCTTCTTCTTCAGGAATGTTCAACAATTTAGCGACAATCACTTCATTGTTGTCAAACGCTTTCTGAACATCTAATTCAACTACATCGTCTTTTTTCAAACCAACTAAGGTTTTCAAAATCTTTTTATCAGCAACCTGATCTAAACGAATAGAACCTGTGCTAGTGATGCCACCTTCAAAAACTGAACCATCAGCAGAAAGTTGTGCTAAATCGGCATAAAGGACGTCATCTTCTGCCGAAACTTCAGGGTTTGTCATTTTGCCATAGCTTCTTCTGATATTTTTGATACGTGAAGCTAATGTTTCTGCATCCGCTTTAACTACGTATTGAGTAAATTTATCTTTAGCTGTGATTTTTACCTCTACTGCTGGTGCAAGACCGATTTCATAGTCAAACTCGAATTCGTCAGTACCATCCCATTTGTATTCTTTAGTATCATCCATGATTGGTAATGGCTGACCAAGAACTTCCACTTTATTATCAGCAAGGTGCTTGCTTAAAGTTTCGCTCAATAGGGTATTGATTTCTTCCACTAAAATATTTCTGCCGAACATTTTCTTAATGTGTGCAACAGGAACCATTCCTTTACGAAAACCTGGAAGGTTTGATTTTTTAGCTTGTTCTCTTATAGATTTATCAACCTTTTCAGTATAATCTTCAGGTGAAATCTTAATTTTTACAACCGCGTTTAAGTCGTTAATTTTTTCCTGTGTAATGTTCATCTTTCTGAATCAATAATTATTAATGTCTATATACAAAAAATCCCCCGCGTGGCGGAGGAAATTTATTGCGGTAGAAAGGACTCCATTCTACCACTCAAATTTCCCTTTCGAGGGCGCAAATATATTCTTTTTTGTTGATTTCAAAGCTTATAATTGAAAATATTACGCTGTTGAGGGTCTGAATCTCAGCACTCCTAAGCAATCAAAAAAAGCAAATACCAAATCTATTCCGAAACAACTGTTAACCTGTCTTTTTACTATAAAATCCAGGTAAAACTACAACTGACCGAAGGTCTGGTTAAAGCGTCCATAAGCATAGATCAGCAATACTTCTGTAACCAGCAGGCCCACATACAGCCTACAGCAAATAGATAACGTTTAAAATCGGGTAGTGTTAGCGCAGACCTAGAATCCGGAAAAGCGCGATGAGTAAAAAAATTCCCGGAAAATAAAAAAGGTGATAAATTTTTCAATCTATCACCTTTTTTGTGCGGAAGAAGGGACTCGAACCCCCACGCCGTGAAGCGCCAGATCCTAAGTCTGGTGCGGCTACCAATTACGCCACTTCCGCAGTTAGGATTACCCTTTCGGGATTGCAAAGATAGAATAGTTTTTTAAAAACTCATAAATATTTAAAATAAAAATAAAGGTTTTTTTGATCAGCAGAAACAGTCAACCCCTTTAACACCAAATAATCAATCATTTACCTCCAAAAACACCCCATTTAGGGATCGCAAATAGCAAACAAATAGATCCTCCGTACTAGCTCAGCTTTATATACCTTCGAGTTGCGGCCGTATAAAATCCATATATATACCAATCTTACTAGGTCTTTACACCGTCCTTGAAAGGTCATTTAGACCTATGAAGGACCTATCAACCACCTATCAATGACCTACTGAAGATCAATAAGATTAAGACTCATCCCGAAAGCAATCCGAACTCATACCGAAGTTGGTATCACCAGAAAGAAAAACAGGATCCACCCCCCCCCGGGAGCCTCCTGAAATGTGCGGCCTATTTTTGGGCAAAAAAAAACAGCCCTTTCGGGGCTGCTTTTAAATTGTTGTGCGGAAGAAGGGACTCGAACCCCCACGCCGTGAAGCGCCAGATCCTAAGTCTGGTGCGGCTACCAATTACGCCACTTCCGCAGTTAGGATGTTCCCTTTCGGGATTGCAAATATAGATATTGTTTTTATACTTAAAAACTCTTTTTCATTTATTCAGAGCCCTTTTAGCTAACCTACTGATCTTACAGTATTTAATTTTTAATCTTTTTTTCAGGGACTCAATGCCCCAGTTAAATTCAATAGATTTAGTACAATTCTTTTTGCAACTGAAACAAATATTGAACTGCTTTTACCAATCTGCTGCCATACCAGGAAAAGATTTCACCATCTACCAGCATCACTTTTGCATTAGGCAAGGCGTGTTGAACTTCTTCAATATGTTTTTCTTTAAAAGGATAAGGTTCTGAGGACAGAAATACCAAGTCTGGATTCAACGCAGCGAGTGTCTCCAAGTCCATTTCAGGATAACGATTTTCTTTGACCACATTATTCAGCCCATTCATCGCCAACATCTGATTGATAAAAGTATGCCTTCCTGCAAATAAATAAGGTCCTTTCCAAATCAGATAAGCTACGGATTTATTAAGGCCATTTTGTAAGGCTAAGGTTTGTAAATCATTGAAGCCTGCAGTGATCAGATGGTTGAGGTAGGCAGACTCGGGTTCCCGATCAACTAATCCCCCTATTGCTGTAATCATTTTCTTCGCGCCATCCAGGTCATAAATATCGCTCATCCATATTGGAAATTCAGCCATCAGTTCTTCGATCTGATCACGCTCATTCTCTTCCTTATTACCAATAATCAAATCCGGTTTCAAACTCCTGATCAGCTCCAGATTCAATTTCTTTGTTCCTCCAATTTTTGTCTTTTCCCGGAACTTTTCCTCAGGATGAATACAGAATTTCGTGATGCCAATCACTTCTGCATCCAGTCCCAGCTCAAACAATAATTCTGTCTGAGATGGAACAAGAGAGATGATCCTTTTGGGAGGATAATTAATAGTTATGGTACGATTAAGCTGATCTGTAAAACTGCGTTGCATTTTACAAAGATACATGCCATTCCTTAAAAATCTATTCGTATTTCAGCGCATCTACCGGGTTTGTTTTTGCGGCTTTGTAGGCCTGCCAGCTTACCGTTAAAAATGCAACCATTAGGGTTAATAGCGCCGTTAACATGAAAACATGCCAACTGATTGCTACATGATAATCAAATTTGGACAACCATTGATCCATCATCCAATAGGCAACAGGCATCGAAATGATCAAGGCAATGAGTACCAATTTCACGAAATTCAATGATAATAACTTCACAATGCCACTTACAGAAGCACCTAGTACTTTACGTACACCGATCTCTTTTGTACGTTGCTCTGCAGAAAAAGCAGATAACCCGAATAAACCTAGACAGGAAATTAAGATCGCAAGTCCACCGAACAAATTAGAGAATATGCCTAGTATCTTT
Organism: Pedobacter gandavensis; assembly: GCF_032678745.1. GTDB lineage: Bacteria > Bacteroidota > Bacteroidia > Sphingobacteriales > Sphingobacteriaceae > Pedobacter > Pedobacter gandavensis_C. The sequence continues at coordinate 367,227 of NZ_JAVTST010000002.1, forward strand.
TCATTTTCAAATTTTGCAGCAACCAGAGTATCTACAAACTTGATGTCGACAGGGAATTCCGGGTTAATTTCCTTTGTAATCCGACTAATCAATTCCAGGTTATCAGCTGTAGCGTTATCCGGATTCATTCGCATGATAATCACATCGCTATTCTGCGGATTAAAGCCAATCATCATCGGAAGATCTCTCTTTGCAGGATCACCCCAGGTAATGTCTTTAAACACCCCTACAACAGTTCTATTCATCCCCCAGAGTTTGATGATCTGTCCAATAGGGTCTTTTAAATTCATAGTCTTAATCGCAGTTTCGCTCAACATCAAAGCCTGATGATCTGAAGCTATTCCAGGATCAAAATCCCGACCTGATAATAATTTTATTCCATTTGTTTTAATGAAATCATAGGACGTATAAATCTGATTGAAAGGCATTCGTTTACCCGCCTCCGTCATCCCTTTCCACTCCATTCCCGAGGCATTCGAATTAGGTGTGGAAATACTTCCGGAAGATTGGCATACACTCGTTACTGCACCTGAAGCCAGTAAACGTTCCTTTAATAAATCAAATTTTGGATAAAGATTTCCCTCATGCGGCATTTCCAATAAGGAATTCAGTTCATAGCCCAGGGGTTTATCTTTAATATATTGCAGTTGCTGATAAACAATTAAAGTCCCCACAATCAACACAATTGCAAAGCTAAACTGAACCACCACCAGTACTTGTCTGAAATTTAATGAAAAGCCTGTTTTCGTATTTACCCCCTTTTTCATCGTTTGTATCGGATTAAAAGAAGAAAGGAAAAAAGCAGGGTAACTACCCGCCAATACTCCCGTTAACAAAATCAAGACAATTGCACCCAACCAGGCCAGAGGATTCGCATAATTCAATTGAAGTTCAACATCCATCAAGTGGTTAAACTTAGGCATGGCCAGTTCTATCAGGATCACCGCCAATACTACGCTCACAAACGTGAGCAATAAAGACTCCAAAAGAAACTGCCCAATCAATGATTTTCTGGAAGCTCCGATGGTCTTTTTTATACCAACTTCTTTTGCTCTCTTTTGAGACCTTGCTGTCGCAAGGTTCATAAAATTAATACAGGCAATGATTAGAATCCCTACAGCCAATGCGATTAAAAACCGTACCTGTTCAATTTTCCCACCGCTAGGAATTCCGTTTTCAAATTTCCCATACAAATGAAGCTTTACCAATGGCTGGACAAAAACAATAGGATCAACACGCTCGCTTGGCGCGTGTTGATCAATAATGTTGCTGATTTTTTCATTAAAATGCGCCACATTAACACCATTTTTCAAGGTTAATAAGGTATAAAAAGCAAAATTTCCCCAATTTGGTTTAGCAACCCAGTCATCCAGTTTTTCATATAAAGTCCAGGGTGTTAAACAATCAAATTTATAAGTGGTATTTGGCGCATGGTCTTTAACTACCCCGGTTACCTTCAGCGCTACCTGGTTTTCGTATTTCAACACTTTATTCAGCGCATCTGCAGTACCAAACAATCGTTTCGCAGTACTTTCAGTAAGGATCACAGAATTCGGATCACTAAATGCTTTATCCGGACTACCACTGATAAACTGGTAGTCAAAGATTTTTAAGATTTCAGCATCGGCATACCTACCTTCTACTTTAAAAGTGTTTTCTCCATTTGCCAGGAGGCGTTTTACAGGCCATAAAACCCTGGCAATATGATCAATTTCCGGTAGCTCTTGTTTTAAAGTTTTTGCCAGGACATTTGGTGCCTGATCGCCGGTAGCTGTCACCTGCTTGTTTTCATCAGCGAAGTTTACCATTACCTGGTAGATGTTATTCTTATAACCCCGGTCATAATTCCACTCATAGGCCACATACAATAACAACATCAAACATGCGGCAAGACCTATGGCCAGACCACTGATGTTGATCAGCGATGCCGTTTTGTTTCTCAATAAATTCCTAAGGGCAATTTTAAAGTTCAATTTAAACATCTGCGGTATGAATTAATGGTAAAACCAGTCGCATTTACGCTAATCTGGAGTTCATTTGATTTACTCAGTAAGGGAATTTGACAATGGTTAAACACCTTGCTCAACTGCAATATCTTCTTTAATTACCCCATCTAAGAGATGCAGAATCCGACTACCATATGCCGCATTAACTTCCGAATGTGTGACCTGAATAATCGTAATCCCCTCTTCTTCATTTAGTTTCTTAAACAGATCCATAATTTGAAGTGCTTGTGCGGACTGTAGATTTCCGGTAGGTTCATCTGCCAAAATAATTGAAGGCTGTGCCACTAAGGCTCTCGCAATTCCCACCAATTGTTGCTGACCTCCTGAAAGCTGGTTCGGAAATAAGTCTTTTTTAGCCACCATATTGAAACGATCCAATACATCAGCTACCCTACTTTTACGCTCTGCTCCACTAACCTTTTTGTACAACAATGGGGCTTCAATATTTTCTGCTACGGTCATCTCATCAATCAAATGATACGCCTGAAATACAAAGCCGATATGGTTTCTGTAAAGTTCAATTCGTTTTCGCTCATTGAGAGAAAGTACATCTTCCCCCATGAACTCGTATTCCCCATAAGTAGGCTCTTCCAACATCCCCAGGATATTGAGTAAAGTGGACTTCCCTGCACCGGAGGGCCCCATTATGGAAACAAACTCTCCTTGTTTGATCTCTGTACTCACATGACGAAGGATGTAACTTTTAACTCCTTTATTTGCGTAGTACTTCTCTATATTTTTAAGTGTGATCATGATATTCTTTTGGTTTTAAATTTCTTGTTATTCATATTTTAACGCGTCTATTGGATTTGTCCGCGCTGCTTTTAGTGATCGTAAGGTTACAGTAATCAGGGTAATCAGTACTGAAAGCAGCATTGCCAGAATAAAAGGCCATACGCTCAGCGCCGTTCTGTAGGCAAATCCATCCAACCATTTAGAGGCTAGAATATATGCCAGTGGCCAGGCTACCAGATTTGCGATGAGTACCATATACAAAAAAGAACGGTTTAACATTTTTACCAGTTCCATCGTAGAGGCGCCCAATACTTTTCGGATGGCTATTTCTCTGGTTTTTTGGGTAGCAATGAATGAAACCAATCCAAACAAACCAATAAAGGAGATGAAAATGATTACCCCGGCAAAAACTTTAAAAAGTACCCCCATCACCTTTTCTGTGCGGTAAAAGTTTTCTATGCTATGGTCCATAAATTCTACATCATATACCCGATCAGGAAATGTGGCATTCCACAATTGTTCTACCTCGCGCATGGTCTTATTCAACTCTGCAGGATCAACTTTTAAGGCAAGCGCATTATATTTATCGAAGTTGCTGAAAATGGCTACTGGAGAAATTGCTTCTTTGAGCGACTTGTTATTGAAATCTTTTATGACCCCAACAATAGGTGCCTCAATCCCATAAACAGATAATCTTTTTCCTATTGCATCCTCCGGGCGCAGCACGTTTAACATTTTCAATAATTTTTCATTGACCATAAACTCCTTGATCGTATCACTTTTTGACAAGCCGCGTCCGGCCAGTAGTGTCAGGTTGAAGGTTTTCAGGTAATGTTCATCTGCGTCCTTGACATTCAATTGAAACTCTTCATCTTTCCCACGATGATCAAAAGAAAAATTGATTTCATTGTTACCATTCGACAATGGTGCTGCACTGAAATAGCTACTCTCCTTAATCCCGGGTATTTGCATTATTCTTTCTCTAAAACCATTCAACTTAGCCAGGTTTAAGCTATCAGAGGGCACATCAACCACCGCAACAGACTGATGATCAAAACCCAAAGATTTTGTCCTCACAAACTCCATTTGTCTGACCACCACCAATGTGGCGATGATCAATATCGCAGTGATGGCAAATTGTAGCACCACCAATGTTTTCCTTAATCCTAACCCTCCTGCATTTGCTGCGCTGATCTTATTTTTAATGGCCAATGCCGGACTAAATCCAGAAATCACAAAAGCCGGATAAAGACCAGCAAGAAAGCTCACCAGCACCACCAATAGCAGCATAAAAATAAATATGGCGGGCTCTGAGAAAAGATGAAAAGAAACCTGGTTATCCATCAAACCTTCCATCCCCGGAATGGCCAGTTCTGTCATTATGCAAGCCAATAACAAGGCAATAACGGTGATCAAAGTAGTCTCACTTAGAAACTGCCAAACCAACTGACTGCGTCTGCTGCCCATTACTTTCCGTACACCAACTTCTTTAGATCTGCTGATTGCCTGTGCAGTAGCCAGGTTAATAAAATTGATACAGGCTGTGATCAATAGAAAAACACCAATCACCCCTAAACCAGCTAATTCTTTATAAGAAATGGTAGAAAATCTAAAATTTCCAAAACGCTCATCGTGGTGAACTTCAGTCATGGGTTGAAAAATATGGTGTTCCTTTCCAGGCCCATTCCCTGTATAATATTTATCCATGAACTTTTGCAGAGGTTGCTCGAGATCATGTGGCTTTAGGCCGGATTTTAATAACACAAAACACTCTGATCGGTTCGTGACATGTCCCCAGGCTTTTGAATCTTTGTCTGCATAGGATGCATAGGATGCCACCAGCTGAAAAGGGAAATCGCTATTTTGAGGAAAATCTTTATAAACTCCAGTGATCTTATAATCGATCTTTTTATTGAAGCTGACACTTTTTCCAATGGCATTTTGCCAGGAACCGAAATATTTTGTCGCCGTCTTTTCAGACATTGCCATCATTCCTGGAGCAGATAAAGCAGTAGCGGGTTGCCCGCTCAACCATTCAATATTGAAGATATCAAAGAATTGTGGTTCCACGTAAAAGACCTGTTCTTTTCGTTTGACATCCATATTTCCTGGAATTCCTTTTACAAAAATCACCCCATTGGTACTGCGCACTGCAGCTACCTTATCTAATTGTGAAAAGTCATTTCGTAAAGCTGGTGCCAAAGGAACAGGGACGCCATTCGAATAGAATTCTCCATCAGGATAGGTCCAGGATGAAACCACCCTAAAAATCCGGTCTTGTTGAGCATAACTATTGTCGAAACTGGTCTGAAATCTTAAAAAAAGAAAGATCAAAAGACAACTTGCCAATCCTATTGCCAATCCAACCACATTAATTGCAGTATAGCCTTTGTACTTCCAAAGGTTGCGCAGGGCGATTTTAAGGTTAAGTCTAAACATAACTGAGATTTTTATTATTCGTATTTTAAAGCGTCAACAGGGTTGGCTTTCACTGCTTTTCTTGACTGAAAACTAACCGTAAGTAAGGTCAGCAGGATGCTGATCAAACCGACCACAATAAATGGCAACACTGGCATATCAATTCTAAAGGCGAAAGTTTCCAGCCATCTTTGTGCGGCGATATAAGCAATAGGCCAACCGATGAGGTTAGCTACCAACACAATCCGAACAAAGAAAGTATTCAGCAAACTGAGGATACTAAAATCCGTAGCTCCCAATACCTTTCTGATCGAAATCTCTTTCATCCTGGCACTCACAGTAAAGGCTGAAAATGCGAAAAGACCGAGTGTAGCGATGAAAATCGTGAGCATCGCAGCACCATAAAAAACGGCCTGTAACTGCTCTTGTTTCTTAAACAACCGCCCGTACAATTCATCTACAAATTCATATCTGAAGTCGTCGCTGTCCATTTTATTCATATCCTTCCAGCCTGATTTTAACGCCGCCAAAACTCCTGCCATACGGTCAGCATCAATATTGACCATCAACTTCATTTTACCGTTAGCACATTCACTTTTAACCGTATAAACTGTGGGTTCCACCGCCGATTCAAAGCCTTGCATTTTGGCATTCTGGATGACCCCGACAATGCGATAATCCATATCACAACCACGAATCGTCTTTCCTACGGGATGTGTAAGACCATAGGCCGCCACCGCAGCTTCGTTTAACACAATTCCATTTTCTGCATCTGCAGGATAAGTTTTCGAGAAAAACCGACCGTCTTTGAGTTTCAATCCAAGGGTTTCAAAATAGTCGAAATCTACATGAATAATGTCCATTCCCAATTCCTTACCCTCCATAGTGTAACTAACTCTTCCTGGACGGGAACCATCAGGAACGTCGGAAGCCACTGTAAAAGAATTAACACCGGGGATTTCCATGACCCGGGCTTTCATATTTTCAAAATAGTTTCGATCAAACCAGACCATACTTTTGATGTAGACCACCTGTCCGGATTTGAAACCAGTATCTTCTGTGCGCATATATTTCAGCTGACTACTCACAATCAGTAATCCGGTCATGAAAATAATGGCAATAGCAAACTGAGTCACCAATAGCGCATTTCTCAACCATAACGTCTTATAGCTCGTTTGAAGATTCCCCTTTAATACCGATACCGGTTTAAACCCTGACAAGATTAATGCAGGATAAATACCGGAAATTAAGGTAATGATCAACAATACCAATGGGAGTTGCCAGGCCAGCTCATAGTTGTCTTTCCATATTGAAAATGAAACACTAAAGACATCATTAAATAATGGCAAAAACAATTCGGCAAGCACCATCGCGATAACCAATGCCAGCAGACACTGCATAAATATTTCCATCAGAAACTGGAACATCAAATTGATGCGATAAGCCCCCAACACCTTTTTCACGCCTACTTCTTTCGCTCTCTTATTTGTTTGCGCAATCGTTAGGTTGGTGAAATTGATGCAGGCTATCACCATAACCAATATGGTAAGTACCGACAATGCCATCACAATTTTATAATTGGTATTGTTCCCGGCAACAGGTCTTAAATGTAGGTTATCCAAAGGATCTAAAAAGATACCAGATTTATCAGTAGCCTTGACATCGGCAGTCCCGCTTTCAAGATTGGCTGCCAACTTCTCTTTTTTCATTTCTTCTTTGAAAACAGCATCCACCTTTTTCTGTAGCAGATCAAGATCAGTACCTTGTTTAACCGCAATATAAGTAGCATAATTATAGGCAGTAGGATCCTGATCTTTCCCAACATCCGCAGTAATGATTAAAGCATCAAAAGTCAGATTTGAATGTGCAGAGTTGTGGTTGATGATTCCTGTAACATCACCAGATTGGGCTGCATTTAATGGGCCAATGCTCACCCTCGCAGGGAACGCAGGTGTTTTCTTTGGGAACATGGTCGAAATAAATTCTTTCGGCATATACACATTAAGGGCATCTCCTATTGGCTTAATCAGCCCTCCTTCTGGTTCAATATGAAACATTTTAGCTAAGCTATAATCTATAGAAAGCACATTTTTTCCATATACACGGCCATCAGGAGTACTGAATGCAAATTCAAAATCAGTTTTCCTGCTTCTACCCACACTTTCAATCTCCGGAATGGCTTCCTTCATCGCTTTAGCCATGGATAAAGAAGTATAAGTCGTTTTTCTGTCAGGTAATATTCTTCCTACCTGATAGATCTGTTTATAGTTAGGAATATTATGGTCAAAGCTGGTTTCAAAGCGCACATAAATGGCGACTAAAATAAAAGCAGCCAATGCAATTGCCAATCCGCCTATGTTTATGGCAGTATAAACCTTATTTTTCCAAAGGTTACGAAAGGCGATTTTTAGATTGAGTCTGAACATAGTTTATTCGTATTTAAGGGCATCAACAGGATTTGCTTTCGCCACCTTCATCGATTGTATGGAGACTGTAAACAAGGCGATCAGCAGGGATAAAACAATGGCAATGGCAAAGGGAATTAAGGAAATACCCACCCGGAATTCATATTTAGAAAGCCATTTATTTATGACAATGTAAGCGATAGGAAAGGCAATTAAATTGGCAATGATGACCAGTTTAATAAAGTCTTTGTTGAGCAAAGTGAGGATATGAAGCGTATTTGCCCCCAATACTTTTCTGATACTGATTTCTTTTTTGCGTTGTTCGGCCATGAATAGCGTCAGTCCCAATAGTCCAAGACAAGAAATAAAGACGGCGAAACCACCAAACCAATTGGCCAGGGTACCCAGTTGTTTTTCATTATTGAACTTCGCTTCCATACTGTCGCTCAGAAAAGTAATTTCAGCTGGATAATCAGGATTGATCTCCTTTATGATGGCTCTCATTTCCTCCATAGAAGAACTGATATTTTGCGCAGGATTTAAACGCATGGCCATCACTCCATCCCCAACCTGCTCATTCCTGATCAGCATAGGTGCGGCACTTTGGTAAGGATTGTCCATTACAAAGTCTTTCATTACACCAATTACTGTCAATTGATCATCACCAAAATTAATCAACGACCCAATCGGTTTTGTGAGCCCCATCGCTTTAACCGCAGCCTCATTGATCACTACATTCGTAGAATCATTGAAACGGGGCGAAAAATCTCTGCCCATCAGTAAATCTGAACCAAGTGTAGCGGCAAAATCATAATAAGCATACCTGATATTGAACATGATTTTTTCCTCTGGGTTTTTCGTTGGCCAACTCACATCGATCGTATTGTTACCACCCTGACTCAGGCTTCGACTAAAAGTACTCACATGACTTACTGCACCTGATTTCAGCAATTTATCGCGAAGCAAGATTACTTTTGAGGCCTCTCCCAATACACCTTCAATAGGAATTTCTACCAATCCATTTTTATCATAGCCAATAGGTTTGTTTTTGATAAAAGTAAGCTGTTGATAAATTACTGCGGTACAAATGATCAGACTGGAAGCAAAGACAAACTGGAAGACCACCAATACTTTTCTTATAGATAAGGAGGCGCCTCCCACCCTGCTGAACCCCTTTAATACTTTTATCGGTTCAAAAGAAGATAGATAAAATGCTGGATAACTGCCGGCAATAAAACCGGTAAACAGCGTTAGTCCCAGCAATACAGACCAGAATTTCCAATCGATATAATTGATAGTCAGCGTTGTATTTAACAATCCATTAAAATAAGGAAGGCTAATTTCGATGAGGATAAAAGCGACGATCATCGCAAAAAAAGCAAGTAACATAGACTCCAGCATAAACTGTCCAATCAGTGATTTTCTTGCGGCACCAATAGCCTTTCTCACGCCAACTTCTTTTGCTCTCTTTTCTGATCTTGCAGTAGAAAGGTTCATGAAATTGATACAGGCAATCAATAAAATACAAAAAGCGAGGATAAAGAAAATCTTAAGCGTATCTATCTTACCACCAACAGATTTCCCATTTTCAAATTGATCATATAAATGCCATTTTGAAATCGGGTGTATGGAACCAGTATTATCATTGCCTTTCTGATTTCTTTTGAAAATACCACTGAACAATGCATTAATCTTTTCAAAAGAACTATTGTCCCGCAATTGAAGTACCGTTAAGCAGTGACCATTTCCCCAACCTGCTCTTTTAACCCAAGGATTTGTTTGCTCATACATTCCCCATGATACCAGGTAATCAAACTGAATACTGCTGTTATGTGGTACATCTTCCATAACTCCTTCTACAGTTAGTAACTCTTTACCACTTAGTTTAACTGTTTTATGGATTGGATCTTCGTTCCCAAACAGAATCTTAGCGAACTTTTCGGTAAGAATGATCCCATTCGGAGATTTCAATACCTGATCTTTATTTCCTTTAATCATTTTATAAGGAAAGATTTTAAGGAAGGCGGGATCAGCAAATACACCGGGCTTCTTGAAAGATTTATCCAGATTGGTAATCAAAAGTTCCTGAGGGTAAGTAGAATGGGAAGCATAAGCGACTTCTGGCATTGTGCTGGTCAGGTACGGTGCCATAATTGCAGAGGTCCAGGCATAACTCACCAGATCATCGGCGTTCTTTACATGGCTATACACCACATAAGTACGATCGTTACCTTCAGTATATTTATCGTAACTCCATTCGTAAGCTACATACAACAACAACAGCATACAACTGGCCAGACCAATGGCAAGGCCACCTACATTGATCAGGGTATAAGCTTTGTTTTTCCAAAGGTTTCGTATTGCGATTTTAAGGTTTAGTTTGAACATCTTCCTGGAGCTATTGTGTTAAATTAATTCTTCTGTACGGGTCTTGTTAATCTTCTCAGAGATCACATGTCCATCTTTTAAATTGATGATGCGGTTAGAGAAACTGGCATCATGTGAGGAGTGAGTTACCATCACAATGGTGGTTCCTGTTTCATTTAGCTCGCATAACAATTCCATCACTTCATTACCATGAGAACTGTCCAGGTTACCAGTAGGCTCATCGGCAAGCACCAATTTAGGTTTGGTAACTAAAGCTCTGGCAACTGCTACTCTTTGTTGTTGTCCACCGGAAAGTTGCTGCGGAAAGTGCCCACTCCTGTTTACAATATTCATCCTTTCGATGATCTCATTAACCAAGCGCTTGCGCTCTGCTGCTGCTACTTTGTTATAAATTAATGGCAGTTCAATGTTTTCGAAAACGGTCAGTTCATCAATCAGGTTAAAGTTCTGAAACACAAAACCCATGTTGCGTTTCCTGAAATTAGAGCGCTCTTTATCGTTTAGTTTCAACAATTCTGTATCTATGAATTTGTAGCTTCCACTTTCAGGTTTATCCAATAAACCCATCACATTTAAGAGGGTAGATTTACCACATCCTGATGGTCCCATAATGGATACAAATTCTCCTTCTTTAACATGTAGGTTGATTCCATTTAAAGCAGTGGTTTCAATTTCTTCAGTTTTATAGACTTTCTCCAGGTTTTCAATTTTTATCATGGCTATATTTTTTCAGGTTATTTACTTACTTCTACAATATCGTACTGATTGAACTGGTCGTATGAAGAAGTAATCACCTCTTCACCTTTTTGTAATCCTTCCAATACTTCATAGTATTTATGGTTTTTACGACCGATTTTCACATTTCTCTTGCTGGCTTTACCGTCTTTTAAAACGAATACCCAGGTACCGCCGGTGCTTTGGAAAAACTGTCCCTGTGCAATCAGGAGCGACTTACTATTATCAGATAGCGTTAATTTCACTTGCATCGACAAACCTCTTCTTAAGTCTTCCGGTGATTTGCCATCAAAGACCAGTTCCACCTGAAACTGCCCGGCAGTAACTTCAGGAATTACTTTTCTGACCAGCAATTTATAAGTATTTCCATTGAATTCTACATTAGCAGTTTGTCCTTCTTTCACCCTGTTCACATAATATTCGTCTACACTGGCTTGAAGTTTATACCCTTGCAACACATCAATTTTACCCAGCATTTCATTAGGACTATAAGACTTACCTATGACCGGATCGTAAGAGGAGAGACGACCAGCCACAGGTGCCTTAATAGTCATATTTTCTATATTTTGTCGGATGGTCTCCAGACTTTCATTCATTCTGCCAATAGAGATATCAATTTGTTTCAATTGCATCACCCTACCCTGATTTTCCTGTTTGATGGCTTGTCTTAAAATCCCTCTTCTGCCCTGAAAATATTCATAATCCTGACTAGAGGTATTGAATTCTTCTCTTGTGATCACACTCTTCTTGAATAAGGCGCTATCTATTTTGTATTTACGGGTTGCAGTTCTCAAACTGTTTTCAATATCCATCATATCCTGCCCCATTACACGTTGGTTTTGCTCCAGATCTAATCTCAGCTTTCTCAATTGATTGATCTGTTCAGTGATGCTGGTTTCGCTGGCGGTATAATTCGATAAAGCATTTGGATTGGCGATTCTCAACAAAGGAGTTCCTTTTACAACCGATGCTCCATTTTCTGTATAGATCTCTGCAACAGTTCCACCTTCTGGCGAACTCACAATTACAGAGGTCAAAGGAACCACACTGGCATTCAATAAAACCACATCTTCGAAATCACCGAAAGACACCTGGTTGATCGTTAGCTTTTCTGCATCCGCTTTGTACACCTTGTTTAGCGACAAGCTATATCCGTAAGCTACCAGGCTTACCAAAACAACTGCCCCTACAATAGTTAGTATCGTTTTTTTATTGAATCGTTTTTTCTGTATGATCTTATCCATTTTTGTATTGCGCTTATTGCTGAGCCATAAGCCAAGGCTGTGCCAATCCCATTAAACACTTTTATCACACTAATTATCAGGCAATTAAGTCAAACTAGTATTAAAAAGCGTTCATAATCGGACAGTAGCTGTACAGCATCGAACAGTTTCTTTTATTTTTGTTCGTAATGAGGTAGGAAAGGAATCTATAGATTCCCATGGCGGGCCAGAGAATATAGAAAAGCTTAAATTCATACCATAATGATAGATGCCAATGTTTTAGTAATTGATGATGATGACGACATCTTACTAAGTGCCCGATTGTTTCTAAAGCAACATTTCAGTCAGGTGATCACCTGTAAATCACCAAAAGAAATCAATGTATTGCTGAGTCATAATGAAGTAGACTTGATTTTACTGGATATGAACTATCAAAAAGGTGCTAGTGATGGCCGTGAAGGGTTATACTGGCTCGAGCATATCTTATCCATAGATAAAGATTATGTGGTGATCCTGATGACTGCTTATGGAAATGTGGAGTTAGCCGTACAGGCCATCAAGAAAGGCGCGACAGATTTCATCCTTAAACCATGGGAAAATGAAAAACTGTTTGCTACACTTTCTTCTGCTTCAAGATTAAGACAGTCTAATAAGAAAGTAAAGAAACTGGAAAAAATTCACTCTTCTTTGCAAAAAGACCAGGCCAGGCAATTTGAACATATCGTAGGAAATTCTGCACCGATCAAACATTTACAAAACACCTTAATAAAGGTTGCACCAACTGATGCCAACGTGCTGATTTTGGGCGAAAATGGAACGGGGAAACAGGTATTTGCCTACGAACTTCATAAGCATTCGTTAAGGAAAAACGCGATCTTCATGCACGTTGACCTTGGCTCTCTGAATGAGAATCTTTTTGAAAGTGAGCTATTTGGCTATGCAAAAGGTGCTTTTACAGATGCAAAAGAAGATAAGCCCGGCAGATTTGAGCTTGCCGAAGGGGGAACGATATTTCTTGATGAGATCGGGAATTTGTCTCAGCCATTGCAAGCAAAACTATTGAGCGTACTACAAAACAGAACGGTTACCAGGCTTGGAGAAAGTAAAGAAAGAAAGGTAAATGTAAGGTTGATTACCGCCACCAATATGCCTTTAAATGAAATGGTGGCCAAGGGGACTTTCCGACAGGATTTACTCTTCCGCATCAATACCGTGGAATTGTTATTACCCGGATTGGCGCAACGTGGCGAAGACATCACGCTGTTGGCAAATCATTTCCTACATAGTTTCAGCACTAAATACCATAAAAACCTGTACAAATTTGAGCCAAAAGCAGAAAGCATGTTACTCGGCTATCACTGGCCGGGAAATGTACGGGAGTTACAACACGTGGTTGAGCGTGCAGTAATTATGGCGGATGGAATGGAGATTTCTACACATGATTTACAGCTGAGTCCGCAGAAATTTGGTGGCAGTACCCAGATCCAGCCTGAAATGGGATTAGAGGAAATGGAGAAATTGATGGTTCAAAAAGCGATCGATAAACATAAGGGAAATATCTCCAGAGCTGCACTGGAATTGGGCCTCACCCGTGCCGCACTTTATCGACGCATAGAAAAGTTTGACCTATGACCTTTTATAACCGATTTACCTTCCGCCTGCTCTACCGATTGGTTTTAATCAATGTAATGGCTATTCTGTTGTTTCATTTGATAAAAAACACAGAACTTTGGTTTACGATTTCCGGTCTGACTATTCTTTTGATCACTGCGGTAATGAACCTGTATTTCTATATCAACCAAATCAGGGAAGACATCAAACGCTTTATCCTTGCCGTAAAAACCCGTGACAGCACTTTAAACTTCAGAAATAAAGCCACAAAAGGAAGTTTCCCGGAGCTTTACGAATCGTTCAACGACATCATCCAGACGCAAAAAGATATGCAACTGGAAAAAGATTCCATGTTTCAGCTGATCAAAACCATATTAGAACAAGTGCCGGTAGGTGTGATTGTGGTCAAAGACAATGAGCAGGATGCCAGACAGGCAGAAATTGTGTTCTTCAACCAGGCTGCGACTAGCTTACTAGGTATTCCCTCCTATAAATACTGGCATCGATTGGCGCAGCACAGTCCGCAGTTTGCTAAAGAAATTGAGAATATCGGTAAGGGAGGAAAACGCTTTATGGAATTAAAAATCCAGGATAAACTGATCCAGCTTTCCACAGAAGTAATCCCTTTGAACCTTTACCTGACAGATTACACCATCATTTCTTTCCAGAATATCAAAGACGAGATTGAGCAAAAGGAATCGGAAGCATGGAACCGCTTGATCGGTGTGATTTCTCATGAAATCCTGAATTCTATTACCCCGATCAGTTCATTATCTGATACTGTAAACAGCATGATCGCTGATAAAGAATCCTTGAACCATGAAGACCTAGAGGATTTAAAACCAGCTATAAAAACAATCAAAAGAAGATCTGAAGGCCTGTTAGACTTTGTAAAGGATTATCGTCTGATTGCAGAGTTACCCACTCCAGATTTGGAGTACCATACCATCGGGGAAATCTTACAACACATAAAAGTATTGATGCAGCCATTTGCCAACGGCAGAAACATCATGCTTAAAGTAGAGCAAACTTCTTCCAAGATCACCATTCAAATAGATTTAAAATTAGTGGAGCAGGCATTGATCAACCTGGTTACGAATAGTATATATGCACTGGATGGAGTGGAACATCCGGTCATAGAAATCAATTACCGCTTAGACCAGAATAAGCTTTACCTGGAAGTAAGTGACAACGGAAAAGGAATTGATAGCGAATTAATTGAAAAGATCTTTGTCCCTTTCTTTACCACTAGAAAGAACGGTTCTGGTATCGGTCTCACCATCACTAGAAATATAATGAAAATGCACCATGGAAGTCTGGAGGTGAACTCTATTCCTTTCGAAAAGACCGTCTTCTCTTTAATCTTCCGATATCAATAAAACTCCGTGTTTCGAGTTCCATAAAAAAAGCTTTGTAAGGACAATTTATCCTGACAAAGCTTTTTCATTTTATATTAAGTCAATGTGTTTTTACTGATGATTTTAAATTACGGTACCATCAGGAATCACAGCTCCTTTTTTAACCACTACAATACCATCTTTAACAGTATACAAGGAATGATCGCTATCTGGGAGGTGTGCCCCACCGATAATCTGAACATCATTACCAATTCTACAATTCTTATCCAGAATCGCATTGGTAATGGTACAATTGTCGCCGATTCCGATCCATGGCTTTTTATTCTCCAGGTCCATTTCCAAATCTTCCAATACCTGATACTTATCACTGCCCATAATATAACAGCTGTCTATCGTGGTGCCTTTACCTATTCTGGCACGAATACCAATCACAGAATGCTTGATACATTTGGCATGTAAAATACAACCTTCGGCAATAATGGTTTTATCTAATGTGGTACCCAATATCTTGGAGGGAGGCAGCATCCTTGCACGGGTAAAAATGCTATGCTTACTATCAAAAAGATTGAATTTAGGCAGGTCATCTGTGAGGCCAAGATTTGCTTCAAAGAAAGAAGATATATTTCCGATATCAGTCCAATACCCTTCATACTGATAGCTCAACACATGATTCGATGTTAATAATCGCGGAATGATTTCTTTCCCAAAGTCCTTTTCATCTGCATTCTCTGCGAAAATCTTTATCAATAGGTCTCTGTTAAAGATATAAATACCCATAGAAGCCAGGTGTTCACGTCCTTCTGCACGCATTTCTTCTCCAGTATCAGAAGTCCATTCGTCCAAAAGTTCTGCTGCTGGTTTTTCAATAAATGAGGTGATGATATTGTCCGAATTGGCTTTCAAAATCCCAAAGTCTGGCGCTTCTTTGGCTGTTACCGGAATCGTCGCCAAAGTAATTTGCACTCCACTTTCAATATGAGCATTCACCATTTTATTGAAATCCATTTGATACAACTGGTCACCTGATAAGATGAGTACATATTCAAATTCATGGTTCAGCAAATGGTGCATCACTTGTCTAACGGCATCGGCAGTTCCCTGAAACCAGGTCGGATTATCAGGAGTTTGTTCGGCCGCCAGAATGTCTACAAAAGCAGCGCTAAAATGGCTGAAATGATAGGTGTTCTTAATGTGCTTATTCAGCGATGCAGAATTAAACTGCGTGAGTACAAACATTCGGTGAATGCCTGAATTTAAACAGTTAGAAATAGGAATATCGACCAATCTGTATTTTCCCGCAATAGGAACAGCAGGCTTGGATCGCGTTTGTGTTAGTGGGGAAAGCCTTGATCCCTGGCCACCACCGAGGATGACGCCTAATACTTTATCAGTCATAAATATTCAGTTTATATGTGGTACAAATCAATATATTGTTGTGCCGCTCTATCCCATGAGTGGTCTAATTGCATCATATACTTACGGATTTCTTTCAGTTGCTCCTGATTCTGATACAGTTCATAAGCTCTACCAATCGCATGTCCTACGTCCCAAACACTGGTCTGATCGTGACAAATCCCAAAACCTCCATCACCTATATCTACCACCGTATCTTTTAATCCTCCAATCCTACGGACAATAGGAACAGTTCCATAACGTAAGGCATACATCTGATTCAGTCCACATGGCTCTACTCTACTTGGCATCAGCAAAAAGTCGGCCCCAGCATAAATCTGGTGTGATAACTGTTCATTGTAACCAATATACGTATTATAATTCCCTGTAAAAGCGTCTTTGAGTTGCATCAATCGACCTTCTACCTGTGGATCACCAGATCCTAATACCAGTACATTAATTGCGCCATTTGCTTTTGATAACGCATTATAAAAAATTTCCGGCAAGAGATCGGCCCCCTTTTCTCCTACTAAGCGCCCTATAAAAGTAAAGAGTGGCTTTTCAGGGTCCAAGTTAAACACCCGACATAAAGCTGCTTTATTAGCCTTCTTTCCATTTTCTACCGTACGTACCGTATATTTTTTTTCCAGCATAGGATCCTGCTGCGGATCCCATACTTCATTGTCTATTCCATTTAAAATACCTACTGATTTGGAGCGTTCCTGAGCAAGTAGGTCTTCCAGTCCATTGGCTTTAAAACTGATTTCTTCCAAATAGCTCGGGGATACTGTCGTTACTCTCCATGCACACTTAATAGCCGCAGCCAATGGATTTATTGATCCTTTCCAGTCTAACTGCCCGGATTTCCATAAATCAAATGGCGGTAGGTAATGAAGTTTATCCCAGCCAAACTGTCCCTGATACTGTGCATTATGAATGGTAAGAACCGTAGGCACATGACTTAACTTCTTAAACTGATGCCCATATGCCATCATAAAAGGAACTAATCCGGTATGGTGATCATGACAGTGAATGACATCTGGCTTATGCTCCCATTGCGTGATCCAATCCAATACGGCAATCTGATAAGCTAAAAAACGCTCTGTATCATCGTCATAACCGTAAACATTTGGACGGTCCATTAACCCGGAAATATGAACGAGGTATAAATCAAAGCCCAATTTATTGGTTAACTCCCTAAATATCCTGACTGGAAAATCATGAAAGCCCAACTTTCCCCATCCATCATAGACCACCTCAAACTCATTTTCCTGCATAAATTTGGTCTGATAGGCGGGCATTACCACTTTAGCAACATGGCCAAGCTTGTTCTGATATTTCGGCAAAGCGCCAACTACATCGCCTAAACCACCTACTTTAGCAATAGGGTAACATTCTGCACTCAGGTGGATAATCTCCATAATTTTCAAGGGGTTAAAAAGTATCTTAAAATAGGTAATACAAGGTGAAAAGGCAATTATTCCTGCAAATAATTTTACTTAAAAAATTTTGCTGTTCGAGCCTGAAATCTTTTGCGCTGAAGGGCGCAAAATTTTCTAGGTCTCTCCACAGCAATAATTTTTTAACAGGAGCAAAATTAAGGCAGGAGATACTTGTGGAAAGGGAAGCTGAACTGGATGCTTAAAGGGAAGGGAAAAAGGAAAGTTGAGACAAAATTCTAGTGAAGAGGGAGGCTGAAACAAAATGCTAGTGGAGGGGGAGGCTGAACAGGATGCTTAAAGGGAAGGGACTAAGGAAAGTTGAGACAAAATTCTAGTGAAGAGGGAGGCTGAAACAAAATGCTAGTGAAGAGGGAAGCTGAACTGGATGCTTAAAGGGAAGGGACTAAGGAAAGTTAAGACAAAATGCTAGTGAAGAGGGAGGCTGAACAGGATGCTTAAAGGGAATGGACTAAGGAAAGTTGAGACAAAATGCTAGTGAAGAGGGAAACTGAACTGGATGCTAGAGGAAAAGCATCAGGAAAGTCTTGTACTGTTGTTGGCAGGATTAATAAAAAAAAAGAAGCGTTCTAAGAAAAGGTATAGAAAATTTTGTGCCCTTCAGCGCAAAAGATTTCAACCTTTTATTAGTAATGCTTCTTTTTTTAGTTCAGAAAATGAATTAGTTAGCAACCGCTCTAAACATCAACGCTGCAACCGTTAAATTCGTTCTGCTGTCGATCAAAATCGCTGCACCATTCGCTTTATTCTCCGTATAAAGATCAAAAGCCAACTCATCAGCTGTTTTAATTAAAATCCGGCCAATATCATTCAGCTTAAAGTCAATTGCATTCTGCTTCTCTAAAGTATTGATGTCCACTTTATAGATGATTTCACTGATCTTCGCTTTTGTAACCTTGCTATTGTGTTGCAATAAATAGGTAATACTCTCATCAAGCGGACGACTATCCATCCAGCAAACATCTGCTTCAATCAGTTTAGCATTTTGCGGTAAATGATCCGAATTTACCAGAACATCACCTCTGCTAATGTCAATATTGTCTTTCAGGTGAAGGGTAACCGACTGTCCGGCATGAACCTCTTCCGGTCTAAGGTCAAATATTTCGATTCTATCAATTACAGAGCTACTTCCCGAAGGCAATACCGTAACCTTATCATTCAGTTTAAAAGAACCACTCAACACGCGACCAGCATAACCACGGTAATCATGAAGTTCATCAGTCTGAGGCCTCACTACCCATTGTACTGGCATTCTGGCCAGGTTATAGCTTTGTTTATCTTCTACATCAACCGTTTCCAGGAAATGCAAAAGGCTACGTCCCTGATACCAAATCATGTGCTGAGATTCATGAACGATGTTATCCCCTTTTAATGCACTTACCGGAATAAAAGTTACTTCTTTCAGATCCAATTCGGCAGCCAGTAAGGCATACTTCTCTGTGATTGCATTAAATACTGTTTCACTATAATCCACCATATCCATTTTATTAATGGCCACTACTACATGCTCAATACCTAATAAAGAAACCAGGTAGGAATGTCTGATGGTTTGTTCTACTACCCCGTTTCTGGCATCGATTAAGATGATGGCCAGTTTGGCGGTAGAGGCACCTGTAACCATATTTCGGGTGTATTGAATATGACCAGGAGTATCGGCGATAATGAATTTACGCTTTTCCGTCTGGAAATATTTATAGGCCACATCGATGGTGATTCCTTGTTCTCTTTCTGCTCTTAGTCCGTCTGTTAAGATGGCAAGGTCGATGGTACCATCGTCATTTTTACGGTTGGATTGCTGTAAGGCTTCCAGTTGATCCGCTAAAATAGAATCTGTATCGTAAAGCAGTCTTCCGATAAGTGTACTCTTTCCGTCGTCTACACTTCCTGCTGTAAAAAATTTCAATAAATTCATTAAAAATACCCTCCTTTTTTACGGTCTTCCATCGCAGCTTCCGATACCTTATCGTCCAAGCGGGCTCCCCGTTCACTAATTTTTGATGCACTGATTTCTCTGATGATGTCTTCGATCTGATCGGCTTCCGATTCTACGGCTGCGGTGCAGCTCATATCACCTACGGTACGGAAACGAACCATTTTATTTTCTACGATATCGTCAGCATCCATGTTCAGGAATGGCGATGCGGCCATCAGCTGACCATTTCTGGTAATCACATCTCTGCGATGCGCGAAGTAGATGGAAGGAAGATCAGTATTTTCTCTTTTTATATAGTTCCATACGTCAAGCTCAGTCCAGTTACTGATTGGGAAAACGCGAACATTTTCACCTTTATGGATTTTACCGTTATAGATGTTCCACAATTCCGGACGCTGACGCTTAGGATCCCATTGTCCGAATTCATCCCTTACGGAGAAGATTCTTTCTTTGGCTCTCGCCTTTTCTTCATCACGACGTGCGCCACCGATACAGGCATCGAAACCATGTTTGGCAATCGTATCCAGTAAAGTGATCGTTTGCAGGGAATTTCTACTTGCATTTTTCCCTGTTTGCTCTACTACTTTCCCTTGATCGATAGATTCCTGTACATGGCCAACGATCAGCTTTTCGCCAAGGCGTTCTACCATCTGATCGCGGTAGGCAATTGTTTCTTCGAAGTTATGTCCGGTATCGATATGTACCAGAGGGAAAGGAAACTTTCCTGGTCGGAATGCCTTTTCAGCAAGTCGCACCAGGGTAATAGAGTCTTTTCCTCCGGAGAATAGCAATGCTGGCTTTTCAAATTGCCCTGCTACTTCACGTAAGATGTGAATCGCTTCGGCCTCCAGTTCGTCTAAATAATCTAAATTATACTTACTCATTTTCTTATCTTTTACTTGGTGGCATGTAAACCACATTCTTTCTTTGATTGATCTTCCCACCACCAGCGTCCGGCTCTGAAATCCTCCCCTTCGCGTACCGCTCTGGTACAAGGGGCACATCCGATGCTCGGAAAGCCTTTATCGTGCAGGGTATTGTATACGATATTATGTTCCTTTATGTAAGCCTTTACTTCTTCCAGCGACCAGAAAAATATGGGGTGAAATTTCAGCAGATTATTCTGCTCATCCCATTCCAGATTGGTCATATCAGTTCTGTTTATCGATTGCTCGGAACGGATGCCCGTTACCCAGCAATCTTTATCGGCAATTGCTCTTTTTAAAGGCTCTAACTTACGAATATGACAACATTCTTTTCTATTTTCTACTGATTCATAAAAGCTGTTTGGTCCTTTGGCATTCACCATTTCCTGCAAAGCTTCTGCTTGTGGATGGTAGGCCAGAATTGGCTTTTTATAAATTTCTAAAGTTCTGTTCCATACGTAATAGGTTTCCGGGAAGAGCCTGCCTGTTTCCAGGGTAAACACTTCAATGGGAATATCATTTGAAAATATCATGTGCGTGATCACCTGATCTTCCCAACCGAAACTGGTAGAGAACACAATCTTTCCGGGGTAGGTAGCTGCGAAATATCGTAGTGCCTCTACCGGATCTTTATCTTTTATTTGTGCGGCTATTGCTGCTAAATCTTCTTTCATAACTAAAATTCATTAAGGACGAAGTTGATGATGCTACGTAAGCTAACCAATACCACCAACACGCCTACCGATACCATAATTGTTTTCACAGAGATCTTGTTGGATACCCTTGCTGCAATCGGCGATGCCAATGCACTACCAATTACTAAACCTGCTACAGCCTCCCAATGGGCACCATTTAACATGGTGATAAAGGTCAGGGAACTCATCAAAGCGATAAAGAAACGGGTAATTTTTACCGTTCCTAAAGAGAACCTTGCATTTCTTCCACCGGCAATTAAGCTCGACAATACAATTGATCCCCATCCACCACCACCAACAGCGTCAATAAAACCACCGGACAAGCCTAGAAGACCGATCTTTTTGATTTTACCTTTCGGATTTTTCACCTTACGGTTGATCTTGTAGGCTTTGGACAGGATCACCCCACCCAGAATCAGGGTATACAAGGATATGATTGGCTTTGTATAATGGTTATAATGTTCCAGAGAAGACAGCAGGTAAGCACCCACTACCGCTCCTACAATCCCCGGTAATAACAACATCCGGAACAACTTCCAGTTTACATTTCCAAAACGGTAATGCATCCAACCGGCAATACCATTGCTCAGGATTTCTGATAAATGGACACCCATACTCGCTGAGGCCGGGGGAACGCCCATTGCCAGAGAAAATGAGGTGGAGGTAACTCCATACGACATTCCTATTGCACCATCAATCATTGCAAACACAAATCCACCAATCAGGAACCAGTAAAATAGCGGATCCAATTGCGTCAGGTAGGCCTGAAATTCAGGTTCTTTATGCCAGAATGCTGTAATCACTACTAGAAAAGAAAGAACAATTGAGGTCCAGATCAGCCATTTGAAGTTCTTTTTCACTTTGTCGACCTTCTTTTCAGTCACCAAAATAGATGTTACCTCATTCAGTCTTTTCACTTTCGCTGCGAAATCACCGTTTAAAGTGCTTCTTAAAGCCTCCATGTTTCCTAAAGTATCATTCAGTTCTTCCGGCAGACTATCATTCAGTACTTCTTTTAAGCGTTTCGCAATTGTTGGCGACTTTCCATTGGTTGATATCGCAATTTTCAAGTCACCTTTTTTCACGATTGAACCCAGGTAAAAATTACACAGATCCGGCTTATCGGCAAAGTTTACTAATAAATTCCGCTGATCAGATTCGGCGCGGATCTGCTGGTTTAAGTCCGCATTATTTGTGGCGGCTATCACCAGATCCGCATCATCCAGGTCCTCAGGAATAAATTCCCTTTGGATAATTTCCACTCCCTGATAAGCCGCTGCCAGTGTTCTCAGTTCCGGTAAAACATCAATTGCTATAACCCTAACGCGGGCTTCCGGACTATTTGACAAGATGGCTGCTAATTTTTCCAGTCCAACAGGACCTGCACCAATCAGCACAGTGCGAATGGTATTCAATTTGATGAAGACAGGAAATAACTGGTTGCCTTCCATATTAATTATAGTTCTTCTTTAAGTGCATTGAAAAACTCCTTGATGGGTTGAAAAGAAGGATGTAAGGATACAACCTCACCAAAAATCAATAGTGCCGGTGCTTCAATTCCTTTTTCTTCTACAGTTTCCAGGATCGTATCTACCACACCGATTGCCAGTTTTTCATTTTGAGTAGAACCACTTTGAATCGCTGCAACAGGTAATTTTCCTTTCCCCTCATTTTGGAAAAGTTTTACGATTTCTTTCAATTTCCCTAAGCCCATTAATACCACAACAGTAGCTTTAGATCTTGCTGCTTCATACAAATCGTTAGAAATCTTTCCAGAAGCAGTAGTTCCTGTAACCACCCAGAAGCTTTCGCTTAAGCCTCTATGTGTAACCGGAATTTGTTGTAAGCCAGGAACAGAGATAGAACTCGATAAGCCTGGAATTACCGTTACCGGGATGCTATAACCCGCAGCAAAATCCAATTCTTCATAACCTCTTCCAAATACAAAAGGATCACCGCCTTTTAAACGTACCACGTGACCGTAGTTCAGGGCATAATCAATCATCAGCTTGTTCACAGCATCTTGTGAGTAAGAGTGTTCGCCTGAGCGTTTTCCTACATATACCTTGATGGCCTCAGGATTGGCATAATCCAACACACCTTCATTCACCAAAGCATCATATAAAACCACATCTGCAGATTTCAATGCATTTGCACCTCTCATGGTAATCAATTCAGGATCACCAGGGCCAGCACCTACCAAAGTAATCTTTGGCTCTTTGTTATTTATATTTTTAGTACTCATTAGATTTTCTCCTCTCTTTTTGCATTAATCTGATTAAAAAACGCTGTTACATCAGCCAGGTAAGCGGCAGCAAATTCGGCTGTAGGCTCATGCTTATTGATTTGTAGTACCAGTTCATTAAAAGTGCTTTTCAGCTCAAATTCTCCTGTTTCCACGTAATGGGTATCAAACTCACGGATCACACCGATTTGTGTACTGCTGTTTACCGCTTTATCCAGTAACAATGCTTTTGCAGCGTTCACAAATACCGCATAAGTATGGTAAATAGAATCAGACCATGCTCCTGCTTCGAAAGAAGCCTTTGCCCAACCCAACTTTTCTTCTGCTTCTAAAAGTAAAGTAGCTACTAAGTCGATCACCACACCTGCACATTCTCCAACTCCAATCGCAGTATTGAAGATCTCTTCATGACCCCAATCTACATATTCTTCATCTTTAAGGGTTGTTAAGTCGGCCAATGGTTTTAACAACTGGTAGAAATAATCTTTCCCTTGTCTGTCGTAATAACTATGGAAACTCTCTTCGGTACTGCTGTTGGCACTGAAATCATTTAATAATGTTCTTAGTACTCCTGTTGCACGCTTAGAAGGTGCTTTAATCACTCTTTCTGCAACTCTACCTGCGCCATCTCCTACCGTACCACCACCCAACATAACTTGTACTGCCGGTACTACTTTTCCATTTGCTTTCACTGAACTACCATGGAATCCGATGTGCGCCAAACCATGCTGACCACAAGAATTCATACATCCACTGATTTTGATTTTGATGTCTTTATCGTAAATCAATTCTGGAAACTCTTCGTAGATCACTTCTTCCAGTGCCACAGAAAGTGACATACTGTTAGAAATCCCAAGATTACAGGTATCTGTTCCAGGGCAGGTGGTTACGTCACCAATGCTGTCGAATCCGGGGGTAGCAAAATCTAATGCCTTTAATTCAACATACAAGGCTGGTAAAGCACCTGCTCTAACAAATTTCAAGAGTAAACCCTGGTTTTGGGTAATGCGAATTTCATCTGCTACATATGGACTAATGCCTGCTACCAATTTACGGGCACGATCAGTTTTAATATCTCCTACGGGCACCTTAACATACACGCCATAAAAACCTGATTGCTTTTGCTCCACAACGTTTGTAGCACGCCAATGTTGGTAGTCTAAGGTATTAACCACGTCTAATTCCGGGTACTCCAGTAAAGCAGGAGGCTCAGGAGAAAGAACTGCATCTCTATCTATTTTAAAGGATTTTGACTTATTGGCGATTCTTTCTTCATCGATTAATCTCAATAATTCTTCTAATCCTAATTTTTGCACTAAATATTTAAGACGTGCTTTGTTTCTATTTGTACGTTCTCCGTAACGATCAAATACCCTCAATACTGATTCAGCATAAGGAATAATCTGATCTTCCGGAAGAAAATCATGTACCAAACTAGCTAGAAAAGGTTGCGCACCTAATCCACCACCAAGCATCACTTTAAAACCACGTTCGCCATTTTCATTGATTTTTGGGATAAAACCAAGGTCATGGATATAGCTGTAAGCCGTATCTTTTTCATCGGAAGAGAAAGAGAATTTAATCTTTCTTCCCATCTCCTGGCAAATTGGATTGCGCAGAAAATAAGTGAAAAATGCATGAGCATAAGGTGAAACATCAAACAGTTCGTTTGGATTGATTCCTGAATCAGGCGATGAGGTTACGTTTCTTACCGTATTTCCACAAGCTTCACGGATCGTTACATCATCGCGTTCCAGTTCCTCCCACAATTGAGGAGTTCTGTCCAGACTTACATAGTGAATCTGGATGTCCTGTCTGGTGGTTAAGTGAAGGTTTCCACTTCCATACTCATCAGATACATCTGCGATGCGTAATAGTTGTTTGAAGGTTACTTTTCCGAAAGGCAATTTAATGCGCACCATTTGTACCCCAGGCTGTCTTTGTCCGTAAACACCACGGGCAAGGCGTAGGCTTCTAAATTTCTCCTCATGGATTTTTCCTTCGCGAAAGGCTCTGATCTTTTTCTCAAGATCAATAATATCCTTTTCAACAACAGGATTTTCTAACTCTGTTCTAAAACTTTGCATAGTACGTTTGGTCTTATTTGAAAAAAGCTTCTTCTGTCGGGGAGACTGAAGAAGCTTTTAAATATTTTTACTCTTTACAGCCGAAATCATTAACCACACATGCAGTGGATTAACATCAGATTTCCGTTGTAAGTTGTTTGGTTCATAAAACAAATATATAAAGTATATAGGATTAGTAGTACATACCTTCAGTAAAAAATATATAAGTAGCTGTTTTTCAATGAATTAATTTACTACCAATCCTATGGAATTAATTACAAAAACCTATATTCATCTGATTATAAAGATATTACACGAAAGCTTTTACAGCCATATTTTCATTCCTAATACGCGATCTTCGGTGCGATATGCTATTTCCGAATCATCCTGAAAATGTCAAATTGATTGGGATCAAAACAAAATCCCACATGAAAACCTACATTTATAAGGTAAGTCAACTATGAAAAGAAAAATCAACCTTTTACCTTTTGCCATCATCATTAGTTTTATCTTTTTGATCAATTGGTATGTCCTATCAGGAATTGAAACGTTAACCAATAGCAGTTGGTTAAGTCCGGTGTTCTGGGGTTTTATCATTTTCATCATAGCCTCGCTCGGTTATGCGATCCAGCGTATGCGCGAAAATGGTATGGACATCTTTTTCAAGATCAGTACACATACTTTTCTTGTATTGATCAGCAGCGAGCTGATCTTCATTCTAATTTTAATGATTGGAGATGGTTATCGGTTAATTGCCGGTGGTCCAAGAAGTGTTTACTGGGTGGAATTTGGACTGATTTTATTCCTTATCACCATTTTTATTTTCTTATACGGCATTATTAAAGGGAAGTACGCCTACCGCGTGATCAAACACACTTTATTTTTTGATGAATTGCCAGCACAGTTTGAGGGTTTCCGCATAGCCCAGATTTCAGATGTACATGCTGGCAGCTTTAAAAATGCAAAAGCGGTACAAAAAGGCATCGACCTCATCAAAGCTCAAAATGCGGATCTTTTTGTTTTCACTGGAGATCTGGTGAACAATAAAGCGGAAGAAATTGTACCATGGATGGGCCATTTTTCGCAGGTAAAAGCCCCTCAGGGACAATTCTCAATTCTTGGAAACCATGATTATGGGGATTATATTAAATGGGAAAGCGAATCAGCCAAACAAGCCAACCTACAGATGCTAAAAAAATACCATGCGGAAATGGGTTACCGCTTGCTTTTAGATGAGCATGTACGTATTGAAAAAAACGGGCAACACATTATCCTTGCTGGAGTAGAAAACTGGGGGATTGGTTTTGGGGAGCGTGGCAATCTTAAAAAGGCATTACAGGATGTAAATCCGGAAGATTTTAAAGTTTTGCTTTCGCATGATCCCACACACTGGGATGCGGAAGTAAAAAAATGGCCATCAAAAATACAACTCACCTTATCAGGTCATACACATGGGATGCAATTTGGTATAGAAGCTTTTGGCATCAAATGGAGTCCTGTAAAATACCGTTATGCACACTGGGCAGGAATCACCAGTGCTAACGGTAGATACCTGAATATCAATAGAGGATTTGGCTTCCTTGGTTTTTCAGGGAGAGTGGGCATCTGGCCAGAAATTACCGTTATAGAATTAAAGAAAACGAACAGGTAAATTTCATTTTCTTTAATTCTAGCAGTAATATTTTAGGAACTGAAGGCAATATTAACTGGAATATGCAGCCTCATAATCAGGCGTGGTTACTTTTGTATAACATCTAGCTAGCTTTTCAACCGCATAATCAATCTCGTCTTCTGTATTGTAGCGGCTAAAAGAGAAGCGAACTGTTGACCTGCCAAAAGGGGTCCCCAAGGCACTGAGTACATGAGAACCCGCAGCAGACCGACTATTACAGGCACTTCCTCCAGATACTGAGATTTGATGTTGATCGAGATAAGATAAAAGATCAATTCCGTTATTTGGATCTGGTAATGAGACACTCAATACGCTATTTAAACTCAATTCTGTATTTGCAGAATTCCCATTGAAAGCAACATCAGTAATCCTGTCTCTAAGCTTAAAAATCAAGCGCTCCTTTAAGCGGATCAGATGCTGCTGGCAGGTTTCCCGGTTTCTATAACTTAGTTCTAATGCTTTTGCTAACCCAACAATCCCGGTTACATTTTCTGTACCTGCCCGTTGCTTTTGCTCCTGGGAGCCACCATTAATTAAAGGATAAAGCGTCTGTCTGGTGTTTCTATATAAAAACCCGACACCTTTCGGTCCGTGGAACTTATGTGCTGAACCCACCAAAAAATCAGCGTTCAGTTTAGGGGTATCATAACGATATTGCCCCATAGATTGGACTGTATCAGAGTGAAAAACAGCATCGTATCTTTCACAGAGGAGACCAATTTCCCCGAGGTCATTCAGGTTTCCAATCTCATTGTTCCCATGCATTACTGAAACAAAAGCTTTTTCATTCTTACTCAACAATTGTTCTAAATGCGACAGGGAAAGGTTTCCCTGAGCATCATGTTGAAGATAGGCAATTCGGATTTCTCCCTTTTTTTCCAGCGCCTGTAAAGTATGTAGTACGGCATGGTGTTCAAAAGCAGAAGTGATGGCCAATTTGATTTCATTACTACGAATACCGGAAATGATGGCGGTATTGTCTGCCTCGGATCCACCGGAGGTAAATACAATATTGTCTGGACTGGCATTGAGCAGGTCGGCAATAATTCCCCGGGCTTGAGCGATGGCTACTTTCGCCCCTCTCCCGTGATGGTGTGATGAGGATGGATTTCCAAAGTTTTCAAAGAAATATGGTTCCATTGCCAGGAATACTTCTCTGTTTAAAGGTGTGGTTGCGGCATTGTCTAAATAAATTCTCATGCGAATTGGTTTAATAGATTAAAAAATAACCTACTTAATCAGTTTACAAGAATAAGGCATTGGATGAGTTTCCTAGAAAATCAAAAACATAGTTTTCTAACAACTTATCTCTTCCGCCAATGGCGGACAGGAATTAGCACCTTATTAATTTAACAGGTTGCTAAGACATCACAGGGCCTTTCCCTCAGTCTTTCTGGATAAGTAAATAAATGTATGAACTTTTACTGCCAGCAAAGATACAATAAAGTCTACTAATTCAATAGTCTTTATTGAAATTATTATCTATTTTAGATGTTCAGTCATACAATTGCTAATTCTACCTAAGAAATAACGAATTTTCCCTTCAATTGAAGTTTCAATTCCATATTTTTGCAGCATATTCTAACAAGAGTATAATTACACAACCTGAATGGAAGAAAATAAATTGAGAGAAGAGGCGCATCAAGTAACTGGCGACAACAGTATTTTAAAAAGAATATTCCAGGATAGAAAAAGAACCAATATTTTAAGCGGTGTAGAGCAAAGCACAATCTCCTGGCTGGTAAAGCGTATTCCTACGTTTATCAGTTCAGATATGCTAACGTTTATAGGTACTGCAGGTTCTGTGATTGTACTTTTAGGCTTTATTCTCGGTACTTACCTTGGTAGAGAGTACCTATTATTAGGTCCAATTGGTTTAGCAATAAATTGGTTTGGTGATTCCTTAGATGGGAGAATGGCTTATTATAGAAATACTCCCCGTAAATGGTACGGTTTTTCATTAGACATTATTATGGACTGGGTAAGTACAGTTCTGATTGGCTTGGGCTATCTTGTTTATGCCAGAAATGAGTATGAACTGATTGCCTTTATATTTGTAGCTTTATATGGCTGGGCTATGATTATCTCGCAACTGCGTTATAAAATTACAGATATCTATAGCATTGATGCAGGTGTAGTAGGTCCTACAGAGATCCGTATTATTCTTGCCATCATCATTATTTTAGAAGTCATTTTTGGTCATTTAATTGAATATTTTGCTACAGGTATCTGTTTGGTATTGTTCATCATTAACTTCATTGACACTAGAAAACTATTAAAACTGGGCGACATCAGGGACAATGCAGAGCGTGAGGCAAAACAACAAAAGGCGCGTTAATGAGCATTAAGAAATCTGTATACGTTTTTGGAAAAGCGCAGGTTTCCGCTTTCTCAGGCGGTGTTCTTGATTACCTGATCATGATCGCCTGCACCGAATTACTGCACATTCATTATACCATTTCTATAGCTATTGGTGGCATCATTGGTGCCATCGTAAACTTTTCTATCAACCGTTACTGGACTTTCAATGCCAACCAGGCCAATCAGCTTCCAGTAGGTAAGCAATTGATAAAATTTGTTTTTGTTGTTGCCGGAAGCATCCTTTTAAAATCATCAGGAACCTATCTTTTCACCAACTTGCTGCGTTTGGATTATAAAATAACCCGGATCATGGTAGACATTTTGGTTTCTCTAGGTTTCAATTACACCCTACAAAAGTATTGGGTCTTTAAAAAAACGACTGGTGATTCAAAAACACCACAAGGGCTGGAAGTAAAAGGCTAATTTGAGCAATCGAAGCTCAGCCTCAGAATCTCAATCAGTAAAAAGTACCATTTTATGAAGAATTAGTACCTCTTGGAAATCAAGGGGAAGCAGTATCTTTGTATATGAAGAATGACATCCCTGTATATGACATCAGTACTTTTGAAGAATACAAAAATGCAGGTATTCTTGTCAGCAGGTTTGGCCATTATTCAAAACAGTACTTACACTTACATTCGGCACACCGTCATTCCTTTTATCACATGGTTTGTTTCACTAAAGGAAGTGGCCATCAGACGATAGATTTCAAAAACTACCCCGTATTACCAGGAATGATTTATTTCATGACCCCCGGACAAGTACACAGCTGGGCTTTTGAATCGGAAGTAGAAGGATATATCATCAATTTTTCTGAAAGTTACTTCAAGTCATTTTTATACAATCCACTATACCTGGAGAATTTCAGTTTCTTTGATGAGCATTCCGGTGATGCAGTGCTGGTATTACCAGAGCTGACTATGGCAAAAGTGGTATCTCTTTTTGAGGAGATCCTACATGAGGGAAAAGAACCAAGGCCATTTGATGCGGATTTAGTAAAGTTATTAATGCTGAACATTTTTATTCAGGTGTCCAGGGGATTGAGTTTAAAACAACAACCACAAACGAATTCCTATAACCAGACCCTGCTGAAGAGTTTTAAACGATTAATTGAAACTAATTTTATAGAATTGAGGTTTCCTAAACAATATGCAGAACTGTTATATATCACTCCAAATCATTTAAACGCATTATGCAATGATCTTTTGGGAATTTCTGCAGGTCAGCTCATCCGGGATCGGGTGATTTTAGAGGCCAAGCGTTTGTTGATCAATATGGAGCTTTCCATTGCGGAAATTTCAGAGAAACTGGCTTTTAGCGACCCCTCCTATTTCATAAAATTCTTTAAAAAACAAGTGGGTTCAACCCCAGATAAATTTAGAAAACAAGATAAATAAAACACACAGATATGAGCAGCACAGACCAATTAAATCATACACCGCATGTTTCCCAATGGTATGGCATCACCCATTCTAAATGCCCAAGATGTCGCACAGGTAATGTTTTCACAGGCGCTACTTACGGCTTCAAAGTGCAAAAAATGAATGAATTTTGCCCACATTGCGGTTTAAAATTTGAACGCGAACCAGGATATTTCTATGTAGCGATGTTTGTGAGTTATGCGATGAATGTGGCACAAATGATTTCTATGAGCGTTGCGGCTTATGTTTTAGGCTTGCCTTTAACCTATGAAAATCTATGGTACTATGTTGCCATCCTTCTGGTAGGTGTGTTTCTATTCTCGCCATTCAATTACAGGTACTCCAGAATGGTTCTTTTATACTGGTTATCTCCGGGATTACATTACGACCCTTCCAAAGTCTAAAAGATCGGTTGCTATCATTTCAATACGTTAATACCCCCCTCTTTATAAAGGCTCACAGATCACTCTGCTGAGCCTTAAATTTTAAAAAAAGGACAAAATTTCATCATTGAATTGGTATCCTAAGGCAACATCATCTCCTGTGGACGAAGTCCCAAAACCTGCTGAAAGGTATTGCTAAAAGTAGAAACACTATCATATCCGACTTTCATGGATACGCTTTTCACATTTTCACCTGAGGTTGATAGTAACTCTACCGCCTTGATCATTTTATACAATTTAAGGTATCCGGCCACCGTAATTCCAATATCCTGCTTAAATAGTCTTTCCATAGTTCTTGCAGAGAGGTTAAATTTTGCCGCTACTTCAGGAATTTTGAGTTCATTAATCTCTGTCCCGCCATTGTCCACACATGCGGTTAGGTAATCAACCATATTGGCAATTCTTAGATCTCTGGGTACAGGGAGTACTAAAGGCAATGCCGTATTAAAAGTGAGTGGTAAAATTCCTACGAGTGCCTTTATAAAATCTTGCTCCAGAGGCTCTTCTTCTTCCAGTCTCGACCATTGTTCCGTAAACAAAATCATCTCCCTTAAGACTTTGGAAGTATGGAAGATATTCAGTTCTTTAAAAAACTGGTGGTCGCTGGTTTTACTCATAAATATGCAACGGAGATACACCTGTTTGATCGGACTTGAAGTCCGGTGCGCCAAGCCTGGAGGAATCCAGGCGCAATGCTGGCTGGGCAATAAATAAGTTCTTTCTGCAGTATGGAGATATTGCAAGCCCTTTTCTACAAAAATCAATTGCCCCATCTGGTGGGTATGCCATTCGTCAGAAAACTTCCAATCTGCTTCGTGCCATACATAGGCTTCCTTTTTAACCGAATCAACGGTTAGATGACAAAATCTTGCTTTATTCATGTGTCGTAAAATGACATGTTATTGGCAAATATAGACATTTAAAGACAAGCAGGTTTACCGACCTTTGGGCTCTTATTACATCATTAAATCGATATTCAATGAATTTCATAAATTCAATCCGCGTAAAAACAGGTCTATTAGTATTGTTGAGCCTCTTGAGCAGCGCGATCTTAAAAGCACAGCCTAAAATGAACCAAAAACCTTCAGCTATGAAAATTCTGGTCTTATTTAATACAGAAAGCGGCGGTACCTATAAAATGGCAAAAGCCATTGCTGCTGGTATAGAAAAATTTCCTGGCGCAACTGCCGTACTAAAACAAGTACCGAGGATTAAAGCCCTTGCTAACGAGGATAAACAAATATTTGGTAATATTCCTTATGCCAACATCTCCGAATTACCTGATTATGATGGTATTGCATTTGGATCAGCAGTTCATTTTGGAAATATGTCGGCAGATATGCGTTATTTCCTAGACCAGTCTGTAGGTATCTGGACGGCTCATAAATTAGAAGGCATTCCTTCCACCGTGTTTATGTCGGCAGGAAGTGGTGCAGGACGTGAGGCTGCAATTCTATCTTTTTGGAGTACGCTAGCAGTCCATGGTATGGTCATCGTGCCAACCGGAATTATGGGAACATCCGAAATTGATAAAACCATCCCTCAGGGAAACACTGTTTTTGGCGCAAGTTCAGTTGCCGGTGCAACAGCAGTAAGCAGACCTTCTGAAGGAGAATTACATATTGCGACGCTTCAAGGCTATGCACTTGCTAAAGCTGCTAAAGGTTACCAACTAACCAAAGACAGCAGGCCAATCGCAACTGACAAAGCCATTTCCCTAGCCCCAAAAATGAGTAAAATTGAAGCCCGTTTGAAAGCATTGAACCTGACTTTACCTGATGCGCCAGCTCCTGTTGGAAACTACAAGCCTTTCCGCCTTTCAGGGAAACAAGTATTCATTAACCAGATTGCTTTAAATGCTGGAAAAGTTGATCACCCGGGAATGGTGGGTACTGAAGTAACAGAAGAACAAGCAAAGTTAGCTACGCGCCAGACTTTACTGAACGTCCTTGCAGTATTAAAACAAGCTGCTGGTGGTGATTTGGATAACGTGAAACAAGCGGTACAGCTAACCGGATTCTTTTACACTGCTGCCGGTTATACCAAACATGCCGTATTGATGAACGAGGCTTCTAATTTGCTGGTAGAAATATTAGGAGAGAATGGCATGCACACCAGGGCTACTGTTGGCGCTTCCTCTCTCCCTATGAATTCTTCTGTAGAGATTCAGGCTATTTTTGAACTGGAATAACAGGGCTAGTCAGCAATCGCCTGTGGTAATTGATCTGACCGGTATGGTAGGCCAAATGCGCTAATAAATGACACAACATGAAATCGTTCGTTTGGCCTTCATATACCTCTTTGATCAGTATCGGATACGCCGCATCCAGGTCTTCCAGCTTTTCAATACTCGTCTTTACATCTGCTTTTAAAGCATAAAGTTCTTTTAGTAATTCCTCATCAGTAAACCTTACCGCTTTAAATTCTGCTTCGCGGTCGCGTTCGTAAGGGAATCCGCCCATTGGCGCACATACGAAGGTTCTTAAATTTCCGATCAGGTGCTGTGCCAGGTGGCCTGAGGTATTACTAATTCCGGCAGCAGTTAACCACATTTGTTCTGACTGAGGATAGGCCTCTATCTCTGTAATCAATCTTTGAAGGTCTCTTTCGTAAAGATGGGTATAGTATTGTTTTGTCATGATATCTTTAGGTATGTCTTCAAAAATCGTCAAAACAGCTGATCTTACCTCATATTAATTTAAAAAAAACAAGAGATTTAGCATAGTGTCATAATCGCCCAGAGCGAAGCAGCAGATATGGCCAGCCAGAGGATCAGCCCTTGCAGGAATGGCTTTACACCAACTACCCGAACTACTTTAAATGACAAGCCAGAACCGATTAGAAAAAGTGTAAGGGTCAAGCCTGATTTAGCAATACTCACAAGGTAAGGCGATAAGGCTGCCATAAAAGGCAAGTAAGTATTGGCCAACATTGCCAGGATAAATAAGCCTATGAAATAAGGCAGTTGTACCTTACAGCGGTCGCTTTTAAAGAGAAAAGCGGTTCCAAATGCTAGTGGGACTATCCATAAAGCACGGGCGAGTTTCACTGTGGTCGCAATTTGCAAGGCTTCCGTACCATATTTACTGGCGGCTCCTACTACAGAGCTGGTATCATGAATAGCGATGGCACACCACATTCCAAATTGACTTTGTGTTAAACCTAGTGCATGTCCAACCATAGGAAAAAGAAACAGGGCTATAGAGTTCAGGACAAAAACAATCCCTAGAGAAACAGAGATATCTTTTTCTTCTGCTTTCATAACCGGAGATAATGCGGCAATGGCACTACCACCACAAATGGCAGTTCCGGCAGAAATCAGGTAAGATGTTTTATCTCCGATTTTGAAAACTTTCCCCAGGATATAACCTAGGATCAGCACACCAACTATGGAAGCAACAGTAAACATTACACCTTCCTTTCCGGCTTTCATGGCGGCAAATACGTTCATTCCAAAGCCTAGACCGACAACAGAAACTTTTAACAGCCAATTGGTTGCCTTGTGATTGAGTTCAGGATAAGGATGCTTCATTAGCTGCGCCATTATTAACCCTAGTAATAAAGCTAATGGTGCTGACATAAATGGCAACAGACAAAACAATGCTGCTATTAAAAATATAATCTTCCTTTTTTGCTCATTAAGTTCCATAATCACCCTTGTTTCTGACACAAAATTGAGAAGAATGGAACTACTGGTCAAATTGAAAAATCTGATCCGATATTACTTTAGGTTATAAGCAAACTGTGCATGACGTAAGAATACTTCAGACAAACCATCCAGCTTACCTTGAAGGTGGATAAAGTAAAAATAGCGCTCAATGCTCAATCCATTCACATCAATCACGCTCAGGCTGCCGTTTTGGAGTTCTTTGGTTAAGGCATGGATAGAAATAAAAGCCAGACAAGAGGAGTTCATGAGGTAAGACTTCATACTCTCCGTACTACCTAGCTGGATTTCCAATTTCAGATCGGACATTTTTAAGCCTACAGATTTTAGCGCATGGCTGATCACTTCCCTTGTTCCAGATCCCTGTTCCCGCAGGAGGAAAGCATAATCTTTTAAGGTTTCCGGATTCAGCAGGTCTTTTTTTGCCAGGGGGTGATCCTTCCCGCAAACCAGAACAATTTCATCCTTAATGAACTCCGTATAACTGATTTCCTGATTTTTGGATTTACCTTCTACAATGCCCAGGTCAATTTCTTTATCAATCAAAGCCTTTTCAATCTGCTCTGTATTTCCATTGATCAGGTTTAGTCTAATTTCCGGGAACTTCTTCCTGAAACCTGCAAGTAGCGGAGCGGCAATGTAATGGGCAATAGTAGTACTGGCACCAAGATTCAACAAGCCTTCTTTTTTATCCACCAGGGCATTCATCTCAAAATCAATGTTCCTATAAATGGCAAATAGCTCTTCAGCATGATGCAATAACAATTCCCCCGCGGCTGTTAACTCAATCCGATTTCCTTTACGCACAAATAACTTATTATTATACTGCTGCTCCAGTTCATGGATGTGTTTCGTCACTGCCGGTTGGGTAATGAATAAACTCTCGGCGGCCTTTGTAAAGCTGAGGCGTTTGGCTACGGTATAGAATACTTCTAAGCGAAAATCTGACATCGGAATCCGGGTTTGGGTGCTTGGTTAAACACCCAAACTTAAAGAAAGCCATTCAGGTATCCTTAAAACCGAATCATATTGTTACCTTTTATTTTACTGGAATTTCCATTTTCTTCAAGCTCTGGTTTCTAAATATTGATACCGGAACCCGCTGTACCAATTGGAATCCTGATTGAACTGTAGCCAGATCCTTCCAGTTTTTAATCTCTTTGTCATTGCACATCAACAATACGTCGTTAGCCTTTAACAATCCATACAATACGCTTTTCTCTGGCACCTCTACCACCAACACACCTGTTTCGGTAGCCATACCTGTTGCAGAACGCTCGCCAAGGGTATTGAGATTTTTAACTTTTGCACCCAAAAACTCATAGTATTCCGCTCCTTCAGATTTCATTTCTGAAACAATAACAGGCAATTTTACCGGCCGCACCAATGCTTTCAAATCAGCACTAGTTACCCCAAATTGATCAGTTGCAAAATTCTTAAAGCCTAGTTTTAATGCCGGAGAGCTGGCTTTCACCCGATAATCTCCTTTTTCAGAATTGATAAACTGAGGATTTCCAAATAAGGAATGAGCATCAGTACCTACCTTTTGAGCTTGCGATAAGGCTTCTTTATCAGGGAAAAGGTTAAAATCAACTTCTTTACCCCAATCTTTCACCTGAATCGGATAATAATTACGCATCACAATATTGCGCCTAAAAATGTCCCCACTATTTTCAAACCATACATGAGGATGAAAAGAGTTATTGAGGATCACATTATTTTCAACTGTTCTAAAAAAACCTTCTCTGAGTTTTAACCCACCATTCAGACAAACATTATTGTAAATATGGTAGTTACCAGAACCATCGTCCAGGTCGATATCCCAGCCATGATCGCAACGGAAACGGTTATCGTGGATTACAATGGGCTTAATCACATCTGCAGTGATCAACTTAGGATTGTTTTTGGCAATAACGCCCATCAATGCATTATCAGGATGCCAGAAACGATCCCTTCCCCAGGAATTAAAAGCACCATGGTCGCCAGATTCCAATACGGTATCATAAACATCATTATAAGCAATCAGGTGTCCACCCCAGGTACCCTCAGAAATATTAATTCCTGCTCTGGGCACATCATAAATCGTATTGTGACTCACCTTAATATCCATCGACATAGAAATTTCTACACCTGCCACTTGTTTCTCAACGCTACCCAGCCCATGCATTAATGTATTTTCTACGGTACAATTGGCCGGATAGTTATTCGTTTTTGGGCCAGATTCGCGATCCATATCCTTTAAAGGGACAAACTGTGCGTACTCAAAACTCGGAGAACGAACAGCTTTGGGATCACCAACAAAGCAAACACCACTGGCACCTGCATTGGCAATATGGCAACCCGTAACCACATTATTCCTGTTGTAATTGCTCATAAAAACGGCGTTCCCACCAACAGTATTAAAAAAACATTTGCTGATCACACAATTCTCTGCACCTTCCATCACTACGGCGCCACCACGATAAATTGTCCAATCGCTACGCAATAAAGGCTCTTTGGTTTCCATGAAGGTCCTTAAAGTATGGCTTAGTTCCATTCCTTCGATCCGGATATTCCTCACCGGCTTTAATGCGCTGCCACGGAATTCAAAAAGTGACTTTAACTGTGGAACTA
Organism: Pedobacter gandavensis; assembly: GCF_032678745.1. Taxonomy (GTDB): domain Bacteria; phylum Bacteroidota; class Bacteroidia; order Sphingobacteriales; family Sphingobacteriaceae; genus Pedobacter; species Pedobacter gandavensis_C. The sequence goes on from NZ_JAVTST010000002.1 coordinate 405,000, forward strand.
CTACTAATGCTTTATTTAGATCTTCACTCTTTTCTGGATATAGATATAGGGTTTTATCAGTTTTATCGAAATACCACTCTCCGGCAGTGTCGAGTTCTTCGAAGATATTCTCTACAAACCGGTATTTATCGTGCATCCCTGATTGCCTGTTGTTCTGAAATCCACCTGTTAGCGTTAGTTTTCCTGCTTCATCTTTCCCTGTAATTTCATAATGATATCCGCCCCATTCATGACGGTGTAGGGCATGCACAAAACCACCTTCCGGATGTTTCCAGCTCTTTACTCTTTCCGGACTAAGGGCATCTGCTGAGGCACCACCAAAAAATCTTATTGCGGGATTGTAATTTGGGTACCTAGCCATCCTTTGCTGTTTTCCATTCACAAACAACTGATCAAAAGCTACATTTGCAGTTACCTTTGCTTTTTTGATGCCATTAGGAAGTGATTCCCAACTGAGTTGTAAAGGTTTCCCTCCACTTACTTTCACGTATTCTCCTGGATAAACTTTATAAACAACGGCTGTTTTTGGAGATCGGTCATCTTCCTGCGTAAATAACAGGGGGGCTGAAAGGTAATAAGTACCTCCTCGAACATACACTGTAACCGCTTCATGGATTTTACGGGCCAGGAGCTGCGCTTTTTGGAAGCTGGCGAGTGGTTTTTCCTTAGTCCCCGGGTTTTTATCATTTCCTTTGACGGAAATATAGAGTTCTTTGCCAAAACTGTTACTGCTGATTAATAAAAAAAGCAGGCAACAGCTCAAAGCGAGCTTAACTTGCATTAAATGTTTCATGTGTTTATGTTGGTTCTATTTGGTGTTTCAGCTGTGGTTCAAAACGTTAGCTAATGATACAAAATATAAAACATAAACAGGAATTAATTAAGAAACTAGCAACTTCAGACCTACCTAATCCCTGTTTTTACCTGGGAAGAGATCCTTAGACGTTAAAAGAATAAAAAAATCATTAACCAGCGCTTGGCCCAGCCTGGAATGGTAAAAAGAAAAAGCTGAAGGATGACCTTCAGCTTTTCATACAATATGTATTGGGAGCGTTTCTAGTTAAGGGGATGTACATAAAATTAATGAATAATGTACAAACTCCTATCGTTCAGTTCGTTCATTATATTCCTTACAATTATATTAAGATAAAAAATTATCTATATGATTAATGAAATCCCGCATTTACCTGGAGTTGATAATGACCTGGTGTCATCCCTACCAACTTTTTAAATGCACGTATAAAATAGTTCGCGTCGCTAAATCCAAGTTCATAACTCACTGCGGCAACTTTCGCTTTTGGATTACTCAATAGTTGTTTCGCTTTGGTGATTTTTTCCGAAAGGATAAACTCATTCGGACTTAATCCCAGCTCCCGTTTAAATAAGCGGTAAAACGTAGCTTTACTCATACAAGCTTTATCTGTTAAGCTATTGATGTTGATTTTTTCATTCAGGTTGGCTTTAATATAGTGGAGTACATATCCCAATGGGTTTCGGTTCGCATGGTCTGCATCTGCTCCTAATGCTTTCAGATTCTGTTTTTGCATAATGCGTACCAGCAATTCTTTTAAAGTCAGGTCTGCCAAAACATCTATAGCTCCCGAACGTTCTGCACAAAGGTTCACAATTTTATTAATGAGCGCAGTAATATCTTCGCTATTATGAAAGTGATCATCTTCAACTTTCAGCTCCCAATCTCCCAGGGAACCTTCTTTAGGAAAAAATTCATTCAGGTACCTTATGGTTTTCTTGATCTGATCAGAGTCGATGGCCAATGCGATACATTGTGTTGGATTTTCATCTGTAGCTTCCGGAAAATCAATATTCATACTTAGTCGGGCTGGCACAATTACCGTTTGGCCAGGATAATACTCAAATTCAGGTCTACCCGACAAGTGCATCACTTTTTTCCCCCTCAACATACTTGTAATCACAAAATCATTAAATACAAGTGGTACAGTATAAGATTCTGTATAGGTTTCAAAGACATTCAATTCACAGCTTTGCAAGGTATATGCGGTTCTGTTTTCTACAAGTGTCTTTAAGCTTTCTGGTCTGCTGAGGCCTAATGGGTTTAGTCTGTGCTGCATATCAAAAGTATAATTTGGTTTAACCTATAAACGATTCAAACATATGGTATTGCAAAGCCTTTAATATCATGAGACAATAGTGCTATGCAATGAAACGATCCTACTACCTAGACCAGCTCGTATGCCCTAGGTTTGTAATAGCGACTTCGTCCCTATCAAATTCAATGTACTTTAAAAATCATTAAAAAGACGATATATTCATGGAAAATCTAGTAAAAAGACCGTCATTTAAATCGCATTACGACAATTTTATTGGCGGTAAATTTGTAGCACCTGTAAAAGGGGTGTACTTCGACAACATCTCTCCGATAGATGGAAAAGTGTTCAGCAAAGCTGCAAGGTCAAGTAAAGAAGATGTGGAGCTGGCATTGGATGCTGCGCATGAAGCCTTCAAAACCTGGAGCAAAAGTTCTCCGACATACAGAAGCAATATCTTATTAAAGGTTGCACAGAAAATAGAAGACAATTTAGAGTACCTGGCAACAGTAGAAACCATAGACAATGGAAAGGCACTTAGAGAAACACTGGCTGCAGATTTACCACTAGTAGTAGACCATTTCAGGTATTTTGCAGGAGTAATCAGAGGAGATGAGGGATCTATTGCCGAGCATGACGAGCATACAGTCAGCATCGCTTTACATGAACCAATTGGTGTAGTTGCACAAATCATCCCATGGAACTTTCCATTATTGATGGCTACCTGGAAAATTGCCCCAGCTCTCGCTGCTGGTTGTTGTACGGTAGTGAAGCCAGCGGAACAAACGCCGGTATCTATCATGGTATTAATGGAATTAATTGGGGATATTTTGCCGCCGGGTGTATTGAATATCGTTAATGGCTATGGTATTGAAGTAGGCAAGCCACTGGCCACTTCCTCTAGGATTTCCAAAGTAGCCTTTACAGGAAGTACCACTTCCGGTCGTTTAATTATGCAATATGCTGCAGAAAACATCATTCCTTCTACGATGGAACTGGGTGGAAAATCTCCTAATATATTCTTTGAATCGGTAGCGGACAAAGATGATGCCTTTTTTGACAAAGCAGTAGAGGGTGCTGTGATGTTTGCCTTAAATCAGGGTGAGATCTGCACTTGTCCATCGCGTCTTCTGATTCAGGAAAGCATCTATGATAAATTTATAGCGCGCGTAATTGAGCGTACTAAAGCGATAAAGATCACACATCCACTGGATAAAACCAGTATGATGGGCGCACAAACCTCCAATGAACAATATCAAAAGATACTTTCCTACCTCGCCATTGGCAAGGAAGAAGGTGCAGAGCTGCTGACTGGTGGAGTAGCCAATAAGCTGGAAGGAGAGCTGGAAACCGGTTATTATATTGAGCCTACAATTCTAAAAGGCCATAATAAAATGCGGATTTTCCAGGAAGAGATTTTTGGTCCCGTTCTCTGTGTCACAACATTTAAAACTGTAGAAGAGGCGATAGAAATTGCAAACGACACCTTGTATGGATTGGGTGCTGGCGTTTGGACACGTGATGCCCATGAGCTGTATCAAGTACCGCGTGCTATTCAGGCTGGAAGAATCTGGGTGAACCAGTACCATGCTTACCCGGCACATGCACCTTTTGGAGGTTATAAAAAATCAGGTTTCGGAAGAGAAAATCATAAAATGATGCTGGATCATTACCGCAGCACCAAAAATATGCTGATCTCTTACGACAAAAATAAATTAGGATTCTTTTAATGGTTAATATTCAATCCTGGCTTAACGACGGTTAAGCCGGGATTTTTTTTCATTTAGATCCAGTAAACTATGCGCCCTAAAACAATGAAAGCCGCAATAAAGTTTTCGATCAATAAATCAATCAGACATGGGAATCAAGAGAATTGAAGCTACCGAACAAGCCAAAGAAGTGATTGCTAAACTCAAGGAAGAATATGGAGAATTGATGTTTCATCAAAGTGGTGGCTGTTGTGAAGGCTCCTATCCACATTGCTTCGAGAAGGGTGGATTTTTAGTTGGCTCCAACGATGTTTGCATTGGCGAAATCGAGGGTTGTAAATTTTATATGGCCGGCGACCAGTTTGAATATTGGAAGCACACTAAACTTACATTGGATGTCATCTCTGGAAGAGCCGCCAGTTTTTCTCTGGAGTCTACCCTGGACATGGGCTTTTTAATCCATTCCAGAATATTTACGGAAGAGGAATTGAAAGATTTGGAACCTGTAATACCTGCGGATTAGTTCCGCAGGTATTAATTATTAGGTATTCCATTCAAAAATTACTTATAGAACTGGTCCCAGTTTCCCTTGTAATGTTCTTCAAAATTCTCTTTGTTATCAAAAACTACTGGTAATCGATCCAGACTGAAATAATTAAACTCATCATAAGGTTTCAGCAGTTTCAGGTATTCCATTTTGATCTCAGCTTGGAGTCCACTTTCTTTACTATTGAGCATCTGCTCTTTCGTTAAAAAGAAAAAGGTGGTATAAGCACCAAATCTAGCGACTTCCCAAAGTTGTTGTTCTAAAAACCTTGTTTTAAAACCATTGACCTCTTCCTGGGGAATTCTTTCATTACAAGCCGCCTGTTCAGCTGGTTCAAATTCCTGAAAAATCACCCAGATATCCGAATTATCTGAAATTCCATGAGGGTCATTTTGAAAAGTCTTGAACTTATCTACAATAGCCTTTCTCTTCTCTTCATCATAACCAGTTCCATTATGAAACACAGATGCCTGACCCTGAAGTTCAAAAATCAAGCTGAGTTTAGGTCGGTTATTAGGATCAATTTTATCATAGATCACATTGATCGGTCGCCATCCAAATTCTTCTAAAATCCAGTCCGCGAATCTGGAAAAAGAACTATCCAATTCCTTCTCTCCCTTTTTAATCAATTTTGTCGAATGATAATCTCTTTCAGAAGTATACATCATCTGCCCATCATTTTATATGGCCTTAACGGCCGGATTTTACCCGTCTCCCCTCTGTTTCGGAACTACTTGAGCGCTGACGGGCCCCCTTAACATCTTTACTTCCGAAACGATAGGTACAAGTTAGGCGAAATACCTGACTTTCCCATCTTTCATTGACTACATAATTTTGAGAAGGCAACGCACTGGTAATCTTACTTTTTTGTAATTTAAACAGATCATTTGCAGAGAACTTAAGGTTCAGTTTATTGTCCATAAAGGACTTACTGGCGCCCAAATCCACTCCATACTGCGAGGCAATTAGCAAAGTTCCATATACTTGTTTTGACTGAAAGTAACCGGACCATTCAAATTTTGTGGAAGAATTCAAGGTCAGCGTTTGGGTTGTATTAAAATTGAATGCTAATCGACCACTTTTATAAGCGGCTCCCAAAATATCAGGTGCCTGGAAATTATTATAATAGGTCGTTAAGTTATTATTGGTACTCCACCAGGAAGTAATAGCAACTGGGTAGCTCAGGTTCAGGTTATAAGAATCTTGTTTAGCCAGATTTTGGATCGAAATAAAAATAGTTTTTCGGGCAGTATCGGTTAACAATACATCAGTCATCACGTCACTGGTATGGCTATAACCAAGAGTTACATTTAAGCTCTTTTTAAAGGAATAGGAGAATTCAAAGGCATTGGTAAATTGTGGTTTTAAGAAGGGATTACCTTGTCTGTATGAGTACAAATCCAAATAACTGATAAAGGGATTTAAATTACCATAATCCGGACGATCAATCCTGCGGCTATAAGAAAGTCCAACCTCATGATCTTTTGACAATTCATGATTGATGAAAACACTTGGAAACAAATTGATATAATCTCTTTTAACTACTTTATTTTCGGTGACAGAGTTGCCTTTAGAATTGGTCTGTTCAGCTCTTAATCCAAGTTGAACGGTAGTATTTTTGAATTTGGTTTTAAAATTAGCATAGGCTGCATTGATATTTTCATCATAAATAAAGCGATTGCTCTTGCCTATGTCATTTTGCCATTGGCTCTGTACAAAATTCTCATAAAGGAAGTTATTATCTGTCGTCACAAAACTGGATTTCATGCCCAGGTCTAACTTCATGTCTTTATTTATTGGGTAAGTATAATCAACTTTTGCGCCCCATATTTTCACTGTGGAAGGAGAAGAATTTCTGAAAATATAATCAGGTTTTAGCGGTTGTCCTACTGCATTTTTAAACATATTATTGAAAACATTATCCTCATAACCATTGTAACGGGAATAATCTGCATCAAAGCTGATTTCCTGCCCTGTGGTATCCAATGTTCCACGATAGTTTAAATTATAAGTGATTCCTGTATATTTTGAGCTACCAGTATTTGGCGCTACTACCGAAGAGTCTGTTTTACCGGGCTGGTCGCCAATTAACGTTAATACATCTGAAGCTGATTTTCTAGTACTACGGTAACCATTTACGAAGAATCCGAGGGTATGGTTATCATTGATAAAATAATCCATTCCAGCTTTAAAATTGCCATTCCTCCTTCTGCGTTCAGAATGACTGGTTTGATCAAAATAAGTTTGATCTACAGCCGTTTTATTTACCCTTACTATATCTGTTTCCCCAAAATTCTTATTCATACCGAAGACTGCATTTCCAAAAATATTAAACTTCTTTTCTCTGTGATTCAAGTTTAATCCAGCATTCGCTTTATAGAAAGTGCCATATCCTGCACCTGCAGACAATGAACCGTTAGTACCGAAATTGCGGTTTTTCTTTAATTTGATATTGATGATGCCTGAGTTCCCCGCAGCATCATATTTAGCGGAAGGATTGGTAATTAATTCTATGGACTGAATGGCACTTCCTTCTGTGGAACGCAATAAATTGGCCAATTGCTCTGCCGACAGGTAAGTAGGTTTTCCGTCCAGCATCACTGTCACCCCTTGTTTCCCCCGCAGTGCGATCTTACCATCTTTATCAACGGTTACTCCCGGAGCTTTCTGTAAAATTTCCAGGGCTGTATTTCCGGTAGCGAGAATGCTATTTTCTATGTTCAGTACTGTTTTATCAATCTGTCTTTCAATCAGGGGCTTTTGCTTCACAATCTCCACTCCTTTCAACTGCTTCGCGTCAATTACCATTTGAACCTGTTCTACCGTTTGCAAGCGTTGATCTGCAGCAATCAAGAAAGGGCCTTTGACCATTTTTTTATAGCCAACTACATAAATAGCCACCAAATATTTCCCCGGTTGAATGCTTTTAAACTCGTAAGTTCCATTGTCGCCGCTCAAAGTTCCTCTTACCGAACTGGAGTCTTTCGCATTTAGCAAACTGATACTTGCATAAGGAAATGCTTTCTGTGTTTCATCAAGGACTTTCCCTGAGATCTCTCCCGAAAATGCTCCGGCATTTTGCGCCTGTGCCTCATTAAAAATAAATAACAAAGTACTGAGCAACAAGGGAAAGAAGTAGTATATTTTCGTTTTCATATGGACATAGTTATTTCACCTACGCTTTTAAGCATATCATCAGGTAAAGTGAATGGTTTGGGTGATCTTGTTTTCTGAATATAAGATGTCCTTAAGTGGCAGAAGGTTACATGAATTTGAAAATATTTTACAAACATGCGCGTATTTTTACAAAAATTGCTGACGGATCGGGTGATCAAACTAGCGAACAAGTATACTTCAAGGCCAAATCAAAAACGCGTCCATGAGGCCTTAACCTCCTTATTTAACCACATTAACAAGGGTCAGGGAAAGCATGGTTTAATACTTGATTTTGACCCCTCCTCCAGACTCATTATTTTTTCCGATCAGCACAAAGGCAATCGCAGTCCGGGTGATGATTTCGCTTTATCAGAAAAGAACTACCTCGCTGCATTAAAATATTACAACGATCAACAGTTTCTCTTTTGCAGTCTGGGGGATAGCGAAGAATTCTGGAAGTATCCGGTACTCAGCGTCCTTAAACACAACAAAGCTACTTTTGAACAGGAGGCCAATTTCCTAAAGAGGAACGCTTTCTTTAAAATTTTTGGCAACCATGATTTATACTGGGACAATGATCCACTTGCCGGGTACCAATTAGAAAAAGCATATGGCAAAAAGCTGAAAGTTCATGAAGGCATCATTTTGCGCATCCCAATTGACAGCAGAACATTGGCTGTGTTTTTAACCCATGGACATCAGGGCGACTTACAAAGCGATGGGAATTGGTTTAGTAAGTGGTTTGTCTCCAATGTTTGGGCTCCATTCCAGGCCTATCTTCGCATCAATCCAAATACACCGGCCTTCGACAATCAATTAAAATCTAAGCATAATGCGATGATGTATGACTGGACTGCCCAACAATCTGGAATGGCATTAATTACCGGACATACGCATCAACCAGTATTCAACTCCCTTACCCATTTGGAAAGAACCTATATCCGTTTAGAGGAGGCTAGAAAAAATGGCAATGCCGAAGTGGTTCAGAAATTGGAAGCGGAGTTAATAGCCGGAAAAATTAGCGGAGATACCTCTCCCAGGCTGGATTATTCCAGAAATACTTATTTCAACACTGGGTGTTGCTGTTTTAATGATGGTGACATTACTGGAATAGAAATAGCTGATGGAAAAATCCGTTTAATCAAATGGAAGTTCATTCCGCAAACTGGCTCTAAACGAACAGTATTGGAAGAAAGCTCCTTAGCAAACTTATTAGAGCCAATTGTACCAGCTGAATCCAAAATCTAACCAAGCGGTTATCACAAAAATCAACTCCTAAAACCAACAGCAAAAAGCGTATATCTCGATGCTGTTAAAACTAAAAAAGCTAACACTTGTTTTTAAATTCTAAACATAGAAAGGAATCATCATGAACAAAGAACAGCATCCCAAAAAAAGTACATCTAACCAGGGAAATCCGACTTCAGATCGTGCCCATCATAGTGTTAAAGATGACAAGAAACAAACTGGCATTACCAATGGAGGTGGACAACGGTCCGATCAGACCTCTAACAAAGACAATACGAGAAAACGGACAAACAAATAAATCCGATTTAAACTAATCTGCAAATACAGATCATTATCCTACTGGCTTATCCCAGGTGCTATTCATCTGTAGGATAATGATCTGAAAAAATTTATCTTTCCGAATTTGATTAACTTTGCCGGATGAATAAAGAAATTGCAGTCATCTTTGACATGGATGGCGTTATCTGCCATACCAATCCTTATCATTCACTTGCCTTTCGTGATTTCTTTGCAGTCAGAAACCTGGCTCCTACTGAAGCTGAATTTGCCCAACATATGTTTGGAAAAAGCAATAGCTATATCTTCAATCACTTTTTTAACAGACCGATTGTTGGTGCGGAGTTATTGGAACTAGAAGAAGAAAAAGAAGGATTATTCCGCAAAATTTATAAAGACCACATTGAACCCATTGCTGGTATTTTGGAGTTTATATCCGACCTGGATCAGCATGGCGTAAAGCTAGGCGTAGCCACTTCAGCTCCATATGCTAACCTTGATTTGATATTGAGCGAAGTAGACATCCGTAATAAACTCGGTTCTATTATGGCTAGTGAAGATGTAAAAAAACACAAACCGGATCCGGAAGTGTACCTTACTTCTGCGAAGAACCTAGGGGTATCACCTGATCAATGTCTGGTATTTGAAGATTCTTATTCCGGGATTTCTGCTGCGCTGAACGCAGGGATGCGGGTAGTGGGCGTATTGACTTCTCATACGATTGAAGAACTTCCGAAATGTGATTTATACATCAACGATTACCAGGAATTGTCGTATAACAAGATCATCGACTTATTTCAATAGCAGTTTAAAAAGAAACAGCCCGGATTTGGGCTTATGAATATAAAAAAGGAATCCGGATCTTTTCCAATAGAAAATCCGGATTCTTTTAATAGCTATTTTCTCATACTGCGCATCTCCAATTTCAACTGTTGGATTTCTTCCTGTGTATGTTTGTTTTCCAGGTAATAATAGATTGCAAAGGCTAAGAATATCTTCCCTAATACGAATACTGCGGCAAATACCCATCTCCAGATCTTGCGGATCCGCATATGACCGGATTCCCCTTCAACCTCAATAAACTGTTCGCTTCTACCTGATCTTGAATTTGGACGACTTCTTTCTACCGGTTCATCACCGATAAGGTATTCCATCTTTGGTGGTGTTTTCACCAATTCATTCATATTGGCTTCAATCTTAGCCCAGGTATTTGGTGGTGGTGCAATGGCCATATGTTCGGCAATACGTTCCAGATCAGCTTCCAGGATTGCCAGCGCTTCTTCCACCTGAGGATGACTGGATTTAAGGGCCAACAACTCTTCAATTTCAGCTTTGGATGCAGACCCCAATACATAGGATTCTAATATTCCACTTTCCAGGTATTCGTTTATTTTAACCATTGCTTCTCATAATTAGGAAAGCCTCTTTTAAAGTCTTTCTGGTTAAATCCTCTGTTGTATTTAATGCGATAGCTAGTGCAGAAATTGTTTTCCCATGATGGTAAACCTCACAGAAAACCTTCCTTTGCGCTTCATTTAACTGATCAAGGTAGTCATTAACAGGATGCGCGAGCGCCATTCCTTTCAAATCATACACCTCTTCGTATCCCTTAACCACATGAAAAAGGAGCAATTTTGTTTTTGCAAATTTCAACAACTGACACCAGTTGCTGACGCCCTCTTGCTCCTGATTTTGATGCAGCAGAGAAAGGGCTGAAAATATTTTCACTAAATATTCTTCGGCTAATTTTCGGTCTTTTACCACTTCAAAAATATAGCCTAATAACTTCCCCGCATGCTGATCATAAAGGCAGCGTATGCTCTGGGCTGGGTGATCAATGATCACCTGAGAGGTAGATTCGGACATGATTACATCTAAATTAACCAAAGTTTAGCAAAAACAAAATAAAAATTAAGCTACGATGCTATACTTCCCGGTTGTTTCTTATTCATTCTGAAGATAAAAAACATCACAACTATAGACAACAAAATCAGGATCAAATAACTGTAACTCAGATTCCTTTCATCCTGTGCTGGTACAATATTCACAATACCATAACTTAAGAAAGAAACAATTACATAAGTGATCCCTCCGGTTAGTCCGCCTGCAATACCTGCATTTTTCGGGAACTTACTTAGACAAAAAGTGAAATAATTGTTAAAGGTATAACCCGCCCCTACATGAATAATAAAGGCAAAGAAAATCAGTGAGTATAAGTTGGTAATGTAATTAAGGCTAAAAATCATTAGGCCAACAAATGCGAGTTGTAAGGAAACATTCCATACCAGTCGACTAAAAAACGGCTTATTGATCGTTGCTTTACCAATAAATCCACCTACCATCCAGGCAAAACCCAATACCAATGAGCTATAACCCGCAATCACAGGAGAAAAATGAAGGTGGTGTTCAATGATAAAAGGACCTGTCATATTGTAAACCATGACCATGCAATAGGCCAATCCAAGCATCACAATACCTAGTGTAAAGCTTGCCGTTTTTATCATCTCTAAATAGATATTCACAATCTTTCTAAAGTTAAATTCTGTTACATGAACCAGTGTTTCCCCACTGTAGATCAGTTCAAGTGCAGCAAAAACCAGGGCAAAACCTGCCAGGAAATAAAAGTTAGATTCCCAACCGAATACCGCTTGCAGGTAACCTCCAACGAAAGGTGCAACAATAGGTCCGGTAGACCAGATGATAGAGAATAGACTGAGGTAATGTTTCAATTGATCTCCTTTAAAAACATCCACAAAGTAGGCTCTTTTAGCGACAACGATGGCTCCTACGGTAAGCCCGTGGATTACGCGCATCCCGTAAATCAAATAAATATTATGTGTAAGCGCAATCACCAGACTTGCCCCTGCAAAGATCAAAAGAGAAACCAGACAAACCTTATACCTGCCAAAGCTATCCAGCACACTGCCGATAAACAATTGAGAAACACCATAGCTGATCAGGAAAATGCTTAGAGTAAGTTGCACCTGGATGCTGGAAACATTCATTTCCCCGGCCATAGTAGGCAATGATGGAATATAAATATCGGTAGCAAAGCCCGATAAAGGAAGTAATGCAAAGGCGAGCCATGTAGCAATCTGCTGATGGTTTTCTTTTATTGTTTTTGTTTTTGATAGACTTGTAATCATAGATTCGGCAAAATTAACACTTTACCATCAGAGAGAATTATGAGAATCAAATATGCTATTACATAATTCAATTAAGCGGAATCACAAAACGCCTTAAAAACACCACAAAAGCATTAATTTCGACAAAACACAGCTCAAGTCCAAAACAAAAATTACACAATTCAAACAAAGTAGAACTTAGAGCGCTTAGCCCTTAGTTTTCAGGGTTAAGAAAAAGGTGGTTCCTTTTCCTAATGCACTCCTGGCATGAATTCTGGCCTTCATGATCGTAGCCATTTCATAGGAAATGCTCAAGGCAAGGCCGGCACCGTTATTTTGATTTTCGTCCCCATTAGCCGCTGCTAAAGTAAAAAGGTGGTCTATCTTTTTCTGGCTCATCCCCATCCCCTCGTCATTAATACTCACTACTATTTCCGTTTCATTCTGCTCCACTGCAACGGTAATCACTCCGCCTACAGGAGAAAACTTCGTTGCATTGTTCAACATATTTCTAAGAATGAAAAGCAGCATCTGCTTGTGTGCGCAAACGACGATGTGTTCTGGAACATCGAGTTCCAGCCGGATCAATTTTTTCTCCTGTCCCATCTGGAAAAAGGTATTGGCTTCATGGATAAGTCCTTTGAGTATTAATTTCTCAGGATGGTATTCAAAACCGTTTTTCTTAGATTTTATCCATTCCAACAAACCATCCATAAAAGAAAGGCTTTTCTGTGCCGTTCCATTCAGCTCCCTCATGATTTCCAGTTTCTCCTCCTCCCCTAGTAAATCCACTTCTTTATTAAAAATACTGGAAAGCATCACTACCGTACTAAAAGGTTGTCGAACATCATGCGCAATCACGGAAATCAGCATGGTATTAAAATGATTTGTTTTTTGCAATTCTATGTTCTGTCTCAATGTCAGCTCATGAAGTTTTCTTTGGGCCTCCGCATGCTCTCTTTTTACCCTTAATGAACGGTATACAAAAAATAGCAGGGCGATACTGAGGGCAAACAGACAAGCCAATAGTGCAACCATCCGAAACCTGGAATCTGCCTTACTTTTAAGCTCCATATTTTCATTTTCACGCAGGGCGAAATTCAAATAGTTATAACCGGATTTATCTGCGGCTTTCGCAATCTGATCTCTTTTTGCCAATAATAGCGAAACATAGTAATACGCCTTTTCCGGCTGTCCATGTAATTTGTAATAACTGTATAGCTTTTCTGCGAAAGTGGTATAGTATTCCGCATAACCAAATTCCTCCGAGGCTTCCAATCCATTGGTCAGGTAATTAATCCCCAGCTGGTCTTTTCCCTGGTCCAACATCATATCGCTCAGCGCAGCATAAGTCCATACCTTTACACTTTCATAGCCCATCAAATCAGCCTGCTTTAAAGCATTCAACAAAGTATCCAGACCTGCTTGTTTTTGCCCCTCTTTATAAAGCGTAACCCCAGCCGTTGCACTATAAAAGATAATCATCCGATGATCCTTGTATTTTTTTGCAATGGCATCACCTTCCTCAAATAACGCTTTAAAGCGCTGACTGCTTAAACTCGTATCGATACTCAGGTATTTACTAATAAGAATAGAACGAATAGAATCCTTTTTCAAAGACTTGCTGTTCTCATAAGCCTCCTGAATGTATTGTTGTGCATTTCCTCCTGATTTATTTACAGAAATCAAAGAACCCACATTCATATTCACCTTACAAATGCCCTCCTGATCGTCTATTTTCTTATAAATTTGAAGCGCATCATTAAAGTATTTTGCTGAGAGGTAGTTATTGATCGCTAAATAATAAATACCCTGACAGTTTAGCGCATCAGCAATACCTTTATCATACTGATGTCTGAGGGCGATTCCTTCTGCTTTTTGAGCATAGTAGAGACAGGAATCCCGATATTGAAGATGGGAAAGCATCCCAATCCGGTTGAGTACATCGACATACCTGATACTATCCTTAATTTTCGGAAGACTAGATTCTAAATCCCTAACCTCTGCGATTTGAGAAAACCCAGTTGTGGGACCGAATAACATAGTCAGTAACACCACAAAAAACATCAATCGTTTCCGGATAATGAGCGCAGATTGATCAGGCATCATAAGCTTCTCTGTGGTCACTTGTCTCCATCATATTAATTTCCTTAAAAATAAGCAATAATTATACAGCTAAGATATTTTTATATATTTATAAATACGTTCACTTTCATGGTCCTTTCGTACTCCAAATATGAGTATTGCCATAAAAAACTTAATTATTATGAAAATAACGCGCTCAAATCTCAACATCTCCATTCGATTACTGATTTTCCTGCCTTTTCTTTTTTGCAGCCTTAAAAGCAAGGCACAGCCTGCGGTATTGTGGAAATTTAATACTGGTGCTGCAGTATATGGAACAGCCGCCATACACAATGACCATATTTATTTCGGAAGTGGGAATCACAATTTCTATGCCTTAAACAAACTTTCAGGAAAGGTACTCTGGCAATTTAAAACAAAGGGAGCAATACAATCCGATCCATTGATTCATGAAGACAAAGTGATCTTTTCCAGTGGGGATGGTAAAGTCTATGCGTTAAATTCCAACAGCGGAAAATTAATCTGGAGCTATACTACCGGAGGAGAGCAGCAATACGATGCCTGGGACTATTACCTTTCTTCACCTGTTGTGGCCGAAAACATCGTTTATATTGGTAGCGGAGACAGCAGCGTATATGCACTTGATTTAAACTCAGGAAAGAAAATCTGGTCTTTTAAAACCGGAGGAATGGTACATGCCAGTCCGGTGATTAAAGATAAAAAAGTCCTGATTGGTAGTTACGACGGTAATTTCTATGCCTTAGCTACCAAGACCGGCGAACTGATCTGGAAGTTTAAAACGGTGGGCGACTTAAACTTCCCAAAAGGAGAAATACAAAAAGCGGCCAGGACAAACGAAAATGATGTTTTCTTTGGAAGCCGTGATTATAACATTTATTCGCTCAATTTAAAGACTGGAACGGGGCAATGGAACCGGAAAGAAGCTGGCAGCTGGATCGTTGCAACACCGCTTCTTTACCAGGACAAGGTTTTTGTTGGCAGTTCAGACACCCATCAGTTCCACAGTATGGGCAGCACATACGGCGATATCAAATGGACATTGCCACTCAACATGAGGGTGTATGGGGCTGCAACGGTCCATAATGACGAATTGATCTTCGGCTGCTTTAATGGACACATTTATTTTGTAGACCCGGCGTCCGGAAAAATTAAGGCGAGCTTTCAAACCGAGGAAAGCAAAAAACACTATGCAGATTTATTCGATAAAGAAGATAAAATCAGAAAAGATATCGATCCTGATGGAAAAAACTATTTAGAGGTAGAAAAAAGGATTCTTGCGCTAGGAGCGATCCTCTCTACACCTGTGGTAGAGAAAGATCTGGTTTATTTTGGCGACTCCAATGGATTTTTCTATGCAGTAAAAAGGTAATTAGTTCTTCTTTTCTGCCAATTCCTTTACTTTTTGCAAAGCCAATGGCCAGGTTTTGAGCATATATCCCTCAAAATCATCCGTGATGTCTGCGCTTATTTTCCATTCCGTTTGACCATCGACTTCAGTGAGGGTATAATTTTCAAGGGCACCTGCCCATCCTTTTACCTCTTCACTTACCCGATCTTCTGTTCCGTTGATCACATTTCCGAGATGTCTGATTGACAAAAATTTATATGGAATATTTTCAGCAATTTCGGAAACCATTCCATTTCCAGTACCATCCAGAAAAATCGCTTTGCTTCCTTTCTTCCAGTCTGTTTTTACATTGGAGCCTTCAGCAAATCCGGCCGTCCATATCGGATAAGTCTCCTCTCCCAACAATACCTCCCATACCTTTTCAGGCGAAGCATTGATCATCGTTTTAAATTCCATTGTTTTCATAAGTTCAATATTTAGCAGGTTAAAGCTGTATTAAATATAGCTTATTCAAAGATAACAGTAAGTCCAACTTTTGAAGCACCGCAGATGCGACAAATTCGGGGGTCATTCCCGCCAAAGGAAAGCAAGCCTTTCAGCAGCTTAAAAAAAACAGGCATTGACATTTCAGCTCCTGAGATTTAATCGTAATTTTAGGGCGGGGTAATATCATGATTTCTTTAAGCGAATATTCTGAGGATGAACTTGCCAGTTTGTTAAAAAAAGGTAGTGAAGCTGGATTCAGCGAGATCTATCGTCGCTATTGGGATAAACTTTATATAGTGGCCAGAAAACGTCTGGATGATGCAACCGAAGCTGAAGAAATCGTTCAGGATGTATTCTGCAATTTATGGCGTAAAAGAACCAACTTTGAACTCCATAAAGGTTTTAACAATTACTTTTCCGTAGCCATTAAATTTGAGGTCATTAACCGCTTACAGAAAAGGGCGAGGACGCAGTCTTTTGAGAAAAACTGGAGCATTGAGCTTACTGAAATAGATCAAAGTACACAGGATCAGCTGAGTTTTAATGAGCTGAAACAATTACTGGAGCTTACCATTAAAAGTTTACCGGAAAAATGTCAACTGGTATTCCGGTTAAAACATGAGGAAGGATATGCTCAGAAACAGATTGCAGAACAGCTGGACATCTCTGAGAAGACTGTCGAAGCACATCTTTCAAAAGCAAGAAAAACGATAAAAGCTAAACTTGGAACCCTCAGTATCCTCGTATTATTGATCAACTTATAAAATATTTTCTTTTCCACTAAGGGATTGTTGCTTTAGCATTGGCTATCTATAAAAGCAGCGGTTCATATTTGATGGAAAATAACGAATACCTACAGCAATTAGCAGAAAAATGGAAGAACGGGACCATCAGTCCTGAGGAGCAAATTGAATTCAACCAATGGTATGATTCTTTTGACGATTCCCTCCTGGAAGACCCTGAGGCCCAGGAAAGCGTTTCTGCTTTAAAAGACAGGTTGTATGCACATATTTTAAGTGCGGAAAATATTGCTCAGCAGCTGCCCATTATTCCTTCTTCCAAACCAATATCTTTCTGGGTCAGTATCGCTGCCGCAGCGGCAATTTTTATGGCAATAGCTGTGGCCTTAATTTTCTTACCTCCTTTAAAAAACAATTCGGGTAATCTATATAGCCAACAGCAGGACATTAAACCTGGAGGTCATAAAGCCACATTAACCTTAGCAGATGGCCGTACTGTATCTCTGAATGATCTTAAAACCGGGGAGCTTGCCGAACAATCCGGCATCAGCATCACAAAATCTAAAGAAGGCTTAATTGTATATCAGGTAAAAGACGGTTCACAAAGCGCTGGCCATCCATCTGAATTCAATACCATATCCACTCCTATTGGAGGCACCTACCAGGTTGTGCTACCCGAGGGGACTAAAGTTTGGCTGAATGCTGCTAGTTCCATCCGTTTTCCGGCATCATTTGATGGCTTAAAAGAACGAAAAGTAAGCTTAAATGGGGAAGCCTATTTTGAAGTTGCAAAAGATAAACACAAACCATTTAAAGTATCAGGCAATCAACAGGAAGTAGAAGTTTTAGGGACTCATTTCAATGTCAATGCTTATTCAAATGAAGGCCCGATCAGAACAACATTATTGGAAGGCTCAGTCTTAATGCATTTCAACAATGGACCTTCGGCCAAATTGAAACCTGGTCAACAGGGAACCTTTAACCGAGGAAAGTGGAACATCGAAACCGTAAATGTAGCAGAGGTAATTGCCTGGCAAAAAGGAAACTTCGTATTTAATGACGAGAGCCTGAGTACTATTCTAAGGGAATTAGAACGCTGGTACGGTGTAAAAGTAGATTACAGTCAGGTGCCAGACCGAAAGTTTAGTGGTGTAATTTCTAAGAACGTCAACCTTTCCAAGGTCTTGAAAATGTTAGAGCTAACTGGTAACATCCAGCTCACATTGGAAGGCTCCAGCATTAAAGCATCAAAATAAATAACAACAAACCATATTCAATTTATCACCACATAAAACTTTAAAAATAAGGTACCAACAGGTACGAAGGAATAGACCCAGGGGGGCTTATAAATAAATAGAATGCAGAAAACCTTTTTTTGTGCAGCAACACAAAAAAAAGAGCCGGTAGTGCAGCAACACTACCGGCATTCAAGGAAGTTTCTTCATCAAATTAGAATCAGTTAACAAAACGAACAACCTTAACCTAACAAATTTATGAATTTCAACCTTCAAAGCAAGGGGATTTATCGCCGAATTACGGGCTTAAATTTATCCGGCTTTTTAAAATCCAAACCAATTTTTATTATGAAATTAGTTGCAATCCTGCTCACGGTATTGTGTTTACAGGTGAGTGCGGAAGGGTTTTCCCAAAGGATTACCATCAATAAAAGCAATGCTTCTCTAAAAAGCATCCTTCAGGAAATCAGAAAACAAAGTGGCTATGAGCTTTTGTATAGCTCTGATTTATTACAAACGGCGACAGCAGTAAACCTTCATATCCGCAATGCAAAGCTGGAAGAAGCTTTGAATCAAACCTTAGTAGGACAGAATTTCGGCTATGAGATTATTGAGAAAACCATATTGATCAAACCATTAAACCCGACTTCAAAAAACACGTTAAGGAATCCGGTAGTACGGGTATTGAAAGTTGTGCGTGGTCGTGTGGTTACAGAAGATCAGCAAGCACTACCAGGTGTAATTATTGCCGAAAAAGGCAGTAGTAATAAAACGGCGACGAATTCTGATGGTGAATTTGAACTTAAAAACGTAACAGACGATGCGGTTTTAACGGCCTCTTATATCGGCTATGAAACAGCAGAAATCCCGACAAAAGGCATCACAAAAGCCTTAAACATCCAGCTAAAACCTAGCAACACCAAGCTTCAGGAAGTAGCGATCACCGTTTCTACCGGTTATCAAAATCTTCCCAAAGAAAGAGCAACCGGTTCCTTCAGTTTCGTAGACAAGAAAAAACTGGCCATCACCAACCTTGGTTCAACAAATTTCGCAAAAGGCCTGGAAGGTATTGTTCCTGGGCTATTGATTGGTCCTAAAGGAGAAATGCAGGTACGTGGGGCTTCCTCTTTGAAAGCAGCAACCAGGGAAGTCCTGATTGTAGTAGACGGTTTCCCTGTTGAAAGTGGAAATTACACCATCAACCCGAACGATATTGAGAACATTACCGTATTAAAAGATGCAGCGGCAGCTTCCATCTGGGGTGTAAGAGCTTCAAATGGCGTGATCGTGATCACCACAAAAAGTGGAATGGCTACTGATGGGAAAGCAGTGTTCGACCTTACCACCAACCTAAGCATAGACCAGAGACCAGATTTTGGTAGCCAAAGAATTGCGAGTACCTCAGATTACATCGATTTTGAAGTAGAGACCATCAAAAAAGGATGGATTAATTTCGCAACAGCCGACAACAATCCTTATTCTAAAGTGGGCGAATTGTTCTACAAAAAATACAAAGGGCTAATGAACGATGCACAGGTAGAAGAAGGGCTTAACAACCTAAAAAAACTAAATGCATTAGATCAGCAGAACCTGATTTATCGCAAAGCTGTACAACGCCAAATCAACCTTTCTGTACGTGGAGGCACGGAAAAGCACAAATTTGCCATCTCATCCTTTTATACCAAACAGCTGACTTCCAATGTAGGCAACAAAAATGATCAGTTCATTCTAAACTTCAAAAACAGCTTACAGGTATTACCTAAATTGACGCTTTCTTTAGGTGTTAACGCAACCTATGCAGATAACAGCGGCAGCACTGCGGGCTACGATTTCTCTACCGGTCGCCCTTACCTTCCTCTACTAGATGAAAATGATGCGTATGTATCACATGGTTCCAGAGTTTCTGATCATTTGAAACAAGGATACTATGATAAAGGATACTTAAACTGGGATATCAATCCATTACAAAATATTCAAAACACAAAAACCAACACCAATACTTTTGCTTCCAGAATTAATATTGGCGCAGATTATAAGGTGGTAAAAGGTGTAAATATTACTTCTCAATTTCAAACGGATCTGAGGTTTATCAATACCGACAACCTTCAGAATTTAAACACCTACTATGTAAGAAATCTGGCGAATACCTGGAGAGTTTACGACGATACCAAGAAAGCCTATGTCAGCAGGTTCCCTATTGGCCCGGTATACGACAAGACCAAAGATCGTCAGAACAGCTGGACCTTCCGTAATATGGTCAACATTGATCAGCAAATCGGAACCGACCATTCCATTACCGGTATTGCTGGTATGGAACTGAGAAAGATAGACCGTAAAAGCAATATGGAAAGGTATTACAACTACAATTCTCAAGCACTAACCGTTGATAATTTCGATGCTGCTGCACTTGCAAATTATACCTTAACCTCATTGGGTACTTACGAACAATATTTATGGAACCCTGCTTTTGCTGAAAATGACAATAGGTTCTTCTCTTTATTTGCCAATGCCGCTTACACTTATAAAAACAAATACACCCTTTCAGGAAGTATCCGTACCGACCAGAGTAACCTTTTTGGAACAGACCCAAAATACCGTTACCGTCCCTTATGGAGTGTAGGTGCAAGCTGGAATGCCACAAATGAAGCATTCCTTGCTCCTGTTACCTTTTTAAGTAAATTGATCTTAAGAACTACTTATGGAATTAATGGAAACATAGGAAATTCCAGCCCATATCCAATTGCATCGACTGGGAAAAACTTCAGTTCTCAGGAAAATCAGTTGCTATTTACCAATCCTGAAAACCGGGCTTTACGTCCGGAGAAAACCTCCACTACTAATATTGGTGTAGATTTCGGTTTGTTCAACAACAGAATTACCGGTGCTTTAGACCTCTATAGAAAGAAAAGTTACGACTTATTAGGGAGCAGTATTTTGGATCCGACAACCGGATTTGAGCGAGCAGAAAAGAACACTGCCAGTATGAGTAACCATGGTATTGAGCTAAATCTGAATGCGAGAATTTTGCAAGGCGATATACGTTTGACTGCAGATTTCACCTTTGGCTACAACAAAAACAAAGTAACAAATGTATTGGCCCCTAATAATAACGCCAGCACTTATGTTGCAGGTATCAGTCCAATTAGCGGAATTCCTTTGAGCTATTTGTACAGCTATAAATGGGCTGGTCTTTCAAACAAAGGAGAACCACAAATTTATGATGCCAACGGAAATATCCAAAGCTGGTCGGCTACACGCTTAACTGATGTAAAAGCATTAAAATATGTGGGTACGCTAGATCCTCCGGTATATGGAGGGATGATGATCAATATTGGTTACAAGAATTTCACCTTGACCCCACAGTTTACCTATAAGTTCGGTCATGTGATGCGCATTAATACCACTCGTACTGATCTTATTGCAGGATTAAGCAACGATATCACCAACAGATGGCAGAATCCTGGTGATGAATTGCACACCAATATCCCACGCATTTACAACACTTCATCCATAGATGCCAGATGGAACGATTACTATAGAAAAGCTGATGTTTGGGATGACGACGCTTCATTTATCCGTCTAAGGTCACTGAGTTTATCTTACCAATTGCCAAAGCAATATCTTGGAAAGGTATTTACCGCAGCCAGCATCACTGGCCAGGCAAATAACCTATGGTTATGGACAGCCAACAAGCAAAATCTGGATCCTGATTACGTGAATTTAAGCACCGGTAGCATTGGCTTCCCTGCGGTAAAAAACTATGTGATCTCCTTAAATCTTAACTTTTAACCCTAACATTCATGAAAATTTCAACACTATATAAATCTTCATTGATCCTCCTAATTGTTTTGTTCGCTTCCTGCGACAAGCACCTGGATGTAAAACCCAAAGGGATCGTTATTCCAAGCACCTTAGAAGATTACCAAGCTTTAATGAATAATTCACAGGAGGTCAGCAGAACTTCCAACAATAGTATTTATATGAGCGATGAAATAGAGCTTTTAGATAACTATAGAGCTGGCGCAATAGGTTTTGCCGGAAATTCATCCATTAAGGCTTATGATTTTCAGGACGAATTGTACGATGTCACTGAAAGTGATGAAGACTGGAGGATTGCCTACCGTACCATTTACATCTGTAACACTATTTTATCAGGACTGGAAAACAATACTGAAAACAATCCCGCAAAAAGAGATCAGGTAAAAGGGGAAGCTTTGGTACACCGTGCCTATACCAACCTAAGTTTGGTCAACGAATATGCGAAGCATTATAGTGCTACTGCAGATACAGACCCAGGGATCCCGATGCCCTTAAAAGTGGATATTAATGCCTTACTGCCACGTGTTACTGTGAAAACAGTGTATCAGCAGATAGAAAAAGATCTATTGGAAGCCGCAGCCATATTGCCAGAAAAATCGAACTTTATTTACCACCCGAATAAAGTAGCTGCATATGGAACATTGGCCAGAATGTATTTATACATGGGAAATTGGAATAAAGCATTCGAATATGCCGACAAAGCTTTTAAACTGAATAGTTTCATCTACGACTATAATACTTTCTCTTTCAGTGTCCCTGATAATAAAACAACTGGTCAATTGTTAGGATATCCAAATGTAACACTGGATAAAAAGCATATTGTATTACTAAAATTCAACAATAAGGCAGGCGGTTTCAACTACTTTTTCACTTTTTCTAATGCGCAAAAGGCATCATATGGAACTGGAGATTTGAGGTTAGAACTGGCTTCGACTCCAAGAAACTACAGCGGAACGATATATCCGAATGGCGGATTAGGCATTATGGATACAAGGGGGCCTTACGACTATAACAATGCGGGAATTACCACTCAGGAAATGCTATTGATCCGTGCGGAAGCCAATGCACGATTAGGGAATACTGTTCCAGCCCTGGCAGATTTGGAAATTTTACGTGAAAAACGTATCAAAACAGCCAATTATGCTAAGCTGAGTGCTTCAAGTCCTGAAGAGGTCGTTAATCTAGTGCTTAAAGAGCGTAGATTAGAACTTGCCTTTACCAGCGCCCGTTTGATCGACATCAAACGTGGAAACCTGGAAGGAAGAAACATCAGCATTGTTCATGGTCCAAAAACACTACCGGCTAATGATCCGAAGTTTGTTTTGCCGATTCCTTCTAAAGTCATTAGTTTAAACCCGAATATCGTTCAAAACCCAAGATAATTAAATGAAGAAATTCTTATTATGTGCCCTGCTGATCAGCTCAAGTCTGATCAGCCAGGCAATAACCGTCATTAAAGGAAGCATTAAAACCAGCTCAGACCGCAGTTTCCTTGTTTCCTTAAAAGAGGTTGTTCCTTTTTCTTCTGATAAAAAACCTTTACTCCAGGAAATCAACCTGGGAAAACGGAATTCCTTTAGTCTGAAAGCAGACATAAAAACCGCTGGTTTTTATAGTTTAAGCCTGGTGATGGAAGCTGGGAAAAGCAAATCGGTCAATACCAGCATCATTTACCTGATTCCAAATCAGCAACTAAATCTGGAATACCTTCCTCATGGGGAGTTCAGTCTGATTTCGAATTATGCTAAAGTAAAAGACCAAAACAATCAGGCTTTACTGGAAACACAGGAGAAATACAATCAGAACATTAGGAAAATGTTTGTAAAAACTCCAGATACCCTCGGACTTAAAGCCGAGCTGAACCAGTTCTTTTTAATCGCTGACACTGCAATTAAAGATAAAAAGTTAAATCCAGAGGTAGAGAAATTCCTTAGGTTTAAGGCTTTTGACACCTACCAATCTAACCTGTACCGTTTCAGTTCTGATTACCTGAGGTTGATGAAAGGCAAGGTAGAAATCCAGGCTGCCTATTATAATGGGCCTGTAGACTTCCTATCTTACTATCAGGATCCCATGATCCAGCTCTTCCCAAATGCGACTTATAACCTAGTCAAATTCATAGAAATTCAGACCAAAGGAAGTCCATCTAACAAGAAGAAGACCCTGGATATTGTGAGCACAGAACTGGCCTGGTTAAAACAACATAACCCACCTGTAACTATCACAGATGAAGTATCAAGATACCTTTTAGCCAATTATACGGCTAGTTACAAAGTTTCCGGTGATTTTGATCAAGACCTTAAAGATTTCAATATGCTTGCAGAAAGCATCAAAAATCCTGGGTTAAAAAATCAGTTAATGAGCAATTTTGAAAATTTAAGGTACACGATGAAAGGTGCTTCCTTACCTCCTATATCATTTGAAAACGTTGCTGGAGATACAGTCAACCTGGCGCAATTTAAAGGCAAGTATTTGTTTATTGATTTATGGGCTTCCTGGTGTGTTCCATGTATCAAAATGACCCCTTACGTGCAGCAGCTGGAAAAGCACTATGAAGGTAGAAATATTAATTTCCTGGCCATTTCTATTGATGCAAACCGTCAGAACTGGCTGAGCAAAATGAAAGAGCTACAGTTACATGGTCATCAATATCTGGATTTACCGGGTGCTTTCGCTAAGCAGCTTAACATTAGCGGAATCCCACATTACCTGATATATGACCCGGAAGGAAAGCTATTGGTCTTCAAAGCAGATATGCCAGATCAGCCCGGTTTAAAAGCAGTCATTGATTCATTACCGGGATTGTAGTAGATAAACCCTGCTAAAGCAAAACGCCCTGCAACTCTTATTAAAAAGAATTTGCAGGGCGTTTTATTTATTCAGCAATTGCTGCTGATGTACTTTATCTATTGCAATAATGCTTTATTCGCTTATTTAGCGTCAACTAAGGTTACTTTAAAATCAAGCACTGAATTTTTAGGAATTGAACCTGATGGAGAAGAATTTCCATAAGCCAACTGAGAAGGAATAATCAAACGGATTTCACCCCCTTTTTGAATCTTAGGAATACCAATCTGCCATCCTGGAATTACACCACCTAATTGAAAGTTAATGGCTTCGCCACCACCATTGTCAAACATAGAACCGTTTAACAATTTTCCTTCATATTTTGCAGTAATCTGTGTATTTGCAGAATAAATCACAGTACCTTCTCCACGACTAATCACCTGGTAGAATACACCTGATTGATCTTCTTTAACATCCGGAATTTTATTGTCAGCAATAAACTTAAGAATCAGTTCTCTGTCCTTTTTTGATTGGGCATCCTGATCAAAGTCTTTAGAACAAGCTGCAAAGCATGCCGCTATGCAAACCAGTAGAAATAAGTGTTTTATCGTTTTCATCGCCGCAAATATATCATTTAATTGATTTTATAAGTGAAATCACTTTGTTTTTATTGCTAAGTTTAATGTTACAATTCAAGTATCCAGCTAAGTTTTTAAATTACGCCCTATGAAATCAACCCTACAAAAAGTTCCATTACTCGATCCTGTTTTAAAAGGAATTGGACAAATCATGTTACAGGAAAATGCCTGGACAGGCCTCTTGTTTTTAGCTGGTATCTTTTGTGGTTCCCTGCAAATGGGAATAGGTGCTATTCTGGCCACATTATGTGGAACCATCACAGCAAAAGTTCTAAAATATAAGGAGGAAGAAATCGAGAGTGGCCTTTATGGATTCAGCGCAGCATTAGTTGGTGTAGCCTTGCCTTTTTATTTCCAGTCGGTTGCAGTCATCTGGATTGCGATTGTGATCGGTGCAATTTTAGCCACGATGCTACAACACTTTTTCATTGTCAAAAAAATCCCGGTTTTTACCTTTCCCTTTGTATTCGTGACCTGGATCTTGCTCTATATTTTCCATCAGGTGTACCCTGTCGCTCCTTCTGATGTTTTAACAATGGAAACACAGTTAAACCAGGATTTCGCCCATGCTTTCCGTGGTTTCGGACAAGTGATTTTTCAGGGAGGTACCATTGCCGGATTGTTATTTTTCATTGCTGTATTTATCAGCTCCCCAATTTCCGCATTATATGCGATGACCGCCGCTGTATTTGCAGCTGCGATTTCAAGTTGCTTATCCTTGAATCCTCAGGAAAGTATTGCCATGGGACTCGGTAGTTACAATGCAGTCTTGTGTGCGATCGTTTTTGCGGGAACGAAAGTGATGGATGGATTCTGGGTCTTAGTATCGGTAATATTAGCCTTGTTTGTGGCCTGGTTAATGGCAACCTATAATTTCACCTTACTGACCTTTCCTTTTGTAGCAGGAACCTGCCTAACCTTAGTCCTTAAAAGCATCCATAACAACTTTTTCAAAATAGAGAAACCGACCAAATCAGGTGTCAACCAACGACACTAATAAATCAAAAACCCGGGTTGCTCCTAATGCAACCCGGGTTTTTAATCATCATGATTACATCCGGCTTAAAGCCCTTTAGCTAAAATAGCTGCAGCATCCTGATCTTCATAATTTGCAATCTGCTGATCTAATTCCTTTTTCATTTGAGCAGTCACCTTTTCATAACCTGGTTTCCCATATAGGTTATTCAACTCATTAGGGTCTGTCTTCAGATCAAAAAGCTCCCAGCTGTTCACACGTTTATAAAAACGGATCAACTTATACCTGCTGTCTCTGATTCCAAAATGCGGCGATACACTATGTTCTCCATTTTCGTAATAATGGTAAAACATCACCTTTCTACCTGCTACCTTTTTGTCCTTTAACTGAGGGAGCATTGATTTCCCTTGTATATCTTTTGGGATGGCAATTCCCGCAGCATCCAGCATGGTTGGTGCAATATCCAGGTTCATCACAAAATCTTTTGATACAGAGCCTGGTTTTATTACGCCAGGGTAACGCATTACCATTGGGGTGCGGAAAGACTCTTCATAGATGAACCTTTTGTCGAACCAGCCATGTTCTCCAAGATAAAAACCCTGGTCGGACATATAAATAACGATGGTATTCTTAGTTAAGCCTTGTTTATCCAGGTAATCCAGTGTTCTACCAATATTGCGGTCTAAAGAAGCTGCAGTACTCAGGTAATCGCGCATATAGTGTTGGTATTTCCACTCCGTCAATGCATTACCGCTTAAATTCTTTGCCTTCAAATCCGCCTCAATTGGCTGATAATAGGCATCAAACTTTGCCCTTTGCGCGGGATTCATTCGTTTCACAGAACCTTCTCTATCTGCTGCTGCTGTTGATCCGAACATTTTCAAATCATAGCCCATCACCATTGTTTTAGCGATACTCATATCCTGAATTTTCGCGGCCTCACGGGTTTTATAATCGTCGTAGAAGTTATGTGGCAAAGGGAAAGTAACCTTATCGAACATGCCCATATCGGTAGTATCCGGCAACCACACACGGTGGGTAGCCTTATGACCAATTACCAGACAAAAAGGTTTCGACTGGTCACGTTTGTCCAGCCATTCTTCTGCTACATCTTCTACCACATTGGTGACGTAACCATCATACCTTTTCTTCGAACCATCCTGCATCAGGAAATCCGGGTTATAGTACTGCCCCTGATCTGGCAATACCTGCCAATGGTCAAATCCCTGCGGAGTAGTTTCCAAATGCCATTTTCCGATCCAGGCAGTTTGGTAGCCCCCATTTCTCAGCTGCTTTACAAAGGAATCCTGACTCCCATCAAATTTGGAGTTTTCATTGTCTTTAAAACCATTTTTGTGACTGTATTTACCGGTTAAAATTACTGCGCGACTAGGGCCACAAATTGAATTCGTCACGTATCCTTTATCGAAGCGTACCCCTTCTTTGGCAATTCTATCGATTGCCGGTGTCTTCATCAACTTGCTACCATAGGCACCTATAGATTGAAAGGCATGGTCATCAGAAACAATAATGATAATGTTGGGCTGTTGCTGGGCATAGGTCAAGTGTCCGCAGAGCAGTAAAAATAACAAAGAAATTTTTCTCATTTTTTGGTGTTAAGGTTTAAAATTCAGGCGGTCTAACCTACCGCCTGAAAGGTTTATTTATCCTGGGTAATATTAAAAGTAACTGCCGGAAGGTTAAAGGTAGGGTTTACTTTTATAGAAATGACTCTCGCTACGCCACTTGTATTTTCTTTTACAGTAACCGGAAGTTTAAAATCTCCGGAACCATACATCCTGGTAATGGTTAACCAATTTATCTGCGGACTGGTGATCCACCAGCCATCGGTACCTGCAGTAATCAGGATATCTATTTTCCCACCCGCAGCAGGAATCGTGGCAGGCGCTCCCTCTATACTTGCGGAAAAAGGACTAGGTTGAGGTTTTGGCGAGTTATGTTCCTTCTTACAGGAAAAGCTCAGACCGATGAACATAACTAATAACAGTATTTTCAATTTATAACTAATTGTCTTCATTTCTTTTGATTTATAGGTGATTACCATCCTGGATTTTGAACCCACTGACCTGCAGTTAACTGAATCATTCGCTGTTGAATTGGCAATAAATAGTCTCTCTGTGGATTAAATCCGGAACCATTAGGCAGCACACTTTTATAAGGATCGATATAGCGCTGTGCATCGCCAGGGTTACCATTCAGGTAAAGATTTACTGATTTACCGCTTGGCGCAGTATCATAATACAACAATGAAGCGCTGTAAAATCCACCGGCAACATTCTGGCTGGTCATATCACTACCCACAAAAAGCGTCCCTAACTGGCGTTTCCCAATTAGCAACTCTCCTGCTGCTGCCCAACGCATGATGTCATCCAAACGCATCCCTTCAGCGGCCAATTCTACTCTTCGCTCTCTTCTTACCGCCTGGATTACATTGCTCAGGTTGCGGAAAGGATAAGCAGCATCGGTATTATACTCTCTATTGAAATCCACAGCAGGCATTCCAGCACGGATTCTCAATGGGTTTAGCGCATTTGCGATGGAGCCCGGATCCCCTCCTAGTTCGGCAACTGCCTCCGCATAGTTTAACAGTACTTCTGCGTAGCGGAAAATAATTGCTGGAGCTACACTTTTAAAATCGTCGGAAACCGCAGCGGCATTGTTATATTCCAGGAACTTATAGAGCGGATAACCTGTTGTACTTTTATTAAAGCCAGTCTGATTGATCGGCGGATACCCCGGAACCACTACTGCCGGTTTTAAAGGTTTTGCAGGAAGGGCTACTGTTTGTCCTAGTCGTGGATCCCTCAATACAGGGCTCAACTCTTTGGCATATACTTTTTGTGCATCTGCACGTTCAGTACCAACAAATGGCCTTCCATCTCTGGTTAAATAATCATCCACGAGGGATAAGGTTAAGCCCAGATCGGCTCCTCCTGTAGAAGTGTATTTACTCACACTATGGGCAATATTATCATTGGCATTGTATTTTTTCCAAAACAGCACTTCTGAATTTGCAGATAGATCTGTGGTAATAAACAGGTTTCCATAATCCTCCAAAGGTTTACCAGTGGTATAAACAGACCATTTACCACCGGTCATCACAGCCGATGCAGCATCACGCGCCTGTTCAAAATAACTCTGAATCTTTTCCGGGCTGATGTCTTTGCTGAAAAATGGATCGTTTTTAGCCTTATGGTATTTTTCCCAGGTCGCTTCGTATAAGGCCACCCTCGACTTAAAAGCCAATGCCACATCTTTATGGAGGCGCATACTGGCGCTATTGTTTGCCGCTGGCAGTAAAGCCACTGCCTGATCTAAATCAGCCAGTACAGAATCTACGATTAAAGTTCTGGATGCTCTTGGCACTTCCATTACCTCTTTCTCACCCGGCAAGACCTTGTTCACCCAGGTTACCGGACCGATTCTTTTCAACATTGCAAAATAGTAGTAAGCCCTGAAGAACCTCGCTTCCCCTAAAAACTTATTGTTCTCTACAGAACTTCCTTTTGCATTTTTAAAGTTTTCAAAGAAATAATTCAGGTTCCTTACCGCCACATATTCCTTAATTGAAGGTGCAGCACTCAAGGAAAACAGCCCAGTTGTGCGGGTATTTACAGCCGAGAAAACCATGTTATCAGTTCCAGCATCATTAAAGGCTATTCCTGCACCACCTACGGCTCCGGGCTGCAGCGGGAAAGATTCCGGATAAATATCCGTTCCCTGATTCAGCTGCGCTCCCTGATAAAATTGATTCATATACATTCTCAATTCATTGGTAGAAGCGAGACTATTGGTGGTAATTAAGGTATCGAGCGGTTCAAGATCAAGAAAGCCTTTCTTACAAGCAGAAAAGACAAACAGCAAGCCTAGTACAACACATATATTTAAATTCTTTTTCATTTTCTTCTCTTTTTATAAACCAATATTTACACCTATTGCATATACCCTACTCAAAGGGTAAATTTTCCCAGCTTCGACATCGCCAAGAATGGTTTCCGGATCCAGCATTTTAGCCAGCTTAGTGATCGTAAATAGGTTCTCACCGGTCACAAATACATTCACCTTACTGAGTTTTACCTTTTTGATCCATTGTTCTGGTAGTGAATAACTGATCGTTGCATTTTTCAATCTTAAATAAGCGGCACTTTGCATATATCTATCGGAAACCTGTTGGGTTTTACTCTTAAAAGTTCCGATAGAACCTGCTGGAGCAGCATATGGATTCGGATAATAAGCGTCAGTATTTTGTGGTGTCCAATAGTCCAGATGTTGTTTAAATACGGTTACCTGAGCTAAAGCTCCTGCTCCCCAGAAATAAACATCCCCATCTCCCGGTGCATAATCTCTTTTTCCAATGCCCTGGAATAAAGCTGAAACGGAAATCCCTTTCCATTGAATCGACCCATTAAAAGAGTAAGCATATCTAGGAGTAGTATTCCCGATAATAGTTCTATCCCCCATATCGCCCAGTACATTATTTCCATTGTTGATTTTCCCATCACCATTCAGGTCCAGGTAATTCACATCTCCAGGCACCCAATTCACCGGAGAAAGGAAGGAATGGTTCAGCTTGTTAAAAGCCGCAGCTTCTTCTGCCGTCTGAATTAGGCCTGAAGCACGGTATCCCCAGATTTCGCCCACTTTTTTACCTTCATACCAGGCACCGCCAGGATTACTATTTGTCGGATTCTGGTATTTCGTGACTACCGATTTATTATCCGACAACATCACTCCCAGCGTGTATTGAATGCCATTCTCAAGCTTATCGCGCCAATTGAATGACAGTTCCCATCCCCTTGTTCTCAGGTTGGCATTATTACTTTTCGGAGGTATCCCGCCAAACATATCGGCAACATCCAACGAGGGGCCTAACATGTCTTTCGTACTTCTTTGATAAACATCGATACTACCAGAAAGCCTGCCTTTTAGGGCTTCAAAGTCCAGTCCGATATTCCCATTCTGTACCTTTTCCCAGGAAATTTCCGGATTAAAAGGGTCTGGTGCTTTTATGTATCCTTCTCTACCATTTTGAAAATACCAGGGTCCACCTGTTCCCGATGGACCAGGAACCACAATTTTCATGGTCTGTGCATAAGAATATAGCCCTGCACCAGATTGATTTCCTAAGAAACCATATGATCCACGAAGTTTAAGCATGCTGATATGATCCTTTAGCGGCTCCATAAACTCCTCCTGAGCGATGTTGTAGCCTAGGGAGAATGAAGGGAAAAATCCCCATCTGCTACCTGATGCAAAGCGGGAAGAACCATCGTATCTGCCATTGATCTCTACCAGATATTTACTTTTGTAATTGTAGTTGAACCTACCAAAAAAGCCCTGTGTGCCCCAATGCGTACGTTCTTCAGTAGTCGTTTGGTTACCTGTAGCCAAGGAAAGACCAGGTCTGGTAGGGCTAATCAAATCCTGAACGGAAGAAGAAAGCCTGCTAAACTCATTCAATTCCTGTTGAAAACCCAACATGGCCGAAAAATTATGGTCTTCATTCAGGCTGAAATTATAAGAGGTGTAAACGTTTGGTGAAAAGTAATTGGTCCCTCTTACGTTACGCTCATAACCACCCAGCAATGGAATATTATACTCAGATCTGTTTACAAATTTAGGGGTCCCATCAATTCCATAAATCTGACCTGGTAATTTTAAAATATCCTGATTGATGTCTTTCTTCAGGAGGTTAAAATCAGCCATGATCTTCCAGTTTTTAACCGGTTCCAATTCCAGACCCGGCAAAATCGCCAGCGTTCTTTCCTTGGTCACATCGCTGGAACCAGATTGCAGGTAAGGAACGTTAGACATCTCCGAGAAATTCCCATTCAGGTCGTAAGGAGAAACATTCGGTCTCATCCTGGCCAGATTATGAAAGAATAAATTTTCAAATGCGCTGAATGGAGATTTATAAGTAGACTGCGTGAATTTGGTATTCAATTTCAGTTTTACCCAACTTGCCAATTGCGTATTGATGTTGGCATTCAGATTATATCTATCGTAATTGACATCCGCATAACGCATACTGCCACCCTCATTGTAATAGGCCCCTGAAACAAAAAACTGTGTATTTTTATTTCCTCCACTCGCACTTACGTTGTGCGACTGACGTACTGCATAAGGCTTATAATGAAAGGCAAACCAATCGGTATTGGCTACCCCATTAGCGGTATTCTCCCAGTTAGAGTAAAAATTATCATTGGCTTCAGGAAAGATGTTCATTCCTGTAGGATCCTTGATATACTGTTGCAACAAAGCCAATTTTTCATCAGAATATTGCTTGCTTCCTGTAGCATTAAAGGTTGCGCTATTAAAAAAGGTCGCAAAATCATAAGAATTGGCCATTTGTGGCAGCAACAGTGGCGAGGTTAAACCCACATTATTGGAATATGTGATACTGGTACGATCTGCTACTCCTTTTTTTGTAGTCACCAAAATCACCCCATAAGGCGCTCTGGCCCCATAAATTGCAGAGGCTGCAGCATCTTTTAATACGGAAATAGATTCGATGTCATTAGGATTTACATCCGACAAAGACATGGCCATTCCATCAACCAATACAAAAGCACCATCACTTCCACTTAGATTTCCAGCACCTCTGATGTTGACATTGAAACTTTGTCCGGGTTTAGTGTTTCCTGCAACCGATACATTTAATCCGGGAGCCAATCCCTGTAAACTCTGTGTAGCATTGCCTACCGGTCTGTTTTCTAATTCATCACCTTTTACTACGGATATGGCACCAGTCAGGTTTACTTTCTTT
The DNA here is from genome assembly GCF_032678745.1 of Pedobacter gandavensis. Classification (GTDB taxonomy): domain Bacteria; phylum Bacteroidota; class Bacteroidia; order Sphingobacteriales; family Sphingobacteriaceae; genus Pedobacter; species Pedobacter gandavensis_C. The sequence goes on from NZ_JAVTST010000002.1 coordinate 438,049, forward strand.
TGCGTACCATAACCAACTACAACCACTTCATTTAGCAATCCTAAATTAACCAGCAGCTTCACCGTAATTTGCTTTTGGCCGTTTACTTGCACTTCCTGAGTAATATAACCCAGGTAAGAAATGACTAAGATTGCATTTTCATCCAGCCCTTTCAAAAGAAACTGTCCGTTGGGATCTGTTACCGCCCCTTGTCCACTGCCCTTCACTTTTACCGTTGCTCCCGGAACACCTTGTCCCGTTTCATCCAAAACTTTTCCTTTTACTTCTATTTCGGCAGCAGAATTCCATTGATTTAGCATCATTGGGCTGATCTTTTTATCTTTCACAATCACACTCTTCCCTTCAATGGCATATGCGATCAGCGGTTGGTTTTTAAAGATGTGTTTCAATGCGTCATCCAGACTCACCTCTTTCACATTAATATCTACTGGTCTTGCTTGTTTCAGCGCATCAGAAACAAAGACCAGGTCAAAGCCACTTTGTCGGGAAATTTCATTCAGGACTTTCCTCAAGGAGGCACTTTTCTGCGAAATACTGATTTTATTCTGAGCAAAACCCGCAGCACTCACCTGTAGTAAACAGGACATTAACAACAGTACCGTAAGTTTCATTGTCAATAATATTTTGCATTTCATACGGCGAAAGCCGTAGGAATTAAAGGTTATAAATTCATACATTTGGTTTAGTTGGTTTTTTATGAACGAGGCATAGCAATGCTGTGACCCTCGTTCCTGGTCATTTATAATACGTTCGTGTTTTATGCAATGGGTACCTGTAAAAACTTAATCAGCCAGGAGCGGCTTCAACGCTTCTGGTTTTTTGTTACAGGCCTTTAGATAGTAGAATTTAAGGCATAACTGTAACCCTCCTTCCTTCGACTTTAAAATTAAATTTATCCGTACTCGAAAGCATTTTTAGTACGGCACTGAGGGGGGTGTCCCGGGAAATTCGACCTCCAATTTTATTCATACTGACATGAGGAGCATAAACTACATCCACATCATACCACCTTGCAATCTTTCTCATGATCGATCTGATATCCTCCTCCTGAAACAGGAAACGTCCTTCTTTCCAGGCGATAGCTTCCGCCACATCTATTGCAAGTACGTCCAGTTTGTTGGATTCAAAAACGGCTTGCTGACCGGGTTTAAGGACTGCTGATGCAGCCGAGTTAACCAATCTTACTTTTACACTACCCTCTAAAAGGCTTGTCTTTGTCTCTACTTCATCCTCATAAGCATTGACGTTAAAATGAGTCCCTAAAACCATCACTTCCTGCCCTTCTGTATACACTACAAATGGCATTTTCTTGTTTTTGGCTACCTCAAAATAGGCTTCACCAAGGAGTCTGACCTCTCGTTTAGCTCCTGTAAATGCTGCGGGATAACTTAAAGATGAAGCTGCATTGAGCCAGACTTTTGTTCCATCAGGTAAACTGATCTGGTATTGCCCGCCTTTAGGTGTAGCAATCTTATTAAAAGCACTTGCTTTTGCTTCTCCTTTATAAACCAATTGTCCATCTTTCATTTTAGTAATGGTTACTCCTGCTTGTTCAGCGATTTCCCCATTCTGCGCTTCGGACAGCGAAATTGTACGACCATCGGCAAGTGTCAGCATGGCGCTGTTGTTTGCTGATTTTACCCGCTGACTAATGTTTTGATTTGGAGCTGAAATGACTTTATCAGGCGCATTATAAAAATGAAAACCAATACTCAATGCGATCAGCATAATTGCCGCTGCTGCCAGCTTTGGCCACCCAAACTTCCATATTTTCTGAGGCAATGGTGCGCTTTCTTCAGCTACTGGTAGCTCTACTCTATTCGAAAGAAAAATCCAAATGTCATCTAATTGCTTGTCTTTGATTTCCTGAGGAAGCTCCGGTAAGTCCTTTTCCTCCTGTTTTAGGTACCAGGTTTCCAATAGCCCACGCTCCTGATCTGAGCAATTCCCTGCCAGATATCTCTTTAATAAATTGGTCACCTCTTCTTTTTGCATAAGTACTCAGGAATTTTCTCCATTTATACTATGACAGTTAAAGGCTACCCTAACAGGTATACGAAATAAAAATATTTTCTCTTTTTATAGCAAATAGAATAGAATGCCCAATTTGACTCTTAGAATTTTGAGTGCATTACTGATTTGCTTAGAGACGGTTTGAGGGGAAATCTGCAGTTGTTTCGCAATTTCCTCATGAGAATAATGACCATCACGGCTTAAGATAAACACCTCCTTCATTTTAGGTGGCAATGCTTCAATCTCCCTGCGGATAATCTGGGAGAACTCTTTTTCTCGGATCTGTTGATCAGTGATATAATTGTCTTCGTTGATGAAAGTCTGGATGGAACTGATGTATTTAGACTCTACCTGTTTATGCGACAAATGATTAAAAACACGATTCCTGGCGGCGGAAAACAGGTATCCTGGCAAGTTGTCCGTGAGGGGCATCTCCGATTTATTGTCCCAGAGTTTCACAAACAGATCTTGTAAAACATCTTTCACCACTTCCAGATCCCCTAATTTCTTATACAAATGATTTTGAAGCAAATTTTTGTGACGGTTATAAATCTCAGCATAGGCGTATTTATCACCTACTCTGAGCAGGCTGGTCAATTCCCGATCACTGAGTATTTTATATTCCAACATTACGTTTAGATCCCCAGAACGAAATTATAAAAATAAAGGCTAGTTTTATAATACTTTATCTATCAGAGTCCTGATTAGAAAACAGTCCTGAATTAGATGTCTCCGAAAATTTCAGATCAGGATAGCTTACATCTCCTATAAAACCTTATTTTTATTTATAAAACCATCTTATAAAACTATGAAACGAATAGCTTACCTCCCATTACTGGCCATGTTTGCCATCACTGGTGCTTGTAATCAGTCTCAAAAGAAAACCACAGCGGGCAGCGAAGATTTCAATTCCTCGAATCCGTTTTTTGAGGCCAGCAAACTTCCATTTCAGGCCCCGGCATTTGATAAGATCAAAGACAGCGATTTTCAACCAGCGATTGAAGCAGGAATGCAGCAGCAAATGGCGGAAATACAAAAAATCATCGACAATCCTGAGGCTGCAACCTTCGACAATACCATCATCGCAATTGAAAATAGTGGCCAGTTATTGGGCCGCGTAAATCGCGTTTTCAATTTACTGACAGCTGCAAATACCAATCCTGAATTACAAAAAATACAGGAAGAAGAAGCACCGAAACTAACCGCAAACAATGATGCAATATACCTGAACACCCGATTATTTGAACGTGTCGCAGCCGTTCATCAGCAGGGTGAGCAGCTAAAACTAGATCCGGAATCCAAAAAGTTACTGGATTATTATTATCAGCGATTTGAATTATCAGGGGCAAAACTTTCTGAGGCCGATAAAGAAAAACTAAGAACTTTAAATAAAGAAGAGTCGACCTTAAGTACCAGTTTCAGCAACAAACTATTGGCGGCAGGAAAAGGACTGGCCAATACCACGCAACAGCCTCCACTTTCGGGTATGGCAGATCGTGCTGCGCGGGAAAAACTATTCAATGCTTCCTGGACCCGTGCAGAGAAAGGCGATGCCAATGATACACGCAAAATCATTTCCAGAATTGCACAAATCCGTGGCTTACAAGCGCAGCTATTAGGTTTTAAAAACTATGCCAGCTGGAAATTACAAGACCAAATGGCGAAAACTCCGGAAGCGGTAGCGACTTTCTTTAGTCAGCTGGTTCCAGCTTCCACTGCAAAAGCCAAAGCTGAGGCAAAAGACATTCAGGCAGTGATTGACCAGCAAAAAGGTGGTTTCAAATTGGCGCCATGGGATTGGAATTTCTATTCAGAGCAGGTACGCAAGGCAAAATACGACCTGGATGAAAATGAGATCAAACCTTACTTTCAGCTGGATACCGTATTAGAGAAGGGAGTATTTTATGCGGCAACCCAATTGTATGGAATCACTTTCAAAGAGCGGAAAGACCTTCCCGTTTACCAGAAAGATGTCCGAGTATTTGATGTGATGGATAAGGATGGTAGTCAGCTGGGATTATTTTACACCGATTATTACAAACGCGATAATAAAAATGGTGGTGCCTGGATGGACAATCTCGTACCACAATCCAAAAAACTAGGTACCATACCGGTCATTTACAACGTCTGCAATTTCACTAAACCAAAACCTGGTGAACCTGCATTAATCAGCTTTGATGATGTCATCACCTTATTTCATGAATTTGGACATGGCTTGCATGGGCTTTTTGCGGATCAGCAATATGTTAGCCTTTCTGGCACCAATGTGGCTCGCGATTATGTAGAATTCCCGTCCCAGTTTAATGAACACTGGGCTACAGATCCTAAAATCTTAAAGCATTATGCCTTGCATTATAAAACCGGACAAGCAATGCCACAGCAATTGCTGGATAAGATTAAAAAAGCAAGCAGCTTTAACCAGGGCTACGAATTTACAGAAGCATTGGCTGCTGCAGAGCTAGACCTGCAATGGCATACTTTGGCACCTGGTTCGCCTTTACAAGATGTAGACCAATTTGAAACCAATGCCTTAAAGAAAACAAAGCTAGACCTGTTTGAAGTACCTCCACGTTACCGTTCCAGTTATTTCTTACACATCTGGAGCAATGGTTATGCGGCAGGATACTATGCCTACTCCTGGACTTCCATGCTAGAAAATGATGCTTATTCCTGGTTTGAAGAAAACGGGGGCTTGACCAGAGCCAACGGTCAACGTTTCCGCGACATGATTTTATCAAGAGGGAATACCGAAGACCTGAACAAGATGTTCGTTAATTTCCGTGGCCATCAACCGAATATAAAACCTATGCTGGGGAAAAGAGGCTTATTGTAAACTTTAAATTCTATTTTTTTAATATCAAATCATATGAAAACTAATATAGCTTTTGTAGAAGCACAAATGTTGATCAGAAAACCTGTAGCTACCGTTTTTGAGGCATTTATTGATCCGGAAATCACCAAAAACTTTTGGTTTACCAAAGGCAGTGGCCATTTGGAAACCGGAAAAAGCGTAACCTGGGAATGGGAAATGTATAATGTATCCAGTTCGGTTCTGGTCAAAGAGATCATACCCAATGAAAAGATCTCTGTAGAATGGGATCAATATTCTACCACCGTAGATTTCCTATTCGAGGAAACAGGATCGGAAACTACATATGTCACCATCAAACAATGTGGGTTCCAGACCACAGGTGATGAATTGCTTAAAGAAATTAATGGCGCTAGTGGCGGTTTTACAACCGTTCTGGATGGATTAAAAGCCTACCTGGAACATGGGATCAATTTAAACCTGATTGCCGATAAATTCACAAAGAAATAACTGCAGTCGTTTTATTCTTTTTGTTTTTCTTACCATAGGTCAAGATCAATCCTGCATTTAATCCCTTCCTTTGTCGGAAATATTTAAAAACCCTTCAAAAAATAAAACAATGAAAAGATTAATCTTAGCTGTTGTAGTCTTAGGTACTACCCTTTTTTCTTTCAAATCTAATGCACAAACGACTTGGGAAATTGACCCATCTCACTCTAAAATAGGTTTTGAAATCACTCACATGATGATTTCTGATGTAGAAGGATCTTTCAAAAACTTCCAATCTACCATCGTTTCTTCGAAACCAGATTTTTCTGATGCTGTGATTACTTTAACTGCAGATGTAAACTCTGTAAATACAGACAATGGCCAGAGAGATGAGCATTTAAAAGGTGAAGATTTCTTTGATGCAGCTAAATTTCCAACATTAACTTTCAAAAGCACTTCAGTGAAAAAAGTTGGTGGTAATAAATACAAAGTTACTGGTAACCTTACTTTCCACGGTGTAACTAAAGTAGTTACTTTAGATGCAGTATTAAGAGGATTAACTACTAACCCAATGTCTAAAAAACCTACTGCTGGTTTTAAAGTAACAGGAACGATCAAAAGAGCTGACTTTAAATTTGGTACTAAATATGGTTCAGCAATGTTAGGTGAAGAAGTTGCTTTAACTGCAAACACTGAATTCGTACAAAAATAAGATGGAATTTATACAAAAAAACAGGTTGAGATCAATTTTCTCAACCTGTTTTTTTTGGAATCAACATTTTTATATAGCCTGCAAAGGCAGATATTTCTAAAAAAAACAAGCGGCCGAAAAACTCCGGCCGCCCTGATTGAGCGTATTAAAATATCTTGTTAAATCTTATAATGCAATCCTGAGCAGAGGGTAAAGCAAATTGCTAGCTCTTTATTGATGAAGCGAAATACCACAAATTAAAAGTAAGATACAACCAATGGTTGTTTCAAAAGAGGAAATCGAAACAACATAGCCTGAGGAGAGTTCGCAAAAAAGACAACAAAAACACCCCTAAAACCCTGAATCAATAACAGTTACCTGGTTTTTAGAATATTCTTTCGGACTTATTCCTACTTTCTTTTTAAAGGCGTTAAAGAAAGTGATTCTAGAATTAAAACCGACCATTGAGGCCAGTCCTTCTATAGAATATCGATCCAAAATATGCTGATCAAGCAACTCTTTAGCATAATCAACCCTATAGTTATTGATCAGCTCACTGAAGTTCGTCTTAAATTTCCGGTTAATCAATACTGATAAAACCTTGGGAGGAATGGCAATATTTTTCGCGAGATCAATGATGGTGATCCCCTTATTAAGGAAAACCTGCTCCTCTTCGAGTGCAAATCTGAGCTTTTCTATCCAGCCATCTGCGTCTTTAATTTCTAATTCTACAGGCTCCTGCAATTGCGGATTTTCTATTTTCCGTTCCTGTTGTTGCAATTCCGGCGCTACCTGAACTTCATTGCTTAGGCTTTCAGGAACAACCTCCATCTGGTATCCATGCACCAGCTCCGGTTTAAAATTAATGTAAGCATTGAGGAATAGGATCCCCAGAAAAGCGATCAGGGAGCAGATAAATTTAGGCCCGGAATATTGATCCTGATTTTCCCCGAAATAGGTAAATAACATAAAGCAGAAATTGCTGATGATGATCGTTCCCATCACGAATAGCGAAATGAACAACCAGTTTTTCAATTGCGTTTTATGAATTGATTTCAGGAACTGAGGCTGCAACTTACCGACCAGGTAAACACTATACATGAGATATCCTAATTGGAGTACCAATCTAAAAAGATAATGAAAGGAGATCGGCGTAAACCCTGAGCCGATGTAATTCAATAAATCTTTATTATGAAATATCATTTTGGCGACGACTTGTTTTTCCGCTACCGGCAATAGGTAAAACGGAATTAAATCTATCAAATGAAGTACAGCAGGAAGAAAATGAAGGTAATCGTACTTTTTTAATCCAGACCTGTTACTGAGGGAATTTCTGATATAAAAATAAAAGAAAGGGCCATTCAGATAGATTAGAGGGCTTAAGGATCGTAATAAATGTGGCTGGTCTATAATAAAGCCGGTATCTATCCAGAGAAAATAAACCAGTAAAGAAATGTTATAGCAAAGCAGGGAGATGCCTAGCATTTTATTCTTTAGGAGCTGATTCCCGGTTTTAAAAATCAATGTCAGGCTATTGACAATGGAGAGAGACAATAAAATTATGCACAACAAGTTCATGAAAAAGCAATTATTTAGCTCTGCTCATGAAAGTATTACCCGACAAAAACACCATAAATCACAAGAGCGATACAATGTTATCAAAAAATTAATGCTTTGCCAAAGATTAAAGCCGCTTACTGATATTTTTTGCTGCGTATTTTTAATCGATTAACAGCAGAATACGCTGTATTTACCTCTTTTAAAAAACCGTATTTATAACCGAATTTACCGTATTTTAATTCCCGCTATAAATACTAATTTACTATTGTTTTCCCCCACATGCTCTTAGCAGAGCATATATAATCGTAAGGGATAATCATTCGATTATCCCTTAATTTTTATAGCAAAGCCTATAATGTCATTCTTTATATCCTGATTAATCTTTAAGTTTTCTCAATCTCAAAGAAAGGTAAACCTGAAAAATCCCGATCACAATAAATGAAGCTGCAGTATAGAAAACAATGGTCATCCCTGCGAAAATTGGGTTCCAAAGCATGATGAACGAGAAAATCAAGCCCACAATACCAATTCCCAGTAAGCTACCCCAGCTCAACACCTTTTGTTTTTTAAGTTCTATTGACCAACCTATGGCCATAATAGAACGGAATAAAATAGCAAAACCAACATAAAATGGAAGCACCAATAAAGAGATCTGTGGATTTGTGACCAACATAATACCGATTAATAAATCGACGATACCACCAGCCAGCGACCATCCCCAATTGTCCAGCGACTTACGATTGGATATCGCATATACCAGTTCCATGATCCCGGTAAAGAGAAAAGTTACCGCGAACAACATAGAAAGGGTAATGTAAGACTGTAAAGGCGTCATAAACACCCAGATCCCTACTAAAATTAAAGCAAGTCCTAATAAGCCCAGTAAATACCAATATTTAACTGTCTTTCTGATGTTTCCTAAAATTTGTGTTTCCATAGTATTGATTTTATATTTAAAATTTGATGTCGGTGCTATTCCTTTTATGTTCTTGTCGAACTCATCAAATCCAATAACCAATACGTATGGCAAGTATAAGAAAGCGTTATCAATCACAAAACAGGATTATGAAGACAACACAAAATCTCCAAAAATGTTTATGCTTTGTGAGGATTTGCCTGATCATGGGTACTCCCCATTACAGCAGAGCAATCCTTTAATCCTGATCCTGTACCGCTTATGGGCAAGAAATCATTCCCACCTATTGCCGAAATAGGGACATCATTAAGTAACGATTCCAGGAAATCACCTACATGAGTGGTTAGGTCATTCTTATATTTATCATTACGGAACTTCTTAAGCATGCAGTAAAACCTCCTTTCATTTTTTGTAACACCATGAATTAAAAACCTTTAACATCAACAATACAAGAGCTATACCAAAGGTTTACAGCGCCTTATAAAAGGAAAATCGCTTGTCAAAATTTCCTGTTTCTGACAAAAATTCAGTTCCTGAGGCTTCAGCTATTTTTCTTAAAAATCAAAGGAATAAAAATACAAAGGGCAAGAATGAAACTGAGCAATAAACCAATAACGGCCAGCGCGGGCATTCCATGGAACATTGGTGGCCGGTTTGCAGAAATCAAAATTGCCGAACCGATCAATAATCCAGATAAAAGTAGCGCCATGATCAGCCTGTTCATCAGGCTTCCCATCATTTTCCGGGTAGATTCTAATTGTGGTACTTCCTGAATCACTTTTAGCTCACCATTGTTTAACTTGCTTAAAACCGATTGGAATTCATCAGGCATGGTTTTCATCGCTTCCGTCAGTGTTCTGAGTAGGTTTAGCGCATTCTTTTTCATTTCATCGGGGCTCAGTTTCCGCAGCGCGATTTTCAGAATATAAGGCCTTAAGCTTTCTACAATATTCAAATCCGGAACCAATGCTCTGCCGATCCCTTCAATCAGTACAATACCACGAACCAGCAGGTAAAGATGATCGGGCATCAGGATTTCATTTTGATTCAAAATGGCAGAGAATTTAGTCAACACCTCTTTGATGTCCATCTCCTGCAGCGAAGCTCCTTCCAGCAGACTAAAGAAACCATGAATATCACGTTCCAACTGATTTTCATCGGTTACATTAAAGCGAAGTGCCATCCTTTTCAGGGTCATGATCAATCTTCTCGCATCCTGAGCCATGAAATGGGAGATAAAATCTTCCAGCATTTCCTTCTCAATTGGCATCATGCTCCCCATAGAACCAAAATCTATAAAAGCAATCTGTCCGCTTTCCAGGACCATCAGGTTTCCAGGATGTGGATCTGCATGGAAAAACCCATGCTCCAATACCTGGATCAGGTATAAGTCTAATCCGTTTTCTGCAATCTGAGCCGGCTTCAACTCCATCTCGATTAAGGCTTGCTTATCTGTAATTTTAGCACCTTCAATGAATTCCATACAGAGGATATTATCATTTGAAAGCTCGGGAAATACCTTAGCGAGATAAATGGATCGATGTCCTTTAAAATTTCTGGAGAAGCGCTCGATGTTGTCCAACTCATTCACAAATGATAGCTCATGAAAAATTGATTTTTCAAATGCTTCCAGTACCTCTACCAAATTTATCCTGCGAAACACTTCACTATAGCTGATCAGGACTTTGGCAATGTCTTTCATAATCAACATATCGGAAGTCACCACCTCTCGAATTCCAGGTCGTTTAATTTTCAAAATAACATCTTCCCCGGTAATCAGGGTAGCTTTATATACTTGTGAAATCGAAGCAGAGGCAAATGGAATTTCTTCTATATGTGAAAAATAGGCCTCAGGTTCTATGTTTAAATCTGTACATAGTAGTTCTCTTACTGCTATCGGCTTTGCCTCGACATTGTCCTGTAGCTTTTGCAGCTCTACAATCATCTCTTTAGGCAAAAGGTCCTCTCTGATGCTAAATGCTTGTCCGAATTTTACATAGGTGGGTCCAAGCTCTTCCAAAGTCATTCGAATCCGCTCATAAACCGTTAAAGAACTGTATTCATTGTTGTGGTCATTATTTGTATAGTTCAACAACTCCCCAAATCCATATTTCGCCAGGATTTTGACCAACGAAACGGTTCTTTTGAGTTTTTTCTTCTGATTTCCCATCATAGATTCCTGGTGTTTTTCGTTTAACAACAATCAAATATCTGGCCAGTGTTAAAAAAAATCCGGCCAGTTTTAAGCTTAGAGAAAATGAAAGCAATTCAACAAAGGGGGTAGTTGTGTCTAGGAACTGCGGCAGGTTCAGATAGGGTTCGGAAGGATTTCGGTAAGGGTTGGCTTAGGGTTCCCCTATATCAACCCTAAGCCAACCCCTACTGAACCCAGACTTCCTCCCCTTCGGCACAGCTAGCTTATAACCTTGCTTTTCCAATTCTTTATGATTCTTCAAGCCCCGACATTTTCCTCATAAGAAAACCTACATAAGCATTCCAGATTTGTACTTTATCCGCTTATCTTTGACAAAAAATATTCATAAGCTATGAAAAGCATCCTAAAAACCGCCTTCATTATCGGTCTGACTCTTTTTTCTGTAGCCAGCTTTGCCCAAAATAAAATGCAAAACCTGGATGAATTGATCAATACTACTGATCCGGCCTGGCCATTGGTTCAAAAATGGTTGGATTCGGCGAAGAATAAGGTTCAGGTATTGGAATGTGATACGGCCATGGCTAAAAATGCCTTGTATAACGCACAACTATCTACCTATGCGACCTTAGGAGCGGTCATTTACCATACTGGCGGGATCATGATCGACAATGGCTGGTTGAGAATTTTAGGTTCTGGCAGCGCTAAACTCAGTCGTTCTGTACCAGAATGGAATAAGGGGAAAAGTATCAAAGAATATGGGGATCAACCGGAATTCTATCTGGTAGCAGATGATGCGATCGGTGGTTTCTTTGCCATCAATTACGGCGCATTTGGGACAGACTTAAAAAGCGTTTATTACCTGGCTCCGAACAGTCTGAAATGGGAATCTTTAGGTTTAGGTTATACTGAGTTTCTACGTTTTTGCCTGGATGGTGATCTTTCTGATTTTTACAAAGGCTTAAGATGGTCTACATGGGATCAGTTTATTGCCAATCTGGACGGCAACAAATCTTACAGTTTCAAACCATATCTATGGACAGAAGCAGGAATGGACATCAACAAGGTATCTAGAAAGCTGGTACCCACAGAAGAATTGTACCAATTTAACCTGACTAAACAAAGAGAACTGAACCCTGCAGGGGTAATTGAAAAACATTAAAACAAATGATCTCTTAAAAATGTATAGCTATTAAGCACCAACCTGTGTTAAATAAATATACATTATGAAGAAAATATACTATTTCCAACTGCTCATTGCCGGGCTGTTGTTCAGCTGTCAAAGCAAAACAACAGGAGATAAAGGTGATGCCATTTATTTTGGCGGGCCTATTTTAACGATGGAGGATGCAGAACCTACCGCTGAAGCCATTGTGATTAAGGATGGTAAAATCCTATTTACTGGTAAAAAAGCTGAAGCCGACAAATATGTAGACGATAAAACTACGGTTCACGATTTACAAGGAAAAACATTGATGCCTGGTTTTATTGATGCTCATGGTCACCTGACCTCCAGAGCAGGTATGGAACAGGCCATAGACCTTGGTGCTGCCCCTTATGGAACCGTGAATTCGATTCCGGATATGCAGGCTACTATCAAAAAATACATCAAGGATCATCCAATGCCAGCAAATACGCCACTATTGGGTAATGGTTATGACGATGCATTAATGGTAGAGCATACCAATCCGACATTAGCAGAAATGGATGCGATTTCTGATACCCACCCTATTCTGGCGCTACATGCCTCCGGACACGTGAGTGTCGTAAATTCGGCTATGCTGAAGTTTCTAGGCATTACAGAAACCGTTAAAGATCCTCCTGGGGGGCATTATGGCCGCGATAAAAAAACTGGCAAGCTCAATGGAAAACTGGAAGAGAATGCCAATTTCATGGCTTTAAACAAATTGGTAACGATGATGCCAGTAACAAAAGTAAAACCTGGAGAAGAGTCTCAGGCTATGCAAAACCTGATGAAAGCACAGGCAGAGTGGCTAAAATATGGACAAACCACGATCTGTGATGGCAGAACGATGGGCCAAAGTATTCCACTTTTAAAAGAAGCAGCAGCTAAAAAACTACTGGTTGCCGATGTGGTTTATTTTCCGGATTACGATATGTATAAGGATAAAATCGATGATTTTAAACCAGAGTATATGAAGTATACCGATCGTTTAAAACTAGGTGGTTTTAAATTTTCTTTAGATGGTTCTCCACAAGGAAAAACCGCCTGGTTAACCATTCCTTATGTGGTACCTCCAGAAGGAGCTAGTAAAGACTATAAAGGATTTCCAGCTTTCACTGATGAGTTTGTATATAACGGTCTGAAAAAAGTTTTCCAACATGGCTTTACTGCGCAATTACACGTCAATGGTGATGCGGCAATTGATCAGGCCCTTGCTGCATTTAAAAAATTAAAAGAAGAAGGAGTTTATAAACCTGAGATGCGCGCCACATTAATCCATGTGCAAAATAGCAGACCAGATCATATCCAGAAGATTAAAGATACAGGTGTGCTACCTTCTTATTTCTCTACGCATGTTTACATTTGGGGCGATTGGCATTATACCAGTGTTTTTGGACCTGAAAGAAGCCAGTTCTTAAGTCCGGCAAATTCTGCAAAAAAAGCAGGAATTAGCTTCACGATTCACCATGATGCACCAGTAACTCCTCCTGATTTGCTCACCGCGGTATATGCCGCTGTAAACAGAAAAACACAATCTGGAAGAATCTTAGGCCCTGATGAGAAAATAACGCCATTGGAAGCTTTAAAATCAATCACGATTAATGCCGCTTACCAATATCAGGAACAGGATCATAAAGGATCGCTGAAAGTTGGTAAGCTTGCCGATTTAGTAATTCTTGATCAGGATCCTACCACAATAGATCCTTTGAAAATAAAGGACATTAAGGTGGATGAAACCATTAAAGAAGGTAAAACTGTATATAAACTGAAAATGTAAAATATTTATAGCTAAATAAAATGGGGCCTTCTATAATGGGAGGCCCCATTTTATTTATCGATCTTTTGGTACTTATTTCATAGAATGGAATCCAATAGCATTCCCTTCGCTATCCATACAAACACCACAAAATCCATATTCTCCAATTGACATTTTATCGTTCAGGACCTTTCCCCCTGCCGCAGCTACCCTTGATATTTCTGTTGCACAATCTTCACAACTAAAATAAACCAATGTACCACCAAGGCCTGGTTTAAACATCGCTGATTTCACCAGGGCACCACTGGTACCAGGAGCAGCCATATCTCCAGGAAAAGAGACCATTTCATAGGAATCTTCACCATCATTTTCTATTTCTACCCCTGCTGGCATAGGCAGTGCTACCAATTCTACTGCTAATACTGTTTCGTAGAATTTTTGCGCTCTCGCCATATCTTCTACATAAATTTCTGTCCATCCAAAAGGATTTTTTGCTGTTGCCATTGTCTTAGGTTTTAAATCATGAATAAATTTTACCAATTCTCTTAACTATACTAAGTTCAACAAATTAAGACAGATATCATGGGGCTAAACAAGACAAAATAAAGGGGTATTCAGGTCCTTTTAAATTATTCAAAAGCAAGTCAACCCAGGTATCCGCTAATATAGTGTCTTGAATACGGTCTGATTTTAATTGGTATATTTGAAATTAGGAACAAAAACTATCACAGCTTCATTTTAGCTGAATTCCAAATTTTTAAAAAGTCCGTAAATTGACAGAACTAGAAAACTATCTGCATCATTATTTCAGCATCGGACTTCATGATGGTAAAAAACTAGCAGGTCTATTTCAGGAAGAGAAACTGGCTAAGGGGGATTTCTTTCTAAAAAGTCAGCAGCAAAGTAACCGATTGAGCTTTATTCAGCATGGTCTTTTGAGGCTATTTGTGACCTTACCAGATAAAGAAGTGACACAATGGATCGCCAATAGCGGGACTTTCGTCACAGATCTTTCCGGTTTCCTTTTTCGCAACCCAAGTCGGTGGAACATTCAGGCATTAAGCGAAGTAACACTGTATACCATTAGTCATGAACAGTACCTGAATATCGGTCAGTTGATCCCGAAATGGAACGAATTTGAAAAACTGTTTATTGGCAAATGCTTTGTCAGCCTTGAAAATAGAATGTTCAATCAGATTTCTTTATCTGCAGAAGAACGCTATCAAATACTATTTGAAGAGCAAAGAGAACTGTTTCACCAGGTTCCACTCCAATATCTGGCATCTATGCTGGGAATGACACCTGAAACCTTGAGCCGCATCCGCAATAAAAAAACTTCTTGATTTTTGTCAATTACAAAGGCCTTGTTTCTACCCTACTTTTGAGCTGACAATTATAAACATCAGGTCATGAGTAAAAAAATGAGCATCAATATCAAATTGGAAGAAGCAGCCATGACTGCCATATCCATTTATTTCCTTTCCCAACATTCCCATGGTCTTTCCTTATGGATCTGGATCCTCCTGTTTTTCAGTCCGGATATCTCGATGATTGGTTATTTGTTCGGCACAAAAACCGGAGCTTTTACTTACAATATCATTCACCACAGAGGTATTGCGCTGGTTTTACTTGGAATAGGAATTTTTAGCCAACAGGAAATATGGATTTCAATTGGTATCCTGCTGTTTGCCCATGCATCATTTGATAGAATGCTTGGGTATGGATTAAAGTACAATGATGATTTTAAACACACCCATTTAGGCAGTATCTGATAAGAGGCTGTCGCCAAATATTTGGCATCTAAATTAGATTTAGCAATGCCTTATAAACATCAAACCCAGGCCGATTTAGAATGCAATCTGCCTGGGTTTTAAATGCTATAATTTAAGAATTCTCAGCCCTGAATGTATTGGACATTAATTTTCTTGGACGCTTCGTTTTAAAGGGTTCAATGCTTGTTGCATTGCCTTGTAATTCCTGAGATTGAAATCTGTTCTCTCTCATTGTTCTTGGTTTCTCTGCTCTATCTTCATCAGCTAGTTTAACAGTGATCTTTCTACCTTTATGTACCATGCCATTGATGGCAGCAATTGCTCTGTCGGCACCAGCTTGGTCCTCCATTTCGATAAAACCAAAGCCTTTATGTCTCTGGGTAAATTTATCGGTAAGCAAATGTACACTCTGTATTGTTCCGTGGATGCTGAAAATATCAATCAGTTCAGCTTCCTGTATATCTAGTGAATACCCCACCACAAATAATTTAATCATGCTCTTATTTAAAGCTGCAAATTTAAGCTTTAATCCTCCAATAAAAGAAATTGTCTGTGGCTAATGCAAATAGTCTGCTAAAGCGGGAATAAAAGAATAGCAGGGTATTACTTAAGGCAAGGAATTCCATTTTCATCAAAAACCTCTATCAATAAGGCCTTTACTCCTATGCATTCCAGGCTTTCGACAAGGTCAGACCCGAGATCTTTAGCGCAAACTACCCGCAAGATCTGGTCACAATCCTCCAAATCAACAGACCAGTCTGAGATCTCAGAAAAAGTAGCAACTACCTGATTAATATGCTGCAGGTCAATTGGTGTATTGATTACTGTGGATAGAATAATAACGTGTCTGGGCATAAGAGAGAACTTATTGAGCTAACAAATGTATAAAAATAACTTGCAAACAAACCAATCGGTCGGTATCTTTGTGTCATGGAAAATCCATATAAAAGAAAAAAAGATCCGGAAGCAAATAAGCAACTGATTCTAAATACTGCTGCCGAGATTGGTGCCACAGCAGATTGGCATCAAGTTACCTTCCAGGCGATCTCTGATCAAACGGGATTGAGCAAAGGGGGTATCATCCATCATTTCCGCAATAAAGAAGAATTATTGGAAGAACTCGTACGCCAAAGTCTTCTTGAACTTACTAATTCAATTATCGCAGAAAAAAGAACCTTAGGAAATAACATTGCTCCTATCGCTTTTCTACGCTTTGTGATCAAAAAGAGCGGTGATTTGCAATACAGGAGAACAATGAAAGTTATTTTGCAAGCCGCACTGGTCAATGAGCATTATAAGAAAATGTGGAATGATTGGTTTACTGAACACATCGCATCTGGATCTATTCAAGACCTGGATGTGAACAGTCAGATTATAATGTTAGTTGCCGATGGACTTTGGTTTGCAGATAACCTAAGCCTCTACAACATCACTGAAGAAAATAAAGAAAACATCGTCAATAGATTACTCCAATTAAAATAGGTTCTATGAACAATTCCAACGAAACTACCCTCCACGAAGGAAAAACGTTTACCAATATCAATTATGCAGAAAAGCGGTTAGAAAACCGGGAGTTTATCAAATGTGAATTTGTAAACTGCGACTTTTCTAATAGTGATCTAAGCCACAATGATTTCATGAATTGCCATTTTAAACAATGTAATTTCTCCCTTACCATAGTGACTGGCACTGGCTTCAAAGATGTTACTTTTACTGGCTGTAAGGTATTAGGGATAGATTTTTCAAAATGTAACAAGTTCTTATTTTCGTTCATTTTTGAGCAGAGTCACCTGGATTATTCTACATTTTATGGAACAAAGCTCAGGAAAACGAAGTTTACAGACTGCTCCCTAAAAGAGACGGATTTTGAAGAAGCGGATTTGACTTCAAGCACATTTGATAACTGTGACCTTTCAGGGGCAACTTTTGTAAGGTCTGTTTTAGAAAAAACGGATTTCCGTACGGCAAGGAATTTCAGCCTTGATCCTTCGGTGAATAAAGTAAAACAGGCGAAGTTTTCCGCCTTAAATCTTTCCGGATTACTTTATCAATACAACCTGGATATTGATTACCATGGTAATTAATTGTAATATCTTTTTATCTCAGGCAAAACCTTAAAGCAAAAAAGCGTCCTGATTTTCATCAGGACGCTCCTATTTATCAATTATTCTAGCCTACAAAGAAGCTAAAATAGTATTCAATGTTTCACTTGGACGCATGGCTTTTTCTGCCAGCTCATCATTTGGATGGAAGTAACCACCAATATTTTGTGGCTTACCTTGCGCAGCAATTAGTTCCGCAGAGATTTTAGCTTCATTTTCAGTCAAGGCTTTAGCTAATGGCGCGAATTTAACTTGCAAATCAGCGTCTTTAGTTTGTTTTGCCAACTCCTGAGCCCAATATTGAGCCAGGTAGAAATGAGAACCACGGTTGTCAATTTGTCCAACTTTACGAGCTGGAGATTTATCATTAGCAAGGAAAGTTTCCGTTGCTGCATCTAAAGTTTCCGCCAAAACTAATGCTTTTGCATTGTTTTGAGTTTGACCTAAATGCTCTAAAGAAGCACCTAAAGCTAAAAACTCACCTAGAGAATCCCAACGTAAATAACCTTCTTCGATAAATTGCTCGATATGTTTTGGAGCAGAACCACCTGCACCGGTTTCGAACAAACCACCACCATTCATTAAAGGAACGATAGATAACATTTTAGCAGAAGTTCCTAACTCTAAAATTGGGAATAAATCTGTTAAGTAGTCACGCAATACGTTACCAGTTACAGAGATGGTATCTAAACCTTTTCTGATTCTTTCTAATGTATATTTAGTAGCTTCAATTGGCGCAAGGATTTGGATATCCAAACCTGCAGTATCATGATCAGCTAAGTATTTTTTCACTTTCGCGATGATCTCTCTATCGTGTGCTCTGTTTTCATCTAACCAGAAGATTGCTGGTGTAGCTGATAAACGCGCTCTGTTTACTGCTAATTTAACCCAATCCTGAATTGGCGCATCTTTAGTCTGGCACATGCGGAAGATATCACCTGTTGCAACTTTTTGATCAAAGAAAACTTTTCCATCAGCATCTGTTACACGGATCGTTCCGTTTGCTTTTGCCTGGAAAGTTTTATCATGTGAACCATATTCTTCTGCCTTTTGTGCCATTAAACCTACGTTAGGTACTGAACCCATTGTAGCTACATCGAATGCACCATTAGCCTTACAATCGTCAATTGTTGCAGTATAAACACCAGCATAACTACGATCAGGAATCAAGGCTGTTGTATCTTGAGATTTACCTTCCTTATTCCACATCTGACCAGAATTACGGATCATTGCAGGCATAGAAGCATCTACAATTACATCACTTGGTACATGAAGGTTGGTGATTCCTTTATCAGAATTTACCATTGCCAATGCCGGACCATTCTCGATGGCTTTAGCTAAATCAGCTTCAACTTCTGCTTGTTTCGGATGGCCAGCAATTTTTGCATAAACATCTCCTAAACCATTTCTGGTATCGATATTTAATTCCTTAAATAAATCTGCATATTTAGCAAACACATCAGCGAAGTAAACCTCTACAATAGCTCCAAAAATAATCGGATCAGAAACTTTCATCATCGTTGCTTTTAAATGCGCAGATAATAAAGTCCCTTCAGCTTCAGTTGCTGCAATTTCTTTAGCTACAAATGCTTTCAAAGCAGCTAAACTTAAAGCAGAACTGTCAATCACTTCACCTGCTTTTAATGGTGCTAAACCTTTTAATTCAGTAACACTACCATCTTCAGCAACAAATTCTATTTTAAATTGAGTTGGATCAGTAACAGTTACAGATTTCTCTGAACCATAAAAATCACCTTCGGTCATGCTGGCCACACGAGTTTTAGAATCTGCAGACCAGGCACCCATAGAGTGAGGGTTTACTTTTGCATAGTTTTTAACAGCTTTAGGCGCTCTACGATCAGAGTTACCTTCACGTAAAACAGGATTTACTGCTGAACCTAAAACTTTGCTGTATTTAGCTTTTATTGCTTTTTCTTCTTCAGTTTGTGCGTTATCTGGGTAGTTTGGCAAAGCATAACCTTGTGCCTGTAACTCAGTAATGGCTTCTACCAATTGAGGAATAGAAGCTGAAATATTTGGTAATTTAATAATGTTAGCCTCTGGCGTGGTTGCTAATGTACCAAGCTCTAGTAAAGCATCACCTACTTTTTGATCATCTTTTAAAAACTCAGGAAAGTTCGCTAAAATTCTACCTGCTAAAGAAATATCTCTTGTTTCTACATCAATACCTGCTGATGCGGTAAAAGCTTGTACGATTGGTAAAAGTGAATAGGTTGCCAACATTGGCGCCTCATCGGTTTTGGTGTAGATAATTTTTGATGTATTCGACATATTGATTTTTGCTTTATAAGATTAACTATTCGATAGATTTTTAATTATAAATCCATCCATATTTTAAAATCGCCTAAATATAAAATAATCGATCGACTAAAGGAACATGCTAATGTATTTTATGGGATTAATATAGCCGAAAAAGGGGATGTGCTTTGGCTAAGGCCGGAAAGCAAAAAAGCCTTAGATTTCTCTAAGGCTTTCCAATGTACCCGGAGCCGGAGTCGAACCGGCACGGTTTCCCACAGGTGTTTGAGACCAGCGCGTCTACCAATTCCGCCATCCGGGCATTTGCTTCGTTAGCGGGTTGCAAATATAGGAACTACTTTTATAAATGCAAATTTTTATTTTAATTTTCTTCTTTTAGCTTTTTATCCACAATAAATGGCGCAAAAGGAAGTAAAGAAGCAGCACCGATCATCGCCACTTTTTTGAAATTCCATTTGTACTCCATCCAGGCCATGATCAAGATCACGATGTACATCACAAAGAGTAAACCATGCGCCCAGCCAGTATACTTCACTGCTAATGGCATACCTGCCCAGTATTTCATCGGCATCGCTACAAATAATAACAATAGGTAAGACAGCCCTTCAGCTACGGCAACTTTTCTAAAAATGGATAATGTGTTCATAAAAATGGGTTTGATTCCAAAAGTACCTCAAACATAGATTGTAAAAAAGCCCTGATGGGCTTTTTTACAATCTGATAACACCTTATGCGGCAGATTCTGCCTTTTTGATACTTTCCCGGATTCGGTACAAGTACTTATTGCGGTAATATAAATCCTTTATAGCTGTTAGGATCCGAAGCTGAGCTTCCTTATCCTTATTTTCAAATGAACTCGTTAGCGCAGCTATTTGTTCGCTTAAACCCTTTTCTATTTCGTCTACCTCTACTTTTAATGCGGCCAAACGTTCTGGATCCGGATCAAACTGTAAATCCATCAGCGCTTCATTCACATCCATCATCTCCATCAGGAAAGACTGAGGAAGCGTATAATTCTCTCCCTCTATCAGCTGCCCTTTTAATTCCAGAATATAATGCACCCGTTTTTGAGGATTACTCAATACCTGGTAGGCCTTATTGTTGACCGTGCTTAATTCCAAAACCTCTGCTTGTTTCTCCTCCGATTCATTGATATAGAAATCCGGATGATACTTCTTGCTCAGTTCATAAAACTTATTTTTAATCACTGCAGCATCAGGATGAAAAGTAAGGGGTAGTCCGTAAAATTCAAAATAATCTACCATCGCCTTAAGGTTTGAAGAAGACTTTGAACAAGTCGTTCCCCAATACAAAAACCATCAATGCCAGTAACATCACGAAACCAACCATTTGTGCCCGCTCCATAAATTTATCACCCAATGGTTTACCTTTTACCATCTCAATTAGCAAGAATACTACGTGTCCACCGTCCAATGCAGGAATAGGTAACAAGTTCATAAATGCCAATGCAATTGAGATAAAACCAGTAGATGCCCAGAATCTAGCCCAGATCCACTCGCCACCATAAACTTTACGTGCAATCTCTACAGGACCTGAAAATGCTTTATTTGCATTGATTTTTCCAGTTAATACTTTCCAGATTCCTTTAGCATTGTCGCTGAAAGTTTTCCATGCCTGATCTACTCCGATTGGAAATGCGGCAAGCAAGCTATACTTAATCGTTTCTTGTTTAATCTCATTAGGGTTAAAAGCAAAGCCGATAGTCCCAGCAGTATCTACAGGAATACTCAGATCCAATGCTTTTCCAGCACGATTGATCGTAAAATCAGTTGCTTTACCTTTATTTTTTAAAATTGCCTCACGAACATCAATATCACTTTTAACAGGTTGTTTATTGATGGCAATAATCTGATCACCTTTCAAGACACCAGAATTTGCAGCCGGTTTGCCCGCAATCACACTGTCTACTGTTGCCGTTCTAAGTGGCACACGACTGATAAAGGCTTCAATTCCTAAATCAGATACTTTGTTCAAAATGTTATCAGGAACTTTAATATCTAAAGTTTTATTACCACGAACCACTGTTAAAGTAGTATTTCCCAATAGCACTTTAGAGCTGATCAGTTCTTCAAAACGGATCACTTTCTTACCATTCACGGCAATTACACGGTCTCCTCTTTCCAGTCCGATTTCTTTACCGATCTCTCCTGGGTTAATTCCAACCAATACAGAACTGTTAGGAATGTACGTTTCTCCGTATTTAAAAGTCATCATCCAGAAGATGAAGATACCAACCACAATGTTCACGATTACACCGCCTAACATCACGATTAGACGTTGCCAGGCCGGTTTACCCCTAAATTCCCAAGGTTGTACCGGTTGCTTTAATTGCTCGGTATCCATTGATTCATCAATCATCCCTGCAATTTTAACATAACCTCCTAAAGGCAACCATCCTATTCCGTACTCACAATCACCACGTTTGAAGCTAAATAATTTGAAGCCCCAGGCGTCAAAAAACAAATAAAACTTCTCTACTTTAATCCCAAAGGCACGTGCCGCTAGAAAATGTCCTAATTCGTGTAAAATTACTAGTATCGATAACCCTAAAAGTAACTGGGCCGCCATAATCAATCCGCTCATATCTTATATTAATGTTTTAATTTTGATTCGTTAATTCTTATTTTGTTACTAGTTGATTCGCAAATATACGCGTATGCTGATCTGTTTCTAAATAATTGTTCAGCACTGGTTCTGCAATAAATCCAATCTCTTCCATACACCTTTCAATCACCTCACTCATTTCCAAAAAGCCTATTTTATCTTGTAAAAATGCATTTACAACCACCTCATTGGCCGCATTAATAATACAAGGCATATTTCCTCCTTTTCTCAAAGCAGTATAAGCCAGATCAAGATTTCTAAAGGTTGTATTATCCGCCGGATAAAAGGTCAGTTCCGGGTATTCCAGAAAGTTAAAACGCTTAAAGTCCGTACTTATTCTTTCCGGGTATGCCAAAGCGTAATGAATTGGCAATTTCATGTCAGGAACACCCATTTGCGCTTTCATAGATCCGTCCTTAAATTGCGCAATGGAATGAATGATAGACTGAGGATGTACAATCACGTCAATCTGATCTACCTCCAGGTCAAATAACCATTTTGCTTCAATCACTTCCAGACCTTTATTCATTAAAGAAGCTGAATCTATCGTGATTTTAGCACCCATCACCCAATTGGGATGTTTTAACGCCTGTGCTTTGGTTACATTAGCAAGAAACTCCCGATCTTTACCTCTAAATGGACCACCAGAAGCAGTAAGGTAAATCTTTTCCAGCGATTCATTTCCTTCGCCAACCAGACACTGGAAGATTGCAGAATGTTCTGAATCTACAGGAATAATGCTTACTCCATGTTTCTTAGCCAAACTGGTAATCAAATCACCAGCCACCACTAAAGTTTCTTTGTTTGCTAAGGCGATGTCCTTTCCGGCTTCAATCGCTGCAATAGTTGGTTTCAAACCTGCCGAGCCAACAACTGCAGTCAGTACCAGATCAACCTCTGCTAAAGCAGCGGCTTCACATAATCCATTTTCTCCGGCCAACACCTTTATTGAGGTACCTGCCAATGCAGATTTCACAGCTAAATATTGACTTTCATCACCGATTACGACAAGATCAGGCATAAATGTTAAAGCCTGGCTAATGAGTAAACTGGCATTGGATTGAGCGGTCAGCGCCAAAACTTTGTATAGTCCAGGATTTGCCTGAACCACAGCTAAGGCCTGGGTACCTACAGATCCTGTAGACCCTAGTATTGATATATTCTTCAATTAAAATTCTCCCTGTTCTTCGTCTTTCTGACGAATTGTAAAACTACTTAAAACCTCCGCAATCTTCCTATCATTTGATAAACGGGGCACTTTATTCTGTCCACCCAACTTACCTTCTGCCCTCATATAGTTTACAAAAGCATCTTTTTGAAGGGAACGAATGATTAAAGGTTGCAATATTTTGCCTTCAATAAGGTCAAAATAGTAAATATTCTTCTTTTGCAATGCCTGATCTACCTTTTTGCTAAATGCAGCAAGGTCTTTTGGCGCAACAGAAAACTCAACAAACCATTCATGATAAGGTAATTCTCCATGAGGTGTATTCACCTGTGGTGCCACTGTAAATTCAGTGATTCCCACGCCCTCTTCATTGGCTACGGTTAAAAGTGCGTGTTCCACTTCTTCCCCAATCACATGCTCTCCAAATGCAGAGATAAAATGCTTGATCCTTCCGGTAACCATGATCTTATAAGGATCTTTTGAAACAAACTTGATGGTATCTCCGATACTATAACCCCATAAACCGGCATTAGTATTCAGAATTAAGGCATAGTTTTTTTCTAGTTCCACCTCCCCTAAACTTAAACGCGTCGGGTTTTCATTGTAATATTCATCAGCTGGCACGAACTCATAAAAGATTCCGGCCTTCGCCAATAACAACAAGCTTTTATCTTTTTGACTATCCTGATAAGCAATAAAACCTTCTGATGCCGGATAAGTTTCTATGGCATCAATTTTTTTGCCAATACTCTCTTCAATTTTCGAACGATAAGGTTCGTAATTCACCCCTCCATAAACGAACAAGCTAAACTCAGGGAAAATATCTTTGATTTTTTTGCCACCGGATTTCTCAGTTAACTTATCAAAATACATTTGTACCCATGGCGGAATGCCAGAAATCAGCGTCATATTTTCATGAAAAGTCTCCTGGACAATCGCATCAACTTTCTCTTCCCAATCCTCAATACAATTGGTTTCATAAGAAGGAAGCCTGTTTTTTTGCAAATACTTGGGTACAAGATGCGCTACAATTCCAGATAAGCGGCCTACATTAATGCCGTTTTTCCTGGTCATCACCGGACTCCCCTGTAAAAAGATCATCTTTCCGTTGATGAACTTCACATTGCCCGTTTCATGAATATAAGTTAATAATGCATTTCTTGCTGCCTTGATGTGTTCAGGCATAGATTCCTTAGAGATAGGAATGTATTTCACGCCGGAAGTGGTTCCCGATGTTTTAGCGAAATACTGCGGTTTCCCTTTCCACATCACATCAGGTTCGCCGGCCACTACCCGATCAATATAAGGCCTTAAAGCCTCATAATCCCTTAGTGGAACCTGCTTTTTAAAATCTTCATAGTTCCGGATTTCCCCGAAACCATGGTCTTTACCGAAAGCCGTATTTTTTGAGGAATCAATCAGCTGTGCAAGAATCGTCTGTTGTGCAGTAACTGCATTTTTTTTCCATTTATTAATACCCCTGACTACAAGGGCAGCAAACGGTTTACTTAATGCCGCTTTTAATCCCATAAATTATTTTTAAACG
Source organism: Pedobacter gandavensis (assembly GCF_032678745.1). Lineage (GTDB taxonomy): Bacteria > Bacteroidota > Bacteroidia > Sphingobacteriales > Sphingobacteriaceae > Pedobacter > Pedobacter gandavensis_C. The sequence goes on from NZ_JAVTST010000002.1 coordinate 463,114, forward strand.
ATGTTGTGTAAAATATCAGGATGTTCATCTCCTTTATATTCCTTAACCATTCTACGGTAAGCAACAGTAACTAGTGCGGTAGAGAATGGTACGACGATAAAGGAACTAAAAATAGCTGTGAATAAAGAAACGTAAGAGTAAATCTCGTAATTGAAGATCAAGCTGATCAATTGAAAACCGCTGACCACTACAATATAGAAGAATCCGAATACCAAAGCCTGAATCAACACAAATCCTCCAAAAACAAACAACAACTTAATGAAGTTTCCTTTGGTAGTTGCCAGACTCAGCTTAATCGATTCAAAAGGATGTACATGTTTATCAATGATAAAGAAAGGAAAGAAAATGATCCTGATAAACGTAAAAAAGATACTTAAAATCGCAATTGCTACTGCAATGTTGACAATTACTTTTCCCGCAGCAGTAAAATTCTCTATCAATCCCTGGTTAACTGCAAACTTAAGAATCAGATCTAAAATGTATAATACAGGTAGTAATAAGATGCCTACCAGAAAAATACTGATCCCAAAATAAACTGTACCTACTAAAAACCTAATGATCTCTGTTCTTGTTGGTAAGGTTTCGATGATCTGAATATCTTGATCATCCTCCTTGTCCAGCAACCGAAAAATGTACTTCAGAAGGGAAAGATTAACGATACAATATAATAAGATAAAGATCAGCAACATCACCACCCTTACGCCTGTAGGGAGTTCTCCCATAAAAAAGGCCATAAAAGTTGAGGTGGAAACGGTTATAAAAACCAGGAAACACAAGGTGGCAATAGAAAAATAATTGTCGCGCGTAACGATCCAGGCCTGCATGATCACATCCTTCACCGTAAACGTACTCTCCTTTAAAAAATTTATCATGGTTGTTTAAATACTACACGCTTAAAAAAATCCTGTATAAACCCTAACCCATAAGCGGTTAGTTGAATGAATGATGCAATGATACTAAAAAATGCAACTTTTAAAGATTTGTTGACTTGCCAGGAATGAAAAAAGATCATTACGAAGTACAGCAACAATATAAAGTTACAGATAAAAGCCAGTGCTGGCCAAACGATATTCATCAATAAACTGAAGATCACAAAGCAAGTAAAAGCCGCTGGGAAGAAATGTACAATTTTCAGTTCCGAAGGGAAATGTTTATAGATATTAATCCTTGCCCTTCCAAAAAAATGAAGCTGTTTATAAAACTGACCGAAACTGGTCCTGCGCTTATGAAAAACTTTAGCAGCGGGAATGAGACCAATCTTAAAACCATTTTCATGAATTCTAATGCTATACTCGATATCCTCTCCTAAACGGGTCAAAATAAACCCGCCAACTTTCTCCCATACCGCTCTAGAAACTCCCATATTGAAACTTCTGGGATGGAACTGACCGATGTGTTTTTTATTGCCTCTGATCCCTCCGGTCGTAAACGGAGAGGTCATTGCATAGCTGATCGCTTTTTGTACGGTCGTAAAAGTTTCATGTGCCGCATCAGGACCACCATAAGCATCCAGCTGATGTTCATAAAGGTAGTCCCTAACCGTTTCCAGGTAATCTTCAGGAATCAAGCAATCTGAGTCGAAGATGACGAAATAATCACCTTTAGCACGCTCAAAACCGTAGTTTCTGGCAAATCCTTGTCCTGCATTTGGTTTAAAGAAATACTTAATATCCAGTTGATTTTCATATTTCGCTACAATAGCTTTCGCATCATTTGTAGATCCATCCTCTATCACCAATACCTCAAACTGAAGGTAAGTCTGCTTTGTTAAAGTGCCCAAAAGCTCATCAATTTCCTGCGGACGGTTATATAGCGGGATTATTATAGAAAAAAACATGAATTAAGAGATTTCCTTTTCAATCAGATAAGCATTTCTTTCCGGTGCATTTCTAGTCACCAGTTCCGCCACAAATCCCGTAAGGAACAGCTGAGAACCTAAAATAATAGCTACTAATGCAATGTAAAATAAGGGTTGATCGGTGATTTCCCTTTTATAAGGGATCAGCATCGCGATATGGTATAACTTTACACCGATCATCCATAATGCCATGAAGGTTCCTAAAAGGAAGCTCAACACACCTAATGAACCGAAAAAGTGCATTGGTCTTTTGCCAAATTTACCTACAAAGAAGATCGACAATAAATCCAGAAAACCATTTACAAATCTGCTCAATCCGAACTTAGTAACGCCGTATTTCCTTGCCCTATGTTCTACCACCTGCTCACCGATCTTTTTGAAACCGGCCCATTTTGCAATTACAGGGATATAACGGTGCATTTCACCATAAACTTCGATGGTTTTCACCACTTCTTTACGGTATGCTTTTAAACCACAATTGAAATCATTTAGCTGAATACCAGACATTTTTCTGGTGGCTGCATTGAATAATTTGGTAGGAATGGTCTTTGAAATCGGATCGTAACGCTTTTTCTTCCATCCGGAGATGATGTCTAGCTTTTCTTCTTTGATCCTGCGGAATAATTCAGGAATCTCATCAGGGCTATCCTGTAAATCTGCATCCATCGTGATGATAACATCACCCTGTGCTGCCTCAAAAGCAACATTCAGCGCCGCTGATTTACCATAATTCCTCCTGAATTTAATGCCTTTCACAGCATCAAACTGAGTTTTCAAATCTTCAATCACTGACCAGGAAGTGTCTGTACTACCATCGTCAACAAACAGGACTTCGTAAGAGAAGTTATTCGCTTCCATCACTTTAGCAATCCAGGAAGTTAACTCCGGAAGAGACTCTTCTTCATTATATAAAGGAACTACAATAGAAATATCCATGACTTAATAACGTGCTAAAAAAAAGCAACGTGCAAATTTCATCAAATAAAATGATAAAACTGCACGCTGCAATATTATTGTATAAGGTTTACTCTTCAACAGAAGATTTAAAAAGCGGAGCATTCTTTTTCAGGCAAGCGGCAAGAATCAAAGCTATCACGCCATAGATCGCCAATGCAACACCAAAGCTGGTCACGATGTTTTTACCGGTGATCTTCAGTTTCTCTTCCATGTTGCCACCTTTAGCAAGCGCCTCATCAATTTGATCTTCAGAAACACCCATTTTCGCCATCATCGTTCTTTGAGATTCTTCAATTGCTGCTGCTGCCTTAGCAGGAAGCCCTGGATCAATTACCGTCATCAACAAAATGTTATACAGCGTAGTAAATGCCGTAAGGATTAACGCAATAATCAAAAATGATTTAAAGGCATCACCAAATGACCAATACCCCCCAAGTTCATTTCTGATAGATCTACCAGAATAAACCAGTAAACCAATACAAATCGCAAACGTACCAAGTTGAATCCAGATATTCGTATAAGGCAATAAAGGGTTGATAAAGTGAATCACCAGAGAAATAACTATGATAATTGTTCCAATGATCAACCCGTTTTTAGCTGACAATTGGTTGAGTGTCGCTTTTTGTGCTTCCATGTTTTTTTTATTTGATGAATTGTTTAGTTTTTGTTAAAATTAGCAATTAACGTATAAACTGCAACATCAAATTCTTTATTAGGGCTATACTCTTGTAAATCCTTAATTACTTCTTCACTTTCTTTTGGCTGGTGGAAGAAACACATGAAAGGAATAAATAAATCTTCCATTTCTTCTCCAAGATCAATCATACCTACATGGCTACAAATATCTTCTACGCTACTTTCTACCAGATTTTGATTAGTGATCAAATCCTCATAGATATGAAACTCATCCTGGAACTCATCTTCTTCTACCAATAAGAATTCTTTCAGGAAGTCGCCAAGCTCTGGCTTAATGCGCTCATCATGACACTCATTGATGTACAACAACAGGTTTAAAAGCTCTGTACCCCTATCGATCGTCTCCTCTTCAATATCCGCCCACTCATCAGTTTCCAGGTAATCTTCTTCTAATTTTTTTACATCATTGGCAAAGAAATTAATCATCAATAAATCAAAGAAAACCTCTCTCAATTCCTCAAACGCCGGGTACTCATCAAATACCTCATCAAATTCTTCTACTTTTTCAAGGAAGCCAAGATCTTTACTGAATACTTCGATCAACCCCTCTTCTAATTTGATGGAATCTATTCCAGATACCGCAGCAAATTTATCTAACGACGCAATTAGCGCTGTTCTAACATGATTATCCATATTGTATTTGTTTGTTGTTATATACCAGTTGAACTTTACCGGTTAATTTTTTATTTAAAAGCGGCGAGTTCGCTGATTTTGATTGATTATTTGTTGTGTTATATTCCCAGTCCAGAGTTGGGTGGTACACCGTGAAGTTAGCGATCTCATTTTCTGAAATCACTGGAACTGCAATTTTTAACAGTTTACGCGGGTTAATCGCTAGCTTTTCTGCGATTTGCGTCGCATCCAATCCAGCTTTAAGCATTAAAGGTAGAACGGTTTGCAGGGCAATGATGCCATAGGCGGCGATTTCGAATTCCACTGCTTTGAATTCTATTTCTTGAGGGCGGTGTTGTGAACATACCGCATCAATGGTCCCGTCTTTTAAACCGTTGATCAATGCTTTCACATCTGATTTCCCACGCAATGGCGGTTTCACCTTGTAATTGCTATCGAAATCATTCAAAAGCTCCTCAGTAAATACTAAATGGTGAGCAGCAACATCACAGCTGATCTTTAAACCATCTTTTTTAGCCTTTTTAATCAGTGCTACCGAACCTGCAGTAGAGATATTACTGATGTGTAATGGGGCATCGTGGTAAGTAGCCAGGAAAATATCCCTGCTGATGTGCATTTCTTCAGCTAATGCCGGAACACCTTTCATGCCCAGCAAAACACTGGTTTTACTTTCATTAATCTGTGATTTTCCAGAGATCGATTTGTTTTCCGGATGCACCATCATCAAGCCATCAAAGCCTTTTATATATTGCAACGCGCGACTCATAAACCCATCGTCAGAGATTGGCTTGCTACCATCAGAGAAAGCAATGGCACCAGCTTGTTGCATATCATACATCTCTGCCAGCTCTTTGCCTTCCAGGTCCTGACTCACTGCCCCAATTGGCAATACATCTACTAGGTTTCCTTTTGCTTTGTTGATGATATAAGCGATTTCCCCTTTGGAATGAACAATAGGTCTGGTATGTGGCAAAACGGCCAATCCAGTGAAACCACCAGCCATCGCGGCACGGGTTCCAGTTTCCACATCCTCTTTCGTTTCAAATCCAGGATCTCCAATAGAGCAGTTCAGGTCAAAAAAACCTGGTGATAAAATGGCCCCTGCTCCGTCAAAAACTTCTTCCTTGCCGGAAGACTGCAGGTTACTGCCAATTGCAGTAATCTTGCCCTGTTCTACACGTACATCACAAGTTTTTTGATGGAACTGGCTGTTTGGGTCGGCAATGGTTACCCCAGTGATGAGAAGATTCATGGTTTTTGTATGTTTTTTGTTTTATTAAAAAATCGGATCAATAGTATTTCGATGGCTAAAAAAACAACAGCCAAAATTAGGCAAAGTTTCCATAACTCTATACTGCTATTTTTCGCCTGTATATTTAGCGACAAGGCATCTTTCTGAGAATTGTGTAAGGCAATCTGTTGCCCATCGAACAAATCTTTCAGATTTTGTTCGGTCGCATAACTCATATTGGACTCCTTACGGTCGTCATTAAAAGCAAGCACTGCCAACACAGAATCGGTTCTTTTAAGGTCATAAAAACCGGGTTTCTTAACCTGGTCTGCGATATAGAGCAATGTTTCTCCAGGTGTTTGGCGAATCTCAGGGATAATTTCTATGCCATCAGCTGATTTAAGTACCAGGGATTGATTGGCCCCTACACTTGTCTTTTGCTGTGCCAACAGATCATCTTTACCGGCAGTATAATACATCGGCTGTGTTTTCGCACTGCTAAAGGCAACTTTAAACAAAAGCGGCACAAAAACAGGATGTCTGGATAAATTGCCATCTTCGGGTTTCAAAGTGCTGGCCGACAAATACATTTTCCCTGCTCCTGCCGGGTATCTCGCAAAAAGACTCTGGTTGAGGGGCAATTGAAGGATACTTTCTTTCCCCGCCGTATTTCGTTCCAGATAGCTGAAATATTTACTGACTACCGGAAGGTCCATATTCGCAGGGACCTGGTCAAATACATCTTTAAACAAAGGATCCTTAAGCTCGATACTACTGCTTACAACTGTCCCTGTATTCAATTGCTTTACTGCAGGTAGAGAAAGGGCTGTTAAAAATGGGGTATAAACCGCTGTACCAGCATCCAGATCCGGAAAGATCACCAAAGAACCTCCATTTTTTACATAACTTTTCAGTTGCTGTGCCAGTCCGGATGAAGGTTGTTTTAAGCCATTCAGTATAATGAGCCTATATTCCGGAAAGCTCGAATATTTGATGTTCGACTCTGCCATCTCCGTCAGTTTAAAATACGGATCAGCGGCAAAGAGTGATTTTAAGTATAGTTGGCTAGGATCTCCTGAGATACTTAAAACCTTCATCTCGCTATTCACGCGAAAACTAAAATTCAATTCATCATCAAACGTGATCGGAAAATCTTTAATGGACAATACGCCTTTCTGCCAGCCTTTTTGCAGGCCGCTAAAAGCTAAAGTATCTTTCACAGATTTACCTGCCGGAACTTTTATATTACTAATGGCTTTCTGTTGTTGATTGATCAGGAGTTTCAAAGGGACATCATTTGCATCTTCCAAACCATAATTATGCAACTTTACCACCAATTGTTCCGATTGATTGGGCTGATGAACAGGAGATAAACTCCATACACTATCTATTGCAATATTTGGAAGCGCATTGGCATTTAACTTAATAATGGAATACCTGATATCCGGATCAGATTTGATCTTTTCAAGGCCTGTAAAGTTTTGTTGAAAGTCGGAAAGCAAATAAACCAAATGGTTTTTCCTGGAATCCCCCTCTTGTTGTAGCCTGTTGACCACCTGTTGCAACGTTCTGCTGGCCGGAGATATTTTCAACTCCTCCAGCATCAGAATAAATGCTTCCTTATTTAATTTGCGTTGGTGTTTACCTTCAAAATCATTGGTTAGCAACTGAAACTGGTCATTCAGCTGGTACGCATTGGCAATTTCTTTCGCCTTTCGCTTGGCTTCATCCAGTAAATTCCCCTCCTTGTTTACCGTTTCCATACTGTAGGAATTATCGATATAAACGCTGATCAGGTTTCCCTTATTAGGGTCTGCACCAGTTTCAAGCGGGATATAGGGCCTTGCAAAAGCAAGCACCAAAAACAGAACTGCAAGAACCCTGCAGGCCAATACCAATAAATGTTGCAACTTATCCCTGGAAGAATTCTGTTCTTTCGCTTCTTTAAGAAACTGTACATTACTAAAATATACCTTCTTAAATTTCCTGAAATTAAATAAGTGAATTACAATAGGAATGGCTATTGCCAGCACTGCGAAAAGAAAACCTGGGTATAGGAAATTCATTAAAAACCAAAGGTAGAACTTTTACATGAATTTCCTCATAGCAGACCATAAAGTTTCATCTAAACCATAAACATCTGCTCTATATTGCATTGTACCGTTCTGTGACCAGGCGGTAATGTAATTAATAATCAAGGGCACCTGTTTTTTCGTACCAAACCAGGTAGGTTTTAGCTTAAATAAATTAACAGTATCTGCTTTCTTTGCCAGTTTTTTGCGATACAGCGCCATTTTAGTGGTATCTAAAGGCGGAAGATTAACCTCCATCCTCAACTGATCGTAACGGTTTTTATCTTTAACCAGATTCTGGGCAAATTCTAATGGTTTTTCTACACGTATACAACCGTGGCTAATGGCACGATTGGCTCTAGCAAAACCGCTTTTATTATTCGTGTCATGTAAGTAAATGCTGGAACCATTATCAAAGATAAATTTAAACTTACCTAAGGCATTCCCATCCCCTGAACCTTGTTTAAATTGGTAAGGTAACTTCTCCCTGGAGTAATTGCTCCATTGAATCGTATCTGGCTCCCCAATCAATTTCCCATTGCGGTACACATTAATATTGCTATTCGAAAGGTAATAAGGATCTTTTCTTGCCATCCAATAGATTTCATTTCTGGCGATGCTCACTGGAATATTCCAGATTGGATTTACCTGAATAGAATTCAGCTTACTATACAAAATTGGGGTTTCATGATTTTTAGGCTTGTCATCCAGATTACCACTTTTCACGTACTTAGCGATTTTCTCTGCATATCCTTCTTCTCTCTTCCCTCCTACACACACTTTCATATGGCTTACCGTATCTTCTTTACTAAACCAGGTGAGCGAGAAATCAGGAATATTCACTTCTACGTATTCATTGCCCATCTCGGGCAGCTTCCACCTCAAACGTTCCATGTTTACCATTATGGTTTTCGCCTGATCACTTTTCCCTAGACCAGCAGCTTTTAAACTCGCTAATTTGCGCTGTAAAGCAATATATTGTTTAGAATCAGGCTGCATCTCTTTCAGCAATCCTTGAATATCCTTAGTGGCCAACACCTTAGACATACTGCCACTATCCGGGCGCTTTACCGGAACATAATAACGGGAAAACAGTTTACGTGGATTGACACTGCCATAGCTCACAAAATTATCATACTTGGTTAAGCTTTCCGCAGCATTCAATTCTAAAGCTGCAATCACAGGATAAACTTCCTGAATGGTTTTGAATTTATTGACAGACAAATCTTGTAAAGCCTTTTTCAATTCTTCCAATCTAAATAATTCAGGATTGAAGCCATGCGCATCTACTCTTGAAATGTAAGCAGTTAAGGTATCCAATCCGCCGGTAATGAAAAACTGAGTCACTAAACGTGGCTCTTCATTATGGCTCGCATAAAAGTATTTTATGGTATTAGGGTTAGACAACTTCCCTTTCAAAACATCAAATTGTTGCTTAAACACTACATTATACTCCGCAGTATCAAAATCTTTATAAAGTTTACGGTCAAAGTGTTTAGAAAGTATCAAACCAATCTCTGGTGTCTCTTTAAACCAAGAACAACCATTTAAAAGCAAACAAAACGGGATTAAGAAGAACAGTATTTTTTTCAATGTGGTATTTTTTTTACAAAACTAGACGTTAATTGTCATTATCAAACTCCTTTAGGCAAATTAAATGCCATATATATTTTGTTTTTTGCTTTCAATCTATATATTTGCAGTTCCACAACATGCTAAACATTGTTGATTAAGGACTTAAAAAGAATTATGAATCAAATTTTGAACCATCATTTACATTTGCACCATCGCCTGTCGGCGATGTATATGTAATGTTTTGTACTTCAAAACTTGTTTCCGAAATATCTTCTTGTCCAATATTCAATATATTCAATACAGCATAATTGAAAACACTTAAAATAGCTATCCAGAAATCTGGTAGATTAAACGAAAAGTCAGTAGAAATTCTTAAAAACTGTGGTTTATCATTCGAAAACTACAAAAGTTCCCTAATATCCACCGTTACCAATTTCCCATTAGAAATTCTTTTCCTAAGAGATGATGACATTCCAGAATATGTTCAGGATGGCATTGCCGATATTGGTATTGTTGGTGAAAATGTGATTGTAGAATCAGGCGCAGATGTATCTTATCTTCAACGATTAGGTTTCGGAAAATGCACCTTAAAAATTGCTATTCCTAATGAAAGCAGGATTACGGAGATCGCACAATTAGAAGGTAAAGCCATCGCGACTTCTTACCCGGTCATCTTAGAGAAGTATCTAAAAGAAAACCATGTAAAGGCAGAAGTAAGAACCATTTCCGGATCGGTAGAAATCGGCCCTGGATTAGGATTGAGCGATGCCATTTGCGATATCGTATCTACCGGTGGTACCTTAAAGAGCAACGGTTTAAAACCATTCTCTGAAGTGATGAAATCTGAAGCCATCCTGATTGGCAGCAAAGGATCAGAGTTACTACCTGAAGTACAGGAGTTATTACAAAGGATCCTTTCGGTATTACGCGCTAAAGAAACCAAATATGTGGTGCTCAACGTGGCGAAAATCAACCTAAAGAAAGTAGTAGATTTATTACCAGGTGTAAAAAGTCCAACTGTGGTGCCTTTGTTTGATGAAGAATGGGTTGCTGTTCATTCTGTAATTGCAGAACACGATTTCTGGGAAAAGATCAACAGCCTTAAAGCTGCCGGTGCCCAGGGAATTGTAGTTATGCCAATTGAGAAAATCATCGCTTAAGTTTCACCTAAAAACTCAACACAGTGAAAATCTATAGTTATAAAGAGTTGAATGAAGAAGAGATCAAAAATCTATGCTCAAGACAACTTGAAGACGATACTAATATTACGGATCGTGTAACTCAAATTATTGAGCAAGTGAAAACGCGTGGGGATGCTGCTTTGATAGACTATGCAGCGCAATTTGATCAGGTAGCCCTAACAGAATTATACTTGTCAGAAGCTGAGATTGAAAGCATTGCCGCAACTATTCCTGCAGCAGAAAAAGCAGCCATTGATACGGCTTATGCAAATATCAGGGCCTTTCACGCGGCACAGGCCAACACGGAAAATAAGTTAGAAACCATGCCCGGCGTAACCTGCTGGCGGGAATCCAGACCAATCAGTCGTGTGGGCCTATATATCCCCGGCGGATCAGCGGTTTTACCCAGCACCTTTTTGATGCTTGGTATCCCTGCTGTATTGGCTGGATGTAAAGAAATCGTAGTGTGTTCACCTCCACAAAAAGACGGAAAAACAAATTGCTACCTTGCTTATTGTGCGATAAAGCTTGGTATCAAAAGAATATATATGATAGGCGGTGCGCAAGCCGTTGCTGCCATGGCTTATGGGACGGAAAGCGTGCCTAAAGTTTACAAGATCTTTGGTCCTGGAAACCGTTACGTAACACAAGCGAAACAACTAATTCAATCCAGCAGCATGACTGCTATAGATATGCCTGCAGGTCCTTCAGAAGTTTTAGTCATTGCCGACAACACTGCCAATCCAGCATTCATCGCCTCCGATCTATTGGCTCAGGCAGAACATGGCGCTGATAGTCAGGCAATTTTAGTGGCAACTTCTCAGGAAATAGTTACCGAAACTTTAAAACAAATTGAAGCGCAGATTGCTGTACTTCCTAGAAAAGACGTCACAGAAAAGGCGATCGCCAATTCTTATGTAGTATTGGTGGAAAACCTGGAACAGGCCATGGAATTTAGCAACGAATATGCCCCTGAACACCTCATCTTAGCTACCGCTAAATTTGAGCAGCTAATCCCCTTAATTGAGAATGCAGGTTCCGTATTTCTAGGCAACCTGACTCCCGAAAGTGCCGGTGATTATGCTTCTGGAACCAACCACACCTTACCTACCAGCGGCTTCGCAAAAGCCTATTCTGGGGTATCCCTGGATTCTTTCCTTAAAAAAATCACTTTTCAACACATCACGGAACAAGGATTAGCCAATATTGGCAATACCGTTGAAGTATTAGCTGCTGCAGAAGGTCTGCAAGCGCACAAAAATGCAATCACTATTCGTTTAAAATCATAAAGATGGATATCAATAACCTCCAAAGAGAAAACATCAAAAATCTGAAACCATATTCTACTGCAAGAGATGAATATAAAGGACAGGCCAGTGTATTTTTAGATGCTAATGAGAACGGATACGGTTCTCCTCTAGATGTCAATTTTAACAGATACCCTGATCCATTACAACTGGATCTGAAAGATGCACTCAGCAAGATCAAAGGTGTACCTATTGAAAATACCTTCCTTGGAAATGGTAGCGATGAGGCAATAGACATCCTATTCCGTGCTTTTTGTGAGCCTGGAAAAGACAATGTCATCATCCTTCCTCCAACTTATGGAATGTATGAAGTTTCTGCAAACATCAACAATGTAGAAGCTAGAAAAGTAAGTCTTCTGCCTAATTACCAATTGGACCTGGAGAAAATTGCAGAAGCAATTGATGAAAACACGAAACTAATCTTCATCTGTTCTCCAAATAACCCTACAGGAAATTCTATCATCCGCACAGATATTGAAACCGTGCTGGCAAATTTCCAGGGATTGGTAATCATAGATGAGGCTTACATTAACTATGCAAAACAACGCACCTTTATTAAGGAATTAACAGAATACCCTAACCTGGTGGTCTTACAAACCTTTTCTAAAGCATGGGGCCTTGCCGCATTACGTCTGGGAATGGCATTTGCTGCCCGCCCTGTGATCGATATTCTAAATAAAGTAAAACCTCCATACAACATCAACCAGGCAACACAAGACCTTGCTTTAAAAGCCCTGGAAAACATTGCACAGGTCAACGAATGGATCAAACTCACTGTTGCAGAAAGAGAAAACCTGAGCGAAGAGCTGATCAACCTACCTATCGTTAAGAAAGTTCATGCTTCTGATGCCAATTTTATACTAATTGAAGTCATTGACGCGTTGAAAACTTATGATGCTTTAGTGAACCAGGGCATCATTGTCAGAGACCGGTCTAAAGTAACTTTATGCGAAGGTTGCCTTCGAATCACCATAGGAACCCCACAAGAAAACGAAATCCTCTTAGCAGCGTTAAAAGCGCTTAACTAATAAAACATGAAAACCATCATAAGCATATCCTTACTAACAGTCATAAATATGCTTATGGTAGCTTCATAACCCCTGAAAAAATATATTCTGATGAAAAAAGTATTATTTATTGACAGAGACGGCACCCTCATTAATGAACCACCTGATGAGCAGATCGACTCTTTTGCGAAACTGGAATTCTACCCGCGTTCTCTTTATTACCTTTCTAAAATAGCCAAAGAACTGGATTATGAATTAGTGATGGTAACCAATCAAGATGGATTGGGAACAGATGCTCACCCGGAAGCTAACTTCTGGCCGGTACACAACTTTGTAATGAACACCTTCGCCAATGAAGGCGTAGTTTTCAACGAGGTAATCATTGACAAAACTTTTGCCCATGAAAATGCCCCAACACGTAAACCTAACATCGGCTTACTGCAACATTTTCTAACCTCAGATTACGACCTTAAAAACTCATTTGTAATCGGTGACCGCATCAATGACATCATTCTTGCTAAGAATCTAGGTGCAAAAGCTATTTGGTTATGCAATAACCTGCAATTGGGTGCCAATGAAAATCTGGATAAGATAGAAGCCCTAAATGATCATATCGCATTAAAGACCCAAAACTGGGAAGACATTTATACCATGCTGAAAGCCGGAACACGGACAATTCACCATGAAAGAAATACCAATGAAACAAAGATCAGCATCGATATTGATCTGGATGGCACTGGCAAAGCGGAAATAGCTACAGGATTAAATTTCTTTGACCATATGCTGGATCAGATTGCGCGTCATGGAAGTATCGACCTGAAAATAAAAACCAATGGCGATCTTCATATCGATGAACACCATACTATTGAAGATACAGGTATCGCCCTTGGCGAGGCTTTTGCAAAGGCAATCGGCAATAAACTAGGTTTGGAGCGCTATGGTTTCTGTTTACCTATGGACGATTGTTTGGCACAGGCCGCCATCGACTTTGGCGGTAGAAGCTGGATCGTTTGGGATGCAGATTTTAAACGTGAAAAAGTTGGTGATATGCCCACAGAAATGTTTTATCACTTCTTCAAATCGTTTAGCGATGCTGCAAAATGCAACCTGAACATCAAAGCCGAAGGCGAAAATGAACACCATAAAATTGAAGCGATCTTTAAAGCATTCGCAAAAGCCATCAAAATGGCTATTAAACGCGATGCTGAAAAGCTAGTCTTACCGAGTACTAAAGGCGTATTGTAATGATTGGAATTGTAAACTACGGAGCGGGTAATATCTTTTCGCTGACCTCAGCATTGGAAAGACAATACCTCAACTATGGAATGGTCAATACGGAAGCTGATCTGGATAAATATACCCATATCATCATTCCAGGGGTAGGTCACGCTGGTGCAGCCATGAAAAAGCTGGAACAGACCGGTCTGGTAGCACCTATTAAAGCGCTTAAAAAACCAGTCTTAGGCATCTGTGTAGGCATGCAGCTCCTAACCGATCATTCTGAAGAAGGAGATGCTAAACTAATGGGGATTTTCCCTTTAAAAACCCGTTTATTTGACAAAAACCAGGGCATTAAAATCCCGCATATGGGATGGAATAATATCGAACATAAAAACAATGCATTATTTGAAGGGGTTATTAACCTGACACAATTTTACTTTGTGCATTCGTACTTTATTGAATATAACCCTATTTTTGATATTGCCACTGCAAACTATGGTACGCCATTTTCTGCAGCCATACAAAAAGATAATTTCTATGGCGTTCAGTTCCACCCGGAAAAATCTGGGAGCGCCGGCGAGCATATATTAAAGAATTTCTCAAACTTAAAACAATAAAATGTACATTATTCCTGCTATTGATATTTTAGATGGTAAAGTAGTCCGCCTTAGAGAAGGTGACTATAACCAGAAAACTGAATATGATGTTTCCATCGCTGAAATGATCGAAACATACCGTTCTAACGGTACAGAATTCATACATATTATTGACCTAAACGGTGCTAAAGGTGACTTCAGTAACCAGAAAGCATTGTTTGAAATTATCAGTAAAACTGATATGCGTGTACAATACGGAGGCGGAGTCCGCACCATTCAACAGGTTACAGACCTATTGGATGCAGGAATTCACCGCGTTATCGTAGGTACACAAGCCATTACTAATCCTGATTTTCTTGCGGAATTAAGTCAGGAAGTAGGCAAGAAATATGATTATGCCAACAGAATCGTAGTTGCGATTGATGTGTTGGATGAAGTGATCAAATATTCTGGCTGGATGGAAAGTTCACCAATCAAATTAATGGATTACGTAGATAAATGTCTGCAACTGGGCTTTTTCAGGTTCTTATGCACAGACATCAACAAAGATGGAAAACTAGGAGGAGCTGCTGTAGATCTTTATAAAAAACTATTGGAACACTCTCCATTCATTAAACTGATCGCTTCTGGTGGAGTAAGTTCAATGAAAGATATTGAAGAGCTGGCGAAATTAGACATCCGTTCTGTAGTAGTGGGTAAAGCCATTTATGAAAATAGAATCACTATCGAGGAGATCAAAGAATGGAATTTAAAGCAAATGACTTCTCTTTAAGCCGATGCTAAGTAAACGTATCATTCCATGCCTGGATGTTAAAGATGGCAGAACGGTTAAAGGGGTCAACTTTATCGACCTTAAAGACGCGGGAGACCCGGTAGAACTGGCCTGGCAATATGCCCAGCAAGGTGCTGATGAACTCGTGTTTCTGGACATTACCGCTACCCATGAACGTCGTAAAACGATGATAGAAATGGTCAAATCAGTTGCCCGTCAGCTGAACATCCCCTTTACTATTGGTGGTGGAATTACCACCATTCAGGATGCAGAAGCCCTGTTAAATGCTGGAGCAGATAAAATCAGTATCAATTCTGCAGCAGTAAAGAACCCTGCTTTAATTGAAGAACTGGCTGCTGCATTTGGCGTTCAGTTTGTAGTGGTTGCTGTAGATACCAAATTGGTGGAAGGGAAAAACCGCGTTCATTTAAACGGTGGCAGGCTGATCACAGAATTGGAAACAGAAAACTGGATTCAACAAGCGGAAAGTAGAGGTGCCGGAGAAATTCTGCTGACTTCTATGGACCATGATGGGACGAAACAAGGATTTGATTGTGGCTTATTGAATACCATTACTCAAATGATCAACATCCCTGTTATTGCCTCTGGAGGTGCCGGAACAGTAGAACATTTTATTGAAGTCTTTGAAAAAACAGGCGTCGATGCAGCCCTTGCGGCTTCGGTATTTCACTTCGGTGAGATCCCTATCCCCGACCTGAAACAAAAATTAAAATACCACAATATACCTGTAAGGTTATGAATATAGATTTTGAAAAAACAGACGGACTGGTTCCTGTCATCATTCAGGACGACCAGACACTGGAAGTTTTAATGCTGGGTTACATGAATCAGGAAGCCTGGACAAAAACTCAGGAAGAAGGTAAAGTAACCTTCTTTTCCAGGTCTAAAAACCGCCTGTGGACCAAGGGTGAAGAAAGTGGCAACTTCCTTTTCGTAAAAGATACGCACATTGATTGCGATCGTGATACCATCTTGATTAAAGCCAGTCCAGTAGGCCCAACTTGCCATACAGGAAGCAGAAGCTGCTTTAAAACAGACTACAATCAGAACTTCCTTTTTGAATTGGAAAGCATTATCTCCGACAGATACGAAAACCCTTCGGAAGAATCATATGTCAACAAACTTCGTCAGAAAGGACTGAACAAGATTGCACAAAAAGTAGGTGAAGAAGGTGTAGAAACCGTTATTGCCGCTTTAAATGAAACTGATGAAGATTTTGTGAATGAAAGTTCCGACTTAATTTTCCACCTTTTAGTATTGCTAAAAGAAAAAGGAAAAAGCTTAACAGAGATCGCCCAGAATCTGGAGAAAAGACACCTTAAATAAAAATGGTGCTGTAAATAACAACAGCTCTAAAATAAAAATTACCGAATAACATAATTATGCTGAAACACTTACATACCCTAAATGGACACCAGAATCCAATTTATGCCCTAGCGAACTCCCCTAAAAAAGACACCTTTTTTAGTGCCGGTAATGACAAAGGTGTGGTAGAATGGTCCTTGGAAACGATGGGTTTTGTAAAAGTTCTTGTACCGGTGCAAAGCTCTGTATATGCTTTGCACCGCTTCGGCAACCTGTTATTTATCGCACAACGTAGCGGATTGATCCTGGTCTTTAACCTCGATCAAGAAAAAGTAATTGCTACTTTAAGCTTCCATCAAAAAGGGGTATTTGACCTAAAAACCATTACTTACAAAAATGAATTGATCAGTACTGGAGAAGATGGAACACTGGCAGTATGGTCTTTAGCAGACTTCTCTTTATTGTATCATTTCCAGGTGATTCCCCAAACCCTCAGGGTCATTGCCTTAAGTAATGATGAAAAGGAAATGGCATTAGGTGGTAAAGACGGAGTGATTAGAATCTATAATTCTGAAGATTACAGCCTTGTTAAAGAACTAACCAGTCACACTTTACCCATTACCTCCTTACAATATGCTCCTGGCGGAGATTACCTGATTTCAGGGAGCCGGGATGCTCAATTGAAAGTATGGAGCCTCCCTACATACGAATTGATCAATAGCATCGCTGCTCATATGTTTAGTATCTACGCTATTGCATTTCATCCTACAGAACCCTATTTCGCCACCTGTAGTCAGGATAAAGGCATTAAAATATGGGGCAGTCAAGATTTCAAATTATACAAAATTCTGAGTCTGGAGAAGAACACAGAAGGCCATTTCCATTCCATTAATAAACTGATTTGGTCTGCTGATGGGAAATACCTGATCTCTACCGGAGACGACCGACAAGTCATGGTCTGGGAATTTAACTAGCAGGTTATCAGAACACTGCCATTTACTTTCAAAAAACTGAGAAAAGAAAAGTAAGAATGTTTAAATTGGTATAAAATAGTACCGATCATGGCAAAAGAACATCAATATAAAACTGCAGTCACCTGGACTGGAAACAAAGGTTCGGGGACGATGGACTACCGCTCTTACGATAGAAGCTATGTGATATCAATTGATCATAAAGCAGACATTTCTGGTTCTTCTGATTCTGATTTTATGGGAGATAAGACCAAACATAATCCAGAGGATTTACTGGTTTCTTCCCTCTCCTCTTGTCACATGCTATGGTACCTTCACCTTTGCTCTCAGAATGATATTATTGTGATGGATTACAAGGACAATGCCGTAGGTACCATGTTAGAAAACCCAGATGGTAGTGGTCATTTTTCAGAAGTGACCTTATATCCGGTGGTCACGATTACTAAAGCAGAAGATCAGGACAAAGCCAATGCATTGCATGAACAGGCACATAAAATGTGTTTTATTGCCAATTCCTGTAACTTCCCGGTAAAGTATCAGCCTAGTTGTTTGGTAGAAAGTAATTAATGAATGATCTCCCAGTCGAAAAAGACTGGGCTTTTAAATAAAGCGCTTTATGATTCTCAGTTTGTGACTATAACGTCCCAGTTCTGCATTGTAAATCCCCTGATCATCTATTGGATCAATTCTAACCTTACCCGAAGCATGTATAATCCGATCAGTGCTGAGCATAATGCCCACATGGATAATCTTCCCATCGGCATTATCAAAAAAAGCAACATCGCCTGGTTTTACACCTGGTAAAAAGTCTACCACTTCCCCTTGCTCTGCCTGCTGCCAGGCATCCCGTTTCAATTGAAGCCCATTCATTTTAAACACAATTTGTACAAATCCAGAGCAATCTATCCCAAACAAATTCCTCCCTCCCCATAAATAAGGTGCATTTAAAAAGAAAAGCGCATGCTGAATCAATTCTTCTATCGTATGAAAAGCAGTAATTTTTAAAGGCGTAAACATCACTTTAAACTTTTGTTGGCCCAGATAGCAAAAACCATTGTCCAACATTGGCAGGTTACTACCCGGAGAAAGGTAATACTTAGTCCCCTCATCATCGATCACTGTTCCCAGCAATTCTGCAGGAACAATATGGTCACAATCATGATTATGGACGTACTGCTCTAAAGAAAGCATGGCCAGTTGTTTGAAATCCATCCAGCCTTCATAACCATCGTAAGCATTGTAGATCAACCACCAGTTTTCTTTCTTTTCAAGAATTTCTACATGATCACCAAAAAGCAACTGAGAACTAATTTCTGCCTTATCAGAAGCTTCAGTCCTTAGTGGGGCGATGGCCACCCTGCAAATTCCATATTCTTGTTCCATATTGTTGCATTTCTGGTGCTATAAAAATAACAATATCTCTATCATTATTAAGCAATATTATAAGATTTCAAATTTCCTGGTTGTTTTCTATAAACCGCTTGAAAATCTATATATTAGACCAAAGGATTACCGGATTCAGAAAATTCGCTTTTTTTATCGCTTGGTAGCAAGCAAACAATTCATAGTTACAAGATGTCTTAATAGTATAACCATTAAATTGTAAGATCATGAACCTTAAAAAGATTTTAATTGCTGTCGACAATAGTACCTGCTCCGAAAAGGCGGCCAAGACAGGGTATGAAATCGCAAAAACATTTGGTGCAGAAGTCGCACTGGTTAATATCATAGAGCCTATTCCGGCAAATATCAACCCAGACCTCACCCTTGCCCCGGTTTTTTTAGAGACTTACGACAATAGTGAAGAAAATAGCAATATGCTATTGAAAGAAATAGAAGGAAAATATAGTCTAGGAATTCCAACCACTTATTTAAGTGTGATTGATAATGCAGCACATGGCATCATTCAGCAATCCGACGAATGGGGCTCCAACCTGATTGTAATTGGCACTTATGGCCGTACAGGTCTCTACCATTTCCTAATGGGAAGTGTTGCAGAACACGTCGCCAGAAAATCAGCTTGCCCTGTATTGATTGTTCCCAATAAATTTGAAGATAAAGATTAAGCATAAAAAAGGACGCCAAAAGCGTCCTTTATATTTTTCAATAATTCTGTTCTTAGTTTTCCTGATGTAACCAGGCCTTTTTAGCCAATAGCTCTTCTTCAGTTTCACGCACATCTTCATCATCAACACAACAATCTACCGGGCAAACTGCCGCACATTGAGGTTCATCATGAAAACCTTTACACTCTGTACATTTATCGGAAACGATATAATAAACTTCGTCCGATCCTGCTTCCATAGCAGCTTCTGAGTCCACTTCTTTACCGCCGAAATCAATGATACCATTTAAATTGGTTCCATCAGAGAATCTCCAGGCTGTGCCTGCGTCATAAATCGCATTATTTGGGCATTCAGGCTCACATGCTCCACAGTTAATACATTCGTCTGTTATTTTAATAGCCATGTCTTCGTCTAATTCTAATGCTAAGGTTACCTTTGCAAGGCAAATATAACACATAAACTTTAAAATAATTGGAATATGGCAATCCTTACTGCTGAAAAACTCAAAATTGCATTCAAAAAGCTTGGTCAATTTACTGCTAATCCCGATCCTGACTTTAAAAATTTAATTTTATCAGCGCCAAATAGCAATGCCTGGTTCACTGTTGAAGAAGTAGAAAAAGCACTTAAAGCTTTAAATCATATGCTCAATGACCAGGATATTGAAACCTGGTTTAAAGCCATTAAAGTTAGCGAAACACCTAAAAAAGTAGGACTGATCCTGGCTGGAAACATCCCGATGGTCGGTTTCCACGATGTCATTTCTGTTCTGGCTACAGGAAACATTGCACTCATCAAACTTTCCTCTTCAGATGATAAACTATTACCAGCTTTATTGAAAAGACTAATTGAGATCGAACCTTTACTGGCAGATCACATCGTTTATGTAGAAAGACTAAAAGATTTTGATGCGGTGATTGCAACCGGCAGCAACAATACCTCCAGATATTTCGAGTATTATTTCGGTAAAGTACCTAATATCATCAGAAAAAACAGAAATAGCGTAGCGGTATTGACCGGCGAAGAAAGCAGGGAAGAAATCGCAATGTTAGGTCATGACATCTTCGATTACTTCGGATTAGGTTGCAGAAATGTATCCAAGCTTTTCATCCCTGAAGACTATGACATCAAAAATTTCTACGAGCCTATAGAGTCTTTCCAGGACATCATCAATCATTTTAAATACAACAACAACTACGATTACAACAAATCAATATACCTGGTCAATGCCGCAACACATTTCGACAATGGATTTCTATTGCTGAAAGAAGATGTAAATATGGTATCGCCATTGGCAGTACTGTTTTATGAACGCTATGAGAACCTGGAAGAAGTTCAGGAAAGATTGGCTAAAGAAGAGGAAAACATCCAATGTATTGTTTCTAAGGCTGATTTAAAGCTAAATACTACTGTATTGGCACCGGGACAAAGCCAGGCGCCAAGATTGTGGGATTATGCCGACAATGTAAACACCATTGAATTCCTAAACGGAATATAAAGGCTTGATTCTTGTATCCAAACTCATGAAGAGGTAAAATTAGGGCGACCGCTTCATTTCTCATTTTGAAATACTATTTTTGAACAAAATGTATGTAATCAAAGTTAAAGGCATTGCCAAAATCCCAGACTATGTACAGTTAAGGGATGATAAATTCACGCTATTGGCGTACTTTAGGGTAGATAGACCTGAGAAATCTTTAGAAAAGCTAGGTTTAGGGGAGAAATTGACCTATATAATGAATTTTGTGAACGATTTGCCCTTCGGACAAATTGCTAAATTAGATATTTAAACATGACAGAAAACGCAGTTATAAACTTAAAGAACGTAGATGTGTTCCAGCAAAAACACCTGGTCTTATCTAATGTAAATCTGAATGTGGACAAAGGAGAGTTCGTTTTTCTAATCGGTCAGACGGGATCTGGTAAAAGTAGTTTACTAAAAATCATTTACGGCGACCTTCATATCGGAAACGGTGAAGGACAGATTGCAGGATTTGATTTAAAGAACCTGGCGATTAAAGACGTTCCTTATTTACGTAGAAAACTGGGTATTGTTTTCCAGGATTTTCAACTGCTAACCGATAGAACGGTAGAAAAAAACTTAGAGTTTGTATTAAAAGCAACGGGTTGGAAAGATGCAGCCTTAATTCAAGAGCGCATTAAAGACGTATTGGAAAAAGTAGGTTTACGTTCTAAGATCAGAAAAATGCCTCATGAGCTTTCCGGTGGAGAGCAGCAACGTGTGGTAATTGCCCGTGCATTATTGAACAATCCGGAAATTATCCTGGCCGATGAGCCTACAGGAAATCTTGACCCGGATACTTCTGAAGAAATTGTGATGTTACTGAAACAAATCAGTCAGGGAGGAACCGCTGTACTTATGGCTACCCACGACTACCATATCATCCGTACTTTACCTTCCAGAATCATAAAATGTGAAGGTGGTATCGTGCATGAGGATGCACAAATTGTGTAACCATATTCTGACAAATTATTATTATTCAGCCATTCTAGTCAGTCTTTTCATTTGAAAACTGACAGTATGGCTGATATCATTCATTGGCAAACCTTTTGAGTTTGAATCCAAAAATTCTACTATACCATGTTTAGCAAGAAGAAAAAAAACGACATCGAAGATCCTATAATGGAAAATACTGCTGATGAGCAGGTAACCAACGTGCAAGCCGAAGAAAGTGCAGATGCCGCTTCAACAACAGAAGAAGTTCTTCCAGAACTTTCAGTTGAAGAAAAACTACAACAAGAAGTTGCTGCATTAAATGATAAATATCTGCGCTTATTTGCAGAGTTCGACAACTATAAACGTCGTACTCAAAAAGAACGCGTAGAGCTTTTACAAACTGCAGGTAAAGACGTAATTGTCTCTATGCTTCCGGTATTGGACGATTTTGACCGTGCCAACAAAGCAATGCAAGGTGCTACAGACGTAGCTCCAATCCTTGAAGGACTGGCATTGGTTCACCACAAATTAAAAAGTACATTGAGCCAAAAAGGCCTGAAAGAAATGGAAACATTACATACTCCATTTGATACAGATCTTCATGAGGCAATAACTAATATTCCTGCTCCAAATGAGGAGTTAAAAGGAAAAGTGATGGACGAATTAGAAAAAGGATACACTTTAAACGACAAGGTAATTCGCTTTGCCAAAGTCGTTGTAGGGAGTTAATATTTTATGAGCAAGAGAGATTATTATGATGTGCTTGGCGTATCCAAGAGTTCATCTGCTGAAGAAATTAAAAAGGCTTACCGTAAGTTAGCCATTAAGTTTCACCCGGATAAAAACCCGGATGATAAATCAGCAGAGGATAAGTTTAAGGAAGCAGCTGAAGCTTATGAGATTTTAAGTAATCCAGAGAAAAAACAACGCTATGACCATTATGGACATGCGGGTGTTGGCGGTGCTTCTGGCGGCGGTGGCGGCTATGGTGGTGGCGGCATGAACATGGAAGATATCTTCAGTCAGTTTGGAGACATCTTTGGTGGTGGTGGCGGCAGCCCATTTGATAGCTTCTTTGGCGGCGGTGGTCAACAATCTCGTGGTGGCCGACGTGTAGCGAAAGGTACCAACCTGCGAATTAAAGTAAAACTTACCTTGGAAGAAATCGCCAATGGCGTAGAAAAGAAAATCAAGGTTAACAAACAAGTTAGCTGTAAAACCTGTGATGGTTCAGGTGCTAAAGACCGTAATTCGGTAAGCACTTGTCAAACCTGTGGTGGAAGTGGTGCAGTACGCAGAGTAACCAATACGATATTGGGACAAATGCAAACAACCTCTACCTGCCCTACCTGTAACGGTAGCGGTTCACAGATTACCTCTAAATGTACTTCCTGTCATGGTGAAGGTATCACTCGCGGCGAAGAAACCATTACCATCAATATCCCTGCTGGGGTAAGCGACGGTATGCAACTGAGCATGAGCGGTAAAGGTAATGCAGCACCTCAAGGTGGTATTCCAGGTGATTTAATCATCCTGATTGAAGAAATTCCTCATGAATCCCTGAAACGCGAAGGAAACAATGTCGTTTACGATTTACACGTTTCTATCGTTGATGCGGCTTTAGGTTACAGTGCGGAAGTTCCTACTATTGATGGTAAAGCAAAAATCAAAATTGAACCAGGTACTCAAAGCGGCAAACTGCTACGTTTGAAAGGCAAAGGTATCCCGGAAATCAATTCTTACCACCGTGGTGATGAGATCATCCACGTAAACATCTGGACACCAAAAGCATTAAGCTCGGAAGAAAGAAGTATGCTGGAGAAACTTAGGGAATCCCCTAACTTCAAACCTCAGCCAGGAAAAAACGACAAGAGTTTCTTTGAGAAAATGAAAGAATACTTTGACTAATGTAAATTAGTCAGCATGCTAGAAAAGCCACCTTCGGGTGGCTTTTTTTATGTCTCATTTTTATTGCACTTTAAAATATTATCTCAATAATCAGTAACATTTTAATAAGTTAGGATACTAAACTAATAAAACTAAAAGATGCTGATTATAAATAATATTGTAAAGCAGTATGCTGCTCATCGCGCTTTAGATGATGTCAGTCTACATGTAGAAAAAGGAAAAATCTTTGGCCTCCTAGGCCCAAATGGTGCAGGAAAAACCTCCCTGATCAGAATCATCACCCAAATTACCGCCCCGGATAGCGGAGAAGTAATTTTTAACGGAGAACGACTTAACGTCCAACACATCTCTCAAATCGGTTATTTGCCGGAAGAAAGAGGCCTTTATAAAAAAATGGAAATCGGCGAACAGGTTTTATACCTGGCCAAACTCAAAGGATTAAGCACTGCCGAGGCCACAAAAAGAATCAGATATTGGTTCGAAAAACTCGAAATGGCCGATTGGTGGAATAAAAAAGTAGAAGACCTAAGTAAAGGGATGCAGCAAAAAGTACAGTTTGTAGCTACGGTTTTACATAAACCAGAACTAATCATCCTGGACGAACCCTTTTCAGGCTTCGACCCTGTGAATGCAGATGTCATCAAAAACGAAATCTTAGAACTCAATAAAGAAGGTGCCACCTTCATTTTCTCTACCCACAGAATGGAATCTGTAGAAGAACTGTGCGACAACATCGCTCTGATCCACCGTTCTAAGAAAATCCTGGATGGCCCTGTTCAGGAGATTAAAGCACAATACCGCAACAATACCTACTGGCTGGAATACCAGGGCGAGTATAATTTCGAAAACGCCAAAGAGGTTTTTGAAGTGCTGGAAAACACAACCTCTCCAGAAAAAACAAGACTTAAAATCAAAATCAGAGAACATCAGACTGCCAATCAGGTATTATCGGCATTACTTCCCTATGTCTCCATCAACAGACTGGACGAGGTCATCCCAACCATGAACGATATTTTCATTGAAAAAGTAACCCAAAAAAGCTAACACCATGAACAAAATCTTACTCATTATACAAAGAGAATACTTATCAAGGGTAAAGAAAAAGTCGTTTATTGTGATGACTTTACTCACACCGGTTATCATTGCCGTTTTTTATGGTTTAATCATTTACTTCTCCATTCAAGGAGTAAAAGGCTCCCATAGCAAAGTAGCTGTACTTAATGAAAATAAAGTATTGTCTGAGCAGATCAGCTCTAATAAAAACATCACTTACACCTATGTAGATCAGTCTTTGGAGGAGATGAAAGCTTCCATTAAAAAATCAGACTATGACTATATTTTGTACATCCCTCCTTTCGATTTGAACAAACCCACTGGCATTCAACTACTAGGAACCAAACAAGCCGGCTTATCACTCAATGGAAAGATCACGGGAGATGTAGAAAACACGATCCGAAATCAGAAACTAAAAGCATCAGGTATCTCGCAAAAGGACCTGGATGGTTTAAAAACCAATGTAGATATTGACAATAAAAAGATTGGTGAAAGCGGTAAAGAAGAAGATTCCAGTGCAGGCGCCAGCACCATTATTGGCACGATTGCCGGTATCCTGATGTTCATGTTTATCATGCTTTATGGCATCCAGGTGATGCGCGGTGTCATTGAAGAAAAGACCAGCAGAATTATAGAAATCATGATTTCCTCCGTGAAACCCTTTCAATTGATGATGGGGAAAATCATCGGAATTGCCTTGGTTGGACTTACACAATTCATTTTATGGATCGTACTTACCGCCTCGATCTCTACCATTGCCGTGTCCACCCTAGTTGGAAAAGATCAGTTAAAACAAAGCAGCGGAATGACGATAAAAGCTAAAGACGGTACAGCCATCAGCACACCAGCAACTGCTGCAATTGATAGTCCGGTTTTGTCTATGCAGAAAAGCCTGGCCAGTTTACCACTTACTAAAATCATTATTGTATTTATATTCTTTTTCATTGGCGGATACCTCTTCTATAGTGCATTGTATGCAGCAATAGGTTCGGCCGTAGATAGTGAAACTGAAACCCAGCAATTTATGATGCCCGTTATGATGCCTTTATTGGTAGGTTATGCGTTGTCTTTAAGCGTAGTGGCTAATGATCCATATGGGCCTGTCGCTTTTTGGTTGTCCATGATTCCATTTACTTCACCTATTGCCATGGTAGTGCGTTTACCTTATGGGGTGCCAGATTGGCAATTGGCGCTATCAATGTTTATTTTAGTAGTCGGATTTTTAGGTACCGTTTGGTTGGCCTCCAGAATCTACAGAGTAGGAATTTTAATGTATGGCAAGAAAACCAGTCTGAAAGAAATGATCAAATGGTTTACTTATAAAAATTAATTAGCATGAGGGTTGCAGTTATAGACTTAGGCACCAACACTTTTCATTTGATCATTGCTGATCTTGATGGGCCTGAGGCGAAAGTTATTTTTAAAACCAATCTGCCAGTCAGACTTGGCGAAGGAAAAATTAATGACAATGTAATCATCCAGGAGGCTTTTGAAAGAGGCCTCCTGGCTCTTGAGCAATTCAGTCAGCTGATCCAGGAATACAATGTGTCACTGGTTAAAGCTACCGCTACCTCTGCCATTCGTAGTGCTGCCAATGGTGCAGATTTTGTCAAAGCTGCCAAAAGCTATGCAGGAATTGAGATTACAGTCATTAGTGGTGAAGAAGAAGCCGCCTATATTTTTCAGGGCGTAAGAGCCACTGGACTTATTCAGGAACGCTGTTTAATCATGGATATTGGAGGGGGAAGCACAGAGTTTATCATTTGTGATCCTAAACAAGTCTATTGGAAGAAAAGCTATAATATTGGTGCAGCAAGATTGATGCAGGCTTACTTTCATTCTGACCCCATCAATACTTCCGATAGATCTGCGATTACACAGCATCTAACCACTGAATTAGCCGATTTAAAGGAAAACCTGAACTTGTACCAGCCAAGTCATTTGATTGGCTCAGCGGGCGCATTTGAAACCTTTACAGGAATGCTATATCCAGAGCTGGATCTAAAGGCAATCAAATCACACCCGATCCCCCTTTCGGATTATCAGCAATTATCGTCAACCTTTATTGCCTCCAGTCATGCGGAAAGAGAAAAGATGCCAGGATTGATCAAATTAAGGGTGGATATGATTGTGATGGCCACCCTACTCACAGATTATATCCTGGAGCTGGGCAACCTTCATCAAATGAGTTTATCTACCTACGACCTGAAAATGGGGGTATTGGCAAGCCTGAAAGATCAGACAGACCAGTTACCTTCAGCTAAAGCCTTATAAAGGCGTTCTGTAGGTAAGCCCATTACATTGGTATAAGAACCGATGATTTTCGCAACAGCGATTAAACCGATCCAGTCTTGAATACCATAAGAACCGGCCTTATCCATAGGCTGGTAATTCTTAATGTAATATTGAATTTGCGCTGGCGTCAAGGTATTGAAAAATACTTCTGTAGTATCATAAAAGGAACGCATTTCGCCATTATGCGTTAAACTAACACCAGTATATACCTGGTGATTGGTACCTGATAATTTAGTCAGCATTTCTGTGGCATGGTGTGCATCTTCCGGTTTCCCTAGAATCTCGCCATTATAAGCAACAATGGTATCCGCAGTAATAATAATACTTCCTTTGCTGTCTTCATCAAATGCCTTTGCTTTTTTCTCTGCGATATAAACCGCGATTTCTGCTGGAAGCAGGTCTTCCGGATAAGTCTCATCCACCTCTTTCAATACGACCTTAAAATCAAGGTTCATTGCAGTCATTAGCTCTTGTCTGCGTGGAGATTTAGAGGCCAGGATAATGGGAAGTTTTTGCTGATACATAAATAATATTTGTGCAAAAATAACAAAAGCGGCCAATGGCCGCCTTTATTATTTGCAATAAAATGATTTATTGCTCCCCCCCTGCTTTGGGTCCCTGACCCATCCTATTACCTTTCATGCGTTCTTTACGCTCCGCTTTATATGTTTCGTAAGTTTTTTTCTGATCAGCAGTTAAAATTTCAGCAATCTTTGCATCTGTCTCTTCCGATAGTTTCATCATTTCTGCTCTTCTGGCCTCCTTATCAGTGTTACCAGCAGCACGGGCTTTTTCCATCGCATTCATCTGATCTAAAAATATCGCCGCAGCTTTAGTTTTCTGATCTTCGTTCAAGTTTAGTTTTTTAGACAAACCTGCTACGCTTCTTTGAACTCTTTCCTCAGGTGTCATTTTCTGACGACCTCCATCTTGTGCCTGTGCGAATGTAATTACACTGAATAACAGTCCGCAGATCATTAATAATTTCTTCATGTGATTCTATTTAATTTCTCTAAGTTCTGAGTTCAAAACACTGATCCAACACATTCGGTCCAGCATTAAAAGCCCCGTTTTTTGTAGAATTAGAGCAAAAAAAAATCACATGGTTTAATCTTTCGAATGTAACATATCTATTACAAATAAAAGAAGAAAAAGCTAAACTAATCAGGAATATTTATTTGCCGGAATCGGCAGCAGCAGGGTTTTCATCAAACCATTTACCCTGCACACGCATTACTTTCTCAATCAGTTCCCTAACCGCCGTTTTACCACCAGTATAAGGGGAGATATATTGAGAAATTGCTTTAATTTCAGAAACGGCATCTGCCGGACAAGTAGGGAGCCCTACCAGTTTCATGACCTTTAAATCTGGGATGTCATCTCCCATATAAGTCACCTCAGCCATACTCAACTGGTGTTTCTCCAGGTAATTGTTCAAGACCTGTACTTTATCAGATACGCCCAGGAAAACGGCAGTGATACCTAAACCTTCAAAACGTTTCTGCATCGCCAGGCCTTTACCGCCGGAGATGATACAAACATGGTAGCCCTTTTTTACAGCAAGCTGCAGGGCATAACCATCTTTAATATTAAATGTCCGCAAAAACTCCCCCGAATCTGAGGCCAGGATATCCCCGTTTGTCAATACACCATCCACATCAAAAATGAAGGTGGTAATCTCTTTAAGTTTTTGCAGAAACATTCGGTTTAATTTTGGTTATCTCTCCATTCATAAACCCAAGCCGACTGGATTTGCTCCAGGTGACCTTCAGAACTCTCTTCTTTGGTTCCTTTAAAATTAGGCAGAGAAAGTACCCATTCTAATAATTCAGTAAACCTGATACGGTATATTTTGGCTTCATTGAATTCATCCCCGAATTTCTCATATAATTCCTGAGCGATGTCTTCGTGGTCGTTCCAATAAATTGGTAAAGCAAATTTATCTTGCATGATGCTGTTTGTTTGTTAATTAATGGCCTAAAAATTCGGATTGGTCCGGGATAGTCACTTCGATATCTCCGCTGATCACTACACATTGGCAGCCTAATCTGGAAGTAATTCTAGGACGAACTGCACGGTCAATAAAGTCTTCTTCCTTATCGGAAATTTCCTGAATATTATCCATACCCTTAGTCACGTAAACATGACAAGTACTACATCCACAAACACCACCGCAGTTGTGTTGTAACTCTATTCCGTGATCATGGCATACATCAAGAACCGATTCTCCTCCAGCGATTGGAAGTTCGATTGGCTCTTTACCCTGCTCTTCAAAATTTATCTTTAATTTAAAAATACTCATAATTTATGTGTCAAAAATAAGCACCAAAAACGGCAATTACGTGATTAATATGTTTTTTTAATGCTTTTACTTAAAGTTTCATAGAGATCCTGGAGTTCAGGCATCCCTGTTAACAATTCTTTATGTTTAATTAATGTTTGTTCATCATTGCGGATGGCCGGACCGGTTTGTACATCGCGTGGAAAAGCATGCTGTACTTTTTCAGCGGTTTCCATAATTAAAGGCCTTAAAATCTCAAAGTCAAGCTGGTTCTTTTGCAGAATATCCTGACCGATTGCATACAAATGGTTGCTAAAATTACAGGCAAAAACTGCAGCTAAATGCAAAATCCTTCTTTGCTGAGAATTCACTTCATAAACCAGCGGACTTAAGCTCAATGCAATCTGCTTCAAAACAGCGAGTACCGCTTCATTTTTTGCCTCCAGACAAAGTGGGACCTTTGAAAAGTCCAGCGCCTTACTCCGGGAGAACGTTTGTAATGGATAAAGTACCCCGAAGTTTTTCATTGAATCTGGAAATACATTCAGATCCGTTGCACCCGAAGTATGTACTACCAAACCATTTACGTCAGCCAATACCTCCACCATTTCCGGGATCGCATCGTCCTTTACTGCAATCAGGTATAAATCAGCATCCAACAGGATCTCCGCTTTGTCGGAAATCGCCTGTGCGCCTACCTGCTCTGCCAATAAAGCAGCATGGTCTTGATTCTTACTCCATACCTGTATCAATTCCAATCCTGCTGCAACAAATGCAGTAGAAAAATGTGTGGCCACATTGCCAGAACCAATACAAACTACTTTCATTTTCATAACCAAATTAAAAGCCTGAGCATTCCAGATGAAACCATCATCGGGAATGCTCAGGCCATTTATAATTAAACTACTTTAGCTTCTTTTTGTCTTCTCAGGATCGACAATAAAAATCCGATCACCATGACTATTGTACCCGCCCAATATAAATTGATGTATGGGAATTCAATAGATTTAAATACAACCCAATCCTTAGCTTGCTGAGGTTTTTCGAAAACCTGCAACTCTACTTTCCCTTGATCAGGAAGCACCTTGGTAAACCTGAATCTCAATCCAAGCTCATCAATATTACGGGCAAAATCGAAGGTATTGTTCCCTTTTACAAGGAAAATCGGCTCAGTTTTATAAACTTTACCATTCACTTCAACTTCCAGTGGTAAACCTACTGCAAGGTCGTTCGCACCCAATACCAGGCTTTTCGCCTCCGGTTTATTGTTCAGAGCTTTAATGGTAATGATACCACTACTGGTGTGTAAAGTATCACCAACTTTTACATTTGCAATTCTTGGCGCTTTATAGTTTTCTTCCGGACTATGTCCTTCATGATCTTCATGCGTTTCCTTTTTATCTGGCGCGCTGGTGATGTGCGTATACACATCATAAGTCAGATAATGTTTGGTATCCGGAGAAGCAATCAATCCCATTTTCTCATTCGCCTGAACATGTGGATTCAATTCAAAATCTTCTTTCAGCTTACCAGTTTCTTCATCATAAACTTTAAAATTCAGTGTATAAATGGTATTTGGTGCAATCGTTGTATCTCTGGTATAAGTAACCGTGTATTTGCCCATTTTCTTAGGCTCATTTTTATACAACACGATATTCTCACCCGGCTTCTCTGCTTTCTCAAAATCCTTTACCGGAATAAAGTTAGTGGTATTAATAGAGATTGGTTTATTGGTTGCCGCAGCAACTAAAGCACCGATCAACAACAATGCAAAACCCATGTGTGCCACAGCAGCACCTACTAATTTACGCTTACCACCCAACCCTTGAGCCAGTACCCTTGCATTCGCTAGAATGGCAAATACACAGCTAAAAGTAAGCAGGATGTACATTAAATTGGTGTAAATATTGGTCAGGTATACAAAGCCCGCAGTAATGATAATTGCAAAAACAATTGAAGCGATTAGGCTGCTATAGAATTTGCGAATGTCTGTTCTCTTGTACTTCATAAACTGAGCGAAACCAGAGATCACTGTAACCAGGATGGCAAAAGGTGCCTGCCATTGGTTGTAATATTTAATCGCATCAATCGGAGGTGCAAATTTAGTTCCGAAAGCTGCATTGAATACTGGTACAGAAGTAGAGAAGATCACCTGAATACAGGCAACAGTAATCACTAAAGCGCCGATAAACATCCAGAATTCTCTGGAGTAAGTTTCTTCATCTTTATTGGTAATAGGTAATTCTTTCCATCTAAGGATCAACAATACCACAGGTATACTCAGGAACACTACATTGTATAAAATCAGGTGACCAAACATCCCAAGATCTGTAAACGAGTGAACTGAAGTTTCTCCAAGGATCCCACTTCTTGTTAAGAAAGAAGCATACAATACCAATACAAAACTGATAATCACTAAAATAATTGCAGTAAAAAACGAATGTCCAGTGTTCTTGAAAGCGATCATAACATGTACTCCTGCGATCAGCGTTAACCATGGAATGATGGATGCATTTTCTACAGGATCCCAAGCCCAGAAACCACCGAAGTTTAAGGCTTCATAAGCCCAGAAAGAGCCCATGATAATTCCGGTTCCTAAGATCATTACGGCAAATAAAGCCCATGGCATTGCAGGTTTAACCCATTCTTTATATTTCTTCTGCCATAAACCAGTTACCGCATAAGCGAAAGGAACGATCATACTGGCAAAGCCAAGGAACAATGTTGGCGGGTGAATCACCATCCAATAGTTCTGCAGCAATGGATTCAATCCTCTACCATCAGTAATAAATTTCAAATAATTTTTAAAGTTTTCAGGATCAGCGAATACAACCGGCGCCATATCTTTCAGGTTTACCGCTTCCCTCAACAGGATAAACGGTGAGCTACCGATTCTTTCTCCAAAAATCTCTACCCCTAATAACATCGAGGTTAAGAATACCTGTGAAAAAGCAACAACCGTCATCACGCCATTTTCCCATGACTTCGCTTTCCAGATCAGGATTCCTCCTAACAAAGCTTGCCAGAAAGCCCATAACCAGAAACTTCCCTCCTGTCCTTCCCAGAACGCAGAAACGATGTAATAAACAGGAAGTTCTTTAGAAGAGTGCGAATAAACGTAGTAATATTCGTTATTATGATTTAAAATCAGATAAAATAAAGTAACTCCAATTCCCAGGATACTTACCCAGTTGATTAGAAATGAAATCCGACCTATGCGTGTCCATGATCGATCTCCAAGGTCTTTATTCTTAGTAGCAAAAAAGTAAGCTATCGTAGAAAGGAGTGAAGCAGCAAATGCTAAAACAATAAAGAATTGGCCGATTTTACCGGGCAGGAGGTTCTCTCCAAAAAATTGTATATCCATTAAGATTAGTTGTATTTTATTACCTGACCGTCCGCTTTTACCTCAACAAGGTCGTTGTTGTATTTAGAAGGACATTTCATTAATATTTTTGAAGCATAAAAGGTACCATCTTTCATTTTACCGATTAAAACTAATTTTTCTGAACGTTCAAAATCTTGGGGTTTGCTGCCTTTATAAACCACCTTATTCACCATCCCTTTTTCATCTTTCATAAAGAAAGCGAAATGATTGGCATCTTTTAGCGCATCATAGTACATGCCTTTTTCTTTTTCCCAGAATCCCATCACATGGAATTCTCTAGAATCTTTGGCAGCCTCAGTAAAGGTCGAATAGTTGCTGGTACCGGCATTCAAACTGATTAAGAATCCTACACAGATGGCTATTGTGATCAAACCAATAATTGCACTTTTTCTCATGATGCTAATAAAATTTTAGATTGAACACAAAGATAAAAAATATACTTACCTAAAATCTTTTAGAGCCCTGCAATTCACTTTGATGACGATTTATTGATAGTTCTCTGACAAAAACAATGTAATTCAGGGAACAATGATCGAAAAAGAAAATATTTCCGCTATTTTAGGTAGTCAGATTTGATGATTTCCGGCATTTTCGCCCTCAGTTTCATCACTTTCGGTCCACAAACATTTTTGATATAACTATTCCCCAGATTACGCTGATAATAATCCTGATGTTCAGTCTCTGCGGGGTAAATTACTTCAAAAGGAATCAGCTCCGTTGCGATTTTTTGGCCTTTAAAATCCGTTCTTTCCAATTTGTGGATCAATGCGGAAAGCGTACGATACTCTTCTGGCGAACGAAAAAATGCAATGGACCGATATTCAGGTCCGATATCTGGACCTTGTCCATTCACTTGCGTCGGGTCATGAGCATGAAAGAAGGCTTTACAAAGTGTTTCAAAAGAAATAACAGCGGGGTCATAGTAAACCTGTACGGCTTCGGCATATCCTGTGGTTTGCGATTGCAAATCCTGGTACGTTGGATTTGGTTTTGTTCCACCAGCATAGCCACTAATGACTTTATGAACGCCTCTCAATTCCATCATCGCTTCCTGAGTTGACCAAAAGCAACCTCCAGCAAAAGTGGCCAGTTTTTCATTTCCTACTGCCGGAACCATTACTGCAAAGCCGTTTTTACTTTCCAGTTGTTGCAGCTTTTGATCAGCTGAAGAACAGCTCGCTAATAAAAGCAGCGACACCACAGCAATAAAATTTAAATACCTCATCATTTACCTCTCTTTTTCCTAAGTTACGAGAGTAAGGCAAGAAAAGATGTTGCAGATTACAAACTGCTACAGAAAAATGACAAAAATAAGGACATAAAAAAAACGAGCTGAGACAAATGCGCAGCTCGTTTTTTATAAAGATTCTCAAACGATTATGGCCAAATACCAAGGTTCATATAAGAAATCGCAATTTTATCTATTGAGCCTACAAAAGCCGCCGTTCTTAGCGTCTCAATGCCTGGCTTACTCATTAATGTTTCTCTGATCTCATGGTAAGAATGAATCATGGTATCCTCTAAACCAGAGTTCACCAATTCCAATTCTGAAGCACCTTTAACAATCATTAAGCGGTGTTCAGCAGGAATGCTTTTACCAGTTAAGCTTTCTAAAGTATTGATCAGGTTTCTATTTGAATTTTCCGCATAGCGATTCTCCATACGACCAAAAGCTACGTGAGAAAGGTTTTTCAACCACTCAAAGTAGGATACAGTTACCCCACCAGCATTACAGTACATATCAGGAATGATGATACCACCCATTTCCGTGAAAATCGCTTCAGCTTCAGGAGTACAAGGACCATTCGCACCTTCAGCGATGATTTTCGCCTGAATGTTTCTGATATTGTCTGAAGTGATCACATTCTCAAGCGCTGCAGGAACCAGAATATCACATGGTTGCTCCAAACCTTCCATAGAGTTTTTAAACTCTTTAGCACCTGGGAAACCTAAGATAGATCCTGTTAATTTACGGTGTGCAAACACTTCATCAATGTTCAATCCATTCTCATTGTAGATGGCACCTTCAAATTCGCAAAGACCAACAATCGTAGCACCAAATTCAGCTAAAAATTTAGCAGAGTGGTAACCTACATTTCCTAAACCTTGAACGATCACTCTTTTATCACCTAAACCAGCTTTAAAGCCAATTTTAGCCATATCTTCTGCTACCGTCACACATTCTCTGATGGCGTAAGCTACACCACGACCAGTCGCTTCTTTACGTCCGCGAATACCATGTAAAGCAATTGGCTTTCCGGTAACACAACCCAAAGCATCTAGCTGACCTGGGTTCATGGTCATATAAGTATCTGCGATCCAACTCATTTCACGCTCACCTGATCCGTAATCCGGAGCAGGAACGTCAATACCAGGACCGATAAAGTTCTTTTTGATTAATTCTGTGGTATAACGGCGGGTGATGTTCTCCAGCTCTCCCACGGTATAGTTTTTAGGCGTAATTTTAATCCCACCTTTAGCACCACCGAAAGGAACATTTACAATCGCACATTTGTACGTCATTAATGCCGCTAAAGCCATTACCTCATCTTCATTTACCATCTCACTGTAACGAATACCGCCTTTGGTAGGACTCATGTGATGAGAATGCTCCACGCGCCATGCATCGATTACTTCAAAACCATTTCCTCTACGGATAGGAAATTGAAAACGGTACACACTGTTACAAGCTTTAATTTGGGTTAACAGACCTTCTGGATGGGAAGTAAATTGTGCCGCACTGTCAAAGTTTTTGCATACATCTGCAAAAAAATTTGTGTCGTTTGCTGTATTAGCCATTCTTTGTTTTTTATGAATTGAATATAAGTTCTTATACTAATTACCTGCAAAATTGCAGTAAAAAATACCATTTATGCAAATGGTAAATTACTTAGTGTAAGGCACACACTACATCAAAACAAGCGCCAAAACAGGGCTTAAACGATTTAAAATAACTTTTAAGCCGATTATTTCTTTTCTAACTTTTTTAATCTTTTTTCTATAGTAAACAGAAAGAAAAGCAAGCCAAGCAGAATTACCAATACACAAGCTACTACAACGTATATTTTATCAGAAGCATAAAGGCTATCACTGATCGAAGAACCGGTTCCCTGTGCAAACAATTGCAGCGTTAATAGGAACATTAAAAAGGTGGCTGTAAATTTTTTCATTAGAATATCTTTTGATGATTAAAGGTTATGAAATGATCATTCCCTATTTTATTTGGAGCGTTTATTTCTTTCTAAATCGCGGAGTCTGTACAAGAGATTGTAAATCCAGCAACCGATCAGAATCCAACCCAAACAAGCCGGATAAAACACCATTCTCATGCGGCTATCTAAATCGTAGGCATTGAAACCTGGATTACCACCATTGCCCGGATGTAATGAATCCGACAAACGAGGCAGTACGAATAGTAAGACCACCATAATTGGAAAGGCGAAAATATTATAAATCGCAGAGATCTTTGCTCTCTTTTGCTCTTCATCAATTGCATTACGAAGTACCAGATAAGCGAAATAAAGTAAAATGGCAATTGCAGCGAAGTTTTGTTTTACGTCAAAACTCCAGGCTTGTCCCCAGGTAAATTTAGCCCATATAGCGCCAGTTACAATACCTAAAAGTCCAAATATCACCCCTGCATTCACACTTTCTACGGCTTTAATATCATCCGTAGGATCATTACTTCTCAAAGATTTAATGCTGTAAAAAACTGAAATACTGAATAATACAATCATGCCAAACCACATCGGCACATGAAAATAAAGATTTCGGATACTCTCCCGAATAATTGGCAACTCAGGAGTTTTCATTAGAAAACCAGCAACGGTTGAATAAATCACCAATATTGCACCTAATACTTTCCACCAGTTCTTATACATTGACATTAAAATTTGATCTCTTTAACTCTGTTAATCGGCAAATGTAGCGAGAAAATTTGCTACTTCCGTTATATATCAGCCGATAAACAGCGGCCTTTCCGGCTTAAAGTACAGTAAATGACATGGGACTTACTAAAAAGTTAATCTCTCCAGAGGTATGGAAATAATAAGACCGATACCGACATCACCAAGGCGTTAATAATCAGCAACAAGCCAATTTCGTCCATACTCACACTTCGGTCTAAACCATCCATCGCATTTTTAGTGAGTTTAATCAGTACCACCAGTACCGGAATGATAATCGGAAAACTCAAAATCGCCATCAACATCCCACCGTTTCCAGCTTTGGAAGCAATTGCAGAAACCATCGTAAAAATCGTGGAAAAGCTTAAACTACCCAATATAGCTGCCAACAGGTACAAACCTAAATCCTCCGGACCAAAATCAAAAACCAGGATATAAAAGCCCAATGCAATTACGGTAAGCACCATCATCAGCAATGCATTATAAATCGTTTTGGAAATAATCAATGCCAAAGGACTGGCAATCGTATAGATATACACCTGCCTACCCCTACTCTCTTGTAGAAAACTTTTTGATACAGCATTGATGGAGGCAAACAGCATGATGATCCAGAATAAAGCATTTAAAGTGACCTTATCTGTACTCACAAAAGATAAAAAGCAGACAAATACCGTAGAGACAACGTATAAAAGCACTCCGTTTAATGCGTATTTGGAACGCCACTCTAACAATAATTCCTTTTTTATTAAATGTTTGATCTGTTCTGCTAAATTCATCCGGTCGCAAAGATAATTCTTAATCGTTCTATTTGCTAATGAGCAGGGTAATTTAGTTAAAACCAACAACAGAGGCCCAGAAAAGAGTCTTAGCATCAGCAATTGTTTACTGAAGTAATCCAGAAAAACGAACAACACTTACACCTGATAAGTAATGTACTTTTGAAAATTTCTTCCTTTCAAAAGAAAGATAAAATGAAGGCCACATTGAGGAATGCCCCAGGTGCTGAGGTAACTGGTAATTGACTCATCCAGTCGGTCTATAAATTTCAAACAATAATGCTCAAAATTATGGTCTATAAATTTGTACTGATATTCCGGACTAAAATGATTCAGATTAATGCGGAGATTGCCATTGCTCAAAATGATCAACAAATGATGTCCAGTCATTGCACGCATAATATGTGGGTTCTTCTTCACCCATCTGGCCATACTTCTATTGAAGTCCAGCTCGTCGATATCAACAAATTCTTGCGCTTCCATTTTATAAATCAGGACAATACTAGCAAAAAAAACTAAAGCCTTAAAATTTTCTACATTTGAATTGCAAAAATCACCTAAGTATGATTATGACCACTATCTATTGCAGTATTTTACAAAGCCCAATTGGCCCGCTTTATATATTTGCCAATGAGGAATCAGTAATCAAAGTCACTTTCAAGGAAAGCGACACACAGGACCTTTCGGAAAATAACATCAGTAAACTTGCAGCTACACAGCTAAATGACTATTTTGAAGGAAAGTTAAAAAACTTCACTTTGCCCCTAAAACAACCTGGAACCGACTTCCAACAAGGGGTATGGACCGCCTTGCAAACCATTGAATATGGCGATACCTGCTCCTATTTGGAATTCTCAAAGCAACAAAACAACGTATTGGCCATTCGAGCCATCGCCGCAGCGAATGGAAAAAATAACCTGGCTATTATTATACCGTGTCACAGGGTGATTGGTAGTAATGGCAAACTAGTGGGCTACGCCGGAGAGTTATGGCGTAAAAAATGGCTACTAGACCATGAACGGGCAATTAGTAAAAAGGGACAAATGACGCTGAATCTATAAACTACAAACCTATGAACGAGTATCTGAACATCATTCTGAGAAGTCTCGCCGTTTACGCCTTTATGTTGGTGGCCATTCGTTTAACTGGTAAAAAGGAGCTTTCACAGCTCAACACCACCGATGTAGTACTGATTTTACTGATCAGTAATGCGGTTCAAAATGCAATGGTAGGCAACAACACGAGCCTATTAGGCGGCTTAGTTGCTGCAGCTGTTCTTTTTGCACTGAATTTTGGGCTAAAAAAGCTGATGTATAAAAGCAAAAAAATCAGAGAGATACTTTCCGAGAAACCGGAAATCCTAATTCATAATGGCAAACTAGATTTTGAGAAACTCGCCAAACTAGACATTACCGATGATGAATTGAGAGAGGCCATGAGGGAACACGGCGTAGAAAAATTTAAAGAAGTGAAACTTGCCATTTTTGAAGTGGATGGAAACATCAGTATCATTAGCGGCACAGATAGCCTGAAACAAACACATTACAAACGAAAAAGAAAACAAAAGGCGCTTGGTGGATTGAACTGAATATCAAGCCAAAAAAAATGAGCTGATCGGAATGGATCAGCTCATTTATATTTTATAAGGTTAATAAAGGCTATTTCACAACATCTGGTGTACCAGCTTGCTGCAATACCACTCTTGGTCTCCTAACTGTGATCAACACTGCGGCACCCGCCAGGATCACAAACCAACCCCATTTCAGTTTCACCATTCCTGAAGCCACACTCACCAGCTTTTTGAAATGAAGAAAGCCAAAAGAATCGTTGACTTTAAAATAAATACCGACCAGCGAAATCGCAACTAATGCAATCCCTGCCCAACCAGCAAACTTAATCAAGCCTACTTTATTAGTAAAAGAACCCAATAAAGCCACAAGTACCACCACATAAAAAGTGATCGCTAAAGTAGTGTCGATATCAAAATAGTTCCAGTTTCCAATGATTGGTAAGCGCATCAACGGACATAATCCACCAACAGCCATAACTGCTGCACCAATAACTCCCTGAATTTTCATCCTGATTTTATTGTTGCGTGTTAATTCCCATTTTGTCTGCAAAATGCGCGCAATAATCGCGTAAATCTTCAACAATTAGTTTCTCTCCGGTAGCTTTTAGGAAGCTATCTCCCATCGTTTGTAAAGTTTCATAAAAGAATCTTTTCATCTCATCTACAGGCATGTCTTTAGTCCATAGATCGATGCGCATAGAGTTTTTATAATTATGGTCCCACAGTGCCAACATCATCGATTTCACAGGCACCTGCTCTTTATTAGCTGAATCTGTAGATTCCCAAAGGATATTTTCAGGTACATTGTTGTCGTCTAACTCAACGGTAATTTTAATTTCTGCTTGTTTCATTTAATTTATGCTGACTTTTATAATAATAAATAAGAGGATGGTAAAAAGAATCACGGTACACTCCACAATCCAGATCTTTTTCAGTTCAGGAATAAACTTCCTGAAAATCTGATCGGACACGAAAGCAATCACCACAATCAACAGACTAAAACCAATCAGGATTGGATATAGATTGATTACGTGTGCATTTACTGGCTGTCTTTTTTCAAATAACATCACTACTGCTATCGTTAAAAAGACAGCTGAAATGATATTAAGTGGTGTCAGTTTTACTTTCAATTCCCTTGTTTTACTTTTTGTTTTTGAATTTCTTTGACTTCCAGGCAGGAGTTTTATTTTTCATTTTCTCTCTTTCTGAAGCTGCAATCGC
This sequence comes from Pedobacter gandavensis, assembly GCF_032678745.1. Lineage (GTDB taxonomy): Bacteria > Bacteroidota > Bacteroidia > Sphingobacteriales > Sphingobacteriaceae > Pedobacter > Pedobacter gandavensis_C. The sequence continues at coordinate 503,438 of NZ_JAVTST010000002.1, forward strand.
TGCCGCGTGTTTCTTCTCATGGAAAGCTCCTTTAAAATCAGGATCATCCTTACGTTTCTGGTCATCAATTGCTCTTGCGATTGCCTGACGTTCTTCATATGGCGTCTCTTCCACAAAAACTTCTTCCGGCAAAGGTAGCACAGGAATCTGTTGTCTGATCAATTTCTCTATTTTCTCAATGTAATATTTTTCAGAAGGCGTAGCAAAAGTTAAGGCATCCCCCTTAGCATAAGCCCTACCAGTACGACCAATACGGTGTACATAATCTTCAATAATAATTGGTACATCGAAATTGATTACATGACTCACCTCAGAAACATCAATTCCTCTGGAAGCCACATCTGTAGCCACCAACACCCTGATATTTCCTTCTTTAAAGCTGTTAATCGAGTTGATCCTGGTATTCTGCCCCTTATTGGCATGGATTACCCTTACTGCATCTTCACCAAACCTACGCACGATGAAGCTAAATATATTGTCGGCAACCGTCTTCGTTTTACAGAAAATGATCAGTCTTTTAAACTCCTCATCATTTTTCAACAGGTGCTGTAATAAATTGATCTTCGTTTTGAAATTGGGAACTTCATACAGCTTCTGCGTAACAGTTGCAGCAGGTGTAGCCTGTAAGCCCACTTCAATAATCGTTGGGTGTTTCAGGAAGTCACCAGCAATTTTCTGTACCAGGTCACTCATCGTAGCAGAGAACAATAAATTCTGACGACGGCGAGGCACCACTTCTAAAATACGGTGGATAGAGCCAATGAAACCCATATCCATCATTTTATCCGCTTCATCCAACACCAAAAACTTCATATACTGCGTATTGATGTGTCCGGCTAAATAGATGTCTAAAAATCTTCCAGGAGTAGCCACAATGATGTCTACACCCGCTTTAATTTGTTCGATTTGTGTTTTTGGACCGATACCCCCGAAAACTACTACGGTACGTAAGTCTGTATATTTAGAGAAAATTTTGACGTGTTCAGTGATTTGCATGGCCAACTCTCTGGTTGGTGCAAGAATCAATGCTCTTGGCGCAACGCCTTGAGCGTATTTCAATTGCATCAGAATCGGCAAAACATACGCCGCTGTTTTTCCGGTTCCAGTCTCGGCAATACCGAATATATCCTGTCCTGATAAAACAGGTGCAATTGCTTTTTCTTGTATAGGTGTGGCAACAGTAAACCCTGCATCAGCTACAGCATTTAAAATCTGTCGATTAAGGTTAAACTCTTCAAATGTTTTGGGCATTTTGCAAAGATACTATTATTTATAGGATCAACAGCTCAACGTATTATTTATGATGGCGATTGTTTTAAAAAATCATAAATACTGTACTTTTATAAGTATAACGAATGAACCACATGCAAAAACAACAATACAGATGGTTAAAGGCAACAATTTCCGCTGCCTTCCTGTTCCTGCTCAGCGGAGCTACAAACGTTTATGCCCAGGATTTATACCTGCCAAGAAATATAAAAATGGCTTATGAAAAAGGAAGCCGCTCTAAAGATGGGAAACCTGGAAAACAATACTGGCAGAATAAGGGGAAGTACGACATGACCATCAGTGTAGACCCAAACAGTAAAATTGTAAGCGGTTCAGAAACCATTAAATACAGTAATAACAGTCCGGATACTCTGAATCAAATTGCCATTCGGTTTGTCAACAACCTCCATAAACCTACCGCTCCTCGTGCCAATGCGGTAAACAAAGACTTTTTAACTGAAGGGCTGACCATCAGCGCGCTTCAAATTGACCAGCAAAAATATGAAGTAAAAACAGATAACTGGGGAACAGTAGAATTGATTACACTCAAAAAACCACTATCCCCCGGACAAACGGCCGAACTGAACATCAGCTGGTCCTACCCTTTATCTAAAGAAAGCGGCAGAGAAGGTCAGCTGGATCCCAATACATTTTTTGTGGCCTATGCCTTTCCAAGGGTTTCCGTATATGATGATTACAATGGCTGGGACCTGATTCCCCATACCGACAGAACCGAATTTTACAATGACTTTAATGATTACAAGCTTACTGTCAAAGCGCCAAAAAACTATGTGGTCTGGGCTACCGGCGATTTTCAAAATCCGGATGAAGTACTGCAACCTATCTTTGCAGAGCGACTAAAAAAATCTTATACCAGCGATGCGATTGCCCCAATTGCGAATGCAGAAGAAATGACGAAAGGCCTAGTGACCCAGCAAAACGACTGGAACAGCTGGGTATTTACAGCAGATCACATCACAGACATGACCTTTGCATTGAGCAACCATTATTTATGGGATGGCGGTAGCGTCATTGTAGATCAGAAAACTGGTAGAAGAGCCAGTGCGCAGGCAGCTTACAATGCTAAGGCCAGCGATTTCCCACATGCAGTAGACTGGACCAAACAATCTTTGTCCTGGTTTTCCAACAACTGGCCCGGGATAGCCTATCCTTTTTCAAAAATGACCGCTGTTCAGGGCTTCGCGGATATGGAATATCCGATGATGATCAACGACTCTACCACTCCTGACCTCGAGTTCTCTCAATTTGTATTGAACCACGAAGTCGCACATACTTATTTCCCTTTTTACATGGGAACCAATGAAACCCGTTATGCACATATGGATGAAGGTTGGGCCACCACTTTGGAATACCTGATCTCCAGCGCACAACTAGGAAAAGAGAAAGCAGATGAGAACTTCAAAACATTCCGAACAAACCCCTGGATCAGTGACGCTTCTACAGAAGAAGATCAGCCAATCATCAGCCTTTCTACACAAGTGTCCGGTCCCGGTTACGGCAATAATGCTTACGTAAAACCTGCACTGGCCTACCTGGCCTTAAAAGATATGTTAGGTGATGTCGCTTTTAAGAAATACCTGCATGCCTACATGGAGCGTTGGAATGGTAAACATCCTATTCCATGGGATTTCTTTTACACCTTTAACAACGTATCCGGACAAAACCTGAACTGGTACTGGAATAACTGGTTTTTTAGCAATAATTACATTGACCTCGCTATTAAATCATTGTCCAATAAAGGACTTGTTTACCAGGTTAAACTTGATAACATTGGTGGTTTCGCCGTCCCTTTTGATATAAAATTGAAATATAAAGATGGTACAACAGGCATATTTCACCAGAGCGCTGCCCTATGGAAAGCCAATCAAAAAACGACCACCATCACCTTAAATGCAAAACAGGCAGTGACCGAAATCCTGGTTGATGGAGGGATATTTGTTGATGCGAACCCTGCAGATAACATCTGGAAGGGCAAATAACAATTTTTTTTATTTAAGTTTGAAGGCATGAACACCATTCTGATAAAAGCGGCCTCAGTGGTAAACGAAGGCCAAATCTTTGTTGCTGACGTACTAATTAAAGAGGGATTTATTGTGAAAATTGCGCCGAATATCCAAGCGGAGGGCGCAAAAGAAATCAATGCAGAGGGCTTGCACCTCTTCCCTGGAATGATCGATGATCAAGTACACTTTAGAGAACCCGGACTAACGGATAAAGCAGATATATTTTCTGAAAGTATGGCTGCCGTTGCCGGTGGGATCACCTCCTTCATGGAGATGCCCAACACGGTTCCCAATACACTAAGTCAGCAATTACTGGCCGATAAATACAAAATTGCCTCAGAAGTTTCTTTAGCGAATTACTCCTTTTTCATGGGCGCATCCAACAATAACCTGGATGAAGTATTGAAAACTGACCCTAAAAACGTTTGTGGAATTAAAGTATTCATGGGCTCTTCTACCGGAAATATGTTGGTAGACAATGAGACCGTTCTGGAGAACATTTTCAAAGATGCACCCATGTTGGTGGCTACACATTGTGAAGATGAAAAGACCATCAGAGAAAACATGGCGCGTTACAAAACACAGTATGGCGATAATATCACCATTGACATGCACCCATTGATCAGAAGCGCAGAAGCTTGTTATATTTCTTCCTCTATGGCAGTGGAACTGGCTAAAAAACACCAGACCCGTTTACACATTCTCCACATTTCTACCGCTAAAGAAGTCGCATTATTTGACAACATCACGCCATTAAAAGATAAAAGAATCACCGCAGAAGCCTGTGTCCATCACCTATGGTTTGACGATAGAGATTATGCTACAAAAGGCAACTGGATCAAATGGAATCCAGCTGTAAAAACAGAACAGGACAAAGATGCGATCTTAAAAGGCGTATTGGATGGCCATATAGACATCATTGCAACAGACCATGCCCCACATACCATTGCCGAAAAAGAGCAACCTTACCTGCAAGCCCCTTCTGGTGGCCCATTGGTACAACATGCCCTTTCTGCATTATTGGAAATGTACCATCAAAAGAAAATCACACTAGAGCAGATTGCAGAAAAAACAGCTCATAACGTGGCTACTTGTTTCCAGGTGGATAGAAGAGGTTTTATTAGAGAAGGTTACTGGGCAGATTTAGTACTAGTAAACCTGAATGATCCTGTTAAAGTAACCAGAGCAAACCTTTGGTACAAATGCGGATGGTCGCCTTTCGAAGGACAAACCTTCCAGTCGGAAATCACACATACCTTCATCTCTGGAAACCTGGCTTATCAAAAAGGTAGCTTTATGACCAATGAAAAAGGAAAAAGACTGGCCTTTAATAGATAATGAGTTTAATGGACAAACCCCGGATTAAACAGTTTGTCCTGCTGTTCAGTCTGTCAGGAATCGTATTTCTTGCCGGACTGAACAGTAATTTTATAGAAAAATACTATTCCAACGGCCTGTATCAGGTCAGCTCCCTTGTTCAACGCTGGGTCAGCTCCCTATTCCCATTCCCTCTTGGCGATTTCTTATACGTCCTACTCGTTTTATTCGTATTAAGAAGCCTGTATTTATTTTTCAAAAAACTATTTCAAAAGAAACTAACAAAGGCAGACCGGATCAGGATTCCACTGCAAGTCGTTAATTTCGGATTGATCTTATACCTCGTCTTTAAAATCCTATGGGGATTGAACTACTCCCGTCCATCCATTTCCCAACAACTGGGTATTTCAAATGAAAAATACACAACAGCAGATTTAGTCTTGCTAGGCGAGTACTTCATAGCGCAGCTCAACGATTTACAAACAATTAAAAAAGAGCGATATAATCTGGATCAACTGGAAAGCAAAGCCAAAATTTCCTATGATGACCTCAAGAAAACCAATCCTCTTTTCAACTATCGAAATCCTGCTGTGAAAGCCGTATTGAACAGCTGGATAGTCACTAAAATCGGCATTGAAGGCTATTACAACCCAGTATCTGGCGAAGCCAATGTCAACACCAGACTCCCTACAACGTCCTTACCTTTTGTCACCTGTCATGAGATTGCACATCAGTTAGGTATCGGCCGGGAAGATGAAGCCAACCTGATCGGTTACCTCGTAGCCATCAATAGCAGTGATAAAAACTTCCAGTATTCTGCGGCCTATAACATGCTCAGAAGCATTCTTTTTGAAGTCAAAATCAAATCTCCAGAAGATTATCAGCGTTTATACGAGACCATAAACCCGGTTACCATAAACGATTTTAAAATAGAAAGAGCTTTCTGGAGAAAATACAACAGCGATATGTATGGGTATATGGATATAGCCCTGGATAGCTTTTTAAAGCTAAATAACCAGAAAAAAGGAACTGATAGCTATCAGGATATCGTGTTATGGTTGTATAATATTCATAAAAAAGAGCTGATTCAACGTCAGAAGGATAAAACATTACAACCTTAAAACAAAAAAAGAACAAAACATTCCTAAATTTGCCCAACTATGGCAAAGATATCCATTAACCTCGCAACAGGTTCCCTACAGAAAGAAGAAATCATCGTCGGCATTGACCTTGGTACAACCAACAGTCTGGTGGCCTTTATCAACCCCGACAAAAACCCTATGGTCATTAATGACACTGGGAAAGGTGTATTGGTACCATCTATCGTGCATTTTAATTCAAATGGCGATGCAGTTGTAGGAAATGAAGCCAAAGAATTTTTAATCAGCGATCCCTCAAACACCATATTCTCAGTAAAAAGATTATTAGGCAGATCCTATAAAGATGTTGCTGCTCACCAGGATACTTTCTCTTACAAAATCATAGATGACGAAAACGATTCATTGGTAAAGATTAAAGCTGGTGATAAGTTTTACACGCCAATAGAACTTTCTGCAGAAATACTGAAAGAACTAAAAGCAAGAGCAGAACACGCCTTAAAAACACCTGTAAACCGTGCTGTAATTACTGTCCCTGCTTACTTTAATGATAGTCAGCGCCAGGCAACACGTGATGCGGGCAGATTAGCAGGTCTTGATGTGTTGAGAATCGTAAACGAACCAACCGCAGCCAGTCTGGCTTATGGTATCGGTCTGGACCCTACTCAACAAAAAAACATTGCTGTATACGACCTTGGTGGCGGAACCTTTGACGTTTCCATCCTATCCATTCAAAATGGAATCTTTGAAGTATTGGCAACCAATGGAAACACCTTCTTAGGAGGTGATGATTTTGACCGTGCCATCGTTCACCACTGGATAGAAAAAAATAAACTTGATGCTGCAGCATTATCAGCCGATCAAGGCTTAATGCAGTCTTTAAGACTAAAAGCGGAAGAAGCTAAAAAAGCATTGAGTACTCAAAATCTTTTCAATGAAAAAATCGGAGAAATCTGGTGTACTTTAGATAAACAGACCTTTGAAGAACTCATTTCGGCCAAAGTTGCAGAAACCCTGAACGCTTGTAAACAAGCTTTAAGTGATTCCAATCTAACTGTAGATGAAATCGACGAAGTGGTCCTGGTAGGTGGTTCCACGCGTACCCCTTATGTAAAAGCAAAAGTAGCTGAGTTCTTCAATTCTACGCCACACGACCAGATCAATCCGGACGAAGTAGTAGCATTGGGTGCTGCAATTCAGGCAGATATCCTTGCTGGAAACCGCTCAGACATCCTATTACTAGATGTAACGCCATTGTCCCTTGGAATTGAAACCATGGGCGGATTGATGGACGTAATCATCCCTAGAAATGCAAAAGTACCTACCAAAGCAGGTAGACAATATACCACCTCTATCGACGGACAAGTGAACATGAAGATCTCTGTATTCCAGGGAGAACGTGACCTGGTTAAAGAAAACAGGAAACTGGCAGAATTCGACCTAAAGGGAATTCCGGCAATGCCGGCAGGATTGCCTAAAGTAGACATCAACTTTATGTTGAATGCCGATGGAATTCTTACTGTTCAGGCCATTGAACTTCGTTCTGGTGTAAAACAGGAAATCGACATTACCCCTAGCTATGGCCTTACCGATGATACGGTAGAAAAAATGTTGATCGACAGCATTACCCATGCGAAAAGTGACGTGGAACAACGCATGTTGATCGAGGCAAGAAGTGAAGGCGAGCAATTGGTATATACCGCAGAACGTTTCATTGAAAAACATGGCAACTTCTTAACAGCAGCAGAAATCACAGACACTAAAACTCATATTGAGGCGCTTAAAACCGCATTGGCTACTGCAGAAAAAGATACTATTTTGAAAAAAGCGGATGAGCTGAATGAATTCACCCGTCCTTTTGCAGAAAGAGTGATGGACATGGCCGTATCTTCAGCCATGAAAGGAAAAAGTATCGAAGAATAACCACTCAATAGGTAAAAATATAGAACTTGACAGGGATGAATCGTGTATTTATCCCTGTTTTGCTTTTAGGCATTTTTATGTTGTGTTCCTCCTGGGGATTTTACGCACATAAACGCATCAACTATCTGGCTGTTTTTACGCTCCATAAGGGCCTCAATACTTTTTACAAGGAAAACATCAACTACCTCAGCGAACATGCGGTAGATGCCGACAAACGTCGCTATGCAGACTCGGCAGAAGCACCCAGACATTTCCTCGATGTAGAATGCTATGAAAGTCATATTGACAGTATTCCACGGAAATGGAATGACGCCCTAAAAAAATATGGTGCTAAAAAACTACAGCTCAATGGCACCCTCCCCTGGCAAATCCAAAAATCCTATTTCAAACTCGTCAAAGCCTTTACAGAAAGGGATTCTCTGAAAATTCTGATTTATTCTGCTTACCTCGGACATTACCTTTCTGATGCCCACGTCCCCTTGCACACTACCCAAAACCACAACGGGCAATTGACCAACCAGCACGGTATCCATGCCTTCTGGGAAAGTCGATTACCGGAACTCTTTGCTGAAAAATACAATTTCCAGGTCGGAAAAGCAGTCTATGTAGATGACCCATTAAAAACAGCCTGGAAGATCGTCAGTAATAGTCATCGCTTATTGGATAGCGTACTGGCCATGGAAGCGAAAGTAAGCGCAAACACCCCTGGAAGAAAGAAATACAGTTTTTCTAAGCGACAGCAATTGCTGATCCGCCAGTATTCTTTGCAGTACTCAACTGCTTATCACCAGGAAATGAACCAGATGGTGGAGCGACAAATGCGCGCTGCTGTCCATGCCACAGGAAGTTACTGGTACTCCGCATGGATTGATGCCGGACAACCCAACTTAAGAAATATGCCTAAAAAAAACGCAGCTTCAAGTCTTGTTAAAGAGCTTGAAGCTGCGCCGCTGCCCAATGATAAAGGGCGTATTATTGGTAGAGAACCGAATTAGTCCTTCAAAATATCTTTGGGTTTGATTCTGCTTTTCACAGCTGCATAAATTACCGGACCGAAGGTCACAACAGCAATCGTAATGATCACAATTGAAAAGTTATCTCTGATGATTGGAATCTGTCCCAATAAGAAGCCAGCAAATAATAAACTGAAAATCCAGCCAATACCACCCACTACGTTATAATAGGTAAATCTGCCGAAAGGCATTTTGGCTACCCCTGCAACGAAAGGCGCAATCGTTCTGAAAATCGGAAGAAAGCGGCTAAAAATAATCGCTTTACCACCATGCTTTTCAAAGAACTCATGAGATTTGTTATAGTATTCCAGTTTTAGGATTTTATTGCCTTCCTTAAAGACTTTAATCCCAAAATAGCTGCCCAAACGGTAGTTCAAACTATTTCCTGCAATAGCAGCAATGGTGAGCAACAGGAACATGATCCAGATGTCCAGGCCTGTTCCGCCCTTTGCAATCAATGCACCAACAGCAAATAGCATCGAGTCACCAGGTAAAAATGGCGTCACTACAAATCCGGTTTCCGCGAAAATGATTAAGAATAAAATTAGATAAGTCCATGTCTTATAATCGCTTACCAGCTGCACTAAGGCTTTATCGGTATGCAATATAAAATCTACTAGTTGTGATAAAAGTTCCAAATCGTATAGTTTAAGCACCAAAACTAAGAATAACCTGTTAATAAACCTGCTATTTTAAATTTTAGTCGTCAATAATTAGTTAGCTGTGACAGAATAAATTCCGTGGTTCTTTTGGGAATTTGGCAAAAAGAAGGCCTGATATAAATACCAGGCCTTACATTATACTTTAAGATAATTCTAGTTGTAGTTGTTCAGCATTACTGGCATCACCAACATTAAAACATCTTCATTCTCGTCATTCGTGTGTGGAATTAGTAATCCTGCACGGTTAGGTGTAGAAAGTTCTAATGTCACTTCTTCTCCGCTCAGATTGCTCAGCATCTCAATTAGGAAACGGGCATTGAAACCAATTTCTAAATCTTCACCTTCATACTGGCAGCTCAAACGCTCATGCGCCTCATTGGCGAAATCTAAATCCTCAGAGGAGATATTCAGCTCAGAACCATTGATTTTTAAACGCACCTGGTGTGTAGTTTTGTTGGCGAAAATCACCACCCTACGTAAGGTATTTAAAAATAAAGCACGGTCAATAATTAGCTTATTTGGGTTATTCGCAGGAATTACTGCTTCATAATCCGGGTAACGCTCATCAATAAGGCGACAAACCAAATTGATGTTTTCAAATTTAAAGAAAGCACTGGTTGCATTATAATCCACAGAAACATTCACATCAGTAGAAGGAAGTGCTGCTTTTAATAAGGTCAATGCTTTTTTAGGAAGGATGAATGAAGAAGCTTTTTCGCCTTTGCTATCCATTCTTCTATATCTTACCAATTTATGTGCATCAGTGGCTACAAAAGTGATGTGTTGTTCAGATAACTGGCAATATACACCTGTCATTGCCGGACGTAACTCATCGCTACTTACTGCAAAAATGGTTTTGGTAATCGCTTCTGTCAATACAGAGGCAGGAAGGTTTACCGATGAAGCATTTTCAACTACCGGGATTTTCGGGAAATCGTCCCCATTTTCTCCGCTTAGTTTATATTTACCGTCACCTGCGCTGATTTCAATAGAGAAAGTGTTGTCGTCAATATTGAAAGAGATCGGCTGATCTGGTAATGTTTTTAATGTGTCTAAAAGTATTTTTGCTGGCACAGCTACTTTTCCGCCTTCCTTAGACTCAACCGGTAAAGAGGTGGTCATGCTGGTTTGTAAATCAGTAGCAGAGATGGTTAAACTTCCATCTTTAATTTCAAAAAGGAAATTCTCCAATATCGGCAATACAGTACTGCTGCTTGATGCACCATTTACTGTTTGCAAATGTTTTAATAACGTTGATGTGGATACAATAAATCTCATAGTATGATCTTGTCAGTTCTCAAAAATATAAAAATTACCTCGCATACTTATGCTTGCGGTAATAATGTTGAAAAATCGCGAACGATATTAACAATATTAATGGCAAAGCCATATTGACCAATTGCCATTGTAGTTTTTCCGTACGCAGCTTTGCCTTATCCAACAGTCTGATCTTAACCTCTTTATTCCTCAAAGCGATTAAATGATCGTCATTTGACAGGTAATCTGCGATATTTAAGAGCAAAGCTTTATTTCCGTAATTTTTTTGCGTGTATCTGTCGAAGCCCAATGGAAATGCAGAACCGTCCTTACTGCTGATTTGATTTTTGAAGACATCACCATCACCAATCACCACCATTTTGGTAGGCTTGCTAACTGCGGGAAGCGGATAGCTTCCGGTAATCCCTGCCGGAACAGAACGATTCAAAAACACCGAAGGAAAGCTTCCTTCAATCAATACACCTAATGACTGCGGCACACTCGCATAATCACGGGGATCTGGTTGCTCTGCCACCATTTGCAGTGACAATAATTTAGGGGCATTGAAAATTTTATTAAAAGGCGAAGAATGTAAAATCACCGTTTTCTTTAATCCTTTAACGGCAATGGTATCCACTGTACTCACAAACTCCCCTCTAAGCACATCTATATTCTTAACCAGGTTATGTGAAGTGTCCGGCTGCACCAAAGGATAATATACCCATGGCGCCATTTCTATTTGCCCATTAGCCCCCATACTCAATGGAATTTCGGCACAATTGGCATCAGCAATCAGGTTATAATTTATCCTTGCACCGTACATAAACAACATGTCGTCCAGGTTCAGCTTTTTATTGAAGGCCAGTTGCTCTCCAGAACCCTTTAAGCTATCCAGATCGGCACTCACCTGGTCAATCGCCCAGACTACCCTGCCCCCCTTCATCACAAAGTAATTGATCTTATATTTTTCAGCTTCTGTAAATTCTCTTTGAGGTTTAGCAATGATCAATGTTTTCAATTTATCCAGTCCCGCAGCATCGATCGTACTCAGATTCACCCTACCCACCTCATAGCTGTCAGACAAACTCGTGATCGCATCATTTAACATCAAGTCCGGTAACTCCCCATTGCCTTCTGTAAAACCAATCCTCGGATGATCCGCAGAAAGCACTTTCTGAATGGCGGAAGTAAACAGGTATTCCAGATTCTGAATAGAGTTGTTGATATTTTCTTCATAACCACCTGTAGCTCCTAAATTCTGCAACAGCTTGACAGGTAATTGTCTGTCTGGACTTTCGAGCATAGCCATCGGAAAAACAATTTTCTGTGCAAATCCAGCATCATTTTTAATGTTGATAGTGGTGGGTTCAATCCCTGCACTGTATAAATGATTCATTACCGTGTCCTGATCAGCAATAGATAGTCCGGAAATCGGATCTTTAAAAATCACTTTAATCTCCTGTCCGGATTCCGCTTTATAATCTGCCAGCAGATCTTTTGTGGCATTTCTCAACCTTTTAAAAGGAGCTGGTAAATCGCCATCTAGAAATACAGTAATGGTAATCGGCTGCTTAATTCCTTTCAGGATCTCCTTAGATTTTGGTGTTAAGGTATATCGTTTTTCTTTGGTAAAATCGATTCTGGTATAAACATATTGTGCCAGCACATTGACTAAAACCAAAGCAATAATAAAAACAGCAATGCTGCCTATTTTATGCTGTTTCATTACCATTTTCTACCTCCGATCAGCAGTTTGGTTAAGCCCAGGAAAACCAGGATAAAAGTCAGAAAGTAAACCAGGTCTCGTGTATCTAACACCCCTCTGCTCATGGATTGGTAATGTTCATTGATGCTCAGATTGATTAATACATTTTCAATCGAGCGAAAGCTGAAGATCTGGCTCATCGCCTCAAATCCGCTATAAGCGAAGAAACAAAGAAACACAGATAAAGCAAATGCCACTACCTGATTTTTAGTCAGCGATGAAGCAAAAATCCCTATGGAGACAAAAGCCGCTCCTAATAATAATAATCCAATATAAGAACCGATGATAGCACCAGTATCGATATTCCCCTTTGGCAAGGTCAATTCAGAAATCGAATAAGAATAAATCAATGTGGGCAATAGGGCAAATATCACCAGGACAAAACAGGCCAGATATTTAGCGAAAATAATCTGCCAATCGCTTACCGGACGCGTGGCCAGCAAGATATAAGTCCCCTCCCTTCTTTCCTCTGCAAAAGAACGCATGGTGATGGCAGGAATAAGAAAAAGGAATAAAAAAGGAGCCAGACCGAAAAATCCGCTAAGCTCTGCATATCCATACTCCAGAATGGAAGTATCGGGGAAAAACCATAACAATAGGCCGGAAGCCAGCAAAAAAACACCAATGGTAATATAGGCCATCAATGAATTCAGTAAACTAAATAACTCTCTTTTAAATACCGCGTACATTCATTTGGATTAACGATGCCGAAGTTAGAAAATTTAAAAGACAAAAAAAGAAAAGCCTTCCCGTTTCCAGGAAGGCTTTGCCTATGTGCTTATGTTAGCACGGAATAAAATGGATCGAGCTTATAAACCGAAGTTAAATGCAGCACGTAGACCAATGAAAGAAGGCGTAACCAATCCATCACCTTTAGACCATCCTTCGTAACGTACACCTAAATCAATGGAAGCTTTATCAGCCACAGGAAATTCAACACCAGCTCCTGGTGAATACGCGAATTTTGTTCCACCACCATTCTCAGTTGAGAATGCAGCACCAATTTCACCATTCAAATAAAAGTTTTCAGCTACAAAATATCTAGCACCAACTTTAACCGGAATAACTCCTGAAGTACCACCACCAAAAATATCTTTAGCTTTAAAGCTTAAATAACCTGCATTTGCAGTTAAGTTTAAATTCGGAGCAACAGGATGTTGGTACAATAATGAACCTCCATATCCCATATTATAAATATCACCGAAGTTTCCCATTGGAAACGCAAATTCTGCACCTATACCTAATTTAGGGCCATTCATAGCAGGATCTTTCTGAGCCTTTACGTTCGAGAATGCAAAAATACCTGCGATTGCTGTTAGTAAAAATACTTTTTTCATGTGTTTAAGTTTAATTTTTATTATTGATATAAAATCAATACTCAAAAGCAAAAACTTGGCCAATGACTAAAACCGCAGCAAAAAAACTACATTAGGAAGTCAGTTTCCTGAATATATCCTCTAAAGAAGTCAGATGGTGTTCTTTTTTGAGTTCATTGATACCCGAATTTGCTACAATTCTTCCCTTATCAATAATAATAACCTCATCACAAAGTGCTTCTACTTCCTGCATAATGTGCGTAGAAATGATCACCGTTTTATTCTTCCCCAATTGTTTGATCAAGTCCCTGATCTCCACCAGCTGATTAGGATCCAGTCCAGAGGTTGGTTCATCCAGGATCAAAACCTGGGGATCATGGATGATCGCCTGTGCCAATCCCACCCTTTGTTTATAGCCTTTAGACAACATTGCAATCTTCTTATGCTGTTCCGAAGCAAGGCCTACCTTTTCAATAGTTTCCTTAACTTTTTGTTTCGCATCTTTCAATTGATAAGTATTGGCTACAAACAGTAAAAACTCCTGAACATACATATCGGCATATAAAGGTGTATTTTCAGGAAGATAGCCCATGATCTTTCTAACTTCGATCGACTGCGTCTGGACATCAAAACCGCAGAGGCTGGCCGTACCGGAACTAGGTTTCAGGTAACTCGTCAACATCCTCATTGTAGTTGATTTCCCAGCCCCATTAGGACCAAGAAAACCCAATATCTTACCTGGCTTAGCTTCAAAGCTAATTCCGTCTACCGCCTTTTGTTGATCGAAATGCTTGCTGAGTGAATTTACCTGGATGCTCAATTTATTTTACCTTTTTAACGTGTGAGGAACGAATCTTTTTATCTTTTCTGTACTGATCAAATTGTTTTCCTGCCAAGGCCAGGTTATCGGTAGAAATCATATCAGCACCCGCTTCCAGGTATTGATAGTAATCTTTAGCATTTGGTCTGGCCAATGCGCGTTTGTCTAAGTTGCCCATGGTCCCCATGATACAGGTAATCCCATTTTCATGTAATCCTTGAAACACTTTCTCCGTTGGAAGAGAGGTGCCTACGAAAGCCACAATCCTGTTATTTGGAACACCTTTGCCATTCAATCGTTCTAAGTCTGTCGCATATTTAACAGAAGCAGAAATCATCAGGTCGGGTGCCAAACGGTGTACTTCTACCGCCTGATTGTCATTATAAGTGATCACAATAGAATTGGATTCAGATTTTGTTTTACGTACTTCTTCAATGATTTTTGCGAAAGGCACCCCTTTTTTAACATCTATAGTAAACAACACCTTCCCTTTCCCCCAGGTCAGCACTTCATTTAAAGTAGGGATTTTATAGTTGGTTAAAGTTCCTTCATCATCTTTCAATTGTAGTTTTTGTAGTTCTGCATAAGTATAGCTACCAATCATCCCCGTTCCATTGCTGGTTCTGTCCAGACGGTCATCATGCATAATCACCAATACCGAATCTTTACTCAAAGCCACATCAAATTCAATCACTACTGGTTGATATTTCGTTGCATTCTGAAATGTTGCAATACAATTTTCAGGGAAACCTTTCATTGGTCCGCCTCTATGTGCAGAGATCAGCGGATAACCCGGTGTTTTTCTATTTAAAAACGACCTTAATTCTTCGCTATTGCTAAAAGAAATATAGTTTTTTGTTTGTCCTGTGCAGGATACGGCAAGCATTAGGAAGCTTACCAGAAGCAGATTAAATTGTTTCATGGTCAAAAGTAGGAATTTAGGCCCTATATATATTTGTTAATCTTCTATATTTGCATCATTATGGCAAAGAACACTAACGACGAACAATTTAAAAATGTAATATCACATGCCAAGGAATACGGTTTTGTATTTCAAAGTAGCGAGATTTATGACGGACTAAGTGCTGTATATGACTACGGACAATTAGGCTCGGAATTAAAGAATAACATTAAAACTTATTGGTGGAAATCCATGGTTCAGATGCATGAAAACATTGTAGGAATTGATTCTGCAATCTTTATGCACCCGAAAGTATGGAAAGCCAGCGGACACGTAGATGGCTTTAGCGATCCTATGATCGACAACAAAGACTCGAAAAAACGCTACCGCGCTGACCAGTTGTTAGAAGATAAAATTGCCCGTTACGAAAAAGACGGTAAAACTGATAAAGCTGCAAAATTGCAAGCTGATATGGATGACGCATTAACAGCTGATGATCTTCCACGCTTAAAACTACTGATCGAAGAGCATGAAATTGCTTGTCCGGTGAGTGGCACTAAAAACTGGACGGATGTTCGTCAGTTTAACCTGATGTTCAGCACGCAGTTTGGTGCGATGGCAGAAGGTGCAGAAGAGGTTTATTTACGTCCTGAAACCGCACAAGGTATTTTTGTAAACTTCTTAAATGTGCAGAAATCTGGAAGAATGAAAGTTCCTTTCGGTATCGCACAAATTGGTAAAGCATTCAGAAATGAAGTAATTGCACGTCAGTTCATCATGAGAATGCGTGAATTTGAACAAATGGAGATGCAATTCTTTGTTCGCCCAGGTGAAGATGCAAAATGGTTTGAATATTGGAAACAAGCACGTCTAAAATGGCACCAGGCTTTAGGTACTCCTGAGGAGAAATACCGTTTCCATGACCATGTGAAATTAGCACATTACGCAAATGCAGCTACAGATATCGAATTTGAATTCCCATTCGGATTTAAAGAAGTAGAAGGTATCCACAGTCGTACAGATTTCGATTTAGTACAACACCAGACTTTCTCTGGTAAGAAAATGCAATATTTCGACAGTGAACTGAATGAAGAAGGCAAGCCTTACGGAAACTATGTTCCTTACGTAATTGAAACTTCTATCGGTTTAGACCGTATGTTCTTATTAACTATGATCAATGCTTTCGAAGAGCAGGATTTGAGTACTGAAGAAAAACAAGACAGCAGAACTTTATTACGCTTACACCCTTGCTTAGCACCAGTTAAAGTAGCCATCTTCCCATTAACGAAGAAAGACGGTTTACCAGAAAAAGCAAGAGAAATCATGAACAGCCTGAAACTTGATTTCAACTGTGTGTATGAAGAAAAAGATGCAATTGGTAAACGTTACCGCAGACAAGATGCAATTGGTACGCCATTCTGTTTAACGGTAGATCACCAGACTTTAGAAGACAATACGGTAACGATCCGTCACCGTGATTCAATGGAGCAACAAAGAATTGATATCAAAGACCTGGAAGAGTTAATCTCTAGCAGAGTAAGCTGGAAAAATCTTTTAAGATAAGGATACAAACCAATAAAAATGCCCTGCTCATCCTATGATAAGCAGGGCATTTTCTTTTATATGGATGCTGAAGAAGGATAAACTAGGCCAGCGTTCTTTTTCTCAAAGTATATAATCGCGCATAACAAATCCCACTATAAAAAGCCCATAACAGCACCAGGTGCAACAATAATTTAGGATTATCCCATATACTCGCCCCCGACTGCACCACTGCCGTATACAGCTGGATAAATGGCGTAGTAGGCAATAGCATCGACAACCATTGTACCAGCAAAGGCAAGGATTCAAATGGCCAGGAATAGCCCGTGATCAAGAAAATCGGATACGTTGAAAAGGCCATCATTTGTAAACAGAGCAACTGTGACTTAAACAAAGAACCGATAAACTGTCCCATAGGGATCAATGTCAGCAGGAACAAGAGTAACAATAAACTCAGCTCGAAACCATTGCCCCTCATGGGCAGATTGAGTAAACTATAGTTAACATTCAAAAAGAAAAAAGCATAGGCCGAAAACAGGATCAGGTAAAATAACCCCTTACCCCAAATCGCCGTGGAGGCCCCTCCTCTTAACCAGGCTCCCAACGTAGAATGCTGCCTTTCGGAAGCTACACTCTCGGAAAGTCCAATCAGTAATGTTTGCTGTAAAATCAATGCCAGTAAACCGGGCAAAAGGAAAGCGCCATAACTAGAGCGTTCATTAAATAGCGGTCGGTAATCCAGACTCACCGGCATCACATTCTGCATGGCAATTGCGGAAGTCATCCCCTCGCTCTTCTCGAAAAACTGGAGTCGCACTCCTGCACCAACAGTCAGACAAATTTGCTGGACACTTGCCAGGATATCACTGGAGGGCAAAAATCTAGCGGCATTGACTGCCAATACCACATTACTCTGTTTGAGGCTCAACAAATTTGTTTGTGTGCCTCTTGGAATGTACATATAGCCCTGACAATTTCCTTCATACATCTGTTCCTTTGCATCTTCCAGGTTGGAAAAATGGATCAGTTCTACCATCGGAGAATTGTCTATATTCTGCTGTAATAAACGAGACAAGCGGGTCTGATCATCATCAACGATTGCCAGTTTCACATTTTCTTCTTCTTTATTGATATAAATACTGCCATAGAAAAAGGCATACAGCAAAGGGGCAATCAGCAAAGTAAGGAGCAAACTATGGTCCTTTACTACTAGCTTCGCCTCTCTCAGTAGAAGATTAATTAAGGACGGGTTCGGCTGCTGCTTCATTTTTGCTGTTATTAAATTGACGTTGGAAAAGAATTAAGGCAGTCGGGAACATGACCGCTGGAAACAACAATAGCTTATACAAATCTGCCTGCGCATAATAGAAAGGCAGGTTCATATAGTAAATCTTAAAGAACGTATCCAGGAAAGGGGTATAGGGCATGATGGTCGCATAATATTGGTCATACCAGGGCATTGCCCACCTTGGAAAAGTGAAACCACTGAACACAAAAGCCGGTGAAGTATAAAACAAAGCCACATCACCGGAAAGCATCACATCTTTAAACAAAGCAGAAATGAACATTCCAATCCCGATACAGGCGATAGAAAGCAGCGTATAAAGGGCAAAAAACTTACCTGTTGCCGCTGGTACACCTATATCAAAAAAAGGAAACAGGATAAATGCAATCAGGACAAAATTAAACCAGCTGACCACCAAATGAGCGATCGTTTTACCGACAATCACGCGAAATGCCGAGCCTTTTGCCAGTTCATACAACTGAGACATCGTATTCGTCTTATACTCGTAATTGAGTGCCAGCATACTGCTGATGATCAGAATCATTTGCATCCCCACCGTTATCAGTCCTGGCACGAGGTATTCCTGGTAATTGTAAGTGGCATTATACAACTGATAAGTATCCAGCTTTACGGGGTTGGCCAAAGCCATTGCCCGATCTGGCTCCATCCCTGTCTTGACCAGCTTTTTAAGCACAATCCCCGTACTTCCCGTAATGATTACTTGGGCTGCAGCCTTATACACCATTTTTGCGGGAACTAAAGCCGCTGCATTGGTATACAACGTCACTGTTGTAGGGTGACGGCTGTAAATATCGTTCTGCATATTTACCGGAAAATGCACAGCCCCCATGATCTCTCCTTTTTGGATCGCAGACTGCACTTCTGCTTCGCTATACAATCTTTTGGTGATGTGCAAGGCATCCCTTTGCTCGAGTAAAAAAATCAGCTGTCGGCTAACCGGACTCTGATCGTCATCCCATATCGCAAAAGGAAGGTGTTTTGCTTCTTTCTCCTGATAGATATACGCATAAAAAGAAAACAACAGGGCAGGAATCACCAACATCACGAGGTAAAATACCTTGAGATGGAGAATCCTGTCCCATTCCCGAATGATGATCTGACAAGTCGAACGCATTATGGCAAAATTAAGGAAGCAGTCATTCCAGCACGCAGACCTTTAATTCCGGCAGCATTTTCTGGTTTCAGCTCTATGGTAAATGTTCTCAGTTCAAACTGTCCTTTGTCTTTTGTAGGCACCCAATTGGCAAACTCTAAGGTTGGTGCAATAGAAGTCACCTTTACTTCAAAAGTCTCCGGCTCACAACCGGGTACTTTTACAGAAGCTTTAGAACCTACTTTCAAAAGATTGGATTCATCCTGACGAACATTGAACCTCAACAGCTTCGAATTTTTCTTTTCAATCGTCATCATTGGATAACCAATAGAAATAATCTCTCCCTGGTGAGTTACTAAACTAGAAATCACCCCATCGGCAGGTGCATGCACCCTGGTATTGTCGCCTAATGATTTGGTTAACTCATAAGCCTGCTCTGCTTGTTTTACAATCGCGTTGGCCGTTTTCATAATCTCCGGACGTGTCCCATCCTTCAACATTTTCAGGTTCAGCTTTGCCATTTCCATCTCTTTTTTAGCTGCTTCATAGCGGAAATAGAAAACATCTCTCTCCTGACCGGAGATCACATCTGCATTGTAAAGGCGTTGCATCCTGTCGTTGGTTGCGCTAAACAATTTATATTGATCCTCACTGATCTGGTATAATTTGGAAGTCGCATCGATCAATTCTGGTCTTGCACCTTTCTGCAACAATTCCTGTTGACCTTTTGCTGCATCAATTGCAGCAAGGGCTTGTGCTTTTATCGCATCAATCTCATTGGAACGAAGAATGGCCACAATTTGCCCCTCTTTTACCGTATCTCCAAGTTCTACCAGTAAAGAATCCAGTCGACCCGGAAATTCGGCCGCCACATCTACGCTGGAAGCATCCACCATACCAATAAAGTTATTGGCTTCTTTTTTATTCCCTGCCAGGAAAAAGAACAAAGCAGCGATGACCACTATAATAGGGATCAGTAAGGCCCAGTAATTTTTGATGATATCTTTCATGTATAAGTGTTTTATAGCTTGAGTTTTTATGTTTGTTAATTAATCTGGTAATTTATTTAAGGTACTGAGCCAGTTCTTTTGGTGTTCCGATGCTGTTAAAGTAGGCGGCAACAGCTAGGTAATAGCCAAAAACAGCAGTGTGATACCCTTTATCAATCTCTGTTTCAACCAATAAAGCATCGTTCACATCTTTAGGAGAAGAAAGCTGGTTCTTCATCCTTTCGCCAATAAGTGTGCTAGTGGTATGCGCCTCTTTACGAGCATTGTCTAAAGCATTCACATCATTTTGCAGGGACCTCATTTTATTTCTGGCCACTGTAGATTGTACCTGAAGTGCTAATCCTGCACTTTGCTCGCCTAGTTTGGCTTCTTCTACCAGTTTTCGGGCAGCTTGCGTACGTTTACGCGTTTGCCCGTTAAATAAACTCCATTGCATTTCCACACCGATAAACCAATCAGGCATAGTAACCGGAAGGTCTTTCTGGTAAAGATTATAATTACCGATCGCAAAAATATTAGGTAAAGAAAAAGACTTGCTGATCTTCTCCGCAGTTTTTGCATAATTGATTTTGCTCCCAGCGAGTCTGTAAATAGGATTCGACACCCAGAAATCTTCTTTTGGAGGAGCCGGTGCGATATGGCGATATTTTAAGGTATCTGCGATCACGATATTGGAATCCAGAGGAATACCCAACAGTTTATTCAGTTCTACTTTAGCATTTTCCTGTTCTAACTTAATGTTATTGAATTGGCTTTCTGCCTGAATCAAAACAACGTTAGTCCAGCTTTTTTGGTAAGGAGCAAGGATTTGATTTTTCACCAGTTCCTGTGCATAAGCCTTGTTTTTAGTCAGCGCTGTCACCATCGTTTGCTGTTCTTGTAGCAAAGTATTCAGGTATAAAATCCGGAGGTATTGTAAAGAAATGAGGAATTCAATTTCCTTCCCTACCAGGTCTACATTGATATCTGCCGACTTCACCAGAGATTCAGCCAGGTTTCCCGCAGCATCCAGTTTATAACCCAAAAATATTGGTTGTCTAAAACCGACCCCTGCTACAAAATAAGATTGCCTGCTCAAACTCGGATTGTAGTCCGGATAAATGGCACCAATCACATTTTTCGAAGTATTGTAAATACGATCTTGTACCGATTGAGGAAGGGGCGTTCCGGTGATTTCTTTAAACACCTCATTTGCTGTATTCACACTTTGTTGCGAAGAACCGTTCACCACACCATCTCTTGCCTGTTGCAGGTTGATGGTTAAAGGGCTGCTCATATAGGTATAGCTCGACAATAAATCCACCTTTGGCAGGTAGCTTTTTTTCTCGGCTTTCAGGTTCGCTTCTCCTGAAGCCAGGGATGATTTCGCCTGTCTGAGACTCAGGTTATTTTGCTGAGCGAGGTTAAAACAATCTTCCAAAGAGGTATTTTGTGCGTTTGCAGCAACGCCAAAAGCCATCAGGCCACAAAGGAGGACATAGCTTTTATAGGTATGTATTTCTTTAAACATGTTACTTTTTTAAAACTTTACTGAGGGTATATTCCCAATTCATTCTGGCGATATTGAGTACGGAAATACTTTGTGGACATTCCACTTCACAAGCTTCTGTATTGGTACAATGGCCAAAATCCTCAAGATCCATTTGAGCCACCATAGCCAACACACGTTTGTTAGACTCCATCTTCCCTTGTGGCAATTTCACCAGATGTGAAATTTTAGCAGAAGTAAATAATGCTGCACTGGAATTTTTGCAGGTGGCTACACAGGCGCCACAACCAATACAAGCGGCACTATCAAAAGCAGATTCTGCCTGTTCATGTGTAATCGGAATACCATTGGCCTCCGGCGCTTGACCGGTGTTTACGGAAACAAAACCTCCTGCCTGAATAATGCGGTCAAATGCAGATCGGTCAACCCGAAGATCCCTTTTTACCGGAAAAGCTGCACCTCTAAAAGGTTCAATATAAATCGTATCCCCATCTTTAAACTCGCGCATATGCAGCTGACAAGTGGTTAAATGAGAGATCGGGCCATGCGCACGGCCATTGATCATCATCCCACATTGTCCGCAAATCCCTTCTCTACAATCATGATCGAACTCTACTGGCCGATCACCACTTAGGATCAGTTGTTCATTCAGGGTGTCCATCATTTCTAGAAATGACATGTGTGGAATCACATTATCCAATTCATAATCGACTAATTTCCCCGGACTACCGGCATCAGTTTGTCGCCATATTTTTAAATAGATCTTCATAGCCGGTATATTATTTATAACTCCTTACGGTTAATTCTACGTTTTCAAAATGCAGGGGCTCCCGAACCAACGCTTCTTCTTTATCCTCCCCTTTGTATTGCCATGCGGATACGAAACAATACAGATCATCGTTTCGTAAAGCCTCTCCCTCCGGAGTCTGGTATTCTTCTCTAAAATGCGCACCACAAGACTCTTCCCTGGTTAAGGCATCCTGACACATCAGTTCTGCAATTTCCAGGTAGTCGCCGATGCGGCCTGCTTTTTCCAATTCCCCATTCATTTCATCTTCCGTACCCGGTACTTTTAGATGCTGATAGAAGTCTGCACGCAAATTTTTGATCTCCTGTATTGCTGTTGTTAATCCTGCTTTACTTCTTGATAAACCACAATAGTCGTAAAGAAGTTTTCCCAAAATTTTATGATAGTGATCAGCGGTTTTCGTACCATTAATTGCGAGTAGTTTACCAAGCTGTGCCCTTACCTGAACTTCCGCAGCAACAAACTCTTGCTCATCGGTGGTTAGTCTGGCAGATTTAATCTCTCCGGCCAGGTAATTGGACACCGTATAAGGCGCAATAAAATAACCATCCACACAAGCTTGCAGCAGGGAATTTGCACCTAACCTATTCGCACCATGATCAGCAAAATTGGCCTCTCCAAGCGCAAATAACCCCGGAATGGTGGTCATCAGTTCATAATCCACCCATAAACCACCCATAGAAAAATGAGCTGCTGGTGAAATCATCATTGGCTCCTTATAAGCATCGATATCTGTGATTTTACGGTACATATCGAATAAGTTTCCGTATTTCTCTTTTATTTTCCCCTGCCCTTGTTCTTTGATCGCTTTTGAAAAGTCAAGATAAACTGCGTTAAGCTGTGGACCTACACCAAAACCGGCATCGATCCGTTCCTTAGCCGCGCGGGAAGAAATGTCCCTTGGCGCAAGGTTTCCAAAAGCAGGGTAACGACGTTCCAGATAGTAATCTCTTTCTGTTTCAGGAATATCATTGGGTTTTCTAGTTTCAGGACTTTTCAAAGGCACCCAAATCCGACCATCATTTCTTAAGGATTCAGACATTAGGGTGAGCTTACTTTGGTAACTTCCAGATTGTGGTAAAGAAGTTGGATGCACCTGTGTCCAACTTGGACAGGCCATAAAGGCGCCTTTTTTATGGGCACGCCAGATTGCCGAGGCATTACAGCCCATGGCAAGGGTAGATAAGTAATATATCTTACCGAAACCACCGGTTGCGAGGATCACCGTATGTGCGCTATGTCTTTCGATTTCTCCCGTATCAAGATTCCTGACAATTACCCCTCTCGCCTTCCCATCTACTATCACCAGGTCCAGCATTTCATGTCTGGTATATAAGGTCACAGTTTTGGCAGCCACCTGTCTCATGAGTGCCTGATAAGCGCCTAACAATAACTGTTGTCCGGTTTGTCCCCTTGCATAAAAAGTCCGGCTCACCTGTACCCCTCCAAAAGATCGGTTGTTTAGGTATCCACCATATTCCCGGCCAAAAGGTACGCCCTGGGCTACTGCCTGATCAATCAGCTGTGCAGAACATTCTGCAAGCCGATACACATTGGCTTCTCTGGAGCGGAAATCACCTCCCTTAATCGTATCGTAAAACATCCGATAAACACTATCGCCATCGTTTTTATAGTTTTTCATGGCATTCACACCACCTTGGGCGGCAACGGAATGCGCTCTTCTGGCAGAATCCTGAAAGCAAAATGATTTCACATTATAGCCCATTTCGCCTAAGGATGCGGCGGCGGCACTTCCGGAAAGTCCGGTTCCTACCACAATCACATCCATTTTCTTTCTATTGGCGGGATTCACCAATCGGGCATGGTCTTTATAAAAGCTCCATTTATCTTTTAATGGGCCCGGCGGGATTTTAGCATTTAATTCCATACCACATGCTGAGTTAAATAAACATAAATTGGGATAATTGCGAAGCCTAGCGTAATTGCGTAACTGTATACTTTTCCAAAATTCCTTACCCAGGTAACGTATTTAGGATGATAGAGTCCAAGCGAACGGGCGGCACTAAAAAAGCCATGTAAAAGGTGGTAACCTAATGCAAACATCGATAGTACATAGAACAATACATACCACCAATCCTGGTAAGCAGCAATCACAATCGTATATAAATCTTTGTGTCCGGATTCGTCCAAAGGCAGGCTACCAAACTTATACTGATACCAGAAATCTTTAAAATGGAAGACCAGAAAGATCAGGATCAGCGTACCTAGAATTCCCATATTCCGGGAATACCATTTGCTGGTGGCAGCTCTTCCATCTACAGCATATTTACCTGCTGTTTTTTTATTCTTTAGGGTGATAACTAAGGCATCGACACCATGTATAATTAGCGATGCATACAATACATAGGATACGATTTTAATAAAGATATTTCCCGAAAGCAGTTGGGAATAACCGTTAAAGCTTCCTTTTGCCTGATCTGCGGGAAGTAGCAATTGCAGGTTCCCCAACAAATGAATCACCAAAAAAAAGCATAGGAATAAACCTGTTAAAGCCATCAATGTTTTACGCATCAGCGTAGAGGTATTTGTTTTTCTATCCATAGCTTTAAATTAAAATACGCCAATTACTTTCCACCAAAGGCCACCGATTCCGATCCAGATAACCAGGAAAATGATGCTGAGAATAAAGCCTCGAGACCACCAGTCTTTCACATCTACATAAGTACTTCCAAAAAACACTGGAGCAGGTCCATGTCCATAATGGGTTAAGGTGCCGAAAATACCACCACAGAAACCCAGTGATAAAGCGAGTAACATTGGTGGAATCCCAATGATTACCCCCACTCCTAATAATGCGGCATACATAGAGGCCACATGTGCCGTTGCACTGGCAAAAAGATAGTGACTGTAAAAATAGACCAGTATAATGATAGGGAATGCCAGCGTCCAGCTTAAGCCACCAATTTCATTTTTCACCAGGTTGCTCAACCATGGAATCAACCCTAAGGTATTTAAGGCACTGCCCATCATGACCAGGGCAGAGAACCAGACAATCGTATCCCAGGCTCCTTTTTCGCTTTTCACATCTTCCCAGGTCAGTACTCTGGAAAGCAACAGAAACACCAGTCCGATGAAAGCAGTAGTAGTTGCATCGATCTTGAAGAAATCTCCACTTACCCATAAAATCAGGAGCAGGACAAAAGCGATCAGCATCAACCACTCATTTTTAGAAACCGCCCCCATCTCCTTCAGCTTATCCACTGCCATTTTGGTTGCACCTTGAGTGGCCTTTATTTCCGGCGGATATATTTTGTACAATACATAAGGGATCACCAACAGGGAGATGATACCAGGAACAATTGCAGCCCACATCCATGACATCCAGGTAATCTGGATTCCCAGATCCGCAGCAAACTTCTGACACATCGGGTTACTTGCCGTACCGGTCAGGAACATAGAAGAAGTGATCAGGTTTACATTATAACTACTCAGACTTAGGTAAGCACCCAATTTTCGGTGCGTTTCTGCTTTATCAGGAAAAGAGCCAAAATTGATGGCCATAGATTTCATGATCGGATAGATAATCCCACCCCCACGAGCGGTATTACTTGGAATTGCAGGTGCCAAAACTAAATCCGCCAATCCTAATCCATAACCTAAGCCTAAAGAGCTACGGCCAAACACGCGGATAAAGAGGTAAGCGATTCTGCTTCCCAGACCCGTTTTTATAAATCCACGGGCGATAAAGAAAGAGATCCCGATTAACCAGATCACCTTATCACCGAAGCTACTTAAAGCTAAAGAGATTGCTTTTCCTGGATCTCCGGGGGCGAGTACACCAGTAAGGGCCACTAAAGCTATAGCAACGATAGACATCGTGCCCATAGAAGCGGCTTTGAGGATAATCCCAAGAATTGTAGCCAGGAAAATGGCTAATAAATGCCAGGCTTCAGCCTTGACTCCTTCTGGTTCTGGAATAAACCAGATGATCAACCCGAATACGAGGGTGATCAGTAACATTTTGTAGTTTATTTCTTGCATAGTTTGGTTTATACTTTTTTTTTAAACTGACTTAGTCACTCTTAAAAAAGAGACTGACTTTTTTAAAAGCGGGCTTGCACCTGGCAGATCACCCGATTGGTATTATACTGTGTGGTGTTCGGTATATTTTTTTCATAGCGGTCCATTTGCAGTCCAACTTGTACGCGGATGGCATAAGCTTCGGCAAAAGAGGCGCTCAGCATTGGAATGTAAGTTTCCCTGGAATTTCCGGCCTGCCTGAAATCAGCATCCAGATATTCATAGCGAAAGGCAAATTCCAGCTCTTTCAACCTCGTGTTTTTAAAGCTATAGCTAACATTAGGCAATACATAAATCCCTCTCATGGCATACTTACTAATTGGAACTGTCGGTGTTTCCTGTCCAAAGAACTCCTGACTGTTGATTCCTTGTTTGTATTCAGAAACAAAGGACATTCCCCAGCGCTCGTTTAGTTTTTTGGTATAGTCTACATCTACACCATAAGCCCAGATCCGCTGTCCCATGTTCTTTCCAACACCAGCACTGGCTCCCAAATGAGTATTTTTGCTTAAGCCAAGTACGACTCTGGCAGGGAAAATCTTGCCATCATCATTGTCGCTAATCTGGTTTCTATTGTTTCCATTAAACACGCCTACCGAATATTGAATCGGAATGGCGATGTCTTTAATCTGACCAGAGAAACTAGCACCAATCTGGAAACTTTGCCAGCTATTGGCACCAAACAAATAATATTGATTAGAAAAGTCTATAGATTTAACAAAGTCCACCGGATAATTGTCTTCCTGTCCAAATTGTGGACGAAACTGTCCGAATTGAAAATTCACATAATCATTGACACTATATTTGATATAAGCATTTTCCAATACCTTGTTTTGCGGATTTCCGGTAAAGTCACCGAAGTTGACCAAAATCACCGCATTGATACGATCGTTGATGGCGGCATTCAGTTGTACCCTGGCTCTTTTTACAGAAAAGGAATTGTGTGCAAAATGCTCATCACCGGAATGGTGTAAACCTTTAATGTCTACATCATCATCGAGCGAGTAATTGAACTGACTTTGCAGCATTCCAGAAAGCGTCAGCTTGGTTTTCGAGGACACAGGAATTTCTACGCCCTGTGCCTTCAATAAAACTGGGGTACATAGAAACGATAAAAACGTTAGAATTTTGAACTTCATTAAATTAGACCTTTTGATGAGCATCACCTAAATAATATGAAGGGGCTTTACCGGTGTTTTTAATAAAGGCCCTGAAAAAAGTAGTTCTGGAAGTAAATCCTGCCTGCCATGCCATGCCTTCTAAAGACAATTGTTTCCATTCCTCCAGTTGGATCTGCGACTTCACATATTCCACTCGCTGGAAGTTAATGAAATTCTGGAAATTCATTTGATACTCCTTGTTAATCAGAGAAGAAAGATGGTGGGAAGGAATACCGGTATCATCTGAAAGGTCTTTGATAGAATAACCCTTTTTGAGAAAAGGCTGATCCTCGGTAAGGATTTCTTCGAGGGTTTGCAGGTAAGCATTGCGCTTATCTTTACTATATAAAAGCTGCCCTTCACAAGCGTTGTTTTTTTCCATGGTCTCTTCTTTAGATTTTTCCATGGGGATTTCATCGGATTGCTCCATTTTTTGGTCGGGAGAAAGTTTCTTTTTGAGGGTATTTATAAATCGAAAAATGGGGTGTTTTACGACTTGCGGAACGAAAAAAAGCAGATAAGCTGCGCTAGCAAACGCGTTATTATCAATTTGCGGGGAAAAATGTACCATGTAATGAGCATTTAATATTTCAAGGATAGATAGGTTTTTTGGCAACAGGAAGACCTACCCCGGACGGAGATACCTGTTAGCATGAGGAGTATGTTTTTCCATAGGTAATGGATTTGGTATATTTTTCCGCTAAGCAATTAATAATTTCACAACCTGTATCTCTATAAAATGAGCCAAAACTTCCATTTATATAGAGCAGGGTTTATTATAGTACAGTTTTTAGAGAAAAAGGTTTTATTTATTTTCAAATAAATAATTACCTAAATAGAGGATTATTATCAGAATAACTCTACGTAAAGTCCTCCATCTTTCATGAAGATAAAAGAGGAGAAACAATTAATTTCTTAACAAAAAACTAAGGAAAAGAATAACTAGAATCTGAATTGCATAGTCAGCTGAATGCGACTATTATTAGCGGAATCGCCATTAACGTTCTTTCTGGTACCATATAAATATTCAACACCTCCTTTTATAAAGGAATTTGGATAATAGATCAGGTTCAAAATCCCATAATTGGAAGCTTTAAAGTTCTGATCTTCAGACAGCCCTTTATTTTCCAGGTTTAAATATCCCCAGCCAGCAGTGGAACTAAATTTATCGGCCCACCAATGATCGTAAGAGGCAGACAGGCCCCAAACGGCCAATACTTCCAGGTTGGAAGTGGCAGGATTATAGACACCATCGTAATTATCGGGACCAATGTCGTTAATGTATTTACTGATTCCCTTGCCATAAGTAGCCTGAAACACGAAATTATCCTTGTTTCCAGGTTGCTGTAAAACACCGCTCGCACTTAAGCCATATCCCAGCTTACTTTTGCGTTTTTGCTGCTCGTTTTCGTAAACGATAGGATGTAATACTGTAGCAAAACGCAGGTGACTTCCATTTTTACTATATTGAATACTGCTGGTAAAATCAGGTATTTGTTTTAATGATTTAAATCCCGACTGCTCTGGCAGCGTCAGAAAACTCACCGGATCTTCGAGCGCCAATACTAGCTCTGTCGTTTTAGTAACTGGCAGGCTAAGTCTGAACTGCACCTGCCTCCCGGAGGTCATGGCATTAGGACCGTTATAATCCAACGTATTGGGGTAAGCATCCACGTCCATAAAGTTAGACCAGTACATCCCAACCAGCACCTTCCCATATTCCGCATAGGCCATTCTTAAATTCGGACTAAAGGAGCTGTTAAAAAGATCAAACTCCAAAACAGTTTTCAGTGCTTTCCCTTCTATTGGAATCTGTCCGCTCAAGTTAAAACGACTGGCCGCAACACTATAAGTAGTATTGCTTTTTTTATCATTAGGAATCGTTATTCCAGAAGAAAGAAAGCCTAAAGGACTATTATTATTGTGAAAATCATGAATTGCATCCGTCTGAATGAAACCTCCAATCTGTAAAGCAATCCCCTCATCGTCTGCCATTACTACTCCTGTATATCTTCCGGATTCTACCGCACTTCTGGTTTGTGTTCTAGGTGGTGAAGCATTTTTCTTTAAGCGAATATCCAGGTAATTTAAGCGGGCTTCCAGGCTATCCAAACGTTTCCTGGTGAGGGAGTCAGTTTGTGAAAAAGCGGTGATCGCCAGCATTTGGAGGAGTACAAAGGTAAGAGTCAGTTTAAAAAGCATCATTTGATCAGTTTTCAAAGGTTAATATTTCATTATAACATCCATCTTCTTTGTGCGGTAAAAGAAATGGTGAGCCATAGGTTATTGTTCTTATTTTTAATGCCATCATACACTTCTGCCCGGATTAAGTCCAGCTCATCCACAGAATGCAGCGGATAGCCTTCTGGTAAGAGGAAATCTATTTCTATCAGGTGGTATTTCCCGGTTTTGGCAATGTGACTCTTTACTTCTAAAAAATTTTTACTGGTTACAATCTCCTGAACCAAAGCTTTGGTAGTCATTTCTACTTCATCTTCGGGTGCATATAACAGTAGCTCCTTCAAGTTCCTTATCCCCGTTTTGATAGGTTCTACGAGAAAAATAAGAGAGGCCAGGATCACCAGCGTCGGATCTACATAAGGAACAACCGCATGGAAACCGAGCCGGTCCAATACAAAGGCAATCAGCATTCCTACTAAAATCGCTACGCTTAAAAAACTCCCCAGTTGCCATTCCAATGCCTCAATTTTCAGGAATTCAGAAGACACCTTAGACGCTTTCTTCCTGAAATACAACCAAATAACGAGGGAACCCAGGGCAGAAAATATTAAATATAGAATGGCAACATCCAGGTCTACAATTCTGCCACCATGCATAAAATCCAGCGATGCCGTAATTAAAGAATAGAGACAGAGGAAGATGATGACCAGACACTGGATCAAAATAATAAAAGGTTCAAAATGTGCTCTTCCATAGGGAAGCACCTGATCTTCAGGCTTTCTGATAAAGCGGAGTGCAAATATAGAGGCGATAGATAAAACCATCCCAATCAGGCTAAAAAGGCCGTCAAAAATAATAGCCTTGGCATCGGTAAACAAGCCAAAACAGATGCTTAAAAAAGCAAAAACACCTGTCAGATAAATAGATAGCTTAATCAATCGGTTTTCAGTCAGCGCCATAATATATTTATTTCCTCAAATTACATAAAAGCGTTCCCCGTATTCGCTCAACTATGTTCCACATTCTAAAGTGAAACGCATTGGGCCAGAGCTTAGTCCACTTTGTTGAAGGGTATCAATAGCTTTGTTATTAAGGTCTATCTAAATCCTTAAATATTATGGCAGAAAATAATAAGAAAGTTGGTTTAATCCCTGTAATGCTGATGGTTGCGGGAAACATTATGGGCTCCGGAGTATTCCTATTGCCTGCAAATCTGGCGGCTACCGGTGGTATCGCCATTTACGGCTGGCTGGTCACCATTGTTGGTGCGATTGCGCTCTCTATTGTATATGCGAAGATCTCTTCGATAGACCACAGTCCGGGTGGATCCTATGCCTATGCCAGAAGAGCTTTCGGTCCTTTTCTAGGTTACCAGACCAATATGTTGTATTGGGTCGCCGCTTGGGTAGGTAATATCGCCATTGTGGTGGTCGGTGTTGGCTACCTCAGTTATTTCTTTCCGATATTAAAAGAACCAATTCCCGCTACCATATCATCAATTGCCATCCTATGGGCATTTGTATTCATCAATATCTCTGGTCCAAGGTTAATGACCAAAGTACAAGCCGTAACGACCGTTTTAGCCTTGATTCCAATTATCGGAGTGGCCGTATTTGGTTGGTTCTGGTTTAAAAGCAGTACCTATATGGAGGCTTGGAACGTAAGTGGAAAAGACTCTTTAAGCGCGGTACAAAGCGTCCTAAACATTACTTTATGGGCATTTATTGGAGTAGAAACGGCTTCAGTAGTTGCGGGAGTAGTAGAAAACCCTAAGAAGAATGTGCCTATTGCGACAGTTGGAGGGGTACTAATTGCTGCAGTTTCTTATATATTATCCAGCACTGCCATTATGGGTATGATTCCAAATGCGGAATTACAAGTTTCCTCTTCCCCATTTGGCGATGCCGTAGCCATGGCCTTAGGAAAAACTGCCGGTGCAGTAGTGGCATTTTGTGCGATGTTAGGATGTTTAGGTTCTGTTGGTGGCTGGACGCTTGTAGCCGGACAAACGGCAAAAGCAGCAGCAGATGACGGATTATTCCCTAAAATATTTGGGAAAGTCAACAAAGACGGGATTCCGGTTACCGGTTTGGTGATTGTGGGCATCCTGATGACCATTTTACAATTGACCACCATATCTCCAAATGCAGCAAAACAGTTTGGCGTAGTGTCTTCAATCACGGTCATATTTACTGTAATCCCATATATCTATACCTGTGCGGCTTTGATGCTCATTGGTCATGGAAACCTTGGCGAGAAGCGCAATGCTTACATCGTGATTATCGGCGTTGCCTTCATCTACTGTATCTGGTCGGTGGTAAGTTCAGATTCTACTACCGTATTGGGTGCTTTCGTTTCTGTACTGATTACTACTGCTCTTTACGCATTCAATTATAACCGTACTCATAAAGGCGCATATCCACTTGATTCTAATTAAATAAATAAACCTATGATTCAACGTATCAATAAACTCAACAAAAGAAAAGTTCTGATCATCGATGATGAACTTCTGATCCTAAATACAGCTAATGGCAGAGCGGTTCGAGCATTGGTAAATGAGCTAAAAGACCGCAATTTTGAAGTCATAGAGGCCATTTCTTACGACGATGCGCTGTCTGTGATCATTTCTGATGCCGCAATCAGCTGTGTCTTGTTAGACTGGACTTTGGGTGATAATGACACCGCTACTCATCAGCAAGGTACCGCATTATTGCAAGAGATCAGGAAAAGAAATGCTACAGTACCTGTGTTCTTGATTGCGGAGAAAGGCGACCAAAATTCTTTCACAATAGAATCAATGAGCCTGGCGAATGAATTCATATGGATGCTGGAAGACACCGCTGCTTTCCTTGGAGGAAGAGTAGAAATTGCCATTAATCATTATTTCGAAAACTTATTACCTCCATTTACTAAAGCCTTAATCAATTACACTGAAAATTCAGCAGAGTATTCCTGGGCTGCTCCGGGGCATCAAGGTGGCATTGCCTTTACAAAATCTCCGGTAGGAAGAGTATTTTTTGATTACTTTGGAGAGAACCTTTTCCGTACCGACACCGGTATTGAAAGAACACCGCTTGGCTCTCTTTTGGATCATGAAGGCCCAGTAAAAGAATCTGAAGCTTATGTCGCTAAGGTATTTGGCTCCCACTTAAGTTACAATATGCTGAATGGAACTTCCGGTTCCAACAGGGCGATATTTGTGGCTGCGGTTTCAGATGGACAGTACGCACTATGCGATAGAAATTGTCATAAATCCATAGAGCAATCCTTGACAATGACGAGTGCGATTCCTGTCTTCTTTATCCCTACCCGTAACCGTTTTGGGATTATCGGTCCAATTCCAGCGAAAGAGTTTTCTCCGGAGGTGATTCAATCGAAAATAAAAAATCATGCGCTTAAAGATTTAGCTGTTCAGGACAGACCGGTTTATGCCGTGGTGACGAACAGTACTTACGATGGCATGTGTTACAATTCAAAAGAGCTTGAAAGCATATTGGCACCAACGGTAGACCAGATTCACTTAGATGAGGCCTGGTATGCTTATGCCCGTTTCAACCCATTATACAAAGATCGGTTTGGCTTACGTGGCAAAGCGGAAGATCATCCAAAAGATGCGCCAACGATATTTGTAACACATTCTACGCATAAATTATTGGCTGCACTTTCTCAATCTTCCTACATCCATGTACGGAATGGAAGAAGGCCAATTGAACACAGTCGCTTTAACGAATCTTACCTTTTACAGTCCACTACTTCCCCATTGTACGCGATCATCGCTTCTAATGAAATTGGCGCTGCGATGATGGATGGTCCGCAAGGAGAAATCCTGATCCAGGATGTTATTGATGAGGCGGTAGATTTCCGTCAGGCATTAGCACGTACACAGCGTGCTTTTCATAAGAAAAAAGACTGGTTCTTTGGCTCCTGGAATGCACCAACAGTAACTGATCCGGCAACTGGAAAAGAAATAGATTTTGCAGATGCGCCGAAAGAATTATTGAGTCATGATCCGAAATGCTGGGTATTAAAGCCTGGGGATGCCTGGCATGGTTTCGATCATATGACCGACAACTGGTGTATGCTCGATCCGATTAAAGCAGGGATATTGTGTCCAGGCATGGAAGATGATGGTAAATTGAGTACCTGGGGAATCCCTGCAGCTGTATTGTCTTCTTTCCTATATGCGAAAGGAATTATCCCTTCAAGAACGACAGACTTTATGGTCCTTTGCCTGTTCTCGGTAGGAAATACCAAAGGAAAATGGGGTACATTGATCAATGCGCTATTAGAGTTCAAAAGATTTTATGATGAAAATGCGCCATTAACAGCGACTATTCCTGACTTGCCTGCGAACTATCCTGATCGTTATGGTAAAATGGGAATAAAGGACCTTGCTGATGAGATGTTCCATAACATGAGAGAAAGCAATATGGATAAATGGCAGACCGCAGCATTTAGTCAGTTGCCAACACCGGTTACCTTGCCAAGAGCTGCATTCCAAAAATTAATGTCAGGCGATGTAGAACTATTGCCATTGGATAAATTGACAGGCAGAACTTCGGCAGTAGGGGTTATTCCTTATCCTCCGGGAATTCCAATCATTATGCCTGGTGAAAACTTCGGTCCGGCAGATGGTCCTTGGTTAAGCTATATCCGCAGCCTACAGGATTGGGGTAGAAAGTTCCCTGGTTTCGAAAAGGTAGTGGAAGGATCAGAAATGAAAGATGACACCTACCATGTTTGGTGTTTAAAATAAGCTTTAAAAGTAAAACGGGGAAGTTTCCTCCGAAACCTCCCCGTTTAAATTAACGCTCTCATATATATAGACGCTCGTCTATTCAGATTATTATATCTGACTGAAAATATTTTTTATTGCTATTCGCAATCCTCATTTTTTAGCCCTCCTATTCCCGATTTCTCTATTTACAATTAATCTAAATAATTCTTGTACTTGTCAGGATCAGCGCTTACATTTGCGCCTTTATAGAATTAATCTAAATAAAGAATATGAATAGACTTTACATATTATTAAATTTTGTACTGCTAATACTACTAACCAATAACACTTTCGCCCAACTGGCATCTGCACCTCTAAGGGGAACGATCAGCGGAACGGTACATACCATAGATGGCAAACCTGCTTCTTTTGTAAACTTACAATTGGTAGAAAATGGTAAAAAATCAATCACAAATGAAGACGGTACTTTCATTTTTAACAACCTAAAAGCTGGAACATTTACCATAAAATGTTCTTATGT
The DNA here is from genome assembly GCF_032678745.1 of Pedobacter gandavensis. GTDB lineage: Bacteria > Bacteroidota > Bacteroidia > Sphingobacteriales > Sphingobacteriaceae > Pedobacter > Pedobacter gandavensis_C. Next base: position 538,690 of record NZ_JAVTST010000002.1, read on the forward strand.
AGGCTTAAAAGTACAGACTAAAAAAGTTACAGTTATTGAAGGACAAACGGTGACCATAGATTTTGTACTTCCAGAAAGTGCTGCTGATTTGGAAGAGGTGGTGATTACTTCTTATAAATCTCAGAACCTTAAACCGATAAGTACAGGTAAAATCGCAATCAAACCGATGGATCTTCCTCAAAGTGTTACCGTTATTGGTAAAGAGGTCATCAGAGATCAACAAGCGAACCGTTTAAGCGACGTATTGAAAAACGTAAACGGTATTGCATTGGGTTCTACCAGAGGAACTACCGGAGATAATTTCTTTGCCCGTGGATATAGTCTTGGTGCAAACAATTACTTTAAAAATGGTGCTAGATCAAATTCAGGAGCTTTACCTGAAGCCAGCACTTTAGAAAGTGTAGAAGTATTGAAAGGTAGTGCCGCATTGCTTTACGGAAATGTAAGCAGTGGTGCAATCGTCAATATGATCACCAAAAAACCAAAATTTGAATATGGTGGAGAAGTATCTCTTCGAGCAGGTAGCTATGACTTATACAAGCCAACAGCCGACATCTACGGCCCGATTACCAAAGACCTTGCCTTTCGTGTAATTGGTACTTATGAGAATGCGAGAAGTTTTAGAAATTCGGTAAAATCTGACCGCGTTTATGTAAATCCATCTTTACTATATAACATCAGCAAAAAAACAAGCCTTTTAGTACAGGGTGATTATTTAGATTATGACCTTACTCCTGATTTTGGAATTGGATCTGTAGATGGAAAAATCCCTACTTCTATTCCGCGCTCTGCATTTTTCAATACTGCCTGGGCTTACAATAAAGGAAAACAAGGAACAGCTTCTGCGGAGTTAAACCACCAGTTCAATGACAACTGGAAGTTGAATGCAGTAGGTTCATTCCAGTCATTCAACAGAGATTATTTTGCTTCGGAAAGAATCCAGGCGAAAGAAAACGGAGATTTAGACCGTTTGTTAAATCGTTTGAAAACTTCCGAAGATTATTATACCGGACAAGTAAACTTAAACGGATTTTTCAACACGGGTAAGATCAAACATACTTTATTAGTTGGTATTGATGGCGACAGGTATATGAACTTAACGAATCAATTTGATTTAAACACCAAAACTGTTTACGACAAAATCAACACCCTTGATCCGAACAAATTTGTACCACGTACAGATATGCCAGTCACCAATATTACAGGAAATACTAAAACGCCAACTGATCGCGTAGGTGTTTATTTCCAGGATTTAATTGCGGTATCTGAAAAAGTAAAAATACTTGCTGGTTTACGTTATTCTTATCAGGCCGTAGGTGTTCCAGAGGTGTATACCGTAGCAACAGGTGAAACCGTTAAGTCTACAACAACTAAAGCGAGATACGACCAGGCTTTCTCTCCTAGAGTTGGACTTGTTTACCAACCTTTCAAAACGACGTCATTGTTTGCGAGTTACTCTAATAACTTTGCACCAAACAGTGGTTTTGACATTAACAATGATAACCTTAAAGCCTCTATCATTGATCAATATGAGATTGGGGTAAAAAATGATTTGTTCAATGGAAAAATGACGGCAAACGTGTCATTATACAGAATTATTAACCATGATTTTGTTCAAAACGTAGTGCTTCCTGGGAATGAACCAACAGCAGCAAAAGAATTTGCCGGACAAACAACAAGTGATGGTTTGGAAATTGATTTATCTGGAACGATTGTTTCAGGATTGAATTTCCTTGCTGGTTATAGCTATAACTTTATGCGCTATACCAAAACTTCAGTAGAAGATAATGGCAATGTAGTTGGAGAGCGTATAGTTGGTAATACTGCACATACCGCTAATGGAACGTTGTTTTACACCTTCAGTGAAGGTCCGGTAAAAGGGCTAAAATTAGGTGCTTCTGCATTTTACACGGGTAAACGTTATGCTGGATGGAACAATACAAAATTGGATTTGGACAAAGGTATATCACGCCTGATCCCGGTTAAAGGTTTCACTACATTTGATTTCTCTGCTGGTTATAACTTCAAGAAGTTCTCCATCTTAGGAAAAGTTTCAAATATTGGAAACACTTTGAATTACTATGTTCATGAGAACTATAGTATCAACCCAATTCCACCAAGACAATTTATGACTACCTTAAGCTACAGATTCTAAGGATGCTGTTTTACGGATATTGGCTAAAAAGCTAAACCATATTTAAAAAGAGTTGTCTTTGCGGACAACTCTTTTTTTGTTTTCAGGATCATTTCTTTTCATTCGCATTTAAGATCCAATCTTTTTTATCTGAAACCAGGTTTGCTTTATTTTTTATAAAAGAAACAAATCAACACATATATGAAATTATTATTTCTCCTTAAATCCCTCAAAAAACAAGAAGAAATTCTGCTTAAATTTTAAAAAAGCAGGAGATTAAACAAAAATCAAGAGCAATTTCCTCCTACATTTAGCCGTCATTTCTACTACTTTTTGACGCTACTTGTTTTGCTCTTGTTTTGCTTTTCTTTTGCTTTTGTTTTGCTCTACTTTTGCCTGAGCAAGACAAAAGCAAAACCATAACAAAATCAGATCAGTAGAATTTTTGGCGTACATACGGCAAGCATTAGAATTAACCTATAATTAAACTCAGCTCAGGATTATTTAGAATGGAACCTATAGGGATCGCAAAAAAATTAGCGCCTATATATGATATGGCCTGTGTTTTGCGTTAAAGCAACAACAAAGATCAGCGAAAACATAACAGATCCTTGCAAAAAGAAAGATAAGATGAAGATAATTGCCCTTGCGCTCTTGCTAACCCTCCCGTTTACCTCCGCTATTACTCCATTAAATGCACAATCACCAGATGACAACTGGAGCAGGGAAGAACTAAAAATGGCCAATACTGCGGGTAATGCCAACTACCTAACCGCTGAGGAGAAAGATATGGTGATTTACATGAACCTGGCGAGAATGGATGGTGCCAGATTTTTTGACACCTATTTCCAGGACTTTGTTGATGCCTATAATATTAGAATGAAACAGTACGGAAATTACGAAGAGCTGAAAGTGAGTAGAAATGACAGTTATTACCGCTCATTGAGAAGAGATCTTCAACAAATAAAGGATTTTCCGGTATTCTGGCCCGACCAGGCACTCACTAGCATCGCTAAAGCCCATGCAAAAGACTTGAACAGAAACAATTATGCAGGGCATACTTCGAAAGATGGAAGGAGCTTAAATCAGCGGATTAGTACCGTATATCCAAGGAAATCCAATGGAGAATGCATTGCTTTCGGCTTCAACTCCGGCTTAGAAAACGTATGTATGTTACTGTTGGACAAGGGTGTTCCAAACCTCGGTCACCGGAAACTGATCTTAAATAAATCCTCTGAACTGAATACCGTTGGCCTGAGCATTCAACCGCATCCGAGATACCGTTATTGTGCCGTGATCGACTTTGTCTCCCTTCCAGATTAATATTTACAATTAAATAACGTCGAAATCCTTTGAATTGAGGAAAAAGGTGCCGAGCTTTGCGCCAATGAAAACGACTGAGGATAAGTACAACACCGCATATAGGCGCTTCGCGCGATATGAGCGGGAGAACTACGCTTTCGGCTTCGCTTTCCAGAGTACCTGTAGAGATTTTATTCTCTTAGCCCCGAGTCCTTCACCTTAAGATTCTCGATTCAGGGGCCTATTCTATTCGAAAAATCATTATTTAAATTCATTTTGAAGGTTTATGATTCAAAAGTCATTTCCTTTTCAAGATGTTCATTCTACTTTTATTTATCAGCACCTTATGAAACAAAAAGGATTTCGTTCCATACTTGGAACAGTATTTCTTTGGATCGCCTTATTAGGCATTATCGCTTTAATCGTGAATGCGTTTTATCAAAAATCCGCCTTCCACCTGTTGATTGCATTACCCGTTATCCTGATCACCGCATTGGCTTACGACCGCTTTCAATCCAAACATGCGGTTCTCCGCAATTATCCTGTAATTGGCCGTTTACGTTATTTCTTCGAATCGATCAGACCTGAGATGCGTCAGTATTTCTTCGAATCGGAATTGGATGGTAAGCCATTTAACCGTCGCCAGCGTTCTATCGTTTACCAAAGAGCAAAAAATGAAAGAGAAACTGTAGCCTTCGGGATGCAGGTAGACCCATATCAGGAAGGCTACGAGTGGGTATCCCACAGTATTTATCCTAAAAAGATTGCCAATATGGATTTAAGGGTAAAAGTTGGTGGTATTGGTTGTTTACAGCCATACGACCTAAGTATCCTGAATATTGGTGCCATGAGTTTTGGTGCATTGAGTAAAACAGCGATCCAATCGTTGAGCAACGGTGCCAACCTGAATAAATTCGCACACAATACTGGCGAAGGTGGAATCAGCCCTTACCACGTTAAAGGTGGTGGTGATTTGATCTGGCAGGTAGGTACAGGTTATTTTGGCTGTAGAGATGCAGAAGGTAAATTTGATGGTGCCTTGTTCCAAAAGAACTCAAAAAGAGAGTATGTGAAAATGATTGAGCTTAAATTATCTCAAGGTGCGAAACCTGGTCACGGTGGTATTTTACCAGCAGCCAAAAATACACCCGAGATTGCGGAAATTAGAAATGTAGTTGCAGGAACTACAATTCTTTCTCCTCCAGCACACAGTACCTTCTCAGATGCAACGGGCTTAATGCATTTTATCAAGCAATTACGTGAACTTTCTGGTGGTAAACCAATTGGTTTCAAACTATGTATCGGTAGTAAAGAAGAGTTTATTGACATCTGTGAGGCGATGATAGCTACTAAAATCTCTCCGGATTTCATCACCATTGATGGTGCAGAAGGTGGAACCGGTGCGGCTCCTCTGGAATATACAGATTACGTAGGGATGCCATTATTGGATGCCCTAGCTTTTGTAAACATCACCTTGAAAAAATACGGACTAAGAAATGACATTAAGATCCTGGCTTCAGGAAAGATCATCACCGGATTTGACATTATGCGCGTAGTTGCACTTGGTGCAGATGCCTGCTATAGTGCCAGAGGAATGATGATGGCGTTAGGTTGTATCCAGGCATTAAAATGCGACAGTGGTAAATGCCCTGTAGGTATCGCTACACAAGATAAGAGCTTGTTTAAAGGAATTGACGTGACCGATAAAAAACATCGTGTGGCCAACTTCCATAAAAACACCGTTCACGCTACGATTGAACTGATGGAAGCTTGTGGTTTTGACACCTTAAATGAGATCAAACCAGAACGTTTTAACAGAAGAATCGATACCACCAAATCGTTGAACTTTAAAGACATCTATTTCTCCTAGAGCATGATATTATAGAGAAATAGCTAACAATGATCATAAAGGGCTGTCTTCCATAAGGAGATGGCCCTTTTGATGAATTTAACATTAATAAATCATTATCAATACTTAGCTTTGGAGCAAATATTCGAAAATTGAAAATAAAAGACACTACAGGCCTGAATCTTTATCTGGTATTGGCCTATCGATTTCTAATCTTACTATTACTATATACCTTGTGTAGAATCGGATTCTACCTCTTCAATCAGGACCTCTTCCAAAATATCACGCTTCCCAAATACCTGTACATCCTTTGGGGTGGACTGAAATTTGATGTTTCTGCCTTAATCTATATCAACTCGATTTATATCCTTGCCCATTTGATCCCCTTTCCTTTCCGCTATAATGAAGGTTATCAAAAGTTTTTCAAATGGTGGTTTATTGTGACCAACAGCTTAGGTATAATTGCCAATCTAATGGATTTTGCGTATTATAAATTCACGCTTAAAAGAACCACAGCAACGATTTTTAACCAGTTTAGCAATGAGCAAAACAAGTTAAAACTCTTTGGCGATTTCCTAAAAGACTATTGGTACCTGCTGATTTTACTGGCGGTATTGATTTGGCTATTCATCAAACTATACCAACTGGTTCAGGTTAAAAAAACCGTTACTTTTACCTGGACAACTTATCTATTACATACTGCATTGATGGGTCTGATGGCTGTAGGCTGTATCACGGGTGTCCGCGGGGGCTGGGGAGCGCAAACCAGACCAATTACCTTGAGTAATGCGGGAGATTATGTAGACACACCAGATCAGATGAGTCTGGTATTAAACACTCCTTTTTCCATCATCAGAACCTTAAAAGCTTCGAAGTTAAAGCCGCTGAACTATTTTGATGAACAGACTTTAAATTCACTATACAACCCGATTCACCTGCCAAAAGATACCGCTAGCTTTAATAAGTTAAACGTAATGGTGATCATAGTGGAAAGCCTTGGGAAAGAACATATAGGAAGCCTGAACAAAGACCTTGATGGTGGTAAATACAAAGGCTACACTCCTTTCCTGGATTCTTTAGTGGCCGAGAGCTATACCTTTAAACGAAGTTTCGCAAATGGCAGAAAGTCTATTGACGCCTTGCCTTCTGTGATCACCGGCATCCCTTCTATCAACGAACCTTTTGTATTGTCGATTTATTCGAGCAACAAGACCACCAGTATCGCTAAGATTCTGGGTGATGAAGGTTATGAAACTGCCTTTTTCCATGGCGCAGCCAATGGCTCTATGGGCTTCTCTTCTTATACCAACCTTGCCGGAATAAAAAAATACTTCGGACAAAATGAGTATGGAAAAACCGGAGATACTGATGGTACCTGGGGCATTTGGGACGATCCTTTTTTACAGTTCACAGCAAAAACATTGAATACGCTTAAACAGCCTTTCTTTGCCAGTGTGTTCACCTTATCTTCTCACCATCCTTTCCGTGTTCCGGATGAGTATGCAGGCAAATTTCCAAAAGGACCACTACCCGTACAGGAGCCTCTGGGTTATACGGACATGGCTTTACGTAATTTCTTCAAAACTGCATCCAGTATGCCCTGGTACAAAAACACGCTATTTGTACTCTGTGCCGACCATGCTACAGTTTCTTACCACCCGGAATACCAGAATACCCCAGGTTATTTCTCTATTCCTATTATTTTCTATCGCCCGGATGGCTCTCTTAAAGGAATGTCCGATAAGCTGATCCAACAAACAGACATCATGCCTACGGTACTGAACTACCTGCATTACAACAAGCCTTACTTCTCTATGGGCTTTGATGCCTTTGATGAAAAAACAGATAACTTTGTAGTGAACAATAACGATGGTTCCTTTAACTTTTATATGGGCGATTATTACCTGGTAAATGATGGTAAAGAGAACCTGGCTTTATACAACCTGAAAAAAGACCGCCTGAGTAAAAACAATATTTTAGCGCAGGAACCGGATGTTGCCGCAGCTATGGAAAAGAAGTTGAAAGCCTTCCGTCAACAATATAACAACAGAATGATCGCAAATCAGTTAACCTATAAATAAGTATGCGCAAAGCTTTGTTAAAGCTCATAGACTTTTTCTATCCCCCTTTTTCGAAATACATTTCCTTACATACTTTCAGGTATATCGCTTCCGGAGGTACTACCTTCGTGGCTGGTATTGTGATTTACTATATTGCCTACAACTGGATTTTACAGCAACAGGATGTTCATTTGGACTTTCCAATGTTGCCAAAGCTCATTACCGCTCCGGTAGCAGCACTTTGTATAGAATCTGTGATTACTTTTTTTATCGGCTTCACCTTAAATAAGTACCTGGTTTTTACGAAGTCGACCTTAAAAGGCAGGATTCAATTGTTTAGGTATGCCTCTGTAGTGGCCACAAATATCCTCATCAATTATGCCCTGCTAAAAGTGTTGGTAGAAGCCTTCGGTTTTTATCCTACGGTTTCAAAAATCATCATTTCCTTATTACTGGCTGTATTTAGTTATTTCTCACAAAAGCACTTTTCTTTCAAAGTGAAGAAATAAAGAAGCCTATCCCTATTTATGTCTAGTTTCCGTTATTTTTCATAAATCAAGGCAGGTTTTGTTTAGGAGAAGAAATAGATTTTCTTATATTGGCCTCCATATAAACCATATAGGTAATGAGTGATTTTAATGACTTTAACAATCCAAGAGTAGCTAAGCTTCCAAAGCATTTAAGGCAATTTATTGTAGAGCAGCATTATGAAAAATATACGCCAATTGATCAGGCTGTTTGGCGCTATGTAATGCGCCAGAACTATAGCTACCTGAAAGAAGTGGCCTATTATCCCTATATTAAAGGTTTGCAACGCGCAGGTTTAAGTATAGAACACATCCCGAATTTGCAAACCATGAACGACAACCTGGGCAAGATTGGCTGGGGTGCGGTAACTGTTGATGGATTTATTCCACCTGCAGCCTTCATGGAATATCAGGCTTACCAGGTATTGGTGATTGCAGCAGACATCCGTCAGATTAACCATATTGAATATACTCCTGCTCCGGATATCATCCATGAGTCGGCAGGGCATGCCCCGATTATCGCAGATATGGATTACAACAGTTACCTAAGCTATTTTGGTTCTATCGGTGCTAAAGCCATGTTCTCTTCGAAAGATTTTGAACTTTACGAAGCCATTCGAAACCTGAGCATTTTAAAAGAATCGGCGAATACCCCTGAGCAGGAAATTGCAAAGGCAGAAAAACATTTACAGACCGTAGCTGAAAATATGGGCGAGCCTTCTGAAATGGCCTTATTGGGTCGTTTACACTGGTGGACTGTAGAATACGGCTTGATCGGCACATTAGAAAATCCGAAAATATACGGTGCAGGTTTACTTTCCTCTATTGGCGAAAGTTCCAGCTGCATGAAAGAAGAAGTGAAAAAGTTGTGGTATAATATTGATACCATCAATTACTCTTATGACATCACGAAACCACAGCCACAGCTATTTGTAACGGAAAATTTCCAAAATCTGATCGACGTTTTAGAGCAGTTTGCGGATACCATGGCATTCAGACGTGGCGGTGCAGAAAGTATAGTCAAAGCAATTGAGTGTAAAAACCCGGCAACGGCAGTATACAGTTCTGGATTACAGGTAACCGGTATCTTTACAGATATGGGGCTGAATGCTGCTGATGAGCTTACTTTCCTAAAAACAACCGGACCTTCTGCATTAGCAGTAGATTCAAAGCAATTGGAAGGGCATGGTAAATTTTACCATAAGGACGGGTTCTCCTCTCCTGTTGGTAGATTAAATGGCTTGGTACTGGAAGAGTTAAGTTTATCTGAACTACAGGAGCAAGGAATTGCGACGGGTAGCAGGGCAGATTTAACTTTCGACAGTGGCATCCAACTTAATGGTTTAGTAAAAGAGATTCTGCAACATAGCGGTAAAACAATCCTGATTGTATTTGAAGATTGTACCGTAAAAGAAGGCAATGGTAATGTCCTGTTCCAACCGGAATGGGGTACTTATGACATGGCTGTTGGAGAGAAAATTGTTTCCGTATTTAATGGTGCCGCGGATAAAGATGCCTACGAAGAAATCACACATATCAGTGATAAACAGACGCATAAAGTGACCTACGATGAAAAAACGCAGAAACTTCATGCCATCTACAAAGAAATCCGTACGATCAGAGAAGAAAAGAGAAATTATGAACAGGTGATTGCACTATTTGAAGCCCTAAAAACAGAACACCGTTACGATTGGCTGGCTGCTTTAGAGATTCTGGAGATCCTTTACCATAAGAACCTTGATCCTGAGCTGGAGAAAGAAATACGTATTTATCTGGAGCTAAAAGCAGCAAATGAACCAGATCATTATAAATTAATTACCGATGGCTTACATGTGATTGAAAATCCGGTAACTCAATTGATTATAGAAGAAGATTAAATGAATATAGTTTTAACAGGTGCGAGTAGTGGGATTGGATTTGAAACTGCCTTAGAATTCGCACTCCATAAAGAGAATAAAATTGTATGTATTGCCCGTTCTGCGGACAAGCTGCGTAAACTGCTGGAAATTGCCAGGAGTATCAATCCGGATTGCGTGTTGCTTCCGGTTGAATTTGACATTGTAAATGATGATTATGCTGTATTACTTCCTTTTTTAAAGGAAAGACTAGGTACCATTGATATTTTAATCAATAATGCGGGTGCTTTGATCAACAAGCCTTTCCTGGAAACCAGCAAAGAGGATTTGTACCAGATGTTCGAAAGCAATGTATTGGGTCATTTTAATATGATTCAAAACCTTTTGCCATTAATGACGGCTGGTAGTCATATTGTAAATATTGGCAGTATGGGTGGTTTTCAGGGCAGCGTAAAGTTCCCTGGGCTTGCTGCTTACTCTTCGAGTAAATCTGCTTTACACACGCTTACAGAATGCCTGGCATTTGAATTGGCAGAGACTGGCATAAAGCTGAACTGTCTGGCTTTAGGTTCTGCACAAACAGAAATGTTAGAACAGGCTTTCCCAGGCTATCAATCGCCGGTAATGGCCTTCGAAATGGGGAAATATGTGGCCGACTTTGCGAAGACCGGTCATAAGTTTTTCAACGGAAAAGTGCTACCTGTAGCAGTAACCACCCCTTAATCAATTACTTATCAACATTATTTTTGGCTAAAGATAGTTTTACTATCTTTAGCCCGATCCCTATGAAGAAAAGCATCATCATTCTCCTGTTTCTATCCATGAGTACGTTTGCGGCAAAGTCGCAAGGATTGACACCTATCCCCTATCAGGATATGGTTTTCAAGCTGATGGAACACTTACCGGCAATTCCTGCCAGCAAATTTCAACCGAGCAATCTTTTATCTTTTGCAAAGTCTATGATTGGTACACGTTACCGTTATGCTTCCAGCAATCCTAAGATTGGTTTTGACTGCTCAGGATTTGTAAACTATGTGTTTAAGAATTTTGGGATCAATGCCCCTCGCTCCTCTAGAGATTTTGCCACTAAAGGCCAGGACAAGAAGCTTGCTGATGCGCAGGTTGGAGATGTGATCATCTTTACCGGCACCAACAGTCGCATTCGTCGTGTGGGTCATGTAGGTATTATTTCTGCAGTGAATGGTGATGAAATCAAGTTCATTCACTCTTCTTCAGGAAGTGCAAAAGGCGTAACCATCACCAGTTTAAATGATGGTTTCTACAAGAAGCGCTTTATGAAAGTGGTGAGCATTTTATAGCCCGCCTCTTAAAGCAATACTACTTTTAAAGCATTCAGTACATTTCCTTCTGTCAGGAATTGCTTCGCCAGTTCATGAAGTTCACGCTCACGGTTATTCGCATCACCAATCGTAGCGTCTAAAACTTCTTTCACCTGAGGATGTTGTTGCATTTCATCGATATCATCTGCGCTAGGCAGTTGTTCAATATTCCCCAACCTACCCAAGTCGTTCCCTGAAAGCACATAAGAGTTTCTTACGGCTTTAGGTAAAGCATCTACCCCAATACCCAGTGTAGTTAAGGGCTTAGCCACTTTAAACAAGCTTTCCGGAGTTACACGGCAATACCAATCGCCGCCTAAACGTGCTACAAGGTCTATCTTTTCCTGATCTATTTTGCCATCTGCATCCAGAATATCCTCATGAATGTGGATCAGCTTTACTTCTGCCATAATCAGGTTACCAGCACCGGGCTGATCTCCTAAATGAATCACTTCTTTAACTATACATTCCAACTGTACAGGTGCTTCGGCCACTCTTGGTGGCTTCACCAACTGGGAAGGCAACATGGTAAAACCAGCTTTTTCAAACTCATTAACGCCTTTCGAATATTCCGTACTGGCCAGGCTCATTTGCTGTACCATTGGATAGTTGACAATATTGATCACGCATTCTTTTACTTCCAGTACATTTTCCAGTGTATGCTTGGTACTACCATCCCTCACCCTTCTCGATGGAGAAAAGATGCACATCGGTGGATTAGTACTGAACATATTGAAAAAGCTAAAAGGGCTGAGGTTGATGTTTCCTTCCTGATCTATGGTACTTGCAAAACAAATGGGTCTGGGTGCAATGGCATATTGCAGGTAGTTTTGCAATTGAACAGCAGGAATTGTGGTTACATCGATCGTCAGCATATGGATTTGGGCTTGTTTAAGCTCAAAGTTACTGCCTAAATGTAGTTTAAAAAAGGGCTTACTGAATTTTAATCTCGAAGATTAATTTAGGGGAGCGGGCTAGGGAATGCCAGTTTATCGCCTTATAAAAATAAGATACTCCGGTAAACAGTTATTCTTGCTTACCGGAGATGATCTATTATTTCTTTTTCAAAGCAAGGATAGAGAAGTCTGTATCTACTTTTTTGATGACATTACTCAGGTGTCCAAGACCAGTGATCTCCATTTCGACCACATCTTCGTCCTGTAACCATTGTGGTTTAAAATCAGAGTCGTTCAACAATCCTGTTCCATTAAGCTCCAGGAAGCATCCTGTACCTACTGTACCAGAACCAATCACATCACCAGGTAAAATATCTACACCATAAGCACAACGCTCAATGATCTCCGCAAAAGTCCAGTCCATATCGGCCATATTTCCGGCAGATACCTGTACCCCATTCACTGTACAAGTCATTTCCAGGTTATAAGCTTTTCCGGTGTGACCAGGTTTAGCTTCGCAAAGGTATTCTTCCAGTTCATCAGGAGTAACCAACCATGGGCCGATTACGGTAGAGAAATCTTTTCCTTTTGCAGGCCCTAGATTTAACAGCATTTCTTCCATTTGCAGGGTTCTTGCGCTCATATCATTCATGATCATATAACCGGCAATATAGTTATCGGCTTCTGCGGCAGTAATGTTACGGCCTTTCGTACCGATTACAATCGCTACTTCCAATTCAAAATCCAGTTTCTGGAAATGATCCGGCATACATTCTATGTCGCCAGGACCTTGAATGGCATTGTGGTTGGTGAAGTAGAAAATTGGGTACTGATCAAACTCAGCGATCATGTCTACCTTACGATTTCTACGTGCCGCAGCTACATGCTGACGAAAAGCGTAGCCATCTCTACAAGATGTTGGGTGCGGTACTGGTGCCAATAATTCAAAGAAAGCTTCTTCTTTAGGTTCGATTTCGCCAGATTTAATCTGTGCATCAACCTTTTTAGCACGATCCATCAGATCGACCCCACCCTGTAGGAAAGCATACATTTCATCAGGCAACAGCTTGTCGCAAGAGTTCAGGTTATAAATATGTCCGTTTACAAAAACACCCAGGTGTTCTCTGTCTTCTGTTTTATAGGATACCAGCTTCATATGTGCAGTTTTTTATCAAGTTATTCAAAGCTATATAAAAATACAGCATCAGTGGTTAAATATATTTTATCTACATATAATCGGACTGATTGTTTGTTCTTTACTATAATTATTACTTAATTTAGCTCCGCAAACAAAATGATCTTACAACTCACATATCAAAATCAGGTGGCCAAACAAGCGTTGGCTGCATTCAGGTATGCGATGCTTTCCAAGATCATCTTTGCACAATACTCCATATAGCTTCCCGCTGCTTTTGAATAAAACGTTTTCCGCGTTTTACTGTTATTAATACATATATAATTCTAACCAAATTAACCTACTGTTATGCCTATTTATCATACCTTAGGAACTATTCCTGCGAAACGTCATACCGTTTTTAGAAAGCCCGATGGCAATTTATATGCAGAAGAATTGGTTTCTACTGAAGGGTTTTCCAGCTTATACTCACTCGTTTACCATTGTCACCCGCCAACCATTGTAAAAGCACTCGGTGAGCCTTACTCTGTAGAGCCAAAGATTGCGCGTGAAAAGCACCTTCGTCATACCAGTTTGATTGGTTTCAACATCAAACCGGAAGATGATTACCTGAAAAGCAGAAAACCTGTACTCGTAAACAGCGATTTACACATCTCTTTGGCCGCGCCAAGAAAATCTATGACCGACTATTTTTATAAGAATAGTCAGGCAGATGAAGTGATCTTTATCCATGAAGGTACAGGAACGCTAAAAACAGGCTTTGGAAAGATCCGTTTTGCCTATGGCGATTACCTCGTAGTACCCCGTGGTACCATTTACCAATTGGAATTTGACGACGAGAAGAACAGACTTTTTATCATCGAAAGTTTCAGTCCGATCCGCTCTCCGAAACGTTATAGAAATGAATACGGACAGTTAATGGAGCATTCTCCATACTGTGAGCGTGACATCAGGCGTCCTCAGGACCTGGAAACTATCGACGAGTACGGTGATTTCAAGGTTTTGATCAAGAAACAAGGCTTAATGTATCCATACACCTATGGAACTCACCCTTTTGACTTTGTAGGCTGGGATGGTTTTCATTATCCATGGGCATTTTCTATCCATGATTTTGAACCAATTACCGGTCGTTTGCATCAGCCACCTCCAGTACACCAGACTTTTGAAGGTCATAATTTTGTGATTTGCTCTTTTGTACCAAGGAAATATGATTACCACCCATTATCTATTCCTGCCCCATACAACCATAGTAATGTGGACAGTGATGAGGTATTGTATTATGTGGATGGTGATTTCATGAGCAGAAAGAGTGTCGTTAAAGGGCAGATTACTTTGCATCCAGGTGGAATTCCGCACGGACCACACCCGGGAACAGTAGAAAAATCTATCGGTAAAGAGAGTACTGAAGAGCTGGCCGTGATGATAGATCCTTTCCGTCCTTTAATGTTAACGGAAGATGCCATTAATATTGAGGATGAGAGTTACCATAAAAGCTGGCAAGAAAACGTAGAATAATCAGATAAAGTTTTAAAATATTTAAAAATCATGAGTACACAAACATTTGCAGAAAAGATTGCTAAAGCGCCTGATTTTCTTCCAATTAATGGAACGGATTACATAGAATTCTATGTAGGCAATGCAAAGCAAGCTGCACACTATTATAAAACAGCGTTTGGTTTCCAATCTCTGGCTTATGCCGGACCGGAAACAGGGGTACGTGACCGCGCTTCCTATGTATTGACACAAGGAAAAATCAAATTGATATTGACCACTGCATTAAAATCGGATAGCCCGATTGCAGAACATGTGAAAAAACATGGTGATGGCGTAAAAGTACTGGCATTATGGGTGGATGACGCCTATAGTGCATTTGAAGAAACTACAAAACGTGGGGCAAAACCTTATCTGGAGCCAGTTACAAAAACTGACGAATTCGGAGAAATAAGGATGTCAGGAATTTACACCTATGGAGAAACCATCCATATGTTTGTAGAGCGTAAAAACTATACGGGGACCTTTATGCCAGGCTATCGCGACTGGAAAAGCGACTATGCACCAACAGAAGCGGGCTTATTGTACATCGACCACTGTGTGGGTAATGTAGGCTGGAACAGGATGAATGAGACCGTTAAATGGTACGAAGAAGTGATGGGATTTGTCAACATCTTATCCTTTGATGATAAGCAGATCAATACCGAATATTCGGCCCTGATGAGTAAGGTGATGAGCAATGGGAATGGTTTTTCCAAGTTTCCAATCAATGAACCTGCAGAAGGAAAGAAGAAATCTCAGATTGAAGAATATTTAGAGTTTTATGAAGGCGAAGGGGTGCAACACATTGCGGTAGCTACAAAAGATATTTTGTCTACCGTGAGAGAATTAAAAGCTCGAGGGGTTGAGTTTTTAAGTGCACCCCCTGATGCCTATTATAGCATGATGACAAACCGTGTGGGTGAGATCGATGAGGAGATTGCGCAGTTGAAAGAACTGGGTATCCTGGTAGATTGCGATGAGGAAGGTTATCTATTGCAAATATTTACTAAACCGGTAGAAGACCGTCCGACTTTATTCTTTGAAATTATCCAGAGAAAAGGTGCACAATCATTTGGTGCCGGCAACTTTAAAGCCTTATTTGAGTCCCTGGAACGTGAGCAGGAACTGAGAGGTAACTTATAAAAAACTGATTCTTATTATTCATAAAACGAAAGCCAGTCTGGAAACAGTACTGGCTTTTTTACATCATAACTGCTGTAGATTTAGGAAAAAATAGCTATTTTCGGGCTTCAAGGCAACCTGCGGGGAATGGACATTAACATCATCGGAAGCATCTCATTATTTTTAACACGCTTTAGCGCGGCATTTAAATTATTCCAAAAGAATGATCCACTGCGTCTTGCGGGAGCAACTGCTTTCTTTGCCAACTTCGCGCTGCCACCAATCCTGATTATCTTAATTCGCTTGTTCGGATTTTTCATGGACAGAAAGGAATTGGCAAACACCTTATTTGAACGCCTGGGTACGGTCTTAGACGACAGCAGTACGACTCAAATCAAACAGGTCTTGAGAAATATCCGGGGCGTAGATCATCAATGGTATGCAACGGTATTGAGTTTTATCTTTTTCATCTTTGTTGCCACCACACTCTTTGCGGTGATCAAAAACTCAATGGACCAAATCTGGTCTATTGGCATCAAAGAAAAGGTAGGATTTGTTTTCAAGATGAAACTCAGAGCCCGCTCTTTTGTGATTATTTTACTGGCAGGACTGTTGTTTTTTGTCGGCATCATGACAGATAGCATGCAAGCTATTATTGGCACTTATGTCAACAATGCTTCCCCAAATTTCGGAAGGTTTTTCCTATTGATGTTGAATCAATTGCTGTTCATTACAATTGTAACCACCTGGTTTTCTGTACTATTCAAATACCTTACCAATGGCCGTCCGGGTTGGAAAGCTGCCATACATGGGGGGATCCTGACAGGTATCCTATTTACCATCGGTAAGTCCATTCTTAGAATTATGCTGCCGCTGAGTGGTATTGGAAATATCTATGGTACTTCAGGCTCAATCGTGCTGATTATGCTGTTTGTATTTTACTCTTCCTTTATCTTTTACTTTGGGGCTTGCTATGTAAAAGTGCTGAGTGACGACAAGAATCGTCCTATACGCCCTATAAAGGGCGCTTTCAATTACGAAATCAAGGAAATAGTAAAAGATGCCTAAGCAAGTTTAAACTGTAGCAATTTTCTCAAATCCCTGCATTTCGAACACGGCCAGTTTATTGAGCAGGTTGTAATGAAGGGTTCCAAAAAGGTTTACAATACCTTCTTTATTTTTTCCTTCAATACAGATACTCTCTCTTAGGATATCCTTGTGTCGCAAAATCTGGTCAGACAAGATCACGTCTTCATCCTGAATTTTGACATCATCAGCTTCAATAGAGAATTGTTTCAGCAGCTCTGAGAAGCCTTTTCCATTCAATAATAATTCTTTGATATTCATGGTCTTCTTAATTAAGTTAGGGAGAATCATAATATCAATTTTAGCGCCAAAAAAAAGGGCAAAACCCTAAAGTTCAGCCCTTTTCCACAAATGTTGAAAAATTGTATTTTAGAACAAACGGTAAGCTAGTCCTAGCGTGAATAAACCTAGTTTTTTTGCACCACTGTACTCATCTTTGCCAATTTTGGACAAACCTTGTTCATATCTCAGGTCAATACCTAATTTACTGACATCCAGTCCGGCACCAAACTGCCATGCAAAGTTTTGGTCTTTAAAACTACCTTTAAAAGCCTGACCTGCCGCGTCTGATATAGACTGATCTTTACTCAATACAAAAGATACTACTGGTCCGGTATTCAGACGAAGGCCAATACCAGCTGCGCCGATTTTTGTACCCACTAAAACCGGGATATCTAAACTGGTAAAGTCAACTTTATTTTCAAAGCCGTTATCTGCTTTTAACGTAGTATTTTTACCTGAAACATACATCTCTGGTTGCAAGTGAATTCCTGCCGCGCCAATACGCGCCCAGATACCACCATAATATCCCGCTCTATTATCGCTTTTCAATGTACCTTCCGTACTAAATTTGGTAAGGTTGACCCCACCTTTTAGTCCGAATTGAAAACTAGGCAGGATCTGACTAAACGCCATCATACTGGAACAGATGAATAGCGCAGATAAGATTATTTTTTTCATAATATAATGAATAGGTTGATATGTATACTGTTATGTAAAACTAAGAATATTTTTAATTCATCAGTATATTACGTAATTTTATATTTATAATCGCCTGTTTGAAATCGCGTTAGAATTCAAAGGTGAGCCCTTATCATCACCTATTTAGATGGATTTTACATTTAATGCATACTCCTATTTCTTAATTTTTTTCGGGGCGGTAACGCTTTTTTTATCCGGCTATGCTTACCGGAAGGAACATGGTGCAGTTAGACTTTTTGGCCTGGTCATGTTGTCTAATGCCATATGGTCTTTAGGCTATGGATTCGAACTTGCCAGCAGCAACTTAGCACAAGCGAAGCTACTGATCGACATCGAATATATTGGCATCACTACCCTCCCATTATACTGGTTGCTATTTTGTTTAAAGCTCTCCGGAAAAGAGTATTGGTATAAGCGGACGGTAAACCTGTCTCTATTGATTTGCGTAACCGCAGTTACCTCAATCCTGGTATGGACCAATGATAGTCACCACCTCCATTACAAGCATTATTTTATGGACAACAGTGGTCCATTTCCAATGGTTTCCATTGAACCAGGTATCGTTTACAAGTTATTCACTGGCTATTTTTACCTGTTACTGGCGATTGGCAGTTACCTCCTGATCTCCACTTTCCGTAAATCTGACCCTATTTATAAAAGGCAAAACTACAGCATTATCATCGCTGCACTGATCCCATGGATCACCAATATCGCCTATACCTTTGGTTTCAGACCAGTAGACAACCTGGACCTTACCCCATTTGCATTTGCTGGGACCATTACTTTTGTAACCATTGCCATTTACCGTTATAAGCTTTTTGATGTGCTGCCAGTGGCTAGAGAAAAGGTATTGGAATTAATTCAGGATGGATTTTTAGTGATCGACAAGCAGTTTAGGGTGATTGATTACAACCATGCGCTAAGAAAATACCTGGATGAACCCAACAGTAAAAAAATCATAGGAACATCGATTGAAACGCTATTCCCGGAACAGGATGCTTTCTTTCAATTCTTAAAAAACCACCGATCGGGCAAAGTGGAATTGCGCGTAGAAAGCCCTCTAGGTGTGCATGACCTGGAAGCGGATATCCTTTACCTGGATCAGAATCAACTGAGCAATAATGCCACGGTGATTAAGTTTCAGGACCTCACCAATTTTAAACAGGAAGCCTTAAAATCTCAGGAACAAACTGAAGAGCTTAAAAAGCTAAACCAGTTAAAAGATCGGATTTTTTCTATCATTGCGCATGACCTGCGTGGTCCCTTGGTAAATCTTTCGGAGGTACTCAAAATGATTTCTAATGATCAGATCACCATTGATGAATTTAAAATGTTATCACCGACCTTAAACAAGGACATTTTATATACTACAGAGTTGCTGGAAAACATATTACATTGGTCTAGAAGTCAGTTAAAAGGATATGGACTCAACAGGGAGTTTTTCGATCTCAGGAGTATGATTGTCAATGAGGTGAATTATCATTTACCTTCCGCTTCTTCAAAAAACGTGAAGATTATTCAGGATGTTTTTCCAGGAATCATGGTATATGCAGATATGTTAATGATCCAAATTGTAGTACGTAACTTGTTGAGTAACGCGATAAAATTCTGTTATGAAGGCTGTGAAATTGACATTTCTTCCGTCTATGCCAAGGGGACAATGATGCTCAGCATACATGACAATGGGATAGGGATTAAAGCAGAAACTGTTGAAAAGCTATTTAGTGGGGAGAATATGTCTACAAGGGGTACTTTAAATGAAAAAGGAACCGGACTTGGTTTGGTCGTATGCCGGGAGTTTATGGAACGTAATGACGGGACCATTAACGTAGAAAGTGAATTGGGCGTAGGAACCAAGTTCAACTTGTTTATTCCCGTGGGGCCCAGTAATGATGATTTCAATATAAAAAGCCGATAAACATTAACTGCTTACCGGCTTTTTGAAGGACATTAATGCCCTGTAGCTTCGTTAATGGCTTGCTTCTCTTTTAAAGCTTCCACATTGTTCTTATTTCCAAAATTCTGAGTTTTATCAGCAAAGTATTCAAGGATCCCTACAATAGTATCCAGGTTATCTGAAACCCTTTGGTGCATGTCCGGTAGATCTTTGTCTAGTCGTTTATCTCCCAGTTCAATATTGTCCACTTCAATCTTACCTATCTTCTGGATAATTGCTTGTTGTGAATGTTGTAAATCCTCCAACTCCCTAACTATCTTCTCCATTAATTCAAACTTTTTTAATGTATCCATATTTTTATCGATTTAGTTTAACCTATTATTGATATGCTAATAGAACCAATTACCTTGCCAAGATGTTTTCCTTATTTCCGATCAAACTAAATGCTTACAGGTATTATTTGGAAAGTTCAGATCAAACTAATAACTTAGTTTATTGAATAACCTGATTAAGTTTATCCCATATAAATCCCAATTGAATTTTTAGACAACCAGCTTAGCCCATGAAAAAACTCCTGCTTCCCTTTTTAATATTGATCAGCAATTATTGCGTAAATGGACAAACGGCTACTGTTGATAAAGAAAAACTATTGGACTATTTTCAAACGCAGCGCTATCTGGAAGCAGCTCAATACCTGCAAAGCACCTATACCGAAGACACAAAAGATCCTAAGGAGATCTCACAACTGGCTTATGCCTATTTAATGGCGGGAAAACTACCCGAAGCAGAAAAAAACTACTTGAAATTGTATGCAGAAAAACCAGAAGACATTGCCGGCCTATTCAATCTTTCTAATATCAATTTAAGAAGAGGGAACAATGCGAAAGCCAAAGAATACCTAACTAAGGTGGTGGCATTAGATAGCAACAATTTCAATGCTTACAAACAAATCGGACGAATAGAAAAAGAACAGGGTCAATTGTTAGAGATGTTGAAGAATTATAGAAAGGCAATTCAACTGAATCCAACTGATGCAGATGTCGCTTATGAGTTAAGTGAACTTTACTTCAAAATGAATCAGTTTCCTGCTGCTTTAAAGGTGCTTGAACCTGCTTTGGCGGTGGATAGTAGTAATCTTCAATTGCTAAAAATGAAAATGCCTGCTAGTATCGGTTCCAAGCAATACAAAGAAGCCATTCTGACTGGCGAGAAAATAATGAATTACGGAGACAGCTCTAACTTTGTACTGAAAAACATGGCGAAAAGCTATTTTCTACTGCTTGATTATCAAAAAGCGCTGGATTACTTTTTAAGAGTAGACCCTCAACTTGATGACATGGAGACCTTATCTTACAATATTGCACTGAGTTATCGTGGGATAAAAGATTACAAGAATGCGGTCAAATATTTGGAATATACCATAAAAGCCGCCATTTCTAAGAAAACATCCAGCTATTATGGTCTATTGGGAGACTCGTATGAAAGTCTTGATAAAAACGACCTGGCAAACACCGCTTACAAACGAGGTTTATTATTTGATAATAATGGCAGTTTATACTATAACATCGCTTTAGTTTATGAGACCAAGCTAAATGATAAGAAAAATGCAATCAATTACTACCAGCAGTACCTGAAAACAGTCGACCCTAAAGAGCAAGTCAAACTGGTCGTTTTTATCAAGAATAAAATTGAAGAATTAAAGCGGTAATTCCCCGCGTGCCATTAAGCGCGCTACATATTTACCAATAATATCAAATTCAAGGTTTACCGTATCTCCAACCTTCACCTGATGAAGGTTGGTATGTTCAAAAGTGTAGGGAATGATAAAAACAGAAAACTCATCATTTTCTGAACCTACAACGGTTAAACTGATTCCGTTTACGCATACAGAGCCTTTTTCAACAGTCACATTTCCATTTTGCCCATCGTATTTGAAGCGGTATTCCCAGCTGCCATCTAATTCTTCTCTTTTTACACAAAGAGCAGTCTGGTCTACATGGCCCTGAACAATGTGTCCGTCCAGGCGTCCATTCATCTGCATACAACGCTCCAGGTTTACTTTACTACCTACACTTAAATTTGAAAGGTTGGTCTTTTCCAAGGTTTCCTGGATAGCGGTTACAGTATGTGTGCTATCCGTTAAAGCCACCACTGTTAAGCATACCCCATTATGGGCTACACTCTGGTCTATCTTCAATTCATTACTCAATTCTGAATTAACAGTAAAATGAAGATTAGTTCCTTCTTCCCTAATCGCTGTTATTTCTCCTAATGTTTCAATAATTCCTGTAAACATCTGCTAATTATATTTTGTACGGTTTCTTTTCCAATTGCTGGTTTGCGGTTCTTGAGCAACTGCAATCGCTGCACTGGTTTTCTTTTTATAAGTTATTGCTGCCACTACTGCTGCCATCAGTGCTTCATTTTCATCACTTTCTTTCATCCGATCCGGGCTAAAATACTTGCTCACGAAATGTGTATTAAAATCACCTGATTTAAAAGCTTCATGTTGCATGACAAATTTACCAAAACCAAGGGTAGTTTTTATCCCGGTAATGTGATATTCGTCGATTGCGCGTACCATTCTCTCGATCGCTTCCTCACGCGTCTGACCATAAGTAATCAGTTTTGCGATCATTGGATCGTAATAAATAGGAATTTCCATTCCCTGTTCAAAACCATCATCTATGCGTACGCCATTCCCTTTGGGAGTTTGGTAAACTTCCAGTACGCCTATATCAGGCAAGAAGTTATTCTCCGGATCTTCTGCATACACTCTGAGTTCGATCGCATGGCCATTAATTTCCAGGTCTTCCTGCACATAAGACAGTGCTTCTCCCCTGGCAATTTTAATTTGCTCTTTTACCAGGTCTAAACCTGTGATTAACTCGGTTACCGGATGTTCTACCTGCAATCTGGTGTTCATCTCTAAAAAGAAGAAATCAAGGTTTTCATCCAGAATAAATTCTACGGTACCTGCACCTACATAATTTACAGAACGGGCCACATCTACGGCACACTTGCCCATTTTCGCTCTGATCTCTTCGGTAAGGACACTGGATGGTGCTTCTTCAATCACCTTCTGATGCCTACGTTGCACAGAACATTCGCGTTCAAAAAGATGAACAATATTCCCATGGGTATCTCCCAGAACTTGTATTTCTATATGTCGCGGGGAAGAAACATAACGTTCGATAAAGACAGCGCCATCACCAAAAGCGGAAGTTGCCTCGCTCACGGCCAGCTGCATCTGTTCTTCGAAATCTTCTACTTTTTCTACTACCCGCATTCCTTTACCACCACCACCGGCAGCGGCTTTAATTAAGATTGGAAAACCTACTTCTACCGCTCTGGATTTCGCTTCTTCAACATCAGTAATGGCCTCTTCCGTACCTGGAACCATAGGGATCTGGTATTTCAAAGCTGCTGCTTTTGCAGATAATTTATTACCCATGATTTCCATGGCTTCTGGCGTAGGGCCTATTAAAATCAAACCTGAAGCTTTTACCAATCTGGCAAAAGCAGCATTTTCTGATAGAAAGCCGTACCCCGGATGAATGGCATCAGCCCCGGTAATTTTACAGGCCTCAATAATTTTATCGCCCAATAAATAACTCTGACTAGATGCTGCCGGGCCTATACAAATGGCTTCGTCAGCATAGCGCACATGGAGTGCTGTTCTATCGGCTTCCGAATAAACGGCCACCGTTTTAATCCCCATTTCACGTGCAGAGCGCATGATACGCAATGCTATCTCGCCCCTGTTGGCTATCAAAATTTTCTTCATGTAAGGGTTATTTATGGAAGGAAGGATGTAAATGTAAAATGGTTTCAATGGCACGGTCGATCATCTCCGATGAAATGTCAAGATGCGTCACCATACGGACCGCTCTAGGCCCGAAAGCAGTACAAACGATCCCTTTTTCGGCTAAAAGCTGGACAATACTTTCCGCTTTAAAGCCCAATGCGACTTCAAAAATCACAATATTAGTTTCTACAGGCAGTACTAAAGCTACGTAATTCACCTGATTCAATGCTGCAGATAAAGCCCTGGCATGATCATGATCAATAGCCATCCGTTCTACATGGTGATCTAATGCATAAATTCCAGCCGCAGCCAGAAATCCTGCCTGTCTCATTCCACCACCAAATGCTTTGCGGATTTTAACCGCTTTCTTGATTGTTTCTTTGCTCCCCAATAATACAGAACCCACCGGAGCGCCTAATCCTTTGGATAAACATACCGAGATGCCATCAAAATATTGTCCGTAATGTTTTGCAGTATCTCCAGTAGCCACCAAGGCATTAAAGATCCTGGCGCCATCCAAGTGCAACTTAAGTCCTTTTATATTACATAAGGTATGGATAGGCTCGATTTGGGACAGATGATAACAGGCACCGCCTCCTTTATTGACAGTGTTTTCCAGTACCACCAGGCTTGAATTTGGATAATGAATATTTTCATCGTTGATTTCCGGTTCTATTAACTCCGGACTAATGATGCCACGAGGACCATTCAACAGTCGTACTGAAGCCATAGAATGATAGGCAATCCCGCCGCCCTCATATCGATATACATGAGCAGTCTGGTCGCAAATCACTTCGTCCATTGGCTGGGTAAAGCATTTGATTGCAATCTGATTGGTCATTGTTCCAGAAGGACAAAATAATCCAGCTTCCATGTTAAACATCTTTGCCAGCTTTGTTTCCAATTGATGAACCGTTTCATCTTCTCCAAAAACATCATCTCCAACTTTCGCTACCATCATTGCAGCCAGCATTCCTGCCGTTGGTTTGGTCACAGTATCGCTTCTCAAATCAATCTTTATTGCCATCATATATTATTATAGCTTTCTACAAATATTAACTTTTTAAATCTCGTTAAAAAGTGCTGCAGTACAAAATCAATAGAGCTAACGATATAATTACATTAAATCTGGAAGGGCTGCATTTTATTCAAAAACAGCATTTAACGCTAGTAAAACGTTTATTAACCACTGCAATGAGGTTTTTTTAATTCTTAAAAAGCTCCTTTTCCAGAATTAAAATGCCATTTACCGTAAATGCTTGATTTTAAATTTGGAATTCAAAATAACAAGTGTATTTTAGGCTTAGTGTTTTTTTAACAATATGGTAACTTTAAATCAATAAGTAAAACGAGCAAAAACGCCCTTATTTACACAATAGAGGCGGTAAATTATTTAAAAACTTAAACCAAAGAATTAAATTTATGAAAAAAAACCATACAAAAGTGTTAGGATTATTTACTTTTATCCCGAAAAAAACAAATTAAGATGATAGTTATTGCAGATGGTGGTTCAACCAAAACCAATTGGTGTTTAATTAATGAAGCAGGCAGAAAAATTCTATTTAACACAGAAGGATACAATCCATACTTTTCAGATACAGCATACATTGTTGGTTCGTTAAGAAAGTCTCTTCCTGATCATTTAGAAACAGATAAACTTACCGAAGTAAATTACTATGGTGCGGGCTGTTCGACAGATGCCAAGCGCAAAATTGTAGCAGATGCTATGCAACAGGTTTTTCCTAATGCAAAGATCAACATAGGACACGATTTATTGGCTTCATGCCGTGCTTTACTAGGTGATGAGCCAGGTTTTGCAGCGATATTAGGCACTGGTACAAACTCTTGTTTGTATGACGGTAAAGACATTACACTAAACATTGATTCTCTAGGTTATTTCCTTGGAGATGAAGGTAGCGGATGCTTCATCGGAAAAAGAATCCTTAGTGATTATATGAAAGGTTATATGCCTAAAGGTTTAAGAGAAAGTTTCTATGATAACTTCGCTTTAACTAACGAGGACATCTTTGATCATATTTATAACAAACCTCTTCCAAATCGTTTTTGCGCTGGTTTCAGCAAGTTCTTATACGACTATAAAGACAATTATGAAGATTATACCTTCTCTACAGTAGATTTCGCATTTACAGCTTTCTTTGAGAATTTGGTGATTCATTATCCAAACTACAAAGACTACTCTTTAAACTGTGTAGGATCTGTAGGTTATAGTTTCAGAGATATTTTAAGCATCGTTGCAGACAGATATGAGATGGGCGTTGGTAAAGTGATCCGCTCTCCTATAGATGATTTAGTGGATTACCACATGAATACCGTGAACAAATAAGCAATAAATTCCTATAAAGAAATAAGAGGGCATCCAAAAAGGTGCCCTCTTTTTATTTTAAGGCCCTAATTATTTTAACATATTTTAACAGGCGGTTTTTGAGA
The DNA here is from genome assembly GCF_032678745.1 of Pedobacter gandavensis. Lineage (GTDB taxonomy): Bacteria > Bacteroidota > Bacteroidia > Sphingobacteriales > Sphingobacteriaceae > Pedobacter > Pedobacter gandavensis_C. The sequence continues at coordinate 564,664 of NZ_JAVTST010000002.1, forward strand.
AAATTTGGTATCATTGATTAACCAAAAAATTTCTCTAAAAGGAAATCAAACCAAACAACCTCCTCTTCATGTTTAAAATTCTAGCGCCTCTCCTGCTATTTTTAATAGCGTCCAGTACCTATGCACAAAACAAAGCGACCATAAAAGGAGCTTTAGCCGATTCCAGTAGCAATAGCCCAATAGAATACGCCACAGTTGCAGTGGTCAATGCCAAAGACACTTCCTTAATCTCTTATACCTTATCTGATAAAAAAGGTGCTTTTAACTTATCAGGCCTTCCAACAGATCGCCCAACAAAACTGATCATTTCTTATGTAGGCTATCCTACACGCCGGCAAAACCTCTTGCTGAAAGCAGGGGAAATCAAAGATTTTGGCACTTTATTATTTACTGGTGCCCATCTAAAAGAAGTCGTTATTCAAGGAGAAAGATCACCGGTAGTCATTAAAAAAGATACGATTGAGTTCAACGTAGAAGCATTTAAAACCAGACCAAATGCAGTGGTGGAAGAATTGCTCAGAAAACTACCTGGCGTCCAGGTAAACGCTGATGGATCCATACTGGTAAATGGCAAGTCGATCAGCAAATTACTGATTGATGGTAAGGAGTTTTTTGGAAATGACCCTTTGGTCGCCACCAGAAATCTGGATGCAGATCTTTTGGATCAGATTCAGATTTATGATGATCGGGAAAATGACCCTGACCATAAAATCAGTGCCTCCAAGGTATCAAAAATCATTAATCTGAAGCTAAAAAGCAAAATCAAGAAAAGCACCATAGGTAAATTTTATGGAGGTACCGGAAGCCGCGATCGCTATGAGGGAGGTGGCATCCTCAGTAATTTCAGAGATACCTTACAGGTGAGTCTCATCGGATTATCCAATAACCTGAATAAAACTGGCTTTTCGCAGGATGAACTCTATAATATGGGTGGTTTTAACCGCTCTGGAGGTTCCGGATATTACGATGGCACCTTTGGCGGAAATAGTTGGGGTGGCAATATGCAAAAGGTGAGCGCCGGCGGGCTGAACATCAATAACAATTATGGGAAAAAACTAAAAACCAATCTCACTTATTTCTACACCCAGACGAATACCAACGCTGCTTCCAGCAGTTTTAATGAACAGACTTTAAAAGACCTAAAAATTACTTCTGCTTCATCATCCAGAAATTGGAGTAGCGATGATAAACATGCAATAGGTGGTTTAATAGAATGGAAACCAGACACCTTAAATCAATTCCGATATCAGCCAAAACTCAATCTAGGTTATGATACACGGGAAAGCACAGCGTTTAGCAATAGTTTTAACACTTTACATCCAAAGCTAAATGAGGTCAGCAACCGTTCAAATTCTAATGGTAATAATTCTTCCTTTTCTCATACAGCCTCCTATTACAGACGTCTAAAAAAGAAAGGCGAATCGATCAACATCCAGCACAACCTATCCTTAAACAAAAGTATTTCCAACCGTTACTCCTTCTATGATTTAAAATCATATGTAGAAAGCATCAAACCTGAACTATTTGACCGATTGGAAGAAAACAATAACAAATCAAATGATGCAGGCCTCAGTGTCGAATATAACTACCCACTTAGCAAAGTATTTGATCTTGAAATCAATGCAGGCGGGAGTTACTCTAATTTCACAGAAAAAGTATCCAACAATGATAAAAACCCTGAGGATGGCAATTACAACATCTTTTTACCGAATCAAAGCAGCGAGCTGAGCAGAATTACCTGGACTCAGAACCTAAGACCACAGCTTTCCTATGCCATTGGAAAAGAGTATAGGCTAAAACTCGGGATTAATGCCGCTTTGCAAAATATCCAAAACAAGTTCAACAGGAGTATTGAAGATCAGCACAGGAAGTATGCTAACCTATTTCCTGTATTCTCCTTCCAGGGGCCGAGTTTTTCTGTCTCTTATAGCGAACGTATCGAACAACCCCGACTCGCTCAAATGCAACCAATCGTAAGAGAATATACACAGCTTTATAAGTATACAGGAAATCCTGACCTTAAACCTAAATATAATCGTGAAATTTCAGGTAATGTTTATAAATACAACCATGAAAAACAACTCAATTACAATATGTATGGTGGACTAACATTCTCAGAAAATAATACGATAGAAAAAAGCACCATAGACGCCAATGGCGCCAGCACTACTACCCCCATCAACAAAGATGGTGGCATTTATGCCTATATGGGCAGCAATATTGGGAAGCAATTTAAAAAATCCCAGGACTGGCAAATTGGATTAAACAACAGCTTCTATCTGAATATCAATAAGAATGCATTTTTCCTGAATGAGGATGAAGGCATACAATACAATTATCGTTTCCGTGTTGGTCAATCCGTCAATTTTAATTACCAATCTTCTTTTACCATCAGTACGAAATATGATTATAACCAATCCATCACCACTTACAAAAAGGTAGACTATAAAAACGTCAACAATCCTTCACACAATATCGGGGCGGAGTTGACTTTGAGGTGGCCCAAGAGAATCATTATCGACAGCAAATACAATTTCAACTACAATCCGAAGATTACACAGGGCTTTTCAAAAAGCGCCAATATCCTGAATCTTGCAATAACCGTTCAAATGTTAAAGAAAGACCGTGGACAGTTCAAACTTTCTGTATTCGACCTTTTAGATCAAAGTATTTCGGTTTACCAATATGCGAATGAAAATTCGGTGAGTATTTCTGAGCAACAAATCCTTAGAAGGTACTTTCTGGCCACCTACCAATATAAATTCTCCATACATAAAGGGAAATAAAAAGGAATTTTATGCAAAATGGCCGTAGCATTTAGAATGCTACGGCCATTTTAATGAATAGTTTCAATTATTTAAAAAGAGATTTCTTTGCTGAATAATTTGGCGTACTTACGCTTGTCAAATTTATATAAGGTTGCAGCCCTGAAGCTTACCCCTTTTTGTTTCTCCTCCAGGTCTTTCAATACACCGAAGCTCAGCATTTTCTTTCTGAAGTTTCTTTTATCCAGTTTTTTGTTCAGAATAATCTCATACACATTTTGCAATTGTGTCAGGGTAAATTTCTCTGGTAACAACTCGAAAGCAATTGGCTGGTGTTTAATCCGCCTTTTAATCTTTTCAAGCCCTTTATCGAAGATCTGTTGATGATCAAATGCCAGCTTTGGCAGATCTTTCACATTGATCCAATGCGCTTGTTTGGCATAGTTACTTAATGGTTTTAAAGCTTTATCGCCTCCTAACCTTAGTAAAGCGTAATAGGCAATACTGACAACCCTTCCTTGTGGATGTCGGTTTACATCACCGAATGTGTAATACTGTTCCATATACACATCCCCCAATCCGGTAAGTTCATGCAGAATCCTGGAAGCAGACTGATCTAGACTCTCATCTTCTGCAACTATATTTCCTGGCAATGCCCACCAGTCCTTAAAGGGTTCCTCGTTTCTTTCAATCAAAAGAATTTTCAATTCTCCTTCATCAAATCCGAACAGCACACAATCAATCGAGAAAGTGGAATTAAACTTTGGTAAGACTTCTTTCAAAATATCTAATTTTATTTATCAAACTTATTTTTCAATCTGCCTTGAATTCTATTTAAGGCGTTAATTTGTGGTAGATTATTATCTGTTCTATTCTTTTACCCTTGCTCCCCGCTGCTATACTTCCTTCCTCTATTCGGGTTTAATCTATAAAGTTCTTAAATAATATCGTGTTTTAACAAGATTAACAGGATTTAAGTTAAAAACAAAATGAAAAGTATAATTATAAAAATAATGTTGCAAAAGAATCTTTGAGGAATTGAGGTGCTGAATCGGATTTTTCCGTCGTGTTTTCTATATTGCATCCGCTAATGCTTCGGATGCAGAGATGTAAAATCTTGTTGATGGAGGTTAGATTCTGTTTTTTGTCGGAATAACCATCCGGTACTGCGCTTTTATTTTTAGCTGCTAAATCATTAAAGCAACAGACAGTTTTTAATCAACTATGCCTAAACAGTAAATTTTTAAACATTGAAGCAATAAAATACACTCGCATCCTCATTAGGAAGGAAAATAAAAAATAAATTACTTAGTGTAATAAATACACGCTATATTCGTAATCATAAATCATGAAACCAAATATTAAAAATATCGCCGTATTAACATCTGGAGGAGATGCTCCAGGGATGAACGCCTGCATCAGAGCAGTAGTACGTACCGGCATATACAATGGAATCAACATGTTTGGGGTTTTGCAGGGATACCAGGGCTTGATCAACAACAACATCAACCCAATGGATGCAAGATCCGTTAGTAACATTATTCACTTAGGTGGTACCATTTTAAAAACAGCACGTTGTCTTGAGTTTAAAACTGAAGAAGGTATGCAGCAAGCTTTTGAGAACTTAAAAGCCCGTGATATTGACGGCTTAGTAGTGATCGGAGGCGATGGAACATTTACAGGCGCACAACTATTTGGCAAGAAGTTCGGAATTCGTGTAATTGGAATTCCAGGAACAATCGACAATGATTTATATGGGTCTGATTTTACTTTAGGATACGATACGGCTATAAATACCGTTATTGAAGCAATAGATAAAATCAGAGATACTGCAGATTCACATGACCGTTTATTCTTTATTGAAGTAATGGGCAGAGATTCAGGATGTATTGCCTTGAGAAGTGCAATCGCCAGTGGCGCAGAAGCTGTACTCCTACCGGAAAAAGAAACCAGTCTGGATGAGCTGATCTCACAATTGGCAATTGGAGCTTCTACAAAAAAATCTTCGAGCATTGTAATTGTATCTGAAGGCCATAAAGCCGGTGGTGCTTACGATGTTGCGAAAAAAGTTAAAGAGAGTTTTAACCACTATGATACGAAAGTTACGATATTAGGCCACCTGCAACGTGGAGGTAGCCCAAGTAGTTTCGACCGAATTTTAGGTAGTCGTTTGGGCTTTGCAGCCGTGAATGAATTATTAAAAGGAAGTACTATGCAAATGGTTGGATTACGTGGTAATGATATAAAGACGACAAGTATAGACGAAGCGCTAACCAGACATACATTTAAACTGGAAAGTGATTTATTGGAGATGACTAAGGTTTTATCCATTTAATTATGATAGCGGTAGTTTACAGTGGATCTAAAACAGCATACTGGAAAATTGCTCAGGATGGGAAAACCATTGCCGAATGCAATATGCCAGGAATTAATCCCTGTTTTAATGACCAGAAGTCTATACTTCAGTTTTTAAATAAAAAATCGATTCTGGTGAATCACGCAGAAAGCATTAAGAAGATTTATGTTTTTGCTGCTGGTGCTTCCTCAGAAGAAAGAAGAAATGAATTGGCGGAAACGCTTGGAATGTTCTTTAGATATAGTAAAATAACGGTTAAAGATGACCTGTATGGTGCAGCAATCTCTGCCTGTTACAATAACCCTGGAATTGTAGGCTTATTGGGTAGTGGAGCAAATTGCGCTTATTACGACGGAAAGAAACCGGAGAAGAACAACTTTGGACTGGGGTATATCCTTGGGGATGAAGGTTCGGCAAACTACCTTGGAAAAACACTGTTGAAGTATTTTGTACAAGATAAACTGCCAAAGGACTTACATAAAAAGTTTGAACTGAAGTATAACCTGGACAGGCCGCAAATCCTGGAACGCGTATACAAACGCCCTCTGGCTCAGCAGTTTCTAAGTTCTTTCTTTGACTTCTTTTTGGAAAACAGAAACGATAAATTTTTGTTAGGGATAATAGAGAAAGGATTTGAAAGTTATTTTAATACTTATTTGTTACCAACATTGAAATTACACCCCGGTAAAGAAATACATTTTGTAGGTCTTGTGGCCGGAAACTTTCAGGAAGAGCTGCGGGCAACTGCAAAAAGGCACGAACTGGAAATAACATCGATTACTAAAGAACCGATATATAATTTACTAAACTACTATTCAAATTAACAAAATGAGCAAAATTGGAATAAACGGCTTTGGCCGTATCGGCAGACTGGTTTTTAGAGCTGCTTTAAAAAGAGGATTAGATATTGTTGCAATCAATGATTTAGTTGAGCCGGATTACATGGCTTATATGTTAAAATACGATACTACTCACGGTCGTTTTGATGGTACTATTGAAGTAGTAAACGGACACCTTGTAGTAAATGGAAAAACGATCCGCATCACTGCGGAAAGAGATCCAGCAAACTTAAAATGGGATGAAGTAGGTGTAGAAACTGTAATTGAATCTACAGGTTTATTCTTAACTCAGGTTGATGCTGAAAAGCACATTCAGGCTGGTGCTAAGAGAGTAGTTCTTTCTGCTCCTGCAAAAGATGATTCAATCCCTACTTACGTAATGGGTGTAAATCATGAGTTATTAACTGCTGATCAAACTGTAGTTTCTAACGCTTCTTGTACTACTAACTGTTTAGCACCAATCGCTAAAGTATTAAACGATAACTTCGGTATCGTTGAAGGCTTAATGAGTACAGTTCACGCTGTAACTGCAACTCAAAAAACAGTAGATGGTCCTTCAGCTAAGGACTGGAGAGGTGGACGTGGAGGTTTCTCTAACATTATCCCTTCTGGTACTGGTGCTGCTAAAGCAGTAGCAAAAGTAATTCCTGCTTTAAAAGGAAAATTAACAGGTATGGCTTTCCGTGTACCGGTAGCTGACGTATCTGTTGTTGATTTAACAGTTCGTCTGGAAAAAGCAGCAACTTATGAAGAAATTAAAGCAGCCATGAAAGCAGCCTCAGAAGGTTACTTGAAAGGTGTGCTAGGATATACAGAAGATGAAGTAGTTTCTTCTGACTTTATAGGAGATGATCATGCGTCAATTTTCGATGCAAATGCAGGTATTGCATTAAATGACAACTTCGTGAAAGTGGTTTCTTGGTATGATAACGAATGGGGCTATTCTAATGCATTAGCTAAATTCGTAGAATACTACGGAAATTTAAAGTAAAACCCGTTCATACAGGTTTATATTTGGTTAGAAAAGGGATGTGTCTGGATGGAACATCCCTTTCTTGTTTTCCGACCAGTTATATGCTGTTTTGAACCTATTAGAGCAGATTGCAGTTACAAGGTGTAATTAATCTGTTATTTATTTCTTTTCAAATTTACTGTTTTGAAGTAAGTTTTGTAGTCTCTCGTCCCTATTATCCCTTTTCTCGTCCCCGTGTAATCTTCCCCTAACTAGCTACGTTCAAAACTAAAAAAATCCAGTTCATGAGGTCCTCCCTGTAAACCTTATTAACTCCTCGGCAAACCCTAATTCTATACTAAAACCATATCGCTAATTACCCTTTCTTTTTTATATTTGCGTCTAAACAAATGAAATACCTTTCCGCTCAATTATGAAAAAATCACTGCTTGCCCTTTCACTAGTGGCCATAATCTTTGGCTGTAGTAAAGATGAAGAGAAGACCAAAAACTATGTTCCAAGAGTTTTAGCAAAAAACGAAGCCTTTAATGAGTATTCCGAAAAAAAGAGTGATTCTCTCTCTATTTACAAATTAAACAAACCAGAACAGGAGGAATGGTTAACCGTAAAATTCAGAGACAGTACGGTAAGTATCCAGACGGATCCCAAAGATCCTAAAAAAACGACACCACATTTTACCTTCGCCGAATTCATAAACACCCAAAAGACTAGTCTACTTGTACAAATTGCAGATGAAACTACAATAGTTGCACCTGTTTACATCATCTCCTTAAAAGATGGTGGATTGGAAGTCATCAGTTTGGATCGTCCAACTCAACCTGGACCTGGAGAGAAATCCGGTTTAGGCATAAATAGATTGGGCAGAACAGGACATTTGATCAACAATGATTTTTTCATCACTGGTGTGACAGCAAAAGCATACCTTCTAAAAAGACAGGCTCCTGAGCAACGTATTGCAGGAAAGTTTTTATTACTATCGCCAGACAGACAAACTATCGTCTTTGCGACTCCAAAAGAATTATATCAGGTAAATTTCATCACTGATCAAACTTTAAAACAAGCTTTTCCAGGTGATTTACCTTCAGAGCTACCTGCAATTTATAGCTGGGTTCAAAACAATTACAGCTTTCAGAAAGACAAACAAGGCGTTTCCTTCTTGAAGAAAAATGACAATGACAGAATTGTCGACATTAGCGAATTTAAAAAATAGCTTTTAGACATCAAAATCATCCAGGGAGTAAGGAAGTTCCTCACAGAAAAAGCCGTTGTTTAGGAGGACATGTTTCACCACAGCAACAGCCGGAATAGAACTTACTACCCTTAATATTTTGTCCACATCTTCAAAAGCAAAAGACCAGTTTTTCTCTCCGAATAAAGTATTCATCACTGGTCTAATAGAAATCAAATCCTTTTGATCCTGTACCGAAGTTTTAAAAATCATTATGTTCATCGTTTTCTGATTTAGTTTTCAAGAATAAACTTCTTTAAAAATGCATTATCCAACGTATTTCCAAAAGTAGCAGCAGCCAAAGCCTATAAAAAAACCGACGAATAGCAGAAAATCACCGGTAAACGATTTGTAAGCACTAACTTTGTTAGTAATGAAATCTTCAGGAACAGCAGACCTACCTTTGCATTACGGCTATTTACCCAGCTGGCTAACCGAAAGAATGACCCGACTTGGTTTGGCAATTACCGAGGCCATCATTGCAGAATATGGAACGGCCGAAGTATTGCGCAGATTAAGCGATCCTTTTTGGTTTCAGAGTCTAGGTGCTGTAATGGGTATGGATTGGCACTCATCCGGAATTACAACCTCCGTAATGGGGGCTTTAAAAGCCGCCATCAATCCTCATAGCAAGGAATTGGGCTTATATATTTGTGGTGGAAAAGGCAACAGATCAAAACAAACTCCAACGGAACTCTTACACATTGCCAATCAAATAGGTTTAGACGGAAACCATTTAGTGAGGTGTAGCAAGCTCAGCGCAAAAGTAGACAATACAGCTATCCAGGACGGATTTCAGCTTTATACTCACAATTTCATACTCAACAAAGAAGGCCTCTGGACCGTTGTTCAACAAGGGATGCAGCAACACAATGGTACTGCAAGAAGATACCACTGGCATTCCTCTGCGCTAAATTCCTTCGTGGAAGAGCCACATACGGGTGTTTGCGGAGTCCATCAGGGTCAAATTTTGAACCTGGTTGCAAAAGCAGCTGCTCCAGCACAACAATCTATGCTGGCCATGACCACTGAACACCCCGACCGCATCATCAATGAAGCTAAAAAACTTGTTATGCCCAACCGCCATGAACTAAAAGCAAAAGATGTAGACCTTAAGAGATTGGGGGCCATGTTATGGCTCACACAGGAAAAACAACCAAAAGATTTTGAAGAACTCCTGTTGCTAAAAGGAATGGGTCCAAGAACCTTGCAATCATTGGCACTGGTAGCTGAGGTGATCTATGGGAGTCCCTCCCGCTTTACTGACCCTGCCCGTTTCTCATTTGCACTGGGCGGAAAAGATGGCCATCCTTTTCCTGTTCCCATTACAGTTTACGATGAAACCATTCAGGTATTGAACAAAGCAATTCAACAAGCTAAAATAGGGCAATCTGATAAACAAAACGCCATCCAGCAACTGAGTATTATTGCCCGAAAAGTAGAAAAAGATTTTATTCCTAATGATAATTTTGAGGCAGTCATTGAAAAAGAAAGACGAGATTCTTGGAAATACGGAGGGAAAACGGTCTTTGCTGATGCTAAACCACTACAAGACCAACAGCTCAGTCTATTTTAAACAGAAAAAGTACAAATTATCTGTTTAAACATCTTATTTATTTAGAGAAATAAGCACTATTTCTCATCTTGGGTATTCATTTATAATAGATTAATTCCGTTATTTGTTTTGATTAGTTTAAAATATATCAACAGAACATATTAATGCAGTTTAAACAATTCTCCTGGCAAATTGCCTGGGATTACCCCCCATTCAGACTTAAATTTATCCTGGGAATCTCAATTCTTGCATTGATTCTCCTTTTCATTCCTCATTTTTTCGCTTTCGTAGAAAATCGGGAGAAAGGATTTATTCTAAACGACTGGTTGTTGGCAAACATTCCTGCAGTTGATGTATCCTGGTGGATTTTCATTATCCTCTATGGCATGTCCATATTCTTCATCATTCGCATGTCCAGAAATACCTCCATATGCCTAACGGCATTGTGGTCGTATGTTTTTCTCTGCACCGCAAGAATCATTACCATTTCTATTGTCCCACTTCATCCACCTAAAGATATCATTGAATTGGTAGACCCATGTTCTGTTCTGTTCTATGGCTCTAATGTAATCACAAAAGATCTTTTCTTCTCTGGTCACACTGCTACGATCTTTTTAGGCGCTTTATGCCTGGAGAATAAACGGGAGAAAACTATCGCTTTCATTGCATCCGGAGTGATTGGAGTACTGCTCCTGGTTCAGCACGTGCATTATACTGCTGATGTGCTCGCAGCGCCGCTATTTAGCTGGATATGCTGGTATTTTGGGAAATCAATTGAAAAGTTATAACACAGCTTTATTCAATAAAAAAGGCGGAAACAATTCTTAAGAACCGATTCCGCCAGAAGATTTGAGAGCTTCTATATCTTATTATTTTTATTTTTTTATAGCTTACTTACTACTGGTTTAAGTGCTTTAATCAGTTCACTGGTATAATGAAAATCTTTGTCCAGGTTGATATTAAATAGCATCATCCCCCCTTTTAAGCCATTATCAGGTTGCCATTGAGACAATTCAACAGCTTCCTCTAATGATGTAGACTGATGCTTACCTGGCTGTACACCAAATAGTAACTTTTTACTGCCAACCAGGCCGGCATATAACTCAAACTGATTAATCATCGTTTCCATATCCCATAGATAACCTGCCAGAGCTACATAATCAAAACAAGCATTACATTGCTTTAATAGCTGCTCATCTGCATAATATTGATAGGTTACATAACTCATCTTTTTCCCGCTTGCAGACCTGGGTCCAAAATACCTGGACAGCTCCATAATAACTTTGATAAAGGTCTCATTAGGGACATCTCCCGCCATTTCCGGATCTATATCAATCCCATCCAGGCCCCATGTATTGACTACCAACTCATAAACATCAGCGGCAAAAGCCTTAGGGTCTGAAATCGTATTCCAGGAGATTCGTGGATGAACAGCAGTTGCGATAGATGCTAAAACCTTCACCCCTCTCTTTTGCTGTACCCTTACTCCAGTCAGAATAGTATCCCAATTCATTCCATTGCTAGTTAGGTATAAATGCTGCAGCGTTTTATCAGCATCCAGATTGATGAGAAACAAATTGATCACATCAATTCCATCCGGCAACTCTTCAATAATCATCTTTTGATTCGCGTAACCTAACCAGTAGGCAATAAATAAAGGATCCGGAGCTTTCATAAATAATGGGACGTTAAATGCACTGGTTGTATCACAAATAAAGATCAACAAATGAAATAACCTATAAATGCGCTAGAGTACCTGAAAAAAAAAACAGGTATAAATACCTGTTTAAATAATAGAATCGTAACAAATATGAATTACCAATAAATAATCATTGCGCTTAACAAGGAATGTTTTATTTTAGATCAAGAATTTAAACCCTAGAGTTCTTAAACAAGCCAATAAATCAATAAAAATTAGAATAAACCATGAGAAAAGAAGCCGTTAAACACGACAAAAGTATTTTTGAAATTCCTTTAGCTGAAGCAAAAGAACTTACAGCAGCCTGGGCCAAACAAGGGCACTTCATTAAAGGATTTCTTATTGATAAGGATGAATTACAAGACATGCTAAGAGAAAAAGACACCAGATATGTAAGGGTATATTTTGGTTGGGACGTACAAATGGAAGCCGGAAGAGAACAAAGAATGATCATGGTTCCTGCTGATAAATATGGCCAGGATATGGTCAATAAAGAACCTGTTGAAGCTACATCTGAAACCTCAGAGGTAAACAGTAATGTGTTTGATTTTACCATGCCTTGTCCACCGACATGTTCACCTGAGCCCTTTTCGTAAAATGGCATCAACGCTACAAAAAATTTACTTATACTTTTCAATGGGCATAGTGATATGCCCATTGATTTTAGCCCTGATCAATGTTAAATCCTATCCTAAGGAATTAAAAGTGATCACCCTATATCTGGTATCCATTGCGGTTATCGGATCTTATAGCGCCTACTTATGGGCACAGCTTAAAAATAACCTCCCGGTATTGCATATCTATACGATGGTCGAGTTTACTGCCATCATGCTTTTTTATCAGGTAATTTTCAAATCATACATTGCAAAACACTGGTTTTGGTTAGTCATTGGGGTATTCCTGGCATTTTGTATACTCAATGCCACCTGTATCCAGGATTGGAAAATATTCAATACTTATCCCCGAACGCTGGAAAGTATCCTGGTTATTAGCGCATCCTTATATTATTATTATAAAATTACCCGCGAAACCCTATATACTCAAATCGAAAAAAGTCCGGTATTTTGGATCAATACAGGCTTTTTCATTTACTTTTCCGGAAGTTTCTTACTTTTTACCATTAGCAATTATATCCTGCCATATAGCTTTAAATTCAATATGATGGTTTGGCAATTTCATGCCTTCCTTTCCATTGTGAACAACATTTTAATCTTTATCGGCTTATGGCAGCACAAGAAAACATAGACGTTTACTTCTTTCTCTTTACTGGAATGATTGTCATGTTCATCCTGAGCGCGGCAGTGGTAGTCCTCTTCTTTGTATATCAGAAGAAATTCTACAACCAACAGGTAAAGCTTAGTGAAAAAGAAGCAGAATACCAGCAGAAACTACTACACAATAACATCGAAAAAATAGAAGAAGAAAGACGTAGAGTTGCAAAAGATCTCCATGATGAAGTAGGCAGTATTTTCTCTACCATTGGCATAAAAATCATACAGTTTGAGAAGAAAAATAACGCGTTAGCAAATGATAACGGAGGAATAGAACTCATTAAAGAAACGAAACTCCTGGTAGATAAAGGCGTAATGAGCGTGCGGCGGATTTCTCATAATATGATCCCCAATGAATTAGAAATGTTTGGAATCGCAGCAGCAATTGAAGAACTATGCTTTCAGATAGAAGGATCCGACGGACTCGATGTCAGCTTTGAAAGCGAAGGTCTTGACAAATGTGGCCGAACTGAAATAGAACTTGCCCTTTACCGCATCACTCAGGAATTGATCAGTAATACCGTAAAACATGCTAAGGCGAAACATGTAGAAATACAGCTCAACTGCAGTGAAAATGAAGTAATGTACCAATATAAAGACGATGGTATTGGTTTCGACAAAGACCTGGTTCGCAGAGGACTGGGTATACAAAACATCACCAGCAGGGTAGAAATGAATGGCGGAGAACTCAGTTACCACACCGGTACTCAGGGATTTGGCGTTTCTATCTGTTTCCCTGCGTTAAACGAATAAAATGAACAAATTGATAAAAATAGCCGTTACCGACGACCAGGTGATGTTTAGAGAATGCCTGGTCAACAATATCAAAAGTTTTGGAAACATGGAGGTCCTGTTTGAAGCAGGAAATGGACTGGAGTTTTTAAAAGCAATGAATGAATGTGGCGACATCAAGCCAGACATTGTGCTGATGGACCTGAACATGCCTGAAATGAACGGAATGGAAGCTACCAGGAAACTAAAAATAGCCTTCCCGGATGTAAGAGTAATCGTGCTGTCCGTCCATGGTGAAGAGAAACACATCTCCAGGATGATTCAACAAGGAGTAAATGGTTATATCGCTAAAAACTCAGAGCTTTCTGAACTCAAAAATGCCATAGAAACGACATACAATAACGGGTTCTATTTCAATGATATGGTATTGAAAACCCTACAATCAGGAAAGCTATTGCAAAAAAGCAACCTTCGAGGTTTTGACGCTGGCTCTTCCCTTACCCAAAGAGAAAAAGAAATATTAGGACTGATTTGCGAAGAATTTACGACAGCGGAGATTGCGGAGAAACTCTCCATCAGCTTAAGAACAGTAGATGGTCACCGAAATAATTTACTGGTAAAAACAGGGGCGAAAAATGTAGCAGGACTGGTTGTCTTTGCTTTCAAACACAAAATCATAGATACAGACATTTAGCAGGAGGACCTATACCCCTGCTCCCTCTAATGCTGTTTTAGCTGCTCCCAAATCTGCAAATAATTCATCCGCTATGCTCAATGAAGGATGAACTTCCAGATTACTTTGTACCGCAACACACCTGATTCCAGCCGCTTTTGCCGCCCTAATTCCGTTGAGGGTATCTTCATATACCAGGCATTCTTCTTTTGCTAAACCAAGACTTGTAAAACATTTTTGATAACCTTCCGGATCAGGTTTATTCTGTTGTACATCCGTTCGCGTAATGATCAGTGTAAAGTACTTTCCTAATCCATTTCTATCGAAAATTGCGGTTACGTCTTCCCTCGGACTAGAGGTCACAATCGCCAGTAACAACTTGCGTGCATGCAGAAATTCGATCATCTCCAAAGCATAAGGCATCAAGCCCACATCCTTTGTTTTCAATCTTTCCAAAGTAAGCGCCTCTCTCCTTTTCACTACATCCTCCAAAACGGCATTTATTTCATATTTCGACAAGAGGTTCTTCGCATTCACAGGTAGTGGAATTCCTGCATAATTTTTTAACCAATCAGGATAATTTAGTTGAACGCCATAAGCTCCCAATATCTCATTCCAACATTCATAATGAAAATATTCGGAATCAATCAATGTCCCATCAAGATCAAATAATACAGCCTTAAGGTTTTTCATAGCTTATTTATCGTTTAGCAGATATCCGCCAATATACATCCTAATTTGAAAACTCAACTAAAATTATCGTAGCGCAGACAAAAAAGCTAATTGGAACACATAAAGAACAATAATCACTTTTTTAAAAGTATTTTTGAATATTATTCTGATTTTATATAAATTTATAGAATGATAATCGAAAACAACATTAGTTTAGATAAGATCGACCTTGCTATTTTAAGGTTGATGCAAGAGAATTCAAGAATCTCCAACGTTCACATGGCTAAAGAATTGGAAATGGCTCCTTCTGCAGTATTGGAACGTGTGAAAAAATTAGAGCAGAAGAATGTAATTACACAATACACGGCAAGGATCAACCCTGCTGCCGTAGATTTAAAATTACTGGCCTTCATCTCTATGAAAGCATCCCATAGCATAGGCTGCACCACTACAGCTAATGAATTGTCCAAGATTAAGGAAGTACAGGAAGTACATATTATTGCCGGAGACGATTGTTACCTGGTCAAAGTAAGGACTACGGATTCGGCCTCTTTAATGGCATTAATGCGAGATTCCTTTAGCAAAATAACCACGATACAATCTATAAGAACCACAATTGTACTCGAAACTGTAAAAGAAGAAATACAATTGGTCATCCCTGAAAAATAAACTGAACCTCTTATGACTGCTCCAACTAAAACCGCCTCCCCACTGATGGTATACCTAGCTTTTGCCATTGTTTACATCGTTTGGGGTTCGACTTACTTTTTCATTCAGAAAGCCCTTGCAGGTTTTCCACCATTTATCTTGGGTACTTTCCGTTTTTTGGTTGCCGGGGGATTGTTAATTTCCTGGTGTTCAATGAAGGGAGAGCAGATCTTTAACAGGAAAAACATCAAGATTGCCGCAATCGGCGGGATATTGATGCTCGGTTTAGGAAATGGAATCGTGATCTGGGTAGAGCAGTTTATTCCTAGCGGTCTCGTCGCAATCATGGTTGCTTCCGCAGCAATATGGTTTGTAATCCTGGATAAACCAAAATGGAAAGAAAATCTAACCAGCCAATCCACCCTTGCTGGACTAATTATAGGCTTTATCGGCGTGATTTTACTTTTTGGGGAACAAATGATCCATTCCTTTAATACCCATCAAAGTACAAAGCAGATCATCGGTATGAGCTTATTGGTAGTTGGTCCCATTGCCTGGGCAGGAGGATCACTTTATGCGAAATATAAAACCGATCCAAACAGTTCGGTTACCGTAAATACGGCCTGGCAAATGATTGCAGCTGGAATAATGTTCATTCCTGGCAGCATTTTCAGCGCCGAATATAAAACTTTTCAATGGTCACAAGTGCCATTGGATGCCTGGCTTTCTATCGGCTACCTGATCATATTTGGCTCTATTGCTGCATTTAGTGCTTATGTTTGGCTACTAAAGGTGCGATCAGCCACACAGGTAAGTACCTATGCTTATGTCAATCCGGTGGTCGCTATATTACTCAGTCTGGGCTTTACCAATGAGAAAATTACATTTATCCAGATTATTGGACTATTTGTTATCCTGGGTAGCGTATTGCTCATCAACCTGGTTAAGTACAGAAACAGCGCTAAATTGGTGCTTGAGAAAGACGAGTTATTGATTCAGAAAGGCTAAAAGAGATCTTAAAACAAAGCTGCTCAGGAATTCCCTGAACAGCTTTGTTGTAAACAAAATGATAATGATGCTTGGTTAGAAACTTAAGCGATTTTACTCACCTCTTCTATACGGTAAACTTTCACGCCATCAGGCATTTCCCACTGTAATTGTGCTCCTTTAACGTAGCCAACCATAGCTACACCAATTGGCGACAAGATAGAAAGCGTCTTATGCTTATCTCTAGCCTTTGCTGGTGCAACCAGCTTATAAGTAAATTCTTCACCAGATTCCATTTCTCTTACACGCACAGATCTGTCCACAGTCACCACATCTTCCGGCAATTCTTTGTTCAACACCTGTCTGGCAAAACGAAGCTCAAGTTTTAGCTTATCTTCATTGAACTTACTTAGTTTTCTTCTTCTCAGGTGATCTTTTAGTAAGTCAAAAATTCCAGTTGATAAAATGATAGGGGTCTCGTCTATTTTTAATGAATTTGTAGTCATGATTGTTCTTTTTTGATTAATGATATAATAATGGATTATGCACTCGCCCCAGTCTAATACTCAACTGGGGCTAAACCATCAAAATCCCTAATCCTCCTTACCAATATTCCCATCTTAATAAGCGTTATTTTTTTCTTTCCCCAAAACAAGGTCTAGTCCACTGTCCTCAAATTGATCATCATTTTGAAAAGCTGCTATCAACACAAAAAAGAAGATAGAAAGCCCAATCCATAATGGTTTAACCATCAAAATGGACATGAACAATACGCCAAGATTTAGTAAAGAAAGCAATACAAGAACAACCCTTAAAAAGGATATGATGCCTGATTTTTTCATGGTAAGAAAGAAAAAGATAAAAGGAAAAAAGAATTAAGGTCAAATCCCCAAACCTTCAGAAAGGCTGGGGCTTAGTTAATAAAGTCCTTACTACTTTTAAGAAAAGAATCTCCCAAACGATATTGTAGAGATAAAAAATGGCAAGACACAGCCGATACCCTTCGCAATTGTGTTGCGAGCTGGTTATAACGGAACTGATTGATATGCCTAATGGGATTCATTAAGACAAATGTAGCCCAAATGCTTCGATATAAAAAATATAGTGCTGTTTATCCATTCATTCGATGCCTCTTTTACCCGATCCTGACGATCTCGATCTTCTTTTCAAAGAATCCCCCTAAGTTCCTGGCTGCAATTGCGGTCAGCTCCAACACCTGAGCATCCACAGGATAAAAGAAAGACGCTTCAAACAGAACCTTAGCTCCCTTTATTGTTCGTTTCCAAACGCCTTTTACCTGACCATTGACCACCACCACAGGATGAAAAATCCCATTATTAGTAAAAGCATGGACCTGATGCTCCAATTGAAAGGAAGGCGTCCTGTCTTTATAACCAACTAAAAACTCATCAAAGGCAGGTAGTAAATATAAAGAGGAATGATCGAAAACTTGTTGCGAAAGCGCTCCTGAAAATGATTTAGGAAGCCAGTACTCCGCTAAACCTACCTGTTCAGCAATAAAATCATGCTTGATCATTTCCAATCCCTTTTTGGCATCGGTCAAAGATAATCCCGACCACCATTTAAAATCTAATAGTGTAGCGGGACAATGACTACTAAAATAGCGATGAGCCAGCTTAGCCAATGCTTCTTCTCTTTTTAAAGCTGCAGGTTTTGGCACCCGCTCTTCCAGCAAGGCATAACAGACTTTATTGTTTTTATGTGCGCCACTACAAACAACACCTTCCAGCTCTGCCCATAACAATAAATGCGATAGATATTCTCCTCCGCTACAAACCCCATCCGATTTAAGTGCAAAAAGCAATTCAGCTCTATTCAGCTGCCCAGCTTTCAACAAAGCCTTTTCAATCACCTGACTGCACCTCAGATAATCTTCCGGACTGATTCCTAATTGCTTAAATCTGGATTTCATGTGTGCTTTCAAGTGTGGAGCAGATAATTCCAGTAGCCACCAGATATCATCAGCTGCCACAAAATGCCAGGTTGGTCTTAACAAATGTGTCCTCAGGATTTGTCCCTCATCCGCAGCCTGTTGAACCGCGCCCTCGGTTAAGCCTTGTCCACGAAGCCCTATCGCCCAAAGCGACATGGCATAATCCTGAGCCTGTATCGCAGTCATCCATGCCACAACATCTTTGGCCCTAGAAAAATCAGGCCTGGGATGAACCCATTGGTTACTCAACCTGGCATTTGAAATATCTGGCAAATTCATAAACTAATCCTTCAATCGTACATATTTCTCAATGATCTCCTGATCCACCCCAATCTTCTCGTCCTTTTCCAGTCCTCTTTGTATCAAAGTATCCCCTTTCATTGTGAGCGTAAATTTAAAGGTCTTATCCTCCCATTCCCTGTAATTACAGTATTCCAAATGTTCAGTATACTCATTCCCCTTCAAAGTGTACTTACCCCCTCCAGCTACAAAAACAGGTTTTGGATCTTTTCCTAGTTTCAAATCATGGTTAAAAAAGGCAAAATGAGAACCATTGATAATTTTGATCTGCTTCATGTCCTTCTTATAATCGGTAAACGTAGACTTTCCTTTTTCAATCGTTACTCCGGATACCAGTTGCCAGGTACCCTGAATAGCTAAGTCTTTTGTAAGCTGATCACTGGGAATCATGGAATTCAATACCGGGATCACAGCTGAAGTAAGGATAATTAGGCCAACTTTTAGGTTCATAGCGTTAATTTTTATGGGTTAAAGGTTTTTGATTCGTTTGAGATATCGCATCAGCTCCTATATGACTAAGAGATAAAGCCTTACTAAAATATTAAAATATTTTTCAACTCGCACATTATTTTTCCTTCATTTTAACGAATAGAAACTAAACAGATTCATATACAAATCCCAGATCCTTATGCTTATACCGCTTTAAAGCTAATCCCTTCGCTTCTCCTAAGTACGCTTCCAAAGCTTGTTCTAGAAACCCTACTTTAATCAAATGACCAGCACGGTTTCTACACATTGTGAAAATCGCTAAAGGCGTTTTTGGTCCGGCATCAAAAAAACCTTCCATCAATAAATGACTGAGTTCAATCTGGGAATGGTGTCGAAAAGCAACTTGCTCATTTTCATGATATCGCTTCGAAGGATCCATTTCATTCAACATATACAACAGCTCCATAGGATGATCTTCATGGAGCTGATAAACCTTATGTTGAATATACTCCCCTTTCTGCGACTGCAATGCACATAATTTGATTTCCTTTGGTTTACCATCAATGCTCCTAAAAAAATCAACCGTATGACAATCAAATATCTTTGCCATGGCAGAAACATCCCCAAGCCATAATTCTTTATTCAGTTTAAATGCTTCCCGATCCGCAATAAATCCCTTCTTCCTTCCCATTAAAAAAGAAAGCTCTTCCTGTGAAAACTGGGAGGCTATCCTTTTCAATTGTATGAAATAAATCAAATCAAAATTTAAATAGGTAGTTTTTAACCCTTTTTCTTTCCTTTTAGCAATAATTGTCATATTTTCAGTTTTAATTAACCAAAAGTAAAAACAATAGTTCTGATTAGTGAACAAAAGAAGTTGTATTTAACAATTAGTAGGTTGTATTTTACAATCACTAAACCAATAATAAATCCATGAAACTTTAATAACCACAATAAAATGATCAAGAAACCCCATTTAGGAAGAAATCTAAGCCGCATCCGTTTATACTATGGAATGAAACAAACCACATTAGCTAAAGCCCTCGGAATTAGCCAGCAAGCAGTTTCTAAAATGGAACAGAAAAATGCTATCGGAGATGAATTGCTGTTGAAAATCGCGAAAATTCTAAATGTGAAACTCAGTCTTTTTAAAAAGCTGGATCCTGAACTTGGTTTACAACCTCTTAGTAACCACCAGGATCTCGAACAGAATAGCGACATGAGGCTCATCATTGAACTGATGAAACAATTCATGGAAAACAGCAGCAAAAAATAAACTAACATTTATTTAGCAAAACCTGCTTTAGCGCCTCTTCGATAGAAAATCAACAGATAAAATATAGGCTATCGAAGACGCTATGACCTCCTGCTATGAAACTACATCAGTAGTTTTTTCATCATGCTGATCCTACTGAGTAACCATACCGTTGTAAAGGCCACAAATAGCGTGATCAGGGAAGATAACATCACATTCAAGCCTGGATGAAGGTCAAACTGAGCCGCGAAATATCTGAAGATCACTCCGATAAAAAAGTAATGAATTAAAAAGATCCCGAACGAATATTTAGCAATTGCCTGTATCAACTGCGTAAACAGACCAGGCTTAAGTGTTAAGCCCTCTACCATTAAAAATACACCTACGGCTTCCAAAAGCACATTTGGCGAACAATAATACCAGACCATTTCTATATTTGGAATAGAAAAAGGAACGCTAACCGTGAGGTAATAAGTGATGCCATAACCGCTCAGAAATAACACCGCACCAAGGCAACGTTTTGTTAGCGTACTCCAACCTGGCAAGTACGTATAGAGGTAATATCCCAACAGCAGATAGCCAATAAAGCCAGATAAATAATAAAAGGAATGAAATTCATTCCAATCACAAACTCCAAAAGCCAATCCTGTTAAAAATTTTAGATAAGGAATAAAAGTGGAGAAAATAAAGATGGCCAATACCAGCTCCAGCTCTCTTTTTGTGGCCTTAGCTACCCATGGAGAAAGAATGGGAATAATCAGGTACAAGCCCACCAACATATACAGATACCATAAATGTGGCGAAGCATCACCAAAACTAAGCGGCAACCTTAGCACATCGAACCACATTTTACTTGATGATTTAGCATTCAATACCAGGCCATCAAACAGCACATATGCTACGCCCCAAAAAAGTAATGGAGGAAGAATTCGCCAGAGTCTCTTTTTATAAAACTCAAGGGTATTCAGTTTAGTCGGCAATAGTAAAACGCCGGAAATCAGCACAAATAAAGGAACCGAAAAACGGTACAAAGAGCCGATATAAGTTCCCCATTCAAAATTAAAATTACCGTCCTGATTTAAAATTATACAGTCATTGGCATGAGCCACGATGACCATAAAAACGGCAATCACTTTTAGTAAATCCAGCCAGTTAATTTTCACCTTGTTCTTCAATATCGCCTGCTCTGTTCTTAATTGGTCTTCCATACGCTTACTAATTGGGAGGATAAACCTAAACCAATTAACGCAAACTATCAAGCTTTGCCTACAAACAGCTGGATATTGCCAAAAGCGTTTAATCATTAGCTATAAACGGATAATGATAAAAAACCAGGGGACTTATCTTAGTAACCGACTAACCATCAAGCGATATCCAAATATGAACAAGCTAAGAAAAACAGCGATTTACCTTTTTTTATTTTTCTCCACAATCTATCATTCCAGGGCGCAGGACATCGAAAGATGGGACAAAAATGCAGTCGGCAAAGAAAATCCCAATACCACCTGGTTTCAGGATGCCAAATTTGGGATGTTTATCCATTGGGGACTTTATTCAAAATTGGCAGGTGTATGGGAAGATAAAGATTATTATGGCAGTGGAGAATGGCTGATGCATCAGGCAAAAATACCCGCGAAAGCCTATGAAAAGGTCGCTGCAACTTTTAACCCTACAAAATTCAATGCAGAAGAATGGGCAGAGCTGGCAAAAGATGCCGGGATTAAATATATGGTCATTACCGCCAAACACCATGAAGGATTTGCGATGTACGATTCTAAAGTAAGTGACTTCACGATTGTAAAAGCATCCCCTTATGCTAAAGATCCAATGAAAGCATTGGCCAATGCGACCAGAAAAAAAGGCATTCAATTTGGTTTCTATTACTCTCAATTCTTAGACTGGCATGAACCCAATGGTGGCGGTAATAAATGGGACTTCAAAGAAGCAGATAAAGATTATTTAAAATATTATAAAGAGAAATCAATCCCCCAGCTCAAAGAACTATTAACCAACTATGGTAAACTGGGCATTGTCTGGTTTGATATGCCAGGGGGATTAAACAAGCAACAGACACAGGCATTGGTAGATGAAATGCATGCATTACAGCCACAGAGTCTTTTTAGTAGTCGTGTAGGCCAGGGACTTGGAGATTACCGTACTTTCGGAGACTCAGAAGTTCCGGCAACGCCGATAAAAGGCGCATGGGAATCTATTTACACCCATAATGATTCATGGGGTTATATCAGTCATGATATGAACTTTAAAACACCGGAAGAAATTACCCAGCTCTTGGCCAATGTAGCTTCAAAAGGAGGAAATCTGATGCTCAATGTAGGCCCGGACGGAGAAGGAAACATCCCATATTACTCGGAAAAGTATCTTAGAGCAACCGGTAAATGGTTAGATAAAAATGGAGAAAGTATCTATGGGAGTACCTATGGCCTTGTCCCAGCTCAACCCTGGGGCGTGAGTACTTCGAAACCAGGAAAACTATTTCTACACCTTCTTAATCCCCCAAAAGATGGGAAAATCAGGGTACCGGGAATCAATGTGAACGTAACCGGTGTAACACAGCTCAACAGCAATACTAAGTTGAAATATGAAATTAAAGACCAGATCCTTTACCTGAACCTTCCTCCAAAAACAGATCTTTACCACAGTGTGATTGCGGTTTCCTTTAATGGTCAGTTAAATGATGGTTATTTAAATTCAGTCCCAACGGTCTCTGCTGCCTACGACCAGAATATGCTCGAGGTTATCCACTCCAAAACCACAGGAGCTGCAAAAATGCAAACTTTGACTTATAGTCATTATTTTGGCGACTGGAAGCATACCACTTGCGTTACCAATATGGTTAAACCAGAAGACCAGGTGACCTTCGAATTCAACGTCACAGAACCTGGTGATTATAAAATACAACTGGAATATGCTTGTCCGGAAGAAAGTGCAAAACAGGAAGGAATTATGGAATTTAACCACAAGACCTATAAATTTCAAACGTTAAGAACCTCAGAATACACCTCATCAAAACCATTGTTATTCATAAAACACCCTGTAGCCACAGTTACCATAGAAAAACCAGGCGTATATACTTTGAATTTAAGGCCGGAGAATAACACGAAAGAATTATTTAAATTGAAATCAGTGATCCTCCAGCCTATATTATAACTTAATCTTCTACGAAATCCAGGTCTTTATGATGGGTTTCAGGAATCGTTTTAATACAATAAAAACCGATCCCGAAACAAAGCAAACCAATAATTGCCGCAGCATGCAATTCCATAACATGCGGTTTTAAAAAAGTATAACCGGTAGTCATCAACACCACTGTTCCACGCACCATGTTTGGAATAGTGGTGGCTGCTGTTGCCCTTACATTTGTACCGAATTGCTCTGCCCCAATAGTGACAAACATTGCCCAGTAACCAATTCCAAATCCTACCCACAAGCACATCGCATAAAGTCCTTTTGGAGTTGAAATGCCTCCATAAAGAAAGATCAAACTCCCAATAGCTGCAAAAAGCATCAGATAAGCCACTGCCTTACGTCTGGATTCCAGCCAATAGCTGATCACCCCACTCACTAAATCTCCCGCAGCAAGCCCAACATAACACCACATTACTGCCAATCCAGGTTTGATGGCCTCAGAAATATTTAAGGCTTTACCAATTTCATTACTAAATGTGGCCAAAATGCCAATCACAAACCAGGTTGGCAATCCTACACCAATACATTTCAAATACAGGATCAAGCGGCTTTTCTTAGTAAAAAAAGACAGAAAATCGCCTTTACTCAATTGCTGCTTAGCCTTCATCGCATGAAACATTCCTGATTCAAATACACCAATTCTTAAGAACAGCAATAGGATACCCATCCCTCCACCGATAAAATAAGCATTCCTCCAGCTAAATAATTCGACTGTAAAATAGCCGACTACAGCGCCGAGTAAGCCTACTCCTGCTACCAATGAAGTGCCCAATGCCCTTAACTTTTTTGGCAAACTCTCAGACACCAGCGTAATCCCGGCACCAAGCTCTCCTGCCAGACCTATTCCAGCAATAAACCGAAGGATCTTGTACACAAATACATCCTGCACAAATCCACAGGCAAAATTTGCAATGGAATAAGTAATAATGGAACCGAAAAGAACCGAAAGCCTTCCCTTTTTATCTCCCAGAACACCCCATAGAATACCTCCAAGCAATAATCCGGTCATCTGCCAATTGATAATACTCGCCCCCTCTACAGAACGGGCTGCCTCATCAAGGCCAAGCTCTGTTAAGCTGGGAATCCGAACAATGCCAAATAGAAGTAAATCATAAATGTCTACGAAATAGCCAAGAGAGGCTACAACAACAGGTGCGCTGAGCAAATAAGCCCAGGCGCTTTTATCTTTAATGGTGGTGGTCATTTGGTAAAATGGTTTGTTGGTTGAAATCTATTTCTAATGTAACAATTCCATGATTAATAATTTCATTTTTATACCAGACCTAACTAAACCTGGCTATTTTAACCAGGTTGCTCTAGCCCATAATCCTTCCAAAGGGCCTTGTTTGTATTTACTCAGCCACCATTTACAAAACTGTACCTGAACTAAGAAAACAACAATCCCAATCAATAAGCTCAAAGCCATGCCACAGGATTTAGCCAATGAAAGCCCGAAAGGAAAATAAATCAAAGCACCCAAAATAGATTGACTCACATAATTGGTTAAACTCATTCGTCCATAAGGAATCAAAGAGGAAGTCAGCTTCTTAAACTGAAGTTTCTGATACAAGAGCATAAATGAGGCCGTCAGGACGATTGTAAATGCAAACTTAGACCACATATCCAGTACCACACCTACCGTAGATTTACTGATCAGATCCTTATTGTTATCCATCATGATCACTTTAAACTCATAAAGTGGTGCAAACAATATGGCAGAGATGATTAAAGCGACCAGCCAAAAGTTCCTGCTTTCTTTAGAATCCAGAAAAAGCTGTTTCCTTCCAATCCATAAACCGCACATAAATAAACCCATGGTCTGCATGAAACGACCACCTTCAATTGCCCATAACAAACTGGCCTTTTGACCGGTAGTCAGGTTAACGATAAAAAACTCCCAAAGGTTACCACTGGCCACCACTTTTCCTATCTCTCCGTAAAGTGCATTGGCTTGCTTAACAGGTAAAGTATATCCTGCATCAAATACACTTCTCGTGTAATGATACCATTCAATTGGCTGTAGTAAACAAAGTATTGCCAATATCAACAGCGTCTTATTGTCTACTTTTCTAACAAAAAACAACACTATGCCTGCAATACAATAAAGCAGTAATACGTCTCCTCCCGGAAAAAACAAGGCATTTAAAGATGCAAACAAACTCAACAACAACAATCGCCATAAAAAACGGTAACCGAAATCTTTCCCTAAGGCCTGCTGCTTAGCAAATAAAAGAGAGAATGTAAAACCGAAAAGCAACGCAAAAATCGCATAAGCCTTACCAGCAAAAAGAGAAAAAATAAAGCTAAAAACGCCTTTATCCAAGGTATTTAACCAGTTAGGTTGCGTGGCTGCATCAGGATAAATCCCCGAAATAAAATGTTCAATATTATGTACTAAAAAGATGGCCATTACAGCGAATCCTCTAAAAGCGTCTACGACATCGATCCGGTTACTTTGCCCGGGAATTGTACCAGTTAAATTCATTTAAAATAGGTTTGGTTTCAAAATTGTGTTTCTAAATCTAAGAATTTTATAATTTATGGCCAATAAACAGGTAAGAAGGCCACAAAAACCAAACGTTTTGATATTAAGACACATATCCTTATCTTTGTAAAAAAAGGCCATGCTAAAATATCCACATATCCCATTTAGAAGCAGTAGCCCGAAGGCTAACCTGCATCGGATCGGCATGGAATATCCTTTTTTATCAGGGATCTAAAAGCCATCCCTCGCTGATATTCAGCCATTACCAAAAACAATGAATTAATACCACCCCGAATTTTTCTTATCGGATTAAAAACGACACGATTCCTTATGGACATTTTATATACCACCGAAGAAAAGTATTTGGAAGCTCTTGAAGAATTAAACTTTGGAGAGCCGCCAAAAGCGCTTCATTTACTAAATGCAATTATTCAAACAGACCCGGAATATGCGAGAGCATACTGCAGCCTGGGAAATATCTATCAGGATAAACTTAAAAACTTCCAGACTGCCGGATATTATTACAAGAAATGTATTGAGTTAGAGCCGGAGTTTCCGGATACTTACCTACCCTATTTACGCTTATTGAGTACCTTAGAAATGCCGAGGTTAGCAGAGCAGATTTTCGCACAGGCACTAGCTACTAAAGGTGTTTGCAAATGCTGTATCTATGAGCAAATGGGAATTTACGCAGAACAGGATAAAAGATGGGAAGCGGCTAATGAATTTTATAAGCAAGCACTATTGAATAGTACGGGCATAGAAGACAAAAGCGCATTGCATGATAACCTGGAACGGTTAAAAGACAAAAAGAAATTAACATCTACGGTAATTTACAACTTTCAGTCACAAGATTAAATACAAGGAATGCTAAGCAAAAGCCCAGTAAAACCTTGCTGATTAAAAACAAGAATAGCCTTCAAAAATGAAGGCTATTCTTTATTATCCCCTATTTACTTCCCTTGCTTTAATACAATCGCCCCTAAAGGTGGCAACTGCAATTGAATGGAATACTCCCGACCATGACACTCTAAAGATTCAGGCGCTAAAAGCAAAGCCTCATTTCCTTTCCCACTGCCAAAAAACTCCTTTTCATCCGTATTAAACACCTCTCTCCATTTCGCTTTGAAAGGAAGTCCAATGCGGTAATCCTCTCGGAAAACAGGTGTCATATTCAGGATTACAATCAATGTATCTTTCGCTTTCAGTCCTTTCCTAAGGTATACATAAACGGAATTATTCACATCATCAGCATTGATCCATTCAAAACCTTCATAAGAAAAACTATGTTCATAAAGCGCGGGTTCGCTACGGTATAAATGGTTCAGTGCCCTAACCGTCTTCTGCATCCCTAAATGAGGGGCATGCTGTAGCAAATGCCAATCCAGGGAACTTTTAAAATCCCACTCATGCGTTTGTGCAAATTCATTGCCCATAAACAGGAGCTTTGTTCCCGGTTGCGTAAACATATAGGCATACAAAAGGCGCAGGTTGGCAAATTTCTGCCATTCATCACCAGGCATCTTATAAATCATGGAAGACTTCCCATGAACCACCTCATCATGAGAAAAAGGCAACATAAACCGCTCAGTAAATGCATAAGTCGCGCTAAAAGTAAGCTGGTGGTGGTGATAACTCCGGTTAAGCGGATCATTCTTGAAATACTTCAAAGTATCATTCATCCATCCCATCATCCATTTCATTCCAAAACCCAATCCCCCATCCTTTACCGGATGCGTAACTCCAGGATAAGTACTGCTTTCTTCTGCGATGGTATGCACCCCTTCAAAATTCCCATAAACGGCCTCATTCAAATCTTTCAGAAACTGAATGGCACCTAGATTCTCAGGTCCACCAAACTCATTCGTTGCCGCCTCTTCTGCCTTTCTTGAAAAGTTGAAATACAACATAGAAGCTACTGCATCCACCCGCAATCCATCTGCATGGAACTTATCCATCCAAAATACCGCATTGCTGATTAGAAAAGATCGTACCTCATTTCTATCATAATTAAAAATGTAGGACTTCCAATCCGGGTGAAAACCTTTTCTCATATCTGCATGCTCATACAAATGCGTGCCATCAAAGTGATAAAGACCATGAGCATCACCAGGAAAATGTGAAGGCACCCAATCCAGGATGACCCCGATATCGTTTTTATGAAGTTCATCAACCAGGTACATCAATTCTTCCGGAGTTCCATGTCTGGAACTGGCCGCAAAATACCCGGTAATCTGATACCCCCAGGAGGGGAAATAAGGATACTCCATGATCGGCATTAGCTCCACATGCGTAAAACCCATATCCAGAATATAAGGTACCAGACTAGTCGCAATCTCTTTATAGGTCAGCACCCGCTGAGGTTCTGCAGGATCCCTTTGCCAGGATCCTAAATGCAATTCGTACACCGATAAAGGCTGGTTCAAAGCATTGATCTTCGGTCGCTTTTTTAACCAGCTCTTGTCTTTCCAACGGTAATCAGCTTCCCAAATCACGGAAGCCGTTCGTGGAGGATGTTCCCAGTGCCTGGCAAAGGGATCTCCTTTCTGGATATCTACCCCATCAAAGCCTTTAATCGCATATTTATAAACCTCTCCATTTTTCAAGTCAGGGATAAAACCCTCCCAAATCCCGGAGGCATCCCACCTTTTATTCAGTGGATGAGCAACAGCGTTCCATTGGTTGAAATTTCCAACCACACTTACCTGCTGTGCATTTGGTGCCCAAACTGCAAAATAAGCGCCATCCCGACCATTAACCCGCAGCAGATGAACGCCCATTTTTTCATATAAACGGAAATGCTTTCCGCTCACAAATAAAGAAACATCAAAATCGGTAAATAAACTATGCAGCCAAACACTACTCTCTTGCTGCACTACTTTATCATCAATTGTATTAACGGAACTGCTCTTAACTGGTACACTCATGAAAATGATTTTAATAATTTGCCTTATTCACCATATATCTTTACTGCCATAAAATTCTTGTTGGACTTGAATCGCAAGCAATTACGTTCATCCATATAATAATCTTTTACATCCTTTTCATCTACAGTGATCTTATTCACTTTAAATGGAATGCCAACCACGGTATAATCATACAATTCATAGTTCGGAGTATAAAGTCCGGCTACACTCTGCTCGATGGTCAACTTTTTAAGATCTCCCTTTACACTAAACTTTTTCTCCGAGTAAATATCCTGCTCATAGGCAAAAGTATCCCCATGATCTTCGTAGAAGAAGGAATTCACCTCATAATCTGAGTAGTAAATATTGAGCAATACCTCATCAATATTTTTCTCGCCTACATATTGCATCACTGGATATTCAGGGATCACCGAACCTGCACGTACAAATAAAGGCATGTGGTCTAAAGCAGCCTGGATCAAGTGTTCACTTTCACCGGTCAGAATCTCATGCGTCCAGAAATTATACCATTTCCCTTTAGGAAGATACACCATGCGGGAAGTTGCCCCTTGTTCCAATACCGGACAAACCAATATCTTATCCCCAAAAGTAAATTCATCCTGACGGTAATGGTTGCCTACATTTTCCTGCTCCATCATCACCAAAGGTCTTAAGATCGGAAAACCATAACGGTGATGTTCCCAGAACACAGAATACAAGTAAGGCATCAAACGATAACGCAATTCAATAAAAGTCCTGTTGATACTCGTATAAGGTTCTCCAAAACTCCAGGGTTCCCTTTCGGCAGTATCTCCAGCAGAGTGCGCACGCATGAAAGGAGAGAAAGTACCCAGCTGAATCCAGCGGGTAAACAATTCCGCATCCGGTTCACCGCTAAATCCGCCAATATCCGTTCCACAGAAAGGAACGCCGGAAACCGACATCCGCTGACACTGGATATTGCCCATTTTTAAATGCTCCCAGGTAGCTACATTGTCGCCAGTCCATACACAACCATAACGCTGCATTCCTGAATACCCGGCCCTGGTAATGGTAAATGGACGCTTATTGCGCATCAATTTCTTCAACCCATCGTAAGTAGAACGCACCATTTGCATTCCATACACATTATGTGCCTTACGGTGCGACCCTCTATAGCCATCAAAATTATGCCTCACATCATTTGGGAAAGTCCCTGCACCAAATACTGCGGGCTCATTCATATCGTTCCAAACACCGGCTACGCCAATATCCACCAATTCCTTATACAAATTCCCCCACCATTCCCTTACTGCAGGATTGGTAAAATCCGGAAACTGACATCTCCCCGGCCAAACATGACCTTCCATGAAATAATCATCACTCCTTCTACAGAAGTAATTATGCTCCTTACCCTCTTTAAAAACCCAGTAATTATCATCCACTTTAATTCCTGGATCAATCATCACTACCGTCTTAAAGCCATCATTCGCCAATTCCTTGATCATTCTTTTAGGATCAGGGAAGTAATTCTTATTCCAGGTAAAACAGCGGTAGCCATCCATATAATCGATATCCAGATAAATAGCATCACAAGGAATATTTCTGGAACGGAAGCCATCGGCGATTTCTTTTACCTTCTTTTCAGGATAATAACTCCACCTACATTGGTGATAGCCTAAGGCCCATTTAGGAGGCATAGGATGCGTCCCTGTTAAAGTCTGATATCTTTTTACCACGTCCATCATATGCGGACCGTGGATGTAGTAATATTGTAATTCACCGCCATCTGCCCAGAAACTGGTCTTCTGCTGGTCTTCTTTTCCGAAGTCAAAATAAGAACGGAAGGTATTGTCAAAGAAAATACCATAAGCCGCCTGCTGATGTACCCCAATATAAAAAGGAATGGTACGGTACAATGGATCCTGATCCCATCCAAAGGAATAAGCATCAGTATTCCAATTCTGGAAATGACGGCCACGAAGGTTCATATTACCTGATTTATCCCCCAGGCCGAAGAAGTTTTCTTCCGCATGACATCTCTTCGTCGCATACACATAATAGCCACCGAACTCCACATTTTCCTCCCAATGCATCGGCGCTTCATCCGTACTCATCACCATCTGGTTCAGATTCTCTACAAAAGAGATGTTAAAATCAGCCTTTCCGACCTTACAGGTGATCGTATTTGTGGAGATCGCATAATGGTCCTCCAGCTCAGTCATCTTAAAAGTAGTCACCTTTTGATCCACTACAGGCACAGCATAAGAGAAATCATCCAGAAAAACACCGTGTGGTGCCAACCTTACCCTGATGATCTCATCGCTTACTACTCTCACTTCTACCCTGGCATCTCCATCAGAAAAAAAGAACTTATTCCCATCTTTCTTCACCTTCTGCACCGCAGACAAATATTTCTTTACAATTGGTTTTATATCGGTAACGGGATTATTTAAATGTTGAATGGTCTCTCCAACAATTTCGGAAACTTTGTCCTCCCCTTTTATTTCTTTCCCTTGTTCATTTAGTTCTTCCATAAAAATCGTTTTATTAAAAGTAGCAGATAGATAGATGGTGTATTTTATACAACTAAGGTTGTTAAAATTTACAGGAAAACCAAAGGATTATTTCAGCTCTTTTATATTGGTAGCTAAAAGCTTAGCGCATAAAAAACCCCGACATTCCTGCCGGGGTTTCTACAATTTAAATTAAAGAGAGAGACTATGGATTGAATACATATGAAACATAATAAAGCGCTCCAACAGATGGATTACCATATGAAGTGAAATAATATTTATTCAACACGTTAGATCCACCAATTTTAATCATAGAGTTTACAGAAGGTATTTTCAGGTTAACCTGTGCATCAAGCGTGCTAAACGCAGGTACTTCTCCAGAAGCAAAAGAAGAGTTCCAGTAGAAATCTCCCTGCCAACGCCAGTTCACATTGAAACCTACATTTTTGATGATTTCTCTATTGCCAAATCCCAGGTTATAACGGAACTCAGGTGTATTGAAATCATTGATATAATCCTGAGGAAGACGATCCAGTTTGTTATAGGAAACGTTACCACTCAAATTGTATTTGCCAATTAGATAATCCAAACCTAAAGCACCGCCATAAGTTTTCACTTCACCTTTAGCATTCACAGGAACACCGAATTTAGTGAAAGAACCATCTGCATTACCTTGGTAAACATCTACTGCAGTAATGAAATCTTTGTAAATGCTGTAATAAGCATAAGCATCAATCATGAATTTAGGGCCCAATAAACCTTTGTAACCTAACTCATACGACTGCACACTTTCCGGACGAACACCTTTAACATCAAAGTTATATGCCTGAAGCAATGCCGGATTTGGTGTACCTGCCGAAGCAGATGCTAAAAATGCACGGTAACTCACATCAGTATAAGGCTTATTAGTCAATAGGCTATACTTCTCTAAGCTCCCTGGTAAACCACCAATCAGTCGCTGAGAACCACCACCCACTGATAAATCTATGTACTGATTCTGAGTAGTTGGGTTACGATAGCCTGTTTGATAAGATACGCGGATGTTGTTATTTGGCGCAACAGTAAATACACCTGTTATCCTTGGCGTAAACCTGCCATCAAAATTAGAGCTTTTATCATAACGTCCTGAAAAGGTTAATTTCACCTTTTCATTGAAGAATTTCTTACCAATTTGCGCAAAAGCACCATATTCATTGATGTCAATTCCTTTGTTAAAATCATCAAAGATAGTACCACCAGATCTCAATTGATACATACGATAAGAAGTACCTACTTGTAATTCTACCACATTATTCAAAGCATTAGAGAAATTGTACATACCCTCATAGTGGTATAAATTGGTTTTATCATCGAATTTTGCACCATACACACCTTTCTTAAAGTCTGTACTGGCAATAGTCGTATTCATGATCTTATCTTTTGCAGCTTCAAACTGAGCAGATCCAGGTTGAAATCTTCCTTGATCAGCAACAGCTCTTGCCGCAGCATGTGCTTGCTCATCTGTTCTACCCAATGCTTTTGCACCTACAAAATTCCCTACATATTCCGGGAACCAGCTCGTAGAACTTTTAGAAGTCTCATTGATATAACTGCCCAAAATAGAAGAAATATAAGAATCTCCGGAACGCTCCTGAGTGGTATATCCTTTTAAGAAGAAATCCTGTCCTTTTAATTCCAGTTTGTACTGTCCAATGCTGAAATTACGTAGTGAGTAACGGTCAGATCCGGTATAAACCGATGTTCCTGTTCCCCAATTCGCCTGTGCAATCGCTTCGATTGTTGGTGTGAAACGGTAATGCACAGCACCGGAAGCTTTCAAGGACTGAGTTTTATAATCTACCAGATTCTGTTCCTCATAACCTGTTCTGGAAACCGCCTGATCCGGAAGTAAAGCCTTATTCGCCAATCCCGCTGTAAAAGGTCTGAACCTTGGGTCAGTGCTTAGAAAATTATTTAAAGCGGCTAAGCCATTCGGATTAGACTTAAATCCTGCAATCTGAGCAGCAGTTGGAGGAGCTGGTAAGCCCAAAGCTTGTTGTACAAATCCAGAAGTTCCTGCATTTACCGCCGCCTGAGCCACGTTTCTCATATTCTGACTCACCTCATCACCATAAACGTTAATCCCGTCGTAGTTAGGATCTGAGGCTCTTGTTCCTTCTTTAAATTTACGTGCAGCACGGTCAAAATCGCTGTAATTATTCGCATGCCAATCCTGTGCCTGAAGGAAAGAGAAACTTCCTTTAACAGCCAATTTATTGTTCCATGCTTTTGCCAAACGAACATCCAGCTGATTGAAAGGCTCCACTTTAGAAGTCTCATCATTCACATGGTTGATTCCACTTTTAAATTGAAAACTTGCACCCTGATAATCATAAGGGTTTTTTGAGCTGATCAACATCGTTCCACTGATCCCACCTGCACCATATAATGCAGAAGAAGCACCAGGCAACAACTCTACGTTGTCTACATCAAGATCGTTGATCCCAACGATATTACCAACAGAAAAGTTCAAACCAGGAGCCTGGTTATCCATTCCATCCACATACTGGTTGAAACGTGTGTTTCCATTGGAGTTAAAACCTCTCGTATTGATCGATTTGAAAGTCAAACTCTGTGTACTCATCTCCACCCCTTTCAAATTCATCAAAGCATCATAGAATGATGGTGCCGCGACTTCTTTAATGGCACTAGCTCCCATCCTTTCAATAGAAACCGGAGATTCCAAAATCCGCTCAGGAGTTCTGGAAGCAGAAATTACCACCTCTTGTCCTAAAATCCCGATCTGTTCCAATGCAGCATCCAGGCCGGAGGTATTGCCTGTGACTTGTTTTTCTATAGGCGCATAACCTACATAAGAAATGACAAGAATAAATGGAGCTTTTTGTGAAGTGCTGAAATTGTACTTTCCATTAATGTCTGTCGCTGTGCCGGAAGTGGTGCCTTTAACGGTAATCCCAACACCTGGTATTGGTTCCTTAGTGGTTTTATCCGTAATTGTTCCACTAATGATCACATTTTGTGCCTGTGCAAATACGGCAGTCATACACAGCAATAAAAACGTGAGGATCGTTCTTGTAGAAGTTTTGCTCATACTATCGAGAATTTATAGTTGGTTAATTTATCTTAAAATTAATACAATTTTTTAATTATCCAAACTGTATTTTGTTAACAATTTAATTGACGAAATCTAATTTTCATTTCAAATGAATTAAGTTTTATGTTAAATTGCAAAAGCATAAAAAATCTATTTCCTTTTATTGACAACATAAAGCCGTACATTTAATTCAATCATGATGAATAAATTAAAAGCCTTGGTTTGCGTGATTATTCCCATACTACTCGCGTATGCCTTGAATACCAAGTTTGGCAATACTCCTCCATTGCTTAAATTCCTCAATCCCTTTACCGGATTCTGGCAAAATGCTGAGAAAAACACGGTCAATCCAACAACAAGCCTGGCCTTAAAAGGAACCCTACAAAATGTAGATATTGCGTTTGACGATCGTATGATCCCTCACATCTTCGCACAAAACGACCATGATGTGTATTATGCACAGGGATATGTAACCGCCATGCATCGTTTATGGCAAATGGATTTCCAAACACGTTATGCTGCAGGACGCTTATCTGAAGTAGTCGGCAAAAAAGCCATAGAATTAGATCGATACCAACGCCGAATGGGCATGGTATACGGCGCAGAAAAATCTATGGAAGGCATGATGGCAGACCCAAAATCAAAAGAAATGGTCCTCGCTTATACCGCCGGAATCAATGCCTATATCCACAGCCTTAATGCTTCAACGCTTCCTTTGGAATACAAAATACTGGACTTTAAACCTGAAGACTGGACACCACTGAAATGTGCGTTATTGTTAAAACAAATGTCAGCAGTACTGGCCATGGGTTCCGACGAGTTTTACATGACCAATATCAGAAGGAAACTAGGTACCGATGTGGTAAAAGACTTATTTCCTGATTATCCCTTCAAAGAAGATCCGATCATTCCTGTAGGAACCAAATGGGATTTCAAACCATTACCGATCCCTACTCCTCCTGCTGCATTTACGGAAATGAATACCGCTAACATCAAAACACAGGAGAAAATAGAAGGAATCGGTAGCAACAACTGGGCATTATCTGGTGCAAAAACACTTTCCGGATCTCCCATTCTTGCCAATGATCCCCACCTGGACCTTACGCTACCTTCCATTTGGTACCAGATCCAACTCCATGCGCCCGGCTTAAATGCCTATGGTGTGTCCCTTCCAGGGGCACCTGGAATTGTCATCGGATTCAATCAAAATATTGCCTGGGGAGTAACCAATGTAGCCGCAGATGTACTCGATTTCTACCAAATCAAATTCAAAGACAATACCCATAAAAGCTATTGGTACAACAACAAATGGAACAATACCATTACCCATCTGGAACAGATCAAAATCCTTGGAGAAAAGACAGAAGTTGATACGGTATTCTATACCCACCATGGCCCTGTAGTATATCTGCAAAAGCCTAAAGATTTCTCGAAAGCAGCAAACGTACCAATCGGAAATGCTTTACGCTGGATCGCTCATGAAAAATCTAACGAACTCAGAACCTTTTACCTTTTAAACAGAGGTAAAAACTATAACGATTACCGCAATGCCCTGACTTATTATACCGCGCCGGCACAGAACTTTGTTTTCGCTTCCGCGGATAATGACATCTCCATCACCGCAAATGGTAAATTCCCCCTAAAATGGAAAGATCAGGGTAAATTTATTCTGGATGGTACCGACCCTAAAAACGACTGGCAAGGCTGGATTCCTGCATCGCAAAATCCAACCGTAAAAAACCCGCCGAGAAACTTTGTCAGCTCTGCCAATCAATCCTCTACCGATCAAACCTACCCCTACTATATCAATTGGGAGTTCAGTCCTTACGAACGTGGTAAAAGAATCAATGACCGTCTTACGGTGATGAAAAATGCTACTGCCGATAGTATCAGGCTCATGCAAACGGATTCCTACAGCATCTATGCGCAGAATATCCTACCCTATATCCTACCCCAGATTAAGCAACTGGAGCTGAATGCAACACAGCAAGAAGCCTTCAGAATTACTTCCGAATGGAACAAATATTATGGCGCGGAATCTGTTGGCGCGAGCATATTCGACCTATGGACCAAAAGGATGATGTCCAACATCTGGAACGATGAATTTACTGTGGACTCTGTTCCAATGCGATTCCCATCCAGAGACCGTACCGTTCAATTGATTCAAAAAGAACCGAATTCCAAATGGTTTGACAACATCAATACCCCTGCAAAAGAAACTTTAAATGATGCCGTAAACGAAGCTTTCAAATATGCATGCGACAGCCTGGAAAAAAAATATGGCGCCATCAGCATGGAATGGGCATGGGCGAATGTGAAACATAGCAATGTGCCACACCTCGCTAAAATCCCAGGTTTCGGCTCTAAAGTACTGATGACAGGCGGTGGAAAGATGACCATCAATGCCCTTAGCGAAAGTAATGGTCCTTCCTGGAGAATGGTCATCGAACTTGGTAAAAACCCAAAAGGACATGGCGTATTTCCGGGCGGACAATCAGGAAACCCTGGAAGTCGCTTCTACGACAACATGATTGATGCCTGGTCAAGTGGTAAATTATACGACCTCTATTTCATGCAAGCCCCAAATGATCCTGCTGCCAAAATTATTTCTACCTTAAAAATAACCAAAAAATAAGCTCATGGTTTTTCTAGTCATACTCATCGCTTCCTTCTTATTGCAACTGCTGCTTCCCTGGTGGATCATCATTCCGATCTCTTTTGCTACCTGCGGACTAATCGGCAAGACTGCAAAAATATCTTTATGGGCCCCTTTCTTTGCCATCTTACTACTCTGGACAGGTATGGCACTTTTCAAAAGTATTCCTAATGACCATATCCTGGCTGTAAGGGTGGCAGAAATGATCGGTGTAAAAAGCTGGTATCTGGTACTAGCCTTAACCGCCATCCTCGGTGCTTTTGCAGCCGGCATAAGTGGTTTCTGTGGTTACCAGTTCAGAAAAGCCTTGCTCAGTAAAAATCCGGTCGCCAACTAAAGCTTTCTTTGTACTTTTGCAGCGTGAAGGACTTAATCAAGCAAATATTTTCTATCTCCAATAACGAACAGTTTGAAGAAACCTGCCTGGAGGTGTTTAAACACCAGGCAGAAAACTGTAAGGTCTATAAAGCCTATATGTCGCACCTGAGACTGCAACCAGAGGCAATAAAGTCTTCAAAAGACATTCCGTTTTTACCCATCGGCTTTTTCAAAACACATGAAGTATTGAGCAGCACAGCCCCGGCGGAAATTACCTTTAGTAGCTCCGGTACCACCGGAATGTCCCAAAGTAAACACCTGGTAACAGACCTTTCCGTGTACGACCAGAGTTTTAACCTGGCCTTTCAACAGTTTTATGGTCCCATAGAAAACACTTGTTTCCTGGCCTTACTGCCATCCTATCTGGAACGTGAGGGATCTTCCCTGATCTATATGGTAGATGCTTTAATCCGCGACAGTAAACATCCCGATAGTGGCTATTTCCTGCACAACCATGAAGAATTACATCAAAAACTAACACAACTACAAGCCAGCAAGCAAAAGACCATCCTGATCGGCGTGACCTATGCCCTGCTCGACTTTATCGAAAAATATCAAATCGATTTCCCGGAACTCGTAGTCATGGAAACTGGTGGTATGAAAGGAAAAAGAAAAGAAATGGTACGTGAAGAACTACACCAATTACTACAAGATGGTTTTGGCGTAGCCGATATCCATAGCGAATATGGCATGACCGAATTGCTAGGACAAGCTTATTCTAATGGAAAAGGTGTTTTTAACTGTCCACCCTGGATGAAAATCTACCTGCGTGACACCAACGACCCTTTAAGTCTAATCAGCAATAAAAGCAGTGGTGGCATTAATGTCATTGATCTTTCAAATGTCAATTCCTGCGCTTTCATCGCTACCCAGGACCTAGGTCGCGTATTCCCTGATGGTTCTTTCGAAGTCCTTGGCCGCTTTGACAATGCAGATATCAGAGGATGCAATCTACTCGTTCAGTAAAATAAAAAGCAAAAAAAATCCCGGTTTTCATCAAACCGGGATTCTTTATTTTATAATAACACCCTTATTTTACCTGCAATAAGAAGTAGTTTTTCTTTCCTTTTTGCACAATGATAAACTGATCATTCAAAAGATGTTCAGATCCAATTACTTCTGCTGCATCTTTCAGTTTCTCTCTGTTTACAGATACACCACCACCTTGAATCAATTTCTTAGCTTCACCTTTAGAAGCAAATACTGCCGATTTTTCAGCAAGTAATGTCGCCGCGTCAATACCCAACATCAACTCCTCTTTAGAAATTTCAAACTGAGGAATACCCTCAAAAATTTCCAATACCTGAGTTTCATTTAAAGTCTTAAAGAACTCTAAAGAACCATTACCGAATAAAAACTCCGAAGTTTTAATCGCAGTTTCCAAAGCCTCTACAGAATGCGTTCTCACCGTGATATCTTCCGCCAATGCTTTCTGCAAGATGCGCAAATGAGGTGCTGCATCATGCTCTACTTCTAAAGCTTCGATTTCTTCCTGTGTTTTTAACGTGAAGATTCTGATCCATTTTTTAGTATCATCATCAGAAGCATTCAACCAGAACTGGTAGAATTTGTATGGAGAAGTTTTCTCTGGAGCTAACCAAACTGCACCGCTTTCCGTTTTCCCGAATTTAGTACCATCAGCTTTCTTAATCAACTTTGTAGTTACCGCAAAAGCAGTTCCTGCATCTTTACGTCTGATCAATTCCGTACCAGTCACGATATTTCCCCACTGATCAGATCCACCCATCTGAATTAAACAGTTGTGGTGTTTCCATAAGTAGTAAAAGTCGAAACCCTGAATCAACTGGTAGCAAAACTCTGTAAATGACAATCCTGAATCACCTTCAAGACGTCTCTTTACACTGTCTTTTGCCATCATATAGTTTACCGTAATGTGCTTACCAACATCTCTGATAAAAGTAAAAAGATTCATATCCTTAAACCAATCATTATTGTTCACCATTACTGCACCGTTTCCTGCTTCTTCAAAGTTCAGGAATTTCGAAAGTTGCTTTCTCATTCCCGCAAGGTTATGCTCTACCATATCCTCTGTTTGCAGGTTACGCTCATCAGATTTACCTGAAGGATCACCAACCATTCCGGTTGCTCCGCCTACCAAAGCATAAGGTTTATGTCCTGCACGTTGAAAATGAATCAAAGTCATGATCTGAGTCAGGTGGCCCACATGCAGTGAATCTGCCGTTGGATCGAAACCTATATATCCCGATGTCATTCCTTCATTTAATTTTTCTTCAGTACCAGGCATTATATCCTGCAACATGCCTCTCCAGCGTAACTCTTCAACGAAATTGGTCATTATGTATCTCCTTAGTTTGCCGCAAATATAAGACAAAAACCAAACAAAAATCGCTACTTTTAAAGCCATGAACTTTCTTTCCCACTATTATTTTGAACGAAGCAACCCTGACGAAAACATGGTCATAGGCGTTATTTTGCCCGATCTGGTCAAAAACGCGCAGAAAGAAAGTAACCTCTATCCATTAAAAGAAAAACACCTGTTTTTACAGGACCCCATCCAGCAATCCCTGTTAAAAGGCTGGGAAAGACACTTGGAAGTAGACCGGGTTTTCCACAATTCAGACTTCTTCAAAGTACAAACCAATGCCTTAAAGCAACTGATCTTACCTGCCTGTGAAAACAGTCCGGTGAAACCGTTTTTCCTCGCTCATATTGGGATTGAACTGGTACTAGACCACATTCTTACCGTAAAAGGCACCGTAAACATCAACACCTTTTACGAACAACTCATCAAATCAGATAAAAAAGCAATAGAAATCTTCCTGAAAAACTGTGGTGTAGCAGATACCAGCGTATTCCTTAAATTCCTGGAGAACTTCATCACTAGCCGTTACCTATTCAGCTATCAAAAGATAGAAAATATCTCTTATGCCCTCAACAGAATCTGTATGCGCATCTGGTCGGCTCCTTTTACCGAAGCACAAACAGAAATGCTGACCGAACAACTTATCATTTACCGTGATACACTGGAACCGGAATACCTGGATATTTTTAACCGCATAGAAGCTATTCTACCCCCTTTATAATCTGAGTTTTTCTATCTTTGTCTTATGCCACTTATGGAGATAAAAGACAAAATGGAAGCCTTGGTTAAGGAGCTTAACCAGCATAGTTACAATTATTATGTATTGGCCATGCCGACCATTGCAGATTACGAATTCGATAAGAAACTAGCCGAACTGGATCAGCTTGAAAAAGCACATCCGGAATTCGCTGACCCGAACTCCCCTACACAGAAAGTTGGCGGAGATATCACTAAATCTTTCAAGACTGTCAACCACCGCTGGCCAATGCTTTCTTTAGGGAATACCTATAACGAACAAGACCTGCGCGACTTCGACGAACGTGTTCGAAAAGCAATTGGAGATCAGTTTCAATATGTATGTGAGCTTAAATTCGATGGACTATCGATCAGCTTAACCTACGAAAATAACAAACTCGTTCGTGCAGTTACCCGTGGTGATGGTACCAAAGGCGATGATGTAACCACCAATATCAAAACCATTAGCAATATCCCCCATCAGTTAAAAGACGAAAGCGTTCCTCCACTGTTTGAAATCAGAGGAGAGATATTTATGCACCGTGCAGCCTTCGACCGCCTCAACAGAGAACGCGAAGAGCTTGGAGAGGTACAATATGCAAACCCTAGAAACTTTGCCGCAGGAACCGTTAAAATGCAGGATTCCAAAGAAGTCGCCAGACGACCATTGGACTGCTTCCTATATTCACTTAACACCGATAAAAACTATTTCAAAACCCATTGGGAAAGCCTGCAAAGCTTAAAAGAATGGGGTTTCAATGTATGTGAACATACGGAACTAAGCAGTACCATCGATGATGTATTGGCATTTGTCCACAAATGGGAAGAAAAGCGTTTCAAGCTTTCTTATGATATTGATGGGATTGTGATCAAAGTAAACAGCTATGCACAACAACAGGAATTGGGCTTTACCGCCAAATCTCCACGTTGGGCCATCTCTTATAAATACAAAGCACAGGAAGTAGAAACCATTCTGGAAAAAGTAAGTTACCAGGTAGGAAGAACCGGTGCGGTAACCCCGGTTGCCAATTTAAAACCAGTTCAACTGGCCGGAACAACGGTAAAAAGAGCCACCCTACACAATGCTAATGAGATCGAAAGACTGGATCTTCATGAAGGAGATACTGTATTTGTAGAGAAAGGTGGT
This sequence comes from Pedobacter gandavensis, assembly GCF_032678745.1. Lineage (GTDB taxonomy): Bacteria > Bacteroidota > Bacteroidia > Sphingobacteriales > Sphingobacteriaceae > Pedobacter > Pedobacter gandavensis_C. Next base: position 606,447 of record NZ_JAVTST010000002.1, read on the forward strand.
GAGATCATTCCTAAAATCATCAATGTAAACCTGGAGAAACGTAAACCGGGGGCCCTAAAAATACATTACCTGACCGAATGCCCGGAATGTAACACCCCATTGGTCAGAAAAGAAGGAGAAGTAGCCTTTTATTGTCCGAATGACGAAGCTTGTCCGCCGCAAATTGTAGGTAAAATCCAGCATTTTATCGGCCGCAAGGCGATGAATATCGACGGATTAGGTGACGAAACCATCGAAACCTTTTACCAGCGTGGTCTGATTGCACACATCAGCGACCTGTATACCCTGAAAGAAAGATCCGAAGACCTGAAAACCCTCGACCGTTTCGGAGAGCGTTCCATTGAAAACATGCTGAAAGGAATTGAAAACTCTAAGCAAATGCCTTTTGAAAAGGTGCTTTTCGGATTAGGTATCAGATATGTCGGTGAAACTGTAGCACGTAAATTAGCTATCGGAACCAGGAACATCGACAAGTTAATGACGGCAACGGTAGAAGAACTCACTGCAATAGATGAAATCGGCCAGAGAATCGCAGAAAGTATCATAGAATACTTCGCAAAACCAGAACATATACAGCAAATTGAGCTGTTAAAGTCGTACGGACTGCAGTTTGAAGTGGTAGAAAAAGAAATTACCCTGCAAAGTGACAAGTTAACTGGAAAAACATTCGTAATTTCGGGAGTTTTTGACAATTACAGTAGGGAAGAACTCAAAGAGATAATAGAAAGCAATGGTGGTAAGATCCTGAGCGGAATTTCCGCAAAGCTCAACTACCTTGTCGCGGGTGATAACATGGGACCTTCTAAATTGGAAAAGGCAAATAAATTGAATGTCCCCCTGATTTCACAGGATGACCTATTAGCGTTATTGAAGTAAATAAAAAAGATGAACAAATTTCACGGAACGGGTGTGGCATTGGTCACCCCATTTAATGCAGACGGAACAGTGGATTATGCAGGCCTTAAAAACCTGATCAATCACCTTGTTGAAGGAAAAGTAGAATACCTGGTATCTTTAGGTACAACGGGAGAAGCATCAACACTGAATAAGAGCGACAAGAAGAAGATCTGGGAATTTACTGCTGAAATTAACAATGGCCGTTTACCGCTGGTAGCAGGTATCGGAGGGAATGATACAGCTGAACTTGCTCAAAGTATAAAAGAATTCGAAATAGCTGGTTATGATGCCATTTTATCTGCCAGTCCATATTATAATAAGCCAACTCAGGAAGGCATTTACCAACACTATAAAGCAGTATCGGAAGCCAGTGCATTGCCTGTGTTTTTATACAATGTACCAGGTCGTACGGGTAGCAATGTAAGCCCTGAAACCACTTGCCGCTTAGCTAATGATTTCAAAAACATCATTGGAACAAAAGAAGCGTCTGGAAGTTTCGATCAGTTCAACCAAATCCTGCGTGATAAACCAGCAGATTTCATGTTGATCTCTGGTGATGATCCGGTAGCAATGCCAATGATCGCATTAGGTGCTGTTGGGGTAATCTCCGTAGTAGGAAACGCTTTACCTAAGCAATTGTCTGATATGATCAGATTGTGCTTAAACGGTGATTTCAAAGCGGCAACTCCTTTACACCTGAACTTAATTGAGTTCACCAGACTAATCTTCGCAGAAGGAAACCCTGGTGGTGTAAAAGCAGCCCTGAAACAATTAGGCGTATGTGATGACTATGTGCGTTTGCCATTGGTACAGGTAACTGAGGACCTTCGCAAAGCGATTATCGCAGAAACCAACAGAATTACAGCTTAAAAGCAAAACCTTATTCCATAAAAAAAAGCGTCCCGGTTGCCTGGACGCTTTTTTTTTGAATCAAAAAGCTTACTTCGCCTCTTTGTTTTTAGTTTCCTGAACTTCCAAACGAATCGCTTGAGCTAAGTTCTTAAGATCCTGCATACCTTTACGAACACGTGTTCCTGCGGCGCTATTAGCTTTGTTGTAGAATTTGTCTGCATCTGCTTCTAAAGCAGCAACAAGTTCTTTTGCTTCATTAAATTTTTTCATCGTTAATTTACTCCTTTTTAGTTTTTAATGGTTTGATTGATACTCTATTACTAAAGTAAGGTGTTTATTCTATAAAAAAAAGATTTTCAGACAATAAATAAAGGGCTTTTGAAAACTAATTTTTAGCCACAAAAAAAAGACTGCTTAAAAAAAGCAGTCTTTCCTGAAATCTTACCGTATTCTTACCGAAAAGACTACGCCATAGAGAACTGATGTTCTTTATAATAACCTGTTTTCAATTTCTCAGACACCTCGCTAAAAGCGTCTAAAGTACGCTGTACGTCTTCCATTGTGTGAACAGCGGTTGGAATCAACCTTAGCTCAATAAGTCCCTTAGGGATCACCGGATAAACCACAATCGAACAGAAGATACCATAGTTCTCACGTAAGTCCATTGTTAATGCAGTAGCCTCTAACAACTCGCCTTTTAAGAACACTGGTGTCACCATTGTATTGGTAATACCCAAATCAAAACCGCGCTCTCTTAAGCCCTTTTGAAGGCTGGTTGCGATCAACCAAAGACGCTCTCTTAACTCCGGATTGTTTTTCAACAACTCTAATCTCTTCAATAAACCAATCACCATTGGCATTGGTAAAGCCTTCGCGAAAGTCTGCGAACGCATATTGTAACGGAAATAGTTAGTTAATTCCTGTGTAGAAGCAACGAAAGCACCAATACCTGCCATTGATTTTGCGAAAGTACCGAAGTACACATCTACGCCATCAATACAACCTTGTTCTTCATGTGTACCTGCACCTGTTGGGCCCATTGTACCAAAACCATGCGCATCGTCGATCAATAAACGGAAATTGAATTCTTTTTTCAATTCAATCAATTCCTTTAATTTACCTTGCGCACCTGACATACCGAAAACACCTTCAGTAATCAAAAGAATACCACCACCCGACTGTTCAGTCAGTTTAGTAGCACGTTCCAATTGCTTACGCGCACTTTCAATATCATTGTGTTGGTAAACAAAACGTTTACCCATATGTAAACGTAAACCATCGATAATACAAGCATGAGATTCCGCATCGTAAACGATCACGTCATTTCTGTCTACTAAACAATCGATGATAGACACCATACCCTGGTAACCGAAGTTCAATAAGAACGCATCTTCTTTCCCTACAAATTCTGCCAATTCATGCTCCATTTGCTCATGGTACTTAGAATTACCAGACATCATTCTTGCACCCATCGGGTAGGCCATACCAAAATCAGTCGCACCCTGCTTATCCGCTTCCCTAACTTCAGGGTGATTAGCTAAACCCAAATAGTTGTTTAAACTCCAAACTAAATGCTCTTTGCCACGAAAATTCATGTGAGGTGCGATATCCCCCTCTAATTTAGGAAAAGAGAAATATCCATGTGACCATTTCTGGTGCTGACCAATCGGTCCCATGCGTTTTGCTACTTTATCAAAAATATCCAATGTGTATTTATTTAAATGTGATGTATCTTATTTTTTTGCAAATTTAAGGTTAATCTGCTTCAATAGCAATTTTACCTGGCTGCGCTTTAAACCGCTAGCCCTCGCCACACGATTATTATGCCAAAAAAGCCTTAACAAGAAAATTGCTAAGGCTTTTTAAATATTTAAACCGACTGACTAATCAACGTTATCATGTAAAAATGAGTTGTTAGGTCTGATCTCTGTTGATCCTTCCTCATCATTACTCAATGTAAATCTCGAAACCTGAGACTCTGAAGAATGCTGAACTTGCTCCAACTGCATTTGCTTACGTTTATAAGCAGGCTCGTTTTCCAGTTCCTGTAAACCATTGCTGGTTCTTAGTTTCATGCTCAGGTCTTTCAATCTCAAAATCCTTTCTTTAGATTTTTTCAACTGATCTTCAATAGAATCATCATTCTTATCGTCATCTGCTCCTGCTTCTGCGATTTCCTGACGTTGAGGCTCTACATTGTTATGGAATACAGATTCTGGTTTTTCAAAAGTAAAATCAGTTTCCGCTACCTTTACCTCAAACTCAAATGAAGGATCATTTTGTGTCTCTGCAACTGGTGCCTCTTCTTCTACTAAAGTATGTCTGACAATACCATTGTTATCCGGCTCCTGATAGCCTCTTTTATTGTTGCCGTATAAATCACCAAAAAGATCAGATTGCTTGATCTCTTCTTTAGATTTCATAACTGGCTCATTTGAATATGCTTCTGGTCTTGGTGCAATAAAAGAATTCACTGCCTCTACCGGTTTCACCAATGGTGCTTCCTCAGGCGTAAGCAAAGAAACTTTTCTTACATTTTTTTTTTCTTCATCACGTTGTTCCGTAGTCTGGAATCCTGTCGCAATAATCGTTACCGATAATTTGTCCTCCAGGTTCTCATCAATACAGTTACCCCAAATCAGGTCCGCAGAAAGTCCTGCTTTATCCTGAATATAGTCCGTGATAATCGTCACCTCATCCATCGTTACTTCACGTAATCCTGAACTGATATTTAATAAAATATATCTGGCGCCTTCAATCTCGTTATCTTTTAACAATGGAGAAGCTAAAGCACCTTCCACTGCATTTAATGCTCTGTTCTCACCATCACAAGCAAAACTACCCATGATCGAAACCCCACTGTCCTTCATCACCGTACGCACATCCTTAAAATCCACGTTGATGTATCCAGGTACTGTAATGATCTCTGCAATTCCTTTAGCTGCGGTAGTTAAGATATCATCTGCCTGTGCAAAAGCAGAACCTAAAGTCAGGTTACCAAAGATCTCCCTTAACCTGTCGTTCGAGATAACCAGGTAAGAGTCTACATATTTCTTCAGTTCATCCAGACCATCATTGGCTTGCATCTTACGTCTTTTACCTTCAAAGGCAAATGGCGTAGTCACGATCGCAACGGTCAATATATCCAATTCTTTCGCGGCTTTAGCAATGATCGGGCTTGCGCCTGTTCCGGTACCACCACCCATTCCGGCAGTGATAAACAACATCTTTGTGGTGCTTCCCAGCATTTGTTTGATGTCATCTATATTCTCTATAGCTGAGTTCTTTCCTACCTCCGGGATTGAGCCTGCACCCATTCCCTCTGTTAAGCTAGCACCCAATTGTACCTTGTTAGGGATCGGACTAAACTCCAATGCTTGCGCATCTGTATTACAAATAATAAAGTCTACACCTGTAATTCCCTGACGGTACATATGGTTTACCGCATTACCACCACCGCCACCAACACCAATTACCTTGATGATTGATGACTTATCTTTTAACATTTCGAACTGCATATCTTTATGAATCAGTTGTTTAAAAATTCGTTTTTCCTGTTCATCTACCAACGTAATAATACCAAAATTTAACAGGGCTTTTATTAATCTGTTTGGAATGTGGAAAAATCGCTAATTGTGGATAAGTATTTATGATTTAATATAATCTTCGTCGCTTACGTTCATATCGTCTTTTACAAAGTCTTTAGCCTTCGCTAAAAGCTTATCGAAGAGTCCACCACCAGAATTCTTGTTTTTGTCTTTAGGATCTTTCGGCTTTTCAACATAAACACCTGGTTGTTTCATTTCTTCAATTAACTCCTCTGCTTTTTGAATTCCTTTGATCAGCAAACCAACACTGGTTGCATACATCGGGCTTTTCAAATCGTCATAAATCGTCTTTGGCATGTCTTCATATTTCGACAAATGCTCATTCGGATAACCAACGCGGCAATCCAAACCAGTTACATATTCTACCAGTTGAGAAAGGTGTTTCAGCAAAGCACCACCACCAGTGATGACTACACCACCGATTAGTTTTTTCTCATATCCAGACGACTTAATCTCATAATAAACATGCTCAATGATTTCTTCCATACGGGCCTGGATCACATAAGCTAAGTTTTTCACAGAAATCTCTTTTGGCTCTCTTCCACGAAGTCCGGGAACACAAATGATCTCATTTTCTTTGTTCTCTTCAGCCAGGGCAGAACCGAAACGGGTCTTCAACAATTCAGCCTGGTTTCTCATCACAGAACATCCCTCACGAATATCTTCCGTTACGCTGTTACCACCAAATGGGATAACTGCTGTATGGCGGATGATGCCTTCATGAAAAATAGCAATATCGGTCGTACCACCACCAATATCCACTAAAGCAATACCAGCTTCCTTCTCTTCGTCGCTCAACACCGACTCTGAAGAAGCAAGAGGCTCTAATATTAATTCCTGAGTTTGCAACCCGGCATTGGTTACGCACCTCATGATATTTTTAACCGCAGTTACCTGTCCGGAAATGATGTGGAAGTTCGCTTCTAAACGCACTCCTGCCATTCCGATCGGGTCTTTTACGCCGGGCTCATTATCGATAGTAAATTCCTGAGGCAAGACATGGATGATTTCTTCTCCTGGGGGCATTACCAGTTTGAACATATCGTCGATTAATTTGTCTATATCCTTCTTACCAATTTCATTGTTCAGCTCTCTCCTGGTCAAAATCCCACGGTGCTGCAAACTCTTGATATGCTGACCAGCGATACCAACGTTCACCACGCGGATTTCTACATTCGATTGACCGCTGGCAACTTCCACTGCCTGTGCGATTCCCTGAACTGTTTTTTGGATGTTCGAAACCACACCACGGGTTACCCCTGATGATTCCGCTTTTCCAATGCCCAATACCTCTATTTTTTTATGCTGAGTGCGCCGACCAACGATCACGCAAATTTTTGTAGTACCAATATCCAATCCTACTACGATTGGAGACTGCACGATAGATTTTTCTTTGCCCATAACTATATCGATTTGCTGAGTTATATTCTTGTTGTTTTTCTGGTATCTGTATTTTATCTCTTTTCTGCTGCCGTTGCCGGTTTCTTAGCAGTTGTTTTTTTCTCTGTAGTTGTTGCCGTCTTTTTAACCGCAGTCGCAACTGGCTTTTTCGCTTCAGCCTTCTTGACCGGAGGTTTTACTGCTGCCGGCTTTGGCTTGCTTTCCGTCTTTTTAACCGGAGCTTTTACCGTCGTCTTAACTGGCTGCTTCAGTTCCGTCTTCTTCTTCGGCTCCGGCTTCTTAGCTACTGGCTTTTTAATTTCTGCCTTCTTCACTGCAGCTGCTTTAACAACCGGCTTTACTGTCGGAGGCTTAGCTGGCTGTACGGCTACGCTTCCATCCGGAACATCAGGATCATCAGCATCGTTTTTCATCTCCATTGCAATCTGCTGCAATACCAATTTGCTAACAACACCTCTATTCGCTTTTGCCGTGTCTGAAATCACAGGCCGCTTCACACCATTTACTATTTGCGAATCAGGCTTATTCTTTTCACAAACCACCTGATTCGTATATTTAATATTGATCGTTTTATAGGTATCCCATCCCACTTTAGGCATGGCTTGCTTATAAAACGCCAGAAGGTTTCTCATTTTCACCTGCAAGGAATCAGCAGAACCCAGCAAGATGCGCTGGTTACCTACTCTTGGGATCAACTCAATATCCATCTTATCATCTACGAACAATTGTTCGATTTGTGCATCCCACAAAGTATCTCTTTTGATGAACAATGCGGTCTCATACAAATCTGCTGCCAATTTGGTGATTAAAGTATCCACCCGGCCGCTAAAACGCTCCATGATGTTTCCATTGGCCACCAAAACATTGGCAGTAAAGTTCGGAGAAACCGGCATTTTCAAACCGTCTCGGTCAATGTAATAGTCCTGTCCACCAGCATTAATCACCCTTAAAATAGGCTGACGCTGCGTAATTTCAATGTGGATCACTCCATCCATATCCGCATACACAATGGCACGGGCAATGTATGGATTAGAAATGATCTTCTTCTCAATCGCCTGAAGGTTGATATCTTCCAACTTCCGACCAATTAAAGTGCCCTGGCTATGCTTTAAAACCGCATCAATCTCTTCACGCTCGATGAAATTATCCGCACCAGGAATTAATATTTTGACATTCGTAATGGTCACCGTATCCTTTTTCATGCTGATGAAACTCATCAGCACAACCACTCCACACAGGCAAAAAACCCATGCAAAGCACCTGAATACAAATTTCCAATTGATGTCTTTAAACATTAGTGAAATTAGTTTTTAATGGTTGTATTAATGTATCAATATCCCCAGCACCAACGGTAATCAGCAGCTCTGGGTTTTTATCTTTAATCAACTCCAGCACAAGGTCTTTCGCGCAAATCTGCTTAGTTCCAAGGCTGATTTTATTCAGCAAAAACGAGGAGTCCACACCTTCAATCGGCAGCTCTCTTGCAGGGTAAATTTCCAATAAAATCAAGTCATCTACCGTACTCAAAACTTCTGCAAATCCATCTGCAAAATCGCGTGTGCGACTGAACAAATGAGGCTGAAAAATCACCGTCATTTTCTTATCCGGATACAGCTGTCTCACCGCATGAAAACAAGCTTTTAATTCTTCTGGATGATGTGCATAATCGTCAATATAAATATGATTATTCGTATCAACTATGTATTCAAATCTTCTTTTTACTCCTTTAAAACTGGCAATAGCGCCCTTTATTTTATCCGCATCAATGCCCAGCTTTAAGGCCACTGCCATTGCTGCAACTGCATTTTCAACGTTGTGTTTTCCAGGCAACATCAATTGCACATCTGCAATCTTAACCTCCCCATCTACATAGTCAAAAACAAACTTAGATCCGGCAACACGAATGTTTTCTCCTTTGATCGAAGAAGCCATCCCTACGCTGTAACTAAGGCCTCCTTCTAAAGGCAAACCTGCTTTGACAAACAAGGTCCCTTCCGGCTTCAATTGTCCGGCAAACAAGCGAAAAGACTCTTCCAGCTGACTTGCATCACCATAGATGTCTAAATGATCCGCGTCCATAGAAGTGATCACGGCTAAATCCGGATGTAAAGTCAGGAAAGAACGGTCATATTCATCGGCCTCCACCACTACAACATGGTTGGTACCTAATAAAAAGTTACTGTTGTAATTACTCGCAATACCACCTAAAAATGCAGTACAGCCAAAACCGGTGTCCGTCAGCACATGTGCAATGATCGAAGAAGTAGTGGTCTTACCATGGGTTCCAGCAACGGCAATACAAAACTGCCCTTCGCTAATGATTCCCAAAACCTCCGAACGTTTCTTCAATACAAAACCCTGCTCCTGAAAATAATTCAACAAGGCACTATGCTTAGGAATCGCTGGGGTATACACCACCAACGTATATTCATCATTTGTCAAAAATTCTACTGGCAAAGAAAATACTTCATCCACATAAGAGATCGCAATCCCTTCGTCTTCCAAAGCTTTTGTCAGGTTAGTACTGGTCTTATCATACCCACAAACCTCGCAACCTCTGTTTTTGAAGTAACGCGCAAGGGCACTCATTCCAATCCCACCAATGCCAACAAAATAAATCCTCTTAATCTTATCTAACTTCACTTAGACCTCCTTTCCCTGCTAAAATTAACACCTCTTCTGCAATGATGTTATCCGCATCAGGCAAAGCCATTTTTCCTATATTTTCGGAAAGCACTTTACAGCGATCCTTATCTTTCAACAACCTCAATGCTTCTGATACCAGGGTATCTTCTGCAGAACGATCGGCAATTAAAAGTGCAGCCTGGTGTTTCACCAAAGCCATTGCATTTTTTGTCTGGTGGTCTTCTGCCACATTTGGCGAAGGCACCAGGATCACCGGCTTTTTAATCAAACACAGCTCGGCAATTGTGCCTGCACCTGCTCTGGAAATAATTACATCCGCAGCAGCATAAGCCATATCCATCTTATTCAGAAACTCCAGAATACATACATTCGGATGGTAATCCAAACCTAAACGCTCCACAATTCCTTTATAATAATATTTACCCGTCTGCCAGATTACCTGAACATCCTCAGCAATTAAATCTTGTAAATGCTTTTCAATGCTCTTGTTTAAAGTACCTGCACCTAAGCTCCCACCTGTTACCAGAATGGTTTTCTTTAAAGGATCCAGTTTCAACAATTCCGCACCTGCGTGATGTTTCTGTGCAATGTCTACCACATCTTTCCTTACCGGATTTCCTGTTTTCAGGATATGCTCTGCAGGGAAAAACTGATCCATATCATCAAAAGCCACACATACTTTCGAAGCCTTTTTCCCTAACCATTTATTGGTTACCCCGGCATAGGAGTTTTGCTCCTGAATCAGGTAAGGGATATTTTTTAGTGATGCAGCAAATAAGATCGGTCCGGAAGCATAGCCACCCACACCAACCACTACATCAGGTTTAAAATCAGCAATTAACTGCAAGGCTTTACGCATGCTTCCAAGCATTTTAAATGGCAAACTTAAATTTTTAACGATCGAGCCTCTCTGGAAACCGCTGATGTTTAAACCAATGATCTTATATCCGGCAGCAGGAACTTTTTCCATTTCCATTCTGCCTGTTGCGCCGACAAATAAAATCTCACAGCCCGGCTCCATGCGTTTTAAAGCATTCGCTATCGATATGGCCGGAAAAATATGTCCGCCAGTACCGCCACCTGAAATAATTATTCTCGTTGCTCTCTTCATCTTCTTTAATCTATTGCAGGGATCTCACCTACAACTACTTTTTTATTACTATTCTCTTCTACGTCCCTGCTCACACTCAGGATAATTCCAAAGGCAATACTGGTGAAAATCATGGAAGTACCACCCATACTTACCAATGGTAAAGGCACCCCGGTAACCGGACCTAAACCTACGGCTACGGCCATATTTGCAAAAGCCTGTATCGTTAAGCTAAAGCTCAAACCCGCGGCCAGTAAAGCCCCGAAGGCCTTGGGACTCTGCGTCACAATCCGCACACATCGGTACAGTAGTACCAGGTACAACACAATTACTGTCATCGCCCCTAACAAACCATATTCCTCCACGATAATTGCGAAGATAAAATCCGAATACGGGTGCGGTAAAAAGTTCCTTTGCGTACTATTTCCCGGACCTTTTCCAAAAACACCACCTGTTGCCAGCGCGATTTTCGATTGATCCGCTTGATAAGTTTTATCAGAATTCTGCATCTCCGGGTGCAAAAAGGAGTTTACCCTTGATTTATACGTTCCAGCCCTTGGTCCTAAAAACACGATAAACAATAGCAATACTGCACCACCGGCACAAACTATTGAAATCTGCTTGATGGAGATCCTGCCGATAATCAGCAATAAGATACTCACGCCAAACAACATAATTGCTGTCGATAAATTCGCCCATGCAATCAGTGCAAAAACCACACAAACCGATCCCATAATCGGGACAAAAGCTTCTTTTACATCTTTAATATTCTCCTGCTTCTTCGTCAGCATCCTCGCCAAAAAGGTAATCAAGGCTAGTTTCGCTAAATCGGAAGTCTGGAAAGTCAATCCAATCACTGGAATCTTCACCCAACGGGAAGCCTCATTGATATTCGCTCCAAACACTGCAGTATAAAACAACAGTGGAATGGTGATGATCATTAAGATTTTAGAGATCCCTGCATAATATTTATAGTCCAGCAAATGCGCAATATAGATCATCCCTATACCCATGATCACGAAGATCAAGTGTTTCGTCAACAATACCTTTTCAACCGTTTTATTGACTTTATAGGCATACGTTCCCGTCGCACTATACACGGTAAGTATAGAGATCAGCGACAACAGGATAATGATCAGCCATATCCAGCGATCTCCTTTTGTCTTATCTAAAATCTGATTAATTGCGATCATAACTTATAGTTCCTTCACAGCCATTTTAAACTGATTGCCACGGTCTTCGTAATTTTTGAACAGGTCAAAACTTGCGCAGGCCGGTGATAACAGCACCGTATTTCCTTTATTTGCCAGATGGTAAGCCACCTGAACTGCTTCATTTGCAGAAAACGTATTCACGATCACTTCCACATCATCTTCAAAAGCCTCATGGATTCTTTTGTTGTCTTTCCCTAAGCATACAATCGCCCTAACTTTCTCACGAACCAGGTCCTTCAGCATACTGTAGTCATTGCCTTTATCTACCCCACCCATAATCAGGATCACCCCAGGATTAACACTTTCAAGTGCATACCAGGTAGAGTTCACATTAGTCGCTTTAGAATCGTTGATATACTCCACGCCGGAGATTTTACCCACATGTTCCAGGCGATGTTCTACATTTTTGAAATCACTCATGCTCTCACGAATCACGGAATTTTTAATATCCAATATTTTCGCAACTATGCCCGCAGCCATAGAATTATAAACATTATGCTTGCCTTGCAAGGCTAATTCTGTGATCGACATGGTTAATTCCTCTTTTAAGTTAATGTTGATGTGTATGTTATTGCCTTCCAGGTAGGCGCCATTTTCAATCTCCTTACGGATAGAGAAAGCCACCATTCCTGAATTGATTTTGACAGACTTCATTGCTTTCAAAGTCTCGTCGTCATCAGCACAATAAATGAAAACATCATCACTCTGCTGATTTTGAGTGATACGCAATTTCGAGGCTGCATAATTACTCAGTTTATAGTCGTACCGATCCAAATGATCCGGCGTAATGTTCAATAAAATGGAGATATCAGCTCTGAAATCATACATATCGTCCAACATAAAGCTGGAAATTTCCAATACGTAATAGTCAAAATCAGCTGTTGCTACTAATGCAGCAAAGCTATTTCCAATATTTCCTGCAAGGGCAACATTCAAGCCTGCATTCTTCAAAATATGGTAGGTCAACAGGGAAGTCGTTGTTTTACCATTTGACCCGGTGATACAGATCGTTTTTGCCTTGGTATATCTTTTCGCAAACTCAATCTCCGAAATCACTGAAATGCCTTTTGCTTTCAGCGCTTTGATCATAGGTGCTTTTTCCGGAATCCCAGGGCTCTTCACCACTTCTGTCGCATTCAAAATCAATTCAGCAGTATGCTGCTTTTCTTCGAAGGCGATATTCAGTTCTTGCAAACGTTCTTTATACTGCGAAGGAATAGCACCAAAATCAGATACAAAAACTTCAAATCCTTGTTTCTGCGCTAACATTGCTGCACCCACACCACTTTCACCGGCCCCTAAAACGACTATCCTTTGCTTTTCCATTATCGAAGTTTTAAAGTAATGATCGTAATGATGGCCAATAAAATTCCAATAATCCAGAATCGGGTTACGATTTTAGCTTCATGGTATCCTTTTTTCTGATAGTGGTGGTGTAAAGGGGACATCAAAAATACCCTTTTTCCCTCTCCAAACCGCTTTTTAGTATATTTAAAATAGCTCACCTGAATGATTACTGATAAGTTTTCAATCAGGAATACCCCACATAAAACCGGGATTAATAATTCTTTACGGATCATGATCGCAAAAGCGGCGATGATACCACCAATTGCTAAACTTCCGGTATCTCCCATAAACACCTGTGCAGGGTAAGAGTTATACCATAAGAAGCCTACACAAGCCCCAACAAAGGCACCTGCAAAGATCATCAGCTCGCCGGAGTTCGGGATGTACATGATGTTCAGGTAGTCGGCAATCACGGTATTACCCGATACATAAGCCAGCAAGCCCAGGGTAATTCCGATAATGGCGGAAGTTCCTGTGGCGAGACCATCGATCCCGTCCGTGATATTTGCCCCATTAGATACCGCGGTCACAATAATCACCACGAAAAACAAGAACACAAACACCGAATATTTCTCATAGCCATCTCCTAAAAATTTCAGGACTTTGGCATAATCAAACTCATTATTTTTATAAAAAGGAACGTTAGTCAGCGTTGATTTCACATCCTGAGTATAGTAGAAGCTCTCTCCTTTTTGTCGCAATACCATTGGTGTATTAGAATCTTTGGAAACCGCAGATTCATCTACTGTTTGACGCACCACAATATTAGGATTGAAATACATTGTCCAGCCGATAATTAAAGCCAAACCAACTTGTCCAACGATTTTAAACCTACCTGCTAAACCTTCTTTATTTTTTCTGAAAACCTTAATGTAATCATCTACAAAGCCGATTACCCCCATCCATACCGTAGTAATGATCATCAACAACACATAGATATTAGAAAGGTTGGCCAATAAAAGTGTAGGCACCAAAATCCCCAACAGGATCATGATTCCACCCATGGTAGGCGTACCAGCTTTCTGCATTTGTCCTTCCAGGCCCAGGTTTCTAACAGTTTCACCCACCTGCATTTTTTGCAGATAGTTAATAATACTACGACCAAAAACGGTGGTAATGATTAAAGAAATGATGATCGCTAAAGAAGTACGGAAAGTGATGTATTGAAACAGCCTCAATCCCGGAAAATCGTAATTTGCGTTTAGATATTCGAATAAATAATATAACATTAGCTGATCAAGTTTAACTGTTCCATTAATATTTCCTTATCATCGAAATGATACCTTACGCCATTGATTTCCTGATACTTTTCATGCCCTTTACCAGCAAGCAGGATGATATCTCCTGGTTTTGCTAAATGGCAAGCCGTTTTAATCGCTTCTCTTCTATCTACTATACTCAACGTCTTCCTTTTATTTGTAGGCGATACGCCCTTTTCCATTTCCTCTACTATCGTTTGTGGATTTTCTGATCTCGGGTTGTCCGAAGTCAGGATCACCTTATCGCTCCAATCGCAGGCCACCTGCGCCATAATCGGACGTTTCGTTTTATCTCTGTCGCCACCACAACCAATGATGGTAATCACCTGCTCTGTGCCTTTTCTAATATCGGCGATGGTACTCAACACATTCTGCACCGCATCCGGGGTATGTGCATAATCCACAATCCCAATAATCTGGTTGCTGGAAGTCATGTAGTCAAACCTGCCTTCAGCACCGGTAAGGTTGCTCAATGCCGTCAACACTTCCAATTTATCTTCCCCCAATAATACTGCAGTACCGTAAACGGCAAGCAGATTATAAGCGTTAAAAGAACCTACCAGTTTAAAGAATACATCTGCCTGATCAATTTCCAGGTGTAAACCATTGAAACTATTTTCTACTACTTTAGCTTTAAAATCAGCTAACTGTTTTAAAGCATAAGTCATTTTACTTGCTTTGGTGTTTTGCAACATCACCATTCCGTTTCTATCGTCCAGGTTGGTTAGTGCAAAAGCGCCTGCTGGCAATCCATCGAAGAAAGCTTTCTTTGCTTTGATGTAATTGTCAAAGGTTTTATGAAAATCCAGGTGATCATGGCTGATGTTCGAAAACACGCCACCCACAAAATCCAAACCTTCAATACGGTGCTGAACCACGGCATGAGAGCTCACCTCCATAAAGCAGTATTCGCAACCTGCATCCACCATTTTCTGCAATAACTCATTTAAAGCTATTGGATTTGGCGTAGTATGCGTAGCTGGAATCACCAGGTCATCAATATGATTCTGTACAGTAGAAATTAAGCCTACATGATACCCGAAACTGCGGAACAGCTTAAACAAGATCGTTGCGATCGTCGTTTTACCATTTGTACCCGTAATCCCTACCAATTTCAACTTTGAAGAAGGGTTGCCATAAAAATTAGCCGCCATTTCTCCTAAAGCCACCGAACTATTGTCTACCGCTATATAAACTACACCTGGAACCGTTTGTGCAGGGATCTGCTCACAAACAATCACCGCAGCACCTGCCTGTATCGTATTGTCAATATATTTATGTCCATCTGAAAGCGTTCCTTTAATTGCAAAGAACACCGCATCTTTAACCACCTGACGGGAATCAAAAACAAGCGCAGTAATCTCCCTATTGGTTGATCCAACCAGGTTTGTTATTGCGATTCCATATAAAACGTCTTGTAATTGCATATTATCTTAATTCTAAATCCACTCCTAATCCTCTACCTATTTTACTACCGGAAGGAATCGACTGACTAAACACCTTTCCACTTCCAATTACTCTTGTTTTCAAACCAGCATTCCCTAACAGGTACAGGGCATCTTTCAATCCCATTCCATTCACGTTAGGCATCACTCCTTTGACAGAATTATATTCTTCATACACGATCCCGTTATTGGTATCAATGCTGTTGAAGTAATCCGATTTCGCCGCATATAAAGACTTGATTCCGAAAGCAGTATATACTTTCTTAACCGCTTTGCTCTGTCCCGACTTCGCTTCCGGATTTTTTGTATTGCCTACAAAATGATCCTTCACATTATTGTACATATCGATGTCACTTGCGTAAATACGATCTGCAATTTCTTTAAATACCGGGCCCGCTACTGTAGCACCATAATAACCGTTTTTAGGCCCGTTAATCGACACCATGATCGAATATTTAGGTTTATCAGCAGGGAAATATCCGCAAAATGAAGCCTGGTAACTTCTTTTTGCTTTATAACCTTTATTACCATCAGCCACCTGTGCTGTTCCTGTTTTTCCCGCAACACGATAAAAAGGAGAGCCCATCAGCTTACCTGTACCTTTGGTTACTACTGATTCCAACATGGCTTGTAATTTCTTCACGGTTTTCTCCGAACAAATCTGCTCAGAGATTACTCTCGCCTGGTACTGTTCAATCGGATTCCCAAGTCTTCTGATTTCTTTTACAAAAATCGGAGAGATGAACTTCCCGTCATTGGCCACTGCATTGTAAAATGCCAGGATCTGTAATGGGGTAATCAGCATCTCATAACCATAGGCCATTTGCGCCAAAGTCAGGTTTTTGTTCCAGCTTCTGTTCGAAGGGTTTTTGATCACTGGTCTTGCTTCTCCAGGAATCTGTAAGCCCAACTTCTCATTCATATGGATATCATACAAATGATCGGTAAACTGCGAAGGATTATCCTTGTAATGAGTATTTACCAATTTAGCAATAGCTGTATTTGCCGATTGCTCAAATGCTTTCATTACGGTAACGACACCAATCCCACCATGTGAATCTTTAATCGTATGTCCCGGAACGCGGTAAAAACCATCACCAGTATCTACTAAGGTATTTGTATCTACTTTTTTATCTTCCAGTAATGCCATGTACGAAGCCAGTTTAAAGGTAGAACCCGGATCCTGACTGCCACCAATGGCATAGTTAAATTTCTCTTCATACACACCTTCTGATACCCTGGTGTAATTGGCTACTGCCCTTACTTCACCAGTATTCACTTCCATCAGAATCACCGTACCATGGTCTGCATCACTCAGTTTCAGCTGTCTTTCCAAAGCGGTCTGCGCTAAATCCTGCATATTGATATCGATGGTAGAGATGATGTCTGCTCCTTCTTTAGGGGCAACCTCAGCTTCATCATTTACTGGCATCCATACGCCACCGGCGATACGTTGCACCAATCTTTTTCCACTTTCACCATTGATATAATTGCCATAAGCACCTTCCAGACCTACACCATTAGATACATTTTCGTTTTTGTAACCAATTGTTCTGGAAGCCAGAAATTTAAATGGTTTAATTCTTTTGTTTTGCTGCACAGCGATCAAGCCACCAGAATACTTACCGATATTGTATAGCGGAAAGGTTCTGATCGTTTTCAACTCCTGATACCCTACTTTACGTTTGATCAACAGGTAACGTGCGCTATCCTGTCTGGCAGAACGTAGGTAACGTGAATATTCTTTAGGTGTTTTATCCTTAAAGAAGGCGGACAACTGCAAGGCTAAAGAATCTACTTTTCCATAGAACACCTTATCGTCGTCAATCCCACCAGCATACAAATCCATCCTCAATTCATATTCAGGAATAGAAGTAGCCAGCAGACTTCCATCTGAAGAGTAAATATTTCCACGCGCTGCTTCTACATTGATATACTTAGTAGAGAGGCTGTCGGCCATGGCGCGCCACTTATGCCCCTCTACAAATTGTACATCGCATAGTCTGACCAATACTGCTACGGCAAGCAGTACAATCAGTCCAAATGACAGATAAACACGTAGTAATATGTTAGCTCTAATGTTCATTAGCGTTTATAACAATTTTTTTAGGGGGTTCAATTAATTCTTTAATCCCCAGGGTATCTACTTTTTTAGCAACTTCAGTCAGCTTACTTTTGAACATTAAATCTGCTTTCAGCGATTTATATTCCCAGCTCAACTCTTTTACTTCTTTATTTAACTTATCAATATTTCTAATGTTCTTCACTGCCATATGGCTGTTTGCGATGTAAAGCATACACAAAACCGACAAAAACAGTAAAAACGGTAACATATCTGTTGCCGCTTCCTTGGTTACCACCCCTTCGGTAAATAACTTCTTAAAGAACGCTTTACCACTCTCAGGCTCCCTTTCCTTCCTTCTGGGTTTCTTAATCTGAATTTCTTCAGCTCCCAGTTCTTCCTCTTCTATATTTTGCCTGAACTGGTTATTCATAATCTTTCTCCAATCCTAAGCTTTGCGCTCCTTGCCCTGCTATTGCGTTCTACCTCTTCTTCGTCAGCAATCACCGCTTTTCTGGTGATGATTTTAAATGGTTTTTGTTCATTTCCATAAAAATCTTTCTCCACTTCGCCTCTGAATTTACCCTTCTGTATGAAACTTTTTACCGGTCTGTCTTCCAAAGAATGGTAAGACATCACCACCAAACGGCCACCTGGTTTCAGGATATCCGCTGTTTGCTCTAAAAAGTTCTCTAACACTTCAATTTCTTTGTTTACCTCAATACGTAAAGCCTGAAAAACCTGAGCCATATACTTGTTTTCCTTCCCTTTTGGGATATGGGCAGCAGCAGCTCTTTTAAAATCCGCAAGGGTTTTAATCGGTTGTTCTACACGACCAGTCACCACGGCACGGGCCAGCGACTTTGCATTTTTCACTTCACCATAGATTCCGAAAATCTTGTGCAGTTTATCTTCTGCATAGGTATTCAACACATCGGCAGCTGTTAAAGCGCCTTGTTTGTCCATACGCATATCCAGGTCAGATTCAAATCTGGTAGAAAAACCACGTTCCGGAACATCAAACTGATGTGAGGAAACACCTAGATCAGCCAAAATACCATCCACCGCTCTATAACCCAGCAAGCGCAGGTTATTTTTGATAAAGGCAAAATTCTGATCTACAAAAATGAAACGTGGGTCATCAATTTTGTTCCTTTGTGCATCAGGATCCTGATCGAAGGCGATCAACACTCCGTCTTTTCCTAAATGCTTCAGGATTTCTCTTGAATGTCCGCCACCACCAAAGGTAACGTCCACATATACGCCATCGGGTTTGATATTCAAACCTTCGATACATTCTTTCAACATGACAGGAATGTGGTAATTATTCTCCATCGCTCCTCCTATTTTTATTACCCATTACTTCTTCTGCAAGTTTTGAAAAGTCAGCCGGTTCACTATCAAACAAAGCATCATACCCTTTTTTCGACCATACCTCAATCTTATCGAACTGACAAGCCAAAACCAATTCTGTATTGATTTCAATGCCTACAGCTTCCAATAAAGATTTGGGTAAATTCACTCTTCCTGCTGCATCCAACGTCAATTCCGTAGCGCCGCGAGTAAAGTATCGAATAAATTCTCTGTTTTTTTGTTCGTATGGATTCAACTTACTCAACTCTTCCACTATTCCTTCCCATACTTTTTTCGGGTAGATCACGAGGTGTTTCTCAAAACCTCTATTGATCACAAGTCCCTCAACCTCAACATTAGGCAATTGTTTTTTCAGAGACGAAGGAACCATCAAGCGGCCTTTCGCATCCAATTTACAATCAAACTCTCCTAACAGTTGAACCATTTCTTTATGTGGTCTTTATAATGTAGTGTAAAAATAGATATTTCTACCACTTTTTACCACATTCTCCCACAAAAAATTATCAACATAATTCGTACCACTTTTTTTGTGCCTTGAGGGGATCGAAAACACAGTAAATGAGGTGGTAAAAAAAACAGGCGCACCACAAAATCGAGATGCGCCTGTCTAGTTTTTCAGACGAAAATATTAGTTATTAATGGCTTTTACACCTGGCAATTCTTTGCCTTCCATATACTCCAATAATGCACCACCACCGGTAGAAACATAGCTTACTTCGTCTTCTAAATTGAATTTCGCGATGGCCGCAGCAGAATCACCACCACCGATCAACGAAAATGCGCCATTCTCCTGAGTAGCAGCTACAACCGCATCAGCAACTGCACGTGTTCCTTGCTCGAAGTTTGCCATTTCGAAAACACCCATTGGGCCATTCCAAAGCAAAGTTTTCGAACCTTTGATCACTTCAGAAAATAAAGCGATGGTTTTAGGACCGATGTCTAAGCCCATCCAGTCTGCAGGAATACAACCTGTATCTACGTTTTTCTTCTCTGCTTCATTAGAGAATTTATCCGCAATTACGGTATCCAAAGGAAGGTAAATATTTACACCTTTCGCTTTCGCTTTATCCAACAATTCCAGGCAAAGTGCCATTCTGTCTTCCTCTAAAAGAGAGGTACCAATTTCGCCACCTTGTGCTTTCGCAAAAGTATAAGCCATACCACCACCGATGATCAGGTTATCTACTTTATCCAACAGGCTTTCGATCAATAAAATCTTATCTGACACTTTCGCGCCACCCATAATTGCAGTGAAAGGTTTCACAGCACCATGGTTTACTTTCTCCGCATTTTTAAGCTCTTCAGCCATCAAATAACCGAAGTATTTATCATTAGGGAAAAACTCAGCGATGATCGCTGTAGAGGCATGCGCACGGTGTGCAGTACCAAAAGCATCATTCACATATACATTTCCAAGTTTCGCTAATTTCTCTGCGAAAGCTTTATCTCCTTTTTCTTCTTCTTTGTAAAAACGAAGGTTCTCCAATAGCAAAACTTGTCCTGGCTCCAGGTTCTTAGCTTTGTCTACTGCTTGTTCTCCAATACAATCATTTGCAAACTTCACTTCCAGGTCTAACATTCTGGAAAGGTCACCTAAGATGTGTTTCAAAGAAAATTTATCCTCAGGTCCGTTTTTAGGACGACCTAAATGAGACATCAGAATTACTGAACCACCATCATTAAGGATTTTAGTAATCGTTGGCAATGCCGCACGCATTCTTTTGTCGTCCGTAATGTTGAATTCAGCATCTAAAGGCACATTAAAATCTACCCTAACTACTGCTTTCTTATCTTTGAAATTACACTGGTCTATTGTTCTCATTATTGTTATTGTTTAGAATTATTGGTTTTCGAATGGTATTCATTTACAGCTTTCTGAGCATATCAAAATGCGGACCTACGCCCGGTATTTCAAATTCCTCAGAAATCAGCACAAAACCGAGCTTTGTATAAAAAGCAGCAGCGGTACTACGTGCGTTGCACCAAATATAAGCAGCATTAGCTGATGTCAGTTCATCAATTGCAAATTTTATCAGCTTTGCCCCGTATCCTTTCCCAGCAAAGGCCGGATCAGAAGCCATACCACGCAAGCGAAAGCCGCCTGAACCTTGCTCCGGGCGATCTTCCGGGAAGAAAGTAGCCACCGTAACCAGCTGATCTCCTTCAAAACACCCCAGATGAAAAACACCTTCCTGCTGGTCCTGAGGGAAAACACATTGCTCATAAGCCATCCCATTTCTTAGCACCAAACTTCTTAATGGCAGGGTCTCTGCCGCCGTAATTTCTTTAATCATATGTTGCTGCAATTTTCAGTACCAGATCCACCAAACGGTTAGAATAGCCGGACTCATTATCATACCAACCCACCACTTTTACCATATCGCCAACGATGGAAGTCAGCTGAGCATCAAAGATGCAGGAATGTGGATTGTCTAGAATATCAACGGAAACTATAGGGTCTTCGGTATATTCTACCAGCCCTTTTAATTCATTTTCTGCAGCTTTTTTAAATGCCGCATTGATATCTTCAATGGTAGTGGTTGATTTTAACAAACAGGTAAAATCAGTTAAGGAACCGTTTAATACAGGCACCCTGATGCCGGCACCACCTAGTTTTCCTTCCAGATGAGGAAAAATATTGGTGATCGCTTTTGCCGCACCTGTACTCGTTGGAATGATAGAAGCCGAAGCCGCTCTCGCCCTTCTTAAATCTTTATGTGGACCATCATGCAGGTTCTGATCACCGGTCATCGAGTGAATCGTGGTAATATAACCTTCGAGAACCCCCCAGTTATCGTCCAGGATTTTCACCATTGGTGCCACATTATTTGTAGTACAAGAAGCATTAGAAAGGATTTCCGCTTTCAGATCAATCTGTTCCTCGTTTACACCCAATACCACCATTGGAATATCCTTATCCGCAGCCGGTGCTGAAATCAACACTTGTTTTGCACCCGCTTGTAAATGCTGGCTCGCTCCTGCTCTGCTGGTAAATTTACCAGTAGATTCCAGAACCAGGTCGATCTCTAGTTCCGCCCATGGCAATTCTGCAGGATTAGACTTCGCATAGACCTGGATTTTCTTACCGTTAACAATTAAAGCATCAGATTCAAAACTTACTGTCCCCTTAAATCCCCGGTGAACGGTATCGTATTTGAACAAATGAGCCAGTGTTGCAGGATCTCCGAGGTCATTGATCGCCACAACATTGATGTTTTTTTCAATTGCACTACGTAAAAAGATACGGCCAATTCTACCAAAACCATTAATTGCTATTTTCATTAGAATATATTTCTTATCTATTTTTATTTGGTTATTTCGCTTGCGGCTTTCAGGTTATTCTGCATTTATTAGTGCTGATCTCCCTTCTTGCTGTTTTAAATTTCAGGATCAGAAAAACTGCTCACGAATCCTTGGAATTATGGGGCAAAAGTACCTATATTCTAAGTAGAACGGTGATGTTTTTAGCTTAGAATCTTAAAATTTATGTCATGTTTGATTTATTGGATATTGCTGAGGAAAAGGAAGAAAAGAGGCAGTACTACTCCAAGGCTGGATTATTTTCATACTCCCTTTAAGGGAGCATGAAAATCCCCCTAGGCCTTGTCCTAGACTATCCTCTTTTCTTTCCCCATCGAACTTCTTCTGTGTTTTATGAAAATCTCGTGCAAATTAACATATAATCTGTATTTTGGTTTTTCCAGGTATATATCATTATGAACTATAATAGAAGAGATTTTCTAGGGGCAAGTATGCTCGTAACATCCGCTACCCTTTTAACATCCATGAAAGCATTTGAAGCTTCGCCATTGCATAGCCTGAAAGCTGTTGATGGCTTTTCCTTAAAAATTATGGCACCTTACTGGGGTTTCCCTGGATCTGTAACCGATTGCTGTAAAAAAGCAAAACAAGATGGCTATGATGGCATAGAGATCTTATGGATGCCGGGTAGTGCTGAAGAATTATTTGCAGCGCTAAAGAAGTATCAGCTGGAAGTAGGTTTTCTTTGTCGGGGGGATGAAGCTAATCCTGCCGCTAACCTTGCAACTTATAAGAAGGTATTGAAAGAAGCTGCTGAAAACAAGTATCAAAAGCCATTGTACATCAATGTCCATTCCGGGAAGGATTTCTTTAAATATGAGGACAATAAAAAGTTCATTGATTACTCCGTTCAATATGCTAAAGAAACAGGGGTTCCAATTTACCATGAAACCCATAGGTCCAGAATGCTGTACTCCGCTCCTGCATCCTTACGTTATTTGGAAGAAAACCCGAACTTAAGGCTAACGTTAGACATTTCTCATTGGTGCAATGTAAGTGAAAGCTTGCTGGACGACCAAAAAGAAACGATTGACCTTGCACTTTCCCGCACAGACCATATACACTCCCGCGTTGGACATGAGCAAGGGCCGCAGGTGAGCGATCCACGTGCACCAGAATGGAAAAATGCAGTAGCCGCACATTTTGCTTGGTGGGACAAAGTCGTTGCAATGAAAAAACAACAAGGAAAAATCCTGACGATGTTGACTGAATTCGGACCGCCAAGTTATATGCCTACCCTTCCTTACACGAATGTTCCAGTTGCGAATCAATGGGAAATCAACACCTATATGATGCAAATCTGGAGGAAAAGATACCTTTAGGTGTTAAGTCAAGAGTGGTTCAAAAACTTTAATAAAAAAAACATGCCACGTCATTTTCATGAGGTGGCATGTTTTAGCTATACTTGCATTATAACCGGGGCATTGTGATGCTACAATCTAAAATTACTCAGGATCCGATTTTATAAAAGAACGCATCTGCATTTCCAATTCCGGGTGTTTGCTTAACCATTCTACTACTGCTAATTTCTCATTCGTATTATTTTCCAAAGCAGCCATTAAGGAACTTAGCTCTGCTTCATCCAGCTGGAAGTTTCTAAAGAACTCTGCTACCTTTGGTTTAGCCGCTACAAAATGCTTGTTGGCTACCGTTTGAATCGATTCTACTGAACCAAAAACAGCTTTCGGATCATTCAGGAACTTCAATTTATAAGTACTAAAGATATAATGTGGTGCCCATCCTGTGATCACAATCGGCTCTTCCGCGTCGATACTTTTCTTCAGTATGGCCAGCATTGCAGCCTCACTTGACGATTGCAATTCCAGTTTTAAATCGTAATCTTTAATCGCCTGTTCTGCTTTACTCATAATTCCGGCACCCGCATCAATACCTACAATTTTACCGTTAAACAGCGCTGCATTAACGTTTAGATCTTCAATACTACTGATCTTCACATATTCAGGGACCACAAAACCGATTCTTGCATTTTTGAAATTAGTTCCTAAAACTTCCAGGTTTGCCCCAAATTTCTCCAGGTATTCTTTATGGGTAACCGGCATCCAGGTATCCAGAAAAACATCGGCATCTCCACCGGCTACAGCCGCAAAAACCGGCGCAACATCCGCGTTTTTCAAGGCTACAGTGTAACCTTCTTTTTCCAATAGCACTTTCGACAATTGTGTCATGGCTACTCCTTCTGCCCAGTTTACATAAGCAATGGTTACTTTTTTATCATTATTGGCCGTTCCGCAGGAAGCGATCACACCAATAACTAATGCGATTAATATACTACCGACTATCTTTTTCATGTGATGTTTTTTTAATTGATGTATTATTTTTTTACTATTGATCATTTGATTGGGCTTAAACTTTGGCAACTTTTTTAGCGCCAAAGGACTGCGTAATCCGGTCCAGAATCACGGCCAGAATCACTACTGCAATCCCACCTTCGAAACCCAAACCAATTTTCAGTTGAGTAATTCCTTTCAGCACTACCTCACCTAATCCACCGGCAGCAATCATAGCAGAGACCACGACCATAGAAAGTGCCATCATGATCGTTTGATTGACCCCCGCAAGGATCGTTGGCAATGCCAAAGGCAATTCTACTTTAAAAAGCAGCTGACGAGGCGTTGCCCCAAACGAACGGGTTGCTTCTACGATAGCAGCAGGCACCTGACTGATCCCAAGGGTGGTTAACCTCACCGCTGGAGGCATCGCAAAGATGACCGTTGCAAAAGCTCCGGGAACCTTTCCTAAGCCGAAAAACAGCACCGCAGGAATCAGGTAAACGAAAGCAGGCATGGTTTGCATTAAATCCAGCACCGGACGGATCATTTTTCCTGCCATTGGATTTTTAGCTGCCCAGATTCCCAATGGAACACCCATCAGCAATGCCATAAATGCTGCAGATAAAATCAGCGCAAGGGTTGCCATCGTCTGGTCCCAATACCCCATTCCCCAAATTAAGCCCAGTCCGAGGACACTAAATACTGTTAGTCCCCAACCAGTACGTTTCCAGGCCAAAAAGGCAATTAAAGCGATCACGATGTAAAACGGTGGAAACATGAGTGCCCATTCTACGGAATTAACGACAGACTCTACCACTACCTTAATCAAGGCGAAAAACGGCCCAAAATTTAGCGTAAGCCAGTTTATAAATTGTTCTATATATGTCCCTATATGTATCATTATATAATTTCTTTTTGAAGGTTATCAATTGTATTTCCGGTCACGTTTTCCCAGCTTGCTCCTGTAGTTTCAATCAACAAGGAGGTTTGGGCAACGATGCCAATCAGTTTATTTGTTTTTTCATCCACTACAGGCACTGCTCTACCGTTTTCTGCGATAAATGGCAGCATCTGCTCTACGGTTGTCTCCGGGTAAGCCACCGGAATATCCCTGATGATTGCTTTTTCAATTGATGTTTCTTTTTGGGCTTTCAAATCCAAAAGATCTTTCAGGTATACAAAGCCAAGGAAATGTTTATCAATTGATACTGCCGGTAGTGTGGTTAATCCGGAAGAACGCATTTTGCGCAGACTTCCTTCTACCCCATCCTTTTTGAAAATCGCTACTGTAGGTTTTTCAAAAAGCAAGCTTGCCGCTGTGATGATCGATTTACGGTCTACCTTCTCTACAAAAGAGGCCACGTAATCTGTTGCCGGATTGGTTAAAATATCCTCTGGCGTACCTATTTGTATAATTTCTCCATCCTTCATGATTGCAATGCGATCTCCTAAGCGAATAGCTTCATCCAGATCATGTGTAATAAAAACAATAGTTCTATGCATTTTCTCTTGCAGGTCGATCAGCTCATCCTGCATTTGGGTACGGATAAGTGGATCCAATGCAGAAAATGCTTCATCCATCAACAGGATCTCCGGATCATTGGCTAAAGCTCTGGCCAGGCCAACACGTTGTTGCATCCCACCGGAAAGTTCGCCGGTATGTTGATTTTCGTAACCACGTAGACTAACCAGGTCAATCACCGTTTTCGCTTTTTCTTCTCTTTCTTCCTTCGGGATATCTTGTAATTCTAGTCCGAAGGCTACATTTTCCAATACCGTACGGTGTGGAAGGAGTCCAAAGTTCTGGAATACCATAGCCATCTCTTTACGACGAACGGCTTGTAATTCCAGGTCGCCCAGGCTGGTAATGTTTCTTTGATTTAGAATCACACTACCTGAAGTCGGTTCAATTAACCTGTTCAAACAACGCAATAAGCTAGATTTACCACTTCCTGATAAGCCCATGATGACAAAAAACTCGCCTTCTTCAATTTCGAAGCTTGCATTTTTCACCGCTACTGTACAACCTGTTTCTTTAAGAATCTTTGCTTTGGATTCCCCTTGCTTCAATAATGAAAGTGCCTTCTCCTTTTCTTTTCCGAAAATGAGGGTAAGGTCTTCTATTTTAAGTTTAGACATTTTTGATAGATATGATGTTAAAAAATAATAGCCTGTGGTATTAAAAGTAATAACCGATGTTGATGTTAAATCGGCTATGCCATGTGGCATCCTGATTTCCTATGGCAAGGCCATTTTGCCATTCCGGACCTAACCAAGGTTGATTTTTCCCTGCCGCCCAATCTACATAGCTGATCAGATTACCTGCTTTCAGCATCATCCCCAGGACATTCATTTGCGTGTCACTGGCTCCTTGCTGCGTCTTATCCATGTAAGAATAGTTTTCATAGAAGGTGATCGAACTGATCGGACCGATCTTTACCGCTTGGGTAAAAGCCACTGATGCCGTGTGCAGGTATGCTTTTGTTGCTACATCGTAAGTAGATCCGTAAGCGCCAAGACTTACACTATGGTTATATTGTGCCGAATCTGCCAAATGGTATTGGTAATACATGGATTGCAGTTTCACATTGAACTTCCCGAAATTTAGGTCGGTATGTATTGCTGCTGCCCATCTGGAGCCCATGTTTCCTGTAGGGATGTTGTAAACACCACCCAGCATTCCGGAAACACCAATTCGTTTATTTTCTGAGAGTAAATATTCTGTTTTTATGTTCCCTTGGTTTACTTCTTTATTTCTACCGGCAACATCATAAGAATATCGCGAAGGGTCGATACTGGTTTTATCGCCAAAATCCAGCTCCATTGCACTTTTAAAGAAGGCTAAATCATACATCCAGCGGTTGCTGCGTTGATGGAAGCGGATTCCCATGGATGCTTTGTCTTCAAAGCCCAGGTAGTAGGGAAGGTTAAAAAACCAGTTGTGAGAGTTATATGTCGTGTTCCCGAAGGGATTCTGAACTAATCCAATTGCGAGATTGGTACTGTCATTGAAGTGATAGGTTAAATACCCATCTTTTAAAAACGATCCGCCAGAGGCTTTAGCGTAAAACCGATATTCTGCATGGAAATCGAGTTTTTTATGGGAGGCATCTACATTGATTCTGAACATATCCAGTCCGAAATCTCCGCCTCTTTTTACTTGTTCTTTTTTCCAGGAGGAAAGGTTGTAGTTGAACCTTAATGCGCCTCCAATTTTAAGCTGAGGCTTGGCAGGGTATTTTGTGGAATCTAACTGCTTTGCTGGAAGGTTCTTTGTTGTAGTATCTGCTTTATTTGTGGTGTCTGACTTATTTGTCGGAGCGGCCTTTTTTGCCCGGCCTGCTCTTGCTGCCATTAAGTTTGAATCCGGCTGAACTATCCGAGCCGCCTGATCTGCGCCAAATGAAAGGGCAGCAATATCTGGTGGTATGGGTATTCGATCCTGGGCCAAAGTCGTCAAAGGGACGACAAAAAATAGCATTAAACAGCCTATGAGCTGTGTGAGTTTTACCATAATAATAGTTTAATACAAGTCAGCTTAATTACTGCTTGTAATAAAATGCTTTAAATAAAACATTAAAATGAAAATCGGGGGGCAATCCCCTTAGACATTTAAACAGATTTTCATCTGTTTCTTTAAAAGAAAATAACGCGCAAATTGCGATGAATTCGCTGAGGTTTAAATTAAAAACATGACAAAGGTAAGAAAAATAACCCTAAAATCCAAGTCGCCCACCAAATCAGGCCCTTAGGAATGGGGATACACCTGACTTCAATATGATAGAAAAGGGGGAATAAAACCTTATTTTTGCATCCTATGAATTTAACAGATCTTGCCAAACAAATGGCCTTCATCCATGAAATTGACAAACTCAAATATATACAGCGAAAAACCCGCCTGTTCAACAGTATGCGTCATGAAAACGATGCGGAACACAGCTGGCATCTCGCGATGATGGCCCTCGTTCTTGCCGAACATGCCAATGAAAAAGTAGACATTATGAAAGTGGTCAAAATGTTGTTGATCCATGATATTGTAGAGATAGATTCGGGAGATATTTTTTTATATGATAGCCAGGCAAATCACGACAATACTGTCGAAGAACAGCGGGCAGCAGTACGAATTTTTGGTCTTTTACCAGATCATCAGGCAGAAGAATTTATTTCACTATGGGAAGAATTCGAAGCCGGAATCACCGCAGAATCGAAGTTTGCAAAATCCATAGACCGACTGGAACCGGTCCTTCAAAATGTCTCAAATGAGGGTGGAACCTGGATGGAATATGAGGTGAAATATGATACCGTGATCCAGAAAACAAGTAAAATGAAGGAGGGCTCCGAGGTATTATGGGACCATACGACTAACTTATTTGAAGAGAGTATTGCAAAAGGCATCCTGAAGAAAAATTAAAATTGAAAAGAATCGGATTAGCATTGCTTGTGATGGCCATTTTCTGTGCTGGTTATTTCAATTACCAAAAGAAAACTGCCCATACACCTCGATATACCAGAAAAATATCATCGGCAAAAATGACGCCCTATCAGAAGGAGATGGAAAAGCTCTTGTATTCGACCTTTGAACCGGATCAAACTTATGCGGATCTGCTCCTTAAGAATGCTAATACTTTAGATTACCCAATAGTTTACAAAAGAGAACAGCATCTTCCCTGCGACTGCCGGGAAAGGATCTATCAGGAATTCCAGGATAGCCTGATGCAGCAACCTTTATCTGTGAAAGTCCGTTATATCTATAATGATGACCAGCAGCTACTGGAATCTACGCATTTAAATGATGGCCAGCTGACTAGCAAATTGAGCTATACCAGGGATGACCATGGACTGATTCAAAAAATCCGGACCATAAATCAGTATGGAAAGTTCCTGACCTGGTTCATCTATGAAAAGGACCGTTTCCATAAAGTGACCCTACAAGATGATGTTCCGGCAGCCTATGAGACCTTCTTTTTAAGTGACTTGAAACAAGTGATCAGGAGATCTGCCATACAAACCGAGCTCATACCAGCAATAAGCCATAGCTTTAACTACGATCAGCTAGGTCGCTTAACCAAAGAAACCACCAGGGAAGCTGAATTAATTTATGAATACCCTAATGATGAGGAAGATGTTTATTCAAAATTCAGTTATTATCGCTTAAATCCTAGAAAGCTAATCAGTATCAATGAAATAACCTGGGACAATAACCGTCAGATTCTGGTTGGTAAAACCGCCAATTTACAGCCTTCATTTAGGCATATCAAAGAAAAGACCGATAATTGTACCCTTCGCTCCTATGTATATAATGAAAATGAACGCCTGATGAGCAGCACCTTAGACTCCTGTAAGTAGTCAACTCCTACCAGCTTCTTCCTACTTCTTTCCCTATTGCTTCCTCACTTAGCTCCTGATGAGCTGCAACTGCCTTCGTAATGCTCCCTAAGTTTCTTCAACTTTACTTGGTGTTTTCAGGGAGGTTGGTAGGACCTTAGCCAACATATTAGCCTATCAACTAGGGTTTAAGACTGTATTGGACTTCCCATTAATCCTTAAAAATTAGGGTCTCATTTCGAATGCATAGTGGATTCTTTTCCTTATCTTCATGAATCCTCTACAAAGGACTAAGCTACTCAACCCTAACCCATTAACCTCTCTCGTATGGCTAAAGCTTTAAACGGTCCTCAAGGACATTTCAATGGAAAAATAGGAAAACTCGTTTTCTATATGTTAAATGGCGTTCCCGTGGTGCGTCTTATTGGTCGGCCGGGAAAACCAAGCAAAGCGCAATTAGCCAATCATTCGACCATGTCTGTGACTTCCAGGTTCTTGGGTACGATGAAGGACTTCATCAAATTAGGTTATGGTTTACAAGCAAAAGGTACCACCAGAAACGCACATAATCTAGCCACCTCTTATCATAAAAAACACGCTTTAATCGGTGAATACCCCAATATTAAGATCGATTACAGCAAGGTGGTGTTGAGTGAAGGTACCCTATCAGTTGCGGAAGATTTGAAAATCGTAAAAACTGAAGCGGGACTGGAGATCAGCTGGAATCCAGACTTTCAGCAAGGAAAGCGGAATTATGATGACAGCGTTATGATTATGGTTCATTTCCCTGAATCTAATACTAGTCGCGATTACCTGAATATTGCCAGAAGATCCGAAGGAAAATGTTTCCTGGGATTCATGGAACAGCAATTAGAGCAACAAATGGAGGTATATATCGCTTTCAGATCTGCTGATGGGGAGCAGATATCAGATAGTGTTTATCTGGGCAATTTGAATGGTCAGAAACCAACTAAGGAAGAGCTTCACAACCAATATAAATACGAGTCGGTAAAGGAAAGATTTGATCGGGTAGCCAAAATGTACCTGGATCAGTGCAAAGGAACAAATTCTGAGCCTACAAATAATAAAGCCTTCCGGCATCTGCAAAAGGAATATGAGGTATTAAAAGAAAAACTGGATAGAACCCCTGGAAAACCCGGCTGAATTCCCCGGAATTAATCCATTATTTCATTTATAAATCCTACCAAATGTAGCCTTTACAAGGTGAAATCAGCCATTATAATAGGCAAAAAAAAGGAAAGCAATCAAAAGATGAAAACAGCAGCACTTGAAGTAGAACAAATCCTGGATGCACCGGTTTCCAGTGTCTGGGCCGCATTGACCAATAATGATCAGCTAAAAAAATGGTATTTTGATCTGGCAGAATTTAAACCTGAAATCGGTTTTGACTTTCAATTTTATGGTTCAAAAGACGATAGGAGATATTTGCACCTCTGTAAGGTAACTGCAGTTATTCCGGAAAAGAAAATCGCTTACAGCTGGAAATATGAAAACCATCCTGGCGAGACTGAGGTAAGCTTTGAGCTATTTGAACAGGAAGGAAAAACCAGGTTAAAACTGAGTCATACGGGAATAGAATCTTTTGGAACCGAAAATCCTGATCTTTCCCGCGCCTCATTTGAGCAAGGCTGGACCTATATTCTAGGCACATCGTTGAAGAATTTTATAGAAAACAGTTCAAACCAAGTTTAATATGTAGGAGATCTGAAAAGGGAATCTATAAAAAATGAATAACTTGCGCCTTCAAATCCAGAAATTTTTATGGCATCATCCAGAAAAGCGGCGTTAAGCTTCATTTTCATCACCATGTTATTGGACGTGATTGGCATTGGGCTGATTATTCCGGTTTTCCCTCAATTGATAGAACAATTGATTCATGGCAATATCAGTGAGGCTTCTCAGTGGAGTGGTTTACTGATGTTTGCTTATGCCATTATGCAATTCGTATGTGCCCCGATTATAGGTAACCTGAGCGACAAATATGGTAGAAGACCAGTTTTACTGGTTTCTTTATTTGGCTTCGGCATAGATTATATTTTCCTGGCTGTAGCTCCTACCATCTGGTGGTTATTCCTTGGACGTATCATTGCGGGGATTTTTGGTGCTAGTATGACTACTGCTACGGCCTATATTGCCGATATCAGTACGCCAGCAAACAGGGCACAAAATTTCGGTTTAATTGGTGCAGCATTCGGCTTAGGCTTTGTGGTTGGCCCTGCTTTAGGTGGTTTATTGGGTGAACTCGGTCCTAGAGTTCCTTTTATTGCTGCTGCCGTCCTCACTTTTATCAATGTAATTTACGGTTATTTTGTATTGCCTGAATCCCTGGACAAAGCACACCGACGTTCTTTTGAATGGTCCAGAGCAAATCCAATCGGTTCCTTACTCTGCCTTAAAAAATATAAGGGAGTGGGTGGTTTAATCGTGGCTTTAATCTTTATTTACATCGCTGGTCAGGCCTTACAAAGCACCTGGACTTTCATCAATATCGAACGTTTTCAATGGAATACTTTTCTAATCGGCATTTCGCTTGCTACTGCCGGAGTGCTGGTTGCCCTGGTTCAGGGTGGCTTAATCAGGTATACGAGTCCGCGCTTGGGCAATGAAAAAAGCATTTATATCGGTCTTGCCTTTTCCGTTATTGGAATGCTTTTATTTGCATTTGCCAATCAAAGCTGGATGATGTTTGCCTTTTTAGTCCCTTATTGTCTGGGCGGAATTGCAGGCCCTGCACTTCAGGCTACGATCTCAGAAAACGTACCTCAGAATGAACAGGGAGAACTGCAAGGCGCTTTAACCAGTCTGATGAGTGCTACTTCCATTGTAGGGCCCTTGTTGATGACCAATTTATTCGCCTGGTTTACCAACCCCAAGGCTCCTTTTAAATTTTCCGGTGCCCCTTTCCTTGCCGCAGCAGTATTTATGATGATCAGCTTATGGATTTGTCGGAATACGATGAAAAAGGAATCCTTTATCAATAGAAAATAATCGTCGGGATTTAAAAGTTTGTTTTGATCAGTATTAGCGATGGAAGGTTAAACCCCGCAATATTGATCACTGCGGATCCGCTTTGCTGGAAACCGTATTGTTCATAGAAAGCAATATTGTCTCCGGCCTCGGCATTTTCAATGATTTTCAAAGCCTCATAGGATTTGCAGACGTTCAGGCATTTTTCCAATAGGATTTCCCTGGCGCCAGTACTTTTATAGGCATCCAGCACTTCAAAATCCTCCAGATGAATCAGGCGTTTATCTTTAAAAGCCTCCGGAACAGTTCCGTTTCCACTGAGGTAGGCATATCCGGCAGGTTGATCTTCCACATAAACAATAATCAGTTGATTGGAAAAGGTGTTTAGGTTGCTAATGATAGTGGGCGTATTGAATTTCTCAAACAGGTATTCCTCTAGCTGACTGGTGTTGAGTAGCCCAGTATATTTTTCCTGTCCACGTTTTTCTCCAAGCATTTGCAATACAGCTATTCCTTCTTCTGAGGCTACACTGAACTTTGTTTTTATCTTATTTTCCATGTGCTTAGTTTAATTTAGGATTGATCCCATTAAGGTTCATGTTTATTCATGATCATAAATTCTCGGGGCTCAACAACCTCCTTATTTAAAGGCCAAAACTAAGCACTACAACGCTGCGAAAAGGGGGTCAGTATCCTAAAATCCATAGGGTACAGATGACATAAAAATTAAGACTTTCCTGCCAGGATTCCCGCCTGTCGCAAGACATCCATGCTTTGTCCGGTATACCTAATGGCAAAAACGATCCTGAAATATTGTTCAAAAGCATTGCTATAGGAGAACGTGTAACCAGGTGTAAAGCGAACGCCAATTTCTCCGCAATGCGCATGAAATTTGGCCATATCGATATCCTTATCCATTTTCAACCAGATGCTATAGCCACCTTTAGGGGTAGAAATCAGCGTTTTTTCAGGAAAATGGGTAGAAATCAATTCGATAGTTTGGTAGCATTGGCTGGCCAATTTCATCCGGAAGGAATGAATATGTCGCTCATAACTGGTGGTCGCCAGGATTTTCAACATGGTTTCCTGATAAATCGGAGATACCGTACTGCCCAATGCGAATTTAATCTGCTCCGCAACTTTAAAAAATCTACCTGTAAACAACCAGCCCAGGCGAATTCCTGAGGCCAGGGTTTTGGAATAAGAGGAGAAGGTCATGACCAGTCCGCTATCGTCCATGGAGCTGATATTTCCGGGACGATGATCAGAAAAATTAAGGTCTCCGTATACATCATTTTCTATGATGGGAATGTCTTTCGCTTTAGCGATTTCCAGCAACCTCCGTTTGTTTTCATCCGACATCAGATATCCTGTTGGATTATGAAAATTTGGCGTCAGTGCAATGGCTTTTATGGGAATCATTTTTAGGCTTTCCTCTAAAAAATTCAGGTCAAATCCTTCCGGTTCCAACACTGGGATTTCTACAATTTTAAGTTTCAGAGAGGTCAATACCTGCAACATAGAAAACACACATGGGCTTTCTATGGCTACTGCATCTCCGGGGCTGGTAACCGTAGCCATGGCAATATAAAATGCTTGTAATGCACCATCGGTGATGATCAATCCATCTGCGTCAAAATTCCCATGGTTTAAGGCGGCCCTTTTGGTAATGTGTTCTTTTAGCGGTTCGGAGCCATTTGAAGGATAATACCTGAGCAATTGCGTCCCATTTTCTCTGATGACTTGCTGCATATTTCTCAGGATCATCTTTTGGGGGATAAAAGTATCATCTGGAGTGGCCACATTAAACTCCTGAAGACGGTGGCGCTTCAATGGGTCCCTATTGGAGGTAATGGCCAGCAAATTATTTCTAAACAGTTCATCTCTCAACCGAATTTGACTCGGAACAGGGATCTGTTTAGTGCTATGCCAGCCTTTCGCCAACGCCACATAAAATCCGGATTTAGGAATACTTTCTACTAAACCCGTAATAATTAAAAGCTCGTAAGCTTTCTGAATAGTGCTTAATCCGGCCTGATATTGCTTTTTTAAGCTCCTCACCGAAGGAAGTTTATGTCCTGGTTTTAACCTTCCTTCGGTAATGTTAAGCGCGATCTCCGCAGCGATCTCTTCATATCTATACTTGTTCATAGGAAAATTTAGGCATCGAATTTACATATTTCGATCAATTTTCCAATAGCAAAAATTCAGGCCAGAATGTGAACAACCTTGTGGATAAAGGGTGGATAACAAGTGGAGAACTCTGTGAACAACCTTGTGGATAACTTGCTATTTGAAGCTTCCTTCCTTGTTGGTCAGCTTAAAATACTCATCCAGATTTGCGCCTAAAGAAGTTTCCAATGCGGATTTCAAATCTTGCGGCTGTGGGTGTTTATTCTTCCATAAGCTGAAATAATACTGGAAAGCTTTATCCATTTTCTCTCTGCCTACTTCATTTTCCAGGATAAAAAGCCATAAAGCTGTTTTCACATAAGAAGCCATACTGTACTCATCAGAGCTGCTAAATTTATCAGATGGGGTTTCTATGGCAGATTTCATCGGAATAGAACTCAGGGCATTGTAAATGCTATTTAAAAACTCATTTTCCGGAAGTTTCTTCACTTGCTCAGGAATGGCATCTCCAAAGAGACTGTTTGAGCGGTACTTTTCCGCTTCATACCTGAATTGAAAATACGTATTCAGTCCTTCATCCAACCAGGCATGCTGACGTTCATTGCTACCCAACATACTCATGAACCAGTTGTGCCCAATTTCATGTGCTATGACCGCATCCAGCGTTTCTTTTTTAGCATCCGGACTAGTGATCAAGGTGATGGTCGGGTATTCCATTCCGCCACTTGAATTATTCGCCGGACCTTCTACTACTTGTACTACCGGATACTCGTACTCACCAATCCATTTGCTGTAGTGTTTTACCGCATCCTTTGTATAATCGATGCTGTTGCTCCATAACGTTTCTTTTTTATCGTGGTAATAGGTAAAAGCATCTACTACTTTACCCGAAGCCAGTCTTGCGGTATCGTACTGGATCACGAAATTCTTTGCAGCAAACCAGGCGAAATCAGGGACGTTAGCGATTTCATACCTGAGTGTTTTCGTTGGAGATTTATGAGTCGGTTTATACAAGGCAGGTTTTCCTTTTCTATTGGCCGTATTTGCAGCACCCAGCTTTTTATACAAAGCCAGTTCATCTGCAGTTTGCAATACACCAGTAGCCCCTACTACATAATCCGAAGGCAAGGTAATATTTACTTTAAAGGAAGCATATTCACTGTAGAACTCTCCCATATCCAGGTATGGGAATTCATGCCAGCCATTTTTATCAAATACAGCGGGTTTTGGATACCACTGACAAATCATAAATTCTCCATCGGCAAAACCAGATCTGGAGAAGTAAGAAGGTAATTTTACGTTAAAATCGGTGCTGATGTTGACCGATTCACCAGACTTTAGAGGTGTTGGCAATTTTACTTTGATCACATCGATGTATTGTGGATTTGGATGGGCTTCCGTTGTGGCCAGCTGTCCATTTACCTTGAAATTTAAGCCATCAATACTACCGAAACTATACTTTTCCATTTTCTTCACTCTGCTGGTATCACTTTTCAATTGCTGGAACAAGGCTGTAGATTCCTGCTTATAGGCATTCGGCCAGATGTGGAACCAGATAAAATCCAGGGTATTTGGAGAGTTGTTTTTGTAAACGATCTGTTCCGAACCTTTGAGGGTCTTTGTCTGATCATTTAGGGCAACATCGATGTTATAACTAACCTCTTGTTGCCAATATTTATCCTGCGCAAAACCAAAACTGCTAAAGCATACAAATAGGATTATCAAGCATTTCTTCATTCTTATCATTTTTTTAAGGGTAATAGTGTTGCTTTCAGCAATCAATCATTCATTATTTTATTCTATTTCTCCTGGAAATAGCTTTATTGGTTTCAGGGAGGCAAAGATCAAGCCTTTTCTTCCGTTCTCTCATTCAAAAACGGTAACAAGATGAGCATCAATCTAATATTAACACAATTTAACATTTACGTTTAATTCTTAAGGAAAAAAATAATTAGCTTTAATACAACCTAACCCATATCAACCGAATGTTCCACAAAGAAAGCTATGAACTCCATGAAAAATGGTACAATGAGAAGTTTCCAACTCCTGAAGCTAAATCTGCTTATTTTAAAAAAAGCAGATACGAAGATACCACTAGCATCGGATCATGGTTACAAAATTTGTTTTTTAATTGCTTGAATCCGCTGCTGAAAAATAAAGATCAAAAATGGCTGACTGTTGGTGATGCATATGGTTTTGATGCCCGATATATCCTAAAGAATGGCAATCAGGCGACGGCTACCGACCTTAATACCGATTTTCTAAGCATTGCTCATCAGGAAGGAATAGTGGATGATTACCGATCGGAAAACGCGGAAAGGCTCAGTTTTGAAGACAACAGCTATGATTTTGTACTTTGTAAAGAATCTTACCATCATTTTCCAAGGCCTTATTCTGCCTTATATGAAATGATTCGGGTTTGCAAAAAGGGGATTGTGATCATAGAGCCTCAAGACCCCATTTCCAAAATGCCTTTGTTACTTTTCATGGTGAACACCTTAAATTCCATTAAAAGTAATCTTGGTTCTAAAGTATGGAAAAACCGCTTTTCTTTTGAACCGGTGGGCAATTTCGTTTATAAAGTCTCGGAACGCGAATTTGAGAAATTTGCGGCGGGGCTGAATCTGCCATTGGTTGCTTTTAAGCGTATCAATCCTAACTTCTATTTTAGTGGTGCAGAGGGGATTACTGCGGATAAAAAGAGTAAAAAATTCAGGTCTATCTACTTAAAAAAGTCTGTTTTGGATGTCTTATCGAAGTTAAACATCATCCCAGGACAAGTCTTATCGGCCATTGTTTTCAAAGAAATACCTGCAGCAGAAGAATTGATACAACTTAAAAAAGAGGGATATAAACTATTGAATATTCCAAAAAATCCATATCTTAATTAAAGGATAATTAACGCCTTTTGAAGGCTTAACCAGCGCTTGCTGAAGTAAATAATTTTAGGGAAAGCATGTTATGAATAGCAACGTACACCTGAGCAGAACGAATCCTGATCATTTAGATTTCAGGAAACTCATCGAGCTTTTAGACGAAAACCTGGCTGAGAGCAATGGGGAGGATCAGTCCTTTTTCAATCAGTTCAATAAAACTGACGAGATCAAACATGTGATCATCGCATATATGGAGGGTGTTGCCATCGGTTGTGGCTCCATCAAGGAATTTGCCCCGGGAACCATGGAGCTGAAACGTATGTTTGTGCATCCTGAGTTCCGAAATGCAGGAATTGCCTCAAAAATCCTGGTTCACCTGGAAAGATGGGCGCATGAAATGGGTTATGAAAGGTGTATTCTGGAGACTGGCGAGAAACAGAAAGAAGCGGTAATCTTATATGAGAAAAGAGGCTATCAGCGGATATCGAACTATGGTCAATATGAAAATATTGTGGGTAGCGTTTGTATGGAGAAGAAACTAAAAGACCTTTCTTCTGCTGTTTAGGCTAAAGAAAGGTCCATTAATCCTTTTATGATTGTTAATTATGCTTCTTCATTGATTGATTCCCACAGCATGTCTTTCAATTCTGTTAGGCCTTTTTGGGCTACAGAAGAGATAAAGATAGATGGAACATGTTTAGGGATTTCTTTTTTCATTTCAGCCATCAATTCTTCATCCAACATATCGGATTTAGTGATTGCCAATAAATGAGGTTTTTGCATCAATTCCGGGTTGTAATCCTTCAGCTCTGCTTTAAGAATCTCATATTCTTCAGAAATGGTACGATGAGTATCTGCAGGTACCATAAATAGCAATACAGAATTTCTTTCGATATGGCGAAGGAAACGGAATCCTAATCCTTTACCTTTTGAGGCACCTTCAATGATTCCAGGAATATCAGCCATTACAAATGACTTACCGCCACGGTAGGCTACAATACCCAGGTTAGGAACTAAAGTAGTAAAAGGATAATCTGCGATTTCTGGTTTCGCTGCTGATAAAACGGATAGCAAAGTTGATTTCCCTGCGTTAGGGAAGCCTACTAAACCTACATCGGCAAGTACTTTTAATTCCAGTACCATCCACTGTTCTTTACCTGATTCACCTGGTTGTGCGAAACGTGGAGTTTGTAAGGTTGGCGTTTTAAAGTGCCAGTTACCTAATCCACCACGACCACCTGGGGTTAGAATTTTAGTTTCTCCTTCTTTAGTGATTTCGAAAATTACTTCTCCTGTTTCTGCATCTTTAGCGATGGTTCCAAGGGGTACATCTAAGATTTCGTCCTTACCAAATTTACCGGAAGAAGTACCACTAGATCCTGGCTGACCATCTTGAGCGATGATGTGCTTACGATATTTTAAGTGGAGTAAAGTCCAGAATTGTGAGTTTCCTCTCAGTATGATGTGTCCACCGCGTCCACCATCACCACCATCAGGACCACCTGTAGAAGTGCGTATATCACGGTGCAAGTGTGAAGACCCTGCTCCGCCCTTACCTGAGCGACAGCATATTTTAACATAATCTACAAAATTTGAACCTTGTGACATAACCTTCTTTTTTAAAAATAAAAAAGCCGACTTATAAAGTCGGGCTTTTGCGATACTGGTTTAAAACAGCATCAAATTTATGATAAATATGCCGGTTTTCCGGCACATCTTTTTTACTAGTACTGATCAACAACCGCACGTAACTCTGTAAAGATTGCATCGATATTACCGATACCGTTTACTTTACTTAGTTTACCTTGTGCTTCGTAATATGGCAAAACATGAATGGTTTTGCTAAAATACTCGTCGATTCTTTTTTGCAGTTTATCTGCCTGATCATCCGCACGACCGCTTTCCAACTGACGTTGTGCGATACGTTTGGTTAATTCGTCCTGATCAACATCTAAAGCAATTACACCTGCAATGCTACTGCCTTTGCTCTCTAAAAATTCGTCCAGCGCAATAGCTTGTGGAACTGTACGTGGAAACCCGTCAAAAATAAAGCCTTTGGCTTCCGGGTTTTTATCCACTTCTTCTTCCAGCATAGCGATGGTAATCTCATCAGGGACTAATTGTCCGTCCGCGATTAACTCACTTACTTTCTGCCCTAGTGGCGATTGATTTTTAATGTGAGCCCTAAAAAGGTCACCTGTTGAAATGTGAATCAATTGATACTGGTCGATCAATTTCTGAGATTGAGTGCCTTTGCCTGCACCCGGTGGGCCAAAGAGAACAAAATTAAGCATTTGGTTTGTCTTTAAAATTAGAAAGCCTCCTGCTTTCGCAGTACAACTTTAGTTTCATGTTTAGTATAATATCCAATGATCCCAGCCCTAAATTCCTACCCGGCAAATCCACCTGGTAAACAAAAAGATATCAAATCATCTGTTAATTCAGTCTTCAAAACCAGCCTATCATTTTGGAGACTATTTCTAGAGGATTCAAGGTATAAACTGAAGATTTCTTAAAGAATTCAGCAATTTTAGCTCGAATTACCTGTTTTAAAGTTCAAAACAAGTAAAGTCCTTTTGAGGTTGCAAATATATAATTATTAATTTAGTATAGTTAATTTTTGACAAATTCTTAGCCATGAATTTGATGTTTATGTTAATTTTAGCAGGAAACATCGTGTAAATATAACACTATGGTGTTCAGCCTCTAAAAAACTGTTTAAAAAAAACTCATCCGGCTGATGTTTTGACTGGAATTAAGCGCCTTACTTTAGCAGAAAGCATGACAATAATCAGAGCCATACTACTCCAGGCGAGCATCTGCCAGGTGGCCCCTTCCCAGCCTCCAAATTTCCAGGCCAGCAAACCGGCATAAGTCCCAACCGCAGCACCAATAAAATAGGTGGTCATGTAAATGGTGTTCAGTCGACTGTGGGCCTGTTCATCCAAACTGTATATTCTGGTAAAATTGGTGATTTGTGTAGCCTGGACCCCGATATCGAGAAAAAAAACACTGATAATCAGTACGGCTACAGAAAAAGGGAACAATTTGATCAGTATGATGCTTCCAATAATCATGGAAACGGTAATGAACAGCGATTTATACACACTTCCCTTATCCGCCAGCTTTCCAAAATATGGGGCCACTAGAGCACCTCCGATGGCAATTAATCCAAACATTCCGATCGTTCCGGCATGGAAATTCAAGGGTGGGGCGCTCAAATGAAAAGTAAGGGTGGTCCAGAAGGAACAGAACACGCCAAAGGTAAAGGCACCAAGGATTGCCGCTTGTCGGAGGACCCGATATTCTTTGATCAGTGACAGCGTGGATTTGAGCAGACTTCCATAATTCCCCTTGAACTTAGCCGGTGCTTCGGGGAGGTATATTTTCAACAACACACTCACCAGCAATACCATTACCGCAGAAAGTCCAAATACCGTACGCCAGCCAAACCATTCGGTCAAAAGGCCAGCCATGACTCTTGCCCCTAGAATCCCCACCAGTATTCCGCTAAATACTTTCCCTACGTTTGCCCCTCTGTTTTCCTTTCCTAAAGTTGCGGCCATTGGCAGTATGATTTGTGCTGGGGTAGAAAATAATCCTACAAAGAAACTAAGGATGGAAATTTGCAGGAGTGTATTTGAAAAGCTGGTTAAAATCAGCGTCAGGCATAACAAACAAGAGAGTAAAATGATCAGGTTTTTCCGGTTTACTTTGTCGCCAAGCGGTAGCAGAAAAAACATACCTAAGCCATAACCCAGTTGGGAAATCATGGAGATTTTGCCGATTTCGCTTTCTGAAGCCTGCATGGTTATTCCGATTTCTCTAAGAATAGGTTGGTTATAATACACGTTTGCTACTATTATACCTGCAGAAACTGCCATTAAAGGAATCACTCCAGCGCGTATCTTTGTACTTTGATTGGGTAGCATAATTGATCATTTGATGAATGTTGCAAAGCTATCACCCAGGCGATCCTATAAATGGTAAATATTCATCCTATACTTGTAAAAATCAATTGAAAAGATTTATTCAACATGAGGCCCT
This sequence comes from Pedobacter gandavensis, assembly GCF_032678745.1. Taxonomy (GTDB): domain Bacteria; phylum Bacteroidota; class Bacteroidia; order Sphingobacteriales; family Sphingobacteriaceae; genus Pedobacter; species Pedobacter gandavensis_C. Next base: position 648,623 of record NZ_JAVTST010000002.1, read on the forward strand.
ATTTGTGAGACATTTTGAAACGGAAAAATGGCCTTTTCCTTTGCACAATCACGACCATTATGAACTGGTGTTTATTCATTCAGGAAAGGGAGTTCATTCCCATAATCAGGTAGACCAGAGTTATTCGGGAAGGAGTTTATTTCTGCTGGCGCCACAGGATGCGCATATTTTTGAGATTGAAGCGCTAACGGAATTCAGTGTTTTGAAATTCAACAATCTTTATCTGGAAGGGGGTTCAAATGAAAAGGGTTCTGCTGCCTGGAAGAAGTTAGTGGATCATTTACTGGCCATTGCGGCTACATATGATACTTGTTTACTGAAATCGGAAGAAGATCTGTTGAAGGTTGAGCAACTGATGCGGCTGATTGTACAGGAATGGGAAGGGAATTCTGGATCTGGTAACGAGGTCATGTTTCATTTGATACGTGCAGTGTTTAGCATACTCAAAAGAAATGCTATTGGAAATATCATTCCTACTCCCTCTTCCAATGGCGATCTGGTCATTTCTATTATTGAATTTATTCATGCACACATTCAACAACCTGAAGCATTGAAGCTGAATGTGCTGGCACTTCATTTCAATTTCTCTCCGAATTATTTGAGCAGTCTGTTTAAGCGACAGGTTAAAGTATCTATTAAGCAGTATATTGACGATTATAAGTATAAGCTAATTGAAACCCAGCTCAATTCTGGTGGCAAGATTAAAAAAGAAATCAGTAATGATTTTGGCTTTAATGATTTGAGTCACTTCCTTAAGTTTTTGAAAAAGTATGCGAATGGCGGAGCAGCGGTACTGAGCAGGAATGATAATGGAACTTTGTCTGATTAAATAGTTGTTTTCATATACTCATAAAGCTGAGCTTTATTAAGTGAATGTTATCTGATATGACCAGAACAAAAGCAGTCTGTTTAAGCGACAGATTAAAATATCTATTAAGCTGTAGATTGAAGATTGTAAGTATAAGCTGATTGAAACCCAGCTCAATTCAGTTGGTAGGATTAAATATTGCATTCAAACTTGGATTAAAATTGCTACCTTCTAGGTATTACTAAGCCTTCTCCATAAAGAACAAAAGACTCAATTAAAGATCCTTCTATGCGCAGAATACTTTTTTTAACTGTCCTGGTTGTTGTTATTCTCTCTGGATTATCTGCATTACCTGTTTTCTCACAAGACAGCTCGCCACATGGGGACCGGATTTTGGGTAAATGGATGACTGAGAAAAAGAATTTAATTGTAGAAGTTTTCAAGCATGACCATCAGTACAAAGCGAGGATTGTCTGGTTTGATGATACTGACGATTTAAGTAGACCGGCAGAAATGAGAAGGGATGATCAAAATCCAGATCCTGCTTTGAGGAAGCGAAAAATACTGGGTCTGGAAATTCTGAAACTATTAGCCTTTAATAAGAAAACCAATAGCTGGGAAGATGGTGTTATTTATGATGCATTGACTGGTAAAGAATGGAGTTCCTATGCGTTCATCACCAACAAAGGTTTGTTAAGGGTTAAAGGTTACTGGCATTTCAAAATCTTCTCAAAAAGCGTTGATTTTATGCCGGTTAAATAAGAATCCTCCTTTGATCATTTGAACAAATAGTCATTTGATACTTAATTCAGCAACTCCAGAAAGAATACAGAATTGATTCGTAATTATGCAAAAAACGAATCCATTGAAACCTATATATTCTCTCGCCTTTCTGCTCCTCTTTATTTGCCTTTTTTGCGGCAACATCACTGTTCTTGGACAATCTAAGGGAAACGTGACTGGAAAAATATCTATTAAATCTTCCAAACTACCTATGGAATTCGTGAACATTGTCCTTAAATCTGCAAAAGATAGTGCGGTAGTTCTTCATGAAGTCACAGATAGTAAAGGTAGTTTTAACCTCAAAAACATCCCGTTAGGAAGGTATTTCTTACAGGCCAGTTTTATAGGTTTTGAGGATGTGAAGACGCCGGTTTTTAACCTGGAGGGATTTAAAGTTTTCCCTTTGTTTATGGACGACTCGAAGCAGACCTTAAATGAAGTGCAAGTAAGTGCTAAGAAAGCCATTTTCAGCAATGCAATTGATCGAAAAGTATATCAGGTAGATATGGATTTAATGGCAAAATCAGGATCCGCATCGGAGGTATTACAAAATGTCCCCCTCGTACAGGTAGATGTGGATGGCAATGTAAGCCTGAGAAATTCCAGTGCTACAATTTTGATCAATGGAAAAATCTCGCCCTTGATGGGCAAAAATGCAGCAGCGGTACTACAGCAACTTCCGGCAAACAGCATTGAAAAAATTGAGGTAATCACCAATCCTTCTGCTAAATACAAACCAGACGGTACGGGAGGAATCATCAATATCGTTTTAAAAAAGACTACTAAAAGAGGCTGGAATGGGAATCTGACAGGGAATATTGGCAATAGGGAACGGTACAATGCCAGTGGCACCTTCAGCTATAATCCTGGCCGGATGAATCTTTTTGGCAGTTACAGTATCCGTCAGGATGACCGGGTAAGGACCACTAATAGCGATAGAACCCAAACAGATCCGAATACCAATTCGGTAAGTTACTTTCAGGATCAACTAACCACTAAGACGCGGCCTTTCTCCAACATTGCTACCTTGGGAATGGACTATATGATAGATGATCAGAACAGTTTCGGTATTTCCGGTGATTTCTACCTCAGGAATCAGCATAAAAATGACCTGACGCTTAAGAAGGTTAGCAATTCGACCGGCTTAACACAAGACTATGATCGCCTGAGGGCTAATTCGGAAGAGGAGAGCAATACTGGCGCATTACTTTACTTTGAGCATAATTTCGCAAAAGAAAATCATAAGCTCAGGATAGAGTTCAATATTGCACATGCTCCTGAAACAGAAAAGAACCATTTCAGGAATATTTTCCGCCACCCGAATCAAGCTGAGCAACTGGACTACACGCTCATAAAACAGATTTCAGATGTCAAAAACCTGACACTGAACTATGAAAATCCAATCTCCGAAAACAGTAAGTTAGAAGCGGGTTATGATGGTCAGTTTAACAAAGAAGACCTTGATTTTTATGGAGCTAGTTTTCAACCGGAAAAAGGAGAATTTGTAACTGATGTCCAAAAAACGAATCGTTTCCTTTTTAAAGAGCGCATTCATGCCTTTTATAGCACATTTTCTCATTCCTTGAACAAAATTGAAGTAATGGTTGGACTGAGGGCAGAGTATACTGACCTCAACTCCGCACTGATCAGTGCTGGGACCTCCATCCCAAACCATTATTTTAAAGTCTACCCTACCCTGCATTTCAGCTACAAGCTAAATGACCATAAAGAATTGCAGTTCAATTACAGTAGACGGGTAAGAAGACCTGAAGCTGATGACTTAAACCCCTTTGCGGAATATGCAGACCCAACGAACATCAGAGTAGGAAATCCCTATTTATTACCGGAAATCATTCATTCTGTGGAGGCAGGCTATTTATGGAGAATGAAGGGCTTAAGTATTTTACCTGGTATTTATTATCGGTATACTGCCAATCGGTTTACCTCTATCACCAGTCCATTAAATGACTCTGTATTGGTGACCAAACAGCAGAATTTAGCCAATGATAAAGCAATGGGCGCAGATGTGGTCATCTCTGGAAGTATCGGTAATAAGCTGAATCTTAGTCTGACGCCCAATCTTTTCTATAATCAAATCGATGCTGCTAACCTTGGCTATTCTAACAAGAAATCGACACTGACCTGGTCGGCGAATTTCAATACAGGTTATTTGATTTCAAATACGCTGAGCTTTCAGCTAAATTCAATATACAAATCATCGAGATTAACACCACAAGGGACATTCCTATCCAGCTTTGTGATGAATGCTGCAGTTAGGAAAGATATTTTCTCGAAAAAAGGATCGGTTTATATCACTGGTACGGACCTTTTCAAATCCCAGCGCCAGGAGGTTGAGCTACAAGGACCATACCTTGTTCAACATGTAAAGACTGTCAGTAATTCCAGCATGTTTTTCCTGGGATTGAGCTATAATTTTGGAACTGTGCCAAAGAAAAAGAAAGACTTACAGTTTGACAATAGTCTGTAACTACGAATAGTTATTTATTCAGGAAAATATTCAGGCTGTTTCAAAATTAGAAACAGCCTGCTGCTAATAAGGACATCATGGAGTGTCAGCAATCAACAGGAATTGAGCGCGCAATATTGCTTATAAACTCAGTGTGATTTTTGCCGGGAACAAGCGCTCAGGATCACCAAACAGTGCGCAGCTTTCTGCTAACACTGCATCTGAGAGTTTGACTTTATCATTGAAAACCACTTTCCCTTTATACATCAACTTTACCTTTTTCGAGAGGTCCATCAATTTCGGGCTTAGAAAGATCGAGATCTCTCCTTGTTTAACCGCAGCTGATTTCTGGCCTTCGGCATCCTCTAATTTTACATCCAGATAAATGGTATTTTTACTTTTATCCATGTTGACATCAAATACCGCGCGGTCGAACTCCTCTCCTTCTTTTAATCCAAGGGCTTTGTTAATGCTGATGTTGTAAAATCCATTGCGGTACCTGCCGTCCATCGGAAACAAGACCCAGCTTATTGCCGAAGGCTGAGGGTTTCTTGCATATTGAATTAAATAAGGGGTAGTTTTAGTATAATCAATGGCATGCCCTTTGGCGGTTTGCAATTCTATTTTATGGGTAAATCCTCCTTTATAAACCGTTTGTAAACTATCAAATACCAGCTTTGCCCTTTTTGTTAATTTGTTTCTACCGAATCCATTGTCATTTTCACCGGTTTGAAAAGAGAAAGCAATGTTTCTATAGTTTAGCACAGGGGCATTTCTTAGGGGCTCTCCTCCTGCCATCGGACCGGCTCCTGCCAGGTAATCTGCATAAAATGCGCCTAAACGCTGACTGCCATAACCGCCTTCAGAAATCCCCATGACATAGATTTTGTTGACATCTACTTTCCCACTGATCATTGCTAAACGGAACAATTTTTCCCAGGCGTACTGTTCGGGTTTAAACCACCAACGGTAGCGTCGTTCATTTGGAATTTGGGGAATAAAGTAAATGGCCGGCGCATCTTTGTATCTTAAACTCCATCCGATGGTGGCATTAAATTCCCCTATTTTTGGACCTGAACCATGCAGGTTTAAAAACAATGGATAGCCTGTAGCTGGTTGGCTCTCTTTACTGAAATAATAAAAAGGCATCGGGTCTTCCTCTTTCATCAACCATTGATGAACCGGATAAGTTTTGATTTCGGGCTTCGCAAGGGTTGGTTCCGGCAATTCGCTTAGGTCTGTATTGGCCTTTTTCCAAAGCTCCCAGACTTTCTTAGTGGACTGATCCAGCATAGAAATTTTAACCGGATTGCCTTGACTTGGGTATCCCATCACTGACTTCTCATGTTGTTGGATATTTTTCTTAAAATAATTCAGGGTGAGGCTATCAGAAGGGATGACTTTCTCTGCATTGGCGATTTGCGCATTTCCAGCGCTAAAAGCCAGGAGTAGGATATATTTATTGAGTTTCATATTGTGGTTAAGGGTTGTTAAAATCTGGCATTAAAAATTGATGATTCAAAATCAATTAATTTCTTATTGATTATGCTTTAATTAAATGGATAAGACAAATAGGTTTAAAAACACCATTGCTTTATAAGCTCAAGGCACTTTCTATCAATACGGTAACCTTTTCAAAAGCGGCATCAGTTCCTCCGGTAAAACCACTGAGTGCATACCTGACATTTCCTGCTTTATCGATGACGAATTTAGCGGGAATACCAGACACTTTATATTTCTTAATCACTTCATAAGCACCGGCTTTTTGTTCGTCCATTAGGATCTGGAAAGAGAAGCCTTTTTCTTTAATGAAGCTGGACACTTGTTTTGTTCTTTTTTCCGGATCTGTTTCTTTCTCAATGCTGTTGATAAAAAGGAATACGACATCTGGATGGTTTTTGTATTTATCGACTGCCTTTTGCATTGCTGGAAAAGAGCGAACACAAGGGCCACACCAGGTTGCCCAAAAATCAATAAACACTACTTTTCCTTTTAATTCTTCCAGAGCTACGGTTTTTCCGTTCAGATCGCTTAGTGAAAATAAGGGTGCCGGGTAATTGACCTGTTGTGCAGCTAAACTGCTTTCTTTTTCTTTTCTCAGCTGTTGATACAGACTTTCCAGGTGCCCAGGAAAATCCTTTTCTTTTTTTCCTAAACCTACCCAGCTATCTTTTAGTGCTTGTTTCAATTCATCGTCGGCTAGCCCCTGTTTAATGACATCTTCCAGGATCAGCGTTGCGTCGGCGTACTTCCCATTCTTTTGAAGAATTAGCGCATAGGTTTGCAAGTCGGAATTTTTCATCAGGCCTGGCTTACTAATCGGTTCGATAAAACGAAGTGCATCTTTATATTGGCCTGCACGGTACAACAAGTTTGCATAAGCCGTTTGATACGCATAGTAAGCATTTTCCTTTCCTTTATCATTTACCTTTCCAGAAGTCAGGTTTGGTTTATTTTCGGCTATTTTCTTTTTTAACACCTCTTCAGCCCTACTCACATTCTGGGGATCGAAAACTGTTTTCGGCAAAGCAGCGTAACCTTTATGTCTCAGGTTGGCATCCTGAATCTGAGCAACATATTCCAATGCGGTCTCATCTTTAAATTTAATCAGCTGATTGGCGGCGTCCTGTATTGCCAGATCCTGAAAAAAAGATAGACCTGAATTGTTCATCTGAGCAAAGCTTTTCATGCTTTTTTCAAAAGCCAATTTGGTTGCCTCGGCAGAATCCTGAGCGCCAATACTCATTAACCCCTGCAAACCTGATTTGGTCTTATTTTCTTTACCTGGCAGGTTATTCTGTGCGTATATATTGCCGCTGATGATTCCCATCAGCGACCATATGATCCATTGTTTCCTCATTATTTTCTATTTTTAAATTCCAGAAACACGGGTTTATCCAGGTTCTTATATTCTTTAGTAAAGGTATCGTTGGTAAAACCGCCCAATCCATCGATAGAAAAGGTATATACTTTCCCCACATTATTCTGAAAGGTTCCAACAGCGAGGGTTCTGTTGTTATCTGAAAAGCTTACCCAGGTACTTTGACTTTGTTTTAGGCACAATGCAGTAATTTCTTCTCCGGCAGGAAAAGTATAAACTATTTTGGCACTATTCTTTTCAATATCCAGGAGGTAAATACTATTCCCTATGGCATAATATATATGCATATACATCCCAGAAAAAGCAAATAATTTTGCATTTTTCAGTTCTGGGGCCGCGCTCACATTATGAAGTCCGGCAGCTCCACCGTTGCTTACCCTATAGATATAAAATGCATCTGATCCATTGTCTTTCATCAGGTAATTGTAATTATCCCCAGGTGCTTTTCCTGCGGCAATCAATTCCTTACCGATCTGATTCATGTTAAAAGCTGCATTTGCAGGGATAGAAAAAGTGAACACCGCATTATTTGAATAATTCAGGAAGCGTTGATTTTTCGTATCATAAAGGATTCCTGCATCATTAGAACCAGGGGAATAGATGAACTTAGAGATCTTATGATCTCCACCTAAAGGAGCGCCAAATCTAAGGTCAACTTGTCCGCCATAAAAACTACCGTTGGTTACCATAAATGTGGCTGATCCAAAGGTATTATAGGCATAATTCTCCGGATGCAATTGCTCAGGTTTTGCAACAAACCAATCCTTCGCATTTTGAATCTTTATAAAGCTTGCATAATTTACCCGAACAGCGTCTTTTTCTGATAAGATAATGATGTTCTGAGCGGAGTTAAAAAAGGTAGCCAGAACTTTGATGGAATGGGCCCCATCCGGTAAATTTTCTGAATTTGCGGTACGGTAAATATCACGTACAATTGTTCCATTTGCATTTAACAAGTCTATATCGCGGCTCTTATCTGCTTTTTCATTAATCACCATCCATCCTTCACTAAGTTTACTACTCACTTCCATAAAGAACTTCTTAAAATAAGAAACTCCGGTTTCCGTATCTGTTACTGTATAGAGTAAAGTATACTTATCTGGTTTCAAACCGATCGCCACATTCAGATCTTTCTGAGTGCTTAATACTTGTGAACTGGAATTGCCAATAGGTGCAGTATACAAGTAGGCTGACCATTTATAAATGAGCCTTGTTTCTGGAATAGGCGTAGTTTGCGTAATTACAGGACTCATCTTTGCGGTATCAAATTGTAATACATTGATGGTATCTTTGGTATTACTTTTCATGCTGATTTTGTTGATCTCATGAAGGTCGTAATTACCTTTATCCTTGTAACAGCCTGTTATGGCGATACCCGCCAGGAGAATCAGACTTAAAATATATCTTTTCATTGTTAGCATAAATTTAAGGGTGAATGATTATGGGAATCTAACCGGAACTTCATTTTCGTCGAGCAGTTCCTTTCCATTTTCCAAAAGGTACTTTGCTACATAATTCCGACCTATTCCACGTATGTAGATGAGGTTTTCCACACCAATATTGGCGAATTGAGAAAAACCAGTTTCGCGGATGATCAGTCCATATTTCACCTGACTATAGGGTCCAAACCTAATTTCATCCCATGGATTTGGTTTTGATAAGAAATTATTCAGTTTAATGAGAAAACTTTGAAGCTCTGTAGTTCCGGGTTTAAAATCACTAGAGGTCCCCAGTTTAATCCAGATTCTTCCTTCGGTTTTTCGCAGTTCTTCGGTTTTAATCACCTTTACCATTAAAGTACCTACATAGCTATTTGCAGGAATCACTACTGGAAGCAGTTCATAATTTGCTGTGCCTAGGGTCGTTTTTTCAGGAATCACCCCATAGTTGACGCTCCTGTCCCGAGGACTAGGAAGTCCCATAATTCTTAGTGGAATCTTAATGGTATCATAAGCTACGCTTGTTTCTTTAACAGCAAAAGAGTATAAGGTGCTATCCCCATTCTGTTTATACATGTTAATTTTAGCATCCAATTCGTAAGGCATTAATTTTTCTTTCTTGCAGGCTGTTTGAAAAACAGCAAAAACAAAAAGAAACAGGTATATCATTTTTTTCATCGTTCAGGGTTTATTGAGGGTTAAATTCAATTTCATCTAAAGGTTTAGGGAACACATAAACGGCTGAGTTGAGTGCTTTCCCATATCCTGCAATCCGGGCTGTATTTGTACGTTTGTAATAAAAAAACAGTTGTCCTTCCTGACAAAATTCCTTCCGGTATTCTTTAAAAATCTCCGTCTTTATCTCCATCGGATTAAAGCTTTGGCTGAGTTCCGCAACGCCTCTGTTTTTCCTGATGGTATTGAGCAAACTAATTTGTTCTCCAGGATTTGTGGCAGTTTCAGCAGCGATATAATACATTTCGGAAAGGCGGATTAATGGAATTCTTTTGATAAACATTCCACTGGTCTGGATGTCATCCTGCAGATATTTCACAGGAAGATCAGGTACGGTTCCACCATAATTTTTCCATAGAAAGATCCTTCGAAAATCAGTACTACTCCCTTCAAAAAGCTCGCTGATAAAGGTCGCTTTGTTGGTCAGGACGTTATGATCAGCTGCTGCTATGAACAATTGGTCATTGATACCTTTTAAATCGGACACATAAATACCGAACAAGTGTTCTGAAACGAAAGTACGACTCGGTGTACTGCCAGCCAGTGTACCACGATCTACAAATGGGAACAATTTACTGTTGTTAACGATCAGCATTGCTTTTTCATAAGCATTTATTTTATCGCCTTTGTACAAATATATCCTGGCCAATAGTCCATTTGCGGCCCAATAATTAAAATGGTTTCGGGTATGGGAAAGGAAAGGATCGGCTACTCCATACACCACCGATTTATGGACTGATAACAAGCTTGTAGCTTCCTTCAGGTCTTTTATACAGGAATCAATGAGTGCCGTTCCTGAAATTGCAGGTCTGACTTTCATATTAAAACCGCTTACATAAGGGATGGATTTCTGACCTAAGCCCTCTTCGGGAATTGGACCAAAGGCGCGCAATAAATCGAAGTGTAAAAAGGCTCTTAAACCGAGTGCTTCTCCTTTTACCAGTTCATAATTATTTCCTGTAAACACATTTCTTTTGGCTTCTATACCTTCCAATAGGTTATTGACATTTGCGATGGCATTATAAGAATTCCGCCAAAAGGCATCAATGGTTCCCTGGACTCTGGCATCTGTATATTCGTATAAACCTGCTTTATTGTAATTATGGGTGGATGCGGAAACGTCATAATATTGTGCGAACACATCCATTGTGCCCATGGTAAACTCTTTGGCATATAAAGAAGGGGAGGCCAGTTGGAGGTATACCCCGGTTAAGGCATCTTTAAATCCCTGTTCATCCTGAAATAGCACACTTTCACTGACATTCGTTTTCGGCTTTACGTCCAGCCATTTTTTACAACCGGTACAGGCAATAAAAACGATGCATAGGGCAGTTGTCATTTGTTTTATAGTGGTCATGGTCCTGAATTAAAAAGTGGTGTTTAAACTAAAGGTGAAATTCCTGGCAAATGGATAGGATAATCCGCGTTCAATCTGAATGGTAGAGAGTTGCAGGATGTTATTTGCCTGTAAGCCAAACCTTGTATTTTTAAGGTTCCATTTAGAGCTGATTTTATCTGGAAGAATATATCCAAAAGAGATACTGGTAAAGTTCAGGTAGTTGTTTTTTTGCATAAACCTGGAGGTGGCATTGGTATTACTGGTCACCGCTCTACCTTCCAGGGTAGCAAGGCCTTTGAAAAAAGTAACATCTCCCGGCTGTTTCCATCGCTCTAAAAACACCCTCTCATCAACATTCATTGAGATATTCGCATTCTCTACACTACTGGCCAGGGTGCTGTTGTACTGTTTACCCCCCAACTGGTAACTGAAGTAAGCACCAAACTGGAATCCTTTATAGGTTAGGTTTGTCCCCAGATTTCCGCTGATTTTCGGTAATTCATCGCCTACAACTACTTTATCCGCAGGATTCCAGATATAGGTCAGTTCTCCGTTGCGGTCGTAGTATACTTCCTTACCCGTACTTGGATCAATACCTGCGGAACGTACTGCCCAGATCGCATTTACAGAGCGTCCTTCCTGATATCTTGGTTGCGGTTTAGTTTGCTTATTCTGATCCGCCATGGCATCACTCTCTTCATTCATTTTCTTTAATGAATTGGAGATCTTGAGGATTTTATTTCGGTTATTAATAGCGTTAACAAACATGCTCCAGGAAAGAGCGCTGGCACCAGGTTTTATTAAAAAGGCGGTCAGGCTACCTTCAATACCTCTATTGCCTAGCTTACCCATATTTTCTTTATAGGAACTGACACCTAAAGATGGTGGGGTGCTGACATCGAGTAACAGGTTATCTGTGGTTTCGAAATAAGCATCTAACCTCAGCTGGAAGCGATCCTGAAAAAGGGAAATATCTGCACCTAGGTTCGTTTTATTGGTCTGCTGCCATTTTAGATTGGGATTTCCATAGCTCATCAGGTTAGCGCCATACATGCCCAGATAATCCTGTCCCGTATTGTAAGTATAGGTGGTGATGGCCATAAATGGCGAGAACTGCTGACTTCCTGTAGTTCCTATGCCACCGCGCAATTTGAAACGGTTAACAACTGGTTTCAGACTCGCCATGAAGGCTTCTTCATGTAGGTTCCATCCAAGGCCAATTGCCCAAAAGGGTGCAAATCTGTTCATTTCTCCAAATTGTGTGGAGCCATCTACGTTAAGCGCCAGGTCAAAAAGGAAACGTCTATCGAAAGTATAGTTGAAACTTGCAAAAGAAGAGATTCTTCTGGTGATGTTATCTTGTCCACTGGGACGGCTACCTTTCTGGTATTCTTTTCCAAAAAATATTTCATCCAATCTGTTATTTGGAAATCCCCTTACTAAAATTCCTGTGGATTCACTATGTTGTTCCGCAGCAGATGCGCCTATAGTTGCATAAATCATATGTTTACCGAAAGACTTGTTGTAATCAGCGGTCAGGCTACCATCATAGTTAAAGAAGGTGCTATTATTCTTGCTATAACTTCCCCTGGTGTTGTATTCATCAGAATTATAGTCGCTGATTTTGGCAAAGGAAGTATGATCTGCCGGAAGGAAATTATTGCTTTCGTCCTTTTGACTTGAAAACCCGAATTTACCGGTCAGTCTTAAGCCACTGTCAAATCGCCATTCCAAAAAGGTATTGTTGCTGATACCCGAGTATTTAGAATTGCTCACTGTACCCAGATTGGCATTGTACAATGGGTTTCCAATTGGAGAGCTGGTATTAAAACTAGGATCTACAATATCTTCCAATGATTTTTTAATGTTTCCATTGGCCTCATATGGATTCCAGTAAGGATTTAATCTGGAATAATCTCCAAAACTTCCATAAGGAGAGTTGTCTGATTTATTGGCGGTTACATTGAGTTGGTTCCTCACCATAAATTTATTTTTACGATAGGAAAGCGACATCCCTCCATCGTAGGTTTGTCTGCCAGAACCTTTCATTACGCCTTTATTATTGCCATAACCAAAGTTGACACCATACCTGACAAACTGATCTCCACCTTCCACATACAAACCTTGTCTGGTTCCAACTCCTGTTTGCAGAGGTTGAGACAACCAGTAAGTATCTACGCCTCTCGCGATTTCTGCTCTTCTATTGGCATAACGTTGATCGAGTACGGTTTGAGCCTGAGGAACGGCACTGAAATACAATCCACCTACCCTTTCCAATTCTAATTTATCTTTTGCATTGAGCAGATGATAAGAACTAAGGTCGGGCGCGGTTAACTGGAGGGTACTGCTGTAATTGATGGTCATTTTTCCTGCCTGAGGTTGTTTGGTTTCTACCACAATTACCCCATTTGCTGCACGCGCGCCATAGGCAGAAGTGGCCACAGCATCTTTCAGGATGGTGATTTTATCGATTCGGGTAATGTCCAGATCATATATTTTCTGAAGGCTGACTTCAAAACCATCCAACATGAATAATGGCATGCTGGGATTAGATTGATAGGCGGCCATAAAATCTGCTCCGGAAGAAGGAATTTCTCCATTTTCACCTACTGCCTGTCCGGGGAAATTGTTTGTACCTCTCAAACTGATTTTTGGCAATCGGTTAGGATCACTACCGAACTCCATATTATCAGGAACGCGGATCGCCGGATCAAATACTTTAATGGCATCAAAAACATTCATTGCATTTACAGTACGGAGGTCGGCACCTTTGATAGTGGTTGCAGCGCCGGTAAAGTTCTCCGTTGGTCGGGAGTATAGTCCGGTTACGACTACACTGGTAAGTTCTGATACCGACTCCTCCAATTTCACATTGATCGTGGTTTTATTCCCTGCTTTTTCTTCTTTCGTTTTATAACCGATGAAACTAAATACTAAGATTTCTCCTGCTTTGGGCACCACAATCGCATACTCACCTTTGCTATCGGTGGTTTTCATCAGGTTACTCCCTTTAACTTTTACTGTAACCCCGGGTATAGGCTTTCCAGAAAAATCGGTTACTTTTCCCTGTATCGTTACGGGGTCTGCGGCCTTGGTTTCTGTAGCGTTTCCCGGGATTGACTTTGGGCTGATGACGATATTTTTATCTTTTCGGACATAGGTCAGGTTTTGTTCTGCGAGGATTTGAACTAGTACTTCATGAAGTGGTTTCTTTTTAAAATTCACATTCATTTTTTGTGCATCCTTAACTTTGGAGGATTGGTAAAGCACATAAAACCCCGTTTGTTTAGTTATTTCATCAAAGACCTCCTTTAGTGAGGCGTTCTGTTTGGTATAGGTCAGTTCTTGTGCAAAACTGCTGGCTCCTACCTGCGCCAAAAAGAAAGTCATGATGAAAGCAATCAGGCTAAGCCTCATAATTATTTGCCGTTTTAGTATTGGTTCAATACGCAATGACGCGACAGGAAGGCAGGCGAATTGCCTCCAGCTACGCAGATCACAAAATTTCATATATTTGTTTAGGTTGAATTGTAAAACTTATTGGTTCGAAACGGATAGGTAAACATGAAAATCTGAACCGGGGATGTTAGTCGCATCTCCGGTTCACTATATCCTCATGTTGCTTGGGTAGTTTTATTTCATGACGATGATTCTCCTTTCTTCAATTTTAAAATGGACACCTCCGGTTAATTCCAGGGCTTCCAATACACTGGATACTGCTTCAAATCGGGACACACGGCCGGAAAACACCTGATCAGGGCTGATCCGATCGCGATAGCTGATCTCTACATTATACCATCTGCTGAGTTTTCTCATGATACTTTCTAAAGGTTCATCATTGAACTTAAAGTATCCGTTTTTCCAGGCGGTAGCTTCTTCGACATCTGCCTTTTGTAATTGAATTGAATTGGACTCCATTACACTTTGTTGTCCGGGGATTAAGATTTTTGAATAGCTGGTATGGTTTACTAAAACCATTACAGAACCTTTCAACAGCGTGGTTTTAAGCCTTGATTCCTCAGGGTAGGCATTCACATTAAAATGCGTTCCAAGCACTTTTATCGTCTGTTGTCCGGATTTAACGAGGAAAGGTTTTTTGGGCTGGTGGCTGACTTCAAAATAAGCTTCTCCGCTTAATTCCACTAACCGTTGGTTTCCCTTAAATTGTTCCGGGTATTTTAAAGTTGATGCTGCGTTGAGCCATACTTTTGTACCATCGGATAAGATGATCTGGTATTGTCCGCCTTTAGGAGTGCTAATGGTGTTGAGTTGTTTAACTTTTACTCCTTCTTTCGCATCCCTTGTTCCAGGGCTTGCCATGATTTTAGTCCCATCATTATAGCTCAATTGATTGGCAGTAATCACGACCGCTTCTTTGCTTTCATTTAAATGTATACGACGGCCATCTGCTAAGATAAGCAGGGCACGATTCCCTCCGGGAACAGCGTCATAAACCACTGAGGTTTTATTTTTCAGCGTGTCTTCCTGTTGCTGATAAAAATAAATGCCCAGGGTTAAAATGATCAGAATTGCCGCAGCAGCCCTAAAAACGAAACTATTGCTCCATTTTTTTAAATGTGTTGACCTGGATGTGCTATTTGAGTCAATATCATTTGAGACATTGCTGCCTGAGAAATTCTCTTTTGAAATATCCTGCAAGGCCTGCGCTCCGGAAGTAATTGCTTTAGGCAATTTATAGATCTTTTCGAGTGTTTCCTGCTTTCTGGTATAATTGCCAATTGCGATGATGGCCTTCATTTGTTGCTCAGGATCCATTATTTCCCTCAGCAGCTGTTTATGCTCTTCCTTACGGTTTAACCATTCCATTAGGTCTTGCTGCTCGGCTGCAGTAAGTATTCCTTCCCGGTGACGATTAATTAAATAAGTGATATAGGTTGCTTCGCTTACTTTATGGCGCTCCATGCTCCTTGTGTTTTCTAATAACACTGAGCAAGAGATAAAAAGTACCAGCCAAAAAAACAATTAATTACAAAAACCTGAAGTTCAATGAATTAATTTTGAGATCAGTTCAATAATTTATGATTTCCAGCTAGGATTTAGGGGGGTATTTATTTCAAGAGATAGGCGTAAAGTAAGAGGAAGTAGAATGCATCTTTTGATACTGTTCCTCTTAAAATAGAGAGTCCACGATGTTTGTGATTTTTAACCGTTTGTAAGGATATCCCTAATTTATCGGCTATTTCAGGATTTTTCAAGTCTTCCACAAATGACATTTTGATCACCTGCGCACATTGCGAAGGCAGTTTATCAATGGCACGATAAATTTCGGCCCATATACCTGCCTTAATCATATTGTTAAAGAAGGTATTTTCAATAGGATCATTTTCGATCGCATAGTGGTCTTCTCTAGCTTTAAGATTTTCTAATGATTTGGCATGGGTATAACAGGCATTAGCCGCAGCACGATATAAATAAGCTTTTAGATGTTCTGCATCATTAAAGGCAGTACTTTGTTGCCATAGTCTCGAAAAGAGTCCTGCAATAATATCTTCAGCCTGGTCGGCATCCCTCACATATCGCTCTGCGAAAAAACAAAGAGGTTCATAATAAAGATTATAGATACTGGTGAATTCCTCTTTATTTCCCAAATCTATGGGTATAGGCGATTGCAGCTCTAAGTCTTGGTTCATGGTTCAGGAAGCGGAGGTTAAAGGCGGTTGTTAGTTGAGTTGAAAGGTATCCCGCTTTAAAAATAGATAAATATGTGATTAACCTAAAATCTAAGCAGATCTTTTTTAGTTAAACTCTTAAGGCAGCTCCGCTTTTAATTTCTGTTCATCAGAACTTCCTCCAATAAAAATGTTAAACTTACTTTCTGGCTCAAAAACGCGCTTCATTTCTAGGTTAACAATGGACAAATCCGATTTTGATAGTTGAAATTCCATTGTTTTTGATTCACCAGTTTTCAGGTGTACACGTTCGAATTTCTTTAATTGCTTTAAGGGTTGAGACACGGAAGCATATTGATTATTAAGGTACAACTGTACCACCTCATCACCATCATATTTGCCAGTGTTGCTCAGCTGAAAAGAGACTATAAAAGATTCCTGATCTTGTGCTTTGACTATTTTTAGTGCTTTATATTCGAAAGTAGTATAGCTTTTCCCATATCCAAATGGGTAGAGTGGCCTGGCCAATTCTTCTACATAATTATGATCCTGAGTGCTTTTTTTATTGTAGTGAACCGGGATTTGTCCTACATTTCTAGGTACGGAGATCGGCATTCTTCCAGCAGGGTTGTAATCTCCGAACAACACATCGGCAATTGCTGTTCCGCCTTCTTGTCCGGGGTACCAGGCGCACAATAGCGCATCGGCATTTTGGGCGGCCCAATTCATATTTAAAGGACGTCCCTGGATGTAAATTACGACAAGCGGTTTACCTGTTTTCTTCAATTCTTTAAGTAATTCCAGCTGTTTTCCCAGAAGATCTAAATTGGAGCGATCAAATCCTTCTCCGCTTTCCATGTCTGAAGTATTTTCTTTTGAAGTGACTGCTGCTCCTGTATTTAAGTATTCTGTTTTGAAATCACGAGCGCTGGAACCTCCAACAACTGCGACCACCACATCAGCTTGTGTTGCCGCCTTAACAGCTTCCCTAATGCTCAGGTTAGTGGTATCGCGGATGGCACAACCCTTTACATAGGTAACGTTTGCTTCTGGTAGTTTTGCTTTGATTCCTTTGAGTACTGTGATGACCTCTCCTTCCCTTTGCGGAGCCGTATAATCCCCGAGCATATTATAAATGTTATCAGCATTAGGTCCTACTACCGCTATTTTCATTGATTTTTTAAGCGGAAGTGTCTGTGTTTTATTTTCAAGCAGGACGATTGATTCGAGGGCAAGTTGTTTGGTTACTGCGATATTCTCTTTGGTCTTTACTCCCTTTTCCGCTTTGCTGATGTCTACATAAGGGTTTTCAAATAAACCCATTTCAAATTTCAGTGCCAGTATGCGGTATACAGCCTCATTAATTCTACTTTCTTCCAATGCTCCATTTCTGACAGCCTCTATGAGATTTGGATAAGCGTTCCCTCCTAAATCGGCATCCAGACCGGCTTTTATGGCTAATAATGCGGCTTGTTTATGATCTTTCGCAATGCGATGACTTCCTTTAATGCCTTCTATACTTCCGAGATCCGAGACGCTGAACCCTTGAAATCCCCATTCTTTACGAAGGATATCTTTTAGCAGGAATTGATTAGCGGAACAGGGGATTCCATCAATGGAATTATAAGCCGCCATTATGGATTGGGCACCAGCATCAATGGCCGCTTGAAATGGGGGCAAGAAATCTGCCCTTAAATCGCGTTCTCCTATACTGGCAGCACTTCCATTTTGTCCACTTTCAGGAATTCCATAGGCTACAAAGTGTTTTAAGGTAGCAATGGTTGAATAAGGATGGTTTAATTTCCCTGCACCCAGGCCTTTGACGATAGCAACCGCCATACTGCTTGTCAGGATAGGATCTTCGCCATAACTTTCTTCTACTCTTGACCATCTTGGATCGCGACTAAGGTCTAATACTGGTCCGTAACTTATATGGGCACCTTGCAGGCGTACTTCCTTTCCCATGACGTTGCCCATTTTTTCCAGGACCGCTGGATTCCAGGTCGAGGCCTGTCCAATTCCTGTTGGAAAAACAGTCGTGCCGATGGCCATGTGTCCATGTGGCGCTTCTTCTGCCAGAAAAATAGGGATGCCTAATCTCGTATTTTCTATCACATAACGCTGTAAGGCATTGCCAGCCTTTGCTGCCAATTGCGGGTTCAGTCCGTTGGCTATGGTTTTCTGGGTCCAGGGATCTGCACGATAGGTGGCCCATAACATGCCAATATTTTTTTGTTTAACTATATTCTTGAATTTTTGAGAGACACTGATTTCATTTCCTTTTCTATCATACATTTCCCAGCCCAGTGGACATAAGAGTTGTCCGATTTTCTCTTCGATAGTCATTTTACTGATCAGGTCGTTTATACGGGCAGCTACAGATTGCTTTGGATCCTTGTAGATTACTTTTTGTGCGGATACATTTATTCCTAGCAATAAGATCATCAAAGAAATAGAAAGGGAAGCTTTATTCATAAGGGGTTTATTTTGACTCAATGGATAGGCTAGATGCAAATAGTTCATTATAAGTATCGCCAATAAAATGGAGTAATGCACTTTTTAATGAAAATTAAAGGCAAAATTATAACAGAAGCCACCTTTTATGTCATCACATTTTATGGGATTATGAAGGAAATTTCCGAAAAACAGTGGTTCTCCAGTGAACAAAAAAGAGGGAAAAATAGATATAACTAAATAACAATCATATATTTGCAGCATTCAATAGAAATAGTCCGACGTAGTTTAATAATATAAATACCGTTAAACAACAGCAGGAAATGGCAACACCGCAGGAAAAATTCGCAGAAGCATTATTAACGTTAAAGGAATTGCAGGAAAAAGGCGGATCCGCAATATATACTGCAGAAATTCCTAATCGGTCACAGCGAGAGATTCTGGTAAAAAATGGCTTCATAAAGGAAGTATCTAAAGGCTGGTATATCTCTTCTTGATGAACATTATGCTGGCCTCCGGAGGTTATCCATGGACAGTTATCCCTGTAGAAAAAAGAGAGGAGTACATGAAATCATTGGAAATTGCCAGTGTGACACAAGACATCAGTGCTTTTGCAAAATTCATGGCCTATCTCGTTAGAGAAAATATGAACGGTCAACCTGTTGCTCATCTACCAGGGAAATAAGTAAAGAGGTTTAAAGATTTTGGACTATAAAACCAATAGCCCGGCATCTCTTAAATTATAAACAGGTTCTGAATACCAGAACAGTTCAAAAAGTTCCATTGACTTTTCATAATCCGCTTTAATTTCCTGGAAGGTATACACTTGTGTATTGGAAACTGCTATTTTCTGTAAGATAGACACCAGCCATTCTCCCTCATTTTTATTGGTCTGTACAGTAAAACTGTCTTTTTTATCATGAAAAGTTAGGACCATTGTTTCCAAAGGTTTGTTCTTTTTATACTTGGTAAAGATTTCTGTACTTGGCTTCCCTCCTAACCACACGATCTTAGCCGTTGGCTTGGTATTGAGCTTACTCTCTTCTTTTATCGCTTTCTCAATAAAATCGGCAGGAATCTCTGTTTTAGGAATCTTAAAGTCAAACCAATCCTGCAGCTTATATTCGAAGCAGATGCCATGCATGAAGTTAAACAACGATTTCTTTAGGCCGAAACTAAATTTATTGTGGTCTATTCCAGTTTTATCAATGTAGTTGATGTCATTATTGGCAAAGGTTCCTATTTCTTCGGTTTCTTTGACCACGCCAAATTTCTCAGGATATAGGCCAACTGGGCTATGTGCGGTCATGGCAAACTGGTGCCAGAAGCCAGATTGTAACACCCCTGCTTCGAACAATTGTCTGACCATCTCCAGACTGTCTACAGTTTCCTGAATCGTTTGCGTTGGGTAGCCATACATCAGATAAGCATGAACCAATATTCCTGCTTCAGTAAGGTTCCTTGTCACACGAGCAACTTGCTCAACTGTCACTCCTTTATCAATTAGCTTTAATAAGCGATCTGATGCGACTTCTAAACCACCAGAAACGGCGATACAGCCTGAGGCTTTGAGCAGGATACACAGATCTCTGGTAAAACTTTTTTCGAATCGAATGTTTGTCCACCAGGTTACGGAGATTTTTCTTCTTAGGATTTCCAGGGCTACCTCTCGCATCAATGCTGGTGGTGCTGCCTCGTCCACAAAGTGAAAACCATTCTGACCAGTTTTTTCACTTAGCTCTTCAATCCGATCTACAATCAGTTTAGCGGCAACAGGTTCGTAGACTTTAATATAATCTAATGAGATGTCACAGAAAGTACATTTCCCCCAATAACAGCCATGGGCCATTGTTAGCTTATTCCAGCGGCCGTCACTCCACATCCGGTGCATTGGGTTTACAATTTCTATCACCGAAATGTATTGGTCGAGTTTTAGATCGCTATAATCTGGTGTTCCTACATCAAATTGCTTATAGTCGGTTCTTAGGGCATCATTTTTATAAACTACTTCTCCATTCTCTAATAGGAAGGTTCTTTTATATAGATGGAAATTTCCTTTTTTTGTGATGGAATCATAAATCAGTTCCACCGGGAGTTCTCCATCATCTAAGGATATAAAATCGAAGAATTCAAATACTCTTTTATCCGAAAGGGATCGTAGTTCTGTATTAGGGAAACCACCACCCATTGATATTTTAATATCAGGATAGTTTCTTTTTACATATTGCGCAGATCTGAAGGCGGCATATAAATTCCCTGGAAAGGGAACTGAGATTAAGAATAATTTAGGTTGAATACGAGCAATTTTCTCTTCCAGAATATCCATCAGGAGTTTATCCATATAGGTATATTCCTGATTTAATGCTCCATAAAGCTCATCAAATGAGTTCGCACTTCTACCCAATCTTTCGGCGTAACGACTAAAACCAAAATTAGGGTCAATACATTCAATGATGAAATCCGAGATATCCTCGAGATACAGGGTAGCCAAGTGTTTCCCTTTATCTTGCGTTCCCATGGTACCAAATGCCCAATCCAGTTCATCCAACTGCTCAAACCTTGAAGCTTCTGGCAAAAAGTCCTCCTGACAAATTTGCAATGCCAGGGTTGGGTTTTTACCTTGTAAAAAAGCAATTACCGCATCAATGGTCTTGATATACTCGTCTTTTAAAGCTAAGATCCGTTTTGCATTTAAGCCTTTTGGCTGAGTAGCTTTTTTCTCCGCATGAGAGAAAAGCTCCGTTAATCCTTTCCTGGAGAATAAAGCCAGGATCACTTCAATACCTAAATCTGCCTGAGTGGAAGAGATATTTTTAGTATTTAAAAAACCTTTAATATAGGCAGTTGCAGGATACGGGGTATTCAGCTGGGTAAAAGGAGGGGTAACAAGGAACAGATCTGTTTTCAAAATGGAATAGTATTACGCTGCAAAAATACAATAATACTTTAACATGCCATTAAAACAAAAAGGAGGCTGCTCTGCTGAGAGGAATAGCAGCTAGGATTTAAACTTTTTCAAGAAAACTTTTTCTGATGGCTTTCAGATAATATTCATTGTTGGATTGTTTGAAAATAACATCCAAACATTTATTGAATTGGGCAAACGTTTTCAGGCTTTCAATAAACTTCTCTATTGTGGTTTGGTCGAGATCAATGGCTTCAAAATGTATGTTATGAACGATCAGCAGCTTTTGTTTGCGATCGGCTTTTGCGTCCATTCTTGCGATAAAAGTTTCCCCTGCGAGTACCGGTAATGAAAAATATCCGTAAAGACGTTTGGGCGCAGGCACAAAACATTCGATCTGGTAATCAAAATTAAAGAAGTCTTTAAGTCGGTGGCGGAAAACGTTGAGGATATCGAATGGGGAAAGGATGAATACATCGTTGGACAGTTCAATCTTAATTTTCTGATTGGGCAGCATATAGAAAGGTGTCTTCAATCCCTCAACAGTGACCATGTTGACCTGACCAGTCTGAGCCATTTTCTCCAACTCCTTTTTAACAAGGTTACCTTTTACCCGACGGGATCGCCAGTTTATTTCCTTAATAGAGGCAATACCCAATGCAGCTAAAGTTTGGCAAATGATAAAACGAGCGTATTCTTCCGCTGTAGGCATACTTAAGTCTATGTCTTCCGGCACTAGATTGAGTGGCAGATCGTACACTTTCTGGAAACTTTTACCGCGACTGATCATCAGCTTTCCTTCCAGGTAAAGCCTTTCCAGTGCCACTTTGGCTGGTCGCCAGTCCCACCAGCCTGAACTGGCTTCAAAACGGTCGTTCTCAAAATCCCCAACCATCTTTGCTCCCTCACGTTCCACCTGATCCATGATCTGCTTCATTAAATTACCTTCCGGCTTGCTTAGTACTTTGCCTTGTGTTTCAAAAGCTTGTTTTACAGGTAAGGAGAAGCGGAAGTCGCGCATGGGAAGATAACCTGCATCAGAACTGAAATACTCATATATACGTCCTTCTTCGCAAAGTTCGGTTAGCCATTCCGTTTGATAACCCGGTACACGCGCAGCCATCACATGGTGATGAGCGCGTTCCACGACATAATTTGTATCCAGCTGTACAAATCCTAAATGATCAATCAGCCGATAAACAGCTTCGATTCCCGTACCAAATTGAGCTTCTCGAGCAAGTCCAGCAGCTTCAATGATGATTTTCCTTGCTTGTGATTTCGTCAGGATGATAGGTTCCATTTTCAGCCAGTTTTTAACCTATCTCTAGAAATTGAACAGGAACATGGTCTGTAAGCCAGACGTTATTTTCTGATAAATAGAACAAATGGCCAGCCTGATGCATCATTCCCGCCTGCACGGTAAGAACAACCGGTTTCCCATGTCGTCCTCCTACCTGTATTGCGGTTTGTTGATCCTGACTCAGGTGTACGTGTTGTCTTTCACGCTTTTCTAAGCCGGTATTCAAAATTGATTCTACAGATTTAGCTGCTGTACCATGAAAAAGAAAATCAGGTGGGATCTGTGCTACATAACCCAGCTCTACGACAATCGAGTGGCCCTGACTGGCGCGTATCTGTTCCCTGCTTTCATTAAAAGCAAAGCGTTTTTTACTATTGGTTTCCACAACCTCATCCAACAGTGCCTGATCAATGGGGATATCATGTGAATTCATCTGTTGAATTAACACCTTAACATCTACCCAGCCATGCTGGTCTAGTTCAATACCAATCAATTCAGGCTGATGCCTAAGTACCAGGCTTAAAACTTTACTGATCTTGGTCAGCTCTTTACTACTCATCATTTCACAAAATAATTACATCATCATACGAGGTCTTATGGTAAAAAAACCTGATGATCAAATCTAATGCTTTTAATTTATGGCTTATTTACTTTAATGCCTTTATCTTTTCAGCCAGTAACGTCAAGACGGAGGGTTTAGCGATCAAATCAAAACTCCAGATATCATCTGTGATAAAAACATAGTGGCCGTCAAAACTGTAAATAAAGTCTCCTCCTTCCAAACCAACAAGCCAGTCTTCTTTTTTCAGGTCTGGGTAAGTGCGCAATACTTGCTTGCAATATACTCTGATTTCTTCTTCCTTAAACTCATCCAGCATAGGTAAAATGCTGTTTTCTCCAGTCAGCCCATAGGTAGACAACATTTCATCGATCTTACTTTTCATCATACTTTAAAAATAATCCTATTGGCAATTTAATATTTAAACAGATACCTAACGAAGGTATAAATTCTGGCCTGAACTTCTATCCATGCTTCAGGAAGGCTATCTTTTTTGCCAAAAACTAATCCAAAATTATCAAGAAAAGCCCTTTTTAATCGCTTAAATCGATTATATTTAAACCCACATTGTGTCTAAAAACAAAACTTATGTTCTTAGAAACCTAATGTTACGAACAAACTGAAAACCAACTTTGCTAAAATAAAAGAGAAAAAGAATGACTGAGATTAATTTATTGATTATTGTAACTGTAATATCCTTATTTATCTCCCTATTTCTTGCGTTTTTTCTACTCACAGTCAAGTCGGAACACAAAACAAGCAATGTACTCTTTGCACTTTTTCTCATCATTACTTCTATAGATGTCTGTGAACCTTTGTTTAATTCGATGGTTGATGGTCCATCAAATCTGGGAATGCTAAGAAATACCTTTGCTTACTTACAAATTCCTGTTTTTTATCTCTACGTATTATCTGTTTGTTATTCAGATTTTAAGCTCAGCGCCAAACATCTATTACACCTGCTTCCATTTTTAATTGGGAACCTGTTACTATTGCCTCGCTTTTATACCGTAGACCTGGCTTCTAAAATTAATTTTCTTCAAAACCGTCAGCATATGATAGAACTGCAATTCAATCATATACTTATACATGTTCAACTCCTGGTATACCTGGTTGCTGTTTTTATGATATTAAGAAAAGCTAAAAAACTCTATCAGGAAAACTATACGGGAACCAATATCCAATCCTACAATTGGCTGTTTCAGTTTACGACGCTGCTGACTATTTTTTATTTGATAGCCCTTTTTAAAAACATTTTTAAATTTTCGGATTATCCCAATATCTCTGAATCGATAAAAATAGGGCTTCTGCTATTTCAACTCCCTATTGTTTGCTGGTACTTATTTAAGGCATTAAATAATCCGGGTTTATTTAGAAGCGTCGATTCAAAATTAAAACTGGTAAAGCATATCATTTCGGAAGAGAAAAAGACCGAGCAATTGGTAGTAAGTGAAGAAGAGTATAACGAAGAGCTATTGAAACTAAAGCAGTACATGGTTGAAGAAAAAC
This sequence comes from Pedobacter gandavensis, assembly GCF_032678745.1. Taxonomy (GTDB): domain Bacteria; phylum Bacteroidota; class Bacteroidia; order Sphingobacteriales; family Sphingobacteriaceae; genus Pedobacter; species Pedobacter gandavensis_C. The sequence continues at coordinate 673,432 of NZ_JAVTST010000002.1, forward strand.
CATTTCTTAATCCTTCCTTAACGATCCAGGAAGTTTCTAATGAAATTAAAGTTCCTGTTCGAGACCTTTCGCTTTTAATAAATCATAAGTTAGGACAACACTTTTTTGATTTTATAAATACCTATCGGATAGAAAATGCGAAGGACATCTTGAAAGATGCAACAAAAAGTAGGCTGACCATTCTTGAAATATTGTATGAAGTTGGTTTTAATTCAAAATCTTCTTTTAATACTGCCTTTAAAAAGCATACAGGTCTTACGCCTACATTATATCGCAAACAACTGTAAAACAGTATTTTGTAAAAAGTCGTACTTCCTATCTGAAAAAATCGAACTCATTATTTTCATAAAAAGGGTTCGACTTTTTTCAGTCGGTCGCCTAGCCATAATTTCCCCCAGATATTTGTATCGAAATAATTTTTTAATCTAAAAAAAGCGATACAATGAAAAGCATTATCTATTTACTAATTCTTACAGGACTAATTTCGAGTTGTCAAACTAGCAAAAACCTAGTATCAAAAAAAAGAGAATATAGCTATATCAGCGACAGTTTAAAGATCGACCAGCAATTAGAAAAGTACAAACTTGCAGGTTTTAGTGTAGTTGTTTTTCAAAACTATGAGCTGGTTTATTCAAAACAATTCGGTGTAAAATCAAATAATTCTACAGAAAAGATAGATGAAAACACTGCTTTTTCAACTGCATCCATTTCAAAACCGATTACTGCGCTTCTTTGTCATATACTTGAAGAGAAAGGCTTAATCAATTTAAACGACCCAATAGATAAATATTTAAAGCGCTGGCATTTACCAAAGAGCAAGTTTACTGAAAACAACAGCCCAACCTGGAAACAATTCCTTAACCATACTTCTGGCACTAGTCAGGGTGGCTTTGCCGACCATTATGAGGGAGATACCCTACCTACAATAAAGCAGAGTCTTCTAGGACAAATTCCAAGGTATAAGAAAGAGATTGAATTCCTATTTAGTCCAGGAACGAGTTTTGAATACAGTGGTGGCGGTTTTGCCATCGTTCAAATGGCATTAGAAGACACGCTTAACCAGCCTATTGCAAAACTTGCTGAAGAATATATTTTTTCCCCTCTTGGCTTAAAAAACACTACAATGATACAGCCTAATGAACCTGGATTTCCAACTAATGTTGCGCTTGTGCATGATGAAAACGGAAAAGTTATTAGAACAGGTTTGCCAATTATCCCTCAGGTTGCCGCATCCGGTTTATGGTCTACCCCTACTGATTTAGCTAAGCTTGCTATGGAGATCCAAAATGCATTGCGTAATAAAAACAACAAGGTCATTTCGCATCAGGTGGCAAAAAAAATAACGGAGGTTAGCGCTTTAAAAAATGCGGCTGGTGGATGGGCTTCCGGATGGCAAAAGTCTTTTGGTTATAACAACTACGATTGGTTTGCATGCAATGGTTCCAATACCGGAGTTGGAGGCAGTATTTTTGCAACGATGACAGATGGGAACGGATTCGCATTTCTTGCCAATGGTGAAAAAAAGAACCGTTTTCCTGTGATGACTCAAACCCAAAGAAAGATTCTTACCCTGATGAACTGGGAGAAAAAAGCACAGGAAGAGGTTCAGGAAATTCCTTCAAGCCTTAAAGCGCAACTGATCGGAACTTATGATGACTTCCTATATGGCCAGAAAATGGAAACTAAAATAGTAGAAAGGAATAACCGTCTATATGTAGAATCTCCACTTTTAGCACATTTTAAAGGAAAAAATGAAAATGAGCTGGTATACCTGAAAAATGGCTTGTTTAGAATTATCGATTACCCCAACTTGTTAAAGTTCGATTTCAATGATGGAAAACTAACTGAGGTGACCTTGACAAGAGGGAATCTGAGTACCAAAGTTCAACTCAGCAATTAAGCACAATAACCGGAGAGCTGAACAAAAGAACGCTATTGACATAGCGTTCTTTTGTTGGATTTTTTGCTATCTTTCTCCTACCTATGTTATACCTCTTAATCGCGCTAATCTGCCTGCTAATAGTTGGCAGCATATTTTATTACAACTCTCTTGTGATCAAGAAAAACAGGATGAAAGAAGCCTGGAGTGGGATTGATGTTTATTTAAAAAAACGTTATGAATTGATCCCCAACCTCATTGAAACGGTTAAAGGTTATGCCAGTCATGAACAAAAACTGATGCAGGACCTGGTTCGGTTACGTAATGAAGCCATCCAGTCCCAAGCAAACCAAGATAAAATTAACGCTGAAAACCGTCTTTCAGAAAACATCGGCAAGCTGATGTTCATTGCAGAAGGTTATCCCGATTTGAAGGCAAATACCAATTTTCAACAGCTCCAAACTCAATTGGAAACCATAGAAACTGAAATTGAACAATCCAGAAGATATTACAATGGTACAGTGAGGGAGAATAACATTCAGGTTCAATCCTTTCCTTCCAATCTTGTCGCTTCTTTATTTGGATTCCAAAACGGCATTTTCTTCGAAATCAATAATTCTACAGAACGAGAGCCTGTAAAGGTTTCTTTTTAAATCAGCAATATGAAATTAAAACAGCTATTTGCCTCTCTTGGGCTGTTGCTTATATTAGTGCTCATTCCTGCTTTGTTCATAAGAACTATAGCACAGGAACCACTTACAGCACAAACTGAGCAGGATAACCGATCTGAAAGAATCATTTCTTTTCACACCGACATCAGGATTGATACCTCGGGGATGATGTACTTATCTGAAAAAATTAAGGTTTATGCATCTGGCGATCAGATTAAACGCGGGATTGTTAGGAATATCCCAATTTATCGGAAAGATATATTTGGCGACAAAAAGTCCGCAGATTTTGAAATAACGAGCATTTTAAAGGATGGGAAGAAGGAAAACTATAAGACAAAAAACGATGGTAGCGTCCGCAGTATATATATAGGTGATGAAGATATAATTCTTAATCCAGGTGTCTACACCTATGAAATCAAATACCAGACTAAAGGACAAGTCGGTTTCTATAAAACCTATGATGAAATTTACTGGAATGTTACTGGTAGTGACTGGGATTTCGAAATAGAGAAAGCCTCTGCCACCATTGTACTTCCTAATGGAGCCTTACCTGGAAACACAGCTTGTTATACCGGTCCTTCTGGTTCAACCAGTAAAGACTGTAACATCAGCATAAATCCAGACCAATCTATAAGTTTTCAAACTACGCAAGTTCTGCCATCAGGAAGTGGATTGACTGTAGCCTCCGCTTTTACCAAGGGGATAATAAAGAGGCCATCAAATTTCGATCTTTTTTACCAGGACTACCTGAAAATAACCTTGACAGCGCTGTTGCTAATTGGGCTTGGAATTTACTATTACATCAGCTGGTCTCGTTATGGACGTGACCCAGAGGAACCAGTGATCATTCCCAGCTTTAATGTTCCAAATGACTGGTCCCCGGCCCTACTCCGCTATTTTTACATCAAGAAAATAGATGATAAGTCTTTTGCCATTTCGATCATCAATATGGCCGTTAAAAAAGTCATAAAAATCAGTAAAGGAGCAGGTCTCAAGGAAGAAGATTATGCTGTTGAAAAATCAACTGGTTCAACAAGTGTATTGTCAAAAGAAGAGGATGCGATTTATGTCCGCTTTTTCAATAAAAGAAATAGAATATACATCAATAAATCAAATGGTTCAACGATTAATGCAGCAAAGAATGCACATAGTGATCGATTGAAACCGCAGCTTGACTTAAAAAGTTTCTTCATTAGCCATAAAAAACATTTAATCACATCAACGCTAGTTACGCTCGCAGCATTTGGGGTGTTCATGTTTTTTGTAGAAACCGGTACTCCTTTGCTAGTGCTGTTTCTCTGTCCATTTATTGTGATTGGGGGATTTTGCTTCTTTGGAGGATTCAAAATGATACGAGAATCTATTCCTGTAGGGGTTTTCCTGATCATCTGGGGAGCTGGTTTCGGTGGAGTTCCACTGTTTATGCTCCTTTCTAATTTGAGCAAACTACCCATAGTTTCGCTTGTATTTATTGTTGCCAGTATCCTCATGTATGGATGGTATGTTTTCCTGATCAGGGCACCTACAGCAGCAGGGTCTGATGTGATCAGTAAGATTAAAGGTTTTAAAATGTATTTGGAAACAGCAGAAGAACATCGGTTGAACATGCTCAATCCACCAGAACATACGCCAGAATTGTTTGAGAAATTCTTGCCTTATGCGCTTGCGCTTGATGTAGAGAATGCCTGGGGAGCCAAATTTGAAGCGCTACTCAATGAGGCAGATTACAGTCCTGATTGGTATGAAGGCGACAGGTTTTATTATCCTCATATTGCAAAAAGCTTTATTGTACCATTTAGTACTGCAGTCAGTGATAGTAAACCAGATACAGGCTCTTCGTCTGGATCATCAGGAAGTTCAAGCTGGAGTTCAGGAAGTAGTGGTGGTGGTTCTTCTGGTGGAGGCGGTGGTGGTGGTGGCGGCGGTGGCTGGTAAGCACTGAGCCATATTACTGAAAAACATCCATCTAAATAGGCATACAGTTTCAGCAATGATTCCCCTTTTTACCATCATCATTTTTATGATTATAAGCAAAAGAACAATAGACTTTTTAAAGGTCTTTCTATATCAGAAATTGAACAGATGATCGGCTTGCCAAAAAGCTTTGGCAGTTTTGATTATGGGGTTGAGGCTGGCAAGTGGAAAATAAGTAACTTTCTGGTCGAAATATGGTTCAAAAATCAGATTTGCACTGAGGTTGTAACTGTTTAAATTAATCTAGGTGTCGGAGGCAGACAAATATTATAATATCAAACCATGAATAGAAAGCGACTGATTATTCTTTTCCTGTGTCTCATATCAGGAAGTACAGCCTTAAACGCTCAGGATTCCCTATCAGTGTGGAAAATCGAGTACCAATACCTGTACAATTCATCTGATACACTTATTAAGCCAGATGCAAAATTTGCTGGTATAGCAACCTATGGAAGGGCAATACTATATTACACAGATTCAGCCTATCGGCTCCAATACGCAGCAGATCACTGGGAAATTGGAGACTTTAGCGCCCCTCATCGCTATAGTATTCATAACAATCTGGCCAGAGAAGGACTTTCAGCCGTACAGCAAATGCCAGAAATTTATGAACTTTCAAATGATGAATTTCCAATCATCTTATGGGCTAATGATTACAAGATGCTGAAAGCTGAAGGAAATTTTGAGCTCATGGGAATGGCATGTAGTAAAGTTGTTTTTCATCCTCAAAAAAAACTTGTAGATGCCATATATGAGGTCTATCTATCGGATAATATACCCAAAATTCCCTGGCGCCCTTATACATTCATGGACCAGGTGCCTACTGGATTTTTGGGTTTATACAAAAAAAATGAGGCAAACACCTTACTTGAAGGCATAGAAGCAAAGGAAATCAAACAGGTCAACGTCCCAGTCAATTTTTTCAGAGTTCCCAAAACCATGAAAATTAAACGGATGATTGCTCCACCCAAACTGAATCGTTAATTCGCTACTATTGGACATTCAGAAAATAAAAGAAATGGAGTCCGTTTCAGAAAATCCTATTTTTATGGCATGCAACAGATACTAATTGAAGAATATTTTTCTGCACCCCTTTGGCAGATAGTTGTACATCGCATTCTGAGCCTTAACCTATTCAATCATCAAATCAATCAGTATTATTAATGTACACGCTTCGTGGCTTAATCAATATATCCTTTTACTTGACAACTTTAAAACGAGCCAATGGGGCCATTTAGACTTTAAAAATCAGTCAATTCCAAGAAATTTTAAGAATGTGAATATCAGGCATGTAAATAAAAAAAGAGGGAATCTCATTACTGAAATTCCCTCTTTCCAGAGTGCACTTGTAGGGATTCGAACCCCAAACCTTCTCATCCGTAGTGAGATGCTCTATCCAATTGAGCTACAAATGCGTGTTTCATTTGTGTGGTATCTTGATCGGTTTTGCAATCGATGTTCGACATTTTAACAAAAAAACCTTAGATTTCTCTAAGGTTTTCGTGCACTTGTAGGGATTCGAACCCCAAACCTTCTCATCCGTAGTGAGATGCTCTATCCAATTGAGCTACAAATGCATTTCCTTTTAACGTTGTTTCGTTATTGGACTGCAAAAGTAGTGTTTGAAATTGAAAATACAAACTTTATTTAAAAAAAATTTCAAACACTACTGCTTAAAAACTGCGATTAGGCTTCAATTGAGCGTTTAATTGCGTCAAAATCAGGCATATTCCCTGCATCTTCTAATACTTCTGCATGGATAATTTTTCCTTCTTCATTAACTACAAAAGCTGCTCTTTTTGAAATTCCTTTCATATTAAATACGAAATCTTCATAAAAAGCACCGTAAGCTTGCGATACTTCTTTATTAAAATCAGAAAGTAAAGGGAACTGGTAGCTTTGATCTTCTTTAAATTTAGCCAGCGTAAAAGGAGAATCTACAGAAATACCTACTACATCTGCGTTCATTCCTTCATAATAACCAAAGCTATCTCTCATGGTACACAACTGGGCAGTACATACGCCTGTGAAAGCCAATGGGAAGAAATGGATCACCAATTTTCTTCCTTTATAATCAGATAGGGATACTTCTTTCAGGTCTGAGCTGAATAATTTAAAATCCGGGGCTTGATCGCCAACTTGTAATGCCATAATATATATGTTTTAGAATTTAAACGGTTTCTAGTGATAGTAATTGTTGATTCAATAATTCCAGGCCTTGTTCAAAGCTGTGGGGGTTATAACCCAGATCGTGGATGGTTTTATCCAGGATGAAGCCCGTTCTTGCCGGACGTTTAGCTGTTTGGTTTAAAGTTGCGGCAGAGACCTCTTTAATCAGTCCTTTATCAAGGTTCCAGAAATCTGCGACTTTATACACCAGTTCAGAGATACTCATCATATCTTTTCCTGATGCATTGTATATGCCTTGTGCATTTTTAGCTACGGCAAGCAGACAACAATCTGCCAGATCTTCTGCGAGTGTTGGCATGCGCCACTGGTCGTTCACTACATTGATAGACTCTCCTTTTTCTAAAGCAGCTTTTGCCCATAATATGATATTACTACGACTCATGTCGCTCACAATACCATATACTATAATGGTTCTTAACACGGCCCATTTGCAGTTTGATTTTTTCAGTGCTTCTTCGGCGGCTACTTTGGTTTCTCCGTAGTAACTTACAGGGCAAGTTGGTGCTTCTTCATCGTATGGGCCATTTTCACCATCAAAAACAAAGTCTGTGGACAAATGAATCAACTGAACATCGAGCTTTTCAGATTCTTTAATCAGGGTCTCGACAGCTTTCACATTTAGCTCATAAGCCAGCTCTTTTTGCGCTTCGCAAGTGTCCACATTTGTCATTGCTGCCGTATGAATGATGGCATCGGGTTTATATTTCCCTACAATTTCTTCCACATTTGAGGCATTGAGAATATCCATTTCCGCGTAAACGTATCCTTCTTTAATTGGATAACGGTTCGCTCCTTTTGAGGTCGCAATCAGATTAAACTGTTTTGTTGCGAGTACTCTTTCTGTGATTTTCTGCCCCAGAAGGCCGTTGCTACCCGTTACTAGTATTGTTTTCATGAATTTCTTCTGTTTCCTTAAGATGAATGTACCGAGTCAAAAACTCTCTTTTTAACGTCAAAAAGGGCTTGTTCGTACCTTGTTTTATACCGGCTAAAATATTGATTTAAAAACTGTGGAAAAACTTTTTATTTATATATGCAATTTATGTTGAAAAATCTTAACTTTGCAAACCGAATTGTGGGCTCTAAAAACGGCCTTTAACATTTTGATATTTATAATTTTACCCAAAACAATATATGCCTAACATTGGAAAAATAGCGCAGATTATAGGACCGGTAGTTGACGTGAGTTTTGCTGACGATGCTCATTTACCTCAAATTTTCTCTGCATTAGAGATTGAAAAAGAAAACGGTCAAAAGGTCGTTTTAGAAGTTCAACAACATCTTGGTGAAGACCGCGTACGTGCAATCGCAATGGACTCGACCGACGGTTTAGTTCGTGGCATGAAAGCAGTAGATACTGGCGCGCCTATCAAAATGCCTGTTGGTGATCAGATTAAAGGTCGTCTATTCAATGTTGTTGGTGATGCTATCGATGGTATCAACACGATTGATAAAACTAACGGTAGACCAATCCACAATGCTCCGCCAAAATTTGACGAGCTATCAACTGAATCAGAAGTACTATTTACTGGTATCAAAGTAATCGATTTATTAGAGCCTTACGCTAAAGGTGGTAAAATCGGTTTATTCGGTGGTGCTGGTGTTGGTAAAACTGTATTGATCATGGAGTTGGTAAACAACATCGCGAAAGCGTATGCTGGTTTATCAGTATTTGCTGGTGTAGGTGAGCGTACACGTGAAGGTAATGACCTTTTACGTGAGTTTATCGAATCTGGTGTAATCAACTATGGTGAAGAGTTCTTACATTCGATGGAAAAAGGCGGATGGGACTTAAGCAAAGTTGACACAGAAAAACTAAAAGATTCTAAAGCAACCTTGGTATTCGGTCAGATGAACGAACCTCCTGGAGCTCGTGCTCGTGTAGCATTATCAGGATTAACAGTTGCAGAATACTTCCGTGATGGTGATGGCGAAGGCGCTGGAAAAGACATCCTTTTCTTCGTTGACAACATTTTCCGTTTCACTCAGGCAGGTTCTGAAGTATCGGCACTTTTAGGTCGTATGCCTTCTGCGGTAGGTTACCAACCAACTTTGGCAACAGAGATGGGATTAATGCAGGAACGTATTACTTCAACTAAACGTGGATCAATTACATCTGTACAGGCGGTTTATGTACCTGCGGATGATTTAACGGATCCAGCTCCGGCTACAACGTTTGCCCACTTAGATGCAACTACAGTATTGTCTCGTAAAATCTCTGAGCTAGGTATTTATCCTGCGGTGGATCCATTGGATTCAACTTCAAGAATCTTATCTCCAGCTGTATTAGGTGACGAGCACTATAACACTGCACAACGTGTGAAAGAAATCTTACAACGTTACAAAGAGTTACAGGATATTATCGCGATCTTAGGTATGGACGAGTTATCTGAAGAGGATAAATTAATCGTTCACCGTGCGCGTCGTGTTCAACGTTTCTTATCTCAACCATTCCACGTAGCTGAGCAGTTTACAGGCTTAAAAGGTGTGCTAGTTGACATTAAAGATACCATCAAAGCATTTAACATGATTATGGATGGTGAAGTTGATGAATATCCAGAGGCTGCATTTAACTTAGTAGGTGGTATCGAAGATGCAATCGAAAAAGGTAAAAAACTATTAGCTGAAGCAAACGCTTAATTAAAGCGCATACACTTTGAATATGACACTAGAAATATTAACACCAGATAAAAAAGTCTTTGAAGGCGAAGTAACAGCTGTTACTGTACCAGGTACCATGGGTTCATTTCAAATTTTGCATGACCATGCTCCTATTATCTCAACCTTAGAAGACGGACCAGTAATTGTTAAAACGAATACAGGTACTCAAACCTTTACAATTAAAGGTGGCGTAGTAGAAGTTTTGAAAAACAAGATTATTGTTCTAGCCGAAGGGGTTGCTTAATATTTAAAGCATAATAAAAAAAGGATGTTCGAAAGAGCATCCTTTTTTTTGCACCTTACTTTCCAACATTGATCCTAAAAGCTGTGCGCTCATCCAGGCGAATCCAACTAAATGCTGTACAGAGTTCTCACAGCTCCCTCCCGATTGCCTGCTTCAGTTTCTTTGATGATCTTCCTGTCCCTCTCCAACTCTCTTTCATTCTTATCACCCGATATAAGTATTCGTATGATCTAAGCCCCTATTGACCTACATTTCCCTAAGCTCATTAATTTGTTGAGAACGATCCCGATAAAACCGTTACCATATTTTATTCCGACAAAGAGCCAAATATTGGTCATATTTACTGATCCATTTCCGGAATTTAGCCAAAATAGCGAACGTGATTTTTGCACAATGTAGTCAGGTGTTTTATATATTTAAAATTTCCCTTTTTTTTCTCCTATAATCTTCATTATTTCAGCCTAAGCCTACTATATAAAAAAAACATGGTCTTTCTACTCAAATTTTGTCTAAAAAATAGACCACATTTTATTTGGTGACCTCCCTATATTTTAGTCGTATTTTCTTCAACTTTTTTGGGCATTCCCTTGTTTTAGGCAGAAAATGAGAAAAAATACAATGCAAGCATAATACACATACCGAATACCGATTTCATATTTGGTATAGTACCATCCACGTAAAGAAGTTAAAAACCCCTATTTTAAGATACTTTATTTGCTTTTTTAACTAAAAACAAGAATTATATTTTTTTTCATTTATTTTTAACTAGCTATTGATAGTATAGATCACAAGACCTAAATTGGATTTATAAAGCAACAACAAATACAACCTGCTAATAAAGACCTAAAATGAACCTTAACATCACCGCCTTAATTATTGTCATTATTAATGTGATTCTTCTGCTGGTAATTCAGAAGGATAAGGCGCTGCAATAGAATATTTTAAATACAAAAATAAACTCAAGCGCCCCCCACAAGTGGCGCTTTTTTAATGAACCAATACCAGTACCAACACAACACCTAGAGCCTAAACCAATGAAATACTTCAATTCAAATACAGTGTTATACTTAGACGGCAAGTTTCAGAAAGCCGCCAGCGCAACCGCCGAAATATATGAGCAATCGCTCCACTATGGCTATGCTGTATTTGAAGGAATCAGGGCATATCAAACACATAATGGAACTCGTGTATTTAAGGCTAGAGAACATTTCGAAAGGTTAAAAAGATCTGCCGAATTGGTAAACTTACCTTTCCCATGGGAGGTAAGCGATTTAATCAAGCAAACCTATAAATTACTTCAATTGAATAATTTAAAAGATGCATACATCCGTCCCTTAGTATACTGTGCGCCTAATATGTCGATGGTTTCCGCTACAGAAGTATCTATCATGATCTGTGCCTGGGAATGGGACGCCTATCCTGGCGACGAGCAATTGAAAGTTGGCGTATCCAGCTATGAACGCCCGAATTCAAACGCTTACCCAATAGCCGCTAAAGTAACCGGCACAGATGGAAATACCACCTTAGCTACTATTGAAGCAAAACGCAATGGATTTGACGAGGCGTTATTGTTAGATGTGGATGGCAATCTTGCTGAAGGCCCAGGTTCGAACATCTTTATCGAGAAAAACGGAAAATTATATACCCCATCATTGGGTAATATTTTCGCAGGAATCACCCGTGCTACGGTTATTGAGCTGTGTCATATTTTGGAGATTGAAGTTATCGAAAAGAACCTGACGGTAGCCGACTTGAAACATGCAGACAGCGCTTTCTTCTGTGGTACTGCTGCAGAAATCGCAGGCATCAAATCAGTAGACGAATATCAGTTCCCAATCAAATGGAACGATAGTGTTGGCGCTACTATACAACGCACTTACAAATGTTTAGTGTTAGAAAAACAAAATTACGAAGTAATCATATAATATGTCACAATCACCAGAATTAAACCGCTACAGTAAAGTATTCACGCAGGACCCAACCCAGCCTGCTGCACAAGCCATGTTATATGGAATTGGCTTGACCAAAGAAGATATGGACAAAGCCCAGGTCGGCATTGCAAGTATGGGATACGATGGGAACACCTGCAACATGCACCTAAATGATTTAGCAAAAATCGTTAAAGAAGGGGTCTGGGATAATGGAATGGTCGGTTTAACCTTCAGCACTATCGGTGTAAGCGATGGTATGTCTAACGGTACAGATGGAATGCGCTATTCTTTGGTTTCCAGAGATGTGATTGCAGATTCAATTGAAACCATTTGTGGTGGACAATATTACGACGGTGTGATTGCATTGCCAGGTTGTGATAAAAATATGCCAGGTTCTATCATGGCTATGGGCAGATTAAATCGCCCTGCGATTATGGTATATGGTGGTAGTATCCACTCTGGAAAATATAAAGGAAAAACTTTAAACATCGTTTCTGCTTTTGAAGCCCTTGGTGAGAAATTAGCAGGAAATTTAGATGAAGAAGATTTCCAGGGTATCATTCGTAATACTTGTCCGGGCGCTGGTGCTTGTGGCGGTATGTACACGGCAAACACGATGGCTTCGGCAATCGAAGCTTTGGGAATGAGCTTACCTTATAGTTCTTCTTACCCTGCATTAAGTGCAGAGAAGAAAGAAGAATGTTTACATGCTGGTAAAGCCATCCGTGTTTTATTAGAGAAAAACATCCTTCCATCAGACATCATGACGGAGAAAGCATTTCACAATGCGATTGTTACCGTAATGGTATTGGGTGGTTCTACAAATGCTGTATTGCATTTAATCGCAATGGCGAAATCAGTAGGATTGACTTTAAATTTAGCAGATTTCCAAGCGGTAAGTGATTCCACTCCTGTATTGGCTGATTTGAAACCTAGTGGTAATTACTTAATGGAAGATGTTCATGAGATTGGTGGTGTTCCTGCGATCTTAAAATATCTTTTGAAAGTAGGATTGATTCATGGCGACTGTATCACAGTAACCGGAAAAACGCTTGCTGAAAACGTTGAACAAGCTTTAGACTTAGATTTTGATACTCAAAAAGTAATCCTTCCGGTAACTAACCCGATCAAAGCAACTGGTCACCTTCAAATGCTGTATGGTAACATCGCAGAAAAAGGTTCAGTAGCAAAGATCTCTGGTAAAGAAGGAGAAAGATTTGAAGGCCCGGCGCGTGTATTTGATGGTGAAAAATCATTGATCGCTGGAATTCAAAGTGGTAAAGTAAAAAAAGGTGATGTAGTGGTGATCAGACAAGTAGGTCCAAAGGGCGCTCCTGGTATGCCAGAAATGTTGAAACCAACCTCTGCCATTATTGGTGCAGGATTAGGAAAATCAGTTGCCTTGATTACCGATGGTCGTTTCTCTGGTGGTACACATGGTTTTGTAGTAGGTCACATCACTCCTGAAGCCTGGGACGGTGGAAATATCGCTTTTGTACATGACAATGACATCATCGTTATTGACGCGGTAAACAACACTTTAAACCTTCAGATTACTGAAGAAGAAATGGAAAACCGTAAAGCGGTTTGGAAACAATTACCACCACCCGTCAAAGGAGGTGTGCTTTACAAATACCTGAAACAAGTAAGCGATGCCAGCGAAGGCTGTGTAACTGATGCCTACACTCACTAATCAACTTAAGAAACCCCATACTTAAATTAAAACAATGGACACAGCACAAGAGGAAGCAACCACCTTAACGGAACCGAAGAAAACAGTAAATGTTTCTGGTTCTGTGGCTTTATTGGAAGGATTAATAGCGGAAGGTACCGATACCATTTTTGGTTATCCAGGTGGTGCCATCATGCCTATTTATGATGCATTATACGATTACAAAGAAAAATTAAAACATATTTTAGTACGTCATGAGCAAGGCGGCACACATGCTGGTCAGGGTTATGCACGTACTTCCGGAAAAGTGGGTGTTGTATTTGCCACCAGTGGCCCGGGTGCTACCAACCTGGTAACAGGTTTGGCAGATGCACAAATCGACAGTACGCCGATGGTTTGTATCACCGGTCAGGTGTATGCACACTTATTAGGTACTGATGCTTTCCAGGAAACGGATGTGATTAATATTACTACTCCGGTTACAAAATGGAACTACCAGATTACAGATGCAACTGAGATTCCAGCTGTATTAGCGAAAGCTTTTTACATTGCTCGTAGTGGCAGACCAGGTCCGGTATTGATTGATATCACCAAAAACGCGCAGTTACAGATGTTTGATTATGCAGGATATGTTCCTTGTGATCACGTACGTAGCTACCGTCCGAAACCAAATGTTCGTAAAGAATATATTGAGCAAGCAGCAACCTTGATCAATTCTGCTAAAAAGCCATTTATATTGTTCGGTCAAGGTGTTTCCTTAGGATATGCAGAGCAGGAATTTAAAGCTTTTGTAGAGAAAAGTGGTATCCCTGCAGCATGGACGATTTTAGGTGCTGGCGCGATTCCTACTGACCACCCTTTAAACGTTGGAATGTTGGGCATGCATGGTAACTACGGTCCGAATGTACAGACCAATTCTTGTGATGTATTGATCGCAATCGGGATGCGTTTTGATGACCGTGTAACTGGCCGTTTAGACAAATATGCGAAACAAGCGAAAGTAATTCATTTAGACATTGATCCTGCTGAGATTGATAAAAACGTGAAAGCAGATGTTCCGGTTTGGGGAGACTGTAAAGAAACTTTACCGCTTTTAACTGCCTTAGTTGAAGAGAAAAAACATACAGAATGGCTGGCAGAGTTCAGAGCTTTCGATAAAACGGAGCAAGAAGTAGTCATTCAGCCGGAATTGAATCCTGGTACAGGAGAATTGACTATGGGTGAGGTGATCAATCAATTGAACATCTTAACTAAAGGAGAAGCTGTTGTGGTAACTGACGTTGGTCAGCATCAAATGGTGGCTTGTCGTTATGCAAAATTCAACCATACCAGAAGTAATGTAACGAGTGGTGGATTAGGTACTATGGGCTTCGGCTTACCTGCTGCTATCGGTGCTAAATTTGGCGCGCCAGACCGTACTGTGGTTGCAGTAATTGGTGATGGAGGTTTTCAAATGACTTGTCAGGAGTTGGGTACCATCATGCAAAGTGGCATTGATGTGAAGATCATGATCTTAAATAACAGATTCCTGGGCATGGTTCGCCAATGGCAACAATTATTCCATGAGAAACGCTATTCTTTCGTGGACATTACGAGTCCTGATTTCGTGAAACTTGCGGATTCTTATTATATCGCTGGTAAAAAAGTTTCAGAACGTGAAGATTTAGTGAGTTCATTAGAGGAAATGTTAAACCACAAAGGTTCTTTCCTTTTAGAAGTAATGGTAGCCCAGGAGCACAATGTGTTCCCTATGGTTCCTCAAGGTAGCAGTGTAAGTGAAATCAGACTTAAATAATTAAAGATCATGAGCAATTCCCAGGATATAGAAATAAATGAAAAACAGGAATTTACGATTACTGTATATACCGAGAATCAAATCGGCTTATTGAATCGTATTGCAATTATATTTTCAAGAAGAAAGATCAATATTGAAAGCTTAAATACTTCTCCTTCGGAGATTGAGCATATTCACCGTTTCAATATCTTGATTACTGAAACAGAAGAGGTGGTACGTAAGCTGGCTCGTCAGATAGAGAAGCAAGTTGAAGTATTGAAAGTGTATTTCAATACGAATGAGGATATCATCTGGCAGGAAATGGCGCTTTATAAAGTGCCTACAGATACGATCGCAGAATTGGTTTCTGTAGAGCGTTTACTTCGTGAAAACGGTGCTAGAGCGGTAGTGATCCGTAAAGATTATACGGTTTTTGAAACTACCGGTCACCGCGAAGAAACAGATAAGCTGATCGAGGTTTTACAACCTTTTGGCTTGATCGAGTTTGTGAGAAGCGCTAGAGTAGCGATCATCAAGAACAGTGATGGTTTTAACCGCAAACTTAGAGAGTTTGAACGCAGAGAACCAGGTCAGGATGTGATTGAAAATGAATTCCTGGATGCAGAGAAAAATGTATTTAGCATGTAATGACCAGAATGATGCTTAGGCATCTTCATTAAAATAAACATAATTTAAAAAGAACCTTTACAACAAAATAACTATAAAAAGATGTCAAATTATTTCAACACGTTACCTCTTAGAGAAAAATTAAACCAACTGGGTGTATGCGATTTCATGGACAGTTCAGAGTTTCTGGATGGCGTAAATGCGCTTAAAGGAAAGAAACTGGTAGTGATCGGTTGCGGTGCGCAAGGGTTAAACCAAGGTTTAAATTTAAGAGATAGCGGTTTAGATGTTTCTTATACTTTACGTAAAGAAGCTATCGAAGGTAAAAGAGATTCCTGGAAAAATGCTACGGAAAACAATTTTACAGTTGGTACTTACGAAGAATTAATTCCTACAGCAGATGTAGTGATCAACCTTACTCCAGATAAACAACATACTGCAGTAGTTACTGCTGTAATGCCATTGATGAAATCAGGTGCTACTTTATTGTACTCACATGGTTTCAACATTGTAGAAGAAGGCATGCAAATCCGTAAAGACCTTACGGTAATTATGGTGGCTCCAAAATGTCCAGGTTCTGAAGTAAGAGCTGAATATGTACGTGGTTTTGGTGTTCCTACACTAATCGCAGTACACCCTGAGAATGATCCGGAAGGAAAAGGATTATTACAGGCAAAAGCTTATTGCGTTGGTACTGGTGGTCATAAAGCAGGTGTATTAAAATCATCTTTCGTTGCGGAAGTGAAATCTGATTTAATGGGGGAGCAAACCATTCTATGTGGTTTATTACAAACAGGATCTATCTTATCATTTGATAAAATGGTAGAAAAAGGAATCGATCCAGCTTACGCTTCTAAATTGGTTCAATATGGTGTAGAAGTGATCACGGAAGCCTTGAAACAAGGTGGTATCACTGCTATGATGGACAGATTGAGCAATATCGCTAAAATCAAAGCTTTTGAAATTTCTGAAGAATTGAAAACGATCATGCGTCCATTGTTCCAAAAGCATCAGGATGATATCATGAGTGGTGAATTTAGCCGCATCATGATGGAAGACTGGGCGAATGGTGATAAAAACCTATTGGCTTGGCGTGCTGCAACCGGCGAAACTGCTTTTGAGAAAACACCAGCAGGTGATGTTAAAATTGGTGAGCAGGAATATTTCGACAACTATACTTTAATGGTTGCTTTCGTTAGAGCTGGTGTTGAATTGGCTTTTGAAACAATGGTTGAAGCAGGTATCAAACCTGAGTCGGCATACTACGAGTCATTACACGAAACTCCACTAATCGCAAACACGATTGCACGTAAGAAATTGTTCGAAATGAACCGCGTAATTTCTGATACTGCTGAATATGGTTGCTACTTATTTGATTACGCTTGTAAACCATTACTTGCTGATTTCATGAAAACAGTAGATACTGAATTGGTAGGTAAAAACTTTAATACAGGTAAAGATGGTGCTGTGGATAACAGAGCATTAATCGCAGTAAATGAGGTGATTCGTTCACATCAGGTGGAACTTGTTGGTGCTGAGCTGAGAAAAGCGATGACTGCAATGAAATCAATTAAAACTGCCTAATTATAAAGCGGCTGAGGTTTTATTAACCTCAGCCATTTAAAAAGAATAAAAGATGTCAAAAACATTAGTAGAAAAGATTTGGGATGCGCATGTTGTAAAAAGCGAAGCTGGATTCCCTGATATTTTATATATCGATACCCATTTGATTCATGAGGTGACTTCGCCTCAGGCATTTGATGGTTTACGCAAAAGAGGTTTACCTGTTTTCCGTCCGCAGCAAACTGTTGCTACCGCTGATCATAACGTTCCAACTTTAAATCAGTTACAACCGATTAAAGAGGAACTTTCCCGTTTTCAGGTAGATATGCTGACTAAAAACTGTGCTGAATTCGGTATTGAGCTGTATGGTTTAGGTCATCCTTTTCAAGGAATTGTCCATGTAATAGGTCCGGAATTAGGGATCACCCTTCCAGGAAAAACGATGGTTTGTGGCGATAGTCATACTTCTACACATGGCGCTTTTGGTGCGATTGCTTTTGGTATCGGTACTTCACAGGTGGAGCAGGTTTTTGCGACACAGTGTTTATTGCAACAGCGACCTAAAACGATGAAGATCGAGGTGAATGGTGAATTAGGTACTGGTGTTTCTGCTAAAGACATTATTCTATACATTATCGCTAAGATATCTGCTGCCGGTGGTACAGGTTATTTTATCGAATATGCAGGTTCGGCCATTGAAGCTTTAAGTATGGAAGCGAGAATGACGATCTGTAACATGAGTATTGAGATGGGTGCCAGAGGAGGTTTAATTGCCCCTGACCAGATCACTTACGATTATATCAAAGGAAGAGAATTTGCTCCGGCAGGTGAAGAGTGGGATAAAGCTCTTGCTTATTGGAAAACATTATATAGTGATGCTGATGCGAAATTTGATAGCGTTTTAACGTTTGACGCAGCAGACATCAGCCCAATGATTACTTATGGAACTAATCCGGGTATGGGTATGGGTATTGATGCACATATCCCAGCTACGGCTGATCAGGCAGCTTCGGAACAAGCTTCTTTCCAGAAAGCTTTGGATTATATGGGCATTGAAGGAGATACTGAATTGGTAGGAAAAGCTATTGATTATGTATTTATCGGCAGCTGTACCAATTCAAGAATCGAGGATTTACGTGAAGTGGCTGAGTTTGTAAAAGGTCGCCAGAAAGCAGAAAATGTGATTGCCTGGATCGTACCGGGTTCTAAACAAGTGGAACAACAGGCGATTGCTGAAGGTCTGGATAAGATCTTTGAATCTGCAGGTTTTCAATTGCGTGAACCAGGATGTAGTGCTTGTTTAGGGATGAATGAGGATAAGATTCCGGCAGGAAAATACTGCGTGTCTACTTCTAACAGAAACTTTGAAGGCAGACAAGGTCCGGATTCCCGCACCTTTTTAGCCAGTCCGCTAACCGCAGCAGCAGCTGCAATTACGGGTAAGGTAACCGATGTAAGAACTTTATTGAACGAACCTACACACGCTTAATCCGAAGAAATCATGAGAAAATTTGAAAAGTTAACCTCGGCAGTTGTGCCTTTAAACATAGAGAATATCGATACGGATCAGATCATTCCGGCAAGATTTCTAAAAGCAACTACCCGCGAAGGTTTTGGTGAGAACTTATTCCGCGATTGGCGTTACAATGGTGACCATACGCAGAAAGCTGATTTCGTAATGAATAACCCTTTGTACAATGGAAGAATCCTGGTTGCAGGAAAGAACTTCGGTTGTGGCAGTAGTCGCGAGCATGCGGCCTGGGCAATTCAGGATGCAGGTTTCGATGTGGTGATCAGCAGTTTTTTTGCCGACATTTTTAAAGGCAATGCCTTGAACAATGGTTTATTGCCTATTCAGGTAACTGATGCGTTCTTAGCAGAAATCTTTAACACGGTTGAAAAAGATCATAATGCAACACTGGAAGTAGATTTAGAAAATCAAACGGTAACTATCGTTGCTACTGGTGCTAAAGAAGGTTTTGAGATTAATGCCTATAAAAAATCTTGCTTAATAAACGGTTATGATGACATCGATTTCATCTTAAACCAAAAGCAATTAATTGAAGAATTCGAACAAACAAGATAATGTCAAATCCCGTCGTCCATATCTCCAACCTTAATTTAAAGTATCAGCAACAGCCTGTGTTACAGAACTTGTGCTGGACGATAAATTCCAATGAAAATTGGTGGTTAGGAGGTGAAAGTGGCAGCGGTAAAACTACTTTAGCGAAAGCAATAGCAGGTTTAATCCCTAGCCTGGAGGGCGATATTCAAGTCAATTTTGATCTTTCTTCTGCATTACCGGCAAAGGCCTATTATGTGGCCAACTGGTACCAGTTTAAAGATCTTGAAGGGGCTTCCAATTTCTATTATCAACAGCGTTACCAGAGTTTAGCTACTGCAATTACCGCTACGGTTATCGCAGAGTTAACGCGCTTTGGCAATGATCAGCAACTATCATTTGATACTTTAGAGCAGCTTTTAACCGCCTTAGGTTTTGCTGCTTTAAAAAACGCTGCGCTTTTGCAATTGTCTAGCGGAGAGCATAAGAAATTGCAATTGGTTAAGGCTTTATGGTCTAAACCTCAATTATTGATCTTAGATCAACCTTACAATGGTTTAGATAAACTTTCCCGTGCAAATCTGAACGATTTATTAACCGAAGTATCGGAAAATGGAACTCAATTGATCATTATTGGTAATGAAACAGAATTGCCAGCTACTATCAATCGCTTTGCAGTTTTAAAAGAAGGCAAATTACAAGTACTTTCTTCCCCTGAATTAAATATCAGGGAATTGGAAGAAAATATTAAGCCCTTACCTTCTTTTCTTCAAAAAGACTGGGTTTCTACATCAGATAAGGTTTCATCTTCTGTTTCAAAAGAAGTTTCCAGTTCAGCAGATCATATCATCAAAATGATAGATGTGAACATCAGATATGGAGATAAGCAGGTTTTGAAGAACATCAACTGGGAAGTAAAATCAGGTGAAAAATGGCTTTTACAAGGTCATAATGGTTCTGGAAAATCTACTTTATTGAGCTTAATCAGTGGAGATCATCCTCAGGCCTATGCCAACAACTTTTACCTTTTCGGGAATAAAAGAGGGACTGGCGAAAGTATCTGGGAGATCAAAGAACGCATTGGTTTAATCTCACCGGAATTACACTGGTATTTTGACGCCTCTGCCACCGTTTGGCAAAGCATCGCCTCTGGCTTTTATGACAGCTCAGGATTGTATTGCAGTCCGGGTTCTACAAAACACGCCCAGGTAGATGAGTTGGTCCAGTATTTCGGATTAACTGCCTACAAAAACACCCTGATGAACGAACTACCTTTAGGTAAGCAACGCTTAACCTTACTGGCCAGAACGATTGTTAAAAAACCAGCGATACTGATCCTGGATGAACCTTGTCAGGGTTTAGATCAGCAACAAACACAACATTTCAACAGACTGGTAGATGAATTGTGTAAGGATGGCACCACGTTAATTTACGTTGGCCACTTTGAATCGCAACTTCCGGAATGTATAGAGAAAAGAATATTATTAGAAGACGGTGCAGTAAAATCCGTTGAACACTTATTACAAAGCATTTAGAAAATGAAGAAAAATATATTAGTCATTCCTGGTGATGGTATCGGGCCTGAGGTTACTACCTGGGGTAAAGCCGTATTAGAAGAGATTGCCAAAGGTTTCGGACATGATTTTAGCTATGATGAAGCGCTAATGGGCCATGCTGCAATTGAAGTAACGGGTAACCCTCTACCTGATGAAACTTTAGAGAAAGCACAGAAAAGTGATGCGATTCTTTTTGGTGCAGTTGGTCATGCGAAATATGACAATGATCCTTCTTTGCAAGTTCGTCCAGAACAAGGCTTGCTTAAAATCCGTAAGGAATTAGGCTTGTATGCTAACCTACGTCCGATTTTATTATTTGATGAGTTGTTAAATGCGTCCAGCATCAAAGCTAATATATTAAAAGGTACAGATATCCTGTTTTTCAGAGAGCTAACCGGAGATGTTTATTTCGGTGAGAAAACCCGTTCTGAAGACAAAAACACAGCTTCTGACTTAATGATCTACCACCGTTATGAGGTAGAAAGAATTGCACACAAAGCGTTTGAAGCTGCAATGAAACGTAGAAAAAAACTATGTTCTGTAGATAAAGCCAAT
The DNA here is from genome assembly GCF_032678745.1 of Pedobacter gandavensis. Lineage (GTDB taxonomy): Bacteria > Bacteroidota > Bacteroidia > Sphingobacteriales > Sphingobacteriaceae > Pedobacter > Pedobacter gandavensis_C. Next base: position 694,791 of record NZ_JAVTST010000002.1, read on the forward strand.
GTATTGGAAAGCTCTAGATTATGGAGAGAAACCGTACAGAATATAGCAAAACAATACCCGGAGGTAGAAACTAGTCATATGTTCATTGACAATGCAGCAATGCAATTGATCAAAGATCCTAAGCAGTTCGACGTGGTATTAACTGCCAACTTGTTTGGTGACATTTTAACTGATGAGGCTTCACAAATTGCTGGTTCTATGGGTATGCTAGCTTCAGCCTCTGTTGGAGAAAGTACTGGTTTCTTTGAACCGATCCATGGCTCAGCACATGACATCACTGGAAAAAACCTGGCGAACCCTCTAGCTTCTATCCTATCTGTTTCTCTGATGCTGGAAATCGGCTTCGGACTATTAGCAGAAGCGAAAGTGATTATCGATACCGTAGATCAGGTATTGAAAGAAGGTTACAGAACAGGCGACATTGCCGATGAAACAACCAATCCAGACCAGATTCTTGGAACTAAAGAAATGGGACAATTGGTCTTAAAATATATTGCACAACATATCAAATCTAACTAAACTCCAAGAATTATGTTACACGATCCTAATAGAGTCTATGTATTTGACACCACCTTGCGTGATGGTGAACAAGTACCGGGCTGCCAGTTGTCAAGCCCAGAGAAAATTCAAATTGCAAAAGCACTCGAAGCACTTGGAGTAGATGTGATTGAAGCAGGTTTCCCTATTTCCAGCCCTGGAGATTTCCAGAGCGTTGTAGACTTATCAAAAGCGATAAGAGAACCGATCATTTGTGCATTAACACGTGCCAATAGAAAAGACATTGATTCCGCAGTTGCGGCATTACAATATGCAAAGAGACCAAGGATCCACACTGGAATTGGTGCTTCCGATATGCACATTAAATATAAGTTCAACAGCACGAGAGAAGAAATTCTGGAAAGAGCGGTTGCAGCAGTAAAGTATGCAAAGCAATTTGTAGAAGACATTGAGTTCTTTGCAGAAGATGCTGGTCGTGCAGACAATGCTTATTTAGCGCAAATGATTGAGGCAGTAATTGCTGCAGGTGCTACTGTAGTAAATATTCCAGATACGAATGGCTACTGTTTACCGGATCAATATGGGTCAAAAATCCTTTACCTAAAAGAAAACGTAAAGAATATAGATCAGGCGATCATCTCTGTTCATTGTCACAATGACTTAGGTTTAGCGACTGCAAATAGTCTTGCAGGTCTGATCAACGGTGCCCGTCAGGTAGAATGTACCATTAACGGCATCGGTGAGCGCGCTGGTAACACGGCATTGGAAGAAATTGCTATGGTTTTGAAAACACACCATGCCTTGAATTTAACCACAAACATCAACAGTAAACATTTCACTGAAATCAGTGGTATGGTGAGCCGTATGATGCACATGCCGGTTCAACCAAATAAAGCGATCATTGGTCAGAATGCCTTTGCACACAGCTCTGGAATTCACCAGGATGGTTTCTTGAAACACAGAGAAAACTATGAGATCATCAATCCGGAAGATGTTGGTTTGAACTCAGCAGATATCATCTTAACGGCCCGTAGCGGTCGCCATGCCTTGAAACACCATTTAGAGCGTTTAGGTTATGAGATTGATCGTTTAAATCTGGATCAGGTTTATGAGCGCTTTTTGATCATGGCTGATGAGAAGAAAACGATCTGCGATGATGACATTCTTTTCTTAATGAGTGATGGCGAAGAAGGTGCGGTAAAAAATGGTTACAAACTGAACTTGTTACAAGTACTTTGTGGTGATCCATTAAGCCCAACTGCCAGCATCAGATTAGAACATGAAGGTGTGGAAAAAGAAGCAATGGCTACTGGTAACGGTCCGGTTAATGCAACGATAAAAGCGATTCAGAGCATTGTTGGCAAGGATATTTCATTAAATGAATTCACCATTCAGGCGATGCATGGTGGTAGCGATGATGTGAGCAAGGTAAACATGAAGGTTTCTTACGAAGGAAAATCTTATGTAGGCTATGGTTTTAGTACAGATATCGTAAAAGCTTCGGCCAATGCTTATCTGGATGCAATGAATAAATTTATCTAAAATGAGTGTAGAAAAAGAAGTGATACTGGATTTTCTGGCGGCAGCAGAACGATTAAAAGGTACGGTAAAACGTACTCCTTTGGAGTATAATGCAGGACTTTCTAAAACATACCAGGCAAGTATTTACCTGAAAAGAGAAGATTTGCAATTGGTACGCTCTTATAAATTAAGGGGTGCTTACAACATGATCAGCACCCTTGAACCTGAACAGGTAGCCAAGGGTGTGGTTTGTGCCAGTGCTGGAAATCATGCACAAGGTGTTGCACATTCCTGCAAAAAACTGAACATTAAAGGGGTTATTTTTATGCCGGAAATTACCCCTAAGCAAAAGGTTAAACAAACAGAGATGTTTGGTGGCGACCATATTCAGATTGTTCTGGTTGGTGATACTTTTGACGATTGTTTAAGAGAAGCACTGGCTTATACTGCAGAACATGGGATGACTTTCGTCCCTCCTTTTGACAATACAAAGGTTATCGAAGGACAAGGAACAGTAGGTGTAGAGATTTTCGAAGACCTTCCTGAACTGGACATGGTGATCATGCCGATTGGTGGTGGTGGCCTGGCTTCAGGTGTTGGTAGTTATTTGAGAAACCTGAAACCATCAATTGAACTGATTGGTGTTGAACCTGAAGGTGCGCCTTCCATGAAACAAGCACTAAATAGTGGTGCCCCTGTTTTATTGGCTGATATCGACCGCTTCGTAGATGGTGCTGCAGTAAAGAGAGTAGGTAACCTTACTTTTGCTTATTGTAACGAACTACTAGACCAAATGTTATTGATCCCTGAAGGAAAGATCTGTACAACGATTTTAAAGCTTTATAACGAGGATGCGATAGTGGTAGAACCTGCTGGAGCCTTAGCTGTAGCCTCTTTAGAACAGATCAAAGATCAAATCATTGGTAAAACAGTAGTTTGCGTGGTGAGTGGTGGTAACAATGATATCGAAAGAATGCAGGAGATCAAAGAGAAGTCATTGCTTTTTGAAGGATTGAAACATTATTTCATCGTACGTTTCCCACAGCGACCAGGAGCCTTAAAACTGTTTGTAAACAATGTTTTAGGTCCGCATGATGACATCACCAGGTTTGAGTTTATTAAAAAAACAAACCGTGAAAATGGGCCTGCATTGGTTGGTATTGAACTGGCAGAACCTACAGATTATGATGCTTTATTACAAAGGATGAAAGAGTTTAAGTTTGAAATTATTGAACTGAATAACGATCAGACTTTATTTGAATATCTAGTATAATCCGTTTTATACCCGAATACCCCTTATAAACGATAACAAACGGCCGTATCAGTCTCCTCTGATCGGCCGTTTGTTTTTAGGAGATTTCCAATCCCCCATCCTTATATTTTGTAATGTCTTAAATCTGCCAAAATATCTATAATTTTATAGCTGCGATAAACAGGACAGACGCGGCAGCTATTTATGGAAGAATTACCATTGATTGACCAGGATTTACTATTGGAACGCTTTCCAGGGAAAGGTGGCTGGACTTATGTGCGCTTTCCTGACATAGAAGCCGGTAAGTATAATTACTTTAGCTGGCAAAAAGTAAAGGGCTTTATCGACGGCTATGAAATCAATAAAGCGACCCTGATGCCCATGAAAAAAGGGGTACTGTTTCTTCCGGTAAAAGCGGCAATCCGTAAGGAAATTAAAAAACAAGAAGGAGAACACGTAAGGGTGTGTTTATATCCAGACAGTGATCCTAAGCTGGAAATCGCCAATGAAGATTTTATCGATTGTCTGAAAGATGAGCCGGCAGCATGGGCAGCGTTTAAAAAACTACCAGCAAGCAAACAAGAAGAGTGTTTTACCTGGTTGCTGGACTCTCCAGTGCTGCAAACCCGAATCCAACGGATGGCAGATGCCATCACCAATCTGGCTTCAGGACTTCCATTTCATTCCAGCAAACGCTAATTACAAATCGTTTATTAGCTGAATTATAACTACATTACCATACAATGTTTTGTATCGCATTTTAATTACAGTATAAGTAAAAACAGAATTGTATTTTTATGGCAAAAGATTTGCTATACGAACATCAAACACACAAATCACATGAGAAAGATATTACTATTATTACTTTGCACGGCCGCAGTGGGTCTGTCTTCGTGTAAGAAAGAAGTCATCGTTGATCCAGGACTTCCAAATGAAACGATTGAAACAATTATTGCACCAAGTGCCTGGGTGTCTACTAATGGTGGAGAAACCTTAACCACAACGATCTCTTTTCCGGAACTTGATGCATCTACATTTTTAAATGACGGTCTAATTGTTGCCCTTTACCCTGATAATTCAGTAGCTGAATATAGAGGTATGCCATTTACTTATAACGGTTTGGCCTACAGTTACACAGCAAGAAGAGGATCTATTACGGTTGATATTGAAACCAGTGGAGATAACAATTTAATTCCAACCAGACCAGTAGTTCCAATTGGATTAAGGGTAACCATTGTGACTTCGACCTTAAGAAACTAAGATTCCATACGGCTTATTGTTCAAAACTTAAGCCGTTTATAAAGACAAGAAACGACCAATGTTCGCCTGAACGTGGTCGTTTTTTTTATGGACGCCCCTGTTCAATTGAATTGCTCTGATTTTCACTCCATTTCTTTCCAGCAAGAGTTCTTCATAAAATCCTTTGTAATACACATCTTTCACTTCAAATCTGCGACTATTCCAGGAATTGTTCAATTCTACCCATTCCGGATAAAATACTGCATTACCTTCTTTTACTTCTAAACCAAGTTTATGTGCTTCTTCAGGATTTAAAACCACGGCATTTCCGAGCATTCTAGCCGTATAGATGTGCTTTGGTTGCTGATAGATATCTGCAGGTTTGCCACGCTCCATCAAATGACCATCTTTCATGATCAATAACTCATCTGCAAGAAACAAACCATCCGCGGGATCATGAGAAACCATAATTACCGTTACCCCTGTTTCCGCAGCAATTCTTTTAATGTCAGCACGAAGTTGATTTTTAAGCAATGCATCCACCTGGCTAAAAGGTTCATCCAGCAATAAAACAGAAGTATCAGTTACCAAAGCTTTGGCAATCGCTACTCTTTGCTGCTCTCCCCCACTCAATTGAGTGATTTTTTTATCTTTCAGGTGATCAATATGCAAATGATCCATCATCTCCATCGTTTTTTGATGTTTATGATGAACATCCGTATTGGCCATCATTGCAGCGATGTTATCATATACCTTGGCATAAATGTTTAAGGAAAAATCCTGCGTAACCATTTTCATTTCCTTGTGTCCGGGAATCAGGAGTTCGTCTGGTCCCAACACCCTTTCATTGTGGTAGAAAACTTCGCCTTCATCTAACTTCAATAAGCCGTAAATACATTTCAGCAAGGTCGATTTACCACTACCACTTTCTCCAATAATGGCGATGATATCCCCTTTATTGATGTCGAAGCTAATGTTACGAATCCCTGATGCCTGTTCCTGTTGGTACTGCTTACTGATGTTTTTAACGCTGATGATATTTTCCTTCACGTCGTAAAGATAAAGTATTTAGTCTTGCCAAAAAAAAATCCCGTAACCTATGCAGGTTACGGGATCAGATATATTTGTGTGTGTATTGATTAATTCAATCCGAAGGTGACACCAAAAGACATATTTTTAAGGCCTTTTTGTACGGTTGTGGTGAACATATCATTGAAATAGTACTTAGTAAAGACACCAAAGCCACCATAACCCAGGCGTAAAGTACCGCCATAGCGGAATGGCTCAAAGTTATAATCGTCTTTAAACTTCTCTTTTCCATTCTCTTTGCTGATCTGTTTCACTTTTCCATTTAAAAGGAAAGCCACTTCTGGTCCTACTACAAAGTAAAAACGTTTACCACGAGTGTTTTCTTTAGTACGAAATTCAAAGTTCAAGGGAATATGCACATAGCTATTAGACAATCTGTTTTTAGAAAATTCTATCGATTCCTGATCATAATCTAAAGTCGGACTATTCTTTTTCAGGGTGATATTTTGTTTCAGACGGATCATTGTCCAGTCGAAACCACCCGCCATATAAATCTTAAAATTAGGATTAAAGCGATAGCCAAACTGTAGAACATCAAATGAAACAGTACTTGTTTTCCCACCTGTGTAGTCCAGGAACTCATTTTCTTTTGATAAAGAAAAACTTCCATTGTCGACCAACCTTGAGAAACCAATGTCCAGACGAGTCAAGGTAATGCCTCCCATAAAACGACCTTTCTTTGACTTACCTAAACTGTCACTACCATTGATGCTGATAGAGATCAGGCCGTTGTCTATCCCAAATTTCGATTTCCTTTTAACGCTATCCTGTTGTGCAAATGCACCTGTTGCCATAACACTGGCAAGCCCGCTTACCAAAAGTGTTGTCCATAATAATTTCTTCATATTGTTGGTTTAAGCTGTGTGTTTTCTATTTGTTCCTTTTAGGATTGAATTTTAAAATGCCAATATTTAGCGCTACTAAAGAAGAATTATCATCATCATCCGTTTTAAATTGTATCAATTTCTTCTCTCTTTTATCCAGCTTATCCACTACAAAATTGATCACATCGCCTACATTTCTAATGCCTCTTCTTTCTTCCCTACCTTCTGTTTCTGTGATCACATTGTCCGCTTCCTCAACATTTGGTATCGTTACGTTAGCGATCACATTTTCAGTTGGCACCTGAGCTATGGTTGCAATTTCTTCTTTCAAAGGAATCTTTACCTCAACTGCTTTTATTTGATGACGCTTGATTCTTTCATTACGTTGCAGCGCTACTAAATTATTTTCCTGAACCAGATTTCTGAGCTTCGTTTTCGGAGCGAGTACCAAAGGAGTACCTTCCTCAGTAATAGCATCCTCTAATCTGTTCGCTACAGTTGTGCCTTCAGTAAGGTTTGAAGAACTGCTTTCTACAACTGCAACCTCTTTTGTTTTTCCTTGCAACTGTATCTTTTCTGCTTCCGGAGACAACAATCCTACCGATATCGCAATTACTGCCACTGCAGCCGCTGCCAACCAATAAACCGGGAAAACGTTGTTTTTCTTTGGTGTCAGTTCCTTTTCAATATTACTCCATAAATTTGCTGAAGGCCTGATCTCTGCCCCTTCAAATTTATCTTTAAACAACTGATCAAAATCTTTATCCTGCATAGCTTGCATAATCTATACCCTCCATTTTTATAATCTCCTCTCTTAAGATCGCCCTTGCTCTCGACAACTGCGATTTACTTGCTCCTTCAGAAATCCCCAATATTGCGGCAATTTCCTTGTGAGAATATCCTTCTATGATGTACATATTAAATACCATTCTGTAGCCATCTGAAAGCTTTTGAATCAGTTTTAATAAATCCTGCATCCCTAATCTGCTAAAATCGAATCCAGTTCCCGGTTGCTCGTAAGCATCTTCAATTGGCACTACATTCAGGCTGCGTAAATTTTTTCTATAACTCTCAATTGCGGTGTTTACCATGACTCTTCTCATCCATCCTTCAAAAGAGCCATCTCCTCTATACTCAGCAATCTTTTGAAAAATCTTGATAAAACCCATTTGCAAAACATCTTCCGCCTCCATCCGGTCCTTCGCATAGCGCATGCAAACCACCAGCATTTTGGATGCGGTTTGCTGGTAAAGCGCTTCCTGCATCTTTCGTGTGCCAGCTTTACAGCCTTCCATGAGTTCATTTATCGTATACTGCGTCAAAATCATCTGTTTGTTTGGTATATAGAAGATGAGCATCGCCACCTAAAGGTTGCACGCAGCATGAAAAATAAAGAAAAATAATAAAATTAAGGGATTAGCAGTCGTGCTTTTTACGGTAAGATTTGTACCATTTTACGGCCATCATGATGACACAAGAGAAAACGATCAGGCCAATCAGCCCATAGATCCAATTTACTGCACTTTTAAGCACCACAGTGAAAACAATAGCAACCAATAGGACTGTCGCTACTTCATTCCATAAACGCAGCTGAAAAGAGCTGATTTTGCATTTGCCATATTTCAATTGATTCATGATCCGCTGGCAAATGAAATGATAGATCAATAGAAGAACTACGAAAGCAAGCTTCACATGGAACCAGCCCTGAGACATCAAACCTGGTTTGAGGAAAATCATCGTTAACCCTGCTGCCACGGTTAGTGCCATTGCGGGTGTAGTAATGATGTGCCAAAGCTTTGCTTCCATGCGTTCATATTCCCTTTGAAGAATATTGCGTTCCAGCTCTGGTCTGGTTTCCGCCTCTACATGGTAGATAAACAAGCGAACACTATAAAACAACCCCGCCATCCAGCTAACCACAAAGATGATATGCACAGAGAGTACGTAATAATAGTATTCCATTTTGTTTCTTTTTTGATCTTTAAAAAGGCCATCTGAAAAGCAAGCTTTAGAGATGGCCTAGATTATATATTAGTATCTGAATTCTTTAACTACTTCGATTGCATATTTCACATTATCGAATGGAATGTCTGGCATAATACCATGACCAAGGTTAAAGATAAACCCTTTTTCGCCACGCATACGCTCAAATAATTGAAGAATGGTTTTCTTAATTACTGGCTTGTCTGCGTATAAGATAAATGGATCAAGGTTACCTTGAACGGCAATACCCGAAGGCAGGCTTTGTTTAATGTTTAATAAATCTGCGTTCCAATCTACAGAGATCACATCAGGATTAGCCTGAGCCATGATCGGTGCGAATACAGAACTACCTTTACAGAAAGAGATCACAGGGATATCTTTTCTATCCAGATTAGCAATGATTTCCTGGATATAACGGTGAGAAAATTCCTGATAATCGTTCCATGATAATGCCATTGCCCAGCTATCAAAAATCTGAATTGCGTTAACACCTGCAGCGATTTGAAGATTCAAATAATCAGCAGTTACCTTCGCAATTTTAGCTAGTAAACGGTGAGCAATTTCAGGATTGTTGTGCATCAACAATTTCGTTAACTTGAAATCTTTAGAAGAACCACCTTCAACCAGGTAGCTCATTACTGTAAATGGGGCACCAGCAAAACCGATCAATGGAATACTTCCATTTAAACGTTGCTGAATCACTTTAATGGCATCTGCTACATATTGTAACTTATCCAAACAGTCTACATTTAAGTTATCTACATCTTTCGCTGAACGTACAGGATTGGCAAATTTAGGGCCTACACCTTGCGTAAAGCTCAGGTCACCGCCCATAGCTTCTCCGGTTACTAAAATATCAGAGAAAAGGATGGCAGCATCGATACCCAGTAAATCAACAGGTAACATCGTTACATCCGCTGCAATTTCTGGCGTTTTGCACATCTCCAGGAAAGAGTATTTGTTTTTGATTTCCCAGTACTCAGGCATAAAACGGCCAGCCTGGCGCATCATCCATACCGGTGGACGTTCTGTTTGCTTCGAAAATGCGGCATCTAAAAATAACGTGTTCATCTATATTGTGTTTGTTTATAATCGATTTGCTTCTTGCTCAATTTTACTAATGATCTCTTGCGCCCTTGGGGTTGTAGCCAGCTCTTTAGCCCGCTCAATATATGCCCTTGTACGTTCCAGATCTTTTTTCCGCAGGGCGAGATTGGCCAGGTGAATCATCACAAAAGCCTTGTCATTCTTTCCACCTAATGGAAAGCGACTGGCGATTTGAAAATGACGCTCGGCATCTTCATATTCTTCTCTTTTCAGCGCAATATTGGCGCGCATAAATTCGTAATATCCCCTCCTGTTTCTCGCTAAACGATCCGGGTTGGGCACCTCTGCAAGTATCTTCTCTGTCCTTTCGTAATCTCCGTTCTTAAAATACTTGGAAGCCAATAATATCGAACTGTGTTTGAAATGGCTCCAAATCACAAAGGCAAAGAAAAAACCGGCCAATACAGCCAGTTGAATTTGATCGTAAAAAAGGCACACTCCCGCGGCAATCAGAAAGAGTGCCATGAGGGCATACCTGCCTTTATTATTATACATTAATGGATATCTGTGAATTTATAACCTACACCTCTGATGGAATGGAAATAAACCGGGTTCTTCTGATCTGGTTCGAAATACTTACGGAAAGTCAAGATAAAGTTGTCAATCGTACGTGTAGATGGATAAACATCATAGTTCCATACTGTTTCCAGAATCTGCTCACGAGATACTGCTTCGTTCTTACGTTCGATCAGTAATTTCAGTAACATGGTTTCTTTCTTCGTTAGAGGAACAATCACCCCATCATCCTGTTTCAATTCGAAAGAGTTGAAATAGATCGTTTTATCGCCAATTTTATAAGAATTGATTTCTTTCAGGTCATCAGCTTTCATACTGCGTTTCACCAAAATACCAACTCTAAGGATTAACTCTTCTAAGTTGAAAGGCTTCACTAAATAATCATCAGCACCTTTTTTCAATCCCATAACACGGTCTTCACTAGTGTTTTTGGCCGTTAAGAAAAGGATAGGTACTTCAGTATTTTCTAATCTGATGGTCTCACAAACCTGGAATCCATCCATTTCAGGAAGCATTACATCCAGAATAATCAGGTTAAAACGTTCTTCTTTAAAAACTTTTAAAGCCGTCTTACCGTCTTTTACTGCATGAACTTTATAACCTTCCAGTTCAAGGTTCAATTTTATAGCATCTAACAAGTGGTCTTCATCTTCGACCAGTAATATTCTTAATTTCTGTTGCATAATGATCAACTAAATGTAATTTCAAAAATAGCACCATGCGGTACGTTATCTCTAACGCTAATATCAGCGTCGTGCATTTGTAATACTTCCTTAACAATAAACAGGCCTAATCCTGTTCCTTTTGATTTTCTTACATTCTCATTACCAACGCGATAAAATTTGTCAAAAATCAACATTTTTTCCTGATCTGGAATACCTGGACCCTTATCGGAGACCTTTAAAAACGGGTGACCGTCCTTTACTGTCAATTCGACATCTATTTCCGCACATGGGCCTGAATATTTGACAGCATTCTCGATCAGATTAGTGACTACCGATGATAAAGAAAACTGATCTCCAACTACCTTTATACCAGGAGTTATCGCTACCGTGATCACCTGTTCGCATCCGCAAGAATGGATTTGCAAACGGTCCGTTACCTTACTTACCAGCTCTGAGAAATCAAACTCCTCTTTCGGAAAAGATAGAGAGCCATTTTCAATTTTTGTAGCCAATAGCATATTTTCTACCAGGTCGTCCAAACGCTCAATATCCTTTAGGGAATTGTTTAGTAAGGAAGTTTGTCTGGCTTTATCAAGGTCGCGTTTAATGATCGTTTGAACTGACAATTTGATCGCTGCCAAAGGCGATTTTAGTTCATGCGTTACAGAAAGTAAAAAATTCTGCTGTTGCTCTCTCAATCGGTCTTCTTTTTTAATCGACTGGTGTAAAAAATAGGCGCCCACACACAGTAGAAAAAGGAATACAGATCCCTCTCCCATCACCATGGCCATTCTGGCAGGTTCCAATCTTACTACCAATGCTCCCCAGGAGATCAACTGTACTAAAGAGTACAGTAACATAAAATAAAAGATGACGATTGATTTCTTCAAAGCAGCTTGTGATTACTATTTAAATATATTTATTTGTTTCTGAAAACCAGGTCAAGACTATCGAAGATTGCTCTTTTTGCTTTCTCCAGCTCGATTTTAGTATGTGCTGCAGAAACAAAACCTACCTCATATCCAGAAGGACCTAAGTAAATGCCTCTGTTCAGCAATTCTCTGTGCATCAGTTTAAATTTCTCCATGCTTGCCGGATCAATATCATCGGCCGACTGGATTTTATCTTTATCTGTAAAGGCCATCCAGAAGATAGAACCTACGTGGAATACTTTCAACTTGTAGTTTCTGGCTGTTGCAAAGCGTTGGATGCTCTCTGCAAATTCTGTTGCCTTATTGTTTAATTCTTTGTAGAAACCTGAACGCAATAGTTCAGTTAACTGTGCGATACCCGCAGCCATCGCCACCGGATTCCCCGATAAAGTACCTGCCTGATAAACGCCACCCTCCGGAGAAATATGCCCCATAATCTCAGCAGAAGCACCGTACATTCCTACAGGCAATCCACCACCGATAATCTTACCATAAGTAACAATATCCGGTTTAACCCCATAATAAGCAGCAGCACCTTCAAAACCGATTCTGAATCCAGTAATCACCTCATCAAAAATTAATAAGGCTTTGTTTTCTTTACAGATTTCTTCCAGGAATTTAACATATTCAGCATCCTGCATTAACAAACCGTTATTTGCGGGAATACCTTCAATAATTACCGCAGCTACTTCATCTTTAAACTGCTCGAAAGCCGCTTTGATCGCTTCTTTATCATTCAAAGGAATTACAATCGTTTCCTGAGCAAATGATTTAGGTACACCTGCAGAAGAAGTTTCACCGAAAGTAACCAGGCCTGAACCTGCTTTTACCAATAGAGAATCGGTATGACCGTGATAGCAACCTTCAAATTTGATGATTTTATCTTTTCCGGTATAACCGCGTGCCAGTCTGATTGCAGACATTACTGCCTCAGTACCCGAGCTGGTGAAACGGATTTTCTCTACGAATTTGTTGTTTTTAATGATCAGTTCCGCAAGCTCGTTTTCCAATGCTGTTGGTGCGCCGAAGCTCATACCACTCTGCATTACTTCCGTCACTTTTTCCCTAACCTTAGCGTTGTTATGACCCAAAATTAATGGACCCCAGCTTCCGCAAAAATCTATAAATTGATTACCATCGGCATCCCATACAAAACAGCCATCTCCTTTTTGAATGAACAAAGGAGTGCCATATACTGATTTAAAAGCTCTCACCGGAGAATTTACCCCTCCTGGGAAATAGTTTTTTGCTTTTTCATACAGTTCTGCCGACTTTTCTCTCGAAATATCTGGTTTACTACCAGTATTCACTGGTACTTCGCCTTCATTTCCTGAAAACATTTTTTTTAAAGATTCTAACATATATTTTTTACTTACAACCAATTCTTTTCAACCATATCCCTGATGTGATAAGTAGTAATGATACTTGCACCAGCACGCGCAAAGGCATGCATGGTTTCCATCACTACTTTCTGCTCATCAATCCATCCTTTTTCCGCAGCGGCTTTCACCATCGAATATTCCCCCGACACGTTATAACAAGCGATTGGCAAATCTGTATGTTGTTTCAGGTTGTGCATCACATCCAGGTAAGCCAAAGCTGGCTTCACCATCAATACGTCTGCGCCCTCACTCTCATCCAGTAAAGCCTCTCTAAGTGCTTCGTTACCGTTTCTAAAGTCCATCTGATAAGCTTTTCTATCGCCCTTGCTAGGCGCACAGTCTGCAGCTTCACGGAAAGGACCGTAATAAGCAGAAGCAAATTTTGTAGCATGCGACATGATCGCGGTATTTACAAAACCTTGTCCATCCAATAAATATCTCATCGCAGAAATTCTGCCGTCCATCATATCTGATGGTGCCAACATATCCGCACCTGCTTCCGCATGTGCCAGTCCCATTTTAGCAATCACCTCTACCGTAGGGTCATTTTGAACGTAATCGTCCTTCATAATCCCACAATGCCCATGAGTGGTATAAGAACAAACGCAAACATCGGTAACTACGTACAAATCTTCTCCAAAGTTTTTCTTTAACAGGCGAACTGCCGAAGGAACCAGGGAATGATCATGATATGCTGATGCGGCATCTTCTGATTTCTCATCTCCAACACCAAACAGCATGATTTTGTTCACACCTAGTTTCAATCCTTTCTCCACATCCTTCAATAAAGTATCTTCAGAAAAGTGGCTGATGCCTGGCATTGCTCCTAAAGGATGTACTACATTCTTTCCTGGTACTACAAAGTACGGAAAAATGAACATGTCTTTAGATAACCTCGTTTCAGCTACCATTTCCCTCACTAAAGGATTCTTTCTCAATCTACGCGGACGATGCACCATATTAAAATTACTTTATTGTTTTATATCTAATCCGAATACAGCTTCTGCCAATCCGATCTCATCAGGAGAATAAGGCTGAGTATAGCTTACGCCCATCTCATCAAATTTCTTTCCTGTAGAGTTTCCGATAGCAATCACATGCTGTCCCGGTTCTAATAAGTTTTCTACAAAATAAGCATCAACATTAGAAGGACTTGTAAAGATCAGTACTTCTGCATAAGTCTGGTCTACATCCTCTTCAATTACAGTCTCATAAATTGGCAGATCCACCACTTTCGTATCCGGTGTTAACGCTTTTTGTATAGTCTGTAATGAATCTTGCGCTCTTGGGAACAATACCGTTTGTCCGGCTACCAATTTGGCAAAATCTTCAGCTACCTCTTCAATATCACCACCTTCACCAACAAAGTCTGCCAAATGACCGGCTTTTCTTAATGAATCTTCAGAACCTCTACCTGCTACTGCGAACTTCACATGCTTAGATAAATACGGTTTCAATGCAAAGAAGTATTCTACGCTATTGCGACTGGTAAAGAAAATCCAGTTGATATGTTTCAGATAAAAAGGATCCAATACTGTTACGATTGGGAAAGTACGGATCAGAGATCTGCCTTCAATTTCTATCTTATGCTTTTCTAATGCTTTTCTAAAATAACTGTGTTCGCCAATTTCTCTGGAGATAAACACCTTTCCAGGTAATTTTCTATCCGGATTAAACTTGGCAACAATCTTTTCAGCAACACCTTCCAGGCTTTCCTCCCTGCAAAAGAAACGATCAGGAAAATGTTCATCAGTCTCCGCTTTGGAAGTCCAGATTTCATACATTCCATCTTCTTTTTTGCAGTAGCAACCCAAAGGCATATGACAACCACCTTCAAAAAGGTTCAATACCTTACGTTCCACACCAATGGCGTCGATCGTTTCCTGATGGTTTAATTGTTTCAACAATTCCGCCAATTCCGCATCATCTTCTCTGATCTGGATGGCTAAAGCACCTTGTGCAGGCGCCGGAACTAATTCCGTTGTATCTACTACTTCCACATGAAATTCTGAAAGGTCTATGTTTAAACGGTTCACACCAGCTTTAGCCAGTAGAATCGCATCATAATCCTCATCTCTTAACTTTTGAATTCTTGTAGGCACATTACCTCTTAAATCTTCAATGTTCAGGTCAGAACGCAGGGAAAGCATTTGTGCTTTACGTCTGTTAGAAGAAGTACCCACCATCGCTCCCGTTTTCAGGGAAAGCTTTTGCTTGATGTCTACACAGTCTTTCAGAATCAATAACAGCTCTGAGGGATCCTCACGCTCTGTTACCGCCGCAATGGTTAATCCTGCAGGATGTGTGGTTGGTAAATCTTTATGGGAGTGTACAGCTATATCAATGGTACCACCTAAAAGTTCTTCTTCCAGCTCTTTGGTAAAAAAACCTTTGCCTTCCAGCTTGTCCAGCCTAAGGTTTAGAATTTTGTCTCCTTGAGTTTTGATGATCTTTAGTTCGGCCTCGGCACCAATTTCTGCAAGTCTATCTTTAATAAAATTGGCTTGCCATAAAGCCAGGTCGCTACCTCGCGTACCAATAATAAGTCTTTTCACGTTAATGATAATTTTTGGGCAAATCTAGCTATTCTTTACCAATATCTCCTTTGCCATAACCATTGGAATGCTGATACATTTTTTTTCCATGTAATTCATCACTTTTTCCAATACCAATCTTGAGTTTTCATCAAGACCGCTGATCTCCTCGGCAAAGACACCATTGATAGCAGTATGCTTAATTTCCTTGATTTTCTGAGGAACACTACTCATTGCAATCTCTATCTTGCGTTGACGTAATACCAATTCAAATTCCTTGATATTTTCTTCTATGATATGCTCGGCATTCACCAGCTCATCATAACGTTCCTGAATATTTTTGCGTGCAATCTCTTTAAGAGATTCGACTTCTATAAAATGGATTGGGAACTCTGCCACCACTTCAGCAGCGGTATCATTAGGAATTGCTAAATCGACAATTACCTTTTTGCCAGTTTCCCCATTTAGAAGTTTTGTATAGATTTCTTTTGTAATGATGGGCTCAGTAGCACCTGTACAGGTGATGATCGCATCAAATCCCTGGTTGAAGTTTTCCAGTTCGGACAGCGGGTATGCTGTACCGTTTAATTCTTTAGCCAATACCTCTGCTTTTTCCAACGTTCTGTTGAAAACTGAGAAATTGGAGTACTTATGTTTTTTAAGGTACTGAGCAATATTTTTGTTGGTCTCACCAGCGCCGATAATCAGCAGCCTTGAATTGGCGCACATCTTAAGATCACGCAATTTACGGTAAGCAAGAGATACAACAGAAACCGGGTTTTTCGAAATATTGGTATGTGTGTATACCTCTTTCGCTGTTTTCACAACCCTGTTCATGATCATTCGCATATAATCAGCAGTAAATCCTGCTACGCGACAAGCTTCATAAGCTCTTCTGATCTGCGCAAGAATTTCTTTCTCGCCAACTACTAAACTCTCTAAAGAGCAGGACGTACGTAATAAATGGTTAAAAGCTGCCAGTTGTTCATACACAGAAACGTTTTCTACAAACTTATCCATGTACTCTTCAGGTAAGCCCATATCCAATACCGTAAGGAAACGTGTAATGAAGTCTTTATCCAGATGATGGGCAGAAGTAAACACAAATTCCACCCTGTTGCAGGTTCCGATGTAGAATATTTCTTTAACACCTAACTCCGATTGAATACTTCTCAATCTGTCGTCTAATGTCTGCTCACATATCACCAATTTACCCAATGCTTTTAGGTCAATATGTTTATGCGTAAAAGCAATGATTTTTAAATATTCCAAAATGTCGTATTCTGTTTTTTTTTAGTGTAACAAAAGTAACAACCGAAGCTTATTTCACTGTCATTATGGAGTAATTAAGAGCTATTTAAAACGATTCCAAATAAACCAAGACATTGGAAACATCTTTTCTTTAAATTTGTTATAGAGGTTATACACAAAGAATACACGCCTACATGATTAAAAACGAGCAATTTACCCTAACGGGATCATCGGGGAAACCTATATTAGGAGATTACACCATTGATGATCAGCAGCCAAAATCGGCCATTATTATTTTCGTTCACGGCTTTAAAGGCTTTAAAGATTGGGGCGCGCATCACCTTGTTGCCCGATATTTTGCTGAAAACGGGTACCCTTATCTAAAATTTAACCTGTCGCACAGCGGAGTTAGTCTGGAAAAGCCAAATGATGTGACAGATATGGAAGCTTTTGCAAGCAATACAATCAGCATGGAATTAGCGGATTTGAATACAGTGGTCAATTACGTAGAACAAACTTATCATCCAGAAAAAATCTACCTGATTGGCCACAGCCGAGGCGGCGGATTGGTCATTATAAAAACTGCCCAGGATCCCCGGATTTCTAAACTCATCACCTGGGCAGCTATCTCTGATTTCTCCAGTTTATGGAAAACAGAGCAGGAAGAAGAATGGAAAAAAAAGGGTAAAATCTATGTAGAAAATGCAAGAACAAAGGAAAAAATGCCATTAAACAGCACATTACTTAAGGATTTTAAAGCGAATGAAGAAAGCTTTAACATTCTACATGCAGCAGAGCGGATCAGCGTTCCCTGGCTCATCTTACATGGGGATGAAGATGTCAATGTGAAATTCAGCGTAGCACAGGAACTTGCTCAAAAACAACTAAAAGCAGAAATTCATAAAATTGAGGGAGCAAACCATGTATTTGGTGCGAGTCACCCTTACCAAAGCAGGGAATTACCGCTGCATTTAAATGAAGTCTGTAATAAAACGTTGGAATTTTTGAAACGGAATTAGATCAATATTTTGGATCTTAAATAAAAAAAAGAGATAGCTGAATCTAAGGCTGGAACCTTTGCCCTGAAGGGGGCAAAATTCCTAGGCCTTTTCCTTCATCTATCTCTTTTTTTATAAATATTCATAAAAACAGATTCAACACCTGTTCTCAGATTCCATTTATTTTACACGGAAAGAAACTGATTTATCACCCCATAACAAGGTTACTTTACCAGATTTCTCAATTTTGAAAGTCATTTGTTCTGTGAATGCCGGAGATTTTTCAGGTTTTACAGTCACGCGTAAAGCATCATCTGCTTCGGCATATTTTGTTCCCCATTGTTTCCAGGTTTTATTGAAGATAATGGTCCATTCTTTTTCTCCAGGGATGGTGTACACACTGTACTTACCAGCAGGAAGGTTTTTACCTTCTACTTTTACGTCTTTGCTGACTTCAAAAGTAGTGGCATCATTGGCTCCGGTACGCCATACTTTACCATAAGGGGCAATTTCTTCACCGATTTTCCTGCCTTTTACAGAAGGCTGACTGTAATCAATGCCAATTGTTGCACCAGAGTTAATAGTTTCTTTAACGCTTGCTGCTGGACTCGCTTTCTTCTTTTCCTGAGCAGTTGCCGAAAGGGTAAAGAAGCCCATAAATAGGGTTAATGCTAATAAAGTGTTTCTTTTCATCATCTTTTGGGTTTTGATCCCTCTAAGATGATGAAAATTTAAAGAATTAAGAGCAACAATTAACTTACATACACCCATTTGCCATCTTCTTTAATCAAGTCGATTAAATCATCGAGGGCACGGTCTGCATTTACGTTTTTCTTTACCACTTCTTTACCACGGTACAAGGTAATTTTCCCCGGACCAGTACCAACATAACCGTAATCAGCATCTGCCATTTCACCAGGTCCATTTACGATACAGCCCATGATGCCAATCTTAATACCTTTCAAATGATCGGTACGCGATCTGATCAACTGAGTCGTTTCCTGTAAATCGAACAAAGTACGTCCACAGCTAGGGCAAGAGATATATTCTGTTTTGGAGATCCGGGTACGGGTAGCTTGTAGAATCCCAAAGCTGGTAGAGTTTACAAGTGCCAAACCAACATTTTCAGCAGCACTAATCCAAGTCCCATCACCCAGGCCGTCAGTAAATAGGGCACCGAGATCGGTAGCAGCATATAACATTAAGTTGTCTGCATTCAAGTCAGGATAGGTCCTTTTGATAATTACCGGCAGTTGAATTTTATCATTTAACAAGCGCACAAAGAAAGCACGCTGTGCAGCCATACCATGTTCGGCAAAGGTTTCCAATACCAGAACTACATTGTCTTTATCTTTTAACCGCGACAAGTCTACAGCTTCATTGGCATCGATATGTACTAGGTTCAATTGCGCGTCTTTTACTACAGCAGCATGGTATTCCGCATAGCTCATCAAAGGGTGACAATTGTTTTTATCTTTTAGATTTAACCAAGTCTGGTAGTTATAAATTTGCTTTAAGTTTCCAGGAAATGAAAACGAAGGAAGCGCATCTCCTAGATAAACAAGATCGCAAGCCTGATCGGCCATATTGTATTTATCCAGTCCGGCGCTATATTTATAGCCTACAGCAGTTAAAAAGTAAGGGTCTTTTAAGTTTTCTTTTGATACATCCAACATAACGATTGGATGCTCATGCCCACCGATATGTTGTACAGGAGCAGTGATTCTGCGGTTGTACTCATAAGGTTGGTAAGGCAGGTTTTTGATGGTAATTTGTTCGCGATCAGGGTTTACATCCGAAGTTAAAGCTCTTTTTTCATAGCGTAATGCCATCGCTTTCGCTACCGGCGCTTCAAATTCAGGATCTTCCGTCAGAGAAACACGAATCGTATCTCCTAAACCATCTTCCAATAGTGTACCAATGCCGACAGCCGATTTAATTCTGCCATCTTCCCCATCGCCAGCTTCAGTTACACCGAGGTGCAAAGGATAATTCATCCCCTCTTTCACCATGGTTTCCACCAACAAACGGTAAGCTTGTACCATTACCTGTGTATTACTCGCTTTCATCGAGATCACCAGGTTATAATAATTCTGGTCTTCGCACATGCGGATAAACTCCATTGCGGATTCCACCATCCCCCTTGGGGTATCGCCATAATGGCTCATGATGCGATCGGATAAAGAGCCGTGATTGGTGCCAATTCTCATGGCAGTACCATACTCTTTACAGATTTTTACCAATGGGATGAATTTCTTATAAATCCTGTCCAGCTCTGCCTGATAGGCATGCTGGGTATATTCTATGCTTTCAAATTTCTTCTTATCTGCGTAATTACCTGGATTTACCCTTACCTTTTCTACAATCCTGGCCGCTGATTCTGCTGCATTAGGTGTGAAATGGATATCGGCAACCAATGGCACGTTGTAGCCACGATAACGCAATTCTTTCTTGATGTTGGCCAGGTTTTCGGCTTCTTTGATACTTGGTGCAGTAATACGTACGTATTCACAACCAGAATTTACCATGCGAATGGTTTGTTCAACGGTACCAATGGTATCCATGGTATCGGTGGTAGTCATCGATTGAATCCGGATTGGATTTAATCCCCCCATAGGCACATCACCGATGTTCACCTCACGGGTAAGGAACCTTGAATATTGGGTTAAACTATTGCAATACCCACCATTTAACTCTTTTTGAACAAATACTTCTTCCATCAATTTAAGATATCAACATCAACTGACGATGTAAATATGAGACAAAGATAAAGATTATGTTGGTTAAATCAGTCTATCCTTGATCACAAGCGTCTCTGCAATCAGGTCATGAAAGCATTGTTGTTTCCGGTTGAGGAAACTATACAGGTAACCAAAGAATACCGGAAGTGTCGATAAGATTTTAGCAGCATTTCTGCCAAAAGAGTTCCCCAGACCAATCCGATTGCCTTCCATATCCGTTACCCGGATATTCAGCAAAGCTTTACCAATTGTTGCCTGTTTAAGGCCTGCTTCTGCAATACTACTATAGAAAAATTTAGCCAGAGGAATCAATGGAAGGCCAATTACGATTGCTCCAATCCGTTCTGTTTTTTCAGAAATGAAAATGAAGGTTAGCAGAATCAGCACTGCATAGCCTATAGTGATGATGAAATAATCAATTACGCTGGCCAGCAACCTCTGGTCGAAAGAAGCAAAATACTGGGGTGCGGTTTTGAGGTAAGTAAAACCAAGAAGCTCACGCAGTTCCGGGAACTCATGAGCTTCTTTATAATCGTCCATTCCGGGCTTTCGAACAAATGTTCCCGGGAGGATCGTTAAGGTCTTCAACACTTCTAAGGGATAAGGTCCCGTTGGTTTTCCATTGATCACAACGGTATATTTTGGGCTAACCCCGTTTTCCATGCTTTAATATATTAATCTGCGCTCCATAAAATGGCGAACCATTCCTTAGTAACGCGTTACTTCAAAATTACTCAGTCCACCATCAAAATTAATAAAAATCTTGTTGGTTGAAGTACTGTAATTCGGCGTCTCATACGTTCCGTCTTTCATTTTTGTAAATCCAGTGAAATCTTTCGCAGAAAGTCCGGTTTTGGTTTTTATTCTGCAACCAGATTCTGTAGGGATATTGATTTTTACATCAGCAATCCCTGTTTTTACATTCACATCAGTGATCGGCAACTTGCTACCCAATTTAATGTCTAATGCCGCAGCACCACCATCAAAACTGAATGTACGTACTTTATAGTCACTAAAATCGAAATCTACTTCACCTGCTCCTACATTCATCTGGACATTCCATTCCGGATTTTTATTCAAATGAAAGTCTACATCATTACCACCCTCATTCATCGACCAGCCAGACTTACCTTTCATTTTAAAATTAACCACAGTAGCGCTATCAGTCGTGCTTTTAGTTAGGCTAAATTCTCCAGCTTTTCGTTCTACATGGGCTTGTAACAAGCTATCCGTTTCTCCTTTTAGCTCAAATGAAGTTCCTCCACCAGAGATATTCAGTTGCACCGTTTTACTCAATGTATCCTGATAAGGTTCAGAGAAATTCAGTTCATCATAATCCTTATCATTCGAGTTATTTGAGTCGGTATTCATTTCTTCATTCAGCGTGTCTCCGAACCAATTGTTTCTGTTCTCAGGTCTCTGTTGTCCTTTAACAAACAACATCGATAAAGTGATCACCAAAACACCGATGGAAACCATGCCACCTACCTGCGATTTGCTCCTGCTAAATAGGATGTTTATACCTGCAATAATCAGAAAGATTGGCCAAAAACGGATTACGTTGCGCCAGTAAAATTCAATGAAATGAAAGTTTTCTAACAGTAATACGCCGCCGATAAACAACAGCACAATACCCCACATTATTCTATCTGTCTTCATCTGTATAGATTTATATTATAAATAGCTATTCCTTTAATTAATCACGTTTCGTAAACCTGTCGTCTGCAGGTGGTACAGTCCCTTCTCCATCAGGTGTTGAACTGTCTGTAGGCTGAGCCGCATCATTTGGCAATGGGCTTACCGGAGATACCGGGGCATCTGTAGGTGCTGTTGGCGGAACCGGGTTTACCGGGTTAGCTGGGTTTGGACCAAAACCATCGCCCTGCTGTTCTTTCCATTTGTCCCAGGCCGTTTTATTCTTGCCTTTCATAATGAAACTCGCGCCGATCGCAACAAATACCAATGGCCATAATTTATGCAGGCTGAACCAGAATGGAATGATATTAAACTCATTCATCAGGAAGTAAATCCCGATTACAAGCAGAAATAAACCACCTACCGTCCTACCGGTTTCATTATTTGCTTTAGGAAATGGTTTGTTAAACTCATCCATATTAGGCGCAGCTTGAAATGGATCTTCAGCCTTAGTAGATGCATTCCAGTTACTCCAGGAATCAGATGGCGCTGTTTTTGGCTGAGCCGGTGATGCTGGTTGAGAAAAACTCCCTGGCGTACCAAAGGGGTTATTCTGTTGCCCTTTGAAAAAATCGTTGAATTTGGAGAACCTCAATGTCGGGTCGTTATTTACTGGAACAACAATCCACATCACTATATAAACCAGTACTCCTGTACCCACCAAAAATATAGTTGAAAGCACAAACAATAATCTGATAATAGTTACATCCACCTCCATATACTCCGCAATCCCAGAGGAAACACCTGCTAAAACTTTATCGTGTTCATTTCTAAATAATCGCTTGTCCATAATTATATCCTCCTTTTCTTATTTATTTTTTTCTTTAAAACTGTAACGGTTTTAAGGTTACTTCATCAACATTTACACCGGTACTTAAATTTAAAATAGTGTGAATTGTATTGGCAATATCTTCTGGTTGTACAAAACGCTCCGCAGGGATTTCTGTCCCTTCCCATGAAGACGTTAAGGTGGAACCTGGCAAAATTGCGGTCACTTTAACATTGTATTTCGATAACTCCTCCCGGCATACATCATTAAGACTAAGCAAGGCTGATTTAGTTACACTATAACCACCAGCATTTGGTACGATTTCTTTACTTGCTATGGAGCATATATTGAAAATATGCCCTGATTGCTGATTACGCATGATTTTACCGAAGTATTTAGAAAGATAATAAGGAGCCAACAGGTTCAAATTCAACTGTTTCTCAAAGGCCTCATCCGCTTCATCGAACATTGATCCTGGCAAAAACACCCCTGCATTGTTCACTAAAACATCGATCCTGGCGAAGGATCCAGTCACCGCATTACAAAAAGCAAGGACCTCTTCTTTTTGTTCCAGATCCGCAACATAAGTAAAAACAGAAAGACCGCTAACACTCAACTCTGTTTTAAAAGCCTCTAATTCAACGGCATTCCTTGCGCAGATCGCAACGTTATACCCACTTTCGGCCAGTTTAATGGCAATGGCTCTTCCAATTCCCTTGGTAGCTCCTGTAATTACAGCATTCATCTCCTCTAAATTTGTCAGCAATATTACATAAAATGCCCTATAGTATATAGCCATATCGATACTTAAACCGGCACTAAACGAGCAGTAAACGAAATATTTATTTAATAAATAAAGCAATGACCCAACAATTTTTGTTGTTTCTTTGTAGTAATATTGCATTATTACCATAGCTAATTTTTCATTAAATGAATTTCACCAATTTTGGCAGATACATACTCTTATTAAAGGCCGTATTCAGAAAGCCTGAGAAGTTAAGCATATATATGAAGGCCATTTTCAAGCAAATGGACTTTATCGGCGTAGGTTCACTCGGTCTGATTTCTATCATTTCTACCTTTATTGGTGCGGTAATGACCTTGCAGATTGCCTTCCAATTAGTAAGCGATTTCATTCCTAAAACCATTATCGGTTCTGTAAACAGAGACTCCAGTATTCTGGAATTAAGTCCAACGATTACCGCAATTGTATTGGCAGGAAAAATCGGCTCTGCCATCTCTTCAGAGATTGGTACCATGCGTGTAAGTGAGCAAATCGATGCTTTAGAAATTATGGGCATCAACTCTCCAGGATACCTGATCTTACCAAAAATACTTGCCGGAATCACAATGGTTCCCCTGTTGGTGATCATTTCTATGGTATTGAGTATTGGTGGTGGATTTATTGGTGGTACTTTATCAGGAGCAGTTTCTGCAGCTGAATATATTCAAGGTATCACGACCGACTTCAACCCATATACCATTGTAGTAGCCCTGGTTAAAGCTTTTGTATTTGGCTTTATCATTACCTCGGTTCCTGCTTATGAAGGGTTTTATGTTAAAGGCGGCGCATTGGAAGTAGCTCAGGCAAGTACCAGAGCGGTAGTAGTAAGTTGTATTACCATTCTGGCATGTGATTACATCGTAACCCAGTTATTACTATGATCGAAATCAAAGATATTTACAAATCATTCGGCAGCAATGATGTTCTAAAAGGGATTTCGGCCACATTCAAACCCGGAGTAACCAACCTGATCATTGGGGGTTCCGGTTCCGGAAAAACCACCTTATTAAAGTGTATGATTGGTTTACACCATCCTGAAAAAGGAAGTGTAGAATATGATGGACGTGAGTTCACCAGCATGAACTTTGAGGAAAAGATTGAGATTAGAAAAGAAATCGGCATGCTCTTTCAGGGCTCCGCACTTTTTGACTCGATGACGGTAGAAGAAAACATTATGTTTCCTTTGAATATGTTCACCGACCAGCCTCGTTCTGAAAAACTGGATCGCGTAAACTTCTGTCTGGAAAGAGTAAACCTGGTTGGTAAAAACGCCTTATTTCCTGCGGAACTTTCCGGAGGGATGAAAAAACGGGTGGGTATCGCCCGTGCCATCGCTATGAACCCTAAATACCTGTTCGTAGATGAGCCAAACTCTGGTTTAGATCCCAAAACATCCATCGTAATCGATGAGCTGATCAAAGAACTTACCGAAGAATACAATACAACTACTGTTGTGGTTACCCACGATATGAACTCCGTAATGGGAATTGGAGATTACATCCTATTCTTACACGAAGGAAAAAAATTCTGGGAAGGATCCAACAAAGAGATCGCCCATACTGACATTCAAGAACTAAATGATTTTGTGTTTGCCAGCCGTTTTATGAAAGCTGCAAAAGACAAATTTTAATACCCATATTTTTATGATAAGCCTGTTAACACCCACACACTGGAAAGATTACGAGTTGATTGATTGTGGTGATTTTGAAAAATTAGAACGCTTTGGAAACCTGATTTTATGCAGACCTGAACCTCAGGCTGTATGGAAAAAGATGATGTCTGAACAAGAATGGAAAAAATTAACCCATATCAGATTCAAAGGTCGCTCGGCAACTACCGGCGAATGGACGAAAAGCTCTGCACACCTGCCAGACCGCTGGAATGTGAACTACAAAAACGATGAAGTAAGCATCAACCTACGTTTAGGTTTAACTTCCTTCAAACACGTTGGTGTATTTCCTGAGCAGGCTGTAAACTGGGACTACATCTCTTCCTGCGTTAAAAAGTTTAAAACACCAGTACCGAAAGTACTTAATCTTTTTGCTTATACCGGCGCCGCATCACTGATCGCGAAAGCGGCAGGTGCAGACACCACTCACGTAGATTCTATCAAACAGGTAGTCAACTGGGCCAACGAAAACCAGGAACTTTCTAACCTTAAAGATGTACGATGGGTAGTAGAAGATGCCTTGAAGTTCGTAAAAAGAGAACTTAAACGCGGTAAAAAATACAATGGTATCATTTTAGATCCACCAGCTTTTGGTCATGGACCAAATGGCGAAAAATGGAAACTGGAAGACCATATTCAGGAAATGATGCAAGATGTAGTGCAATTATTGG
The DNA here is from genome assembly GCF_032678745.1 of Pedobacter gandavensis. GTDB lineage: Bacteria > Bacteroidota > Bacteroidia > Sphingobacteriales > Sphingobacteriaceae > Pedobacter > Pedobacter gandavensis_C. The sequence goes on from NZ_JAVTST010000002.1 coordinate 720,911, forward strand.
ATGAAGAAGAACACTTCTTAATCTTAAACACTTACTCTTTAGGATTCTCTTCTGTGATTGTAGAAAACCTGATCAAGACTTCCTTCCCACAGGTTCAAAACCTGGAGACTGGAGAATTGTTCTTACAAGCTACTTCTGGCATTAAATTGCCATTGGGTGTATTCGGAAAGTTCAATCATTTCGGCAAATAACACATCAGCTATAAAAAAACAAAGCGTCGGGGCCTAATCCGACGCTTTAAACACACCTAAACCCAAGCAACCTAATTAGGAGGGGATAGTTCTTTAGCTAACTACAGCTAATTCATTTGCAATAAATCTCCAGTTTTCATCTTCTGGAATGCCTGGTTTACGCTTTCCAAAAAACTGAACGATAATCTCGCCTTTATCATCAAAAACCTCTATACTGGTTACAATGCCATCTTTTGTAGGTTTTTTAACCAACCAAATGGAGGCAATCGCATCCATTCTCAAATGCAGGTTAAAGTCCGGATCAAGTACATTAAACCAAGGTCCTGTTTCTACTAATTTTTTCACCAATCCAGTGTGGATCTGAATACAACCTGCACTACTCGTAAATACCATGATCTGCAGATCCGTTTCAGAAGCTTTATGCAATATCGCTTTCAATGAATCCAAGGTAATAGAGAAGGCATGACCTTCAGGGGCCAAACGAAGTGCCTGAGTTCTACTTAAACCAAAAGTTTTCAATAGACCATGGAAATCATGCGTATCTTCTAATGCCAACCAGGCTTTCTGGAAGCTATCTACCTCCACTGCTGCATCCGGAACTTCCTCAGTCGCAGGTTTAGCCACAACCATCTCTAATGGCACTTTCTGATCTGCTGCAGTATATTTAGCCACTAAAGCTTCGTAAGCAGATTCATCGCTATCCTCCGTCAGGTAAACTTTATGTACAGCCTCTCCATCTTTTCCGAAGAACTGCAGACTTTTCCTATTGTTTTCATTTACGGCAAAGCCGGATGCCCATTGGCTCATGAACAACCTCAGGTCAATATCAGGATTCACCGCAAGTCCCATGGATCCACGGAAAGTTACTTTCTTATATACGCCCTTACGCTCATGAACGCAATTGTCATTACGCGTTAAAGCCATTACTTTTCCTAAAGCCTCTACTCCTTGCAGGATTTCTGGAAACTCATCCTTTAAACGAATGGCCGTATCTCCTACCGTAGTGGCAATCAATGCTGCTTCTGCAGTACCTAGTGCTCTGGCTGCATCTCTGATTCTAAGTTTAGGCTGCTCTACTTTGAAAGCTTCCCATTGCTGTTTTAAATCTAATGTCTTTTCCATAATTCTTACTTTAATATCGTTGCTGGTACTACCAGCGGACAGTTATAACCTTCACATTCCATCAGTTTTACTTTTATACTGAAGGTTTCGTGTATATTTTCACAATTGATCACTTCTATTGGTAAGCCTTCGGCCACCTTTTTCCCCTGCTTCAGCATCATGATGCGGTCTGCAAAACGGGAGGCAAAATTAATATCATGGAGGATACAAACCACGCAATACCCGCGGTCTGCCAGTTTCCTGGCCAGCTCCATAATCTGTTGCTGGTAGAGTAAATCCAATCCATTGGTGGGTTCATCTAAAAATAAACAAGCATTCGGACTGTCGTAAATCTGTGCGATCACCCTTGCCAGCTGTACCCTTTGCTGCTCCCCACCAGAAAGCGTGTTGTAATCTCTGGATGCCAGGTGCGTAATCCCCGTTTCTTCCATCGCCTCGCGGACAATCTTAAAATCTTCTTCAGTAGGTTTTTGTTTAAAATGAGGATACCTCCCCATCAGCACCAGCTCATTCACCAGAAAAGAAACAGACAGCGTATTGTGTTGCGACAATACTGCTCTTGTTTTTGCCAGATCATCCAGACGATAAGCATTCAATGCTTTATCATTGATCGCAATCGTTCCAGTAGAAGGGCGCAGCTCGCGACAAAGCAATTTCATCAACGTGCTTTTCCCTGCACCATTGGCACCTAATATCGCCAGTAACTCTCCCTTATGGGCGTCAAAGCTCAGGTTATCCAATAGTTTCTTCTCTCCTACCTTAAAACTCAATTCTCTTACCTTGATCATTTATGAGTTAGTTTTATTTCTTTCCGTAATGATGATATAAATAAACACAGGCGCACCAATCATGGCTGTTAAAATACCAATTGGCAATTCTGCCGGCGCCACTACTGTTCTTGCAATTAAATCTGCCAGGGTTAACAAAGCTGCGCCCAGCAATGCCGAACCCGGAATAACCAAACGATGATCAGCAGTAAACATCATCCTTAAAATATGCGGAATAATCAGTCCAATAAAGGCGATAATCCCTGCCACTGCTACTGAAGCACCAACAGCCATCGTAGCCAAACCAATCACCAACAATTTTACCACCTTCACGTTTATCCCCATGTGCATCGCCTGAGCTTCACCCAATGCCAATGCATTTAGAGATTTAGACAAAAAAGGCAAGCCAATCACCGGAATCAATACAAAAGGCAATAAAGCAGTCACCGTTGGCCAGCTTGCCCCACCTAAACTTCCTAAACTCCAGAAAGTAATGTTGCGGAGTTGCGCGTCCGTAGCCATATAAGTTAAGAGTCCGGTAAAAGCACCGGCCAATGCATTAATCGCTATCCCAGCCAGCAATAAAGTAGTGATGATGGTTTTTCCATTTCTCATCGCAATGCGATAAACCAACATAGTGGTTAACGCAGCCCCAATAAATGCGGCCACCGACAACGCGTAAAATCCTAGAAGTCCCGTTAATTGCTTAAATATTTTAGTTTCTAAAACAATCATTACAACCGCAAATAAAGTGGCTCCTGAAGAAATACCGATCAATCCAGGCTCAGCCAATGGGTTTCTGAAAAGCCCCTGAATGGCTGCACCGGAAATCCCTAATGCTGCTCCAATCAAAACGCCCAATACCACCCTCGGCAAACGCAGGTTTAAAAATACCGCCGCCTGCTGAGTGGCAAAATTCTGTTCCCCAGATAAACCGGTCTGATAGGCAATGATGGACATCAGTTCCGAAAAACTGATGGGCACCGCCCCCACACAAGATGAAATAACCATCGTTAAAATCAAAACGATGGTTAAACTTAAAAGGATATATCCTGTTTTTTTGATCACTTTATCTTTTCTGCTAATGAAGTTACCGCCTGCCCTAATCGCGGACCAAAACTGGTCAGCATTTCGCCAGGCATGGTCACCACTCTTTTATTTTTCCCTGCATTGGTTTGGGCTACACCCTGCACCTCTAATAAACCGGGAATCCCACCTAAACTTTCCAATCCGTCATCAAATAACAGCAACACATCAGGGTTTGCTTTCACCAACGCTTCAGAGGTAAGAGGTTTATATTCTTCAAATTCAGTGATGGCATTAATGCCACCCGCCATTTCAATTACCTTTTCTACTGGGGTACCTGTACCACCCACCATCATTGTTCCTGTACCACGTGCATAAATGAACAGTACTTTAGGTTTTTTAACATTATTAACATGGGCTTGTGCCGCTGCCAATTGTGTTTCGAAAGCTTTCGACAAAGAGTCTGCTTTAGCAGTATACTGAAGGCTATCTGCCACCGCATGAATCAGCTTTTTCGTTCCCTCCGCAGTAAACTCCTGATCGAAAAGAATCAAGCGGATCCCTGCTGCTTTAAATTGCGTAGCCAGTTGTGGACTCATTTCTTTCGCCAAACCGACAACGATATTTGGTTGTAGGGATAACACACCTTCTGCATTAATTCTCCGGTTGTGTCCTAATTTAGGCTTGCTTTTCAGGCTCTCCGGGTAATTGCTGGTGATATCTGTCCCTACAATATTTTTCTCCAGGCCAAGACCGGCAACAATCTCAGAAATCGTTCCATTAAGGGAAACAATTTTGATACTGTCCAGCGATTGATCCTGTTTATTTTTGTCTGCATTGGAATTACAGGCCCCTAGTGCCATTACCCCGCATAACAAAATCATTATTTTATATTTCATATCTCTTTTTTTAAAATCAGAAGGAGGGAAAAAAGGATGAGCTTCCGGCATCCACCGGAAGCTTCCTACAACCTAAACTAACCAAATTTTAGCCCTTCTTAACGAGTACATACTCAATCACCGGCTCACCGCGTTTACCGCCATCACCAGCACCCATTGAAATAAATCTCAGTTTATATACATTTCCTGAACCATCTTTAACTACATAAAAACGATCCGATTTTACTCCTGTTGCCGGACTAGTAGAACGCCAGTCTGAACCAATTACATTACGATCTGCTTTGAAAACTGTTGCAGCAATATTACTCTCATTAAAGTTTGCAAAAGAAACCGTGGTTGTAGCCACTTGTGCCACCTGCGTACCACCTAGATTATTCACAAAAACAATGTCGGAGAATCCATAAGGATAAGTCGTTCCGCCTGCTGCACCATAGTAAATAGACCAGGTCCATACCAGATCCCATTTCGCTTTTGCAGGCTCCACATTCACTACAGTTGCCACATCGTTAAAGTTGACAAACACATAGTTGTTTGCTGCATCCTTAACCAGGTCGATAGTTTTGAAAGTTGTTTCTTTTAATTTAGCATACTGTAAAGTATAACCCGTTCCTTTTCTCAGGATACGAATTTTCAATAAGTTGTCTAAAGACAATACTGAAGTATGGCTACCTCCCGAAGGATTCACAATAAATACTTTATTGTCTGCATCAGTAGCAGAAACACTGGCAATCACATCCTTGCTTACATCACCATTCACGTTGTCAATATTTACAAAAGGATGGTCAGTAGCAGATTCCGAAACACCTAAAGCAATAGCCAGGTCGTCCAGTACCACATCCGCTGTAGTTACCGTATTTAAATCTGTTTTACCAGCAAGTTTAATTGCCGATGTTCCATTGGTATTGTTCAATCTTACTCTGAAATCTGTTCCTGAAGAGAAACCAAGTACCCAACTATCTCTCTTTACATTGACAGTGGAGTTACTGCTTAAATCTACATACACCGTATTCAATGCACTACTTCCAGCTTCAGCAGCAAAAATTCCTTTTAGTGTTAGCTGCGAGCCTTCAGAAGTAATTGAAGAAAAACTCAATTCTGTTTTTAACGTGCTACCCATTACAATCGGACTTCCGGCAGCGCTAATGTTAAAAGCGATGCTTTCTGTACCATTGATCACTGCATTGGCAACCTTTTTCACTTTAAATGAAACACTGGTTGCTCCAGCTGGAATGCTCAATGTAATTGCATTTGCTGTTGCAGCAGGTTCGGTAGTATATTCTGTTCCGTAAGTTAAGCCAGTTCCCTGAAGATTAACTGTTACCGCTACTGCAGCATCTGCTGCTCTCGCTAAGTTTATTTTCAATACCGCTTCTGTTGATGCCGCCTCAAGACCTTGCTTTGCAGCTTCAAAATTGATGGTATTGTCTGGCATTGGCGGATCCGACTTTTTGCAGGAAACAGCCGTCGCCATTAGCGAAATCATTAAAAGGAAATGGAAAACTTTTTTCATAATATTTTGATTTTATAATTGATTACTTTTTAGCCCAATTCATGGTTAATCCCAGGAAATAAGATCTTCCATAGCCCATAGGGCTATTGCCATCATTGGTATGCGCACCGGCTTCTTCGCCGGAAATACGTACCCTCGTTACATCTAATAGGTTTCTTACGCCAGCATTGATGCTTAAATATTTGTTAATGGTTTTGTTTAAGGTCATGTCTGCCATGTGATAAGCGGCCACTTTGCTCAATCTTGCTGTAGTGCCCTGGCTACCATTCGTCAGGATATAGGCTGATTTCTCTCCTGTGAATTTGTAGAACAAGCTCACATTCGTGTTGATTTTCGGAACCAGATAAGAAATATTGGAATTCAATTCCGGTGTCCATACAAATTTTGGCGTGTCACCTAGTGTTTCTTTATCTTCAGAATACATATTATACTGACCGATATAAGCGAATCCTACACTTGCCTGTAAACCTTTCCAGTATAGGGTATTGTTCCACTCCCCACCTGTAGTTTTATTTTTAGCGATGTTGAGGTAGGTATTTACATTCGTCGTACCTTCCACCAGACCTAAATCAATCTTGTTTTTATAGTCATTAAAAAAACCGCTTAATATGGTATTGAAGCGTAAATCAGGACTTGTTTTTACCGCCCAGGCAAGAGATCCGTGAAAGCTATTAGAATATTCAGCTTTCAAATCCAGGTTACCTGCAATGTCATGGTTGGTATCTTTGTAATAAAAATACAGCTCCCTTAACATTGGAGCTCTAAAGCCCCTGGCATACGACAAACGAAGGTCAAGATCTTTATTCAGCTTAATTTTAGTATGTAGGGATGGAATGATTGGCGGTGCCGAATAAACCGAATTTTTAGTCAGCCTAAAACCTGGTTTCAATTGAATCGCATCATTCAACTGCCATTGTGTAGACAGGAAAAATGAATAATCATTGATCACTGGTGACCCACTGATTCGCTGCCCCTGTCCGGAGTTGCGATTGAATTCAATTCCTGGCTGTAAGCTCAGTTCCGGTAATATTTTATATTGAACAGTACTTCTAAAAAATATCGTTCCGAGTTCATCCAGGTCTTGTGCCCCTAATTCTGTAGATAGCGTTTCTTTTCCTGTAGCCAGTTCCAAATCTGTAGATAATGTTCGGCGACTATAATCAGTATAAGCTGCTGCGGCATCAATGCTCAGCTGATCATTTACATATACTGATCCTTGCAATTGGTGGAACCAGCGCTTAGAAATATACTCTTTATCTGATACTCTAGGTGAATTGCTGATTGGGCCTAATAGTTTTAAACTTTCATCCGCACCATTAAATCGGTACCAGATATCGAATTTTCCGTTTTTATATCCGGCAGTAGCCGAAGTCAGCCATTGGTCTTTTGGCAACCATTCTTGCTCGCGACCGGTTTTAAGACCCTGCCATCCGCCAAAATTATTACGACTCCCGGAAGCAGCAAGCTGCCATCCTTTTTTCTGCCAGTTCAACCCAATAAATTCATTATGTATTCCTTTGCCACTAAAGGCATCATATTCTTTTCCTGCACTCTCTTCCTGAGCCCTTACCGTTACAGAAAACTGATCCTGACCACCTCTTTTAGTAATGATATTGATCACCCCTGCCATCGCATCGGTACCATAAATCACAGACATCGGCCCTTCTACAATTTCTATACGTTCAACGGTATTCACATCAATTTGTCCGAGGCTCTCTTTTCCTGTTCCGCGATCCATCATTGGAACCCCATCCAGTAAAATTTTAATTCCCGCACCAGATACCCCCATCAACTCCGGACTAGTGATCCCGGTAGGTCTATCGGTAGAAAAACGAATGCCCAATTCCGTATTTAAAATGTTTTTCAGCTCTGTTGCCCCCCGAAGGCGGATCATTTCAGCGCTGATGGTTCGTACATTATAAACTGAATTTCTTAAAGATTGCGGCTCATATTGTCCGGTGATGACTACCTCATTTAATTCGTAGGCATTTTCCTTTAATCTGATCGCTGGTAGTTCCTGATGTTGATTGCTGACTACCTGTAGCGGTGTTTCTATTTGCTTTTTAGTAACCGATTGAAAAATCAAGATTTGTGGTCCCTCGGCTGCAAAAATTTTAAAAGCCCCTTTATCGTTAGTATAAGTAATGCTTTTTTGTCCTTTGATGAATACCAGCACGTTTGCTGCCGGCCTGCCCTCTGCTGTATTTACAGTTCCTGAGATAAATCCACCTTTTTCCTGTGCATTAGCCGTGATTACGGAAATAAATAGCAAAATAAGCAGCAACAGCAATTGTCTCATTGTTTAATTATTTAGAATGATTTCAAATAGTGATGCAAGTATAAGGACTTATTTAGAATTATTCCAAATATTATTTAGAATAATTCTAACAAAGACAGTAAACAGAAGCATACTGTTCTATTAAACTGCTTTTTTCTTACTTTAAAGTTGGTATACTTGTAACAATATTTATCTTTAAAAAACAATTACCTATTATATGAAAATACCTCAATTAGCAGGAAGAGTATTGATTGGAATGGCATCGCTAGGTGTATTCATCAGTTGTACTTCTGACGCAAAGAAAACGAACGACAAGACAAAAACAGTTACTGCCGCTGGCGATACAGTAGCCACTCCGGAACCGGAGGTAGGTAGCGTACGTGAACCAGTGGATACTGCAAAATATAATGCATTGATGGCTAAGATGGCCAATGGTGACACTACAGGTAGATGGCCGGTTAAAAAAGGACCATATCCATTGGCAGGTGCAATTTTACCATTTAAACGTATCGTAGTTTATTACGGAAACCTTCACTCTAAAAAGATGGGTGCGTTAGGAGAATATGCACCTAAAGAAATGTGGAGCCGATTAAACAAAGAAATTAAACACTGGGAAAAGGCAGACCCAAGTACGCCTGTTCAAGCGGGTGTACACTACATTGCTTCAGTAGCAAGCGGTACGCCAGGAAAAGACGGAATGTACATCAACCGCATGGGTGATAAACAAATCGACTCTGTGTTGAAAATCGCTAAAATGCAAAATGCGATTGTATTCTTAGATATACAAGTAGGCTTAAGCACGATTCAAAAGGAATTGCCAAGATTAGAGAAATATCTGCAAATGCCACAAGTGCATTTAGGGATTGATCCTGAGTTCTCAATGAAAGATGGTAGCAAACCAGGAAAAAGAATCGGTACTTATGATGCAGCAGATATCAACTACTGCACAGATTACCTGGCTAAACTAGTTAAAACACACAACCTTCCTCCTAAAGTATTTGTAGTACACCGTTTCACCCGTAAAATGGTGACCAATTACCAAAATATTAAACTTCGTCCAGAGGTTCAAGTGGTAATGCACATGGATGGATGGGGCGAGCCAGAACTTAAAAAAGGAACATACCGTCACTTTATCTTCCCTGAACCAGTTCAGTTTACAGGTTTTAAATTATTCTATAAAAATGATTTGAAGAAAGCACCAAACAGACTGATGACACCTGAAGAGTTATTAAAACTGAAACCAGTACCGCTTTATATTCAGTACCAATAATAGCGCTGCTATTCTAAATATTCTTAAAAGAGGTCTGTAAAGACCTCTTTTTTTATGCCGCAATCTCCGATCAACTATTTCCTGCATGACCTTTCCTTAAACAATGTCACCATCCTTAACAAAATACGCTATATTAGAAACTTATTTTTCCAGGTGAATTTTGAAGAAATTCAAATAAAATTAAGGGTAAGTCCGAAATTTTCGCTCAAAAAAAACCGTAAAATACAGGCAATTCTGCCGGATTTCAGGGCCACAAAAAGAGGCCAAAATACGCTATCTGTTTTGCTCTTGTTTTGCTCTTCTTTTGCTTTTCTTTTGCTCCAGTTTTGCGCAAGCAAAACAAAAGCAGAACTCTGTCAAAACAATAGTAAAGAAAGAAAACGAGCGTGTATGGCGCCTGCATTAATTAACCTGCAGTTAATTAACATGTAAATCCAAAGATGCTGCTTCCTATCCTTTCTGCATACAGGAGAAAGAGAAATCTAAGCGGTTCAGGAGAAGAAGAAAAGGATCATTCCTGAATTTAAAATGCCAGGCTTGCAGTATTCTTAGGATTATCAAGTTTGGTGCTTTTTCTTTTCCCATTCACCGTTACATGGATCATATTGGATTGCGATTCATGTTCTGCAAATAGCACATCATTTTTAATTTCGATGTTCTTTATGGCTGGTAAAGGGGCAGTTTCAAAATAACACCATGCCGCATCTTCTTCGATTTCATAACCCAGATATTTATACACAACAAGCTGTTGGTTGACCTTCAGTTGCAAATGTTTTTTGAGGTAGTCCGCAATTAACAAATCCACCTTTTTACGGTCTACCGGCTTAAGAATATTTACCTTTTCTTTATACTGACGATCCAGTGCTTTTTCAAAATCATCAAAGAAAACACGCACACTTACTTGTACCGTTTTTGACTTCGGATCTTGCGTAACCTCCGTCACACTTACATAAAAAGGATGAAAGATAGGAAGCAGATAAATCAGTAGAATATGTAACATAGGTGCCCGGAATGAACCGAAATTAGAAAAATGTTTGTATAATTAATTCAAAATTACGAATTCAATTAACAATGCAAGATTTTTGGCTTTATTTCCAGTTAGGCTGGCAACACATTTTAGACTGGCAAGGATACGATCATATCCTTTTTGTAGTAGTACTCTGCGTAACCTACGCCCTCAGCGACTGGAAAAAAGTCCTGATCTTAGTTACCGCATTCACTGTAGGTCACAGCATTACCCTCGCTTTAAGCGTTTTTAAACTAATCAATATCCACACCCCGCTGATCGAATTTTTAATTCCGGTAACCATTCTGATTACTGCTGCGGGTAATATTCTTAATAAAAGACCTAAAAAAGGAGGAACCTATTTAAAATACTTCCTGGCTTTATTTTTTGGCTTGATCCATGGATTGGGATTCTCCAATTATCTAAGGAGTCTACTCGGCAAAAGCAACAATATCGTTCCTGAGCTTTTAGCTTTTAACCTTGGATTAGAATTCGGACAAGTGATCATTGTAGTCGGTATCCTTATATTTTCCGCTATACTGACTGGCGTCTTTAAAATTAAACGCTGGGACTGGAATTTCTTTGTTTCATCCGCTATATTTGGGATATCCTTTATCATGGCTGCTGAAAGATATGCTGCTGCCTTTTAAATGAAAAAACAACACCTTGTACAAACTACCCACACCACATAATCATCAAATGAAAAGAAATCTACTCTTCCTTTCTTTACTCTTCATCAGTTTCCATGGTTCGGCACAATACCTGAACAATCCAGGATCTAATCACGGCAACAAGTTTGAGCAATTGGGAACCATCATCACAGATCCTAATATTTACCGCTCCGCTTCAGGTGCCCCTGGGCCAGCATATTGGCAACAACGCGCAGATTATGAAATCAATGCTGAACTAGATGAAAAAAACCTGCGTCTAAAAGGTTCGGAATCTATTACTTATTATAACAATTCCCCTGATCCATTGAGTTACTTATGGGTACAGCTGGATGAAAATGAACATAAATCTACCAGCGACAACAAGCTGACAGAAACCAGTAAAGTCTCCAATAAAATGAATTATGAAGACCTGGCAGGCATCATCAACAGTCCGAACGACCTGGGTGTTAAAATCATTAAGGTAACTGATGAAAAAGGGAAATCCCTTCCTTATACCATCAACAATACCATGATGAGAATCGACCTTCCTGCGGTACTTCAACCTAAAGGAAAGTACAAGTTGAACATCTCCTGGACTTATAACATTTCCAACAGAATGACCGTTCATGGCAGAGGTGGCTATGAATACTTTCCAGAGGACGACAATTACCTGTTCACGATCACTCAATGGTTTCCAAGAATGGCTGTCTATTCAGATTACCAGGGTTGGCAAAACAAGCAATTCGAAGGAAGAGGCGAGTTTGCACTGGTATTTGGAAACTATAAAGTAAATATGACTGTCCCGGCAGACCACGTAGTGGGCGCCACCGGCGAATGTCAGAACTACGCACAAGTATTGAACGGCAACAGTTTAAAAAGATGGAATGCTGCTCAAACAGCCAAATCACCAATAGAGATTGTAGACCTACAAGAGGCGAAGGCAGCTTTAGCTAAAAAAGCTACAGGTACCAAAACCTGGACCTACCTTGCAGAAAACGTAAGAGATTTTGCCTGGGTATCCTCCCGCAGATTGGTATGGGATGCAATGGCCACTCATATTAACGGCAAGAAAATCATGTCGATGTCGTACTATGGACCAGAAGCCTACCCGATTTACAGTAAATATTCTACGAAAGTAATTGACCATACCTTAAAGGTATACTCAAAACACACCATCCCTTACCCTTATCCGGTAGCCATTTCTGTAGAAGCGGCAAATGGAATGGAATATCCAATGATCTGTTTCAACCATGGTCGTGCAGAAAAAGACGGCACTTATACAGAATCAACCAAGTATGGAATGATTGGTGTGATCATTCATGAGGTTGGTCACAACTTTTTCCCGATGATTGTCAACTCTGACGAAAGACAATGGTCATGGATGGATGAAGGATTGAATACTTTCTGTCAATATCTGGCAGAGCAGGAATGGGACATCAATTACCCTTCACAGCGTGGTCCGGCACATAAAATAGTGGATTATATGAAGATGCCTAAAGATCAGTTAGAACCGATCATGACGAATTCTGAAAACATCATCAACTTTGGCCCAAATGCTTATGCGAAACCTGCAACCGCTTTAAACATACTGAGAGAAACCGTAATGGGCAGAGAACTGTTCGATTATGCTTTTAAAGAATATGCGAAGAGATGGGCTTTCAAACACCCTACCCCTGCTGATCTGTTCCGCACGCTGGAAGATGCTTCTGCAGTTGATCTGGATTGGTTTTGGAGAGGCTGGTTCTTTGGAACAGACCCGGTAGATATCGCCTTAAATGAGGTTCGCTATTACCGTATAGACAGCAAGGATCAAAAGATAGAAAATAAGGAAAATCAAAAATCCTATGATAAAAACAATGACAACATCAGCAAGGCCCGCAACAGAAAAGAAGGGATAAAGTTTGCTGTAGAACAGGACACCAGCTTATTGGATTTCTACAATAAGTTTGATCGTTTTGAGGTGACTAAAACTGCAGATGAGCAATTCCAAAAATACTATAGCTCACTTACTGATGACGAGAAAAAGCTTTATGAAAGCAAAAAGAACTTTTATGAGCTGGAATTCTCTAATGAAGGTGGCTTGGTGATGCCTATCATCATAGAATGGACTTTCAAAGATGGCAGTAAAGAAATAGACCGCATTCCGGCTTACATATGGAGAAAGAATGAAAACCAGGTGACCAAGGTTTTTGCAAAAGACAAGGAAGTCATCTCGGTTCAACTAGACCCTTATCGCGAAACTGCTGATATAGACGAAAGCAATAACTCCTGGCCAAGGAAAGCCCAACCTTCAAGGTTTGAGCTGTTCAAGCAACAACAAGCGCCTAGAGGCAGCGCTACAGGTGGCAACCCAATGCAGCAAGCGCGACAAAAATAAGGCTTAGCTTTATTTTAGCAGGCATAAAAAATGGCCCCAAAAAGTGAATGCTTTATGGGGCCATTTTTTATGCCTGCTATTTTAAGTATTCTTTTTATCTCAAGAGCATTAAAACAAATCCAGTTGGTCCGGATTGGTAATCTCTAAGGTGATCTTCTTAGCAGCCTCTTTATCTGCTTTTGAAGTACTCCAGGCCTTTTTAGGTTTATCTTTTACTACTGGCGTTGCCGAAAATGCTTCCTCAGTTGCTGTATTTGTATTTCCCTCCAGTTCAGCGCTTTTTTCCACAACCGGAGCTGAAATCACCTCTTTTGGCTTTTCCACATCAACAACAACAGGACTAATCACCTCTTTCTTAGTAGTATTAAAAGGCTTCTTAACGATTACCTTTTCTTTCTTCTCCACAGCCTTATCAACAGAGTTATCAACATTAGTGTCCTCATTATCCTCTTTTACCAACAGCTTTTCCACAACAGCTTCCGTTGGAGCCGGTTCTTCCACCAGAACCTGCTTAACTTTCCCTTTTGTTTCTTTTACGGCTGGTTCTATGGCGCTTTCAGTGGCTTCTATTGCCTCTTCAGGCTGTTCTGCTACTTCCGGATCTTGTACAGGACTTTCTGGAACAGGTGGAATTGGATCCTCATCTTCATCTGTAGAATCAGCTTCATCATCAGAACTTTCGTCATCATCATCTACATCGCTGTCTTCGACAACAGTAGCTTCTTCATTTGTTGATTCCGAATCTTCTGATTCTTCCCCAGCATCTTCTTCAGTGTTTTGCTCTACTTTTCCTACTTCTTCTAACTCATCCTCTTCATGGTTAAAGATTTCGATGTGTCGCACATCATGTTGTGTTAAACGGTTTCCATTTGCACGGATTCCTTTCACATCAATAAATTCAGAAAGCAGAATTTCCAGCGTCTCCGGTGTCTGTGTTTTACCTTTTAACACATCTACCTTTAGCATAGCTTCAGGATTGCTGGTTAAATAAAGGAACTTAGAACCGTTTTCTTCTGAGATCAGACTTAGTTTCTTTCCTACACCGATCGGTTCAAATACAAAGCGCTTCACAAAATGATTTTTCGCTTTACCTTCATACTGAACTACTGTAAACGGTTTTTCAGGATCAAACTTCTGAATCAGGATCAGGTCTGCATCAAAATGGTTCGTCAAATCAAAGGTACTCAGCTCATACCAGCCATCTTTATGCACCTGAAGGATCTTATCGTCTCCATCAAATTCACCAAGATATTTGCCTCTGCCATCTACATTCAATCTTCTCAACAATTCATCATACCAGATTTTCAATCCTGCTAAGGTAGACACACCTTTGCTTTTCAGTAAGATCTTCTTGATTGGGTATTTAGATACAATATTTCCTTGTGAGCCACGTCCTTTAATCGCAATTTCTGCGAAATCCAGGTCGAACTGCAGTTTCTTTAATTTAGTATGCGGCTTCAACATAACCGTCACGATTTCCGCTTCCCCATTAGGGTTGGCCGTGAAATAAAGAACTTTAGAGCCTTTACTTCCTTTAGTCAGGTCGTATTCCTTATCACGGGTAATGCCGACTACTGCGAATCGTTTTACGTAAGAAATCCCACTCGCTCCATCTTTATAGATCAAGTTATAAATCGTCCGTTCATCGCCCTTTTTAAACACCTGTGCGTGCAGGATTCCTTTACCCACAAATGTCTTATCAGCTACTTTAGTGATGATACATTTTCCATCTTCCCTGAATACGATCACTTCATCGATATCCGAACAATCGGCGATAAACTCATCTTTACGAAGTCCGGTACCAATAAAACCTTCTTCTCTGTTCAGGTATAATTTCACATTGGCCAAAGCTACTTTCGAAGCTTCTACCCTGTCAAATAAACGGATCTCTGTTTTTCTTTCTCTTCCTTTACCGTATTTATCCAATAACCTCTGGAACCAGGCAATGGCATAATCCGTTAAATGGCGTAAATGGTTTTTCACCACTTTGATCTCATCCGCCAGTGTTTTCATTTGATCATCCGCTTTCTTCACATCGAAGCGCGTGATGCTGCTCATTGGTTTATCAATTAGCTTTTTGAAATCTTCCGGAAGGATTGCCCGGTACAATTGCGACATAAATGGTTCGAACAAACCGTTCAACACCTCTACTACGCCATCAAAGTTTGCCGAGTTTTCGTATGCTGCATTTTTATACATTCCCTCCTGAATAAAGATTTTCAGCAATGAGCTGAAGAAAATCTTCTCTTGAAGTTCATTCAATTTAATCTCTAATTCCAGTTTCAGTAAAGCCTTGGTGTTGTTCGTATTCTCGATCAGAATATCGTTTACACTTAGGAAATGAGGTTTATCTCCTTTAATGATACAGGTATTTGGTGAAATAGATACCTCGCAGGAAGTGAAGGCATACAATGCATCGATGGTCACATCCGGAGAAATTCCGGGCGCCAGCTGCACTACAATCTCCACATGAGCGGCGGTATTGTCTTCAATCTTCTTGATTTTGATCTTTCCCTTATCATTTGCAGAAAGGATACTATCAATTACAGAACCGGTAGTGGTACTGAAAGGAATCTCGGTGATGACTAAAGTTTTCTTGTCTTTTTCCGTGATTTTAGCCCTTACCCTTATCTTACCACCACGCATACCTTCGTTATAAGCAGAGAAATCTGCCATCCCACCGGTAAAGAAATCAGGTAAAATATTTGGGCGTTGACCTTTTAAAACCTCTATGGAAGCTTCCAGCAATTCGATAAAATTGTGGGGCATTACTTTCGTCGCTAAACCAACCGCAATACCTTCTGCACCTTGTGCCAATAGCAAAGGAAACTTTACCGGTAAAGTTACGGGTTCATTGTTACGACCATCATAACTCAACTGCCATACTGTAGTATCACCATTGAATACCACTTCATTGGCAAATTTAGACAAACGGGCTTCAATATAACGTGGGGCAGCGGCACTATCACCGGTAATCGGGTCTCCCCAGTTACCCTGACAATCGATCAGCAGATCTTTTTGTCCGATTTGCACCATGGCATCACCAATGGAAGCATCCCCGTGTGGGTGATACTTCATGGTATTCCCGATAACGTTTGCTGCTTTATTGAAACGTCCATCGTCCATCTCTTTCAACGAGTGTAAAATACGTCGCTGAACAGGTTTCAAACCGTCGTTAATGTGTGGTACAGCCCGATCTAGGATTACATAAGAAGCATAATCGAGGAACCAGTTTTCATAAAGTCCATTGATAGGAATTACGGTATGTTTGCTTTCTTCGTTTATGTTTTTTTCTATTTCGTCGCTCATCAAAAATGGATTGGATTCTGTAAATATAAGGGTTGAAAACGAAATTTTAAGCAACGATTTCCCAACAGTTCCTGTTAAGAACCAGCTTTATGAGCCATGAGATTCGCATGCTTTTTAAAACGGGATACCCCGAATAGCAAAAGGAATTATACTGATAATCGCGATTCCACAAATACGAAAGGCAACAGATTTTTTATCCCTTTAACTTTTAAAATTTCCCCGTTGATACAATAAAACAAGACTTCAATTTCCTGTTTTTGTTTCTGTTCAAACTCTGCCATCACCTGTAAACAGGCACCGCAGCAAGTCACGGGTTTTTCAATCACAAAGTTATCAGTTTTTGCGGTAATTGCCATACTTTCAATCACTGCATTCGGATCATCTGAACCGATCTTAAATAATGCCACCCTTTCCGCACATAATCCGGACGGATAAGCAACATTCTCCTGGTTACTACCCAGTACCACACTTCCACCTTTTAACTGTACAGCCGTCCCCACTTTAAATCCAGAATAAGGAGAATAAGACGTTTTTAACGCTTCTACCGCCTTTAAGCACAATGCCCTATCCTGCTCATTTAATTCTTCCGGCCCCTGAAATGACTGGTAGCTGATTGTGAAATTTCTTTCTTCCATGGGCTAAACATACAAATTTCGAGGTTCCCCTTAAAATCAAATTTTGCCCCAGGTCATAAACAATTTTATTATATTGATTGTACTTATAGGGATAACCTGTCAAAATCAGCCCGGTGGCATGGTTTTAGTTAACCTATAATCATACAAACTATCAATTTAAGTCAATTGAATAAATATATACGCAAAAGTTTTAAAGTCCTTTTATGGATCATCGCCAGCATCATTATGCTCGTTGTCCTACTTGCCCTTTCTCTTAATATTCCTGCCGTCCAAAACTTCGTAAAAGATCAGGCGATCAGCTATTTGAAAAACAAGACAAAGACGGAAGTTAGCCTGGAAAGCATCCATATCGCCTTTCCAAAAGATATTGTCCTCAACAAATTCTATCTGGAAGACAAAAAAGGAGACACACTACTTTATGCGCAGAAATTGGCAGTAGACCTGAACCTGTTCAAAATATTGAACAATAAAGTAGAAATCAATAACATCTCTTTAGAAAAAATCAGAGCCAATGTCACCCGGATCAATCCGGATACCACCTTCAACTTCTCCTTTTTAGTAGACGCATTTATGTCTGATCAAAAGAAACCAGAAGATCAGGTGGAAAAAGATACGACTTCAACACTTAAATTTTCTGTTAGCAAAATCAGTTTAGATGATATTGGTATTGTATATCGTGATGATGTGGCAGGAAATGAGGTAAACCTACACCTTGGTGAATTTAAGACCGATATCAAAGACTTTGATATGGACCAGCAAAAGTACGTCATCAAATCTCTTTCCTTAAAAAACACCGACTTAAAATACGCTCAGAAAAAACCACTTACGCAGTTAAAAGCACACCTGGAAGAAAGCATCGATACCGCAAAAACGGAATCCGGAAAACTGCCTTTGGTAGAGATCCAGGACTTCGCTTTCAACAATGTGAAGGTCAATTTTGATGATCAGCTATCGCAAATGAGCGCAGATTTGAATTTAAATGAAGTGGTATTGACACAATTAGTGGCCGACCTAACCAACAACAAATACAATGTTGCCACAGGAAAAATCAATAATTCTACGGTGAATTACCTGGCCGCTGCCTCGCAAATGAAGGCAAAAGTAAATCTCAAAGAGTTTTCCATGAGCAAATTGATGGCCGACCTTACTAAAAGTAAATACCAGTTAGAAGAAGCCAATTTAAACAATTCTGATGTGCTTTTTGCCTTTAAACCTGCAGCAGCGCCCGCTACAAAATCCGGGACAGTCGGCAAAACCGAGACAGCGGATAAAGGAGCAGCAGCGACAGCTGATGCCCCAATCTCTCTCTTGCTAAACAAACTAAACCTTTCAAAAAACAACATACAATACGATAATCTGAGTGCTAAACCCACGAAAGGAATGGATTTCAATCACCTAAAAATAAGCGATCTGGATGTCATCGCTGAAGGACTGGGTTACGGTCCGGAGGGCATCAAAGTGATCGTAAAAAAAGGTTTCATGAAAGAGAAAAGCGGTTTCCAGTTGTCGCGCTTACAGGGAGACGTTTTATATACAGATAAAGCTATTCATGTTAAAAACTTCATCTTAAAAACACCCAATACTTCTATTGAAAATGCAACCGCATTGACTTATACTTCTATGGATGACCTGACGAAACATCCGGAAAGAGTAAAGATCAATATGGTGGTCAAAAACTCTACGATAGGCTTGAAAGATGCTGGTTATTTTTCTGATGCTGTACCCGCAGCTTATAGAAATGAAAAACTAAAGATCAACGGGAATGTAAATGGTTACCTCAATAACCTGAATATCCCCCGTGTGCAGATATCTGGTTTAAAAAGTACCAATATAGACCTTAACGGTAAAATCAAAGGCTTACCGGATATGAACAAACTCTATATGGATTTGAACATTAAGCAGTTTTCATTAACCAAGCCGGATCTGCTGGTAGTGATTCCTAAGAACACCTTACCCACAAACATAGAACTCCCGAACAGGATTCAAGCTAATGGTAAGTTTACAGGTTCATTAACCAATTTCAATACTGGTTTCAACATCAATACCGATATGGGATCGGCCAAATTACTGGCCAATATGAAAGGGCCTAAAGGAAGAGAACAGTATACGGCCAATATCAACCTGAACAACTTTAATGTAGGAAAACTGTTGAAACAACAGGCACAATTGGGCAGAGTAACAGCCAAAGCGACTGTTAATGGAACCGGTTTAGATCCGAAAACTGCCAGTTTAAAAATCAATGGACAGGTGTTGAGTGCCGGCTATAATAAATACACCTATAAAAATCTAAACATCAACGGTACATACGCAAAGCAAAAGTTGGATTTGAAAAGCAATATGGCGGACAGCAATTTGAATTTCAACTTAACTGCAGCTGTAAATATAGCAGGTAAATATCCGGCCGTAAAAGCAAAAATGGACCTGACACAGGTAGACCTGAAAGCCCTAAACTTTAGTCCGACGGAATTTAAAGTTGCCGGTATCATTGATGCTGATTTAAGTACCGCAGATATGGATTACCTAAACGGCGATGTATTTATCAAAGGCTTGCAAGTGGTAAAAGAAGGTAAAAAAATCAATGTAGACACGATTCAGCTTCATGCAGAAACTACAGCTGAGAAAAGCTTGCTGACTTTAAAATCGGAACTCATGAGTGCTAGAATCGATGGAAAATACCAATTGTCGAATCTGGCTACCGCAGTCACCAATCAACTCAATAAATACTATCAATTTGGAGAAGTGAAACCAATCCCGGATCAGCGGATTCGTTTCTTCGCCAAGGTTTATAACCCTAAATTCTTACAGGATTTCGTGCCTTCATTAACCACTTTCTCTCCTTCATACATCTACGGATTACTGGATACCCAGAAAGATAGTTTAACCATGAAAGCATGGGTTCCTCATGTAGTTTATGGCGATTACAAAGTAGACAGCACCAAGTTGAGCATCGACAATACCAACCAGAAAATCAATTACAAGCTGACGGTAAAAAGCCTGCAGAGTTCTTCGATCAACCTTTACAATACAGAAATAAGTGGTGATGCGGTAGCCAATAATTTAGGCATTAACATTTATTTAAGAGATAGTAAACTCAAAGACAAATACCTGCTTGGTGGTACCTTCCAATCGATTAATAAGGATTTCCGCTTTAATCTGGATCCACAAAAACTCCTGCTAAACTATCAGAAATGGGTGGTAGCTCCCGACAATTACATCCAGTTCGGCCAATCGGGAATTATGGCCCGGAATTTCGATATCAGCAGGGATAACCAATTGCTAAGCGTCAACAGTGTGGGTGATGAGTCTAATGCCCCATTAAAAGTCCTGTTTAAGGACTTTAAGATCGAGACCTTAACCAAATTTGCAGAGCAGGACAGCTCGCTGTTGGGTGGCTCCATCAATGGAACGGTAGATGCAAAAGACCTGATGGGAACGCCAAAATTTGAAGCCAACCTAACCATTGATCAATTGCGTTACCAAAAAGATCAGCTGGGGACACTACGTGTAGCAGTAAACAACAATACCGAAAATGCTTTTGAGACGAATATTTCCCTATCCGGTGTTCATGAACTTAGGGCCAATGGTTTCTATTACACTTCACCGGAAAGCGCTTTAGATTTAACGTTGAATATCGATAAGATAGACTTGAAGCAGCTGGAAAGCGTTTCCATGGGGCAGATTAAAAATGGCTCAGGAACTATCAGCGGACAAATGTCGGTAAAAGGTGCTTTAACCGCACCAAAGGTAATTGGAGAGGTTAAATTTAACCAGGCTGCATTTACAGCGACCTATGTCAACTCTTATTTCAGAATCCCGGATGAAACCATTAGCTTCAATGAAGAAGGGATCAAATTTGACAACTTCACGGTACTGGATTCCCTAAATCAGCCATTAAAAGTGAATGGAAATATCTATACCACAAATTATACAGACTTCCGTTTTGGTCTGGATATCTCTGCCAGGAACTTCAGATTAATGAATTCTACAGAGGCTGATAACGACATGATCTATGGTAAAGTGTTTGTCAGCACCAATTTCTTTAGAATCCGTGGAGATATGTACCAGCCACAGATCAATATGAACATTACCGTGAATAAGGGTACTAAGTTTTTCTTCGCAATGCCAAGTTCTGATCCTTCGATCATAGATCAGGAAGGTGTGGTTCAATTTATAGATGCAGATGCAGCACCATTTAATGGTAAAGTAGCTTTATCTACGGATAGTGTGACTAAGGCTCCGATCATGGGCATCAATCTGAGTGCAGACCTCAACATGGATAAAGAAGCAGAGTTTACGGTGGTGGTAGATCCTTCAAATGGAGACCAGCTGAAAGTAAAAGGAGAAGGTACTTTAAATGCAACGATGGATCCGAGTGGGAAGATGAGCCTTACCGGCCGATATGAACTTAGTGATGGTTCTTACAAACTTTCCGTTGGTGGCATTGTATCCAGAGAATTTAAGATACAGCAAGGCAGCAGTATTGTCTGGACTGGCGAGCCAACCTCTGCAAATGTAGACATTACGGCATTGTATGAAGCGAATGCTCCTGCAATCGATCTTGTTGCCAACCAGGTTAACGACGAACTGAGCAGAGCCCAATCGAAACAAAAGTTCCCATTCCAGGTGTACCTGATGATTACCGGTGAAATCATGAAACCAATTATCAATTTCAAACTGGATCTACCGGAAAATGAACGTGGAATTATTGGTGGACTAGTTTATGCCCAATTGCAGACCATAAATACAAATGAGAGTGAATTGAACAAACAGGTATTTGCATTATTGGCATTAGAACGGTTTATAGCAGAAAACCCTTTCCAAAGTCTGGCGGGAAGCGGAAATGGTCTGGTGGCTAATTATGCCCGTCAGAGTGTGAGTAAATTATTAACCGAACAACTGAACAATATGGCTTCAGATCTGGTTAAAGGAGTCGATATTAATTTCGGATTGAATACCTCCGAAGATTATTCCAGCGGAAAACTGGAAAACCGCACAGAACTGGAAATTGGTTTGTCTAAGAAACTTCTGGACGATAGGCTCACAGTAACTGTAGGTAGTTCTTTCGGATTAGAAGGAAATTCAGGTCAGAACAATAACAATTCCAGCAATATTGCAGGAAACGTAAATATAGAATACCTGTTATCTAAGGATGGCCGCTACCGTCTGCGTGCTTATAGACGAAATCAGACAGAAGGAATTATTGAAGGCCAAATTATAGAAACCGGCATTGGTTTCGCCCTGGTAGTGGATTACAATAGATTCCGTGAGATATTCAGACAATTTAAAGACAGACGTACGATTAAAAAAGAACAGAAACCCAAAAATGAGAAAGCGAATTAGACCTTTATTTTTTATGAGTCTTTGCCTGGTATTTTCTGCCTGCAGCAATATAAAATATTTGCCCGCAGGACAGAATCTATATACTGGAGCAACAGTAAAGATCAATCCGGACTCAACAGGGAAGATTGATGAGGAAAGCAATATTAAGGGGATTTTGGAAGATAAAACCCGACCTCGTCCCAATGCTTCATTTTTAGGATTAAGGATCAAACTATACATTTATAACATTGCCGGAGAACCTAAGAAGCCAAAAGGCATCCGCCATTGGTTGCGCAATAAAGTTGGAGAACCTCCTGTATTGCAAAGTCAGGTGAAAATCCCATATAACAATGCCGTACTGGCCAGTTATTTAATCTCTCAGGGGTATTTACAGGCGAAGGTAACCGGAGATACCGTCGTTAAAAACAGAAAGGCAAAAGCCATCTATACCGCTGAAACTGGAGATCGTTATACCATCAATCAGATCAATTTCCCAAAAGACAGTGCAGGGATCGCTTCACTGATCAATCATAACTCAGGTAAATCTTTAATTAAAACAGGTGATTTTTATGATTTCGACACCTTCAAAGCAGAACGGGAAAGAATAGACAACGACCTGAAACAAGGTGGCTATTTCTATTTTAACCCGGATTACCTGATCCTTCAGGTAGACAGTACCATTGGAAAAAACAAGGTCAATGTCTATGTGAAAATTAAGGAGATTACCCCTACTGCTGCACTGAAGCCTTACACCATCAACAACATCACCATTTACCCGAATTTCTCGCTAAGGAATGATTCTTCTATCCGGGCGAGTAAACCGGTACTTTATAAAGATTTCATCATTAAAGATCCTAAAAACACATTTAAGCTGGGTGTATTTGACCGACTGGTGTTTTTCAATAAAGGGGAACTTTACAATAGAAAAGACCATAACCAGTCTTTAAACAGAATGGTGAACATTGGAACATTTAAGGTGGTAAAGGCAGATTTTCTTCCGGTAGATAGCTTTAGAAACAACCAGCTGGACGTCAACTTCTACCTGACTCCATTAAAGAAAAACTCTTTATCATTCCAGGTTTTAGGAACCAGTAAATCCAATAATTTTGTCGGTTCTGAAGTGAAACTAACCCAGACTACCAGGAATGTATTCCGTGGTGCAGAGAAACTGGAAATCAGTGCCAGTGGTGGTTTTGAGAAACAAATCAGGGGATCAAATCAGGCACAGGGGAATTCATATTCCTTAACGGGTCAGGCCAAATTAATTTTCCCTCGTTTTCTGATTCCATGGTTTAAATTCAATAGCACTAATGCTTTCATTCCTAAAACAAATATACTTGCCTCTTATCAGATTCTGGATCGGGTAGATTACACCTTAAAGGCGGCGAAAGCAGAATTCGGTTACGACTGGAAGGAAAATGTTTATAAGGAGCACATTTTCAATCCGATTTCCATCAATTATGTGAAATCGAATGTAATGGATTCTGCCAAACTATTTAGGGAGAACCCTTCTTTAAGGACCAGTTTAGAGAACCAGTTTATTGTGGGTTTAAACTATAATTTCACCTATAATGACCAGGTCAATCAGAATAAAAGAAATAACATTTACTTCTCCGCAGACCTGGAAACATCTGGCACCGTGCTGGGCTTATTGGCGCCAACAGACAATACAGGAAAGAAATCCATATTGGGTACTGCCCTTTCTCAGTTTATAAGATTGGAAGGTGACATCAGAAACTATTATAAAATCAATAAAAAAGTAACCTGGGCAAACCGGTTTAACGTTGGTTTCGGCTATGCTTATGGAAATAGTAAGGCCCTTCCCTTTGTCCGCCAGTTTTTTGCAGGAGGAAGCAGTGACATCCGGGCTTTTGGTTCCAGGATATTGGGGCCAGGTACCTATGTAATTCCTGACACGGTAACGTTCAAGGATCAGGGTGGTGACATTAAGGTCATGCTGAATACGGAATTACGTTTCAAAATTGTCAGTGTACTTTACGGTGCTGCTTTTATCGATGCAGGGAATATCTGGTTGAGGAAAAATGATCCTTTAAAACCGGGTGGGCAATTCAAATTTAACAGCTTCCTGAATCAGATGGCTGTAGGTACCGGTGCAGGATTAAGAATTGATGCTTCCTTCTTTGTGATTCGTTTAGACCTTGCCTTCCCGATCAGAAGACCTGATTTACCAGGTGGACCAGCATGGGTCATGAAGGACATTGACTTTGGCAGTAGTGCCTGGAGAAAACAAAACTTAACATTCAACCTGGGTATTGGTTACCCTTTCTAAACGAAATATGAATTTTATCAAAAAGATCATCCGCTTTCTTAAAGCTACCGGCCATTTGTTTATTGCCGCTGGAAAAGGTTTTATGGAAGACCGGGTCATGAAATTAAGTGCAGCCCTCGCTTATTATACGATCTTTTCTTTAACCCCTTTGATTATCATTGTCCTTTCCGCAGCCAGTCTGTTTTTAGGAGATGGCGGAGACTTGAGCACCATCAATCCAAGGGAGAAATTCTTTGCAGAGATCGCAGATATGGTAGGTAAGGACGCAGCAAATCAATTGAGAAGCTTTGTGAACAACGCCAATTATAGCGGAAAAAGCACATTGGGCTTAATCATTGGAGTTAGTACTTTAATCATTGGTGCAACGGCAGTATTTATCGAAATCCAAGACAGCATCAACCTCATCTGGAAAGTAAAAGCGGTTCCAAAAAAGGGCTGGAAAAAACTCATCGTCAACAGACTGCTTTCTTTTTCACTGATTGCTTCTCTGGGCTTTTTAATGCTGGTATCCTTAGTCGTCAATAGTGTGGTAGTGGGTCTCGGGCATAAGATCGCCGCCTACATCAGCATCGCAGAAGTTTCTGAACTGATGATGTTAATTGTCACCAATGCCGTGACGCTGGCGGTGGTCACCAGTATTTTCACCATTATATTTAAGGTCCTGCCGGATGTAGAACTGAAATGGAAACCAGCAATTATTGGGGCATTATTTACGGCTTTACTATTTGGTATTGGTAAATATGCGATCGGCATTTATATAGAAGTAGGCAATCCAGCCTCCGCATTCGGTGCTGCAGGATCGATCATTGTAATCCTGTTATGGATTTATTATACGGCGATTATTCTCTATTTCGGCGCAGAATTTACCCAAGCCTACGCAGAAAAATATAGTGGAGGGATTAAACCCAGCAAGTATGCGGTACATACCAAGGTCGTGGTCGTAGAGAAAGAAGTAACTGCTTTGCCACCGCAACATCCGGAAGATACCGTTCGTTTGAAAAATCCTTAACCTCAGGAACACCTTCCTTTTTTATAAAAAATGCCCCTGAATCATTTGATCCAGGGGCATTTTTAGGTATTCATTTTGCCTTAGGCTGATTCTGCAATCATTTCTTCATCTGCCAGTTCATCAGATACCAAATCATGGCTTACTGCAGCTGTTGCAGCATCCTGAATTGGAGAGACTAACTCTTCTAGCGTATCTTTTTCAATTCTTAAGTTCTTGATGATGTGACGTTGTCTGTCTGGCGTGTTCTTGCCCATATAGTATTCCAATAGACTTTTGATCGTCTGATCTTTCAGGATCACCGGATCTAACCTGATGTCTTTTCCGATAAACAAACCAAACTCATCTGGAGAAATCTCTCCTAACCCTTTAAATCGGGTGATTTCCGGTTTATTACCCAGTTTCGCAATCGCTGCTTTACGCTCTTCATCGCTATAACAATAAATGGTTTCCTTTTTATTACGAACACGGAACAAAGGCGTTTGCAGGATGTATACGTGTCCTGAGCGTACCAGATCCGGGAAAAACTGCAGGAAGAAAGTCATCATCAACAACCTGATGTGCATTCCATCTACGTCGGCATCTGTGGCGATAACAATATTGTTGTAATGTAAACCATCCAGACCATCTTCAATATTCAGGGCATGTTGCAGCAGGTTGAACTCTTCGTTTTCATACACTACTTTTTTAGTCAGCTCATAGCAGTTTAAAGGTTTTCCTTTTAAACTGAATACCGCCTGACAATCCACATCCCTGGATTTGGTAATCGATCCGGAAGCAGAATCTCCCTCTGTAATAAACAGTGTAGTTTCGTATCTTTTCTCGTGGGTGCTGTTGAAATGCACCTTACAATCTCTCAGTTTTTTATTGTGCAGCGATGCTTTTTTAGCCCTGTCGTTGGCCAACTTTTTAATTCCAGCGATGTCTTTACGTTCTCTTTCCGACTGTAAGATTCTTTTCAATAAAGCATCTGCTACATCGGTATGTTTGTGTAGGTAATCATCTAATTCTTTCTTTACGAAATCATTGATAAAAGTCCTTACCGAAGGTCCATCCGGTCCCATGTTCTGAGAACCCAATTTTGTCTTCGTCTGCGATTCAAATACAGGTTCCTGTACCCTGATCGAGATGGCGGCAATGATGGATGCCCTGATATCGGCAGCATCGTATTCCTTTTTATAAAACTCTCTTACGGTTTTCACTACTGCTTCACGGAATGCCGCCTGATGCGTTCCTCCCTGGGTAGTATGCTGACCGTTTACAAAAGAGTGATAATCCTCTCCATATTGCTGTCCGTGAGTCATGGCGATCTCAATATCATTCCCTTTCAGGTGAATGATCGGATAACGGATAGTTTCTGCTCCTGCGTGTTTATGCAGCAAGTCATACAGTCCGCGTTCAGATAAATATTTTTGTCCGTTGAAGTTGATGGTCAATCCAGCATTCAGGAACACATAGTTCCAGATCATGCTTTCCACAAAATCCGTGATGTAATGATAGTTTCTGAAAATGGTTTCATCCGGATAAAACGTAATGGCAGTACCATTGCGTTGAGTAGTATCAATAATTGGATTATCAATCACCACCTCTCCTCTTGAAAACTCTACCTTTTTCGTTTTATTATCGCGGTAGGATTGTACTACGAAAGCATTAGACAAGGCATTTACAGCCTTTGTACCTACCCCATTCAATCCTACGGATTTCTGAAAGGCATTGCTATCGTATTTACCACCGGTATTAATTTTAGAGACACAGTCGATCACTTTACCTAGTGGAATTCCACGGCCATAATCTCGGACGTTTACTTTCTGATCAGAAACGGTAATTTCTATGGTACGTCCGGCGCCCATTACAAACTCATCAATTGAGTTGTCGACAATCTCCTTCAGCAAAACATAAATCCCATCGTCCTGAGCAGAACCATCTCCAAGTTTACCGATATACATACCGGGACGCAGTCTGATGTGTTCCTTCCAATCGAGGGAGCGTATACTATCTTCGTTATAATTCGGTTCAGCCATGATGTAATTGAGTAGAATTACAAATTTAAGTTAATATGCCGGGGAATCAACCACAAAGTTTCAACAAATACACATTTTCGTGTATATTCAAGGAATAAAACCGAGACCTTATGGCTGAGAAGAAACAGCTCTCCCTCTTCGACTTATCTATGATTGTGGTCAGCTTGGTGATCGGAATGGGTATCTTCCGGACGCCGGTAAATGTAGCAGCAGGGGCACAGGTTCCTGAGTTGTTTTTCTCGGCATGGATCATCGGTGGACTCGTTGCGCTGTGTGGCGCACTTACTTATGCGGAGATCGGTTCCAGATTTCCTGTTACCGGTGGCTATTATAAAATTTTCTCTGCTTTTTACCACCCTTCTATTGCCTTTGCGATCAATTGTATTGTTGTGGTCTCTAATGCCGCTTCCGTTGCCGGGGTTTCCCTGATCGGTGCAGAATACCTGAGTAAAATCATCCTTCCAGTAGAACTACAGACAGAATTTTATAGGATTGTGATTGCAGCCGTCACTATTTTCCTGTTTTACCTGCTCAATTTATTCGGATTAAAAGTAAGCGCGAAAACACAGAATGTCTTGTCGATGGTAAAAATAGGGATGGTATTGATTTTAATTTGCGCCATTTTTACCGGTCCGGGGGCAGCAAGCATCAGCCATAGCTTACCTGAATTTAAAACCACCACCGGTGTAGCGCCAGACTGGATGGACTATGGAAAAGCCCTCGGCATATGCCTGATTGCCATTTCCTTTACTTTTGGCGGCTACCAGCAATCCATCAACTTTGGCGGAGAAACGAAAGAACCCAACAAAGTGATTCCCCGCGCAATCATGATCGGGCTGGCCATCATCATCATCTTGTATATGGCCATCAATTATGCCTATGTTAAAGTGATCGGCTTTGAGCAATTGAAAACTGCAGAAAGCATCGCTGCCATCCTCGCCGGAAAACTGTTCGGTCCAATGGGCTTCACTATCCTCTCCTGCCTGGTGTATTTCTCTGTGCTAGGATATGTAAATGTGAATTTATTGAGTAACCCAAGAGTGATGTATGCCATGGGCGAAGAAAAAGCGCTGCCCTCAATATTCAGTAAGAAAACGGCTAAGAACGATGTGATGTTTGTAAGCCTCAGTGTGTTTTCTATCATTTCTATTTTCACTTTGTTCTATGCTCAAACCTTCGATAAGATTTTAAATTACACCATATTTTTAGACTGTATCGGTATGGCCAGCTCGGCCGCAACGATATTCTTCCTGAGGAAAAAAACCGCGGGACTGGATAAGAACAGTATTTACAGCATGAAACTTTATCCGCTCCTGCCTATAATTTTCATTGCCGCCTATACTTTTGTAGGTGTCAGCATTTACTTCAATGATCCCGAAGCCGGAAGAAACGGTCTCCTCATCTTTGCCGGATTTATTGTCCTCTATTTTGTGAATACCTTAGTCCGGAAACAACAAAATGGCCACAACTAATCCCTGGAGCCTAGCTCGTTTTTACGCTCCGAGCTGTCATGAAGCAAGCCATAAAATGATCCCAAGCGATAAATTACAACCAGAACCCGAATTATAGATTATGCCGATAAAACAACTGCCTTTAAAAAAAGAAATCGCTTATGCTGCCGGAATGATGGGCTGGAGCATCATGACCAATCTGATTATTGTGATGCTACCTTACTTTTACCTGCCACCAAACAATTCCGGGCTATATCCGCTGGTACCGCAACTTTTAGTATTTGGCGCTTTTAACATCTTATCACTCATTGCGGCTTCCGGCAGACTGTTTGATGCCCTGTACGATCCTTTTATCGCTTCGCTAAGTGATGCCAGTACCCACCCAAAAGGCAGGCGAATTCCCATTATGAAATATGCGATTGTTCCTGCAGTTGTTTTTTGTTCCTTGGTTTTCTATCCATTGGTTAAAGGAGAAAGCATCACCAATGCCTGGTGGCTGACGATTGTTCTGGCCGGATTTTTCATCTCGGTCACCACCTACATCATTCCATACAATGCTTTGCTAGCAGAGCTGACACATAGTGCCGATCAAAAAGTCCGACTTTCCACCTACCAGCAAGTGGGTTTTGTATTGGGGATGATCCTTGCCGCACTCTGTAATAATTATGCCGACCTGATCCAGGACATTTTTCCGGGAATGGAACGTGCCGAGGCTTTACAACATACGATATGCGGTCTGAGTATTTTATCAGGACTAGTCATGACACTGCCTATTATTTTCATCAATGAGAAGGAATATACCAATGCTAAACCAACACACATTGCCCTGCTCCCTGCGATAAAAAACACCTTTAGAAACGCTAATTTCAAGTATTACCTGATCTCAGATTTCAGTTATTACATCGCGCTAAGCATCATTTCCAGTGGATTATTGTTCTTTGTGACGGTCTTACTAGGCTTGCCCGATTCGGACGGTGGAAAGTTTATGGGCATCATGGTGCTACTCTCCCTGGTATTCTACCCCTTCATCAATTACGGAGCTAAAAGATTTGGAAAAAAGCCATTGGTACTGGTCGCTTTTGGGGTGCTGAGTGTCATATTTGTCACCATCTTTTTCCTTGGGCAACTCCCCTTCTCTCCAACCATGCAAATGTATATCCTGGTCTGCTGTGCTTCCTTCCCACTTGCCGCTTTGGGCATCCTACCCAATGCCATCCTTGCCGATATCGCCCAAAAAGACACTGAGGAAACCGGTGAGAACCATGAGGGGATGTTTTTCGCCGTAAAATACCTCTTTGTGAAGCTTGGTCAGACTTTAGGAATAGCAATTTTTGCCATGTTGACGGTCTATGGAAAAGATCCCGGACATGATTATGGCCTACGATTAAACGGTGTGGTGGGCTTTGTACTCTGTGTACTCGCCTTATTATTTTTCAGCCGTTTTAAAGAAAACAAACCCACTAACTAACAGCCAGTTACCTATTAAACAGCGAATTACCTAAAAGCCAAAAGTTATACGTATCTTTGCCTGGAACGATATTCTTTCGTTTCATTATTATAAATTAAAAGACAAACACATTGTTATTCGAAGAATTAAACCTGATTGAGCCAATTTTAAAAGCGCTCCAAACAGAAGGTTATACACAACCTACCCCTATACAAGAACAATCCATTCCAACTATACTTCAAGGCAGAGATTTATTAGGCTGCGCGCAAACCGGTACAGGTAAAACTGCCGCTTTCGCAATCCCTATGCTCCAGTTGCTAAGCAAGCCTCACGAAAACACAAAAGTTCATAAGCACATCAAAGCATTGGTTTTAACACCAACACGCGAATTAGCCATCCAGATTGAGGAAAGCTTTAAAGCGTATGGTAAAAACCTTCCGCTTCGTCACTTAGTGATCTTCGGTGGTGTTGGCCAAAAAGCACAAACTGATGCACTAAACCGTGGTGTAGATATTTTAATCGCCACTCCAGGTAGACTATTAGATTTAATGAACCAAGGGTTTATCAACCTGAAGGAAGTTGAAATCTTTGTTCTGGATGAGGCCGACAGAATGTTGGACATGGGATTCATCCATGATGTTAAAAAAGTAATTGCCAAGCTACCTGTAAAAAGACAGACTTTGTTTTTCTCGGCTACTATGCCTCAGGAAATCCAGAAACTTGCTGATACGATTTTAACAAATCCTTTAAAAGTAGAAGTTACTCCAGTATCATCTACCGCTGAAAAGATCCAACAGCAAATGTTTTTTGTAAGCAAAAACGATAAGAAAAACTTATTGATTCACATCTTACAAGATAAAGCAATTGAAACGGCATTGGTTTTCACCAGAACTAAACATGGTGCTGACCGTATCGTTAAAGACCTGATCAAAGTAGGTATTAAAGCAGAAGCAATTCACGGTAATAAATCACAAAATGCCAGACAAAGGGCATTGACTAATTTCAAAGCAAAAGCAACAAGGATTCTTGTAGCTACTGATATCGCAGCACGTGGTATTGATGTGGATGAATTGGCGCATGTGATCAATTATGAATTGCCAAACATTCCTGAAACTTATGTTCACAGAATCGGTCGTACTGGTCGGGCTGGATTAAGCGGAACGGCACTTTCTTTCTGCGATGCAGAAGAAAGAGACTTCTTGAAAGATATTGAGAAATTAATCGCATTGAGTATTCCGGTAACGGAAGATCATCCGTATGCGATGAGCTGGCAAAGCCTGATGAGCGCAACTACTGAAAAACCTAAAGGTAAAGGTGGTGGCGGTTCTCGTGGTGGAAATAGCAGAGGTGGTAATGGTGGTGGCAGACCTTCTGGCGGTAAAGGCCAGGGTGGCGGTCAACGTGAGCCTAACTTAAGCGGAGCGAAAAGAACACCAAGCAGCGGTAGCCGCAGATGGAGTTCAAAATAAAATAAAAGAGGGGGCACTTTGGTTCCTCTAAAAAAGCAAGCACAACTATTCGAATACTGAAATCTTTCAGCCTGAAAAGGCTGAAATTTTCTAGGTCTTCTCTTAGTATGCTTGCTTTTTTTGTGCATACTAAAAATACCTGGGGGAGAACATCAACAGGAGGTTTAAAGGGAAACATTATGCATATAGCGAAGCGTTATGCGTATAGAGAATATTAGCTTAAAGTATTTTCCCTGGATTTGATATCAGCTCATAGCTTCTTAAAATTAAGCGCCTTAAAAAGACATTTTTGCTAAACATTTTTTAACATCAGACGTTAAGTAATTTAGCTATATTGTATATGCACCCTCAACTGAACCGGGTGAGCAACAATAGTTTAAACGAAATCTATCTGAAAATGAAAAAACTAATGAGCAAAATGATGGCTCTGGTTATGCTGACCGCCTTTATGGTGGCAACAATTGCCGGATGTAAAAGCACGCCGAAAGATGCTGACTTAAAAACTGCGGTAGAAACTGCAATTCAGTCCAGTCCTAACCTATCAGCTTCAGGTGTTGCTGTTGATAAAGGAGTCGTAACGATTACCGGTCAGGTGACTGATGAAGCCAGCAAAGATGCCTTAGGTAAAGCTGCTGCAGCTGTTCCAGGCGTTAAATCTGTAGTGAACAACCTTACCGTAGAACTGGCTAAAGTTGAAGTAAGTGCAGATACCCCATTAGCCCTTGCTGTTAAAGATGCAACAAAAGATTTCCCTACTGTTGCGGCAACCGTAAATGATGGTGTGGTTACTTTAAAAGGAGAACTGAACAAAGGTGATCTTCAAAAGTTAATGATGGCATTGAATGCGTTAAAACCTAAAAAGGTAGACAATCAATTGGTGATTAAATAATTCAGGAGGACTCAGAAAATGGCTTTACAAGAAAAATATAAAGAACTGGTTGATGCTGCAACCGCTGCAGGAGTAAACGATTTAAATGTTCGTGAACAAGATGGTGTGCTGTACATTGATGGTGCAACCAGTGGCACAGTAAAACAACAGTTGTGGGATACTTACGAACGCCTTGATCCAAACTATGCTTCAGGAGATCTCGTTATGAATATCAATAGTGTTGCTGGTGTTCCTGAAGGTGCAAAATTAAAGGTAACCACCAATAGCTCGAACCTCAATATTCGCAAAGGACCAAGTACCAATGATGACATCGTTGGTAAAGCTGCCCGCCATGAAATCGTCACACTCGTTGGAAAAGAAAATGACCAATGGTGGATGATCAAAACGGATGCCGGTGAACAGGGCTATTCTTATACCCAATACCTCACTCCAGTAGAATAGAGGAAAAAGCAGCCAAGCTTTTTACCCAAAAAAATCTATATCGTTATTTTTAGACCTAGAAAATTTTGTCCTCCTTCAGGGCAAGAGATTTCAGACTGAAAATAATGATGTAGATTTTGAACAATACTAATTAAGCTCTTTTCTTAAACAGGTAATGACACACCATCCATTCATTGCCTTCATTGTAGCCAAATAACTCTGCACAGGACATATAAAATAGGCGCCAATATGCCCACCATTTAAGGGCTTGATCTCCACCATACATTTCTTTTAAAATAGGCATGATTTCGGATTTATGGGCATCCATGTTTTTAAGCCATGCTTCAGCAGTCTTAGCATAGTTTGTTCCATTAACCACCCAATGCTTTTCTGTCTGCAGGTGCTCGTTAAAATAGAGCAGTAAATGATTAGAAGGCATGATTCCACCGGTGAAAAAATACTTGCTTATCCAGTCCGTTTCATTCTTTACCTCAAATTTATAGGCCAGTTTTTTATGACTAAAGATGTGGACAAACAGTCGGCCATCTACTTTCAGGAAGGAAGAGATCTTAGCCAGCAACAGTTCATAATTGCGCATGTGTTCGAACATTTCGACAGACACTACCCGATCAAACTGAATGGTACTATTGAAAACATTGATGTCCCGAGTAATGACCGTAATGTTCGTTAAGTTTCTTTCTTTAGCAGCCTGTTCGATAAAAGCCTTCTGCGTGGCAGAATTGGAAAGTGCTGTGATCGGACTTTCCGGGTATTTCTGAGCCATAAACAAAGTCAGAGCCCCCCAACCGCAGCCGAGTTCCAGGATATACTGTCCATTTTTTAAATCTGCGCGTTTGCAGGTCAGCTCCAGCATATCCTGCTCCGCTATGTCGATGGAAGTCGTACCCGGCCCCCAATAGCCACTGGAATATTTTAGATGTTTGCCCAGGCAATATTGATAAAAAGCGCTGGGCACTTCATAATGCTGTTGATTTGCTGTTGCAGTATGGATAGCGATGGGTTCGGTCTTCAGTTTGGCGATTAACTTATTGAGCCGATGTTGCTGTGCTTCTACATCCCCTACTGTTTCATGCTCTAGACGCTGCTTTAATAACTTGCGGATCCCCATCCGCAATATAAAATCGGGCAACCTATTTTGTGCAATTAAACTGTCGTACCACATGAATCCTCTTATTAAAGTATTTGGAAAACGAAGCGATAGTTGATCAAGAACATCAACCTACTCGTTTAACTATACGTTATTTAAGAGCTATTGGTTTTTATTTTTTTGTATAAACTTGTTTTTTTTTATGGCAACACGCTACTAAAAAAATTAAGATAGGGTGTTGCCATAATAAGGTGTTTTTAAACCTTCCTGATTCGGATGATATGCAACCAGTGCATCACCTTCATCACTGGATAAGTAGGATCAAACTCAAACCATCTTGAAGCGAAGTTCGGGTTATTCGGTTTTTTATGGTGGTTATTTTGAAACAATTCGCCCAGCATAAGAAAATCCAAAGGCAAAGAGTTTTTACTGTGGTCGTCATTATCATGGTTAGAATAACCGTATTTATGGCCACACCAGTTTACAATGGCACCATGAATAGGGCCCATTAAGAAATGGATTGGCAATAAAAGAAACATCCACCAGGCAGTTGCGAAGCTCACATAAAACCATACATAAAAGCAGATAAAGACAATCCTTGTGATCCAGGAATCACCGATTTTATCGATGATCGGCCATGAAGGGTATTTATCTCTGAACTGCTCTTCTGGCTCAATGTTGTGCTTAGAGTAATTCAGGTAAATGTTTTTGGTCTTAATCATCATTCCCCATACGTCTTTAACGAAATGTGGAGAGTGCGGATCTTTTTCAGTATCACTAAAAGCATGGTGCATCCGGTGAAGGATCGCATAGGCTCTTGGATTTAAAAACGAGGATCCCTGAGACAAGAAAGTAATGGCATAAAAAAACTTCTCCCAAAAGCTGTTCATTTTAAACATTTTATGCGAGGCATAACGGTGTAAAAAGAAAGTTTGTGAAAATAGGGAGAGGAACCAATGTAAAAGAAAAAAAACTAAAATAATCATATTTGTATGTGTACGTACTTACGAGACCTTTGGTAGGTCTGGATGTTTGGGTTGCAAAATAGCAAAAAAAATCCCGTATAAGTTTTACCAATACGGGATTAAATCGTGTCTATCTGGTTTTATCTACCGAAATCGTCTTGTACTCTTACAATATCGCTTTCATCAGATGGGTTGCTTGGATCAGTATGTTGCCAGATTTCGGAAACAATTCCCCAATCGTCCAAACCAATTAAACGGTGTCTTTCGCCTTGTTTCAATTTGATGGTTTGGCCTGGAGTAAGTTGTTGTACTTCACCTTGCTCATCTGTATCACTAGTAGAAACACCTATCGTACCATTTACCACTCTCCATATTTCTGCACGGCGGTGGTGATATTGCCACGATAAACGTGTATTAGGCGCAACGATTAATATTTTAGGGCTCAGTTTACCTGATATTTTCAATTCATCAACATTTAATCCATCAAAATAAACATTGGCAAATTGTTGTGCCTGGTCTTCATCAATTACGAAAAAACCTCCCCAAGGACGGCTTTCATCACGATTAACCACATTAAATCCTTCAATCTTTAAGCGTTGAGCTACGCCATCAAATATTTCTTTTTTCTGATCTGACATTTTATTCTCGTATTTAGGCCAAATATAATATATATCGATGTAAAATAAGTGCTGTAGAAAAGGATTAACATAAAGAGCTGTTAATCAACACACAGCAATTAAAAACCCCTATTAAAGGCTAGACGAATTACTGCCTGAACGGCCTTTCCAGCGCGCTATTATACATCAGTTCTTATTAGGATAAACAGCGCCTATTGTCATAGAAATGTTTAATTTCAAATACTCAAAACTTTCCCAGAATTAAATCCGTTATAGTCGTAGTTTGTTTGGTTTAGGTTGGTCTGTGGTGGGCCAACTATCAATTAACAGGGATACCTCTCCAAGGTTTATCCCTGTTTCTATTTAATAACCTTTGCAAATTGTAGCAGGCATTGCCAGTTGTTCTAATTGCGATAGATTATAAAAAAAATGGCCCCTGATATTTAAAAATATCAGGGGCCATTTTTATGCTGTGTTTCTGGTACTAGTTTACCAGTAACTTTTTAATTCTTTTCACGATATAATCGATATCAAAAGGTTTGCTCACATAATCATCAGCTCCCGCAGTAATACTTAGTTCTTTATTCTGGTCGTTTGCCGACATCACAATAATAGGAATGTGTTTGGTAAACATATCCGTTTTTAAATCTTTACAGATTTCAGCTCCATCTCCATCAGGCAACATTACATCCAAAATGAATAAATCAGGCACTGAATCTTTCAGTTTCCCTTTTAGCTCTGAAAAAGTAGACGATAGTTGCAATTCATATCCTTCATCTTTAAGTAAAACGCCAATGATATACCTGATATCTTCATCATCTTCAAGCACATGTATTCTTTTGATCATAATTAAATTGTTTTTAAATTGAACTTCTGCTGATTACTAGCAACAATTTTGCCACAGATTTAAAAAAAGCAATAATGACCTTATAAATACGTAGAAAAGATCAATAGCTTTCTGATAGTAGTACCAGGCCCTCGCAGATATCACCCAGCATATCGCAAGGATTTACATTGATCGCTAAAGCAATAAGATACAATTCTTCTGCTCTCAACTTAGACGTTTCCGTTAAAGTCAACTCATTCATTCTGGCTTTTGTTAAGCCTGTTCTTTTAGCCACCTGCGATTTATTCACAGATCTTTTTGCTAAATATATTCCTAATTTGGTCATGACAAATATGGTTTTTTGGGTCCTTAGTACAGATAAATATATAAATGAGAAAGATAATCTATACACCAATTGGTTAATTTGTCATATTATACATACGTTTGTATTGATTATCTATACGTTCATTATAATTTACGACTCTTGTGTATGAAAAAAAAGAACAATTACCCAGACCCAGTCATCTCTAAAGCCATGCTTAGCTCAGTAAATGTAGGCATGTTATACAGCTTTATGATTAAAAGGATAGCTAAAGGTTATAGCACTTCAGAACTTTCCTTTCTGATGGGATATACCAATGATTACATGAAACAAAAAGAAGAGCTGATCAGCATTGGATTTACATTTGAGGACATGCATTGTTTCCGTCATGCCGTAGAAGAAAAATCACTGGTTGGCTTGATTTCGAACTTTGAAAACCTAAAAACCATTGGCGAATACCAGCTGGTAAAAATTGGTAGCCCCAGAAAAACAGAGCTTAAAATGGTACGCTTAGAAAAAGATGGAACTGAAACTCAAATCTTCCATCTGATAGAAAATAACCCGATGAACCCTAATGTCGATGAAAAGGAAACTGAAACTGAGCTTGCCGCCATGCTAAACGTACTTTTTGAAGGCCGTTTGTTTTATACCCCACAATCTCCGCTTCAAATTTACCAGACTTGTCGCAGTACGTTATCAGAAAACATAGCGCCAAGACACCTTCAAACCGCATTGCTTACTTTAACAAAAAAGAAGGATTTTCCAAAGCTGAAAAGAATCAAGTCCAAAGATCATGGTTGTATGTATGAAAAAGTATTTGAGTGATGCGTCCCTATATTGGGTAACCAAACCGGAAGGGAAGCATCCTTTCTGAAATTGAAATCACCGGAATGAAAAAACTCGCTGACCTAGAACAATTCAAACCATGAATACTAAAACACCTAGTTTACTACCTATTCCTCTGGAATTTAAGATTGCCTGTGCAACCTATCAACTGCCTATCGCAGAATTATTGCAACTTTTCATAGACCATGCTTCTTTTTATGACTCCTTGAGTCAGAAATCGGATGACCTCTACCGGGCCGCAACAAATACGCTGTTAAACTACTCCATTTCCATACGTAGAGAGAGTACCAAAGCTTTTCTAAAACAAAGGGAATCGATTTTAAAGTACATTCAGGAAATTATCCGGATTGCAGTAACACCAGAACAAGCGC
Source organism: Pedobacter gandavensis (assembly GCF_032678745.1). GTDB lineage: Bacteria > Bacteroidota > Bacteroidia > Sphingobacteriales > Sphingobacteriaceae > Pedobacter > Pedobacter gandavensis_C. Next base: position 759,318 of record NZ_JAVTST010000002.1, read on the forward strand.
ATTCTAAAAAAAGAAAACGCTGTGCGCCTATTGTCAAAAAAATCTATGAGGCCATGGACCGCTCCAAGACGCAAAACACAAGCCTCCTACTAGAAGAAAACATCAGCCTGGAACTGACTATGGATTATTGCTTGTTGTGTGAGATCCACAACTGTACACCCGAAGAATACCTGCAATATTTTATGTCGCAAATATCCTTACCCATCACTCATGCCAATATCGGACTAGGAAGAGTGGTAGAAAATCAGGCGATGGGCTTTTTTTACAAGTCATTGGATGTAGGTATAAAGCATCCTACCAATTATGCCTTTCAGAACTTACAATTACAATTTATCGACCAGATACAGGAACTCCACCTCTGGTTATTTATCATTAGAGACTACGAAAAACGGGTAAAGAAATATCAGGAGGTCTATTACCAGTACTATCAACGGGTTCTTGCCGCCATTTAAAACTAACCAAATCTATATGCTAATGAAAATGAATGTAACCATTAATCCCACGGAAGATTTCAGTATCCTCTGCGACCTGTTTAAAGTGGAGCCACAAGAGCTACTACAAAAATTTGTTGAACGGGTTTCTTTCCCTTTTTATTATAGTCAGCCAGACGGCGACCAGCGCTGGGCTACGCTATTTTTCCTTTGCTATCTTGGTCAGCAGGGGAAAGACAATGAACTGGAGATGGCGGAACACGAACCCTTCATGACTGAATTAGCAGAGGTGGTATTTAAACACCTGGAGACTGGCCAAAAAAACACGGATAAAGCCGCGATTGCCGGCCGCAAAGTGATGAAGCAATGGCACAAACAGGTAATGGCAAAAAGGGGGGAATGATCCCCCCTTTTTCCTATTTTGCTTTTATCCAATTCGCCACATCCTCTACAAGTACTCCTGAAACACTGCCTGGTATTGCATACTGGCTCATGTCTCCTTTTTCCTTTTGGGGAATAAACAAATGGTTTAAATCAGGATATAACTTAAAGCTGACATTGCTTTTCTTGCTTAAGCCTGCTTTCCAAAGGTCAAAGTCCTGCTGAGCTATTTGAAAATCAAAAGCTCCCTGAACAACAAAAATCTTTTGCTTAACCAGTTTCTTCGCGGTAGCCACCTGATCATATTGATTCAAATCTGCCCAATAGGAAGCTGGTAAGCCTAATATTACCGAATCCGGCTTCATTTTTCCTAACGTAGTAAACCTGGTTTTTGCCGTTTCCTTTAATACTTCATCCAATTGTTTTTGGAGGTTACCTGTAGTATCCTTGGCTTGCGCTACTGAATTTTTATTCTGCTCTTCGATCAAGTCAGTTAATTTCCTTGCTGGAGCTGCAGCAATTACAATTCCTTTAATTTCCGGTGCTTGTATCGCTAATTTTGGCGCTAGCATTCCGCCCATACTGTGTCCGAATACAAAGATTTTACTCTTATCTACACCTGGGGTATTTTTAGCCAATGCAACCGCTGCTAATGCATCGTCCATCACCTCTTCTTTTACTGTAAATGCTTTGTTAAAATCACCTGAGTAAGCCAATGTTCTTTTTACATAACGGATGCTCGCAATTCCTTTACTGGCTAAACCTGCTGCCAGGTCTTTAAAAGGTTTATTTGGTCCTACGGTTTCGTCCATATCACTTGGACCTGAACCATGTAAAAACACCACAATCGGGAAATTAGTCCCTTTAGCAGGCGTAGTTAGTAAACCCACTAAACTGTGACCAGGGGTTACAATGTAGACTTCTTTTTCCTTAAATGCAGTGGTATCTACATATGCCGGCTTTACATAGGCAGAAACTTTATTCACCTGTCTTGGGAATAGCCCCATTAACTTTTCACCTTTATTGAAAACCAATAAAAATCCCTGGGTGTCTTTTTCAAATTCCGCATCTACAGCTACTGTAAAATAATCACCTTCGGCTTTACTTTGCACAACATCCATCCCTACATACTTTCCATAGTTTGTGGTAAGCGTAGTCCATATAGTTTGTAGATTTTCAGGCGAGATTTTAGACTTTACACTTTCATCAAAAAAGCCTTGTGCCTCCTGAAACTTTTCCTGTTCCATAGCTTTCAGGAACTCCTGAGAACGTGTAAACAACGATAATACGCCTTGTGAATATCCGGATACCGTGATCAACAAGGCAAAAAACAATAAAATAACTTTCTTCATGTAATTGTATGGATTGTATAGATGGTTAAGGTAGTGCTAAACCAAAGTTAGCATTATTTGATTCCCTTTTCTGAATTTCTAATTCAAAAAAAACCGGGTGTTCCTAGATAAGGAACACCCGGTTTATAGGTAAAAAATATTGGCTAATAGCCTGGATTTTGCTTTAATATCCCTTTACTACGGTCGATCTGTGTTTGAGGAATCGGGAAATATGCATCACGATCTTCCATCACAATACCTTGCAAATAATTGAAGAATCCACCTTCAAAGCTGAAGTAATCATTTAATCTTTGCTTCACAATTCCCCACCTCACTAAATCATAAAAACGATGACCTTCCAGGGATAGTTCCAATCGACGTTCAAAACGCACTGCGTTCCTGGCATAAGTCTGATCTGGAAAGCTCAGGTAAGGACTCACTTTATAAGCGGCTGCATCTGTAGCACCTATTTTTATCGGAGGTAATTTCGAAGCCCTATCTCTCACCCTATTTACCAGGATCAGGGCTTTTGGGACACTACCTACTTCTATTTCACATTCCGCAGCCATCAGGTATACATCCGCAAGGCGGATGATATTCACATTTAATCCGCTTATATTGGTATTTCCGGGCCCGGTATTACCAGATATATCCTTCTTCTTAATCACATTTTTCATGGCAATGAAAGGCCCTCCGTTCGAGAAATCCCTGATCCATTCATCACCTGCCATATCTCCCCAATCCAAAAATGGCACTCCTCTTCTACCAAGAGTATAATCGATGCGGGGATCAAAAGGAATGCTTTTATCCACTTGATAATTAGCTTTACCAGCACTATCCAATCCACGATCAGAAACATAAGGATTTATAATATAAGACCCATCCAGATAAGGTAAACCATTGGCATTCACCTTAAAAGAATTCGCCAAATCAATAGAAGGCTGGAAGAAACCACAACAAGAGATAGGTAGACTACCATTATAAGGGAAATTAAGCATATCCCCCACATTACCATTGTCGCCACCAGACCCATCAGTACCTACAGAATGTTGCACCGCAAATATGGCTTCCGGTCCGTCTTCCGTGTTCACATCAAAATTATTCGCATAAGGAATACTTTCAATACCCGGTCTTGAAGCGATTACGTCATCAAATAAAGGTAAGGCTCCGAGGTAGTTCTTTTGATACAAATACACTTTTCCTAAATAAGCCTTTGCGGCGATCTGATTAACACGACCTTTCTGTCCTTTAGGAGAAGCAGGCGTAAGATTGGCCACTGCAAATTTCAGGTCATCTACAATTGCAGGATAGATATCCTTCATATTGTCTACTGCAGGTTCGGTGGTGGCCTCAGTAATCAGTGGCACGTTTTTAAAAGCTCTCACTAATAAGAAATTATAATGAGCGCGCAGCATTCTGGCCTCTGCAATGATTTCATTGGCTCTTGCATCCGGAAATTTTTTCCCTGTCGCCTGTACCAATGCTAGAATTTGCAGGGTATTGTTGCAACGTTGAATACCCTCAAAACAGCGGTTCCAAAGGTTTTCCAGATTATCGTTGGTACTGGTTGGCGAGTGCCTTTCCAATAAATTCATATTGGGTTGATCCCCGTTTTCGCTTCCTTTGTGCGCATTATCGGAGGTCACCTCACCCAATAACCACTGACTTGGTGCGGCACCGTAGTTTCCCCAGGTACCGTTCGTGTTTCCATTTAAAAGCCCATATGCGCCGGTCAGTGTTGCTTCTACACCTTCCTGTGTGGTTAGTTGAGGGACAATTAACTCCGCCTGGGGATTCTTATCTAAAAATGACTTACTACAACCTGTTGCAGCAAGAATGCATATTGCGAATATGATATAGTTAATCTTTTTCATACGTTTCTCATTTAATCATTAAAAGCCTACACTTAAACCTAACAGAAACTGACGTGGACTAGGATAAATCCCTCGATCTACACCTATTGCAGAATAAGTTTCTGTCTCCTGACTTACTTCTGGGTCAAGTCCTTTGTATTTGGTAATAGTAAACAGATTCGTTGCACTTGCATAAATCCTAAGTTTACTTACACCCCATTTTGGTCCAAATACTTTTTCAACAGGTACAGTATAGCCGATCTGAAGATTTTTCATACGTAAATAACTACCATCCTGCACATAATAACTAGAGGATGAATATTCCAATTCTCCAGCACTGATATTCGGTGATGGAATTTTGCTTCCGGTATTGGTAGGACTCCAGGCATCGAGCATTCTAATACTTTTCGCACCGGTAAAAGTGGAGAAGTCAGTAAAATACCTGGTAGCTTCATAAAGATCAATTCCCTGCACTCCATTGAAGAACATAGAAATGTCGAAATTCTTATAAGAAGCATTGAAGCTCAAGGCATACAGAAAATCGGGGTTTGGATTCCCAATAATCGTCCGATCTTCTGGAGTGATCTGATTATCGCCATTTACATCCCTAAATTTCAAGCCCCCAACTCTGGCACCTGTATAAGATGGACTTCCGGTTATATCGGCAGCACTCTGATAAATTCCTGATACATCATAACCATAAAAAGAACCAAATGGCTGACCTTTTTGAAGGATACTTGTGGTAATACTTCTAAAAGTACCGTACAATTGATTATCAATTCCTGGGGCCAGACTCACAATTTTATTTGTGTTTTTAGAGAAATTTACCCCTACATCAAATTTAAAAGGCTTGTTATCTACTCTTCCATAATGATAAGCCAGGTTAAACTCCACACCTTTGTTGCTCATATCTCCAGCATTCACAAATGGAGAGGCACCCATTCCAACCGCCGTAGCAGGCAGTGGTACGGGGAAAAGCATATCGCTGGTTTTCTTATTGTACCAATCTAATGATCCATCAATTGCGGAATTAAATAAACTAAAATCTAAACCGATGTTTAAAGACTTTAAAGACTCCCATTTAATACTTGGATTTGCATAAGCATTTTGCCATACCCCTGTATTTACTTTATTACCACCCTCCAAGCCATAAGCAGAGCTAACTAATGAAGACTGGAATCTGTTTAGGTATTGATTAGAAGTAATGCGTTGATTTCCGGTTTCCCCGTAACCCACTCTTAATTTCAAATCTTCAATCCATTTCACTTTACCTTTGATAAATTCTTCTTCCGAAAGTCTCCAGGCAACACTTGCCGCAGGGAAATAACCGTATTTATTTTCAGGTCCGAAGTTAGAAGAACCATCTCTACGAAGGGTAACACTCGCTATGTAACGATCATTAAAGGAGTAATCAGCACGTCCAAACAGAGAGAATAAACTACCCACTGTACCTGTACTCGCATTGTTAATATTAGAGGTACCCACATTCAGGTAATAATAATCTACATCCCCTAAAAGGAAGAAATCATTACGTCCGGCATTTAACTGTCGGTTTCTATTGCTGATCGCTTCTGTTCCCAGGAGGAGATTCAAACGGTGTTTTTCAGCGAATATTTTGTTATAAACCAAGGTATTTGTCCAGGTCCACTCGCTGGTATAGCCCTGATACTCGTTCAGGTTATTGGAATTATTCCCTTCAGAGAACTCCAGATTGGGATAACGCATGCTTAGTCCGTTATAATTCTCATAGCGAAGACCAAAACTCGTTCTAGCCGTCAATCCTTCCACCAGATCTAACTCTGCGAAAAGGTTTCCGAAGAAGAAGTTACTTTTATTGACATTATCTTTACCACGGAATAAAGTAGCCAATGGATTTTCTGAGTTGCCCAACTGACTGCCTTTCGTTCCCGCAAAATTCCCCATGATGTCATAAACAGGAACAATCGTGTTCATCCGGTAAGCCCATCCAATTGGACTACCCTCATCCTGGTACTCTCCGGAAACATTGGGATTTACCCCAACTCCATAACCTTCAGAGTAGGAATATTGCAAATTTTCTCCAAAGCGCAATCTTTTATCAAGCGCAGAAAAACTGGTATTTGAGCGTACATTATAGCGTTTAAAACCAGTATGCTTAATCGTACCCTGTTGGTTAAGGTAACCTGCCGCGAAGCTATAGGTAGCATTCTCGCCACCTCCTGCTGCACTTAACTGATAGTTTTGTATTGGTGCGCTTTTAGTGATTTCGTCAAACCAATTGGTACCTTCCTGATTGGCTTTGGTAATTTGATAAAAGGTACCAGGATCCCTGCTGTAATTATATTTAGCAGGATCCGCATCGGCGGGAGTAATCATTTGTCCAGATTTAGTACCTGCAATTAAGTATTCCGGAAGTGTTGGCGTTAGCCCATTACCATAGTTGGTACCCGCATCAACTTTTAGATTTGCATTTTTATAAGCAGCAAACATATATTCAGCGTATTGCATTGGATTCAACATTTTCGGGAACGTTCCCCTCCTAGGTACCTGAGAACCATAATAAGTATCAAAAGTAATACGTGGTGGACCTAATACTCCTTTTCTGGTGGTAATGATCACAACCCCATTATTCGCTCGTGAACCATAAATTGACGCAGAAGAAGCATCTTTCAACACCTGCATAGACTCTATATCATTCTGATTTAACCAGCTCAATTTCCCTTCATAAGGCACTCCATCAATCACATATAAAGGATCATTGTTACCAACAGTAGTTGTACCACGGATACGTATTTGTGGCGTAGAACCTGGCGCACCATCATTCACAATCTGTACACCGGGTGCTTTACCTTGTAAAGCTTCCACAGCACTTGCAGCGGGTTGCTCTTTTAATTGTGAAATATTAACTACGGAAACTGCACCGGTCAAATCCTTTTTACGCTGACTGGTATAGCCCGTAACAACGATTTCGTTCAGGTTACTGGCATCCGGATTTAATACAACATTTAAACTGGTTTGATTACCTACTGTGACTTCTTTGGTAATGTACCCTACAAAAGAGAAGGTAAGGATATCTGTAGGTTTGACATTGAGGGCAAAAGCTCCATTGGGGTCTGTCAATGTTCCCTGGGCCGTGTTCTTGACTTTTACTGTAGCGCCGATAATTGGTAGTTTGTCGTCACTGCTGGTAACCTTACCGGTGACTTTGACTTGCGCAGCTGCTCCAAAAGTTAGGAACAAGCAAGCCAGCAAAAAGAGAGACCTCTTTTTGAGATTTGGTGTGATTTTAAGCATAAGATATTTGGTTAGGATAGTTAATAGTCAGGTTAGTTAGTTTACGTTACATAGGCTGTAGGGTTTAATAAATAATTTTGGCTTTTTCTTACAGTATTTTGGCACGTTTATAAAAATACCGTTAATCCAATATAATCATAGTGTAATTAATACACAAGGACTTAGGCATATTTATTTTACAAGATTTTTACTTTAAAATGAAAAAGCCCTTCTGGAGGAAGGGCGTAGGGAAATTTATTCTAATTAGGTTTAATAACCTGTGTTTATTCTCTTATGAAGGAGCAACCGTTTTCCTTCTGATACAATTACAAAGTGTTTTTCTATTTCTTTAAAATGTTCAATTGCTCGAGGATCTGAAAGCTGATTTGAGTTCTCGCCGCTTCAAAACCCTCCGCTCTGTTTGCTGACTGAATACAATTGGCAAAATAATATACATTATCCTTAGTCGTTACATAACCTACATGCCAACCCAGATAAAGACCATCTTGTTTAGCTGCACCAGTTTTTGCACGAAGTACCCTACCCTCTTTATTTGATGAAATCATAATCTCCTTCACCTTATCCATGCTACGTTGAGAAACTGGGAGTGTATTTCCCTGTAACCTTCTTAAAAAATCAATCTGTTGCAGGGCTGTTATTCTCAAGCCACCCCAAAGCCAAAAACCATTAATTCCTCCAGAAATATCTTCATTGCCATACTTCAGCTTCTGCAACCAGTATTCCATTTTCTCGGCACCTATTTTTTCCGCCAGATGCTGATAAAACCAAACTGTAGAATTCTTAAATGCCTGCTTCATATCTGTATCTGCATTCCATTCCGGAACCCTGCGCTGTTGCTGATCCCATTTCAAAACCTCATACTCATCTTTAATCACACCTGTTTCCAGGGCAATCAAAGAATTACAGATTTTAAATGTCGAGGCAGGAAGGAATTCTTTATTGGATTCCTCCTTATTATAATAAAGGTAACGGTCATTCTTTTGATCGTACAAGACGAAAGTTCCTTTTACCTGATGCTGGTCATAAAACTGCTTAAAATCTATTCTTTCCTCCTGAGCCTGCAGCTGAAATACAGCCATAAAACTCATAAAGAACAATAAGGTATTAATCTTCATGTGATCTGATTTATTTATTGAAATCTATTTCATAGATATGGCTCCATAATTTACCGGTGATATAAACTTTATCAGCAATAGGATCATAGGCAATTCCATTCATTTCCAATGCAGCAGGATTCATATTTTTCTCGGTGACAAACACTTTACTCAAATCCAGTTTACCCACTACATCACCATTGGAAGGATCAATTTTAACTATGAAATTCGTCCCATAAACATTTGCATAGATATAGCCCTTAATAAACTCCAGCTCATTGATCCGTGTTAAGGATTGGCCATTTTCTGTTACTGAAATTGTTTTTAATGGCGACATCGTATTTGGACTGATATAGGTTAAATTATCAGTCCCATCACTCATGATTAAGCTCTTGTCGTCGGTAGTAAGTCCCCAGCCCTCTAAATTAGCATACTTAAATTCCGAAATCTTTTTAAATGTGCTGGCATCATAAATAAAGCCCAACTGGTTCTTATAGGTCAGCTGGTACAGCTTACCATTCAGTACAGCGATTCCTTCTCCGAAATACTTTGACTTATCCAGTGTTACCTTAACGCTTAACTTTCCTGTTTCCAGATTCTGTACACCAATTAAAGACTGTGTATTCTCCAGGTCTAACGGCGCACCTGTACTTTCCATTAAACGACCAGCATGAAACAAAAATCCTTCTGTAAACAAGTTCGTATCGTGAGGGAAGTTATTGGTTACATAATGACTGATGATCGGCAGACCTTCGCTTTTAGGAACCGTAACTTGTTGGGTATTCCGACAACCAGCAATGACATAGAATAACAAGCTAAAGATAATCGCTCTTTTCATGGTAGGAATATATAGATAATTTATAACGTAAACTCTTTTTACGTAATTTCAAATCAAATATAACGCCACATGATTTTAAAACAGTCTACAGAAACCCTATTATTCAAACCCAACAATTTTAAAGAGATCTATGATGATCTTCATGAGCTACATCAACTTTATGCCTCCCACACCTCAATTTCGGCAGGAAATATGGATGATACGGATCTGCTTTTACCTTCTGGAAAGGCGATTTCGCCTACTGGTGCGGCACATTGCTTACTAGAAATACAGAGAACGGCTGTATTTATCCGTGGGATCCACAAAGCAATCCTAAAGCTTAAACAGTCATTTCCTGATCAGCAGTTACATATACTTTATGCCGGTTGCGGTCCCTATGCCACTTTAGTAACTCCATTTACCACTTTATTCAGTCCGGAAGAAATCAGGTTTCACCTACTGGATATCAACGAACATTCAATAGCAGCATCAAAGAAACTATATGAAGCATTAAACATTGAAGACTATGTAGCAGAATGGATTTGTGCAGATGCTACCCAATATAAATTTCCAACAGAGCAGGCCATCCATCTGGTCATCTCTGAAACCATGTTAAATGCCTTAAGAAAAGAACCACAGGTAGAAATCATGCTGAACCTTATTCCTCAAATGCAGGAAAAAGCAATTTTCATTCCTGATAACATAACCGTTTCAGCACAATTGTTGAATAAGCGCCAGGAAAATGACAGGCTTACGCAATTCGATCTGGTACCAGAGAGAATCAATCTGGGGAATGTATATTCTATTGGCAGAGCAAATTGTAAAATACATGAGCAAGTGTGTATTCAAATTCCTCAGGAAGTCCTTAAAGAGCACTCGCTTCAGCTCCTAACCGAGATCACCACTTTTGAAGAAGAGCGACTGGGAATTTACCAGAGTAGCCTGAATATGCCCGTAGCGATTGCCAATGCACAGGAATATGCAGGCCGTAAAATCAATTTTGACTACCATATGGGGGAAGTACCCGGATTTAAATACAGTTGGCTTCCATAACAGAAAATCAAGGCTGGTAGTAAAAACAATAAACCAAGGGTTGTATCATTTAATAAACTGATACAACCCTTTATATACTTACATATTATTCGGATAAACAGACATCCTGGTTACCCGATGAAAAGCCGACATACTTGGCGCAGTAATCTCCAGCTCATAAATCACCTCATTTGTCTTCGGATCGATTTCTACCACCCGGCCTCCTAAACCTTTATTCGTTTTCACTCCCATCCCCGGACAGAACATCACATGCCCTGTTTTCGACAAATACTGAACCCCGGAAAGTGCAGCAGAAAAACCATTAGCTCCCCTACTTTCTCCATAAGCCCATACTTGTTGTACCGTCCGTTTCAGCTCATCAACCTTATATTCTACAATCCGACTATGTGCATTCGTACTGCCCAAAGTGACGTTCTTAAAATGGCGGTTATATCCATTATCAAAAACCAGGATATTGCCGTTAGGCATCAACACAGGCGTATGTGGTCCCCATGACCAATCAAAATCCGGATGTGCAATTTCACCAGAAATCACCCTCGCATCTGTAATTAAATTTCCTTGTGCATCTAAAGGCGATAATAAATTTTGCTGATAAGCCGCAGCCCAGCCTTTATGCGGAGAAATTATCCATTTCATGGTTCCTCCCCTTGTAAAGGATGTGATCCCTTGAAAACGTACCGTAGCCAAAAAATTAGCACCATGTTCTGCAATGGAATTATTATGCGCCCAATTACCCGCTGTTTGCGAAAAGTTCAGTCCTGAAAGATCTCCCCCATGGTCATAACGAGCGCTGTCCAACATATTTACTAAATCCCATTCTTTGATCACCATACCAGATAAGGGATTTAATTCTATAATATGGTCGTTGATTCTTGATTTTCCATTCAACAAACGCGCCGCAGATTTAGAAACCGTAATCAGGAAATTACCGTTTGAAGCTTCCGTTACCTCATGGTGAAAAGTATAACCCAGTTTCTTTAAATCCCATTCCTTAACCAAATTACCGAACATATCGATTTCCACAATGCGACTATCCTGCCCATCTCCACTTAGGAAATTCCCATTCTTCATTCGTTTTAATCCGATTGAAGCGGCCAATCTCTGGAGTTTCGCTGAGGTTTTTAACTGCAATATCCAACGGACTTCTCCATCAGCATCCAGCATATACGGACAAGAAACATCCAGTTCACTTTCTCCGGGATAGCTCACCAGATTTACTCCTGGCTCCATGCGATCCTGTTGCGCTACAACCGTTTCAAAAGTAGGGAAAGCCTTTACATCCAGTGCGGCCGTTTGTATTTGAACACGAGTACGACCACGTTCTTTACCCTCCATATCTGTAAAAACAAGATCCACCTGATTATTATAATTGGCATAAAGCCCAAATATGGGAATAACTTGCCGGGGATTTGATGCACTTAATAAATGTGTAATTGTACCTTTTGTACCGGGTTTCCCCTCTACAATCACCTGTACCCTCCCTCTACCTGGCAACAACACTTCTACTGTGGCCGACAAAGGATTATATCCTGATGGATTTAAGGCTTTATCCTTAATGATAAAATCCAGGGAATTCCCCTTTGAAAGCAAGGAAAGGCTGGTTTTATCTTTAAAATTGACCACTGTTTTCCATAGGTCAGGCTGCTCTTGAATATTTAACAACAAGGCCTCCGGAACGGTGATATCGGCAGTTTCAAAATGAAAAACATAGTTTTCCTTTTCTTTGGTATAGCGCTGTAGTAAAATACCATTATTGACCATGCTCTCCAGTGAATTCTGGAACTCAGTCCCTGCCGAAGGCAGTACCTGATCTTTTTTGCAAGCTATAAAAAACAGGAATGCTAAGCATAGCATCCCTGTTTTTAAAGTATAACCTCTTCTTTTTCCTATCATGTTATGATCTATTAAAATCACCTTATCTCCACAATGGATGTTGCTGAATAGAAGTATTGGTATTCAGTTCATTCTGTGGAATAGGCAGGTAAAAATGTTTTGCCTGGAAGTTTTCTGCACCTTGCTTTTTATTATCTACCAGCACTTGTTTCATTTGAGCATAGTTATAAAAACGCTTAAGATCGAAGAAACGGTGACCTTCAAAGAAGAACTCCAATTCATTCTGATGAATCACTTCTTTCCATAAGTCGTCCGCGCCACTCCAGGTTTTGTTGGCCAATCCGGCACGGTCGCGGATACGTTTCAAATCATTGGCAGCATCACCAATCTTACCTGTTTTGATGGCTGCTTCTGCATGCAATAAGAGTACCTCTGAAAAGCGCATCAGACGCAGGTTATTATTTTGGTTTTTCTGACTATACATACTATTTGCATCAGCCTCATTTTTATAAAAATTAGTAAACTTCTTGATCAGGAAGCGGCCTTTTTTTCCGTTAATGGTTGGAAAATCTGGTTCACCTCTCAAGCGTTTAGTAGCCGAAGCCTCCCAAATCTGATCAAAAGTCATATTTCCAAACCAGGCACCATCTGGTGTAGCAGTTTCAAAATCCGAATGTTTCCAGAAAAAACTGGTGTACATCCGCTTATCAAATCTGGTATCGGAGCCTGTTGGTCTTTCTTCCTTGATAAAATCTGCTACGATAGAAGCTGTTGGCATCCATTTGAACCAACCACCGGTACCTTGCGGACCTACAAAATTGGGAATCCCAAAACCCTGAGTACTCGTTGCACTTTCCGAACCCCATGAGCCACTTCCAAAACTTCCATCATAAATTAATTCAAACACAGACTCTTTATTTAATTCGGTGTTTTCAGTGAAATTATCTTCGAATTTAGTGGTCAGATCATAGCTATAAGGCGCTTTCATAATGATACTCAACTCAGCTTCCGCCTCTACATACATCTTTCTATAATTGTACGTTTTCCCTAAATAGGCAATTGCAGCACCTTTAGTAACCCTTCCAGTTTCCTTTGTAGGTCTTGTAACCGGCAAAAATTCTTTCGCCGCTTTAAAATCTGCTTCAATTTGTTTCCAGATTAATTCTTCCGGCGCAGATGCTTTCATTACTTCATCAGGATCTTCACTAGCTGAAACTAAGCGAAGGGGCACATCACCAAAATTGGTAGCCAAAAGAAAATAAGAGAAGCCTCTTAAGAAACTTGCTTCGGCAGAAAGCTCATTGATTTTTTCCTGGCTCATTGGCACCTTTTTCACATTAGTAAGGAAGACATTGGCACGGTTGATCGTTTTATATAATCTACTAAAATCACTTTCCGCGGTATTGGCCGTATTGGCATAAGTAGCCGGCTCCCAGTTCATGATCTCCTCACCTAAAATGAACCAGACATCATCGGCACGGTTCATCGTATGCCAGCCTGTAAAACCACCATAATAGCCATACATTTGTCCGCGGATAGGAGAATAAACAGTAGCCATTGCAGATTGTGCATTCGCCTCAGAAACCCAGAAAGTTTTCTCTACGGCCTGATTTGGGTTCACACGGTCTAAAAAGGACTTTTTACAACCTCCCAAAGCTATCGTCATTATTGCAACCAGAGACAGTTGCTTCCATATGTTCGTTTTCATAATAATTTTTTTAATTCCTTTTAATGATTAGAAATTTAATTGAAGGCCAAAGATTAGTGTTCTTGAAGCCGGGAAACGACCATGGTCTGTTCCTCTGGTCATCGTGTTAGATCCACCACCATTCTGGTCATCATTCTGACCAAGATCTGGGGTATAACCTTTGTATTTAGTCGCAATGAATACATTGTCCATTGAAGTAAACACCCTTAAATCTCTAACATGGATTTTGCTGGTCAGCTTATTAGAGAAAGTATAACCCAGTTCTACGGTTTTCAGGCGGAAGAAAGATCCATCTTCTAACCAACGGTCACTCACACGACGTCTGTTATTATTCTCATCTTGTTGAGTAAAGCGAGGAACATCTGTGTTTTTATTATCCGGAGTCCAGGCATTCAATACGTTTGTACCGAAATTGGTAAACTCATTCATAGATTCCATGCGGGCACGGGTAAAGTTATAGATCTTATTACCTTGCAAGCCATCAAAGAAAATTCCTAAATCGAAACCTTTATAGGCAACATTACCACGGATTCCGTAGCTAAAATCAGGAAATGGACTACCTGCATATTGGCGGTCGTCGTCAGTAATTTGTCCATCACCATTAAAGTCAATAAAGCGGATATCACCTGCTTTAGCCTTTGGCTGAATGACTTTTCCATCTGGAGTTTTATAAGCCTGGGCTTCAGCATCAGTTTGGAATAAACCGGCAGTTTTAATGGCGTAGAAAGCACCGATCGGATCTCCTACTTTTGCCCAGGTTACTGTTCCTTCCCCTTGTGGGTTATAACCACCGAACTCTTGTTTTGAACTACCAACAGTAATTGCTTTTACTTTATTTTTGACGGTGGATAGATTTACACCAACACTATAAGTGACTTCCCCAACAGTATTTTTATGGTTCAGCAACAACTCAAATCCTTTGTTTGTGATGATACCAGCGTTCATTGTTCTACTGCCATCGATTCCGTTTGAACCAGGCATGGCAATATCCAACAACACATCATCTGTTTCCTGAACATAATAATCTGCTGTAAGTGATAATTTACCTTTGAAGAAGCTACCATCTAATCCGATGTTACTCGTTTTAGTTTCTTCCCAGGTTAGGTTTCTTGGAGAAACCCATACGATTCCGGTACTGCTACCCATCCACCATTGTCCACCTTGAATATAATTAATACCGCTGCTGCTGATATTTTGGGTAGTATAGTTACCGATCTCCTGGTTTCCTAATACCCCATAACTTGCACGGATTTTCAATTCATTCACTGTATTCTTTAAATCTCCAAAAAAGTTCTCATTCATTACATTCCATCCCAGGGAAACGGAAGGGAAGACCCCATATTGGGAGCCTTTTGCAAAGCGGGAAGAACCGTCTCTACGCACCGAAGCCGAGAACAAGTACTTTGAATCATAGCTATACATCACACGGGAGAACATAGAAACTAAAGCATTCTCTTGTAAGCCCCCGGAAGTAGATTGTTGAGTGGTAGAGCCTGCACCAATAGAATTTGTTCCGAAAGGAATGTCGGAACGACCTGCACCGAAAGAACGGTTTGTATTTTCCTGAGAAGAATAGCCTAACAATCCCGATATGGTATGTTTCCCGAAAGTACGGTCAAAATGTAAAGTATTTTCTATTAGCCACTGGTTGTTAAAAGAAGCAGATTCATCTAATCTGGATTGAACTGCTCCTGAACCGAAGTTATAAGGCGAATTAAAATTATAATTACGACCATTATTTCTATTGAAACCTACATTGAGTTTATATTTCAGCCCTTCAATACCTAAATCTACTTCTGCATAGGCATTCAATAAGATGTCTGTTTTATAGAACTTATTATCGAAGATATTGGAAAAGCCTACAGGATTGTCCATATTTTTCATCCATGGCAAAATACCAGCATAACCACCCAATTGATTTGGATCATAGACAGGAAGTAAAGGGTTTTGACGCAATGGATCGGTGATGGTTAAGCGATTGTCCTTTTTCTCTGCTGTGGTTAATAAGAAAGTATTACCGATGCGGAAATGATTGTTAAAGAAAGAGAAGGTGTTTTTTGTACGCACATTGAATGCCTCATATCCTGAGTTGATCAAAATACCATCCTGATTGATGTAACCGGCAGACACATTATAGGTACTGGTTTCTGAACCTCCACTGATGCCTATATTCGCCTTTGTGATTGCTGCAGTACGGTAAACTTCATCCTGCCAATTTGTTCCGTCTCCTTGAAAATTTATCGCTTCTGCAGGCAGATAACCACTTTGGTTCATGATGGTTTTCCATTGTTGCGCATCAAGTACATCCAGTTTTTTTAGAATCTGCTGAACACCAGAATATACGCTGGTGTTGATGGTTGCAGCTGTATTCCTTTTTCCTCCTTTTGTGGTGATTAAAACCACACCATTAGCAGCTCTTGAACCGTAAATTGCTGCCGCAGCAGCATCTTTTAGAACTTCTAAAGACGCAACATCCGAAGGATCTACCATATTGATGTCGCCATATACCCCATCAATTACGTATAAAGGTGTATTTGAGCCTAATGAACTCAAGCCACGAATATCAATGCTCATGCCTGCTCCTGGCTGACCGCTCACACTGGAAACACTCACCCCGGCAACACGGCCCTGCAATGCAGCACTAGTACTTTTTGCAACATCAGCCTGCATTTCTTTACCGGTGATTGAAGCAATGGCACCGGTCAGGTCTTTTCTTTTTACCGTACCATAACCGATCACAACCACCTCATTCAACTGGTCATCCTCCGACAATACCACCTGAATTGTTGTTGAGTTCCCTACCGTAACTTCGTTTTTTTGCATGCCTACATAAGAAAATACAAGCACCTTTCCCTTGGCGACTTCAATACTAAAGTTTCCGTCCGTATTGGTCATTGTGCCACCCGGAGATCCTTTTATCACTACGGAAACCCCCGATAGCGGGTTCTTATCCGCATCTTTCACTGTGCCTTTCACAGTCATCACTTGCTGGGCCCATGAACACAGGCTTAATGTTGCAAGAAACAGCATTAGTACAATTCTTTTCATATTTGGTTTTTATTTGGTTTATTAGGAACAGAGCCATGAAATCACTCCATTACCTTTCGGCAAGGAAGCAATAAGCTTCGCTATCTCATACAGTTTATATTGATTTGGTTTATAGGATAAAGTTAGCCGAAAACGAAATTGAGAAATTGCATAATTTGCTCATTTGAATTGGACTTTTCGTTCTTTATTTAGGGAAGAATTGTTCAAAACAGGGCTAAAAGCAGCAATATTGGTCAAATGGCAGCCATCCTTTCTGTAATTAACAGACCATAAGGCAATTCAACACGAAAGGATAATTAAAATTAATCAGCTAAAAATCAACACATTACATCAAAAACTAGACAAATACAATTGCACAATTGACTCAATGGACTTGAACTTTGCGCTCTTTTTAACCTGCTGTCAACTGCTGATTGCAGAAAAAAGCCACTGATTCTTACAAACCAGAGGCTTTTAAACTCCAAAGTACATGGCAGTTACAACAATTTGATTCCGAAAGAGGATATCACTTAGATAATGAGTTGTTGTTGTTGCTTATGACTATCCCGAAACTCCGCAGGAGTAATTCCTTTCGCTTTTTTAAATACCCGATAGAAATAGGAGATACTGTTGAATCCGCAATGTGCCACCACATCTGCAATAGGAATAGATTTTTTCAGCTTTTGCATGGCCATATTTATCCTGAAGTCGAACAGGTAATCGGTAAAATTCATTTGGGTATTGCTTTTTATGAAACGGGCAAAGGTAGAGCGGCTCATGTTTAAAGCCGCAGCGGCATCGGAAACACAAATCATCTTAGAGATATTGCCAGAAATATAACCATGTAATTTGTTGAGCATAATTTCATTAGTGGTCATTTCCGGTGAGGAAGCACTAGAAAGTTCTCTTACATCCTCTCCTTTTGACAATTCATACAAGAGGATAAATAACTTCATTACCGAATAAAAACCATCTTTTTCCATCGTAATGATTCTCAAAAGAGGGAGAATCTTTTCTATTGTATCGGCGCCAAAAATAACGCCTTTTGCTGCCCGGCTGAACAGCTGCTGAATACTTTGAAATTGTTTTTTATCTAAACATTGTTCGATTAAAGAAGGGTGAAACTGAAGGGTGATTTCGTGAATATCCGTGGCCATCCCTTCGCCATCTTTCCAGGCATGTTTTAATTCCGGGTTGGCGATAAACACCAGATCTTTATCTCCAATAGTTTCTATGGAGTCGCCAACAATGCGTTGGGCACCAGCTGCCCCTTCCACAAAGTTCAATTCATATTCCGGATGAACGTGTACCGGGAAGGTAAATGATGATTTGGTACGGTCAAAAACTACAAAACAATCTTTCTCTGACAGTGGAGATTTTTCCCTGTATATATCTGATATCATCATTCTTTTAAGCTCAATTTGGTTAGCGATTCTAAGCTAACTATTTTCAAGCATTTTCATGATTAAACTTATAAAAAGCAGGTGTTTTGAACAAGTCTACAACAACCAGACTTAGGCTATGTTTCCAAAACAAATGGTAACAGATCTATCGAGTTCAAATCCTATTTACAATTAAAATTAAACTCGTTTATAGTTAAAGGTATGCCCCCTATCTCCCCGTTTTCTATCATTTGACTAACGTTACCTTCTGCATTTTTTTTATAATCATAGGATACCCATAATGAAGGTAATGAAGGGCCATAATTTGCTAATGAACCTATTTCCTCTATTACTGAGATAAGATTCTTTGATGCTTTACCGAAGTAAGCCTTCAAAAGGCCTGTATTTAGTATTTCACGTTTATAATTTGCAAAGAAATCACTTGGGGCTAAGTCTTTAGCATAATACAAGATCTTCGTAAATCTTGTTCTAGTATCTGCAGAACCGGTTCTTTTGATCGAAGTTAAGTTACCATTTGTATAAGAGTAATAATAGAAAACAGGAACATCTTTACTGGTCTCCTGAATTTCAGATAGGTAGCCATCTGAATCATATAGGTATTTAACAATAGAATTCTCTGTTTCTCCATCTAAACTACGCGTCTTGAGGGCGCTTATAATTTTACCACTTGCATCCAATTTGTAAACTCCCTTGTAGTAATTGGAATTAAAACCGATAAGGGGTGATTCTTCAATGATTTGATTGCTTGAATAGCTATAACTCATTTCATTACCGAGGTCATCCTTCATCTTTGTTATTCTTCCTTTGTCATCATAAGTGTAGTTTTTGGTTGAACTGGAAGTATATTCACTACTGATCAATTCAACAGTCACACTTGTCATTTGACACGTTACTTTTTCTTCTTTAGATGATTCTTTTTTACATGAAGCTACGATCAGTAAAGTGATTACGGAGAGCATTAATTGAACTTTATTCATTTAGTTTAGGTGGTTATCGAAAACAAGATTCGATAGATTTCAAATGAGATTTATTGCTTAACGACTTCTAATTGGTATCTTCTTTTTTTGAAATTACGCCCCCGTCTATCTTGGCCAATTTAGCGGTAGAGTCAAAGTAGTAAAATTTAGTATCTAATAAAGCTCCTGTCCAAACATCATAATCATTTATCCGATAGACAGTGTAACGAGACTTTAAAACTTCCAGGTTTGCCTTTTTACCTGCTAATTTCTTAAATTCAGTGAGTGGCATCCCGATATAAGATTTGCTGGACACATAAGAAGCTTGCTTGTGAGTTCCTGCACAACTTACAAGAAGTAAAACAGCAAGCGATAATATAAAATTTTTCATTTTTAGTAATTAGAGCAGCAGCAAAACTACAAAAAAATAAGTTAAGAGAACGATCAATATTAGAATACAACCAGCAGTAAATAATTGAGACATGACTGGAATTGTAGTTGTTTAATATTATCATAAAAAAGAGCCACATTACTATGGCTCTTGAAAAATGGTTATTACAAATTATCTTAGCAGATGGAGCAATAGATCCGCATAAAGATGCTATTGTACTATTTACAGTTATAAGCAAACCCATAGACATTTGAGACTAACTTTCCAGTTTCGGTCATGTGGATGATGTTACTTTCCTCATTCTTTTGATAGGTATATCGTACGCTTGGAGCTGTAATACTATTTTTTGTATCTGATATCTCCGAGATCAGGTTCTTTGAAGCCTTACCAAAATAAGCCTTTAAAACCCCTGCATTAGGCAGCTCGCGGTCATAGGTACCAAAGAAACTACTTGGGGCTAAATCATTATTATAGGAGAATTGAGTAGTTCTTATGCTTACGCCGCCATTAGGGTTAGGGTCTGTTCTTACGATTGAGGTTAAATTACCATTTGTATAATTGTACTTATCAATATCAGTCTCGCCTTCATTGGTACCTGTCTCCCCCATATAAGTATCTTGAATTTCTGAAAGATAACCATCTGAATTATAAAAATATTTAAGGCTGGATACCTCATCTGTGCCGACATTGGTATACTTCATAATGGCGCTTACAATTTTACCGCTTGCATCTAACTGGTAAATAGTCTTGTAGGCATACGAGTCTTTAAGTGGTGATTCTTCGATGATTTGAGTGCTTGAGTAACTGTAATTCATTTCATAACCCCCGCTCTCTTTCATTTTTGTAATTCTTCCTTTATCATCATAACTGAGACTGTAGCTGGAACTGAATTCGTATCCAATATTGTTAGATTTGACTGTAAAGCTTGTCATTTGACAGGTTACATTTGTTTCTTCTTTAGCTAAGTCTTTTTTACACGAAGCTACGATCAGCAATGAGATTGCAGAGAGCATTAATAACGCCTTATTCATTTAGTTTAGGTTGTTATCGAATTCCCAGTTCGATGGATTTTAATTAATAAGCGCAGGGAAATGAGCAATATCTCTATCTATGGATTTCGAAAAGAATCAAACCTAATATTGTTGCTTTAGTTTAATTATACCGATTCCCAAGGACAAGAACGATAGCTTACGCTAATATGTTTAATTCTGTATATTCAAACTACACACCATGCTTCTTGTATGTTTCCTGTAAAGATAATAACGCACATCGAATTATAGTGTAATTAATTTTAATACCACAGAATTCCCTGTTTTACTGGCACCAGTCAAGTCGGCTTTCTGTTCTTTACCACAACGTGATTTTAATGCTGAGATACCATGTGTTCCATACGAGATATATGACCAAGGGTCATACATAATTTTTATATCCATTGAATAGCGTAATAGTTTGAAACCGAATATATTCAAAAAAACATGTTGTGTCCACATTGTTTACCCAACTTACTTTAGGACATCTTAGATCCTAACTTATAAGTATCCTTTCATTACCTAAAACCGCTCGGATAAATAGCGTTATTTTGCGATACAAAACAATAAACCTACTTTAATGAATCCTTAAATAATCAAGAGAAAAATGGAAATAATTAATATCTATCCGTCAATATATAATACTAAAGCATTTAATCATATAAATACTTATTTGGCCAATTGGGATTTAAGTCCTGTTGAAGGGGAAGGCATTCATCTAGGATTCACAAAGTACGGACACATTCGAATTAAAATGTACGCATCTTCAGACATTAATAGTATGATTATCTGGAATTTAACAGAAAAACAGTTACCTCTTGATACGGGTGCTAAACCCGGAGTAGAAAAAGTACTCCGTTTCTTTCTAGGTTATTTTGCTGGTCTGAGAAATCAATCCATACCGTTAACATTTGAAATTACTGATGGAACTTATCACCCGGTAGACGCGGATTCGTGTGGCTATAGCTATGCAACAATAAACGCACTTATTGATTGTTTTGACCATGAACATATTAAATTCAGGGCAGATAGAGTATGGAGACAGTCGGAATAGCATTTTAAAATAAAAGACTTTAATCGTAACCATCACAATTGTTGGTTATGGCTAGATGCGATATGAGTTTCTCACACTGATTTCACACTGTTCTCACACTGTAGAGAATCAAATTCATCTTAATGAATTGAAGTTTAATAAGTGGTTTTAACACACATTTCTTATGTCTGATAATGGCTTTAAAAAATAACAGACTGTTTTTTAGCTCATTATATGTTTTAATTTGCTTTACACGAACTAATTACTATTTTTGCCACCCACAAGCCACGAGGGGGATTAGCTCAGCTGGCTAGAGCGCTTGCCTGGCAGGCAAGAGGTCAGCGGTTCGACTCCGCTATTCTCCACTCTTAAAAACGTTCAGGGATCTGAAAGTTTTAGTAATACTGAGTCGGTTCCTGAAGATAAACGTTCTCGTTTATTTGACAGAAAGACAAAATGGGGGGATACCAGAGTGGCCAAATGGGACAGACTGTAACTCTGTTGTCGCAAGACTTCGAAGGTTCGAATCCTTCTCCCCCCACTCCAATAGCAAAAACCTTTCAGTGAAACCTGGAAGGTTTTTTGGTTTAATGCAGATCAAATCGTGTCTACCATAAATTTTATAAATCCATATTATAGCTTGGCATGAGAAAGATCGTCAAATGCTTTGAAATCACAGTCTAGATAACCATCGTCGTCTAAGAACATAACATTAGTATGATATGCTTCAGCAATTACCTCAAACATCGCTGTTAAGGAATTATAAACATATTCAGGATCAGCACCAAAAGTATTTGTCCAGAATATCCTGCCATAATTTGGTGTCTCCTCATTCAGATCAACCCAATAACAATTGCCCGCCCCATCCTCTAAGAATGGAAACAATTGTTTACCCGGCTTAGAATCTTTAGTCCAATTATGAAAACTCTCTTCGAAATCCATACTTTGATGGTAATAGCTAACAGCATCCTCCAATGATAAGAAGTTGTGTATTGGTATCAGTCCTGTAAGGCCCGATCGTGTTGCGTTATCAATATCAGTTCCGTCAGCAAACAAATAAAGCTCCTTCAATTCGGCATTAAATGTTAGCCCCAAAGCCGTTTCTATCTTTAGCATATCTTGCAAGCTGGCAGATTGCCTAAGTATATTTGGAAAATGATAATTTAAATCCTTTTGTTTGGTAAGAATTATCTTGAAGCTTTCTGTAATGCTATTCATAACTTGTTAAAGTTTTCTGTCTGTAACCAAGATAGGAAT
This sequence comes from Pedobacter gandavensis, assembly GCF_032678745.1. Taxonomy (GTDB): domain Bacteria; phylum Bacteroidota; class Bacteroidia; order Sphingobacteriales; family Sphingobacteriaceae; genus Pedobacter; species Pedobacter gandavensis_C. Next base: position 782,187 of record NZ_JAVTST010000002.1, read on the forward strand.
AAAAGCAAAAGGCAGTGAATGGGGAGATCAATACTAATATATTAGAAGATTTACCAGCAATAATAGGATCTAAAATACCTTTGCTTATATTGAAGGTAATGGGAGTAAAGATGAGGAATAAAATAAGCAGACAAAGTAAGATCAAGGTGTTATTGTGTTTCACATATCTAATGCTTATTATCTTTTATCACCATATTGATAAGTATTTAAATGGGCCCGTCTACCTCATTTTAACACTTCTCATACCTATTTGTTTTATAGCAATTTGTACCTACGTCGCCCAAGGTATTATTAACTCCATTCGTCACCGAAACAACTTATCAACCGAATATTATATATCAACAATTGTCTGTCTATTTACCTTATGCTACAGTGTCTTGAGTCCATATAGGTTGGACTCTCAAAGTTTGGAGAGTGATATTGAATTTCAAGCTTGTTACGAGGGCACTCAGAATCAATCCACAGTAAAGTTTAGAAAGGACAAATCATTTGAACTTCATTCAACTGGAGCTTTTTTTGCGAACACATGGTATACAGGGCAATGGAATAGAATTGGCGATACCATACATCTTAAATATGATAATAAAAAGTCTGAGCGTTTTGGAGATCTGCTGCTTATCAAAGATGGGTATTTACATAACATCGGTAAGTCAGCAAAAATCATGAAAGTCAACATTCCACATTTCTATCTAGGGTACTGCAAACACGAAAACTAATCGGTTACTTATTAGTAAGAACTAGAACAACGTCCGGTCTTTGTTTTACAAGGCATAGCATACTGTAGTATAGAAAACATCAACAATCCATATTGCGAGTATTCGTACTATCTTCCACCTGTAAGTTCATAACAAAGCCACAGATAGGAAAATCGGACGCGCTCCAATCCTTGATCCTTCCTACATAAGTAGTAGTTGAGGATAAATCCTCTTGATTATTTCTAGGTCCTTTATAGGTAGTTGATAGGTCCTTAATAGGTCAAATTGACCTATTAAATATTTCTTGAAGACCTATTGACTATTAATTATATTAATCAACAACATGGACTTACCTCGAAAAGATTACTTAACTTACCATCACAAACCACTGTAAATCAACTAAAAACGCAATCATGGGAAAATTAAACAATGGATTATTTGGAGGGTTTTCTGGCCGTGTGGGCAACCTGGTCGGTTATATATTACATGGAAAGCCAGTTGTCAGGGTAATTGGACATAGTACCAAGGCACTAACCCCTGCTAGAAAAGCCAATTGTGAGAAAATGACGGTCGTGAACGAGTTCCTCAGAGCACACCTAAACTTTATCCGCACAGGATTTAGATTAATCACTGCTGGAACGGATAGAAACTTCTACAATGAAGCTGTTTCCTATAACAAAAAATATGCTTTACAGGGCACGTATCCAAACATTACTATGGACTACCCTAAAGCGCTGGTGAGCATGGGAAGCCTCTTACCGGCAGGTAAAACTGAGATTTTCAAACATGAACATGGGATAGAATTCAAATGGGAAGTCCCCGCTGATCTACTCTGGGAACATAGAAACGATCGTGCTATGCTACTAATCCATTTCCCTGAGGCAAAAGTCTCTACTGCGGTAATGAGTGGCTCTAGAAGACATGAGGGCGGAGAAGTAGTCGCTATCGATCCCAGCCTTGCTGGAAGCCGCATAGAAGCCTATATTTCCTTCGTCAATGAAGACGGAACAGAGATTTCAGATAGTATACATGCTGGCTCCTTAAACCTTCCGGAACAAAAAAATCAACAAATACCTGAACCGGAAAAAAGAGAAGATCAGGTACTTCGTCAAAAACCGAGACCAAGCCAGGTATCAGCTCCTCAAAAACCCATACCACAGTACAAATCTATTCAATGGACCTCCAGTCAGTTCAAGGCCTCAGCAACAATTTATAATTACAGTATTTTTTCCCCTCCCTCCTGACCATAACACCAATTTAAGGTTCAGTTTAGAAGTTTCAAATTGTATTTTTCATTGAAATTTTTCTTTGGAGCGCAGCGCTATGCGATAGCAATGCAAAATGAGCGCCTACAATTCTATTTATAGTTTTATTTCCTCTGTATTAAATTATCAACTCTTTTCCAAAAGAAACCACAAATACGCAATTAATAGAAAACAAATTTCTATTATATATTTCATATCCATACATTTGATGTAAATACCAAATATTTAATTACAATACACACAACATTAGCTAGAATCCCTGCAATAAAGAAACTTGACTGCCACAAAGAGTTAAAGCTTAGCTTTACGATCCTTGGCATAGAATAGAATTTTTTCAGATTTCTTTATGTCCTTAGCTAATTTAACTTAAAACTAATCGAATAGGGACATTCGATTAAAAAATCACAAAACAAACACATGAAAAAAGTACTATTAATGCTTTCTGCGGTCGGAGTATTGACCATTGCTTCCTGCTCAAAAAGTAAAAATGAACCTACACCTGAAGAACCAATTGTAAAAGGATGTACCGTAAAAACCATTGAAAATATCGTTCCTAATAACGGAAACTCAGAAGACAAGAGATTTTACACTTATGATCAAAATAAGAATGTTACCAGAATAGATTTTGCCATAGAGAAATCAACGGATTTTCAAACTTTCAGCTATGCTAAGGATAAAATCATAAAATACAGCGAACACCTGGAAGATGGCGAAAAAGAAACAGAAGAATTAACTTATAAACTTGACGCACAAGGAAGAGTAGTGAGTATTACCGAAGCTTCTCAGAGTTCCACAATTCTTTTCAGCTATAATGCAGAAGGATTTTTATCAGAGGCAAAGGAAACTGACCCAGAGGACAAAACTGTTAATACCAAAACCTACACTTATACTAATGGGAATCTAACAAAAGTTGTGAATCAAACAGTAGGTGTTTCAGGGGTAGAATTTACAAATACATCTACTATCACTTACTCAAACGAATTCCTTAACAATGATGTCGTTTCTTCTAAAGTACATGCCGTTGTAATACCTGACGATATGGATGACCTAACTGCTTTCATGGGCAAAAGGTCCAAAAATTTACCTACCCAAATTGTAACGGTAGAAAACTACATTCCTATGCCTCAGTATAACAGAACTTTCACAATACAGTTTACTTACCAAAAAGATGCGAAAGAAAATGTAACCAGCTTAAAGCTTTCACAGACTTCAATCCCTGTTGAAACACCATACCAGGAAGAATTCAAGTTTACCTACAATTGTGATTAATATTTAGGATTCTGATTCAGAGCATCTCCTCCTGCGTTTATTGAGCCAGAGGAGATGCTCATTTAAATTTCGAATTCCTTAGCCTCTGGTTCTCCCTGAACCTATAATGACCACATTCCTGAAGCAATAGCTCAAGGTCATTGAGCTCTTAAAATGAATAAAAAAAAGATAGTTTGGCAAAATTCTAAAGCATATTACAATTATTTATATCTTTAAATTGCCTGATCCCATTCATTGGCCCTTAAAATGCTATTACCAACTGTAGGCATTGAACAAATTTTCAACCTTCCCTATACCAAGGAGGATTTTAAGCTTGTCCACCACCAACCGATCAATCAGACTGTTATTCCTCATGCGCATAAGCATGATTTCTATATGATCTTATTGATTGAAAAAGGAAGTGGTTCTCATACCATAGATTTTAGAGAACATGAGGTAAAGGATCAGATGCTATTTTTCCTTGCTCCGGGACAAGCCCATCAATGGGATCTTTCGCCAAATACTTCAGGGTATCAAATCATGTTTTCCATGAAGTTTTTGTTATCCGGAAGTCAGCGGTTTCCCTATTTTAATTTATCGGCGGCACCTTATCTCCCACTTAAAACGGAACAATATCAGGCTTTAATTCTGGAGTTGAAACAAATAGAAAAGGAAGAGAAAATTGCAGACGACCTCCATATTGACTTGATTCAAACCAGACTACAGGTCATACTTTTACTGCTAAAAAGATGGTATTCTGATAATTTCGATGTACATGAATACGCTCCTGATCACCGCATTATCAACAATTTCCTGGCTTTATTAGAAAAACATTACACAGAACACAGTGAAGTTGGATTTTATGCCAATGAAATGAGCGTGACCGCAAATTACCTGAATCAGGTATGTCGTAAGAAAGCAGGAATTACTGCTGGTGATTTCATCAGAGACCGCATTTTACTGGAAGCAAAAAGGCTGCTCAGCTTAACACAACTGGATATTAAAGAAATTGCCTATACCCTTGGCTTTAATGATTCTTCCTATTTTTCGAGATTTTTCAAGAAATATACCGACACTTCTCCTCAGGAATTCCGAAAAATGAATAATTAGTACCCTTGATGTGCTAACCTGTCCTACTCCATTTCTTTTTGGAAAGATAAATTTGTGTATGAAATATCGCATGATTTTACTGCTGTGTTCGCTGTTTCTCAGCTTAAACACTTTAACCGCCTGTTCCCAGGATAAAACTATGACCGAACCTACAAATGAGATCTTCCAGATTATTGCCAAACAAAACCTTCCGGAATTAGAGCTATGGCTTTCTAAGAAACCAAATCTGGAGCTGAAAAACAAAAAAGGCGAGACGCCATTGATGGCGGCAACCTACCTTAATCAGATGCCTATGGTTAGCCTATTAATTGCTGCCGGAGCCAATGTAAATGCTCAGGATAATATGTTGAACAGTCCTTTTTTATACGCTGGCGCTTCCGGATATCTGGATATCGTTAAGTTGTGTTTAAAGGCCGGAGCCGATTATCGGGTTTTCAATAGGTACAATGGAACCGCTTTAATTCCTGCTTGCGAGAAAGGCCATGTGGCCGTTGTGGAAGAGCTGTTAAAGGATAAAACTTACCCTATTGACCATATCAATCGCCTCGGCTGGACTGCATTGTTAGAAGCCGTTATTTTAGGTGATGGTGGACCAAAACAAGTAAAAATCATCCAACTATTGGTGGATGCTGGTGCCAATATTGCCATTAAAGACAAAGATGGCGTTACCTCTTTAGCACATGCCAGAAACAGAAACTTTAAAGAGATTGTGAACGTATTGGAAAAAGCAGCATCAAAAAAATAACACATGAAAAAATTACAACTGATCGTTTTGGGCTTAGTTTTCGCCCAGGTCACCTTTGCACAAAAAATAACAGCCGATTTATTAATCAAATCTGCTACAATTATTGACATCAAAACGGGAAAGCTCATTCCAAAACAAGGGATAGCGATAAAAGATGGGATGATTACCGCCGTATTCCCGGAAAGTCAATTGTCTAAATATTCGGCTCCACAAGTACTGGATGCCACCGGGAAATTTGTCATGCCTGGTCTTTGGGACAACCATATGCATTTTGGTGGTGGAACTGAACTGATTGAAGAGAATAAAAACCTATTGCCATTATACCTTGCTCATGGCATTACTACGATCCGTGATGCAGCCGCAGACATTAGTCCGAGTGTATTGCTATGGAGAGATGAAATTGCACAAGGAAAGCTGCAAGGGCCAACCATCCTGACTTCTGGCCCCAAGCTGGAAGGCTATAATTCCAGCTGGATTGGCGATATAGAAGTAGGAAATACTAAAGAAATCCTGGCTGCTCTGGATTCCTTGAAAAAAATGAAAGTGGATTTTGTAAAAATCACAGACAATACCTTAAGTCCGCCGCTATTTTTAAAAAGCATCCGTCTTGCTCGAAAAGCAGGGTTTAAGGTATCCGCACATATTCCAAATGCCATTACCATGGAACAAATTGCCGCAGCAGGGTTAAGCTCAGTAGAACACCTTGGTTATGCGCTAAAAGCAGGTTCTAAAGTAGAGCAGGAAATTTCAAAAGAAGTAGCCGAAGGCAAGCTAAAAGGAAAAGCGTTCAACCAAAAGGTGATGGATACTTTTGATGAAAAGGCAGCTTTAGCAACCTATAAAAACATGGCGAAGCATGGGATGTATTTTACTCCTACCCTATCACTAAGTTATATTCTTACTTATTTTGAACAGGATAATCATAAAAATGACGATTACCTAAAATACATTGGTAAGGGCTTACAGCAAACGTATGTAGGGCGTGTGAAAAGAGTAGAACAGGACAATGCTGAAGCTATAGCATTCAGACATCAGCTATTTGAAAAAACCGTACAAACACTGCCTCTTTTACAGAAAGCAGGGGTGAAAATTATGGCTGGAACAGATGCGGGTTACCTGAATTCTTATACCTATCCGGGCATTGGTTTGCATAAAGAACTGGAATTGATGGTGAAATATGGTTTAACGCCATTGCAGGCATTGCAAGCCTCAGTGATCAACTCCCCTGCATTCCTCAACAAGACCGCCTATGGAAGTCTTCAAAAAGGAAAAAAGGCAGATCTTCTTTTGCTGAATGAAAATCCTTTGCAAAACATCAGTGCTACTCAAAAAATATATGCAGTGGTTGCAAAAGGAACCGTATTAGATCGCAACACCCTTGACAGCATGTTAAGAGCTGTTGAAAAGAAAAATAAACTATAAATTCTTCAAAAAAACAATAAAAAAAACAGGCTACCTTTTAAAAGGCAGCCTGTTTTTTTTATTGTTTGAATCGATTAGTAACCTGGATTCTGAGGTCTCAGGTTAGGGTTGTTTTTATAATCCACTGATGGGATTGGGAACAACAAATGTTTTTCTTTCAAAACCACATTAGGTGTTGCCACAAAAGCATGTCCTACGAAATTATTAAAACCATTGTTCGTTTCATTGTACACTTTTCTTAAGCGCACCATATCGAACCAGGTAATGCCTTCGTAGCATAGCTCATGCCAGCGTTCACGCCATACTGACTCTTCAAACTGCGCTTGTCCCAGGCCAGAAAGAGGCGTTAATAAAGCACGTTTTCTGATGGCATTTACAGCGTCATAAGCCGCTTGATTAGGACTTCCATCCGCACGATTTTGTGCTTCGGCATACGTTAATAAAACTTCTGCATAACGGATTTGTGGCCAGTTTAAACTACTTTGAGCTGTACCAACACGACCAAAAGTTCCATTAGCAATCACATCAAAATGCTTAAAGATGTAGGGTGCATTTAATGGTTTCAAGGCACCATCACCACCATTATAATAAGAAGTATAGAAAAATCCTTCTCTATCTTTTGCTCTTAAATCTCCAGCCTCATAAGAGTTATAGAAATTAGTAGTTGGCACCGTACTTCCTACCTCATCACTATAGGCAGAAACATTTTTAAAGTTCGGTAATAACAACTGTTGCATTGGATTTGTCGACACTGAAGCCAGGTACTGAATTTCGAACATGTGTTCTTTTTTGTTCTCTGTATCCAGACTATGAAGTTCTCCATAAGTATCGAACAAACCGAAACCACCATCAGTAATTACTTCCAGTGATTTATCAGCGGCCAGTTTATAATAAGCGGCACCTTTATTTAGAGGGAATCCAGCCATCGTTAAATAAACTTTAGAAAGTAATGCTTTTGCAGCACCTTTACTTGCTGTTCCATTTGCCTGTTGCCAAGGTAATCCTGCTGCTTCGGCAACGGTTAAATCTTCTACAATTTGCGCATAAACGGCTTCTGTACCTGTTCTTGTAGGATAGAAATCGCTTGACTCAATAGTTTGAGGCAATAGAATCAAAGGCACATCTCCATATAACCTTACCAGATAGAAGTAAGCCCATGCGCGTAGAAATCTAGCTTCGCCTAGTACTTGTTTTTTCCTGGCTTCATTCATTGGGTTAATTCCAGGCACCTTCTGTAAGGTTAGGTTGGTTTGTGCAATCACATTGTATAAGCCTGCCCACCAGTTTCTGATCAATAGGTTTTCTCCTGTAAAGGATAAACCAGCAAGGTTATTCAAGTCTGAATTTTGTCCGGTTTCTGTCTTTGCAGTACCTGTTACCAATTCCAGCATAGAGAAATTGGCTGCAAAAATACCTGCACCATTCCCAATAAAACGTGTCTGTGCATATCCCGCAGCAATAGAAGCTTCGGCATGTTCAGGAATGGTATAATAGGTACTTGGCTCCAGGTTTGAAAGATCTTTTTCTTCCAGGAATTTTTTACATCCTGTTCCAAATACGACCATCGCAATCAGGAGGATTTTACTTGAAGATTTTATATTTAATTTCATGATTTCTTAATTAGTATTGACAATTTTTACAACTATAAACTCACATTTAAGCCCAGCATAAAAGTGGTTGGCTTAGGATAATCGAAGAACGTTTGTCCCTGTGCAAAAGCATTGGAATACGTGGTTACTTCCGGATCATTTCCAGAGAATTTAGTGGCCAGGAAGAAGTTTTGCACACTACCATAAACCCTCATTCTGCTTATTTTCAATTTTTTGGTGATGCCTTCTCCGAAAGTATAGCCCAATAAAAGGTTTCTACCGCGAATAAATGAACCATCTTCTACCCAGTGGCTATCCACATTGGTTACATAACCTGCTCTAGTATCACGAATTGCTGCGATTGGAGTATTTTGGTTTTGAGGTGTCCATGCGTTTAACACTGTAGAATAACTGTTGGCAATTCCAACGCGATCTTCTGCAGAGTGCTTGGTCATATCCAATACATCATTTCCTGCAGAATATTGAAGTTCGATGGTCAGGTCTAAGCTTTTATATTTAAAAGTGTTGGAGAAAGAACCCCATGCTTTAGGACTACCATTACCGATGATTCCACGATCGTCATCATTGATCTGGTAATCGCCATTTTTATCCAGGTATTTAATATCTCCAGGAAGGATTGGCTTACCAGCTCTATAATTATATTTTGCTGCTTCGACACGCTCACTTTCACTCCATGTACCCAGGCGGGTTAGACCCCAGAAAGAACCTACTGGCTGACCTACACGGATAATCCCTGTTTCATTAGTAAATCCAGGATTTCCTACGCCAAAGATATCTGCTGGTGTAGCCAATGAAAGCACTTTATTTCTGTTCATAGAGATATTAAAGCTAGTATTCCAGGTAAAATCATCCGTGCTAACGTTGATGGTATTGATGGCAAACTCCAGACCTTTGTTCTCCATGCTACCAACATTTCTGGTAATTGCTCCATAGCCGCTACTTAATGGTACCGGTGCATCCAGGAGCATATCCGTGGTTTTACGGTAGTAAAGATCGGCTTCCATGCTAATTCTGTTGTTAAACAATCCTAATTCTACACCTAGATCTGATTGGGCTGTTTTTTCCCATTTCAAGTTCGGGTTGGCCAGGCGATTTGTACCTACACCACCTACTCTGGTATCGTTAATAATGGCTGCATAACCCGTACCTAATACTCCTAATGATAAATAACTAGGAATTTCCGAGTTACCAGTTACACCATAACTGGCACGCAGTTTTAAATTAGAAACCACATTGCTTTCTTTAATGAAATTTTCCTCAGAAACTTTCCATGCCACAGCTGCAGAAGGGAAGATGGAATATTTATTATTTGCTCCAAATTTAGAGGAAGCATCCGCACGACCAGTAGCTGTAAACAGGTACTTATCTTTGTAGCTATAGTTTAAACGTCCGAAGTAAGAGTTGAATGAAAAGCGTTCTGCTCTTGATGTTCCAGGATTAGGCTTACTCGCAGCACCAAGATTATTGTACTGTAAATAGTCGGTAGAGAAATTCTCTCCACTTGCACTAAAGCCAAAGATATTCGTTTCCTGCCATGACAAACCTAATAATGCAGTAATTGCATGGTCTTTAGAAAAACGTTTGTTATAGGTCAGGTAATTTTCAAATGACCAATAAGTCTCTCTGTTATTGTCTAAAACGGCAGTACCTTTCTGGTCATAAGCGATACCGTAAAGGCTACGTCCATTGAATTCTGAACGGCCACGTGTCACTATGTTTGCGCCTAATACCGAACGGAATTCTAATCCTTCTGCAAGGTTCATATTCGCATAGGTATTACCTAACACATTCTGGGTTTGTAAAAGGTATTTACGATCTGTCAGGATATGCACAGGATTGGAACCACCTTCTGCACCCGGGTAATTCACGTTATCTGCCCATGAACCATCAGGATATTTAATAGGTAGGAAAGGTAAACTTTCCGTGATCATCCTTACTGAGTTCAATCCACCTGTACCGATATCTACCAGGTTTTCTGTTTGATTGGTATAGTTTAAACTACCTCCTACTTTTAACCATTTTTTCATCTGGCTATCCATCACAAACCTTCCTGAATAACGTTTCAGATAAGAGTTTTTCAGCAATCCGTTGTCATCTCTGTAATTCAGGAATAAGCCATAGCTATTTTCCGCATTTCCACCTGTAAATCCAAGCTGATGATTTTGTGAAAGCTTATTTTGAGTCGCTTCTTTAAACCAGTCGGTATCATACAAAGGTTTTCCATTGCCATCAAAAAGCAGTGGCAGTGATTTCCTTTTTATTCTTGGGTCTTCATATTTATTCTCTGCCCATCCTACCGGATCATATATTTTAGCATTATCATAGGCTAAATTCTCTACATCAATAAACTCCTGAGCATTTAGCATTTTCACGCGTTTGGGTCCGATGGTAGGGACACTAAAATCTACGTCGTAGCTGATCCTGCTACCAGTATTCGTACCTTTTTTAGTCGTGATCATAATTACACCATTGGCTCCTCTGGCACCGTAAATAGCGACTGAAGAAGCATCTTTTAATACCTCAACAGAAGCGATATCTCCAGGATTCAGGAAGTCGATCGCATTACTGCTTTGCGTTTGTGAGCCTACTGGAAGGATTACTCCATCCACTACATATAAAGGATTGTTTGTGGTTTTGATGGAACTGAATCCACGAATACGGATATTCGTTTGTCCACCAGGGCGACCCGAATTCGAGTTCACCTGTACGCCTGGAAGGCGGCCAGCAAGCGCCTGGTTAAGTGATGCTGCCGGACGTTCTTTCAGCTGTGCTTCTTTTACAGAACCTACTGCACCTGTTAAATCAGATTTTTTTCTTGTACCATATCCTACTACAACTACATCATCCAGATCTACTCCAGATGCTGGTTTCAGTTTTATTTGTATTGGGCTGGCACCAGATCCTGCTTCACGTGTTTGGCTCTCATAGCCGATATAGCTGAATGTTAGTTTATCTGTTGCATTTTCTACTTCAATGCTGAATCTACCAGAAGCATCAGTTACTGTGGATTTATTTTTTGACGATTTAACTCCTACACCAGGAATAGGCTGAGAATTTTCATCTACTACTATTCCGGTGATTAATATTTTCTGCGCAGTGTTGGTCGGAAACAAAAAAGTAGAGTGGGATTTTGCTGCTCTTATCATGAACTCTGCTGATGTAGCATGCGCTTGTATCCCCGTTAAACAGAGCAAAGGAAGCCCTGCAAAAACTAAGTTTTTAATCTTCATTAGTATTTATATTTAGGTTGGTTATTTGGTTGTTTCGCATTCCCTATATGCAAATTCCAGTGCCGAAGCATTTTATGGATGAAGGGAACCAAATCATTTTAACGATTTAGCATTTTTTTTTAGTTAGCTTATTTATTCATACACATTGGTTTATTGAAACAATCTGATCTATTTGGTTTTAGTAATTCGTTTTATTAAAAAAGCATAGGATTCCCTCCCCGATGTTGAAATCAGGTTCCCTTGGATAAAAGGGATCAATTCAATTTAATAATTGTGGGATTTCCGCTAAAAAGTTGAGCTAATACGTTTTAAATAATAATCGGCGGGAACTGCAATAAAAGTAGAATCATTCATATTTGGTTATATTTTGGTTAATGATCGTTTTATTAAAAGCATAGTAATGTACTAATACGTTTTACTAAATCAATGATAAAGAATAATTCCTAAATATCAAATAATATGTGAAACTAAATGTAAATCAGGTTTTTGAGGTGTTTAACGCCCTTTTAAGTAGGAAATAATGAGTTTTGCAGTACGTTCGGAAGCACCTGCTGTTCCCATTTTCGCTGATAATTCTGCGTAATCGGCCAACATGGTCGTTCTAACCTCCCCTTCGAGCAAGCCTTTTACATTACTTGTGATTTGTTGGGTGTTACAGTCTTCCTGGATTAATTCGGTGACTACTTTTCGGTCCATAATCAGGTTTACCAGGGAGATAAAGCGGATTTTAACGAGCATACGGGCAATGGCGACTGAGATTTTCCCTCCACGGTATACGACTACCTGTGGTACATGAAATAAAGCCGTTTCCAGGGTTGCTGTACCGGAGGCTACGATGGCTGCTTTGGCCACATGAAGCAACTGATAGGTTTGTCCGAAAACAAGGGTCACATTAGCGGTATTTATAAATTGCTGGTAATAGGCGGCCTCAAAACTAGGTGCTGCAGCCACTACAAACTGCTGATCAGGAAAAGCGCTGGTTACACTTAACATATCAGGAAGTAATCTTTCGATTTCCTGTTTCCTGCTGCCTGGCAATAAGGCGATAATATCTTTATGGAGCTGGTATTTTGTTTTAAAGTCCGGATCTGGTTTGAACTGTGCAATTTCATCCAGTAAAGGATTGCCCACATAATCCACTTCCATGCCCCATTCTTTGTAGAAATCGACTTCAAAAGGAAGGATACAGAATAGTTTATCTACAATCTTTTTGATTTTCAACACCCTTTTCTGGTTCCATGCCCATACTTTAGGAGAGATATAATAAGCGACCTTAATGCCATTTTCTTTCGCAAACTCAGCAATTTTCAGGTTAAAACCTGGGAAATCGATCAGAATCAATACATCTGGTTGGTAAGCCAATACATCCGCTTTACAGGCTTTCATATTCCTGAAAATGGTTCTTAAGTTCATCAACACCTCAGTAAAGCCCATAAAGGCCATTTCTGCATAATGTTTTTTCAACTCTCCTCCTTCTGCTTTCATTTTATCACCCCCATAATAGCGAAACTCCGCAGCTGAATCTTCGGCTTTTAAGGCTTTCATTAAGTTGGCGCCGTGTAAATCTCCGGAGGCTTCTCCAGCTACTAAATAGTATCTCATTATTGGTTGATTTTATAGAAAAAGAAAAGGAATGCCCAAAGGAAGGTCGCACTGATGATACCCCTACCGGTATTTTCCTTGTTAAGTTTAAAAAAGTATTGGAGTAATAAAGCATTAACGGCAATAGAGGCGATGAGTAATAGATCCGCCTTGGCCAAAAAAGCATAACGCTGCATGAGGTACCAGGAAATGCTACCAAGAATACCGGGAGCCAGAATACCGACTCCCAGTCCTATAAATACCGAATCTTTAACTCTTCTAAACATCAAATGTCCAGCTGTTCAATACAGGGATGGCATGGTGTGCCGTTAAATCGAATTGTACAGGGACAACGGATACGAAACCATGTTCCAATGCCCATACATCAGTATCTTCTCCTTTATCGTTATTCTGGAACACACCGGTTAACCAGTAATAAGGACGTTGGTAAGGATCTTTACGCTCGTCGAAATCTTCTGCCCATTTTGCATTTGCCTGACGGCAGATTTTTATTCCTTTTAATTCCGGTCCTTTTGGGAAGTTTACATTGAGTAAGGTTGCCAGTGGCAATCCGTTTTTCAATACTTCTTCAGAGATGACTTTAATAAATTTCTTACAGTGACTGAAGTCGGCACCTTCCGAAAAGTCATCTAAAGAAAACCCAATAGAAGGAATTCCTTCAATCGCGCCTTCTACCGCAGCAGACATTGTTCCTGAATAGATCACATTGATGGAGTTGTTCAAACCATGGTTAATCCCCGACACACATAAATCCGGTTTCTGACCTTTAAAGATCTTATTTACCGCCAGCTTTACACAGTCTACAGGAGTTCCTGAACACTTGTACATTTCTACGCCTTCATAAAGATCAACGCGATCAAAACGCAGTGGTTTTCCGATGGTAATGGCATGTCCCATTCCAGATTGCGGACCATCTGGTGCAACTACCACCACATTCCCCAGCTCTCTCATCACTTCAATCAGGTTCTTAATTCCCGGTGCTGTGATTCCATCGTCATTTACTACTAATATGTTAGGTTTTGAATTTTGCTTCTTCATGTGTACAAAAATACGAGAATTAGATAGAATGTTAAGGATTAATCTAATTCCAACTATATTTGAATTATAACTTATTTAAATATGAAAAAAAAACTACTACTATTCGTCTGCTTCTTAATTGCAGGATCGAGTATAATGGCTCAATCCGGTTTCCAGTGGAAAACAGCCAGTTCGGGTGGATATACTTATAAGTATGTGACCAATGACCCGACAAAATCACGTTTTTATACCTTAAAAAATGGTTTAACTGTGATTTTGTCTCCAAATACAAAAGAACCAACTATTGAATTCCGTATGAGTGTACGCGCTGGGAGTAATACCGACCCTCGTTCTGCAACTGGATTAGCACATTACCTGGAGCATTTATTATTTAAAGGAACCGATAAGTTTGGCACCTTGAATTTCGCAAAAGAAAAGCCATTATTGGATAAGATTGATGCGCTTTATGAGCAATACAACAAAACTACAGATCCGGCTAAGCGTAAAGCAATCTATGCACAGATTGATAAAACTTCCGGTGAAGCTTCCAATTATTCTATCGCAAATGAATACGATAAGATGATGAAAGCAATTGGTGGGCAATCTACCAATGCACATACCTGGTATGAAGAAACAGTTTACAATGAGGATTTCCCTTCAAATGCGACGGATAAATTCCTTGCTTTACAAGCTGAGCGCTTCCGCAACCCTATTTTCCGTATTTTCCATACCGAACTGGAAGCAGTTTATGAGGAGAAAAACAGAGGTTTAGATGATGATTCCTGGAAGATCAATGAGAAAACTGCAGAGTTGTTGTTCCCAACGCATAATTATGGTCAGCAGACCACAATTGGTACGGTAGAACACTTAAAGAATCCTTCTTTGGTAGAAATCAGAAAGTATTATAATAAATATTACGTACCAAATAATATGGCCATCGCCATGGCGGGAGATTTCAACCCGGATGAGATGATCAAAAAAGTTGATCAGGCTTTTTCTTTCATGAAAGCTAAACCGGTAGAATTGTATCAACCAGCTCCAGAAAAGCCATTAACTAAAATCCAGAAACTGGACATTTATGGTCCGAGTGCGGAGAGTGTGAGGTTATCTTACAGAGGTTTTGCAGAAAATACGCAACAAAGCATGTTGCTAGACTTGATTTCCAGCATTCTTTCTAATGGTAAAGCAGGTTTATTAGACATCAACTTAAATAAACAACAAAAAGTTCTTCGTGCATCTGCAGGTTATCAACAGATGAAAGATTATGGTATTTTCTTCCTAACCGCACAGCCTAAACAAGGGCAGACTTTAGAGCAGGCCAAACAATTGTTATTGGATCAATTGAATATCCTTAAAAAAGGAGAATTCGATGAAAGCCTGATTAAAGCAACTGTTGCGAATCAAAAACTGAGCTTATTGCAATCATTTGATGACAATGGTTTCCGTGTGGAAGCCGTTACAAATGAGTTTATCCTAAACCGTGCGACTAAATGGGACAAGTCTCTAAACGGACAGGATGCGATGGCAAAAATCACTAAAAAACAAGTAATTGACTTTGCTAATCAGTTTTTCAAAGATAACTATGTGGTGACTTACAAACATAAAGGAGAAGATAAGAGTATTGCTAAGGTGGAAAAACCGGCCATTACTCCGGTACAAACCAATGCCACAGAGACTTCTCCATTTGCTAAAAATTTATTAGCAGTGCCCTCTGCAGCTATTGCGCCTAAATTCCTGGATTTCCAAAAGGATCTTAATTTCGGTAAAGCAGGTATTGCAGAAGTGATCAGCGTAGAGAATAAAGAAAATAGCATTTTCCGTATGTCCTATCGCTTTGATATGGGTGCATATAACAATCAATTGATGCCTTATGCAGCTCAATATCTTTCATTCTTAGCTACAGATAAATATAGTGCTGAACAAATCAGCAAGGAATTCTATAACATTGCTTGTAATTACACTTTTAATGTGAGCAACGAAGTTGCCACTATTAACATCAGTGGTTTACAGGAGAATTTTGATAAAGCTGTGAGTTTAGTGGAACACATTTTAACCAATTGTAAGGCCAATGAGCAAGCTTTAACGGAATTGAAAAGTAGAATCCTTAAATCAAGAGAAAACAATAAGTTAAATAAAGCGGCAATTTTAGGTGGTTTAATGAGCTATGCACAATTTGGTGCAACGAATCCTACCAACTTTACTTTGACGAATCAGGAGGTAAATAATATGACCTCAGCTGATTTATTGTCTATTTTACACAACCTGAGAAACTATCAGCATACGATCACTTATTATGGTCCGGAGAACCTGAATACTTTCAGCACAAACATCAGTAAGTTACACCAGTTGCCAGCAGCATTCGTTGCTACTCCATCGGCGAAAAAGTTCGTTTATACTAATAATGCGGGTAATCAGGTTTATTTTGCGAATTACGACATGGTACAATCTGAGGTTCGCTGGGTAAGAAATGCCGGTAAATATGAGGCAGATCTTGCAGGTAAAGTGACCCTTTTCAATAGCTATTTTGGTGGTGGTATGGGATCTATTGTGTTCCAGACGATCAGAGAATCTAAAGCTTTGGCTTATTCGACTTTCGCAGTTTTCTCTGCCCCTGATCGCGACGACAAACAATATGCGATGGTTGCTTATGTAGGTAGTCAGGCAGATAAAATGAATGATGCGGTAAAAGGAATGAATGAGTTGTTAAATGAACTTCCTGAATCAGAGAAATCTTTTGAAGCCTCGAAATCAAATGCTATGAATGCTATTGAAACCAGTAGAATCACAAAGGATGGCATTATTGCAGCCTATTTTGCGAATAAAAAACTAGGTATCGACCATGATGGTAGAATTGACGAATACAATGAATTGAAACCATTGACATTTACTGATATCAAAGCTTTCCATACAGCACGTGTGGCTAATAAGCCATACAATTACTGTATCGTTGCTTCTGATAAGAAGGTGAAATTAGAAGATATGGAGAAATTCGGAACGTTCAACAAGTTGACATTAGAACAGATTTTTGGTTATTAACCATTCCTGAATTTACCTGATCCAATAGCCTTTCCTAAAGGCATCAGGTTTTTCTCTAATTTAAAAAGGCGGATGACCATGGTCATCCGCCTTTTTAAATTATAATTAATGATGTCTATAGCGACTTTATCCAGGTCACCAGTTCATCACGGGTCTTTCCTGTTTTCTGCTGTAATTTACCATACATTTCATCTTCTTTACCTTCTTCGTACTTCAAATCGTCGTCGGTTAAATCGGCATAAGCTTGTTTTACTTTTCCTTTAATCTCATTCCATTTTCCTTTTAATTCCAACTTATCCATAGTTTCTTTTTTAAATGATTAACAATAAATAGATACCTAAAGAACAGCTGTTGAAACTATTTGTTTGATTTTCTGTAACGTTTTGGCCCTTTTGATCATCTTTAATAGGAAGCTTTCCTGGAAAATGGATGAGCTTCAGCTTAAGATTAAAATCCTGAAACTAACCAGAACCCGATGAAAAAACTACTCTACTTATTATTATTTACTGCCTTTCTTTCTCAATCATCCTGTACGATGATGATTAAAGGCATCGCTAAGAAAATGGTCAAAAAATATGACGACCATAGCGACATGAATGTCTCAGATTTCCAGTTAAAGGATAAAAATGGGAAGGTGCATTCCTATGCGGATTTACTAGCCGGAAAAACTGTTTATTTATATACCTGGGCTGATACTACTAATCGTCCACCGAATGATAAGAATTACAAAGAGCTGATGGCCCGCTTTAGTGCCTATCCAGATGTGGTTTTTGCAGATTTATTTATTGGAACAGATGAAAAATCATGGCTTGATTTTGTAAAAAAACATCCTGGTACAGCTTCCTACTATTTAGTTAAAAACGACATTTCCAATCCATTTCTAAATGCATTGGAAGGCTCCACGCTGGTTCCTTTCATTATTGGCAAGGATGGAAAGATCCTGTCCTTTAAAGGCCCTAAACCTCAGGATAAGATCGTAGTGGATTACATTTTATATGAGGCTAGAGATGGCGTAAATGGAAGTGCTTCCGGAAAAAAACTGATCAAGGGTGTGAACAGTGCGCAGAAGTTCAAAACAGAAGAGCTGAATGATTGGTATAAGAAACATTTTAAAGTAAAGGAGATCGATAAATTATCATTCGGTATTTCCTCTACACAGTAAGCAAATTCCTAAAAACAGGAACTCATTTTGATGCTAAAAGAAAAGGCAGCTTTAGTATTTTACTAAAGCTGCCTTTTTGTATGATGCAATTATAAGGTTTCTATTTCTTAGACTTCTCAATGATTTCTTCAACAACTGCTGGATCCAACAGCGTACTGATGTCACCAAGATTGCTGATGTCGCCTTCGGCGATTTTCCTTAAAATACGTCTCATGATTTTACCTGAACGTGTTTTAGGTAATCCGCTTACAAAAAGAATTTTATCCGGTTTAGCGATCGCACCAATTACACGAGTTACCGTTTGCAGGATATCCTTGCGGGTAAGGTCAGCATCGTTATGGATGTTCGGGAAAATTACGAAAGCATAAATACCTTGTCCTTTTACCTCATGCGGGAAACCTACTACTGCACTTTCCACTACACCTGCGTGCATGTTAATGGCATTTTCAACCTCCGCAGTACCGATACGGTGACCAGATACATTGATTACATCATCTACCCTTCCGGTGATTCTATAATAACCATCTTCATCTCTTAAGCAACCATCACCAGTAAAGTAAAGGTTTTCGTAAGTAGAGAAATAGGTTAGCTTGCAACGCTCATGATCGCCATAAGTGGTGCGCAGCATTCCTGGCCATGGGAATTTGATACAAAGGTTACCATTTACACCATTACCTTCAATTTCTACCCCTTTTTCATCAACCAGAATTGGTTGAATCCCCGGTAAAGGTAAGGTTGCGAAACTTGGTTTTGTTGGCGTTACGAAAGCAATTGGAGAAATCATGATTCCACCGGTTTCTGTTTGCCACCAGGTATCAACGATTGGGCATTCTCCTTTTCCGATGTTTTCATCAAACCAGTGCCATGCTTCTTCATTTATCGGTTCTCCAACGGAGCCTAACACGCGAAGAGAACTCATATCGATGCCATTTAAAGGCTCTAATCCGA
Source organism: Pedobacter gandavensis (assembly GCF_032678745.1). Classification (GTDB taxonomy): domain Bacteria; phylum Bacteroidota; class Bacteroidia; order Sphingobacteriales; family Sphingobacteriaceae; genus Pedobacter; species Pedobacter gandavensis_C. The sequence continues at coordinate 801,277 of NZ_JAVTST010000002.1, forward strand.
AACTCATTAGAGAACGAATTGCCGTTGGCGCAGTATACAAGATATTTACTTTATGTTTTTCTACTACCTGCCACATTCTTGAAGCATCAGGATAAGTAGGAATACCTTCGAACATCAATGTAGTTGCTCCCTGAGAAAGTGGGCCATACACGATATAAGAGTGACCGGTAATCCAGCCGATATCAGCAGTACAGAAGAATACTTCATCTTTCTGGTAATTGAATACGTTAGAGAAAGTATAGCCTGCATACACCATATAGCCGCCAATGGTATGTACTACCCCTTTTGGCTTACCAGTAGAACCGGATGTATATAAGATAAATAACAAGTCTTCGGCGTCCATTTCTTCTGCCGGACAATTGGTATCTACTAATTTAATTTCATCTTCCCACCAAATGTCGCGGCCTTTCAGCATGGAAACCGGTGTTCTGGTATGTGTTAGAACGATTACTCTTTCTACTGTCGGGCAACCGATCAAGGCATCATCAATTACTTCTTTCAATTGAATCTGTTTGTTTCCTCTGAATGCTCCATCGGCAGTAATTACTACTTTACATTCGGCATCATTGATCCTATCGGCAATAGATTTGGCAGAAAATCCACCAAAAACTACAGAGTGTACCGCACCAATACGGGCACAGGCCAATACTGCAACGGCAAGTTCAGGAACCATTGGCATGTAAATACACACACGGTCGCCTTTTTTAACACCATTTTTCTTCAGCACATTTGCGAAACGGCAAACTTGCTCATGTAATATTTTATAACTTAGGGTAATACTGTCTTTTGTAGGATCGTTAGGTTCCCAGATAATGGCTGGTTTATCTCCATTTTCTGCTAAATGACGGTCAAGACAGTTTTCCGTGATGTTTAGCTTAGCGCCTTCGAACCATTTGATGTTTGGCTCTGAGAAGTTCCAGGATAATACTTTATCCCATTTCTTTCTCCACAAGAAATTATCAGCGATACCTGCCCAGAATTGTTCAGGTTGGTCCACGCTCAACTTATAAGTTTCTTGATACTCTTCAATAGAATTAATTTGCATGATTTGGTTTATGTCAACAACTAAAACTCAAATATAACTTTATTCAGCCCCTATCAAAATTTTAATACAAGGTTTTCCTCTTGTTTTGAGCTTAAATTTCACGAAAAATCATTACGATTCCTACCTACGTTATTATTTTTTTGGTATAAAAGGGAAATCTTTATGCTCTACATGTTCTCTTTGCATAATTTCCACTGCTTGTTTCGCGATATTCGGATAAGTTGCCGATAAATCATTGGTTTCCTGAGGATCTATGTTAAGATCATATAACTTAACCTGAGCATTTGGGTTCCGGATCACCTGCTCTTTTATGGCTTTCCATTTTCCCATTCGTACTGCTTGTCGGCCGCCATCTTCATGAAATTCCCAATACAGAAAAGGGTGTTGTTGCTGTTTTCCTTTTTTAAGTAAGGTAGGTAAGATAGAAAGGCCGTCGGTTTGTGGGGGGCCTGGTTGTCCGCTGAGGGCTGAAAAAGTGGGTAGAAAGTCCCAGAAAGCACCAATATGATCGGATACTTGTCCTCTTTTAATCTTACCTGGCCAGGTAATAATCATTGGCTCCCTAATGCCTCCTTCTGTTAATTGTCTTTTGATTCCTTTAAATCCGGCACTGCTGTTAAAGAACTCCGGATCATTTCCACCTTCGCGATGTGGTCCATTATCGCTGGTAAAGACGATCAAGGTATTTTTATCGAGGCCTAGTTTTTTTAGTTTAGCTACTACTGCGCCTACATAGTTATCCAGGCGGCTTACCATTGCTGCATAAGCTGCACGAGGATAAGCTTGCGGCTGGTACCCTTTTCCGTCCCATTCTTTTTTTACTGCCTTTGGCTGCTCATTAAACTTTTTCTTATAGTATTCTAATGACGGATCACCATCAGGCAATTGCAATGCCGCATGTGGCAAAGTATAGGACAAGTACATAAAAAACGGTTTGGACTGGTTGGCTTCCATAAATGACATCGCACGTTGTTGAATCATTTCCGGTGCGTAATCATTTTGTTGTGTTGCGGTATTGTTAAGTTCTACGCGTTTTTCATTATCCCAAAGGTGATCCGGAAAAAAATTATGGGACTGTCGTTGGCAATTATAGCCATAAAACTGATCAATTCCCTGTTTTATAGGATCTCCTTCGGAACCTGGGAATCCCATCCCCCATTTCCCAAAACAGCCAGTTACATATCCTGCTTTTTTGAACATTTCGGGCATGGTAAACGTGGCATCAGGCAATGGCAATTGACCTTCAGGTTTAATTTCATAGTTCCCTCTAATCGGGCTGTGTCCGGTATGGAGGCCTGTCATTAGGGAAGCTCTGGAAGGTGCGCATACAGATGTTCCCGCATAAAATTGTGTGAAACGCATTCCATCAGCTGCCAGGCGGTCAATATTAGGGGTTTCAATCAACCGCTGACCGTATACGCCCAAATCGCCATAGCCCATATCGTCGGCCAGAATAAACACCACATTTGGCTTTTGCTGTGCTTGTAAAAACAGGGTAAAGGCAGTCAGCAGTCCTGTAAAAATTGCTTTTTTCATGTTCTTGATTTCATTAAAAGGGAGCAGCGATAAGCTGCCCCCTTAGTATATATTAATAACCTGGATTCTGCGTCAATGCAGGATCCGCCAGTATTTCTTTCAATGGAATGGCATATAAATACATTTTAGGCGCTATAAACCGCAGCTGATCCACCACGATTGGCGTATAGGTAAAGGTATTCCCTTGTTTTACAATCTTCATCCCTCTAACTGTTTCATTGCCTACCTGATCAACGATCTTCCATCGTCTGATGTCCCAGAAACGTTGTTCTTCGAAGGCCATTTCAATCCTTCTTTCATTTTGAATCGCCTTGCGCATTTCAGTCTGAGAAAGATCGGTCCTTAATCCGTGGGCATAACCTACAACTGTTCCTAAGGGTATCCCTGCTCTGTTTCTGATCAACTTCAGTTGGGTCAATGCTTCAGCCTGATTTCCGGTTTCATTAATCGCTTCGGCATAGTTAAGCAAAATCTCCGCGTATCTGAAAATCGGGAAGTTATGCGTTTGATCCTGATAGGCAGTGGCAGTACCAAAAGCGCCCAGAAATTTACGCATATAATAACCTGTTCGTGTTTGTAAACGCATCCCTCCTGGTCTGTCCAAACCACCATCAAATGTTTCCACAGGCCTGTTTAACCAGGTTGCACCATTATGGAACACGGTTAATCCCAATCTTGGATCTCTATTGGCATAAGGATTCTGACTGTTATAAGGCACTGTTGTACTGCTCGCATCAATCGACCTACCGTCGCTCATAGGGAATGCATCCACCAGATTCTGGGAAGGATTTACATAGCCATTACTTGCATTTGGTTCGGCAAAACCGATCGGTGCATTGGCAGTTTCCAGCGTTCTGTTTTGTCCTTTCTGATAAGCCAGAATTACTTCTGAATTTTTCCTGTTTAGAAAAGCACTGGTAAATGCTGGAGTAAGGCTATAAACATTTAGGTTGATCAGGTCTTTCGCTGCATTTGCCGCAGCGAGCCATTTTGTCTGATCATTTGAAGGGTTGTTCAATGGGCTGGCCACATACAGCAATAACCTTGATTTTAAAGCATAAGCTGCGCCTCTGGTGATGCTTCCAAGGAAGGTATCCAATACTGGCTCTGTTCTTAAAAGGGGTTTAACAGCTTCGCATTCTGTCAGGATATATTGCACACATTCGTCGAAAGTATTTCTAGGAATATTGCTTAGGTTATCATGCAATCCAAACACCTGATCTCCCAATAGTGGAACTGCACCATATCTTTTCAGCAATTCAAAGTAGTTCATTGCTCTGATGAAACGGGCTTCGGCCTTCCAGAACTTAATCGATGCGGCATCAAAAGGCACCACATCTATCTTGGACAGGAATATATTCACTTTTCGAATGGATGCATAACTAATGGCCCATCGATCGTCTGGGTTTGTCCCGGCGGTGATTCCGGATTTTGACAATAATTCTATAGAACTTCCGTATCTCGAGGCTACCGCATCGTCAGTTGCGGCATCCAGCACTACGTTATCTATTCTATTGAAACCATCCGGCAGATAGGTATAAAGATCATTTCTTACCCATTGGGCGAAAGTACCATTTTTATCAAACTGATCGTAAATGATATCCGGATTAACCAATTCATTAGGCTCTTCTTCGTATTTCTTGCAAGATGAAACCAATATTCCCATACATAACAGGATTATAATTTTTGTCGCTTTCATAATTTTTTTCCAGTTTATAACTACTAAAACTTAACCGTTAAACCTCCGTTAATCATCCTTTGTAAAGGGTAATCCAGACTTAGTCCTTCAGGATCAAAGCGCTTGATCTTAGAGAAAGTGAGCAGGTTGGCTCCATTTACAAACAGGCGAACCTGTTTCACTTTAATTTTATTCAGGAAGCTAGTTTCAAGTTTGTACGCGATTTCGGCGTTTTTCAATCTTAAAAAGTTGGCTTTTTGAATCCAGTAAGAAGAGCTGACATTGTTGTTAATATTTGGCCCTACTGATAGTCTTGGGTAAGTAGCTGTTGTAGCGGTTTCAGCTGTCCAACGGTTCAGGTGTTGCTCAAAAGCATTTCCTGTTCCATTATTCTGGAAAGCCCATTCTCCTAAACCAGTAACCATCATATTCCGGTTTGTGATGCCCTGGAATAAAACCGATACCTCAAAATTCTTAAAATCAAAACCCAAACTAAAACCATAATAGACCAAGGGTTTGTTTCCTCCGATAGCAGTTACATCGTATTGATTGATCAGGCCATCGTTATTTAAATCCTTATATTTTATATCGCCGGGAACAGACTTGTATCCTTCCACAACCGGACCTGAACCGGCCGTTTCTACGTAACCATCCGCCAGGTAGCCATAGAGCTGTTCTGTTCGCTGTCCTTTTCTGGACATCCAGCTATAAGGCATTTTTGGTTCATCATTTTCCAGAATCTTGCTATAGTTAAGGGATAGATTACCGCTCAGATGGTAGCCAAAATCCCCAATTTTATCATTCCATCCGGCTGTAAGTTCCAGGCCTGACAATTTTGATTTGCCTAGGTTTTCCAGGGGATAGGTAATCCCCAGCAAGGATGATGCTTGTCCGCGGACCTGTAATAGATCTGAAAAGGTGTTGATGAAATAATCGGCTTGCAGGTAAGCTCTTTTACTGGCAAATTCCATATCCAGACCGGCGTCAAATTTATTTGATTTAGAAGCGGTAACTGAAGTAGGTAGGCCTACTTCCTGACTTCCTTGTACTGCTGAAGGGCCTGTTCCGAAATAATAAACATTTCCGGTGTTAATGTAAGAATACAAATAGGCGTAATAAAGTGGATCAATCATCCCCACTTTACCATAGGTTGTTCTCAGTTTTAAGGTATTCAGAAATCCATCAGTACCAAAGAAATCCTCTTTATTTACATTCCAGCTAAATCCAGCAGCAGGGTAAAAATCATATTGTTTACCTTTCTGATACCAGTTATTTCCACTGTAGGAAGCCGTAGCCTCCAATATATACTTATCTTTTATACTATAGTTTGCAGATACTCTACCCGTGTTAAAGTTCTGAGGCAGCTGACTATTACTTCTATAACTCTGTAAATTATAAGCCATCACCACATCAAGTTTATTTCCATTGGCATCGTGGCGATAACCTGCTGATCCTTCAGCAAAGAACTGTTGGCTTCTATAAATCACAGCAGAAGTATTTACCTGAGAAGTTTGTGTTCCATAGCGTTGGTAGATGGCTTGTCCACTAACCGGATCGATCAGCGTTTGAAAGGTCTGAAAGGCCTTACTCCGATCAATCAACTGTGTTGATTTTGCAAAGAAAGATACATTGGCTTTTACCCATAGTCCTTTCAGTACATCGTCCATTTCCCTGGTCAGGCTAAGATCCCCGAATCCATCACTATTGGTGGTTCGCATGTATCCTTTATAAACCGACTGGCCGTAGATATTGTTGCTGAACAAGGCATTTCCTCCTAAAGATCCGTCTGGATTAAACACAGGATAGGCACTTGAAGGCGTATTTAATATCGAGTTATAAATTGCAAAGCCAGTTGATCCTGGTGAATTCTGATCTCCGATGCCGGAGTACAAATTAAGACTTCCTTTTAGGCGTGGTGTTAACTGCATCTCCAGATTCGTCCTGAACACAAAGCGTTCATAATCTGTATTGGTATTATAGGTGTTTTGGGCAAGTGGCCTCAATAGACCTTCCTGCTTCAGGTAGTCCAGCGATATAAAGTAATTGACATTTTTATCGGCACCTTCAGAGTTCAGGTTGAATCTGGAAAAGGGGGCATTGTCTTTAAAAATCTGGTCTTTCCAATTCACATTGGGATAAAGGAAAGGATCGCCACCGCTTTTATATCCGGCAATCGCTTCCGGCGTAAAAATTGGCTGGCGACCATCATTCCGGAGCGCTTCATTATAAAGTGTGGCATAGTCGCCGGCAGAAAGTGCTTTACGTTCTTTCAGACTACTACTCAATCCCGTTTGCGCGCTAGCTTCAAAGGTATATCCTGCTTCTTTTTGTCCTTTTTTTGTACTGATCAACAGCACACCATTGGCGCCTCTATTGCCATACACTGCAGTGGATAAAGCGTCTTTCAACAAGGTTACAGAAGCGATTTGCTCCGGATTAATCCCGGTAAGCTCTCTGGGAATCCCATCCACGACTATCAAAGGCACCCTTCCTCTAAGGAATGGAGTTGCTGCATCAAGACCAGGTTGGCCAGTCGTCTGAAGGGTGTACAATCCAGCCATTCTACCTGATAAAGCATTATAAATTGAACTCGTTGGGTTGGCAGTGAATACTTTTCCACCTTCCAGAACAGCAACAGCGCTCACCTGTCTTAACTTCAGGCTATCTGTTTTTTCCTGCGCATTCAAGTTGCTGACTAAAAAAATAACCAGGCCCGTCTGCAGCAATAATGATTGCCTATGGCGTTGTATGGTATGATATAAATATGAGATCATGAGTTAGGGTTTAAGATTGATTGATAAATAGCAAAATTCGGATGGACTACCATCCTGGATTTTGTTTCATTTCCCTGTTAATACTAATTTCTGAAGTAGGAATAGGGAATAAATAGCTGTTTACTTTGAAGTAACGGGCGGTTCTTACGTTGATTTCCGCATAGGTATAAGTATTACCTGTTTTTGTAATTCTCATTCCTTTCAGAAATTTACCATCGTATTCAGCACCGAGCTTCCATCTTCTTAAATCGAAGTAGCGATGCTCTTCGAAAGCCAGCTCAATAAATCGTTCATTTTGAATTAGCAGTCTGGCCTCATTTACCGATAATGAGGATGGAATTCCATAACGACTGTCTGCTCCTGCATCTATTCCTGCTCGTTTGCGCAAGGCTATCAACTGATCTAAGGCAATATTGGTTTGTCCGCTTTCATTTGCAGCTTCTGCATAGTTCAACAGAATTTCAGCATATCGAATCAGCGGTTGACAACGTTGGGTGTTGGCTGGACTATTTCCATAAACCAGTTCATCACACATTTTGCGGCAATAATACCCGGTATTTGTTGCGGTATTAGCCGTTGCAGCTTGTATTCCATCTTGTGCAGCACCAACATGGGTAAAAACCGGAGCCATTGCGTTTACGCGGCCATCAAAATACATTGCTCCGTTATAGATCACCGTATAGTCCAGACGAGGATCCCTGTTTGCATATGGATTTGTGGCATCAAAACCTGAGCCTGGTGTTCCTTTGAGTTTTCCGTTTTTCATTGGGAAAGCATCCACCAACTGCTGAGAAGGATAAATTAAAAACGTCCCCCCTCTGGTTGGTGGTAGCCAATTGCTCTCATACAGTTTATTATTCCCGTTCATCCTTTGAAGAATCGCCTCGGTATTCACCCTATCCAGAAACATTTTATAAAAACCATTTCCAGGTCTGGTCACATTGTCTTCTACCAACTGATATTGATTCAGGTCCATTACGGCCTTGCTGGCGTCCATTGCTTTCTGCCATCTGCTGGCATCAGCATTCGGGTAGGCAGTTAATGGAATAATATCTCCCTGAGTAGAAAGGCTTCCTCCGTTAAACAGCGGACTTGCGGCAGATAGTAACACCCTTGCTTTAAGTGCCAATGCTGCTCCTTTGGTGATTCTTCCATAATCAAGACCTTGATTTCTTTCCGGCAACTGAGCAGCAACTGCATCCAGTTCAGAAACAATATAATTGACAGTGGCTTCAAAACTGGCTCTTGGATCGGTATTCTCATCTGAGAGGCCTTTAACCTGATCTCCAACCAATTGTACACCGCCATAAAATTTAAGCAGAAAATGATAAAAATAGGCCCTTAAGAACCTTGCTTCCATTTTCGACTTTGCCTTTAAACTGGCGGATAAAGGTGCGTTATCTACATTTTTAAGATAGATATTTACCATTCTTATTCCGGTATATAAAAAAGTCCAGTTTTGATTATTTGCATTGATAAAACCTGTTCCGAAGCTTCCTTGAAACATTTGAATGGGTACATTTTGTCCACCTGGCCAACGGGATTCCGCTTCGTCAGTTGCTGCAGTGAAGGGGGCACCGAGCGAATTTACTTCTACTGGATCCGATTCAAAACCTATACGTCCATAAATCCCAAGCAGGAAAGAAGAAGTTCTGGCACTATCGGCAAAGACCGATGCTTCATCCAGGTCGTTAGTGGATTGACTATCTAAGAAACTATTTGCTTTTTTACATCCTGTTGTGAGCCCCAGAATAAGGGCAATACCTATCGTAAGTGTATAATATATCTTTTTCATAATTGTCCTATTTAAGCGTTACCGATAATCCAATGTTTATTAATCGCGTGGTTGGATAAACATATCCGTAAACATCACTGGCCACTTCAGGGTCAAACTGATAGCGTTTGTAAAAATCGGAGATGGTAAAAAGGTTGTATCCGTTGGCATAAATGCGAACTGCGCTCATTCCTAATTTATCCGCAAATGTTTTTGGGACTCTATATCCGATCTCAGCAGAACGCAGACGCAGGAAATTGGTGCTGGTAGCCCAGAAAGTGGACAGATTCCCCTGTGGATTCATGTAAGTTCCTGCAAACGTAGTGGTCAAAGCAGGGAATGTTGCGGTGGTAGCAGTTTCCTGGGTCCATCTGTCTTTGTGGAATTCCTGCAACTGTGTTTTGAAAGGAACCGCAGAGTCAAAACCGGTATAAGATTCGCCATTTAAGTTAGACTGGAAAAGCATGGAAATGCTAAAGCCTTTGTAATCGAAGCCAATGGTGGTTCCTATAACCGTATTCGGGACATTTGGATTGCCTACAAATGCCATATCTTCGACGTTGATGATTCCATTTCCGTCGAGATCCTTATACTTTAGCCAACCTGCTTTAATGGTTCCTGAAGGTTTTGGTGTTGCCGGATCGTTCACTTCATCTTGTGTATAAAACTGTCCGGTCCAGATGTATTTTTTAGCTAGTCCTACGGATAAGCCGGTTCCCTTTTGCCATGGTTTTGAAGCATCCGGCTCAGGCTCATCCATAAAGACGATTTTATTTTTAGCATAGCTGAAATTTGTCTTTATGCTATAGCCCAGGTTGCCGATTTTGGATTTATGGGTCAACTCGATTTCAAACCCTTTATTAGATACTGCACCCAAATTTACCGGGGGTAAAGTTGAAGTTGGTACACCAAAAGAGGAAGGTACCGTACGGCGGTTGATCAAAATCTTGTCCCTGAAATTATCAAAGTAATCAAAGCTTCCACTCAGTTTCCCACTGAACATAGAGAAATCCAATCCGATATTTGCTTTACGCTCTGTTGCCCAGGTTACATCATTATTTCCAAGCTTGCCTTCATATATGGTAGGAAATGAATTGGCTGTTTCTCCAAGATTGTAGTTTGGACCATTGCTATAAAAACTTTCATAGCCATATTGATACCCCGCAATATCATCACTTCCGGTATAACCATAAGATCCTCTGAACTTAAACATCTCTACAAATGGCAAGGCTTTTTCCATAAAAGATTCTTTGGAAATGTTCCAGCCGGCAGAGACTGCAGGGAACCAGGTATATCGCTTTTGGGAGGTAAAATTGGAGGACCCATTATAGGCTCCACTCAGTTCAAACAGGTATTTTTCCTTAAAATTATAGGTCCCTCTGAAAGTATAGCCAAGGAAGTTATTTGGTGGCCTTGCGGCAACAATTTTACTGGAGCGGTTATAAAGTAAAAGCCCTGCAACATCATGATTTCCAAAAGTGCGCTGGTAGGTTAACATCCCCTGATAAGTAATAATTTTAGCTGGAAGATCTGTTTCAGCTGCGGCATAGCCTAGGCTAAGTGGAGAAACCCTGTAGACATTAATGTCTTTCGGGGTATAGCTACCATCTACTGGGTTGTAATAAAATGAAGGGATTGCTCCTCTGCTTAGCGTTCGTCTGGCTGAATTGTTATTTGAATAAGCAAAAAGCCCTTTCAAAGAAAGGCCTTTGGTAATGGCATCTAACTTCTGAACCGCAGAAAAGTTGGAACTCAGGAAATTATTGAAATTTCTGTTGTACCCGCTTAAGGCAACGATCGCGGCTACACTGTTCATCCCATCTCTTGGCGAGAAAACCGCGGGGTTGGCAAAGCCAAAGCTCCCATCAGGATTATATACCGGGTAAGCATAGGAGTTCACATATTCGTATTGCGTCATCTGGAAACCTAAGTTCCCAACATCAGGCGCATTCTTTTCACTAAAGGTTCCGTTTAAATCGAGGCTTAACTTAAGGGATGGCGTAGCATCAATATCTAAATTGGACCTGAACTTATAACGTTTAAAATAGTAATTGGTATTGATTGGCGATTTATCAGGAACAGGCATTGCTCCTTTATACTCAATATCATTGAATAAACCATCCTGAAACAGATAGCCAACCGAAGTAAAATACTTCACCTTTTCGGTACCGCCGGATATATCCACATTATGGTCTGTTTGCAGCGCTGATTTCCCGAAAACTTTATCGTACCAGTTGATGTCCGGATGCCCGTAGGGGTCAGCTCCTGACTGAAAAAGATCCAGATCCTGCTGCGTAAACTGAGGGTCAAGATTGTCATTTTTCAGTGCTTCATTACGCAATAACGCTGCATCATATGACCCTAGCGCTTTAAATGGAGATATGGCTAGATTTGCCCCAATTTCCGACCTGACATTGATCACTGGCTTACCCAGCTTCCCTCTTCTGGTGGTTACAAGAATCACACCATTTGCCCCTTTAATCCCATAAATGGAGGTAGAAGCGGCGTCTTTCAGAATGGAAACATTTTCAATTTCATTCTGGTCAATCATAGCGAACTGACTCAGTTCATATTCGATGTTATCTACCAGGATCAATGGCGCTGTGGAGAAGCCTGAAAGCGTACTCACTCCCCTCACATAAATCTGTGCGGCATCATTTCCCGGTTGTCCGGTTCGTTGCAGGGTGGTTAGCCCGGTCACTTTGCCAGTCAGCATATTCTGTAAACTTGCACCTGGTGTGCTATTGATTTCTTCCCTGGTTACCTGGGCGACGGAAGAAGTTACATTTGCTTTCTTTTGCTTGCCATAACCAACAATCACCACATCCCCGGCCAATTCTTTGGAAAAAGGAACCAATTTAATCATCAGATTATTCGCCGCCTTAACTTCCTGAGTATGGTAACCAACATAGGTAATGATCAGGATGTCGTCATTTAACAACCCTTTCAGAGAGAATCTTCCCTGACTATCTGTAATGACCCCCTGTCCGGAGCGCTTTACTTTTACCGTTGCTCCAGGAATGCCTTGTTCAGTCTCATCTAATACTTTTCCGGAAGCATCATTCATGATGATCATTTGTGCTGGAAAAGAAGGAACAACATTACCGGCTTTGACAGTGATGATATTGTTTTTAATGGTATAAACTAATGGCTGATTTAAAAAAACTTTTTTCAGCGTTTCTTCTAAAGAGAGTTTATCGACATTAATATTTACAGGGTTGGCGTTTTTTATGGAATTTGAGATGTAAACCAAATCATATCCACTTTGTTTTCCAATTGCCTTTAATACCCGCTCTAAGGATGCATTGGTTCTGGAAAGCGTAATTTTATTTTGAGCATAGGTGGAGGCGCTGACTTGCAGCAGCACCGTAAAACTCAATAACAGGGTTAATTTCATGGTTAGTAATATCTTGTCCTTGACATAGGACGCCCTATACGAGTTAGGATCGTAAAATTTCATACATTTGGTTTGTTTAGGTTTAAGACAAAAGCCGTCACAATAAAATGCGCCGGCAATTCATCAGTAGTTGATTCTCAATCTTATTATTGAACGGGCCTGAACGATTTAAACCGGGAGCGCTCCAACGCTCCTGGTTTTATTCAGTCCAACGATTCGAGGTGTAAAGGTTATTTCATAACGATGATCCTCCTTCCTTCCACTTTAAATCGAAATTTCTCTGTTGATTCGAGTATGTTCAAGATATCAGCAAGGTTTCTAGATTTAGAAACTATCCCGCCGAGTTCCACATTTTCAATATCATCCTGATAAACGACTTCTACATTGTATACGCGTTCTATCTTTCTCATGATCGTTTTCAGGTCTTCATCAAGCGAGAAGTACCCGTCTTTCCAGGCCATTACTTCTTGCAAATCCACTTTTTTTACACTCAATCCAGCATGTTCTAAAATAGCCTGTTCACCAGGTACGAGTATTTTTTGCTGGCTGCTGGATGGTTGTTTTTGATTTACAGCATCAACATTTACCCGAACACTTCCCTCTGCCAGGGTGGTTTTTACTGCCGACTCATTTTGATAAGCATTGATGTTAAAATGAGTTCCCAAAACTTCTACTGCTTGTCCACGGCTCATTACTTTAAAAGGCATACCATCATGTTTTGCCACTTCAAAATAGGCTTCTCCTGTTAGGGTAACTATTCTTTCTTTCCCCATAAACTGGGGTGCATATTTTAGGCTGGAAGCTGCATTCAACCATACTTTGGTTCCATCGGGAAGGTTGATCTGATATTTGCTTCCCAAAGGAGTAGAAATAAGGTTAAACACGGGCTTGCTGGCAAGAAGCTTTTTTGAAGGATTAGCAGGCTGTCCCTCCTCTATTTCATAAACCAATTGCCCATCGGAAGTTTTAGTGATTTTTATTCCAGACTGCTCTGCAATTTTACCGTTTTTAGCATCGGTAAGACTAATTTCAGTACCATTAGCCAATGTTAGCACAGCTGTATTACCCGGAGTTTTTATACTATAGTCGGTGTGGTTTCCATAAGTAACCGGCCTTTCATCAAAAGAATTCCGGTACTGGTATAGCCCAACAGACATGCTAATGAGAACAATCGCTGCTGCTGCATATCGGTAAATACTTTTCAATTTGTGTCTTTTAGCGATTTCCGGGAAGGCTTTATCTTTTATTTTAGCCAGTAATAATGGATCGGGTAAGTCATAATCCAGGGCATCGCTAAGCCGCTTCTGATAGGCAGAGAGTAAATCTTCATAGGCATCATCATCTAATTGTTCCAGATATTGATTAAATACCATATGATCCTCCGCAGAGGCTTCTCCTCTGGCAAATTTAACTAAGATGATTTCTATTTTCTGCCTTTCCATGTCCTTCATTACTTGTAAGACGGAGCCGTTTGAAAAAAGTACACCTCCTTTTCTGAAGATTCTTAAAATAAAATTCTACAGAAAAGAGATTAGGAAAGAATAAGTATAAACCAGCACAATAAAGGCCAGCCGGTTTTATGGCGCAATTGCTGTTTAATTGCATTAATCGCTTCGTAAAGCTGCTTTTTCACCGCGGAAGAGGAAATGTTTAACGCTTTCGCTATTTCATCTATAGACATCTCCTGCTCCATGCGCATATCGAAGATCCGGCGTCTTTGCGGAGATAAATCCTGTAGTGCTACTTTTGCAATTTCATAATACTCCTCATACACCAATTGATCATGGACAGAAGCGAGTTCTGTGCTGGAAGTCCCCCCGAACTTATCAATTAAGCGCAGCTGTGAATCCTGGCGCCCCCTTTGGTCCAACAATTGATTTTTAGCCATTCTAAAAAGATAAGCTTCAAAAGACCGTAATCCAGGAATCGTTTCTTTTCTCATCCACACTTTAAGAAATACATCCTGAATTACTTCTTCTGTATCTTCCTTATTCTGATTGGCGAATGGATAAATGAAACGATAAAGCTTAGGTACATAGGTATTATATAAAGTCGCAAATGCCTCCCAGTCCCCCGAAGCCACCTGTTCTAATAATTCCTTATTCTCAATACTCGTTTGCGCCCCCACTATTAACAATAATATTACATTCTATAAAACGTGCTTAAGTTACATTTTATTCGGATTGTTACAAACGCCCACTATATTATATAGTATGATTTTAAACATTAGGCACTGACCGATTGTCTCCTTTAATACCAAGCTTACACACTATGAGTATACAGTTATACGATCAGATTGCTTCAATACTGAGAAGGGCTGAACTGGCCAACCAGCATTACCAGACGGAATCCTTAAAATGGAACCTTGATCCGCACAAGGCGGAACATCAGGAAATCAGGAATGAACTCAAAGAAATCTATGAGGTACGGCTTCCTTTGACGATTGTATTGATGATGCAGGTGATTGAACTTCCAGGAATAAATGATTTAATTTTACATGAAGTATTACATCCTGAACTCCAGACTTTTCAGTTGGCCTATGGTGTTACACCAACTTTATACCATATGGAAGAATATAAGTCAGTTTGGTTAACCTGTTTAGAAAGCGAAGAAAAGCCGGAACTGGTACATTATATCAACGATTTGCGAAGATTTGTCTTACAATTTGAAAACCTATTGGGTGATTTAGAAGAATCTGTGGCCTTGTAATCCGTATAAATGTTGTATATTGCGCCCCGAGAGCATCCATGGTAGGAATCTGGGCAGCAGTCCGTAACACGCTGTAAATAAATTCAAAATATTTTAGATACCTACTTGATGATTACAAATATTTTATTGATATTTGCACACTCTTAAAAAAATTAAGAAAACATAATTAACACTATATTTAAAGGCATGTCTAGAGTTTGTGATTTAACCGGAAAAATGGCAATGACAGGTTTTAATGTTTCTCACTCAAACGTTAAAACTAAGCGTAAGTTTTATCCCAACTTACAACTTCAGAAATTTTATATTCCTGATGAGGATCGTTGGATAACACTGAAAGTTTCTACTTCAGCTATCAAAACCATTAATAAAATTGGTATTACTGAGGCGATCAATCGCTTCATGAAAAAAGGATATTTGTAAATAACATTGGTTGATGTGAATCGACCTTAAGATTAATAAAATGGCAAAAAAAGGTAACAGAGTACAAGTTATTCTAGAGTGTACGGAGCATAAAACTAGTGGCATGCCTGGTATGTCTAGATATATCTCTACTAAAAACCGTAAAAACACTACTGAGAGATTAGAATTGAAAAAATTCAACCCAGTTTTGAAAAAGGTAACTGTACATAAAGAAATTAAGTAATACATTTAGTATTTAACTAAATACAATCTATTTAGATCATGGCAAAAAAGGTAGTTGCAACCCTTAAAACGGGAAAAGGTAAAGAATATTCGAAAGTTATTACAATGACTAAATCACCAAGAACTGGTGCTTATTCTTTCAAAGAAGTTATTGTTCACAACGATCACGTTCAAGATGCTATTGCATCCAAAAAATAATTTTAATATTTAATTATATTAAAGCCGTCCCTTTTAAATGGGAGGGCTTTTTTTGTTTAGTTAGACATTGTATGGGTTTATTTGATTTTTTCAAGAAAAAGGAAACTGCTCCCGAGGCGCAGGAAGCACTAGACAAGGGTTTAGAGAAAACTAAAGAGGGCTTTTTGAGTAAAATCACGAAGGCCGTTGCGGGTAAATCGACAGTAGATGATGATGTGCTCGATAATCTTGAGGAGGTATTAGTGACTTCCGATGTTGGTGTGACCACCACTTTAAAAATTATTGACCGCATACAAGCTCGTGTAGCTAAGGACAAGTATCTATCGACATCAGAATTGCATCGCCTATTGCGTGATGAAATACAACTGATGCTTTCTGAAAACAATAGTAATGATTTTCGCAAGTTTGAATACGGACAGCACAAGCCTTATGTAATTATGGTAGTTGGCGTGAATGGTGTTGGTAAAACGACTACCATTGGTAAGCTGGCACATAAACTAAAAGCTGAAGGACTGAGCGTAGTTTTAGGTGCTGCTGATACTTTCAGAGCCGCAGCAGTTGAACAGATCAAACTTTGGGGAGAACGTGTTGGTGTACGCGTAGTCGCGCAAGCCATGGGTTCAGATCCTGCTTCTGTTGCTTTCGACACTTTGCAATCTGCAGTCGCCAATGGCGAAGATGTAGTGATCATTGATACTGCCGGACGTTTACACAACAAAATTGGCCTGATGAATGAATTGGGTAAAATCAAGAGTGTGATGGAAAAGGTAATCCCTTCTGCCCCACACGAAATCTTATTGGTATTGGATGGTTCAACAGGGCAAAATGCTTTTGAACAATGCAAACAGTTTACTGAGGCAACCGACGTAAATGCATTGGCCATTACCAAACTGGATGGTACCGCTAAAGGTGGTGTCGTGATCGGAATTTCTGATCAGTTTAAAATTCCGGTAAAATATATAGGTGTTGGCGAAAGCGTAAACGACCTGCAATTATTTGACAAAAAAGCATTTGTAGACAGCTTGTTTAACTAATCATTAGTTGAACGAAGAATTCTACTCCAAATAAAAAATCATGAATACAAAAACCACATCTAAAATCATTCCCGTTAAAAAACCTAAAATCAATGTAATTACTTTGGGTTGTTCCAAAAATCTTTACGATTCAGAAGTTTTGATGGGTCAGCTTCGTGGCAATAGCATGGATGTGGTCCATGAATCAGATAAAATGGGAAAAGATGATATTGTAGTCATCAATACCTGCGGTTTTATCGATAATGCCAAGCAAGAATCAATTGATACTATACTACAGTATAGCGAGCTAAAAGACGCTGGAAAAATTGCGAAAGTAATTGTGACCGGTTGTTTATCTGAAAGATATAAGCCAGAACTTGAAGCTGAAATCACCAATGTTGATGCTTTCTTTGGCACCAACGATTTAAGCAACATTTTACATTCATTAGGTGCTAATTATAAGCATGAGCTGATTGGAGAAAGGTTATTGACCACTCCTTCTCATTTTGCTTATTTTAAAATTGCTGAAGGCTGTAACCGCCCATGCTCTTTCTGTGCCATTCCTTTGATGCGTGGAAAACACGTTTCCAGAGATATGAATGAATTGGTGAATGAAGCAAAAATTCTTGCTGCTAACGGTACAAAAGAATTAATTCTTATTGCACAGGATCTGACTTATTACGGTTTAGACATTTACGGTAAACGTAACCTTGATGAATTGTTAAGACGTCTTTCTGATGTAAATGGAATTGAGTGGATCAGGTTACAATATGCTTATCCTTCAGGTTTCCCGATGGAAATTTTAGATGCGATGAACGAGCGTGATAACATCTGTAAATATCTGGATATGCCATTACAGCACATCACAGATAACATGTTGAAATCTATGCGTCGTGGTATTACAAAACAGAAGACCATTGATATTGTAAACCAGATCAGAGATAAAGTGCCTAATATCGCTATGCGTACTACTTTAATTTGTGGTTACCCAGGTGAAACGGAAGCTGATTTCGAGGAGATGTTGAGCTGGGTTGAAGAAACAAGATTCGATAGATTAGGTTGTTTCACTTATTCTCATGAAGAAAAAACTCATGCCCATGACCTGGTTGATGATGTACCTGCTGAAGTAAAACAGGAACGTGTGGATGCCATTATGGAATTACAACAAGGAATTTCTTATGAGATCAACCAGGAAAAAATAGGTCATACTTATAAAGTATTGGTAGATAGAAAAGAGGGTGATTTCTTCATTGGAAGAACTGAGTTTGACTCTCCAGAGGTTGATAATGAGGTTTTAATTGATGCAACAACAGGTTATGCTGCCAATGGAAGCTTCGTAAATGTGAAGATTGACAGGGCTGAGGATTTCGATCTATATGGACAAATTGTAAAATAAATTTGTGATGTATTGACTTCTGGTTTATTAACTTAAATTCGTAGCAATGCAGGCCAAATACATCTCTTACCAGGAAACCAATGCCTTCTCCACCGCTGTACTGGATTACATCGACGGAAAGGATCAGTTAAGTGCTTTTTATAAGTACACACCGGATTTTGAAGGCTTTGCTAAAGCCATCGCTAACCGTAATTTTAAAGGAAACAGGTCTACACTGACCGAAATCCTCAAAAAGCAATATGCTACCGTTAAGGCTCCCGCTTTAGTGGAACAAAATATACATCTTTTAGCTGATGACCGGACTTATACCATTACCACCGGTCATCAGCTTAATATCTTTACCGGTCCACTTTATTTCATTTACA
The DNA here is from genome assembly GCF_032678745.1 of Pedobacter gandavensis. GTDB lineage: Bacteria > Bacteroidota > Bacteroidia > Sphingobacteriales > Sphingobacteriaceae > Pedobacter > Pedobacter gandavensis_C. The sequence continues at coordinate 819,804 of NZ_JAVTST010000002.1, forward strand.
AGATCGTTACTGCCATTAACCTTGCAAAAGAGTTAAAGGAACAGTTTCCTGATCAAAACTTTGTGCCTGTTTATTGGATGGCTACCGAGGATCATGATTTTGAAGAGATCAACCATGTGAAAATCGAGGATAAAAAACTCAGCTGGAATAAAAAAGCAGCCGGAGCTACTGGAAGATTAAGCACCAAAGACATCACTGAAACCTTATTGGCGTATAAAGGCTACCTTGGTATTACCGAGAATGGTCTGGAATTGGCGGCCTTGGTAGAAAAGGCATATGCAGCACATGAAAAGCTTTCTGATGCCACCAGAGAACTGGTTAACGGCTTATTTGGGAAGTATGGATTGGTATGCGTAGACGCTGATGAGCAGGAGTTAAAAAAGGAGTTTGCAGGTATTATCGAAGCCGACATAATTGGCCAGCATAGCTTTGAGCATATTTCAGAAAGCAATGCCTTGCTGGAAGCTAAAGGCTATAAAACTCAGGTAAATCCCAGAGAGATCAATTTCTTTTACATGACCGATCAATTGAGAGAAAGGATTGTAGAAGAGCATCAAGTATATAAGGTCATGAATACTGACATCCAGTTTACGGAGGCCGAATTGAAACAGGAGATCACTGATTTTCCGGAGCGTTTTAGTCCGAATGTAGTGATGCGTCCGGTATATCAGGAAGTGATCCTGCCAAACCTTGCCTATATTGGAGGAGGTGCGGAGTTAACTTACTGGTTGCAGTTGAAAGCAAATTTCGACTACTATAAGATTGATTTCCCTGTCTTGTTACTTAGGAACTCCGCTTTAGTGATCGATAAACGTTCTGAGCAGAAGATGGAGATTCTTGGCATTAGTCATAAGGATCTCTTTAAAAAAACTGAAACGCTTAAAAATGATTGGATCAAAGCTCATGTTAATTTACAGCTTTCTCTAGCTGATGAACAGCGTACGCTGAGCGCTATTTTTGATCAAATCAAGCTGAATGCTTACAAGATCGACAAAACCCTTTCTCAATCAACTGATGCCGCTAAAACAAAGGCATTAAAGCTAATTGTTAATTTAGAAAAGAAAATGCTGAGGGCCGAAAAGCGCAAGCATGATACTTCTTTATCACAAATTGACAATTTAAAAGGGAAACTCTTTCCAACAGGAGTTCTACAGGAGCGAGTGTTGAATATTGCCCCTTTATATGTAGCCTATGGTGAGGAGTTCATCGAGTCCTTAATTTTAAATTTCAAACCATTGGACCATCAGTTTACGGTTCTATTTGCTTCATAAATAATGATTTTTCACACTTTTACCGAACAAAATCTACGTCAGTTTACGGAAAGGGTATTCCTAAAAATGGGATGTCCAATAGCAGATGCGCAATTAGCAGCAGATGTTTTGCTAAAATCCGACTTACGTGGAATAGATTCCCATGGTGTAGCCCGGTTAAGCGGCTATGTTAGGTTATGGGAAAAAGAACGCATCAATGCTACCCCTAATGTACGTGTGGTACATGAAACTCCAACTACTGCTACTGTAGATGGGGATGCCGGATTAGGATTAGTTGTTGCTCCCTTTGCCATGAAAGTAGCCATAGAAAAAGCGAAAATTTATGGCAGTGGATGGGTAGCGGCTAAAAATTCTAATCATTTTGGGATTGCCGGATACCATGCATTAATGGCGGTAGAACAAGATATGATCGGTGTGAGCATGACCAATGCAAGTCCGCTGGTTGCACCAACTTATGCCAATGAAAGGTTATTGGGAACAAACCCGATGTGTTATGCTTTTCCTGCTGGGAAATACCCACCAGTAGTGGTGGATATGGCTACCGCAGCGGCGGCAAATGGGAAACTAGAGATTGCGCAAAGGGCAAACCTACCGATTCCTGAAGGATGGGTACAAGATAAAGATGGCAACACTTCGACTAATCCCCATCAATTGAAAGAGGGCGGTTCTCTTTTGCCTTTGGGCAGCGATAAAGACCATGGCAGTCATAAAGGTTATGGATTAAGCGCAACGGTAGACATCTTATCAGCTGTGCTTTCTGGCGCAAATTACGGCCCTTGGGTCCCTCCTTTTGTGGCTTTCCTGGAGCCTTCTGCAAATCCTGTTGGCGAAGGCATCGGACATTTCTTTGGTGCCATGCGCATTGATGGTTTTCGTCCCGCAGCAGATTTTAAAGATCATCTGGACAATTGGATTGAGCGTTTTCAATCCGCAAAGACGATAAAAGAAGGTCAAAGGGTGATTATTCCTGGAGAGCCTGAATATGCTTTCGAGCAGGAACGTAAAGTTAAGGGGATTCCGATTATTGATGTGGTGGTAAAAGACCTGAATGAACTGGCAGAAAAGCTAGGGATTGAAGGCCTTGCATAAATAGCAAGACTCATGTTTTTAAATAAAAAAACCTGCTGATCAGATCTGATCAGCAGGTTTTTTGTTATCTGACAAACTAAATTAGTTCTTTTTAGCCCACCATAGTGGTGTCAATACTTCATCAGGTCCATTTAAAGCACTTACTGCCTGCAGGTAACCTGGGTTGTTTGTAATTTGCAAACTTGAAGGATATCTCAAACGTTGAGGGAAGAACTTAACATTACTAGTCATGTAATTACTGTTGTTTAATGCCGGTAAGTTAGGCAATACATTCTCAATCGCAGGATTCTCAAAGAATGGTAATCCCAAACGTCTTTGGTCATTCCATGCTTCTAAAGGAAGCCAAGGTGTCTGAGCAATGAATTTCTGAGTGATGATTTTTGTTAATCGATCATTTTTAACCGTACCATTTTTATATAGGTTATTAACAGGGTACAACACATTAGCAACACCTGCTACGTTGGTATATCCGTCGATATAATTCATAGCATGGCTAGCACCTGGTTCAGTTACGTGATCCCAGCTTACTGAAGTACCTACTCTATTGAAGTCTTCAGATGTCAGATAATTACCAACTGAATTGGATACACCCCAATATTCAAAACTAGCTCTGATACCTGCTTCATAAGCAAGTTTTCCACCCATTGGGGTTGACCATCCACGCTCAGCTGCTTCAGCCAATAGGAAATAGGTTTCCCACGGTGCAAAGAAAATACGTTTGCTTGTACTCGCTCTAAATTGGTTAGACAGACGTGGCATGGTACCTTCATAAGCTCTCAGCTCATTTTTAGTTCCCTTTGCACCCCAGTCGCCAGTATTAGAAGCATTCCAGGTATTTTTCGCGTCAATTGTTTTTACAACTGTATTGGTTGCACTCAATAGATTTCTCGTAGTCGTTTTAGCATCAGTCGTCCATGAAGGATAAGAATTAAAATTAGGATCAGAGAAATCACCAGGAATGATAAACGTTTTATAAGCACGTGGATCAATTACATTTGGAAGACCGTCAAACCAATATCCTGCAGATGGGTTATTTGTTTTAGAAGTGAAGTGATCATCAAATTTTAAGCCTAAATAATTTGCTGGCTTAATAGACGACAAATAACTTGCTCCAAGCTGAGTTTCTGTTTTAATCCCACCAAGGCCTAAATAAATATTATTTAATGAAGCTGAAATAAATTGTGGATTCCATTCTCTACTCATGACACCAGTTAAGTCATCCCATCCTGGTCTCTCCTGAACCTGGAAAGTTTCATCGGTTGCTTTAATGAAATCACTTCCTGCCACAGCCAGTTCAAACTCAGTTTTAGCTTTTGCTGGATCTACTTCAGATAATCTCATTGCCAAACGCATACGCATAGAGTTTGCATACTTTCTCCATTTTGCATAATCATAAGCATATGCCGGATCCAGTTTTTTCAAAGCATCAGTATTTGCAACATTCAGATCAAGCTTAGCGCTTGCTTCAGTTAATTCAAGCAAAAGGTAATAATAAATAGTTTTTACATCTGAAAATTCAGGATTAGTTCCATTAAAGGCCTTTGCAGGAATCGGTCCAAAATTATCTGACAATTCACTCATCAAGTAAGCTCTCCAGATTCTAGCTACCTGTATCAGGTTAGGCGTATAAGCTTTCGCTGTTCCCTTAGCTATTTGGTCCTCGCCAATTTGAATCGCTGTATTTGCACTATTTAGCCATGCAGCAATCTTATCATAATAAGCACCAGTCCAGCCATCATTATAACTGCCTGAAGAAAGCCCACCATTACTATGCTGGTGTCCTGCCGTTTTCCAATAAAGGACAAATGAACGCTCTGCTACATCTGGGTTCATCTGAGCGCCAATGATAGAGCCATTAATGAAATATTCTGTTTGTACCTGATCACCGGTAGCGGCTACAGGACTGACATTGATTTGTTCGAATTTTTTACATGATGCCAATAACAACGTTGTTGTTAAAAGCATGCATGAGGTTTTTATAATTGTTTTCATCAGAATCTTGTTTTATAAAGGAAATATCCTTTGTTAAAAAAATTAGAAGCCTAGCGTTAAGTTAAATAAGAATGTACGTGTAGTTGGTGCGCTGAAGTTTTCAAATCCAGTAGCATTACTACCTGTTGCATATACAGACTCTGGATCAACACCATTCATGTCACCTGAAATTAACCATACATTGTTACAGGAAATACCAATTTTTGCGCGTTGAATAGGTGTTTTAGAAAGGAATTTGGTTGGAATAGAATAATTTAACTGAACATTTCTTAAGCGAATATTAGTTGCATCATAGATGTTTTCTTCCCCGATTCCAAGGTTTCCATAGCTATGAACTTTAGCCCAATATCTTTCTGGAGTTACCGGAATGCTATTCTGAACATATTGGCTACCATTTAAGATCACACCATTCACTACCATATTTTCTCTTAAACCATTAGGAGCTGTAATTGCTGCAGTTCCATTTTCCTGCATTGCAGCATTGGTTCCAGAGAAGATCTGACCACCAAAACGTGCGTCAACAAGGAATGACAATCCAAATCCTTTGTAAGCAAAACTGTTGGTAAAGCCCAATAAAGCTGTTGCCTGTTGATTTCCAAGTCTCGTTTTTTGTAAACCTCTTTGAGGCAAACCATCTGCATCAAGAATTAATTGGCCATTAAATGGACTTGAAGCATCTTCTACTCTAAGGTATTTACTTCCATAGATCTCACCAAATTTCTGACCTGTCACGGCTAATACATATACATCGTCAAAACCGCCTAGACCATACTCTTTTAACTCAGGAGTTAGTGCTTTAATTGTATTGTTATTTCTTGAGAAGTTTAGCATCATATTCCAATTCAAACCATCCTGGTTTGACATCATTTTTGCGTCCACCATTGCTTCGAATCCAGTATTTTGAATATCACCGGCATTTACTCTCCTTTTTTCATAACCACTTAGTGGATCCATTCCGATCGTTAATAACTGTCTCGTTGCGTTTGACTTATAATAAGCAATATCAAAACCGAATTTACTATCGAAGAATCTCATCTCTGCACCTACTTCGAATGCTTTAATTAGCTCACTTTTAACATTAGGATCATTTAAAATTTTATCTCTTGAAGCTGTTGTATTTCCATTTGGATCCTTAGAGATCGTATAAGTATTGTACAACTGATAAGCACCAAGATCATTACCTACTTCAGCATAAGATGCTCTTACTTTACCGTAGCTCATCCATGAAGGCAATGTGCCACCTGTTTTAGTAATCATATCAGAAAACACGAAAGAGGTACTAATTGAGGGATAAAAATAAGAACGGTTGTTGTTGTTCAAAGTAGAAGTCCAGTCATTTCTAAAGGTCAGGTCAAGGAACAAATACTGATCCCAGTTAAGCTGTCCTGATCCATACACCGAGTTGATCTTTTTTCTATTGAAATCTTCCTCGATAGTTGCTCTGTTTACACCGTTGTTTAATGAGAAAAAGTTTGGCACAACTAATTCACCTGAATTTGCACTTATGCCGGAACGTTTACTAGACATTAAGTTTCCACCCAAGGTGATTACACCACCAACTTTACTGAATAAATTATCTTGTTTCGCAGTAATTAAAGTACTAAAATTGGTTTCACTGAAGACATTCTTACCAGTACTGTATCTTCCTGTAGATACAATCGGACTACCGCCATACACCTTATTCTCTGTGTTGGTTGTATACATATCGGCACCACCTTTTACTTCTGCAGTTAACCAGTTATTGAATTGATACTTTAATGATCCGTTCATTAAGAAACGATCTCTGATATCCTGATTCAAGTTATATTGACGTGCCCAATAAGGGTTGATCTGATTGCCACCTCCGTACCATAACATAGAACCATCTTCTTTTGTCGCCGCACTAAAATCACGAATATCGATTGATCTTGGCAAGTTATAAATTGCTGAAAAGGCATTCTCGCTTCTTGACCCTAATATTGGTCTGTTTTCTGCATTGGTATTGCTGTACTGAACCTTAGTATCTGTGGTCCAACGGTCGTCCTTTCCAAATTTACTTACAGCTCTAGCTGTCATATTTGTTCTGGTTAGTTTGACGCCAGGAATAATGCTTCTATCGTCTGCACGATTTAAGGAAGTATAAATAGAGGTTCCTTTGAATTGCTGTTGAAATGAAATTCCATTATTTAAGGAAATACCATTCTGAAAATAATTCCCTATGTTATCATAGCTTTGAAGCGGTACTTGCTCACCGTTCCACTTGGTCACCATTTGACCTTCAATTTTAGGTCCCCAACTTCCGTTTGAGATATTCTTATAAATACTGTTTTCCCCTTGTCCGAATGAATTTTGCAAATCAGGACCTGTTAAGATACTCTCAATTCCCAGAGAAGAGGTAACAGTAATACCAAGGCCATTTTGTGCCTTTCCTGATTTTGTGGTAATTAAGATTACCCCATTACCTGCTCTTGATCCATAAAGTGCCGAGGCTGAAGGTCCCTTAAGCACCGACATACTTTCGATATCTTCCGGGTTGATATCAGCTAAACCGTTACCCATATCAAGACCTGGATTAGAAAAATCGTTATTTTTAGCACCTGTAAAATTTTCCATTGGAATACCATCTACCACAATTAAAGGTTGGTTATCACCTGTAAGTGAGTTGTTTCCTCTTAAGGTAATTTTTGATGAACCAGCCGGCCCGCTACTTGAGCGCGTAATTTGTAAACCAGCAACCTTACCTGACAATGCGTTTACCAGGTTTGGCTCTCTGGCTTCAACCAGAGATTCACCTTTAAGTTCCTGCATGGCATATCCTAAAGATTTCTTTTCTCTTTTGATACCTAATGCAGTAACGACCACCTCATTTAATTTATTCTCATCATCCTGAAGAACGACATTAATATTTGTCGTATTTCCTACGTTTACCTCTTTAGAACTTAAACCTACTGAAGAAAAAACTAAGGTTGCACCTGCTTTTACTGTGATGCTAAACTTTCCATCTGCGTTAGTTGAAGTTCCATTTTTAGAGCCCTTTTCTGTGACACTTACGCCAGGGATGGGCAGCCCTGATTTTTCCGTCACCGTTCCGGTAACCTTTTGTTGCGCATAAGCAGTTATTGTTATTACGCTTAATAACAAAACGGCCATACACTTTAAGTACATCTGTTTCATCTTGTAAAGATTTAATTGTTAAAATTTAGGTTAATTGTTGATACTCCTGTTGCATTTAAAAGCTTTTAGCTTATCCCTAGACTAAAAAACTTCATATATATTTAATTAAAATTACAGTTCTCGATAACCAGTGTCGCGGCACCCAAAAGTCCCGATTCAGTACCTAATTCAGATACTTTTACGTCTGTATGTTCTGCTAATCGCGGGATACAAAACTCATGAATAGCTTGTTGAATTGGCGCCATCATCATTTTTCCTGCGATAGTTCCTCTTCCTCCCAACACAATTAATTCGGGATTAATGATATGAATTAGGGTAGCCAGACCTTTTCCGATGAGGAAAGCGGCATCTGCCAAGATCGAAACCGCTAATGGATCTCCTGCTTTGGCTGCTTCCAAGAAGTGATCACCATGAAGTTTGCTGGTATCAAGGAAGCGTTGCTCCAGACTTGAACTCATCCCCTCTTCAATTTGCAATTTTGCTCTTTCTACCAATACCAATAAAGAAGTATCTACTTCCAGACAGCCTCTTTTACCACAGGAGCATAGTTTATTGCTTTGCGACAATGGAATATGGCTAAACTCGCCAGCATATCCACTGTGGCCTCTAAACAAGCTTCCGTTGATGATCATCCCCAGGCCAATCCCCCAACCTACGTTAACGACCATCACATCATTCAAGCCTTTACCAGCTCCAAACTTTAGTTCTGCGAGTGCGATCAAACTGGAATCATTGTCGATGAATACTGGTAATCCCAGTTCATCCGTTAAATGTTTCCTTAAATTCACATCGCCTTGTACGTTAAAGAAAGTATGATTAACCCCTTCTGCAGCATTCACAAAGCCGGGCATACCTATACCTACACCTAATATTTGGTGTAGAGGAATACCTGATTCTAAAATATAGTTTTTAAGGACGCTGATTAAAGTTTGCGTAACAGCCGGATCATCTTTCAGGCTGAACTGCAACAGTTGAGGTTCGATGCGCACTTGATTCAATAAATCATATATGGCTATCTGAGTCACCAATTGATCCATGGCAACAGCGATGATAAATCTTTGTTTCTTTTTATTTAAAAGAAAGGTTAAAGCTCTTCTGCCCCCAGTAGATGGGGCAAGACCAGATTCCAATACATATCCATCCGCAACCAGATCATTCACAACAGTGGTGATTAGAGGCAGGCTCTTATGTGTAAGGTTACTCAATTCGGTCAGGGTTAACATCTTCCCGTAATACAAGTGCTTTATCACATCAGTCCTTAGCTGGCGATATTTTTTAATACTGGCTGTCAAAGTTTTTGGTTTAGTAGTTCAAACTTAAAATATATTTATCACAAAACCATCATACTTATTAAATTATTTTTTAAGTAATCAGCACTTGAACTTAAAACACATAAAGATTTATGGCTTAAGCGTATAGATAGTGGGATTACAAGCCAGAAATTCTTTGTTAAAAAAAAACGGCTGATGCGATGCATCAGCCGTTTTTACAAGGTTATTATATTTAGTTAATTCCTCTGAACAATCTATTCCATCTGATTTTACTAAAGAAAGAACCGTCGGTATTATAGCTCATCCAGATAAACAATGCTTTTCCAACAATATGGTCTTCTGGTACAAAACCCCAGTAACGGGAATCTGCAGATTTGTGACGATTGTCTCCCATCATCCAGTAGTAATCCATTTTAAAGGTATAACTATCGGCAGGAACGCCATTGATCAACCAACCTTTACCAGATTTCTCCAGTTTGTTTCCTTCATAAATGCGGATACTTCTTTCATAAAGCGGCATAGTTGCACTATCTAACTTAACCGTCCAGCCTCTTTTAGGGATAATAATTGGTCCGAAGTTATCTACGTTCCAGTCACTGTTCTGATCAAAAGGGAAAATATCCGGATCTTTTTTACCTGCAGGTTCCGTAATTTCCTGTACTGATTGTACGAAATTCAATTTGCGTACTTTGTCTAACATTTCAGCAGTACCTGTAAATTGGTAGGTATTTTCACTGATGGGTACCACTTCTTCATTGTTAGCCACCTTAAATCCAATATCTTCAATGACCTGAAAATTCACATCGGCAGTTTTAAACACTACATTGTAGGTCATCTGTCCAGTGTTTTTCAAAACATCAGCTTTACCATTTAGGTACACCAGTCCATTTTTCATGCTGATGGTATCACCGGCAATCCCAATACATCTTTTGATATAGTTTTCTCTTTTATCTACCGGGCGACTTACAATTGTAAACTGACTGTTTACCTGTTTCCATCCCAGTGAACGTACCATTTGGTAGTAATCCTGATCCTGGTATTCTAATGCAACGGTATCTCCTTGCGGATAATTGAATACTACAACATCGTTTCTTTTGATATCTGAAAGACCTGGTAACCTACGGAACTTCCACTGTACGCCATCCCAATATGCTTTAGTACCCGTAATTGGCATTGTATGGTGAGCAAATGGGAAAGCAACCGGTGTCATAGGAATCCTTGCACCATAATTCACTTTACTTACAAATAAGAAATCGCCTACCAGTAACGACCTTTCCATGGAGGCGGTAGGGATGGTATAGGCTTCAATAAAAAACACCCGGATAATGGTGGCTGCTATAACCGCAAACAAAATGGCATCGAACCATTCGCGGCTTTTGGTTTTCTTCTTACCTGGCTTGGCATCTTTGTTCTTTTGCCAGAATTTCCAATTCATACTTTTCTATTTAAAATTAAATATATCGGCTATGTTATAAAAGCCTTGTTTATTTTGCAACCACTCCGCTGCAACTATAGCACCCAAAGCAAAACCAGCACGGTTATGTGCGGTATGTTTTATCTCAATATCGTCCACTTCAGAACTATACACTACGGTATGTGTTCCTGGAACATTTTCAATGCGGTGAGATTCAATCAACACCTGTTCTTTTTTAATGACTTCATCAAATGGATTACCCACCAGTTCATTTACCCATTCTTTTTTACTGTCCAGCTCTTCAATAATGCCTTCGGCGATGGTCATTGCGGTACCACTTGGTGAATCCAGTTTTTGTGTGTGGTGAATTTCCTCTACTTGCACATCATAAGCAGGATAATTGTTCATTACTTTTGCCAGGACCTGATTGATATGGAAAAAGATATTAACCCCGATGCTGAAGTTTGATCCATACAATAGGGTATTGTTACTGCTTAAACACTCATTTTTGACTTCCTGAAGCTGTCCATACCAACCTGTAGAACCAACAACGATAGGCACATTGGCTTCAAAGCAAAGGTAAATGTTACCGATTGCTGCATCAGGAATACTAAAATCAATGGCTACATCTGCTTTAGACAAGTTAGCTATGTTAAGGTCTTCCTGATTAGTTGAGTTGATTTTCAGGACCACTTCATGGCCTCTTTCCAAAGCAAAACGTTCAATGATCTGACCCATTTTACCGTAACCCAATAGTGCTATTTTCATTTTCGTTGGTTCAATTAGTAATTTATATTGTTTCGCCGGGGCGATTAAAAGTTGACTGCGATTTTTAGCCCTGGTGTTGGCAAATATAACCCGTACATCGTATTATTTCCATACATGCTGTTGTTATTGATGATTGTAGGCCCGACTTTAACCGACACATCGCCAACATCAAAATATTTCAATCGTGCATCTACATAAGCGTCTACGATATTCAAAAGATAGAGCCCAACAAAAGAGAATAGGATCACATCCTTATTTCTTCTGTAAGTATCCTTTGCGGTAATCAGATTCGGCGTACTCACATTTGCATAACGGTCATCGGGGTCCCCATCCGGCAAATTAGGATCATTTGGAAATTGAAGTTTTAAAGCTGCTTTTTCCCGTTCCTGCAATTCTTTCAGAAAGATGTGGTAGTTCTTATTGTTGTCGATATAGGAGATCGTCAGCAAAGTTGCACCGGTATAGAGACCGGCCACTTTTAAACCACGATAAATATTCAGGCCGCTTCTTATCTGGCCCAATCCAGGTACGATCGCAGAGCGAAACAATGCCCGTCTACCGGCAATTTTACCAGGATTTACATATTTAGGTTTTAAAGTATCTACTTTATTTTTTACCGGAGGATTTACTACGGCACTGTCTTTTTTAATGGGAGTAACTTCCTGCGCATTGGCTGCGATGGAAGCGCCAAACAATAAAGCCGACAAAAGAAAAGCCTTTGACATTACCAATCTAATAATTCTAAAATTCTGCTTAAGTCATCTTCCGACATAAAAGGAATTTCAATTGCACCTTTACCGTTCTCGCCTACTTTAAGTTTCACTTTCGTAGAAAACTTGGTAGCGAGGTCTTTCTGCAATTTTTGATATTCAAAAGACACGCCATTTGGCTGCTTAGGACGTTTTGCATGTAGATCTATGCTATTGATGCTCCTTACCAGCTCTTCTACTTTTCTTACGGATAGGCCTTTATCGATGATTTCTCTGTGAATAAAAAGCTGTTTCTCTACATCTTCCACATTGATTAATGCACGGGCATGGCCCATAGATATTTTCTGGTCTCTGATAGAGATTTGAATCGATGGTGGCAATTTCAGTAATCGCAGGTAATTGGTTACGGTAGTTCTGTTTTTACCGACACGTTCGCCGAGTTGTTCTTGTTTTAAGTTACACTCTTCGAGCATTCTTTGGAAAGACAATGCGACTTCGATGGCATTCAGGTTTTCACGTTGAATGTTCTCGATTAACGCCATTTCCAGCATTTGCTGGTCATTGGCATTGCGCACATAAGCGGGAATTTCAGTAAGCCCTGCCAATTTGGAAGCTCTTAACCTACGTTCACCCGAAATCAGTTGATACCTGTTTCCTGTTTGCTTTCTAACGGTAATTGGCTGAATCAGGCCTTGCACTTTAATGGACTCAGAAAGTTCAATTAGCGCAACCTCATCAAATTCCGTACGTGGCTGGTATGGATTGGTATCAATATCAGTAATTTTGATATGTCCAATAGCACTATTATTGCTACTTTCCTGCCTGTTTTCGCTTACAGGATTGACTCCGTTTTTCGGTGGATTAACCGAGTCGCTGTCATCTAAAAGCGCACTTAATCCTTTACCTAAACCTGTTTTTCGCTGAAAAGATGTCATTAAAATAGTTTTATATAATTGCTTTATTTACATCCTGCGCTTCTGTTACCAATCCGTTTTTACGAACGATTTCACGTGCCAGGTTCAAATAGTTGATCGCCCCTTTACAGTTGGCATCATGCATGATGACCGATATACCATAACTAGGCGCCTCACTCAGGCGTGTATTTCTCTGTATGATAGTTTCAAAAACCAGGTCCTGGAAATGGGTTCTTACTTCTTCTACTACCTGGTTTGACAAGCGTAAACGCACATCATACATGGTCAATAGAATCCCTTCGATTTCCAATTCTGGATTTAGGCGATTTTGCACGATCTTAATGGTGTTCAGCAACTTACCTAGACCTTCCAATGCAAAATATTCACATTGAACAGGAATGATTACGGAATCCGCAGCGGTCAATGCATTAATGGTGATTAAGCCTAGAGATGGGGAACAATCCACGATAATAAAATCGTATTGATCTTTCACTTTCTCCAGCACCGCTTTCATTTTATATTCCCTGTTGTTCAAATTGATCATCTCAATTTCCGCACCTACCAGATCGATATGTGCAGGGAGCAGGTCTAAATTAGGGGTTTCTGTTTTTTGGATGGCATCCATCGGTTCGATATCATTGATGATACACTCGTAGATGCTATTTTTGATACTCCTTGGGTCAAAACCGATACCTGAGGTAGAGTTAGCCTGCGGGTCTGCGTCAACCAATAAAGTTCTGTATTCCAGTACGGCTAAACTTGCGGCTAAGTTTATAGATGAAGTCGTTTTACCTACACCACCTTTTTGATTTGCCAATGCAATAATTTTACTCATTTATCTTTTTAATAATTACCAATTATTTACTGAAGGCTTGCTGTTACCTGTATTAAATCTATAAAAAATGCTATTTTTGTATTGATTTAGGCACATTTTAACGATTAGCTAAGATACAAACAATTTGACACTTACTGCATAGCCCCAATATAGTGTTTTACACATCTTATTAACAATTTTTTACATGATCACCATCATCTCTGGAACAAACAGACCTGGAAGTAATACGCTGAAAATATCAAAATATTATCAAAAAGTACTGGCAGAAAAAGGATTAGAAACGCAGCTCTTCAGTCTGGAGCAGTTACCGGACAACTTGATCGCTTCCGATCTATATGGAAAGAGAAGTCCGGAGTTCGAACCGATTCAGGAAATGATGAGTAACACCAGCAAATTTCTGTTTGTGATTCCGGAATACAATGGCAGTTTCCCTGGTGTGCTAAAAACCTTCATTGATGCTTGTCAATTTCCAGATAGTTTTTACGATAAGAAGGCTGCTTTAGTAGGGATTTCGTCCGGAAAATATGGCAATATCAGGGGCATTGATCATTTCGGAGGCGTATGTAGTTACCTCCACTTAAATGTACTCCCATTAAGGATTCATATTTCGATTGTCAAAACGGAACTAAATGAGCTGGATGAGATTTTCAAGGAAGACACCTTAAAATTCACCAACCAGCAAATGGACAAATTTATCGCGTTTTAGTTTTTATACGCCGAAGCTGCTCCAGCTTTTACCTTCATTTCCGAAAACAAAGTATCCCGGGTACAGCATTTCTGCGATATCTTCCAGTAAGGCTACCCATTCTTCGGGGCTTGAGGCGGCTGCAGCCTGATCATCCAGCAAATAAACACGGTTGTATTCTACTGCCGGCCATTCTTTCTGTAATAAGGAAGGGACAACTCCCATCATTCCCAGCATACTTGCGCCCTGTTCCACATAGATGATCACTCTTGCCTGGCTTAGATCGGCTTGCAAAACACCACCAGCGTCATTAATAAGACCTTCCAGATCGCAGTTTAAATGGTTTTCAGTATCCAAACAAGCGACAGACACCTTTTCCATAAATTTTATTTTATGCTGGACAAGATCCACACGCTCCTGAAGCATTTCATTTAACGCTTCATCTTCCACCTTATTTATAACTGCATTTAAAAAAGACATATTGATTTATTTATTACTTTGTGCAAAATTAGTATTCCTACACCGATGCGTCGTATTATCGCCCATATTTTTTACGGATTATTACTGTTTGTCTTTGTAGCCTGCGGCAGAAAGGGCGAAGAGGAGGAAAAGAAAGTGTTCCATATGAACCTTGATCAGAACCTCACCTCTCTCGATCCAGCCTTCGCGCGCAATCAAAATGCGCTGTGGATGGTGAACCAAGTTTTCAATGGATTGGTACAAATTGATAGTAACCTGAATACCTTACCCTGCATTGCGAAAAGCTGGGAAATATCTGAAGATGGCTTAAACTATACTTTTCATTTGAGAGGCGATGTCTATTTCCATGACGACCCTACATTTCCTGGTGGAAAAGGTAGAAAAGTAGTGGCGGATGATTTTGTCTACAGTTTTTATCGCTTAATCGACCCGAAAGTCGCTTCTTCCGGGAGTTGGATATTTAGTGATAAAGTAAAAGACCAGCATAATTTCCTTGCCATCAACGATTCTACTTTTCAAATTAAGCTCATCAAGCCCTTCCCTCCCTTTTTAAGTCTGCTGACCGCCCAATATGCTTCGGTAGTGCCAAAAGAAGTGGTGGAGCATTATGGTAAAGATTTCCGCAGCCATCCTATTGGCACCGGTCCTTTTAAATTTAAGTACTGGAAAGAAGATGAGGTACTGGTATTCCTGAAAAATGAAAAATACTGGGAAAAAGACAATGGCCATCAATTGCCTTACCTGGATGCAGTAAAAGTCACTTTTATCAGCGATAAGCAAAGTGCTTTCATGAATTTCATCAAAAAAGACCTTGATTTCTTTGATAAAGTGGATGGGAGCTACCGGGATGACATCCTGACCAAGAGTGGGAAGATGACCAAGAAATACAAAGGGGATTTTCAATTGATCAAAAGTCCCTATCTCTGCACAGAATACCTGGGCTTTTTAGTAGATACCTCTAAAAGCATTGCCAAAAACTCTCCGGTAAAATATTTAAAAGTGAGGCAAGCGATCAATTATGCGATTGACAAGCCCAAGCTGATCAAATACCTCAGAAACAGCATTGGTATTCCTGCGACTGCTGGATTTGTACCTCAAGGGATGCCGGGGTTCGATAGCACCGTAGTGAAAGGCTACCATTATGAACCAGAAAAAGCAGCCCGGTTATTGGCTGAGGCAGGTTATCCAAATGGAAAAGGGATGCCACAAATTACCCTGAGTACCTCTACTACTTATAAAGACCTGATGGAATTTATACAGGGTGAGTTGAATGCAATTGGGATTAAAGTAAAAGTAGATGCTAGTCCGAATGCGAGCTTAAGGGATATGATGTCTAAAAACGCGGTTAACTTTTTCCGGGGTTCCTGGATTGCCGATTATGGTGATGCTGAAAACTACCTTGCGGTATTTTACTCTAAAAACAAAGTACCCAATGGTCCAAATTACACGGGTTATTTCAACAAAGACTACGACCGCTTATTTGAAAGCAGTTATTATGAAAACGATCCACAGAAAAGATTTAAACTTTATCAAAAGATGGACAGTATGGTCATGACCTATGCCAATATTGTTCCGATACTTTACGATCAATCCTTGATCATGTTGCAGAATAACATTAGCGGTTATCCTTTAAACCCATTAAATCTTATGATTCTAAAGCGCGTTAAAAAGCAATAAAAAAGACCTTTCCTCTTTTAAGGGAAAGGTCTTTTTATGGCTATCAAGGTCTGGTTGTTTATTCAGACCTTTTTTTAGTCTTTTCTCTTTGGAAGCCTTAGTTTTGAACGCCTCCCATTCCACCTTCTTCTTCTTTCTTCACATCATCATTTTTCACTCCTTTTTTAGATTGAGTAAATTTCAGCTTACCGAATTTATAGCTAAAATTGATACCAAAAGAGCGCAATGGATAATGGATATTGGTAGATTGCTCGTAGTTAGGTCCTTTATTTACGGTGTTGATCACTAAATCACGACTAAAAGGATTCAAGACATTCAGTCCGATACTTGCTTGTTTGTTCATGATCTCTTTTTTCAGCGCAGCACCATAAAAGTACATGGCATCTGTTTTACCCTGGAAAGTACGTTTTGGAGAATTGACTACTCCCCATAGTTCAGTATTCCAACCACCAGGCAAAGCATAAGCAGAGCGTAAAAAGGCCGTATAGTTTACAAATGTGCCTGTATTTACGTTTTTATTAGAACTGCTGACCTCATAGGTATTCAAGCCAAGATTTGTCATTAAAGTCCATTTTGGTTTAGGATTGTAACTCGCAAACACGTTCATTCCATAAGACTGACTTCTCCCGATATTCAGGTAAGTGGTTAAAAAGCGCTGAGGGTCATTATTTTCTACCGGGATCGGTAAGGTTGCACTTTCAATCACATCTTTTGTGGTACGGTAAAAAACTGAAGCATTGATCACCGATCCTTTAATGAAAGTAGAATAGCCCAATTCCATGTTTTGAGTGATCTCCGGATCTAATCCCGGATTACCACGCATAATATTGAATGGATCACTTTTGTTTTCAAAAGGGTTCAAATAGAACAAACTTGGGCGTTGAATTCTTTTGTTATAACTCAGCTTAACACTAGCTCCTCCTTTTAATGCCTGAGAAATCACCGCACTAGGGAAAAGGTTCGCGTAATCTTTTGAGAACTTATCTTTATGTCCGGATAAGGAATTGATATCGGTATATTCTCCTCTCAATCCAGCTTTAGCGGTGATTTTCTTGCCAATTTTGAAACCTAAAACCCCATAAACCGAAGCTACATTCTGGTCGTAATCAAAATCCTGCAAACTCTCTCCGTAATTACTCTGAATGTTTCTAAAGATCCCCTTTACACCAGTTTCTAAAGTTGTCGTTTTACTCAGCGGATAAACATAATCCGACTGCAACGTATATTCATTATTTTTTCCGGTATTGGCTCCATTGTTAATAATATCGGGAAGCATGATCCCCGGATCGCCCGGTTTCTCGATAAACAGCTCAGGAAATGTTATTCTATTGCTGAAATCGCTGGTATTTCTTCCGGTGGTAAGCTGTGCAGAAACACTGAACTCCTCACCTTCTTTTTTACTTGTTTTCCTATAATCGATATTCCAATCCAGGTTATTGAATCCCATATCCATATCTCTGATATTTACGGATGGGAAACCATTGTTTAACACATTGGAACTACCCGGACCACCATTAGAAAAACGGTTGATCTTTACATTACTGCTGATGTTATGGTAATTGTTAAAATCATAATCTAGTCCAACGCTACCATTATAACCTAAACGAGACCATTTTGAATAGCCATCCTGCGAGGTGGTATTCAAGATACCGTCTGATGAAACAGATTGATTAAAGGAACGTACCAATGAATTTTGAGGATAAGCATGGTTTACACCTAGACTTCCTGTAAGCGATAAACGACCGGTTTTAGCATTCAGATTGAAAGCGCCATTGTTAGAACGTGTACCTACTGAGGTGTTCACACTTCCACTTGTTCCTTCTGCCGATTTCTTTTTAGTGATGATATTAACGATACCTCCAGATCCTTCCGCATCATATTTTGCTGATGGACTGGTGATCACCTCTACGCTTTTGATCTGCTCAGCAGGGATCATTTTCAAGGCATCAGCCACGCTGTTGGCCATAGTTCCTGATGGTTTCCCATTGATCAATACCCTTACCGCAGCACCTCTCATTTGAAGGTTTCCATTGATATCTACGGATAGCATAGGAACTTTACGCATCACATCTGTTGCATCTCCACCGGCATTGGTGATATCCTGCTCTGCATTGTAAACGATTTTATCCACTTTGTTTTCAATCAATGCAGCCTGACCACTAATTTCCACTTCTTTCAGGTTGCTTGCGGTTGGGCTAAGGTAGATCGTTCCCACATTTAAATCTGGTTTCCCAGGAGTGGTTTTCAGGGTAATCACTTTAGTTTTATAGCCCATAAAACCGATAGAAAGTTTATATTCTTCAGGGCTGATGTTAGACAGTGTCAATTTGCCACGCTCATCGGTTACTGCTCCGTTTACAGATTTGTTGTCTTTATTTTTAATTAAGGATACTGTTGCATAGTCAATCGGCTTTTTGCTTATTGAGTCAAGGATTATGGCTGTTATTCTTCCCGTCACCATTTTTTTTGCAGGTCCCCCTGCCATTGGAAACTGTGCATTTGCCCCAATCGTCAGGACCAGACCAAAAAATAAGAGTATAAGTTTTTTCATTTCAGTTTTAGTTTTTAATAGTATAGTCGAACAAGTCCGTGGATTACTTTCCTGTTTTTCAATTAGTCTAACGAAGGTATATATTGTTACAATTTATGGCCAGAGATTTTAGACTTCCGGCAATATTTTTACGGTGAATTGTATGATTTGACCGGTGAAAAATATTTATGGGGAAATGAAGCCTTACTGATCAGGGGGTTAATGGAGTTGTACGCAGGTACTGCTAGGGGTTATGTAGGCCCAGAACCTTAAAAATCCCCCTTCAAAGCCTCCCCAAAGCCTTGCTGTATTTGCAGTATCTCAGCACTCTTTTCCCTAAGCTTTTCTATTCTGCCTAGTTTAAACAGCAAGTTACTATTGTGACAGCCTAGTGGATTCTTTTAAACAACAAAGGCTCCGGACGCATGATCCGGAGCCTTCAATTATTTGTTCTTATACTGTGTTTAGATCACAATATTTACAATACGTCCTTTCACGATAATCACCTTTTTAGGTGCTTTTCCTTCCAGGTATTTTTGTACCTGCTCATCTGCCAATACGATTTCTTCAATCTCTTTAGCTTCTAAAGTCAGGCTTAGATTAAGGTTTAACCTTGTTTTTCCATTTACAGATACTGGATAAGAGAACTCATCTTCTACCATAAATGCAGGGTTGAATTCCGGATATTTTGCATAAGATAAACTTCCTGCATCATGACCCAGACTTGCCCAAAGTTCTTCACAGATATGGGGTGCATAAGGAGAAAGTACAACTACCAAGTCTTCTAATACCTGACGGTTTTTACATTTCAGCTCGGTCAATTCATTTACAGCAATCATAAAGCTGGAAACAGAAGTGTTGAAAGAGAAACGTTCTACATCATCCTGTACCTTTTTAATGATTTTATGCAATGCTTTTAATTCTGCTTTTGAAGGCACAGAATCACTCACATTGAATATCCAAGCATCATTATGGAATAAACGCCAGAATTTTCGAAGGAATTTAAATACGCCTTCAATTCCGTTGGTATTCCATGGTTTACTTTGCTCCAATGGTCCTAAGAACATTTCGTACATTCTTAAGGTATCGGCACCATAGCTGGCGATCAATACATCAGGATTAACAACATTGAATTTAGATTTAGACATTTTCTCTACTTCTACACCACAGATATATTTTCCATTTTCAAGGATAAATTCTGCATCTGCAAATTCAGGTCTGAACAATTTAAAAGCTGGAATATTTAGGATTTCATTTTCTACGATGTTCACATCAACGTGTAATGGCGTAGTTTTATAATCTTTTTTAAGTCCGTAAGAAACTAAAGTATTGGTTCCTTTACCTTCTTCATCCACCACACGGTATACGAAGTTAGATCTACCCTGAATCATTCCCTGATTGATCAGTTTTTTAAATGGCTCTTCCACTTTTACATGTCCAAGGTCTTTCAGGAATTTATTCCAGAAGCGGCTGTATAATAAGTGTCCGGTTGCATGTTCTGAACCACCGATATACAAATCTACATCTTTCCAGTATTCAATAGCCTCTTCCGAAGCAAAGGCAGATTTATTTTTGGCATCCATATAGCGGTACCAGTACCAGCTGGAACCTGCCCAACCTGGCATTGTACTCAATTCATATTCATACTGATCGTCATAACTCCAGTTTTCGGCTCTTGCCAATGGTGGCTCGCCGCTTTCTGTTGGTAGATATTTATCGATTTCAGGAAGCAATAAAGGCAATTCCTCTTCATTGATCAGGTATGGCAAGCCGTTTTTGAAATACACTGGAATTGGCTCTCCCCAATAACGCTGGCGACCAAAGATCGCATCACGCATACGGTAGTTAATTTTTGCTTTTCCTACTTCCTGCTCTTCCAACCAGGTATTTAAAGTTTGAGTAGCTTCGGCATAAGTCATTCCGTTGATGAAACCAGAGTTGATATATTTACCTTCTTTGGTCGAATCGGCCTGAGTTTCGATATCTTTTTGACTATCCAGGATCTGTACGATTGGCAAATTGAAATTCGTTGCAAACAACCAGTCGCGCTGATCACCGCTAGGCACGCCCATTACGGCACCTGTTCCATATCCTGCCAATACATAATCAGCAATCCATAATTGTACACGCTCTCCACTTACCGGATTGATTACATAAGTACCTGTAAATGCACCGGAAACGGTTTTTACATCAGCCATGCGGTCTAATTCCGTTTTTTTCTTGGTTTGAGCGATATATTTATTTACGCCATCCAATTGTTCTGCTTTGGTCAGGGCAATTACTAATTCATGCTCTGGTGCCAATACCAGGTAGGATACTCCAAAAATAGTATCTACACGGGTGGTGAACACTTCGATGAAATCCTGACTTAGTCCACTTAGCTCTGCCGCGCCTTCGATTTTAAAGCGAACGCTTGCGCCAACACTTTTACCGATCCAGTTGCGTTGCATTTCTTTTACCGGTTCTGGCCAGTCGATCGTGTTTAAGCCTTGCAACAATCGCTCTGCATAAGCAGAAATACGCATGCTCCATTGCATCATTTTCTTTTGCTCTACCGGATGACCACCACGTTCTGAGTAGCCACCGATCACTTCATCATTAGCCAATACGGTTCCTAGTGCTGCACACCAGTTCACCGTACTTTCTCTAAGGTAAGTTAAGCGGTATTTTAACAGTTCTTCCTGTTTTTCTTCCGGGGTCATTGTAGCCCAGTCGCTAGGTAGGAAAGACTTGGTATCTTCATCACAAACCGCATTTACATCAGCGCTTCCCGAAGCATTAAATTTCTCGATCAGGCTGGTGATGTCTTCCGCACGGTCAGTTTCCTTGTTATACCAGGAATTGAACAATTGCATGAAGATCCATTGCGTCCATTTATAATATTCAGGCTCACTGGTACGCACTTCTTTACTCCAATCAAAAGAGAAACCGATTTGATCTAATTGTCTTCTGTAAGTATTGATGTTTACTTCCGTTGTTACTGCCGGATGTTGTCCGGTTTGAATGGCATATTGCTCTGCTGGCAAACCGAAGGAATCGTATCCCATCGGGTGCAATACATTGTATCCTTTTAACCTTTTATATCTTGCAAATATATCCGAAGCAATATAACCGAGTGGGTGACCAACATGTAAGCCTGCTCCCGAAGGATAAGGAAACATATCGAGTACGTAAAACTTAGGTTTTGCAGAATGATCTTCTGCTTTAAACGTTTGATTTTGAGCCCAAAACTCTTGCCACTTTTGTTCTATTTCTTTAAATTGATAATCCATTACAGCTTTGCCTTATATCCTTATATATAGCGCGAAAATAAGGAAATAAAGGTTGGATTAGAAACCCTTTCTAAAATAGCTGCTAAAGGGAGGATAAAGAACCTTAAATTCCCAAGCTGCCAAAGAGCATATGTTTCGGCAATTTATTTTCTCTTGCATTGTAAATACTATGGTGACCGGAAGCGAGAAAAGCGACGGTACAAGCAATCGCCACATACCATCCGCAGGAAATACCGAACAATTCAAAAGCCATGATACAACAGGCGATTGGTGTTTTCGCTGCTCCGGAAAATACCGCAACAAAGCCCATTCCTGCAAGGAGTCCGAGGGGTAAAGGAAGAAAAATAGACAGTGCGCTGCCCAGGGTTGCTCCAATAAAAAATAAAGGGGTAACCTCTCCACCTTTAAAGCCGGCGGCAAGTGTGATGGCGGTTAACAAAATCTTAAAGGCGAAATCCTGTGGCTGAGAAGCCTGTTGAAAAGCATCAACAATTACCGGAATCCCTAAGCCAATGTATTTATAGCTACCCAGAATCAGTACGATACCAAGTACAACAACACCTCCTATAACCGGACGAATTGGGGCGTATTTTATCTTTTTGAAAACAAGGGAAAACAAATCGGTGATCCTGACAAAGGAAATTGCGGCTATGCTGAAAGCGAGTCCGGCCAGGATGCTATATACCACAGCCATCATAGAAATTGGGGGAACAAGATCGATGTGGTAATGGGTATGTCCGACGCCCCATAATCCGGTGACATAAGTCCCAATAAAAGCCGATAAAACCGCAGGTAAGATGGCTTTATGTGGAATTTTCCCCATTAATAGCACTTCAATTCCAAAAATAGCTCCTGCCCATGGTGTACCAAAAACGGAGGCAAATCCTGCACTTAATCCTGCAATGAGCAAAATTTTCCGGTCTGCGGCATGGAGTTGAAAAGGTTTATGTAATTGATCGGCTGTAGCCGCAGCCATTTGTAAAGCGGTTCCCTCCCTCCCGGCCGAGCCCCCAAACAAATGGGTGATGATTGTTCCAAACAACACCAAAGGCATCATTTTAAATGGGATGATATCTTTAGGATTGTGAATCGTATCAAAAATCAGGTTATTCCCCCTTTCTACTGTTTTCCCTTTATGGTAATAGAGGAGACCGATAAAAAATCCTGCTACTGGTAAGAGGTAAATGAGTTGAGGATGGCTGGTTCGGAAATCTGTTGCTAAATTTAAAAGACTTAAAAACAACGCGGAGAGTGTCCCCGCAGCAGCTCCAACCAACAAACTGAGTATTGTCCATTTTAACAGATAGCTGAGAATGGTATCCTGGTTAAGAAATCGGAATATTTTGTTTGAAAAGTTGGGATTGTTTTCCGTCATAAAGCAGCCTTTCCAGTTTCAAAATTGGAAGGCTTAAAGCAAATATAAAAAAAGCTGCCCATATTGCTTTTGAAAACAAAAGGGCAGCTTTTAGCTAATAGGGATGCTATTGCCTTTTACCAGATCTGGCACGGTTCCTTTTATAGGAGTTCGTATAGCTCGCGTACCTGTTTTTCTGCTTACCTGCGCAGGTAATATTTTTTAACCTCTTTCGGGTTGGACTCTTGCTGAGTTGCCGTAAATTCAAAGCTATTATCAGTGATGGTATTGACTACACAGTTGAATACTTTGCCGGATAAAGACAGGTTAAGGTCGTCATTTGCCAAAGTAGCATAGGTTCCGAGTGTCCGTAGCCCATTGATCTCCACTTCCACCTGATCATTTTCGTTATTACGGAATTCAAAATAATCTGCAGGCAAACCAGTATAGGGCGCGCTTGCTACTCCTCCGATAGAGGTCTCTATTTTAGTGACTTGCCATTTACCTTCAATTTTCTTTTTTAATGGTCTGGCTGCTCCGGTTTCTTTTTTACATCCTGCAGTGATTCCTGCGATGACAAGGAAGAGCATAGTAAGTAAAGTAAGTTGTTTTTTCATAGGTTGAGTTGTTGTTTTTCAATTTAATTTGACACAAATAGTTGGATTAAGCTTTTGATTTTCAAGGTGGATATCAGATACTTCAGAGAGAATCTCCACTTTTCCTACCTTGGAATCAACAGGAAAATAACGCTAAAAAAATCCTTTTGGTACAAAAATGTTACACAAGACTACTCCTCAGTTCAAATTTTCCCTATAAAAAGCTATGGCAAAACTGAAGGTTTTAAACTATTTTGGCCGATCAGGCGTTGTAGTTTTAAAGATTAAAAAGGGATAAAGGCTATAATTTTAAATTAGTTGCTTATATTTTTTTATTTTCGCACAACATAAAAACACATACATGGAAGAATTTGAAGTTAGCGATGCTTCTAAGAAGACAAAAACCATTTATATTTCTACGATTTTCAGTATAGCTTTAGTGCTATTGATGCTGGGCATGTTGGGTTTGATTTTAGTACATGCAAAAAATCTTTCCAACTACGTTAAAGAAAATATCGTATTGAACATCATTGTGGATGAAGGCGCAAAAGAAGCAGAGGTTTTAGCTTTCCAAAAGGAGTTAAATGCAAATCCGGCGATCAAAAACACGCAATATGTGAATAAAGAGATGGCTGCAAAGAACCTGACCACAGATCTGGGCGAAGATTTTGTCAACTTTTTAGGATATAACCCATTGCTTTCTACTGTAGATGTTTATTTGAAAGCGGATTATGCCAATAACAAAAGTATTGATGAGCTAAAAGCGAATATTGCAAAGAATCCGGTGGTTAAAGAGGTGATTTATCAAAGCTCATTAATCGATATGGTTAATAAAAACATCAATACCATTGGCTTGATTATCCTTGCTTTTGCTGCGATTTTATTGATCATATCCATTGCCCTGATCAACAATACCATTCGTTTGGCCATTTATTCGCAACGCTTTTTAATAAAAAGTATGCAATTGGTGGGTGCTACCAGAAACTTTATCCGCAAGCCTTTCATTTTATTAGCCGCATTACATGGTTTAATCGCTGCATTTATCGCGATCCTAATTCTATTGGGTATTTTGTATTATGCGCAAAGAGAGATTCCTGAGATCATTATTCTAAGAAATTATACAGAATTCGGTATTGTATTAGTGAGCCTTGTAGGCATTGGTATCTTTATTACGGCCATCAGCACTGCTTTTGCAGTCAGCAAATATTTACGTTTAAAAATTTACGACCTTTATAACTAATGACAGAGAAAAAAACAGCTCCTGTAAATCAGGAAAGCAAATCTGAACTTGTTTTTACAAAAAAGAACTACCAATTGCTTTTGATCAGCATTGCAATTGTAGTATTAGGCTTTATCTTAATGATGGGTACTACTGATATTTACGACTTCAGAAAAACTACGCTCGCACCAATGACTGTGCTGTTTGGCTTTGCTTTTGGAGTTTATGCGATTCTTAAAAAATAATTAGCCTAGATGAACTATTTACAGGCTTTTATCCTCGCTATTATAGAGGGGTTAACGGAGTTTTTGCCAGTTTCTTCTACTGGTCACATGGTGATTGCCAGTGCAGTCATGGGAATTGGAAATGATGAATTTGTTAAACTATTTGAAATTGCGATACAACTAGGTGCGATTCTGGCCGTTGTAGTGCTGTATTGGAAGAAGTTTTTTGACTTTAGTAAATGGCAGTTTTATGTGAAATTGCTCATTGCAGTAATTCCAGCCTTAGGATTCGGGTATTTGCTAAATGATTTTATCGATGATAAATTGGGAAGTCCGGTGTTTATTGCCGTGATCTTATTAATAGGTGGTATTGTACTGCTCTTTATCGATAAGATGTTTAAAAACCCGGAGATCCATCATGAAGCAGAAATCACCAACATGTCTGCATTTAAAATTGGGTGTTTCCAGGTGTTAGCCGTAGTATTCCCAGGTTTAAGTAGAAGTGCAGCCACTATTATTGGTGGTATGCAACAGAAGTTAACCAGACATGCTGCTGCAGAATTCTCTTTCTTTTTAGCGGTACCGACCATGTGTGCTGCAACAGGTTATAAGCTTTTAAAAGGCGCACACTTGCTTAATGGAGAAAACATCAAACTCTTGCTTTTTGGAAATCTGATTGCTTTTATTGTGGCCATTATCGCCATTAAATCATTTATCGGATTTTTATCAAAACATGGCTTTCGTGTTTTTGGTTACTATAGGATTGTAATAGGAATCGTTATTCTCGCGCTTTATTTCTCGGGAATCGATCTGGCTGTACATTAATTATAATTACCCGTAATTTAAGACTGCTTGTTTATAGCAGGGTACATAAATTACAAAATCAGGTTGATAAGATCGGTTTTCCGCTTTTCAAAGAGTGTTTCTAATGATAGGTGAAAACTGAGCAACCGAACAAAATATTACAAAGAAAACGTATTAAAAATAGCGTGTATTGCAATGACAGAGAGTGAAAATAACTTAAATACGAAGACCTTTCCAGACTTTAATTTTGCTGAAGGTGAACTGTTACTCATCAATAAGCCATATCAATGGACCAGCTTTGATGTAGTTGGAAAAATCAGGAACTCGCTAAAGCCTTTAAAAGTTAAGGTAGGTCATGCTGGCACATTGGATCCGCTAGCCACTGGATTACTGATCTTGTGTACCGGAAAATTAACCAAGCAAATTGATACTTTTCAAGCGGAAGAAAAAGAGTATACCGGAACAATGATCCTGGGTGCTTCCACTCCTTCTTTCGATATGGAGACGGTTGTAGATGAGGAATATCCTTTAGATGGCTTAACAGAAGAAGCAATCTACGCGGCTACAGCTCCTTTTACTGGTGATATTCAACAATATCCACCAGCACATTCTGCTGTAAAAGTAAACGGCGAACGTTTATATGTAAAGGCTCGTCGCGGAGAAGAAACAGAACTTCGCTTGCGTTTTGTAACGGTTTCAGCTTTTGAAATTACCCGTATTGCACTTCCAGAAGTTGATTTCAGAATCGTTTGTAGTAAAGGAACTTATATCCGCTCGTTGATCTCTGATTTTGGAAAACAGTTAAACAATGGCGCTTACTTATCGGTATTAACACGTACACGTAGTGGGAACTTCCTACTTGAAAACGCGTATGAAGTGGCTGATTTAGTAGCTCACCTGCGTAGTAAAAAAGAATTACCGGTCGCTCCAGCAGCGCCTCAAATCTAATATGTGATGCAAAGCCATTTAAAAAGTAAGAATGCAAGGTCTTTAAAAGACTTCTTATTGATTACTTGTGGCGTTGTGTCTGCCTGTTTTGGCTTAAAAAGCTTTTTAATCCCCAATGATTTTATTGATGGTGGGGTTACAGGTATATCTCTTTTAATCAGCACATTGACCGGATGGAAACTCTCCTACCTGATTGTGCTGATCAATATTCCTTTTATCATCCTCGGTTACAAACAAATTGGAAAAGCATTTGCCTTAAAAACTGCCCTTGCCATTGCTGCATTGGCTATTTTTCTGGTGATTCTTCCCTTCAAACCTGTTACTCACGTTCCTTTGTTAATTGCCTTTTTTGGGGGGTTCTTTCTTGGCGGAGGAATTGGTATGGCCATGCGCGGCGGTTGTGTAATCGATGGTACAGAAGTACTGGCGTTATATATTAGCCGAAATAGTCTGCTCACTGTAGGAAATATCATTCTGGTATTAAACATCATTATATTCTCTTTTGCAGCGATATTCTTAGGGATGGAAACTGCGATGTATGCAATTTTAACCTACCTGTCGGCCACCAATACCATTGATTTTGTAGTCAATGGCCTGGAGCAATATACCGGGGTAACGATCATCTCTGATAAAAGTGACGAGATTAAAGAATACATTATTGAAACGATGAAGCGGGGAGTAACCGTTTATAAGGGCGAAGGTGGTTACGGGGAGAAAAAAGACATCGATATCCTGTATACAGTACTGACCAAACTGGAGATAGGAAAGCTTCAAACAGAAATCAGGAACCTTGATCCGGATGCTTTTGTAGTCCAGCAGCAGATTGCAGATATTAAAGGCGGGGTGGTTCTTAAACGCCAATCCCTTCATTAGAGATAGCGCAGTATCCTCATTAACATGAACCCTCATAAGAACCGCAGCAAAAACAAAAACCATAAAACAAGCTGATGAAAACATATCACCATCTTTCTGAGTTTAAAAAATTAGACAATGCCGTTGCCACCATTGGAACATTTGATGGTGTACATTATGGACATCAGAAAATCATCAAGAGACTTTGTGAACTGGCAAAATCTACTGGTGGCGAAAGTGTGATCCTCACCTTTTTTCCGCATCCAAGGATGATTATTGATCCTGAAAACCAGGATTTGAAATTGATTAATACGATAGATGAAAAGATAAAGATACTTTCGGAATTGGGAGTTGATCATTTGATCATCACTCCTTTTACCAGAGACTTTTCCAACCTTAGTCCTACTGACTACATTAAGAATATTTTAGTGGATACGATAGGAATTAAGCAGCTGATTGTAGGCTATGACCATCGATTTGGGAAAGACCGTAAAGGTGGAATGCAGGAACTGGAAATGTTGTCTAAACAATTCGACTATAAAATCGAAGAAATCGCAGAACAGGATGTAGATGATGTAGGTGTAAGCTCTACAAAAATCAGAAAAGCATTGCTGAATGGTGAAGTGGCACTAGCCGCAAACTATTTAGGCTATAATTTTTCTATCCATGGCAGGGTAATTAAAGGCGACAAAATCGGCCGTACTATTGGTTTCCCTACCGCAAATATCTTCCTGGAAGAAACTTACAAACTGATTCCCTCAGATGGTATTTATGCGGTAACGATCGATATGGGCAGCGAATCTTATAAAGGAATGGCCTATATCGGGCAACGCCCAACGATCAATGGGATGACCAGAAATATTGAGGTAAATATTTTTGATTTCAACAAAGAAATCTATGGCCAGTATATCACCATGACTTTCCTGGAATTTCTACGTCATGATGTAAAATTCACTGGATTAGAAACTCTTAAAATCCAGCTTCATCAGGACAAGTTAGATACACTCGCTTACTTCGAAAAAATTAAGTAATCCGCATTTAAAAGCCTTTTTACTGGGAAAAAAGGCTTTTTTTTGTTATATTTACCTCAATGAGGCTTTTATTATCTGCTATATTTTTCTTTCTCAGTCAGGTAATCTCCTGGCAAACTGTACAAGGAAAAGGGGTATCCCAGGTAAGCCCATATGTTAGCAAATCTAATTTTAGTACCAAGCAGCATTACCTCAATCCACTGTCTAAAGATCGTACTTCTTTAAAGAAGGCATTTTTAGAGGACATTACCTACCTCCATCATCAAACGCAAAAGCAATCCATAAACCCTTGGTTCTTTCTAAGAGGAACGGATAAAACGCTATATGTCCCCCTGGTTATTCTCAGGACTTATCATGTATTTCAGAATTTTGGATATTCCTATATTTTCAATTTTCTATATCCTAAACATGTTTTTTGGTAGTTATCAAATCGTCGAAATCTGATCGATATTATTTTATAACTTTAAAAAAACACATTTTATATGATACACTTACCCGTATTAATCACTGACTTAGGTTTAATACTTGCCGCAGCTGCGATCACTACTCTATTATTTAAAAAAATAAAACAACCACTGGTATTGGGTTATATCCTTGCCGGATTATTGGTTGGTCCACATATTAATTTTATTCCTACCGTTACCGATAATGCCAGCATCACCATATGGGCGGAAATCGGGGTCATCTTTTTACTTTTTAGCTTAGGACTGGAATTCAGTTTCAAAAAACTAGTCAAGGTTGGAGGTTCCGCTTCCATAACCGCCATTGTAGAGGTTGTGTTTATGCTACTGATTGGTTTTGCCGCCGGAATGGCCATGGGCTGGTCTACGATGGACAGTATCTTTCTTGGGGGTATCCTTTCTGTTTCATCTACAACGATCATTATACGTGCTTTTGAAGAGCTTGGCGTGAAACATAAGAAGTTCGCCGGACTGGTTTTCGGAGTCTTGATTGTAGAAGATTTAGTGGCCATCTTATTATTGGTATTGCTATCTACCCTCGCCGTAAGTCAGCAGTTTGCAGGTGCAGATATGCTGATCTCTATTCTGAAACTTAGTTTCTTCCTGGTTTTATGGTTTATTGGTGGTATTTTCTTAGTGCCTACTTTCCTAAAGGCCACAAAAAAACTGATGAATGATGAGACGATGTTGATCGTTTCTATCGCCCTTTGTCTATTAATGGTATTATTGGCGGTCAAAGTTGGGTTCTCCCCTGCCCTTGGTGCATTTATCATGGGGTCCATCTTAGCAGAAACGACACAGGCAGAACGAATAGAACACTTAACAAAATCAGTAAAAGATCTATTTGCAGCGATATTTTTTGTATCCGTAGGGATGATGATCAACCCAAGTATTCTGATTGATTATGCCGTTCCAATTCTGGTGATTACTATTGCTACCATTTTAGGAAAGTTCCTGAGTTCGGGTATGGGAGCTTTGCTTTCTGGTCAGCCGTTAAAAACTTCTGTACAAACAGGTTTAAGTCTGGCACAAATCGGAGAGTTTTCATTTATTATCGCCACGCTTGGCTTAACGCTAAAAGTAACCAGTGATTTCCTTTATCCTATTGCAGTAGCAGTATCTGCAATTACCACTTTTACGACTCCTTATTTAATTCAGGCTTCTGAACCGTTTTACAATTTTCTGGAGCGCACGCTACCGAAAAAATGGGTGGAAGCCATCAATAGATACAGCTCGAGTACGGCTGGTATCACCACTATGAGCGACTGGAAAGTATTATTGAAGTCTTATACTTTCAATACGATCATTCATTCCGTAATCCTGATTGCCATTGTGTTTCTGGGTTCTAAATACCTGCAACCTTTTATTACGGAAAATATTATCAATGGCCATAACGGAATTATCATCAGTCTAATCCTGACATTAATCATTATGACGCCTTTCTTATGGGCGTTGGCGATTAGAAAAATAGAGAAAAAAGCATATTCTCATTTATGGCTGAATAAGAAGTATACACGTGGCCCATTGGTGGCTTTAGAGGTATTAAGGATCTCATTGGCCTTGTTCTTTGTTGGCTTCTTAATCTATCAATTCTATAGCAATTGGATCGCGGTAGTGGTGGCCATTGCATTGATCATCCTGGGCATGTTTATTTTCTCCAGAAAACTACAAGGGTTCTATAATAAAATGGAAAGCAGGTTCCTATTGAACCTGAATGCCCGTGAAAAACAAAATGAACAACCAGAGATCCTGCCTTGGGATACCCACCTTGCCGAATTAATGGTGGCTCCGGAATCGGAACTGGTCGGAAAAACGCTGATCGATTTATCAATTAGAGAAAAATATGGGATCAATATCGCTTTAATTGAACGTGGGAAAATTATGATTCCAACACCAGGCAGAGATGAAAGGTTATACCCGAATGATAAGGTACTGGTGATCGGTACGGATGACCAATTGGCCGCAATAAAGCCATTATTTGAGGGACAAAAAGAGGAATTACTAGACGAATCCAATTTCCCTAAAAAAGACATGACGCTTCAAAAGATTGTTATCAATAGCAGTTCACCTGTATACGGACAAAGTATCCGAAGTTCTGGTATCAGAGAAAAAACCCAAGGACTTGTAGTCGGCGTGGAAAGAAAAGGAGAAAGAATTTTAAACCCGGATTCTAACCTGGTCTTTGAAAATGAAGATATAGTGTGGATTGTAGGTAACAGCAAAAAAGTTCCCGAGTTATTCAGTTAGCCCGAAAAAATGAGCATACCTTAATCACAATGCATCTGTAAATTGCTTTGCAAATCCCCCAAAAATTAAGATTTGGGGGATTTTTTATAGCCGTATTTCACCAACTCAAGTACTGATTTTATTTTGCAGCTTATAGTCTATAAATAGAATAACAATTACTTTAGGCTAAGTATTTCTTTGAAAATTAAATCAAACGATTAATGGAACAACCCATTTATAAGCTTAATTTAGCTTTATAGATTTTATAAACCAGAAATATATTTTAAAAGTCTACATACGTTTTAATGAAGATAGATTCCGAAAAAAGTGAGTTTTTAGAAGAGATGCTGGAACATTGGCAGGAAGAAAAATTGCTAAGTCCGGAAGATGTCGAAAGGTTGCGCAACAGTTATGAAACGAAACATTTTGACTGGAGACGATTAGCACAATACTCTTTTTGGATTGCTATGGCTTGTGGGGTAATCTCCCTTGGCGCATTATTGGTAGACAATACTGTGCTAAAGTATCTGGAAAGCCTTTATGAGACTTCTGACGGCATCATCAGTCTCTTGTCTGCCATTGCTGCAGGATATCTTTATTTCATCAGTTTCAAGAGAAAAAAGACAAAGTCACAACAGGTATTTAGCAATGAAGCATTGGTATTTACAGCGGTCATGTTCACCGCAAATGCGATTGCCTATCTAGGGAAGGCCATACATGCGGCTGGCACACACTTTTCGCTGTTATTACTGATCGCTGTATTTATTTATGGCATACTTGCTTATATTTTTCAATCCAGACTGATCTGGGCATTTGTGTTGATATCCCTCGGCGCCTGGTTCGGAACAGAAAGTGGTTACCTTTCCAGAGGAAACTGGTATTTTATTGGCATGAATTACCCATTGCGCTTTGTATGTTTTGGATTGGTACTCACCGGACTCTCTTTCTTAATGAAAGGTTCTGCTACCCCGATCAAAAACTTTTCTTTTTTTCGCAAAAAGACCGTTAAAGGAGTTGAAAAGAAAAAGGTTACCCCAACAAGCAATGCTGAGCTAGATTTACAGGAACAGCCCGCCTCCGCTACAAGTACTGATAGAAGCATCTCCCATTTTTTCCAGATTACTTATATCATTGGAATGATGTACCTGTTTATCTCCCTCTGGTTCCTTTCTGTATTTGGAAATTTCGGGAGCTTAGAGGAATGGTATGGCGTAAAACAAATCAGCTTGTTCTATTGGGCAATCCTCTCCGCTACAGCCTGCGTAATCAGTATATTTATTGGGTTGAAATACAGGGATGATATTGCCAGAGAGTTTGGCATCACTTTTCTATTTATTAACCTATATACGCGTTATTTCGAATACTTCTGGGACAGCTGGCATAAAGCATTATTCTTTTGCGTTCTTGCAGCCTCCTTCTGGATCATCGGAAGAAAGGCAGAAAAGATATGGAACCTGGAGTTTCTAAAGCAATAAGGCCGCTTATTGAACATTTGGAGTTCAAAAATATAAAACCTCATTTGAAACAAGGTTTTGACTCAAAAAAATGAGCCATAAAGTTGTTAAGCTTTATGGCTCATTTTTTTTGAGTCAACTTGTATGTTCTGAAGAACAATTCCTTTTCAAAAAAAATTCTATTTGAAACAGTGAATATAGATGAGTTTAATAATATGATACGCTGACAATGCAAAAAACAACAAGGCTATACTTTTATTAACAATATAACTACTTAAAGTGAATTTCTCCTGTATGTACTTTGCAAAGCGCGCAAAACCATATAAAGCCAGTGCAGCACCAATACCAGATCCAATACTGAAAATTGTTAAAGAAAGGTAACCAATATCAATCCATTCATGAGAGATTAGATAAGTTCCCACAAATAACCAATATGGAATCTGCATTGGGTTGACCACCCCAAGTAACATCCCATATTTTATACTGTCTTTCTTTGAATAATCTGCCTTAGGCATCTCCTTTCTCGACCTCCAGGTGATCACTCCCAGAATGCCAAACATAAAGACCATGAGTACATCAATAATATTCCCCAATTGGATCTCACTGGAAAGCCATTGCACAAATCTCATCACACCAAAAGTGAAAAGTATCTCTATCGCAGAAAAGGCCCCAATAAAATAAAGTGCTTGTCTGATTCCTCGGGTAATCGTGATCTGAACTACTGTGAGGTTGATATTTCCCGGAGGAATATATCCAACCATGTTCAAAATTATCCCTAAAAAGAGTGTTAAAAATAGCATGCGCGAAGATACAATTATTTCATGTGTGCTAATAAATACTTCGCAGTATATGATGAATTAGCGGAAACCATATCTTCTGGTGTACCTTCAAAAACAACATTACCACCTTTATCACCACCCTCGGGACCAATGTCAATAATCCAATCTGCTGATTTAATCATATCCATATTATGCTCTATCACTAGAATGGTATTGCCTTGTTCTATCAATGTGTTTAAAGCAATCAGTAATTTCTTTATGTCGTGGAAATGCAAACCGGTAGTTGGTTCATCAAAGATGAATAATGTCTTGTTTGCATTGTTTCCTTTGATCAAAAACGAAGCTAGTTTGATACGCTGTGCTTCTCCACCGGATAAGGTATTTGAAGATTGACCCAAATGAACATACCCTAAACCAACATCTACCAATGGCTGTAGTTTAGTTAAGATCTTAGGCTCTCCTTTGAAAAATGCTACTGCCTCATCAATGGTGAAATCGAGGATATCCGCTACATTTTTATCATTATAAGTGATGTCAAGCACCTGCTGCTTAAACCTTCTTCCTCCACAAGCCTCGCATGGAAGATAAATATCAGCCATGAATTGCATTTCGATTTTCACTTCCCCTTCACCCTGACAAACATCGCAACGACCACCTTCTACGTTGAATGAGAATGCTGCTGGTTTTAATCCAGCTGCTTTTGATGCCGGTAAGGCTGAAAACAATGCCCGTACATCATCCCATGCTTTTACATAGGTAACAGGGTTGGAGCGGGATGATCTACCAATCGGATTCTGATCCACCATTTCCACCTGACTTACCAATTCGTAATCACCATAAATTCCGTCATAAGCACCGGTTTGTTCACCTGCATAATTCCCTATCGCTTTTTGTAAGGCCGGGTAAAGGATTTTTTTGATTAAACTAGTCTTTCCACTCCCTGAAACGCCACTCACCACTGTGAAAACTCCTAAAGGAAATTTAACATCAATGTTTTTCAGGTTATTTTCTCTAGCCCCTTTAATTAAGATATGGTCTTTCCATGCCCTTCTTCTATCTGGGATCGCGATCTTTTCTACCCCCGACAAATAACGCCCGGTAAGGCTGTTTTTATCTTTTATAATTTCTTTGTAGGTACCACTGAAAACCAGGTTACCACCATGTGTACCTGCTTCCGGACCGATATCTATAATATGATCAGCAGCCTTCATCATTTCTTCTTCATGCTCCACCACCAAAACCGTGTTGCCAACGTTTCTCAAAGAAATCAGTACTTCGATCAGTTTGTTTGTATCCCTTGGGTGTAAACCAATACTTGGCTCATCTAAAACATAAATAGATCCCACCAAACTACTTCCTAAAGAGGTTGCCAGGTTAATTCTTTGAGATTCTCCACCAGATAGGGTGTTAGATAACCTGTTTAAGGTCAGGTAGCCTAAACCAACATTGTTTAAGAACAATACGCGGTTGACAATTTCAGCCAATAGTCTTTTCGCAATCTTTGCATCATTCGATGAGAGTTCCAAATGATTGAAAAAATCAAGAATGGTTGCCAAAGGCATTAAAACTACGTCTATAATTGACCGCCCATTGATTTTCACATAAGAAGCATCTTTACGTAATCTGGAACCTTTGCAGTCCGGACATACCGTTTTACCACGATATCTGGACAACATTACCCGATATTGAATCTTAAAAGTCTGCTCTTCCAGCTCTTTAAAGAAATCGTCCAATCCTCCAAAATATTTGTTCCCTGTCCAGATTAACTGCTGCTGCTCTTCTGTCAGCTCATTAAAAGGACGATGGATTGGAAAGTTAAATTTATCGGCGTTCTTGATCAGTTTGTTCAACCATTCGCGCATTTTTTCTCCACGCCATGGCGCAATTGCATTGTCATATAAACTCTTGCTCTTATCAGGAATCACCAGATCTTCATCAATTCCAATTACATTTCCATAACCTTCACACCTTTTACAAGCCCCATAAGGGTTGTTAAAACTGAAAAAGTTAGGTGTAGGTTCATCGAAACGCAGGCCATCCAGTTCAAATCGATCGCAGAAATGATTCGATTTACCATCATGCTCCACATACAGGTCACCCTTTCCTTCAAAAAACGCAGTTTGTACAGAATCAGCAATCCGACTCAGTGTCTCCTCTTCCGTGCTCACCACAATTCTGTCGATCAATATTCTAACTGTTTCAGAATCGGAAAGTTCAAAATCTTCAAATGATTCATCCTCAAGCACTGCTTCAATTTTCAAAATCTCTCCTTTATAGAAGATCCTCAGAAAACCTTTTTGAAGTAATACCGCCAGTTCTTCTTTAATAGATCTATTGTTGTGTGGGAATAGTGGACAAAAAATGGTCACTGCACTTTCTGGCTCTAAACCAGAGATGAAATCTACCACTGTACTAACCGTATCCTTTTTTACGATTTCGCCAGATACCGGTGAAAATGTCTTGCCTATTCTTGAAAACAATAATTTCAGATAGTCGTAGATTTCCGTTGAAGTACCTACTGTAGACCTGGGATTTGAAGTGATTACCTTTTGTTCAATAGCAATTGCAGGTGCAATTCCTTTGATATAATCTACATCTGGCTTATTCATCCTGCCCATAAATTGTCGGGCATAAGAAGAAAGGCTTTCTACATAACGTCTTTGCCCTTCAGCGTATAGTGTATCAAATGCTAAGGATGATTTGCCTGAACCAGACATTCCGGTGATTACCACCAGCTTATTCTTTGGGATAGCTACGTCTATATTTTTGAGATTATGGACTCTGGCACCCTTTATAATTATATGTTGATGTGGATCTTTATCGATTTCGTTATTCATTGACTTCTGGATAGAATACTGCTAAGTTAACCCAAAAAAAGCAATATTGCCATTTTTGAAGTCATGCAAAAATAAGGCCTTCCATCCGGTTTTATTTTTTTTTAACAGTTTTTCTATTGGATTCTAATAAAAAATTGGTTCTTTTGGGGAACTAACTAACAAACTAAACCACTAACTAACAGGAGAGAATTATCGATTAAAACATCTACTAAGTATTTTATAGCAATTAGCAGGGAACTTATTAGTACGGATACTCCTATGAAATTAGAATTATATAGTGATCAGGACTTGGTGAAGTCATATCTTACCGGTGAGGAATCGGTTTTAGAAGAACTTCTCAAAAGACACAAGTCAAAAATATACACCTCCATCTATCTTTTAGTAAAAGATCAATACCTCGCTGAGGATATTTTTCAGGATGCTTTTATTAAGGTGATCAATACGCTCAGATCTGGTCGTTACAATGAAGAAGGTAAATTTTTACCATGGGTAATGCGAATTGCGCACAATCTGGTAATCGATTATTTCAGACGTGAAAAACGGGCACCAGTTATTACCAGCGCCGATGGCACCGATATCTTTAACCTACTTCAGATTCATGAAGAAAGTGCAGAAGAAAAAATGCTGAGAGAACAAACTCATTTTGATCTTCGCGCAATGATCCACTTGCTTCCAGATGATCAAAAAGAAGTACTCATCATGCGACACTATGCCGACCTCAGCTTTAAAGAGATCGCAGACCTCACTGATGTCAGTATCAATACCGCTTTAGGTAGGATGCGCTATGCGTTAAGTAATCTTAGAAAAATGATGAAAGTGAAAGAAATTTCCTGATTTTTAAGACAAGAAAGGCATCCCCCAAATTTCAAATCAATTAAAAGAGAAAAACATCATTTGATCACTGAGAATAAAAGTGGTCAAATGATATAGAATTCGCCCTTTTTACAAGCAATACTTCCCTTCTTAAATCAAGGCGTTAATGCTTACAAAATATGCAACAAACTAGTTACACAAAATGTAGTTTAGGTTAAAATAAATGTATAACAATAACGTTTCTATTAGTGAACGAACATTTATTGTTGCTTATGATGGAAACCTTTACTTCTTTTAACAAGTTAAATTGCTCAATACAAAAGCAGGAAAAACCTGCTGTAGATGCAGTTATAGAGCTCGACATGATGTTCTATGACCACATTCGGCCCCAACTGGACGGTTTAAGAAAAAATCCTTCCGATGAAACCATCGCGATAATTTTAGCCTACTCCAGAGCCAAGTAATTTAAAAACGAATTGAAGCTGCCAGATTTAATGGCAGCTTTTTCATTTTTAATGATTTCCTACTCCTTTTATGCTGAAGATGAGCTGATTTCATTCCCATGTTTCATTTCCACATTTCATTTCCTGGACTTATCATTAGATCAGTAGACTAATTTTAACACCAATACTGATCTCTTTGCTTTCAGGGTTGTTAATTCCTGACCTTTCATAGTTTTTCAATAACAAATCAATTACGAGCTGAGCTAGACTTATTCCATTCCCTGATCTAGTATTGATTCAGATCAATTTGAAAAGACCGGCTGATTTTCGATACTTTTCAACTGGTTTTGAATCCATTTATCATATTGAGGCCAAATTCGCTGCAGCACTATTTTTTCCTGAATAATTATTAAACCTTCCTAAGTTCTTCTCATTATATTTGCCAATGCTCAAAAAAGACCGGTACAAACTTTTTGTCGAACACTTTGCAGCCAAACAGCCAGATGCTGAAACGGAATTACATTACAATAATCCATACCAATTATTAGTAGCAGTAATTCTCTCCGCTCAATGTACAGATAAGCGAATCAATCAGGTTACTCCTGCACTTTTTCAACGTTTTCCAAATGCTAAAGCCTTATCTGAGGTAACTCCTGATATTGTTTTTGATTATATCAGAAGTGTCAGCTACCCAAATAATAAAGCAAAACATCTTGTAGGAATGGCCCAAATGTTATTAAATGATTTTAATAATGTGGTTCCTTCTGATATTGATCAACTACAAAAGATGCCTGGTGTAGGCCGGAAAACAGCAAATGTAATCGCTTCCGTAATCTACAACGCTCCGGCAATGGCCGTTGACACCCATGTTTTTAGAGTTTCCAGGAGAATCGGTCTATCTGCAGGTAAAACTCCACTTGCTGTTGAAAAAGACCTAGTTAAAAATTTGCCAGAACACACCATTCATGTGGCGCATCACTGGCTAATTTTACACGGAAGGTATGTTTGCCTGGCAAGATCGCCAAAATGTAACATTTGCGAAATCACCAATATTTGTAAATATTTTCAGCAAAACAACAAAAAAACTAAAATAATTAGTGACAAATAGGCTGGGACAAATAATAATTATTTTATTTCTTGCTTTAGATTAAACAATCGTTATCTTTGCTAAGATAATTAGCATGTAAGTAAGGTTATTTGTTCTTCCAACGGTAATATTTTATCTTACTCCCAGAATTTAACAATATGAGCGTAAACGCAGACAAATTAAAAGCATTACAACTTACTTTAGATAAGTTAGAGAAGTCTTATGGTAAGGGTACCGTAATGAAATTAGGCGACAATGCTGTAGAGCCTATTGAATCAATTTCCACAGGATCAATCAGTTTAGACATTGCTTTAGGCATTGGTGGTGTTCCAAAAGGAAGAGTGATAGAAATATACGGTCCTGAATCCTCTGGTAAAACAACTTTAGCAACGCATATTATTGCAGAAGCACAGAAAAAAGGTGGTATTGCTGCTTTTATCGATGCAGAACATGCATTTGATAAAAACTACGCAAAGAAATTAGGCGTTGACGTAGACAACCTATTGATCTCTCAACCAGACAATGGTGAGCAGGCTTTAGAAATTGCTGACAACCTAATCAGATCAGGCGCAATTGATGTTATTGTGATTGACTCTGTAGCTGCATTAGTACCTAAGGCTGAGATTGAAGGTGAAATGGGTGATTCAAAAATGGGATTACAAGCACGTTTAATGTCTCAGGCATTACGTAAACTAACCGGAACAATTGCTAAAACAGGATGTTGCTGTATTTTCATTAACCAATTACGTGAAAAAATTGGTGTGATGTTCGGTAACCCGGAAACAACTACTGGTGGTAATGCATTGAAATTCTACGCATCTGTACGTTTAGATATTCGCAGAACTTCTCAAATTAAAGATTCTGACGAAGTTTCTGGAAACAGGGTAAAAGTCAAAATCGTAAAAAATAAAGTTGCTCCACCTTTCCGAATTGCTGAATTCGACATTATGTTCGGTGAAGGTATTTCCAAAGTAGGTGAGATCATCGACTTAGGTGTTGATTTTAACATCATTAAAAAAGCAGGTTCTTGGTTCTCTTATGGAGAGACAAAACTTGGTCAGGGAAGAGATGCGGTAAAACAATTATTATTGGATAACCCAGAGTTGTCTGAAGAAATTGAAGCAAAAATCAGAGCTGAAGTAACAGGCGACAAATTGGAGGAACTTCCTACACAAGCATAATTTTAGCCTATTAAGGGTAAAATAGAGATAAAAAAAGAAGGCGATCAAATTGATCGCCTTCTTTTTTTATCTCTATTTTCAGGATCTACTGATGCTATCTTGTAATCGTTACTGAAGCTTCATATATTTTGCATCAACGTAGATCGCTACAATGATGGCCACAATAATTGCTGCAAGTAAAACGGCTAAGCCAAGATAATTTCTCTGTTTATCTTGCTTTACCAACCATATGATAAAAATGATGAAGGGAATCAGCATTAAGCCGAAAAAAATAAAACTCGTAGCACTCATAATTAGCTGTTCTAATATTAAAAATTCATCCTGGATATTGGTGCAACATCTTGTCCCACAAAATCTCCATTTAAATATTTTTGATAACCCGCAATAGCAATCATTGCTGCGTTATCCGTACAATACTCAAAAGCTGGGATGTAAACATTCCAACCTAAGTCCATAGCCGTTCTTTGTAACGTATCCCTCAAACCACTATTTGCAGAAACTCCACCAGCAATTGCAATTTCTTTAATTCCATATTGTTTTGCTGCCTTTATCAGTTTGTTTAATAAAATCTGAACTATGCTATATTGAACCGAAGCGCAAATATCATCTAAATGTTCCGATATAAAGTCCGGATTTTCCTTTTCTTGCTTTCGGATGAAATAAAGGATAGAAGTCTTTAACCCGCTGAAGCTATAATTCAAATCTTTAATCTGAGGTTCTCCAAACTTAAATGCCAATGGATTTCCAGATTTAGCATGACGATCTATTAAAGGTCCACCTGGATAAGGAAGATTTAAAATCTTTGCAGTCTTATCAAATGCTT
This sequence comes from Pedobacter gandavensis, assembly GCF_032678745.1. GTDB lineage: Bacteria > Bacteroidota > Bacteroidia > Sphingobacteriales > Sphingobacteriaceae > Pedobacter > Pedobacter gandavensis_C. The sequence continues at coordinate 860,997 of NZ_JAVTST010000002.1, forward strand.
CACCCGCTGCGTCATCAAGGGTCTCCCCTACAATCTCCATGTCAAAATAGTCTTTTACCAATACAATTTGAGTATGGCCACCAGAAACGGTCAGACATAAAAATGGAAAAGAAGGCTTAGGATCATCAATAAAATGAGCCAGAATATGTGCATGCATATGATTTACCGCAATTAAGGGTAAATCTAAGGCCAAAGCAAAGGACTTAGCAAATGAAACACCTACCAGTAAAGAACCTAATAAGCCTGGTCCACGTGTAAAAGCGACACCATTTAGCTCCTTTTTGTCTACATTAGCATCAATTAAAGCTTGCTGTATAACAGGGACGATATTTTGTTGATGTACCCTTGAAGCAAGTTCAGGGATTACACCTCCATAATTTTCATGAATTGTTTGGTTTGCAATAACATTGGCAGTAATTTTGCCGTTGTTACAAATAGCAACCGAAGTTTCATCACAAGAAGATTCTATAGCGAGGATTATTGGCACAATGATTAATATTATTAAGCTACAAAACTATTAAAAAACTATTAAAAATACTTCTTTGGTTTGTTGCATCAGTGTTATTACTAGTTGCGATTCTATTATTCGCGCTTCAATTCAAGCCTGTGCAGACTTTTGTCGCAAAAAAAACTGCCGATTATTTATCAAAAGAACTCAATACAACCATATCCTTATCAGGAATATACATAAAACCGTTTAAATCCCTTGTATTGGAGAACTTACTGGTTCTCGACCAACAAAAGGATACGCTGTTAAATACCCCAAAATTCTTAGTAGATCTAAACCTGCTTTCGATAAAAAGAAGAATTGTTGATATCAATACGGTGCAACTAAATAATGGCGCTTTCTTTCTTAAAACCTATAAAGATGGATCAACAAACCTAGACTTTATTATTGATTATTTTGATTCTGGTCCACCTACTGTTAAAAAGAAGAAACCTTATAAAATAACCTTCGACCGTGTTATCCTGAATAATTTCGGCTTTAAGTATAAAAACTACAAATACGATACAGTGATGAAAGGTGTCAATTTTGAAGATGTACACCTGAGTAATCTGAACGGTATTCTCGAAAAGTTAAACACAACTGACCATATCCTTCAAGCCGAAATAAAAAACCTCACATTCAAGGAAAAAAGTGGCTTTTATCTTAAAAATCTAAGCACATATGCCACCATTGATAGTAATAAAATAGAGCTAGAGCGCTTACTATTAGAAACTAATCATTCCCGGTTGAAGGATTATTTCAAAATGAGTTTTAACCGATACAAAGACTTTAGAGACTATGTCAATAAAGTTCGAATGAAGGCTAACTTTAAAGATAGTCATATTGCTTCCCGTGATGTATCCTTCTTTACATCTGAACTAGATCAAATGAATTTAGAACTAAATGTAGATGGGCAAATTACTGGTTTAGTCAATAACCTTCGTGCAAAAAAACTCTCCATAAAAGCTGGTCAAGCAACCCATATTAAAGGCGATTTTAACCTTAAGGGCCTTCCTATTCTAAAAGAAACCTTTATGGATCTTAAAATTGAAATGGCGGGAACCAACAAAAAAGATCTGGATCAGTTACTAACAAGTATAACAGGAAAAAAAGCTAAAAAGATTCCTAAAATCGTTAGCAAATTTGGCAATATAAACTTTAATGGTTCCTTTACTGGCTTCCAAAATGATTTCATCGCCTTTGGGGAATTTAAGACCAAAATAGGACGCCTGGTATCTGATGTCAATATGAAAATTGACAAGCAAGGAGTTCCTTCCTATTCCGGAAACGTCAAAACCTATGATTTCAACTTAGGTAATCTGATCAATGAAAAAAGTTTAGGAAAAATTACAGCTGCATTAAATATTAAAGGTAGAGGCACAGAAATAAAAAACCTATCAGAGCGGTTAGATGGCGACATTGACTACATTGATTTTAATAATTATAGATATAGAAACGTTAAAATTGATGGAACTTTTGAAAAGAAATATTTCGACGGTAGTCTGAAGGTTAATGATAAGAACCTTAACATGATTTTTGATGGTGGCGTAAACTTAAATGGGAAACTTCCTGAATTTAATTTTAAAGCTAACATTAAAAAGGCAAGGCTTAAGGCACTTAAGTTATACAAAGATTCTCTGCAAATTGATGCCATATTTAGCACTAACTTCAGCGGAAACAATCTGGATAATATCCAGGGTAACCTTCTTGTACAGCATGTTCAGCTCAATAACGTTAAAGGTATTTACCATATTGATTCGATACAATTAAGTGCTGGTGGAATGGGTAAAGACCGAAACTTAACCATCAATTCTGATATCTTAGATGCAAGTATCAAAGGTCAGTATGACTTAAACACACTGCCCTCCTATTTTAAGGCATTAGCAAAAACCTATATACCGTCATTAAAAGCTGACATTATTAATTATAAAGATCAGATTTTTAAATTTGACCTAAGAATTAAAAAGTTTGAACCTGTCGCACAACTACTAGTCCCTGGCTTAGAAATAGAAGATCAAGCTGTTTTTCTTGGAAATTTTGACTCCCAAAAGAATGTCGCTACCGTCAATGGCTTTGTGAAAAAACTCAAATATAAAGGCATCATAGTCAATAACATTATTGTAGATGAAAACACCTCTACAGACCAATTACAAGCTATTATTACTTCGGATCGTGTGGACCTTAACGATAGTTTGTATATCAAAAATGTAAATATTTCAAATATCCTTAGAAATGATAGCTTAAGCCTCAACGTCAAATTGGCTAATGCTGATGATGCCAATTCTTTGGATTTAAATGGACTGGTTGAATTTGCTACTGATACTATTGGTCGTATTACCATTCTACCTTCTATTCTAAAAATTAATAATGAAGATTGGAAAATTCAAGAAAAAGTCAGGATTAGCTTCCATGACGGAAAAACTCAAGTCAATAATTTTGATCTCAGCAATGGGCCCCAAATCTTAACAATAGATGGAATTCTTTCTAATGATCCAGCAGATGTCTTACTCCTTGGCTTTAGCCAATTTGATCTTAAAACAATCAATCCTTTTGTAAAGACATTAGGCGTTAAACTCGCAGGAAAATTAAACGGAGAAACAAAACTTCATCACCTTCTAAAATCTCCTAAGATTTCTGATAATATCACCATAGATTCCTTGAGTTTTAATGATACTTATATTGGAAGTCTAACAGATACTTCATCTTTCCACCAAGCTGAGAATGTAGCTAACATCTATACCAGTATTGTAGCTCATGATAAAGAAACATTAAAAGCAAGAGGAAGTCTTGATCTGGAGAAAAAAGAAATCGACCTTCATATTAAACTGGATGAAACAGAAATGGCCGTACTGGAGCCATTTGTTAAAAAACTAGTTTCGAAATTAAAAGGAAATATCTCTGCAGATCTTGCTGTAAAAGGCCCTTTTGAAAAACCGGCTATTAATGGCGAGATCTCATTCGATAAAGGGAAAATGACTATTAATTACTTGCAAACTGCCTACACCTTAAATGATCAAGTAACCATCGACAATAGTGTGATAAAAGTTCATAATTTGAAGCTCTTAGACCTTGATAACAATGAAGCCATCGCCAATGGTACTGTGGACTTAAATAACCTTGATAACCCCACAATAGACGCAGTAATAAAAGCTAAAAACTTTATGGCGCTAAATACAACGGAAAAAGACAACCCCGTTTATTACGGACAGGCATATGGTACCGGGACTTTTATTTTCAAAGGCCCAACGAACAGAATGTATATAGATATTGATGCAAAGACCGAAAAAGGTACAGTTTTCAATCTACCATTAAATAGTTCTGAAACGGTTTCCAGTAAAGATTTTATCACTTTTGTAAGTAAAGACACCACCAAAATAGTAAAAAAAGAGAATAGTTTTGATGGACTTACCATGAATTTGAAACTAGATGTGGATCCTAATAGTGTAGCAAATATATTTACAAGCTTGGGTAACCTAAGTGGTAGAGGAAATGCCACAGACCTTACTTTAAAGATCAATAGTCAAGGAGACTTTGACATGTCTGGTGACTATATTATTGAAAATGGTAGTTTTGATTTTACTGCTCAAGAAGTAATCAATAAAAAATTCAATATCAGGCAAGGAGGGACTATCCGATGGACCGGCAACCCTACAATGGCGCAAATCCAATTGAAAGCTATTTATTCGCTTAGAACCAGTCTTAGGGACCTCTACACAGCAGCTAATCGTGATGGCAACAACAAAGATGAGCGTGTGTTAACCGAAGTGGAAATGGGCTTATCTGGTCTATTACTAAAGCCAGATATTAAACTAGATATATTCTTTCCTTCAAACCCTGCGATCAAAGAAGAAATGCAGGCTTATTTCAATGATTCAAATAACCTAAATCTTCAAGCGTTAAGCTTGATTATTAGAAGGAGTTTTGCTCCTGGAACAGGGAATGAAGATTTAGGAAAACAACTTACAAGTGGGGTAACGAGTACCGCTACAGAACTCCTATTTAATCAGCTCAACAATGTACTCTCCTCTTTAAATCTAGATTTTGTTGATTTTAATGTACGTTCATTAACCGAAGCGAATGCTTCTTTTAGATTGTTCAATGACCGTGTAATCCTTAATGCAGGTATTGTGAATAGAGGAAGTACGAATGATTTATCATTGAATGGCTTTTCTAGAAATAATGTAGGTGGTGAAGTCGAGATCCTCGGATTAATAAAAAAAGATGGAACATTGATCGGTAAATTATCAAATAAACCTCCTACTCAGCAAACAATCTTTACCACATCAGGTATTAATCAAAATAATAACGTGACTGCTTTAGGGCTAGTTTACACACAACAATTTGATAGTTTCAGAGAGTTTTTGAGAAAAATTACCGGACAATATAAACGAGACCAAAAGAAAAAAGCCCAGCATGGGGAAACCCCAAAAACCAGGCAATTAATAAATAAAGAGGCTATTCTTAGAGAACAGCAGAAAAACAATCCAAAAAGATAAGTTCTTATCCTTTCATAATTTGATGTCCCATCTTATCACGTTTAGTTCTCAAGTATTGTTCATTATGAACGTTACTTTCAATCTCTATCGAAATATTCTCTAAGATTTCCAATCCATATCCAGTCAGACCGGCACGTTTTGTAGGGTTGTTAGACATCAATCTCATTTTTGAAATGCCTTGAGCTCTTAGTATCTGTGCGCCGACGCCATAATCTCTTTCATCACCCTTGAAGCCTAGTTTTATATTAGCCTCAACTGTATCAAATCCTGCATCCTGAAGATTGTACGATCTTAATTTATTTACCAATCCGATACCTCGTCCTTCTTGATTCATGTATACAATAAGTCCTTTACCTTCCTTATCAATCATTTCCATTGCCTTGTGCAATTGCGGTCCACAATCACAACGACAAGAACCGAAAATATCTCCAGTAACACACGAGCTATGTACCCGAACCATAACTGGTTCATCAATAGTCCACTCCCCTTTACTTATAGCCAAATGAGTAGCTCCTGTATCTAATTGAGTATAAGCTGTCATTTTGAAATCCCCCCATTGAGTCGGAAGATTAACAGTCACTTCTTCTTGAATTAAGCTTTCATTGCTCAATCTATAAGCAATGAGGTCCTTTATTGAAATAATCTTTAGATTATGCTGAGCTGCGATCTTAACAAGATCAGGCAATCTGGCCATCTCTCCATCTTCTTTCATAATTTCAACTAAAACTCCAGCAGGTTCCATACCAGCCAATCTTGCCAAATCAACCGATGCTTCAGTATGCCCCGATCTTCTCAATACTCCGCCATCTTTAGATCTTAAAGGAAAAATATGTCCAGGTTTACCTAATTCATCGGGATTCGTATTTGGATTGATCAATGCCTGAATAGTCTTTGATCTATCTGAAGCAGAAATACCTGTAGTACATCCATATCCAATTAAATCAACTGAAACCGTGAAATTTGTCTCATAAGCTGCTGTATTTTTACCAACCATTAGTTCTAAACCAAGTTCATCACATCTCTGTTCGGTTAAAGCAGCGCATATTAATCCTCTTCCATGGGTTGCCATAAAGTTAATTACTTCAGGTGTTGCATTTGCAGCGGCAGTCAGGAAGTCGCCTTCATTTTCTCTGTCCTCATCATCAACAACAATAACTACTTTACCAGCTTGTATTTCAGCAATAGCTTCTTCTATTGCATTTAGTTTGATTTCCATTTTTTGAAATATATCTATATACAAACACTAAGATTAGCTGCTTGTTTAACTATTAAGATTAAGTACAAAGTTACAACCTTCCTATTCAATATTCAGTGCCAAAATATCATAAATAAGTAATGAATATTCAACAATATATGAATACATGACCTGCATTAAGCTTTCTTATCTGAGGGTTGTTTCTTACTTTTAAAAAGGCCCATCACCAATTGTTTAATTGCATTAACATCAAACAAAGCTGAATCAACAGTTGCTTTATAAGTAAGAAATGCGCCTACAGGAGATAAGATAATTATTGCCAACCATGGTCCAAAAAATGGTGCTAATGACCCTGTTATTGCAGATTTCTCCGCTACTGTAGCAATGATATGGTAAATTAGAAAGAATATGATCGCCATGACGACCGGCAAACCTAGTCCCCCTTTTCTAATAATTGCACCTAATGGTGCCCCCAAGAAGAACAGAAGAAGACAAGACGCAGCTAAAGTAAATTTCTTTTGATATTCTATTTCAACTTTAATAAGATTACGAATCCTATCGGCATGATCGGATAACCTGCCAGAAACAGTTTGTTTAACGGAATTTGATTGGTCTAAGGCAGATTGAATAGATCGCAACCTATCTCCGACCGGCAAGACACTCAATACAGACCCCTTAATTATCTTTTCAGGAACGTTGACCTTAGTATAGCCTTTCACATAGTTATTTTGTTTAAAATAGCTAGAAAGAGTCATACTGGAAAATTTATTGAGACTATCTAATTCTTTTGTTAATGAATCTTGTTTCTTGACTAATCCCTTCAAATTGAGCATTTGAGTATTATTTCGAAATCCTTGCTCATCCGTTCGATTCATTTTAAAACTCGATATATCAAACTTTTGATCCGTCTCCTTAAATCTCATTCGGGTAAACCGCTGTCTTGGGTTATAAGAAGAGTTCTCTCCGCTTGATTCTTCATATCTAACCCCGTTCTTTAACTTTAAAAGTAGGTGCTTATCATCACTAGCCATTTTTCCTTCTTTTGCAATAATGATCTTAGCTATACCATTATTACTAGTATGATCATAAATCATCACCCCTTCCAGAGAAACTCCATCTTCACCCTTCTTATCCACTCTAATTGAATACCCTGGAATACTACTATTAAAAACACCCTCTTTAATTAAAAAAGATAATTTCTTATTTCTTATGTCCCACAATAAAGAACCAAATTTCAAATTAGCTTTTGGTAGCATCACATCTGAGAATAAAAAAGACCCAATTGCGATAAACACAATTAGTACCAACAACGGCATCATTGCTTTTTGGAGCGATACCCCTGCAGATTTTATAGCTACTAACTCATAATTCTCACCTAATGTTCCAAAGGTCATAATAGACGACAAGAGAATTGAAAGGGGAAGTGCCATCGAAACATTTGCAGCTGATGCATAATACATCAGCTCAAGAATCACATACCACTCAAAACCCTTTCCAATTAAATCATCAACGTACTTAAATAAAAAGAACATCAATAATATAAACATCACAATAAAAAATGTGACGAAAAAAGGCCTAATAAATGCTTTGAGCAGAAGTAAATGAATCTTTTTCAATATGCAAATGTAAGCAAAGCAACTGAAAAACTATGCTCCTAACACACTATGTAAATAGGTAATTTGATTATCCCATATTAAGGTACGCTCTGCAAGTGTGTCTTCTGTCGCAAAATCTGTAATCGAAAGCGCTACATCATTCGTAAGTTCATCTTGAACAATTTCCATTTCAAAATAACAATGAGGTTCATCATCAATCCACTTAAACTTGACTAGTTTATTTTCTTTAATACTCAAAAGCTTCGCTTTTTGTACTTCATCATCCCATGTAAATGTATAAACCTGATCACGGAAAATTACATCATCTGCAAACCATTGAGATAAGCCATTTGGCTCACTAATGAAGCTAAACAAAATACGCGGGGAAGATCTCAATTCATATTCTAACGTAAACTTTTTCTTTTCTGACATTGATGGATCCTTACATTCTGAACTAATGGACTATTCTTTTTTTATTTATTTCTAAAGAAAAGTAATATAATCTATATTTGCAACTCTTTAGAAAAGAAGATGTCTGGCAAATTGATTCCAATGATTAGGCCATGAAATGATTAGACTCCTCAATATCTCTACCTACACTTCATAATCAGAATTTTCAGAATATTTCTATTAGATTCACATACTAATAGATGACGTTAATATGTGGTTTCGACACTAGATCTGGTATTTTTACATCATATTCAATATGCAAAAGATTTACTATCTATATTTTCAAAACATGTCTAGAAGAGACGAAAATGATAAAAAATTAATTAGTGTTTATCAAATTTCTATCTTAAAATGAATACAAGAAAAATTCAAATCCATCAAATTACTGTTCCGATTTATCTCCCTGCAGAAAAACAAATTAAAATAACTAACTCATTATCAAACTAAAAACCCTATACATAGGCTTATTTCACATTTTTTTTCGTTATTTAAAAGCATTATCCTATATTTGCAGCTCTTTAGAAAGAAGACGCCCGGCGGGGTAGCTCAGATGGTTAGAGCGCAGGATTCATAACCCTGAGGTCGGCAGTTCGATCCTGCTCCCCGCTACTAGAAAAAAGCTCACTGAAAAGTGGGCCTTTTTTACGTTTAACACTTTTTAATTAGATCCAGTAGAATTCGGGACCAAGACCAAAAGATTCTGTATTAATTCATGAGAGCTATTATGGATAATGAAAATTTCCACATCAAACTTTAACTCCTCCTTCGTAATCGGATCGTATTAACGTTTTGCCCAAAGGCTTTCCCTCAGATTGTGATACGCGATTTGCTTTTACTAAGCCATCAGATGTTTTTTTTCATATCAACGTTGAAGGTGGCATAATACAGAAAGTTCAGAGTCAATTTACCAGAATTGGATTTTAATAGAGAGGGCAATGCGAATGAAATGAGATTTCTCGACTTTTAAAAAATCCATTCACACAGTGCCAGGCCATCTTGATACTCTATCTACTCATTCCCTGGGGAAAGCTAAGAACTTTCCTCTTTATTTACTTAAGTTGTAACCCCTCCTAAAAATCGAACTGTGTAAAAGGTGAAAATTCGTAACTGACCTCCGCCCGAAAAACCAGACAGCTGAGAATTCGAAAAAATCCGGACAATTACGTAATTCAAACATACAGTAATTGACACGAAAAAGAGCAAGTTTACCGAAGCGTAGATAGCTTTTGAGATGCAACAGGCAGAAACGGAAGTCTCTGTCGAAGAAGTGTGCCGGAAGATGGGCATTCACCAGGCAACATTTTATAACTGGAAGAAGAAATTTGGAGGTCCCGGGTCACTGAACTGCGGCGTTTACGTCAACTGGAGGATGAGAATGCCAAACTCAAACAACTGGTAGCAGATTTAAGTCTGGACAAATATATGCTGCAGGATGTACTTAAAAAAAGCTTCAAGGCCAGCCCAGTCGAAGGGGCTGGCCGAAGCTTTAGTGGCCAGTTACAAAGTTTCTGTGCACCGGGCTTGTGTGGTCACCAAATTTTGTTGCTACATGTAGTATTACAAAAAGCTAGGCCGTGATGATCAAGTAATCAAAATTCGGATGAAGGAAATTGCAGAAACCCGGCTCAGATATGGCAGTGAAAGGATCTTCACATTACTTCGCCGGGAAGGATTTAAGGACAGTTATAACAGGGTTTATAGGCTATACAAGCTTGAAGGACTAAATCTGCGTAGTAAAAGACCTAGAAGAAACCGAGCGGCTGCACATCGCTTAGAAAGAGTACAGCCCTCGCATTTACATGAATGCTGGAGCATGGATTTTGTAACCGATCAGTTGTTTGACGGGCGTAAATTCAGGTCCTTAACTATAGTGGATAATTATACAAGATTTTGTCTGGATATCTATCCCGATCAGGGAATTAAAAGAGAGCAGGTCGTAATGGTATTAAGAGGAATGCAATGCCACTCCAAAAAAATAAGATTTGACAATGGAAGCGAATTTATTTCCAAAGTTTTGGATAAATGGGCTTATGAAAACCAGGTGACACTTGATTTTTCAAGGCCTGGAAAACCTACTGATAATGCGTATATTGAATCCTTCAATGGAAGTTTCCGGGATGTGTGCTTAAACACCAACTGGTTCCTGTCAATGGAAGATGCCATAGAAAAAATTGATGCATGGAGAACCGAATATAGTACCTTTAGACCTCACAGTTCCTTACGCGGATTGACTCCTCAGGAGATGTGTGAAAATAGCCAAATGAAGTCCGGTTTTTCGACTTTAGCGGTGTCTTAAATTCGGGGGAGGTCATAAATTTGGATTCTCGTTAGCAGACCGGTTCGAAAAAAAGGAGGGTTACAAAGTGATTTAAAAATTGGGAACAGAAATCACATAACTTCATTTAGATGCAACCTAAAGGAACAATAAAAGTTAAAGGTAAAAAGAGGCTAATGGTAAAATGGAACTTAATAGGAATCATGATTCCTTGGAAATGCAATTCAGGTATCGATACTATAAGAGTTCCCTTAATAGAGTTATTTATTTATGCTCAATATCATAGGATAAAATTCTTAATAAAAACCCAATTGCAATAAATAGCTGTCCAAAACAAAATTAATCCGCTAAATTTACAGGAAATCACATATTAAAAAAAACCTTACTTACCAATAAAACACAAAATTTACACATCCTGGAATCAGCATCTCATTATGTATGAATTAGTCAAGATATTTAAATGATTAGACTATTTGTAGTACTTCTCTGCTAATTTTAGGGCCTCATAGGCATTAACTATACCACCACTAGTACATAGATCAGAGAAAGGCACACGTATACCCTGACCTTTACTATTAACCAATTTTACTTTCTGAACTACCTTGGAAACTGATTTTAGAATAATTTCCCGCACCTGCACAGCAGTTAAATCAGGATAATAACTTAAAATTAAGGCGGCTAATCCAGATACTACCGGTGCCGCCATACTAGTTCCATCCAATTCCTCATAAAGTGAGCCCGGTATAGTAGAATTAATCATAAATCCAGGAGCAAAGACATCTACACTGTATTTACCATAGTTGGAAAATGATGTTTTCAAGGATGCATCATTTTTATAGGTACTAGCACCTACTTCAATCCAATTTTCGGCATGAGGCAAACTAAATTTCAATGAATCGATATCATCATTAATATTCATTTTCAAACTAGATTTACCCAGGTTTTGCCTCGATACCCGACCATTTAATGGATGAAAGGAAATCGTCTTAGCTGCAAATTTATCAATTCTAGCCTTATACGTTCTAAGTTCAGGACTATCATAATACTTATTCGGATAATTCTCTTCTTTGTCAATATTAAGATTATCATTACCCGCTGCATGAACGAGTAATACACCTTTCTTTTCAGCATACTTAACAGCTTCATCAACAATTTCTTTATCCCATTTATAGCCTTTGCCAAAACTCATATTAATGACCTTGGCGCCATTATCGACTGCGTACCTAATTGCATTTGCTACGTCCTTGTCACGCTCATCCCCTTCCGGAACTACCCTAATCACCATTATCTTGATACAATTGGCAACACCATTAATCCCAATAGAATTATTGCGAGTAGCACCAATAATTCCTGCCACATGAGAACCATGCTTAGCATTTGGGCCCACTACGTCATTATTGCCATAATACCTTTCATTAGAATTAGAATAGTCATCACCAACCCATTCTAATCTACCGTCATATTTTGGATTTAAATTATATCTTAACATAACATCATACTGCTTGTAAGCGTCTTTGATCTCTTTATGGAATTTCTCTATCCCTCCGCTATCTTTAGTTCCAGATTTGATGATCTTTTTAACATATTGTTCCGTATCGTCTTCAACTTTGTACTTTTCAATTTCTTCCAATGACGGAATCAGTTTATTATGGAGTAAACCTACCGCATCAAACATTTTATTAATTGCGAATACTATTCTAAATGTTTGATCAGCTTCATCATATTTTTTACCAAACTCTGCCGTAACTTTAGTGTACAATTCGAATTCCCCCTTCTGAATACTATCAAGTATTGTCGATTTAATAGTAGACTTATACTTTGGGGCATATTCCCTATAAATTCTAATCAATTCAAGATTATCATAAGCCAAATTTCCACGCTTAGATCCTATAAAATTCCATCCATGAATATCATCAATATAACCATTCCCATCATCATCAATTTCATTTCCTGGAATCTCCCCCTTATTTAACCATAAAACTTCTTTAAGATCATCGTGAGTAATGTCTATACCTCCGTCAATTATAGCAACTATTACCTGTTTCTTAGGCTTTTTGTCACGTAGTACCTGATTATATGCACGATCAATACTTATACCAAAGAAACCATCCATTAAGAGATCTAAATTGAACCAGTTAGGTGGTAACTTTACATCTCTATTTTGAGAAAAAACCGAAACATTCAATAACAATAGAAACACGGTAAAAAAGACACTATTAACTCTCATACTAATCGTAATTATGTTAATTACAATAATACGGTTTTATTAGATCCACAAATGATCTTAAGCCATATTTTAACCACAGGTAACAATTGAAAAGAATAAAGAGCCATTCTTTAAATTAGTCAAAATTACATTAGAATAATCACCACTGTACAGGCCACATTCCACAAACATAATAATTTCATTTTTGACTAAGATAAGAAGTCGATCATTTTTATAATAGTCGATTCAGTAGTAAGTTGATAGAATCAATTACCATCGATGATCAGCGAACTCCGTTTAAAAATCTTAGAGCAGCAATGCACAAATAAAATGCCTTTTGAATAAAAGAAAGTTTAAATAGCATGATATTGAAAAATTACTGATCCAAAAATCCCAATAAGAGCTTTATTTTTTATACCAGTCCTTAAGAATAGTACCAGAGCTACAACAGAAGATACGGTAT
>NZ_JAVTST010000003.1:0-696003 GCF_032678745.1 Pedobacter gandavensis
ATATACAATTCCGATTGTGTTAATTAATTGGTTAACTCTTCCTCCGAATTGGAATGCAAAGATATAATTCGTTTCTTTGTGGTGCAAATTTATTTCAAAAAATATTTTCATGTCACATAAAGCAGGTTTTGTAAGTATAATTGGTAAGCCCAATGCGGGTAAATCAACGTTAATGAATGCCCTGGTGGGTGAAAAGCTTTCTATCATTACTCCGAAAGCTCAGACTACCCGTCACCGTATTCTGGGAATCGTCAATGAAGAAAATTATCAAATCGTATTTTCGGACACTCCGGGGATCATAAAACCGCGTTATGGTTTACAAGATTCCATGATGAGTTCTGTAAAAGGAGCGCTTACTGATGCAGATCTTATTCTGTTCGTTACCGACATTAACGAAACACATGATGAGAACGATGTATTAGATAAGATCATTGATACTACGATCCCAATGATTGTCCTGATCAATAAGATCGACAATGCTACTCAAGAAGAGGTAGAAGCCAAAATGGCCTTCTGGCAGGAGAAGCTAAATCCTAAACATATATATGCCATCTCTGCATTACACCTATATAACCTGGATGGTATTATGGAAACGGTATTGAATCAATTACCGGAACATGCTCCTTTCTATGATAAAGAAGATTTGACAGACCGCACACAAAGGTTCTTCGTTTCAGAAATCATCAGAGAAAAGATCTTCAACAACTACCAGAAAGAGATTCCATATAGTACAGAAGTAGTAATTACTTCATTCAAAGAAGAAGAAAAAATCACCAGGATTAGCGCAGAGATCATCGTAGAACGTGATTCTCAGAAAAATATCCTGATTGGTAAAGGTGGAGCAATGCTTAAAAAGGTTGGTACTGAGGCCCGTAAGGATATCGAGAAATTCCTGGATCAAAAAGTCTTTTTAGAGACCTTTGTAAAGGTGGTTCCAGACTGGCGTAGTAAAAAGAACTATTTAAAAAGTTTCGGGTACGAAAATTAAGCTTACCTTTGCAACCCCTTAATAATTAATACAATTCATACATACACATGAGCAACATTATCGCAATCGTCGGAAGACCAAACGTAGGCAAATCTACCCTATTTAACCGCTTAACAGAGAGTCGTAAAGCCATTGTTGATGATTTTAGCGGTGTAACCCGTGATCGTCATTACGGATCGGCAGAATGGACTGATAAGCAGTTTACTGTTATTGATACCGGAGGCTATGTAGCCAATTCCGAAGATTTATTTGAAGCAGCTATCCGCGAACAAGTGGTTATTGCAATCGAAGAAGCAACTGTATTGTTGTTTATGGTGGATGTCGTAACCGGCATTACCGACCTGGATGACGAAATTGCACAGTTACTTAGACGCAGCAATAAACCTGTATTCATCGTTGTAAATAAAGTAGACAATACTCAATTACAAAATGATGCTTCCGTATTTTACGGATTTGGTTTAGGTGAGATCTACCCGATCTCTTCTATGACCGGTTCTGGAACAGGTGATTTATTAGATGATGTCATCAAACACTTCGAAGATATAGTAGAAGAAGAGAATACATTGCCTAAACTTACTATTGTTGGCAGACCTAACGTTGGAAAATCATCACTAATCAATGCACTGATTGGTAGAGAAAGAAATATTGTAACGCCAATCGCTGGAACAACAAGAGATTCTATACATATCCACTACAATCAATTTGGACATGAATTCATGTTCATCGATACTGCAGGGCTTCGTAAGAAAACCAAAGTAAAAGAGAACATTGAGTTTTATTCTGTAATGCGTACCATCAAAGCTTTGGAAGAAGCTGATGTCGTGATCTTAATGATCGACGCAATGGAAGGGTTAGAATCGCAAGACGTTAACATTTTCCACCTGGCTGAGAAAAACAAAAAAGGTATCGTGATCCTGGTAAACAAATGGGATTTAGTAGAAAAAGACAGCAAGACCACTAAGATTTTTGAAGATCAGATTCGTACTAAATTGCAACCATTCACTGACGTACCGATCGTTTTCACCTCAGTAATCAACAAACAACGTATTCATCAGGCAATTGAAACTGCTTTGGAAGTACACAAAAACAGAGGAAAGAAAGTTCCAACCTCTAAATTAAATGATGTGATGTTGCCGATTATTGAAAAATATCCGCCACCAGCATTGAAAGGAAAGTACATCAAGATCAAATACATTACGCAAATCAATGGTACTTCACCAATGTTTGCTTTCTTCTGTAACTTACCTCAATACATCAAGGAACCGTATAAACGTTTCATTGAAAACAAGCTTCGTGAAAACTTCGATTTTTCCGGATCACCAATCCAGATCTATTTCAGACAGAAATAATCTATAAATTACTGCAAACTGGATAATGCCTGTTTGACCATCGCATCGCTTAAGTTGAGTGCTTTGTAATAACCGGCATCACCCAGGTGGTATTTACAAAGCAAAACTTTAACATCATTCAGGATTAAAGGTTTTGCTGCCTGTAGTAATTTAGGCTCTATGACAATATTCTTACTTTGAATATATTTAACTAAATCCTTGTAATCTGCATCATTAATGGTAAAGGTTGCAAGGTTTTGTTCTAAAAAGGGCCCTGTATAACGATTTCCCAATACGTCGTACACAAAATCAAACAACACCTTCTTGGCAATCAGTTTCGCATAAAACCTGTTGAAACCACTGGTATCCATTTTTACATAGATATCCGGCTGGATGCCACCTCCTAAAAAGGCTTTACTCTTCTTCAAGCTATCTTTTACAGCCACAGAAGTCAGCTCTCCATCATTGAAGCGGTCTTCGATTTCATTCTGATAGGCATTATAGCCTTTCTTATATGACTTCTGAATACTTCTACCCGATGGCGTATAATACCTGGCAATAGTCAGATTTAAAGCAGATCCATCCACAAAAGGGAATTGCTCCTGCACCAATCCCTTACCAAAAGAACGGCGTCCGATGATAATGCCACGATCCAGGTCTTGAACCGCTCCGGCAAGAATTTCGCTCGCAGAAGCAGAGTTTTCATTGATTAATATCGCCAGCTTACCCTGTTCAAACTCCCCACCACCGGTAGTAAAGTAATCGGTACGCGGCTCATGTTTTCCTTGGGTATATACAATTAGTTTATTTTCAGAAAGAATTTGATTGGCCAGGCCAGTTGCAGCTGTCAGATAGCCTCCCCCATTGTCGCGAAGGTCCAACACCAACTTTTTCATTCCTTTTCCTTTCAGGTTGCGTACAGATTCTACAAAGTCTGAGTCCGTATCGGCACCAAACTTACTGATGCGCACATATCCCGTTTCCTGATTGAGCATATAAGCGGCATCAATACTGCTCACTTTTACCCTTGCGCGGTTCACACTAAGCAATACTGGCTGAGGATTTCCCGGATGCAGGATACTTAATTTCACCGCAGTTCCTTTCTTACCCTTGATTTTACCGATCATTTGTTCTCTCGGCAAATCCCTTCCGCTCACAAACATGGTATCTATTTTAAGGATTTTATCTCCCTGACGGATCCCGGAAAGAAATGCCGGACCATCTTTTACCACATTCGTCACCAATAAAGTATCATTCAAAATGTAATACTCGATACCAATTCCCTCAAAATTACCGCCCAATGTTTCTGCAAATTCATTGGCTTTAGCCGGAGGCAGGTAAACACTGTGTGGATCCAGTTGATGGAGTAAACTATCGATTGGCAAATGGTGCATACTATCCGCATTCACCTCGTCAACGTAGTTTTTATTGATGATATGAATGATTTCATCGACCTTCCTGCTGCTATCCGCCGCGTAAGCCAATGGCTTTTGAAGCTTATAACCCTGATCTTTTAAAAACTTATACCCAGCAAACATCCCCCCTATTAAAGTTAGAGAATAGGTAAGGGCGATTAAAAGGTGGTTACGGGTGGTCTTTTTCATGGTTTATTGCTGCGTAAAGTTATAAAATAACCCTATCATTTAGTAAATTAAGTCCTAATCATTAACAATTGTTTACTCTTTCTAAGAATTAACAAGAATGTTGCAACTTTGTTCCCAAAGAACCTATATCATAGGCGAATATTTCGCGTTTAAAAAGATAATACTCAATTTTAACAAAAAAAACATGATCAGAGTAACCGAGCAGGAATCAACATATCATCACATCGATCAGATGTCTGTCCTTGAAATTCTTCAGGGCATCAATAAGGAAGATCAAACCGTCCCTTTAGCTGTGGAGAAAGTGATCCCAAAAATAGAAAAACTGGCAACTGCAGTAACCGAACGCATGAGCAATGGTGGGCGCTTATTTTACATTGGTGCAGGCACTAGCGGCCGTCTGGGGGTTGTTGATGCCTCAGAATGCCCGCCAACATTTGGTGTTCCATTCGACTGGGTAGTAGGTATTATTGCCGGTGGCGATACCGCGATCAGAAAAGCAGTAGAAAATGCAGAAGATGACGACAAACAAGCCTGGATCGATCTTCAGGAGTACCAGATCAATGAAAAAGACTGTTTAATTGGATTGGCAGCCTCCGGCACTACACCCTATGTAGTTGGCGGATTAAATACTGCGCGTCAGCATGGCATCCTTACCGGATGTATCGTATGTAATGAAGGCGGCCCCATTGCTGCAGAAAGCGATTTCCCGGTAGAAGTAGTGGTAGGCCCCGAATTTCTGACCGGTTCTACCCGTATGAAATCAGGAACTGCACAAAAACTGGTTTTAAATATGTTGAGTACTACCGTCATGATTAAACTCGGAAGGGTGAGAGGAAATAAAATGGTAGATATGCAACTGACCAACCATAAACTGGTAGATCGTGGCACACAAATGGTAATGGAAGAACTAAATATTGACTATGCGAAAGCAGAAGACTTACTTTTACGGTACGGCAGCGTGCGTAAAGCAGTAGAAGCTGGCAGCAAATAACAGGAATTTATATGCACGAAATCGAACCTTTCTACCTGTGGCGCGACGATTACATCGCAGCAGAAGATGAACGTTCCCCATTTTATGATACAGAATACTCAGAATTCTATTTTGATAAGCAACTGTATAACTTTTTAATCCACCCCCAATGGGATGATTTCGGCTCCAACACCCTATACATAAAAGTATTGTACGCGGATTATGAGCGGAATTATGCGATTATTGAGTTTATCGGAGAATGGAATGATGCTATAGACAACGACATCATGTTACTCAAAAGAGAGATTCTGGAACTCATGATAGATGAAGGCATCAACAAATTTATTCTCATCGGAGAAAACATATTGAACTTCCATTCTTCCGAAGACAGCTATTATGAAGAGTGGTTCCAGGATGTTGAAGATGGATGGATTTGCGGTATCAATTTCCAGGAACATGTAATCGAAGAATTCAGAAGTGCAAACCTCGATTACTACATCAACTTTGGCGGTCAGCTTGACGATTTGGCATGGAGAACCCTAAAACCCCTGCAAATTTTCAAGAAAGTAGAGGAAACGCTGACAAAAAGGCTTGGGGCATAGGTTTTGTAAGAACGTAAACAAATTAGTATCTTTAAATAATAAAATTAAAAGAAAAATGGATAACAACAATAATTACGAATGGGCACACAAATCAGTATTTGTGGAGCAGCAAAGAGGAGTCGTTGCTAAGAAATTCTTCGCAAATGTATTCCTGTGGATGTTCATTGCCTTAAGTGTATCAACCCTGGCAGCCTTTCTGGTATCAAGCTCACCAGCAGCATTAGATATGTTGAGAAGCCCAGAAACTGGAAGAAATACCATTTTAGGATATGTCGCTATGTTTGCCCCACTAGGATTAGTGATGCTGATGGGAGCTGGCTTTAACCGCCTTTCTTATGGCGCCCTATTAGGAGTATTTGTACTTTTCTCCATCTTATTGGGAATCAGTTTAAGCTATATCTTATTAATATATACCGCAGGATCTATTGTGGCCTGTTTTGGTGCCGCAGCAGGTATTTTCGGAATCATGGCCTTCTTAGGATATACTACAGAATTAGACTTAACTAAATTTGGTCCTATCTTAGGTGTAGGTGTAATTGGCTTATTCATCGCCAGTCTTATCAATTTATGGATAGGTAGCCCAACATTCAGTTATGTAATGAGCTTCTTTGGTGTAGCCATCTTTACTGCATTAACTGCCTATGACGTTCAAAAACTGAAACGTATTGGTGCAGGTCTGGAAGAAAGTGGTGATCCTATCGTACAAGCTGATGGTAAAAAATTAGCGATCATGGGTGCATTGTCACTATACCTTGACTTTATCAATATCTTCTTATTCTTATTGAGAATCTTCGGAGATAGAAAATAATCTAAAAACACATTAGCAGAAGGGCCGTCAAATTTTTGATGGCCCTTCTGCGTATCTGATACTTTCCTAAATCTTATAGGAAACCATTAAGCAGCGCTCATTTTTCAAAGCATTTTGAAGCACAAACCCACAGATTTTCAGAATATTATTCCGATCTGCCTGATAATACTACCGGCAATTGCAATATTATATGCTTTAAGTGCTGTTTTTTTGGAAATCATTTTTCTTTGTTGCACTTTTGCAGGGCTTATAGAGAAAGACGGAGGGATTAGACCCTGCGATGTCTTAGCAACCTGTGCTTACAAGGTGCTACATTCTACTGGAACCGGACCATTGGATCCCGAAAGATAAGTTAAAGTCGACCCGATACCGGACTTTTCAATAAGCTTTTTGAAGCGTATAAAACATACCCGACAGGACACTCCTGTCTGGATATAAACAAATGCGCGTTACCCGGAGAAATAAAAAAATGGACATTAGAGCAGAGTTAGAGAAACGCATATTGATTATTGACGGAGCCATGGGTACCATGATCCAGCGTTACATCCTGACAGAAGAAGATTTTAGAGGTGAAAGATTCAAAGATCACCCTTGTGATGTGAAAGGCAATAACGATTTGCTGAACCTTACCCGTCCCGATATTATCAAAGCAATACATACCGAATACCTTAAGGCCGGTGCAGATATTATTGAGACCAACACCTTTAGTACCCAACGCATTTCCCTGGCGGATTACCAGATGGAAGAGCTGGACTATGAAATGAGTTATGCCGGTGCAAAAGTTGCACGCGAAGCGGTAGACGATTTCATGGCGGCAAACCCGGATAGAAGATCTTTCGTGGCAGGTGCCGTAGGGCCAACCAACAGAACCCTTTCCCTTTCACCAGATGTGAACGACCCTGGATACAGGGCACTAACCTTTGATGAACTCGTTTCCGCTTATGACCAGCAGGTACGTGGATTGGTAGACGGTGGTTCTGATGTATTGCTGATTGAAACCATTTTCGATACGCTAAACGCTAAAGCTGCCATATTTTCCATCAAAAAATACGAGAAAGAAATCGGTAAAAAGATAGAGATCATGATCTCTGGAACCATTACCGATGCTTCAGGAAGAACCCTATCCGGACAAACCGTAGAGGCATTCCTAAACTCTGTGATCCATGCCGACCCGATCAGCATCGGTTTCAATTGTGCTTTAGGCGCTAAAGACATGAGACCACACATTGAAGAGCTTTCTGCAAAAGCCACTTGTTATGTATCTGCCTATCCAAATGCAGGATTACCTAATGAGTTTGGTGCTTACGACGAAATGCCGCATGAAACTGCACACCTGGTGGAAGATTTCATCCAGCATGGTTTCGTAAATATCGTTGGTGGTTGTTGCGGAACAACTCCGGAACACATCGCCTGTATCGCTGCTAAAGCTAAAAAAATAGCACCAAGAAAAATTCCTACAGTACCTCCATATTTAAGATTAAGTGGACTGGAAGCGGTAACCGTTACTCCAGAAAGCATTTTCGTCAACATCGGAGAACGTACCAATATCACCGGATCTCCGAAATTCTCCAAGCTGATTTTAGGTGGTGATTATGAAGCCGCTTTGACTGTTGCCCGTCAGCAAGTAGAAGGTGGTGCCCAAATCATCGACGTCAACATGGATGAAGGGATGTTGGATGGCGAAGCCGCTATGGTGAAATTCCTGAACCTGATCGCTTCTGAACCAGACATTTCAAAGCTGCCAATCATGGTCGATTCCTCGAAATGGTCGGTGATTGAAGCTGGATTAAAATGTTTACAGGGAAAAGGAATTGTGAACTCCATCTCTCTAAAAGAAGGATCGGAGAAATTCATTGAGAGTGCCAAAAAGATCATGAACTATGGCGCAGCTGTAGTAGTGATGGCCTTCGACGAACAAGGACAAGCGGATAACTTTGAGCGTAGAAAAGAAATCTGTAAACGCTCTTACGACATCCTCGTGGATGAAGTAGGTTTCCCGCCACAAGACATCATATTTGACCCGAATATCCTGACCGTAGCCACCGGTCTGGAAGAACATAACAACTATGCCGTAGATTTTATCAATGCGACACGTTGGATCAAAGAAAACCTGCCTCATGCCAAAGTAAGTGGTGGAGTATCTAACATTTCCTTCTCTTTCCGCGGAAACAATACCGTAAGGGAAGCGATGCACTCTGCATTCCTGTACCATGCCATTAAAGCAGGTCTGGATATGGGGATTGTAAACGCAGGGATGCTGGAAGTATACCAGGAAATTCCACCGGCACTATTAGAACGCGTGGAAGATGTATTGCTGAACCGTAGAGAAGATGCTACAGAGCGATTGGTAGAATTTGCTGAGACCATCAAATCTAAAGGTAAAGAGATTGTAAGAGACGAAGAGTGGAGAAAAACCTCTGTAGAAGAAAGACTTTCCCATTCTCTTGTAAAAGGAATTATTGAATACCTGGATGCCGACGTAGAGGAAGCCAGACAAAAATACCCAAAACCAATCCATGTGATCGAAGGTCCTTTAATGGACGGAATGAACATCGTTGGAGACCTTTTTGGTGCTGGAAAAATGTTCCTGCCACAGGTAGTAAAATCTGCCCGTGTAATGAAAAAGGCGGTAGCTTACCTCCTTCCATTTATTGAGCAGGAAAAACTGGACAATCCTGATGGAAACACCAGCTCTTCAGCAGGAAGAATATTAATGGCCACTGTAAAAGGTGATGTGCATGATATCGGTAAAAACATTGTAGGTGTAGTACTGGCCTGTAATAACTTCGAAATCGTAGATATGGGCGTAATGGTACCCGCACAAACCATCATTCAAAAAGCCAAAGAAATCAATGCCGACATTATCGGATTGAGTGGTTTAATCACGCCTTCATTGGATGAAATGGTACATTTCGCCAAAGAAATGGAGCGCGAAGGATTTACAATTCCTCTGATTATTGGTGGTGCAACGACTTCCAGAATCCACGCCGCTGTAAAAGTAGCGCCAAACTATTCAGGCCCTGCAATTCACGTATTGGATGCTTCCAGAAGTGTAACCGTTTGCAGTACCCTGATGAATCAGGAAACCAGAGGTGCCTATATTGAGGGAATCAAACAGGAATATGATAAAGCAAGAGAAGCGCATTTAAACAAACGCTCTGATAAACGCTTTAAAACCCTTGAAGAAGCCAGAAAAGATCAGTTTCAGATCGACCTGGATCAGGTAGCTCCTGCCCCTGCATTTACAGGAACCAAAGTATTTGAAGATTACCCATTGGAAGATCTTGTTCCTTATATCGACTGGACACCTTTCTTCCATACCTGGGAATTGCGTGGCAGTTACCCTAAAATCTTCAACGACAAAACCGTTGGTGATGAGGCGAAAAAACTATTTGATGATGCTCAGGCCTTGTTGAAACGCATTGTAGAGGAGAAATTACTGACCGCTAAAGGCGTGATTGGATTCTGGCCGGCAAATACCGTTGGCGACGACATTATCCTGGACGTTGAAGGTAAAGAAGTAACCATCCACACCCTTCGCCAACAGGCGGAAAAAGTGGCCGGAGAACCTTACTATGCCCTATCCGACTTTGTCGCACCAAAAGAATCAGGTGTAGCAGATTACTTCGGAGGCTTTGCCGTAACCACAGGTATTGGTTGTGATGAATTAGTTGCAGAATTTGAAGCCAACTACGACGATTATAACAGTATCATGGCAAAAGCATTGGCCGACAGGCTTGCAGAAGCTTTCGCAGAAAGAATGCATGAGCTGGTACGTAAAGATTACTGGGGTTATGCAAAGGATGAAAAACTGAGCAACGAAGACCTGATCAAAGAAGAATACGCAGGTATTCGTCCGGCACCAGGCTATCCTGCTTGTCCGGAACACAGTGAAAAAGGAACCCTTTTTGAATTGCTGGATGCCGAAAACAGAATCGGACTCCGCTTAACAGAAAGCTATGCCATGTATCCTACTGCAGCAGTTAGTGGTTTTTACTTCGCTCACCCGCAGTCAAGATATTTCGGTCTGGGAAAAATCACCAAAGATCAGGTGGAAGAATATGCCAGTAGAAAAAACATGCCACTGGAAGAAGTGGAAAGATGGTTAAGCCCTAACCTGGCTTACTAATTAAACAGATAACGACACCTAACAAGCAATATTTTAATGAAGATCGTAGACCACATCAGTAACGCAAAAGGAAAAACCCTGTTCTCATTTGAGCTTTTGCCACCTATCAAAGGACAAAGTATTAAAGGCATTTTTGACGCCATAGATCCTTTGATGGAATTCAATCCTCCTTTTATTGATGTGACCTATTTAAGGGAAGATTACATCTACAAACAACATGCTAACGGCCTGTTGGAAAAAGTAGCTTACCGAAAACGTCCAAGTACAGTTGCCACTTGTGCCGCAATCATGAACAAGTACAAAGTAGATGCGGTTCCTCATTTGATTTGCGGAGGTTTCACCAAAGATGAAACTGAAAATGCATTGATCGATCTTCAGTTCCTGGGTATTGATAATGTCCTGGTATTGCGTGGTGATGCCCGAAAAAGCGACAACGCTTTTATCCCTACACCGGATGGTCATGCCTATGCCTCAGAATTGTTACAACATGTAGTAGACATGAACAATGGACGCTACCTGCACGACGATATGGAGAACTCAGAGAAGACAGATTTCTGTATCGGAGTAGCCGGATATCCGGAGAAACATTATGAGTCGCCAAACCTGGATACCGATTTCAAATACTTAAAACATAAGGTAGATCTGGGTGCAGATTTCATCGTTACCCAGATGTTTTTCGACAATAAAAAATATAAAGCCCTGGTAGATAAATGCCGCGAAAACGGGATTAATGTCCCTATTATCCCGGGTTTAAAACCAATTACCAGCAGTAAACAACTGATCAGTTTACCAAAAATTTTCCACCTGGATATTCCTTTGGAACTGAGCGAAGCGATCCAATCTTGTAAGTCTGAAAAAGACGTAAAAGAGGTAGGAATAGAATGGATGATCAACCAATGTAAAGAGCTGAAAGAAATGGGCGCACCAGTTCTTCACTTCTATACAATGGGGAATCCAGAGCCTACTAAAAAAATCGCTAACGCTGTATTTTAGGCCTTCCTGATAGCCGATCGGTATTTTTTGGAATACTCTTTGTACCTTTCGGCTATCATTAAAATCATAAGGCTATGAAAAGAATCATCTTACTGGCAATCGTCATGACCAGCAGTTTTGCTGCGTGTACCACCCTAAAACCTGGAACAATAGGAAATGGTGGCTTGTCTGAGCTAGGAGGAACATGGGAGTTGGATTATATTTCAGGCCCTAGAATTGCCTTTAACGGATTGTATCCGGCAAAAAAACCAACCCTAACTTTCGACATTACCAATAAGAAAGTAAGCGGCAATACCAGTTGTAATTCTTTTTCCGGCGCTTTAGTGGCGGACGACAGCACCATCAATTTCACCCATCCGATGGCCATGACAAAAATGGCCTGTCCCGGTGAAGGAGAGGCCACTTTCTTAGAAATGTTAAAGAAAACCAGTAGTTATTCAATCAGCGACAGCACCCTCAATTTCATGATGGGTGACATTGCCATTATGCGTTTTCATAAAAAGTAGTCAGGTAGTTCTTAAAAGAACCATAAGCAGTATCCATCCGCTCTGCGTGTTTGGTCTTTAGTGCCAACTCTTGTACGGAAGCAGGGATCTCCATCTTTGCCGCTAATGCTGCAGGAAACACATCTGGAAACTTACAGGCATGAGCCGTAGATAAAAACACACCCGCCGCATCTTGCGCTGGGTTTTCTTTTTTATAGTCCTGTAAGGCCAGCGCTGCAATCGCGGTATGCGGACAAGCGATATACCCATACTGATCATAAATAGACTGGATACCTGCCAGCGTTTGCTCATCCGTATAGGTATAGCTTTTCAACACAGTTTTTAAAGCTTCCCGATCTTGTTTAAAAAGATCCATAATCCTCACCCAATTGCTTGGCGCACCCACATCCATCGCATTTGCATAAGTCTGCACCGATGGCCTGGTCTCGTATACACCTGTCTCCAGAAAACGAGGAACCGTATCATTTACATTGGTTGCCGCAATGAATTGCTGCACTGGCAAGCCCATTTTATAAGCCAGTAATCCCGCCGCAATATTCCCGAAATTACCACTAGGCACCGAGAAAACCACCGCTTTCTTACCCGCTCTGCGCAAGCGTGCCCAGGCATTGAAGTAATAAAAAGTTTGCGGAATCAATCTGGCGATATTGATCGAATTCGCAGAAGTTAAGCGCAATTTCTCATTCAATTCTACATCAGAAAAAGCCTGTTTCACCAAATGCTGACAATCATCAAAAGTACCATCTACTTCTACTGCATGAATATTATGCCCATTTGTACACAGTTGTAACTCCTGAATCTCGGATACTTTTCCTTTTGGATAAAGGATCGTCACCCTGGTATTGGGCACCCCAAGGAAACCCAGTGCCACTGCACCTCCGGTATCACCGGAAGTAGCCACCAACACATCCAGCATTTGCTCCCCATCTTTTAAGAAATAAGCCATAATCCGACTCATAAAACGGGCACCAAAATCTTTAAAAGCCAATGATGGGCCATGAAAAAGCTCCAATACATAGGTATCCTTTTCCAATTCCACCACTGGTGCATCAAAACTGATGGTATCCTCCACAATTTTCTTCAGATCATCCAAAGGAATTGCGCCTTCCAATAGAGTGGAAGCCACTTTAAAAGCAATCTCCGGCAGACTATATTTATGGATGTTCTCAATAAATTCCGGCTCCAGTAAAGGAACATTTACCGGCATATATAAGCCTTTATCCAAAGGCATGCTGTTAAAAACAGCTGTTGGGAAGTCGACGTTTAATTCGTGGTTGTTTGTACTGTATAATTTCATCGTTCTTAGTCTAAAATAACAGGGCCTTTTTTATTTACTGAGGATACAAAAGAAAGGCTGTTGATGCCAATTCCTTTTAAATGCTGCTGAAGTTTCTGGGTGATGGATCTAGCCGTTTCCTCATCTTTTGTTAAAGCAAACACCGAAGGTCCGGAACCGGAGATCCCAAATCCAATGGCACCGGTTTTCATCGCCAGAGACCTCATCTTGTAGAAATCAGGAATCAGGATGGAACGCGTAGGCTCCACCAAAATATCCGTCATACTGCGACCAATCAGTTCGTGGTCTTTCAAAAACAGACCGCTCACCAAACCGGCAACATTCCCCCATTGCGTCACGGCATCTTTCAGCAAGACTTTAGAGCGGATCATTTGTCTGGCATCTTTTGTCGGCACATCCACTTCAGGATAAACGATTGCCGCATATAAATCATCCGGGTGCGGTAAACTGATAATGTCTAAAGGCTCATAACTTCTGATCAGCACAAAACCTCCCATTAAAGCCGGAGCCACATTATCCGCATGCCCATACCCACAGGCCAGTTCCTCCCCTTTCATTGCAAAAGGAACCAACTCTTTATTAGTCAATAATTCATCAAATAAATTATTCACGGCAAACAATCCCGCTACCGTACTCGCCGAGCTGGAACCCAATCCACTGCCAATAGGCATTTTTTTATGCAGTTCAATCTCTATCCCGGTATCCGGTTTCCCGATATGGTTTAAGTAATGTTGCACACTCGCGCTAACCGTATTTTTCTTAGGGTCTAATGGCAAACGCCCATCATCTCCCGTAATCTTTGTAATGGTGATTCCAGAACCACCAGTTAATTTCATGATCACTTCATCACCCGGCTCATTCACCGCGAAACCCAACACATCATAGCCACAAACCACATTGGCTACAGTAGCCGGGGCAAAAACTTTTATAGATTCTCTCATCGTTTACCAACGTTTATAATATCAGCGAAAACACCTGCGGCAGTCACCTCTGCACCCGCACCAGGGCCTTTAACTACCAATGGACGGTCTTTGTAACGGTCGGTGGTAAATGAAATAATATTGTCACTTCCAGATAACATATAGAAAGGATGGCCATCATCTACCATCTGCAAAGTGATTTCCACCTTCCCTGCTTCCAGTTTCCCGATATAGCGCAACACTTTTTTCTCCTCTGCTGCCTGTTTCTTTAACTTTTCAAAATATTCAGTATTGTTTTCAAGTTCCTGATAAAAATCAGCTACTGTAGCTGCAGCCAGACAAGCCGGAGGAAGCATGCTTTCGATCTTAATATCAGTCTCTTCTAATGGATAACCTGCATCACGCGCCAAGATCAACATTTTACGCATAAAGTCTTTTCCATTCAAATCGTCTCTAGGATCCGGTTCCGTATAGCCTTTATCCTGCGCTTCCTTCACCACTTCATGGAACAATTTATCGTCTTTATAATTGTTGAAAATATAAGAGATGGTACCTGATAAGATGGCTTCAATGCGATCAATCCGGTCTCCACTCATCATCAGATCCTTTAAAGTACGGATGATCGGTAAGCCCGCACCCACATTGGTTTCATAATGAAAATCTACACCATAAGTTCTTGCCGCCTGTTTAAAGGCCACATATTGCTCATAATCTGCAGAATTACCAATCTTATTACAAGTCACCACAGAAATGCTCGATTGCAACACATCCTGATAAAACTGAATTGGATTATGACTCGCAGTATTGTCTACAAACACACAATTCGGCAGGTTCATTGCCTTCATTTTTTTGATGAATAATGGCAAATCAGCTGGCTCACCATTACTTTCCAGGTTTTCTTCCCAATTGCTCAGGGCGATACCATCTACATTCTGGTGCATTTTACGGGTATTACAAACGCCCATTACCTTTACCTGCAGGTCATTATTAGTGGCCAGGAAGTCCGTTTGTGCTTCCAATTGTGCAAATAAAGTCTTTCCAATATTCCCAGTTCCCAAACAAAACACATGGAGTGTTCTTTTCAGATTTGCATAAAAAGCATCATGCACTGCATTTACTGCTTTCGACAAATCCGGTTTAGAGATGATTACAGAGATGTTGTATTCCGAAGAACCCTGGGCTATTGCCCTTACATTAACCCCGTTTCTACCTAAAGCATGGAACAACTTTCCTGACATTCCAGGGGTACGTCTCATGTTTTCACCTACAATGGCCAATGCAGCAAGACCGTTTTCTACTTCTGGATATTCCAGCTTTCTGGCCTGCAATTCCAATTCAAACTCTTTATTGATCAATGCCAATGCTTTCAAGGCATCGCTTGGTTTAACGGCAAAAGTAATGCTATGCTCAGAAGAAGACTGTGTAATGAGAATCACATTGATCTGCTCACGGGAAAGCATCGAGAACAAGCGTCCGCTAAAACCTGCTTTTCCTACCATTCCACTACCGGAAAGGTTCAATACACTGATCTCATCGATAGAAGAAATCCCTTTTATCGGCAATTTTGAACTCCCTGCACCATGTTTAATATAAGTACCTGGAAAATCGGTATTGAAAGTATTCTTGATGACAATAGGAATACGCTTTAAGAAAGCGGGAATCATCGTTGGCGGATAAATCACCTTAGCGCCAAAATAAGAAAGCTCCATCGCTTCCGTATAGCTCAACTCCGCTAGAGAAAAGGCTTTTTTCACGATTCTTGGATCGGCAGTCAGCATTCCGTCAACATCAGTCCATACCTGAATTTCCTGTGCATTCAAGGCCGAACCCCAGATTGCAGCAGTATAATCGCTTCCACCTCTTCCTAAAGTGGTAATTCTGCCTTCATCATTACTGGCAATAAAACCAGTTACAAATAATAATTTATCGGCATTTGACTCATAAAAATCTTTGATTAACGTCTCTGTTAGGTAGGTATTTACCTTCGCTTGTCCGAAGTTATGGTCTGTTTTTATCAATTCAGAACCATCTACATATAGGGCATTCGGGAAAGTTTGCTTCGCAATATGGCTAACCATCACTGCCGAGCAGCGCTCTCCATAGCTTAAAATGAGGTCTTTCGTTTGCAGGCTCAGTTCTTTCAGGTTATAGACCGACTGCAAAATATCTTCCAGTTCATTAAAATAGATTTTCAGCTTGGTAAGTACCGGGTTTTGCGCCCCAGCAGGCAATAATGTGCGGATCACTTCAAAATGTTTCTTTTCAATTGCCGCCATTTCCCCACTATAAATCTTCCCTTTTCCTGCGTTTTCTGCCATATCGACCAGGGCATTCGTTACCCCACTCATGGCAGATAAGACGACGATAGGATTTTCAGCGCTTTGCTGCTCCTTTAAGATGCCCAGCAAAGCAGTAATGCTTTCCAGGGAACCAACAGATGTACCTCCAAATTTTAATATGTTCATAGTTTTAGGTTAAAAAAAAAGCGCCTTCCCCGATTAGAGGAAGGCGCTTTTTGTGGTTTTTATTTTTAGTATTTTATACCCATTAGCTATCCTCCCTCCGAGAGATCCCGGTGGTAATAATAATGGAAATAATGGTTGAATTATTAAACATTGTACTTTTTACACTTAGTGCTGTATGCCGTAAAGTAAAGTTATATTTTTCTAATTAACAAATGATTACATAAATATTTGCTCAAATATTAAAAAAATCACGATTAAGCCCCCTACAGCGTACTTTCCGAAAAACATCTTCTTAACACACTCATATTCAATAGCAAAAATCAGGAAAAGCCGACACAGCAGTAAATTTACCCCGGTTTTGCGGAAAGCAACAGCTAAGCACTTGCAAACCCTGATTCCCGACAAACATTTTCTTACCTTTACGCCATCATATGCAAGGATTAGTCATAAAATCAACAGGAAGCTGGTATCAGGTACAGGCAGAAGACGGCAACAGATACGACTGCCGTATTAAAGGGAAGTTCCGGATCAAGGGCATTCAAACCACCAACCCTATTGCCGTAGGCGATCAGGTAGACTTTGAGCTGGAGCCAAACTCAGAAAATGGGGTAATTCACAAATTACATGAGCGGAACAATTACATCATCCGTAAATCCATCAACCTATCTAAGCAGGCGCAAATCATTGCCGCCAATATGGATCAGGCATTTTTAGTGGTCACCCTGGTTTCTCCAAGAACCTCACTAGGTTTTATTGATCGTTTTCTCGCTACCGCGGAAGCTTATCGCATTCCTGCAGTATTGATCTTCAATAAACTGGATTTGTTCAATGAAGACGGACTTGCCGTTTTAGAAGAATACAAGCACATCTATGAAAACATCGGCTACCCTTGTTATACGGTATCGGCATTAGAAGGGACTAACATCCCACAAATAGAAAGCCTGTTAAAAGATAAAACTACCCTGTTTTCCGGACACTCCGGCGTAGGAAAATCAAGTCTGATCAATGCTTTACTTCCAGATAGACACATCAAAACCGGAGAAATCTCGGAAGCGAGTGACAAAGGTCAACATACCACCACTTTTGCAGAAATGCATATCTTACCTTTTGGCGGATACCTGATTGATACTCCCGGCATACGTGAATTGGGTATTTTCGATATCAGACCTGAAGAACTAGGCCATTATTTTGTAGAAATGCGTGCCTTGATGAACAAATGTAAGTTTAACAACTGCAGACACGTCAATGAACCAGGTTGTGCCGTACTTAAGGCGGTAGAAGATGGAGAAATTGAAATCAGCAGGTATGAAAGTTACCTGAGTATTTTCCATGGTAACGAAACCCGCGCTTAATCCCGCTTTTTAATCCCTATGAGAGCAATTATACAAAGAGTTACCCAAGCCAGTTGTGTAGTAGAAGGAAAAACTACTGGCAATATCGACACTGGTTTTCTAGTATTATTGGGTATTGAAGATAGCGATACCTCAGAAGACCTGGACTGGCTTAGCCAGAAGATTGTAAACATGAGAATCTTTGGAGATGAAAATGACCTGATGAATAAATCTCTTGCAGATGTTGGTGGAAATATTCTCCTGATCAGTCAGTTTACCCTCTTCGCGGCAACAAAAAAAGGCAATAGACCTGGTTTTACCAGAGCTGCAAGACCAGATAAAGCCATTCCTTTGTATGAAGAAATGATTGCAAAACTCTCTAGCCTCCTTCAAAAAGAAATCAAAACAGGAATCTTTGGTGCAGATATGAAGATCAGTTTAGTGAATGATGGACCTGTCACCATTATGATGGATACTAAAAATAAAGAATAACATGACGATAGCAGAAGCCCAGGAAACCGTAGACCAATGGATCAATAAAACAGGAATCCGTTATTTCAATGAGCTCACCAATACCGCAATTCTTATGGAAGAAGTGGGTGAAGTGGCCAGAATCATGTCCAGAAAATATGGCGAGCAATCCTTCAAAAAAAGTGATGAAGCCGTAGACCTTGGCGATGAAATGGCCGATGTGCTATTTGTGTTGATCTGCCTGGCCAATCAGACCGGAATTGACCTGACCAGCGCCCTGGAAAAAAACCTCGTTAAAAAGACGATCAGAGATACCGACCGTCATAAAAACAACGAAAAACTTAAATAGTCTTTTATTTATCAATCGTATAGGCAGTATTGTGCTTGATTTCTGTCATCACAAACAAACTGTTTACGTTGGCAATATTTTCTATTGCGGCCAGCTTATTCGTTAAAAAATCCTGGTATTTATTCATGTCATTCACCACTACTTTTAACAGATAATCGTAGGTTCCGGCAACGTGGTAACATTCCATCACCTCATCGAGCTTAGTCATTGCCGCTTCAAAATTCTTTAACAAAGGAAGAGAATGCACCTGCAAGGTCACGTTGCAAAATGCGGCCAGTGTTTTCCCGATCTTTTCCCGATCCAGCAAAGTCACATAATTCTTGATCACCCCCGTCTTTTCAATCTTCTTCAAACGTTCGTAAGTAGGCGTTACGGTAAGCCCTACCTTATGCGCAATCTCCTTTGTATTTAGCCTTGCATTCTGCTGTAACGCATTTAATATGCGCTGATCCATCTTATCGAACTGTTCCATCTAGTTTAGTTTTTCTGATTTTTGCAGCAATTCTTCCTCATTAAGATGAATAAAACTACATATCTACAAAATTAAGTGTTTATTTTCTAATATAAGCCACATCAAAGGTCAATTGAATGGAGATCTATAGATTTGTAGTCTGAACCACCTAAAAGAACCATGACAACTCATCTTTCCAGCGAAGACAACAAAAGATTATCTGACCTCTACGAAAAAGTACAGGATAGAACGCGATTATTTCTCGGCTATCCAGTAGCTAAAGATTTTGATTATACCGATCTATTGCCATTCTTACAATATCCGATCAATAACCTTGGAGATCCCTTTACAGAATCCACCTATGCGGTAGATACAAGAGAGATGGAAAGAGAAGTCATTGCGTTTTTTGCAAACCTGTTTCGCGCTCCTACCGATAACTGGTGGGGATACGTGACCAATGGTGGTTCCGAAGGCAACCTATATGGCCTTTATCTGGCCAGAGAGCTTTACCCAAAGGCAATGGTGTACTATTCTGATTCTACACATTACAGTGTACAGAAGAACCTGCTATTGCTAAACATGCCAAACATTGCCATTCGTTCTCAGGAAAATGGTGAGATGGATTATGAAGATCTCCACAATAGTTTATTGATGAACAGACACCTTCCCGTGGTTATTTTTGCCAATATCGGCACCACAATGACCGAAGCGAAAGATGATGTGAAAAAGATCAAGGGCATCCTGAAAAACCTGGCCATAAAGAACCATTACATTCATGCAGATGGTGCTTTGTCTGGCAGCTATAGTGCCTTTATTGAGCCTAGACCTGCATTCGACTTTGCCGATGGCGCAGATAGTATTGCCATTAGCGGTCATAAATTCCTGGGATCACCGATCCCCTGCGGATTAGTGATTGTCAAGAAAACCAACCGCGACAGGATCGCAAGATCCATTGATTACATTGGAAGTGTTGATACCACGATTACGGGCTCCAGAAATGGCCATACACCGTTATTCCTTTGGTATACCCTTAAAAAACTAGGCCTGAAAGGCTTAAAAGAAAGGGCATTACACAGTCTGAGTATTGCTGCCTATGCGGAAGCCAGATTGAAAGATTTAGGAATAGAAGCCTGGAGCAATCCAAACGCCATTACGGTAGTTTTCCCTGCACCTTCGAGGTGGATTTGTCAGAAATGGCAACTGGCCTCAGAAAATGGCCTTTCCCACATCATCTGCATGCCCAATGTGGACCATGCACAGATTGATGAATTGATTGCCGACCTGGTAGCCAACCCAGAGGGGATCAATTACAGCTTCCAGCAACAACAACCTGCCCCTACATTTACCCCCCTATAGAAATCGGCTGCCCAAAATTCTTGGGCAGCCTTCATTTCATTACCTTCCAAAAACAAGAAATTACTCTTAAATATCGCTATGGTCAAAAACCGGCCAACAGTCCGGGATGAATGGCTAGTTTGCTTAGGGTTGACATAGGGTTCAGTAAGGGTTTGGATACCTTTACCCTATACCAACCCTTACTGAACCCTAACCGAACCCCTTCCCAACCCTATCTGAACCTGCCAGTCTTCCAGAGCGCAAGGCGATTTTTTCCATAAAAAAAGGGCGCCTATAAAGACGCCCTTTCATTTCGGGTAAACACCCTTGTTCTTTTATCGATTAAGCGGTCGTTTCATTTAACGCTGCTTTGATCTTCAATGCTGCTTCCGCCAATTCTTCTTGTGAAGGCTTCAGTTTTTCTTTGCTAAAGTTCATATCATTCACTGCATTCATAGGGATCAGGTGGATGTGTACATGCGGTACTTCCAGGCCGATTACGGCTACGCCTACTTTTTTGCATGGGAATGCTTCTTTTAGCCCTGTAGCCACAATCTTAGCAAACATCATTAGTCCAACATAGCTTTCCTCTTCCATATCAAAGATGTAATCAATTTCCTTTTTAGGAATCACCAGGACATGGCCCATGGTAAGGGGACTAACATCTAAGAAAGCCAGAAATTCGGTAGTTTCCGCTACAACATGTGCAGGGATCTCACCATCTACTATTTTTGAAAATATACTTGCCATGGAATGGGGAATTAATGGGTTATCGGGTAATCTCTAATATTTCAAATTCAATCATTCCCGCAGGAACCTGAATTTCTATGGTATCACCTACTGATTTACCAAGTAAACCTTTGGCAATCGGAGATTTAACGGAGATTTTTCCAGTTTTAAGATCCGCTTCACTTTCTGCTACCAATTGGTAAGACATGGTGGAACCGTTCTTTACATTTTTGATCTTTACTATAGATAATGCCAATACTTTAGAAGTATCCAGCTTTGATTCATCAATTAATCTGGCGGTAGACAACGTGGTTGCCAATTTTGCTATTTTAGCTTCGTGCAAACCCTGCGCTTCCTTCGCTGCATCATATTCCGCATTCTCGGAAAGATCACCCTTATCTCTTGCTTCGGCAATTGCCTTAGAGATTTGTTGTCTTCCGGTAGTTTTCATATGATGTAATTCTTCCTTTAGTCTGTCTAAACCATCTTGGGTATAATAGGTAACCTCTGTCATAGCTCAATTTATTTTATGTAGTACTATAAAAACAAACAAGACTATATTAGGCTGTTAAGCCAACATAGTCTTGCTTCAATAAAAACGAAGATAATGGGGTATAACCACAAAAACAAATTATTTAATTTGATTTTGGGCAGTTTATCTAAAATGTCTGTTTAAATGACGGCAGCAAGCTTATCTGCCAAAACTTCCGAAATTTTACGGTAAGATTCAAAGGTCCAGCCGCCAACATGTGGGCTTAGGATTACTTTTCCGGACGATTTAAGCGCCTCAAACCATGGGGTATTTTGCAAAGCCGGAAATTTCTCCACTTCCAGCACATCTAAACCAGCGGCCAGGATTTTCCCTGAATTAATCGCTTGTAACACGGCTTCGGTGTTGACAATTTCGCCTCTGGCAGTATTGATAAAAAAGATAGGTTTACGGAAATGAAAGAAGTATTCTTCATCCACCATCTGACGGGTTTCCGTAGTCAAAGGAATGTGCAGACTCAATACATCGCTTTGTTTCACGATCTCTTCCATACTCACCTCTTTGGCATAGGCATCACTGAAACCTGTCTTATACTTATCATAAGCAATCACGTTTACTTCAAATCCGGCAAGTTTCTTTGCAAAACTCTTGCCCATAAATCCGTAACCGATGATCCCAACAGTTTTACCTTTCAGCTCATAACCGCGATTGCCCTCTCTGTCCCAGCTGCCATTACGAACCTCCAGATCAGCCTTACGCAAATTGTTCATCAAAGACAACAGCATCCCGGTGGCATGCTCTCCTACCGCATCCATATTGCCTTCCGGCGCATTTAACAGTTCGATGTTACGACTCTTTGCGTAATCCACATCAATATTGTCTAATCCGGCACCCGCTCTGGCAATAAATTTCAATGAAGGCGCTGCGGCCATCAACTCCTGATCGATTCTGAATTTCGTTCTAACGGCAATCCCCTGATAATTGGAAATCGCTGCCAGTGTTTGCTCGCGGGTATACAGCGGCTGATCATCCACTTCATATCCTAAAGCGATGGCAGCTTCCTTAAAAACAGGATGTAGCTCATCCACGATTAAAATTCTTCCTTTACTCATATTATGGCTGATGATTTGATACTAATAAATTATTGTGAAAGATGGGCTAAATGCTGCGTCAGCTCAATAAACTGCGCCACACTCAATTGCTCTGCACGTTTGTCGAAGAAGATATGATCGTCCATTTTATCTTTTGGAACTACCCCTGAAAGTGCATTTCTCAAGGTTTTTCTACGTTGGTTAAAGCCAGCTTTCACCGTACGCCAGAAGAGCTTCTCATCACATGGCAATGTTTCCACATCATTACGACTCAACCTGATCACGCCAGAATTTACTTTTGGCGGTGGGTTAAACGTACCCGGTTTCACGGTAAATAAATACTCTATATTGTAATAGGCCTGAATCAGGACACTTAAAATTCCGTAATCTTTCGTCCCTTCTTTGGAAGCACAACGTTCTGCAACTTCTTTCTGGAACATCCCTACCATTTCTACTACCTGCGACCTGTTTTCCAGGATTTTGAAGAGAATCTGAGAAGAGATATTATAAGGAAAGTTACCAATGATGGCGTATTTTTCTTTGAAGATCGAAGAAAGGTCCAGTGCTAAAAAGTCGCCATTAATTAAACGCGTTCCCAATTGCGGATACTTCTCCTGCAGGAAATGATAAGACTCCACATCGATATCAATCATGAAAGTTTCTAAATCTTCTCTTTCCAATAAAAGGTCGGAGAGAATCCCCATCCCTGGTCCTACTTCCAGCACTTGTTTGTACTGATCGGTATGTACCAGACCGTTCACGATTTTCGCGGCAATCTTTTTATCCGTTAAAAAATGCTGTCCTAAATGTTTTTTTGCCCTAACCAAACTCATATATTCTCCTTCTAAAAGCTGCAAAATAAGCAAAGTTTTGCGAGTATCAGACCAACAATCCACTAAAACAGCCTCTACACCATCAAAAATAAGGATATCATTTTGAGAATTAAATACAAGCGTAGGAAAAACCAACCATTTTAAAATGAAATCTGTAATTTGCGCTAAATTTTTTTGAAGTATGAGCAATAAGATTAAAATTGGAATCAGCATCGGAGATGTGAACGGCATAGGTTTGGAGGTCATCCTTAAGACTTTAGCAGAGAGCAAAATCCTCGATTACTGTACCCCTATCGTTTATGGACATACCAAAGTTGCTTCTTACCATCGCAAGGCTTTAGGGCTGAGTGATTTCAACTTCAATGTGATTACTGAGGCTGCATTGGCCAATCCGAAGAAGGCGAATATGATCAATTGCTGGGAGGAAGATGTAAAAATCGACCTGGGCGTAGCCAATGAAATTGGTGGAAAATATGCCCTGCTCTCTTTAGAGAAAGCAACAGAAGACCTGATCAAAGGAGAAATTGATGCATTGGTAACTGCCCCGATCAACAAACACAACATACAATCAGATACCTTTAAATTCCCGGGACATACCGAATACCTGATGGAACGCAGTGGAAGCAACGACGTATTGATGCTTTTGGTGAGTGAAGACATTAAAGTAGGCGTAGTAACCGGACATATTCCAATCACCGAAGTTTCAAAAAGCATCACGATTGAGAAAATTGTGAAGAAACTGGTCATGATGAATGAAAGTTTAAAGAAAGATTTCTGGATTGAAAAACCGAAAATCGCAGTCTTAGGGTTAAATCCTCATGCCGGCGATAACGGATTGTTGGGACAGGAGGAAGCGGAAATTATAATGCCGGCCATCCAGCAAGCTTTCGATAAAGGTGTAATTTGTTTCGGTCCTTACCCTGCTGATGGATTTTTTGGCAAGGGAAGTTACAAGCAATTTGATGCCGTATTGGCGATGTATCATGACCAGGGTTTGATCCCTTTTAAGACCATCGCTTTTGGCACCGGAGTGAACTATTCTGCAGGCCTGAAAATCGTCCGTACCTCACCAGATCATGGCACAGGATACGACATTGCAGGAAAGAACCTCGCTGATCCGACTTCATTTATAGAAGCCTTATTTGCAGCAACTCACATCGTGAGGAACAGAAGAGAACAGGAAGAATTATTGAAAAATCAACTGAGAAGTGGTGGAAAAATTATAGAAACTGCAGCGGATATAAAAGACGACGCAAATTAGAATGAAAAAACATTTTAATTCTATAAAATAATTCCTACATTTGCGGGCTAAAATTTTGTTACAATTGAAACCATTAAAACAATTTTCAATCCCATTTACCGGCCTTAAAATCGGCAAGCATCAGTTTGAATTTGAGGTTGATAACAGCTTTTTTGATGCCTTTGACTACTCTTTAGTAAAAAAAGGAAACTTAAAAGTTGGCATTGAACTGGATAAACAGGAAACAATGCTACTTTTGCATTTCGACATCAAAGGAACAATCGTATTGGATTGTGACAAATGTTTGTCGGAGTTTAATGCACCAATAAGTATACAAGAAAGGCAGATTGTAAAATTTGCTGAAGATGAACTGGAAAGTGATGATTTAGAAATCATTGTCCTGAGTAAAAAAGAAAGTGAACTAGATGTTGCACTTCCGATTTATGAACTCATCAATGTATCTGTACCGTATATTAAAGCCTGTGAGCAGGATGGCAATGGCCAGAAATGCGACCAGGAAATGATTGCAAGACTGGAAAGTTTTTCAATTGATAAACAAGAACAACAACAAGAAGAAAATAACGATGATGACCCGCGTTGGGCAGCATTAAAAAAATTAAAATAATAATTAAACAAATCAGCAATGGCACATCCAAAACGCAAGATTTCTAAGAGTAGAAGAGATAAAAGAAGAACTCACTATAAAGCGGTAGCTCCTTCTTTGGCTACTTGTCAAACCACTGGTGCAATTCACGTACCTCACCATGCATACAACGTTGATGGTAACCTATACTACAACGGTAAATTGGTTATTGAAAACACTTCAATAGGTTAATTTTCTTGAAAAATAGTTTGTGTTTTAAGTTCGCTAACGATTACCTTTAGCGAAGGAAAACAAGGGCAATTTAGCCTTCTAAACACAAACTGATTTTTTACTATGAAAATAGGTCTCGATATAATGGGCGGAGACTATGCTCCTAAAGCGAACGTTTTAGGAGCAATAGCTGCCCATCAATTGTTATCTCCCGGGGAACACATAGTGTTGATCGGAGATACTCAGCAGATTAAGCCCCTTCTCACTGAAAACGGATTCAATCCGGATCACTTTGAATATGTTCATACCGAAGAAGTGATTGGTATGGGCGAACATCCCACTAAGGCTATTGTTCAAAAGCCTAATTCCAGCATTGCTGTCGGCTTTTCCTTACTTAAAGAAGGTAAAATCGATGCCTTTGCTAGCGCCGGTAATTCTGGTGCAATGCTTGTTGGTGCCGTGTTTAGTGTCAAAACTATTCCGGGAATCATCAGGCCATGTATCACAACAATTCTTCCAAAACTCTCTGGAGGCCTGGGTTTAATGCTTGATGTTGGTGCTAATGCCGACTGTAAGCCAGATACCTTGCTTCAATTTGGTGCTGTAGGTAGTTTGTATGCCGAATGTATGTTTGGTATAGAACAACCTAAAGTTGCTTTATTAAACATTGGTGAAGAAGATGAAAAAGGCAATATGCTTAGTTTGGCTACTTTCCCTTTAATGAGGGATACCAATCTATTCAACTTTGTGGGTAATGTAGAAGGAAGGGACTTATTCAACGACAAGGCTGACGTAATTGTATGCGATGGATTTACAGGAAATGTGATGCTGAAACTAGCAGAATCATTTTATGTACTGACACTAAAAAGAGGTTTAAAGGATGATTTCTTTGACCGATTTAACTATGAAAACTATGGCGGAAGCCCGGTTTTAGGTGTCAATGCTCCTGTGGTCATAGGTCATGGCATTTCAAGTCCGACAGCAGTTAAAAACATGATTCTTCAGTCAAGAGACATGATTACTACTGGCTTGGTAGGTAAAATTCAAGCTGCATTTAAATAAGAACATTGAAAATGAATAAAATTCACGCTGCGATTACGGCTGTTAATGGTTACGTACCAGATTACGTACTGACTAATAAAGAGCTAGAATCCATTGTAGAAACTACGGACGAATGGATTTTATCCAGAACCGGGATCAAGGAGCGGAGAATATTGAAAGGTGAAGGATTAGGGACATCAGACATGGCAGTTCATGCCGTGAATGGTCTACTTAAGAAACGTGGAATTACCGCAGAAGAGATCGAGTTGATCATCTTCTGTACCACTACTCCTGATATGCCTTTCCCTGCTTCAGCAAATATTCTTGCCGACAAAATCGGTGCGAAAAATGCTTGGGGATATGACCTGCAGGCTGCCTGTTCAGGATTCATCTTCGGACTATCTACAGGGGCTCAGTTCATCGAATCCGGTAAACATAAAAAAGTATTGGTTGTTGGTGGCGATAAAATGTCATCGATCATCAATTACCAGGACCGTACTACCTGCATCATCTTTGGTGATGGTTGTGGTGCTGTTCTTTTAGAGCCAAATGAGGAAGGAATGGGCATCCAGGACTCCATCCTGAAAAGCGATGGTGCCGGTCGTCAATTCTTACACCAAAAAGCTGGCGGTTCTGCCAGACCTGCAAGCCATGAGACAGTCGACAATAATGAGCACGTAGTGCATCAGGAAGGGCAGGCAGTATTCAAATTTGCAGTCACCAATATGGCAGATGTTGCGGCCGAAATCATGGAACGCAATAACCTGACTTCTGATGATGTGACCTGGTTGGTTCCACATCAAGCCAATAAAAGAATCATCGATGCTACAGCATCAAGAATGGGACTCGGCACAGAAAAGGTAATGATCAACATTCAACGTTACGGAAATACAACCAATGGAACAATTCCACTGTGTTTATGGGAATGGGAAAGCCAATTGAAAAAAGGCGATAACATCATCCTTGCGGCATTTGGAGGTGGTTTCACCTGGGGTTCCGTGTACTTAAAATGGGCTTATTAATTTTATAAAATAATTAATCTTAACTTAGATAATTGTTAAGACATACTGTTTTCTCTAAAAAACACCAAAAAATGGATATCAAACAAATTCAGGAACTTATTAAATTTGTTTCTCGTTCGGGCGTAAATGAAGTCGCTATTGAGCAGGAAGATTTCAAAATAACGATTAAAACCAATCAAGCTCCTACCTACGTTCAGGCAACGGTACCAGCACAGATTGCTCCAGCAGTGGCTCCGGCAGCAGCAGCTCCGCAACCAACTACCCCAACAGAAACTAAAGCACCTGTTGCTGCGGAAGATGATTCAAAATACATCACTATTAAATCACCAATGATCGGTACTTTCTACCGTTCAGCTAGCCCGGATAAACCTTCTTTCGTAAATGTAGGTGATGAATTCCCAGTAGGTAAAGTGATCTGTATTATCGAAGCGATGAAATTGTTCAATGAAATCGAAAGTGAAGTTTCTGGTAGAATCGTTAAGGTTCTTGTAGAAAATGCTTCTCCGGTAGAATATGACCAACCGTTATTTTTAGTTGAACCTATGTAATTCGTTTTGTTGAATCTATACTCCTTAGGGAAGAAAAAGATCAACAGCTCATTACTTAATACACCCTGGCTAAATTCAGGGGGGAAAAGAAAAAATATATGTTTAAAAAGATACTAATTGCCAACAGGGGCGAGATCGCTTTGCGTATCATCCGCACCTGTAAAGAAATGGGCATCAAAACCGTAGCTGTTTACTCTACTGCAGACAGAGAGAGTTTACATGTACGTTTTGCCGATGAAGCCGTTTGTATAGGGCCGCCACCAAGTAAGGATTCTTACCTGAGCATCCCGAATATTATTTCAGCTGCAGAATTAACAAATGCAGATGCCATTCACCCAGGTTACGGTTTCCTTTCTGAAAACGCTAAGTTTTCTTCAGTTTGCCGTGATTATGGAATTAAATTTATCGGTGCTACACCGGAGCAAATCAACTCAATGGGTGATAAAGCTTCCGCAAAAGAAACGATGAAAAAAGCAGGTGTTCCAACCATTCCAGGTTCGGAAGGTTTGCTTGATAATTTCAAAGATGGTATTAAAATAGCCAATGAAATGGGCTACCCGGTTATCCTTAAAGCAACTGCCGGTGGTGGTGGCCGTGGAATGCGCGTAGTCTGGAAAGATGAAGATTTTGAAAATGCCTGGGATAGTGCCAGACAAGAGTCGGGTGCAGCCTTTGGTAATGATGGTCTTTACTTAGAAAAATATATCGAAGATCCTCGTCACATTGAAATCCAGATCATCGGAGATCAATATGGTAAGGCTTGTCACTTGTCAGAACGTGATTGTTCTATTCAACGTCGCCATCAAAAGCTGGTTGAAGAAGCACCATCTCCTTTCATGACTCCTGAACTTCGTGAGAAAATGGGTGAAGCAGCCATCAAAGGTGCCATCGCGGTACAATATGAAGGTGCCGGAACAATTGAGTTCCTGGTAGACAAACACCGTAATTTCTACTTCATGGAGATGAATACCCGTATCCAGGTAGAACACCCGGTAACCGAAGAAGTAATCAACTATGACCTGATCAAAGAACAGATCAAAGTAGCTTCAGGCGTACCAATCTCAGGAAAAAATTACTTGCCAAATATGCACGCTATCGAGTGCAGGATCAATGCTGAAGATCCATTCAATAACTTCAGACCTTGTCCTGGAAAAATTACCAACTTCCACTCTCCGGGTGGTCATGGGGTAAGAGTAGATACGCACGTATATGCAGGCTACCAGATTCCTTCTAACTACGATTCCATGATTGCTAAACTAATTTGTGTGGCTCAAACCCGCGAAGAAGCCATCAGTACTATGGAGCGTGCTTTAAGTGAATTTGTAATCGAAGGTATTAAAACGACGATTCCTTTCCACCTGAAATTAATGAAAGATCCAAACTTTAGAGCAGGTAACTTTACCACTAAATTCATGGAGACTTTTGTTTTTACAGAGTAAGAATTTGTCATCGTATTAGCGGGATTTATACTTGTTACAAAGCAAATTCCCGCTAATAAAAACTATTTAGTAGATTTAAAACGTAAATACCATTCTAAACAAAATAGAATGGTATTTTTGTTTTACAAATAACGTACATGAGTGATACTAAGAAAAGGGACCTTATTGGTGCTATAAAAGAAAAAGGAAAAACTTTAGAGGCAGAAATGTCATTCTTTGACCATATCGACGTCCTCCGTAAACATCTGTTGCGCGCATTAGCAGTAGTCTTATTATTAACAGCCGGAGCTTTTTATTTTACTGACTATATTTTTAATACCATCATCATGGGGCCTAAAAACCCTAACTTCTGGACCTACAGAATGATGTGTAAACTGGTAGAGAAATTCCCTACTCTGGGCCAGGACCTCTGTATCACTAAGATCGATGCCAAAATTATCAACACGGAAATGGCAGGACAATTTACCCTGCAACTGAACTCCTGTGTAATGGTCGGAATTATTTTAGGAATCCCTTACCTCCTGTTTGAAGTATGGCTGTTTGTAAAACCTGCCCTTCATGACAATGAAAGAAGATCCGCAAGTGGATTTGTGGCATTCGCCTCCTTCCTTTTCTTCCTGGGGATTATGTTCGGTTACTTCCTGATTTGTCCATTATCT
Organism: Pedobacter gandavensis; assembly: GCF_032678745.1. Taxonomy (GTDB): domain Bacteria; phylum Bacteroidota; class Bacteroidia; order Sphingobacteriales; family Sphingobacteriaceae; genus Pedobacter; species Pedobacter gandavensis_C. The sequence goes on from NZ_JAVTST010000003.1 coordinate 30,454, forward strand.
ATCAACTTCCTGACCAACTTTACTGTGAGTCCGGACATTGAAAATACTTTTACCATCGATTCTTACTTGTCTTCGGTAATGACGCTGACCATCGGTTCTGGTGTGATTTTCCAATTGCCAGTCATCATTTACATTCTATCTAAACTGGGCGTCATGACCCCGGCATTTATGCGTGCCAGCAGAAGATATTCGTCTGTATTAATCCTGATTGTTGCGGCTATAGTTACGCCAACTGCTGATCCATATACCATGCTGATTGTTGCTGCTCCACTGTTCCTGTTGTATGAATTCAGTATTTATATCTCAGCCGCAATTGAGCGTAAAAGAAACAAAGAGCTTTATGGCGTAGCCAGAATTAGAAAATACTAACCTTTACTACATATTTTTGAAGATGTCAACAGCCCCAAAAATGAAAATTGCAATCGGCGCCGACCATGCCGGTTTTGAGTACAAAGAATTATTAAAGTCTTTTCTTTCCGACTATGAAGTCAAAGATTTCGGGACGCATTCCTCGCAATCAGTTGACTATCCTGACTTTGCTCACCCTGTGGCATTGGCTGTAGAAAGCAAAGAATATACTTTCGGCATCCTGGTTTGCGGTAGCGCAAATGGCGTGGCCATCACTGCGAATAAACACCAGCATATCCGTGCAGCCATTTGCTGGTTGAACGAGATTGCGGAATTGGCAAGGGTACACAACAATGCCAATGTATTATGTATTCCAGCAAGATTTGTATCTGAAGATCTGGCGAAAGAAATGACAACTACCTTCTTAAATACTGCATTTGAAGGTGGCAGACATGAGAACAGAGTCAACAAGATTTCTTGCTAATTGCTAACCAAAAATAACCTGATGAAAAAACATTTATTGTACGCCAGTTTCGTACTTACAATGGCTTGCTCCGCTACTGCACAAAATAAAGATGCCGTTCGCTTCAGCAAAACCATTAACAAAGACAATGCCTATAAACACCTTTCCGTGCTTGCTTCTGATGAATATGAAGGCAGAGAAACAGGTAAAAAAGGAGGTTGGATGGCTGCCGATTATATCAAGAACTATTTCAAAAGCCTGGGCTTAAAAGGACCGGTAAACGGAGATTATTTCCAGCCAATTGATATGGTAACCATTACGCTTTCGCAAGTTTTAACCATCAATGGTCAACCTGCAGAAGCTTTAAAACAATTTTATATCATTCCACAAACTGTTTCAGGAGCAGGTTTCGGCTTCAATACCAGTAATGTGTTATTTGCAGGCTATGGCTTGAATAAAGAAGGTTACAATGATTTTGAAGGCGTAGACGTTGCCGGAAAAGTGGTGATGGTCTTCAAATCAGGAGAGCCAAATGGTACTGCAGGTTCTTCGAACAGCAGGTCTGCAATGATGGCTAAAGTAAAATACCTAACGGAGAAAAAGGCAGCAGCAGTGTTACTGATCGATCCTACAGTAGAAGTGATGCCGGAAAACCTTAGAACTTACCTGACTGCCCCAAAGTTAGTCATGAGAACCAAGGAAGAGCTTGAAAAACTGAATGGCCCACAAGAAACTCCGGTGATCTATATCGGATCAGGTGTTGCCAATCAAATCCTTGCAGCCGCAAAAACTAACCTGACAGACTTAAAAAAGAAAATCGCTGATAGCGGTAAACCTGCAACACAGGAAATCAATGTTTCCATCTCTGCCTCTGCAAAGAGAATAGAGGAAAAAGTGAGAGCAGAAAATGTATTGGGCTTCCTGGAAGGTTCTGATCCGAAACTTAAAAATGAAGTGTTGGTGGTTACTGGTCATTACGACCATATCGGCATCACTCCAGAAGTAAAAGGTGACGATAAGATCAACAATGGTGCTGATGATGATGGCTCCGGAACAACCGGCGTATTGCTGTTGGCAGAAGCTTTTAGCAAAGCGAAAAAAGCTGGTAAAGGCCCTAAAAGAAGCATCCTGTTCATGACCGTTACCGGTGAAGAAAAAGGTCTTCTAGGTTCTGAATGGTATTCTGAGCATCCGATATTTCCTTTGGAAAACACAATTACCAACCTGAATATCGATATGATTGGCCGTGGTGATAAAGAGCATGAAAAAGACAATAACTTCGTATACATCATTGGTTCGGATATGTTGAGTTCTGAATTAGATCAGATTGGTAAGAAAGCAAATAAAGACTATGTAGGCATTCAATTGGACGAACGTTACAACAATAGAACTGATCCAAACCGCTACTATTACCGCTCAGATCATTACAACTTTGCTAAACATGGCATCCCTGTAATTTTCTATTTCAACGGTGTACATGAGGATTACCACCAGCCAGGAGATGAAATCAGTAAGATCGATTTCCCAATGCTGGCTAAAAGAGCAAGATTAGTATACCACACGGCCTGGGAATTGGCAAATCGTCCTACCCGTCCGAAAGTGGATAAGAACGAAGACGGTACCAAAAAGAATTAATCAGTACCCGCTTTAAAATATTAAAAACCTGCCTCGAGCAGGTTTTTTTATGCACAAAAAAACCGCCCAGGTTTAGAGCGGTTCTTTGTCAGGATGTTTCCTATGTGTGTCAGGTATATGTCGACAGCCAATGTAGGCTGGTGGTTTGATTGTTGAAGGCTATTAAAGTTTAGCGATTACAAAGTCGTTCAGGTTTAGTTTAGAAACATCATGTCTAACCAATGCATGTTCTTTTGAAGAACCCGCCATTTTCAGGTCTGAAGAACCGCTGATGTCTGTATAAAGACTACCTACAGTAGCATTCAAGTTTGCTTTAGCTTCGTCTTTTAAGAAGACCTGAAGAACTGCTAAATCAAAGTTACCACGAGTTTTAACGTTTGCTGTGTTCGCCACATCAATTCTTTGCAGGTCTTTCACATACACATAAATCGTGCTTTTATCCGTAGAGTTGATGTATAAGGTATAGCCTTTTTGTTTCACACTGGTGCTATTCTCATCAATCGCATCAAAGCTCTTGATGTCTTCTCTGCTTCCTTGTACCAGTACCACATTGGCATTTCCGGTAACTACTACTTTATTGAATTTTACAGGAGCGCTGATGCTCGTTGCTGGTTTATCTTTAGCGATAGTAGTAAGGGCTGAAGAAGTTAAAACGATAGCTGTTAATGTTGAAGCGATTAGAGTTTTGATTGCAGTTTTCATATCTTTTAATTTTTTAAGTTTTTAAGGTTGTTTTGTAATTAAGACGTCCTCATGGGAGAAACGTTTCAGCGGTTTTTGGCGCTTTAGACCACAACAGTGTACCTCTCGACGAACGCCCATAACTTCTCGACCAATCGACGAAATAATTTCGTCGATACTCCTCTTCCTTTCCTTATCTTGTGATTTAAGCAGGGAAATCCGGTCAAATCGCCTAAAAACCTTTTGATCCTGAAATAAATGATGCAGGTCACAACCGAAGCTTAATTATTTTTATATTTGATGACGATGAAGATATCTGATGAATTTTTGGTTAAGGCCGATGAAAAAGCCTTTGATTTAGGGCATCGCAAGACAATTAATCATAATATTGGCAAGTATAATGTTGCGGTAGAGCGGGGTGTGTCGAGGTTTGAGAATTTAGAAAACTCAAAGAAGAAAGCGCATGTGATTAAATGGAGGGTGATGGAGAACCTGGATAAGTTTCTTCCTGAATTTGAAACCAATTTTCAACGTAGAGGGGGGAAAGTAATCTGGGCAAATGATGTAGAAGAAGCACAGAGAGAGATCTTAAGCATCATCCAGAAAAGTGGTGGAAAAACGGTGATCAAGTCAAAATCAATGACCACCGAAGAAATTCACCTGAACGACTTCCTGGAGAAAAATAACATTGAATCCTTAGAGAGCGACCTTGGCGAATATATTGTTCAGCTGCTAGGTCAGGCTCCATACCATATTGTTACCCCTGCAATGCACCTCAGCAAAGAGGAAATTGCAAAGCTGTTCCATGATAAATTTGGCACCCCAATAGATGCCACACCACAACAACTTACCCAAAAGGCAAGGGAACTGCTTAGGGAAAAATACCTGAGAGCAGACATCGGTATCTCCGGAGGAAACTTCTTAATTGCAGATACCGGCAGTATCGCCCTAACGGAAAATGAAGGAAATGCCAGATTATGTACCACCTTTCCTAAAATCCATATTGCGATTGTAGGGATTGAAAAGGTAATCCCTTCTATGGCGGATCTGGACTTGTTCTGGCCATTATTATCCAGCCATGGCACCGGACAAAACCTAACCGTATACAATACGATACTGAGTGGCCCGAGACAAGCAAATGAAACAGATGGTCCGGAAGAGATGTATGTGGTACTGCTAGACAATGGTCGCACCAATTTACTGGCACAAAAAGAACAACGTCAGGCGCTATATTGTATCCGTTGCGGAGCATGCTTAAATGCTTGCCCGGTATACAAGAATATAGGCGGTCATACGTATAACACCACTTATAGTGGGCCAATCGGCTCCATCATCACCCCACATTTACAGGGGATGAAAGAGTTCAAACACCTCAGCAATGCTTCCAGTTTATGTGGCAAGTGTACAGAGGTCTGCCCGGTAAAAATTGACGTTCACAAGATGTTATTGCTGAATAGAAGAGATGCTGTGGCAGACAATAAAAACACCAAAACGGAAGAAATCGGATGGAATGCCTTCACGACTGGAATGCAGAAAAGGTCGAGAATGGACATGATAGGTGGAAAAATGAAAAACTTCTTCCTAAGGTTTTTCTTCAAAAAGAGCTGGGGCAAATACCGGAACATGCCGGAGGTTGCACCTAAGTCTTTTGCGAAGCTTTACGAGGAGAAAAAGAAAGCAAACAAAAACCCATAAATATGCAGTTCGACAGAAAAGATAAGAATGATGCGGTATTATTAAGTTTATATACGCAATTGCTTTACCCCAGAATGGTAGAGGAAAAAATGCTTATCCTATTACGTCAAGGCAGAATTGGCAAATGGTTTTCCGGCATCGGTCAGGAAGCCATTGCCGTTGGAAGTACACTGGCAATGGAGGAATCCGAGTATATCCTCCCTATGCACAGAAACCTGGGGGTATTTACCGCACGTAATATCCCTTTGAAAAAACTAATGGCGCAGTGGCAGGGCAAATTGAACGGCTTTACAAAAGGCCGCGATCGCTCCTTCCATTTCGGTACTCAGGACTATAAAATCATCGGCATGATTTCCCATCTGGGACCTCAAATGGCTGTTGCCGATGGTATCGCTCTTGCCGACCTGATCTCCGGTCAGGAAAAAGCAACTTTAGTATATACCGGTGATGGCGCCACCAGTGAAGGTGATTTTCATGAAGCCATCAATGTGGCCGCTGTATGGAACCTTCCTGTGATTTTTCTGATAGAAAACAATGGCTACGGCCTCTCTACCCCTACCAGCGAACAATATAAATGTCAGGACCTGGTAGATCGCGCAGTAGGATACGGTATTGAAGGCGTTCAAATTGATGGGAATAATGTCCTGGAAGTTTATGATACTTTAGCCGCCATTGCTACTCAAATCCGAAAAGATCCGAAACCAGTATTGGTAGAGTGTTTAACCTTTAGAATGAGGGGTCATGAGGAGGCTTCAGGCACGAAATATGTTCCTCAGGAATTAATGGATGCCTGGGCAGAGAAAGACCCTGTAGCGAACTTTGAGCGCTACCTAATGTCGGAAAACGTATTAACCGACGAGATCATCGCGGAGATTAAGGCAGATTTTAAAGCCGGTATCGAGCATGAAATAGAAGCCGCATTCCAGGAAGAAGAGCCTACAGCCAATACTACTGCCGAATTGGAAGATATGTATGCCCCTGTTAATTTCGAACCTGTGTTACTTCCGGAAGAAGTTGAGCGTACAGAAATGCGCTACCTGGATGCGATTACAGGTGCCCTGAAAATTGGGATGTATAAGCACGATAACCTGGTCTTAATGGGTCAGGATATTGCCGAATATGGTGGTGCTTTCAAGATTACAGAAGGATTTACCGCTATTTTTGGTAAAGCAAGGGTAAGAAATACACCCATCTGTGAATCCGCGATTGTAGGTGCGGCCCTTGGCCTTTCCATCAATGGCTATAAATCTGTTGTAGAAATGCAATTTGCAGATTTCGTGACCTGTGCCTTCAATCAAATCGTGAACAATTTGGCCAAAACCCATTACCGTTGGGGAGAAAAAGCAGATGTCGTGATCAGGATGCCTACAGGAGCCGGAACAGGTGCAGGTCCTTTTCATTCGCAAAGCAATGAGGCCTGGTTTACGAAAACCCCCGGGCTAAAAATCGTCTACCCCTCCACTCCGGAAGATGCTAAAGGACTCTTGCTTGCCGCCATTGATGATCCTAATCCAGTGTTATTTTTTGAACACAAATATCTTTACCGAAGTTTAACAGGCCCCGTTCCAACAGGGGAATATCATGTTGAAATTGGTAAAGCCAAGGTACTGAAAACAGGTACGCAGCTGAGTATTATTACTTACGGTCTTGGCGTACATTGGGCATTATCCTATATTGAAGCACATCCTGAATTGAGCATCACACTCCTGGATTTACGCAGCTTACAACCCTGGGATAAAACGGCAGTAAGCGATGCTGTAAAACAAACCGGCAGAGTCCTGATCCTTCATGAAGATACCTTAAGCAGTGGATTTGGCGCAGAACTAGCCGCATGGATCGGAGAACATTGCTTCAACGATTTGGATGCACCCGTGATGCGTTGTGCAAGCTCAGATACCGCTATTCCCATGAGTAAGGTACTGGAAGACAATTTTCTTGCGAAAAGCAGGTTATCCGGAGTGATTGACAAGTTGCTTGCTTACTAAAAAGGTCATTCCTCCTTTAAAAACCTATTATCCATCATATTAATCTTCCAGCTAATTTGTCTCACCGGTGGTGAGAGTTTTGAAATATGTCATTGGTCATTATTTAGGCTCGGTTAAATGATGTTTAATAGCATATACGTTCTTTTCAATATACTGATTATGCTTTATTTGATTTACAGCCTGCTCCTCTAGAAGTTTTATCAACTTCTCTTGATTTTCAATAATTGTATCGACCTTCCAGTACCACAACATGATTTGGCGAAGAGCAAGAAATATAAGTACACATATTGCAATTCCTATAAGTAGTCCAAATATATCACCCATTAGTTTTGATTAAGTTTCCTGTTATACATTTTTAGTTGACTATAATCCATCATTTCCAAGTTACCGAAACTCACTTTTTTATTTCCCGTAATCCAAGAAAAAACAGCGAATTCATCAAGTGGTCTATTTTTGGTGGATTACTCAAACTATACTAAAATAAACTAATTTAATTTACCCCCCTATTTACGCAGACTAAAAACTAAACTATTTCATGGCACGATAATCGCATTTTAGTTCCTTGAATTACCTAAGGAATCTTATGAAGCACACTTATCTATTATTCATTCTCCCTATAACCCTCTCTATATTTGGCTGTAATCAACAACCCAAACATCCTCAGGCAGACCTGATAAATCAAAGCTCAGCCACTGCAATGACTGATAAATCTATCCTTCAATACGCAGATTCCATCCAGAAAAATCTTGCCGCATTGGAGAAGCAAAGCAGTCTGATCTACCTCCAGGGCGAGCAGTCGATGTATGTAGAAAAGTACAATTATAATGGCAAGCCAGCCCTATATGAAGAATATCTGGACAATAAGCTGATCAGCAACCGCAGCAAAAAATACTACCTGAAAAACGACAGCTTAATCCTCATCCATGAACTCAACAAGAGCAGTAATGGCCTGACTGAAACGCGTACCTATTTCAGAAATAACATTGCCTTTAAAAAAGAACAACGTAGCGCAACCGAAGAGAAAGCCCTCAAAAAACAACCTTTTTTATCCTTGAAATCGGCTACAAGTACCCAGGTGGCTACCGCTTCTCAAACCACATCAAACGAAGAACAGCAATTGAAAACAATGGAAGATGCCATTGCACAAAGAGGCCCTTTTGCAATGTATTTTGAGCAGTTTATAGACATCCCCGAAGAAAGCATCATACAACTTAAAGGTGCTGGACAAAATGGTTATACCGCCAATGTAATAGTCAAAACAACAGATGCCCTGATCGACAGCCTGCAGCAGCAACCTACTATATTCAAGAATGAAAAGTTAAATTTTAAATGGGAAATAGCCGATAAAGAGGCGGTTTATGTCCCTGTCGCAGCCAAAGTGACTTCTGCCAAAGGATTAAACAAATAGACACTACCGTTATCCAGACAAAGGCAGCGGTATCTTTTCCTCAGTCGCTCTCCTTTTTTAAACTGTCGGCCATCTTTGATGGTAAATACGGCATCTAAAGGCAGTTCTTCTAATCGGGAAGCCTCTTTTAAGGGATCATGTTTCTTTAGCGCACGGGAGAGTTTTAAATCCGTGCAACTTGCAGCAGAAGGGTTATGAAGGTAGCTTACAATTGCCAGTTCCACATCCTTAGGGAAAATACTCTGCTCAATAAAAGGCGCCATCATCCGCTTAAAATTGTGCTTCCATTCTCCGCCATGCGGCTTCACTTTATTCTTATGGTCGTTCCAGGTGAGTAGATGTGCAAATTCATGAACAGTCGTGACCAGAAAAGCATAAGGATTCAGGTCGTTGTTCACGGATATTTTGTGCCCCAGCCCTTGGTAGGGATGGCGGTAATCACCCAATTTAGTCACCCGGTTTTTAGATATTTTAAACTCACATTGAAAATAGTCTATCCACTTCGCGATGATCGGTGCTGCCGCCGGGGGCATATATTGCGCTAAAATATCCTCCTTCTTCACCTGCTCAAGATAAGTAAATTACTTCAAAAGCTGGAAGGCAATCAGACTGGCTATATAGGCCATTGCGGTCATATAGGTCAGCTGTATTAAAGGCCATTTCCAGGACTTCGTTTCCCTGAATACTACCGCAACCGTACTCATACACTGCATCGCAAAAGCATAAAAGAGCATCAATGAAAATGCGGTAGCAAAAGTAAACACTGGTAACCCGGTATCCGGATTCACAGCGGCCCTCATCTTATCACGGATCGTACCTACTGCTTCATCACCACCATCCACACTATAAATCGTGGCCATGGTTCCTACAAAAGCTTCTCTGGCAGCAAATGAAGTGATCAATGCAATCCCTATTTTCCAATCAAAACCTAAAGGCTTAATTGCCGGCTCTATCGCATGACCTAATATCCCTGCGTAAGAATTTTCCAGCTTCTCTGCCGACTTATCTCTTTCCAGCGTAGAAATCTGCACACTATCTTTTTGAGCCTCTATCATGTCGTATTTCTTGTCAATCATGGCAAAGCTATCCGAAGGTCCGTAAGAAGCCATCACCCATAGGATAATAGAAATCGCGATAATCACCTTACCCGCTTCGAAAACGAAAGTCTTAGACTTCTCGTACATCGTGAACAGCACATTGCCCCAACGCGGCATTCTATATACCGGCAACTCCATGATGAAGTAAGATTTCTCTTTTGCTTTGATGATAAATTTCATCACAAAAGCCACCAATACCGCAGCTACAATACTGATCAGGTACATTCCCATTAAGGTTAAACCTTGCAGGTTAATGAAACCCCATACCATTTTCTCCGGCACTACTAAACCGATCAATAAGGTATATACAGGTAGCCTTGCCGAGCAGCTCACCAAAGGAGCTACCATGATAGTAATGATTCTATCTTTCCAGCTTTCTATGTTTCTGGCACTCATGATGGATGGAACGGCACAAGCCAAACTACCAATCATAGGAACCACGGACTTACCACTCAAGCCAAACTTCCTCATGATTCTATCCATCATAAAGGTTACCCTGGCCATGTATCCGGTATCTTCCAATATGGAGATAAATGCAAAGAGAATGGCAATTTGTGGGATAAAGACCACCACACCACCTAAACCTGCCAGCACCCCATCGAGAAATAAATTGGTCAATATACCTTCCGGTAAATATTCATGACCAAGTTCTGTCAGCTTCATAAAACCTGCCTCAATCATCTCCATTGGGTACGTTGACCAGGAGAAAATAGAGTTAAAAATGAAGAACAGGATGCCAATAAAAATCAGGAAACCCCAAAACTTATTGGTCAGTACTGCATCGATTTTATCAGAAAATGCAAACTTTTTCGCTGCACCGGTATCCTCGATTACCCCAGTTAGTACCGTTCCTAAATGACGGTAGCGGGCAATCGTTTCTGCAGTCTGGATCTTTGATGTTTCAAAATCATGCGCTTTTTTAATCTGTTCAAATGCCGCATGGTCTTCATCAGAGAAAATATCTAAATGCTGGTGCTGGTGTAAAACCTGCATCGCATAATAGTCGTTGTCTGTTTTTATTCTGGCTTTCACCTCCTGAATTGCTTCCGGAGCTAAGGCCAATATATCTGCACCTTTTGCCTGAGTGGCAATTTTGGTGGTATTTGCAATCGCTTGTTTTAATTCCGTTAATCCGGTTTTGCTCCTTGCCGAGATCGCCACCACCTGAATACCCAATCTTTCTGAAAGCAGGTTGACATTGATGTCGATTCCTTCCTTCTGGGCCATATCGGTCATGTTCAGCGCCAATATCATCGGCAATTCCAAATCCGCAACCTGCGTATACAATAATAAGTTCCTTCTTAAATTGGTCGCATCAGCCACCAAAACGATCACATCCGGGTAACTTGCATTTCCCTTATCTGCCAATACCTGGAACACAATGCTTTCATCCTTACTCTTTGGATATAAGCTATACGTTCCCGGAAGGTCGATAATTTCTGCAACCTTGCCATCAGCAAGCTTACAATAACCAACTTTTTTGTCGACGGTGATACCCGGAAAATTACCGATCTTTTGATTTAAACCTGTCAGCAGGTTAAAAAGAGTAGACTTGCCTGTATTGGGATTCCCAACCAGCGCTATTTTCAAATCCTTAGCCAATATGATTACTGAATTATGATAACAGATGCTTCGTTCTTACGCAAACAAAGTTGATAGCCGGCCACACGGATCGCGATCGGATCACCAAGTGGAGCAAATCTTTCTACCTCTACAACTTCCCCAGGCAAGCAGCCCATTTCCATTAGTTTTACAGACATTTCAAGATCTGTAAACTCAACTATAGTACCTCTTTCCCCTGGATTCAATTGTGATAGCTTCATCTTTCTATAGGTTATTTATGTTCGGATCGGAACTGATTTCCTTTCCTGAACCAGGCGCAATTTAGCCTTAATTTATAATAATTCCAAATACCAGAGCCGCTTAGAGCCCCCATAGAATCCCGTTTAACAGCATTATAAGCACTATTAAATAATCCGAAAGTCACAGTAGGGTAACTATTTGGATACCCCTTATTTTTATCGCTGTGGATAGCTGTTATAACTTACCGGAGGACATTGACAGCCTCCTTTAAAAATACCGCAGCTACTTAGCGCAACCGCAACAAATAACAGCAATAGTTTAACCTTTACTTTTTTCATGTTGAAGAGATTTATGATAATCCGACTTATGCAATAACACAAAACTGAATACCCCCATAAACACACCAATCATATCGCAACCGAAATCCCACCACTCAGCAGATCGGTAGGTAAATACCTTCCATTGCAGAAACTCAATCCCTGCACCTAAACCTGCAGTAATCAGGATCACCTTGAAAATGGTTAAGGAGCCAAAGCTATAGCTGTGCTGATAATTGATCCTTCCATAAAATAGCAAAATGGTCAATACAAAGAAAAACCCAAGATGTACCAACTTATCAAATCCTTCAAAAAAAATGCCTGACCCCGAAGTAGAGGCAGGCATTTTCATATTACAAAGGATTAAAATGACCACAGTCCATAATATGGACCATACCTGATATTTTAATGCTTTAGAATTCATTGATTAAGCTCCTACAAGAGCTTTATAAGCATCAGCATCTAATAAACCTGCAACTTCTGCAGCATCAGAAAGTGTTACTTTAACCATCCATCCTTTTCCATAAGGGTCAGAATTTACCAATTCAGGGTTGTCATTCAATTCAGGATTAGTTTCAGTTACAGTAGCAGTAACTGGCATAAACAAATCAGAAACAGTCTTAACAGCTTCTACTGTACCGAATACATCGTCTTTGCTTACTTCATCACCCACGGTATTAATATCGATGTATACAATATCACCTAACTCACGTTGTGCAAAATCAGTAATACCGATATAGGCTTCGTTACCTTCAATTTTAACCCATTCGTGGTCTTTAGTGTACTTTAATTCTGATGGAAAATTCATGTGTATAATTTTTTTATTGTCGTTGCTTAAACTCTTGGCTTCTACTTTACGCTTCTGCCGATTCAAAGGTAATTAATATAAGCATTTATCACAATGCCTAATTCAGGGTAACTCTCAAACTAAATCCGAAATTACTAAATGACGTATTAAAGGTTTGTGAAGTATAAGGCTTCGTGATGTTCGAATCGTAAAACAAGCGCACATTAAAACGTTGGTTCAGGATATAATCCACACTAGGTCTTAAGGTAATGTTCTTCGCACCGGAAGAAACTTCTGCCTCCAGGATGTCTGCACGGTATATCACCGTCTTGTTATCCCTGATTGCCACATCCAGTTTAAAGTCCATATTGTTGTCCATTTTCAATCCTTTGAACAAGCCAAACGGGAACCTGAACTTCGTAGTACGATAACCCAGTCCGAAAACCATATTGTTTTCCGTTAACTGTGCCAGCTGACTATTCGACATATTTAAGCCCAATAAACGAGACCTGCCAATCTCAAAATTAGCCGTCAGGTTGTTTTTCAAACGCGTATCAATACCGATCAAAGGAGAGAACTGTTCTGCAATCGTCACCTGCGCATACTGGAACTCCGGAAGGAAGTTGTCGTTTAAATCTCTACTTACTACCGAACCATCTTTCTCCTGGTACTTCAATAGCGAGTTAAAGCTACTGATGCTGTACACAGAGCGATAAGAATGTCTCAAGTCAAATGAACTAAAACGATCGGCAATAAACGGAATCCCGATTAGTCCTCTGTAACTCAATCTCCAGTTCGGCAATGGAATATTAGGCATAGAGTTCAGGCTAGACTTCTTCGCATCTTTACCGCTGTAAGCAGCAAGGAAAGCAGCAGTCAATACATCCTGTGACTCCCCGCCATAACCATCTGCATATGCCCCGTTTCTTACACCTGAAGAGTTCGGATTCAACAAACCTAAGCGTTGCGAAATTACTACCCTGTTCGACATAAACTCGTTGAACAGTTTAGACATCGTAGCACCGGATTTCTCCGAGAAAGCAGTACCCAGACTGATATAAGAAATGCTGTAATCACCCGTTGTAAAAGGGCTAAAGTTTGAAAATCCTCTCGATTCCTCATCATACCTGAAATTGGTAGAATAGTTCCTCGTTCTATTTCTGTTGGCCGTTAACGTAATCGACAAATCTTTGATCGGTTCCACTAAACTCGTAAAGCTTAGATCCTCCCTCATCGTGTTGATGTACAACTGCGACTGTAAGGTATCACTGGTGATCCAGCCTTTCAGTAAAGCCTCATTTCTAATGTCCCGCTGACTACCCAATACGAAACCTAATCCCGGCGCACCTGTTGCCTGATCAATTCCGAAGTAATTTGTTTTCGGCAAATAACCCGGCAAGAAAATACCCTTGCTTTGCGTATAAGCACCCACCACGTTTTTCACACTGGTTAGCAAGCCTACCCAAACATTTTGTTTGCCTTGTCCGCTTCCTTTACGTACAAAGCCGAACTTATTGTAAAGCGATGCCAGGTTTAAATTAGGGTTGATCTGGATCGTTCTGGAGTTCTGAATTGTATTTCCAAGATTGATATTTGGATCTCTCAATGTAGAAAGTGGCTCCGTTTGCCAGTTAAAATTGGTACCGTAACGTGTCGCTACACTTACCCAATCCATTCCCGGAATCTTATTGATTGGCAAATTATAGGTGAAGTTCAGGTTGTGACTATAATCTGTCGTACGTCCTAACCTCATCATATTCTGCCATAAGGTATCTCTTTTTAATCCCTGAATTCTACCAAAAGGCTCATCAATAATCGAATAATTGGTCGCATCAATGTCCATGGTCAGTGACTTACTCAAGTTCCATGAAATTCCATAAACTCTGGACACCAGGAAGTTTTTATTAAAGGTCGTATTCACCGGAATAGAGTTCATCGGATCATTGTTTCTCAAACTGTTCTCCGCATAGAAACGGTCTACATCAATTCTGAAATTGATCGAAGAAGGCATCAGGCTAAAATTGAAATCCTTTAACAGCGCCAGTGTATTGTTCTTAATGATCTTTTTGAAAGGCTCATAAACCCTCGGCATACCCGAATAATTATAACCTAGCGAAGCCCTGTAAGTTTTCTGGAAATTACTTTCTATGATAAAATCGCGGTGCGAATACTTGGTATAAGCATAGCTCACATTAAAGTTTTCTATATCCCAAACCTTAGCTTTTGCCTCCGGATCTGTTCTTTCTTTTCTCACATTTGTGAAGTTGATACTACTTCTTGTGGTATAGTCCTGCGCAAAATTCAGGATCGAATCGCGTTGTGATTTTGAAGCGGCATCCAGCGCATTTTTCAACTCAATATCCGGCATGCTCGGGTTGTATTGAGGCGTCGCTACCTGGCTCGAATAACTCACAAACATCGGCACCTTAATCCCTGTTTTCTTAGGGAAGAACTTACCCAGTTCCATACTTGCAGAGATGTCAAAAAATACATTGTCGGCTCTGTTTCTCTCACTCACCCGGGTTTCTAAAGAACCGAAACCGATGGTTGATTTACTACCGGATACATTCACATCGGCAAAATCTGCCAGTTTCGCATTCATTCTGGCAGTAGCAGCCCAACCACCACGTTCATCAAATTCCGTTAAACGCAGCTCATTGAACCATACAATACCATTCTTATCCATACCATCATCACCATTGCTTTGGTAAGGATTTTTAACCCCCAGCATATACACCCTTACCTTACTCATATCCGGTTGTCCTTTGATGGTAATTGTTTTACCATCTACGGTATAATTAAAGGGGATATTGATTGGCCAAGGCGCACCGGTACTCGTTTTCGCATTATTTCTGGCCAGTTTCGCTTTTTGGAAATGTTCCAGCGTAATGTCCATTTTATTCTGTTCCGGCCAGATCGCATAAGGGTCGCTGGTTCCTGGAAGTGTCACCTTTAAAGGTTGTGTATACTCGTAATAGTTGTCCTGATTGTCGGTACCAATTCTCAGGAAGGCACTCAGGTCGTTGTCTTTTAAATTACTTGAACCTAAAGCTTCCGCATGGATGTACATTTCCAGGTGTTTATAAGACCTGAAATCGTTGAATCCAGTTTTGAATGCCGCCCTGCCATAACCATCTTTCAGGCTCTTGAAAGTCAGGGAAAGTGCCTGTTCATTCTGACGGGTATCCCCACGGTAATTGCTAAAATCACGCTCTCTTTCAATTCCCGGAGGAATCACATAAGGAATCGGCGTACGTTTTCCATTCTCTTCAATATTCACTGTAGCCACTTCAATAGTAGAACCGTCTGGTGCATTCGTGCCTAAAGCAGGATCTACGATCGTTTGTGAAGCTTCATCATTGGCATTGTATTGTCTCCATTCTCCCCTTACCAATTGGATTTTTCCAAACCTCAATACCGTAGTATCGGCAAAGTTGGTCAGGAACATTCTGATAAAACGAATAGATTTGAAATCCTGGATACCACCAATACGGTCCTCGTATTGTGCAAGAGGGATACGAATCTGATACCAGGTTACCGGTTGCGTACTACCGTTAGCCAGTTTCACCTGAGAAGTCACCTTGTCCGTAACAAAGTTTTGCCCTACCATCAGATCGCCCGGACGCATAGAAACTTTATACTGGAAGTACTCATCAGATTGTGTCATATTGTTATCTCTGTTGATGTCTTCTCCATCAGGCAAAGAAGTAGAAGCCGAGTTCTCTACGCCCAGTTCAGCACGTGATTGCTCTGCAGTTTTAGAGTTACCCTCCGTTCCGTTATAGTGCTGGTAACGCTTTAAGATCCCTGCATTCTCACGGTCAAATTCCGGACCTCTAAAATATAAGTAATCATCAGAAGAAGGGTCATTTTCAATAGCCGAAGCAGCATCCGGATTCAGCTGTCCTTTGATCTGGTTGATCAGGTCAGAAAATTTCGTTTGCTCATCTTTATTAGCCAATCCGTCTAATCCTACATCCTGTGCTTTTCTGGCATTCGGATCATTGTCGAAAGCCTGAACTACCGGTTGCAATTTCGGTACCCTTCCCCATTTCGTTTCATCGTACATAGAAGGATCGCCATTGGCAGGAAGACCATTCTCCAAACTCTTTCTTCCATCTTTCAAAATGTCTTCAGAGATGTTACCGAGATTGAAGTACAAATCACCACCCAAACCATTCGGTTTATAAATATTCGGGTCCATTACCCAAAGCTCAATGAACTCAATATTTAAGGCTTCGAAATCATTCGTTTCAATTCTTCTGAACAAACCACCCCAACGGGTTCTTGGATTGTTCAACTGTCCTGAAGGATTAAATCCTGTAGGCGTATAGTTATATGGACCACGAACGGTTGGATAAAAGGCAACATCCAAAGTAGGCAAAGCAAAAGGCTGTCCTGTACCAGTTTCTTTAAAAGGGAATACTTCCTGTTCGATCACCTGACGAACATAATGGTTAGAAAGTTCCTGTTTATTATTCCTTAACCCGGCAGGCAGACTGCCATCATTCCTATTGTAAAATATCGGGTCAATGTTATAGAAAGCAATCAATGCCCTGTTGAAACCGTAGCTCAGGTCGTCGATCCTTTGAGATTCAGAAAACAATTGTGGTGTTCCCGACAACTGCCATGCCATTGAACTTTTCAAATCAATCACCGATCGTGAAGCTTCAAAATCATCCAGGTAACTCACGCCACCTTTTTGTCCGCCAAAATTCAGGGCTTTCGGGTGACCAGGAATCAACTGTGCAAACTCCCCGGAGAAAGTCAGGCTCGAAGGTACTTTCGTAGAGATGAAAGGTAGCTTATCCACCAATTTCGTCAGGAACCTCGAAGGGGTGCTATAGCTTAAATCTACGCCCCACATGGTATTCGAAATCGGCTCTTCACCCACATTCACCTTTGGGGTAAGCGGTTTCTCCGTCAGGTTCATCAGGGTTGCCCCCAAATTCAATTTATTGTTTACTTTATAATCGAATCTGGTCCCAAACAACGAACGTTGCTGTAAACCAAAAAGCTCATTATTTTCTGTCGAGATTCTAATCGGCTGACCAGAAATCAGGACTGCCGTATTCAGGATTCTCACTCTTCCACCCTGATAATCCACCGTATAATCCACCCCTTCCTGCAAAGGAATCGTACCGGCAAATACTTTTACCGATCCTTCCGGAACATTGATGGAGTTTAAACTGAATTCTGAAGCCACCTGACTTTGGTAGGCTCCTTTAATGAAATAGCGGTTCTGGTTGCTGAACAACTGTTGCGCCACCACTTTAGTCGAATCGTATAAAGCAGGATAAGTATATTGATTGATATAGGCCAATTCTGAAGGATCAAACTGATCAGCTAAATCCTTACCAAAAGGTTCAATTAAAGGGAAAATCACCTTCCCGTTCAATGGGTCGATGGTGATATAACCATTAATCGTATTGGTAGAGAAATTGGTCAGATTGGTATTCGAACTATTTGTATTCCCCGGATTGTTATTTACCGGCGTATTAAATGAGATATTTTCATTGGTTCCGAAAGGTTTATTCTCTGCTTCAAAATCAAAAACCCCATCAGGCTGACGTTCCTTTTGTTGATTCAATCGGTCTAAGCCAGTCACCTGAATCCATTGCTTATTCTTTAGCGGCCTACGGTCTGCATCCAGCTTTTCTCCAACTTCGATATAAGGCTTTTCTACCCCAGATTTATCGTCAATACGAAGAATGTCCAGTCTAAAATTCATTGGGCTGATCTGGTATCCACCGATAGAATAGATGTTTTTCATCATCAGATCCCAGATAGGCAACTTCGTTTTCAAAGTTTCATTTTTCAGCATTTTGGTAAACAAAACCTTTGGCTGACCTGCATCAAAAGAAACGTCTGTAGAGAACTCCCCTACCTGATACTCGACCCCACGGTAAGTGTATCGGTAAGCAACGGTCAACACCTCATCTGTATTCAAGGCATTGTTCAGGGAAATATAACCCAGCTGTGGATGGAAGGTAAACTCTCTATCGGCCAGTTTTCTGGCATAAGTTAGCTTGGCATAGTTGTCTGTTGCCCCGGTAGCGGCAAAGAAAGGAATGATTGCATTGGAATTGGTAAATCGCGCATCTGCCGGCAATTGTGACAACAAACTATTCGATTGTCTGGGGAACTGCGGATTGTCAAATCCGGAAGGAAGCGCAGAAGCACCGCCCACAATCGTCGGGTTATAAGGCCTGTTCTCTCCTAAATCCATTAAAGCCATCACATCTCTGGAACCCTGCGTATTTCCTGTTTTATTGGTAATCCAGACTTCTACCCTGGTAATCAACACCCCTGAAGTAATCGTTGGTGGCGTAGAAAGGGTTTTATTGTAATTGTCTCTAAAATAATGGGCTAGGAAATAGTGTTTGTTGGCTTCATAATTATCGGCACTCAGTCTAAATTCATTCTGTTGTGCCCCATTATTGATGCGGATCTCCCGCGATTGCGATTTCTGTTGAGAGAATACCGTACTCACATTCAGCTTACCGAATTGCAATTGTGTTTTTACCCCGAAAAGGGCTTGTGTACCGTTGATTAAAGAGGTACTTAAAGGCAGACTCACATTACCGGCTTCAATCTTCTGGATGATATCATCCTTTCCACCTACGTAATCCAGCTTCACCTGATTTTCAAAATCAAACTGAGCTTCGGTATTGTAGTTCATATTGACCTTCATCCGGGTACCAATATTACCGATCACATCCATCTGGATGCGCTGGTTAAAATCAAAATTCCCCTGTACGCGTTGGCGCTCATTAAACAGCGGATTTTCATTCTTATTGATTCTTCCCAGGAAGGTCAGTTCGGCCTCACCACGAGGCTGGATATCTATGGTTGTACCGCCAAAAATGCGTTCAAAAGCCTTACTATTGACCTTTAAACTAGGGATAATCCCAGTCTTTCTGACTTCATTAATTTCTTCGTTGGAATACATGCGCCAATTGTCGCGCTTCATCTCAGAGTTTACCAAACGCTGGTATTCTTCGATCGTCAGGTATTGCGGGGCGGCGAACAACTGGTTGCCAATCAACTGACGGATGATGTATCTTTTATTTTTCGCATCATACTCGACTTCCCTTTTCACATTATCGGGAAGCGGTTTGAAGGAGTTATTGAGGTTTCTAAGCCCTAAGCGTTGTTTTTCCTTCAAACTGAAGGAATTTCTGGTCGTATCGGAATTTCTTTGCTGAGGCCTCACCGTTTGTGAAAAAGCAGCTTGTCCGCCAAAGCAGAGTAGAAAGGTAAAGAGGAGCGTTAATAGGGTTTTCAAGGTAATTCTATAAGTTCTTCAAAGCGATTTTTATCATTTGTTCTACTGTTAAATCCGTACCTCCATTTTTCACTGCACTGTCAATTGATTTTTCCGCTGGTTGTTTTGCAAACCCGAGCATCATCAGGGCAGATAAAGCTTCTTCTCTAGCAGTATTATTTAATGGTGCAGCGATCAATGATCCTGTACCTTCTTTTTTCAACTTGTCTTGCAACTCCAATACCAGGCGTTGCGCAGTTTTCGCACCAATTCCTTTAATCCGCTGAATCAAAGGTAAATCACCATTTACAATAGCCGTCTGAATTTCCACAGGGGTAATTGAAGAAAGCATCATTCTACCCGTATTCGGGCCGATTCCAGAAACGGAAATCAGATGAAGGAAGAGCCTGCGCTCTCCCTCCTCTGCAAATCCATATAAGGTATGTGCATCTTCTTTGATATGTGTCCAGAGGTAAACCTTACATCTTTCCACATCTGCCAGACTGCTATAAGTATTTAGTGAAATATTGATATGGTAACCAATTCCTCCGGCCTCCACAACAATATAAGCGGGGCATTTAAAGGTGAGCTTACCATCAATATATTCATACATATCTTACTTCTTAATTAACTTTTTCAATAGACCACCTTTTTTAGCTAGTGCTTCCTGTTCTTTCGACTGTACATCTAACACAGCTAAAGTCACCATGTTTACAATCTCACGAACTGAACTACCCAACTGTACAATGTGAACAGGTTTGTTCAATCCTAATAAAATCGGACCAACCGCTTCTGCACCACCAAGTTCCTGCAACAATTTATAGGCAATATTTCCAGATTCCAGATTAGGGAAAACCAGTGTATTTGCAGGGGCATCTACTAAGCTACTAAAAGGAAAGTTATCTTTCAATAAAGAGTTGTTAATTGCAAAATTTCCTTGCATTTCGCCGTCTACGATAATTTCAGGGTGTTTTTCATGAAGAATCTTCACCGCTTTTCTCACTTTTTCAGGAACAACACCTTCGTTTGACCCAAAATTAGAGTAAGAAAGTAGGGCAATACGTGGTTGAATGTTAAACTTACGTACCGCCTGATCCAGCAATAGGGTAATATCTACCAATTCTTCCACTGTAGGGTCTACATTTACGGTCGTATCACCAAAGAAAACCGGACCTTTTTTGGTCATCATCATGTACATTCCGGCAACACGGTTTACACCTGGTTCCGTACCAATCACATGCAAAGCAGGCTTGATGGTAGACACATAATTTTTAGTCAGACCAGAGATCATCGCATCTGCCTCACCGAATTCCACCATAGAAGCACCGAAGTAATTTCTATCGCGTAAAAACTTATTGGCTTCGAACAAGGTCACCCCTCTTCTTTGTCTCTTTTGATACAAAGATTCCGCATATTTTTGCATGCGTTCCGGCTCCAACATTGGATCAATGATTTCTACACCTTCTAATTCCAGTGCATTCTCTTCAATGATCTGCTCGATAACCTCTCTTTTTCCTAATAAAATAGGAATAGCAATATTTTCATCCTTAACAATCTGTGCTGCTTTCAGGATTTTATAGTTATCCGCCTCAGTGAATACCACACGTTTCGGATCAGATTTCGCTTTATTAGTGATGGCGCGCATAATCGCATCGTCCATACCTAATCTGGTTTTCAACTCTTCAGTATAAGCATCCCAGTCGGTGATGATTTTACGGGCAACACCAGAATCAATTGCTGCTTTGGCTACTGCCGAAGAAACATTGGTCATCAATCGCAAATCTACCGGCTTAGGAATGATATAATCCTTACCAAATTTGATATTCTTTTCATTGTAGGCCATGTTTACAGCCTCAGGAACAGATTTTTTAGCCAGTTCAGCAATCGCTTTCACTGCAGCAATTTTCATTTCCTCATTGATGCTGGTTGCCCTAACATCTAAAGCACCTCTAAAAATATATGGGAAGCCCAGTACGTTATTCACCTGATTAGGATAATCAGAACGTCCTGTAGCCATAATTAAGTCTTTACGAGAGCTGATAGCCAGTTCGTAAGCAATCTCCGGGTTAGGATTCGCCATTGCAAAAACAATAGGATTCTTAGCCATCGATTTCAACATATCTACAGTTACGCAATCTGCAGAAGAAAGACCGATGAATACATCCGAATCTTTCATTGCTTCTTCCAGCGTATTTAAGTCTCTTTTAGTTGCAAATTCAGCTTTGATTGCATCCAGTACAGCTCTATCTGCTCTGATGACGCCAGAACGGTCGCACATCACAATATTTTCTTTTTTAACACCTAAAGATACATAAAGACGGGTACATGAAATCGCGGCAGCACCGGCACCATTCACCACAATCTTCACCTTATCCATTTTCTTTTTCTGCAACTCACAAGCATTGATTAATGCTGCTGCAGAGATAATGGCGGTACCATGCTGATCGTCGTGCATTACAGGGATATTCATCTCCTCTTTTAAGCGACGCTCAATTTCAAAACACTCAGGTGCTTTGATATCTTCTAAATTCACCCCACCGAAAGTTGGCTCAAGGGCTTTTACGATTTTAACAAAGTCGTCAACGTTTTTAGTATCCAGTTCCAGATCAAAAACATCGATATCAGCAAAGATCTTGAAAAGAAGGCCTTTACCTTCCATCACCGGTTTACCCGCTTCCGGACCAATATCACCAAGACCTAAAACAGCTGTACCATTACTGATTACAGCTACCAGGTTACCTTTGGCAGTATATTTATATACATCTTCAACGTTTTCTGCTATTTTTAAACAAGGTTCAGCTACCCCTGGAGAATATGCCAGCGCCAAATCTCTCTGAGAGTTCGTTGGTTTCGTGGGTATAACTTGTATTTTTCCCGGTCGCCCTTGCGAGTGGTAATCCAAAGCATCTTGCTTCCTGTTAATTTTACTCATAAATCAGTCATTTATAAAGGGCCAAAGTTACAATCTTTTAATTAGCCCTGAAATAAAAAAGGAATCAGAATTGGGAAGCAAGGATTAGCCTTTAATGGCGGATAATTTACGTTTAGCAGTTTCTGGGTTATGGATTTTTAACTTTTGCCCGGGTACAATCGAAGAGCTTTTAAGACTATTCCACACTTTTATGTCCTGTACTTCTACATGATATTTATCGGCAATAGCGCTCAATGTTTGTCCAGGAGTTACTTTATGATAGCTGATGGCAGCGGCAGGTTTCGGGGCAATTTTCTTCTTTAACTTCCTACGGTCATCGTTAGAAGCCAGAAATACCTGTTGATTTACATCCAGTTCCGTATTGTTCAATACCTCATAAATTTCTGCAAACTGTGCCATATTCACTTTAGGAATAATGATGCGCTTAGGTTCCAGTTCTGTGCCATTCACAATCTTCTTTTTATAGCTTGGATTTAGACTGCAAAGGGCATCTTCCTCTATGCTCAATGCCGTTGCCAATTGAGGCAAAGACACAAAACGATTGACATGGATGGTATCGGTATATTTAACGAATGCAGATTGTTGTGATTTAATCTGGTGTTTCCCTGAATAGTTCATCACATAGATGGCGGCAATAAATGCAGGCACATAATTACGTGTTTCCAGCGGGAGATAAGGTCTGATTTCCCAGAAATCATGGGAATCCGCTTTTATGATGGCTCTTTTCACATTGCCCATTCCACAGTTATAGGCGGCAATGGCCAGGAGCCAGTCGCCCAATTCCTGATAAGCATCTCTAAAATAAGCTGCTGCTGCGTAACTGGCCTGTATTGGGTCTTTTCTTTCATCCACAAAGTTGTCCATGTTCAGTCCATAATCTTTCGCCGTAGCAAACATGAACTGCCATAAACCTGTGGCGCCTACCCTGGAAACCGCATGGGCATTCATAGAAGACTCTATGATGGGCAAGTATTTAATTTCTTCGGGAATATTATAATTTTTCAGTGCTTTTTCAAAAACAGGGAAATAGTATTCGGACAAGCCGAGCATCTTCCCCATCATGTCTTTGCGGCCACTATAAATGTCGATGTACTTTTGTACATGTTCATTATAGCTGAGTGGAACCATTTTCTGAATGGAATCCAGTCTGGCCTTAAACACGTAATTATGGTTGTAAAAACTTGGTGTTTCTGCTAAAATTGGTAGGGCAACGGTATCAATAATTGCTAAAGAACCTTGTTGTTGCCGTTGTTGTTGGGCTGCTGCTGAAAAGCTGGTTAATGCTACAATACAGGATGCAAATAGTACATTTATTTTCATAGGCAATGTTTGGTGACATGGGTCTAGGTTAAAAATGTATGGGACAGAGACAAGAGTTCCTGTTCCCTAAAGTGCTTTGCCATAAGCTGTAAACTTAACGGTAAACCATTATTATTATTGCCCAAAGGAATTGCGATTGCCGGAATTCCTGTCAGCGATGCCAATACGGTAAAGATATCTGCCATGTACATCACCAATGGATCGTCCATGTTTTCACCGATTTTGAAAGCAGGAGTTGGAGCCACCGGACTTAAGATTACATCGTAATCTACCAGCATTTCTTCCATCTTTTCGCGGATCAGTCTTCTCACCTGTTGTGCTTTCTGATAGTACGCATCGTAGTATCCCGCACTCAAAACAAACGTACCAATCAGGATGCGTTTTTTCACTTCTTCTCCAAAACCTTCCGCTCTGGAAGTCTTGTATAAGTCGTTCAAAGTAACCGCGTCCATATTTCGATGCCCATAATGAACCCCATCGTAACGGGATAAATTAGAAGAAGCTTCGGCTGTTGTTAATACATAGTAAGCAGGAACCAGGTAATCCAGCAAGTCAAATGACACATACTCTACGGTATGCCCCTGACTTTTAAAACGCTCGATTGCGCTAAGGATAGCTGCTTTAATTTCCGGATCTAAAGCTTCACTTTCCAGTGTCTCTTTTAATACGGCAATCTTTTTTGGAGCTACTGCTGCTAACTCAGCGGTATAATCCGGCACTTCTTTTTTAGAAACAGTGCTATCATACTCATCTACACCTGCCAGAACTTCTAGCAACAATGCAGCATCAGAGATAGAAGAAGTGATGGTACCTACCTGATCAAAAGAAGAAGCGTACGCGATTACGCCGTACCTGGAGATGCGGCCATAAGTAGGCTTCATTCCGATACAACCGCAAAAAGCAGCAGGCTGTCTTACAGAACCACCAGTATCGGTTCCCAATGCTGATAAGCATAGGTCTGCCTGTACCGCTACTGCCGAACCTCCTGAAGAGCCTCCGGCAACACGTTCTGCATCTGCCGCGTTTTTCACCGCGCCATAAAAAGAAGTTTCATTAGAGCCACCCATGGCAAACTCGTCACAATTGAGTCTTCCGATGATGATGGCATCTTCCGCCAATAGACGCTCTACTACGGTAGCAGAATAAGGAGCAACAAAACCTTCCAACATTTTGGAAGATGCGGTTACGATATGGTCTTTATAACAAATATTGTCTTTAATACCAATCACCATGCCTGCCAGTTTACCGGCAGTTCCATTGTCAATTTTCTCCTGAACTACTTTTGCCTGAGCGGCCGCAGAATAAAAAAACACCTCATTAAAAGCATTGAGGTGTTCATGAGTTTCTATTTGCTTAAAATAGTGATCCAGCAGCTCAGTTAAACTTAGTTTTTTTTGAGCAATAAGGGTTTGTATCTCTGATAAGGAGTTATACTTCTTCAAATTTCAAGAATAGGTTAAATTTAAAAATCGGATTAAAACCTATAGTGGTTTGTTACTGCGGTTTTGTTCTACTTTGTCAGCAGCATCATCCATCCCGTCTTTTCCGTCTTTAAATTCTTTAATGCCTTTACCTAAGCCACGCATTAGTTCTGGAATTTTTTTACCACCAAAAAGCAATAAAACAATTACCAAGATAATGGCGATTTCCGCGCCACCTAAGCCAGCTATTAAGAATGTGTTTAACATGATATTATTGGTTAAAGTTGTGTTTTATCTGTTTCAATTTTTGGATTTTCAGTGCTTGTTGCAGCAACGACATCCTTTTTCTCTAAATCAATTCCTTCTGCAGCAGGAGCAGGTGTGCTACCTGGATACATTTGTTCCTCCAAACTTGTTTCTTTTGGATGGTGACGACTATTGTCGTTGATCACATCATTAAGATCGTCTACGATACCTACGGAATTAATATTGCGATGGATTTCTCTTTTCACCCCTTCTGAGGCATCTTTAAAGTCGCGGATTCCTTTTCCTAAACCTCTTGCCAATTCTGGAAGTTTTTTACCTCCAAATAACAAAAGAACAACGGCCAGGATCAACATAATCTCACCACCGCCCATATTTAAGAATTCCAATACTGTTCCTGAATACATTTTAAGCTCTATTTTTTAGTTCAATATACAAATATAAACATTTCTCGCTCAATCCTCTATTTTGCAGAGAGCCAACCCGCAGGATTTTGTGCAACCTGACCTCTATAAATCTGGAATTGAAGTTCCGGGCTATCACCTGAGGAAGCGACTGTTCCGATGGTTTGTTTGGTACTTACATCCTCTCCCTTGCCTACACTAACGGATTTAAGGTTCTGATACACGGTAAAATACTGTCCGTGTTTGATCAGTACATAGTACCTCCCCAATGCATTTCCGATTTGGGTAACTTTTCCGTTAAATACCGCTCTTACCGCAGCGCCCTCGTTGGTTTGTATGGTAATACCAGCATTATCGTAGCTCGCTTGTCCTTCTTTATGCTTACCGAAACTCTCTGTAGTTGTTCCAGTGGCTACCGGCCATGGCAGGGAACCTCTATTGCTTTCAAATGCAGCAGATAGCTTTGCGGCTTCCGGAGTTGCCGTCAGGTAATTGTTACTCCTATTTACCGTGGCCACTTTAGCCTTGGCTACAGGTGCCGGGGCAACAGGAACAGGTTTATTTTCAGCCTTTGCTTTCGCAACTGCCGCAGCTCTGGCGCGTTCTGCAGCCACTCTCGCACGTTCTTCAGCAAGTCTGACACGCTCTGCCGCAGCTCTCGCTTCGTCTTCCGCTTTCTTCTTGGCAATCGCAATCTCTCTTGCAATCGCTGCACGAATGCTTCTGTCGATCTGTGCCTGTTGTTTCTTACGGGTTACAATGTCTTGTTTATATTGTTTTTCCTGCTTGTTGAATTTATTCAATACCTGAGCCTGCTCATTCTTGTTCTTGCCCAGTTTATCTTTTTCACTTTCCTGCTCATGCAGCAAACTGCTTTTTTGCTTTAAGTTTTTGTCCAGTACTACAATCTTATAGTTCAGGTCTTTTTGTGTTCCCTGAATATATCCTGCCTGCTTTTTCCGGTATTGGCCAAATTGCTGCAGGTATTTGATCCTTTTATAAGCCTGATTAAAATCGCTGGCGGCAAACACAAACATCATCTTATCGTAGGCGTTCTGGTTGCGTTGTGCAAAACGGATCATCCCCGCATACTCTTTTTTAAGTTGCGACAGCTGTCCTTTTAAATTGATAACCGTATTGGTATTTTCGTGAATCTGGTTGTCCAGGTTCTTAATCTCAGAATTGATAACCGTGATCTTATCCTGCATTAAACTGATTTTGGTGTTTAAGGCATTGATCTGGCTTTGCGTAAGTTTCTTGTTTTTAGCCGTCTTGGTCAGGTTTCTCTGAAGCAGTTCTATCTCCCGTTGTATGGCTTCTTTTTTTCTTTTAAGCTCTGAACTGTTCTGCGCAACGGCGAAGTTTGCGGATAATAAAAATAAGAAGAGGAATAATATTTTATTTAGCTTCATTGCGTCAAAAGTATAAAAAAAATCAGTTTATTACTTCATACTTACCTGGAACATTAAACGGAAACTCTACGGGAAGATTGCTTTCAACCTTTGAAAAATCAATATTCAGCGCGATTTTTTGCGTCCCTGCCATAGAATTGATTTGAATCGTAGTAGGAAACAAGGTACCGTTCATATTTTGATAATCTCCGTAAACTACCTTCAATGCTTTAGCAGATTTCAAGTCGTTCAATTGATACTCCGACACCTTAAAAAGCGTATTGAATAAAGCCCGATAAGCAAGATCTGCCTGCTCGCCGCTAATTTCCCAGACTCCGTTTTGGGCCGTTAAATTCGCTTCTGTACGCATCAATTCAGGAATCGTATTTCCAGACAAAATGGCCTGCAACAACTGATAAGTGACCTGCGGATTCGTGAAACGGTGGACATAGTTAAAAGGCTTTCCTAGATAAACATTCTGCAATTTATTCAGCACCTTAATACTGTCTGGAGTAATCCAGGCACGCCCTACTTCGATTCCCAATGGGCCACCAATAGAAAGCCAGATTCCTTCATTCTTACGAATGCGGATATTCATGCTCACATTATTGGCATTTCCGTTGATGTCCAAACGGGCTTTACCCCGTAATGATAAAGTATTATAAGAAATATCCTTTCCCTGCAACATCTCCAGGGTTTCCATTTTTTTAGTATCTACCGGAGCTACACCCGATACCGGAGGTACCACAACTACTTTTTTCTTGGTTTTACAGGCCATAGTTAAAGAAACCAGGGCCAGCAAAAACAGACTATTTAATATATTTCTTCTCATTGATCTTTCGTTTTAAATTGGCAGCATCATTTCCTGCATCCTTCGCTTTCTGCCATTGAAGCAATGCCGCTTCCTGTTCTCCATTTAAAAACAGGATATCGCCATAATGTTCCAGATAAAGGCCATTTCCGGAACCATCATGCTGGATCGCCTGTTCTGCCCAGTTTTTAGCCATAGCATATTTCCCACGTTTAAACAACACCAGGGCATAGGTATCCGCCACAGAGGTATTTCCAGGCATTCCCGCTGCTGCTTTCGCGGCAAGGGCTTCTGCTTTCTCCAGATCCTGATTACGCAAGGCCAGATAAAAAGCATAATTGTTTAACAACAGGTAATTTTTCGGTGCCAGCGTAACCGCCTTATCAAAGGCGATATTGGCCTCCTTAAACTTTTCTTCATCCAGAAAGATCTCTCCCTGCAAGGCAAAAACAAGGGCCTGAAGGTCTGGATTCTCCCCATCCAACTGCAAAGCCGCTTTAATATTTGTCATTGCCGCTGCATTCTGCAGATCGCGGTGTTGTGCAAAGGCGAGGTAGTAATATAGAATTCCCTGATTCGGGAAGATCGCCAGCGCCGCTTCTCCGGTTTTTGCGGCTTCTTTATATTTCCCCAGGTTATTTTGAATGGTAAGCACACGCTCCCATACCGGGTAAAGCTGATCGCTCAATTTCAATACTGCCTGATATTGCTGTAATGCTGCCGACAGCGCTCCCTTTTGATACAGTAAATCGCCATATAAGGCGATCATATTCGGATCCTCATCCCCCCTTTCCATAGCGATTTTGGCCAGGGCTAAAGCTTCTTCAATCAATAGTGGATTTTTAGCGTTTCCGGCAATCATCAGGATAATCTTCCCTTTTCTTTGCGCCGGCATTTCCGGATTGGCAAAAGCCGTCCTTAGTGCAATTCCAGCTTCCTTACTGTTCTTTATATTTTGGTAATAATCGGCAATCGCCAGATCAATTTCATAGTTTTCAGGACTAATGCTTTTCGCTTTTTTGAGTAGGACGAGTGCATTTTCCGTCTGCCCTTTCTCCATCATCGACTGGCTCAGGTCCAGCATTCCGGGTACATCATCTTCCCCTGCGGAAAGCATATTTTCCAGTTCGGCTTTAGTGGCCTCTTTCTTATTACCCAGGTCAATCCGATGTCTGGCCTGGATCAGGGCTTTTGACACCCCAAATTTCTTTTCCAACTCGTCGTAAGTTCTTAACGCTTCTGTTGTTTTGCCTAATAACAGGTAGGCATTCCCTTTATCAAAATAAAACGCATCATTATCGGGCGACAGGCGGATCAACTCATTAAAAACACTGATCAGCCCATCCATGTCCCCTTTGCGTTTATACAGTTCTGCCATCATCTTCCAGTACCAAAGGTTATTTGCATCCAATGCTACTGATTTTTTGATGGCTGCTTCTGCTTCCTGCAATTTGTTCTGGCGGTAATTGAGACTTGCTATTTCATAATAAACAGCTGCATTTTTCGGGTCGATGGCCAGGATCTTTTGAAAGCTTTCCCCCGCCTTGCTGTAATTTTCATTCAGCTTCTCCCGCAATCCGGCGAAGAAAAGGGTCCTTACTTCAGTACTATCCAATTTTGGATTTACAGGTTGTTGTGCCTCAGCCGACAAGCCTGCAAGAAGTAATGATAGTAAAAGAGACCTTTGCTTCATCGTTATTTTATTTAATCCTTTTATTTTTATTTACCAGTGTGGCCGTAACCACCAGCACCACGTGCCGTATCTGAAAGCTCTTCTACTGCTTCCCATGCAATGGTTTCATGTTTTGCAATCACCATTTGTGCAATACGATCGCCATTATTCACTACAAAATCTGTATCAGAAAGATTCACCAACAAAACTTTAATCTCTCCACGGTAATCCGCATCAATCGTTCCTGGCGAATTCACAATACTGATGCCATGTTTGTAAGCCAATCCGCTACGAGGACGAATCTGTGCTTCAAAACCTACTGGCAACTCGATGTGTAAGCCTGTTGGAATCAATACACGTTGCAAAGGTTTAATAGTGATTTCAGTTTCTACAAATGCACGCATGTCCATTCCTGCCGCATGAGCAGTTTCATATTGTGGTAAGGCGTGTCCAGAATTGTTAATGATATTGATTTTCATTGTGATAATTGTTTTTATTTATTCTAATTTTTTTAAGCGTTTTAATGTATTTACTTCTTAAACAAGATCGCTTTCAACTGGTCTTTTTCGAAATAGACAATGCCGCCAATAAAAGCAAGCAAGAGCAGATTTCCAATATAAATATTCCTGTTAAATACCCAGAACGATAAAATCACCAATACTACTGAAATGATTAAATAGCTGAGGATTCTTTTCAGGTGGTAAGGAATCGGGTAATATTTTTGGCCTAATATATAAGAGATCACCATCATCACAAAATAAGCCAGCATAGAAACCCATGCAGAGCCCATATAGCTGAATTTAGGGATCAACACGAAGTTGAACACAATGGTGATCATTGCACCAATCAAAGAAATGTAAAGGCCAAAGCGCGTTTGATCTGATAAACGATACCATATCGAAAGGTTTGAATACACCCCAAGGCAAACGTAACCGAACAGCAAGTATGGCACTGCCGGGAGTCCAACCCAATATTCCGGCTTGCTGATAAAATGTTTCAACAATTCAATATTGGCAATCAGTCCCACAAAAAGTACCGCTAATGCGATTACAAAATACTGTAGAATGATGGCATAGGTCTGCTTTGCATTTTCCTTTTTAGCATGACTAAAGAAGAAAGGCTCTGCCCCTAAACGGAAAGCCGTAACGAAAATACTGATGAATATAGCCAGCTTACACACCGCACCATAAATCCCTACTTCCTGTATCGCAATATCTTCCGGCAACAGCTTTCCCAAGACCAGCTTATCCAGATTTTCATTGACGATAAAGGAAAGATTGGCCACCAATACCGGCCATGAATAAGAAAACATTTTCCCGAAAAGCTCTTTATCAAACTTCAATTGAAGCTTTAAAAATTCCGGAAGCAACATCAGGAAGGTAACCACACTGGCGATTAAATTGGCCACAAATACGTAACCTACCCAAACACCACGATACCATGAAGACAGCCATTCGGCCATCGGCCATTCGTTTTTAATGATCCATGGGATCACATAAATGAACAGCAGGTTGAAGCCTACGAAACACCCAATATTCAGGAATTTAATCAGGCTGTACTTAAACGGTCTTTCATCTGCTCTCAATTTGGCGAATGGAATCACACAGATGGCATCAATATACAGAATGCCAATAAAGAACTGCACGTAATATTTATAATCACTGAGTTGTTTCGGATCATCCGTTAAATAGGCTGCAATTGGATTTGCCAATATCAACCCTGTAATTAAAAACAGGGTGGAGATAAAAGCAATCACCAGAAAGGAGTTGTTGTATACTTCCTGTTTCCTATCCTCGTGTTTATTGAGGTACCTGAAATAGGTACTTTCCATCCCGAAAGCCAACACTGCATTGATCAGCGAGGCATAAGCATACATTGTAGTGAAAATACCATATGTCCCCGCAGCAAATTTGCTGGTATAAATTGGAGTCAGGATAAAGTTAAACAGCCTGGAAAATACAGTACTTAAACCATAGATTGCAGTCTGACCGAGGAATTTCTTGATGACAGACACGCGTTATTTCTTAATGATTTCGAAATTTTGGTAGCCCTTCAATTCTCCGGGAGTCACTTCTACAGTTTCAATCTTTGCCCTGTCCGGACCTTCATTACACCATTCCTCAAAAACTTCTAAAGAGGCATCATCGCCTTCTGCTTCCAGGTATAAGGTACCATCTTTCTCATTTCTAACTATTCCGCGGACACCCATTTGATCTGCGATTGCTTTTGTGGTTTCCCTAAAGGATACCCCCTGCACCTTTCCGGTAACTCTTATGTTGATGTGTTTCATTCTTAAATTAATTCTTATGGTAAATATTAGGATCAACTATGCTGGAAATTCCAACTTACTGATCTTATCTTTCTCTATTAAAAACTCCTGCCAGATGTCCTTCAGTATCTTTGCAGCAGGTTTAATTTCCTGTAGCAAGGCCGATACCTGTCCAACTTCCAGTTCACCTTCTTCTATATTTCCTTCAAACATACCTAATTTCGCTCTTGCACGACCTAATAGTTGTTTGAGTTGCTCCGCATCGGCACCCTCTGCTTCGGCTTGCGCAATGACTTCGGCAAAACTATTTTTCAGCAAGCGAACCGGAACTACTTTTTTCATACTCAATCGAGTATCTCCTTCGCCAGCTTCCAATATTTTATGTTTAAAATTCGGGTGAGCAGAGGACTCTTCTGCTACGGCAAAAGCTGATCCAATCTGAACGGCTTCGGCTCCCAATGCAAATGCGGCAAGCATTGCACTTCCGCTCCCGATTCCACCCGCAGCAATCACCGGAATTTTTACCGCTTTAGTGATTTGTGGGATCAGGCACATGGTGGTCGTTTCCTCTCGTCCATTGTGTCCGCCCGCCTCAAAACCTTCTGCGACGATGGCATCCACGCCACAAGCTTCTGCTTTTAGTGCAAATTTACTATTGGAAATCACATGAACAACCGTAATTCCCTTTTCCTTTAGAAAGCTTGTCCA
Source organism: Pedobacter gandavensis (assembly GCF_032678745.1). Lineage (GTDB taxonomy): Bacteria > Bacteroidota > Bacteroidia > Sphingobacteriales > Sphingobacteriaceae > Pedobacter > Pedobacter gandavensis_C. Next base: position 63,132 of record NZ_JAVTST010000003.1, read on the forward strand.
GGTCGCAGGATTTCCTGCAGAGGTAAATACAATTTTCACTCCTTCTTCCAAAATGATCTGCATGACGGCATCGATATTAGGATATAGCAAAGGCACGTTGACGGCGAAAGGTTGGTCGGTGGCCTTTTTACATTTCTGTAGGTGTTCCTTTAATACTTCAGGATACATGGATCCTGCACCGATGATGCCTAGTCCGCCTGCATTTGATACGGCTGAGGCCAATTTCCAGCCACTACACCAGACCATTCCAGCCTGAATCACCGGATATTTGATTTGAAATAAAGTGGTAATCCTGTTGTTCATCTATACTAATCTTTTAATCTTTCCTGTAATCCACATTTCCCCATCTTTATCCACATATTCCAGCAGATTGATACCGGGGGTTTTTCCAGCTTCTAAACTACCAAAACGATCTTCAATTCCTAAAAATTCAGCACCATTTATCGTGGCCCATGGCAGCAACTGTGCTAAAGGAAGCTGGAAGTGTTCTTGCAGCGTTTTCATTTCTTCTACAATACTCAACTGGTCGTTGCTGGCCAGACTATCCGTGCCAAGCGTAATCTTTAGCTCTGCTTTCAAAAATAAGGGCAGATCAGGTAATTTATCCTCTATATATAAATTCGCATTCGGACATAGGCACCAATATAAGGAGGAATGATTTGCTGTAGCAAAGTCCAGGTCTGCCGAGCTACTAAATGTATTGTGTACCAATAAGGTTTTTAAAGATGGAGAGAGTTTTGGTAAATAAGACTGCAGCGAGGTCTTCCCTGTTGCTTTGAAAAAGTCAATATTTAAACCCAGGAACTCGTATAACTTTAAGAAGCTACCAGATTTATGTTCAAAAAATTCATTCTCTTCCAGAGTTTCCTGATTGTGAATGCTGATCAGCTCCTGATCTGCTTCCGCTTCTTTTCGGATCTCTGCGAATAAATTATCGGATACCGAATATGGGGCATGCGGAACAATCGAAGCATTTAAAGGTTGAAAAGCCTCTTTCATGATTTTGGCGGCTTCGATGATATCGGAAGCTTTTTCCGGGTTAAAACCCATTGCTTCTATAAAGGTATGGTAATAGATACCGCTAATTTCTTTGACCTCCTTCGAGATCAGTTTATTCGAAATGTCGCCAACTGCAACAATCCCTTGCGCGTACATATTTCTATCGGCGATTTCCATGGCATCGATCAGTTCAGCATCATTTGCCTGCCTTTGTCGAATCACCTGTTCTACAAATCCTGGCAGTCCGGTATGTTTGGCAATTTTCCCTTTCAGATGAGAAAGTTCCAAATGGCAATGGGTATTGACAAATCCAGGAACCAGGATTCCTTCATAGAATTTAATGTTCGTAATTCCTTTAGATTCCGCTTGAGCGGCCGTCAGGATTTCCAGGATTAAACCATCGGAATCCAGGACAATTACGCCCTCTTTCAAAGGTTCAACAGTTACCGGATAAATATAGGATGCAGAGATATAGGAAATCATAGGTACAAAGGAAAGGTATTTCCCCTAAAATGTATACGTTTTATCAAATTCCCCCCGCGTCCTCCTCCTTTAGTTCGTAGCAGGTTCGAGCTGCTTCCGACCTGAGCTTAATTTTATATAATCTTTACAAGATCATTCCATAATGGTTGGATGATCCTTTCATGATCCTAAAGACCTTAGAAGGTCTATTTAAAGCTTATGTAACGTTCTTGTGAATCGAAACTTATTTGGAAGGCATATAGAAAGGATACCGAAAGCATTGAGTACATTAGTAAAAGTCTGTATGTTAATCATTTAATCACAAAATTATGGGAAGTTTAAGCAATGGTTTATTTGGAGGTTTTAATGGTCGTGTAGGCAATTTAGTTGGCTATATGCTCAACGGAAAAAACGTAATCAGGCTAATAGGAAAGACTAACAAGCCACCTACATTACCAAAGCTGGCCAACTATCAAAAGATGACCGTTGTCAATGATTTCCTCCGACCTTTACAGAATATCCTAAAATTGGGCTATCGTAATGAGGTTATAGGAACGAATAGAAACACTTATAATGAAGCGCTTTCCTTTAATAAAAAGCATGCATTAAAGGGCGAATATCCAAACATTAGCATGGATTATCCTAAAGCGATGCTGACTAAAGGAAACTTGCCTCCAGCAGAAAAACCGAGCATTTCGAGGACTGATCAGGGGATTTTATTTCATTGGGAAGCAAGTCCGAAAAGCAGCTCCGTTCATACCCATGACCGTGCGATGCTGGTATTGGTATTCCCTGAGGCAAAAATGATCAGTTCCATATATATCGGTGCAAGAAGGGAACAGGGCGAAGAATTCATGGAAATTTCCAGCAACTTATTAGCCACACAGGTAGAAGCTTATATTTCTTTTATTTCAGCAGATGGTCAGGAAATTTCCGACAGTGTACATGCCGGTTCATTTGCGAAAGTAAGCGCAGATGATCAGGAACTTCAGGAAGAAAACCAACCAAAAGCTGAAACTGAGCATGCAATCTACAACAAAGAAGAACAGCCAACATTAGCCTTAACAGGTACTAAAAGCCAATATTGCAGTCCGATTAGTGCATCAGCAAATTTATTTCGGCCGTCAGGAATCATACATACTGGTTTATCAGCGCCTTTGTCAGCTCATTTAATCCCTCCATTATTTACTCCGCCTTCCTGATATATTTTTTAAATTAGTAAAAGGCCTGACATAGGGTTGTCAGTGTCCAGTCTTTTCTTTGTTCTGTAATTTAAAACACGACGAAATGGAAATGATTAAAACGTTCTTAGAAGAACTGGAGCAGGAAGCTCAAACTACGCGTAAAATGTTGGCGATTGTACCTGATGATAAATTGGATTGGCAGCCACACCCAAAAAGCATGACGGTAAAAGTACTTGCCGGCCATATTGCGGAATTACCGACCTGGATAACTTATGCGGTTACGACTGATGAATTAGACTTTGCCACTGTCCCTTATGAACCAAAACAGCTGGAAACTAATGCCGATTTGATGAAGCTTTTCGAGGAATCACTGGAAGAAGGTCGTTCATACCTATCTGCTGCAAAAGAAGAAATCTTGTCGGAACCCTGGATTTTACGAAATGGCGAGCAAATTTATTCTACATACACAAAAGGCAGTCTGATCAGACATATCTTATCACAGATTATCCATCACAGGGCACAACTAGGCGTATTTCTACGCTTATTAGACGTCCCAATTCCGGGCAGTTATGGGCCTAGTGCTGATGATACTAATTTTTAAAAGCCATAGCTTTACAATATTTTGATAGTATATGTGGGTATATTTTGATTTCTTTGTAAACTGAAACAATTTATACCCATACCCATGTCTGATTCTACCACCCGATTAAATAAATACATTAGTGAGAGCGGTCTATGCTCCAGAAGAGCTGCAGACAGATACATAGAACAAGGAAATGTGTTTATCAATGGTCGTAAAGCCAAGGTAGGCGACCAAGTATTTTTCGGGGATATCGTTACGGTGAATGGCCAGACCATTGAGCCAAAAGAAGTTGAAAATTCTATCTTAATCGCTTATAATAAACCTGTCGGCATTACCAGTACTACTGAAGCTGGCGTAAAAAGCAATATGGTGGATCATGTAAACCACAGCGAGCGGGTTTTCCCGATTGGTCGTTTGGACAAAGATTCACAAGGATTAATTTTCCTAACCAATAACGGAGATATCGTTAATAAGATCCTTCGTGCTGGAAATAACCATGAGAAAGAATATGTAGTGACCGTTAATAAACCGGTTACTGAACAGTTTATCGCTGGTATGGGCAAAGGTGTTCCTGTATTGGGCATGATGACCAAAAAGTGCAAAGTGACTAAAGAAAGTACATTTACTTTCAAGATTGTGCTTGTTCAAGGATTGAACCGTCAGATCAGAAGAATGTGTGAGCATTTCGGATTTGAGGTGACGAAACTAGAGCGTACCAGAATCATGAATGTAACGCTTAAAGGCATTCCTGTTGGCGAATGGAGAGAACTTACTCCAGCAGAGCAAACAGAGATTTTCAACCTTGTTGCGAAATCAAGCTCTTTAGAGGCGGCATCAGCAGCGAAGAAAGCAAGTAAAAAACCAGTAAATCCAGATTTCGAAGAATTAGTTGCTCCGAGAAAGAACTCTTCTGGCAGACCGGGGGGCCCAAGATCAGGCGGTCCGAGATCAGCTGGAGCTAGATCTACAGATCCAAGATCAGAATCTGAAGGCAGACCAAGAGCAGCTTCGGGTAAACCAAGAGCGGATAAAAAATCTGGTACTCCTTACCGTGGTGCTTCCAGCACTACCGATTGGAATAAAACTAATGGACCAAGCAAAAGACCAGTCAGACCGTCAAGAGGAAACTCTGGCGCACCTGGAAAAAGCAGAGGACCAAAGCGTTAAACATAATTTGACTGTCATAATCCGGCAGTAAATCCATACTTTTTAAGCCAGCAAAATCAATTTTTGCTGGCTTATTCTTTTTTTAGGTAACTTTGCATCAAATGCTTACTACAAAAAAAACAGACATACGTTCACTGGACCTCCCTCAGCTGCAACAACATTTTATAAATATGCAGGAACCTTCTTACCGTGCCAAACAGGTTTACCAATGGCTATGGGAGAAATCTGCACGCTCCTTTGAGGAAATGAGTAACCTTTCTAAAGACCTTAGAAAGAAACTGGATGAAAACTATGCAATCAATGTAGTTGAAGTAAGTAACTCTCAATTTAGTAATGACCAGACCATCAAAAGTTCTTTCAGACTATATGATGGCAATATTGTAGAAGGCGTACTGATTCCTATGGAAGAGCGTATGACAGCCTGTGTGAGTTCACAGGTAGGTTGCAGTTTAACCTGTAAATTCTGTGCAACAGGATATATGGACCGTAAACGTAACCTGAATGCTGATGAGATCTATGACCAGGTGGTTTTGATTGATCAGCAGGCTAAGAAAAACTACAATGCCCCTTTAACGAATATCGTTTATATGGGAATGGGCGAACCTTTGCTAAACTATGCCAATGTATTGAAGTCTATCGACCGTATTACTGCTCCAGACGGACTTAATATGTCGTACAAACGCATTACCGTATCTACTGCTGGTATTGCCAAGATGATCAAGAAACTAGGTGATGACGGGGTTAAATTTAACCTGGCCATCTCGCTACATGCGGCAAATGACAAGAAAAGAAATGAAATCATGCCGATCAATGAGCAAAACTCATTGAAAGCATTGGAAGAAGCTTTAAAATATTATTTCTCCAAAACAAAGAACCCGATTACTTACGAATACATTGTATTCAACAATTTCAATGATGAGATTGAAGATGCGATGGAGCTGGCTAAATTCTGTAAACACGTTCCTTGTAAAGTAAACTTAATTGAATACAATCCGATTCAGTTTGCGGCTTTCCTGAATGCGGAAGGCGACAAGATCGATGCTTTCTCTGCTTACCTGAAAAGTCAGGGTGTAAATACCAATATCAGAAGAAGCCGAGGAAAAGACATTGATGCTGCCTGTGGACAGCTGGCTGTAAAAGAGCAAAACTAAATCCCGGATTTCAACCAGGCAATGGCTAATCAACATAGATTAGCCCATGCCTTTCTCCAACTTCAATATTCCAGACCTTTTACACCTGCTCTTTCCAGCAGCCTGTTTCGGTTGTGCCCTGCCTTTAATTTCCGGCGAAGCTGATATTTGTAGCAGTTGCTTATATAGTCTACCCTATACCGATCACCACCTGGATCCGAATAACCTGGTGGCCAGGCAGTTTTGGGGACGATTACCATGTCATGCGGCCATGGCCATGCTTTTCTTTAAAAAAGAGGGCACAGTGCAACAGCTCATCCATCATTTAAAATACAGTAACCAGGCCAATCTGGGCATAAGGTTAGGTATACTCCTTGGAGAACGCCTCCAAAGCTCCCCATACTTTCAAGGGATCGACTTATTAATTCCTGTTCCACTACATAAGAAAAGATTAGCAAGGCGTGGCTATAACCAAAGTGAAGCAATTGCACAAGGCATTGCAGAGGTTATAAATGTTCCGGTTAGCAATCGCCATCTTTTCCGTACCAGCGCTACGGATAGTCAGACGCACAAAGGCAGACTCCTGCGTTTTGAAAATATGTCGACCGCCTTTGCAGTTCAACATCCAGAGGAATTGGCAAACAAACATTTATTACTGATTGATGATGTGCTCACTACCGGGGCAACCATAGAAGCCTGTGGAATCAGCCTCCTTCAAGCGATGCCAGAAAAGATCAGCATTGCTACCCTGGCCTATGTAAGCTAAATTATGTATCAGATAAAACAATCTCCAATCCTGCTCGTTTATATTAATGAGAGCGTTAATTTAGATGGTAAAGGCCGGCAGAACTCCTATTTTGGAATGGCCGGCCTTTTACTTTACAAAAGCATCTCAGCTTTCTTTTCTAGTTCATGAAAATATTTTATTACTCATTTTCAGACAGTTAAAAAACACAACCACAGAAAATCAATATAAATTCACAAATAATTCTTTATATATTTTGAAATATAAAATATATTCCTTTACTTTGACCCTGAGAGCGTTAATTTAAGGGTCGATACATTCACTTCTGTGAAATATCGGCCCTTTATCATTTCTAATCCATGAGCTTTCTCTCCATTGTTATTTCCAGAAAAATTGAATGATTTTTGAGTCCTGCTGACTAACTCAGGTATTCGGAAAGTACATTTCTCATGTCTTCCGGCTTGAAAGGCTTCAAGATGTGTCCGTTCATACCGGACTCCGCAAACTTATTGTGTTCATCGTGTAAGGTCGAAGCTGTTAAAGCAAGGATAGGTACATTTTTATAATAGTCGCCCTCCATAGCTCTAATTAATGTGGTGGCTTCAAAACCATCAATTCCCGGCATTTTTATGTCCATAAATATCAGGTCATATCGTTGTACACGGACTTTATCCAGGGCTTCTTCTCCGGTGATGGCAAAATCGAGGTTGAGTCCCCATTTTCCGAAAATACGTTTTGCAATCAGGGCGTTGATTTCATTATCATCAACCACAAGAATGCGCTTGTCACTAAACTGATTGGGTTCGGTAAAAATCTTTACCTGAGGCACATAATTGTTTGCCTTTTCAAAAGATATCTCAAAATGAAATACCGTTCCTTTTCCTTCTTCACTTTCTACCTGAATGTCTGCACCATAAAGTTCCAGCATCTTTTTGGTAATGGTTAATCCCAATCCGGTACCACCATATTTCCTGGAGATATCTGTTCTGGCCTGAATAAAGGGTTGAAAGATATAGTCGAGTTTTTCTGCAGCGATTCCAATTCCTGTATCTTTTACTTCAAAATAAAGCGAAACACGCTTCTCGGTTTCGGCTAGTTTTTTTATTTCCAAAACAATCTCGCCATCCTGAGTAAACTTAATCGCATTGCCCAATAGATTCATCAATACCTGATAGAGGCGGGTTTTATCTCCTTTAACATATTCAGGGATGTGTTCATCACAGATCAGTTTCAGCGTATTATTTCTGGCCATCACATTCATCTGCAAAGAATTGATCACATCGGAAGCCAGGGTCTTCATGCTAAAAGGAATGGTTTCCAATTGCACATTTCCAGTTTCCATTTTGGTGAGGTCCAGGATATCATTGATGATATTCAACAGGTTTTCTGCAGAGAACCGCAATAGGTTTAAATCGGGTAATTGTGATTCTTTAGGATCGTTATCAAGTAGCAGGTGCGCCATTCCTATGACGGCATTTAAAGGTGTTCTGATTTCATGACTCATCACCGACAGGAACATTTCTTTTGCAGCACTTAACTGCAGGGCCTGTTCTTTGGCCTCTACCATTTCCTTTTCTACCTGTTTCCTTTGGGAAATATCGGTAATCAGGTCGATCTGTCGTTCTACTTTTCCTTTTTCATTGACAATGGGCGTATTGGAAACGGAAAGCCAAATGTGTTCTCCTGATTTCTTTTTTGCCTGTACTTCTATGGCATAAGACTCTCTGTTGTTCGCCTTTTGTCTGGAGGCTACAATCAGTTCTCTTTGTGCTTCATCTTTAGAAAGAATGTCACCTAGTCTGAGTCCTTGTAATTCATTCAAAGAATAACCGGTTAACTTTTCCATAGAGTGGTTAATCCAGGTGGTATAACCTTCACCATCAGAGATATTTACTCCGGTATCGGTTTTACTGGCCACTAAGGAAAGCAGTTGCAATTCTTCTTCTGCCTTTTTCTTCTCTGTAATGTCCAGAATAATTTCTACTTCTATTTCCACCTTTCCTTCGTCATTAAAGACTACGGTATTGTAGATGGACAACCAGATCGGCTGTCTGTCTTTACGGTAAGCCAATAGGTCTACAGTAAAAGACTGGTGTTTGTTGGTGAGTTCACGCGCTTGTTGAATCAGTTCCAGATCCGTTCCAGGTCCCTGGATCAAATCACCAAGACGTTTACCTTTCATATCCTCCAGTGTAAAACCGGTAATTTTCTCAAAGGCCGCGTTTACCCAGGTCACGTGGTTATCGGAATCATTGATGACCACTGCATTGTTGACTTTACTCGCCACAAAGGAGAGTTTCATCAGTTCATTTTCTACTCTTTTATTCTCCGTAATGTCTCTGCCGTAAGCATACCAGCGTCTATTCTTACAGACCATATTCCAGCTCAGCCAACGGATTAATCCGCTTTTGGTGACTATTCTAAAGTCAATATTAAATTGCTTGGTACCCATAGCAAGACCTGCTTCTATGGCATGAACTACCCTATTGATATCTTCCCGGTAGCAGAATGTCCAGGCTGTTAAACCGACGGCTTCTTCCACTTCATATTCCAGCACGGAGGTAACTGCATTGTTGACAAACAGCAATTTGCCTTTATCGTCCAGGATACAATGAATTTCGGGGGATACGGTAGAGATGTTCAGCAGTTCTTCAAAGCGCTGATTTTTAAGGTTCAGTTCTTTGGCTTTTTTACGGAGGGAAATGTGGGTAATGATTTCTTTAGCGAGAATCTGCAAGCCTTCTTTCTGCGCGATGCTTAGTTCTTTACGCTGCTGATCGAAAACACAGATGGTTCCTAAGGGATAACCATCCTCATCAATTAAAGGGGCACCGGCATAGTATCGTAAATGGCCATGGTTGATGCCTGCCATATGATTGGTAAAGCTTTCATCCTCGGCTACATCACAGAGTTCGAATACCTTTCCCGACTGGATTACCCGCTCAGCAAAAGAGCTGTTTCTGGGTATTTCCTTAAAGTCCAGCCCGATCACAGATTTAAACCATAACCGATCTTCATCAACTAATACAATGACTGCTATAGGCGTGTTGCAGATCAAGCTGGCTAGCTTGGTGATATTATCGAATTCCTCTTCTGGAGGAGTATCCAATATATCGTATCCCTGCAACGCCCGCAAGCGTTCCATTTCATAAGTTGATGAAGTCTGGTTATTCGTTAGCATTGAGTAAGTTCTTCCCGTTTATTTATACAAGGGGAACTGACTTACCAAGTTGATTACTTTTTCCTTTACCGCTTTTAAATTATTCTCATCCTCAGAATTAGTAATTACCTGATCAATCAGATCAACAATGGTTTCCATTTCTTTCTCTTTGAAACCTCTGCTTGTGATGGCAGCAGTACCTACACGGATACCTGAAGTTACAAATGGCGACTTATCATCGAAAGGAACCATGTTTTTGTTCACGGTAATATCTGCTTTTTCAAGCGCATTTTCTGCTGCTTTACCAGTTATATTTTTGTTGCGCAGGTCAATCAGCATTAAATGGTTGTCTGTACCACCAGAAATAATACCGTAACCTTTGGCTACGAAAGCTTTAGCCATCGCCTGAGCATTGGCTTTCACTTGTGTGATGTAAGTTAAATATTCGTCGCTCAACGCTTCGCCGAAAGCAATTGCTTTTGCTGCGATGATGTGTTCTAATGGTCCACCTTGTGTTCCAGGGAAAACTGCCATATCTAATACAGATGACATCATTCTGGTTTCACCTTTTGGCGTTTTAATTCCGAATGGATTTTCGAAATCTTTGCCCATCATGATCATACCACCACGAGGACCACGAAGGGTTTTGTGTGTAGTAGTGGTTACGATATGGCAATGAGGTAGTGGGTTTGCTAATAAACCGCGAGCGATCATACCTGCAGGGTGTGAAATATCAGCCAATACCAATGCACCGATTTTATCAGCTACATTACGGATAAAAGCGTAATCCCACTCTCTTGAATAGGCAGAAGCACCGCAAATGATCAACTTAGGACGTTCCGCTAATGCGATTTCTTCCAGTTTAGCATAGTCGATCAAACCATCTTCTTTCTTTACTCCATAAAACAATGGCTGATACAATTTTCCTGAAAAGTTAACCGGAGAACCGTGTGTTAAGTGACCACCATGAGAAAGGTCAAATCCTAAGATTTTATCTCCCGGCTGGATCACTGCAAGCATTACTGCTGCGTTTGCCTGAGCGCCTGAATGCGGTTGTACGTTTACCCATTCTGCCCCAAAAAGCTGCTTTGCACGCTCAATAGCTATGGTTTCCACCTCATCTACTACCTGGCAACCGCCATAGTATCTTTTTCCCGGAAGGCCTTCAGCATATTTATTTGTTAAACATGATCCTGCGGCTTCCATTACTTGTTTGCTCACAAAGTTTTCAGAAGCGATCAGCTCCAGGCCATTTTCCTGACGGTCCAATTCCCTGTCAATCAAATCAAAAATTAAAGTATCTCTAGTCATTTATTGAAGTATTAATTTGTAAAATTAACGATTTTCCTTCTTAGTTTGGTAACAAAATACCTTACTTTGTAGTTCTATTCTATAAATCACTGCATGGAAGATATCACCCGTCCATTATTACCAAACATAAATTATCCTGCTGATTTAAAGCAGTATAAAGAAGAAGATCTCGAGCAAATCTGTCAGGAACTACGCCAGTACATCATTGATGTAGTGAGTGTAAACGGAGGGCATTTTGGCGCAAGTCTGGGTGTAGTGGAACTCACAGTAGCCTTACATTACGCTTTAAATACACCTTACGACAAGCTGGTCTGGGACGTTGGCCATCAGGCTTACGGACATAAAATCCTGACCGGAAGAAAATCAGTATTTCATACCAACCGCCTCCTGAATGGGATCAGCGGATTTCCAAAAATCTCTGAAAGTGAATACGATACCTTTGGTGTTGGCCACTCTTCTACTTCTATTTCTGCAGCATTGGGTATGGCAGTTGCTTCTCAATTAAAAGGAGAAACCGACCGTCAGCACGTTGCCGTAATTGGCGATGGCGCCATGACCGCGGGTCTGGCTTTTGAAGGCTTGAACCATGCGGGTATTGAAGATTCTAACCTTTTAGTGATCCTCAACGACAACTGTATGTCGATTGATCCTAATGTGGGTGCATTAAAGGAATATTTAACGAGTATTACCACTTCAAAATCATACAATCGCTTCCGCGATGACATTTCCAGTGTTTTAATTAAGCTTTCTGAACTGGGGCCAAATGCCCATAAGTTTGTAAAGAAAATTGAGAAAAGCATTAAAGGCACTTTATTAAACCAGAGCAATTTATTTGAATCCTTAAATTTCAGGTATTTTGGTCCGGTAGACGGCCATGATGTAGTGCGTTTGGCACAGGTGATCCGCGATTTAAAAGACATTCCCGGCCCTAAACTCTTACATTGTGTAACGGTTAAAGGAAAAGGTTTCGCTTTAGCGGAGAAAGACCAGACCAAATGGCATGCACCAGGTTTGTTTGATAAGATTACCGGAGAAATCAAGAAATCGACTGTCGACAAGCCTCAGCCACCAAAATATCAGGATGTTTTCGGACATACACTGGTAGAACTGGCAGAAGAGAATAAAAAAATTGTGGGCATTACGCCTGCTATGCCATCAGGCTCTTCGATGAACATCATGATGAAAGCGATGCCTACACGTTCATTTGATGTGGGGATTGCAGAGCAACATGCGGTTACTTTTTCTGCTGGATTAGCTACACAAGGTTTAGTGCCTTTCTGTAACATTTATTCCAGCTTTATGCAAAGGGCCTACGATCAGGTGATCCATGATGTGGCCATTCAAAACCTGAATGTGGTGTTCTGTTTAGACCGTGCAGGATTTGCAGGATCTGATGGGGCAACTCACCATGGTGCTTACGATTTAGCCTACATGCGTTGTATTCCAAATATGACCGTTGCTGCGCCAATGAATGAGGAAGAGCTGAGAAACCTGATGTATACTGCACAATTGGAAAATCAAGGTCCGTTTTCTATCCGTTATCCGAGAGGAAATGGAGTGTTAACAGATTGGAAACGTCCATTCAAGGCATTAGAAATTGGTAAAGGTCGCAAAATATGTGATGGAGAAGATGTGGCGATACTGACCATCGGTCATGTGGGTAATTTTGCTGTAGAGGCTTGTAAAGAGCTGAACAGTGAAGGCATTCATCCGGCACATTACGACATGCGTTTTGTGAAACCACTAGACGAGGCTTTATTACACGATGTGTTTAAACGCTATAAAAACGTGATCACAGTAGAAGATGGCTGTCTGCAAGGCGGCCTAGGGAGCGCTGTGCTTGAGTTTATGGCAGATCATCAGTACAACGCCAACGTTACGCGTTTGGGCATCCCTGACGAGTTTATTGACCATGGCGAGCAACAGGAATTATGGGCACTATGTGGCTATGATACCGCTGGCATCATTACCGTGGTAAAAAAAAACGCTGTAAGGAGAACAACAGCAACAATCGCATCGTAAATCAATAGCATTTTATAGCAAAACAGGCCGAATCTTCATGATCCGGCCTGTTTTTTTATCCGCTTATTTCTGTTTATTCGGCAAAGTTTCGTTTATACCAGATCAGGTGTAATTTGCTCCAACACCTCGAAAGCAGTTTCTGCCATTTTATTGCCTTTGTTATCAAGTAAAGGGTTTACCTCTACCACTTCAAAGCAGACTACTTTTTGAGCAGCCATAATTTGTTTCAGCATGGCAATCACTTCGTACTGATCAAATCCTTTAGCCACAGGCGTACCTGTTCCATTGGAGATTAAATCGCAATCCATACTGTCTACATCAAAAGAAATATAAATCAGCTGGCAGTCGCTTAGCCTTTTCAGCGCTTCGGCGATACAAGTATCGATGCCTCTGAAACGGACTTCTTCTACCTTATAGTTCTTAATACCTAAATCCTGGATCTGATCATCTTCTGCGCTTTCTGTATCCCTAACACCGAAATAAATCAAATGTTCAGGTTTCAGTTTCTGCTGATCCGTACCGATGGTTTTGAGTTTATCCCATAGCAACTGGGTTTCGCTGCTCACTTCATTTACCTGTGCCTTCAAATTATCATTGGCCAGTGCAGCTGCCAAAGGCATTCCATGTATATTTCCGGAAGGGGAAGTATATGGGGAATGTAAATCGGCGTGTGCATCTATCCAGATCACACCAAGGTTCTGGTCCGGATAAGCGGTTTTAATGCCACTGATGGTTCCTAACGCGGAGGAATGGTCACCGGAAAGCACCAGAGGAAAATCATTATTCCCTAAAGTTTGTTCCACCGCTTTGGCCACGCGGGTACATTGCTCTAGCACATGCTCGATTCTTTTTGCAAAAGAATTCCGGTCTTTGTTATAGATCGTTTCATTATGGGTTTCCACATCCAGATGAGGGAAATTGTTGAAGTAATCGCTGCCCATGTTAATGGCAGCTACCTCAATCGCATCTATTCCCATATCAGATCCACGTGTTCCGGCACCAATATCAGATCGGTTCTTAATGAGCCTGATGGTTCTTTTCATAAATCTCTAGGCGAAGTTCAATAAGGATTTTTCAATGATCACTAAACTTTCCTTGATTTGCGCTTCCGTAATCACCAATGGCGGCGCTAAACGGATCTTGTTGCCTTGTGTAGGTTTTGCCAACAAGCCATGCTCCTGAAATTTAACACAGATGTCCCATGCCATATCAGATTCTTCTGTACAATTGATTACGATTGCATTGAGCAATCCTTTACCTCTTACCAGTTCAATCACCCCAATTCTGCTGGCGATGTCTTCTAAACCTTTTCTCAGGATTTCTCCCAGTCTATTGGCATTTTCAGAAAGGTTCTCATCCAGCACCACCTGTAAAGCTTCCTGAGCTACCGCGCAGGCAAGTGGGTTTCCACCATAGGTAGAACCATGTTCGCCTGGTTTAATGGTCAGCATCACTTCATCATTGGCCAGCACTGCTGAAACCGGCAACACACCTCCGGAAATGGCTTTCCCCAGAATGATCATATCCGGCTGATTGGTTTTATCGGTATCATTGATATCGTAGGAAGCCAACATACTGCCTGTACGGGCAATCCCGGTTTGGATTTCATCTACAATGAACAACACATTATATTTTTTACATAGCGCATTGATGCGTGGCAGATAATCGCTATCCGGCACTACTACTCCTGCTTCGCCCTGAATCGGCTCCACAATAAATCCTGCTATGTTTTTATCTTCTTTTAACAGCGCTTCAAAAGCTTCCACATCATTGTATGGCACGCGGGCAATCCCTTCCACAAATGGGCCGAAATCTTTAGTTGCACTTTCGTCGTCGGATGCAGAAATCACAGAGATCGTACGGCCATGGAAGTTTCCATTGGCAAAAACGATCTTCGCCTGATTGGCAGGAATGCCTTTTACCTGATAGGCCCATTTTCTGCAGAGCTTCATGGCACTTTCTACCGCCTCAACGCCGGAATTCATAATCAAAGCTTTATCAAAACCGAACAGATTACACATAAATTCTTCCAGATCACCCAACTTATCGTTGTAAAATGCACGGGAGGTTAGGGTTAATTTTTCGGCCTGACGCTTTAAGGCATCAATAATCCTGGGGTGACAATGGCCCTGGTTCACTGCCGAATAAGCGGAAAGAAAATCATAATACTTTTTCCCTTCTACATCCCAGAGGAACACGCCAGCCCCTTTTTCCAATACTACTGGCAAAGGATGATAGTTGTGTGCGCCGTATCTGTTTTCTTTTTCTATTAGTGCTTCGACTTTACTTAAATTTGCTGAAATTCCCATTGTTTACTATATTATTTGGTAGGCTGGCGAAGTTAATAATATTTATTATTTAACACCAGAAAAAAGAGAATTTGACTTTTACAGCACAATAAAAGTACTATTTAACTTTAAATGACCGATATTCGGAAAATAAACGTAATCTTAAAAGAACCATAATGGATGCTATTGATGAATTTGATGTTCAAATTTTAAAACAACTTGAAAAAGACGGACGCATGGCGTATTCGGCTATTGCCGCTGCACTGGGCGTGTCTAATACGATGGTGCATCAAAGGGTATCCAGATTGATAGAGCAAGGAATACTGACCGGGATCAAGCCCGTTCTAGATGAGAAAAGAATTGGTTACGATTGGGGAGCTTTTACTGGCATCACCTTGGAAAAGGATAGCGATTCTAACCGGATTATTGAGGAATTAAAGAAAATCCCTGAGGTAACAGAATGCTATTACATCACAGGTGTGTATACCTTATACATAAAAATCATTGCCAAAAACCATGAACACATGAGGCGGATTTTATATGAGCAAGTGGACGGTATTCCTGGTATTGCCAAGACCGATTCTATCATTGAACTGGGTTGTGCCTTTAAGCGGAATATCATTTTAGAATAAGCCCGAAGGCCTGAATTTAGAAGGCCGTTTACCTCTTTCGAGGAAACGGCCTTCAGCTGATTTATTTTTCGGAACAATTGTGTGGATTAATATCCAAGGGTTTGTACCAGTACCCCTTTTGACTTATCCATTTCGACTTGTGGAATCGGCATCAGGTATAATTTATCAGTCCAGATCCGTTGCTGAACCTGACCATTTCTTACGTCATATATTGTTTTCATCACATTTGGTGCAATTTTCCACCTTCTGATGTCCATGTAACGATGACCTTCTAAAGCCAGCTCTACCCTGCGTTCTGCTCTGATAAACTCTCTCAATGCGTCTTTAGTTGCATATTTAGTTCTGTTTACCACTGGCATACCTGCACGGGTTCTAATCTGATCTAAGGCATCATAAATGGTACCATCCGGACCTGAAACCTCATTCTTCGCTTCTGCATAGGTTAAAAGAATCTCTGCATAACGAATGATAATCACGTTTGCATGGCTCTCTATCTTCTCTATATAAACAGTCGGGTCTACAAGCTTGCGGAAGTTATAACCGGTTTTAGAGTTGTTGTTGTCATTTGCTCTCGAATCATAGATATATGGCTCTTCGTCAATAGAATTCCACACGGCACCATGAAACTGAATGCTCGCATAAAAACGAGGATCACGGTTTCTATATTCCTTCACGTAATCCGTTGAATCTTTCACATTTTCATACCATGTAGCACGTTGTGCCGGATCAACAGGAACAACCGCTTCACCAGTCTGATAACTTTCATAAGCATCTACCATAGATTGCGTTGGCGTTATTGAGCTCCAGCCTTTCAAATTATTAGGTCCCAGAAGCTTATTTATATCATTACCACCCTTTTGTCTAACCACCTGCCGATCCAGGATCACTTCGGAGTTATTTTCATGCTTTTGATAGAAAAGACGTTCGTAGCTTCTTAAGCCCTTCCGGAATTTCTCCTGATCTGCCGCATCTGCAAAATCTACCCATTTAGAATAATCATCCAATTTATCTTTTGGTTCTTCTTCAGTGGTAGTAAATAAGCGATACCCCATACCCATTACGGTACTAGCCAATTCGGCTGCCTTTTGAAACTGACCATCATAAAGGTAGACACGTGCCGTTAAAGCCAATGCTGCTCCTTTGGTGATTCTGCCTTTCTCATTTGGTTTTCCACCAGCATATTCTTTAGGCAAGATCTTAGCCACGGTATCCAATTCCGATAGGACAAATTTAAGGACATCTTTTTTCGGTTTCCTTGGTAGATTCTCTTCTCCTAGTACCAATACCTTAGTAAACAAAGGTACATCCCCAAAACGACTCATTAGATTGAAATAATCAAGCGCACGGATAAAACGCACTTCCGCTTTGTATCTTTCTAAAAGTGCAGGATCGATGACTTTAACTCTATCTGCATTTTCCAGGAAATAATTTGCACGGCGAATGCCGACAAAACTCCATCCGGCATCAGTATCTGAACCTATTGTACCTGCAGCGATCGGGTTTGAAGGACTATCCCAGGAGTTTTGCACCTGGGCATTATCTGTTGCACCATCATTAAAGGCAGTTCCATCTCCTGGCAATTGAGAATAAACGCCATTAACCACCTTAAAAACATCTTCTTCAGATTTCCAGAAAGCTTCTTCCGTCAACTGATTCAATGGAGGTCTCTCCAAAAAGTCTTTTTTACAGGCGGTGATGGACGAAAGCGCCAGTAAGCCTGTAAGTATATATATTGATGATTTCTTATTCATAATTTTAAATTTTATCATAACGATTAAAACGCTGCACTTAAACCTATCGACCAGGTTTTCATACCTGGGTATCCTGCACGGCCTGAAGCCATTTCCGGATCAAAATCTTTCAAGCGTTTATCAGCCATGAATGTGAAAGGGTTATTCGCACTTCCGTACACTCTAAGATTCGTCATTCCTAGTTTTTTAATCATTTCCGGTTTAAAGGTATATCCTAAAGTAATTGCTCTGATTCTGAAATAAGAAGCATTGAACAACCAGAAAGAAGAGGTTTTGGTATAGTTTTGGGCACCGTCATTTGAAGTCAGGATACGAGGAAAATCCGCATTTGCATCTGGATTTCCTGCGGTCCATCTGTTTTCCCATGCAGTTTTAACACCTGCGCCATTAAAGAAAGGATATGCTGCTTCTTCAGAGAAGTAAGTTTCCACATTACCTACACCGTAGGTCAATATGCCAAGATCAAAACCTTTGTAAGCAGCATTGAAGTTGAAACCATAGTTTAACCAAGGCACATCATTACCAATAATGGTACGGTCTTCTGAGGTCACTTTTCCATCACCAGTGATATCTCTGTATTTGATGTCACCAGGTTTTGGAGCAATCTCCTGAACTGCATGGTTGTTGATATCTGCCTGATCTACAAATAAACCATCTGCGATATATCCATAGTAAGAACCAATAGACTGTCCAACTCTCTGAATAAATAAGCCATCAAAAGCATCATCACCTCTACCTAATGAAGTGATTGTATTCTTGATTACTGATAAATTTCCACCGATGCTGAATTTAAAATCATCACCAATCTGATCATTATAAGTTAAACCAATCTCAAAACCTTTGTTTCTGGTAGAAGCACCATTAGACAATGGTAATTTATCGAAAGCCACCCCTATGGTTGCCTGTTGAGGGATACGAACCAATAAATCTTTGGTATCCTTAATGTAGTAATCAGTCACTAAATCTAACTTACCATTGAAGAAAGTTGCATCAATACCGAAATCGGTCATATATACCTTTTCCCAGGTTGCTAATGGATCAGAAATCACATTCTGAGCAACACCTGTTTGCGCATTATTTTCAAAGCTATATTCATATCCGATATCCAGCAGGTTATAATAGTTACCCACTTTTACCACATCCTGATTTCCTAATGAACCATAAGATCCACGAAGTTTCAAGTTGCTGATCCATTTGATGTCCTGCATAAAATCTTCTTTACTTACCAACCATCCGGCCGAGAAAGAAGGGAAAACTGCACGACGCAGATCTTCACGGAAACGGGAAGAATAATCGATCCTTGCATTGGCCTCAAATAGGTATTTATCTTTGTATGCATAGTTAAAACGACCAAAGAAAGAACGTAATGCCCATTCTGTTTGCAACGTACGATTGGCTGCACCATCATCATCATTACTGATGTCGTCACCATTAGCAGAACCACTTCCTACAGTTGTCATGTCATCATTAGGAAAATTCTTTCTACCCAGAAACGCATCTCTGCTGACGTTACTTTCCTGACTGGCACCTACAATAATTTTACCGAAATGATCGCCAAAAGTTTTTTGGTAATCTACCGTTCCCTGAACCAATACTTCTTGTCGCTTGCGCCAGTATTCCTTCATCTCATTAATCGGATTTCCAGTTGCTCCCAATTCCTTCTTACTCTGGTAACCTATAATAGGCTTCATTGTACTTTCAAAAGCCCAGGAGTTGTTGTTAAAATACTTTAAGGAAGCCAATCCATTAATGGAAAGCCCTTTTAAAGGTGTTAAGCTCGCATTTACTGCCGTTTGCAAGTAATTATCTTTATCCCATGAGCTTCCACCTTCCTGCAATCGACGAATCTGATTACGTCCGGCATTACCTGCAGATTCTGTACCACCACTCATTGATCCCCATGCGCCATTAGATTGGCGTAACACTGTAATTGGCAGAGAGCGACTCAATTCCGTCCAGGATAGGGCTTCTCCTTCACGAGAATAGTTCTGGTTGATGAAAGAGATATTTGTTCCGATGCTCAACAAGTCTGGGACTATTTTACTGTCTGTGTTCAGTTTAGCCACCATACGGTCTTGTTTTTTACCTGGAATTAAAGATTCCTGCCCCATATAAGTTACACCTAAATAGGTGCTGGTAATTTTACCCGGAGAATTAATATTCAAGCTTACCTCGCTTTGTGGTGCGCTTTTTCTTAGTGCTTCTTTGTACCAATCTGTATTTGGATAAAGATCTGGCTGAGAACCATTTCTAAACAATTCAATTTGCTCAGGCGTATATTTTGCTTTTCCGCCTCCGTTGGTCAACGCTTCATTATATAACAAAGCATAATCCGTAGAATTTACAAATTTAGGCAGATATGCTGCAGTCTGCCAGCCATAGTTGGCATTGAACTGAATGGTTGTTCTATCTCCTGAACCTCTCTTTGTCGTTACCACAATTACACCATTAGCAGCCCTTGATCCATAAAGTGATGCTGAAGCTGCATCTTTTAAAACAGACATGTTAGAAATATCCAATGGGTTTAATGTTGCGAATTCCTGAGCTGTTGCTGGAATACCGTCAATGATATACATTGGCCCAGAACCAGCTGAAAGACTGCTTCTTCCACGAATTGCAATGGTACCTGTACCATTTGAAGTTCCATCAGCACGACGACCTACATCGCCAGGGCGTTGTAAAATTGTTAAGCCCGGTGTTACTCCCTGTAAAGCATTCTGAACCGAGGTTACTGGTCTGTTAGCTAAAGTTTTTGGGCTTATAGTGGCCACAGCACCAGTTAAGCTGGATTTTTTCTGTGTACCGTAAGCTACTACCACTACCTCATCCAGGTTATTAGGTTCAGTAATTAAAGTAACATTGATTTGTTTTTGGTTATTTACCGGAATTTCCTGCGGCGTATAGCTTAGCATTTTGAATACCAATACACCGTCTTCTGGTACACTGATTGAGAAATTTCCGTTTGCATCAGTACTGGTTCCACGACCAGGCGCTGATTTTAGACTTACCGTTACGCCCGGTAAGGGGCCTTGACTGTCTTTTACAGTTCCTTTCACAACGATATCGGCAAGGTTAGTCCTCACGTTGTTTTTTTGAGCCCGGGGCTTAACCACAGCTAAGGCATCCTGCACAAACAGGAGCATTACTGCCATTAAAACCCAGATCCCTGTGGTTTTAAAAAGTTGGTTTTTTTTCATTATTGATTTGGTTGTTAAAGAATAATTAAATCAATGTTACGTATAGTAATCACGATTTAAAGTACTTTAAAGGCCTTCGGTTTACGCAAACGGTTGTGCAAAAGTATGCCGGATAACGAAATTACCGAGTCTAACTCAGCGTCCAAGTACAATCCCTTCTCCCAGACCAAACACCTAACCCCCTAAGCACAAGAACTTAGCGTACACTAAGAATTTCAACACTGCAAAATAGCTGTTATAAATGTTTTCTCTATACGATAATAACAAAGAGAGCACACTATCCTTCCGCGCAAACGGTTGAATAAGGCTTCAATGTGTTTTAATGAGGGTTGAGAAACACAAAAATTCTCTTTTTGTTTTCTTAAAAAAATATTAATAGAAATGTATTACAATTGAAATCCAGAATTCCTTAATAAACACAAAAACCGCGTTTAAACACATAATTTCTGACAAATAAATTACTATATCTCTGAAAGTTATTCCTTAAATAGGGCTGACATCCTTAATTAATTAGTCAGATATTCAAGCGCTAAGATCAACAGCTTAGTGTAAAAAATCAAACAGACATTCAGCTAGTTAGCTACAAAAATACAGGTAATGACATTCAATTGACACAATAAATTCTATTAAGACTACTTTTGCAACCTTAATTTTTTAGTTAATTAACATCTATTTAACAATAAAAACACAATTATGAAAAAAGGATTACTTATCGCAGGCCTTGCACTTTTCGGAGCTGCAGCACAAGCACAAGATCTTAAACCAGTTGCGGGTGACGTGACTACTGAGTTTGGTTTAACTGGTGGTATCAACAGAACAAACTTCAAACTGAATGACGGTGCTGGAATGTTACGTTTCCGTTATTTCCAAAAAGAAAACCTTGCTTTCCGTTTAGGTTTCAATGTAGAGTCTACAAATGACAAAACTAACGTATATGGCCTTGACAACACGCAACATGCTGGTAAAAAAGGCTCTATCGATGAATCAGCTACTAAAGTATTGATCAACTTAGGTGTTGAGAAACACTTTGCAGGTTCTTCACGTTTATCTCCATATGTTGGTGCTGACCTTCTTTTCGGTACAGGTTCTTCGAAAGTTAAAACTGATAACGCAGTAATCACTGGTGCATCAGCAGGAGCTTATGCAGACGGAACTTTCATCGAAGCTAAAGCGCCTAGCTATACTTCTATCGGTCTTCGTGGAGTTATTGGTGCGGATTATTACATCGCAAAACGCTTATTCTTAGGTGTTGAAGCAGGTTTAGGTTTTTCTTATGAAAAAGAAGGTAAATCAGAGACTAAAACTACTATTGGTGGTACTACTACTACTGTTAAACATAAATCAGCAGGAAGCAACACTAGCATCAGTCCAAGTGTAATCACTGGATTACGTGTAGGTTTCGCATTCTAAATAAAAAACTGATCTGATCAGTTTTTATACTTGAAGGCGGTTTAAACGAGAGATATCCTCTTGTTTAAACCGCCTTCCTTATTTCAGCCATTTTTTGAATACCTGGGCGATTTCTTCTTCCAGCACAGGTTTTGACAGGAAGTCGTTCATTCCTGAAATGATGCATTTCTCCCGCTCTCCCTTCACGTTTCCTGCCGTTAGTGCAATAATCGGTACATCGAGCAGGTCTAATTCGTTCCTAAGGTATTCCGTGGCTTCATAGCCATTCATTTCGGGCATTTGAACATCCATCAGGATCAGGTCCGGAACTTGTAATTTACAATGGGCCAGGCATTCCAATCCATTTGTTGCTTCATGAACCTGGGCCATTGGAACTATTCTTTTCACAATGGTTTTGGCGAGTAGCATATTGATCAGGTTATCCTCGGCGATGAGTACATGAAGAAGCTGCGGACTACGTTCCATATTTGTCCTAAGGGTATCTTTTCCCTTGCTCAACAGGTTTTTCTTCATGACTGCATCAGTATTCCAATCCTCTGGCGATGCATCTTCAACTTTCAGCAGGAGGTCAAAGAAGAAAGTACTGCCCGTCCCCGGACAACTGACTAGTTCTAGCTTGCTTCCCATTAGGCCCAAAAGCTGATTGGAAATACTCAGTCCGAGTCCTGTTCCTCCATATCTTTTGGTGGTAGAACCATCTTCCTGGGAGAAGGCTTCGAACACTTTACCCTGCTTATCAGATTTAATTCCAATTCCGGTATCTTTTACCTGGAAACGAATCTTCATCATGTCTCCTACTCTTGGGGCTAGTGTGGTTATTTTAAGCTCTATTTCCCCTTTTTCTGTGAACTTCACTGCATTACTCAGCAGGTTGATCAATATTTGCCTAAGCCTAACCCAATCTGTCCATATAAAGCCGGGCAACATTTCATCAATATTGAATTTAATTTCTAATGCTTTCCTTTGCGCCTGGTACATATTGATATCGATCGCCTGATGGCCCAATTCATAGAGGTCGCACTTCTCAATCTCGAGTTCCAGCTTTCCTGATTCAATTTTAGAAAAATCAAGAATATCACTGATAATCCCCAATAAGGCATTTGCAGATTCATTCACGATGGTGAGGTATTGCTCCTGAATGGGATTCAATTCCGTTTTTAACACCAGGTCTGTAAATCCGATGACCCCATTGAGTGGCGTCCGAATTTCATGGCTCATATTGGCTAGAAACTCTGATTTCGCCATACTGGCATGTTCTGCCTGTTCTTTGGCTTTGTTCAGTTCCTGGCCTTGTTTACTACTCTCGGTAATGTCCTGGCTAAAGATCATGATGCCACCAATTTCTCCATCAAACTGATACCATGGTCTTAGCTCCCAGCGGAGGTATTGGTCATGATCCCAGCCTTCTGGTCTCCAGATATCGGTTTCATTTGTGATTACTTCTCCTTGTAGGCAGCGTTGGTGAACATCCATACGATGGCGACTCACGCCCGGTAGCACATCGTAATGGCTTTTACCGTAGAGGTCTGTTCCTTGCAGCTGATACTCTTCGAGCCATCGGTTGCTGACTGCAATATAACAGAGTTTGCTATCCAGCATGGCAACTGCAGCCGGCGCATGACTTACAAAAGCGGAAAGCCTTGCCTTTTCTTCAGAAAGGGCTATTTCCGCACGTTTTTTCTCATCTATATTCTGGAATGTTCCATAGAGACGTCTACAGAGTCCTCTTTCAAAATCTGAATGCCCAAGTACACGCACCCAAATTTCCTTTCCTGTATTTGTTTGGAGCAGTAATTCCAGGTCCCAGGATTCACCTAGTTCCATCGCCCTTGCTACGGCGGCTTTGATATTGTCCCGATGCGGTCCTTCTTTATAAAACAGCAAGGCGCTTTCGAGTTTAGGCTCAAAATCACAGGGCACTTCATGGATTTGTCTGGTAATTTCCGTCCATGTCAGGCTTTGATGAATGAGGTCAAGATCCCAACCTCCAATCTGAGCCACCTCACTGGTTTGTTCCAACATTTTTGTGGTTCTCTCCAGTTCTCTTTCCAGACGGTGTTTCTCAGTAACATCGATGGCATTAACGATCACATATTTTTGTCCGTACAGGTCATGCTCGACCACATTATTGTAAAATAACACCCGGGAGGACCCATCTTTATGCAGGATGGTCATCAAACCAGAAGACCTTCCTTTCTGTTCCATTTCTTTCAGGTAACCTGCTACAAAAGGCTGTTGTTTCGGCGTAGTCAGGTCATACAGGGTCATTTCGGAAAGCACATTGGCAGCATAACCCAATAGCAATGCTCCTGCAATATTTACGGAGAGAAAAGTGCCTTTCATATCATGGGTACACATGAGTCCCTGAGAATTTTCAAAGAAAGAGCGCATGTTATTTTCACTTAACCGGATCTTTTCATCCCTTTCGTTTTCGACACTGATGTCTCTGGCAATCGCAAATACATGATCCGTTCCAGGCTCTGGTGTTGCGGTCCATTGCAGCACTTTATATTCTCCACTGGCCGTTAAAAAACGGGCCACGAAATTAGTGGTACTTTTTCCGGCACTGAGTTTTTCCATTTCCTCAAAGCTATCCACAAGATCGTCTGGATGAACCAGACTTAAAAAGCTATGGGACATCAGCTGTGCTGATTTCCACCCTAGGATTTTTTCAAATGCTGGGTTGATTTTTTTAAAGAACCCGTCCAGACCGGCAATACAGATGAGGTCATTTGACAACTCGTATAGCTGATCAAAATACTGATGTTCTGCCTTTTCTCTACGGCTCACAATGAGCATCATGGCCTGTTTGGCGAGTAAGGTAAGCGTATCTCTTTGCACATTGGTCAGCACTTTAGGTTCCGGACCCAAAACACATAGCGAGCCGATTGCATAGCCTAATGGATCTATCAGAGGATAGCCCGCATAAAACCTGATATTGGGGTAACCGGTTACCAGCACACTATTTTTAAAACGATCGTCTTTTGTTGCATCTTCTATTTCAAAGAGCGCATCCTTTAGAATGGTATATTGACAAAACGCGATTTCCTTAGTTGTTTCCATTTCGGCAATCCCTTGTTTTGATTTAAACCATTGTCGGTTTTCATCTAGTAGGGCAATGAGGGAAACCGGGCTTTCACAAATCATGGAGGCCAATTCTGTGATTCTGTCAAACTCCTTCTCGGCTGGAGAATCCAGAATTTGATAGCCTTTTAACGCTTGCACTCGTTCTTTTTCGGCTAATGGTAGACTGGGTATTTTCATGGGAATGATCAATCTATTGAGGGCAGATCTCATGCCCTATAACAAATATAACATTTAGAAGTACATGTTGTTTTTTTTGCTAAACAAATCAAGAACGCGATTACTTTAACAATTTGACGGCATTGGAAGCATCCTTATTCAAGCCTAACAGGGCCTTGGAGCAGGTTTTTGGAGCAGTCTGAAATAACAACACCTCCTGAAATTTAATTCCGGAGGCGTTGTTGGAGGTATAATATTTTGGTTATGCTAACAGATGTGGTCTTTCTTTATATGTTTTCCAAAGAAACTCTCCGAAGATAGTATTTGTCCAGGCAAACCAGGCTCTGGTAAACTTCTTAGGATCATTTTTATGGAAGGATTCATGCATAAAACCGGTATCACCGTGACATTTCTGCAGCATATCCAGGCATAATTTAATTTCTTTATCATCAGAACTCGTAAGGCCTCTGGCGATGATACTCATTGGCCAGATCATGTCTTTACCAATGTGTGGACCACCGATTCCTTCGCCGGCAGTTCCTTTAAAGAAGAATGGGTTATCATCCAGAGAATGGATCATTTTACGGGTATTCTGATAGATTGGATCATCCGCAGCAACAGCTCCAAGGTATGGCAATGCCAGTAAGCTTGGGATATTGGCATCATCCATGATGTTGTAACTGCCCATTCCATTCACTTCGAAGGCATATACTTTGCCATATTTTTCGTGGTTAAATACGGCATATTTCTGTAGTGCATTTTGAACTTCAATAGCCAGTGCATCCAGGTCTTTAGCGGTTTGCTCATCTGCTTTTATCGCTCTAAAGATCTCTGCAGCTTGTTTTAAACTCACTACTGCGAAGAAATTAGAAGGAACCAGGAAAGAGAAAACTGTTGCATCATCACTTGGACGGAAGGTAGAACAGATCAATCCGACTGGTTTTACCGGATAGCCATATCCCATCATTGGAACTCCATCAGTAGCCCATGAGGTATGGCGTTGAAAAGAGTAAGGACCATCGTTTTCTTTACGCTGCTGTTCTTTAAAAGTCTTTAAAGTCAGTTTTACAGATGACTGCCAATCTGCATCAAATGGCGTGGTATCATTGGTTTCTTTCCAATAGCGATAGGCTAAACGGATTGGGTAACATAAAGAATCGATCTCCCATTTACGTTCGTGTAAACCTGGTTTCATATCCGTTACATCGTTTTTCCACTCTCCCTGTTTATTCGGGTCATTGTAAAACGCATTGGCATATGGATCTTTCAGGATACATTTCACCTGATGATTGATCACTCCATTTACCAGATTTTTCAAAGGTTTATCTTTTTTAAGGAATGGCAGGTATGGCCAAACCTGTGCTGTACTGTCACGAAGCCACATGGCATCAATATCACCAGTAATCACATAAGTATCAGGTTTACCAGCTTTTTCTGTATAAGTTACGGTGGTATCTAAAGTATTTGGGAAACAGTTATTAAATAACCAGGCCATTTCTTTGTTTTTCACATTGGCAGAAAACTCAGTGATCGCGCTTTCTACTGCTTTACTGTTGAAATGACGTGAAGCAAGGGGAACCCTTACCGTTGGAAAAGTTGAGGCTGAACCGGATAAATCTGGTGCAGCAGCAAAAGATACCAGGTCGCTGGCCATTAACCCTGCCCCAAGGAGGCCTGCTTTTTGAATAAATGATCTTCTTCTCATTTCGAAAAAATATTTGGTTGTAATGATGCTATTTTAAAAAGGCAATATACTACAAAGATCCTAAATCGCAACCTCTGGTAATAGCCCGTAAACGAATATATAAATAGTTTTAGCAAAATAAAATGATTGTTGGTTGGGGTCTCGAAATGAGGGATTAGTTTTGCTTCCGGATATTGATCTGTCGCTTCCGCTCCCGGAGTTCAAAAACGATATGTTCAGCGTTTTTATGGAGCAGATCTGCATTAAAAGTATCTTCTAGTAAGCGGAAATCTTCTTCAAACAGATCGGTATTGATTCTTACTTTATAAGTATCCTGAGGGAGGTTCATAAAGAATTCGCCGTTTTCGGTGGTCAGGGTACTAAAGCTTTCTCCTTTAGAGTTGCTGATCATGATCCTAATGTTGCCGGGACGAAAAATCTGATTGGAATGGGGGTCTTTCTTTACATTTAATTTCCCGGACAGGTATTGACTATGGCGGAAAGGAATGTACAAAGTTTGGTTCTGTTGCAGTTCAAAAGTTTGTCGGAAGCCATTCGCGGCTCTCCATCCTTTTAGTGTATTTACCTGACTAAGGTCTATGGTATAGGTTCCTGCGGCTATGTTTTTATAGCTCAGCTCTCCTCTTTTGTTGGTCAGCAGTTGCTGTGTACCAATAGTTACGGTGGCATCAGGAATCAGTTCATCACCAAGGTCATAAATTCCACTGGCATTGACATCCTTAAACAACTGTACTTTCATGGTCACAAAGCGTCTGATTCCAGGAAGCGGAACCCGGAAGCTTTTACGAATGCTCATGCTCATATAGTCCGCTCTATTGCCTGGCACTGTTCTTACATTTTTAGCACCAAATACGCGAAATGAGAGGCCTTTATCGTTCAGATCCAGACTAAGGTCTCCCCTGGCCATGAACTCTGAACTGGAGAGGGAGTTGTCATTGGTATAATCCATTTGCAGGCGAAAGTGTAGCAATTCATTTAAAAAGGAGCGTTCATAATAGGGTGCAATTTGTAATCGCTTTGTTGAATAGCCATTACTCAGGTAGTTGATAAAGTCGAAATAATAAGAAGGTCCATTGTCCAGGCGGGCAAAGAGCCCGTAGTTTTTGGCGCTTAGTGTTCCATAGGCATTCAGGCTATATTTGCCCGATTTAGCGGTAGGATCTCCTTCCATCATCTCCTTCCATTTTGCATCATCTGCCACATGATTCCGCAGCATATTCCCGGAGAAGCTGGCAGTCCAACCTTTCCCCATTTCTATACTGGTATTAAAGTTCAGTTTTAAAGACCTGATGAGAAGCAGTTCTGAAGAGGAATGCTTCTGATTGACCAGCGAAGTGATGAACATCAGGTATCCTTTTTTAAACTTCCAGCCAGTTTTAAAACCATATTCGGCAATCCTCCCTCCAAGCAGAGTTCGCTTTAATGTTCCTGTATCCAATGCAGGATTCAATTGACGTTCATTGTAATCGAAGAGGAGTCCTATGGAACTCTGTTTAAAGTTGAGGGTAAATTCGTTGTTGGATTGTAGTAATCCACGATTGATTCCGGGGTAATTGGCATCTGTGGCCGTTAGCCCAAATCTGGCTGTAATCCTGGGAGCATAATATTGATAATTAGCGCCCACACTACTTCCATTTCTCCTCAAAGATTGAGTAGGGTGGTAAAATTCTTCTGTACTGATACCCGCGCGAAGCATCAGGTGGTGGTATTTATTCCAGTTCAGGTCGTAGGTACTTTTATTAAGAAGGCTATTGATTTGATTTTCGCGGTCGAAGCTGGCAATGGTTTGATTTTCCAATGTTTGATTCCCAGCAAAATCAAAGGCCTGTGTGCCGCTTAATATTTTTGCGTCTCCCATACGGCTATCCAGGCCTAATACTTCTGCACGGTAGCCTCTACCATTGTTATAGGCTATTCTTGCGCCCACTCCATCGATGAGGAATTCGCCAAAATCCGACTGATCCCCTACAGAAAGCAGCCATTGTTTACTGCGGTAGTTTAAGTAGGCATATCTGGAGGAGCCATCCAATTGGGAGTTAAAATTATCGGTTCGATAATTAAAGTTCAGATCGCGTCCTTTCCCTAGGTCTAATCTTCCGTTGGTATTCAGATACAGCGTTTTCTGTGCATTGGTAAAATTTTGCGCTACAAACTCAACACTCATAGGAAAATTAAACCATGCGGAAGGGTTTTCACTGAACACTGTTCCGAAGGTTTTGATCTTTTGCAGCAGCAATTGATTTTCTTTCTTTTGATCGGTAATCTGTAAGGTCAGCTCCTGATTTTTAAAATCAGCCAACAACTTTGGAGATAACAAAAAGCTATAATTGAGTACCGTATCCTTACCGGCAATAAGACTCACTGTTCTGTTCTTTCCTTGATTCAGGGTCAACGAAGTATTGACAAGTACATTCAGTTCTGCAGTTGAATTGCCTTTATTACTCAGCAACAGTTGGAAGCTTTGTTCTTTATTCGCCTTTGACAACACCAGATTGGGGTTGAGCAAGGAGGCCCTCCATTTAGAATTAGCACCAACAACAGCCATATAGGCATAGCTTGTCCTTTCGGTATATCCTGCCACATTTAGCAACAAACGGATGGGGTATACACCGGCAGTGGATTGTATTGCGGCAGCGAGTCTCAAAGGCAAAGTGAGCGTTTGATTTGGCGCTAACTCCAATACTCTTCGATTATCGAAAAGCAGTTGCCATCCTTCGGGAACTTCTGCTGCAATGGTCAATTTTCGGGTAAGGGCAGAGCTATTCCTCAGTACAACCGTATTGAAACTATAGGTATTTCCATTCTGTATTACGGTATCCTTCAAGAAAGTAACATTGACAGCCTGGCCATTGGCAGACAAAAATCCAAAGCATAGCAAAGCCAGGGAAATGAAGAAAGCCCTACTCATGAGGGCTTTCTTCATCAACTGAATGATGGTCACAGAAAGTTTATTATTGGTTGGTCATCGTATAAACTACGCCAATAGTATATTCACCAGTTTGATAAGTATAGCTTGGTACGGCTTTATAATCCAGGGTAAAGTTACCTACACCACGGGTTCCTGAAGCTACAGTAATGGCAGCTCCGGTACTTGCAGGTAAAGCCTGGTAAGTACCGCCGGTTTTACGAATTTGCAATACGGAAGTTGGCATTGGAGAAGCGTCAGCAACTTTACTGTTTACCGTTGAAGCGAAAACAAATTCAGGAGCATTTGCGATGGCAGTTACTTTCCATAAATGGTTGGATTTATAGTTGACTGTGTTTGCTGCTGCCAGCTCAATTCCACCTGCTGCATCATAGTTCGACAAGGCGTCGAAGCTGATGGTTTGTAAAGTACCCGGTGTTAAAGCAAGATCAAATACTTCTTTAATGACGATCTTCATGTTTTGAGTGCGGGTTGCGGTGGTTCCCGTTGCGACCTGAGCATTAACTGCCGCAACTGTTGCGCAAATTACTGCAACACTTAGTAAAATTTTTTTCATGTAATAAGTTTGTTATAGAATAATAGTACTGGGACTAGACAAATGGTATGCCACCAAAAACAGGTATATACACCTATAAATCAAGTGATAAGCGTAGAAATATCGTTACACACATTCCCCACATCGTGTATATTTGGGGAAAATAATACACGCTATAATAAAATAGCTTTGAGTTAAAACCTACTGATCTGAGATGGTAAAATAAAAATCTCCAACATATTCCTGGGTTTGATATTGGAATGCAGGCAGGGCCCTCAGATCGAAGGGAACTACATATAAACCCCGATTGTTTTGCACAAAAAAAGGCGCATTATTCTGCACATTGGTATAGGTTCCAGAGCTGGAAGCTTTGATCCCAATTACAGTCGCCGGCATGGGTGTGGCCGTAATTTGTGGCGAAAGGATGTTATTGGAGAGGGTTAAAGTCAATTTCCATGGCACGTTTGCTTTTACGGTAGCCGTGATCATTCCCGTTTTATAAATCCCATTATCATAATCAGTTAGGGCTGAAAAATCAAATACAGCACTGGTACTACTCAAGGAAACATCCAATACTTTATAAAGCCTCACCGTTCGATTGGTACTCAGGTATCGCTGCGCCTTTACCTGCTTCGATAAACCTCCTGAAACCAGGAGAAAAACTATGATTACTATGGAAAATTTCATATCAATAATGGCATAATCTAAAGTGAAATTTAAGGGTGTAATTGCCCGGAGCCTGTGCATAAGTATTCATATCAGAAAGATTGATACTGAAATAATATTCATCCCCAGCGGCATTGGTTGCATTATTCCGCTGAGTCAGGAGCTGATAAGCTGCCGAAAGTCGCGGTGTACTCAAAGTGATTCTAGTGGCTCCATTACTGCTAATGATGCTAGGTGTAATGGTAAAATTATTCAATGGGATTGGGGTGGTTACGCCGGAAGGCAAGGTCAGCTCTCCTGCTATATAAAGTCGGTACTTCCCTCCTCTGGACTGCACATTCATGCGCATATTATTGGCATAAACCTGTGCCGTTTCAAATTGATTTAAAGCACTCAATGTGAAGGTAGTGCTGGATTCAGACACCATAACCAGCTTATTTTGATTGGCAATACCGCTTTCCAGACAAGTGCCGGGACTTGCCGGTTGAGCATAGCCGCTGGTCGGAAAAAACAGGCTGGTAAAAAAGACTAAAAGGCAATACCATTTCATAATGCAAAGACAAAATTTGACGCAGGGTTGCAAAAATCGACCCAAACTCGGCAACGCATTTTCGGCGGATCATTTAGCATCATTATTGCAAGAGGGGCGGGAAAGATTTACACCACAAATTTTCATTTATGAAGCAGATGCGATGCTTACTTGTTTTTATAGGTTGCCTGTGTAGCTTTGCAGGGATCAGTCATGCGCAGCGGGTTAACATTAATCCTACCCTATTGAACTTCAATGCGGGGACTGGAGAAACGACTACACAAACCCTGACAATTTCTAATGTTTCTGATGAGAAGCAGGTATTCCAGCTTACCGTTGGCGATTGGTTACGCGATAGTCTTGGCAACCATCAATATCTACCTTCCGGAAAGTTAAGGAGATCTTGCGCTCCATGGATCAGTCTGGATAACAGTTTTATTGAGTTGGAGCCACGTACGGCAAAAGACATCCGAATCACTCTTGTTGCGCCTACAGACAGCGTATCTTTGAAGGAAATGAAATGGGCTATGCTGTTCATTCAAAGCGTTAAAGAACAGGTCGGCAATAAAAAGAAAAAAGGGAAAGTAAATGCGGTGATCAATGAGATTTTCAGATTCGGGATTCACATTTATCAGATTCCTCCCGGGGTTCATAATTACGCTGCGAAGGCGATTTCTTTACAGGCAGACAAGCAAACGAAAGGGCTTTACCAATTTAGCATGGAGAATACCGGAAATATTATGTTGCAATGCCATGCCCATCTGGAGCTAACCAATATGGACACCGGTGAAGAAATCCGACTAGAAAGCACAGAGTTTCCAATCTTTCCAGAGGCGAAAAGAACAATTCCATTACAACTTCCTGCGAACCTAAAAAAGGGCCGTTATTCTGTTCTCGCTTTATTGGAATACCATGAAGATCTACCTTTGGAGGCCATTGAAATCACCATTGAGGTTAAAACTTAAAGCCAATAGAGAGGTACATTCTCCAGGGATTTCGCTCAAAACCATTGGTTTTGGCGACGGCAAAATTAATAGGTCCGACGAAAGACATATAGCCTAGCTTTGCACCGTAACCAAAAAGATAATCATTATCGAAAGCTACTTTAAAAGGGTTTAGACCTTGGTTTTCCCAGGCTAGGTTGACTTGTGGTGTCAGGTAAAGATTGCCTCTCAAGTTGTATTGCAGGGCAAGCCCGAAGCTGGTTACATTTGCGACCCCGAATTCTCCTTTTTTTAGCCCGATAAAATTGCTCTGGCCAATGTCCTGCCGCGAGTCAATACCCCCCATTGAGAAGTTAGCGTTTTCGTACATATATATCGGGTCAAATCCATATTTCTGGGAATAATTAAAGCCCCAGTGAGCGGTTGCATTCAGGGAAACCCTCCTGTTCAGGTGGGCTACATAGTTTTCATTCAGGAAAAATCGGAATACATTTCCTGGTAAGCCTCCTTGAGGAGGATTTAGGAAATCGTAGATCAACTGCCCTTTTGCATCTGCTGAATCAGGGACTTTAGTACTGATCCTGTTGTTGACCAGGAATTTCGCCTGGATGGTTAGCATATTTCCGCGTTTAGGATAATACAAATGATCCAGTGTATTTTGTCTGAATAATACGGCAATAGCCTCATTGCTATGGCGATACAAGGTCCTGATATCATTCCCTTCTCCAAAGAAGCGTTTAAAGAGATTCGGGCCACGTTTTATCGCTTCATTTTCATTGCTAATGCTCAGGGAAACCGCGCTGGAACGCCCAAGACTATAGCCCAATGCTACTTCTGTATTGAGTGTATTGTTGAAGTAATTTTCATCAGAGATCAATCTGTAGAGAATAGAATTGTTTTGTAATGCCTGGTAATTGAAGGAGGCTTTAAGCCATAATCGGCTACTGTTGTTGATAAATTTATAGTAATCAAAACGAGCTTTAAAGCGTTCAGAGAGGTCCACTGTAGCCAATAGTCTCGATCTTCTTAAGAAAATATTCCTGTAGGTATAATTGATGATGAGGCCGGCACTCTGTTCCGTATCATAATGTACTGCAGCTTTAAACACCCCTGGTTTCCCTTGTTTAAGTCTCATATTGAGTGTCAATCCGGTATCGGCATTATTTTCAAAAGTATAATATACTTTATCAAAAAACTGGGTACCAAAAAGATCTGCTACCCCTTCATTTAGTGTTTTCGCTTTTATAGGACGTCCCGTTTTGAGATTGAGGCGGGAATTGGCGAACTGTTCCATTACTGGCAGCTCTAATGGAAGGCCTTTATCATTCAGGTAGACAATTTTTGTAACGGGTAAATTTGGATCATTTACCTTTCTTGACAGGCTATCCTGCAGCTTATATTTCTTCTGATCTTCCGCGATTTTAATGAGCTGAGGCAAGTATTTTCGAGCTTCCTGTTCTCCGATTTCTATGATTCTCCTATTTCTGTAGAAGTCTGCGGCAGAAAAATCACTGAGGGCCTGGGTAAAGTCGACCACCACATCTGCCAATGCCTGTTGTTTTTTGGAATCTTCTACCGACCGGAATGCATGGGTCTGATAGATGAGTTTCATTGGATTTTCAATTTCTTTCTCTGTGAAGAGACGGAAGCCTGTATAACCACCGATGACAATATCAGCGCCCATATCTTTGACTTCCTGGACAGGAAAATTGCGATCTAAACCTCCATCCACCAATAAACGCCCATCGATGTATACGGGTGCAAAAGCTGCGGGAATAGCCAGTGTTGCCCTAATGGCCAGTGGCAATGAGCCTTTATGCTGCAGTACCAATCCGCCATTTACAATATCCGTGGAGGTAATCGTAATTGGAATCGGCAGTTTATTAAAATCGTTGATGTGTTTGGATGAATACGTTAAGGTATTGAGGATTTCCGACATATATTGTCCTTCGACCAAGGCTCCAGGTAATCTGGGTCTGCCGCCCAGCACCGGAAACTCGATCATATAATTATCGTACTCGTCTTTTTCTTCAATATTTATTTGTCTTAAAGGCACTTTATTACTCAGTACCCTACGCCAGTTGATTCTTAGTGCAATCTTTTTTAGGGTATCCGGATGGTAACCGATGGCATATAATCCACCAAAGATCCCTCCGGCACTGGTTCCTGAAATGTAGTCGATTTTGATTCCCAGCGAGTCGATCAGTTTTAGCAAACCAATATGCGCCATTCCTTTGGCGCCGCCACCACTCAATGCCAATCCTATTTTCGGTCGGCCGCCATCCTTAGCTTTCGTTTGAGCAAATACAGTATTGTTGTTGGCACAATACAAATAAAAAAACAACGATAAGCAGCAGATAACTCTCTTGAACATAAGCTTTTCATTAGGGAATTCTAAATATCAGAATTTTAACCCTGAAAAAGAGCATCATTAAATTATCAAGTCCTAAAATATGCAGATTATTAATAAAGCAGGGCGATAATTAATGAAAAGTTAATGTAATTCGTTCTTCGGCACAACAACATTTGCTTCTTTTTGCAGCTTCAATTGACACAGGTATGCAGGGGGAAAATGAGTTAATCATACAGGATTTAATTTCAGGTAGCGACAAAGCTTTCGCTGAGGTTTACCGTAAATATCACGCACAGGCCTATACTTATTTATTGCGCCGTACCGCATCGGTGACGATGGCCGAGGAATTACTCCAACTCAGTTTCATCAAACTATGGAAAAATGTAGAGAACTTAAATCCGGATTTACCCTTAAATGCACAGTTATTCCGCATTTGCAGAACGGTGATGATTGATGAGATCAGGCGACAATCGGCCATTAAAAACACGGAAACCTTTTATTTCGAGCAATTTAAAGAAAGTAGCAGTAGCAATGAGGCCTTGACCACTCAGCTGAGAAATGACATCCATTCTGCACTTTCCGAATTGCCTACTGCCAGAAAGAAAATATTTGAGCTGAGCAGGCTAGAGGGCTACAGTCATAAGGAGATTGCCGAAACCATGTCTATCTCTATCCGTACTGTGGAAGATCATATTGGAAAAGCACTAAAACTTTTACGCAGAAAGCTTCGCGATAGCATCTTGCTCTTCCTATAACCTCAAAAGAGCATGTTAGCCCATTGTTAAGGAGATTAAGTTTCTGTAAACAGCCCGTGTAAGTCCGTTTTGCTTCGTATTCCTAATACAATACGACAAATATGGATCAGCAGCTGCTAAAAAAATATCTTCAAAACCAATGTACTCCTGCAGAAGCAGCAGCCGTATCCCAGTATTTACAGCAACACCCTGAACTTCTCGATCAGTTGCTCCCTAAGGAAGAATGGGATTTGGCCGGGCAGCATCCTCAACGATCGAAGAATGCGGCGGCGATTTTTGCCAGGATAAAGCCCAGGCCGACAAAGCGGATGCGATTGCAATATTGGTCGCAGATTGCCGCAGTATTTGTCTATGCGGTTTTGACGGCACTCAGCATCCAATACCTGATTCCAAGGGAAAAGGGGCAGTCGAAAGATATTCAATATGTAAAAGCCCCTTATCAAGAGATTTATACGAAAAATACGAGTAACCACATTCAGCAGTTCCAGCTGGAAGACGGAACCATGGTTAAGCTGAGTCCTAACAGCAGCTTAAGATATCCGAAATCTTTTCCTACGCAACACCGCCAACTGGTGCTCAGTGGCGAGGCATATTTTGATGTGGCGGTCGACAAAAACCGTCCTTTCAGTGTCTCTTCCTCAGGGATCAGGACTACGGCATTGGGTACTGCTTTTCTGGTAACTTCCTGGAAAGGAAAACATACAGAAGTCCGACTCTTCCACGGAAAAGTACGGGTAAGTGATGAGGATCCCTCCAAAAAATCGGCCTTCAAAGCGGTTGTCCTCTACCCTGGTGAGCGATTCCAATACCTTTCCGGACAGGTCCTTGTTGGACGATTCGAGGCGAAAAGGCCAGCCGTACTAAAATTGAAAAAACCTTCCCTGGCGAAACCTGCAGAAAGCATGATGGTTGGCGGCACTCTAGAATTCGACAAAACACCGCTAGCACAAGTCTGCGCGGAACTTTCCGAACGTTACGGGCAAGCCATCAACTCTGAACAGGTTCATAAACAGATCCTATTAACCGGACAATTCAATGAAAGTGATACGCTGAAAGCCATTCTGGAAAAGATTGCGCAATTAAACAACTTGAAAATAACCCTGAATGCAGACGGCTCTTTCCTTCTAACCGAGGAGAGTGCTGTTCTGAATATTGAAAAAACCAACTAACACACAAAATTATGCAGTTAAAATTTACCCAACTATTGAATTGCTGTAGCAATAAATGGCTGTTCCTATTACTCCTGAGTCTAGGCATCTCCAAAATCGCGATGGCACAACAAGGAGGCATGGTTACCGGATCCGTCACTGACATTAAGGGTCTTCCTTTAGTAGGCGTATCCATCCAGGCTATTAATCCTGGTATTTCCGTAAAAAAAGTCACTTCTAGTGATAGCAATGGCTTGTTTAGTTTCTCAGACCTTCCAGTAGGAAAAGATTACTCTTTTGTTCTTACTTATATCGGTTTCCGTACTCAGCACCTTAAAAATTATGAATTAAAGGCTACTGAGAAAATCACCTTAATGGTTAAAATGCCCGAAGACCTAAGCGACCTCAATGAGGTAGTTGTAGTTGGTTATGGCACTCAGAAAAAGGTAAACCTCACTGGTGCAGTAGCCAGTATAGATGCCAAAACACTGGAGGACCGTCCCATTGCGAACATTACTCAGGGACTTCAGGGTGCTTCTCCAAACCTGAACATTTCTTTTGGAGATGGAAGGCCAGGGGCAGCTGGAAAGATCAACATCCGTGGCTTTACTTCTATTAACAGTGGGAAGACAGGTGGTGAACCACTGGTACTGATTGACGGGGTTCCGGGCGCGATCAATAGTATCAATCCAAGAGATGTGGCTAGCATTTCGGTACTTAAAGACGCTTCTTCCGCTGCTATTTACGGTGCAAGGGCAGCCTTCGGTGTCATTCTAATTACCACAAAAAACGGGAAGAATGGAAAAACGAGCATCAGTTACAGCAACAATTTCGGCTGGTCTACTCCTACTTCCAGTACCGAGTTCATGACTGATGGATATGATGCTGCGATGATGAATGATCAGGCATTTCTTGCCGCTATGGGCGATACTTATACAAAATATACAGATGAAGATTATGCTTATCTGCTGAGAAGAAAAACAGACAAAAGCCTACCGGATTACATCATTGACAACAGAAAGGGGAAAGACCAGTATGTTTATTATGGCAGTACCGATTGGTGGCATACCGTTTTCCGTGATACTCAAACCTCAATGAACCACTCCTTAAGCATCTCTGGTGGTGGAGAAAGTTCAGATTTCCTGATCTCCGGACGTATGTATCAGCAAAATGGCATGATGCAGCTCAACCAGGATAAATACAACGCGTATAATCTACGGGCAAAAATCAATACTAAAGTCAACAAATGGCTGACTATAGGCAACAACCTTCAGTTTAATGCCTCCAATTATGATTATCCGGGATGGGGTGTCAACAGTAATTTCGTATCCGTATCTGTGCATGCGCTACCTTCCTATTTACCTGTTAACCCAGATGGAACGGCGACCTACCGGACAGAGTTGAACAACTACACCATCGGTGATGGTATTTTCGCAGACCTGTTAAATGGGAAGTCTAAAGGAAACGAGAAGAAGTATGAGTTCAGCAATTTATTCAATGTTGCGGCACAATTGACCAAAGACCTTTCTATCAAAGGAAACTACGCTTATACCTTCAATCCCTATAGCATTTGGAACCGCAGGACACAGGCACCCTGGTCTATCTTTCCAGGTGTTGTTAGTCAGTTTGGTTTTGATCAGTATGCTGAAACCAATTACACCAAGCAGGCGCATGTATTGAACTTGTATGGTGATTACAGCAAAACTTTTGGGCAGCATACTTTTAAAGGTTTATTGGGCTATAATCAAGAGTTAAACACTTACAAACGTCTTTTTGCACAAAGAAAAGACCTGATCTCCCAAGACCTCAATGATCTGGATCTTGGATCCGGAGATATTTCAGCAAGTGGTGGTGCAGATGAATACGCACTATTGGGTACCTTCTTTAGATTTAACTATGACTATGCAGGAAAATATTTATTAGAAGTTAATGGCCGATATGATGGCAGTTCAAAGTTCCCTCCGGGAAAACGTTTCGGCTTCTTCCCTTCTGTATCTGCGGGCTGGAGATTAAGTCAGGAAGCTTTCTTCGAACCTTTGAAAAGTAGCATCAACGAATTGAAGTTCCGTGGCTCTTATGGTTCATTGGGGAACCAAACTGAGGCTGCCAAATATGGTTATATTGAACTTCTATCCCGTGGCACGCTGGATTATATTATCGACGGAAAGAAAACTGAATACCTGTCTACTCCAGCTCCCATCTCTAACAACCTTACCTGGGAAAAAGCAAGGTCTGCCAATTTTGGGGTAGATGCCGGATTCTTTGACAACCGTTTAACGGCATCTTTTGATTACTATGTGAGAAATACCATCGATATGCTGACCAACGGGAAAACCGTATCCAGTGTGTATGGTGCAGCATCTCCAAGAGAAAACGTTGCCGACCTTCAAAGCAGAGGATGGGAACTTGCTGTGAATTGGAGTAGCAATGGAACGCTGGCCGGAAAACCATTCCGCTGGAATGCAGGGCTAGGCTTATCAGATTATGTTGCAGAGATCACCAGGTTTGACAATACCAACCAGATGTTGAGCAGCTATTACGTTGGACAAAAGATCGGAGAAATCTGGGGTTACCGTGTAGATGGTGTTTTCAAAACCGATGCTGAAGCACAAGCGTATCCTGTTAACCAGGATTATGTAAACCAACAAAGATTAAAAGCGCCGGGAAACTGGTCTAAACTAGCTGCCGGAGACTTGAAATTCAAAGACCTGAATGGCGATGGCGTGGTGAACAACGGTCAAAATACTTTGGCTGATCATGGTGATCTGGAGGTGATTGGAAACTCTCTTCCCCGCTATTCTTTTGGCATTAATGCTGGTGCTACCTGGGGTGATTTTGACATTTCGGCCATCTTTCAGGGGGTAGGTAAACAACAATGGTATCCGGGCAATAACGCTGATAAATTCTGGGGTCCTTACTCCCGTCCTTATTATTCTTTCGTACCAAAAGACTTTATGAATGATGTCTGGACGCCGGAAAACCCTGATGCTTATTTCCCAAAGCTAAGGGGTTATGAGGCTTTAAATGAGCGCGGGTCACTGAACGTAAAAAACGACCGTTACCTGCAAAATCTGGCCTATATCCGTTTAAAGAACCTGACCATTGGTTATTCTCTACCGAATAACCTGATTAAAAAGCTAAAAATTGCAAGAGCAAGGTTTTACTTCAGTGGCGAGAATCTTTTCACCTTGACTAAGCTAAGGTCGGATTACATAGACCCGGAGCAAGCAGCCGGAGATTATAACAATGCCGCAGAAGATCCAAATGCCAGGGTATACCCTTTTAGTAAAATGTATTCTTTCGGTTTAGATATATCCTTTTAACCTTTAATCTGAATAAAAATGAAAATCAATTCAATATATATCCTTGCAATTTGCCTGATACTGGGTTCTTGTAAAAAGGGTTTCCTGGACAGGCAACCACTATCCTCCGTATCTCCTGATGCCTTTTTTAGAACGGAAAGCGACCTGAATCTTTACGCCAACTCCTTTTATTCTGCTTTTCCTTCGGCAGAAGGCATTTACAACGAAAGTGCAGACAATGTGGTCAAGTCTGACCTTGGCGAACTGATTACCGGGAAGCGTACGGTACCCCTAACCGGAGGAGGCTGGAGCTGGTCTGAACTTAGAAAAATCAATTACTTCCTGGAGAACTACGATAAAGTGATGAGCCCGGCAGCAGGGAAAAAGTATGCTGGAATTGCACGATTCTTCCGTGCCTACTTCTATTTTGACAAGGTCAGCCGGTTTGGTGATGTACCCTGGTATTCGGGAACGATCAACATTACCGATGAAAGTGCCTTGTCTATGTCCCGCAGTCCGCGTGCCTTAGTGATGGACTCCGTTCTTGCTGACATTGACTTCGCTATTGCCAATATGGATGCGGGCAAAAGTGTAGAGAAAGTGACAAAATGGACTGCGCTTGCACTAAAATCAAGGATTTGCCTAAGCGAAGGAACCTTTAGGAAGTACCATCCTGAATTTAACCTTCCCAATGCCGATGCATTCCTTAAAGCCGCAGCAACTGCAGCCAACACCCTCATGACTACAGGGCCGTATAGCATTTACAAAAGTAGCCCGGAGAAATCTTACCTGGAACTATTCTCGTCTAAATCTTCAATAGATCAGGAAGTCATACTTGGCAGAAGATTCAGCGCTGGCCTACAGATATTTCACAACCTAAACTATTATACGATTACGGCCTCTTATGGCAGACCGGGTTTGAACAAAAGTTTAGTCAACACGTACCTGATGAAAGATGGCAGCAGATTTACGGATTTGCCGAACTATGAAAACATGGAATTCTTTGAAGAGGTTCAAAACAGAGATCCGAGGTTGTCGCAAACCATCCGTACCCCTGGTTATACCCGCATTGGAAACACTAAGGTATTGGTACCCGAATTTAGTGCCAGCACCACTGGGTATCAGCTGATCAAGTTTGTCACTTCAGAAGCAGGAGATTCTTTTAACCGATCTGAGAACGATATGCCTATTTTCAGGATGGCTGAGGTCTTGCTTAACTATGCTGAGGCAAAAGCGGAATTGGGAGAAGCGACTCAGGCAGACCTGGACAGATCGATCAAGTTGCTTCGCGATAGAGTTGGCATGCCTAATCTGGATCTCGCTTATAGCAATTCACACCCGGATCCTTATCTCGCTGATCAATATCAGCAGGTAAAATCGGCAAACAAAGGGTTAATTCTGGAAATTCGCCGCGAGCGACGCATTGAGCTGGTAATGGAAAGCTACCGTTGGGCAGATCTTATCCGCTGGAAAGAGGGTCGTTTAAATGCACAACCGTATAAGGGCATGTATTTCCCTGGCCCTGGAAAATTTGATCTGGATAAGGATGGTAAGACTGATATAGAAATCTATACCGGCACAAAACCGACAGGTGCTGGCATCCAGTTTCTGAAGCTTGGCAGTGAAATCATTCTAGAGCATAACACCGCTGGTGGTCATGTGTTGGTTAACCCAAATACCCCAAAAACTTTTCGTGAAGACAGGGATTACCTTTTCCCAATTCCAATAAACGAGTTGCTATTAAATAAGAACCTGGAGCAAAACCCAAATTGGGAAGGCCGAAACTAATTAAATATGAGTATTATGAATTCCTACTATAAAGTTTTAAGCACAGCGTTTCTGCTGTGCTTATCCAGCCTAATGGCTATCGCATCGGGGCCTGGCCCAAAAACATTGAAAGTGATGACTTATAACATCCATCACGCCAATCCTCCTGCACAACCTAGTGTTATAGACCTGCAGGCTATTGCAGAGGTTATTAATAAGGAAGCTCCTGATCTGGTTGCTTTACAAGAATTAGATGTACACACTAAGCGCTCTGGTTCGGTAGATCAGGTTAAGAAGCTTGCAGAACTCTGTGGGATGTATGCTTTCTTTTCTAAAGGAATAGATTTTGAGGGCGGTGAATATGGTGTTGCCATACTTTCAAAGTTTAAAATCAACCATACTGAGAGATTTCCCCTTCCTTTTAAAGAAGGTATAAAAGCAGAACAACGTTCTCTGGCCATCATCAATGTCACACTTCCAGATGGCAGTTTGCTGGACTTTGCCTGCAGTCACCTGGACTTAAACAATGTCCATCGTTTACTTCAGGTTGCCGAGATCAACAGGATTCTTGGAGACAGGAAAAACAATGTGATTCTTGCTGGCGACCTTAATCTGGAGGCAAATACACCTGCAATGAAGATTTTGGAGCAACATTTTACGCGCAGTTGCCAGGGAAATTGCGCGCCAACCATTCCAGATCTGAACCCGAATAAGGAGATCGACTTCATCTTGCTTAAAAAGGGCAGTGCTTTTAAAGTGATGAAACACCAGGTGATCCCGGACATTCATGCATCTGACCATCTTCCGGTGGTGGTGACCTATAAAATGCGATAAGTTTTATTTTAATTCCAGCTCCAGTGGGGCTGGAATTCTTAATTCAGTTTAGTAGTCTACATGATAATCTTTAGGAAACTGCTGACTACTCCATGCTTTTTTAGCGGTCCAATCTTCTTTTGGTGCCGACCAGAACTCATCATCTTCGGCTAAGCCCAATGGCAAAAAGGAAAGGGTGGCCATGTATAAACTTCCGGTGGAGGTATAATAATCGGCGATATCCGGGTCATGACCTACGAAACCCAGTAATAACCATCCGTTCTT
The DNA here is from genome assembly GCF_032678745.1 of Pedobacter gandavensis. Lineage (GTDB taxonomy): Bacteria > Bacteroidota > Bacteroidia > Sphingobacteriales > Sphingobacteriaceae > Pedobacter > Pedobacter gandavensis_C. The sequence continues at coordinate 106,144 of NZ_JAVTST010000003.1, forward strand.
ATCGAATGTTCCCGGCACATCGTACATATTTTTCTTTACCTGAGTTAGGGCAGAACGCACCTGTGCAGGTTTAACAGCATCAGGGAGTTCCCCAAGTAGCGCAACCTGACTTAAGGCCTGGAAAGCACCGGTACGATAGGTAATGGAGCGCCCAATTGGCGGAAATGTCCCTTCGGGAGAAATCATTCGCTCCTGTCCAACGGCATACCTTACCATCCTCGACAAGGCCAATTCATATTCTTTTTGGCTAACGAGGCCCTTATCCATCATGACTTTCATCGTGTCCACCATCATCGGATGGATCACAAAAGAGTTGTAGTAATCGAAAGCGAAGTTTGGTCCATCACCATAACATCCGTCCCCTTTATACCATTCATTTAACTTTTTAGGCCCTTTATTCAGTCTTTCTGCATCTGGTTCTTCTCCAACCGAGAGTAAAAATGCTTCGGTAATAGCGCCAAATAGGAGCCAGTTGCTATTGAAAGGCTTCCGGTTTCTTAAAGATTTGAAGGCGGCAATGATTCTTTCTTTTGTGGGTTCATTTAAAGGTTCCCACAGTGCCTTTGGCGCTCTTAGGAAAGTCTGAGCGAGGTATGCAGCATCCACGATGGGCTGATGATCTGTTTTAAAATTGAGCTGATCCGGACTTGAGGGTTCAAAACAACGTGTCAATCCTTGCAGCACATCATTTCTCATCTTTTTCCTAAATGTGCTTTCTTCGCTTGCATCATCGGGGAGAGCAAGCCATGGGGCGATTCCGGCAAAGGTTCTGCCTACTGCTTCCAGATAGGTGACGTGGATCGACCTGTTGTCGAACTTAGGCGATTTCTCTACCAGCATGTTCTGTTTTAGCGTGCCATTGGCAAGATTTTCCGTCACGGGATTGGCTATTTTATACAATAGCTTCCACCAGTATTCGCGGTCATTTTTAGGTTTATTTACCCTTGGGAATGCCTGCTTTTCTGTGGCTAAAAGTTCGGCGGGACTCATTGCTCCAGCCATTCCTACCAGTGATACTGCCGCTAAAAATTTCCTTCTTTCCATATCGTATAATTAAATATCTTAGACCGAATATAGTAGAGATTCCCTGTTAATTTGAGGGATGGACTGCGCAAACGTTTGATATTTGTTGCCAGTCCCGATTCGGTTAAAAGCTGATATCAGGAAGCAGGGATAAATCAGCGGTCAGACGAAGCGATTAAGATAGAAACCACAAATCTAAACCCGATAACACATGCAAAAAAGATCTTTTTATTTCCCCTCCGCTTTTATTGCGGTCCTAATTTTATGCCATTTCATGAGCATTACAGTGATGGCACAATCCAATCCAAGAGTTCTCAAGGTGATGACCTATAATATTCATCATGGAAACCCACCGGAACGTCCAGGAGTAATTGACCTCCCTGCAATAGCAGCAGTTATAAAGCAACATAGTCCAGATTTAGTGGCCTTACAAGAAATCGATAAGGTGACCAAGAGAACAGGACAAGTAGATCAGTTGAAGGAGTTGGCGGAACTTACGGGAATGTTTTATTTCTTTTCAAAAGGGATAGATTTTGAAGCTGGGGAATACGGAGTAGGCATCCTTTCCAGATACCCGATCAACAGTTCGACCAGATATCCACTGCCATCAAAAGAAGGATTAGATGCTGAAGCCCGCAGCCTTGCCTTGGTTCAGGTGACCTTACCGAATGGAAAACCTTTATGTTTTGCCAGCACCCATCTGGATTTAAATAATGAACACCGGATGTTGCAAGTGAAAGAGATCAATCGTCTTTTAAGCGGTAAAAAAGCCGATGTGATTCTTGCCGGGGATTTAAACCTGACCTCTAGTACTCCGGCGATGAAAATATTGGAACAACATTTTACCCGCAGCTGCACTGAAAATTGCGCGCCAACTATTCCTCAGGATGTACCTAAAGAAGAGATTGATTTCATTCTGTTGAAGAAAGGGAGTCGGATGAAGGTCATTTCACATCAGGTATTTCCAAATATCGATGCTTCTGACCATCTTCCTGTGATGGCGATTTATCAGCTTCCTTAATTTAGCTCCTGCCCTTTCTGATTTTTAATGAGGAACACAATTTTATTCAGAAAGGGCAGGAATTAAAATTCCTGATTTTTAGCGAGTTAAACATGAAGCAGATCAAACCGCTTTCTTTGTCTTGAAATTATTTCAAAAATAATTTGACAGAACGAAAGAAAACCCTACTTTTGTGGCCTCACCAGGAAATCAAGGGCATTTATTTACTCTTGATCCATAATAAAAGCCTCCTTAGCTCAGCTGGTAGAGCAACTGACTTGTAATCAGTAGGTCATTGGTTCGATCCCGATAGGAGGCTCTTTATTTCCCTTACCCCATCACATTTATTACTAATCACCAAAGAATTCGAGGGCACATCGAAATTCACAAAGGAGTTGGGTGCAATTAACACATCATTTCCGATATGAATAGCGCCTACAATCACGGTATTGGCACCTATCCACACTTTATCCCCTAGCGTTAAAGGTCTTTTGCTAAAGTATGCGTTATTTGGGCAGGTTTCATTTTGAGTTTATGAAAGCAGATTTCATCATCTGCAATGAATTGTAATTGGCTATAATTTAACCAATTACAATTCAAGCCACAAATGAGTGCCGATGTTAGTCTTTCACAAAATGTTCTCTTTCTGCTTTAAACTGTTCAATTGGCATATCATATAACCAGGAATGTCTTTCATCTTTACGTTCTACGAAGTGAACGAAAGAGATGTCATTTTCCACGATATGGATGTTATCACTAGGTGTCACTACCAGCAATTGCAAATGCAATTGTCTGCATAAAGTGATCAGGTAACGTGCTTTATCCTCATCCTGGGCTTTAAAAGCCTCATCAATGGCGATAAAACGGAAGGAGTTGTTTTGCAGTCCTTCTTTAGTAAGGCCGAACTGGTAAGCAATCGCGGATCCTAAGATGGTATACGTTAACTGCGCTTTTTCCCCACCGGAAAGCTGGCCCATGTTTTCATACGTTTTGTACTTCTGACCGGTTTCTTTATAAAACTCTTCCGCTTTATAGCTGTACCAGGAACGTACGTCCATCACTTTTTTGCGCCATTCTTCTTTCTCCAGTTTCTCGATTAACGGCTCAATATGCAGGTCAAAGTGGCGCTTTTTACCTTCGATCAGGTCTTCGCCTTCTTGTCCGTTAGGAATGGCATTATTCAATAATGTTCTAAAAGTTTTCACATCTTCATAGATGCGGTCTGGAGCTACCAGTTGAATATATGTTTTAGGGGTGCTTTTGAAATCGATCTCAAACAGCGCCTCATTCAATACTTTCACGTTTTCTTTGATAGACTCTGCCCAGTTTTCGAAGAACATCCTGAAGTCACCGATTTTATTGATGATGGTTTCCTGCAGATAGGCTTCAAACTTCTGCTCATACTTCGGTAAGTTATCTTCTTTGAGCTGTTGCAGTCGTTTTTGATATTCGGCGATGAATTCGAGGTTGGTAGAATCCGGCAAACCATTCACATCAGAACGCCAATCTTTAAATTTTTGGGTCAGCTGTTCATTGGGCTGTTTAAAGTTATTGATCTTAATTCTGGCGGCATTTTCCTTTTTTTGTTTTTCGCTACGAAGGTCGTTTCCAAGGTTCATACTCTGTTCCCTGAAATTGTCCTGTGTGGCCTTGAAGTTTACATGCTGAATGTTCAATAAATGTTCATGTGTTGCTTCAAATTCCGCAACTTCCAGCTGATGCCCTTCGAACAGGGCTAAAGTTTCCTTGTTCAGAGCCAGTTCTTTCTCGAGGCTTTGTTTTGTCCATTCCGTATCGTGCTTTAGCTTCACGCTACGCTCTTTTTCTTTATCAATCGAGTCTAGCTGTCCCTTTACGATATCCAGTTGCTTCTGTAGCTCCCTTACCTTATCATTGGTTTTCTCCAGACTTTCTTTTACGACCTTTTTTTCTTCAATTTCCTGCGCATAAACTGCCCAGTTCAGGTCTTCAAATACCGCATAATCAGAATACAGCTGATAGAATTTTTCTTTCAGCTCGTCGATCTTTTTAATGGACTGGTTGATGAATTCCAACTGTCCATGGTTTTCTTTTTGTTGTTCCTGGAAAACGGTCAGTTCCTTTTTAAGGAGGTTGATTTTATCTTTATTATCCCATCCCAGTACAAAGTTTTCTCTTCTGGCGATGTGCGGACGATCGTCTTTTTCATGTTTTCCTTTTACCGCATTGATCAGTCCTTCTTTTGTGAGGGCTTTCTCTTCATAACGATTAAATTCTTCCAGACTTTCTGCACAGCTATAGTTGTATTGGCCTGCGATAGCATCTTCTAGCCATTCCGCATACTCAGTACCTTCTTTAAATTCCAGCTTGTTGACCAATAAATCTCCGTCATAGGATTTCCTTCTCAGGCTGCCCATAGAGGTAAAACCTTTATATCGCTGATAGGTAATACGTCCTTTCAGGTTGGTACGATTCACATAAGCATTGACTTCATTGTAATATCTTTCTGGAACGATCAGCCTTAATGCGAAATTATGGAGTACTTTTTCTATGGCAGGCTCCCATTCCAGGTCTTCTTCCCTTACACGGATCAGCTCTCCGATAAAAGGCAGCTCATCCTTGGTAGCGCCTACATGAGCTAGGATATCTTCCCTGATGTCGGCTTCTCTGCCGGAGATGTTGTTTTTATTCTTTTGAAGAGAACCTACTACTGCCAACAAGTTATCCACTTCTTCCTGCAGTCGGTCGATCTCATTCTTGATCTGTCTTTTCTTTTCTTCTTCCAGTTCGCGTTGTGCATCTCCTTCCGAGCGTTTCTCTTGCGTTAAGGCTCTGGAATCGGCAAATACATTGGCATCTGGATTTTGAGGAAGGCCTAGTGCTGCTACCAAACGGTTGTAGCTGTCTAGCTTATGTTGACGGTGATTTCGGAGTTTCTCTGCTTGTTTGATCTCTTCCTCAATCTTTTCAATTTGCTTCCAAACTTCTTCATTTTCAATTGACATGGAAAGCGCTCTTTCCTGTTTCCTTGCGGCTTCATCTTTTTCTTTCAGCAGGATGAGGTCGGTTTTTAGTTGTAGTAAGACCTCCTTGTTTTTCTCCAGCTTGACAGAAATCAACTCTACTCCTTTTCCGGCGAACCAGAATACGGCAGTATCTTTATCTTTTTGAAGGACTTCCAGTTTCGTTTCAATTTCCGCTAGCTGTGTGGCCAGATCATTGATCGGTGTCAGTTGCAGGATTTGCTCTTTCGCCTTTTCGATATTTGTTTTGGCATCCATCAAGGTGATAAAACTCTCTTTCAGTTGGATAAATTCTGCTTCTGCATCCTGATATTCCAGCATGTTCATGCGGATAAATTCGTCCAGATCTTCCAGCACTTTCACTCCTACTACCTGATTGAATAGGCTCAGGGCATTCACAGAACGCATTCCAAAAAGGTGTGCTAATCTTTCTGCGTATTTAGTTGGGCCATCTAAAAACTCTACACGCTTTTTAGAAACTGCATAATTATATATTTTTTCCAGGCGTCTTTTCCAGATTCCTTTACCGTCAAACTGGCCAAAATCCTTTTCTATTTCCAGGGGCACATGGGCAATTCCGAAACTTCTTTTCAGCTCACCATTGCTAAACCAGCGTACCTGAAATAGGGTGATCACTTGTCCTTCTGTATTTTCAAAAGAAGCGAGTAATACTGAATAAGCGGTATGGTCTCTTAGTTTCTGCGTGGTTGCTTTTAACTCACCTTCATTCTGGATATTACCATAATGGCCATATACATAGGTTTCTTCTGTTCTATCTCCCTTTTTTTCTACTCCAGAACTCTGGTTGTAAAAGCGATCTCCTTTAACTGGAACCAGTAAAGTGAGCAGTGCATCAATAAATGTACTTTTACCCGAGGCATTTGCACCGGTTAACAGGGAATTGTTTCCTTTAGGCGAAATCTTGAAGATTTCTCCATCAAATGTTCCCCAATTATACACTTCCATGTATTGCAGTCGGTATCCTGCTTTATCTGAACTCGTGCTAAATAAACTATACATAATCCTCCAGTTTCAGTTTAAAATCTTTTAGAACATCCAGGGTTACTTTTTCCTTGATGATGCGTTGAATCCGGTAAATTGGCTCTGCATCCGTTTCCTGTTGTTCTTTCAAATAACCCAGCTCCACAATTTTGCGGATATAGCTGTCCAGTTCTTTCAGGAATTTTACGCGGTTATATTTTTCGGGCAGGAACAGTTCAATCTCTTCACGAATCTCTTTATGGCTGATAAATTTCTCATTGCCATCGATTAGAGTGGGGTTATTGTCGAAATCTTCGAGCATCTGGCGTAAGATGACCAGAACGATAGAGGTTTCGAAACCAATTTGTCGACGGGAGATGAGTCCCATCGTATTACCTTCATTGTTTTCAAATTGCTTAAAGAAAGCGAGGCCTTCTTCTTTTTTCAGAATCAGTTCCAGACCAATCACATTCAAGTAGTGCTGAATCTCTCGCTGGTAATGAATGATGTCGTCCCAAACACTCGACTGGGAGTACACCGGGCCCTTCAACAGCCTGATGATTGCCTTGGAATAAGGCTTTATTTTATCTTCAAAATTACTCATTGTTCATCAGAATAAATTGTTTCTATGGTTGATGAAGCCATCATCAACATCACCTATTGTTTATAAGCTTGATGCTGATTATGGTTTCAATATGATGACTTCAGGTACATTGATTGACTTTTGTCCCTGAGCATCAAATAAAATTCGTTGTGTATTTTCCGGATTGATGGTATGTTTAAATTCTTTGGCGACGGACAGGTAGCCAAACAGCTCCGGAAGGCCATCTGCAATTCCACCATCTGCTTCAATAATTTCGAACAGGGAAACGCGGGCTCTTCCCGACAATACCGTTCTGATTTTTTTCCGCAGCACTTCTTTATCGATCTTTGTCTGACCGAATAATTTGCCAAGATGGCGAGAGCTGAGGATGTCTTTATCGGCCAGTTTAGGTCGCATTTTATACAGCAACTCTTCTGGTTGTTCCAACATTAAGCGTTGCTCAAAAAAGGGATAGATTTCCAGGTTAGCTTCTAATACCAATCCGATGTCCGGTCGGTTTTCCTGCTTAGCCACTTCGATCAACATGGTTTTTATTTCCTGGATAATGTGGTGTGTGACCTGAATTTTTGAACCTTCAGATTCTCTAATGATACGGCCAAGTTTCTCCGCCATCTTATCATTTGCTTTATACACCTTCTGACCTGAAGCATGGAGATACTTCTTCATATTCTTCAAAAAGAAATCGCCAACCACAATCCCTCTTTCGTCTAATCTTTCGAATAAGGTGGTACTCAATATGGTCCATTCTTCCTGTAATATCGGATCTAATAAGAATGACCAGAAGGCATAAAAACTTTTCCCCTGCTGACTGTCTTTAATCTGATCCAGCGCGTCGAAAGTAAATTCCAGGATATGGTCTTTGGTTAAACTTCCTTCGGCGTGTTTCTGATAAATCTGTCTGGTGATGTTTTTGAAGTTGTCTTCTACCTCTTTAAAGTCCGACAACAGTTCTTTTGCCGCCTGGTTCAATTGATTATACCTTGGAATTACTTCATAATCCTGGTAAACCTTCACCTTTTTACCGGCTTGCAGCTGTTCGATCTGGTGTTCAATTTCCAGTCGTTTCTCTTCTAAAATAGCCAGACGACTGTCCCGATCTCCATTGGTGAACTCCACCAATTCTTTCAATTGATTGAAAATATCTTTAAAACGGGATTCTGTTCCTACAAATTCCTTTTTCTGAAGGCTCATTAACCAGTCGATGGTTTTACTGGAATGTGCAGAAATCTCATAAAAGATCTCCCCCTGATCGTCCTGATAATTGGTTAAAAAACCGCTATCCGTCCATTTCCTTACATATTTTCTGGCCTTTACCTCATAAGAGTCAAAGCTTTCAATTTCATTCTCTTCATCGTTATCTACCTGTTTAAGTTCCAGGAAATCAGCCAGCAAAGCATGTACATGATCAGAGGAAACCGTAGGTCCCTCATTTATAAAAGTATGGATAAGAAATTCTATCACAATATCCCTGTTCCTCAGTTTCAGCAAATTCACACTTGCTGAGCCATTGAGTACTTCAAGAATCCTGGCGCTGTCTATCATCGGCATAAGTTAAAAAGACCGCAAAAGTACGCAAAATCCTACCTAAAGGCCCATTTTGCCTGGATATTTTCAAGAATTAGTAGCGGTTATTCCTGATTTTCCGGAGCTTAGAAAAGCTCCGGACCAGTTAATTGAATCGTCTGTATACCAGATAGGTTGCAACAAATCCGAGCGGATCCCTGCTGATATTTTTAAGGTAAATCCCAGGAATTGCCGAATTATCTTGGCAATTCTGGTCTTCTCATGTGATATTGAGTTGCTGTAATTGCATTCATAAAAGCAACAACTGCCTTGATCTCTCCATTGGTTAATTTCAATGGTTTTAACAGCGGATCGGTTTTCGGGAATAACGGATCTGCTTTAGCTTGTGCTTCCGTTGGATCGATCATGTGCATACCGCTGTTGTAAATATTTACAATACCAGTGATGCTATCGAACATTCCATTGTGCATCCATGGACCTGTATGCATCACATCTCTAAGCGAAGGGGTTCTGAATTTCCCTACATCTTCCGGTTTTTTGGTGATGAGGTGACGTCCTAAATCTTCATATTTGCGTTTGTAATAGGTCAGGCCGATGTTATGAAACTCTTCATCCGTCAGGTATTTTCCATTGTGACAGTTCATACACCTTGCTTTGGTGCGGAAAAGGTGCAATCCATGTAATTCCTGATCGTCTAAAACTTTCGTTTCTCCGTCTAAGAATCGGTCAAAGCGACTTCTTCTGCTGCGGATGGTTCTTTCAAATTCACCCAGGGATTCCACAATTTGTGGATAAGTGATCTTTTCTTGTCCATAAGCTTTCTTAAACAGTTCTCTATAGCCTTTGATTTTCCCTAATTTCTTAGGTAAAGCCTGAGGTTTCATGTTCATCTCATGGTGTGCAGTAATCGGGCCATCTACCTGTTCTTCCAGGTTAGCGGCTCTACCGTCCCAGAACATTGTTTTACGTTCTGCCACATTGAGCAGGGAAGGTGTATTTCTGTTGCCTTGTAAATGATCATTTCCTAGTGCTACAGCGCGTTTATCTCCCCAGGATATTTCGGGATCATGGCAACTGCTACAAGAAACCTGATTGGAACCAGAAAGCAAAGGATCAAAGAACAGAAGTTGTCCCAACATCACTTTTGGTTCTTCCATTTTTGCAAAGTAATTGCTGTCTATAGCAGGAAGGGAACTCATTTCCGTCCAATTTACACCGCTATCGATCGTTGGTTTTGGCCATTGACTTACTGGTTTACTGTATTGCGCTCTGAGTGTTTCTTGTTCATCTTCAGCATAAAATGCAGATCCGATCACGAAGATCAAAAGAAAAGAAAGGATGATAAATATTCTGTTCATTGTATTTTTTAAAAAGTAACTCCTCCAGTAAGCAGGAATTGATTTCCGTTATATTTTGAATCGAAAGCTGTGTAGCTATAAGTCGATTTTAGTGAGATGCCCAATCCATTTTTTAGTGGATAGTTCCATCTTGCGGACAAATTTAACTGTTGATAATCAGAAATGTGGTAGGCATAATTATTTTCCAGCATACGGTAAACCTCGCTGGATGTCTTTAAATCTGACCATGAGCGTGTTGCATTGGTATTTTTAGAAAGCCTTCCTCCCACATTTGCTTGCAACAGCGATTTTCCCATCTGACTACTTATTCCAACATTTAAGCCTCCGCTGATGGCGGCAAAATCCATGCTTCTTGCGGGATCTACGTACTCGGTTTTATCTGCTGAATAACCAATATCGGCTAATACCTGCCAGGATAGTGCTTTTTGATTTTGCACATTATAGATCCCTGTTAAGCGAAAATCAGACTGTTGATTCAGGTAATTCTTATTCTTAGAAATCAGCACATAATTGTCTTGTCCACGGTTGTCGAATTTAGCTTCAATTCCGCTTCTTTGTTCATTACTCGCAGCCAATTTCAAACCATATTGACGTTCCTGATCCCCCAGTAGGTAAGCCAGTTCCCCTTTCCAGAGTTTAGATTTAAGTTCTGATACGGGCAATGCCTGCAAATCGAGAATCGTTTTTTCAAATGAGAAGTTCCGATATTCCAGATTGGTAAATAAGCCAATCTTATCTTTTGGTGCCAATTGCAGTTGAAGACCATATCCACCACCATTATAATAGGTATTTGTTTTATTACCCGCAATCAGTTTATTGTCTGTTCCCAAACCCGTCATGTGATAAACCAGTGGCGCACCTACCAGGCTATAAAACTTAACTAAGTTCTCCTGAGTATACTTTCTGGCGGAAAGTCCGAAGGACAATTGATATTTCTGATTTAGGGCGCGTGCGGCACCAAATTCAAACTCCAGATCAGACACTACATTTTTGGGTCTTGGATCGATATCTCTATATTCGAGCAAGGCTCTATATTTTCCGGAGATTCCAAGCATCGTTTTACCGAGTTGGATGCCATATCCGCCACTAAATGAATATTCTTCATAAGAAAGGTCACCACCAACGGTATCGGCCATTACATAAGGGGCTACAATGGCGTAATCGGAACTTTCATTCCACATCACGTTTTTTCTTTTCCCATTGGAATAGCCTGCTGAACCCCAGAGTGCATCTTTGTCTTTATGCTTCAAAAATGCTTTTGTATCGAAGCCAAAGCGTTGTCCGCCATCCCCCTGTTGTAACTGATACCTTCCCTGTTTATTCTCATTATAACCGAGATTGAACTCGGTTAAAGCATAGTTGCGGGAATGGTATTTCATTGCCGGATTGCTATAAAAGCCATCGGTAAAGCTGGAAATCGGACTGTAATGTTCTTTCAGCTTCTGTAGTAAGGCAAGGCTATCCAGCTTTTTAACCTGGGTACTATCTAGCCTGGTGGTATCACTGGCATGGGAAAAACCTATGCCAGTGATCATGATTACTATAAGAACCTTTATTTGCTTCAACATTATATTTATTGCATTAAGGAAGGTTTCGCTTCCGCATCAAAATCAAGGCTGGAGTTATTGGTATCTTTAAGAATTACCCTACCCTCAGCTGTAGTAGAAAGCGTTTTACGTCTTACACTTTTACCATATCTAGTTTTATCATTGGCCAGTTTACCGCAGAAAGTCCATCCCATATCCAAAGAAGGGTCTGTTACGATCCATTGGAAGGAAGCCTGTACACTTAGGTTTACCGCATCGATGATCCAGGCATTTGGAATTTTATATTCTTGCTGATCCATTGGATAAACAATCCCATTTACGATCAGGCTGTATTCGTAGTTATATTGTTGGTTGGTCAAAAAGTCGTCCGTACCATTTGGGAAACGGGCTAAAACGTAGCTGGTAAAACCTCTGTTATGGAAAACCATTTTATCATAAGTATTTTCCATATTGGTTACCTGAGGATTGTCGATATCATCCATATTTTGATTGAAGATCTCAAAATCTGCTTTTCTCAGGTCTATAGAAGCCGGGTTAAACTCTTTATGGTTGATTCCATCATCAGCGATTAAAATGGATTTACCTGGCAATACCGGGTGGTCTTTTCCAGATCCAGGAATCCTGATCACTCCTGCTACGGCTACTGCCTGTGACATTACATCCGGGGTATAGTTTCTTTTATCCGTTGTTAAAAATGCCGACTGTGCAATGACCAAACCATCTGCATATAATGTTTCTGCGGAATTGTTATAGATTACAAAGTACTTATCTCCTGTATATTGCTTGCTTTCGGCTGTTAATGTTCCGGTGAAGAAGATCTCCTGGATCACAAAGCCTGAACCTTCCTGTCCGATAAACAGCGTTAATTTCTCCGCAGCTTGTGTTCCTGTAAGGACCATTCCTTGCTTCAGGCCAGCTACTCTTCTGCTGGCAGTTTTACCATCCAGCAAATATTCCGCTTTACCTTCCAGGCTCACATCATAAGAACCTTCGCTCAATGTAATGTCTAATTTTTGATTCACTACATTGGTACTTACTGTTTCTTTACCTGTATTTATTTCTCTAAAAGTCACTTTTACATCAGACAGTTTAGCATCTGTAAGGCCTTCAGGGCTTTCCAATGTTAAGGTTAAGGCCACTTGTTTCAATTGCAAAGTGCTGTCTTTCTTACAAGCACCAAGCAACAATAATGCACATAAGGGGATCCATAAACTACGTAAAGTCATCTTCATCATCTCTTTTATTATAAATTAAAGTTCAATTCCATTCCAAAATAAGGGCTGTTAAATCCAGACCTTCTGATCGTAAAACCGTTCACCTTATAGTCCGGTGCATAGTTAAAAATCCTATTCACGAACATGCCCACACGAATTTTGTCTTTAAAGTTTTTGACTACTTTAAAATTGACGTTCACATCCAATGGGATCGTGTTTTTCACAAACAGCTCTTCTGAATAATTCGTGTTTAGCCATTGTAGGTATTTATCCGATTTATCGGCTTCAGTATAAGGGCGGGTAATACCATTTATATCTACATACTCTGATGGCGTACCACTTTTTCTGGCGTTCTGTGCACTAGAAAACCACCTGCTTTGGATGGAAGTAGAAAACTCCAATCCGATTTTTGGCAAATAGGTATCTATAGTTGCATTAGTATTCAATTGCGATCTGATGTAACCATCATTATCAGGGTAAAGCCCTGCGTAGGTTAGCTCCTTGTCGTCAATGATCAGTCTTTTTGTTTTATAAACAGGCAAACTGTTCTCGTAAACCGACTTGAACCAGGCGCCATCTATGGTAATTCTTGTATTGATATTATTGATCCTTGGACTCGAATAACGGTATTCAATTCCTTCTTTATACAAAGCACTCCCGTTTTGTACCAAGCTCAATAATTGCATCCATCTCCAATCTTCATAAGGAAGGTCATTGATATCCGGTGCAGCAGTTATTTTATCTGGATCCAGACCAGAAGCATTGTATCTTTTATAATCCATAAACGCCAACTCCGAGCCATTTCTAAAGGCATTGGACATCGATTCTTTAAAATAGGTAATACTTAGCCTGTTTCTGTTCATAGAGAAATCTGCTTTCAGCTCCCATTTCTTATTTCTTGCGGGTTGCAGGTTTGCATTCTCTACCAGGAATTTATAGGTTTTCACATTGGCCGTTCTATATTCCGGATTATTGTGGTAGTAATTGAGCTGTTCCAGATCTATATATGTATAGTCCGGATAGAGTTGAGCGATTACCGGAAATTTACTCTGCCAACCAATTCCGGCGCCTAATTCGATCTGCAATTGTTGTGTACCGATATTGATCTTTGGCAAGGTCCAGTGTGCATTAGCACGAGGATCTACTGCCGAAAGACCGGCCATCATCATTGCCCTCGCTCCTGCTACTACTTCAAACTTATGCGCTCCTGCTTTAAAATCGATGCGGTCCTCTGCGAAAAACGACAGGTCTTTTGTAGCTGGAATATCTTTGTAAGCTCTTGGTCTGGTTGTCATGCCTATTGCAGGTGGAAAATAAGGGTCGAAGACTTGTCCGCGGCCCAGGTTTTTACTGTAGTTGGCTTCTGTACCTATCAGAATTGCATGGTTGATTTTTCCAGATTTAAAACCCAGGTTTGCCATTGCTTTTAGGAAAGCATCTACTGGTTTACCATCTACCAGCAGGTGTGCGGTATAATTTGGTGGTAGGAAACCAACATTGTATACCCCCGGTTCCGTATAGGGGTTTAATATCGATGCTGCCCCTGCCTGTACACGCTTTGTTTGATTGATTTGATCACGCTGCATGCTCAATGAGGAGTTTACCTGAATTGATTTCAGGAAGCGTTGCTGATGAAAATCTATTTTCAGGCTATTGCTAAATGCCAGTCTATTGTATTCAGATTTATATTTATCTACACCCAATACATCCACATCAGGATCCACTCGTTGGTTATCAAAAGAAGTCCCATAATCCAGGTTACTCCTAAAATCGATATCTCTTGTATTATTTTCCCAAAGCTTGTTGAGGCGGATGGAGGTATTTACTCTTTTAAAATTTTCGAAACTATTGGTGGGATCTGACTTGGCGTTCAGGAAATCGAAGTCTACATTCAGGAACATTTTCTTCTCCGGGAAGGCGAAACCTTTTCCAACATAGGCCAGTTTACTGAAACCATCGGCTTTAAACCTTGCTTCCACACCACTTTCTCCCTGTTTACGGGTGATTTTCACGACGCCACTGGTAATGTCGCCATATTCTACAGAAGGGATCCCTCTAATGATTTCCACTCTTTCGATCTGGTCGGTAGAGAGGGTACGCATATCCAGGCCTTTTCCGGTAATGTCTCTTTTGGTATTGACATCACCCTGTGCCATTAAACCTCCTGTATATTGCATGTTTGCACGGGTACTAATGGGCGCACCATCAATCAGAAATGAGGTTCCTAAGGAAGAAATATCGTAATCTGTGCTTGGAGTACCTGTTTGTCTTAAGCCGATCAGGTTGGCTGTTTTCAAGTTTGGATCCAAGGTCCTTCCACCGGGTAATAGCGACAATAAATCGCTGAAGCTAGAAGGTTGTAAATGCTGCATGGCCTTACGATCGATAATCGAAGAGGTACTTAATCCTTTCGATTCTTTGGCCGTGATGACTACTTCATCCAGGGAGACTTGTTTTGTCTTTAGACTGTCGACTTTCTTGTTTACTGTATCCTTTTTAGAAGAATTGCTTTTTTGATTTTTTTGTTGCGCCTGAGCCGGTAAAACCACCGTGAAACTGATCAGACAAAAAAGTAAAAAAAGAAAATAGTCACTACCCCGCATCCCTTGTTAATAATTGAAAAATAACGAGTTAATCCCTGTTCGTTATTTAGAAGAAATCTAATTAAACGCAAAAGTAGGGTTTATTTTCTAAAAAAAAAGGGGAATATCAAAAATGATAAGAATAGGAGAAAGGAGATCAGCTATTTAGCATGATCGATCAAATATTGGACTACCTGTGTTCCGATGATGGGTTTAAAATGGGTTCCATCATACCATCCTTTATAAAAATTCCCATTACGAAACTGGTATTCGTTCCCAATTTTGGTGTCTGCCAGGTTTATAAATCCGAATTTGAGGCGATGACTTCGGAGTTGCATGGAGTCCACTAATCCCTGCATTTGTTTCGAAACCTGTTGATTGATCAGTTTATATTTTTCCTCTTCCATTGTTTCCTTTGGCAATGGTGATATGAAAAAAACCACCTTATGCTGCAGGTTATTTTTAAGCTGATGATTTACCATCCACATTTCATCCATCATGCGGATCTCTTCATTTGTAATTGGTCGCAAGGGTATAATTTCGCCATTCAGTTCCACTAAGGATTTTAGCGTATCCGGATTTTTTGGTTGCTTAAGTATCCTTATGTTATGGTCTTGATTAAATAGGTTGTACTTAATCGTTCTTAAGGAAAATATGGTCGTTCTTAGACTAAACACCTTAGTGTAAAAGCTACCATCTCTAATATTTGCTTCATTATTAATGCCACAAACTTCGATAAAGATTGTTTTCGGGACTGTGGCTTCTGATAAAATCTTTTTCAGCACTTCGGTACTTTCGCTGATATCCATTGCCGAAACGGCGATCTTTTCAAGAGCGGGCTGATCCGCATCGGATACGCCACGAAGTATATGGGAAGTACCGATTATACTATACTTCACTTCCGGTCCTTTAGCATAAAGCCTGAACACATTCATCACTGGGATCACATTCACCACTTCGTTTATGGGGTAATAGTTGAAGTTCCTGGTCCGATTTTCCTTGTACCAGTACGGATCCGTGAAATAATTCAATAAACCAATTACACAAAGAAACAGTGCCATAGCCATCACAACCCCTCTTAAGAAGCGATGTTTCCGCCAGTTCAACATCAAAAGCTTAAAATTGTCCATAAAGAAAATCCTGGTATACTCTATTGTCCATTTTGATGATCAAATAAAGTGCTAATAAAAAGCCGGTAACCAGCCCAAAAGTTAAAGTAGGTTTCCAACTGATCCGTTGACTCCATTTACTACCGCTGTGTGCTTTTAATCCAAAAATTTCCATGCTGTTAGGTCCTCTTAGTGCAAATACAGAACATATAAGGATAAAAATAGGGAAGGGCAACATAAATTCCTCATAACCAAACAGGTAAATCGGTTTTTTTATCATAGAAAAAAAATCATTGTTACCGACAGACTGATTCAAATAAAACCACAGTCCTCTGTTAGTATTCAGATCTAATCTCCCAAAGCCAGCCAGCAGTGACCAGAAGGAAGGAAGGTCTTTTAGCATCAATAAGCTACCGGCAATACCAGCGGTGAGCAGCACTTTTATCTGGTTCAATCTCGTCCCAACAGGCCCCATCTTTAGCTTCAATGGGAACCACTTTCCCAATACCATCATGATGAGTTGGCTTAGTGTCAGAATCAGACCGATCAATACACCGGAGAATAAGAATTGCAGGGATGGCGAGTGCCAGAAGCCTATAGAAATATAGACGACCATTGTGGCCACAATTCCAGCCAGGTAATATTTAGAGGGCGAATTTCCTTTTAAAAGTTTTAACATTAGCTTGGACACTGGAACAAAGATATAGTCCCGATTAAATGCAATCAGGGAGATATGCCATCTTGCCACATAATCCGTAAAGGAAATCGCTTTAAGGGGCGAGTTAAAATTCACCGGAAATTTTAGTCCAAAGCAAAGTCCCAGCCCAATGGCCATGTCGGAATAGGCAGAAAAGTCAAAGTATAGCTGAAGAAGGAAAGCCCAAACTGTAGCTAATGATTCTAAGATTGTAAAATGCCCACCGGAGTTGATACTGGTAAACATTTGAGTCGTAAACATGGACATCGGGTCGGCCAGCAAGGTTTTTTTGAACAAACCGAAAGTAAACAAACTCATTCCCAATGCAATGCTATGTTCTGTGATGTTTTTCATCCCCAGTTCAGCAAATTGCTTAATTGAGGTTTTATACCTTAGGATTGGCCCGGCCGGCAAATGAGCGAACATACTTACTGATAACAAATAGCTTTTAAAATCATAAAGCTTTGCTTTTTTAGTGTAGATATCGACAAGTAATGAAATCTGGTACAGGGTATAAAAAGATAAGCCTAGAGGGATGCCAAATTCCAGGATTAAGTTGGTTTGACTGTCGTTGCTCAGTACGGTATGCTGAGTACTTGCTGAAAAGAATTTGTACCAGAAAAGGGCATAGAAATTTAGAAAAACACCAGTAACCAGGTAGAGCGTTTTCAATCGCGAACCCTCTTTACTTTTGTCAATAATAAAGGCGAAAAGGTAATTAACAACAGCCGATCCAATTAAGACAATAACCGCTCTAAAATCATTATATCCACAGAATAACAGCGATGCCAGAATCAGCAGGGCTGAGGCCAGTTTTGGATACTGCTTGTTGAGTAGCAGAAAAATGGCCAGTGTAACTGGAAAAAAAATGAATATGAACTTTATGGATTGGAATAGCATGTTATCGTTTTATTTCTCGACCAGAATAGTATCATATAAAATGGCATCAAGGCCAGAGTTGAGCAATACTACAAGCGCGTCGTCCAAGGAATTTACGATTGGTTTCCCCATCACATTGAAACTTGTGTTTAACAAAACAGGGACTCCAGTCAATTCGCCAAACTCAGTTAATAATTCGCTCATCCATGGATTCTCTCTTTCATTTATCGTTTGCAGTCTTCCGGTTCCATCCTCATGGACTACAGCCGGAACTATTGTTCTCATTACTGATTTCCATGGAAGTGTAAAGGACATATAGGGTGAACGATGTGCTTTCTGAAAATAATCTGCTACCTGATGTTCAAATACAATTGGAGCAAATGGGCGATAAGATTCTCTGCCTTTGATCTCATTGTTAATGTAATCTTTGGTCTTCGCTCCTCTTGGATCTGCGAGAATAGACCTATTGCCTAAAGCACGTGGCCCAAATTCAGCGGCACCTTGCATTACTCCAATGATTTTTCCTTCATAGAGTTTCTTTGCAATAATTTTAGCACGCTCTGCTTTCAAGTCTGTGACTTTTAAAGAAGCGCCATATTTGCTTAGGGTACTTATAATTTTGGCATCTGTTTTTACTTGCCTACCTAGATATGCTGATCCATTATGATAAGGAATTCTGCTTGTTTGATTTGCTTTCATCCAGCTTAATAATGCCGCACCTAATGCATTCCCATCATCGGCAGGAGCCGCCGGCACATGGATATTCAAAAATGAGAACCTTCCGACAATGCTGCCATTGTAGGAAGAATTCAATGCACAGCCACCAGATAGGATTAAATTTTCTTCCCCATAACTTTCACAATGTGATAAGATCTGATCGGCAAAATAAGCGTATGCCGCTTGTCCACTGGCGGCTAAGTCGGCAGCCATCATCAGTTCTTCCCCTGGTTTTCTATAAAAGGGTTTTATTTGATCGATTACATTACGCATTTGTGCTTCCGAAGCAAACAATAACCGCCCTTCCTTTACTTCTATCAGGTTTTTTAAAGTTTCAACGATAAACTCAAGGGGTTTTCCAAAGGCTGCTAATCCCATTACTTTCCATTCTTCACCCCTACGGGTGTCGAAACCGCAGATTTTTGTTAGCCATCCGTAATAGCTCCCCAAACTGCCAGGTCCCCAGGAGCGCCAAATCCGCTGTAGCATTCGGTCTTTTAACCGGTAAAGGCTAACTGCTCCAACCTCCCCTTCCCCGTCAATAACCAGGCATAATCCCGAATTTAAATCAGTACTATAACATGCATTTACTGCATGACAAAGGTGATGGTCAAAGCCCTCCACAGCGTTGTTCTCCTTCAATAGCAGGTATTCTCTTAAATTTTCGCCTGAATTTGCAAAAACCTTATCTTGTAAAGACACCAACCATTTTGCAGAGGAGGACTCCACGAGTAGTCCCCCCGCAATATCAATTGGCAAACTCTTTTTTGCTTTAAGCCAGCTTCTGGACATCAGAATCTCCGCACCGGGACTGATCAAGTCTGGCAGTATGCTCCTGATGTGTTCAGGGTGGTCTGCATCTATCCCCCAGGCTCTTTTCTGCTGTACAAAGCGCTCTGTCGCTTCCGCGAACACGACATTACCTTTACTGTTCACCACACTAAAAGCTGGATCATGACCTGAGGTGGATAAGCCGATAAAATACTTATCCATTGGTCAGCTGCATAATTTTTTCCGCTACTTCATTGATAGTTTTATTTTCAAACATAATCATCGGATCAATTTCAACTTCCAGTACATCTTCCAATTCTCCGGAGATGATCACTGCTTGTAATGAACTCAGTCCGATTTCATCCAGATTTCTAGCTGGGTCTACCTGATCTATTTCAATTTTCACATGGTCAGCTATCTTTGCTCTTAATAATTCAATAATCTCTGTGTTGTTTAATTCTGGCATATTATAATTGATTTAGGCTAACTTTTAAGGTATTTAGGATTACTGTTTGTTTTTGGTCACTCACATCTGGCACATCACTGAGTTTGTTGATTTCAGGAAAATTGGCGAATAGTTTAGGAATGGCACGTTCTATAAGAACTCTACTGTGAAAAGCACCTACACAAAAGTGAATCCCTTTCCCAAATGCGATGTGTGCATCATCTGCGAGTTCTTCTTTAGTCCAATTTTTCTCTTTTGCAAATGGGCAGCCTACTGCATGGACTTCCAGCAGGTCGATCAACACGTTGTCGCCTTTACTGAATTCCTGACTACCAACTGTTTTATTTGTCAATGATATGGAGTGGATATATCTTGGAGAAGCGCCGATCTTTATAAGATATTCCAGGTTATTAGATACCCATAGCGGATCGGCCGCACATCTGCGAATGGCTTCGGGTGCAGATAGCAAATGCCAAACCACATTGGCCATCGTCTGGGAGATATTAATAGAAGCACCATAAAGCACCAGGATTGTCGCAAGTACATCATCCTGGGTATAACCATCCATCTTAAAATCCATCAGCTCGGTAAGTAGTGATACTGGGCTTTCTTCATTAGCACGCGTGTCTCTTTCGCGCATTTGGTTTAACAAATCACCAAAACCGGCTTCCATTTTAATCAATTGTCTTAAAGGAAGCAGCGGCTGGAGCAAAGTCTGTAGTTGTTGTGTCCAATGGTCAAATCTTTCCGGATCCTGTGGTCTCATTCCCAGCACGCGCTGGGTAGTTTCCAGAAATAAAGGATAGGTAAAATCTGCTACGATATCTGGGTTTACTGCATCCTTCAAATTAAGGATTGCCGCATCGATCGCCAGGTCAAAAACCGGGATCCATTCTTTAATCTGCCCCTTCCCTAGTGTATTCATTACTTTTTTTCGGAGCTGGATGTGTTTGTTTCCAGTCATGAAGAAGAGCGCATTGCCTGAAACCCGGATCAGGTTAGAAAAGTCTCTACCGCTGGCAGCCTGCAAATCGAGCAGGTACTTTTCCATATGAGGAGGTGCAAAATCACTATTTTTATTTACCTCATTGGCCACCTCTATATCGTATACATAGCTAAAGCCCGGATGAGAATGTTCCGGTATTATTATCTTTTCAGAAGTACTGTTCATGTTTTTAGAATTAAAACGTTCAGTCAGTATTATTAAGAACCCCTTATGATTTGCTTAAAAAGCAGCGTTATCTAGTTGACCTAAGCCAGGATATTTTTTCCGTAAGTATGAATATTAAAATCCTGACCGATGGCGTAACGCCTTATCTTCCCACTAGATGTACGATCCAAGGTACCACTTTTTAAGATCAGAATATGTTCTAAATCCAATGAAAAATTAGAGATCATTTTCGACCGTATCTGTGATTTGATTTCCTCGATATTCATCGGAATTGATGAAAATGTTTCAATCAACAGGCAGGCTCTGCCATCCTCTTCTTCGCTTACCCTAAAAGCTGCAGCAGCTAAAGGATTCAGATTAGAGTTGACTTCTCCGGCGTACCATTCGACATCTGCAGCAGAAATATTCAGGCCATTTACTTTAATGGTGTCCTTTTGTCGGCCAAGCACATATAGTTTATCGCCATTTAGGTAACCTAAATCCCCGGTTTTGAACCATTGCCCGGTTTTCCCATCACAGATTTGTGTAAATTCAGTTGAGTTTACAGGGATGAGATGATCTGTTGGGGATAAAATATAGCCTTTTGCCAATGAGTCTGACTGTACCCAGATCTCTCCTTTCTCCCCATCCGGCAATTGTTTTTTGGTATGGAAATCAACTACGATGATCGACTTTTTAACGATTTCACTCAAGTAACATGGCGCTATTAATTCTTCGTCCTTTTCTTCTACATCTTCTCCAAATGACCGTTCTCCTGCAATGAAAAAGTTAGCTTCGGCCATACCATAACAGGCAAAGAGTGAATTTGAAGAAAGGCCAGTTGCCGAAAACTTATCATAAAAAGAGTCGATTACTTTTTTGCGCACGATTTCGGAGCCAAGAAATGCCTGTTTCCAGCTAGACAAGTCCAGATCAAGGATTTCATCTGCTGAGATTCTGTTACAGCAAAGGTTATAGGCAAAAGCGGGCGCTCCGCTCAATACTACTTTGTAATCAGAAATCATTTTAAGCCATCTTACCGGTCTTTGAATAAATGCCAGCGGAGACATCAGAACAATCGTAGATCCGTGTATCAAGCTTACTAAAATAGTCCCCAGCCCCATATCATGATAATGAGGGAGCCAGCTCCCTGTAACCATTTCTTCATTGAAACCACATACCAGACCTACCAGGTTCAGGTTATGCAATACATTGGCATGTGAAAGTAGAATTCCTTTTGGCTTTTGAAATGATCCGGAGGTATACTGTATATAGGCTGGATCATCAAGCGTACTGGAAAATCCAGGCAGTTCCATATTTCTCTCAGCAATGGTATCCTGATCACCTGTTATTCGATACAGCTTAAATGGCGGGAAATTCAAGAAGCCTTTTAAAGCTTCATATCCACTCTCATCACAGAGTACCTCTTCAGCATTACAATCACTGATGATATTTCTGATTCTTTCTTCCTGCAATTTATTCCTTGAAATTGGAATTGGTACGATGGTAACACCTGCATACAGACTTGCGATGAAAGCGATGATAAAATCTAATCCCGGAGACATCGCCAATAAGACTGGTCGGCTAGGATGCTTTAATACTTGTGTATTTCCCAGGATACGATGGGCCATTTCTACGGCTCTTTCATGGAGTTCCGCTCCAGTAAGGGGGATGGATCTTAAAGGATCCCCCTTCGGTAAAAAGATGGCAGAATTTCTTTTGCCAACAGCAGCGAAGCTTTGAGAAAAAGCTTGACTTAAGTTGAGATTTTTTAGCATTGAGAGCAATTAATGTCCAAAAGTAACAAATTAATTCCCTAAATAGTAAGGGTGTAGAAATAAAAAAAGCCCAATATCGCATGAAACTGGGCTTTTTTAGTCGTTTTTGGAATAGGATGCTTACATATCCTGATATAGATTTCTGAAGGTGCTTCTTAATCCGAAAGTAATTAAGCCCGTATTCTTATTGCCCAGAGTATTACTTTCCTTTCTATACACTCCTCCAACTTCCAGGCGGAGGTTATATTTTGGATTTAAAAGGAATGCTACCCGGCCTTCGGCGAAGTATAGGTCGGTTTTGATGCCCTGACCGACATAGTTGCCATAATCAGATTGTCTGGTATTGTAAGATTTAAAAATATCCTTGCCATAGTTTGATCCTTCCGGATCCAAACCATATCTCGCGTACATCAGCTGCCCTTGAAAATCAAATCTTTTATAAGAATAGTTCATGATTCCCAATACTTCTTTAAAGTTTGCACCTAGTGGGTGTGCGAGTGGTTGGTTAGATGCGCCATAATTAGAAACTCTGTCAAAATGAGCATAAGTATATGGTCTGGCTGTATTAAATTCTGCCAGATAATTTAAGCCTTCTACATTCAATAAGTCAGATCCTCTGACACCGATTTGTAGTGCCCATTTATTAGCCCAGAATCCTTTTCCACTAAACACCTCTTTGGCCACAAATTCATCAAACATAAACTGACCGTACACAGTGGTTTTATCCAGAATTTCGTATTTAGTATTGATACCTAAACGCATTTTATCAGGAGAGTTCACATTTGCGCCTTCAACTGGGCGAAGGAAAATAAAAGGATGAACATAATTAAAATCAAAACCACGTTTCCCCTCCACTTCGGCATCAGCCCAGGTAACTGCCTGGAAAAATCCGATGGAGAATCTTTTAGTCGCATTCCAATCTATATAGTGCATTGCAGCCCATTTACCACGGTCGCCCAGACGTCTGTCTGTAGTTAGTTTCGGTGCACCGGGATCTAACATGTAACCGAAAATAGTTTGATATTGTACATTCCCTAAACTTGCTCTAATCCTTAAGAAGGAATAATTTGCTGCAACATCGGAAAGTAGCATGGAACGATATCCATCACCAATAAAGTTCTTATCATATCCCAATGCGAAATTCAAGTGCTTATTTGGCGTATAAGAAAGCAAGGCTGTTACATATGCCCAATCTTTAACCGGCTTATTTAATTTAATATCGCCAGCCATCTGACTTGGCACTACTTTATTTGTATTGATAAAATCGTCTATGTATCTGGCAAATTCGCCTTGATTTTCAAAACCATTGGTATAAAAAGAGAATTTCTCCCCTACTTTACCACCGATTTGATAGCCTCTGGTGTTCAACCAGGTTGTTTTACCTTGATTAAACTCTCTTCCTATCTGGAAATCGGGTAAAAAATCAGCATACACTTCATAATCTTCTCCTTTAAAATTAAGGAGGTGTTCTTCTGTGACTTTTCTTCTTACCCAGGATCTACGGTTTAAGGAATCTGTACCCATTTTCATCAATTCATCATAACGACGAACCAATAAAGAATCGTCTGCATAATATCCTTTAATAGAAGAATGCGATCGGCTATTTACATCATAAACGGATTTATTCAATTTTTGATAAAAGGGATAAGAATAAGGGATGTTTACGTTAGGTGTTTGGGCCTTAGTGTTTAGGCAAAAAAACACCAAAACTCCTATCCAGAAGAAGTATTTCATATTAAAATTCATAGGGTACAGTATATCAATGAGCGTTTTCAGATAGCTCTGAACGTTCTACATCCAGCTCTTCAAATATAGAATTTTTACTTTTAAATTCAGGGACAATGATTTTCATCTGCTCCACTACCTTGGTAGAATGGTCAGATAATGCGTATTTGAACAATTGAGACATTTGAATTTCTATATTAGTGAAATCGTATTCACGAACCTGTCCTATCATTATTTTCTCATGATAAGTAGGCATTGTGTTTTCACTATCATTCAATAACTCTTCAAATAACTTCTCTCCAGGACGCAAACCGGAGTATACGATCATAATGTCTTTATTAGGCACTAAACCGGCAAGTCGGATCATCTTTTTGGCCAGTTCCACAATTTTAACAGATTTACCCATATCAAACACGAAGATCTCCCCTCCTTTTCCCATACATCCGGCCTCTAATACCAATCTGCAGGCTTCAGGAATGGTCATGAAATAGCGGGTAATTTCCGGGTGTGTTACGGTTAACGGACCTCCCTTTTCAATTTGTTGTTTAAAGCGAGGAATTACAGATCCATTAGATCCCAATACGTTTCCAAATCTGGTGGTTATAAATTTCGTAATCGGCTTAACTTTCAGTTCATTGATATAACTTAAGCCATTACTAAAAATGTAATCTGTATTGTGCAAGGAATTATTTAGTGATTGTACATAAATCTCTGCAATTCTTTTGGAGGCCCCCATCACATTGGTTGGGTTTACGGCTTTATCCGTAGAAATCATTACAAATTTCTGAACACCATGTTTCACTGATTTATCAGCAATCATTTTGGTTCCCATTACATTTGTCTTAATAGCTTCTGCAGGATTGTCTTCCATTAGGGGCACATGTTTATATGCTGCTGCATGGTATACATAGTGCGGCTTATAGGTTTCGAAAAGAAATTCCATTCTCTTCTCATCCTTTACATCTCCAATAAAAGCATGGAAATTGGTATTTGCATTCGTTTCTTCTAATTCGAGGTAGATGTTGTGTAAAGCGGTTTCACTTTGATCACATAAAATGATCAATCCAGTCTCAAATTTCAAGAGTTGTCTTACCACTTCACTTCCTATGGAGCCTGCGGCACCAGTGATCAATATTCGCTTATCTTTAAGTTGACGTTGGATCCCATCAATATCGATTTCAATGGTCTTCCTGTTCAAAAGATCTTCGATATTTAAATTCTGTATTTGGGCTGTGGTAACCTGACCTCTTGCCCAGACATCCGGAGAAGGGATGTTTAGAATTTTGACACTATGTGCTAAACACACGTCAACCACCTGATTTTTTCTATCGGAAGGAATCGTGTAAGAGGCAAAGATGATTTCGTCTACTTCATGCTTAACGATCAAGTGTTCAAGTTCAGAAGCGTCTAGAATTTTCACCCCGTCTATCGTTTTCCCAACTTTTCGTAAATCATCATCTACAAAGGCAATGATTGTTTTATTTACTTTCACATCGTGATCAAAAGTTCTTTTTGTTGCTACTCCAGCCTCTCCAGCGCCATAAATGATGACCCTGATTTTATCCAGTTTCGCATTTTTAAGGTACATAAAGAAGTATTTAACGATGATTCTATAGGTAATCAGCATTAAAAAACTAAACAATGTATAAATGACAATTGCGACATTGCTCACTACAGAAGAACCGGTCGTTACGATGATTACTGCATTAGTAAAGAATATGATCAGTGAACTTAGGATCACAGAGAATAAAATCCTAAAAGAATCCTGAGCAGAGGTATACCTTACAATTCCTGAAAAAGTTTTGACACTATAGAATACCAAAGTATTCACTGCAATTACTAATAGTACTGATTTATAAAATCCTATAAAGTTAATTTTATCAATCATAAAATTGTGCTGCAGAATTACAGCAAATAGCAATGCAAGTAGACTTAAACAGATATCTATAGTAAAAATTATCCAGCGAGATACAATTTCAAGTTTAGTAAACATAGAGCCCAATTAATGCGTTCTTCCAAAAATAACAATAATTAAACCAAAAAAATAATGAGTGCCTTTTCTTACACATTGATAAAGTTTAGAAAGTATAAGTAATGCGATTCAACATCGAATATTAATCGAAAAAATTCAGGTGAATATTGATTTAAACTATTCAAATTGATTTTTCACTTTATATCCTGCTTCTTTCAACATGACCTCTTTGCGGAAGTGATCTAAATCAGATTCCATCATTTCTTTGACCAGGGCAGGTAAATCATATTTAGGTTTCCAACCCAGTTTTGTATTGGATTTAGTAGGATCACCTATTAGCAAATCAACTTCCGTTGGGCGGAAATATGCCGGATCTACAGAAACGACCTCTTTTCCTATCTCCACATAAAAAGCCGAAGTATTACTTTTCACAAAAGCTTTCTCTTCTACTCCTTCTCCTTTAAATTCCAGTTCGATGCCTACTTCAGCGAATGACATTTTCACAAAGTCTCTCACTGTAGTTGTTACTCCAGTAGCGATTACATAATCTTCAGGAACATCCTGCTGTAAGATTAACCACATGGCTTCTACGTAATCCTTGGCATGGCCCCAATCTCTCTTTGCGTCGAGGTTACCCAGGAACAATTTATCCTGAAGCCCTAATGCGATCTTAGAAACCGCGCGTGTAATTTTCCTGGTAACGAAGGTTTCCCCTCTAAGCGGGCTCTCATGGTTAAATAAAATACCATTACAAGCATACATTTGATAGGCTTCTCTATAGTTAACCGTAATCCAGTAGGCATACATTTTGGCTACTGCATAAGGCGATCTCGGATAAAAAGGTGTTGTTTCTGATTGCGGAACGGCCTGTACAAGTCCGTATAATTCGGAGGTAGAGGCTTGATAAATTCTTGTCTTTTGTGCCAATCCTAAGATCCTCACGGCCTCAAGAATACGTAGTGTACCTATTCCATCAGCGTTAGCAGTATATTCAGGGGTATCAAAACTAACTTTAACATGGCTCATTGCACCCAGGTTATAAATTTCATCCGGCTGCACTTCCTGAACAATACGAATTAAATTCGTGGAGTCACTTAAATCTCCATAATGAAGTTTAAAGCGAACATTTTCCTCATGAGGGTCTTGATATAAATGATCAATCCTATCGGTATTGAATAATGAACTTCTCCGTTTAATCCCGTGAACCTCGTATCCTTTTTTCAATAAGAGATCTGCAAGGTATGCTCCATCTTGTCCGGTAATACCTGTTATTAATGCTTTTTTCATGCTACTATCTAATTATTTTTCAACTCCAGCTTATATTAAACCCAAATGGATAACGAATAAATACTTGCTGAGTCCTTGTGTGTGCTGATAATTATTTGCTAAAAAAAACGGCTCTGATGGTTAAAATAATAATTTTAATCGAACCGCTTACCGATTTTGTCATCTCATAAGAACTTAAATTCATACGGATTTTATCGGGCATAATCACCTCTATATAATATTTTTCAGGGTCTCCCTGATGTTGAAGAATATCATTCTCATTCCTATATTTAATGGAGGCATAATCTGTGATTCCGGGTTTTAAATCCAAAACTTTAAGTTCAGCTCCTTTGTATAGATTTACGTACTTTCTGACCTCCGGGCGAGGTCCAACCAGGCTCATCTGACCAAAAAGAACATTAAATAATTGAGGTAATTCGTCTAATTTAAATTTCCTGATCGTTACTCCTATCGGCGTGATTCTACGATCCTGATTTCCGACCGTCAGCAAGCCCATTTTATCCGAATCCACATACATAGATCTGAATTTGAGCAATCCGAAGTCCTGATTATGCTGCCCCACTCTAATTTGCCTGTAGAATGCACCACCTTTGGAGGTACATTTAATGATAATGATCAGAATAATGAATATCGGGGACAAGATAATGATCCCTAAAAAAGAAACAAAAATGTCAAAGATTCTTTTCACTAGGCGATATTTTTATAGGCTTGTTCCACAACCGCACAGATATACGCTACCTCTTCCTCTGTTAGCTGAGGGTAGATTGGGAGCGAGATTTCCGCTGAATAATTTTTGTAGGCTTGTGGATAATCCTCCATTCTATACCCTAATTCTTTAAACACCGTTAACATAGGCATTGGAATAAAGTGAACATTTACTGCTACACCCTGACCAGTTATAAATTCGATCATTTGATCACGTTGATCTTCTGTAATGCCTTTGATTCTTAATGCGTATAAATGATTACAGGAAGTCCGTTGTTCATCTTCCAGCAGCGGGCAGAAAGCCCAATCTCTGGCGGCAAAGAATTGCTCGTAATTTTTTGCAATAGCATTTCTTTCTGCCATCAACTGGTGATACATACGAATTTGACCTAGTCCCATCGCTGCACATAAATCAGGCATATTTACTTTTAAGCCTGCGAATAGGATATCATATTTCCAGCCTCCCGCCAAAGATTTAGTGAACGCATCTTTTGTTTGTCCATTAAGCGACCAAAGACGCATCAACTTATACTCATCTGCGTTGTCAAAACTTTCCGGTAAATTGATACAGATCATTCCACCTTCTGCGGTGGTTACATTTTTCACTGCGTGGAAT
The DNA here is from genome assembly GCF_032678745.1 of Pedobacter gandavensis. Classification (GTDB taxonomy): domain Bacteria; phylum Bacteroidota; class Bacteroidia; order Sphingobacteriales; family Sphingobacteriaceae; genus Pedobacter; species Pedobacter gandavensis_C. The sequence continues at coordinate 134,830 of NZ_JAVTST010000003.1, forward strand.
GAGAAAATCGTAATATCCGTTGCACAACCCGATTGAATTCCTTTAAACTTGGCTCCTATAGAGTGCGCCGCATCAGAAAGTACGAGAATGCGTCCCAACTGACTTTGTTTTTCAGAATCCGGGCTAAACATTTTAATGATATCTGCATCTTTTATAATCTCATTGATCGCCTCGTAGTTACACATCAATCCGGCAAAGTCAACTGGCATCACCACTTTTGTACGTGGAGTAATGGCTGCTTTCAATTTAACCGGATCTATAGTGAAATCTTCCAGAACGTCTACCATAACTGGTGTAGCACCACAATGAAGGACGCTTAATGCGGTAGCGGAATAGGTATATGCTGGTATAATTACTTCATCACCAGCTTTTACACCGAACCATTTTAAGACTAAAATAGCGCCTGAGGTCCATGAATTCACTCCTAGTGCTTCCGGGCATCCCGTAAGCTCTGTTACTTCTTTCTCTAATAATTTCACCTTTGGGCCGGTTGTGATCCATCCTGATTTCAAAGTATCAACAACTTCAGCTATAATTTCCTCATTTACGAATGGAGGAGAAAAGGGAATTTTCATATTTATACATTTTTGTGGTAAAGGTTCATTTCTCTTTTATGTTGTAAAAAAGACTGAACAAGGATATAACCATTACGTCCATAAAACTGGTTTACATAATCGTTATCTTTTGCATCCGTGGTTAATATTAATTGGGAATTTCCAGCTACTTTAATTTCATTTTCAAATGCGCCCAAAAGTTTCTTTCCTATTCCTTTGGCTTCTTTATTTCCAGAAACACAAATGGACAGTAATACTGGAATATCGCTATACTCTGTGTTTTTAAATGACAATAGCGATAAGATGATTCTTTTTACACTACTGGGATTAACGATCAGATTAGGAAATGAGGCGAGCAGCATTTTTAGAGAATTCTTTTTTAGAATTGCCCTGTAAAATCCAGTGTTATTATTGGTTCCAATCGCAAAGCCAACCAATTCCTCTCCATGGAATGCACCCAATCCAAATCCATGTTCATGGCCTAGGATCCCTTTGTAGAAGACTTCTAGAAAAGACTTCCCAAGAGAGGTTAAAAAGAACCCTTTAAAAGAGTTGTCATGTAAATGTGTGACCTCTTTTATATGATCTTCATTCAGTTTTTTTATTTCTACCAATTTATTCATTGACAATACTCCACACTAACTTAGTTAAATTTACCTCTTTACTAAAGTTCCTTAAACAATAATCGCGCCCATTTAGTCCCAGCTTTTTTAGACTGGCATCCTGCTCAAGAGCAACTTCCTGAATGGTATTGGCCAGCCAATCTACATCTTCGGCCTCTCCAACCCAGCCGCATTGTGCCTCAATCACTGCATTCGCAGTATCACTACCTTTATCGGCAAGCACAATGATCGGCCTTTCTGAGAACATATAAGCAGGCAATTTTGATGGAATAGAACTGCTTGCTGCTCCCTTAATCATTGGAAGTAACAACACATGTGCTTCAGACTGAACCTTTGGTACCTGACCACCGGGTACTTCGCGAAATACAATATCAAATCCCGGATTCTTTTCAGCGATTTCCTTGCATTCCTCCAGTTTAGAACCACTTCCAGCCAACACCAGTTGGGCATTTACATTGGCTTTTATAAAAGCATTTAAGACTAAAGGAAGTCCGGCTACCGGACCAATATTACCGAGGTACATAAATGTACGCTTGGTAGACGGCCATGTATCTCCATAAGGAATAAAATCTTTTTGTTCCTGCCAGTTTAAGACGACTTCAATTTTATCCGCATCAACCGCTCTGGAACTAGCAATGAAATTTTTCATTTTCCGGGAGATGGCGATTATTTTCGAGGCATTCTTTAGGGTATACTTTTCAAATTTAAAAAGAAGCGGGTAGGCCAGTTTGCCAATTACTCCTGGTAATTTGTTGGTTAAAGACTCCGGATATAAATCCTGAATGTGTACTGCATAAGGGATATTCCTTTTTTTACAGGCTTTTGCTACTCCATACTGACCAAATAACGGCCAGGTGTTCATATACACCCGATCTATTTCATTTGCATGATCCAGGATATAACGGTAAGTATGCCATCCAAATGAGATGCTTTCCCATAAACGGCCTAGTACATTAGATTTAGGGCAAATAAAAGAAGGCAGGCGAGAGACTTTTAATGTCTTACTCAGCTGTTGGGTATTGATTTTGTCTTTAACAAAGTCGGCATTAAATTTAAAGCCTGCGGGTCTGGATGGGAAAGGTGCAAGCACCTCAACATCGTGTCCATTATTAGATAACTCTTCTGCAAGTGCTTTTCCAATTTGGGCAGAAACCACTGGTTCCGGATCATAAACACAATTAACAATAAGTATTTTCATTAATGCTATTTGTAAATGTAATCATTATAGTACCATCTTCTAAATGAGGTAAACAGTTGAGTTGCGCTCTTTCTGATACTGTTTTGATTGACTGCTGTTCTGTTTTTTTTCATTACCTCTGCAGCGTCACTTGCCAATGCTTTATTAATTATTTCAGAATATTTAGCAACCTCGTTCAGGTATTTCTTGTAAATATCTGTTTTAAGAACGGGACAAGGTCTAACCATATACCTACTCATACTGGTGGTATAAGTATCAGGAGCGATTTTTTTGAAACTCGCAAAATGATAAAACACTAAAACATCCTGATCAATAAAGATCTGGTTTTGAGCATTTTTGGAAATCTTATATTGTCCGGCATTCCAAGGGGCAACATTGGCTCCTTTTTGCTTGATGATTTTAACGCCTGAAAACTCATGTTCCCATTTGTCTAAATATTTCTGATCTCCAAATCGTTGTCCTGCTTCGTCATAATAATCAAAGCACCATTCCTGACAATCGTTTAACCAGGATTTTAAACATTTCTGGCCTTCAGTATCCCTTCTAAAAGATACCCAGCCTACGTTAAATCTACCGTATTTCATGTATCTCTTGCCCCATCCATGAAACTTATGTTCAATGATGGCTACTGAAGCATCCCCAATCTCTTCGTATATTTTCTCTGCTGAGCTAAAGAAGTACAGGTCTGCATCCAGATAAGTCAGCAATGCGCATGATTGTTCTTTCAGAAAGACATAGCTACAAATGAAGGGGCTACAACTAAAATAGAATTCCACTATTGACCTTTGCTGTTTTAGCTCCGTCAATATTGGAAATTCATTCATTAGCTGACTAAGATTGACACAAACAATTTCTCCTACCGAGTTACCTTGGTACTTAGATAAATAGTCATATGATTTTTGATCCATGCAGAAAGCATAGATCTTCAATTTAGTAGAGGTGTGTAGGAGTGAATCATAAAGTGCCAAAAAGTTTGGCAGATAATTCACATCGAACAAGGTACAGTAATAACGCATTAATTATTTTGGAAAAATGACTTGATGGACTTCACAACGTATTCGATTTCTTCGTCCTTTAGGCCAGGGTAAAGTGGGATACTTAAACAGGTATCTGCAATTTCTTCAGCTAGTGGAAAATCTCCTTTTTTATAGCCAAGTTCCTGGTAAGCTTCCTGCAAATGCGGAGGGCGAGGATAATGAATCATTGCATTTACGCCAAGCTCAGCAAGGTGTGCCATTAGTGCATCTCTTTTTGGAGTTCTAACCAAATAAATGTGGTATACATGCGACGAGCCTTCATTAACATGAGGTAAAGTTAATCCCTCAATACCTGCTAAAGCTTCGTCATACTGTGCTGCAATTACCGTTCTTTCCTGAGTAAAGCGTTCAATATAGCCCAATTTAACATTCAGAAGTTCGGCCTGCATTTCATCAAGTCTTGAGTTTAAGCCTTTGACTTTATTATAATATTTCTTTTCTGAACCATAGTTCCTCAATACGCGAACCGTTTCAATCAGTTCCGCATTGTCGCCACTTACAGCGCCTGCATCACCAAGTGCCCCTAAGTTCTTTCCTGGGTAGAAGCTAGTTCCATTTAAATCACCAAAAGACCCGGTCAGCTTTCCATTGAAGGTAGCCAGATGAGCTTGTGCATTATCTTCAACTACAAACAGGTTATGTTTTTTTGCAATTTCCATGATTTTGTCCATTTCGCATGACAAACCATACAAATGCACTGGCAAAATTGCTTTTGTTTTAGGGGTGATTTTACTTTCGATCTGATCTACATCGATATTATAGGTCGCTAGATTAGGCTCTACAGGGATTGGAATTGCACCTACTGCAGAAACTGCAAGCCAGGAAGCGATATAAGTATTGGAAGGCACCAAAACTTCATCCCCTTCTCCTACGCCTAAAGCCATTAGAGAAAGTATCAGTGCATCAAGTCCGTTTCCAACACCTACAGACGATTTAGTCTGTCCTAGTTTAGCGTAATTTTCTTCAAATTCTTTCAAGGAATTCCCCATAATGAACCAAGCAGAATCAATTACCTTTTCACATGCGCTCTTTAATTCAGGTTTAAGAAGACCGTGTTGATATTCAAAAGATAGATATGGAATTTTCATTATTTATAATATTCTTTATAGTCAGTGTATTCTCTTAAATAATCTGCTTCTTCAAATAGGCCGGAACAGAACACAATCTGCACCGCATTATCATGGTATTCCATTCTATGCCAAACGTGAGGAGGCAAATAAATACCCTGAGTAGAGGAAGTCAGTTCGAAGGTGTCGATTTGCCCATCAGGCATTTCAGTTGTTACGATAATTCGCCCTTCAATAGCAATCAAAATTTGTTCAGTCGCTTTATGAGCATGATTTCCCCGAACTATTCCATTGGGAACCGAGTGTGTCCAAAACATTCTTTTCACCTCAAAAGGGATTGTTTTTCCCACCTCAGCGATATCAAGATAACCAAACTCAGCACTTCCCGTATGTTGGAAATTTATAATATAGGGTGATTTCATTATTTATATTTTAGTAATCAAAATTAATTAAATAAGCATAGGGTTTCATATTAATTCTTTTTAAACAGGAAGCCCATCATCGTACCTTGTTCCGGTGCTTTAAAGATTGGGGTGACCGGTCCAAATTCAAATTCTCTAACCAGAGAAAGGTTTTTACTTTTCAAATAATCCAGGAACTCCGTCTTATTTAAAATCCAAAACAGGTATTCCGTTTCATAGCCCATTGTTTTCGGTCTTTGGATGGCTACAAAGCTGGGTTTATCCAAAATAAAGATCATTCTGGTGATGTATACATAATCAGAATTATACTTACATATTTTATCTACTCCTGCTTTCCAGTCCTTTTCATACCATAAAGAGCTACTGGCCACTACTAAATCAAAGTCTACATCCTGATGTAGATTTTCATCATTAAAATAATGGTAAGCAGGATTCAATGCTTTTCCATGATTGTTGAACACTTCAAAATCATAGCAATAGTAATCCACTTCTACATTTGTAGTTTTTACCAGTTCTTCTGCTAATAATCCATAATGGCCAATTCCTCCACCCCAGTCCAATACGCGGGTTAGTTTTTTGTCTATAGCAGATAAAGCCAGTACATAAGCAAAAGAGAGCAACAAGTTATGAAAGAAGGGGTCATTTTCATGAGACACCTGCGGACTTTCATGATTAACGCCCAAGGCATTGGCAGAGCCAATGCGATTTGCATAAGAACCCCATTTTTCTCTTTGTAAAGCAGCAATACTGTCTAATCCCCATCCACCAGTTTTAATTTTACTATCAAATCCATCAGGAAAATATTCCCATGGTGCTCTACCCACATAGCCAATATTTTTCTTCAGAAAATCGGTGACAATGGGGGGCAAAAACAATTGAATTTTTTTTAATAAAGTGGCCATTCTATAGTAGCGGTTTTAGGTTAAAGGATGATTAGATCAAAATTAGAATCTTGACAAGATAAATCTTTTATATGCATATTTTATACTTGATAACGATAATCTTCTACGGTTATATTTTCTAAAATGCTTTGATAGTCTTAAGCGATTTTCTGGTATTTCTCTGGTATTTTCTTCATAATAAGTCACCTTCTCCATATTGATATCCCAGCCAAAAACATCGCTATTATCTGCTTTGATATTACTTCCAACATGACCAATGTGTCTTACAAAAGATTTTTGCGGGAATAAGGTGAGCATATTATATACAAAAGAGGTTGCATACCAACGGATCGCCCATGAGTTTACCGTTCCATCTGCTACCTGCTGTAACATCTTACAGTATGGATATTGACCATCAAAATCAAATTCCTTTTCTGCTCCCATACTTTCGATTTTATCCATCAGTACCTGAGCATTCTCTTCAAATAGCTTCCAGCCTCTTCTCCATGTTCCCCATCCTAAGCAATCTGCATTTCTCAAAAAGTAGGTTTCCGGAAAATCCTTTTTAAAAGCCAATGGATAATTGTATCCTACAACCGAAATCACACGATCATTGTCTTTGTACAGATTCAAAGCATGGTTCATGTAATCCAGATAAAATGGAGACACAACCAGGTCGTCTTCTAATACAATGATGCTTTCGTGGCTTTCCATAATCTGATTTACTCCACTGATAATTGCTTTAGAAAGCCCTTTATTTACTTCACTTTCAAAAACAATCACTTCTTTACACCACTGTCTGCTTTTCACCATTTCCCTCACCTCTCTAATTAGCTGTAGTTCCTGCTCTGATGCATCTGGTTTTGGTCCATCACAAAAAACATATAATGTACTATCTTTTGATTCTTTATTAGTGCTTAGAGAGGTTAATGTTTCTTCCAATATTAAGGGGCGGTTGTACGCAAATACTACAATAGGTGCTAATTTCATATGGTTTTATTTCTTTTCGACGTTAGCTGAGTTTTCAACTGCTCTATATAAAGAGAGTAGTTGATCCGCAACAACATCTTCACTATAATTTCTTTCTATAAATTTTCTAATTTCTGCAGGATCAAAGGCCGAGTAATTACGATGCAGCTCAGACAAAGATGCTGCCATCTTTAAAATATCGCCCGATTCGATGAGAATTCCTGTCCCCGGAATGATAATATCCTCTGGACCACCACTTTTCGTTGCAATTACTGGCAGGCCACAGGCCATTGCTTCGATAATCACTACACCAAAAGTCTCCCTAAAAGAAGGCAATACCAGACAATGTGAGGTTTGATAACAGCCAACTAAGTTGTGGGGACTAATTTTCCCTTTCAGCGTTACACAATCGCTGAGGTCAAGATCGAGGATCAACTGACTTAAATTTTCAAACTCCGGTCCTTCTCCATAAATTTCAAGGGCAGCATTTACACCTGTGTCTTTGAAAATTTTAAAGGCCTGAATGAGGATATGATGTCCTTTATTTTTCAACAGATTGCCTACGGAAATCACTTTAAACTGATCTTCTTTTCTATTGGAAAAATCCAACTGAAAAAGACCAAGGTTCACCACATTGGGGATCACTTGAAGTGGCGACACATTACAAGATTTAGCAATTGCAGTTGCGAGATTTTTACTGACGGCAATATTACCTGCAGAGGATTTCAAGACCCGAGTCGCAATCTTTAGTTTTTCAGCTGTATAATCATTTAGTAAGTAGGCCGAATCGTGTTCGGTAATTACATATGGGATTTGGTGCTTTTTAAAGCAAGCCATTGCCACCCGACCTGCATGGAATACATTATGCGCATGAATGATATCAGGCTTACCATTTTCTGCTATATATTTTTTCACCAAGGATAGCGTAACCTTTATCCAGATCGCGCTACCTAATGGGTATTGATTGAGAAGATTTATACCGCGAATGCGATAGGTTAACAAGCCATCTTCCTTTTCTTTAGTCAGCTGGTACAGATTTTCATTGATACCAGAAAACACCTTCTTTAGGCTTTTTTGTTCCGTGTAAACCGTTCCAATTTTTCCTACTTTATGAAGCAACACTTTGGATTGGTTCTTAAAAAACAATCCATTTACAGGCGTATTTTTCTCAGGGTAAAATGATGGTATGATTAAAATATGCATGTGTATCCTATAATTTAGCGTTTTTAATTCCAATAACTGAACCGATCATAAACCAGGAGATAAAAGAAAGGTATAGATAAGGAACCTCTGATGGAGGACCGTATAAATTCGAATTACTAATAAAAATAGAGAGCAGAAAAACAACCTGTACCACATAAATGGCACAGCAATATTTATAAAGTGTCTGATCTTGTACCTGTTTTATTGCCTGTCCCATTTTTCTAATCACAGCCAGTGTCATGAAAAATACCGTGATGACTCCTGCCAAACCGAGTTCGCATAAGATACTTGCTACGCCATTATGCGGACTGGCAAGATAAATTGGTACCCCGGTAATTACAATTGGCGTGGTATTGTGTCCTACAAACATCCCGAATCCGATTCCAAATATGGGGTTATTCATAAAGATCTCATAAGCAGAATTTAACATCAAGATCCTGATGGCGACATCCACACTCTCAGTGGAGTCTATTCCTCCATAAGAGTCAAATGCCCCGGTAAGAAAAAGTACTGCTATTCCACCGATCAAACCAGTAATCAATAGAGGAACTGCCCAAAGCATCTTTTTAATGGACATATTGGTTGTTTTACAGAAATACCAGATGCACATGATCACAAAACTAACCTGGCTCTGTCTGGTTAATATAATCAGAATACTAAACAACAAAATAGCCAATGCAAATCTCATCAGCTTTCTTTTAGTTTTAAGCTGGATTGCGCTTAAGGCTCCTAATCCGAGTAGAAATCCAATAGAACTATATTGAATACTCATACCTGGAGAAAAAGTAATGGGAGGTACAAAATTATACCTGCCGATTGACCCTCCTGTTGCGAAAAACCAGGTGACCACATTTACAAACGCATTGAACAGACAAAGTGCAATTACAAAATTGTATATTTTTATAAATCGCTCTTTAGAAGTACATACCGTCCGGCCTAATAAGTAAGCGACTATCGTACTAAGGACAAATATCAGCCCGTTGAGCATAATTTTCCAATATAAAAAGCTAGGAGTCTCCCCTGTATTCGCTGAATAAATACTTGATACTGAGTCAACATTTGGAATGTTCAAGAGAAAACTGATCAATACCACCAGAAAAAAAATCAACTGATAAATCAGCAGTTGATCCAGTTTAAAAAAAGATTTGAATGCCCCCTGTTTGGGGAAAAGTACCAATAAGAACAGAACAGTTACCAGACCCAAATGAAAAAAGCTATAACTGCCAAATTGTATCCTTACTAGCAGGATAGCAGCAAAAAACAAAGAAAGTGCAAGAAGCGTCAGTAACTTATAAATCTTCATTTTTTTTATCAGCCTTTAATATCGCGTACCCTGGTATGTTTTTAATCAAATTCATATTCGAAATCAATAGTTTTAATTCCTATTAAACAACTCAAACATTTAGGAGTTGTGCGACCTCCTGGGCTATATTTTTCCTATCGAATCTCTTCAATTCAGGACTGTCATTATCCAATCTTTTATAAGGAGATCTACCTTCGATAACCTCTAGTAGAATTTTCGACAAATCATCCACCCTTTCTGGGGAAGAGATATATCCAATATTCAATTTCAAAATTAACTCTTTGGCCGGACCTTCCTCTACCAATGCAATAATTGGGTTCCCTGTTGCAAGGTACTCATAAAGTTTCCCTGGCATTGTTCCTGCTCCGGGACCGGGAACAAGTAATAGCCAATCGGCATTCATTATCTCTTGTAAGCTATCTTTATGTGGAATAGCTGCTTTCAATTCAAATAAAGGATTAGGATTTGCCAAATTATAAGCTTCGCCATCAGGGTCAATTACACCATATTGGGTAACAAGAACCTTATTTATAAGATCTGGCTGCTGTAAATAAATGGCATTTAAGCTCTCTAAAAATGGTTTTATGGAGCGTTTTCCATAAAAATTACCTGCATGAATGATTTTCAGCTTGGAATTTAAGACTGTATCCTTCGGTTTTAAACTAGAGAAATCATCAGAATCATAACCATTAGGGATAAACGTGATCTTATCTGCTGGCAGCGAAGGATATTTTTCAAGAAATTCGACTTTGTATGCTTCTGATGTTACAATGATCTGATCACAGGATTTCAGAACAATAGATTCCAATTTATGATCCATTTGTTCAAAAAAGGGCAGTTTATTGTTTCTAAATGGATTAAATGTCCAGGGATCCCTAAATTCTACCACCCATTTTATAGACTTATTCATGAACTTCCTATACAGCAATGCGGCAATATGTACACTAGCAAAGGGAGAACTTGAATAAATCACCTCTATTTCTTCCTTTTTAACCGTAGTCCGAATTTTCCTTAAAGCGCCTAATGCCCAAAAGATATCTACGTCTGGTACAAAAACATAATCTGCTAAACGATTATTTGCATTGCCAGCTGCTGCTGCTGGACTTTTAGTTCCGTTTTTTTTCTCTGTACCCGGTTTAACCTTCGCATCCAATACAGGGGTTCTATTATTATTTTTCCGCTGAAAGAACTGCTTAATCTTTATATAAACTGAGGGAAGATTATAAGCATTACTCCTATAAATTGATGTGCCATCAATCTGCTCATAATCGTTCATTAGTGGCATTTTCTTAGTAAAAACAACCCCTTTCCAATCATGTGCTGGTAAATACTTAATTAGTTTTTCAACTCTAATAGTTCCCCCTGTACGAGTTGGCCAAAAATCACCAACTATAAATAGCACTTTTCTACTCATTATCCGAAGTTCTTATTAAACCAGATTTTTGTACATAAAACTGACCATAGTGGAATGGTATAATCTGATTTACCACTCATATGATCATTTAACATCAATTGAATATCATCCATGTTTATATATTCATTGATGATAGAATTATCTTTCTGCAGGTTATTTCTAAAAAACTGAGCCATTTCCTTTTTAGACCAGACGCTAATTGGCGTAGGATAGCCTCTTTTAATTTTATTATTCAGAATCATATCAGGTACTATTCCCCTTAATGATTCTCTGAAAATCGATTTTAAAGTCCCGGCTTTAACTTTATAATAGCTAGGGATGGTCATGCTAAAATCTACTAACCTATGGTCTAAAAATGGAACCCTGGATTCAATAGACCACTTCATGCTCATGCGGTCTTCCTGATGGAGTAATGCCGGCAAATAGAACTTAAGAGACATCAACATGTTCTGTTCAAAACCTAACATTCCCGCACCCAGGCCCTTCACTACCTCATAATATCTTCCATATACCTCTTCCGAAGCTTTGGCATTACGGAAAATGGAATAAGCGGCTGGACTTGCCCTATTGTATAATCGTTTAAAAGTTCCTCCTTTATGCAGGTATCCAGGAATTCTTGCCACTTCTGAAAGGGGTACCTTTTGACCACTTTTCATTAAGGATAACAGGTTTCTTGCAGCTAAAGTATAAGAAGGCCTATAACCTCCAAACAATTCATCTACCCCTTGTCCACCGTTCACTACCCTAATTCCGTGCTGATTGATCAGTTCATTCACAAAATACATGGGAATGATTGCCGGACCGGCAACAGGCTCATCCAGATAAGAAATCAGATCTGGCAGTACTTCCATTACCTTTAAAGGATTCGCAGAAATCTGATGGTGTATGGTATTGAATTTCTTTTGTACTTCTTGTATCTCTTTATTCTCATCAAACTGCTTTCCTAATCCTTCAAATGCTGAAGAAAAGGTATGAAAACCTAGGGTACTCATTTTACTGGCAATGGCTACAATGGCACTAGAATCTATACCACCACTCAAATGGGCACCAATTGGCAAATCACTTCTTTGGTGTAATTTGATCGCATCGTAAATTTTCCCGGTTAATTCTTCCTTGAAGCTATCATAACTACGTGAATAATCTATGGCCACTTCGGGTTTCCAGTAGCATTTCTTTTCCAGGTTATTTGCCTTAATAGTTAACTGGTGACCTGGTTCTAACAATAACACATCAGCATACCAGGTTTGGTTATCGACCTGATGTGATAGCGTTAAATAGCTATTAATCCCGATAGGATTAGGTTTAACCGGGATATTTGGATGCGCAATGACTGCTTTAATCTCAGAGCCGAAGGCAAACAATTCCTGGTTGTAATAATAATACAAGGGTTTAATCCCTACACGATCTCTGGCCGCAAAAATTTCTTTCTTTTCATTGTCCCAGATCACAAATGCGAACATCCCATTAAACATGGTCAGACAACTTTCGCCGTATTGTCTATAGCATTCCAACAGCACTTCGCTATCAGAATGTCCTTTGAATTGCACCCCTTCTTTTGATAGTTGTTCGGCTAATTCAATATAATTATAGATTTCGCCATTAAAAACCATCACAAAACGACGATCATGGCTCACCATAGGCTGATGACCTTGAGCTGTTAAATCTATGATGCTAAGTCTTTTATGAGCCAAGCCTAAGCCATACTCATTGATATAATATCCTTCATCATCAGGACCCCTATGAGCAATGGTTTTCGCCATTTTATGTAAAATCTCATTTTCGGCGTTTACCCCATTACGGATATTCCAATATCCAACTATACCGCACATAAATATTATCTTTTTAAGAATTTAACAACTTGATTTTTAATATAGAAATAATCTGAAAGCTTGGGGAAAACAAACTCCGTCAATGGAATTCGATGCATTTGCCTCACCTTTACAATAAATCCTACAGTAATCACTAAATAAGTGATCGAGGAACTAATTGCCGCACCAGAGATACCAAATATTGGGATTAGCCATAGGTTTAGCAACACATTCACCACTAATCCAACCATGAATATCATCGCACCGGTTAAAGGCCGACCCACAGAACTAAAATAATTACTGTAGGCATAATTTAAGGTCATCGCCATTAATCCTGGCAACAGCATCAAGAATGGAACAAATGCAGGGAGGAAACTACGGCCAAAAACTACCAGAATAAATGGATAACCAATCACTGCCAAACCTACGATTCCTATAAATCCGATCACAAAACTAATTCTTCCCACTAAACACATGGCTTCCTTTTGTTCTTCTTTCTCCAGGCCCGATAAATGGGGAAATAATGCGACTCCGATAGCGCTAGGAATCAATAATAAAAGCTCACCAACATTTACCGATACGGAATATAAACCTAGCTCGGATAGTGAGACCATTTTATTTAAGAAAAACGTATCTAGCCGAAATACAGTGGTTAGGAATAAATTGGAAAGAAAAATCTTGAAGCCAAAACCTGCCAATCTTTTGACATCATCCATATAAATCCGCTGATATCCTTCATCTGCAACCTGGTCGGTTTTATAAAAAAGTAAGAGTAATTTCACTACACCTCCTAAGATCAGCGCATAAACCACCCCCATAATCTGCAAGCTAAATAACAACAAGAATATTACTAATGCAATTAGATAACAAAGGTTACTGATCAAGGTGATCACCGACCATCTTTTTACTCCATTTTCCTTAGCCATTTGTTTATTACCTACCAATGAGGAAGCAATATTCAAATGTGCGATCAAGAATGTGAGTACTAACAATTTAAATTGGAAATTTTCGTTAAAGAGCCTACCGATTTGGTCACCAAAAAAGGTTAAACTCAAAGCAAATAATACGACTAATCCAAGAGAATAGTATAGAATAAAAGAATTGACACGGGCTTTATTAATCATCTCATTTTTTAAAAAATAGATGATTGCGGGTCCAAATCCAAAGGAAAAAATAACAGTAATTAAATTAAAAATCTGGGTGATCAAGAAGACTTCACCCTTTCCCTCTGGACCTAAGCTCCTTGCAATCAGCATTCCGGACCCTAAGGATACGACCAATTGCACCAGGTTATTTAATATGGAAAAAGCACTATTACTTACTAGTTTTTTAGACATATTATCCGCTTATATTCTTTATAAATTTCGCAGGATTTCCTGCTATTACACAATTACCTTCAATAAAGCTCTTTGTCACGACACTTCCTGCACCGACCACCGTGTTGGGGCCGAGTTGAACTCCGGGTAATAAAACTGCATTCATTCCGATCCAGCAACGTTCGCCAATCCGAATGTCCTTTGGAGGATCATGTTCATCAAAATTACTGAGTTTATGATTTGTAGTCACAATTCCTACATTCGGCGCAATCCAGGTTCCTTTTCCGATATGAATAATGCCATTATTAGTGTTGGCAAAGTAACATCCAAAATGCTGGAAGTTATTGAGATCATCAGGATCGAAAATAATTCCCTCCGGATAATCTATCGCCAGCTTAGTACTTGCGGGCCATGGAATATGTGCATTATTTCGGCATAATTTCTGGGTAATCATACTTCTGAACACCCATTTCCAACCCATTATACTCTGTTCAAAGTATCTCCCTCTCAAGTATTTTTTATCAAAGAAAAGACCAAATATCATTTTTAAAAAAGGATATACAATCTTTAGATAAACCACCTTTTTCATATATCCTATAACATTATTATGGTATCAATATTTAAATTTCGCTGCCTCTAAGCTAGAAGCAGTGAAATTTAGGCTATCCTAATTTTAAAATTTCCTGAACGATTCTATCAGAAGTTCTACCATCCCATTTCTCTGGGATAGCACCTTTCTTCCAGTTTCCTGCGAATAGTAAATCCATTGCTGGTTTGATCGCTTCCGGATCAATGCCAAGCAAGACATTCGTTCCAATCGTACAAGTTTCAGGTCTTTCAGTTGATGTCCTTAATGTCATACAAGGTACACCCATGACTGTAGTTTCTTCGGTGATTCCACCAGAATCTGTAATGATTGCCAAGGCGTGCTTCACTAAATAATTAAACTCCAGGTATCCCATTGGCTCTACGAAATGGATTTGATCACTTACAAAGCCAATCTCTTCCAATTTCTTCGCTGTTCTTGGATGAACAGGGAAAACCACTTTTGTGGTCCTGGCAGCATCTAGAACTGCAGTTAATAATGTTTTAAGGTTTTTGGCCTCATCTACATTTGAAGGCCTGTGTAAGGTCATTACAATATATCCTTTTTCTACCAGGGCATACTCATCAAAAAAGTCAGGTTTTTTCAAGTTAGGTTGCTGTTTTAACAACGTATCTATCATGGTATTCCCAACGAAGAAAATCTGCGATGCTTTAACGCCTAGATTCATTAGGTTCTGACCAGCCAATTCTGTTGTAGTAAAGAAGTAGTCTGTAATGGAATCTGTAACGATCCTATTGATCTCCTCAGGCATTGTTAAATCTCCTGAGCGAATTCCTGCTTCCACATGGATCACTTTAATCCCTAATTTCTTAGCGGCTATGGCGGTGGCCATCGTAGAAGTCACGTCGCCTACTACCAGACAATAATCACATGGGCTTTCTAATAATAACTTTTCATACTTCACCATAATACCTGCAGCTTGTTCTGCTTGAGTACCGGATCCGATTTCCAGATTCACATCTGGCATAGGAATTTCCAATTGCTCAAAAAAACTGCCGCTCATTTTCGGGTCGTAATGCTGACCGGTATGAACCAATCGGTAGTCAATTTCATGACCTTCTTTTTTGGCTTTTTGTATGGCACTAATGATTGGCGCAACTTTAACGAAGTTTGGCCTTGCACCAGCAATGATATCTATTAAAATCATATTATCTTAAAAATAATTATAAACGCGCATCTACAATTCCTCTATCTAAAAAGGATTTTGTGTCAAAAATTACGGAGTGGGCTCCATTTTTCAATTGCGTATAATCAAGGTGTAAAAACTCATCATGAGAAACGGCCAGCACAATCGTATCGTAAGCAGCTACCAGCTCTCCCGTTAGATTAATACCGTATTCTTTCTTCACTTCAATCGCTTCGGCATGTGGATCATAAACATCTACCTGTAAACCAAATTGCTTTAGTTCATTATAGATGTCGATCACTCTTGAATTGCGGATATCCGGACAATTTTCTTTGAAAGTCATCCCTAAAATAAGCGCTTTAGAGCCATCAATTCTGTGACCTTTTCTGATCATCAGTTTGATCACTTTATTCGCCACAAACATCCCCATATTGTCATTAACTCTTCTTCCCGAAAGGATTACCTGAGGATGATAGCCTAATGATTCTGCTTTATGTGCCAAATAGTATGGATCAACACCAATACAGTGTCCACCAACAAGTCCGGGTTTATATTTTAGGAAGTTCCATTTTGTTCCTGCTGCTTCAATTACATCTGTGGTATCAATACCGATACGGTCAAAGATCAAGGCCAGCTCATTTACAAAAGAAATATTTACGTCTCTTTGTGCATTTTCAATTGCTTTTGATGCTTCAGCTACTTTAAGACTTGGGGCCTTATGTGTACCTGCTTCGATGATACTTGCATATAAATCGTCTACTACATCTGCAATTTCAGGTGTAGAACCAGAAGTTACTTTTCTAATTTTAGTAAGTGTATTTACTTTATCTCCAGGATTGATTCTTTCCGGAGAGTAACCACAATAAAAATCTTCGTTATATTTTAATCCGGAGAATTTCTCCAATACTGGCACACATTCTTCTTCTGTACAACCAGGATATACCGTTGATTCATAGATTACGATATCTCCTTTTTTCAATACGCCACCTAACATTTCTGAGGCTTTCAATAATGGGCGTAAATCCGGTGCTTTAAATTGGTCAATAGGAGTAGGAACTGTTACAATATAAATATTTGCTTTTTTCAGATCTTCAACTGTTGCTGAAAAGTTTAAGAAAGCAGGTCCTTCAGCATTTAACACCTGTTTTAAAGTAGTTAAATCTGCTTCTCTGGTTTGATCTTCTCCATTAGATAGTTCAGTAACCCTAGTGGTATTGATATCAAATCCTAAAACGGGATATTTTTTAGCAAACTCTATAGCCAGTGGTAATCCCACATAGCCTAAGCCAATAACGGCAATATATTGATTATTCATTAGGTGAAGTATTTTTAAACATTAATTTCAAAATCAGGAATAAAACAGTCAGGAAGCCGAAAATAAAACCTCCTACTACTATTCCTTTTAATTTACCAAACTTCTCTTTATACAAAGGAAAAATGGGTTCATCTACAACTTGAATCAAAGGTGTTTCTTTGCGGAGTGCAATTTTTGACATCTCCAGATTTTTCAACAACTCCACCAATACAGCTTTATTGGTTTCTGCTGTAAACTGAGACCGTTGAACAGGAGCAACCCTTTGAACTTGTCGGGTTGGATTAAGATTTGGCGTAGCGTCTGTAACTGCCGCTGCAGTGTATATTGCACCATTCATCACCGCTCTTACAGAATCTGTTTTTTGCTGGAGAATGGCTACATTTTCTAATGATTTTTTCGTCTTTGTCTGTACGTAAAAGTCATTTACATTGGCAACAATCTGATCATTGAAAACCTTGGCAAACACTTCATTGGTTGCTTTAATGTCTGCTTTGATAATGCTCAATTTTTTATCCAATTTGCTTACTATCAGATAATTCTTAGCAATATCACTACAAACAGCCCCTAAAACACTGTCTTGTAACCTCGTAAATGACCCTTCATTTCTAAAAGTAATGTTCTTTAGCGCAGCATTTTCCTGCCAAAGCTCTCTACGCCCTGTAAAGTCAATATACATATCGATCAGCAATTCCTTTTTTTGCTGATTTTGAACTTCCGTCAATAATGTTTTCTGAATCATTTTTCTGGAACGGTACAATTCGAGGATGTTATCACCCTGAAAAATTCCCCCTCCGGCACCGCCTAAATCAATTCCTGCAATGGAAGCCAGGCCTGCATAGGCTCCTAAGCCCCCACCTCCACCACCTGCTGCTTCTTCTAATACAAAAGTAGTGGTGGCAGTGTACATCATTTTCTTAGACATCGAATAAAGTACGCCTAATACACTACCGATGATAACAAAACATATAATAATTAAGCTTTTAGAGAGTAAATAGGAGAACAATGCTTTGGCTTTAAAAACGACATCCTTCATTGATATCTCGTCAGCTCCGTTTCCTATGTTTTTTTGATTTTCAGAATCCATTATATAAAATGCAAATGCTATAAATAACTAGTAATTATCGGAGTAAAGAAACAATGATGGCACCTAATGAAGCCACAGCTGTTCCAATTCCAATCCAGCTTTGTGCGGTCATTCTTTCTCTTTCCGCTTTCTTAGGTACTAAGATTTCAGCACCAGGCTTCACCTTTGGAAAGTTATTAAAGAATAAGAATTTCCTTGCTGACTCTACAGAACCATTTGCATACTTAATATAAGCACCTTTCTTTAAGGCATTGGCGGTATAACCACCAGCACCATTGATGTACTGTTTAAAATTCTTACTTGGGAGAAAAACGATTCCGTTCGGGTTCAGCACCTCACCAGTTACCTTAACAATTTGCAATTGTCTTGGCACACGAATCACATCACCATCTTCTACAATCAGGTCATATCTTGATGCCGGTTTTTTCAGAATCTGAGCCAGGTCTATCCCAACCAAATCTGATTGAATTAATTTCTGTTCCACATCTGGTTTCACCGTATCCTTTACACCTACCTCTTGTGCACGTTTCAGATTTAAAAACTTCTTATCGTCTTCTTCTCTATTGTTGATCGCATTTTTATCATTTGGATTCACTTTTTCCGCACCTGGTCTCTTTAAGGAAGCACCATCTGCATAGGCTGTTTGCGTTAAACCTCCAGCTCTTTTGATCACATCAGAAATGCGTTCATTTTTTTGCATGATGGTATAGGTACCCGGATATAAAACCTCTCCCTCCAGCTTCACCTGTTTCTGCACCTGGTAACCTTCAGCACTACGAATAGACACTACATCAAAAGGTTTCAATACGAAATCGCTATCTACGATTTTAAGGTTTGGGTCTACGCTTACATTGAATACTTCGGCAGTTAAGGCAGAGGCCGACATGGCATCGCTGTTTTTTATTCTTCTGGAAATTTCAATACGTGTTGGTGTTGCGCCTTCTTTAAATCCTCCAGCCATTTGAATGATATCTTCCAGTTTCATATGATCTGCGTAATCGAATGAACCAGGGAATCTTACTTCACCCTGGATGCTTACTTTATATTCGTCGCGTAAATCAAAAATCGATGAAATCGTTACTTTATCCTCACGGTAAAGCGGTACATCTGGTTCTGTACCTTTCAGGACCTTATCCAGATCAAAAGAAATTAAAGAAAGACTGTTGTCAGAATTTAACCTTGAAATATAACCTCTATTTAAAAAGGCATCTTCTTTAATTCCATCGGCTTTTCCGATCAATCCTTTTAAGGTTAGTCCTTTATCCAGTTCAAATTCTCCCGGGCGAAAAACTGCACCGACAATTTCCACTCTATTTTCAAATCTATCCAGAATACCTTCTACAATATATTTATCGCCATTTAGTGGACCATAAACATCAAACTTTTCAGCAGTTATATCAGAAATCTTACGCTCTTTATTGGTGTTTTGCAACACTTTAATTTGCGCAGTATACGCTCTGTTAGAGAATCCGCCGGCAAATCTGATCACATCTGATAAACTTTCATTGCTCAATACCTCAAATAGTGCAGGGCGTTTAACCTCTCCGGCAATTTCCACCCTACTTTGATATACTGGAATGTTAATGACATCCTGATCTTGCAATCTGATGTTATTTTTTTGAATTCCATTTAATAAGAAGTCATATACATCAATGGTACTCACCACTTTATTCCCTCTGATAACCTGTATTTTACGAAAGGAACCATTAACATTCGGTCCTCCAGATGCGTTTAACGCATTAAATACAGTTGATAGAGAGGAAAGGGTATAAGATCCTGGTTTGACAACCTCGCCGAGTAGCGTGATCTTAATGCTTCTGATATTTCCAAGATTAACAGAGATATTGGTTCTACCGTTTTTCAATCCAGGGTAGGTACTTGCCATCTTCGCACTGATTTTCGAGATGGCTTGTTCTATCGAAAGTCCGCCTACAGCGATCGGACCTACATATTGTACCCGAATAACTCCTTCAGGGTTTACTTTTAACTTATAACTGGCTTCATTATCACCACTAACATCGATCAATAGTTCATCATCCGGACCAATTACGTAACTTCTAGGTGTGGCCATTCTTAGGTTAGGCTCAAAAGAGATGTCACTATTAGCGAACAACTCTGCACCAAATATTTTCGGTTTAAGGTCTGCAAAGATATCGGCAGATGGATTAGCAGCGGTCTTTTTATCCCCGGATTTTTTGTTGGCATCGGTTCTACCGGAAGAGATATCTACTTCACGATCGGTTGGTTGCTCTACATCGCCTTTTTCAGAAACAGTTTTCGCTCCAGTGTTGCCTGCTCCTCCTCTTATTTTGTCTACCCTGGCCCTTAGCTTCTCAATTTCAGCAGGTTTCATACCTTGTGCAGCGGCCATTTGTTCTAACTGGGCATCACCATATCCAATCGATTCAGCGCGCTGAATTAATTGTCTAATTTGCGCATCCGTCAAGTCATCAACTTTAACATCAGCATAATTAGTTTGTGAGTAAGCACTTTGTGCAATCAACACCGTAACAAAAAAAAGAACAGCGGTAAAGGTATTTCTAACGTTCATATAGTAAAATTTGTGGCCCCCATTCTGATCTGATCAGAACTTTTATTAAGGAGCGGAAGCCGCCCCCCTAATAATGTATTGTACTATTTTATATATTATTCAAAGTAATTTAAAGTCTTAAATCCACCTTGTTTCAAGTATTCATCTTTCTTCATTAAATGCAGGTCTGAATGAACCATATCTTGAACTAATGCAGGTAAATCATACTTTGGTGTCCAACCCAGCTGTGTATTTGCCTTTGTAGGATCTCCCAATAACAAATCAACTTCCGTTGGTCTGAAGTATTTTTCGTCCACCTGAACAACAACCGTACCCGGTTTTAAAAATTCATCATTTAATCCCAATTTTTGTATAATTTCCTGATCAACATCAATGATTACCCCACGTTCATATTGGTCTTTTCCGCTAAATTCGACTTCGATACCTAATTCTGCAAAACTCATTTTCACAAAATCACGAACGGTAGTGGTTACACCAGTTGCGATCACATAATCTTCTGGTTTTTCTTGTTGAAGAATCAACCACATTGCTTCCACGTAATCTTTTGCATGCCCCCAGTCTCTCTGAGCAGATAAGTTACCCAGGTATACACAGTTTTGTAAACCTAAAGCGATTTTACAAGCTGCACGAGTAATTTTACGTGTTACAAAAGTCTCGCCTCTAACCGGGCTTTCATGATTAAATAAAATCCCATTACAAGCATACATATTATAGGCTTCTCTGTAATTTACAGTGATCCAATAACCATACATTTTTGCTACTGCATAAGGAGAACGCGGGTAGAAAGGCGTAGTTTCACTTTGTGGAACTGCCTGTACTAATCCATATAATTCTGAGGTCGATGCCTGATAAATCTTAGTTTTTTCAACAAGACCTAAAATTCTGATCGCTTCCAGTAACCTTAGCGGGCCAATACCGTCTGCATTAGCAGTATATTCAGGAGTTTCAAAACTCACTTTCACATGGCTCATTGCCGCAAGATTATAAATTTCATCCGGCTGAGTTTCCTGAATAATCCTGATCAGATTCGTTGAATCAGTTAAATCGCCATAATGCAATTTAAAGTTTAGGTTTTTCTCATGCTGATCCTGGTACAAATGATCAATACGTTCTGTATTAAAAGAAGAAGAACGTCTTTTCAATCCATGCACAAAATATCCCTTTTTCAGTAAAAATTCAGCAAGATATGCTCCATCCTGTCCTGTGACGCCTGTTATTAATGCAACTTTCATTTAGTATTCGTATAGTCTTGGTGTAAGAAGCAAATATATATGAATTTATTTGAATTGTTAGAAATTCATGACAATGGGACACTCGAAATTTATAACAGAAAAATGGATGATTCTCTGTAGGAATTTTGTTGATGTAAAAAAAATACAGGAATTAGACAAAATCATGAAATTTTTTAAACGCAAAATAAATTATTACAGATTATCCTTGCTGGCTTATTTTGGACAGAGACAGAAGCAAAGCAGCGTCTGCTTCTCACTTAAAATCCCCTCATGACAAATAAAATTGGATAAAACCAATGAGTCATTTAGCAAAGCTGTTCTTTGAATCAGAGAACAGCTTGCCAAAGACATTTCAAAACACAAAAACTCCCTAAAATAATACGCCTAAATATTGGCTCCTGGAATTCGGACTTTTAGGCACCAATTGTGGCCCTACCGTAAATACATAAACATGCACGCGATGTCCGCTGATTTCGTTTAACTGAAACTCTGCTTTCTGATGGCCAACAGGGGCAAGGTTTAGTGTATAATACACTTTATGCTGGATGTCGTCGTACAGTACCAACGCGACCTAATTATACCTACCTATCGAATCTCTACACTCGTTCCAGCTTAAACCAAAAAGTCCATCACCCCTATCTTCCAACTGCAAATTATACAGTTGTGCAGCATAACCATCGCTAAGCTGCAAATCAGCGGAACTTACTTTCAGCTCAGTATCCTTAAAGATTTTAGGGAAATTGACCGAAAAAGCCTTTGATTGAGGCGTAAATTGTCGTGGAGGATTTTTAAATCCGATCTCCAGCACTGGGGAAAAAGGTTTTAAGAATTCCTGCAGAGACCTAAACTTCTTGCGATGTTGGATTTGCGCTACTGTTGGTGGCCGCTTAGGAGCTAATGGATCTGGTAAATCCTTCACCATCTGTTTTCCGTTTCTAACATAATAGACTTTGGATCCAATCCTCCCTGAGAACATTCCTGCTGTAGATCCGGAACAGATGTTGAGAGAACTGGTCAATGATATTAAAAAGATGGTACCTGAAGAGCTTTCTTATGAATATATCAATTAACTGAAAGTCTTGACCCAATTAAGGGACCTAGATCAAACACTAACTAAAAGATGTTATGGATGATTGGGAAATTGGGGGGATACGCAGCAAAACCAGTCAGGTTTGTCTGACTGGTTTTGCTTTCCCCTTATTCGAACAGATACTATAATACTATCTTACTTATTGCTTCCGATATGAAGGCTTATTCCTACTGAAATCGGATTCAACAGAAACTCCGATTTATTGGTTCTTGCAAGGGACCGATAGTTGTTTGCGTCGTCCGTAACAGCTTCTTGTCGCTCATAAGAGTAAAAGAAATCCAGGCTACTTTCCACAAAAATCGTCAGCTGCGAAATTGGATGAACTTTAATACCAATTACCGGAGCAAGTACAAATCCATTTTTTGTAGTTTCCATTTTATTTGGCGGCAGCACCACCGCAGCAGATTGGCCAGCTTTTAAGGCATTTACATTTTCAGAAGTGCCGATAAAACGATGCGCTCTGTATCCTACATCTGCGCCGACATAAGGTTGTACCCTTGAGAAGTTCATATTCTTTTCAAAACCAACTTTAAAAGTATAATCCGTCATGTTACCCGTTACAATCTCACAATTGCTACAATTGTTGTAGAACGTTTTTCCTTGCTTGATGTAACTTCCCGACAAGCGGTAATTGATTTGGTTGTCATTGAACTTCACCATGATCCCTGAAAAGTAAGTATTCACATACTTTACAGGATCTGTTTCATTAAAGAGTTTTGGCATTTGCATTGCCCCATACCCCCTCAGGGTGATGGAATAGTTGTAGTCAGCATTCATTTGAGAAAACGCAGTTCCCCCAGATAAAATCAGCACTAGAATGAGTAGTTGTTTTTTCATTAATTTTCCCCCACGGATTTTAATTGAGCCATAAAAATACAGCAATAATTAACATAGACAATAGCTAAAGATTTGATTTCGACATCAAAGATATCGGTGTAGAATTCCTTCATTAATGGTGTCATTTTAAGCACCGCATTAAGTTCGATAGGCCCATTTTCATCTGAAAAAGTACCATAAGAAGGCTGTAGAACATTGAATTATTTATATTTTCCTGAAGACTACTAAAAACGTGCCACAATATAAGAATTTTTCAATTAATGAAGGTTCCGTTTCATTGACTAAAATTACAAGCATTCATTTAAAGCTACAGCCTATTTTAGAGGTCGGAGAGGTACGGTTATTGAAGTACAAGGATGAGGTTTTTAAATCCTCTCCAGAAAAAATGAGAACAATCATCCTAACGACAGTGTGTATGTATTTCGGTCTGTTCCAGCTAAAAGCGCAGGACAGTACGGAGAACAAAGTCGATTTTATGGTTCCTCCAGCTGCAAAAACAGTCGTTCATTTGAACCGTTCCGATGCGGCCTTAGGCATTTCGGCGAAAGCAATAACCAGGCAAAAAAGCAAGCAGAATCCTCCTATAAATATTGCCTTATTTGCCGTCGACAGACGTACTGCAGCAGAGGCTGGAAACTCCGATGTGGTGATGGTCATTTCTATCGATCAGCTCAGCGGGAAAATCAAAATGTCGTCCATCATGAGGGATACTTATGTGAATATTGAGGGTTCAGGCATGAATAAGCTCAATGCAGCCTTCTCAATAGGTGGCCCGCAGCTTGCGATCAAAACCATCAATCAGAACTTCGACCTGGATATCAGAGATTATATTAACGTTGATTTCTATGGCGCCGCAAAGATTGTAGATGCATTGGGAGGGGTACAAATTCCGGTAAAAACAGAAGAGCTTTCCTACCTCAATAACTACCTGACTGAATTGTCTATTTATGATAAAATCCCCGCAGTTGCTCTTCAACAGCCAGGCTTACAAAAACTCGATGGGAAACAGGCTGTTGCTTATACCCGAATCCGTGCGGTTGGCCATGGCGATGCCCAAAGAACGGAACGTCAGCGCCTGGTACTCATCGCTATTTTTAATCAATTAAAGATAAAGGGTAAGGAAATTTTTCCCGTTTTTGCCACAGAAGTACTCCCTAACCTGGAAACCAGTATGAACAATTTTACGCTTTTTAGTTTTGCAGGAAGTATTTTAAATTCAAAAAACAAAACGATAGAACAGGCCAGATTTCCATTGGATAAACAAAGTATTGGAAAAAGAATTGACAATATCTGGTATCTGACTACCGACTTAAAAGCAACCACTGCTTCCTTACATACCTTTATTTATGGTTTAAACGCGGTAAAAACAAAAAGATAGCCAAAACCACAGCAACCATTTGCAAAAAAACAAGACAATCCGATAGCAAACAGCGCATAAATGAACTACTCTGGCTTTTCAAAAAAAGCCGAAATAAATTTTATTGATCAAAATTTTACATCAATTATAAAATAAATCATCAAATAATCAGAGAATATCTGTTTTCATTACATCCAAACAACCAACAGAATAAGTTTCAACAAAATTACACAACTTACTTTTTTTTACATAATTTTACCTTAAGTATTGATAATTAACGCCTCAACCTAATTGTCTCATGGACATTTCCTTTTATATTAAAGGCAAATTGCTAAAAGATCAAATTTTCGAATTTGCTCTTTTAGGGCTTAGTTATATCCTCAATTCTCCAATAAAATATCTTGATTGCAATTCAAAAGTCCTCTATCCTGATGGATCTGAATTGTTTCTCGCATCTCAAATTAACCAATCAATTATATTAAACCAAAATTCATTATGGATGAGTACTTAGGAATGATCAAAGCATTCGCTGGAAATTTTACACCAAGGGGATATGTTCCTTGCAATGGTCAAATGATGTCAATTGCACAATATTCGGCACTTTATGCCCTTTTGGGCACCAACTATGGGGGAGACGGACAAACAACTTTTGGCGTCCCAGACCTTAGAGGCCGCTCTATGATTGGTATCGGACAAGGCTCTGGATTACAGATTAATCACGCTCTAGGAGAGAAAATAGGTACAGAAAATACCTCTATTTTAATCACAAACATGCCAAATCACAACCATCCTGTGATTTCTACAGTTTCGGTAAAAGTGAGTGATGAGAAAGGAAACTTAGGGATTCCGGTAGCAGGAAATTCGATTGCCGCAATGGTAGATACCAACACTGATCTGGTAAATGGTTACAATGCAGCAGCGCCAACCATTCAAATTGCAGGTGCCACAGTAGCGACAACCATTGCCGCTGTTGGTGGTAGTCAGCCGATATCTATACTACAACCAACACTTGCCATCACTTATATTATGTGTATCGAGGGTGGCTTCCCTAGCAGAAACTAAACTTAATTCTTTGAATTAAAGCCATAATAAATTAACGCTCTCATTATGAACAAACGACTACGAAATACGGCGGTATTGATCCTGCTTTCTTTATTTTGCTTTTCAGCAAAATTCAGCACTGCACAAACGACGCTCAATCCCGGTGATTTAGCGATTATTGGAATTAACAATAATGGACCTTCTGCCAACCTGGCTGTGGTTGCTTTAAAAACTATCGCGCCCAATACTGTGATCAAATTTACAGATAAAGGATGGCTGGGCGCTACCAAGGCGCTTACTACTTCGGGTGCTGATGGTACCATCACCCTGACCACAATCGGGATTACTGCAGGTACAGCATTTACCTTTACGATAACCGGTGGGGCAACTCCCACAGCTACTGTATATCCAAATGTGGGAACTATTGCTATTGATCCTGGGGTATGGGCCGGAGCTACGTTAGCTGGTAATGCAGGTGATTCCTGGCTGATCTACACCGGAGCGGAGGCTACACCAAACTTTATCTATGGCCTGGCAAACTGGGCTACCCTAAATCCACTAGGTGCCGCACCAGATTCCTTTGGATGGGTAGGCAGTGGCACAGCTGCCAATGCCTCTGTTTCCTATCTTCCTGATGCTTTGAAAACAGGGGATTATCATAATAATTTAGCCGGTCCAAACTTTCTGATTTATAGTTATTACTCTGGTTCTTTTGTAGGTTCAAAAGCCAGCATACTCAGTTCTATTAAAGATAGAAACAACTGGACACAAAGTGGGCAAACACCCTCAGACCTTAGACCAGGTGCAGGAAATGTTTTCCCGGTCACACAGCCTACTTTCACATTGGGAAGTGTACCACAGACGGTAACTTCAAACCCTTCAACAGGTACTAAAGCCTTTGGCGAGCATATCGCTATATCGGTTACCTTCAGTGATGTGGTTACAGTAACTGGATTTCCCAGAATTAAACTAGCCGCAGGTACCGAATTTGCCTTTGCCAATTATGTCTCAGGAAGTGGTACCGAGGTGATTACTTTCGACTATGTAGTAGGTGCAGGCCAATTTACCTCCGACCTTAATTATGGCAGCACTACTGCATTAGAACTATTTGGAGGGACAATGAAAGACCCAAATAATAATGATGCTGTTCTTACCTTACCAGCTGTAAACAGCGCCTCATCATTAGGCGGTAGCAGCAGCATTGTGATTGACGCTCTTCCACCAAGCATAACCTCTGTTAACGCCTTTACAGCAAATGGCAGTTATCGTGAAGGAGCCAATATTTTCATAAACGTAAATTTCAATGAAGCTGTCAACATCACCGGCATACCGGTACTTGCCCTAAACACCGGAGTAAATGCAAGTTATAATTCTGGATCTGGAACTTCCACTATAGAATTCAGATATACAGTAGCAGCAGGTCAGAATACTACTGACCTTGATTATGTCAATAGTTTTGCATTAACCTTACCCGGCGGCGCAACCCTCAAAGATCTTGTAGGGAATAGTGGCGCCTTCATTTTATCTCCCGCAGGAACACCCGGCTCTTTAGGAGCCAATGCGGCTATCATTATCGACACCACTACCCCAACTGTTGCCAGCGTAAGCGGCACAAACGGGACTTATAATATAGGTACAACTGTGCCAATAAGCGTTGTTTTTTCAGAACCCGTTGCCGTTACCGGTACACCTACACTAGCTCTTGATGCTGGTAGCCCAGCTGCGAATGTTAATTATAGCAGTGGCACGGGAACCACAACGCTAACTTTCAATTATACGGTAGCTGCTGGTCAGAGCAGTGCTGATCTGGACTATACCAACACGACTGCACTTTCCTTAGCTGGAGGGACGATTAAGGATGCTGCAGGAAATGTTGCCACTTTAACACTGGCAAGCCCTGGATTGACCAACTCTCTGGCGAACACCTCAGACATCGTGGTGAATGGAGTTCGTCCAACAATCGTTAGTATTGTCCGGGAAAGCAATGCCGCTGAATTAACCAAAGCTAATGAGGTGAGGTTCACGGTCACATTTTCCGAAGGAGTATCTGGAGTAGATCTAAGTGATTTCAGTATTAAAGCAGGCGCACCTACGGGTAGCGGTATCACCACGTTTACTCCTCCTGCAATTGGCGGTGGTTTAACTGCTACCATTATCGCAAACACTGGAACTGGAGACGGAATTCTTGGCTTTGATTTAAAAGCTTCGGGTACAGGTATTACGAGTGTGGCCTCTGGGAATGCCATCTCAGGTGGATTTACCACTGGCCAAACCTATACTGTCGATAAGACGGCGCCTACGCTTTCAGCAGTTAGTATTGTCTCCAACAATGCTAACCCTCAAATCGCAAGAGCAGGAAATATAGTTACCCTATCTTTCACTGCCTCTGAAGCACTTGGCTCAGTATCACCTACGATTAATGGGCAATCAGTTAACGCCAACAGTCCAGTTGGACTCAACTACACCGTAAGCTATCCTGTAACCGCTGGTACTACAGAAGGTCGCATTACTTTTACTTTGGATGGTAATGACTTCGCTGGGAATTTTGCGACACAAGTTACGAGTACTAGTAATAGCAGTAAAGTTATCGTAGATAACGTAGCAACAACGGCTACTTCGGTAAATACGACAACTCCAGATGGCACCTATGTAATTGGAGATATGATTCCAATCACGGTTACTTTTAATGAGCCAGTAGTAGTCACTGGAATGCCAATTATTAATTTAAATTCAATAGGTGTTGCAAATTACACCTCTGGTTCAGGCACAACAGTTCTGACCTTCAATTATACGGTAGCTGCAAATCAAGTGACCAGTAAACTAGATTACCACATTAACAACCCCTTCCGCCTAAACTCAGGAACAATTGTCGATGAGACTGGCAGCGCTGTGTCATTAACACTTCCTCCTCAAGGAGGTGTTGGTTCATTAGGAAATGGCAGAAATATTGTCATCAATACTACCAGACCAACTGTCCTTGGAATTGTTCGCACAGGAGCTGCTCCTTATTTGACAAATGCGAGTACCGCAAGCTTCACTTTAACATTTTCAGAGGCTGTAACAGGTGTAGACCTAGCTGACTTTAATTTAAATAGCACCGGACCAACTGCAACTTTTGCATCGGTAACTCCTGTTAGTCCAAGCGTCTATACTTTAATTGCAAACACAGGAACAGGGAATGGCATTATAGGCTTCCAGCTGAAAACGCTTGTGTCTACCGGAATTGTCTCCATCCTTGGAAATCCAGTGGAAATCACTCCTTATTCGAATGAGGTCTATGAAATAGATAAAACTCCACCGACACTCAGCACCATTACCATACAATCGAATCATTCCGGTATTCCGACTATCGCAATACCTGGTGACATCATTACCCTCAACTTTACTGCCTCTAAAATCATCTCTACTCCTATTGTGACCATCAATGGAGGTACAGCCACAGTTCAAAACCCCTCAGGGAATAACTGGGTAGCTACCTATACCACTCTGGCCACCGATAACAATGGCGTGATTCCCTTCAATATTGCCTATACGGACAAAGCTGGGAATGTGGGTACAGCAGGTACAAGTACCTCCGATGCTTCTTTAGTAACTTTTGATAAAACTGCACCAACCTTAACCTCAGTAACTATTGCATCTAATATTGTTAGCTATCCTGCTTATGCAAAAGTTGGCTCTATGCTAACCTTATTATTCACTACTTCTGAGATTGTCCCTACTCCTACCGTAACAATTGGAGGCGTTACGCCTACAGTATTGCCAATGGGTGGATTGAACTGGATGGCCATGTATCCGGTACCTCCTACTTTAGCAGAAGGCCAAATTCCTTTTACCATCAATTTCAAAGATTCATTTGGAAATAATGGAATTCAACAAAGTACAGTGACTACTGGTAGCATGGTTACTTTGGATAAAACTGTTCCTACACTAAGTAATGTGAGCATCATCAGCAATAATCCTAACACTAGTTTAGCGAAACCCGGCGATCAGGTTAAAGTGACATTTACGGCTTCAGAAGGTATCGGTACACCAACCGTATCAATTGATGGAATGCCGGCAACTGTGACTTCATTAGCAAATAATGTGTGGACGGCAACTTTAGCACTAACTACCCTTAATACAACCGGGTTGATTCCATTTGGGATCCAGTTTTCAGATTATGCAGGAAATGCTGGTCTGCCAGTAAGTAGCACCAATGATGCTTCTACTGTTACTTTTGATAAAACCGCTCCTACAATACCAACTTCATTAGTTGCAACAGCCGGAGACCAGGAAAACACCCTGACCTGGAGCTTAGATAATGATGTGGCCAAATATGAGTTGATCGGTGGAACTCCTATTTCATTGGGCAGCGGCGTTCTAAACACCGTTCTTGTTGCAGATGCGACTAACCCAATGACCTTTACGCAAACTGGTTTGACCAATTTAACTACTTATTACTATGCGCTTAGGGTAACTGATGCAGCTGGTAATGCCATCACCAGCCTAACAACTCTTGGAAGGCCTTTACCTGGACAGACCATCACTTTTAGTCAACCGGCACCAGCAGAATACGGAAGTTCATTTACCATCAATGCAACAAGTACTTCCGGTTTACCGGTTACTTTAACCTCCGGCAATACTGCACTTGCCACTATTTCAGGCAACATAGTAACGGTTGTAGGTGCAAATAGTTTGCAATCAGTCTCTATCACTGCTTCACAAAGCGGAGACCTTACTCATTCTGCTGCACCATCGGTTGTCAGATCTTTACAAATTCTGCCAAAACCCGTTACAGTAACCGCTAACGTACAGACGAAAGTATTTGGCGATACCGAGCCGGCCTTAGCTACTCCTGCTATCAGCCCAGTACTTGTAGGTACAGACCTTGCTACGGGAATCTTACTCAGAGCGCCTGGAGAAAATGTAGGTAGCTATGAAATTCAGCAGAACACCTTTGCCTTAGATCCTTACAAATACGCAATGACTTATGTTCCTGCTAATTTTACGATCAGCAAGAAACAAGTAACGATTACGCCAAAACTAGCCTATTCAAAAACTTATGGTGCAACAGAACCGGTATTAGAGTTTAATTTTACACCATTGGTATCACCAGATGTCCTCAGTGGAACAATAGCAAGAATACCTGGTGAAGATGCTGGCACTTATAACTTCGATTTAGGAACCATCACCGCAAGTACAAATTATAACCTGGTCTTAAGCCCATCGCCTCAATTCACCATCAATAAGTCTGTGATTACGGTAACGCCAATCACTGCAAGTATACAATATGGGGATGCAGAACCAACGTTAGGTTACAACCACGTACCCGCACTGAAAACTGGCGATGCCTTTACAGGAACATTGGAAAGAGCCCCTGGGAACATGCCAAACACTTACCTGATCAATCAAGGTACCCTGGCTTTAAGTAGCAATTACACCCTTAACTTTAGTGCTGTCCCGGCTAACTTTACCGTGCTTAAGAAGAACATCAGCATTACGCCTACCGCGGGTCAGGGGAAAGTATACGGCGAGGTAGACGGAACGATCAATTATGTTTCGAGTCCGGCTTTATTAGATGGCGATACCTTTAGTGGTGCTTTAGGCAGAGCTGCAGGTTCGGCTGTGAATAATTATTCCATCGGAATCGGTAGCCTTGTAGCCAGTAATCCACAAAAATACAACCTGCAACTCGCTACTGAAAATTATGCAATTACCAAGAAACCAATCATGGTAACCGCTACCCCAGTAAGTCAGGCTTTTGGTGTTGCAGATCCAATATCCTTACCTTATACATTATCTACTCCTTTAGAAACCGGAGATGCTTTTGCTGGTAAACTGAGCAGAACTCCAGGAACTGATATAGGAAGCTATCCAATTGACCAGGGGAACCTGTCATTAAGTACAAATTACGACCTATCCTTTAGCCCTGCAGATCTTACCATTACGGCGAAAGGAATTGTGATTACTGCGGTAAGTAATGCCAAAACGTATGGGGATAACGATCCGGAATTTGATTATACAAGTAGCGCAACTTTAATTGGCGGAGATGTATTTACCGGAAAATTGGGTAGAGCTACAGGAGAAGAAGTAGGCAGCTATGCCCTGTCCTTAGGCAATTTGAAAGTGAACAACAATTATAGTCTGACTTTAAATCCTGGTACATCATTGACCATCAACAAAAAAGAAATCAATGTAATTGCCCAGGCGCAAACTAAAGTTTATGGCAGTAACGATCCTTCATTAACTTATAATTCTAATCCAACGTTGGTTGTTGGCGATAGTTTTAGTGGTGCGCTATCACGTGTTGCAGGTAACCATGTGGGTACCTATGCCATCGAACAAGGAGACCTTACTTTAAGTTCAAATTACACCCTGAATTATACGCCAGCCAATTTGGCCATTACAGCTAAGTCAATAGCTGTTCAAATCACGGCAGGTGGTAAAACTTACGGTGCTGCAGAGCCACAACTGAATTATACGAGTATACCATTATTGGAAAGTGGTGATGTATTTACCGGCGCCATCAGCAGAGCCCCAGGAGAAAACAAAGGAACTTACCTGATTTCCAAAGGTACTTTAGCAGCAAGCACCGATTATTCCGTAACGTTTAACAATGCCAATTTCGTTATTGATCCAGCACCATTAACGATTACTGCCAATCCGAAAACGAAATTTGTAGGTACTGCAAATCCAGTGTTCGATGGTCAGTATTCCGGTTTTGTAAATGGCGAAACGAAGTCTGTCTTAACTAGTCCGGCAACATTTACTTCTGCTGCCACGATAAACAGTCAGATTGGAACCTATCCTATTGTGACTTCTGGAGCAGTAGCCGCGAATTACACAATTACCCAAATAAATGGGGTGTTAACCGTAGTAGCAGGTGCGCCAACAGCAGTGTTATTTGCAGGAACTACACTTTATGAAAACCAGGCTGCAGGAAGCAGAGCAGGTACTTTAAGTAGCACCTCTGATGATCCAAATGCGACCTTCACTTATTCATTGGTTAACGGAAACGGCGACACAGACAATGCTTCCTTCCGCATTAATGGTGATCAGTTGTTAACGACTGCAAGCCTGAATTATGAAGATAAAAAGGTATACAGTGTGAAGGTAAGGAGTACTACTCAACATAACTTCTCTCTAGACAAAACGATTACCATCAACCTGAGTGATGTCAATGAAATTCCAACGCTGGATGCCATTGCCAATAAAACCATTTGCTATACAACTACTGGTCAGACTATCGACCTAACAGGTATCAGTGCGGGTCCGGATGCAGGTCAGAATACCATGGTTACTGTAACTGGTAGCAACGCTGCACTATTGCAAAGCCTAACTGTAGGTTCCGGTGGCAGCACAGGAACAATTAGCTATCGAGTTAAAAATGGTGCTTCTGGAACAAGTACAATCACCGTTACTGTAAAAGATAATGGCGGTACCGACAATGGTGGCATAGATACTTACAGCAGAACGTTTGTACTCACCGTAAATGCTTTACCAGTAATCACTATTAATGCCAACAAGGGTATCAACAATAACAGTAACAGCACAACGATAAGCAAAGGAGAATCAGTGGGATTAACTGCTGTAGGTGGCACCAGCTATGCATGGGCACTTGACAATAGCATTGTTAGCGGTCAAGCTACTGCCAACCTTGTGGTTAGACCTAGAGAAACCACAACTTACACCGTTACTGTAACGAATGCAAATGGCTGCTCGGAACAGAAAAGCTTTACCGTTAACGTATTGGATGACCTGGTGACCATCAGAGCCACCAATATTTTAACTCCTAATGGCGATGGTTACAATGATAAATGGGTGATTGACAACATTGATTTCTATCCGAATAATGAAGTCAAAGTCTTTGACAAATCAGGAAGAATGGTGTATGGTAAAAAGAGCTATGACAATAGCTGGGACGGAATGCTGAACGGCATGCCGCTTGCCGAAGGCACCTATTACTACGTGATTGACTTTGGTAAAGACAGACCGAGATTCAAAGGATTTATCACCATTGTAAGACAGAACTAATGAACGCTTTAAATTCACTGAACAAACATCTTTAAGATGAAAAATACTTATAAATATGGCTTAGGGCTACTTATGGTTTTCGCCATAAGTAGCACCACTAAAGCACAGCTCAATCCATTAGCAGCACAATATTACAGCAATCAATATCTGATCAATCCAGCCATGGCTGGAACTGATCAGGGGCTGAAACTGAATGGTGCCTATCGTAAATTATGGAGCAATGTTCCGGGATCCCCACTCACCCAAAACATCACTGCAGATTACGGTTTTAATAAAGTGGGGATAGGATTAAATGTCTACAATGAAAGTGCTGGTCTGCAAAGGCAAACACGCGTAGTAGGAACCTATGCTTATCACCTGAAAATGAACAATGAAGCAAATCAACTTCATTTCGGGGTGTCTATCGGTTTTATGAGTCAACGCTTGGAAAACAGCGACCTTTATGGCAACCCGAATGATCCATCGGTAGGTCAGTATAACGATCGTAAAACTTACCTGGACGGTGATTTCGGAGTGGCGTATACCACCGAAAAACTGACCCTGCAGGCTTCTATTCCCAATTTAAAAAGCGTCCTGAAAAAGGATGTGATTAAACTGGCCGATGTTTCTACTTTCTATGCCGCAGCAAGTTACCGCTTCAATTTATCAGAAGGATTAAATGGTTTCGATCTTGAACCTAAGGTGGCATATAGAGGTGTTCAAGGTTATGATAACATCTGGGATGCCGGTGCGCAACTGGAAATCGCCAACAAACAGGTGTTCCTAACCGCATTATACCACAGCACAGAAAATGCGACATTCGGTCTGGGAATGGACTTTAAAAAGAAATACCTGATCTCTGGAAACTATACTACGCAAACTTCTGCGTTAAGCGGGTATACCAATGGCAGTTTTGAACTCAACCTCAGACTCAACCTCAGCAAATAAAAACTAGCTATTGGTTGTAAAATATTCATGATGAATCAGCACAGGAGATTATTTTAATCTCCTGTTTTGTATATATTAGAATTATAAAATTATGCTCCCAACTCATCTCAAATTTAACATCAATTACGACCGCAGTCAGTTGCAACAAGAATTGAATTATTGCCTGCAACAGGAATGGCCAATGCATTTCAATACCGCAGATTTCAATGGAGATTGGCGGAGTATTTCTTTGCGCTCTGCATCCGGTCGCAGTAATGATATATATGCCCATGGAGGCAGTTATCAGGACACACAATTGCTAAAAGACAGCCCATATTTTAATAGTATTATCGGCTCATGGAGATGTGAAAAGGAATCCATTCGTCTCCTTGCCCTCGCCCCAGGGAGTATCATCAAGCCACACCGGGATCGTGGTTGTAGTTATGCTGAAGGGAACTTTAGGATCCACATTCCTATTGTAACCAATCCAGGAGTTCATTTTATGATTAATGAACAACGCCTGTATTTGAAGGAAGGAGAATGCTGGTACCTGGATTTTAATGAAACACATAGCATCATAAATGAGGGAGATGAAACCCGCGTTCACCTGATTATAGATGGGCTTAGGAATGCCTGGACTGACGAGTTATTTAAAGAGCATGGATATCCTATTCAACAGGAGCCACAAGGCCCCTCTTATGATGAGGATACTAAACGTAAGATTATCGCAGAACTGGAGCTACTGGATAGTGATACGGCCAGAAGTATCATTCAAAAAATGAAAAGTAATGGAACAGCTGAATAATCGTAATTCCCTACACCCATTGATCAACTGGTTTCCTTACCAACTATCTCTTTTAGAGGATAAGGAATGGGTGCTCAATTGGATGGACATGGAAGACCGCCGGGCGGCAGAACCCTTCTTTGACGATACCATTGGCATTTGTCGCTGGCGAAGAAAAGATAAAAAACGACTGCCAAGCGTTAGTACATTGGATTTTCTTTCGGAAGTAGCCGCTGGAATTCCACACCTCCCTCCCACAGCTTTTGTGTTTCACGTATCACGCTGCGGCTCTACCTTGATCAGTCAGGCTTTTACTGAGGATGAAGAAAATATTATCATCGCTGAAGCGCCTTTATTGGATCAGATTCTAAGGGCCCCGGAAAAAACGCATGTAACGGATTTGGAGAGAAAGCAGTGGTTTATGGCCGCAGTCCAGCTGATGGGACAACTTAGAACAGGAAAAGAGAAAGCCTATATCATTAAGCTCGACAGCTGGCACCTGCACTTTTATGACAAGCTCCGCAGCTGGTTCCCAGATACCCCATTTTTCTTTTTATCGCGGAGACCAGATGAGGTTCTCGCATCACACGAGAAGCAGGCCGGCATACACACCGTTCCCGGAATGGTCAATAAACAACTACTTAAAATTGATCCCCAGATGGACTATGGCGGCAACTTTAGTCGGTTTACAGCCGATGTTCTAAAAGGATTTTACCAACAGATCTATGCCATTCAGCAATCGCAACATCCAAAGAATGCTTTTGCAGATTATGCCGAGGGAGTATCTACATTAATCGAGCGGTTTTCAATATTTTCTGGGATTAGTATCAGAGATCGGGAAAAACTCAACAATCGCCTAAATTATCATAGTAAATCAACCACAATGCCTTTCCAGAAAGATCGGAAACCGGAACTTAAACACCAGTATCCAGATTGTATGGAGGCTTACCAACAAATAAAGAATAACCATGAAAGACTGCAGTTTCAGTAGCTTATTTTACCAACACCATGAACTCATAAAAAAAGGAAAATCAAATCCACCATCCACAGATTTTCATCATACAGAAGAGATATGGCTGAATATTTATGGCCTCGGCAAGTTTGAGACTTATGCTTTTATCTATCGTGATTGCCTCGATTTTCCTCATTTTATAGAATGGGCAACACAGTTAAAAGGAGCCGATTTTATCAGTAATGCAAGTCAGGTGTTTAATAACTGGCAGACGCATAAAAACATTCCTCTTGCTGATGAAGAGGATATTCCAAGAGTCCTCAGCGACGCTCAGTTAAGTTTTTGGGAAGAGAATGGCTATTTAAGAATTCCAGCGGTGGTAGAAGACATCTATTGTGATCGTGTGAAAGAACGAATTTGCAAGTATTTGAACTTACATATGGATTATCCTCAGACCTGGTATAACCCACATCCAAACTGGCAGGGGACGATGCTACAACTCTACCAAAATGAAGATATAGAAGTGATCAGGCAGTCGCCATTGATCAGGCAGATTTTTGCAGAACTCTATCAAACAAACCATTTGGTTGCTGTACCGGAAAAACTAGGATATAACCCGCCACAAACAGAGAACTGGGTGCCAGCACAGATAAAATTACACTGGGACCTGAACCTCGAGAAAGCCATAGACTTCCGTATTCAAGGAATGGTATACTTGGATGAAGTTCCTGAAAACCGAGGGCCACTACAAATCATCCCCGGATTTCATCGCCATTTTGAAGAATGGATAAAGGACTTTTCTTCGCTGGAAAGAGCACATGAATATATCAGAATTACCGGAAAACCAATATTAGTGCCTGGTGTAAAAGCAGATTTAATCTTATGGCGAAATACGTGTCCCCATGCTGCAAGTCCAAATTATTCTGACCTGCCAAGATTTGTGCAATATATAAGTTATAGCAAGTTATAAGATGGGGATCCTTGTTCAGTTTTGTGGATTGTCGGGTGCCGGAAAGACGACCTTAGCAGTTGCCCTTGCTTCAAAAATGGAGGCAGAAGGGTTAAATGTATTGGTGATGGATGGGGATCAATATCGACAATCGCTGTGTAAAGATCTGGGTTTTAGTAAAGCAGATCGGCTGGAAAATGTGCGCAGGATAAAGGAAGAAGCCCTAAAACTGATTCCAGATTATGACCTGATATTAATGGCCTTAATCAATCCATATGAAGAAGGAAGGGGTTCTGTAGCAGGCCCTGCGGAGCTGATCTGGATTAAATGTGGCTTACCTACTCTAAATAAAAGAGACACAAAAGGATTGTACTTTAAAGCCTATTTACCTGATGGACATCCGGATAAAATCTATAACCTGACCGGTGTAAATGATGTTTTTGAAATACCTCAACAAGCAGGATTGATCATTGAAACAGATGTGTTGTCATTAGCCGAAAGCCTGGATTGCTTGTATTCCTTTTTATCGAACAAGGTTGTTGAAGAGAGAATTGGACGATTAAGTAGGAAGAGGGTTTTGCGATGATTTGGACCTCAGCCAGAAAAGCAAGGAAGAAGGCATGAATCGAACGCTTGAAAACGGAGAGAAGGTAGAGCTGCGGGAATGAAATAGGGAAAGGGCAGGAAATGGCAAGAGGGGATAAGGTAGGGGATAAAAAAAGAGGCAGGAACTACTCCAAGGCTGGAATATTTCAATACTCCCTTAAGGGGAGTATCAAAATCCTCCTAGGCCTTGTCCTAGCCTATCCTCTTTTTTTTGCGACCGCCATATTCTGCAATCCAGCTATTTTTTTTCCGATTTCTTTATGCTTTTCCTTCGGCATTATTAATTGCAACAAGACTGAGGTTAATTCCAACCCTGAGTATTACCCCTTTCATCGTTTAGATTTGCATTCGTAACATTGGTGTTTGCTTTTAGGTATATTCCTCAAAATCAGTGTTCCATAAAACCTCTAATCTTTGCAGTGGATATTCTTTGAAACTAGAAGCAGGCAAGCATTTTTTAAACGATTCAAAACATATTATAAAACCTGTTTATTCTGGAAAAATTATATTTATTTGCGCTACATTTAACACGAACATATATAATTTAATAGCTAAGCAAGGGTATTTAGATTTTCTGCTTTTTTCAGAAACAGAAATACCTCTTTCAAAATCCTTTTTATGAAAACCCTAATTTTTACAAATAGCGCTTTATACTTAAATACTGCTTTAAGCATTCACGAACATTGCGATGTTGCAGGAATTGTTGTTCCTGAAGAACTAAATTATGAGCTTTTAGGCACAATTGCTTATGCTGAAAACAGAGGAATTCCTTTGTTAAAAATTGCTAAATCTGATCTGGATGAGGCCGGTAAAGTAGCTTCCTTGATACAGGAACTACAAGTTGAAACCGTTTTGGTGATGACATTTCCATGGATCATTCCTGAGCATTTACTAAAATCGACCGAAAAAGGATTTTTTAATGTGCATTTCAGCAAGCTTCCTTCTTATAAGGGCTCAGCACCCTTGTTCTGGCAATTGAAAAATGGGGATAAAGAAACAGGCTTAACCATTCATAGAATGACAGCTAATGTGGATGGTGGTCCTATCGTTTTCAGGCAAGAATTAGAGTTGTTTCCAGGCGAAAATTACGGCTTGGCTAAAGCTCGATTAACCGCTTTACTCGGTGAAAGCATGCCCCAGATATTAGAAAGAATCAAAGCAGAACAATACCTATATGTAGGTGATGAAGATATTGAAAGCACATACCCTATTCCTGAAATAAACGACCTGACGATTGATTGGGATACACATACTGCGATCGAAATTGAACATTTAGTGAATGCAGCTAATCCCTTATATCAAGGCGCAATTACCTATATCGGTGGTCAACAAATAAGAATATTTGAAGTGACTTCAGTAACCGGAGAGTTTGACCCGGGCACCGTAGCAGCAGGAACCGTTTTCCATGTAGATCCAGAACATGGCCCAATGGTGCTAACCTCCGACAAATCATTGTTGTTGTTAAATGTTGTGGGAAGTATGGAAGGAATCTTTAGTGGGAAGAAAATGTGTGCAATCGGTCTAAAAGTTGGTGATCAATTTATTACATTAAGATAAGCGCATAGTAATAAATTGCTCAAAATACAGGGCCTGAAATCTTAGATATCTGAAATTTCAGGCCCTGTTGTTAAAATCTATCCTTTAAAGTAAAGGACTTTTAATCATTATGTACTTCGTCGTGACCATAACTGATGATGCGGGAGATTTTCCATTGGCCATCCTTAAATTCCCATACATGTATAAATTTGTAAGTACCACTCAGCTTCTCCTGCTGCCCTTTATTGGTATGGTAAAAGCGATGGGTGGCAATTTCAACCGCCCCATAACCTTTTAAAGGCTGGACTTCCAAACTACTTTTCAGGAGTTCCCTACGAATGTGATTCCCTCGGTCGCACATCTCCTTAAATGACTTCAATTCCTTATCCGAACCAATAGTGAGGCCTCCCAAGTCGTGATAGAACTCCAGGTCAGGCTTAAAATACTTTTTGAAGCTGATGCTATCACAATTGTTAAACGCATGAAACATGAGGCTGTCTGCCTGAAAAATCTCTTGATACAAACTTGCCTGACTAACGCTAAGTTTATCCATTTTCAATTTTGAAGCATTACGTTTTTCTGTTCGGTGCTGAACAGTATGATTACTAGCATTAAAAATCCTCTAACTAAACCCGCCGCTCTGCAAGAAATGACCAGATTCCAAACAATACCACCTTAATTATATAAATAGCCTTTTCCAGGAATCCACAGCGTTATCAACATAAAAACAAACACATCAAACAACTGTAATACTGCTAATTAACACATACATCCACAGGGTTATCCACACAGGTAGTTAGTAACTATTCAAGGTTATTACCAACAATCATTCAAAACCATATTCATTTGAATAACTGAGAATTAACAGTGTTATTCGCACACTTATCCACAAAAATTGTTAATAACTCTGAGTTACTTAACAAAACAAGTCCTCTTTGTTAACAATATCAGATGGAAAAACATCAATTTTGTCAATTAAGGTGCGATTGCAGCCAACATCTCTTCTTCTCTTTTGAGAATTTCCTGACCGCGAAGTTTTCTTCTGATGTTGACCAGTTTTCTGAAATTAATCGGGACAAAGCGATAGCTCATCACGAACATTAAAACCAATCCACCAACAATCACAATCCAACCAAAAATTTCCTTTGCCGCCGCCATAGTAGCCTGTATTTGTATTGTCCCCCAAATACTGGAAATGCTCATAGATTGTGCAGCTTCTATACTTTTCCCCTGCACCACGCCAGCCTGAATCAACGGACCTAATCGCCCTGCAAGTAAAGGGTCGTTTGCATCCATATGTTGAACCAGGAAAGCCGTATGCTTCAGCTGGCCAGCATATAGCTCATAAGAATATACAGAACTCCAAAAAGCGGGACCTATAAAGGAGCGGAAAAGAATTAGTATCGAGACTGCAGCAAGTAGCTCTGAAAGGGTTAAACCCTCAGCACAATACACCCCTACTGAAATGTACAGAATCGTCAATCCCAATCCCTTCAGAAATATAGGAAAAGCCAAATCATGGATCTCAATCACTGGACTAAAGAGAAAATAAAGAATCAGATGGTAAAGAATAAAGGCGCCAAATCCGCTGCAGACCAATACTTTTAAACTCCATTTTCTACGAAACCAAATAAAACAGAATATTCCACCAGCAACTGAACCAAGAGCCAGCATCAGGTTGATTTCAGCATTACTCAATGTACTATATTTTAAAACGCCAGTCGTAAATGCGCTCTGTATCCCGCTGCTGGCAAAGAAAATCCCCATCAGAAAAATAAACACCAGCGACATCCATACATGCTTTCGTTTAAATACATCCAAACTCAAAAATGGTCTTTTAAGCATCATTTGGCGCTGAATAAACCAAATTCCCAACAAGACAGCAGCAAAAAGTGCCACTTTAATACTTTGATTGTTCCACCAATCGAGAATCCGTCCATAGGAAAGCGCATAATTTAAAAACATCATGGAGCTGAGGATCAATACAAAACTTAGCCAGTCGACCTGATAAAAAGGTACTTTTTTGGAGCCTCTAAAATTATGGCCAAAGATCAGAACCAAGAGTAAACAGAATAGCAATATCGCAATCGTATAGTAGTAGACATAATGCCAACTGTATTCAAACGAAAGTTTGGTAGCATAATAACTAGCGACTTGAGCCAATGCAATAGAAAGTGGGTAAAACACAGAATAAAACTTTGGTCGATCTCCTGTTGGACTAATGATAAACATGATAGGCAATATGACTTCCATCATAGCAAAGGCTTTGATCATTCCCATAATTGTATTGGCCCCAATTAATACCCAGGCATGATCTGTTGTTGCGCAGATATAGCTAAGTAAAATTAGCACACTAAGGGTTACGATCAGGATGTGCCTTGTTCTAAAAAACTGTTTCGTACGCAATGCCAGTGGAAACACCAATGCCATTCCAATTGCCGAGGCATAACTAGCCATCATCAGGTCTTCGGTAAGCATCCCCTGACTACCTAACATATCACCGATATTAGTGCTGTACACCCCACTGATTCCAAGAATAGGAATGGTCAGTAGGATGATCAATAACAGTTGTACTGGCTTAGGCACCCAATCATGAAATAATCCTAATTTATAGGTCTGCATATTAGATAGATTCTACTTCTACATTCATACCGGCTCTTAATAACTTTAGATCTTCCGGCTTGTTATCAACAGTGAATTCAATTCGTATCGGTATGCGCTGCTGCACTTTAACAAAGTTACCCGTAGAGTTATCCACAGGAACTGTTGATAACTTAGCTCCGGTTGCCTGAGAAATTGCAGTGATTTTTGCCTTGTAAGATTTACTCCCAAGAGCATCTACTTTTACCAAAACTTCCTGTCCGATGCTGATCTTGTTCAGCTGTTTTTCCCGGTAATTGGCAACAATCCATTTCAGCTCCCCACTAACAAATGAAAACAATGATTGTCCAGGTTGAATCAGCTGACCTTCCTGCAAAGTTCTCCTCCCTACGACCCCATCATAAGGAGCAGTAATCACAGTATAGGAAAGATTTAGCTTGGCCATATCCAATGCCGCTTTGCTCCGTTTCAGCTCTGCTTCATTGATCCCAATTCTGGAGCCCGCTTCTACTGCAGATAATTCTGTGGTTCCTTTTTGATGTTTCAGCGCTTCGTATTGTGCTTTTAAAGCTTCATATTCCGTTTGCACCTGATCGTATTGCTGTTGTGTAACCACTTCATCTTTCAATAAGGCAGCATAGCGCTTATAGTTCTTCTCTGCGTTCAATAATCTTGCTTTGGTAGCCGCAATATTAGACTCTGAAACAGCAACATTGTTTTTCACCGTATTTACCCCTGAAGACGTCACGTTTCTTGCGGCCTGCGCGTTCATATAGGCTGCTTCCGCTTGTGCAAGCGCAATATTCAGTTCTCTATCGTCGATAACTACCAGCGTATCTCCCTTTTTTACGGCTTGATGTTCTATGAAATATATCTTTTTGATATAGCCACCAACGCGGGTATTGATTGGTGTAATGAATTCTTCTACCTGTGCATCGTTTGTATATTCTGATTTATCGAGCTTGAAATAAACGACACCGGCCCAGATCAATCCGCCGCTA
The DNA here is from genome assembly GCF_032678745.1 of Pedobacter gandavensis. Classification (GTDB taxonomy): domain Bacteria; phylum Bacteroidota; class Bacteroidia; order Sphingobacteriales; family Sphingobacteriaceae; genus Pedobacter; species Pedobacter gandavensis_C. Next base: position 178,213 of record NZ_JAVTST010000003.1, read on the forward strand.
ACCATCAGAATAAGTAGAGTGTTGATGATGCTAAAGTGTTTTTTATGTAATGGTTTCTTTTGATGTGACATATGAAGATGGATGAGGATTAATTTAAGTTTCCTGTTGTTTTTTGTAATTGATAATAAGTGTAAATGATGCTGATTTCTGCATTTTTCTGTTGAAGTTCTGCATCCAACCTAACATTCGTGGCATCCATCAGATCTGTTAATAAGGCCATCTGGTTTAGGTATTTCTTTTCCACGATTCTGAAGTTTTCTGAAGCAAGTTGCAGGCTTTTCTCTGCCGATTGCAGGAGTTGCTTCGCTTCTCTATGCTTGATAAATGCAGCTTTTACAGATATTTCGGTATTTTGTCTCAACTGCTCTGCTGCTGCCAATTGTTGACTTTGCTGTGTTTTAGCAAGACTGATGTTTTTTGGCGCATTATACAGAGCGGAAATATTGAATGAAACTCCTACTCCAGCCTGCCAACCATTGCTATACATATCACGAGCTGGCATAGAACTCGTTAAGGGGCGAACCATAGCGTTTCCTGCATTTAACTGTATACCTGGCAATCGATCTGCTTTCGCAAGCGCAACATTACGTTCGGCAATGCGGTTACTCAGTTCCGCGGATCGCAATTCCGGGTACTGTTGATAAGCACGGTCCAGATATTCCTGAAGACTATTTGCTACAGGCTTGTTATTTAAAATAGTGCTATCAGGTAAAATGTAAGTATTGTCGGGCAAGCCTAATGCAATGCTCAACTGCTGGCTTAATATCTCAATATTGTTATTGAGTTGCTGCACTGTCGTCCCCAGATTGGTGATGAGTAATTCATTTCTAATAACATCATTCTTAGTCACCATGCCACTCTTATACATCTTGTTGATATTGAAAAGGCGTAACTGAGCTAATCTTATATTCTCCTGATATACTCCTCGCTGATTGTACATCTTGAACAAGTCAAAATAGTTTCCAGCCAATAGGATTTTCAGATCCAAACTATTTTTTTCATGGCCTAGTTCGGCAAGTTGCTCCTGTAATCCAGCAATTGCAATAGTGTTATTAATTGCGCCTCCTTTAAATACCGTCTGACTAGCTTGTACGGAGAAAGAATTGCCAAAATGAGGCATAGGTACTGTAGTTCTGCCAGAGAAATCGTTATTAAAAACTGTAACATCACCAATATAAGAAGCCGTAGCCGCTGCGGTTAGTACCGGGTTTCTTTGTGTTTTCACAACATCCAGGCGCTTTGCTGTTACAGTCATACCTATCCTGGAAATCTTCAATTGTTGACTATTGGTGTCTGCAAGTTTAAACAACTCTGGAATACTCAGCTTTTTGTAAAGCGTATCCTGTGCTGAGGCAAATTGACCACAACATACTGTGAGTACAGTACTCATAAAAATTATAATATTTTTCACGGAACAAAGGTCGGCATAGCACTAAGCTCAGACTATGTCCGTATAGCAGGGAAATATGTCAGGATGGCGTATATTAAGGATCGGAAGGGTTGTAACAGATTAAAAACGGCTGTTTTGAAGTAAACATTCCTATTGGAAAGTGTAAAAGGTTTTTTAGAATTTGGATGAGAATCCATGAAGAAAAACGGTACAAAAACTGGGTAATCATCACTTCAATGCTGCAGGAAACAACGTAATCTCTAATGCGCTGCGCGAAACTGTGAAGGTGTGATTCCGGTATGTTTCTTAAAATATTTGGCGAAGGTAAACTGGTCAGCAAAATTCAATTCTTGTGCCACCTGGGAGATATTTAGAGACGGATCTCTAAGTAATACCTTGGCACCTACAATTACCGCACGATCAATAAAAGACCCCGTAGTTCGTCCCGTACCCTCTTTCAGCATCTGCGTGAGGTGTTTCGGTGTTACAAATAACCGGTCTGCATAATATTTCACGCTTCGTTCCTCTTTATAATGTTTAGCCAGTAGTCTTAAAAATCCAATCGTTAGCTCTTCCCTTCTATTCAGTTTCACCTTATGAGAAACATTATACCGGGCATAAATAGACGCGGCATGGTAAAATAAGGACAAGAAACTATGTTTTTTTATCTCCGGGAGGAAGGCAACAGTCTGTTCTTCAGCTAATGCTTTTTTGAGTACTTCCTGAAGGTTTAACAACAAATCTCGTTCTTCAATATTAATTGCATAATAAGGCTGATATGCGCCGGTCATTACTTCTACAACACTTGAAGTGTTTAAGATAATCCCGGTCTGGCTCATATAATCAACAGAAAAGACACTCCCTACCACTGTAAAATCAGCACTTACTTCAGTAAATTCATAGATAGTGGAAGGCATAATGAAAAGCAGAGAATTCTCTTTTACTAGAAACTCTCTCAGGTTATGCTTTACAAGCATACTTCCCCCGGTGATAATGAAGATGGAGAAAAAACTGGATTTATAAACCTCTCCCACTATAATACGACTGGTAAAATCCTGCTCAGTAAATACCTTTAGTGTGAGCGGATCGTCTTCCTCCACTTTCAATATTCCCTGATGATGAACACTCAATTTCTTCATTGCAGCGTAAAAATAACAACTATTCCGACATTAATCATCAGCTTTTCACTTCATTCAATAAGAGAACCCTTTGCATTTGTTTGCTGCTTTAACACCAAATTATCTCCAGACCTCAATCTCGGGATGATTTACTATTCCCAAACTCTATTCTTTCCTAACTTACCACCATCATTGTTTCCAAGCTCATTTTGTGGAGGAATTAAAATCCATAGATTTGCGTTAACTCGATAGACATAAAAAAGCTAAACCATGACATATCAGGAAAAATTAAGCGCGATACGTTCTCAAATGAAGGCCGACAATGTACAGGCCTATATCATTCCATCTGCAGATCCACACATCAGTGAATATTTACCCGATCATTATAAATGTATTCCTTTTGCTTCCGGATTTACCGGATCTGCAGGAACATTAGTGATCACACATGATTTTGCAGGTTTATGGACCGACTTCCGCTATTTCGAACAGGCAGCTGAAGAGTTAGAGAACAGCGGTTTTGAATTAGTAAAACAAAAGATACAACACGCTCCGGAATACATACAATGGCTCGGTACTAAACTTGAAAAAGGGGCTATTGTGGCCAGTAATGAAAAACTGGTTTCTATCCTTCTAGGCGACTTACTCACACAACAATTCGCGTTCAAAGGTCTTGTTTTAGCGGACAAAGATTATTTAAGTCCGATCTGGGAAAACAGGCCTGCATTACCTTCAGAAAAAGCCTACCTGATTGATGAAAAGCACATCGGACAATCTGTAAAGTCGAAACTAGCTGCAGTAAGAACAGAACTAGGTAATAAAGGTGCAAACTATCATTTGGTTTCTTCTTTAGATGATATGGCCTGGTTGTTCAATATCCGAGGAAATGACGTCAGCTATAACCCTGTAGTATTGAGCTTTGCATTAATAGGACAAGATCAGGCGACTATTTTCATTAACCCAGAAAAACTAACTGAAGCAGAAAAAGCATTATTATTGAGCAGTGGAGTAACGGTAAAACCTTACGAAGAGATTGAAGTTGCTTTAGCTACTATCCCTGAAAACACGAGCATTTTTATTGACCCTAAGCGCAATTGTTTTGCTTTTGCTAAGCAATTACCTTCCTCAGTAAAAGTGATTAAAGACACTAATCCCTCAACCAGCTTGAAGGCCATAAAAAATGAAACTGAGTTGGCCAATACGCGGATTGCAATGAATAAAGACGGTGTGGCGATCACAAGGTTTCTGAAATGGTTATCAGAAAATATTGGAAAAATCAAGATCACCGAACTTTCTGCCGCAGCAGAACTCCGTAAATTCAGAGCCGCGCAAGAAGGTTTTGTTGGCGATAGCTTCAATACCATTAGCGCTTATAGTGCGCACGGTGCCTTACCTCATTATGGTCCTACTGAAGAAAGTGATGTGGAAATCAAGGCACAAGGATTATTCCTTTTAGATTCTGGCGGTCAGTATAATTACGGAACTACCGACATTACCCGTACCATCCCTATGGGCAACAATACGGGAGAGGAAAAAACAGATTACACCTTAGTACTAAAAGGTATGATTGATGGTTGTAAGAGCCGTTTCCCTAAAGGCACTTGTGGTTACCAGATTGATGCCATTACCCGCAAACCATTATGGGACTATGCCATTAATTATGGTCATGGTACTGGCCATGGCGTCGGTTATTTCCTAAATGTTCATGAAGGTCCACAAGTATTTAATCCGACTGCAACACCTGTAGCGATTGAACTAGGTATGATTACTTCTATTGAACCAGGGGTTTATCGCCCAGGAAAGCATGGCGTAAGAATCGAAAATCTGGTTAATACCATCACTGACGTGAGCAATGAATTTAATGAATTCTACGCATTTGAATCCTTAACAATCGCTCCAATCAGCACAGAAATTGTGAAAACAGAATTGTTGGAACAAGGACAGATTGATTGGTTAAATAGCTATAATGCCTTGGTATTTGACAGATTAAGTCCGCTGTTAAACGAGGAAGAAGTGAAATGGTTGAAAGCATATACTAAAGCCATTTTTAAGTAACATCCCGCGTAAAAAAGGGAAGGAAAAGCGTTTTATTTTTCCTTCCCTTTTCCATCACAAGCTATTAAACTCGCAATATATGTGGGCAATTAGTAAAAAAGAAATATGTTTGGACGACATTCAAATGTTTGCCCTTCAGCAAATATTTGAGGAGGAGAAGGATTTTCTTTTTTTAAATTGGGCTAATAGACCGATCTAAATGCACATAACCGCCATCAACATAAACCAGTTGACCCGTTGTATGGCTTGAAGCCCCAGATAACAAGAATACCGTCGTATTCGCAATCTCCTCTGCAGTTGTCATTCTATTTTCAAAAGGAATTTTAGCCTTAATATCTGCCAATTTCTCTTCAGAATTTGGAATAGAATTAATCCATGTTTGATAAAGTGGTGTATAACACTCCGCAACAATCACAGCATTCACCCTGATTCCATAAGGCAATAATTCGACAGCCCATTCCCTGGTTAACGCGTTTCTCCCACCGTTTGAAGCCGCATAAGCAGAAGTACCACCTTGTCCAGTATCCGCCACTTTAGAGCCGATATTAACAATTGCTCCTTTAGATTTTTTCAATGCTGGTAAAGCATGGTGTGCCATTAAGTAATAATGAATGACGTTTTTATGCAAACTTTCTACAAAACTTTCATAGTTTCCACTTTCCAGTCCGACGCCATCATTTACACCTGCATTATTGACTAAACCATCAATTCTACCATATTTCTCCAGCACGAGTTGAATAGCCTTTTCACTGTCTGACGGGTTGGTTAGTTCGGCGACCAACTGAAATACCCTACCCCCGTCAGCAGTAATATCATCTGCAAGCCTTTGATTATCGGCTGCATTTCTTCCTACGATTACAGGTATTGCTCCTTCTTTTGCCAGGACTCTGACGATTGCTTCACCAATACCTTTGGCTCCACCGGTAACGATGACTACCTTATCTTTTAATTGCAAATCCATTGATTGCTTATTTTAGGTTATAAAAGTTTTTTGCATTGTTTCCCCAAAAGTCTTCTTGCGCCTCTTGCGGGAGTTTTTCGATATAGTTTCCTATCAGATTAAGTACCCTTCCGTAATCTGCCGCAAGTAGACAGACTGGCCAATCTGAGCCATACATCAATCGTTTTGGGCCAAAAGCTTCGAAGATTACATCCAGGTAGGGCGTAAAATCCTTCGCTTTCCATTTCTTCCAATCGGCTTCGGTAACCATCCCTGACACCTTACAAGCTACATTTTCATGCTTTGCAAGGTTGATGACATCTTGTTTCCATTCCTCGATCAGGCCTTCTTTAATGTTAGGTTTGGCAAGGTGATCCAGAATAAATTGCTGGTCAGGAAACTTCGAGACCAATTCTTCTGCATATTTCAGCTGATGGGGATATATGAGAATATCATAGGTAAAGCCGTAGCGACTTAGCTTACTAATCCCATTTAAAAATGCCGGTTTCAGCATTAAAGCAGGGTCAGGTTCTCCCTGGAGGATATGCCTGAACCCTTTTAACTTTTCATTCTTACTCAATTTTTCCAATTGAGCATCGATATTTGCTGCCTGAAGATCTACCCAACCAATAACTCCTTTGATAAAAGGATGAGCTTCAGCATGACTCAATTGAAAATCGTTCTCTTGCAAACTTTGATCAGACTGTACCACTATACAACCATCAAAGCCATAATGCTCTAGAATAGACTTAAGATGTTGAGGGAGAAAATCATCGCGAAGCACGTCCATATCGTCGGTGATCCAGCTATCTTTTACCTCATCATAATTCCAAAAATGTTGGTGTGAATCAATTTTTAACATAATCTACCAGCAGCTGTTTTGAAGTACCAAGGCCATCAATACCAAGCTCCACAACATCACCCGCTTTCAAATATACCGGAGGGTTAAAGCCTAAGCCAACACCTGCAGGCGTACCTGTAGAAATCACATCCCCTGGTAGTAGCGTCATAAACTGACTCACATAAGAAATTACAAAAGGGATATTAAAAATAAAGTTAGACGTATTTCCGTCTTGCATTTTCTGACCGTTTACGGTAAGCCATAGGCGAAGATTGTTCACATCAGCAATTTCATCCTGAGTAGCTAAGAATGGGCCTAATGGCGCGAAAGTATCGCAACCTTTTCCTTTATCCCAAGTGCCATTTCTTTCGATTTGGAATTCACGTTCTGAAACATCATTGTGTAATACATAACCAGCTACATAATTCAGTGCATCAGCCTCTTCTACATAAGAAGCTTTCTTACTGATTACTACCGCTAATTCCACTTCCCAATCCGTCTTTACAGAGTTTTTAGGAATGGTAATGTTATCATTAGGACCTGTTAAAGCCGTCGTAGATTTCATAAAAATCACTGGCTCAGGTGGCATTGGTGCATTGGTTTCTTTTGCATGATCTGCATAGTTTAGACCAATGCATACAATTTTCGAAGGACGTGCTACCGGAGATCCCAGACGGGTATCTGCAGGAACAACAGGCAGTTTACCTTCATTTTCTTTTACAAAATCAGCCAGTTTTGTCAGGCCGTCATTTTGAAAAAACTGCTCGTTATAATCTGCTCCAAAAGCAGAAGTATCATACCAAATATCGTTTATAATTACACCGGTCTTTTCCTGATCGGCAACTCCCCATCTGATTAATTTCATTGCTGTTTATCTATATATTTGTGTGTATTCAATTGTAATATTAATTCCTCCCTCTATTTTATAAATATAGGGGACCTGGCCATTTGATTAAGCATATTAAACTGCTTTATTCAAATACTTTCGCGCTTAATTCGCTTATTTTTAACCTTATTATAGTATTTATCAATTGGCAATTTACAGCCCTGACTAAAATACATAGTGCTTTTTAATTATTCAATTTAATGAAACCACCATCAAGTGGATAATCGTTCCCTGTAATAAATCCTGCTTCTTCTGAGCATAAATAAAGGGCCAATGAGGCTACCTCTTCCGGTTTACCCATCCTACCTACCGGCTGACTTTTCGATAACTTTTCAAAAATCTCTGCTTCTTGCCCTGCATAGTTCTTGGCAATAAACCCATCTACGAAAGGTGTATGCACCCTAGCCGGGGAAATACTGTTACAACGTATTCCATCGACCATGTAATCACGCGCTACAGAAAGGGTCATCGCGAAGATGGCACCTTTACTCATAGAATAGGCGAAACGGTCCGTAATCCCTACTACAGCAGCAATAGATGCCATATTTAGAATTACAGCTGAGCTGCTTTTCTTTAATGCAGGGATAGCTGCATATAAACAGTTATAAGCCCCTTTTACATTTACATTGAATACTTTAGTGAAATCTTCTTCAGAAGTCGTGTCTGCTTTTCCGATGTGTGCAATACCGGCGTTATTCACTAAGATATCAATCGCACCGATCTTTTGAAAAACATTGACTACTGCTTCCTGGTTGCTCACATCACAACCATGGGCATCAGCAATACCACCCGCTGCCTCGATTTCGGCTACTGCCTGTACGGCTGCCTCCGCATTTAATTCAATGATGTGTACATTTGCTCCTTGTTTAGCAAAGAGCATGGAAATTGCTTTTCCTATTCCACTGCCTCCACCTGTAATAACTGCTGATTTTCCTTTTAAACTAAACATATGATGATAAAATAATGAAACTCTATTTGTTAATGAATTTCTGTATTACTGTTTTAATAAAAATACTTCCTTTATAATGAAACACCTCGTTTCCAAGGGATAAAGTCGTCCTGATTCAATAATACTGCTTTCGGCGTGATTTCACCACTTGCCGCTTTGATACAATATTCCAGGATTTCAACCCCCATTTCTTCGATTGTTTTTTCTCCGCGGATGATGGCACCCGTATCGATATCGATGATATCACCCATTCTAACAGCTAATGCCGTATTCGTTGCAATTTTAATCACAGGACATACCGGATTCCCGGTTGGCGTACCCAAACCCGTGGTAAACAAAATCAGCGTCGCGCCACTTGCTGCTTTTCCAGTCGTTGCTTCCACATCATTTCCCGGCGTACATACCAGGCTCAATCCGGGTTTAGTAACCGGTTCTGTATAATCTAACACATCAACTACTGGTGAAGTACCCGCTTTTTTAGCTGCTCCTGTACTTTTGATCGCATCGGTGATCAGACCATCTTTAATATTACCTGGGGAAGGATTCATGTGAAAACCAGAACCTACTGCATGTGCCTGGGCATCATACTCTTGCATCAAGCGAATAAACTTATCCGCTGTTGCTTTATCCACACATCTGTCGATAATATTCTGTTCAGCACCACACAATTCCGGGAATTCTGCCAGCAGGACTTTAGCGCCCAGCGCCACCAATAAATCGGAAGTATAACCTACTGAAGGATTTGCGGAAATACCACTAAAACCATCACTACCACCACATTTCACCCCTACACACAGCTCACTTAAAGGGGCAGGACTGCGTTCAATTTTATTAATTTCAGTTAAACCAACAAAGGTTTTCAAAATTGCTTCTTTAATCAATTGCTCCTCACTCTGACTCTGTTGCTGTTCGAAGATCAGGATATTCTTATCGAATGCAGGGTTTCTCTTTTTAACATCATTCAACAGGTCTTGTGTTTGTAAATGCTGGCAACCAAGGCTCAATACTGTAATTCCAGCTACATTCGGATGGTCTGCATAAGCCGCCAACAGATTGCTCAATAATGCTGAATCTTGTCTTGTTCCTCCGCAGCCTCCCTGATGATTCAGGAATTTGATCCCATCTACATTTTTAAACACCCTATTTTTGACAGGTTGTGCAGTAGAAATGTGATCCAACTGAAAAGACTCGAGTGATGCTCCTTCATTAAAAGCAGTAAGTAATTGGTCTGTAAAAGACCTGTATTTATCTGTTACCGCATATCCAAGGGTATTATATAATGATTCTTTAATTACATCCAAATTCCTGTTTTCACAAAAAACGGTGGGAATGAACAACCAATAGTTAGCGGTACCGACTCTTCCGTCTTTACGATGATAACCATTAAAAGTACGATTGGCAAATCTGGACACATCCGGTTTTTGCCATTGGTAGTTGACATCTCTGAAGCTATAGTCCTGAGAAGCATGGTGAATATTATCTGTAGTCATCAACCCACCTTTTAAAATGGGAGTGGTTGCTTTACCTACCAATACGCCATACATTAATACTTCATCACCCACTTTCATGTCCTGGATAAAGAATTTATGTTTTGCGCGGATATCGTCCTGTAAGATAATTTGCGAATTATTCCATTCAATGACCTGTCCTTTTGGTAAATCCTGTAAGGCTACCAGCACATTATCATCGGGATGGATTTGTAAAAAACTGTTGTTATTGTTTGCTGACATCGGCCCTTATAATTGAAATATTTTATCCATCATCATCCATTTCTCTCCTGGTTTAGCGCCTGGTACTGCTTGTTGATATTTCCACATCAGCGTTTCCCATTCTTGCACCTTCTCATTGCTGGCATCCATGGCTGCTTTTTTATCAAAACTAAATTCATCGCTTACCTCCATGATCATAAACAGGCGGTTTCCTACCCTATAGATCTCCATATCCTCGATACCGGATGAAGTGATGCTTTCAATGATTTCCGGCCATACGGCTTTGTGCATTGCTTCGTATTCTGCGATCAATTGATCATCCGCTTTTAAATCCAGCGTTAAATAATACTTTTTACTCATAAAATTAATTTGAACTATCTGATGTAATTGGAACTACCTTATGTCCTTTGATTCCGAAAAGTAATACCACTACAAAACATATTAATGGAACGATATATCCGATTTGAATGTTGTGCGTCAGGTCGGCAATATGACCCATTCCTAATGGAAGGATGGCACCACCAACGATTGACATGATGATTAAACTACTTCCAAATTTCGTGTCTTTTCCAAGGTCTTTGATGCCCAGCGAGAAAATCGATGGAAACATAATTGACATAAAGAATGCAATTCCAATTACGACATAAATAGCAATCATCCCACTCATGGTCATGGCTGCAGCGGATAACAGAATACAAATTGCCGCATAAATCGACAGCAACTTTGGCGGAGCTATAAACTTCATCAGGAATGTTCCAAAGAACCTGCCGATCATAAAAGCCATTCCGACACCAAATCCGGCATATTTTGCGGCCTCCTGCTCGTCAATGCCGGCTGCTTTAGTGGCATATAAAATGAAAAGACTGAATACACATACTTGTGCGCCTACATAGAAAAATTGAGTGACTACCGCCCAGCTCAGGTGCTTATGCGCTAGTGCATGAACGATCCCTGTTTTTCCCCCTTTCTTTTGCTCTGTTTCCTTAATTTCAGGGAGCTTCAGGAAGACAAAGATGATGGCGATGACTAGGATGATACTGCCCAAAATGAAGTATGGCATTTTCACGCTAGATGCTTCAGAAGCCAAGGCAATTTGTCTGGCCGACTCTGTCATTGCATTTAATTCTTCTTCTGTATTCCCTTTGGTCATGATAATTTTAGCACCGATAATCGGGGCTAAAGTGGCTGCCAGACCGTTGAAAGATTGTGCAAAATTTAAACGGAAAGTGGAAGTCTCCTCTGGTCCGAGTAAGGAGGCATAGGGATTTGCAGCTGTTTCCAGGATCGTTAACCCGCATGCAATGATAAAAAGCGCAATCAAAAAGAAAACATAGGATTGCATGTTTGCTGCCGGAATGAATAGAAATGAGCCGATGGCAAATAAGATCAAGCCGAAAATGATACCTGCTTTATATCCATATTTTTTCATTAGGAAACCTGCTGGCAAAGCCATCAGGAAATAGGCAATAAACACTGCTGAATCCACCAAAGAGGCTTGCAAAGTAGAAAGGCTGAAGGATTTCTTTAGATGGGGGATCAAAATCGGATCAAGATTATGAACAAAGCCCCACATAAAAAAGAGGGACGTAATCATGATAAACGGAAACAGGTATTTATTTTTAGTCATTGGTTTAGTTTATTTGGTTACCCAAAGGACGCGAATTCTGTTACATTTTATTTTATGATATTATCATATCATTAAATGATTTTGGCTACTTTCTACTGAATTGCAGGGTAACATTTGACAATTGAAGCGTACTATGTGGAGAAAGTGGTTTATTTAGTTGCCAGCTGAAAGGATAATATTTTCCCTTTTCAAGAGAGATAGCAGGAAGGTCCTTGTAGTATAATTCCTGAGGTTGACGCGTGTCAATTCCAAGGTCTATCTTCTTTTGATAACCATTGTAAAGTTTCAGGAGCAACTGGTTTTTACCTTTTTTTAATGGCAGTAAAATCAGGTCGTTCAACTGGTTTTCTTTGAAAGGGTTGTTGTGTTTGGCCAGTTCTACGCCATTAAGTACCACTACTATCCCATCGGTACTGGTGATACTTGCCAGAAACGGCTGATCTTCTGTTGCATTGATCTCCTGTAACAGGTAAATAGCGCTACTTTTATCTGCTTCCATGGTATGTTTCTCGTTATTTTTCCAATCGGCTTTTTTTGTCCAGGATAATGGTTTCTTATTGCCCCATGACTGTGTCGGTTCTATATTTATTAAGCTTCCAGGGAAGCCTTCAATTCCAGTCCAGGAGTCTTCTGCCAAATAAAACGGTCCCCAGGTTAAGCTACCTGTCTGTTTTATAATTTCGACTTTACCATCTGTGAAAGTTAGCGGTGTGATTTTACCGTTTAGCTCCAGGTCTATTGTCTTTCCTTGTTCTTTTGCAGAATAGTAGATTCTTGGCGTATAAGTTCCGTTTTGTAACGGCTGTAAGGTCCAGGATTCTTTTACTGTGCTTTGGAACCTAGTATTGTAATCCACACCTGAACTGCTGTAACTTTTAAAAGCGTTATGGGAATTTAAGATTGGTCCAACTATATTCGAATTGTGCTGTGGATTTGCAGACATTTCGATCACATTAGCAGGTGGTACACTAAAGCCATTGGCAAATGTGATTGTGATAACTTTGAATTCTTTATCTGGGTTGATGGTCGTTGGAACATTGATTTTAAGCCCTTGGTCACTCTGTGTAAAGCGGATTTTCTGACCCTTCTCCCCTAAAACACCAATACTCTTGATCTTTCCTTTGAGTCCTGGCAGGATGATCTGTCCATTTTCAGGCGGACTCATGATGTGTAAATAAAGCTGATTTGGTCTTGAGGTTAGGCTACCCCATTTGAATGAAACATGGAAAGGGTCTGCATTTGTGCCATAGATAGCTTCTCCGTTTTTATCCAACCATTTTCCAATATTCAGTAAAACATTTTTTTCAAATCCGACTACAGATCCATCGCCTTTTGGGCCGATATTCAACAAGAAGTTACCGCCTCTGCTTACTACACGAATCAGGCTACTTAACTTTTCTTTTGTTTTAACGGCTTCGCTGCCTCTATTCTGCCATGATCTATAGCTCCAGGTATCGTCAAAGAAAGACGCTGGCGACTGCCATGGCACTCCAATCGCGTAATCTGGTTCCTGGTTATCTCCCATCACATTGAAATCTCCCATATCGTTTCCAATACGGCTGCCAATCATGCAATCCGGTTGTAATTTATGTACTAAATCTCTCAGCTCTTTACTTTCTGAAGCATTTTGTGAGCCCATATCGAACCATAATTCTGAGATTGGGCCATAATTGCTCAGCAGTTCAGTAATTTGTCTTTTATTGTATTGTACATGTTCTGGAGTAATATAATCTGAGTTACTACTAGAAATTGGAGATGCTTGCGGGTAGTGCCAGTCTATCAGAGAAAAGTATAGACCGAACCTTAGACCGCCACGCTTACAGGCTTCCGAAAGTTCTTTCACAATGTCCCGTTTGAACGGAGTTGCATCCAGCACATTAAAGTCCGTAGTTGCTGTTTTGAACATACAGAAACCATCATGGTGTTTGGAGGTGATGACAATGGAGCGCATCCCCGCTTTTTTTGCCAGGGAAACTACCGAATCTGCATTCCAATTTTTAGGATTAAACCTTTTAGCAACACCCGCATAAGTATCGCTATAAATCCCTGCATGCGCCTGAATCTGCTCGCTTAAACCTTTACTGATTTCTTTACCTTCCCATACGCCGCCCAATACTGAGTAAATCCCATAATGGATAAACATGCTATATTTCTGGTCTTGCCAGGCTTTTAATGCTTTAGGATCGTGTTGTTGCGAAAAGCTAATGCCATTACATAACAAAAGCAGGAGGAGCAAAATACCGGATTTCTGTTTCATTGTTGTTGGAATTGATATTTGGTTTTATAAAGCTTCGTTGGATAAGGTAAACAAAAGCGCCTAAGTTCAAAGAAAGCAGATTGTTGGCGAGAAAAGTTGCTGTATTTGCCAAAAGATTAAATGATTTTGGCAGCTGCAAAAATGTTACCTACTGACAGATAAAGTTCAACACACCGTCAAAATCACCTCATATAAAAAAACCCGGTGCTTACACCGGGTTTCCTACATTTTATCTTTAATCCAAATCTATTTGATGTCAGGTCGGGATTATTTGATCATTTTTAGCAAATAAGCACCATAACCACTTTTCACCAATGGCGTAGCGATTTTGCGCAACTGTTCTTTATCGATAAAGCCCATACGATAGGCTACTTCTTCAATACATCCGATTTTCAATCCCTGACGTTCTTCGATCACCTGAACAAACTGTCCGGCTTGCATTAATGAGGCAAAAGTTCCGGTGTCTAACCATGCAGTACCTCTACTCAACACGCCAACTTTCAGCTTATTTTGCTCAAGGTAAACCTTGTTTACATCAGTAATTTCGTATTCACCACGAGGGGAAGGTTTAATATTTTTAGCAATTTCCACCACGCTATTGTCATAGAAATAAAGACCAGGAACAGCGTAATCAGATTTAGGTATTTCCGGTTTCTCTTCTATGGAAATCGCACGATTTTTCTCATCAAATTCCACCACACCATAGCGTTCTGGATCAGAAACACGGTAAGCAAACACCACGCCACCATCAGGATCTGCACTTGCCTGCAACAGATTTGACATTCCATCTCCGTAGAAGATATTATCGCCCAATACCAATGCTACTTTATCATTTCCAATAAAATCAGCGCCGATAACAAAAGCCTGTGCCAAACCATTAGGAACAGCCTGTTCTGCATATGAAAACTCACAGCCCAGCTCTTTTCCATCACCCAATAACTTTTTAAAGTTTGGCAAATCATGTGGGGTTGAAATGATCAGAATCTCTTTGATCCCTGCGAGCATTAAAGTCGACAATGGATAATAGATCATCGGTTTATCATAAACCGGCATCATTTGCTTACTCATTACCAGAGTTAGAGGGTGCAGTCTTGTTCCGCTTCCTCCTGCTAAAATTATTCCTTTCACTTCAGTTTTTGTTTTATTTTATAGGTTTAGGTTACTTATTCAGCACAAATTTACCTTTCTGGGACTACCCTAAAATTAGCCTTCGCGATTTAAAGCGACACTATTTTCAAGTTCAGTATACCATTCTGCGCCATACTTTCTAATGAGTGGTCCTTTCAGGAACTGGTATACCGGTACTTTTAATTCTCGTCCAAAAGAACAAGCATCGTGGCAAATGTGCCATCTATCATAATTCAACACTTCAAATTCCGGGTATTGTGTCACGCGGATTGGATATAAATGGCAGGAAATTGGCTTTTGCCATTCTACGATACCCAGCTCATACCCTTTTTCTATACCGCATTTGGTGATTCCGTTTTCGAAAGTAACATAGGCACATTCTTTATTCCCATCCACGCAAGGAGTGGTAAGGTCACCATCAGCATCTACTACTGAGGTTCCTTGTTCTTCGATGGCTTTAATCCCTTTTTCTTCCAGCAGATGTTTAATCTTCGGATAAATATCCTTCAGAATTGCGGTTTCCGCGACATCTAAAGGGGCACCTGCATCACCTTCCACACAGCAAATGCCTTTACACTTGTTTAAGTTGCAGACAAAGCTTTCGCTGATCAGGTCCTCGTGAACGAGTGTATTTTGTACTTCTATCATTTTATTTATTTTACGATCGCCAAAGGATACTTTAATCCTTCCACTGATTTAATTTCCATTGTCACTGCGCCCACTATAATCTCCACCTGAGCCTTTACAGGCACCCTGTTTCCATCATCTGTGATCCACAGGTATAATCTACTATCTTTTCTAAAAACCCGCCCAGGCTTAATAGAAGGGCTAAATTTCAAACATCTGATCTTGCCCATTTTCGTTTTAACGACTTCTCGACCGATAAATTCAATTTGAAGCTGATTAATTTCATCGCCTAAAAAGTAGTTCAACTTCACTTCATCTCCTATATTCAACTTGCTGATGTCCAGGCTCCGCGCAAAATAATAGGCAGATACCAGGTCGAACGTCTGTTTATCGGGTGTTTTAAAAGTTCCTTTTGTGGCCACAACCTTCTGTTCACCTTGATAAAATCTGGCTTTATCCTCTCTTCGGTAGCCACCTTCGCGGATTTTCTCCTGATAGAAATAAGGCTTTAAGTTTACCCTATCGATATAGGAATCATAATGGTCTCTTACTTTATAAAAAATATCGAAGGAACCAGAGGTTTCTCCATCTACCGACAAGCGGTAAGTTGGTTTACCATCAAATTTAAGGTCAGAATCTAACACTTTTATGGTGCCTTCAGCAGCGGTAATAAAACCATACCTTAATCTATATTTCAACACTTCCCCAACCTGAAAAACAGGTTCTTTAACAAAAGGAAGCTCTTGAGCCATGCCCCTGAAACTTAATAATGCAATAGTGATGATCAATAATGATTTCTTCATATCAGGGTTTAAACAAAAAACACTCCAAACTTAATCCTTTCGCTTGTAAATCGGCACAGTAGAACAAGGTTCCCCATACATAATACTCTTTACCACTGGTGTTAGCAGGCTGGTAATCTCCACATAAGCAGAAATAGGCACATCGATATCTGCGCAACCTTTGATCACCACGCGTTCTCCTGCGAAGGCATTCAAGTCTATTTTGGCCAGGGCTTTGGTAAACAATACAGACTCCAAGGTTTCCAGGCTTCCAAATACCACTTCATTGGCATAAGGTTTTAATTTATTGGCCAGCAACATATAAGCCCAGGTAGGTACTATAGCATCAGCACTGCAGATCACTGCGATATTTTTCCCGGTATAACTGGCCCAGTCGTGGGTTTTAATAAACTCTCTAAAGTCTTTCTCCCTCAACATGAGACCATGAAAAAGATTGTCTTTGATATCATAAACCACCCTTTCGCCAGAATGGTAATATTCTTCCAGGTTGAAGGTGATCAAGCCACTTGCAGCTACTTTGTTAACGAAGTTTTCTTGAATATCCATGCTTATAAAATAAAAAAACCGGAAGCAAAATACTTCCGGTTACAAAATTACGTAAAATAAGATTAATAGAATTTCACTCTATTGTCTTTTATCTTGGCTTTATCCTGTAATGCCTGGAAAGCTGAACCTAGAGAACGTTGAGCCATTGCCTGCATCATTGCTTCTTTTTGTTTGTAGGTATTCGCCAGAGGCGCTGGATTGATGAAATTATCTACTGAGAATACATAAACGCCACGCTCGCCATCTACTGGCTTAGAAACTTTACCTGGTTGAGAACCGAATACGGAACCTACCAATTTATTTTCCTGAGCAGCACCTGGAATGATTGGGTTAGCGAACACGATATTCTGAACCGGGTTAACCGCTTTTCCTAATTTCTGTGCTACCTGATCAATATTTCCTGCACCTTGTAGCGCTGCAGTTGCTTTTTCAAGCAGTTGTTTTGCTTTTACAGCATTCATTACCAATGGTTCGATTTCTTTTTTAACCGCTTCTAATGGTAAAGTACCTTTTGGATTCACACCAGTTACACGGGCAATTACAAAAGCATTATCCATTTGGTAGATTTCTTTCAGGATATCACCTTTATCAGCAGCATACGCATCGCGGATCAACTGACGAGGGTTATCTAAACCTGGAGCGAAACCTTGAGAAGCAGTCACTTTATCAGCTACACCAACAGTGTAACCTTTTTTCTGTGCCAGTTCGCTAAAGTTATTGTCTTTCACTTCAGCAAGGAAGCTGCTTGCTTTTTTGTAAGCTGCATCTTTAGTTTTATTACTTGGAGCTAGGTTTTTCTCGATATAAGCCAATTTAGCTACTTTCGAATTCCCTACTTGTTTCTCTACTTTAATCAAGTGAACGCCGAACTGAGAAGTTACTACTTTAAGATCGCCTGGTTTACCATTGAAGGCAGCGTTCTCAAATTCAGGAACCATTTGTCCGCGGCTGAAAGTACCAAGGTCACCACCTTTATCTTTCGAACCATCTACACTGTATTGTTTTGCCAATGTTGCGAAGTTCGCACCACCTTGAACCAATCCTTTTAATGAGTCTGCTAATTTGATGGCTTTATCCACACCACCTAATTTAGCTGGGTCGATTAAGATATGGCTTGCTTTTACTGAATCTGGAGAGAAACGAGTATCAACAACTTTCACCAATTTGTAAGAATTTCCAGAGAATATAGGGCCATAATAGCTACCTGCAGGAAGGTTAAAAACTACAGAGTCAACTGCAGGATCCAATTTACCTTTAGTCATGTAAGTATATGGAACTTTCACATCTGAATTTAAAGCTGCGAATAAAGAATCATTTACAGCAGTTTTGAAGCCTGCCGCCAATTTCTCTACTTGAGTTCTTACCGCAACAGAATCATCTTTTGTTGGGTTAACGCTGAAAGTAACATATTCGAATGAACGTGTTTCTACAGGGCTTTCAAAGCGTGCTTTATTGGCATTGTAATAATCAGAGTAATCTGATTCTGTCAATTTCACACTTGCATCAGGAATACCAGCATAATCAAGGGCTACATATTTAAAGTTAGCCAATTTATTACGGTTGATGTATTCATCATTTGCTTCCAGAGTGGTTACATATACTGAATTACGAACCAAGTTCGAATATTTTTGTTGTAAAGCTTGTTTTTCGATCTCTGCTTGCAACATATCCCATTGTTGTTTCAACTGAGGATTTTTTGCTTGTTGCTTTAGGGAGCTAATTACTTCAGCACGGTTTACCTGACCTGTTTGTGGGTTACCGAAATACTGAACAATTAGTGGGCTTGGGTTTTTACCTTGCAATAAATCATATAATTCATCACCAGAGATTGTCAAACCAAGACGACTGTATTCTTTTCCTAAAAGAACCGTTGCAATTTCACCGTTCCAAACGTTGTCTACTGCCATTGCCTGCATTTGGGCATTGCCTGAGCCACCATATTGTTGTTTAAACTGCGCTAAACTCTGGTCTACTTTAGGACCAAAAGTATCAATGCTAATATCTTCACCGTCAATCGATCCGACAACCTTTTGAGATTCTGCCCAGAAAGGCTTACCTACGTTAACTGCATCACCAACTAAAAATGCAACAATTGCAAAACCGATGGCACCGATCAAAATGTACCCTGCGCGATTCCGCAAAAATGTCATTAAACCCATAATATCCTTATTTATAAATCTTTTTTAAGAGGTCGCAAGATACAACTTTTGCTAAAAAAAGAAAATATAAAATTGTTTTTGATTAAGTATTTAAAAATTAAGGAAATATGGGCTTTTAAAAGGGCTGATTATTCGCCGAATTTTTTGTCTACATAAGTCTCACCGAAGCCTTGTTCGAAGTTAAAAACGCTAAAATCCTGCGTAGCGCTAAAATTTACAGCATGGATCACTGTACCGTCAGGTTTGGTGATGACACCGGATGGTGAGAAAAACATATGTTTGTTTTGATCCCAAGTCAGTTCTTCGGTATTAAAAGTCAGTTGTTCGTCTACAACGATGACATTACGTTTAAAGATGATGATTTTCTCTACGTCTTTGGAGATGGCATAATCGGAAGTAATCGAGCCTTTGACCTTCAGGCTATCATTAAGAAAATTGATCTTTACCCCTTTTGGCATCTCCTGATAAGTCGCGCCATTCTTAGGGGTAATTTTATCCATGATGGGGGCTGTTCCTTTTGCTTTCACAACGGAAGAGTCACTGTAAATAATTTCTACACCAATGGTACGGTCCCGGTTGAGTACCAGGTCCGTTTTAGAAAGGGGGGCGGCTTTTTTCAAGTCGTCTTCCCCGCAAGAACTCAAGCAAAGCTGGAATAAGCAAAGTACAGCTAAACCAGAGGGAATGCTTAAGGACTTCATCGTCTGCTTAATAAAGCTTGTTTTTAATAAACCAGGTATCATTAAGTGTAAATCCAATATGGAAGTTGATGTAATTTTCTTTGACCAATCCATTCGACAATGATCCTCTTTGACCGATTTCAGTCGTGAAGTTCATTTTATAAATAGAATATCTGCTGGAAGCTAAAGGCAGTCCTAAACCGAAAGTAACGGCTTGTTGTTTGATATCCTGGCCAGCTTTCTGAATATATGTCTTATCGTAGGTATAACCTATACGGTAATCTACACGTTTAAAGTAGTTATTGATAGAAGTGATATCAGGTGTATATTGACCACCTGCAGAAACACCCCAGCTATCCTGTAAACCTTGGTTTACACCAGAAATTGTTAATTTTTTCCATCCACCCATTCTATAATCCGCACCAAACATCCATTTATTATCCTTTTGGATCGTAAAACCGAAGTTATGCGTTAAGGGAAGTTTCATGCTGGTTTTTGCGCCATCAATAATGGTGGTTGTATCTGCAATACCACTATCATCCCCTTCAGAAGTTCTGATAAATTGTGAGGCCAGATAAGTTTTGGTGGAGTTAATATTAGAGGATGCAGATCCTGAATACCCTAGAGTAATTCTCTTTTTACTACCCAATTTAATTTCATATTGCGCACCGTAAGAGAAACTTACACCGCCTACACTATTTTTATCTTGTATTCTGCTATAGATTGCATTCAGTCTTTGTAATTCGAAAGAGCTGGTATTTTCTATTTCACCAAAGATATACTCTACGTTAGCACCTATTCTAAAGTTATCACCGATTGCCTGGCCGATTCCTAAGTAAGCTTTAGATAAACCTCCCTGACCTGTAAATCTGGTAATTGCATTACTGGTATCCACTCTACCCTGAGTTTGATAATCGTAACCTACCTGAGTAAAAGGCATCAAACCAAAGCTTAATCCTGTCTTTCCTTGTTTAATAGGGAATGCAAATGCGATGTGGCTTAAAGATCCGTTAAAACTTTTCTCTGAAAGACTTCCCTGGCTCAAAGTATTGAATGTGCCTGAAATACCAATATCAGCAGTGGTCATGCTAATTCCAGGGTACGAAGCAGGATTTTGCATATTGATGTTGCTATAACCATTCGGTTTATAAACACCGGCAGAAATTCCACCCATTGCCCTTAATTGAGGAAGCACCAATTGTTTCACATTTCCAAGGCCATATCTTGAATATGGAGATTGAGATGTAATCTGTGCCTGGGCAGTTATGCCGGTAAACAATACCAATACCGCTGCTATATAATTAACTTTTTTGTACATATTCGAAAGCAATGACTTCATTTAATCCTTTTATAACCAGATACGGATCATGAATAATTTGAGGCGCAAAGATGCTGTTTTTTAATTGTTTCAGCAAAAATGCAGCATTACCTCCTGTTATCAGTACCGTAAGGTCTATATTTTTATTATTTTGTTGAGCGATAAAGCCCTCCACTTCATTAATTACGCCTTGTAAAACACCATTCTGAATGGCGGTAGTTGTGTTGGTACCATCCGGTATTGTTCCTTCTTCCCGATCCCAATCTACCAGTGGCAATCGCCCGGTGTAATGGTTTAATGCTTTAAAACGCATCTCTATTCCTAAACTTATGCTTCCTCCAAAATACTCACTCTGGGCGTTCAGCAGGTCGTAGGTAATACAGGTTCCTGCGTCTATTATGAAACAGCTTTTCCCTTGATGGTAGTGATTCGCGGCAATGATTTTTGCCCATCGATCCAGTCCCAGGGTGGCTAATGTTTGATAATAATTTTTTATCCCTGTGTTGACACCAGTAGAGAAGGGGATATAAACCGTATTGTTTTTCAATACATTTATGACCTCTTCTAATTCGGGTCCTACACTCGATATCGTGGAGCAGGTGATCTGGTATTGTTGAATCAAATCGAGCAATATCTCCGGAGCAAGTTGTTTAAATGCTTGAGTATGAACAATCGTTCTGTCATCAAAAACAGCAACCTTACTGTTAGTATTACCGATATCTATAACAAGATTATGCATCTCCAGCCCTCATGGCACAAAGCTATTAATCTTTAGCAAGTTTCAAGGATGCAAATTGTTAAAAAAAGTTAAACAAACAAAAAGTACTGGATTGCAAAAACCAAAATCAGGAATAAGCTCTCATAAAACCAGCGTTTTTTTGCGTTAGAAAAATAATAAGCGAGCAAAACCGAGCCTGGGGGCACACAAAGCAGGAAATGGTAAAGCCTGAAATCTGGCTTCATATAAAAGCTGAGGATGGCTACTACAAACATGATGAACAGCATCTGAAAGGCTTTTCTGGTGCTGATAAAGCTCCTGAAGAAATTCTCTCGCAGCTGAATAATCGCCAAAACCATCATTACTAATACCGGAACCAGTACCAGGTAATCGTTGTAATTGATTTTGAATACAGAAGGGAATTTATTGCCTAGTGGCAGCCAGATTTTATAGAACATGGAGAGGCTATCGTTCCAGTAATAGAACACCCAGACAAAGAAAAATATGGTTAAAAAGCCTACCAGACCAGCAATCCACTCTTTACCGTTAAAGGAACGATAGAGCAGCAGCGTAAACCAGATCATGGCCAGCATTACAATAAAAGGGAAATAAATCAGGGTACCGATAGCGATGAGCATCCCAATGTCAAACATGATCATCAGGGCATTTGGAGATTTACCTACTTTCAGCAGTTTATCCATGATCCAGATCAGCAGGAAATTACAGATCAGCGTTGGACTCAGTACCAGAAAGGGCATAAATAAGCCCGCGGCAGTCACATAAAGCAATGCTGGTAAAAAATTCGGTTTATTCAGCAAACCATGATTATTCACTACCCGATTGAACAAGATCGCCTGGATATAGATGATAATCGCTGCAAAAAATGCATTACCTATTGGTGAAAAAGTGTTCTGAACCGGAATCTGAATAAAAAACTTGGTATAGGGTTCCAGGAATTCAAAATTCAGGTGTTCTGGCGGGTCTGCAAAAATCGCCATGCGCATAAAAAAAGTATATGCGAATAACAGGAGCAGGTTTATAGGGTTTAAATTTCTAAATTGATTGATCATGCCTGTATATTAAGGCAAAGTAAAGCAAATTATCTGGCAAAATCCTTTACTACTTTATCAATTACCGCAGCGGTTTCATCGGGGAAATGGAACTGATGTTCCTGAGGTTGTTCAACCCAATTTTTGATGATGGGTAGCCAATTCCTGTTACTGGCCCAGATCACTGGCAGTCCGAATTTCTTTAGCGCGAAGGCATTGCACTGCTGTTCGTATTGAAATTTCATTGGGGCAACCAGCAGCTTTTTCCCAAGAAACAATGCTTCTGCAGGACCTTCAAAACCACCACCAGTAAATAACCCTGCGCAAGAAGCCAGGCTTTTATTGAATAGTTCATTGTTAATCGGGCAGACCTCCACATTGCCATCTATATAGCTCAATTTGGTATGTTTTGAAAACACCTGCCATTTCACCAAAGGAATCTGCTTAAGGATGGGCACCAGGTATTTATCATCGATTGCGGGGAGATAAACTGTATAATGGCCAAGGTTACTGACCTTCATATTTCGGATTTCCGCACGAATTACTGGGGTATAGATAAAATCGTCATAACGTTCGAAGTGAAAACCTACATAATGGCTTGCTGGCGCATAATATTTCATTACTAATTGTGCCCAGTCGATACTTTTAGGCTTTGGTACTTTTCTGGATTGAAAAGAGGCCTGGTGACTTAATCCAACGCTTTCCACACCTTGCATGCGACAAGCCCATGCCGTTACCGGCTCAAAATCATTCAGAATCAGGTTGTATTCTTTTAGGGGGATCGTCTTCATGTCTTTTACAAAACGAGGAAGGTTCATTGTTTTCCAGGTTTCATAGTGATTTACACCGCCTTTTTTACCGAAAACAAAACTGAATCCATGAAGTTGGTACTTCACTTTTTGCACCAATTGAACATCTGCCTGGGTACCGCTGATCAGTAAATCTACCTCTCCATATTGCTGCAATAAAGGAACGATTTCCCTTGCTCTGCTAATATGTCCGTTTCCTGTACCCTGAATAGCGTATAGTATTTTCATCCGCACCGAATATCTACAATTTTTACGCTTTAGACAATTTCTAATTTAATCTTTTGGAGCAGTACATTGATATCCAGTTTGCTGTGAAGATCCTCGCTGTCGGACAATTCGCCCTCTTCCAGTTCTTCTTGTTCAAAATCTTTGGGGTCATATTTAAAGATCTTCCAGGATTTGTCAGCGTACTCCAATGCGGTCAGGTTTTCCACCCAATCCCCACTGTTTAAGTACAATACTCCTCCTTCTTCAGTGCTGATGGTTCTCATTTCAGGTTGGTGAATATGTCCGCAAACCACATATTGATATCCGTTTTGAATGGCCAGTTCAGCCGCAGTATTTTCAAAGCTATTGATAAATTTCACTGCATCTTTAAAGGCTGCTTTAATTTTTTTAGAGAAGCTCATTTTCTCCTTACCGAAAAGTCCGAGGAACCAATTGGCGAGGCTATTGATGAGAATGAGAGAATCGTAACCTACGGCTCCTAATTTAGCCAGCCATTTGGAATGCTGCATTGTTACATCAAAGATATCACCATGGAAGAACCATGCTTTCTTCCCGTCCAGCTCTAAAACCAGTTTATTTTGCAGGTGAAAAGCACCCAAATGCATATCAGCAAACTTGCGCAACAGCTCATCATGGTTACCGGTCAGGTAATAGACAGGTACACCTTCTACCACAAATTTCATGAGTTTCCGCAGCACTTTCATATGTGTTTCCGGCCAGTAGCGCTTGCTAAATTGCCAGATATCTATGATATCGCCATTGAGGACGATCTGCTTTGGCTTGATACTTTTCAGGTATTTTAAGAGTTCTTTGGCGTGGCAGCCATACGTCCCAAGGTGAACGTCGGAGATGACCACGATATCCACGGCTCTTTTAGACATCATCTTCCTCCAACCAGAGTTCGTAAGGACTGAAAAAGAAAGCAATCCCGACGACTAAACAAATGATCAATAACAATTCCTGCATAGGTTTAACAGTTTATGATACAAAAATGCAACACTAAGATGAAGAGACTGTTAAGGAATCATTATTTATAAAAACCTGGTTTACAAAAAAGGCCCGATGCTTTTCAACATCGGGCCTGCTAAACTATTTTTAAAGCGTTATGCTGCTTTTTTCTTTTTATTGTCTGAGTAGAAGGCAAAACCTAAACCTGCAATCAGCAATATCGAACCTGCTAAAGAGATGTTTTCACCCATATAGTAAGAAACCGGCTCAAATTTAAACTCTACTTTATGATTTCCAGCTTCTAACTGCGCTGCACGCAACACGTAATCTGCTCTGAAATAAGGTTTTTTAACCCCATCCACATACATATTCCACCCTTTATCGTAATAAATTTCAGAGAATACCGCGATTACATCTCTTGGCGCGCTGTAAGAATACACCAGGTGATCCGGGTGGTAACTATCCAGTTTAATGAATGCCGATGGATCTGCACCCAGGCGTTTAGTATCGATTAAATGTTTGTATTTAATGTCTACAATCGCCTCTTTCTTAGGATCAAAGCTGCTGATCGCTTTCATTTCTTCATCCGCATCTTGTGCAAACTGCACATTTTGAACGATCCAGGCATTACCTGCAGCCGTTGGATTACGTTGCATTTTATAAGAACCATTTTGTTGATCCTGCGTAATGATATATTTCGTATTCAACATATCCAATACGTCCTGATTTACGCTTTTCGACAGCTGACTATCGATCAATTCCTGGTAACGTTTCAACTTAGCAGCATGGTAACCACCAATCGTTTTATGGAACTGTGAAGTACTTGCATCGGAGAACGTAGAAATGGTCAAATCTAATACCCTAAAGTTAGGATCTTTATCTGCCATAATAAACGTATCCACATCACGCGGTTGGAAATGGTTGGTCAAATCGCTTTTGTTTGCAAAGTTGCTGTTATTTAAATAACGGCGATCTACCTGCCAAAGGTCTGTTAAAATCACCAATCCAAGGATGATGATGGTCGTTTGCGCGTTTAGTTTCTTATTGATGAAAGCCCAAATCAGTACGTAACCAATCGCAATTAAGAATAAAGAGCGTAAAGCATCCGTACGAGCGATATCTGCACGATCCTGAATTAAAGCATTGGTAATGCTTTGTGCTACTCCGCTGTTATTTTCCAACATCTGAGTCAAAGCCTGTAGCATTTGAGGATGAGTAGAAGAAGTGAAGCTGAAGAAAGCAGTAGGCATAACTGCTACGATCAATGCAAAACCACCGGTAATTGCTCCTGCAATGGTTAATCTTTTGATCAATGTTTTTTGATCATAAGCATCTTCCTGCGCTTCTTTAATTGCAAGCACAGCTAAGATCGGCACCAATAATCCAACCAGGGCCAGAATAGATTCTACGGCTCTGAACTTGTTGTACATTGGGAAGTATTCGAAGAACAGGTCAGATACGAATGGTGCATTTTTTCCGAAAGAAAGCAACATAAACAGTATTGTAGTACCTACGATCCACCATTTCAATCTGTTCTTAACGATCAATAAACCGAATACAAATAAGAAACATACGATGGCTCCGAAGTAATAAGGGCCTGAAGTACCTGGTTTTTCGCCCCAATATTGTTGCAGACCAATCTGGCCGGCCAATTGTTGAATTGCCTGGGTAGGATCTCCGCCAGTTACACTTTGTAATGCTTTATAAGTATGACTTTCCGGTTTCGCGATCTGGTCGATGCTCGTTGCACCACCATAAAGGTTAGGAATCAGGAAGGTGAAACTTTCGCCTACACCCTGGCTCCATCCGTAAGCATATTCTTTTGATAGGCCGTTTTTCTCTTCAGCTTTATCGGTAGTGATGTTAGATTTTCCACGGTTAGACTCCAAACCATACTCATAAGTAGTCCACAGTTTACCTGCATTTACCATTAAAGATACCAGCAGGGCCAGACCTAAGAAGGTCATTGACTTACCAAAAGCAGCCAGTTTTTTCTCTTTTACGGCATGATAAACTTCGATACCGATGAAGATCAATAGCGCAATCATCAGATAATAGGTCATCTGGATGTGGTTGGCTCTGATTTCCAATGCCAGGAATAAAGCGGTTAAACTTCCTCCCAACCAATATTTACCTCTTAGCGTGAGGATTACACCAGCAATAATCGGCGCAATAAAAGCAATGGCTAATGCCTTGTTGCTATGGCCGGCGGCGATAATAATAAAATTATAGGAAGTAAAGGCAAAAGCGATTGCGCCTACTGCGGCGAGCCATGGATTTACCCTAAGGACGCAAAACAGCAGATATGCACCTACCAGGTACAATAAAACTGCATCTACCGGATCCGGGAAAACGGCTTTAATTGTCGAGATCACGTAAGTTCCTACATTCATTGGGTGTTGCACCCAAATCTGATAGGCAGGCATACCGCCAAACATTTGATTCGTCCAAAGAGGGCCTTTGCCATCTTTAGCCTTATAATCCATAATTTCTTTAGCAGTAGCTTTTGCCTGGATGACGTCACTTTGTGCAGGGGCTTTTCCTTGCATTACAGGACTGAAATAGACAAAACAGATGATCACAAAAAATCCAATGATGGCCAGGTGGATGCCATTCGCTTTTAACCAATTATTCATTAAGGTTTGTTTAAGATTTAAACTAACCCCAAAAATATAAAATTGATACAGATTAGGAAGGAAATTTATCGATTAGAATAAAATACTTTATTTAACCTCTTCGTAATCTACGAAATCACCGAGTTTATCTGTTTTACCACCTTTAGTTTGAGGTGGCATATAATCGATAGTAATTGCGCCTTCAGGCTTGCTGTCTTGCTGCCTGGCCTGGCCTTGAGCTTGTCTGGCCTGGTTTTCAGCTTGACGCTGCACCTTGCTAAACATACTTTTCAATACCATAGGAAATATCAAACGCAAAATTAAGCGAAGAAGATACAGTACTAAAAAAGTGACTACAATAAATTTTAAAAATGCCATTGTGTTAAATTAATATTTACAAATATAGACGGAATTAGAATTTCATTATTACAAAATTCCGTAGATTATTGCTTTTTCATTACAATAAGCGGCTTAATCTTCTACTATTTCGGCCACACGACCTACCTGTCCATCTTCCAAACGCACCTTGATTCCTCTGGAATGGAAGGCCGATGAAGTGAGCAGATTGGCTACAATCCCTCTGGTTAATTTTCCTGTTCTCTGATCCTTTTTAAGGATAATCTCTACTTCCAATCCTGGATATACGTCTTTTCTATTCTTTCCGTCCATTGTTATTTTATAGGTTCAGCTGTTGCTGATTTACTAAATCTTTCTTCAAATACTTTTTCCATAGCAAACATCTCATCACGAAGTCTTGCTGCCATAAGGAAGTCCATTTCTTTGGCCGCTTTGGCCATATCTTTACGCGTTTTATCGATGGATTTCTGCATTTCCGCCTTGGTCATAAACTGAACAATCGGATCTGCTGCCATACTGATTTCATCAACTTCCACATAGGCTTTTGCCCTTGCAGCATTTCCAGAGAAGTCCAGTACGGAGGTTTGCTCCAGAATCGCTTCTCTGCTTTTTCCTACAGTTTTCGGCGTGATGCCATGTTCCAGGTTATAGGCAATTTGTCTTTCGCGACGTCTATTGGTTTCGCTGATCGTTCTTTCCATAGAATCCGTGATCCTATCGGCATACATGATCACCCTACCCCTATCGTTACGTGCAGCCCTTCCGATGGTCTGGATTAAGGCACGATCGGAACGTAAAAACCCTTCTTTATCGGCATCAAGGATTGCTACTAAAGAAACTTCCGGTAAATCCAGTCCTTCTCTAAGTAAGTTGATCCCGATCAGTACATCAAATTCACCTAGGCGCAATCCACGAAGGATCTCTACCCTTTCCAAAGTTTTCACTTCGGAGTGAATGTAACGACATTTGATATTTAAGCGATCCATATATTTGGTAAGTTCTTCTGCCATTCTCTTGGTCAGCGTGGTCACCAGAATCCGGTCGCCCATTTTAATGGTTTTATCAATCTCATCGAGTAAATCATCCACCTGATTTACGGCTGGTTTCACCTGAATCAATGGATCCAATAGTCCCGTAGGACGGATCACCTGTTCAATAACCACACCATCTGTTTTCTGCAATTCATAATCTGCAGGGGTGGCACTTACATATATCGTTTGAGGCGCAAGCCTTTCAAATTCATCAAAGTTCAATGGCCTGTTGTCCAATGCAGATGGCAAGCGGAAACCATATTCTACCAGCGACATTTTACGCGATCTGTCACCTCCATACATCGCACGGATCTGTGGTACAGTCACATGGCTCTCATCAATCACCATCAGGTAATCATCTGCAAAATAATCCAGTAAACAGAAGGGTCTCATTCCCGGCGAACGGCCGTCAAAGAACCTCGAATAGTTCTCAATTCCTGAACAGTAACCGAGTTCCTTCATCATTTCAATATCAAAAGTTACTCTTTCTTCCAGCCTTTTCGCTTCCAACATATGACCATCAGAGATCAATTGTGTTTTACGGATCTCCAATTCTTCCTGGATCCCCCAGATGGAGGAAGTAAAACGATCTTTTGGCGTTACGAAAAGATTAGCAGGATAAACCGCCATATCCTCCATTTTATCCAATGTTTTTCCGGTTACCGGATCAATCAGACTCAGTTCTTCAATATCATCACCAAAAAATGAAACGCGATAAGCTTCATCCAGGTAAGCAGGGAAAATATCTACCGTATCCCCTTTTACGCGGAAAGTTCCCCGTTTAAATTCAGTAGTAGTTCTGGCATATAAGATTTCCACCAGGCTATGTAAAAAGCTATTTCTTGAAATTTTAGTCCCTACTGAAAAACGAAATACAGATCTGGAAAAATCTTCTGGATTTCCCATACCATAAATACAGGAAATAGAGGAAACCACAATCACATCCCTACGCCCTGACATTAAAGCGGAGGTAGTACGTAACCTAAGTTTTTCGATTTCTTCGTTGATGCTCAGGTCTTTTTCTATATAGGTATTGGTGCTGGGCATAAAAGCCTCAGGCTGGTAATAATCGTAATAAGAGACGAAGTAATTGACGGCGTTTTCAGGAAAGAACTGTTTAAATTCTCCGTAAAGCTGTGCCGCCAGCGTTTTATTATGACTTAAAATCAAGGTTGGCTTTTGAGTTTGCTCGATCACATTCGCAATGGTAAAAGTTTTACCTGATCCTGTTACGCCCAAAAGTGTCTGATAATTTTCTTCGCTGTTTACGCCATCCACCAATTGCTTAATGGCATTGGGTTGGTCTCCGGTTGGTTTATAGTCTGATACAAGCTGAAACTTCATGGGTAGATTCTCTATTTATCTTGATGTTGAGTACAAAAGCAAAGATAAGGAATTATTTGCTGTGGATGAGGGCACTGCTACTGACCATCATCACCTAGGTGAAACAAGAAAATTGCAATGTTGTTTTTAAAATAACCTCATACATCAGTCGGCCATCGGCAGCTCTACCAACCTGCAACAGCAACTATTAAAGCACTAACAAACAATAACATAAGCAAATAAAACAATTTTAAATTTCAAATGTATAACTTAGAATAAAAGGAGGAAATATTTAAAAATTACACCTATGAAGCTTTTAGTTTATGCTCCATTAATCAGCCCTCGCATCAAATACATTTTCAATTTCATGTTTAAAGAGATTTTAGGCCTGGAATTGGAATACCCTAAAAATCTGGCAGAGTTCCTCAGCGCAGATGCCCCAAAACTTTGCTATGCAAAACATCCCATTCAAAAAACCTTGTTTTTTAAGAGTGCCGGATTGCTAACCGACCATTCCATCAAGCGCCAAAAAATCAAAACCACCACCTTTGGCAGCCATCAGGTACCTTTTGCAGTGGAAGGAAGCACCTTACCTTTCGACCCTTTTGCGGCTTCCTTTTACTTTCTGAGCAGATATGAAGAATATCTGCCTTTCGACAATCGGAAGGGGCCTGGTTTTCGGGCGCGCTTAAGCTTGCAGTATAAATTGGGCTTGCTCCAAATCCCCGTCATAGATGAATGGACGATCATTTTAAAAAACATTTTACACCTCCATTTTCCAAACCTGAAATTCCCAAGAAGAAACTTTAGCTTCAAAGTTGCTTATTCCCTGAATCCGGAGCATCAACCAATAACTCATCCGGTAAAAAGGGCATTTGGATTTATGAATCGACTGGTAAAAGAACACTTTGCTGGAAAAAGAAAAGAGGAACAAATGACCACTATTCGTCAGTTGATAACAGAGATGGAAAAAAACGGCCATGTTGCACCACCAGAGTTCCTACTGCCAAATACCCATCACCATAGCAATTGGGAAGAAAAATTGACGCTACCAAAAAGCTACATCAAGTTGTCAGCAAAAAACATCAGCAGGGACTATAGCATGTACTATCCCGATACTCCAGGATTCAGAGCTGGCACCTGCAACCCTTTTCATTGGTATGACCTACAAATGGAAAAACAATCTCAATTGAGAATCTTTCCTTTTGCAGTCAGCTATGCAGGAATTGCCGGGGGAAAGAAAACTAATAAAGATCCTTTGTTGTTATTAAACGAGCTAATGGATCATGTAAAACTTGTTGATGGCAGTTTTTTTAGCCTGTGGCAACACAAAATAATTGCCCTGGGATAATTGTAATATCCGGACATCTTTTTTATTTTAAACCTACATTTTCCACCTTAATTCTTATACCTTACCTGCTCCTTAAATATCTCATTTCCTCACTTTATTCTTAGAACGATGATTTTCAACTTAGATAAAACCAACTCCATTGCCAATGTGTTCCTTGCCGAACTTCGTGATGAAAACATCCAAAAAGACACCATGCGTTTCCGTAGAAACATGGAGCGCCTGGGTGAATTTTTCGCTTATGAGATCAGTAAAACCCTGGAGTTCGAAAGAAAAGAGACGCAAACACCATTAGGAATGGCCAAAACTGCCTACCTTCCAGAGCAGCCTGTACTAGCAACGATCTTAAGGGCAGGAATCCCTTTACATCAGGGTTTATTGAACGTGTTTGACCAAGCGGAATCGGCTTTTATTACTGCTTATCGAAAATTACACAAGAATGGGAATTTCATTGTGGAGGTAGAGAATGTATATGCGCCGGATCTGAACGACAAGGTAGTCATCGTTGCAGATCCAATGTTAGCCACTGGCATGAGTATGGTGCTTTGCTGTAAAGAATTATTAAACCGCTATCGCATCAAGGAATTGCATATCGTATGTGCAATTGCCAGCACAGAAGGCATTAACCACCTGAAAGCCAACCTCCCTAAAGCAAAACTATGGTTTGGTGCTATTGATGAAGAAATGACAAGTAAGTCTTATATTGTACCAGGATTAGGCGATGCAGGAGACCTCGCTTATGGCGTCAAACAATAACCATGGCCATCATAAAAAGACCCGTAATCAAGCTACAACTATCTTTATTCGATAAAATAATTGAAGGGATCGGGTTTTTATTGCTGATGACTTTATGGCTATGTGTATATGTGCAATACGCGGGATTATCGGAATCCATCCCCATTCACTTCAATTTTTCCGGAGAAGCCGATAGTTTTGGTCACAAATCTGATATTTATAGCTTGCCAATGTTGGCTACAGCACTGTATATTTTACTCACTGTAGTCAATAATTACCCCCATTACTTCAATTATTTAACCCCTATTACCCCAGAAAATGCCCATCGCCAATATGTTATAGCGACCAGGTTACTTCGGTACTTAAAAGTTCTGGTTGTTGTTATCTTTGCAACACTCATCAGTATTACCATTAATTACTGATGAACCGTAAATAAAGTAACACCATGATTAAACATATTTTCTTCGATTTAGACCATACGATTTGGGATTTTGACAAAAATGCGGAAGAGACACTGATGGAATTGTATCATCATTACGACCTGGCTTCATTAGGTTTAACGTCGGCAAGCGCATTTATTGAAACTTATACTGAAAACAACCATTTACTCTGGGCTGAATATCATTTGGGAAAAATCAGTAAAGAAACCTTACGCTCCGAGCGCTTCAGCAAAACTTTTATACAGCTGGGCATCTCAGCAGAACTTATTCCTGCACAATTTGAGGACGACTACGTACGCCTTACCCCTATAAGAACCAATTTATTTGAAGGTTCGAAAAAAGTATTGACCTACCTGCAAGAGAAGTACACGCTACATATCATTTCGAATGGCTTTAAAGAGAGTACTTTGACTAAAATGGACAAATCCGGTTTGAATCCTTTCTTTTCAAATGTGATCATTTCTGAAGATGTAGGTGTGAATAAGCCCGACAAAGCCATTTTTGAATACGCACTCGACAAAGCGAAAGCCACAAAACCAGAGAGTATCATGATTGGAGATAGTTTAGAAGCGGATATCCGCGGCGCACAGGATTTTGGGATTCAAGCGATTTATTTTAATCCATTGCACAAAGAAAAACCACATGATGTGACCTGGCAAATTAATCACCTGGAAGAATTGATGAATCAATTTTAATTGCTTATCCTTATAAGAAAAACAAGCCTTAAAACATAGCCCTCGAAACAGATGAAAAAACTACTATTCCTTCTTGTGTTGCTCTTGGGGAGTAACTTTATTTTCGCACAAAATGCGCGCAGTACTGCTGAGCTATTCATAGAAATTCCGGAAAGAGGGAATTACGTGGTTTATGTAGATGACGAATTTGCCGGATCTTCAAAAGGGCGTTTCCGTTTTTATGATGTCCGCAATAGCGCTCCTACAGTTGTTGTGATGAGAGACAATGCCGAGGTGTTCCGCAGGCGCATTAATTTACCGATGAATGCCCGCTTGCTGGCCAGTTACTCTAGCCGTTCTGGCTGGAAAAACATGGTCACCTTAAATTTATATGATCGTGGACAATACGCGTTGGACAATTGGGACCGCGCAGTTTTTACTGACCGTCCTGGTCCAGGCCAAGGTCCAGGTGAAAACTTTATTGAAGTAATGACCCCTGATGAGTTTAAGCAATTATTATCCATGGTGAACAGGGAAACCTGGGCTGACGATCAAGTGAAATTAATAAAAATAGCTTTAAAAAGCTCGCTGATGACTACGGATCAGGCTTATGAATTAGTAAGAGTATTAAAATTTGGCGGAGATCAGTTGGAATTGGCAAAATTAATTTACCCTTTCATTGCGGATAAAAAGAATGCCATGAAAATAGGCAACGTATTTCGCTTCCCACTAGACAAACCAACATTCATTGAATTTATTGCTAAACAAAAAAGTTAACACAAATGAGTGCTGGCAAAAACTATCAAAAGATTAAAGATCTGGTTCTCGCTTATCAAAAGAAGCTAAGTGAGCTGGAAGAGGATCGTTTTCTCGAAACCCCTCCTATTGGTGGCTGGTCTTACAGTGAAGTGTATTTTCATATTTTTGATTCCAGTATCCTTTCCTTAAAGCAACTGTCGGGCGCAATCACAGGCAAGGGGCAGCAGGAACCTACTAATTTTATAGTCAGGCTGATCCTGTTTATGGGAAGTCTTCCTCCGGGAAGAAAATATAAAGCACCGAAAAGGCTGGCAGAAAGGCTTAAAAAAATCAGCAAGACCGAGGCTTTATCCTTGATCGATGAATTCCTTAAACAGCTGGAAGAAGAAGCGCTATTACTCCCAAATGCGGATAAACGCTTAAAAACACCCCATCCTCGCTTTGGCTACCTGAATGCGTTTCAGTGGCTGCGTTTCATTAGAATTCACCTGAATCATCATTTGCAACAATTACATAGGATTGATCAAAGCTTTAATCGATAACCCAACAAATTTCTCATCTTTGCCTATCTTTTATCTCTATTAAAAGATTAATAAATGTATAGCATATGAAAAGGATTCTTTATATCAGTTGTTTTGTAATGGCACTTGCGGCCTGTAACAGTGAACCTAAACAAAGTCAGAATGTGATTACGCCTACTCCAGGTGGTTTACCTGCTGCAAGTTCAGCAACGGCAAGCGGGGAAAGACCAGCAAACAATCCAGCACATGGACAACCTTTTCATGATTGCGCATTGCCTGTTGGGGCACCATTAAATGCACAAACTGCAGCACCTGCAAATGGCGCAGCAACAAATGCAACTCCTGCTGCTCAATCTGCACCGGTTACAACAGCACCAAGCGCTCCTGCAAATCAGAAAGAAGCAAAATTAAACCCTGCACATGGTCTTCCAGGTCATGACTGTGCAATCCCTGTTGGCGCGCCCTTAAGTTAATTTAAGCAAAGAACAGGCGAGCATGAAAATCCCAAGTATTCCTGGTTTTGACCAGGGAGCGATAGAGAAATACGCAAAAAATGCAGGTTGGCTGATGATTGCCCGTGTGGGCAGTCTGGGGATAAAAATAGTGGTCGGCATAGCCGTCAGCAACTATTTAGGGCCCAAAGAATTTGGAGTCTACAACTACCCACTTGTATTTGCTACGTTTTTCATTGCCGCAGCAGCCTTGGGATTAGACGGTTTTGTAACCCGGGAACTCTTACGTTTCCCGGAAAAGAAAAACGAATTACTAGGTACTGCCTTTGTCTTGAAACTGATGGGCGGTATCGTTGTGCTGCCACTCGTGTATCTCGCTTACCATATTGCAATGGGCATGACCAAGCTCGATGCCCCCTTCTCCTATATCCTGGTGGTCAGTTTTACCGGAATCATCCAGGCATTCAACATCATCGATAGTTATTTTCAGTCCAAAGCCCTGGGAAAATTTATCATGAAAGTCCAGGTGATGGGCAATCTCTTATCTGCAGCTTTCAAATTGTTCTTAATTGTAATGGGCATGAGCCTGAATTGGTTCATTGCTGCTTTGCTGATGGATGTAATTGCATTGGCAATCGGCTATATTTATGTCTACCAAAAAGAAGGAGGATCCATCTTTGAATGGAAATTTGAAAGCCCTTTAGCAAAATTTTTACTAAAGAATTCCTGGCCAATGGCTTTTTCAGCAATCCTGATTTCTATCTATATGAAAATCGATGCGCTGATGATCCAGGGGTATTTAGGCTCCGCACAGCAAGGGATATATTCCAGTGTAGTGCAGCTCTCCGAAGCCTGGTATTTCATTCCTGTAGCATTGGTAACCGCTGTTTTTCCAGCCATTATGAATGCAAAAAGAGACGATCCGGAGCGGTATCAGCGAAGAATGCAAAACATGTACGACCTGATGGTTTGGATCAGCGTCAGCATCGCGCTTTTTATGACGGTTGCCTCCCCTATTATCTACAAAATATTTTATACGCCGGAATACTGGCCGGCAGCACATGTATTAACGATACACATCTGGGCAGGAATCTTTACCTTCCTGGGCACTGCCAGCGGACAGTTTCTGATTGCAGAAGGTTATACCAAGCTTTCTATGCTCCGCACAGGTGCCGGAGCAATAATCAACATTCTTTTAAATATCTGGTGGATTCCTAAATACGGGATTACAGGTGCAGCAGTAGCGACACTTATCGCTTATTTCAGCTCCAATTTCATGATTCTGTTGGTCCCAAAGACACGTCAGCAAGGCATCATGATGCTCAAATCTTTATTGTTCATTACCCTATTTGAAAAGATCAAAAACAGAGGCCAGGCAGCTAAATAATTTATCTGATTCAATAATTATACGGATATATTAGCTTTTTGCGTTTAACATTTTAACTTTGACACTCAAATGACCTGGCCCTATCCCGTATAGCAGTTCATGGTTCATGACCGATAAGGTAAGAAACAAACAATACAGGTGAACCGAAGCATGCAACCATGTCCGTTCCATCTTACAAAAAAACACATATTTACAGATGAATTCCTTAAGAAAGGTAGTAAGATCAATCGTATTAAAGCCAAAAAACATCCTGGATCTCATGCAGTTGAAGTCCAAAATCAAAAACTCAACAGGACCACTGAACATCATCATTGGATCAGAGAATACCGCCTATGAAAATTGGCTACCTACCAATATAGAAAGCTTAAACTTATTGGAAACAAGATCTTTTGAAAACTTGTTTGGCGACAAAAAGGCCTCAAAATTCCTTGCAGAACACGTATTTGAACACATCAGCTATGCTGATGCCTTAATAGCGTTGAAAAACTGTTTCGCATTTATGGAGAAAGGTGGCAGCATCAGAATCGCGGTACCAGACGGTTTCCATCCTAACCCGGACTATATTGAGCAGGTAAAACCAGGCGGACATGGAGAAGGTTCTCATGACCATAAGCTATTGTACGACTACCAGAAACTGAGCAAAGTATTGCAGGATGCTGGTTTCCGCGTCAACCTATTAGAATATTACGATGAAAATAAACAGTTTCATTTTGTGGACTGGAAAAGTGAAGACGGGCATATTCTAAGGTCCAGAAGGTTCGATAAACGCTTTAATGAGCCACTGGGATATTCTTCTTTGATCATTGATGGTATAAAAGATTAATCAAATGGCCATCATCACAGAAGATATCGTAGCCTCTTACAACGACTTCTACACCGATAGCGATGTAGAATGGCGTATGCTTGGTGCAAAATCCAAAGCAAAAAACCTGATAGAGGTGTGTCAGGGAATTCAGCCAAATAAGGTATTAGAAGTAGGCGCGGGAGATGGCAGTATTTTACATTATTTAAATGAGTGGAACTTCGGCTCAGAACTCTATGCGCTGGAAATTGCGGATAGCGGTGTTGAACTGATCAAGAAGCGAAATCTGAGCAGATTAAAGGAGGTTAGCCGTTTTGATGGTTATAGCATTCCTTATGCAGACGACAGCTTTGACCTCGTGATTCTGGCCCATGTTTTAGAACATGTAGAGCATGAACGCGTATTACTAAGAGAGTTAAAGAGAGTAGCCAAATATCTGGTGATTGAGGTACCCTTAGACTATCGTTTTGGCGTAGATCGTAGGATGAAACATTTCCTGGATTACGGCCATATCAATATGTACACGCCTACTTTAATCAGGTTTCTATTGCAAAGCGAAGGTTTTGTAATTGAAGCGGATAAAACCTCTCTTACCCCTATCGACACCATTAAATTCTGCGAATTTAAAGTTAAGAAAACACCAAAAACGTTACTTAGTGTGTTAAGAATTGAGCTGGAACATCGGATTAAAAATCTGCTAGGTGCCCTTCTTGGAAAAAACAAAAAGGAACAATTTGGGAACGCTTATACCGTTCTCGTTAAAAAATCAAATCAAAATCTGGAGATCTTCTAATATGCAGCTTTTTGCACCCATTGCTTTATTTGTTTATAACCGTCCGCAACATACCGAACGTACCATAAAATTCCTTCAACAGAATCAATTGGCGTCCGAGAGTCGGTTATTTGTGTTTTCGGATGGCTTTAAATCCGAGGAAGATCAGGCGAAAGTATTAGAGGTGCGTGACTTACTAAAAAACATAGAAGGTTTTAAATCGGTAGAGGTGATCGAACGTCCAGAAAATATGGGATTGGCCAATTCGGTAATTGCAGGTGTAAGCCGACTGGTAAAAGATTACCAGCAGGTGATTGTCATGGAAGATGACCTCATCACCTCTCCCTTTACCCTAACCTATTTCAATGATGCGCTAAGTCGCTATCGCACAGAAGACAAAGTGATGCACATCGGTGCTTACATGTATCCCCTGAAAGATAACAATCTTCCTGAAACCTTTTTTTACCGCGCAGCAACCAGCTGGGGCTGGGCAACATGGGAACGTGCATGGCAACATTTTGAACCGAATATTGATACTTTAATGAATCAGTTTGATGCGCGGAAAAAGTCTGACTTTTCAATTGAGCATAAAATGAATTTCTGGAAGCAGATGCAGGATTTTAAAAGTGGAAAGAACAATTCCTGGGCGATCCGCTGGTATGCTTCCATCTTCTTAAAAGGAGGATTGACCCTAAATCCCTCACAATCACTGGTCAATAACATCGGACATGATGGTACGGGAATTCATTCCGGCATCAACGACATTTACAATGTGATCATCAATCCTAAACAAATCCAGGAATTCCCTACAGAAATTAAAGAAAACAAAATGGCCTACGAGACCATTAAAAGCTTCTTATCTACCCGTAAAGGCAGTTTATGGGAAAGAATCAAAAGATACGTTAAACAACGTTTGGGATAGTTTATACTCAAACGCCAGGCCTGTATTTCAAGGCAAAATCCTATACTAGCCCCAGAAACTTCTAGATCTAAGGTTTAAACACCTCCAGGAATACCCTGAAAAGTAATGCAGGACACGCAGAAATGAATCCTAATGAAAACGAGTATCATTTGAGAGCTGATAGGCCCTTAGAATGGTTTATCCAGACTTCTAAACCTAGGAAACCCCTAGCAAACACGCCATACCCCTCCTTTAGTTGCCTCCTGAATTTAACCTCAATATCGGAGCTACAGAGTAACATTATGCCCCCTAATAGTTAGGACACAGCAATACC
This sequence comes from Pedobacter gandavensis, assembly GCF_032678745.1. Taxonomy (GTDB): domain Bacteria; phylum Bacteroidota; class Bacteroidia; order Sphingobacteriales; family Sphingobacteriaceae; genus Pedobacter; species Pedobacter gandavensis_C. Next base: position 217,446 of record NZ_JAVTST010000003.1, read on the forward strand.
ATGCAGCAATTGGTTAGTTAGGCAGAAGTGTTAAATGATATGGGTTCGGTACCTCAGAACAGTTTAATCCCAGATGACCAGCTGATCTCTTTGCGCCGTTTTTATTCTGGTATACTCATTAAGTTTCTGCTGAATCTTGTATTTCAAAGGCCTATCCTCCGATTGATAGTCTTGATACAACATCAGTCCGATTTGAGATCCTTTCTTAACTAATTTGGTTCTATACGCCAAATCCGCCTTATCTCTATCCATCAAAACCAGGTTTTCCATTTTAGCTAAAATCTGTTGGTTCTTTTTCCAGGAATCAATCGCGCATCGTTTGATCAGTTGGACTTTCTCCTCCCTGCTCATCTCCCAATTTATATTGTAGACCTCCGTAAACAGGTTTTCATTCTTGATAAATTCTTCCCTTAGCACACTATATTCCTGTTCCTGATAGATTGGCGAAAAACGCATGACGCCGAAACCCAGGCCTAATACCAATACAAAGGCGAAAGCAGACCTGTAATAAATAGAAATTTCATGTTTAAAATATGCCGGGTTATACAATAAATAGCCCAATACAAATCCGGATATTAATCCTCCGAAATGTGCAGAATTATCTATTTTTTCACCAGTCAGGCCATTTATCAGCATAACAGCGGTTACAATCAGGGTACTGATTAGGAGCGCTCTATTCGCATTTTTTTCAAAAGCATTACTGATGAGCAGGGCTAGAAAAGCACCAAACATGCCCATGATCGCACCTGATGCTCCAGCCATAAAACCGATTTGATGATTAATTACACTAATCAATCCACCACAGATACCACTTAACAGGTAAACGGCCAGTGTTTTCCAGCTGCCCAGCTTATTCTCGACCATCAATCCGATATAAATGAGGGCGTACATGTTAAAAAACAAATGCCAGAAAGAAAGATGAATGAATTGGTGGCTGATTAAGCGCCAGATTCCACCTCCCAACACTAGTTTTCTTGAATTCGCACCCATGTCCACAAGAACCCTATCTGCTACCTCTCTTAGGTCAAAATCGATTAGCCCCATTTCCTTAATGAGATAAGCGCGTTGCATAAACAGCCCTAAAATCGCCAGGTAGTATAGAATATTTAAGATCAAAAGAATAGGTGTTACCAGATATCCCTTCCTTGGGATGAAGAGGTAGAGTACATTTTTGATCTTATTTTTTATCGCTAATGGTGCTTTTTCAAAATACTGGTCGTCCTGAGTAGCGATATGGGCATGGAATTGTGTGAGTCGATCCTCCCAGACTTCTTTCAAATGAAACTGAACATACTCAAACTCATCAAAGAACTTTTGAAGGTTCTGATCGTTTTTTCCGTAATCAGTAAACAGGAGTTGAACACCTACACATTCGCTTTTGACAATGGCAAAATTTAATATGACACGTATGGAGATCTCCTCACTATAGGATTGTAAGGAAATACCGGTATAGGCAATTAAGCCCGATTCGGAGACATGGCTCAACTTCCAACCGAGGTTTTCGATGGCTTGATGTGCAATAATCAGGTATCGGTCTGCAGGGTATTCTCCTAGCGGTATGTATTTTTCAACTTTAGGTGAATAGCCCCAACTTAATCCCATATGGTGTTTACAATTTTCTTGCTTCTAAGATAATGTAAGGAGAGAGCATTTTCGAATTAAAAGGAATTATTTTAGTAAAAACTTTTCCTACAAACCACATAGTTTTCTTTAAAAGACGAACACTTAATGGTTTTTGCTGTTCATTTTCAAGCCATAAGCTGAAATTACCAAAATATCTGGATTGCACCAATTCCAACCCCGCCTGCTTGCAAATGTTAGCCAGCAACTTTGGATCCATACAATCGATGTTATGTTTATCATAATTCTCGCGGTCAAAAGACTTTTGGAACCAGCCATTCAGAGCTTTAAAATTCGGCAGAGTGATGAATAAGGTTCCACCAGGTTTTACAAAAGCAATATGGCGGTTGATGATATCGGCGGTATCATTAAAATGCTCGATTAGTCCGCAGGATAACACCAGGTCAAACTGTTGGGTAGGCTGGTAGCTGAACAGGTCTGTCTCAATGATATTGATATCACTTGGTTTCAATTGATTGGCTTCCAATAAGGCATTGGTAACCGGCTGATGCACGAAATAATCTAGTAGGGTGACATCCAGCTTAAAATATTTTTTCAGAAATACAGCATAGTATCCTGGAAAACCGCCGAGTTCAATTGCTGTTCTTACCCCTCGTTTGGTGATGATCTCGCCAAGTTCCTGATGAAACAAGTAATTCGATGGAATATTAACCGTCAAACCGGCTTTACTTTCCCAATAATTTACCCAAAACTGTCTGTCGGTTAACAGGTTTTCCATATGATATTTTTAGCTATTATAGTATTTTAGGAGCTGTTGTTGCTGAATTAATTATTTTTAAATACCTGATTTATTGTCATATTAGGATCATAAACCATTTGTAAGCTTACAGCTTAGGATTGTTTCAATTTTTAAATTAATTTTAGCGGCATACAAACCGGCTCTTCTAGTTTGGAACGAAAATACAGAAGAATTTAACAATAACCGCTAATTTTGATAGATTGAAAGTAGTTCACCTAAATACATACGAAGGAAATGGCGGCGCCGGAAGGGCTTGCCTGAGGCTAAGTGATGCACTAAAAGCGCATGACGTAGATTCTGAAGTGATGGTTTATTTTCAATTTAAAGAGAGTAAACTAACTACCGCTTTCAACAGGAGCCCTTTTCAAAAAGCAGTGGCTATTTTTAAGATTCTGGCAGAACGGTACTTGTCGAAAGCTTTTTCTAAAGCTTTAAAAACTCCTTTTTCCTTGCAATGGTTTGGCAGATCTGTTATTCATCACCCAAAAGTAAAAGCCGCAGATGTGATTCATTTACATTGGATCAATCATGGCTTTTTATCCCCAAAGTTTCTGGCACAACTTGATGAACTGGACAAACCAGTGGTTTGGACTTTTCATGATAGCAATGCCTTTACGGGTGGTTGTCATGTGCGTTACTCCTGCGAAAATTACCATAAAGAATGTGGAAATTGTCCGCTGTTAAAATTTAGCGGCAAAGATGATTTCTCCCATAGGAACTGGTTACAAAAGAAAAAAGCCTATTCTGAGCTAAATTGTCACATTATAGCACCAAGTCATTGGATGGCCGATTCTGTGAAATTGAGCAGTTTACTGGGAACAAGAGCGGTTACCGTGATCCCAAACACGATTGAAACGAAGGTCTTTAAACCTTATGTGAAAGCAGAAGCAAAGAAAATATTAAAGATTAACCCGAATAAGTTTGTCATGATGAGTGGCTTTATGCCTTCAAAAAATGACAAGCATAAAGGAACTTCCTACCTGATTGACGCATTAAACGACCTGGCCGGCAGACCTGGGATTATAAAAGAAAACATTGAGTTGGTCATTTTCGGTAATAAAGACAATGTCGATATGCCGGAATTCCCATTTAAAACGACATTTCTGGGAACCATCAACAACGACAATCACCTGGCCAAATGTTACTCTGCCGCAGATGTGTTTATTACGGCTTCTCTGGAAGACAATCTGCCCAACACGGTAATGGAGAGTCTGGCTTGCGCAACGCCTGTGGTGGCCTTTAAAACAGGTGGCATCCCCGACATGGTGAAACACCTTGAAAATGGATATTTGGCGGAATATAAGTCTTCGGAAGACCTTGCCACCGGGATTGAGTGGTTGTACCACGATGAAAACGCCCCTGATATTCAAAAAGAAGCCAGAAGAACGATATTAACTGAATTCTCGGAAGCAGTTATTGCAGAAAAACACTTATTATTGTATCAATCCCTGATTAATTCACAGCCCCATTAATTTTAGCCCTTACTCTATGCAACCAAAGCTCAGTGTCATCACCATCGTTTATAATAATGTAAAAGATATTGAGCGCACGATGCTTTCTGTGTTGAATCAGACTTATCCGAATATTGAATATATTTTGATCGATGGAGCCTCTACTGATGGTACCAAAGACACGATTTACAATTATAAATCCCGCCTGGCACAGTTTATTTCCGAGCCTGATAAGGGAATTTATGATGCCATGAACAAAGGTCTTGCACTGGCTACCGGTGATTATGTGCTGTTCATGAATTCTGGAGATGAGATTTATGCGCCGGTAACAGTGGCCGAAGTATTTGAAAGTGCTTCTGCGGCCGATATTTACTATGGCGAAACGGAGATGTATGATGAAAACTGGCATAGCCTCGGACAAAGAAGACATCGGGCGCCGGAAACGTTTAGCTGGAGAAGCTTTAGGTATGGCATGTGTATTAGTCACCAGGCAATTTATGTGAAACGCAGCCTAGCGGGACCTTTCGATTTGCAATATAAATATAGCGCAGATATCGACTGGATCATCAGGGCAGCAAAAAATGCTTCCAGCATTGTCAATACACACAGTTATGTGGCCAAATATCTGGTTGGCGGAATTTCAAAAAAGAAACACATGGCAAGCTTGAAAGAGCGTTTCAAGATCTTTACCAAATACTACGGTTTCGTCCCGAATGTTATCAACCACCTGTTTATTGCGATTAACTTAGGGCAATATTATATCCGCCACCGTCGTACAAACGACTAAGGATATAAAAAAAGGGAAAAGCTTTTACACTCTTCCCTTTGATATATTTATTTTGATCTGTTAAAGAACCTCTTTTGATTTTAACCGCTTAGAAAACTAAGGATTTGTAGACCACAAAGCGGCTTCTTTCACAAAAACTCTGCGGTTTAATTTCAATTGAGAAACTACCAGTTCTGCAAAATCTTCTGCCTGCATCACGCGATCAGGGTTACCGTCCGTTAATTTCAGGTCGATTGCCATATCTGTAGCCACTGTACTAGGCACCAAAGTCGTTACACGAATGTTGTGTTTGCGGCCTTCCTGCATTAGCGATTCAGACATTCCAATCAATCCGAATTTAGAAGCACTGTAGGCACTGGTTACTGCTGCACCATTTTTTCCTGCAGTAGAAGATACGTTGATAATATCACCAGTTTTTCTTTCTATCATTTCTGGAAGCACGGCACGGGTTACATAATAAGGACCCAATAGGTTCACTTTAATGATTTCTTCCCATTTCGTTGGTTCCAATTCCATGAAAGATCCAAAGGCACCGATACCGGCATTATTGATCAGAATATCAATAGGGCCCAGGTCTGATTTTAAGGATTCAATGGCGGTATTTACTGCATTGATATCGGAAACATCCATAGTCGAAATTGCGGTTTTAACACCGTATTGCGCGATTTCTGCAGCAACTTTCTCTAAATCAGCAACCGTTCTTGCAGCTAAACCTACGTTCACACCTTCTTGTGCTAATGCGATGGCAATAGCACGTCCAAGTCCTTTTCCGGCACCGGTAATGATTGCATTTTTTCCTTTCAATGATTCCATGTGATCTTGTATTTATTATGTTTTATATGGCCCAAAATTAAGAAAAAAGAACTGCCTGGGCAGATTTGCTCCTGACTTATGACTTCTAAATAGAAAAAGCCTCTAAGCAATATGCTTAAAGGCTTTTTCTGAATATCGCTAATTCTAAAGAATTATACGTTTTTGTTGTTTTTACGTGCTGCTTCAGTTAAATGAATCTTACGTAAACGCATGCTCAATGGAGTAACTTCAATGTACTCATCAGCCTGGATGTATTCCATAGCTTCTTCAAGAGAGAACTTAATTGCCGGAGCAATACGGTTGCTATCGTCAGTACCTGAAGCACGCATGTTGGTTAAAGCTTTACCTTTAACAATGTTAACTACTAAGTCATTGTCACGGATGTGCTCACCCATAATCTGACCTTCGTAAACATCAACACCTGGATCAACGAAGAAACGTCCACGATCTTGTAGTTTATCAATTGAATAAGCAGTAGTACTACCTTTTTCCATTGAAACTAATACACCGTTTAATCTTCCAGGGATTGTACCTTTCCAAGGCTCATAAGCTTTGAAACGGTGAGCCATAATCGCTTCACCACCTGTAGCAGTTAATACGTTATTTCTCAATCCAATGATACCACGTGCAGGGATTTCAAACTCTAAATGTTGTAAATCTCCTTTAGGCTCCATGATCAACAATTCACCTTTACGTTGTGTTACCAATTCAATTACTTTACCAGCAACTTCACCAGGAACGTCAACGATTAAAGTTTCAATAGGCTCACATTTCTTACCATCAATTTCTTTAATGATAACCTGTGGCTGACCTACCTGAAGCTCATAACCTTCGCGACGCATAGTCTCGATCAATACTGATAAATGGAGAATACCTCTACCATATACTAAATAAGCATCTGGAGATTCTGTTTCAACCACTTTAAGGGCTAAGTTTTTCTCCATCTCTTTGTAAAGACGTTCTTTGATACGTTGAGACGTTACAAATTTACCTTCTTTACCGAAGAATGGTGAGTTATTGATAGTGAACAACATGTTCATCGTTGGCTCATCAATTTTGATAACAGGCAATTGCTCTGGTGCATCAAAATCAGCGATAGTATCACCGATATCAAATCCTTCAATACCTACTACAGCGCAGATATCACCAGATTTTACTTCAGTAGCACGGATTTTTCCAAGACCTTCGAAAGTATATAATTCTTTTACTCTTGATTTTACAGTTTTACCATCACGTTTGATCAAAGTAACCGGTTGGTTTTCTTTGATTGAACCGCGGTGAACACGTCCAACTGCAATACGACCTACGAAAGATGAATAATCTAAAGAGGTGATTTGCATTTGTAATGTACCTTCATTTGTTGGTGCAGGTGGAATGTTAGCTACAACAGCATCTAATAAAGCGAAGATATCTGTAGTAGGTTTTTGCCAGTCTGTACTCATCCATCCTTGTTTAGATGAACCGTAGATTACAGGGAAATCTAATTGATCTTCTGTAGCCTCAAGGTTGAAGAACAATTCAAAGATTTGCTCATAAACCTCTTCAGGACGACAGTTTTCTTTATCTACCTTGTTTACAACAACGATTGGTTTTAGACCAAGAGCCAAAGCTTTTTGTGTAACGAAACGAGTTTGAGGCATTGCACCTTCAAACGCATCACACAATAACAATACTCCATCAGCCATTTTCAATACACGTTCTACTTCACCACCAAAATCGGCGTGACCAGGGGTATCAATAATGTTGATTTTTACATCTTTATACATAACAGATACGTTTTTGGAAACGATGGTAATACCACGTTCACGCTCCAAATCGTTATTGTCAAGTATTAAATCTCCCGATTGTTCGTTATCACGGAAGATTGAACAAGAGTGTAAGATCTTATCAACCAGTGTAGTTTTGCCGTGGTCAACGTGTGCTATGATAGCTATATTTCTTATTTTTTGCATAAAATGCGTGTAAATTTTTGCGCAAAGATACAGTTTATTATCGACATATCAATCAATTAGTTAAGACCAAATAATGAAAAATTACCTTGGTTTATAATCCCATCGTAATGACCGTTTTATTATAAAGCTTTATTGTGCCTACAACTGGGAATTCGTACTTTGTAAAGGCTTACATAAAAGGCCGCTATTTTGCTGTAAAAAATATTGAAGCCTTTCCCCCTTTCCGAAAAATAAATTATTCCTTAAAAAATAAAATGATGAAAACAGCAGTGATACTTGGTGCCAGCGGCCTGATCGGATCGAGTTTATTAACGCAATTACTCAATAGTCCGGATTATGGACGTGTACTGATCCTGGTTAGAAAAAAACTAAATCAGGAACACCCGAAACTGGAACAACTGCTGGTGGATTTTGATCGGCTAAATGATTATGCCAAGGAAATAAAGGGGGATGTGGTATTTTGTTGTCTGGGGACCACCAAGAGTAAAACCCCGAATCTGGAACAATACCGTAAAATCGATTACTTGTACCCTTTAGATGCTGCCGCAATTGCGCAGGCAAATGGAGCTAAACAGTATCATTTGGTCTCTTCTATGGGTGCTAATCCGGATTCCAGAATCTTTTATTCCCGTACAAAAGGAGAAACTGAACGTGACCTTCAAAGTATTCCATTCCAAAGTATTCACATCTACAGGCCTTCTTTATTGGATGGTGAGCGTAAAGAACACCGTAGTGCAGAAGGATTTATGATTGCTGTAATGCGTGTTTTAAACCCCCTTTTGATTGGAGGCCTCCGTAAATATAGAAGCATAAAGATTGAAAATGTGGCTTTAGCGATGTTGAAAGTCTCATTAGAAAACAAGGAAGGGGTGTTTATTTATCCTTCAGATGAGATTTTTGCCATTGCTGGCCCTAGTCCTTCCGAATAAAAAAAACGCTTATAAATATTCTTTCCTTTGCATTACAAATAACTTTTGCGGCCAAAAGCCCAACATAAAAAGGCAGGTAGAACTTTAGACCAGGTCAATACGTCGTGCTTCCCTCCTACCATTTCATAATAAGTAATGTCTTCAGGGCGCTCATATCCTTTTTTTAGCAATTCTTTAATGACATCAATCGTGTCATCAATAGAATCGATGATCCTATTGTGGTTTCTATCAGCAGTCTCATCCTCCGTACCGGTCATGAGCCAGAACTTAAGCTCCGGCTTTCCCTCGCTTTCCCGAATCATGCGATGTAAAATACGGTCGTTATCCGTGTATCCATCCTTAAGGTCTTTGTCCCGCCACCAGAATGCACCTGAAAACACCCCTGTCAAATCAAAATAACTGGAATTGTTCCAGGCAATATCGAATGCTGAAATCCCTCCTAGCGAGCATCCTGCGAAACCCTTTTTACCATTAAATGGCATTCCAATTTGCTCCTGAAGGTAAGGTAACAACTCAGTCATTACAAAATCCTGATACAAACTTGCCATTGAACCCCTACCCAAAAAATCCGGGATACCTGCTATCCCATACTCCTGAACACGGTTTTCTGAGGCATGAATCGCCACCACCACTAAAGGTTCCAGCTTATTCTTTTCATTAAGTGCATTCAACGTATCCTCAATCCCCAAAGCAATCGCATCTTGCCCATCATTGAAAAGTAGCAGATTTAAGGTTTCATTTCCCAGTAAATTTCCAGGGATAAAAAGCTCAATAACAACGGTTCTTTTTAATAGCGTAGACGTAATGGCATTCTGACTTCGGGTAACTTTGGAAAGTAACATAGCAATAGTATATCTGCAAAGGTACCAATCCTTATAACACATCGACAAAACAGCTCATATTTTTACTTAACTGACAGATTTATAGAAAGAAATGCAAATATTATCTTGTGTTTGAAAATAGTTTTTTATACCTTAAAGCAGCTAATTTCCTTGTTATGGTCGAAACCTATAAAAAGTGGCATAGTCCACATCTGAGCGGAGATTTTGAGCTGTTAACCTTCGGAGAAAAAGGCATTCCCATTGTCCTTTTTCCAACAAGTATGGGTCGCTATTTTGAGCCTAAAGACTTCAAACTAGTAGAATCGGTGCAACAGTTCATAGAAGCAGGAAAAATTAAGATTTATTGCGTAGATAGTATCGATAAATTAAGTTGGTACAATAAAGGTATCAGCCCTGCTGATCGAATCCGGAACCACATCTGGTATGACCAGCTGTTGCTAAAAGAACTGGCACCCATTGCCAGACAAGAAACCGGACTCGAGAAAATCATTACGGCAGGCTGTAGTTTCGGAGGTTACCATGCGGCCAATTTTGCTTTCCGCCATCCATGGCTGGTGAGCCATGTGTTCAGTATGAGCGGCATATTTGACATTCGTGGTCAGCTGGACGGATTCTATAATGATGATGTTTATTTCAATAATCCAGTCGACTTCTTACCTCATGATCAAAACCGGGAATTATGGAATATGAAAATTGTACTCGGAACAACAGATCGGGATCCTTGTAAAGCGGACAATGAAAGACTATCAAAAATATTAACTGAAAAAGGAATTGACCATTGGCTGGATATCCGCGAAAACGCAGATCATGACTGGCCCATCTGGCGGGAAATGTTTCCAGATTACATTGCTCAACTCTAAGGATTAGCTCAGCGATAAAGCCCAATGAAATAGTCCTGTACAATATCAAGCCTGATCACATCAGTAAATACCTGAAAACGCATTAACCATCTTAATAAACAATATGGAATGATTAAAAAAGCAAAAACACCTATCAAATCACTATAAAACAGAACATTGACCTTGTTTTATTGTTTAAAAGACAACGGATTTTTAACATATAATTCAAGTAACATTTCAACATTAGCAAAGTAAAAAAGATGAATTAAGGACCATTATCGTCTAGGAATCCAGCGAAAACCTATAAAAACCTCTAACGAATGAAAAAAATCGGAATCTTATACGGGCAGGAAAGATCCTTTCCAGCGGCCTTTGTGAAACGTATTAATGAAATAGAAGGAACAGATATCATCGCAGAATCTGTAAGTATTGACAAGATTTTTCAAGCAACTCCTTTGGATTATGCGGTTATCGTTGATCGGATCTCTCAGGACGTTCCTTTCTATCGCGCAGCCATGAAAAATGCGGCTATAACCGGAACCGCCGTGATCAATAACCCATTTTGGTGGAGTGCCGATGAGAAGTTTTTCAATAACGCATTGGCTGTAAAACTGGGGATCCCAGTCCCAAAAACTGCTTTAATCCCATCTTACGATCAACCTGAGGACACTTCTGATGCGTCTTTTAGCAACCTCACCTTTCCAATGGATTGGGAAGGAATTTTTGAATATACGGGATTTCCCGCCTATATGAAGCCCTTCGACGGTGGTGGATGGAAGGAAGTGTACAAGCTAACGGATAAGGAAGATTTCTTCGACAAACACAGTAAAACCAAACAAACTGTCATGATGCTCCAGGAAGAAATCGTCTTCGAAGAATATTTCAGGTGTTATTGTATAGGGGGGAAGTATGTGAAAATTATGCAATATGAGCCGAGAAACCCCGCTCATTTACGATACGCGGTCGATAAAGCGCCCTCAAGTGATCAGCTCCTGAAAACCATTCATAATTACGTGATTCAGCTGAATCAATACTTAGGTTATGACTTCAATACCGTAGAATTCGCCGTTAGAGATGGGATTCCTTATGCGATAGACTTTTGTAACCCTGCCCCAGATGCAGATGTATTAAGCGTAGGCCTGGAAAACTTTGAATGGGTGGTCGAAACATCGGCCAGATATGCCATCGAACGCGCAAAAGCGCATATAGAAGGTCAGGATAACCTAACCTGGGGAGAATATATCAGAACTTCAGCTACCGGAAAGCCCTTAATTAAGCACATAGCGGTTTAAAAAGAAAGATAGTATCAATAGAAAACATTATTGCATGAATTGAAAATGCTAAATAACAGCCTCCATAATATTTAGCCTTAAATAACCAGGTCTCAAAAGCTAAAAACTAAAAGATGAACATTTTTACACTTGGTGTAGAGGAAGAATACATGGTAATCGATCCTGTAACCCGCGAATTAACTTCCCACGATCAAAAGATTGTAGAGGCAGCACAAAAAATACACAAAGACCAGGTCAAGGCAGAAATGCACCAGGCGGTAGTGGAGGTTGGCACCGGCATCTGTAAAAACACGGCAGAAGCCCGTGCGGAAATCTCTCAGTTACGGTATACGGTCTCACAATTGGCCGGAGAACAAGGCCTAAGGATTGGCGCCGCCGGAACACATCCTTTTTCACATTGGGAAAAACAATTGATCACCGAACACCCAAGGTACAGCGAAATTGTAAATGAACTCCAGGAGGCCGCAAGGTCCAATCTGATCTTTGGACTGCATGTACATGTCGGCTTCCAATCCAGAGAACTCGCTATTCATATTGCCAATCAGGTGCGCTATTTTTTACCGCATGTATTTGCCTTATCCACCAATTCCCCTTTCTGGGAAAGTAGGAACACTGGCTATAAATCTTTTCGAACGAAAATATTTGATAAGTTTCCGAGAACAGGTATTCCGGACATTTTCAATAGCATTGAAGATTATGATAACTATGTAAAGTTATTGATCAAAACCAATAGCATTGATAACGCTAAAAAGATATGGTGGGACATTCGGGTACATCCATTTTTTGAGACAATAGAGTTTAGAATTTGTGATTGTCCAATGTTAATTGATGAAACAATGGCATTTGTAGCCTTATTTCAAGCATTATGTGCCAAGTTATATAAGCTTCGCCTGCAAAACATGAAATTCATCAGCTACTCCAGAGCTTTAATTAATGAAAACAAATGGAGAGCAGCACGATATGGCATCGATGGGAATTTGATTGACTTTGGAAAAGAAATGGAGGTCAACTGCAGGAATCTGGTATTAGAATTACTAGACTTTGTAGACGATGTAGTAGACGATCTGGGATGCAGGGAAGACCTGAATTATGTACATACGATTCTAGCAAATGGCACAGGTGCAGACCGCCAATTGGCTGTTTACGAACAAAATGGTAACTTTGAGTCAGTGGTTGATTATATTACCACCCAAACATTAATAGGTGCCAGATAAAATGAATAAGGATAAAAACAACATAAGGGTTGCCGTAATTGATATGAATAATGGCGTTGCAAATCAAGGGATGCGCGGCATACAGGAAGTATTGATCCGTTACCAAAAAGAAACCGCGACCAACCTTTCTTTTGATATTTTTGATTTGAGGTTGAAAGGAGAAATTCCTGATGTAACATACGACATTTATATTTCCAGTGGCGGTCCAGGAAGTCCGTTTGATGGGATTGGAGAACAATGGGAAAATGATTTTTTTGCCTTGATGGACGAACTCGAAGCTTTTAACCTGCAAAATGAACATCAAAAGAAACATGTTTTCCTAATTTGTCATTCTTTTCAAATGGCTTGTCGGAAATTTGGTGTAGGCAAAGTAATCAAAAGACGCTCTACCGCATTTGGTATCTTTCCAATTTACCTGACCGAAGAGGGGGAGAATGACCCCATATTTAACGGATTGCCAAATCCTTTTTATACGGTAGACAGCAGAGACTGGCAGGTCATCAATCCGGAAGACATCTTCTTTTCAAATAATGAAGCCGAGGTATTAGCTCTGGAAAAAGACCGCCCTCATGTAGACCTGGAACGTTGTGTGATGGCTATACGCTTTACCCCGGAAATTGTAGGCACACAGTTTCACCCGGAAGCAGACCCTGTTGGAATGAAATTATATCTACTACAAGAGGACAAAAAGCAAGCGATTATTGAAAATCATGGAGAAGAAAAATATCTGGATATGCTAAATAGCGTAGATGATCCAGATAGAATTACCTTAACGCAAAGCCTGATTTTACCAAACTTTTTAAATGAAGCTTTGAACGCCTTACAAGAAGCATAACACATGATCAATAGCTATAGAGATTCCTTTAATGCACAATTCTCTAAAAAACAATACGACTTGTTTTTGAAGGAGCTGGAAAAAGGATGGATTGAAATCCCCTTTAGAGTAGCAGAAACACCTGTGTTTCTGCCTTCATCATTAAAAGATCAATTGATAGCGGCTGGTGCAGAAATTATAGCGTTGATTAAAGATGAAAACTTTAAAAAGCTTAGCGAAGACTCAATTCCAACACAATGGAATGTTCCAAATGAAAATCAACATCCCCATTTTCTTACGTTTGACTTTGGAATTTGTAAAGATCAATCAGGAAGACTGATTCCAAAATTAATTGAGATGCAGGGTTTTCCTTCTCTTTATGGCTTTCAGGCACATCTGGCAAAAACTTATCAAAGCGTTTATGATTTACCAACAGAATTGACCCCTTATTTCAATGGACTAAACGAACAAAGCTATCTTGACTTACTGAAAGAAGTGATCATCGGCAATCACAAACCTCATGAAGTTGCTTTGATGGATATTGATGCCCCAAATCAAAAAACAGCTATTGATTTTATGATCACAGCAAAATATTTAGGCATCAAAGTATTGAGTCTATCCGATATTAAAAAGGAAGGAAATCGTCTATATTATCATGAAAACGGCAACAAAATCCATCTAAAAAGGATTTATAATCGTTTGATTTTTGATGAAATTGGTCACAACACCAGTATTTTCAAAGATAGTTTTGACCCTAGGGAAGCACTAGACATAGAATGGCTGACGCACCCAAATTGGTTTTACCGAATCAGCAAATACACCATGCCCTTTTTAAAGAGCGACTTTGTCCCCCAGACACATTTCCTGAAAGATTTGAAGGTATTACCTGAAGATTTAGAAAACTATGTATTGAAACCGTTGTTTTCTTTTGCAGGAATGGGTGTCATCATTGATGTTGAAAAGAAAGACATTGAAAACATTTCTGACCCGGAAAATTGGATCTTACAGAAAAAAGTAAACTATGAACCTGTTGTTCAAGCACCAGATGGCGGGATAAAAGTAGAAATAAGGCTAATGTATTTATGGCCTGAAGGAAAAGAACCCATCCTTTGTATCAGCCTTGCGCGATTAAGTCGCGGGAAAATGATCGGTGTCCGATATAATAAAGACTTTGACTGGGTTGGCGGAACCGTTGGCTTGATGGAAAAGTAAATTTACATTCAACAGACCTGCCTGAAGCAGGCTTTACCTAGTTTTGTACCTATGGATACTCAAACCATATTAGTTGTCATTCTTTTCATTGCTGCCATATTTTATATAGGCCGCATGATTTTTAGATCCGTATCTCCGAAAAAAGGAGGCTGTGCATCGAACTGCAAATGCGGTGTCGATTTTTCCAATATCGAACCTAGTAAAAAATAGATTTCATCTATATCACATATGCTTGAGCAGTTCAAACTCTATTTACAGAAGAAAGTCGCCATTACCGATGAGCAATTTGACTTAATTTCTGATCGGCTTAAGGTAAAGAGCTTTGATAAAAATGAAATGATCCTCATGAAAGGAGAAGTATCTTCTCATGGTTATTTTGTGCTTAGCGGATTATTACGCAGTTATTCTATAGATGCCAAAGGCAAAACCCATATCATCCAGTTTGCTCCTGAACAGTGGTGGCTGTCCGATAGAAATGGGATGTTTAATGAAGCCTCTGAGTTTTTTATTGATGCCATCGAGCCTACTCAAGCCGTTTTAATGCCTAAAGGCTTTATTGATGATGCAGCAAAACATGTTCCCTGCATGTATGACCTGAATAACACCATGCTGAACAATTCTATTCGTTTTATGCATAAAAGGATCAATATGTTACTCAGTGCCACTGCAGAAGAAAGGTACCTGAACTTCATTCAACTTTACCCCAACCTAACCTTAAGGGTACCACAATGGATGATTGCATCCTATTTGGGCATCACTCCAGAGTCGCTCAGCAGAGTCCGTAAAGACCTCGCACACAAGCATTTTAAAGTTTAGCGTTTTCTTATCATACATCAATGTATGCCAGGCTTTGTGGCCGTAATTTTGTATTGTAAATAAAGAACATTTAAAAACAACAATATTATGGCAACTACTCAATGGTCATTAGACCCAACTCACAGTGAACTACAGTTTAAAGTAAAACACTTAATGATCACTACAGTAACTGGTAGCTTGAACACATTAACAGGATCTTTAACTTCTGAGACCGAAGATTTTGAAAATGCTAAAGTTACTTTTGAAGCAGATATAAATTCAATTGATACTGGAAATACAGATAGAGACAATCACTTAAAAAGTGGTGATTTCTTTGATGCAGAACAATTCCCTCACATGGCTTTTACTTCCAGTTCATTTGAAAAAGATGGCGGTGATTACATTTTAAAAGGTGATTTAACCCTTAAAGGAACAACGAAACCTATCAAATTAAATGTGGAATTTGGTGGTATTGCTACAGATCCATGGGGAAATACTAAAGCTGGATTTACCGTAAGTGGTAAAATCAACAGAACAGACTTTGGTTTAACCTGGAACGCAGCATTGGAAACTGGCGGAGTAATGGTGAGTGAGGACGTTAGAATATTAGGCGAATTACAGTTTGTAAAACAAGCTTAAAAACAACACGTCCATCTTAATTTAGAATGGAGACGTAATGAATGAAAATACAAAACAGGTGTCGGCAGTTCTAAACCCGCCGGCACCTCATATGGTTGGAGATGGATTCAGGGTTCATAATTTTTTTCCAAATGGATATAAACTCAAAATGAGTCCCTTTTTCCTGCTGGATTATAATTCTAAAATCCAGTTTTCCGCACGTAACGAACCTAGGGGCGTTGGAGTACACCCACATCGTGGATTTGAAACAGTCACGATTGCTTATCATGGAGCCGTTGCGCATCATGACAGCGCAGGTAATAGCGGAGTGATCTACCCTGGAGATGTTCAATGGATGACTGCTGCAAGTGGTATTTTACATAAAGAATATCATGAAGAAGCTTTCAGTAAAAAGGGAGGTGCCTTCCAGATGGTACAGCTTTGGGTCAATTTACCTGCGAAAGATAAAATGACTAAGCCAAAATATCAGGCGATTAGTCATGCCGCAATTGCGAAACATCAATTGCCAGATGATGCCGGGCTGCTAGAGGTGATTGCCGGCGAATACCAGGGAACAAAAGGTACAGCGAGTACATTTACACCTATTCATGTATATAACCTTCGCCTGAATAAAGATGGAAAAGCAAATTTCAATTTCCCTGTCGATTTCAACACGGCCTTTATGGTAATTGAAGGAGAGATTAAAGTAAATAATACCGACATAGCTAAAGCAGATCAATTGGTTCATTTCAAAAATGAAGGAACAACAATTATTGTGGAAGGTCTTCAGAATAGCGTAGTTCTTGTTTTAAGCGGAGCACCTATAAATGAGCCTATCGCACAGTACGGGCCATTTTTAATGAACAGACCTGAGGAAATTCAAGAGGCTATTGCAGATTATAACCAAGGAAAATTTGGTTATTTAGAAGAATAGTCTTCTCTTATTTTCTTTAAAAAGCCGGCAGTCCATCTTGCGGTATCCCATCATTTATCTAAATGTCAGGGGCATTGCAAGATCTAATTACCGGCTTTTTTTTATAAACTTTACAATTTCTGAATTAGACAAACTGCATAGGCCACTACGCCTTCTTCTCTCCCAATAAAACCCATTTGCTCATTTGTGGTTGCCTTAATTGAAATGTCTTCAATATCCATTCCCATTGCCCTTGCAATATGCTGTTGCATCGCCGGAATATGTGGGTTGATTTTTGGCGCTTCTAAACAGAGCATCGCATCGATATTCCCGATTTCAAACCCTTTTTCTTTTACCAGCTTCACACTTTCCTGCAATAGAATCAGGCTGCTAATTCCTTTCCAACGAGGATCAGTATTTTTAAAATGGTAACCAATATCGCGCAGATTTGCTGCACCAAGTAATGCATCACAGATTGCATGAAGTAATACATCTGCATCTGAATGACCAAAAGCACCCTTATGGTGTTCTAAATTTACTCCTCCCACAATGAAAGGATGTCCATCCTTAAGCTGGTGTACATCAAATCCAAATCCTACCTTAATCTTCATTTTTATATCTATTAGTTTATACGTATTCTCTATTTACATTCAGGTTATTCTCAAACCTGATCATCACTCCTCAGATCTCCCCGAAATTAAACAATAAAGCTAACCTTAAGGCCTTACGAATAGATTTTTTGGTCAATACACAACAAATCATGCAATTCCGTGTTGAACACATGATTCATTAAGCTGACTATTGCCGCATAATATCAACTCGAAAAATTCCTGCTCAATGGGACAAATTATTGCAAAACCCGCCTCAGATATGCGCAAATCATATTTTACAAAAGATTATTTTTTAATTAACTCGTCTTTTTTGTTGCTCAATAACTCTTTTTTTATGTAATTTTAACAGTTAAAGCACTATGAGATCCCTCAATATGAAAAAATCATACTTATATTATTCGATTGCATCTATTGCAATCGTAGCTTCTCTCTCTTCCTGCAAGTCAAAATCAGGAACTTCAGAGAAGACAGGAATGGCGTATAACAAGCGCGAGTTTGGTGGCTTTGAAGTAAACAAAAAATTTAAACGTGGCCCTGGCCCCGGATTAGTGGAAATTGAAGGCGGTGTTTTTGTGATGAGCGGAAGCGCAATTAATGTTGCCGGTGAAGAGCTTAGCAATTACAACCACAAAAGAGAAACCACCGTATCTTCCTTCTATATGGATGAAACTGAAGTTTCAAACACCAACTGGCTGGAATACCTAAACTGGATTCGCACCAACTATCCTACAGATCACGAATACTATTATAACGAGCTCCCTGACACTTTAGTGTGGCGCAGACCCTTATCCTACAACGAACCTTATGTAGACAACTATTTAAGGCATCCTGCTTACCAGGACTATCCAGTTGTAGGTGTAACCTGGGAACAGGCAGACAGATATTGCGCTTGGAGAACAGACCGTGTAAATGAGCTGTTACTTCGTGAAAAAGGTTATATGACCAGTTTCAAAGACCTTAACGGTGGAAATGCTAACACTGCGGCGGCGGCAACCAATCAAGCAAAAGGAGCATTCAACACCGATATTTACCTAAGCGGACAGTACGACGACAAAGGGAAAAAGGCAATGAAAGACCTTAATCCATCAAATGCAGGCAATACTGCCGGAGGAGCCAATGCAAGTGGTAGAGGCGGCGCCACCAGAAATGTACGATTGGAAGATGGAATCATCAAACAGCCTTATCGATTGCCAACAGAAGCTGAATGGGAATATGCTGCGCTTGGATTAATTGGCAATACCCAATATGAAAATATCAATGCCAATAAAATATATCCTTGGAATGGTCTCGGATTAAGCTCCCCTAAAAGAAGTACGCGAGGTTTGATCCTAGCCAACTTTAAAAGAACTAAAGGAGATTATATGGGTGTTGGTGGATCACTGAATGATAAAGGTGGTTTAACCGTTTCGGTTAGGTCCTATACGCCGAATGACTTTGGCTTGTATAATATGGCAGGAAATGTAAATGAATGGGTTGCCGACGTTTATCGTGCAAAAACATTTGAAGCAGCTGATGCCTTTAATCCTTATAGAGGTAATTATTATCAGGACAAAAAAGTAGCTGACCCAATCAGCGGAAAAATTGAAATTGATAAATATAACAGACCAGTTTTAACCGACGCTAAATCCTATAAAAAACAAACCTGGGCAGAGAAACAAGCAGCAGCTCCTGCACAGCCTACTACAAATACTTATGCGGATCAAAGAGGTTACCGTGATAAAGCGAATGAACTATATGGTGAAATTACCCTGGTAACAGATAAATCCCGAGTTTACAAAGGCGGATCATGGGATGACCAAGCTTTATGGTTAAACCCAGCAACCAGACGATTCTTGCAACAGGATGAATCTACGGCTGATATTGGCTTCCGTTGTGCCATGACCATGTTAGGGGCTTCTGAAATCAGGTCTATCGGAAAACCACAATTTAAACCGAAAACTGCAAAACCTTTCAAATCACGCTAATCGAAACAATAGATATAAAAAAAGGGAGCTAATCAGCTCCCTTTTTTTATATCTATTGTTTGTTAGAATCTAATCCTTACTAGGCAAATTGAATCAAAATACCGTTCTTTTCTACTTTATCCCCTTTTTGCACCAAAATACGCTTTACAATACCCGCGGCAGGAGATTTAATAATATTCTCCATCTTCATTGCTTCCAACACCAATAAGCTGTCTCCTTTGTTAACTTCTTGCCCCTCAACAACCATTAACTGCAAGACCAGCCCTGGCATAGGTGCTTTAATTTCCTGGACTTTTTGTGTGGCACCGATATCCATACCCAATTGCTTCAACAATTGATCGTATTGATCTTCCAACTCCACCTGGTATAGATTCCCGTTTACCTTAACCGTAGTCTGCTTCCCTCCTTCTTCACGATCTACAACTTCTACAGTATAGGATTTATGCTGGTAAATAATATGTTGGATATTAGTCGATACTTCTTTGACATCAATGCCTAGTGGCTGTCCGTCTACCAAAATTGTTTTGTCTGAAACAGCTACATCAAATTTGTATTGCTCATTTACTTTTACCTTCATAGTTATTGTGTTAGTGCATACTGAACCAAATTAGCGCCCATTTTTAGCGCGTTCAAGCGTTTATCTTGCGTATCATCGGGATAAGTGCCGAAATCCTCCCAACCATTGCCCAGATCGCATTCAAATGTATAATAACAGATCACCCTACCATCCAGAATCAAAGCCAGGCCCTGAGGAGCTTTACCATCATGTTCATGGATTTTCGGTAAACCATTTGGAAACTTAAATTTTTGCTGATAGAGTGGATGATTGGCTGGAAGTTCTACAAAAGAAAGTTCAGGAAATACTTTCTTCATTTCTTTACGGATAAACTTATCCAGTCCATAATTATCATCAATATGAAGAAAACCTCCACCACTAAGATATTTTCGTAAATTTTGAGCTTCAGCATCGCTGAACACCACATTTCCATGACCAGTAAGGTAAACAAAAGGGTAGTTGAACAGTTCTGCACTACCCACCTCAACCGTTGCATCCTGGGGAGCGAAATTTGTATTTAGATTCTTATTACAGAATTCAATGAGATTGGGAAGTGCGGTTCTATTGGCATACCAATCGCCTCCTCCATTATATTTCAGCTTAGCCATCTTATAAGTTGGCGGCTTAAAGCCACACAACAAAAACATCAATCCAACGACTAGGCCTGTTCTTAATTTCATCTGTTTAAATAATTCACCTCAAAGCAGGCTGCTAATGCTGCAGTCTCTGTTCTCAGACGTGTATTACCTAAAGTTAAGGGTTTAAAGCCATTCTGCAAAGCGAGTTCGATTTCTTTAGGACTGAAATCACCTTCAGGCCCAATTAAAACGGTGTAACTTTGATGCGGTTCAGCCACCTGGCTGATGTACAGACGAGGTTCTCCATCGATGCAGTGCGCGATCATTTTAATGGAGTTATTTTCAATTTTCAGGAAATCTGTGAATGAGACTTGTGGATTTAGAAGCGGGTGGTAAGCCTGTAAAGACTGCTTTACCGCCGATGTAATCACTTTATTAAGCCGATCTTCTTTAATGATTTTCCTTTCAGAACGCTCACAGATGATCGGAGTAATTTCATCTATCCCTATTTCGGTTGCTTTTTCAAGGAACCATTCCAATCGATCGATGTTCTTTGTAGGCGCCACCACGATATGCAAGTGGTGATTTCGTTTTTGATATTCCTGAACGGATTTAATCACACGAAGCTGGACATTTTTCTTTCCTTCTCCGATGATTTCCGCTTCATAAAAGCCTCCTTTTCCATCAATCAGGTTCACCACATCGCCAAATCCTAATCTCAGGACCTTCAGACAATGTTTACTTTCTTCTTCATTTAAAGAATACTCGTTGGCCTCAATATCAGGGGTATAAAAAACGTGCATTGTGTAAAAGGTTTAGTGGTTGTCCACCATATCGCTTTTATCAATCACAAGTTCAAGCTTTATGGTTTCAATATTTTGCTCTGTTTTCTTTAGGATGGTAAATAGATAACCATAGCATTCTTCGCTATCACCAACTTCTGGTATTTTACCAAAAGCATGAGACACCAATCCGCCTACCGTATCAAAGTCCTCATCCTCAGGAAGGTCATGAGGTAAATGCTCATTCACATCGTAAACAGTAGCATAAGCATTAATAATGAATTCAGTATCAGAGATTTTTTCTACTGTTGGCTTTTCTTCATCATACTCATCCTGGATTTCTCCAACGATCTCTTCTACGATATCTTCCAGTGTGACCATACCTGCGGTACCGCCAAACTCGTCGATCACGATCGCGATCTGAATGCGCTTCTGCTGAAGTTCGCTCAACAGGTCATTGATTTTCTTCGTTTCAGGAACGAAATATGGTTTTCTGATAATGTCTTGTAATACCCAGTCTTTTTTAGAAGCCAGGAGTGGTAAGATATCTTTGGCATGAATAATACCGATGATCTTATCAATAATACCATCATATACCGGTAATCTGGAATATCCGTCTCCGATGATTTTATCAATCACCACTGAGGGAGGAGTAGACAATTCTATACCTGATATTTTGGTTCTTGGAACCATAATATTTTTTACAACTCTTTCGTTGAAGTCAAAGACATTTTTAATCAATTCATGCTCATTGGTATCCAAGGCTCCACTTTCCTTACCCTGATCCAATAAATAATGAAGTTCTTCAGTACTGTGTACAGACTCATGTCCTCCTACAGTTGAGATTCCAAAGATTTTAAGGATCATGTTTGCAAATCCGTTCAGCACCCAGATGAAGGGTCTGAAGATCAGATAAAACGCTTGTAAAGGTACTGCGATAAACAGTGTTGTCGCTACCGGGCGTTGTATTGCAACCGATTTAGGCGCCAGCTCACCAAATACGATGTGCATTACGGTAATAAATAAGAAGGCGATTGCGGTAGAGATGGAAGAGATGTATACCTCAGAGAAATTAAAGCCGACTAACATATCGTGGATCAGGCTGTGCATTACAGATTCACCCACCCAACCTAAGCCCAGGGAGGCTAAAGTAATACCTAGCTGCGTGGCAGCCAGGTATCCGTCCAGATGCTGGGTAATATATTTTGCAATATTTGCTACCCGATTACCTGATTTTGCTTTAATTTCAATTTGTGATGCCCGAACTTTTACGATTGCAAACTCTGCTGCAACGAAAAATCCGTTCAGTGCTACTAAGAAGAATGTTAAAAATATCTTGAATCCTTCCATTAAGATGTTTGATTTCTAAACTTCTGGTCATAAAGGAGGATACTTTCCTGTATCACTTTATGCGCATATCGAACGCCTAAAAGGTGTTCAATAGTAACTTGCTTTTCTTCTAAGGCTTTATAATCCTGGAAGAATTTCACAATTTCTTTCATCGTATGAGGTGGCAATTCAGCTAAATCATTGATGTAGTTTACAGACATGTCATTTTTTGCTACTGCAATAATTTTATCGTCTTGTTCACCATTATCCACCATATGCATTACACCAATAACTTTTGCTTCAACGATTGACATCGGATAAACGTCAACCGAACAAAGTACAAGGATATCCAGAGGGTCATTATCATCACAATAAGTTTGTGGGATAAAGCCATAGTTAGCAGGGTACATTACAGAAGAGAAAAGTACCCTATCTAATTTAATCAGGTGGGAATCTTTATCGATTTCGTATTTTGCTTTAGATCCTTTAGGAATTTCAATAATTGCATTTACTGTTTCAGGTAAGTTTTCACCTGGAGAAACAAAATGCCACGGATGACGCTCGTCTTTAATCATTTTTAATGTTCAGTGTTTGATATATCGTCATTGTCTTCTTTCACCACTTTCTTTTTTACAAAAGTGTAAACCAGCGGAATGGTAGTGATGACAATAAAACCTATAATAATGTATAATAAATAATCGTTAATTTCTTTTTCAAATCTTTTGCCAAGAAAATAACCCAGCAAAGTTAAGGAAGCAATCCAAATAATCGCACCCGCAAAGTTATATAATGCAAATCTTCTAAAGTCTAATTTTACTACACCAGCAAAAATCGGTGCAAAAGTTCTTACAATTGGAACAAAGCGCCCCATTATAAGTGCAAAGGCCCCCTGTTTATTATAATAATCTTCGGCAGCCTTTAAATAACGTTTTTTAAAGAAGAAGGAGTCCTTTCTATCATACAGTACGGGGCCCGTCTTTCGACCAAACCAGTAGCCAGTAAAATTACCTAATACGGCTGCGATAATTAGCCCAATGATTAACACATATAGGTTAACGTCTAATTTGCCTGTAGCGACGAACATGCCCGCAAGAAACAACAGGTAGTCTCCTGGCAAGAAGAAACCAAAAAACAAACCTGTCTCGGCGAAGATCACAAACATTACGACATAAAAACCACCTTCTTTAAGTAGTTTTTCAGGATCAATAAATTGCTGTAATGAGTTCCAGAAATCTTGCATAGTTCAATTATTCGTAAAACTACATATAATTATCTACAGATATTGACTATATCAGATTTAAAATTATAGCTGGATAAATCCCAAGGAAAACCGTAATGATTAACGATAATACCAGGACAACCTTATACTGCACAGGCGTTTCCAGTTCTACTTCAGCACCATCTTTGAAATACATTGCTACAATTACTTTGAAATAATAGTAAAATCCTACCAAAGCATTCAAAATTGCAAAAGCAACCAAATAGAAATGATAATCATGCATCACATTTAGGAACATCAGGTATTTACCAATGAAACCAGCTGTTAGAGGGATACCTGCTAAAGACAACATCGCTACAGTTAGGGCGAAAGCCGCAAAAGGATTACGTTTTCCCAAACCATTGAAGTTTTCAAAGTTATCGTTACCCGTTTTCTGCTTCACTAGAATCAGTACACCAAAAGCAATAATACTTGCAAAAGTATAAGCTGCGGCGTAAACCAATACATTGTTCATAGAACTCGCTGTAAGAGACACTAAAGAAAATAATAAATAACCAGCATGAGAGATACTCGAATAAGCCAGCATTCTTTTGAAGTTCTTTTGGAATAAAGCCGTTACGTTACCGATGAATAAAGTCAGACATACGATTACCATCAATGGAGGTAACCAGAAATCATGTAACGGAGCAAAAGTATCACCGAATAAACGTAGAATCGCTGCGAAACCTGCCGTTTTCACTACAGTAGACATAAAAGTCGTAACCCATGTTGGCGCACCTTCATATACATCAGGTGTCCAGAAGTGGAAAGGAGCAGCACCAATCTTAAAGCACAGACCTATCAATAATAAGATCACTCCAGGATAAAATAAAGGAGAAATCGACTGCGGGTTTTCAACCAGGTATTTATTGATCGTATCCAGGTCAAAAGAAGCCGTAGCACCATAGATCAAGGTAATACCGAATAGTAAGAAGCCTGTAGAGAAAGCCCCCATTAGGAAGTACTTTAAGGCCGCCTCATTGGAAGCGAAATTGTTCTTTCTAATCCCCGCAAGAATATATAGGGCAACAGACATAATCTCCACACCGATAAATAACATCGCCATGTTCTTGTAAGAAACCATGAGTACAATTCCCGATAGGGCAAAAAGCATCAGGGTGAAGTATTCTGCAATATTTTCACTATTCGCAGCAAAATAATTCTGCGTCAGCAGGAAGATAAATAGCGTTCCTATAATAGCAAGACCTGCGAAAGCTAATGCAAAGTTATCCATTTGCATCATTCCGTAATAAGTCTGGTTCGTATTCCAGGAAGTAACGACAAAAGCCAGTGAGGTAAGCAACCCAATTAAGGTAAGGGGTAATAACGCTTTTTTAGCTTTAAACAAACCTGCATAAAGCACCACTAAAGCTGTAACAATAATTGTTATGATGATATTCATTTGCTTAGTTTACCGATGTTAATTTTTGTGTTACCTGTTCTATTAATTGTTGTACCGATGCTTCAGATAAGTGAAGAATTGGCTTAGGATATACTCCTAAAGCAATGATCATGGCACAAATGACATACAATACGACTTTTTCAGATCCTTTAATATCTGTAAATCCGATGGTTAAGTCATTGGTTTTGCCCAGCATAATGTTTTGATACATTCTGAACATATAAACCGCACCGAAGATGATAGACAATCCAGCGAAAACGCCTGCCCATACCTGATACTGATAAATTCCGATTAGCAATAAAAACTCTCCAATGAAACCATTAGTTCCCGGAAGTGCTACCGTTCCCAATACAATGATCAAAAATGCGATGGCCAGCTGAGGTGCCTTTTTAGCAATTCCACCCAATTCTGCAATCTTATTAGTTTTCATACGACTGGCGATAATGTCCAGTACAAAGAATAAGCCGACTACGTTGATACCGTGACTTAACATCTGCACCATTGCACCCTGCATACCTTGTGTATTTAAAGCAAAAATACCAGCAGCAATTAAGCCAACGTGGGCGATAGAAGAATAAGCTACTAGTCTTTTAGCATCCTTCTGTGTAAAAGCAATCAGGGAAGCGTAAACTACACCGATAATAGAAAGGATCATAGCTAAGTTACCCCACTGTTGAACACCCTCAGGTGCTATTGGCAATAACCATCTGATCAGTCCATAGATACCCATTTTCAACATAATCCCTGATAATAACATCGTACCCGGAGTTGGAGCTTCCACATACGTATCTGGCTGCCAGGTATGGAATGGGAATATTGGCATTTTAATCGCAAATGCGATAAAGAAGGCCCAGAAAATCCATCCCTGCTGTGCTGCATCAAGATTTAAATTATAGAAAGCCTGAATCTCGAAATTGTGAGCAGGATTTTGTAAGTATAGGTAAATGATACCCATTAACATAAATAGAGATCCAGCAATGGTATATACGAAGAACTTCATATTTACTCTGATCCTATCTTTACCACCCCAAACGGCGCAGATAAAGTAGATTGGAATTAACGCGGCTTCCCATCCGATGTAGAATAAGAAAGCGTCCAAAGCTGTAAACACCAATAATAAACCAAACTGCATAAATAAGATCAATGCAAAAAATGAACTGGCCTTTTTATAGTCATGCTGATAAGCAGATAGAATAATGATCGGAACCAATACATTGGTCAGTAAAACGGTGATCATGCTGATCCCATCGATTCCTGCATGGAAATTGATTCCCAAATCCTGAATCCAGGGATAGTTTACTGCAAATTGCGTACTGGCATCCGGTGTAAAATTACATACCGTGATAAGAGTCAGGCCTAATGAAAGGATTGCTGAGCCCAGAGCCACATGTTTCGCTGCATTACCTGTGAATGCAGTAACCACGGCGCCAACCAATGGTAGAAAGATAAGAAGTATTAAAAGTTGTTCCATTATGTTTTCTTGAACGATCTTTTACAGAGATAAATAAGTATACAATAACAATGAGATGATTCCTACCACCATCATTAACAGATAGAAACCAACGTTTCCAGACTGAACCAAACGTAAACCTTTACTGGCTTCCGAGGTGCCCCAGCCTAAACCGTTCACTATACCATCAACAATCTTATTGTCAATAATTTTATAGAAGAAAGTTGAGAATGCATCCAAAGGTCTTCTGATGATCAAATCATAAATCTCATCAATATAGAATTTATGGTAAGACAAGTTAGCCAAAGCAGATCTTTTTCCTTCATCAGGAACTGGGATATGATTTTGTTTAACATATTTCACATAGGCAAAGCCGATCGCAACTAGCACGCCAATTACAGAGACTGCCATTAACATATATTCCGTTGCATGATCAGGAGCTTCTGCAGTATGTTTAATCACTGGAGCCAACCAATGAGATAACCAATGACTTCCACCCAGTGCTTCCGGAACACCAATCATTCCACCGATAGCAGATAGAACTGCCAATACGATCAAAGGGATTGTCATTGACTTCGGAGATTCATGAATTTTCTCTTCGGCATGGTGCGTTCCACGATACTTTCCTGAGAAAGTAAGGAACAACATTCTGAACATATAGAAAGCCGTAAGGAAAGCGGTGAATACACCAATCGCCCACATGGTTTTATCATGTGCATAAACATGCGCCAGAATCTCATCCTTAGAGAAGAACCCTGAAAATGGAGGTAAACCTGCAATTGCAATAGTACCAATTAACATGGTCATAAAAGTAACCGGTAATTTTTTACGTAAGCCACCCATATGTCTCATATCCTGCTCATGGTGTAAAGCATGAATCACAGAACCTGCACATAAGAATAGTAAGGCTTTAAAGAAAGCGTGTGTGATCACGTGGAAGAAAGCGCCGTTGTAAGCACCAACTCCTAAACCAAGGAACATATATCCCAATTGAGATACCGTAGAATAAGCCAGTACCTTTTTAATATCAGTTTGTGTCAAGGCGATAATTGCACCCAGAACTGCTGTAGCTAAACCAACAATAGCGATGATGTGCTGAATCATTGGAGCCAGGTCGAAGAGCACATTTGATCTTGCGATCATATATACACCCGCAGTTACCATGGTCGCTGCGTGAATCAAAGCAGAAACCGGCGTTGGGCCAGCCATCGCGTCCGGTAACCAGGTAAACAATGGCAACTGAGCCGATTTACCACAAGCACCGATAAACAACAATAAAGCAATTAATGCAATGCTGCCATTTCCAGGAAGCATATTCGCTGCCTGAGGAAAGATTTTAGAGAACTCTACTGTACCGAAAGTGGTAAAGATAAAGAACACACCTAATAGGAAACCAAGGTCACCAATACGGTTCATGATAAAAGCTTTCTTAGCTGCAGAAGCATAACTACTGTTCGTATACCAGAATCCGATCAACAGATAAGAACAAAGTCCTACTCCTTCCCATCCGATAAACATCACGATGTAGTTAGATCCTAGGACCAATAGCAACATGAAGAAGATAAACAGGTTTAGGTAACTAAAAAACTTACCGAAAGCCTCATCAGCGTGCATATAGCCAATAGAGTAAATATGGATTAAGAAACCTACACCGGTTATGATCAATAGCATAATTGAGCTAAGAGGATCTACCAGGAAGGAAAGTGGAATGTTCAGCTTACCAGCACTAATCCAGTCGAACAAGAAGATCTCGTGAGACTTATTCGCATCAGCTCCCAATTCGAAGAAGATACCTACACTGATGGCAAAGGAAATGAATATCACGCTGCTTCCGATGAAACCGATCAGGTTTTTAGAAAGCGTATTTCTTCCCAGGCCATTGATAACAAAGCCTAAAAGAGGAATTAAGGGAACCAGCCAAACTAAATTTATCATGTTATTACTTTATTCTTATTAATTACCACTTAAGGCGATTCAACACATTTATATCTATAGATTGTGTATTTCTGTACACCATTACAATAATACTTAGTCCAACTGCAACTTCAGCAGCGGCGAGTACCATAATGAAAAATACGAATACCTGTCCTGACGGATCATTGTTATGTACCGAAAATGCGGTAAGCAGTAAATTTACTGCATTCAGCATCAATTCTACCGACATAAAAATGACGATGGCGTTTCTACGGGTCAATACCCCAATCACACCAATGGTGAAAATAATCGCACTTAACCAGATGTAGTGGTTAAGTGGTACTCCCTGCAATCCCTGAGTTATGTTTTCCATTCAGTTTATACTTATTTTATAGCAATGAGCTTTACATCAAATGATGCAAACTCAATACTATGCTTTTTCTTTTTTAGTTAACAATACTGCACCCACCATTGCCGTTAGCAATAGAATAGAAGACAGCTCAAAAGGCAACATATAAGGACCAAATAATTCCTTACCTAAATTCTTCACCAATCCCAGATTAGGATTCTTTAATAATACCGGATCAGAAATCGCTGTTGCTTTTAAAGAACCAATGATGGTAACGACTAAACAACATCCTGCAATCACGCCTACTACCTTAACTAAGGTCGATTTCAATGGCTCATTGTCCTTATTGAGATTGAGCAACATCAGCACGAAGAGGAAGAGTACCATAATGGCCCCCATGTAAACGATAAAATTCACGACTGCCAGAAACTGTGCATTCAATAGAATGTAATGAACCGTTAATGTAAAGAAAGTAACAATTAAGTAAAGCACGCTATGCACCGGGTTCTTAGAAAAGATAACCATCAGTGAAAAGATGACGCTTAATGTTGCTACAAAATAGAATACCGATGTACCCATTTATTATATAATTTAAACTGTTTATATTAATAACCCAAAGGGCTACCTATGCTTATTATTTCTTCTCTAATGGTGCCTCTACCAGTTTATCCTTGCCGTAGATAAAATCTTTACGCAGGTAATCTGAAGGGACAATTGGACCGTCTAAGTAGATCGCTTCTTTCGGACAGGCTTCTTCGCACAATCCGCAGAAGATACAACGTAACATATTGATCTCATATACTGAGGCATATTTCTCCTCACGGTAAAGGTCTTTCTCCTCCGGTTTACGTTCTGATGCAATCATGGTGATTGCTTCAGCCGGGCAAGATAATGCACAAAGGCCACAGGCCGTGCAACGCTCTTTACCTTCCTCATCCCTTTTCAACGAATGCATTCCTCTGAAGTTCGTAGAAAACTCTCTTTGCTCTTCCGGATATCTGATGGTCGCTTCCTTTTTAAAGAAGTGGCTGATGGTAATAGCTAAGCCTTTAGTGATGGCAGGCAAATACATGCGTTCTGCAAACGTAAGGGGCTTTTTCTCTAATACTTTCTTTTTACTGGTTAATGGTTCCATTAAACCTCCTAATTATACCGCTAAATGCGGACAGTTAAAACTTTTCAATTATAGCAATCACAATACTTGTGATAATGATATTCGCAATGGCTAAAGGAATTAATACCTTCCAACCTAAGTGCATCAGTTGATCATAACGGAAACGAGGAATCGTCCAGCGTACCCACATGAAGAAGAAGATGAAAGCAAAGATTTTAAGGAAGAAAACAGCCGTTCCAATCAGCGGAGCAATCACTGTTCCTGTTTGTGTCAATACCCAGTCCATTCCAGGGTAGTTATAACCACCAAAGTATAAACTAGCCATTACTGCTGCAGAGACAAACATATTGATGTATTCTGCGAACAGGTAAAAGCCTAGTTTCATAGACGAATATTCTGTATGGTAACCACCGATCAGCTCAGTCTCACATTCCGGTAAATCGAAGGGTGCTCTGTTCGTCTCTGCAAATGAGCAGATCATGAACAATAAAAATCCTAGTGGTTGATACAATACATTCCAGCGCCATCCGTGCTGATTGGCAACAATCTCGCCCACACTCATTGAGTTAGTCACCAATAATAGCGCAATAATGGATAAACCCATTGCAATCTCATAACTGATATTTTGTGATGCCGCACGAATTGCACTTAATAAAGAATACTTGTTGTTAGAGGCCCAACCACCGATCATTACCCCGTATACACCCAAAGAAACTACACCAAAAATATATAGAACACCGACGTTGATCTCGGTTACCTGTAGAGGAATCACACGATCACCAATAATGATTGGACTTCCCCATGGAATCACTGCCGTTCCAATACAAGCGGTTAACATGGCAAGACCAGGACCTACCATAAACAACCATTTACTGGCGTTCGTAGGAATGATCTCTTCTTTCATGAACATTTTCACCCCATCAGCCAAAGGTTGAAGAATTCCAAATGGACCTGCTCTATCTGGTCCTAACCTATCCTGTAGAAATGCAGCCACTTTCCTTTCTGCATAAGTGGAATACATGGCTATCAATAAACTTATACCGAAAATAATCGCTACCAGTACAAATTTTTCTATTACAAAAGATATATCCATTAGAATTTAGTGGTTTTTTCTAGTTCAACCCTATTTGCTTCCTTCAATCTCTCATCTTCCTGAATTACCGGTAAAGGTATTAAAGTCTCATAGTGATTAGAGGCAATTACCGAAGTATCTGGAATGTGTGTAGGATGTTCGATCGTCCAATCTGCCGTCTTTTTCTTGTCAAAACGACAAGTATTGCAAATAAACTCTTCCACTTCACCATAAACATCTTTTCTTGCAGTTACACGCAAAACATCTGCTCCTTTATACCATAGTGTTACTTTACCGCTACAAGTAGGGCAATCTCTATGTGCATCAATCGGTTTAGTAAACCAAACTCTATTTTTGAATCGGAAAGTTTTGTCTGTTAATGCACCAACCGGACAAACATCGATCACGTTTCCAGAGAAATCATTGTCGACAGCCGTTTGGATATAAGTAGAGATTTCTGAATGATCTCCACGATTTAAGATACCATGAACACGTTTATTGGTAATCTGGTCGGCCGTAAATACGCAACGGTAACACAGGATACACCTGTTCATATGTAACTGAATTTTATCACCGATATCAATGCGCTCGAAAGTTCTTCTTTCAAACTCATACCTTGTTTTCTGCAAACCATGCTCATAACCTAAGTTTTGAAGGTCACATTCACCAGCCTGATCACACACCGGGCAGTCTAATGGGTGGTTGATCAACAACATTTCCACTACACCACTTCTTGCTTCGATCACTTCTGGAGAAGTAATATTCATCACTTCCATTCCATCCATTACAGTGGTACGGCATGAAGCTACTAATTTCGGCATTGGGCGCGGATCTTTTTCAGAACCTTTACTCACCTTTACGATGCAGGTTCTACATTTTCCACCGCTACCTTCTAATTTGGAATAATAACACATCGCCGGAGGAACAATATCCCCACCGATTTGGCGCGCAGCATTTAGGATGGTCGTCCCAGGTGCTACTTCTACGGTTATTCCGTCTATGGTTACCTTAACTTTATCACTCATTGTTAAAGATATTCTTTATCATCGCTTTGCTTTTCCAGATTTTAAGCTCTCCAAGCATCGGTTTGATTGTTAATTTTCTGTACTAACTGCTTTAGCTATTGGTTCAGCATAATTTGCCAATCCATAATTTGTATCCAGGGATAACTGAGGGTTTTTCACATGCCATTCGAACTCATCTCTGAAATGTCTGATGGCACTTGCTACTGGCCATGCTGCTGCATCACCTAGAGGGCAAATTGTGTTTCCTTCAATTTTCTTAGCTACATCCACCAATAAATCAATATCGCTCATTTTACCATGGCCATATTCTATGCGGTGAAGTACTTTTTCCATCCATCCAGTACCCTCACGACAAGGCGAACATTGTCCGCAACTCTCATGGTGATAAAAACGGGAGAAATTCCAGGTATTTCTAACCATACACTGATCCTCATCAAAAGCAATAAAACCACCAGAACCCATCATAGTACCAGTAGCGAAACCTCCTTCAGATAAAGATTCATAACTCATCAAACGAGGTTCCCCGTTCGCAAGTTTTAAGGAAAGGTTAGCAGGAAGCACCGGAACAGAAGATCCACCAGCAACAGTTGCCTTTAATCTTTTGCCATTGGCGATACCACCACACCATTCATCAGAATAGATAAATTCTTCTACAGGTAAGCCCAATTCAATCTCATAAACACCCGGTCTTACCAGGTTTCCAGAGGCAGAGATCAGTTTTGTACCTGTACTACGTCCAATACCTACTTTTGCATACTCGTCGCCACCATCATTAATGATAGGTACTACAGCAGCAATAGATTCTACATTGTTTACTACTGTTGGACAGCCGTACAATCCTGCAATTGCAGGAAATGGAGGTTTGATCCTAGGATTACCACGTTTTCCTTCTAATGATTCTAACAATGCAGTTTCTTCTCCGCAGATATAAGCACCACCACCCGGCTGAACGTATAGTTCCAGGTCGTAACCTGAACCTAAAATATTTTTACCTAAAAATCCAGCATTCTTAGCTTCAGCGATTGCTTTTTCCAGAATACGAATTTGAGGCATCATTTCACCACGTACATAGATGAAAGAAGTTTTTGCACCCAAAGCAAAGCTGGATACAATCATACCTTCAATTAGTGCGTGAGGAATGTGAGTCATCAGATAACGGTCTTTAAATGTTCCTGGCTCCGATTCATCGGCATTACAAACCAAGTAACGTGCTACTCCCTCAGGTTTAGCTAAAAAGCTCCATTTCATTCCCGTAGGAAATCCTGCACCCCCGCGACCGCGTAATCCAGACTTCTTTACCTCTTCCACTACTTCATCAGGAGTCAGAGTTTTCAGCGCCTTTTCCACAGCACGGTACCCGCCTTTCTGGCGATAAACATCCAATGTATGGATGCCTGGTACGTTTATATGTTCTAATAATAGTTTACGACTCATTATTTCTTGCGTAAGTCTTGTATCAAATCGTCTACCTTTTTCTCGTCAAGGTTCTCATAGAAAGTGTATTCAGGACCAATTTGTAAAACCGGACCATAGCCGCAAGCAGCCAAACACTCTACGCCTCTCCAGCTAAATAAGCCGTCAGGAGTCACCTCATTCTCTTTAACGCCAAGGCTCTTTTCAATATGGCCCATCAGTTTCTCTGCACCCACTAAACAGCAAGGTCCCGTTCTGCAAACTTCCAAAACGTATTTCCCCTGAGGCTTCAAAAAGTACATACTGTAGAACGAAGCTACTTCATATACTTCAATCGGCTCAATGCGCAGATATTCCGCAACTTGATCCATAGCATTTGGACTTAACCAGCCCAGTTCTGCTTGTACTTCATGCAAAATTGGCAATAAAGCGGATTTTTGCTTTCCTTCTGGATACCTTTTAACGATCTCTTCAAACTTTTCAACTAAAGCTGAGGAGAACTGTACAGGTTGTGTTTCTTCTACTTTAAGCATCTAATTCTCCTGCAATAATATTCATACTACTCATGTTGATGATGGCATCTGATAACAACATACCAACACTCATGGGCGCAAACATTTGATAATTTATAAAGCTTGGTCTTCTGAAGTGCAGACGGTAAGGTGTTCTACCACCATCGTTGATCAAATAGAAACCCAATTCTCCGTTACCACCTTCTACTGCATGGTAAACTTCTGCTTTTGGTGCATCAATCTCTCCCATCACAATTTTGAAGTGATAGATCAAAGCTTCCATATTGTTGTAAACTTCTTCTTTGGCTGGCAAATAGAATTCTGGAACATCCGCATGGAAAATCCCTGCAGGTTCATTCTTCAGCTTCTCTAAAGCTTGCTCAATGATGCTCACACTTTCCCACATTTCTGCATTACGCACCAAATAACGGTCATAAATATCACCGCTGGTACCTACAGGAACCTGAAAATCAAAATCTTCATAAGAAGAATAAGGCTCGCTTACACGAACATCATAATCTACTCCTGCAGAACGCAATAATGGACCAGTCCAACCGTAATCCAAAGCCATTTCTGCAGTAACTGCAGCCACACCTGAAGTACGATCAATAAAGATCCTGTTACGATCTAGCAAGCTTTCGAATTCTTTTAACGCTACTGGGAAAGTTTTTAAGAATTTATTGATTTTTGCAAAGGCAATTTCATTGAAATCCCTTTCAAAACCACCAATTCTACCAATGTTAGTTGTCAAACGCGCACCACAAATCTCCTCGAAGATCTCATAGATATGCTCTCTGAACTGGAACAGGTAAAGGAAAGTAGTGGTTGCACCAGTATCTTGAGCAATAATGGTGTTACAAATGATGTGATCGGCGATCCTGGACAACTCCATTACAATTACCCTAAGGTAATCTACCCTTTTAGGCATTTTAATGTTCAGCAATTTCTCTACTGTCATGTGCCATCCCATGTTGTTGATTGGCGATGAGCAATAGTTCAATCTATCTGTCAGCGGTGTGATTTGATAGAATGGGCGATGTTCTGCGATTTTTTCAAAAGCGCGGTGGATATAGCCAATGGTAGAAATACCACTTACAATACGTTCGCCGTCTAATTGAATTACATTCTGAAAAACACCATGTGTTGCCGGGTGAGTAGGCCCTAAATTCAGGGTTACCAACTCACTCTGAGGATCATTATCTGTATATACCGGTTGATTGTGATTCATGTTCTTATCTACCAAAGTATTCGTCTTTTTTATCTACTCTGTTTGGATCTTCCAAAGGATACTGTTTCAACATCGGATGAACACCTAAGTCGTCCATGTTCAATATTCTTCTTAGATCCGGATGACCTTCAAATTTCACTCCGAAGAAGTCATAAGTTTCTCTTTCCATCCAGTTCGCTGCATTCCACAGAACGGTAGCAGTAGGAATTGTAGGATGATGTTCATCAATAAACACCTTTACTCTTACCCTTACTTTTTTAACCATGCTGTGCAAGTGGTAAACCACTGCAATCCCATGTTTTTTCTCCGGGTAATGAACTGCTGTAATATCAGTAAGGAAGTTAAAGTTAGTGTCGCTTTCTTTTAAGAACCTCAACACATCGATGATGACATCTTTTGTGGTTTCGAAAGTAAGTAAGCCATAAGGCTCATTTACATCCGTAATTTTAGCACCAAACTTTGCATTCAGTGCATCTAAGATTTCATTGTTTGTCACCTCTGCCATTATAAAATTCCGTATGAAGCCAACATTTCTTTGTATTGATCTGAATCTCTTCTTCTCAAAGATTCGTTTTTAACCAGCTCTTGAATCTTTCCAAAGCCATCTAAGATCGCTTCTGGTCTAGGTGGGCAACCTGGAACGTACACATCAACAGGAATGATCTCATCGATCCCCTGAAGTACTGAATACGTGTCAAAGATACCACCACTGGAAGCACAGGCACCTACAGCAATCACCCAACGAGGTTCAGCCATCTGTAAATATACTTGTTTTAATACCGGACTCATTTTCTTAGCGATGGTACCCATCACCATTAATAAATCCGCCTGACGAGGAGAAAAACTTAAGCGTTCAGATCCAAAACGACCAAAGTCATAGTGAGAACCCATTGTAGCCATAAATTCGATACCGCAACAAGAAGTTGCGAATGGCAGGGGCCATAATGAATGGGAACGTGCCAAACCAATTACTTTGTCTAAAGAGGTGGCAAAAAAACCAGATCCTTCTATGCCTGGAGGCGCGTCTACTATATTGATGTTACTCATGATACAAAACGAAAAAAGGTTCATTCCTACAAAGAATGAACCACAAATTTACAATATTTTGAAAGGAATTGACCTAAACCTTGATCATTTAGAAACAATCTAAATAGGTTAATTCCAGTCTAAAGCTTTCTTTTTCAAAATGTAGATAAAACCTAATAATAAGGTTCCCATAAAGATAAACATTTCGACCATACCAGCCATTCCAAGCTCCCTGAAGTTAACTGCCCAAGGGTACATAAAGATGACCTCAATATCGAACAATACAAACAGGATCGCCACTAGGAAGTATTTAATAGAAAAAGGTTGACGTGCATTACCTACTACCTTCACACCAGCTTCAAAAGTCGCCAGTTTATCAGCTGTCTTTCTTTTCGGGCCTAAAAAGTGTGTGGCAATCAAAGTCACAACAACAAATCCTAGAGCAACAATAATCTGAAATACAATAGGTAAAAAATCTACAGGTACACTTTGGGTTTCCATGGTATTAAATTTGGGACAAAATTAAAAGAAAAAGGCAGGATAACAACCCTGCCTTTTTCTTTTATTGGAAAATATTACTTTTTCTTTACTGGAGTTTTAGCTGCCGGAGCTACTAATTGCTTCAAACGCTCTTGTGCTCCTGAATTTGCAGGATCAATAGCTAAAGCTTTATTCAGATATTCTTTAGCTTTTTCTTTATCAGTTTGTGCATAGTAAGAACCAACATAAACGTAAGCTTCTACCAATTCTTTTGGCTGAGCTGTAGCAAGTTCTGGCTTAGTTACCGTCACCAACTGAATCAATTGCTCATAGAAAGGAACTCCTAACCATTTTGGGTTATTAGCATCATCTAAATATTTCGCAATACGCGCTCTGAAAGCATAGGCTAAAACAAAATCATTTTTAGCTTTAATGATATTTTCAAAAGCAGCATCTGCATCTGTTAGGATTTTCTTATCAGGATGTTTACCGTCTCTATCTTTAAAAGCGTAATCATAATACTTCGCTGTACCTAAATAGTAATTGTTAGTTAGGCTATTTGGACCATTAGGGTTCATTTTAATAGCGATAGCATATACATCACCAGCTTTTTCATATTTTTTACCTTTGAAAAGTGCTAATGCAATTTCTTCTAAGGCATCTGCTTTAGTAGAGTCTTTCTCAACGGCTTTTATAATATTTACCAAAGCAAGGCTATCATTACCATTTTGCATTTGGGATCTACCCAGGTACAAGTAATCGTCAGCAATGATACGTGATGGATCTTTTACTTTCCCAAAGAAGTCATTCATGTATTCTAAACTCTTAGGGTAGTTTTTATTCTCATAAGCAGAATAACCACGTAATCTTGATACTACAAGTGCTTTCTCATTGTTAGGACTCATAGTTGCCAACTCAGAAGTTACTTGCTCTAATCCCTGGAAATCCTTCGCATAGAACAAGAACTGCGCATAACGCAATTTAGAATCGTAAGAATTATCCGTTAAATCTAGGTACTTTTTATAGTTAGTTAATGCTAAAGCAGATTTAGCCACTTGCTCAACAGCAACCTGATTTGCCCATTGCATATACAATTCAGCTAGTTCTCCATAAGCCGGACCGTAGTTTGGATCAGCAGTAATAGCTTCTTTGAAACGTTCTTCTGCTTCAGGGAATGCTCTTGATTCTGTATACATTCTACCAATCTGAACTGTTGCTCTTAAAAGATTCGCATTCATGTTCAACGCTCTCAAGTAATTACCTAAAGCTTCAGAATTCTTTTTCTGAGCAGCATAATAATCACCTAAAGCCAAGAAAGTTTCAGGATCTTTATCATTTGCATCTAACTCATCTGCTTTTTGCAAGTAAGGTAATGCAGCAGTAAAGTCTTTGTTATCTGAAGCGATATAAGCTTTACCGATATATAACTGAGGGATATAATCTTTTTTAGAAGATACCTCTACAGCTTTATCAAAATTCGTTTTTGCTGAAGTAGGATTTTTATCGAATAAATCTGCTTCACCTAAACCAATATAGTTTAAAGGGTTTTTAGGATCAGCGGTTACACCTTGAGCAAAAGTTGCCCTAGCTGAATCGACATAATCCAATCTTAGATAAACATCACCTAAATTAAAGTAATTTTCTCCTTTATTCGCTTGTGATTTTACCAATGCTTTCAGCATGGTTGTCGCTTTCTGGTACTGTTC
This sequence comes from Pedobacter gandavensis, assembly GCF_032678745.1. Lineage (GTDB taxonomy): Bacteria > Bacteroidota > Bacteroidia > Sphingobacteriales > Sphingobacteriaceae > Pedobacter > Pedobacter gandavensis_C. The sequence continues at coordinate 256,066 of NZ_JAVTST010000003.1, forward strand.
GGCATCTACAGCCTTTTTTGCATCATTTAAGCTTTGAGCAAAAGAGGCAGAACCCATCACTACTAAACCTAAACTTAAGGTTATTGCTTTCTTTGTCATTTTCATGGTTCACTATTGTTTTAATTGTAATGAAGCTCATAAGATAAGCTTCATAGTTCAAATATAAAATTTAGTTTGTATTCTTTAAATTAAATTCTCTCGGCATCATTTTATGCGGACCTAATCCAGATTTAAGTACAATCAATTGTCCGCGCTGACTTACTAACCAGTTTGCAAAACCTGTGCCTAAACCTTCGCGGCCCTCCGCATTAATGATGTAGATATTTCTTAAAAAAGGATATATCCCATTAATTAAATTCTGTTGAATAGGCGTATAAAACGCGTCATCCCCTTTTTTTCCTGGTAAATTCCTCACCCCCAGCATTTTCACCTTCGATATTGGATCGGCCATGTCTTTCTGGTTTGAAATTAACCAGTTTACACCAACCACACCAATAAAACCTTTATTGTTCGCAACGTACTTTATAACGTCATTATTGTCCTTTAAAGTATAAACTCCTTTTTTTGGCAACTCTTTAACTCCGGCTAGTTCCTTAAAATAACGTAAGGTGCTGGAATAGGCATTGTCAAAAACCAATTGTTTACCTGTTGTCGATTTTCCTTGTAAAATATCAATCACTTCCTGCACTGTAATGGTACTGTCTGCATTAGTTGCATTAGTAATTAGCGCAATCCCATCAATGGCAAATCTGGAAGTTTTAGGAACAATACTTCTATTTCTATAAATTTTGTCCTCTTCCGGTGTCAGCATTCTAGAGGAAATCATCACCCTAACGCTATCGTTCAAAAAGGTAGGAAGAATTTCATTCTCATTCCCTTCAATCACTGCAAATTCCGCCTTCGGATAATCTGTCTTAAAAACATCAATCTGATCTGCAAGCACCCTTGCGAAAGAGGCATCAGCGAGGATCTTAACGCTACCAGTCGTACGGCTTTGTTCTACCGAATCATCAGGCTTAGGCTTTTGCTTACAAGCCACGAATACGAACAACAGCAATATCAGACTTAAGTGTTTCATTTGAACAATGTTTTGCAAGTTGATTCCATTATTCTAAGCTATTTAATTGCTTTAACTTAGGATAATTCGAATCTAATCGTCTTTTGGATTAATTAAGCGGGCAAATCTAATGGCTGCATAAACGATTAGCAATGCCCCAAACAAGATGCGATAAGTTTTTTGGATTTCAAAGGGAATATCAGCCCAGAAGATCAATAATAGGCCCAATACGAAGTAAAACGTAAACATCACCAGGCCTAAAATGAACAGAAATCGCTGTTGAGGCGATTTCTGCTTAAATGTTCTTAAATTTAACATTCTATAATACTATTGAGATAAGGTAAAGCTGATTGGAATATTGAACTTCACACGAACCGGTTTTCCGTTCTGGATACCAGGAGTCCAACGTGGACTAGCTTTCAATACTCTGATTGCTTCTTCATCAGTACCACCACCAAGTTTTCTTTCTACTTTGATGTCAGTTAAGTCTCCGTTTTTCTCTACTACGAAAGAAAGGAATACTTTACCTTGAATGTTATTTTCCTGAGCCATTGCAGGATATCTTACCGCTTTTTTCAAATAGCCATAAAATTTATCCATACCACCTGGGAAACTTGGTTGTGTTTCGATACTCACGAAATCATAAACCTTTGTATCTTCTACAACCGCTGCTTGTTTAGGGCCATCTCCAACCGGACCAGCAATTACAATATCAGCAGTAGGATCACCCTCAATGGTTTTCTGACCTGGATCCGCCTTTTTCAAATCTTCGATCTGAACAGGTTCCTTATCGATTACCTCATTATCCGGTTTTACAATCGGAGGAGGGAATTTAATCTGATCCTGTTTCGGTGGCGGTGGCTCTACCGGTGGAGGTGGAGGTGTATCCGGATTCACCGGTGGAGGTGGTTGAACCGTAACCTCTATTTGTTTCACAATCTCGTCTTCAGGAAGACTTCCTTTGATCATGTTGATCACTTTTGGGGTCATAAATGCTACTACGAAAAGAGTAGAAGCAATTAATAACGCTTTTGTGGTATTTGCGGCACTTGTACTGCGAAGCTGATATGCCCCGTAGTTCTTGTTTTTACCCGCGAAGACGACGTCAAGCCATTCCCGTTTCAATAAATCTATTTTAGAACCTAACATAGCTTACTATTTAATATTGTTAATTCTTTTATTATAAAATTCCAGCACTTTTCATGAAATCTTTTTCAGCATCAGTAATGTTCTCATCATCGATTGCAGGAGCTGTTTTGATCTTAGTGATCGCCAACTCATCCATAATATCAACGAAGTTCTTGTAATTCGCTCCTGATGTAGGCTTAATCACCATAATGATCTGTCTGCCACCAGTAGTTTCAGCTACTTTCTTTTTATTATCTAATATTGATTTTCTGATATCAGAAAAACTTTCAACATTAGGTTTTGATTTACCAGCTTCTCCCATGTACCAGGCTACTTTATTGTCTTTACCCAATAATATAGTCATGGTCTCAGAAGCACGTAGCTCATTCCTTTCTACCGATTTGTCTTCTTTATCAGGCTTTGCAATATCCATTGCAATTGGTTTCGACAGGGAAGTGGTCAACATAAAGAAGGTGATTAGCAAGAAGGCTAAATCTACCATCGCCGTTAAATCGACTTTGGTATTCGCTTTCTTACTCCTTACTTTTTTGCCTTTTTTCCCCCCGCCGGAGGTATCTAATTCAGCCATAATATTTATCTATTGAGCATCGCCTTCGGCAGATGTGATTAAACTAAACTTGTTAATTTTTTGCTTCTGCAGAATATCGATCACTTTCTTCACCGCTGGATATTCTTCCTTAGCGTCACCTTTGATACTGATACGCATTGGCGCTGCGTGTAATTCTGCTACGGCCGTACGTGACTGCATCACCCATTCCGCCAATTGATTGTTTGTAGAATCCGTTGGAATACCTGTTTCAATACCCGATTTAGTGCGTTCATCGCCATTCATATTGATGTACTGCTTTAAACTCTGAACTGGTACACCGAAAGCACCAACCACACCAAAACGCTTTCTTTCTTCTGGAGTGAATTTAATTCCGTACTTCTCGCCCATTTTATCAAGGGTAGCCATTTTAATGTCGTTCCCTACGATTTCATAAAACACTTTGCCTTTTCCAATTGACAATATACCCATGTCCAAATCTGGAACTTTAAGTTTATATGTCGATGAAGGGATAGTAACATCCAAAGGATCAGGCTGACGTGCTGTTGCTGTTAAAATAAAGAAAGTAAGCAATAGGAAAGATACGTCGCACATGGCGGTCATATCTATCGAAGTACTCTTTCTTTGAACCTTTGCTCTTGGCATAATTTTAAAAATTACTTATGTATTTAACTAATGATGTTTATTCTTCCGGTTTTCCATAAAAGCCGGTAAAAAAAATACATTATTTTTTATTTATGCGTAGAAGCGTAAGTTTGGATGATGCTGAAACCGGCTTCATCAATAGCGTAAGTCAATTTATCGATTTTCGAAGTTAAGATGTTGTACATGATAATCGCGAAAGTAGAAGTACCAATACCTGTAGCTGTGTTAATCAAAGCCTCAGAAATACCAGTTGCTAATGCCGCTTGATCCGGAGCACCAGAGTTAGCTAAACCACCGAAGGCCTTGATCATACCTGTTACTGTTCCTAATAGACCTGTTAATGTACCTACTGATACTAATGTTGCTATTACAGTTAAGTTTTGCTCTAACATTGGCATCTCTAATGTAGTTGCTTCTTCGATATCTTTTTGGATCGCTAAACATTTTTGATCTGTATCCATGTTTGGCTCAACTTCCATTTCTCTGTATTTTTTCAAACCAGATTTGATTACGTTAGCAACCGAACCTTGTTGTCTATCACACTCAGCCATAGCACCTTCGATGTTGTTTGAGTTTAATAGTGATTGTACTTTTTTAACGAAAGCGTCTAAGCTACCTTTACCAGTTGCTTTACCGATTACGATCATACGCTCAATTGAGAAAACGATAACCATTAAGAACATACCCATTAAGATTGGTACGATGAAACCACCTTTGTAAGCCATACCTGCATAGTTACCTACTTTTGGCATTGTCTCATGCAAATCTGGATCTGCTCCGTCAATAAAGTTATCTCTACTACCCAAGACAAACTTGAAAATACAAATACCGATAATGATACAGATAGGAATTACTAATGTTGCAAATAAATTTGAAGCAGATGATGAGCTTTCTTTTTGAACTGTTGTTGGTTTTGGTGCGTTTGCCATTGTTTTTTAGTTTTTTAGTTTTTAGTACTCGTGTTTTTTTTAAATTTAGATTATTATTCTGTAATACACACAACGATCATTACAAACAATTGTTGCAAGAACAAATTTATAACTTTGATTTTAATTCCAAATTAAATAATCGTTAGTTTCTTCCCTTGAACTAAGTCTCCCCCCTGTCCGCATCGGCGTATATTAAAAAAGATTGTCCCCTAGCGGAGACAATCTTTCACAATTAAAACTAAAAAAAAATTGATATGCAAATTTTTGAGCAAAAAAAAAGCTTTATGGGGCGTTTTCCACAACTTTAGGGAAGGATGCAAGGATTTCAGCACTCGCAAAAGCTTCAAACTGCTTAAAGTTGGTAATAAACTCCTGTGAGAGCTCATTCGCTTTTTGATCATATTTCTTCTGGTCTTCCCAGGTATTTTTTGGTTGTAATATTTCTGATGGGACGCCTGGACAAGACGCTGGAATGGCCAAACCAAATACAGGATCGGTGTTGTAACGCTCTTTTTCCAATTCTCCTTTCAAAGCCGCGGTAATCATTGCTCTGGTATACGATAATTTCATTCGTTTACCGACACCATAAGCTCCCCCACTCCATCCGGTATTCACCAACCAGACATTCACATTGTGCTTGCGCATCTTTTCGCCAAGCAACTCCGCGTATTTAGTAGGATGCAATGGTAAAAAAGCTTTTCCAAAACAAGCAGAGAAAGTAACCTGAGGTTCTGTAACTCCTGCTTCTGTTCCTGCAACCTTAGCCGTATATCCCGAAATAAAATGGAACATCGCCTGGCCCGGAGTCAATTTAGAAATCGGTGGCAATACTCCGAATGCATCTGCAGTCAGGAAGAATATGTTTTTAGGCACTCCTGCGATAGAAGGCAGAATAGCATTATCTATATAATGAATTGGATAAGCAACCCTTGTATTTTCAGTTTTCTCTACATTACTGTAATCCACTTCACGAGTTCCCGGGAAATAGTTGATGTTTTCCAGAAGAGATCCAAATTTGATCGCTTTAAAAATCTGCGGTTCTTTTTCTTCTGTTAAGTCCACACATTTAGCATAGCAACCGCCTTCAAAATTAAAGATGGTCTCTTTACCCCAGCCGTGTTCATCGTCGCCGATCAAACCTCTTTCCGGATCAGCAGAAAGCGTAGTTTTACCCGTTCCTGATAAGCCAAAGAAAATTGCCGTATCCCCATCTTTACCCACATTCGCCGAACAATGCATAGAAAGCGTATTTCTCTGTTGTGGTAAAATGAAGTTTAAAACGGAAAAGATTCCTTTTTTGATTTCACCCGTATATCCGGAACCACCAATAAGAATCATTTTTTTAGTAAAGTTCAAAAGAGAGAAGTTTCCCTGACGGGTGCCATCTACTGCTGGATCTGCTAAAAAGCTTGGTGCAGCGATAATCGTCCATTCAGGAGTTTCAGGCAATCCTTCTTCGCCGAATCTTAAGAACATATTATGGGCAAATAAGTTCTGATAGGCATTTTCTGTCACCACCCTGATCGTTGTTTTATAACTCTCATCAGCGCAGGCATAAGCATCCCTTACATAGAATTTCTGCTGATTCAGGTGGTCAGTAACCTTTTTTAGAAGCGAATCAAAGTGTTCAGGGCTAAATTTAATGTTAATATCTCCCCACCACACTGAGTCTTCTGTCAACTCATCGCAAACAATAAATCTGTCTTTTGGAGAACGACCGGTAAATTTACCTGTGTCAATTGCCAATGCTCCGGTATCGGCAAGTGTTCCTTCTCCATTTTTTAAGGCCTCTTCAACCAATTGTGATACATTAAGCTGATATAGGGCCTGATCTGAATTTAAATTCAAATGCCCCAAATCCTGCTTAAGCCTAAGTGCTTTGCTCATAAATAAATAAGTTAGTGAGACAAAGTTATACAGATAAAAAGGGATTACCAGTGCTTTTGTTGGAAAAAATTTACTTATTGTTGTTGATACACTAACAACAAATGCACTAAAAATCAGTTAATTACAAATTAACAAGGGCATTTGTTAGCCTCCTGATTTTTTAACTTTATAGCCTTCTTTTTGCAACAGCAGCAAAACCTTATCCCTAAAATCACCCTGGATCAGGATCTCCCCGTCTTTTGCCGCACCACCAACACCACATTTAGACTTCAGCATCTTAGCCAGTGTTTCCAGCGCTTCCGTGCTTCCGATAAAGCCTGTAACCAGCGTCACACCCTTACCGCCACGATTTTTCCGATCCAATAGTACCCTAAGATCTTGCTGATTCGCCGCTAATGGCGCCTCTTCCAGCTCCTTGTCCTGCTCATATACAAAGGAAGGGTCTGTAGAAAACATAATCCCCCCAAAGTCATTCAATATTTTCTTTTTAGCTTTCATCTCTGTTTAATTTAGGAATTGGGAAGCAACGCAGCTTCATAATCCGGTGTAATGATATTTAAAGATAAAGGAACCAATGAAATGTTAAGCTCCTTACCCATGAAATAGGGTTCACCATCGATGTGAATGGCATCGTTTGCCGCTCGAACAATCCGGATATCCTTTCCCTGAATGATTTCCACCATTGAAGTATGATCTGCCGAACCGTTCAACATATGATAAGCCAGTACCGGAATCTTAATCAATGGGAATTTCTTAATGATACACACATCCAGTAAGCCATCCGTGATCGAAGCATTTGGAGCAATGTGTGCATTGTTACCATATTGAGAAGAATTCGCAACACTCACCACAAAAGCAGTACGCACATATTCCTTACCATCTATATATATATGGTAAGTCTGAGGTTTATAGTTTAACATTTCCTTCAGACCGAGTTTCAGGTATCCTGATAAGCCCCTCGACTTATTCCCCGCAAATACCGAACTGATATGTGCATCGAAGCCCATACCCGCCATATTAAAAAAGCATTTGTCATTAAACCTGCCTGTATCAATCACCCTCACCTTGAAATCATTGATCACCTTAATGGCTTGTACCGTTTTCATTGGGATTTTCAGAAACCTTGATAGCCCATTTCCGGATCCGAAAGGAAGAATTCCCAGGATCTTATTTTGCTGCATCACCTTAGTCCCGATCTCATTAATCGTTCCATCGCCACCAACGGCTACAATTACATCGAAATTCTTGCTGGCCGCTTCCTCAGCAATTTCTGAAGCGTGGCCAACATATTCCGTAAAGCTGTAATTCGCGTTAAACTTCGAACGGTCCAAATGGGCATCGATCAAAGCTGGAATTTTCAGCTTGTCCTTCCCCCCCGAAATCGGGTTGATAATAAATAAAATATTAGATTTTGACAAAACAGTGGTTTAAATACGGTACAAAATAATTGATATTTTTTGACTATTTGAATATATATAGTAATTTCGCATCATTAAAGTGGACTGATTTGCGATGCTATCATCAAAAATAGCGGGATTGCAACCACGTAAAAAAAAGTGCTAACCTATCATACACTTCAATTTACTGCCTGTATTGCAGGATCAGAGGCCATTTTATATAATTGTTTATTAAAAAAATTAATTATTTAAGATGTCATATTTATTTACATCAGAATCTGTCTCCGAAGGTCATCCTGATAAAATCGCAGATCAAATCTCCGACGCACTAATCGATAATTTCCTGGCTTTTGACGCAGATTCAAAGGTTGCATGCGAAACCCTAGTTACTACTGGTCAGGTCATCCTTGCTGGTGAGGTAAAATCCAAAACTTATCTTGATGTTCAGCAGATTGCGCGCGACGTCATCAAAAAAATTGGTTATACCAAAAGTGAGTACATGTTTGAAGCTAACTCTTGCGGGATTCTTTCTGCAATTCACGAACAATCACAAGACATCAACCAAGGTGTAGATAGAAGCAGCAAAGAAGAACAAGGTGCAGGTGATCAAGGTATGATGTTCGGTTATGCCACCAACGAAACTGAAGACTATATGCCTTTAGCGCTGGACCTTTCTCATAAACTATTACAGGAACTTGCTGAGCTAAGACGCGAAAATAAAGAAATCACTTATTTACGCCCGGATGCGAAGTCACAAGTAACCCTTGAATATAATGACAACAACAAACCAGTTCGTATTGATGCCATCGTAATTTCGACACAACATGACGATTTCGACGAAGAAGCAAGTATGCTGGCAAAAATCAAGTCTGACTTGGTGTCTATCTTAATTCCAAGAATCATTGCTAAATATCCTCAATACGCACATTTATTTAATGATGCGATTGAATACCATATCAACCCAACTGGTAAATTTGTAATCGGTGGTCCACATGGTGATACAGGTCTTACTGGCCGTAAAATCATTGTTGATACTTACGGTGGTAAAGGTGCTCATGGTGGTGGTGCTTTCTCTGGAAAAGATCCAAGTAAAGTAGATAGAAGTGCGGCATATGCTACACGTCATATCGCTAAAAACCTGGTAGCTGCAGGTGTTGCAGAAGAAATCCTTGTACAGGTAAGTTATGCCATTGGTGTAGCAAAACCGATGGGAATTTACATCAACACTTATGGTACTAGCAAAGTAAATAAAACTGACGGTGAGATTGCTGCTATTGTAGAAGGCTTATTCGATATGCGTCCTTACTTCATCGAGCAACGCTTGAAGCTAAGAAACCCTATCTATAGCGAAACTGCTGCTTATGGCCATATGGGTCGTAAAAATGAAACTGTTACTAAAACTTTCAAAACTCCTTATGGAGAAGAAAAAACAGTAACAGTAGAATTGTTTACCTGGGAGAAACTAGATTTCGTAGATCAGGTGAAAGCTGCTTTCTCTTTGTAGAACGATAAAAAATCATCAAATAAAAAAAGGCGCTATCCGATCAGGATAGCGCTTTTTTTGTATCCATGCTTTAGGCTATAGCCCCAGACTTTTCACTGAACACTGCATAAACAAAAAACCATTTCCCCTGAAAAATGTTAATTAATGCAAACAAACAGTAATCGATATGGAACAGCCAGTAGAAATGAATACCCTTAGCCAGATCCTGGATAAATTAAGACTTAAAGGACTGGACAATGAAATAAAGATGACAGATCATGGTAAAATGCAAGGCGTTGGCCTCAATAAGATTTACAATCCGGAAGATTTAACCATTATAAAAACCTATCGTTTTGAAGGTGATTCTGATCCAGGTGATAACTCGGTACTCTATATCTTAGAAGATAAAGACGGTCAGATTGGATATATTCTGGATGCTTATGGCATGTACAGCTCTCAGGAAGGCGCTGGATTTGATGACTTTTTGAAGAAAATTCCTACCGCAGACCGCGACCTTCAAGAACTTTTTAGTTAGAAAAACAGGAATAAACATAAGGCCCATCAATTGCGATGGGCCTTATTCATTTATACCTTTTTATCCATTACACTTATCCACAATACGATTATCCCATCAATAATCGCTAAAACCAATATTGCCCATTCATAGAGTTGCATATATTTATCGTTTTAATAAGTAATAAAATTCCTTCGCACCAGGTTCTTTGCACACTAGAAACCTTTTATCCCGCTAATACTTAGCTATTTCATATATTCGTAGTTGTTCAATCGCATTCGTTTTAAAATACAGCGTATCTATCTTCTTCAACGCAGACTTTTCAATTTTAATATCATCCGCAGCACCTTCATATAAAATAACTTCTTTTCCTTTCTTATCTTTTGAGAAAACAGTCACTGTTTCGCCCTTTAAGCGCAGCAATAACCTTAAATCAGTTTGTTGAAAATCTTTAGGCAAGTGTACCAATCCAGGCTCATTTATAGAAAATGTGCTATAGGTGGCCAGATTACCATCTAGTACAAAAACGCCATTATCTGTTTCATTTTTTGTCTTCACCTCCATTTTAAATGATCTAAGGTAAAAGTGTTGTGTTTGATCAGACTTGTTTCTGAAACGAATATAAGCATCATGATTCCCCTCTAATTGACTGGCCATCCCTTTTCCTTTTTTCTCTTCCACAGCAAGCGGCTTCCAGTTTACAGCATCGGCAGAACTTTCAAAACTGCCCCAGTTCGCTAATGTTGGAGATTCCAGATTAAACGATAAGGAATTAGCCTTCAAGTTAGAATGCAGACGAAGTCCGAAGTAATCACCAGGCTGCAAAGCAATCGTCTCCAGCGCTGGAGAAATTGCTACACTTTGATTGCCAATCTGCAAAGGCTGACTTTTCAGCTTGGCATTATTGGTAAAAAGTGTCGTTTGATCTTTATCCCCGGTCAGCGTTCCTCCTGCAACTGCAGCTCCATTTCCAGCGGCCATCTGTTGACCAATAGCGAGCAATACCGCCTTAACAAAAGGCGTCATCACCAACGAACCAGTTTTCACACCCGGCTGATAAGGGTTGAGGTTCATTTTCTGATCCAGCTCCGCCATCTTTTCCAGGTAACCTTCTGTGATGAGATATTGAGCCCATGCCGAGGTATATGATTTTTTGTTCCAGTTTTCTGCCAATTCCATCACTGCAACACCTGCTTTTCCAAGTTGGTAAAACTGTATCAACCATGGCTTAATCTGTTCTACCAATCGTTTGTTCTGGCTTTTCAAAGGGATTTCCGTCGCCGCAGCAATCATCCCTTGAAATTCAGCTTTCAAACGTCCCGCATCCGCAATCGAATAAGCCCCTTCATTTAAGGATTTCAGAAAAGCTAACGTATAAGGTTGCATCTCCACAGATTCCGTTCTTCTATATCGGTGGCCATTTGGTCCCGGATCACTATTATGCGCATTAAACAATTGAAAAGCTTCAGCGGCTTCCGGCATAATATAACGGTGAGAAGCTACCCATGCCTCCTCTGGCTGATAGCTTTTCATATTCCAGGTATACAATGCCACTCCAAAAATCGCAGTCTTAGAAGGCTCCGCTTTATCCATTGGATTAGAAACAAAACCCGACATTTCCTTTTGAGCATCTGTATCAATCCCATAAGATGGACCCATTAATAAATGGTCACGCACATAATCACTTACCGGAAAGTTCCACCATACAAATGCTGGTCGGCGGATGCGTTTATTTACCCATTCCAAACCCTCCTTAGTAATATCAGCCACCACCGTATTTCCGGTCCACATGATGTGAATTGCTGGGTCTAGCTTTTCGCCCAATATATCCAGATAGGTTCCCGGTTTAGGGTTAGACCAACCCTTATTGTATTCCGTAGGGCACATGATTAAAGGCGTCACATCTTTTTTCTTATTCACAAACTCGTATTGAATGTAATTCAATAATCCCGCTTGTTTAGCCGCATCGGTACCTACACCGGAGATGTCGTCAAAGAATACCGCAAAAGAGCGAACCCCAAGTCCGTACATCATCTCGAACTTCTTAAGCACAGCCGTACTATCTTCAAGGTTCCATTTAATATCTTTTCCAGGATGGATTGCCCATACAAAATCTACATAGTTCTTTTTGGCTTCCTGCACCAGTTGTTTAATTTCTGCTTCTTCTTTTTCCGGGTAATGTAACCTCCAGTTTGGAGAAGAATGGTACGGATCGTCTTTAGGCCCATAGATATAAGTATTTAACTTCAGCTGACCATAAAAACGCAATTGCGCGATGCGATCCTCTTGTGTCCATGGATCGCCGTAAAAGCCCTCTACAGTACCGCGGAAAGGAACATCAGGATAATCAGTTACGCTGACAACTGGCAAAGTACTTTTCCCTTTTACCAATTGAATTAAGGTCTGTGCTGCATAAAAAACTGCCCTGTCATCCGCAGCAATGATCTTTATCCCTTCTTTATTAATGATCAACTGATAAGCGCCGGAACGGCGATCCGCTGATTTACCTTTTAGAACCTTTAAAGGCAAAGCCTTTTTAGTACCATCCAGCTTTAGCACTGTAGCTAAAAGTTCTTGTAATTCCGGGTTTACCGAGCCTGGTTTAACATAAAAAGCCTCTCCCCTAGGGATAGCGCCTTGCTCTACCTGCAATTGATGAGGTTTAGGATAAACAGCCGGGGGAACTTCCTGGGCTATAGACACCTTGGTGAGTACACATAAAAAAATGGGGATCAGTCGTCTTTTAAAATTTAGCATCATATTCTTTTGTTTCTTTCTTAACTATAGGGGATCTAACATAAAAATGGGGCTCTGAAGGTATTCAGAGCCCCACAATAATAGGATTAATAAAATTATTTCCTTGAATAGGCTTCAAAATTAGCCAGACATGGATATGGTGATCCTACCCTTAAAGTTATCTTTACATAACGAATCGCTTCCGTAGTAACCACCGGATAAATCTGTTCCGTTTTTATTGCTGGATTAAAAGCCAGTGATCCGGCACCGATTTCGGTATACTTAACGCCGTCTACACTACCTTCCAGAATGAAATTCGTGAAACCCTGATTAGGATCAACATGGGCATTTAAGCCAACTTTTGTCAGCCTGCTCGCTGTTTTCATATCCACAATTAACCAATGAGGATAAATATACATCGGTTCTGCATTGTAATCCGACTGCCAGAATGAAGGTACTCCCGGAGAAGAAAGACTGATTCTGTTCACATCATCCACAATATTCTCTGCACCATTAAACTCATTATCAGCGTCATTGACTTCGCTGGAAGCGCTAGCCGTCCAACCGATCTTTGTCAATTTAACCTCTGGTTTCAAAATTGGTACGATACCAATCAACCTGGTTTCTGCCAGTTTCCCTGCAGTATTATTCACCAGAATCGTAAAATTGGTCATTTCAGAAATTGGGAGCGTAAAAGTCCCGCTTGCTTCTTGATTGTTCTTAACAGCATGTTCTTTTCTCAGACCATCCTGATTGTACTTTACCAAAATATCTACTGCTTTCTTTGAGCTATTGCTCCATTCAAATTTAGCACCATCCATTGCCGGAGACACAGAAATCGAATTGGCCACATTAATATAAGTGGGATCTTCCGTCACTTCTACCGGAACCGGGATCACTTCAATAACAGGAGCTACGGAACTTTTCTTACAAGAGATTGCTGCAACAGCAAAAACCATAAATAGGTACAGACATTTTCTTTTCATTGTTTTCTGTTTTTATTAAATATCTAAGCCTAAAAAATTAACGTTTAATGAATTCCGTTTCATAGTCATCCAACCATACCGTTCCGTCAAGGTTCCATGCTGATTTAGTTGGCACTCTTAACCAATAGAACATTTGTGTAGTCACATCAACATTCTGAAGCAAGATCATTTTCGGATCTGCAGGACCATAACCTGTGGCTGGAGTCGCGGCTAAAAGATCCCATGAATACTTTCCGGTAATCGTAAAATTCGGGCGATTGGCCACTTTATTCTTAATCGTATTGGTACCACCATCATTTCCTGGCCAATAGCTGACCAGATTAGGGTAATCAGGGTCTGTAGTTGGTACGTCGGTTTGGGTCACAGCCGCTTTAATTGCGGATTCAGACAATACTTTGTTCCAAATCTTCAAATCTGACATGTACAAGTTGATATAACCTCCGGAGAATACTTCAGGCTGATATCCCATCACTAATGGAGCAGTTGAAGTCACCTGCGAAGTACCTGGTAAGCTCACTTCATCGAAAGACTTCACACCATCTACATACATATTGACTTTAAAGTCTGCACCAACCTTGCCAATTGTCCCCGTAATGGTATGCCATTTTCCATCCGTTCCCACGTTTTCAGCCTTTGGCTGTATTGCAGTAGTACCGTTACTTACAAAGAAGGTTACTCCATTATCATTTCTAAAAAAGGACCATCCTGGAGTAGCACCCGTACGGGCTGTAATCTTACTCAGGAAAGGAGGATATATATAATTGTATTTACCGTCTGCATTCTTATTAATCAGAATTTTAGCCATAATGGTCATTGAGCCATTACCAGGATTGTACAAGCCCGTAGGATCATTTGCCGTAGCCCTCACCACTCTTCCTGCCGCCACTTCCACAGCATCATTTCCTTTACCCCAGTACCTTACAGAATAATAAGGATTGGCCTTCATCTCGAATGGCTTAAAGTTTGGGTTATAAAAGATACTGAAGATGTTTCTTTCCTGAATGGACGCTCCACCGTAAGTTTTACCTACTCCCCCATGACTAGAGGAAACGATCACTAACCAGTCTTCTTTAGCATAGTCTTTACGTTTCTTCAAAGCGTCCAACATTTCACCGATATAAACATCAGCCTTTACAATCGCATCCTTATATTCCGGAACATCTGCTGAGAAACCGAAAGTAGTTCCCGCAGTTACTACACCACGTAAATCAGCAATCAGCACACGTTGGTTTTCGGTTTGTAAAGCCTTCACAACAGAGTCTTTCACTTGTTGGTCATTGCTCGCTAAAACACGGCGATCCGCATGGATCAGGTAATTGTTTAAAGCCTTATTTGAAGTTGCCGCTAAAGTTTTAAATTCTGGTCTTACATCCAGCATACGGGCAAGTGCCGTTGGATATTTAGGCACCTCATTATGGTCTTCATCACCCAGACCTTCTAAATTGAACTCTTCATCCAATACACGGTGTTTGCTTGAAGTTACCCCAGTAATTAAACTAGCCCAGGTTGTTCCAGTATTGGTCTTAGCATCACTTACTGCATCAAAACTATACTTACTTGTTTTCAGCATTTCCGCAATATTTATCGGATTCAGCTTTTTCACTTCCGCACCTACGGCTCCATCAACAGTAATGATCAAGACCTTTCTTTCTCCATAGCTATCGGCAGCCCGCCCATATTCTTCGAATACAGGGGGCGGATTGTCGTACTTTTTACAGGCATTAAATAGGGTAGCAAACAATGCCAATGCTGCACCCGTCATTAGCATTGCAGTTTTATTTTTATAATTCATCATGATTTTCAATGATTTAAATTCTTTATGGCTTAATGATATTTAGCTCCGCTAATGCAGCATATGGAGAATTACTATGGTTATTTAAAATCACAACCTTAAAGTACCTACCCGTTTTCTCTGCTGGGAAAAGATATTCAATTTTCTGACCTTGCAATCTTGCCAATTGTTTAGAGCCTACTTTCGTCCAGTTCGTTTTATCCTCACTCACGTATACCTCTATATCCTTAGGCAGCTGATCCGCACTATTTCTGGTGATAAAATAAAGTCCCTTAACAGTGGTTGAAGTAGCCACATCCAGCACAATCGTATGCGGCATCTGACCGGTTGCACCGCTCCATTGCGAATGCCAGAAAGTATTGTTATCCCCATCAATCATGGCATTTGCTCTTCCATTCACTGCGCCCTCTCCACTCAGCTCTTCAGAAGTAGCTGTGATTACATAAGGGTTGTACACTTCATTACCTCCCAGTTTGGTCATCGGGTTATAAGTCCAGATTTTTTTCCTTAACAATGGGTATTTTTTGGAAATCTTTGCGGTTGAAACGCTACTCACTTCAATACCCCATGCATTAAAGAATGGTAACAAATTCACATTTGCAAATTCAGAGAAACGTTCATACACAAAATCCTTTTTGTCTTGAGTGGTATTGGCAAGTCTTGTTGCGTGTCTGGCTTCTGTATACAAATGTGTCATCGCACCATAACCATATTTTTCAAAGATCTGTAAGAATGGAATCATTCTTTTAAAAGCATCATCCATACCAGCATCTGTATCAAACTTCTTCGCACCAGTAGGTCCGGCAGCATAAGCCAGAGCAGGAGCTACCCATTCGTCGCCATGCTGAATCGAGAAATTAGCCCCATTTCTATTGGCTACTTTATAATTGAAAAGGTTGTTTGTCGTTTCTCCTAACACTTCCCAGCTCCAGATAGAAGGCTGCTGACAATTGTGACCAAACTCGTGGTAAGTACCCCAGTTTGCACCACTTTGCAATTGTTCCAGGCTAATCACACTATTGAACCATTCGCTGTCCATGGTGGCTACAACAGGGAACCCATTGTGACCATAACCTACAGAAGGCTGAATGTCTAATACCTCACGCCATGCAGACTGTGGGCTACGGTCTCTAAGATCCGCACTATTATCAGATAAACCCATCCAACCATTATAGTCCAGTTCAAATTTTGCATTCCATTCTTTCATCAATGCCGTTGGATTAACCAATGGTTTTGAGGAGTTAAAATTCCGAATCAGGAAATCTCTTGGGATCAGGAAGATCACCCTTGAAGACCTCAATTCCAACCATGGTACAGTCGAGGCTTTCACCTGAGCAATCCATTGTGCATCATTTGATACCCCTAACACAAAGTCTGGAGACACTACCGCACCGGTAATGGTTAACTCTACCGGTTTCTCAAAAGCAATATCTGCACGGATATAAAGTGTTCCACCATACAGGTTACGAACATAATTTACCCCAGGAAACAATTGTTTCGTATTGGTGATTACTGCATCTCTCTGCAAAGGCTCCTTTCCGGTAAGGTTGTCGGTATGACCACCCACCTGAACACTTAAACCATTAATTCCTGCAGGAACAATGATTTTGATCAATTCCCCTGCCGGAGCATAATAACCGATACTAAATTGTGGCTCTGGTGCCACATTGATCCTTAAAAGTTTACCATTGGAGGCAGAAAAATTCAGGTCTAAAACCACTTTTGCATTCACTACGCGTGGTTCAGATGGCTCCACCATTCCAGGGAAAATCCTTGCTCTGGAATACATGGTCCGGTCTATCTGCATCATCATCGTATCTAGTGGTAATCCGCCTGGAACTACCTCACCTGATGCATTAAAACCATCTTCAAATTTATAACCATATTTCTTGCAGGAGATGAAGCCCATCAACACAAGCAGCATAAGCAGTTTGCTTAAAAAATTAGCGTTTTTCATATCACAATTAAGGTTTAATGTCTGAATAAGTTGGGTCCCATGATTTTCCATCTAGTCCCCACGAAGTAGGTACTGAAACACCCATCCAATGATAGATTTCAATAGGAATGTCTACACTGTTAGGAACCATAGTATAGAATTTAGCGTTGATGTCAGGGCACAATGCCGGGCTCACCACACTAAATGTTTCCCATGGTACGGTACCACCTAACCTGAAGTCCAATCCTTTTCCAGTTTTTTCTTTTAGGACGTTTCCAAGACCATCCTGCATTGGCCAGTAACCAATCAGGGTACTGTATTTAGGGTGGTCTGATTTAATGTCCGGTTTACAACCATAAGCGGAAATTTCCGTAGCCGTTAAAGCAGCCTTGAAGATTTTTAACTCCGTCATTAGCACTGAGGCATTCTGATTTCCATCTGTAGGCAGGTAACCTAACCTTAAAGCTGCAGGATTGTCCAGTGTACTGCTGTTCATGTCCAGCTCATTGTCAAATTTACCATCAGTATATCCTCTTACCTTTTTATTGGTACCATCAAATACAATGGTCAGCTTATGCCATTTTCCATCATTAATTGCTCTTCCTTTCATCTGTCCGGATACATTCGTATTCAGCGTCCATGCGCCTCCTTCTAAAAACATATTCCAGCCTGGTCCTGTAAATCCTTTTTCCCGTTTAGACAAAAAGGTAGGATAGATCTCACTGGTTGTATTGCTTTTCAACAGGATCTCTATCGTATAATTTCCATAAACTCCGAAATTATAGGCAGTGGTACTGTTTACCGTTGCTATAGGCCTGGTGGCTTCCGTAAAATCATAGCGAATACTTGAACCACTATAAGGAATCTTCTCAGAATCTGGTTTAGGGACAAATAAACTATTGAATCTTGGGTTGTAAAAAATCACAAAGTTATTTCTAACCGGGTCAGCATATGGAGTAATATCTGTACTATTAGGATCCGGAGCGATTAGCCCTCCTTTATTAGAGGCAATCACTACCAACCAGTTCTCCGTCACAAACGTTTTTCTTTGAGACAAAGCATTGATCAGCTCACCGATATAGGTATCCATTTTAAGGACTGCATTGGCGTAATCGGCAGTAGTGCTTTCATAACCCGAAGCTTTACCAGCAAGTTCTACGCTATGAAATTGCGCCAGTACAAAACCGGCATCACCACGACCCAGCTCTGCTTTAACTGCATTTTTTACAGCCAGGTCATCTCCTTCAAAACTTTTATTCTCCGTAGCATCTATAGCAAGGTGGCTACCAAATGTCGCTGATGCACCAAATGAAGCCGTTCTTAGCCCTGGCAGATTTTGCTTCAGTCTGGTAATCACTGATGGGAACTGACTCAGTTTATTTCCTGCGAAATCTTCTGAAACTACCCCATGCTGGCCACGTTTTACACCGGTCAACATATTGGTCCAGGCACCGGCATTGCTTACTCCCGTACCATCCACATCTGTTAAACCATCATAAGCGTAAATAGATTTTTTGATCACCTGAGAGATATTCGGGGCATTAATTTCTTTCAATGCGCGCCCTCTAAGCCCATCCACGATAATGTACAACACCTTACGCGTTTTAGAATTTACACCCGCTGTATCATTCTTTATATTCTCCTTTAATTTATTTGGAAAATCTTTATTACAGGAACCCAACATCATTAGCAGGACCATGGCTGCCGAACCCAAAAGGCCAGTTACCAATCCTTTATGTGTATATGTTTTTATTTTGTTCATCTTATTGCTCTTAATCCTGAAAAATTATTACTTCAATTCGATACGCACGATATTCCCTACTCTTTGGCTATCGAACTTGTAAATATTACCAACCATAATTACAGCAGGGTTTCCCAATGCAGAAGTCGTTTCGATCACTTTAAACACCGAGCCTTCAAAAACTCCTGTATTGTTATAATTCGCGGCCAGACTACCATCACCGTTTAACACCATGAAGCCTTGTCTCACGATTCCATTATAAGTCTTGAAAGTTCCTGAAACGAGGATTTTCCCACTATTCAATTGGATGGCATGAGTAGCAAAACCGCCTGTCAATGCGCCAAACTTGAAGGCTGGATCGATGCTTCCGTCAGATTTCAACATGGCCACACCATCTGCTGGTACGCCATTGTAATTTTTAAACAGGCCGGAAATCATGATACTGCCAGTCACCTTATTCACTACCATAGAAAGGATATCGCCATCGGCACCGGAACCAGATCTAAAAGTAGGATCGAAAGCGCCCAGTGTATCCACACGAACAATATTTTTAGCCGGACTGCCATTATAATTAGTAAATGCACCAACTGCAATGATTTTATGGTCTGGCTGCATATGAGACTCGTAAATCATCCCGTTTACACCTGGGTAACCTTTTTTATTAGCTTTATCAAAGTTATAAGTAGAGTCTAGTGTACCGTTCAGCTTCATTCTGGCAAAAGCATTCATCGGGGTAAAATCTACAATCTTACTAAGTCTGGTAGAACGCTCATAAAAGGTACTTCTATAGCCAACAAAACGCCCCACAGTGATAATTTTATTATCTACAGCATAGATCCTGTTTACCGTACCCAATACTCCACCATTAAAGGCAGGCACAGTATCCAATCCATTTTTCGGAAATAATGGCGTTAAGTTGATCAAGTCAACTACCATGGTGTCCAATGAACCATCACCATTCAAACGGGTAATTCCAGATGCACCTAATCTTCCGTTAAAAGAATTCATGCTTCCTCCAACCATAAATTTACCCGACTGTAGAGGTATGGCAGTATATAATACTCCGTCAGTTCCTTTACCAGCTTTAAGGCCAGCAGCAAACTCTCCATCCTTGGTGATTTTTACAATTCCGTTAACAGGAGCTGCCGCAGCTTTCTCCTGGTAATTCGTAAAAGAACCCATCAATAAATAGCTGCCATCCTGCAACAATAGAATATCTGCAATGGTACCATTTGATCCATTTTTTGCTTTAAATGTTGGATCTAAAGACACCTTTCCTTCGATCGTAAATTTCGGACCAAAAAATGTTTGTCCGTCTAAAACGATGGTCGTACCTCCGCTACTTGCGTTTGGCGGAACCACTATATTTAGTGTACTGTCTGTTAAGCTGGTTACTTCAGTTTTGATCTCATTGATGAAAAACTCAAATTTCCCTTGATAAGCCAAAAGGCCTCTCACTTTAATGGTCGCCTGATCACCCGGAATACCGGATCCTGCGCTTTCTCCCGAATCGGCAAAACTTACCCCTAAAGGCATTTTACCACCACCATATGGATCTTCGCCGATACCATCTTTTTTCTTACAAGAAAAAGTGACAGTGGCCATAACCATTAACAGCAGCATCAATCTTTTTATCTTCACTTGCTTTATATAGATTAAAATCATAATTCTTTATTAAAATATAGTTATACAATTATTCCAGTTCAATCCGATTAAGGATCGATGCCCATCGACAAGGCAGTGATGATGAAATTACTCACATCAAATCCAAAATATTGAGGCAGGGTTATCTTTATAGGTGTAAGTGTTCCATCAATATCGATTAAGTACACCGTCCCGATATACAGATTTTGCAATACATGCACTCTACCATTACTAGGTGCAATATCTGAGGAGGCCACTCTATTGAGTATTAAACTCTTGGTTGGATTGGAATAATCACCGATATAAGAAATCATCAATTGTCTGTAGCCCGCATATTTAACACCACCGGCATCATTATAAACTACCCCAATATTCATGGTTCTTCCAGGCTCATTATTTACCGATAAAGAGTTGTAGCCCTGACCCGGGTAAGCCTGCATTGCAGCAGTATCAATTTGAGGGTAATCTTTTAGGCCATAGTTTCCTTTAAAAACATACATGCCCAGCATTTTACGCCAGAAAGCCGGCTTCAATTGATCCAAACGGGTCACTGTATCTCTTCCAGATCGGGCCAAATAATTGTTTAAAGCATGCACAGATTGGTGTACCGTTGCACTGGTAGGTGCAAAAAATGTGATGTTTTCTTTGTCAAAGATCTCTTCCATCCCGGCAATCTTGATGATGCGGCTCAGCGAGTCAAAATGAACAGGTTTAGAATTCAGGTATTGCAAAACTGTACCATTGAATTTTGCATCATGAACACCGGTATCCTTAAAAAAGGGTTCTTTCTTACAACCTGCAAAGAAGCTGGTTGCCAGTAAAAGTACGGGTACTATTATTTTAATTAGTTTCAACATAAAAATCAGAATTATGGTTTGTGATAGGAATTGTTATCTCCAGAAATCATTTAAAGTCATATATGGATTGCGATTCATTGCGCTTTGGTCAATAGGCCAGGTCCAGGCACCATTGTTAAAGTCTTCTACCCCAATCGGGTGAAAACAATACTTGTCTCTCAGTACCCTTTTGGTACGAACAAGGTCAAAATACGCATGTCCTTCTCCCATTAATTCTCTATTTCGCTCATAGAAGATCGCATCCTTTAAGTCCTCATCACTTTCCGTGATCGGATCAGCACCTGCTCTCTGACGGATGATATTTACCGTAGTTCTGGCATCAGCATTCAAGCCTAATTCTGCCTGCGCTTCTGCACGTAACAGGATGGCATCTGCCAAACGGAATACAATCATGTTATCATCTGGATTCACATCTTCCCCTTCCTGAGCAAAAATGTTAACGAACTTCAGCAACTGGAATTTCCCATCAGTAGCATACATAAATTCGTCGAACCAATAGTCTTTTCTTTTATCAGGTTTACCTGCAGGATATAAAATATCCAGGTACTTGCTCTGATAATAGGTATAGCTTTTACTGTTTGATGCCGGTTGCTTATTTGGGTACCTCAATACCATATCTGAAAAAGCAGCGGTAATATCGAAACGCTCGCCATAGTTTAAACTTTGCAGCACTTCAAAAAGACCTTCTCTTGTTCTTCCTTTAAAGATCTCTTTGGTACGCTCTAAAGGCAATAGCTCATAGCTGTTGTTATTTTGATTCATCAGCTCGTCGCCCAAAGCATTTACTGCCGTATAATGCGCGGTCTTATTTGCCGGATCAAAACCTGCAGCCCACATGTGCATGTGCATCATCAAATCGATTGCCCCACCACGCATGGCACGAATGGCTACGATAGAAGGATCTTCATAAGTCCATGGCAAGTCATTTTTGTATTTCCCCATATCTTCAAGACCACGGTTCAAGACCTCTACCATGTCCATTCTAGGTAATGGTTTCTCATTATAGGCATTGGTATAGTAAGGGACATCACCAAACTGGCGAACCAGGAAAAGATAGGCCAGGTTGCGCAAGAAAACGGCTTCTGCGCGATATTTTGCTTTATCAGCAGCAGAGAATGCTGGATCAGGAACTTTATCCACCTGTACAAAAAGAATATTGGCAGACTGGATCATCTCATACCAAACGTTCCATTTGGTGAAATTCACAAAATTAAAATAACTACCTGTCCACCAGCCGTTTTTCATCAGGCCACGCATGTTATTTCCTGCAAGGTCTGAAATATAACTACGTCCATTTCCTGAGGTCTGTATCAGCGGGCTACAGCGCATATCTCCCACTGCAGGGAAATAGGCAGAACTAGTAGTTGCAATACGGAATTTGTTATAAATCCCACCTGTAAAGGCTTCTACATCCTTTTTATTCTGCCAGTAGTTGTTTCCTGATAAATTATCAACCGGAGTAACATTCAGGAACTTTTTACAGCCTGAAAGAACTGATGACCCGGCAAAAAGCACCAGGAATATATATATAGATTTTTTCATATGATTCATCCTTCTTTAAGATTAAAATTGAACGTTAATACCAAAGTTATACGCTCTACGGTTTGGATAACCTCCAGAGTTATCTCTACCCAGTCCATTCACTAATTCCGGATCCGGACCAGAGTAATTACTCCAGGTATAAATATTATTTGCAGATACATATAACCTCACTGAAGTCATTCCCCATTTTCTCGTTATTTTACGGTCGATGTTGTAAGCAAAAGTTGCGTTATTGAATTTCAGGTATGTACCATCTTCCATAAACAAGGTCTGATCGAAACGGAAAGGTCTGTATCTAGAATATCTTGTAAAATCCAATGGGAAAGGATAAACGGCGATATCACCAGGATGAGCCCATACATCATATCGATCTAGAGGAACAAGTCCGTTAAAATCTCCAGGGCCAGTCTTTGCAGGATCTGCATAACGTTGGAAATCCGAAGCCAAAGCATTGTTCATGATATCTCTGCCTATGGTCATAGAGAAGTTCATGTTCAACGAGAAGCCTTTATAAGCCAGGTAAGAGTTAAAACCTCCTGTAAATCTTGGTTGAGAGTTACCCACCACTACATAATCATTATTATCCAGGATATAATCCCCATTTATGTCTGTCCAAATCGGATCACCTGCCTGGAAATAAGTCTGCTGTGCTGCATTACCACCTGTACGGTACCTTAATCCTGTTAGTGGATCTACCGGGACATGTCCGTTAGTCGCATACACGCCAGTATTATTTAACAAATAATTGGAAAGACTATTCATTCCCAGACGACGAAAGATCTGCTGATCAGTATCTCCACCATCTTCAGCAAGTTCTCTTACACCATCAGGCAATGCGGTCAATACATCTTTATTGATGGCACCATTGATTCCAAATGTCCAGCTCAGTTTACTATTATCAGATAATGGACGGAAATTCAAGGCCAGCTCATAACCGTAATTCACCAAACTACTTTCGTTGGTTTTCACCTTTTCAAAAGCATTGTGATTGGCAAGTACTTTCTCTCTCAAAAGGTTATCTACCTGTTTGTAGTAAGTATCGAAAACCAATCCGATTTTCCCTTTTAAAAAGCCAAGGTCTAAACCTGCATTGTACTGTGTAGTGGTGGTAGGAATCAATCCGGTATTCGGCACTAGTTTCAGATCCAAACCAACGGTTGGATTCTGGTTGTAAGAACCATTTGCGGTATAACTTCCAAATACGTCGAAAATCGTTCCTGTTGGTACAATATTCTTACCCGCAGTTAAACGAAGGGAACCATAGTCCAGCCATTCTCTTTTAGCCAACCATTTCTCTCTGTTGAAATTCCATTTTAAACCGATGGAAGGGTTTTTTGAATAACCCGCATCCGGTCCATTCGTGGAGCTACCATCAATACGGTAAGTTAAGTCCAACACGTATTTAGTATCGTAATTATAAGAGAAGGCACCTGCAAAAGCCACAGAGCGGAAATCGGTGATGTTATTCAAAGTACCACCCTGAGAGTTGAAGTAGTCGGCACCTAATGGTCCCTGTACCTGATCACTTGGTGTTCTTTTTTGTTTCATCAAATCCGCACGGTAATTCGTCATATCAACCTCGTTAAAGACATATGCACTGAAATTGTGTAGTTCATTAATGGACTTGTTATAAGAAAGTAAGTTCCTGTTATAGCCAGTATTTTTTCTATCGCTATAAGCCGTTACCTCATTAAATCCATTATTCAGATATCCAGGTAGAAAGGTATCCGTGGTTGCCGTTACATAGGCATAGTTAAAAGTACTACTGGCACGAAGACCGGTTAAGAATTCATATTGTAACTCTACGTTGGTGGTTACACTAATGGTTTTGTTGTCATCTTTGGTGGTCAATGCACTCAACAGATTATTAGAAGCTGAGAATAGGGAGGGTGCAGGTAATAAAGAAGAAGCACTTCCTCCTTTAGCAATCCCGGTTTGGAGTAAACCACTACCACTACCTTTACTATTTTTACCCATCGAATTGTTTACGGAAGCAAAGAGCTTAAACTTAGTAGAAGGCTCATACTGCATGTTCATATTCATGGAATACCTGGTAAAACCAGTATTTTCAATAATCCCCTTTTCATTATAATAACCAGTGTTTACCTTATAATTGAAGGTCTGATCCCCACCGGAAATGTTCATATTCTGTGTCTGGTTGAACGTTCGTCTGTAGAACTTACTCTGCCAATCTGTAGAGTTGTTGTAATAAGCATTCAAACTATCCGAAAGGAAAGCCGTCATGTTGATCAGATTAAGCGCATGATAAAAACTGGTATCTGTTGCTTTAATCTGGTTAATACGCGACATCCGTTCCTCTCTTCCACCGATTACATCTCTTAGACGTGGCGGGGTATTCATGAAATAATTAGACGTATACTGGATGATCGGCACTTTCGAGTTTCCTCTTTTTGTGGTAATTAAGAATACACCATAGGCTCCTTTTGAACCATAAAGAGAGGTTGCCTGTGCATCTTTCAGGATTTCGATTCTTGCGATATCTTCCTGAGGAATCAGGGACAGTGGGCTAATCCCAGGTCCTGACTGATCAAAACCATAAGAGTAATTGGAGTTGTCATCTACCGGAACCCCGTCAATAACAAATAATGGAGAAGTTGGCGTCAAGAACGCTGTACTACCGCTACCCGTTACATTGGTATTCGATAAACCACGAACATTGATGGAACCACGCATACCTGGCGAACCATTGTTATTCTGGATATTTACCCCTGGTACCTTACCCTGGATCAACTCCATAATGTTTCCTACTGGAACATCCTGGATTTCTTTACCGGTAATCACCACACTGGATCCCGTAGAAACCTCTCTGGTTTTCTTCTGGTAACCAATCACCACCGCTTCCTTTAAGGAGTTGGTAGACATACTCATGGTGATATTGAATTTCAGTTTCCCATCGTACTTATGGGTTACCGTATTGTATCCCAGGTATTTAAAAACAAGTGTAGCGCCTTCATTTACCGTTACGGAAAATGCACCGTTACCATCGGTCATGCCAATTGGAACCAATGGCGTTCCAGACAGGACGGTAACCCCAGGAATGGTAACTTTATCCTGCTTATCGATCACCGTTCCTTGCATCAGGACCTTTTTCTGCTGAGCTGATATTTCCGTGTTAAAGCAAAGCAGCGTTAACAATGAAAATATTATAAAGAGATGCCTCATATGAGCTATATTATAAATTAGATAAACTAAATATTAATTAATCATTAGTAAACTTGGGCGTTTCAGCACTGAAACGAATGATGATATTCCAGGATCCCGGTTCAAAAATGTTGAAATCCAGAAATAAAGCAGCGACTTCCCTTGTACCCCCAAAACCCAGACGGTCATAAGAAAAATACAGACGTGATTTTCCCCCGTCAGGAGAAGTATATTTAGTCTGGTAAGTAATCAATGGGATCGGATAAGCGACATCATAAGTTACCGTTGAATCCGTTTTATTCATGTTAAAACCATGAATCAGATTCTTCCAATCTGTTAACCTGAACTTATCTGGGTTAATCGGCTTATAAAGTGAGTCTACCAGCTTAATCGTTACCTGATTTTTCTGTTTTTCAGTAGATAGCAGGTTGTCCTTTTTGAAGTAAACTTCTATATCCGAACTGAATAAGAAAGAACCAGTTTTATCCCCAACCATATTAAATGCAGCAGTAGGTCTTACAAACTTCTCTCTTTCCATTCCGGTTAAAGGGTCTAAATTTGAAGGCTCAAAAGGTCTGGCTTTTAATGGTTTCAGTTTAAAATCACGGAAATAACGACGGCCACCTTTATTAGACATTTCTATATCAAAGACATAACCTGAATCCGGTTGTGTTTTAATAGCGGTTGAGTTACTCGCCCACATTAAAAATTGCCCAGAATGCTCACGTACTTCAAATGCAGGATGGTATTCTACGGCACGTTTGGCATCTATTTCTGCCAGGGATTTCTCATCACCCAGGTAAGGTTGTTTCCAAACATATACCGGCACATTTTCGGTCAGTTCAGGCGCAGCAGAACCATCTCTTTTGCGCATGTTGATGATTTTAAAATTTAAAGGCTGAGAAGAGCTTCCGGCAAAAAAGTTGTCTGTAAAAAGCGTGTTTCTTCCCAGTATAGGTTCATATGTGATATTTGTAAAACGAGAGTCGTTCCCTAAAGCTTCCCTGACATCGGGGAAATTCTTTTTACAACCCAGGACTACTAACACGGCTAGTCCTAAAAATAAAATAGCGGGTGCTAATGAGTATTTATTGTTCATATTATAAGCCTTAATTATTTATTCTTGTTATGAAATCACCAAAGCCGAAGTCATGCCCTGGCGAAACGATATTCACAATGGCATTATTGGTCTTGATATTTACTGCATTCGTAGGTGTACGTTGCCAGTACCTCACGAAAATAGAACCCTTAGGATCACTGAAAGTCAGTACCTGTGGGCCTCCGCCATTAAATCCGGAAGCATCTAGTTTTCTATACAGCACATGCATTGGATAATCGTGAGCAATGCTCGTCACCATTAAACCATCTACAAAATTGCTCAGGTTCTTGCTTTCATATTGACCACGAACCAGGTACCTGCTGGTCATCGTATCCAGCTGAGCAATGTCCATTGTGGCCAGATAAATCGGCGCTTTATTGTTTCGTTTACGGATGTCGTTTAAATTGCCAACAGAGATTTCAAAACTCTTATTGGTCACTGCAAAAACGGTTAGTTTCTCTTTTGCCAAAGAATCTTTTAAGGCTGGTAAACGATTTAATACGACTAGCAAAGAATCAAAAACCCCTTTTTGAGAGTTTAAATAATCCAGTGCAGTACCATCAAACTGTTGAATTTTATTCTCGTAATTGTAGTACTCAGAATCACTCTTTTTGCAGGCAAATAAGCATGAAACCAGGACCGCAGTCATCAGAATAGGGAAGAAAAAATTACTTTTATTTCTCATCTGCATATATTTAAATGATAAATTGAATGGGTTGATTTTCATTATTTCCAATAACTATTTTGAACCAGTTGTCCATTAGCTTTCAATACATCTTTTGCAATCGGCCAGTAGATTCCTTTCTCAGCAATCAGCTTATTGAACTTCGCATCATCACCCTTGATTTTTGCCAGACGAATACGGTCATACCATCTCCATCCCTCTCCCATTAACTCTCTTCTTCTTTCCGCAAAAATTTCGTTTATCAGGTCTAATCCTTCCAGATCGTTGAAAGACTTCGTTCCTCTGTTTTTCTTTATGATATTTAGTAAGTCGATGGCCGGTTGGCGTTGTCCTAATACCGCAAGTGCTTCTGCTCTTAATAATGCCAATTCCTCAAGACGGGTAAAGGCAATAGAAGAACTGAAAATCACAAATGAGCCTGAGGTGGTTCCTCCTCTTAAAACTTTGATCTTGCTGAACACTGGAATCTGACCGCTATAGTTCAGGAAGTAATTGGTACGGGTTAAACCAGAAAGGGTATCAATACCGAAACGCCCGTCTTTAGTCTCCGTAAAAGCTTTGTTGATCGTATCTTTAGACACATACAAATCAGGAATTTGCTTGGCAATCAATGGCTCTGCAAGTACCAGCTGTTCAATATGACCGCCCGAAGTTGATTCTCCATAGGTATCGGAAAATGTGAATCCCACTGGAATTCTCGCATCCTGTCCATTAAAAATCCCATCGGAAGCTGTCAGCTGCGCAGTAGTTACATACTCTAGATTAGAGCTTTTGTAGTTTTCCATGACGAACTGGCTATATACCGCAGCATCCAGGTAGTGCGACTGCCATGCAGCAATGTGCGACATGATCGCATAAGCAGAAATTTTGGTAAATAATGCTCCTGCCCAACGGCCATAGTTGTAGCCGTAATACAATCCAGGTAGTTCAGCATCACCATCAACACCATATCTGTAAGGCAGGTCTTTTGCCGCAGCAATCAATTCTGATTCTGCATAACCCAATACTTTAGCCTGGTCGGTACGTGGTTTCCCTTCAAAAGTACCATCATGCGAAGCCGTAATCAAAGGTACATCGCCCCAGATCCTTACCATATAGAAATAAGCGAAAGCACGTAAAGCTCTGGCTTGTGCGATATCTACTTTATTGTTCAGTTTTGAATAACGTGGATCTTTGGCCACCACTTCTCCGGAACGTTCAATGAACAGACTTGCGCTGTTAATTACCGCATAGAAACTTCTCCAGTTGGTAATGTTCTGGATCAAAGGATAAGAAGCATTTAAATCACTTCTGATAATTGCTTTAAGGTCTGATTTGCTGGAAGCAGTAAAATCACCTTCTCTCATTTCTCCCCATAGCCAATGTGCGTTGTTGTTACCTAGCGCAGTTCTCATCAGGTTATAAATGCCCATTAATCCGGAACGGGTATCCTGCAGGTTCTTCCACTGTGCCTCTTCCGTGGCCAGTCTGGTGGATTCTACATCCAGCATCTTTTTACAGGAAAGGTTAACAGATACCAGGCTGCTCAGCAATAAAAACGCAACAACCTTTGTTAACCGACTGCTTTTATTTATAAAAGATATCATATTCTTTTCTTTATCTATTTAACTTATAAATCAAATTTTATCCCCAATGTGAAGGTCTTTGGAATCGCCATTCCATAACCGCTATACAAACCGGTATAGTCAATTAGTTCCGGATCAGATCCGCTAAATGAAGTAATGGTGAACAAGTTGTTGGCGGTTACATAAAGAAGCGCTCTTTTAAAACCGACTTTAGAATTAGACAACCATGGCAATTTTGAAAGGTCATAGCCAACGCTTACCGATCTCAATTTTAAGTAGCTCGCGTTTTCAAGGAATAGGTCCTGATCTAAACGGTAAGCAACTACGCTGCTCCATGGGTTGTAGATCGGGTATTTACCCAAATCACCACCATAGGCTTGCCATGAGTTGATCTCCTTAATAGAGCCGATGTCATTTCCAGATTCTTTATTGATAAAATCAAAATTATTGGCCGCCTGTTCGTTCAATGCTTTTTGACCCAGGGCAAAAATCACGTTGAAGTTGAAACTGAAATTACCATAGTTGAACTCATTGTACCAACCACCACTCAGCTTCGGCATTGAATTTCCTTTCAACACTTTATCTTCATCATTGATGATAAAATCACCATTCTGATCTTTCCATTTAGGATCTCCGGCTTTCAGCGTTGTTCCTTCAAAATTCAATTTCTCCTGATTTGCAGGATTGTTTGGCACCTCTCCATCTGTATTGTAGATGCCGGTATTTTCATATACCCAGAATTTATCGATTGCCTGACCAACAATTAGCTTTCTATTCCCAATTGCCAATTCTTTCAATCCATCTGGCAATTCAGTTAATTTATTGCGGTTCACATTCAGGTTTAATCCAGTTTCCCAGTTTAATCCCGCTGCTTTTCTAAGGATAGATCCTTTTAAGCCCAGGTCAATACCTGTGTTTCTTACGCTAAGACCACTGCTGAACATGCTGGCATACCCTGTTTCCGTAGGAACCGGCGTATTGATCAACATACGTTTGTCGTCTTTTTGATAGAAAGTTAGAGAAGCATTTAGTCTGTTGTTCAACAAACCGATGTTCATACCTACATTCAACTGATCTGTATATGGCCATCTTAAGTCGTAACCTACCCATCCCGAAGCATAAGGTCTGGTGATAGTTGCCAATCCGTTATAACCAGGAATCGTTGGCTCTGCTCCCCAACCGTTTTCTACACGATATTGCGGACCTGAACCAAAGCGGTCATCATTAAATAACTTACCGATTCTAGACCAGGATACTTCTGCTGTCAATTGATCGATGAACGTGTTTCCTTTTAAGAACTGGTTTTTAAGGTTCCATTGAGCGCTTGCTGCTGGAGTTACCAACCACCTGCTACCTGGCTGTGAAGTAGAAGAACCATCATCTCTGATGAGTCCTGAAATACTAAACAGGTCTTTGTATTTGTATTTTACGGATCCGTAAACAGAGAACAAGCGACGTTGTTCGCGGTCTGTATAACGGTAAACCATAAAGTTAATTGGGGTCAGGTAAAGTGGTTTGTTAGGATCACCATCTACGACGTTGATTTTGATAAAGTCGTTCGGACCATTATATGCATTCGCATAATTATACTTGTTCAGGTCACTCTGGAAAGATTGTCCGATTTCAAAATCAAACTTATGATCTGTTCCAATTTTTTGATCGAATGTAAGGATATTGGTTACCCCAAAACGTTGGTTATAACCAAAATAATTGGAAACATAATTGTTGTTTTCCATTAAAGTGGTTGGGTAAAAAACATCCCTGATGCCTTCATTGTAATCGAAATTTAGCTTGGTCAACAAACTAAACTTGCTCACTTTAAAGTTCATCGCGAAATATCCCTGAACACCAGAATTTCTATTTTCGTCAATTACCTTTTCATATTCGTCTAAAAACGATTGGTAGATTTCTTTACTAGGTGGCAAAGGATTGCTCAAATCAGGAATGTACCTTGTTTCTGCGAAACGGTCACGGATACCGCGGTTTCTATTCCTGTCCATACGCGTTGCATTCACCATACTGGAAACGGTTACCCATTCGTATGGCGACATGTTGATCTGGAAGGAAGTGTTATACCTGTCTAAACTGGTATTGTCTGCACCACCAGCGCTTTTAGTATTTCCCGCAAAGAACCTGAAATTTGCACGCTCAGATCCACCAGAGATACTTAAATCTACAGAATGGATCGGTGCAGTCTTGTAGTAAAGATCTCCCCATTTTGCCGGACCATAGTAATCCAGATTAGTAGAATCTCTTAAATAACCAGGATAATTGATCACATCTGAAGCTGTCGCATATTTCTGGTAAAAAGGCTTACGGAACCTGTTCACGTATTCTGCATTGATCGGGCTGGCATGATCAGATTTAGCCATTCCAAAATAACTGTTTACACTAATTTGTCTGATTCCGCTTTTTGCTTGTTTAGTAGTGATCCAGATGGCACCATTGGCAGCCAATGGCCCTAGTTTTGCCAGTTCTACCGGGTCTTTGATGACCTCAACAGATTGGATGGTGTTGATGTCGATTCCCGCTAAAAGGTTTGTAGCAGGCCCGATTGGGTTGAAATCGTATTTTTGAATATCATAAATGTAATTGTTATTCTGAATCAGAGGAATGCCATTCAGGTAAACAATTGGTTGGATATTGTTAACATCCTTATTCCTAAAGATAGGAGCCGATAATCCACGTACCAGCATCATTTGCTCTGTACCTGGTTCTCCACTCGTCTCCTTCACATATAAACCCGCAACATTGCCTTTCAGCATTTGTTGAAGGGACAGATATGGACTTAAAGCATTGAGGCGGACATTCAATGAATCTCCTCCACCGCGCGTACGGGCTACGTTATTTACCCATGAGGCTGTGTCGATTGCCTTTTTCTTAACACCAGGAATCGTGTCTTGTCTCAAATTCGCATTGTAATTCAAAGGAGTAGCCTTACCTGCTTTTGCCGCTGCATTTGACAAGCAAAGCACAGAAAGCAATGCCGTGTAGGACATACTCGCAATAATTCGGACCATTTTCATTCGTATTAATTAATTATTGGACGGTTTAATTCTTGTTGCCCTACGGTGATGGCAGAGCAAAATATTTTTGAATTTGGGACATAACAATCCCATTGCGACTACTATATCGTAGTGGCCGCTGGACTGATTGAATTAAAAAATTGGAGTATCCGTGCTAAGCTTTTAAAAACCTTGTGTTGCGCTTAAACACTTTTGCTAAAATTGATAATTGAATCACCTGATTGATATTGAATAAGAATGGATTCCTAGATCCTGATCAAGCAATTAAGAGGTAACTGCTGAAGTTGAGTAAAAGTTGTAATCATAGTTTGTTTGGTTAGGTTTGGTTTAGGTTGCTTTATTAGTTTTATAACATATTTTATTAAAAGTCTTTTTCGTTCGCATTCATTTGGTGATCCTGGGGTTGCAGAACAAATTATTCTGGTGGTAGGTCAACTGTGCAGGATTATGTATTACTTAATGACAGCAATTTATAACTTTTAAATTGTGCCTTTCTCCAAAATGACAGCGCAAACGTTTGTCTAAACCTTGATTATCGCTCAAAATGGCACATAAGGAGGCTAAAAACAATTTTATTTCAAATAAGTAATCACTATTTAATTTTATTTAAAATAAAAAGCTGTCTGAAGTTTTAAAAAGCAATTGATAAAAAAGTATCAACCAGGTGATTATTTCCATAAAATTATCAATAACAACCATCCGCTGATAAATTGCTCAGAATATTGAAATCAATAAAAGCACAAAAAAACCAAATAAACTCTCATTACCAATTAGTTACAAACAAAAAACACCTATTCAAATTACTTAAAAGCAATGAGATAGTAACTCTATTTAAGTCTTAAATAATACTTACCCCCCTATTTTCGATTAGAATCATTGTAATTTCTTCTTCACACAAACGTTTGCGCTAGCTGATAATTCGCAAAAAATTGCGTTCCCACACTTTTTTTGGCACATAATGGATCTTATTTGGCAAAACCAATAGTAAAAACCAGGGTTTTAAGCGCATAAACTGACTCAAATTGCCAAATCAGTTTTAGCCCAGTCAAAACAAGTTGTTGCATTTTTTTTTAAATCTTTCATCAACAGGACCAAAAATCCCAGGAAAAGCCGCCGCTTCGCTTGCTGTAAACGAGCGCTAAATATTATATTTCAAACGAATAAAAGCACGGGATTTTGATCCTTAAATGTAAAACTGAAAACCGGGGATGGCACTTGGTTGTACCCGGGAACTCTGGCAGGTTCGGATAGGGTTGAGAAGGGGTTCGGTAAGGGTTCAGTTAGGGTTGGTATAGGCATTACCTAAAGAAACCCCTTCTCAATCCTATCCTAAGCCCTACTGAACCTAGGAGTCTTCTCGACCACAAAGACCTTTCCGCTCGTAAAAAAAAGCCAACCGAAGTTGGCTTTTAAAAAGCAGATTTGAAAGGTGATCAACAACTGTTATTTCTTGATCGTTGTCCCTTCTTCGATTTCTTCGCTGGCTTTCATCAGGAGCTGATCCCCCTCATTCAACTCACCGAATATCTCAACTTTATCAGGCATCATTCGTCCTTTTACAACCGGGATGTTCTTGGTCTTCCCCTGTTCAATACGAATCACGTAGATCCCCAAATTGGCATCTACAACCGCTGTTTTTGGTACAAAGAAACTGGCTTCCCCGGCTTGTAATGGAATATTGGTTTCTGCCACCATCATTGGTTTTAAATCCTGATTCACATTCATCAGATCGGCCTCTATCTTTTCCGAACGCAACTTTTCATCCAATGCACCAGATTTTCTGGAAATTCTGGCCATATACATCTTCTGAGGAATTGATTTCACTTTAAAGCGGATGGTATCCCCAATATTCAGGTAAGGAGTATTGGCTTCCGGTACCGATAATGACAAGCGCAATTTCTGGTTGCTCTGAATCACCAATAATGGTAAATCGGCAGCTTTGCCCATCGGTCCTACATAAGCACCCAGATCTACATTCCTATCCGTCACTGTACCACTAAAAGGCGCACGGATCACCAGATAGTTGTTCATCGCTTTTAGCTCATTGTATACGGATTTCGCTGCATTTACCTGCGCCTCATCGGCTAATTTTTTAGCGGTAATCTGATCTAAAGCATCCTTGGCAATCGCCCCTTCGGTTTTATCTGCATCAAACATCCGGTCATAATTGGCCTTGGTAGCGATATATATGGCCTCTTGAGCCTTTAACTTTGACTTTGCAGTAGCCAGCTGAGCCTGAATCTCCGGCGCATCCAATACCACCAGCACCTGACCGGCAGTCACCTTTGATCCAATGTCTACTTTAAGCTGCAGTACATAGCTGTTTACCTTCGCATACAATGCCGTTTCCTGATCGGCCAATAACTCTCCAGCCAGCTTTAAAGAAACTTTAGGGTTCGTTTTCTGGATGGATATTGTTTCGAAACTTTGCATCATCATCGGCATTGCCGCAGCTTTTTCGGTTACTTTTTCTTCATTATTGCAGGCCGCGAAAGTAAGCGTCAGTCCGGCAAGTATATAGGTGAATCTTTTCATTTTTTTTAAGCGTTTGGTTTAACAAAATGGAGGCTATTTTCATCCTCCGGATCTAATGATGGGGAATTCGTACCGGCTTTTCCCTGTACCCAGGCAAATACCAATGGCAATAAAATTAGTACGGAGAAGGTGGAAGCGAACAATCCGCCGATCACAGCACGCCCTAGTGGCGAAACCTGGTCTCCTCCCTCCCCATGACCGATGGCCATAGGCAACATACCCGCAATCATTGCCATTGATGTCATAATAATCGGGCGCATCCTTAAGGCAGCAGCCTTCATTGCCGAAGCAAATGCATCGCCGTTT
Source organism: Pedobacter gandavensis (assembly GCF_032678745.1). Classification (GTDB taxonomy): domain Bacteria; phylum Bacteroidota; class Bacteroidia; order Sphingobacteriales; family Sphingobacteriaceae; genus Pedobacter; species Pedobacter gandavensis_C. Next base: position 291,286 of record NZ_JAVTST010000003.1, read on the forward strand.
TGCAGCCTTAATGTTTCTGCATTACTGATCAGCAGTACCGCATTCGCAATCGAAACCCCAACAGACATAATGATGCCCATGTAAGATTGAAGATTCAGCGTAGATCCGGTAATTTTAAGGAGTACCAATGCACCCAACACCACAAAAGGAACAGTGGTTAACACCACAAAGGATACTTTGAAGGATTGGAAATTTGCCGTTAGCATCAGGAAGATCACCAATACGGCAACCAGTAAGCCATTTACCAGACTATCCATCGTCTCATCCAGTACCGGTGCCATCCCCGCTACAGAAATGTTCAGCCCTTTAGGAATCTCTCCTAAGGAAGCAATTGCCGCATTCACATCTTTTTGTGCCTTTCCAAGGTCCTTATTGTGCAAATTAGCAGTCACCGTGGTATAAGCCATCGTGCCCAGATTGTAACTTTCTCCAAGTGTGGTGGTCGGCATAATCGTGGCCACATCACCCAACACCGGACGTGCAGAATTTTTAGACAAGGGGATATTGGCCAGCTCGTCTTTGCTGTTCAGCACGTTTTGAGGGGTTTGCACCTGCACATCATAAGCGATTCCCATCATCCCTTCTACCCACATATTTTTGCTGGTATAACGGGAAGAAGCAGTCGAAGCCACCAGTGATTTGGCAATATCCTGTGCATCAATTCCCAATTGAGCCGCCCGGACACGGTCGATATTAATCGCCATTGCAGGATAATTCAACGATTGAGGAATTTGCTGGTCCCTCAGGTAATCGATCTCCTTCAGTTTTGCCAATAGTTTATTCGCATACATCACGTTTCTCTTTTTCATCATGCCCGAGAAACGAACTTCAATAGGTGTATTCGTTCCCTGACTCAGGATTTTCTCCGTCAGCTCTATCGGCTCAAAAGAAAGCTGTAACTCCGGCATTTTATTTTTCAAATGCTTACGGATTTCATCTTTTAAGGCGTTGGTATTACCAGCGTAATCTTTTAGTGCCACTTGCATCAGGGCTTCATGCGGGCCAGCGTTGTACAGGTAAATCGGACTTACAGCGAAAGAAGATGGGTGCTGACCGATAAACACGGAAGATATAGCGATATGGTCTTTGCCAATCACCGTTTCCAGTTCCCGCAGCACCTGCTTGATCTTTTGCTCTGTTTTCTCAATTCTGGTGCCTTCTGGCGCTTTAATCCTCAATTGAAACTGACTCGAATTTACAGCCGGTAAAACATCCGTTCCCGTGATGCTGAACATCAGGTAAATCAATCCAGCAATGGCCAGGAAACTAAAAATGATGACCGGTTTCTTTTTAGGAAGCAGGCTTTCCAGGAAGGCAATAAAGCGGTTTCTGAAACGATCAAAACGGGTTTCTTTAGCCAGTTCTTCTGCCGAATGTGGTTTCATCATCCAGTTACAAAGGATGGGTACAAAGGTTTGGGACAGTAAAAATGAAACGATCATCGAGAAGCCGATTGCCAATGCTAAAGGCATAAATAATGCACCGGGAATACCGGTCATCATAAATGCAGGCGCAAAAACGGCAAGGATACACAGCAGGATCAGGAGCTTTGGAAAGGCGATTTCCTTACAGGCATCCCAAATGGCTTGTGATTTTTGCTTGCCCATTGCCAGATGCTGGTGGATATTCTCTATGGTAACGGTACTCTCATCCACCAGAATTCCAATGGCCAGTGCAAGCCCGGATAAGGACATAATGTTGATCGTTTGCCCGAATAGCTTTAAGAAAAACACACCTGAAATGATAGAAATAGGAATGGTCAGGATCACGATAATCGCACTCCGCTTATCCCCCAGAAACAGTAAAACCATTAATCCGGTTAGCAAAGCCCCTAAAACACCTTCTACCATTAAACTTTTAACCGCATTGATCACATAAACAGACTGATCAAATTCATAAGAAATCTTGATGTCGTCAGGGAGGTTATTTTGAATATTAGGGATCGCCTTTTTCAGGTTACTCACTACATCCCAGGTGGAGGCATTACCGGATTTTGCAATATTGATGTATACGGAACGCTTGCCATTGATCAGGGCGTAACCAGTAGTGATGTCTGCACCGTCTTTTACTGTGGCAATGTCGCGGATGTATAGGTTGTCGGCTTTTCCTTTGAAAATAGGAATGTTGCCGAAATCTTCTACCGCTTTAATTGTATTATTTGTTGGGGTCAGGTAGTTGATGTCGTTGATGTACACGTTTCCTGAAGGCGCTGTAATGTTGTTGCGACTGATTGCTTCCACAATCTGATCCGGCGACAACTGGTGACTACGCAATTTATTCGGGTCAATATTGATCTCTACGGTCCTCGGACTACCGCCAAAAGGAGGCGCTGTGGTTAATCCCGGAATGGCAATCAGGAAGGGACGTGCCGTAAAGTTGGCAATGTCCTGCAACTGGTTATTCGTTTTCGTTTCACTCCGAAACACCAACTGACCAACGGGCTGTGAAGAGGCGTCGAAACGGATGATAAAGGGTGGTGGTGCCCCAGGAGGTAAGAAAACCTGCGAGCGGTTAGATAGGGCACTGATCTCTGCAATGGCCTGCCCCATGTCTATGCCCTCATAAAAATTGAGCTTCATCAGGGTTAATCCCTGCGTATTTTTAGTCTCTATACTCTTGATGCCATTGGTAAATAGCATCATATTCACATACATTTTGGTGAAATAACCTTCCATCTGTTGCGGGGTATAGCCATTAAAAGAATGGGCGATATACACCACAGGAAGGTTCATTTCCGGAAGAATATCAATCTTGATATCCTTGGAGGCTTTGATCCCGAAGAACAAAAGCCCCAATACCATCACCATAATGGAGATGGGCTTGCGCAAGGCTACACGTAATAAATTCATTGGTTTTCGGGGTTATGGGATGGCATTTAGTAAAACAGACAGCTCTCCTGCCGCAGCAGATTTCAATAATAAGGCTTGCCAGATGTTGTTCCTCGCAATCTCAAAATCAATCTCCGCACGGTTTAAGGCATAAAGTGATTGGGTTAAATCCACAATCGTGGTTAAGCCATTCCGGTATAAGGTGGTGTTCTGCCGATAAGCATCGGAAGCCGCCTTCACCTGGATTTTTGTTTCCTCAAAGTTGTCTGATGCGTTTTTTAGTTTCGCATTGGCGAGTTGTGCCTGTGCCGATAACTCCTCATGGATCAGATGGTACTCGTTTTGAAGGGATTTTGTAAGGTGTTTTTGCTGTTTTACTTTAGCGCCAAAACGGTAAAGATTGGTCAGATTCCAACTCATGGTAAATCCTGCAAGGTAATTTCCACGGTCTATCCCTACCCCTTTTTGATAAGATTTTGAATAAGCGCTATTGTCCTGCACATAATTGGATGCAAAGCCTGAACCCCGCCCCTGTACCACACCGAAAGCAGATAAAGATGGTAAGGTTTGCGATCGCTGGATCTTTTCTGTCTGCACACTCCCGGCGACTTTACTTTTTTGCCATAGCAACAAAGGATGGTTGATCAGGTTAATAGACTGGTTTGCTGGCTTACCTGCGCTATCCAGCAGATTAAAACCCTGACTTCCTGTTAATTGAGGTGTTTTAGCGGTAAAAACAGAATCCAAAATGAAACTTTGGTATTCTTCCCCAAGCAAGACGGCAAGCGTTTTGGAGTATTCCAGCTCCATATCATAGGCTTTAATCCGCGCAGACTGCGCGTTAGAGACCTCTGCTTTAGCTAAGGACGCATCGACACCCGGAATCAATCCGCTGGCCACACGGCTCAGCGTAGTAGTCATGAACACTTGAGCGCGTTCCAGGTTTTTCTCCTGTACATATTTTATCCGCTGACTGGCGAACAAATTGAAATAAGCGGCTCCCACTTTTACCTGATGCTGGAATTTCTCCTGCTCAAGGTCCCTGGCGGCTTGCTGTTCTTCTACTCTGGACAGTTGCACCTGATTTTTAATCCGGCCGAAAGTAAAGAGGTTCCAGTTGATATTGGCCAGGTAAAGCGATCCAAAAGCAGCATTCCAGTTTTGTTCTGCCAATGGCATCGAAGTAGCTGCCGATCCCAATCCACCATAGCCATACATAGGACCATTCTGCGCATTGATCGTTCCATAGCTCTGTTGTGCCAGCAGCGTAAAATCGGGTAAGTATTGGCTTTTTTGATAATTGGTGCTTTCCTGAGCAGCCCTTACCAAAGCTTCCTTTGCTTTAATTTTTTCGTAGTTCTGAATAGAACGTTGTAATGCGTCGGGCAGCTGCAAAGTCTGGGCATACGACAAAGTCGATAAGCCACACAGCAGCGCTAACGCAATGAATCTGATATTCATTGTTTATCTGTATTTAGAAATTAAACCATCATGATGTAGGAGGATGTTGCCATACTCCGGATTTCAAAATGAATCAATCCTATATCCGATAAACGCAATGTAAAATGTAGAATGGAGGCCCCTTTAATGGGGTAGAGAAGTAAAAGCCATCCGTTTTAACGGTTGTCAATTGATCATCCCAAATGTTAATATTAGCAGGGTGAAGGTATAAAACAGCCTCTCCTGAGAATTTCAAAAGGCTTTCCTGCTGTGCGATCTTCTGCACTTTATCCGCCAGCTTTACCTGGTCTTTTTCATGCTTGCAGCAATTGTCTTTCTTGGTCAACTGCTTGTTCTTTGCAGCGCAAACCGGACATACCTGATCCTGATGCTCTTTAGAAAACAAACGGATTTCCTGTTTTACGCCCTTGCAAATATGCGCACTGGTCGTAAATCCGGTGGATACGATCAGGAACAAAAGGCAAAGAAACAGGCTAAACAGTTTTTTCATTGTGAGCCACAAAGATGGCTCCCACGTTTAGGATAAGTATTACAGGATTATGCGAATCTTTTATATAATTCTGAGAGAAGGACCTAAAGATTTCCCCGAGGCTCGGGATCCCTTCGATATGCATTCGGGATGAACTCCTGATTTGTTAACCTTTACAGGATCCTTAAAACATCGTTGGAGGGTCTATTAGACCTACCAGGGATCATCCAACCATTATGCAACCATCTTGTAACCATTGAGCAAACTTGAGTGCAGTACGGCAGCATCCCGAATGGATACTAAAGATCAAAAGAATAGATAGGGTGTTAGTTGATCTAGATTATGGCCGGTGGCCAAATTCCTGTAAATCAAAAAAGCCACTCGTTGGAGTGGCTTTTTGCGGACCGGACGGGACTCGAACCCGCGACCTCCGCCGTGACAGGGCGGCATTCTAACCAGCTGAACTACCGGTCCGTGTTTCCCTTACGGGTGGATTTTATAGTAGATCCTCTACTTAACAACTTAAAGTTCTCATCTGAGTAACTTTTGCGGACCGGACGGGACTCGAACCCGCGACCTCCGCCGTGACAGGGCGGCATTCTAACCAGCTGAACTACCGGTCCGTTGTTCCCTTTCGGGATTGCAAATATAGAGTCTTTATTTATATTTACAAACTATTTTTTGAAATAATCGCAACTGGTTAAGCCACAGAGCCTTCTTTCATCTTTTCAGCGTTCTCTGCAAACTGTAACGCGTCGATCAACTCCTGAACACCACCATCCATTACATGATTTAGGTTATAAAGTGTCAATCCGATGCGGTGATCTGTTACTCTTCCCTGAGGATAGTTGTAAGTTCTGATCTTCGCAGAGCGGTCACCGGTAGATACCATAGTCTTACGTCTCGCAGCAATGTCTCCATTTTTCTTCTGCAATTCGATATCATATAACTTACTACGTAGCATCTCCATTGCAATCACTCTGTTTCCAAGCTGAGAACGTTCCTGCTGACAAACCACTACCAGTCCTGAAGGTCTGTGGGTCAATTGCACTTTCGTCTCTACCTTGTTCACATTCTGACCACCGGCTCCACCTGAACGGGAAGTTTGTAAGTCAATATCTGCAGGGTTGAGGTATAGATCGATCTCCTCTGCTTCCGGTAATACCGCAACAGAAGCTGCTGAAGTATGCACACGACCTTGAGTTTCCGTATCTGGTACACGTTGTACACGGTGCACACCCGATTCATATTTCAATTGTCCGTAAACATCTTCTCCGCTTACTTTCAGGATTACCTCTTTATAACCACCAGCAGTACCTTCAGTTACATCAACAGTTTCTACCTTCCAGCCTTTTTGCTCAAAGAAACGGCTGTACATACGGTATAAATCACCAGCAAATAAAGCTGCTTCATCACCACCAGTACCACCACGAATCTCGAATACTGCGTTTTTAGCATCTTCAGGATCAACAGGAATCAGCATCAAACGTACTTTTTCTTCCAGCTCTTCCTGTTGCTTTAACAACAGATCCAACTCTTCTTTAGCCATTTCGCGCATCTCGGCATCTTTCTCCGTAGATAAGATTTCCTTATTTGCTTCGATATTGCTCATTACATTCTTATAGATTTTATACTGATCTACAATCTTGCCTAAATCTTTATACTCTTTATTTAAAGCCGCAAAACGTTTCATATCCTGCATCGTATCAGGATTACTCAACTGTTCTTCTACATCTTCCCAACGTAGTTTAATTGCTTCTAATTTCTCTAACATATTCTTTTTTCAGAAAATTAAAACTTGTTGCCTTCTCCATTTTGATCCGTCCTGCGGACCCTGGCCTGGCAATTGATTTATTTTGGAAGGCAAAAATACGGCTTTTTCAGTTAATTGACACTAAAAATTTATTGCTTGCCGGATTCTTCTATCCCTATTGATTACTTTTCGAAATAGTTCAGTGTTAATTCTTTGCCGTCAAATACCGCATAAGAATTAAAATTAATCCATTCCCCGAGGTTCACATACTTACTTTTACCATTCAGATCGATCTCTAAAGGCAAATGGCGGTGTCCAAATACAAAATAGTCGTAGTGTCTCTTTTCCAATTGTTCTTTTGCATAAATCGCCAGCCATTCGAATGCTTCTCCATGAAATGCTTCCTCTTTTTTATTGGCTACCCTACTACTTCCAGACCACCAATTCGCAATACCCAGTCCAATACGCGGCGGTACTATCGAGAATAACCATTGGCAAATGGGGTTTCTAAATACTTTTCTTAACAACTTATATTTTTCATCGCCAGGCCCCAATCCATCACCATGGTGCAGGTAAAAACTTTTGCCATTACGCTCCATGATCAGCTCATCACTAATCACTTCAATCCCCATCTCCGTGGTAAAATAATCTTTCACCCACATATCATGGTTGCCCTTGAAAAAATAAATCTTAATTCCTGCGTCTGTCATGGAAGCCAATTTTCCCTGCAGGCGAACAAAGCCTTTTGGCACAACTTCATGATATTCAAACCAGAAGTCAAAAATATCGCCCATCAAAAAAAGCTCGCTGCAACTGCTTTCTATTGCATTTAACCAGCGAATAATCCGATCTTCGCGCTTTCTACTTTCCTGATGATTGGGAGAACCCAGATGGAAATCAGAAGCAAAATATATGTTTTTTGTCATCAGTATGAACAAAGATAAGTAAAAATAATATCGCAACTTTGTCATAAGTTCTACCAATTATCTAGAATATATCTAAACAACCACGATTATTAAAACAAAAGTTCGTAAATTCGCACAAAATTTAAACACATGATTTCTACAGATATAGCCATTATTGGCGCCGGACCCGTTGGTTTATTTGCAATTTTTGAAGCAGGACTCCTTAAAATGCGTTGTCATTTGATCGATTACTTACCTCAGGTAGGTGGTCAGTTGTCTGAAATATATCCTAAGAAACCTATTTATGACATTCCTGGCTATCCAACAGTACTTGCTCAGGAATTGATTGACAACCTAATGGAGCAAGGGAAACCTTTCCATCCTGGTTTCACTTTAGGAGAACGTATCGAAGGTCTGGAGAAACGTGGAGAAGGAGATTTTGTGTTGACCACTAATATGGGTACGATTATCGAAGCTAAAGTAGTGGTAATTGCAGGTGGATTAGGCTGTTTTGAGCCTCGTAAACCAGCAGTAGAAGGATTAGAGCAGTTTGAAAATGGTAAAGGGGTAAATTATATGATCCTTGATCCTGAGAAATACCGTGGTCAGAAAATGGTAATCGCCGGTGGTGGTGACTCTGCTTTAGACTGGACGATTTTCCTTGCAGACATCGTAGACGAATTGACATTGGTACACCGTAGCGAAAGTTTCCGTGGCGCACCAGATTCAGTAAACAAAGTGATGGCTCTAGCAGAAAGCGGAAAAATCAACCTGGTATTAAACAGCAACCTAAGCTCTGTTCATGGAAATGGGAAACTGGAAACAGTAGAACTGGTACACAACCGCAGTCTGGAGAAAACTTCGATTAATGCAGATCACTTAATTCCTCTTTTCGGATTGAGCCCTAAATTAGGCCCAATCGAACAATGGAACTTAAACATCAACAAAAGTGCGATTGAAGTTAATACAGATGATTATTCTACGAATATTCCAGGTATCTACGCAATTGGCGACATCAATACTTACACGAATAAATTAAAATTAATCCTTTGCGGTTTCCACGAAGCAGCATTAATGAGTCATAGTGCTTATCAGTACATGAACCCAGGCGTTAAATATACCATGAAATACACTACCGTAAACGGGGTATCCGAATTCTAAGGATGGAAGAAAATAACATTACCCTGCATGTCCAAAATCCGGACGGCAGCAGAACAACATTAGAAGCCCCTGTAGATATGGGCCTGAGCTTGATGGAATATCTGAAAGCCTGTGAATACGACATTCTTGCCACCTGTGGTGGTATGGCACTTTGCGCAACTTGTTGCGTAGACGTGCTGGAAGGTGAAGAAAAACTGAATGAGATGACCGATGACGAATATGCCATGCTGGATACCTTACCAGATTTACTTCCTAATTCCAGGTTAGCTTGTCAGCTACAGTTGAGTCCTGCTATGGACGGGCTGGTAGTTAAACTACACTAAATAAAAACTAATTTTCTATAGGAGCAGCCGCAATTGTCTTGATTGGGCTGCCTATAGTTTTATATTCGCCCTCCCCTTTCAATATTGCCATCATTTTTGAAGCATTACCCAACACTGCTTTTGCTGCGTTCAGCTCTTTATCATATTGAAAAGCCTGAATCACCTTTCCTTTTTCATAATAATACCTGCTCACAATCTGCGTTTCCAATACCCTTTTGATCTCGGGCTTAAAGGTGGTCAGATCCGTTTTCTTAGCCCCTAACATTTTAACTTTAAGATCCTCCAAATCCGCTTTTACCGCTGGCAATTTATTTTCCTTTTCGGCCTCCGTACGTAGATCAGTTAATAAACGCTCCGTCCTGGACACATAGGCATAATCCTTTCCTTCCAAAGAAGTAAGAAAAGCTGCATAGTCCTGATCTGTCAATTGAAAATTTTCCGCTGGAGCAATGGTTTTATTCTCCTTTTTATAGGCATTGGCATAATCAAAAAACAAACTCTTATTCAGGAGAGAGATGGTGATTGGGCTTAATTTAGGGCTTTCCACAACGATATCCGGGTAAATACCATTACCATCATATACATTTCTACCCGTACGAGTGTTGAACTTATTCATCAGTGAATCTGCGACCTTAGATGTCTTTCCATTAACGTCTTTGTGGGCATAGTCCAGCGCCTGAATACACCTGCCCGAAGGCGTGAAATACTTGGCCACTGTTACTTTCACGAGACTGTTATAAGGCAATGGGAAGGTTTGTTGAACGAGCCCTTTGCCATAACTGCGCTGTCCTACGATAATAGCCCTATCCAGGTCTTGTAAAGCGCCAGCTACGATCTCTGAAGCCGAAGCCGAAGAGCCCCCCACCAAAATCACCAATGGAATCTGAGGAAGTAATGGATCAGCTAAGGTTTTATAGGTAATAGTTTTCTGTGGATTTCTGCCTTTCTGTGTCACCACTAAAATATCTTTATTCACAAACAGATTCACAATTTTAACGGCCTCCTGTAAGATTCCTCCGCCATTATAACGCAGGTCCAGAATCATTCCTTTAGGTTGTTGTTTGTTCAGGTTAATCGCCGCATCTTTCACTTCCTGTGCTGCATTTTCCAGAAATTTATCTAGTCTGATATAGGCAATATGGTCATTGGTCATCCCAGAATAAGGAACATTTGGCTGCTTGATTTCATCTCGATTGAGGTTTTTAGTCAAGACCGTACCATTCCTGATCAGCAATAAGGTTACTGCAGAACCACGTGGACCGCGTAGCAACTGACTCACCTGCGCACGCTCTTTCCCTTTTACCGCTACATCATTAATCTTTACGATCTGATCTCCAGGTTTCAAGTCTTGCTTATCGGCAGGGTAACCTTCTGAGACTTCATTTACAAATAACTTACCTTCGATAAAAAGCGTACTTGCGCCAATGCCTCCGTATTGGGTGCTTACATATTTTAGTTTATAGTCTTCTACTTCAGACTCAGGAATGTATTCTGTATATGGGTCTAATCCATCGAGCATTGCATCAATGCTGTGGCGCATCAGGTCGGATGGATTGGTTTCGTCTACATAATTGATGTTAATCTCTTTATATAACGACGCGAAAATATCCAGGTTTTTGGAAACCTGAAAAAGATCTTCCTTAAAAGACCAGGTTAAGGAAGCAAAAGCGATTAGTGAAAAGCCGGCTACAAGTCTGAATTTTTTCATTTTACCCATCTGTTGAAGGGTAAATTTACAAAAAAGGCTTGGAACTCAATAGGCTATTGGGAATTATAGCCTGTTGCCATCAGGATCAGCCAGGGCTTTCTTGATGGTAAATTCTACATACTCGCGGTTTCTTTTCACTAAGCCCATCAATTGCTCTACCAATTGGTCTTCTTGTCCGGGAACAAAACTCAGGTTCTCTTTCGCTAAGTCACGGTATTTTCTAAGAAACTTAATTTTAACCTTTGTCCAGGTCTCAGGAGTAAGTGTAAAACTTGCCATAATGTATTGTAGTTTGGCTGCAAAAATAGGAAAATTTATGAGAGGAACACATGTATTACAGATTCTACTTTTAATCTGGCAAACAGATTTTCCCCATACGTATAGATGGAACACCTTCCCTTTTCCCGAAATCCGTTTTTTCGCCTACCAGCGTCTCATTAGCAAGGAGTGCAAAAAGTACGGCTTCTTTGGCATCAGGATTAATCCCCAAATCCGCTGTAGTCCTAAATTTCGCCTTTGGCAAGCCCGATTTCAACATATTTACTAATAAAGGATTGTGCATTCCACCCCCGCTCATATATATATGAGGTGTTGCTGTTACTCCAAAACACTTCTGCACTGCAGTCAGGATTACTTTTGCCGAGCAGGCACATAAAGTGGCCAGGACATCCTCTTTATTTAGCGCTAAGGTGCCGGATAGCTCTTGCGCTCTGGATAAATAGCCCAAATTGAAAAGTTCAGGGCCCGTAGTTTTCGGAAAATCTGCGTTTAGAAACTCATTTGTTAATAATGCTGTTAATAAGGCTTCATTTACGGTTCCCGTACTTGCTATCGCCGCATGCTCATCAAAGTATAAACCAGGGTAATGTTGTTGAATATATTGGTCCATCATCGTATTTCCAGGACCTACATCCGTAGAAAAGACTTTTGACGCATCCTGATCTGCGGGTAAATATGTAAAATTTGCAATCCCACCGATGTTGAGCATGATGCGATCTTCTCCTTGTTTTGAAAAGAGCAGGTAATCTCCATAAACTGCTAATGGCGCACCCTCCCCTCCTGCGGCGAGGTGCTTCTGACGGAAATCAGCAATGGTAATAATGCCTGTTTTTACAGCAATATGGTCGCCATCACCAATTTGAAGCGTAGCATTTGGATAATCCGGTATGCCATGCAATGCTAATGGAGCATGGAAAATCGTTTGCCCATGACTTGCGATTACATCAATTTCTGCGGGTATTCTTCCCCAGGTTTCCAAGGTATCCAGAATCAGCTCAGCATGCTGCAAGGCAATTTTTTCATTCATCAAACACACCATTTGCAAATCAGCATCCCTTCTGGAAAAAATCGCCTTGACTTCCCGCTTAAATTCTATGCTATAAGGAACCGTCGTAAACTCTAAGACTTTTAGCTTTGTCGCTGGGCCACTTCCATTTACCGCGCAAAGTGCGATATCCAAGCCATCTAAAGATGTTCCGGACATCAATCCGATAATCAGGCGCTCCGGTTTATGCAGTATTTCGAAGAGTTGTTTCCAGTTTGAATTCATAAAGCTTTTTTCTTGGACACTAAAATAAGCTAAAATCAATTGTTCCAAGGGATTTCATAAAAAATCAGCCGAAATGGCGGAAATAACTAACAATTTTGCAAAAAACATTCATTTTGATTGCCATTTTAAAACAAAAACCAGAGCAGAGTTAAAAATTTGGATTAAGTCGACAGAGTCCCTATATTTACTGCTCCGTACAAAATTTAAGAACAATTAAATGGCAAGATTAAATCTTCTGGAAGAAACGCGTTTTGAAAAACTGCCCGTTTCTGTCTTTGAAAATCCTACAGCAGCATCTTTAAGTGTTGCTCACCGCATCGGGGACCTTATTAAAGAAAAACAAAAGAACAATTCCAAGGCTGTCTTAGGCCTAGCTACCGGAGCTACACCAATTGCGGTGTACGCGGAATTAGTTAGAATGCATAAGGAAGAAGGTTTGAGCTTTAAAAATGTAATCACATTCAACCTTGACGAGTACTATCCTATGCAGCCTGATGCTGCACAGAGCTATGTATCCTTCATGAATGATCATTTATTTGATCATATTGACATTGAAAAAGAAAACGTAAACATTCCTGACGGGACATTAAAACTGGAAGAAATTCCTGCTTTCTGTCTAGCCTACGAGAAAAAAATCACTGAAGTTGGTGGTTTAGACATCCAGATTCTGGGTATCGGTCGTACAGGTCACATTGGTTTCAATGAGCCTGGTTCTGCGCCAAACTCAGGAACCCGTTTAGTAACGCTAGATGATTTGACCAGAAGAGATGCAGCCCGTGATTTCGGTGGTAAATCTTTTGTTCCTACAAAAGCGATTACCATGGGTATCGGTACCATTTTCAAAGCCCGTGAGATCATTCTTATGGCCTGGAATAAAAAGAAAGCTTCCATCATTAAAAAAGCAGTAGAAGGTGAAATTTCAAGTGAAGTTCCTGCTACTTACCTGCAATTATCTGAACATGTAGAATTTATTCTTGATCAGGATGCAGCTTCTTTATTGACACGTTTTGATACACCTTGGTTGGTAAAAGATTGCATCTGGGATGAAGTAATGACCAGAAAAGCAGTAATCTGGTTGTCAAATACACTAAGTAAGCCAATTTTAAAACTGACTGAAGACGACTATAACAACCACGGCATGGCTCAGCTTGCAGTGGAACAAGGTCCGGTATATAATATCAATATTCATATTTTCAACAAATTACAACACACCATCACTGGATGGCCAGGTGGTAAACCAAACGCAGATGATTCTCAAAGACCAGAGCGTGCGGAACCAGCTAACAAACGTGTGGTAATTTTCTCTCCACACCCTGATGACGATGTTATCTCTATGGGTGGTACTTTCATTCGTTTGGTTGACCAGAAACATGATGTGCATGTGGCTTACCAAACTTCAGGTAATACTGCTGTTTGGGATGATGATGCGCTACGTTTCGTAGAATTTAATATCGACTTCTCAGAAAAAATGGGAATGCCTCAACAAGGTATGAAAGATATCTATCAGGATATCCGCAGCTTTATAGAAACCAAACAACCTAATCAGGTAGATACTCCAGAACTACAGTCTGTTAAAGGATTGATTAGAAAAGGAGAAGCAATTGCCGGTGCAAGGTTCTGTGGTTTAGATGATGACCATATCCATTTCATGGCACTTCCTTTCTACGAAAGTGGAAAAACTAAAAAGAATCCCGTTACTGAAAGAGATATCGAATTGACGATGGAGCTTTTACAAAAAATCAAACCAGAGCAAGTATTTGCTGCAGGAGATTTTGAAGATCCACATGGTACACACATCGTATGTTTCAATATCATTTTATCAGCATTACAAAGACTAGCAAAAACTGAAAGCTGGGTTAAAGACTGCTGGTTATGGTTATACCGTGGGGCATGGTTAGAGTTTGATACTTATGAGATCGAAATGGCTGTGCCATTGAGTCCACAAGAAGTAGAGAAAAAGAAATTCGCTATTTTCAAACACCAATCGCAAAAAGATCGCGCGGTTTTCCCTGGTGATGACTCAAGAGAATTCTGGGTTAGAGCTGAAGACAGAAACAGAGAAACTGCTGAAGCTTATGACAACCTTGGATTAGCAGAATACGAAGCAATGGAAGCATTTGTTCGTTACCACTTCTAGTCCGTTTTATAAATAATTTAGAAACCGCTAAGCTTTATTGCTTAGCGGTTTTTTTATGTTCTAGCAATTCAAATGCACTACAAACACATTTTTTTGCTCTAAATCAGTTGGACAATGATATAAGCTATCATCTACGCTTTATTCTGATTGGAAATTCTTTGCTGACATTTAACATAAATTCATTATAAAACTATAATTTAGTCTAACTTATTAACAAACTACATGAAGAAAAACATTTATATTCTTGCGATAGGACTTGTCACCCAATTGGTGATATATAGCCCCGGATATGCGCAGAAAAAGACAAATAGTACAAAAGTCAGTAGCTCAACTGCAGCAAAAAAAACGAACGGTCAACTCATTCCAAATGATCCAAACGTTAAAATAGGTAAGCTTCCAAACGGACTAACCTATTATATAAGAAAAAATACAGAGCCTAAAAACAGGGCAGAATTATATCTGGCCACGAGAATCGGATCCCTAATGGAGAACGATGACCAACAAGGATTAGCCCATTTTACGGAACACATGGCCTTTAACGGATCCAAAGATTTCCCTAAAAATGATATGATCAATTACCTGCAAAAAGCAGGTGTTCGTTTTGGTGCCGACTTAAACGCCTATACCAGTTTCAACCAAACAGTATATCAATTGCCAATTCCTACGGATAGTGCTGCAGTATTCAAGTCAGGCTTTAAAATTCTGGCAAACTGGGCAGGAAAAATCAGCATGGATGGCGAAGAAATTGATAAAGAACGTGGGGTCATCGTCGAAGAGGATCGCCAGCGCGGAAAAAATGCACAAGAAAGGATGCAAAAGCAGATGTTACCAATCATCCTGAAAGGATCTCGCTACGAAAACCGCCTGCCAATTGGTAAAGTAGATTTACTGCAAACTTTTACACACGATAAAATCCGCAATTTCTATAAAGATTGGTACAGACCAAACTTACAGGCAGTCATCGCAGTAGGTGATTTTGATGTGAATGAAGTAGAACAACTGATTAAACAGAATTTCTCAGATCTAACGAATCCAACCAATCCAAGACCACGTTTGGCTTATGACCTGCCTGACAATGCAGCTCCATTGGTAAAAGTAATCACAGATCCTGAGCAGCCTTATAATGTTGCACAAATCATGTATAAACAACGTGGTGGTGTAGTAAAAACTACCGCAGACTTTAAAAAGAGTTTGATGTACTCCATGATCAATAGCATGTTAACTGCCCGTTTACAGGAGATTACACAAAAAGGTAATGCCCCATTTTTGTTTGCACAATCAGGTTTTGGGCCATTCCAAGGTGGATTAGTACCTAACATCAATGCCTTCCAAACAGTAGTGGTAGCCAGCTCCGGAGCTGCGCTGGAAAAAGCCCTTACCGCAGGATTAGCAGAAAATGAAAGAATGAGCAAATTCGGATTTCTTCCTTCAGAGTTAGAAATTGCCAAGAAAAACATTAGTGCCGGCAATGAGAAACGCCTGAAAGAAAAAGATAAAACTGCTTCGGCCAGTTTTGTTCAAAAATACCTAAACAACTTCCTGGAAGGAAGTAGTATTGCTTCTACAGAATATGCTTATGACCTTACCAAAAAGACACTGGAAGAGATCAATCTTGCTGAGCTGAATGCCCTTGCAAAAACCCTGATCACGAAAGATAATCAGATTATCCTGGTACAGGCACCAGAAAAAGACAAAGCCACATTGCCTACAGAAGCGCAATTATTGGCCACGTTAAAAAATGCAGGAAATGGAGTTACTCCTTACGTAGACAAATCAATCAACAAGCCGCTGTTGGATAAAAAACCAGTAGCAGGGAAGATCGTTGCAGAAAAGAAAATTGATGCCGTAGGCGTTACTGAATTGACGCTGAGCAATGGAATAAAAGTGTTATTGAAGCCTACAGACTTCAAAAATGATCAAATTGTTTTCAGTTCATTCTCCAAAGGAGGAACTTCTTTAGCCAGTAATCAAGACTTCCGTTCAGCAGAGATGGTAAGTTTAATTCCAGAAAGTGGTGTTGGAGAATTTAATCCTTCTAACCTGGATAAATTGCTTGCAGGGAATACCGGTTCGGCAAATGCCTATGTGAGCGACCTTTATCAAGGTTTTAATGGTAGCGCTTCTCCTAAAGATTTAGAAACAGCCTTCCAATTGGTATACGCTTATGCGACCAAACCTAGAAAAGATGAGGAGATTTTCAAGAAAAACATCAGCGATTATAAAGTGATTCTAGGGAATAAAAATGCAAGTCCTAGTAGCGTATTCGCAGATACTGTTCAAGCAGTGTTGTCTTCTTACCACGAGCGTGGAATGCCAATGAACTTATCAGATCTAGATAAAATTTCTTTGGATAAAGCTTATGCTTTCTACAAAGACCGCTTTGCAGATCTTGGAGAACAAACTTTTGTGATTGTTGGTGCCTTTGATTTAAATACCATTAAGCCTTTTATTGAAACTTACATTGCAAGTCTACCTACTACAGGTAAAAAACAAAACTTCGCTGACAATGGTGTTAAACCTCCGGTAGGGAAAGTTAGCAAGACTGTTTATAAAGGATTAGAGGATAAAGCAGCAGTACAGTTGTATTTACATGGAGATTACGATTTCTCACAAGAAAACAACGTTCAGCTAGATGCCTTAAACGAAGCTTTAAAAATCAAAATTCTGGAACGTTTGAGAGAGAAAGAAAGTGGTGTATATAGTCCGAATGTAAGCCTTAGCATGAGCAAAGACCCTAATCCACACTATTATTTCACCATTTCATTTAGCTGCGCTCCTGCAAATGTTGAGAAGCTGATTGCTGCGTCATTAGATGAAGTAAATAAGATCAAACAAAGTGGTGCATCGACAGATGATCTAGCGAAATTTAAATCGGAAGAACAACGTCAGATGGAACTTAGTCTTAGAAACAATGGTTTCTGGGTAAGTTACCTGGCCAGCTGCATTAAAAATGGAGAGCCACTTGATTTAGTATTACGTCAGCCTAAATTATTGGAACAAGTAACTGTTGAAAGCACAAAAGCTGCGGCAAACAAATACCTGAACGAAAACAATTACCTGCGTTTCGTGCTGCTTCCACAAAAATAAGCCGTTAGCCCGGACACAAAAATGGCCTGATGTTTTTACACATCAGGCCATTTTTATTTATCAGATAACGTACTAATTATCAAGTTTAACCAATGCAACCGTTTCAATACCGACAGGGTTACTAGCTTCGCTCTCATTTTTTAACCGGTCTAATGCAGTAACCAGATAAGTATATCTTTTCCCTTTCTCTACAGTCGTATCAATAAAGGAAGTGTAATTCTCGAAACTAATTCTAAGGATATTCCTGGCATCTAATACATCCACCTTTGCTCCTTCATTGAAACGGTAAATCACATATCCCGATGCAGTTTCTCCATCACTGGCCAGCGTAGGTTTCTCCCATCTCAGGTGTACCCCGTCATGTTTCGCTTCGGCGCTAAGTTCCTGTGGTGTATTAGGCACTACATCATCCAGCCATGGCATCTGAGGAGGCAATGCAGGATACTTATACAAGTCGTTTCTTAAGGAATCCCCAACGGCACGTGCTACCGTAGAAAACGATTTTGAGCTAAAAAACACACTCCCCTGAACGCGATTGTTTTGGCGTAGATACCTGATTTGATCTGGTACCTGCGCAGGTAATCTCCATGCGGCTTCCATCTTTTGATTGACCAGATAAGCTCCCTGACCAATATAAAGGTGCCTGCCGTAAGTATTATTGCTCCACCAATCCACCAAAGTAGCAAAAGGGGCCACTTTACGCGTAAAACTGAAATAGATCTGCGGATTGATATAATCCACCCATCCTTCTTTTACCCATCTTCTGGAGTCGGCAAATAGTTCATGAAAATTAGACAATCCTCGGGTAGCAGATCCCAGTACATCTTCATTGTCATTTTTCCAGATTCCAAAAGGACTTACGCCAAACTTAACATACTTCTTATGGTAATGGATGCTATCGTCCAATTGCTCAATCAGTAAGTCAACATTGTTCCTTCTCCAATCATTGATATTGGTAAATCCATTTGGATATTTCCCAAATGTAGCCTCGTCATTGATCTTTTGGCCGGCTATTTTATAGGGATAAAAGTAATCGTCAAAATGGATTCCGTCAACATCATATCCTTTCACCACATCCAGAATCACCTGAATGATATAATCCCTTACTGCTGGGATTCCAGGATCAAATTGCTTCTTGCCACCGTAAGTAAAAAACCATTCCGGGCGCTTTTTAGTCATATGATCCTCACTCACTATCGTGCTCGGACTAGTTGTCGCACGGTATGGATTGAACCAGGCATGCAGCTCCATTCCGCGTTGGTGCGCTTCTTTAATCGCAAAAGCTAATGGGTCATAATTAGGTCCTGGAGAAAGCCCTTGTTTGCCAGTTAACCATTGGCTCCAGGGTTCCCTTGATTTGGCATAAAATGCATCCGCCGCAGGTCTTACCTGTAACATAATCGCATTCATCCCATTTGCCTTGTGCATCTCCAAAAGTCCGATTAATTCCTGCTTCTGCTGATCCATACTTAAACCCGGCTTAGATGGCCAGTCAATATTTGCTACGGTAGCCACCCATACCCCCCGAAACTCTCTTTTTGGAGCAATTTTTGATGTGCTTTGTGCGAGAGATAGAAATGGAGTTACCGCTATTAGAAACAATAGCGCATAGATAGTATTTTTAAACATTTTATATAATTTGTACTGAATAAATTAGTTTCCTTTGTGTACTCTGGTAGACGCTACCAACCCGAGATCTTAGCAAGTAAACGATTTTTTTTAAAGTCTCATACAAATAGCCTGTTTTTTTTACTATTTCCTATATTTTTATATTATGTTCGCGTTTTAAACACATTTAGAGAAGAATTCAAGAAATGTCAGACCAAAATGAGATGGTAAATAAAGGAGACCGCAATAAGATCTATTTTCTGATTGTGGTCATTTTAGCCCTTCTAGGCACCAATGCTTACCTATACTTAAAAGACCGACATCAAAGCCAACGCTTTGTAACCGTAAATACAGAAAAAGACAGACTAAAGCTTGAAGTAGAGAAGATCGAAGCGGAACTGGATAAAGTAAACGCACTCAATGTTACTTTAACTGATAAGTTACAGGAAGAGCAAAAACTCGCCAGAGCAAAAATTGCGGAATTAAAACTGGCCCTTCAAAATGGAAAACTGACCCAAGGTGACCTCAATACTGCCCAAAAAGAGGTCAAAGAGCTACGTGAATTTGTTAAAAACTATAGCGATGAAATCATTCGCCTGGAAAAAGAGAACGCATATTTACGAACACAACGAGATAGCTTAAAGGAGTTTGCGTATAGCGCCACTCAAAAAGCCGAGGATCTGGAAAGGAAGAACACTGAACTAAAAGCAAAAGTAAAAACCGGTGCAGCTTTAAAAGCCGGAAATGTGTCTATTGTGGCCTATAAGGTTAAAAACAGCGGTAAAAACATTGAAGTTACCAAAGCGAGTTCTGCTAAAAAATTAAGCATCAGTTTCAACATAGCCCCTAACCCTCTGGCGCTAAAAGATTACCATAAAATATATTTACGGGTGTTTGATCCAGCAGGAAATCTGATTGCCAATGGCGAGAACCTGTTTGAAGCAGACGGTGAACAAATGCAATACACCTCTTCGACTTCCATCTCTTACAACGACGACAATACCGTTTATAAAATGGATTGGATTAATCCCAACCCCTTCATTAAGGGCACCTATTCTGTGATTCTATATGCTGATGGCTTTACAATGGGCAAAGCAGCAATTGATTTAAGATAGCCAATAGTCAACTTAATATAATGGAATTACGAGAGTGGGAAACTCAGGTAAAATGTAGTTCCTACATCTGAAAAGGACTTAAAGGAAACCGTTCCACCAGCGTTTTCTACTGCTTGTTTTACAAAGGCCAGCCCTAGACCTGTTCCGGATGATTTGGTCGTAAAGTTCGGTACAAAGATCTTATCCTGCTGATCCTGGTCGATCCCCTTACCATTGTCTTCTACCTCTACAAACACATTCTCTTCGTCATTCATCACATTCACTTTAATAACGCATCTCGCATCCGGGCTGGCAGCTTCAATAGCATTTTTGAGCAGGTTGTTAAAAGTACGCAACAGTTGATCCTTATCGCCAAGAATCATGACTTCCACAGTAGTATGGTTAAATATATAGATTTCTACATTTTGTGTATTTGTAAACACATCTCTAGCCTGTTGAATAATAGGCAGTAAACGCAATTTCTCCAATTTGGTGTCTGGCATTTTCGCGAAATTCGAGAACTCCGAAGCGATCGAAGCCAAGCTATCTATTTGTTCTATAAACGATTTGTTAAACCTTTCAAACTTCTTTTCAAAATTAGGATCCTTCTCTTTCCATGATTTTTCCAGCAATTGCACTCCTAATTTTAATGGAGTTAGCGGATTTTTAATCTCATGAGCCACCTGCTTGGCCATCTCCCGCCAGGCAATCTCCCTTTCGGAACGTGCAAGTTTAGCGGCGCTTTCTTCCAATGCGGCAATCATTTTATTGTATTCCCGAATTAGGGAGCCAATCTCATCATGCCTCGACCATTGAATCGGCTGATTTTTCTGACCAAGTTTGGTTTTTCGAATGCTTTCCTGAATAAAAGTCAGCGGACTTGTAATCTGATTGGCAAGAAACACCGCCAGGATACCGATGGCGACAAATACCAGTGCATAAATATTAATCAAAGTATTGATATAAAGTCCGATTTTTCGTTGATAATCGGCTTCATTCGCATAATAAGGTAGTCCGATGTAAGCCACCGTTTCGTTCATCGAATTGCGAATCGGCGCATAAGCTGAAGAATAACTAAAATCACCTATACGCTCATCCGGATTAATATATTCCGACCGTTGCATTTGATTGAGGTAAACGTAAGCCTTCGCCCCCATCTTCCGTCCTATGATTCCGAAATCATAAATCCTGGACAAGGAAGTAAACAGTAGGTTACCATTCGCATCAAATAGATTCAGATAAGCTCCGTTCACATCAGCAAACTCATTGAAAAAACGGATAGATTCTTCATTCGTTGCAGGCAGTCCAGTAGAAAATATACGCTTCTCATAAGAGAGCTGAACTTTTCTTATTTTATCCTGTATGTAATCTTCCTGCTGTCTGCGGTACTCATCTCTGATATAGAAATAGGTAGTCCAACCAACAATCACCAATGTGGCCACCACAGAAAGTACAATAGAAAACTGAATTCTGGTTTTATAGAGGATCTTATTTGCATTGATCATCAAAGATCTGTTGATATTAAACCAGCCTCCCCAGCTTTCATCAATATTTCTTAATACCCAGATTAGGGCGTATAGCGTAACTGAAAAAATAATAAATACTAAAAAGAAGAAAGACAAGGTAGCCAGACGCGCTACATAAGACACCTTTTCCTTGCTCACAACGATCATTTTAGATGCGATGGGCATATACACTACATGAGTATATCCGAGGCTGTCTCTGATCGTCTGAGGCTTTCTAGGCTCTGCTTTAAAATCCAAACCAGAGAGCTTGTAAGTATATGGGCCAGATTGGTTGACCAATTTACCATAGCTATAAAAGGCAAAAGAATAATTACTATAATCATCCTCACTCTTATTTTTACGATCGATCAGGATATCCGGCAACTGACTGTTGTAATTGTATTGCTGAGATTTCAATTCAATCACGAGTGTGCCCAAAATATGATTGTCCTGAAAAATAGGGATGATTCCGAAATAATTCTGATACCCGAAAGTATCGTTCAATCGATAAAAGAAATTCGATTCCGAGGCTTTTATAGAACCGGCTTGAACCAGTTTCTTATAATAACTCAAAGGAACACCTTGCTCATTTAAGGATGAATCCTGGCTATTGTATTCGTAAATATTGTACTCAAACTTGGAGAGATATCCTCCTAGAAATTGTTTGTTAATGTGTCTTTGTAAAAGATCCGATCTTCTTGAACTAGGCTGTTTAAAATAATCCGCAACAAAGCTATCGGTGTAAATCCCTACTTCCAGACTCTCGATGGCACTAATTATTTTCGGATCGTCTGTGGATTCCAATTTCTGGGCAATCGTGAGTCTTTTATTCCGCTCTTTGATGTCGATAAATTTCAAGTATTTAATCGAAGACATGAATGCCAGACAGAAAAATATCGCCGTAAATATACCTATAGAGAACTTATTGTCTTTAAGAAAGACATTCCAACCTACGATGAGGATAAACAAGGCATATACCACAAAGAAGATACTAAAATCAGTACTAAGCCGATACCCCAGATAGCCCGAAAAAGCAAGTAAAAACAAGATTAAACGCTCCTTATTTGTCACATTTAAGGTTTTACTTAATTCTAACAATATGGTAATGACCAGGTAAATATTGAACCATACCAAACATAAAATAACAATACTGACCCAACTTACCCAGCCCAGATTGATAATATTAGTTATATCGAAATTGATCTTTGAGTTAATGATCAGCCCAAAGAAAACCTGATCACTGATCAGGGCCATGAACCCAAAGAATACCAATAAAACCAAATAAAACACCCATCCAGCCACTTTACTCTGGTTTAGCGAAGTAGGCAGACGGTATTCATTCCTGTGTTTATAGATAAAATAAACGACCCATGTAATGGCGAATACATTGAGTAGAAAATCCCCCAAAGAAGGCAAAAAGAAACTCTCTGCGTAAATTGTTGGACTAAAGATCAAGAGCTCAAACTGTTGATTGAACCAGCCATACTCCAGATCGGTGATCCTTAAAACTGCAAAAAATAAGGTTAAAAGTAAAGTTGCAGAGAGCAGTCGGCCTTTTTTCGCAATCCATACACAGAAGGAGTTGAAGAAAAGGCAGATGCTAAACAGGCCAATTGCCCAGAGCCAAACCTCTATTTTCGAATAAATGCTCTTGGTATATCCGGGCTTAAGCTTTACTTCAAACAGCAGTTTACCATCAAAATTATTGATGCCATAAACGTCTGTATCCGTAAAGGAGGCCAGCGACAATGAATTAGAAGGTAAGAGATAGGGCGAAAGGTCGTTTCGCAGGTATTGGTTTTGAATATTATATTGGTCGATCACTTCGATGAGGAAGACCAGGGCATAATTTCCCGTCGTTTTCCGAACCACTTCATACCAGCCATTTGGTAACTGAACAAAGGATGAACCCTCACTTATTGCTTCCAGACTGGAGGGAAAGGCACTGAAGGAACTCCAGAATTTTAAATCGGTTTTTTCATAAACCAACAGGTTGATCCCCTGCTTAGGGTAGAGATTAATGAAATCTAAGGCATACTTTTCATTGAGGTCGAATTGCTTCGCCTGCTCAAGCCTTGTTGGATCGGAGAGAAAATCATAAACAATACTCTCTTTATCACTCAGATTTTCCTGAAGTTCTGCCGCCTCATGGGTAAGCAGATCTTTCTTGCTGATCGTATTTTTTAAAGATAGGGCCGTACCGATACAGCAGGCCCCAAGTATCAACAATAAAAATCTGATTTTACCCGCGATGCTCACGTTAAACCTTAGCTGTGGTAGTTGCAGAGCTTGTTGGGAAGGCTCTATTCACTTTTTTAACCAGGCCTTGTAATACATTGCCGGGACCCACTTCTATAAATTCACTGGCGCCATCGGCGATCATGCGCTCAAGCGTTTGCGTCCATTTTACTGCACCAGTTAACTGCGTAATTAAGTTTGCTTTGATCTTTGCAGGATCAGTATTTGGAACCGGGTCCACATTTTGATAAATCGGACATACCGGAGAAAGTACGGTTACATTTTCAATTGCTTCCTGTAGTTCTACCCTTGCTGGCTCCATTAATGGAGAGTGGAAAGCACCACCTACATTTAGCTTTAAAGCACGTTTAGCACCTGCTTCAGTTAACTTCTGACACGCGATATCCACTCCTTCAATGCTACCAGAGATCACGATTTGTCCTGGGCAGTTATAATTTGCTGCTACGACTACCTCATCAATCTCTTCACAGATTTTCTCTACAACTTCATCCGCAAGGCCTAAAATTGCTGCCATTGTAGATGGTTGTAATTCACAGGCTTTCTGCATCGCATTTGCTCTTGCAATCACCAATCTTAGTCCATCTTCAAAAGAAAGTGCGTTAGCTGCTACCAATGCGGAGAACTCTCCTAAAGAGTGTCCTGCAACCATATCAGGTTTGAAATCTGCGCCTAATGTTTTTGCCAAAATCACAGAGTGAAGAAAAATAGCTGGCTGAGTTACTTTTGTTTCCTTTAATTCTTCATCCGTTCCGGAGAACATGATGTCGCTAATGCGGAAACCGATAATTTCGTTTGCCTTTTCAAACAGTTCTTTAGCGATTTCATTTTCGTACAATTCTTTACCCATGCCCGAAAACTGAGCGCCTTGTCCTGGAAATATATATGCTTTCATTTTTATGCTTAGTATGCTATGTTTAGTGTAAGTTGGCAGTGATTAACCTCAAAAACTCTGCCCTTGTTGTATCTTTTGCAAATTCTCCTGTAAAAGCAGAGGTAGTAGTTACAGAATTTTGCTTCTGAATTCCCCTCATTGCCATACATAAATGCTTGCATTCAATCACAACTGCTACGCCCAGTGGGTTTAACGTTTCCTGAATACAGTCTCTGATTTCATTTGTTAAACGCTCCTGTACTTGTAGGCGACGTGCAAATGCATCAACAATTCTTGGGATTTTACTCAATCCAACAATATGACCGTTCGGAATATAGGCCACATGAGCTTTTCCAAAGAAAGGAAGCATGTGGTGTTCACACATTGAAAATACTTCAATATCTTTCACTACCACCATCTGGCTATAGTCTTCTTTGAACATTGCGCCTTTAAGGATCGAAGCCGGATCCAGGTCGTAACCATGAGTCAGGTATTGTAAGGCTTTTGCTACACGCTCAGGCGTTTTCACTAGTCCCTCACGACTTGGGTCTTCGCCCAATTGGGCTAAAATATCTGTATAATGATTCGCTACTGCCGAAATTTTATCTTCGTTATAACGGTCTATTTTGATGTAACCGTCTTCAGTTTCATCTAAATGATCTGTGTGATTGTTCATATCTGATGGATTAGCCGAAGTACTCGACAAAGTTGTTTTCAGTTTCGTAAATTTTGATGCAGTGAAGTTCTGCTCCAGATTCTTTAATAAAAGGTAACAGTTCTTCCCAAATGGCGATCGCCAGGTTTTCTGTTGAAGCCAGCTTGCCTTTCATGAAATCTACATCAAGATTCAGGTTTCTGTGGTCGATTTTATCAACTACCTGAGTGTTGGTGATGTCTTTCAACCATTTCAGATCTACAAGAAACCCCGTTTCTGGGTTTATTTCCCCTTTAACAGTCACATACAACTGATAGTTGTGTCCATGCCAATTTGGATTGGCACATTTTCCGTAAACTTCTGTGTTTTTATCTTCAGACCAATCCGGTCTCGACAATTTATGCGCAGCGTTAAATGATGCTTTTCTGGTTATGTATATCATTCTCTGTTATATTGTTGACAAATATACGCAGAAAGCTTAAAGTAGAAAGGTTTAATCTCTAACTTAGACTTTATGAAGATTCTTTTAGTAGCGGCAACAAATGCGGAAATCTCTTTATTGACCGAACACTTCCGGTTATCCGGGGACGCATTGATGAAAACAGAAAAGTTTGATGTGCTGATCACCGGTGTAGGAATGACGGCTACCGCCTTTGCACTAGGGAAGCAGTTATCTGATCGATATCATTTGGTACTCAACCTCGGAATTGCCGGCTCTTTTAATCCAGAAATCGCCTTAGGAACGGTATTGAATGTAGTGTCGGATGATTTTTCCGAGCTTGGCGCGGAAGATCAGGAGCAATTTCTTACTATCGATGACCTGGGCTTCGGAAAAAGCAGTTACCGGGCTTATAATAACCTGCTTCACCCTTCTCTATCTGAGCTTAGGAAGGTTAAAGGCATTACCGTAAACACCGTTCATGGCAGTGCAGAAAGCATTAAAGCGGTTAAAAACCGTTTACATCCCATTACCGAAAGCATGGAGGGAGCTGCTGTACTCTATAGCTGTGAACAGGCAGGCATCCCTTGTCTGCAGATCAGAAGCATCTCCAATTATGTAGAACCCAGAAACCGCGAAAGCTGGAAAATCGGCCTTGCGATCAAGCAGCTGAATGAATGGGCGATTGGATTTTTGACAAACAGCTAACCATTCCCTTTATAGAGTTAATTACCTTTGAAAGGTCGATATCTAATCATCTCGATTCATTTCAAACCGAAAAAATTATACTGCAATGACCTTAAGCCTTGGATTTTCCCCTTGCCCGAATGACACATTTATCTTTGACGCCCTAATTCATCATAAAATTGATACGGAAGGATTGGATTTCAAAGTGTCATTTGATGATGTGGAAACCCTGAATCAAAAGGCGATGAAAGGAGAATTGGACATCACTAAACTGAGCTTTCATGCTTTTGCCTATGTCTATGAGCAATATGCGCTATTAGATGCAGGAAGTGCTTTAGGTTTTGGCGTTGGACCCTTGCTGATCGCTAAAAATGAATACCTGGCCAATCATCCGGATCACATTGGCGCAGACCTTCGTGTAGGTATCCCAGGAAAATATACTACCGCTAACTTCCTGTTGGGCATCGCTTTTCCCCATCTGGTACAAAAACAGGAAATGGTTTTCTCAGCGATAGAAAATTCTCTTTTAACAGATCAGATTGATCTTGGATTGATTATCCATGAAAACAGATTCACCTATATGGACAAGGGCTTACACAAAGTGATGGATCTTGGGAATTACTGGGAGCAGCAAACTGGCTGTGCCATCCCATTAGGAGGAATTGTGATCAATAGAAACCTGGATCAGGAAACCAAAGAAAAAGTAAACAGAGTTTTACGTAAGTCTGTAGAGTTTGCTTTTGCGAATCCTAAATCCGGCATAGCATTCATCAAACAGTATGCTCAGGAAATGAGCGAAGAGGTGATGTACAAGCACATAGACCTCTATGTCAACAAATACTCCATTGATTTAGGTACAGAAGGCCGTAAGGCAATTGATGTTTTATTTCAGATGGCACAGGAAAAAGGCTTGATCGAACCTATCAAAAAAGACCTTTATCTTATTCCTTAAGTTATCCTAATGATCGGGCCTTAGTTACAAGGCCCGTCAGGAATTTCCTTTGTAATCTTTAATAACTTAGTCACCACCATCGTAGAATCAAAGTCTGCTGCAATGATTAAGCTGTCAGATTTGATCATATGGCATTCTACTTCAATGTATACCGGTTCATATGGTTTTTCGAAGTTGAAATTACTGTAGGCTAACTCCAGTGTTTTCGCACTATCTGCTACCCAATACTCATTCCCCTCTTCACAATCCGTAAAAGATTTGATCTCCGGACCATAGCTATACAAGCCTTTAATCACCCTGATATTATTCTTTTCAACAGACGCTGGTTTGGTATTACAGGCCAGAACAACAACTGATAAGAGCAGTAATAAGGGTAATGATTTGATAGATATATTCATGATGTTAAAGATCTTGATTTAAATGGTCAATTTTCTTGACACTCAGATTAGACGACAAAGCTGATGCCATAAAAGAGAACACCGTCACTGTTAAAAATACTAATAAAAAATCCGTCCATTTCAGGCCAATCGGATAGGCATTGGAGATCATCGGATTATCTTGCGACATCTTAATCAGGCCAAATTTCTGCTGTACAAGACAGAAGATCAATCCTACCAACAAGCCTAAAATACAGCCGGTCATGGTGATCATCATTCCTTCTAGCAAGAAGATCCGCTTGATCAGTTTTTTTCCTGCCCCCAGACTACTTAGAACGGAAATATCCTTCAATTTGTCTATCACCAACATTGTTAATGACCCAATTATATTAAAGATAGCGATTATTAAGATAAAAGTAAGGATGATATATACCGCCCATTTTTCACTCCCAAGGATGCTATGCAGCGCAGAATTCTGCTCAATACGATCTTTTACAATGAATTGCGTGCCTATTTCTTTTTCTATTCCTTCCTTAAATTCTTCGGCATCTACGCCAGGATTTAAAAGTAGTTCTATGGAAGAAATTTTGCTGGGTTCAGCCAAAAGCTGACGGGCAAAATCCAATGGCACGATGGCTACATTATCAAAATCCTGCTGAACTTCGAAAACCCCGGATACGGGAATAGTCAATACTGTAAAATTATCCCCGGGATTGATAGAGCTGACTCTTTTTCCTTTTTTAGGAGAATATACTTGTAAAGGATTAAATGGATCAGTGGTATTGACTACCAGAAAATTCTGAATTGCAGAACCAATTACCGCATAATGGCCACTCGCATTGTCGAGCATGAAATGTCCATCGATAATGGTACTATCCAGGCTTTTATTCTTGAGATAATCAGGGCTTACTCCCTTAATCAGGCCTACACTTTGTTTATCGTTGTATTTCAGCAAAGCATTTTCCGACAACACCTCTACATAGGAATAAATCCCATCTGCCTTTTTCAATTGGCTGAAATAAGCCGTATTTGGCTCAAATGTTTTCCCTTTAGCAGGGACAATCACCAACTGGGGCGTCATGGTATTGAACATTTTCAACACCATTTCTCCAAGGCCATTAAAAGCTGATAAAATAATAATCAATGCAGCACTTCCCACGAACACACCTACCACAGATATCGCAGAGATGATGTTGATCGCATTGGTCGATTTTTTAGCAAAAAGGTACCTGCGGGCTATGTAAAAGGCTGTATTCAACTGTTTATTTGGTTACGACTGTAAAAATGGATTGTGTTGTTTCTCGAAGCCAATGGTAGTAAACTGACCGTGGCCAGGGTAAACCCTGCAATCGTTTGGCAATATAAACAAGTTATTCTTTATGCTATTGATTAATTGAGCATGGTTTCCACCAGGAAGATCGGTACGGCCAATACTTGTATAAAACAAGACATCACCACCAATCAAAAAGTTATCAGCAGCAGCATAAAAACATAAATGTGCTGGCGAGTGCCCTGGTGCAAAAATCAGTTCCAGCTGACTATTTCCAAACTTAACAGTTCCTGTTTCTCCCAAAAACACTTCCGGCTCCGGAGAAAGTTCATAATCGAAGCCCATTTGAGGTGCATATCCAGGGATGGCCTGTAAGATTGGTAGCTCTCCAGCATGAAATTGAGGTTTCAAACTCCAGTTGTCATACACAAACTTATTACCCAATACATGGTCAATATGGCAATGCGTATTTAACAATAATACCGGTTTCAGCTTATTTTCTTTAATGAACTGAACCAGTTGATTTTGTTCATTTGCGTCAGACATTCCGGGATCAATGATCACACAGGCTAAAGTCTCATCAAATAAAACGTAAGTATTTTCACGATATGGATTAAAAGCAAACTGCTGGATACTAATCATATGATTTAAAATAGATGTTAATTTTTCCATTTGAAAGTACTGATCATTTGATCAATATCCTTCTTTATAAAATTCACTACGGGTTGGATAGAATCGTATTGCGGGCGTTCATTAAAGTATAACGCGCCACGGAAATAATGTTTTGCACTGTCAGTTAAAAAGAACTGTACCGAAGAGGCCGTATTCCCTTCTATTGCATAATATACTCCATAAACTTTCTTTTCCGGGTAATTGATCAGTTTTTGATCTATAGCATTGGCCTTCACCGTATGTTTAAAAGCGAAGGTTCTGGCATCTTCTACCAGTCCTTCATACTCCTTTTTGGAAGATACATCATAATAAGTGAGGTGTAATCGACCGTTAAATTGTGGAAAGGACAGGTTATACCAGCAAGGCTGTGTATCTCTTCCGCTATCAGGAATCATTTTTGCGTATACCGGATATTCAAAAGAATAGGCACAATCACTATTAAAAGTCTGGTATGCTTTTTTAGGAAAATCGATATGAAAATAACCTCTAGGTTTTGGTGCATATACCTTTTCCTGGTTACAAGCGGTAAAGGCGAGTAAAAGCGCAAAAAGGCCGACCGGGAAAAATCTTTTCATATCAGGAGTTCCAAATGAACCAGGAGCGTTCGGCTTGAAGGTACAACATTTCCAACCCATTTTTAATGGCGGCACCAGACGCAGCACTCTGCTCTAAAAATTTAGTCAGTTCAGGATTGTAAACCAGATCGTAGGCCAGGTGCTTTTCCGTAATTGATTCATAAGGGATTTCTGGGCAGCTGTCTACGTTGGGCGACATTCCCAAAGGTGTCGTATTGATCAACAATGTATATTCTTCCATCATTTTCTCATCCACAGCCTCGTATAAAATCGTGCCTTCTGCTGGTTTTCTTGTCACTACTAAGAAAGAAATCCCCAATTTGTTCAGCACATATTTTACCGCTTTTGCGGCACCACCATCACCAAAAACCAAGGCTTTAGTATGGTGTTCTTTTAGAAAAGGAAGTAAAGAAGCTTCAAATCCGTAGGCATCAGTATTGTATCCTTTAAGGACAGCCTTACCGTTCTCCCTGCGAATGTCAACACAATTGACTGCTCCAATCTCTGCTGCCGCTTCATCCAGTTGATCCAGGTAAGCCATCACACCCAGTTTATGGGGGATGGTTACATTAATTCCAGAAATTTCTTCATCAGCAATGATCAGTTCCGGAAAAGAACTGATATTTTCAATTGGATAGAGTTCATACTCACAATCTGCGATTTGCTCTTGTACAAATTTCTCGGTAAAGTGCTTTTTCGAAAAGGAATGTGATAAAGGATACCCGATAAGGCCAAATTTCTTCATTTGTATAAATGTAGGATTACAATTTATCCATGTTCAGAAAATGATCAAAAGTATCACCTCTTAATCCTAAACGAATGGTTTCCAAAGGAATAGTTTCCGCAGGAGCAATATTTCCAAGATTTACATTGGCACCTAACAACTTAATAAACCAAACTTGTTGTTCTTTTTGTGGTGCTTCCCAGATGATGGTTTCTTCAGGAATCTGAGTCAGGATTTCATCAACTAATCCTTCTCTTACTTCACCAGAACCTCTATAGATGCCTACATTTCCACCTTCTCTGGCTTCAGCAATTACTTTCCAGGAACCGGCTTCCAGTTCTGCATTCATCAGTTTAATCCATTTGTATGGAGCAAAAATCTTTGCAGCATCTTTAGATCCAACTTCAGAAATCACAGTTACCTGTTTTGATAATTTCCTAATGAATTCACATTTAAGGTCGTGTTCAATGGTAATTGAGCCATCAGATACTTCAGCATATTCCATCTGATATTTATCCAGCACTCTGCAATAGTCATCAAACTGATTACGGATTGCAAAAGCTTCGAATAATGTCCCTCCAAAATAGGTAGGAATTCCTGCATCTCTGTAAATGGCCAGCTTTTCTTTTAGATTAGGAGTCACAAACGAAGTTGCCCAGCCTAATTTTACGATATCAGTATGTACTCCGGCAACTTCGATGAAATCTTCAGTTTGCCTTAAGCTTAGTCCTTTATCCATGACCATTGTAATTCCTTTATTGCGCGGCTTTACTGATCTTTCGGGTATATTATTTAATGGGTAGTTCATATTGCTCACAAAGGTGAAAAAAAAATGGACAGTTTTTATCAGGTATATCTAATAAAAAACGGTAACATTATTTAACATAACGGTTAATGACTTCGATTATTGAGCCATTATCTTGCAATTGCGGCAAATATTCGAACAAAATATAATGTTTATCCGGGTCGGTTACCAATGCAGTTTCCAAATAAGCAAGGGCTTCATTTTTCTCTCCAAGGGCGAACAGATAGGCGACCATTCT
Source organism: Pedobacter gandavensis (assembly GCF_032678745.1). Classification (GTDB taxonomy): domain Bacteria; phylum Bacteroidota; class Bacteroidia; order Sphingobacteriales; family Sphingobacteriaceae; genus Pedobacter; species Pedobacter gandavensis_C. Next base: position 323,398 of record NZ_JAVTST010000003.1, read on the forward strand.
ATAGTACAACTCTGCTGCATCGGGATTATTCTTAATCCCGTCTAAAATGGTTTCTGCAGCTTCCAACAGCCTTCCCTGCTCATAAAGCACGGTAGAGAAGTCCAACCAGGCTTCAATATCCACCGGATTAAATTCTAATACCTTATAGTAAGCTTCGATGGATTCTTCGATTTGACCGAGTTTATAAAAAGCATCCGCCATAGCGAACCAGAAGTCTGGGTTTTCGCCATCCAATTCTAAGGCTTTACGGTAAAAGTGAAGCGATTCAAAATAGCGTTCCTCGAAATTGAGGGTTACCCCGATTCCGAACCAGGCATCGGCCATTTTGGCGTCCATTTTCACTGATTTCTTATAATAAGAGCGGGCTTCATCCATCAAATCCAGCTTTTCATAGCATTCCCCAATGGCGCAATACGTGTCTGCATTAGGCGGTTCGTATTCAAAAGTATGTTTGTACACTTCAATAGCTTCCGCAAAACGGTCTAATTGAACCAGTGCATTTCCTTTGTTATAATAGGCAGAAGCAAAATTATCCTTAATTAAAATGGCATAATCATAGGCATCTATGGCCTTTTCAAAAAGGTCTAATTTATGGTAGGAATTGGCGAGGTTATACCATGCCGCATAAGAATAGGGATCATTATCAATATATTCCTGATAAAACTTAATGCTTTCTTCCTGTTTATCCAGAATATCGTAACAAAATGCCAATTCATATAAACCGTCCTTGTTTTCCATATCCTGTTCCAGGCTACGTTTGATGTAAACAATTGCTTGTTCATAATCCAACATATTCTGGTATACATAGGCAATTTGCAATAGGATCTCATCCGTAGTTTCGGCAAAAGCCAAAGCAATCTGAAAATTATCCAAAGCTTCAGGATAACGTTCCAGACTATTGTAAATATTCCCTCTTAAAATATAGATTTCTGCTTCCGAAGCTTCCAGCATTTCTGCTTTTTGCAGCGCAAGAAAAGCCCTTTCGATCTGGTCTGTTACAAAAAACAACTGTGCTTGTTTCACTAGAAAAACGGCAGCATATGGGTGTTGATTTACCGCATAATCGGTTACTTGAAGTGCCTTAACAGGGTCACTTTTCTCTATGTAATAATCAATAATATTTTCAAAGGCATGCGCATCAAAAAAGTACTGATCCTCATTACGTATCATCTCCTCATAACGTTCTACGGAACGTTGCGCATCATCACTAAACTCAAATAAAAACTCCTCTTCCATGTCGCTAATAATTAAAGAACAGAACCAATTTTTTAAAACACAATATAAGTTTACAAATTAAATATTTGCATAAACTAATTAATTTTCAACATCCACACACCCGAAACCTACAAGACTATTCGTATTATTTTTAGCAAAAGCCTCGGGGGAAATGAGTTGAATGCTTTTTCAATAGAGATAATGATCTGAATTATCCTACAAAATAACATAACTTTAAATGAAAACCTGTAAAATTCAGGTCAGAAAAGAAACCAAATATTAAAAAAGCGGTTGTAAAAGCTATATATCCCTTTAAGGATGATTCGCATCACCGTTCATAAACTCTAAGCCGAATGAAAAAAAACATCAGTACTGTTTTAAAAAACCTGGGCATCCAGGAAGTCAACCCAGCCTACAGCACCGGACAACACTGGTCTGGAGCCGCTAATGCAAAAACCATTGATAGCTTTTCGCCGGTAGATGGCCAAAAAATTGCCAGCATCCAGCTGGCCAGTGCAGAAGATTATGAAAGTGTCATGAAAACCGCAGAAACTGCTTTTCAATTCTGGCGTAACTTACCTGCTCCAAAACGTGGCGACATTGTCCGCCAGTTTGGCGATGCCTTAAGAGCGGCAAAAGAAGATTTAGGCACTCTGGTTTCGTATGAAATGGGGAAAAGCTTACAGGAAGGCTTTGGAGAGGTGCAGGAAATGATTGACATCTGTGATTTTGCCGTCGGACTTTCTCGTCAGCTGTATGGTTTAACCATGCATTCAGAAAGGCCAAACCATAGAATGTATGAACAATGGCACCCGATGGGCACCGTAGGTATCATTTCGGCCTTCAATTTCCCGGTGGCTGTATGGAGTTGGAACACTGCACTAGCCTGGGTATGTGGCAATGTTTGCGTCTGGAAACCATCATCAAAAACACCTTTATGTGCCATCGCTTGTCAGCATATCATTGCAAAAGTACTGAAAGACAACGACATGCCGGAAGGAATCAGTAATTTACTTATTGGCAATGCCGTAGGCGATATGATCAACAACGACAAGCGCATTCCATTGGTTTCTTTTACCGGATCTACCCGCATTGGCCGTACCGTTTCTACCGCAGTAGCTGGGAGATTTGGCAGAAGTATTCTGGAGCTGGGCGGCAACAATGCCATCATTATTTCCAAAGATGCGGACCTGGAAATGTCGATCATCGGAGCGGTATTTGGCGCGGTAGGTACTGCCGGACAACGTTGTACTTCTACCCGCAGGCTTATTATTCACGAAGACGTTTACGAAGATTTCAAAAACAGATTGGTCAAAGCTTACGGACAATTGAGAATTGGTGATCCATTAGACCAACACAACCACGTAGGTCCGCTTATTGACACCGCAGCAGTAGATATGTACCGCGAAGCTATCGAAAAAGGGAAAAAAGAAGGCGCGCAATTTGTAGTTGAAGGGGCTGTCCTTACCGGCGAAAACTATAGTTCAGGTTGTTATGTAAAACCATGCGTTGCAGCTGTGGAAAACCATTATGAAATTGTGCAGGAAGAAACTTTTGCCCCGATCCTCTACCTGATCAAATATAAAACATTGGAGGAGGCAATTGCCCTACAGAACGGAGTTCCTCAGGGACTATCTTCCGCCATCATGACGTTAAACCTGAGAGAAGCTGAGCAGTTTTTATCGGCTTCAGGCTCTGATTGTGGCATTGCAAACGTAAATATTGGCACCTCTGGTGCAGAAATTGGGGGTGCTTTTGGTGGAGAAAAAGAAACCGGTGGTGGCAGAGAAAGTGGCTCTGACGCCTGGAAAGCATATATGCGTCGTCAAACGAATACTATCAATTACGCCAACAATTTACCATTGGCACAGGGCATTAAGTTCGACTTATAAACCCTTATACGAAAAAAGCGACGGGAAGTTCCCGCCGCTTTTTTTATAGTACTGCAAATCTTTCTTTCTATTTCACCAAAGTCGTTTTCGTGCTTGCAGCAATTCCATTTTCAAGGAAAGTGCTTTCTGTTTTTAAGGCTGCAAAATCCGTTGTATTCAATACAGACATCTTGTTTTTTACTAGAATATGCTCGTTAGCTGTTCCACGCAATTTCAAATCGGAACTGCCATTGGTTACAGTGTACAAGCTTTTGATATTTCCTTTCAATGTTGCTTTAGCGTCATCGTTCAGGTACACTTGTAATACATCCAGGTTAAATGTCCCTGCAGTGTTTACTTTTGCACCATTTGAAGCTTCAATTCTTTGCAAGTCTTTCACATAAACCACTACCTCTAACATTTCTTTTGCGGTAGAGTTGATTACTAGAGTATAACCTCTCTGTTGAAAAACAACCTCTTTTCCTTCCAGTTCATTTCTTAATTCTACTTTCTCTCTTTTTGCCTGAACCAGCGTCAGCTTCACATTCCCACTCACTTCAATTTTATTGAAAGGTCGTTCAGGACTGATAGACATTGGTGTTGTTGCTGCCATCGATGCGTTGGTCAACGCAGAGGTAGATAAAACAATTGCGGTTAGCGTTAGGGCGATTAGTGATTTTACTGCAGTTTTCATAATATTTTGATTTTAAATGATTTCTTAAGGTTTTGTAGATAAGACGCCTTCATTTCAGAAACGTTTCAGCAACTTTTCACGTTTTAGACCATTAAGAAAGAATCACCGACCAATGGTCTATATTTTTCGACGAACGGGCAGAAAAAAAATAGGTAAATCCGCTATTTTATTTGAAAGAAGTTCAATTTGCTGTATGTTTAAAGATTTTTAAATGCTTACCCTCCCTTTGTTTTAACCTTTAGCTAATGTTACGAGTAGATAGTTCTAAACCCTGTAAAATTGTTTATTCTTTATGTAAACACGAGTTTTTCGGTTATCTGATAGAGCCTCATATTGTCCAGCTGAACCCTCAGGGAGACTTTTCTTTGACCTATCAGCGTATATTTTCACATACCGCCTCCGAATTCGCTGCGCACCTGAAGGAAAAAGACTTCAAGCTGATTAAAATTTTGGATGAAACCGAGCAGGATTTCATCATCAAGAAATACCATAAGAAGCCGATTCGCCCCGTAGAGTTTTTCAGCAAGTTTTTCAATGATAAGTTTCTAGAGGGTGTGCGTCCTAAAATTGAAAAAAAGCTGGCAGAAGCCTTAGAGCTGATCAAAAAGGATGGGGCATTATATCTGATGGACAGTGATGGCTGGCCTGCAGAGCGAAAAATTGAACTTGCCGCCGAACCTGCTACCGTATTGTTTCATTTTAGACGCAATGCGATGGAAACGCGATATTTTCCAACCATCAAATACCAGGGAATGCGCATCGACTTCATGTTTAAAGAAGCACAGGTGGTAAGCAATCAACCGGCATGGCTCCTATTAAATGATGTCTTATACTTCTTTGAGCAGGACATTGAAGGGAAAAAACTATTGCCATTTTTAAACAAACGTTACATCACCATACCCAAATCTACAGAAGGTGCATACTTTGAAAAGTTTGTGGCCCCACTAATTGAGAAATACCATGTTTATGCAGAAGGATTTGACATCAAAACGGAAAAACATGAGCCAACAGCGGTTATTAAAGTCATTTATGTAGATGCCGGCATTTCTCAACTGCAATTGTACTTTAAATACGATACGCATGCTTTTGCTATGGGAAATGAGAAAAAAGTAACGGTACATATAGAAAAAGAAGAGGACAATTATATTTTCACCCGCATCAAAAGAGATGCGACATGGGAGAAGCAGAAATTCAATTTTCTAACTGCCCTCGGACTTAAAAAAGTAAGTCCTTTACACCATAACCTGGAATTACCTGCAGAACGCGATGAAGACCAGAGCTATGCAGTATTGAATTGGGTAAATGAACATATTGAACAATTGAAGGCCGAAGGCTTTGAGATTGAACAAGATCAGGGCGCTAAAAAGTTCCAGTTCGCCAGTAATAAGATTGATTTTGAAATCAAAGAAGACAACGACTGGTTTGACATCAATGCGATCGTTTATTTCGGCTCGCATCCCATTCCATTTATCGCGTTAAAACAACATATCCTTCATAAAAAGAGGGAATTTACCCTGCCAGATGGCTCTATTGCGATTATTCCTGAAAAATGGTTCAGTCAATATGGAAGTCTGTTTAGCCTTTCCGACGGTGGAAAGGAGTTGAAACTCAAGAAACACCACATCGGGCTGATCAATGAGCTGGCAGAAGATGGCATTGCCAATGTAACGCTGAGTCGTAAGCTGCAGAGATTGAACGATTTTGAAAACATTGCAGATACTAAAATGCCTGTGCATTTTAAGGGGGACCTCCGCAGCTATCAGAAAGCAGGTTATAACTGGTTCAGCTTTTTAAGAGAGTATAATTTTGGTGGCTGCCTGGCGGATGACATGGGTTTGGGTAAAACCATTCAGACGCTAGCAATGTTGCAAAAGATCAAAGAAGAAGATGAAGAGCAACAAACAAAAAGCACGTCGTTGATCATTATGCCAACCTCTCTTATCTATAACTGGTTGAATGAGGCGAAGAAATTCACCCCTAAATTAAAGATCCATGCACATACCGGTAGCTCCAGAAACAAAGACATCAGTCAGTTTGCGAAGTACGACATTATCATTACCACCTACGGAATTACCCGCGTAGACATCGATTTACTGAAGGATTATTATTTCAACTACATCATTCTGGATGAGAGTCAGAACATTAAAAACCCTTCTTCTAAATCCTTTAAAGCAGTAAAAGCCCTTAAGTCCAGACATAAATTGATCCTGAGCGGCACGCCTGTAGAAAATTCGGTGAGTGACCTATGGACGCAACTAACTTTTTTAAATCCCGGTTTATTAGGCACTCAGTCCTTCTTCAATGAAGAATATGTACAGGCAATTGAGAAGCGTAAAGATGAAGAAAAGGCCAGAAAATTACAGGCCATCATCAAGCCATTTGTGCTTCGAAGAACCAAAGAACAGGTGGCTTCAGAACTTCCTGCAAAAACAGAACAAGTTATCTATTGTGACATGTCTGAGGATCAGGCCGCCTATTATGAGAAAACAAAATCGGCTTATAGGAACGACCTGTTGAGCAGCATGGACGATGGTACTTATGCAAAAAAACAAGTACAGTTATTACAAGGGTTGACTGCATTGAGGCAGCTGGCAAATCACCCAGTTATGATTGATGACACTTATGCCTCCGATTCCGGGAAGTTTGAGAACGTAATCCATACCCTGGATAATGTATTAAAAGGCGGTCATAAAGTCTTGATTTTCTCTCAATTTGTGAAGCACCTGAACATTTTCAAACAGTATTTTGAGAAAGAAGAGATCTCCTTCTCTTATCTGGATGGGGCAACAAAAAACAGGGGAGAAATCGTGGCAGAGTTTCAGGAAAACACAGAATTAAAAGTATTCCTGATCTCCATAAAAGCTGGTGGTGTAGGTTTAAACCTTACCCAGGCAGATTATGTGTTTATCCTTGACCCATGGTGGAATCCAGCTGTAGAGCAACAGGCGATTGACCGTACCCACCGAATCGGACAGGAAAAGAAGGTCTTCATTTATAAGTTTATCGCAAAAGATACTGTAGAGGAGAAAATCCTTGCCTTACAAAACCGCAAAAAGCGATTGGCAAGTTCATTGATTACTACTGAGGAGAGTTTCTTCAAATCACTGAGCAAGGAAGACATTGCGGAAATCCTGAACTAGTTCGTAGCTATCCTTGTAGCAAATTATAATATTCCTCCCGACTGATCATGACAGCGCCAAGGCTCATCAAATGATCATTTGGGAGTTGACAATCTATCAATTCGAAGCCTTTGGTCTGGCATAACCAGATCAAAGCAGCTTTGGAAGCATTACTGACCAGGCTAAACATACTTTCTCCGCAAAATACATTGCCGATTTCGAGTCCGTATAATCCCCCACACAATTCCCCATCCTTCCAGACCTCTACACTTTTTGCAAATTCGTGATGGTTTAAGGCAATATACGCTTCCTGCATTTCTTCTGTAATCCAGGTTCCCGGCTGGTCTTTTCGGCCAACTTTTGCACAATTGCGGATCACTTCAGGGAAAGCTTCATTATAGGTGATTTTGAAAACCCCGTCTTTTAAAATTTTTGCCATGCTTTTGCTAATCTTTACCTGATCCGGGTAAATTACGCAACGCTCATGAGGCGAATACCAACAAATGGGGTCATCTTCACTAAACCATGGGAAAATCCCGTGATGATAGGCTAAAAGCAGTCTGTTGACACTTAAATCTCCTCCTACTGCTAATAATCCATCCGGATCGGCCAATGCCGGGTCTGGAAAGCTAATCTCCTTTTCATCGAGTCTAAAAACCATGTTACAATAATAAAAACAATAATTTAATGTAACGAACCCATCCTTATCGTATCTTAAATGAAAAACAAAGCATGAATTTATTAGGCAATATCATCTGGATCATTTTTGGAGGGATTTTTATCTTTATCGAGTACATCATCGGAGGGCTAATCTTATGTCTAACCATTATAGGTATTCCATTTGGCTTGCAGTGTTTCAAATGTGCATTCGTAGGATTGGCGCCATTTGGGGTAAAAATCACAGATACCTCCTCCAATACCGGTTGTTTATCTACCATCATGAACATCATCTGGTTATGCTGTGGTGGTTTCTGGATCGCCTTAACGCACCTGATTTTCGGACTGCTCTTCTGCATTACGATAGTAGGAATTCCTTTCGGCAGACAACATTTCAAATTAATGAACCTGGCCTTTACGCCTTTCGGAAAATCCATCAGCTAAAATTGAGGTAAAAGCCCTGGACCTATCCCTGAGCCTTAGTTGATTTCGATCAAACCAATTTTCTGTGCATGTATAAAAGCCTCCTGACTATCTTTAAACAAGCAGGTACTGATCCCTTTTGCTTCCATTTTGCTCAAGAACCGCCCCGTTTCTACTTCTTTTTCCCTACGGACATTCCTAATGTATACCGCGGCCACATTTTGTGGGAATTTCTCAGCTATTGTTGCATAAATACTCGGGTCTTTCTGGGAATTGTCCCCAAAAAAGACAAACTTCTGATTGGGAAAAACCGACATTATCCTCCTCAAACGAATCAATTTCCCTTCATGTCCTGTTTTACCGGTTTTTATTAAGCTGGTCCAGCGTTTCAATTGATTCAGCAAAAAAGCACCTTCCGGTAATCTGTTAAACCGGAAAGTTTCCACCAGATAATCATAAAGGTTCCATTCCGTACTGGACACATAGAAAAACGGGTTGGGTTGATCGGCGGTAGTATGCGATAAAGCAAGTTGTCTGTAAAACTCAGCGATACCAGGAAAGGTTTTTCGCGTTCTTGGATTTTTAATGAACAACTCCCTTAGCCTACGGCCGATTGTGGCTGAATGAGAAACCATCACGGTATCATCCACATCAGAGATGATCGCATATTGCGTGATGTGCGGCACATAAACCTTACCTAAGGACTCCCCTAGTGTAGTTCCATCTTTGGCAATGGCTTTTACTTTTACGCCATGCCAACCTGCAGCTACATTTTCCAAAGCCTCCCATTCGAACTTAAAAAACCCATCATAAGCTGTCTTTTGCTCTACTAGCTGCCCATTAAAATTAAGCTGTACCCGGGTAAAAGGAGCTGGTTTCACAATAAAAAGCTTCAAAAGATGGGCAATATTTACAAAGAAATTATTGCTGTAAATTTGTTTTGTTTTTGCTTTAAAACGGAATACATGACCATAAATCACCAGGTCGTGTGTATGTCCATAGCCATGATATACTTTTACATTGCAGGATTTATTCATTGTTAATTAAAACAGAGTTAGCCAGAAGTTGTTTGTGGTATTAAACAATATCAATGGGAGCAGGCAATTCGAGCGCAAAATTACTTTTTATCGTTAACCCCGGTTCCGGAAATCAGGAAATTAACTATTCAGAGGCCATTGGCCTCCATTTTAAAACAGCAAGCCAGAAAATTGAGATTTTTGAACTCCCTAAAAACTGTAGTTTAGAAAAAATAAAGGATGTCATCTTGCAATCGAAAGCTGATCGTGTAATTGCCGTAGGTGGTGATGGCACCTTAAAGCTCGTTGCCGAATGCTTGCAAGGACAGGATATCCCTATTGGAATGATTCCTGCCGGCTCTGCCAATGGAATGGCCAAAGAGCTCGGGATTCCATTAGAACTGGAAGCTGCACTGGAAGTAGCATCAAAGGGAAAACCCAGGAAAATCCATGCCATAAAAGTAAATGGAGAACTCTGTATCCACCTTGCCGATATCGGATTTAACGCTTATATCATCAAACGTTTTGACCATTTGCCGCAGCGCGGGATGTTGGGTTATGCAAAAGCGGCCTGGCAAGCGCTTTGGAGCCACCATAAAATGGAGGTAGAAATAGAAATTAAAGGTCAGCAGATCTGCACTGAGGCAGCGATGGTAGTCATTGCAAATGCCACCAGTTATGGCACAGGCGTAAAAATAAACCCGAAAGGCGACCTCAGTGATGATCTTTTTGAGGTGATCCTGGTTAAGAAATATACCGTGTTAGAAATATTGAAAGTGAAGTTTACAGAGCTACCTTTTAATCCAGAAAAGATCGAACTTTTCCATACAAAAGACCTGAGGATAAAAACGAGGCATAAAGTCCATTTTCAGGTAGATGGAGAGTATCAGGGGAAAGTAAATCTGGTAGAAGCGAAAATTCTTCCAGCGGCCATTACCATTATCATACCCGAATAAAAACCGGGAATATTCCCCCCTTAAGGGCAGATCTGTTAGTGGCAATATTGACTGATGAGTGCATTGGCCAGGTTGGAACCCATATTTTTAACAAATAGAAAGTCTTCACAGGCTCCTTGAAGATCCTTCTGTTTCAGCTTGCGTTTCCCATCATCGACTCTCTCCTGGAAATACCTTTCATTATAGCCCAATTCTTCTTTTAGTCTCGAGAACCTGGCTTCATCATCAGGGGTAAAAGGCATTTTGTCTTTATTTTTATAGAAATTAAGGATCACTGCAGTAAGTCCTTCATTGGATTTATAATTGGCGATTGCCTGATCGATTTCTAATTTACTTTTCCTTTCGCAACCATAGCCATTCAGCTCAAAAACCATTGGTGCGATAATGACCACTGAGGTATCATGTGTTTTTGGAACTTCCCATTTTCCACTGCTCAGGCGGATCAACCTTAATGCCTCCTGGTCTAAATCAGTGCCTACACCCGAACGAATTGCGGAATAGAAAACCTCTCCTTTATCATTCAGTTTGAACTCAATATTGACCAGTCCTTGAATACAATTTTGTAGGGAATAAGGTGGATACACCTTATTTTCCAGGACAAAACTTTCCAGGCCACCTTTTAATCTAGGTTGCGACTGTACAGAAAATCCCATCAATACCAGGCATAAAAGAAGAAACCTACGCATATCCTAATTTACGAATTTTAAATCAATGCGGCTTTAAATGTGTGTTTTAAAATTGCGGAAGGATCAGGAGAATTCAGGAGAAATCCTGCTTTTTTAGAAAACTGACAAACGCCGGGATAATCTCCTTTGGCGGTGTACAAGTTAAATATCAATTGAAAATGAAGGTGTGCTGGCCAGTGGCCATTCTCTTCAGGGATGCCAAAAGTAGCGAAGGCACTGCCTTTAGGAATCTTTTGGCCTTGCTTTAAACCGGCTAGAGAATTTAGGCTCAGGTGTCCATATAAGGCATGAAATACCTGACCATTGATTTCATATTTAAGGATAATAGTTGCCCCATAATCCCCATAATGATCATTAAATTTAAAACTGTGGACTATCGCATCGTAAAAGTTATAAACTACTGTGCCTGCTGGACCCCAGATATCTACCCCCAGGTGTAACCTGCGAGGCTCTTCTCCGCTATCAAAATGATGACTCCGGGCATAGATTGTCCGGTGTTCATCATATCCACCAATCCCGTAACGGGCATTGGCTTTGGCCAGATGGCCGCTAATCCAGTCGCTAAAAACAGCCGTATCGGCCAATACTTCCGGACTCAGCTCCGTATTGCTTGCGGTTAAATTAAAAGGATACAATTGATCCGTAGCCGGATCAAAGTCTACCACTTTCCCAATTTCTACCCCTTCCAGATTTAACGGATGCTTTACGGTTGCTGTTTCCTCCATAGCTTATTTTTAGCGAAATTAATCCGCTGATTCTTCTGTATCTGCTTGTCTAGGCTCTTTTGCAATCTTATCAAAGATCTTATCCATATGCTGTACGTACTCATTGGTATCGTCCAAGAAGAAGGTTAAGGTAGGCACAACTCTTGCCTGGTGGCGAATCCTTGCACCCAATTTATACCTGATCTCGCTAGAATGAGAGTTCACTTCTGCCACTGATAAAGTGGTATTGTTGGTATTTAAAAAGCTTAAATAAACCTTTGCTACCGCTAAATCCGGAGAAACGCGGACTTTTGTAATGGTAACCAGGGTATTTGGTAAATATGCTGCTCCTTCACGTTGAAATATACTAGCTAATTCCTCTTGCAGGACTCCGGCAAATTTCTGCTGACGTTTACTTTCCATAATTATTCCAATCTTAATATTAATATAACAGCTTATCGTAAGGATATCGCTCTGTATGTAAAGCCTTCACTTTATCGTACAATAGTTGCTTAAATTCTTCTAAATTCTCTTTGTGCAAGGCCGAGATAAACATCGCAGGGGCATTATTAGTGGCCATCCAACTGCGCTCAAAGTCTTCAATTGTCAATGTTGATTTCTCTCCATTTTCCAAATCTACTTCCGGACTCACATAGGCATCAATTTTATTGAATAGTACGATTGTCGGCTTGTCTCTTGCGCCCAGGTCTTTTAAAGTTTCATTGACCACATTGATCTGATCTTCAAAATTAGGGTGAGAAATATCTACCACATGGATCAAAACGTTTGCTTCGCGCACTTCATCTAATGTTGATTTGAAACATTCGATCAAATGGTGAGGCAGTTTACGGATAAATCCTACTGTATCCGATAAAAGGAAAGGGACGTTTTCGATCACCACTTTACGCACGGTGGTATCTAAGGTGGCGAACAATTTATTTTCCGCGAACACTTCCGATTTCGACAGCATGTTCATGATGGTTGATTTACCAACGTTGGTATAACCCACCAAAGCCACACGAATCAGTTCTGTACGGTTTTTTCTTTGTGTCTCATTTTGTTTGTCAATGAGTTTCAGGCGTTCTTTCAAAAGAGAAATCTTCTCCAGAATCATCCTTCTATCACTTTCAATCTGAGTCTCACCAGGACCTCTCATCCCGATACCCCCTTTTTGGCGCTCCAAGTGGGTCCATAAACGGGTTAATCGTGGCAATAAGTATTGCAGCTGAGCCAGCTCCACCTGCGTTTTCGCCTGTGCAGTTTGTGCCCTACCTGCAAAAATATCCAGGATCAGGTTACTCCTATCCAGCACTTTTACCTGCAGTTCACGCTCAATATTTCTCAGTTGTGAAGGTGACAATTCATCATCAAACACTACTAAATCTATTTCTTCAGACTTCACATAAGCCTGTATTTCTTCTAATTTCCCTGTACCTACAAAAGTGCTACGATCCGGTTTCTCCATTTTCTGAGTAAAAATGTGTGCCACCACACCTCCGGCAGTATCTACCAGAAATGCCAGCTCGTCCAAATACTCTTTGGTTTCTTCCGGTTTTTCACCTTGTCTTATTACGCCAACAAGAACAGCACGTTCTGGTTTAAGCGCGGTATCAAAATATTTTTGCTTTCCCATGTAAAGTACAAAGATACAAAAGTTATACCGAGATCAGCTGACTGACAAAGTCGGCCATTGAAGCTCCTGGATTTTGAGTTTTCATAAAGTTTTCTCCAATCAGAAAACCATCAAATCCTGCCGCTCTCAATTCATTGATCGTAATCGGATCAGAGATGGCACTTTCAGAGATTTTCAAAAAGTCATCAGGAATCTCATCTACCAGCTCAAAAGAAGTCTGGATATTTACAGAGAAATCAGCAAGGTTACGGTTGTTTACGCCGATGGCATCCAGTTCAGGAATCACGCTTCTTTGCAACTCATCCAGATTATGAACTTCCAATAACACATTCAATCCAAGGCTTTTAGCGAATACGGCCATATCTTCGATCTCATCAGGCGTTAAAATTGCGGCAATCAGCAAAATAATATCTGCGCCCAAAGCTTTAGCTTCCAGGATCTGATACTCATCGATCATGAAATCTTTTCTCAGGATAGGGATATTATTCGCTGCTCTTGCAGCCAATAAATCGTTGGTATGTCCGCCAAAGAAATCTACATCCGTTAACACAGAAAGTGCGGAAGCACCTGCTGCAGCATAGGCAGTAGTCACCTCTTCTACAGTCACTTTGTCATTAATGATGCCTTTTGAAGGAGAGCGGCGTTTAAATTCCGCAATAATACCCGAGCGTTTTTCATCCAGCAGAAACTCTTCAAATGAATACGGTTTACGGTTAAAGTGTATTGCCGATTCCAACATTTTTACAGAAACCAATTCTTTGGCCAGCGCCACTTCTTCGCGCTTGCGAAGTACAATTTTATCTAAAATATTCATCTTTTAAGCTTCTAACCAATTTTTCATCATTTCCTTACCGTAATCTGTCAGCACACTTTCCGGGTGAAACTGAACACCTCTCACATCGTATTCTTTATGTCTTAAGGCCATAATTTCCTGGTCTTTATCTGTGGCAGTGATGGTTAAGCAGTCAGGCAAACCTTCATTGTTGACCACCCAGGAGTGGTAACGACCCACATTGATAACTTCCGGACAATTTTTGAAAAGCACTTCTTCTTTGTCCAGCACCTGTATTGGCGTGGCAATGCCATGCATTGGTCGGCCTAGATTCAATAAAGTACCACCAAATGCCTGCGCAATAGCTTGTTGCCCTAAACACACCCCAAATATACTCTTCGTGGCTGCATATTCTTTAATTACGTCCAATAACAAACCGGCTTCTTCTGGAATTCCAGGGCCTGGCGAAAGGATAATTTTATCATATTGTGCTACCGCAGACAATTCGAACTTATCATTCCTCCAAACTTCCACTTCTCTACCTAACTCATTAACCAGGTGGACTAAATTATAGGTGAAGGAATCGTAATTGTCAATTACCAATACTTTCTTTTGCATCTCTTTATCGTTTGTCATGTTATATACCTGTGGCCATTTCTACAGCCCTGCGGAGTGCTGCAATTTTATTATTTACTTCCTGCATTTCATTTTCCGGAATAGAATCGGCCACAATACCCGCTCCTGCCCTATAATGCAATTCATTGTTTTTACTCATAAAAGTACGGATCATAATGGCATGATTAAACGTATCGTTAAAGCCCATATAACCAATTGCACCTGCATAAAAGTTACGTCCTAAGCCTTCATACTCATCAATCAGTTGCATTGCGCGGTATTTTGGGGCACCGCTCAATGTTCCTGCAGGGTAAGTATCCGCCACAACTTTAAAAGAAGAAACATCTTTTTGAAGGTTGCCGCTTACTTTCGATACCAGGTGGATCAAATGAGAATAATATTGTACTTCTTTGAAAGACTTCACCTCTACCCCACTGCAATGTCTGCTCAGGTCATTTCTAGCCAGATCCACTAGCATCACGTGTTCTGCACTTTCTTTTGGATCCTGCTCTAATTTCCTGGCCAGTTCTGCATCTTCTTCATCATTTCCGGTGCGCTTAAAGGTACCTGCAATTGGGAAGATATTGGCTACATTGTCTTTAATGGTAATTTGCGCTTCTGGCGAAGAACCAAATAATTTGAAATTACCGTAATCGAAATAGAAAAGATATGGAGAAGGGTTGATCGAGCGCAAGCAACGGTATACGTTAAACTCATCACCCAAAAATCCTTGTTTAAATGCTCTTGAAGGTACAATTTGAAAAACATCACCCCTTAAAATGTGTTTCTTCATTTTGTCGACAATATCCATAAAGCCCTGATCGGTCAGATTTGAACTTTCATCACCAATCGTTTTGAAACTATATTCCGGGAAGTTTTTATTCTGCACCAGGTACTCCATTTTCTCCAGATCATCGTCTTCATCCCCGTTAAAAGTATTTTTAAACAGGGTCACTTCATTCTTAAAGTGATCGATGGCAATGATATACCGGTAGATATGATATTGCATCAATGGGATTTCCTCTCCTTCAGGGGAAGTCGCCTGAAAAGAGATGTCTTCAAAATGCTGAATAGCATTCCAGGTGAAATAACCGAATAAACCATTAGAGATATAGCGGCTATCTCTGACTACACCTGGCTCGAATTGCTGCTTAAAAGCATCAATTTCTTCGGTGAGTACAAAGTTCTCTTTTTCTACTTTTTTCCCATCAGGAAAGTAGGTAGATAAGATGCCGTTTTTCAATACGATCCCTGCCACAGGCTGGGCACACACGTAACTCACAGAGTTCTCGCGACTGTGGTAATCGGAACTTTCCAACAAAATGGTATTCGGAAATACATCCCTCAACCTCAGGTAAATACTTACCGGAGTAGTGGTATCCGCAAGACGCTTCTTGTAAGTGGTGTTAATGATATAATTCTTCATCTTAAATCTTAGTTTTCTTCAGTATGCAATTGTATTTCATCCTCGTCGTAAAAAAAATTTTATAACAAAAAACCCGACGTGTGGTTACGTCGGGTTTATAAGTGTGGTTTGGTTTAGGTTGATAAACTATAATGTACACGAAGCTACGACGAAACTCTTTTCAGAATTACTGCGCCATTGCCAAGTATGTATATTGTTAATCATGTGCAACAAAAATATAAATAAATCTTACAACACCAAATTAAATTGTGAAATTTTATGACACTCCCCAGAATGTTCTTGCAGGGTCAGCTTTCACCATTGCGATGATCGCAGCAACAATAACAATTAAGGCAAGGCCGAAATAAAGGGCAATAGTGCGGTGTTTGGCCGTTCCATCCTCGATACGTTTCGATCTGGCATTACCAACAGTCACTAAAATGGCCGCTAAAATCATCATTCCGATGTGTTCCATTTTCCAATATCTAATCCCTGCTTCTACCAGTGGACTGATGAAATATAGGATCAATCCAAATAAAATTTGGACATGTACAAAGATCAATGTGAAAACATTTAACTTTCTATTTCCTTCGGTATATGGTTTTTTTCCTAACCATCCGGCCAATGCCTGAATGACTGCCAATACCAATAAAATTAAAACCAGGTAACGCCATCCTGAATGTGCGCTTCTCAAAATCGGATAGATATTCATATCGTGTTTTTCTTTCAAACTTAGTTAATAAAAAACAGTTTAAAAAAAAGGAAAATTAGTAATCCTTATTTAAAATCATTATAAATTAAATAACAATCGGACAGCCCATGCCACCTTGCAAATTCGAGTACTATTCACATTTATGTTCGATCTGTACACAATTGTTGACAATCCCCGTGTTTAGCACTTGGTAAAAAATAAGTTATAAACTAAGTCGCCCGTTTATTTAGGTTAGATTTAGCTACTAAAACTAAATTTTTTATGAAGAAAATTGTACTCTCGCTTGCGTTGGTATTTTCTGGTACCCTGGTATTTGCGCAGCAGACCTACCCAGTAAACGGGTCTTACGACATCAGACCGGGGAATTACGCATTTACCAATGCAAATATCGTGGTAAATGCCAACCAGACCATTCCCAACGGAACCCTATTGATTAAAGGCCAAACCATCCAATCGGTGGGTACTGGCACTGCAGTACCGAAAGGCTATGTGGTGATTGACCTGAAAGGAAAATTCATTTACCCTTCTTTGGTGGATGCATTCTCTGCTTATGGCATTGCAGAATCTGGCAGAACCACTGCAGGAGGTACCCGCCAATCCATTTTTACCTCTACTAAAAAAGGCGCGTACGGCTGGAATGAAGCCATCCGCCCGGAAACACAAGTGAATGGTATTTTCGCAATTGACACTAAAAAAGCTGACGAATTGCGTAAAGCAGGATTCGGTAGCGTGAACGTGATCAACAGAGACGGTATTTCACGCGGAACCTCATCTGTAGTCACTTTAAGCGACGAAAGAGAGAATAGTACTATGCTGAAACCGGAAGCTTCCGCAAACTACTCTTTCAACAAAGGAACTTCACAAAATGATTACCCAACCTCATTAATGGGTGCTATTGCCCTTTTGCGCCAAACCTATTACGACGCAAACTGGTATGGCAAACAAAAAGAAG
This sequence comes from Pedobacter gandavensis, assembly GCF_032678745.1. GTDB lineage: Bacteria > Bacteroidota > Bacteroidia > Sphingobacteriales > Sphingobacteriaceae > Pedobacter > Pedobacter gandavensis_C. Next base: position 340,828 of record NZ_JAVTST010000003.1, read on the forward strand.
AATACAATATTTCTTTGGAAGCCTTTAATAAGCAACAGCAAATCCCGCAAATTTTTGAAGCTGATGGCTGGCAAAACATTTTGCGCGCTGATAAAATCGGAAAAGAGTTCGGCAAGCAGTACATCATGAAGTCGAACGGCGATGAATATCAACGCGTTGAAGCGGTTAAAGCAACGGGCGCCAGCTTGATTATTCCTATCAACTTTGTAAAAGCATACGATGTGGAAGACCCTGCAGACGCAAGAAACGTAACCCTGGCTCAGATGAAAGGCTGGGAAATGGCGCCTTCAAATCCGGGAATTCTGGAGAAAGCGGGGATCAGATTCTCTTTAACAGCCTATGGACTGGATAAAGCAGGCGATTTCTGGACCAATATCCGCACAGCGATAGACAATGGCCTAACCCAAAAACAAGCTCTTTTATCGATTACAGAGATTCCTGCAGCCATGATTGGTGTTTCCGACAAAGTGGGTAGCCTGGAAAAAGGTAAACTGGCCAATTTCATTATCACTTCCGATAGTCTCTTTAAAAAGAGCAATATTGTATTGGAAAACTGGGTACAAGGAAAAAGATTTATCACCAATAAAAAAGATGATAAAGATACGGTAGCGAAAACTCCGGTTAAAAGAGATCTGGAGAAACCGGTTTTAAATGCAGGTACACTGATCTATCCATTCACTGCTTTTGGTGCTACAAATCCATTAAAACAAGAAAGTGTATTGTTGAAAAATGCAACGGTATGGACGAATGAAAAAGAGGGAATCCTTCAAAATGCGGACGTACTGTTGGAAAACGGCAAGATTAAGGCTGTAGGAAAAAACCTGAGCGCAGGCAATGCGAAAGTAATTGATGCGACCGGAAAACACATCACTCCGGGAATGATCGATGAACATTCTCATATCGCTGGTACTGGTGGGATCAATGAAGGTGCGCAGGCTTCCTCTGCTGAAGTGCGTATTGCAGACATCATCAATTCTGAAGATGTCAATATTTACCGTCAGCTGGCAGGTGGTGTAACCACCTCGCACATCCTTCATGGTTCTGCAAACCCGGTAGGCGGACAAGCGCAATTGATTAAACTTCGTTGGGGAAAGCTTCCTGAGGAATTGAAATTTGCAGGTGCTGATGGCTTTATCAAATTTGCTCTTGGTGAAAATGTGAAGCAAAGTAATTTTGGTACTGGTGCCCGTTTCCCGGTAACAAGGATGGGTGTAGAGCAATCTTTTGTGGATCAGTTTACCCGTGCAAAAGAGTATAAAACTGCATTGGCCATAAAAGGAAACAACGTACGTAAAGATTTAGAACTGGATGCCATTGTAGAAATTCTGGACAATAAACGGTTCATTACTTGTCACTCTTATGTACAATCTGAGATCAATATGCTGATGAATGTTGCCGATAGCCTTGGCTTTAAAATCAACACCTTTACCCATATTCTCGAAGGTTATAAAGTAGCTGATAAGATGAAAGCGCGTGGCATTAGTGCCTCTACTTTCTCAGATTGGTGGGCCTATAAAATGGAGGTTGCAGAAGCCATTCCTTATAATGGAAAAATCATGCACAATGTAGGCATTACTACAGCTTTCAATTCTGATGACGCTGAAATGGCGCGCAGATTAAACCAGGAGGCTGGTAAAGCGGTATTGTACGGTGGTGTATCCGAAGAAGATGCCTTGAAATTTGTGACTTTAAATCCTGCAAAAATGCTCCACATCGACAATAAAGTGGGCAGTCTCAAAGCAGGTAAAGATGCAGATGTGGTGATCTGGTCGGCAAACCCACTCTCAATTTATGCAAAAGCGGAAAAAACTTTTGTGGATGGTGTCTCTTATTGGGACATTGAGCGTGATGAACAACTGAGAAAAGATCAACAGACTGAACGCGCAAGAATCATAAAAAAAATGCAGGAGAGTAAAGGGAAAGGTGGAAAAACACAGCGTCCAACGGCTGAAAGCCCACGTATGTACCATTGCGAAACCGTAGAAGACTATGCTATGGAAATAAATGAATCAGAAAGGACACATGCTCATGAATAAATATATCTTAACCGTATTCCTTACCGCAGCGGCAACGGTTTCCGCTTTCGCACAGGCGAATATTTCCCCGGCACCGGCACAAAGCAAGCTTACTTATGTGTTAGGCGCCAAATTACACCTTGGCAATGGCCAGGTGATTGAAAATGGATACCTGATTTTTGATAAAGGAAAGATCACCGGTATTGGAGATGCAACGGTAGTACGCCTGGATATGAGCAAGGGAAACCTGATTCAGGCAAATGGCAAACATGTATATCCTGGATTTATAGCGCCGGTTACCAATCTGGGTCTGGCAGAATTTGAATCGGTAAAGGCCTCACTGGATTTTGCAGAGCTTGGTAACATCAACCCACATATCCGCTCTATCATTGCTTACAACACTGATTCTAAGGTTCCTGCAACACTAAGAAGCAATGGTGTTTTAATGGCACAGGTTACGCCACAAGGCGGAACAGTGTCCGGAAGTTCTTCTGTAGTGCAGTTAGATGCATGGAATTGGGAAGATGCAGCAATTAAAACGGATGATGCCATGCACATCAACTGGCCGGTAGTTCCTAAAGGCAGAGGCGGCTTTGGCTTCCGTGGCCCGGTGACTACACAGGACGTGTTAAAAGAACGCGCACAGAATTCAATCAATGAGCTGGATCAGCTTTTTGCAGAGTCTAAAGCTTATGCTGAAGGCACAAAACCTGCAGTAAGCAATGCACGTTTAGCAGCTATGAAAAATCTATTTAATGGGAGTCAGCGATTATTTATCAATGTAGATCAGGAGAAAGACATCATTGCAGCAGTAAATTTTGCGAAGAAATATCAGATTACACCAGTTATTGTTGGTGCTGATGAAGCTTACTTAATCACGGACTTCTTAAAACAAAACAATATTTCGGTGGTGGTAAAACAACCTCATGCATTACCAAATTCTGTAGACGACGATGTGAATATGCCCTATAAAAATGCCGCTGCATTGGCTAATGCAGGTGTAAATGTGGTGGTAAGTATCGATGGCTACTGGCAACAACGCAACCTACCTTTTATGGCTGGGACCGTTGCAGCATGGGGATTAGACCCTGAAAAAGCGCTTCAAACGATTACTTTAAATACAGCAAAAGTTCTGGGTATCGACAAAACTACCGGAAGTTTAGAAATGGGCAAAGACGCTACGTTTTTTATCTCCTCCGGAGATGCATTAGACATGAAGAGTAATCATGTGGAACAGGCTTTTATTCAGGGAAGAGACATCAATCTGGATAACCTGCACAAGCAACTGGACAAAAAATTCAGTGCGAAGTATCAGGCAAAACCTTAATATTTTTATTTTTTTTATTGGACGGCTGTTTTGTAAGAAACAGCCGTTTTTTTTTGTTCAGAAAACGAGGATTGCCAGGAATGAAAAACAGGAAAAAGCAGGTCGCTGTTCGAAAAGACATCTGGTTTCGGTTAGGCTTGGCTTAGGGTTCAGAAGGGGTTCAGTTACCTAAACCCTATACCAACCCTAACCGAACCCTAAGCCAAGCCTTTCCGAACCCTAACCGAACCTGCCACAGTTCCCGAACACGACCAAGCTCCATTCAGCATTTTTTTTTACAAGAGGCTCCCTCCTGCTGCTCCAACTTGGACTAGCACAGTAATTGATGCATTGAAATCATAAAAACAGGGCAAACTATTCCCATTAATCGGGCAAAAACAGGAAGAATGAGTTTTTTAGGATCGCAATAGCGGTCACAATAAGAGAAAGAAATTGAGGGCAATACCTGGGAATATTTTTTCCATGAAAGGACGTTAAAAAGAAAGTGACCTCATCCAAGGTCACTTTTTTTTAACTAACTTATTATTCATAAAAAAACTGGCTGTTGGGGAAGGAGTCGAACCTTCAAGGGGTAGTTAGCTATAGTTCAAAATCAATTGTGGTCAACCCATAAACTACGTTTATCCCATTATTCCCCACCACCGAGACAAGGAGGCGTGTCTGCCAATTTCACCACCCAACATTATTTTAATGTACAAACTTCTGAGTTTTAAGCGTTAAGTCGTAAATTTCCAAATGCACCTTATATTAGAACTGAAAAACTTACCACTCAAAAACTCATGGCTGTAGGGGAAGGAGTCGAACCTTCAAGGAGTAGTTAGCCCTTACGGGTTTTCCATATTCTCCACCACCGAGACAAGGAGGTGCGTCTGCCAGTTTCACCACCCTACAGAGTATAAGCAAATGTTAAAAGAACGATTATTTTTTGTTACTTGCTTGATACAAATGTAACAACAACCCTAATATGTTGCAAATATTTTAATCATTTTATTTTATTATTACCATATTAATAATTATATTTGAATATCGTTAACAAATATCAAAATCATGCTTAAAAAAGAAAGCCAAAATTTAGAAATTGATAACCTGGATATTGACATTTTAAAACAGTTAATGCAGGATGCGACGAAACCATATACGGAAATCGCTAAAGATCTGATCGTTTCTGGGGGAACCATCCATGTAAGGATGAAAAAACTACAGGAAATGGGGATTATAAAAGGTTCTCATTTGATGATTGATCCGCAAAAGGCAGGTTATGATATCTGTGCCTTCCTTGGCATCTACCTTGAAAAAGGGATACAGTACAAAGATGCGGTTGCGCAGCTGAGTAAAATCAAAGAAGTGGTAGAATTACATTATACAACAGGTGCTTATAGTATGTTCGCTAAAATCATCTGTAGAGACACCAATCATTTGAGACATGTATTGAACGAGGAAATACAGGCCGTAGAAGGGATTCAACGTACAGAAACACTGATTTCATTGGAAGAAAGCATCAGAAGACAGATTGAATTATAATTCAATCTGTCTTTATTTTAAAAAAAATGTTTCTTTTCTGAAACAGGAACAATACCTTTGTTATAATTCCTTATCATTCACAGTTTTAAAACCAAGGAATCATGACTGAACATTTCAACATATCGCCCCTTTCGCAAGCTGCCTGATTCTGGCGGACGCAAATCCATTAATCATTTTACTGGTATTTCTGCTTTATTGCTTTTGATTGATTTCAAAATGGCATAGGCATTTTTGTGTCTGCCCGATAATCCCATTCGGCTGCGAAAACATAAGGGTATATCCTCTATCTGAGGACGAATGAATTTTATTCAACCACATTTCCCATTTTTTTTACCCGTCCGATGGACAATCAAGAACTATCGTTCTCCAACTTGCCGTACAAGTTAAAATCAGCAAGAAGGAAAAAACGATTACAAAAAAAAGATTTCGATAAGCAACTGATTCAAATCATTAGAAAAAGAGAGTTACAATGGCAGCAAAAACTTGCTTTGCCAATGGTTCCTTTAGAAAATCCCTACCAGAAAGGATGGAAACGTCATTTTGTGTTGAGGGATGATATCGTAAGGTCTCCTTCTGCGGCTTTTTATGTTCAACTTTTGGAAAAGATCAATACGGTACAATACCATCCGGAAAAGTCTTTCAAATTGAAAAAGAAACGCAAAAGAAGAAAAATACCACTGGAAAGAAGACAGTTTCTACAGGATTTCACTGAATGGCAATGGCAGCACCGCAGTCTTAAGCTGACTGAGGAAGATAAAGCACATTTCCATTTATATGAACAAACCAGTAAAAATGGCAAGGAAAAACTGCTAAGATATCGCTTCAATGAGCCATGGCGCTATGTTTTGCAGGTAAAACCTCATTTCATTACAGAAGTAAAAATGCTGGATCAAGCGCTGGAACAGGAGATTCAACTGCTGAACAATCGCATCGATCACCAGCATTTACAGCCAAGAATCAACAAGTTAACTGGTGGCGCTTACCGCTATCAGCCTTGGCGAGAAAACTGTAACCGCAGCTATCGAAATCTATTATATAAAGAGGCATTAGCTTCCTTTTTGGAAGAATGCGAGTTAAAAAAACAAGAACAATATTAAAAGCAATGAGCATTTTAAGAACAAAAGAACTAAGTAAAATAGGTTATACGAATGATAAAGCGAGAAGTCTGGTGATCAACATCATGAGCAGATTTTTTAAGCACCATACGAAAAACCAGATCATAGAATTATTAATTAATATCAAAAACAACCCGGAAGCCTATGTAGCAGACGAACAAGTCGGCAAAATTGCCGAGACATTTATGGATAAAGTAAAGGAATGTTCCTTTAAGACTTTTGACCTCCTGCAGGAAAGCGGACAGCTAAAAATCTACGGCAGCAAAGAGATTGATCATGGGGCAAAGAAACAGATGGAACTGGCCATGTCATTGCCTATCGTGGCGCAAGGTGCCTTAATGCCTGATGCACATACCGGTTACGGTTTGCCGATTGGTGGGGTTCTTGCCACAGAAAATGCGGTAATCCCCTATGCAGTTGGCGTAGATATTGGCTGCAGAATGGCCCTTTCTATTATTGATGAAAGCGGTAGTTATTTTAAACGTTATAGTCATCAAATGAAAATGGCCTTAAAAGAACAGACGCATTTTGGAATGGAAGGCGTTCCGGCAAACCCTGCTTCGCATGAAGTATTGGATAGCCCAATTTTTCAGGAAACAGAACTGCTTAAACGGTTACAAGGCAAGGCCTGGCGACAATTGGGTAGCTCCGGGGGCGGAAATCACTTTGTGGAATTTGGAGAAATAGAGCTGTACGAAGGCAATACGCTAGGCTTAAGTCCTAAAAAGTACATTGCTTTACTTTCTCATTCCGGAAGTCGGGGTTTAGGAGCCAATGTGGCGCAACATTATACGAAAATTGCCATGAACACCTGCAAATTGCCAAGAGAAGTGGAGCGTTTGGCCTGGCTAGACCTCAATACGGAGGCTGGACAGGAGTACTGGATCAGTATGAACTTTGCCGGAGATTATGCGAAAGCCTGTCATGATGTGATTCACCAGAATTTGCTGAAATCTTTGGGATTACAAGCATTGGCAAAGGTAGAAAACCACCATAATTTTGCATGGAAAGAGCAATTAGCAGATGGCAGGGAGGTAGTTGTACACCGAAAAGGAGCCACACCGGCACATCAGGGAGAGCTGGGCATCATTCCCGGAAGCATGACCACCGCTGCTTATTTAGTGATGGGCAAAGGAGTAGAAAATGCCTTACATTCTGCCTCTCATGGCGCTGGAAGAGCGATGAGCCGACAAAAAGCAAAGGCAAACACCACTGCTTCTGCTTTGAAAAAGGTATTGAGTAATGCAGGTGTCAGTTTAATTGGAGGTAGTGTTGAAGAAAACCCAATGGCCTATAAAGACATCGAAAAGGTGATGCAGGCGCAAAAGGATCTGGTAACTGTGCATGGGAAGTTCATGCCAAAAATTGTACGCATGAATAAAGATTAAACATAGGACAAATAGGAATGAAAAAAGGTTCGGCAAAATTGCCGAACCTTTTTTCATTTTGATAGATTATTTAAACATATTTTTCAAAGCTTCCAGCTTCACTTGTAAATCACCTTCCGGTTGTGCTTTCCCTTTCTGCTCCGATTTTTGAGCAGGTTTAGGTCGGCTACCAACAGGTTTATTCGCAGTCGGTTTATTGAAAGTCTTGTTCCGTTCTTCGGGTTTTCCTGCTGTTTTCAATTTAGGTTTTGCTTCAGCTGATTTCATCGACAAAGAAATACGCTTTCTTGCCGCATCAACCTCTACAACCGTCACCTCAACTTTTTGATGAACTTTGACCACATCATTAGGATTCGCTACATAACGATCTGCCAGCTGACTGGTGTGTACCAATCCATCCTGGTGAACACCTATATCCACAAATGCACCGAAATTGGTGATATTGGTTACGATTCCCGGAAGTTTCATCCCTATCCTTAAATCTGCAATTTCATTTACGCCATCTGTAAAGCTAAAGGCCTCGAATTGCTCTCTTGGATCTCTACCAGGTTTTGCCAATTCGTTCATGATGTCATTTAAAGTAGGCAAACCAATTTCGTCTGTTACATATTGTTGCAGCTTGATTTGTTTTCTCAATTCCGCATCTTTAATCAGTTGCGCAACGGTACAGTTTAAATCTCTGGCCATTTTATTCACCAAAGCATAACGCTCCGGGTGAACACCACTCGCATCCAATAACTGCACTGCATCTCTGATTCTTAAGAAACCCGCAGCCTGCTCGAATGCTTTATCGCCTAAACGAGGCACCTTTTTCAAGCTTTCTCTATTTTTAAACGCACCATTTTCATTTCTATAGGTCACGATGTTTTGCGCCAATTGCGGGCCTAAACCCGAAACATAGGCCAATACTTGTTTAGAGGCCGTATTTAATTCAACGCCTACCGCATTCACACAGCTCATCACGGTATCATCCAGGGATTGCTGCAATTTGCTCTGGTCCACATCGTGTTGATATTGACCAACGCCAATAGATTTAGGGTCGATTTTCACCAATTCTGCCAGTGGATCCATCAATCTTCTTCCGATAGAAACGGCGCCACGAACGGTAATGTCTTGCGTCGGAAACTCCTCACGTGCCACTTCCGAAGCGGAATAAATAGAGGCTCCGTTTTCATTTACCATTACAATGGTGACTTCAGGGATTTGTAGACCGCGGACAAACACTTCTGTTTCCCTTCCGGCGGTACCATTACCAATGGCAATGGCTTCTACCTGATGCTTTTTACAAAGCTCAATAATTTTATCTGCAGCGTTTTTCACATTCCCTTGTCCGGTATGTGGGTATATCGCGGTATTTTCTAATAATTTTCCTTGTCGGTCTAAACAAACCACCTTACATCCGGTACGGAATCCAGGATCGATCGCCAATACATTCTTCTGTCCCATTGGCGCTGCCAATAACAGCTGTCTGGCATTCTCAGCAAATACGCGAATGGCTTCTGCATCTGCTTTCTCTTTTGAGAAAGAGCGGATTTCTGTTTCCATTGCTGGCCCCAAAAGACGCTTATAGGAGTCCTGAATAGCTATTTTCACTTGTTTCGCCGCCGCAGAGTTCCCTTTGATGAATTGTCCTTCGATAATAGAGATCGCGCCTTCTTCTTCCGGCATCGTCTCCAGTTTCAAAATAGATTCATTTTCACCTCTTCTCATGGCCAACACACGGTGTGAAGGCGCTGCTTTAAGTGGTTCTTCCCATTCGAAATAATCTTTATACTTGATCCCCTCTTCTTCTTTACCTTTCATTACCGAAGATTTGAAAGAAGATTTTTGCTGGAAATACTGACGCATTGCAGTTCTGACTTCGACATGCTCATTAACGATCTCCGCAATGATATCTCTTGCTCCTGCCAGCGCTTCTTCCGTCGAATTTACACCCAACTCCTCATTTAGGAAGGCCTTAGCCTCCAAATCTGGCTCACCCTTGCCTTGTTCCAACAGCGTTAACGCTAATGGCTCCAGGCCTTTCTTTCTAGCTTCAGAAGCTCTCGTTTTACGCTTAGGTTTGTACGGTAGATAGATGTCTTCGATCGCTGCAATATTGGTCGCCTCATTGATCTGACGCTCCAGCTCCGGACTCAGTTTATCCAATGCTGCCAATGCCTTCAGAATCGCTTCCCTACGTTTATCCAGCTCGCGAAGCTGCTGAAATCTATCGCGGATCGCCGCCACCTGCACTTCGTCCAGACTTCCGGTCATTTCCTTACGATAACGGGAGATAAATGGCACAGTTGCGCCTGCATCTAACAATTCGATGGTTGCAACAACCTGTTTTTCAGCTACCCCAAGCTCGGTAGCGATTATTTTGGAATGATGACTCATTTAATGATCTTTTGGTATGCTAACGTACAATTGCGGCCAAAATTAAGGCTAACAATCGGTATCCTCAAATAAATAATGTGTTAATGAATTGTTGCCCTTCGGTTAGGTAAGGCTAAAAAAAATCCCGCTGGTAAATACCAGCGGGATCCTATATTAACGATGTAATTTGTAACTTATTTTGCTACGTACATCACTTCTTTTACTGCTTTAATCACTTTTTCAGCGTTAGGTAAACTTTCCGCGATTAGTGTTGGTGCATATGGAAGTGGAACGTCTGCGCAAGTGATACGTAAGATCGGTGCATCTAAATAGTCAAAAGCATTCTTTTGAACATTAAAAGCAATCTCAGAAGAGATAGAAGCCAATGGCCATGCCTCTTCAACTACCACTAAACGGTTGGTTTTCTTAACAGACTCGATGATGGTTGCATAGTCGATAGGACGTACAGTACGTAAATCGATTACTTCCACACTGATTCCTTCTTTAGTCAATTCTTCGACTGCAGGGTTTACCACACGGGTTAACATTTTACCGAAAGTAACAATCGTTACATCAGTTCCTTCTTTAACCACGTTTGCTTTACCGATAGGCAGGTAATATTCTTCTTCAGGAACTTCACCTTTATCACCATACATCACCTCAGATTCCATGAAAATTACTGGATCTGGATCAAGGATAGCTGCTTTTAATAAGCCTTTAGCTTCGTAAGGAGTAGATGGAACTACTACTTTTAAACCCGGACAGTTTGCAAACCAGTTCTCAAAGTTTTGAGAGTGTTGTGCTCCTAGCTGACCTGCATTTCCGGTTGGACCACGGAATACGATCGGAATAGAGAATTGACCCCCACTCATTGAAAGCATTTTGGCTGCACCGTTAATAATCTGATCAATAGCAACCAATGAGAAATTGAAAGTCATAAATTCTATGACCGGAATTAATCCATTCATTGCTGCGCCAATACCAATACCGGTAAAGCCCAATTCGGCAATAGGAGTATCAATCACGCGTTTGTCGCCAAACTCGTCTAACATACCCTGACTTACCTTATAAGCACCATTGTATTGCGCTACTTCTTCACCCATCAAAAAAATGTTCTCGTTTTTACGCATTTCTTCACTTAGGGCTTCACGTAACGCTTCTCTAAATTGAATTTCTCTCATTGTATATTCAAATATTAACTGATGGCAAATATAACCATTGTAAATTAATTATAAAGTAGTGTTTTAATTACACTTTGATTTCGGGATTAATTGCCGGATTTTTCAGAGGGTTCACCGAAATGAATTATGTTCCCATTGTTGTCTAAAATGGAGAACTGACGCATTCCCCAGGGCATTTCAGCAAGCTTTCCGTTAGGATGTATGATCCCTTCCTGCTCAAATTGTTGATACAATTGCTCCACATTATTTACATTAATATAACAGCCTGTATGCTTTGGAATGGCTGGATCCTCGGTAAACCAGAGGTGAATACTGACTTGTTCCCTGCTGAAAATCAGGTAACCATCCCATTCTGAATCGAGTGTAAAGCCGAGTTTTTGGGTGTAAAAAGCAATGGTTTCCGCCTGATTGGTGGAAGCCAAAATTGGGACTGCTGATCGTAACATAAGCGCTGTTTTTTGTTTAATTATTTTCCACAAAGGGTAAGATAAGGACAATAAGTACAGTTTTCGGGCAGGGTAGTATGCTTAAAAGGAAGCTCTGGATCGAATAATTCTTCCAGCTTTTGGCGTAATAAGTCCGTAAAATTCACTTTTAGTTCTTCCAGATGCTCTGCCTGCAAAAGCACTCTCTTTCTGTTTTCTTTCAGGTAGAACAAGGTACCTTCTTCGCGCATTTTACGCACGATATAAAGGTTCGGTTCTACCCCGGAAATCCCTTTCGCCTGCTCATAAACATAGGTGTAAAACAAGGTTTGAACAAGGGCTTTATTCTGCTTATTACTCTCGCTATCAAATAGTTCATCAATAGAAGAAAAACCAACTTCATCTCTTCCGGTTTTGTAATCGACAATCCTGGTGACGCCATTGCGTTGATCTACCCGGTCAATAATGCCGAATAAAGTCAGCTTTCTTTCTGCTCCTTGTACTCTAATCGGGAAGGTAACCACGTAATCTTCTGCGTTTTCCAATTCTACCAGCGAGAAGGGCGCCTGCTGCTCATCATGATCCAGAATTACATTGGCATATTCGGCAACAATAGCCAGCATCACCTGCTGCATCCCATTGTACTCCAATAGTTTTTCTTCCTTATCAAACATGACCTTCGCAAAAGCAAGCTTACACATTTCTGTAAGCTGTTTTCTATTTTCAGTGATGCGTTCTTTTGTGATATATGGACTTTCATCTTTTAATTTTTGATAAAAATTTTCTAAAACAAGGTGTAAAGTAGAACCAATGCTGTTGGCCTCGAGGTTTTCAGCCAGCTCTTCCGGCTCTTCCACTTTGGCAATATATTTATAGAAAAACTGCACCGGACAGTTGAGGTAAGTCGTTAATCTGGTGGCAGATAATTTAATCGGATTCTGTTCCTGATTGTCCAGGTAAGTATATAATCGCCTCAATACCTCCCCTTCTTTTTTGATCTCAAATTCTACTTTCGGTTCAATAGCCAGGGATTGCGACTGGTCGAAATATTTAAAGGTATAACCACTTTCAAATTCGAGCTGCTTTAAAAAGCGACTGGGTTCTCCGGTATTGCTGTCGTCTGCCTGCCCATTATAGACCAAACTCACTTTATTGGAACGCTGCAATAAACGGTAAAACATATAAGCGGAAATGGCATCCTGGTTCTCAATAACCGGTAGTCCATAGGCCCTGCGGATACTGTCAGGGATGAAACTTGGAGAAACATTGATCTGCGGGAGAATGCCCTCCGTAACGCCAAGCACATATACATGCTCGAAATCCAGACTCCTACTTTCCAGTAATCCCATCACCTGTACCCCTTGTAAAGGCTCTCCACTCAATGGAACAGCGATTCCCTGCACAGCTTTTTGCATCAGAGAAAGCACAAAAGAAAGGGGTAAATGCGCCGCATAATCCTCTAAAGTATCGTGTAATCTGTTCAGTTCTTTCAAGGTAGCACCAAATAAATCAGCCTCCGTTTGCTTTAAAGTCTGCTCTTCCAGTTGTCTTTCCAGTATCAATTTAAATAGCTGCTGCAAATGATCAATAGCAGTTAGGCCTTTGGCTACTTTAGTGAAAAACAAAGTTGATAAGGCATCTTTTTGCAAGGCTTCAACAGGCACGTCAATCAGCTGATCTTTTAGAATGTCCTGCTGTATGCTGTCTCTTAATGTAGGTAAAACACCTGTTAAAGGATGTGAAAGGTAGGCTTCCACAGCTCGGTAGTACACAGTGTCTTTTTTCCCTTCATTCAGTTGGGCCTGAACACTCAACCATAAATCAGCCAGACCAAAGATGGAAGTTGCCAATAAAGGATACCCCATGGTAACGTTCAGTTCGATGTTGGAGATGCCACCTGCATGTTGGTATTTGGTGGGAATGGTCTGTAAAACCGGCAATAGCAAGCTTTCATCGGCAAGAATCAGTGCAATTTTACCGGCATTATCTGTTACATCTAATAATGGGTAATCCTTTAACAATTCCTGGTGGAGAATCTTCGCTTGTGCCGTTTGCCCTTGAGTTTTGTAAACATTAATCTCTTTCTGCTGATTTCTAATCAAGTCTCTCGCAGCTCCTAAGGCATTTGGCAGTCCAAGTTTCTGGATATTTTTCCTGAGGAACAAACCCGCTTCCTGAGTTTCATCGTCCATGTAATATTTGTCGACATCAAAATAGAACAAGGCTTTCTCATCTTTATTCCATTTCTTGAAAATCACCGCTTCCGCATTACTCAGTGCATTAAATCCGGCAAAAACAATTTTCCCTTCTTTAAAATCATCGATAAATTCGGGCAGATCCGCTTTTCCTTCCGCCAATTGGCGATAGATATAAGCCATCGTGGTATACCCCTTTTCTCTTAATGCCGCATGAAATCCACGATACAGCTTAGGCATCCTTCTCCACATCCGGATAAACTGTTCCTGATGGTATTGTTGCTTACCAGCCGAAAACGACGACCAGAACTGCTCCAAAAACTGCTGTTGCTCTTCTGTTAAGTGCTGGAAATCTTTTTCAATCACCGCAATATCTTCCAGCTCCTGAAACAACTGATCAGCATTCACCAGATCGTTATCAATCTGTGAAAAGTCGCTGAGAATGATTCGCGCAATCGGATAAAAAACATCCGGATTGAGCGGCTTCCCGCCTTCTTCAATAATGAGCTTATTGTATTCTTTTAACAGGGTAAAAAACTGGGTAAAACCATCCGCCACCTGTAAATGTGTGGACAGCGCAAAAAACTCCTGAATGGTGAAAAACGAAGGAGCCCAAAAAGGCTTCCTCAAGGTATCTGCCAAATGGTTTTGTAGGTAAGGTACCGGCCTTTTGTTGTTAAAAACTACTGCGGCATGGTGCAGATCCGAACCCAATCTTTTTACTAAATCTTCTGCAACTTCTTTTAAAAACGCCTTCATCTTTACACTGATTTTAAGGTGGCACTATGTGCATAAAACAAATAGGTTTTTACCTTTTGGTAACCCATTGCCAATAACAAGTCGCGGTATCCGTACACTTGTTTAATATGTGAATCGCTCTCTTTAAGCGTAAATTTATAGTCAATTACAATAACCTCATTTCCAGAGATCAGCACTTTATCCGGGCGGTACATTTTTCCACGGATATCAATAATGCTCTTTTCGTTAATGGTTTCCTTGCTGGTTTTCAACAAGGCCTGTAGCTCCTGATGGGCCAGTACATTACCCGCCTGTCTGCGAAGAGAAGGCATTTCTTCTGCCTTGAAAAACCCTTCATTGAGCATCTTACTCAATTCAATTTCCATCTCCTCCACATTGGAAGACCTGGCCAATATTTCATGTAAAATAGTTCCTTCCCTCCCCGCATTGGTGCCGGTTAGCATTTCCAACTCTTTTCTTTTGAGCTTATTATTAAAAACTTCTGAAAGTCTTTCTGAAGTCGGGTACTCCTGCAAATTGATCAGGGTTGGCCCGTTTTCCTCTATAGTGCCAGGTTTACTCTTTTTAACCACCGGTACATCCACAAAGAATCGACCCTCTTCATCCAGCTGATCTTGTAAGGTCATCGCCAGCACATCACCAATAGTACTTACGGTATCCGTCTTTTTACCCAAACAAGTAATGTACAGGTACTCTTTAGTCCTCGTGGTGGCCACATACAACATATTCAGAGCATCCATATTGTTGTAAAGCAATTCCTCATAATAAGGGATCGCCACCGCCGATTGACCTAGTTCTTTATTGTATTTCAATGGAATACTTTGTAATTGGTGGTAAGCTGTATTTGCAGTAGGCACCCAGAAAATCCCATTGGGCTTTCCGTTGATCTCCCAATTACAAAAAGGTACCATCACAACTTTAAAGGCCAATCCTTTAGATTTATGAATGGTAATGACCTGTACCGCATCTGTACTTTCTGAAGAAGGCAATGTTTTTCTTTTCCCCTCTTCATCCCAATAAGTCAGGAAGGCAGTGATGCCTTTTTCTCCTTGTCTGGCGAAGTTCCCCGCCAGATCTCTCAAAGCAAATAGGTAAGGTAAATGTGCCGCATGTTTGGCCTGACTCAGCCCATAAGCATGGATGAGTTTTTCCAGCAACTCTGGCAATGGCTGCTGCATCCAGCTCTTCCAATGCTCACAAAGTTCCAGTGGAAGAATGTCTGTCAGGTGTTCCAGTCCTTTAATTTTCAAATTGAACAGCTGGTCTGGCATTACCTCTAGCCCCCTCAATTGCGCGTACAGGCTAATGATATTGGCTTTGTATAAACCGGTATTCCCCGGAATTCCTGCCATCACTTTTAAGGTGTTGATCAGGATTTTTATTGAGGTATTATTTTCTATCAATAAGGCTTCCCCGGAGATCACATTGATATTGTTCTCCATCAAAGCATCTACCACCGCAATGGCTTCCGAATTGGAGCGCACCAATACGCAGGCATCACCTGCTTTATAGCGCTTTTCTTCCAAAGTAAGGCGTTTTAGGGTTTCTACCATACGCCTTAAAGCCTCAGGTTTGAAGCCTGTTCTGCCTAGACTCGCACCATCAGCATCTGTTTTTAAAACGGAGAAGTCAATGGCACCACCCTCTGCCGTTTTCGGGGTAATCTTCTGCTCTACCTCGGCATAAACATCAGTCATAATGTGACTGAAGCCTTTTTCTTCCCACCAGTCTGCCAATTTTTGGTTGGCCGCTTGTTCTCCAATGGTTTCATTTAGGCGACGCTGCATCAGGATCGGCAATGCTTTAAAAAGTGTATTGTTAAAGGAGATGATGTTTTCGGTACTTCTGTAGTTCTCTTCCAGATTTGCGGCTACCACATAAGTTTCGCCAATGTCTTTTTTGGCTTGTTGATGAAGGATATTCCAATCGCCATTTCGCCAACGGTAAATGGATTGTTTTACATCCCCAACAATCAAATGATCGATCAGTTTGCCATTGGCTTCTGCCATCGCATTCTTCAACAATGGTTTAAAATTCCCCCATTGATTCGCTGAGGTATCCTGAAACTCATCAAACAGGAAATGTCGGTACCTGCTTCCTGTTTTTTCCCAGATAAATGCGGGGTTGTCATCATCATCTCCGGTGATTCCTTTCAACAGGTTTTGCGCATCACTGATGAGTAGGTTGCCACTTTCCTGTCGGTAAGTTTTTAATAAAACAGCCATTTCCTGCATTAAACGCAGGTAGTATAAATTTTTATTGAAGGCTTGGGCCAGGATATATTCCGGCAAACCATTGATATAATGTTGGTATAATTTATCCAGAACAGGGTTTAGGGTGTAGAATAAGCTGTCATCGGCACCTGGTTTAAACCATTCTTCCGGCTCGTTAATTACTCTCGAAATCGTTTCAATCTTCGAGAAATCTCCATCAGAGATCTTGGCAATTGCCAGTAAAGGCGACCTGGATTTTCCTTTGAGCTGATCGGTAGGAATATTTGCGGCTTCAAACAGGTTGGTAGCACGCAATGCCAGTTCTTTGAGGTCACTTTCAAACAACTGAATTTGTTGCCTGGTAGATTTGCTGTATTCCCCAAACATCTCATTTAGGTCGTTATGCTCGATTAATTCCTGAATGGCATTGTCGAAAGGCTGATAACGCTCTTTGAAAATCTCCCCGGCAAGATCGGTCAGCTCGTTTCTATAGTTCCAGCTTACATTGTTACTGATGCGGTCTAAAGCGAGGTCAATGATCCACTGAAGCAGGTTTGGATTGTGGTCCATTTGCTCATCCAGCTTATCCGCCAGCTCATTCTTTACCTTTTCAAAATTCATCTCCAGCGCATAGCCAGAATCAAGGCCCAGCTCAAAAGCGAAACCCCTGATCACTTTTTGAACGAATCCGTCAATTGTACTCACGGAAAAGCGACTATAGTCGTGCAGGATTCTCTTGTAGATCTTCTCTGATCTTTGCTGAAGAAGGGTTTTATCAAGATCGGGATGCGCTTTTAAGACCAATACCCGATAGCTTTCCACCTCTTCCTCGCCCAGGGCAAAGCCTTTCAGTACCTCCATGATCCTGGTTTTCATCTCTTCTGTTGCCTTATTGGTGAAGGTAACGGCAAGAATTTCCCGATACTTGGTTTCTCCAGACAATAAAAGGGTCAAATAATGAGCTGTAAGACTGAATGTTTTACCAGATCCTGCGGAAGCTTGTAGTATTTTTAGCGGCTGTTGAGGCATTAGGTAAAGCTAAAGGATTCTTGCGAAGTTTCCACAAAATAGTAGACTACCAAATTAGTAGAGTAATTTTATACTCAGATTACAAAAAGATGTGAATAGTTTTTTACTTTTGGATGTAGCAGTATTTATCCAAATAATATCCTCATGAAAAAACTAGCTTTACTTCTTTTCGCATTTGTAACCATTTCTGCCAGCACTTTTGCGCAGGAAACAAAAGAAGCCATTAAAATTTATAATCCTACAGCAAATGCTCAGGCCGACCTTGATGCCGCCGTTGCGAAAGCTAAAAAGGAGGGTAAACACGTATTTGTTCAGGTAGGTGGAAACTGGTGTTCCTGGTGTATTGCCTTTCATAATCTGGTAGACAATACTCCTGAGCTTAAAAAGCTCCTGAACGACAATTATGAAACCGTATTGATCAACTATAGCAAGGAAAATAAAAACGAGGCGGTATTGGCGAAATTGCAATATCCAGGGCGTTTCGGATTTCCTGTATTTCTGATTCTTGATGGTAATGGCAAGCTTTTACACACTCAAAACTCGGCTTATCTGGAAGAAGGAAAAGGCCACAGCGTGAAAAAGGTAACAGAATTCCTAAAAAACTGGAATGTTGCCGCTTTGAAGCCTGAAAACAACAAATCATAAACCACATGATGATGCGCTTTTTAATGCATCATTTTTCTATAAAAAATGCCCTCTTAATCGTTCAAATTAAGAGGGCATTTCTCTTTTTTAAAGCGTCAATCTAACTACTCCCCTGCACCATATTTAAAAGTAGCATTAACAGTAACAGGTAGTTTTCCTGAAGGTATCAATTGATTTTTAAGTACAGCTGCTGCAGCACGTTGCATAAAATCTTCTTTTTGATAGGCAACAAGCAATACCTTGCTATTTTCAAGACCTGGCAAGGCAGCAATGTTATAAGGGTTAGCAAACAACGCAAAAATGGCATTTTGATCTGCCATGCTTTTAATAAACATTTTCAGATCCGCACTGAGTACCATTCCATTTCCTGGACGATTCCGGGTATCATGAATGCCAACAATTACCTGATCAAAATTACCTATCTCTCTAAGTACTTTTGCAATAGCATTCGCATTTGCAGTCTTATCAAGCGTAAAAAACACTGAGTTTTTATAATATTTGCCTAAGTCCTCTTGAAAAATGCTGACTTGAGGGCTACCAATGCTGATGATGATTGTTCTCTTTTCCGCCGATAGTGTTTTCAAGTATTGCTTCCCTCTTAACAAGGTCATAGATGCATCTGCAAGCTGTTGCAACAATACTTTACTTTCTGGTCGGTTTACATCCGCATAAACATTGTTTTCATTAACACTATCTTTTACATTTAAACCTGCCCAATATTTGGCAGTCAGGATTTTCTTTACACTCTCATTGATACGCTCCATAGGAATACGACCCTCTTTTACCGCCTTTCGTACGAGTTTAATCGCCCTCGCGCTATTTTCAGAAAGCTCCAGGATGTCATTTCCGGCAATAATACCCATGACATCGGCCTCCCCATCTTTAAAATACTTAACGACGCCTTTCATGCCCATCGCATCCGAAATAACAATGCCTTTAAAGCCTAACTCTTCCTTTAAGATCCCGGTAACAATAGGTTTTGACAAGGTAGAAGGCATATTCGGAGTATTGTCTAAGGCTGGGATGTTCATGTGCGCAATCATCACCCCCGCCGCTCCTTCCTTAATCAAGGCTCTAAAAGGATAGATTTCCAAACTGTCTAATCTTTCTTTTGAAAAAGGCAGATTGGGAAGGTCGTAATGAGAATCGACATCGGTATCCCCGTGTCCCGGAAAATGCTTTAAGCTAACCAATAGTCCGCCATCCTGCATCCCCCTCATGTATGCCGAAGCTTTAGCAGTTACATTGTATTTATTTTCACCAAAAGATCGGTAATTGATCACCGGGTTTTTAGGGTTATTATTTACATCAACATCTGGTGCGAGATTCATGTGCATCCCGATCCGTTTATAGTCTTTTGCCACTTCCTGACCCATTTTGTAAATCAATTCCTTATCCTGAACTGCGCCCAATGCCATTTGGTAAGGATAAGAAATCGTACTGTCAAGACGCATTCCCAATCCCCATTCTCCATCAGAAGTGATCAATAGAGGCACACGAGCCAATGCCTGATATTTATTGGTTAAAATCGCTTGTCGGCCAGGACCTCCCTGAAAAAACACCAATCCACCGATACGTTCCTTTTTAACTACTCTGCCAATCGAATCTTCGAAAACTTTTCCCATGTCGGTATGCGCCCGCACAAAAAACAACTGTGCAATTTTCTGGCGTCTGTTTAATTTCTTAAACACAGAATCTACCCATGGATTCGGGTTGGATAACGCTTCTATATAGCTTTTCCGTTTCGATTGTTCCGGAGTTTCAGTTTGCAGTTGTTGCGCTTGGACAGCAGAAAGAGCTGTTAAGGAGAAAAAGAAGGCAAAGATTGGGGACTTAAATTTCATTGAGCAAGAATTCGGTTAAATCTCAAAGATAAATAAAAAAACAGGGAGAATACTTCCCGGTATCTATCTCGGTATTCGGCATCCCAGAAAGCTAAAAAGCCGATATCATAGTGATGATACCGGCTTTTTATGCCTAAGCTGCTTCAGGATATTTCCTGAATATAATAGTAGATTTGTTTAGAATTTTACACCTACACCCACTGAAAACACTTGGTTTTTGTATTCAGGAGTTCTTTTCGTTCCGTCTTCATTGTTTTTCTGGAAATCTAGTGAATAACGGCCATGAATATCAAATTTGTCATTGATATCGTATCTAAAACCAATTACACCTCCTACAAGGCTCTTTTTAAACTTGTCCGAATCTTCTCTATATTCTTCTTCTATAGAGGATCCAAAATCAGTTGAATATTTGTTTGTAGTAGAGGTTAAGAAAGAAACCTGAGGTCCTACAACCAGGTTCAATCCAGAACCACCTACATTAATAGTGGCCAAAATTGGAATATCTACAAAATGAGTGGTCTGCTTAAACTCCCCAAAGGTTGTTTCCAATTTATATCCTTTAGTCGAATACAATAGCTCAGGAGTAAAAGCCAAGCCTTTGATCAACATAATATCCAAGGTAATACCCGCATTAAAACCAGGATTTACCTTTGTTTTATAATCGTTATTGCCGTCTCCTTTAATAATATTAGGGACGTTTAATCCCGCCTTGACCCCAAATCTAATAGGGCTTTGTGCATTTGCAGCACCTGCGGTGAATAGGCATATTGCCAAAATGATGATTTTTTTCATAATGTGTTATTTTATTAGATGGGCTTAGAAAGAAATGTGCCACAATAGCCTTCTGATTCAGCCAAAATTGACAAAAACGAGCTTAACAACTCATTTAAAGCGCCTTAACTGATAATAGAGGATGATAAACTGCGGGTACCAGGAGGCCAATTGCCCTTTCTTATTGTATCAAATTTGATACAATAAGAAAGGGCAAGAACTCATTCTTAAAACTGCTGTTTATAGCGAAACCCTTATTTGATGGTAAGGCCTTAAAAAAGGCTAAAAATTAAAAGGCCAGGCGGGTTAAATATTTTAATTCACTTTCTTTTAGTTTCGATAACGTTTGTTTATACTTACGTATAATTACGCTTTTACATTAAAAAACCTTAAATCTATAGAAATGTCGGAATTTTCGGCCGAAGTAATCGGTACCATGTTAATGATACTTTTGGGAAATGGAGTAGTCGCGAATGTCGTCTTATCCGGTACAAAAGGGAATAATGGTGGTTGGATAGTGATCACAACTGCCTGGGCACTTGCTGTTTTTGTAGGCGTTGTTGTTGCCGGACCTTATAGTGGCGCGCACCTTAACCCCGCGGTTTCTATCGGCCTTGCGATCGCTGGAAAATTCAGCTGGGCAAAAGTACCCATTTATGTCGCAGCTCAATTTATCGGTGCCTTTTTAGGTGCATTTCTGGTTTGGTTAACCTATAGAGATCATTACAAGCCAACAGAAGATCAAGGGGCGAAACAAGCGACCTTCTGCACGGCTCCGGCGATCAAAAACAAATGGTCTAACCTCATCTCTGAAATCATAGGCACATTTGTACTCATTTTTGTGATTCTACATTTTACAGATGCCGCATTGGGCAGCGAGAAAACAGCAATTGGACTCGGCTCACTGGGTGCTATACCGGTTGCTTTTCTGGTTTGGGTAATTGGATTGTCTTTGGGAGGAACTACTGGTTATGCCATTAATCCGGCAAGAGATCTTGGCCCAAGGATTATGCATGCCATTTTACCGATTCATGGGAAAGGTGATAGCGGCTGGAGTTATGCCTGGGTCCCTATTGTCGGACCACTAATTGGCACCACACTAGCTGCATTGCTTAGTTTATACCTACACCAGGCATAAGCTGAGAAACTCAACTATTCATTTTATCTATAAAAATGCCCCTAAAAATTGTAATCATCTTTAGGGGCATTTTCGTATAGGAAGCTGCGCTACAGCGCAGTTAACTTTTATCGTGTTTTTACCAATGGAGTAGCCAATAGTTCTTCGAGTTTTTTATCCAGATCTTCTCCGGTCAAATTTCTTGCTATAATGACACCATTTGGATCGATCAATACATTTGATGGAATTGCCCTTACCCCATATAATTTCGCGGCTGCGCTATTCCAAAAGGCAAGATCTGAAACATGATTCCAGGTCAGGTTATCATCTTTAATTCCTTTTAACCAGGCTGCTTTTGACTTATCTAAAGACACAGCAAAAATGTCAAATCCTTTGTCATGGTATTTTTGATATGCTTTTACCAGATTTGGATTTTCCCTTCTGCAGGGGCCACACCAGGACGCCCAGAAATCAAGCAGTAAGTATTTTCCAAAATGATCGGACAGTTTAATTGTTTTTCCATCTGGAGTATTTCCTGAAAAATCAGGAGCGTTCTTCCCAACACTCACTGAATTTAACACATTTACAAGGTCTTTTAATACCGCAACATAAGGCGTACTCTGAAGAGCAGGGTCTAGTAGTTGTAGGTTTTTGCTGATTTCTTCAGGACTCAATCGGTAAGAAAAATCTCTGTACAATACATAGGCTGCCACTAAAGAACCTGGGTTCTTTTGAATGAACTCCCCGATGTTAACATCTTTTTCTTTCTTATAACTGGTAAACAGATCATTTGAAACAGAACCAGTCACCACAGAATTTCTATAGTATTTTTCCGGATCAAGCGCTACATTAATCTGGCCTTTCTCCAGGAAAACATACAATGGGCTTTCCTCCTTATCGACTGTCAATCCATATAATTCCGGCAATTTCAGGCTTTTATTGAATTTAAATTTACCGTCTTTTACTTCGGCAGAATCCAGTGTTTTAAACATTTTGTTATCAAACTTCTGAAGGTATACTTTCCCCGAAGTAGCGTCTTTAACAGTACCGGTAATCGTTACTTTACTTTCATCCTGTGCATGGATTGCAGTGCTGCTCAGCAATAGTCCTAAAATGGCAAACTTAAATATGTTCATGGTATTGAGCTGGTTTTAATCTTATAATATTTCAAAGATAGACAAATAATCTACTATTCCCATAGACTTTTATAATTTCATAAATCACATTGACATCCAAATAGTTACCATTAATTAAAACTACCTTCACCAGATAAGGGCAATTATGCCTTGATCGCGCCGCACCTTTCCATTGGAAAAAATATTTAATACGCTAATTGACAGCTTTATAAAAGATAAGGTTGGCATAGCAGAGCTCTTTTTAAATGACAATTTATCCAGTCATCTGAAAAACAACTTAACACGGCTTTACCAGGGAAACCTGCTTTTATCCGCAGGAACAGGCAACGACACCGTTGTTGTTCAGGACAAATTATTTCGAAGTGACCGGATTTACTGGCTAGATCGTGCCCATAATGACCCCCATGAGAATGCGTTTTTTGACTTGATGGATCGCTTTGTAAGCCACCTGAACAGCACTTGCTATACGGGAATTACAGGTTATGAGTTTCATTATACTTTATACGAAAAAGGGAGTTTTTACAAAAAGCACCTGGATCAGTTTCGGACAAATGTAAGCAGGCAGTATTCCATGATTATGTATTTGAATGCAGACTGGCAGCTAGCCGATGGAGGTGAGCTATGTGTCCACCATTCCGACAACAATCTACAAAACATTCCACCCATGAATGGGAAGAGTGTTTTCTTTAAAAGTAGCGAACTGGAACATGAGGTGCTGGTTACGAATAAACCCAGAATGAGCATTACAGGATGGCTAAAGATTGGTTAATTAAGGCATTACCTTTTGATATTGTCGCAAATTACACCTCAAATTGTCACCATTACCCATCGAAAACCTGCAATAATTGCGTTAACTTTAATTCATCAACCAATTAAAGAAACGATTATGACAACACAAGATCAAACCGTGATTACGGTGGCAGCTACTGTAAATGCACCAATCGATATCGTTTGGAAAGCCTGGACTAATCCATCAGACATTAAAAAATGGAATGCGGCTTCCGACGACTGGCACACCCCTATAGCGGAAAATGATTTGCGCCCCGGCGGAAAATTCAGCTCGAGAATGGAAGCCAAGGATGGTAGCTTCGGTTTCGACTTTGATGGAACTTATGATGAGGTAATCACTAATGAATTGATTAACTATACGCTTGGTGATCAAAGGAAAGTGAAAATCACCTTTGAGAAGAATACTGATGGTGTGAAAATTACCGAAAGTTTTGATGCAGAAAATACGAATCCAATAGAAATGCAAAAGGCTGGATGGCAGGCTATACTGGATAACTTCAAAAAATATGTAGAGTCCTCCCGAAGCTTTTAGAAGGGTCTGGATGATTTAATTGCAGGTCTGTTTTTATTCTCCGGAAGATACCAGGTCTGCAATTCCTATATTTGCCCCCCAGGCAAGCAATACGCTGCCCATTCTTGTTTTATGATGAAGTTCCCTGTATTTATTTTATCCTCATTTTTAGCATTTAGCACTACTTTTACTGCAAATGCCCAAAGTAAACTGGTATTTGAAGAAAGCTTTAAAAAGAATCAGCTCAAAAAGAACTGGCTGACTGTTAATGGCAATTGGGAAATTAAAGATGCTGAACTTCATGCAGCTAAGGATATCAACTGGGCAATTTTACTCGCCGATAAACCCCTACCTGAAGATTATATTTTAACGTTCTCCGCAATCGCGGATCCAAAAACATATCTGTTTGAGGTCTTACTGAACTTAAATGGCTCAAAATTCCTTGGAATTCTGCTCAATCAACTGGAAAACAAAGTGGCTATTGAAGACCGGTCCTTGTTTGCAAACATAGACAGCAGGGGTACATTTATCCATACCAGCGGCCATGTCGGTATCATGCCCAAAGTAAAAAGAACCACACAACATGATTGGCAGGACTGGAAAATACAAAGATCAGGGAATCAATTTTTTATCTGGATCAATCAGGAAGCAGTGATCTCCTTCAAGGATAATAGTGGTTTTGTAAAGCCTAAAGGACAACTTGGATTCGCCTTTAATGGTACCGGGGCAATCAAAAACATCAAAATATGGAAATTGAAAGGAGAAAGTGCTTTACCTCCCTCCGATTTTATAAGCCTTCCTTTAATAAAGCCATTTTTCGTTTTCGAATAAGGGAAAAGAAAACACTAAAACCAAGACAGACCCATCTCTTCTTCCTGTTTCATTGGATGAAAAAGGAAGAACAGACAAATCAGCAAGGTATGAATAAAGCGATTTATGGGAATTTTTAGGCTTTAAAGGTCGCTTTAAAGGCTTCTCTACAGTCCAAATCAACTTCTATTGGCATACCATCTTTAATATAAAGTTGGGTTAATCCTTCGTGGTTTTGGAAGTAACGGAAATAGTTTTGAATTTTATCAGGCTTGTCTCCGGTATCTTTGTTTGTATGCCCGCTAAACCAGCGATCATATTTTAGAGCAATTTGTTTAAGCTTTTCCTCAAACTCCAGTCTCTTCTTCTCATCTGCACCCTGGTGCAACTCTTTTGTAATATCGCTCATAATCAGGTAAAAGCGCAATGTACGGTTAATAAATTGCTTATTTTTAGAAAGCGGTTTTAAAGGTGTTTAAAGGCATAATTAAAAACCATGTATTTGAGAAAAAAGACCCTAAATCCCTGGATAATAAATTAAACGGAAAAATTGCTGTTCCTTCTAAAGTTCTTTTTTTTCAGCGTCTTCTGCTGAATCGGCTTCCTTAGGCCGGAGTTCAACAGATGGTTGCATAAAGGGCTTCAACAGATCTATGGGAACAGGAAAAATGGTAGTTGAATTGTTTTCTGTAGCAATTTCACGAAGTGTTTGCAGGTAACGTAAGGTAAGGGCACTCGGCTGCTCACTCAGGATTTTTGCCGCATCAGATAGCCTTTGTGAAGCCTGATATTCCCCCTCAGCAGAGATAACTTTTGAACGGCGTTCACGCTCTGCTTCTGCCTGTTTCGCCATTGCACGCTGCATTTCCTGAGGAAGGTCTATTTGTTTTACCTCCACGGCAGTTACTTTTATCCCCCATGGTTCCGTCTTCAGGTCAATGATTTGTTGCAGGTGGAGATTGATTTTATCCCGCTGGGAAAGCAGGTCGTCCAGCTCAGACTGCCCAAGCACGCTACGCAGGGTGGTTTGCGAAAACTGAGAAGTAGCAGTTAAAAAATTCTCGACCTCTACCACTGCCCGCTGAGGATCTACTACCCTGAAATAAATTACCGCATTGACCTTTATAGATACGTTATCCCTGGTGATCACATCCTGCGGAGGTACATCCATTACGACAATACGCAAGGAAATCCTCACCATCTTATCAATAAAAGGAATCAGAATAATCAGTCCGGGTCCCTTTGCACCTTTATCAAGTACCCGCCCTAAACGAAAAATAACACCCCGTTCATATTCACGAAGTATACGAATTGCACTGGCCAGCACAAGGATGGCAAAAAAAACAAGTACAAACACAAATACATTGAAAAACATAACACCTCCTTCTATTAAATAAATATTGATCAGACCTGCCCGATTGGCTCCACAATCAAAACAAGTCCCTTGATTTTAACGACTCTTACTTTTTCGGCCTGACTGATTTTCCCGGTCTGAGATTCTGCAATCCATACCTCTCCGTTTATCTGTACCTGCCCTTGTGGATCTAATGCATTGAGCGTTTCTCCGGTTTTTCCCAGTAATATCTGAATGCCTGTGACTGTTTTTAGCCCTTGTGCCTTTAGACCCAAACTAATCACAATGAGAAAGAAAAATGTACAGAGTAGCGTTACTGAGATGATGATTCCACTGGAGATTTTGATCATATCTAATGATGAACTTGATTTGAACAACATTATAGAACCCAGGAAAAGAGAAGCCACACCACCAATTGCCAGAAAGCCATGGCTAACAATTTTAATTTCCAACAGGAATAACAGCAATGAAAATCCGATTAACAATAAGCCGGCATAATTAACGGGTAAGGTATTCATTGCATAAAATGCAAGAATCAAACTAATTACACCCACAACGCCAGGAATTATTGCCCCTGGGTTAAACAGCTCCAGGCAGATTCCAATCATACCTATCATCAGTAGAATATAGGCAACATCAGGCAAACTGATGAAATCAAGAAACTTTTCGGCGGCAGTCATTTCCACATATTGAATGGTTGCTCCCCTGGTATGCAAGGTTACGCGCCCTGTATTTAAGTCCAGGGTTCTCCCATCTATCTGATTAAGGACTGCGCGTTCATTTACTGCGATATCATCAATTACCCTTAATTTAAGTGCTTCATTTTCTGTAATAGACAAACTGTTTCTAACTGCATCTTCTGACCATTTCAAGTTCCGGTTTCGCTTTTCGGCAATACTTCGAATAAATGCCGCAGCATCATTCGTTGCTTTTATATTCATCACTGAGTCTGCCTGACCAACCAGGCTGATGGGATGTGCGGCACCAATATTAGTTCCCGGTGCCATGATGGCAATATGAGCAGCGAGGGTAATAAAGACTCCGGCTGAACCGGCATGTGCCCCTGAAGGTGCAACATAAACTACTACTGGGACCGGCGATAACAGAATATCACTTACAATACTACGAGTGGACTGTATTAAACCTCCTGGCGTATTGAGCTGAATCACCAGACAGGCCGCCTTCTGCTTCCCTGCCTTTTCAATTTCCTCATGAATAAAAGAAGCTGATACCGGATTAATTGCCCCCTCAATTTTGATCAGCACCACTTTTTGTGCGGAAAGAAAAGAGGGAAAGCAACATAGAAAAACCAGGAAGAAAAAAATCTTACTTTTCATAACTATTGCAGCTTATGCAGCTATAAGTTCATTAACATGGAAAGAAAAGCAACGGGGACGGTTATTTACACCAAAATTGGGATTGCTACACATTGGTTAAAAAGGCAATCCAAAAGAAGAAACACTTATCTCTAAATATACTGAAAATCAACGAGAAACAAGTAAATTCACTTAGATTTATATATTTAAAATTAACCCGGTAATATTTTCTTTTTATTAAAATAAGCCTTAACTTTAATAGAACCAACCCTATTGAATTATTGCGCAGAAATCTGTAATAGAAAGGAGCTCAATTATGGGAAAAGTTAGGAACATCTTACAAGGAAAAACCCATTCCGCTATCTATGTAAGTCCGGAAACAACAGTCTTTGAAGCCTTAGAATTAATGTTTGAAAAGAACATCGGGTCGCTTCTAGTGATGGATCATGATAAATTCATCGGGATTTTTACGGAAAGAGATTACGCCAGAAAAGTCATTCTTAAGGGTAAATCTTCAAAAAAGATCGCAATTAGTGAAATCATGACGGAAAACCCGCAAACGGTAACTTCGGATAATACCATCGAAGAATGTATGTGGCTGATGACCAACAAATTTATCCGGCACCTACCCGTCATAGATGATGGTAAACTGACTGGAATCATCTCCATTGGTGATGTGGTAAAATACATCATTGAGGAGCAGAAATTTATTATCGGAAATCTGGAACACTACATTACAGGCAGCGTATAGCATCTTTTTTTATTGGTTATTTCATAAGGTAAGTCATGAACTCATCGAGTATTCCTACTGCCCCACTTTGGCCATTCCTGGTGTATGGTGCTTTTGTGTTGGCTTTACTGACGTTAATTCTTTCGCTATCCTATTTTTTAGGTCAGCGGCATAAAGCCCGGGCTACAGGACATCCCTACGAATCAGGGATATTGGAAACCGGATCGGCAAGGTTGCGCTTTTCCGCGCAGTTTTATCTGGTTGCCATGATGTTTGTGATTTTTGACATTGAGGTCGTTTTTATTGTCTTGTGGGCCCTGGCATTTAAGGAATTAGGATGGCCGGGCTACCTCAGCATCTGTATTTTTATCGGGCTGCTCTTTGTCGTACTTGTTTATGAATGGAGCCTGGGTGCCCTCGATTTTGGCCCCGATGGCAAGAAAATTTTAAAGGCGTACCATAAACTCATTCTAAAAAACCTGTAACATGAAATGGTGGCTCAGTAATCCTGCCAATCCGGCAAATGCAATAAAAGGGACAGGTTCTTTTGAAGAATCTATTGGTCAGAGTGTGATGTTGACTACGGTAGAAGGCTTACTGGCATGGGGTCGGAAAAACTCGATATGGCCCTTCCACTTTGGCCTTTCCTGCTGTTTTGTAGAAATGGCGACCAGCCTCACCAGCAAGTATGACGTTGCCAGATTTGGGGCAGAGGTAATTCGTGGTACGCCAAGAGAAGCCGATGTAATGGTTATTGCCGGGACGGTTTTTGTAAAAATGGCACCTATTATCAAGCGCTTGCATGAGCAAATGATGGAACCTAAATGGGTGATCTCCATGGGCTCATGTGCTAATTCCGGTGGGATGTACGACATTTATAGTGTGGTGCAGGGGGTGGATAAATTCTTACCGGTAGATGTGTACGTTGCCGGATGTCCTCCGCGCCCTGATGCCTTTCTACAAGGATTAATGCTGCTGGCCGACTCCGTAGGTAAAGAGCAAAGGCCGCTAAGCTGGGCAATTGGCCCGCAGGGAGTGATCAAACCGGAACAAGTAGCTATGAAAGAACAGAAGCGAACTGAGCGTAAAAAGATGATTAATTTCCGTACTCCAGATCAGATATAAATTTCTACCTAAACTTAAAGTCGTGGATAACAATGCAAGCCTGACTGACGAACTGGTCTCCAGATTTGGAGCTTCCTTTTTCAACCCCCAACTTACAGTTGACGAGGTGGTCACGCTATGGGTTGCAAAAGAAAATATAACCAGGGTACTCAAATACCTCAAGCTGGAAATTCCGCAACGTTTTGATCTGTTGTATGACCTATGCGCAATCGATGAACGAAGTCATGCGAAAAAAAACGGATCATCCACTGCTGATTTCAGCATAGTTTATCACTTGCTTTCCCTGCAACGAAACTGCTTCATACGCCTCAAAGTAGGCTTACATGGGGAATATCCTACGATGCCTTCCATCACCTCCTTGTGGGAAAACGCCAACTGGTATGAACGGGAAGTATATGATATGTTCGGAATAAATTTCGAGGGTCATCCCAATTTACGCCGGATTCTCATGCCACTTACCTGGGAAGGACATCCTTTGAGAAAAGAACATCCTGCCAGAGCTACAGAGATGGGGCCTTTTAAATTATGGGATGAAAAGCAAGACCAGGAGCAGGAAGCCTTACAGTTCCGTCCAGAAGATTGGGGCATGAAAAGACAAACGGAAGATGCGGACTTTATGTTCCTCAACCTTGGCCCGCAGCATCCGGGAACGCATGGTGTGCTTCGGATTATCCTGCAACTGGATGGAGAAGACATTGTAGATGCGGTTCCTGATATTGGATTCCATCACCGGGGTGCAGAAAAGATGGGAGAACGCCAGTCATGGCATACTTATATTCCCTATACCGACCGCGTTGACTATCTGGGTGGGGTAATGAACAATCTGGCCTATTTGCTGGCCGTAGAAAAATTAGCGGGCATTATCGTCCCTGACCGCGTCAAGGTGATGCGCATCATGCTCTGTGAATTCTTCCGCATAGCCAGTCATCTGGTATGGTATGGCACTTTTGCACAAGACCTCGGCCAACTGTCGCCGGTATTCTACATGTTTACAGACCGTGAAAAGGTTTTTAATATTGTAGAAGCCATTTGTGGTGCCCGAATGCATCCCAACTGGTTCAGAATTGGCGGAGTTGCTCAGGATTTACCCTTAGGATGGGATAAGCTGGTCAGGGAATTTGTCGCTTACTTCCCTAAAAAACTGCGCGAATACGACCAGATGGTGATGCGAAACAGCATTTTCAAAGCCCGTACGGTTGGCATTGGCATTTATACTGTAGCCGAGGCGCTGGAATGGGGAGTTACAGGCCCTGGTTTACGCGCCTGTGGCCTCGACTGGGATTTTAGAAAAAAGCAACCTTATTCTGGCTATGAAAATTTTGATTTTGACATCCCTACCGCGCAAAACGGGGATTGCTATGACCGCGCATTGGTTCGTGTAGAAGAAATGAGGCAAAGCCTTCGGATTATCGATCAATGCCTCAAAAATATGCCTGAGGGAAGTTACAAATCTGATCATCCTTTGACTACCCCGCCTCTCAAGAAAAACACCATGCAAGATATTGAAACCCTCATTACCCACTTTTTAAACGTCAGCTGGGGACCCGTAATTCCTTCCGGTGAAGCGATGAGTTGTCTTGAAGCAACCAAAGGAGCCAACAGCTATTACCTAACTAGTGATGGCAATACCTCTCCTTACAGGGTTAGAATCCGTACTCCCTCATTTCCACACATGCAGATGCTCCCCTATATCAGTAAAGGATATACCATTGCCGATTTACTGTCTATTCTGGGGAGCATGGATTATGTGCTTGCAGATATTGACAGATAAAACCAAAAAGATGCTATCAACGGATGAAATAAGGAGAATAGACCATGAAATTGCGCTTGTTCCTGTGCGAAAGGCCGCCAGTATTGAGGCCTTAAAAATCGTACAGCACCATCGGGGATGGATATCGGATGAGAGTCTCCAGGCCATTGCGGCACATCTGGGAATGTCGGCCGAAGAACTTGATAGTGTAGCTACGTTTTACAACCTTATTTTTCGTAAACCTGTAGGCAGGAATATCATTTTACTATGCGATAGTATCAGCTGCTATGTGATGGGATATGAACAGATTTATACGCATTTACAAGCCCTGTTACATATCAGATTTGGAGAAACGACTCCGGATGACAGGTTTACCCTTTTACCCAACCCTTGTCTGGGGAGCTGTGATCATGCCCCGGTTTTAATGATCAACCAGGATACCTACAGGGATTTGACAACTGAGAAACTACAGGAAATTTTAAAAGAATACAAATAAACGGCAACATGGAAAGGCCCCTCACACAACATATTAACTTCAACCGCAGCTCACTTAATCTTAAGGATTACCGGAGTGTGGGCGGGTATCAAGCTGTGGAGAAGGCCTTAACCACCATGGCCCCGGGCGACATTACCAAAATGGTGATAGAAGCGGACTTGAAAGGCCGTGGAGGTGCCGGTTTCAGCACTGGAACGAAATGGAGCTTTGTCCCCATGAATACCCTTGGGCAAACAAAATACCTGATTG
Organism: Pedobacter gandavensis; assembly: GCF_032678745.1. Classification (GTDB taxonomy): domain Bacteria; phylum Bacteroidota; class Bacteroidia; order Sphingobacteriales; family Sphingobacteriaceae; genus Pedobacter; species Pedobacter gandavensis_C. The sequence goes on from NZ_JAVTST010000003.1 coordinate 372,997, forward strand.
CCAATGCCGACGAAATGGAACCCGGAACATTCAAAGACCGAATGCTATTGGAAGGCAATCCCCATCAGTTAATTGAGGGGATGATTGTAGCTGCATATGCGATACAGGCCAATATCTCCTATGTTTTTCTACGTTGGGCTTATAAAAAAGCCGCTTGGCTAATTAAACATGCAATTGAAGAGGCCTATACTTCCGGCTACCTTGGAAAAAACATCCTTGGTTCGGGATTCAATCTGGAAATGCACTTACATACCGGCATAGGCCGCTATATGTGTGGAGAAGAAACTGCCTTGTTGAATGCATTGGAAGGGAAACGAGCCACCCCAAGAACCAAACCGCCCTTCCCGCAGGTAAGCGGGTTATTCGGTCAACCTACAATTGTGAACAATGTAGAAACGCTATGCAATATCCCACATATTGTGAACCATGGTGCCGACTGGTTTAAAGACCTGAGTCCGGGCTCTGATGCTGGAACAAAAATCTACGGCATCAGCGGGCGGGTAAATAAGCCTGGATTGTGGGAATTACCCATGGGAACTACGGTTCGGGAGCTTCTGGAAGAGCATGCCGATGGCATGAAAAAAGGAGTTTCCTTTAGAGCTGTCCTACCCGGCGGAGCTTCTACTGATTTTTTAGTGGAGGAACACCTGGATGTCAAAATGGACTATAAGTCTATATCCGCAGCTGGCAGTCGCCTCGGAACAGGGACTATGATTGTCCTCGATGACCAGACTTGTCCGGTTGGTTTTATCCATAATCTGGAGCATTTTTTTGCGCAGGAATCCTGCGGATGGTGTACGCCCTGCAGAGAAGGCTTACCCTGGACAGAAAAAATTTTGCTATCCATTGAAAACGGAACAGGACGCCTGGAAGACCTGGAATTACTGGAAATGCATACTAGACACCTTGGCCCCGGCAACACTTTTTGCGCACTCGCACCAGGCGCGATGGAGCCTTTACAAAGTGGGTTAAAATACTTTAGAGCGGATTTTGAAAAGCATATCAAAGAGAAAAAATGTCCCTGGAGGTGAAAAGAAAATGGCAACGATTTATATTGATCATAAAGCTTACGAAGTAACACCAGGCAAAAATGTGCTGGAAACCTGCCTTACCTTAGGTTTTGATCTGCCCTATTTTTGCTGGCATCCTGCTATGGGATCCGTAGGCGCCTGCCGTCAATGTGCCATTAAGCTTTTTAAAGACGAAGAAGACACCAAAGGACGCCTAGTCATGTCTTGCATGGAAACGGTTAAAGACCAGATGTATTTGTCTATTGAAGATCCCTTTGCCAAGGCTTTTCGCACACAGGTGATTGAATGGTTGATGACCAACCACCCTCATGATTGTGCGGTTTGTGATGAAGGTGGTTCCTGCCATCTACAGGATATGACTGTAATGACAGGCCATACTTACCGTCGTTTTCAATTTCCTAAACGCAGTTATAAAAACCAATATCTGGGTCCTTTTATTAACCATGAAATGAACCGCTGCATACAATGTTACCGTTGTGTCCGGTTTTATAAAGATTATGCAGGCGGAAAAGATTTGGATGTATTTGCAGCCCATAACCATGTTTATTTCGGAAGAGCAACCGATGGCATACTGGAGAGTGAGTTTAGCGGAAACCTGGCAGAAGTTTGCCCAACAGGTGTTTTTACCGACAAAAGTCTGAAGTCACATTATACCCGAAAATGGGACATGACTATGGCTCCCTCCATTTGTCAGCACTGTAGTCTTGGATGCAATATCATTGCGGGAGAAAGATATGGTGAACTACGTCAAATTACGAACCGCTATAATGGTGCTGTAAACGGGTATTTTATTTGCGACCGCGGGCGGTTTGGTTATGAATTTGTAAATAGCATTAACCGGATTCAACAGCCCCTGGTGCGCGCTCAAATACCAGATTCTGCTGATAAGGATAGCTTATATCGCCAACTGGCAACCATTTTAACAAAGCAACGCACAATTGGAATTGCCTCTCCGCGGGCCTCTTTGGAAGCCAATTTTGCTCTCAGACAACTGGTAGGGAAGGAAAATTTTTACCAGGGGATTTCCGAAACAGAAGCACAGCTGATGCGCAATATCCTACTTACCCTGAATGCTGGTCATATCCACTCCCCTTCACTCAAAGAAACTGAGGCCGCTGACGCGGTATTTATCCTAGGAGAAGATTTAACCAATTCCGCCCCCATACTTGCACTCGCAGTACGGCAGGCTATACGTAAAGTCCCTTTCGAAAAGGCAGCACAAATCAGTATCCCGACCTGGCATGATGCCGCATTAAGAGAGCTTGCCCAGGAAGAAAAAGGGGAATTATTTATCGCATATCCCACAAAAACCAAACTAGATGAGCTCGCTGGCAAGCCCCTGCACTTATCTCCCGATGAGATTGCGCGTCTGGGTTATGCGGTTGCCGCGTACCTCAACACAAATAGCCCTGCACCTGAAGGCCTGAGTAAACACAGCTTGAAACTTGCCAAACATATTGCAGACAGCCTGAAAAAGGCAAAAAATCCCCTGATCATTTGCGGAACAAGCCTCTTTAATGAGGCCATAATTAGTGCTGCAACGAACATTGCGATGGCCTTGTCCGGGGAAGAAAAGAAAGCAAATTTGTCATTTGTTGTTCCCGAATGCAACTCCATGGGGCTGGCCATGATGGATGCCCCCTCCTTAACCTATGCCATGGAGGCCATGGAAAATAGTGATATGGATACCGTCATTGTACTTGAAAACGACCTGTACCGACGAGGCGGAAAAAAGGAAATAGACCTGCTTTTTGAATATAGTAAAAATCTGGTGGTCCTGGACCATCTGCATCATGAAACCAGCAACAAGGCCAGTATCCTGATCCCGGTAGCCACCTTTGCAGAAGCGGAAGGGACAATTGTCAACAATGAAGGGCGCGCACAGCGCTTCTTCCAGGTACTCAGTCCAAAAAATGAGAACTTCAGGGAAAGCTGGAGCTGGCTCGATGAATTCAGACAATTTCAAAATGGTGTTAGTCCTGAAGAACTACAGGAACCAGAAAATTTATTGGCCGGAATGGTCTGTTTAATGCCTCAGTTTAAAGGGGTAGAGACCCTGAGTCCAGCTGCAGACTTTCGCATTTCCGGACAAAAAATCCCCCGTGAACCGCATCGTTATAGCGGCCGGACTGCAATGATGGCCAACATAAATGTCAGTGAACCGAAACCTCCGGAGGACCATCATTCCGCATTATCGTTTACAATGGAAGGTTATAAAGGAATGCCTCCTGCTCCATTAATCCCATTTTTCTGGGCTCCGGGCTGGAATTCTGTACAATCTGTCAACAAATACCAGGAGGAAGTTGGGGGCTCTTTACGTGGCGGTGATCCCGGAGAAAGATTGTTTTCCGAAATCAACACTGCTGAACTTAGTTACCAGAATCATATTCCACCTACTTTCATACCCTCAGCAGGAGAATGTCTGATACTCCCTTTACCACATATTTTCGGATCTGAAGAGCTCAGCATCTACAGCCCCGGCATTAATGAGCGTAGCCCAAAGCCCTATGTCGCCATCAACAGAAAGGAAGCGAAAAATCTAAATGCTGATGAGAATGACCTTGTGCAGCTAAGAATACAAGATCAAAGTTATTTTTTACCTGTCAGAATCATGGAAGAATTTCCGGAAGGACTGGCAGGAATTCCCTATCAAATTCCCGGACTAACCGGCATTTCATGGCCGGCAAAAGGAATTTTAACGAAAGGAAACACATGAGCACCGTACTAGAATATATCCTCATGATTGCAATTGTGCTGTTTGTTTTAACCACAGTTGCCGCCTGGCTGATCTGGCTGGAACGCCGGATGCTTGCCGTATGGCAAAATCGGTGTGGCCCCAACCGGGCAGGGCCCTTCGGCCTGCTCATTGTTGTTGCCGATACGATCAAGTTGTTTTTTAAGGAAGACTGGATTCCTCCCTTTGCGGATAAAACAATATTCGTGATTGCACCCGCTATTGTTGCCGCCACTGTCCTCATGAGCTTTGTGGTGATTCCTTATGCCCCGGGGATACTCATCGCAGATCTGAATGTAGGCCTACTTTTCTTCCTCGCAATGTCTTCCATCGGCGTGTATAGTATCGTGCTGGGTGGATGGGCATCAAATAACAAATATTCCCTGCTAGGTGCCTTACGAGGTGCCGCACAAATGATTAGTTATGAAGTATTCATGGGGCTCTCTTTAATGGGAATCGTCATGATTTCCGGCTCATTCAGGTTAACCGACATTGTAATGGCGCAAAAAGACTGCTGGTTCATCATTACACAGCCGGTAGCCTTTGTCGTTTTTATGATTGCCGGCATCGCAGAAACACATCGGCTACCTTTTGATATTCCTGAAGCAGAAAGCGAATTGGTTGCCGGCTTCCATTCAGAATATTCGGGCATGAAATTCGGAATGTTCTTTATTGGCGAATACCTGGGAATTACCCTCATTTCTGCCATGGTGGTCACTTTATTTTTTGGAGGATGGCTGGGCCCTGGATTCCTTCCCCCATTGATTTGGTTTATACTGAAAACTTTTGTGTTCATCCTTTTTTTCATCTTGCTCAGGGCCTCACTTCCGAGGCCAAGATATGATCAGCTGATGGAATATGGCTGGAAAATATTATTACCAGTGGCATTATTGAACTTATTGGTCACAGGAGCAATTCTGTTGATGATGAATAAATGATCTCCCCATATGGTGGGATTATGACCTGTAAACAAAGAAATGATGATTAGTTTACTAAGAACCATCGGACTCACTTTTATGCACATGTTCAGGAAAAGAGAGACGATCCAATATCCGGAAGAAAAGATATCGCTACACCCGCGCTGGCGCGGAAGAATTGTATTAACGAGGGACCCTGATATGGGAGAACGCTGTGTGGGCTGTTACCTCTGCGCTGCGGCTTGCCCGGTAGACTGTATTTCACTGCAAGCTACCGAAGATGAAAATGGAAGAAGGTACCCGGAGTTCTTCCGCATCAATTTTTCACGCTGCATTTTTTGCGGTTATTGCGAAGAGGCCTGTCCAACTTATGCCATACAACTGATCCCAGATTTTGAAATGGCAGAATACAACCGCCAGGATATGGTTTATGAAAAAGAAGATTTACTGATTGATAGTCAGGGGAAATATCCAGGGTACAATTATTACAAAATCGCCGGACTGGATGCAGGTGTAAAGGGAAAAGGGACTGGTGAAAATGAAGATCCCCCAATTGACATACATAGTTTATTACCTTAAAAATGGATATCATATTTTACATCACCGCATTTGTGACCCTGGTTTCTACCCTCATGGTCATCACCAGGCACAATCCCGTGCATGCCCTGTTGTACCTTGTCATTTCCCTGCTTTCCTTATCGGTCATCTTCTTTTTACTTGGGGCCCCTTTTGCAGCAATGCTGGAAATTATCATTTATGCAGGGGCCATCATGGTACTTTTCATATTTGTAATCATGCTGTTAAACCTTGGCAAGGAAACCGCAATTCAGGAAAAAGAATGGCTCAGGCCTAAGGTATGGATTGGACCGACCATCTTATCTGTCATCCTTTTTGCCGAATTATTTTACCTGATCAGCAATCCCGGGACATCCTACCTTATTGAGCAGACTGTTGATGCAAAAACAGTCGCTATATCCCTGTTCCGGCCATACCTGATTGGAGTGGAGCTTGCCGCCATGTTATTAATGGCAGGCGTAGTAGGTGCCGCTCATATCGGACAGCATAAGAAAACAACTTTACACCGGTTTTTAAAAGAGGAGGAAACGCGATGAAAACTGCAATATCTATGGAAATGATCTTACTGCTGGCAGGCTTACTATTCGTCTTGGGTATTGCTGGAGTCATCATCCGGAAGAACATCATTTTTATGCTACTATCCATAGAAGTGATGCTGAATGCATCAGGACTGGCCTTCATAGCTGCAGGATCGCATTGGGGGCAACCGGACGGACAGGTAATGTTCGTCTTTATCCTGGCCATGGCTGCAGCAGAAGTTTCCGTTGGACTGGCCCTGATCCTCCAGATTTACCATCAACATAAATCACTGGACATAGACAATTTAAAAGAGATGAAAGGATAATTATGGAACACCTGTTATGGCTTATCCCCGCTTTCCCCCTTGCCGGCTTTTTAGTTTTAGCATTGACAGGGAAAAGTATGCCCCCGGTATGGGTGGCCATAATTGGTGCAGGAACGGTTAGTCTTTCCGCCATATTTACCATCATCATAGGTATCACCTTTCTTAGTCTACCTCCAGCCAGCGCTCACTATGTTCAAACCTTATGGACCTGGATGGAGATCTCAGATTTCCATCCGGAGATCAGCTTGTATCTGGACGCTTTATCGCTGGTTTTTGCCTTTGTGATCACCTTCATCGCCGCCCTGATACACCTTTACTCCGTCGCCTTTATGGCCTTTGACAAAGACTATTCCCGCTTTTTTGCCTGCATGAACTTGTTCGTGTGTTCTATGCTCCTGCTCGTACTGGCGGATAATTTACTGCTGTTATATCTGGGATGGGAAGGCGTAGGACTCTGCAGCTACTTACTGATTGGCTTTTGGTATGAGCATCCTGAAAATGGTTATGCTGCCCAAAAAGCATTTATCATCACCCGCATTGGTGATACCGCCATGGCCATTGGAATTTTTGTCATCTTTTATCAGTTTGGCACCCTTCTGATTCCGGATATTTTAGCGAAAGCCCCTTCTTTATGGCAGCCGGAGGCTTCAATGGCCACCATAACCGCCCTATTGCTACTTGCCGGGGCCTTAGGAAAATCTGCTCAGCTACCTTTTCAAACCTGGCTTCCTGACGCCATGGCCGGGCCTTCTCCGGTAAGTGCCCTGATTCATGCGGCAACCATGGTAACCGCCGGTGTTTACCTGATCGCGAGGATGCATGTGATCTTCGAATTATCTCCAACGGTGCAGCTGATTATCGCAGCAATCGGGGCCGCAACCTTATTCATTGCAGGCTTCAGTGCGCTAACTCAGTATGATCTCAAGCGGGTGCTTGCTTATTCCACCATCAGCCAGATCGGCTATATGTTTTTGGCATTAGGCCTGGGTGCCTGGACAGCGGCTATTTTCCATTTTATGATTCATGCTTTCTTTAAAGCACTGCTCTTCCTCGCTGCAGGTGCAGTGATAGAGGCATTACATCATGAACACAATATGTTTAAGATGGGAGGGCTCAGAACTAAACTCCCGGTCGTTTTCCTGACCTTTGTTATTGGCTCAGCATCACTAATTGCCTTGCCATTAATCAGTTCCGGATTTTATAGTAAAGATCAGATTCTTTGGTTTGCATGGGCAAGTAAAAATGGAAACCCATTGCTATGGCTGATCGCCATTTCAGGTGCTTTCATTACTGCACTTTATACCACAAGAATGGTCATGCTTACTTTCTGGGGGGAAGTAAAAACAGAGGTAGACCGACTTCCCGGTAAACTGATCACCATTCCGCTAATCATCCTTGCTTTCTTTAGTATTTGTGTCGGCTTTATTGAACTACCCCATAATTTTGGTTCTTTAACCCTTTTTTCAGACTTTCTTCATCAGGTATTACCTGAAACCCTATTAAAATCTACCGCAAGCGGAGAAGTTTTCTTTCAGCTACTTGGAGCTTTGGCTACATTCAGCGGGATTTATACCGCTTACATTTTATGGTATAAGCAACCAGAACATCTTGAAAAATTAAAACGCAATGAAATGTTACTCCGCCTTTATTCCTTCTGGCATTCCGGTTGGGGCTTTGATCAACTCTACCAAACACTAATCGTACGTCCAATTGTTTTTATAGCTACCATCAACAAAAATGATGTCTTAGATAAAATTTATCAGGGCATCACTTTGATCTCCGTTGCGCTCTACCGGTCTTTATCATTTACGCAATCAGGATCACTAAGGTGGTATATTATGGGTCTTGTTGTCGGTGCAATCATCATTTTAGGTATACAAATCATGTTATGATACTCGTCTGGCTCATCGGTCTGTTAATGGGAGGAGGCTTACTAGCCTTCCTGGTTGGGCAATGGAATAAAACCTTGCCCCGCTGGATTTCCCTATATACCCTGATTATCGGCATTATTGCTCTGATCTCTTTCTGGATTGAACATTACGAAGCCATAAACATCGGTTCTATGGAACCCTGGCTGATTGATTTCCAACAAGATTGGATCCCTTCTTTTGGGATCAGTTTCCACCTGGCAATTGATGGATTAAGCCTCTTGTTGTTAATACTAACTTTTTTCCTTGGGATTCTAGCCATATTATGCTCATGGAAAGAGATAACAGAACATCATGGCTTTTATCATTTCAATTTGCTCTGGATTTTGGCGGGTATTTCAGGCGTATTTATGGCGATGGACCTATTCCTTTTCTACTTTTTCTGGGAGATCATGCTGATTCCAATGTATTTTCTGATTGGCATATGGGGGAGTAAAAACCGGGAATATGCGGCCTACAAATTCTTTATTTTCACCCAGGCTAGCGGACTCTTAATGTTCATTTCTATCCTTGCTTTATATTTTACCCATGCGCAGAGTACCGGTAGATATACCTTTGATTATTTCGCGTTACTGGGAACGGTTATGGCCCCACAGACGGCCTTTTGGCTGATGATGGGATTCATGATCGCCTTTGCGGTAAAATTACCTCTTGTTCCTTTTCACACCTGGCTACCCGATGCACATAGTGAAGCACCAACGGCAGGAAGTTTAATTCTGGCAGGATTACTATTAAAAACCGGAGCTTATGGCATTTTAAGGTTCGTTTTACCGCTATTCCCTGAAGTGGCAAAAACATTTGCACCATGGGCTATGCTTCTGGGTGTCATCGGAATTATTTACGGTGCTATCCTTGCCTTCTCACAAACCGACCTTAAGCGCCTCATCGCTTATACCAGTGTAAGCCATATGGGCTTTGTGATTTTAGGAATTTTTGCTTTTAATGAACTGGCATTGCAGGGTGTAGTGATGCAACTATTGACCCATGCCATTAGTACAGGCGCGCTGTTTATCATGGCAGGCATGCTAAAAGAACGTCTCCACACCAGACAATTAGATGAGATGGGCGGACTGTGGTTCCAGATGCCAAAAATGGGCGCAATAGCGGTATTATTTGCAATGGCTGCTCTGGGCTTACCTGGATTGGGAAATTTTGTTGCGGAGTTCCTCATCTTATTAGGGGCATTTAAATCGAGCGTATGGCTTACGGTGCCTGCTACCATCGGGCTTATCTTCTCAGCCATATATTCCTTAAGGATGATCCAGAAAGTATTTCTTGGCCCTATACCCGAAACGGCGCCAATTTCAGACTTTTCATGGAGAGAAGTATTCATCATGGCAGTCCTTACTATTTCCATAATATGGCTTGGTTTGTACCCTCAACCCATCATTAACACCGCCAGGCCTATGATCAATCAAATTGAACATCTTTTCCCAACAGAATTCAAGAATCAAACCATAAAATGATGACGGCTAATGATCTTTCCGCGCTAATGCCATTGATCGTACTAGCAGGATCTGCGGTCCTGATTATGCTACTTATTGCCATGAAATTTAGTCACCGTAGCATTCAGATCAGCAGTTTAATGTTATTTGTCCTCTCTTTTTTAGCGGTATTCCAGTTACAAAAACCACTCCCATACTTCATTGACCCCCTGTTTGTAATTGATGATTTTTCGACCTTCATGACAGGCCTGATTATTTTTTCAAGTCTGATAGTCAACATCATTTCTTACCTCTATTTTGAAGGTAAAGAAGAAAGTCCAAAGGAATATTATGTCTTGCTTTTTCTGTGTACCCTTGGCGGTTGTGTATTGACCGTCAGCAATCATTTCATTTCTTTATTCCTTGGCCTGGAAGTACTTACTGTTGGCCTATATGCGCTTATCGCCTACCTACGGGCCCGTTATCACAATATCGAAGCCGGGATTAAATACCTGGTCTTAGCGGCATTCTCTTCCGCCTTCCTTCTTTTCGGAATGGCCTTAATTTATTTTCAACTGGGTACCATGAATTTTTCAGCAATGACCGTAAAACTGGCTACAGTTCCCTCCCTACCCCCTTTGTTTCTTACCGGTTTCGGATTAATGCTGATCGGAATCGGGTTTAAACTCGCCGTAGTTCCTTTTCATATGTGGACGGCAGATGTGTATCAGGGCGCTCCTACGCCCGTTACCGCCTTTATTGCGACAGTCTCTAAAGGAGGGGTATTCGCAGTGCTGATTCGCTTTTTTATGGCGATTGATGGTTTCAGGTTCCAGGCATTAATGCTGGTCCTAATCGCTATTGCCATTGCCTCTATGATCATTGGCAACCTCCTTGCCCTGCAACAAAAAAATATAAAACGTCTGCTGGCCTATTCATCAATTGCTCACCTTGGCTATTTATTAGTTGCTTTCATTCCCGGCAATGCGATGAGTATTCCTGCGATTAGTTTTTATTTAGCCGCTTATTTTGCGACCACGCTAACTGCATTTGGAATCATTACGATCCTATCCGGCAAAGAAAACGATATGGAAAATATAAATAATTACAAAGCCTTGTTTTGGGATCATCCGGTTCTGGCCTGTATTTTTAGTACCGCTTTACTTTCTCTTGCGGGAATTCCCCTTACTGCGGGCTTCATAGGGAAATTTTATATCTTGTCTGCGGGCATAAAAACTGGATTTTGGGTACTTGCGCTGGTTTTGGTACTCAGCAGCGTCCTTGGTTTATACTATTACCTCCGTATCATTACTACGCTCTTTTCCGGACAACAGAGCCCATCCAGCCAGGAGAAAAAGGTACAGCCGGTTTTCTACCTGATCAGCAGCATCGTATTATCGGTTTTAACCTTATTGATCCTCTGGGTTGGGATATACCCATCGGGATTAATGCAGCTGATTGAACATTTTCAGATTAGGTAAAGCCGGTTGACATAAAAAAGGGTTACTCCTAATGGAATAACCCTTTTATACTTTTGTAATTCGCGGAGAGAGAGGGATTCGAACCCTCGGTACCCTTTGGAGGTACACACGCTTTCCAAGCGTGCTCCTTCAGCCACTCGGACACCTCTCCTTTTTGCGGATTGCAAAAGTAGAAAAAATTTTGATTGCTACAAGAGATTAATCAATTACAGTAATTTTCAACATATTGGTTTTTCCTTTTTTCTCCATTGGGATAGCCGCTGTATTGATGATTACATCACCTTTTTTTATCATTTTGTATTCTTTCAGCAAGTTATTTACGTCCTGAATAGTATCATCAGTACTGTCAAACTTATCGTAATAGAAGCCTTGAACGCCCCATAATAAACTTAAAGTGTTAAGCAGAGATACATTACTGGTGAAGATATAAGTTAATGCCTTCGGTCTGTGACTAGAAATTTCGAAAGCAGTATAACCACTTACCGTCATAGAAACGATACCAACAGCGTTTGTTTGTTTTGATAAGAAACAAGCAGTATCACAAATTGCATCGCTCAGGAAGCTCTCAGATTTCGGTTTAAGGAACTTTTCCGGGTGGAATGGATAGTTGTTAACCTCAATGTTCTGAATGATTTTCTGCATAGTTTCGATAACAATCAGTGGGAATTCACCTACTGAAGTCTCTCCGCTTAGCATTACTGCATCTGCACCATCAAGTACTGAGTTGGCCACATCATTCACCTCTGCACGTGTTGGCCTTGGTGTAGTGATCATACTTTCCAGCATTTGTGTTGCAATAATTACTGGTTTCGAAGCTGCTCTACATTTCTGAACGATCATTTTTTGTAACAATGGAACTTCTTCCATCGGCATTTCAACACCCAGGTCACCACGGGCAACCATGATACCGTCAGAAACTGCGATGATTTCATCAATATTTGCAATTGCTTCAGGTTTTTCAATCTTCGCAATTACACGTGCAGTTTTACCTCTTTGCTTGATAATTTCTTTTAATTCAACGATGTCTGCAGCGTTACGAACGAAAGAAAGTCCGATCCATTCTACATCATTTTCCAATACAAACTCTAAGTTTTTACGATCTTCTACAGTTAGAGAAGGGATAGAAACTTTAGTATTTGGAAGGTTTACCCCTTTTCTTGAAGTCAAGATACCACCATGAACAATCTCACAAACTACCTCATCAATCAGGTTAGTTTCGATTACTCTCATTTGAAGTTTACCATCATCTAACAAGATGATTTCACCTGGTTTAACGTCTTGTGGAAAAGTATTGTAAGTGATGTAGATACGCTCTTCGTTACCGATACATTCTTTAGTCGTAATGACCGTCTTGTTACCGTTAACTAAGTGAATACCACCGTCTTTAACCATCCCAATTCTAATCTTAGGACCCTGTAAATCAGCCAGAATACCTACGTTATAATTGTGTTTTTTATTAAGACTGCGGATGGTATTTAGAACTTCCTGGTGATCTGCCTGAGAACCGTGAGAGAAGTTTAATCTGCATACGTCAAGTCCGGCATTAAACATGCTAAATAAAACTTCTGGTTTAGCTGAAGCAGGACCGAGCGTCGCTACGATTTTTGTTCTGGAATGAAATGGTTTCATTTTGGTTACTTAAATTTATATGGACCAACAAAATGAAGGTTCTGATGTCTAAAACCGATGTTGGTCTGGTTATTAATATTTTATTTCTGAATCTTATAAAATCAAATATAGTGTATTTAATACACCTTCAATATAAAATTTACATTACCAAATTTTCCCGGGACTTCAATTTTTTTGGATCAATTTGCGCAGCAACCTGAATATCAGCCAGTTTGTTTAATCCTGTTAAAATAAAATTTAGGTCTTCTTTGTCAATGTACTGATGAATTATCATAAAAAAGTCAACTTTATTCATTTCAGGAATTAAAAATCCTTCAGCATTGCGATTATTGATGATATAGTACTCGATTTCACCCTGCTCGACAAAAAAATAATACTTCGAAAAGGCCAGCGGATTTTCATCCACATTGAAGTAAACTTCGTGATCTTCAATCTTTTCGAAATCAAAATTCAAGCTGGTATTGACCTTATGACAGAGCATATAATCCTTCAATGAAGCTGTAATGGCAATTAAAACAAAATCAAGATCTAAGGACAGTTTTAAATAAGTTTTGTTCAAAACACACTTTTTTACGGGAATTACAAAATTATAAAACTAATTTTACATTAATGTTCAAAATAAAAACATTAAAATTGGAAGAGAAATAAAAACATTTGAAATGTGTAATTATTTATTTTTCTTTGCACTGAATTATTTAACCATTAAATTATAAACATTATGTCTGATATTGCTTCAAGAGTTAAGGCTATTATCGTTGAAAAATTAGGTGTAGATGAAAACGAAGTTACACCAGAAGCTTCTTTCACTAACGACTTAGGTGCTGATTCTTTAGATACAGTAGAGCTTATTATGGAGTTCGAAAAAGAATTCAATGTAGCGATTCCTGATGATCAGGCTGAAACTATTGGTACTGTTGGTCAAGCAATTGCTTACTTAGAGAAAAACGTTAAGTAAAAATACGGTCTCCGTATAATCCGTATAAATGGAATTAAAAAGAGTAGTAGTTACAGGGTTGGGTGCGCTCACTCCAATTGGCAACACGATCCCAGAATTCTGGGATGGTTTGCTGAATGGCGTGAGCGGCGCTGGCCCTATTACAGGTTTTGACACATCAAAGTTCAAGACGAAGTTTGCATGTGAACTTAAAAACTTCAACCCTGAAGATTTTTTGGACAAAAAAGAAGCCCGCAAGTTAGATCCATTTGTTCAATACGCTTTAGTATCAACAGATGAGGCTGTTAAGGATGGTAATTTTGATTTTTCACAATTAGATTGCAACCGTATCGGCGTTATCTGGGGATCAGGTATTGGCGGTTTTAAAACATTTCAGGATGAAATGAAGAACTTTTTTTTAGGCGATGGTACACCACGCATAAATCCGTTTTTCATCCCTAAGGTAATTATTGACATCGTTCCAGGCCATATTTCCATAAAATATGGGTTACGCGGACCAAACTTTGCCACTGTTTCTGCCTGTGCTTCATCAACTAACGCCATGATTGATGCTTACAACTATATTCGTTTGAATATGTGTGACGTTATTATTAGCGGAGGTTCTGAAGCCATTATTAATGAGGCTGGAATCGGAGGATTCAATGCAATGCATGCACTTTCCACTAGAAATGACGATCCAAAAACAGCTTCAAGGCCGTTCGACAAGGACAGAGATGGATTTGTTGCCGGTGAAGGTGCAGGAACGATCATTTTAGAAGAATTGGAGCATGCGAAAAAACGTGGTGCGAAAATCTATGCTGAATTAGTAGGCGGCGGAATGAGTGCTGATGCGAATCACATTACAGCTCCTCACCCACAGGGTCTTGGTGCTAGAATGGTAATGTCAAATGCTTTAAAAGATGCAGGTTTAACTACAGCTGATATTGATTATATCAATGTTCATGGTACTTCAACACCGCTGGGAGATATCTCCGAAAGCAGAGCAATTGTTGATTTATATGGCGAAGATGCTTACAAGCTAAACATCAGCTCTACAAAATCAATGACTGGTCACTTGTTAGGCGCTGCAGGTGCGATTGAAGCGATTGCTGCAATCCTTGCTGTCCAGAATGATATTGTACCACCTACAATAAATCACTTTACTGATGATCCTGAATGTGATCCAAAATTAAACTTCACGTTCAACAAGGCACAAAAACGCACCATTCGTGCTGCACAAAGCAACACATTTGGTTTCGGTGGTCATAATGCATCTGTGATATTCAAAAAGTACGAAGAATAATAATTAGTCTCTGTAAAAGGAGACTATTCACAAATATGATCCACTAATTTTTGTAACAATTAATGCCGTTATTCGACCTGTACAAGCTTTATTTTTCAACAGATAAGGTCTTTATAAAAAAGCTAAAAAATATTTTAGGCTTTGTTCCTGGAAATACTGTTTTATACAAAATGGCATTCAGGCACAGGTCTGTAGCAAAAGTTCTGAAGAACGGAAGCAGAAGTAGCAACGAACGTCTTGAGTTCCTTGGAGATGCGATTTTAGGATCTGTTATCGCAGAAGTGCTTTTCAAAGCATATCCCTACAAAGAGGAAGGATTTTTAACAGAAATGCGTTCAAAAATCGTGAACCGAGCAAATCTAAACCAGCTCGCACGTAAGATGGGTTTTGACCAGCTGATGGTATTTGATCAAAAGGCGGTAAACATTCAAACGAAGCATCATTCTATGCTGGGAGATGCTTTTGAGGCTTTAGTAGGTGCGGTATACCTGGATAAAGGATACAATTACACCAAAGATTTCTTGTTGAAAAGAATCATTAAGCCTTACATAGACATTCACACACTGGAACTTACTGAAACTAACTTCAAGAGCAAATTGATTGAGTGGTGCCAGCGCCATGGAAAGGATATTACTTTTGATATGATTCAAAACACAGAAGGAGATAGTGCGAAGCTATTCACCATCAGTGCAGTTGTAGAAGGTGAAAGTTATGGAATCGGCAGGGATTACAATAAAAAGAATGCAGAAAAACTTGCCGCTGAAAAAGCGTGTGAGGCACTGTCGATTTAGTCTCGGCAATTATATGCAGGAGATTTTTATGGTTTCGTCTTTAAGGACTCCATGTATTGTTTGTATGAATCCCGAATGTATTTGATAGCGTCGTATTCTGCCCAATTTTTAGTTTTTTCATAGTCAGGCCTGAAATTCAGCATGAATTGCTCCAAGTCTTTTCCTTTAAGGTCGGTATGACGCTGAATGAGAGATTCATTAAAAACACCATCTACCTGTGTTTGCTTGATCTCATTGTCGTAATACTTCCCAAATCTTCTGGCATTTTTAGGCGTACGTCCAAATAGCTCGTACAAAGCCGTCAATGGAGTAAATATATAGGATAAAACTGGCGGTTTCCCTTGGTAAAAAGAGCCTTGATTTCTAAACTCCTTTTTAACATCGTTTAATTCCTGCTTTTTCGTCTGCCCTACGATTCTCACTTCCTGTAAGTTGGTTCCCCTATTCAGATAAACCGTGAGGTCCGCAGCAGTAAACACACCAACTTCTCCATCGGAATAATCTGCTTTAATTACCAGGAGACTATCTCCTACTGCTGATTTTATTTGAAAAAGGCCTAAATCAGTGGTAAACACTGTATAACCATTACGTTTATTGATCACCTGTGCATTTTGTATTCTGGCATTTGTTCCCCGCTCTTTTACCACTCCATTCAGTAAAAATTCCTGCTGAGAGAATGCTGATGGCATCGCCGTAAAGAAAAACACGCCAAATGACAATGTGAGGAGATGTAGAAATTTCATTTTGTATTGTTTTTTTGTAAACTTAACCATTGTTTTTCACCCAAATGCGTTAAAAAAAGTTAAAATCACCATTAATGACCCTATTTTAACTATTTCCAACGCTAAAAATCTGCTGCATATTTAACAAAAAAAAGAGAAAAAGGTTAGCAACCAATGAGATCTCTGCGTCATTAAGTAACATAGGTTTAATCATTTTAACAATAAATTATATCTTTGCACATGATAAAATCAATGACGGGCTTTGGCCTGGCCTCTACTGATCATGAAAACATCAAGTTTGCAGTAGAGATTAAGTCTTTAAACAGTAAGTTTTTAGAACTCAACTTAAAACTTCCAAGGGCTTTCTCTGAAAAGGAGTTGTTATTGCGTAATGTTTGCAGTAAAGAGATTGAACGCGGAAAAGTAAGTGTTTCTATTAACATCGACCGTGGTGAAGAAAGTCTAAAAGGTGCAACCATCAATGCTGCGTTATTGAGCAAGTATTACAAGCAACTGGAAGCCATTAATGTGGATCTGGGCGCAAATTCAACCAATCTTTTACAGTCTGTACTGAGCTTTCCTGAGGTAATTAGCTACCAGGAGGAAGAAATCAATGAAGGCGATTGGGATATCTTATACGGTACATTCAACAAGGCTTTAGAAAGCTTTAATCAGTTCCGTCTTACAGAAGGGAATGTTTTAAAGACAGACTTAGAGTTGAGAATTAAAAATATCTTGCAATTTTTTGCGCAAGTGGAAGAATTAGAACCTTTAAGAATTCCACAAATCAGGGCTAGATTAAACCAGTTTTTAGAAGAAAACGTAGGTAAAATCAACGTTGATCAGAATCGTTTAGAGCAGGAATTGATCTATTACATTGATAAATTAGACATTACCGAAGAAAAAACACGCTTAAAAAGTCACTGTGATTATTTTACACAGACTTTAAAAAGCAAAGATGCCAACGGTAAAAAATTAGGATTCATATCCCAGGAAATTGGTAGAGAAATCAATACTATGGGTGCTAAAGCAAATGATGCACAAATACAACAATTAGTAGTAGGGATGAAGGAAGAGCTGGAGAAAATTAAAGAACAACTATTAAACGTTTTATAAGTAAGCATGACACAAGGTAAACTCATTATATTTTCTGCGCCTTCCGGAGCAGGTAAAACCACTATCGTAAAACACCTTTTACAGAAATTCCCTTCATTAAGTTTCTCTATTTCTGCGACTACCCGTCCTGCAAGAGGCGATGAGGAGCATGAAAAAGATTACTATTTCATTTCTCAGGAAAGTTTTCTTCATAAAGTAGCACATCAGGAATTTGTAGAATTCGAAGAAGTATACAATGGCACTTTTTATGGCACATTGAGGTCTGAAATAGAGCGCATCTGGAATACAGGAAAACATGTAATTTTTGACATTGATGTAGAAGGTGGTTTACGCCTTAAGCGTAAATATGAGCAAGATGCATTGGCTATATTCGTTCAGCCACCGTCTTTGGAGATCTTAAAAGAACGTTTGACTGGAAGAGGTACTGATAGCCCGGAAAAACTTCAGGAACGTTTTGTAAAGGCGGAAAAAGAGTTGGCTTATGCCGATAAATTTGATGTTATTTTGAAAAACTACGATCTGGAAACTGCTTGTGAAGAAGCCGAACAACTGGTAGGTGATTTTATCAATAAAAATTAAATGAAAACAGGGTTATTTTTTGGTTCATTCAACCCCATCCATATCGGTCACCTGATCATCGCCAATTACATGGCGGGTTTTACTGGACTGAAAGAGGTATGGCTGGTGGTTTCTCCACATAATCCCCTGAAAAATAAAAATGGGTTAACCAATATGTATGATCGATTAGAAATGGCGAAGCTGGCCACTGAAAGCGCTGATCATATTAAAGTGAGCGACATTGAATTTGGGCTACCTCAACCCTCTTATACCATTGACACCTTAGCTTACCTGCAGGAAAAATATCCTGGACGGGAGTTTGTGCTGATCATGGGCGCAGATAACCTCGCTTCCCTGAAAAAGTGGAAAAACTATGAGACGCTTCTGAAAAATTATGAGATTTTTGTCTACCCAAGACCAGGTATTGATATAAAAGATTGGGAACAGCATCCTTCAATTACCATTACAGATACCCCACAAATGGACATTTCTTCTACCTTTATTCGCAAAGCGTTAAAAGATGGAAGAAATGTTCAATATTTTGTTCCAGATAATGTTCTATCCTTCATGGACAATAAAAATATGTACCGTTAACCCAATTAACGGCTATTATTTCAGTTTCTAATGAGTATTATCCTGGTTTATATAGCAAAAAGATCGTTGGTTTTTTATGTAGATCAATGCGTTCTTTTTTCCAAAAGGTAACCGATAGTGTTTTGATGTACTCTTCTTCCCCATTGATATTAGAAGCCACGCAAAGCATCGCATGTGCCGAAGCATTTTTCAATACATCTTCAAACAAATGATTATTTCTGAAAGGTGTCTCCATGAAAATTTGAGTTTGCTTGTTTTTTGTCGACAATAACTCAATTTCTTTAATCTTTTTTGCTCTTTCGACCTTATCAATAGGTAGGTATCCGTGGAAAGTAAAGCTTTGGCCGTTAAACCCCGAAGCCATTAAAGCTTGTAAAATAGAACTCGGCCCTACCAAAGGAACTACTTTAATTCCTCTTCTGTGAGCTTCGGCAACGATTTCAGCACCTGGATCTGCTACTCCCGGACATCCGGCTTCGCTCATCAGGCCTACATCTTTTCCAGCAGTTAATTCTTTAAAATAAGGCGCTAAAGAGGCGTTACGCTGATGTTTGCCATAATCATGAACGATCAGCTCACTCTGTGGCATTTTCAATCCAGCCTCTTTTAAGAACTTTCTAGCGGATTTCTCATTTTCAACAATATAGGTGCTGATAGAGTTGATAGTATCGCCAAGAAAAGGGGTAAAAGATTTCTGAGCAGCATTTTCTGCCAGAGGAACAGGTATTAAAAATAAAGTGCCTTTTTGCATAAGTTGTGTTTTGTTTACAAAAGAAGAAAATATATTCTTGGAAAGAGCAAGACCGGAGATTTAATATTACAATCTGACCTTATTTTAACGCTGATAAAAAATATTTTTAGTTTATTTACTAATAAAGACCGGCATAAAAAACAAATTAAATATCCGCACAAACCACATCAAAGCCAATAATATTAGGCAAACCTTCTTAATCCTAATGTAATATTTCTTTAGGGCTTTAAACTTTCTGCATGATTTGGAACTCAAATTGATATATCAAAAGCGTTAGGTAAATTAAACACACACACAGATGAAAAAGCTAATCAAATTACCGGCAATTGTGTTGGGGCTTCTGCTCCTGATGACCGGTTTCACACAACGCGCTATAGCGCAGGATGAGGACATATCGCTCCAATCATTTTATGATGAGCTTTCTCCTTATGGTACCTGGATTCAGGACCCTCAATATGGATACGTCTGGCGACCTGACGTTGACCAACAAGATTTTAGACCGTATTATAGCAATGGCCGCTGGGCTATGACCGAATACGGCAATACCTGGGTATCTGATTACGACTGGGGATGGGCTCCATTTCATTATGGAAGATGGGTTTATAACCGCTACAGACAATGGTTATGGATCCCTGACACAGTATGGGGGCCGGCTTGGGTCAGCTGGAGAAGCGGTGGCGGATACTATGGATGGGCTCCTTTAAGCCCCGGACTGAATATCAACATCAATATTGGCATACCGGATAACTGGTGGGTATTTATTCCGCAGGCAAATATTTATTACGATCGCTTTCCAAGGTATTATTCTCGAAGAAATGTGACGATTATTCACAATACCACCATCATCAATAACACCTATGTAAGGGGAAGAAGAACATACTATACTGGTCCAAGAGTGGACGACGTAAGGCGTGCAACAAGAGGTGATGTGCCAGTGTATCGTGTTAACCGAACAGACAGATCCGGAAGAAGTGAAATTAGGGGCAATGAATTGAATATTTACAATCCAAGAGCCTCAAGGACGGCGAGAGGAACCGTTGAAGCACCAAGAACTGCGATAAAAGGCGATGCGAACTTAATCAGAGGGGATCGTACTTCTCCGGCAAATTCTTCTACGATTAATCGTCCTTCCAGAAATGAGGGTACCGCTAGAAATAGAAATCCCGGAGTAGACCGATCAGAAAGAGGAAATCGTGGTGATGCAAGTATAAATCCTTCCAGAGAAAACAATCCCTCGAGAGAAAGTACAGGTAACAACAGGTCATCAAGGGAGAATAACAGACCTGCCACTTTGCCCAACAGAAACACTGATGTAAATCAGCCTCAAATTGACCGGACGAATCCGACAAGAGAAAATCGTCCATCAAGAACGCAAAATAATACTTCGCAACAGCAACCTATATATCAACAACAGACGCCACAACCTCAAAACAGACCTCACCGTGAGCAAAGAACAGAAAGTCCTGTGAGGCAACAACAGACTCCACAGACTCAGCAACAACGTCAACCGGAACCGCAAAGGCCGCAACAATCAGCCCCTCCACAAAGGGTAGAAAGACAAGAAAGCAGGCCAATGCCTCAACAACAGCCACAAAGAATGGAAAGACAGGAGCGTCAGAGTGCAGCTCCCCGTTCTGAAAGTAGAGGTGGCGAAGGTAGATCAGAAGGTGGAAGAACTTCCAGAGGAGGAAGAGGATAAAATTTTGAAAATTATTGAAAACCGGTTAGCAATAGCCGGTTTTCTCTTATCTCCTATTTCCGATCCGCATCACTATAGGAAGCGATACGATTTCTTTTATATATTATATTTATCTTTGCAGCCTCATCAAGCACAACAGGCTTAATTCTTTATGATTCACCCAGAAATAGAAAAACGAAAAACATTCGCTATTATCAGTCACCCCGATGCCGGTAAAACTACCCTTACAGAGAAGTTTCTACTCTTTGGAGGAGCAATTAACACAGCTGGCGCGGTTAAACGTAACAAGGCAAACCAAAGCAATACTTCCGATTTTATGGAAATTGAAAAGCAGCGTGGAATTTCCGTGGCTACCTCAGTAATGGGCTTTGAGTATAGTGGAAAACGCATTAACATCTTAGATACTCCAGGTCACAAGGACTTCGCGGAAGATACTTACCGTACTTTATCTGCGGTAGATAGTGTTATTTTAGTGGTCGACTGTGTAAAGGGCGTAGAAGAGCAGACTGAAAAGTTGATGGCAGTTTGTAGAATGCGAAATACCCCAGTAATCATCTTTATCAATAAAATGGATAGAGAGGGTAAGGACGCTTTCGATCTATTAGATGAAATTGAGAATAAATTGAACATCAGTCTTTGTCCTTTGTCATGGCCAATTGGTCAGGGACATACCTTCAAAGGCGTCTACAGCATCTATAACAATCACCTGAACCTTTTTGAGGCAGATAAAACTAAAATCAGCGAATCGGTAATTGGAGTAAATGATCTTAATGATCCTAACCTGAGCAACTTCCTGAAACCAAAAGAGCTGGATGGCCTGAAAGGCGACCTGGAATTGGTAGATGGCGTTTATGGTCAGCTAGATAAAAGCATGTACACGGAAGGCCTATTGGCCCCTGTATTTTTTGGTAGTGCGATTAATAACTTCGGAATTAAAGAATTGCTGGATACTTTCGTTCAGATTGCGCCTAGCCCTAGAAGCAGGGAAGCTGAAGAACGCGAAGTGAAAGTAGATGAGAAAAATTTTAGTGGTTTTGTATTTAAAATACACGCTAACTTAGATCCAAAACACCGTGACCGTATTGCATTTTTAAGAGTTTGTTCTGGTAAGTTTGAGCGTAATAAGTTTTATTACCATACACGTCAGGGGAAGAAACTGAAATTCTCAAATCCGATGGATTTCATGGCCAATGAGAAAAGCATTGTAGAAGAAGCGTGGCCTGGAGACGTTGTTGGACTATATGATAGCGGAAACTTTAAAATCGGTGACACCTTAACTGAAGGCGAACAATTAAAGTTCAAGGGCATTCCGAGCTTCTCTCCTGAGATATTTAAGGAAGTTGAGAATAGAGACCCATTACGCACAAAACAGCTGGAAAAAGGCATACAGCAGCTTACAGAGGAAGGCGTAGCACAGCTATTTACTGCGCAGCCAGGTAACCGTAAAATTATTGGTGCAGTGGGTGAGCTTCAATTTGAGGTAATTGCTTTCCGCTTAGAGCATGAATATGGTGCGAAAGCCCATTTCCGCACTTTAAGTTATGGCCGCTCGAACTGGGTTACATCTAAAGACAAGAAAAAATTAGAAGAATTCCTGAAAAGGAAACAACAACATATTGGTGAGGATAAAGATGGTAATCCGGTATTCCTTGCGGATAATGATTTCATGATCAATATGACCATGCGTGATTATCCAGATATTGAATTCCATAAAACTTCGGAATTTAAATAAGTCATTAAAACATTTAGCACAATGCCGTAGCTATAAATGCAAATGCCGCATAGAGTTCTGAACTCTATGCGGCATTTGCATTTATTAGTAAGATTTAGAAAAGCTCAGGATTACTTCCTTTCCATTACTGATTATTTAAGTTTAGTCAGAGCAGTTTTGATCCTTGGGATCATATTTTCGATATCACTTAAAGAACAGCCTCCAACAGAAGCACGGAACCAGTTCACCATCTCATCAGTTCCAAACGCGGAGAAAGGAACCAAGGCCACCTGGGCTTCTTTGATCAGGTAAAAATTCACATCTGCGCTGTTTTTCAACACTTCACCTTCTGGCGTAGTCTTTCCAATGTAATCGATTTTTAATGTCAGATAAATTGCACCCATTGGAATTACCGCATCTACTGCCAAACCAGCTGTTTTCAATTGCTGAAAGCCATTGTAAAGTGCATCAAGGCTATTTTGAACCTGCTGTTTAAATGAAGTCAGGTATTGGTCTACCAGAGTTGCATTCTTAAAATACTTTGCAACTGCTACCTGTTCTGCCTTAGGTGCCCATGCTCCGATATGGCCCAATATTGATTTCATTTTACCAATGATGTTTTCTGGTCCGAAAGCCCATCCAACTCTAACTCCTGTAGCCGACAAACATTTAGAAATCCCATCAATATAAATCACATAATCTTTCAATTCCGGTCGTAAACTTACCGGGTTGATGTGTTCCTTACCGAAGGTTAATAACGAATAAATCTGGTCATACATGATGTACAATGGTTTTTCATCCGGTGATCGGCTGTCGTTTTCGGCAATCACAGCATCACAAATTTCTTCCAGTTGTTCCTTCGTAAACATTGTACCTGTAGGGTTCAGCGGAGAACATAAAGCCAGTAGTGTAGCCCCTTTAAAATGAGGCTTCAGCTGTGCTGCCGTTGGCATAAAATTATCTTCTACTGTGGTTTCCACAGCAATTCCTTGTGCAGAAGAAAGGTGACAATAATGGTTATTATTCCATGATGGTGCCGGATAAATCACTTTATCTCCCGGATCAATCAGCGCCAGGTAAGTTGCATAAATTAAAGGGCGGGACCCACCTGCAACCAAGATATCCTGAGCGGTATAATTTAGGTCATATCTGTCTTTCAAAACTCCTACTACCGTTTCGCGTAAAGGCAGGATACCATCTGCAGGAGGATAATTGGTTTGATTATGGTGATAAGCATCAATAATCTCATCTCTCAGTTCGGCAGGAATTGGAAAAATAGAAGGGTCGAAATCACCGATGGTCAGATTTGCAATCTCTGCACCCTTTCTCTTCATTTCATTTACTTCATTTCCAATTTTAATGATTTCCGAACCGATGAGCGTGTTGGCTAATACTGATACTTTCATTGTATTTTATTTATATATGAATAATTAAGCCAGCAATTTTTCAATTGCGGCAGTCGTTTTCTCAAATTTGAACTGGGAGCGTACTTCATCCATCATGGCTTTTATTTCAGGATTGCAAAGATTTCCGATGCTTCCTTCATGTGTATGATTCAACTGTGTCGACGGTGAGAATGTGCCATTTTCAATTGATTCTCCAACAATTTTATAAGCCTCTCTAAAAGGAATACCTTTTAAAGCCAATTCGTTTACTACTTCAACGCTGAATAAGTAAGCATATTTTTTATCGGCTAGGATCTCCTCTTTAATGCGGATATGTTGCAGCATATAAGTAGTCATTTCCAAACATTCATTCAAAGAGGTAATGGCTGGGAAAAGATTTTCTTTCAGCAATTGCAGGTCGCGGTGATAACCGGAGGGTAAATTAGTGGTCATCAATGCAATTTCATTCGGTAGCGCCTGAATCTTATTACATCTGGAGCGGATCAATTCAAAAACATCTGGGTTCTTTTTATGAGGCATGATGCTCGAACCGGTGGTTAATTCATCGGGAAAAGAGATAAATCCAAAGTTTTGGTTGATAAACAAGCAGACATCCATGGCCATTTTAGCCAATGAAGCGGCTACCGAAGACATCGCTTGTGCGAGTACACGTTCCGTCTTCCCTCTACCCATCTGCGCATAAACCACATTATAATTGAGTTTTTCAAAGCCTAGTAGTTCCGTCGTCATCGTTCTGTTGAGAGGAAAAGAAGAGCCGTAACCTGCTGCAGATCCCAATGGATTCTTATTGCAAATTTTATAAGCGGCCAACATCATTTCCATATCATCCACCAGACTTTCGGCGTAAGCGCCAAACCACAAGCCAAAAGAAGAGGGCATTGCGATCTGCAAATGCGTATAACCTGGCAATAATTTATCTTTATGGGTATTACTCAGTTCAATAAGTTGTTCAAAAAGTATAGTCGTATTGCCAACCATCTCTTCTATACAGCTTCTGAAATAAAGCTTCAAATCTACCAGAACCTGGTCATTACGGGAACGTCCGCTATGGATTTTCTTGCCTGCTTCGCCGATGCGTTGGGTAAGCAACCATTCTACCTGCGAGTGTACATCTTCTACTGTATCCTCGATGGTAAATTTCCCTGCAGCGATATCTGCGTAAATATGTTTCAGTTCTGTTTGTATTTCCACCAGTTCCGATGCGGTTAACAGTCCGATGCTTTCCAACATTTCCACATGAGCTAAAGAGCCCAGCACATCAAAAGCTGCCATTTGCAAATCCAGTTCTCTGTCTTTACCAACAGTAAAAGTTTCGATATCCTTATTTACGTCTACGTTTTTTTGCCAAATCTTCATTTATCAATCTATAGTTTAGGTTCTTTAAAGGCTAAAAGTATTTTGCAAAAATACAATAATTACGCTATAAAGGAGGATAAACCGGGCAGGCTAATCATAGTGTTTCCCTGTACAATATTCTTGTCACATTAGAATATTGTTAAACTAAAACAATAATTTAGTAAAAACCTGTAATCATAATGAATAGAATCAAGTATTCACTCTTACTGTTGATCCTTCCCTTCGCAACAAGCGTGATGGCACAACAGAAACCCGCATTGAGCTGGAAGGATGTCTCCAAATGGAATTTCATCAGAAGTAACACCTATAGCCTTTCCCCTAACGGACAATGGTTATCCTGGGCTAAAGGTCCTACAGAAGGCGATCTTCAGACCGTCATTAGAAAAGTTTCTGATACTGTCAATTTCAGTTACCCTATTGGGGCGACCGCTTCTACTGTCGTTTATTCAAAAGATGCCAAATATGCTGCATTTAAAGTTTCGGCAAAGGACGCGGAAGTCAAAGCGGTAAAAAAAACCATGAAACCACTTTATGATCAGCTGGTACTGGTTTCTTTACCTGGCAATCAAAAGACAACTTTTGAAAAAGTGAAGACTTTCAGTTTTTCTGCGGATAACCCGGAGTGGTTAGCGATTCATTTTACGGCTGCTGAAAATGCGTCAAAAGATAAGGATGCTTCAAAAGGAACGGATCTTTTGCTGTATCAATTGACTACAAAAAAGAGCTTCAACCTGGGCAATGTATCCGAATATTCCTTCAATAAATCAGGAACTATATTGGCCTATATCATTGATGCCAACGGACAAAATGGGAATGGAATTTTCATTAGAGATATGAAAACCGGGCTCATCACCGCATTGGAAAATGACAAAGCAACCTATAAAAGTATCAGCTGGAATGAGAATGGAGACGCTTTTGCGTTACTAAAATCCAACAAAAATGAAAAATACAAAGAGGATATTTTTACGGTTATCGGAATTAACAAAATTGCCGGGGAACTAAGTAACAAGATCTCCTTCAGTGCGCTAACTTCCAAAAACTTCCCGAACAACATGGGAATTAGCGGGAATGGTACGCCTTATTGGTCAGAAGACCAATCCAACCTCTTTTTTGGTATCACCACTAAGGAAAAGAAAACAGATAGCACAAGTAAAGATAAAGCCGGAGACCAGAGCAAAGGCAAAGCCACTGGCACAGATAAGACAAAGACCGACAGCACAGGAAAAGCCAAGCCAGAGAATAAAGCGCTGGCTAAAGCAGACATTGAAAAACCAGATATGATCATCTGGAATTGGCAGGATAAGCGCCTTCAATCTGCACAACAAACTCAAGAAACCAGGGATAAAAACTACAGCTATCTTAGTTCTTATCGCATTGCGGATCAGAAAATCAGTCAACTGGCAGATAGCAATCTAAAAACAGTTGTAATGGGTCCAAAAAACCTTTATGCCATTGGTTATGACGATTCAAACTATGAATTAGTGAGCAATCTCGACGGACAAGGTTATACCGACATCTATGTTATTGATTTAAAAACAGGGAATAAAAAACGTGTTTTTGAAAAGTTCTACACTGAAGGCAGGGGATTATTAAGCATGGCTCCAAATGGTAAATGGGCAAGTTTTAGCAACGACGGTGCTTTTTATAGCATCAATTTGGAAACTCTGGAGCAATACAACCTGACAAAAAACATCAAAGCATCATTTGTAGATGAGTTAGACGACCACAATATCCTTAAACCTGCGACCTCCAATTTCGGCTGGTCTACAGACTCCAAATACGCACTGATCAAAGACAACTACGACTTATGGCGTATTTCTGCAGATGGAAAGACTGTAGTATCCCTTTCTGACAATTGGAAAAGCAAAAAACAACAAGTGCTTGGAAAATCCTATATCTATCAGAAAGAGAAAGGAACAGACCTAACTAAAGACCAATATTTTCTTATTTTCAATAATCAGAACAAAAATTCAGGCATTGGACTTTTAGAGGCTGGCAAAACCAGTATCAAGCCTATTTTCATGGATGCTCATCTTTATGGTGGTTTAACAAAAGCCACAGATGGAAATGTTTTCATTTACACAAAACAAGGCAATGAAAAGTCGCCGGAAGTGTATGCAACCACCTCTTCAAGTCTGGCTAACGCAAAACAAATTACCAAAAACACTCCTGATCAGGAAAAATATGCCTGGTCTCCAAGCGTAAAACTCATCAACTATGTAAGTGCTAACGGCGACTCTCTGCAAGCCACGTTATACCTCCCTGCTAATTATCAGGAAGGGAAGAGCTACCCTACCATCACCTACATATACGAACGTTTAACTGATCAAATGAATACCTATGCCATGCCTGGTTTTCCTGGAGGTGGCTTCAACAGGGCGATGTATACCAGCAATGGTTATGCAGTTTTAATGCCTGATATCAAGTATAAACTAAACGATCCGGGGATGTCAGCGGTCGCTTGTGTGGTACCTGCAGTAAAAGCAGCGATTGCTAGCGGCATTGTCGATGAGAAACGAGTGGCCATCCATGGCCATTCCTGGGGAGGTTATCAAACTTCCTTCTTAATTACTCAAACTAACATTTTCAAAGCCGCAGCGGCAGGTGCTCCTTTAACCAATATGATCAGTATGTATAGTCTGATTTATTGGAACAGTGGTGGTACAAATCAGGCGATTTTTGAAGCGAGTCAAGGAAGGCTAACCCCTGGTTACTGGGACAATTGGGATGCTTTTACGCGCAACTCTCCAATATATCACATCAAAAAAGTTCAAACCCCATTGTTGTTGTTGCACAACGACAAAGATGGCGCGGTGGACTACACACAAGGAATTGAGTACTACAATGGGCTTAGAAGATTGAATAAACCTGTAGTCATGATCACCTATCGTGGTGAAAACCATGGAATTGCAAAATTACCAAACCGAAAGGATTATGCAGTACGGATGATGGAATATTTCGACTATATGTTAAAAGATAAGCCTGCACCCGATTGGTGGGCAAAAGGAATCAATCGTTCTGATCTGGAAAAACACCTGGAAGCCAGAGCGTTTGAAAACATAGGAGAATAGTGAAAGAAAAGAGGCCGCAACACCAATTTAAGGGTTGCGGCCTCTTTATTTCAAAGAATATTCTAAGCGGTGTGCTTATAGAATAATCATTTATCTATTTCCCGTTGATCACTGGCTTTAACATTTCGATATACAGTTTAATCCCTTCTTCTACCTCATTCACAAACACATATTCATCTGCCATATGAGAGCGTGCAGAATCACCAGGCCCGACTTTTAAAGAAGGAATACTCAATAATGCCTGGTCAGAAGTTGTTGGAGAGCCATAAGTTGTTCTTCCCAATGCGATTCCTGAAAGTACAATCGGATGTTCCTTATCAATCGAAGAAGGCTTCAAACGCACAGATCTAGGCGTTACCGTACAATCTACATTTGTTCTGATAATTTTCAAAACCTCTTCATTTGCATAAGCATCCGTTACCCGTACATCCACTGCAAAAGTACAAGTTGCTGGAACCACATTATGCTGAGATCCGGCGTTGATAATCGTTACCGACATTTTTAATGGGCCAAACATTTCCGAAACCTTAGAGAAACGGTAACTGCGAAACCATTCAATATCTTTCAAGGCTTTATAAATCGCGTTGTCTCCTTCTTCTCTGGCAGCATGTCCCGCTTTTCCGGTAGAAACACAGTCTAAAACCAATAAGCCACGTTCGGCAACTGCTAAATTCATTAAAGTCGGTTCACCTACAATGGCAAATTCCAGTTCCCCAAGATCTGGAAGAATACATTCCAGTCCATTAATTCCGGAAATTTCCTCTTCTGCAGTGGCAGCCAGACACACATTATAACTTAACCCTTCCTGCTCATAGAAGTAAAGAAAGGTCGCTATAAGCGAAACCAGACATCCTCCCGCATCATTACTCCCTAATCCATATAACTTACCATCGTCAACTATTGGCGCGAAAGGATCACGTGTATAGCCGGAATTAGGCTTCACCGTATCATGGTGCGAATTTAACAGCATTGTTGGCTTTTTAGCATCAAAATGCTTGTTATAAGCCCATACGTTATTCAATTTGCGCTGAGTTTTTATATTGCGCGTCTGCAAAAACTGTTCAATTACATCAGCAGTTTGATCTTCTTCTTTAGAAAATGAAGAGATGCTAATTAATTGTTTCAACAGTTCTAAACTATCTTTTTGCAGTTGTTCTATCATAATTTTATTCTTTGGTATATAAAGCGCCGGCTTTTTGTGCCGACAGCTTGATGCCTTTGATTAAAGAGGAGCTAAAGCCATTATGCTCCATCTCATTTAATCCGGCAATGGTACAGCCTTTCGGCGAAGTTACTTTATCTATTTCCTGTTCCGGGTGCGACTGCATCTGTAACAGCAAGTCGGCGGCTCCCTTTGCGGTCTGAACCGCCATTTTCAATGCTTCATCTGCATGGAAGCCAATTTCCACCCCTCCTTGCGAAGCCGCTCTAATCCCTCTTAAAAAGAAAGCAATTCCGCAGGCACAAAGTGCCGTTGCGGCTGTCATTAAGTCTTCATTTATTTTCACAACCGCGCCTACGGTTTCAAACATTCTGGTTACTTCCTCCATGTATTCTACGGAAGCCTGATCAGTTGCAATACAAGTCATCGATTGCCCAATGGCGATGGCAGTATTTGGCATTGCCCGAACTACCTGAGCTTCTTCGCCCAGTTTATTTCTGATGTCTGCACAGCTTACGCCTGAGGCTACCGAGATAAAAAGATGTTTTTTCAAATCTATCGCAGGGCGAATCTGATCCATTAACTGGTTTAACTGCTGAGGCAAAACTGCCAGCACAATTACGTCTGAGGCGGCAACAACAGCAGCATTATCACCACTTACCACAAACCCTTGTTCTGCAAAGGGGGCTAAATGATCGACGTTTCTCCTGGTTAAACTAATCTGGCCGGGCTTTGCATAATTTGCTTTTACTAGTCCCCTGGCCAAAGAAATGCCGATATTTCCGCTTCCTAAAATGGCGATATTGCCGTTAAACTGTTTCATCTTTTTATGGTTTGGTTGGTGATTGTTTTAGGTATTCAAACAGAGTTACAGGATTAATCGGGTTCCGAAACCCTGTTCATGAAGCTGAGGAAGTTCATCGGCCTTGCCGATATATACCGCAGCTACTCCTTTTTTTATCGCTTCAAAAGCATTGTGTAATTTTGGAATCATCCCTCCGGATACAACCCCTTCGGCTTTTAATCCATCAAATTCCTGCATTCTGATTTCAGGAACCAGGGAATCGTCATCTTCGACATCGCGCATAACGCCTCTTTTTTCAAAGCAATAGACCAATACAGTATCATATAAATCAGACATTGCCACTGCTACAGCAGAAGCAATCGTATCTGCATTGGTATTTAACAACTGGCCTTCAGCATCATGCGTAATTGCACATAAAACGGGTACTAAGCCCGCTTTCATCAAACTATCTAAGGTAGCTGAGGCTACGGAATGCTCATCCAGGTCGCCTACATAACCATAGTCAATATCTTTTACAGGACGTTTAACCGCCTTGATGATATTTCCATCAGCACCGGTCAGGCCGATGGCGTTGCAACCTTTAGCCTGCAATTGTGCCACCATATTTTTATTGATCAGGCCCGCATAGACCATTGTCACGATTCTCAGCGTTTCAATATCTGTGATGCGGCGACCTTCTACCATTTTCGCTTCTACCCCCAGGGAAACTCCCAATTCAGTTGCAATTTTTCCTCCTCCATGAATTAAAATCTTATCTCCTGGAAGCGCATTAAAGTCCAGCAAGAACTGATGCAGTTTCTCTGAGTTGTCAATTACATTTCCGCCGATTTTAATTACACTTAGTTTCTTCATTTCTACTCAATATTTATTCAATGTTCCAGCCTTTACCAGCCTGGGTTTCTTTTGATCAAAAAGATCTCTTCTTTTAACTTCCGGAAAGATTTCATTCCTACAGTTCGCGCAATGGTTTTATAGAAAACTAGGGCGTATAAAAAAAGGATGTTGGAAAAACTCCAACATCCTCTATGGTATTTATAAATCTTCCAGGACTGCTTTCAGGACTGCTTGTGCGGCCCATAAACGATTCCCTGCTTCTTGTATTACCAAAGAATTTGGTCCGTCTAATACTTCCGACGATAGCTCCAAATCCCGACGCACAGGCAAACAATGCATCACTTTCGCATCATTTGTCACCGTTAGCCGTTCGTTGGTGATCATCCAACCCTCTGGAAAAGGCAATACCTTTCCATATTGTTTATAGCTCGACCAGTTTTTCACGTAGATATAGTCGGCATCTTGCAAAGCCTCATCAATGTTGTGACTGATATTTGCGCCTGGCGTAAAATCTTTGGAAAGTTCATAACCTACTGGCTGTACAATCGTAAAATCCAGGATCCCCTCTTCTTGTGCTTTACACATCCATTCCGAAAAAGAATTCGGAACAGCTTGTGGCAATGCCTTAATATGTGGTGCCCAAGCTAAAACCACCTTCGGTTTTCTATCACCTTTCCAGGTTTCCTTGATCGTTACCAGATCCGCCAAACTTTGTAAAGGGTGACGGGTAGCACTTTCCAAACTTACCACTGGAACGCCACAAAAGCTAATAAATTTATTAAAAAACTCTTCGTTATAGTCTTCGTCTCTGTTGACTAATTTCGGAAAAGAACGTAATCCCAATACATCACAATACTGCCCCATTACTGCGGCAGCCTCTCTAATATGTTCTACAGTTGTACCGTTCATCACCACACCATCACGTGTTTCCAATGCCCAGCCTTCCTTGTCCATATTCATCACCATCACATTCATCCCTAGGTTCAACGCTGCTTTTTGCGTGCTTAAGCGGGTGCGCAAACTCGGGTTCAGAAAAACCAGTCCTAAAGTCTTGTTCTTCCCTAATTCCTGATGCGCGTAAGGGCTTTTTTTCAAAGCCAATGCCGCTTCTACTAACTCTTTGATGTCTTCAACATCATTTACTGAAGTGAATTGTTTCATCTTATGATCCTGTTAAAGCCGTTTTAAAATGGGTTAAAAAGTGGTCTGCCTGTTCTTTTGTTAAATTCAAAGCAGGCAATAGTCTAATGACATTCGGTTTCGCCTCACCAGTAAAGATATGGTGTTTAAACAGCAGATCTTTCTTTACGTTTGGCAAGCTTTCCGGAAGTTCAATACCGATCATTAATCCACGACCACGAACCTCGGTAACCGCTTCAATTTTCTGAAGCTCAGAGATCAGGTACGCACCAACTTCTTCCGCATTTTTCATCAGCTGATCCTGGTCCATAATTTCCAACACGGCTAATGCTGCAGCACAAGCCAAGTGATTACCCCCGAAAGTAGTGCCTAACATCCCATGCCAAGGCTTAAATTTCGGAGCGATTGAGATTCCTGCTACCGGAAAACCATTACCCATACCTTTGGCCATTGTATACACGTCCGCTTCAACGCCTGCATAGTCATGAGAATAGAAATTCCCTGTTCTGCCATAGCCACACTGTACGCTATCCGCGATATAAAGCGCGTCATATTGATCACAAAGTGAACGGATCTTTTGAAGGAAGCTTACAGAGGCCTCTTTAATACCGCCCACACCTTGAATACCTTCAATAATTACTGCACAAACCTCCTTACCAAAGGAAGCAAAAGCTGCTTCTAAAGCTGCTTCATCATTATGAGGAAGGAAAATAACATTTTCCGTTTCATTAACCGGGGCAATAATTTTAGGGTTATCCGTAGCAGCGACTGCTAGAGAAGTTCTTCCGTGGAAGGCCCCTTTAAAGGCAATAATTTTTTTACGTCCGTTATAGAAAGACGCTAATTTCAATGCATTTTCATTTGCTTCTGCGCCTGAATTACATAAAAACAGCTGATAATCCACTTTTCCAGATACTTTCCCCAGCTTTTCAGCAAGTTCTACCTGCAAAGGAATTTTAACGGAATTAGAATAAAAGCCCACTTTATTCAACTGATCGCTCAGTCTTTTCACATAGTGAGGGTGAGTATGACCGATAGAGATCACGGCATGGCCGCCATAAAGGTCTAGATATTCCTGGCCTTCGGCATCCCAAACGGTACTACCAGCGGCTTTTACGATTTCAATATTGTTTAACGGGTATACGTCAAATAAGTTCATTTTTTGAAGGTTTGAATAGGTGATTAAAAGATTAAACGGTTCCTGAACAACGTCCAGTACAGCGGGTTTTAATTAAAATCCTGCTGCTTTAAGCGCCAGACCTTGCCGCTCTTCCAGTCCAAAAATCAAATTCATATTCTGCACCGCTTGTCCGCTTGCCCCTTTCAATAAATTATCAATGATACTGATCACAAACAGCTTATTGCCATGTTTTTCCACATGCACCAATGCTTTATTTGTGTTCACCACCTGTTTCAAATCTATATTTTTCTTACTCACATGCGTAAAAGGATGTGCTGCATAATACTCCTCATACAAAGTTTGTGCTTCCTCGGCTGATAGGTCGCTTTCCACATACATGGAAGCCAAAATCCCTCTTGGGAAATCTCCACGTTGTGGGATGAAATTCAGGATGCCATCAAAGTCCGGATCCATCTGTACCAGGCTTTCGCCGATTTCATTCAGGTGCTGGTGATCAAAAGCCTTATAAATCGACAGGTTATTGTTTCTCCAACTAAAATGAGAAGTTGCAGAGAGACTTTGTCCCGCACCAGTAGAACCGGTAGTTGCATTCACATGGACTTCTCCTTTTAACAATCCTTTTGCTGCCAGTGGTAATAATCCCAACTGAATACAAGTGGCAAAACAACCTGGATTTGCGATATAACTGGCTGTTTTAATACGATCGCGATTCATTTCCGGTAAACCATAAACCCAATCCTGACCTGCAGCAGCTTTCAATCTAAAATCCTGACTCAGGTCAATGATTTTGATTCCTTCAGCAACTGGATTGGCGGCTAAAAACTTTTTCGCATCACCATGACCTACACATAAAAACAGTACATCAATATCCGAAGACAACTCTCCTGTAAAACGTAAATCAGTATCTCCAAAAAGATCGGTGTGTACATCAGAGATTAGGTTTCCTGCATTGCTTTTGCTGTTTACAAAAACAATGTCTACCGAAGGGTGATTGATCAGCAATCGAAGCATCTCTCCACCGGTATAACCGGCACCGCCTACGATTCCTGCTCTAACTTTCATCGCCGTTCACTTTGTGCCAGATCATTACCTGGTTACCAAAAATCTTAGAGAAACCTTTCACATCTTCACCACTCCATGCATTGTTCATTTCGCCATAGCTACCGAATTTATTGCTCATTAGATCATGTGCAGACTCGATACCGATAATCTGGAAACGATAAGGCAACAATTCTACGAACACTTTTCCGCTCACCATTTTCTGTGTATTGGCTAAGAAAGCTTCGATATTGCGCATGATTGGATCGTGAAACTGACCTTCATGCAAATAGTTTCCATAAAAAGAACCCAATTGCTCTTTCCATGACAATTGCCATTTTGTTAAAGTATGTTTTTCTAACGTATGGTGTGCTTTGATAATCACCATTGGTGCCGCAGCTTCAAAACCTACACGACCTTTGATTCCAATAATGGTATCTCCAACGTGAATATCTCTTCCGATGCCATAAGGCTGTGCAATAGCTTGTAATTTTTGGATGGCTGCAACTGGAGCTAAAGTTTCTCCGTCGATACCTACCAGTTCTCCTTTTTCGAAAGTCAGCTCCAATTTACGTGGTTCCGTTTCTGAAACTTGCGTTGGCCATGCTTCTTCAGGTAAAGTTTCATTAGAAGTTAAAGTTTCTTTTCCTCCTACAGAAGTACCCCATAAGCCTTTATTGATAGAATACCTTGCTTTTTCAGCGCTGTATTCTACGCCATGATTGGCTAAATATTCTATTTCCGCTTCGCGGGATAATTTCAAATCTCTGATTGGCGTGATGATTTCTACATTCGGGATGATGATGTTAAAAATCATATCGAAACGTACCTGATCATTTCCTGCACCGGTACTACCGTGAGCAACATAATCAGCACCAATTTTTTTCACATAGTTCGCAATCGCTGTAGCCTGACTTACACGCTCTGCACTTACAGAAAGCGGGTATGTTGCATTTTTCAACACATTACCGAACACTAAATATTTAACACAGCCATCATAATAATTGGCAGTTTCATCCACTACCGCATGAGAAGCTACTCCTAAGGCATAAGCACGTTTCTCGATCTCCTGAAGTTCTTCTTCAGAAAAACCACCGGTATTAACAATCACAGAATGTACTTCCAGTCCACGGTCCTGTGCCAAATAAATACAACAAAACGAAGTATCCAAACCTCCGCTAAAAGCTAAAACAACTTTTTTCTTCATCTTAAAATAACAGCTATTTAAATAAAAAGGTAAACAATAATAATAGGGCTTTTAATCCCCCTTTTCCCGAAGGCTTAGGCTTTAACACCAATCTTTGTTTGATGCGCATAAAGCGTTCATACAATTTCGGCTTTCGCTCTAATTCTTCTGCAAATTTCTTTGCCACATCGTGCTTTTGAGTTGCAGGATCGTAAAGCATTGCGGTACACATGCAATTCTTACGTTCCTTCATTGTCAGGATTTCAAAGTTCACGCAACTTTGACACCCTTTCCAGAAATCTTCATCCTGGGTAAGTTCTGAGTAGGTAACCGGCTCATAACCAAGGTCAGAATTGATCTTCATAACCGCAAGACCAGTGGTTAAACCGAAAATTTTTGCTTTCGGATATTTCTGTCTGGAGAGTGCGAAGATTTTTTCTTTGATGGCATGGGCTAACCCGGCCTTTCGGAATTTAGGACTTACAATGAGGCCAGAGTTGGCTACAAATTGTCCATGACTCCAGGTTTCGATATAACAGAAACCTGCCCAACTTCCATCTTTATGAAAGGCGATGACAGATTTTCCATCCGAAATTTTACCTGCAACGTACTCCGGAGAGCGTTTAGCGATACCTGTACCACGTGCTTTGGCAGACTCTGCCATCTCTTCGCAAATTTCTTCGGCAAAGACACGATGTTCAGGAAGTGCAACTTGCACTATAAAATCGTTTGTATTCATTAATAGGTTAACGAAAAAAATAAATGTTCTGATTAATTGTTTTTTAAGAGGCAATCCTCTATGGAAATGTACTGAGGTTTACTCAGAAATGATTCAAATCCGGGGCGTGAAATTTTGCCGATTAGTGGTCACAGAAAATATGGGTCGCAAACGGACAATAAACAGACTTTTGGAAGCAATGTTCTTTGCTTCTACAATAGAAAGTTTATGTATTATTTGCTTAATCATTTCTTGTGTCTGATACTTCTTTAAAATAGTTGAGGCGCAAAGGTTTAAATAAATATTGAGTTGTGCAATACGTTTTTAATTTTTTTACATTTTTACGTGAAAAAAGATTAAATTAAAAACGGAGTTCCTTTCTCTCCTTTCGCTGCTTTAAAATATCAAAAATCAAGCCCCTTTTTCAAGCTTTCTGGTTTTGCTCCCCCTTTCTATTTTTTACCCATTTAAAATGCGATAATATGACCGTTTTTCTAAAAACAGAAAAGCTCCGCCTTTTAACTTTTCGTTCAAAAATAAGCTAATAGATAAAAGTAGGATCCCTATAAGCATTAAGTTTTCATTAAATCTCAAAACACAAAAAAACACATAAACCACTTAAAAACAACACATTACCTTCCGAACCTAAAATAATGAGAAAGTAAGCCTGGCCTCCCTTTCATCATCTCGGGAATGATGTCCATTCCTGCTACAGAAAAAGTAATGCCATTCCCACCAAAGCCCAAAACAAAATAACTGTTGGGGAACTTTGGATGTACCCCAATATAGGGTAGTCCATCTTTGGTCTCACCAAAAGTCCCGCACCAACAAAAATCATCAACAAACTGATGATCTGGCAGATACCGCTTCAACACCTTAATCAGCCGATCTCTTTTTCGTCCGATTAATGCATCTCTTAACTTGGGATTTTTAAAGTTTTCATCTTCCCCACCTACTAATAATCGTCCGTCGGCAGTAGTTCGCATATACAGATATGGGGTGTCAGTATTCCAAAATAGGGTGTTTTCTAGTTCTGGAGATAAAGTATTGTCTTTCTCACTCACCATTGCATAAGTGCTTTTTAGGGAGACAATCTTTTCCGGTAACATCGCCTGACTTTCATAACCGGTACAATGAATCACCTTCCCTGTGCTAATCTGCCGACCGCTTTCCAACTCAACCAGCACGCGGTCCTTTTCATACTTCAACTTTTTCATCGCCGTTTTATCAAACACGCGCAAGCCTTTTTTTGCATTGTAATGCAGTAAATCGTGCGCCAGACAAAAGGCATCCACACTTCCCCCATCTTCAGATAAAATCCCTCCTTCTGCCAGGATGCCATAGCGTTCCTTAATTTCTTTTTTCTCTAACCATAGTACCTCAAAACCGGCCATTTTCCTTGCCTCAAACTCCTTTTTCAACCAGGAAAGCTCTTTACCCTTGCTCGCAAAATAAAGTGAATCTTTACGCTCAAATCCGCAGGGCGAATCAATCTCTGCCACCAGATCTTTTAGCGTATAAATGGCATCTCTACAGGCCTTATAACTAGCAATAGCACCTTGCGCTCCGATCATTTCACTGAGTTTGTATAGTGGCACATCAATCTCATATTGTAACATAGAAGTTGTGGCTGAGCTGCTGCCATTGGCAATTTCTCTTTTATCTATCAGAACCGTATCATATCCCTCCTTGATCATTGCATGTGCCATTAACGCACCAGTGATCCCACTTCCCAGCACCAGAACTTCGCAACTGATGTTTTCCTGCAAAGAAGGATAGGTATGTAGCAATCCATTTTTTACTAGCCAAAAAGGTTCATTTGATCGAATGTTCATAGGTTATGAGTTCAAGTATCAAGAGTAAATTCAGATCAGGCACCAAGGATAAAGAATCAGAGGTCAGCCTGTCGATGTCCCTGCAATAACAATACTTTTAGCGATCTGTTTTAATCCCCAGCAGCTTTAAATCCCTTATCTTCGTTTTCAAATAACTGCCTCACATGAAAAAGTACCTGCTCGTTTTGCTGTTTATCTTTGCCAAATCATCCTTCGGACAAGACCTTAAAACGGCAAGAAAGGTTGTAGATACCCTAAGTTCCCGGGAGATGTGGGGCCGTGGTTATACTAAAGATGGGATGGGTAAAGCGGCTAACTTTATCAGTTCCGAATTTGCAAGCTATGGCTTGTTACCAATGTCTGGTAAAGACTTTAAACAAACCTTTACCTATCCTGCAAACACCTTTCCCGGAGCAATGACCTTGCGCATTAATGGGAAGCTACTGGTGCCTGGAAGGGATTTTTTAGTAAGTCCGGAAAGTATGGGGCAACGAGTAAAAGGAGTCTTAATCCAAAAAGACAGCATCACTTTCATCAATGCGGAGCATCGCCTGCTGTTAATTTTAAAAGATAAACTGACCTGGTCTGTGGCTCCAGAGGCAGCGGATTATACGATTATTGAGGTCGACCGAAAAGCAATAGCTGCTCCGCCTGAAAACATAGAACTCCACATGGAGAATAAATTGATTCCGGCATTCCCCGCTTCCAATATATGTGCAATGGTGAAAGGCAATACCAAACCCGATTCTATCCTGTTAATTACTGCACATTACGACCATTTAGGGAGTATGGGTAAGGATACCTATTTCCCTGGCGCAAATGACAATGCCAGCGGCATTGCCCTCCTGCTCAATCTCGCCGCATATTACAGCAAGAACCCACAACCATATACCATGGCCTTCATTTGCTTCGCTGGCGAAGAAATCGGTTTAAAGGGCTCCAAATATTTTACAGAACATCCATTAATCGAACTCAGCAAAATACGGTTTCTAACGAATGTTGATATGGTAGGCACCGGAGAGAATGGCATAACGGTGGTCAATGCGACGATTCTGCCTAAAGAATTCGCCCTGCTCCAACAGATCAATCAGGATAAAAAATACCTAAGTAAAATCAATTCCAGAGGCAAAGCGGCTAACAGCGACCATTACTACTTCACAGAAAAAGGTGTCCCCGCATTTTTCATGTACACTCAAGGAGGAATTGCTGCTTATCATGACATTAATGACCAGGCCACAACCTTACCTCTGACAGAGTTTGAAGATCTTTTTAAATTGTTTGTAGACTTTAACGCTGGCTTAATGAAATAAGCCAGGCTACCTGATAAAATCGCCTAAATCTTATAAAATATGGCCTAAATTTTCCTAAATCCTGTTGTCGGGTAAAAATTGGATTTCATAGGTCAAAACCGTCCTCTCAACTAATAAAATCTTTTCATTTTCTTATTGAACACATCTTTACGATAAGAAAAACAAGATTATATCATGAAGACGCTAAACCTCCTCCTAATTATTTTACTCCTTTCCCTAAGTTACGCAAAAGCCCAGGACACTATAACTGGAAAAGTGCTGGATGAAGCTGGCATCGCCATTCCTTTCGCCACATTAAAACTGTCATCCGCAAATGACAACACTCCTGCCCTTGTTAAATTAACTGATCAAAATGGCGTATTCAAATTACAATACAACGCTCACCAGAATCCCTCATTAACGGTCAGCTACCTTGGTTATATATCCTTAGTTAAAATGCTATCAACTGCTCAATCCAAACTCAGCGATACTTTACGCCTTACGCTTAAGTCTCAGGAAAACAACCTTGCTGAGGTTTCGATAACTGCCAGAAAAGCACTCATTACACAAAAGATTGATCGCCTTGTCTTAAACATCAGCAACAATTCGCTCAGTACGGGAAAATCTTCTTTAGAGATTTTGAGCCTGGCTCCAGGTGTATTTGTGAATAACGGCGCCATTTCAATTAATGGTAATGGTGGAACGAGAGTAATGGTTAATGGAAAAATTCTAGCCCTTAACGGAGATGATTTAACAAATTACCTGAACAATCTTCGCGCAGATGACATCGAATCTATAGAGGTGATTGCGCATCCGCCAGCCGAATACGAAGCACAAGGAACAGGGGGTATGCTCAATATCATTTTAAAAAAGCAAAACGCTGCTGGGATTAACGGATCTATTAATGCGGGTTATACTCAGGGTCGATATGCGGGAACCAATGAAGGTATTCGTCTAAATTTCAAGGAGGACAAAACCGTTTTCTTTATCAACTATACCTTCAATAAATTAAAAAGCTATGAAGATAGTGAGATCAACAGACAGTATGTTAATCAACCCTATCAATTTGCCGAAACCGCCAACTACATCAACAATAACACTGGACATAGGATAAATACCGGGTTGATCTATGATTTATCAAAGACACAATTCATTGGGCTTGATTATGTCGGCTCATTTAACAAAAAAACTGCTACTTCACAGTCTGTTGCCACTGTAGCTTACCCGAATAACGAACAGGACATCCGAAATATCGGCACATTTCCAGTAGATATGAAGACCAATTACCATAATATTGGCCTGAATTATAACATCACTATCGATAAATCCGGATCCGGCTTCCAATTATTAGCAGATTACACCAGCAATGAACTGAGGAAAAACAGTGCCGCTTATAGTACCTTCTATAATGATAACGACCTCCTCTTGTCGGACACAGCATTCAGAAATACCACGCCAAGCAATGCTACCATTTATACGGCTGATGCCAGGTATCTGAAGGTTTTTGGCAAAAATAGCAGCTTAACTTTTGGAGCAAAAGGCGTTTCCAGTGTGATTAAGAACAGTGCTACATTTGAAGGGCTGGAAGATGGCGAATGGGAAAATAATCCTGAGCAAGCTTACCGCTACGATTACAAAGAAAAAATCCTTGCTGGTTATTTCAACTATACTGGAAAAATATTGAATACTGATGTTAAACTGGGGATGCGTGGAGAGTATACCACAACATCCGGAAATTTAGTCACCTCCAATATGTTAACTGAAAGCACTAATTTCAATTTATTTCCTTCTTTTTTTTTGAAACATGGCCTGAATAAAGATGGAGATAATTATTTGTCATTGTACTATGGCCGAAGAATCTCCCGTCCTTCCTACAACAACTTAAACCCTTATGAATCTTACCTCAACAATTATGCTGTAAGCCGTGGAAACCCATATTTAAAACCATCTTTCAGCAATGTTTATGAAATCGGATTCACCCTACAAGGCAAGTATTCTTTTAAAGCTGGTTATCAAAATGACAAAGACCTGGTTTCACAACTTATCAAAATTGATGAGCAAAACCCCTTATTAGCTATCTATACCCATGAAAATTTCGGAAATAACAAAAATCTAAGTTTATCGGTTAATGTTCCAGTTTCCATCACCGAATGGTGGGAATCGAATACCAACGTTGAGATCAGGCATCAGAAGATCAATGCCCCCGACTTAAGCATCAGTAAAGGCATGGTTACCCTTCAAATGAATCATGATTTCAAGTTATCACCAAAAACAAGCCTCAACCTAAATGCCTTCTATCTTTCTAGTTTAATTGGCGGCAACTTTCTTGCAAAGAATCTGGTTAGCCTAAACATTGGTGCCCAATACAGGCTTTTAAACAATAAATTACTGCTAAAAACCACCATATCAGATCCCTTCTACACGTACAAAATAAAAGGAACCACGGTTTACAAGGACTACAGCTCAAATCTGAGCCAAAGCAGACAAACCAGAACGTTTAATGTATCAATGACCTATAACTTTGATCTGGGAAAAGCATTTAAATCCAAAATTTTGCAGAAAAGCAGCGAAGAGGAAGGAAAGCGTTTGTGAAAAAACTTAGCTTTACAGGCATAAATAACATAAAATAAGAAATAAAAGCAAGCCTGCCAGAAACCCATTTAATTTAAAATTATGTCCGAATTCATTGTATGGTTTCACAATTTTTACATGAAGACTAATCGCGTTGCCCTGCACTTAGTCATGTGGCTGACGTATGGGATCTTCGTAGAACTAGGTTTAATCCTGAGTCATAAAGTCTCATTTTATTCTTCTCTGTTTTTTTTGCTGCACCGTATTACCCTAAATGCCGTTCTGTTTTACTTATTTTTCTACTGGATCGTTCCTCAATTTATACGTAGAAGGAAAATCACAGTTGCCGTTTTACTGACGTTTGGACTACTATATATTTCGGAGATCATTCAGTATTTAGGGATGATGCTCACCTATCATTATGGAGAAGTAGACAGTCCAATTATGAAGATACAATTCGAAAAAATGGCTGAGCATGGCTTTTTCTATATTTTCAGTTTCAAGAATATCATAGGCGACCTAATTTTCATCATCGCCTCACTATCCCCATTTTTCTGCATTAAGATATTGGTTGACATTTTGAAATTAGCGTATAAAAGAACACAATTAGAGAAAGAGAAAGCTCAGATGGAAATTAACTTTTTAAAGTCGCAGCTGAACCCTCATTTTCTATTTAATACGCTAAACAGTCTATATATCCTGAATATGAAAAAGGATAAAGTGGCATCAGACCTCATTTTGGAACTATCAGAAACCTTAAGATATACCTTGTATGAATCCAATACAGAACAAGTGAAATTAGACCGGGAACTGGATTTTCTGGAAAACTATGTAAAACTGGAAAGTGTACGGTACCCGGTACATACAA
Source organism: Pedobacter gandavensis (assembly GCF_032678745.1). Classification (GTDB taxonomy): domain Bacteria; phylum Bacteroidota; class Bacteroidia; order Sphingobacteriales; family Sphingobacteriaceae; genus Pedobacter; species Pedobacter gandavensis_C. The sequence continues at coordinate 416,160 of NZ_JAVTST010000003.1, forward strand.
GAATAGAATTCAATTGTGAGAGGTCTGCTGTTGGAGCCCTTAACATCTCTCCTTTGCTCACTTTCCCTTTTATTGAAAATGCCTTTAAACACGGGCTGGGAACTTCTTTGAAGGATGCATGGATAGAAATACACTCGAGCGTAGTTGGCAACACTTTTCATTTTAACATCAGAAACAGTAAGAATGATGAGAACAACGGCACACAACTAAAGGAGTATGCTGGAGGAATAGGTGTCTCGAACACAAAAAAAAGATTGGCTCTTTTATACCCTGGGAAGCACATTTTAGAGATTGTCAATACCCCTAACGAGTACAGTATAGAATTAATGATCAATCTTAAATCATGAATATCCCTACAGCTTCTGTTAATCAAGACTTTATTTTATGGTTTAAGACCTTTTATACCAAAGAAAGGCGCGCGCTGCTACATGTGATGATGTGGTTAATCTATGGGGCAATCATAGAAACAAGCTTAATCCTGACTTATGACCTTTCCTTTTCTGCCTCTCTCCTGATCCTCATTAACACGCTTCTTGGAAATTTCATCATTTTTTACCCTTTTTTCTATTCCATTTACCCGCGATTAATTCGAAAAAAGAAGATCATTCTGAGCATAATAAGTATCATTTGCTTAATTTATTTATGGCGAATAAATGGATACCTAAACGACTTACTAATTGACCAGTTTTTTCATATAGATGATGAAGTCCTCAGAAGGAAACAAGAGATTAGGCTACAAAATGGATTCCTGCACATTTTTACTTTTGAAAGGCTATTTGGTGGTTTCATAGACATCATTTATTCCCTTTCTCCCGTATTTTGCCTGAAAATCATTGTTGAAATGCTTAAATCGGCGTATAGGACTACGGAAATGGAAAAAGAAAAGGCAGCTATAGAGATCGCCTATTTAAAGTCACAGCTTAATCCTCATTTCTTGTTCAATACCTTAAATAGCATCTATATTTTAAATATGAAGGAGGACGAGGCAGCTGCTGATGTCATCTTAGACTTGTCAGATACGTTAAGATATACGCTATATGAATCTAACAGAGAGAAGGTCAAGCTACAGCAAGAAATTGACTTCCTGAACAACTATGTGAATCTGGAACGCGTACGGCTAAATAAAAAGACCCGAGTAATCGTCAATTGCGACCTTTCAGGTGTGGATGCCCACAGTATTTCTCCTTTACTGATGTTCCCTTTTTTGGAAAATGCCTTCAAACATGGCTTGGGCAACTCTATTGAGAATCCATGGCTGGAAATAAACGTTAAAGTAATGGACAACACCTTCCATTTTGATATTAAAAACAGTAAAGAAGCCGAAAAGAACAATAATGAGTTAAAAGAGTTTTTTGGAGGTATTGGCGTGGAAAACACAAAAAAAAGACTTGCACTTTTATATCCGAACCGACATATATTAGAAATTAAAAGTACCTCGGAATATTACCATACCAATTTAAAAATCAAGCTATAATATGAGCGAATATATAAGATGCCTTGTGGTTGATAATGAACCTTTAAATTTAGAAATCATGGAAAGCTTTATCAATAAAGTCGACTATTTGAAGTTTGAAGGCAAGTGTGAAAATGCATTTGAAGCGATTGATTTCCTGCAAAAGAATGAAATTGATCTGTTATTCTCCGATATCCAAATGCCAAAAATCAATGGATTAGAAATGGTTCAGTCTTTAGCAAATCCACCGGCAATTATCTTCGCCACCGCTTTTGGTGAATATGCACTGGATGGTTTTGATATTGGCATCGTAGATTACCTGCTGAAGCCTATCTCATTTTCCAGGTTCCTGAAAGCCTGCAATAAAGCGAAATTACAGATTGAACAATCCAGAATCAAAGGATCCACCGGCGGTCCTACCAATGAAAACGGGCATCTCTTTATCAAGGAAAATGATAAGCTAACGAAAGTGCTGTTTACCGATATTCTTTATGTAGAGGCCATGGGGGATTATGTTAAAGTCATCACTAAAACAGCAACACTGGTCACCTATTCAACGTTTAAGGGCTTTGAAGAGCGTCTGCAGCATAAAAAATTCGTAAGAACCCATAAATCATTTATTGTACAGATCAACGCGATCAAAACCATCACCGGAAACATTGTGGTTCTTGAAGACGATAGCGCGATTCCAATTTCGAAAAACTATAGGGAGAGTTTTCTTACAACGGTAACAGAGGAGTAATTTAAATTAACAAAACCAGTCCAGGTGTTTTTCCGTAGGTACACATAACCTTCTACAAAAACACCTACCTATGAAAAACTATACCTTAAAAGGGCTTATCCTCAGGAAACCCTTGCTGCTACTGCTGCTTTTTGCGGCAGGCATCACCGCTTGTAAAAAAGATAAAAACCCAATCATTGAGCCGCTAATTCCAGCTGTTGCAGGGCCAGATCAGGTTTTCTACGCCTTATCCAACAACAATATCCTTAAATTTAATGCGAAAAACATAGCCTCAGCAATGTCTACAGTTGCCATTACCGGGCTTGCCGGTAATGAAAAAATTCTGAGCATGGACTTCCGCCCTGCCACAGGAGAACTTTACGGAGTAAGCAATACCAATAAACTATTTGTAATTCGGTTAAATGGAGTAGCCAGAGCAGTCGGGACAGGCCTTAATCCTGTAATTAACGGTACTGCCGTTAGTCTGGACTTTAACCCAACCGTAGACCGTATCCGACTGATCACCAATACAGGGCAAAATCTTAGAATTCATCCCGAAACAGGCGCTGTAGCTGCCACAGATGGCAATATCAATGGCGTTACCAATCCAAATATCTCAGGTGCAGCCTATACAAACAGCAAAGCCGGAGCCGCTACAACCGTACTTTTTGATATTGATCTGAACAGCAAAAAACTCTATAAACAAGATCCGCCAAACGACGGGAAATTAGTAGAAGTTGGCGCCTTAGGTTTGGACATCGGAAGCAGCGCTGCGTTTGACATTTCACCTGACAATTCCAAAGTTCTTGCTGCGGGTACCCTTGCCGGTGCATCCAGCCTTTACACCATCAATCTGGAAACTGGAAAAGCTACGCTTGCAGGGAAGTTTCCTGCATCCAGCCCAATTGAAGGTCTGGCTATCCCTACCGATCCTGTTGCTTATGCGGTAGACAATGCCAATAATTTCTTAATCTTTAACCCGATGAGCCCGGCAACAGTGATATCGAAGCCAATTACAGGCTTAGCTCCGGCAGAAACCGTACTTGGAATGGATTTCAGACCGGTTAACGGCCAAATTTATGCATTAGGCAGTTCCAGCAGACTATATACGGTAAATGCCGCTACAGGTGCATTCACGCTTGTAGGTTCAGGTGTGCTGACTACACTACTCACCGGTACTAGCTACGGCTTTGATTTCAACCCTATGGTAGATCGTATACGTGTACTTGGCAATAATGGTCAGAATTTACGTTTACATCCTGAAACAGGCGCTGTAGCTGCGATAGATGCCATCCTGAAACCAGGAACACCTTCCGTATCTGCCGGAGCTTATACCAATAACTTCGCAGGAGCTACAGAAACTGTGCTTTTTGACATCGACCATGTAACCGATAAACTCTACAAACAAACTCCGCCTAATGACGGGGTTTTAGTGGAAGTAGGGAGTCTGGGCATTAATGTAGAAAGCACAAATGGCTTTGACATTGCCAGCAGCTCCGGAACCGCATATGCCATCTTAACCGTTGGCGGCCTCAATAAAATATATACCATTAACCTAACCAGCGGAGTAGCCACACCAGTTGCTGATTTCTCAAAAACAATAACCGCAATGACCCTTGGCTTAGGCATCTAACCTTCTTTTATCTACTTATGACGACAGCTGTATCCATTCGGATACGGCTGTTTTTTTTAAATACGACACAGGAAATCTTTACATAAAATGATTTCTTTAAACCAATTTCCCTTAATTTCGTTGTTATAATAAAATAAACAAGCTTATGTTCGATAAATTAATGGCTGCACAAAAGCAGGCCGAAGAGATAAAAAAGAGATTAGATACTGTTTCTGTTTTTGGTGAAGTAGAGGGTGGTGCCATTCGCATTACTGCAACCGCTAATAAAGCGATTACTGCTGTAGAAATCGAAGAAGAATTTTACAAACAAGCCGATAAAGAAGAATTAGAAGAGCTGTTACTAACCGCCATCAACAAAGCACTAGCACAAGCAGAGCAGGTAAGCGCGCATGAAATGCAAGCTGCAACTCAGTCGATGATGGGTGGTCTTGGCGGAATGTTCGGCAAATAGTCGTTTTTAACCTTAATTTCGTAACCTCATGAAGTATACTTATTATGGTCAATCCTGCTTTTTATTAGAAGCAGATGGCAAGAAATTTCTTTTTGATCCATTTATTAGTCCGAATGGACTGGCGAAACACATTGATACCAGCAAGATTGAAGCAGATTATATTCTGGTTAGTCATGGGCACGGAGATCATGTGGCAGACCTGGTAGGCCTGGCAAAACAAACCAATGCACTTGTGATTGCCATGCCGGAAGTGATTGCCTGGGCGAAAGCACAAGGCGTAACCCATACACACGACATGAATTATGGCGCTCAAAAATTTGAGTTCGGTAAATTAAGAATGGTATGGGCAGCACATTCCAGTTCTATGCCTGATGGCAGTTATGGCGGAAATCCAGCTGGATTTGTACTTGAAACTGGCGGAAAGACCATTTATTTTGCCGGAGATACTTCTTTGACTATAGAAATGAAGTTACTTGCAGATCTTTACAATTTAGATTATGCGATTTTACCGATTGGTGGAAATTACACAATGGATGTAAATGATGCACTGATCTCTACGAAATATTTTGAATGCGATAAGGTGATTGGAGTACATTACAACACCTTTCCAGTGATTGAAATTGACACGGAGGAAGCGATTGCAAAGTTTAACAGAGAAAATAAAGTGTTGTTGTTGCCAGCGATTGGCGAAACGATTGATTTATAGCATCGGAGGTCTTGATGATCCGCAGGATTCATCCGTAGAGTTCATCCGCAGTATTTATTAGCAGGGTTTATTAGCAGGATTTATTAAGGTCTTTCTATAAAAAAGGAGGCATGTCGTCGATTCTGGAATCTTTTACCCTGAAGAAGGGTAAAATTTCCTAGGAATCTCCTGACATATCTCCTTTTTTTGTTAATCCTGCACGGAACTTCCTGAATCTGTAAAGGGCTTAAGATTCCGGGCAGTTTTTTAATGTGCTTCCAACCAGTTATTTCCTTCACCGATTTCTATTTCAATCGGCACAGTAGTTTTTATGGCTGTTTTCATACGGTGTGTAATGATCTTTTTCATGGCTTCCACTTCCGTTTTCAACACGTCAAAGACCAACTCATCATGCACTTGCATCGTCATTTTTGATTGCAAACCCTGATCCTGAATGTCTTTATGGATGTTCAGCATCGCTACTTTAATCATATCAGCTGCAGAGCCTTGAATGGGTGCATTGATGGCATTTCGCTCTGCAAAACCGCGTACGGTTTGATTGGCAGAGTTGATGTCCCTCAGGTACCTTCTTCTACCTAGGATAGTTTCTACAAAGCCATTTTCTCTGGCGAAATTCATCGTATCAGCCATATAGCGCTGAATACCGGGATATTGCTCAAAATATTGTTCAATAATTGCGGCAGCTTCTTTTCTAGGAATACCCAGGTTTTGAGACAATCCGAAAGCAGACTGACCATAGATAATTCCAAAATTGACCGCTTTCGCATTACGACGTTGATCTGAAGTCACTTCCTCTATAGCAATTCCATATACGCGTGCAGCAGTTGCAGTATGGATATCTATTCCGTTATTGAAAGCATCCAACATATTTTCTTCTTTGCTGATTTCAGCAATGATTCTAAGCTCTATTTGAGAATAATCCGCAGAAAGCAACACATGGTTTTCATCTCTTGGGATAAAGGCCTTGCGCACTTCTCTTCCCCTATCACTACGAATTGGGATGTTTTGCAAGTTAGGATTGTTAGAACTTAACCTTCCTGTTGCTGCCACCGCCTGGTTATAGCTGGTATGTACTCTTCCTGTTTTAGGATTTACCAATAGTGGTAAAGCATCAACATAAGTAGATTTTAGCTTTTGTAACTGGCGGAAATCAAGGATGTCCTGGACGATATCACTCTTATTGGCAAGCGCCAATAAGACATCTTCGCCGGTTTGATATTGCCCGGTTTTAGTCTTTTTTGCTTTAGGATCTAATTGTAATCTATCAAAAAGAACCTCTCCAAGTTGTTTTGGCGAAGCCAGGTTGAAAGTAACCCCGCATTTTTCGAACACATTCTGTTCAAATTTCCGGATGTCGATTTCCAGTTCTTTTGAATAGTTATTCAGGGTGTCTACATCGATTTTCACGCCTTCTTTTTCAATTGCTGCGAGTACATAAACCAATGGATTTTCTACATCCCTGGCCAGTTCTTCCACATTTAGCTCTTTTAACATTGGTCTGAAAACATCTGCCAATTGCAAGGTTACATCTGCATCTTCTGCAGCATAATCCACTACATCGGCTACAGGAACATCTCTCATATTCCCTTGATTTTTACCTTTTGGCCCAATTAGTTTGGTGATAGAGATCGGAGTATAACCCAGGTAATTTTCGGCAAGAACATCCATATTATGTCTGGTATCCGGATCAATCAGGTAATGCGCCAGCATCGTATCAAAAAGTTTTCCTTTGATAGAGATGTCATACCACTTCATGATTAGAATATCATATTTGATGTTCTGTCCGATTTTTCCGATGTTCTCATTTTCAAGAACGCCTCTGAATTCTTCCAGAATTGTCAATACCTCTTCCCGATCTGCAGATAATGGAATGTAATATCCTTCTCCAGGTTTGGTACTGAAAGACATCCCTACTAATTCTGCAAGGTTGGCATCTGTACCGGTCGTTTCTGTATCAAAGCAAATACTTTCCGCTGTTTCCAGATGTGCGATCAATGATTTTCGCGCTTCCGGGCTATCCACCAATTGGTAATTGTGCGGGGTATTTTCTATAGTCTTTGAAGCCTGTGTTTCTTCTGAGAAGGTTGGAGCAGACACAAATGTACCGGTCTTACCTGCTGGTTGATCCACTGGGCTACCGAATAAGTCTATTTGCTGAGAAACAGCCGGTGCTTTTGCTTCATTTACATTAAATTCTTCTCCAAAAACACGCTTGCCAATGGTTCTGAATTCTAATTCTGCAAATAATGGCTCCAGTAATTCGCGACTTGGAGATTCTAATACCAGTTCATCTGCATTAAATTCGACCGGAACATCAAGAATGATGGTGGCCAGTTTTTTAGAAAGCAAGCCTTGTTCTGCATAGTTCTCTACGTTTTCACGTTGTTTTCCTTTTAGCTCATGCGCATGAGCGATGATGTTTTCCATTGAGCCATATTTCTGGATCAATGATTTCGCCGTTTTTTCTCCGATGCCCGGGATACCTGGGATATTATCCACTGCATCACCCCATAGACCCAGAATATCAATTACCTGTTTCACATCTTCAATTTCCCATTTCGCTTTCACCTCATCTACACCCATGATCTCCATTTCATTCCCCATACGCGCAGGTTTGTAAATGAAGATATTCTCAGACACCAATTGTGCAAAGTCTTTATCGGGAGTCATACAGAATACTGTAAAACCTTGTTTTTCTCCTTCTTTGGCTAAAGTTCCGATGATATCATCCGCTTCAAAACCATCTTTAGTAATCACCGGGATTTTAAAGCCTTCAATCAGCTTAAATACATAAGGTAATGCTGCAGAAAGATCCTCCGGCATCGCTTGTCTGTGGGCCTTATAGGCCTCGAAATCCGTATGTCTTTCGGTAGGTGCCGCTGTGTCAAAAACCACGGCGATATGACTTGGTTTTTCCTTTTTCAACACCTCCATTAAGGTGTTCGCAAAACCCATCACTGCCGATGTATTGATCCCTGTGGACGTAAACCGGGGGTTTTTACTCAATGCAAAATGCGCTCTGTAAATGAGTGCCATGCCGTCAAGAAGAAAAAGTTTTTTCATCAGTATGTCGTTTTTTATTGATTAGGAAGCAATCATCAGCTGCTGATCCTCCATTACATTTATACTTAATTATCAAGGATTAATTGACCTGAACTGCTCAGTCCATATCGGCATTAACCACATCGGATAAAGGTACTAATACTTAAATAATTGTTTGTCATTATCCATAACAACAGCAAATAATTTCCGTTATTTGATCATGATGAAAGCGATAAAGACGATTAGCGCGTTAGTTTTACTATTGATTGCGGGTATTGGTGCAATGGCGCAGGATATTGTAGTGATCGAACCTGGCAACTTCCTTCGGGGAACCATACAGGCAACAGACTATTCCACCGTAATTTTCACTAAAGAAGATGAATCTGTGCTGCAATTGAAAGCTACCGACATCCAGGAATTTGTATGGAATGGGGAAACTTATGTGAGTAAACCAATTGTAGTCAACAATAAAATGCAACATAAGTTCTTTAAAATCATCGAACATGGTGCGATCAATTTATACTCAATTGGCGGAAATGTGGGTGTTGATGTTCCTGAGCCAAAAAGAGCGCGGATCAGACCAAGTATCGGCATAGGCGCAGGTACAGGTGGTTTTGGTGGCGTAGGAATTGGTGGTGGAATCTCTATTGGAGGGGGCCGCAGACAAGAGCCGCCGAAGAGGAAAGTAATGCCTGCTACCTTCTTTATCGAGAAATTTGGCACTGGGCCAATGCTGGAAATGCCGACAGAAGGCGCCGGTTCCCCAGAGAAAAATCAACACATCAAAAATGTATTGCTCCAAAAACTGACCAATGATGAAGCGCTGGCAGAAAAAATAAAAGCGACAGAAAACTTTGATTCAAAGTTAATTATCGCTTTTGTGACGGCCTACAATGAAGCCCATAAAAAATCCGGGAACGAATAATCCCCGGGAATTTACTTACTGATACAGCCCTCTATATGGTCGTTAACCATACCAGTGGCCTGCATATGCGCATAACAAATCGTGGTTCCGAAGAATTTAAAGCCTCGCTTTTTCATGTCTTTACTAATGGCATCTGAGATTTCTGTACGCGCAGGAACATCACTTAAGGACTTTACGACGTTAACAATCGGCTTTTTGTCTGGCAGAAATCCCCATATAAAATCAGAAAAAGAACCAAATTCCTTTTGTATTTCAATAAATAAGCGGGCATTGCTGATGGCTGCTTTTACCTTGAGACGGTTTCTGATGATCCCGACATCATTCATCAGGCGCTCTTCATCGACCTCCGTAAAAGCGGCAACTTTCTGCACATCAAAATCTGCGAAAGCGGCCTTATAACCTGCCCTACGCTTCAAAATAGTGATCCAGCTGAGTCCGGCCTGGGCACCTTCCAGAATTAAAAACTCGAAAAGTGTCTGATCGTCATAAACGGGCTTCCCCCATTCTTCATCGTGGTATTTTACGTACATAGGATCGGTACCACACCATCCGCATCTGATAATTTCTGACATTTATTGATTGAAAAATACTGTTGCTAAATTGCTTGAATTGTTTGCTATTGGCTCAGCTCGTCCCAATATTCTACTGCTCTTCTATAATGAGGAATCACAATAGATCCGCCTACCAGGTTTGCAATCATGAAAACCTCATTGATTTCTTCATTGCTGACCCCTTCATTGAAACATTTTTCCAGGTGATACTTGATACAATCGTCGCAGCGCAATACCATAGAAGCCACAAGACCCAACATTTCTTTAGTTTTCACATTCAGTGCCCCATCCGCATAAGTGGTGGTATCCAACGCAAAAAACCGTTTGATATTGGTGTTTGCAGTCTCCATAATTCTATCGTTCATTTTAGAACGGTAGTCGTTAAATTCTTCTACTAATTTTCCCATAATTAAGCTGATGTTATCAATTTTCTATCTTCCTCTTTTAGCAGTTAAAGCTCTATAAGTGGATTCCAGACTAGGTTTTTAAAATTCTGCACCTTGTCATTTTTCACTACAATCCCTTCTGCTTCGAGCAATTCCTGCATCATTTCCGGTGTTTTAAAATGGAACTTGCCGGTCAGCAAACCCGAGCTGTTCACCACCCGATGAGCGGGAACAGGCGGATGCGCAGCTCCGGCAGTACTCATGGCATAACCCACCATACGAGCCGAACCACCAGCACCAAGACTTTTCGCTATTGCACCATAAGAAGACACCCTTCCTTTAGGAATGAGCCTTACCAATTCAAAAACCTGGTCATAAAATGATTGTTCCATATTTATTAGCCCATCAATTATTTATTCAAAAGAGAACTGGATATAATTGATATTTTTATCGTGTTTCAAATAGATGCGTTCGTAATGTGTTTTGATCTTTAAAACGTCATCATAATACTCAGAAGTATACAAATGATCGGTTTTCTTATGACAAATCAGTCCCAATTCTTCCACTTTCTCAACAGTGTAAGCATATAAGCCATCATTATCCGTTTTCAAGTTTACTCTTCCACCTGGTTTAAGTAAGATTTTGTACATCTCCAGGAAGCGGTCGTACGTTAATCTTTTCTTCTCTCTGCTGTCCTGCGGCTGAGGGTCAGGGAAAGTGATCCAGATCTCGTCTATTTCTCCTTTTTCAAAGTATTCCGCAAGGTCTTCAATCTGAATCCTTAGGAAAGCCAGGTTTTCAATATTTTCATCAACACCCGTTCTCGCGCCTCTCCAGATGCGATTTCCTTTTAAATCAATCCCGATGAAATTTTTCTCCGGAAAGAATTTTGCCATGTTTACCGAATATTCTCCTTTACCACATGCAAGCTCCAATACAATTGGTTTTTCATTTTTGAAATGTTCTGAACCCCATTTCCCTTTCAAAGGTTTTCCTTCTTCCATCTGATAGACATTGGAAAAAGTATCTATCTCTGCAAATTTTCTTAATTTATCTTTACCCACTACTAAAATATTTTTATGCAAAAATACAATTAAATCAGTCTCTTAAAGATGATGCGAACTATTTCGTAGTTTTGTGCCTATAATCGAATTTTAATTGGAAAAGAACGCAAAAATATATGTAGCTGGCCATCGCGGTATGGTAGGCTCAGCAATCTATCGTAAGCTGGTTAAGGAAGGATATACCCAACTGATCACCAGAACCTCATCGGAGCTTGATTTACGCAACCAACAGGATGTGGCCAACTTCTTCGCAGCAGAAAAACCGGAATATGTTTTCCTTGCCGCAGCAAAAGTGGGTGGAATTATTGCCAACAATACTTACAGAGCCGACTTTTTGTATGAAAATCTTTGCATTCAGAACAATGTGATTCATGAGGCTTACAAAACTGGAGTATCGAAGCTGATGTTCTTAGGATCAAGCTGTATTTACCCGAAATTGGCACCTCAGCCGTTGAAAGAAGAATACCTGCTAACAGGCCTTTTGGAGGAAACCAATGAGCCTTATGCCATTGCTAAAATTGCGGGAATTAAAATGTGTGAAGCTTACAGAGCGCAATACAACTGCAACTTTATCTCTGTTATGCCAACCAATCTTTATGGTTATAACGACAATTATCACCCACAAAACTCTCATGTACTCCCTGCATTGATCCGTAAGTTTCATGAAGCAAAGGTAAATGGTACTGCAGAAGTTAACATCTGGGGTTCAGGATCGCCAATGCGCGAGTTTCTTTTTGCAGATGACCTGGCCGAAGCTTGTTATTTCCTAATGGAAAATTACAACGAAGCCGGATTTGTGAACATCGGAACCGGAGAAGACCTAAGTATCAAAGACCTGGCCTTATTGATCAAAAAGGTGATCGGTTTTGAAGGTGAATTGACCTTTGATAGCAGCAAACCAGATGGAACACCACGTAAATTAATGGATGTTTCTAAATTACATGAGCTGGGCTGGAAACATAAAATAGAGCTGGAAGAAGGCATTAAGCTAGCTTATATGGACTTTTTAGCAAAACATATTTAGGTCAAAAACCGACCTACACCGAGGTCATATAGCTTAAATTGATATCTTTGCTAAACAAGATAAATTTTAACTATATGACCTTAGTTCAACTGGAATACATTGTAGCCGTAGATACCTACAGAAGCTTTGTTGGCGCCGCGGAAAAGTGTTTTGTGACACAGCCAACCTTAAGTATGCAGGTACAAAAGCTGGAAGAAATGCTGAATGTGAAGATCTTTGACCGCAGCAAGCAGCCAGTAGTGCCTACAGAAATCGGTGCCCAGATTATTGAACAAGCCAGACTGGTTCTACAGGAAAGCCAAAAGATCAAAGAAATTATCAGCAGTCAGCAGCAAGATGTTGTGGGAGAGCTAAAAGTAGGAATTATTCCTACTGTGGCGCCATATTTACTACCGAGAGTGATCTCCGGAATGATGGAGAAATTTCCCGACCTTAAGTTGCTGATCTGGGAATATACCACCGAAGATATCATTCACCACCTGAAGACTGGTGTATTGGATTGTGGCATTCTGGCCACTCCTCTTGCCGATAGCAACATCAATGAGCTTCCGCTTTACTATGAAAACTTTGTGACCTACATCAGCAAGAATAGCAAGCTGTATAAAAAGAAAACCATTGATGCCAATGATCTGGAAGAAGAAAACATCTGGCTATTAAATGAAGGGCATTGTATGCGATCACAGGTATTGAATATCTGCCGTTCTACGAAAGACAACCGCCTCCAGGGACTAACTTATAACACCGGGAGTGTAGAAACTTTGATCCGCATGGTAGACGTGAACAATGGAGCAACCTTACTTCCAGAGCTGGCCCTGACAGACCTGAGCAGCAAACAGCTTAGCAAAGTACGCCATTTTAAGTCGCCGGAACCGGTTAGAGAGATTAGTCTGGTGACTCATAAGAACTTTATTAAGAAACGCATGCTGAACGCCCTAAAGGAAGAAATTCTGGCAGTGATTCCTAAAACAATGAAACAGAAAAAAAGAAAAGATATCGTTGGGATCTAATCTCAGATGAAAACAAATGCCCGCTTTCATCTGAGCCCTCATTTCGAGCAAAAGAAAATGACTATAAAAGAAAAGCCTGTAAGAATTTGATTCCTTACAGGCTTTTCTTTTGAAAAAACGCGTTGATTATGCTTTTTTGAAGCGATCAGCAACTGCATCCCAGTTCACTACATTCCAGAAAGCTGAAATATAATCAGGACGTCTGTTTTGATATTTTAAGTAGTAAGCATGTTCCCATACATCCATACCCAATAGTGGAGTACCTTTTACTTCAGCGATATCCATTAATGGACTATCTTGATTTGGCGTAGAACATACCGCTAATTTGTTGTCAGCAGTAACGATTAACCAAGCCCATCCTGAACCGAAACGGGTAGCACCAGCCTCAGCAAATTTAGTTTTGAAATCTGCGAAAGAACCGAAAGCAGCATTAATTGCTTCTGCCAATTCTCCTTTAGGCTCACCACCTTTGTTTGGACCTAAAACTGTCCAGAATAAAGAGTGGTTATAGTGACCACCACCATTGTTTCTTACTGCTGCAGGAAACTTAGAGATGTTTTTAACGATTTCTTCAATGCTATGATTCGCTTCTGGTTTACCTTCTAAAGCTTTGTTTAAGTTGGTAACGTATGCTTGGTGATGCTTACCATGGTGAATTTCCATTGTAAGTTTATCAATATGCGGTTCTAGTGCATCTGTTGCGTAAGGTAACGCAGGTAATTCAAAAGCCATATTATTATATTTTAAGGTTAAAACTTATTTCTTGTACAAATATAACATTCAAACGTTAGTTTTTGTTCAATTCTTTGTCAAGTTAGCCTCTTTTGTTAGCGAAAAAACGCGTCATCAGCGCTCCACATTCCTGCGCCAATACACCAGCTTTCAATTCCGTTTTCGGATGAAGCAGGTTGGCATTTTTAGAGCTGAAACCACGCTTAGGCTCTGTTGCGCCATAAACCAGGCGACCAATTTGCGTCCAGTAACTTGCACCGGCACACATTACGCAAGGTTCAATCGTGACATACAAGGTGCAATCTTTGAGGTATTTACCGCCTAAAGTCTGCGCCGCAGCAGTGAAAGCCTGCATTTCGGCATGAGCAGTTACATCATTCAGTTGTTCAGTAAGGTTATAGCCACGACCAACAATCCTACCTTTACACACCACAATTGCCCCAATCGGGATCTCTTCCGCATCATATGCTTTCTGAGCCTCCTGCAAAGCAAGGCGCATATAATGTTCATCCTCGGCAGCTGGGCCTTCCTCTTCTGAAAAGTTAAAATAACTCATTTATATCAATTTACTGCCATTCGGCACGGTACCATTTAATGTTGTCAGCACAATATCTCCATCCTCATCTGCAAAACCTGTGACCAGGAATTCCGACATAAACTTACCGATCTGTTTTTTAGGGAAATTGACGACACCTACAACTTGTTGGCCCACCAACTCTTCTTTTGAATAGTGCTTGGTGACTTGCGCACTGCTCATTTTAATGCCTAAATCACCGAAATCAACTTTAAGCTTGTAAGCAGGCTTTCTGGCCTCTGGAAAATCAAATACTTCCAGAACCGTCCCTGCACGAAGTTCGACTTTTTCAAAATCATTCCAGGTTATTTCTTCCATGCGCTAAAATTACGACTTATTGCCAAAACGCCAAGTACTTTCATCAAAGGACAGAAAGGATATTTCCACTAAAACACCTGAGAACCTTCGGAAAGAGGCCCTTGTCCAGTAGGGCTTGGCTTAGGGTTAAGTAGGGGTTCAGATAGGTAATGACTATACCAACCCTAAGCCAACCCTTACTCAACCCCTACTGAACCCTATCCGAACCTGCCACTCTTCCCGGACATCCCCCCACCGCTATCCCAAAGCTTCAGCTCTTCTGTAAACAGCCACAAAACCTAATTATTTTCTTAATTTTGCCCTTACTAGGACACCATGGTACCCATTCAAGAACTTACTTATTTTGCTTTAGCAGCCTTAGTGCTGGTTCTGAGTCCAGGGCCAAATATGGTGTACCTGATTTCCCGATCTATCACACAAGGACGTAACGCCGGCCTGGTTTCTTTAGCCGGCTTAATGTGCGGTTTCCTCTTTCATATTTTTATGGTGGCCTTTGGCCTCACCGCCGTTTTATTTGCCGTTCCACATGCCTTTACAGTGATTAAGGTTTTAGGGGTTATTTACCTGCTTTACCTGGCTTATCAATCAGTGAAGCCCAATGGGAAACCCTTGTTTGAAGCCAATACTACACTATCCAATGATCCGCCAGCAAGGCTTTTCAAAATTGGCGTGATTACTACCATGCTCAATCCCAAAGTCGCAGTTTTCTACTTATCCCTATTCCCTTATTTCATTAAACCCGCCTACGGATCTGTCTTTTTACAAAGCATCCAATTGGGCCTTACACAGGTCAGTATCAGCGCTTCAATTAACTTTTTAATTGTGTTGACCGCCGCACAGGTTGCCCGGTTTTTCGCAAATAATCCGACCTGGATAAAAGTGCAAAAATGGGTGATGGCAAGTGTGTTGGCAGGTATGGCGATAAAAATGGCCTTGAGCGCTGCGGAATAGTGATTTCCCAAACCATCAAATTATTATTGATAGTTGTTTTATGGACGTTCGGATCATTTAACGAATATCTCCTATTTACCTATTCAGTGGTTATTTTTTCGACCAAATCGACCAAACTAAAAAGAGCATTGTTTTTCCTAACTTTGCAACATGATTGATGTAATACTTAAAAAAGGAAAAGAAAAAGCGGCAATGCTTCACCATCCCTGGATTTTTTCAGGAGCAATTGATAAAATTAAGGGAAAGCCAGAAAATGGTGAAATCGTTAAAGTTTGTTCTGCAGCAGCAGAGTTTCTTGCCTATGCGTATTACAATGCGGAATCTAGGGTAGCATTAAGGTTAATGGAATGGGACGAAAGCAAGGCCATTGACAAATCATGGTACCAGTTAAAACTTCGCGATGCGATTGCTTCCAGACAGCATTTGCTAAACGACAACACCAATACCTGCAGATTGGTATTCAGTGAAGCCGACTTCCTTCCTGGACTAATCGTAGATAAATACGCTGATTTCCTTTCGCTGCAGATCCTGAGTTCAGGAATGGAAAATGCAAAGCAAGAACTGATTGAGATCTTAATTGAGGAGTTAAATCCAAGAGGGGTTTTTGATAAAAGTGATGCTGGAGCGCGTAAACATGAAAACCTGGAAGCTACTCAAGGCTTGCTTTGGGGCGAAACCCCACCAGAATTCATTGAAGTTAAAGAAAACGGAATCACTTACCATATCAATATTGCTGACGGACAAAAGTCTGGTTTCTACTGCGATCAGCGTGATAACCGTGATATTCTTGCCGCTTATAGCAAGGATAAAAACGTGTTGGACTGTTTCTGCTACAGCGGTGGTTTCACTTTAAATAGCTTAAAACAAGGTGCAGCACATGTAACTAGTGTAGACAGTTCTGCATTGGCGATTGAAACCTTAAAACATAACCTGGAACTGAATGGTCTGGAAGCTTCCCGTCAGGAAAGCATTCAATCGGACGTCAACAAACAGCTACGTGTATTCAAGGATGAAGGAAAAAAGTTTGATGTGATCGTATTAGATCCGCCTAAATATGCCCCTTCCCGTTCTGCATTAGACAGAGCTGCAAGAGCTTATAAAGACCTTAACAGATTAGGTATGCTGTTATTGGAAAAAGGTGGTATCCTGGCTACGTTCTCTTGTTCGGGAGCAGTAGACATGGAAACATTCAAGCAAATCATCGCCTGGGCTGCTTTAGACGCAGGCAGAGAAGTGCAGATCCTAAAACAATTCCATCAGCCAGAAGACCATCCGGTAAGGGTTTCTTTCCCTGAAGGTGAGTACCTGAAAGGTTTGTTACTAAGAGTACTTTAGTCGGCGGGTTCTTCGGAACCATCAGACAATTGATCATATTCCCCTTTCAGCGCATAATAGCCGAATATCACCAGGCCTGCGCTGATTGGGATAAAAATGAATAAGATAATCCCCCATTGCAAAGCCGTATTCGTCTTTTGCACGCCTTCTACAGCCATGCCTACTTTTTCATAAGCCTGCATAAACAGAAAGATGATTGATGCGGGTCCCAATATCATCCAAAACAGCCCTAATCCTTTTTTTAATCCGTTCATAATCGTGTTTTTATGGAGTTTAATCTTCAATTTCTGCTTCCACAGGTTTTTTATTAGACAGGTAAACAGCGCCAATCACAAAGCTCAATGCGGCAATGCCGATCGGGTACCAGAGACCGGATAAAGGCGTTGATCCGGAGAAACTGGCAATCAGGGTAGCGATAAAAGGCACCAGACCACCAAACACTCCATTTCCAACGTGGTACGGTAAAGACATCGAAGTATACCTGATTTTTGTTGGGAACAACTCCACTAAAAATGCCGCAATAGGACCGTAAACCATTGTTACCAATAGAATCTGAAAGAAAATCAGTAACACAAATTTCCAGAATACCGAGGTAGATAGTTTCTTATCTTTCAGCAGTTCCGGATGAATTTCAACTGGTTTATCTGCCGCTGCAAATTTCGTATATGATTGTACTTTATGGTAGCTGGCTCCATCAACGAGCGTAACCACTGCGGTAGTGGTGACCAGGCTATCCGGAGTTCCAATAATCGATGTTCTTGTGATCAGCGGATCTGCAACTGCTAAAATATCCTCCTGCGTTACTTTACTAAAATCGGTATCGTCCAGAAAGATTTGGTAAATAGGTCGGTAAAAGATAATCCCCAGCAGCATGCCCGTCAGCATGATCCATTTTCGCCCAACCCGATCACTCCAGGAACCAAAGACGACGAAGAAAGGAGTCGCAAAGGCGATTCCCCAGAGCAAGATATACCTGGAATCATTAAAATCCACTTTACAGGTGTTTTCGATGAAGGATTGCGCATAAAATTGTCCGGTGTACCAGATCACCCCCTGGCCCATTGTGGCACCAAACAGAGCTAACAAGACCATTTTAAAGTTCGCTTTATTATTAAAACTTTCCTTTAAGGGGTTTTTCGAAACCTTTCCTTCTGTTTTCAATTTCGTAAACATCGGAGATTCGTGCATTTTCATTCTGATGTAAATGGATACACCTACCAGTAGGATCGACAATAAAAATGGGATCCTCCAGCCCCAGGCAGCGAAATCATCCGCTCCCAACAGGTTTTTGGTCAATACGATCACACCCAATGAAAGAAAAAGCCCTCCTGTGGCGGTGGTTTGAATCCAACTGGTGAAAAACCCCCGTTTATTGGGTGGTGCATGTTCGGCCACATAAGTCGCAGCACCGCCATATTCACCGCCCAGCGCCAATCCTTGCACCAAGCGCAAGATCAGCACCAGAATAGGTGCAGCGTAACCGATACTCGAATAAGAAGGGATCAGACCGATTAAAAAGGTAGAACCACCCATCAACACCAAAGTCAGCAGAAAGGTGTATTTACGGCCAATTAAATCGCCCAGGCGGCCAAACACCAAAGCCCCAAAGGGCCTCACTATAAAACCTGCCGCAAAAATGGCGAGGGTATTGATCAGCGCTGAAGCCCCTGCATCTGCAGGAAAAAGCTGTGCCCCAATAATCGTAGCCAGGCTACCAAAAATGTAAAAATCATACCATTCAATCAATGTCCCCAAAGAGGAGGCACCAATAACTTTGAAAATACTGTTCTTCTGTAGTTCCGGGTTCATACGTTAAGGAAATATTTGGCTTCAGAAATAAAGCTACTATTTATTCTTAACTATTAACTGCCGATAAAAGGAATTTGCAAAAAAAGAACCAAATCATTTAGAGAGTCTAAACGATTTGGTTCTTTTGATTATAAATTGATACTAAAAGAAGGCTTTATTCTTCTTCTCTGAAATACACTTTGTAATAGTTCATAGACTTATCCTCATCATAGCCCTTCTCAATCAACTCTTTATCACCGTGGATATAGATATGAAAGTTCTTATCCAGTTTCAATACGCTTTTATAGGCTCTGGTTTGCTTTTTCACCGCAGCCCCGGAAATGTCAAAAGTATCTGCAATAGGGGTATCAAATTCCTCTTCATAACTCTTTTTATAGTTCTTGAAAGACTCAATCCCTTCCGCATTACCGATTACTTCATTTGAAAACTCATCCAGGTCGAAACTCTCTTTTTCCTTGAAATATTTCATCGATTTATTCAGCAAATCGATCTTATCTGCTTTAGAAATATCAAATTCCTGATCCAGTTTTTCAGTTACAAAGTTCTTGTAAACGCCCAATACACTATTCGTCTGGTTAAAGTTGTCATTTCTGATCTTCAATTTCAAGAACTCATCTTTCCAGTATACCGCTTCTGCGCTTTTATTGGTCTGGTCGATCACCGCTACGCGGAAACCTTCTTCTTTATCGGTGTTAAAGATCAAACAGCCTTTGTCCAGCTTATTGATATTGATCGCATCTTCTTCATAACCCAAACCAAATCCGCCATCTTCAGGATACACCTTTAGAAAAGATTCTTTAGTTTCAGACTTAAAGATTCCAATCGCGTCATGGAGCTCCCCTTCAATCTGCACATTTTCAAAGTAAGCAACATACAGCTCTCCTGGCTTAATTTTCGGGTGTCCCGAAACATCATACAGGTATTTTGCCAGCTCCATGCTATATTCATGAAATGTAGTGCCATCTTCAAAAATTTTGGCAGCAAAGTGATACACCTCATTCAGGTTTAAATCGGCATTGGGGTGTGTGAAATGATAAATCTCATTCACCTTCGCAAAAGGGCCTAAAAAATACTGCTGTAGCAAATTGCTCAGCATATTGTCCTTTACAGGAATAGACTTTTCAGACAATACATAAAATTCGTCCTGACCCTTGTTCCCAATGCGGTGTATAGATAATTCAGCCAATGCGGCTTCAAAAAATGAAATCATGCGGTAAAATTACTGGTTTTCGTGCGGGGTATTTCTAAGTTCAACAGGTTTATTGCTTTTCTTCATTTTCAGGTTCAGCATTTCTACCAATACCGAGAAGGCCATCGCAAAATAGATATATCCTTTAGGAATGTGTTGATCCAAGCCTTCTGCAAGCAGCGAAACACCAATTAACAACAGGAAAGACAAGGCCAACATTTTCACTGTCGGGTGTTTGTTTACGAAGTTACTAATCGCTGATGCCGATACCAGCATAATCAATACCGCAATCACTACTGCTATAATCATGACCTCAATATGGTCTGCCATACCTACTGCTGTAATTACAGAATCCAGCGAGAATACCACGTCTAAAATCAGAATCTGAATAATGATTCCCATAAAAGACTGAACTTTTCCTTTGACACCCCCCTCTTCTTCGCCTTCCAGCTTTTGGTGGATCTCATGCGTACTTTTATAAATCAGGAACAATCCACCAATGATGAGGATTAAATCCCTACCGGAAATTGCCAGTTTATCCAGCCATTCCGCATTACTGATGCCGATCCAATCGCCCACATTGAACAATGGCGCGGTTAATTTCATCACCCAGGTTAGCGATAATAATAGCAATACTCTGGTAATCATTGCCAGGCCTAAACCTACCTGACGTGCTTTTTTCTGCTGATCAGCAGGCAGTTTTCCTGCTAAAATGGAGATAAACACAATGTTATCAATTCCCAATACAATCTCCAATATGGTTAAGGTAATGAGGGAGATCCATGCCTCCGGGCTGCTAAAAATTTCCATGTGAAATAAAATAAATCAAGCCACTAAGATATAAAAAAAGCCTGCTGAATTTATCAACAGGCTTTCCCTTAAATACGCTAATCGCTTAATTAAATACGGGTTAATTCAAGGATATACTGCCGTAATTTGTGCGGATATTGATATTCCCATTTCCACCGCTTCCAATTTTACCGCTATAATTTTTTGTGCTTCCACTTTCAGAAACCAGTTTTGAATTTACATTCGACCCTGGTTTAAATCCTCCATAATTGGTTTTTGCCTCAAAATCACCATGGTAATTTCCCGCAAACCCAATGGAAACCGTGGTATAATTCGCATTCACAGTTAAGTTTCTACTCCCTGAAAGGACATTATCCAGCATCAATTTATTGTAATTCAGGTCAAAGTTCCCATCTCCTTTTAAGGTTCCAACTTTGACTGTAGTGTATTGTGCATTGACGTTCAGTTTATTCACTGAACCAACTGTAAGGTTATTGTATTGCTGTTTGATGGTCGCATTTCCGTTCACGGTACCCACATTTACATTCGTATATTGTGCATCCAGATCCAGGTTATTTACTGCTCCAATACTCAATCCTTTTCCATATTGCTGCTTGATCAACGCATCACCTTTAATCGTCGTAATCGTAACCGGAACATACTGTGCATCTAATTCCAGCGTACCAACGGTACCCAGTTTCAGAGAAGCGCCATACTGTTGCTTAATCACGCCCTTATTCATATTGGCAATGTCTGTTTGGCCGTATTGAACATTCACATAGTTATTGCTACTGGTTAAATTGCTGGCGACAAAAGAACCATATTGGATTTTTACTGAAAGTGCCCCTGAAAAATCAGCCATTTTTAAGCCGCCATATTGGTTATTAACCGTTAAAGCTATACTCGAAGGCATATATACCACGTAGTTGATCTTCACTTCTCTTCTCCAGATCACCTTTCCATTCCTCATACTACTACCGTAACGGCCGTCTCTTTTGCCAATATTCGTTTTGATAGTGATCTGATCACCGGTTTTTCCGGACTCTATTGTCGTTTCATCCAGTAATTTCTGTGCATCATCAGCGTCCTTACTAAAAGCTTGAATGTCTATGTCGACCTTTACTTCTATTTTATCCCATGTTTTGATGATAATCCCGCCATATTTATTAGTCAGGCTCAGCTTATCTCCAGCATCCACTGAAAAAGTCTTAGAAAAAGTTTTTGACTTCCCCGGATCCTCAGCGTCATCTTGAAAATTACTTGCCAACCGATCCAATGGAGCGGTAGGGGGCAATGGCGGCAATGCTACCAATGGTGCTACGGCCATATTCACCTGCAAAGGAACCATGACCGCCATTCTCGGCGCATTATTGAGTTCCTTTACCACCGACTGGGCGCCGGCCAAATTCGCAGCCATTAATAAGCCACTCATTCCCCAAACTAATTTTTTCATATTTGATTCTCCTCTTTGTATTGATTTACTTCATTGATGATCGATAACTGCTGATTGATCACCTGTAGCTGTAACTCCAGGTTTTTCACCATCGCACGGACTACCACTTCTTGATTCGGGCTATTTTGCAGCTCCTTTTTCATCTTTTCATAATCGCCATCCAGTTGATTCAGATCTGCACTAAACTTTGCATACAACACCGGATTCTTCTTTGCATATACCTGCAAACTGTCCTTTTTCTCTTCAATCTGACTCGCAAACTTCATTTCCTTTTTCCCGTAAACCGGGTTGATGTCTGCAATTTCCAGCTCCTGACGGTTTCCTTTACGATAAGTATAAATAAAAGTAACCGTCATGATCAGCATCAGCGATGCAGCTATACCGAACCAGAATGGCATTCCTGATTTTTTTTTTACCTGCGCTTTGTCTAATCCTGCATCAATCCTTGCCCATAACTGATCAGATGGCGTTTTAAAATCAAATTCCTTCTTGTTTTCCTTAATGTACTCTTCAATACTCCTCTTGTTCATCGTTATACCCCTCTCTTTACTAATAAACCATTTAATTTCATTTTCGCGCGCATATATTGTGTCCTGGAAGTACTCTCCGCGATTTTCAAAATATGCGCAATCTCCTCATGGTCGTACCCTTCAAAAAGATATAAACTGAGTACTACACGGTACCGATCCGGAAGTTCCGCAATGGCCGCTCTTACTTCTTCTACCTTCCATTCCAGGTCTTCCTCCTCCATATCCATCTGTTCTGCCACATCCACAGCCTCCAGGCTTACAAACTCTACTTTTCGTTTCCGGAGATAATTGATCGATTTATTGATCACTATCTGCTTCAGCCAAAGGCCAAAAGTAGTATCTCCCCTGAAGCTCTCTATTCGAGTAAATGCATCCAGAAATGCTTCCTGCAAGACATCTTCCGCCTCATCATCGAAGTTTACGATTCTCAGTGCCACGTTATACATAGCCTTCGCATACAATTTGTAAATTTCAAATTGCGCTTTCCGGTTTCCTTGCCGGCACTCCTGAACGAGTGTGATGTGTTTATCTATGTATACTGTTTCCAATGTTTTTCGAGTTCGCTTATATGACAACTGATTTTTTAAAACGTTGCAATCCAGCAAAAATATTTTCAATATACTGAGCTAAATTCAATGAGGGTTGAAATATCCGGTTCAAAATCAATATTTTTGGGACTTAATACTTTTAATAATGTTAAGAACAACTACTTGCGGAGCTTTAACTATTGAGAATTTAGGTGAAAATGTAATCTTATGTGGCTGGGTCCAAAAATCCAGAGATTTAGGAGGGATGACTTTTATTGACATCCGCGACAGATACGGGATTACCCAATTGGTTTTCAATATGGACGACAACCGGGAATTATGCGAGGCAGCACGTAGCCTGGGCAGGGAATTTGTAATTAAAGCCAGCGGTCTTGTTGTAGAACGCTCTAACAAAAACCTGAAAATGCCTACAGGTGAAGTCGAGATAAAAATCACTGCATTAGAAATACTGAACGCAGCAAAATTACCTCCATTCATGATCGATGATGAAACTGATGGCGGTGATGACTTGCGTATGAAATATCGTTACCTGGATTTACGTAGAAATCCAATCCGTAACAACATGGTGTTGCGTCATAAAATGGCACAGGCAGTTCGTCGTTACTTAGATAAACTGGACTTCATTGAAGTAGAAACACCAGTATTGATCAAATCTACACCAGAAGGTGCAAGAGATTTTGTGGTACCAAGCAGAATGAACGAAGGTCAGTTTTATGCCCTTCCACAATCGCCACAAACGTTCAAACAGTTGTTAATGGTGTCTGGATTTGACCGTTATTTCCAGATCGTTAAATGTTTCAGAGATGAAGATTTACGTGCCGACAGACAACCTGAGTTTACTCAAATTGATTGCGAAATGTCTTTCATCGAACAAGAAGACATCTTAAATACTTTCGAAGGCCTAATCCGTACTCTATTCAAAGACCTTAAAGACTTTGATTTACCGGAAGTTCCAAGAATGCAATATTCAGATGCCATGAAATTCTATGGTTCTGATAAACCGGATACCCGTTTTGAAATGCAATTTGTAGAATTAACGGAGCTGGTAAAAGGAAAAGATTTCCCTGTTTTTGACGCTGCAGAAATGATCATCGGGATCAATGCAACTGGTTGCGCAAGCTATACCAGAAAGCAGATGGACGAATTAACGGAGTTTGTAAAACGTCAGCAAATTGGGGCAACAGGCCTGATTTATATGCGTCATAACGAAGATGGTTCATTGAAATCTTCTGTAGATAAATTTTATAATGAGGACGAACTGAAAAAATGGTCGGCAGCAATGAACACCCAACCAGGTGATTTAGTGTTGATCATGTCAGGTTTAACTGATAAAGTACGTAAACAATTGAGCGAATTACGCCTGGAAATGGGTACCCGCCTAGGTTTACGTGATAAAAACAAATTCAGCGCCCTTTGGGTATTGGACTTCCCACTTTTAGAATGGGATGAAGAATCTGAACGCTACCATGCCATGCACCACCCATTTACTTCTCCAAAACCAGAAGATATTGCTTTATTGGATACCGACCCTGGAAATGTAAGAGCAAACGCTTATGATATGGTGGTAAATGGTACAGAAATCGGTGGTGGTTCTATCCGTATCCACGACAGAACGCTTCAAGCACTAATGTTCAAGCACTTAGGCTTCTCTCCGGAAGATGCACAGAAACAATTTGGCTTCCTGATGGACGCTTTCGAATTTGGCGCACCTCCACATGGTGGTATCGCTTTCGGATTTGACAGGTTGTGTTCTATTTTCGCAGGACTAGACAGCATCCGTGATGTGATCGCCTTCCCGAAAAACAACTCAGGAAGAGATGTGATGATTGATAGTCCTTCGACCATTGATGAGAAGCAAATGAAAGAATTGAAAATTCAAACGACCCTTTAATACCATTTGGTCATAAAAAAAGGAAGCTCTAGGGCTTCCTTTTTTATTTATAACTAATAAGTTTCACTATCCGGCGGAATGCCATAATCGACTTCCAGCGGTGGTTTTTCTTTTGTTTTCTTTGATTTACCAAACCATGAGGTAACAGAGTTAAATATGGCCGACAAATGCTCCGCGTCCAGCGACTTTCCAAGCTTGCCTGAGGCTAAGCCTACAAGCGCCTTCGTAATGATTCCAGAGCCTTTAAAAAAGGTGCTGTTCATCACTAAAGGAAGTGCCATAGAAAGCACCTTGCTACTGATGTTAAACTTATCATCAATTTTAAGGAAGGCAGACGGGGTCGCATATTTTTTAATAAACCCATTTAAAGTAAACTGATGAAGGTATTGCTTAGAATCTCCTGCCAGTGCTTCTCCCTTAGCTGTATATTCAGATTTCAACAACCGCACTTGCAGGTGTAGATCTTCGAGGTTGTTGATGTTATACTTTCGGTTCATCTTCCTCCTCCTTATCTGCTAGTTTATTAAAATAGCGCCTGATCGTAAAATTAATGATGGCCTTTTCTATGTATTTCTCTTTCGCAAAATAAACGATAAGGGCCAGCAACAGGTAAATCAAGGCCACACAGCCAAAACCTCTGGTGTAACTGCCCAGCACATCAGATAAAAACAGGGCTAAAGTAAAGGTACCAAACAGGAAAGCCAGCAAAAAGCAAATCGCAACCGCCGCATTGGTAACCATATCGGCGAACATTTTCGAGCCCCGCTCAATCAGGTACAGACGGGTATATTCCAATCGCGTATTGACATACTCTTTGGCATCACCTACCAGTCCCTCCAGATCTTTTTCTTTATTTTCCTGCATTACTATGTGGTTATACGATTACTTATGCGTGTTCTAAATCATCTTCAAACTCTTCTTCTTCTTTGCGAAGTTTCTCTTTCACAGTGCCTACAACTTTATCCTTTAAGCTCGCCAGATTATTAATTTCATCCGCAGCTCTATCTCTAATGGTATCACCAAGGTCTTTCAACGACTGGCTCAATTTATCTCTTGTTTCACTGCCTTTTTCCGGAGCAAATAGTAATCCCAATGCCGCACCCGCAGCTAAACCGGCTAATAGCCCAATTAATACTTTTGAATTATCATTCATGACATTTACATTTTGTGTTGAATATTTATTTTGTTGATGCTTGGAATATAGTAATTATAACGATTCCTCTTCAGGAATTGTTTTAATTCTTTCCAATCTTTCCGCCGCCAGTGCGCTGTTTTCGTATATTTTGATCAACAAAACAAAATACGACAACAACAAAGGACCGAAGACCAGACCTAGTATTCCAAATAAGGGTACACCAATAACTACGCCAATTACGGTGATGATGGGATGAATATTTCCAACTTTTTTAGCGATGATGAAACGCAATACATTATCAATATTGATAATCACGACAAAGCCAAAGATGAGCATCGCCCAACCGGCAAAGTTATTCCCATTGGCCAACTGCAGTAAAGCAGCTGGTACAAAAATAACCGGAGGCCCTAATATAGGGACAAAGGAAATAAACATGGTAATGACACCCCAGAATAAGGGGTCAGAATACCCCAAAACATAGAAAGCCAGACTCAGCAACGAACCTTGAACAATGGTAATCAAGCCCTGCCCCAATACATTGGAATAGGTGGTATTTCTCATCTCTTCCGCAAAGCGATAAGCATTTTGTTCCCTGAAAGGGGCGTACTTTAGTAGGGAAGCCTCAAATGTCTCCCGCTCCACCAACATGAAGTACAATAGGAAATACATGATGATCAGTCCCAAAATGATGTTAAAAGCGCCGGAAATTAAAGAGGGAAATAGCTCGGTAGCCCATGTCCCAGCCTTTTTCAGGCCTTCTTCCACCAGGTTCTGAAAATCACTGTTCAGTGGGATGAGGTGTTTTAACTTGAAGAGTAGGTTTTTGAAATAGATGTGATCGCTTTGCAGTTCCGCAATTTTCTCGATCACCATCGTACTTAGCGCATAAAAAGGGAGGATCAGCACGATCACAGAGGTAAACAATAGTAGAAGAGCAGAAAGTCGTTTGTTCCATTTCTTCTCTTCTACCAAATAGATATATGCAGGTCGTAAAATCGTAAACAACACCAGGGTGCTTAAAATAGATCCAAAGATCCCCTGTATGGAATAAGCAATTAAACAACCCAGGGCGACGATAATCACCAGATTGATGTTATTCCTTTGTTTATGAGTGAATAAAGACATTAGCGTTTAACTCTCCAAATTGATGGCTCGCATTTTATTGTAAAGCGTTTTCCTATCGATATTCAGGATTTTCGCTGCTTTAGTTTTATTGAAATTCACTTCTCTCAAGACTTTCAAAATCGCTTCATATTCTGCTTCTAAAGCCGCGTTTTTAAGGTCCCTTGGTTTTTCTGTACGTGCAATGGAGGTTTCCATAGCTGAAGCCTTGGCATAAGTAGAGATCTCCAATGGCAGTGCTTTCAATTGAATTTCCTGCGTTTCTGTGAGTAAGGTTGCCCTTCTAACCACATTTTTCAATTCTCTTACGTTTCCTGGCCAGTTATAGGTCATGAAACATTCTTCTACCTCTGCAGAGAAACCATGTATTTTACGGTTCAGCTCCTGGTTGGCTCCTTTTAAGAAAGTATGCGCAAAGACCATAATGTCATTCCCACGCTGTCTCAATGGTGGTAAGCTCAAAGAGAATTCATTAAATCTATGGTATAAATCTTCCCTGAATTTTCCTTTTTGAATCGCATCCGCCAGGTTCTCATTAGTTGCTACGATGATCCTTACATCCAGTTCAATTTCTTTGGTGCTTCCAATTCTTTTGATCTTACGTTCCTGAACAGTCCTCAATAAGGCCGCCTGAATCTCATAAGAAAGGTTTCCAACCTCATCCAGAAATAAAGTTCCTCCATTGGCCATTTCAAAATGCCCGATTTTGGTATATAATGCGCCAGTAAATGATCCTTTCTCATGACCAAAAAATTCACTTCCTGCAAGCTCTTTAGTCAACGATCCGCAGTCCATTGCCACAAAAGGCTGGTCTTTTCTGGGACTATTCAGGTGAATAGCCATGGCTACAGACTCTTTTCCTGTCCCACTTTCGCCGGTCAGGATCACACTGTAAGTAGTTGGAGCAACCAGATGAATCTGCCTTTGCAGTTCCTTAGAAGCCCCGCTTGCGCCAATCACGAAATTCTCGGTATGGTTGTAAGCTTGTTTTTGCCCCTTCTGTTTCGGTGCTTCCGCAGGAATTTCCAGCCTGTTTTCATTTAAGGCCATCTGTGTATCAATCGCCTTATTGATGGTATTTAAAATTTCATCAGGATATAAAGGCTTGGTGATATAATCGTAAGCGCCCAGCTTAATGAGTTCCACAGCCAACTTAATATCTGAATATCCTGTAATAATGATTACTCCAGTGCCGGGATAGCTTTCTTTGATCTTGATCAGCATTTCTTTACCATCAGTATCTTCCAAACGGTAATCGCATAATACCAGATCATAGCTTTCCTTTGCCAGATATTCCATCGCTGAAACACCACTTGTAGCTGTTGAGACGCTAAATGAATTTCGGGTTAAAAACTTCGAAAGTAATAAACCGATGTTTATTTCGTCGTCAACAATCAATATTTTTCTCATAGGGAAATTAAATAGTTTACTCCATTATAACCAGATAAATATAAATACTTTTTTTGTATGGGAAAAATTTTCTACACTTTTAAATGAGATGACCTATATAAAGGTCATTTCTTATTCCATAAAAAAGCCCATTAGAAAAAGATCAAATGGGCTTTATATATAGTTTAAAAGAGATTATTTCCCTACAAACACTGCTTTTCTTTTTTCTAAAAATGCAGAAGTACCTTCTTTAAAATCTTCTGTATCAAAACACTTACCAAACTCCTTGATCTCGGTTTCGAAACCGTTTTCATCGAAGCGAATGGCGGCATTTACAGCACGAATTGCACTGCCAATTGCCAATGGCGCGCGAAGCTTGATTTTTGACAGAATTTCTTCCGCTTTTAGGAACAATTCTTCTACAGGGACGACATGATTGACCAGGCCTATTTTTTCAGCTTCTGTAGCAGTAATCATATCCGCAGTAGTGATCATTTCTATCGCTTTTCCTTTGCCTACCAACTGTGTAAGGCGTTGTGTACCTCCATAACCTGGAATCAGCCCCAAAGTTACTTCCGGTAAGCCTAGTTTTGCATTTTCTGAAGCAATACGAATGTGGCAGGCCATAGCCAGTTCCAATCCACCTCCTAAAGCAAAGCCGTTAATCGCGGCAATAACTGGTTTCGGGCAGTTTTCAATCGCATCAAATACCTGGCTTTGTCCATTTCTGGCCAATGCCTCCCCTTCCTGACCTGAGTATGCGGCAAACTCGGAGATGTCTGCGCCGGCAACAAAGGCTTTTGGCCCTGAACCAGTTAACAATACCGCACGTACTTCATCGTTCTGCGCTGCAAATGCAACAACATCTGCCAGCTCCGCTAAAGTATCTTTATTGAGTGCATTCAGCTTTTGTTCCCTGTTAATGGTCACATACAATACGGATTCCCTGATTTCTGATAAAAGATTTTGATACGCCATATAAGCTCGGTTAAGGAAATTTAAAGGTTAAAAGTTTCTGTTTTCAGCTACCCAATCCTGGATATAATTGGTGATGGTTTCCATGGTGGTTCCCGGAGCAAATAACTTTCCGACGCCAATTGCTTTTAGCTTTTCCATGTCGCTTTCCGGAATGATCCCCCCGCCAGTCAGCAGAACATCCGTAACGCCTTTCTGTTTCATGATCTCTACTATTTTGGGGAAGACGGTCATGTGAGCGCCTGATAAAATCGAGACCCCAATAGCATCCACATCTTCCTGTAAAGCCGTGTTAACCACCATTTCTGGTGTTTGTCGGAGCCCAGTATAAATCACTTCCATTCCAGCATCCCGCAAGGAAGTGGCAATGACTTTTGCCCCCCTATCGTGCCCATCCAATCCAACTTTAGCCACTAAAACCCGAATGGGTCTGTTTAATGTGTTGCTCATAAAATATACGAATAGTAGGTTGTAAATGTAAGTAAATTAGCGGTTTTATGTTAACTTTGAAGACTAAATTTACAGTTTTTATGAGTGAGGAAAGATCATTGAACTTTATTGAAGAGATCATTGAAAACGATTTGAACAGTGGAAAATACGAGACCTTAATTACTCGTTTTCCGCCTGAACCCAATGGTTATTTACACATCGGACACGCAAAGGCCATCTGCCTGAACTTCGGTCTGACTAAAAAATATGGTGGCTATACAAACCTACGGTTTGATGATACCAACCCGGTAACTGAGAAAACCGAATATGTAGATAGTCAGCAGGAAGACATCAAATGGCTTGGCTTTGAGTGGAAAAATGAACTGTATACTTCAGATTACTTTGATACTTTATACGATTTCGCAGTTAAACTGATTGAAAAAGGCCTGGCTTATATCGACGATAGCACTGCGGAAGAAATTGCAACACTAAAAGGTACGCCTACAGAGCCTGGAACAGACAGCCCATTCCGTTCCCGCAGCATTGCGGAGAATCTGGACTTGTTTGCCCGTATGAAAGCTGGTGAATTCCCTGATGGCGCACGCATTTTAAGAGCAAAGGCTGATATGTCTAGCCCCAATATGATCATGCGCGATCCAATTATTTACCGAATTAAACACGCAGAACATCACCGTACAGGCAACAAATGGTGCATTTATCCAATGTATGATTTTGCACACGGACAAAGCGATAGCATTGAACACATCACGCATTCGATCTGTACTTTAGAGTATGTATCGCACCGCGAACTATACGATTGGTTCATTGAACACCTGGAAATTTTCCCTTCTAAACAATATGAATTTGCCCGTTTAAACCTTTCTTATACGGTAATGAGCAAAAGAAAATTGCTGCAATTGGTAAATGAAGGTGTCGTAACCGGATGGGATGATCCACGCATGCCTACCATCAGTGGCTTGAGGAGAAGAGGATATACTCCTGATAGTATCCGTGAGTTCTGTGAAAGAATCGGGATCGCTAAAAGAGAAAACCTAATCGAGCTGAGCTTATTGGAATTCTGCGTACGTGAACACCTGAATAAAATTGCCAATAGAGTAATGGCAGTATTGGATCCGATTAAACTCGTGATTACCAATTATCCTGAAGGACAAGAAGAAACCCTTAACGGTGAAAACAATCCTGAGGCAGAAGATAAAGGCGGAATCAGAGCCATTCCTTTCAGCAATGAATTGTGGATTGAGCGTGAAGACTTCATGGAAGAGCCTGCTAAAAAGTGGTTCAGACTAGCGCCAGGAGCAACAGTAAGATTGAAACACGCGTATATTGTACAGTGTGAAAACTTCGTTAAAGATGCAGAAGGTAATGTAACTGAAGTACACTGTACTTATATCCCTGAATCGAAAAGTGGTGAAGATACCAGCGGTATTAACGTTAAAGGAACGATCCATTGGGTGAGTACAAAACATGCTAAAAAAGCAGAAATCAGAACTTATGATCGCTTGTTTACCGTAGAATCTCCGGATTCGGAAGAAGGTGATTTCAAAGATTACCTGAACCCAGAAAGTGTTGACGTGATTAAAGAGGCCTATATTGAGCCATATTTAGCGAATGCCGACCTGGATTCAAGATACCAGTTTATCCGTAAAGGCTATTACTGTGTAGATAAGGATTCTACTCCGGATCACTTGATCTTTAACCGTACGGTTGGATTGAAAGATGCCTGGGCGAAAGCAAAAAAATAACAATTACTTCGTCTGTAAAAGGCGATGAAAGATTAAAGGCCAGATGAGCGGAAACCCGTTGATCTGGCCTTTTTTTGCATTACAAATATTTTGGATACAAATTATATAAAATCAGCTTATCAGCGGGCGTCAATACTGGTGTAACATCCGTTTGTACGAAGTGAATCTTAAAAGCTACAATCGCAGCGCTAACATTGCTCACATTGTATCCAATTGCTTTCAATGCCAGTTCTGTATTAAAGTCTAACGGCGGCATTTTTAAGACGTCATCATACCATAATCCGAATCCTTTTTTTGCTAAAACCTTCCAAGGGAAGTTTAATGGATCTATTTTGCGCCTTGGGGCTACGTCTGAATGGCCAATAAAGTTGGCGGCAGGAATGTTGTATTTTTTCTTTAAAGCGCCCAGTAGGGTCACCAGGCTTCTTATTTGCACATCTGCAAAAGGTTCTTTCCCATTATTATCTAACTCAATACCTATAGAAGAGGAATTCAGATCGGTATCATTCCCCCATTTGCCAACGCCTGCATGGTTTGAACGCAGGTATTCATTTACCATCTGAACCACTTTACCATCTCTTCCAACTACATAATGTGCACTTACTTCTGCTTTTTTATTAAGAAAGGTTTTCACTGTTTGATTCAGAGAATCCTGTGCAGTATGGTGCAGGATCACAAAGTTAGGACGGCGCATTCCGAAATTTACGGATCCAATCCAGTCTTGCATTGAAGGATCCAAAGTCTCTTTACTCTGTTTTACCGGTGGTGTAGACTTGATAATTTCAGCAAATCCAGTGGCCTGTTCTTTATAGATTTTATTGGTCGCGGCATACTTATTTGTAGAACAGGATGCCATAAAGAATACAGAGCATATGAATAGGCTTGCGCTTTTAATTTGTGATCGTTGAATCATAGTGGAGGTGATAGAAGTGGTAAAATTACTATTTTTTACTAATTTAGTTGCCATCTTATACTCAGGTCAATGCGGAATCGTGACAAAAATGCCCGCATTTGATGTAACTTTGCTACCGATAAAAAAACAAGTATCAATATGAAGAACTTAAGCAAATTAACGCTTATTATTGCCGGATGTGCGGTCGCTACATGGATTTCATCTTGTAGTAATCCTCAGGGAAACACCAATACCCATGCCAAAGAAATCAGTTCCAATGAAGACAGTTTACAACACTACGTAGACGAACGCATTGGCATCTATGAAAAGGTGAAATTGAGTACCAACCTGAATGATTTATCCGCAACTGATCGTAAGATCTTGCCTCTATTGATTCAGGCTGCGCAAATTATGGATGAATTGTTCTGGAAACAGGCTTATCCTCAACGTGACAGCTTATTGAGTACCATAAAAGATGAAAAAACTAAAGCTTTTGTATGGATCAATTATGGCCCATGGGATCGCTTAAATGGAGATAAACCCTTTATTGCTGGTATTGGCGCAAAACCTGATGGTGCATCATTCTATCCTGCTGGGATGACAAAAGAAGAACTAGAGAAATCTAATCTAAAAAATAAATTCAATCCATATTCTGTGATCCGAAAAGATAGTGTCGGAAAACTGGTTGAAATTCCTTACCATGTATTATTCGCTTCGGAATTGCAAAATGCGTCTTCATTGCTAAAGCAAGCGGCCTTACTAACAGACGATGCTGGATTTAAAAAATATCTGAACCTTCGTGCGGATGCATTAACCTCTGATGATTTCACCGCAAGTGATTATGCCTGGTTAGATATGAAAACGAATAACCTAGATATCATTATTGGTCCAATTGAAAATTATGAAGATAAGTTATTCAATGCCAGATCTTCTTATGAGTCTTACGTATTGGTAAAAGATAAGGTTTGGAGTAAACGCCTGGCCAAATATGTAGCTATGCTGCCTCAATTACAGGAAGGTTTGCCAGTAGATGCGAAGTACAAGAAAGAAAAACCGGGAATAGACTCTGAATTAAACGCTTATGATGTGGTTTACTATGCAGGAGATTGTAATGCAGGATCAAAAACAATTGCAGTAAACCTGCCTAATGATGAAATCATTCAACAGAAAAAAGGAACGAGACGTTCTCAATTGAAAAATGCGATGAAAGCCAAGTTTGATAAGATCTTGCTTCCAATTTCGAAAGAACTAATTGACAAAGACCAACAACAGTATATTAATTTCGATGCCTTCTTTGCCAATGTGATGTTCCATGAAGTGGCTCATGGTCTTGGAATCAAGAAAACAGTGACTGGTAAAGGTTTTGTGAAAGAAGCATTACAAGAGCAATATTCCTGGTTAGAAGAAGGTAAAGCCGATGTTTTGGGACTTTACATGGTGACTGGTTTACTGAAAAAAGGTGAGCTAGAAGGTGATTTAAAGACCTTTTACACTACTTATATGGCAGGGATCCTACGTTCAGTCAGATTTGGAGCATCAAGTGCCCATGGAAAAGCCAATATGCAATGTTTTAATTTCTTCAAAGAAAACGGTGCTTTTATCAGAAATGCAAATGGAACCTATAAAGTAGATTTTACGAAGTTTGAAACTGCGATGAATAAATTAGGGAACCTGATCATTACCCTACAGGGAAATGGTGATAAGGCGGCTGTAGCGAAAGTACAAAAAGAGAATGCGGTGATCAGCGCTGAGTTGCAAAAAGACTTAGACAAACTGACTCAGAAAGGCATTCCTGTGGATATTATATTTGAACAGGGTGTGGATGTCCTTGGCGTGAAATAAGCAATGCCATTATATCCCCATAAAAAAGGGCAGCAAACCAGATTATGGTTGCTGCCCTTTTTAATTAAAGAGTCTATTGTTGAATAGCGCGTTTAGGCTTTCAGGTGTCTAACAATGATATCTTCCAGCTCCTGAATATCAAAAGGTTTGGAAAGATAGCCGTCAGCACCGGCTTGTGCCGCTAAAGACTTTACATCATTATTTGCGGTAAAGTAAATCACTGGGATATTTTTTAAGCGATCATCACCTTTTAACGCTCTGGTCGCATCAATTCCACCTACATCCGGCAACCAATTGTCCATAAAGATGATATCTGGCATATAAGCCAGCACCTGGTCGATGATCTGATTAGAAGTCGCAGAGGTCTTAATCTCATAGCCTGCATCTTCCAGAATGATCGTACACAATTCTAAAATATCAGCATTATCATCAAACACAAAAACCTTTTTCGAATTCCCCATTTATTTTCTTGTTATCTAGCTTAGTAAATTTATAAATGCTGCCATCTCTTCGATGCGCAACACCCGATCTATAGTTACATTTTTTCTTGCCTGCTCTGGCATATAAGCCACCTGTGCAGTGTCCGGGTCTTGAATCACAGCGATTCCACCCCAGTTTTTTACCGTCATCAATCCCTTTACGCCATCAGCATTGGAACCGGAAAGTAACAGGCAGGCTAACTCTTCTTTATAAGCCTCTGCTGCGGTCTGAAATGTCACGTCTATGGCCGGCCTGGAATAGTTCACCTTCTCTGAATAGTCTAAAGAGAAAGTCCGATCCATTTCAATGAGTAAATGATAATCTGAAGGGGCAATGTAAATGGTTCCAGGAATCATCTTTTCCTTCTCATCGGCTTCCTTAACCGGCATTTTTGTTCTTGACGAAAGCAATCCCGGCAATAGAGAATCGGCTCCATGCTTTCTGTGTATGACAATGACAATTGGAAAAGAAAGCTCCGGATTAACTGATGGAAGTACCTTTAACAGTACTTCAAGGCTACCTGCCGATCCTCCGATTATAAATGCTTTACACTTTTTCATTAGCGTTGTTTCCTCCAGATCTTATTCCCTGGTAATCGTTTATATTGTTTGTGAATATCCGAAAATTCAATGGTTTCTTTAGTACCCAATGCCAGATAGCCGAGATCTTCCAGGCTGTCATTAAAAAGCTCAAGCACTTTGTTTTGTAAGTCGCGATCAAAATAAATCAACACATTACGACACAGGATCAGCTGAAATTCATTGAAAGAATGGTCTGAAACCAAGTTATGCGTGGAAAAGATAATTTTGCTCTTCAACTCATCATCGAATTTTGCCAGAGAATAATTTGCACTATAGTAACTGGAAAAATCCTGTGTTCCACCAGCTGCAATATAATTTTCTGAATATTGTTTCATTTGGGCAAGAGAAAACATCCCCTGAGCCGCCTTTTCCAATACTGTTGGATTTAAATCCGTTGCATAGATCAATGATTTGTGCAATAAATTCAGCTCTTTAAGAACAATGGATATAGAATAAGCTTCTTCTCCTGTAGAACAGCCGGCAAGCCAGATTCTAATAAAAGGATAGGTCCCTAATTGTGGCAATACCTGATCTCTCAATGTTTTAAAGAATTCCGGGTCCCGAAACATTTCCGTCACGTTAACCGTGATCTGCTCTACAAACCGTTTAAAATAGATCGGATCATTGTTCACCTGATAACGAAATTCGGCAAAACTGAGCGATTTATCCAGGGAATACAACCTGTTGATTCTTCTCTTTAATGAGGCTTTTGAATATCCGGTAAAATCATATCCATATTGCTCCAGAAGATCTGAAAGCAGGATTTCAACCTGATCATCGTTGACAGTAGCAAGTTCCAAAATAGCGTTAAATATAAAGCTTTAACAGATCGGTTAATTCATCCACATTGATGGGTTTGGAAACATAGCCTACTGCACCCGCATCCAGGCAACGTTCTCGATCTCCTAGCATCGCTTGCGCGGTAACGGCAATCACAGGAATCTCTTTTAATTCTGGATGTGCACTCATTTGTGCCATTGCCTGATACCCATCCATACCTGGCATCATCATGTCCATTAACACCACCGCTATTCCTTTTTCTCTTTTCAAAAGATCCAATCCCTCTTCCCCGCCTATTGCGGAAAGACATTGAAAACCTTTTGATTTCAATACTGCCGAAAGAGCAAATATATTCCTGTTGTCGTCGTCTACTATTAATATTTTATTCTCTGCCATATATCAAAAACAATTGAACATTCCATTTATACCTTCCAAAAGGCTACGCTTTATCATAGAGCCATACCCTAAGTAAAGAGATAAGCTGATCGATGTCTACGGGTTTAGAAATATAGTCTGAAGCACCCGCAGCGATACATTTTTCCCGATCACCCATCATTGCTTTCGCTGTAACAGCCAAAACAGGCAATTGTTTGAATGCAGGGATCTTTCTAATTTCTCTTGTACTCTCATATCCGTCCATCTCCGGCATCATCATGTCCATTAGGACAACATCTACCGTTGGATTGTCTTTAAGCAGTTGTAACGCCTCTTTTCCGTCCGTAGCCGCTAACACTTTCATTTTGTGTTGTTCTAAAGCCTTGGTTAAAGAAAAAATGTTCCGGACATCATCATCCGCAATTAAAACAGTTTTGTTGTTCAGGACTTCATATAGTCCGCCAAGTTGTTCAGATGCTGTTTTTTTATGTTTTCCTTCTGTTTCTTTTTCTTCTACCAGATGTAAAAATAAGCCTGCTTCATCTAAAATTCGCTGGTAAGAATGTGCGGTTTTGACCACGATCGAATCTGCATACTGTTTGATCCTGATTTCCTCTCCTTTTGATAAGTTTTTACCAGTAAAAATGATGATCGGCAGGTTTTCTAATCCCTGGCTCTTTTTAATAGTTTCCAATGTCTCGTAGGCATTTTTATCTGGGATCCCCATATCTAGAATCACACAGTCTACTTCTTTTTTATGTAGAGCACCAATGCTCTCTCCTACGTTATTGACTACTTCAGTCTGAATGTTATAATTGCTCAGGAAGAAGCTTAATGCTTCTGCGTGTTGCTTATTTTCCTCTACAATCAGTACTTTTTTCGGAGATCTGCTAAACGCATCTTCCAGTTTTTGGAAGATCTCTTTCATGTGTTCCAGGGCTACCGGCTTATTGATAAAATCAACAGCACCTTTGAGTAAACTTTCCTTTTTCACTTCCAGTGAAGACATGATGTGGACCGGGATTGGTTTGGTTTCCGGATTAGATTTAAGCTCTTCCATCACTTCCCAACCATCTTTTACAGGTAATTGAATATCCAGTAAAATCGCCAGCGGCTTGTATTGGTTGGCCAGTTGAATACCGACATCCCCCCTTACCGCAACGATTCCTTTATATCCTCTTTTTCTTGTGAATTGCAACAGCGTTTTCGCAAAATTGGTATCGTCTTCTACAATCAGGATCACTTTATCATTAGGGAGAATATCGTCCCTATCATCTGCAATCTCCTGAGGTATTTTTTGTACAGTAAAGCGCGCTATAGGTGCCTCTACCAATGGTTCTGTATAAAACGGCCTGGAAATAGGAGTAGAATCGACCTCTCCGAAACCAGAAAGAAGCGCATCTGACTGTTTAATCGGCAACATTAGGGTAAACTCAGAGCCCACCTGCTCTTGACTGCTAAGCTGAATCTCTCCACCCAACAGCTTAGCCAACTCACGACTGATAGAAAGCCCCAAACCGGTACCGCCAAAATTACGCCTGGTAGAACCATCTGCCTGTTGAAAAGCTTCAAATATCATCCCTTGCTTATTGGCAGGAATTCCAATTCCAGTATCTGTTACTTTAAATAGCAAAAATTTATCCGTCAGGTCTTTCTTAATACTCAGGCTAACTTTACCCTTGTTTGTAAACTTGATCGCATTGGAAAGTAAATTTTTCAATACTTGCTCCAGACGCATTTTATCAGTCTCTACCAATGGAAGGTTTTCTGCAAGTTCTAATTCCAGCTCTAGCTTTTTATCGATGGCCAAAGGGGCAAATAAAGCTCTCATATCTGTCAGCACTTCTGTCATCGAGACTTCCGCAAATTCCAGTTTCATTTTACCTGCCTCAATTTTAGAAAGGTCAAGAATTTCATCAATCAAGGCCAACAGTCCTTGCCCGGAACTCTGAATTACTTCCGCATACTCGATATACTCTGGATCAAGGTCTTTATTATCCGACATCAATTTAGATAGGAGTAAGATAGAATTCAAGGGCGTTCTCAACTCATGAGACATATTTGCCAGGAATTCTGATTTGTATTTTGTGCTTTGTTCCAGCTGCTCTGCCTTTTGCTGAATGTCAAGATTGCGTTCCTGGATCAGTTGATTTTTCTCTTCCAGTAAGCTGGTGCGTTCTTCGAGTTCCTGGTTGCTTTGTAACAACTCTTCCTGCTGAACTCTCAACTCTTCTTCAGAGGTTTGTATTTTCTGGGTTTGTGCTTCCAGCTCAGCATTTAGACCTTCCAGTTCACTATGTTGTGCTTGTAGCTCTTCCGCTTGTGCCTGAGTTTCTTCCAGGAATTCCTGTAATTTTTTACGGTTTTGCGATACATGAACCGCAATTCCTATATTGGTGGAGATCGTATGTAAAAACTCCAATTGTAAAGGCGTATAAATGTTTAGAGAGCCTAATTCTATCACGCCAACTAGTTCCTCATGACGAAAAACAGGGACGGCTACCACGTTACGTGGTTTAGTTTGGCCGGCTGCATAGCTGATGGTTAGCTCTTCGTCAGGGATATCATTGATTAAAATCTGTTTTGCCGATTTCCAGGCCTGTCCCGCAAGACCTTCCCCTACTCGTAAACTTTGTTTCTTATCTTTTTCCAGCAAAGCATAACCAGCAATCAGTTCCAGGTGTGATTCGTTTTCAAGTAAATAAAAAGCAGCAACATGGCTATTAGTATGTGCTACAATGCTTTCCAGAATATCATTTGCCAATTCAGGAACACTCTTTTCACCCACCATTTGGTCGTTGAGACTAGCTATCCCTGATTGGAGCCATTCTTTATCTGCCAGGAGGGAGAAAGAATATTTCAGAGACTCTGCCATAGCATTGAGCGACCCCGCAACACTCCCAAGTCCATCTTCACCTTCCTGATCCAGTCGAATATTATAGTCGCCATTAGAAATTTGTCCGGCAGTTTGTCTAACCACTTCAATTCTGCGATCGATATCTTCATTTTTTTCCTTAAGCTCCTCTTCCAATTTCAACCGTTCATTGAAGTCAAAGATAACTTTACGGTAAAAGAAGATGGTGATCAGGATGGCGAGTAATGCTGCAATTAAAATAAGCATTGGTGTATATTTGGACAATTTGTTCATGTCCGCTGTACGTTCCTCCAATAGTCTTTTTTCTTCCTTTTCCAAGCTGGAGATTACTGCACGGGCACTATCCATATAAGTTTTACCATTGAGTAATTCAGAAACGCTAACATTTCCGCCTCTTTTTTTGACATCAATAGTCTTTTCAAGTACGTCCAAGCGTCCAGTAATAATCTCATCCAGTTTAGCAATCTGCTTTTGCTGCAAAGGATTGTCCCTGGTTAGAAAACCAATATTTTGCATCAGGGTAATTGCGCGTTGTTTAGCTCCGGAATAAGGATCTAAAAAAACGGACTCACCAGTTAACAAATAGCCTCGTTGTCCGGTTTCAGCATCTTTTAAAGTAGAAATGATTTCTTCCAGCCCGGTAATCACCTCATTACTATGGTGTACCAATTCCGCACTCATAATCAGACTGGTAATGCTTTTATAAGAAGCCATAGAGCTGATAAACAGCACCAATAAAGATAAACCTAACCCTATACGAAGTTTTCCTCTTAAAGATCGTTGCTTATTTTGCATATAATTACTTTTCTTTTTTAATCCTTTTCGGATGTCGCATTAAATGGGATACTAAAATAAAATTCGGAACCCTCTCCTGGAATACTTTTCACTCCTACTTCGCCTCCATGTCTCCTGATTATTTCTGCAGAAATGTAAAGGCCAATACCCAATCCCTGGAAATGAATCGCGGTTTCTTCTACTCTGTAGAACTTTTCAAAGACATTCTTTTGCAATTCTTTATCAATCCCGATTCCAAAATCTCTGACACCTAAATAAATATTGTTTCCACGTTCCTCCACGTGGATATGCACTTCAGAGGTTCCTGGGGAGTATTTAATGGCATTGGTTAGAAAATTAATAACCACTTGTTCAATACGCATTTCATCTCCACAAATTTCTCTGCTAACAAATCCGGTTTTCAGTAGTTTAAACTCAGGATTGGATTGGTGAATAATTTCAATGACACTATCCAATAAATCATCAATAATAAACGGTTGTTTATTGAATTTTAGTTTACCACTTTCAATTTTAGAAATATCCAGAAGGTCAGTGATGAGTTCATTTAATTTCTCCAATTGTACCTGAGCTTTCGCCAAATGCTTTTTCAAAGTAGGTACATCGCCTTTATCAATGCTCCTGTCGAGCAATTGAACATAGCCTTTAACACTGGTAAGCGGCGTTTTTAACTCATGGCTGGCAATACTGATAAATTCATCTTTTTTGCGTTCCGCTTGTTTTCTGAATTCAATTTCATCCAATAGAGCTTTTTGAATTTCTATCAGTTTACGACTTTGTTCATAAATACGGTAGAAAGTTTTCACTTTGAGCAGGAGGATCCCCATATCTACCGGCTTGGTGATATAGTCTAGTCCGCCGGAAGAATATCCTTTAGTAATAAATTTGGTTTCTGTGTTTGCGGCGGATAGGAAAATAATAGCGGTTTCTTTGGCTTTACTGTAGCCAGAAATAGCCTCAGCAACCTCGAAACCATCCATTCCAGGCATTTGAACATCAAGGATAATCAGGACATATTCGTTTTTAAGAACTTTCTTTAAGGCCTCTTCTCCTGATGATGCGGTATCTACTTCAAAATTATGTTTCTCCAGAACCTTTTTTAATGAGATCAGGTTCTCGGGGGTATCATCTACAATTAGTATCATTATTAAATAAATAAGGCTACTGAATTATCAGTTGCCAATGCATAATTGTGCAAAATAGTATAGTGCTAAAGTTATGTAAGTTATAAGAATAAAACATGTTTAGACACGCTTTATATCAAAAAACTTGCAGGAGGCCTTAGAGTTGTGCAGAGTTAAATGTATCTCCTTGACGGATATCACCAGTATCAAAACCTTTTTTAAACCAGTACATTCTTTGGGCTGAGGTCCCGTGGGTAAAGGCATCCGGCACCACTTCTCCTTGAGCCTGTTTCTGCAATTTATCATCTCCAATAGCATTTGCAGCGGTAATTGCTTCTTCAAGATCACCTTCCTCTAATTTGAAATCTTTTAAATTTTTTGCATGATTAGCCCATAGGCCTGCGAAGAAATCTGCTTGCAATTCGAGTTTCACGGAAAGTCTGTTGTATTCTTTTTCGCTGAGCTGCGCCCTAGCACGTTGAACTTTTTCTGAGATCCCCAGAAGGTTTTGAACATGATGCCCCACTTCATGGGCAATCACATAAGCCTGTGCAAAGTCTCCCCCTGCACCAAAACGGTTTTGTAACTCCTGATAGAAACTCAGGTCTATATATACTTTATGATCACCAGGGCAGTAAAACGGTCCTACTGCGGCACTTGCATTCCCACAAGCTGATTGAACACTATTGGTAAATAATACAAGATTGGGTTCCTCATAGCTTTTTCCCATTTCCTGGAATTGCTGTTCCCACACCAGATTGGTAGATTCGAGCACGCCATCTACAAATTTGGCTTCTTTATCTGTAGGCTCACCTGTTTTCGGTGTTCTCTGGGTCATTTCGCTGATGGGCAGCTGACTCACCAGACCTGTTAGATCTTGTCCGAAGAGCAATCCGAGGATCACCACTATGATTCCTACGCCACCACCGATAGCGCCACCACTCATTCCCCGTCTGTCTTCAATATTTCCACTTCCTTTACCGAACCATTGCATATAAATTCCGTTTAAATTGGTTTACAAAAATCTGGGACAATTGTTATACCAATTTAAACGAAAAGTTTATTTTTATGCAAAAGCAGTTAAAGCATGTTGTATCCTTTGGATAGTTTCTGTCGCGCCTAGAGCTATTGCGATGTCAAAGACACCCGGGCCAAATTTACCACCTACCAACATAATGCGGAAAGGTAACATCAGCTCACCAGGTTTAAAACTATGCGTTGCAGCCAGTTCTTTGAACTTTTCCTCTAATTCAGCCACTGTTAATCCATCGGTAATTACTGCCGCATAAGCATTGAAAAAAGCAGCTTTCTCTTCAGACCACTTTGGTTTCACTGCTGGAAGATCAAATTCAACAGGTGCTACAAAAAAGTAAACACTTTGAGGAACAAAATCAGTCAACAGGTTACAACGATCTTTAATCAGGTCAATTACTTTTAATAAATAAGCATTATCATCGATCTCCGTTCCATTTACTGCAAAAGCTTGTTTAATGGTTGGGATCAGCATTTCTGCCGTACTATTTTTGATCCATTCGTGGTTATACCATTTGGCTTTTT
Source organism: Pedobacter gandavensis (assembly GCF_032678745.1). Taxonomy (GTDB): domain Bacteria; phylum Bacteroidota; class Bacteroidia; order Sphingobacteriales; family Sphingobacteriaceae; genus Pedobacter; species Pedobacter gandavensis_C. The sequence goes on from NZ_JAVTST010000003.1 coordinate 459,353, forward strand.
CAAAGTCAAACTTTGCGCCGGCTTTACTGATGCGTTCAATAGAAAACTTCTCAATCAGCTCATCCATAGAGAAAATCTCTTGTTCTGTTCCGTCATTCCAGCCTAACATTGCCAAAAGATTCACAAAAGCTTCCGGCATAAAGCCTAGTTCTTTGAATCCCTGAGTAAGGTCTCCGGTTTTAGGATCTGTCCAGTTTTGCGCGTAAACAGGGAAGCCTAAGCGATCTCCATCACGTTTGCTCAACTTTCCATTGCCATCTGGTTTCAGAATTAATGGTAAATGTACCCATTGTGGCATTTCATCACCCCAACCCAGATATCTCCAAAGTAAAATATGAATCGGCGCGGAAGGCAACCATTCTTCGCCTCTAAAAATATGACTAATTTCCATTGCTTTATCATCCGCTACTACTGCTAGATGATAAGTAGGCATTCCGTCCGCTTTTAATAACACCTTGTCGTCTACCAGGTTCGTGTCAAAACTCACATGACCTCTGATTAAATCAGTAAAAGAAACGGTTTCATCCGCAGGCATTTTGATACGGACTACATGAGCTGTATTTGCTGCCAAAAGTGCATTTACCTCTGTATCCGATAAGGTTAACGAGTTTCTCATGTCACCACGAGTAGATAGCCCATAAGTGAAATTAGGAATTTCCTTACGTTTCGCATCTAGTTCTTCCGGGGTGTCGAAAGCATAGTAAGCATAACCATCAGCAATCAGCTGATCTGCATATTGTTTGTAAGTAGACTTACGTTCGCTTTGGCGATATGGCGCAAATGGGCCGCCAACTTCAGGACTTTCATCCGGCTTCATGCCGCACCATTCCAGGCAGGAAGCGATATAAGCTTCTGCACCTTCTACAAAGCGGGTCTGATCGGTGTCTTCTACCCTAAGGATGAAGGTTCCGTTATGTTTCTTAGCAAACAAATAATTAAACAAAGCGGTGCGTACACCACCAAGATGCAACCCGCCTGTTGGGCTAGGGGCAAATCTTACTCTTACTTTCTTTTCCATCATACGAATTACAAAGATATATTTTTTACCGCGTTACCTTTCTATTCATCAATCTTTGAATGCTATTTTGTAATTTGCCCGGATAACTATGAATCCTTACGAAAAAAAGCGCCGCTGGAAGTTCTTCTTACTGTTTTTTGCCATCGTGATTGGTACTGCCTCTGTATTGTATAGCGATTTCTTCGTAAAAAAGATGGAGCGTGAGGAGAGAATGCAGTTTCAACTCTATGTAAAGGTGACCGAGAAGGCACTTGCGATGTATGACGATGAGAATACTACTGATCTGATTGACATCATCCGCACAAATACCAAATTACCGATTATGATCATCAATGCTGAAGGGACAATCCTTTCATATAATGGCCTGGATTCTACAAAAACCAATTACGATTTGCAAAAGATAGACGGGCTGACTTATGATCCCGCTTATTTTCTCAGGGAGCTGAATATCATGAAAAAGCAGCATCCGCCAACGCCTATTATCGGCCTTGACGAAACGAGATGGTACATTTATTACAAAGACTCTCCCACTTTAACGCAACTCCGTTATTTCCCTTATATCCAGTTGGCAGTAATCGGATTATTCCTCCTCACCGCTTATGTCGCCTTTAGCTCGGCCAGAAAAGCAGAACAGGACCAAGTATGGGTAGGGATGGCTAAAGAAACTGCTCACCAGTTGGGTACCCCAATATCTTCGCTTATGGCTTGGGTAGAGTTGATGAAATCCCGATTCAATGCAGAGGATGACCCATTAATTGCTGAGATGGAAAATGACATCAAGAGGCTGGAAGTCATCACCGATCGCTTTTCTAAAATCGGATCAAAACCTATTGTAGAGGACCATGTGGTCTACACAGTGATCCATAATTTTGTAGAATACTTTAAACTACGTACTTCAGATAAAATCATTTTTAAGATTACCGGTGATGAGCAGGTTCGGGCCTTACTGAATGTCCCTCTTTTTGACTGGGTGATTGAAAACCTATTGAAAAATGCGGCAAATGCCATTGAGAATGAGGGAACCATCACGATAGACATCATTGAGAATCTAACAAAAGAAGAGGTATTTATCGACGTAACGGATACCGGAAGAGGCATTGCCAGATCGAAGTTCGACGCGGTTTTCCAACCTGGTTATACCACCCGAAAACGCGGTTGGGGCCTTGGATTGTCCCTCACTAAAAGAATTATAGAGAACTATCATAACGGACAAATTTTTGTAAAAGAATCAGAACTGGAAAAAGGGACTACTTTCCGTATCATTTTAAAAAGCAGTATAACTTATGAACCGACCTCAAATACATGAGTATCCCGCCTGGGCGGAGACTTACATTAGCAAAGTTTCGGGTGATGACATCCTGGAAATATTGGAAAAACAGGCTACTGATTTTCCAGATTATCTGAATAACCTGATAGAAAAAGCGGATTATGCTTATGCCCCAGGGAAATGGACGATCAAAGAAATGGCTGGACATATCATAGATACGGAACGAATCCTTGTGTATCGCCTAACTTGTTTTGCCCGCGCAGAACAGCATGCTTTACCTGGCTTTGAAGAAGATGATTATGTGGCCAATGCCCATTTCTCAGATCGCAGTCTATTGAGTTTTTCAGAAGAATTTGCATTATTGAGGAGGGCCAATCTATTCTTATTTAAGTCTTTAAATGAACATGAATTAGACCGTAGCGGCACTGCTTCTGAACGTCAGATTAGCGTTAGGGCTCTATTATTTGTGATTGCAGGTCATTTGGTACATCATATTAGTGTAATTGAAGAAAGGTATTTATAATGTGGTTCACAGCGTTTACCGTATCGGCGTTAAATGATCGCCCTAAAAACCATTTGGGAGGTTTACTAGACATTCAGTTTACGGAAATTGGCCCCGACTTTTTAACAGCAACCATGCCCGTAGATGAGCGGACGCATCAACCTGCAGGTATTTTGCATGGCGGTGCTTCTGTGGTGCTTGCCGAAACTCTGGGTAGCATTGCATCTTATATGTGCATTGATCCAGAAAAACATATGGCTGTAGGCCTCGAAATCAATGCCAACCACTTAAGACCTGTTAAAAGCGGACTGGTAACGGGAATTTGTAAGCCCTTACACATCGGCGCTAAGACCCATGTATGGGAAATCAAAATGTATAATGATAAGGGGAAGATGAACTGCATTAGCCGTTTAACAGTCGCCATTATCGCCAAACCACAAGTATAAAGCCGGAAATTTTCCGGCTTTATTTTATCTTCATTCTTTCCAACATCTCTCCTCAAGGCTTCTTCTTCTTAAAGACCCTTTTAATATAATTTGTTTTTTTCATTTCTGCTGTAACCTGTTTCATTTTCATGTGGTCATAGCTTACAGAACATGAGTTCAACAAAACAGATTCTTAACAATTAAATTTGAATAAAATGGGACCAGAAATTTTAGTACCTATCACACTCTTCATTTGCACTACAGCCTTGGTGTTTGGCTTGAGGTACATGTCTAACAAAGAAAAAATGGCAATGATTGAACGCGGTATAGATCCAGGAATTGCAAAAGCAACTGCACCGAGGCCATTCATAAGTTTAAAATTCGGCTTATTATTAGTTGGATTGGGCCTAGGCTTATTGATTGCACTGTTTACGGTTAGGGTAACAGGAGTTAGCGAGGAAGAAGCTGTTGCACTTTATTTTGGTTGCCTGAGTATTTTTGGAGGATTTGGACTGATTGCTTCTTATGCGATGGAGAAAAATTGGTTGGACAAGCAAAAAGGCTTAAACTAAGCCTTACCACCTCATCAACCCCTAAACCACTAGAACTAAAAAAGACGCGCGTCTACGAAAATATATGCAGCATAAGCAATCGGATATCGATTTAATTACTGAAGTCCTGTCGGGTAATACCTCGGTTTATTCCGAACTGGTAAAACGTCATCAGCGCTTTGTATTTACATTGGCCATGCGGTTTTCCAAAAGCAGGGAAGATGCAGAAGAGATTGCTCAGGATTGTTTCATTAAAGCGTACAAAGCCCTTGGTACCTATAAACAGACAGCAAAGTTCTCTACCTGGCTATACTCTATCGCCTATACCACGTCCATGAGCCATTTGCGTAAAAAGCGACTAGATATACAATCCATCGATGACGAAGGTAGTATCCTTCAACTTGAAAATCACAGCTCTGATTTCAATGCGGATCTGGTAGAAAAAAGATCTGGTTATGTTTATCTAAACCAAGCCATTGCGTTATTATCTCCGGATGATGCCAGCATCATCACACTATTTTATCAGGGAGAACAGAGTCTGGAGGAGATTGGTAAGGCGCTATATATGGAAAGTAATACGGTGAAAGTAAAATTACACCGTGCAAGAATCAGACTAAAAGAGAAATTACAATATTTGTTAAAAGACGAAGTAAAGGAGTTATTATGATCACTATAGAAGAAGAAATCTGGGATTATATTGATGGCAATAGCAGCGCTGCGCAGCGATTGACTGTGGAGGCCAAAATTGCGTCAGATCCGATTTATCGTTCCTTGTATGAGGAATTCTTGGATATCAATGCCCAAATGGCGGGGATGGATCTGGAAGAACCCTCGATGTCATTTACGAGAAATGTGATGGAGCATGTAAAGTTGGAAATCGCTCCGGTATCACTAAAGACAAAAGTGGATAAACGGATCATTTATAGCATTTCGGCCTTTTTTATCTGTACCATATTAGCTATTGTGGGTTATATTGTAGCCAACAGCGATGTTACTTTTCAGTCTATTAAATTGGCTAACTTTTCGGCAGCAAGTTCATTAGATTTTAGTAAATACATTACACCAACCTTTATCAAGGTCTTCCTGTTTGTAGATATGCTATTGGCTTTTGCCTATTTAGACAGTCTTCTAAGAAGAAAACGAACTTAATGGTAAACAATTAGCCTTTATTGCAACGCGGCAGATTTTCAATTTAAAAGGCCAAATACTACAGCAAAAAAGGCTTTAAATGAAAAATGCCCGATCAAATAATGATCTGGCATTCTTATATATATCTTTTGCTTTATTTGAACGTAATCGGCAATTCAACAACCGTTTTATCCCAGGCAATGATCAGGTTTGCACCTTGCGGTTGCGGATTAAATGTCATAGATAAAGTCTCAACCGGTTTTTCCATCATTTGAACCGGCACTACTACCCGAACTACATCTTGCGCTTCGTTATACGTATATGCACCCCATCTATCGGTTTGCTTGTTTAGGATCATCAGCCATTTGTCCTTTTCAGGAATAGCAAACAGACTATAAGATCCTGCTTTTATTTTCTTACCCCCAATCATCACGTTCTTAAAAAACTTGATCTCTGTAGCTTCATTGGCTCCCAATCGCCAAACCTTACCGAACTGTTCCAGAACACCAAAAATATCACGTCCCTTTTTGCCGGGTCTGGAATAAACCACTTTTACCACCGGACTAGCGTCATCTTTAGCTTTAGCCACATTTAATGGATAGTAAAGAATATCCGCCGGACTAGGATCCAATGCTGGAAGTTTGTATTCCTGTGCTTGAGAAAATGTAGCATAGAGCGCTAACATTGCGATTAAGCTGAATCTTTTCATAGGAAATAAAGCGTGTTTGATGTATTAATATTCGCGGCCTTTAACCAACCCGTTTAGGAACATTGCTGCTAAAATGAAACCGATAATTCCACCTAAAACAGACCATAAGAATCCACCTGAAATTATTGCTGCAGTTAAAGTCCCAAAAAACAGGCCTAATACATAATATACCCAATCAAAACTGTTGTTATTTTCTTCGTTAGTCATTTTTAATATACTTAGGCCTCAAAGATATTGATTTATTTCAAAATAGGAAGCCCTATTAGCACAAGTATCAACCTCATATCCAGCTAAACATTGTCAGGTCTTTGTCAATTAAGATTGATGTTATACGTTGGCAATGAAACTATTCAATCGATTGATTAATTTTGATGCGTCAAATTTAGAAATGGAAAAAGCAGATAAAAAGGCGAACATTCTGGAAGCCGCGGAGCGATTGTTTACAGAGTTGGGTTACGAGGGTACTTCTACCCGCCAAATTGCAAAAGAATCAGGGGCTAATATGTCCATGATCAACTATTATTTTGGATCCAAAGAAGGCGTTTTTATGGAAATCATGTCCAAAAGGATTTTTGGGTTCAATGAACAACTCCTCAGCATCAGTCAAGATAAACTCTCTGGCATGGAAAAATTACTAAAAGTAATTGAAAATTATGCCAAAAGGATTTTATGTAATCCTGGGTTGCATAAAATGATGCACCGGGAGCTTACGCTATCACAACGCCCGGAAATGTTTTTAAAAGTAAAGAACTCAATGGCCAACAATCTGGTTGTGATTGAGCAAATCATTGCTGACGGCATCAGCGAAGGTAGTTTCCGCCCTGTAGATGTCCGAATGCTCATCGCAACCGTGATGGGTACAATCAGTAATGTAGCCATCTCCCCTGCAAAAATCACCTATGGTACGACCCTCGACATCAACAACGAGGAAGATAAAGCCGTGATTACCGACCGTCTGATTGCTCATCTAACAGACGTCCTCACCGTGTATTTAACTCCAAATAATGATAAATAGAATCAAGTTCAGCGTCATCGCATTGCTCCTGCCCGGAATGCTTTACGCGCAAAACACCAAAAACCTGAGCTTATCGGAGGCCATACAGCTCGGCATTGAAAACAGCAAAAATCTCAAACGTTCGCAAAACAAGATTGATGCTGCCATCAACCAACTAAGCATTGCCAAAGACGCAAAACTGCCCACTGCACAGACTTCTTTTCTGTATAACCATGCAGAAATCCCTACAAACCAGCTGATCATTGGCGGGGGTGATCCCATCAACCTCCCAAAACGTGCAGATGCTTTTGTAGGAACAGCTAGTGTGAAGGAGCTAATTTATGCCGGTGGTAAGCTAAGGTATGCGGAAGAATCCACTCGTCTTTTGACAGAAGTGGCCAGATTAGATGCAGATAAGGATAAGGAGGAGATCAGCTATGCTGTGATCAACACTTATTTTTCACTTTACAAAATCATCCAAAGCAAAAAGGTGGTTGCGCAAAATCTAGAGTCCATTGCTGGCCAGCTGAAACAAGCAGAAAGGTTTTTTAGCCAAGGTATCGTTACCAAAAATGATGTACTGAGGTTCCAGTTGCAACAAGCCAACGTCTCTTTAACGGAGATGGAAATTGAAAACAACCGAAAAATTTTAAACTACAACCTAGACGTATTGCTAGGGGTCAATGAAGACACCGAGCTATTGCCGGTCGACCCTAATGACGGCTTACAGGTCCTTCCTTCTTTGGGCAACTATATGAATGCTGCTTTTGCAAATCGACAGGAGCTGAGACAGTTTGACATCAGGAATAAAGTGGCCGATGTAAATATTAAATCTGTAAAAGCCAATACGCTCCCTACAGTAGGCATTGGCGCCGATTTGTATTATATCAATCCAAGTGGATCCTTTATCCCGCCAAGTCACCAGTTTTTAGTACCGATGACATTAGGCGCCAATGTTTCCTGGAATATCGGCACACTTTGGACAAATAAGCACAAAGTAACCGATGCTAGAATTCAGCAGAAGGATATCGAGCTTCAAAAAGATGTGTTTTCTGATCAGATAAAAACAGAGGTCAATAGAAGCTATCAAAACTACCAGCTATCGGTCAACAAGATTAAAGTATTGGAAACATCCATTGCACAAGCGACTGAAAACGATAAGTTACTGGCTTCAAAATATAAAAACAATGTCGCTTCTGCCATTGATAGAATTGATGCAGAAACCCTTTTATACCAGGCAAAGATCAATCTTGAATTGGCGAAGGCAGATGCCGGACTAGCCTATTATACCTTACTAAAATCAACAGGGAAAATCTCCCAATAAAAACCTTTTATACAAGTACCAATGGAAACTGAAAAGAAAAAAAAGAATATAGTAATCCCGATCATATTGGCAGTATTGATCATCCTAGGTGGGATATTCGGAGTAAAAGAGTTCATCTATTACAGTAAACACGTAGATACCGATGATGCGCAGATTGATGGCGATATCAGTCCGGTAGTAGCACGAGTAGGTGGTTACGTGAAAGACATCAATTTTGAGGAAAACACCCATGTAAAAGAAGGTGATGTTTTGGTGAAGCTTGATGATAGCGACTATAAAGTAAAGTTGGAACAAGCGCAGGCAGGTCAGTTGGGCGCTAGTGCAGGTGTAGGCGTTTCTGAATCTCAGATTGCCGCTACTGCAGCAAATACCAGCACCGCAAAGGCAAATATTGAAGCCGCAAGGGTGAAATTATCATTAGCACAAAAAGATTATGCACGTTATGCTAATCTGGTAAAAGATGGTTCAATTACGCAACAACAATTTGATCAGGCAAAAGCGCAGAAAGAATCAGCGGAAGCCGCTTTTGCTGCCGCCAATGACCAATATGCCGCAGCGGTAAAACAAGTAGGGACTACGCAATCCCAATTGGCAGTCAGTCATAATGGGGTAACACAACGTCAATCGGATGTAGATTTCGCGAAACTACAGCTGTCTTATACCGAGATCAAAGCACCTGCAACGGGAATCGTTTCTAAAAAGAATGTTCAGAAGGGTCAATTGGTTCAAGCGGGACAATCTTTGTTTTCTATCGTGAACGACAATAGCATTTATGTAACAGCAAACTTCAAAGAAACTCAGTTAGAAGAGATCAAACCAGGCTTAAAAGTGAAAGTGATGGTGGATGCTTATCCAAATGCAGAAGTAGAAGGTGAAGTATACAATTTCGCGCCAATTACTGGTGCTAAAGGCTCCCTTCTTCCTCCTGATAATGCGACAGGAAATTTCGTAAAAGTAGTACAGCGTATTCCGGTAAAGATTAAGATTACCAACGCTCCTAAAGAAATTCTGGCAAAACTTCGTCCGGGAATGAGTGTAAAAGTTTCCGTTTCTATAAAAGACTAACAAGATGGCCGAGAAAGGTTTAAAAAAGTGGGTGATCACGTTTACGGTAATCACAGCCTCTTTATTGGAGCTGATTGATACAACCATTGTGAATGTGGCCATCCCTCAGATACAGGGTAACCTGGGCGCAACCTTAGAGGATGTCGCTTGGTTATCCACCGGTTATGCGGTGGCAAATGTCATCGTATTGCCCATGTCCGGATGGCTGGGTAGTCGTTTCGGACGTAAAAATTATTTCCTTTTTTCTATAGTACTATTTACCCTCGCTTCCTTCCTTTGTGGAAATGCAACTAATCTGGAAGAACTCATCGCCTTCCGTATCCTTCAGGGACTTGCAGGTGGTGGTTTGATTTCTACTGCACAAGCCATCCTAATCGAAACCTGGCCCAGGGAAGATATCGGTATTGCAACGGCTCTATTTGGACTGGGGGCTGTAGTAGGCCCCACTGTAGGTCCAACAATCGGTGGTTATTTACTGGAAATCAGTTCCTGGCCATTGATCTTTTACGTGAATATTCCCGTCGGGATTCTGGCGGCCTATTGCACCTACACCTTTGTGAGGGAAACGCCAAAAGACGGAAAAGGTATGCCCGTAGACTGGTGGGGAATGCTCTTACTGGTGATTGCCGTAGGTAGTTTACAGACTTTACTGGAAAAAGGAGAAAGCGAAGATTGGTTCGCAACACCATACATTATCGTATTAGCTGTAGCTTCCGTTTTAGGATTATTACTCTTCATCTGGAGGGAATTAAGCACAGATCATCCGATTGTGAACTTTAAAATCATGAGGCACCGCAGTTTCTCTGTAGGTATGTTTACCTCCTTTATTTTAGGTTTCGGATTATACGGCTCGGTGTTTGTATTCCCGATATTTTGTCAGAATTTATTGGGATTCTCCCCGCTACAAACTGGTGAATTGCTATTCCCCGGTGGACTATGTACCATTGTGATGATGCCTTTTATCGGGATCATGCTCAAGAAAAACATACCTGCCCAGTTTATGGCGACTATTGGAATGTTTCTTTTCTTTGTTTTCTGTACGATGTTGAGCAATTCAACCTTGCAATCAGGAACGAGCGATTTCTTCCTTCCCCTGATGATCAGAGGTGTGGGCATGGCCTTATTATTTGTGCCGCTTACTACATTGGCCATTCAGGACCTTAAAGGGGCTGAAATCGGACAAGGATCAGGGCTCAACAATATGATGAGACAATTGGGCGGATCTTTCGGGATTGCGGCTTTAACCACATTGATTCACGTGCGCCAGGGCTTCCACCGCAGCAATTTGCTGGTTAATGTGAATGAGCATAACCCTGCATTTGTAGACAGATTCAATGGTTTCATTCAGAATTTTATGTCGAAAGGCTACAATTATCTGGATGCAAAATCACTGGCTTTAAAAGCGATTGAAGGTACTGTAACGAAACAAAGTTTGTTGCTGACTTATAGCGATGCCTACTGGGTAGCAGGATTAGTTCTTTTATGTTCAATTCCTTTACTATATCTCCAGAAATTCAAAAAGAATGTTGCCATTCCGGCAGATTTACATTAAAAAAAACAGCCGTTAAGATAATCTTAACGGCTGTTTAACCCCAAAAAATTAACAATTAATTCAGCTTCAATCAGGCGCATACGCCCAAAATCAGCAATTCTTTAAAAGGATTTGAATAACCTCTATGAATCTAAGTTAATAAAATCTGACGAAAACCGCAATTAAATTAATTTCCTGGCATTCCTCATTTTTACAAATCATTTTTGGTAGCTTAAGCGCGAAAAAATGAACCATAAAGATGATGCAGAAACAACGCGCGAAAGGCCAGAGAGAGTCCGTATTCAACAATGAGGTTGTCTCCAGATTTGAACTTTACAACAGCCTTTTCCTAACCCTTCCCTTCTACCGAGTAAAAGACACCGGAACTTTACTTCCGCTCTTCATTAAGTATTGCGAAGATGGTGTCAAGAACCACGAAACGCCAGCAGGAATCATTAATGCATTTTTTGAAAAGTACACCCAAAATAATTCTAAGAAAGACATTATCGACCTACTTTTCCGCTTCATTCAATACATCGAACGTCAGGTTGTATTGTTTGATGCTGTTGAAGATGCCTCCTTCAATAAACTAAATGCAGATGAAGAACACAGTGCTTTACTCGTTTATCTAAAGAAGGGCGTCGACAACCCAGCCTTAACCGAAAAAATTGAGAAACTAATTGAAGATTTTTCCCTGAGATTAGTCCTTACCGCCCACCCTACCCAGTTTTATCCTGGAAGTGTGCTTTCCATTATTACCGACCTTACCACCGCGATTAAAACGAATGACATTTCTACCATTAATCAATTGCTACAGCAGTTGGGTAAAACGCCATTCTTCAATAAGCAGTCCCCTACTCCGGTAGACGAAGCTTTGAGTCTGGCTTGGTACCTTGAAAACGTATTTTATTTCGCTGCTGCCAATATCCAATCAGAGATTGATAAAAGCTTAAATGACTATAACCTGGAATCCAAAAAGATCATTGAACTAGGCTTCTGGCCTGGTGGCGATCGTGACGGGAATCCAAATGTACATACCGACTCTACCATTCAGGTATCTAAAATGCTACGCCAGATCCTTTACAGATGCTATTATAGGGATTTTAGAAGTTTAAAACGCCGCATTACCTTTAGAGGTGTGGAAGAGAACATTGCCCTGGTACAAGAAACCTTGTACGAACAGGCATTTAATCCAAATATCGCAACAGAAGACATTTCGGCAAGCCTGATTGAAAGGCTTGATATGATTAAAACTACGCTTTTAGAAGACCATGACGGTCTTTTTGCCGATTTGGTTTCGGATCTGATCCGTAAAATCGAACTGTATGGCAGTCATTTTGCCTCTTTAGACATTCGACAAGACAGTAGGGTATTGCGTGATGTGCATAGTTACTGCCGTCAAAGCAAACCACTAACCACTTTATACCCAAAAAGTTACGAAGATTTAAATGAACAGGGTAAGATCAAGGCAATGATCTTTAAAAGTGCGAAAGTCAACTATACCGAAACATCGGATTCTTTAATAGAAGACACCCTGCAAACCATCGCTGAAATTAAGCAAATCCAGCAAATCAATGGCGCCTTGGCTTGTCACAGATTCATTATCAGTAATTGTCAGCAGGCAAGTGATGTGTTACAACTGATTGAGCTGTTCCTTTACAATGGTTGGACAGAAGATGAGCTGACGATAGATTTCGTTCCACTTTTCGAAACTGTACACGACCTTGCAGATGCAGCAGAAATTATGAAAACGTTGTATAACCATCCTTTCTATAAAAAGCATTTACAAAACAGAGGTGGCAAACAGCACATCATGCTGGGCTTCTCCGACAGTACAAAAGACGGTGGTTATTTAATGGCCAATTGGTCTATTTTCAATGCGAAAGTAGCTCTTACTGCAACCGCAGATAAACATAACATACAACTGGCCTTTTTTGATGGCAGAGGCGGACCTCCGTCCAGAGGTGGTGGTAAAACACACCGCTTCTATGCCTCTATGGGGAAAGAAATTGCCAATAAAAACATTCAACTGACCGTTCAAGGGCAAAGTATCAGCTCTCAGTACGGTTCGATTGACAGTGCTGAGTTTAATATGGAGCAACTGATCAATGCAGGTATCTCTGCCGGAATGAAGGAAAAACACAATATCCTGTTGGATCCACTACATAAAAATCTCCTGGATGAAATGGCTACAGAAAGCTTTGATGCCTTTGTTGCCTTACGTAAACACCCATTATTCCTGAGTTACCTGGAGAAATTCTCTCCGCTAACTTTGTTGTCTAAGATTACCATCAGCAGCAGGCCCGTAAAGAGAAATTCTGGAGGTGCATTAAAACTGGAAGACCTCAGAGCAATTAGTTTTGTAACGGCATGGAGCCAGTTGAAGCAAAATATTCCAGGATTTTATGGCATTGGAACCGCGTTAAAGAGCCAATCGGAGCTTGGAAACTGGGATAAAGTAGTTAAAACCTATCAGGAATCCGGTTACTTTAAAACCATTGTAGACAATTGCATGATGTCTATGAGCAAGACCGATTTTGCTATAACGGCGCATTTTGCCAATGATAAAGAATATGGCGCATTCTGGAATACGCTTTACAACGAGTTTGAGCTATCTAAGGAGCTATTATTGAAACTATCCGGACATGAGAGCTTGATGGAGAATTACCCGGTAGAGAAGCACTCTATTTCCGTTAGAGAAAAGATTGTATTGCCTTTGGTATTGATCCAGCATTATGCTTTGGAACAACTTCAAAATGACAACTCTACTGATGAAGAACAGCAATCTCTAGAAAAGCTGGCCATCAGAACCGTTTATGGTATCGTAAACGCTGGAAGAAACCTCGCTTAATTCCTGTTAAAAAGGGGCACTATACTTTTCATTCTCGAATCTTTGCATTTCAGCAAAGATTCGAATGCCTTCAAAGCATTAGTTCTCCTTTTATAAATTCTGCTATACACTCCGGTATTTATTTGATTGCCTTACTGTGTAACGCCTATCTAAATCTTTCCCATCCTTAATTTCAAAAAAAAAGAAGCTTTGCTATGAAAGGGCCTAAAAAACGTTGTACTGTTAAGCGAAAAGTTTTCAGCCGATGAATAGTCAAGCTTCTTTTTTAAGAGTTCTTACAGTGTAATTTCTACGCTGCAAAGCACAAAAAGATTAGTAAATTACTTTGCCTGCAGAAGTAACAATTGAAGCGATACGTACCGCATCAAATACTCTTTCTTCTGTAGCGCCTAAAGCAAGAATCGAGTGCTCGTGTGCATTCACACACATTTCACAGCCATTAACGGCAGAAACGGCAATACTCATCAACTCAAAAAACTCTTTACCAGTAACCGGGCTGCTCATAATTTGCATGCGTACACGTGCAGGAATTTGAGTATATTTTTCTTTTCCTGTAAAGTGACGGAAACGGTAAAACACGTTATTTAAGGCCAATAAAGATGCACAACCTACTGCTTCAGCAATTTCTTCTGCCGTTGCTTCTTTTGTGATTGCTAATTTCTCAAAGAAATCAGTCAATACTTTATTGTTATTATTTACAGCGATGCTCAATGCGATCAATGCACATTCTTTATCACTCAGGTGACTCGAGGTAAAGGTGCTGCTTAAGTTTAATTTTAAATCACGTACGTATCTTGAATTGCCTTTTTCTAAAAGCGTCAGACTTTCATTTCTAAAATCTGGCTCAAGACCTACTAGGACTAATAATTCTTGAATAGTTTCTGTTGCTGCTGTCATGATAAATAAATTTTTGGGTAAAAGAAATCCCTGCAAAAATGCATTTTACAGGGATTCTTAGGATTAAACAGTAAAATTATACAGTTAAAGTCTCTTGACCTTTTTCCCAGTTACATGGGCAAAGCTCGTCAGTTTGCAAAGCATCTAGTACTCTGATCACTTCTTTAACGTTACGACCAACACTTAAATCATTTACACTTGCCCAACGAACGATACCTTGAGGATCGATGATGAAAGTAGCACGGTAAGCGATTTTTTCGTTTGGCTCTAAAATATCTAAAGCCTCAGCTAAAGATTTAGAAGTATCTGCTAACATTGGGAATTTCAAATCACGTAAATCATCGTGGTGAGTTCTCCATGCAGCGTGAACGAATTCTGAATCTGTAGATGCGCCGATTAAGGTAGTATCACGGTCACGGAATTCATTGAAGTTATTGTTAAATTCAGCAATTTCTGTTGGGCAAACAAAAGTAAAATCTTTTGGCCACCAGAACATACAAGTCCACTGGTTGTTTTCGTTGATTAAAGAATCTGAAGTAATTGTTTCGAATTCTTTACCTTTTTCGATACTAACTACAGCAGTTTTTGAGAATGATGGGAATTGTTGACCTATATTAATCATAATTTTTTGTTTTTAAATTTCGTGATACAAAGGTAAGGCTATATCCCCTGAAATGCAACCAAATTGAAGAGATAACAGATACTTAATACTGATACACATATAGACAAAATCTATACACAATTCTTAAACATTAGTTTTTCTCTATTTACTTTTTCAGTGTCGTTTCAAACAGTTTGAAGATCCTTTTATACTCATCTGTCCAGCTGGAAGGCTCCACAAAACCGTGATCTTCAACGGGATAAACGGCAAGCTCCCAGTTGTCTTTTCCCAGTTCTATCAGGCGCTGAGACAGTCTAACAATGTCTTGAAACTGTACATTTACGTCTACCATTCCATGACACATCAGCAAATCACCCTTCAAACCCTTGGCAAAATAGATTGGAGAGCTACGTTTGTAGGCCAATTCATCATTAAAAGGCTCATTTAAAATATTGGAAGTATAGCCATGGTTGTAATGTGCCCAATCGGTAACCGACCTTAGCGCTGCGCCACTACTAAAAACATCCGATTCATTAAATAAGCCCATTAAAGTGATAAAACCGCCGTAAGAGCCTCCATATAGCCCCACATGTTTTGGATTTACATTGTATTTCTCCACCAGCATTTTCACACCATCTACTTGATCGGTTAAATCCTTTCCGCCCATGTGTCTGTAGATACCAGTACGATGATTCCTTCCATAACCTGAACTTGCCGTATAATCAATATCGATTACTGTATAGCCATTATCTGCCAGCATATTGTTGAACATATACTCCCTGGAATACTGACTCCACCAATAATGCACATTTTGTAAATAGCCTGCGCCATGAACAAAAACAACTGCGGGGCGATTTGGGTGGGGGTTTTTAGTTGGATAAACCCTTGCATAAACTGCATCGCCGTAACGATTTTTAAATGAAACCAGATCTGGCTCCCTCCATGGATAAGCTTTAAATTCTTCAGAACTGGAATTGGTCACCTGAATAGCCTTAGCGCCCGGTTTATTGGCCTGAATGTACAGCTCCCATGGTTTATTCATATAAGAATGATTGATGGCAAGCCATTTTTCATCTGGAGACAGCGTTACCTCATTTCCACCTTTCATACTAGTTAATTGCAGCAATGGGCCGCCATTTACGTCCAATTTATAAAAATGAGTGATTCCTGGATGGTCTTTATTTGCACTGATATAGAATGTTTTCTTATCCTTAGAAAGCTGCAATTTTTGTACCTCCCAATTGCCAGAAGTGAGTTGTTTCTTCGCACCGGTACTGATGTTTGCCAGGTACAAATGACTGTATCCGCTGGCTTCACTTTGAAAATAGAAACGGTTTTGATCCAGCCATCCGATATTTCCCCTCCCAATTCCAGGACCACCAATCCAGGCTTCATCTCTTTGGCGGTCGATAATGCTCAAGTCTCCTGTGGATGCGTCCAGTTTAAGGATCCAAAGGTCCTTATTATCCAGCGCATCGGCGATCATGACCGCGGCTGTTCCAGCTTCATTCCAATAGGGTCCGTCCAGGTTTAACTGACGGTCTTCGTTTTTCTTTTTACGCTCGGCCAATTGCTTCGGGTAGTCCTTCAAATAGTCCGGGAGGTCCTTTACCCCTGGAATTTGCGCTGTATGTACCTGATAGACTGTATCGCGTTGCTGATCATAAATAAAGTTTCGATACGTTGGCAAGGGCTCTCCTACCTTAGTCCTCCCAGCGATATCTTCCGTATATCCGGAAGCGGTGATATAGTTAGGAACAATCGTATTTACCCCCCCAACCGCTGGGCTGATCAGCTTATAACTCACATACCTCGCATCTGGGCTTAAGGTTAAACTACTCAGAAATTTTTCCTCCAGATAAATGGGTCTTAGTGCTTTCTCCGGTTTTTCGGAAATGGCATTCCCAGATCTTCCGCTTGTTGTTTTTAAGTCTTTATTTCTCTTCTTAATGATGTCAAAAAGATCAGTCTGGTCCTCTTTTAACCAGGTATTCTGGACAGAAGGCTTATTCTTATCCAGGCCATTACTTGCTTTTCCTCTTATAAAATTCGTCAGCTGGCGGGTTTCATTACTTTTCAGGTTGAGTACGTACAGGTTGTCCCCACGCTGAAAAACTAGTCCTCCGTCTTTTAGAAAGCGAGGATTGCTTTCCCTTTCCATTGTATGCGTCAATCGTTGCTCTAGCTTTGTTTTTGGATGATATAAGTAAATATCTCCTGCTTTTTCAACGACACCTAATGAACCATCATTTGAATAAACATAATCTACACCTATAGCTGCAGTTTTCATTTTCTCCTCAGCTCTTTCTCTTTTCAAAGAAGCTGTATGCACCTTATAACCTTCGGATTTCTCTTTATTTTCAGGATTCCAGTCAAAAAACAAGGTTTTACTATCCGATGCCCAGCGAAAATTTGTGGGTGCCACACCGATCCATTTCTGATCGCGCATGATCTTTTCAACACTGAGTGTCGGAATTTGTTGTGCCTGAGCAACAGTACCTGCAAGTAACAATAGGGTAAATAATATTTTCATTTTGTTTGTTTTCGTAGTTCAGAGGGGTATTACCTAATCACCCGCCCTGTTGGGTCAATATTTACATTAAAAGGGTTTAGATATTCCTGCAACAAAATCGCGAATTCCCTTCGGGAGATGCTCCGTTCAGAATCAAACTCTGTATTTAACCGGTATTGGGTTTTCCACCTTTTCTTTACTTCTGCTAAGGTGGTCACTGGAGCCTTATTTCCGACCTTACAAACCAGATCCAACGTAGCCCCAATGGTCATTTCAGGAGCTGTATAATCGTCAAACCAGATCTGCGCTTTATAATAAAATTCTTTTATGGGCGCTTTAATTTCAGATGTACTCACCTTTTGTTCAGGATCAAAGCTCAGTTCCCCCTTACTAAGCCTCCCTTTGAGAAAACCAGATAGTCCAATAAATTGAACAGCCTTCCAACTGCTGTCGGTAACCATAATATCGTTGAATGGCATTACGGAAAGGCGGTGGTTGATCAGTTCACCCTGAATCACTTTTAAATTTGGACTACCGCCTTTCAGTTTAAAGAACACAGGATATGCTGCGGTTGCTCCTGCTGCCTGCCCAGCGGCAATACTTTCCTGCTTCGGATTCAGCCAAACCAGAGAAGACTCAGCAGGAATCAATAGGTCATATAAAGAGATAAAATTAGCACTAGATTGATTCATTCCAAGACTCGAAGCTACGCTGGTTCTATAAATGAGGTTATTGTAATCCAACGTTTTCCATTGGGTTACCTCCATTTTATTCGATAACAAGGGCTCATTGAGCTTTTCCGGAGCAGCAGCATAGACCAGCATTTCAGCTTTTAGGCTTTGTCCGTTATTTAACTGAAGCGTCCAGCCCCGTCCGGATCTTTTCAATTTTGACCATACCGACTTTCTAATGATCGTTAAATTTTTGTTGCTATCTGCCCAGACTTTTATCAGCGCATTTACACTCTTCTGATCCAGTTCCACATTACTGCTATCTTTAATCCCTCTGTTTACCCTTATGCGGTTCAAAATGCGTAATTCCAACCCAGAAGCCATGCGCTGCTGCTTCCCTTCAGGTAAACGGAGATCAAAATCTTCAGTTTCCATGATCAAGGTCGTTTTTACACCAGAATTGGCCGACTGGAATCCAGCACCAAGTGCATTGCTCCCATTACCGATCACCAGTACGCCTGTTTTGAGCGTCTGACTGTAGCCCGCAACATAGCCTAAAATGATTGCAAAAATAACCAGTAATCCTTTTTTCATCCTTATCCTTCTATCGTGTTTATTTACAGTGCGTTTCTACGCCCCTTAGCCCGTCAAGATCATATTCTTAATCCGATGGTAATTTTTAACTGCGAAGAAAGCAATATGAGTATAAGATCGTTTCATTTTGTATATTTAGTAACCTTAATAAGGTCCTTTTTTATTAGCAAAATCTAGCCGGCATTTATGATACAAACTATTAACTCCGTTTTTAAAGCACAGCAAGCGCATAAATATACGCTTAGAAACAGCAATGCGACGCAACGAATTAATAAATTAAATGCTTTAAAAAGCAGCATAGAGCAGTATGAAAAAGAAATTTATGCAGCTTTACAAAGCGATTTAAGGAAGAGTGAGTTTGAATCCGCCATTACAGAAATCGTTTTCATTTACAGTGAAATAGATTATGCGATTAAAAACCTGAGCAGTTGGATGCGTCCTGTAAAAGTGGGAAAAACCATTACCGCACTGACGGCAAAAAACAGGATTTATTATGAGCCAAAGGGCGTTTGTTTGATTATTTCGCCCTGGAACTACCCTTTTCAGCTGATGATGGCTCCCTTAATTTCTGCGATTGCAGCAGGGAATTGTGCCATATTAAAACCTTCAGAGCTAAGTTCTGAAACCAGCTCCATCATCTGTCGGGTGATCGAAGAGTGCTTTGACGATTCAGAAGTTTGTTGTTTTGAGGGAGATGCAGCACTCTCTACGCACCTATTGAGCCTCCCCTTTGATCACATCTTTTTTACAGGAAGTACTGCCGTTGGAAAAATCGTAATGGAAGCTGCGGCAAAAAACCTGACCTCTGTTACACTGGAGCTAGGGGGCAAATCTCCTACTCTCATAGATGAGACTGCCAACCTTGATATTGCAGCTTCAAAAATTGCCTGGGGAAAGCTCACCAATGCTGGTCAAACTTGTATTGCGCCAGACTATATCCTGATTCCAGAGTCCCTACAACAGGCCTTTATCGAAAAATACAAAGCGGCAGTTGAGAAAATGTTCTTTACTGAATCTGGGGAAATCAACCTGGGCAGTTACGCTAAAATCATCAATAAACGCCATTATAAGCGCATTGAAGCCTTAATCACTGATGCAGTAGATCAGGGTGCCAAAATGCCTTACGGAGGCAAGGGAGACGAAGCTACACAAACCATAATGCCTACCCTACTCACATCGCTTCCGGAAAATGCAAGCATCATGAAAGAAGAGATTTTTGGCCCTATACTGCCGATTATTCCTTATAAAACACTGGAGGAAGCCATTTCACTGATCAACAAAATGAACAAACCTTTGGCGCTCTACATCTTTAGTCAGCATAAAAAACAGATCCAGCAGGTTATCAAAAGCACTAGTGCCGGAGGAACTTGTGTGAACGATGTATTGATCCACATCAGCAACCCTAAGCTACCTTTTGGAGGAGTAAACGGTAGCGGTCTTGGCAGTTGCCACGGGCAGTTTGGATTCAAAACCTTCTCTCATGAAAGGGCTGTAGTTTTTCAATCCAGTTTAGATATGAGCAGCCTCATTTACCCTCCTTATGAAAAGAAAGGATGGGTATTAAAATGGCTGAAAAAACTAATGTAAGCACAGAAAACAAAGAGGCAATTGAGCCGGATTGTCTAACCTATCCTTACAGAAGTCATGGTTAAAGAGCCACCAACCGCCTTATCATTGAAAAGGGACACTCCTTCCTGTTCATTCTTTAACCCCAATGTATACATCAATGGCAAATAATGTTCTGGTGTAGGAATGGCCAGCATTGCTGCCTTCCCTAAGGTCTGATAGGCCTGTAAAGGCTGATGATCGTTATTTAAAATGAGCTGTTTAAATTGCTCATTGATCTCTAAAGCCCAGTCGTAACCTCCTCCGTTGATCATTTCCCAACTCATCATCCTTAGGTTATGCACCATATTCCCACTTCCAAGGATTAGCACTCCCTTTTTACGAAGCTCATAAAGCTCTTTTGCAAGTTCATAATGAAACCTTGCATCTTTCGTATAATCAATACTGAGCTGAACCACCGGGATATTGGCCAATGGGTACATATGCCTTAATACTGTCCATGCACCATGATCTAACCCCCAATCGTGGTCCAATCCGACCTCCACACTATGGATTAGTTTTTTCGCTACCATAGCCAGATCAGGACTTCCCAGGGCGGGATACTTCACATCGAATAAATCCTGCGGAAAGCCGCCAAAATCATGTATTGTGCTTGGAAAATCCATAGCCGTCAAGTGTGTCCCTTTGGTAAACCAATGGGCGGAAACCACAATCACTGCCGTTGGAACAGGGATATCCTGAGCCATCGCCGCCCATTTTGCACTGAACTCATTGTCTTCAATACCATTCATCGGAGAACCGTGTCCCATGAATAAAACGGGCATTAAGTAATCCTGAAGAGGTAAATGTTGACTAAAAATTCGGAATTGATTTAAGTTTGTCATGATGATGAAATGAGAAAAACAGAGATAGCGGTAAGAAACAAGGGTAGCGCCCCCCAGATGGGAATTTATTCCCTGATGTGCTACCCTTGTTAAAAATATAATCCGCTAATATTTAAGGAAATAATATCGTTCCATTATAATAGGAAGTTCTTATTTTCCCTGAACAAACTCGAGGTTTAAAGCGATTTTAACGTCTTTAGCTACGCCCATTCCGGTTGGATCAAACTTGATGTTATAATCCAGGCGGTTAACGGTCGTATTTGCAGCAAACCCCGCTTTCGTTGTTCCTTTATCATCCGTATGGGTTCCACCGAAAATCACATTAAATTTTATGTCTTTAGTAACATCTCGAATGGTCAGTTTACCTGCCAATTCATAGTTTTTTCCGGCTAGCTTTTTGAAAGAAGTACTTTCAAAAGTCATGGTAGGATACTGCTCTGCATTAAAGAAATCATCAGATTTCAAATGCTTATCACGAGGCTCCACACGACTATCTATGCTATTTACATCTACTGTAAACTTCACTTTAGCATTTACAAAATCGACCTTATCCGCTTCTATAGTACCATCAAATTTATTGAATGAGCCGTCTACAAATGAAATCCCCATATGACCTACAGAGAAGTTCACAAAAGAGTGCATTGGATCAACCGTCCATTTAGTTTGTGCGAAAGACGCAACGCTGATAGAAAGTACAACCAGCAGTAAAAATACCTTTTTCATAATTTTATATATTAATGATTTACAAATGTATAACGATTAAAAAGGCAGATTGTTGATCTATGATAAGAAATACAGCTCGCGGATTATTTTAACACATTGTAAAAGTTAAACTCCGCCCGAACCATGTACATATTTTTGTTGTAACGATTGGCTACATTTCCTGCAACTTCAAACCGATATCCCAGATCTATACGCGTTCTACTATTGATGATCATTTGAACTGCAGGTGCAAAATCCACATAAGATCTTCCGTTTTCAGGATTCGTCTTCCCTAGCACCTCAAAATAAAGGTTGAAATTTGGCTGATTGTAGTTTTTATAAACAAAAGGGAGCATCAGATATCCTGAAGAAAGGCTGTATCCCAACATTTGATTTGGCTGAGGCATACCCAACACCTGTTTACTGTCGCGTTCAAAAGATTTTGTATAGCTCAATGTGGCCGATAAAGCCAGTTTATGCAGCAATTGGGTTAAAATAACACCCCCTTGAATACCAGAATTATCTCCTTCCAGATTGATATCTTCCGAATACGTCGGCCTGCTGCTGGTACTGATCCTTCCAAATGCCGCTGCGCGGAAATGACGTTTCATTTCATCAATGGAAAGAAACCTGTATTTCGCGTACAAACTTGCTCCTTCAGCCTTATAACTGCCATCCATGTTCGACAAAAAGCCTTGTGCATGCACCATCAGATTTTTATTGAAACCCAACATCAGTTCCGGGGTAGTTCTAATAGAGAAATCAGGACTTACCCTGCCTTCATTGGTTAGTCTAAAGCCTACAGATTTTGCCGGCATATTACTAGCAGGTTCAGAAAAAACGTATAATTCCTGTGCCTGAGCAGTGGTTCCTATCGCAACAGCGATGGGAACCACTAAAAATTTAAGAAACCTCATGCGTTACTACTAAATGCTCAAGTGATAAATACGTGTTTGCTTACCGTTTACCAAGCCAGAGCCGCTAGTATAAGCCTCAGACTTCAATTGTGCAGATTTTTTCTTAAATGCAGCGCCAGAGATAAAGTTTTTATCGACTACTGTTGCCGTTACCGGACCATTCAATGTCTGACTCTTTTGATTTACAAACTGGTAAACATTGGTTCCAGCGGTAGCCAGACCTTTATCGTCTACTTTGGTATTGTTAAAATTGAAAACGGCAGTCAGATTTCCCACAGAGAAACCCGCATCTTCAACTTTCTTTCTGATCTGATCAATATTCACTGATTTGTCCTTTTTGAAAGTGATAGCAAACAGGTTTTTATTCAAATCCGGCTCAATTGCATCTACAAAATCAAGGGTTCTCAAAGATTTTTCAGTTGCCTGAGAACACATTGAGCAGGTTAAACCGGTAACTTGTAATTCAGCAGTAGTGATTTGTTGTGCAGATGCTTTTCCTGCGATTAAAACAATAGATAGTATGATTAGATTTTTAATGGTATTCATATGGATATAATTTATGTGCTAAAAATAAACTCGTTGACGGCGAAATATAAACGCGTCAAAGCCCTCAGGACAAGCTTGTCCTAAGGAAAATAAATTATTCCTGGTCTAATTTCTGAATACGCAGTTGTAGGCGTGTAAGGATAGGATTGCGGACAATGGTGGTGCCTTATTTTCTATTCTGCTGAATAGCGTAGGCATCAACTGGCGGAAAACTTCTGAAATCAGCGGACTAAATAACATCTCCAAACTGAAATCCGTTGGAAGATTTACTTTAGTACCTCCCTGATGGCTGTCTTTGATTTTCGCCTCAATAGATTTGTCCTTGCAACAATCACCAGCTTGCTGTTTCTTTTCTGATGCTTTACAGGCGCCGCAACTTGCAGTTTCTATCCAGCGAACCTCAGAAAGCTTGCCCCCACAAAAGTGCATATTCAATGCAAACCCAATCATAGTGATCAGGTAAAATGCACATAGGCCCAATGTAAGTTTTTGTCGCAATTTCATCTTTTCCCAAAATTAGTCATAATTGTGAGAGAAAACGACTGCCCCTTTTAATAAAGCAGATTTACCTTAACTTAGCCCTAAATTTGACTAAATAATGAAGAAATTCTGCGTACTTATCCTGTGCTTATGTTTCAGCACGGCCTTTGCAGCCAAACCAAAACACAAATATGTAAGATTAAAAACTGACCTCGGAGAATGTATCATCATGCTCTATAATGAAACACCTTTACACCGCGATAACTTTATAAAACTAACAAAGAAAGGCGTTTATAACGGTACGTTGTTCCACAGGGTGATCAAAGATTTCATGATTCAAGGCGGAGATCCGGATTCGAAAAAGGCAAAACCAGGCGAACAATTAGGAGAAGGAAGTGTAGGCTATACCGTCCCTGCGGAGTTCCGGGATAGCTTATTTCATAAAAAAGGAGTACTCGCAGCGGCCCGTGATAACAATCCGGAGAAAGCATCCAGTGGCAGTCAGTTTTACCTGGTACAAGGAAGAAAGTTTAATGATCAGGAATTAGACAAGACCGAAACCAACCGGTTAAAAGCCAAAATTCCGACGTACCAACGCGAAGTTTATAAAACCATCGGAGGTGTGCCACACCTGGACCGCAGTTATACCGTTTATGGAGAAGTCGTTAAAGGAATCGACCTGATTGATCAGGTTGCGGCTGTTACAACCGACAATAACGACCGTCCGACTGTAGATCTGAAAATGACCATCACGGTATTAAAGCGTTCTGAAGCCAAGAAACTGGAGAAAGAAATGAAAATAAAGGAACAACAACAAAATAGCGTTCCGGCAGCATAAAAAAACAAAGCGTTAAGTATTAAAAACAAAACAACTCTGATGAAAATCATTTCATATAACGTCAACGGCATACGTTCTGCCACTACTAAAAACTTCATTGGCTGGCTACAATCTACCGATGCCGACATGGTTTGCTTACAAGAAGTGAAAGCTTTGCCTATCCAGATCCCAGAAATCCTTACTTTAATTGAACAGCTAGGGTACCACCATTACTGGTTTCCGGCAGAGAAAAAAGGATACAGTGGTGTGGCTATTTTAACCAAAATCAAGCCTAATCATATAGAATATGGTTGTGGAGAAGAATGGATCGACAAAGAAGGACGCATTATCAGGGCTGATTTTGACACTTTCTCTTTAATGAGTGTCTACTTGCCATCCGGCTCCAGTGGAGACGAGAGACAGGTTAAAAAGTACGAATTCATGCGTTTCTTTGACCAATACATTGGAGAGCTGCGCAAAGAATACCCAAATCTGATCATTTCAGGAGATTATAACATTTGCCATACCGCTATTGACATTCATAATCCGAAGTCCAATGCAAACTCTTCCGGATTTTTACCTGAAGAAAGAGAGTGGATGGAAATGTTTCTGACCAATGGCTTTATAGATACTTTCAGACATTTCAACAAAGACCCACACCATTATACCTGGTGGAGTTTCAGAGCGGGTTCCAGAGGAAAGAACCTGGGTTGGCGTATCGATTATCACCTGGCCAGCAAACCGATGTTGGAAAGACTAAAAAACGTGACTATTTTAGCCGATGCTGTTCATTCTGACCATTGTCCGGTGATGTTAGAATTAAACCCTTAAATCATGGCTTCATTACTCATCACCCATATTGGGACCCTTGTTGGCTTACATCCGGAAGGATTGTTGATGCTCAGAGGTGCAGAAATGGCGAAACTTCCCTTACTGGAAAACGCCTGGCTCCTTTGCGAAAACGGACTGATTAGTGATTTTGGAACCATGGATACGCTACCGGTACAACTGCCTAACGACCTGGAGACAATATCTGCGGAAGATGGCTATGTGTTGCCTTCCTGGTGTGATTCTCATTCTCATATCGTTTTCGCCGCCCCCAGGGAGGAGGAATTCGTCATGAAAATTGCAGGAAAAACCTACGAAGAAATTGCTGCTGCGGGAGGTGGCATCTTAAATTCCGCAGCAAAAATGCAATTGGCCTCAGAAGAAGCACTTTTCCAGGCCGCTGCCATTCGCTTAAACGACATGATCAGACAAGGCACCGGTGCTATTGAGGTCAAAAGCGGTTACGGATTATCTGTGGCCAGCGAATTGAAAATGCTGAGGGTCATTCGCAGGCTAAAAGAAAGTTTCCCGATCCCGGTAAAGGCCAGTTTTTTAGCTGCACATGCCTTCCCTCTTGCTTATAAAAACGATCATCAAGGTTATATTTCCCTAATCATCGACCAAATGCTGCCCCAAATTGCAGCAGAAGGCCTGGCAGATTATATGGACGTATTTTGTGAAAAAGGATTTTTCTCTGTCGCAGAGACTGACCAACTGCTCAATGCAGCCGCTAAATATGGACTGAAGCCAAAGATTCATGCCAATCAGCTTTCCGTTTCCGGAGGCGTACAGATTGGTGTAAAGCATCAGGCCATTTCTGTAGACCATTTAGAAGCCACAGACGAGGCTGCAATTGCGGCATTAACTACCGGCATTACGATCGCCACCCTATTGCCTTCCTGCTCCTTCTACCTAGGCATCCCATTTGCAAATGCACGTGCTTTAATTCAGGCAAATGCTCCTGTGGCACTCGCCAGTGATTATAACCCGGGCTCAACCCCTTCCGGAAATATGAATTTTGTGTTGTCATTAGGCTGTATCAAATTGAAAATGCTCCCTGAAGAAGCCATTAATGCCTGCAGCTTAAACGGAGCCGCGGCAATGGAACTGAGTGCTACAACCGGCAGCATTACAAAAGGAAAAAAAGCGAATCTGATCCTCACCAGAAAAATATCTTCCCTGGCCTTTTTGCCTTATAGCTTCGGACAATCACAGATAAAAACCATCATTCTAAACGGTAAAATCCAATAATGGAAGTCCTACATATTTATGAAAAAGCAGCGATCTCCGCCTTGGTTACCCAAAGACCTGGAGAAGTAAAGCTTGGGGAACAAGTTCAGATTTTCAGCAGCTGGGAGCAGTTAAAAAACAGTCCCGCTACTTTTGTATTGCTGGGCATCCCGGAAGATATCGGAGTTCGCGCCAATCATGGTATTGCAGGTGCAGCTACAGCCTGGCTACCTGCCCTAAAAGCCTTGCTCAACATCCAAAGCACCGATTTTCTAAAGGGTAGCGAATTAATGGTCTTGGGCCATTTTAACTTCATAGATCCCGTATCTACCCAGGTTAAAGACTTGGAAAATGCCGTTGAGCAAATTGACGAAGCGGTATATCCGGTCATTCAAAAGATTATTGAAGCCGGAAAAACACCAATCATTATTGGTGGAGGACACAACAATGCCTACCCAATCCTTAAAGGCTGTGCATTGGGCTTCAAAAAACCAATGAATGTATTGAACATAGACGCGCATGCCGACCTGCGTCCGAGCCAAGGCAGACACAGTGGCAATGGCTTCAGCTATGCCCTCAAAGATGGATTTCTGGATCAATACGCGATTTTTGGCCTACATCAAAACTATAATAACAGTGCTATTTTAGCTGAAATCGCAGGAAATCCGAAGATAAATGCGGTATTCTTCGATGAGCTTTTAAGCAACGGCGGGACTTATCAAGATGCCCTACAGCCCTTAATGACGCAGTTAAATAACTCAACGGGACTAGAAATAGATCTCGACTGCATAGAAAACGTCCTTTCCAGTGCATTTACGCCCTCAGGGTTCCAGATCAACGATCTCAGGAAGATAATCCTTCAATCAAAAAAGAAGTTCGCTTATATGCACGTTTGTGAAGGCGCTACCCAAATGGCCGATGGCAGGACAAGTACCTCGACGGCAAAAACCATAGCTTACCTCATCAGTGATTTCCTGAAAGCACAAGCGCTAATCTAAAACCGGAAAAATATAGGTTTTATCGGGTGTAATACATTTATCGAGTTGCACATCATGCTCGTTTACATTGTCGATCTCGACCAATTCATCCAACAAAGACAAACCTATCTTCTCTGTTACTATCCCTTGCAGGAACCGGTCGTAAAAACCTTTTCCATAACCCACACGGTATCCCTTCTTATCAAATGCAATTAAGGGCACAATCACCATTTCTATTTCTCCTGTATGAATCTTCGCCTTTGCAGGCTCCAGAATTTGGTACGCATTGAGTTCCAAATCGTCCAGACCCTCAAAATAATGGTGTGTCATTAGAGAAGTTTCAAAATCAGCTCTTGGAACGACGATTTTAATCACCGGATGGTGTTTCTTCAACCAATCAATGATCAAAAAAGTATCCGGTTCATTCTGGGATTTAATGGGCAAAAAAATATGGAGAGTCTTTACCTGAGACAGGTCTAACAGTTTAAACTGTTCAAGAAGCTTTTCGCTGAGTTGTTGTACAATTTCGGGAGTTAATCCCTTTCTGATGGGCAAAATACGTTTTCTGATCTGAGCTTTATCCATGATTGCTATTGCTGATTCCAGTATTTTTCAGCGGCTATAAAAGCTTAAGCTACGAAAAAACCTTGTAAAAAAAGATGGCTTCGGGAACCACTCCGAAGCCACAATCAACCTAAACCTAAAACTAAACTATGAAAATTCTTATTTTACTCTTTATATATATTCTCCGTTAAGGATCTTTATATTTTGCATTTTTATCTGAAATACTGATCGGCTGCCCGGCCCTTATTTCGTTCTGCAAAGGTAGATACTATTTTTGAATCTCACAATAGTATTTTAAAAAAATATTTATTTATGCGCTTTTCATCGTTTAAACGCCATTCAAGGGCGAAAAAAAATGAAAATGTTACATTATTTATAGTCAGTTACCTGAATGAAATGCTGGCAAAATGAATACTCGACCTCCTGATTTGACCCTACTATGACTAATCTTTGATCGGTGAAGTTGGCGATTAAGCTCAGATACCAGTCTACGCCCTGCTGATCCAGATTAGACGTTGGCTCATCTAAAAGTAAGATTGGGGTATCCGTACAGAAGGCCAGGGCCAGTTTAGTACGCTGTTTCATTCCCGAAGAGAAGTATTTTAAAGCCTTATCCTGCGACTTCTCCAGTCCCAGCAGCGATAACACCCCTTCCCGGGTCATGTCCTTGTACAGCCCTTTAAATTTGAAATGAAAGTCTATTGTTTCTTCCAGCGTAAATTCTTCGATTAAATCGAGGTATGGCGCTGCAAAGCTGAGGTGTTGGTAGATGTTTTCTACCGGAACGATTTTCTCCTTCTGATAGCTGATTTTGCCTTCAGAAGGAGATAAATTGCCGAGAATCATGCTCAATAAGGTGGACTTTCCTGAACCATTGGGTCCAAGGATCGCATAACTGCCCGGGGCTTCAAATTCATAATTGACATTACGAAAGATCCACTCCTGGTTAAACCGCCTACCGGCCTTATCTAAGCTGATTTTCATCAATAATTATTAGCTACCAGAGCCAAATCCTTTCATCACTCCTCTGTTCGAGTTTCTGATGAATTCCAAGATTTCGTCTCTGATTTCTGTTGGTGCAAATTCTGCTTCGATCATATCTAATGCTTTACTTACATTGTTATGTTTCACAAATAGCACACGGTAGATCTCTTGAATTTCATTGATTTGTTCTGAAGAAAATCCTCTTCTTCTTAAACCAACAGAGTTGATACCTGCATAAGAAAGTGGCTCACGCGCAGCTTTCACATATGGAGGTACATCTTTTCTCACCAATGAACCACCGGTTACAAAGGCATGAGAACCAACTTTTACAAACTGATGAATCGCTACTAAACCTGCAAGAACTACATAATCACCAATGGTGATGTGTCCCGCAAGGGTAGTGCTGTTGGAAAAGATACAGTGGTCACCAACCTCACAATCGTGAGCGATGTGAGAATACGCCTGAATCAAACAGTTGCTGCCAATTACAGTTTTCCATTTGTCTTTTGTTCCTCTATTGATGGTTACACACTCTCTGATCGTGGTATTGTCGCCAATTTCTGCAGTGGTTACTTCCCCTGCAAATTTCAGATCCTGAGGTACTCCAGAGATCACTGACCCTGGAAAAACTCTACAATTTTTACCAATTCTTGCGCCATCCATGATGACCACATTAGAACCGATCCAGGTTCCTTCCCCAATTTCTACATCCTTGTGTATCACTGCAAAAGGCTCAATTACTACATTATCGGCAATTTTTGCCTGCGGATGAATATACGCTAAGGGTTGTATCATGATACGGTTTCGCTTTCTTTTACTTTAACAATTTGGGCCATCATCTCTGCTTCCACAACAACTTTACCACCTACCATGCCGACACCTTTCATTTGAGCGATGCCCCTTCTGATGGGCTCCATTAAGTCACATCTGAACACGATTGTATCACCAGGAGATACCTGGGCTCTAAAACGTACATTGTCAATTTTCAAAAACAAAGTCAGGTAATTTCTTGGATCTTCAACGGTACTTAATACTAAAATTCCACCGGTTTGCGCCATTGCTTCGATCTGGATTACGCCCGGAAATACCGGTGCCCCAGGGAAGTGTCCTTTAAAGAACTCTTCGTTCATCGTTACATTTTTAACACCAACCACGTGTGTTTTAGACAATTCCAGAATTTTATCGATAAATAGGAATGGTTGTCTATGTGGCAGAATTTCCATAATCTGAACCACATCATATAATGGTTTTACAGATGGATCATAGATATGCTGCACTTTTTTATTTTTCTCTTTTTTAATGGCTGCTTTGATTTTCTTAGCAAAAGCCACGTTGGCAGCATGTCCGGGACGTGCAGCCATGATATGACCTTTTAAATGCACCCCTACCAAGGCAAGGTCGCCGATCATATCCAATAATTTATGTCTTGCAGGCTCATTTTGGTACCGCAATTCCATATTATTTAAAATGCCCTGAGGAGCCACTTCTATAGCGCTTCTGTTGAAGATCGTTGCCAGGTGGTCTAACTCTTCTTTAGTCACTTCTTTATCCACGATCACGATGGCATTGTTCAAATCTCCCCCTTTAATCAGGTTGTTTTGAAGTTGGTATTCCAATTCGTGAAGAAAACAGAAGGTTCTGCAGGAAGCAATTTCCTTTTTAAATTCTGCGATGCTCGATATACCGGCATGCTGACTACCCAATACAGGAGAATTATAGTCGATCATACAAGTAAACCTGTAATCATCTAATGGCATGGCCACAATTTCAACTTTTCTATCCGGCTCGGTATAAGTAATGTTATGAGGAATCGAGAAATATTCGCGATCAACGCTTTGCAACTGGGCACCTACACTTTCCAGTGCTTCCAGGAACATAATTGCGCTACCATCCATGATTGGCGTTTCAGGGCCATCCAGTTTAATCAACACGTTATCCAGGTCCATACCTACTAAAGAAGCCATTACATGCTCTACAGTACTGATACTTGCGCCGTTTTGAGTAATCGTTGTTCCTCTTGCAGTGTCTGTAACGTTGTCACAATCAGCATCAACAATCGGGCTACCCGGTAAATCGGTTCTTTGAAATTTAAATCCGTGATTTTCTGGTGCCGGACAAAAAGTAAGCGTCACATTTGCCCCGGTATGCAGACCTACGCCTGATACAGAAACTTCGCCTTTTATGGTTTTTTGCTTCACATTCATTATTTTGCTATTGTGCTGTTTTGTTCAATTAATGCTTTTAGTTCTGAAATTGTATTTTCTAATGCCATGATTCGTTTTTCAACGGTTGGCAGTTGTTTAAAGATTACTGAAGCCCTCATCCAATCTCTTAAAGGCTGTGCAGGACTACCGTGCCATTGTTTAAATTCGGTGGTGGTATTGAAGTTTATTCCTGCCTGGGCACCGATCTGAGTTCCTTTTGCAAGGGTCAGGTGACCGGCTATCCCCACTTGACCGCCAATAACAGAGTTTTCCCCAACTTTCGTGCTTCCAGAAACACCTGTTTGTGCTGCAACTACGGTGTGCGCACCCATGTCTACATTGTGTGCGATTTGAATCAGATTGTCCAGTTTCACTCCTTTTCTAATGAAAGTAGAGCCCATTGTAGCACGGTCTATCGCCGTATTTGCACCAATTTCGACGTCGTCTTCAATCACCACATTCCCAATCTGTGCAATCTTCGAATACGTCCCATCCGGTTGTGGCGCAAAGCCAAAACCGTCACTACCAATTACGGTATTGCTATGAATGACAATATTGTTTCCGAGTACGGAACGGTTGTATATTTTTACGCCAGGAAAAATCTGGCAGTTGTTTCCAATTTGGGTATCCGCCCCCACATATACCTGTGCCTGGATCTTGGTATCATCACCAATCACCACATTTTCAGCGATATAACTGAAAGCTGCAATAAATACATTCTTACCAATTTTAGCGGAAGGATGGATGAAAGAAGGTTGCTCTATACCAGACTGTGTGTTCATTTGGTTGATCACCTCATTGTATTTCTCTAGTAAAATTGAGAATGCACTATAAGGATCAGCTACTTTAATTAAAGTGCTTTCTATGGGCTGAGATGGAAAAAAATCATTCCCTACGATGACTACAGAGGCCTTCGTGGAGTATAAATAGTTTTCATATTTGGGATTAGATAAAAAACACAAAGACCCAGCAGTTCCATTTTCTATCTTAGAAAGTTCTGATACCTTAGCATTTTCATCGCCTTCAATGGTGCCATCTATAAATTCGCTTATCTGCTTGGCAGTAAATTGCATCGTACAAAGTTAAGTGTTAAATTGATATGAACAAATAAACCTATTTAGGTTATTTTTGTAAAATCTAAAAACGGGATTAAAAATTAATTATTTTGTTAAAAAATGCTAAATCATTCTGGGATAGCATAGTATGTGTTTGGTTACCGTCTTATCCAAAGATTCTAAATTAGATAAATCCGATGCTTTTGCAATGTCAATAATGGTATTATTCTTCATCAGAATATTGATATTCCCGCTTCCTGCGTTATAGGCGCGGTTTTCTATCTGATCTGTGAAGACAAAATAACCGACTTCCGCGGCGTTGAGCTGTAACCTTTCGGCGATTTCATCTTTAAGCTTTTGGACGCGTATTGGATCTGGCGCCTCCGTGCTGATCTCCACTTTATATAAGTTACGGCGGATAAACATGAGGCATAATTGCGCTAAAATCGGATCAGTATATTCTGTCCAAACCTTTACCGAAGCCACAATATCCTGGTCATCCAGCTTGAAAAATGCTTGTAAATGAACCTCATCATTTAAGAAATCGGCTTTATTGACATCATTTTTCAGGAAATGCTGTAAGGCTGGAGTCGCAAAAAGGGTTTCGCCATTGGCAGAAAGCTCCTTCGCACGTTCCAGTATTTTAACCAAAAGGTATTCTCCGGCAACTACTGTTTTATGAAGGTATACCTGCCAATACATCAGTCTACGGGCAATCAAAAAGTTTTCAATGGAATACATTCCCTTTTCTTCGATCACCAATTCCCCATCCAATACGTTGAACATTTTGATGATGCGATCGAAACTGATCACCCCTTCGCTTACTCCGGTAAAAAAGCTATCACGGTTCAGGTAGTCCATCCGGTCCAGGTCCAATTGGCCGGAAACCAGCTGCGGCAGGAATTTTTTAGGGTAATCGCCTTTAAAAATGTTAATTGCCATGGTTAAACGGCCTCCAAATTCCTCATTCAACTTTTCCATGATCAACATAGAAATGGTTTCATGATGAACGCCGTTCACGAGCGTATGCTCCAGTGCATGAGAAAAAGGCCCATGCCCAATGTCATGTAAAAGAATGGCAATTGTAGCCGCTTCTTCTTCTTCCTGACTGATGGTCTGGCGTTTACTTTTAAGGATTTCCAAAGCGAGGCTCATTAAATGCATTGCGCCTAGCGCATGATGAAACCTGGTGTGCAGGGCTCCTGGGTACACCAAATGGGTCATCCCCAATTGCTTAATATACCTTAACCGCTGAAAATATGGGTGTGAGATCAAGTCAAACACAATTTCAGAGGGGATATTTATGAAGCCATAGACCGGGTCATTTATGATTTTCTTTTTGTTCAATCCTTACAAATAAAATTATACGGTACAAAAATTGCTATTTTTATCCATACTAAGAAAGAGAAATTCTTTTTTGAAAGATTTAATTTTATTTTATATAAGTACAGCAATGCAGGAAACCAAAATTTTATGGGCCGACGATGAGATCAACTTATTAAAACCACATATACTATTACTAAACGAAAAAGGATACCATGTGACCACCTTTACCAATGGCAATGACGCGCTGGAAGCCTTTGGTAAAGAACACTTTGACCTGGTGTTTTTAGATGAAAATATGCCGGGCCTTACCGGATTGGAAACCCTTACTGCTATCAAGAACATCAGAAATGATGTACCAGTAGTATTGATCACCAAAAGTGAAGAAGAAAACTTAATGGAGGATGCGATTGGTTCAAAAATCGATGACTATCTGATCAAGCCAGTGAACCCAAAACAGGTATTATTGACCATTAAAAAGATCATTGACAATAAGCGGTTAGTCAGCGAAAAGACATCTATGGCTTATCAGCAAGATTTCCGCAGACTTGGCATGACCCTGAATGACAAGTTAAGTTATGAAGAGTGGGTAGAAGTCTATAAGAAGCTTGTATTCTGGGAACTGGAGCTGGAAAAACTGGATGATCCACAGATGCACGAGATCCTGACCATGCAAAAGTCAGAGGCCAATGCACAGTTTTCTAAATTCATTGAAGACCATTATCTGGGTTGGGTAAATGGCAAAGAGAAAGCGCCTTTACTTTCTAATGAGCTATTGAAAAGAAAAGCTTTTCCACTTATTAATGACAATAATGTTCCAGTATTTTTCATCCTGATTGACAATTTACGTTATGATCAGTGGAAAATCATCAATCCTTTAATTACAGAACATTTCCGCCTGGAGGAAGAAGATACCTATTCGAGTATTCTGCCTACAGCGACACAATACGCGAGAAATTCGATTTTCTCAGGCTTAATGCCTTTAGAAATGGAGAAACGCTTCCCTAAGCTCTGGCAAAATGACGATGATGAAGGTGGTAAAAACTTACATGAAGGTGCTTTCCTAACGGAA
The DNA here is from genome assembly GCF_032678745.1 of Pedobacter gandavensis. Lineage (GTDB taxonomy): Bacteria > Bacteroidota > Bacteroidia > Sphingobacteriales > Sphingobacteriaceae > Pedobacter > Pedobacter gandavensis_C. The sequence goes on from NZ_JAVTST010000003.1 coordinate 494,142, forward strand.
AACATCAAAAGAACCCTCAGAAAAGATTGCAAACATAGTTACCATAAGATCCTTACTTACGACGAAGGGAAGGCTTTGAATGAGCAGGTGAATAACCTGTTGCAGAACGATTTTAATGCGATCGTCTATAACTTTGTAGACATGCTATCCCATGCCCGCACAGACATGCAAATGATCCGTGAGCTGGCGAATGATGATGCGGCCTACCGTTCTCTTACCCTTTCCTGGTTTGAACACTCTCCTTTGATGGAATTGCTGAAAAAACTGGCTCAGAAAAAGGTGAAATTAGTGATTACAACAGATCATGGAACGATCCGTGTAAAACATGCGAGTAAAGTGATCGGAGATCGAAATACAAATACGAACTTACGCTATAAACAAGGCAGAAACTTGAATTATAACGCCAAAGAGGTGTTCTTGATTAAGAATCCACATGAAGCACAGTTGCCAAAAATCAACATTAGCTCCAATTATATCTTTGCAAAAGAAGACCGTTATTTTGTTTATCAAAACAATTACAATCAGTTTGTAAACTACTATAATGAAAGCTTCCAGCATGGAGGAATCTCATTGGAAGAAATGATCATTCCAGTAGCTACTTATAGCTCTAAATAGTCCATATTACATCTTGCACTTACATTGGCAGTCTACCTGAAAAGAAATCAGGTAGACTACCAACAGTGGGCTAAGCCATGAGGGTACTCCTCGGGACTTGTTAGAGGACTGCTAGGGGTTTGCTAGGCTCTGCTCCCTAATACCAGGCAGAAAAACCGGGAACAGCCCTCCTCTTAGACACAATTCCCTGGCCGATCTACTTCCATTCTATTCGCATTTTTGTAGATCACTATAATTATTGCTTATTTTTGGCTGCCTGGAGCAAGACAATTTCATTTGATTGAACCTTTTAATTGCAACCTTTTTTTTAAAGCAACAGCATGGTTTAATGAAGCTTCAGCATAGATAAAAAACAATAATAAGCCAATGAAAATTGAGGTTAAAAATTTAGCTGGCCTGGATCAGGCGGCTCAAAAAGTACTTGAATTTGCTCAAAATGAGCGCATTTTTATCATTGAGGGAGAAATGGGTGCTGGAAAAACGACTTTTATCAAAGCCTTAGCCAAAGCATTAGGCGTTACGGAAGTGGTTTCTAGTCCTACTTTTTCAATTGTCAATGAATATGATGGCAACGGACGCATCATTTATCATTTTGATTTTTACAGGATCAAAAATCTTCAGGAAGCCTACGATATTGGTTACGAAGAATATTTTTATTCAGACCATATCTGCTTGATTGAATGGCCGGAGAAAGTGGAAGAACTCTTGCCAGAGCATTATGTTAAAATTGAAATTACTGCCCCCGGAGAAACGGAAAGATTACTGTCAATTTCCAGAATTTAAATTCCAAGTACACTTATTTTCAGGTATTTTGCTTAATTTCAGATCAAATATCTATAAATAAAATGGCTACAGGATTACGGGAAGGAATGGCATCTATTGCTCAAAAAGGACTGATACAGCCCAAAGAGACTATGTCGGAAACCAACAAAAAAACCAACAGTCTTTATATTGGCATTCCAAAAGAAATTTCATTTCAAGAGAACAGGATCGCACTGACACCATTATCTGTTGCATTATTAATCAATAACGGCCATCGGGTGATTATTGAAAGTGGTGCAGGAATTGGAGCTAATTTCTCCGACAACGACTATAGTGAACAGGGTGCTACCATTTCATTTCATAAGAAAAGTGTGTTTGAGGCCGATATTCTGGTCAAGATAGCACCCCCAACATTGGAAGAGATCGCGATGATGCACAAAGGGCAAACGCTAATCTCTGCACTTCAAATGGGTGGACTAAAAGAAAATTACCTGAAAGCATTATTGAATAAAAAGATCAACGCCCTCTGTTTTGAAAATCTTCGAGATGAAGGTGGGATTTTAAGTGTGGTGAGGGCAATGAGCGAAATCGTTGGTGCAACGTCCATATTTATCGCTGCAGAATATTTGAGTTCCGCAACCGGAGGCAAAGGTTTGATGCTTGGCGGCTTTACCGGAGTCCCTCCAACCGAAATTGTCATTTTAGGGGCTGGAACGGTCGGAGAATACGCCGCGCGTACGGCACTATCTCTAGGCGCGGAAGTAAAAGTGTTCGATAGCTCACTCTATCGCCTTAGAAGGCTTCAAAATAACTTAGGGAGCAGGGTCTTCACTTCTGTGATGCAACCTATCGTTCTGAGCAAGGCAATTACAACCTGTGATGTCGTAATCGGCGCCATTCGGGCAAATCACGGCAGAAGCCCTTGTATTGTCATGGAGGAGATGGTAATGCGAATGAAACCGAACTCAGTGGTGATTGATGTGAGCATTGACCAGGGCGGTTGCTTCGAAACTTCAGAAGTGACGAACCATAGCAATCCGGTATTTAGAAAACATGAGGTCATTCACTACTGTGTTCCAAATATTGCATCACGTGTTCCAAGAACTGCCTCATATGCACTCACCAATATTTTTGCACCAATCTTGCTCGACCTCGGCGACCTCGGTGGCCTTACCGGTGTGATTTGGAGTAAACCCGGAATTAGAGAAGCATTATATATATATCAGGGACACCTCACTAATAAAGACCTGGCCAGCATGTTTAACCTCCCCTATAAGGATATTGAACTGCTAGTGGTTTCCAATCAATAATAGATGATCCAATCCATTGCTATGTTTTTGTGGATTTCGTTCTTTTTTCAAGAGCAGCTTCCTGAAAAGAAAACAATTCGAAAACCAATAAAGGTAGTCAGCAGTTTTGCAGCCTACCAGCAAGCTTATCAGCGTCATCCAAATCAGGAGTTACTGGAGCTTAAAAAAGAAATCCCTGGTATCTTGCTAGATATTCGATATGCGACCAGGAACAACTTTATGAAGCTTGCAGTTTATAAACAAGCCCGCGCTTTTGCAAGAAGACCGGTAGTAACGCAACTGAAAAAGGTACAGGCAGTCCTGAACAAAAAGGGCTATGCTCTAAAAATATACGACGCTTACCGACCATATACGGCCACAAAAATGCTGTACCACAAAGCCAGCAACAAGAGCTTTGTGGCCCATCCAAATGTAGGTTCCAGACACAACAGGGGCTGCGCAATAGACCTTACCCTCATAGAAACCAAAAGCGGGAAAGAGCTGGAAATGCCCACTCCGTATGATAGCTTTTCGCCACTGGCAGCAGCCAATTATAAGCTGCTCCCAGTCGCCATTCTAAAAAACCGGAACCTATTGATTCAGGTTATGCAGGACCATGGTTTTCGGGTATTATCAAATGAGTGGTGGCATTTTGATTTTCAAGACTATAGAAACTATGATTTATTGGATATCCCCTTTGAAAAATTATAATTTGCCGTAATGTCCTTCTTTTAGCTTGACACGATCGCCCTTGATCTCTATCAGAAAGATATGGCTGTATTCATCCTCCGTAATCTCTTTTAAAGTACTGGAGCCATTAAAGGCCGAAATAATTCCTAAAAGCCGGTTGGAATGCCCACAAATGACGATATTTTTCCCTTTATAGTTATTTAAAATAGTATCTGCGAGCGCTTTGTAGGCCGTAGATTTATACAATTGCAAAGGTAAATGCTGTGCAGCAGCCAAAGGAGCTAATGTTCCTCTGGTTCTTTTGTAATCGGTACTGAATAAGGCCGCCATTTTATTTCCCTTCAGGTATTTGGCCAATTCAATTGCCCGCGTTTCACCTGCCGAGCTTAAAGGCGGATCTTTATCTTCTGGGTTTTCCAGGTTCTTTTCCCCGTGTCTGACTATCCAGATCTTTGTAGTTTGAGCCTGCAGACCATAACTAGCGACCAATAGCAGGAATAAAAATAACAAGCGTTTCATTTTGATCATATAAGTGGTTATAAATCTTCCGATATTTAAGTAATGATGCAACCAAATCATTAATCAGGCTTCCATCTGGCTGCAACAGTTATTTCTTTTTTAAAACGGATAAAAATACAGCTATTAATCAAACAGATGTCCTGGTTTTTTGCCCATTTATGGAGCTTACTTTAACCCGTTGACTTTATTAAAAAAATAAACTTTGTATTTATCCTTAATTCAATTCATCCTATGTACTAATTTATTAAATTAGTTTTATGAAATGCGTTGCATACACGATAAAATTCATACGGGTAAAATCCCTGCTGCTACTCTCTATTGTCGCGCTGACCATAAACGTGGGCTATGCCCAGAATTTTGAGTTTTCAAATAACAGAAAGAAAGATGCCATCAATATGATTCTGGTGAAAAATCTGATCATTATTCCGGTTTTAATTAATGAAAAAGGACCATTTAACTTCATTTTAGACACTGGTGTTGGTCCGATGATCATTTCTGATCCAAGTATTACCGACAGTTTAAAGATTAAGGATTTACGTACGATAAAAATCGCAGGTTTAGGTAAAGGAAACGAAATTGAAGCGTATGTTTCCAGTTCGATTCATGCCCGCGTTGGTAAAGCCAGCATGGATCACGTCCCTACAGCCTTATTAAAAGAGGATTTATTTCGACTGTCAAGTTTTGTAGGAATGCCTGTTCATGGGCTATTGGGCTATCATTTCTTCAAAAGTTTCATTGTAGAACTGAAATACTCTGCTAAAAGAATCATTTTCTACCTGCCCTCTCATGGTAAAAAAATCAAAGGAGAACGGATTCCTTTAGAAATGATCAACGACAAACCCTATACAAAAATACAAATTGAATCACCGGAGCTTGGCACTTTAATCTTAAAAGTGCTGGTAGACAATGGTGCCAGTCATGCGATCTCACTGGAAATTCTAAATAAAAATCCCTTTCCTCTACCCCCTGTTTCCATTTTAGCCAATCTGGGCGTTGGATTAGGTGGCCCAATCAGTGGTCATATCGGCAGACTTCCCTCGATAAAGGTTGGCTCTTTTGAACTGAAAAACGTACTCAGTTCTTATCCAAAATACGAGGAAGTTGCAGCAAAAGTATTGGTCAATGATCGAAATGGAAACCTGGGTGCGGATATTCTCAGCCGTTTTGACATTACTATGGATTACGAAGATGGGGCGATGTATTTGAGAAAAAACGGGAATTTTAAACGCCCATTTCAACATGATATGGCTGGAATGGAGATTTTCATGGAAGACAACCAGCACAAGCGTTTTTTTATTGGTAGAATAGAGCCCAATTCACCAGCAGAAGAAGGCGGATTAGAAGCAGATGATGAAATTGTGTACTTGAATTTCGTCCCAGCCAGCAATTATTCCTTAACAGAGATGAACAAGGTTTTCCGAGACGGAGACGATAAAACTGTCATTGTAACCATTCTGAGGAAAGGCGACCTTCGCATTCGGGTCATTAAACTTAAACAAAGAATATAAAATCTGTTGATTCTTATAACTTTGTCTCCAGATTTAATCCAAGACCATTATTTTCAAGCATGTCCAAAAAGCTCGTTTATACCGTATTAGTTGCCATTAGTATTTTTCTGAGCTGTAACGCCGAATCCAATCAAGAAAGAAGAAATCGTGCGAGGGAATTGTCTTTTGACACGATAAAAGGCATTAAGTACCATGAGGTAAAGCGCCGTTTCAGTACCGGTTTATCTTTTAATGAAATGGGTTTCCAACAAGAACCTAGCTGGATCATTCAGTTTAAGTCCAATGATTCTATCATGGCTTATAGTCCGCAAAAAAAAAGAATGCAGACGTTTTTCCTTCAATATGACCATGGTGATGTCTATAACTTCGCAAAAGAATGGTTTAGAATTAAAAAGATCAGTAAGGATAGCGTCCTGATGCAACGTTTACAAGTGACAAAAAGGGAAATTGCAAAAGATATTCGGTCGGATGTGAACATCACCTATTATTCGGAAGATTACATTCAAAATGTCCTTAAAACAACACCGGAAGCCTTACAAAAACCAACGAAAGCGGATACTTTGTATATCCAGAAATTGACTGCAGCCTCCAATCAAAAACCTGCGGATGTTAAGCTGGCTTTTGCAGGACGTCAACCTGTCGTTTTTCAATCTTTGAGCGATATGATTAAGGTTGAAAAGTTGAGTGTCGTAGATCGAATCAATGGCAAAACGGAGGCTTATGATTACCTCTTTCCAGAATACAGAATAGACATTTTCAAGGCTTATGAAGACTTCGGCTATGATTTTAGTGCAATCGTTGATGCCAAGGGCAAAATGTATCTAGGCAAGTTCCGTGTTTCTGACCCGGAAAATTATGAACCAAGGAAAAAAACACTGGAGGCCATTATCAATGTTTACCTTCAAAACCTACTTAAGATCAAGCCAGGAACGACCCTGGGCATCCCACACTCCAGCGAGGTAAACCTGAGGATCTCAGGTAAAAAAAACACGGGTTAAAGCGCTTAAAATTTGCATTTATCAAAAAATGAAGGGTCTGTGTATTATTAAATATATTCCGTATATTGCACACTTAATTTATTAATAAATAATACAATGCAAGAAGGAACAGTAAAATTTTTTAATGTAACTAAAGGTTTCGGATTCATCGTTCCGGCTAACGGAGATAGCGAAATTTTTGTACATTCAACAGGCCTTATCGATGAAATTCGTGAAAACGACAAAGTTGAATACGATGTTGAAAGCGGTAAAAAAGGGTTGAATGCGATTAATGTTAAAGTAATCTAGATTATTAAAAACATAATTGTACAGCATCGCGAGCAATCGCGATGCTTTTTTGTTATAAAGGGTCTTTATTTTCTCGTTTTAAGGAGTTCAAATAAGCGTTCAGGTTCATTAGTGGTGATGAATTCGATGTCCTGATCCAGTAGCCAGTTCATGTCTTCCAGGGTGTTCACCGTCCATGCATTCAAGGTCAAACCAAGGGCTTTGGATTTTGTAAACCAGTCGCCATTTTTATAGACGGAGAAATGATAATCTGCCCCATCAAAACCCGATGCTTTTAGCTTTTCTAAAGTCGCATCCCCATTGAGGTAAGCCACTCTTGCATTTGGTTGCAAAGCCAGTACTTCTTCCCCAATCGCGTAACTGAAACTAATGTAATCTACCCAGGCGGTTGCACCAGTTTGTTGTACCATAGCCACCGCTTTCCTGGTCATTTGAAGGTCCCATTCTGCGCGGTTTTTTGTCGGTTTCAATTCCAGGATCAGCTTTGTCCCTTTTTGCGTCTTTCCGACTTTTAAATAAGCCTCCAGAGTAGGAATACTTTCTCCATTACTCAGCTTTTTTTCCAACAACTGCGTATAAGTTGATGTCGCAATTGGTATCCCCAGGAAGTCAGGGTCATGATTGACCACCAAAATGCTGTCCATAGTCATATGGACATCAAATTCAGCACCATAACAGCCCAACTTTATCGCTTCTTTTAAGGAAGCAATGGAGTTTTCAGGCAAGCCCTTTTTCTTCCAGGCGCCACGATGCGCAATCACTGGGTTTTTATTCCATGTTATCTTATTTTCCATCAGAGGGGCTTTTATTCCGATTGTTGTACATAGGGCTACCATCGCTATGGCATAAATTGAACTGGTCATGATGCTATTGGTTTATATAATGCTACAAAAGACGGGATCACAAGGTTAATTTAATACTATTATATCTTTAATTCTATCAAAACCAAGATTCATTCTCTACCTTTAAGCTTCATCAAGCTAATTCATGAACAGCAATTACGAACTTTTAATTTCAAAAGTTAATGAATTTACGCAAAAGTTTTACCTGAATAAACTGTTGCGAGGCAGCATTTATGCCGCAACTTTCCTGCTAGCCTTGTACCTGGTCGTTTTCCTACTGGTGTATTATACGCAGCCTGGAGTTTCCATTAAAACGCTGTTGTTTTTTAGTTCTATCACATTTTCCATCATTGCCATTGGCATATGGATTGTCAAACCTGCCCTTTCTTATTTCAAACTGAGTAAGAACCTAAGTATTGAGGAGGCAGCATCACTAATTGGTGATCATTTTTTCAATGTAAAAGACAAGTTGCTAAATACGCTGCAATTAAAGGCGCTGGCAGATAAAAATCCAGCACATAATGAGCTCATTATGGCCGGAATTGATCAAAAGATAAATGACCTGAAGCCAATTCCTTTTAGCAGTGCAATCCGTCTGAATGACAATAGAAAATACCTGCGTTATTCCCTGTTCCCCTTAAGTATTATCATTTTGATCGCCATTATTGCCCCCTCCATACTAAAAGAAGGAACCAGCAGTTTTGTTCAATACAACCGGGAAATTCTGCCACAAGCCCCCTTTAATTTTGAATTGCTCAATGAAAAATTAATTTGCGCTCAGGGAGATGACCTGACTTTAAAGCTTAAACTCAGTGGAAATGAAATTCCTCAGGAGGTTTATATTTATGATGGACTGAATACCTATAAGCTTGAAAAAAAAGACCCTACTCATTTTCAATACACTTTCAAAAATCTTCAGAAGAATAAAGAGATTCGTTTTGCTGCAGGGGGATTTAACTCCCTGCCTTATGTGATTGAAGTGAAAGCGCGACCAGCAATTGTAGCCATGACTGCCGATCTTCATTATCCAGGCTATTTGGGTAAAAAGGACGAAACCATCACTAATGCCGGCGATTTATTATTACCTGATGGAACCACGGTCACCTGGAAGTTAACTGCCGCAAATAGCGATCAGCTGGTTTTTACATTGGACAAAAAGGAGCAGTTGCTTCGGTCTAAAAACAACATTTTCACTTTTAAAAGCACGTTACGCAAGAGCGGCGAATACCGTCTGAGTCCAAAAAACAGTGCTTTTGCAGGAAGTACCGACTCTTTAGTGCATCAAATTGGCATTATTGCAGATGAATATCCAAATATTTCTATAGCCGAATCGCCCGATTCTTTAAGTAGTAAGGCGCTCTATTTCAACGGTAAAATTACAGACGACCATGGGTTCAGCTCAGTGAAATTCAACTATATAGTCAGAGAAAATGGCCAGATGAAAAATAAAGTCAGCCAGTCAATCCCAGTTAAAAAGACCCAGTTGGAAAATGCTTTCTTCTTTTTCTGGGACCTGAATCGGGCAGGGATTAAACCCGGACAACAGCTAGAATATTACTTTGAAGTATCAGATAATGATGGCGTAAATGGTCCAAAAACGACTAAATCCCAGATAAAAACGTATGAACTTCCTTCGATTCAACAAGTAACAAAAAAAATTAATCAGGGTAGTCTGGCGGTCAAACAGAAAATGGATGAGGCCATTAAACTGGCTAGCGCAGTAGAAAAAGAAAGTAAAAAGCTGGGGGCCGCATTATTAGACAAAAAAACCTTGAACTTCGATGATAAGAAACAGATTCAACAGCTGCTAGACAAGCAGAAACAGTTGGAAGAAACGGTTAAATCACTCAAACAGCTGAATGAAAAGAACAATTTTGATAAAGAAGAGAATGCTGCGGTAAAAGAAGAACTCTTGGAAAAACAAAAGAAAATCGATGAGTTGTTTAAAAATGTGCTTGACGATAAAACCAAAGCCTTATTGGAGAAGTTGCAAAGCTTAATGGATCAAAATAATAAAGACCAAACGCAACAGGAACTCTCTAAAATGCAACTGGACAATAAATCTTTAAAGAATGAGCTGGATCGTATTCTGGAGCTTTATAAACAGCTCGAATTTGAACAAAACCTACAAAGCAATATTGACCGGATCAAACAGCTCTCCAAAGATCAAAAAGCCCTTTCTGAGCAAAGTAAGGATCAAAAAAAATCAGCAGGAGATTTGAAACAGCTACAGGAAGAACAACGTTCGACCTTTGATGACATTCGTAAGGAATTAAAGAGTCTACAGGAAAAAAATGACCAGCTGGAACGGCCAAATCCTTTCGAAAACCCGGAAAAAGAGGCTAAAGACATTCAGCAACAGCAAAAAGAGAGTAAGGAGAACCTGGATAAAAATGACCGTAAGAAGGCTGCTGAAAACCAGAAAAAAGCTGCGGAACAGCTAGAACAGATGGCAAAAAAGATGGATGATATGCAACAGCAATCATCGGAAATGGAGAACAACCTAAATGTTCAGGAACTGCGTCAGCTATTGGAAAATCTCTTGAAAACATCTTTTGATCAGGAAAAAGTGATGCTTAATTTGAAGAAATTGAGTAGCAATGATCCACTTTACACCTACAATGTGCAGCAACAGAGGCTGATCAAGGACAACATGAAGACCATCGCGGATAGCCTGTTTTCATTGAGCAAAAGGGTTCCTCAAATTGAGAGTACCGTGAATGAAGAGCTGCAAAAGATCAATTTCAATATGGATAAGAGTCTGGATAATCTTGGCGAAAGGAATACTGCTGCCGCAAATAAAAACCAGCAGTACACCATGACTTCCATCAATAATTTATCATTAATGCTTAATGAAGCTTTAGAACAGCTCCAAAAGATGATGAAAAATTCCAGTGGTGGCGGAAAAGGGAAACAGAAACAAAGCATGAAACAGTTGCAACAAATGCAACAGCAGCTCAACAACAGCATGCAGAAAACGAAAGATCAGCTACAAAAAACGGGGAATAAAGGCAATGTTCCAAAAGGCCAGATGTCTGAAGAGTTTGCTAAAATGGCGCAACAACAGCAAATGATTCGAGAAGCTTTGCAAAAGATCAATAGAGAGGAGAATAAAGATGGTAAATCTGGGTTAGGGAATCTGAATCAAATGATCAAAGACATGAAGGCCACAGAAAACGATCTGGTGAATAAGCGTCTGGAACAGGAAACACTCAACCGACAAAAAGACCTGCTTACGAAGCTTCTGGATGCCAATGATGCACAAAGAGAACAGGATCAGGATTCAAAAAGAGAAAGTAAAACCGGAAAAGACTTGCCTCCTTCTTATCAGCAGATGCTGGATAAGTTCCGAAAAAATCAAACAAATGAGACGGAATGGATTCAAAAATTACCTCCTAGCCTAAACTACTATTACAAAAATAAAATTGCGGAATATTTTAAATTGCTAAATTTGGCCCAATAATTCTATATCCAAATGGCAAAACCTGCAGTTCATTTTTTCACCGAAGACCTTAGTTATACCCTTAAAAAGAAAACCATACTTAAGGCCTGGATCAAGGCTATAATTGAAAAAGAAGGTTATTTATTACAGGAGTTGAACTTTATTTTGTGTTCAGACGAATATTTACTGCGTATAAACCAAGAATACCTTAATCATGACACCTATACCGACGTTATTACTTTTGATAACTCAGAAGAGCTTAAAATGATTGTTGGGGATATCTTTATCAGTCTGGAGCGTATTCAAGAAAATGCGAAAACATTTAAGCATACCGTAGCCGAGGAATTGTACCGTGTGATGGCCCACGGCACATTGCACCTTTTAGGATATAAAGACAAGGGAAAAGCGGCAAAAACATTGATGACGGAAAAAGAAGATGAGTCTCTTGAGTTATTCAAAACGATGGAATCTGCTTTATAGTCGTTTTATGATTTGGTGTTCATAGGTAGTATCCGTCCGTTGGTCGGAATTTAAAGACAGATGGTCTAATGAACGTCAATTTATTGAAACGTTTGTCTGGCAAATGCGTCTTATCTCTGAAAGATTTACGCAAGCCTAAAACCAGGAAACCATGAAAAATACACTAAAAAAATTACTGATTGGCAGTATCGCCATCGTGATCCTCACCGGAACAAAATTCGGATTAAAACCTGCAGAACGAGGGGTGTCTTTAACCCATACCAGAAAATAGTTCGCACAGATTTTCCGTTTTTATTCTTATTTAGGTCTACATTTCCACAAGTATGCCGCTGTTCAATGACTGGTACCCTTTTGTCTAGAATCCTCCAACTTTCCAAGATCTAAGCGCAAGAAAGCCTCTTTTTTTTACTGTTTTTAATTGTTAGCCGAGGAAAGCGCTTGCCCTAATCTGCTTAGGATCCGGATTCTTTTAGCTTCAATTGGCTAATTTTTAAAGGGGCAAATACATACATCTTCAAAAGGCTCAACTATATACCTAAGAATTATTGCTTACTTTTGCAATAATTTCATATATAAAATATCGTTAAACACAGACTTTGAGTACACTAATTGCAGCCGAAAACTTAGGCCATGCTTACCATGATGAATGGCTATTTAAAAATTTGACCCTGGGGATTCAACCTGGACAACGCGTTGCGTTGGTTGGTATAAACGGTGCAGGAAAAAGCACCCTACTGAAATTACTTGCCGAAAGATTTAATCCTTTGGAAGGTAAAATCGTTAAGAATAAATCTGTTAAAATAGGATTCCTTGATCAGGAGCCTTCTTTTCCAGATGGTCACTCCATTAGTGATTTCATTTTCTCTACAGAAAACAAACAGCAGCAACTGATCAAAGAATATGAGGAACTGATTGAAGATCCAAACCCGGACGAAAAAACATTGAATCGCTTATATGAAGAATTAAGCGAACACAATGCCTGGGAATACGAGCATGAGATTAAAACGATTTTAAGCCGCATGGGCATCACTCATTTGCAACAACAGATCTCTACCCTATCTGGTGGGCAGAAAAAGCGTCTTGCCCTTGCAAAGCTTCTGATAGAGGATCCAGAAATCTATGTGCTAGATGAGCCAACCAATCATTTGGATATTGATACTATTGAATGGCTGGAGAAACTATTGACTTCCGGAAACAAAACTATATTATTAGTTACACACGATAGGTACTTTTTGGACAACGTTTGTAATACTATTGTAGAGCTAGACAGAGGGAAAATTTACAATTATAATGGTAATTACGCTTACTTCCTAGAAAAGAAATCTGAGCGTGAAATGGCTGATGAGAGTACTTTTCAGAAAAACAAGAACCTTTTAAAAAAGGAACTGGAATGGATGAGAAGAATGCCTGCTGCCCGTACTACGAAGTCTCAGTCTCGTATTGATGCTTTTTATGATCTGGAAAGCAAGACCAAGCAAAGGTCTGATAATCAAAGTGTTACTTTGAATGTTAAAATGGCACGTCAAGGGAATAAAATCCTGGAACTGGACCATATCGGTCAGTCATTTGATGGCAAACCAATCATTAATGATTTCAGCTATACTTTTAAACGTGCAGACCGCATTGGCCTTGCAGGTAAGAATGGTACCGGAAAATCAACTTTATTGAATATCATCACCGGTTTCTTAACGCCTGAAAAAGGAAAAGTGAGTACTGGTGAAACGACAGTTTATGGCTACTATAAGCAAGGTGGTTTGGCATTCAATGAAAAAGAAAGGGTAATTGATATCGTAAAATCTGATGCAGAATATATCAAGATGGCCGATGGTCAAACGATCTCTGCTTCTCAACTGCTGACCTTATTCCTCTTCCCTCCCAAGAAACAACATGGGATGGTCGAAAAGCTAAGTGGTGGTGAAAAGAAACGATTACACTTGATGAAGGTGTTGATGCAAAATCCTAATTTCTTGATTCTGGATGAGCCTACAAACGACCTGGACATTGATACTTTAAATGTACTGGAGGAGTTCTTAGAAAACTTTCCTGGTGTACTAATCCTGGTTTCTCACGATAGGTATTTATTGGACAAGATGAGTGAGCAATTGTTCATCATGGAAGGTAATGGAGAAGTAGGAATTTACAACGGTAACTACTCTGAATATAGAATCAGCTTAGAGACACCAAAAGAGAAAGCGCCTGCAAAAGCAAAGGAGCAACCAGTTCAAAATACGGTAGCAACACCTGCAAAAAAATTGTCTTTTAAGGAGCAAAAAGAACTGGAAGATTCAGAAGCGAAGATCTCTGAACTGGAGGGGAAAATCCATGACTTGAGCAATTCTCTACTAACTATCGACAGTGCTGATTACACCAAAATACAGGAAGTTTCCAAAACTATTGAAGGCTTAAATCAGGAATTAGAAAAGATTACTGAACGCTGGTTAACATTATCTGAGTTATAAGCTATCCCAATTACCCCCACCTGGTCATTAGATTTACAGGTGGGGGTGATGGATCAAATACCCCCTCTTCATGAGGATTTAATTCCTAATCGATTTCAATCGAGTTAGGATTATAACACAGAAATCATTCAGGTTGGATTGGTTGAGGCCCTTCCCTTCTGTTGCTTTCAAAAACGACAAAATGTTCTTTCTCATTTTTAATAGCTAAATAACAGCAGTGGTTTTTCCGTTTGTTTAAGACCAGGAATAAAACAGTTTCATGTTTTCCTTTGGAACCAATAGCGTTGTTTTACCCTTAAATTTTGGATATAAACACAAACACCAAAGCATCTTTTCCTTTACCATTCAAGTAGGGAAACCGGTATTTAAGCTTGCAGTCTTATTATAAATAAAGTGTAGTTGAATGGTAGGACCGTCTATGGAAATTTGGAATTTTGAATAAAAAACGCCAATCATTCAGAAATTCGGGTCTGGTGATTTTCTTATAAAAACAACAGATTTTGTCCGCTACAGAAAAGCTGAGGCTTGATCATTTGAGTATTGAATGTTATATTTAATTACGTCGATATTTTAAGAACAGACAAAAAAGCGCACTAATTTAAACTAAAACACAGTGATTCTATTCCAATAATGAATTGAATATTGCTATTTAATACCAGCTTAATTATTGAATAATCTAGCTCCTATTCTTCGGCATATCGGAACCAAATTTATCCTACCAGTAAATGTAGCCAGATAAATTTAAGACGAAGTATAGAAAAGACATTAGCTGAACTAGTAATCTTTGAAATCAGATATTTTAGAATTACTGTTGGGTTTTATTGGAATAAGCAGGACTGGTTCTTTCCATCTTATCAGCCTCTGCGAACTTTTTCATGCTTAAGGTTGATGAACCAAAAATGCAATTACTACATAAAACTGTCAGCATTTCATTTTCAATTAACTCCATTGTTTCGCCTGAGACCTATACCACATTGCTAAAAGGAATCAGTGCTGAGGAGTCCTCATAAGATTAGTCTCCATGGAATTTATGTCCTTAAGGAAATGAGCTAACTCTATGTAAAAATAAAAAGAGCATTGCCTAGTTTAATAGAAAACCCAATGGCTTTAGCCTCCGTTTCATGTATTAGATCTCATTGAATCAAGCAAGATCTTTAATGGATTTCTAGATATGGGCACAAAAAACACACTGTGGAACATAAGAATCCATGGCTAAAAGAAAATATTAAAGCAGTCACTATTTAAAGTGATGCTTTAAATAGATTATCCAATTAAGGTAAACCCTGTTGTAGTTTGAAAACCAAGTGTTTTCTAGTAATTAAAAAAGTAAAACCACCGTCCAAACAATATAGAAGACTAGCTCCCTTCCAATGGATAAAAGAGGTTGAGCAAAAAAAGTAAGAATAAAAGGAGAACGAATTAGCAAGTCTCCACTATTAAATGATTAATTTTAACCTATTGTTTCACGTGAAACATTCGCGCTTAACAGCGGGCATATATTGCGTTCCACGTGAAACAAATTTTAAGCGATATAAAAACACAGGTAATGTTTAAAGAATACGATGTTATAGTAGTTGGTGCCGGACACGCCGGTTGTGAAGCCGCCGCCGCCGCTGCCAATCTGGGATCTTCAGTCTTGCTGATCACCATGAATATGGAAACCATTGCACAGATGAGTTGTAACCCAGCGATGGGTGGTGTAGCAAAAGGTCAGATCGTAAGAGAAATTGATGCAATGGGTGGATACTCTGGAATCATCAGTGATAAGACTACACTACAATTTAGAATGCTCAACCTTTCAAAAGGTCCGGCAATGTGGAGTCCAAGAGCGCAAAATGATAGAAAGAGATTTGCAGAAGAATGGAGACTAGCTTTAGAGCGTACGCCAAATGTTGACTTCTGGCAAGACATGGTGGCTAGCCTGGTTATTAAAAACAATACCGTTGTTGGCGTTAAAACTTCTTTAGGAATTGAGATCAAAGGAAAGTCAGTTGTATTGACTAATGGAACTTTCTTAAATGGATTGATTCATATTGGAGAGAAGAAATTTGGCGGAGGCAGAACTGCAGAAAGAGCTGCTACCGGACTTACCGAACAATTGACAGAACTGGGCTTTGAAGCAGGTCGAATGAAAACCGGCACCCCACCCCGCATAGACGGAAGATCTCTAAACTATTCCTTAATGGAGGAGCAATGGGGAGACGAAAATCCTGGTCGTTTTTCATATACCAATGTAGAACGCCCAACAGAACAACGCTGCTGCTGGATTACCTATACTAATGCAGAAGTTCATGAAACCTTGAAAGAAGGATTCGAAAAATCTCCGATGTTTACCGGCAGAATTAAAGGTCTAGGTCCAAGGTATTGTCCGTCTATTGAAGACAAAATTAATCGCTTTGCAGAAAGAGAAAGACATCAAATTTTTGTAGAACCAGAAGGAACCCATACTTGTGAGATTTATGTAAATGGTTTCTCTACGTCTCTACCAGAAGATGTACAATATAGAGCGCTTATTAAAATCCCAGGATTTGAAAATGCCAAAATGTTCCGTCCTGGTTACGCGATAGAATATGATTATTTTCCACCTACCCAGCTTTCGTTAACCTTAGAAACTAAAATGATCAGCAATTTATTTTTTGCAGGTCAAATCAACGGTACAACAGGATATGAAGAAGCCGCTAGCCAGGGCTTCATTGCAGGAATCAATGCACATCAAAAAGTAAACGATTTGCATGAGTTAATTATGAAACGTTCTGAGTCTTATATCGGTGTATTAATTGATGATCTAGTTACTAAAGGAACTGACGAACCTTACCGTATGTTTACTTCCAGAGCAGAACATCGCTTGTTGCTTCGCCAGGATAATGCAGACATCCGTCTCTCTCCTATTGGTCATCAGTTGGGCTTGATTAGCGACGAACGATTAGACCTGGTTAAACAGAAGGTAGCCAACTCTGATGCTATAGTTGCCTACGCTAAAAAGCAAAGTATCGACATGGCAGAAGCGAACGAAAAGCTGGAAGAATTGGGAACCAGTATCCTGACTCAAAATGTAAAAATAGTAAGTCTACTTGGCAGACCACAAGTGGGCATAGAAGACATTCGAGAGATCAGTACACCATTTAGAGATTACTTAACTGCGTTCGATAAAGAGACCATAGAACAAGCAGAGATCAAAATAAAGTATGAAAGCTATTTTGAGAAAGAACAGGAAATTGTAAACAAAA
Source organism: Pedobacter gandavensis (assembly GCF_032678745.1). Taxonomy (GTDB): domain Bacteria; phylum Bacteroidota; class Bacteroidia; order Sphingobacteriales; family Sphingobacteriaceae; genus Pedobacter; species Pedobacter gandavensis_C. The sequence continues at coordinate 511,261 of NZ_JAVTST010000003.1, forward strand.
TGCAGAAGATGGAAGATAAAGATATCAACCCAGATTTTGATTATGCGCAATTGGGATCTTTATCTAAAGAGGCCAGAGAAAAGTTATTGAAGATCAAACCCCGTACCTTGGGTCAGGCTTCTAGGATTTCTGGCGTTTCGCCCTCTGACATCTCAGTTTTAATGGTCCACATGAGCAAGTAAAACACAATACATTGATATTAAGTCAGTTAGGATTATGTTTTTCATTATTTTAACTGACTAATTTAAATGAGTTTTAAGCGTCTTTTAAATTTTTTTAATGGTAACTATTAAAAAGAGTAATAAACTTAACACAGCGCATATAAATGGCCAAAAATAGCATTATATCGAACTTCAGGCTTTTTGCATCCCTCCTACTCCTCTCTTCAGTGATTTATAGCTGTGCAAGCATTCAGCAACCTCAAGGTGGACCTAGAGATACTGAAGCCCCGAAGGTATTGAGTATGGAGCCTAAAAACTTCACGACAAACTTTAAAGAAAAAAAGATCATCTTGGAATTTGATGAATATTTCAAACTTCAGAATGAGGGTAAAGAATTCTCCATTTCTCCGGAATTAAAAACTGCCCCAATACTAAAAGTGAAGAAGAAGCTATTGGAAATAACGTTTCCAGACAGCCTTGAAAAAAACACGACCTATACATTGAACTTCGGGAAGCTGATTGCAGATATTAACGAAAATAACGTCCTAAAGAATTTCTCTTATGTATTTTCGACAGGTCCAAAGTTGGATTCCCTGAGCATAAAAGGTAAGGTCAGCAATTCCATCACCGGCGAACCAGAAATTGAAGCGGTCGCATTTATCCTTCCTTTGGAAAGAGATACTTTATTTGGAAAAAGCAGGCCAGCAATTTATGCTTTAACAGACAGCAGTGGTCATTATAGCCTGAACAATTTAAGAGAAGGTACTTACAAAGTTTACGCTCTAAAAGAAAAAGGCGGAGATAAAATCTACCAACAAAGCACAGATGAAATCGGTTATATAAAAGAACCTATCGTATTAAAGAAAAACCTGGATTCTGTAAATATTCAAATATTCAAGGAGAATGCATCAGTATTCCGAGTGGTAGATAAACGTATCAATGCAGATGGAAGCATCAGTTTTGCATTTAACCAAAAGCTACAAAAACCAGAAGTCAACGTTGTAAATCCGGCGGCTCTTGATGCTACGAAATATTTGAAGTTGAGCAAAAACAATGACTCCTTAAAAATGTGGTTGACAGATTTAAGTTTTGATTCTACAAAAATCAGCATCAAAGAAAACGGAAAATTATTGCAAACAACTACGCTGAACAGAGGAAAAAAAGAAACCTATACCAGAGCTTTAACCGCTACGGACAATTTGGAGGATCGTAGTCTAAATCCTAATAAACCATTTAAGCTAGCTTTCAATTTCCCAATTTTAAGTACTGATATCAGTAAAATTCAATTGTTAGAAGACTCTGTAAAAAGGACAAACTTTACCATTGAAAAAGATAGCGCTGACTTTTTATCCTATTATATAAAGTATCCATGGCGTGTTAAAAAATCTTATGAAATGAAATTTGAGGCCGGGGCATTTACCGGAATATTTAATACAAAAAATAAAGAATTTACAAAAGATTTCAAATTAGGAAGTAAGGATGATTATGGTACGTTAATTCTAAAACTAATTGTTCCGGAAAAAGACAAAAGTTATATCGTAGAAGTAATTGACGCGAACAAAAACCCAGTGAATACCATGGTAATTACTAAAGATACGATAGTAAGATTTAACAATTATAAGTCAGGTAAATACTTCACCAGGATTACTTACGACACCAATAAAAATCAGAAATGGGATACGGGAAATGTGGCAGAAGGCACACAGCCGGAAAAAATTTGGAATGAACCCAAAGAACTCTCAATCCGAGCCCTTTGGGAAAGAAATGAAACCATTACGATTCCAAAAGAATAAGTAATTAAAAACAGTATCGGCCTGTTAACAACAGATTGTTGCTATTATTTAAACCAGTCGGCATACATAATGTAATTGTCTGGTAATTTATTTAGTAAAGCCCGTTGCACTTCTGTAATGGGCTTTACTTTTTTAGCAGGTGTCCCCGCATAGATATAGCCTGTTTCACAATGTGTATTTTCCAATACAACGGCTCCTGCTGCAATAATACAATAATCTTCGACTACTGCGTTATCCATCACAATAGCACCCATACCGATGAGAATATGATCTTTTAAGATACAGCCATGAACAATTGCATTGTGCCCAACAGAAACCCTGTTTCCAATCACAGTGGCTGCTTTTAAATAGGTAGCATGTATAACTGCCCCATCTTGGATGTTACTATCATTGCCAATTGTGATGCTATTAACATCACCACGGATCACAGCATTAAACCAGACAGAACAATTACTACCCATCATTACGTCGCCAACAATCGTCGCATTTGGCGCAATAAAACAATTTTCTGCCCATTGAGGGTGCTTATCTTTAACTGGTAATATAACTGGCATAATCTAAAAAATTGTATCGGTTAATTGTTCTGAGTGTACTGGATAATCGGTAGTATAGTGTAAACCCCTACTCTCTTTTCTGGCTTTTGCAGACTTAATAATCATAAAGGCAACTTGGATCACATTGCGCAATTCACAAAGTTTCACGGATACTTTATTGGCTTTATAAAAGGCTTCCGTTTCTTCATGGAGCAAAAACAAACGCCTCATTGCCCTATCTAATCTGAAATCTGAACGTACAATACCTACATAATCGCTCATTAATTTCTGAGTTTCTCGTAGATTATGTGTGACTAATATATCTTCATCAGATTGTTTTACACCATGGTCATCCCATTCAGGGATGTGATCAGGAATCACAACATTTTTGAAAGTAGCTATAGCATCTTCATATATACGATGTGCAAATACAGGTGCTTCCAATAAGGAATTTGAGGCCAAACGATTGGCGCCATGTAAACCAGTTGACGAACATTCTCCACAAGCATATAAGTTTTTTATAGAAGAACGACCATATTCATCAACCAAAATTCCGCCGCACATATAATGAGCTGCAGGCGTAACCGGTATTAAATCCTTCGTCATGTCTATACCTATAGATAGACACTTCGCGTAAATGTTCGGGAAATGAGCTAAAATATCACTTTTTTTACGATTGGTGATATCAAGATAGACAAAGTCTTCTCCAGATTTTTTCATTTCAGAATCAATCGCACGAGCTACAATATCTCTGGAAGCAAGAGATCCTCTTGGATCATACTCATACATGAACTCTTCTCCATTTTTCCTTCTAAGTACACCACCGTAACCACGAACTGCTTCAGAGATCAAAAAAGCAGGATATTCTCCAGGATGATACAAAGCTGTTGGATGGAACTGAATAAATTCCATATTCCTGACTTTCCCTTTTGCTCTGTAAACCATTGCCATTCCGTCACCTGTAGCGATTACAGGATTTGTTGTGCTACTATAAACATGGCCAGCTCCACCCGAAGCAAGGATAGTCACATTAGCTAGTATCTTTTCCACATCGTTACGCTCTGTGTTAAAGGCATATATGCCGTAACAGTGGATATCTTCAGAACTCTTATCCACATGTTCACCCAAATGATGCTGAGTAATTAACTCCAAACAGAAGTAATGTGTTAATATCTCTATGTTTTTATTCTGATGAATCTGCTTTAATAAGACGCTTTCAATTTCATATCCGGTGACATCTTTATAGTGTAAAACACGGTTTTCTGAGTGTCCACCTTCTTTTGCTAAATCATAAACACCGGTGTGATTTTTATCAAAATTGATCCCATAATCTATAATCTCCTGAATTCGCTGAGGCCCTTCTTTCACTACAATTTCTACTATCTCTCTGTCACACAGACCATCTCCTGCAATTATTGTATCTTCAATATGTTTTTCAAACGAATCATCTTTATCCACAACAACTGCTACTCCACCCTGCGCATATTTTGTATTTGACTCATCTTCGTTTGATTTTGTAACGATTAAAACCTTACCATGCTGAGCTGCTTTTAATGCAAAGCTTAAACCCGCTATACCCGACCCTATTACTAAAAAATCTACTTTTCTCATTGAAATTAAGCTACTTCCCTTACTTTGTTAACAACGTTGATATAATTGTTAATTTCTTGTCTAAACAAATAGAACAAATATTTTTGAATGTTTAAAGCTAAGCTAAAAAGGGAATTTGCCACAATATTTTCAGTTATTTTTGAGCAACTTTGCGGAGGTTATCCACTTTTTACACACAAACTAACAATACACATATTACTATGGATAAGTTTTGAAGGAGAAAAATAAAATACTGTAAATCAGCAGATATTTGGTTTAAAAATTCAACTTTTTTGTGGATAACTTATGAATAAGTCAAATAATCTCCTAAAAAAAAATAATTTACAAACGTTATTAACACACTAATAAACAATAGAAGTCTATCTATATTAAATAATTATAATTTATTGAACTGTTGAAAATGGATACATTTGAGGAATTAAATAGAAAAGGTTTTGTCGAAGAAAAGATTGATCCTACACTTGATCTTTTCGTGGAAATCGAAAAACTAAAAAAAGAGAAAAATGCAATAGTGCTGGCGCACTACTATCAAGAGCCTGATATTCAGGATATTGCTGACTATATTGGAGATAGTTTAGGGCTATCACAAGAAGCGGCAAGGACTGATGCTGAGGTGATTGTGTTTGCTGGAGTGCATTTTATGGCAGAAACGGCCAAGATTCTTTCTCCTGAGAAAAAAGTTTTGTTACCGGATTTGAAAGCAGGTTGCTCGTTGGCCGACAGTTGTCCGCCACACCTGTTTAAAAAATTTAAAGAGAAGTACCCGGAACATGTAGTAATTACTTATGTGAATTGTACAGCAGAATTGAAGGCTTTGAGTGATATTGTTTGCACTTCTACGAATGCGGTACAAATAGTAGAAAGTCTTCCTAAGGATACAAAGATCATTTTTGGTCCCGACAAAAATTTAGGTGCCTGGGTAGCTAAAAAAACGGGTAGGGATCTAGTGCTTTGGAACGGAGCCTGTATGGTTCATGAAATTTTTTCGAGAGAAAAAATTACAAAATTGAAAGCTCGTCACCCGAATGCGAAATTTATTGCGCATCCAGAATGTGAAGAGGCAGTGCTGGAAATGGCAGATTACATTGGATCGACCACTGGATTATTAAAATATAGTACCAATAGTGATGCTCAGGAGTTTATTGTAGCTACGGAAAGCGGAATTATCCACCAGATGGAGAAAGCAAATCCGAAAAAAACCTTTATTCCTGCACCACCAAATAATAACTGTGCCTGTAATGATTGTCCTTATATGAAAAGAAATACTTTGGAAAAACTCTATTTATGCTTAAAGAATGGAAGCCCTGAAGTGACTGTTCCTGCGGATATTATTATGCAAGCTCGTAAACCAATTGAAAGAATGCTGGAAATTTCCGCAGCATTGGGTTTATAAATATTAAAAAAGTGGTTTTTCTTATGATTTGAAAAGATTGTATGAGGAAAATAATGAGTATTTAAAAATTAAAAATCTATATAAATAGGATATATGTTTGAGAATAAAGAGCGTACCGACATCGGAGAACTTGGAGAATTCGGTCTGATAAAACACCTTACTGATAACTTTAAGATAAGGCATGAAAGTAGTATTAAGGGAGTTGGAGATGATGCTGCAGTGTTGAATTTTCCAGATAAAGAAGTGTTAATTTCTACAGATTTATTGTTAGAAGGTATTCATTTTGACTTGGCATATGTACCCTTAATGCACTTAGGTTTTAAAGCTGTTCAAGTAAATTTGAGTGATATTTATGCCATGAATGGTATTGCTACTCAAATTACAGTTTCTATTGGTATTTCGAGTAAATTTCCCTTAGAAGCAGTAGAAGAAATATACAAAGGCATTGAATTAGCCTGTAATAAATTCAATATTGACCTGATTGGAGGTGATACTTCTTCCAGCAAACAAGGTTTGGTAATCAGTATTACCAGTATTGGTTATGCAGATAAAAAAGATGTAGTGTACAGAAATGGTGCACAGGAAGGTGATCTGTTATGTGTGTCCGGAGATTTGGGGGGTGCTTATGTCGGTTTGCAAATTCTAGAAAGAGAAAAACAAATATTTTTGGAAAACCCTAATATTCAACCTGATCTGGAAGGAAAGCACTATATTATTGAGCGTCAGTTGAAGCCGGAAGGAAGAAGAGACATTATCGATTTACTGGCACAAATGGAAATTACTCCTACCTCAATGATCGATGTTTCTGATGGACTTGCTTCGGAAATTATGCACATTTGTGAGCAGTCTGAAAAAGGTTGTACTTTATACGAAGAAAAGATTCCTATTGACCCGATGACTTATGAAACTGCACGGGAATTGGGCTTGGATCCAACCGTATGTGCGTTAAATGGTGGTGAGGATTATGAATTGCTGTTTACCATCAAACAAGCAGATTATACTAAGTTAAAAAATGATGTAGACATCAGTGTTATAGGCCATATCACTGATAAAAATTCTGGTTGTAAAATGATTTCTAAATCTAATGTGGTTCATGAATTGAAAGCACAGGGGTGGAATGCTTTCAAATTATAAGGCGTCCTCTTCTACGACTAATGGATCTAAAAATTTGGTGTCAATTTGCTTTGTAGCTTTGGCACCTAATTTTTTGATTTTCTCTGAAGTACTGGCTAGATTTCCTGTTCCTGTTGAAAGCTTATTCAGGGCTTTATCATAAGCATCCTGACTTTGTCTTATATTTCTCCCTATACTTTCCATATCTGTTAAGAAACCAACAAATTTATCGTACATACTGCCACTTAACCTAGCAATTTCCAAGACATTTCTGTTTTGTCTTTCTTGTTTCCAAATACTTGCAATAGTACGTAAAGTTGCTAATAAAGTTGAGGGACTTACCAGAACGACCTTTCTATCCCAGGCATAGTTGAATAACTCTGCATCTTGCTGAACTGCAATGCCAAAGGAAGATTCTATGGGAACAAAAAGCAAGACAAAATCAGGTGAATTAATCTGGTACAAGTCGTGGTAATTCTTGCCCGATAATCCCTGAATATGGTTTTTGATGGATAAAATATGTTGTTTTAGGTAGTTTTCTCTTTCTATATCATTCTCTGCATTAACCAGTCGATCGTAAGCGACCAGGGAGACCTTAGAATCGACAACTACATGTTTATCATCAGGAAGGTCAATGATGACGTCTGGCTGCATCCTATTGCCTTCAGCAGCGCTTAAATTAGCCTGGATCCTGTACTCCCTATCTTTGATAAGTCCAGAACGTTCCAGCACTCTTTCCAGAATTACTTCACCCCAGTTTCCTTGTTTTTTTGAGTCTCCTTTAAGTGCTTTAGTCAGGTTATTTGCATCTTCCTGGATTTGCTTGCTTTGATCCATTAACTGGGAAATGACACCTTTAAGAATGTTGCGTTCATCGGATTCCGACTTATATACTTTCTCTACTTTTTCTTCAAAGGATTTTATGTTTTCTTTGAATGGTTTTAGTATGAGGTCCAGGTTGGTTCTATTTTGTTCTGTAAATTTAGCTGTTTTTTCTTCGAGAACCTTATTAGCAATATTTTCAAATTCTAATTTAAAGCGTTGTTGAAGATCAGCAATATATAATTCCTGCTCAGCTTGCTTTTCCCTTTGTGCCACTAACGTTTCTTCGAATTTGATGACTTTACCCCGTTCTATTAGGAAATTATTACGTAGGTCATTCAATTCATCTTCAAGTCTTAATTTTTCTTCTTTCAGCCAGTTTAGTGATTTTTGATGCTCTTCTTCCTTTAAAGCTAACAAGGCAATATGTTGATTTCCTACTACCGGTTTTTTTAAGAATAACACAATAAGTACTACTAATATTATGATCAATAGAATGATGATTGCTGTTTCCATACTAATATTTTTATCAAAAATGAAAAAATAAAAATGAACCTGCAAGCAAGAACGTTAAAAAATGAAATAGGGTTTTAAAAATAATTTTTATGTGCGGGGATTTAGGCTCGTTTTTTGATTTGTAACAAATGAAAAACATACATACGGAAATGGGAACTTATTTATTTTTAATAATCCCGATATTACTGATTAGCATGTACGTGCAATGGAAGTTTAGAAATAAGTTTTCAAAGTACACTGAAATGCGTTTAAGTTCGGGATTTTCGGGAAAAGAGGTGGCGGAAAAGATGCTTCATGATTATGGAATATATGATGTTAGGGTGATGAATGCCGATGGCCAGTTAACAGATCATTATAATCCTGAAGATAAAACAGTGAATTTAAGTACAGATGTATATCATGGAAGAAGTGTAGCAGCTGCAGCGGTTGCGGCACACGAATGTGGACACGCAGTACAACATGCTAAAGCCTATCATTGGCTGCAACTGAGGACAAATATGGTACCTCTAGTCAGCATTTCCTCTACCTTGTTGCAGTGGGTGCTAATTCTTGGTGTTTTATTGATTGGTTTTACAGGGAATCCCTTTGTTTTAAGTATTGGTGTAATTGGCTTAGCACTGCTTACCATATTTAGTGTGGTTACCCTGCCTGTAGAGTTTGATGCGAGCAGGAGAGCATTGGTATGGTTAAAAAATAACAATGGGGTAATGAATACCCCAGAAGAAAATTTACAGGCCAAGGATGCACTTTGGTGGGCAGCGATGACCTATGTAGTAGCGGCATTAGGAGCTTTAGCCAATTTAGTCTATTATGCTTCTATGTTATTTGGTAGAAATAAATATTGATAATGCAATTTAATTGAGGCGATAAGGTACAATCAGATTAAATTCTGGGATATCTACAGTAAAATCACTTTCATCAACGATGCGGTGCATGAGGTAGTTGCCTTTCATAGCACCCATATCTGTATTTAAATGACTTCCTGAAACATAAGTATAGCTACTACCAGGCTCAATTACTGGCTGAAGGCCAACTACTCCTTCTCCCTCAACTTCTCTTTCAGTACCATTAGAATCAAAAATAAACCACTGTCTTCTCATCAATTGAACGGCATAATCAGATAAATTTTCAATTGTAATCTGATAAGCAAACATAAAATGCTCATTACCGGGATTAGAATATTCATCCTGGTACATAGTTTCTACTGATATTTTAACGCCCTGAGTGATTGCTGTAACCATTTTTAAAGTATTATATTAGGAAGTCTTTTTCAATAATCAAGCCATTTCTCCCTCTGGGGAAATCTGATGGTATTTATCTGCCACTTCGTCTAAAATGCTATGAATAATTTCAATGTTTTCTTCTTTTACCAATAACATCCTATAAGGTTTAAAATCAGGTAAACCTTTAAAATAATTGGCGTAATGACGTCTCATTTCAAATACGCCTACCCTTGGTCCCTTCCAGGCTATAGATTTTTCAAAATGTGTTCTGCAAACATTGACACGTTCTTCAACTGTTGGCCCGGGAAGAATTTCCCCGGTTTTGAAAAAGTGCCTTATTTCTCTGAAAATCCATGGGTAACCTATGGCTGCTCTTCCAATCATGATGCCATCTACTTCATATTCCAGACGCCAATCTGCTGCCTTTTGAATGCTATCCACATCACCATTTCCAAATATTGGAATCTTTATCCTTGGGTTTCTTTTTATTTCCCGGATTAATGACCAATCTGCAGCACCTTTGTATAATTGTGCGCGTGTCCTTCCATGGATGGTTAAGGCTTGAATCCCGATATCCTGCAAACGTTCGGCTACTTCCTCTACATTTTTAGTGGTATCATCCCATCCTAAACGGGTTTTCACAGTGACTGGCAGATGTGTTGCTTTCACTACAGCTTCTGTCATCTTCACCATTTTGTCAATATCCTGTAATAAAGCAGATCCAGCTCCGCGACAAGCTACATTTTTAACTGGACAGCCATAATTGATGTCCATTAGGTCTGGTCCTGCGAGTGTTGCTATTTCAGTTGCTTCTCGCATATGATCTATTTCACTTCCAAAAATCTGAATGCCTATTGGACGCTCATATTCAAAAATATCCAGTTTAGCCCTGCTCTTTGCGGCATCTCTAATCAGCCCCTCAGAAGAGATAAACTCGGTGTACATCATATCCACGCCGCTTTGTTTACATACAAAACGGAATGGGGGATCGCTTACATCTTCCATCGGTGCAAGCAATAGTGGGAACTCTCCCAGATCAATATTTCCTATCTTTACAGACATTTCTCTATCTTCAAACCTAAAATCAAAGGACAAAGGTACAAATATTACAAATAATGAATTTTATAGAAAGCGAAAGACTTGAAAAAAGTCCTTATGTACAATTACTTACCTTGGGTTTATATGCTATTGTTGGGCTAAGTCTCACTTTAATTCTTGGAATAGGGATATTTTATCTCCGTTATGGAGAATTGATGAGTTTGAATTGGTCTATACCAGGAGATCCAAAATTTATTTTTGTCTCCAGAACCTTGATTTCTCTACAGCAAATTGGACTTTTTCTAATTCCGGCATTAATGTTGGCCTGGGGAGAAAAACAACGAATTCTGGAGTTTTATGATTTCAAGGAAATAAGGATAGATTTAATGCTTTTAGTTGTGCTGATGATGGTGTGTTATATGCCAGTATTAGAATTGGTAACGGTAACGAATCAGCGGATGGTGTTTCCAGAATTTTTGAAATCTGTAGAAGAATGGATGAGAGTTCAAGAAGATACAGCTATGGCGACTATGATGGAGCTCATCAAAATGAAAAACATCGGAGATTATCTGATTAATATTGCATTGATTGGGATTTTGCCTGCTTTTGCAGAAGAAATGATGTTTAGAGGAGCTATTCAGCGATCTCTGGGAAGAATGTTAAAGAATCAGCATTTAGTGATCTGGCTTAGCGCATTCGTTTTTAGTGCGATTCATGTACAGTTTTACGGGTTTTTACCGCGTTTGCTACTTGGTGCAGCTTTCGGTTACATTTACTTCTGGACTCAGAGTCTGTGGTACTCTATATTTGCTCACTTTTTAAATAATGCTTATCAAGTAACCGCAGCATGGTATATGCAAAAAAACAATATACCTTTGTCGGACTCAGATAAAACTACCTATTTCCAGTGGTATGGTTATGTGATAAGTGCAGTTTTAACATTCCTGGTATTCAAATATTTTAAAAATAAATCATTAAAAGCAGATGGAAAACAATTGGACAAAAGTATTTAGTACCGAAGATCCCTTTACCGCAGAAATTTTAAAACAAGGGCTATTGGAAAATGATATTCCTGCGGTAGTAATGAATCAGCAGGATTCTTCCTATAAAGTTTTTGGAATGATTCACATCCTGGTACACCCTGATAATATAGAAAAAGCAAACGCTTACATCAAAGATAACGAGATCGCATAAATTACCATAATTACACTTTTACGCATGAAAACAAGAGCTATTACTGCTTTCTTTTTTACCATTGTGATGTTAGGATCTATGTTTTTAGGACCTTATGTCTACTCTGTTTTTTATTTGTTGCTGAGTCTAGCTGCCTTATGGGAGTTTTTTAAGCTGATTAGAACAGCAGGTATCAGGCCACACCGAAATATTGCAATTGCTGCTGCTGCATTGATATTTTTCATGACCGCAGGTTATCATTTTTTACAATTTGAAACAAAATTTCTACTCTTGTTGGTCCCATTAATATTTGCTGTATTTATCTCTGAACTTTACAAAAAGGAAAAAATTCCTTTTGCAAATATATCCTATACGTTTGCTGGTTTCATGTACGTTACAGTTCCTTTTTGCTTCTTCTATTCTCTTGGTTTTATCGGGCATATCCCGGAGTATAGTTTTCATTTACCATTGGCTTTTATGTTGATGCTCTGGGCGAATGATACCGGTGCTTATCTTTTTGGTTCTAAATTTGGTAAAACGAGACTATTCGAACGTCATTCTCCGAAGAAATCATGGGAAGGTTTTTTTGGCGGAGTATTTACCAGTGTTCTTGTAGCTTATATACTTTCCATTTACTTCACAGAACTTTCTTTTTTAACTCTTGGAGGAATGGCTATACTGATATCTAGTTTCGGAACATTGGGAGATTTGGTAGAATCAATGCTAAAAAGGAGCTTGAATGTTAAGGATTCTGGAGACATATTGCCGGGTCATGGAGGTCTTTTAGATCGATTTGATGGTTTATTGATGTCCGCTCCGGTTGTTTATGTTTACTTGTATTTGATTTTGTATTAAACAACTAAGGATAAAATAATGGAATAATATGCATAATTCTGCTATTATTGTATTATGAGCAGTGAGAATACTATTTCTTTATTAATTGAAGAAGAATTTTTCGGAGAAATTAGGGAAAATAGTGTCACAGTCTTTACTAAATTATACAGGCATTATTTTAAGAGTCTATTTATGACCGCCCTAAAAATTGTTAGGGATGAATATCTTGCCGAAGAGGTCATTCAGGATGTTTTCTTAAGGCTTTGGGAGAATGAAGATAGGTTTCATCAGATTGTAGAATTCGAAAGGTACTTATATCGTTCTGTCGGGAATGAATCACTCAATAAACTCCGGAAGCAAAAGACGCAAAGCAAGCACTATGAGCAGCTTTCTAAAGTTGATAGCCCGGAGTTTGTCAATACTTTACTTGAAGAGGAAGAACTCAAAAGAAAAATAATGAAGGCGGTAGACACTTTACCGCCGCAATGTAAAACGATTTTTAAAATGAATCGTTTTCAGGGATTAAAATACCGTCAGATTGCAGAAGAGCTTAACATTTCTGAGAAAACTGTAGAAGGCCATATGGCTAAAGCTTTAAAAATACTTAGAACTCATCTGTTGGGGTTAATCCTTCTTTTGGCTTATTTCGGCTGGTTTGTTTTAAAAAAATAAATAAATCTTCAAATAGAGCAAGGGTATTTCATTTTTACCGTGTCTATCTCTAAAAAAGGCATGGAAGATCAAGCGCATTTTATACTCATTACAAACGCATTAAACTATCCGGAGGATGCCGCTTTACAAGCGAAATTAAAAAACTGGAGAGAATTGACTGCCGATAATGAAGCTATATATCAGAAAGTTAAATCTATATGGGAACAGTCTGCTCTATTGGAAGAACCTTATACAGGCAGACCAATAGATTTAGTCGTTTCCGATTTTACTACTCGTCTTGAAAATAAAATCAATCTAAGTAAAGCACCTGCAAAAACATATCGTTTATGGTGGAGAACTGCTGCTGCTGTACTGGTATTTGGAATGGCGGGACTATGGGGCTATAAAGAGCTTAAATCAGAAACTTTTATAATAAAGAGCACATACGATCAACAAGATTCAGTTTTGCTTGCAGACGGCTCTAAAGTGTACTTAAATAAGCATACAAATATTAAATACTCTAGCTCTTTTAATAAAGATAAAAGAGAATTCATTCTTTTAAAAGGGGAAGCCTTCTTTGATATTGCCAAAAATCCTTCATACCCTTTTAAGGTATTGATCAATAAATCAACTATTCAGGTATTAGGAACCACTTTTAACGTTCAAAATATAGATAGTACTATCGCTGTAGAAGTTAAAACGGGTAAAGTGAAATTTGAAACGAGGAACGATGGTACCCCACATATTCTTGGAAAGGGAATGGCTATTCAATTTGATCAAAAAACTGGTTTAATAAAGAAAATTCTGGAGCAGGATAAACAAACAAACTCCAATTGGCTGTATAAAGAACTCAATTTTGTGGATGCTACTTTACCTGAAGTATGTGCCTTAATAGAGAAGCAGTATGGTGTTACAATAAAAATTGAAGGACATATCCCTAATATCAAAAAACTCAATGCAAACTTTAAGAATGACGACTTAAAAAATGTACTTGAGGTCTTGAAAATGACCTATAAAATCTCCATAGAATACCACAATAACCAAATTGTAATAAAGCAATAACTAACTATTAAACCGACCTAAACTTTCAATTATGATTAAAGACTTCTACAAAAGAAGAGGTAGATTGAATGGAATTTCATGGCTTTTAGCCATCGTTATTTTGTTCAATACAGCACCTGTTTTCGCATTCAAAGAGATGCAGATGAAGATGGAAACTTTAGAGTTTCTCCTAAAAAGACTCGAAAAGCAGTACAAAGTTAATTTTGTTTACGATGCCTCAGAAGTAAACAAAAATACCAAAGTAGACGTTGAAACGGACAATAAGTCTATTGATCAGGTTCTGCAACAGCTGGAAACAAATGGAATTGCTTATTACAAAACCGGTACAAAAGTAATCCTTAGTAAAGTAATAAGACCAGCTTCTACAATTGCCAAGAATAAAAATGTAATGGCAAAAGGAACTGTAAAATTAAAACTAAACAATGGAAATTCAGAAGCCGTTGCCGGAATTAACGTACAGGAAAAAGGCACAAAAAACGGTGTCTCTACAAATGGTAAAGGTGAATTTAGCATCTCAGTATCAGATAATGCAACCCTTGTATTTTCCTATATCGGATATAAATCTGAAGAAGCGACTGTTTCTGCAGGAAGAACTTCTTTTGATATTGTCCTGAATGAAGATCAGAATAGATTAAACGAAGTTATCGTTACAGGATTTCAGAACATTAATAAAAAGTTATTTACAGGATCTGCGACGAGTATTAAAGCAACAGACGTAAAACAAGATGGTGTTATTGATGTGAGTCGTATGCTGGAAGGTAAAGTAGCTGGTGTTTCTGTACAGAATGTATCGGGAACCTTTGGTGCGGCGCCTAAAATTAGAGTTCGTGGAGCAACATCCATCTCAGGAGAGAATAAGCCATTATGGGTAATCGATGGTGTGGTATTGGAAGATGTGGTTAATATTTCTAACGATCAACTTTCCAGTGGAGATGCGGCTACTTTAATTGGATCTTCTGTAGCTGGAATCAACGCTGATGATATTGAAAGTTTCAATATCTTGAAAGATGCATCTGCAACAGCGCTTTATGGTGCGCGTGCAATGAATGGCGTTGTCGTGATCACCACTAAAAAAGGGCGCATAGGAAAACCGGTAGTATCTTACAGTGGAAATTTCTCTACCTTTTTAAAGCCTAGTTATGATACTTATAATATCATGAATTCTGCCGATCAAATGTCAGTATATTCAGAGATTGCACGTAAAGGTGGGTTTGGAATTTCTATAGCCAACGATCAGGACGGTGGTATTTATACTAAAATGTGGCAAAAAATTAAAGAGTATAATCCAGCAAGCGATCAGTTTGGCTTAAAAAATAACACAGCTGATAAAGCAGCATTTCTTCAGCGTTATGTAGGTGTAAATACTGATTGGTTCGATATTCTTTTTAAAAACTCTCTGGTTCAGGAGCATTCATTGAGTGTCTCTTCAGGTACAGAGAATGCCCGTCATTACTTTTCTACAAGTTTTTACAATGACAATGGATGGACGATCGCCGATAAGGTGAAGAGATACACCACTTATATGCGTAATGATTATCAGTTATCTCCTAAGGTAAATTTGGCTTTATTGGCAAACGGAGCGCTTAGACAACAAGATGCGCCGGGAACATTAGGGCGTACCAGTAATGTAGTGGAAGGAAAATATACCAGGGCATTTGACATTAATCCATTCAGCTATGCGCTAAATACAAGTAGAGCAATGACCGCCTATGATGAAGATGGTAATCTAGAGTTCTTTCCGAAAAACTATGCGCCATTTAACATTATCCAAGAGCAGGAAAATAATAAGATTAAGCTGGACATGCTGGACTTAAAATTCCAGGCAGAATTGAGCTATAAAATCCTTAAAGATTTGAATTTTAAATCTATTGCTGCCATGCGTTATGTGAAAACAACCAGGGAACATAGAATTTCTGAGTATTCAAATATGGCCAACGCATATCGTTATGCGCCAACAAGCACCATTCAGAATAATAACCCATTTTTATACAAAGATCCTAGCTATCCGGAAAATGTAGACAAAGTAATCGTACTTCCACAAGGAGGATTATACAATAGAAATGATGATAATCTGATCAATTTCTATGTAAGAAATCAAATTGACTGGAAGAAACAATTCAATAACGTTCATGATGTTTCCTTCCTAGCTGGTCAAGAGCTGAAATACACCGATAGAAAAAATAGCTATAGTAATGGTTACGGTTATCAATATGATAAAGGAGGAGTTCCTTTTGTAGATTACCGCATTATTAAACAAATGTTAGAAGGTAACTTTAACTATTACGGATTAAGCGAATTGTACGATAGATATGCGGCTTTCTTTGTTAACGGAAGCTATGCATACAAAGGAAAGTATGTTTTTAGTGCTACAGGACGTTATGACGGATCAAATCGTTTAGGAGAGTCGGCGGTGGCTAGATGGTTACCAACCTGGACAACTAGTGCTGCATGGAACGCTGATCAAGAGGAATTTGTGAAGAAAGTTAAAGAGATCTCTTATTTAAAAGTAAGAGGTGGTTATGGTCTTACCGCAAGTATGGGTAGTGCGACCAACTCTTCTGTAGTTTTACAAAATGGCTCTACCAAACGCCCGATGCTTTCGGAAGTGGAACCGAGTATTTCAATTTCACAACTTGAAAACGCAGAGCTAACCTGGGAAAAACAATATGAGGCGAATCTTGGTTTTGATTTAGGCCTTTTCGGAGATAAGTTAAATGTGAGTGTAGATTATTACAACCGTAAAGGATTTGACCTGATCAGCGCCATCCGTACTTCTGGAATTGGTGGTGAAACAGTGAAACAAGCCAATTATGCAGATATGAAATCTCATGGATATGAGGTAACTATTGGTGGTCCGATCATTAAAAATGACGGATTTGCCTGGAGAACCAATTTTACTTTTGGATACAACAAGAATAAAATCACCAAATTAAAAAGCAAACCTAGAATTTATGACCTGATTGTTCCTGAAGGTGGACCAAAAGAAGGGGGTGCAGTGAGAGGTTTATACTCTATTGATTTCAATTCGCTAGATAGAAAAGGTATACCTCTTTTCATCAATGAAAAAGGAGAAATCAGCAACAATGTATATGTTCAAAGTGACATTACAGATGTCCTTAAATATGAAGGATCTGTTGACCCTACAATTACCGGTGGTTTGAACAATAATTTCACCTATAAAGGTTTTACCCTGAATGTATTTGTTTCTTATCAGGCAGGAAATAAAATCAGATTAAATAATGTGTTCGATTCTAGGTATACTGATGATCAGGCGCTACCAAAAGAATTTTTGAACAGATGGACACTTCCATTGGATCAAAATGCAACTAATGTCCCTTCCATTGCGGATTATGTGACCAATAATAAGCTGAATGGAAAATATCCTTATACTGCATATAATTATTCTTCAGATCGTGTGGCTGATGGGTCATTTGTAAGGTTAAAGAATGTTTCTCTGGCTTATAACCTTCCTTCACAATGGGTTAAATCAATAGGAGTTCACAATATGTCGCTAAGCTTGGTTGGAAATAACCTTTGGCTAATCTATGCAGATAAGAAATTGAACGGACAAGATCCTGAATTCTTCAGCTCTGGAGGAGTAGCATTACCAATTCCTAAGCAAGTCACTTTAGCCTTAAAAGTGAGCATTTAATCTACACTTAAATTAGAATTACAATGAAAAAAATTATCATATATACCATGTTATCTGCTCTTGTGCTTTCTTCGGGTTGTAAGAAATACCTGGATCAGGCACCCGATCAACGAACAAAGTTAAATACGCCAGGTAAAGTTTCGGAATTATTAGTGACCGCCTACCCTAAAGCCAATCTATTTTTGCTTTCTGAAGCCATGTCAGATAACCCGATAGACAATAGCACTGCCGGTGGTGTAAACCAAATGAATATTGGTGGCTATTTTTGGAAAGATCCAGAATCTATCTCTCAGGATTCACCAACCTATTATTGGGGCTCTTGTTACGAGGCTATTGCCGCAGCCAATCAGGCGCTGGAGGCCTGTAACAACGCAGCAAATCCTCAAGAATATAATAGTCAAAGAGGAGAAGCATTAGTTGCCCGGGCCTATGCACATTTTATGCTCGTTAGCTATTATGCTAAGGCTTATAATCCTGCAACATCAGGAACAGATCCTGGAATTCCTTACGTAACTGCTCCGGAAAAAGTGGTGCTGCAGCAATATGATCGCAAAACAGTTGCTTATGTGTACGAACAGATAGAAAAAGATTTAAAGGAGGGCTTACCCTTGATTAAAGACAATTATGCTGTGCCAGCCTATCACTTTACAAAAAAAGCAGCTCAAGCTTTTGCCGCCAGATTTTACCTGAACAAAAGAGATTATAAGAGCGTTATTGATGCCGCTAATCTTGCTTTTCCTTCTAATAATTTCGCTGGAAATGTTAGACCATGGATTAGTTATGCAAACTTAGACATCACAGAGCAACAAAAGCAGTTTACCAGTGCAACAAACCCTGGAAACCTACTTCTTGGAGAAACAATTACCAATATGGTTCCAAGTGCTTATTATGGAAGTCGTTACTCATTTTCACAGGTGAAATTGAATTCGGTAACCGCTCCAGTTGGGGTTGATTTCACAGCATTAAAAAAATACTCTACCAGTAGTACTTTTTATTTTGTCAATAAATTCTACCGTCACTTTGTGTATTCCAGTATTAATGCCACCACGGGTCTTAATTATTCAATGGTTCCTTTTCTGACTACGGAAGAATTATTAATGAACAGAGCAGAAGCCTATGTAATGAATGAAGATTATGCTTCAGCTTTAGCAGATATGAATGCGCTGATTAGTCAAAGGGTATTGAATTACCAGGAGGCTGCCAATGGTTTAACTAATGCAAAGATAATGGCTTTTTATGTATCAAAAACAACGGATGTTAAAGAAGCTTATCTGAATGCTGTATTGGATATTAAACGTGCAGAATTTGTACATGAGGGGATCAGATGGATGGATATTAAGCGCTTGAATTTGCCAGTAACCCATAATGATCAGGATGGTACTATACGAACGCTTGCAGCAAATGATCCAAGAAGATTGTTACAATTACCTGCAGAAGTTACTTTGTCAGGAATACAG
Source organism: Pedobacter gandavensis (assembly GCF_032678745.1). Lineage (GTDB taxonomy): Bacteria > Bacteroidota > Bacteroidia > Sphingobacteriales > Sphingobacteriaceae > Pedobacter > Pedobacter gandavensis_C. The sequence continues at coordinate 530,293 of NZ_JAVTST010000003.1, forward strand.
TTAAACCCACGTTAATTAGCAGATTAAGATGAAAAAAATAAATATATTATTAGCAGTTGGGATGATGTTATCTGTGCTGTCTTGTAAAAAAACTGAAAATCTAGATAGAGAGATTGTTGGACTTGGAGGTGATAAATGGCCACCTTCTGACTTAGATAACTGGCTAACCAGTACTTTTTCGCCATATAATATGGATATAAAATACCGTTGGGACGGCTCAGATCTAGATGTTTCTAAAACTATGATCCCTCCTAATGTGGATCGCGTGAAGCCGACAATGGAAACTGTTAAATTGGGATGGATTGATGTTTATACGGCAGAAGCCGGGGAAGCATTTATCAAGCAATTTGCACCTAGACAATATGTACTGGTGGGAAGTTTGAAATATAATGGCACTACGGTTACTTTAGGGGAAGCTGAAGGTGGAAATAAGGTGACACTTTATAACATCAATAATTTTGATAAAACAAATGCAACGATCGTTAAACCGGTATTGAAAACCATTCACCATGAGTTTACACACATTTTAAACCAAACTGTGAATTTTTCAAAAGAGTATCCTTTGATTACTCCTGGCGGATATACTTCGGATTGGAATAACACGACCATGGCTTCTGCTAATGCAGCTGGATTCATTACTGAGTATGCTCAGGCGGCTCCTGGTGAGGATTTTGCAGAAATGGTTTCCGTGATGCTGACAGAAGGTAAAGCCTCATACAATGCGAAAGTAGACAATATTGTAGAGGTTAAACTAGACTCTATTCCTGATCCTCTAAATCCTCCTTTTATTATTGCAAGAGAAAAACCTAATGCAACGGCACAAGCATTTATCAGAAAAAAAGAAGCAAATGTGATCACCTATTTTAAACAATCGTTTGGAATTGAGTTCCCAAGATTACAGAATCGGACTAATTATGCTATTGCGCAAAATGCACCGGTGGCCTTATCTGGATTATTTGGTAACAGAAGGCAATTTACCTCATTAACCGTAGATCCGGTAACCATGCCGGGCATGTCGAGTGCATTCTTGAGCACCTGGAATACCGCTAAAACTGGAATGGCAGCAATTGGATATATTCCTAAAAGTTTTACGCTATTCTTTTATCCAAGGGCAGGAGAACTGGTGTTGAGATTAAATTTCTCTAATGCAGCAGGGACAAATTATTTAGCTCACTTTGCTTATAAAGTAGCCTATGATGCATCAAGAAACCTAACCTTAACCTATGTCAGAAGGGACGGAAATGCGAATGTAATCGCTCCAGGATTAGTCGCATTAACCAATTACCTGACTACAGGAAGCTTTGGCGTAAGCTGGCGTTATGATTCCAATTTCCTTGAATTTGGGCAAATGACAAAAACTACAGATCCCAATTCATTCTTCTTTGGTAACCTAGGCGCAATTAAGTATTAATACTGATTTTAAAAATACAGATATGAAAAAATTCCTATTATATATCATTTTGTTTGCAGGTGTAATACTATCCGGATGCAAGAAAAATGAAAGCCCCATTTTTGATGATGTGGATAAAAGACTGGGTGAGGCATTGGCTGCAGACCAGTCGCAGCTAACGACGCCAGCAAATGGCTGGAAGGCAACGATCTTTCCTAAAGGAGGTAAAGGGTTTTCCTTTTACTTCAAGTTTGATAAGGAAGGAAAGGTCAAAATGCTTTCTGATTTTGATGCGTCAACAGCCTCAGCAATCAAAGAAAGTACTTACAGGCTAAAAGCATTACAGTTCCCAACGTTAATATTTGATACTTACAACTCTATCCATTTGTTGTCTGATCCAAATCCAGCGGTAAACGGTGGAACAGCCGGTAAAGGCCTAACTTCTGATTTCGAATTCGGCTTTACGGGGGATGCCAATCCTGATACTTTAAAACTAGAAGGTATTATTAATGAGAACATCCTGAAAATGGTGAAACTCTCAGCGGATGAAGAGCAAGCGATCATAGGAGGAGGTTTAAACACTATGAGAACCAAAACAGTTGCCTTTTTAGCTGGAAAATTTCCTTATGTAATGCTAGACAACAAACAAGTACCGGTGTCTATTGGTGTATCTACAAAGTCATTGAATATTGGCGGTCTAGACAATGCTTTTGCTTTTGCAATCGATGGACTGGAGATTAAAAATCCAATCATTTATGGTACGCATGTATTCAAAAAAGTATTCTGGGATGCTACTGATAGCTATTTTTACCTGCTGGAAGGGACTACCAAATACAAAGTTGTGGCTTCTACTGTTCCTTTGATTCTTGATAAAACACCAGCATTGCATACACTTCTTGGTACTAGATATACTTCTATGAAGATCAGTCCAGCTGTTTTACCTGATTTGTCGGCAGATTTTGTGGCCAGGTATAACGCTGCAGTGTCAAGCTTAACCTTGATTCAAGGCCTGCGACTGGATTATATGACCTTATTGTTTACAGGAAATAACCAAATGATCCTAAGGGTTCGCTTCCTTCCAGCGGGTACCTCTACTACTACTTTCTATGATGGAGATTTTTACTTCAACATGGCGGTAAATGATGCTGGGGTTGCTCAACTTACTGGAATTCCTGCACCAGTTACTGGTACAACGGTAAGTAATGGGGAGGCGATTAGGCCAGCATTAACTCCGTTTATTAATTATCTAAATACAAACGCCTTTAAGATCGCCTATATTGCTGCAGCAGCACCATCCGGGTCAACTGTAGGTGGCTTCTTAAGTCAGACAAATCCAAACTCTTATTTCTATGGAGTATTGGCTCAATAGTCGTTAATCAGCATAAAAAAAGCAGCAGAGGGGAATCTGCTGCTTTTTTTATGTCCTTTTTAATGAAAATAAAGCCCGCTAATCAATTTTCTTAGCTATGAGCATAGTTTATGTTAACGTCTTTTTAAAGGCTGCAAAAGATATTCTAAACCATTCAATTTGATTTCATATAATGTGGCTAGCATCTCCCCTAGTTTTCCAGGAGGAAAGCCCTTATTGTGAAACCAGATCAGGTAAGATTCGGGAAGGTCACACATGGTTTTTCCCTGGTATTTACCAAAAGGCATTTTCATCGTTACCAGATCATTTAATATTTGGGGATTCATTGCTTATTGGGTTAATTAGCGACCATATTTAGCATCTCTACCGCTTCATCCACCGTATTCAGGTTTTCAAAAGCAATTCTTAAAGAGTTTTTCACTTCCTTTAAATTACAGATTCTTGGATGCATCTGTGCAAAATGCAGAATCTGATTGAACATCGTTGAATCAAAGAAAGAAGATTGCTTATCAGCAATGAAATACCCCCGCAACACTCCTTTTTTAAAGCTCAGCTTTTCAAAAGCTAGTTTCTTAGCCACCCATTGCAAACGCAATACATTGAGCATGGTTTTTACTGGCTTCGGAACAGGTCCAAAACGATCTTTCAATGCATCTTCAAAAGCTTTCAGCTGTGTTTCATTTTCCAACTTAGAAAGTTCTGTATACAGGTTATATCTTTCGGTAATATTTGTCACATAATCATCGGGAATAAACATCTCCAAATCAGTATCTACCTGCGTGAAAGTTACAAACGGACGTGTAGGTTCATCCTTGAATAAATCCTTAAATTCATCACCTTTCAGTTCCTGGATGGCTTCGTCTAAGATTTTATGGTACATTTCAAAGCCAATTTCGGCAATAAAGCCACTCTGCTCCGCTCCTAACAGATTTCCACTGCCACGGATGTCTAAATCCCGCATGGCGATGTTAAAACCGCTGCCCAGGTCGGAAAATTCTTCTATAGCACTCAGTCTTTTCCGGGCTTCAGAAGTCAGTGTAGATAACGGAGGACTCAACAAATAGCAAAAAGCCTTTTTATTGGAGCGTCCTACCCTGCCCCTCATCTGGTGTAAATCGCTTAAACCAAACATGTGGGCATGGTTAATGATGATGGTGTTGGCATTTGGAATGTCCAGTCCGGCCTCAATAATGGTTGTGGCTACCAATACATCTTTTTCCCCATTGATAAAGTCAAGCATCACATCTTCCAGCGCATCACCGTCCAACTGTCCGTGTGCAATCCCAATTCGGGCTTTAGGAACCAATCCTTGTATTAAACCACCTAATTGAGGCAAATCATTTACCCGATTATGGATGAAAAACACTTGTCCACCCCTATCTAGCTCGAATTGAATGGCTTCCTGAATCAATTTGTCATTGAATACATGAAGTTCCGTATTCACTGCCTGACGGTTTGGTGGTGGCGTACTCATGATGGAAAGATCTCTTGCACCCATCAGGGAAAAGTGTAAAGTCCTTGGAATTGGTGTAGCCGTTAAAGTAAGCGTATCTACATTGGCTCTCAATAGTCTTAGTTTTTCTTTGGATGTTACACCAAACTTCTGCTCTTCATCAATGATCATGATGCCCAGATCCTTGAATTTAACATCTTTACTCAGGAGTCTATGGGTTCCGATTATGATGTCTACCTTCCCATCAGCTACTTTAGCTAAGGTTTCCTTGATTTGTTTATTGGTCTTGAAACGATTGATGTAATCCACTGTACAAGGGAAATCCTTCAATCGTGCAGAAAAAGTTTTAAAATGCTGAAGCGCAAGAATCGTTGTTGGAACGAGTACTGCGGCTTGTTTTCCATTTGCAACAGCTTTAAACGCGGCTCTGATCGCAATTTCTGTCTTTCCAAAGCCTACATCACCACAAATCAGACGATCCATCGGATGTGGGGCCTCCATGTCTTTCTTAACGTCCATGGTTGCCTTCTCCTGATCCGGAGTATCCTCATAAATGAAGGAAGCCTCCAGCTCTGTTTCCAGATAGCCATCAGGGGCAAAAGCAGTACCAACCTGAGTTTTTCTGATCGCGTATAGCTTAATCAGGTCCCGGGCAATGTCTTTAACTTTTTTTTTAGTGTTCTTTTTTAGCTTATCCCAGGCTTCTGTACCCAGTTTATTCATTTTTGGAGGAGTACCATCCTTTCCACTGTATTTCGCAATCCGATTTAGGGAGTTGATATTTACATAGAGCAAATCATTGTCTGCATAGACCAGACGGATCATCTCCTGGGTCTTACCGCTCACCTCTACTTTTTCTAAACCAGCATATTTTCCGATACCATGGTCAATATGAGTTACAAAATCTCCGGGTTTAAGGTCTCTTAATTCTTTCAAAGTAATCGCCTGACTCCGTTGGTAGCCTCGTTTTAGCTTGTATTTATAGAAACGGTCAAAGATCTGATGGTCTGTGTAAAAAGCCACATTCAGATATGGGTCTAAGAAACCTTCCCTCAATGGAATATTGACCGGTGTAAATTTGGCTGTTTTATCAATATCTTCTAAAATAGCATACAAACGCTCGGTTTGTTTTGGCGAAGAACTGAAAATATAATTATGAATACCCTGTTTCTCATTCTCTTTTAAGTTGTGAATGAGTAGGTTAAAGTCTTTGTTGAAGGAGGGCTGTGGCTTAGTGTCAAAAGAAAAGATCTGCTCAGTTTTATAGAAAAACTGTTTACCAAATTCTACCAATGCAAAATCATGAACCATATCAGCCATCATTTTCTCATCAGTAAAAGCAAATTTAGGATCTATCCAATCCAGATTCTCCGATTTCTCCTTTGCAGGTAAAGCCAGCCAGAGTTCTTTTGCTTTCTTATAGCCAGCTTTAATGATATCCAGACTAAATTCTACGTCTTTAAACCATAGCTGTGTGTCTTTTTCTATGTAATCTAACAGGTTAATGTTACTTTCTGTCAGGTATTTGGATTGCACATTTGGGATAATGGTAAAACTTTTTACATCTTCTACCGAAAGCTGACTTTCAATTTCGAAAGTCCTGATGCTTTCAATCACATCACCAAAAAACTCAATACGGTAAGGCAAATCATGAGAAAAAGAGAAAATATCGACAATTCCACCCCTGATAGAGAACTGTCCGGGTTCATAGACGAATTCGGTACGTTCAAAATCATAATCGAATAGGAATTCATTGATAAAATCAATCCCTAATTTCGTTTGAACAGCAATTTCCAGTGTGTTTTTCTCTAGTACACTCCTATTGATCACTTTTTCAGCCAAAGCCTCCGGATAGGTGACTACAATCTTGCCATATTCTGAATGGTGATTTAGCTCATTGAGTACTTCTGCCCTGGCCAATACATTTGCAGTATCTACCTGGGTGAACTCGAATGGTTTACGGAAGGATGAAGGAAAAAGCAGCACCTCTTTGTCGAGGATGCTTTCCAGATCGGCCATGAAATAAGAAGCTTCTTCCCGATCAGGAAGTACAAATAACATGGGTTTGTGTAACAGAAAATAAATAGCAATGGCTATCGTTGCATCGGCAGAACCAACTAATCCTTTTAGTTGAAGTTTATTACCTTTGCCCGCGTTGAGGGCTTTTGCCAATGCGACAATGCGTTCGTCTGTTTTATATGTATTAATCAGGTCACGGATGTTCACTATGCAAAGGTAAGATTTATGATGAGCTTAAATGTAACAAAGTCTCTAATAATCAATCTAAAATAAAAACGATATTGGGACACCGGATTTCCTATCGAATAAAGCCTATAGATGAAAACGCTACACCGCATACCTGTTGAATTGATCTTCTGGATTACGGCCTTGGTGATGCTTGCTATTGCAGATCCACTAAAGCATGGACATCTGGATCATTTTACGCTTTGTCCACTGGCGAATATGGGTATAGAATGGTGTCCGGGTTGTGGAATTGGTAGAGCAATTACGCAGTTGTTCCACGGAAATATCAAGGAAAGTCTGGCGCATCATTGGTTTGGAATACCTGCGCTGATGATCATTGGTCACCGAATTATTGAATTGATTAATAGAAGAATAGATAACAATAGAAAATTAAAATACAAGGAGGAGAGATATGTTTGATTCACCATTTATGACATTGCCGGGTATCACACCCCAGGAATATTCTTACTTGCAGACTGCAACTACAGGATTTAGTGAACAACAGTTAAGGGGATTTTTAATGATTTACGGAAGTAAAAGAAGGAATCCAGACGATATGGTATTGTACTGTATCCTTGGTTTTTTTGTTCCGGGATTGCCTAGATTTCTGGTAAATCAAATCGGAATGGGCGTGCTGTACTTCTTTACTTTGGGCTTATGTTTTATTGGAACTATTATCGATCTGGTAAACCATAAAACTTTAGCAATGGAATACAACCAACGTATGGTTTTCGAAAGCTTACAAATGGTGAAAATGGGAAATATTCAATAAATCACTCCTAATATAAAGGCCGGTGCAAATTTGTACCGGCTTTTTTTGTTTTTCAAATGCTGAAAAGCCTTAAAATGATTAAGTTTATTTTCTGAGGTTCAAATCGTAAATTTACAGCTTATGAGATTATCCATTTTAATAGCACACCTGGAAGCATTTGCACCGCTCAATTATCAGGAAGATTATGACAACTCAGGCCTGCTGATTGGTCAGCCTGAAATGGAAGTACATGGCGCATTAGTCGCTTTAGACTGTACAGAAGAGATTGTTGATGAGGCTATTACTCAAAACTGTAACCTGATCATTACCCATCATCCCATCGTTTTTAAAGGTCTGAAAAAGATCACCGGAAAAACTTATGTGGAAAGGGTAGTTTTGAAAGCCATTCAGAATAACATTGCTTTGTATGCCATACATACCAATCTGGACCATGTAAAATATGGCGTGAACGGTGTAATCGCGAAAAGACTAGGATTAAAAAATGCCAAAATCCTTAGCCCTAAGTCTTCGTTACTAAAGAAACTCGTTACTTTTTGCCCGGTGGAGCATGCAGAAGAGCTGAAAGATGCACTTTTTGCTGCGGGAGCCGGAAATATTAATAACTATAGTGAATGTAGTTTCAATGCAACAGGTACAGGTACCTTCAAGGGAAATGATGATTCAGATCCTTTCGTTGGAGAACCGGGAATCCGCCACCATGAATCCGAAATAAGGATTGAAACGGTATTTGTCGCACAAAATGAGCGTAAGATCCTCCTGGCCTTACTGGAAAATCACCCTTACGAAGAAGTCGCTTACGACATCTATCAACTGGAGAATAAATTAGATACAGTAGGAGCGGGTATGATTGGCTGGTTGGAAGAAGCAATAGATGGCCGTGCATTCCTTAACCTGGTCAAAGACAGGATGGACGCAGTGGTCATCAGACACACCAAACTATTGCCGAAACGCATCAGGAAGGTCGCAGTTTGTGGCGGTTCCGGGAGCTTTCTGCTGAAAGATGCAATTGCTGCGGGTGCCGATGCATTTGTAACCGCCGATTTTAAATACCATGAGTTTTTTGATGCCGATGAAAAATTAGTCATCGCAGATATCGGACACTTTGAGAGTGAACAATTTACATCTGATTTGTTGATAGATATTATTCAAGAAAAATTTCCTAACTTTGCAATCCGTTTAACGGAGCATAACACAAACCCCATAAATTATTTCATTTAATGGAACAAACTGTAGAGCAAAAGCTAAAAGCTTTATACGAATTACAAACCCTGCATACTAAGATCGATAAAATACGTCAAATCCGTGGTGAATTACCTATGGAAGTGGCTGATTTGGAAGACGAAGTTGCTGGCCTGGAAACACGTATACAAAAATTCAAAGGCGAATTGGATGATACTGAAGATGCCATTGTAACGCGTAAAAACATGATCAAAGAAGCTCAAAACTTGATCAAGAAATATGAGACCCAGTTAAAAGATGTTAAAAACAACCGTGAGTACGATGCCTTAACTAAAGAGGTAGAAATACAAACGCTTGAAATTCAGGTTTGTGAGAAAAAGATCAGAGAGTACGGATTTGACATCACAACGAAAAATGAGGTTTATGAAAAAGCATTAGCTGATTTAGAATCAAGAAAAAAAGATCTTGAAATTAAAAAAGGCGAATTGCAAACCATTACTGCTGAAACGGAAAAAGAAGAGCAATCACTAGCTAAAAAATCTGAAAAAGCAGAAACTCTAATAGAGGAAAGACTTTTAACCGCTTATAACAGGTTAAGAGGAAATGCAAATAACGGATTAGCAGTGGTAACAATTGACCGCGATTCATGTTCAGGTTGTTTCAACCAGATCCCGCCTCAACGTCAGCTTGACATTCGTCAACGTAAGAAAATTATTGTTTGCGAGCATTGTGGAAGAATCCTTGTGGATGAAGCCCTAACACAAGAAGTAGCTCCAGTATAAGCACAAATTATCGAATATAAAAAGGCCGGAATTTATTTCCGGCCTTTTTTCGTTGCGCCTGTTTTTTATCTTTGAAACATTGTCGCCCTAATGCTGTTAATCCTAATTAATTCTTTATAGTACAATGTATTCCATATGTCTGAAGTAAAATTCTATTGTGCCAGGTTATCGCTTTTAATATTGTTCTTAATCGCACCGACAGCGCTCTTTGCCAACTTTGATTTCAATGCCAACTGTCTGAAGGCCTACCAGAATATCTTTGAACTGAAACTCAATACTGCAAAAGCATTGATCGCAAATGAGAAAAAGATAAATCCTAAAAATGCGATTATACCCTTACTGGAAAATTATATCGATTACTTTCATTTGCTGACTACAGAAAGCAAAGCCGATTTTGATCAGCTGAAAGATAACAAATCGAAAAGACTGGATCAGATAGAAGGGGATGATAAAAGCTCGCCTTATTACTTGTATGCACAAGCTGAAATCAACTTGCAATGGGCTTTAATAAGGGGACGTTATGGAGAATATTTTACTGCGGCAAGGGAGATTAAGAAAGCCAATGGACTATTACAGGAAAATACTAAAAAATTCCCAGGCTTTCACCTCAATTCAAAAGGTCTGGGAGTGATCAATGCCTTCCTCGGAAACCTACCTGATGGAATGTTAAAAAGTACATTGGCTACTTTTGGAATCAAGGGCAACCTCCAGGCCGGCATGAATATGCTGGATAACCTTGTCGAAAATCTTCCCAAATCTACTTATGAACCTTTCTATGAAGAAGTGGTATTCTATTATGTATTCGTCCTAAACGACATTGCACACAGCTCGAATGCCTACCAGAAAACGATGAAATACACCGCAAGGATGGCCGATAGTAGCTTATTGAAAGCTTATTTACAAGCTGCGGTATGCGCAAAAACCGGACATAACGCGGAAGCGATTCAGATTTTGCAAAATCGCCCTTCAGGAAATTATTACGCCGCCTTCCCTTATCTGGATTTCCTGCTTGGAGCTAGTATGCTCAATAAGCTCGACCTTAATGCCAGTACTTATTTTAACCGCTTTTTACAGCAAAATAAAGGCGTCAATTACATTAAAGACGCTAACTTGCACTTGGCTTGGCTTTCCTTACTAAAAGGCGACACAGGGGCTTATTCAGCTTTTACCACTAAAGTAAAGAACAGTGGTTATCTCTATCAGGAAAAAGATAAGCAGGCCCTTAACGAAGCCAATGCGCCAAGGCCTGATTTAACCTTATTAAAAGCCAGGTTATTATTTGATGGAGGATATGACGCAAAAGGGCTGGCGATATTAACAGAACGTAAAGCAGATAATTTTAGTCCCGGCCGCGACCGCACAGAGTATTACTACCGACTGGGGCGGTTGTACGATGATCAGGGTAAATTCGAAGATGCTTTAACCAATTATCAGCTTGCCATCAACACTGGAAAGCAATTGAAATACTATTTTGCTGCTAATGCCGCATTACAGATGGGAAAAGTATATGAAAAACAAAAGAATATGGTTAAAGCAAAAGAGAGTTTCAATACCGCCATTCAAATGAAAAATCATGAGTATGAAAGCAGCATTGAAACTCAAGCTAAGGCCGGATTAAACCGGATAAAATAATCAGTTTATTTTATCTGGGACCTTACATATAAAATTTTAATGGTAATACCTTGTTTCAAATAAGAATACTACAGGATTAAAAACGATAAACAAATGCATTTATGTGCATCCCTGCGCCTACAGAAGCAAAGACGGCATAGTCGCCTTTATTGATCTGATAGCCCTCTACATTGCCTTTCCAGACTAAGTCCAAGAGGGTAGGCACTGTAGCCACAGAACTATTTCCAAGCCAGCAAATAGACATCGGAACCAGGTTTTCCGGAACAGTATCCATATCATATAATTTGAAAAGACGTTTCATGATGGCATGGTCCATTTTTCCGTTTGCCTGGTGAATAAACACAATTTTAATCGCAGTAATGTCAATCCCTGCTTTATCAATGGCTTTCTTTACCACCTGTGGAACATTAGTTACCGCAAATTCATAGAGCTTACGGCCATTCATCTTCAAATAAGCGTTACCATTGTCTTCCGCAGGATTGTTACTTTTGCCCATCTGTAACAGTGAGCCGAAATTAACCGCATAGGTCTGTGTTTTATGCGCAATAATGCCGAGGTCTTCTGTAGAAGATTGCCCCTCAAATACTACTGCAGCTGCACCATCAGAAAAAATCATCGAATCCCTGTCATGAGGATCAGTAATTCTGGATAAAGTTTCCGCACCAATCACCAATACTCTTTTAGCATCGCCGCTTTGGATCAGATAATTTGCCTGAATAGCGCCCTGTACCCAACCCGGACAACCAAAGATAAGGTCATATGCCACACAATCAGGATTGTTGATCTCCAGTGCTTGTTTCACCTTTGCGGCAAGAGAAGGCAAAATGTCCATTCGGTTACTACCAGGTTTTACATCGCCAAAATTATGGCAAAAGATAATATGATCCAGACTTTCTTTATCGATTGAAGCATGGTCAATTGCACGTTGTGCCGCAACTGTAGCCATATCACTATTGTTCAAATGATCGTCAATATAGCGTCGCTCTTTGATCTCGGTGATCTCGCTAAACTTATGGATAATCTCATGAATATCCTTCTCCAATAGCTGGCCATTGTCGTAAAAGGTAGAATTCAAAAAGGCGTCACCTGAGATGATATTTTCTGGAATATAACTCCCAGTACCTATAATAACTGAATGTATGTTTGTTTTTTCGCCCATTTTGAACCGGATACTGATTTGGTGTACAGTATAAAATTAGGATTAATTAATTGAAATGTAAAACGATTAGCTAAAATCGTCGATTAAAATTACAAATAATTCCTTAGGTCCATGTGCGCCGAGTACCAGTGTTTTCTCAATATCAGCAGTTCTGCTGGGTCCGGTAATCGTGCTAATCATAGAAGGAAGCTGATCAGCATATTTGTTTTTGATGAGTTTAAAGGCATCTTTCAAATCCAGGACCAGCTGACCGGTTCTGGCAATAATGATATGATGGTGAGGGAAAATACTTAGCCTTCTGCCAGCCGCATTTTCATTAGAAACCATCACCGAGCCATTGCGTGCAATTAAGGCTTCACAAAGGGTAATTCCTACTTCCGCCATTTCAAAATCCTTATCGGTCTGATAAAAGGGGAATTCATATTCTGATAAAAGGTTTTGTAATTCAGGCTCCCAGCAATAGATCTTTCTCCAGTTGAATTTCTCTGCGAGTTGCAGCATATTTTCAATGAAATCCATGCCATTTTCACAATAAATAAAGTTACCGGAAACGGCAGTCAACTCCTCAGCGAACATGATTTCCAGGAATTCATCGTTCTTAGGATACAATGGGGTATCTTCCAGATTCGGATAGGGATTGTCGCGCTTTTCTAAAAGTGCTTTCCTTATCTTTTTTAGCATTAATTCTTTAGAAGATCGGTTTTCTTGCATAAAAAAAAGGAGGAACCGCCAGCACAAGATTGTACTGGCGGTTCCTCGTAAATGTGTTTAAGATTCTGTTTGAGTCGGGCTGGTAGGAGCCGATACATCGGTTGCCTCACCAACACCGTGGTGCAATAGACCCTCAGCAGCCGGCTTTTGATCACCTGTTCCATTTACGAATTCATCATAAGTAGTACGGTTGTCAAAAGGACGTTTACCTAAAATCTCTTCCAGATCTGCCTGGAATAAAATCTCTTTTTCTAAAAGTTTCTGAGCCAGTTTCTCTAGTCCTTCTTTTTTGTCTATTAAGAGTTGTTTCGTTCTGTTATAAACCTCTTCAACTAGCTTACGCACTTCCACATCAATCAGTTCTGATGTTTTCTCTGAGTAAGGTTTATTGAAGTTATATTCATTCTGTGGATCATGGAAAGAAACATTACCAATCACACTATTCATACCATAAATGGTAATCATTGCATAGGCTAATTTTGTAATGCGTTCTAAATCATTCTGTGCACCCGTAGAAATCTTGCCAAAGGTAAGATCTTCCGCAACACGACCACCCATCGTCATACACATACCATCAGTTAACTGCTCTGTAGTATACAAGAACTGCTCTTTTGGTAGGTATTGTGCATAGCCAAGGGCTGCAACACCACGAGGAACAATAGATACTTTTACCAATGGATCGGCATGTTCCAGGAACCATCCTGCAATCGCATGACCAGCCTCATGGTAAGCAACTATTCTTTTCTCTTCAGGAGAGATGATTTTATTTTTCTTTTCTAATCCACCAATTACACGGTCAATTGCATCCTGGAAATCCTGCATATCTACAAATTGTTTGTTGCGACGTGCAGCGATCAACGCGGCCTCATTACAAACATTCGCAATCTCTGCACCAGCAAATCCCGGAGTCTGTGCAGAAAGCTTTTTAGCATCTACAACTTCATCCGTTTTAATAGGCTTCAAGTGAACTTTGAAAATCTGCTCACGACCCACTAAATCAGGTTTGTCGATAGAAATCTGACGGTCAAAACGACCTGGTCTCAATAATGCCGAGTCCAATACATCCGGACGGTTGGTTGCTGCAAGAATGATAATTCCTGAATCTGTACCAAAACCATCCATTTCTACCAATAGCTGATTCAACGTATTTTCGCGCTCATCATTTCCACCCATCATACTGTTCTTTCCTCTCGCACGGCCGATTGCATCCACCTCATCAATAAAGATGATACATGGTGCTTTATCTTTCGCCTGCTTGAACAAATCACGTACCCTCGAAGCACCAACCCCTACAAACATCTCTACGAAGTCTGAACCCGATAGAGAGAAGAAAGGAACCTGCGCTTCACCAGCTACTGCTTTGGCCAATAAGGTTTTACCAGTACCAGGAGAACCTACTAATAGCGCGCCTTTAGGAATCTTACCCCCCAAATTCGTGTATTTCTTAGGGTTTTTAAGGAAATCAACGATCTCCATAACCTCTTGTTTGGCTTCTTCCAGACCTGCAACATCGTTAAACGTTACATTAACCTGGCTTTCTTTGTCAAATAGCGTTGCTTTAGATTTCCCAATGTTGAAAATCTGTCCGCCACCGCCACCAGCGCCACCGCCCATGCGGCGCATAATGAAAATCCAGAACCCGATAAATAACAATACCGGAATAATTACAGTGAAGAACCAAGAATTAAAAGTACTTTGTCTCGTCTCTTTCTCCGCCAAAATCTGTTGATCAGGAGGGATATTTTTCTGAGCTTCCTTTAACTGAGCATCCAAGGCATCCATTGATCCAGCAGTGAAATATACTAATGGGCCGTTTTGTGTGCCGAAATTATTTTTACTGATGTACTTTTTGTACTTCTCTTCTCCAAGTTTGTCTTTCTTTATATACACTTCAACCTTTACCAGGTCTTCATGTTTATAGGCAACAAGTTTTTCAACGTCACCAGGTAAAAGCATTTGAGTTTCGAAAGTACGGTAAGTAACGTCCTTGGTCGTATCTGCACTAAATAAAAACTGTAGTAAAAACAGACCTAAAATAATTGCCCCATAAACCCAAATAATATTGAATTTAGAGCCTTTTTGAGGCTTTTTAGGAATATTCGGTAACTTCTTAATTAACTTAGGGTTTGTATTCGGGTTCTCTTTCATCTTGAGTCAAAAATGTTTTTGTGTAAATGATTAAGCGCTTTGATAGCTGGTAGATTGGGCATCACCCCATAGATCTTCTATACCATAAAACTCGCGCTTGTCAGTCTTAAATATATGAACTACCACATCGAAATAGTCTAGAATTATCCAGTCTCCGCTAGCTTGTCCTTCTTTTTTCCATGGGTCTGCCTTTGTGTTTTTGTAGATTTCTTCTTCTACGCTATCCGCAATTGCCTTAACATGGGTAGCTGAATCTGCGTTGCAGATGATGAAGTAGTCAGAAACAGAACTATTCAGTTCACGTAGGTCTAAACGCACAATATCTTTTCCTTTTTTTTCCTGCATGCCGTTTACGGCTATCTCTGAGAGTAATGTAGAAAGGTTTACATTTTTCTTTTTTACCATTAAAATTTTTTAGTTTTGATAAACAAATATACAATCAACACTTGCAAAATAACACTTTTTCAACATTATTTGTTGGTCAAAATCTTATCAAATTATTAGAGGTTGATTCTACCAATAACTTTATAAAAGACTTGGTGTCAAATTCCGAGCCATTAACAGAAGGAACTGTTATTATGGCAGATCATCAATATGCAGGTAGAGGGCAGCAGAGCAATGTATGGCATACCAAGCCCGGATTAAACCTGACTTTTAGCCTGTATCTTAAACCATCTTTCTTACCGATAACTAAGCAATTCCTGCTCAATATGGCCATAAGCATCGGTATTCGAAATGCCCTGCAGCTTTTTGTGGAGGAGGGGGTCAAAATAAAATGGCCCAACGATATCTATCATAACGATCGTAAAATGGGTGGTGTACTCATCGAAAATATCCTTGCCGGAAGCACCTATAAAGCCAGTATTATCGGTATTGGACTCAATGTAAACCAGGAGGTTTTTGCAGAAGAGCTTCAGAATCGCGCAACTTCAATGAAAGTAATTTTACAAGCGGATGTTAATTTATTTGAGGTATTAGCAGAAATTTGTAGCAGTATTGAAAAACAGTACCTCCGTTTGAAGTCAGGAAATTACAAAGCACTGATGACCGATTATGTCAGCGGACTGTATAAATTCGATACACTCGTAAGCTACCGCCAAAATGGCGAGGTTATTGAAGGCAGGATCGTAGAAGTGACCGAAGCAGGTTTGCTGGTACTCCTGGTCAATGGAGAGACAAAAGAGTACAATTTTAAAGAAATAGAGTTTTTAAATCACACAACATGAAGAAAATTAGTCTGATCATCACTTTCGTACTATTTACAGTAATTGGTGCCTCTGCTCAAATAGAGCGACCAGTAACCTGGTCTTATGCCGCAAAGAAAATCAGTAAAACAGAAGCCGTAGTGTATATGAAAGCAACAATGGAAGATGGCTGGCATATTTACTCACAAAACCTGAAGCCTGATGGACCTAATCCTACAGTTTTCAAGTTTGCAGCTTCTAAAGATTATAGTCCGATAGGAAAAACAACAGAACCTAAGCCAACTACTTATTTTGATAAAAACTTCAAAATGAACGTGAGCTACTTTGGAAATCAAGTGGTATTCCAACAAAAAGTAAAACTGAATAAAGCAGCCACTACGGTAAAAGGTACCGTTGAATTTATGGTTTGTAATGATGTGAAGTGTTTGCCTCCGGAAGAAATAAGTTTTAGCGTTCCGGTGAAATAAGCCATATAAAAACGAATAGATACAGCGGTGAGATTTTTTCTCATCGCTTTTTTTATGCCCATTAATTCAAGGAGTTATCCTCCCAACGTAAAATTATGGCTCATCCATCCATATTGAAAGGCTTAAATAAAAAATAATAACTAATTTCACGCCCTTATCATAAAGAGAATTGCTGTTTAGGTAGATTTTCCCTATTTATAGTGAGCCTTTAAGTAAAAAACACACAAAGAATGAAGAGATTATTTTTAATGTTGAGTTTAATGCTACTGTTTACCGTAGCCTTAACATCACATGGCTTTGCCTCCGTACAAACACCAGATAGTACCGCTACCGAAGAAGAACTTGTTTTTACCGAAGTAGGTTCCTCGCAAGATAGCATCGCAAATAACATCGTTAAAGATACCCTGAAGAAAGAAACCGCAGTTGTGAAAACAACGGAAGCGGCCAGCACTACTGCCACAGCAATCCCAGCAGAAGCAGATAGAACACTCTGGGAGACATTTATCGCCGGATTATTGGGTGGATTTATCGCTTTTCTAATGCCTTGTATCTTTCCAATGGTACCCCTTACTGTCAGCTACTTTATCAAAAGAGCAGGAAGTAAACAGGGCGGAATCGGGCAGGCATTAATCTATGGAATTTCTATTATTGTCATATATGTTGCCCTGGGCTTATTAATTACCCTGCTTTTTGGCTCGGCAAAACTTAATGAACTCAGCTCTAGCGGCTATTTTAACTTCTTTTTCTTTATCCTATTAGTGGTCTTCGCTATCTCTTTCTTTGGCGCTTTCGAGATCACTTTACCGAGTTCTTTTGTCAATAAAATTGACCAGAAAGCGGATAATAGCAAAGGTTTAGGTGGAATATTCTTCATGGCGGCCTCTCTGGCGCTGGTTTCCTTCTCTTGTACCGGTCCAATTATTGGAACAATCCTGGTGCAAGCGAGTTCTAAAGGCGATATTCTTGCCCCTGCAATTGGAATGTTTGGGTTCGCATTAGCATTGGCACTACCCTTCACTTTATCAGCAATCTTCCCTGGATTTTTAAGCTCTATGCCTAAATCTGGTGGCTGGTTGAATAGCGTAAAAGTATGTTTAGGCTTCCTGGAACTGGCATTAGCCTTAAAATTCCTTTCTGCTGCCGACCTGGTTTGGCATTGGGAATGGTTCGATCGTGAGTTATTCCTGGCCTTATGGATCATCATTTTTATCCTGATGGGAATCTACCTGCTGGGTAAGATTAAGTTCTCGCATGATAGCGATGTTCCTTATGTTTCCGTTCCTAGACTGTTCTTTGCCATCTTCTCTTTATCGTTTGCAGTATATCTGGTTCCAGGACTATGGGGCGCTCCGGTAAATATTCTGAGCGGAATTGCACCACCGATGAATACCCAGGATTTTATCCTGAATGGCAATGGAGGCGGAGCTGCTTCTGCAGCTTCCAGTAGCTTCCCTGCAACTGTTAAATATAGTGAAACGCTGAAACCGCCAGTAGGATTCAATGCCTTCTTTGACCTTGACGAAGGTGTGGCTTATGCAAAAAGCGTAAATAAACCAGTGCTGATCGATTTTACAGGACACGCCTGCGTGAACTGTCGTAAAATGGAAGATAAGGTCTGGATCGATAAAGAAGTAGGAAGGATCATTAAGGATGAATACGTCCTGATTCAATTATATGTGGATGAAAGAAATATTAAAATGCCTAAAGATAAAGTGCATTATTCTGAAATCTTAAGAACCACAACCGACGACCTGGGTAGGTGGAACGGTGATTTTCAAGCCACTAAATATGGCTCGAATTCTCAGCCTTACTACGTACTGGCAGGCCATGACCTGAATCCTCTGGTAAAACCTCAGGGCGCAATTTTTGACGCAAAAGAGTACGCTGCATATTTACAAAGTGGTTTAGATAAATTTAAAAACGCTGAAAAACCAAATGAATAAAATTAAAAATATAGGAGTATTAACTTCCGGTGGTGATGCCCCGGGAATGAATGCTGCCATTAGGGCAGTGGTGAGAGCGGCAATCTATTATGATTTGAAAGTTACCGGTATATTAAGGGGCTATGAAGGTCTGATTCATGGCGATTTCTTCGATATGGACCGTAAATCTGTAGCCAATATTATTCAACGTGGTGGCACAATTTTGAAAACAGCCAGAAGCGATGCCTTCCGTACCAAAGAAGGTAGAGATGAAGCTTATGAGCAATTAAAGGCACATGATATTGATGCCCTGATTGTAATTGGTGGTGATGGTACTTTTACCGGCGCACACTTGCTGACTACAGAATTTAATTTCCCTGTAGTAGGCTTACCAGGCACCATTGATAATGACCTGGAAGGAACTGATTTTACGATCGGATATGATACCGCCATCAATACGGTAATCAATGCAGTTGATAAAATTCGTGATACCGCAGAATCTCATGACCGCCTGTTTATCGTAGAAGTAATGGGACGTGACTCCGGACTGATCGCTTTAAGAAGTGGAATCGGTGTAGGAGCAGAAGCCATCATGATTCCTGAAGCCAATATGGGCGTAGATGGATTGGTGACAAGACTAGCTTCCGGTAGAAAAGATAAATCTTCGAAAATCATCATCGTTGCAGAAGGTGATGAAGTGGGAGGTGCCTTCAATGTAGGTGAGGTCTTGAAAGAGAAATTCCCTCATTACGACATCAGGGTCTCTGTACTTGGACATATCCAGCGTGGTGGTAAACCAAGCTGCATGGACCGTGTACTCGCCAGTAGCCTTGGTGTAGCAGCCGTAGAAGGACTGATCGCTGGTCAATCTGGCGTAATGGTTGGTCAGGTGAACAGAGAAATCATCTTTACACCCTTTGATCATGCTATTAAACATATAGACGCAAAAGAGATCACGCCAGCCTGGTTAAAACTGGTAGAAATCCTTTCCTTATAAAATATCAACGGCCCTCTTTCCTAGAGGGTCGTTTTTGTACTGGCTAAATGCCTACTCTATAACTACTGCCGTTCCGGTAGCTGCAACCAGAAGCATACTGCCTCCACTACCTACCGTTTCATAATCCAGGTCGACGCCGATAATGGCATTTGCTCCTAACGCCGAGGCATATTGTTGCATTTCGCTAATCGCCGTGTCTTTTGCTTCCCTTAAAACCTGCTCATAAGAACCAGACCTTCCACCCACTACATCGCGAATGCTGGCAAATAGGTCTTTGAAAATATTTGCGCCGATAATGGTTTCGCCGCTCACCAGGCCGATGTATTTGGTTACTTTTCTGCCTTCTATCGAATTTGTTGTCGTTACTAGCATAATTGTGTTGTTAGATTTGATAAAATTTTGATAACGATTTGATGTGAATTTGAGTATGATGTTACAGATCAGAAACATAAAAAACAAAACATAGTTGGCCTGTATCATCGCTTTTATGGCGCTGTTTGTCTGGTTATTCTTTTTATATCCTAGTAACCAAAGGCCTTTTTGGCCCAACTTTAAGAGCTAGCCGGGCCTTCCTTGCTCGGAACTCCAGCGGGCCATTAGTACCAGGTATTCTTTTTCCAGATTTCGGAAGGGCTTCTTCGCCATTCTTTCTTCAGGCTTGAGCTTCAATTGTGATTTGTATTGCTCCTTTACCTGCTCAAATCTGGATTTAAACATCAGTGCTTTTGCCTGTTGGTTTTCCCGTATTTCGGTGATTGCTGGACTTTCGTAGCTGCCATTCAGGTTGCCCAGATATACCGTATCTGAAACGCTATCATGGTTTGCAGCCCTTAAAAACAAATATACCTCCATAGAACGCTCCAGTTCTTCCGGTTCTAAAGGCAGAAAAGCAGTTCCCAATTCCCTTTTTGAAAAATTCAGTTCTACTTTTTTCTTTCCCTTTTCCGGAAAACACACTGCTAACTGCAGACAATCATCATATTGCGCCCCTTCTCCCAAATAATGGTTAGGTGCCCAGCTGATCTGTATGCCGCCTGCCACTTTCTCCATACGCAGGTCTTTAGGAATTGCTAAGCGGCCTTTACTGAGCTGTACTTTAGCATAATCAATGCTGATATTCGGGTATTCGCCCTGCAATGCATTTTTCTTAATATAGGAAACTGCCATATTATGCTGATTTCTAATCGTTCCGCGTGCTTCTAGATCAAATCCATTGTTTACAAATTCGCTCAGATGACTTAAAAATCTGGTTGTTACTGCCATCGCCTGATGATTGGCCTGTTGTTTTAAACTCGGTTTCCCGGACTTACCGATGGTTCTTTGAACCAGTTGTCCTCTTAACATATAGGACACGACGTTTCCGAGTTTCCCACTTGACCATCCATGAGGGCCATTTTTTGCTATTGCCATAATTTTAGATTTTTGTTGTTTATAACACCAAGGTGCGTATAATAAAATGATTATACAAGTGATGCTATTTCCTGTATTTTTTTGTAAAACACATATTTACAGCGCTTTATTTGGGTTGGTATAGGGGTTGGTATAGGGGTTGAAAACAATTTGAATTAATTGGTTTAATGAAAAAAATACCTAAAATAATTTCAATAAGCATTACGAAGTGTTGTCGTATAACGCCTATAAATAAAAGAATTCAGATGCGGCAAAAGATAGGCCTTGCTACGGCATTAGGCTGGACAAGGCCCCGGCAACCGACTAGTAAATCCGACTTAATACCCAAATATATTAAGACCTTGGTACATGCTTTTTCGCCATTTTCTGTTTTTATTTTCCCTTCCAGTATCTTTTTCAGGGCTTCATTTTATTTCCTCCGACAGCAGAATCTCTATCCGGTATCCTGAACCTTAGGCCTTATCCTATTGAGTAGCAATTCTCCTTTCTTGTAAAAGGGACAAAGGAGGTCTCAAATAATTTAAAAATAATGCATCTTGCTTATCAATAGGATTTTACTTACTTTTGCACTCCCGCAAGCGCGTTGCTCCGGGAACTATGTTGAATACATAAACTATATAAGAAATGTCGACTAAAATCAGATTGCAAAGATTCGGTAAAAAAGGTAAGCCTTTTTTCCACGTAGTGGTAGCGGATTCTCGTTCACCAAGAGATGGTAAATTCATTGAGCGTTTAGGTTCATACAACCCAAACACCAATCCTGCAACCATCGAAATCAATTTCGATAAAACTTTAGACTGGGTTAACAAAGGTGCTGAGCCTACGGATACTTGTCGTGCTATCCTTTCTTACAAAGGTGTTTTATACAAAAAACATTTACAAGGTGGTGTTAAAAAAGGCGCTTTAACTGAAGAACAAGCAGAAGCTAAATTTGCTGCTTGGTTAGTTGGTAAAGACGGTCAAATCGAAGGTAAAAAAGACAACTTGACTAAATCTAAAGATGAAGTTAAGAAAACTGCTTTAGCTGCTGAAGCTAAGAAAAATGCAGATCGTGCAGCTGCTTTAGCAATCAAAAATGCTCCTGTAGCAGAAGAAGTTGTTGAAGAAGAAGTAGCAACTGAAGAAGTAGCTGAGGAAACTCCTGCAACTGAAGAAGCTCCTGCAACTGAAGAAAACAAAGAAGAACAAGCATAATATTTTTGTTATTCTGAACAATAGCGAAGAATCTTCCTCTGGAATGTATTCTTCGCTATTTTCATTTAAACCATATTTTATGGGAAGCAAAAAGATGCAATTAAGGATAGAGTGGAAACACTAAGGATACGATTATGAAAATTGAAGAAGCATTTTATATTGGTTACATCACCAAGACTAAAGGATTAAAAGGAGAGGTACAGCTATTTTTTGAATATGATGAACCCGAATTATTGGAACTGGATGTCGTTTTTGCCGATTTTAATGGAAAATTAGTGCCTTATTTCGTCTCTTCTTATAAATTGCAGACCAATAATACCGGAAATATCTATTTCGATGATGTAGACCATATCGATAAAGCACAGCCCTTATTAAGGAAGAAAATCTATTTGCCACTTACAAAAATGCCAGACCGCTCTAATGATGAATTTCATTATGATGACCTGAAAGGATACCTGGTTTCAGATGAAAATCATGGTGAACTTGGGGAAATTATTGAAGTGAATGAATACCCACAGCAGTTTGTAGCTACGGTAATCTATCAGGAAAAAGAAATCATGTTTCCCCTGAATGATGATATGATTGTAGAGATCGATGAAGAAGAAAGCATCCTTCGTGTACACCTTCCTGATGGTTTGTTAGACATTTACCTCGAAAATTAAATTATCTTTGCCCCATGCGTTTTGACATCATATCTGTATTACCTGCTTTATTGGACAGTCCTTTTGCACACTCTATTTTACAACGTGCGCAAACAAAGGGAATTGCCGAAATCGTAGTCCACAACCTAAGGGATTATTCGACCAATAAGCAAAAAAGTGTAGACGACTATCCTTATGGTGGGGGTAGTGGTATGGTGATGTCTATTCCTCCTTTTGCGCGCTGTATTGAAGCGCTAAAAGCGGAAAGGACCTATGATGAAATCATATTTATGAGTCCGGATGGGGTCACGTTTAACCAGACGATCGCAAATGAACTTTCAGGGAAAGAGAACATCATGATTTTGTGCGGTCATTATAAAGGCATAGACCAGCGTATAAGAGATTTATATGTAACCAGAGAGATATCCATCGGCGACTATGTGTTGTCTGGTGGAGAGCTGCCGGCGGCCGTTCTCGTGGATGCAATTGTCAGATTGATTCCGGGCGTATTAAATGATGAGACTTCTGCCTTATCAGATAGTTTTCAGGGAGAATTATTAGATGCTCCTGTATATACCCGTCCAGCTGATTGGAACGGACATAAAGTTCCGGATATCCTATTGAGTGGGCATGAGCAGAAAATCAACGACTGGCGTCATGAGCAAGCTTTATTGCGCACGCAACAGCGTAGGCCAGACTTACTAACGGATTAATTCCTAAGATTGTAGCAATTAACCTTTAGTCAGTAAGGCAATAATCTTGTCCTTATCTTTTATTTGACCTTTTAAAGCTGCATTTAGTTCTTTGCAGCTCTTTAAAGCCAACCTTAACTCATTGTACTCTGCCGCAAGCAAAGTGCCGGGACTTTTTACTGTCAGCGCTGTAAGAGGGCTCAGCGGCTCGCTAAAAAAGGCTAAAGGGGACACCTCCAGTATTTTTGCCATCAATTCCATATCTCTATGTTTGATCGATCCTGTAGTCAGACTCAGCTTTAAACCATCAAAAGTCCGATCCATTTGTGCTGCCAACCAACTGAAGGTTCGGTTCTTCTTCTTTAAAATCGCATCAACAGTACTTTTTAAATTCATAAAAAAATAGGAATATTTGGTGTTTTTGCTAAAAATAATAAGTATTTTAGTTCAAGGAAATTATGTGTTTGCAATCATAATTTTGATAAATGTACACTTTAAAAATTATTTCTCACAAAAAGATATGACCGAACCCTCTAGAAAGTACAAAATCAACGATTATCTCTATCAACTCAATGTGAAAAACTATAGAAAGGCCATTCAAACCCTTCCTAAAATATTGGGCGTTTCTCTAAATACTTTCCATAATTATCGAAATATTTTAAGAAATGAGACACAAGACATTCCATACGAAAAAGTAGTGATGATGGAGCAACTTTTTGAAATGGAGCCTGGCACTTTGAGAACGGAGCCAATAGAGATGAGTAGTCTGAATGAAATGTTCCAGTCTAACTTTAGTCATAAGAGCTTGGAATGACCATTCAGTAGAAGCTGGATCCATTAAATTTACCTGCTTAAAATTCTTTTTGGGATAATTAATACGCTAAATAGAAATAAATTATGTAGAGTCGGCGCTTATTTATATTATTGCAGCTTGATAATTATTTTATTCGAAATAAACTGTATTTATTGTCAACGAAAATCGATTCCCAGTTGTTAACCGCAAAACCAAAAAATAATGGAAGAACCAAGGAAGTACAAAATTGAAGAAGAAATGAACAAGTTGAATCTTAAGAATTATAAAGCGGCAAGCAGATTAATTCCTAAATACTTGAACATCGCTTTTAATACCTTTCACAATTATAGAAAGTTACCCTTAAGTGGAAAAGCTGATATTCCATATGCAACGGTTGTTCAGTTGGAGGGAATCTTTGGAATGGAGCGCGGTGAACTCGCCAATTATCCTTTGCAAAATAAAAGCCTGGCAGCACTTATTTCAGAAGAGACTTGTCCTGAGGAAGAAGCCTGAATTTTATAATGCAAAATTGCTGGTAGTCAAATCCCTAAAAAATATTTTTTAGCCCAAAAACGGCTTTACAGTAGGTTTAATTGTGGAAATGCCAAAGAATGAAATGTGGAAATGTTAAAGAATGTGGAAAAAAACAGAAATCGCTTTCATTTATAAAAAATAATTCCTAATATTGCAGTCCGATTTTAAACAACAAAAAGTCGGCTTAATAGCTTAAAATCATGGATTTAGTAAAATTTGTTGAAGAGCAGGTAATCGCAAAAAATGAGTTTCCTGCATTCAAATCAGGAGATACAGTGAGTGTTCACTATAAAATTCGCGAAGGTAATAAAGAACGTATTCAAATTTACCAAGGTGTAGTATTACAACGTAATAGTGTAGGTGCTAATGAAACGTTTACTGTTCGTAAAATGTCTAATGGTATTGGTGTGGAACGTATATTCCCTATCAATTCGCCTAATATCGCTAAAATAGAGGTTAACAGCCACGGTAAGGTTCGCAGAGCGAAATTATTCTATCTACGTGAATTAACTGGTAAAGCAGCTCGTATCAAATCTAGAAGAGTTTAATCTCTCTAGTCAAAAAGCATAATAGCCTTCCCGATCCCAATCGGGGAGGTTTTTTTGTTCTCCTCTTCAAAGAGGTAATTTCTGTAGCTACTACGGTTAAATGGATTTGTCTTGATGTTTCCTCCGGGAACTTCAAATCACTTACGTCTATCTGTGATGCAGTTAAATTGCCTGTTTAGCAAAGGAGTAAAAACGATTGTAGCCTTAGACTGAACACAGTAGTTAACCCAGGTTCATCCCATAATGGGGAAAGAGAACCTGGTGCCCTTAAGAGGGGCAATCAATGGCCATTCCTTGGCCGGAGAAAATGAGCAGATCGATCAGATCGTCCAGCTGTGGAATGACGTCTCCTTTTTTTTGAGACATGAACTATATGCTAAACTTCAGGATTACCCTGGTAGTTCCAAAAATCCAGTCCCTTAAAGTTTAAACTTAGAAAAGCGAATGTATGGCTGTACCAAGCTTAGGCGATTAAATCTATTTTTGACGCGTTTAACGGCGCTGTTCTGTTCTAATGATCGTAGTGTGGGATTTGGCCTTCGAGCTGCTGTAAACGTCCCTAAATCAGTATTTCTGCTTTGTTTAAACCAATAGTATTAGTAAATAAAAAAATGTGCTTATCCTTTTCATCCTCGAATCTTTGCTGAAACGCAAACCTTCGCAGGGCTGAAAATAACAATCCCCATTTTTTTTTGTAAAGCGCACAAAGTATGCCCTAACCAAATCTCATCGAGATTGAGTCTTGATGCACTGGAATGCTGCCCGATTTCATTACCCCTTTTTACTGTTTGCGTGCAGCTCTTTAGGCATTTGTCAATGGAACCTGAGGAAATTTGCACCTGGATATCTGGAATTATCTCTAAAGCCGCCGGTCAATAGGTCTTTGCAATTTCAAAGGAAACCTTAATTTTCAAAAAAACAGTCATTCTCAGAAAAGGCATAGAAGGTTTTGCCTTTCTTCAAGACAAAGCTTTCCGACTTTGAAGAGTGATGGTTGTTTTTTTTGAACCGTTCCTCAATTCCCTAAAACAAAAAAGGCGTCCTAAAATAGAACGCCTCATCAACATATCTTAAAAAACTACCTAGCTCAATTCTGCTAAAACAGTAATTCCACCTTTAACAACCTGATCAAGTTCCAGGTTAACCTTCGTACCCACAGGCAAAAAGATATCTACTCTTGAGCCAAATTTAATAAAGCCAAATTCTTCAGTTTGTTTTACCTGATCACCTTCTTTTACATACCATACGATACGTCTGGCAAGGGCACCAGCAATTTGTCTGAACAACACTGGCGTACCATTTGCATGTTCTACAACAACTGTTGTGCGTTCGTTTTCGGTAGAAGACTTAGGATTCCATGCCGCAAGGTATTTTCCTGGGTGGTATTTAAAGAACTTTACAACACCAGAAATTGGATTTCTGTTAATGTGTACGTTTACCGGCGACATAAATATAGAAACCTGAAGCCTTTTATCTTTAAAGTATTCACCTTCTTCTGTCTCTTCAATTACCACAACTTTACCATCAGCCGGACAAATTACTTTATTATCGGCAGTTACAAATTGTCTGCTTGGATTCCTGAAAAACTGCAATACAATAACAAATAACGCAAATGAGAATATATATACGAACCAGGTTAACCAGGTAATGTCTGCAAATTTATAACTGATAAAAGCGTTCAATACAAAGATGAACAGCAATGATAGGGCAATGGTAGTGTAACCTTCTTTATGTATGGTCATTGGTGATGGGGAGTATTAGTTTCTGCAAAAGTGATAAAAAAATATAACATTAAGGTAAAGGGCTTGCAACAGTTTTAACCGTATAGATATGGTTAAGGTTTCTGCCCTGGCCATTATAATCCAGGCCATAGCCAACAACAAACTCATTGGCAATCTCAAAGCCAACATATTCCAGCTCTTCAATGGGCACTTTTAAAGCGTCTGGCTTAAGTAAAAGAGAACAGACACTAACGGAGGCTGGGGATTGTTTGTACAGCTCTTTAAGTATGTAGCTAAGGGTAAAACCGGTATCTACAATATCCTCAACGAGGATGATGTCGCGATCTTTTAGGTTATCCGGAAGGCCAAGGACTTCTTTAATTTCGCCGGTACTTTCCGTGTCTTTATAGGAAGAAACACGGATGAAAGCCATTTCACAAGGAACGGTAATCTCTTTTACCAGGTCTGCCATAAATAAGAAGCTACCATTTAAGACCCCGATAAAAAGGGGGCAACGGTTTTCATAATCTACATTCATCTGTATACCTATCAGGCGGGTACGCTTCAGAATGTTGTCATTTTCCAGAAGGATATCGAACTCCTTATCTAGTACTTTAATCGTATTCATATCTTTATATTAGGAGTATCATCCGTTTTCTTTGGACTGCTCCATTTGTTTTTCTAAATCTTTTTCCTTCTTCTTCTGGTCTCTTTTTTCCTGTCTCAGTTGTTTTTTAGTCTTCTGAAGACTATCAGGTTTAATTGCAGGTTTGGAGGTTGTATCCTTCTTGCTGCCACCAAAAATGCGGTCAAATAAGCTTTTAGACTCATCATGCGTTTCGATTGCAGGTAGCGGATCTTCATTATCAAAGGCAGAAGTATCTACAGCGGTGGTATCAGGCAATAAATACTGCCTCAATGCCGGTCTCAGCTGTACATTATAGAAGCCATAAGCGCTGCTGTCTCTTGGCGTCAGGCCACGATTGGCCATGATGTTTCCAATATATTTGAAGTAAGGATATAGGTAATCTTTTAGTCCGCCATCACCTTTAAACTTAAACAGGGCAATTTTCGGACGTGGAACGATATTGGCCAGGAAGATGCCTTCTCCGATATTCAGGTCGGAAGGTCGTTTTCCGAAATAGTAACGTGTGGCTTCCCCAATTCCATATACATTCTGTCCCATTTCAATGATATTGAAATAGACTTCTAACATTCTGTTCTTGCTGATCAGGCGATTATTTTCGATCAGCCATACAATCAGAATTTCTTCAGCTTTTCTTGATAAGGTCTTTTGTCTGCTGAGGAATATGTTTTTAACGAGCTGCATGGAGATCGTACTGCCTCCTCTAACGAATTTCTTTTCCTTGAAATTTACCGCCAAAGATTTGCGGAAGGACTCCTGTACGAAACCTTTATGGGTAAAGAAAGAGGGATCTTCGGAAGTCAGAATGGCATTTTTGAAATTACTGGATACTTGCGAAAGTGGAGTGAAATTTGGGTTTGAAGGGCCAATCATGATGTCTCGCATCGGCTTACCACGCTCATAAGGCGTGTAAATAAAGTCGTTGTTGATTTTTTGAAGATTGGTTTTCCCCCATTTCAGAATCTTGAAATTGACTGGCGTAAGTCCAGAATCAAACTTTACACTATCAGGTATCGAGCTATCCAGGTAAAAGTTTAGGGAATATTTTACTTTTCCACTTACCTTCAGGCCGTCCAGAGATTCGAATAACCCTTGTGGAAAGGCATTCAGGATTTCCTGGGCATCCTGTTCTGGTGCCTGAATCTTTACTTCATAAATTTTATTAGGAGATAGGGTATATTTCAGGTAAGGATGCAGCTTTGCATTTTTTAGGAATACGGTAGAGGTGCTATCCAGTGCAATATAATTCGGACCGATGCGCATATCTGCATCAATCTTTGCATCTGCAATTACAATATCTGTGGAAGCTACTTTTGGATGGTTCAACAGCAGATTTTTTACTGCCCATGATCCTTGAATTTTAAAGTCATTGCCACTATAATCAGCGCTTTTCATTTCGGTTCTTACCGTATCGAAACTAAACTTGGTCTTGAACCTGTTTTCCAGATAAGGAAGGTCTACCTTTTTATGGTCAGCGAAAAGCATCACATCCAGTTGTTTCTTCCCTGGATATACGGAACCATTAACGTGCCAGGTCGCATAATTGTCGTTCACTTTTATGGTCGACTGCAATTCTCCATCGTTGATGGTGGCAGTAGTGGTTAGAAAGGTCAGTTTTGCGGTGTCATTGTCATTGATCCGGAGCATTAGGTCTTTTAGCTCCATATGGTCGGGGATTTTGTACAATACCTGATTCAAAAGGTTATGTGCGAGATCAGCAAGGTCTGATTTTTTTGTGCTAACCGTGTCTTTCTTTTTACGTTTCAATAAGAAATCAAGGTTGCTCAGCGAATCTTTAAACACCACATTTAAGTTCCCCTTATTCAGGATAATTTCCGACAGCTTTACATTTCCAAAGATCAATGGAAATAGCTTTACGCCAACCGTGAAATCATCAATGGTAGCTAGTGTATCGCGCTCTTTTGGAACCACAGAGATATTGGTGAGGTGTACCGTGCTTAGTCCGCTGAAGCCGTAGCTACCAACTTTTAGGTCCAGACCATAATCTTTATCGGCTTTTGCAATGGCTTTCGCCATCATTTTTTGTAACAAAGCTTCCCTTTTACTATAGGCAATACCGCCTAGAATAACAGAGATCAATAGAAAAACTCCAAACACCCAAGCACCAATTTTTATATACTTTCTGGGGATGTTAATTTTGGGAAGTTGCATACGGTAAAGTAGGTATAATTGCTAAACGTTAAACGCAAATGTTTATTTCGTGTTAAAATTACACTTAAAAAGCCTAAAGTCAATTAATTGTGGCCGTCTTTTGTTAATTTTGGCTAATGATAATTAGTCCAGAACAAGTTCTAGCCGCTCTGAGAAATGTTGAAGACCCTGATCTTAAAAAAGATCTGGTGACTTTGAACATGATCAAGGATTTGAAAATAGAAGATAAGAAGGTGAGTTTCACATTGGAACTGACCACTCCTGCATGTCCGATGAAAGATATGCTTAAAAATGCGTGTTTAAATGCGGTAAAACATTTTGTAAGCCAGGAAGCTGAGGTCGTGATCAATATTACTTCCAGGGTAACGAAACCAATGGACACCACCCAACTGAAAGCCATTCGCAATATTTTGCTGGTATCTTCCGGAAAAGGTGGGGTAGGGAAATCAACGGTTGCAAGTAACCTTGCCGTGGCTTTGGCCGCTGATGGGGCAAAAGTAGGGTTGATTGATGCCGATATTTATGGTCCTTCTGTGCCTACAATGTTTGATTTAGTGGGCGCAAAACCTAGTGCCAGAGAAACTGAAGAAGGAAAAACACTGATCCTTCCTATTGAAAAATATGGCATAAAGCTATTATCACTAGGATTTTTCGCAGATCCGGATCAGCCCGTACCATGGAGAGGACCGATGGCTTCCAATGCAATCAAACAATTATTCAATGATGCGGATTGGGGTGAACTGGATTACCTGATTGTAGACCTTCCTCCGGGAACAGGCGATATTCACATCACCATTACACAAAGTTTCCCAATTGCAGGAGCTGTGATTGTAACCACACCTCAACAAGTAGCGCTTGCGGATACGAGAAAAGGATTGGCAATGTTTAAAATGCCAAGTATTAATATTCCGGTATTAGGGGTCATCGAAAATATGGCTTACTTTACACCAGAAGAATTGCCGGAAAATAAATACTATATCTTCGGTAAAGATGGGGGTAAGGAACTGGCAAAATCATTTGAAGTACCATTTTTAGGTGAAATACCAATCGTTCAGGGCATTACAGCTGCTGGTGATCAAGGTACTCCAATTGCATTAGACCTGTCCAGTAAAATGTCAACCGTGTTTGCAGAAATTGCAGGAAAGGTGGCACAACAGGTGGCTATTAACAATGCACTGACTGTTAATTGCTAAAAAATTACTATTTTTATACTTTAAAAAATTAATAAAATGGATTTAACACAACAAGTAGAGCAGGCACTAGACACGATCAGACCATATTTAATTGCTGATGGTGGGGATGTGGCTATAGAAGAGATTACGGCGGACAATGTAGTTAAATTGAGATTATTAGGTAACTGTGGATCTTGCAAAATGAGCTTCATGACCATGAAAGCAGGGATCGAACAAGCCATCATGAAAGCGGTACCGCAAATCACTGCTGTTGTGGCTATTAACCTAGCAGAACCGGTTTAATCGTTTTAACACTATTTAACTAGCCGTTTTAATTAATACAGCTATTTTTGTATATGAAGTATTCACTCACCTTATTATTGCTCCTTTTTATGGGTACGGCTTTCGCACAGGAAAGTCCGGCAAGTAAAAAGTTGATTCAGTTTAGCGGGATTATTACCGATGTAGACAGTAATACAGTGGTGCCTTATGTAACGGTGACCAATTTAACAAATAAAGGCCAGCGGTATGCTGCGAATTATAAAGGATATTTCTCCTTTATCGCGCATCCCGGTGATACCATTCTATATACTGCGGTAGGTTATAGGGATTTGCTTCAGGCAATTCCTGCACAAATCGACGACAGTAAATATACAGCGATGGTGAAGCTAAAATCGGAGATTGTCAATCTGCCAACCGTTCGGGTTTATCCATGGGCAACGGTAGAGGACTTCACCAGAGATTTTATGGCCATGAAGATTGCTGATGATGATTTTGCAATCGCCATCAGGAATCTTTCTCAGGAGAGTATTTCTGAAAGGATACAAACCTTGCCAAGAGATGCTTCAGAGATCTCTGGAATCAACTTCAGGTTGAATCACGATAGGTCTTTAAACAAGAATATGGTGCAAACCAACCCGCTTTTAAACCCATTCGCATGGGGTAAGTTGATGCAATCCATATTCAAAGGGGATAAAAGCAGGAGCGAAGGGAATTAACGCCTTCTGCTCTGCTGTGGGAAACGCATTTTATAATCTACTCTCACATTCCCTTTAGAAATCGCATCTAGTTTGCTTTTCAGCATTCTCTTACGCAATAAACTTAAGGTTTCTGTAAACAGCTTGCCTTCAATGTGGTCATATTCATGTTGAATCACACGGGCAAGGATGCCATTGAGTTCTTTTTCCTGTAAATCCCAGTTTTCATCATAATACCTGATACGGATGTTGGGCTTACGCATCACATCTTCTCTGATATCAGGAATGCTCAGACATCCTTCGTTGAAAGCCCAGGGCTCGCCTGTTTCTTCCAGGATTTCTGCATTGATGAAAGCACTTTTGAAGCCTTGCTTCTCCTCTTCATCTACTCCCGTATCTACAATAAATAACCTGATCGGTAAGCCAATCTGAGGGGCAGCTAAACCAATTCCATGAGCATTATACATGGTGTCAAACATGTTGCTGATCAATTGTTTTAAATCCGGATAAGTCTCGTCTATAGGAGCGCAAACTTTCTTAAGTACCGGATCGCCGTATGCTACAATGGGTAATTTCATGATACAAAAATACAAATATTACGCTAAAGGGTAAAAGGTTAAGGCGCTAAGATTACTTTCATCCAAGATTTCATGGGTAATATTGTCCATTTCAGTGGTGGTAACGGCCTCAATTCTCTTAAATACCGTTTGTAAATCGTCAATTTTATTGTAGTCAATCAGACTTTTAGCCATAGATATGATCAAGCCAATTCTATTTTCTTCGCCCAATGCAATTTGCCCGATGAACTTATTCTTCGCTTTTTGAAGCTGCACTTCCGTTAAAGGATGGTCTTTCAACTTCTTAAATTCTTTGAAAATAAGCGATAAAGCCCGCTCTACTTTCTCTTTGTCTGTGCCAAAATATAAAGTAAAGATGCCGGTATCACTCAATGGACTATAGCCCGTCTCAATGGTATAGGCAATGCCGTATTTCTCCCGAATTTGTAAGTTTAAGATGGAACTCATTCCTGTACCACCGATGATGTTGTTCAACAGGAGTAAGCCCGTTTTATAAGGATGGTGTAGCGAATAGGCCTGAGCGCCTAGCATCACATGAGCTTGCATAATCGGTTTCTCCAGGATGACCTTAGCCAATGGAGCCTTTTCTGGAGCTACTCTGGTGTTTTTATGCAGGTTTTCTGGGATCTCGGAGTAGTATTTTGTACCGGTTTTGATGAGCTTATTCAGGCTGTAATTCCCTAAAACAGCAACAATGATCTTGTCGGTATGGTAGTTTTCTTTGATGAACTCTTGAATGTCGGCCCTGCTGATATTGTTCACCGTTTCCGGGCTGCCTAGGATGTTTCTCCCCAGTGGATGACCCGCAAATACAAGGTCTTCGAAGTCATCATAAATCGCCTCTTCTGGTTGATCCAGATAGGATGTAATCTCATCCAATATCACGCTTTTTTCTTTGTCTATTTCATCTTCCGGAAATGTAGAATGGAAAACGATATCATGAAACAGCTCCAGGGTTCTATCCAGATATGGGTTTAAAAAAGAGGCATGGATACAAGTATATTCTTTGGTGGTATAAGCATTCAGATCTGCACCCACACTTTCCAGTCGGTTTAGGATCTGGTTCGTATTCCTTTTTTCTGTGCGTTTAAAGATTAGATGCTCAATAAAGTGAGCCAATCCTGCTTTTTCGTCCTGCTCATCTCTTGACCCACTATTTACTATAATGCAGGCATGAGAAATGGCAGAAGGAGAAGGGACATGAAGTAATCGGATGCCATTTGGCAAAGTGTGAACATTGTATTCCATCGGCGACAAAGATACGTAAGAAATAACCTCCTGCGGGATAATATTTGTGTAGCATTCCGGTCATTTCTGTATCTATGTAAGGCGGTTAGCGAGGAATAGAGCGCTTTTATATCCTATAGCGAAGCGCTATTTTAGTGCGGTATATTTGAAGGTATAAAAGCCGGTTTCATTGTAATCCTGTTCATCAAAATAATAACTCAATACTTGAATTTTATAATGTTTCCCGGCGGCAGTACGGATCAAAATTACCTTACCTTCAATTGGAGTTAGCGCATGACTGGCCATATCGTAGTTATACCAGCCTTTTCCTGATCCCGTTGGAATCACACTACTGCTTTGGCTATCTTCTTTGTAGCCGCTTTCAGGTGCTTTTACAACTTTATCGAAGCTGGTGTTGCTCAAGAGCTGACCAGCAACTTTATGTTTGCTATTCAATTTGATGGTCGTATTGTTGAATGCCAGATCCCAGTTTTCGCTCTCTTTGACAGGTTTCCCTTCCGTCAGATTGTAAAAAGTGGTTTTAGATTTAGCATCCAGATTTTTCTCCGTTTTAACAGTTTGTGCCAAAACTACCTGTCCACTGAAAATGGAAAGAGATAGAATAGATAAGGTATTGATGATGAATTTCATGTAGGTTCTTTTTTTACAAAGAAACAAACTATTTATAATTATTCTAAATAATCTTCAAGAAATTTATATTTCTCCTTAAAAATCGCTGCTGGCTCCGCCACCTCCAAAATTACCACCTCCCATTCTGCTTCCTTCAGGAGCGCTTGTCCCATCGCCAAAGGTGCCGCTTACGATTAGAGATTCTACTTTGAGTTTGTCCAGTAGCTGGTCATCGTCAAGCTCGGCGGCTGTAAATCCATGTTTTGGGCTTTCCAGATAACGCATCACAGCATAAGAGAGTCCTAGAAGCAAACCCCCACAAATTACCAGCATCATCTCAATCGGGAGTACATGGTAATAGCTTCTAAAGGTAAAAGCAGCGGCGGCCACTAAAATTAAACCAGACCGGAGCAGGATGACTTCTTTTCTCTTTAAGCCCATTGCGATGTAGATTAGTGGAATTCCAATCGTCCATAGCCAGAAAAACCATCCAAAAGGAATGCCTTGATCAGGTTTTAATGTTACATCATTCATTGTAGAACCGAGTTCCCTTACGATAAAATAATTACCGGCAGCATATGCAGTCAGCAGACTCCCTATTTGTACCATCCCCAGCACATTATTATAAACCCAGTGTTTTTTATCCAACTGTTTGGCAAAGCCGTAAATCAACAGGGCAAGAGTAATCATTAGAAAAGGCATGGTCGATAAAGGCTGGAAACCGTATTTATACCAACCAAAAAAAACAAAAGCGATAAATGCGCAGAAAGCAAGCAGGGCCATGGCCAGATCCGCAAAACGAAGGGTAAAATAACTGCCTAATAAGGTGATAAAACCGGAAAGGATCAGTTCATTGGTAAAGTGTTTATGACCATAATCCCCTTTGTCCAGATAAATGTAAAGTGCAACCAGCAACAGCCATCCGGAGGTCCACATTAAAGCATCGTCCACGCCAGATCGATAATGATGGTACACACGAGTGGCAATTTCCAGCGCAACATAACAACAAATCCCTAGAAAAACGTAATAGACAGGAGATTCCAATAAGTTGGTTCTGCTCAGCACTAGGCTCAGAAAGCCGAAGGCAAAAGAAGTCAGGGTAACGGTGACCAGGAATAATCCAATCCTCATAAACACGTTAGAGCTATGGAAACCCACTGGATATTTTTGCATGGCGGCATATAATTCTTCCCCCTTCAGGTCATTGGCCTTATGTGCTTTTTTTAGGTGATCCTGAATGATCAGGTTCTTTAACCAGGTAATATTATAAATGATCATGAGGTTTTCATTTGTTTATTTAAGCGGACAATGCGTAGGATTAATGCCGTGGCTGAAACAATGAAGTACAGACAAAGTAGGTACATTCCTCCAATATTATTCATGGTATCCATTAAACGGAAAACAAGAATGCTGACCGCGATGTAACTGTAGAAGATCACCAATAACATGAAGTAAAATGATTTATGACGCAAGGCATCCAGGTATAGGTAGAAAGCCAGAGCAAATAGAATCAATAGCCATAAAAAGGCCAGCTTTGATTCGTAATGATTAAAGTAAGCGAACAATAAAGCAATGAAGCTGATGTGAACTCCAAAATGAAGATAGCTGAACCGAAAGTGCTTTTTGAAATTAAAATGCTCGGTCAGGAAAGCCGCTAGTATAAGAACAGCTCCTAAAAGTAGGTAAGTATAAATTAAGGTGTTGTTGTCAAAATTCCCAGTCGAAAGTAAGCGATTGGGAGTAATAGACACGCCCATCCATACCGCGAGGTTGGTGATCGCAATGCTGAGAATCCCTAAATGATCAAATTCATAGGCCACATAAAATAGTACCAGCATGGGAATAAAGGTGGCAAGGCCATAATTGGTTCCGAATACCTGGTATTGAAACTGTAGGTAGCCGGTGAAGGTTAGGAAACTAAGACAGCCCAGCAGCAATAGGTAGTCGAAAAGCACACTCGGTGCCTTCAGTAATTCTCTGCTGAAAGGCTTTTTATGTTTAAAACAATAGTAAAAGCATCCGCCACAAATGGCCGCAATGAATGCCAATATTGCCTGATGTCCAATGGTGTCTATGTTTTTATAAATCAGGATGCCCAATCCCGTGCTGAGCATCATCACGCCAAGATATAACAAGGTCTTCAATTCCCAATGCAGAGAAAACAATGGACTTCGCTGTTTTTCAGTTAACTTTTCAAAAGATTCGGCTGAAATTGTGCCATTTTCTTTGAGTTCACTATAGAGATCGGTAGGTATCATGAAACGAAAATAAATAGATAGAATATTCAAGTATACATAAAATTAAGGGAATCATCTGGCATTTGCGCTGTACATAATACTGTCAATTTGACAAGATTTTTGAATTGGAATAGCCATTGATAGGTGAGCTATGTACTTAAAAATGAGTTAACATATGAGCATAGAAGAAAAAGGAACCATTTCCATTCATACGGAGAACATTTTCCCGATCATCAAAAAATTCCTGTATTCAGACAATGAGATATTCCTGCGCGAGCTGGTATCCAATGCAGTAGATGCGGTACAAAAGATTAAACGTCTTGCTGCATTAGGACAATACAACGGAGAGCTGGGTAACCCATTGGTAGAAGTAGCGGTTGATGCGGATAAAAAGACCATTACCATTACAGATAATGGTTTAGGTATGACTGCTGAGGAGATCAAGAAATACATCAATCAGGTGGCTTTCTCCGGAGCTAGTGAGTTTGTAGAGAAGTTTAAAGACGCAAAAGATGCAAACGAAATCATTGGGAAATTCGGTTTAGGCTTTTATTCGGCCTTTATGGTAGCGGATTTAGTCGAAATTCAAACCCTTTCTTATCAGGATGGTGCAGAACCTGCACGTTGGGTGTGTGATGGTAGTACTTCATTTGAAATTACTGCCGGTAACAGAACCACTCGTGGTACAGAAATTACCCTGCACATCAATGCGGAATCAGAAGAGTTTTTGAGCAAAAATAAACTGGAAGAGATTCTGGATAAATATGGTAAGTTCTTACCAGTGCCAATTAAATTCGGTACAAGAACCGAGCATGTGGCCGATGGTGAAGATGAAGAAGGAAAACCGAAAACAGTAGCTGTTGAGGTAGATAATATCATTAATACCACCAATCCTATCTGGACGAAAGCACCTGCAGATTTGTCAGATGAAGAATACCTTGCTTTTTACAAGCAATTGTACCCTTACGCAGAAGATCCTTTATTCTGGATCCACCTGAATGTTGATTATCCTTTCAACTTAACAGGGGTATTGTACTTCCCTAAAGTGAAGAATGATTTTGACATGCAACGCAACAAGATCAAGTTGTTCTCACGTCAGGTATTTATCACCGATGAGGTAAAAGATATCGTTCCGGAATTCTTAATGTTGTTACATGGGGTGATTGATTCACCGGATATTCCATTGAATGTTTCCAGAAGTTTCCTTCAGGCAGATAGCAATGTGAAAAAGATCAACAGCTATATCACAAAGAAAGTAGCAGATAAACTTCAGGAACTTTTCAATAAAGACCGTAAAGGTTATGAAGAGAAATGGGGTGATATCGGTTTATTCGTTAAATATGGCTTGGTAAGCGAAGAGAAATTCTACGATAAAGCGAAGGATTTTGCCTTGCTAACCAATACTAAAAACGAAAATTATACTTTAGGAGAATACCATGATAAGGTAAAAGACTTCCAGACCGAGAAAAATGGTCAGGTAGTTTATATCTATGCAACGGATCCTTCTAAACAAGATACGTTTATCCAATCGGCCAATAAAAAGGATTATGATGTATTGCTGATGAACTCAGCAATCGATAACCATTTTATCAGCTTCCTGGAGAATAAACTGGAGAAGACATTATTGAAACGCGTAGATTCTAGCGTTGCCGATAAACTGATCGAAAAAGATGAGGCTATTGAATCTGTATTGACAGAAGATCAATCGAAAAAGATCACTGATATCTTTACCAAAGCAATTACCAAACCTGGAATGCAAGTGGAGGTAGTAGGTCTGAACCCGGAAGAATTACCAGTAACGGTAACAATGGACGAGTTTATGCGCCGCATGAAAGAAATGGCACAAATGGGTGGCGGCATGGGCTTATACGGCAGTATGCCGGATAGCTATAAAGTAGCCATCAATGGAAACCATAAATTGATAGGTAAGATTCTTTTAACGGACAATGAAGAAGAACAAGGATTATTGGCGAAACAAGCTATAGATCTTGCTTTATTGGCGCAGGGAATGTTAACAGGTGCGGAATTAACTGCTTTTGTAAGTAGAAGTGTAAATCTGATCTAAATCTTTTTTTAAAAAAGGAAAAACCCCACTGCAGAAATGTAGTGGGGTTTTTGTTTATAAGGATCTCCTTGAAGGCATATGCGCATAATTTATTTTTTTGCTGTTGTAGCGTTTTTAAATTGACCTCCGTTTAAGAAGGAAAAGGCTAATAGCCAACAATTAACCATTTACGTATTAAAAATTTAATTATGAGAATTTCAAACCATTTAGGATCAATATCGAAGACTTTTGTCGCAGCAATTGCTGTCTCTGTCGTTTTTTCAGCCTGTTCAAAAAAGTATGATGACATGGAGCCAGTGCAATTGGCTGCAATCACTATCGTTCATGCTGGACCGGATACTAAGGAACTTGATTTTTATTTCGGTAATGAAAGGGTAAATAAAGAGGCCGCATTTAAATATGGCAATAAATTTGGTTACCTGGGCGCCTATCCTGGTACCAGTAGAATTGCCATTACCGAGAGAGGAAAGTCATCTATCCTTTTATCAAAAAATGAAATGTATCAGGCAGGAAAATTCTACAGTTCTTTTCTGGTAGATACAGGTAGCAAAAGAGCTTTCTTTACGATCAATGATAAGTTAGATAGTATTGCTGTAAATGAAAAAGCAAAAGTTCGTTTCATCAATTTAAGTCCTGATGCATTACCTCTAGATTTAGCGCTTAGCGGCACAGCGACTAATATTGCCAGTAATAAAGGCTTTAAAGACTTTAGTGTATTTACAGATGTTGAACCAGGAGAAAACCTGACACTGGAAGTAAAAGATCATGCTTCAAAAACTGTGAAAACTACAATTCCTGCAATTAAACTTGAAAAAGGTAAATTCTATACCGTTTGGGCTAGAGGGTTTAAAGATAAAGCAGAGACAGATTCTTTAAAATTCAAAGCAACAATTTATAACGTTACTTTAAAAAATTAGTATCGGTACTTTAAAATAAGACACCATAGGTAGCTGGCTCTTCAATGGGCCAGCTTCTAAACCGCTTTATTTGGAAATGTGTAAATTAGCGTTTCCAAGGTTAAGCCTGGTTTTAGAAGATTCCGGAAGAAAGCAGTTTTCAAATGCTTTTGACCTGAACAATGATGATGAATTTAAAGAATCCTTAATGGTGTTAGAAAAGAATGCTCAAGTTTGAGGACGTTTTAGCTGGATGTTTGAAGAATGACAATAAATGCAAGGAGGTGGTTTATAAATCATTTTACGGGTATTTAATGGGCGTTATTTTAAGGTATGTGAATGATCGTAATGATGCTGAAGAGCTGATCAATGATTGTTTTATTAAGATTTTTAAGGGAATAGGGCAGTTTGGGGCGCCCAAAGATCCGGAACAATTACAGAAAGCATTTAAAGGGTGGGTAGCCAAAATTTCTTCCCGCACAGCGATTGATTTTTTACGTAGTAAAAAAACATTTTTATATGTGGATGATATGGAGGAGCCACCACAGCCAATCACGGAATTAAATGCCATCTCTCAACTCCATGTACAAGATATTATGAAGCTGCTGAATCAGTTACCGGAAATGCATAAATTGATTTTCAATATGTATGAACTGGAAGGTTTTTCTCATGAGGAGATTTCAAAATTATTAAATATACCGGAAAGCTCAAGTAGGGTGTATCTGACCAGAGCAAAGAATAAATTAAGGATACTGTATTCAAAATCATTGGTTAGTGATTTTGAACCAAATTAAGGGGGGGAGCGAAAGGAATAACAGGGGATGAATGGGGGAAATGACAAAAATAAAAATATAAGGATGAAACCGAATGAACATATGAAATTGCCTGATGATGAGCTGATCGCTCACATTAAGGAGCAATTAATGGCTCATGAGGAAGACTATGCTCCCGGAGCATGGGAAAATTTCAATTCTAACAAGCCAGTCAAAAAAAGGGGGATGTTTTTTTGGCTGGGAAGCTTAAGTACTGCGGCT
Organism: Pedobacter gandavensis; assembly: GCF_032678745.1. Classification (GTDB taxonomy): domain Bacteria; phylum Bacteroidota; class Bacteroidia; order Sphingobacteriales; family Sphingobacteriaceae; genus Pedobacter; species Pedobacter gandavensis_C. The sequence continues at coordinate 570,890 of NZ_JAVTST010000003.1, forward strand.
GCATTGATCATGATCGGCTTCGCTATATTTTTCATGAATAAAAATGAAAGGATTATACCCTTGGAGTTAAGCGTAACGAAGGAATCAGGGCAACATTCGATACCGAAACAAGCGGAATCGTCTCTTGATGTACCTTCTGAAACTGCTGAAGTAGGGAAAGGAAGGCAGCCGTCAGTAAGAGCTAATTTAGTGGAGTCAGTAGGAGGGAATACTGTAGCCAATAATAATAGGGTGTATGCTACTTCTCCAATTGAGCCTGCTGTTACAGATCGAGCTAAAGTTGTCAATGCTAATTCTGCAAATACCAATATACAGAACAATAACCTTGAAAATCCTATAGTTTCAACTGCGAACCCTTCCTTACAAGAGAAGGCGGGGGAGCATACTGTAGCTGTAGTGGAAGCTCCGATTGCAGATAAACCACAAAGTTTGGAAGACTTCCTCACGCAGGAATCTAAAAATGGCAATGCAAGAGGGAAAAGACCTGATCCTAAATTGGCTTCCTTGGCAGCGCAGGAAGATAAATGGGAAATGGGTGTGATGGTTGCTCCTTCTGTGGGGAATAGTAAGAAGTTGAATATGGGGTATGGCTTGAGTATGGGCTATGCCTTAAGTAAGAAAGTATCGATTAACTCAGGGATCTCTTATAATGAAATGGCTGCGTCTAGAAGTGCCGGCTCTTCTTCAGGTTCAGGCGCACAAGATATGCCAGTGGCAGCAAGAGGATTGGCTGGGAATAGTAAGGAATTGAAAGCAGTGGATGCTAATATTCGGGGCATAGATATCCCCTTAGAGATCCGGTATCGTTTCAATAAAAATCTATATGCTAATGTTGGAATTTCAGCCTTCGCGGTATTGAATCAAAAACAAAAAAACACTTTCCTGGAAAGCCAGGTGCAAAATAGTCCGGTGGATCCACAGGGAATTTCTTCTACTTTTAAGGCGAATGTATTGAGTACTACCGTGACAACGGAAGAGCAGCATACTTCTGAGCTTAAAACAGATCCTTATCTTGGATTTTATAACTTCTCTTTGGGTTACAAACAGAAAATTTCCCGAGGGAAGTCGGTTTCTCTGGAACCATTTGTCAAACTCCCGATTAAAGAGTTTACTCAGGAAAATCTCTACCTGATCGGAACAGGGTTGCGCTTGAAATTTGATTTCTAATTCCTGGGAACAGTAATTACCACAGTTTAAATGCCTGCTTTTTCATTATTGTTGCAACAATGATACATTTTTGAAAGGGCATGAGCCGTTTTAAAATTATCTTTGTATTGGCCTGGGCTACCCAGGCTTTTGTGGTAGATTAATAAATTTTATTAAAGAGAATGAACTTAAAAAAAGGAATCCCTTCTATGCTTTTAGTTTGCGGTATGCTCCTGGTAACCGATAAAACGGTAATGGGACAAAGCACAAATCCATTTATGGAAACATATAGCACTCCACATGGAGTGCCTCCATTTAACAAAATCACCAATGCTCATTTTGTCCCGGCTTTTGAGGAAGGAATGAAGCAACAACAACAAGCAGTTGGCGCAATTTATAAACAACGTTCAGTGCCTACTTTTGAAAATACAGTAGTGGCTTTAGAAGAAAGCGGTAAATTATTGTCGAAAGTAAGTACGGTGTTCTTTAACCTTAGTTCTGCAAATACTTCTCCTGAATTGGAGAAAATTGCCCAGCAAATGGCTCCGGAATTGTCTAAACATAGTGACGATATCTACCTGAATTCTGAATTATTCAAAAGAGTAAAAATGGTATATGATAAACGTGCTTCTTCAAAATTGAGTGCAGAACAACAGCGACTATTGGAAAAAACGTATAAGGCTTTTGTGAGAAGTGGAGCTAATCTGAATGCAGCACAACAGCAACAAATGAGAGCCATCAATAAAGAGTTTTCTCTGTTAACCTTGAACTTTGGACAACACCTCTTGGCTGAAGTCAATGCTTACGAATTGCTGATCGATAACCAGAAAGACCTTGCAGGTTTGCCAGAGTCGGTAAAAGCAGCAGCAGCAGCTTCCGCGAAACAGGTAGGAAAAGAAGGGAAATGGAGGTTTACTTTACATACACCGAGTGTAACTCCCTTTCTTCAGTATTCTGAAAACCGTAGCCTTCGTGAGAAAATGTACAATGCATATATCAATCGCGCCAATCATGATGATGAGAATGACAACAAAAAGATCATTTCTCGTATCGTTTCTTTACGTGCAGAAAAAGCGGCATTATTAGGCTATAACAGTCATGCTGATTTTGTGCTGGAAGAAAGTATGGCCAAATCGCCTAAAGAAGCTTACGACTTGTTAAACGGGCTGTGGGATGCTGCTTTACCGGTTGCTAAACAAGAAGCAGCAGATATGCAAAAAATGATGGACAAAGAAGGTCACAATGAAAAGTTGGAAGCCTGGGATTGGGCACATTACGCGGATAAAATACGTAAAGAAAGATATAATTATGATGCGGAAGCATTGCGACCATATTTCCAGATCGACAATGTAAGAGAAGGGTTCTTTAAAGTAGTGAACAAATTGTACGGCATTACCTTTACCTTACTTCCAGAGGTGCCAGTATACCATAAAGATGTTTCTGCGTATCAGGTTAAGGAAGCAGATGGAACGCATATCGGAGTGATCTATATGGACTTCTTTACCCGCAGTTCTAAACGTGGAGGGGCATGGATGACTTCTTATGCAACTCAGTCTTATGAAAATGGCAAACGTGTGGCTCCGGTAGTTTCTATTGTTTGTAATTTCTCTGGACCTAATGGGGACGAACCTGCATTGTTTACTGCAGATGAAGTGACCACCTTCTATCATGAAATGGGACATGCCCTTCATGGTTTATTGTCGAATGTAAAATACAGAAGTCTGGCAGGCACATCAGTTCCCCGCGACTTTGTAGAACTACCTTCTCAGGTGATGGAACATTTTGCTTTTGAACCAGAGGTACTTCAGTTTTATGCGAAACATTACAAAACTGGTGAAGTTGTTCCTCAGGAATTGATCGACCGTATGAAAAATGCCTCGAAATTTAACCAGGGTTTTGAAACGGTAGAATATCTTGCAGCATCTTTACTGGATATGGGCTTCCACACTGTGCCTGCAGGAAAAGAGGTGAATGCAACAGAATTTGAAAGTTCAGAAATGAATAAATACGGATTGATCAAACAGATTGCACCTCGTTACCGTAGTACTTATTTCCAACATATCTTCGCCTCAGGATACTCCGCTGGATATTACAGCTATATCTGGTCGGCGGTATTGGATAGTGATGCATTTGCAGCTTTTAAAGAAAGCGGAAACATATTTAATCCTGAAGTAGCCAGTTCCTTCCGTAAAAACGTATTGGAAAAAGGTGGAACTGTAGAGCCAATGGATTTGTATAAAGCCTTTAGAGGTAAAGAGCCTAACATGAAATACCTGTTAAAAGACAGAGGCTTAGACAAAGCGCTTTAACCATAGCTTTATTTTTTTGTGAAATTTAGCGGGAACATTCCCGCTTCAAAAAGGGAAAATGACTGATATCTTCGAATTTGATGATATCAGTCATTTTTTTTATGCCCTGTTTTACCTTCCTTAAATCCAGTTATCAGCGCAGAATCAGGCTTAGAAATTCAATTTATAAACCGGTGGTTTGACTTTAGCTAACTTATTCTAAATTATGGCTTTAGGTATCCTGATTTTTACTAAAAATGGTGGTAATTTTATTGTGAAGCAAACTTTATTTTATAGCTTTGCCGCAGGGTTGATTTTGTTGTTTAAACTATCGATAAGGCGTATTGAATCTGGTCTTTTTTAGGGAAGTATTTCCTTAAAAGTCCATAAAGTACGATTTTCTTTCTTTGGTGGAAACTGAATAAAATCTTTAACCCCGCACATACTGAATCTTAATTTTTTCAAGAAGAAATCCCGTTTATTAAATTATGCGTACCTCCCTTTTTAAGGCAATTGCTTTTTCTGTTTTTTTCTTTTACGCTCTTCAAGTTTCCGCTCAAACAAAAATTCATGTAAATACTGCTGCTAAGGGAGCAAATACCGGTGTGGATTGGGCAAATGCCTATACCGACCTGTTAAATGCGATTTCCAAATCAGTTGCCGGCAATGAAATCTGGGTAGCAAAAGGAACTTATAGTCCTGGTGCAGTTGCTGCTTCTACATTTACGCTAAAATCTGGTGTAAAAATGTATGGTGGTTTTGCAGGAACTGAAAGCCTGTTGACAGAGCGTATCGCCGATGCAAGGGGATTATTTACGGTTAATCAAAGTATTTTGACAGGTAGCAATGTCAACAACCACGTCGTGACCAATCTTGCGAATGTTCCTAAAGAAACTGTTTTGGACGGATTTACCGTTAGTGGTGGACGAACTGTGAGCACCAATAGCCAAAGCGCAATCGCTAATAGGGCTGCTGGGATTTATAACAATGCCGGATCTGCAACTTTTCAGAACCTATGGATTAAAGATAACATGGCCAGTCATTATGGCGCAGGATTTTTTAATGCAGGGCCCGCTACACTGATCAATCTCGTTCTGGAAAACAACAGCATGTACAACGCTGCATTTAGCAATGCTATTGGAGCAGGAATGTACAATTCAGGGGCAGTGACCTTAAGTCGTGTTTCCTTTATCAATAATACCGGGGCCAGCTCCGGAGCTGGATTGTATAATACCGCCCCGATTACACTGGAGGATAATGTGTTTAATAACAATACTTCAACTGTAAATGGGGCCGGAATATCCAGTACCGGTATGCTGACTCTAGACCGGACTAGCTTTAGTCAAAATACGACTGGTCAGCAGGGAGGAGCAATTTATTCAGGGGCTGGAATGACTGTCCGCAACTCTGTTTTCAGTAGAAATAGGGTAACCGGAACAGCTGTAAGTCATGTTGGAGGGGCTGTATATGGAGCTTCCACTGCGATGAATATCTTCAACTGTAGTTTCAGCAATAATGAAATTGCGTATGTGATTGCTGATAATAACAATAATACTTACGGGGCTGCTTTAAATGCTGCGGTAGCATCAAGTGTGTACAACAGTATTTTCTGGGGAAACAAGCGGGGAAATAATCTTCCGGATCAGATTGGTGGGGTTAAGATCACCATGGAAAGCAGCCTGGTTCAAAATAATTATGGTTATGGAGTAAACAATATTATTGGGAATCCTGATTTTGTAGACGCAGATCAAGACGACCTGAGGTTGAAAAATGGTTCGATCGCACTTGATGCAGGAGACAATTCCAAACAAAATGGGACAACTGATTTCGCTGGCAATTCCAGGCTGGTGGGTGCGAACATAGACCTAGGCGCAATAGAAAGCCCTTCAGGAATGACCGGGACATTAGACATTCTTCCTGGCAGCATCGCCGGGCAGCAACGCGGGTTACCTTATAGTCAGTCGCTCAGCCTCAAAGGTGGTGCTACAGCGAGTAAATGGGAGATTACTTTTGGGTTTTTGCCTCCTGGAATTAGCTTAAACCAGCAAACAGGGCAGCTAATTGGCATTCCAACAATTGCTGGAAATTATTCGGTCGTGATCAAAGCGACCAGCGGAAGTCTGGTAGGAAGCAGACAATACAATTTTGTAATTAACCCGGGAGCGGCCAGATTACACGTAAATGTATCTGCAACAGGTTTAAACAATGGTATCGATTGGGCAAACGGATATACGAGGTTACAAACGGCACTGACACTCGCAAAAGATGGAGATGAAATTTGGGTAGCAAAAGGGAGGTATAGTCCGTTTTTGCATGCTGACTCTGCATTTGCGATGGTTTCAGGTGTAAAAATGTATGGTGGTTTTGCAGGAACAGAAGGTAGTCTGACTCAAAGATTGGCCGATGAATCGGGTAAATTCACAAGAAATGAGACTGTTTTAAGTGGAAATGGGATCAATAAACATGTCATCTATAATGTGCTTGCTCTTTCTGCAAACACACTGATGGATGGTTTTACCATATCGGAAGGTTATGCAAATGGTACCTCAACAAATGGCCAGGGAGCTGGAATATACAATGGTGCTTCAGTAGGAAATGCCATATTCAATAACCTTGTCATCAAAAATAACAAGGCCAATACACATGGAGGAGGTATGTTTAATGTGGCAGTTGGCTTAAAATTGACCAATGTTCTCTTTGAGAATAACGAAGCAACGACTTCCACCAGATACGGTGGTGGATTGTATAATTCAGGGGCAAACGCCAGTTTGAATCAGGTTATTTTTAGGAATAATATCGCAGTTCAAGGGGGGGGAATATATAACGTAGCCGCAAAAGTGACTTTAAGTGAGAACAGTTTTGAAGGAAATAATACGACTGCTTTGGGTGCTGGTATCTTGAATACCGCAGAAATCAGTATCACAAATAGCGTATTTAAAAACAATACTACTAAGACTTATGGTGCTGGGATCTATAGTTCTGGAACAGCCACGCTGGATCAGGTATCTTTTCTGGAAAATACAGCAGAGCAAAAAGGTGGAGGTATCTATGCTTTAGGAACCATTACTTTACGGAATGTCATTCTCAGCAAGAATAGTGTTACTGGAACCGCTGCAACATACTATGGTGGAGGTATGATGATGGAAAGTGGTACTGCAAATATTCTAAACAGTATTTTTAGTCAGAATACAGTGGCACTTACTGCTATTGAGGGCAGCTTTGTTGGTGCTGGTTTATGGGCTGCACCAGCTACAGTGAATATCCACAATACTATTTTTTGGGGTAATAAAAGAGGGAATGATGTTGCAGACCAGATTGGTGGCGCAATACTTAAGGACATGGCCAATAACATTGTCCAGAACAACTATACTTCAGGAACAAATAACCTGATTGGTAATCCTGATTTTGAAAATGCGGATCAACATGATTTCCGATTAAAAAATGGTTCCATTGCAATTGATGCCGGAAATAACCTTAAGGTGAGTACGGAAGTGGATTTTACTGGAAATACCAGGATCATCAATGGAACGGTTGATATCGGTGCATTGGAACATCCGATAGGGATGCCTGCTTCGTTAACCATCATGCCGGCTGAAATTCAAGCGCAGATCCGTGGGGCTAATTTCCAACAGGAGTTGACCCTTAGTGGGGGTTCTGGTGTTGCACAATGGTCGCTATTTACCGGTGATTTACCTTTGGGTATTGTTTTGGATGCTAAAACAGGAAAGTTAAGTGGAATCCCAACAGTGGCCGGAACTTATGTTTTTGTACTGCGCGTATTGCAGGGAGATAAGGTAGGAACCAAACAATATACGCTTGTTGTAAACGGCGGACCTACCAGATTGCATGTCAATGCTGCAGCTTTAGGAAGGAATAGTGGAAACGATTGGTCTAATGGTTTTACCAGGTTACAAACGGCATTGGCACTTGCAAAAGATGGCGATGAGATCTGGGTAGCAAAAGGAACCTATAGTCCATTTTTACATGTAGACTCTGCCTTTTATATGGTTTCAGGAGTGAAAATGTATGGTGGTTTTGCGGGTACAGAGACAGAGATCAGTCAGCGACAAGCAGACGCATCTGGAAAATTTACCGCCAATGAGACTATTTTAAGTGGAAACGGAACCAATAAACATGTGGTATTTAATGTCGGAATCCTCTCTGCAAATACTTTGATGGAAGGGTTTACCATCTCGGAAGGTTATGCAAATGGAACGTCAACAAATGGGCATGGAGCAGGGATTTACAATGGTTCTTCAGTGGGGAATGCAATTTTCAATCATCTGATTATTAAAAATAATAAAGCCAATATCTATGGTGGAGGTATGTTCAATGCTGCTGTTGGATTAAAATTAAACAATGTTCTTTTTGAGAATAACGAAGTAATCACTACAACCAGGTATGGTGGTGGATTGTACAACTCTGGTGCTAATGCAATAATGAATCAGGTTGTTTTCAGGAATAATACTGCATTACAAGGTGGAGGATTATACAATGTTACTGCGGTTAAAGTAGTATTGACCGAAAGTAGTTTTGAAGGGAATACGACCGCTGCATCAGGGGCGGGAATGGTCAATACCGGTGAGGTTAGTCTAAGTGATGTGGTCTTTAAAAGTAACACGACTAAAGCTTATGGTGGTGGTCTGTATAGTTCGGGAACGACCGTTTTAGACCGGGTATCTTTCCTTGAAAATTCGGCAGAACAAAGAGGAGGAGGACTTTATGCTTTATCTCTGGTGACAGTGCGAAACTCGATCTTTAGCAAAAATATTGTAACCGGTACCGCAGCCTCTAATAATGGTGGCGGGATGATGGTGGAAAGTGGTACGGCACATATTCAGAATAGTACTTTTAGTCAGAATGCGCTGGCACTTACTGCTGTAGAGGGGACATTTATTGGGGGCGGTTTATGGGCAGGCCCAACTACAGTAAATATTTACAACAGCATTTTCTGGGGCAATAAACGTGGTGCTAATGTAGAAGATCAGATTGGGGGCGCTGTGCTTAAAAACATGACGAATAACCTGGTTCAGAACAATTATACTTCCGGAACCAATAACCTGATTGCCAATCCTGATTTTGAAAATGCAGAACAACATGATCTTCGTCTGAAAAATGGTTCTATTGCCATTGACGGAGGAGACAACCAGCAGGTCTTTACCGCCACGGATTTTGCAGGAAAGACCAGGATTGTGAACGGAACGGTAGACCTTGGTGCGTTTGAAAATCCACTAGGGATGTCAGCTTCTTTAACCATCCTACCGGAATCTTTAAACGTGTTGACGCGTGGTGTTGCGATTGAATTGCCTCTTAGTCTGAACAATGGAGCTGCGCCAGCAACCTGGTCGGTGGCGACCGGAGCATTGCCTTTGGGATTTACTTTAAATCCTCAAACCGGTATGATCAGCGGAATTCCAATGATCGCGGGAACTTACATTTTTGCAATTCGTGCGGTTCAGGGAAATCTGGTTGGTACCAAACAATATACAGTGATTGTCAATCCAGGAGCCACCAGATTACATGTGAAGCTGGATGCAACAGGAATCAATAATGGTGTAGATTGGAAAAACGGGTTTGTCAAGTTACAAACCGCATTAACTCTGGCAAAAGATGGTGATGAAATCTGGGTAGCTAAAGGGAAATATATTCCTGTAGCGGTCCTGGATTCCGCATTTTATATGGTTTCCGGCGTAAAGATGTATGGTGGATTTGCAGGGACAGAAACGAGCTTAACTCAGCGTGCTGCTGATGCCAATGGGAAGTTTACCCAGCAGGAAACGATCTTAAGTGGTAATGATTTTAACCGCCATGTCATCACCAATGCTATAGCTTTAGGGGTAGAAACATTGCTGGACGGTTTTACCATTTCTGATGGAAATTCTAACCTTTCTGGTGGAGGAATCAACCACCTTGCAGCAGCAGCAAACGGTACTTTTAGAAACCTGATCATCAAAAATAATAAAGGGACTCAATACGGAGCAGGATTTTATAATCTGGCACCGGCATTAAAAATTGATAACGTACTTTTTGAAGACAATATCCTGATTACCGGGAATCGTTATGGTGCGGGTCTATATACTTCCGGAGCCAATGCGGTGATTAATAATGTCGTTTTTAAAGGAAATCAGGGAACAATTGGTGGGGGTATCTATAACTCCGGAATTGGTGTTTCCATCAATAAGGCCATATTTGAAAATAACCTTGGTGTAACCTATGGAGGGGCATTGGTGAATGCTGCAAATGTGACCAATCTGATCATTATCAATTCTGAATTCAATAGAAACAGATCAGATGGGCATTCCGGAGCGATCTACAATTCAGGGACCATCACAATTACTGATGCTGTTTTCAGAGAAAACACTGCAGCCTTGATTGGTGGTGCGATGAATAACGTGGGTACGAGTACGCTTGACCGGGTTGCTTTTATTGGCAATACAGCGGTACAAAATGGAGGGGCTTATTATGGAACGGTCACTAATACGATGAATAACGTAGTGTTTAGTCGTAATAAGGTGACAGGATTATTTAATGGTGGTGGATTGTATTTGTATAGTGGGACTTTAACCCTGACTAATGCAACTTTCAGCAATAACAACGTTGCTTTTGTACCAGTGAATGCTGGGGGTGGATTATTCAAATACAGTGGTACGGCAAGAATTTACAACAGTATTTTCTGGGGGAATACCAGGGCTGGAGGAGTTTCAGATCAGCTGAACACCGGGATCAATGCGATCATCAGTAGTACGGTGCAGGATGATTATACCACAGGAACAGCCATTCTGGTAGGAGATCCATTATTTACCAATCCGGAAGCTGATGAGCTAAGTCTTAGAAGTGGTTCATTGGCCATCGACAAAGGAAATAACAGTTATACCAGTACTACAAATGATATTGAAGGAAACCCAAGATTTTACAATACGATCGTTGATCAGGGAGCCTATGAAAATCAAGGTGGCGCTTCTTTAAAAATTACGCCGGCCTCTCTTCCGGTGATGATACGTGGTGAAGAGCAGAACATCCAATTACAGGCAACTGGCGGTAGTGCTGTTTATACCTGGGGCTTATTGTCAGGAGATCTTCCTCCGGGAATCTCCATCTCTCCGGAAGGAAAAATATTTGGTCGTGCAATGGTTCCGGTAATTGGTGGATATACCTTTGTAGTTGCGGTAACTGATGGCACTCTCATCGGATCTAAACAATATACAATAGAAGTACAACAAGCTGCAACACGTATTTATGTACGTGAAGCAGCAACAGGTGCGAAAAACGGATCCAATTGGAACGATGCAATTACTGACCTGCAGATCGCGCTGAATCAGGCTGGTGCAGGGGATGAAATTTGGGTAGCCAAAGGAAACTACATTCCGGGAACTGATTTTGCTTCTACGTTTAAGCTGAATGAAGGTGTTAAAATGTATGGTGGTTTTGCGGGGACTGAAGATCAGCTTGCGCAACGTGTTGCGGATGCAAATACTTTATATGGCACTCATGAATCGATTCTGAATGGAAATGGAAAAAGTTATCACGTAGTAACCAATACAGCGGCTTTAACTGCAGCAACGGTACTCGATGGTTTCAGCATCAGTGGAGGAAGAACGGCAACGGGAAGTACTTCAATAGCGTATAGTGCTGCCGGGATTTACAACAATGCAGGAACGGCCGTTTTCAGAAACCTTTGGGTGAAAAACAACAATGCCTATCAGGTTGGCGCGGGTATTTACAACAATAGTCCGGCAACTTTCGAAAACATCCGAATGGAAAAAAACATCGTTTCTGGTGGTGTTGGTTACGGAGGTGGATTATACAACCTGAATGCTCTGGCTAGTTTTAGAAAACTGACTTTCATTGAAAATGAGGGTATATTAGGTGGGGGTATGTACAATTACCTTGGGGAAGTGAGACTGGAAGATGTTCAGTTTCTACGTAATAAAGCGAGCTCAGGTGGAGGTGCTGGTCTATACCATAGAACAGGCCTGTTGACCATTAGAAAAGGAGTTTTTGAAAGTAATGTTTCGGCGACTACTGGTGGCGGGATCTTAAATGCGGGGGTTATTGATGCAGAAGATTTAACATTTAAAGGAAATACTTCCGCAACTCAAGGGGCCGGGGTATATACCAGTGGAACATTTACCTTGAACCGTGGATCTTTTATTGCGAATATCGGTGTGCAGCATGGTGCCGGGATTTACAACAGTGGGGTGATCAGGCTAGACAATGTCATCTTTAGCAGAAATGCGGTCAGAGGAATAAATACCAGTGGATTTGGAGCAGGTGTGTACCATGCTTCAGGAACTTCTACCCTTTCCAATACCGCTTTTAGTAACAACACCACCGCTTATGTTCATGCAACAACGGCTACAGGTGCAGGATTTTTCAAGGCAACCCCTGGAACAGCAGCCATTTACAACAGTATTTTCTGGGGCAATAAACGTGGTGGAAACGTAGTAGATCAGGTATCTGGTGCAGGTTTGACCATTGCGAGTTCGATCGTTGAAGGTGGTTATGCTACGGGAACAAATATCTCTATTGGGAATCCATCTTTTACAGATGCAGCTAATGATAATCTGCGTGTTAAACCAGGATCGGCAGCCATTGATGCTGGTGATAACTCTGCTACCGGAACTTCCAGAGATCTGGACATCAACGAAAGGGTGGTGAACGGTCAGGTTGATATGGGAGCTTATGAAAATCAGGGAGGTGCAAGCTTAAGTATTCTTCCGGCCACACTTCCTCAGGGAAGCAGGGGTGCAATCTTAAACCAACAATTTACGGCAAGTGGCGGAGAAGGGAAATTAACCTGGACCGTTTCTTCAGGAAGCTTGCCACCGGGTCTTTCCTTAAGCTCCGGAGGATGGTTAACGGGTAGAGCGATGACTGCTGGCAGTTATACATTTGTCATCGCTGTAACTGATGGACAGTTTATCGGAAGCAAGCAATACACTTACATCATTAATGCGGCCAGTACACATTTATTTACCAATGAAAAGGCAACAGGGAAAAAGAATGGCATTGATTGGGAAAATGCCTATACGGATTTACAATTGGCCATTACCGAGTCTATTGCGGGAGATGAAATTTGGGTGGCAAAAGGGAGTTATAGTCCTGGGTTACTCGCCACTTCTACCTTCAATCTAAAAGAAGGTGTTAAAATATACGGAGGCTTCGCCGGAACAGAAGCAACATTGGAGGCAAGGAAAATATCAGACATCAATACCACAAATAAAAGTATCCTGGATGGTAGTCAGGGAGTAGCAAGTTACCATGTGGTTTCCAATACCATTGCAGTAAGTAATGCCACTTTATTAGATGGATTTACGGTTAGCGGAGGAAAAACACTGATTTCTAATAGTAGCAGTTTGGGCACAAATCATTATGGAGGCGGAATTTTTACCAGCCTTGGGAATCCGGTATTCAATAACTTGCTCATCACCGGGAATAATGCAGTTTATGGTGGAGGAATGATGATTTACGGAGGTACAGCCAGCATCACCAATACCCAGTTTGTTGGCAATACCACTACAGGAAGTTATGGAAGAGCCGCAGCCTTATACATTAATAGCGGGGCAACAGGAAATCTGGACAGCCTTACTTTTGAAAACAATGTGGTGGCTGCAGGAAGTAATACCTATGCTGGTGCTATGATGAATTATGGTGTTTCAAACATTAGCAATGCGACCTTCAAAAACAATAGAATAGATGGAACCGGATATGCGCAAGGTGGTGCATATTACCATGCTGCAGGTGCTTCCTCAAAAATATCAAAATCTACTTTTATTGAAAATACAGCCTTAACTGGTGGTGCCGCTTATCTGAGCACAGGAGTTCTGGAGCTGAGGGATCTTAGCTTTATTGGTAATAAAGCGACAGGGATGGGGGGTGCCATTAATAATATTGGAACCCCAGAGTTAGATCGTGTTTCCTTTATAGCAAACGAGGCAGTACAACATGGCGGAGCTTTTTATTCCTCGGGTGTTGCCAAGCTGGACAATGTGATTTTTAGTAGAAATAAGGTCAGCTCAACCGGCAGCTATTATGGTGGAGCAATGTACCTGGCTGCCAATGCAAATTTAATCAACGTCACATTTAGTCACAACAGCATTGCCAGAGCAGCAGCAGGTGGTGGTGCATTGTTCCGCAGTAGTGGAACAGTGAGTATTTACAATAGTATTTTCTGGGGAAATACCTACGGTGCAAACCCTCCGGATCAGATTTCAGGAATAGTAACGATTGATCAGAGTATTGTGCAGGGGAATTATGCAGGGGGAACAAATATTGTCATTGGGAATCCATTATTTGTGAATGCAGAACAGGACAACCTTCGCCTTAAAGGAGGCTCACCGGCAATAGACATGGGTAACAATACGAAGATCTCCACTGCTAAAGATCTGGATGGTAATCCTCGTTTAGTGAATGAAACGGTGGATATGGGGGCTTATGAAAACCAGGGAACGGCCAGTCTGATCATCGCACCATCAAGTTTGAAGGCTTACGATCGTGGTGAAAAACTGGAGGTTCCTTTAACCGTAACCGGTTCTACAAATGCCTTAACCTGGAAAATTACTTCAGGAAATTTACCATCAGGAATTGTGCTTAAACCTAATGGCGAGCTGTCGGGGAGAGCAATGGTTGCTGGCTCTTATATTTTTGTAGTGGGAGTAACTGATGGAGAATTGGTCGGCAGTAAGCAATTCACTTTATTGGTGAATCCTGCGACTGCAGTGCTATTTGCCAATGTGTCTGCAACCACTGGCAATAATGATGGTAGCAGTTGGGAACATGGCTTTACCGATTTGAAAAATGCCTGGAATAAATCTCTTACAGGTGATCAGATCTGGGTGGCGAAAGGAAAGTATAGTCCGGGCTTACTGGCCACAGACTGGTTTACCATGAAGGAAGGTGTGAAAGTTTACGGTGGTTTTGCCGGAACAGAAAAAACCCTTGAAGAAAGACAAAACAATAACATCCACATCGATCATCAGACCGTTCTGGACGGTAGTCAGGGGCTAGCCAGCAGACACGTTGTATTTAACAATCTGGCTTTAACTACCGCTACGATACTAGATGGATTTACCATTAGCGGCGGACAAGCACTTGCTGCCGGAGATACCGACAACCATAGAGGTGGAGGTATCTACAACTATGCAACGGTAAAAGCTATTTTTAATAACCTTCAGATACTAAATAATAAAGCCGATCGTGGCGCAGGTATTTACAACCAGGGTCCAGCAGTATTTACACAAATCCTTTTCCAGAATAATGAAGCCAGTGCTTATGGTGGAGGTATGTACAACTTAAATACCGCAATTACCCTGAACAATGCCACTTTTAAGCAAAATACCGCCAGACTTTATGCCGGTGGATTTGCGCACAATGGTGGGGTTCTGAATATGCAGAACAGCTCATTTATCAATAATACGGCAGGGCAACAGGCAGGGGGAATGTATCATCTGGGAGGAACAGCTAATCTGGACAATGTGGCATTCAGCAGAAACGCAGTGATTACTGTTGGTGCTTATTATGGAGGGGGTCTTTATGTGGCCGCAGCAGCGACTTTAAACAACCTGAGCTTTAGTGAAAACCGTATTGCTTTTACACATGCCAGCACTATAGGTGGAGCTGCAATGTACCGCAGTGCGGGTGTGGTCAATGTGAACAATAGTATTTTCTGGGGTAACAAACGAGGAAATGATGTTTCTGATCAGCTGAATGCCGGGATAGGATTATATAACTCATTGGTACAAGGCGGATATGCCACTGGAACCAATGTGCTGATCGGAGATCCTTTGTTCGAGCAGGCAGCAACAGATCGTCTGCAACTAAAAGGAGGTTCTCCAGCGATAGATGCCGGTGACAATACAAAGAACAATAGTACAACAGATGTATCAGGAAACCCAAGGGTTGTAAATGATCAGATCGATCTTGGGGCTTTCGAGAATCAAGGTGGATCAGGATTGAAAATTCTGCCTGCAACTTTTAGCCCGTTCTTAAGGGGAGTTAACCCAGCGATTCAAATGACCGCTACCGGAGGTTCTGGAAATTACACCTGGATCATTCAATCGGGAAGCTTACCAGTAGGTCTGGTGCTAACGCCTGAAGGCCTAATCACCGGAATGCCAACCTTAATTGGTAGTTATACATTTGTAGCTGCGGCAACAGATGGTCAGTTGATCGGAAGTAAACAATATACCGTTACCGTAACTGGTGGTGCAGCGCGCTTATATGTAAGTCAGCTTGCAACCGGAGGAAACAACGGAAGCAACTGGGCAAATGCATTCAGCGATTTACAACCTGCATTGGCCCAAACATCAGCAGGAGATGAAATCTGGGTGGCCAAAGGAAATTACAGTGCCGGAACAACAGCCAGTTCTTACTTTATCTTAAAAGAAGGAGTAAAGATGTATGGTGGTTTTGCAGGAACGGAGTCGCTATTGACAGAAAGAGATAGTACAGGTATCTCAGGTACGAATGAATCCATCCTTGATGGTAGTAAAGGAGTGGCAAGTTACCATGTGGTGTACAATACTGCGGCTTTAACTGAGGCCACTGTTCTGGATGGTTTCAGTATTCAGGGAGGAAAATCACTGACGACCTACAGCTCTGGTTCAAATGCCAATTATTATGGAGCAGGAATATACAATACTGCCGGATCTGCCATTTTCCGCAACCTTTGGATTAAAAATAACATTGCGACCTATGGAGCAGGATTATTCCACCAGGGAATGGCGAGTTATACCAATATCACTTTTAGTAACAATGAATCGAAAGGTTATACGGCAAGGGGATCTGCAGTTTACAATGGAGGAAGTTTTAAACTTCAAAAAGGACTTTTTGAAAACAATAAAATCACAGAATCGACCAGTTATACCGGATATGGAGCGGGTATTTTCAATGCCGGTGCTTTGGAGTTGAATGAGGTTAGATTTATCAATAATACCATTAACAGCGGACAAGGAGGGGCGATTTATTCCAGCTCAGGAGCGGCAGTAAAAATTAAGGAAGCGACATTTACAGGAAATAAGGCAACCACAGGTGGTGCTCTATTTTTTGCAAATGGTAGCCTTGACTTATACTCGGCAAGCTTTAAAGACAATACCGCAACAGGAACAGGAGGGGCGATTTATACAGCAGGAACGATGACATTAAACCGCATCAGCTTTATAGGGAATACTTCGGTTCAGCATGGAGCGGCGATCTGGTCGGGCGGAACATTAAAAATAGACAATAGTATTTTTAGTAGAAATAAGGTAAGTTCTACTTCAGGATATTTTGGAGGAGCTATTTATATCGGTTCAGGAACTACGAATATCAGCAACGTGAGTTTCAGTGGCAACAGCATTAACTATGTTAATGCGAGTGCAACCTTAAGTTATGGAGGCGCTTTATACCGCAGCTCAGGAACAGTAAACGTTCATAACAGTATTTTCTGGAACAATAAGCGCGGCAATAATGTGGCCGACCAATTGAATGCAGGGATCATCGTTGGTAATTCCATTGTTCAAAATAATTATGCTACCGGAACCGATATCAAAATCGGAGATCCAATGTTTGAAGATGCATTAACGGATAACCTTAAACTCAAGGGAGGATCTTTAGCGATCAATGTGGGAGATAACAATTGGCAGACTTTCGATAAGGATCTGGCAGGAAATCCAAGATTGGTCAATGATGTGGTAGATCTTGGAGCTTACGAACATGATGGCGCCGGACAACTGATGATCAGTCCGGGCTTAATCCCAGACCTCAGTAGAGGAGCCTATCTGGATCTTCAACTTACTTATACCGGAACTACATTACCGGTAACCTGGAGCTTCCAGGGAGGGAAATTACCCACCGGACTGGTGTTCCTGCCAGATGGTAAATTAAGGGGAACCCCAACCTTGGTAGGTAGCTATACCTTTGTCATCGGAGCCACAGATGGAACAATAGCAGGAAATAAACAATATACAGTAAACGTAAAAGAAGGATCAGTTAGGTTATTTGTGCATCAGACGGCAACAGGCGACAATAACGGAAGCAACTGGCAGCATGCCTTTACCGATTTACAGACCGCAATGGCACAAGTCAAAGCTGGGGATGAAATCTGGGTAGCGAAAGGAAGTTATTCTCCGGGGGCATTGGCGAGTAGTTACTTCACTTTAAAGGAAGGGGTAAAAATGTACGGTGGTTTTGCAGGAACAGAATCATTACTCACAGAAAGAGATAGTACGGCCATTTCAGGTGCGAATGAAGCGATTCTGGATGGTAGCACTGGAGTAGCTAGTTACCACGTCGTGTACAATACCGCAGCCTTAACATCGGCAACGGTTTTAGATGGTTTTAGTATTCAGGGAGGAAAATCGCTGACCACTTATAGTTCTGGTTCCAATGCCAATTATTACGGTGCGGGTATTTACAATACTGCCGGAGCTGCCATCTTCCGAAACCTATGGATTAAAAACAATGTGGCCACTTATGGTGCAGGTTTATTCCATACCGGTGATGCGGAATACAGCAATATCAGATTTACGAATAACATTGCCAAAGGATCATATGCTCGTGGTGCTGCGGTTTATAATAGCAGAGGTTTTGCTTTAACCAAAGGTATTTTCGAAGACAACAAAATCACGGAATCGGCTAGCTACGCCGGCTACGGAGCCGCGATTTTTAATAGTGGTTTACTGGAGTTGGATGAGGTTAAATTTGTAAATAATACGATTGCCAACGGACAAGGAGGAGCGATTTACAACAATTCTGGAGCAGGCTTAAAAATCAGCAAATCGGAATTCAATGGAAACAAAGCGACTACTGGTGGGGCCTTATTTATCGCCAATGGCTTCCCGGAAATTACAGATGTGATCTTTAGGGCTAACGCCGCGACAGGTATGGGAGGTGCAATTTATGCCGCTGGAACACCAGTGTTAAACCGGGTTTCCTTTATCGACAATACTTCGGTACAGCATGGTGGGGCCATCTGGACCAATGGAAGTATCAGAATTGACAACAGTATTTTTAGTCGCAATAAAGTAAGTTCAACTGCCGCTCATTATGGAGGGGCAATTTATGTGAGTTCTGGAGAAGCATTGATCAATAACGTGACTTTTAGTAACAATAGCATCAACTATATCAATGTTAGTGCGACTTTAAATTATGGAGGAGCATTGTGTCGTAACTCGGGGGTAGTTACCCTTCATAATAGTATCCTATGGGGTAATAAGCGCGGTAATAACGTGATGGATCAGCTCAATGCGGGTATTGTTGCGGGTAGTACTTTAATCCAGAATAACTATGCTACAGGAGAAGACATCAAGTTTGGAGATCCGATGTTTGAAAACGCTGCGGCGGATAACCTGAAATTAAAAGGGGGCTCTCTGGCAATTGATGCAGGGAAAAACAGCTGGCAAGGATTTGATAAAGATCTTGGCGGAAACCCACGTGTCATCAATGACCTGATCGATCTTGGTGCTTATGAGAACGAAGGTGGAGAAAGTCTGATCCTAAATCCGGCGACGATTGCACCATTGAAAAGAGGGGCTTATGCTGAAATTCAATTAACTGCAACAGGAACAACTTTACCGCTAACCTGGAGCTTCCAGGGAGGGAAATTACCAACAGGATTGGTCTTCCTGCCGGATGGTAAATTAAGAGGTACACCAACAGTGGTGGGCAGTTACACCTTCGTAATTGGTGCTACAGATGGTACCATGGGTGGAAACAGACAGTATACGGTCAACATTTTAAATGGTTCAGGAAGGTTATTTGTACACCAATCGGCAACTGGAGATAACAATGGAAGCAACTGGCCAAATGCCTTTACCGATTTACAGGTTGCATTAGGACAAACCTCAGCAGGTGATGAAATATGGGTGGCCAAAGGAAGCTATAGCCCAGGTTTACTGATCAGCTCATACTTCACCTTAAAAGAAGGGGTGAAGATCTATGGTGGTTTTGCAGGAACGGAGACCTTGCTTTCAGAAAGAGACAGTACAGCTATTCGTGGCTTCAATGAAACGATTCTTGATGGTAGTCAGGGTAAGCCAAGTTACCATGTGGTTTACAATGCCACAGCGTTAACGAATGCAACAGTGCTGGATGGTTTCTCTATCCAGGGAGGAAATGCGGGTACCAGTTACAACAGCTATTATTACAATGGCAATTATTATGGTGCCGGAATTTACAATTCAGCAGGAGCAGCGGTATTCAATCACCTTTGGATTAAGAACAATGTGGCCAGTTATGGTGCTGGAATTTACCACAGCGGAAATGCAACATATAGCAATATCATTTTTAGCAATAACCGCACAACAGGTAATTATGCAAGAGGTTCTGCAGTATACAATGTTGGTGGATTTAAGCTTAAGGGAGGTGTTTTTGAAAACAATAAGATCATTGAATCGGCCAGCTATCCGGGTTATGGATCTGCGCTGTTCAATGCAGGGCTGGCAGAATTGACGGATGTCAGGTTCGAGAATAACACGATCACCAATGGCCAGGGAGGGGCAATTTACAACAACTCCGGAGCCGCTTTAACCATTACCAATGCCAGTTTTACCGCCAATAAATCCACCACAGGGGGCGCCGTGTTTATCGCCAATGGAACACCGGTCTTTACAAATGTGATTTTTAAAGACAATATCGCCACTGGAAGCGGAGGCGCAATTTATGCGAGCGGAACATTGACTTTAAATAGGGCCTCTTTTACCAATAATACTGCTGCATTGCATGGAGGAGCGATTTGGTCTAACAGTGTGTTTAAGCTCGACAATAGTACTTTTAGCAGAAACACAGTTACATCAACTGCTGCAAATTATGGAGGAGCGATTTATATTTACTCCGGAACGGCAGTGTTGACGAACAACAGTTTCAGTAACAACAGCATCAATTATTTTAAGGCAGGTACCGTAAATCACGGGGGAGCGATCTACAGAAATGCAGGGACGGTCACCTTAAACAATAGTGTGCTTTGGGGCAATACCAGAGGCTCAGCTACACCAGATCAGCTTAACCTGAACATCAAAGCAAACAACTCCCTGATTCAGGGAGGATATGCAACAGGTGCAAATATCATTGATGCGGAGCCAATGTTTGTAAACGCAGCGGGGGATAATCTGGCGCTTAGCGGATGTTCGCCAGCGGTAAATACAGGAGATAATCAGCTTGTCGTTGCAGGAAGTAAAGACCTTGCTGGTTTAGAAAGGATCAAATCGGAATGGGTAGATATGGGTGCTTTGGAATACCAACAAGAGGTAATCGAAGTGAAACCTGCGGCAATGCCACAAGGAAATCGCGGGGAGAGTATCAGCGTGCAATTACAAGGAGTTAATGGATCAGGAGGAACAGGTACGTATACTTATCAGGTGATTTCAGGTAAACTTCCTGACGGCTTATCGATGACTTCATCCGGATTGATTAGTGGGAATCCAATTGTGATTGGTAAATATACTTTTGTAGTTAAAGCAACTGATGGGAACTTATGCGGTCATCGCATGTACAACATGGAAATTGTGGCAGGAACAGGAGTGGTTCGTATTCTGGTAAACCAGGCCGCAGTTGCTGGTCAGAACAATGGAAGTACCTGGGATAATGCTTACCTCGACCTGCAAAATGCCTTGAAAGTATCCTTGCCAGGAGATCAAATCTGGGTGGCGAAAGGGACTTATAGTCCGGGCCCCCTGATCACTTCAACCTTCCAAATGAAAGAAGGCGTGAAAATATACGGTGGCTTCGCTACTACAGAAACGCTGCTTTCAGAAAGAGATACCCTAAACACAAGAACTGTAAATCAAACCATACTCGACGGTAAAAACATCAACAGACACGTTGTCTTCAATACTGCAATTTTAACAAAAGCAACGGTTCTGGATGGATTTACCATTACTGGTGGACGTACAGCAATAGGTGGTAGTGGTAGCGAACCTTACATCGGAGCAGGTATTTATAACAGTCGCGGGGCGATGATTTTTAACGACCTATGGATTAAAAATAACAATGCCAGCAGTTTTGGTGGAGGGATGTACAACGCCGCCGCATCAGTATTAACAAAGGTCACTTTTGAAAACAATACGATCAGTACAGGCTCTTATCCCTATGGTGGTGGATTGTACAACTCTGGTACTGCAACGATGAGCAATCTGGAGTTCCTGAACAATACGGCAAACTATGGTGGAGGACTATACCATGTGACCGGAGCATTGAGCTTGAACAATGTGGTTTTTAAAGAGAATAAAGCAAATCTGATTGGTGGTGGGTTTTATGCCTATAACGGTAAGATTACGGTAGATGGCGCTATGTTTATTGCAAATACTTCGGTACAGCATGGCGCTGGTTTGTATCAGTATGCTTCTACTTTGAGCTTAAATAATGCGGTTTTCAGCAGGAATAAAGTGAGCAGTACTGCTGGATATTTTGGGGGTGGTTTTTATCAATATACAGCAACTTCTACTTTGAACAACGTTACATTCAGTAATAATAGCATTGGTTATGTGAACACGTCTGTCAACAAGTATGGTGGTGGTATTTACCGAAATGCAGGAACTTTAACTTTGCAGAACAGCATACTTTGGGGGAATAAACGTGGGAACAATGTTGCCGATGAATTGAACCTGAATGTGAAAGTGAGCAATGCCTTGATTCAGGGAGGTTATGCTGCAGGAAAAACAATAGTGGATGCAAATCCTATGTTTAACCTGACTAACCCTGATGACCTTTCTCTATCCGCATGTTCACCAGCGATCAATATGGGTGATAATGTGTTTGCTGCGGGGTTAACCAAAGACATCACCGGTAAAAACAGGATCATGGCAGATGCGGTAGATTTGGGTGCTTATGAAAATCAGCAGGATAGAATTATAGTGGGACCTGCGGCATTACCGGAAGGAATCCGCGGACAAAAATACCTGCAGCAGATGACTGCTACAGGGGGCAATGGTACTTATACCTATGCCATCAGTTATGGTAAATTACCAGATGGATTGTTGATGAGTACTTCCGGAAGCATCACTGGCAGGCCGATTAATAATGGAATTTATACCTTCAATGTAACGGCCAATGATGGCAACCTTTGTGGAAACAGACTTTACACCGTAGAAGTAAAACCTGGTGTTGGTGGGGTTCGTATTTATGTGAACCAGGCGGCTACAGGAATGGACAATGGTGCCGACTGGACCAATGGTTTCCTTGACCTTCAAAAGGGTTTAAGTTCTGCCCTTGCTGGTGATACCATTTGGGTAGCAAAAGGAAAATATAACCCAGGACCTAAAGTCACGAACTACTTTACCCTCAAAGAAAATGTGAAGTTATTTGGTGGTTTTGCAGGAACAGAGAATGAACTTTCAGATCGGGTTCCTGAAACAATCTCCACTACAAATGAAACGATTTTAAATGGAGAAAACAGAAGTTACCATGTCCTTTATAACCGTATTGCCCTAACAAATGCAACGATTGTAGATGGATTTAGTATTGTAGGAGGAAAGACTGCAACAGGTTCAAATTCCAGTAATGAAGCCTATTATGGCGCGGGTATTTACAATGCTTTAGGAAAGATCATTTTTAGAAACCTTTGGATTAAAGACAACACTGCCTATAATTATGGAGGAGGTATTTTCAATAGTGGTGCAGCTGAATTTAGCAATATCATTCTGGAGAATAATACAGTGCTTACAGGAGGTTATGCTTATGGCGGTGGTATGTACAACTCCGCTGCTGCAAGTTTTAAAGAAGTGAAATTCATCAGTAACAAAGCAAGACATGGGGCAGGAATATTCAATATCAGCTCGGCCATCACGATGGATAAAGTGGATTTCAAAGACAATGCAGCTACGATTAGTGGAGGGGCCATTTACAACTCTACTAATGGGAAACCAGCCATCACGAATGCTAAATTCATCGGAAATACTGCGGTACAACATGGTGGAGCGATCTACCAGTATTCCGGAACTTTAAACATCAGTAATGCGGTGTTTAGCCGGAATAGAGTAACGAGTACAGGTGGTTATTATGGAGGTGCATTGTACCATTATAATGGGGTAACCAATCTGGTAAATACTTCGATGGCCAATAACAGCATCACCCATGCGAATACTTCTGCAGCCAATCAATATGGTGGAGCCGTATATCGTTATACGGGTACGCTGAATATCTACAACAGTATTTTATGGAATAATAAGCGGGGCAATAAAGTAGCCGATCAGCTCACTACAGGTATTATTGTAGCCAATAGTACAATTGAAAATGGCTATAAAACCGGTACATTAATTTTAACCAAGGATCCTCAGTTTAACAACCCTGATGGAGATGAATTGTCACTTTCAGCATGCTCTCCTGCGATCAATATGGGGGATAACAGTAAGGTGGCCGGATTAAGTCTTGACTTAGTCGGAGCCACAAGGATTCAGCACAATACCGTAGATATCGGTGCTTATGAATTCCAGGGCTTGTACCTGGAAAATGCAGAACAGCAATTGCCGGAGGCAGATCAATGGAGCCCTTACAGCCACCAGGTGACTTTGGCTACTGCGGGGACTTATACCTTTAGCCTTTCTCAGGGATTATTGCCTGATGGAATGACTTTAAGTCCGGCAGGAGTAATTTCCGGAGAAGCAAGTGAAGCCGGCGAGTATGAGTTTATCCTTGCTGTTGCCGGTGATAATGTGTGCGGGTCATTGAAGATTAAATTGAAAGTGAACCCAAGGGAGCCTTATATCATAGAGGTCTTAAAACCTTATCCGCTGCCCGTTAAAATAGATACAGGAACACCCTTCGATCAGTTAACATTGGTTCCTCAGGTAGAGGTGATCATGAGTGATCAGAGCCATGCAAAGTTCCCTGTAACCTGGTTACCGGGTGATTATAATGGGAATGCAGAAGGACTATACACGGTGATTGGAAATATTATAGTGCCTAAACCAGAGATGAACAGGAACAACCTGACTGCCACAGCAAAAGTTGCGGTGATCGATCCGGTATATCCGTATATCATTGCGCTGGAAGAATTACCACCAGTATATGTCTGGTCTGGAATACCTTTCTCAGAAGTATTACCACAATTGCCAAAACAGGTTCGCGTCACTTATGATGACCGTGTCACGACAGACATGTTGAGCCTGGTCTGGAAACAAGGGACGTACGACTTAAAGTCGGGTGTGTATCGCCTATATGCAGATCTGGTTTTGAAAGAAGTTCATGCCAATCCAGCAGGATTTGAAGCGAGTGTAGATGTGTATGCACAACATGATATTATTTCAGTTGAACCTTTAGCAGATATTACCGTGCCTTTAAAGACGCCGGTAGCCAGTCTGCCATTACAGTCTTCGATCCGGGTGACTTACCATGATCAGACTACTGGCTTCCTGAATGTGATTTGGGATACTTCTATTTATACGCCAAACAAAGGAGATGAATATGATCTGAAAGGTGCTTTACAGTTGAAACCATTAACCTCAAACAGTAAACGTTTAAGCGGAGAGCAGAAAGTGATCATTCGTAAAAACATCACTTCAGTACTTCCGGTTCCTCCCGCCAGCACGCCTTACGCTACCGAATTTGATGATGTAGAGTTACCGAAAACGGTGTTGGCGAAGTTTGATGATGGGACAACAGATACGGTAGGGGTAGAATGGAAACCCGGAAAATATAACCCGATGGTTTCCGCTGATTACAATTTAACAGGTAAACTACTTCACAATTCCAGCATCGATAACAGCAGTAATCTGGAGGCGAAAATTGTGTTAACGGTACTTCCAAAGCCGAAGAACATTGTGTCGATTGCAAAACCAGACTCTGTAAATGTCGCATTTGGGACGAAGTTGAATGCAATAGAAGCCCTAAAATTAGCGATTCCTGTGACCTATGACGATGGCAGTACTGGTAGTCTAAACATGACCTGGGATACGGAAGGTTACGATCCATTGAAACCAGAGTTCTATACTTTTGATGGTGATCCGATCCTGATTCCTGGAGTAGCGAATAAGGATATGCGTAGCACTTCAATCACCATTATCCTGGGTAAAAAAGAGATCATAGCTGTAACTAATCCTGCTGTAATCAATGTGAAATATGGAACTGAAACGGATCAGATTGGTTTACCAGATGAGGTTGCCGTGACGTATAATGATCAGTCGACTGGCACAGAAGGGGTACTTTGGAGTTCAGCCACCTATAACCGTTTACAGGAAGGAAGCTATACTTTTAAAGGGGAAATCGTGATTCATGACCAGATTGAAAACCCGAATATGAAGTATGTAGAGGTGATGGTAAAAGTTGGACCGAAACCATTAAAAGTGGTGTCTTCAATTCCTGATTCACTAAATATCCCTTATGGTACGGATTTCAATGCAGCGCTGCTGTTATTCCCGAAAAAGGCTGGGGTGACCTATGATAACCTGAGTTCAGGGAGCTTAAATGTGACCTGGCTGGAAGGTGATTATCTGGCGGATGAACCTGGGGCTTACCAGTTAATTGGAGAACTGGAAACTCCGGATGGATTCATTAATCCAGATAGTGTGAAGGCAAGTTTAAAAGTGAATGTTGGCAAGCGTATCATCAAATCTTATCTGAGTCCGGATGCTTTAACAGTGTTTTTTGGAACGGATGCAGGCGCATTGATTTTACCGGATGCACTGATCGCAGAATTTGTTGATGGGGGAATGCAGGACCTTGGTGTAAACTGGGATTTGAGTACCTATAATGGAAACCTGGAGGGAAAATATACCATCAATGGTACATTTATTCTACCAGATGATATTGAAAACTCTAAAGGGATCATTCCTAAAATAGAAATCAACGTATTGCCAAGAGCCAAAGAAATCATCTCTTTAAAAGCAGATACGATAGCGGTGGTTTACGGTACAAAGTTAGCAAATCTCGTTTTCCCTGTTCTTTGCAATGCGAAACTGGATGATGGAACATATCTGGATATTCCAGTGATGAACCCTTCATTTGAAAGTCTGGATTACGACGAAACACAGGCAGGAACCTATCTTTTCGAAGGGGAGCTGGTATTGCCACAAGGGGTACAAAATCCAGGCAATTTACCAGCCCAGGTATGGGTTAAAGTCGGTAGAAAAGAGATCGTATCGCTCGCGCCAATTGCAGCTTTAACTGTGCCTTACGATACTGGTTTTGATGCATTAACCTTACCGGAATCCGTAAAAGTGACTTATAATGACCAGTCGGAAGACCTGTTGCCGGTAGGCTGGACAAAAGGGAATTATAATGAAAAATTAGCAGGTACCTACACGCTTCCGGGAAACATGGTAGTCCCTGCGGAAATAGACAATCCTAAATCCCTGCAACCAGAGATTAGTGTAACCGTTGCAGAGAAGATCAGAACTTTAATCGCTATTGCCGCGGATTCTCTTTCAGTGGTGAATGGAACCGCTTTAAATGCCCTGGGCTTGCCTGTTAAGGTATCTGGTGTATTTGATGATGGTTCTACAGAAATGATCACCGTTAAGGCCTGGGAAAATACAGATTATAATCCTTTGGAAAAAGGAACCTATGAATTCGTCGGAACGGTTACGCTTCCGGTAAACACCGAAAACCCGAATAATTTAACAGCGCTGTTAAAGGTAAAAGTGGAAGCACGATTTGTGGTGTCAGTAGCTGCTATTCCAGATATGACCGTTCCTCATGGAACTGTATTCAACAATCTGGCATTGCCATCAATGGTGGATGTGACTTACAATAACCAGCAAACAGAGCCACTTTCCGTATTATGGGAAGAAGGTACTTTCGATGGGAATACTGCAGGAGATTACCTGTTAAATGGCGTATTACTACCAGATAGTCCGGAAGAAAACAAGGACAATAAATCAGCGAAAATTAAAATAACCGTACAGGTTCCACTATTAATGATTAATGCAGTTACGGTAAACTCGCCGATACATTTTCCTTTAGGAACAAGTAAAGCCGAAGTGATTGCACAATTAGGGACTTCCGTACCGGTAAGCTATACGGTTGGCAGCACAGGTATTGCCGGAGTAGATTGGGAATCGGCTGATTTTATAGAAAATGAAGTGGGGAGCTTTAACTTCACCGGGATCCTGGATCCTGCGGACGGTGCTTCAAATCCGACAGACATTACGGCTAAAGTGCAGGTGATTATCGATCAGAAAAACATCATTCTTGTAGAAGAATCCAAAGCTTTAATAGATGTGTATGGTAAGTTGTTTAGCGCATTGGAACTGCCACTAACTGTAAAGGTGACCTATGATGATCAGAGTACAGAGGAGTTACCGGTATTATGGGAAGAAACAGGTTATCAAAGCAATCTCTTGCAGGAACAGACGATCAGCGGGGAAGTTCAATTGACAAGTGACATTAGAAATACTTCGGATCTGAAAGGGAAAATTAAGATTACCCTTCAGAAGGATATCGATTCAGTAGTGTTGATTTCACCAATAACAGTACCCTATGGTACACCATTCCCAGGATTAGGATTACCTGCTACCATTGCTGTGACTTATAATGATGGTTCTACAGAGAATCTGGCGGTGACATGGGATCCTGCAGTGTATACAGCGGCTCCAATTGGTGATCTGTTGATGGTTGGCGAGTTAACATTGGCACCGAATACCTTCAATACCAGTTTGAAAACGGCCTTGGCAGAGATTCGGATTCAAAGAGCAAGTCAGGTGATCGATTTTACCGCAATTGCCAATAAGCAATATGGTGATGATGCCTTCCAGTTGCAGGCTACGACTTCTTCAGGTTTGCCGGTAACTTTTGAATTGTTAGACGGATATTTGAACCTAAACGGAGATCTGGCCACTATAGAGGGCGCCGGAAAAGTCGTAATTAAAGCAGTTCAGGCCGGAAATGCCTTTTATGACAAAGCAGAGGCAGAACAAAGATTCTTCATCAGCAAAGCTTTACTGACTGTTCATGGGGATAGCTTGAAACGCTACTTTGCACATGATAACCCATCATTTACCTATCAAATGGAAGGGTTTAAATATGGAGAAACAGAGATGGGGATAAGAGCTGCAACGAAACTCGAGGGAGAACCAGAGTTCAGCACTACAGCTACTTCAGCGAGCTTACCAGGTGTTTATCCGGTAGTAATGAGCATAGGTAGTTTACAGGCAAACAATTATGACTTTGCTTTTGTAAACGGATCTTTGGAAATTTCCAGATTGTACCATACGATTATCTGGGAAAGTAACGGTGGAACCGCAGTGGCGCCACTGGTAGTAGAAGATCAGGCGATGATCACTCCTGCGCTGAGTACAAAAGATGGGGCAGTTTTTTATGCCTGGTATTCTGATCAAAATATGGAAACTGTTTTTAATTTTGGCCTCCTAATTACAGAGAGCGTTACACTCTATGCGGATTGGAAGCTGAATCCATTGCCGGGTTCTGGAGCGATCAGTATGAAGATGGTTGCAGATTACATGCTGGCTATCGGAGAATTAAATAAGGCGGAAAGAAAAGCACCATTCTCCCTGTCTGCATTAAATGCAAAAAGTCATCTGGATGATCAGGTCGCTCCATTTAAACTGAGCGATTGGTATGGTTATGCACCGGTTAAAAAACCGCTGTTAAAGACGGTTGCGGTAAGCCCGAAAAGTACAACAGCAGTACTTACAGGTATGGCATTAACCAGCGACGGAGGTTCAGCAATTACGGAGTCCGGTATCTGTTGGAGTACGGTTCCGAATCCAACGTTGGCAGATGCTAAAGTAGTAGCAGGTGCGGATGCACTGGTGATCAATCTGGAAGGCCTGAGCACAGGAATTCCTTATTATGTGAAAGCTTATGCGATAAATAAAATGGGACTGGCTTACGGAAATGAGCTGGCTTTTCTCATTAATGAAAATGGTTTAATAGAAATTGTAAAGAAATAAAGGATATGCAAATCAAAGAAAAACGAAGCGGCCATTGGGTTAGATGTGCGATGGTTGCACTGGGCTTTGTACTTTTTAGCCCGATGCTGGCATTAGCACAATTTGTGGGTAATCCACTGATTCCGGTTCCGGGCTCAGTGATCATATATACGAATGACGCAAAGGGAGGTCATCATCAGGTAACAACGCTGGCAGATCGGGATAAGATCAGTTCTTTACGACGTCAGCCGGGGATGCTTTGTACCGTTATGGATGATGGTAACGGGAAAACAAGAACTTATCAGTTAATCTGTGCAGATGTGCCAGTGGAGTTGGAAAACAATGCTAACTGGGTATTGTTCTCACCTGGAGCTGCTGCTGGAGGAAATAACCTGATTTATGGTGCCGGGCTGCCTGTTGCAGGAACAGGGAAACCAGGAGATTTTTATGTGAATACCACGGATCAAACCCTTTTTGGACCAAAGAAAGAAGATGCAACATGGCCCCCACTCTTATTACAGGGGGCGGTTAGCGGGGCTGCCGGTGGAGCTTTAACTGGAGCCTATCCGAATCCTTCAATTGCTGAAAAGGTAATTACAGTAGCCAATATCAAATCTGATGCTGTAGATCAGGTGATGGTCAGTAATGCCGATGGTTCGGTATCCTGGGTAGATAAAACAAGCCTGGGTACTGGCGGTGGAAGTATTGGCGCATTTAATGGAAACAGACCAATTACTGGTGATTATTATAAGAATGTAAACCCAGGAACCAACGACCTTGCCAAATGGATTGAAGCGGTGTTTTATCCTTCATTAGGTCCTACGGCAAGTTTAACCAGTAACCCATCGGGTACAAAAGAAATGGGAGCGGCTGGGAATACCTCTGTTTCTCTAAACTGGACTGCGGGACGGGCAATGGAAACCGGGGAAATTACCAGTATCAATGTGGCGGGTCAGGAAGTTTTCAGTTCTTCTCCTGCTCCAGGGGCTACGGTGACTGGAACAGTTACTGTATCGGCAACCAGCAATCAATCTAATACCTTTAAGCTGACCGTAAAAACAGCTGACAATAAAACAGCAGAAGCCACCGCCTCACTAAACTTCCAATGGAAGCGATACTATGGATTTGCAACAGGTGGAGATGATGGAGAAAACTTTGCGCCAACTGATGCCCAAATCCTAGCCCTGGCCAGTAATGAATTTGGAAGCGGAGCGGCAGTTTCAAATAAAGCGGCCAGCCCTTCAGGACGTCAAAAGCTAGTCATCGCCTATCCTGCAATTTGGGGTGGATCTAAAATTATTGTTGGTATTCTCGACTCTACAGGCGCTTTTGAAAAGACTACGAGGTCCTTCAGAAACACCCTTGGTGGAGTCATAGATTATGTGATCTATGTGCAAAGAGACAATACTGCTGCGGCTTTAACTTTTACTATTCAATAAGCCAATCATCATTCCAAATTTAAAATAGCAATGAAGAGTTTTGAAAACTATATCCCAATGAAAGCGATTTATACATTTTGTGTACTCCTGTTTATGGCCACATTTTCGGCAGTCGGGCAAGTAAAGGTAATCGGGGCCTTAGAACCAAATGACCTGACGGATAAATACTCCACCCATAGTGATATTTATGGGAAAGGGGGATTTAGGTCTGTGGCTAGTAATGCAGAAAGAGATTTGATTAC
Organism: Pedobacter gandavensis; assembly: GCF_032678745.1. Classification (GTDB taxonomy): domain Bacteria; phylum Bacteroidota; class Bacteroidia; order Sphingobacteriales; family Sphingobacteriaceae; genus Pedobacter; species Pedobacter gandavensis_C. The sequence goes on from NZ_JAVTST010000003.1 coordinate 601,804, forward strand.
CCCCGCGAGAAGGTCTGTTGGGATGTTGGTCTACTCCATTCTCGAAGAAAAATTCTACCAGTTGAAGGCTGGTATTACGAATAGCAATTGGGTAGAAAGTCAGATGGGTACTGGTGGCGGAAGTACAGAAATGCTTCCAATAGAAAAAGGGGGTACAGGTGCAATTACAGCTGAGGCAGCAAGAACAAACCTTGGATTGGGAACGCTGGCCATCCAAAATAAAGACGCTGTCGAAATTACTAAAGGTGCGATTGACGGTACCCTGATTGGTAATTCTACGCCAGCGCAAGGGAAATTTACTACGCTTGATGTGAACTCTGAATTGACCGTAACGGGACAAGTGATTGTGAATGGAGATATCAAAGCCTCTGGAGACGTAACTGCAAATTCCGATATCCGATTGAAGAAAAACATTGAAACATTACCTCCGGTTTCTGATCAATTGAGAAGGCTCCATGCCGTATCTTATGATCGACGGGATGTGGATTTACACCAGATCGGTTTTATTGCGCAAAATGTGCAGGAATTTTTCCCTTCATTGGTAAAAGCAGATACAGATCAGAAGAAAACACTCTCGTTGAATTATCAGTCGATGACGGTTCCTTTATTGAAAGGCTGGCAGGAACATGATGAAGTGATTGCGGTTCAGCAAAAAGAATTGAAAAGCCTGAAATCAGAAGTCGAAGAGTTGAAAAAGGCTGTTGCTGAATTAAAGGAGTTATTGAAAGCAAAGTAATGGTTCCAAAATATATGGTACCATATAAACGAGCGCCGTCATATGAAGAAGCCGTTTTTCTATTCCTGGAAAACGGCTTCTTTAATTTTATTTGTTGATACCTTCCAGTGCAAAGAGGAAGGAATAATTTAAGGCGATATCTTTGAGGTAATCAAATCTGCCGGAAGCGCCACCATGGCCAAAGTCCATATCCGTTTTTAGCAGCAACACATTCTTATCAGTTTTGGTGGCTCTAAGTTTCGCGACCCATTTAGCCGGCTCAAAATACTGTACCTGACTATCATGTAATCCAGTTGTCACCAGCATATTCGGGTAAGCTTTTTTCTCAATGTTTTCATATGGAGAATAACTTTTCATATAATCATAAGCGGCTTTTTGCTTTGGATTCCCCCATTCATCAAATTCATTTGTAGTAAGAGGAATACTTTCATCCAACATCGTATTGATCACATCTACAAAAGGCACCTGTGCAATGATCCCATTCCACATATCCGGGGCCATATTGATGATTGCACCCATTAATAAGCCGCCAGCACTACCACCCTGTGCATATAGATGACCTTTACCGGTAAATTGCTGATCGATCAGGTACTGTCCGCAATCTATGAAATCTGTAAATGTATTTTTCTTTTTCATGAGTTTTCCATCCTCATACCATTGTCGGCCCATTTCCTGACCTCCGCGAATGTGTGCAATGGCATATACAAAACCCCTGTCTAGTAAACTTAACCTGCTGCTATTGAACGTAGCGTCCATGCTGGCGCCATAAGAACCATAAGCATATAATAATAATGGGGCATTGCCATCCTTGCTTAATCCTTTTTTATAAACCAGCGAGATGGGAACCTTAGTGCCATCTTTAGCGGTTGCATAAAGGCGTTCAGAAACGTACTCTGCCTTGTCATAGCCACCCACTACCTCCTGCTGTTTCATCAGCTGTTGTGCTTTGGTGTCCATATTATAATCAAAGGTGGAGGTTGGTGTGGTTAGTGAGGAGTAGATATAACGAAGCATTTTACTTTGGTAATCTGGATTTGAACCCACTTGTGCCATATATGTTGGCTCTTCAAAAGCAATATGATGTTCCGTTCCTTTTATAGGACGAACCCGTAATTGCGTCAATCCATTCTTACGTTCGGTAACCACGATATGGGTTTTAAATTCATCCACTCCTTCCAGTAAAACATCCTTGCGGTGAGGGATGACTTCCTTCCAGTTCTCTCTTGCGGGTTTATCCAACGGACATTCCATCAGGCGGAAATTCTTTGCCTCCCAATTGGTCAGGATAAGGAACTTATCATCTAATGCAATCACATCATATAACACATCTTTTACTCTTGGTTGGAAAACTTTAAATGCTTCATCTGGTTTATCTGCGTCCAGAATTCTCATTTCATTAGATTGTGTGGCCTGCGAATAAATGAAAAGGTATTTTCCGGATTTTGACTTGCCCACACCAATATAATTAGACTTGTCTTTTTCTTCATAGACCGTTTCATCCAGTTTCGCATCTGTATTTAACCGATGTTTTTTTATCTTTTCACTCAGTAGTGTGACTGGATTTTTTGAGGTGTAGAAAATAGTTTTGTTATCGGCAGCCCATGTGGCATCACCTTCTGTATCTGGAATGGCATCTTTGAAGAGTTCGCCGGTTTCCAGGTTCTTAATATGAATTACATACTCGCGTCTGGAAACTTTATCTACGCCAAAGGCGAGCATCTTATTATCAGGGCTGATGGTAAAACCTGTAGCGGAGTAGTAGGGTAGACCTTCTGCTAGTTGGTCTACATCTAATAGAATTTCCTCTTTGGCTTCCAGCGTGCCTTTTTTCCTACAGTATTTATAGTATTGTTTGCCTTCTTCACTCCTGGTATAATAGAAATAACCATTTTTAAATACAGGAACGGACTCGTCTTTTTCCTTGATTCTACCTTTTAGTTCTTTAAAAAGATCAGCCTGAAGTTGTTTGGTCCCACTCATCATGGTATCCAGGTATTTGTTTTCTGCAGTCAGGTATTCGACCACCCCCGCACTGTCTTTCCCTTTTTTAAAGTAGTCAATCATCCAGTAATAATTGTCTACTACCGTATCACCATGAATAGTTCTGATATGAGGTTTTATTTCTGCTACTGGTGGAGTAGCATTCGGCCATTTATAGGGTTCCATTTTCTGTGTTTTGTTTGTACAGGACAAAGCTACGCTGAGTAGCAGTAATCCTGGCAGCGTTTTTTTTATCATAAGTTAGTAAAGCTTAGGTCTAGTTCTCTACAAAATAGATTAATTTCTTTAATTTGGGATGATTCCAATTAAACCTTTATCGAGATGGGAAAGATATTCAATAAAAGTAATGTGATAAATGGCCTTTTGGGTTTGCTAATCCTGGTGGTTCTTTTTGTGCCTTCGGCGAAAGCCCTAATGATTCAGGGGTTGATGAAAGTGGGCTTATTTGCGCCGGATACCAGCATCGACCACCGAAAAACTACGGAAAATATTCAATCGGAAAGCCTGGCAGGGATTCAGTTTAAAGATGCTGCCGGAAAAGTACTGGATCTGGGAAATTTAAAGGGTAAGGTGATCTTTCTTAATTTTTGGGCTACCTGGTGTCCTCCATGTTTAGCAGAAATGCCTTCTGTAAATAAATTATACGAGCAGTTTAAGTCGGATGAAGAAGTCGTTTTCATCCTAGTGGATGCAGATAGTGACTTTGCAAAAGCAAAAAAATATATGGATAGAAAGGGATACCAGATGCCGGTTTATGCTGTGGCCAGTCGGATTCCTCAGCAACTATTTGCCGGGTCATTACCTACAACAGTGGTATTGGATAAGCATGGGCGGATCTCTTACCATGAAGTTGGTGCGGCGGATTATGCGAACAAGAAATTTATCGACTTTATCAAAAAGTTAAAGGCAGATTCAGCCCCTAAAAATTAACATATTTTAACGTTAAAATGGCAGTTAAAACCCTGACCATGTTTAACTTTGTATTATAAATCATTGGCATAAATGTTGTCATATTCTTCAGAGCAGATAAAAACGTAAAAAGATGAAAAGAAAATTGATATTTATCTTAGGCTGCATAGCAAGCCTTGTTTATTCTACGATGAGTTATGCGCAAAAATCAGGACTTGTTCATGACCAAAATCCAAGGTATCTGGAAAGTCGTGCTAAATATATGTACCTGGCAGATTCTTTAAACCTGACACAGGGTAGTACGGTTCAAAATACCTATAAAGCTTACGATTGGTATACCGCCAGAGAAGAGCGTCGTCAAACGCGTAGAGAAAGAAATAATAGCGACTGGTATAGCCCTTACGACTATAACGGGGGGTATTATTATCCTTCTTTTAATTATTATCCTAGATTTGGGTACTCTTTAGGTTTAGGATATGGGCATTATGGCCGCTACGGGGGCTTTAATGTCGGCTTCAACAGGCACTGGGGCAGTTGGTAAGCGAACACAATAGCACATTTATTATTTAATTATATGCAATTCAAAAAGATAATAACCTTAGTGGCGATTGCCGCTTCTGGAATCATGATCAGTTCTTGCTCCAGACAAGTTACACGCGTAAATCCAGATCAGACGATCGATATCAGCGGGAATTGGAACAATACAGATTCGAGGTTAGTTGCCCAGGAGATGACTCAAAGTATTTTAGGCAGTAAATGGTTGCCGGAATATTTAGAGTCGAAAGCTGGAAAGAAACCAGTAGTAGTGGTGGGTGTGGTGACTAATAAAAGCCATGAGCATATCGATGCGGAAACTTTTGTAAAAGATGTAGAGCAGGCATTTATCCAAAGTGGACGTGTGAGATTGGTTCAGGGTGGTAAAAAGAGAGAAGAATTGCGTGCAGAAAAAGCGGATCAGCAAGACAATGCCTCTGTTTCTACGATGAAGAAATTCGGCTTGGAGAACGGTGCAGATTATATCCTTCAGGGATCGATCAATTCTATTGTAGATTCTCACAAAAGACAAAAGGTAGTGTACTACCAGGTGAATCTGGAATTGACCGATATTCAGACCAATGAAGTGGTTTGGATTGGCGATAAGAAGATCACTAAATACGTTAAAAATTAGTCTGGCTTAACAGGCTAAATCTAACATGGTTAATATCAATAATTATACTTTTAGAGCATCAATCCTTCTGGGGTTGATGCTCTTTCTTTTTAGCTGTTCAAGCTATAATGAGATGATTGCGCCATATTATAAGCAGGTGGCCAGCGGGAATTATACGGAGGCGATGAAGGAGTTGGAAAAGAACAAGCTCCTGCAAAAGCCGAGAAATAAATTGCTATTCCTAATGGAAAAAGGGAAAACTGCACATCTGATGGGCGATTATGAAAATAGTAACCGCTACTTCAATGAGGCAGATCAACTATTAGAAAATGGCCTTGGTGGCGCAATGGATGCAGTGGTTGGTACTTTGGTGAATCCAATGAGTCAAGTATATAAAGGGGAAGACTTTGAGAAGTTCATGATCCATTATTATAAGGCCTTAAATTATGTGTATCTCGGTAAAACTGAAGACGCCATTGTAGAGGCAAGGCGAATTGGATTGCAGTCTCAGGAACAGGGTGATAAGTTCAATAATAAGGACAACCGCTATGCTAAAGATGCTTTTTCTTTAATGCTTCAAGGTTTGATCTATGAGTACGACCGCGACATGAACAATGCTTTTATTGCCTATCGTAATGCTGCAGAAGTATATTTGAACAGTAAAGACCAGACGTATTACGGGACACCGATGCCGGATGAATTGAAGAAGGATGTGTTGAGAACTGCGGCTGCTATGGGCTTTACCGCAGAATTAAACCGATTTGAAGCGCTTTTCAATCTTAAATATGTACCTGAAATAGCCCCTGAAGGTGGCGAACTGGTGTTCTTTTGGGAAAATGGATTGGCACCTGTCAAGGTGCAGGAAGAGCTTTTCTTCTCCTTGGTAAAAGGGGAGGATGGCAATTTGTTCTTTACCAACGTGGGGGGAACAATTATCATCCCTTTCGGTGATGGTTATGGTAATAAAAATGACTTTAATGTCAATTCCATCCAAAGTTTAAGGGCCACCTATCCCAAATATGTGAGCCGACCGCCATTTTATAGTAGCGCAACGCTTAGCGATGGGAATACGACTGTTGGCTTTGAAAAAGCGGAGGATATCAACGAATTGGCGTATAAAACCTTACAGCAACGCTTCCTAAAGGAAATGAGTAAGATTTTAACGCGATTGGCAGTGAAAAAAAGCGCTGAATATCTGTTGAAAGAAAGCTCAAAAGGAACTGGAAAGAATGGGAAAGACAATGCTTTACTTGAAGGACTGGGTTTTGGCGTTCAGCTGTATAGCTTTCTCTCTGAGAAATCAGATACCAGAAACTGGCAGTCTTTGCCCGCCACCATCAATTATGCGCGGATTCCTTTGCAAAAAGGAAAAAACACCATTACGCTGAATTTAAAAGCGTCTAATGGAACAGAAGAAACAAAAATAATAGAAGTGATGGGTACAGGACGGTTGCAGTTTTATAACTACTCCAGTTTACGCTAGTCGCGATGATTAAATCAATAAATTAGAAATAAAACGTTATGCAAGAGCCTTTTGATATTGAAATAGGGGATGTGAGTTATGCGGTTTTTCCGGAAGGAAATGATACGTATGTAATTTTTAAAGAAGGTAAAGAATATGCCCATATCCAAAAAGATACTGACCTTCAATGGCTGAAACTGGATGAGGAAACAGCGCTTCCGCTGTTTGAGTTCGACGAAGAGATCAATAATATCGGCAGAGAAATTTTGGCTTATGTGCCGGAAGTAGAAGAGGAAGACGAAGAAGGCGAGGCTCAGGACGAAGAAGACGAATCCTAGTCAGGATACTGCTTTCATATTCAATTTTTTTTTGGCTGTTCAATATTTGTGAACAGTCAAAAAAAATGAACACACTGAACGTCCAAAATTGTCTCTCAATTATTCTTTTCTTATTGGCCCTTTTTGAAACCGCGTTTTAATGGGCCATTGCTTCTTTTCGAGCTTCCTGTAGATCATAGGCGGTTTGTAGGCCAATCCAATATTCTGCACTGATTCCTAATACCTTTTCTAGCTTTAAGGCAACTGTTATAGATATGTTCCTTTTACCAGTAAATATTTGGCTCAGGTTGTTTGGAAGTAAACCAAGATCTTTGGCTAAGTCTTTTTTCAACAGCTTGCGTTTTTCTATCTCTTCTAGTAAAAATATCCCTGGATGAAATGCCTGAGTGGTGATTTCAATGCCTTTATTATCAAATATTTGATTGTTCATAATAGGTTGTTTTTAAGCATAGTGATTGTTTATTTCTTCAATTGCAATGACTTCAACATGAATTTCTTCTTTTTCAATGGTGAAAATCATTCTATAGGCTAAGGTTAATCTAATGGAGTATCGCCCTCTATACCGACCTGATCGTAGCTTTTCAAAATGTAAGGACTTTATGGCTCTTAAGTCTCGCGTGTCTTTTGCTTCAGAGATTTGAAAAACTCTTTGTTTAAATTTTTCTATCACTTCAGTTGGAAATTCTTGTTTGCCAAACAACTCTTCATGTGTGAGGATCACATTTAGGTATTCATCTTGAATTTTTACTTTCATCAGCTTGTTTTTAGGGTGGTTTTCTCTGCATGGATTTGATTTTTAGTCCTAACCAAATTTACATATTTATATTTGAATTATCAAATGTTGATCATGATCAATATTTGATAATTTTCTCCTCGACTTTAAGAAGCCCAGCTATCACGGTCCAGGCTGCGGTAATTAATCGCTTCCGCTAAATGTTCCGTCCGGATGTCTTCTGTTCCGGCGAGGTCTGCGATTGTTCTGGCAACCTTTAATATCCTATCGTATGCTCTGGCGGATAAACCCAACCGCTCCATTGCTTTTTTTATCAAGGCCTGGCCTTTTTTATCTATCTGACAAACCTGCCGAAGCATCCCTGAGTTCATTTGCGCATTGCAATGCAGATCCGGTCTTCCCTGAAAGCGGATCCCCTGAATCGTCCTTGCGGCAATCACTCTTGTTCTGATCTGCTCACTTTTCTCGGCAGCGGCCGAAGATGTTAACTCCTTAAAATTTACGGGTGTCACTTCTACATGGAGGTCTATTCGGTCCAGCAAAGGGCCGGAAATCTTGCTTAGGTATTTCTGCACCAGCCCGGAGCCACAGGTACATTCTTTGGTTGGGTGATTATAGAACCCACAAGGGCAAGGATTCATGGAAGCGATCAGCATAAAACTTGCGGGGTAACTGACGCTTAATTTTGCTCTGGAAATCGTGATATTTCTATCTTCCAAAGGCTGGCGCATCACTTCTAATACGCTTCTTTTAAATTCAGGCAGTTCATCGAGGAACAATACGCCATTATGGGCTAAGGAAATCTCTCCGGGCTGAGGATTTGCACCGCCACCTACCAAGGCCACATCTGAAATCGTATGATGCGGGCAACGATAAGGACGGCTTGTCATGAGCGCATCCAGGGCATTCAGCTTTCCGGCAACGGAATGGATTTTGGTAGTTTCCAGGGCTTCCGGAATACTTAATGGAGGTAAAATACTTGGCAGTCTTTTCGCCAGCATTGTCTTTCCGGCTCCGGGTGGGCCGATCAGAATTAAATTATGGCCACCGGCAGCAGCAATTTCTAAGGCCCTTTTGATATTCTCCTGACCCTTCACCTCGGAAAAATCATGTTCAAAGCCTTCTGGTAAAGGAAAAGCTCCTGTTGCGGCATCTAGTAAAGTATGCGCTGGTTTTTCGGCCGCTGAAGCCTTAAAAAATGCCAGAACCTCCTTGAGATTGTCCATGCCATAAACCAGCAGCTCTGTGACGATTGCGGCTTCTCTGGAATTGTCTTTAGGGAGTATAAAACCTTTGAATCCTGCCGCATGTGCCTGTATAGCGATCGGCAAGGCTCCCCTTATTGGCTGTAATCCGCCGTCTAAGGAAAGTTCTCCCATAATAAAGTACTCATCGGTGGCTGTGGCATCCATCTGCCCGGAGGCGGCGAGAATGGCGATGGCAATAGGAAGGTCGTACGCAGAGCCTTCCTTTCTAATATCCGCGGGTGCTAGATTGATGACTATCTTTTGCCTGGGCATTTTTAGTCCGGCAGATTGGATGGCACTTTCTATCCTTCTTAAGCTTTCTCTGATCGTATTATCGGGTAGGCCAACGATGTGATACTTGTTGCCGCCGCCAATGCAGACTTCAATTGTAATGGTGAGGGCATCGACGCCAAAAACAGCACTTCCATAGGTTTTTACCAGCATATTTAACAGATCAGGTTCTGGTCTAATCTATGCGCATAACCTATATCCTGGTTAGATTTCGGCAAATAAAATAGAAATAAAAAACCCGGCCTTGAGAGGCCGGGTTTTCCATATTTATCAAAAAATATTCTTTTTAAAGCATAAACCTTACATTCTACCCATTGGCATTTTAGGCATATTCTTCATCATTTTCGCTGCAGCAGCAGGATTAGAGAATTGCTTCATTACTTTACGCATATCTTCAAACTGTTTGATCAGTTTCGTTACATCTTCAATTTTGTTTCCAGAACCTTTAGCAATCCTTGCGCGTCTGCTTTGTTGAATGCTATCTGGGTTTTCACGCTCGTATTTAGTCATCGATTGAATAATTGCTTCTACATTTTTAAAAGCATCATCTTCGATCTCTACATTCTTCATCATTTTGCTTACGCCTGGAATCATGCCCATCAAGTCTTTCATGTTACCCATTTTCTTGATCTGCTGAATCTGGCTATAGAAATCGTTGAAATCGAACTTGTTCTTGCGGATTTTCTTTTGAAGTTCTGCTGCTTCTTTCTCATCAAACTGCTCTTGAGCGCGTTCAACAAGGGAAACCACATCACCCATACCTAGAATACGTGAAGCCATCCTGTCTGGATAAAACACATCCAGAGCTTCCATTTTCTCACCGGTACCTACAAATTTAATTGGCTTGTTCACTACCGATTTGATCGATAATGCGGCACCACCACGAGTATCACCGTCCAGTTTGGTTAGCACCACCCCGGTAAAGTCAAGTCTTTCGTTGAATGCTTTTGCCGTATTCACCGCATCTTGTCCGGTCATGGCATCCACAACGAATAGAATTTCGTGTGGTTTAGTATGTTCTTTTACGGCAGCGATCTCGTTCATCATCTCCTCGTCTATTGCTAAACGACCTGCCGTATCAATAATAATTACATTGTTGTGCTGTTTTTTACCTTCAGCAATACCCTCTAGCGCGATTGCAACAGGATCTTTCGACGCGATGTTCGCATATACAGGGACCCCAATCTGCTCCCCAAGGATCTGCAACTGGTCTACCGCCGCAGGGCGATACATGTCACCTGCTACCAATAAAGGTTTTTTGCCTTTACTTTTCAGGTGGTTGGCCAGTTTTCCGGCGAAGGTAGTTTTACCTGCACCATTCAGTCCGGCGATCAATATGATGGTTGGATTGGTTTTAAGATCTAACTCTTTCACTTCACCACCCATTAAGGCAGTTAGTTCATCGTTCATTACCTTGGTCAGCAACTGACCTGGAGAAACAGCTGTAAGTACATTTAAGCCAAGTGCTTTTTCTTTCACGTCATCCGTGAAGCTCTTTGCTGTTTTGTAATTTACGTCGGCATCTAACAAAGCCTTACGGATTTCTTTCATGGTTTCAGCCACGTTGATTTCTGTAATACTGCCTTGTCCTTTTAAAACTTTAAATGCACGGTCTAGTTTATCCTGTAAATTTTCAAACATTTTCTTTAATGCTTAGTGATCAATTTTTTGTGAAAGCCAAAGTTATTAATTTTGGCCGAATGAATTGGGAATATTTGTAAAGTATTACCTCGGGAAAACAAACATCACGCCAAGCGCAAGTGTCTGACTGGCCTGTATCTTCGGATTTGTATCTTTATCTAACAATCCAACGCCATTTATACTCACATTCATCAGTCTGTTAAGCTTCGAGGTTAAAGTGATATCCAGGCGATGGTCTATGTTTGCCAGAGACCTGTCGTAAGGAATAAACATCTGATATCTTGCTTTTAACACTGTATTTGTAAAGATTTCTTTCTCGAAATTACTCACCACTTGAAAAGCCAGCTCATTTCTGAATTTCTTTCCTTTAGGTACCCCATAATTGGATTCACTACGGTTTACTGAATCTGGCGGGGTGATGAACAGTTCTTCTGGGGCAAGCACAAAAGTTTGTTTCGCTGTACCTGTACCAATTCGGGTAGAGAAATACTTATTTGGCTTATACTCAAAACCCATGGATTCTGTTAAATATCCTGGCGACATAAACTTGGAGGTCAGGATTTCCTTTTCTACTCCACCTTCATTATAATATTTAAAACCCTGATCAAATTGAGATTCAAAGTTGATGGAGCCGAAGAAATACCAGTTTTTAGAAAGTTGAATCGCGGCTTTATTATCCCAGAAGATACGATCTCTCGTCTTTTTCTGCAGTTGTCCTTTATTTCTCACCTTTCCGTATTCCAGGATCAGTTCACTTACATAACTTAAGTTCTCTTTGCTATATTCTGCTTTATAGTTGACTAAGCCACCTAAAGCGATAGAGTTTACCCCACCACCGGTCCAGTTATTGGAAAATGACGCCTGCGAGAAATTGATGCCTACAGAAGTTCTGGTTTTCCAGTAATTGACTTTTGCGTCTACCACAACTGGAGAAAGGGTGACCGGTTTAAAGATCAGGTTCCCTGTTCTGGAAGGCAGGGGACTACGTTTAAGTTTGATGTCTAAACCTTTGGTATCAATTGGAATGCTATCTACTTCCTGAGCAAATGCTGAATTGAGGGACACGACTAAAATCAATAAGAAGCTGGCGTAAAAAATCTTCATTCCTACAAAGAAAAACAAAAATGTTGCTTATTAAAAGTTTAATAGCAAACTAATTGCAGAAGCTGAGGTATTTACGGCTTTTCAGCATGATAAAGCCACCATGAAAAGAGCTTCCGTCTTTTTAAATAAGCTAAATCGCTTTCATTGGCATAAGCTTCCCGCTCAAATCGGATGTTAAAGTAGGCGAGATAATGATTTTTAAAGCGGTAAAGGTTCCATAAATAGTTCAGGCCATACAAAATATAGAAAGGAAGAATCAGGAGTTCCAATTGCTGCCGTAGGTGAATGCGCTCATGATTAATTAAGGTGGCATTGTTTTTTTGCGCCTGATGTTGCAGAATGATAAAGGGAAAGATGGCCATCGCATTGGCAGACATCCGGGGCCATATCAAAAAGAAATACCTCAAAACTCATCAATTGTTAATTTTGGTAGTGCCTGCAACCGGAATGCGGCTGGATTTCGCTTATAACTGGCATAGCTGTTTTTGAGAAACACTATAAAGGCGTAATCTGATGCAGTTAAAGCAAACTGATAGGTTGGCCGATATTGCTGCATGAAATCTGCAGCTTCATAATCACCGATATGGAGTACTCTTTTGACATATTCCGGCTTAAACCGATAGTCAATAATAGCTTCTTTATAATCTTTTTCCAGAATCTTTTGCAAGTGTCTGGCGTTTTTACCATCACGGCTCAGCAGGTTGTAAATCGCATCAATACCCAGCCCTACACCTCCTGTTCCAAGGTTCAGCAGGTCTTTAGCTTTCCCCTTATCCAGGGCATACTTGTATTCTTTTAGGGTCAGATCATGGCGTTGCTGAGGGGTGTATTTCTCCCCTATAATGGCTACTTCCCTAAGGTTGATACCTAAGGATTTCAATTGAAAGTAAACGGCTTTCTGACCTTTATACACCATGGTATCCAAAGCATAACCTTGTAAAACGGCAAATAAAGTATCCCCAACTGCGGCTTTGATACTAAATTCACCCTTGGTATTGTTGTAGATCCCTTCATCCTGACTGGAATTATAAACATACACCTTTGCCAGACGTAATTTTGTTTCCTTGTCAATGACAAAACCTTTCACTACAGGTTCCTGTGCAAAAATTTTAAGACTTAGAAAAGAAAGTAAAAAGAATAAACCTAACCGCTTCATTAAAAACAAAATTACGAGATATCTAGCCCTTCGGATTAAAGATTAACATTATTTAACTAAGATCAGTGTTTGTCCGATTTTAATTCCTTCTTCTGCCAGTCCATTTAGCGATTTAATGTCTTCAATGCTAATATTGAATCTTTTGGAGAGGTTGTAAAGGGTATCTCCTTTTTGTACGGTATAATTTTTTGCAGCACCGGAAGGATCTACTGAGCCTGGTCCTGAAGGCACTGTGCCGGTCGTGTCCGATGGTGTTTTGATCACTTGTTTCGAAGGTGGAGAAGGTACCGGAGTGAATTTTTTCTTTTCCTGAGTGATACCTGCATTAATTTCAGAAAACACTTTGTCTTCTCTTTTCAGTTTCTCTCTTTCGGTTTCTGACTGATCATATTGATTCAACTGGTACCTTTCAATGATATTGATCAGCATGGTCGGGTATTTAGGATTGGTCGCATAACCGGCCTGTTTTAGACCATAAGCCCAGTTTTTGTAGTCATTTTTGTCTAACTCAAAAAGGAAACTGTAGCGTTTTCTTTTGAGAAACTGGGAATGGTCTTTATAAGATTCCCTTGCATCTTTGTACACGCGAAAGCAATCGTCACTTTTATCATCATCTTTATAATAAGCCTTTCCTCTCCAGTCGGAAGTACATTTGATACCAAAATGGTTGTTGGCATACTTGGCCAGGCTGCTGTTTCCGCTACCGGATTCAATAATTCCTTGCGCCAGGGTAATACTTGCCGGAATTCCAAAAGCGTTCATTTCTTCGATGGCCACTGCTTTAAACGACTCAATGTAGTTTAAAGTGGTATAGGAAGGCATATTTGGGTTTGCTTTATTTGCTGCTTTCTCTATTTGCTTGTTGTTTCGGCTGTATTGTTTGGTTTTACAGGCAAAGAATAGAGGTAGGATCAGGGCAAGGAGTACGATTCTACTTTTCATTAGAAAGTTATTGTTCATTAGATTCTTATTTTTTGACCGGGTTTCAGGCGTATGCTTTTCAATCCGTTCTTTTTCATAATTGCTTTTGTGCTGGTATGGTAACGCTTGGCAATGGTACTTAAATTATCACCACTTTTCACGGTATATCTTCTTCCAGCGGCAGTAGAAGCCCTTTTTTTTGGTCTACTGCTAACCACAACCGGGGGTTCTACATAGTCAGCCGGTCTTTCATCATATTGGTAAAGTTCGTATTTTTTGATGAGACCAACGATTTGCGAGGACCAGGATCTGCTATGGGCATAACCTCCGCGCTGGATTCCTCTGGCCCATGCCCGGTAATCATACTGATCATGTTTATCAAACAGCGGACTAAAAGTCGCCCTGCTTTTCAAAAACTCAATAAAATGATCGTAAGAGGCGTCGATGGATTCATAATCCCGGTAGGCGGAACGGATTTCCGTGTTGCTGTTCGGTCCTTTGATGCCGAAATGGTTGTTCATGTATCGGGCAATCTTGCTTTGCCCGGAGGCCGATTCGTGAATGGCAACGGCAAGAATGAGGCTGGCCGGAATGCCATTGTCGCGCATGAGCTCTTGTGCATGATCTATGCGCTCAGTAATATAATCTTCTGTACTTTGGGCCTGCGCAGCAACACTAAAAAGCGTGATGCTGAGCAAAATCGACCATAGTTTTTTAACCATATTTTATTTTTTTCGGATGATAAACAATCCGTCCCTAATGGGGAGGATCAGCTTTTCTACACGGTTGTCGGCCGCAATCTTATCATTAAATGTACTTATATTTTTAGTTTCTTTATCCTGATCTGGCTTCAACACTTTGCCACTCCAAAGTACATTATCTACGATAATCAGTCCTCCTGCGCGTACACGGTCGAAAATCTGATCGTAGTAAGTGCCATTATTTTTTTTATCGGCATCAATAAATACCAGGTCAAAAGTCTCGTCCAGTTCATTGATGGTTTGGGTGGCATCACCTAAGATGTAACGGATTTTTGAAGGTTCAGGGGCAGCGGCAAGGTTGCGGATGACCATTTCTTCCAGCTCTTCATTTTTGTCGAGCGTATAAATAATCCCATTTTCTGCTAATCCTTCCGCAAGGCAGATGGTGGCATAGCCGGTAAAAGTACCGATTTCCAAAATCCTGCTTGGACTGATCATTTTGCTTAAAAAGCTCAACACACGACCTTGATAATGGCCGGAAATCATTCTCGGCATTAATACCTTAAGATTGGTTTCCCGGTCTATTTTCTTCAATAAATCCGATTCAGGTTCGCAGTAATTGAGCAGCAACTGCTGCATATCGTCATTAATCAGGCTCATAATTTATTTAATCAGCATTTTTATTCTTCAATTGGTTTGGTCTGCAATTCATTTATTGCACTATAAACGGGGCTGTTCCATAAAATATTGCAGGATGATAGTCGCTGCTATGGTATCCACACGATCTTTATCTCTTCGATCTTGTTTTTTTAGTCCGCTTTGCATAATGGTCTGATGCGCCAGTTTAGAGGTAAAGCGTTCATCTATCCAGAACTGGGGGATATCAGGAAAAGTTCTTCGTAATATTTTTGCAAAACCTTTTACATGTTGTTTAGATTCGGAAGGGGTACCATCCATTTGTATGGGATCTCCGAGTACAAAGGCTTCGACAGCTTCTGTGAGCATATATTTTTTCAGGTATTCGATGATATCTTTCGGGTGTATGGTATCCAGCCCGGTAGCAATAATTTGCAGGGGGTCTGTAACGGCAATTCCGATCCGTTTTGTTCCGTAATCAAAAGCTAGAATTCTAGGCATAAATGCAAATATGCAAATCAATAATCTAAAAAATTGTTATTTTGCACCAAATGCAGTTTAAAGACATCATCGGACAGGAACAGATCAAGGCGCAGTTGGTACAAACGGTTGCCGAAAACAGGGTGAGTCATGCTCAGTTATTTCTGTCTACAGAAGGGAGTGGCGCTTTGCCACTGGCCATCGCGTATGCACAATACATCAATTGTCTTGATAAACAGGATGATGATAGCTGTGGGAGCTGTTCTTCCTGTAGGAAGTACGAGCGTTACATCCATCCCGATCTGCATTTTTCCTATCCTTTTTTCGCCTCTAAAGATGCCAGAATTGCCGTAGATGTGATCGACGAATGGCGCAGTATGCTCCTGGAAGATCCTTATTTTGATATGGACATCTGGCGTTCCAAGTTGAATGCGGAAAATAAACAGGCCAATATCAATATTGCCGAATGTCACGACATTATAAAAAAGCTGAGTTATAAAGCTTTTGAAGCAGAGACGAAGGTTTTGATCATGTGGCTCCCTGAATATCTGGATAGAGAAGGGAACTCTTTGCTGAAAATCATTGAAGAACCGCCTGCAAATACTTTATTCTTGTTGGTGGCGAATAATCAGGAGCAAATCTTGTCGACCTTATTGTCGCGGACACAAATTGTGAAGATTCCGAAGTTACCACATGATACCATTGAGCATTACTTAACCGAAAAGCACGGAATGCCGGAAGAGCAAGCTACAGAATATAGCTTCCTTGCAGATGGAAATCTGATTGAGGCGAAATTATTACTCGCCAATACTCAGAATGGTAATGCCGATAAATTTGCCGAATGGTTGAGGATGGGTTATGGTAACCGCGTTTTGGAACTCAGTACTTTTGTGGACCAGGCCGCAGGTTGGGGTAGAGAAAATCAAAAGAATTTTTTAAAATATGGGATTAATTTTCTGAGGGAATGTAGCCTCCTGCTGAGTGATGCAGAAGTGCTGGTAAAACTGCCTGCAAGAACATTAGATACCGCAAAAAAGCTTAGCGAAAAGGTATTGGATTTACCGATGGCGGAGGCCATTATTCAGGAACTGGAACGCGCTCATTACCATATTGAAAGGAACGCCAACCCTAAAATTCTGTTTTTAGATGTATCTTTACAATTGGTAAAAATAATTAAGTTTAAAACGCTCCCGAAAGGGACTCAATATATATACAATTAACTATGGGATGTGGAAGTTGTTCTACAGGTGGCGGTTGCGCCCCCTCAGGCTGCAAAAGTAATGGCTCATGCCTTACTGGAGGCTGTCAGAAATTAGAAGTTTACGATTGGCTGTCGAATTTAGACATGCCCTCAAATTATATACCTTTTCAAGTAGTAGAAGTTAAATTTAAAGGTGCCAGGAAGGAATTTTTCCTGAACAACGAGAACATCTATCTTGAAATCGGGGAGTTAGTGGCCGTAGAAGGCCCTACAGGTGGTTACGACATTGGTCACATTTCTCTAACCGGAGAATTGGTGCGTATGCAAATGAAACGCCGTAAGACCCCGATTGATCAGGTAACCAGAAAGATTTACAGAAAAGCAACAGAAGCGGATGTAGAGAAATGGAAATTGGCAAAAGGGCTGGAATGGGAAACCATGCATAAAGCCCGCACACTGGCTTTAGATTTACGTCTATCGATGAAAATATCTGATGTAGATTACCAGGGTGATAAAACCAAGGCGACTTTCTTTTATACTGCTGAAGGACGTGTGGATTTCAGGGAGTTGATCAAGAAAATGGCGGAAACGTTCAGAATCAGGATCGAGATGCGCCAGATTGGAATGAGACAAGAAGCTGGCAGACTGGGCGGAATCGGCTCATGTGGCCGTGAATTGTGCTGTTCTACCTGGTTAACGAATTTCAAAACGGTGTCTACTGCTGCTGCAAGGTATCAGAATCTATCTTTAAACACCTTGAAACTTGCCGGACAATGCGGAAAGTTGAAATGTTGCTTAAATTATGAGCTGGATACTTACCTGGATGCTTTGAAAGATATCCCGGATCGCATAGAAAACCTGCAAACGGAAGTTGGCGTTGCGCGTCACCAGAAAACCGACATCTTTAAGAAACTAATGTGGTTCAGCTATCCAAATATGGAAGACTGGATTCCATTAAAAGTGGACCGTGTGAAAGAGATCATGGCCATGAATAAGAAAGGTTTGAAACCGAATAACCTGAAAGAAGAAGCGGTAGAACTGGTTTCTACAACTGTGATTGAGAAAATCCCTGATTATGAAAATGTAGTTGGACAGGATAGTTTAACTCGTTTGGATGATAAGCCTCGAAATAAAGGTAATCGCAACAATAATAACAACAATAGAAATAGCGCAGTACGTACTGCTGATCAAAGACCAAATAACAACCCTAACCGGGGAGATAAAACGGCCAGACCGGAGAAACAGGCGAGACCTGCACAGCCAGCAAGACCACGCCCGGAAGGCAATAAAAATGCCCCTTCTGGTCAGCCAGCAGGAAATCAACAGCCAAAAGGACAAAGTCAGGCTGCCAATGCAGCTCCTCCTAAAGCACAACAAGCTGGTGGTAATCCAGGGCAACCTAAAGGTCAGCCTAAAGGACCAGCTAAAGCGCCAAACAATCCGGCTAAAGTTGCTGGAACACCTGCAAATGCAAGCCAGCCTAGGCCAGCGGCACCAAAAGCGCCAGCACAGCCAAAAGCAGTACCGGCAGCAACGGGTACTGAGGCAACGGCAGCTGCTGCAGATGGGACTACCCCGACTCCAAAGCCGAGTCGTAACAACAGAAACAGAAATAATAACCGCAGAAAAAAACCAACGGATAAGCCTGCAAATGAATAATTTTAAAGCAGTTTTAATGCTAATTACGGGGATCATAGCCACTCTTTTGAGTGGTTGCGATCCCCATAATGTGATTGATAATAATGTTTCTATGCCCTCCAGGAACTGGAGTTATGACCATAAGGTAAAAGCAGTAATCGAGATTACCGATAGCAACAAGCCTTATAATATCTATTTCAAACTTCGCCATACCGCTGATTATGGCTACTCCAACATCTTTGTGTTAATGCACCTGCGTAAGCTAGGAGAAAAAAAACAGAGCAGACGCTACGAATATCGTTTGGCCCAGCCTGATGGACAATGGAATGGTGCCGGTTCCGGAAACCTTTTTACCTATACTTTGCCTTTATTAACCAATTATAAGTTTCCCGCTCCGGGAAAATATGAGTTGGAAATAGTGCAAAATATGCGTGATAACCCATTAAAAGAAATCAGTGATGCAGGGATAAAGGTTTCTGAAATACTGCCTTAAGTCAGCATGTTTTTTTAAGTATTTCCCGCCCTCTTCATGGTGTGAATCCTTGATTTAAGCATTAAATAATCGGCTTCCAGCTCCTCAAAAGCCTTATCCTCTATTCTTTTACCTGTCTTTATCTCCTCCAGTTGTTGGAGATAACTGCTTTGAGTATGGATGAACCTGAACTCCAAGTCGCTTATTTTAGCCTTTCCTTTATTTTTTAGTTTCTTTTCTGAAAGAATTTCCTGTTCTCTTTCCAAGGGTATTGTGGGTAACACTTCCTGTTCGTTTAAGGTGCCGAGGTATATACTATTGGAAATACCTGTGCCATCCGCACTCCTCAGGCTTGCATAGACGGCTATTGGCGCCAATAGCTCCTCTTCGTATAGTTCTATAAAATGCTGGCCATCGCATCTTTTAGCAGCATTCAAGAATTCATCCGCCTTCTTCTTAATCGGGTAATAAAGAAGGATCATCAGTTGATCATCGTATTCTTCTTTTTTATAGTTTAGTTTCGGATCCCAATTAAATTGCAGTCCTGTTGCTGTTTTTTGAAGCTTTAAATCAGAGATTTGTGATAAGTCCCCCTGGCTGAGGATTACTTTTGAATAATCGACCTGAATATCGGGGTAGAGCCCTTTTAAAGCATGCTTTTTGTGGTAAGCGGTGGCCAGGTTGTGTGGACTTTTATCTGTTCCCTGTACTTGTAATGCGAATCCCAGATTGATAAATTTTAGCATTGAGCTGAGCAGTTTGGTGGTAACTGCCATCGCCTGACAATTGGCTAGCTGTAATGGACTTTGTGGTCCGGGGTCACCAATTTTTCTGCAAATCGTTTTTCCTTTTCGCTGATAGAAGACTAAGCTTCCGATTTTTCCATTGGGTACCCCAAGGATGGTTTGTGCAATGATTGCCATAATCTTGTGTTTAAATGAATCAATTTATTTTGATCATCTCCTACACAAGGATAACTAAAGATTACCTAAGTTCCTGAAAAAGAATGAGTATAGAGTGTTAAGGGACCAGGAAAAACTGGGGGATTTGATCCGGTTTTTATGGGCCTTTTAATGGGCAATTAAACGGGATAAGCCCTAGCAAACCCCTACCAGAAAACTGGCAGATCTCCTGTGGAGTAGCGTTCAATTCCAGGTCTACAGGAGATCTTTTATCAGTGTATTTGTTACAGTAATGGAAGCAATTGTTCCAGTGCCATACCTCTCGAACCTTTCAACAGGATCAAGCTATCTGCAATGGATTGCTTTTGGAGGAATTCTTTGGCTTCTGCCGGACTCTGGAAGAAATGCCCCCTATGTTGCCCCTTTTCTTCATAGAAGTGCTTTCCAATGAAAATGAGTGTGTTTACAAGGGTTTTTTCTGCTGCTGCAATGATTAATTGGTGTTGGCTTGCAGATTCATTACCTAGTTCAAACATGTCCCCAATTATTGCCACTTTATGAGCTGCAGAAAGGGATTCAATATTGGCAAGGGCAGCGATCATGCTGCTTGGATTGGCATTGTAGAAATCACAGATTACCATGTTTTTATCTGTTTTACTCAGTTGTGAACGGTTGTTCTTTGGTTGATATCCAGATAAGCCAGCATTGATCTGATCGGCCGTTAACCCGAAGAAATGACTGATTACGATGGCAGCAAGTATGTTTTCAAAGTTATAAGCCCCGGTAAGCTGGGTATGGATTTGGTAATTTGCCTGCTGATCCGTCCAGGAAAGTTCCAGAAAAGGATCTGTTTTGAGTAGTTTTCCGGAAATCGTATTGTCTGCTTCAGTGCCATAATACACGGTTTTTGCGAGAGCAGCAGTAGCCGTCATTTCCAATAAATAAGGATTGTTGCGGTTGATGAAAGCGGTGCCATCGTGTTTTTTAAGGTAGGCGAAAAGCTCTGCTTTTCCTTTTTTAACCCCTTCAAAACCGCCAAATCCCTCTAAATGTGCCATGCCTACATTGGTAATCAGGCCATGAGTAGGTTGCGCGAGTTCACATAGAAATTCGATCTCTTTTTGGTGATTTGCCCCCATTTCGATCACCGCAATTTCTGTCTCAGCGGTTAAAGAAAGTAAGGAAAGCGGAACGCCAATATGGTTGTTAAGGTTGCCTTTAGTGGCAAAAGTCTTGTATTTCTCAGAAAGAACGGCGTTGATCAGTTCTTTGGTAGTGGTTTTTCCATTGCTTCCAGTGAGGCCAATTACCGGAATATTTAATTGTTGACGGTGGTGTTTGGCCAGTTGCTGTAAGGCAGTCAGCACATCGGGCACCAAAATTGTACGCTGATCAATTGAATAATCAGGGTTGTCGATGATGGCATATGCTGCACCAAGATTTAAGGCTTGCTCGGCAAAGGAGTTGGCATCAAAATTTTCTCCTTTGAGGGCAAAGAAAAGACAGTCTTTGGTAATGCTCCTTGTATCGGTGCATATCGTACGGTAATCTAAAAAATGTTGATACAGGGAATTGTTGGTTGACATGTGCTTAAATCTAAATGATATGGTAAAATTACACTATGAAAGAGAAACAAAAAATATTCTTTAGTATTTTGGAGTCTTAAATCCTGATTATGAAGTATTATTTGCTCTCATTTCTGCTGTTGCTGATTGGACTAAAGCCTGCGGAAGCGCAATTAAAGTCGCCAGACGAGTTTTTGGGATATCCTTTAGGGAGTAAATTTACACCTCATTATAAAGTATTAGAATATTTTAAATACCTCGGTTCCGTAAATAAGAACATCAGAATTCAGAAATATGGGAAGACTTATGAAGGAAGAGAGCTGCTGGTGGCCATCGTCTCCGCAAAAGAGAACATAGATAACCTGGAAGCCATCAGAAAGCAAAACCTAAGCCTGAGTAATGCGGAAAGAATTTTGAGTAATCCTGAGAAGGGTATCAGCACTGAAAAGAGCACATTCAAAGGGAAGCAACCGGTTATTTTATGGCTAAGTTATAACGTACATGGCAATGAGGCGAGTTCTACAGAAACTGCTTTAAAAATGCTGTTTACGCTGGCAGAGGCCAAATCAGTAAATGTTCAAGCCTGGTTAAAAAATACGGTGGTGATCATTGATCCATGCCTTAATCCGGATGGCAGGGAGAGATATCTAAACTTCTTCGGCTCAACCATGGGATTTCAACCCAACCCTAATCCTTCTTCAAGAGAGCATATTGAACCTTGGCCAAGTGGACGCTCCAATCATTATTATTTCGATTTGAACAGGGACTGGGCATGGCAATCCCAGGTAGAAACGCAGCAGCGATTGGATTTATACCAGGACTGGATGCCCGAAGTACATGTGGATTTTCATGAACAAAGTTATAATGAGCCCTATTATTTTGCACCTGCTGCCGAGCCGATTCATCAGGACATTACTCCATGGCAAAGGAATTTTCAGGTGACAGTAGGGAAAAACAATGCGAAGTATTTTGATCAGAACGGTTGGCAGTATTTTACGAAAGAGCAGTTTGATTTGCTGTATCCTTCATACGGGGATACCTATCCTTTGTATAATGGTGCGATCGGGATGACTTATGAGCAGGGCGGAATCGGTGCTGGACTGGCGGTAGTTACGATAGATGGAGATACACTGACTTTAAAAGACAGAATTGCGCATCATTTTACTACAGGAATGGCCACACTGGAAACGGTTTCCATTCACGCAGATCGATTAATTGAGGAGTTTTCGAAGTATTTTGAGAAAGGAGTGCTGAATCCTCCGGGTACTTATAAAAGCTTTGTGATCAAGGCCCAGAATAGCTATCGACTGCAGCAATTGGCTGCGCTTTTAAAAAGGAACCACATTCAGTTCGCTTATGGTCTGGACAAGGAATTTACAGGCTATAGTTATGAAACAGGCAAAAATGAGCGCTTTAAAGTGGAGCGCAACGACCTCGTTATTAATTTAAATCAGCCAAGGGCAGTATTGGCAAATGTATTAATGGAGCCGCAAACTACAGTGAGCGATTCTAATACTTACGATATTACAGCCTGGGCATTGCCTTATGCTTTTGGTTTGCCGGCTTATGCCAGTTTGGAGCTGATTAAGGGACGTTTTCCTGAGCAGGAAGAAAAGAAAGAAGTTTTTCCTGTGGTAGCGCGGCCTTATGCCTGGATTTTACCCTGGAATGGCTTACCGGATGCACAGGTATTGATGGAACTGCAAAAGGAAAGTATAAAGGTTCGCATTGCAGAAGACGCTTTTACGATTGGGGGACGTAAATTTGGAAACGGCTCTCTATTGGTATATCGTACAGAAAATGAGCGGCTAGTACCAACGCTAGCCTCAAAAATGACCGCTATTGAAAAAAGAATGAAACAGCCTTTTTATCCGGCCGCCAGTGGATTTGTGGATCGAGGCAAGGATTTTGGTTCTTCTGCCTATCGGATCCTCAATACGCCAAAGGTGGCTATTGTTGCAGGACCAGAAAGCTCCCCGCAAAGTGTAGGAGAGCTTTGGCATTATATGGAACAGGAACTGAATTATCCGGTCAGCTTGATTGGGTTAAAAAATATTGATAACCTGAATCTGAATAAAATAAATGTCTTGATCTTACCTGATGGTACCTATCCAGTTGAAACGATGGAAAAACTCGAAGATTGGATAAAGATCGGGGGAAAGGTGATCCTATTGGAGGATGCGGTTCAAAGTGTGACTGATTCCAAGCTTTTTGAAGTCAAAAAGAAGGAAGAAGTAAAAGAAGAAGAGGTGTTGATCAATCCTGCATTATACGCAAACCGGAATTCGGTAGACCTATCTGATGCGATTCCAGGCGCGATATTTAAAGTGCATCTGGATGCAGGGCATCCACTTTCTACGGCTTTAGGGGCCTATTATTATGCTTTAAAAACGGACGACCATGTTTATGCGCCTTTAAATAGAGGCTGGAATGTAGGCTTATTTAAGCCAGATAGTTATATGGCTGGTGTAGCAGGTAAAAAGGTGGTTAAAACCTTAAGTTCAGGAATGACATTGGGCGTTCAGTCTCTGGGTAAAGGGACTATTGTTTATATAGGAACAGACGTATTGTTCCGCTCTTTTTGGGAAAACGGGAAGCAATTGTTCTTAAATGCGCTGTTTTTGGTCGACTAATTAGCGAGTTTTTCCTTCATTTCTTATTTGTTCATCCAATATCTGATCATTTAAACCAGCTTGATCATGTTTTATTATGGTTTCTTTTAACTAGAAAAAAAATCTATTCTTCAAGATTTTTGAAGCATTCTATATTTCTCCTCTTTTTGCCGGGCTGAGCTGCTTCTATTTGGTGCAGCTTTAAAAATCAGTCTTGTATGTGTGTAATGGCGCCTGATGCTTTTTCACAGGCTAAACTTTAAAAGTCTTTCATTCTCTTAAATCATGATGCTTTGACAATTTTTTAATCAATAATTAAGTAGTCTTTTTTATTGCTGAGAATTTTTGATGCGCCATTTTTTAGTAATCTCAGCGCTTTATTTTAAAAGAGAAATGCCTTTGGTTTTCTTGTTTTTAAAGTTCTGACGAAAAAATGAGTTAAATTATTCTAACTAAGTTAGAATAGCAAAACACTGCTACTTAGAGTAAGTTTATCGTGACAAACGAATCAAATATCAGTTTTATGTTGTATTGAGAAATTTTATGTGGTTTTATTGATGTATACCAAAATTAAGTTCAAAAAATAGTGTCATTGAATTGTCATTTGTCTTTTACGTCAATTTTCTTTGAACTCCTTAGGCCTAACAATACTTAAATTTAAGTAATGATTTAACAACCTAATTTTAATCGACTTATGAAAAAACTTGTACAAAGTTTGCTCATTTTGATTTTTATCGCAGGTACTGCGATGGCTCAAAATCGAACAATTAATGGTGTAGTTACGGACAAGGAGGACGGCAAGCCGCTTCCCGGAGTAACTGTCAGAGTGAAAGGCACTAAAATTGGTACGCAAAGTAATAGCGACGGAAAGTATGCTATAGAAGCACCAAGTAGTGCAACGGAACTCGAATTCTCTTATCTGGGATATTTGACTCAGGTAAAACCCATTTCTTCAGGAAATGTAATAAACGTAACCTTATCTTCTGATTCCAGAGCCTTGAATGAGGTAGTTGTAACCGCACTGGGAATCAACAAGGCAAAGAAGACAATTGGTTATGCCGAAACAACTGTTAGATCCGAAGAAATCAATAAGGCTGCTCCAGTGAGCATGCTTGGTGGTTTACAAGGTAAAGTTGCCGGCGTTACAATTTCCAACTCTTCTGGTTCTCCAGGTGGTTCAACGAAGGTTATTCTGAGAGGTTTCACCTCTATCGGTGGAAGTAATCAGCCTTTGTATGTAATTGATGGTGTTCCCTTAGATAATTCAAGTATTGGTTCTGACAGTAATTATGACTTTGGAAACAATGCGAATGACATTAATCCAAACTCTATCGAAAGCATGAGTATCCTGAAAGGATCAGCTGCAACCGCGTTGTATGGTTCAAGAGGGTCGAATGGTGTAATCCTGATCACCACCAAAAAGGGGGCAGCAGGAAAAACGGTGATCGAGTTCTCTCATGCCAGCACACTGACTCAGGTGGCTACTGTATTTAAGGTACAGGATGTATTCGGTCAAGGTTGGGATGGTACTTTTATCCCTTCGGAAAATGGTAACTGGGGTCCTAAATATGATGGCATCGTCCGTCCATGGGGTGCAATCGTAGATAACTCTCAACTGTTAAAACCTTTCTCCTACATTAAGAACAACGTAAGAGATGCTTTAGACAATGGTTTGGAGCTAAACAGTAATATCGCCATTAGTGGTGGTAATGACTTGAGTACTTTTTACTTCTCTTATGGAAATGTATTTAGTGATGGTTATTTGCCAACCAATGCGGATTCTTATAAAAGGAATAACATAACCTTAAAAGGGTCAACTAAACTTGGTGCCTTTTCAATTGATGCGAGCATGAACTACGTGACTAAAACACAAAGGTTTGTGGCACAGGGACAAGGGATATCAGGTGTGGGTTCTTCTTTTTATGAGGATATTCTACAAATTCCAGGAGATATTCCAATCAGGGATTTGCAGGATTATAAGAACAAGTTCTTTAACGTAGACAATTATTTCACGCCATACGCGGAAAACCCTTACTATTCTATCTATGAAAATGGTAGCCGTTATAAAAATGACCGTATCTATGGGAATGTAAATATGGGCTATAAAGTGAACGACTGGTTGTCACTACAATTCCAACAGGGAGCGGATGTGGACAATGCAGGAGATAAACAATGGCACAATAAAAATGCACCTTCTGTTGGGAGTTATAATGCAGGAGGAAATGTGGAAGGACAAAGTAGGGCTCCCGATGTAGGACGTGTAATAGAAGAGTCGATTAAAACTTTCGAGTTTGATTCCAAGTTTAATGCCATCTTCAAGAAAACTTTTTCGGATTTTGAGTTAGATGGATTAGTTGGGGTGAATTATAACGATAGAGGTTCCAGATTTTTAACCACCTCTGTGGAGGATCTGGCCATTCCAGGATTCTTCCATTTGAGTAATAGTGCCAATAAGCCAACGAGTGCGGAAGTAGAATCCCACCGCAGGTTATTTGGTGCCTATGCTACTGCAACTTTAGGATACAAAAACAATTTGTTCCTGACCGTAACCGGAAGGAACGACTGGACTTCTACGCTGGCACCAGGAAATAATAGTTATTTCTACCCGGCAGTGAGTTTAGCTTATGTGGTATCTGATGCTTTTGACCTGAAAAAAACACCAATTAGCTTCTTAAAATTAAGAGCCAGTTATGGTGAAACAGGTAGTGATACACAACCTTACCGTATTAATGACGTGTTAAATCCTACGAATGTTCCTCTAGGATTTGGAAACATCGGTTTTCCAATTTTTGGTGTGGCAGGATTTACCATCGCGAATACTTTAAATAATAAAGACCTGAAACCTGAAAGAGTAAAAGAGTACGAATTCGGTATGGATATCAGGTTCCTGAATGAAAGAATTGGTTTAGATGTTACTTATTTCAACAGAAATAGAAATGACCAGATTCTTCCAGTTCCAATTGACCCGGCATCCGGTTATCAGTTTAAAATATTAAACTTCGGTAAAGTAAGAATCCGCGGTATTGAGATGGCTTTAAATCTGAAACCAGTAGTGAGTAAAGATTTCAACTGGAACATGACTTACACTTTCTCAAGAGCGCGTAATACTGTATTGGAATTACCAGAGGGATTAGATAAAGTGATTATTAATGGTGCTTATGAAGCAAATTTAATTGCTGAAAAAGGTCAGCCTCTAGGGGTATTGGAAGCTCCGGGACCAGAATATGCGCCAGATGGCCGTATTGTAGTGGATGCTACGGGTTTTCCTGTAGTGGCTACCGAGAATAAGAAATATGGTAATATTCAACGCGATTTTGCCATGGGTTTAACGAATATGCTTTCTTATAAACGCTTTGGACTTGGTTTTACGTTTGATTACCAAAAAGGTGGCGTATTCTATTCCGGAACAGCAGATTTGTTAAACTTCGTTGGTGCGGATAAAAAGACACTCTACAATGATCGTAAACCTTTTATTGTGCCTAATTCGGTACAGAAGGTGACGGATGCAAACGGAAATCTAATCAGATATGAAGAAAACGTAACGCCTATCCTGGAAGGAAAAATCGATGATTATTATTATCCAACTACCAATAAAGCCTTAGTTTACAGCAACCGTATTCTGGATAAAACCTTCCTTAAATTAAGAGAAGTGACTTTGAGCTATAGTCTGCCTGAGGCTATTGCGGCTAAGATCCTTGCAAAAAGGGCAACTGTTTCCGTATTTGGAAGAAACCTGGTTACCTGGCTACCTAAATCTAACAGCACCATCGACCCTGAGGTTTCCAATCAAGGAAATGATCTTGCAGGTGAGTTTGGTGAGTTTAGAACAGCACCACCAGTGAGATTCTTTGGGGCATCATTAAAAGTTTCATTTTAATTATTTGAGCGATGAAAAATATAACTAACTATATAAGGCCACTGATCCTATCCGGCTTATTCTTCCTGACCTTTGGGTGTAAGAAGACCCTGGATGTCAATGTTGATCCAAATAACCCAGCTATTGAAGCGGCTTCCCCGGAAGTATTGTTTCCATCTGCTGTCATGTCTACCGCAGGTCGCGTAGGTGGCGATATGGCAATTTTGGGAGGAATTTGGTCTCAATATTGGACGCAATCTTTCGCCTCCAATCAATATAAAACCATTGATACTTACAACTTGACCAGAACTGACTTTAACGGAGGTTCCGATCAGCTTTTTGCCGGGGCGCTTGCTGATTATCAGTTGGCAATTAAAAAAGCACAGGATGCCAGCGATTGGCGTTACAACCTGATGGCGACAGTTATGAAGGCCTATACCTATCAGGTATTGGTTGATCTTTATGATCAACTCCCTTATACTGAAGCTTTCCAGGGTTCGGCAAATCTGCAGCCTAAATATGATGATGGCTATTTCATTTATCAGTCCTTGCTGACGGAGATTAATACTGCCTTAACGAAAGATTTTACCAGTATTCCTTTAACAGGAAGCCAGGCAAAAGGGGATTTCCTTTTTGCTGGAGATATGGCTCGATGGGTGCAGTTTGCCAATACTTTGAAATTGAAAATGTATTTGCGAATGGTAAATGCGAAGCCTGCAGAAGCAGAGGCCGGAATCAGGGCGCTGTATACGGATGGTGCTAATTTCTTATCCGTTGGTGCAGGTATCGCCAAATTTGAAGATAGTCCGAATAACAGTAATCCAATGTATGAGTCTAATGTGAGGCGCCTAAATACGACTACAAATTTAAGAGCGAGTTATACTTTTAGCAGTTGGTTGATTGAGAACGAGGATCCTCGTGCCACTAAATATTTTGGTACAGCAAGTCCTATTGGACAAAATCAAGGTGATTTTGCCGCTACACAGCAAGAACAACCAACTTATGCAAATGCAAGCGTTGCTGCTCAAAAAGCAACAGATCCAGTTTGGTTTATTTCTGATTCAGAGTCTTTCTTTATGCAGGCAGAGGCTTTGGAGCGTTATTTTGCGGGTGTAGGTGCTGAAGCGCTATATAATCAAGGTATTGAGGCATCTTTCACTGCATCGGGTTCGTCTTCTGATGGTTTCGTAGGTACAGGGGAGCTATACGCTTATCCAACAGCCGGAAGTTTTGAAACAAAATTAGAGGCGATCATTACGCAAAAATGGGCTTCTTTGCCAGGATCTCATGCTTTGGAAGCGTTTTTTGAGCAACAACGAACTGGCTATCCAGTAACTTCTCCAGTATATTCAACAGCAGATAGTTATATTCCAGGACAATGGGTGTACGCAAAAAATGGTGTTACCGGTGGTGGTAGATTCCCTAAACGACTGGTTTGGCCTGCTTCTTCAAGGGATAGAAACATCAATGTTCCTACAGAAGTTCCAATCTATGTTAAAGTGTGGTGGGGTAAATAAGTGTTTGATTTTAAATTTAAACCAGAGTCATGAAAAAATATTTAAATATCATAGTAATAGGGATTCTAGCCATGACGTTCTTGTCGTGTAAGAAGGAATCCTTTAATTATCCTCCTGGGACGGTAGGGATTTCTAAGATCACCTATTTCCCGATCATTACAATGAAGGGGGAAAAGTACTTTATAGTAGCAAAAGGTGGAACTTTTACTGATCCCGGAGCAACGGCAAAAGTAGGTACCGATGATTCACCCGTAGTGGTATCTGGGTCTGTAAACACTTCGGTGGCAGGCGTCTATGCTGTAACTTACTCAGCTGAGAATGCAGATGGTTTTTCTGCTACAGCAACGAGACAGGTGATTGTATACGATACTCAGCCTGATGCTGCTGCCAGAGATTTTTCAGGTAAATACCTGCGCGCTTCAAATAGCGTAGCCTCTAACTGGAAGAAAATTGGTCCGGGAGTTTACCTGGTAGCCAATCCAGGAGGTGCACCAGGTGCTGATGGCATCATTGTAGTTGCCGTAAATCCTACCGGATCTGTCATTTCTATTCCACCGCAGAATACGGATTCCGGTGCCTGGGCCTCAAAAGATGAGAGCTATAACCTCGCTGGAAACACTTATTCATGGGTAGTGGTAAATGCAGGTTACGGCCCGGCATTAAGGGTCTTTGTTAAACAAATTTAAAACAGCGCAACATGAAAAAATACATATATATACTCTCGCTATTTATTATTGGCCTTTCTGCCTGTAAGAAGGAGGAGGAAGTTGGAGGGACTGCTGTTCAGGAGGTTTCCGGCGAATGGTGGGTCCAGTTGAAGGTAGGTGGCCAATTTACCGCCAGTTATGGAGAGGACTATTACAAGGTGATCACCTATAATACTTCGGATAATTCGGCCACACAAATGTGGCTTGATGTGAGTTCCATCTGGGCAAATTCGAATAATAATGAAATGGTTTTTGCAAAAGTTAATGTAAATGTGCCGGATCTTTCCTTTTCTGCGGATAAAGCTAAGAATGCCGGAGCCTATTATGATCCAACAATGACCTTTAATGTAACTAAAGGTAAGGTGACTAAAAACACCTATGTAGGACCAGCGTCAAAAGCAGTATCTGATGGGATTTCATTTGAAATTGAGTTTTCTGATGATCCAGGAACGATTTACCAACTTTCTGGTTATCACCGGACTAAATTCCCGGAAGATGACCATTAAGGTTGCTTAGCGGAATAGCAAATGAAAAAGGTTGGCTCGTCTTTAAAGATGAGCCAACCTTTTTTTTTATAACTTATTTTAAAGGAGCTATTTATGTTGATGTTTGGTTTTTTACACCGCCAAGGCGTATTTTGTAAGTAGCAATAGTTCAGGTAATTGTGTTTTGTTGCATTTTTTTAATAAAAAGACAAAAATATGATAAATGACTCAATTATATCAGAAATCTTACATATCTTAAGGAAACTATTAACTAACCTAAATTTTAATTTTTTATGAAGAAACTTCTACGGAGTTTGTTCATTCTGTTGTTTATTGCGGGATCTGCAATGGCACAGGAGCGGACAATTACAGGAACAGTTACGGATA
Source organism: Pedobacter gandavensis (assembly GCF_032678745.1). Taxonomy (GTDB): domain Bacteria; phylum Bacteroidota; class Bacteroidia; order Sphingobacteriales; family Sphingobacteriaceae; genus Pedobacter; species Pedobacter gandavensis_C. Next base: position 632,649 of record NZ_JAVTST010000003.1, read on the forward strand.
ATGGCGACGGAAAGCCACTACCAGGAGTAACAATTCGACTAAAAGGGGCTAAAGGTGGCACTCAGTCGGCGGCAGATGGACGTTATTCCATTAAAGTGCCCTCAGGAATAACCAGCCTGGAGTTCTCTTACCTGGGATATACAGGTGTTACGAAACCAATAGGCAGTAGTAATGTTGTCAATGTGAGCATGGGTAGCGATGCAAATGACCTTAATGAGTTGGTTGTAGTTGGCTATGGTACCCAGAAAAGAGGCGAAATCACAGGAAGCACCGCTTCGGTAAGTGGGGCAGCTATTGCTGAGAAACCGGTTCAAAGTTTTGAAGCTGGTTTGGCCGGAAGAGCTTCTGGTGTTCAGATCACGGTCCCTACGGGAGTATTAAATGCACCACCAGTATTTAGAATTCGGGGAACAAACTCAGTGTCGTTGAGTTCTCAACCGCTTTTTGTAATTGATGGAATTGTAGCAACTACAGGAGATCAGTCTTTAACGGCTACGGCCTCAAATCCTTTATCAAGTATCAATCCCAATGACATTGAAAGTATTGACATCGCGAAAGATGCAGCTTCAACAGCTATTTATGGTAGCCGTGCAGCAAATGGGGTAGTTTTTGTAACTACTAAAAAAGGAAAAACAGGGGTGCCACGAATAAATTATGATGCTTGGGTGGGTTGGTCGAGCCCTTATCGCCTTCCGGAATTATTGGATGCTTTTCAATATACAGATTATAAAAATGAAGCGGTTGCAAATGCAAATTCAATTAGACCAGGGAGTGTGAATATTCTGGTAGGAGGTGTTTCAACTCTTCCAAAATTTGCATTAACGAATGGACCGGATGGGACACCTATTAATACGAATTGGCTGGATTATGCTTATCGTACAGGCTTCTCTCAGAACCACAATGTCAATGTATCTGGTGGAACAGAAAGCACCAAGTATTACCTCGGTGCAGGATATACGAACCAACAAGGTATCTATGAAAAGAATGATTTCAAAAGAATGAATGCCTTGTTTAACATTGACAGTAAGATCAATGATTATTTATCTGTTGGTGGTAAGTTGTCTTATTCCAATGAGCAGAATCTAGCTGCAATTAGCAGTGGTTCATTGTTTGGTGAAGCTTATGGCACAGCTGGAGTGGCAAGAACTGCAATAGTAAATGCGCCCAATGTTTCTCCATATAATAATGATGGATCTTACAATCTGGGTGGGACTTTTGTTGGTGCGATGAACAATGTGGTGGCAAGTAACCAGGTTGGGTTTTATAATTTCGTGCAGATCCTTGACAAGAACAGAGAAAATAATGAAACAGACCATGTACTGTCAAACATTTACATACAGGTTAATCCGGTAAAATGGTTGAATCTACGTTCTGTGTACGGCATCGATTATATTGGTAGTGATAATGATGTTTTTTACAATCCGATTCATGGGACAGGTCAGGGTCCTAATGGGGAAGGTATTGGTACTTTTAGAAAAAGGAAGAATTGGACCTGGACGAATACTGCACAGGCAGTTCATAGTATAGACAAACATAACTTCAATCTGTTATTAGGTCAGGAGCAACAAAGGAATACTGTTCGTGGATACGGTATTGATCGTCAGGGATTGACAGACCCTGGATATGATAATGTTCAGGCAGGTTTTACGCTGAACAATGCTTCAGGTATGGCTAGAGGTGAAAATTATTTGCTTTCCTATTTCGGGCGTTTAAATTACAATTATGATGGAAAATATTTCTTGAGTGCTAATTTAAGGCAAGATGAATATTCTGCGCTTGGACAGAAAAAAGGAACTTTCTGGGGTGCTTCTGCAGGATGGGAAATCACTAAAGAAAACTTCTGGATCAATTCAAGTATGAGCGATATTTTTAGCAGCTTCAAGCTAAGAGGAAGTTATGGTAAGGTAGGGAATATTGGAGGAATTGAAAATTATGCAACATTTACAACTTTTAGTCCGGGCTTATACGGAGGTATCGCTTCCTCGGTATATAATGCTGCAGGTAATAAGGAGCTGAAATGGGAAACTAGTAAGAAAACTGATATAGGCTTTAACTTTGGTGTGCTAAATGACCGCTTAACTGCAGAGGTAGCTTATTATAAAAACAATATTGATGGTTTAATTATCAATGTTCCTCAGGCACCTTCAACCGGTGTTCCTTCCAGTATCTTATTGAATGCAGGAAGCATGTATAACAGAGGTTTTGAATTTGCCATTTCTGGTAAACCGGTGATGACGAATGATTTCAGCTGGACCAGTAATTTTAATATTTCCTTTAATAAAAATGAAGTTACGGCATTAGCGCCCGGTTTAAATGAGATCATTTTTGCAACAGGTAGCACGGCTACAGGAGAGAATGTAAACAGAACAGCTCCAGGTTATTCTCTAGGTTATTTGTATGTAGTGAAAACAGGGGGGGTAGATCCAGCAACCGGAAGAAGAATATTTATTAATGGCGCTGGAAGAAAAGTGACTTATCAGCACATTAACCCAGCATTGCAGCCTAACTGGAGATATCTGGACGACGGTACTGCTGCGCCTGCAATTACACAGGCAGCTGACGGGGTGATGTATAAAAATACTGCTCCAAAAGCTTATGGTGGATTTGACAATACTTTTCGTTATAAAGGGTTTGACCTAAATGTAATGTTGACTTATCAACTTGGATTTTATGTTTCTTATGGAACAAATGCAGGTTTGCATGACCAACGTTTCTGGAATAATGCAGTTGATGTTTTGGGCCGTTGGAAGCAAGCAGGTGATGTGACAGAGTTTCCAAGACCAGTATATGGAGACAATGTATCTTACGGAAATACCATTCCATTAGACATCAATGTATTCAAGGGAGATTTTGTGAAACTTAGAAACCTATCTCTTGGCTATACGATTCCTCAGCACTTATTGAGTAAGTATAAACTCAGCAATTTAAGATTTTATGTATCAGGGCAGAATCTGGCTATCATCACGAAATATCCAGGACCAGATCCTGAAGTGGCTTCGAATGGGGTGAATGCTGCAGGTCAGGGTTCAGATAGGAATTCCGGACCTAATGCAAGAACGTATACAATGGGGCTAAGTCTAGGTTTTTAAGACTCAAAATTATCAATCATGAAGAAAAGAAATTTATATATAGCGACGCTAACCACGATCGCGGTTTTGTCTGGCTCCTGCAAAAAGGAGAAGTTAAATCCTGTTCCTGAAACTACCGTTTCAATTGAGTTTGCTTTTGATACTCCATTTCGTATTGAAAGTCAGGCGATTTCCTTATACACCTCACTAAAAGCCGGGACGCTATATGGCGGACGCTACTTGGTATATGGTAATGTTAGAGGGGATGATTTTATCAATGAGACCTCTAATCTTGTGACGGCATCAGATGTTTGGAGTATGAATGTGGCCAATAGTGCAACCTCTGTAAAAACGCTATGGGCGCAAGGTTATCTGGCTATAAACCGTTGTAATGTGTTTATTGACGGAATGGCAGCGAAAGGAACCGGCGTGGTAGGCGAGGCTGTTGCCGCAGGGTATATTGCTGAGGCACGTTTGGTTAGGGCACTTACTTATTATAGCTTATTGCAATTATATGCACGTCCATATGCTGATGGTGATGGTAGCAAACCTGGGCTACCATTGAGGTTGACAGGTGTGATCAGCCAAGGTTTTTCGGATATGGCTAGAAGCTCTGTTGCAGATGTTTACAAGCAAATTCTTGCTGATTTGGATTTTGCAGAAGCGAACCTGAAGCTGACAAATGCAAATGCGATCTTAAATACGACAAGGGCACATAAAAACACAGCGATTGCATTAAAAACAAGGGTATACTTATCTATGGGTAAATATCCGGAAGTAATTCTTGAAGCCAATAAAATAGTTCCTGCTGTTGCCCCTTTTAAAGCAACTTCAGGGGTGGTAAATGAGATGCAGCCCGATATTACTACGGTATTTAAGGCTCCGTATACCACCACAGAATCTGTGTTTTCACTACCTATGGGTACAAGTGCATCGCCTTTGGATTATCCAGGAACACAAAACTCAATGGCTAGTTATTTCTATTTTACGAATGCTACACCAGGTACTACGGAATTCTCGCTTAATTCTATTGGTATTGTCTCGGATGTAAGTTGGAAAGCGACCGATAAGAGAAGGAGTTTGGTGTTCAAGGCGGCCAGTGGGAAGCAGTTTGTTTCAAAATTTATTGCTCCTAATCCGTATACAGACTGGGTTCCTGTGATTCGTTGGTCGGAAGTCTTGTTGAATCTTGCCGAAGCAAGGGTAAGAAGTACAAATTCTATAGATCCACAAGCCTTATTGTTGCTTAACGCCGTTCGCCAACGTTCGGATGCAACTACTACTTTGGCGCCAGCATCGGTAGCTGATTTCACTACAGCATTACTGACTGAAAGACGAATAGAGTTTTTAGGAGAAGGCTTAAGGGCTCCTGATTTGACACGTTTGTTACTGCCGATTCCAGGAAAAGGAGGAGCACCGGGTAAACTGCCAACAGAGAGTGGGTATATCTGGCCAATTTCTTCTGATGAATTATCGTTGAATAAACTAATGAAAGACAATAATTAATGTTTTGCAAATAACGGAGGTTGACTCGCTAATTTATAGCTTGGAAACCTCCGTTTCTTTCCTGTAATTTTAAAAGGTATTTTTTGAATGGAATAAATTTAGTTTTTTGTGTTTTCTGTCGGGGGGAGTAAATATTTTCATTTAAGTCGTTAAAAAATGTTAAATATTGTCATGCTGCTGATGTTTGGATTTTTATTTAGAACAAACAAGCAGAAAACGGTGTTGGTCGTCAAAATAATGGCGTTTTTAGCATTCATTGAGGCAAACAAACCACTGTTTGTAAGTGTCATTTTATTGTCATTTGTTTTTCTTGGTACCCATTTCTGGTAGGCAGGCATACTAAATCGCCTATATTCAGTCATTATTAACTAACCTAAATTTATTTTTTATGAAAAAACTTTTACAAAGTTTGTTCATTTTGATGTTCGTCGCAGGATCTGTGATGGCTCAAGATCGGACAATTACTGGTACGGTTACGGACAGAACTGATGGAAAACCACTCCCGGGCGTAACTGTAAGGCTCAAAGGAGCAGTTGGTGGCACGCAAACTGGTGGAAATGGTAAATATTCCATAACAGTGTCAAAAAATGCTACAGCAATTGAATTCTCTTATTTGGGTTTTCTTACAGCAGTTAGATCAATTGGGTCTGCTAACGTAATTGATGTTGCATTAGAAAATGATTCAAAAGGATTAAATGAGGTTGTAGTAACCGGATATGGTGTGCAGACCAAAGCAAGTAACACTGGTGCACAGGCTTCTATTAAAGGAGAACAGCTAGCTAATGTTCCAAATGCGAACGTTGCAGCCTCACTTCAAGGTAAGTTACCTGGTTTAATGGTATTGGGTAACTCAGGTAAACCTGGTGATCCACCATTTTTACGTGTTCGTGGTACCTCTTCTATTACAGGTGGAAATCAACCATTGATCCTAGTGGATGGTGTTGATGCACCTAACCTTAACTCGGTAAATCCTAACGATATTGAAAATGCGACCTTATTAAAAGATCCTTCTTCTACGGCCATTTATGGTTCAAGAGCAGCAAATGGGGTGTTATTGATTACGACTAAAAAAGGGAAAATGGGTGAAGCTAAATTCACTTATGATTTCCAAAGTGGTATCAGAAAGCGTAATAAGGACAATTTTGACCTAATGAATATTCCTGATAAATTGCAGTATGAATTTGATGCAAAATTCCAGAATGATCAGCTAAAATCAGCGGTTAATGCTGGAATTACTGCCGGAAAATACCCAGCTAATTCGAGTATCTTCACTATTCCGGTTGCAGATAGAAATGCTATGTGGAGTACTTTAGAGGCAGTAAATCACGATTGGGCTGATGATTTGTTCCGTAAAGGAAAGGTACAGAGTCACCAGTTAGGTTTATCAGGAGCTACTGAGAAAATGACTTATTATTTTAACCTGAATCGTTATACGGAAGATGGTATTGCTTTTGGTTCTTCATTTAAAAGAACTGGTGGTCGTTTAAATACAGAATATAAAGCAAAAGAATGGTTAAAAGTTGGTACAAGTATTACTGGTGCTTATACTAGTGATACAAATGTTCGTGAGAGTTATAACGTATTGTCTCCGTTTGGATCTTTTTATTTCTTAAACTCTTACGAGCCATTAAGATTGCCTAATGGAAACTATAACCCAACCAACCAGGGATTAAATCCAATACAATCGATCTTAGATGCCCCTGCCATTGCCAATAGAGTATATGCAAGTGGAAATGCTTTTGCTGACATCACGCCGATTGAAAACTTATTGGTGAGATCAAGTATTGGTATGAACTATACGAAAACAGCTGCGGAAACATTTTATGTTCCTGGCTCACCTGTAGATGCGGCAATTTTTGGAACAGCTGCTCCAGGTTATAAAGATGACAATGGTAATGAAAATTTCTTCTATATCTGGAGTAATACAGCTTCATATTCTAAGAAAATTGCTGATGATCATGAATTAAATGGTTTAATCGGGTTCGAATATTTGCAAAGTAAAGGAACTGCTTATCAGTTCAACAGTAAAGGTTATCCTTCAAAAGATACTTATTACAGTACTCAGAATAACGGGGCAAGACCAAATTCGGTTACCTCATCAAGAACAGCCTGGACTCAGGTTTCGTATTTCGGAAAGTTGGGATATAATTATAAGCAAAAATATTTTGCGGATGCTTCCATTAGAAGAGATGGTTCATCGAGATTCGGTACTGACAATCGTTTTGGTACATTCTGGTCTGCTGGTGTAGCATGGAATGCGATCAAAGAAGATTTCATTCAGGAGGCTATGGGATCAGTTGTTGATCAATTGAAAGTAAGAGCATCTGTTGGTACAACTGGTAACAATCAGATTGGTAACTTTGATTCTCAAGGTGTTTACTCTTTCGGTAAATACAATGGACAGAGTGTAATTGGCGAGACCGTATTGGGTAACGCTAATTTATCATGGGAAGACAACACTGCCTATAACATAGGTTTAGAGTTTGCGATGTTTAATAACCGTTTAAGAGGTAGTTTTGATTATTACGAAAGATACTCTAAAAACCTATTGTACAGAGTTCCTAAATCACAAACAACAGGTTTTACCAGTCGTTTAGAAAATGCGGCTGAATTGTCAAATAAAGGTGTAGAGTTTAGCATTGATGGTGACGTAATCAGAAACGATGACTTTACCTGGAATTTAAGCTTTAACATCTCTAACAATAAAAACAAAGTTGAAAAACTTTACGGGGACGTAAAAGAATTGCCAGGAGCTTACACGACCTTAAAAGTTGGGTTACCAGTAAACACTTATTATTTAACACGTTGGGCAGGAATTGATCCTCAGACAGGTGAAGAGATGTTCTATGATAAAAATGGAAATACTTTCAGTGATGTAACTAAAGTTGGAGCAAATCAGGTAGCACTTAATAAATCAGCTAACCCAAAATACTTCGGTACAATTGGTACATCTGTTGCTTACAAGAGCCTTACATTGAGTGCATCATTGTTCTATAATTATGGAAACTATATCTATAACATCGTATGGAGAGATTTAGTGAACCAAGGAAATGATCCTTCAACACCACAGGCTGCTGATGCATTGAATTATTGGAGAAAACCGGGTGATGTGGTAAAGTATAAAGCTCCTGTAGCCGGCGCGGCTCAACCTGATGCTGTAGATAAATATCTTCAGAAAGGTGATTATATTCGCTTAAGAGATGTAATGTTGAGCTATGATCTTCCAAAACAATGGATAAATAAAGTGAAACTTCAGAATGTACGTGTGTATTTACAAGGAACTAACTTGTTTACTCATGCTTCAGATTACAAAGGAGATCCAGAGGTAGGAACAGGTAACAATGAACGTACTGATCAACCTGGTGTACTTTCGCTATACCCATACACACCATCTAGAGCATTTACTTTTGGTGCAAGTATTACATTCTAATTTTAAAAAAATGAAAAAGAAAATATTATATATAGGCATTTTGGGAGTAATGGCTTTCTCATCCTGCAAGAAAGAATTAGTTCAGACGCCGTCTAATGGGATTTCCAGTGATATCGTGTTTAACAATCCAGGTGATTTTGACCTGGCAACAAAAGGGATGTATGCAGGGCTAAGGGGACAGGCTTCCTACCTTGGAGGAGAGTCCGTGTTATTTGGAGATATTCTTTCTGATAACATGATCATTAACTCGACGGGTAGAAGATCTTATCAGGAATTTAACAGATGGATTTATTCTTCAAATTCTACCTCAGGGTTATTTGGGAATGCTTATTCGGTAATTCGTAGAGCAAACGCAATACTCCTGAACATTGATAAACTTCCTGCAGGTGCTTCGAAAAACAACATTACAGCTGAAGCATTGGCTGTGAGAGCAATGGCACATTTTGATGTACTTAGACTATATGCAAAACGTTATACTGCAGCAACTGAGAATACGGATCTTGGTATTCCTTTCGTAACTAGTATTGATGTTTCGTTGTTGCCATCACGTAATACAATGAAAGAGTCTTATGATAAGATTATTGCAGATTTTGTACAGGCAGAAGGTCTTGCTAATGTTAGTAATGGTGTAGGACGTTTAAATAAAGCGGCAATTATCGGTCTACTTTCAAAAGTATACTTAAATAAAAGCGACTGGGCAAATGCGGCAGCTGCTGCTGACCGTGCTTTGGCGGTAGCTCCTGGTACTTCTGATAATCCTGGAAGTGCTGCTGATGTTCCGAACATCTTTATCGATGCAACTGAAAAAGGTGTAATGTTTAAAATTAAAATGTTGGATGAAGACAATGTGAAGATTGGTACATATTATAGCCAGACTATAGGCTCGGATGGAACTAAATCTGAATACGTGCCAACTTTTGATTTTTATTCACTTTATACAGCTACAGATGTGAGAAAGGCAGCTTATATTAAAACGGGGCTATATGTTCCTGCTTCAACGACGTATAATCATGTTGCTAAATGGCTTTCACGTCCTGGAAGTACGGCGAATATTTTGGATTATAAAGTGCTGCGTGTTGCTGAAGTTTTATTAAACAAAGCAGAAGCTTATGCGCAAAACAGCTCTGTTAAAGATGAAGCTAAAGCTTTAGCGACATTAAATATCCTTCGTGCTCAGCGGTATGTTCCATATGTAGCAGGTACTGAAACCGGCGCTGCTTTATTGGCTGCTATCGATAAAGAACGTCGTTTAGAACTTGCATTTGAAGGTCATCGTTTTTATGATTTGAAACGTCAAAATGTAGCGATTGTTCGTGATGCAGTCCATGGAGATAATTCAAATGGTAATGGTGCACCAATACCAGCAGCTTATGTGACATTGCCCGCTAATTCTAAAAACTGGGCTATGCCATTTCCTCAATCGGAAATCAATATCAATAAAAATCTGGTTCAAGATCCAGAATGGAAATAGTTAAAAAGAAGAGTGCCTGTAAGGGCACTCTTCTTTTATTTTTAACCCATTAAAACCAATTATTCTTATGACGCTATCCAAAACTTTTAACTTTAGATTTTTAATCCTTATCGCGTGTCTTTTTCAGGTTGAAAATGCAATGTCCCAGGCGGGAGCCGGGGGAAACATGCTTTTAAATGATAATCTAGGCCGTCCTATAGCTGGCAGAGAATATGTTGATATTAAGGGCTCCCCTTTTTTGACGGAAGACTGGATAAAAGGGATAGTGAAACTAGAGAATGGAGATACCTTTAAAGACATTGATCTAAAGCTGAATGTTAAAGATTACATACTGCTTTTTAAAGGTAAGAATAATGAGGCTTTGGCCTTTGTTAAAAAACCACTGGAATTCAGGCTTTATGACCGTTTGTTCCGGACTGGTTATAACTTAGCTGATAAATCAGATCAGAATGCTTATTACGAAGTACTTTATGACGGTGGGGCTAAATTATTAAAACTAATAAGTAAAGATATTAAAGAAGCCAGGGAGTATAACTCTGCCACCACGACGAAGACTTTTGTCGAGACTGCAAAGTACTATATAGCAATTGATGGTAATTCATTGGTTGAAATTACGAGAAGTAAAAATTCAATTCTGGGCGCACTAAAGGGACCAAAAGTAGAACAGGTAAAGAAGTATTTATCTGAGAACAAACTGAATCTAAAAGACGATGCAGACCTTGTTAAGATTTTCGCTTACTATGATTCGATTTAATTAATTTTTAAAGTAGTATGTTGTTTCTATGAACATCATACTACTCATTCTTCAATCTTGGATAATTCGGGGGATATAACTCCTTCTGTCTCCTGACTATTGCGCTTAGGACTGATACTCTTAATTTAGGCGGTTAAGCTATTTTAAGCGCTTCCATTTTTATGCTCTCCCTCGTTTACTATGAAGAGGTACTGATATTTCGCAAATGCAGAATCAGGGGCCCTTTATAATTCCCATTTTGTTTTCAAATTCTTTGGTATAAGTTGTGATTCTCCAGGAATAATCTTTTGTACAGAATCATTGGAAATTTTAAAAGATGTAGCCGGAACTATCAGGTTTTTATAGAAATTTTAGAGATGTTTTTTTCTGTTCGGTGATTAACTGAACAGATTTTCCTATTATCATGGCCCTGTTGTCATTAATATGCCCTACAGGAGAATTATAGCAAACCGGATAATCGTAGTCCTTTACAACCTCTTGTATGATTTGCTCCGGGCATTGTCCGAATGGCAACTCTTCTATTTCGTAACCATTAAATGCCCCAACAATTAGTCCTTTCAGTTTGGAGAGTTTACCACTTCTTTTGAGCGCTCTCATCATCCTGTCGATTGCGTATTCATGTTCCCCCACGTCTTCTATGAACAAAATTTTATCTGTATAATCGAATGCAGAGTTTGAACCTTCTGCGGCCAGCAATAGGGTCAAATTACCACCAATCAAAGTTCCTGTTGCGCTGCCTTGGCGGTTCTCAAATTCGCTATCATAACTGTAAGTTAATGCCTCGCCAAAAAGTGCTTTCCTTAAAGATTCCAGAGATTCGGCTGTACCATCTTCAAAGGTCTTTGGCATTTGTCCGTGAATACTTTGGGTGTTAGTCTGCGCCAAAATATGAGACAATAAGATCGTAATGTCGCTGAAACCAATTACCCATTTTGGTTGCTCCTGAAATTTCAAGAAATCAAGCTCATCTATGATTCGGATGGTTCCGTAACCTCCTCTGGAAGCAAAAACGGCTTTGATTTCTGGATCGTCTAAAAAGTTTTGAAGGTCTTTTCGTCTTTGCTCATCTGTGCCTGCAAATTGATCATGCGAGGCATAGACATGTTCAGCCATTATGATTTCAAGTCCCCAGTGTGTTAAAACGCCAATAGCTTTGCTCAGGTCTGTGGTTAATTTCTTTGCGGGAGAGACGATTCCAATTTTGTCTCCTTTTTTTAAATATGGCGGCTGCTTAATCATAGGTAAAACACTTATATTTGACAAAATAATAAAAATAGTTTTGGATAATAGTAAAATAAAGAGATATACGGTTACGGCCGCTTTGCCTTATACAAATGGGCCAGTGCATATTGGACACTTAGCAGGTGTTTATTTGCCTGCGGATACCTATGTAAGGTATTTGCGTTCGAATAAGAGAGATGTGAAGTTTATTTGTGGATCAGATGAGAATGGTGTGCCAATTACCCTTAAAGCTAAAAGGGAAGGGGTGACTCCTCAGGTGATCGTTGATAGATACCATAAAATCATTGGAGATTCCTTTAGGGATTTCGGTGTTTCTTTTGACATTTATCACCGTACCTCTTCTTTGATGCACCATCAAACTGCTTCCGATTTTTTTGAGAACCTTTATGAAAAAGGGGTTTTTACTGAAGAGGTGACAGAACAATATTATGATGAAAAGGCACAGACTTTTCTTGCGGATAGATACATCACTGGAACTTGTCCGAAATGTGGTAATGAGAATGCTTACGGAGATCAATGTGAGAGCTGTGGAAGTACTTTAAATGCAACTGACCTGATCAATCCTAAATCTACGCTTTCTGGTGAGAAACCGGTTAGAAAAGAAACGAAAAACTGGTTCTTGCCACTAGACAAATATGAGGATCAATTGAGAACTTATATTGAAAGTCATAAAGAGTGGAAACCAAATGTTTATGGACAATGTCAGTCTTGGTTAAATGCAGGTTTACAGCCACGTGCAATGACCAGAGATTTAGATTGGGGTGTAAAAGTACCAGTTAAAGATGCCGAAGGTAAAGTGCTATATGTATGGTTTGATGCGCCTATCGGTTATATTTCAGCCACTAAGGAGCTGTTCGAATACGCCCGTCTGGATGTTTGGAACCCTAAAGCAGAGGAATATTATATCAATAAAAACGGCTTAACTAAAGGCAACTGGGAAGATTATTGGAAGGATGATGAGACGAAATTAGTCCACTTCATCGGGAAAGATAATATTGTTTTCCATTGTGTGATTTTCCCTGCGATGTTAATGGCGCATGGAGGTTATACTTTAGCAGATAATGTGCCTGCAAATGAGTTCTTGAATTTGGAAGGTGAGAAGATTTCGACTTCTAAAAACTGGGCAGTTTGGTTGAATGAGTATCTGGAAGAGTTTAAGGGTAAACAGGATGTGCTACGTTATGTGTTAACAGCTACCGCTCCGGAGACAAAAGATAATGACTTTACCTGGAAAGATTTTCAGGCAAGAAACAACAACGAGTTGGTGGCGATTCTAGGGAATTTCATCAATAGAGTAACGGTACTGACGCATAAGTATTTCGCGGGTAAGGTGCCAATGTGTATGGAGATTACTCCGGTTGATCAGGCTGTGATTGATGAGCTTGCTGCTTATCCGGCAAAGATTAGTGCTTCAATTGAAAATTATCGCTTTAGAGAGGCTTTAATGGAGGTGATGAATGTTGCACGCTTAGGTAATAAATACCTGGCAGAAACTGAACCATGGAAAGTAATTAAAACGGATGAAGATAGAGTGCGTACGATCTTATACATTAGTTTACAGATTGCAGCTAACATTGAGATCCTGATTGAGCCATTTTTGCCTTTCACAGCAGATAAGCTGATGAAAATGCTGAATTATGGTGGTCACCAATGGGAAAATGCGGGAAGTATTAATTTACTACACCGTGGTCATCAGCTGAATGAGCCTGAGTTGTTGTTTGAGAAGATCGAAGATGAAGAGGTTCAAGCACAGATTGATAAATTGAATAAGAGTAAATCTGACAACTTATTGAACAGTGTAGAAGTTGCCGCTGCAAAGGAGAATATTCAGTTTGAGCAGTTTGGTGCCATCGATATTCGTGTTGCCACCATCATTGCCGCAGAGAAAGTAGAGAAAACTAAAAAGCTGTTGAAATTAACAGTAGACACTGGAATTGATCAGCGTACAGTAGTATCTGGAATTGCTGAGTTTTTTAAGCCGGAAGATATTGTAGGTCAGCAGGTAAGTTTAGTAGTGAATCTTGCGCCAAGAGAAATAAAAGGAATTTTGTCACAAGGAATGATTTTAATGTCTGAAAATTCAGATGGAAAACTTACTTTTGTGGCTCCTGTAGCAAACCATGGTAATGGTAGCGTAATCAGGTAGGTTCGGGTCCCGTAGTTCAACGGATAGAATAGAAGTTTCCTAAACTTTAGATATGAGTTCGATTCTCGTCGGGACCACTAAGAAGCCCAGCAGTTATACATAACTGTTGGGCTTCTTGTGTAATAAGGATTGAGAATCTGAGAAAGTTCAATCCTTTTTTAGAAGTTTAAATATTTTTTCAAATAACTCTTTTTTGTCAAAAGGTTTTGAAATGTAATCATCCATTCCAATTTCCAGGCAGCGCTCATATTCTCCTTTAATAGTATGGGCGGTCATTGCAATAATTGGAATGTTTTTTTTATGGTCTTTTAGTTCCCGTATTCTTTTTGTGGCTTCATAGCCATCCATTTCTGGCATTTGAACATCCATCAGCACAATATCAAAATGTTTTTTTTCGTATTTGGCCAATGCGATCAGGCCGGTTTCTGCGGTTTCCGTTTCAAAACCCCGTTGTTTCAGGATTTTTATGACGAGCATTTGATTAATTAGGTTGTCTTCTACAACTAATACATGAATACCTGTCCCAAGTTGAACTCCCATTTGAAGTTTCTCCGCAATATCTTTTTTAACATGGCTGCTAACCTTTAAAAAGGGCAATCGGAAATGGAAATCTGAACCAAGTCCGAGTTTGCTGTTCACAAAAATTTCTCCGTGTTGCAATTGGACTAACTGTTTTACTATGCTTAGACCGAGCCCTGCGCCACCGAACTTGCGGGCCGTCTCATTTGTTGCTTGTTCAAAGCTCTCAAAAATTTGCCCCAGCTTTCCCCCGTCGATCCCAATGCCGGTATCTTTGATCCCAAAGTCAAGTATAATTTTTTCTTCATTCTGCTCAATACAGATAACGGAAATGCTGACATGGCCCTTTTCTGTAAATTTCAGTGCATTTGAAATGAGATTTATAAGTATTTGATTTAGCCTCACGGAGTCGCCCATTATTGTTTCAGGGATTTTTTCATCAATGAGGTAATTGATTTCAATGTTTTTTTTCTTCCATTTCGGTTCCATCATTAGAATGTTCAAATGGATAATTTCCTTAAGATGGAGCGGAATGCTTTCAAAAACAAGTTTACCTGCCTCCATTCTGGAAAAATCAAGGATGTCATTTAAGATAACCAGCAAGTCGTCCCCCGATTTGATAATGATCTGTATGTATTCTTGCTGTTCTTTGTTTTCAATGGTCTCTTCCAGTAACCTTGCGAACCCAAGGATGGCATTCATTGGGGTACGGATTTCGTGACTCATTTTAGCCAGAAAAAGTTGTTTAGTCTTTTCTGAAGTTTCTGCTTTTTCCTTTTCTTTTTTGAGGGTCTTCTCGGCATCCTGAAGTTTACGTATATTATATAAACTATATTCAAGGGTATCAATCATCTTGTTGAAAGAGTTTGCAAGCATACCGATCTCATCGCCTGAATAAACGGTAACCCTAGCATTTAAGACTCCCCGGCTTACAAGTGCCGCTCCGGCAACGATTTCTTGGATCCCCTTTTCTATGCCACGGCTTACGGAAACAGTGATCAGGATACTTGTTGTCCCTATAGTAAGCGATATAGTAAGCAATAGATTTAATATAATATTTTCGAGCCAGCGGGAACCTTCACCGAGAGTAAATGAAAACTCGTCTTCAAGGGTTGTAACTTTTCTATTTAAATCCTTGGCCTGCGCCATAACCTCATCAATCTTCTTCTGGTCAAGAACATCAGCGCTGATTATGGTGTGAAGCTGATCACCAATGGTTATCAATTGGTCCATTGTTGTTGCCGCCTTACCCCAGGCGGCAATTGCTTTATTTATATAGAATATATTGTGAAATCGGGTAATTAAGTGGATCATACCATCAACATCTTCCGGGTGGTTCCGCCCCTGTAGGAATCCCTCACGAGCGATTTCTAGATCAGGGTTCGGCTTCTGAAGTTCAAGTCTTGCTTTATTATCTCCCAAAGGAACTTTAAGAAATTGTTTAAACGCTTGATAATCGGCTTCTTTGTGCGAGTTGGCATAAAGAAACAAGCTATAGACGGCATCTTTCTGTGCCTTTGACCATAAACCCTCGCCGTTTACAAATGCCCTTACCGAAGAAAGGGTACTTACAGCAAACCAAAGGGTGAATAGTTCAATAATAACCAAGAAGGCCATGATACCAATCGTGAAATACAATTTCGTGGAAATAGTAACATCCTGCAGTTTCCTTTTTAAAAATGTAATCATCGTTGAAAATGATAAGAGGGTTAACCTAACCTAAGTTAATTAAACCATTCTATATTTTCTGTAATTGAAAAAAATACATTTTTAATTTTATTATGGCGATCAATGTCATAGGTTAATTTAATCTGTTCCTGTGATATTTAGAGCGTATACATATTTCCGGTCTGCGGTTTGTGTTTTTTTTAAACTGTTGAGCTTAGCTAGTTTCTTCAGATTCAAATAAACGGAGCAAACACACATATGGTGTCCTTGTTTTCGAAGTTCCAGCCATAGCGCTTCTGCATCTAAAGTATCACCAGTTTCTTCGAGGTACTGAAGGATGATTTTACTGATTCCGGAAATCTTATGCTGTACCTTCATCGGCCTTACATCCTTCCTTTTAAATCTTCGCTGCTTGTACTTCTTTCATTTTTCGGCTTACCTTTTGCGCCAAAGCGGTAGCTAAAGGATAACAGGCCATATCTGCTGTCGGAATTATGGCGACTTAGGAATAGGACACTTTCATACGCCATTTTTCTTTTGATACGGTAACCCTCAAAAATATCATTCACCATAAATTTTAGACTTCCTTTTCCTTTGAGTACTTCTTTTTGGATGCCAGAGGAAATGATACTATATGGACTGGTGGTGGTGATACCAGAAACCTCTTCTGAAATATAGAAGGCGCTTAATTCTGCCTTCCATCCTTTGCCAAGGTTAAATGTATTTTGGGAGTTGAGACTTAATGTATTTCCACTATTTATAGCAGTTTCTGTTTGGCCATTGATTTTATATCTGTTGTGGTAAACGTTCAAAAACTGACTTCCTGTCCACCATTTAAAAATCTGTGTAGAGGCGGTGATGCTTAATCCAAAATTATCAAAGGATCCGATGTTTTCAGGGCGTTGGAAGGTTGTGGCTCCGGCATCTAACTGTCCTACCTGTTCGGCGATAACATCTGCAGTATGGTTGTAACTTAGGGAGGCAAAATATCGCGACTTTAATGCATAGCCTAACTCAATTGCATTTACTATTGCTGGTTTTAAGAAGGGATTTCCTTCATAAAATGCAAAGGGATCGTCGTATACCCGGAAAGGATTCAGGTCCCAATAACTTGGGCGCTTAATTCTCCTGCTGTAGCCAGTTTTCAACTGGTGATTTTCACTGAAATCCCTGGTTAGAAACAGACTTGGGAAAAGTCCCAGATAATCCTTCTTAAAGGTCATATTTGAAGTGATTTGATGGCCTTTGGTATTCGTGTATTCGGCGCGTAATCCTGCTTGCAGCTGGTATTCAGCCCATGCGGTATTCAGGTTCAGATAAGCGGCCTGTATATGTTCTTTATAAATAAAATGGTTGCTGGTACTGGCATCCGATAGATAGCTATTGTTCTTTAGGGTATCATATTGCAGGTTGTTTTCGGTACGTACATAACTGCCTTTCCATCCGGTCTCCAGTTTTGTTTTTTTGCCTAATGGAAGGATATAATCTATTTTAGCGGCATACACATCATCATTGGAAGGGATATCTCCTTTACGACCTGAGGGAGCCCTGTTGGATATCCCATCTGGCAACAGATAACGCGTATCCAACTGTTGATTCATCTTTGAGAAATGATAAACATAGTCTACATCTGCTTTGAGTTCATGACCTTCTTTATTAAACTTATGTACATAATTTACGTTGTAGAGCAGGTCAGTCCAGCGCTCTTTATTATTGGTTTGTGTTAGGGCAGACCAGCGTTTTTCGCCATTGGCATCCCTCAGGATGCTGGTGCTGGGTTGTTGTGTAGGATACTTTCCTACAGCACCATTCATTAAAAAGCCAAGAGTATTGTTTTCGTCCAGATTCAGGTCTATCCCGAACCTAAAATTATGGGAGCGCAGCTTAGCTTTCTCCTGGTTTTCCTGTAGGATACTTTGCAATAAAGCGGACTTTGTCTGGAGGTTTCCATTATAAAATAAGCGTTCGGCACTACTCTTACTTTCCAGATTCTGATTGTTGGCATTA
This sequence comes from Pedobacter gandavensis, assembly GCF_032678745.1. Lineage (GTDB taxonomy): Bacteria > Bacteroidota > Bacteroidia > Sphingobacteriales > Sphingobacteriaceae > Pedobacter > Pedobacter gandavensis_C. The sequence continues at coordinate 650,460 of NZ_JAVTST010000003.1, forward strand.
TAGCTTCCATAGGTATTCAGTAGGGTCGTATTGTAACTTAGAGCAATGCCTTGGCCATTTCTGATGTCGTTTCCTGCACCGATATTGCCGTCGATGCTGCCATTAAATCCGATAAGGAGATTCTTTTTGATAATGATATTTACTATTCCACCGCTGCCCGAAGCATCATATTGTGCGGTAGGATTAGACATAATTTCAATTCTGGAGATGGAAGAAGAATTGGTTCCTCTCAATAAATTGGCGAGTTGATCTCCGGAAAGATAAGTTGGTTTTCCGTTGATCATGATCGTTGTTCCGGATCTACCTTTTAGCGATACTTCTCCATTTTCTGTAACTGTTACGCCAGGGGCCTTATTGAGCAACTCTAATGCTGTATTTCCTTCTGCGAATATGCTTTTTTCGATATTCATCACAGTTTTGTCTAAAGTTTGCTCAATTAGGGGACGTTGACCACTGATGCTTACTGTGTTTAGCAACCGGCTGTCTGGATTTAAACGGATGGCTCCCATGTGGTGCAAGTTTCTGGCATTGCTGAGTTCAATCACTGTGGAATAGTAATCCATGTATCCTATGTAGCTGATTTTCAATAAGTATCTGCCATTTTTAACTCTGGAAAGGACAAAGTTTCCCGCCGTATCCGTCATCACGGCATAAGCCTTTACAGAATCTGCATACCGCAATACGGTTACAGAAGCGAAAGGAATGTGCTGTGCTTTTTCGTCCAATAATTTACCGTAGATATTTTTCTGGGCTTTTACTGTCATAGAAAAAGCAATAGAAAGCGTACAAAGAAGGGCAAGAATATATATTTTCATCATGTTAGGGAGTGCTTAGAACTTGCTTCGGCTGTTTTACTGCAACGGTAGGCTTTTTAGTTTTTTTCTTTTTACCCCACCAGATATAAAAACCAGTGATGGGTAAGCTGGCACAAATTAAGCTGGCCAGGAAGTACAATATTTTTGTAGTCAAGCCTCCAATGGCACCCACATGGATGGCATAGTTGAGTTTACGTACCTGATCTGGAAACTTCATGTCTTCCAGACGCTTGGTCGAATTTGGTAGTAGCTCCAAAGTCAAAGGATCAAAATTCAGGTCTCTCCAAAAACCTAATGTCATGTCGGTACAGGCATAAATCGCCTCATCAGGTTCTTCAGCGAAGTGAATAATGATCTGATCTTTGTTATATCTGGCGATGTCATTCACTACTTTATGCCAGATGATGTCTGCATTTTGCAGGGAAGTATTTATGGAAGGACCTGAAACCTCCATCTTTTGTCTTTTTTGTCTAGGTTTATTTTCGCCACCTGTTAGCCAATAAACTCCCTGACCGAACCAGGAAAAGCTCATGATTAAACCTGTAATCGCCATCAGCAGGGCAATCAATAAGGAATAAAAACCCAGTACATTGTGTAAATCGTAGTTTACCCGTTTAAAACGAGCTTTCCATTTGATCTTGAAACTCTGGTCACGACCTCGTTTATTCCATTTCTTTGGCCACCATAAAACGATGCCACTGAGTGTTAGCAAAAAGAAAATAAAAGTAGACCAGCCTACCACCTGACGGCCGATGGCGCGCGGCATCCATAGGTGTCGGTGTCCTTCATCCATAAAGTGAAAGAAATCCTCATCATCGACCATGGCAATCACCTCGGCGGTATAAGGGTTTACATAAACCAAGGAGTCCGACTCATGGACATTAAAATGGGCGGTTCTGCCAACACCATGATACCAAACCGATTCAATATGTTTTCCTGGTAATGCCTGCTCCACGGCGCGGTGTAATATAGAAGGTGCCAATACTTTTGCATTTGCAGGTTGTTCAGCATGCAGCCATGGGCGGCTGAGGCTTTTGATTTCCTGCTCAAATACCAGCACACAACCGGTGATGCTGAGAATTACCACTACAATTCCTGAGGCCAGTCCCAGCCAAAGGTGTAGCCATGCGTTTATTTTGTTGAACATAACGTTTTATAGGTAATAGGAGGAGATAAAGCCCCGCGACTCCATCGGAAGCCCGGGGTTTTCTATCAACATTAGCGGAGAAACGCTATTAATTTAATTTGTAAAGGATTGGGGTATTGTCAGATCCGCCGTCTATTCTTAACCCTTTTTTAAGTGTATCCGCAATTGGATCATATTCATATACATAAATAGCATCTGCTTTGGGATCATTTACCGCGATATAGGCTTTACCATCAAGAACAATCGCTGAACGTGAGTTCAATAGAGGCGGAAAGTCTAATCTTTTAATCACTTTTTGCGTGTTTACATCTACGACAAGATATTCCCACATGTCAGCATACCACCAGTCGTCTTTTACTTTTACGCGATTTTTAGCATCTTTTGCACTCGCAAGGATCGCTTTCCCGTTTCCAACATAACATACACCCAATTGGTTATCACCATTTGTAAGGGCAGAAATATTGAAGAAATAATTAGGATCAAAAGTATCAGTACCAGCTTTAATTCTGAAGAAACCAGTAGGCATATTCGGTTTATTCCCACCTAGCATTGGCATAGGGTGCGTCAATAGATAGTCGTTGCCATTGTCAACAAACTGACCGAAATAACCATTTCTTAGTGGACCTGCAGGAGCAGAACGACCATCTTTGCTGGTTACTTTAAAGTTGTTTAATGATGGAAGATCCATTGAAGCCAGGTAGGACTCATCATTTGTCAATTGGGTCACTTCATTGTATAGTCCATATCCAATCATGACCCTGTTTCCACTGGTAAATGCCGAGTAAACTCTTCTGCTGTGTCCTGCAGGAACACTTGGAAGATCAAATTCACCACTTTTCACGATCGTCATGTTGCTCACATTAATAATCGCATAAAGGTTACTTCCTCTTGGGCCAAACATCACCTGGTTGTTATCCAACCATAAAGACCAGCCAATATATGGGCTTGGGAAGGCCGTAAAAGGAATTTCCCCTTCTCTTGTCAACTTACCGTCCTGATATAAATGCTTGCTAAATCTTCCTGTAGGGTTTAGGAAGTAGAAATGTCTTCCCTTTTGAATGATGTTTTCTCCCCAGGTAAATATGTTTGAAACATCAATACCATTGCCTTTTGGACTGATTTTGCCTTCTGTTAAAGAGTTGATGTTTAACAGGTAACTATCATCTCCAACAGAATAGATCACAGCATATTCGCCATTTTCTTTTTCATCCGTACCGGAGCCTTTGTTGTCTTTTTTGCAGGCAGAAAGGCCAGAGATAAAGACCAGTGCTGTGGCCAGAACCAATAGTCTTGTTTTAATTGTAGTAAACATGTTCATAGATTATATTTATTTTAATTGAATTGCGAAATGGCGTAACGTAATTTGATGAAGAATGAAGTGCCGGGTTTCTGCAGCTTAAACTTATCATAAGCGATCACATTGGTTAGGTTTCTGCTTTCCAGCGATACATTGTATCTGCCTTTATGCATCGAATAAGTCAAAGTGACATTGTGTATAAACTGACGGGCGATATAGTCTTTAGTATTCTTACTGCCCAATTTGGACCAGTTAACAGAGTAATCATTGATGAATTGGGTAAACCAGTTAAATTGAACCCTCGTGTCTTTACCAACAAGATTGTCTTTTCCAATGCTGAAATCAGCATTTCCATATAACCAAGGCTCATTAGGTACTCTACTGAGGTAAGTTGCACTTTCGCGGACAGATCCTTTTGCAAATTGTTGCCTGTTGACTGCACTTTGATAGGTCATGTTGACCAACACAGAAAATAGGTTGTTGTAATCATAGCGAACTTCAGTCTCAAATCCTCTGATGATAATTCCGTTCTCATTGTTATACTCTGCAGCACTACCGTCATTCGCTGATGCAGATTTCCCGGGAGTGATGTAATCATTGGCATCGCGATAATATCCGGATGCTTCTGCCCAGATTTTTCCTTTTCCTATTCTTTTGTCGAAAAATAGGCCGACGTTATAGTTGTTACTGCTTTCCGGTTTTAAATTTGGATTTCCTTTTACTACTTCCCGGTCACCGTATAATTCTACCAAGCTAGGTAATCTGTAAGCATGTTCAAAAGAGGCTTTCATCCCGATCACAGGGCTGAATTTATAGCTGGAAGCTACTCCGTATCCATAATATTGCTTGCTATTGCTGGTGCCAATCCCATCTTTATCATAAGTTTTTCCACTTAAACCGTACATTTTTCCGAAGAAATTGTTGGTCATTTTGCCATTAAAGACTTGCTGCTGGTAGCTGATACCAGTAATGTTTTTATTTAAGCGGTTGGACCTATCGTAAAGATGGTTATAAGGGTCGATCTCATTATAGCTTTCTCTATAAGAACTGTTATAGTTATTGTTCAGATTAACCATGTGGTTTTGGGAAATTGTATAACCCAGGTTTAGCTGTGCCAGGACGTTATGGCCAGTTAAATGGGAGATAGATTTTTTTTCGCCAGAAAGTTCACTACCGAAACTGCCATTTTTACTTCTTGGTATTGAACTGCCGTCCCATAGGAAATCATTGCCGCTGGTATCAGTCAGGATGTTTTTATTGGCGGAGTAATTGGCGAATACACTTGCTGATAGTCCTTTGATCAATAGGTTTTCCTTACGGTAACGAATGGAAGGAATGATGTTATGACCATCATTCGTCATCTTACCAATCACTTTTTGCTGTGTTGCACCGGTTTGTCTTTGCTTATAGTTTGAAGTGTACGTCACACCGGCTACAAATACATCTGCCCATTTCTTATTGGAAATTCCTGCTTCCACCTGCCCCATAAAGGACTCATACTGATCATGGAAACGACGAAGTTTCTCCACCTGCTCAAAGCCTCCGGGAATGGGTAACTCTATCAGCGCATTGGCTGATGGATTGTTATACATGTAGTAATTATTGTCGGAATAGTTGTAATACGAACTCACATTGGTGGTAATACCAGTTTTATCATCTGTAAAACTTCCTGTTAAGCCTGCGCGGTGAGTATTAAAGGAACCCGCACTGTAACTCAGGTCAAGAGATTTTCCTTTGTTCTTTTTGGTGATGATATTCACTGCACCACCCAAAGCATCTGAGCCCAGGTAAGCAGGAACTACGCCTTTATAAACCTCTACACGTTCAGCAAGGTTTACAGGGAAATTATTTAGCGTCATTCCGCTTCCATAAGATTCCATTGGAATGCCATCAATAAAGAACTTAATGTGTCCTCCTGATAGGCCATTGATCGAAAACTCAAAATCTGAACCTAAACCTCCCTGTTCCCTCACCTTTACACCGGCGGAGCGGTTCAGGATCTGATTCAGGTCATTGGTGGTGTTTGCATATTGTTTTAAGTCGATAGAATTCACGGCGAAACCTGCTTCTTTAGCCTTGCGTGATTCTGTTTTTCCAGCAATCGAAACGTCATTTAAATCGTTCTGGGCTTCTTTCATGGAGAAATTCAAGAGCAGATCCTGATTTTCCTTGATACTGATCTTTTGCTCTATCTTTTTAAAACCGATGGCTGTGATCTGTATGGTGTAGTTTCCGGCGGCTAGATCAGTAAGATTGAATTTACCCTTTTGATCGGTAGCCTGGGTTCTGTTGATGGGGATTAACCGGACTGTGGCGGTCGGTATGGCCTCTTTTTGATCGTCAGACACCTGCCCTTTGATGCTGCTTTTGTTTAATTTCTGTCCTTGCACACAAAATACGCTAGCGCATAATATGCCCATTAGCAAGATTTTCTTAATTTGCATTACTTTTAGATGTTTCGATTTAAGAGTAACCCTTTCTTAGGGTTTGGGTCATACAGGTACGAACTGTATGACCCTCTATATACTAATTAGCACAAGTCACACTTTTCCCCTATGCTATTTAGAATATTTTTAAATAAGAGTTTTTTGTTTAGTTTTCTAAGCGGTTGATGCGAAAAATGGCGCCTTTGATCAGTAGCCCTTTTTTTAGTGCCGCATCTTTTCGGTTGTATTGCCAGATCTGGCTGTTGCCATCTTGTTGGTAGACGGAGATATAGGCGAAGTCATCCTCATATATCGTATTAAAGATCCAATCCAGTTGAACGTCAGGAAGGTTAAGCTTAGTTTTCTTTTGATGCTCCAGGTCTACGAGTACGTAATTAGCCACCCTGTTGATCATGTAGTTCTCGAAACTGCGGACTTTATCTAATTGCACCACGCTGGTAATGGCCAGGCCATCCCCAATATCCTGTAGCGTATAAGCTTCTTCCTGTATGCCATTGGCGATTTGAAAATTATAGGAGGGATCAAAAATGTTTTTTTTAGTATCTATTTTCAAGATGGAAGATGGTGTGCCTTTTCGATTCCCCGTTCTACCTCCTGGCTGCCCTAAAACATAAACATGGTCTTGAAAAACCATAGAGTTGGACGCTAGTATCGCATATGAACCTGGCCAGGTAGTTCGGCTATCTTGTGCAGTGCTTTCCAATTCTAAATCCGGGTAGTTGAATTGTGCCAAATACATCGTGTCTTCGCATGGCACAATGTGCTCTCTCATCATCCCTTTTTGAAAGGTGTAGCTCACGAATAGTTTATCTTTTACCAATTGTGCAGAAACCCCTACATAATTGTTATCAGCACTAGTCGCCGGAACATTTAAAAAGCCCTTTCGCTTAATCTTCATTGCATCCAAATCAACCTCAAAGTAATTGAATTTATGGTTGTTGACCGTCCCAATCAGGATGGTATGGGGATCGACCCAGTTTACCCATGACATGTAAGGCTCCCATGGAATATCTTTCATAGAGATTTTGTTGATCGCTTTAATCCCGTTTTCTGTCAGCGCATAGCAAACAAAAGATTTTTGCTCCTGATCCATTACGTAATACCTGGAATCTTTGTACGCCAAAATAAATCCATTAAAGTTGACCTCAGTTCTTGGCCCGATTTCTTTAGCGTCCATTAAAGAATTAACCCTTGTTAAATGAGCCTTGTTTTCCAGGCTATCGTAACTGAGCAAGCCATATTTATAGCTGGTTTCCTTAGCATTCTGCCGACAAGCCAACAAAAATAACAGACATGTCAGGAGCAATGAAATACTTAAGAGCGACTGTTTTTTTGAGGGATGGGATTTCACAGGACTAAAATTTAAAGATCGAATTGTTGTTGCATATTCATGGCCAAAGCAGGAGGGATTTCATTCATACTCTGTTTATCTACCATGATAATTTCTTCAAATTTAAAGTTTAAATAGCTTAAAAAATAGGAATGTCCTTTACGAAGACACATCTTTTTCAATTCATCCTTATGATTTTGAATGGTAATGTGTTGATCTTCAGAAGAACGGTTACTCAGCATCACCGAGCCTAAAAAATGAAGGTTGATATTGGAACTGCTTTGTTGATTTAAGCTCACCTGACTATTCTTTGCCAACTGTACAATAATGCCATTAAAGTTGTTCTCTGCCTGACTGTATTGATCCTCATAGCGATACACCTGTTCCTGCTGTAATTCGGGGCCACTATGGAACAAAACGGATAGGTATAAGACGCAAAATAAACTTGCCGCAATTCCAATGGCAATAGCCAATGTCCTTTTCTTTTGAGCATGAATGCGCTGCTGCTCATTTTTCTGTAATATCTTAGCTAGTATACTGTTCTTTATCGGTTCAGCATCCTCATTGAAATCCTCCAAATCACTTTCTGCCGCATCTCCATTCATCCAGCTGAGGTAAGATTCCCACTCTGCATCAGATGCCTTGCCAGATAAACACTTTTTTAATAGCTCAGGATTCATGGCTTAGTTTTATATATATTATCAATTGAATCGGTTTTCCCCTATGCATTTTATGTTCTTGGATATTTTTTAAGACCATTGCGCAGAAAGGATAGTGCTTTTGTCAATTGATTCTCTACTGTTTTTTCAGAAATGGAAAGGCCTAACGCAATTTCCTTATTGTTAAGCCCTCTTTCGCGACTTAAATTATAAATATCCTTACACCGCTCCGGAAGCAAGATGACCAGTTTCTCTATATCCTGTTTTAAAAAATGATACAGAACTTGCTTCTCCGTGTGGTTATTAAATGAAACTTGTTGCTCCTTTAATTCGTTAATCTTTCCCGTTTTTCTGATTTCATCTTTATACATCCTCGCAATCTTAAAACGAACGGATCTCACCAGATAGTTTTCCACGGTTTCCCGATGCAATACTAATGTCGCTTTGCGCTGCCATAAAGAAGTGAATAATTCTTGAACTACTTCCTCCGCTTCAAAGCGATCTCCCAAATATTTTAAGGCGATTTGATATAATTTTTGCCAATAGCATTCATATAACTGAAAAAAAGTATTTTCATCAATTATAATGGAGTCGTTGGAGTGAAATGCGGTTGATTCTGACAAAATAAAATGCGAATGCCTGCAAATATAGAGTTATTTATAATTGATCCAAATAGTTTCTGGCTTGCTAATTTGTTCAACTCTGTAAGGTTCTGAATTATTCTTTCTTTTTTCCGGTGTTAAAATGGTTCATTTGGAAAATAGAGAAATCCAGCGATCTGGAATTTAGAGCATCAATACAAATAAATTAGCGGTATGAAGTATATTCTGGGCATAGACATTGGAACGGGAAGCACAAAGGCGGTAGCACTAAATCTTAATTACGAACCAATTGACTCGGTTCAGCATCATTATCCTTTATTTTCAACCATGCCCGGATACAGTGAGCAAAATCCGGAATTGATTTGGGAAGCATTCAATCAATGTATTTCAGAAATGCAAATGCGTATGGGCGGATCTCCTGAAGCAATAGGTTTAAGTAGTGCGATGCACAGTTTGATTAGCGTAGACGAAAAGGGCAATGCTCTGGCACCAATGATGACCTGGGCAGATGCCAGAAGCTCAGATATTGCCAAACGTATCTTGGAGTCTGAATCAGGAATGGACCTCTATCAGCAAACAGGAACACCAATTCATGCCATGTCTCCACTTTGTAAACTGATCTGGTGGCAGGAGAATGAAGCTGCACTGTTTAACCGCAGTTATAAATTCATCTCTATCAAAGAATACATCTGGTACCGGTTATTTAAAGAATTTAAAGTAGATCATTCCATCGCCTCCTGTACAGGCCTATTTTCCTGGAAAACGCTAACCTGGGATGCGAACGCATTATTCCTAGCTGGAATTACGGAGGAGCAACTATCAGAACCGGTAAGCACCAGTTACCAGCGAAAAAATGAGGAAGGACTTGTTTTTGTAATCGGAGCCAGCGACGGCTGTTTAGCAAACCTTGGCAGTGATGTAAATGGGGAAGGTCTGGCTGCGCTAACGATTGGAACGAGTGGCGCAGTACGGATCTCTAGTCCGAAGCCGATTTTCAATACAGCAGCAATGACTTTTAGTTACATCCTGGATGAAAACACCTTTATTTGTGGTGGTCCAGTAAATAATGGAGGTATCGCTCTGCAATGGCTTTTAAAAAATGTGTTGGGAAAAACAGAACTTTCAACGGCTGATTATACTACTTTATTTGAAAACATAAAGACCACTTTATTGGGAAGTAATGGGTTGATTTTTCTACCCTACCTTAGTGGCGAGCGCGCGCCAATTTGGGATTCGGGGAGCTGTGGAACATTCTTTGGACTAAGGCTCCAGCATAACCAGGATCATTTGTCGAGAGCAGTACTGGAAGGAATTTGTTACGCTTTAAATGAGGTATTATTGATATTGCAACCGAATACCGAAGCGATTGGACAACTCCATGTGAGTGGAGGTTTTGTACATGCAAAGGTCTGGATGGAAATTCTGGCAGACATTACTGGTAAAGAGATCGTACTTTTGCAAACAGAAGATGCTTCCGCGATCGGTGCAGCATATATGGCAGTTAAAGTAATAGGATTAGCAACAGATTATCCGCTCTCTTCGGGAGAAAAGGAGCGTATTAAGCCTAATCCAGCCCACCATAAAATTTATCAGGAACTGTTTAGTATTTATCGTCAGTTGTATCCGGCGCTCAAATTCAGTATGCAGCAACTTGAAGGTTTTAACCAAGAATCCCTGAAACAATAGCTTGAAAAGCAGTAACCGTACCTGACTAGTCTACTAGCAGCGCAACAATAGATCATCATAGTTTCTATGTTGAGTTTCCTTTTTATCTAACTGATAATGAGTGTACAGTAGCTGTATTTTCTGTAAACGTTTCATAAGAAGTAAAAAACCCTATTTATTCCATTTAAACACTACGCAAACGTTTGATATTTTCTGGTTGAAAGGAAGTATTCTATATGTTTTGTGCCATTTTCCTATGGATAAAAAATACTTTATGGCACCCTTTTAATATTAAGGTAATTTTTTGTTTTAAATCATCGAAAATCCCTTCCTAAGCTCAAATGGGCGTCCTCCAAATATCAAACGTTTGCGTGAATTTAATGGGGATTCTGTCGGAAGCATGATCCTTTAAGTCTCTAACTTTCGAGCTCTTAAAAATGTCTAGCGCCAATGTTAGGCAAATCAGACAAATAACTCATTTAATCAGAATAATTCATGACCAAGAATTACAACTTATTTAATTGGATTCCTTACTTAAAGAAATCCTTAATGACACTAATCCTGGTGGCACTATCGGTGTTTTCAGGGATGAGTCAGACTACCAGCGTCAAGACCGGTAAGGTGATTGACGAAACTGGACTGCCTTTACCTGGCGTTTCTGTAAAGATCAAAAATGCTGCGGGCGGTACTATGACAGATTTTGACGGAAAGTTCAGCCTCAACGTTGATGATAAAGCAATCCTTGTGTTCTCTTACCTGGGTTACGATACTCAGGAAATCAGCGCAGCTGGAAAAGGACCATTTAACATCAGCCTGAAACCTAATCAGAATTTGATGGATGAAGTAGTCGTGGTTGGTTATGTTACTAAGAACAAATCACAAATCGTGAGTTCTGTATCTACGGTTTCTGCGGAGAAACTACTGGATGTAACTAGCAATAGCACTTCAGCTATGCTACAAGGTAAAGCCTCAGGCGTAAATGTAAGTTCTCCTTCAGGACAACCTGGTGGAGGAGTAAGCATTCGTATTCGTGGTACCGGAACGATTAGCTCAGGATCGGAGCCATTAATGGTGGTTGATGGAGTGATTGGCGGATCTGCAAATCCTCGTGATATTGAATCGGTAACCGTATTAAAAGATGCAGCAGCAACGGGACTTTATGGTTCCAGAGCAGCAAATGGGGTATTGGTAATCACGACTAAACAAGGTAAAGCTGGTAAAACCAAAATCGATTATAGTGGCGCTTTTGGAGTAAACAATGCTTCCGAAGGAAACTTTAAAGTGATGAATGGCCAACAGTTACGCGATTATAGTGCGTACATGTATACGAATGATTATACTGGGAAACGTGCGGCGTATATTAAGCAGCTTCAAGCGACGATTCCGAATCCAACGGAAAAAGAGATCAACGACTACCTGACCTCAAAGAACCTGGCTACAACACTTCCGGGGTATTTAAATGGTTTTATGCCGGAAGTACCAATAAATACCAACTGGAGAGATTTAGCTTTCAGACAAGGATATACCAACAATCAAGCATTGAGTATCTCTGGTGGTGATGAAAAAACTAAGTTTTATATCGGAGCCAATTATTACGATGAGCAAGGTACTTTAGTGAATACGGACTACAAAAGCTTTAACTTCCGTACCAATCTGGAACATAAAATTAACGATCGCTTTAAAGTAACGGCCAGACTTAATGCTGGTTTTACTAAAACAAACAATGACCCAAGTGGTGCTTTAGGACAATCTTATACCAACTTACCATGGAACAATCCATTCAATGCTGATGGTACCCCACGATATGTGGATGGCAATACTGAAAATTGGTATGGAAGAGAGAAAAATAACTTCTTGTTTGTAAGTGAGTATAACAGAGATAACTCCCGCGGACAAAATCTTTCCGCAGATGTGAAATTGGAATATAAAATCACAGATTGGTTAAATTTTGCAACTTCTAACCGCTATACGGTGAATAACTCACGTGCAGAAAAACTGATTGACGCACGTACACCTGGAGGAAAGGCAAATGATGGAGAGTTGTATAATGCTTATGGCTATTCTAACTCTTTTATTACTTCGAATTTGTTCAATGCTGCACATAGTTTCGGTAAACACAACCTATCAGGTATTGCAGGATTCGAATTTCAGCAAAACTATGTTGATGGGCTTTCAGCTACTGGAACAGGAATCTTTCCTGAGTTAGGATCTATGGATGCTACCGCTGTGATGAAGAAGCTTGGCGGATCAAGATCTATGAGCAGGTTTGTTTCTCAGCTATTTATGGGGGATTATAACTATGATAACCGCTATTTTGCCACAGTATCCGTTAGAAATGATGCTTCTTCAAAATTTGGACCAAATAAGAGATCAGGTTTATTCTACTCTATTGGCGCCGGATGGAACATTGCCAATGAAAGTTTCTTTGAATCTGACGTCGTGAAGACTTTAAAACTACGTGGTAGTTATGGAGTAACAGGAAACACGCCTGGTGGCGATTATGCACACTTAGACCTTTATGTGGCAAATGTGCAATATGGTGGAATTCCGGGTGCTTTCCCTCGTAGTTTACCAAATCCTAACTTAACCTGGGAAACGCCTACGACCATCAATGCAGGTGTAGATATTGGTTTATTTAACCGTATTGATTTGAGTATCGATGCTTATCAGCGTACCAATAAAGACCTGATCATAGATCGTCCACTAGCTTCTGAGACTGGATTCTATTACTCTACAGAGAATATTGGATCAGTAAGAAATAGAGGTATTGATATAGAAGTGAATACCAAAAACCTCACTGGTGAATTCAAATGGAGTACCTCATTTAACATTGGAATCAACAGAAATAAAGTGATGAATCTATACAATAATCAAGATATTGAAAGAGGAGGGTACCAAAGGATTTCTGTTGGACGTGATTTAAATTCATGGTACATGAAAGAGTGGGCTGGGGTAGATCCTGCTAATGGAAAACCATTATGGTACACCACAAAGACAGATGGGGATGGTGCGGAATACAAAGCTACAACAACGAGTTGGGCTGCAGCTGACAGACAATTTGTAGGTACCTCAACCCCTGATTTTACGGGTGGTTTAGGGAATGAGTTCTCTTACAAGAACTTTAGCCTGAATGCATTTATCAATTTTGTTTCCGGAAGTTTGGTGTACAATTCTGATCGTGAGCTTTTTGATGCAGATGGTGCTTATCCACAATACAACAGCATGTTGTTGAAAAAGGGATGGAACCGTTGGGAGAAACCAGGGGATGTGGCTACACACCCTCAAGCAGTAGCGAATGGTAATAACGATGCTAATAAACCAAGTTCAAGATACCTGGAAGATGGTTCATATATCAGACTACGTAACATTACTTTAGGATATACTTTATCCGATAAGGTGACAGAAAAATTAAAATTGTCTAATGTTCGCTTCTTTGTAAGTGGTGACAACTTAATTACACTAACCAGATTCTCTGGAATGGATCCGGAAGTTTCACTATCCACTGAGGGGAATAACTCTGTTGGTATAGTAGGTACAAAATACCCAATCAGTAAGAAAATTTTGTTTGGCGTGAATGTTAGTTTTTAAGGAGAATTTTTAAAAGAACAATGATGATAAAGAAATATAAATTGGCCGTAGCGTTATTATTAACATTATCTGCTACGTCCTGTAAAGATGCGCTGGATTTACAGCCTTATAATGCGCTGACCAGTGATCAAGTTGTAAATACGGTTGAGGGGCTACGGGCTGCAACGATTGGAACTTATAATTATATCAAAGATCCTTATTATACGCGTAATTACCACATGCTTTCGGAGTATGCAAGTGATAACGTTTCTCTTAGTGGAACCACTACGGATGCTTTATTCTATGCCTACAATTATCGCCATGTGGACGATCAATCCAATACAGAACAAATCTGGCGTAAAGGTTATCAAGCACTTTATGGTGCTACTGTGGTAATTGAGAAAGGTATTCCGGGAAATAACCCGGATATGAAGCAGCTAATTGGAGAGAATTATTTCTTAAGAGCAATGATTCACTTTGACTTGGTAAGGTTCTTTGGTCGTCCTTATACAGACGATAATGGTGAATCATTAGGGATTGTCCTAAAAACAAATACGGATGTTAAGGAGCTGAATGTACGTTCAAAAGTAAAAGATGTTTATGCTTTAGTCGTGTCGGATTTGCTAAAATCTATCGACCTGATGGGAAGTGCTAAGACTAACATCTTTGCTTCTAAAGAAGTAGCAATGGCGCTGTTAAGCAGAGTTTATTTATACATGGGTAATTATGAAGGTGCTCATGAATATGCAGATAAAGTGATCAAATCAAATAGATATGCTTTGGTGAGTTCAGCAAACCTTGCGAGTTATTACACAGTAGCGCCAGGAGGAACACAGAAATTGCAGGAAACTATTTTTGCAATTAAACATGATATAAAAGATGATCGTATTGATGATTCGATTGGATCCATGTATTTTACGGCTGGTGGCGACAATAGTTATGGCGAGATGTATGCTTCTCAGAGTTATAGAAATCTGCTGGATAAGTTCCCTAATGATTTGCGTCATGCTTTTGTTCGTCCAAATTATGAAAAAGATAAAGACGGAAATAACAAGCTAGATGGTAATGGTAATCCAATTGTAGCAAAGCGTAATGGCTATCCTATTTATTACATCATGAAGTATTCTTATCAGGATAATATCGAAACTTTAAGTTCTCCAGTGATTCTACGTCTTGCAGAAATGTATCTGACCAGAGCTGAGGCGGCGGTTAAACTGGGCAGACCAAGCGAAGCTTTCGCAGATGTTAACTTAATCAGAGAACGTGCTGGTTTAAAAGGTCAAGAGTTGTTTTCTCCCGCAAACATGATGGGATATACGGATGTATTAAACATTGTATTAGACGAAAGAAGATTGGAACTTTCTTTTGAAGCGCAACGTAAATTCGATGTGTTCAGAAACAAACGTACTATGGTTAGAGATTACCCTGGTACACATTTACCATCAGGACAAATCACTCAGGAGATTCCTTATACTTCTCCACGTGTGATATATTATATTCCGAGAAGTGAGTTGACAGTTAATCCTAAGCTGATTCAAAACCCATAAAATAAACCTTAGTTAGTAAATAGTAATAAAAAGGCCGGTAATTTTTTTACCGGCCTTTCTTCGTTTAAAGTAGTTTCCGCCGCTTAAAATCATAGCTTGAAAATATATTTTAAAATTCCTTGGTAAAAATTCCATTCCTTCTGCACTTGTAGATAGAACCAAATACTAAACTGGAATGAAATATACCGCTTACGCCGTTGAAGACTTTTTAACCGAGGATAGTTTCCTTAACTATTGTCTCGAAAATGATCAGGAAGCGGTGCTGTTCTGGGAAAACATCAAAAATACCCATCCCGAATTGGAAGAGCGAATCCTCAAAGCCAGAACACTTTTCTATCTGCTGGCTGTAAAAGTTGATCCTCTTGAAAAAGAACAGGAACTGGATCGGTTGAAAATGGCGATTGACCAACTCGAAGAAAGCTCTGTCGTAATACCGTCCCGAATACAAGAAACACCAACATACAACGCTCCTACCAGAAAGCTCTGGTTCAACACCAGGAGGTCATGGATTTCCATTGCTGCAACGTTCTTGGTAACAATAGGTATATACGCCATCCTCAATAAGAAAGATTACGAAACAACCATTCCTACAGCTATAGAAACCAGTAATGGTATCTTGATCAAAACGGCCTATAACGAACGTAAAACCATTACCCTTAGTGATGGTAGCAAGGTCACCATCAACGGACTGACGGAATTGAAACTGGATCCAAATTTCAATGGAAAAAACCGGATGATCTGGCTAAATGGAGAAGCTTATTTTGATGTCGCTAAAAACAAAGAAAAACCTTTCATTGTCATCACTGGAAAAACAACAACAACAGCGCTCGGCACTTCTTTTAAAATCAACAATTACAGCAGAAGAAAGGAAACTTCCGTGATGTTAAACACAGGAAAAGTAAGTGTTGGTACCATCGTTAACAATCACGTAAAAGAAGAATTGGTATTGTCGCCGGGTGAACAGGTCGACATTAGTTCCGGTCCGGATAAATTGGTGAAAACTATGTTTAATCGCCAGAAGATTGCCGATTGGTACAACAGAAATCTCGTCTTTTCAAAAGCCTCTCTTCAAGAAATCAAATCCCTGCTAAAAGAAACTTATGGGATAGAAATTATTGCCAAAAACGCACCTAAAAACCCCATCGCCTTTACTGGAAAGTTCTATGATAAAGGCCTTACGGAAGTATTGAGTGCCATAGGTTTCTCTAACCATTTTACCTATGTCATTATTGGAGATCGTGTAGAACTCAGCTTCCAGGAATAAGCAAAAAAAACTAACCAAATAAACTAACCTTTAACCAGCATGAACAAAAACTTACCATGTTATTACTATTTCTATGGGCTTTTATTTAAAGTATGCCTGTGTTTTGTATGCATCGTTTCCTTATCAGGATTTGCACAATCGAAAGATAAAGTCTATTCCTTTAAATGGAAACAAGCGACCTTATTAACTGCTTTTAAACAGATAGAGAAAGAAGCAAATGTGCATTTCTCTTATAATCCACTAGACCTGGATGAAAGTGCTAAAATTAACTTAACCGCCGATAAATGGAAAATCAACCAGGTGTTGGACGCGATTTCTCAACAGATCGATATCCGCTATCAGATCAATGGAGAAACGATTATGGTACGGTCAAATAAAGATAAAGTTGCGCAAAGGAAGGAATTTAGCCTCAGCGGTAAAGTAACCGACCTTAGCAATAGTCCGCTTCCTGGTGTAGCCGTGTCCAATAAATCCACAGGCAAAAGCACCATGACCTCCGGTAATGGTACTTTTACAATTGCTGCAAGTAAAGGGGATGTCATTCATTTTAAAATGATCGGTTTCCAGTTGGTGACACTTACCGCCAATGATCTCGATAAAAATGTTAATGTGGTATTGAAAGAAGAAGTTACAGAACTTCGTGAAGCAGTAGTCACGGCACTAGGGATCAAAAGAGAAGAACGTTCCTTGGGCTATGCAGTCTCACAAGTAGATGGCGAAGAACTTAAAAAAGCCCGGGAAACCAATGTGATCAATTCATTGGCAGGGAAAGTTCCCGGTCTGATCATTAACAGTACTGCTGGTGGACCAGCTGGATCTTCCAGGGTAATTATTAGGGGAAATACCAGCATTACCGGTAACAACCAACCTTTATATGTAGTAGATGGAATCCCGATGGACAACTCCAACTACGGACAGGCCGGAGGAAAAGACAATCCCGGAGGCGTGGATTTTGGAGATGCCATTTCGGCCATAAACCCGGATGATGTAGATAAGATCAGTATCCTTAAAGGACCTTCCGCTTCTGCACTTTATGGTAGCAGAGCCGCCAATGGCGTTATTCTCATCACCATGAAAAAGGGAAAAGGTGATAAAGGTCTGGGCATCGAATTTAACAGCACCTCCACATTAGAAAATCAGTTGACTTCTTTTGATGGCTATCAGACGCAATATGGACAAGGAAATAACCAGTTACTGAACTTAACCCCAGACCAGGCGAGAACCAGTCTGCGTCAGAATTTCGGGCCTAAAATTGATGCAGGATTAAGAACAGCCTCTTTTGATGGCATCGATAGACCGTATGCACTGGTAGAAGATAATATCAGTAATTTCTTTAGAACAGGGTCAACATTTACCAATACGATCTCTTTCTCGAATTCAAATGATGTTTCCTCTTTCCGCCTCTCTGCTTCAGATCTGAGAAACAACGACATTGTTCCGGAATCAAACATGAGGAGGAACTCTTTCACCTTTAATGGGACTTCAAAATTCGGGTCTAAACTGACAATGGAAGCCAGAGCATTCTACATGAATGAAAATGTGAACAACAGACCGGCATTGGCAGATGACGCTTCTAATATTGGAAATAGTTTTATCGGGCTGGCCAATACACTCGATCAAGGCATGTTTAAAAATGCCTATAAAACGGCTACCGGCGATTATCTGGAATGGGGTGGTGGCGTATATAATATCAACCCATACTGGATCATCAACGAAATGAAAAACAAAACCAGTAAAAACAGGTTTATGGGTTCGATACAGTTGAACTATAATATCTTGAGCTGGTTAAACCTGCAGGGAAGGGTCGCCACAGACCAGATGGATATGGACTATGAAAAATTTGCTCCACCTACTACGCCAAGAAATATTACTGGTCAGCTGGATCTGTTAAATCGTAATTTTACCACTACAGAGGCAGACGTGCTATTAACGGCTCAAAAACAGGTGACCAAGGATTTACATTTGTCTGCCAGACTAGGAGGAAGTATTTCCAGGGTCAGTAATAAAGGTGAGTCCCTCACTTTTTCCAACATGACAGTGAGAGATGTGGTAACGCCAAACAGCTTTGCCGATAAATCAATTATTCCTACTCATTTAAGAAAACACCTGAATTCAGTGTATGGATTATTCAGTGCAGGTTATAAAAGCTATTTGTACCTGGATGCGAGCGTGCGCCAGGATGCTTCTTCTACCTTACCAGTAAAGCACAATAGCTATACTTATCCTTCTGTAGCCACTAGTTTTGTATTTTCTGATGCTTTTAAAATTGACAACAGTATTCTTTCTTTTGGTAAATTAAGGTTATCCGCAGCGGAAGTAGGTAATGATACCGATCCTTATCAGCTGGATCTTTATTATGGATTGAATCCCTTATCGTTCAATGGAAGCTCACAAGGAGGGATCTCCGGGGATATTCTACCCAATAAAAACCTGAAACCTACCCGTACCCGTTCCTATGAAATGGGTACAGAACTTCGGTTTCTGGGAAATAGAATCGGACTGGATGTAACCCTTTATACCCAAAAGTCAAGAGACCAGATCAATAAGGTCCCTGCACCGATATCTTCAGGTTTTGCTTACCAGATTGTTAATGCAGGGGTGATTTCCAATAAAGGAATCGAGGTGATGCTGAATACAAAACCGATCGTTGGGAAAGACTTTAACTGGGATCTTAGTGTCAATTTCGCCAGAAATGTCAATCAGGTAGAATCCCTGGCAGATGGTATTCCTTACCTAAGTCTTTCCGATGCACGATGGTTAGGGGTCTCTATTGTGGCGATGCCTGGTGCTGCATATGGCTCAATCCTGGCCTATAAAGAACTGAAGGATGAGAATGGGAACACCATTTTAGACCCGAAAAAATCTTTAACACCAAAAAGAAATTCTTACCGTGAGGTGATTGGAAAAGGAACTTACAGCTGGACTGGTGGAATATCTAGTGTGATGAATTATAAAAACTTCGGCTTAAATTTCGTAGTCGATGTGAAACAAGGTGCCGATCTTTTCTCGATGACCAATCTGTTTGCTGCGGTTAGGGGCAGCCTCAATACCACACTTGAGGGTAGAGAGGAATGGATTAAGTCTGAAGAGGAAAGGCTATCGGCCGGTAAAACATTTGAGCAATGGAAAGCAGCGGGCAATGTACGTGGATACGTACCGAAAGGCGTTGTTAATGTGGGAACGGATGAAAAACCTGTCTATGTAGAAAATACCGAAGCGGTAGATCCTGCTCTGTATTGGGGTAGCGTTTATCCTAGCGATAGTGGTGTCGGTAAGCCTTATGTATACGATGCGACTTATGTGAAAATGAGAGAAATTACGCTAAGCTACAGAGTCCCTGTTTCATTTTCTTCCAGATTGGGGCTAAAAGATATTCAGGTAGCTGTGGTGAGTAGAAACCCATTTATTATCTATAAGAATGTGCCTAATGTAGACCCGGATTCCAATTATAGCAATGGGAATGGACAAGGTTTGGAATATGGATCATTGCCAACAAGAAGAAGCTGGGGCTTTAACCTAAACTTCAGATTTTAATTCAAATCACACGAACATGAAAAAATATTTTAATCAAATCATACCCGCTGTCCTGATCACGATGCTAGTACTTAGCTCTTGTAAGAAATTTGGGGGTGTCAATACAGATCCTCATAGATCCAGCGGATTAGATCCGGCCCTACAACTGGCAAATGTACAGTTGCGTTATTCAGGGAATTTTGAAGTCAATGAAAAGATCAGCACCATCCTGACTATGCCTTTTATACAGCATACCGCAGGAATATATCTGGTAAAAAGTGGACAGTTTTATATCAAAAATAGAGCTTATACCTCCGCTCTTTGGAATGTAAACTACGGGAACGATATTTTAAATATTGTTGATGCTGTAGATAGAAGCCAGGGTGATCCCTCAAAAACCAATATCAATGCAGCATGTAGAATCATGAAGGTGTTGCTATTTGCCAGAATGACAGATATGTATGGCGATATCCCCTATAAGCAAGCAGGAAAAGGGTATAAAGATGGGATCATCAGACCAGAATTTGATACGCAGGAATCTATCTATAATGATTTTTTTAAAGAACTGACGGAAGCTTCTGCACAGCTTGACCCCTCAAAAGATCAGTTGAAAGGTGATTTGTTCTATAACGGAAATATTGCTTCCTGGAAAAAGTTTGCCAATTCTCTACGTTTGAGGTATGCAATGCGCCTGGTAAAACGTAATCCTGAAAGAGCAAAGGCAGAAGCGCAAGCCGCTTTTGCAGCCGGACTGATCTCCAGTCATGAAGACATCTGTAAGTTAATGCATGAAAATGTACAATCTAAAGATGATGATGCCAGAGGGAATTCCGTTGCGGTAACGATTAACAGCGCGGAATTGCCTCCAAAAGTAACAACTACTTTAGTCGATCAGTTTGTGAAAACGAATGATCCAAGGTTAAAAAATATGATCCGATGCTATACAGAGATCAATTCTAAACCCTTTGACCGTATAGATGTGACAGACCTTGTTGTTGCTGAAATTGGATATGTAGGCGTAAAACCAGCCAGCTATACTTATAACGATTGGCTGGATATTTTGCCCGTACAGATTCCAGGTTTTGGAGAGAAGAGATTAACGAATGCGGAGCAGAAAGCGGAATTTGCTAATTACTTGATTAAAAGTGATGCGCCATTTTTACACTTTACTCATGCTGAAGTAGAATTCTTATTGGCAGAAGCCAATATCCGTTTTGGATTAAACATGGGTGGTGATGCACAAAGTCATTATGAAAAAGGAATTGCTGCGGCCATGAGACAACTGAGCCTGTTTCAGGGATCTCCGACAATCTCCAATACTGCGGTGACGAATTTCATCAATAGCAACAAAATGATACCTGGGAAAGAAATAGAAATGATCAACACGCAGTTGTGGTTGGCTTTAATATTTAATGGACAGGAAGCTTATGCCAATTGGAGAAGAACCGGTTTTCCGCAGTTGATTCCAGGAGTAATGAGCGAATCTAATAGCAATGAAATCCCAAGAAGATTGGAATATCCTCTAGAAGAGACCGAGCAAAATGCAGCAAATGTAGCAAAAGCTGTACAAGCTCTTGGCGGTCTCGATGATTGGACCAAACGCGTGTGGTGGGATAAACAGTAATTTCTTAATCCAAACTTATAAAAGATGAACAACATAAAATATATCCTGTTATCCGCTTTCTTTTGTCTTTCCATCCTTTCTGGTTGTAAGAAAGACGATACTGACGCGGGGAAGGAAGGGGAGTTTTACCCTAGAATTTTTGATAGAAACGGGGCCTTTCGCCTTGCAAGTAGCATCATTGCAGAAGGAGAATCCGCGGTCTTTACGGGCTTGCAATTCTCGCCTTCCGACCGCGCAAGTGTAGTATGGAAGGTGAACGATAAAGTGGTTTCTTCAGATACGGCATTTGTTTTTAAGCCTACTGCCGGTGGGGAATATAAGATCAGTGTGGAAGCCTCTTATAATGGTAAAACGACTTCGCGGACCTCAAATATTTTAGTAAATCCAAGTACCTATACCTTCAAGCCTTTTACAAATGTGGCTTTAGCTTATTTGTCGGCGGATGGATTGGCAAAAGATATCGATTGGGGGAAAGTAACACATGTGGCTTTCAAATGTGGTTGGGTAAATTCCGACGGACTAGATGTGACATTCGGACAAAGGAACCGCGCTGCGGATGAGTTGGTCGCCAAGGCACATATCAACCAAACTCCCGTGATTCTTGGGATTTCAGGAAATTTAAGTGGAATTGATGGGTGGTCAAGATATGAAAGCAATGATTTTGGTGCAGTGATCATCGACCCTGCAAAAAGAGCGGCATTAGTTCAGCAGGTAGTTGCCTATGTGATTGCCAGAAAAATGGATGGGGTAGATGTCATGATGACTGACCTTAGCATCTCCGGTGATAAAAATATTGCAGCCGTAGGACCGCTGATTAGAGAATTGAAAGCAGCATTACCAGCAAAAGCACTAGTAACAGCCACTGTAGCCACAAACTGGTTACGTGGTCAGTATGGCAATCTGGCGGCTGCGGATTGGGTAAATGTCCATGCCTTTGAAGATGGTGCTATTAGTCCGGGCTCAGTCAGAGCGCAGTCTTCCAGCTATGATTATATGGTCAGCTGTGCAGCAAACTGGCTATCGCTACTTCCTAAGGATAAGATCGTGTTGGGAATGCCTGCTTTTGGTTTACGTTATACAGCAATTGATGCCAATGGGAATAACCTGAGTTGGGGTTCTTACGATTATGTGAAATATTTCGATATCTTAAATCATGATCCACAGGCTTTCAGTAAGGAGACCACTAACATGGCCTTTGGGGTTTTCTATAATGGCATCCCATTAATAGAGAAGAAAGCGAAATATATTAAGGCTACAGGATTTAAAGGCGCATATTTATGGGCCGCAGACTATGATGTATTAGGGGATAAATCTCTGATGGCAACCATTGCCAAAGACTTGAAATAGCTAAATCTATCAAGCGAATGCCAGGCCTGGACCGGATGGTTTCTCTTTGGAAAGATCTTTTGATGAATTTTAGTACAATAAATCAAAATTTGCTCGTGTACAGAAAGAGGGGAAACCCTCTTTCTATTGCCATGGTTCTCCCTGCATCACCAGGCATAGAAACAGTAACAACTCCCGCAGTACATTTACTGCATTATGAAGCGTATTATAAACCGTCCGCTCAGTCAAAGAGGTTCGTTCAGCAATCTCTTTAAAAGACAAGCAATCGAAATAGCGCATTTGAATGATTTCCTTCTGTCGGGGTGTTAAACAACTCAAAGCATACAGTAACCTTTTTTTTAGGTGTTCGTCCTCCTGACTGGCAATTAGAATGCTTTCATAAGAACTTTCTGCAATAAACCGCTCTTCGATATCGTCTAAAGAAACCTCATCTCCAGCAGTAGTATTGATGAAAGTTTGATTGGTTTTGAAAATGATCCGCTTATAAATGGTAAAAACATATTGCTGGATGTTGTTGACTTCTTTTAACTTATCTCGAATTTGCCAAAGCTCAATAAACAGGTTTTGTATGCTTTCTTTGATCAATTCGGGGTTTCTGTATAAGGATAACCCAAATCGGTATAGGTCATCATAAAAGTAGCTGAAACAAGCATACAAACCTTGTTTCTCACCTTCTGCTAATAACTTCCAATTTTTTATAAATTGCTGTTGCTGATCGTCCATTGATGAGGGCTTACTGTATCGTGAAGAAGCGTCTTGTAAGTTAAACGAAAATAAGAAAAAAAATACAATATATTTGCTTTATGTCATCACATCACATCGTTAGAGAAAAACAAGAACCCGCATTATATATTCATGATCTGGGCGCGTTTAATGAAGAATATCTGGGCCAGCTCTTGGAGTGGAGTCCTACTTTAATCGTCAATGCTGCATTGTATGAGAAAATCATTAGCCTTGGACTAAAAGTAGACATTGTAGTGAACCCTGCCGATCAGGAGTTCTTCCAGGAGAATACAAAAGTTATTCCTGCAAAAGGGGAGCCCTTGGATGCGGTATTGGACTACCTCATCGCAGAAAAATATGCAGCAGTTAATGTGATTGATACTAAAACCAAGCTTAGGGAGTTGGGTAGTTATATAGATGAGATCAATATTGTGGTATTTACGGCGACGGAAAAAGCCTATGCAATAAAGTCAGGCTTCTCGGTTTGGAAACCGAAAGACAGTGTATTCCATATTGAAGTGTTGTCTTATTTTGAAACTAGTAACCTGAAACAAAATGAAAACGAGGAATTCGTTGTGATCAATGATGGATTTGTCACCTTCACGTTTAACACCTCCTATTTATTTATCAGTGAAAAGTTATGATCCTAATTAGGAAAGGAAAAGAGAAAGATCTGAGTTCCATTCAGGAGATCGCCAAAGTCACCTGGGGTCCTACATATACCGGTATCATTAGCCAGGAACAAATCGATTATATGTTGGAAAAGATGTATAATAAAGGCGTTTTGCTAGAGCAGCTGTTGGCCGGTTATGCCTTTCTGATTGCAGAAATTGAGGATAAAGATGTGGGTTTTGCCTCTTATTCAAAGCTGGATGACCGAAAGGATGCCTATAAACTGCACAAGCTTTATGTGTTGCCGGAAGTTCATGGCATGGGCGTGGGTAAATTCCTGATCAATGAGGTGTTCGACAAGGTAAGGGAAGCAGGTGGTAAAAGCCTGGAATTAAATGTGAATCGCGCCAATAAATCCACGGAGTTTTATAAAAAGGCCGGATTTAAAATAAAAGAAACCGTTAACCTGGAAATTGGCAACGGTTTCTTTATGAATGATTATGTAATGGAAAAGACCATCTGATAAAAGATGGCCTTTTCATTGCTTAATGACCGCGTATTGGATCTTTAGGCTTAGTTACATTCGGGTATTTATAAGTTTTCATTTCGTCCTGCAGCACTTTAATGGTACGATCTAATTGAGGATCTCTACCTTCCAGTAAGTCTTTAGGCGTCTGTTCTACGAAGATATCAGGTGCTACGCCTTCATTTTCGATAATCCATTTTCCATCAGTATCATAAACACCGAAGTTAGGGGAGGTGATGCTTCCACCATCAAGTAACTTTGGATAACCGCTGATTCCTACAAGGATACCCATCGTAGTACGACCAACTAATTTACCTAAGCCTCTCTTTTTAAACATATACGGCATCATATCGCCTCCAGAACCTGCATTCTCATTCATCAACATGGCTTTTGGACCAAAGATTCCATTACCTGGAGTGGTGAAACTTTTCCCATCTCTGATGGCCCAGTAACTCATCAACTCACGGCTCAACAGGTCGATCACATAATCTGCTACCCAACCGCCACCATTGTTTCTTTCGTCTATCAACAAGGCTTTTTTATCCATTTGTGAGAAATAATACCTGTTGAAATACGCGTATCCATCAGGACCGGTATTAGGCATATACACATAAGCGATTTTGCCATCACTTAGTTTATCTACTCTTTTACGGTTGCTTTCAACCCAGTCCATCTTTCTCAACTCGAACTCTTGTCCGCCAGATACAGGTACCACCACCACTTCTCTCGCACCATCTAAACTTGGTTTGCTGTTCACTTTTATTGCAACCTGCTTACCTGCTTTGAAATCAAAAAGACTATAAATAGAAGTTTTTGAAGTCAAGGGTACACCCTCTACAGACAGGATATAATCACCTTCTTTGATGTTTAGCCCAGGTTCTGCAAGTGGCGCTTTAAAGCTTGGATTCCAATCCAAACGGGTGAAAATCTTTTTGATCTTATAAAATCCATTCTCGATTTCATAGTCTGCACCCAGCATGCCTACAGAAACAGAAGGCGCTTCAGGCTCATCACCTGGAGATATGTAATTGTGTCCAACAACCATCTCACCCATCATCTCATTGAAAACATAAGAAAGATCTGAGCGATGGTTTACATATGGAAGGAACTTCTCATACTTCACTTTCATCGCAGGCCAATCGGCACCATGCATGTTTTCTACATAGAAGAAATCTTTCTCCATACTCCAAACCTCATCAAACATCTGTTTCCACTCAGCTGCAGGGTCTACCAATACCTTGATACCTTCCAGTTTTAGCTTTCCACTTTCTGAGCTACCTGGTTTTTTTCCGGCATCAACAATATAATAGTTCCCTCTGGAGCCATATAGCATAGATTTTCCATCAGCACTGATGCTCAGACTAGAAATTCCGGTAACCAGTGTGCTGGTTTCCATTTTTTTCAAATCCAGGGCACCAAGTTCTCCATTTCTAAAATAAAGCAATTGGCCGTCTACAGCACCATCCAGTCCTTGAAGTCCACTGGAAGGAATAGGAAGTGAAATAATACGACCACTCAAATCATCAAGGTCAATCTCTGTGGTTTTCTTTACCGGAGGAGCAGCTGGCTTCTCTTCTTCTTTTCCTTTCTTATCTTTTTTCGAAGCGTCTTTTTTAGGCTCTTCTTTTTTCTTCGCTGGTGTATCCTCAGATTTTACGACCTCTTCGTCACTTTCTGTTTTATATAAAGAAGGTGTTTTCTTAGAAAGAATCAGTGCGTAAGCGTTGTAATTTACCGGACGTTGGTAAGCCGACATGTGTAATCCGCTATTGGTTAAGCCAACATCAGTACTCGCCAGGAAGAATAGATATTTACCGTCTCTGCTGAAAGTAGGTCCATTAACATCACTCATCCCATCAGTTACCTGTGTATGTTTTTCAGTATCCAGGTTGTATATATAGGCGGCACTTACCGAATTTGGTAAGGTTGCTACATAAGAAATCCATTTGGAATCCGGCGACCAGGCCGGCTGTAGCGCACTAAATGACCTGTTAGGAGAGGAACCATCTTTATCTGCCTTCACCAATACCGGCTTACGGTCATTGATATCGATATAGAACAAATTCAAGTGAGCATCACCATAGAATAGTTTTTTACTATCAGGCGACCATACTGGTTGATAATAAAACGGCGTTTTTCCAAGAGGGATATAAATTGGTGCTGCTTTCGTTGCCTGATTCAGGAGTACCAACTGATAACTGCCATTTTTATCGGACAAATAAGAAATATACTTCCCATCTGGCGACCATGCCGGGAATTTCTCATAACTACCTGGTGAGTTAGATAAGTTTCTAGCATCACCTTTTTCTTTAGGAACAGAATAGATCTCCCCGCGACTTTCAAACAAAGCTCTGACTCCGGAAGGAGAGATTTCTGAATTGCGGATATCACCGGCCATATTAATATAATGAGGCCTTTTGTAGGGTGCATCTGCCTGAATATTGATGGCTACACTACTAACTTTGTTGTTCGCAGTTTCTAAAATATGTGCTTTACCAGCTTGTTCAAAAACAACAGCTCCTGGACCGGCAGTCAATGTTTTGATGTCGTAATCCTTGAAATTCGTTAACTTTTCAGTCTTTTTGCTTTTAACATCATAACTGAATAGGTTCATGGTCAGGTCCCTGTCTGACAAGAAATAAATCTTATTGCCTATCCATTGTGGTTTCACATTATTGGAACCCGGACCAGGAATGATTTCTATGTCCTTTGTTTGGGTGTCAAAGATCCAGATCTGTGGCATCCCTCCACCACGATAACGTTTAAAAGCGACATTCGAGCGTTCAGAAGGGTCTGAGTTTTTGATGTAAGCCCAGTATCTTTTGTCAGCTGAAGGCGTCCCTTGCGCAGCTTCCGGCATAGGTAATGCCTTTTCAGCAGTTCCATCGATATTGATCTGGTGCATCCTCGGACTTAAAGCAAATTGAAAGTCTCTGGTCGAAGTAAAGTACAATTGGTTATTGTCAAGCCATCCTCTCAGTACATCTGCTGAAGGGTGAAAAGTGACACGCTTAGGATCGCCACCTTCAATTGGAATGACATAAACATCCGTATTGCCATCATAGTTTCCGGTAAAAGCGATTTGTTTCCCATCAGGAGAGAACAAGGGATTTTGTTCAACGGCCGGGTTTACAGTCAGCCGCCTTGGATTGCTACCGTCTTTGTCGGAGATCCAGATGTCGCCACCATAAACAAAAGCCATATGATTGGCACTTACTGAAGGGCTACGGATTAAAAGGGTTTCTTGTTTTTGCGCATTAACAGGGAGGGTAAATCCCAATGTCATCGTGACCGATAATGCTGCAGCGGCTAGAAATGACAGTTGATTAGGTTTAAGAAAGGTCATAAAATAGGGCTATAGTTAATTACTTAATTTAGGAATTCTGGTAGGGGTGTCTGTGCCTTTTACAATTGTATTTGCACTTTTTGCAATCCCTTTGATGGTCGATAAGATATTGTCTACATCCAGTGTTTCAAATTCATCTTTTACCGTATGATAAAATTTATCACTATCAATTTGATCCGTACTGATGGTATGTGCAGGAACACCTAATGCGGCTAATGTCGCGTTGTCGCTTCTGTAAAAGAGGTTTTGTTGTGGATAAGGGTCTGGATGGAACGTAAATTCTGTGCCTTCCAGGTTTTTCTGTAAGATCTTCCCAAAGTCAGACTTGTCGAAGCCAGTGATGAAGGCCGTGTTCTTACCGAACTTGCTGTCTTTACCAATCATTTCAATGTTGAACATCGCTACCACTTCATCAGGGTTTAGTTTTTCTGAGAAATGTTTTGCGCCAAAACCACCGATTTCTTCTGCAGTAAAGGCAACAAAGATGAGCGTGCGTTCATTGTTGTTTAGTTTTTTGTAGTATTTCGCTAGGGCGATCACGGCAGTAGTGCCGGAAGCATCATCATCTGCACCATTAGCGATGCTGTCTGTGCCTTCTGCTTTCATGATTCCCAAATGGTCATAATGACCTGAAAATACCACCAGCTCTTTTGCTTTGGATTTTCCTGGGAGTACACCAGCTACATTAAACAAAGACAATGTTTCCAGCTTATTTTTTAATTCTACTTTAAAATCATTAGCAACTGTATCTACACCGAGTACAAGAACAAAAGCAGTAGCATCATCATTCGCTTTTTTCTCATCAAGGTCTGCACCTTGAGCCAGGTAATCGCGGATTCTTTTGAAAGCATCAGCAAATTTCGGATCTACCAGAACCAGCTGCTTTTTATTTTCTTTACTCAATGCTCTGAGTTGAGCCATGAATGGTTTTTCTGGGTCCATTTTTATCCAGCCAGCACTGCTACTCTTATCGAATACCTGGTTTTCCGCTGTGTTTCCATATACAAGGATATCCGAAGCAGGAACCTCTTTGCCATCAATAATTACTTTCGTACTAACCGGTTTTAACTTTTTCTTGCTGAAGGACTGTCGGAAGCTAGTTCCTTCCAGGGGTTTGAGGCCGATACTTTTAAATTCAGCGGCAATAAAATCTGCGGCTTTTTCAATTCCCGGAGAGTAAGTGGCACGGCCTTCCATCTCATCACTGCTTAGCGTCTTAATCAGGCGCTCCACATATGGTCGGGTAATGATCTTATCAATGTTCTGCGCAAAAGATTGCTGCGCCAGGAACACTATAAATAAAGTGTAAATGGTTTTTTTCATCAGAATATAATTGTTTTTTTATGGTTCACATTGTTCCTCATTCCTGCTTTTAGGTAGCGGTTTATGAGGAATTGATTAGAGTAGTTGATAAAGCGAAATGTTACGCCTTGATTAAGGAATAATAGCCTGGTGTACTAGCCAGGCTAAATAGTAAATCCTTATTTACTTTATAGACAAGAGGCTATTCTACCGGAGTAGGATGTGTTAGCTGTCTTTTTCTACGTTCAATCTCTGTCTCAATACGCGTTTCCTGAACGCCATCTATAACGGCAATCTCGTACTCTTTATCCTTGTCGGAAGCGTACACTTGTGTGGCTTCCAGGTTCTGTACAGAATGATCATAAGGACCACTATCACTCATGAGTTTCACAAATACAGGCAAACATTCAAAGAAGATAAAAAGAAGGCCAATGAAAGTGACCGCAAGGGAGGTATTCACATCTCTGGTACCGTCGGTATTGAAACTCAACTGTCCCAATGCCCAGTTTCTATCTGCAAATCCCGCAAGATTGCTAAGACTGTCCAGTTGTTTCCCGGTATACAGTTTCTCCGTCATCAGCCCATCAAATTGTTTTCTCCCGTCCACAAATTTCTCTAAGGCACGGACGTCAGCTGTTAATGTATCCAAATTTTGCTCCCTTTGCTTCAGCTCAGCTTCTTTCCGTTTCGCATAAGGACCATAACCCATTACACCGGAAGTTTCCAATGTCTTATTACCAAAGATCTCAAAGTTTAACTTCTGACGGTCCGTCTTAATGGCACCCGCCAAAGAATCGCGCTCAGTCTTTGCTTCATTAAGTTTTCCGATCTCTATCTTATACTTATTCCCGAATGAAGCATTTAACGTGTCAATCTTGGAACGCTGGTTGTTCAGATAACTTACTTTCAGCCTTTCCTTGATCTCTTTATCAAATATTTTCAATTCCAGTGGACGAGAGATCACCAGTCCAATCATGATGGCCAGTAAAATCCTTGGCGTAGCCTGTAGAATTTGCTTGTTCGTACTGGCGTTTTTATTGATACTGGCCACAATATACCGGTCCATATTAAATATGGCTAATCCCCAGATCAAGCCAAAAAACAGAGCAAACAATACTGCGGCTGTATCTCCTTTAAAAACGAAATACATAGCATAGCCACCTGATAGAGCGGCAAATAAACCTGTAAAGAAAATGGTAGCACCTATTCCCAGGTATTTATTATGTTCAGTGGGGTGTTTCTCGAGTGTGGAAATGTGCGCCCCCGAGCAGAACCAGAAGAAACGAGATATAGAATTCATGATGTAAAATCCAAAGTTACTAAAGACTGACTATTAAACGCCCAGCTCACTTAGTTGTTACAGTAATTTGCTCGAAATGATCTCATTATCTTCATTTGAATGTGATTTTGTGGTTTTTTTATCCTTAATATTTTGAGCATTGCTTATCTTTGAAAAAAGCTAAAAATATGATAAAGGAAATAACCGTTCAGGAACTAAAAGAAAAGATCGACAATAAAGAAGACTTCCAATTGATTGATGTTAGGGAAACTTTCGAATATGAAACTTCGAATCTTGATGGTTTGAACATCCCTTTAGGTGGTATCCTAATTGAAGCAGATCAGATTGCTCAGGATAAACCAGTAATTATTCAATGCAGAAGTGGTAAAAGAAGCGCAGCAGCAGTAATGCAATTAGAGCAGATGCTTGGATTAACCAATTTATATAACCTTAAAGGTGGTATCGTTGCCTGGAAAGAGGCTTTCGATCCTAATATGCCTGTATACTAAATCATGGGAAAGAAAATAGCATTAAACGTTTTTTACAATTTAGGACTGATCATTTCCATCTTCGGTGGAACATGGGGGTTCAATAACAAACAATACCTGGCCATGGCCCTTTTTGTGGCTACTGGTATTTTCTTCCTGTATGTAAAGCTGCAACTGATGAAAGAGATGCGTGCAACACTTAAGAAAAAGGAAGCAGAATTGAAGGGTTAATCCCTTCTAGACCTAATCCTGGTAGATTTTTCAACTGATATTTCCCCGCAATGATTTGCGGGGTATCAAAAGGATTGTTCCTGGTTAGCCAGGGGCCATCCAAATCAGCCCAGTCGCACAATGGGGCAAGCGCCATGCCAGCTTGGGTAGCACAGGAAGTCTCACTCATACAGCCAATCAATACCTTCATTCCAAAAGAACGTGCCTTTTTGATCATCAGCGAAGCTTCATACATTCCGGCGCTTTTCATTAGCTTAATGTTGATGCCATGGTAAGCACCTCGAAGCCCATCTAAATCACTTAACCTTTGTACAGCCTCATCCGCAAGGATAGGGATAGGACTCCGTCCAGTTAACCAGGCATTGCCCTCTAGATCTGACTTATCCATCGGTTGCTCAATCAGCACCGCCCCCTGGTCATGGAGCCAGTAAATCATATCAATAGCTTGTTTTTTGTTGTTCCAACCCTGATTAGCGTCGATATATAAAGGGACATCTGTTAGGCTGCGGATAGTTTGAATCAGCTCTTTATCATTGTCTCTTCCCAACTTCACTTTTAGAATGCTAAAATTTTTAGCATCGAGTACTTTTTCCTTAATCACCTCCGGTTCATCGATACCAATGGTATAAGACGCAAGCGGCATTTTGGAAGGATCAGCACCATAGATTTCATAGCAGGCTTTATGCAATAGCTTCCCATTTAAATCATTCAATGCGATGTCTATACCTGCTTTTATAGCCGTATTCCCCGTATCAATATGATCCAGATAAGCACCCAGTTCTTCGAAATTGAAGGGGAATACAAATCGATTCCAGTCTACTTTTTTTAGAAACTCAGTAGCTGTTGTTACACTCTCTCCCAGATAAGGAACCATCGATGCTTCTCCATAGCCTTCCTCATTTTCATGTCGCAGTTTAAGGAGCATCACAGGAGTACTGGTTCTCGAAAATTTGGCAATAGTAAAAGGATGTTTCAATTCCAGATTGTACGATGTATAGGCGACCTGCATGGACATAAATTGGGTATTTAGTAATATCAAAGTTAAAAAATCAGCGCTGCAACGAATGTAAAAATAATATACTTAATATTGTACCCAGTATGAATAGCACGATATATCAGCCATTTAAAAACTTCGATTTTAAATATAAAAACTGCTTCTTAAGTGGTGACAACTTTAATGCTCCTGTGGAGGAAATCAATGTATTGCCCGACTGGCTATTGAAAGTCGCCAACTTTTCCGGAGAGGAACAGATCAAGCTGCTGGACGAGAGTGTGCGTGCTTACAATACCTTAAAGGTACCTTGCAATACCGAAGTATATACTCAGTTTATCCAGCCATTGGAAGATAAAATTGCTGCTGCTTTCGCGGAAGGTTATGCTGCGGTTTCTGCTTTATCAGAAGAAGAGCTATTCAAATGGATCGGTAAGTTTATGTATAGCCTCATTTATATTGAGATGAATGCTGCAGTACGTTTACAGCAGATCTCTGCAGATGGTGTAAATATGTCACAGGGACTGATGCATAAATTCGGAAACCTGAATACCATGCTTCAAAGTATTTACAGACCGATAGTATATGAAGATTTTACCCCATGGTCTATCGTTGTCGTACCTTTAGAAGAACAAGATACCAGCTTCAGCTTTAGAGATGAAATCAATACCTTGACCTTCTCTTTGAAACTTAAAGATTTTGGGATTATTGCCTGCTTACAAGACAATGGAACAAATAAGAAGTTTCATCAGGAAATCCTGGAACAGATCGGTAAAACACCACTTTCCGCTCAACAATTTGAAGAACTTTGCGCGCGTTTCTATTATTCCGCCTATCTGTTTAACAGGTTGCCGGAGTATACGGTAATGCCAGTAGAAGGAACTATTTATATTGATGCCATGCCACTGAGAGGGACGATGAATAAGGCCTTGTTCGACCATTGGCAACATAAAACGTATGCCCAGGTATTACAGGATTTCTGGAAACCTTGGGGACATACGTTATTTGAAATTATTAAAGACCCAACAAAGCCAATCAGTTATTTTGAACCG
This sequence comes from Pedobacter gandavensis, assembly GCF_032678745.1. GTDB lineage: Bacteria > Bacteroidota > Bacteroidia > Sphingobacteriales > Sphingobacteriaceae > Pedobacter > Pedobacter gandavensis_C. Next base: position 683,834 of record NZ_JAVTST010000003.1, read on the forward strand.
GCTTGTTTGCCTGCTACCCAATAAGGCGAGCAATAAAATTAGGAATGATCCCCGGAACAAGAAGTACGGTAACGATCATTCCTGTTAATGCACCGAAAAAGTGGGCATCATGATTGATATTATCCTGAGCCCTTTTTGACATCTGCCAGCAATACGCTAAATACAGCAATCCGAACAACCATGCCCAGATAGGGATTGGTAGCGGGAAAATGATCATCTTAGACATCGGATCAAATAAGATAAAGCTAAACAATACGGCACTAATGGCGCCGGAAGCACCAAGGCTATTGTACCACATGTCGTCTTTATGTTTGATTACCGATGGGATATCACTTAAAATCAGACCCAAAAAGTACAACAAGCCAAATTCCCAGGAACCAATTAAGGCTTCCAGTCTAAAGGCAAAGAAGTAAAAAGTCATCATGTTAAAAATCAAGTGCATCCAATCCGCATGGATCAGACCACTAGTAACTAACGTGTATAATTTGTGCTTCCTGGACACGCTATAAGGGTGTAACATAAACTTCCCAAACAGTCCGTGGTCATTAAAAGCATAAATACTGGTAATGATGGTGAAAAGGAAAATGATCGAGGCAACGGGGGTATGGGTAAGGTAATCCATTGTTATTTTAAATTTAATTGTTGTGCTTGCTGCATTCTTCCAATAGGATAGCGCAGGTGAGTTTTCTCGTAATAAACGGAATTTTTATAGATAAAGTCGAGTTGAGCCTCCGCATTTTTTGATAATTCTGGTTTTGCCAACTTTTCCTGTTCCAATTTCGCCTTTAAAGCAGGGTCTTTTTTTAGCAGTTCTGCTGCGGTATCTTCAAATACATACGCAGAAAAATGTTCTTTCATCCCAAGGATCGAATCGAAGAAGTTCCAGTTGAAAAAAGAATCCATGGCTTGTGGCTCCAGTGTTTCCACAATGTATCGGTTCACTGGCTGGTTCACATACACAACATAATCACCTTCATAAAATAACAAATTCTGTTGCACTGGATTTACCACCACCGCAGTGTGCATATAATGGCCTTCATAAGGACGTGTTGCTGTTTTATAATCGCGGATCTCATATATTTCTACAGGAATCTCTGTGTCATTTGACAATTGCTGCATTTTTACACGATTCAACTTTAGCAACTCAATTACTTTCGTCCAGGCTTGCGGGATGATATAGGCAATGGGCTTCTCTACTGTTATTGCGGGTACAAAAGTATTCCAGGACTTGATCTCTTTAGTATAAGGAGCAGCTCTGTCATAGTATAACCTCGGGAGACCGCTTACTTCGCTGGGTTTATATTTTGCGGTATAACCCTTAAAAACAATTTTACTTTCCTTGCTTTTGTCGAGCGTCCAGCTGATAGGGAAATGTTGTTGTAAGGAAACTGCAGCATCAGCTTTTTTCCGGTTTTCACCAATAAGGGCCGCATCTCTTTCCACAACATCAATATATGTTTGCAACAATTTATAAGTAGCATCTACTCTTTTACCGTAGGCTTTGAGCATATGTGTTTCAGGCATAAAGCCGATGGTATTGTGCAGGGTTGTGTAGCCTGTAGAATAACGCGGTGATTCCAGAAAACCAGTGATGCCCTGATCCGGACTTTCTTCCACAGAATTTACATAAGGAGTCATTTCATAACCCTTGTTTTTCATTTGATCGTATAAGGAAGGCAGCATAGCCTCCGTTAAATAGGTAGACAGACCGGATTGCAATTTATCCTTTTGAGTAGGTATGAGCGTCATGGTATAGGAATAGTCGGCGCCATTGCTGGTATGTGTGTCTACAAATATTTCCGGTTGCCAGATATTGAAGATCTGTTGAAACGCTGCGGAATTGCGGGAATCTGTCTTGATAAAATCACGGTTCAGGTCATAATTTTTACTATTCCCCCGAAATCCATAGGCCACAGGGCCATTTTGATTTGCTCTGGATGTTCCGTTACGGTTAAAGGCGCCATCAATGTTATAGATAGGAATGATGCAGATGACTACATCACTGGGCAATTGTTTCCGCTGAAGTAAGTCTCTGGCCAACATCATACTTGCATCAATGCCTTCCGGTTCTCCCGGATGGATGCCATTATTAATCAATAATATTCTTTTGTTATTTTTTCTGATGGCAACAGGATCAAATACCTTGTCTTTTGACAATACAAGTAATTGTAAAGGTTTGCCGAAATCAGTAGCCCCGTAAGTCAGTAATCTGGCTTGTGGATAGTTATCCGACAAAGTCTGGTAATGCTGTATGGCCTCTGTATAAGTTGCGGTAGCAGTTTTTCCACTTTTTTCATATGGGGTTTGTTGCGCAAAGCCATTAAGCGAGACACAAAGAAAAAGAGCGGGTATGAAACGGTTCATGAATATTGGATTAGAATATGGTTTTATTATGCAGGCCCATACTGCCAAACTGATATCGTATTCCGGCAGAAAAATAAGTATAAATATCAGGGTTGCCGCTTTTGAAATTTACAGTAGAGTTGTCGTAGCCATCCAGACCTTCTCCCAAAGTGAAGTTGCTTTGATAATTGAAATTTAGGATGTATCGGGTATAACCGGATCTTTCTGTGAAATAAAAATTAATTCCCAGATTGATCGGAACAAGAATGTCATTGGATTGATCTTTACCCGGATATCGTGTGACCTGAGTCGGTGTGCTTTTTCGTACGTTACTCACCGAGTTCATCACTACGCCAAGTCCAGCTCCAAGGTATAGCCCTTTGATTTTACTCGCAAAGCTACCGGGGTTATAATCGATCAATGCCCCTAATCCGAATTTTGTATTTAGGTTAATCGCTGTATAAGCGTTGATAAATTGTCTCGCGTTAGGGTCTTTCTTCGCGTCACTGCCATTTATTTCTCCCATTTGGCCCTCTATTCCTGCACTGATAAAAGGACTGAAGTAGTAGTCAATTACCCCATAACCGGCCAAACCGAAATTACTTTTTTTAACATCAGTAAAAGATTGGGTAAGTCCGAAACCTCCACCGGCACTGACTTTATAGAAATTGGATTGAGATTTAGCAGGAATAACGAATAGAAGTGACAGGCATCCAGTGATAATTGCTTTCAAATTATTTAGCTTTGTTTTTTTTTAAGACTATGCTAAATTATCAAAATAAAAACAATTCCCTTCAAAACCGATTTGCTAAATACGTGCAAATCGATACGCAATCAGACCCAACGTCAACCACGGTACCTTCTACAGAGAAGCAAAAGAACTTAGGGAAGGTTCTTGTGGAGGAATTATTAGAATTGGGGATCACTGATGCTCATCTTGATGATTTTGGTTACGTATATGCGACTATTCCTTCAAATACAGAGAAGGATGTACCTGTAATTTGTTTTTGCTCGCATATGGATACTTCTCCAGACTGTAGCGGAACCAATGTAAAACCAATTATTCATGCCAATTATCAAGGACAGGACCTGATCCTTCCTGATGACCATAGCATTGTGTTGAAAATGTCGGAACACCCTGATTTGAAACACCAGATCGGTAATGACATCTTCACGGCGAGTGGAACAACATTGTTAGGGGCTGATAATAAAGCCGGTTTGGCAGAAATTATGGAAGCCGCATCTTTCTTAATGCAAAATCCAAGCTTCAAACACGGGACAATAAAGATTTTATTTACCCCTGATGAAGAAATCGGCAGAGGTGTAGATAAAGCAGACCTGGAAAAATTAGGTGCTAAGTTTGCATATACCGTAGATGGAGAAACTTTAGGATCCATTGAAGATGAGACTTTCTCAGCAGATGGAGCAGTATTGACCATTAAAGGAGTAAGTACGCACCCTGGATTTGCAAAAGATAAGATGGAAAGTGCCATCAAAATTTTGTCAGATGTGATCAGTTCATTGCCTTCAGATTGCCTTTCTCCAGAATCTACAGAAGGAAAAGAAGGGTTTATTCATCCTGTAACGATCAGCGGAAGTGTAGAACAGGCAGAAGCACGTTTTATCCTACGCGCTTTTGATGATGAACAACTGGAAGCAAACGGCGAATTGTTGGATGCAACAGTAAGAAACATCATTGAAGACTTTCCAAACTCTACCTACGAACTTAAAATCACAGAACAATACCGCAATATGAAAAAGGTATTGGATGAATATCCACAAGTGATTGCTTATGGTGTAGAAGCTATAGAAAGAGCTGGAATTACGCCAAAAAGACAAAGCATCAGAGGTGGTACCGACGGTTCACGTCTTTCTTTTATGGGCTTACCTTGTCCTAATATCTTTGCCGGCGAGCATGCATTTCATGGCAAACAAGAATGGGCTTCAGTTCAGGATATGGAAAAAGCAGTAGAAACGATTATTAATATAGCAGCGATCTGGGAAGAAAAAGCCTAATCGATCAACAAGAAAAGGGGGCCTGCGGTTTTGATAACGACAGGCCCCTTTTTTATTGATTCAATTATGCTTTTATAGTCAGTCTGGCCAGGTATTGATCCTGTCCATCTTCAAAAATAATTTCCGGATCCCAGCCATTTGCTTTCGCAATCTCCAGGAGTGTGCTTTGGTCTACGTATACCCATTTAAACCAATTGCCTTTTAGTCCCTTGTATTCATACCTGAAACTCACCTCCCCAAAATACCCATGACTCGGAAATGGAATTTCCTGGTAAAGATAGGAGAGGTCGGAACTATCAAATATCAATTGCCCACCTGGATTCAATAAGTTTTTAACTTGTTTTAAGAAGGATGTTAATCCGGAGATGGAACCTGTCAGGCCAATTCCATTCATCATGAACAGAAGCGTGTCGTATTTCTGATCGGTATAGGTCAGGATATTCCCTTCAATAGCCTGCTTCAATCCACGTTCCTTCATGATCTCAACCGCAGGAGCGGAGATGTCCATACCAGTCACATCGAAGCCGCGATTTTGAAGCACAAGGGCATGACTACCCACACCTGCACCCACATCCAGCACTTTTCCTTTACAGAGTTCCATGGCTTTAAGCTCAAGCTCTGGCATTTCTGCTTCATCTCTAAAATAAATGTCAACCGGCATCTCTTCCGGTTCATCATAAGAATTATGTACCCACAGGGTCTCTGCAGGTGGTTTTCTAAACTGATCTTTTAAGGCTTCACCAAAAACGTCCATCTGGCAAAGATAAAAAAACCTTTAATGGTTAGACCTCAAATTCCTGATGTTGTTCCGGGATAACGATATTTTGGAAGCCTTTATCCTGTAGGTGCTGTGCAAATATCTGCTGGACTTTGTATTCTCCATGTACCAGAAAAACCTGTTTCAGTAAGGCTGGATTCTGACCGGATAAGAACTGTAGCAGATCTTCATAATCGCCATGCGCACTCATCGATTTGATGGAACGGATGTCGGCAACTACGTCATAATCCTGGCCAAACAACCATACTTTTTTTTGCCCCGCCAATAGTTTTCCCGCTAATGATCTCGGTTCTGCGTAACCAACCATCAGGATCGTGTTTTTCTGATCGCTGATGTTATTGCGGATATGGTGTTTCACTCGGCCTCCTTCGGCCATTCCGGAAGAAGAAATGATCACACATGGACGGGGATCGCCATTCAACGCTTTCGACTCTTCCACGCTTTCAATGAATTTTAAGCCTTTAAACCCGAAGATGTCGCGGTCAACTTTCATCACTTCTTTTACCCCGTTGTTGTATACTTCCGGGTGGTTTCTCAATACCTCCGTTGCCTGTAAAGACAAGGGACTATCTACGTAATACTGCACATCAGGCAACTCACCTTTCAGCTCGATCGCATTTAATGCGTAAAGTAATTCCTGAGTACGGCCCACACTAAATGCCGGAATGATGACTTTACCTTTTTTAATGATACAGGTCTGCTCGATAATTTCTCTTAAAGTATCTTCCATCGGTGCAACATCCTGATGTAGGGAGTCTCCGTAAGTAGATTCAATGATAACGTAATCTGCCTGTGGGAAGGATTGGGGGCTTTTTAATAATAAGTCTCCATACCTACCCACATCACCACTGAAAGTAAGGTTTATCGTTTTTCCATCTTCAGTGATTTTCAAATGCACTGCTGCACTGCCCACAATATGACCTGCATCTGTAAATTTTAGAGACACATTTGGGTCGATTTGGAAATCCTGATCGTAGGGAACAACTTTAAACTGTTCCAGGGTTTGCAGCACATCTTTTTCTGTGTACAAAGGCATTTCAGCGGGTTCGCCCTCTCGCAATTTCTTATTTGCGTACTCGGCATCCTGTGTTTGGATCTTTGCAGAGTCCAGCAACAGAATCCGACAAAGGTCTTTGGTGGCAGGAGTACAGTAAATATTTCCTCTAAACCCCTCAGCAACCAATCGAGGTAATAAACCGCAATGGTCTATATGTGCATGAGACAAAACGAGAGAATTTACCTGAGCAGGATCAAAACCAAAAGATTCATTGAATCCTTCAGTCAAATTACCAAGACCCTGAAACAGCCCGCAGTCCAATAATATTTGAGTGTTATTTTTTAAAGTAATCAGGTGTTTACTACCTGTAACGGTACGTGCCGCCCCATGAAATGCAATCTTCATTAATTCCCTTAAGCTCTAACTTTAGCAATAGTGTCTTTTACCTGACTCGCAGCATCTACTAGTTTTTCTTTTGAGGAATCTAATAGGTCACAAAACCAATCTGATACTTTGTCTTTCATCTCTCCATCTTTATCTGATGAAATAATCAACGCAATGGCAGCACCAAGTGCAGCTCCAGCTAGTATTCCTGCAATTATTTTAGTTTCCTTTTTCATAAATGTAGTTTTTGATTTGTGATCCACGATCAGCCATATTCCTGTAGAACAGGGTAAAACCGATACGTTCTTTAATTGTTAATTTTCGTCAAATAGTTAACAAAGACGGTGCCGAATAATTTGTTTGTGCTTTTAAATGGAGTTGAAATGAGTTAAATTAGGCAATGATTATGTGGTAAATTAGAGAAAATGTTGAAACAACTGTCTTATCTGAATATTTTCCTGGCCATGACTTACACGCTGCTGTTTATAACAGCCTACAATTTACTGTTAATTGTGGGAATTGGCATCCTGGTGCTTTTTAATGTGCTTGTGATTAAAAAGATACAAGAAGAAGGTCGTTTTGATTTGATACTTGGCCTGTTGGCTACGGGCTGTCTTTGTTTTTGGGCATATTTGGCACTTGGTTGTACATATGTTGTACAGTTTGCGATAGACCATCGGTATTATGCCGATGTTTGGAGCTATTTGATTCCGACCGGAGTATTCCTGTTGGTCATCTTGCTGCAACTGATTTTATGTTTTCGGTATTTTAGAAAGCATCAAGCTGCTATTTAGCGATTGCTCCTTTGGAACCAATTGGCTATCCATTTAGAATTTAATCTACTTTCATACTAACTTTTAATAGTTAAAGAAGTTTTTTCGAGGAAAAAGAAGCTAAGTACTGTCCGGGAAGAGTCTATGGTCTGGTAAGGGTTGGGATAGGGTTGGCTTAGGGTTCGGATAGCTAAACCCTAAGCCAACCCTATCCCAACCCTTATCGAAGCCCTTCTGAGCCCTATCTGAAGGAGCCAGTCTTCCCGGATACTACTTCCTGGCTTTCTCCATTTATTGAACTGATCGCAACTTCTCTTTCATATTGCTGCGGTTAATTTTTCGTATCTGCATTAAATAAACAAACTATCTTTCTCCAACTGTTTGGTATTTAAATAATTCTGTCTATCTTTGCAGTCCCTAAATCTTAGGGTCAATAAATAATTGTTTAACAAATTAAATACAAGCAAGTGAATACGTTAAGTTACAAAACTGTCTCTGCCAATGCAAAAACTGTTAACAAACAGTGGGTTGTTGTTGACGCACAAGGCGAGATTTTGGGGCGCTTGTCATCGAAGATCGCTATGATCATCCGTGGTAAAAACAAGCCTGAGTATACCCCACACGTAGACTGCGGTGATAACGTTATCGTTATCAATGCAGATAAGGTTAAATTGACAGGAAATAAATTCAGCGACAAACGCTATATTTCTTACACTGGTTACCCAGGTGGTCAGCGTTTCATTTCTCCTAAAGAGTTAATGGCGAAACATCCTAAGCGTGTTATCGAGAAAGCGGTACGTGGTATGTTACCTAAAACAAAACTTGGTGCTAAATTATACACCAACCTTTTTGTTTATGCAGGTACAGAGCATCCTCATGCAGCACAATCACCAAAAACCATTACACTTTAATTAAAGGAAGAAAGAAATGTCAGTTACTAACACTTCAGGAAGAAGAAAAACTGCTGTTGCGCGCATCTATTTAAAAGAAGGCAACGGCACAATTACCGTAAACGGTAAAGATCATAAAGTATATTTCCCAACATTACCTTTACAGTACATTGTTAACCAATCATTCGAAGTTTCTGAATTGACTGGCCAATACGATGTTAACGTGAATGTAGCTGGTGGTGGTATCAAAGGTCAAGCAGAAGCAGTTCGTTTAGCTATCGCTAAAGCTATTGTGGAATTGGATGCTGAGAAAAAACCAGCATTACGCGCTAAAGGGTTAATGACCCGTGATATGCGTATGGTTGAACGTAAGAAACCAGGACGTAAGAAAGCACGTAAGAAATTCCAATTCAGTAAACGTTAATCTTAAGGAGACAAACACAATGGCAAGAACTACATATCAAGACTTATTGGATGCAGGTGTACACTTCGGTCACCTTACCCGTAAATGGAACCCAAAAATGGCGCCTTACATTTTCATGGAGCGCAATGGAATCCACATTATAGATTTAAATAAAACTTTAACTAAAACTGAAGAAGCTGCTTCAGCAATCAAACAGATCGTTAAATCTGGTCGTAAGATTCTTTTCGTAGCTACTAAGAAACAAGCTAAAGAAATCGTTGCTGATCAAGCAAAAAAAGTAAACATGCCTTTCGTAACTGAACGTTGGTTAGGTGGTATGTTAACCAACTTTGCTACTGTTCGCAAGTCTATCAAAAAGATGTCTAACATCGACAAGATGACTAAAGACGGAACTTACTCGATCCTTTCTAAGAAAGAGCGTTTAATGATCCAACGTGAGCGTATTAAATTAGAAAGCTTATTAGGTGGTATCGCGGATCTTAACCGTTTGCCAGCTGCTATCTTTTTAATTGACGTTAAAAAAGAACATATCGCAGTTAGCGAAGCGTTGAAATTAAACATTCCAACTTTCGCAATGGTTGATACTAACTCTGATCCTTCTAACATCGATTTCCCAATTCCAGCGAATGATGATGCTACTAAATCTATCTCTTTAATTACTGATGTAATCATCAAAGCAATTGAAGAAGGTTTAGACGAGCGCAAACGCGAAAAAGACGAAGAAACTGAAAAAGAAGCTGTAGCTGCTAAAGCTGCTGCTGATGCTCCAGAAGCTGCTGCTCCTGGCGCAAGAAGAAAAAAAGTGAATGCTGATACTGAAGAAGAAGGTACTAGCGAAGAAGCTTAAATAATATAATATGGGTTGTATGTTGTACGTTGCGGGTTTTTCCTTACAACATACATCGTACAACCCATAATTTTTTAAATAAAAACTTAAAAAGAAATAAGATGTCTACAGTACAAATTTCTGCAGCAGACGTAAATAAATTACGCCAACAAACCGGTTCTGGTATGATGGATTGCAAAAAAGCATTGATCGAAACTAACGGTGATTTCGAAGCAGCGGTTGATTACTTACGTAAAAAAGGTGCTAAAGTAGCAGCTTCTCGTCAGGACCGTGATTCTAATGAAGGTGTTGTAATCGCAAAAGCTACAGCAGACGGTAAACGTGGTGTTGTTGTTGAATTAAACTGCGAAACTGATTTCGTTGCTAAAAATGCTGATTTCGTAGCTTTAGCTAACAAATTCACTGACCTTGCTATCGAGAAAAACCCTGCTTCTTTAGAAGAACTTTTATCTTTAGAAATTGATGGTCAGAAAGTTTCTGAGATCATCATCGAAAACACTGGTAAAATCGGTGAGAAAATCGGTATCTCTAAATTCGAAACTGTTTCAGGTGAAAAAGTTATTCCTTACATCCACGGTAACTACCGTTTAGGTGTATTGGTTGCTTTAAACCAAGCATTTGATGGCGCTGATGAAGCTGGTAAAGATGTAGCTATGCAAATCGCTGCAATGAACCCAGTTGCTTTAGATAAAGCTGATGTTGACTCAACTACTATTGAGCGTGAAACTGAAATCGCTAAAGAACAAATCCGTGCTGAAGGTAAACCTGAAGAAATGGTAGAAAAAATTGCTGCTGGTAAATTGAATAAATTCTACAAAGACAGTACTTTATTAAACCAGGAATTCGTTAAAGATTCTTCTAAAGACGTTCGTAAATTCTTAAATGATACTGCTGCCGGTCTAACCGTTATCGCATTCAAACGTGTACAATTAGGAGCTTAATCCTTCTTTAATCATAAAAAAAATAGGGTGTCCAAAAGGCACCTTATTTTTTTTATGTCTGTTTTTGGGGCTTTATAACTGCCTCTTTTTCCTCTGACTGCTCGCTGTCTTGCACTCTTCAGTGTTACGCTTCCTCAATCTTCCGGGTTTTACTCACAGTTTCCTGTTTATACTTTCAGTAGGTATTGTCTGTTATGTTTTCTTTTGATTGAGAAAGAGTAGGAGTAGTAACGAGATGGTTAAGAGCATTCCAATAAACTGATGAAATAGGGCGTAGCTCTTATAATCGCCATTTAAACTATGAATTAATGCCGCAATACCAGATATGATCTGTATCAATACTAATAGCGGCGGAGCAATCCGGACATAAGCTAAATACTTGTTGATTTTCCAGGATGACGTCCGTATATACATCAGGAGGATCAATAAGCAAATGGTATAAGCCAGGAAACGATGCACAAACTGGATCATCAATAGGTTTTCAGTGAGTTGATGTATGGAAAAAACTTGGCCCAATAGGTTTGGGGGTAGAATAGATCCATTTATGTCTGGCCAGGTAGGCGCAGCAAGTGCAGCATGCGTTCCGGCCATCATTGCACCGTAAATCAGTTGAAGGAAAAGCAATACAAGTATAATTGTATTTAATTTCGAAAACTGTAGTCGGTGTCTCATTTTTAAGTGATCCAGGCTTAATTTGAAGGCCAACCATAAGGTGTAACCAAGTAATATGATGGCGGAAATAAAATGAATGGCAAGTCTGATGTGACTTACACTAATGTCGGTGTCATTTAATCCGCTTTTTACCATCAGCCAGCCAATTACCGCCTGGAGTAAACCCAGTAGGAAAAGAATGAAAATGGGTAGGATGAGTTTCTGGTCTATTTTTCTTTTGAATAGGAAATAACCAAAGGGAAGTATGAAGGCAATACCAATAAATCGCGCCCAATTTCGATGAAACCACTCCCAAAAAAAGATTGATTTATAGTCTTCTAGCGAAAAGTGCGCATTAACCAATTGAAACTGAGCAATCTTTTTGTACTGATCAAAGCTATGCTGCCATTCTACCTCGTTTAATGGAGGAAGAAAACCCATTAAAGGCTTCCATTCTGTAATGGAAAGACCGGAACCACTTAGTCTGGTAATACCACCCAATAAAATCTGAACCATAATACAGAAAGCACCGAAATATAGCCAAATGGCAACAGCCCGCTTAGCGTTATCCTTCATAAATCACTCCTGTTCCTGGTGTTTCATTAAGTTCTATCTTGCATAAGCCGGGAAATATTGGCTTGATCTTTTTCCATAACCACAAACTGAGCAGCTCGGCCGTCGGATTTTCCAGTCCAGGAATCTCATTTAGTACTTTATGGTCTAATAACTCAATAATTGGACGGATGCCATTTTTTAGATCCGTGTAATCAAGGATCCAACCGGTTTCTATTTCTGGAGTCCCGGTCAGGAATACTTTTAAGGTATAGGTGTGGCCATGCATACCACCGCATTTGTGGCCTGTGGGTACATAAGGTAGGTAATGTGCGGAATCAAAACTGAAGGATTTGTATATGATCATCTCAAATGAATAATGTCCAAATTTCCACTTTGTTGAGTAATCAGGAAATGATAGAGATCATATTCGCTCGAAATCAAATGATATTGAGGGAGAAATATCGAATATATAGGATTTGGTTTACGATTTATAGGCTGTGCTGTACGGAGTTAGGAATGCAATACAATTATAAGGTTGATATTGTTTGCTGGGGCGGTTAATTTTCGTACT
>NZ_JAVTST010000004.1:0-464509 GCF_032678745.1 Pedobacter gandavensis
TGTACCATAGGTGATCGTTTTATCTGCTGCTGCGCCATTTAATCCTGCAGCATGAACCAGCGTAACTGGATTACAAATCTTAAAACTCGTCACCGTAGGACTGTATCCTGTTCCAATTGCATTGGTTGCATAAGCGCGAACATAATAAGTTGGCCCTTCTGAAAGTCCGGTTAAGGTTTGCCTAAAATCACCAGGTAGAGATCCTGCAGGTAATACCTGATCAGTCAAAGTTGGGATTTTATTAGTTGTACTCCATACCAATCCACGTCCGGTAAGTGCAGCACCACCATCGGAAACTACCGTTGCTGATCCTTCTGCTGAACTTTCTTTCATCCCTGAAACAGGAGTAAGTACGTTACTTACCATTGGCAGCCCAGCAGTCACTACATCACGAATACAACGTAAAGAATAACCATTGGCTTTATAAGACTCGGTTCCAGCACCAGAAACTGCGTCACTACTGTTCACGGAAATTTGCAGGCTACTACCAAAACTATTTTGATAAGGATTTGAATTACGGAATTGAGTACTGCTCCAGAAACGTCCATAACTACCTCTAGTAGTTGAGATCCCTCCAGCATTCATATCTAACACTCCTGCATTGTGTAATTTTAATACAGAATTATAGGCATCCTGATCTTTTGTCCAGAGTTGCGGAGCGGCATCGGCTGCGGTCCACTCTGTTAAAGTAGGCAATCGCCACCCTCCCCCTAATAACAGGATACATGGATCATTGGTAGGTAACCAGTTTAAATCTTCAGTAATCATACCAAGCCATGGAGTCAATGAAGTAGGAGCCGGCACGCGGGTTGCCACATCCACTTCAAAACCCTGGATGCGATTAAACTGCCAGTACCATCCCGCAGCAGCAGCGCTTTTGTCATTATAGGAAGTCGCTGGCTGTGAAGCCCCTAAATTCTGCGCCAACCAACAACGGGGATCACCGCTAATACTTGTACTTACCGTTTGATAAGTCACCGTTTTATCTACTGCCGCACCGTTAAATCCGGCCTTATGTATAATTGTAAAAGGCTTACAAACTTTAAAGCTCGTTGAGGAAACGCTATAGCCTGTTCCATTCGCATTGGTCGCAAAAGCGCGAACATAAATTGTTGGTCCTTCAGGGAGATTGGTCAATGTGCCCACAAATGTTTGCAAGTCTGAAGCTGATATCACCTGGTCTGTAAGTTCCGGTTTATTATTCGTACTGCTCCATACAAAACCTCTTGCCGTCACAGGAAGTCCTCCATCAGAAGTCAAAGTCGCCTTAGCCTCTGCTAAATCATCTTTCATACCTGCAACAGGAATTGTGACTATACTCAACTTTGGATTAGACAGGACAATCGTATCTCTGATACAACGTAGCGTAAAAGCATTGGTTTTATATAAATTCAACACAGAAGTGCTACCATTGACCGCCAAGGCAGAAGCTTCATTCTGCCTCCAGGTACCACTACTCCAGAAATATCCAGATGCTCCCTGATCAAGCATCGCTGATCCGTTGGTATAACCTGACGCCATCAGTTTCAATGGAGAGTTGTAGGTATCAGTGCTGGTGTTCCAGTTTTGAGGTGCCCCATCAGCGATGGTCCATTCCGCTGCTGTTGGTAAACGCCAGCCAACACCCAATAGCAGGTCACATGGATCATTCTCTGGCAACCAATTGTAGTTTTCAGTAAAGGCTGTATTATTCCATGGTGCAACATCATTGCCCGGAGTTCTGACTGGCCCATCTTGCTTAAATCCTTGTTTCCGGTTAAACTGCCAGAACCAACCTGTGGAAGGTTCTGTATAGTCGGTCATACTCGCCGCTTGATGATCTGCACCCAGATTCTGTGTAATCCAGCAACGTGCCGCACCAGAAATTGAGGTGTTTACAGTATTGTAAGTAACCGTTTTTGAAACCGGCGCACCATTCACCCCTGCAACGTGCGTCACGGTAAAAGGTTTACAAATCTTAAAGCTGGTGGCTGTCGGACTATAAGCTACCCCCATTTTGTTGATGGCATAGGCGCGTACATAATAAGTAGGACTTTCAATAAGGTCGGCCATACTTACGGCAAAGTCGCCCAGACCTGCTGTTCCAGCTGCTATCTTTTGGTCATCAATCGTTGGAATAGCATTTTTGCTGCTCCATACGAGACCACGTTCAGTGATTTCGGCCTTACCATCATTCAGTACTGTTGCTGATAGATCAGCAGAAGAAGCCAATAGTTTATCAATTTTAACTACAGATAATGTGGCAGGTAAAGCGGTTGTTGTTAAGCTGTCGAGCGTGCCATAAGCGGTACCAATGCTATTCGTCGCATAAGCTCTAAAGTAATATTGAGTAGCCACAGTTAGTCCCGTTAGATTACTCACAAATATGCCAGTTCCTGTCCCGTTAACTGTTTTTGTAGTCAAGGCGATCGTTGGATCTTTTAAAAGACTCCAAACTATTCCTCGGGCAGTAATCGGCACACCACCATCTTTCAATACTTCACCCCCACTAATGGCGGCAATACTGGTGATTCCTGTTGCCGGACTAGTGGTTAGGCTAGGTAAATCTAAAGTGGTTAAACTATCCAGTGGACCATAGGCCGTACCCACTGAATTTGTGGCATAGGCGCGGAAATAATACTTAGTCCCCTTGGTCAATCCCGTTAAGGCAGAATTGTAATAACCTACTCCGGGACCGTTTAATGTTTTTGTTTCCAGCGCAATAGTTGGTTCTTTGTCTAAGCTCCAAACTACTCCTTTTTGACTCACAACCAAGTTTCCTTGGTCACCAAGAAAACCACCTGCGGTTGCCGTAGTTTGCGTTATGGCGCTTGCTCTCGCCGTGCTAACCGTTGCAAGTGTTGGCGCAATAAAGATTACCGGATTTGCACTAAGCGCTGTGCCTATTGCATTGGTTACATACGCCCATACATTGTATTTCTTTCCTGAAGTCAGGCCATTAATTGTACCACTAAAAGCTGCGTCTATACCTACAGAAAGAGTGCTATCTACATTTAATGGTAATACTGGTGTTTTTGCATCAGTACTCCAGTAAAAACCACGATCAGTAATTCCACCACCACCGTTATTAGTTACTGTTGCTGCTGCATCTACACTAACCATCGTAGGATTGCTGAAGGTAACAACACTCACCACAGGCATTTCTGCCAGAGTTGTAAAGCTATACTCTTCCCCATAAGCGACACCAATACTGTTGCTTGAAAATGCTCTATAGTAATATTTGGTGGCTTTAATTAATCCAGGAATCTGACCGAAAAAAACGCCCAAAGCATTTCCTAAGACCGTTCTTGAACTGGCCTCATAAGTAGGATTAGGTGTAGTACTCCAACATATTCCATTGTTATTTAAAGGCAATCCACCATTATCCAGGGTCTCCCCTCCGGAAATAGCCGAAGTACTTTTGATATCAGTAGCAACAGTGGTAGTTAGGGTTGGAACATCTACTGTAGTTAAGCTGTCCAGATTACCATAACCGGTTCCAATAGCATTGGTGGCATAAGCCCGGACATAATAAGTAGTTCTTTTACCCAAGCCGGTCAAGTAACTATTGTATGCTGCAACTCCTGTACCATCGGAGGTTTTGGTGCTAAGATCTATGGTTAGATTTTTTTCTGTACTCCATACAATTCCTTTAGCCGTTACCGGAGATCCACCATCAATAATGGCTCCACCACCGGAAGTAGCCGTGGCTTTAAGGATGGCGAAAGGTTTTGTGGTAATCGGTGTAGGAACCATTTTAGTAGTACTGATGGTTGGAGCAGCACTTAATCCTGTGCCTGCACTATTGCTGGCATAAGCCCAGATATAATATTTCCCTCCGCTGATCAACCCATTCAAAGTGCCTGCAAAAGCACCGTTTGTACCTGCAGAAATTAAGCTGTCCGGGTTTAAAGGCAGCACTGGTATTTTAGATACTTTGCTGTAATAGAAACCTCGGTCAGTGATTTCATCACCTCCATTACTGGTTAAGGTAGCGCTCAGGTCAAGGCTATTGGCTGAAACATTCGCTACGATGGCCATGCCTATTGTTGGCGGAAGCGCAAGGGTAACAAAGTTCAGTTCTTCTCCATAAGCAGTTCCTTTGATATTCGTTGCAAAAGCACGAAGGTAGTACTTAGTGCCCGGTGTTAATCCGGCTACTGGGATCGAGTAGATACCGGTACCTGAAGTTGCATGGTTTAATCTTGTTGCTAAAGCGATGCTTGGATTCGGACTGGTACTCCAGCAAATTCCGCGTTGCGTAATTGGCATTCCACCATCATCTATCACATTTCCTCCAGTGGTTACCGCGCTGCTGCTGATCTCCGCTGGACTATTCGTTTGTAAGGTTGGCAACATCACCGGCAAGGTGGTAAAGGAAATCTGACTACCATAAGTTGTACCCACTGCATTAGTGGCATAAGCGCGCACATAATAAGTAGTCTGATCAGTTAATCCGGTTAGGAAGGCTTCAAACTTCCCGGTTCCTGTAGTCGTTTTATCAATGGTTTTAGCGCTTTTTTCCAGTGTTGGTAAACCGGTAGTGTTCCAGGTTATGCCTCTCACCAGGATCGGCGATCTTCCATCATCGGTAATGTCTCCACCACTTGTTGCGGTCGTAGCAATGATATTTGTTACTGCTGTAGTTACCGTTAAAGTAGGGAAAGCATTGGTCAGGAAGCTTCTTTCTACTCCATATGCGGTTCCGATTTTATTCTGCGCATAAGCACGAACATAGTACAAAGTATTTGGTAATAAACCAACCATGGTTGCACTGAAAGTATCTTGTCCCGGGCCATTGGCCGTTTTGCTATCGGCGATGGTTGGGTTGGTTTTGGTACTCCATACCAATCCTTTTTGAGTTATATCCGCACCTCCATCACTGGAAATTACCGCGCCACTATTGGCGGTAAATCCGCCAATTTCTGTGACCTCATTGGTACTTAGAATAGGAGCCGTTGGGAACAAGGTTACTGTGACCTGATTACCATAAGCTGTACCTACACTGTTCACTGCATAAGCACGAACGAAATAAGCGGTACTCAATTTCAATCCGGTCATTTCACTACTAAAGGTCCCCATTCCCGGGCCATTAAATGTTTTGTTGGCCAGTTCTGCATCCGGGTTAAAGTTGCGATCGGCACTCCAGACTACGCCACGCTCCGTTACCGCAGCGCCACCATCTTTAGTGATCAAACCTCCTGTAGTGGCGGTAGATTTAGAAGAAGGTGTTACATAACTGGTGCTTAAAGTAGGGAGAATTGCAGGGGTCCTAAAAGTGACCTCATCTCCATACGCGATACCCTGATTATTGATAGCATAAGCACGCACATAATATAAAGTGATGGGTTCTAAACCGCTGATATTACTTCTGAAAGTATTTCCTGAACCGGTATCATACCTGGTTTCATTTGGCGTGCCCACCATTGGGTTCGGTGTGGTATTCCATACTACCCCCTGATTGCTGACTACTGCGCCACCATCAGAAATGATCGTTCCACCACCAATAGCGGTGATCCCGGCAGAAGAAACCGTTACCGGAGCGGTGGTTAGCGTAGGGATAATCAAGGTCGTAAAACTCAATTCATTTCCATAAGCAATACCCACACTGTTGTTGGTATAGGCGCGCATGTAATACGTAGTGCCTGCTTTTAAGCCGGTAATGGTACTGCTGAAACCTCCTTTTCCTGCACCCGCCTGAACCGTTCTCTGGCTGATTACCGTATCTGGTCTGAAACCGGATTGGGTACTCCATACCATACCTCTGGTGGTTGGTTCTGCACCACCATCATCATAAATATCACCTCCTGTTATCGCCGAAGATCCGGTAATTGCAATTGCCGCTCTGGTGCTTAAGCTGGCCAGTACAGGTGGATTGGTGATGAAATTAAGCAGGTTACCATAAGTAGTACCTGCCACATTTGTAGCATAAGCCTGTACATAATAGGTAGTACTTGCTTTTAAATTTTTCAGGTTACTTTCAAAAGTACCTCCTCTGTTGCCATTGATGGTTCTGTTTACCGTAATCGTATCCCGATTGAATACCGCTACCGGACTCCAGACCACACCTCGCGCATAAACATTAGAGCCACCTTCGTTACTGATGTCGCCACCACTAATCGCGGTAGTGCTACCAGTCGCTTTAGAAAAGGCGGTGGTCAGCACTGGCAATTGAGGTGTCAAAAAGTTCAGCACCTCTCCATAAGCAATGCCCACACTATTGATCACATAAGCGCGTACATAGTATAAAGTATGTTGTTTTAAACCTGTTATTTTCGCATTAAAACTACCCGTAAAATAACCGGTTTCTGCGGTTTTATTTACAGTTACCGTATCCGGATTGAAGTTCGCATCGGTACTCCAAAGTACCCCTCTGGTGGTCACTAATGCACCTCCATTGGTTAAAATTGTACCGCCGGCAGTAGCTGTTGTAGTAGAAGTCGGAACCGCAGGGTTGGTGGTCAATGTGGCCAAAATTGCCGGCAAGGTGCTAAAGCTTCTTTCTTCACCATAAGCAACACCTACGCTATTGATGGCATAAGCCCTCAAGTAATAAGTAGTACTTCCCAACAAGCCTGTAACCTCTGACAAGAAACTACCCATACCTTTGCCGTTAGCTGCCTGAGTATCATTAATCGTTGGTAAATGCTGGGTACTCCAACAGATGCCACTAGCTGTAACTACCGTGCCGCCATTGCTGGAAATTGTTCCTCCTGCAGTAGCGGTCATACTGGTCACCGTGTTTAATGCTATTGGATCAGTGGTCAATTCCGGAAGTCCGAAACTGCGGAATTCAATTTCATTGGCCGCATAAGCGATGCCTGCACTGTTGCTGGCAAATGCGCGGACATAGTAAACCGTTCCAGGCAATAAATCAGTCATGGTCATCGCGAAACTGGTCGATCCAAATACATTGAGTCTTTTGGTTGTAGGATCTTCGGGATCGAAGCCTTTCAAGGTACTCCATACCAGACCACGATCACTGATCAGGGCACCGCCATTGCTCAAGATCGTACCTCCACTTGTTGCGGTTATTCCTGTTGGACCGCTGATAACGGTAGTGGTACCGATCGTTGCCAATACCGGAGGCGCTGTTACAAATTGCTGTACATCACCATAGGCAATACCAGCGCTGTTGATGGCATAAGCACGGATGTAATAAGTAGTGCTACCAATCAGCTCCGTAATATTCTGAGTAAAAGTTCCGATTCCTGAGCCTTCAGCAGTATGGGGATCTTCTATAGTTGGTAAACCAGCTGTACTCCAGCAAACACCGGATTGGAACACCGGTGTTCCACCATCTGCAGTAATGACACCACCACTTTTTGCGGTGTTGGCTGTAATTAAAGTGGCAGGCAAAGTGCTCAATGTAGCAATAGTAGCCGTAGTAAAGGTTAATTCATTTCCATAAACCACGCCTACTTCATTGATCGCATAAGCGCGCACATAGTATTTCGTTAATGGGCTTAAATTAGTCAAGGCAGCAGTATATAACCCTTTCCCCTGACCGCTTGCTTTGGCTCCCTCTGTGATTTCCGGGTCGCCGCTGGTGTTCCAGCAAATCCCTCTTGAACTAACCATGCTTCCACCATCATTGATGATTTCTGCCGATGCGGTGGCGGTTACGCCACCAATATTGTCGATTTTAAGTGTGGTAATGGCTGGTAATATTGCCGGAGCGGTCATAAAGCTTTCTTCATTTCCATAAACCGTAGCCACCCCATTTCCTGCATAGGCACGAACGTAATATCTGGTGCTACCAGTTAGGCCGTTCAGGTGACTTACAAACTGTTCGGTTGTTTCTCCATTGCTGACCACCGTACCCCATGTAGTTGGATCTGGGGAAGTGCCATAGGCGATTCCACGGAAGGTGATCCCTGAACTACCAGGGTTTAAAATCCAGCCTCCGGTTGTAGCTGTAAAGCTGGTTACCTGCGTTACAGGCAAAGTGCTTAAGCTGATGTACAATGGTGTGATGAAGCTCATTTCCTTCGTATAAACCGTACCTACACTATTGGTCGCGTAACCTTTAGCATAATATACCGTGCCAGGTAATAATCCTTCCAGCTGCACATTAAATCCACCAATATCCGTACGCTCTACCGCTTCCTGTTGCAGGTAAGTCAGCTGATCGGTACTATAGGCAATCCCTCTGGACAATATTTTTGCCCCACCATTGTTTTGTATCCATACCTGACCGTGTGCCCTTGTGTCTGTAATGTTTGTGATTGCTAGTGTTTGGTAAGTCAGCGTAGGCAATTGAGCTGCCGGCGTTACAAAAGTCAGCAAGTCGCCATAAGCTTTTCCAAACCTGTTTTCCGCATAAGCGCGAACGTAATAAGTCGTATTTCCAAGGAGGTTACCCAGGAAACTCTGGTAAGTTCCTGCACCTGGGCCATCTTTGGTCATGCCTGCTTCAAGATCATCGCCAGGATCACCGGTTTTGCTCCAATATATCCCTTTTGCAGTGATGTCTGCATCACCATTGCTGGTAATAATACCACCACCAGTAGCCGTCATATTGGTAATGGCAATCACCGGTTGTGTGCTGACCTCCGGAATTCCGGGAATCAGGCTAAAAGTTTTATCAGCTCCATATGAGGTACCAACCACATTGGTTGCATACGCCCTTACATGGTAAAGAGTATTCGTTTCTAATCCGGTAATCAAGCTATTAAATACGCCTAAGCCAGTACCGTTGCTACTGCTTTGGCTGTTCTCCAATGCTGGATTTTCTACTTTACTCCAAACTACTCCTCTTGAAAGTATCGGTGATTCACCATCATTCAGTACTTCACCCCCACCTTTAGCAGTATTATTGAAGAAAGAACCGGCGGCTAATGTGCTGACCGTTGGATAATCAGGGGTACGGAATACCTCTTCATTACCGTAGGCTGTACCGACCTCATTTATAGCATAAGCACGGACGTAATAAGTAGTTGCAGGCGTTAAATCCTTCATCAGATTCCCATAAGTTCCACTACCATCACCAGCAAAAGGCAAGTGTATTTTGGTAAGAAGGTCTATGGTTGGCGAAGGACTGGTACTCCAGCAAATCCCTCTTTCCGTAACCTGAACACCCCCATTGTGACTGATCTGGCCGCCACTATAAGCGGATATGCCGGTCAGATTGTTTGGTTTAATGGTCGTAATTAAGGCCAATGAATTGGTGATGAAACTGGTTTCAGAAGTGTAAGCCGTTCCCGCAGTATTGGTAGCATAACCTTTGGCATAATAGGTAGTTCCCGGGAACAGGTTGGTTAAGTTTCCAATGAATACCCCAAGATCTGTTGGGTTGATGGTTTCTGAAGTTCCATGAATCCAGGTGATGCGGTCGGTACTCCATGCAAATCCTCTTTCAGAAACGATGGCCCCGCCATTGTTTAGAATATTGACCTCGCCTCTGGCGGATTTCTCGGTTACATGGGTCACGCTTACTGTTGCCGAACTCAATGCTGGAGGCACTGGTGGCGGTGTGGTAAAACTGAGTAAATTGCCATAGGCGATGCCCATTACATTGACCGCATAAGCCCTTACATAATAGGTTGTATTTCCTAACAAGCCCACCAGGGAGCTTGGGAAAACGCCTACTCCGGAGCCATCATTGGTCAGGATCGCATCCGGATCATCCAGTGGATCTCCTTTGATACTCCACCTGATCCCACGGGCAGAAACCGGGCTACCACCATCCTCAGTAATGTCGCCACCACTCAAAGCATCAATACTGGTAATCGCATTTATTGGTAAAGTGATAATAGTTGGCAGATCGAAAAGCGTGGTAAAGACTTTATCTTCTCCATAAACGGTCCCCTGGCTGTTGGTCGCATAAGCACGCACATGATAAGTGGTATTTTGAAGCAGATTACCTAGGGTAGCGCTAAATTCGCCCAGTCCGCTACCAGTTACCGCAGTTACTGTTTTGGTGTTTAGGGAGATGTCAGGATTCGGATTTGTACTCCAGCAAAAGCCCCTGGTAATGATATCTGCACCACCATTAGTGATCACTTCTCCATGTGCTAAAACATTAGTCCCTTTAATATCGGTTACCTCAAGGGTTAAGACTTCTGCAATACATTTTAAATCCTGCCAGTTGGTACCATCAAAATATTTTAAGGCACTGGAAGTCGCATTGAGGTAAAAAGCACCTGCAGTTACACTGCTTTTAATTGGGTCGTTTTCCAATACAGGAAGCTTAAAAGTCTGAGCTTCTGCACCCGACGAGAATCCCGCGTTTGGACTAAATATACTTTTGCTCAGGTCCTGAATCTTCACCCAGGCAAGGCCATTATAGACCATTGCAGATTTATGAATGGAAGAATAATAAACCGTCCCTGTTGTATTGCTGTTTGCGGGATCTTTGCTCAATACCGGCAGGTAAGAAATCCCTTCTTTGACCATGAAATAGTCTTCCGGGCTTACCGTTTGCATGCTGTTGGTACATAGACTCACCCAATTGCTACCGTTATAAATTAAAGGTTTATGCTGTACATCGCTGAAAATCAGCATGCCCGGTTTTGCATCCAGGATGCCGGCTTGATCCAAAACCGGAAGATGAGGAATTCCGTTTACTATGCGAAAATAGGACTGCGCAACTGCCGCATTCCCAATAAAAATTAAAATTAGAAATACGGAGTACAGTTTTTTTTTCAATGCGAACGCTATATTGTAAAAAGAATGAAGGATCTTTTATTTCCCTTCGTTGAACAGTTTGATTTTGATGTTGATCTCAAAATCGCCTCCGGTACGTTGACGTTCTCCGGCCAGCTGACTGGTGTAATAACCTTGAATAAAGTATCTATCGTAAGTAACACCCACTCCAAACGTAGAACTCTTGTCGCTATGGTACATTCCTAAAAAAGAAAGAATGTTGTTTTCCAGCTTTACATTGGTTCCTAAATCCCAGATGTTATCGATGTCTTTTGCCCCTCTGAAACTGATCTTTGGTTCTATAGAAACAACATCCAGACTAGTTCCTATTTTATAGGAAGCCGCCACAAAATAAGTAGAACCATCTACTGTATTCTGATCGTCCTTCTGCATAAATTTCTTCAGGTTGGGTAAGGCACCCTGCAGGGTAAACCTCTCATTGGTAAAGGCAATTCCAAAATCACCATCTACAAATGCTTTACGCTGGTTGAAGTTCTGCGCGGAGATATCATCAGGTGCTGCAATGATGTTATTGTTGTCCAGCTTTTCCTTCATCATCCCCAGGGAAACCCCGAAATGCAGGCTTCTATTGTCTCCATTTAAAGGTAAATGGTAGGCATAAGTCCCCATCACACGGGTACGTCCGATCAATCCGGCATTGTCATTATAAACAGAAATACCCAATCCTACTTTTTCATGGCGATAATCGCCGGTGAAGGCCATGGTTACCGGTGATCCTGGAATAGATCTCCATTGATTTCGGTAACTCATATTTACATTTAAACCTTGCGTCATCCCTGCAAATGCCGGGTTGCTGATGTATTGATTTTCATAATACTGACCGCCTAAAGGTCTGATCTGAGCCTGGGCGTTCTGCGCCACACTGAAAAGCCCCATCATTAAACCTCCGCTTACTAAAATCCTCCGCACTACTAATTTCATCATGATCAATTTTATCTGATTATTTGTCTCTTACTATAGAAATAAACCCTGTTTTTTTAGATTTCCCTGAATCGATGGTCAGGATATAATAATAGGTATCCTCTTGCAATGGGATCCCATTGTACATTCCATCCCAGGAGTTGTCGTAGGCAAACATGGTAAATACCACCCTACCCTCACGGTCAAAAATCTTCAACTCATTGTTCGGATATAACTGTATATTTTTAACGATCCAGGTATCATTTTTACCATCCCCATTGGGCGTAATCATGTTATTCGCTTCCAGCTCTGCATAAGGTTTGATGACCGATGCTTCCATGCTTACTGCCGTGATGTCTGAAAGCAGAATTGCCTTGGCAAACAACTGACCAATATATCGCTGCTCGGCATTGGCTACACTTTCCTTTACCTGGATAAAATCCTTGGCATTGTTACTCGTTACCGGCGAATAGGCCAGCACCAGGTTCTTACCTTCGTTGCCATTCAGTTCCACATTCTCATAGCTGAGTGCCAGTTCTCCTTCAAAGTTTACCGCTCTGCTGAATCTGTACATCCTTTGGATACTATTGAACTTTGGAAAGATGACCACATTAGGCTGTTTGCTAATGGTAATGTTGTTTATACTCCAGTCGTTGGTAGGTACCAGTGTTAATCCATCTGTACTGAATACCGTTCCATTCTGAATAAAAAGACCTTCCGAGTTCACCTTTAACTGCGCCTTCAGGATTAAGCCTTGTAAAAGCAGAAAACTGAGGACAAGTGATGAGATTATTTTCTTCATTATTTTGTGTTTTATACCCCTTGCCGGGTTATTATTTCATTTCTGATTCCAACTGTGCCAGATTTTCCGGCAAGCCTACTATTTTGTTTGTCTTCGCTTCTACAAGCACCATTGTTGGTGTAGACAGCACAAAGTATGCAGCAGCCTCCGGGCTTCTGATCCCTTGTTCTGCTCTTTTATGTTTGAAGGAACTCAGGTTAACTTTTGCTTTTTCCCAGGCAGGGATTTCCGTTTCCGTTTCATCCAGACTGATGGCAAAAACATCCATCATTTCTTTCTTTGCAGCGTCCTGATACCAGGGATGCAACTGCTCCATCAACTCTTTACAATGCTGGCAATCTGCCGACCAGAACAGCACCAGTTTATACTTGGCTTCTGTCTTGAAATCATGAAAAGGAACGCTTTTACCGGAGGCTAAACTCCAATTGAAGTTAGGCGCTACGGAACCTACCGTTAAGGTCTCTATCCCTTTCAAACGTTGCTCAATTGCTTTTCTCTTGCTGGTTTGGCATAAGGGATCGTTCAGGTAAGGCTCCAGCATTTTAATACCGGCAGTCATGTTGAAACTTTCAAATCCGTTATAGAAATAGTCTACCATCCAACCGTAAACCTGAGGGTCTCCCAGTTTTGCTTTTTCAATGGCTCGTTTTCCGGCGAGGGTAAACAGTGAATCACGGAGTGCGATAGTTGTAGACATGGAACCATAAATGTTTACATATTTATTCATCCATTCCTTGATCTCATTGGTTTTAAGGATGGCTGGATTCTTGAAATTCATTCCATCAAAATAATGGGCAATGGCACTGTTTAAGCGGTCAGTTTCCGTACCGTTCCAAACGATGGGTGGAATGTGCTGGAAGACGAATGTATTGCTCACAAAGCTGCTTTTATATTGTGCGGTTTGCGCAGCGATCCAGGCGTTATATTCCGCTCTTCTGCCATCATATTCTGTAGTTCCTAACTGGAAGAATTTAGCGCTTGGCTGATCATAGTTCATCAGGAAGTTCTGCAATAAACCCAGCTGTTCTCTTTTCTTGAAGTTCTCCATTGCGAAGCGGGTCATCAGCGTATTTTCCCTTTCGTCTTTTTGGAAATAAGTACTATCCGGATTGGTTAGCGCCTTTGGTTTTACCCATAATTCCAGGTTCTGATCATTAATAAAAATGTGTTTTTCGGCAGGATAAGGGTTGCTGCTTTCCTGTTCCTGAAAATCAAAACGCAATACAAATTCTGCTGGCAGCAGTGCTTTTGGAATGCTCAATGTTGCCGTTTGTCCTTTGTTAATTGAAGGATGCTCTACTACCGTTTTAATAGATGGCCCGGTTAGGGAAAGTAAGCTGATCTTACTTTTGGCTACTCCGGATAAATGTATTTTTAAACTGACATCCTGTGCATTTGCAGCGAGAGACATCATGCCTGTTAAGGCAGTGATCAGCGCTACATTTCTAAATGGATTAATGGTTATCATTATGGCTTCAATTCTTTATTACGAATTATTTTAATCTTTTAAGGATCTGATCAATTTGCTCCTGTTGCTGATTCATTCGCGTTTTCAATTCCTCGATTTCTTTTTGTTGTTCTTTTACCGCCTGGATCAGGATTCCTGTAAGCTGGGTATAGTCTACTTTCAGAAAACCATCTTTCCCTTGGGTCACCATTTCAGGATATACTTTTTGCAATTCCTGAGCGATGACACCGATTTTTGGTCCTGCAGCATATTTAGTCTGGTCTTTATATTCGAACCTTACTCCCCTGATCTGGTCAATCTTTTGAAGTGTTGAACTCAGGGTTTCGATATGGTCTTTTAACCTACGGTCTGATGGGGTGTAAAAGTTCTGACGGATGGTCATACTCTGTGCAAAAATCGCACTTCCATCTGCTTCAAAACTGATCCCTTTATTTGCGCCACCATCGGCACTGATTGCATATGCAGCAAGTTTGATATTCTCCGTTGCAGTATGGTTACCCAGGTTGTCTTTTGCCGCAGCCGCTGCTGCCGTTAAACCTGCATCCAGGGATTTCTTGTTCACCGCATCCAGTTCGCTAACCGGGTCAGCAAGATTGCTGATTTTAAATCCACCCATCAGGACATCTGCTCCTGCTGCAGCAAAACCACTTAATGGAATTCCTGTTTTTGCAATTTCTGAAGCTTTGCCATTGACATCACCCACAAAGAAATAATCCTGCTTCAGTTGAAGCGCGTTTGGTGTAAATGTTTTGGTATCTACATAGTTTTTTGTTGCGGCATCTTGTGCTAAGGCAGGATCTGCTACAGCACTTAATTTAAATCCGCCCATCAGCACATCTGCTCCTGCTGCACCAAATCCACTTAATGGAACTGCAGTTTTAAGGGTTGAGGTAGCGATACCTTTTGCATTTCCAACATATAGATTTCCATCAGCCAGTTTATTGTCCATTGGAATCCATTCGGTTCCATTGTACACATATAAATGTTGATCAGTCGTGTTATAATAAGTATCTCCGGCAACCGCTCCTGTAGGTGCTGTTGGTTCTTGAGGTGTTTTAGAAGTCTTGGAATCTACATAGGCTTTAGTCGCCGCATCTGTTGCCGCTGCCGGTTCTGAAAGACCCGTTAATTTAAAACCACCCATTGCCACATCTGCTCCTGCAGCAGCAAAACCACTTAATGGAATTGCTGTTTTAGCAATTTCCGAAGCTTTACCTAAGGCATCACCAATAAAGAAGTTTCCTAGTGCCAAAGAAGGAAGCCCTGTTCCTGCAGTTTTCGAATCTACATAGGCTTTTGTTGCGGCTTCCTGCGCAGTCTGCGGATCAGCAAGGTTAATCAATTTGAAATTAGTGGTCCCATCTCCAAAAGAGATGTTTGCTTTTGCAGGTCCAAAGTCACTCAATGGAATGTCTGATTTCAAAATTGGCTCTGCTTTATTTGCAGCATCTCCAACCAGGATATGACCGGCTGACAATGTTAAAGAGCTAGGATTAGAAAGCTTGGTATCTACATAGTTTCTAGTTGCTGCATCCTGAGCAGATACCGGATCTGCTAAAAAGTTAATGTTGTATTGTTTGGTTGCATCACCCATTGCAATATTTTCAGCTGCTTTTGCAAAGCCACTAAAAGTGATGTTCCTTTTCGGAGTAGGGATTGCTTTTCCATTTATATCTCCTAAGAACATATTTTGCACAGGTAGTCCGAGGATAGATGAAGGTGTTTTAAAAAGATCATCTACATATTTTTTGTTCACTGCATCCGCATCCTCAACAGGAAGTCCAAGATTTTTCAAAAGAAAACCACCAATTAAGATATCGGCATTTGGCGCTCCAAAGCCACTCAATAAAAGGGTATTTTGCAACACATCGGCAGCCTTCCCTGTAGCGTCACCCACAAAAAGATTGCCTTTAGTTAAATTAAGACTTGAAGGATTGATCGTTCTTGTATCCACATATTTCTTAGTTGCGGCATCCTGTGCAGCAATGGGATCAAGAACATTGGTTAATTTAAAGCCACCAATAGAAATATCTGCAGCTGCTGGAGCAAAACCACTCAATGGAATTGCAGTTTTTGCGATCCCACTAGCCGTATTTACATCGTTACCTACAAACATAAATCCTTTAGTCAGCACGATATTATTGGCAGAAATCGCTCTGGTATCTACATAGTTTTTCGTTACCGCATCCTGAGCTTCTGCAGGTTCTCCAAGATTTACAATCCTGAAGTATGGGCCTGTAAGTGCTGTACCCATAGATAGGTTACTGTATGCTCTATCAAAGCCAGAAATTGGGATGGTATTTTTATGTACTGCCACCGCTTTCCCCGAAGTATTACCAACAAATAAATTATCCTTTGGTAAGGCGAGTGAACCTGGAGTACTGAATAGATTATCTACATATTCCTTATTGGTTGCATCTGCAGCTGCAGAAGGTGGCGACAAATCCGCTACCTTATATCCACCCATAGAAATATTGTCCATTGGTTTGGCAAAGCCACTCAATGGAATATTTGATTTGTCTAACTTTTCATCTGTAATTGCGAGATCAAGAATCGTCAGCTTACCCGTTGTGGTAATTTTCGCATCTCCAGTTAATGGAACTGAGGTCGCTAAATTGGAGTTGTTACCTACATAAATATGACCGGTTTTAAGCGCATTGTCCATCGGAATCCAACCTGTTCCATTGTATACATAAAGCTTATGATCGGTACTATTATAAAATAGAGAACCTTCTTTAATACGGGTTGCTACCGGGTCTGGAGTAGTAGTTGCTGATGGTGTAGAACCATTGGTTGATACCTCCACCCATTTATTGGTATTGTCATAAACATACAATATGTTCAGATCAGTGTTGAAGAACATGTCTCCGGGTTTAGGCAGCTTTGGCAACTCTGTTCCCGGGCCTCCAGGAATAGAAGCGCTACTAATATTTAACCATTTGCCATCGCTAAACATAAACAGTTTACCTTGACTGGTATCAAAGTAAACATCTCCAAAATTCGGTAGTGTAGGTAATGACGTTGATTCAGGAACAGCCACCCAGCCTGTACCATTAAACAGGTAAAACTTATCATCCCAATAAGATTTAAGAACATCCCCTTTGTTTCCTGGGGGAGCAGAACTTACCGGTGAGGAGTAATCCACAGGGATGTTATCAGCATTCAACAACTGCCAGCCCTTAACTGTTAATTTATAAATTTTATTGTCAGGGATCAGCGAAACCACATCCCCCTCTTTAACGGTAACTACAGGAAGACTGGTACCTGAGGCATAATTTGGAATACTGGCATCGATAGATAATGTTGCGGTATTTAGCGCATTAAATAGCACAATCCCCGGCGTTTCCTGAGTGATCAATGGATATCCTTTTGGACTGGGTCTAAAGATCAATCCTAGTCCCAGTTTTCCATCCACATTTTCGAGTGATTTTGTATGTGCAGTAATTTCAGTACCACTAACGGTTAAAGAGATGATCTGATAAGAGCTACCCGACATGTCCATGATCCGGTCACCTATCTTAGCATCAATCGCACTGTAAGTATACGTATCATCACTAAAATTTCCCCGAATCTTATATTCTCCCTGAGCTAAATAATTTACCTCAACAATTGAAAACTTACCATTAAATTGTCTCATCGTCTGGGCTTGACTTTTGAAAAAGACAAAGCCCAATAAAAGAGATAGCAGAAAAATTCTAATATTGTTCATGATTAAAACCTTAGCATAATAAATACACCATTTGGCATCTGGTGACTACTCCATCCATTCAAATTAAAATCAAGAACTCCATTCGAGTGACCTTCAATAGTCAGTGCATAACCACCAATACCCGGTGAAATTACCGGAGATACAATAGGCGAAACTACTGCGCGATCTCCAATAGTAATGGCTGGGACAACCAAAGTCTCAATTCCTCTATTGATCAGGTTAGTGGTAGACTCATCTGTGATTTTAAAGTATAGTTTAGCACCCGGCCCACCAAAGTCAGATGGGATAAGAGAGATTTTCATATAGTTCACAAATACTCCGTCAGGGATCACAATTGTGATTTTATCTGCAGTCCTGTTGTATGTTACTCCCGGACCTGTAGCGCGAACAAAGATATTAGTACCTCCATTTCCTCCCGGATGATATACCTGGTATCCGCCGTTGATATTGCTACCACCGCCACCGCCACCAGTTGGTGCTGGTTGCCATGTTGCGGCTGTTCCTGCAGAATTAACCGTTAGTATTTTATCTTTATCAGCCGTTGTAATAACCGGCATTTTATCGAGTTTACTTTTATCACCAGGCAGCATTAAACTTGCTGCTGAGATCGAACCGGCAGGAATTACTGCCGAGGTACCGGTAGTTGCACCAATCGTACTTTTGATTGTTCCATTTGCCGGATCAGCTACATAACTTAAATCTGTTTTAGTTGAGATCACACCGGTAGCGTCAATAGCTACACCTGCTCCTGCTTTTACACCACCAAGAACGGTAGTGGTAGAAACTGGTAAGGTATAAGCAGCGCCACCACCTGAACCATTTCCAGCAGCAGTGATCCTACCTTGTGCATCTACAGTAATATTTGCAGAAGTATAACTTCCTGCAGCAACTGCTGTATTTGGCAATGCGATTTGAGGATTGCCATTGATACCATCACCATTGGTAACGGTTAAAACAGATCCTGTGATCATGCGTGTAGTGGCTGCACCTGCAGCTGTTTTCACCACAATACCATTGCCGGCTAAACCTGCCAGGGCAGTCAGGTTTGGATCTTTATCTTGTTTTAAAGGATCTGCAGTAGAAGGCAGGTTAATGTCAGCCGCACCTGTAAAAAGTACGCCATTAATTTTACTTCCCGGAGCCAATCTGCTCGCCGTAGTAGCCGAAGCGGCTGTAGTAGCCGTAGTTGCATTTCCCGTTAAATTTCCGGCGAAGTTTCCTGAAGCATCTCTTTTCACAAGGCTGTTTGGCGTAGCCCCAGTACTTGCTCCAATTACTGCCGCTGTTGAACTGACAATATTAGCCGCTGTAGCCGAACCTACCGAAACTACTGTAGGATTATCTGCAGTACCGCCAAGGTCGTTGCTCAATTTAAGGATACCTTGTGTGCTGGTTGTAGCCGGAGATACCCCCCCACTTACCACAGCACCGTCTACGTAATCTTTAACCGCTTTAACACTTGGATATTTCACAGTAGAAGTACCGTCTAATGTGAAGCTATTACTCTTATTCGTTTTATCTTCTTTTAACAATAATCCCGCAGCAGTCAATGTACTGATTGGTTTAGCGGCATCACTGGTATTGTCTACATTAGCTAACTGTACATCAGATTTAGTTAAGGTAACTACTCCAATTTGTCCATTTACCGATTGAACCGGAGCAGTAGATGGGGTTAGAATTTCTACCCAGTTCCCCAATACTGAGGCTGGTGTTGTTCTCAACACATAACTCTTACTCTGATCTGTTCTGATCACGGTACTACCTACAACTGCAGAAGTTAGTGCCAGCATTTTTGCCTGGGTATCTACCACGTCAACAGAGCTGAAAGACATCGCAGGAATCTGATTGCTTGGAATCTTACCTGTTCCGTCTAATGTAGCCACGCCATTATTTGCCGCTTTTTCTGTCAGGTTGATTTTTTTATCCAGTTCTGCTTTAACCAAGGTACTCACTGGTTTATTGGCATCGCTGGTATTGTCTACATTGCCCAATCCTAAGGCAATTTTTGCATCTGCAGCTGTACTTGCGCCTGTACCGCCATTAGCGACACCTACTACACCAGTTACATTGGCTGCATTTCCAGGAATATTCCCCGTTACTTTAGATCCACTTACCGAAAGAATTTTAGGGTCCGTTACATTTGCATCTTTAATTTTCGCAGTCACAATTGCATTGTTTGCAATCGTTGGGTTGGTTGCGGTACCGCTTAAATCACCAGCCAATTGAATCTTACCAAGCACTGTGGTAGAAGCGTCAGGCACACCACCTGCACCAATTACTGCTTCTCTTACTTTATCATCCACATAAGTCTTAGTGGCTTTTACACTTGGATATAAAACATCAGAAGTCGCATCAGCTGCGATATCCAGGCTTTTATTGATTTTATCTTCTTTTAATGCCAGCGCCAATCCAGTAGCTATACTTACTGGTTTATCAGCATCACTGGTATTCGTTACCTTATCCAGGTCAAGGTTTTTCTTTGCACCATCTGGAGTGTTTGCTCCTGTACCACCATTTACGATGCCTACGATTCCGCTAACATTGGTTGCATTTCCGGAGATGTTTCCAGTTACTTTAGAACCACTCACACTGGCAATTTTATCGTCCAATACGGCACCGTCTTTGATCTTCGAAGAAGTGATGGCATTGTCGGCAATACGAGGTAAATCAGCAGTACCAGTTAAATCTCCTGCCAGCTGCAATTTCCCTTTAGCCGTTGTAGTAGCATCCGGATTATCTACCGAAATCACACCTGCATTTAAAGAAAGCCCAGTACCTAAAGTTACTACTTCCGGACTACCTGTTCCAGCTGAAGTTCTACCGATTAAGGTATTGCTGGAAAGATCAGCCATTTTAGCGAAAGTCACCGCTCTATCAGCCAAACCTAAGTTAGTGGCATTTCCATCACCTGTTAAGGTGGCATCGTGCTTCACGCCGGTTAATCCGCCACCTGCAGAGGTGGTGATTTTTGCCTGCAGTTCTTCCAGTGCAGCCTGCACGTTGTTGGCAGACAAAGCTCCTTTTGGAGTTACAGGAACATCTATTGCAATCTGATCACCGGTATTGATATTCGTTGTATTTTTTAGCGTAGTTAACTGAGCATCGCTTACATATTTTTTATCTACAGATTCTTTGATATCCGCAGTACTTGCATCCTCCCCTTTCGTTACCAGTCCTTTAGCATCGTAGGTGATTTTTGTTTTGGTATCTCCGGTGATTGGTGTATTGCCAAATAAAATCCCATCTAAACCTAAGTTTTTAATCGCCCCAGCCACTGTTGTAGCACCAGTTCCACCATTAGCAATTCCGACTACACCAGTTACATTAGTTGCAGTACCATTTAAGTTACCCGTTATAACGCCATTAATGATTGGGTCTTTTAAAGTCGGGCCATCAGCCAATACTACGGTACTTCCTGCACCTGTGGTAGTTGCCGCTGCAATCGCACCATGCTCTCCTTTTAATACCGGAGCAGCAATAGAAGTCCCTAAAGTAATTGAAGGACTGATCGAAGGATCTGTTACCGACCCTGTTAATCCATTTGCAGAAACTACGGAAACTGTTTTTACCGTGCCACTTCCACCTGAACCGCCACCATTACCTACTAAACCACTTAAGTCTACACGACTTTGTCTTGGTCCTGAGATAGAAAGTACGGTTCCTT
Organism: Pedobacter gandavensis; assembly: GCF_032678745.1. Taxonomy (GTDB): domain Bacteria; phylum Bacteroidota; class Bacteroidia; order Sphingobacteriales; family Sphingobacteriaceae; genus Pedobacter; species Pedobacter gandavensis_C. The sequence continues at coordinate 21,191 of NZ_JAVTST010000004.1, forward strand.
CCAGACTTAAACTTTGGTTTAAATCGGATAAGCTCACGGTATTGCTGCCTTTAATAGACAGGTTATACATATTATCGAAGCTCAAAACAGGTAAAACCCCAGCCCCGGCTCCAGCTAATTTATCATCTACATATTTCTTAGTTGCCGCATCCTGATTATTGGTCGGGTCTAATAAATTGGTCAGTTTGAAACCACCCATAGAAACGTTCTTTGCCGCAGCGCCGAAACCACTTAATGGGATGTTCTTTTTATCTAAATCGATGTTTGCAATTGTCCCATCTGCGATCTTAACAGAAGTTACCGCATTATCTGCCAGGTCCAAAGTAAGGTCGGTTAATACCGCGTCTTTTCCATTACCGATGGCAATTGTTCCCGATGAAGTGACAGTTTTCCCCGTACCCGGTAAAGAATTCCCCGGAATCCCCGGATCGCCTTTTTCCCCTTTATCACCTTTCGGGCCAACTAATAAAATTCCGTTATTAGGCCATGCACCGGATGTTTTCGGTCCATACAGGCTGTTCGTACCTAAATGAAGGTAAAAATCCCCATTGGCACCAACAATTGGTGAAGGTGCTGTAGTACCACTTAAAATGGTATTCCCGTTACTTCCTGTACCACCGCCAGCACCTAGTTCTGAGCTATTTACCAATTTTTGCCATTGGCCATTGTTGTAATAATAAAAACCAGGAAGATTATTTGTCTGATAAATCAATAGACCATTGGCAGGGTTATTGATCCCTTCACGTTGAATAAGGGAGAGTCTTGGAATAAGTAAACCTTTTGAAGTAGAAAGTACTTCAAGTTGCGCACTGGCATCTGGTACGTTAGTACCTATTCCTACCTGAGCTTTTGCACCAAATGCAAATAGCAACCCAATAAGCATGGAGTATTGCTTAACTGTTTTATTCATGAGATTACGGTATTGTTAAAATAGATCGTGATAATATAGGTTTAAGCCCAGATGAACCTATTACAGTCCATGGGCTTTAAAAATTCATTCATTTTTGATTCATTATCCTATTTAAGGATACCCAGAGATCAATGCACACTTCTGTAGCACCGCATCCCCAGGACTATGGTTTTTTATATAGCGCTGTGGTTCTCTTTTCTTTACTGGAAACATATAGAATACAACAATATTGAACAATAAGGCATTTGCTTTTTTGTACATATTGGAAAGTCAATACCTTACAAAAAAATATCAGTTTGGGAGCAAAGCTAATATAGATAAATGGAATATTATTGTAACGATAGTAAAATAATTGATGTTCATTGCAATTTTTTTATTCAAACAACTGTATATCAAGGTGTTTTAATTTTACCCACTTATGGGGATTGCAAAATTAAATGAACTAAAAAGAACATAAGTCTCAATCGGGGCATTATTATCTTGACTTTAGCTTATAAATCGCCCTGCAAAAAGCAGGGCGATTTGTCAAATGGAGATTGACGAAGGAAGGTATTTAAACTCTAGTTTATCTTTTTTAACCAAAATACTTCGGTTATCTGAGCTAAGATAGCAGCTTTCTGTTTTTCAGGAATCTCAATTGCTTTATGTGGCCATAAATCTCTTGCTTGGAAAGTTACAGATCTTCCTGTTATTCTTTTATTTTTATCCAGGTATAGCTTTCCGGCTTCATGACTACAGGAAGAAGGATGTTATATTCCCGATCTAGTGTATATTTTTTCGATGTTCCGTTTTGCACAGTTACACTTGCTGTATTTTTCAAACCGGTATAATACATTGGAATTTTCAGTTCTCTACGAATTTCTTCTTTGAGTGGATTATATACTAAAATCATCCCTTTAGTATTCAGTTTAGGATTAACATGCATCAGGCCATCCCAATCTCTGCCGTCTGCTCTACGCAAATGGAGGATATCGGAATTTAAAATATCCCGGTTTTCTTTGTACCAATCGATCACCTTGAGAACGGTTTGCTTGGTTTCTTCTGTATCATACAACCTCGGACCGCGGTAACAGGCCTGAATTCCGGCACCGTAATACTGCATCATCAATTGTTCATAATCTTTGAGGTGATCCTTTAAAGGTTCCAATACCGCTTCTGGTCCTCCACCCTGGTATTTTGTTAAGGGTACAAAACCCCATACCATCGATGGAATCTCATCCCAGGTTGCATCAAAAATATTCTGACGGTTTAAGATCATTTGTTGTTCACGAGAAAGGGAAAAATTCACCTCTCTATAACCGATTCCAACTTTATTGGTACCATCCATGAAATACCAATCTGGTGCATTGACATAGATCCCCTGCTCATTGCACCAACGGTACAGGCTTTTTTGCAATTCCATCTGCTTCCATTGCGAATCTTCTAGACCTTCATGACCTGGATGACTGGTTGAAGCACAAACATCTCCAGGGTATGGCCCATCATTTTCAAAAATATCGAAACCGGTTTTGCTCATAAAGGTTTTCAAACTTTTCAGGTATCCCAGTCCCCAGTTACTTCCAAAACAAGGTGCATTTCCAAAAAATGCACCTCCGGGTTTCCCGGTTTTAGGATCAATCACATCATCTGCATCACTGATTTTTCGGGAGCTAAACAAAGAATAGCTGCCTATAAAAATCCCTTTAGCATGCGCATAATCAGTCAGTGTTTTCCATTTATTGATATTGGTGGCGGTCGTATCTTCCATATTGCAATGACTGCCAAAGCTCAAAATCAATGCTTCATAACCTGTTGCGGCACATTGATCAATTGCAGTACGAACCTCCTGATCATTTTTACTCACCAGGTGCATGAATATTGGATTTGCGGTAGTCCATGGCATAGTGATCCGGTACATTTTTCGGATCGCTAGTCCCCTTCTTTCCCTATCGTAGCTGTCCATCAACAACTCGTTGGTACGGATAGATTGAAAACTAGCTCCAGCTTTTAACTGAACACCAATATTTCTGCTGGGATGCACCTCCAATAAACAAGGCGTATTGAAATCGTAATTTACTTGTGAAGTATAAGATTTATCGATCTTCCAATGCGTACTTTGGTCGCTGATCGGGTAACGCATTGCATTGTTAAATGCGAAATTACTTTCCAGATAAATCCCCTGCGGAACTTTCATACCACGGGCAGTGGTATTGTCGAGGGAAGACGCACCAACTACCGCACTTTCCTCCTCCACTACAGCCAATACCTCATTGACTACCTGATCCAACTGTAGCGTTTTTCCAGAATTGTTCTTTATGTTTAACCATTTGGTGATTAAAGGTAGTCCATCATAAATGGCATAATTTACCTGAACCTCGATATTTTTCAAGGCTGGCAAATCAGATTGGTAGGTAAAGGAAAGCACTTTCCCTGCTGCTTGATTTTTATTCCCTGCCCACATCTTTGTTTTCCAGTTGAGGAAAGGTTTTAACTCCGTAATCTGGTGCGAAACATAATGAAAACTACTGTCTCCGGCTTTAAAGTCGGCGATCCAGGAAGGCAGTAAATAGGCATTTTCCTTTTGTCCATATAAGCCCCCTACATTGTAATTTTTCCCATCAATAATCAATCTTGCTTCCGGCTTCACTGCTCTTAACAACTGCTGACCGGTAATCTGATTGAGGAAATCTACACAGGCCACATCCGGACTGATTCTGAAAGTTCTTTTCAGCAAGCCATTATCTAACACCAGTTCTTTTTTTTCCGGAACAGCATATATTTTGGCGGGATAAGCGGAATTATTCAGCAACCAATCCTGTTTCGCAAGACTGGTTGTTGCGCTTGGCCAAACCTTGGAGCTTTGACCTGCCGTTTGCGCTTTTACAAGCACTGTATTAAAGATTAAAAGCGAATACGCTGAAATTTTTAATGCAGAAAAAATCAATCTTTTCATGTGTTATATCTTTGCTTTTTTAACTCTTGGATAAATTAACTATGGCTAGGTATTGCTCTTTCCCAACCCTAACCGAAGCCCCTGTCAATCTGCATTACAAGCCGTTTACCATAGTCGATCTGTATTGTTTTTTATTCAATTAGATAAAAAGGTATTTTATTTTGTCGCTGAGCCTGGACGCAGGTATAATCCTATTTCAGCTAGTGCTGGTTCAAGTCTGGAAGAGAGAATGCGTAGCCTGACTTCATTGGCGGTAACGGCCGGAAAACGCAATAAACGTTTATATCCGACGGTGCTTCCTTCCGTAATTTTCTTCCAGATCTCCCCTTCTTTGTATTCTAATATAAAGGATTCTATTCTTTGTCCGATTTGCAGGTTCTCCTGTAGGGCAAGAACATCAAATGTCTGCGGCTGATCCATTTTAAACTCCAATACATATGGGCCAGCCTTAGTATTCATTTTCCAATGAGTACCATCTTTACCATCAAATAAAACTGCTGTTTTCTTCGCATTGGCGCCAACGGGCTTAGCGGATTTCAATACGTTATTGGCAAAGGTCTCTTCAAGTTGCTTTTTGAAACCTTTGAGTGCATTGACATCACTTTGATTGATTAACCCTTGTTTATCGGGTGGGATATTCAATAGCAACACCCCATTACGACCAACGGAACTGTAATAGATGTCCATTAATTTATCCGGGCTTTTCACTTTATCATTTTCTTCCGGGTGATGAAACCATCCCGGACGGATAGATACGTCTATTTCTGCAGGATACCATACCAGGCTTTTCGCTTTGCTGATCACCTTTCTACTGCCCAGATCGTTGGCCATCATATCTTTTGGCGCAAATTCTGCTGCTTTTTGAGAGTTTTCGGCGATGTCTTCATTGCGCATTTGATCCGCAGAAACCACACTCCATTCCATTTCTCTACCATAACCTGTTTCTGTACCTACCCACCTCACATCCGGGCCGGAAACGGCAATCGTAGCTTTAGGTTGTAATTTACGGATCAGGTTATACCACCTGTTGTATTCATAAACTTGTTTTTTTCCGCTAGGTCCTTCGCCATTGGCACCATCAAACCATACCTCATCAATTTGCCCATACTGGCTAAGCAATTCTGTGAGTTGATTGATGAAATAATCATTGTATGCCATACTCCCGAAATAAGGAGAATTGCGGTCCCATGGAGAAAGGTAAATTCCGAAACCAATGCCAAACTCTTTACAGGCGGCAGCCATTTCTTTGACAATATCACCTTGCCCGTTTTTCCATGGACTATTTTTTACCGAATGTTCGGTATACTTACTTGGCCATAAGCAGAAACCATCATGGTGTTTTGCGGTTAAGATCACCTGCTTAAAACCTGCATCCTTACACACTTTTACCCATTGACGGGTATCCAGTTGCTCAGGATTAAAAATCTTAGGATCTTCGGAGCCATCCCCCCATTCCTTATTGGTAAAGGTGTTGATCCCAAAATGAATGAAGGCGGTAAGTTCCAATTGTTGCCAACGAAGTTGCCTTGGAGCCGGAGTTACATTCGCTGCTTTTCTAATGATATCAGCTTCCGTATCTGTTGGACTGATCTTGACATAATTCTTATCCGTAAAGATTTGTGCGGCACTTTTTTGTGGTAAACCGGCAAGAGCAGTACAGGCAAAGACGCCCATTAGGTTAGTCAGTATCCTGCCCTTTAAAACTTTTGTTTTCATTCTGCGTGTTTATAAATTGGTTCAGCCATTAAAAAATATGCTGGCCAATTCAAAGAACGCAGGAATTTAAAATATAAAGTTTGTGTTAATTGCCAAAACGTTAAGCTTTTTTGGCATGAGTACCTGAACCGGATTTAGTTAACTCAGAACCAAATACTTTGTCCCAAATATCAGAAGTCACCCCATAACCTTTAGTGGAATCGTCGTAATGGTGCAACATATGGTGTTGCTTTAACTTTTTCCAGAAAGGATTACTGAATTTAGCATGGTGCAACATATAATGAGTCATATCGTAAAACAAATAGCCCATAATAAAGCCGGCAAAGAAACCATCCAACATATTTATAGGGAAGATCGCCCGGAATAGGAAATAAAAAGCTGCAGCCAAAGGGATACTTGCTGAAGGCGGCATCACCAATCTTTGGGCATCATTCGGGTAATCGTGGTGTACGCCATGGAAGATAAAATGAATTCTTCTTCCCCATTCAGATTTCGGGTAAAAATGAAATACAAAACGATGCAATACATACTCTGTTAGCGTCCAGATGAAAAGTCCCAGTAAGATATGACCAATTGCCGTAAGTACATCATTGAGTACCACTGCCTGCCAGCAGAAATACAGGATCACCGGAACATACACAATCAGAGGCACGAAATAAGGAATTTTCGATAAACTTTCTAAAAGTGGACTCTTGAACATTCGGATAGATTCCGAAGAATTGGAGATAAAATTCTTTTTCATCGTATGGCAATTCGTTTTTATAAGTTCGCAAACTTAGGGAGGAATCCTGAACATTTACCCCCCAATAGTCAGTTATGAAACTTTCATGACATTGATTAACATCTATTGCAGGTTTTATGTTTTCCTCTCCTTAAAGATAATCAAAAAAAGTATTTCTTACGATATGATAAGATCCAGGGAAATCCAAGTCCTTAAATTTGTATTGTAATTTAACAATTGAGCCATGAAAAAAGAAATTTTAGGAATTCACCACATCACTGCAATCGCAGGAAATGCTAAGAAAAATTATGATTTTTATACCCGGGTATTGGGATTAAGGTTGGTTAAAAAGACCGTTAATTTTGATGATCCAAATACTTATCACTTCTATTATGGTGATGAACATGGCAACCCAGGTAGTATTTTAACATTCTTCCCATGGGAAGGAATTGGCACTGGCCGCCGTGGCACCAAACAGGTGACTGAGATTGGCTATAGTGTTCCTGCCGGCAGTCTTGATTTCTGGCAAAAAAGATTCGAAGAAAACAATGTCATCTATAATAAACCCGCAGTAAAATTCGGGGAAAGGTACTTGACTTTCTTAGATCCTGACGGATTGAAATTTGAGTTAACGGAAGCACAAACACCAGATAGCAGGCCACAATGGGAAACTAAGGAAGTGACAAAAGCACATGCTACACATGGCTTTCACCACATCACCATTACCAGCAATAAAATGGAGGCAACTGCAGCAATTTTAACCGGTGTATTTGGTTACCGTTTATTAACGCAGGAAGTGAACCGTGCGCGTTTCGTTACCGATGCAGTGGCTCATGCCGCGATTGTAGACTTAGTAGAAGCACCGGGTGAAGCCATCGGACATGTGGCAGGTGGTTCTGTACACCATGTAGCCTTTAGGGTGAAAGACGAAGAGACTTTGATGTATTTCAGAGATCAGCTGGTTCAGCTGGGCATGAACATTACGGAAAAAATCGACCGTAATTATTTCTACTCTTTGTATTTCCGCGAACCAGGAGGCGTGCTTTTTGAATTGGCAACAGACAATCCAGGTTTTACTATTGACGAGCCTCTGGAAGAATTAGGTAGTCATTTGAAACTACCTGCACAATACGAAAGTAACCGCGCGATCATTGAAGGTATTTTACCAAAATTAGATTAAGATGTATCAACATAAAAAAGACATTATTTCTGCCGGACAACCTATTGGTTCGGCAGATAAAGCGATCATATTTTTACACGGCCGCGGGGCATCCGCAGCAGATATCATTTCCTTAAATCAACATTTACAGCTAAATGATGCAGCATTATTTGCCCCACAAGCCACAAATCACAGCTGGTATCCTTATAGCTTTATGGCGCCAGTTCAGGACAATGAGCCGGCACTATCCAGTGCTTTAACGATCATCAAGGAATTAACCGAAGACATTGAGGCAAAGGGAATTCCTAAAAACAAAATCTTCTTTGTGGGGTTTTCACAGGGAGCTTGTCTGACTTTAGAATTCATTGCCAGAAATGCAGCGAAATATGGAGGTGCCGTTGCATTCACAGGTGGATTAATTGGCGAACAGCTGGAGCTGTCCAACTATTCCGGAGATTTCGAGCAGACACCTGTGTTCATCAGCACCGGAGACCCTGATCCACACGTTCCGGTATCCCGGGTAAATGAAAGTAAAAAGATATTAGAAGAGATGAATGCGCAAGTTACCCTAAGCATTTATCCAGGAAGAGTACACACGATTAGTAAAGCAGAAATTGAACAAGCCAGATCGCTGGTATTTCAATTGATTTAAGCATAGAAATTATGGCACAGAGCGTATTACATAAAGCCAACAGCCGCAGCGTTGCAGACCATGGTTGGTTAAAGAGTTTTCAGACTTTTAGTTTTGGAGGGAATTATAATCCGGAGCGCATTCAGTTTGGCGCATTGAGGGTATTAAACGACGATTACATTGATGGTGGGACCGGATTTGGGGAACATCCGCACGACAATATGGAGATCATTTCCATTGTACTCGAAGGTGCATTAAAGCACGAAGACAGCATGCACAATGTGGCGGTGATAGAACCCGGAGAGATCCAGGTGATGAGTGCCGGAACAGGAATTTACCATCAGGAATACAACAGGGACGAGCAACATCCTGCAAAGTTTCTACAGATCTGGCTTTTTCCGAATCAAAGAAATGTGACGCCAAGATATCAGCAGGAACGTTATGACACTACTTTACTGCCCAATCAGTTTATTCAGATCTTATCTCCTAACCCGGATGATGCTGGTGTATGGATTTATCAGGATGCCTGGTTTCATATTGGGGAGTTCGAAGCCGGATTAAAAATCGACCATCCCTTGAAGCATGCCGAAAACGGAATTTATGTTTTTGTGATCAAAGGATCCATCCAGGTAAATGGGCAGGATTTAGCGGAACGCGATGGTCTTGGTTTATGGGAGATCAATTCCCTAGAGATAAACACCTTAACGGAAGCCGAAATCCTCTTGATGGAAGTTCCCATGAACTACTAAGCGATGAGAAAGAAAGAAATATTGGTGATGTGTTGTCACCCCGGGATCCTGGAAACACTGAAACGTTTGATAGAGAAATCCGGGGAATTCAGCGCTACGCTTGCCTCCTCTGCGGAGGAAGCTTTAAACCGCTTTAGCACTAAAGGTTTTGACCTCGTATTGATGGGTGCCGGCCTGGCACCGGAAGCAGAACACGAACTGGAACAGCAATTGAAGAAAATCAGACCGGAAATCCCTGTGGTCTACCACTTTGGAGGTGGAAGCGGCTTACTTTTCACGGAGATTAAACAGTCCCTGGATCAGGAGTAATGTTTTTTTATTGTTTTATATTGAGGTTTAGCATCTTTAAATGGTCGATTTTTTGTTATTTTGAGTGTTCTTAGTACACCCGGGTTATTTTTACACCAATTACACATGCCTGCAGCAGAGAAAAACAGTAACATTTTATCCATCGATATTGGTGGAACCAGCATTAAGGCATGTATTTTAGATGTTAAAGGGGAACTCCTTTCTGAATATACCAAAGTTCCAACGCCAAAAAACTCTAATCCTGAAGTAGTCATCAAATGCATCAAGGAACTGGCTTCAAAGCTGGAGCAGTCATTTGTTAAAATTTCCATTGGTTTTCCTGGATATGTGAAATGCGGTGTAGTATTGACTGCGCCTAATCTGGCAAAGAACAAATGGAAAAATATAGCGCTTGCACAGCAGATCAGCGATGCCTTTGGGAAACCTGCACGTATGGTTAATGATGCCGATCAACAGGCTTTAGGCATTGTAGCAGGAAAAGGTTTTGAGATTGTATTTACAGTAGGTACCGGTTTTGGTACGGCATTGTTATACGATGGCGACCTCCTCCCTCACCTGGAACTGGCCCATCTTCCCATCAGCAAAAATAAAGACTACGACGATTACATCGGCGATAAGGCCTTTAATAAAGTTGGCAAAAAAGAATGGAATGAGCGCTTACAACGCATTATAGAAATTTATAAAACCGTATTTAATTACGACACCCTATATATCGGTGGTGGCAATTCAAAAGAGATTACTTTTTCATTAGACCCTAACATCAAACTGGTTTCCAATAAAGACGGAATCAAGGGTGGTGCGAAGTTATGGGACCTGGAAGAGAAATTTCATGTATTTACTACTCACCCTAAAATCAACAACAAATAATGAACAAGTACACTTTAGGAATGATTGGCCTGGGCACAATGGGCCGCAATTTATTGCTTAACATGGCCGACAATGGCTATTCTGTAACCGGTTATGACAAGAGTCCTGACATGTTAAAGAAGCTGGAAGAGGATGGGAAAGCACATCAATTGAAAGGTTTTGCCGTGTTGGAAGACTTTATCCAAAGTTTGGAGTTGCCAAGAAGAATCGTTCTTTTGGTACCGGCAGGTGCAATTGTAGACAGTGTAATTCAAGAACTTGTTCCATTATTGGATAAAGGTGATCTGATCATTGACAGTGGAAACTCTCATTTCACAGATACCAGCAGAAGAGCGGAAGAACTTGCAGCGCAAGGACTACATTTCTTCGGTATGGGTATTTCTGGTGGTGAAGAAGGTGCCAGATTTGGTCCTAGTATGATGCCTGGTGGTGATAAAGAAGCTTACAATGCGGTTAAACCAATTCTTGAAGCAGTTTCTGCGAAAGTAAACGGTGATCCTTGTGTGGCTTATATCGGCCCTGGTGCTTCCGGACATTTCGTGAAAATGGTGCATAATGGTATTGAATATAGCGTAATGCAAATCCTTGCTGAGACTTATGACCTGTTGAAAAACAGCCTTGGTTATAACAATGAGCAGATTTACGCCACTTTCGACAAATGGAATAACGGCCGATTGAAGTCGTTTTTACTAGAGGTAACGAAAGATATTTTCAAAGTTAAAGATGTAAAAACCGGTGGGTTCCTGATTGATGTGATCAAAGATCAGGCGAAATCTAAAGGTACTGGTAAATGGACTTCACAGGTTTCTATGGACTTACAATTGCCGATTCCGACAATTAATGAATCTGTAAGTGCCAGAGATCTTTCTAAGTTCAAAACTTTACGTGTTGCCCTTGCTGAGGCATTGCCGCATCCTTCGCAAAAAGTAGAAAATACAGAAGAGTTTGAAGCACATTTAGAGCAAGCGCTTTATTTTGCGATGATCACTTCTTATGCTCAAGGTTTGCATTTATTGGCGCAAGCTTCTATAGAATTTAAGTATGAACTGAACCTGCAAGAGATCTCTCAGATCTGGCGTGGTGGATGTATCATCAGAGCAGTATTGTTAGAAGATATTTATCAGGCTTATAAAAAACAACCTGCACTTCCTCATTTATACTCCGATGAAAGTATCCAACAACAGTTAAAAGATATTTTACCGGGAACCAGGAATGTAGTGGTTACTGCAATCAACCATGGTATTGCGGTACCTTGTTTTGCTTCTGCCCTAACTTATTATGACTCGTTAAGAACAGCAAATTCGCCGTTAAATTTAACGCAGGCACAGAGAGATTTCTTTGGCGCACATACTTTTGAACGTACAGACGAAGAAGGTATTTTCCACGCCAACTGGAACGAGAATAACTTATAAATAACCCAGTGAACTAATACAACAATTTCACAAATGAAAACAAGCATCAACGTCAATCCAACCATAATCGTCATTTTTGGTGGTACCGGTGATTTAAATTTGCGCAAACTTGCGCCTGCACTTTACAATCTATATTCTGATGGTTTTATGCCAGCAAAATTTGAGATTATTGGTACAGCCCGAAAGAAGCTTACGGATGATGACTTCAGAAAAACACTAATGGGCGGTGTAAACAGCTTTTCCAGATCCGGTAAGGTGAAGGAGGAGAAGTGGAGCAAATTTGCAGAACACATTTCTTATAGTCCTGTAGATGTAGAAGCTCCAGAAACTTTCGGTGTTTTAAAAGCTAATATCGAGAAGTTTAAAGAGAAATTTGGCCCTACTACACAGGTACTTTATTACCTGGCAGTAGCTCCTAACCTTTTCCCATTGATCGCCAAATGCCTTTCTGATTTTGAACTGGCAGGTGATGAGGACAATTGCAGAATCGTAATTGAAAAACCTTTTGGAAGAGACTTAGAAACTGCAAGAGAACTGAATGCCATTCTTACCAGCATCTTTACAGAGAAACAAATCTATCGTATAGATCATTATCTAGGTAAAGAAACGGTACAAAATATCATGGCTTTCCGCTTTGCAAACTCCTTCCTGGAGCCGCTATGGAACCGTACTTATATTGATCACGTACAGATTTCTGTAACAGAGCAATTGGGTGTTGGCGAAAGAGGTGGTTACTATGAAAGTGCGGGTGCGCTAAGGGATATGATCCAAAATCACCTGTTACAATTGCTTTGTCTGATCGGTATGGAAACGCCAATTAACTTTGACGCAGACGAGATCAGGAATAAAAAAGTAGATGTATTGAAAGCAATGCGTCCTTTTAGTCCGGAAGACATCAGGTTTAGTACGGTCCGCGGACAATATACTAAAGGATGGGTAGAAGGAAAAGAAGTGCCAGGTTACAGACACGAAACCGGTGTTGCTGCAGATTCTAATACAGAAACTTTTGCTGCAATTAAGTTTTTCGTAGACAACTGGAGATGGCAGGGAATTCCTTTCTATGTACGTACAGGAAAGCGTTTGTTCCAAACTTCTTCATTGATTACCATTCAGTTTAAGGATGTGCCACATCAGGTATTCCCTTCGGCAGTAACGGAACATTGGCAGCAAAACAGGCTGATCATTAGTATCCAGCCGGAAATGAGTATCCGTTTACAGGTACAGGCGAAAAGACCAGGTTTAGACATGGTTTTAAACCCGGTAGATATGGTGTTCGACTATAAAGGCACTTATACTTCTCAAGCACCAGAAGCTTATGAAACCTTATTGTTAGATGTGATGACTGGTGATCAGACGCAGTTTATGCGTGCAGATCAGGTGGAAAGCGCATGGGAATTGTTAATGCCAATTGTAAATGCATGGGAAACTAAAAAATCATTGAGCTTCCCTAATTATGCGGCAGATTCATGGGGCCCGGAAGATGCAGAAGCATTGATTGCCAGAGATGGCTTCCACTGGTTCACTTTACCTTTGAAAGACGAATAAAAAAAATAAAATAAACAATGTTCAAGAGGCTAATCCTGATACGGTCTGTACCGATTTAGGATTAGCCTTTTAGCTAATAAAACAAATACGAATGAACTTATTGATTTATAAAACCCAGGAAGAATTACAACAGGATTTAGTGGATTATATTGTTGCTATCGCCAATAAAGCGATTGAAGAACAAGGCTATTTCAATTTTGTACTCACCGGGGGTAACTCTCCAAAAGAATTGTACCACTCGCTGGCTACAACCTATAAAGATAAAATCGACTGGACTAAAGTATATTTCTTCTTCGGCGATGAACGAAATGTAATGCCTGATCATGAAAGCTATAATGGCTTAATGGCAAAAAGAGCAATGCTTGACTTATTGGAGATTCCTGCAAACCAGATTTTCTATGTGGATACAACGCTAGCTCCTGAAAAGGCCGCAATAGAATACACAAAAGCAATCAATGCACATTTTGATGGAGCAGACCTTTGTTTCGACCTGATTTTATTGGGTATGGGTGATGATGCACATACCGCTTCCCTGTTTCCAGGTACCACTATCCTGAACAGTAAAGAGGTAGAAGTAGACTCTGTATTCGTAGAAAAATTGTCTACTTACCGTATTAGCTTTACCGCTCCGCTAATCAACAAGGCTAAAAACATTGCGTTTTTAGTGTTTGGTGAGAATAAAGCTGAAGCTGTAAAACATGTGATCGAAGATCAAAAGAAAAACCCTAAATTATATCCTACCCAACTGATTAAACCAGTTGATGGTAGTGTAACCTGGTTTTTAGATGATGCTGCCGCAGCATTATTAGACCACTAAGATGTAGTATTAAAAAGCTGGAAAGGCCGAATCTTTTATAATGATTCGGCCTTTCCTTTTACCAGAATCCCCCTGCAACTCCCCTCCTTAAAAACAACAAATCCCTATCCGATTTTATTGTGTTGCGCTGTTCCAAAATCTCAGCAGATGCCAAGCATGGTTTAACAAAAGTGCCAAGCCATTTAGTTAATTATCATTAAAAGAAATATATTTCAAAATAACTAATAACACGACAGCAAAACGAAGCTTTTTTACTTCAAATAGGAATAAATCACTGCGATCTCAGCTAAGGAATGAACAATATGAACAGCTGTTAAACCCCTATTCTCTATTAAGTTTGAGTAACCTAAAAGAAACGCTGTTTTATCAGCCCTCAGGCTAGTAAAACAGTTGAAACCTCTCTCAAAATGACGCTGTTCAGTTTAAAAAACATAGGCAGAAATTGTTTTTTGTTATTGTTAACGCTAACGTTAACAGTGATCTGGGGAGATACGGTAAAAGCACAGCGGGTATACGCAACTGTCAGTAGCCAAAGTACCAATACGGGAAGTCCTGTAAGGACAGTTACTAACGTTGCAAATTGTGTAAGTGGCGTAGGGAATTCAGCAATCCAACCCAGTGCCACGCCCCTCACCCGTATCACTGCCACAGGAGGAACAGGGGCTTTAGGAGGTGCAACGGTTACTGCCTTTGTGAACCTTCAATTCGATGCGGCAGTACCTGCAAACACAATTGTTTTTGCAAAAGTATCAGGCATCCCTGCAACCACTGTATCCAGTACTGTTGTCGGAGCTGCGTACAATGGAGGAGGATCGCCGGTAGCAGGATCCAGTTTTTATCTTTTATATGCTGGTGATGGTTCACAATATGTAGCGGTGTATGCCACAGCTACATTTAACTCGATACGTATCAATCTTAATGCAGCAGGAAGTGGTGCTTTAGGCATCCCTGCAGCTGAGAGTCCTATCCTGGATATAAGCTACGCCTATTACAACACCAACGGCTCCTCAGCTCCCTTAGATTGCGGCCTGGCAATCGGTACCTCAAGAGGTGGAAACGGAACGGTAGATAACCCACAACAGGCTGTAGATGGTAATCTGGCAACTTATTCCACGATCACTCCGGCAGCATTATTAAGTAGTGTAGATCAATATTTTTTCTTTTCTTCCCTTTCAAATTCAACGGACGAAGTTAAAGTGACCCTGTCTGTTCCGGCTATGGCTTTGACCCTTGGCCTAGCAAATACCATTACGGTCTCTGCTTTTAATGGGAGTTCTACCACGCCAGTATTTACAAACACTCTGGGCACACTACTCAGTTTAGACCTGCTGACATTACTTGGTAATGGAACCCCCGTCACCACCTCCATTAAACCCGGTGTTGCTTTTGACCGCCTGGTTGTGAATAGCTCAGCTGTATTGAGTGTTTTATTTTCTTTACGCGTCCATGAGGTTCAGATTACCCCGGCAAGTCCGGTGTTTACCGTTCAAAACATCACCATTTGTGCCAATAATACTGCTACACTAGGTGTTACTGCTCCAACTGGGACTACCGCAAAATGGTATAGTGCAGCCGCTGGAGGAACAGCATTAAATACTGGGAATAGTTTTACCACACCTGTATTAACCAGTACGACTACTTACTATGTGGCCATAGCCAAAAACGGTTGCACGGAAGAGTCCGTCAGAATACCTGCAATCGTTACTGTACTCCCGGTACCTACACTTCCCGCAATCACGGGAACAGTTACCGCCTGCGTAGGTAAAACAACGACTTTGGTCAATGGTACTGCCGGGGGTTCCTGGACTAGTGCCAGCACCGGAGTAGCCACCGTTATTCCCGGAACTGGAGTAGTGACCGGCGTAAGTGCAGGGACTTCCCTGATTACCTATACTGTTCCTAATGCAAATGGTTGTCCGAGTACCATCACCACTACGGTAACGATTAATGCATTACCAGTGGTGAATGCCATAACGGGCAACTTATCCACTTGCATTGGCAGCACAACTGCTTTAGCCAATACCACGCCTTTAGGGGTATGGAGTACTGCCAATCCCACAATTGCCACTGTCAGTGCTAGCGGGGTGGTAACAGGAGTTATCGCAGGAACAGCCAGCATTAATTATACGGTAACCAATGGAAATGGTTGCGTCACTGTAGTTACCGCAAACGTAGTGGTACATGTGCAACCTTCCATCCCTGCGATTAGTCAGCGTCAGATCTGTTTGGGACAGTCTATTGACCTAACTACCTTAAATCCTGCTGATGCCAACGGAACAACGGGTGGTAGCTATTTATGGTCTGCTACCGCCGGTGGAGCGGCTTTAAGTTCCAGTACGGTTTCCCCTTCACTGGGCAATACCACCTATTACGTTCGCTATACCAAAGATGGCTGCTTTAGCGACAGTAATGTCCTGATCGTTGTACATCCAAAACCGCCTACCCCACATGTCATTTTAAATTAACCTTCATAAAACTCTTAAACTCAAAATCATGAAAACGACCCTCAAAAAACTAAGCCTTGTTGCAGTTGCATTTACCTTATTCGCATTACCTTTCAATGCACTTGCAGATTCCTTCGATTTATATTTATGCGGAACGGGAACAGCCGGATTGATTCCGGATGCTACAGTAACCGCCAGCCTTAAAGCAAATGATCAATTGATCTGGCAGGAGTTCAATGCTGCCGGAACTACACCAATAGGTTCGGCAACGCCGATTAACGTGGTCACAAATGGCGTGGCTCCGCCCTTTACAGTAACCGGGCTATCTGTAGGTGCCCATTATTATAAAGTCCATGTGGTAACTTCCAGTCCAACTTCTTGTTCTGGGGATGTATCACCAGCTTTTAACGTGTATTCTTTACCAGCACCCGGCGTATCACTTGCTGCACCTACTGCGACTTTTTGTGAGGCCGGTTCTAATACAGGTTTAACTGGTTCCATCATCACCGCAACAGCAACAGCACTTGCACCAATCCTTTCAGATGTAAGCTATGAATTTACCTGGACTGCAACCAAAGATGCTGGTGTAGTTGGCGATGTAACTACAATCGGTGCAATTGGCGCAATAACTACTCCAGTAAACCTGAACACCTTTACTTTAAACAACACTGCTGGACATGGCGCATACATTTTCAAAGCTGCTGTGAAATATAAAGTTGCAGCAGGAACTCTTAGATCCGACACTGGTACAGGTTGTGTTGCGGAATCAGCAGCATCACCAACGATTACCGTAACTCCGAAACCAGCTACACCAACAATTGTAATCGCACCATAATCAACTATATTGATGTTTAACAGAAAAACAGGTTTCGTGTCAGGTATGCTGTTGCTCAGTGCAACGGCATGCTTTGCGCAAGCTAATGGTCAGGCTACTGCAGTTATTCCTGCAGGGTCTTCCCTGAAGCTTCGGGCCCTTTCTGTTAATGCAGTGAGTTATCAATGGCTGAAAGACGGTGTGGTCATACCTGACGCCACAAATATTGAATACGCCGCCTTTCTACCCGGAGTATACACGGTGATCTCCTACAATACCAATGGTTGCGCCTCAAATATCTCAGACCCTCTACTCCTCACCGGAGGTACGGTGTTGACATTGAGCGCAGATGTGATGATCACCAAAAGCGCAGAAAACAAATCTATCACGGTAAATGATGCTTTTGAATACTTGTTACAAGTAAAAAACAATGGAACCGGGGTAGCGAATAATGTCAAGGTTCAGGATGTCCTTCCGGAGAATATGGTGCTGGAACAGCTCCTTCATCCGAGTCTGGGAACCGCCGATTATTCAGGAGGTAGCAGAACCGTACTTTGGCAAATTCCCAAACTGGAAAATGGGGAATCTGCGAGTTTAAGGATAAAAGTCAAACCTTCAGCACCTGGCTTATTAGTGAATACCGCTACCGTTACCGCCAATGAAACTGATCCTAACCTGGCCAATAATACTTCTACAAATCAGAAAACGGTTTCTGACCTGATCATTCCCAATGTATTTACACCAAATGCGGATGGTAAAAATGACACTTTTAACATCCCCGGTTTGGAAAGACACCCGGAAAATGAACTGAGTATTTTCAATAGATGGGGATCTGCAGTGCTGGAGAAAAAGCCCTACAAGAACGACTGGGATGGCTCTCAGCTTTCAGAAGGCACTTACTTCTACCTGTTGAAGGTTAGAATGGCCAATAACACCTGGGAAATATACAAAGGTTTTATCACCATTATCCGATAATCCGTTTGTAAGACCCTACATCACCTAAAACGAAAACGAGCCTGTTAGATCAGGCTCGTTTTTGTTGTAGGTAATGAATGCTTTGTGTTTCAATTAAAAGCCTGTGTTTTGTGTCAGGTTTTCATTTAATGTCCTTTCTGTTTCAGGAACAGGCATCAGCAGGTACTTATCATCCAATGTGATGTTATGGATTTTCAGTTGTTGCTGTTTCATTCTGCCGAGTCTGAGTAGATCATATCTTCTTTGACCTTCTGCGGCAAACTCCCAACCTCTTTCCTCCACTAATGCCGTAATAAAATCTTCTTTACCAGGAGTAGTTACCAGGCTAAGCGGTAATAATCCTGCTCTGTTTCTAACCGCATTGATGCCATTAAACTTATTAGGATCAGCGGTATTCAACTGGTTCATCGCCTCTGATTGCATCAACAACACATCGGCGTAACGCAGGATCACCCAATTATTTCTAGCGCTATTCCCTTGTCGGGCAGGATCTGTAAATTTAAGATAGTAGAAATTGGCCGTTCCCGGAACCACGCCAATCGTTGCTGCTTTTCTCAAGTCTGTGTTGGCATAAGATAAAGCAAATGCGTTTTCTACGTAGAATGCTTCATTTCCATCATTAGGAAATACGGATTTAGGCAAGTGCATCCTTGGGGTAATCGTGCCTGTGCTTGGTGCCAGACCAAATTGCACCACAAATATTTCTTCTTTATTTCCCGCTTTCTTATCCGGGTTAAAAACATCTGCAAAAGGCAACAAAGTGTATACCCCTGGGCTCACCGCAATCACTTTATTACAAGCGGTCAGGGCATCCTGATAATCCGTAGGTTCGGCTGCAGCACTGGCTGCTCTGGTCAGGTATACTTTAGCCAGTAATGCACTTGCAGCACCGCTGGAAACTCTTCCTTTGCTGGCCGCCGGAATCTTATCCTCCTTTAAACAATTGCTTTCCGCAAAGATTAAATCTGCTATAATCTGAGCGTATACTGTTTTTATTGCTGTTCTTTTAGGTTTCAAATCATCTGAGCCTTCAGTTGCTTTTGTGATCAGGGGAACATCGCCAAAACTCCTTACCAGATCGAAATAAGCAAGGGCGCGCAGGAATTTAGCGTTTCCTACGATATGGTCTCTAACTGCAGGGGCAATCGGGCCAGCTTCTACGTTTTGAATCACATCATTAGCCCTGTTGATCAACACATAGGCATTACTCCACCAGTTGCTGATCTCTCCGTTGGTAGAGGTATAAGTTTGACTGTAAAGTTCAGGTCTGTTGGTTTGTGGCAAACCCACTTTCATTTGATCACCGGTCAGGTCATTTACTACCCAAACCGTACGACCATAATATTGCTGGATTTGCATGATGCTGATTACGCCATTCAAAGCTGCATTGGCATCACCTTCTGTTTTGTAAAACTTATTCTGTGAAATGAAATCATAGGCGTCCTCCTCCAGGAATTTCTTACAGGATGATATATTGAGCAACACCATAACGGCGATTAGTATATTTATCTTTTTCATCAGTGTATATTTGTTCTTCATTATCTGTTCTTATTAATGATCAATTAAAAGCCAAACCTGATTCCTGCAGTATAGGTCCTGGTTGTTGGATAAGCATTATAATCGGTGTTTAAGCTTAAGCCATTGCTAAGGGCAAATGAGTTCACCTCCGGATCGTAACCGCTGTATTTAGTGAAGGTCAACAGATTGGTTCCCGTCATAAAAATGTTGATCGATTTAATGGTTTTACCCAATGCTTTTCCAATTGGCATATTATAAGCAAGAGACACAGTTTTCAGCCTTAAAAAACTACCGTTTTCTACTACATCACTGGTAACGCCAGTCCTTCTACGTAGCGTACTATTTGCTTTAGGAATGGTATTGCTGGTATTTGGCCCTGTCCAGCGGTTCACTACGGAAGCCAGTTTATTGGTGGTAAAATCACCGGATTCCATTTCATACCTGTTAAGGTTCAACACTTCAGATCCCTGTACCCCTTGTATGAAAATGTTCAGATTCAGTCTACCATAAGTAAAGTTATTGGTGATTCCATAGATAAAATCAGGCTGTGCATGTCCAATAATTTCGCGGTCTTTGGCATCGATAACTTTGTCGCCGGTAAGGTCTGCATATCTTGGATCTCCAGGTAATACGCCTTTGATGCCACTGGCATCAATCTCGGCCTGAGTTTGCCAGATGCCTAAAAACCGGTATCCAAAAAATGAACCGATAGATTCACCTACTCTCAATACGCTGGTACCGCCTGTTCCGGAAGGGAACAATGCACTGCTGGCATCACCAACAAAACGTTCTTTTTCTCCGGCAAGATCAGTTACTTTATTTCTGTTCATGGAGAAATTAAGGTTGGTACTCCACTGGAATTTCTTGCCAATGACGTTCTCCGTATTGATGGCCAACTCAAATCCCTTATTGGATACACCTCCGGCATTCAATAAAATACTTCCATAACCTGCGGTTCTTGGAATAGAAACATTAAGTAATAAGTCTTTGGTTTTTTTGCTGTAATAATCGGCTGTTAAAGACACGCGGTTACTGAATAAGGCAAGATCTATCCCCAGATCAAATGAAGCGGTAGATTCCCAGGCCAGATTCGGATTAGGGATGTTATTTGGCGATACACCCACCACGCGGTTTCCACCCAATGTAGCACCATTCACGCTGTAACGGGCAATGGATTGGTAAGGATCGATCTCCTGATTACCTGATATCCCATAACTGGCCCTCAGTTTCAGGTCGCTCACAAAAGGCATTGTTTTCATAAAATCTTCTTCTATGACACGCCATGCAATCGCGCCGGAAGGGAAATACCCCCATTTGTTATTGGCACCAAATTTCGAAGAGCCATCGGCACGCATGGTAAAAGTAACCAGGTATTTATCCATTAAACGGTAGTTGACACGACCAAAAAAGGAAGCCAGGTTGTTTTTAAGCTTTCCAGAGCCAGGAACCAACACGTTTGCTCCGATGCCGATATTATCAGCACCCAGCACATTGGTGAAGAAATTATTGCTGGCCGCGAAGAAGTCAGTATTATAAAACTCCTGCATACTGAATCCACCGATCACATTGATGGCATTATCTTTATTGATCTGCTTGTCGTAGGTTAAAGTGTTTTCATTTACCCAACTGATGTTATCCGCATATTCTTTTCTTGCAGTGCCAAGCGTATTGCTGCCCACAAAGAGGTCGGAAGGCACATAGAAATCTCTGGACTGCAGGTTGAAATCTGTCCCAAAAGTAGATTTCCATTTCAAGCCTTTGATAATTTCATACTCTCCAAAGAAATTCAGTAAACCACGTAGGTTTTTATATTTGTTAGTGGTTTTGTTCGCGTAGGCAACCGGATTTCCCAATGCAAAAACATAACCTGTTGGGCCGTTTTGTACGGTATATTCTCCGTTAGTATAAACTGGAACTGCTGGATTAATTCGCAGGGCTTCCAATAAAACACCTCCATTAGAACCACCACTGGTGTTTACTAAAGCGCGTTTATCAAGTCCGGCGGTAAGTTGTGAAGTAAAGCCAAAAGTCAGCTTCTCCCCTACTTTTTTATCCAGGTTAAAACGAACTGAAGCCTTTTTATACCCGGAGTTGATGATAATTCCTTCCTGATCAAAGTAATTCATACTCAGGTTGTACTTCGTATCTGCTGTACCCCCGATAAAGTTCAGTTGGTAATTGGTGATTGGGGCAGTTCTGAAAATTTCATCCTGCCAATCCGTTCCCTTTCCTAAGCTGGCCAGTTGCGCATCGGTATAAGGTAATGCTTTAGCTGAGGCAGGAGTTTCCAGATTAGTCAGCCTTTGGGCATCATTCAGGTAATTTGCATACTCAGTCGCGTTCATCATCTTGTAAGGATTTCTTACTTTTTGAAGTCCGTAATAGGCTTCGAAATTAATAGCCGATTGTCCCGCAGCACCTTTTTTAGTGGTCACGATGACCACACCATTTGCCCCTCTGCTTCCGTAAATTGCAATGGAAGAAGCGTCTTTCAGGATGTCAATAGACTGGATATCGTTTGGATTTATAGAACTTAGGTTCCCCGCTCCAGGAAATCCGTCGATTACAAATAAAGGTTCATTGCTTGAATTGATGGAATTGGTACCACGGATTCGCAAACTTACCGTTCCACCGGGTTGTGCTTGTGTTTGGGTAACCTGTACACCACTTGCACGCCCCTGTATCATTTGATCTACCCGCGTTATCGGTACGTTTTCCAGACTTTTCGCAGTGATCGAAGATACCGCTCCTGTCAGGTCTTTTTTCTTTTGAGTACCATAACCAACCACCACGATTTCATCTAAGTCGGTATTGTCTTCTGCAAGCGTAATTTGAATAGCACCGGAACTGATCGTGTGGTTTTGTGTGATAAAACCGATGCTGGTAAAGGTTAGCACATCACCGTTTTTAGCCGCTATAGAGAATTTTCCGTCTGCATTGGTTAAAGTTCCTAATCCTGAACTTTTAACTTTTACGGAAACTCCAGGGATCGGATTGTTCGATTTATCTTTAACCGTACCATTGACTGGTATGGTCTGTGCAAACGCTATCAGGCAACAGAATTGCAGAAAAGCGATAAGAAGTGTGATTCTTTTCATCATATTATATTTGGTTTTGGTTATAGGTTATTGCTTGGTTGATATTTGGCACACAAATATTGCAGCAGGAGATCTGTAGGAAATTCTCCCATACAGAGGAGATACTTTTTGCTAAAGTATCTGTTCATGAATTTAATATTTGGTTTTCCAATGTAGGAATCAACAAGATCACCGAGGGGTGAAATTCTTAAATCATTAGGATGAAAATTATAAAATAAGTTAAAAACCAAACCAGTAATACCCTTGTTATAAGCAACAACGGATGATCATGATAGAATCGAAGGTAGAAGTACTGATTATAGGAGCTGGACTATCCGGGTTAACCGCAGCCCTTCATTTTTTAAAATCAGGCATCCCGGTTACACTCGTAGAAAAGCTCAGCTACCCACACCATAAGGTATGTGGAGAGTACTTATCAAATGAAGTATTACCTTATCTGGAATGGCTGGATTTGGATTTGAGCTCACTAGCTCCTGTGGCTATTCAGCAATTTAATTTCTCCACTCAGGAGGGAGAATTATTGGAAAGCCCGTTGCCTCTTGGCGGTATTGGCATCAGCAGGTATTCATTAGATCACTATCTTTTCCAGCAGGCACAGGCCAGAGGTTGTCAAATGATTCATGATACGGTTTTAGATATTAACTTTCAGGAAGAACTCAATTTGTTTAGCGTTAAACTGGCAGGTCAGCAAATGATTACTGCGAAGATCGTAATTGGAGCTTATGGAAAAAGAGATGCGCTGGATCAAAAACTATCCCGCAATTTTATTCAAAAGAAATCACCATGGCTGGCTATAAAAGCACATTACGAAGGTGAATTACCTGATCATCTGGTTGCCATACACAATTTTGAAGGTGGCTATTGTGGGGTCTCTAAAGTAGAAAACAACAGGATTAACATTTGCTACCTGGTAGACTATACCTCTTTCAAAAAGTACAAGAGCATTCCGGAACACCGCTTGCAAGTGCTATATAAAAACCCACACTTAAGAAAAATCTTTGATCGTGTGAGGCCAGTATTTGATCAACCCATTACCATAGGCCAGATCTCTTTTGAAAAGAAATCAATAGTGGAAAATCATATCCTCATGATTGGTGACACAGCGGGGCTTATTCATCCTTTTTGCGGAAACGGAATGGCTATGGCAATCCATAGCGCAAAACTCTGTGCCACTTCCGTGATCGATTCTTTAAAAAAAGAAAAGCTATCCAGAGGATCATTAGAACGTCAATACCGAAGGTTATGGAATCAACATTTCCTAAGCCGCATTACTGCCGGAAAAATTATGTCAGGAATTCTAAGAAAAAAACAACTGACCAGCAAATTCATGCGTATATTAATAAAATATCCCTTTTTATTGTCGATGATGATAAAGCAAACCCATGGAAAACCAATAATGAACCCTGAATAATGGTCGATACTACCTACAGAAGTGAATTACCGGAAATCATTGATAATTTTTCCATGGAAGGGGAAATATTAAAAGACGCACTCGACAAAATCGCAGGCATCAATCGTTTATTAGGTGGCAACCAGGTGACTCTGGATGGCGTAAAAAAATTACTGGATTCAAAAAAAACACGCTTCAACGATGCTAAAGAGGACAAACGATCTCCTAAAAAGCAAGAGATCAGCATACTTGATGTTGGCTGTGGGAATGGAGACATGCTGCGTGTTTTAGCAGATTATGCGCATAAAAACAATTTAAAGTTTAAGCTAACTGGTATCGATGCCAACAGCTTTACCATTGGCCATGCCATTCAATTATCTGCTGATTATGACAACATCAGCTATGAATGCCTCGATGTTTTTCAGGAATCAGCCATCGCTGATCCTTATGATATCATTTTATGTACCCTCACCTTGCATCATTTCAAAGATCCGGAGCTGATATTGCTCCTTCAAATCTTCCAGAAAAAAGCAGAATTGGGCATCGTAATTAATGATTTACAGCGCAGTGCAATCCCCTACTCCCTATTTATTGCAATTTGCTTTCTGTTTAGGCTGAATGAAATGTCAAAACAAGACGGCCTGATTTCCATTTTAAGGGGCTTTAAAAGAAAAGACCTGGAACAATATTCCAATCAATTGAAACTAACTAATACCTCCATCCGCTGGAAATGGGCTTTCCGTTACCAATGGATTATTCCGACAACATGAGCGTAAAAATTATAACCGTAGCAAAGTCTCTTCCAGAATTTTCCAGAACCACCAGGGAAATCATGCCCTTCTTAGACAACTGGCTGTCCGGACATGACGATCGTTTCCTTAGAAAAGTAAAGAAAGTTTTTGAAAACGCTATGGTTGACCAGAGGTACTCGATCATGTCACCTGAAGAGGTTTTCGGAAACGCTTCCTTTGAAGAAAGAAATGACATTTACACAGCTGCAGCAATTAAACTGGGTACAGACTGTTTGCGGAAAGCGCTGGCAAAAGCAAAATGGAAAGCCGAAGACCTCGATTTTATCATTACGGTAAGCTGCACCGGAATCATGATCCCCTCTTTAGATGCCTTCCTGATCAATGCCTTAAACCTACGCCAGGATATTGTACGCCTTCCTGTCACAGAAATGGGTTGTGCAGCAGGGATCTCCGGTATCATTTACGCGAAAAACTTCTTAAAAGCAAACCCAGGGAAACGCGCAGCGGTAGTAGCCGTAGAATCTCCAACTTCTACCCTGCAGCTCAATGATTTTTCTATGGCCAATATGGTGAGTGCTGCTATCTTTGGAGATGGCGCAGCCTGTGTCTTATTGTCTTCTTTTGAAAACGAAGAAGGACCTGAAATCATTGGAGAAGAGATGTATCATTTTTATGATTCCGAGCAACTGATGGGTTTTCATTTGAGTAATACGGGTTTAAAAATGGTGCTGGATGTTGATGTACCAGAAAATATCGCCGCCCATTTCCCGGAGATTATCCATCCTTTTCTAAAGAAATATGAGCTGAGCCTGGCAGACATAGATCATTTGATCTTCCATCCCGGTGGTAGAAAGATCATCCAGGTGGTAGAAGAATTGTTTGGGAATGCGGGCAAAAACATCCTGGATACCAAAGAAATACTTCGACAATACGGAAATATGTCTAGCGCAACCGTTTTATATGTGCTGGAGCGTTTTATGGACAAGCAACCTGCAAAAGGAGATCTTGGTTTAATGCTCAGCTTTGGACCCGGTTTTTCTGCACAGAGAATATTATTAAAGTGGTAACTTTAGCCCATCATTGAGATAAAGATAATTGAGATAAACATGAACAAAGAAGAAATCCTAACCCACTTACCTTACAGCAAACCCTTTTTATTTGTTGACGAGTTATTGTCGATCGACGAGAATGGTTCTGTTGGAACTTATACTTACGATAAAGATCTTGATTTTTACAAAGGCCATTTCAAAGATCATCCGGTAACACCAGGTGTGATTTTAACGGAAACTATGGCACAAATCGGCTTGGTTTGCCTTGGCATTTACCTGACTGCAACCGCAGCTTCCGGCCTTCCGGGACATGTGATGCTGACTTCTACTGCCATCGATTTCATGAAACCGGTTTTCCCGGGAGAAAAAGTAACAGTAACCACAGAAAAAGTGTATTTCCGCTTCAAAAAGCTTCATTGTAATGTACAAATGACCAATGCAGCAGGAGAAGTCGTTTGTAAAGGAACCATTTCAGGAATGGTAACCAATAAAATGAATGCCTAATAGAGTAGTCATAACGGGTATGGGTGTGGTCGCACCAAATGGAGTCGGTTTAGCTCCTTTTCTTGAGGCTATTCGAACCGGTCGTTCCGGCATCACCCATCATCCGTTATTAGCAGAACTTCAGTTCTCCTGTCAGATTGCTGGTACCCCGATCCTTTCTGATTCCTTAATCGCCAACTACTTCTCTGAACTTGAACTCAGGAACTTCAACAGCTCCGGTATCCTATATGGCGTGATCGCAGCTATGGATGCATGGAAGGACGCAGGACTACTTATTGAACAATCCGTAGAACCCGACTGGGATAGCGGAACCATTTTTGGTAGTGGCACTACCGGAGTAGATAAATTCAGGGAAGCCATTTACAAAATAGACGACCTGCAGACCCGTAAATTGGGCAGCAATGTAGTCTCTCAAACGATGGCCAGTGGCATCAGCGCTTATATCGGTGGAAAGCTGGGCCTGGGCAATCAGGTGAGCAGCAACTCTTCTGCCTGCACAACGGGCACAGAAAGCATTTTAATGGCTTATGAGCGCATCAAATCAGGTCAGGCGATAAGAATGCTTGCCGGGAGTACGAGCGACAGTGGCCCTTATATATGGGCCGGTTTTGATGCCATGAGAGTCTGCACTTTTAAACACAATGAATCACCGGAATCAGGTTCCAGACCCATGAGTGCCAGCGCCAGTGGTTTCGTTCCAGGAAGTGGCGCAGGAGCATTTGTCCTCGAATCTTTGGAAAGCGCATTGGCCAGAGGCGCCAGAATTTACGCGGAGGTTCTGGGTGGCCATATCAATTCCGGTGGACAAAGGGGAACAGGGACCATGACAGCCCCAAATTCAACGGCAGTACAACGATGTATCCGCAGCGCAGTTCAGCACTCTGGTATTCAAGCCAGCGAGATCGACCTCATCAACGGACACCTCACCGCCACCTCAAAAGACAGTCTGGAAATTCAAAACTGGACGGAAGCACTGCAAAGAACCGGCGAAAACTTCCCTTATATAAATTCCTTAAAATCTATGGTTGGCCATTGCCTCAGTGCCGCCGGTAGTATTGAATGTGTAGCTGCCCTATTGCAAATGGAGCATGCTTTTATCGCGCCAAATATCAATTGCGAAGACCTTAATCCAGAGATCACTGAGCGGATTTCCGCCTCCAGCATCCCTCAAAAACAAATTCCTTATCCTATCCATACGATTGCTAAAGCCAGCTTTGGTTTTGGAGATGTAAATGCCTGTATCATTTTTAGAAAACATATTGACAACTGATCTGTTTGTAAGAAACACCATCTATGATCCAGTTATATGTTAGCCATACCTTTTCAAAAACAAAACATGGACAGAGCCTTATTACTCTCAAAACTAAAAGCCATTGTTGCCAATTATAGTCACGACAACGATGCCCTGGAATACCTCAATGAAAGCACAGATTTTATTAAAGACCTCAAAATCAATTCCGCCAATCTGGTAGATGTAGTACTGGATGTGGAAGAGGAATTCGACATCGAAATAGACAATCTTTCTATGGAGCGGATGATCAACGTGAGTGCTGCTATGGAAATCATCGCGGATAAATTGAAAGCAAAATGATAGGAAATGATATTGTTGATTTGCAACAGGCAGTGCTGGAAAGCAACTGGCGCAGAAAAGGATATCTGGATAAACTGTTTTCGATCAGCGAACAGCTATGGATTCAAAAAGCGGAACATCCAACACAAATGGTTTGGTTATTATGGAGCATGAAAGAGGCCGTCTATAAAATCCATTCCAGAAGAAAAAACTGGAGTGCATTTGCACCCCTAAAACTCATTTGCAGTTCTCTGGAAATCAATGGAGAATTAGCAACGGGGAAAGTACTATGTGAAAACCTCAGCTTTTTTACACAGACTATGCTGGCCAGTCATTTTATCCATACCATTGCGAGTGAACAGTTTCCTATACAAACCGTTAAAGTGAAAATCATGGGCTATAACCCCAATGATACCAGTTATAGAAATACGGCACCAGCCACGGTGAGTCACCATGGCCGATACCTTGCATTGGCTTATTTATAGGCAATAAACCTTTTACATTAAGTTTTCTTCGATCAAAAGATTGATGATCCCATCTGCTAATCCCACTTTTGGCACATAAATCTGTTTAATTCCAGTCCATTTCAAGAGGGTAATATAAATCTCACAGGCAGGAATAATTACATCCGCACGGTCAGGATTCAATCCAAAAACCTGGATTCTCTCTTTTAAAGAATGGGCGTTCAGGTTATTGTAAAGTGTTTTTAATTTGATAAAAGACATAGGCATCCCTTCTTTCTCATCAGACATCCGGTATAATTTATTGATGTTGCCACCAGTACCAATACCTGCAAGGTTTTTAAGCGATTTCGTGTTTTCTTTTACCCACAGTTTCATCTCTTCCCAGGTCTCTTCGCGATCCTGGTTGTCAAGAATTCTGATGGTTCCAATATCAAAAGATTTAGAAGCTACGGGAATCCGGTTCACAAAGACCGATAATTCCGTACTACCTCCACCTACATCAATATATAAGTAACTCTTTTTATTGTCAAGATTTTCCTCGATATGATTGGCATAAATGATATTTGCTTCCCTTTGTCCCTGGATAATTTCCAGATCAAGGTCGCAGATTTCTTTTACCTGTTTGATGATCTCCCCACCGTTTTCTGCCTCACGCATTGCCGAAGTGGCACAAGCCAGGTATTTACTTACCTGATACACATCCATCAGGTTTTTAAAAGCAGTCATCGTTTTCAGCAGATCTTCAGTTTTTCTTTTAGAAATACGATGGTCAAGAAAAGCATCATCTCCCAAACGTAAGGGAACTCTGATCAGTGTATTTTTCTTAAAGCCGAATCCTTCTTCAGTTTTAGTAATGTCGGCAATTAACAAACGCACGGCATTGGATCCTATATCTATAGCAGCATATCTAAGCATTGGCTTTATTGGTGTTTATTTTTTAAGTAATTATAGGTTTGAACCTGCGCCCTTACCTTCGTATTTATTCTATTCTTATGGTATTTGTTGTTGTTCATTTTGGTGATGTCCCTAGCCTTTACATTGTCCTGAAGTTGAAATTCGATGATGTCACGAATTTCTTGTTTCACTTCTTTATCCAATACCGGAAAACCAACCTCTACCCGATGCTCGAAATTCCTGCTCATTAAATCAGCCGAAGAAAGATACATTTCCTCTTTCCCATTATTGCCGAAAATGAAAACCCTGGCATGCTCCAGAAACTTATCGATGATACTGATCACCGTAATGTTTTCACTAAAACCTGCAATACCCGGCACCAATGTACAAATTCCTCTAACGATCATTTTGATCTTAACTCCGGCATTACTGGCCTCATATAATT
Organism: Pedobacter gandavensis; assembly: GCF_032678745.1. Taxonomy (GTDB): domain Bacteria; phylum Bacteroidota; class Bacteroidia; order Sphingobacteriales; family Sphingobacteriaceae; genus Pedobacter; species Pedobacter gandavensis_C. The sequence goes on from NZ_JAVTST010000004.1 coordinate 50,876, forward strand.
TTTCTACAATCCCTTCATCGGCAAGACTGTTTACTTTAAGAATCATGTAAGCAGGTTTCCCTAATTTGGCGATCTTAATCTCACGATCAATCAAATGATAAAATTTGGTACGTGTTTCCAATGGGGAAACGATCAGATGTTTAAATCCACTGACCACCATTTTCTTATTTAAGCCGGCAAAGAGCTTGACTAAATCCTGAGTAATTTCCTTTTTGGCAGTGAAGATACTATGGTCGCAATAGATGCCTGCGGTTTTTTCATTGAAATTACCGGTAGCCAGGTTGGCATAATATACAGCCTTTCCTCTCTCCATTCTTTTAACCAGACAAATTTTCGAATGCACTTTATAATCTGTCAGGCCATAGTTTACATTCACACCTTCTTCTTTTAATCTGGTACTCCAGAAGATATTGGCTTTTTCGTCAAACCTTGCTTTCAGCTCTACCAGGCAATTTACCTTTTTGCCATTTTTAGCAGCATTAATTAAGGCATTGACCACCTTTGAGTTTTCTGCAAGGCGATACAAGGTAATGTTGATCTCCGTTACCTTCGGATCAATCGCTGCTTCTCTCAGGAATAAAATGATATAATCATAAGATTGATAAGGCAGGTTTACCAGGTAATCCCTTCCCGCAAGTTTATTAAAAATGCTTTCCGTACGGTGTAAACCAGCTACTTTCAAAGGCACATTTGGCGGGTACTCCAATTCTTTTCCACCCACATTCGGGAAGGCAATAAAGTCGCCGAAACGGTGGTAACGATTTCCTGGAATCAGGCTCTCCGCTTCAATTTTCATCTTGTTCAACAATACTGTCAACATCTCGAAAGGCATTTCAGTATCGTATAAAAGTCGCATGGGCTTCCCTCTTTTTCGCTTGTCCAGGCTACTCTTTAACTCCTCAATAAATTTTTCACTAACTCTTTTATCGATGTCCAATTCTGCATCTCTGGTCAACTGTATAGAATACGCATCAATGACGTCATAATTGAACACATAAAAGATATCATCCAGACAATATTTAATAATATCCTCTGCCAGAATGATAAACTTTAACCCATTGGTTTCCGGTAAGACCAGGAACCGGGGAAGATTAGGAGGCAATTCTATCAATGCATACCTGGGCTTAGTTTTAGAAGAGGCTTTGGAAAGACGTACAAAGAAGTAAAGATACCTGTCTTTTAGTTCCGGAAATGGTTTTTCCAGATCGATCATAATAGGTACCAGATTGGAAAGGATTTTATCTCTAAAGTGATTCCTTACGAACTCTCCTCTGGCCACATTAAGCTGAGTTTCATTCAGGATAAAAATCCTGTTTTGCGCCAGTTCATTAATAAGTGTAGCTTGAAAGAGCAGCTCAAATTTCCGCTCCTGACGGACTACAATATTCTTTATTTCATTTAGGATCTTTTTAGGGTTAAATCCCAGCAAGGCCTTCGCTTTTTCGTTCAGATTGGCTAAACGGCTCATCGTAGCTACCCTTACCCTATAAAACTCTTCCAGATTGGAAGAAAAGATAGAAAGGAATTTAATCCTTTCTATCAAGGGTACAGTTTCATCTGCCGCTTCCTGCAAAACCCGCTCGTTAAAATATAACCAGCTGATCTCTCTATTTAGGAATGGTGCCTTTTTTCGTGTCATGTATAAATAAAAAAATCCCTGTAAGAAACAGGGATGCTCAAAACTGCAAATTCTATTGTTAAGTCAATGTTAATTATCACCCACTAATAGAATTAAAAATAACGTCCCGCTATCTGCTTTTTAGGCCAGCTTATACAGGTGTCGAATCTGTTGTTGCCGTTTTCTCTAAAGCCGGTTCGGTCTCAGTAGTTGCAGTTACTGGTTCCGGAGCTTTTTCAGGTGCTTTAGCAGCAGGACTTACTTTTTTTGCAGGTCTGCCTACACTCCCTTTAACACCTGGAGCTTTAGTAGCTGTAGCTTTCGTTGCAGCAGTTTTAGTTGCTGTTGCTTTAGTTGCGGTTGTCTTAGCAGCAACAGGTTTGCTTGCAGCAGCCTTAGTACCAGCCAATTTTGCAGTTGCTGATTTTGTAGCAGCAGTTTTAGCCTTTGCTGCGGTTTTCGCTGCAGCAGCTTTTTCTGCAGCAGTTGTAGCAGCTTCATTCACGATATCTGTTACTTCTTTCTTTAATACAGCCACTTTTTCCGCTGCTGTTTTAGCCACTGTTTTTGCTTTTACTACTGCTTTTTTTATAGGTTTCGCCAAAGCATCAGCTGCTTTTTCTTCTGTAGCAATAGCGGCAACTTTTACGCTTTGAACTACAGGTTTAGCTTTCGCAACTGCTTTTTTAACTACTTTTTTTGCTTTCTTTACTTCTTTATCTACCTCTTTCTTAAAAGCTTTGGCTTTCTTCTCCGCTTTCTTTTTCAAAGGTTTGTTCGCTTTTGCAGCTTCTTCCAGTTTTTGATTTACTGCTTCTTTTACTTCAAAAAATTTAGTAGAAAGTTTCTTTGCTACTACTTTACTGGCTTTTGCAATGTCATCACCGATTTTCTCTGCATCATGTCCCAAATGTTTTACCACTTCGAAAAACTTCTCACTTAGACTTTTTTCCAATTGTTTTTTTGCTGCACTTTTAGCAACTTTCTTTTCTACTCTTGATTTTTTGCCTTTCATATTCGTTTATTTATAAGTTTTTAGGTTGATCAGATAAATAGGACACTGCTCAGTTCATATTCCTTGTTTAATGTTTATATTTGTGATGAGTACCCACTATGGGTTAAACTTCAATAAAATTAATATTTTTTTTATTCTAAAGCTATAATCATGCCCACTTTCGATATTGTAAGTAAAGTTGACGCGCAAACCTTTGACAACGCGATGAACAATGCCAAAAAAGAAATCTTAAATCGTTACGATTTCAATACGTCTAAGAGTACGATTGATCACGATAAGAAAACCAACCAAATCACGATCGTAACCGAAGATGATATGCGTTTAAAGGCTATTCAGGATGCTATCATCTCTAGAATGGTTAAACAAGGCCTGGATTCCAACAGTTTAGATTTTGGAAAAGAGACTTATGCTTCTGGAAATATGATCAGAAAAGAGATTTCTATAAAGGAAGGTATTGACAAAGAAACTGCTAAAAAAATTGTTGCAAAAATAAAGGCTAGTGGATTAAAAGTTCAGGCTTCCATGATGGATGACCAGGTTCGAGTACAGAGTAAGAGCATTGATGACCTACAGGGTGTCATCTCACTTTGTAAAGGCGAAGATTTCGGTCAGCCGCTACAGTTCATTAATATGCGCAACTAATTCGCTTATCGGCATCTTTATTGATGCTCCTATTATCGGATCAGTACTTTCATAATTAAAGTGCTGATCCGATGATTATGCTCTTCATCTTTTTCAAACTGGTAAAAAACACAAGCCGATGGAAATTATTGATAGTGGATTTGTTTTTTCTGATGATCCTCAGAAAATCGATCCGATTGCCGTTCACCATTATTTAAGTACGCAATCCTACTGGGCACAAAACATCCCCTTAAAAACCGTACAAAAATCAATTGCAAACTCTTTGTGCTTTGGAGTTTACAGAGAAACAAAGCAGGTTGGTTTTGCAAGGTGGATCACAGATAAAGCAACCTTTGCCTATTTGGCAGATGTGTATATTGAAGAGATCTACCGTGGACAATCCCTAGCAAAAAAGCTCATGTCACTGATGCTTTTTCATCATGATTTACAAGGCTTAAGAAGGTATATGCTGGCTACAATGGATGCACAAGGATTGTATGCACAATTTGGCTTCAAACAAATTGACCACCCCGACCGCCTGATGGCCATCGTCATTAAAGATGCCTACCTGAATAACGAATAAGGCCGTCCTCCGAAAAAACAAGCTGGAACAAAAGCGCTAAAAGAGAAAAGCCCGTTTAGGAAAAATCCTAATACCGGGCTTATCATTTATATTTTCGAAACCATGCTTTAAAAGCATAGTTTTACTTTTCAGCTTGCAGTTTTGCTTAAACCGTTTTCACATCCCCTTCACTGTAATCCTTAATATCTGCGATATAGCCATTTAGAATCAGGAAGTCGAACAGTGGTTTTGCATCCGGTGTTACCGGCATATTTGCACTTGTAATTACCGTATTAGTCTTTTTATCCAGGAAAGGGTAAGCAAATAAGCGCACGTTTTTGCTAAACATATCACTTACATAGCTCAGCAACTGACTGGTATAATTCTCTCCAAAATTACTGGAGTTAAAAACAAATTTAAGGTTATTGATATTTGTAGAAATTCCAACACTTTTTGGTTTGCAACGGTCCAGGTATTTAGCCAGTTTATTGTGTCTGGCAAAGTTAGAAACCATTACAAGGTTACCCGTTTTGCACATATCTTCCGCGCGTTTCGCAACAGCTTCCAGGTCAAAACTTTCCGGCTCCTCATCTCCGGCGCTCAATACATTCGATAAAAGTACCTCGATTAATACGCTTAGGTTTTCTTTACTTACACTTTCTGAGCGGACAAACTGATCTACCGCTTTATTTAACATGCTAAAGTTAGGATTCGATTTCTGCGCATATTTGGTGCGTAAAATCATGATGTCCTTTTTATAAAGCAAGTCTTTCGGCAGACAAGGGTTCCCTAAGGAATCAAAGATCGCTGCATCAGAAAAGTCCTTTACAATCAGGTAAAGGTTCAAAAGAATATTATTGATCTCTCCAAAAGCCGGACCACTCACAGAAATCAGGTCGATCTCTACAGAACCTACAGTTAAGTTATCCGCTAAAGATTCGATCATCGTTTTCGGATCATTGTTATAGTAGAATGCTGCATAAACCAGATTCACACCAATAATACCCAATACATTCTGTTGTAATGCCGCATCAGTATCCAGTAACCTTACATGGAAAAAGATCTCATTAGGCTCTCCTCCCGGTTCCGATTGAAAGCGAATTCCAATCCAGCCATGAGGATCATTTGATTTGTTATAATTTAAAGTCGTTACCGTATCTGCGAAAGCAAAGAACGTACGATCATCATATTTCTCTCCGTTTAACCTTTCATTCAACAAGCCAAACTCATGGCTCAACATCTTTAACAGTCTGGATTGACTAACATATCTCCCTGATTCCTCTACCCCATAAATGGCATCACTGAAAGTCATATCGTAAGCCGACATGGTTTTAGCAACCGTTCCAGAGGCGGCACCCGCTGTAAAAAAATTACGCGCCACTTCTTGTCCCGCACCTATCTCCGCAAAAGTTCCGTAAATCTTAGGGTTTAAGTTAATCTTCAAAGCTTTACGCTTGGTATCCAGAATTTCTCTTTCCATACTGCAAAAATAACACAATAAGACGGAATTCAGGCCATAAAATTGCCTATCTTGACTCAAAAATTTTATTTCAAACCAAACCCTGGTTGTCAGATGCTAAACGTTACCAACCTCAACATACAATTCTTAAATAAAGCGGATAAATCCTGGCTTACTGCGGTGAATAACATCAGCTTCCGTATAGACAAAGGGAAAGTACTGGGCATTGTCGGGGAATCCGGATCTGGAAAATCTGTCACCTCTTTTTCCATTATGAGGTTGCATGATTCAGAAAACACGAAGATTAGCGGAGATATAGAATTTGACAGGATAGACCTGTTGCAGCTCTCTGCGGAGGAAATCCGTAAGTACAGAGGCAACAAAATTGCCATGATTTTCCAGGAACCGATGACTTCCTTAAATCCGGTGTTTACTTGTGGGTATCAGGTACAGGAGGCCATTATGTTGCACCAGCATAGTGATAAAGTTAGCGCTAAGGCAAAAACCATTGCCTTATTTGCAGAAGTGCAATTGCCCCGTCCGGAGCAGATCTTTGAAAGTTACCCGCATCAGTTGTCTGGAGGACAAAAACAACGGGTCATGATTGCCATGGCACTGAGTTGTAATCCAGAGCTTTTAATTGCCGATGAGCCAACCACCGCGCTGGATGTAACCGTTCAAAAAACCATCCTTCAGCTCTTGATGAAGATCAAAAAAGAAAGAGAAATGGCCATGATTTTCATCTCGCATGACCTCTCTGTTATCCGGGAGATTGCGGATCAGGTGGCCGTCATGTATAAAGGAGAAGTTGTAGAACAGGGAGCTGCGAAGAAAGTATTTGAAAACCCAAATCACCCTTATACTAAAGGACTACTGGCTTGTAGACCTGACCCCAGACATCTGCTGAAAAAACTACCTGTAGTAGCCGATTTTATGGCTGGAGATCCAGATCAGGCCAGGGCTCATTTATTAACAAGCAATACCTATACGGAAGCAGAAATCAAGGATAGAAGGGCATTATTATACGCACAATCTCCGATTCTGCAAGTCAAAGACCTTTGCACCTGGTTTCCCATTCGTAAAGGCCTTTTTGGAAAAACCACTGATTATGTCAAAGCAGTAGATCAGGTCAGTTTTGAGGTCTTCCCAGGAGAAACTCTTGGTCTGGTTGGTGAATCCGGTTGTGGTAAAACCACCTTAGGCCGGAGTATTTTAAGACTAACCAACCCAACTTCAGGCAGCATGATCTTTGAAGATAAAGACATTATCGCTTTGAATAAAGCGGAGCTTCGGAAAATGAGGAGAGAAGTGCAGATTATTTTCCAGGACCCCTACTCCTCTTTGAACCCAAGACTGACGGTCGGAAACGCATTGATGGAACCTTTGCAAGTACATGGCCTTCTTGAAAATGATATTAAAAGAAAAGCTCGCATCCTTGAATTACTGGAAAGAGTAGACTTAAGTCCTGCCTCCTTTAACAAATATCCGCATGAATTTTCTGGGGGTCAACGACAGCGCATTGTGATTGCCAGAGCATTGGCGCTTCAACCAAAATTCATCATTTGTGACGAATCGGTATCGGCATTAGACGTTTCTGTGCAGGCACAGGTTCTTAACTTATTGCGACAATTACAACAGGATTTCGGCTTAACTTATATCTTTATTTCTCATGACCTATCTGTGGTCAAACACATTTCCGACCGGATGATTGTGATGAATAAAGGAAAAATAGAGGAACAGGGTTTTCCGGAAGACATATATCACCATCCAAAGGCGGCCTATACCCGGCAGCTCATTGCTGCAATCCCTGGCAATTCCTACAAAGAGTAAAGTTAATGAATTTCAGATTCGACTGAACCGCTGGCCAACTCGATTAAAGCAGTATTGAGTAACCTTCTTACCGCACGTTCCTTTACCTTATCATAGTGTTTCAAAAGCACCATCACTTTAAAGATGGCTACATCTTTATTGATGGCAATCGTCTTGATAGACAAGCCGTCTTCTACCACATTTTCAGCATCATTTTCGATCGCCTTTTTCAAGTATTCTTCCAGAAAACCGGGTGTATAACCATACCTCAATGACAAGTCAAATTCCAGGCTCAGCTTCTTCGTATTTTGCTTGGATTGGTTCACAATGACTGAACTAAAAGCCACCGAATTTGGGATGATCACCATATCACTATCCTCGTTCTGGAGGATCATATTGATCAGGGTGATGTCCAGAATTTTCCCTTCATGCTCGCCCAATTTAATATGGTCGCCTAGAGACAAACGATCTGAAAACATAATGATCAATCCATTGATCATATTGGTGATATAATCCTTAAAAGTTACGGCTAAAGCTGCCGCCACAATTGATACACTAAATACCAGATCCAAAGGATTTACACTGAACAAAGTGGTTAATGCCAATGCGAAAAACACCGTATTCAGGATAGAAACAACCCTATTGATCCCCAGAATAAAATTATCCTTGATGTTCTTTTTTAACCTGTGCTTTTTGATGTACCAATAGATCACCACCAGTCGGAGGATAGAGACCAGTAAACTCGGACCTAAAAACAGGATACATCCCTTACTCAGTTTACCTAAAAACGGGTATTCCGTATAAACCTGAGGAACACTGATCGCAAAATAGATCAAGGCCACACAAATCACTGCTTTGACCAGAATTACGATCAATTCTTTACCTGTTTCTCGCTCTTTATCTTCTATCGTTATCAAAACTGAATTCTTTAATAAAACCTTATTTATTCAAAGATACAAAAATCAAGCATCCATTATCACAGCTTTAGTCCCATTTAGAACCTTGCATTGCCTGATTAAAGACATTTAACTGGGCTTTTGACAGCTTTTCCACTTCAAATTGTTACCTTCGAATGATTCATATCTATACTATGGCAAAAAATAAATCATCTCATTTAGAACTCGTTTTAATACAATTAATTAGCGACGTTCTGGAGAAAAGCAATAAAGAGGCCCTGAATTACAAACAGGTATCCGCAAAATTAAACATTACAGATTCCGATGCTAAGGAAACGATCCTCGATATATTAAAACAACAGGCTAAAAAAGGCATTTTTGCTGAACCTGAACGTGGTAAGTTCAGATTGAAAGACCTGAAAACCTTTATCATTGGAAAAGTCGACATGACTGCTGATGGTGCGGCATTCATCGTTCCTGACGATGAGTTTGAGAAAGACGTATTCGTCTCTGCCCGCAAGCTTCACAATGCCCTTCATGGCGATAAAGTAAAGGTCTACATCTACGCCAAGAAAAGCGGTCGTAAGAACGAAGGAGAAGTAGTAGAAATCATTCAACGTGCAAAAACTGATTTCATAGGGGTCATTAAAATCTCCGACCGTTTCGCTTTTGTAAACGTGGACGACAGGAAAATGCTACATGACATTTTTGTTCCATTGAGCGACCTTAATGGTGCTAAAAATGGTCAGAAAGTACAGGTAAGCATTACCGATTGGCCGGAAAGTGCTAAAAACCCGATTGGCAAAATCAGCAATATCCTTGGAGAACAAGGAGAGAACAATACGGAAATGAATGCGATTCTTGCGCAGTATGGTTTCCCGCTGAGCTTCCCTCCTGAAGTAGAAAAAGAGGCGAATGCCATCCCTGAGCAGGTATCCCCTGAAGAAATAATAGGACGCAGAGATTTCAGAGATACCGTTACTTTCACGATTGACCCTGCAGATGCAAAAGATTTCGATGATGCCATCTCTTTCAAGAAACTGGAGAATGGAAATTATGAAATTGGGGTTCACATCGCTGATGTATCTCATTATGTAAGACCTAATTCAGCACTGGATAAAGAAGCCTACGGCAGAGCAACCTCTGTTTACCTGGTAGACCGGGTTATCCCGATGCTTCCGGAACGCCTGAGCAACGGTGTTTGTTCTTTACGCCCAAATGAAGACAAACTGTGTTTTGCAGCTGTTTTTGAACTGGATGAAAAAGCAAACATCATCAGCCAATGGTTTGGCCGTACGGTGATCCATTCCAACAGACGCTTCAGCTATGAAGAAGCGCAGGAAGTAATTGAAAGCAAAGAAGGCGACCATGCAGAAGAGATTCTTAAACTGAATGAACTGGCCTATATCCTGAGAGATAAGAAATTTAAAGAAGGTGCCATCAGTTTTGAAAGTACCGAGGTTAAATTCAAGCTCGATGATAACGGTAAACCGATTGGCGTGTACGTTAAAGAACGTAAAGATGCCCATAAACTGATTGAAGATTACATGTTACTTGCCAATAGAAAAGTAGCGGAATTCATTGCTAAAAAAGGAAAAGGCAAGCAGAAATACACGTTCATTTACCGTTCCCATGATTCTCCGAATCTGGAAACCTTAAATACTTTCGCCCTTTTTGCAGCACGTTTCGGTTACAAAATCAATACGAAATCAGATAAAGAGATTGCAAAATCATTGAATTACCTGATGGAAGATGTGGAAGGTAAAAAAGAACAAAACGTGCTAACGCAACTTGCGATTCGTTCTATGGCGAAAGCAGTATACACGACCAAGAAAACCAGTCATTATGGCCTGGCCTTCGACCATTACACCCATTTCACCTCTCCAATCAGACGTTACCCTGATGTGATGGTTCACCGTCTCCTTGCAGCCTATCTGAACGATGAGAAATCTGCAAATGAAGAAGAATATGAAATTGCAGCTTCTCATTCCTCAGCGATGGAAAAACGTGCTGCAGATGCAGAACGTGCTTCGATCAAATACAAACAAGCAGAATACCTGGAAGATAACATCGGCAATACTTACACTGGTATCATTTCTGGCGTCACAGAATGGGGCATGTACATTGAGCTGATGGCCAACAAATGTGAGGGTATGATCCGCCTGAGAGACTTAACAGACGATTTCTACGTACTTGATGAGAAAAACTACTGTATTGTAGGCCAGCGTAAAAAGAAAACTTATCAGCTGGGCGATGAAGTACAGGTGAAAGTCAAAAAAGTAGACCTTTCGAAAAGACAAATAGATTTTTCTTTAATCCAATAATATAAAACAGATACTTCGGTAAACACCTTTGCAAAAAATGTATACTCCTACCCAATTACAAGAAATTATAGAAAATGCTATTGATCAAATCGAATACCCTGCAACACCTGCAAGACTTTATGAACCCATAAGTTACATTATGGGCCTTGGTGGCAAAAGAATCAGGCCAGCACTAGTATTAATGGCTGCTGATTTATTCAGCGCCAGCATTGAGAAAGCAATCCCTGCTGCATTAGCTATAGAGACCTTTCATAATTTCACTTTAATACATGACGACATTATGGACAATGCGCCATTGCGTAGAGGCCAGCAAAGTGTTCATGAAAAGTGGGGAGTTAACAATGCCATTCTTAGTGGTGATGTGATGATGGTAGAATCCAACAAACACCTTTCCATGTTAGACAGCAACGTGCTTAAAGATGCCCTTGACACTTTTAATACCACTGCACAAGGGGTATGTGAAGGTCAGCAGTTAGACATGGAATTTGAAGAGCGTGAAGTCGTTGGCATCTCTGAATACATCAACATGATCCGTTTAAAAACCGCCGTGTTATTAGGTGGAGCAATGAAATTAGGTGCCCAGGTGGCTGGCGCAAGCCCGCAGGAAGCAGCACAATTGTACGAATTTGGAGAGAATATTGGAATTGCCTTTCAATTGCAGGACGACATCCTGGATGTATACGGCGATCCGGAGAAATTCGGGAAACAAGTTGGTGGAGACATCATGGCCAATAAAAAAACCTTACTCCTGTTGAAATTAAAAGAACTGGCAGATCCTGACGATCTTTTAGCCATCGCAGAACAAAGCAACAATCCTGATTTCCAGGAAAAAATCGCTAACATGACGGTGTTATACGACAAATATGACATCAGAGGTTTGGCTAGTCAGGAGATGAGAAACTATTCAGACAAAGCCTTTGAAGCACTGAGCGCATTAGCGGTCCCTGAAGAGAGAAAAGAAGAATTACTACTACTATCTAACCAACTGATGAACAGAGAGCACTAAAGCGCTTAAAATCAGTTTAAAATACAGCAAAGCAGCTATAAGGAGAACCTATTAATCTTCTAATAGCTGCTTTACTTTTTCTGAGGTGAGTGGCTTTACATAAAAGTCCTTTACACACATAAAAGTTTGCGCCCTCAATCTCTCCCGGGGGTCTATAGAAGAAGAAACGATGACCACATCGATAAATACTTCATGCTCTTCCATCATCTGAAGAAATTTCCATCCATCAATCTCCGGCATGTGTAAATCCAACAAGATAAGGTCGGGCTTATTTTCTTTGATATATCCTAAAGCAATTTCCGGATCATTAAACAAGGCTATTTTTTTCTCGGTATAATGTTTCCGGATCAACATCTGGTGTAACCTATTGGTGATGATATCATCATCTACAAGTACAATATGATTGGTATCAGCCTTTTCATTGAGTTCTCCAAAAACGGCTTCATTTTCCTGCTTATGCATCATGGAATTGAGCATCTTAATGATCCCGTCCAGTTTTACGGCCTGCAGGTTAATATCTCCCAGTAACTGATTGATTTTAGCCAGCTCAAAGCTTTCCAGCTGTGGGTAATTGGTGAGCGTAGAGAGGCTTAAAATATTAGTGATTGGCGCCCTCAATTCGTGCGAAGTGAGGTGTGAATATTCCCCCAGCATTTTCAGGGAGCCGGAATGGTCAATGTCATTTATCAGGGTACACAATACCTGTTCTGCTATGCCTGCTTTTAATAAAGGGGTAAAGATGATTTGAAGAAACAGCTCGTCGGTATTTTCAATCCCAAACCGCTGTGTGATGCTAAAACTATGTCCGGCGAAACACCTGATGAGTAAACTCTGAAAATTCTTCCTATATTTCTGTGTAATGATTTCCACAGCAAAGTCCCCAATTGAGGGTGTTTTTAGGAGAAAGCTATCCAGCTCATTGTGTGCCTCCATTTTGAAAGACACCAACTGGTAATTTTTATCAATTGTAAAAAACGAGCAGTCTGCAGCTTCGCAAATCCTTCTAATTGGCATATTTTATTCTTTTATCGCACTTAATGAGTGTAAACGGCCTATAAATACTTTCCTTGTGGTCTCTATTCCTAGCCTTAGAATTAACATAATTTAATCTTGTTTACTAAAAACTGATACCCAGATAGAATTATGGAGTCATAATTGCCTTATTTATCAAACAATTAACTCATTTGTAATCAACGCAAATCAACGAAATATATATTAGTTATGCAAGAAATTCTATCAAAGAAGGATATTGGGGACAGGATTAAGGATTTAAGGGCTAAAAACGGTCTTTCGCAATCTTTAATTGCGGAAGTTCTGAATTTATCAAGGAGCAATTATTCTCAGATAGAACTTGGAAATCAGTATCCTTCCTTCCATACCCTTCATAAACTTGCCAGATATTATGGCAAGAGTTACCATTGGCTGATTGATGGTGAAGAGCAGGACTCGGCTGCAGATCAATTCAACAACGCAAATGAAATCATCAAGGAGTTGGAAAACACCTTAAGGCAATTCAGTGCTACCGTAGAAAAGCTGGCGGATGAGCTTGGACAGCTAAAAGAGAAAGTTGGTCAATAAGTAAAATTGACCAACGAAAAAAAGGGCCATAACGTTAAGTCATGGCCCTTTTTAAATATTATGCTATTATTCTGCTTTTGCAGCTTTCTTAGCAGGTGCTTTTTTAGCTGGAGCAGCTTCTTCCGTTGCAGGAGTAGCTACTTTTTCAGCTTTAGCAACTGGTGCTTCTACTTCTTCTTCAGTAATTACTACTGGAAAAGGAAGGATAGAAACGTAAGATTTGTTGTCTTGTTTCTTTTTGAAGATTACAGTACCATCAACTAAAGCGAATAAAGTATGGTCTTTACCAATACCTACTCCTTTATCAGGATGGTGTTTTGTACCACGTTGGCGTACGATGATGTTTCCAGAGATTGCTACCTGTCCACCAAAGATTTTGATACCAAGGCGTTTACTATGCGATTCACGTCCGTTTCTCGAACTACCGGCTCCTTTTTTGTGTGCCATGATTTATATTTTATGAACTACCTGATGTGCTGGTAACTCGTTTTGTTTAACAATTAATTATAAACTGATACCAGAGATCTGGATTTTAGTGAAGTACTGGCGGTGACCATTTTTCTTTTTGTAACCTTTTCTACGTTTCTTTTTGAAAACGATTACTTTATCACCTTTTAAATGAGACACGATCTTAGCTGAAACCGAAGCACCTTTCAAAGTAGGCGCGCCTACAAGAATTTTACCATCTTCTTCAACCAACAATACATTGTCAAATTCAATACTAGCGCCTTCATCTCCTTGCAAACGGTGTACAAAAAGGTGCTGGTCTTTTGCAACTTTGAATTGCTGTCCTGCTATATTTACTATTGCGTACATTGTTAAATAATTATTATTTTAAACTGTTTATTTTTTTTATCGAGGTGCAAATATAGAATTAATTATTTTAAATCCATAACAGATTTACTTTTTCTTTCCATATCTTTCTTCAGCATCATTGATGCTCTTTGACACAAGGATTTGCATTTGTCCGGCAAGCCCTTTTAATTTAGGAATCTCATTGTAATCCGTCAGGTAAATCACCTTCTTGGATTTTTTCTTGTAATTGAATGTGATCTCATAACGCAATGCCTTATTCTCCTTCAGGTTCGTTCCCTGGTTGGCAATCACATCAGGGAAATTCCAAAAACCAATCTCCGCAGCCTTGCTGTGTAAATACAGCATATCATTGTGGCGCAGCTTTACATTTGTTTTGATCACTGAGTCTCTCCCATCTACATACTGATAATCCCCTGTTGCAGAATTATAAGTGTTCTCCAGATTATTACCTACGCCCCATTTGTATTCAATAGATTCGAATTCTGTAGATTTAAATGGTGCATTACGGAACATTGGCGTGTAATAGATGACACAATAGGCCAGGAAAGGAACGACAATGGTGAATAATAGGAAGATTTTCTTCGCTCTTGTACTCATATTATATTTATTGTAATTATTTGTGTTTCTAATCTAATGGAACTAATCGAGCGGCTCGGTTAGCTCACCCTCCCATTTGCTGACTACTGCAGTAGCGATGCTATTTCCAACAACGTTAGTTGCAGATCTACCCATATCCAGTAATGGATCAATACCAATCAATAGGGCTAATCCAGCTTCCGGAATATTAAAAGTGGCAATTGTTCCTGCGATCACGACTAAAGATGCTCTAGGCACGCCCGCAATACCTTTACTGGTCAGCATTAGAATCAATAACATGGTAATCTGCTGATCAAAAGTCAAATGGATACCATAAGATTGCGCAATAAATAGCGAAGCAAAGGTCATGTATAACATGGATCCATCAAGGTTAAAGGAATAACCCAGTGGCAGTACAAAACTCACAATTTTATCTTTACAACCAAAACGCTCCAGTTGAAGCATGGTTTTAGGATAAGCAGCTTCACTACTTGCTGTACTAAAAGCAAGCAATACTGGCTCTTTCATTCTGTTCATCAGGTTAAACACCCGACCTTTAAGAATGGACCAGCCAATCATAATCAGCACTACCCAAAGCAGCAACATACTACCGTAGAACTCTCCGATAAAGATGGCATAGGTAGACAATACACCTAAACCTTGCTTGGCCACAATTGCTGCCATAGCACCGAATACAGCGAAAGGTGCAAAGTTCATGACATAACCGGTTACTTTAAGGATGACATGTGCAACTGCATCAAAAAACTTGATGATGATCTGGCCTTTCTCTCCTATTGCAGCAGTAGCTACTCCAAAGAAAAGGGAGAACACTACAATTTGCAGGATTTCATTGGTTGCCATAGCCTCAGTCATACTTTTAGGTACGATATGCGAGATAAAGTCCTTCATTGATAGCGCTACTTTATGAATCCCAGTATCCGCATTTGCTGGCGGCAATGGTAAATTCATAGCCAATCCCGGTTCAAAAATATTGACCATGATCATTCCTAGAATCAGCGACAATAAAGACGCACTCATGAACCACAACATCGTTTTTCCACCAATACGGCCTACTGCTTTGATGTCGCCTACTTTGGCTACACCAACCACCAGGGTACTAAAAACAAGGGGGGCAACGATCATTTTGATGAGTCTCAAAAAGATATCGCTTAGTAAAGTCAATGGTTCTAATGCCTTCTCTCTCACTTTTTCCGCCTCTGCTCTTGCTTTTTGAGCCACTACTTTCTGAGCATTCAGTTCAGCATATTGCGTAACAGTAGTGTCTTTAACGTTGAGTAATTGTACTTCAACATTTTTGAGCTGAGTCTCTGTTTTTGCAATGTTTTCATTATAATCCTTAAATGAAGAGACATTTAAATAATATCCTAATCCAACGCCTAATACTAAGGCTAGAAAAATGAAAAATGTTAACTTATTATTTTTTGACATACTAACTATTAAAGTATTTATACAGTCTGTAAAACTACAACAATTACTTTATTCTCTAAATATTATTACCAAAGCAACTAACTTTATACATTCGACTTGTAACAAAAAGCTATATTTTTATCTAACCAAATAATAAAAAGACGCATATTGAAAGAGAAAGACCTGTTATTTAAACAAATCTTCGACACCAATTCCAAGAAAATATTCCACCTCTGTTACGGTTACACGGGCGATCAAGACGCTGCAAATGACCTACTTCAGGAGACTTTTCTAAAGGTTTGGCAAAACCTGGACAAGTTCAGGAACAAGTCGCTGATCTCCACCTGGATTTACAGAATTGCTGTAAACACTTGCCTTACCTATTTAAGGTCCGAAAAGCGTCAGGCTAAAGACGAATTAACTGAAAACATTATTGAAACGAGGCCAGAAGAGCTGTCGGAGAAGAATGAACAAGTCGCTTTGCTCTATAAATCGATCTCTCAACTCGAAGAAAATGACCGTTTGATCATTACCATGGTACTGGATGAATTGCCATACCATGAGATCGCGGACATCTCAGGAATCAGCGAAGGGAACCTGAGGGTAAAAATCCACCGCATAAAATTAAAACTTACCGAATTATACAATCAGCATGCAAGAATTTGATCACATACAATCGCTTTGGCAATCCCATACGGTAGAGGTTAAACTCTCTTCGGATGAAATGCTGGCGCAAGCAAAAAAGGAAGTGAATTCCATGCGCAACAGGTCGATCTTAAATATGGCAGGTATGGCCATCTCCTTCCTTGCGGTGGCGAGTCTTTGGCTGTTTTTTGATTTTCAATCCTGGACTACCTATGCAGGAATTGCAGTAGTACTTATTGCCATTGCCGCCTCTACAGTTATGCTATATAAAGGCCACCGTTTAATTGCAAATAATGATTTCACGACCCATCCTAATGAATTCCTGACCAGGTTAAAGGCCTATCAGCTCAGCAGAGCGAGTTTACACGACAAAATGTACTGGATTTATGCCGCTGCATTGAGCCTGGGTACCGCACTTTACCTGATCGAGATCCTGACTTATATGGACCTTTGGGCACAAGTACTCATCGTAGTCTTCACCCTATTGTGGATGATCTTTTGTTCTACATTGGTTAGAAAAGCAGTCATCAAAAGAGACAAGGAAAGAATATCTTTATTAATTGAGAAGTTCGAGCGACTGGCAAATCAGTTTAAAGAACAGTAAGGCATTCCATTCCGGTTTATTACCTTAAAATATCAAGGGAGTTATTTTCATAGCTCCCTTTTTTTGTATAGTTCAGCGCAGCTGCGCGTTTAATATTACGCATAAAAAAAGTCATCTTCAAGTTGGAGATGACTTTCCTTTTATTAACTAACCCAAATTTAATTCATCCGAACTTAAATACCTGAGTTTACCTTTGACAAATATAACTTGGATTCAAACCATCTGATAAGCGAAAATCACCAAGTTAAATATTTTCATTAAATCTATTGACCTGAGTAATTTCCCAAAGACCTCCTTCTCCCTGTTCAATGGTAATAAAATTCCTTTGCACAAATAGTGGGAACTTAAGGTCTACCCGAACCACAGCCAAGGTATTGCTACTTGAAATAATCTCATAATCTGCTTCGCAGTTCAGGTCTGTTTTACCTAATTTCTTATAAAAAGAAACTATTTGATCCTTTGAATGTTTGCCCATTTTTGACCCAAGGCATACACATAAGTTTGCATTATCGTTCAACACCATACTTAACAACTTCGCATCCATGTGCTTACTTGCTTCAATAAATGCGTTCACAACAGTTAGGGGTTTACTATTTACCGTTTTTCTGAGTAGCCTGTCATCATTATTTAGCGGGCGACTGTAGCATAGTGTGCCACTGATGAATACCATCAACAAGCACGCAAATAGGTTCTTTTTCATGAGCTATTTTTTTATTTAAAATTAACCCAATAAGCTGATTACCAATGTGCTAAAAACACTATTTAATCGAAAAAGAAAGAAAAATTAGCGGTATTGACCCGGAGTAATATGGAAGGAATTTCTAAACAGTCTGATGAAAGAACTTGGGCATTCAAAGCCCACAATATCCACAATTTCGTTCACCGGATAATCGGTATTTCGCAAAAAGTATTTTGCCTGACGCAACCTGATGCTGGTTAGAAATTGATGTGGTGATTGATGGTAGGCTTGTTTAAATGTTCTTAGAAAATGATTTACAGAAAGACAGGCAATCCTGGCGATTTCTTCCAGTCCTATATTTTTATTGTAATTACTGATGATGTAATCCCTCGCGATACTAAGCCTTCTGATGATTTCTGATTTTGTACTACGGCTCAAGCAGTTTAGAGAAGCGGTTCTATCGATGACCTCTGCATCATAAAGTGCATAATAATTAACCAAACAATGCTCCAGATAGGTATTGAGCAATAAATTATCATTACTTCCCTGATCCAGGTGCTTTTTTAAGTTCAACAAGTTGAACTTAATATCTCCCTCTAATGGATAAATGGCCTCTACAAATACTGGTGCTTTTCTTTGGTTAGATTCTGGTTCATCCAATAGCAATTCCGATTTAGCCGTTCTGGCATATTCAAAGTCGATCACAAAATCAGGATCGAACAACACAGACATGGCATCGACTTTCTGTTCAGAATCAATTTTCCGGGAATAGGACGTATCCTTGTTCAGGAAAATAAAATTCTCTGAATAGAGTGTCAATTCCCGATTGCCTATAGTATAGGCCGCAGCCCCGTTAAAGATCATCTGAATGGCGTACTTCCCTGGCTCAGGACTATGAACTGCCTCATAGGCAGATTCCATAATCACCTTATTTTTATCGACCAATGTTTGATGAAACGTCATATCTTTTTTAATTAAGCATCCTTATAATTTCTTTGCTCCAGTAACACAATATGATTCCCAGAGGGGTCATAAAATTCACAAGACAGCCCTTTTGCCTGATAAAGCGGTGCTTCAAACATTTCTATACCCTGCCTTTTGAGCCTACAAAAATCTCTCAGGCAGTCGTCTGTATAAATCACTGTAGGCTCATTTTCTGTATCAGAATGTTTGACCAACATTAAACGGTGCCCATTAAACATTTCTAATACTGGACAATACATCCCGGTGATCTGCAGATCTTCTACTTTTTTCAATCCCAGCTGCTCGATAAAAAAGATAGCGGATAGCAGAACGTCTTTTACAAAAATGACCTGGTAGTTTAACTCATCAGTCATCATAGAAAATAGCGATTTAGCTGTTTAATAATTTATTCCCCAAATTTAAGCCTAGCAAATCAGCATCCATTCCCCCCTTAAGGGGTATATTTGCTAACTCACAAAAAATCACCCTTAAGGGGGTATTTTTTAATTCTGTTAGGATAAATATATTTACACTGGTTTAAACCATGAATTCCCACCCTAAAGTGTATTACAAAACAATTTTTCTCCTTGTATTGGCCTTGTTTTTATGCAATTCAGCCAGTTTTGCTCAGCGATATAATTTCAGGCAATACGACATTGAAGATGGCTTAACGCAATCTCAGGTCACAGCAATTACCCAGGACAGCAAACGTCGTTTATGGATCAGTACCTTGGGTGGACTGAGCTGTTTTAATGGAAAACAGTTCTACAGTTATACCAAAACGAATGGCCTGAATAACAATTTCGCCCTTGCACTTAGTTTGGGGAAAAATGATGAGGTATGGCTAGGTACGGCCCGTGGGCTCTCTAAATTCGATGGATTTCGTTTTGATAATTATGCCCAAACCAAAGAGTGGGTTGGAAAACTAGTGACGAGCGCCGAAGGCAGTGTTTATGGACTCTCCTCTTCCCGCATTTTCAAAGCTGATGAAAAACAAATCACTTTTCTTAACATCAGTAAGGATCCAGGGGAGAATGTAACCGCTTTAAAAGTCGATGAACAAGGAAAAGTTGCAGTGGCCATTCTCAAAAAAGGTGTTTTCTACCTGGAAAAAGGTCGATGGGTCGGGCATCCCAAGAATGACCTTTTAAAAACTTTGGTCATCACAGACTTTTTCACAGACCACCGCCACAAAGATAAATTCTGGCTACTGACAGGCGAAGGCCTCTATGGTTTAGATCCAGTCAGCATCCGCCAATATGTATCCGGAAAGTTTACCGCCATAGAACAGGATGCAAAAAACAACATCTGGATCGGCTATAGTACTGGTGCTTATTACCTGACCAGCAACAGCATGATCCATTTTAATGGTAAAAATGGATTTACCAATAATGCGGTCAATGCCATCTTTAAGGATGCTGAAAACAACATTTGGCTGGCCACCGATGGAACCGGTCTTTTCAGATATGTAGATCGGGATTACGTTCTTTTTGATGAATCCCAGGGGTTGAGCAGTAAAATAGTTATGAGCCTGGCCAATGGTCCCGCAGCAGATGAAATTTGGATGGGTACCTACGGTGGTTTGTTTCAATACAAGGCAGGAAAGATTAAAGAGATCTTAATTCCCTCAAAGATTGCAGACAGCAAAAACATTAATTTCCTATATAATGACCGCAAGAAAAATATATGGATCGGAACCGTTTATGGTGGTCTTTGGTGCTACAATGGCAAAGAAATCCTTCCGATGGCATTGGATCGTCATTCTATTGCTTACAATGCCATTTTAGAAGATAGCAAAGGTCGGATTTGGGTATCCACTAATGCAGGTTGCTTTTTATTGAACAAAAAAACAAAGAAATTGGAATGGGTAAGCAAACAATTTGGCAGCACTTTATTAGAAAGCAATGAAGGAGAAATTCTGGTAGGCACGCAAGATGGCGTATACCTCATCAGTACTCCAAATCAGACCAAAGCTTTAAACCTTCCTCAACTCAGTGGCTCCTCCATTCTTTGTATGGCAAAATCAGGAGATCATACCTTACTTTTTGGAACTTCCGACAATGGTATCTTAATCTGGGACCGAAAGAGCGGAAAAATGAAAACGCTAAGTACGCAGCAAGGTCTGGCTTCAGATCACATCTATAGCTTACTCTTAGACCAACAGGGGATTTTATGGGTGGGTACCGGTAAAGGCATCAACAAGATCAATATAAAGGATTTCAGTGTTCTACAAAACCAAAATGAGCCCAATTTATTGGTAGAGTGTAACCAGAATGCCATTCTACAGCACAACAATGACATCTGGGTAGGCACTACAAAAGGTGCTGTAGTTTACAACCGAGACCACCAGGTGCAAGCGACTGTCCCTCCCTATATTTACATCAATTCTGTGACCGCTTTCCCACAAAACAAAGGGCGACAAAATGAGCAACAAACTATTTTTAGTACAGATGAACTGGCAAACACAGCTACGCTTCCTTTTCATCAGAACAACCTGAATATTAATTTCACTGGCATATTTTTAGCCAACCCTGAAGGCCTGGTTTATCAATACCGCTTAATAGGATTAGACAATAAGTTTAGTGAAAGCATCAGCAATACTTCTATGAATTTTTCTTCTGTTCCTCCAGGAAAATATACCTTTCAGGTACGGGCATTGACTAAATCTGGGCTCCCCTCTTCAAATACAGCCTCTTTTTCTTTTGAAATTACTCCTCCTTACTATCAGACAGGTATATTCCGATTGTTTATCTTTGTCCTCATTGTGTTGCTGATTCTACTTGCGGTATACATCATTCTGAACTTAAACGAGCGCAAGCGAAAACTAAGGTTAACGATCAAACTGGAAGAGCAGTTTAAGGTGCGGAAACAAACCGCTGAAGATTTTCATGACGATCTTGGTAACAAATTAACCAGAATCTCCGTCTTATCAGAAGTATTGAGCAGTATGATTGACAAAGATGATACGGAAAAGAGAAGTATCATCTCGAAAATCAACGACAATGTGAATGAATTATATAGGGGTACTAAAGACATATTGTGGTCGTTAAATCCTAAAAATGATAAGTTAACTGAATTACTGGGTCATATCGAGGAATTTGGAAAAGAGATGTTCAACAATACGAATATCGATTTCCGATCTCATATTGACCTCGGTGGATACGATGGAAAACTATCATTAGATGTGAGCAGAAATCTGCTCATGATCTTTAAGGAAGCGATACACAATGCGCTGAAACACGCAAAACCGGGGATGGTTGTGTTTTCAGCAATAGTAGATGGGGAAACCTTGAAAATCACCGTACAGGATGATGGTCAAGGGCTTGATCCCATAGGATCCATGGATGGTCATGGGATAAACAATATGAACGTGAGAGCAAAAAGAATCAATGCAAAACTAAATATCAATTCAAACGCTACCGGCACAGAGATTAAGCTCGCAGTTAGTCTTTCCACTTTAATGCGTCTAAAAAATGTATAGTCAGCCGGAATCAAGAATTGTGATCATTGAAGATGATCAAACCATAAGAGAAGGTTATGCGTATTTGATTAACCATACTTCTCCTTATCAGGTAGTAGCCACCTACCCTTCTTTTGATGCGGCAAAACATAAGATCAGCAAAGATCAGCCCGATGTGATCATTCTTGACATACAGCTTCCTGGTACCAACGGCATTGACGCACTGCCTTTATTAAAAAAACTCCTGCCGCAAGTCTATATCATTATGCTGACTGTTTATGAAACAGAAAAGACCATTCTCGATGCCCTCGCAAATGGTGCATCAGGATATTTCACTAAAAACACACCTACTGCGAAACTGATTGAGGCCATCAAAGATGTGCTGAATGGTGGTGGCCCGATGAGTCCTGACGTAGCCAAAACAGTTATTCTTTCCCTTCAAAAAAATCCGGATAGCCCACTCACCAAGAGGGAAACTCAAATCCTGGAACTGATTACCATAGGTAAGGACCGCGGACAAATTGCCAAGGAACTCTTCATAGAAGTAGAAACGGTAAAAACACATACTAAAAATATCTACACCAAGCTGAATGTCAATTCTAAGGCAGAAGCTATTCAGGTGGCAAAGGATAAGAGATTGGTTTAAACAAAACGGCCGTATCCTTTTAAAGGGATACGGCCGTTTTGTTTAATTGATACTGCTTTCCAGCGTTATTCTTTTAACTCAATGGTTGAAAAACTATTTCCATTTAAGCGGTATTGCAACATTTTAGCGCTGCCCGCTTTATTGGTAGTATCCTTATCATCCTGAACCGGAACTGAGCGGAACAGATTCCCATCCTTAATGATGAATTTATCACCACCAACATAATTCTTCTTGATAGAAGAACTCAGTGGAGGGAAACTGATCTTTCTGAACTCTCCTCCTGCATATTCATATACATTCAAATCCAGCACGTTTTTCTTACTGAGTAGTTCAATATAAATCTCTGGATTTCCATCATTATCAAGGTCCATATTCCAGGCATCCGTAATGATTCCTTTTCGTTCATTAGAAAAAGACTTATAATTATTTCTTAGCGTATCTGACAATAGAATCAGGTATCCGCCAACGCTATCCACTCCTTTTCCCCAGCTTACGACTTCAAAATTAACCCCTGGACGAATGGCAATGTCCTTGTAAAAAGGAAACTGACCCTGTCCTTTTTTAGCTTCTGAAAGATTCGCAGTATTTGATGGAGCAGTCACTTTGTCGGAAGCACTGTCCCCGCAAGCGGCCAATAAAAGCAGCCCTGCAAATAACAGGGGTAGCTTTAAGAAATATTTACCTGGTTTCATTTTATATGTGTTTTGCAATGTGTTTCTTTTTGCAATCTATTTCACTTTTACATCTGCAGCACCATTGTTCAAAATGGTTTCTGTTACGACACTTTGTTTGCCGGATGGGGTGATCACGATTGTTTTCAAAATACGCTTCTCTCCTTTAGGAACGATCACTTTCAGGTCGTTATTATATAGGGTAGCTGCTGTTGAAGGACGGGTAAGGTCCAAAGTATAGTAAATGCTTGATCCTGGCATTGGCGCTTTCATGTCGATGCTGATCGCTTCTCCGTTGATCACCTTTTCATTTAAGCCTAGTGGTGTAGGTACCCAATAATTAGTACCGGTTTTATCCAATCTAGCTAAATGTACAGGAAGACGTTCTTCAGAGAAGTTTTTCAAGTCTTTACGTTCTGGTTGTGACCATGCGATTTCAGCAAGAGAGAAAATTCTTGGCATAATCATGTATTCTACTTTCGCAGGTGTCTGAACATACTCTGTCCATAAGTTTGCCTGAACACCAATCACATATTTTTGTTGATCAGCGGTCAATACTTTTGGCATTGGATCATAGTTGTAAACTGCCGAATAGTGAGAGAAACCACCAATATTGGTTGGTTCATCAGCAGAATGAGACTGTTTGTGGTCAAAATATAAACCACCGCCGTTAGGAGTCATAATCACATCATGGCTTTGTTGTGCTGCAGCGATACCACCTTCAGTACCTCTCCAGGACATTACCGTAGCATTTGGTGCTAAACCACCTTCTAAGATTTCATCCCATCCAATGATCTGACGGCCTTTAGCATTCACATGTTTTTCAATCCTTTGAATGAAATAACTTTGCAATCCGTGTTCATCTTTTAAGTTCAGGTCTTTGATCATTTTCTGGCAGAAAGCACTTTCTTTCCAGTATTCTTTAGGACATTCATCACCACCAATATGGATATATTTAGAAGGAAATAAAGCGATTACCTCGTCTAATACGTTTTCAAGAAATTTGAAAGTATTGTCACTAGGCACAAATACATCATCAAATACGCCGAATTGTTGTTGTACCTGTTTTCCTTTTCTGCTACCAGACCATGGTGTTTTAGCATCTACGAAAGTATCTCTTTCCGGGAAGCAGCTCAACTCAGGGTAAGCAGCAATTGCCGCTGAAGCATGACCAGGAAGCTCAATTTCAGGAATTACATTAATATACCTTGCCGCAGCATAAGCAATCACGTCTTTCACTTCATTTTGAGTATAGTAACCTTTATACTCTTTATTGTCAGTACCTACACCTGGGTGGTGGCCAATAATGGTTCCATTTCTTTTACCACCAACTTCTGTTAACCTAGGATATTTTTTAATCTCAATTCTCCAACCCTGATCATCGGTTAAATGCCAGTGGAAATTGTTCATTTTATAGTCAGACATCACATCAATGTATTTCTTAACCAATGCTACCGGGAACATATGACGAGACACATCCAGGTGCATACCTCTGTATTTGAAACGTGGGTAATCATTGATTTCTGCAGTATTAATCAACACCTGATTATTTGCTTTTTCAGGCATTAACTGCATCATTGATTTCAAGCCATAAAATAAGCCTGCTTCTTTACCAACAATTGTGATGTTTTTAGGGGTAATATTAATTTTATAACCTTCCGCTGGTAACTGATCAGCACCTGCTGAAGTTAAGATGATTGCTCTTTCATTGGCTCCCGCAGCTTTTACCGGTCTCAATGCAAATCCTGCTTTGGTAACTACAAAAGCATTGAACAAATCTGCCATTCTAGCGTTTTTTGGATCATTAGATACTAAAACTACTGTTTTATCCAGCTTAAAGTTGCCATTGGACTTCTTTACAGATACCGGGGCGGGAATGATGCCCATGTTCTGATCCTGCTGTGCAGAAGCTTCTATTGCAATAAATGCCAACAGAACAAGTGTAAATAATTTTTTCATTTGTTTGTATGTGTGTTATTGGTTTGGTTAAAATCGGAGGAACCCTACAGCTATAAACTGACATTTCCCTCCCATTGTGTATTTAAATTGAACGCACAAGATAAAAAAAACCTTTGATACAAAAAAAGGCGGAATTCTTACGAATTCCACCTTTTTATTTAGGTTTGTTATCGATTAAGATAAAACTTTTACTTCATCTTCTTTCGCAGCAAGGAAACGTTCTGCATCTAAAGCAGCCATACATCCTGAACCTGCGGCAGTTACTGCCTGACGGTAGTAATGATCCTGTACATCACCAGCAGCAAAAACACCTTCGATATTTGTTTTTGTTGATCCTGGGATAGTTTTAAGATATCCGGTTTCATCCATATCTAATTGGCCTTTAAAGATATCTGTATTAGGTTTGTGACCGATAGCCACGAAGAAACCGTCTACTGGAATCTCTGATTCCACATTAGTCTGGTTGTTTAATACTTTTACAGCAGTTACATTTTTACCGTTACCAAGAATTTCAAGTGTCTCTGTATGGTAAATCACTTCGATATTCGGCGTATTCAATACCCTGCTTACCATTGCTTTTGAAGCTCTGAATTCGTCTCTTCTAACCAGCATGTATACTTTTTTACAAAGTTTAGCTAAGTAAGTTGCCTCTTCTGCAGCAGTATCACCAGCACCAACGATGGCCACATCTAATCCTTTGAAGAAGAAGCCGTCGCATACTGCACAAGCAGAAACGCCGAATCCATTATATTTTTGCTCAGAAGGTAAGCCTAACCATTTTGCGGTTGCACCTGTTGAGATAATTACCGTATCTGCAGTGATGGTTTTAATATCATCTACTACTACTTTATGAGGCACTGAAGAAAAATCTACTGAACTTACATAACCAAAACGGATGTCTGTTCCGAAGCGTTCTGCTTGCTTACGGAAATCTTCCATCATTTCCGGTCCCATTACTCCACCAGGATAACCTGGAAAATTATCCACATCAGTGGTTTGTGTCAATTGTCCACCTGGCTCCATACCAGTGTACATTACTGGTTTCAGTTCTGCACGGGCTGCATAAATTGCTGCAGTATATCCTGCCGGGCCTGAACCTATAATTAAACATTTAACGTGTTCTATTTCTTGTGACATATTATTTTTTCTGTTATACTACAAAATTACACTTTTCTCCAACGCATAACAAGTGCCAAGCTACCCGAAAGCCGCATTATGAGTTCCCGATTATAAAAAAACACTTGATTTAGCGACTGAAAGTTAGGTTTGAATGATTCCTACATTGAACGCTTTTTTAATTGGCGACTGATTTGCGGCTTCTATTCCCATAGAAATCACCTTACGTGTCTCTAAAGGATCGATTACGCCATCTACCCAAAGCCTTGATGCGGCATAATATGGGGTCGTCTGACTGTTATAACGGTCAGTAATTTCTTTTAAAAGTTCTGCTTCTTTCTCTGGGGTAATCGTCTCTCCTTTTGCTTTTAGAGAGGCTTCCTGAATTTGCAACAATACTTTTGCCGCCTGAGAGCCACCCATAACCGCTATTTTGGCACTTGGCCAGGCATAGATCAATCGGGGATCATAAGATTTACCACACATGGCATAATTTCCTGCACCATAAGAGTTACCCAATACGATGGTGAATTTAGGGACTACAGAATTGGCTACTGCCATCACCATTTTGGCGCCATCTTTAATGATACCTCCTTGTTCAGACCTGCTGCCTACCATAAATCCGGTCACATCCTGTAAGAACACTAATGGGATTTTCTTCTGGTTACAATTCATGATGAACCGAGCTGCCTTATCTGCACTATCCGAGTAAATCACCCCACCGAACTGCATCTCTCCTTTTTTAGACTTCACCACTTTTCGCTGATTGGCCACAATACCTACCGCCCAGCCATCAACCCTACCTAACCCGCAAATGATGCTTTGGCCATAGAGTTGTTTATATTCTTCAAAATCCGAACCATCTACCAAACGATGAATCACCTCCAGCATATCATAAGGTTTTTCCCTGCTTTCCGGCAGAATTCCATAAATATCTTCCGGGTTCAGCTTTGGCATTTCAGGTTTAATGCGGTCAAATCCGGCAACCTGAGGCGCACCAAGCTTACTCATGATGTTGCGGATGCTGTCCAGGCAAGCCTGATCATTTGGGTGTTTATAGTCTGTTACGCCAGAAATTTCGCAATGGGTAGTTGCTCCTCCCAAAGTTTCATTATCGATGTCCTCTCCTATCGCTGATTTTACAAGATAAGAACCGGCAAGAAATACCGATCCAGTTCCATCTACAATCATGGCTTCGTCGCTCATAATCGGGAGATAAGCACCTCCGGCAACACAGGAACCCATGATAGCAGAAATCTGTACAATTCCATCTGCAGACATGAGTGCGTTGTTTCTGAACATTCGTCCAAAATGTTCCTTATCAGGGAAAATCTCATCTTGCATCGGCAGATATACTCCTGCACTATCTACCAGATAAATGACTGGCAAACGGTTTTCCATCGCAATTTCCTGGGCCCTTAGGTTCTTCTTGGCAGTCATAGGGAACCATGCACCAGCTTTTACGGTGGCATCATTGGCGATGATCATGCACTGTCTGCCAGAAACATAACCAATTCCAGCAACCACACCTGCTGATGGGCAACCGCCTTGCTCTGCATACATCCCATCTGCAGCAAAAGCACCCACTTCCAGGAATTCAGTTTCTTTATCGATCAGGTAAGCGATGCGTTCCCGCGCCAAAAGCTTTCCTTTATCTTTTTGTTTTGCTGCATTTTTTGCTCCACCACCTTCATATATCTTTTTAAGCCTTGTCTTCAACTCGTAAACCGACTGCTTATTCAAATCTTCATTTTTGTTGAATTCTATATTCATTTGGGCAAGTTAAATCTATTTTCCATTGAAACAAAAGTCCGTTTTGGGCTTTGGTATAAAGCATTCATTTGTTCCACTTCCCGATAGAAAATTCTGCCAATTATTTTAAAATAGTTGTTCCTTTCTTTTCCTTTACCCAGTCTTTTCTGGCTCTTTTTGAAGCCTTGCCAATTCTTCAAACAAGTCCTTCAGGTCGGAATAACAATTCAGGACCTGGAGTCTTTCCTCCCGATTCGTTTTAATGGACACCTGATATGCCCAACTTCTATACAATTGATATAGAACCTCCAGTACTTCTTCAGAAGAATAGTTCTCAAAAAAAGACTGCATCAACATCAATTGCCTTTCTGATTGCCCAGTTTTCAGCTGCATTTTAATCTACTCCTTTAGCTATAAAAAATATCTGATGTTTCTGGAGTTTCACTTTAAGTTGTACCCCTGTACCTGAATACCTGGAAAAATGGCCATGCTTCACTTGTCGGCAGCCCTCCTTTCCGACACATTTCTTCCATAGGGAGGAAATATGCATCGGCATTGCTGAAAAAACACAACACAGCAATGCTATCATAAAAAAGAATATACTTTTCATATGGAAATAGATTACGTTAATAGGATGAAAATAAAAAGGGAATTATCGAAGCTATATATTTTTAGTAATTGGGTGGTGATAAAAAAACAACTATTTTCATGATTTATAAGGCCTTACACTTAAAAATTTTAAAAATAAATCCATTAGGAATAAACTAGTAATTTTTAGGATCAATAATTGCGATGATTTTAAAAATAATGGCTATGAATGATCTCTACAAGGTACTCAGTAAATTTTTCAACTACCGATTCAATCTGCAGGAAGATAGCGCACCCCAGGCAGAGACTATTGCCTCGATAAAGAAAAATGTGGCCTTTAAGGGTGCCAATTTATGGACCTTGATCTTTGCGATTTTTGTAGCTTGCATCGGCTTAAATGTAAACTCTACTGCCGTAATTATCGGCGCCATGCTGATCTCTCCATTAATGGGTCCTATTGTTGGAATTGGCCTTGGGATTGGCACCAACGACTTCGACCTTGTTAAAAAGGGCCTTAGAAACTTAACACTCGCTACCATTATCAGCATCATTGCTTCAACGCTATACTTCAGCTTTACTCCACTCAATGAAGCCTCTTCTGAATTACTGGCCAGAACTTCTCCTTCCATTTGGGATGTTTTTATCGCCACATTAGGTGGATTGGCAGGGATTGTTGCCGCCACCAGAAAAGAAAAGAGCAATGTGATTCCGGGCGTCGCGATAGCCACAGCTTTAATGCCGCCATTATGTACTGCCGGCTTTGGGATTGCGACCGGAAACCTCTATTATTTCATGGGCGCGATTTACTTATACTTTATCAATAGTGTTTTTATTTGTGTGTCTACCTTTCTGATCGTTCGTTACCTGAAATTCAGAAAGAAAACCTTTGAAAACAAACAGGATGAGCAGAAAGTAAGTCGTTACATCTGGATCATTGTCATCATTACCATTGCACCAAGTCTTTATCTCACCTACCAGATCGTGGGCAAGAGTATCTTTGAAAATAATGCAAACAAGTTCATTACTCATCAGTTAAACTATAGCAACACACAGGTGATCTCCAAAAACCTGAAATACAATAGAAAAGGAAGTGAAATAGATTTATTATTACTGGGTGCAGAACTCTCCCCGCAACAGTTGGATTCTTTAAATCAAAAGCTTCCTAATTATCAGTTGAAAGGAACAAAACTCATCATCAGACAGGGCTTGAATGCAAAAAACGAAGTTGACCTTTCTCAAATCAAAGCCAGCATTCTGGAGGATGTGTTTAAAAGCAATAGCGAAGCCGCAGTGAACGATCCTTTGCAGCTGTTACTCCCTGATTTGAAACCGGAACTTCGGGTGCTTTATCCAGATTTAAAAGATTATAGCATCAGTAATACCGTGTTCAACCGTTTAGATTCCAACAAATCGGATACGCTAACCATGGTAGTTGCTTCCTTTTCCAAGCCAATTCCAATGGCGGATCAGGACCGGCTGAGGTTATGGCTAAAAAATAGGGTAAAAGCAGATTCTTTAAAGCTGATTGTTTTGTAACCCAATAAGCGCTCCTATCTACATCCTACTGGCCAAACCCGCAATAGCGATTAAGAACAGTAAGACAATTAAAATCCAGAAAAAGAAACCCAGTACTACAGCTTCAACCGAGGTTCCCTCTTCCCTGCCTCTATGAATCTCGGAACTGAAACGGTCTTTAAAAGTTCTCTTTCGTAAAATTGTTGGTCTGGATGAAGCGGCGGCTAGCCCCAGTGCAAAAACCACTGCTGCGATCAAACCTGGTGCCCAGTGGTACCCCCAGGCAGAAGGACCACGTTGTGCTGCCCATTCCCCTGCCCCAAAGGAAATAAAGAACATCAAGATAAAAAATACCCAGAAACTGCCCCAGGGTCCTGTATTCTTAAAAGCCAGGTTAAAAATCGCAGTGATCATCACTGCAAAAAAAAGGGAAAATAGAATTCCAATAAACCCCATGATCGTAAAGAATTAATGCTCAAATTTCCTCTTATCCTTTCCATTTTTACGAATCAGATAAAAAAGCAGCAACAAAGCCAGGACAATCAACAAAATCCCAATAACATCATCAGTTTCCATAATCAACCTCCGCTTATATTGGTAACTATCTCCTCATTGAACTCCCCAATTGTAAAACAATCCAGCAGCGGATTTGATTCAATAAAGCCATAAAACAAGAAGAACACAAAAACAACGAATAGTCGAAATTGGCAATTAAGGGAGTAAATCAATGTACCAATACCCTGAATGTTCCCCTTCTACTCCATTAGGTTTTGGAAATTCTTTATACACCTTCTCTCCGAGGCTAAATTGTATCGGGCTACTAAAGATCGGCCCATCAAACACGAAAGTATGGAATTCACCGTTTTCCCCACATGGATCAATTCCAGGAGGTAAATCATTGATAAAATGTTCGTCAATTACCCTTCCACAAAAATCCTCCAGTCCTTCCTGAGCGCAGACTACGATGGTGCGGTAACCCAATGCAATAAACTCCCTGATGAGTTCTCTGGTATCGCGCTTCCACAAAGGAAACACCCCTTTAAGATCCATTTCAGCAAGCTTTTTCTCCCGGTAAGCCCTTAGATCTTCCAGAAAAATATCTCCAAAAATAGAATAGGCCACCCCTTTTGCGCGCAAGGCTTCCAGATGACCTTGCATACTTTTTTCATAGGCCTCCATGGTTGGGGCTTCCGACAAACGAATCTGATACAAAGGAATACCGATACTTTCGGCTTGTGCGATCAGTAAGGCTTCCCTGACCCCATGCATGCTCACCCGGTTAAAGGCTTCATTTACGGTAGTCAGTAAACAGCGTACTTCGTATACCTCTTCTGCCAAAACATGGTGTAATGCCAGGCAACTATCTTTCCCCCCGCTCCAATTGAACAGGCTAATCTTTTTATCCATGAGATACAATATTACAAGAAATTCCGCGCTTCAAATCAAGAACACACTATTTCCACGGTTAATTCGTTCTTTTAAACGTATGAAACTAAAAATTATGTTATTCCTTCTGAGCTGTCAGACTGCCGTTTACGCACAGAATTTCAAGTTTCCTGCCCTTCCAGATCAGGGGAAATCCTTAGCAGAGTTGATCCCTGCCAAATGGAAAATGCTGGACTCGGTATCCGGCGACCTGAACCAGGACCAGGTAAAGGACCTGGCTTTGATTTTGGAATACCATCAGGAAATCCGCGAAAGCAGAGCCTATGGTGACAATACCACTGATCTCATCACTGAGATCCAAAAGCCAAGGATACTAGCCATTTACTTCAAGACCAAAAATGGTTATCAGCTAGCTACACAAAACAACAATTTTATCTTACGATCGCAAGAAGGTGGGGCGATGGGCGATCCCTTGCGCCCGATGGACATCGCAAAAAACCAACTCTCCTTATCCTTTCAGGGAGGCGGAGAATGGCGTTGGAAACTAAAATACATCTTCAAACACCAGGAAAAGAATTGGGTACTGGAAAAGGCGAGCAACTATTATTACAATGAAAGCTCGGGAGAGCTGAGCGATAAGCAATATGATTTTCTGAACAGGAAGCGAATGGTGACAACCGGACTTGGCCACCAGAGTAGAGTGGTCAATAAAACGGTGACAGAGGATTTCCCTTTAAAAACCATGCGTACCTTCCAAAGTTTTAAGAAACCTTGGACCTGGGAAATTAGTCCGGATGAGTTCTTATAAACATCTTTATAAAATGCAAAAGGCCGTATCAAAAATTAATTGATACGGCCTTTTTTTGCTATGATCAGAAACTAGCTTCTGCTTGAATAGTTTGGTGATTCTTTAGTGATAGAAACATCATGTGGATGACTTTCTCTCATACCAGCAGCAGTGATGCGTACAAATTTAGCTTTCTGTAAATCATCGATAGTTGCTGCGCCACAATAGTGCATTCCAGCTCTTAATCCACCAACATACTGATAGATTACTTCTGCTAAAGTACCTTTGTAAGGAACACGACCAACAATTCCTTCCGGAACCAATTTAGTAACTACATCTTCTTCATCCTGGAAGTAACGGTCTTTAGATCCTTGTTGCATCGCCTCTACAGAGCCCATACCACGGTAAGATTTAAATTTACGTCCTTCATAGATGATCGTTTCACCTGGAGATTCTTCCACTCCTGCGAACAATGAACCTGCCATAATACAGCTAGCTCCTGCAGCAATCGCTTTCACGATATCACCAGTTTGTTTGATACCACCATCAGCGATTACAGGAATACCTGTACCGATCAATGCTTGTGCGCATTCGAAAACTGCATACAATTGAGGTACACCAACACCAGCGATAATTCTGGTGGTACAGATTGAACCTGGACCGATACCAACTTTAACCGCATCTGCACCAGCTTCAGCCAACGCTCTTGCCGCATCCGCAGTAGCGATATTTCCAGCGATCACCTGTAAATCAGGGAAACGTGCTTTGATGGCTTTCACCATGTCAATTACACCTTTAGAGTGACCATGAGCAGTATCTACAGTAACCACATCTACACCCGCAGCAACTAATGCAGCTACACGGTCGATATTGTCTGCCGCTACACCTACAGCTGCACCTACGCGCAATCTTCCGCGCTCATCTTTACAGGCTTTAGGGTAGTTTTTATATTTTTGAATGTCTTTGAAAGTGATTAAACCTGCAAGGTGCCCTTCAGCATTAATTACCGGTAATTTTTCAATTTTATAGTCTTGTAAGATTTCTTCTGCTTGTAAAAGCGTAGTACCTTCAGGAGCAGTGATCAGATTTTCTCTGGTCATCACTTCAGAAACTTTACGTTGCATGTCTTTTTGGAAACGAAGATCTCTGTTGGTGATGATACCTACCAGTTTATTGTCGGCATCAATCACAGGAATTCCACCTATTTTGAAATCCTTCATGATCTGGAATGCTTCTGCTACTTTCGCATCTGCATTTAGTGTAACCGGATCCTGGATCATTCCACTTTCTGAACGTTTTACTTTTCTTACTTCTTCTGCCTGACGTTCAATGCTCATGTTTTTATGTAGCATACCAATACCACCTGCCTGTGCAATGGCAATTGCCAAACCAGCTTCAGTTACGGTATCCATTGCTGCAGAAACTACAGGCACATTTAAACGTATTTTTTTAGTTAAAAAACTTCCGGTATCCACGTCACGTGGCAGAACTTCAGAATATGCAGGAACTAACAATACGTCGTCGTATGTTAAACCTTCAGATATAAATTTATTGGGATCGAGTTGCATAGCAAATAATTTAGGAGTTACTATTTGCCGGGCAAACATACGATTATTATTACAAATACGCAACAGGTCTGCAAAAATGGGCGGTTTTACCCAAAAGATTACACTGAGATTAAGATTCCTTAACCTTAGCCCGGAAAAACATTAATCGCCATGAGGTCCTGGCAAAACCAGAACCTTCATAACGAAACGAGCAAAAATTTAAATAAAAGAATTAAGGCTTAAAATAAGCAGAAATATCTACCCCAAGCAAGCTGAATAAAGTTCCTCTACGTGAGGCCGGGCCAGTAGCATAAACTGATTTACTATCTTTGAACACCATCAGCATCGCAGTTCCAGGGCTAACAGTGATTTCGCCTGTATGAACACCACTCCTCGGATATATTGGTCTTAGTTCATTCGTTAAATCATAAGGAATATCGATAAGCGTTCCACGTTTTACCAGCCTAATTCCATAATGTAGCTTATCGGCGATGTCTTGCGCCGTAAGGGCTGGCAATTCAAAATTTTTACTGAAAGAACCATCGTTGTTTAATTCAATCCGATGACTAGTTACCGGGAGATTTTCAAAATTTTCATAGATCGACCCTTTACAGAAAACCAGGTCTACCGGTCCGCTAAATACAGTCACACTACTTTTAAATGAAGCAGAAAATAACATGTTAGCCGGATTTTGTGGAGCTCCAAGTTCAATTTTATCCAAAAGCTGGACACCATCGTAGTAAAACACCAATTTTTGAAGGGCTACATTTCCCAACACCTCGTAATCCAATAATATTTTAGGGTCTCCTTTTTTTCGGATCTGAACCTGTCGTTTTTTTTCTTTATTTATGGTCACTTTTAAACTGGGGAATGTAGTACCGGTGCCTGAACCTACCAGTACACCATCAAGCATAAATTCCAGTTCATCAGGTCCTGAATATCCTTTAATTTCTAAATCCACCAAAGTATCATAAACTTCCTGCCCATCATAGTAGCAAGTCAGTACCTGGTTGTATGCCTCAGCAATAATTGTTTTACGGGCGATCACCAACTGATCTCTTTTACGACGGATCTGCACTTCGGCACTCTCCCCTTCCAGGCTCACTTTTGTGCTCAGCGCAAAGCTAGCAAAGCCGGTTTGTAGAAGTACTTTCCCATTTTTGACAAACTCTAAAGTATCTCCAGGCAGGGTAGTTCCTGTTATTTGTAAACTGATGATTTTTTTTATAGCTGGTTCAGCCAATTCCTGTCTTTTACAACTGATCAGAAATTGCCCAAGGATGAAGCCAATAAAAACCAGATATAGTATATTTTTTTTCATGTATAGTTTAGTTAAAAACAGACTGCAGCTGATAGCTGCAATCTGTTTTATCTGAATAAGGAAAAGTTTATAAAGTAGACCAACCCAAAGTCCAGGTTGCACCTCCTGAGAATGCACCATTAGCTGGAAGGCCAAAGTTTAGCGTGCCATCATTAAAGAATGGCTGAGTCATGCCAAATTTTGCTGCAGTAGCGGCAACAGGTAGTTGCGTGTTTCCTGCATAAGTTCCTGTTGGAGTAATTGTTGCATTGAAACCATGGAATTCGTTACCATCTAAAATCGAAACACCACTAGTGTAAAACGAATCTGTACCATCGTTAAATACCAGACCAGAAGGATAACCGGTAATTATTGAATTGTACAACTCAATTTCCGCACCGCGACGGTTACGAATCGCAAATTTATATCCAGCATCAGTAGTTGAAGTACCAATAATTGAGAAATTCAACAATACCGGATGTGTTTTTGGCATTAAAGTATAAGAACCCGCTTGCTCAGTTGGCGAATTATTATCAGATTCGATACCATTAGAATCTGAACTTCCGCCACTTAAACTGTGGGTAGAGTTTTTATCAGCAATTGCTACCGCAAAAGAGATCTCTCCATTGTACCCATTATCAAAATCAAAGTTATCATCATCAGCTGCTTTTGAAATTAAATAAGAAGCATTAACTGATCCACCGAAGAACTCAAATGAATCATCTCTACCATAATTCACTTCAATATGGTCTAAAGTTGTTCCATTTCCTACACCACCACAGGTAAGTCCGTTTACTTCATTATCAGCGCTTAAGTTAAAACCTGCATATTCAATACGAACATATTTGATCGTACCTGAATTGTCAGACTCATTAGAACCACCAAAAGCATAATCAGTTCCAGGCAATCCTTCAATAAATTTAGTACCAGTGTTTACGTGAGCATCACCCAAAAGGATAATACCTCCAAAGTCGCCCGCAGCAGGAGTTTTTGTAGCATCGCCAAGTTTATAACGACTGGTAAAAACGATAGGATTCTCAGCAGTACCGATTGCTGAAATTTTAGAACCTTTCTGGATCACCAGGATACCATTAGGAACGCCAGTTGTGTTCACTGTTGATTTGATGTAAGTTCCAGGCTGAATAGTTAAAGTAGCACCATTTTTAACAGTTAATACACCACTGATTTCCCAAACCTTAGAATTATCCCAAGTGGTATTTGTGGTAATATTTCCACTCACAGTTTGTACTGGCAATGCAGTTGCAGAAGCATAACTCGCTTTAGTGTTGCGTTGTCCAAAACTGTTGTCAGTAGTATTTTGATCTTTTTTACAAGAAGAGGCAAATGTTAAGGCCGCTAAAGCTAAACCAGTAAATAATATATTTTTCATAATTAACAATTATTGTATTCGGTTTTTTGGATGATAATAATGTTTCTTTTTTTTCTGTAATTTTCATAAATTGCTCGTTCATTAAGCTGAAAAAGCGGGCAGCTCTATAGCCCTTGGCTAGGAGTTGTTTTTGAGGATCTGATCTAATTTCTAAGGCAGTTTTAAACTGTTTTATAGGGTTCGCGCCATTAGGGGTAGCACCGATTTTTAGAAGCTGGGCGTTCTAGCGCCCCGCTTTTTTCTATAATAGCAGATAAAACTTCCGGTATTTTTGCTCCTTTCTAAATAAGATGATTAAACATTAGGGTGAATTAAAAATCATAGGTCAATTGAAAACTGAAGGTTCTCCCAATTCTTTGGGTAAAAGTGATGTTATCCCCTTTCTCATAATCGTCCGTAAATCCTGGTTTTAAAACAAACTGATCTGTATTACTCAATGGAATATTATCTTCAGGAGTAGCCTGACGGTAGCTTGCTCCGTTGTTATAGA
The DNA here is from genome assembly GCF_032678745.1 of Pedobacter gandavensis. GTDB lineage: Bacteria > Bacteroidota > Bacteroidia > Sphingobacteriales > Sphingobacteriaceae > Pedobacter > Pedobacter gandavensis_C. The sequence continues at coordinate 88,082 of NZ_JAVTST010000004.1, forward strand.
ATTGGATTTTCTCATTCAGCAGATTCCCTGCATTGAATTTCAGTTCGATTCTTGGTTTTAAGAATTTATAACTCAGCTGAGCGTCCAGCTGACTATATGGACGCTGGTATTCATTACTCAACATCATGGCAGAAACGAGGTACAATTTACGTCCGGTTTTATTGTACACCACATTCATCACTAAATGCTGAGCGGAATATTGCAACCCTGCGTTGATCAGGTAAGGTGTTTGTCCGTATAAAGGTCGCTTCGCCTTACTCGGTAATACTTCCGGTCCTGTTAACTGCTGAACGGCCGCCTGAGTTACCTCGGATTTGATATAAGTTGCGTTCCCAAATACCGTCAGGTTACTCAACCAGGTCTTATCCATGATAAAGTCTAATTTCTTGCGGAATTCTAGTTCCAGTCCATAATTTTTCGCATTGATCGCATTACGGATCACATAGTTAATTCTGGAGTCTTGAGCATTCTCTCTGTTCATCTCCACAGGCTTATCGAAATACCTGTAAAAAGCACCTACAGAAAGTGTTTCCCCAAGACCAGGGAACAATTCTGCTCTAAAATCAAAACCATCAACACGGGTACTGGTTAGTCCGTTCATACTATACACATAAGCATTGAGGTCTGGATTATACATTTGAAATCGGGTACGTTCCAGGAATTCCGGACGAATCATGGTACGGGAATAGGCCATACGCAGGTTAATTTTTTGTGTAGGACTATAAGTGAAATTTGCAGAAGGCAGCCATCTCCATTTTGCATCCGGAACATCATGTGGGGCGGTATCTGTGGTATATCCTATCGCATTCGAAGGATTATTCAATTCTGTATATTTATAATATTCGGCCCTGACACCCCAAACCAAACGTAACTGCTCAGTAAAACGATTGTCGAGCATCAGGTAACCCGCATGTTGAATGCTTTTACCTTCATAGAAATCAATTAACCAGGGCTGAACTTCCCAGACAAAACCTTTAGGATTTAAATTCTCCGGTTTAATTTTCTCGGATAAAGGAAGAGATAGTAAGCTGTCGGAGGTAACCTGATAAATATGGTTCAACTGTGCCCCCTCCCAGTTCAATTTCAAGTGTTTTTTAACACCTGCATAACCTGATTTCAGTACTCCCTTAGTATTTAATAAATTAAAGGGAAGGCTACCAGAAACATTCCAGTTGTAATCCTCTTCTTTATTCAGGTAATGGTGACGGGAAATTGGAAAGTCTCCGGTTTGCGTGGAATTTGTGATATTGACCAGCTGGTAAGTACCATCAATCAACTGCGGATACAAATCCCTCCGGATCACATCTTTCTGATTTCTGGTAATCCCTGTGCGTGCCAGTTCCCATTCTACTTTAACTTTTCCCAACTGATGTTGCATCCCCAGTTTATTCATCAATAAATCAAGGAAAGTAGGATTAACTTCTATCCTTTGATTTTGAGGAATCCCTTCTTTCAAATTATCACCCTGATTGTCCAGATAATTATTAATGATACTGGTATTACTTTCAAATTTACGGGTATAAGTATTCCTGAAGCTGATTCGGTGGTCTTTTAACTTCAGTCCCATATTAAGGATCGCACCCAGGGTGGTATTGAAATTATACATATTTCCATGATTACCACCATCCAGCAAATACGTTCCACGGTTGAAATCACTCACCTCCGTAATGTTCTGTGTATTCCGGTAACTCAATGAACCGACAATCCCAAGTACTTTGTTCGTATCTAAATTAATGGCTCTCCCTATGGTAAACTGGTAATTTTGAGCTATTGGTGCTTTATACTTATACAAGGTGATGTTGTCTTTTGTAAACAACCTGCTTTGGGCAAACTTATCTTCAGCTCTTGGTTTATCCGGACGATTAGACAATAGCTCTGTTGTATATCTTAAATCCTTTGGAAAATCCCTTCTGCCATCATCAAAGCCCAGGTAATCATATTTCCCGTGTTTTGGGCTGTAAAAATCTTTACCAAGACTTTGGGTATTCGCTCCATAACCAATCGAAAAACTGTTAAAATCAGCATCAGGAATATCCTTGGTATTGATTTGAATTAATCCTCCGGCAAAAGTGGTATTCATATCCGGAGTAATGGTTTTGCTGACGGTCACATTGTCGATCAGGTTAGAAGGAATCAGGTCAAAAGCAAAAGCTCTTCTTCCAACTTCTGTGCTTGGCAATACTGTACCATCCAGCGTTGCCGAATTGTAGCGTTCCCCCATTCCTCTCACCACCACATATTTATTATCTACTGTCGTAATACCCGTTACTCTTTTCAGGACTTCTCCTAAATTCGCATCCGGCGTTTTACTAATCTGTTCAGCGCTGATCCCATTGCTCAATTCCGCTGCGTTTTTCTGACGTACCAATAGTCCCTCATCAGAATCTTTTTTATAGCCTCCGGTGATGACTACCCCTGTTAATGTAGAGGATGCGGGTTTCATACTGATGTTTACCGGAGCAGATTCTCCCGATTTAACCAATACATCTGTTAAACGTCTGGTTTGATAGCTTACATATCGTATTTCCAGGGTATAATTCCCTGGATCAACCACCATGGTAAATGAACCATCTACATCGGTACTCGCAGCACGATTCAATTCTATGATTTTTATCCCTGCACCTGGCAATGGTTCTCCTTTTTCATCAACAATTTTCCCGGTAATCTTACCTGGTTTTACAGGGGCTGGCTGCTTAAATAATAAGATGGTTTTGGCATCAGTAATTTTATAGCTCAGCCCGGTTCCCTCCAATAGCGTTTTAATAATTTCTGTTGGAAGTTTGTCTTTCACATCAATACTAACGCGTTGATCTGCTTTGAAAATAGCCGGGTTATAATTGATGACACAAGCGGATTTCGTCGCAATTTCGCTCATCGCCTTTGGCATAAGAACCCCTTTCAACTGGATACTGATTCGGTTTTGCGTGCTGTTTTGTGCCCTGACTTGTCCGGAAAGGCCAAACATCATGAGTACTGCAAGCACAATCCTACTCCTGAAAGTGAGGGATGTAAATTGATTAAAGTATTTTTTTATTAAAAAGTATAGCATTACCTTCATTGATTGAAAAAGTTTTTTAATTGTCAAGAGTTAGGAAACGTGTTTTTAGAACCGTCCTGTTACAGCAGGGCGGTTTGTCATTTTTGCAAATCCATATGGACTTGTGATTATTTAGTAGACCTTAATTAATCATTCACAAGCCTCCCCCCATAAAGTAATTGTTGTTTTTTCTGCATTGAACTTGTAGTGTATTTTACCTGCGGTCATGATGTGGAGCTGTTCCATAATCTGCCGGATATTCTGATTTGAGAAAGTCGCATTGAAACGACATTTCAACAGCGCAGGATTTTTCAGTTTAAAGCTGACAGGATAACTTCTTTCCAGGCGACTAATAATCGTCTCCAGTTCTTCATTTCTGAAAATAAATCTATTCTCTCTCCAGCTATCAATTTCAGCCAGGGGAAGCTCGTTTAAACTATACTTTTCTGTTTTCTGCTGATAAACCAATTGTTTCCCTGGCGTAAGAAAAGAAAGGTGTTTTCTCCCTCCTCCATTCCTGGTAGATACCCCTACTTTCCCTGTCCTTACAGTAATACTAAAAATATCACTTCCCGGGTAAGCATCTACATTAAAAGACGTGCCCAATACCTGGGTTTGTAAATTGCCACTATGCACGATAAAAGGGCGACTCACGTCTTTCTTCACCTCAAAAAAAGCTTCTCCTTCCAAATAGATCTCGCGATGCTCGCCTTTGTTAAAATGCGTTGGAAAGCTCAACTTACTCATTGCATTTAAATAGACTACCGAACTATCAGGCAGCAGTAATTTCAAACGTTCTCCGGAATTGGTGGTTTTGGTTAGCATGCTGCTTTCCTGGGAAAGTTCTGGCTCCTTTATTTTCAGAGTATACCAACCTAAAGCGGTCGCACAAACTATTAATAGAGATGCAGCATATTTTAACCATGAGGTGTTCATTTTTTTCTCTGGTTCTTCTTCGGCAATTTTTTGCCATACGGATTGAAGTTCTGCTTGTGCAGCCAAAGAACTGTCTCTAAGTGGAACATCATCATTCCACATTTCCATCGTCCCTTCTTCCAAAGCAGAAGTAGACATCCCCTGTTTTTGTAAGAGGGCAAACAATCTTTCTTCCTGTAAAGGATTGGTGTTTCCTTCCAGGTATAATTTAAATAGTTGCTTAATTTCTTCGTTGGTATTCATTTCTAAAATTAAAAACAAGAGAAATCTCTGCCTGTCTACAAGTATATACCCCGTCTGTAAGGCAGATGTCTAGTCGACAATGAAATATTTTTACATTTCACAAAGAACACTCAAAAGAAACTATTAAGAAATATTTATTTCCTAATATGTCAGCCCTAAAAATCAAGTATTTCTAAAAAAACAGGAAGGTTAATCACAAAAACCAGAAATAACATCCGAAATAACTCCGGTTTTGAAGGCATTTTTGACCGGACCAAAAGCCCTTCTTCTTTTGCTCTTGTTTTGCTCTTCTGTTGCTTTTGTTTTGCTCAGATTTTACTTGAGCAAAACAAAGACAAAAGAGAAGTAAAAGAATAACAAGTCAGTAATTGGGAATTATTGGGATTAACCCTGAGTTAATATCAAAGATATACCCTCGCTTCCTAAAGCCTCAGAAAAATTGGTCAATTAAAAAAATCAGATCAACCTAATGCTAAAACTGTGGTATAGAGAAGCGGGATCCAGACCAATACTGTTTCTGGTGTATGAATTTTAAAATACTGTCTGATATGGCTCAATGATTTTGCCATATGGCTATGAACTGTGTTTTTGGAGATGTTCAGTTCATTGGAAATATGCTCGTAACTGGCACCTTGTTCCCGGCTCAGTTTAAAGACTTTTTTACTTTGTGGCGGTAAACTTTCAATTGCTTTTTCTGCCAGATTTCGGTAATCCTGTAAATCTGTAAAACTGGCTACGGGATCATAAGTCCGCTCCTGCCTGGCAAGTTCATTTTGATAGGCTTCTGCTTTTGCTTTTCGTTGAAATTCCTTGTACACCAGATTTCTGGTAATGGTTAACAGAAAAGCATCGAAATCTTTCGTCGCATCTACCGTATGTTTATATTTCCACAAGCGTACAAATACCAGTTGCGTTAATTCGGCAGCAGTTTCCGAACACCTCACAAAGCGATAGGCAAACTGGTGTATTTTACCTTTATAACGATAATACAACTCATTAAAGGCAGCAGTATCACCTTCAGAAAGTAAAACAACTAATTTTTCAAGCAGGACCTTATCTAACTGTTTCAAAATAATTGAGAATTATGAGTAATGCGTTTTTCTAATTCGAAATTACCGCCTTCATTTTAACTCAGTATTAAGCTTAAGTCAAATGTATACACCTATAATCATCAATTTAACGATGTGTGAAAACCAAACTCCCTGCTGCTTTATCCTGATGGGTATCAGACAGTATCAGGGTCTTGGAAATACTATTGAGCGATTTACCAGCTATTGTCATGATCGTAGGAGGGGAAAGTGATGTCTTAGCAGTGCTTTTCTCCAAACCAATCTGATTTAGCGCAGTTTTCAGCAAAGGATCATTTAAGTCTCCAAAGGGGAGCAGTGGAAGCTCAGCAAACTCATCGACCTGTAGGTCCGGAGGAATTCCATGGTGGTATCCCCCTTGTCCATTTGCATTAAATAATTTATAAATGATGGGATACATTTCCCAGGCAACCTTTTTAGGTTTGCGTTGATCATCAATTAAAAAGCTGGCTTCATCTTTACCAAGGGTTCGTTCCCCTATCACTTTCAACTGAATATATGGTTTCAGGTTATTGATCATTAATTCGGCTGCTGAAGCCGTTGCAGCGGTTGCCAATATAAAGACCCGGCTTAAGCCTAGATTACGTTGCTGGAGCGCGTTAAAATCGATCAAATGACCATAAGTTGCTGCGGCTCCAATAGATTCATTTCTACTGCCCCCATTTTTGTTTCCTTTATAAGTAATAAAGGGACTTTGCGCAGTGATACCGGTTGGGATCATGGCACAAAGTGCGGCCGCTTCAGACACTTCTCCCCCTGAGTTATAGCGCAAATCAAGCAACAGTTCTGAAACTCCTGCACTTTTAAACTGAGAAAATATGGGCAATAAAGCATTGACTGTTCCTGCTGAAAAATCATCAAGATAGAGATAGCCAATTTTCTTTCCCCCATTTTCCAGAATTTGGGAGATTGCCGGTTGTGCATATGGGGTTAATCCGGCAAGGATATTCAGTTCCCGGTCTTCATAAAACACCCCATCCCGATATTTTGCAAGTGTAAGTTGGGCAGCTCTTCCACTCAACATCTCCTTTTCCATGGCAGTCAGGCGATCCTTAGTCCATGCAATACCATTAATTTTACGGATGCAATCCCCTCTTTTCAGACCATATCGTTCTGCCGGAGATCCTTTTAATACAGATTTGATGACTGCATAAACCTGATGTGTTCTGGGCTCTTCAATAATTGCATAATCAAAGCCGTATAAAGCACGGGAGCTAATGGCAAATGTACTGGCATCGCTGGGAAGATAAAGCCAGGAAAACCGATCTTCTGCATTTCTGATTGAATTAAAAAATGACAATGGCGCTTGCCCGAGGACTGCCTTTTTTGGTAGCGCATCCGACCAGTAATAGTACTTGCGAAGGCTATCTAAGATCCAGGTGTTGATCTGTTCATTACTTCCTTCCGGATAATCTGGCGTGTTTTTATCCTTTTTACATCCCCAGCAGAATAAAACCATCACAGCGCAGACATACAGGCTTTTAATTTTCATAATTAGTGCTTAAGCAGGATTTTACCCTACAAACTTAAGCAGCCATTATAAACAGATTGTTAAGCCCGATCGCTAAAAGTATTACTTTTAAGGAGCTGAATCTTTTTTATGGCTTATTTAAGCGTCTAATTTTAAACTAAATAGCAACAGGTTTTCTCCGTCATTGATGATTTCCTTATCGAATACCATTCCTAATTTCTCCAATAGCCGGATAGAGCGCACATTATCTTTTAAGCAAGTGGCCAGCATCTTTGGATGGGCAGCCTGGATTTCCGGATCTTTTAGCAAGGCAGAGGCTGCTTCATAAGCATAGCCCTTTCCATTATACTCAGGAAGAAAAGCAAAACCAGTATCATGAAATGGCAAATATTCTCTTTTGATCACTGTTAATACCCCAACAGCAGTTTTTGAATTATGGACCCTCACTACAAAATAAGATACACTAGGATTGTCCATGATTTTCTGGACATAGGCAATCGCATCCGGTAAATCATTCACATTCCTTTCGCCAATAAATTTCTTCCAGCCTGGGGTATTGAGCAATTCCAGGATAAAAGGCGCATCATTTAAAGTCAATGGATCAATTGAAAAACGGGAAGTAAGTATTGGCATCATAGTATTCGGTTATTTTTTTGGATTAAAAAGTTCAAAGCCTTTGTATAAAGCATTGTGTAATACATTTGCATGGTTTCCTTCCGGTAAAAATGCAAAATGAACTTCCAAACTAGTGGATTTTAAGGTTTCCGACAGCTTTTTAGCAGCTCCTTCCATCACCGCTCCTTCTTTACCTACCGCCACATAAACTTTAATTTTTTGTGCAGGTAAGGATTTCAACAGACCTGGTGCTTTAGCCAGTAAAGATTCGTTATCCCACCATAAGCTCGGACTTACAATCATGTACTGATTGAACAATGATGGTGAGGTTAGCAGGATTTCTGTGGCTAAAAGACCACCCAAACTTTGGCCTAACAGCATTTTACTGCTGTTTGTTTTATAGTTCTTTTCAATATATGGTTGCAATTCTTTTCCAATGAAACTAATGAACTTTGCCGATTGGCCAGTGCTAGGATAGTCCTTTTTATCTTTAGCAATAGTTGTTGGAAAGGTATAATCTCTTTTTCGGTCTACATTTCCAATACCCACAACAATCGCGGCAGGCATGGTCTCGGTCATAGTTAAAAATTGAACGAGTCCGGCCACATGAATAAAATCCTCATTTGCAGAACCGTCCAACAGGTAAATTACCGGATAAGTCTTTGCGGAATCCGGATGATAGCCATCCGGCAGGTAAATATTCAGGGTTCTATTTTCAGCAAGGATCTTCGATTTAATTTGATCAGTCTTACCAATAGAAAAAGGAATGCTTTCAATTTTTTGAGGAATTTCATGTTGCTGCGCAGTGGCATTATTCAGGCAAAATAGCCCTAGCAACAACATTGAGAATAAATATTTCATAAACAGGTCGTTTTTTCAAAATTATAAATCATTTGACATAAACAAATCAATTTCGAGTATTTAACTGCTTAATTTGCGCAGATAATTTTCTATCCTATAAATGAAAAATACTATAAAAAAATTGACCGTCATTGGCCTTGGAGGGGTTGGTGGCTATTTCGGCTTTAAACTCGCAAATCGCTATTCCAATCAGGAAGAACTGAGCATCTCTTTTGTAGCCAGAGGAGAAACCTTTGAAATCGTTAAGAAAAGCGGACTGACCTTATTATCGCCGGAACATGAAAATCCAATTGCCCATCCTGCAGGAATTTACCAGCAGTTCAGCGAGATTCCTGATACAGATGTATTCCTGATCTGTGTTAAAGAATATGACCTTGAAAAGGTCTGTCTGGAATTGAAAGACAAAATCAAAACGGATACAGTGATCTTACCTTTAATGAATGGGGTGGATATTTATGAAAGAATCCGAAAAGTAATTACCAATGGGATCGTACTTCCTGCCTGTGTTTATGTGGCTTCACATATCAAAGAAAAAGGCACCGTTGAGCATAAAGGAAATGCGGGTAAGATCGTACTCGGTAATGATCCTAAAAATCCGGATTATGATGCGCAGCAACTGGTGGATTTAATGAAATCTGCAGGAATCGATATTCAGTATAAAACAGATGCTTTCCCTGACATCTGGACCAAATTCTTTTTCATTGCCAGTTTCGGACTGGTTTCCGCGAGGTATAATCAATCCATAGGGCAGATCAATGAAGTTCCGGAATTACGAGAAAGGGCAACTTTGATTATGGAAGAAATCAAGGCAATTGCGACAAGGAAGAACATTGCCATTCCAGCGGAGATCATCGAAAATACGTTCAATAAAGCGGCTACCTTCCCTTACGCTACCCCCACCTCTTTACAACTGGATATCCAGGCTAAAAAAGAACAGACCGAATTGGAATTATTTGCTGGAGCCATTATGGATTATGGAAAAGCCCTGGAGCTTCCGGTTTTAGAAAGCACCAGGATTTATGAAGAAATAAAGGCGGGGTTGATCCGATAACAATTATATTATCTATCTCTTAAAAGCAGGGTTTTACTTAAAACCCTGCTGCTGCTGGCCGCTTGCCCTTTACATTGATGATCGTTTTACTGATGACCGGTTGCAGGGCAATCCCCACAATAGTTAACAAACAAAGCATAGCAATCATCTCGTAATAGTTGACACAAAACTGAAGGAACGCCTGCTTCTGAACGGCTTTATTTAGCAGTCCGACGGCCAGTTTCGCTGCTTCATCTTTTAACATCCCATGACTGGATAAAGCCGTTTGATAGCCATTTAATCGCTCAGAGATCCCTAAATCCAGTATCGACAGGCCAGTTCGCAGGTCGTTATTATGACTTCCTTTAAAATACAACTGGAAATAATTCATCAATGCCAGACTCAAGCTAAAAGTAGAGAACCTGACAAACACACCAACCGAAGCCGCAGATTGCCCCAGTTGAGGCGGAACAGCAGATACGATAAACATGACGATTGGTGACATGACCATTCCTGCACCTAAGCCCTGCAGGAAAAGAGGAAGAATGAACGTTTCTGCATCGGCCTCTGTGGCAAATAAAAAGCACATCATCGCAAAGAACACCATCAACAAGGCAAAACCGCTGATCCACAGTACCCGCAGCATCTTTTGCAGAATTAAGAAGCGGATCGCGATATAGGAACCCACAATAATGCCCAGAATATTAAAAATCATTAGCTCATTGGCATGTAAAGAATCCATCCCTAATACCGTGATAAAATAAGTGCTGGTTAAGGTAAAAGCACCGCGAATCAGGTATAAGATCACTAGAAAAACAATCCCAATACTAAAATTGCGGTACTTAAACATGGAAAGATCTACTGTAGGACGCTTTAATGCCCTTTGTCGCAAAATAGAAAGGACAAATAGCGAAATGATGGCAATGATGCTGTAAACGATACTTTGGTCTTCCAGCCAATCTTTTTGCTGCCCATAAATCAATACATAGGCAATCAGTACCAACATGACCACAAACAGTAAAAAACTGGCCCAATCCAATTGGTATAAAGGCTTTTTACGAATCAGGTGTACGCGATTTAAAATTGAAAACAAGAGTGCTGCACTGGGTAAAAAGCAGAAAATGATCGCTTTATACAACACGTTGTATTCAAAGTTTTCCACTATAGGCGCCGCAAACAAGGCGGTAACCGGAGATACGCAAAGGATCATCCCATAAAAAATGGTGTAGCCTACTTCTCTGGAATGTTCCGATTTTAGTCTTCCAAACAATAAAGTCAGACAAATACTGGTAATCCCACAGTTGACAATTCCCTGCAAAAACCTAAAGGTAAATACCAGCCATATTTCACGGGTATGGTAACAAAAATAGGCGATCAGGATTTCCAGTACAATACAGATCAGCAAGTAATCTTTAGTGATGATCCGTTCAAAAAATCTGCGTTCCACGCCGGCAAAGCTGGCAACAGCAGCATAAAATAATAACAAGGAGAATTGCACATCGGCAGGTTCCATCCCGTAATATCCTGCCGCAGCAGTTCCATCTGCAGTAGATAAAGCGAAAAGCAGTACCGAAGAAAGCAGCAATAGCAGGATACTCAGTTTGATCAGCCATTCCGGTGCCCAGGATTTAAAAATAGGCGCCGTTTTATTCATGTTCTTTCTTGATGTGAACCGTTGCACTCATGCCTGCATTTAGATTGGTTAATGCTGCTGTTTCTCCTTCCAGGCGAATTCTTACCGGAATGCGTTGTGCAATTTTTACGAAATTACCCGTTGCATTATCTGGAGGTAATAAAGAAAATCTGGAGCCAGTAGCTGCCGAAAGCGATTCTATTTTTCCTTCAAAAGACTGCCCTGGAAACGCATCTACTTCTATCGCTACAGGTTCACCTACATACATTTTTCCAATCTGCGTTTCTTTAAAATTCGCAATCACCCATTTTCCTGCATCTTTATCTACGATATAGGCAATGGTTTGTCCGCTTTGTATCAATTGACCTGGTTGAATCGTTCTTCTGCCCATTTTCCCATTATAAGGTGCTAATATGACCGTATAAGAAGTATTCAAATGGTTTCTTTTCAATACGGCATCTCTACGCTCGATTTCAGAAAGAAGAACTTCTGATTGTGCTTTAATGTCGTTGGTTTTAGAAATTGCCGCTGCATAATCTTCCTGTGCCGCATCATAGTCTGCTTGTGCCACTTCCAGCATACTTTGCATACTTTCTAATTGCTGGCGTGTAGCAGATTCTGCTTCAAATAGTTTTTTATAGCGTTCATAATCGGCCTGTTGCTTCCATAATTTTGCTTTGGCAGCAGCAATTTTTGCTTTACTCGCATTCGCGACTGTACCAGCTGTCTGGATATTGCTTTGTAATACAGCAACCTGCGCTTTAGCATTGGAAACCGAAGCTTCCGCTTCCTCTTGTTGAACGGTATAGTCGCTATCGTCAATAACCACCAGGGTATCTCCTTTTTTCACTTCCTCATTTTCGATATAGCGAACTGTTTTGATATAGCCATTTACCCTAGCTGTAACCGGATTGATGTATTCCTCTACCTGTGCGTCATTGGTTTCTTCGAAACGTAAATAGGTAAATACGGTTTTCCCTCCCCAAATCAACAAGACCACCATGACTATGGCAGCAATGACCGTCGTGACTACCGAAATTCTTTTATCTGTTTTATTTTGTGTTTGCGTGTTCATATTATAGGTTTCCTACGGCTTTTTCTAATTGATAGTATTGTATTTTGGCATTTACTTTTGCAGTCGTTAATTCAAAACGTGATTGTAAAAGTTGGGTTTCTGCATCCAGTAAATCGGTCAATAAAGACAACTGGTTGAAATAGGTATTTTGTACGATGCGGTAACTTTCTGCGGCTTGCTTAATATTTTCATTTGCCACTTCTATTCGTTTCAATGATTCCGTATATCTGATATAGTTTTCCTGTACTTCCTGACGAATATTATCTTTCACTTCTTCCTCTTCTACTTCCTGCTGATGCAGTTTAATTTCGGCCACTTTTACCTTGTTCTTATTGGTATAAAGGGCAGAAATAGGGATCTTAAGTTTTAAGCCAGCCATTCCATTACGGTATGGTGCCAATGCATAAGGATAAAACTGAATCTGCGGATAGGCCAGCATATACTCTCCGAATAGACCAACTGAGGGCAGGACATTTGATTTTACCTGTTTCAATTTCAATACGCCAAGTTTTTGTTCCTGCTCAGAAATTTTGAGTTTAAAAGAATTCGATTGTCCGGCAGCAAGGTAATTGCTGAGTCCTTTGATGAATACCGGATCTGTTTCTGTATCAGAGATGAGGGGCTTTAAAGGCGTATCATCGGCTCTGCCAATGAGCAGATTGAGCTTTTGTTCGGCGATATGGATGCTGTTTTCAATTTCTGTCAACATCATTTTCTGTTTCGACAAGCGCAGTTCTGCACGCAACACATCGCTCTTAAGCACTGTGCCGTTTTTATACAACACACTGATTTCATGCAATTGCTTTTCCCTGTCCTTGATGTCTTGTAGGAGCAATGTTTTATAAGACTGGTTGCGGTAGACATCATAAAAATAAACCGCAGCCAGGAAATGAATCTCCTGCTTACTTAAGTTATTTTTAGCGATTGCCAGCTGATTTTCTGTCTTGGAGGCGGCAATTTCGCGATTCGTTTTTCCACCATTATAAAGATTCAGGTAGGCCTCCCCGGATACTTTATAGTATTTAGGTTCTACCGGAAATTGTGTCGGCGTATGAAACAACCCGTTTTCATAAATCGGCATTTTAAAGATGTGTGCCAACACCCCATTGGCATCAATTTCTGGCAGCCTTTCTGATCTGGCCACTTTAATCCCCGCTTCAGAAGCCAATACTTCCAATTGGTTCATTTGTATCTTCCTGCTGTTACTGTCTGTTAGTTGCCAAACCTGGCTGATGGAAAGTGCATTTTCAGGATCCACAGGTTCCTGTGCATGGGTAAAAAGAGAGGATAAAAGAAGCGGCATTCCAAGGAGGAATGTTCTTTTATACGAGCTAAAATTCATATATATTATTTAATGCTACAAATTTCGGCTAAGAATTCTTTCTTTATTTTATCTAAAGTGACATATATTTGTTCAAACCAGCCATATGGATCATAGTACTAAAGAAAGCCTGTTAACGGCAATAGATGAGCATCCGAAAAGCACTTATGTGTGGCATAGCAAGTTTGAAGACCGTTTCCGCCACCATCAACACCTTAAAGGGCAGCTAACCTATGTAGAAGGTGGGGTGATTTTTCTATATGCGAATGACAAGTCTTACTTTCTTCCTGGTCGCCATTACCTATGGATTCCTGCGGGAGTTGCACATCATCTGGAACACCGCTATCGCTCTGCAATTGTTCGCAACATTTATTTTGATACGACTGCTGAAAGCCCTGATCCTTTTTACGACCAGATTGGGATTTATCCTGTTAACAATTTATTATTGGAAATGCTCAAATATTCAGAGCATTGGAATGGAAGTATCAACCCGGGAAGCCGGCAATATGACTTCCTAAACACTTTAAAAAACATCCTGCCCGATATCAGTAAACATCCCCTACCGATTGTGGTTCCTACTACGGATAATGAGCGTTTAAGGCCTGCTTTGCAATACATTCATCAGCATTTATCAGAGGCCCTGACTTTAGCCGGTATTGCTGCTGCAACAGGCTTTAGCGAACGCACCTTATCCAGAGTTTTCCTGGCTTCGCTGGACATTTCTTTTTTTCAATACCTGAAGTTGGTGAGGATCACTAAGGCGATGGAAAAGTTATTGGAAAGCGATCTGACCATTAGTGAGATCGCTTATGAAGTAGGTTACGATAGTATCTCCTCCTTTAGTAACACCTTTTTCAAGATGACCGGAAGGAGACCTTCTTCATTTAAAGAGTTTCGAAATAGCTAGCCTGGGCTAGAATTCGGGAATTAAGTTGTAGGTTCTTCCGGATCTGGTTCCGTGTGTAGTCTTTTTTGTTTCGGTCCTTGTGGCCAGATGTAACAGGTCGACTGTTTTTTCCAACCCAGACTTTTATAAAAATCACCTTTACCCGGAGCTGCAGTCAGGTTTACGAAATGGTAATTGTCGCCCAGTTTTTCGTTTAAGGTATTTACCAGGTATTTACCCAGTCCATTTCCCTGAAAATCAGGATCAACAATGATATCTGCAAGAATTGCATAATATCTGCCATCGTCAATGGTTCTTCCAAAAGCAATCAGCTGATCTCCCTTATAAATGAATAAAGTCCAGCTGCTTCTTCTAAAAGCTGCTTCTATGTCTGCTTCTACCCTTGTTCTCCAATCTACCTTGTCAAATAACTCACATACGTAAGTCCAGTCGATCGTCGACAAATCAGGATTTATTTTGTAAGTCAGGTCGTTCACATCTATTTTAATCGGAGACATATTTAGCTTAAAGATTTTAATTGGGCACAAATATCAACAAATAATTCCTGTGTATTTAGTGCTTTAAAAAAATGTGGAAAAATCAATCGAAACGCAAAAACTCCTACTTATCTGCAAGCAGCCACAACCTTTAGCTAATTGATTTACCAAAAAAATAAGTCAACCCATATGAATTCAACTTTAGAGAAAAAAAAAGACTTATATTGCGGCACCAAACTAACGTTCATGCATACTTTAAAATCACTATTATGCGGTTTATTTCTACTAACCGTAAGTTCTACCTTTGCCCAAACCACAGGAACAGAAGCCAAAAATTTCAAATATGGAAAAATAAACCTTAATGAATTTGAGGTTAAACCGGGAGGTGTTGATTCTGCCGCAGCAGCAGTAGCCTTATTTGACATTTGCCGTGGATGGTTTGAAATCAGCTCAAAAACAAACGATTTTGTCTTTGTGTATGAGCGCCATACCCGATATAAGGTGATCAATAAAACGGCTTATGACCTAGCCAATCTGGAGATCCAGCTTTACAATAACAAAGGAAATGAAAGTACATTAAGTCAACTGGAAGCTGCAACTTACCATTTGGAGAATGGTAAAATTATTCCTTTTAAAATCAATAAAGATGGGAAATTCTCAGAGAAACAAGATAAAAATTATACCCTTAAAAAATTCACCTTACCTAATGTAAAAGAAGGTGCTATTATAGAATATAAATATAGGGTTACTTCTGACTTCAAATTCAAACTGAAGACCTGGTATTTTCAAAAAAGTATCCCAGTATTGTATTCCAGCTATTCTGTTACCATTCCTGAATATTTCGACTACAAAACTACTGCTCAGGGTTTCATTTTCTTGAATCCTAAAGCTGAAAGGAGCCAAAAGACTTATACTTTAGGAACGAGTCATTATGATGCACTTGCTATTACACACAATTACACTGCGGAAAATGTACCTGCGCTGAAATCAGAACCTTTTATCACCACCTTACAGGATTATATTAGCAAGATCGATTTTGAACTTAGTTCTACGCAATACCCTAACCAGATGAGGACCAATTACACCAGCACTTGGCCGAAAATCATCACCACTATTAAAGAAGAGGAAAAGTTTGGTTTATTTGCTGACAAAAGAAGCTCCCAAAAAACACTAGTTCAACAACTGATAAAAGGAGAAACCAATCAAGATAGTATCGTTAACATCCTTTTCAATTATGTGAAAAATAGTGTAAAATGGAATGGCGAAAATAGTCTTTATGCGGATGCAACGAATCCTAAATCTGTGTTGGAGAAGAAAACAGGGAATTCTGCAGATATTAACCTGAGTCTTTATGCGCTATTAAAGGCAGCCGATATCCCTGCCTTTCCTGTACTGCTAAGTACCAGAGATAATGGCGCACATTCGGGATTACCGATGCTGAGTCAGTTTGACAATGTTATTGTAGCTGTGCTTAGCGGAGAAAAGTACTTGTTCCTTGATGCCGTAGATAAAAACCATATTCCAGGTCTGATTGCTTTTGACAACCTGAGCCATGAAGGCTTCAAAATTGATATGGAAACCCTTACCGGGGAATGGATTCCATTGGAGCAGCTTAATATCAGTAGAAAACAAATTACTTACTCCCTGATATTGGGAGAAGAAAACAAGATGAGTGGTAAACGTTACTCTTCCTATTCTTTTTATGAGGGCTTAAACTTCCGAGACGATTACCAAAAAGCCTTAAATGAAGCAGCCTACTTAAAAGACTATAAGAGTAATAAACCCGGTTTATCCATAAAAAACTACGTAGTCAGCAACCTCAATGATCAAAAGGAGGCGATCACTGAGACCATGGATGTTGAAATTGAAGATCATATTGAAGAAGCAGGAAATCTGCTGTACTTTACGCCACTTTTATACGACAAAACCACAGAAAACCCTTTTAAACTGGAAGACAGAAAATTCCCTGTTGATTTTGGTTTCCCTACCGAAGAAGTCTATCGTTTTAACCTTGAATTCCCTGCTGGCTATCAATTGGATAAATTACCAAAAAGTGAAAAAATCAGCCTTGAAGATCAAAGTGCATCATTTACATTTTTAACGGCTGCACAAGACAATACGCTACAAATAACCAGTAAAATTGTCATCAAAAAAGCGGTATATACCCCTGAAGAATACAAGGGATTACAAGACTTTTTTAAAAATATCGTTAGAAAACAGGCTGAACAGATAGTGTTAAAAAAGATTTAATGATGAAAAGAATCATATTCATGGCCTTATTTGGTTTGGCCAGCCAACAGTTAGTCGCCCAAAGTAATTACGATGTAAGTGCAATTCCGGCTCAGCTCATGGAACATGCAAGTGTAGTGATTAGAAATGAAGAATTAACCTATGAGGTAAAAGGAATCGGATCGGCTACACAGCGATATAAAACTGCGGTGACTATTGTAAATCAGAGTGGTGAAGGACGTAGCGATTTTTACGAATATTATGACAATTTCTCTAGTATTTCCAATTTAAAAGCGAGTATTTATGATGCCCAGGGAAAGAAGATTAAAGATTACCGAAGTTCTGATTTCAAAGACCATAGTGCCGTTTCTGATGGTTCATTATATGAATTGAGCCGGATAAAGTATTTAGAATTCAGACATACCAGTTTTCCATATACCATTGAATACAGCTACGAGACAGATTACAACGGCATTCGCTCCTACCCCTCCTGGACTGCTACTGCAGGTTTTGGAATCGCTGTTGAAAAATCGGTATACACTTTTAAGATCCCAAAAGAGTTCAGCTTTAAATACCTGAAAAGTAATGGCCTAAAAACAGACTCCTTATTACTGAAAGATAAAATGGAATACAAATGGTCTTGTCAGGCCATCCCTGCTTTGGAAACTGAACCATTGAGTACCGGTTTGAAAACTGTTAATCCATGGGTAACCCTGGCACCAAATCAATTTGAATATGACAATTCAACAGCTAATATAGAGAATTGGAAAAACCTGGGCTCCTGGATGTTTGAATTGAGCAAAAACGGCCAGACGCTTACAGAACCGGCAAAAGCTAAAGTACAAAACATGATAAAATCCGCTGGATCAGCAGAGGAAAAAGTAAGGTTATTGTATAAATACTTACAAGAAAACACCAGATATGTAGGCGTACAGCTCGGTATCGGAGGATACAAACCAATTTCTGCAGAGAAGGTTTCCAGCGTAAATTATGGAGATTGCAAAGGCTTATCGAATTACATGAAGTCTATGTTAGCAGAGGCAGGGATCAAATCTGACCTGGTAGTGATCGGGAATGGAATGCCTTCTTTAAACCGAAAATACGCAAGTATGAATCAGGCCAACCACATGATCCTTTGTGTTCCTTTAGGAAAAGATACTACCTGGCTGGAGTGTACCAGTAATTACAATCCAGCAGGATTTATAGGCAATAACAATTCAGGAAGAACAGTCCTATTGGTTACCGAAGATGGCGGAAAGCTGGTGGAGACTCCAGGACTTAAGCCTGAAAGTAATTACATGAAAAGTACCACAAATGTGGTGCTGAATGAAGAGGGATCAGCCGACATTCAGATAGAGACGAAGTACGGAAACGCGCAGTATGAAGACCAATTGGGTATGATGCTCATTGAACCTGTAAATCAGAGAAAAAGAATCATGAATTCTTTCTCTATTCCAAACATAGAGATCAAGACCCTGAGTTATACGCAACCAGATAAAACCCAGCCGGTCATCAATGCGAATATTCAGCTAAAAAGCAGTCAGCTCCTTACCCAGGGGGGAGATAAACTATTCCTTACACTGAACCTATTGAATAGAGTAGAGAATACCCTGAATACGATTGAAGATAGAAAAACGCCTTTTGCAGTAAGTTACGGATATATGGATCAGGACGAAGTGATTTACACCCTTCCTAAAGACTTTAAAGTGGAGTTTATTCCTAAAGATATTGTAATAGATTCTGAATTTGGAAAGTATACCGCTACAGTTGTAGCAAAAGACAACACCTTAATTTACAAGCGTTCAATTCTGGTAACGAAAAAAACCTATCCTGCTGCTAAGTATAATGAGTATGTAGCTTTTCGTAAAAAGCTCTATCAGGCAGATAAACAAAAAACTATCCTGGCCAAAATTTAATAGCCAGGATACGTTTTTCTATTTTTTACCTACGATGACTTTACTGAAGTCGGTGGTGTTCAAATATTGATTGGCCAGGCGTTTTAAATCTTCCGGGCTGATTGTTTTCACTGTTTCAATATAGTTATCGTAGTACTTATAATCTAATCCAGAGAAATAGGCATTTTTGAACTTATCAGCATGAGAAAAAGCATTCTCTAAACTGCCTAACATGGAACCTAACATATAGTTACGAACTAGGTTTAATTCTTCTTCAGATACAAGTTCTGATTTTAGCAAGTCAATCTCTTTCTCGATTTCAATCAAGGTATTGTTGCAAACATCTGCCCCTACTTCTGTGGCAATAAAGAAGTAACCTGCATCTTTTAAGGAAACAATTGCAGAGCCGATACCATAGGTGTAGCCCTTATCCTCACGGATATTGGCCATTAAACGGGAACCGAAATAGCCACCAAGCAGACAGTTCATCACCTGGAATCCAGGAAAATCTTTGTGGTTTCTTGTGATCGCCAATTTACCCATGCGAATAGCCGATTGAATGGCATCCGGTTTTTCAATCAGCAGCTCTGTTCCTTTTACGGCAGTAAAGTCAAATTTGTTGACCTCAGATTTTTCATTGTTATTCCAGGCTTTTCCTAAAACATCATTTAATAGATCAAATTCTGTCTGTTCAAATTTCCCGGCTACAATGATGGTACAATTTTCAGGTTTATAAGCTGCTTTAAAATAGCTTAGCAAATCAGCCTGCTGTATGGCTTCATAATCCGAAGCTTCGATGTTTGATCCATAACTGGAATCTCCAAAAATAGCATTGGCAAAATGTTTCCTCGCCAGGAAGTCGTTCTTTTGCAAGCTTACCTGTAAGGATTGTTTTTGATTCTGAATAAAGATATCCAGCTCCTGCTGAGGGAAAACACTGTCATTAAGGATTGCCTTTAAAATCGGTAATACTGCTGCCAGGTGTTTGTTTAGGGTATAAACTTTAACGCTCGACTGGTCTGCACCATATTCCGTTTGCAGGAAAGCACCATAATAGTCTACCTTTTCCGCAATATCCTTAGCTGTTAGTTCTGTTGTTCCATTATTGATCAGGTGGCTCACCGTAACCGCTTGTAGTGGTTTGGTTTGATCCCAGTTTACGTTTTCAAAGATAAACTCAATACGTACCAGTTCCTGCTTACCTGCGTTGATGGTAAATACCGGAATGCCATTGTCCAGCTGTTGCTTTAATGGCTCAATAAAATTTATTTCATCTACCTGTTTTGATTCAGGCGCTAATGTACGATTAAGCATCTTGGGCAGTTAAATAGTATAAAATTGAAGACTGTTCTTTGACGAAGGTGCTTTTTGCCACCTCCAAAATACGTGATGAAGTTACTTCATGGTATCTGTCGATTTCTGTATTTAACAGCTCGGCATCCCCTAATAACTCATAATAAGCCAGGTTCATGGCTTTATCTAAAAGGCTCATTTCTGCAAATACAATAATAGATTCCGACTTGTTTTTCACTTTCGTCAGCTCATCTACCGTTACCTCTACTGTGGCAATGGCATTCAGTTCTTTCCATATCGCTGCCTCCGCAGCTTCCATGGTTACGCCTTCTACCAGTTTACCTTCCACGATGAACAAGCCTTTATCTATACTTCCGGTTAGGTAAGCATGGATATCACTGAACAATTGTTGTTCCTTAAGCAGGCTATTGTATAATCTGGAAGATTGGCCCTGGGAAAGGATATCAGACATCAGGTCGTAAACCTGGTAATCTTTATCTGCACGATCCGGCATTTGGAAGGCCATATAAATCGCATTCAAAGGAACTTCTGCAACCACTGTTTCTTCACGGGCTTCCATTTGCTGTGGCTCTACAGGAAGGTTTCTTTCGATTTGCTCCCCTGCAGGGATCGATGCGAACCATTTCTCCGCCAATGCTTTTACTTCTTCCGTTTTTACATTTCCACCAACTACCATAATGGCATTTTTTGGATGGTAATGTTTTTTGAAAAATGCTTTCACATCTTCCATTTTAGCATCTTCGATTTGCTTTAAATCCTGTCCGATAGTTGCCCATCGGTAAGGGTGTTCTTTATAAGCAAGTGGTCTCAGCTTCAACCATACATCACCATAAGGTTGATTCAAATATCTTTGTTTGAACTCTTCACAAACCACATTACGCTGTGTTTCCAGACTTTTTTCTGAGAAAGCAAGGCTCAACATACGGTCACTTTCCAACCAGAAAGCGGTTTCCAGATTTGTTGCCGGTAAGGTGATGTAATAGTTGGTGATGTCATTACTTGTAAAAGCATTGTTCTCCCCACCTACCCTTTGTAAGGGTTCGTCATAGCTTGGAATATTTACAGAACCACCAAACATCAGGTGTTCAAATAAATGGGCAAAGCCGGTTTTATCTTGTTCTTCGTCCCTTGCACCAACGTCATATAGAATGTTTAACACCGCCATAGGCGTTGTATCATCCTCGTGTACCAGGACACGCAATCCATTGGCCAATGTAAAACGGTTAAAATCTACCATATATATAAAAATAATCAGCCAAATATAGGAATAAAGCAAAAGGGAAATGTGATAATAATGTGAAATAAAAAGAAAGGAACTTATGGTATATTTGCAGTATGAATACAGCCGAATTATTGCATAGGGCGCTAAAATTCGACTTTCTTACACAAGAAGAAGGCGTTTTTCTGTATCACCATGCGTCAACTGCCGAACTGGCCTATGTGGCCAATGAACTGAGGAAAAAACAAGTACCTAGCGGGAAAGTGACCTGGCAGATAGACCGTAATGTAAACACCACCAATGTATGTATTGCCAACTGCAAGTTCTGTAATTTCTTTAGAAGACCAGGACACGACGAAAGCTATATCACTGACATTGAAACTTATAAGGTTAAAATCGAAGAAACTTTCCGATTAGGAGGAGATCAGTTGTTGTTGCAGGGTGGTCACCATCCGGACCTTGGACTGAAATTTTATGCCGATCTGTTTAGAAAGTTAAAAGAATTATATCCTGATTTAAAGCTGCATGCTTTAGGTCCGCCGGAAATTGCCCATGTGGCTAAGCTGGAAGGGATTTCTCATACAGAAGTACTACGCGCTTTAAAAGAAGCAGGAATGGATTCCTTGCCAGGTGCAGGAGCAGAAATCCTGAACGACCGTGTGAGAAGGTTGATCTCTAAAGGTAAATGCGGCGGTAAAGAATGGTTAGATGTGATGCGTGCGGCTCATCAGCTGGACATCACCACTTCGGCAACCATGATGTTTGGTCATGTGGAAACCATTGAAGAGCGTTTTGAACACCTGGTTTGGATCAGAGAGGTACAGAGCGAAAAACCGGCAGATGCAAAGGGTTTTCTTGCCTTTATTCCATGGCCTTTCCAGGATGACGGTACTTTATTAAAAAGATTAAGAGGAATCAGCAATAATGTTTCCGGAGATGAGTATATCAGAATGCTTGCTTTGAGTAGAATTATGCTTCCTAACGTTAAAAATATTCAGGCTTCCTGGTTAACAGTAGGAAAAAATGTTGCTGAGCTGTGCTTACATGCCGGAGCGAATGATTTTGGATCAATTATGATCGAAGAAAATGTAGTTTCTGCAGCTGGCGCACCACACCGTTTTACGGCGAAAGGAATACAGGATGCGATCAGAGAAGCAGGTTTTGAGCCTCAGCTTCGCGGTCAGCAGTACAATTACCGCGACCTTCCGGAGCATCTGGAAGAACAGGTGATCAATTACTAGCTATTAAAAAAGGGAAGCGAGACATTTCGTCTGCTTCCCCATCTTAAACCTAAACAAATCCCCAGTTATTTTAAGAAACACCAAATAATTTCACAATATCCAATACTTGTTGTGTAGTTAATGGCTCATCAAATGATTCGGAAGCAGCATTCGCATTTACTGCAGTCCCATTAATTCCGGTAATGGTAATCCCTGCCTGAATCACAATCTCTTCTCCTGCGTATACTGCTGCTGCATTGGCAACACCACTATCATTTCCACCTGTAATCCATGGTTTTATACTGAATCCATTTTGGGCACGCATGTAACGGATTTTGGCTGCATGACGCGCTTCCACCGAATGGATGTTCAATGCGGCGGTCAAGACCCCACCCTGTCCAACTAATGCTGGTGCCTGACCTTTATAAGCACGAACACCAGTATCTTCCAATGCCTGAGCTACTGCCAGGAACACACCATAGTTACCTACGGCAAATGGATTTGGAAAAGCACCGCTTGCAGTCCAGTCATAACTGGCTTTAGCAGCCACTGCATCTGCACCAATCACCCCTTTTAAGAAGTTAACATGGGAAGTTTCATGGGCACTAATGATTCCAATTGCAGCTTTATCTAAAGCCATCTGGCTAGATCCGGAGAAATCTGCTCCACCAGTAGTTTTCAAAGCCTGGGTATAAAATGCTGCTTCAAAATGTTCCAGAGTTAAGGCAAATTGCAATACTGCTTTAACATTAGCTGGTAAAGTACTTTGTCCGTATGCTTTATTAAACATGGAGCCTAATGCCAATGGCACTGCAGCCAGACTTATTTTCTTTCCTACATTGAAAAACTCCTTCATTGCAGTTCTACGTGGACTAAAGCGTTCATACACTTCTCCATCCACTTTTTCAATTTCTTCTAATATATCGACGATATTCATGATTTCCAGGTTTAGACTATAAATTAATGACGTTGATTTTTGTTTTCACAAATCCACCCGCAATGGCCAATACTTCCATAGGGTTACGCGATTTGTCCAGCCCGTTTACGGCATCTACCACTTCTACGTTAGAAAAGGAATTTGGCGAGATCAGTTCTCTGATATAAGCCGCATGACGCGCCTCTACAGATACAATTTTGCCCGCCAGGGTAAGGTAAACGGTACTTTTTAATAAACTTCCAGCGCCATTATAAGCGGAAACCCCTAAATCTTCGAAAGCTTTGGCAGTCCCCAATACACTGGTCCTGTCGGCAAAGTTGATTTTTGAAAAGTCAACCTCCAATCCTGCGATTGCAGCTGGTCCCAATGCATTCTTGAAAAATTCACGGTGGGCAATTTCATGAAATTGTATGTCTTTAAAGTAAGCAAGTTCTAATGCACTAATGTTTGCATATGGAGTAGCAGCCACCTGAACATAAAATGCGGCTTCTAATTGTTCTAAAGCATAGGCATAGTTCAGTACACCGATATCGTCTTTAAAATCCAGTGTGACTCCGGGTTTGTTTCCACCATTGTCCATTATGTTTTTATCTTTTTTACATCCAGCGGCAATCAGAGCGATTCCTGCTGCACCAGCACCTGCATATTGCAGAAATGAGCGGCGTTGCAAAGGGGCGGTTAGAATACTGCGGTCCTCATGCAGCACACCTTTTTCATCTTGTAAGTTTTTCATAGTTGTAGCTTTGAGTTAAAAAATCAGGATTTTGCTCTCGCAAACCATAATTCTAGTTTTTATTCAAAAGTTTATGAAACTTACCTGCGCAGGTTTTAGTTTTCTAAAATTTCTTAGGTTTTATGTAGGCACTTACGAGAGAAAAGATGGCTTGGTTTTCAGGAAGGACAAAAAAGATTCTTACATCCCTCAATTTTTTAATAAATTCACCCTATAAACCCGATAGAAGTGCTAAATACGATTATTGTTGATGATGAAGAGTTTGCCCGATCCTCCCTTTATTTCCTGGTTCAGGAAAATTGCGAGAACATTCATATCGCGGGGATTGCAAAATCAGTAGCTGAAGCAAAGCTGCTTTTGAGCAATCACCAGATCGATTTGATCTTCTTAGATATTGCTATGCCCGCTGAAAATGGTTTTGAGCTGATTCCTGCTGCACAACAGCACAACTCCCATGTCATTTTTACTACGGCTTATGATCAGTATGCGCTTAGGGCCATTAAGGCCAATGCACTGGATTATCTATTGAAACCTATTGACATTGATGAGCTAAAACTAGCCGTTGAAAAAGCAGGAAAATACATTGCCTTGAATAAAAAGGTACACAATAGGAATGAAAGTTTGCAAAATCTGGCAGCGAATCTTTCCGACCGTTCAGAGATTAGAAAAATCAGCTTGCCGAATGGGCAAGGCTATTCTTTGATCGACATCAACGACATTATCCATATCGAAGCAGACAGTAATTATTCTGTTTTTCACCTGGTCAATAAAGAAAAAATCACCGTTTCCAAAGTCTTAAAGGAATACGAAGAGATTCTTCCTGAGCAGCAATTTGTGCGCATTCATAAATCAAGCATTGTTAACCTGAATTATATAAAGGAATACAATTCGAAAAATGGTGTGGAGGTACTTTTGAAAAACGGCGAAAAGATTGCGGTTTCCAGAAGGCGGGCGAGTGATTTTGCGGAAAAAGTTAAATCCTATATCAGAATTGAAAGTGATAAATTTTAATAGAAAAGGGATCATTAGATTGATCATTCCTTTCATTTTCTGCCTGATCAGCAGTTTAAATGTATTTTCTCAGCGTGCTTACCTGCAGCATTTTGATACGAAAAGCGGCTTACCCAGTAACAACTGCTTTTATACCATGCAGGACAGCAAAGGTTATATCTGGATTGCAACAGATGCAGGTGTTAGTCGCTTTGACGGGAAAGTTTTTGAAACCTTCTCTGTGAATGATGGTTTGCCTGACAATCAAATTTTGCAATTAAAAGAAGACAGAAGTGGAAAAATATGGTTTCTGGCTTTAAATGGTCAGCTCAGTTATTTTTTTAAAGGTAAGATCTATAATGAAACGAACAACCAGCTGCTAAAGCTATTAAAGTTCAATGCGGTGATCGTATCATTTTTCCAGGATAGTAAGGATAGAATCTGGCTGGGCACCAATAAAAATACCCTGGTGATGTACAATGGAAAATCGATCACCAAATACATCTCTGCCGATCATGACCGCCAGTTCATCAATGCGATTGTACATGAAGACGAGGCCGGAAAAATATGGGCGATCAGCAATACTTCTGTTCGGGTCATGGACACAAATACCTTCAAGGTAGTTCCCTACCAAAGTTTACCGATATCTTATAAGACTGCCCTCAATTTACCTAATAAAACCCTTGCCTATCTTGATCAAAAAGGCCTGAATATCCGAAAAGGAAATCAGGAGCTATTGAAGATGAAAATCAGTCCGGAGATTCTCAGCAATGATCCCGGTTATTTCTATACCGATCAAAACCTCGACCTCTGGATCAGTAATAATGCTGGCATCTACCATTTTGCAGCCGGTGGCAAAATGAATCGTTATCTGGAAAACATCTCCTCCAGTCAGGTGATAAAAGATGCCAAAGGGAATATGTGGTTTACCACCAGCAACGGTATTTATATGCTGCCTCAGGAAAATGAACGTTTGTATGTGGTCAATAAAAGTAACGGACTGAGCAGCGACCAGGTAAAGAGCATCACCAAAGACGATCGCAACAGGTTATGGTTAGGGCTGGATGAAGCAAAAATCAATGTCTTAGATCTAAATAATGGCCAGATCAATAAGATCGCGTTACCAGATCAAAAGAAATACAACATCATCAAACAACTTGCTTTTGACTCTTTGAATCATGCCATTTATTTTGCTTCAGATTATGGCCTTGGCAGGATCAACGACATCTATCAGCAGAACCGTCAGCTCGACTTTCTGAAAGAAACGAACAATTCAATGTTCGTAATTAAAAGTTTTAGCATTGCCTCAGGAAAAAACCTTGCCCTGGCGCTTTCCTCCGGTGTGGTTATTATTCCAGATCGGGAACGCAGGTTTGAGTTCACCTCTCTATCCTTTAAACAAGGGGAAGATTTCTTTAACAACCGTTCTTACCGGGTCTTTTATGACCAGGCGCAGAACCTTTGGTTTTCCAATGTGAATGGATTGTCGCAATTTTCAAAGGGTATCTTGTCCAACTATTATGGAAAACAACCGCTTTTAACAAAAAGGATCAATGATATCCAGGAGCTTTCAGATCACACCATTGTATTGGCAACTGATGGAAATGGCTTGATTTTCATGAGAAACGGCCGCATTTTAAAGGTGATCACACAGGATGATGGCCTGGCAGATAATATTTGTAAAAGGCTGTTTGTGAAAAATGATGAAACTTGGGTGGTGACGAATAATGGCATCAATAAAATCGATTTCAAAAACGATAAAGCAGTTGTAGAATCTTTCGGTTTTACCAATTCCTTACTAACGGATGATGTAAATTGCTTGTTTATCGGGGATAAAAACGCCTATTTCGCTACCAATAGTGGTCTGGTTTATTTCGACGTGAATTACTCCATCCATAAAAATGAGGCGCCAAAAGTATACATCACTTCGGTGGTGAACAATAAGAATAAGTTGGGCATGAATCATCCGGATCATATCCTGGAGCCTTCCGACAACAGCATTACCTTTTTCTACAGTGCTATTGATTTCCAGAATAAAAACGTGTTATACCGGTATCGTCTAAAACCAGATGCACCCTGGACGGAAACCCGTAGCCGCAGAATTGAATTCTCTACCCTGGAACCCGGGGCCTATATTTTTGAACTGAGCGCGAAATCCAACAACAGCGACTGGAGTACTCCTGCTACTGTAAGTTTTGTGTTAAAAGCATATTTCTGGCAAACCACCTGGTTCCTTGTGTTGGTCTTTCTACTGGCAGGTCTGGCTTTTTATAAGTTAGCAGTGGTGGTTACCCGTCGCCAAAAAAACAAAGAACAGGAGCAATTACTCTTGAAGAATAAGATCCTGATGCTGGAACAGCGTGCCTTACAAGCGATGATGAATCCTCATTTCGTATTTAATGTGATGAATTCCATTCAGCATTACATCAATACCAAGGACACGAATTCTGCGAATAAGGTTTTAACCGGTTTTGCAAAGCTGATTAGAAAAAACCTGGAGATCTGTACCCGCAGTTTTATTACGCTGGAAGAAGAGCTGGATTATCTGGAACTGTACCTAAGTCTGGAGAAGAAAAGATTCGGTGATAAACTGATCTATCAAATTCGGGTAAGTCCGGCCATCGATAAAGATGAAACCATGATTCCTTCTATGATCCTCCAGCCTTACATTGAAAATGCAATCTGGCATGGCATTATGCCTAAGGAAGAAGGCGGAAAAATAGACATCCTGATAGACCTTAAAGGACCCGACCACCTCATCATTAAAATTATAGATGATGGCGTAGGAATTGAAAACTCATTGAGGGATAAAAAGGGAGAACACCAGAGTAAAGGAATGGATCTGACCAAAGAGCGTATCCATTTATTAAACCAGGTCGAAGCAAATCCTATACAGATAAATGTACAGCAAACTGGATTATCGGGCACTTTTGTATCCATTTTGATTCCGCTTTACGCTTAATTTACCGTTTACTCAATTATAAGTACCACTTACTAAGTTAAAATTGATGATAGTTAAATTAGCCCTAA
The DNA here is from genome assembly GCF_032678745.1 of Pedobacter gandavensis. GTDB lineage: Bacteria > Bacteroidota > Bacteroidia > Sphingobacteriales > Sphingobacteriaceae > Pedobacter > Pedobacter gandavensis_C. The sequence continues at coordinate 116,342 of NZ_JAVTST010000004.1, forward strand.
ACTTGTTATAGATATTAAAACAAACATAGTTTGTAAAAAGCGTTCTTATAGAATTGATCAAAGATATTTTACCTAACCTAAAACTATATCTCAATTCAGGTTTCATTTGTGTGTTAAAAAGTGGTAAAGCCTCAAACTTTACCATTTTTTTTTGCCCTGATTTTCGCAGCAGCTCATCGCCCCTCTTTTCCTAAAAAAAGAATGCCCCCTAAAATTACTGGATCATCAACAGTTTTATGTTGTTTTTTGGAATAGGGTTAATTTTCTCGAATCCCCAATCCGTTGGGGAGTTGGAGGATTTGAAATGAGCATATCGTCGTCCGTGTTTTTCGTGATAAAAACACCTGCACCAATTACATTTCTATTCCCTATATAAAGGTCCTCTTTCACAGAGGAGTTAATCCCCAGAAAAGAATTATTTCCAACGGTCACATTTCCAGCAAGTATATTACCAGACAATAACACGTTATCCATAATTACAGAATGGTGACCTATCCTTGCACCGATTAACATACAATTATTACCGATGGTGACAAAGGGCTGAATGTCACAACACTGGTCTATAAATATATTTTGTCCGACTACTAAATCTGGCCAGACATTGGCCTTGGAAGAGATGTAATTTGCAAAAGCATAGCCCGCTTCCTTTACTTTATGATAGATACTTTCCCTCACATTATTTCTACCAATTGCAATATGCATTAAGTGATTATTTTGAGGGTATCGGCTTAAAACATCTGCAAAACTAAGAATAGGTAAACCTAACAACTTAGTTCCTCTTGCGGGTACATAAGCATCATCCACACAAAAAGCGACAACTTCATAAGCGCTATCGTTATTGAAAGAATAGCAAATGAACTCTGCCATTTTTCCTGTTCCATAAATAACTACTTTCATAATTTCCCTTTAATTCTGCCAAATAAAGTTAAAGTTATTTTAAGGTAAAACCCATAGGAGGAGGAATATTGAAAAACACTACTTAACAGATTTACAGTGTTTTAATCCGCAAAATTTCATTTGGAAATCGGCTATTAAATACCATAGCTTCACACAAATTGCACAGTAAACATAGGTTAATCCACAGATAGTTCGCGGTGGAACTCGAATCGATTGTAAACCTATTTCACGTTTTTACTGAGAAGGGCTTACAATTTTTACTGGAATGAAGAACGATTTTAGAGATTCATCAGACCGTTTAGGAAAATGAGTTACTATTTCAGGATTATTTTGTGAAAAATTTCGGAAATAATTAGAATTCCTTTTTCAATGATCGCTAAAGTATTTATCCTTAACATCATTTATCAAATCAGGATAAATTTCCTGGAATAGACAACATCATTTCAACAAAAATTACACTGCAAAGTAACCCAATACTCCGGTGATTTTTTTTCAAAAATACGCTGACTATAAAAGTTTTTTATACTAATTTTGATGCACGAAAAAATCAAATAAACACTGTTGTTTATATTTATAAAGATTTTTTGTAATTTTAACGTATCAATACAAACCTTACTGAATTTATTTTTTTTGTAATGAAAACTCCAAAAAAACCGACTAGCAAAAGTCCATTAGTTGACCCTGAAACTGACATCGATGATTCAAGTGAAGAAACCGGCAATAAGAAGTCGTATCAAGATGAAGACGACGACTTTGACCTGCCATTAGACGACCTGGATGGTTTCGAGAATTTCGGTGATGACGATGACGACGACTATTAAAAAACAGAACATACTATTTTTTTAAGCATCCCCCTATAGGGATGCTTTTTATTTTAATTCAGCCCAGCATACATGCAGATTATCCCAGTATCCGATTCGAAGACAAAAAAAGAATTTTTAAATGTGGCCCGCTTTCTTTACAAAGATGACCCCAACTGGATTTGTCCGCTTGATCAGGATATTGAACAAATCTTTGATCCTAAAAAGAATACCTTCTTTTCACATGGGAAATGTATCCGCTGGATTTTACAAGATGCCAGTGGTAAGACCATTGGAAGAGTTGCTGCATTTATCAACGACAAAAAAGCCTATCAGTATGAGCAACCTACCGGTGGCATGGGTTTTTTCGAATGTATAAATGATCAGGAAGCTGCATTTCTTCTGTTTGATCAGGCTAAAACCTGGTTGCAGGATCAAGGAATGGCTGCCATGGATGGTCCAATCAATTTTGGAGAGAATGATTCTTTCTGGGGTTTACTCGTAGAGGGCTTTACGCCGCCTTCTTACGGCATGAATTACAATCATGAGTATTATCATGCGTTTTTCAAAAACTATGGCTTTGAGAAGTCTTATGAGCAAATCACCAATCACCTTGCCGTGAGGAACCCTTTTCCTGAGCGCTTTACAAAAATCGCCAATTGGGTAGCGAATAAGCCGGGTTATACTTTTGAGCATTTCTCCAAGAAGAATTCAGAAAAATATGTTCAGGACCTGATGGAAATCTATAATGATGGCTGGAAAGATTTTGAAAAATTCGTTCCTATCAAAAAAGAGACTTTACAGGAAAGCTTTAAGAAGATGGAAACCATTATGGATGAGAAATTGATCTGGTTTGCTTATATCAATGGAGAACCTGCTTCTTTTGTAGTGATCATTCCTGATGCCAATCAAATGATCAAAGGTTTTAATGGGAAACTAGGCTTAATAGAGAAGTTGATGTTCCTGTACAAACGCTGGGTTGGCGTGAATAGAATGCGTGCCATCGTAATGGGTACGAAACAATCCTTCCAGAAACATGGACTGGAATCGGCATTATTTATAAAACTGAAAGAATATGTGCTACCTCTAAATCAATATGATGAACTGGAGTTGAGCTGGGTAGGTGATTTTAATGACAAGATGCTGTCAATTCATGAAGCAACAGGTGCCACTTTTGGCAAACGACACCTGACGCTACGTATGATATTTTAAAAAAACTTATTTTTCGCGGATTTCTTCATAAAGATCAATCACCTTCTTTTGAAGTTTGATGATCTCTTCTTCTCTCAAAGATAGTTTTTCTTTGAGGGCATTAATTTCTTCAAAATTAAGGGACTGAGGGTTTTCACCTTCTTTAGAGATGATGTCCATCGTCGATACCTGGAATAGGTTCGCTATTTGCTCTAATCTTGAGATGTTGATATCTGTAATACCCGTTTCGATTTTTGAAAAGGCAGGAATTGAAATATTTAGACGTTTAGCCACTTCCCCTTGGCTCCAGCCATTTTTCTGGCGTAATTGTCTAATGTTTTTTCCAATGATATTCATGTGATAAATTTAGGTGTATTATTCTAGTTTATACTTTATGTTAATTAGTAGTCAACTCACGTGCCAATTTCACCAAATCCAGGCCACCAAAATTCCCGGAGCTCATTAATAATAAATTTGTGCGATTAAAATTCATACTCAATAAGTAATCATTTAATTCGTCAGAATTATTAAAAAACTGTAATTCATTACAATTAAACGCATTTTGTACATCTAATTTGCTAAATGGGTTAATCTTTTTATGCTTAAAAGTTTCTTCATCAATGTATACAATTGAACAATCTGCTTGTTTCATTGTATCTGCATATTGTGCTAAAAACTCTTTATTCAAACTGCTAAATGTATGTAACTCTATACACGCTACCAATTTCCTTTCCGTAAATTGAGTTTTCACGGCTTCTATGGTCGCTTTTAACTTTGAAGGGGAATGTGCAAAGTCTTTATAAACATTCGTCTGGTCTTTTTTGATCAATACTTCCAGTCTTTTTGCAGCTCCTGTAAAAGAAGAAATGGCTGCATTAAACTGCGCATTACTTAGCCCTAAAGCCTCGCAAACCAAACGTGCAGCATTGAGGTTCATCAAGTTATGATTTCCAAAGACATTTAAAACGGTATGATCTGGCAACAGGGAAGTTACACCATCCTTTACCTCATGCTGAGGAATTTCATATCCTATTTTCTGTACATTAGCTGTAGACCTTTCCACTAATTGATTCAAATCTTCATCAGCAGTACAATAAATTAGTTTTCCTTCCGGTTGAATAGTGTCTATAAACAGTTCAAACTGACGGGTATAATCTTCGAAAGTTGGGAAAACATTGATATGGTCCCAGGCAATCCCACTAATTACCGCAATATTTGCTTTATATAAATGAAATTTCGGTCGCCTGTCTATAGGAGAAGCCAGGTATTCATCACCTTCAATAATGATCAAAGGTGCTTCATCCGTCACTTTCACCATAGTATCAAAACCAGCTAATTGCGCACCTACCAGGTAGTCAAAATCACGGTTATAGTAATTCAATACATGAAGAATCATGGAAGTAATGGTGGTTTTACCATGGCTACCACCAATCACTACCCGTAGTTTATCTTTGGTTTGCTCATAGATATATTCCGGGTAAGAATAGATTTTAAGGCCTAGTTCCTGTGCTTTTAGTAGTTCAGGATTATCCAGCAGCGCATGCATTCCTAAAATTACCGCGTCTAAATCCGGAGTAATGCGACTTGCATCCCAGCCCATTTGTTCAGGCAGGATACCATGTCGGGCCAAACGGCTTACAGAAGGTTCAAAAATAACATCATCAGAACCTGTAACCTGATAGCCTTTTTTGTGTAGGGCAATGGCCAGGTTGTGCATGGCACTACCGCCAATTGCTATAAAATGTATGCGCATATGTCAATGATAAAATAAGGTATAAAAAAATACCGCCGAAGCGGTATTGATCTTTAGTCTTTTTTAAACTGGGCAGCTACCCATTCTCCTATTTTCTTATGATCTACATACCTGATCTGCAAAGCTTCACAGGCTGCTTTAATCATATCCAAATCTGGAGTTTCATAGAAACCACTGAAGAAAATACTTCCTCCTGAGGCCAGAACTCCTGAATAAGTAGGAATTTGATCCAACAGAATGTTTCTGTTGATATTTGCCAGAATGATGTCGAATGTTTGTTGCGGAATGGTTTCTTTACCACCACAAGCGGCAGTTAAGTTGGTAATGCCATTCAGCTCCGAGTTTTCTAAGGTACTCAGGTAGCACACGTCATCATTGTCTATCGCTACCAATGATGCAGCGCCTTTTTTAGCCGCTAGAATTGCTAGTATACCTGTTCCACAGCCCATATCAAGGATATTTTTTCCTTGTACATCTGTAGCCAGAATATATTGCATCATCATGGTTGTGGTTTGATGGTGACCGGTACCAAAAGCCATCTTAGGATCAATCACAATCTCATATTGATACTGTGGCTGGGGTTGATGGAAAGTTGCTCTTACATAGCACTGCTCGTCGATAATCAGGGGTTCGAAATTCTTCTCCCACTCCTCATTCCAGTTCTCCGCAGCAATCTCTGTAACGGCATATGTTATTTCCAGTTCTTCTTTATAGCTGTCCAGCACTGCAGTTAGATTTTCTAAGGCATAGCTATCCAGGTCAATAAATGCGGCAAAGCCATTTTCGGTATCTTCAAATGTATTAAAGCCAATCTCCGCCAAATCACTGATCAACAAATCTTGTTGATATTCTTCTATCGCTGTAAAGCTGAATGTTACCTTGATGTATTGCATTAAGAATTGAAAGTTTTAACGATGTCAGTAAAGTCTCTTGATTTCAGGGAAGCACCACCAATTAGTCCACCGTCAATATCCGTTTGAGCGAATAATTCAGCAGCATTTTTAGGGTTACAGCTACCACCATAAAGGATGCTTGTACCTTCAGCAATTGAAATACCATATTTAGTAGCGATTTCAGCACGGATGAAAGCATGAACTTCTTGTGCCTGCTCAGAAGAAGCAGTTAAGCCTGTTCCAATTGCCCAAACTGGTTCGTAAGCGATCACGATTTTAGCAAAATCAGCAGCTTCTAAACCAAACACACCATTTACTAATTGAGATTTCAATACGTCAAAATAACTACCGTTATTTCTTTCGTCTAAAGTCTCACCGATACAGAAAAGTGGAGTCAGGTTGTTTTGTAAGGCGATTACTGTTTTTTGAGCCAATAACTCATCAGTTTCTGCGAAATACTGACGTCTTTCAGAGTGTCCGATGATCACATATTCACAACCTACAGATTTGATCATCTTTGCAGAAGTCTCTCCTGTATAAGCGCCGCTTTCATTTTGGTGGCAGTTTTGAGCACCAATTTTAACGGTTTCTCCACCTAATTGTGCCAAACTGTTTAAATGAATGAATGGAGCACAGATGATGGCGATTTGGTCACCTTTTTTCTCATCTCTTACCATATTAACGATTTCTGAGAATAAAGATACCCCTTCGGCATAGTCTAAATTCATTTTCCAATTTCCGGCAACGATTTTTTTTCTGGTCATATTTTTATTGTTTTAGCGCCATGAAGCTAAGATAAAGGCTTCAATTCTGCTGTTTTTTTAATGATTATTAACTTCTGTATGACTTAGTCAATTCAAACACAGTGGTTAATATATTTTTTTCTACCTCATTGAAAGGTGTGTTTCTACGTTCAAAAACATGTTCCGCAGTTTCAAACATTTTGTCTAAGCGATAAGTTTGAAAGCCCTCTGCTCCACCCCATGAAAAATCAGGGATAAAGGTTTTAGGGAAGCCTGCGCCAAAAACATTGGCACCTACCCCAACTACAGATCCGGTATTAAACATGGTATTGATGCCACATTTAGCATGGTCGGCCATGATCATTCCGCAAAACAACATGCCTGTTTCCCGAAGAGCATCCAGCGTATAATCCCAGATTTTCACATCAGCGTAATTGTTTTTAAGGTTAGAGTTATTGGTATCTGCTCCAATATTACACCATTGCCCCATCACGGAATTACCAAGATAACCTTCATGACCCTTTGACGAATAGCCCCATATTACGGAGTTATTGATTTCTCCACCAACTCTGCTAAAAGGACCAATGGTAGTCTGACTGTAGATTTTAGCACCCATCTTAACTTGTGAATCATGGCAAAGCGCAAAAGATCCACGGATGTGCGCTCCTTCCCAGATCTGGCTATTTTTACCAATATAGATTGGTCCGCCTAAGCTGTTTAGCGTGGCACATTCGGCCCCGCCACCTTCTTCTACAAAAACTTCTTCTCCAAGTATAACGTTGGTACTGCTCAATATTGCGGAAGAACGACCTTTTGTCAAGAGGCTAAAGTCTTTTCTCAGCTCAACGTCGTTGTTTTTGAAAATATCCTCCGGATGGAAAATTCTAACCAGGGCTGCTTCATAATTGATAAACTTCAAATCAGCAGTCTGTTCAGGTTTGGTTCCAGATGCTGCACGATAAGCAATCAATAAATCTTGTTGTTTCAAAGCTTCGCCATCATTCAAACGATCTATCGCTTCCAGTAAGCCTTCATCAGGGCATACGGATCCATTAATGGATAAGCTGGCGCCTACCTGTGCTGGATATTTAATAGAAAGATATGGAATAGTGAGGAAGCCGGCAGTAGCATTTAGATGCCGCTCCCATTTTTGAGCTATGGTTAAAATTCCGACACGAAGGTCGGCAACCGGTCTTGTGAAAGATAGCGGACGTAAGGATGCCCAGGCATTATCATCAAATAAATTGATTGTCATAAGCAACAAAAATAAAAAAAGTCCCGAAGCAATAGCACCGGGACTTTAAAATAATTACTTTTTTGGTAGAATTACTTCTTAGCGTAACGAGTTTTAAATTTATCGATACGACCAGCTGTATCTACTAACTTCATTTTACCAGTATAAAAAGGGTGTGAAGTATGAGAAATCTCTAATTTGTATAGAGGGTATTCGTTACCATCTTCCCATGTGATGCTTTCTTTAGTATCTACACAAGATTTCGTTAAGAAAGAGTACTCATTTGACATATCTTTAAATACTACAAATCTATAGTTTGATGGATGCAGATCTTTTTTCATGATGCTTTTATATTATTATTTCCTTATTTCTCGCTTATTTTTAAGGTTGCAAATATCCTAAAATTATTTTTCATTAGCAAGGAAGTCTTGAAAAATTATCTACTATACTTTTTTCTAGTCTCGATTTTCTCTTTTTGTCGCCTTAGATAGGCCTCAGCAATGACTTCTGCCGAAGGGAGTTCCGAATTACTGATCAAAAGACTTTTCAATTTCTCCTCATCTACATCCGCACGGTACAATATGTTCATCATTTTGGAGATGTCATTATCGAGCAGATAGGCAAAAGCCTGCACCAATCGCTCCCGAATCTCGGCTTCCGTCCAGATTTCTTCTACTTCAAAATCTTTGCTGACGATGACGCTTAACGCTTTTAAATCTTCCATTATACCGTTTTAATCTCCTGACACAATTCTACCAATACTCCATTTATACCTTTCGGATGAAGAAAACAAACCAGTTTATTATCAGCACCAAGTTTAGGTTTTTCATTCAACAAGACAAAACCTTCCTTTTTTAATCGTTCCATTTCCGCCAGGATATCTTCTACATCAAAAGCAATGTGATGAATGCCTTCTCCTTTTTTCTCCAGGAACTTCGCAATCGGACTATCCTCTCGACTGGCAGACAACAATTCAATTTTATTCGCACCGGTTTGAAAAAACGCAGTGTGTACCCCTTCAGAAAGTACCTCTTCTCTTTTATAACAGGTGGTATTTAATAATTTTTCATAAAGATCGCAGGACAAATCCAGGTCTTTTACAGCAATACCGATGTGTTCAATTTTCCTCATATCTGGTTAAACGGTTAGAAAAATGTAAAAATGCAGGTTTTACCTATACGGTCATAGCTATTATTTATAATTGTTGGCGTTCTTTTTTCGTACATTTGTCTATTATTAAGAATAATTACATACGATGGAACTTCCTATTTACTTAGATAACAATGCAACTACTCCCCTTGACCCAAGGGTATTAGAAGCGATGCTACCATATTTCACCAACAAATTTGGTAACGCTGCCAGCCGTAACCATGCTTTTGGATGGGTGGCAGAAGAAGGTGTTGACTACGCTCGTGAACAAGTGGCGAAACTAATTGGCTGTACTGATAAAGAAATCATCTTTACTTCAGGTGCTACAGAAGCAGACAATTTAGGTATCAAAGGAGTTTATGAAATGTATCAGGACAAGGGTAATCATATCATTACCGCAACTACTGAACATAAAGCAGTTTTAGATGCTTGTAAACACTTAGAAAAATTAGGTGCTAAAGTAACTTACCTTCAAGTAAAAGCAGATGGTTTAATCGACCTTCAGGAGCTTGAAGCTGCAATGACTGAACAAACTATCTTAGTTACGATCATGTATGGTAACAATGAGATCGGTGTGATTCAACCAATTAAAGAAATTTCTGCTATTGCACATAAATACGGTGCATTATTCATGACAGATGCAACACAAGCTGTAGGAAAGATTCCTGTAGATGTAAATGCTGATGGTATTGACTTAATGGCATTCTCGGCACATAAAATGTACGGCCCTAAAGGTGTTGGTGCATTGTATGTACGTCGTAAAAACCCAAGGGTTAAAGTAACTGCACAGATTGATGGTGGTGGTCATGAGCGCGGTATGCGTTCAGGAACATTAAACGTTCCTGGTATCGTTGGTTTGGGTAAAGCATGTGAACTTTGCCGTTTGGAAATGGATGAAGAAGCAAAACGTTTATCTGCATTAAGAGATAAATTGGAAGGCGCTTTGTCTCAAATGGAAGAAAGCTATGTGAATGGTAACACAGAACACCGTTTACCACATGTAGCCAATATCTCCTTTAAATATGTAGAGGGTGAAGGCTTAATGATGTCGATGAAAGACCTTGCAGTATCTTCTGGATCTGCTTGTACTTCCGCTTCATTAGAACCTTCTTATGTATTGAAAAGCTTAGGTCTTTCTGATGATTTAGCACACTCTTCTATCCGTTTTGGATTGGGTCGTTTCACGACTGAAGAAGAAATTGATTTCGCTATTGAGCACACTAAAGCAGCAGTTAACCACTTAAGAGAGCTTTCTCCACTATGGGAAATGTTTAAAGAAGGAATTGACTTAAGTAAAATTGAATGGGCTGAGCACTAAGCTCCACTCATTAACAAACAATATTTAAATACAATCCCCGGAAACGGAGATTTAGAGGAAAATAAAATGGCATACTCAGAAAAAGTAATGGAACATTATACCAACCCTAGAAATGTTGGTACTTTAAATAAAGATAGCAAGAATGTAGGAACAGGATTAGTTGGCGCACCTGAGTGCGGTGACGTAATGCGCCTACAGATTGAAGTAGATGACAACAATGTGATCACTGATGCAAAATTCAAAACCTTTGGTTGCGGATCTGCAATTGCTTCTTCTTCTTTAGCTACAGAATGGTTAAAAGGAAAAACTGTAGATGAGGCTTTGACCATCGACAATATGGACATCGTGGAAGAATTGGCTTTACCGCCAGTAAAAATTCACTGTTCAGTATTGGCTGAAGATGCGATCAAATCTGCAATCAACGACTACCGTGTTAAAAACGGTATGGAGCCAATTGCAATGCCTAAATCTCATCACTAATTTCAATCTTAGTTTGGCAGGCAATTTGTTTTGCTATGCTAAACTTTAATTTTTAAAACGATGATTACGATAACCGATAAAGCGAAAAGCAAAATTGATCACCTGATGCAAGATGCGCAGATGGATGACACTTATTTTTTGCGCGTCTCTGTAAAAGGTGGAGGTTGCTCTGGTTTATCATACAATTTAGATTTTGATAACGAAGAAAAAACCGGAGACCAGTTTTTCGAAGACAGGGGGATCAGGATTGCATTAGACATGAAATCCTTCCTTTATCTTGCCGGTACTGAGCTTGACTTTTCAGATGGTCTAAACGGAAAAGGATTCAATTTCCATAACCCTAACGCGAGTCGTTCTTGCGGTTGTGGCGAGAGTTTCTCTGTTTAATTCATACACCTTATTGATTTAAAAGGGCACTGATGTGCCCTTTTTTCATGTACTGATTTTTTCTTTCCAAAGAAAAGTCTATCATTGTTCCTCCAATCAAACAAAATATTATAACATGGTATCATTTAATGAGTTTTCTACTGTCCCTAGTCTCTTGAGAAATGTGGTAGAAAATATCCATAAACCAACCGAGACTTTTCTCATTCATAAGAAGAATTCGGATTGGGAAGAAATCTCTTTTGAAACAACACTAGAACGCGCAGATGCAGTAGCTTCATTTTTCCTGGACAAGGGAATTGTAAAAGGAGACCGGATGGGCTTAATGATCGAGAATTCGCCCGACTATGTTTATTACGATCAGGGCATCCAACAGATTGGTGCAATTAACGTCTCCATCTACCCTACACTGTCTGAACAGGAAGTAACCTATATCATCAATGACTCTGGAATCAGAGCCATTCTGATCGGCAATCCTTTTCTATATAAAAAAGTAACCAAAATAGCAGAGAACTGTAAAAACCTACAATACATTATACCGGTTTTTGCAGATTACCAGAAGATTGCTTTACCAGAAGGAATGAAAGCAGCAGTAGTCGCTTTTTCTACTTTGCTGGAAACTCCGGTAAGCGAAGAAAAACACGCGCAAATCAAAAGCATCCGGGAAGCTTTACGCCCTTCAGATACTTCCTCCCTGATTTATACTTCAGGTACGACTGGTACGCCTAAAGGTGTAGTCTTATCGCACAACAACTTTGTACAAAACGTAAAAGTTTGTTTGCAACAGATTCCTATAATCGACGAAACGGAAATATTTTTATCCTTCCTTCCCTTATCTCATGTCTTTGAACGTACTGCAACCTATCATGTTTGCTGTGCCCAGGGATGTAAAATTGCTTATGCACAAAGTTTAGAGCTACTGGCAAAAAACATGGCAGAGATCAAACCAACGGTGATGAGCTGTGTGCCACGTTTATTGGAAAGAATCCACGATAAGGCCATTAAAAGCGGTACTGCTGGCGGCGGACTAAAATCAAAGATCTTCCTTTGGGCATTAGACATCGGACAAGAATACCGTGCTGAAAAAGAAGCAGGCAGACAACCAGGTCTGATTTTATCAGGAAAAAAAGCAATTGCAGAAAAACTGGTTTTCAGCAAAATCAAAGAGAAAACCGGAGGCCGTTTAAAATTCATGCTTTCCGGTGGTGCAGCATTACCTAAAAATGTGGGTGAGTTTTTCGGAAACCTGGGAATTAAAGTCCTGGAAGGTTTTGGCCTCACAGAAACCTCACCTGTAATGGCGGTGACTGAATACGACAGACAAGTATATGGTACTGTTGGTCGTGTGATTCCAGGTATTGAAATCGGAATTCAAGATGTAGAAACCAAAAAAATCATCAATATTCAAACTCATGAAACTTTTCAGGAGGATTTTGAATGCGCAGAAGGGGAAATTATTGTCCGCGGACATTGCGTCATGCAGGGTTATTTTAACAAACCTGCAGAAACTGCAGAAGCGATTGATAAAGACAATTGGTTCCATACCGGTGATATTGGTCGTTTCTATAAAGGAAACCTACAAATCACGGATCGCTTAAAAAATATGATTGTCAATGCTTACGGTAAAAACGTATACCCTACTCCGGTAGAAAACATTTACCTGAAAAGCCCGAAAATAGAGCAGCTGTTCCTGATCGGTGACAAAAGAGAGTATCTAACGGCGATTATTATCCCGAATAGAGAAACTTTACAGGAAGAGTTTAAATTAACGGATGCCTTTTTCCAACAGCCACAACTGTTTATTGAAGATAAAGAGATTGTAGATTGGATAGCTAAAGACATCAAAAAACTTTCTAATGAGCTGGCCAAGTTTGAACGCATCAAGAATTTCAAGATCAAAAGAAATCCTTTTAGTATTGAAGATGGCGAGCTTACACCTACAATGAAAGCAAAAAGAAAAGTCATTGAAAACAAGTATGCCGCAAACATCGACGAGATGTATACGGAAGAAGTTGAGGTCGACTAACCTTGTTTTTCCTGCTTCATCAGCAGTATAAAGGAGGCGTTTTTCAGAGCTGTGCTACATGTTATCACATTTATGATATATAATACCTCCTTTAATCGTATAAAAACCTCACAAATCACTATTTTTGTGAAGTCACAGGAATCTGTGATTATAATCAGCATAAAATAAACCTTTTCCGGCATGATGCCGGACAGATCACAAATATGAGTACAGGACTATCAGAACAAGAGTTGTTGCGTAGAAATTCGCTAAACCAACTTCGTGAATTAGGGATCGATCCCTACCCTGCTGAAGCATTCGAAATCAATGCCAATGCAGCAGATATTTTAGCTAACTACGAAAGAGATAAGACTGCATATAAGAACATCAGCATTGCAGGCCGTATCATGACCCGCAGAATTATGGGGAGTGCTGCCTTCGTAGAATTGCAAGATTCGACAGGAAGAATACAAGTTTACTTAAAAAGAGACGAACTATGCCCTGATGAAGACAAAACCTTATACAATACCGTATTCAAGAAGTTATTGGATCTGGGAGACTTTATAGGCGTAAAAGGCTATGTTTTCACTACCCAGACTGGTGAAATCTCTGTTCACGTTACGGAATTCAAATTGTTATCAAAATCCTTAAAGCCTTTACCAGTGGTAAAACGCGATGAGGAAGGAAATATTTACGATGGTTTTACTGATCCTGAACTGCGCTACAGACAGCGTTATGTGGATCTTACGGTAAACCCTGGATTCAAACAGATTTTCATCAACCGTTCAAAAGTCATCAATACGATGAGAAATTACTTTGATGAACAAGGTTGGATGGAAGTAGAAACTCCGATTCTTCAGCCAATCCATGGTGGTGCAGCGGCGCGTCCATTTGCGACACACCACAACACTCTGGATATGCCTTTATACCTGCGTATCGCTAATGAGCTTTACCTTAAAAGGTTAATCGTAGCTGGTTTTGATGGTGTTTATGAGTTCGGTAAAATGTTCAGAAATGAAGGTATGGACCGTACGCATAACCCGGAGTTTACCTCTATGGAAATCTATGTAGCCTATAAAGACTACATCTGGATGATGGGTATGGTAGAAGACTGTCTGGAGAAAATCACGATTGCAATTCATGGGAAAGCAGAAATTGAAGTGGGTAAACACAAAATCAATTTCGAAGGTCCTTATGAAAAACTAACGATGTATGAGTCTATCCAGAAATATACTGGTATAGATGTATCAGATATGACGGAAGAGCAAATCAAAGAAGTTTGCAAAAGCCTGAATATTGAAGTAGATCCTTCTATGGGTAGAGGAAAGCTGATTGATGAGTTGTTTAGCGAAAAAGTTGAAGCCAACCTGATCCAGCCAACTTATATCACGGATTATCCTTTGGAAATGACGCCTCTGGCTAAAAAACACAGAAGCAAAGAAGGTCTGGTAGAGAGATTTGAGCTGTTTGTAAATGGTAAAGAAATTGCCAATGCTTACTCAGAGCTAAACGATCCTATCGATCAGAAAGAGCGTCTGATCGATCAATTGAAACTGGCTGAAAGAGGTGATGATGAAGCCATGGCAATGGACGACGATTTTATTCGTGCATTGGAATATGGTATGCCTCCAACCTCTGGATTAGGTATTGGTATTGACAGATTAGTGATGTTGATGACTAACCAATCTACCATTCAGGAAGTTTTATTCTTCCCTCAGATGAGACCGGAGAAAAAAGCAAGAGTAACTACTGATGAAGATTTCGTAAATGCAGGTGTTCCAGCTGACTGGGTTCCTGTAATCAGAAAGATGAACATCAATACTATTGAAGAATTAAAAGCAGCAAATCCAAATAAGGTTTTCAATGACTTAGGAGGAATGCGCAAAAAACTGAAGCTGGAATTAACGATGCCTTCAAAAGAGGAAGTTGAAGCTTGGTTTGCTTAACAAACAGATAACATAAAATTAAAGGCTTGCTACATAAATTGTAGCAAGCCTTTTTTAATTTAGAGCATATTTAAAACCTAGAAATTATGTACAGCTCAAGTTTAGAAATCACAGAAAGCGAATACTGCATTAAGCTCAACAAAGAAGACTTTGACTTGACTTTAATCCGTCAGTTGATCACCAGGATCCAGTCGGAGCAATTGTTCTTCAGCAAGAAGAAAGAGGATCTGGAAGATGACAACATCAGCAGATCAAACCAGGACAATTATGAGAATTATGACCGATTGAGTGAAAAATAAAAAGCCACATTTTCATGTGGCTTTTTATTTAATTCTTTAAATATTCTTATTTGTATCTTACTTGTTGTTGTCTGTCCATCATTCCCATTTGATCTTTCATCTGTTTGATCTGGTCAGCAAGTAATTTATTCTTATCTGCTTTCTTCGCTTCTGCTAAATACATCTGCGCTTCTCTTTTATTTCTTTTCCCCATCGCAATTCCTGCAAGACTTAACTTCGCTAAGGCGATGTTGTGGTCCATGGTCATTCCCAATTGAAGTGCTTTCTTGAAGTATTTCTCAGAAGCCATTGGTGCTTTTCTAGACTCAATTAAACCGATCAGCAAATTGTAATAACCATGCTGCGCTCTGATCAATTGTTTCTCATAATCAGTAATCCTTCTTAAGAAAACCTCAGATTTAGGCATGTTATCTTTTCTTAAATACCATTGTGCTAGCAACATATTCTCATTGAAGAAGTAAGTTACCAGGATTAAAAGACTAATGAAAAATGCTAAAATTCCCCATCCCCATAAACCGAAAACCATCAGGGCGATGGCCCCTCCTAACACTGCGAAACCTATAATAAGGCGAACTATATTTGGCATATTCCTTTTAAATTATTTTTTGCAAATATCGTGTTTATATCACAAAAAGCAGATTTAATTTATAATTTCAAGAAAGAAAAGGAGGAGTCTCCCAATCAGCCCATAAAAACCAACCAAAAACTGTGATGAAAAAGTTAATTACCTTTACGCTCTTATTATTTGCTATGACAGCCAGTTCACAAGAAATCAACAAGACCACCAAAGACGATACCGGGAAGGTCACCGGATTAATCAATATCTGTAACAGAGTAGGTTTACAAGCCTTACCAGAGATGCAGCAAAGGTATGATGTGGAATATCCAGCCTATCAGCCAGACCAAAATACTATACTGGCCCTTCAACCTTTGATGAAAGGTAAAAAAATCACGATTGTAATGGGTACCTGGTGTGGCGACAGTCAGCTACAAGTCCCTCATTTCTATAAAATGCTGGATGCCTTGAAAATTACCGAGCAGGACATTACTTTAATTTGTGTAGACCACAGTAAAAAAGCTGAAAACGGTTTAATAGATGGCATGAACATTAGTCATGTCCCTACATTCATTGTCAGCGCCAACGGAAAAGAACTGGGTCGCATTACAGAATCACCAAGAGAAACATTGGAAAAAGATATGTTGAGTATCTTCGCCAAAAAATAAAATATGTTAATTGATATAGATATGCCACTGAATTTAGATAAAAGCTGGCTAACCCATTTGCAGCCAGAGTTTGACAAAGCTTATATGAAAGCTTTAAAAACATTTCTATTGGAAGAAAAGGAAGAAGGACACGAGATCTATCCTAAGAGCACGGATATATTTAATGCATTAAACCATACCCCCTTTGACAAGGTGAAGGTGGTCATTTTAGGACAGGATCCTTATCACGGTCAGGGACAAGCACATGGCCTATCCTTTTCTGTGCAGAAAGGAGTAAGCACTCCCCCTTCTTTAAAAAACATCTATAAAGAACTGAGTACCGACATTGAAAGCTTTAAGACACCTGACCATGGAAATCTGACCCAATGGGCAGATCAGGGCGTTCTTTTACTGAATGCCACCTTAACAGTAAGGGCAAAAACAGCAGGCTCCCACCAAAAAAGAGGATGGGAAATGTTTACCGACACCATCATTACAGAATTATCTGAGAAAAGAACAGGATTGATTTTCATTCTTTGGGGTGCCTATGCGCAAAAGAAAATCGCATTGATAGATACCGCTAAGCATACAGTGATTACTGCGCCACACCCCTCTCCTTTCTCTGCATATACAGGTTTCTTTGGCAGTAAGCCATTTTCAAAAACCAACGCACAATTGATAAAGCAAGGAGAAAGCCCGATTAACTGGCAGATCAGCTAAAAAAGAAAAGGGGTTACTCAACCTACATTGAATAACCCCTTTTGAATTTAAAACAGGATCCCCCCTGTTTTTATCCTAATTAAATAGGCTTAAAGAAACAATTTTAGTACTCCAAAGGAACAATCGGTTCTTTCTTTGTCGTAGACATGATCATCATCGTTTGAAAAGTTTTCACTACAGAAATCTTACTGATCTTATCCATAATCAAACGCTCATAAGCTTTAATATCGTTCACATATACCTTTAACAGAAAATCTGCCTGACCGGTTACATGGTGACATTCCGTAATTTCTTTGATCTGGTTAACCTCATCAAGGAAAATCTGAATGGTATTGTTCTTATGAAAATCTAATTGAACCTGGATAAAAGTTTTAATCCCTAAACCTAGCTTCTCTTCATCCACTAAAGCATGATAGCTTTTTATGAAACCTGACATTTCTAGTTTACGTACCCTTTCTAAGGTTGGTGCAGGAGAAAGACCGATTTCCTGTGATAGAAGAAGGTTGGTAATCCTACCATTCTCTTGTAGTAGTTTAAGTATTTTAAAGTCTGTTTTATCTAGTTCTGCTGCCATCTGTGTTTAAAATATGATCAAAGGTAGACTATCAATACGAATTTCACCAAATTTTATTCTAAAAATCGTAGTAATAATTATAGTTTATTTCTCTTTAATTTTTTAGATTTGTCTAAACATTTAGTTAGACACACAAAAATGCAATCATTCACTGAAGAGAACTACCTGAAAATCATCTACCATTTATCGGAGAATAAGGAGGAAGCTGTCCAAACCAATGCAATTGCTGAAAAAATGCAAACCAAGGCTGCTTCCGTAACCGATATGCTGAGGAAGCTTTCAGAGAAGGAACTGATCAGTTATAAAAAGTATCAGGGCGCGCATTTGACACCTCTTGGCAGACAAACGGCAATCAATGTCATCAGAAAGCACCGACTATGGGAAGTGTTTTTGGTAGAAAAACTAAATTTCAAATGGGATGAAGTGCATGATATTGCTGAAGAGCTGGAACACATCAATTCTCCCGAACTGGTAGAACGTCTAGATGAATTTCTTGCCTTCCCAAAAAATGATCCCCATGGTGACCCAATCCCTGACAAAAACGGGAATTTCGATTTTGTTCCATTTATCAAGCTGAGTAAGCTTAAAAAAGATGATCAGGGTTTGATTATGGGTGTGAGCGAACATTCTTCAGCTTTTCTCAAGCATTTGGAGAAACTAGGCTTGACCTTGGGGAAATCATTAACCATTAGTACCATCAATGATTTTGATGGCTCAGTAGAAATCATTGTAGAAAATAAAAAAATCAGTGTAACCAGAGAAATAGCCAAGCACATACTCATCAGGATTTAACATGAAGCATTCCGAATCTCTAAGCGAAGTAAATCAAAGTGTAGACACCAGCAAACGTAAAGGCTGGCGTCGTATTTTATCATTCATTGGCCCTGCTTATTTAGTGAGTGTCGGTTATATGGATCCCGGAAACTGGGCCACAGATATTGCCGGGGGAAGTAAATTCGGATACCAGTTGATCTGGATTCTGTTAATGTCAAACCTGATTGCCCTCTTGTTACAATCTTTAAGTGCCAGACTCGGAATCGTAAGAGGACTGGATTTAGCCCAGGCTTCCAGAAATGGCTACCCTAAATGGATCAATATCCCATTATTTGGTCTTGCTCAAACGGCGATTATTGCCTGCGATCTGGCAGAAATCATTGGTATGGCCATTGGTTTACAACTTTTATTCGGACTTCCCTTAATCTGGGGAATCAGTCTCACCATTTTTGACACCGTCTTGTTATTGTTTCTGCTCAATAAGGGCATGCGTAAAATGGAGGCTTTTATCGTTTCCATGGTATTTATCGTCGGCGTTTCCTTTCTCGTGGAGATGTTTATTGTAGAACCAAATTTAAAAGAAATCGTTAAAGGATTTGAACCTTCAATGTTATCAGGTGATGCATTATACATTGCCATCGGGATCATTGGGGCCACTGTAATGCCACATAACTTATACCTTCACTCCTCTCTGGTACAAACCAGGAAGTTTGAACGGGATGAAAAAGGCATCAAAGAAGCCATTAAATTCAATTTCATAGATACTGCAGTTGCACTTAACCTTGCGTTTTTTGTTAACGCAGCGATCCTGATCCTTGCCGCAGCAGCCTTCTATAAGAATGGTTTGCATGAAGTTGCGGAGATACAGGATGCCCACAGGCTATTACAAAACATCTTCGGAGATGTAGCTCCAGCGCTATTTGCCATCGCTTTGATTGCTGCCGGACAAAGTTCTACAGTAACAGGAACCCTTGCCGGACAAATCGTAATGGAGGGCCACTTAAAGCTAAGAATCGAGCCTTGGTTGCGTCGTTTAATTACCCGTTTACTAGCAATTATCCCCGCCTTCTTAACCATTTTAATTCTTGGAGATGATGCTTTAGGCGGCTTATTGATTTTGAGTCAGGTGGTCTTGAGTTTACAACTCGGCTTTGCAGTTATTCCATTGATCCATTTCACTTCGGATAAAAAAACGATGAAAGGCTTTGCCATCAAACCTTGGGTAAAAGCCCTGGCATGGATCAGTTCTATTGTCATTGTAGCACTAAATGTTAAACTGGTTGTTGAGGAAATTAGTGGCTGGACCAGCGATAGTCACAGTTGGTACTTATATGTAATCGTGATTCCGGCAGCCATTTTGATTGGCCTATTGTTATTATATGTTTTCATTTATCCGCTATTAAACAAAGCGAAAGAAGGGCAGCACAATGCTCCACACGGCGATGCAATGGATATTGAGGATGTCGAAAAAATCAAATATGCACGGATTGGCATCACTGTTGATTTCTCTAAAAATGATAGAAACACCATCCGTCATGCCCTAACTCAAGGCGGAAAACACGCACATTATTACCTGATTCACGTGGTAGAAACCGCTGTTGCAAGATATTATGGCGAAGCTGCATTAGACGCAGAAACCTTGAGTGATGCGGAGAACCTGGAAAAATACCTTGCAAATCTAAAAGAGCTGGGTTATAAATCTACCGCTCACATCGGCTACGGAGGTACGGTAGCGGCAATTGTAGAGATCAGTAAGCAAAATGACCTGGAATTATTGGTGATGGGCGCTCATGGTCACCAAGGTATAAAAGACCTGATTTTGGGAACCACTGTCAACTCGGTAAGACATAAAGTAACTATTCCGGTATTAATTGTCCGATAAAATTCAGAAATCACTATTTCTTTCGGATATTAGCGGTATTCTTACAAAATCCGGCACAGAATATATCTATGCCGGGTTTTGTGAAAATTGAAAGCAATGAAGAACGATATTCAAATTAAAAATAAAAGAGCTTACTTCGATTACCATATTGTTGAGGAATTTAATGCAGGTTTGGCCCTTTTGGGTACAGAGATTAAAGCCATCAGACAAGGTAAAGCAAATATGTCCGATGCCTTTTGCATGTTCATAGGTGATGTTCTTTACGTTAGAAACTTACATATTTCCGAATATAGCCATAGCTCTTTCCACCATCACGACATTAAGCGCGACAGAGTTTTGCTACTCCATAAAAAAGAGCTTAAAAAGCTAAAATTCAGAAGTGAAGAAAAAGGCTATACTATTGTTCCTTTAAGAATTTATACCAACGATAGAGGATATGCAAAAATCCAGATTGCATTGGCACAGGGTAAAAAGGAGTTCGACAAAAGAGACAGCATAAAAGACAGAGAATCCAAAAGAGAGATGGATCGTGCAATGAAGGAATAAATGCCTGGGATTTAATTTACCAGGCCTGATCTCCTACTAATGGTACAAAGCGGAAGGTGTCCAATTCAATCCTATCGTAATCAGTTTCGCTTACGCGGATAACGGTCACCATTTTCTGCGTATTTTCATCACCAACAGGGATGACCAAAATCCCTCCTATTTTCAATTGCTTAAGCAATGCTTCAGGAACCCAAGGTGCGCCTGCAGTTACAATAATCTTATCATAAGGAGCGTGTTCAACAATACCTTTTGAACCGTCTCCAAAGAAAAAATGAGCATTATAACCCATTCCAGGTAATACACGAATGGTATGGCGGTAAATGCTTTCCTGGCGCTCAATCGTATATACATTGGCGCCCAGCTCCATTAGTACACAGGTTTGATAGCCTGAACCGGTTCCTATTTCCAGTACCTGATCTCCTTTTTTAATGTGAAGCAGTTCACTTTGATAGGCTACAGTATAAGGTTGTGAAATGGTTTGTCCATCACCAATCGGAAATGCGATATCTTTATAAGCCTGATTCCAGAAAGTTTCATCAAAGAAAAAATGACGTGGCACCTTACCGATGGCTTCCAATACATTTTTATCAGTGATACCTCTCCCCTCAAGATGAGTAACCAACCTCTTTCTCGCTCCCCGCTCCCTATAATTATCTACAAACTTATATGCCATTACTCAAAAATAGGTTTTTGAAAACTAATGCGCTTACATAAGTGACGCCTAAATTCTAATCGTCACAGTATCAATCGCAATAAAACTAGTAAGGATCTACATCTACCTGTACAATCGCTCCCCGGTACTCTTTTTCTGCCTGAAATTGCAAAATAACGTCCTTTAATACGGATTTCACTTTAGTGATGGCCGTGTTCTTGTCGCTTTTAATGATGATCTGCTTGATGTAATAATTCCTGATTCTGCCAACCATTGGTTGCTCAGGTCCGAGAACCCGACTTCCTAAATGTCCTTTTAACACATTTGCGAATTTCTGCGCAGCAACATTTAAAAGATTCATGTCTTTATGTTTGATATTGACAAAAATAACCCTGGTAAATGGCGGATATTGAAACTCTCTTCGCTCGCGAATTTCATCCGTATACATTTCCTGATATTTATTGTCAATTACCTGTGTAATGATTCTATGTTTATCATCATAGGCTTGAATGATCACCTTTCCTTGCTTATCCCTTCTTCCTGCTCTACCGGCAACCTGGGCCAGTAACTGATAGCTTCTTTCAAAAGCTCTGAAGTCCGGATAATTCAATAAAGTATCCGCATTAATCACGCCAATTAAAGTCACATTATCAAAATCTAATCCTTTGGCTACCATCTGTGTACCGATCAGGATATCGGTTTTTTTCTCCTGGAAGTCGGCGATGATTTGCTGCAGTCCATTTTTTGTCCTGGTGCTGTCTACATCTAGCCTTGCAATTTTCGCTTCCGGGAAGATCAGGCTCAGTTCTTCTTCTACCCGTTCCGTTCCAAAACCTTTTTGCTCTATATGTACAGAGCCACAAGCCGGACAAACATTGATACTATTCTGATGGTAACCGCAATAATGACAATGCAATTTACCACTGGTTTTATGATAGGTTAAACTCACATCACAGCTCACACATTTTGGGGCATAGCCACAAGTTGCGCAAATCAGGATAGTGGCATAGCCCCTTCTATTTTGAAACAGGATCACCTGCTCTTTTAATTTCAAAGTTTCTTCAATCTCTTCCACCAGCGTACTGGAAAAATAAGAGATCATCTTTTTCTTTTTGGTCTCTTCTGCAATACTAATCACTTCCTGAACTGGTAAGGCTACACCACCAAATCTTTCGGACATGGTGACCAATCCATATTTTTGATGAAGGGCATTGAAATAACTTTCAATAGAGGGTGTTGCGGAGCCTAATACGACCTTTGCTTTATGCAACCAGGCCAGATACACTGCCGCGTCTCTTGCCTGATAACGTGGTGCCGGTTCCTGTTGCTTGTAAGAAGACTCATGCTCTTCATCAATAACAATCAGCTTTAAATTCTGGAAAGGTAAAAACACTGCAGACCTCGCCCCTAAAACGATGCGATACTTGCCGTTGAGTACCTTATTCCAGATTTCGACCCTTTCATTGTTGTTAAATTTGGAGTGATATACCCCTATGGCATCTCCAAAATAACGTTGGATCCTTTCTACAATTTGTGTAGTCAGGGCAATTTCCGGTAGGAGGAACAAAACTTGTCCACCGTTTTCAATGGCTTTTTCAATTAAACGGATATAAACCTGTGTTTTACCTGAGGCCGTTACCCCATGTAATAATACCACATCTTTCTTTTCAAACTCCGTTTCAATTTGTGTCAAAGCCAATTGTTGAGTTTCACTCAGCTCAAAGTTCAACACGAAATCCTCATCCTGATCTTTGAGCCTGCTCACCGGCTTCTTTTCAATCACAAAAACCTCCTTATCCATCAACGTTTTTAGCGCCGCTGGACCACAATCACTCTCTTCTAACAGTTGCGCTTTAGGAATCGTACTTTGTTGCCTGGACAGCTTTAAAAAAGTCAGTAGCGCATTCATTTGCTTCGGAGCCCTTTCCAACACTGAAAACAATTGTTTCAAATTCTCCTCTTCATGATAAAAAGAATGCAGGGTAACAAAAGATTTTAACAATGGCTTATACTTTTCAATCACCTCTTCGGCGATATAAACCATTTCTTTATCCAGTAAAGTATTGATAATGGGATACACGGTTTTCTGACCTAACAATGCAGAGACCTGATCGATCGTTAGTCGGCCATGTACCTTTAAGGCATTCACCAGGGTTTCCTGTTTGATGTTGAGTACTTCTCCATCCTGAGGAAACTCTTCTTTCAGTACGATAATCGTTTCACTGGCCAGTTTCAGTCCTGCCGGCAATGCAGCCGACATCACTTCTCCTTCATTACAAAGATAATAGCTCGTCATCCATTCCCAGAACTCCAATTGCGAACTTGTAATTACCGGGTGTTCATCGACTACATCAATGATATATTTTGCCTGATAGATTTCTGGTGCCTGTTGGCTGATACTTTTAATCAGGGCTGTATAAATTTTACTTTTCCCGAACTGAACCACCACGCGCTTTCCTATCGCCACCTGATCATTCAATTCGAAAGGCACTCTATATATATAATTTTTCGCCAGAGAAAGTGGCAAAATCACCTCAATAAAAAGGGTTTCCCTTTCTGCGAATTCCAGTTGACCAGAACTCATCCTTACTTGTTATTTGAAGCGGCAAAGAACAAACTTCCCCATCCAAGAATAAACAGTAGTCCGCCAATCGGTGTAATCGGTCCTAAAACAGCACCGAAGCCAATATGGGTAATCTCTCTTGTCGCCAATAGATACAATGATCCTGAGAACAGGATAATCCCTAAACTGAAGAAAATATAAGCCAATTTAAGTAGCTTAGGTTGATTCATACTCAGCTGAGAAAGAAACAATAATGCGAAAGTATGATAAAACTGATATTCCACACCTTTGCTCCAGATTTCCAATGCTTCAGGACTGACCTGACTTTTTAAACCATGGGCGCCAAAGGCACCTAAAATGACTGCTGTTAATCCAAATAGAGAGGCGGTTAATAAAATAGGTCTGTTGCTCATAAAATCGGCTTTTTTAATCTCCCAAAATTAAGAAACTTGGTTGCATTTTCTTAGTAATCCCAACTTATTAAATTAAATTTGTAAGGACAGCAATGAAAAAGATCCTCCTTAGTATCATCGTACTCCTAACGGCCATTGTGACCATGGCCTATTTCTATTTTTCTAAACTAAATATGGCTCATGCACAGTCAGACCTCAGTCTGTATGCTGCAGTTACTGAATCCGGGTTTATCTTCTCTTTTGAACAAGACAAAAGCGTATTGGATCTTTTAAAGGGACAGGATAACTTTGAGGAAATCATGGGTGCAGAGAAATTTAAATCCCTGCAATCATTAAAAAATGTAGTGCTATCCTCGCCTAGCTTAAATGCATTAACAAAAAAACAACTGATCTATCTGGGCATTCTTCCTGGAAAGGGAAAAGAACTGAATTATATCATTAGTACGCAGAGCGATCAGGAATTCAGTAAAATGCAATTGTTTCATGCGCTAAAAACTGCAGCCATTCAGCTAGACACAGCCTTAGGTCAGACCAAATTAACCTTAGCCGATAGTAGTGTTTTCTACCTGGGTCTCAAAGATCATTTGATTTTACTGTCCAATAGTCCAGAGCCAATTAAAACCATTTTGTCAAAATCTAATGATAAAAAGGACGAAGCTTTTGTAGAATACATTAAATCTGGTAGTAAACTGTCGAAAAATAGTCTGGCGCAACTATATGTTAATTTCAATCGGATCCCGGCATTACTGAAACCCATGATCCCAGGAAAATTAAATGGCGAACTTGCCATTCTGGATCAGCAGGATGCTTTTGCCCTTTTAACGTATAATTTCAGCAAGGAGAAGGTTCTTTTTACTGGAACGACAAAGTTAAATGACCCAAATAGTTACTACCAGCTATTTGCAGAAGAAAGTCCTCAAAAAATGAGTATTCAGAACATTCTTCCTGAACGTACTGCCAATTACACCATTTATGCCATGGACAAATATGAACCCTGGAGTAAAAAACTGGACCAATGGTTCACACAGCATAAAGAAGATCAGAAACGCATAAAACTTGCAGCAACTATCAATCAGAAATACCATTTGAACCTGGAATTGCTCTTCCCTGTATATTTTCAAAATCAAATGATGACTTTTCAATTGAGTACATCTGAAAAACTAGGAGCCATTAGCCTAAGCAATGGCGATAAACTGGATCAGTTACTAATTGATTTAAGTGAAGATTATTCCGAAGATTTAAAACTATTTAAAGAGCCGGATCTGCTGTACACCTATTTTGGACTACCCTTTAAATCCTTCAAAAGACCATATTATCAGATCCTTGACAATTACCTGGTCTTTGCCAATAATCCAGCTACCTTAAAATCCTTTTTAAATGACTACAGGGCTAATAAATTGCTGATCAATACTTCAGGATTCATCAATGTAAGCAATCAATTGCCTAATAATTCAAATCTGAATTTCTATTTGGATCATAAAAATTCTCAAAACTTATTGGCTAAGAACATGAATCTTCCATTTTCAAAACAATTTAATTCAGAAAAAGCCTTAAAAAACTACGAGTCATTTGTTTATCAATTGAGTGGAGATCATGGAAAGTTTCAAACCAATATGCTTATTAGCAAATTCATAGAGCCTCAAAAAGATTTTTAATTTTTTCACCATAAATCATTAATAATCATCAAGTTTGTTAAGCAAACAACAAACTATGTCAAAAAGGCTGCTCTCAATTTGTATTTTGATCCTATTAGCGCAACAATTAAAGGCGCAACAATATGGCCTTTTTAATACTAAGACATTGTTTGATGGCTTTGAGAATCCTGCACAAAAGGTCTTTACCTTGGATTCTTCCAGGCAATACGCTTCCAATTTCCTGCTACCCTATTTTGGCGTAAATGCAGCGAGCAAGGGAAATTCTGATTTCGTACGTAGGTTAATCAACGAGGGGATTTACAAATCACAAGATATCCCATTGGAAAGAAAAGGCCTCAATACCCTTTATCAGCACACCAATGCTTACCTGCTCACACTTAAAATATATAATTCTTATAAATACCAAAAAGAATTAGGTTTCTCCTGGCAGTTCAGAACGGATGCCCTCGCGAAATACACCAATGAAACTTTGATCATGATTGATGATGCTGATCGGATAAATAATCCGCTAATGCGAAATGGCATTTTTAATGACAAAGGATACGGGCTCAGCTATCATCAGTTTAGCGTTACTTACCGGGAAAACTACACTAAAAGACTAGCCTTTGGCGCGAAGCTCAGTCTGTTAAGTGGAACCAGTTACCATCAATTAAACATTGTTGAATCCGGATTAAAAAACACCTCAGGTTCAGGCTTTCCAGAGGTGGGATTTTCAGGAACTTACCGTGCAACTTTTATAGATGATAAGGAACTAAGTTCAAATACCTTAATGCCTACTTTCAAAAATCCTGGCGCATCGATCAGTTTAGGTACCTCCTACCAAAGTAAAAGTGGCTATTTCCTAATGGCTAACCTAAAAGACCTCGGTTTCATCAAATGGAATAACCAATCCTATTATAAAAGAATAAATTCTAACATCACTATTGGAGATCCTAATCAAAGCACCGCAGACACCAAGAAACAGCTTAAAGATGCAATAGCTAAAAATCCCGATAGAGAAGGCTTTTATTCTGCCACCAATGCTAAAATAGATGTGATGCTTTCAAAAAGCTTCGGTCTATGGACCCCATCTATCATTGTATCTAAGAACCTGTTTTTCACAGGAGGAGATGCGGCTATGGTCAACAAATTCAAATATGAAGGCTTTTCTGTTTCGGCTACACCTACTTATAATTTCCATCAATTGTTTTACCTCGGACTTCAAACCATGTACCAAACACCAAATTTTGAAGTATTCTTAGGCTCTGATGATTTATTAAAAACCACCAGTCAGGTTCAGGGAATCCTCAATAAGGACGCAACAATAGGTAATGGTTATAACGGGGCTTCTGTATACCTGGGAATTGGAATAAAGTTCGGGAATTTTGTAGAACACCCGCAAAACAGCAGTACCATGCCAGGAATTGGGGAGGAGTCTCCAGGACTATTCAAACGCCTGTTCAGTATCTTCTCTAAGAAGAAATAAAAGCCTGGCGACTTCCATACCATTCAAATTTAATGCGATAAGATCAGGGCTGTTTATTTTTTCTTCGGCGTAGTAAACACGAAATCCTTGAGATAAAAAGGCTCAAAATAGGCTACATCTTCAAACTTACCTTGCGTATAAGCGGCCATTGCCAGCGCACTCATATTGGCTGCAGAGTTAAAGTTGGTCACAGAAAAATGCGCATTCTCATGTTTTAATGTCTCTGCGCATTTTGCGGCACCGTCACCAATAAAGGTAACTTTTTGCGCCGTTAACAAGCTTTCAAAGCTTTGTTCATCAATAATTTTCGCTTCTACAGGGGATACGTAATCCAATTGCGCATCAAAAACTGCGGTAAACACTTCCATTCTTCGGGCATCAATCATCGAGCAAACCAATCCTTCATGGAGCGGCTCAGCTTTCAGGAAACCTTCAGCCATCATTTGCAAAGTATCTATCGCGATTAAAGGTTTTCCCAATGCAAAACAAAGACCTTTGGCGGTCGATACTCCAATTCTCAATCCGGTATAAGAACCCGGGCCTTTACTTACGGCTATCGCATCCAGTTCCGAAAACTTTAGTCCGGCGCTATCCATTACAGATTGAATGAATAAAGTAAGGCTTCCCGCATGAATATTACTAGCCATTTCTTCTTTCAGGGCAATGGTTTTCCCATCCTGAGAGATTGCGGCAGAACAGACTTGTGTAGCGGTTTCGATTTGAAGTATGGTAATCATCGGGTAAATATAAATATTCAGGATTAAGGAACAGGATCATGGCCATGTGCGCCCCAGGGGTGACAACGACCAATCCGCTTCAAAGTTAACCATCCTCCTTTAAAAGGTCCATGCTTTTTTATCGCTTCTATTCCATATTGGGAACAAGTAGGCGTAAAACGGCAATTGGCACCCAATAACGGCGATATAAACCATTGATATAGCTTAATTAGTCCTAAAAAGAACCAACCGATCACCAGTTTAACTGCCCTGATCATTTTTGATATTGCCGATTAACCTTTTCAAAGCACCTTCCATTTTCTTCTCCAAAAATGAGAACTCATAGATTTTCTTACCCACATACTGGATAGAAAAAATCAAGAGCTTTTCTGATCCTTCCAGGGATGGATACAACTCTGTTTGTTTTTGCAAACGATAGACCTCACGAATCCTCCTCTTGATCAGGTTCCTGTCGACCGCTCTTTTAAAGCGTTTCTTGGGCGCGTTGATCACTACCTGAGCAGGATAACTATGCGGGACATCTACAAAATGATAGGAAATGCGGAATGGATATAATAAAAAAGAAGAACCGTCTTTAAATAGCAGATCTAATAATTTTCTACTACATAACCGTTCTTCTTTATTAAATGTGTTCATGTTTTTGATCGCAAATTTGCAGATATTGTGATCTGCTAACACTTATTGTGCTGCAATCAAAAATTATGCTTTGTGACGACGTTCGTCAGAAACTGATAGCTTACTTCTTCCTTTTGCACGACGAGAAGCTAATACTCTTCTACCGTTTGCTGTAGCCATTCTTTCGCGGAAGCCGTGTTTGTTTCTTCTCTTTCTTTGCGAAGGTTGGAATGTTCTTTTCATAACTGTATTATATCTTAGACTATTTTTTTAAATAAGAGGTGCAAATATAGCTTGATTTTATTTTAATTGCAAATAGAATTCAAGGTAGTTTACTTTTTTCCTTAAAATCTTACAAGCCAAGCGCCGCTTTGAGCTTAATATAGCCCGTTTTACTCACTGGAAGCCATATATCAGATTTTAAAAGAACAATATAACTGTCCTTTTCTTTCAGTTCTATTTTTGTCACCTGGGCCAAATTTATGATATATGATCGATGAATACGAATAAATTGTGAAGATTCTAACGTTTGTTCGAAAAAGCTCATCGTCTTATTCTTATGAAAAGCGCCTTCAGTGGTACTTAACTTCACATAATCGTCGTCTGCTTCCAGGTAATGAATATCTGCTACAGCGATGATTTTTATGACCCCATTCTTCTTCACCACTACTCTATTCTGCTGCGCAGGGTTCAATGCGGCTGTATCCAACAGCTCGCGACTGTACTGTTCGCTTTGATTTAAGCGGGCCGGTAATTTTTGTATGGCCAGGTCAAATCTGCTTTTTTCTATCGGCTTCAGCAGATAATCTACTGCATTTACTTCAAAAGCTTTAATGGCAAACTCGTCGAAAGCAGTAGTAAAGATCACTGCTGGGTGTTGTTCTACTAATTCCAGCATTTCAAAGCCATTGATCTTAGGCATTTGAATATCCAAAAAAATAAAGTCCGGTTGGTGCTGTGTAATCGCTTTAATTCCTTCAAAGCCGTCACTACACTCCGCAACTACCTCAATGTCGGGAAAGCTGCTCAGATAATGTTTTACGACATCCCTGGCCAGGGATTCATCATCTATTAAAATGGTTCTCATCATTATTTTTGAGGTATTTTTAGCGTTGTTATATATATATTATCTTCTGTAGCCCTGGTTTGGAGCAATTGTTCATCACCAAAAAGCAAGTATAACCTGCGTTTTATTGCCGATAACCCGAAGCCTGTCCCGCCTGTCGCCCTCATTTCCGGATCAAAAGGATTTTGCACTGTAATCACCAATCTATTATTTTCTACTTTCACAAAAATAGAAATCGTAATCGCCGCAGCTGTATTGTACAAACCAAATTTAATCGCATTCTCTACAATAGGCTGTAAGAGCGTACCTGGCAAGCATAAATCTAAGGTTTCTTCCGCAACTTTTACTTCAATATTTAAACGGTGACTAAAGCGTACCTTTTCAATATCAAGATACAGTTGAATATACTCCATCTCCTCTTCTACCTTCACCCAAATCTCATCGTCTCTTTTCAAATTCCCTCTTAAAAAAGAAGCCAGCTTCATGATCATATTCCCTGCTTCAGTAGGGTTCATGATGGTCAGCGCATAGACAGAATTGAGACTATTGAAAAGAAAATGAGGTTGTAACTGGTGACGTAATTTATTTAGTTCCGCCTCTTTACTCAGATTTTGTGCGATCAATAAACGCTCCTGGGTGGCCGACTGCTCTTCCAGGCGATACCATAGAATGTTGGCTACCGCGCACCAGGCAAGGAAAACAAACACAATGATAAACCTAAGGATCAGCGACAGCTGTAAAAAACTCTGATAAGTCAGCTCATTGACAAACAAATAAGAGAGGGCAACATTACTGATAAAGGTAATCAGTCCGGCCAGCATAAGGGTAATCACCAATACAAACAGAATCGTTTCATTTTTTGGTTGATAAAAACCCAGCATATTGCTTAAAATCATGCAGGCCAAGGCCAAAAGCCCGTTTGTAACCAGGCTGTCGGCAATAGAAATGTACCAGTTAAAGTTTAAAGTGTAATAAAAGAGCAGGACAAATACCGATACCCAGGCTACAAATATTCCCAAGGCGTATCGTTTAATATTCTTATTAGCAAGCGGTCTGTTGGTCAAAATACAAGAAGTTAATAATAGGTAATAGCGTATTTAATTAAAAATTGCGAATCTCCACGCCACCAAACAAAGCCAATCCTGTGATTTTTATGATTTTATTTCCTCCATCGGAAAGCATCACAGGGCCCCTTTTATCTTCTATCCCGCCAAAAACCGCAGTTACTTCCGACTTTACAATCCAGCTGGAAGGAATAATGATTTTCACTCCACCAAAAACAGCCACGACCTCCAGTACAATTGCACCTTCAAAGTCCGCCTGAGTCAGGTTTACATTGCAGCCACCAAAAACGGCAACCAGATCACCCCCTTTAAAGTTCTTGGAGTACACATGCTGATCCGTACCTCCAAAAACGCAGACAGCATCAATCACATCATTTTCATCCACCCAGCCTTCCGTTTTAGGCTCCTCGCCAGTCCCAGTAGGCTCTTCAGCCCCTACAAATGCAGTTTCAGGGAAATTTGCTTGTTTCTTTTTCCATTTAGTAGTATTAATGCGACTTGATTTAGGTTTTAAAATCAAATAAAGTCCCATAATCATTAAAGCCAATGCAAAATAATATCTTGATATATCTTCATCTAGCACCCGCTGTAAGGTAAAATAGCCTCCAATCAATACCATAATCAACCAACCTTTACCTTCAAAGTTTCTTTTGTAACCTACAAACAAACCTATAGCAATCAGCAAAGTATGCCAGCTCAACAAGCCACGTGGTAAATCAATGCCTATATTCTTTAATAGGAAGATCATTCCAAATCCTAAAAGAAACAGCCCAGCCCAGGTACTATTATTTTTTTTACCGTCATTCCACTTTTCCATGGTTCTCTATTTATTCGTTTAATCTATGTGTTTCTACTCAAATGTAGGGGATCAACCCACATTTCCAAATATCAATTACTCAGGATGATGTGAATAGCCGGTAAAGCCCCATTTTTTATCGGTAAAAATTATTCGTTAATTTGGATTGAATCTAATTAAGATAAGAATAAGCACGGATCTATGAGAAAACTAATCATTGCGCTGTTATGCGCCTTACCCCTATTTTCAATCGCACAGACGCCAACGGAACACTATAAAGTATATGATGTAAAAAAGCAAAAGCTAATACAGCTGGATGACCTGTTAAAAGATATGAAAGCAGTAGATGTATTATTTTTCGGAGAAGAACACAATGATTCTATCGGCCATTTACTGGAATTTGAACTCTATAAAAAACTCAGCAGTACTTACCCGAAAACCGCATTGAGTTTAGAAATGTTCCATACAGATGTTCAGCCAGTGATGGATGAATACCTATCAGGGCTGATTTCTGAAAAAAACTTTGTAAAAGAAGCCAGGGTATGGAAGAATTATGAAGACTATAAG
Source organism: Pedobacter gandavensis (assembly GCF_032678745.1). Taxonomy (GTDB): domain Bacteria; phylum Bacteroidota; class Bacteroidia; order Sphingobacteriales; family Sphingobacteriaceae; genus Pedobacter; species Pedobacter gandavensis_C. Next base: position 148,726 of record NZ_JAVTST010000004.1, read on the forward strand.
CCAATGATTGAATATGCAAAAACTCATCATTTACCGGTTATAGCAGCCAATGCAGCTACCCGTTACAGCAATGCGGTGAGCAAATCTGGTTTATCAATACTGAGCCAGTTTCCAAAAAGCTCTAGCAGCTTTCTCCCTCCACTACCTGTGGATACGGCAACTGGAAAATATTACGATAAGTTTATAGACATGCTTGGCGGTCATGGCATGGGGAGTATGAAAATATACCAGACGCAAAACCTTTGGGATGCGACGATGTCCTGGTCTATTGCCAAATATTTAAAAAGTCACAAAGGCTCGAAGATATTCCAATTGAATGGCCGTTTTCATAGTGATGAACAGTTGGGTACCCTGGCTAAATTGAAAACGTTATTGCCAAAATTAAAAACAGCCAACATTTCCTGCTTTTCAGGAACAGACTTTACAGCGCCAGACTGGTCGAAATACAGCAATCTGGGCGATTATATCATCCTGACAGACCCAAGCGTTAAAAGAACATTTTAAAAGCATTTCGGATCGAAAAATAAAAAACCACCTGAGCGTTCAGGTGGTTTTTTATTTTTTATAGAAAGCGGCTTACTTATTTTTTAGTAAATCGCGGATCTCAGTAAGTAATACCTGTTCTTGTGTTGGTGCAGGAGCTGGAGCTGGAGCCTCTTCTTGTTTTCTTTTCATTTTATTGATGGCTTTTACCATTAAGAAAATGATCATTGCCAGGATAAGGAAATTGATCACCTCAGTTGCAAAGTTCCCCCAGGCAAACACAGGGCCTATTTTCCTTGCGTCTTCCAAAGAAGCAGTAGGATTGCTGGCAACAAATTCCCGAACTTTAGCACTCAGAGGGACATAGAAATTGATAAATCCCTTGTCGCCAATCAGTAAACTGATCGGGGGCATAATTAAGTCGTTGACCAGGGAAGTCACGATCTTGCCGAAAGCGCCTCCAATAATTACACCGACAGCCAGGTCAATCACATTGCCTTTGACTGCAAATTCCTTAAATTCTTTTACAAAACTCATAAGTAGTATTAGTTTTAGATGTTAAACGTCCTAATAAAAGTAAGTAATTATTTTCAAAACCCTCACCTATTCCGGCTATCCATCGATATTTCTCTAAATTGCCCAAACAAGAGAGCGATCCAACAACAACAGATTAAGGATGGTTTACAGGAATATTCGGGATCAAACCGAAGGATAGCAGAAAATATTTTGAGAACAATGGATTTCTAAAACGCTTTATTCCTGTTAAAAACACAATAATACTTTGTCGAGATAGTTTATATGTAAACCAAATTCGTATTTTTGGAACGGGTACTTAAATACCGCTTTGATAAAACATGCTTAAACAACATCTACAACAAAAACTACTTCAAAAGCTCTCCCCTCAGCAAATCCAATTTATTAAATTGCTGCAAGTACCTACTGTTGCATTAGATACCCGAATTAAAGAAGAACTAGAGGAAAATCCAGCACTCGAAGATCCCAGCTTAATGATCGCTGAGGAGCCTAAAAGTGAATATGACGACCTTAATGACACACCGGATGATTTTGATGCAAGTGCGAAAGAAGAAAACACGGATGAGTTTAATGTAGATGATTATTTACAGGACGACAATGTAAACGATTATAGCACCTCTTATAACAATGAGGATGATGAAGAAAAGAAAGAGACTCCGATTGCAATTGAGAGTACTTTTTTTGAAAGTTTACAAGAACAACTAGACCTGGTTCCACTATCCGATCAGGATTTTATCATTGGAAAGCAAATCATTGGTAGTTTAGATGATGACGGCTATTTACGCAGACCTATTACTTCCATGATCGACGATCTTGCTTTTTCACAAAATGCAATGGTTGAAGAAGAGGATGTTTTAGAAATGTTAAAAGTGATTCAAAGCTTTGACCCTCCGGGAATTGCCGCCAGAGATTTACAGGAATGTCTGACTTTACAATTAAAGCGCAAAGACCCTTCAAATCCGATCATTCAAAAGGCGATTGTCATCGTAGAAAACTATCTGGATGAATTTACCAGAAAACATTACGATAAATTAGAAAAAGCTTTGGGCTTGAACAGTGAGGACCTAAAAGAAATCATTGCCGAAATTCTGCGTTTAAACCCTAAACCGGGAGATTCAAATCAAGTGACCACCAAACAGCTACAAGTCATCCCTGATTTCCATGTCAGCAATAATGACGGTACTTTAATTCTGACGCTGAATTCAAAAAATGCGCCTGAACTTAGAGTTAGCCGCTCTTATATCGATATGTTTGATCACTACGATAAAGCTGCACAAAAAGATAAAAAATTAAAGGAGGCGGTTCAATTTGTGAAACAGAAACTGGATTCTGCAAAATGGTTTATTGATGCCATTAAGCAAAGACAGCAAACTTTGTTAAAAACAATGAACGCCATCATGCAATACCAATATGAGTACCTGTTGACCGGTGATGAGCGTAAAATGCGCCCAATGATCTTAAAAGACATTGCCGATAAAATTGACATGGACATTTCTACTGTTTCCAGGGTAGCGAACTCAAAATACGTACAAACAGAATTCGGAACTTTTCTATTGAAATCATTCTTCTCTGAGGCAATCCAAACGGAAAGCGGTGAAGAAGTATCAAATAAGGAAGTAAAGAAAATCCTGGAAGACTGTATTGGAAATGAGGACAAGCGCAAGCCATTAGCCGATGAAAAGCTAACGGAAATCCTAAAAGAACAAGGATACAATATTGCAAGAAGAACGGTTGCTAAGTACAGGGAACAAATGAATATTCCGGTGGCACGTTTAAGAAAAGAGCTGTAAAATCAGAATGGGGGACTAAAAATCAGTCCCCATTCTTAATAAGTTTTCCAGTTTCTCATTGGCCACCAATAAGCTGGCAGTAAGATCCCTATTGTCTTTTCTCAAAGTATAAAGCTCAAAAGCTTTCTCAATGTTAATGCGAAGGTCGTCTTCCATCCAGGGTTTCTGAATATACCGATACACCTGTCCTTTGTTAATTGCATCAATTACCGCGTTGATATCTGCGTATCCAGTCAACAGGATTCTAATCGGATCAGGAAAATCAGGAATAATTGACTCCAGAAACTCAATCCCCGTCGTCACCGGCATTCTTTGATCTGTAACGATCACATGGATATCATTAGATTCCAAAACCTTCCTACCTTCTATTGCTGAGTTTGCAATAAAAATATTGAATTTACGACGAAAGCTTGCTTTAAAAGCGTTGAGGTTGTGTACTTCATCATCAACATAGAGAACGTTTACGGAAGTGTCAGAATTCATAGAAATTTAGCCTTTTTTTTGTTAAATATATTTCAATTATTATGAACAAAAAAACTATTTAAAGATAAAAGTCAGATGCGGTTTTATTCTTAAATAATTACACAAATAGGCATTAAAATATCATTAAATGGCTATTCATTAAAGAAATCATCAAATTAATTTGAATTCTTTTTCGGGACAATATCAATAGCAAACCGATATTGACCCGAAATTCTACTCCTAATTTTTTAAGATAAGAGGCTCTGACGGAATAAAAATTCCAGCTGTTGATTCACGATCAATAATTTTTCTGTCAGCTCCCGGTTTTCCTTTCTTAACGAATAGATCTCAAAAGCTTTTTCAATATTGATCCGAAGATCTTCAGCCATCCAGGGTTTCTGAATGTATTTATAAACCTGCCCTTTATTGATGGCATCAATCACGGCGTTAATATCTGCGTATCCTGTAAGTAAGATTCTGATGGGTTCAGGAAAATCAGGAATGATAGATTCCAGGAACTCAATGCCCGTCATGACAGGCATCCGTTGATCAGTAATGATCACATGGATTAATTGTTTTTCCAGAACCTTCCTCCCCTCCTCTGCTGACTCTGCAGTAAAGACATTAAACATTCTTCTAAAGCCCGCTTTAAAAGAGTTTAGATTGTGAGATTCATCGTCTATGTACAGGACATTTATGGATGCGTTAGAATTCATCTTATGAATTTAATATAATTTTTTTAAATATATTGCTTTTATAAGGTTCAATGAACTAATTTGGTTGAAAATTTATAAGAATAAAATATTCCGATCCTGTTTTTTGAACTAATATTCATAGCAACGACGCTCATTATTAGCACGTAACGCGTTAATTAAAATTAACATCATCGTAATAATAAAAATTATACTTTCATTATACCCCTGAAAAGTATAATTTTAATAGAATTTTTGTAATGATTAAAGAGTATATCTCATAGAACAAATGCAATTAGATAAAGAATTACGTCAACTTAAAAAAGAGCTAGCTTCGCAAACAAAAAAGTATAGTGAAATCTATACACCAACATTCTTTAGAATTCTAAATCCAGAAGATCAATCTTCATTATTGAATTTGCTAAAAGAAAAACCGCATATCCAGGTATTTGACAGTATTACAAATCAACTAACAGATCTGGTAAAAGGATTAAATCCAACATTAGTGCTGAGCAAGGCACAAATCGATGAACTTATAGTAAAACGTTTGAATGGACTAGAGGCTGATACTTATGGCGTATGGGTTTATTACCCATGGTTAGAAAAGCTGGTTCATATCCTTGACAAAGAAGAATTTATCCTAGTCCGAACCAATCGGAATAAACATAAAATCACCCAACAGGAACAAGACCTCCTGATGGAGAAAAAAATTGGCGTCATCGGGTTATCCGTTGGACAATCAGTTTCCCTTACCCTGGCCATTGAGCGCGGATGTGGAGAGTTACGCATTGCAGATTTTGACCACTTAGACCTGACCAACCTAAACCGTATTCGTAGCGGCGTACAGAATGTTGATTTAAGAAAAACAGTGATTGTTGCACGCGAAATTGCGGAGATAGACCCTTTCTTAAAAGTAACCTGCTTTCACGAAGGTATCACAGAAGATAACATTGAAAGTTTCTTAACTGAAAATGGAAAACTTGATCTTTTAATCGATGAATGTGATGGAATTGACATCAAAATCCTTTGTAGAGTAAGGGCCAAAGCACATCAGATTCCAGTATTGATGGAGGCCAGCGACAGAGGTACTATAGACATTGAACGATTTGACCTGGAGCCAGAGCGTCCTATTTTACATGGATACATTGAGCATCTCGACATTTCAAAAGTAAAACACCTTAAAACAAACGAAGAAAAAATACCTTATATATTGCCGATTGCAGGAGTAGAAACTTTATCCACCAGGATGAAAGCCTCTATGATTGAAATTCAACAAACCATCACTTCATGGCCACAACTGGCCAGTGCCGTAACCTATGGTGGAGGCATCACCGCCGATCTGTCGAGAAGGATTCTCTTACAGGAACTTTCTGTTTCAGGTAGGTTTTTTGTCGACATTGAAGAGATCATTGCAGATCCGGTGAATACTTCCAAAACCGCTGTAGTACCACAACCTGAAAAAGGAATCTCTTTTCCAGAAATGGAGGCAGCAACAGCCGAATTGCAACTTACAAAACCAGAAAATGCCATTCCACTTGATGGAGAGCAATTGGATGAACTGATGCTGACCGCACAAAGAGGAAGCTCAGCAGGTAATAATCAACCCTGGAAATGGCTGTATAAAGACGGTGCATTGTTCCTTTTCCATGATAAAGAACGCTCCTTCTCTTTTGCAAACCATAAGAATATTGTGGCCTATGTAGGCTTCGGACTTACTCTGGAAAGCATCCGTCTGAAAGCAGATGCACTGAACCTGGAAGTTCATGAACAGCTTTTTCCAGATTCCGAAATTCCGGAACTAATTGCCGTTTTACAATTCTCTAATGCAGCAGCAGATCGTAAAAAAGATGAACTGGCAGATTTCACCGACATCAGAAATACGAATAGAAACCAGCCTAAAGTAATCAAGGCCATCCCGGCAGAAGCTTTAGCCGAAATCAAAGCGGAAACAGAGCAGATTGACGGAGCCAAAATCTATTTTATAGAAGATAAAAATGCCATACAACAAGTGGCAAATATTATGGGAGAAGCCGATAAGCTTCGTCTATACACCCCTACTGGTCATCACGAACTTTTCAACCTGGAACTGAGGTTTACTAAAGAAGAAAGCGAAAGAACCGGCGATGGATTAGACCTGGAATCTTTCGGCTTAACAGCAGGAGAAGCCATTGGGATGCGCATTGCAAAAGATCCAAAAGTACTCGAGCTGTTGAAAACTTGGAAAATGGGTACTGGATTGGAACGCCTTTCTAAAAAGTCAGGTCTGGCTTCCTCCGCTATTGCCCTGGTTACCATGCCAACTTATACCGCCGATGATTTCATTAAAGGCGGGAAAGCCGTAGAACGCATGTGGCTAACGGCAAACCGTGCAGGCATTTCTCTGCACCCTATGACTGCCAGTATTCTACACTTTAACATTTTAAAATATGGAGATGGACTAAATCAGGACCTTTATCTTAAAGACAAATTTTCTGAATTAAATGAAATTTTCTACAATTGCTTTTCAGCAGTAGATCAGCAGGAAGTAAGCGTATTTTTATGTCGGTTATTCTACGCTGAAGAAGAAGCAACACCTTCGAAACGTTTGCCAATAGATAAAATATTTATGTCTAATTTAACCCACTAAATGGTAAAGTTCACCGCATTTAAAGCAACAGATAACGAGGCTTTATGTCATAAGTTCATAGATGGCCACAGAAAAGTTTTGGAGATTTATGGCATCACCATGATTACATCTGCAAAACATGCCTGGATGCAGCATGAGAATACCTATGTCATCCTGGTAGAATCTACCGAGGATGGAAGGGCATTAGGTGGCGCGCGGATTCAAATTGCCGATGATGAATTACCTCTTCCAATTGAAGATGCAATTGGAAAACTGGATCCTAAAATATTTGACCAGCTCATAGAAAGAAAGTTATTGAAAACCGGCGAACTTTGTGGTCTTTGGAATTCCAGAGAAATTGCGGGTTTTGGAATAGGTAGTATCTTTTTAATCCGGGCTTCTGTAGCTTTAGCTTATACACTAGGGCTGCACAGTTTATTTGCCCTTTGTGCTCCGGCTACCGTTAGAGGAGGAAAAAGAACAGGTTTTGATGTGAACATTGCCGTTGGCAACAATGGACAATTCTACTATCCTAAATTGGATTTAATTGCCACTGCGGTAATTATTGACAACCTGAGAACACTGGAAAAAGCAGAGCCAACCATTAGAGAGCTTGTTTTTGACCTTATTGAAAACCCGGTACAAGTACGATCGGAAACAGGCCCTAAGGGTGATGTGGATATCATGTACGATTTAAAGTTTGACAAATAATGCAACACCCGAATACCTTGAAAAAGATTGCACAGTTTTTTTGTTTTATTTTAATTTTTCTGTTGTTTAGCCATCAGGCTACTGCACAGATCATTCAGCTGAACAGCACAAAAAATACCCAGATCAACATTAGCGACCAGGTCTCTACCTATGAAGATGCTTCGGCAGAACTTTCCCTGGAACAAGTCATTAAAAAAGGAGAATTCAGACCCAATTATAATAAGATTGCCAACTTCGGACTTACGAAGTCCAATATATGGATCAGAATCAAAATCGCAGACCCGAAAATGGCCAGTGATTATTACCTTCAATTGAAAAGCCCGAATCTGGATAAAGTAGTCTTTTTCTACCCGGAACAAGGACAATACAAAGCGATTAAATCCGGAAATGAAGTTTCTATCCACCGTCGGGATATTGTTCATCAAGACCCGATTTTCAGACTCAGAACCACTTCAGATACCACTACTTATTACCTGAAAGTTTCTGCCTCCAGTCCGATTACCCTCCCGCTATTTATAGGGTCTTATGCTACAATTATGCAGGGGCTTTCTATGGAAAGCAATGTTTTCAGCTTGTACATGGGCTTAATCATCACCATGTTCTTATACAATATCTTTATATATTCCACCGTAAGAGACAGGAGCTACCTGTTTTATGTGGTCTATATTTTTAGTGTTGGCTTTACCCAACTTTGTTTACAAGGTTATGCATTCTCCTTACTTTGGGGCGACAACCTGTACTTAAACAATCAGGGACTGGTATTTTCTATTGTTTTCGTAGGTATCACTTCTATTCTCTTTACCAAGGAGTTTCTCCATGTCAAGAATTTTTATAGAAATGTAAACCGTTACCTGAATATACTCCTCTTACTTTACCTTTTCTGTTTTGGAATCAGCATTACTGGCTATCCCGTAGCAGCTCAAATGGCGCTGCAATTGCTTACCATTGTAGCCTCTATTAGCGTAATCGTTACAGGTATCATCATTTACAGAAAGAAATACCGTCCAGCGCTTTATTTTACAATTTCATGGTCTTGCTTCCTAATCGGAGTGATCATATTCATATTGAAAGATGTTGGTATCCTTTCTTATACTTTCTTAACGAATAATGCGATCTTAATCGGATCTGGATTAGAAGCCGTATTGCTCTCTTTTGCCCTGGCAGATAAGATCAACATCTTTAAGAAAGAGAAAGAAGAATCACAATCGGAAGCATTGAGAATTCTAACTGAAAATGAAAAACTGGTACGTGAACAAAACGTCCTGTTGGAAATCAAAGTAAAGGAAAGAACAGAAGCGCTGGAGACCTTCAACACCAGCTTAAACGATGCATTATCAAACCTGAAAGAGACACAATCTCAGTTGGTCGATTCTGAAAAAATGGCCTCTCTAGGTCAGCTGACTGCCGGTATTGCCCATGAGATCAACAACCCGATCAACTTCGTGACCTCGAATATTAAACCCCTTCAGATGGATATCGACGACTTGAATGAGTTGATTGATATGTACGAAAAAATTGATCCGGCACAAGACCTTAACTCACAACTTGGCGATATTGAATCTTTCAAAAGATCTATTGATTTGGATTTCGTTAGAGAAGAGATCAAATCCTTACTTTCCGGAATTGGAGAAGGCGCCAAACGAACGGCTGAAATCATCAGAAGTCTGAAAAATTTCAGCAGGCTTGATGAGAATGACACCAAACCTGTGGACTTAAATGAAGGCCTGGATTCAACCCTGGTTTTACTGAGAAGCACTTTCCCTGGAAACCTTCAGATTGTCAAGAATTATGGCAGCTTACCGAAAGTAGAGTGTATGCCTGGTAAAATTAATCAGGTCTTTATGAACCTGATCAGTAATGCCATTCAGGCGATCAAAGGAAAAGAATCGCCAAATAGCGAGGAACAACTGAGCATCAGCACCTGGCAAGAAGGAGAAGAAGTGAAAATCAGTATCAAAGATTCAGGATCAGGAATGTCTGAAGAAGTAAAACAAAAGATTTTCGAGCCCTTTTTCACAACGAAAGATGTTGGAGAAGGTACTGGTTTAGGTTTATCCATCGTATTTAGGATCATTGAAAACCATCGTGGTCACATCGATGTTGTGACAAAAGTAAATCACGGTACAGAATTTATTATTACCTTACCCCTAATCTCACGATAATAAACTTTATTATGAATGCCACAACTATACGTGTTCTGTATATTGATGATGAAGAAAATAACTTGCATGCTTTCAAAGCAAGTTTTAGACGGCAGTATGAAATTTACACCGCCCTATCTGCCGACGAAGGATTAAAAATCCTGGAAAATGTTGCAGTACAAGTGATTATTGCGGATCAGAAGATGCCGAATATTACGGGGGTGGAGTTTTTCAAGAGCATCAAAAATACTTTTCCAGATCCTACCAGGATTCTATTAACCGGTTATACCGATATTGAAGCACTGGCAGATGCAATTAACCATGGGGATATTTACCGCTACATTACCAAACCATGGAATGACCTGGAGCTGCACAACTCTATCAAAAATGCCTATGATGCCTATAAATCAAAGATAGACCTTAGAAATAAAGTGGCAGAGCTTGAAAAAACAAACGATGAACTAAACCGCTTTATTTATAGCATTTCCCATGAATTAAGGGCACCCCTGGTTTCTACAATGGGAATTGTAAATCTGGTGAAAATGGAAGGGCTTTTCAATTCCAGTGGAGAATATTGGGGATTGATAGAAACCTGTTCCAACAGACTGGATTATTACATTCAGAAAACGCTGCAATACTATAAAAACAACAAGACAGTTTCAGAACATACGGAAATAGATTTCAAAAAACTGGTTGCCGACCTGATTGAACTTTATGCCTATACTGATAAAGACATGCGATTTAATGTCAGCATCATTCAGGATGAGCCTTTCTTTGGAGATGCTTTCCGGATTGAAGTGATCTTAGGAAACCTGATTTCCAATGCGATCAAATATCAGAAAGAAACGGAATTGAATAAAAATGTAAACATTTCTGTAGAAGTTCAGCCTACTCAGGTTCACATTGCCATCAATGACAATGGAATGGGGATCCTGAATGAACACTTAGAAAAGATATTCCTACAATTCTTTAAAAGTAAAATTAACCATGGAAGTGGCCTGGGCCTTTTCATAGTAAAAGAAGCATTAAATAAAATCGACGGAAAGATCACAGTAAGCTCCAATGCGATAGAAGGTACCACCTTTAAAATCACGATTCCAAATGTTAAATAAGCTCAGAAAGGTCATGTTAATCGATGATAATGAGGTGGACTTAAAAATCAACTCCAAGATCATCACCATCACTAAGTTATTTGATGAAATCATCCTTTGCCAATCAGGTGAAGACGCGCTGAATTACCTCAGCAGAAATAAGAACGATGAGGAGAAGATCCCTGATTTCATCTTACTGGACATTCAGATGCCGGAGATGGATGGATTTGAATTCCTGGAAATTTATAAAGGCCTGCCTGCGTCCATCACGGAAAAATGTGTGGTGGCGATATTATCCTCCACACTCGACTTTGGAGACATCAAGAAAGCGGAAGCAAATCCTCATGTAGTGAGGTTATTCCGGAAGCCACTCTTTCCAAAAGAGCTGGCAGAAGAATTAAATAAACACTTTTAAAAAGAAAAGCGCTTCCAATTGGAAGCGCTTTTCTTTTATAAATTAAGAATTGATTTATACCAATCCTGAAATTTCTACCATTTCATTTACGTCAGCATCGTAATCAACACCTGCTACGTCAAAACCAAATAAGTTTAAGAAATCCTTTTTGTAACCAGCAAGATCGCCGATTGCAGGAAGTGATTCTGTAGTTGCTTCAGTCCACAAAGCAGCAATCTGTGCTTGTACATCGTCACGCATCTCTAAATCGTCTACGCGGATTCTTCCTTGCTCATCAGTTAATACTGCTCCACCTGTATACAAACGGTCCTTAAACAGACGTTGGATTTGCTCGATACAGCCTTCATGAATACCTTCAGCCTTCATGATTTTGTACAATAAAGAGATGTACAAAGGAATAACCGGAATCGCAGAACTCGCCTGAGTAACCAAGGCTTTGTTTACCGATACATAAGCTTTTCCGTTGATGTCTTTTAACTTATCAGCAATCTGGAATGCTGTAGCTTCTAAATGGTCTTTAGCGCGACCGATTGTACCTTTACGGTAAACCGCTTCTGTTAAAGATGGGCCGATATAAGAATAAGCAACTGTAGTTGCACCAGGTGCAAGTAAATCTGCAGCTTTCAATTCATCGATCCACATTGCCCAGTCTTCACCACCCATTACAGCAATTGTATTTTCGATATCATCACCTGAAGCAGGCTGAATAGAGATATCAGAAACAATACCCGTATGAAAATCTACTGTTTTATTAGTATATACTTCACCAATTGGTTTCAAAACAGAATTATGCACTACACCCGTTACCGGATGAACTCTCTTTGGAGAAGCTAAACTGTAAATTACCAGGTCAATCTGACCTAAGTCAGCTTTGATCAGTGCTAAAGTTTTTTCTTTGATCTCTTTTGAGAAGGCGTCACCATTGATACTTTTAGCATATAAGCCAGCCTCATGTGCTTGCGTCTCAAATGCAGCAGTATTGTACCAACCCGCAGAAGCAGTTTTTCCAGGTGCTGGTGGTTTCTCAAAATATACACCAATAGTGGATGCATTAGATCCAAAAGCACTAGTAATTCTTGACGATAAACCAAAACCGGTTGATGCGCCAATTACCAGGACTTTTTTAGGACCATCAATAGGGCCTTTAGATTTCACGTAATTGATCTGGTTTAACACGTTTTGTGCGCAACCATCAGGATGAGCAGTCAGGCAGATAAACCCACGAATTTTAGGTGCAATAATCATATTTATTCTCTTTATACTTTTTTTTCTGTAAACATTCCGCAAAGCGGTTCTTCATTGAATTATTCAGCAAACATAATTAAAACAAAATAAGTATGCCAGTTCTAAGGAAAATTGGTTAGAAAAACAAAGTGAAGCCTATTTAAAAAAACAACACCCCTTTAAACTAAAATAAACACTACCCATTACTGAGTTTAGGCTTAAAATTGCGTCTATACGCAGTTTACGAAAAAATAAAGAAATTTAATTCTAAATTCGCTTAATTTAAATTAACACAAAAAATGAAGAAAAACATTTTATTCTCCGCCTTATTATTTGGCGCACTCCTGTCTTGTAAAAAGAAGACTTTCACTGAAGAACCGATTATCCCCCCTACAACACCGATTGAATTAGGTTATTCAAAGCTAACTGTAGAGGAAAACAAAAAAGCATTAGAAAAAAACGGCCTGGATTTCATCAAAAAAGTCGATGCCTTACCAAATGAAAACTTCATTAAACTAATCAACCGTCTGGTAGAATTAGATTTTGACATGATGTCAAATACAGACTTGGGTATTGAATTGCAATCTATTGCTCAAGCAGCTCAGCAAAAACAAATCGGAGGACTACTTTCTGCCGTAACCACCAATAATCTTGAAAACACCGCTGCATTAAGCGAGTTTTTCGGAATCTACACATGGGATAGTAAAACCAGCAAATGGCTTAAAACAAATTCAACAGATAAACTTGAAATACATTTCCCAAGTACAACAACAGCCAGCAGTAATGATGCCGTATTAACTGCAAACTACACTGTATCCAAAGTAAAAGCTCAGCTAGATGGTGACTATTTTGAATTACCAGCAACTACAAATGTATTATTGAAAGTTGGTAATAAAGAAGAACTAAAACTTACCGGTGTTTATGAATATAAGGAAGATGCTTTTCCAACAAAAATAGACATTAAACTAAATTTAGGCACATTCGCATTCCTGGTAAGCGGACTGAGTGATTCAAAAACACTCAACACAAAAGTATGGTTAGCAAAAGACAACATCGAGTTATTAAATTTAGCTACCACTGGAAATCTAAATGAAAGCCGTCCTCCTGTTAAAGATATAGAGCATATAGAAGAGATCCTGAAAGATGCCAATACCACTTTCGATGTCATGAATATCCGTATTACTGGTCAGGTAAACGTAAAAGCAATTCAAGAGGATTATAAGGCGAACAGGAATCTTCCTGCAGAAGTAAGAAGGACTAAAGAAATCGCAACATTGAACAAAAATTCTTCTTTACTTGCGGTATACAAAGATAAAAATGAAGTTTTTGCAAAGAATGAATTTGTAATGCAAGAAGTTATCTTCCCTGGTTTCAAGTATGATCCCGAAACTGGAGCATGGGTTCCTCATAACTATGTAGATTATCAATTAGAACCACGCCTGGTATTTAATGACCAATCGAAAGTATCCCTTAAAACTTTCTTTGGCAAAGGTTTTACCAGCATCATAGATGAATTTGACCTTTTCAGCAATCGTTTCTAATTACAACACGATATTAAATTAATAAGGGCGGTTTTCTATTGAAAACCGCCCTTATTAATTTAAGGTTTTACTTCGCTAACACTCGGTAATACGTTGAATGATAACCACACCAAACTCCAAGTCCCGGTCCCTTGATATTTGTTTTTAAAGCTTTAGCACTGCTAATCAAAGGATTCGAGCCATTTAAGATTTCATCCTGCAAACTGCTCCAGAACTCATATCCAGAGGCAGGAATCGATGATAACTTGACAATCACATCATCACCTGCATTAAAATAAGGATCATGCTTAGTAGTTAAGTTATTGACCATCCCCCTGTTTACCTGTAGCACAAGTGTTTTCCCATTAAAAAAGGAATCATCCTGATTGGCTAACAAAGTAGGTGTAAAATTGGCTTCACTTTCCAATTTCGTAGAAAGCCGGTAATAGTTCTTTTCATTGGGAGCATCTACAATGCGTACATTTAACTGCCTGGTATTTTTGGGTTTTTCTGCAAACCAAATACTGTCCAGACTTACCGGATTAGGGATTTCCGTTTCCGAGGTCAGCGTATTTCCTGCATACTCAATTTTCAAACTGTATTTACCGCCAACCTTCCCTCTTAAACTCGTTCCACGATAAACGAAATAAGGGAAATAACGTTTATCCACCATTGCCGTTAACACTTCCGTTTCGAAACCATCACTTACGGTTACTTTAGCATAGCGAATCACAATTTCTGCAAGTTGCGCAGAATCCATCGTAGCAAAAAAAGGAAGGTTATGTGTTAGGGTAACATAGGGGAAATCTCCTGCTTCAATCCAGCCTTCTACCACAAATTTTGGTTTGTAAAGCCCTGGATTCTTTTCCTTTTTACAAGCGCAAAGCAAGAATAGTAAAGCTATAAATACCCAGATATGTCGGAAACTCATCATTTGAAAACTATTTTATAATTAATGGAAGGCAATACCGGCAGCAAGGCGAGCGATTTCTCTTGTACAGATACGCTACCCGTATTTAAACTCCCTCTGGCGATGTAATAATTAAATATTGGATTGCGACGGTTATACACATTATAAACGGAGAAAGATAAGATACTTTGATACCTCCCTTTGACTGGAAATTGATAGGTAGCTGATAAGTCCATCCGGTGATAAGTAGGCATTCTGGCACCATTATAGGCTCCGTATTCATTGATCACATTCCCGGCAACTAAATACCTGCTAATGGGTTTCGTATAGGCATTACCAGTGGCCAGCGTAAACAATGCCGACAAAGACCAGCCAGTACGGAGCTTATAATTTAGTACCGTAGTCAGGTCATGCGTCCTGTCATATTTAAAAGGAAAAGTATAACCCTCATTAATCCCTTCAAAAGTCCGGTCTGATTTAGCAATCGTATAACTGATATGGCCTGTAAACTTCCCTTTTGTCTTCTTAAAAAAGAATTCCGAACCATAACTACTGCCCTTTCCTAGAAAAACATGGTCTTCAATCTTAACCGTATTTGATAAATTTAGGAGTCCACCGGAAAACTCTACTATATTTTTCATGTCCCTGAAGTACACATCCACATATCCCTCATAACCTGCATCTGCCCATTCCTTGAAAACCCCTAAACTATATTGATTTCCCTTTTCAGCAGGCATTTTCGAAGTGGCAGGAATCCAGAAGTCACTAGGGAAATTAGAGGCCGTTATCGGAATCAGGTGGACCGTTTGTACATTTCTGGAATACGCAAATTTTAGCGCCGTACTCCTATTCAAATGATACTTCAGGCTTAGTCCGGGTTCCAGAAAGAAGGCATCACTAACCGTCTTATTTCTGGCATATTCCTTATGCTCATCAGCTGCTGAAGTTGTACTATATGGTCCTTTATGGCGATAATAAGTCATTCTTAAGCCTGCATACATACTCAAATGATCGGAAAGTCTATAATCATCACTTAAAAAAACAGCGGTTTCATCTGCCAGATAAGTATTTGGTTTGCCGTAATTAAGGTCAGTCTCCTGGTTTTTAGTTAAAGGCGTATTGGGAATAAATTTATGTTGGATCATACTCAGTCCAGCTCTCAGCTGATGCTGGTCGAAATAGGCTTTTAAAGTGGAGCTATAGTTAAAGTCGGTGATTGCAGAACGAACGCCCAACTGCATCCCCTCCTGTTGCATGCTGAAATTAAAGCGATATCCACTATAACTTGCCACAGTTTCCAGGCTCAACTGATTAGAAATCATCCTATTCCATTTCAGCGCTGCTGCAGTATTTTGCCATTTCATCCCATTGGAGATCCCAAATTTGGAAATATCAAAGCCAAAATCATCCCCACCCATATAAAAAGAAGCAAATAATTTATCCTTTCTACTGAGTTCTGCTGCAGTGGAAAAATTGAAGTCGTAAAAATCATAATTCAGCTGATTCCCCTCCTCATCTTTCGAACTCAGCTTATTGACAATCGGCCATACGGAAAAATTCATAAAGGTTTTTCTCATGGTAGTTGCCACAGACCATTTACTACTGATCGGAATTTTCAGGTTGACTTTAGCCGCCAAAACACTCAGTTCCCCATCTAATACCAAAGAATCCGCCAGCTGCTGGTCACTTTGAATGTCAACTACGGAGGATAGGCGACCACCATATTCAGCCGGAATCCCCGATTTATAAAACTTTACCTCTCCTACTGCATCACTGTTAAAAACTGAGAAAAAGCCAAGTAAATGAGATGGATTATAAACCACAGCATGATTAAAAAGCACAAGATTTTGTCCGGAGCCACTACCACGAACAAACAAACCGGCATTGCCTTCCCCACCATTCCCAGTTCCCGGCATCGTCTGAATCGTTTTGATCACATCACTTACACCTAGAAAACCAGGCGCTTTTTCCAGGTCCGCTATCTTCAACAACTGATAATTATTCAGGTTACTCTGAATCACCGATGCTTTATTGCTGCTGATAACGACCTCTTTTAACACTGCTGCATCCTTTTTCAAATAAAAGAATTGTTCATGATCTTCCACAAGCTGTAAGGGGAAACTCAGTTCCTGGAAACCCGGTTGGCTAATCAATATCTGGTAACCACCTTTTTCCAGCCCGATCTTAAAGTAACCTTTTTTGTCACTGCGGACTTCTTGCTCTATCCCTTTAAATTGAACCATCGCTCCTGAAATCGGTCTTTTACTTACCTCTTCCTTTACAAAACCTGATAAAAATACTTTTTGAGCTTCAGCGGAAAAATTAAACAATAGGAGCAACAGAAGGAGAAGCGATTTGAGCATAAATAATAAAAATGGGCTAGCGCGGTATTCCCTGTAAATAACGACAATATTAAATAAAACCAGCCGCTTTAAAAGCAAATAAATCTAGATACTGTAGAAAACTTATAGTGGTTCAAAGTACGAAAACAACATATCTTTGGCCTTCAAAATAAATAATAATGCTTTTTAAAAATTCTGCTTCTTTTATAGTCCTGATGGGTTTTGGCCTGACTGTAAACGCACAAGCTCCCAATTCCTCCAAGCCTTTAACGGATACCACAAGAAAATTAAATGAAGTCATAGTCCAGGAAAACCGACTTCAACTTCCATTTTCGAAACAAAATAGAAACATATGGATCATTGACAGCGAAAAGATCAAAAGCCTACCTGCAAGATCCATTTCTGAATTACTCAGCTATGTCTCTGGCATAGATGTTCGTCAGCGTGGCCCTGGTGGTAGTCAGGCCGACATCAGTATTGATGGTGGTACCTTTGATGAAACACTGGTTTTACTCAATGGAGTTAAAGTTTCTGATCCACAAACCGGTCACCATATGATGAACCTACCCATTTCTATGGATGATATTGATCATATTGAAGTACTCCGCGGATCTGCTTCCCGGGTTTATGGCATCAATGCCCTTACCGGAGCGATCAATATTGTAACACGCAAAGTACAAAAAACGGGCATTTCTGCCAATGTATTTGCAGGAAGTAGTTTCAAACAAAAAGAAGGCGACGGCGGTATTTATGTGAATTCTGGTCAGTATGTTAGTGGTACACTCGCTTTAAAAGCATCCAGTCACTTGTTTTCTATGGGACAGGAAACCGGCAATGGTTACCGCTACAATACTGCTTTCAATAACCAGAAGCTCTATTACCAGGGAAAAGTCAATGTAGGAAAAACTGACCAGCTTGATGTCATGGCTGGTTACATCTACAATAAATTTGGTGCAAATGGATTCTATGCAGCGCCCGGTGATAAAGATGCTGAAGAAACCGTAAAAACGGCCCTTGCAGCAATTGCCTACAGTACAAAAATCACCGAAAACTGGACCATGACCCCAAGGATCAGCTATCGAAATAATGTGGATGATTACATTTACACCAAAAAGAACCCCTCCCTTTCTCATAACCACCATGCTACTAATGTATGGGATGCGGAGCTGAATAACACGATTCAAACCAGTATAGGAACATTCGGACTGGGCTTAGAGGCTAGAACCGAATACATCAAAAGTGCTAGTCTTGGAAAAAGAAACCGCAGCAATACTGGCTTTTATGGAGAGTATAAATTTGAGCCTTTTAGAAAGGTGTCCGTAAATGTCGGCGCCTACACCAATTACAATTCCGACTATGGCTGGCAAGCTTTTCCTGGTCTGGACATCGGTTACGACATCTATGACAACTGGCGCATATATGGAAATGTGGGTACGGGACAACGTTTACCGACCTATACGGATCTGTATTATGCTGGAAAGGGCAATATTGGCAACGATCAATTGGTTCCTGAAAAATCCAAATATGCAGAAGGTGGAATCAAATTTAACAACGCGCATTTCTCAGGAAATCTGAGTTATTTTTCACGCAGAATTGACCATTTTATTGACTGGGTAAAAGATAAAATAACGGATCCCTACCAGCCAAAGAACTACAGTGAGGTCAATACGAATGGACTGACTTTAAGTGGAGATTACCGTTGGACTGCGACTGCTGGTACCAGAATCATCAATGGTTTCAGACTGGGAGCCTCCTATACCTATCTGGATCCGGAAATTAAAACAACAATTTCCAATGTCAACTTCTCCAGATATGCATTGAGAAGTCTAAAAAATCAATTGAGTGGTACATTAACCACCAGCTTTTGTAAAGTGATGGACCTAACCCTTGCTGCACGTTACCAGGACCGGATTAGTTATAAAGATTATACGGTCATCGATGCTAAACTGGCCTTTAAAAAGCCTCATTACAGCATTTATGCCGATGCTTCCAACCTGTTTAACGCTCAATTTATTGAAGCAGAAGCGATCCCAATGCCTGGTACCTGGTATACTTTAGGTTTTAAAGTAAATTACTAATCTTTTGCTGAGGTACTGCGCGGATGATGTCCACGATTCCTTCTTTTTGAATGATGTACATACCTAAACGTTCCTCAGATACACCTTCTTTCAGCCGGTATGTAAATACCGGCTTTTCTCCTTCAAAAAAGGTATCCAAATACTTGAAAGCGATAGCATCCAGTTTCTTTAATTCAATGGCTAGTTCTACCAAATGAGTAGAAATGAAAAACGCAGAATTCCGAATGGCTGCAAGTTCAGAAATGATGAGTAATGAAGCATCGTAGGCATCTTTTACATTTGTTCCTCTAAAAAGTTCATCAAAAATGATGAACATCCTATTGTTTTCCAGGAGTGTTGTCGCTGCTTCTTTTACCCTTCTTACTTCGCTATAATAATGGCTTAACCCATCTCCAATATGATCAGAAAGATTAATTGTAGTTAGCAGCCCATTAAAAATCATGGTTTTCATCGCCCTTGCAGGAACTGGAAATCCCAGATGGGATAAATAGATCGCCAATCCCAAAGACTTTAACAAGGATGATTTACCCGCCATATTAGATCCCGTTAGAAAAATCATATTCTCCTCACTATTCAAAAAAATATCATTTTTAATCGGCTGATCGATAGAAGGGTGAAAGAAACCTGTCAGCTCCACTTTTAAATCTTCGGTTTCAAAATACTCTGGAAAACAAAACTCCCTTTTTCTGGCCACTGCAGCAATGGTTTCAAAGGCATCCAATTCATAAACCAATTGAACCAGATGAAGGAGTTCAGCCCGGTCCTTTCCGCGAAACCGATGGTCCAGCTTACTCACCTGATAAAATTTAAGTTTTTTCTTCTGAAAACTCATTGCCATTTTTACACTATCCAGATTCAGGATCCTTTCCAGCTCTTCCAGCTTGGCTTTAAGATATTCCGGAAGTTTTTCTGTGTCCTGTTCAGCTATAAATTCCCTAAGAAATTTGAAGAGTGTAATGAAAAACTCCAGTCCTTTAGTCACAATATAATAGTCGTTGCTCGTTTTCTTTCCTATGAAATCTACCAGAGAGTCTAATATGTTGTTTCTGGAAATCACTTTTTTGAATTTCAAATAATAGCTGATCAAGTCTAATTGTTCACTCTTGATCTGTAAAACCAGCCCATGGTCATGAAAATATTGGATCGCAGATTTTCGTCCATTCAGCAAATGAATATCCGCTAATGGTTGTTCCATCATCTCCTGAATTTTCTCCTTCCCTCCTAATGTTCTCGTCGATTTGAACATGCTAAAAATAGCCTCCGATCCTGATGCATCTCCAAATACATTCAAGTCTTTATAAGTTTGACGATCCATTTTGAAATTAGTCTTCATTATATCAATGCGCTTTAGAAATCTGGGGTTTAATCGTAACATCAATCAGCTACAATTGGATTCCTTTTCAATATAGGAAGAATGTTCATTTCATTCCTATGAACATTTAATTAAATGATACCTTATCTTCGTTATTCAGCACGATAAACAAAATGGAAGAGAAGTCTATCTGGGCCAGGATATCATGGCCAATAAAAGCAATAGTGATCACTACTTTTGTCCTGGCAATTGGGGCTCTGGTTTTCAGGATCGGCAAATTTGACGGGGAAGCAATGAATATCGCTTCTATAACCACCAAAAATCAGGAAGACAAAGGAGGTAACACCAACAACACTCCTGAGATCCAACATGATTTCAATTATACGCCAGAAAAACCTGTAAATGGGGAATACAAAGGTGTAGTTGAAGTAGGTGCATCAGGATTCAACGCCTTTATTGTCAATATAGACAAAGAAAAACGTTGGGAAATTGTGTCTAAAGATTTTGGAAAATCATTCGTTTATGAAGGTATGGCCAGTACTACAGACATTAGGATGGGTCTAAAAGATTATATCGGAGGAATGTTTGATAAGGGGGTTAAATCTAAAAACATTCACTTTGTGATCAGTTCAGGCGCACAAAAAGAACCCAAAACAGCGCTCATTTCTTCCGAATTGAAAAAGATGGGATTTGTAGTGAACCTGGTAACTCCGGAAGAAGAAGGAAAATTAGCCTTGAAATGCGTGTTACCAAAGGCCTATTCCAATACTTCATTTGTGGTCGATATTGGATCTGGAAACACAAAGATCTGTTGGATAGATCAATCGATACAGTTTGAAGAAGCACCAGGTGCAAAATATTATGAAAAGGATATGCAGGATAGTACAGTGTACCAAAAAGTAAAATTTGCGGCAGAGAAAGTACTTCCTAACCGACGAAAAATATGCTTTATCATTGGTGGAGTCCCTTTCGAATTGGCCAATCAAGGGCGTAAAGAACAGGAAAGATATACCGTATTAAAAGATCCCTCGAAATACAAAACGGATAAAATCAAGATCAGAAGTGGCGTCAATATCTATAAAGCAATTAAAGATGCGACAAACTGCGACACATTTGTGTTTGATTGGGATGCTAATTTCACGATTGGATTCTTGTTGTCCATCTAGCTTTCCCATAAAAAAACATACACTAACCAGCTATACCTAAAAAAGACATTTCCCTTAACCTGCAATCCGCAACTTAAGGGAAATGCTCAAAATATTTATGTCATCACAAAATTAACCGTGAATCGCTTCCTTATTGCCATAACTCTGGATCAGTTCACCTTCAAACTCCAACCATTCTTTCCACCTTGCATCCACATCTACGTCAATCGTATATTTACGCGCAAAGTTCAAAAAAGTAGTGTAATGGCCTGCTTCAGATACCATCAGATCATGGTAAAATTTAGCCAGCTCTGGATCTTTGATGTTTTGCGACAACACGCGAAACCTTTCACAACTCCTGGCTTCAATCATTGCAGCAAACAAAAGTCGGTCAATAAAAGCGTTATTTCTGCTCCCATCTCTACGACTAAATTTCACCAATCTTCCCACATAATCATCCTTCCGTTCTCTACCCAGTGTATATCCACGTTGATTGATGATTTCAATTACCATCTGAAAATGTTGCATCTCTTCTATAGCAATGGCGGTCAATTCTTCCACCAAATCCATATGCTCTGAGTTATTAGTGATCAATGTAATCGCATTAGTTGCGGCTTTTTGTTCGCACCAGGCATGATCTGTTAATATCTCTTCTAAATTTGATTCTGCAATATTGGCCCAACGGGGGTCTGTTAATAGTTTTAATCCAAGCATGAGGGTCTAAATAAAATTCTCCGCCTCAAAATTAGGAATAATCATAGGCTTTGCATTAAAAACATCTATTTTGCGATAATTTAAAAGAAATGGCTGAAAAGAAAATATTGATCATCGGTTTAGTGTGGCCGGAGCCCGGCTCTTCCGCAGCAGGTACAAGAATGCTTCAACTCATTGATTTCTTTATTTCGGAAGGCGATCAGGTAACTTTCGCTTGTGCAGCTTCTACCACGGAATATAGCTTTGATCTCGCTACAAAGGGAGTAATCACACAGGAAATCGAACTAAATGACGATGGGTTCAATGTGATCCTTCAGGAAATTTGTCCGGATGTGGTGCTATTCGACCGGTTTGTGATGGAAGAACAATATGGATGGAGAGTGCAGCAGGAATGCCCGGATGCGCTAAGAATCCTGGATACAGAAGATTTACATTGTCTGCGCCATGCTCGCCAAGAGGCGATTAAAACCGGACAAGCCTTCCAAACCAGCGATTTGTTTACAGATATGGCGAAAAGAGAAATCGCCTCCCTCCTTCGATGCGACCTTTCTTTGATCATTTCTGAAGTAGAAATGAAAATATTAAAAGACACTTTTCATATTGACCCTTCATTGATCTACTATTTGCCATTTTTAGAAGAAACACAAGAAGCAACTGTGCTTAAACAATGGAAATCTTTTGAAGAACGGGCAGGTTTTGTGTTCATTGGGAATTACTTACATGAACCAAACTGGCATACCCTTCAAACCTTAAAAACAACCATTTGGCCCGTACTCAGGAAAAAGTTACCCGGCGTACAGCTCCATATATATGGTGCATACAGCAGTCAGAAGGTAATGCAATTGCACAACGAAAAGGAAAAATTTCTGGTCCATGGACGCGCAGTAGATGCAAAATCTGCCATTTCAGCGCATAAAGTATTGCTTGCACCTATCCAATTTGGCGCAGGGCTAAAAGGAAAATTCATTGATGCGATGTTAACTGGCACCCCAAATGTAACCAGCACCATTGGCGCTGAAGCCATGAGCGGAGGTCTAGACTGGAATGGCTCAATTGCTGATGATCCTGAGCTTTTCATAACCGAAGCAGTAACTTTATATCAAATGAAAGATAAATGGCTCCAGGCACAACAAAATGGCCTTCTGCTGCTTCAGGCCAGGTATGAAAAATCATCCTTTCTAACTGCCTTTGGGAAAACACTGAAAAACTTAAGCCATGACCTGAAAAGTCATCGTCAACGAAATTTCTTTGGCCAGATTTTACAATACCACAATGCCAACAGCACTAAATATATGTCTTTATGGATCACTGAAAAAAAACGCCACCTTCCATAGGAAGGATCTAATTTCATCATTTGATAGGCAATTCAAAATACATGGTAGTTCCCCGGCCGAATTCACTCTCTGCCCAGATTTTCCCATTATGGCTTTTCACTATCTCAGAACATAAATACAATCCAATCCCAAAACCGGAGATATTTTTGGTATCGGCACTTTCAAATCGTTGAAACCTTGTAAACAGGTAAGGAAGGTCCGTTTCTCGGATCCCCATTCCCCGATCTCTGACAGAAACCTGCGCCCTTGTGTTTTTTCTACAGCAATCCAGGCTGATGTCTCTGTTATGAAGAGAATATTTTGCCGCGTTGCTGAGCAAATTCGTCAACACCTGACCAATTTTATTCCGATCGCCGGTAAGCCACAATTCCTCGCCACCATTAAAAGTAATCACATGAGGATCTACAATCGCTTTAACCTCTTCAATCACTTCCATGATTAATGTATTGAACTCAAACGCTGATTTCTCGATCACAATGCCACCAGCTTCCAATCTGGAAATATTCAAAAAACTATTGATCATACTGACCATTTTATTCACCTGAGTATCCGCCTTTTCCAAAGTTTCAAAAGTCATCGTATCCGTCTCTTTTTTCTCTACTCTTTTCATCAGTTGAACATAGGCTTTCAGAGAGGTTAATGGCGTTTTCAACTCATGACTAACCATGGCAATGAAATCATTTTTAAGCTGTTCTTCTCTTTTTTGACGGGTATTATCCAGAACTGTCCCAATAAACCTACCTGGCATTCCCTGCGTATTAAAAAACAACTTGCCCTTCGCCCTCACCCACCTCAGCTGCTGACTAACGGTACTCACAGTACGGAATTCCACGTCATAATCCCCATTGATCAAGGGTCTTTTAAATGCATTCCTCATGAGTTTAATTAACCTGTTTCTATCATCATCATGGAGCACATTCATAAATTCTCTGGCCTGATCATAAACATCACCATCACCTATTCCAAAGATCTCCTTACAACGCAGGTCGCATTTCAGCACCCCACTCTCTACATCCATATCGAACACACCAAGGTCGGCGGCTTCAATAGCCAGCCTGCTTCTTTGTTGTTCCTGCAATAATTCAGCTTTGCTATTTACTTGTTCAGTAACTTCCTCCGCCATAATAATAACACCACATACGCGCTCTGAACTATCCCTTAGCGGATGATAGACCATATTAAAATAAGCCTCCTCTAAGGAACCTTCCCTTGCAAGCAGCATTTTAATGTCTTCTTTGTAATGAGAGCGTCCGGTACAATAAGTCTGGCTAATCAAGCTGAGGACTTCCAATTTAATCGTATTTGGAAGTACGTCCGACATCCTTTTACCGATAATCTGTTGTGATTTACCCCATACTTCCAACATCAGCGAATTAGCCAATTCTACTTTTAAATCTCTTCCTTTGAGCATAGCAATTGCCACTGGGGCATGGGCAAAAAACTCGCGAAGGTGCTTATTCGTCCATTCTTCCACCTCTATTTCTATCCTTTCCTTTTTGACAAATTCATAGGTGGAGGTCACATCAACATTGGTATGAACAATATAAGCCACATTCCCCTGGTCATCAAGGACCGGGTAATTGGTCACCATCCAATATTTCACTTCATACTCCTCCGTTCCTCTAATCGGAATATCATATTTTAGAATGCTCAATACATGCTGTTTTTTGGTTTCCAACACGGTCAGCAGGCTATTATAAAATACCTCTGTATTTTTAGACACCCTATCATTTGGATTTTGAGGAAATGCGGTGAGAATGGGTCGGCCTACCAAATCTTTTAACGTAGTGGAAGTTACGTTCAGATAAGCATCGTTAGCTTCTATGATCGTAAAATATGGCGGATCCGGCTTCAATACTAAAATTGGAGGTCCCGCTTTATAAAAAGCATCGAAGGTAATATTCGGTTTCAATGGAGGTTGAACTAGGGGTAAATGTTCTCAAATGTATCAAAACCTATCGCTTTACCAGAGAAAGGCTTGTTTCATATTAGAATGTGCAACCATAAAATTGCCAACCCTATTGCCCAGTTACCTTTTTAAGAAATACCAGAGACCGCTGAAGGGCCAATTCCCCAGCTTCAGTATCCAGATTAAATTGGTACTCATGAGGCAATTGAGGATGATAATCAGGCTTAAAAAACAAAGAATCTACTGGAACACCTACTTTAGTCAATTTTCTGGCCAAAGCAAGAGAAGCAGGTAATAAAGGATCCCCATTTCCAACAGAAATAAAAGTTGGAGGATAGTCTTTAGAAATGTAATTGATCACAGATGCCGTTTTAAAAACCTCGCTATTGATGTCCTTTTGACCGCTATAAGCCCATAAAATGGTTTTTAAGAATCCTGAAAAATCTCCTGACTGATCAATTAAACTGATATCATAAGGACCACAATACAACAGTAATCCCAGCAAGTTCTTTCCTTGAATAGCAGGTTTAATTCCCAATAATGTGGAATAATCACTATTGTAAATGATATTAGCAGATTGCGCGGCAATATGGGCACCAGCAGAATCTCCGGCAAGAATGAAACGACTCGTATCCATATGGAAACGCCTGGCATTAGCCAGCAGGTACTGAATTGAACGTTGGGTTTGCTGCAAGGGTAAAGGATAATTTCCCTCCGGAGCCAAGGTATAATCGATCGCTACCACTGTATAGCCCTGAGCAGCTAATATCTTGCAGTAACTACTCATTTGATCTTTGCTTCCTGCAACCCAACCACCACCATGAATCCATACGATTACGGGCAGAACTTGTCCTGTCTCAGCCGCTGTTGAAGGATAATAAACATCCAGTTTAGCCGACTTATCCTCAGGGATATATTGCTGGTCTAATATTTCTGAAACTCCAGTCTGCAGCCGTTTTACCAGGTTTTCATTTACTTTTATTCCCTCCTTGTTAAAAACATACCTGATCAGCATTGAATATGGCCAGGGACTGATTTTAAAAGCAATAAACGTAGCTATGATCAGGAAGACCAGCGTAGTTCCGATAAGAATAAGCGTTTTTTTGAGCTTCATTAGGGCATATTAAACCAATCATTTCGACTGATGACTGATACCTAAATGTACAGAAATAATCTGCTATTGCCCTTTTACTTGCTTTAGTTTTTGTTTCCTTTTATTGACCAATACATAGCAGATATACAGAAGAAGAATCCATGCTGGAATCAATTCTACGGAGAGTTTCATTCCGGTGATCCACATGATGACTAAAATCCCCAGTAGAAAAATCAGACAGATATAATTAGACAGAGGATAAATAAAAGAAGGGAACTTAGTCTTCACCAATGCTGCATCTTTAGCTTTCCTGAATTTCAAATGCGTAATACTAATCATCAGCCAATTGATAATCAAAGAAGAAACCACCAGCGACATCAGTATTTCCAATGCTTTTTCAGGAATCAGTTTATTGATGATAATACAAATTGCCGCAAAAAGACTGGAAACCAGAATTGCTTTAATTGGCACATGATTCTTGTTAAGTTTCGATAAGAAAGCGGGTGCATTTCCTTGTTCGGCAAGGCCGAAAAGCATCCGGCTATTACTGTATACACAACTGTTGTACACAGAAAGCGCGGCAGTAAGCACGATCAGATTCAATACATTCGCAATGATACTGGTAAAGTATATCGTTTTTCCAAAGGCATTGATTTCAAAACCTTTCAGGCTTTCAAACACCATAACAAATGGACTACTATCAGTGGTAATATTTTTCCATGGCGACAAAGAGAACAAAATAACTAGCGCTCCTACATAGAAAATCAAAATACGGTAGATCACCTGATTGGTTGCTTTAGGAATGGTTTTTTCTGGATTTTCCGCCTCAGCAGCAGTAATTCCAATGAGTTCCAGTCCGCCGAAAGAGAACATGATTAAGGCAATCGCAGCAAATAAGCCTTGAAAACCTCCTTTTCCATCCCCACTAAACCAACCTTTCGCAAAGAAACCACCATCATTCCATAAGTTTTGTACGCTGGCTTGTTCTCCACCGCTGCCACTTACCAATAAATAGGCGCCAAAAACGATCATTGCGATAATAGCTACTACTTTTATAATAGAAAACCAAAACTCAACTTCCCCATAAACTTTTACAGAAGTAAGGTTCAAGGCATTAATAACAATGAAAAAGAAAAGACTGGAAGTCCACAGAGGTATTTCCGGCCACCAGAAATGCACATAGATCCCGATTGCTGTCAATTCAGACATGCTCACCAGAATGTACAATGCCCAGTAATTCCATCCGGAGGCAAAGCCTGCGAAAGAACCCCAATACTTAAAAGCAAAGTGGCTGAAACTTCCTGAGACAGGTTCTTCTACTACCATTTCGCCTAGTTGGCGCATGATAAAGAAGGCGATAATCCCTGCCAGGGCATAACCTAAAATTACGGATGGACCTGCTAAAACCGCAGCAGAACCGATACCTAGAAATAAACCGGTTCCTATTGCACCGCCAAGGGCGATCAGTTGGATATGTCTGTTTTGTAACCCCCTTTGAAGCTTTTGCCCTTCAGGTTTTTCTTCTACTTGCTTCAATCTTTGTGGTATTGCGCTAATGATAAATGAATATAAGTTCCACAAAAGTGTGAACTTATATTCATTTGAACGATTAAAAGCCTAAAAAATTTACCCTTAAGCGGTAAAAAGCTTTCTATCAGCTGTTATTGCCGGAATGGCAATAAAGGAAATACTATTTTTTTGTGAACTTCATTGCTGGAACATCACCCATCATTAAGGTTAGTGTGTTACCATCTAAAGTGTAGGCATCTACTTTTTTAAGCATTTCAAGGAATCTCATTTCACCTTCACCCTCACAGTGTCTCATCGTCATCGGAGATGCTGATAAATCCACTTTCAATTTGCTACCTTTTACTTCTAGTTTAGCACCAAAAGAATTACAGCTGGTATTTCCGCTTAGTTCATTAGCCGCTGCATTGATATCAATACTTGGCTTTGTTCCTGGATATAAACCAGTAAAAGCGATCCTTACACCTGTAATGTAATTTAACTCCCAATTGCCGCTTAATTTTGCTGCTGCAGCATTTTCGGATGTGTTTTGTTGTCCTTTATTCATCATTTTACAAGATGTTAAAGCTGATAAAGAGATCAAGATAGCGAAGATTGCCTTTTTCATAATTTTTGTTTTTTAAGTAAAGAACCTAATTTCCATTAAGTACCAACGCTTTATATGCCCTGTTCAGGTTTTCCTCAACAGAAACATTAAACGTATTTTTCCTATACCTACAAAAATAAGCAAAGATCCGGCCATTTAAGGCAGCTCAAAGCCGAATTTTTTATAAATGGCGCTGGCCTCTGCCCCTACCAGGAAATCCATAAAATCTTTTGCTGCTTCCGGATGTGGAGCATTTTTAAGCTGTCCAGCAAGGTATTGAGAGCGGATATTTTCAGTTTCCGGGACCTCAATCATTTCTACAGGATGACCTAACATTTTTTGATAATAAGCTTCTGTAAACCATACCGGAGCAGCGTCGCTCTGGTCATATAAAATGCGCATCGGAGATTGTCGGTGATGGATCTGAGTCAGGTAGGTACTCTTGTCTTTCACTTTAGTTTTCATCACACGCTCTTTTAAGGCTTCGCCTCCCGCTTTTACATAAGCTTCTTCAATTCTTTTTCCTATTCCCTCAAAATCCGGATTAGGCATGGCTATTCTTAAGTCTTTCCGACCAAGGTCTTTTAATCCTTTTACTTTTTTAGGATTGCCTTTCTGCACCATAATCGCCAGTCTGTTTTTGGCATAAACCTGTGTTTTACTAAACCATTCCGGAGTTTGTTCTATTCTGCTCTTACCGGCAGTATAAACGTCGGGCTTCAAAGTAATCCTCATATTCCCAATCACAATACTCCCAGTGGCAATTTGCTTAGCCAAAATTCCCGGAGGAAGTGTCTCTGCAAAGATCCGCTGGTATTGGGGATGTTTTTTCTTAAAGGCGGCGATCAGTTCATCAATCACCATAAACTGGTTCCCTGCGAAAAACACGACCAGCTGAGGGTCATTGATATCTCCAAAAAGGTCAGGTACATTGTCTATACCAGGGACTGTAAACTGGACTTTACTTTCCGGCGGGGTATTCCATGGTGGATCAAACCGATGTTCCTGCGCATGCAGTTCAGAGGTTAAAGAAATCAGGGCAATTGCCGCAAAACACAGTGGTCTTAAGATTTTCATATTTTAGGGATAAATGGTAGAAGGTATGCCTCAATGATCGCTTCCGCTTTCAAGTTCTTTCAGCGCCAAAACTATTGGAGAAAAAGGGCCGTATTTATGTTGCTGTTCAGAAAACCCGTCTAGATAAGGACCATAAGGGGCATCAATTGGTTTTTTAGTACGATCAGGATAATCCTCTTTTTGCGCTTTATGTGGTCTGGGCTGGGAATTCACAAATGCAGCTACATCCCAGGACTCTTCGTCTGTAAGTTGAGCATCCGGATAACTTATCCCAAAGGGCATGTTATTTTTCACAAAACCAGCGAAATTACTCAGCCTATACATCCCTGCGCCATCATTGTAACTATGCTTCCCCCATAAAGGCGGATAAACATAAGCCAATTGGTCTTCAGTCCTTACCCCAGCCCCATCTTGTCCATGGCAACTCTGACATTTATTCTGGTAAACCAAAAGCCCCTTTTGTGGGTCTGCAGCTCTGTCCATATATTTCAGCTTTTCCGTGCCTGAACCAAATGCTTTCTTTCCTTTCTCCTGTTCTGATCCTAGCCATTTCATATACGCGAGCATCGCCTGCACTTCTTTTCCTGATAGGTCAGGAACTTTTCCATTTAGGCTGCGCTGAAAGCAATCTGCAATACGCTCGGTGGCTTCAGCCATTTTACCGGAGCGCGCACTCTTTTTGGGGTAACTGGCAAAAAACACGGAGTAATTGTTGCCAAAAGTTTTCGTTCCGGCTTCCAAATGACAATTCTGACAATTCATACCATTGCTAATCCTGGCTACAGAACCATTTGGTCCAAAATATTGTGCGGTGTTCTTTACGAGTTCTCTTCCGTAACGGATCATATTGCCATATTCATCAGCAGGGATCGTGCTTTCTTCCGGAGATTTCCAGGCATCCGCCGGGATCGGATTCGCTTTTATCAGAGATTTAGTAGCCTCTACAGCTACAACAGCCTGATTTGTCGTATTCCGTAAATCAGGACTGTCTTTCCAATAACAAACACTAATTCCAATCAGACTGCATAAAATAAACAACAGAGAAACTAATACGATGGATTTCGCCGTATAAATAAGGGTTTTATGGGTCTGGTTAGGTTTAGTTTCTTCGCTCACAATAGCTGATTTGGTAACCAAAAGTGGCATTAATTCTCCTGATCACATAAATACATAAAGTTATAAGTCATAACTAAAAGTAATAACAATTGCTATTCCAGGTAAAATCTTGTTTTTGATCAGGATTTATTTTCAATAAAACACCGCTTTAAATCAAAATATGGATTAAGGTTTAATTATCCTAATTTTGCGGCCAAAGAACGGATTATGGAATCAAGCGAATTAAGAATAGGAAATTATACACTAGATCATGGTCACCCGGAGCAAATACCATATGGATCTGATATTGATTCGGCAGGATTAATGGAGCCTATAAAACTAACGGCAGAATGGCTGACTAAATTTGGCTTCGAGAAATTCGATTTTGAATATGAAGAAGGCATTGAAATCACTTACGTACTGGAAAAGAAAAATGGACATCAATTTGTCTTAAGTGACGACTTCCAACCTATGGATGGAGAAATTGCCATGTTAGACTATAAATTATTATACGTTCACCAGTTGCAGAATCTATTTTTCTGTCTGACAGCCGAAGAATTGGTTGTAAAACCGTAGTATTACCGCAAGTAAATTTCCGTATGAAATCATTCCAGTCTATATTTAGGATCATCATGATCTCCAGTATCTCTTTGTTTGCGTTATCCTGTAACACTGCAACGGAGTATGAACAGTGGAAAAATCATGCGAAATCTGACATCAGATTATTACCTAAATATAGTGGTGTGGTTAAAACAAAAGCCCATTTAGAGATCGACCAACGGTTTATTAAAGCCGTAACCGAGCAATTTGGCAGCAAAGAACGTGCGGCATATGTTCATTCCAGATGGGGCCTGGATTATGCACATAAAGGAGACCTCAAAACAGCAATGTACCGTTTAAATCAAGCCTGGTTACTCGATCCAAAAGACCCGGAAATATACCATGGATTCGGCAATGTGTTGGCACAATTGGGTGCCTATAAAGAAGCAATAGCGCAATATGATGAAGGCTTGATGCTCGCACCTGAAAACGAGCAAATGAAACTTGAACGTGCAGCCATCAAAGAAAAGCTGTAACCCTCCAAACAAGCTCTTCGTTTTTCCAGCCCTCTAACTATCAGCCATTGTACGATTGTTTGTACGATTTATCCTCACATATAATAGGGTACCGCTTTATTATGTTAGCTTTATAAAATATCAAAGAAAAGCGATTCCTTCCCTTACCCAATACCCCCATTCTTTTCTTATTCCCATTTTTATTTTCAACCTATACCTTTTAATAAGGACATGAAAAAAAACGATTCCGATGAATTGATTATTGCGAACAGAGAGATTGTTTTTCAAAATGAAGAGAAAGAAAACCGCGCCGCAGAGTTGATCATTGCCAACAAAGAACTTGCTTTTCAAAATGAAGAGAAAGAAAACCGCGCCGCAGAATTAGTGATAGCAAATAAAGAACTTGCTTTTCAAATTGAAGAAAAAGAACACCGTGCTGCAGAATTAGCAATTGCCAATAAACAACTTGCTTTTCAAAATGAAGAAAAAGAACACCGTGCCGCAGAATTAGCAATAGCCAACAAAGAACTGATCTTCCAAAATGAAGAAAAGGAAAAAAGAGCAGCAGAGCTGATTATTGCCAACAAAGAGCTTGCTTTTCAAAATGAAGAAAAAGAAAACCGTGCTGCAGAGCTAATCATCGCCAATAAAGAACTCGCCTTTCAAAACAAAGAGAAAGAAAAGAGAGCAGAAGAATTGAGCATTGCCAATAGAGAACTTAAAAATGCCGAAGATGACATTCGTAAACTGAATGACGAATTAGAGCAAAAAGTTATTGAACGTACTGCACAGCTAGAATCTGTAAACAAAGAATTGGAATCATTCTCCTATTCCGTATCTCATGATTTACGGGCCCCAATCCGTGCCATCAATGGTTACACAAAAATCATTGTAGAAGATTATGGAGAACTACTGGACGCTGATGGAATAAAAATCCTGCAATCGATCATTAACAATTCAAAAAAGATGGGCGAATTGATTGACGACCTGCTGGCCTTCTCCAAACTGGGAAGAAAACAGGTGACTGTTTCAGCAATCGACATGAATGACCTCGTCAATACGGTTAAAAATGAATTCGTATTTGAAGAAGAGGAAAACCTACCCGAATTTAATATCGCTAAACTTCCAGGCGCTCAGGGCGATAAATCACTGATTAAACAAGTTTGGATCAATCTGATTTCTAATGCCATTAAATACTCACGTTACAAAGAAAAAACGAAGATTGAAATCGGTGCCTACCAGGAAGACCAACATATTGTATATTATGTAAAAGATAGCGGTGCCGGATTTGACATGGAATATTACGACAAGCTTTTCGGAGTTTTTCAGCGCTTACATTCACAGGAAGAATTTGAGGGTACTGGTATCGGCCTCGCCATTGTACACCGGATTGTTCAAAGACATCAGGGAAGAGTCTGGGCCGAATCAACATTAAACGAAGGGTCTTGCTTTTATTTTAGCTTACTCAGCGTAAACCATTAACATAAAGAAAATGAGCTACCACAATATTGAAATTTTATTTGTAGAAGATAGTGCCGACGATGCTGCACTCACCATCCGTGCGCTGAAAAAAGGTGGAGTAACCAATAAGCTACTTCATGTAATTGACGGTGCTGTAGCACTCGATTTCCTATACTGTAGAGGAGACTATGCTTCCAGAAGCGACAAGGAGTATCCAAAACTGATCCTGCTGGATTTAAAAATGCCGAAGATTTCAGGTGTCCAGGTATTGGAAAAGATCAAATCTGATCCAAACCTTAAATCCATTCCAGTCGTGATGTTAACTTCATCCAATGAAGGTCCTGATATAGAGAGATGCTTCCAATTGGGCGCAAACAGTTATATTGTAAAACCGGTGGACAGTGATAACTTTTTCAAAGCTGTAAAAGAGATCGGATTATATTGGTTGGCATTAAGTCAATCCGCGCATTAACACCAAATTTCAGCTCTCCAATTATAATTATGTCGTGTAAATAATGGCTACGAATCTTAGAATACTCATTGTTGAGGACAATGAAAGTGATGCTGATCTCCTGCAAAGGGAATTAAAAAAATCTGACCTTATTTTTGTAACAGAAGTTGTTCAAACACGCACAACATTTGAGCAGGCACTTCATCGTTTTTCTCCGGACCTTATATTATCAGATTATTCTCTACCTTCTTTTGATGCGGAGAGTGCTTTCCATATCAAACAAGAGCATTACCCGGATATTCCTTTTATCATCGTATCTGGTATCATCGGGGAAGAAAATGCAGTTAAGCTGATTAAGGCTGGGGTAACGGATTATGTGTCAAAAAACAAGCTCTTCACCTTATCAACCAAAATCAACAGGGCTTTAAATGACACGCAGATCAGGAAAGAAAAGTTGTTAGCTGATGAAAAATTAAAAACCATCAATGAAGAGCTTTCCCTCTTGAATCAGGAGCTGGAAGACCGCGTAACGCAGCGGACAAAAGCCCTTGCCGAAAGTGAAAGCCGATTCCGCAGCATGATGGAAACCATTCCACAACTCGCCTGGACAAATACAGTTAAAGGTGATGTGGTCTTCTATAACCAGCGATGTTTTGACTATACCGGCATCGACATTAAGAAAAGTCGGATGTTCGGGTTTAGATCCGTGATACATGCAGAAGATCTCGATATCAGCATAGATCAGTTCCGTTCAATTTTGAATACAAAGGAAGGTGGTGAATTTCAAATCCGCATCAAACGAATAGATGAACTTTACAGATGGCACCTCATTCGCTTAATGCCCGTTAAAAATCAATCGGGCCAATTGGAGCTTTGGGTAGGCACCGCAACAGACATCCAGGAGCTACGTTTATTGCAACAACAAAAAGATGATTTCATCATTATTGCCAGTCATGAGCTGAAAACACCCATCACTAGTTTAAAAGCATCATTGCAATTACTAGATCGTATAAAAGACAACCCACCTGCTACAGGGATGTTGTCCAAGCTGGTTGTCCAGGCCAATAAAAGCCTGGGGAAGGTGAATGCAATGGTCGAAGATTTACTAAATTCCAGCAAAGCAAACCAGGGACAGCTGCACATCAGTCAGGAGAACTTTATCCTGTCCAGCATCCTGAAAGACTGTTACCATGATTTAACTGCAGATGGCATATATTCTATTGAAACAGAAGGAGATCTTGATATAGCCGTTTATGCAGATGCGATGAGGATTGAACAGATTGTAGTCAACTTCCTCAATAATGCAATAAAATATGCAGCCCAATCAAAAGAGATTCGTATCCGGATTGAAAAAGCAGATGGCATGGCAAAAGTCTCCGTTATTGACCGCGGTCCGGGGATACAACCAGAAAAATTACGCTACATCTTTGATCGCTATTATCGTGCAGATAATTCAGGTAGCCAGTATACCGGCTTAGGCCTGGGACTTTATATCTGTGCGGAAATCATCAAACAACACAATGGGCAAATCGGCGTAGAAAGTGTATTAGAAGAAGGTAGTAGCTTCTGGTTCACCTTACCAATGGCCAATTAATCAGCAGTCAAATTTAATTAGATCAGGTTGAATATCTATTGATTCTAAATATCAATAGATATCTAGATATATTTACACCTCGCTTAATACAGCGAAAAAAAAATATTATCTCCCTCAAAATCAATAAATAAGGCCAAAAAACACAGATTAAGGGATTAAAAACAGCATTAAGATATCTCCACATCAATATATCTTAGTATCATTGCGTATCGTATAAAGGATATATTGACATGAAGATTATAGCTGTTATAAATCATAAAGGTGGTACAGGAAAAACAACTTCTACCTTAAATATTGGCGCCGGTTTAGCTCGTGCGAACAAAAGAACATTACTAATTGATATTGACCCACAATCCAACTTAACTGAAGGCTTAGGATTCAGAGATGTTAAGGTGTCGATTTATGACAGTATCAAAAATGACACACCACTTCCCATTGAAAAAATCTCAGAATATTTAGATATTGTACCTTCTTCTCTGGACCTATTAGGCGCAGAGATCGAGCTGGTATCCAGACTCGGCAGGGAAACCATTTTGAAAAGACTGTTGAAAGCAGTAGATGGAAAATATGATTACATTTTGATAGACTGTGCCCCGGCTTTAGGAATGCTCACCGTAAACGCATTGGTTGCTGCAGACACGGTATTGATCCCATTGGAAGCAGAATATTTTGCCTATAGAGGAATCGATCGTCTGGTTTCTATTATCTCCGATGTAAGAACCCATTACAATGAGAACCTCACGATTGGTGGCGTATTTATCACCAAGATCAATCCTAGAAGAGTGATCACCGAACAAATCACAGATAGTATCAAGAAATACTTCAGTGATAAATTATTTGAAACTTCCATCAGAGTAAACGTAGCTTTAATAGAAGCGCAGTTAAAAGGTGTGGATGTATTCGAATATGCTCCATTATCTAATGGTGCTGTAGATTATGAAAATCTTACAGAAGAAATTTTAGTTAAATTATAAAGTTATGGCAAAGAAAAATCTGGGTGGTATAGAGGATAACAATAAGAACTTAGGCGGTGTTTCCGCATTGTTCAATTCTCCTTCAAAAGAAACTACCGTAGCTAAAGGAGAAAAACAAACTCCTCTAGCAGAAGACGAAACCGTTACTTATCCATTAAGGCTTAAAAAAAGTGCTTTAAAAGCCTTGAAGATTCTTGGCGCACAACAAGGAATCACGGTTAAAGACCTGATTTTAAAAGTAGTTGAAAAAGAATACGATTTATAAGAATTAATTATGGGTTATTATATCAAGATATCTTGATATAATAACCCATAATCATCTTAAGATCCGCTCTGTATCTTGTTGTTTACAAAGCATTTTTTGGGTTAAAATTTGTGTTGATTTCATACACACACAAATATTTAACCGCTATGAAAAAATTACTCTTCAGCGTTATGGCTTGCTATGCGCTAACTGCCCAATCCCAGGTGCAGAATTCTAAAAACTATCTCTACCTCTATTCTGATTCTATCATTTATGCAGACAAAATTCAACTGAGGCCTGATTTCTCAGGTTACTGGCAACTTAGAGTAGATTCCCGCCGTGTACCGGCAGATCAGGTAAAATTCTTTAACAATGAAAATGGCTTCTTTGCCAATACCCGAAAGCTAACCTTCATGCGAGATGCTGAATTCTCCGAAAGAATTATAGAAGGGAAAATCAATGTTTTTCAGGAAAGATCTTATGATCCTTACGCATATGATTGGCACCACAGACACGAGAATCACAGCGCTAATCCCATGGCAATGTCAATGTATTACAACAAAGGTTTCGGAGATCTCAAAAAACTAAAGTACAGAAATCTAAAAAATGACCTGGCCGGGCATCCTGAGAGCATGAAGTTTCTAAACACTTACAAAAAGAGGTCAGTCATTAGTAAAATCATGTACGCTACAGCCGGAGCAGCAATAATTTCAGGTTGTGCTATTTTCCTAAAACCAGAAGTCCTTGAAAAGCGACCTGGTTTTGGCTCTCAGTTCAAAGATACAAATGTAACCCCTGCTTACGTCTTAATGGGGCTTGGTGTCGGTCTTGTAGCGGGTGGATATGCGGTAGATGTATCCAAATCAAGGTATATGGAGCAAGCCATAGAAGCCTACAACAGGTAAATCAATTGCCACCAAAGGCAGCTCTTTCTAATTCAGAAAAGAGCTGCCTTTTTCTATAATAGGAATCTCATTAAAACCTCTTATTTTTAGACCATCATTCCAGGCATCAAAAGATCTTCAAATTCGAATCAGCACAATGAATACCAAGGCACCTATCGTACTTTTTGTATATAATCGTTTATCACATACCCAACAGGTCATTGCTGCTTTAAAAGAAAATAGCTTATCAAAAGAAAGTGATTTGTACATCTATGCAGATGCTCCAAGGAATGACGATGCGCTGGAAAAAGTGACAGCGCTCAGAAATTATTTACCTGGCATAACCGGTTTTAAAAACGTTCACATTTGTTATCGCGAAAGCAACCTTGGCGTTGATGATAATATCATCCAAGGGGTAACCGAGGTTATCAATTTACGTGGAAAAGCGATTGTAGTGGAAGATGACCTGGTGACTTCCCCATGGTTTCTAAAATTCATGAATGATGCGCTTGATTACTATGAACATAAAGAAGAGGTGATTTCGATACATGGCTATGTCTACCCTGTTCAACAAAAAATGAAAGAAGTCTTCTTTTTGAAGGGTGCTGATTGCTGGGGCTGGGCAACCTGGAAAAGAGGATGGGACTTATTCGAGCCTGATGGCACAAAACTCATGGACAAGATGCTAACTCAGGGCCGTCAGAAAGAATTCGATTTTGACCATACATACCCTTACTTCAAGGCATTAGAAGAGCAGGCCCTAGGTAAAACCAAGGTTTGGGATATCCGATGGTATGCTTCGGCCTTTCTCGCTGATAAGCTAACCCTTTATCCCGGTCAATCTTTAGTTAAGAATATTGGCCACGATGCCAGTGGAACGCATTGCGGAACTAACGATCATTTCGATGTGGAACTAACCTCATCTCCTTTGTCAGTTGAAACGGAAATGGTTCCGGATGTAATAGCCTATCGTGCATTTGCCGGATTCTTCAAAAACTTGTCTAACAAAACCACAGCTCCCCCTAAAGGACTACTTTCAAGGTCTTTCAAAAATCTAAAAGTAGCCGCGAGCAAATTGTTTACCCAACAAACAAAATTCAATGACTAAAATTGCCTACGTTTCCTACCACATTCAAGAAATATATACTTCAACTACTGAAGATGAAGAATTAACACTCCTTAATTTCCTATTAGACAAAGGCCTTTCTATAGAACGCGTCATATGGAATGATCCATTAGTAGATTGGGGGAAATACAACTTAGCACTCTTAAAATCCCCATGGGATTATACGGAACACCTTGCTGACTTTCAGCAATGGCTCAACCAATTGGAATCTTTAGGTATTCAATTACTCAACCCTATTGATAAAGTAAGGTGGAATATGGATAAGCATTACCTGCAGGAAATTGCTGATGCAGGTTTACCTGTCATTCGTTCTTTGTTCCTTGAGAAAGGTAGTCACCTTGAGTTAGAGCCCCTACTAGACTCATTTAATGTCGCTAAATTAATTATCAAACCTTGCGTGAGTGCAGGAGCCAGAGATACTTATGTCCTTACAGTGGCTAATTTCACTGAGCATCAGCAACAGATCAATCAACTGCTAAAAGAAAATGCTTTTATCGTTCAGCCCTTTATGGAAGAGATTTTTGAAGGTGAATGGTCATTCCTATTCTTTAATGGAAAGTTTAGCCATTGCTTATTAAAAGTACCAAAAGACGGGGAGTTCAGAGTTCAACATTATTATGGAGGTAGCGTCAATACCCCGGATACCGCAGCAAAACATATTCTAGAAGCTCAGGCTTATGTAACACAATTTGCGGAAGGATGCCTTTATGCAAGAGTGGATGGCCTTATTGTGAATGGAGCGTTAAACCTCATGGAGCTGGAACTCATAGAGCCATACCTTTTTCTAAATACCAATCCAGACTCCCTGGAAAATTACTATCAGGCGTTATTAGCGCATCTTAAGGAGTTTAGCAACCCAAACAATTAAGGTATTCCAGCTTTAATTGTTAAAATTATCTATTTTCAATTTATTACTATTCACAAATTGCTTAGACATCTCATCAGGAAATATATCAAGAACATTCAAGACCATCTCATTAAAAATGTTTCTTACCAAGTCCCCTGGTGAAATTTTATCAACCAAAACATCTGAAACCATTGAGGTATCAACATATCCTGCATACACGCCAAAAACCTTAATTTCATTGACTAGTTCTTCTCTGATCGCTTGTGTAAATAAGTGCAAAGCCATCTTAGAAGCGCAGTAAGTACTGATGTTTTTAATTAAAACCAAACTGCCTATAGAAAGCATATTCACAATCGCAGGATTTGAATTTGCTTTTAGCAGCTGCAGAAACTGGTTGCATAAATCTACCGGTCCAATGTAGTTCACATTCATTTCAAATTGCGCTTTTGCAGCAGATTTTTCTTCAAGGAAACTTGCTTTTAATTCAACCCCAGCGTTATTAATAAGGATGGTTGTATCCATGCAATGTTCAACACATTGCCTGACTTCCACAGTATTGGTAACATCCAATTTTATAGGGAAAATTAGATCCGGATTAACCAAACTTAAGTCTTCAAGCGCCTTGGTATTTATACCGGCAACATAGATTTTCTTTACCTCCCGATTTAAAAGCTCCGCCACAAATGCCTTACCTATTCCCCCATCTGCCCCTGTAATAAAAACTACACTGTTGTTAAATATATTATCCATGTTTTAATAAAGTGATTACATCAATAAAAAAATCAATACCAGCCGGATTTTGATCTTTGATAACCTGGTCAATTTTAAATATAATTTTTAATATTTCAATCCTTACTTAGCCTTGTTTCTTCTTTTTAATATACTTGAAAACAAAGAATCAATATTTTGTATACTTTTGCAGTAAAAAAATTCACTATGACGCTCTTTACCAACCAGATTATCCGATCTTTTGTGTTGTTATTTACAATAACTTTCCTCCTATCCTGCTCCAAAAAAAACGAGCCCATCAATGAACCACATCAAAAAACTACTATTCAGGGAGCTGTAGAGAAAGGTCCTTTTGTCCGTGGATCTGTAGTAACAGTCTATGAACTTAATTCAGACCTGACTCCAACAGGCCGCACT
The DNA here is from genome assembly GCF_032678745.1 of Pedobacter gandavensis. Classification (GTDB taxonomy): domain Bacteria; phylum Bacteroidota; class Bacteroidia; order Sphingobacteriales; family Sphingobacteriaceae; genus Pedobacter; species Pedobacter gandavensis_C. Next base: position 189,298 of record NZ_JAVTST010000004.1, read on the forward strand.
TTCAAGTCAGAAATATCAGACGATAAGGGTGCCTTCTCTTTACCTGATATTGACTTGGCATCTAATTATGTTCAATTGTCGGTAAATGGTTATTACTTCAACGAAGTAACCGGCAGTCTTTCTTCCTCACAAGTCACATTAAATGCGATTGCTGACATTACGAATAACAAATCTATCAATGTAAATGTACTGAGCCACCTTGAAGAGAAAAGGGTTAGGTCTTTAATGAAGAAAGAGAAAAAAACTCTTGCTGAAGCAAAGAAACAAGCACTAGCTGAACTTTACGCTAGCTTCTTTGTGAAAATCACACCTACAACGAGCAGTGAATTAGTTTCATTGACAAAGAACGATGAAAACGCTAATATTTTATTAGGTATTTCAGCTGCATTGTTAAAGATCTCTCAATCAGATAATGCAAGGTTAACGGAACTTTTGAGTATCATATCTTCAGATCTGGATAACGACGGTCTAATAGAGGAGCCTTTAAAGCAAACGATAAAACAGGGTTTAGAGGATTTAAATGCGAAAAACATCTCTGATAACATGAAAAATCGATATAAAGCGCTGAATACAACTTTAGCTGACTTCTCTGTCGATAAGGTCTTTACAGTAGAGCTAAAAGGAAAATCTGAAACAAGCGGAGATACCCATTTCACAACAGAACAGGAATTCCAGGCTGCTTTTAGCGCTTTGTTAGTAGGAACGACCAAGGCAACAGAAGAATATTTCAAACTCGAAGGATTATATACTAAAACAGTTTCTGGATTGCCGCAAAATGATTTTTATCTGCATAGAGTTAATTCCAACAATCCTAATATTGCCAGTTCATTTTCAGGTCTGTATAAAAGTATCGGAATGGCAAATACAATAATGGATTATGCATCGAAGTCATCTTCTCTTAAATCATATAAGTATAAAATCTATCCATACTTTGCTTATAATTACTGGGTTCTGATGAATTTTTGGGGAGATGTCCCTTTTGTGAATCCAGAGAATTTTAAAAATTTTACAAGCCCACCTGCCAGGACTAAAGCAACTGAAATATCCCAATCATTAATCGCTGGCCTGGAAGAAGCTATTCAAAACTTAGGAAGTACTGAAAGGGAAACCTATGTGGCTAAAATTGTTATAGCGAGAATAGCTGCTGACAATGGTAATTATTCCCTTGCTAAAAAGTACCTGAGTCAGATTATAGATAGTAAACAGTATAAACTAGCCAATAAGTCAGAGGTTCACACCACTGCAAATGAAAGTATGATAGGAACTGATTACGATCAATCTTCAGCGATTACGAAGCCTAATGATTATAATTTATATGGAAAAGGAAATTATCGTAGTCTGATTAGGTATACGGATGTTATCCTTCTCGCTTCAGAAGTCAATCTGAAATTAAACAATAAAGAAGAAGCTATTTCCCTATTGAATCTAGTACGCGTTAGAAATGGAAAAACAACTCTTTCTCCAAATGAAATCAATGTTTTAGCACTATTGCAGGAAGAGATAAAGGATGATCTAAATAATGAAGGTATATTTTTTGCCTTTTTGAAACGCAATAACCTGGCAGAATCCAGCTTAAGTATTCCATCTTATCAGAAGCTGATGCCAATACCTCAAATAGAAATGCTGTTGAACATGAATATGGTACAAAATCCAGGGTACTAATAAAATCAGATCGCAAAAACAAAAGTCGTTCTTCCTAAAGAAGAACGACTTTTGTGTGTAGGTCAACAGGTAAAATCTAAGCAACTTCTTTTTGAAGTTGTATTCATACATTAATTTAGGCCTCCGAAGTCCTTCTGGAAGCATTAAACGGAATCCAGGCACTCAACAATATGATTGTTGCAATTACCGCTACCATCCCTGTTCCTTTAGCTGTAAATGCACAGAGGATATACAGCAGGAGCGCAATAAAGCCCAATGAAAATGAAATGACCTGTAATCCAAACTTATTTTGTCTTTTGATTTCTGCTACCTCTTTCTCATCCACTTCAATGACCTTTGCCTTCCGTACCGCTTTAAGCACTTGCAATTGCAAATATTCAGAACTCACCTTGCCTTTTGAACCAGCATACAGTTCATAGGCCAGTAACAAGATAAAAGGAAGCAATACGCCCAGCAACATCTCAGTTGACCGGCTCAGCTTATAATCTATCAGAAGTGGCAGTACGATCTTAAATACCAGGTTTACCGCTAAACTGATCATGGTAATAAAAATGGTCGCTTTACCCGTAATTCGTTTCGAAAACAATGCCCATATTGGCGGTGCAAGTAAAGGACCACCAGTAATAGCGCCAACACTCAATGTAAACTCCACAATTCCACCAATATAAGGTACAATCAGTGCAATCAAAATCATTCCGAAACCAAAACACCAAGAGGAAGCACGTGCTACCTTCATTAATTTTTCATCGGATGCCCCTGGGTTAATCGTTCCTTTATAAATATCATTGGTAAATACTGCAGAAACAACATTTAAGGCTGTATTTGCTGAGGCAGAAGTAGAGAAATACATCCCCGTCAAGATTAAACCCATTAGTCCAGCTGGAAGCACCTGTTTACAAACCATCAAATAAGCATTTTCGGTTTCCAATCCAGTTAATCCGGGATTAATGGTTTGATAAATCATAGGAGGAAGCATCCATAAAACCGGACTTACAATATATAATCCAGCAAAAAGAAAGGCCACTTTAGAAGCAGACTTCGGCGTATCCACACTCGTATAACGTTGTACAAAAGTCCAGTTACCACCAATATAAAAGATGTGATAAAGTGCAAAAGCCCCAATAAAACCCCAGGTATATTCGCCATTAACAACCTGAAAAAAGTCATCCGGAACCTTGGAGATAAAGGTCTGTACTCCCCCGGCTTCGGTAAAAGCCAATGGAATAATGAGCAATACTGCTGTTGTTAAAATCACAAATTGCAAGATATCAGTCACCATTACGGCCCATAAACCGCCAACGGCAGTATAAGCAATCATAAATATCCCCAATACCAAGGTAACCGGCACCAAAGGAAATTCAAGCGAGGAACCCACCAATTTAGATACAGAATACAATACGGAACCTTTAATGAATAGCGATACCAACATAAAAATATAGATAAAACTCTTCTGCACATTCTCCCCAAGCCTATCCTTAATAAATTCTGCCGCGGTCAGGTTCCCTGTTGCTTTCCATTTAGGGGCGATGTATAATCCCGTTACCAATCCTCCGATACACATCGTCCACTGAATCGTAACCGCTACCCAGCCATATTTATAGGCAATTGATCCCCAGGCCACAAAAGTACCGGCAGAGAAAAAGCTCATAAACAGCGATAAGCCTCCAATAAACCAGGGTACAGCCTCACCACCTGCAAAAAAAGATTTAAGGTTTCTACCTGTACGTGAAAACAGTAAACCTATAATCATAATGAATACTGAAAATACAACGATAACTGTGGTGTCTATTACTGAGTTCATATGGTTTGTTTATAATTATAAATCCTTAACTGTTTTTGCGGCAACACTTCTTAAATAAGCTGCAAAACCGGCTGGGACTTCTTTCGGCTGATATTTTAGTTTTTCCGGCGACTCTTTAAATAAAATGGCATACCAGATTAAAGAGCCCAGGTACCTCCCTGCTTCATTGGCATGATTAGGGTCGAACACCAAAGCATTGTCTTTCCAGTAATAGCCCATGTTTAAGGAATTGGTCTGGATAGGAAGGTTTGGAGCAACCGGATGATCGTAATCAAAATTCATATCTTTTGTAAAACGATATTCCTGACCTGTAGCAACCGTATTAAAGGCATCTCCCACAGGGATGATTTCCAGCTTTAATTGTTTGGCTGTAGCATGGTAAGCCGCTCTTGATTTCTGCCACATTTCCAGCTGATTTTTAGCCGGTTGCTCAGGAGCAATGCGACCGAATTTCTTTGCATCCGCACGGTATGCCCATCCTTGATGTAAAAGAATCTTTGCATTTGGCTGCAATGATTTGATATAGTTATATAGCTTTTGAGCATAAGGACTATAGCTTTCCAGATCTGCCGATAAATAAGAAAACTGCTGCATGGTCACCACATCCCAGGTACCTGCCGATAAAAGCATACGCAGTGATTTCCCATTGTAGGGTTTACCCTTTGGATCTTCTGGATTGGCCTCCGCAGCTTCCGCATATTCCCAATGCTGCTGTAAAGAGCAACCACCAAGCTCAGCTCTGCCAACTACCAATTGCTGGTTATTTTCCTTTACAAAATTCGGTAGATAAGCCGTCGCATTCTTTGAGAAACTGTTGCCAATAATAAACAATCGCAAGGATTGCTCCGCAACCTGTCCGAATGATATATGGCTGATCAATAGTAAGCAGAGCAGTAAGCTGTTTTTTAGGTATTTCATCTTTATATATTCTAATTTATAAATCATTATTTATCATTGACTCCAAATAACACATCTACTTGAAGGACATCTTTAGTTCCTTTACTTTTTAGCTTTAAGCTAATGGAAACCGGTTTTTTCGGGTCAATCCGACTGAAAGACCATTCAAAAGGATAGCCTACGCGCTTTACAATCGTAGCTGCATCTTCGTTCAACTCCATCTCTGCCTCCGCTCCTGCCAAAGGTCCAGTACTCAGGTAAGCGTAAATGGAATCCCAACCAAAAGGTGAGCGGATCCGAAAAGCATGGAGCTTACCCCATGGAGCGCCAATGTTGATCTCCTGCATGCCGTTTTTAACCGGCAAAAGCACCTGCTCTGCTACCGGACGAGCCAATGGGAAGGAATAAGCAGTTAAGCCCTTCCCTGCAATCACAGACTTCATTTTCTTTCCTGAAAGCACCATACTCTCTGGCTTAGCAGTGGCTCCATTATAAAATTTAACACCAGTATTCTTAACGGCCAATTGATCCAGATCCAGTCCAATCTCCAACTGCTGCTCCTGCTGTGCTTCATTTAATAAAACCAGCCAAAAACGATCATCAGAGATTCCTGTAATATAATTAATTGCAGGATTATCGATCGTAACGAGGCCTTTCTTTAGCCAAAGTTTCACCTTGGTATCGTCAAAAATAGTTCCTTTGCCAGCGCCATACACCCGGTTGTTAAACCACACAAAGCCCTCTTGTTTCCCCCATGGAAAAGTGATGCCACCTTTTGACCTTTGAATCGCTTCTGTAACCAGAAAATCAAGTGTAAAAGCAAGGTGCGGAGAAATATGATGGTAATAAATAGAATTGATATCCGGCCCTTTGTAAGGGTAATCTGCCCGGTAAGTCAGGTCGGTAAAACCGGTAGCATAATAACCTGGGTAGTTAGAAAAACGACCTATAATGGAATTCCTCGCATAGATTTCAAAAATATCTTTGTTGCTTTCGGCAGAAAGACGTAGTAAATGCGGTGCCCAGGTCGACATAAATATATGCCGTACATTTTTATTGGGAAGGAAGAAGGTAACAGGCTGTTCTAAGCCTAATCCTACCGGGGAAATCAAGGATTGAGAAACTTCCTTTTCTGTGACATCCCCAGCAATACGTGGAAATCCTAAACGGAATTTCTCCCCATCCTTCCACCACAAATTCGTGTTGCCCTCATAACGACCTCCTTCATGAATCAGCTGTTTTTGATTCTGAACAATCGGATACGAACGGATCCCTGCTATGGTGAAAAAGGAGGAATATTTAGCGGCTTCTAAAAAAATTTTGTCTTTATTAACCTCATAAAGGTCCATCAAATCCCACCAATATGGATAAAATGAAGTATTGTAAAATGGCTGTGCAGTTAATAGCTGTGTTTTTTGACCATAAACTTCTTTTTGGATAAACTCCTTTGCATGTAACACCGCTTTATCGAGCCATTGCTTGTCTTTTGTAAGTCGGTAGGCCGCTAATTCCTGCGTCCATGCCGGAAGATTTACGCTATAGCCAGACAGTTTTCTCGGTTGCTGATCCGGCATGCCTACCTGAACCAGCCATGGGTTCTTTTGCTCTAACAGTTGGTTTAGCGCATCAAAATAAGCCGTGTTGAACTGTACATTTTTATAAGGATCTAACACCAAAGAAGCTTCTTTGAGGTTGTATGGCGCGCCAGCAGCCTTAGCCCATCTAAATGCACTTCTTGATAAAGTATATTCTATGGTCGGCAAAGCGCGACTGAGGTAAAGTTCTTCATCGCGGCCCATTATCGCTGCAGAGATCACGGCCAGGGGGGCCGATTGCGCTACAGTCGGCGCTATTTTCGGATCTGCTTCTATGTCATAAAAGCCCTTCAATTCTGCGTTCCATCCCGAAGCATTGTCATTCTTGATCAAATCGATCATGTTAAATGCAGCATTCGTTAAAGAGCTGGAATCCTGAGAACGATAGTCCTTTACCTGATAAATAGCATTGGAAATGTATTCCAATGCCCCATTCCAATTGTCGGGCAGGGCACCAAGGTTAAATGTTCTTTTTAAGGATTGTCCTGCAAGCAACTTTGAATCTTCCAGACCAAGAACAGGTGCAAATGCAACAGGCTGGATCTTATTAAATGTATTTTTAAGAGAGAAACCAATCCTGGAGGTATTGTCCTTGCCCCAGTCTAATGGAAAATCCGTTAAAGACCCCGTCACGAAGAAACTCAATGGCTTATTATTTTGGCCAAGCTCGACGATGGCCAGAGGCTGGGGAGTCATAGCCCCTGGAACCATAATCGGCTCTGTTGGCAAACGCTTATAATTAAACATTGGAGGAAGCTGTACACTCTTCACTTGCTGTTCAGAAACATCCTGAAAAGCCGAAACAACAAAGCTGTAAAAGCCCGCGTCTTTAGCTACATACGTTAAACTTAGTTCATAATGCGATGCTCCCGGTTTAAGTTTCCAGATGCCTTTAACCTCCTGACCTTTATCAGTCAGATAAGTAACCCAAAGCTCTTCAGGAGAAACCTGCTTTACCGCTGAAGGCTGACAAGCCGAGAGTTCGCCGGCCAGAAAAGGATTTTTCGCCCCGTTCTGATCCATTGGCTTATAGCTTTTCCCTTTAACCACAAACTCCGTTAAGCTGGCGGAGTTCTTCCATGAGGCGAAATAAGCGCCAAATTCTATTTTAGCTTTTTTAGCAGTTAACAGAAATATCCGGTGTTCTTCTACCTGCGCTTTTAATGAGGCCCAACGTTTATCCTGAAAGATAGCAGTGGTCGCAACAATTCGATTTTTTCCAGTCTTATCATCAACCACCTCTTCAAAACTCAACTTTAGTTGATCATTTGACAGCGAAGCCAATAAATTACCTTTTTTTGTAAAAGAAGTCGCTTCGGGGATAGTTAACACCGCCGGACTTTCCTTCACCAGACTTGGTTTTATCGCATAAGCAGCAAGGGCAGTGCCTTCCTTATTTGGATTAAAAACCGCCTCTGTTGTCAACAATATCGCATCACAACGCACAAAATACTTACTGGTATTTTTCAGCCTCAACACATTTTCTCCGGCATCAAGATCCACACGCCCCACCTTTTCCCAGGCATATCCTTCCCCGAGATGGGCTCCAGACTCCTGATTCATATCTTGCTCATTTACCGATAAAAGATACCTTCTCGTTCCCGGCTTGTTGTCCGCATAATCTCTGGATCTGGTCCAGACGAAAAAACTGCCTTTCGTTTTAATGGAGATCACAGTCATGGCATCAGGAATCGGCTCTTTAGATGCAGCTGCAAATAAAGCCCCTTTACCAGAGACATTTGTTCCCGATTCTTTAGTAAAGACCCAGCCTGCTGGAAACTGAAAATCTTCGGCTTCAATAAAATAGGTACTCTGCCCATATATTTTACCAGAGGTAAACACACAGCATGCAAATACCACACACAATATTATCTTTTTCAATAGCATACTTCTATTACTTTTAAGCCAAATGGGGCTAATTCAATGTTTAGGGAATTGGAATTGTTGCTGACTAATGTTCGCTTACCATTTGCGTCAATAAAAGCAAGTTCTTTAGACTGCGCCTGACTCTGGCCAGGAATTTTTTGAGGATTAAGCTGAATTTTTGTCTTCAGCTGCTGCTCAGAATTGTTCATCAGTACCACAAAACACTTGCGTTGATCAGCATTCAATGCCGTTACATACTCTACATATGGACTTTCGGCTTTAACCAGTCCTTCCCCTAAAATTAAGGAAGCAGTTGTACCATACACTTTACCCGGAGCGAAGCCATACGTTTGATGCGGACCTACTTTAGGGGTAATAAAACCTCCTGGAAATGAAATCTGCCCCTCCGAGCGAAGTTTTACTTCTGAAAGTAAATAATCCATGATCCATCCAATCTGCCACCATGCATGATGTGGAAATGGGCCTGCACCCTTATCCATCGCATCCCAATAATAAGAAGCTACACCTGTTTTTTGATCCACAAAAGCATCTCTGCCCCATGCAGCAGCTCTGGACATCGTTAGGAATAAAGAGTCTTTAGTGATAGAAAACATCCGAAGAAACATTCCCGCATGACTGGCCAATAGAATTGGCCCATGATGATTTGCAGATCCAAGGATCCCGCCATGTTCAAAACTTAAGCCTGCCTGACTAATTTCCCAATCTGCTCTTTTAATTCCATTCACCAATTTTTCATTTGAAGAAGGAATGGGATGTGTATAGACAGATGCGGTATAAATTTTAGCCGCAGCAATGGCAGCGTTTTGATATTTCAAGTCTTTAGCCACGTCATAAAGATCCAGTAAGGCCTGCACGCTCTGGGCAGTCGCAAAATCGGGTGCAAATCTCGTGTCACCACAAACACCTATAAATGATCCTTTATTTATCGCCTGCTCGATATACCAATCGGCACCTTTCTTGGCAGCGCTTAAATACTTTTGCTCTCCTAATAGCTTGTAGGCAATGAATAAACCATAAAATGTAGGCCTCAGGTCTAAAATATCCTTAAACATGGCCTCATTGGTTTTATTGTCGTAAGCAACTTCCCAGCTTCCATCAGGCTTCATCCATGACAATAATTTCTCGGCGGCCAATTTCAATTCCTCACGCAATGTCGCATCATCAGGATTAAATAACAGCATGTTTCCTATATCCATCATCAGGTAATAGGTACTTCCTATTGGTTCTGTATAAGGTCCCCACTCTTCAGTGAATTGTTTGGTGTTTTGTAAAAAATATTGTCCTTCGGAGGCGCCATAGAAAAAATCTTTTGCGGAATGCTGTTGTGCAATTTTAAAGTTTCTGGCATAAGGGAGGCGATTTTTGATCAGTTTCTGATTACCGGTTAACTTAGCCAGCATCCACATCGCTCCATAGTCTGAATTTTTAATCGCATCTTTTTGGGAGCCATACACCCCACCCAGGTATTTCTGAGCGCCGATATCCATGTTTTTGTAGGGAGACACTTGCCACATAGAAAGGCTGTCGTCCGTTACATAATTTGCCATTCTCAATACGCGATCAGTAAGAGAAGTTGCTGTTTTTTTCAACGTCAGTATCTCCTTAAACTTGTATACATCATTCGCTGCATGTTTCATCACCTCAAACCAATCCTCAGCCATTATGGTATAGCGGAAAGAAAAGCTGACCGAATCATTTTTTGCCAGGTAAGAATTTTCTTGCCCCAACACTGGATGATATACCGTTGGCATCATATTGCCTTTTCTGTTCAATACCGATAGTCCAACATTCCAGTTTCCCTGAGTTTTTGCATCAAATGCCCATGGATCCCGTCCTGTTCCAGGTTCTGGAATTACCGCTAAGCTGATGTTTTGCTTGTTTTGAATCAATGGCGACAATGTCGAGGCCGTACGCTCCCTTACCATAACAGGTACATCAGGAATGCCCTGCCCATAGGCATAAGCATTAATAAAATTAGCGTTTAACTGATTCCCCTGAAAGACACCCGGAACAGTTGCCCATTTAAAATTATTCTTATCAAAAAGCGCCAGCTCTGGTGAAGCAATGGAATAATAACCCGCTTGTTTTGCCTTTAATTTCACAGTCACTTTCAGATCGTTTGGATGCTGGGCATCAAACTCCCAGGAAGAACTAAGTGAAAACAGACCATGCTCTTTCTGAAAAGTAAGTTTATGGGGACTTTCCTTTTTCCTATCGGGATAAAAATCAATTGCTTTTCCAGCCTTATTCATTTGAACAGCAGAAATAGCCTGCTTCCAAATTGGTATAATGTAACGGTAAATAGATTCAGGGAAATCGCTGCCCTTTTCTATACCTTTCCCCTCCTTCAGGGCTAAGCTATCTGCAGCATACAAGACAGAAAACTCGCCGGATGGTTTTGCCGACAACTCCATCCATGCCCCTTTATTAAGGACCGATATTTTATTCAATTGATACCCTTTAGCAGAATTTACCCATTCTAAATTCAACTGACCGTTCCCAAGCGAAGGCCCTTTGGACTGCGCAAAAACGAAGCATGGAAAAAGGCATATCAGCCACATCAATCTACCAGCCATTATTTTGTTCTATTAGTTTGTTCACAGTCCGTTCTGTTGTAGGGATCGGGAAAAGCAGGTCTCTTTCTGTTGTATTTTTCCCAGCATTCCCTGCATATTTATAGGTAGAAGGCGCTGTAGCCGTAATGTTTGTACCTAAATCGTTCATTGTCTTTACATAAATATCCCAGCGAATCAGGTCATGCTTACGGATCCCTTCAAAACACAATTCTCTTGCACGTTCATCCTGAAGCGTTGCTAAAAACTTAGCTTTATCTAATCCTGCCGGGATATCACAAATAGGATTAACAGTACCTAATGCTTTATTAAAAGCTCTTCTTCTCACTTTATTGATCGCATCATAAGCAGCAGGTGTAGGTCCTCCGTTTACTTCATTTTCGGCCTCGGCCTTCATCAACAAGACATCTGAATATCTGATGACAGGAAAATTAGTGGAGGTGAAACTCCTTGCCTTAGATCCGTTTTCGTACTCTCTTCTCCATTTTCCGGGGTTGCGGTCGTAGATTTGTTTATCTGTAAAATTAGACTTTACCGTATTGCCTGCAGTCGTTACAAACCGGTATGGTGCGATGCTCCAATTTCTGCGCGCCGTATCTGCAGTACCAAAAAGTTCATAGAGTTTGGCCGTGATCTTCATCGCACCTCCCGAATAACCGATCGCCTCACTAGCGCACTCAATTCCGTTTTCTACCCCCATGGATCCGGCAAGGTCTACCGTTCCTACTTTATTGCCATACATACCGATTTCCCAGATACACTCTTTCTTTTCATTGATGTCCTGCGTATGGTTTATAAAAATCTGTTTGTAATTGGGATTAAGCGCATGCTTACCGGATAAGATCACTTTATCTGCGTATTCCAAAGCATCTTTATAACGGGCAACATCCTTCAATGGCGCACCTGCCATTTTCAGGAAAACCCTGGCCAATATCGCCTGCACAGCAGTTTTGGAGATACGTTCATTATAAGAGAAATAATCAATATCATTCACCAGATCTTCCGCCTGCTTCATGTCCTTTACAATCGAAGCATAAACTTCTGATAAAGGGGCGCGTGGCAGATAAGGATCATTAGGTGATTTAGTAGAGGATAATTTTAATGGAACAGGACCAAAAATATCCGCAAGCAGGTAATAATAATAGCCGCGTAAAAACAAGGTTTCCCCTTTGATGGCATTCCGTTGCGTTTTATCCATATTCACCTGATCCACCTGTTCCAATAGCAAATTTGCACGATTCACTCCCTCATACAATACTTCCCAAAGTCTTCCAATGTCCAAATGACTTGCATCCATTACCATTACACGAATGTTGTTGATAGAAATGCCTTTAAAAAACGCTTCGTCACTCACTACAAAATAGCTAAATAACCCCCGTCCATACACGCGTCCATTAGGGTCAATCAATCTATTATATACCCCATTCAAACCATTTTTCAGATCTTCCTCAGTATTATAATAAGTATCTGGGGTCACAAAATCAGGATCCTTATTCAACAGTTTGGAGCAGGAAAGCATCATGATGCCCATTAGCAGTATTAATATTTTCGTTTTCATACCTCTATATATTTTTAATGATAGATAGTTCATATCAATGATTAACTAGTTTAAAAAGTAGCATTCAATCCTACCGCGATCGTCCGGGGTCTTGGATATGGAGACCAGTCAAATCCCGGAGTCAGGGCTGTGTGTCTGGTTGATACCTCGGGATCCAGACCAGAATATTTGGTCCAGGTGATGAGATTTTGAGCGGACAATGAAAACCTCAGACTCTTCATTTTTAAGGCCTTTAACACCGACGCAGGTAATCTATAGCCAAGAGAAACTGTTTTTAATCGGATGTAAGAACCATCTTCGATGGTACGGGAAGAATAATAAGCAGGCCCATTTCCTCCTAATCGATATAAATCATTGGTTTGATTTTCAGGGGTCCATCTATTTGCAAAAGAAGCAAACATATTCAGTAAGTTTCTTTGGGTAGGATCCCCACCTTCAAACTCTATCCTATTGGCATTTAAGATATCATTACCATAACTCCATTGAAAGAAAACGTTCAGGTCAAAATTACCATAGCTAAAATCATTGCTAAAACCACCGATATGAACAGGATTTGGATCCCCAATCACAGTACGGTCGGTATCATCAATCAGACCATCATTATTAAGGTCCTTAAACTTGATGTCGCCAGGAAGGATATTGGCGCGTGGATTCCCATTGTTTGGCACATTGGCTTTCAACACATACGAACCATTTGGCTGAAGATCAAAATCGCTATACTGGTAAACACCATCGAACTTCATCCCATAAAACTGAGCAATAGGTTTTCCAGGAACGGCGATATAAGGGAAGGCATTGTTAAAATTCCCCCAGGTTACTCTCGAAAGCAGGTTTGGTTCGTCATCATTCAATGCAAGCACTTTATTTCTGTTAAATGCGATGTTAAAATTGGAATTCCAGGAGAATTTCCCTCCTTTAATATTACTGGTATTAATGCTCAGCTCAATCCCACTGTTGGAGACCTTTCCTACATTTTTAAATGCAGTTAAGAAACCCATACTTGGTGGCAAGGTGGCATTCAGCAAAAGATCACGTGTTTTCTTATGATAATAATCGGCTGTTAAGGCGATGCGGTTTTTAAAGAAACTCAGGTCAATCCCTACATTAGACTGTACGGTAGTTTCCCATTTCAACTTTGTATTTCCAAGATTAACAGGTACTATTCCTTTTCCAGGAACATTACCAGTAGGATATCCAGAGGAAGGCAACATTTTCAAAGCGGTAAGGGCAGCATAATCATCCACCCGATTGTTACCGGTATGGCCATAGCCTATTCTAAGTTTTCCATCGCTTAAAAAACGTACATTCTTCATAAATGCTTCGTCAGAAAAGCGCCAGGCAAAGGCTCCTGAAGGGAAAGATGCCCATCTGTTGTCTGTGGGAAATCTAGAGGATCCATCAGCTCTGAAAGAAACAGTAACTAAATATTTCGATTTATAATTGTAATCTATCCTTCCCAGATAGGAAAGCAGACCGTTCTTCAGATCTGAAGTTGGCGCCACCGTAATCTGTCCCTCACCTATTCCATTCATGCCCAGCGACTCATTAGGAATTTGAATAGCAGCAAATCCATTAGAATAATTCCGTACATCCTGCATGCTTAAACCGGCAAGGACTTTTAAGGAATGTCCTCCTTTAAATTTGGTCTGGTAAGTCAGTGTATTTTCATTCAAAAGGTTGGTGTTATCGATATTGTTTACCGCAGCATTTACCTTGTTATTGTTGTTTGGATTTCCGAGACGGGAGGACGAATTATTGAAGATCTCCTGTCTGATGTTTGCTTTGTTCATCCCTCCGGTAATTCTTAGCGACAGGTTTTTCAATACCTTGTAATCCAGATAGGAATTGACAACAAATGTATTATTGAAAACCGGCTTATACTCATTCTCGGCTGCCAGACGTGGATTAATCCGAAAATCAGCAGTCGCACTTAAATCAGGATCATAAAGTTCATCGATCATCGTAGCATCGAAATCAATATTTCCCGTTACAGGACGAAAGCCCCAGGCACTATACATTAAACTGGCAGTAGGACTTGTTTGTGACTCAGCTACTACTGTTCCAAATTTCTTTGAAGAAACATAGTTCAGATTCACACCTACTTTCAATTTTTTATTAATGTTCTGATCTACCACAACACGGCCCTGGTACCGGCGGAAACCACTGTTTATAAGGATACCCGGCTGATCTAATAATGATCCGGAGATCGAATACTTAGTTTGCTCGCTACCTCCACGCAGGGAAAGGCTGTGGTTCTGAACATAGGCATCGCGAAAAATCTCATCCTGCCAGTTTATACCTTTGCGATCTCTATAACTTTCCAGTGTTTGTCCATCTTTAAGATAAATAGCGCCATATAGCTCTGGATTTAATTCCAACTGATATTTCACAAATTCATAAGGACTTAATACCGCTTGTTTTTTGATGATAGAATTCATTCCCCCCCAGCCATCATAACTGATTTGTGGCGCGCCGACTTTCCCTTTTTTTGTGGTAATCAGCACGACTCCATTTGCACCGCGTGCCCCATAAATCGCCGTAGCAGAAGCGTCTTTCAAGACTTCAATAGACTCAATTTCTTCATTATTGATGCTATTAGCCGCTGAAGCCTCCATCGGAAAACCATCTATTACGTATAAAGGTGCGTTATCCTGCGTAACAGAATTGGCTCCCCTAACGATGATGCTTAGTTCATTTCCTGGTTGCCCATCGGTAGAAGAAACCTGTACTCCGGCAACTCTACCCGCCAAAGCTTCGGTAAAAGTGCCCACAGGAGCTTTCATCATGTCTTTTACATTTGCTGATCCAACCGAACCGGTTAGATCCCCCTTGGTGCTGGAGCCGTATCCAATCACAATCACCTCATTCAATCCTTTGGGATCCTCATTTAGCGTCACATTGTAAGTGCTTCCCGGGCCTAAGACCACCTCCTTCGTCACAAAGCCAATGTAGGAGAATAATAAAATCCCTTTCCCAGCGGGAACACCAATTTTATATACCCCATTCTGGCCGGAGGAAACAACTGTTGTTTTCCCCTTTAACTGGATACTAACACCGATAAGGGGTGCCCCTTCGGCATCGGATACTGTTCCGGTAATCAATTTGACCGGTAAACTTGACTGTCCGTAGAGCAATTGCTGGGACATACAGAGGACTATCGATAGCAATAGCCATGCTCCAAAAATCGGGTAAATTTTTCTCATGCAATAATTTATATTTGGTTGGTTTGTTGGTTCAGTATCATTAGATCCAGGGTTTTATCTTCCCCGGATCTTTGGCAGTTTGTGCCGAAAATAGCAAAACAAGGTTAGCCACAGGATAACAAATGCTTTACCTAGGTTAATAAAACCTAATTATAGCATCGGATTGAAAATAATGCGGCTGGTATCTCCGCAGAAGGGTGTTCAAAATGTAAAGTCAATTCATTGGTTAGTAGGGTCTCTGGCAGTTCAATAATATTAATGGATTGGTAATTGTCTTTCTTCGAAAAGAGTTCCTTCCCATTCCCATCTCTGATGGTATAATTTCTGATACAAAAAGGCATAGTCCTTTCCGGATGAGTCATCAATACCGATTCCATAGGATGATCGTAATCTGTATCGAAACAAAGTTCTATCCTGCTGATGCTGGTTTGGGCTGCCCATTTTAAAGAAAGCTTAGGATTTTGATCATTAATCGAAGACACCCATGCATTTGGTTCATTTACAGGTCTGCCGATTCCATTTTTCAGTTGCTCAACTATAAAAGGATTCAATGGCGGATCTATTTTTAAGGCAATATTATGACCTTCTGGTCTGCGCTGTGGACACCAGAACTCAAATTCATCCACACCAATATCTTCAGTTGGTTTTTGACTGCCAAAATTTGAAACGGCTTTATTTACGGAGTTAAAAACAGATAAAACGCCTGTGATTCGGGTATTCGAAAAACCGAGTTTAAGGGCTGTATTTTTCCTGAAACAAAGGTATACATAAGCATTTTCATGTAGTTTACAACCAAAGTTAGTACTCAATACCTGCGTACCAGCCTTCACTGGGATTTGTTGAATTTCTAATAGCTCATCGGGACTAAAATTGCCGGATTTAGAACTGATTCTAAGTTCTACCTGCAGGGTAGTTTCTTCTGATGATTCCAGGGAAAAAGTAAAGGAAGGAACGATGCCAGCCTGTAATGGAATCATTTGTCCGGCAGAAATATCGAGGTTCTTCATGAAATCAAAAGGGATTTCATCCAGGTGCATTTCGCTGGAAGCAGTAATTTCTGCCGATTGCGCCAAATCTGCTACATCGGTGATGGTCATTCCTGGAATGTGCTGACCACTCTTCATCAGCTCGAGTTGCAGGGATTTCATGATTTCTTTTTCGTTCAGTTCTTTAGGCTGCAAGCCATTTTTCATGGCAATAAATGCTGCCATACCGACCGCCTGCCCAAGGTAGGCTCCTGTTGCCATCACCCTCGAAGAAGCAAATGCAACATGACTTGCGCTAATGATCCGACCGGTAAGGAATAAATTTTTAATGTTTCTACTGTATAGACATCTGTATGGAATTTGGTAAATACCTTTACTATGCCATTGGTTACATCCTGGTTTATTGCTAAATACTCCATCTGCAGGATGCAGGTCAATAGACCAGCCACCATATCCTATAGCATCTTCATGCAGGTGTTGTGAAACGATATCCTGCTGATTGAGCATATAATCACCTTCAAATCTTCGACTTTCTCTTTTTCCTGGAATACTTCCCACCCATTCCAGCGTCATCGTTTCAGCCTCAGGAAATTCGCCTGAGTTTTTAATGTAATTCCATACGCCGTATACTACTTTCCAAAGTTCCTGTTTGATGTTTTCACTTTCATGAACGGTGTCCATTCGTCCACCATATTCCAACCACCAGAGTTTACATCCGAATTCTTTAGCATTAAAACTCTTAAACCTTGGAATCTTTGTGATGTCTGCCAAAGCAAATGATGGGGCAATATATTTGACAGGCTTCCCTGTGTCTTTACTGTAAAAATAAATGCTATGCCCAAGCAGTTCTCCGTATTCCTGATCAGGCGCAAACTTCTCTCCAAATTCTTCTTTATTCTCTGCGCCCATCCTAAATGCAGCACCAGCTAAAAAGCCTAAAATACCGTCACCTGAGGCATCACAAAAAAGATTCGCCGTAAAAATATATTCGGTTGAATTCTGACTGCAAAAACATTTTACAGAGGATATTTCATCGGCATCAGATTTTTCAAGATCATACACCGCTGTATTCAAAAACAGTTTAATATTTGATTCCTGATATATTTTATCCAGCAAAACGGTGTCAAAAATTACCGGATTACCTTCTGGATTACGTTGCATATTTTCGAGTAGGATTTCATCAACAACTCCTCCTTCTCTTGCCCAGCGATTGTTATTTCCCATGTGGGAAGTTGCGCCCAGGATCCACAATCGAACTTCACTGGAGGAGTTCCCGCCTAACACCGGCCTATCCTGTACAAGCACTACACTAAGGCCTTTTCTTGCAGCGGTAATGGCAGCGCATACACCAGATAAACCTCCTCCTACGACTACCAGGTCATACCCGGCAGATACTGATTTAACAGCTCTTTTTTTTTGAGATTCTTCCCTTATCATTTAGAAATATATTTGGTATTGGATTCAAATGTATCCGCTACGCCCTAATTACGTACTGAAAATCAGGGCAAAAAAAATTGGGAGCGCTCCCAATTTTAGGGAACGCTCCCATGAAACATATTTTATGATATATTTGATTTGCATGAAAAATCATCAGATCACCATATTTGACCTGGCCAGGGAGCTGAACATCTCTAAATCAACGGTATCGAGGGTATTAACCGGCCATCCGAACGTACATCCGGATACCAGAAAACGGGTTTTGGAACTGGCGGAAAAATTAGATTACCAGCGCAATATGATTGCCATACAATTGGCTACGCAACAAAGTCGTACCATTGGGATCATCATTCCTGAGATTTTAAGTTCCTACTTTCCTTATGTCATTGCTGCCATTCAGGAGGAGGCTCATAAAGAAGGTTATAATGTACTGATCAGCCAGTCTAACGAATCTTATGAGACTGAGGTAACCAATGCCAAAGTAATGCTGGACAACCGTGTGGACGGAGTTATTGTCTCCATTACTAAAGAAACTTTGAACTTCGATCATTTGAAAATATTTCAAAAGAAAGGGATTCCAATTGTGTTCTTTAACCGGGTTTGCAATGAGATGGTGGTACCAAAGGTGATTGTTGACGATTTTGAAGGTGCTTTTGGCGCGGTAGAACACCTGATCCTGTCGGGCAGGAAGCGCATTGCACACTTATCCGGCCCTTCTTCTTTGGCCATCAGCGTAAAAAGATTGAACGGTTACCTGGCAGCCTTAAAAAAACACAATATTCCGGCAGATCCTGAGCTGATCATTTCCTATGATTTTAGTAAAGAAAAAATAGCCATTTATGTAAACCACCTGATTAACCTGGAAAATCCGCCTGATGCGATCTTCGCCATTAATGATCCTACTGCAATTGATACCATTCAAATTATCAAAAAGAACAATTTACGAGTTCCTGAAGATATTGCGGTTGTTGGCTTTAGCGACGACTATGTATCAGCATTGATTGACCCACCCTTAACTACCGTTGCCCAGCCGGTTAGAGAGATTGGAATCACCGCTGCGCAGTTGTTATTCGATCAGATTAAGAAGGATTCTTCACAATGGAAAACACCAGTTAAGGTACTTAAAACGAAACTGATCATTAGAAAATCATCTTAAAACCACCTACTGATCCAATCCGTAGAAAAGCTGGGATTATGTCCTGAATTAATATCAATTAATAGTTACGGTTTTCTTAGGCGAAACTTCACATGTAGTTCCATTATTGACTATAGTAATCTTTGCTGTAACTGTGTATACTCCTCGAGCCAAATAAGTGTGATCAGAAGTTTTTTCCGAGCCCTTAGTCATAGTTCCATCTCCATAATCCCAGGAAACAGACGAAACCGTATGACTACCATGATACCTTGCCTCTAAATGAATAAGCTTTTTGTTTGTGTCATCCGTGGTAATATGGACACCTCCTAACAGACTTTCTCCTAAACAATCTATAACACTCTCAGCCGACTTTTTACAGGAAAGTGAAAGTAAAACACAAATCACCAGGAAATACAATTGACCTTTTCTTATATTTTTATTCAGAAGTAATTTCATACTACAATTTTAGTCATTTATTCCCTCAAAATCTGAATACCAGGTACTCTTACTTATAAGTGAAAGTTCATTGTATGGCTATATTGCATTATGGTGGTTTCGTGGTGACACTAAAATTACTCCGGGTTCTCTCCGATCTTTCTTGGAGGTTGCTAGGACCTAATCCGGCATACAACCCTATCAAAGCCCTAGAGAACAGCTCGTAATATTGTTATAAACTCAAAACAAATTAACACTCATCTCCTTGTTATATAGAAGATTATAACTACCTTGACACTATTCAAACTGAATAATACCGCTGTCCACCATCTCACTTTAAACACGCTCTCATGGCAAAAGCTCCCAACGGCCCATACGGTCACCTTAATGGAAAAGTAGGCAAACTCGTTTTTTATATGCTCAACGGACAACCTGTAGTACGCTTAATTGGCAGAAAAGGGAAACCCAGTAAGCTGCAATTGGCAAATTACCAGAAAATGGCTGTCACCACCAATTTATTTAGAAAAATGGGCCGTTTTATTAAACTCGGTTATGGTATACAAGCCAAAGGAACAGTCCATAATGCCCATAATCTAGCAACTTCCTATAACAAAAAACACGCTTTAAAAGGCGAATACCCAGACATCCGCATTGATTACAGCAAAGTGAAGCTCAGCCAGGGTCTACTGTCGGAAACCAAAGATTTAAAAATCAAAAAGTTAGCCGATGGACTGGAAATCACCTGGGATCCAAAAGCTTATGGGGATTTAAAGATCAATGACAGCGTGATGGTGATGATTTGTTTTCCTGAGAATGGACAAGACCTGGAGTATCTGAATATAGCGAGAAGATCCGAAGGGAAATGCTTCATTCCGATATATGAAGGGCTATTAAATCAACAGATAGAACCTTATATTTCTTTTATTTCTGCAGATGGTGAACAAGTATCTGATAGTGTATATCTGGGTAATTTGAACGGTGAAGGTAAAACTCGGGAAGAAAAACATCATGAACAGAAATACCAACTGGTAAAATCAAGGTTTGAGCAAGTGGAAAGCAGTTATTTAGCCCATTTAAAGGAGAATAACCATATCAGACCGCATACGAAGGCTTTTAAAGTTTTAGAAAAAGAATATGAGGTCCTCAAAAATCAATTGGAACACCTACCCGGGAAGCCAGGCTGATTACCTCGATAGTTTATGTTTTATTTAGCTTATTTATAGCATTCTGTATTTGAGAACGAGTATCCTAAGGTACTGCGATCAGTATTGTATGAGCCAATAGAATGGGTACTTATGATGATCCTGTGGGATGCAAATAGAAAATTCCAAGCATACCCTCCTGAGCTTTACACAATAAATAGGAATAAATGCTATTTATGTTTAATAAAATGCTTACATAATTGATTAAATAAATATCATTAAATTATTGACAATTTAAAATTAAATCACAAGATTCATATTGTGTAATTGGCCAATTCACGAACTAACCATTTGTAAACCAAAATTTTAAATTCATTCCCAATGAAAGTTAAATGTTTAAGCTTATTGCTGGCAGGTCTTATCTTTAGTTCTTGTGAAAAAGGTATTCAAAATTCCAATGATCCAGCATCCCTGCAGTCAACCACTAAAACCAAATCTGACATTTCCATCGCAGCAGTTGGTGTGACTTTAAATGCCGATGGCCCCGGAAGTACCTACAGTTTACTAAATAGTGTACTGGGCGGGACAGCCTATGAAGTACCTGATTGTGGACATGCCCAGAACCACATCTCTGAGGTGTTTGATTCCGCACTTAACACCAATGTATTTGTATTTTCTGCACATGTTGCATTAGACGACGACAGATGTGAAGCCAGCGACCGTCAGCGTACGGAAATTAAAACTTATGGCCCCTCTCCAGCAAATCTTAAAGCGACTAATGGCGAAACCGTTACCTATCGCTGGAAATTTAAGATAGATGCCGGTTTCAAGGCTTCTTCCAGCTTTACCCACCTTCACCAGATCAAAGCCGGAGACGGTGATGCTGGCTCTCCTCTAATCACCATTACGCCGCGCTATGGGGCTAATAACACGGACAAAATGGAGCTGATTCACATCAACTCCTCAGGTACAACTACTAAAGTTAAAATTGTTAACCTGGCTCCTTTCAAAGGCAATTGGGTAGACGTAG
The DNA here is from genome assembly GCF_032678745.1 of Pedobacter gandavensis. Lineage (GTDB taxonomy): Bacteria > Bacteroidota > Bacteroidia > Sphingobacteriales > Sphingobacteriaceae > Pedobacter > Pedobacter gandavensis_C. Next base: position 210,639 of record NZ_JAVTST010000004.1, read on the forward strand.
TAGAAACTATCAAATTTGGTTCTACCGGAACTTATAGCATTACGATCAACAAAGTAAGTGATGGTACGAGTTTGATGTCCTATAGCAATTCCAATATGGATTTGTGGAGATCGGCTACAACTTTTTGTCGGCCAAAATGGGGAATTTACCGCAGCCTTAATAATTCTTCCCAATTGAGGGACGAAGAGGTTCGCTTTGCAAATTTTTGTATTGCAGAAGGAAGCGCTACTTGCCCATAGTTTAGCTTATAGAAATAAAAAAGCAATCCAGGAGCGCGCGCTCCTGGATTGCTTTTTTATTTTCCCTAATAATCAGGTTGCAAATTGCTTCTAAAATGCAGTTATACCTTTCACAAAATTCAGCACTACCGGCGCAGGAATGGCTAAACTGCTGGTGCGACTTAATCTGGCGATGTTAATTCCATAAAAGTCACCTTTCAGATCAAATAAAGGCCCTCCACATTCTGATGGTTTTAGTTTAGCATCATGTACCAACACCTCTTTAAAGTTGTCTCTACGGCTACTCTTACCCTCTAAAAATAGATCTTTACTCTTATCCTCTTGTACATCCCGCAGCTTAAGCACAAAAGTTTTGGTATAAGGACCGGCTTTTCCTTTAGCATACTCCAAAGTAATCGACTGATTCAGCTCAAATTTCGATAACTCTTCCGGCAAATCATTGATCGTTAAAAGCGGACGATCGTTAATTTTCGTCAACACATCTTTTACCGCAATATCCTCCGATTTTTCATTTTCTACTGATGTAGGAAACAATCCAGTCACCACAATCTTATAATCATCCTGGTTATAACTTACCCCAAGGCCCAAATATCTGGCTGGCGATTTCGGCATACCCAGCTTCACATTCCCCAACACGCTAAACTCCCCGGAAGCCTTTGGTTTTGGAGAGATTAAAAAATTACCCAATTGATCCACCGTATAACTCGGAAAGGTCTTATTCAAGTTGATCCCGCCACCAATTTCCTGAGGAATTTGAAGCAATACCAAATCATTTTCTTCATCGCGACGGATCACTTTTGCAGGGATCAAACTACCATCCACCATTTCTACCTTAGCCCCAGGCCCTACCATCGAGCTTTTGCTAATGAAAAAACTCTTACCCTTTAGCACAGCTGGAGAAACCAATCCATTCAGATCTACTAAAGCCGCTAAAATGCTCACCTGATTTGAATCCAGCACTGTAAATACATTTTTCTGAAAGCGATTATCCTGCTCCTTAAAATTGGAAATGAGATCAGGCATTTGCGAAACCGCAATCAACATCTCTTCATTTTTCTTCATGTTCACTTTATCTTCTGGGATAAACGAAGTATGTACCGCAGGTGTTTTTAAAGCAGTCCAGTATTTTCTAAACTCATCAATTGGAACTTCCATATTGGAGGTTACAGACACACTTACCCGACTGTGAATCCCGATCACCCGACCTTTCAAATCGAACAGCGGCCCACCAGAATCACCTGGTTCCATCAAACAAGTACTCCTCATAAATCCAGTATTGTGTTTCATTTCGGCCACATAACCAAACCTAAGCGTAGGCTTATTTGCGTAAAAACTACCCGGATAAGAAATACTCACACAAGGCACATTTACGGCCAACGCAGCGGTCCAACCCATTTTCGCAAATGGCCATTTTCCCTTATCACTGATCTGCATCATCGCAGCATCAATAGAATGAATCACGCCTAAGCCCTTAGCTTTAAACGATCGTCCATCCGGGAAAGTCACCAAATAAGAACCGTTCGGTTTCACCGCATGAGCAGCAGTCAGAATATATCCATCGGCATCTACCACCACACCGCTAAAGTAACCACCCACAGCCTGTTGATTGGCATCTAGATTCACAATCCTAACCGATGCAGCATAAGCCTTTTTGAGGTTTAGTTTAACTTCCTGCTCTAATTTTTCGCCACTAAAACCCTCCGTTTGGGCAAAAGCCGGCCTGATACCTTGCAAGCAAAGTAAAAGTAATATCATTAAATTTTTCATTTGATTTATTTAGCTAGTTCTTCGAGCAGCATCTTTTTCAACCCTGGACTATTTGGAAGCGGCGCTTCGGTAGTGACCACATTACCATTGCGATCAAAAATTAGATACCGAGGCATCACCTTGATTTTATAATCATTGGCTAATATATTATTACCACCACCGGCAAACAGTTGAATCCCGCCCATTTGTTTTTCTTTAATGATCTTCAACCAGGTATTTTTAGCGCTTGGCCCGTCTTGTGCCACGCCAATAAAAACAAGGTCTTTATGCTCTTCCAGTTCTTTCTCTAATTTATTTAAATCAGGGATCAAAGCTTTACATGGACCGCAAAAAGTTGCCCATACATCCACTAAAACCACTTTCCCCTTAAAATCACTCAGAGAAACCATTTTCCCATCTGGATCAGGAAAGCTAAAGTTAGCACCCTTACGTCCCGGCGTTGCCTTATATAATTTGGTACCTAAGGCTGCTACTTTAGCATTCAAACCAGGGTCCTTAAAATAACGGCTATACTGAGCGTTCATCTCCTCAAACTGAGGATAGGTTTTCAATTTATTTTTCGTCTTTTCAAAAATGTAAGTGCCCTTTTGGCGGTCGGTGGATAGGAAACTCATCCCATCCCCTGATTTATTTAAAGCGGCATCAGCATACATACATAACAACGTTTTACCATTTAGATAAGAAAACACCTCATCGTTTTTATACCTGTCTTTTACCAGCAAACCTTTAACCAATGGACTTTCTTTCGCCACAGCATAATTTTTAAGCGCGTAAAAGTCCATTTCAAAACCAGCAAACTGTTTCATTGCAGCATTAAACCTCGTGTTTTTCGTACGAAACTCCTTTTTTAAAGCCATTTTTTCCGCAGGGCTGAGTTTATTCCAGGAAGCCAACACCTCGTTTTCCTCACTGGATTTGCCTACAAATTCCATTTTACCCTTAGACAACATCAGCTCCACATGATCTCCTTTTTTCAGGTACAAAGGAAACTGCCCTGCCACTGCAGTAAATCCACCAATCAAATAAAACCCTTCATAAGCAGGCTCAAAAGACAAGACAAAAGCGCCCTCATTTTTCGTAGAACTTCCTTTAACCAATTTAGGCTCTCCATCTTCAACCTGAAACAGATAAACCACCCTATTCATGATCGGGTTTGATACCGAGCCTCGAATCTCGGTAGACTGTGCAAACACTGCAAAACTCCAGCACAACAATGCGACAACCGCGTATAGTTTTTTCATCAAACAACCCATATTTTAATGCTTTTTGATGGCCTTCCGTCTGTTGGGAAAAGCCAAAATATTAGACTCATTATTCTTCATCTTCTCCAGCGTAACTGTAGCATCAGCCAAATACTCATCGCCAGAACTGCTCATTTCGGCCACCAATTTAGCCTGCTGCCGAATCGCAACCTTCTTATCGCCAAAATTATAGGCCGCTACATTCAGCTTATTTTTAACTACAGAAGATGGATTTAAAGCCAATGCCTTTTTAAATAAATCAGCTACCAACTTCCTATCTGAAGCATCTGTAGAAAGCTTAGATAACTTAATCGCGTAATTGGAGCACCAATCGGAAGCCCCAACAGAATCAACCGACATCAAGGGCACCGGCGCATTCTTATTTAATATAATCGATTCCTTACCTAGTGAAGAAGTCTTATCCTCAGGCAAAATAAAATGAACAATGTAATCCCGATAAACTTGCAAAAGTGATGCTTCATCTGCTTTTATAGTGTACAACCATACCTTATATTCCAGGACCTTCTTATTTTTTCTTTCCTCCAGTTCAACCACATTCAGATTGGTAAACAACGGAGATAAAGCCAGCTCCTTTTCAGCAGTCAGGGGTTTAGTACCTAAAATAGTCTCAATCTTACCTTTCGTTTCATCACGCAGACTTCTATACAAAGTTCCCGCCGCGATCCCATCGTTTTTACACAACACCGCATCAATTTCTTTATAATGATCAATCATATACTGATACAGCGTTAAATCCGAACCATTAGGGTAATTTAAGCCCAGGAAATAAAGCCGATCAGCACTTGGATTCTTCATAACAAACTTGTCCAGGTATTGCCTTAATGCTGCTCCAATCGGTTTCTTTTCCGCTTTAAGGCGTTTAATATACGCTTCAGCAAAGGTTTGATCGTACTCCCCTTTCTTAAATTTGGCTTCCAATTCCGAAAGATTCAATTCTTGTTTACCAGAAAACTTAGTCTGGATCCGATCCGCTACCTCATTAAAATCCGCAGCAGCCATCGAACTTTTAGACCTATCGAACAAAGTTTCATCCGCAGGATTGATGAACAAATACGTAGGATAAGATTTCACTTCATATTTCTTTGCGATCGCAATCCCCTCTCCTTTTTCAGCATCAATTTTTACGTTCACAAAGCCTTGATTGTACTTTGCGCCTACTTCAGGTCGGGTAAATACCTGCGAAGCCATCACTTTACATGGCCCACACCAGCTCGTATACACGTCTACAAAAATAAGTTTATTCGAGGCTTTCGCTTTTTTTACCACCTCAGCCCAGCTGCCATGTTCAAATTCAATGCCTTGAGAGAAAACACTCAAGGAACTGAACAGCAGCAAAACACAGATCAAATTCTTTTTCATATCCTAATTAGCTTTTGACAATTCATTTTCTACCATTTCAGTTAATTTCGGATCAGATGGACGAGGGGCATCCACAGAAACCACATTTCCTTTTTTATCAAATACCATAAATCTTGGGAGCGTTGCAATTCCATAATCCTTGGTTATTTTACTCCAACCACTCGCAAACAACTGGATGCCATGCAAATTCAGGTCTTTCAACATGTCTAACCATTTTTGCTTGTCCTTTTCATAATCCACACTCACCGACATAAATACCACATCTTGACCTTTAAACTTTTCTTCCATCTTTTTCAAGTACGGAATCTGCTGTTTACAAGGCGCACACCAGGTTGCCCAGACATCAACTACCACTACTTTCCCTTTAAAATCAGTCAGGGAAACCATTTTTCCATTCTGATCAGGATAAGTGAAATTCATTGCAGGTTTAGGTCCAACCACCTGATTGTATAGTTTTCTACCCAAATCTTCCAGCAGCAATTGCTGGTATGGTGATTTAAAATACGCCCCGTATTTAGCCATAAAGGCCTCGTAAGCCTGATAATTATTAATCCCCTTCATCACTCGTTGGTCATTGAGAAGATAGGCACCCTTAACCACGTCGTTGTTAAAAGCCTTAATTTTCTCATCCACTGTTCCTCGACCTGGCACGATAAAGTTGGCGTACAACTCCAAAAAGCGCTTTCCATGAAGCATGCCCAATGCAGCATCATTATCGAATTTCTTCGGATCAGAAAGGGTATTGTAAAAGGGCGAAAGTTGTTCTTTTTTAAGAAACTCTCCTCTCGGAAGTGCAAGAAAGTTCAACGCATACAAATCCAAATCGTATCCAACAATCGCTTTCATCGTTTTATTAAACACGCCATTCTTCGTTTGAATCGACTTTTTAAAGCTTTCCGATTTGGTAGCCAATGTTGCTAAAGCAGGAAAAAAGTCCTTGCTCTGTTGCATAGAATGAAAGGAATTATACCTCATTGATTCCGACATTTTCAGCCATTTGTATAAAATCGTATTCTCTGGTGTTTGAGGGCCAACAAAATCGAATGTTCTGGTATTGATACTCACCTGGGCCTTATCCCCTTTCTTCAAATAAACAGGATATTTTCCTCTGATAAATTCTCCCCATCCAATCGCGTACATTCCTTCCTTAGCAGGATTGAACATAAAGCCAAAAGAACCATCTGCACCCAAACGGGTTTTACTAATCTCTTCAGTTTCCCCGTTATTGATCACATAAAGCGCAATGTCCTTATCGTCAAATCCATCGGACTTTACCGTACCCCAAATCTGAGTCATTTGCGCCGAAGCGCAAAGACTAAGCAGGAGAGCAGATAAAACAAGTATGATATTTTTCATGGTTATTTAGCTACAGATTTTGCCAATTCAACTTCCAACAAAGCTTTTAACTTTGGATCAGAAGGACGCGGCGAGTTTGGATTCACCAAAATGCCATTCTTATCAATCACAATAAAGCGCGGAATCGTATTGATTTTATAGAACTCAGTTACCTTATTCGCAAATCCACCGGCATACAATTGTACCCCGCCAAGTTTCATGTCGGCCACCATTTTCAACCATTTATCTTTATCCTTCAATTCATCGGTAGAAATGCTCACAAAAACCACATCCTTACCATGAAACTCTTCTTCTAATTTCTTCAAATAAGGAATTTCTTTTTTACAAGGATTACACCAGGTAGCCCAGATATCCAGAACCACTACTTTACCTTTAAAATCAGTTAAAGAAACGGATTTACCATTCTGATCAGGGAACGTGAAATCAACAGCTTTACCGCCAGCAGTAGTGATGTACAATTTAGCACCAAGCTCATCTACCCTTTTCTTCAAGCTCGCTGACTCGAAGTACTTACCAAAACTCTTAAGCATACCTTCGTACTGAGGATAACTTTGAACCTTAGGTAACATCTTGAACAACGTGTAAACGCCCTTTTGTCTATCCGTAGAGAAAAACTTCAACCTATCATCAATATTAGTATTCTTTCCACCCGCATAATCTGCGTAACTATTGATTAAAGCTTCCCCAAATAAAGAGGCTAAAACATCATCATTTTTGAACTTATTGTCTACTACAATCGAGCTGTAATAGGCTGGGTAAAGATCTTTGGTCGGATGTATTTTACGCGGCGTGCGGATAAAGTGCATCGCATAATAATCCATATCAAAATAAGTCTGCGAAGTCATCAGTCTATTGAAATTTTCATTCTTAGTCTTGATCGACTTTCTAAAATCATTGGTTAAGGCCGAAACCCTGGTCAGTTCAGGAAAAAAATCTTCATAAGTACTCAATGGCGTCTCCATAAAGTACAAGGCTTTAACTTTCAACTCCTGACTAAGGTTGGTCCAGGAAGAGAGCACCGTGTTCTCAGGCGTCTGTTTTCCAACAAACTGCATCCTTCTTTTATCAATTGCAATCTCCGTCTTGTCGCCTTTTTTAAGGTACAATGGAAACAAAGCGCCTTGTTCGATTTTAACATGACCAACCGCATAAAAACCTTCATTTAATGGGCTAAATAAAAAGCCAAAAGCACCATCTGGTCCTATTTCAGTATTGGCCATCAATACCGGCTTACCATCTTCCACTCTAAAAAGTGAAATGTCTTTTTGGTTACTGTTTTTCATTTGTCCGCGGATCTCCGACAATTGGGCAAAAGAAACCTGAGCCATAAACAAGGCCACTAGCGTGAATATCAATTTCATCTTTTCTATATTTAATTATTTCGACAATAGCTCCTCCAAATACACCTTAAGCACAGGATTTGAAGGGCGTAAACAACATTTTGCATTCAACATTTTACCTTCTCTATCCAGGACTAAGAATCTAGGGATCCCTGTTTTACCGATTTGGTTAAAGAAAGGCGCTGCTCCAAGACCACCCGGCATCCATAATTGTTCTCCTTTCAATCCTCTTTTCTTCATGAATTTCTGCCAGTAATCTTCCAGTTTATCCCCATTTAAAGAGATAAAAACCACATCCTTTCCTGCCATTTCATGTTCAATTTTACTCAAGAAGGGCATTTCCGCAACACAAGGATGGCACCAAGTGCTCCAGATGTCGATAAAAATATATTTACCTTTATAATCACTGATTTTTGCCGCTGTACCATCTGGTTTTTGGAAAGTATGGGCACTAAAATCGCTACCTGGTAAGGCATTGTTAAAACGGGTATTCTGTGCTGCTTTTGCAAGAGTCGCATTTACTTTCGCAACATTAGCAGGGTCTTTCAGCAAAGGCATAGTTTCCTTCGCCAATTCCTTTATGGCAAAAACATCCTCTTCCAAAAAGGCAAAATCCAGCAACTGAACCACATACGCTTCTCTTAATTTCTGATCCTCAATACGCTTTGCAAAATCAGCAATCCAAGTATTAGAACTACTCACTTTAAGTTTGCCTGTTTCCATTTTAGCGAACATGATCTCATTTATCGTTTTAAACCAATTGTAATAGCTCACAATTTCTGGTACCAAACGCAGGTCGAAATGATCAAACTGATGTTTGTTAATCTCATCAACTTCACCACTCACCTTCGACTCCATGTACTTCCCGAAAACTTTATCAAGGTATAAACCTTGCGTATAGCCGATCAAAACAGCTTTGTTGCTTTTCACTTCTTCATCACTAGAAGAATTGATTGCATGTACACGCTGAGTATAGACCTCTTTTGGGCTAAAACGCGGATCCATATAGTCGTATTTATGGTTGATGTCAAAGAGAAACTGATTTAGTTTACTTCCCTTTCCACTGATCACTACCTGCTTATCTTTTACCGCAATGCTGATGTCATCGCCAGGTTTCAGATAAACCACAAAACCTTTAACCACTGGATCAGTGGTGGTTAAAATACAAAATGTAGGCGCTTTAAGAGTTGTTTCCATACTAAAAAACCCCTTCTTGAAATTGGTACGGCCCTTCTGGCTCATACCAAATCCTTCTACAAAAAGAGAGGCCGCACCATCTTGCACACTCATCTCTCCTTTTACCAAGGTTTTACCCCCCTCTTCAGCAAAGGCCCCAGAGGATAGTGTTAAGCCGCATAATGCAGCCGCTATTGCTAATATTTTCTTCATAATTTCTGTGTTTATCTTTCTCTGTAGTGCATACTCATCACCTTACCGAATCCGGTATAAGTTTTTTCCAGCTGTATACCCTGTGCAGCAAGCATCACGTCATATTGTTCCACCTTTCCATTCTGACCTTCAGGCAAGCCTGGATCATAGCTACAAACCATTAATTTATCGCTGTTCTTATATTTAGTTTTGTTGTGATAAGCCTGAAACTTAATCAAGCTAATTTTAGAAGGAGCAACATCAAGTACGAGCTTGGCTTCAGCAGGCACCGAACTTTTATTGTATTGATAAAGTTTACTACCTACCGAATAGTAGAGAAATCCAAAATCAGGACTAATGGCATAGTTCTCTGCCTTTTCAATTTCAGGAGATACCACCTCACCATAATAGGATTGTTTGTAGTTGATCGGATCAAAACAAGCCAGGAATCGGGTTTCGGAGGCCGGATCTTTTAAAACAGAAACAATCTCACCTGTAGAAAAAGGAACCCAGGTCATGTACAGCATGTCCATACCCGTATGGTTATAGCTAAACTTAAAATCTGCGCCATCACGATCAAGAATTGTACTTAACCTAGAATCAAATTGAGAAGCGTGTCTCATGAAACGACGATTCTCAGCATCATAAAAGAATGCACGCATGGTCGAAATAGTCTCCGACACCCCAATAAAAGGAGCAACCTTATACGTCTGCTTCTTCACATTATCATAGTTCAAGGCTGAAGCATATTTAACGTTAATCGTTCTATCATATCCCAATACATTCCCCGCATTTGAAACTACATAAGCCTTCGCTGATTCGGTAGACATTTTTATCGCGTCCAGGTGAAAATCTGTCGGAAGTTCTAAGTCTAAGATTTCTTTTCTCACATTATAACTCGTACTCCATTGAAAAGTATCGGGATGTACCCTATCTGTACTTTTGTCCGTCCCTACATAAACGCCATAACTTAAATTGATCCCATAACCCTTTAATGGGCCGGTATTATAACTATAGATCAATTTAGGTTTTCCGTCTAATTTTAGTCCGGGATTCAGCTTACCTAACAGATCATTAACGACCAGAAATTCGCCGTTAGGCTGTTGAGAAAGCATATCTAGTTGAGCCTGTCCATTCACTTCCGTCAGGAATAGCCAACCTTCATTGAACTCATTCCTTACCTCCAACTGAAAGGCCTTACGAAATTGAACCCCCGTTTGTTTATCCGTTACCCGATAAAAACTGTCATAGGTTCCCACCGGCAAGTTCATCATTACATTTAGGTTTTTTGAAGTCGACAATACCTTCAATCCGCTATTAGGATTTCCTGATGTAATGATATATACCCATTCATAACGATAACGGGAAGTATCACCCGATTCATCTTTAGAAAAAGAAAGCACAGGGTTTACCTTAAAGTCCTTAGCCACATAGGCCGTTAATTTTCCATTCAGCTCTGCTGAAAATGTGATCTCATTGATTTCCTGATAGTTGTAATTCCCCAGATCCTTCTTACAAGAATAAGTAAACACAGTAAAAAACAGCAGTAAAAAGAGGTAGATTCTATGTTGAAATATCATATTTTTCTTAATTAATAACAGGTGATTATTGTGATAAAGAACCCATGGACATCAATGAGCCATCTTCTTCATAAACTGGATTTCCTTCTAATTTTAGTTTATCTAAATGACGTTGAACAAATCTCGGCAAAGCAACCGCCTCATCATTAGATATATCAGTATCCAAATACATAGGAGTGATGCCTAGAAAATCACAGGCATAAAACAATTTCTTCCTGGTAAAAACACCCCACCTACTGTCTGACCAGAACTTCGGTTTTTTGAGCAAATCATCAAATAACAATTTAGTAGAAATCGTGCTCAATTTTTTCCCGGAAATCGCCCGAGAATTAAAATTGGTTCCGAAAGATGCCGAAGGCAGTAGATCAAGCTTTACGAAAAAACTCTTGGTCATCATCTCATCGGTACGTAACATTTTAAGCTTGATGGTATCTACTTGCTTATTTTTCCTAATCACAAATTTTTCTGGCAAGGCCTCAAAATGGATTCCTGAAATAGCGGTCGACAATGGGTTTACCACCACCTTATACTCCCTGTCAAAATCTTCAGGGCTACCAGTTATCGCCACTACAATATTCTTAACGGAGTCTTTTGCTCGTGTATAAGAAAAAGAAATGTACACAGAATCAGTTGCCAGAGAAGCAGTTGTTTTTCCAGCTTCAGAAAAGTAAACATCAGCGTTTTTGTTGTCATAAGTCATCAACCCCTTTTTACAGGAGGCAAAAGATAAAGCGATCAGCAGTACCGGAAGGATACGGGTAATTTTATTTATATTTTTCATGATTAGTTGCGGTTAGAAATTTCTGATTCAGGGATCGGAACCACGTATTTAGTAGCATCCATTGCAATCGTGCCAGCAGCAAGGCTCCCATTTTGGATAGTTGCTGCATTAGTTCTCTTATAATAAGAGAACAATTGTCCTTCCCCAAAGAACTCTTTTTGGTATTCCTTTAAGATTTCTCCCTTGAATTGTACATCAGTCAGGGTAAGTGGGAGGCCCGCTATATTTCTATTCAGGCGAACAGTATTCAAATAGCCTATGGCAATTTCCTTATTCGACTCACACTCTGCAGCGATATAGTACATTTCGCTCTTTTTCAACAATGGCACCGTATTTCTCCAGGGTTTAGATTTATCATCGACATCCACATATTTAAAAAAGGTTTTATAAGACTTCACCTCTGTATTTCTCCATAGCTGGGCAAAACCATATCTATAGTCAAGTGTGCTACTTTCATACACCTCAGCTAAACGAGTATCCAGTGGTGCTAAAATATCTTTAGCCGCCACATCGGCACCAAATATTTTTTGTTGACCTGCGTACAGATCAGAATTATAGACCCCAAAGATCATTTCTGTGGAGAAGATCCGATCTGAATTGGTTTTTTCTCCAGTTAGATTATTTCTCAGCACCCATGGAAATCTCGCTTGGTTGTCGATCAACACCTTCGCTGCAGCCAGGGCGGAAGTTTTATCCCCTCTGTATAAATAAACACGGGCTTGCAATGCTTTGATGGCAAAATAATTGAACCGATACCTTTTATCGAAATTCTTCGATGTATCTATGGAAACCAATTGTTCTGCTTTTTTTAAATCGTAAACAATATTCCCCATCACCACATTAGCCGGTAAAAATGGAGTAACCGCCACATCACTCTGCGAACAATATGGGATACTTTTCAGCACCGAATCTTTAGTACTATACATCGGTCCGAATAAACGAAGCATATCAAAATGCAATAGCGCACGGATAGCCAAAACTTCTCCCTGATATAAAGAATCAGTTTTTGCATCCAGGATGCCTCGCGATCTATTCAACCTCGCCTGGATCACATTACTACTAAAGATAATGCTATAGGCATTCTTCCAAATTTCCTCCAATTCCTTGGCTACGTTAGCATCCGTTAAACTCAGTGTAGCGAACTTAATTTTGGTATGTGTTGCTGGAATATTATAGCGCTGAGCGAATAATTCAGGAATGCTCATGGTCAGTTTTTCTCCATATAAGCCAGCAGTTGAAGCTCTTAGGTATAAACCATTGATCGCTGCCTCTACATTTTTCTTGTTACTAAAAACCTGATCTTCTGTAAGTCGATCTTCAGGAGTAACTTCTAAAAATTTCTTACAAGATGAAAATGCCATTACTGCAGCAATGACCACAATTAAATATTTAGATTGATTTCTCATTGATTTTTAATTTAAAATGAAGCTCTAAGACTGAAAGAAACTGATCTTGCAAATGGATAATCGATCCCTCGTTCCCTTTGCACCGTTGAAAAGCGGAACACATCATTCGTGTAACCGGATAAATTCAAGGTTCTTAAGCCCAGTGTTTTCATCCATTCCCCACGGTTAAATGTATAACCCAAACTGATCGACTCACAAGAGAGCACGTTTTCTTCCTGGATAAAACGGGAAGTGACTTCAGTACTTGTACTTAAAGAGATGCTCTTAAACTGGGAGATGTCTCCTGGTCTTTTCCAACGGTCGTATAAGGCCCGTTTGTCCTGGTTGTTTGCAATTCCCTGGTAGGTAATGTTTTCCACTTTTGTCAATAAAGCCTGGTTGAATACATCCCCCTTTATTTTATAGCGCATCATCACTGATAAGGATAGTCCTTTGTAATTAAAACTATTGGTGAATACACCTTCCAGCTTTGGTTTGCTACTCCCCACCACTGTTTTCTTTACCCCAGCAAGATCTAAGGTATGTTCTCCAGTTTCAGTCACAAACATTTCACGACCTGTTGCCGGATCGATGCCCAAAGAAGTATAAGCCCAAAGATCATAAGGACTGTAGCCATCTTTGAAACGTTCTAAGGATAATATTGCTTTCGAGGTATTAAAATCAGCCGAATTTTCTTTCTTTTCTAAGGCTGTATTTAGGTTTTCCAGTGCATTTCCAAAACCTCCATATTTACTATTCAAGGTTGCTCCAGTTAGGGTTACCCTCCAGTTCATGCGTTTTTTAAGGTTGTTGATCACCGCATAACTCAGTCTTAACTCATAACCCTTTGTGTTTAAGGTCCCGATATTAATCTGATAATCTTCCACACCAGAAGAAGCAGGAAAATCTATGGGAACTACCAAATCATCCGTCTTTTTACTATAAGAAGTCAGGTACCCAGTTAAACGGTCATTAAAGAAACCAAATTCCAAACCACTACTGATTTGCTGTGTTTTTTGTGCCAATAAATCTGGATTACCAAACTTATCCAGCTTTACCCCTTGCCCAAACTGGTTATAGTTTTTTAAATAGGTATATACTGAAGAGGAAAGAATCGTCCCCATATTTTGATTACCGGTTACTCCAATATTGCTATACACCCTTAATCGGTTCAGCACTCTAAAGTTTTGCAGGAACTTTTCTTTATGAATGTTCCAACCCAGTCCAGCAGACCAATAAGGTGAGAATGGATTCACGGCTCCAAATGAGGTAGAACCATCTATACGGTAAGAAGCATCCAATAAGAAACGCTCATCATAAGCGTAATTCACTGATCCAACTGCATTTAAACTGCGGAACTCCGATTTATTGGCACTCGGCCCACCCGTTTCTGCATAGCCATAAGCAAACTTTAAACTAGGCTCAGCACCTGCTGGAAAACCTTGTGCTACAAAGGTTGATGCACTGCTATTGTTAATCGCCAGTTGCCCCCTTAAATTTGCAGTAAGTGCATGTTTCTCTGCAAATACATTCCCGTAGGTCAATAACGCATGGGTACTCATAGATTGACGGTCCAATTTCTGCTTAGAATAAATCCCACGCAATGAAAAAATCTTGTTGGCATAATTGGTATGCTCTGGTGAAGTAAAGATATCCTGGTCTGCAACAGCCTTCGAGATCTGAAAACCAGCATTGAATTTTAATTTAGAACTGATGTCGTAAATCAGGTTAAAGTTATTCTGAATCTCCATTCCTGTGCCTTGATTTCTAAATGGCAAAGAAGCATTATATAAAGGATTCGGTACATTTAAGGCTACAGTACTCGTCTGAGAATTATCACGGAAGGTTTTAGACTGGTCCAAAAATCTACTGGTAGTATTCTTCTCATAATATGGATTCGCATTTACAAAATCCGCAAAGCGACCATAAGGAGATTCATGACTCATATTTCCTCTAAAAAAGACCGAGTTATTGATGTTCACTTTAGACTTTCTGTAAATTAAATTCACATTACCGCCCCAACTATCGCGGTCAGAACCTTTCATTACACCCGGTTCCATTTTATAGTTAAATCCAACACCATATCGGAACACTGGATCTCCTCCACTTGCATTAACAGAGATGTTTTGACTCACTACGCTCCGTACCGGTTCATTCATCCAATAGGTATCTACACCACGCGCAATATTGCGAAGATGACCATTGTAAATCGAATCCAAACCCAACTGTTGCAAGGGGTCATCCATCGTATATTTTCCTGAAAGTCTTTCAAATTCCAGCTTTTCCGAAGCATTCATCATATTGTACACACTCAGATCTGGCGCATTATATCGCATATCATTCGTAAAATTGAACTGCATTTTCCCTGGTTTAGGCTTTACAGTTTCAATAACCACTACCCCATTGGAAGCTTTAGAACCATAAAGTGCCGTAGAAGCCGCATCTTTTAGGATGGTCACCGATGCCACTGTATTCATATCCAAATCCACAATAATTTGCAAGGAGGTTTCAAATCCATCCAGAATAAATAGTGGCTGATTCGGTTGAGTACCAAAAGCATCTTTCAATGAAAGTGCATTTACACCCGTTTTACCACGAATTTCGATATCAGGCAATACATTGGGATTTGAACCACTAATTTGATTGTCCAACACATTGAAGGAAGGGTCTAATGCTTTCAAACTCGCAATGATGTTGTTATTTCCTACTGTTTTTAACTGCTCACCAGAAAATGTAGCAGTTGCTCCGGTAAAACTTTCCTTTTTACGCTCAATACCAGTACCGGTGATCACTACATCTTCTAGTTTACTGACTGTTGCTCTAAGTTGAACATTGATGACTTCCCTTTTCAGAACAGGCATCACACTAGGTTCAAATCCGATATAAGTAAAAGTTAGTACATCGGTGTTGTCCATCACTTTAATGGCATATTTACCATCCTTATCCGTTTTCGTCACCTCATTACTTTTCTGACTCTTCACCGATACACCTGCCAGAGTATTGTTACTATCGTCTGTTACCTTACCAGTCACTAATCGAGCTTGCTTTACTGCAGTCATGGCTTTCACCACAATCACCTTCTTATCAATCTCGTACATAAAAGGCTGGTTTTCAAAGATCTTATTCAGAACCTCTCCCACTGGAACATTATTAAAATCTACGTCAATGATTTCAGCTTTCTCGATCATTCGATCGCTGTAAATAAAATCATAACCTGCTTGTTTTCGGATTTCCTTAAAAATGCTTGACAAGCTGGCATTTTTCTTTTTCAAGGTGATTCGCTGGGCATAGGTATTTGCGCTAACCTGCAAAATACCAGCTGTTAATAGCACTATAATCAATTTCATTACCAGAAAAATTTTAGCTATACCTGCCGATGGCCGGCATAGGCTATTAAAGTAAAAATTCATACATTTGATTTAGTTTAATACGTGAATGCCATTGCTCAGGAAGTACCCTGGCATCACGCTGTGTTCATTAATTGTTTAGGCAAATTCCCGATCATACCGGGACTGATGAATAGCATTAAATTTATAGCCAGGAGTGTTCCAGCACTCTTGGCTTATTTCAGCTACGCTTCATGAAAAATTTTAGTAAGGTTGTGATGTGGTTCGGTTTGGTTTAGGTTAAAAATTCAGTTAGTTAGGTTATTATAGGTTTAGTTGATTCAGTAGTGTTTGTGTTTTAATTCTTGCGTACTTTGATGGTGGTCCCCCTAATATCAAAGTTCACTTCACCTGTAGATTCCAGGCTTTTCAGAATTTCAGGAATGTCTTTAGACCTCGAAATCTGCGCAGAGAAAGTCAGGGCAGTATCCACATCTTTATCATAAATCACCCGCACATTATACCAGCGGCCAATCTTATTCATGATCTCTTTCAGACTCTCATGCTGAAATATAAAATCTCCATTCTTCCAGTCGATCACTTGCTCGACATCCGTTTTAACGATTTCTATTCCTTCTGGATTCAATATCGCTTGCTCACCTGGTTTAATGATGACTTCTGCTTGCTTCGTTCCTTTACTCGTTACTTTTACGCTACCTTCCAATAAGGTGGTCTTGATTCCCCCTTCATCTTTGTAGCTATTGATATTGAAATGAGTTCCCAATACCTGCACTTCCTGGCCATCAGAAACAACTTTAAAGGGATGCGCTTTGTCTTTCTCTACTTCGAAATAGGCTTCGCCGCTCAGCTCTACCTTCCGCTCTGATAAGGAGGCGAAAGACATTGGGAACCTCAAAGAAGAAACGGCATTTAGCCAAACCTTAGTTCCGTCCGGTAAGATGACCTGGTATTGTCCACCTTTTGGGGTTTCAATGGTATTATAGGTCAGTGATTGAGCTGTTGCCCCCTCTGTTCCCTGTACTTTATACATCAAGCGGCCATCAGCCGATTTTGTAATTTGTATGCCGGTCTGCTCAAGTATGGCACCGTTCTTTGCATCACTTAAATTGATTTTCCGGCCATCAGCCAAAGTCAATGTTGCCGTATTCGAACCGGGAACAATTACAGAAGCTACAGATTGATCTTGTGGATTTACTTTGTTTAGGAAAAAGTAAGTCGAGATTCCAACGATCATCAAAATAGCCGCTGCTGATAAGTACCGGCCGATCGAGAAAATCTTGTTTTTTCTTTTGATATCATGTACCTGATCAAAAAGACCTGCATACATTTCGTTACGGACCGCAGCTTTCTCCCCCATCAGTGCAGCATCCCAAGAAGTATGTCTAGTCGACAGCAATTCATAAGCTTCCTCAAAAGCTTTTAATTCTGCTTCATTAGCAATTCCTTCCTGGCATTTTTCTGCCAAAGCTCTAAACTCAAGATCTGTAATTGGGGGCTTCATACCAGTATGTCTAATTAAAAGACCCTTACCCCTAAGAAGAAATGAAATAAATATTATTTAATAAAAATGGAGCAGATACAGGCAAAGAAAAGGACTTCTCCCATTACTATCCGTAACTGCTTTAAAGCGATGGACATTTGGGCTTCGACAGTTTTCACACTGATGCCCATTCGGTTTGCTATCTCCTTATTGCTAAGGTGTTCTATTCTGCTCAGTAAAAAGACCTCCTGACAACGTTTAGGAAGTAGCGCAACCCCTTGCTCCAGTAACTTTTCTATATCCTGCTCATTCAGGCGATCTTTCATCAGGTTGAAACCAGCAAGTTTTTCTAATTCTTCAGGCTCAATAAATACCTTCCGACTACTTGCAGATTTAATATAGCTGAGTACTTTATAACGAACAGCGGTAAATAGGTAAGATTTTAAGGAATCAATTTTCACCTTTGCTCTTCTGATCCACAATTGCAACAGCACATCCTGCACAATATCCTTGCAGGGATCAGCATCTCTTAAGATACTAAATGCAGCGAGGTACAGTTGTTCCCAATATTGATCGTAAATAAGCTTAAGGCCACTTTCATCGTCTGTCTCCAATAACAAAAGCAACTCTTCATCAGTTAATACTGTTTGAGTAAACATATTATTCATTCATAAAGACTCCCTAAGGTT
This sequence comes from Pedobacter gandavensis, assembly GCF_032678745.1. Taxonomy (GTDB): domain Bacteria; phylum Bacteroidota; class Bacteroidia; order Sphingobacteriales; family Sphingobacteriaceae; genus Pedobacter; species Pedobacter gandavensis_C. The sequence continues at coordinate 228,592 of NZ_JAVTST010000004.1, forward strand.
ATAAAAAAAAAATGACACTGTAATCGTATTCTTACAAAAAAGAGTAAGAAAATCTCCTTGAGAACAGAAATTTAATCGATTAATGTCTAGATATAGATATTCGTAATTCAAGCGATTTGATTACCTGCGATTTTTGAAGCCTCCTCTGTTTGCCATAGTAATGATGGGATCAAAGGATTATTAGTTTAAGAACCAGTGATCACTCCACATGAATGAAAAAACTTCAGGTTCTCAACTCTTATCTTCTCATTTAGAAGCAGATTTAGCACTATCTGGAAACAACAGAGGCTTTGTTCGTTTAAGTTCAACTATATAATTAAAACCATCCAATTCCCTTAGAACACAATTTATACCTGACTTACCGGTCCATGTAAATTTATACTGCTCCGGGCCAGGCTCTGAGATGACCAGATTTTGTTGTTTGCCAAGTACGCTATCCTTACCAGTAATCCAAAATTTATATCCAAATAGAATAGAGTCTTTTTTAATGAATTCACTAAACTTATAATCATTTGAATCCGGATAAACATAGCCCCTGTAGTTATTAAAATTCCTAAGATTTTTACCCATATAAAACCTTAAATGAGACATTTTTAAATCTATCTGAATGCTATCTTTTTTGGGAATATAGAGTGCATAAATCCTTGGGATTTCTGGTTCATTAGCTGGCCAATCCGTACTTGGAATTGGATCAAAATAGGCCAGCACTACACATTCCCGTTCGGTCTCATTAAAAATATTCATATGCTTCCCTGGATTTTTGATAGATTCAAGATCAAACCTAAACAGATCAAGTTGAAAGGGATTGCCATACTTAATAGGCTGAAAAGGTAATTGTAATTTCAGTGCATCAGAATCTTGAACGGCAAACTTTCTTGCTTCAATAAAATTCTGCATATTCAAGTGTTGTTCTGCAATCAGGTATTCTTCTTCCTTAGAAGGACCTTGATTTAATTTCGCCACAGGATTTACTCTTTTTGTTTTATCCATCCTCCTGTCATTACCAAGAAAGCCTATAATCATCAGAACAAAGATCACAGGTATAGCAAAAACTGAGATAAACATCAGCCACTGATACAGTAATGGGTTGCCTACTTTGCTACTCACATAATCTAGCCTATACTGGAATACACGATCCGAAGGCGCATAGAAAAGCATTGCTTTTAAGATTTTATGGAAATATATCGTACCATCAGTCTTATGGAGATGCTTCTCTACAAGGTTCAGGAATTCGTAGAGGTAATCCTTGAAATAAACAGCATCTATTCTGTTTAGCAATTCATAGAAATCACTTTCCCTAAGATAGTTCATTCTCTTTCTTAAAGAAAGTGAAGGGGAAGGGTTGAAATCAGCTACCGCTTCTTTCAATTTACTTTCCAAACGATTAAGAAACAGTTGTTCGATATCTGGTTCAAAAAGTATTTTGTACTCCGATAAAACGATAAGACTTCTCCAATTTTTATTCTTAAAGTTTTGTTCAATGTAACTGATCAAATCTTCCTTCAGATGAACCGAGATTAGTTCTTTAATACGACGTTCTTCTTTAGGAAAAAGGAATCTCCGGTAATCTTCATATTTAGAATTTTCTCCTGCCAGAATGGAATAAAGTCCTTCATAATTACAAATTGCATTGATTTCGGCTGGATAATTTTTAAGGATATAAATGATCCGGTCAATATCGTTCTTAGACAGGGAATTATTCAGCTTGTACTCGGCTATTAATTTCTTTTCAATCCGAACAACATCATCATTTGAAATGGTTTTGAGCTGTTCAGGACTTACTCCAATAAGGGCTAATGACTTAAAAAACATGATTTACAATTTACTGATAATTAAAAGCCCCTCAAAAAAGAATAAATATCAGGATCTTTTTCCCTCGCTACTTTTGGAGTCGCAGGGACATCCCGTTCAGGTAAAATCAATGGACGACCTTTTCTTAGTGTATCCAAATTATTCATATCATAAAGGTTACCTACCCCATAAACCACCGTTGAGTTGCCGATCCAGTCCAGCTGATAATGCTTTGGATCTGGCTGAGAGATCACTAGTTTTTGAGTCCTACGTACTTCTCCCCATTCTTTCATGAATCTTAAACCATACCTGAATAATGTCGAATCTATTTTGTTAAACTCACTAAACTTCCGATCCATGGAGTCAGGATATACATCATCGTGATAAGTATTAAACTCTTTTAGTTTTTTTCCCATATATAACCTCAGAACAGACATATGAAAATCTACCTCAATGCTTTCATATTCTGGGATATAAAGTGCATAAATTTCCGGCAGTTCATATCCTACTCGCTTCACATAATCCATTTTTTCCGGAAGATAATGATCATCATAATAGGCAAGCACAATACACTCATTTTGTGTCTTATTAAAAATACGAAGCTGTGCCCCCGTCTCCCCCATCTGTTTTATCGCTGAAGAATTGCCCTTAAAAAGGGCTGAGTTGAAAGGATTACTATACTTTTCCGGCTCAATAAAGGGCAGTCTATCTGTAGCTTTTGACTGCTGAACGGGAAAGACTCTAGCTTCAACAAAAGCCATCATATCAAGATGTTGTTGATCCGTCGGAGAGATACTGTCCTTCTCTCTATTAGAAATCCAAAATGCAAACAGGCAAACCACTACAAACATGAACAATACTGAAAAGTAAATAAAGCGGTCTTGTCCACCATGGCTACGCATGACTACAGAAATGTCATTTATTACCCTGGAATTACCATAGCCGTATCTAGTTAGATAAGTTAACAAATCATCAAAGAACGGAGTTCGTGCTGTATACTTTTCATGATCAACTATAAACTTTAAAAAGCGATATACATAAGGGGTAAAATGGCTTGGATGGATTTCATACATCAAAATGTAAAAAGCCTCTTTACGTAGAAAACCAACTTTTTTTGTCAACACATTACGTGGTGGCATTTGTTCCAAAACAGTAAAGCCTTCCTCTAATTTATCCTCCATTTTAAGGATAATAAACTCTTCGAGTTCCTTGTTTAAAAAGTCTGGATATTTGAGTAGTTTCCTGAGGTTATCGAAATTATTTTCCCTGAAATCCCGAACAATATACCCTATCAGTTCCGCTTTAAAATGTATGGAAATCAATTCTCTTATTCTAAGTACTTCCTCCTTAGTATGAAAACGTAAACTATCTTCATAAGTAGCTGGAATACCCCGGAGAAAGCAATACAGGTGTTCATAAAAAGTGATGGCCCTGATTTCTGCTCGGTAATACTTTAGTATAAAAAGTATCTTTTCAATATCATCCTTTGATAGGCTATTATTGAGGTTTCGATCTGCAATCAGCTTCTTTTCAATCCGGATGATGTCTTCATCAGAAATATTCTGAAGCTGATTCCGATCAACACCAATATTTTCGAGTGATTTAAAGAATAACAATTTTCGTTTTTGAGTTACGTTAAAACCTCAAAGATAGGAACTTAATATCAAAATTATTTTTGTAGAATTGCAACAAAGAACATGATACAGATAATTAATCAATTGTTTGAAATCGAACAAAAATTACGAACACGCAATGAGACATTCGCCGATCGGAATTTCACAAGATTAAAACATGAATTTGAACTAATGGGTTACGAGGTCATCAACCCGATTAACCGTAAATACCAGCTAACCGATACTGATCTGGAGGCCAGTATTTTGGGGGATGCTACTATTGGTCTAAAGGTAACACGGGTATTGAAACCTGTGATTTATTTAAAAAATGAAAATGACGAATATTCTCTTTTACAAAAGGGAATTGTGATCGTAGAATAGACAATATGAGGAATATAACTTTCGGCATTGATTTGGGCACTACAAATTCGGGAATTGCTAAATATGAAAACGGTCAGATAAGGCTGCTTAAAAACCCAGTAGGACTTCGTGATACGCTTCCTTCAGTGGTGTCATTTAGAAAAGGTCGTATCCTTATTGGAGATAAGGCCAGAGAACAATACCTGAGTAATGCCGGAAATGTCTTCAGTGCTTTCAAAAGAAAAATGGGTTCCAATGATCTTTATCATGTGAGTACTTCTGAAGGTGATCTGCAATTATCACCTATCGATTTATCTGCCTATGTTTTAAAAGAACTTAAGAATTATGTTCAGGATGAACATAGCGATTCTGTAGTGATTACCGTACCCGCTTCATTTGACACCATGCAATCCAATGCGACGAAGGAAGCAGGAAACAAGGCTGGATTTTCGGAAGTTGTTCTACTTCAAGAACCAATAGCAGCTTGCCTTGCTTATGCGAACACTAGCCGCCTGAGTCTGGAAAAAGAGCAAAAGTGGTTGGTCTATGACTTTGGAGGAGGCACTTTTGATGCTGCGCTAGTTTACATCAATGAAAGAGAATTAAAAGTGCTGGACAACAAAGGAAACAATTTCTTAGGCGGAATTGACATCGATTATGCCTTTGTTGAGCAGATTATAATTCCTAAACTGGTCTCCCTTATCGGTGATGAGGGGCTCTGGACAAAGCTCTTAAAGAAAGAAGGTGATTATGAGAAGCTCTGGCATTACCTGAATTACCTTTCTGAAGAATCTAAAAAGGAATTATCTTTATCGCCTGTAGTCTGGATGGAGATTGAATTTCCTGACTTGGATATCAGTTGCGAAATTGAGATCAATCGCGAAGAATTTAACAAGGTTGTAAAGCCAAAATATTTGGAATCAGAAAGCTTTGTATTAGCACTACTTCAAGAAAACAATTTAAGCTTTTCGGATATTGAACGCATCATCCTGGTGGGAGGCACAACCTATATTCCGTTTATTAAAGAACAACTAAAACAAGTTTCAGGGCTGATTGTAGATGATAGTATTGATCCTACCACTGCCGTTATTGTAGGTGCAGCCTATTATGCAGGATCACAGCCAAGCTCCTCACCTGCTGAAACAGCATTAACCTCATCAGTCAATAAACTAGCGATTAAACTTTCCTTCGAAGCCTATTCAAATGATCAGGAAGAGCTCATCGCTTTTAAGAGTTTAGTCCCTTTTAAAGGCCATTACCGCATTACCAGAACTGATGGTGGGTATGATAGTGGCATGATTGCATTCAGCGATACTGCTGCTGAATTTGTAACCCTACTGCCTAAAATGAAGAATAATTTTCAACTGCAGGTTTTCGATACAAAGAAAAATACGGTGTGCCAGGAAAATGAGATTACAATTTCGCAGGGCTTGTATAGCATTTCCGGCCAGCTACTTCCCCAAGACATTTGTATTGAACTGGATGACAACGATGGAGCGACTTATCTGGATGTGATCTTTAAACGGAATTCAATTTTACCATTAAGTAAGACGCTGTATAAGACCTTTTCGAAGTCCATCACAAAGGGGACAAATGATAAAATCGTCATCAATGTTGTGGAAGGAAAGGGAGGAACTATGCCTGGTTCGAATTTAAGTATAGGCTATATTGAACTCTCTGGGATTCAGATTCAGGATGACCTGATTGAAGGTACAGATATAGAAATACAAGTGAGTATGGATGAGTCAAGGGGACTTACTGTTCAGATTTATATTTCGGCTCTTAATCAGGAAATTAATGAAACATTTCACATCTCAAGTCGTGAGGTAAGTGTTGCTAAAACCCTTCAGGACATTCAGTTTGCAGAGCTAATGATTAAAACTGAAACTGATCTGAGCATTTCTCAGGAAGAGTTTGAATTCTCTGCGAAACTACAAGACATTGCAGTTCAGCTAAAAGTATTAACTGCTGAACTTAATGCCATTACGAACGACAGGGCAACCGAAGAAAAATATCGCCTTGATGAACGAAAGAGAAAATTATTGGCAGAACTTGATTCTTTTACCCGCAGCCGTGATCTATTCATACAAATAACTAGGTATAAAAAAGAAAAAGAAGACTTTATTGTGCAACAATCTTATGCCTATTCAGAACAAATAAGGAGTTTCAAAAACATTGTGGACAGAGAGAAGGAAATACTGGATTCAGGCAATAAATCCTTGATAAAAAGGATTTCAGAAGAACTGAAACAGTTAAACGATAAAGTTTACCTGCAGAATAATGAGAATTATATCGGCCTATTTTTTCAGTTAAAAATGCAGCCTAGTAACATTTATGAAGATCCCGATAAGGTAGGACACCTTTTTGAACAGGGGGACGATGCAATTTCAGAAAAAGACTACACGGTCCTGAAACAGGTTATTTCTGTTCTTGTAAGCCAGATAAAAAAGGAGCATTTAGGGAGTACCCAAATCCAACAGAAGGTGCTGCTAAATAACCTGAAAATGGGCGTTAAATAATAGCGGTTTATAACCTTCAATTAACCACAAGTCAAGAACCATAAAAAATATAATTTAAATAACCTGTAAACGAAAAAAGCCATTTTTCTTAAAAGAAGAACGGCTTTTTAAGCTTAGGCCCAGCTAGGTTTCTCTCGAACCATCTCCTATCTGATTTAGGTTTAATCAGTGATTTAATTAGATAGGCTTAGATCATGAAGTAATGGAATTTGCGTATACTATTTCATTGTTATGATTTCACTTAAAAACTTTCCGTCCCAAGTATATTTTTTCTGACTTTTTGTTTCTTTATATTTTGGAGCATCCAGATTCTCGCTGGTATTTTCGGCATCAATAATGTTTTTGTAGATCATTGATGGATCACCTTTATGCTCGGACGGGAACAAGATATTCTCCTGGTGATAAAAAACACCGGCATCAGACACAGACATTTTTTCCGGAAAATGAATGAGGTTTGTCCCATTCCAGGCAAAGTAGTAATACTGACTTGCAATGCCACATGCTTCGCCTAGAAAACCTAAACGGTGAATATTTTTAATATTTTGTAAGCCCATTCCAGGCAATATTTTGGTCTCTATTCCCGACTGACCATTTATATTAGCATGGAAAATCTCTTTTGTCATGAACACTTGTTCTTTATCGAAAATTTTCAATTCCGATTCATAATATGAGGAAGAATATGCTGTAGAAGGTCTAAATTTCTTGAGACCGCAAATAAACAATTCTCCTTCATCATTCTTAGAACCATTAAGGGCTAAAAGCCCTAACCAAACAAATCCTTTTTTTTGTTGATTATCTTTCACATAATTAACCTCATGCCATGGGGCATAGAAACCTCTAATGGTATTACCACGGTATGCAGCGCTTTTAATGATGACTTGATTTCCTTGTGTTAAAGAATCAATTACTCTTGCGTCAAGATTTGGGTAGTCACGGATATAGGCTAGATCTGCAAAAATATAAGCGGTATCCGCTTTCTGGAAGTTCCATAAATTATATTCCTCGTCCAAGGCGTAGGCTGTAGCTTTTTCCTGTGCTTTAGCAAATATGGATAACACACAAAACAGTAGTAATAATGATGATTTCATATCGCCAAATTTATAATTTGCTAATGAAATAAAATACATTCAAAGTTACAATACATCAATTTATACCCGATAAGGTATAATAAACTCTGTTTAAACTAATGAGCATTTTTATTGTTAAAACTTTGAATTGTTTTGTAAAGGAGTAAGAGGTTATCACCTAAATCGCCTACTTTGCGAATCTGACCATTGATGTCATAATCTATTCGTTGATCTCCTATCTGGCGAATTCGGCCATTGATATCATAATCTATTCGTTTGTCCCCAATTTGACGAACACGGTCATTGATATCATAATCAACTCGATCATCTCCTATTTGGCGAACTCGGTTATTAATATCATAATCTATTCGTTTGTCCCCAATTTGACGAACACGGTTATTGATATCATACTCAACTCGATCATCTCCTATTTGGCGAACTCGGTTACTAATATCATAATCTATTCGTTTGTCCCCAATTTGACGAACACGGCCATTGATATCATAATCAACTCGATCATCTCCTATTTGGCGAACACGATCATTAATATCATAGTCTATTCTTTTATCCCCAATTTGACGAACACGGCCATGGATATCATAATCAATTACTAAACCGTCAATATCACTTAATCGGCCGTTCAGGTCATATTTCAATGGTTTATCGCCAATGCTGTCAAAAGTAGAAACATTTTTATTTTGCAGCCTACCTTTTGAATCTAATCGTACATTCAAGCCTTCCTTTTGAACGATTAAAACATGTTTTTTATCGTTCCCAGAAAGGTCAAGCTTAATTGTTTGTGAATAAACAGTACCCGAAAAAATAAAAAAAGAAAATAAAAATAGGATGGTTTTCATAAGGATTAACTAAAGTGACTCATTGCTGGCCAATGATAATGAAATATAATTATATCTCTTTAAGCACTCCAACAAAAATCACACCTAAACCACTTATAGTACGTATAAAAATGTCAAAAAAACAAAACCTTCTTTACGATTTGTAAAGGAGGGTTTGTGGACCCAACTGGGCGTTTCTCGAACCATTTCCTTCTGATTTAGGTTTAATCGCTGATTTGGCTGCCAATATCTTTTAAATAAGGAAATGTGATATGATAGTATCATATCCTACTCTCTTTAACAACGCATCTACTTAATAACACATAAAGTTATACCCGAAAAGGTATAAAAACTCAATTTACACATAAAATATACCCTATCGGGTACTATTTAAATTATTTTCATTAAATTAGTACCCTAAAGGGTATAAAATGACACCAATTATAACATTTATCAAAGAAAGAAGAAAAGCTTTAAAGCTTTCCCAAACCGATCTTGCATTTAAATCAGGTGTGGGTCTTCGCTTTATTCGTGAATTGGAACAAGGAAAAACTACGCTTCGTTTAGATAAAGTTAATCAGGTACTAGCGCTTTTTGGTAAACAAGTAGGGATTACTGACCTTGATCACGTTGAAGAGGAGGAAAACTAATGATGAACAGAGCAAAGGTATATTATGATAAAACTCTGGCAGGTTATCTTGAAAAAACCGATTTTGGTTATCGCTTTTCATATGACAGCACCTACCTTAAACAACCGGAAGCTAAGCCGGTAAGTCTTACTTTACCAATTTCTAATTATCCTTATAACAGTAATATTCTATTCCCCTTTTTTGATGGACTGATCCCAGAAGGGTGGCTTTTAAATATTGCAAAGGAATATTGGAATTTTAAAAGCAATGATCGTTTTGAACTATTGGCTACGCTATGCAGGGACACTATTGGTGCTGTAACGGTTATCGGAGAGGAGGAGGGAAATGAATAAATGTCCATTTTGTTATCAATCACTTGATAAAGGAACATTCCATACCAAATGTTGTAAAAAAATGTTTGGAATAACTGAACTACCTGTGTTGACTTTAGATAAGGACCTGCTTAATGACCTTGCAAAAACAACGGTTAACAATAGAATTTCAGTAACTGGCGTACAGCCTAAGCTTTCGGTTGAACTTGAAGATGTAAAAGGAGCTGAAAAACGGCTTACTATTGTTGGGCTATGGGGGAATTATATCTTAAAGCCACAGAATATTAACTATGAACAAATGCCAGAAGTAGAAGATCTGACTATGCACCTGGCAGAAATATTTAAACTGAATACCTGTCAGCACTGTTTGCTTAAAGCTTCTGATGGGCAGATGGTATATATTGCTAAAAGATTTGATAGAGAAAAAGGACAAAAAATACATATGGAGGATTTCTGTCAGATTGGAGAATTTCAGACAGAACAGAAATATAATAGTTCATACGAACGTTGCGGAAAACTGATAACTAAATATTGTACAAACTCTGGATTGGATTTGATTAACTATTTCGAGCTGTTGGTATTTTCTTTCCTATCTGGGAATAATGATATGCATATGAAGAATTTTTCTGTACTCCATCGACAAGATCAGATCCTTCTTTCTCCAGCTTATGATCTAATCAACAGCAACTTGATTAATCCAAAAGATAAAGAAGATGTTGCGCTTAGCTTGAATGGTAAAAAGAAGAAGCTCAGTAGGAAGGATTTTGAAATGTTAGCTAGTGTCTTAAAGATTTCGGATAAAATGCTTAAAAGGATATTGGATAAGTATTGCAATACTACGGATAAGGTATTCAAATTAATAGATCAGTCATTTATGAGTAACGAATATAAAACCAATTACAAAAATATTTGGACTGAAAAACTCAATCGGTTAAAGTAATGATGCAAAAAAAGCCGTTCTTCTTATCGAAAAACGGCTTTTTAAGCAGTGGGCCGTCAGGGACTCGAACCCTGGACCAAAAGATTATGAGTCTTCTACTCTAACCAGCTGAGCTAACGGCCCTGAAAAATCTTATTGATTTTGCGAATGCAATGTTACATATTTGAATCGAATTTTGGAAACAGTTTCTATGAAAAAAATAAAAAACATCATCTTCGATTACGGCAATGTTATCTTTGAAATAGACTTTAAACGGGCTCAAAAAGCTCTATTACAACTTGGTATCGAGAATATCGAAGACTTTTTTGCGCATAAAAGCCACCACGATATTTTTAATAATTTTGAGACCGCAGCCATCGGTGCGGCCGAATTTAGAGCCGGAATCCGTGAAGCATCATCAAATAAAGACATCACAGACGAACAAATCGATGCTGCCTGGAACAGTTTATTGATCGGAGTTCCAGAAAATGTGCACGAAACCTTGTTAAAGGTGAAAGATAAATACCGTACATTTTTGCTGAGTAATACTAATGAAATCCATTACAACTGGATCGTTGATTACCTCAAAAGGGAATTTGATATGCCTGACAATAGCGGACTATTTGAAAAAGCGTATTACTCTCAACAAATGTTCTTAAGAAAACCTCATGTAGAAATCTTTGAAAAGGTTTTAAAAGAGAACAACCTCAATCCGGAAGAGACTTTGTTTATTGACGACAGTCCACAGCACCTGGTAGGCGCAAAAGCAGCAGGTATGCAGACCTTATTGATGACAAAGCACCCGAAATACCTCGAAGAAGTATTAATGGAACACGATATCCTTTAATGCCTTCTAAAAAAAACGTAAATTGCGGGCCTAAATAAAAATCCAACGTAATGACTGAACAAAAGTTTAAAACTCTGAAAGAATTCTATCCATACTATTTGACAGAGCATACAAATTTAACCAGTCGTGTGTTACACTTTATAGGAACAGGCCTTGTTATCCTTTCTGTATTTACAGGAATCCTGTTTCATGAATGGCGTTTCATTTTAGCGACGCCATTCCTGGGATATGGATTTGCCTGGATTGGTCATTTCTTTTTCGAAAAGAACAAGCCTTCCACCTTCAAATATCCGATGTTTAGTCTTGCCAGCGACTTTTTATTGTTCTGGGAATTACTCACCGGAAATCAGGACTTCAAAGTAAAGTAGTTGCCCTGATTATTAGCATAGAAAAACTCTATATCCGTATAGATATTTACAGTTTGTTACCGGAAACTATTATCCATAGATTTATAAAAACAATAAATCATCGTTTATGGAAAACAACAATACGAACAAGCGTAAACTTACAACTGCATCTGGCAGACCCTATGCTGAACATGAAAATACCCAATCTGTAGGAAGTCGCGGACCGCTACTTCTTCAGGACTTTATTCTCCATGAAAAGATGGCCCACTTTAACAGGGAAAGGATTCCTGAACGCGTAGTTCATGCAAAAGGTACTGGAGCCTATGGTACATTTAAAGTAACACACGACATTACTCCATATACAAAAGCCAAAATCTTCGGAGCAATTGGCAATGAATGTAAAGTATTTTTAAGGTTCTCTACTGTTGGTGGAGAAAAAGGTAGTGCAGATTCTGAAAGAGATCCACGTGGCTTTGCCCTTAAGTTTTATACAGAAGACGGAAACTGGGACCTTGTTGGCAACAACACACCGGTATTCTTCGTTAAAGACCCTAAGAAATTCAGCGATTTCATCCATACTCAAAAGAGAGATCCCAGAACAAATTTGAAAAGCCCTACCATGATGTGGGATTTCTGGTCGCTAAACCCGGAAAGCTTACACCAGGTGATGATCCTGATGTCTGATCGCGGTACCCCCTACTCTCTTCGCCATATGGATGGCTTTGGAAGTCACACTTACTCATTTATCAATAAAAATAATGAGCGCGTATGGGTAAAATTCCATTTCAAAACACAACAAGGCATTAAAAACTTTACCGGTCCGGAAGCTGACGCGATGCGTACACAGGATATGGACCATTCCCAACGTGATCTGGTAGATGCCATTGACCGTGGAGAATTCCCTAAATGGACCTTAAAAATCCAGATAATGACAGAAGCTGAAGCTAAAACCTTCAGATGGAACCCATTTGACCTGACTAAAGTATGGCCACATGGAGAGTTCCCGCTAATTGAAGTTGGAGAACTTGAATTGAATCAAATTCCAAGAAATTACTTCGCTCATGTAGAGCAATCCGCTTTTGCGCCTTCGAATACAGTAGATGGCATTGGTTATTCGCCGGATAAAATGCTCCAGGGCCGTATTTTATCTTATGCGGATGCACATCGCTACCGCCTGGGTGTAAACTACGAGCAAATCCCAGTAAACACTTGTCCTTTTATGGTAAATAATTACCATCGTGATGGACAAATGCGCATCGACGACAATGGAAACGATGATCCAAACTACTACCCAAATAGCTTCGGGGATGTAATTCCTGACCAAAGTTATAAAGAACCAGCATGGGAATTAGATTCTAATGTTGCGGATTGGTACGATCGAAATGCAGGTCCTGGTGATGATGACCATTACACGCAACCTGGCGACCTTTACCGTAAGGTAATGAGTCCGGAAGACCGTACAAATTTGGTGAACAACATTGTGGGTGCCATGGGTGGTATTACCGGCCCTAAAAAAGCACAGATTATCAATTTACAACTGTGCCATTTCTTTAGAGCAGACATTCAATTGGGAATGGCTATAGCAAAAGGCCTTGGTGTTGACGTGGATCAGGCTATGGCCAGCAGACACTAAAATACATCTAATGAAAAAGCCCCGTCTAAAAAAATCAGACGGGGCTTTTCATTTATAATCAAATTATAATCTTCTGCGTTCTTTCTCTTTCATGATCAAACCAAGCTCTCTACTCGTTTGTCCGGCAATGGAAGTATTTTCCTGCGCCCTTCTGAAAAGATACGGCATAACTGCTTTAATTGGCCCATAAGGAACATATTTAGCGACATTATAACCTGCATCTGATAAGTTAAAGCTTAAATTGTCACTCATTCCCAATAATTGCGCAAAATACACATGAGGATGGTTATGGTCTACCTTGTGTTTATCCAACAGGTTTGCAAGCACTCTACAGCTGTCTTCATTGTGCGTACCACAAACAATTGCAATCTCATTAATATGAGCCATACAGTAGTTCAATGATTCGTCATAATCTCTGTCGGAAGCCGCTTTGTTAGGTTGAATCGGTGATAAATATCCCATTTCTTCCGCTCTTCTGCGTTCTTTCTCCATGTATGCACCTCTTACCATTTTCACACCAAGGATATAACCAGCTGCTTTAGCGATCAAGTGATCTGCTTTCATATCAGCCAATTTATCATGACGGTACATTTGATAAGTATTATAAATAATGATACGCTCTCTATTGAATAAACGCATCATGTCTATAGCCAGCTCATCAATCGTGTCCTGAATCCAGGTTTCCTCTGCATCTACCATGATAGGTACATTTTTATCATAAGCAACCCTGCAGATCTTTTCACATCTAGCTTTTACTTTAGCATATTCTGCTTCTTCCGCAGCTGTTAAAGCTTGTTTTGCATCTAGTTTCTCTAATAATGCGAAACGGCCAATACCAGTTACTTTAAATACAGAGATTGGAAGACGTTTATCACCTGCTGCTCTTTCAATTGTCCTGATGATCTCCTCACAGGTAAAATCAAATACAGACTCTTCCTCTTCACCTTCTACAGAATAATCCAGAATGGTACCTACATTTACTGCTGCAAGTTGCTCAATCGTGTGTTCACACTCGGCAATAGTTTCCCCACCACAAAAGTGTTTAAAGATCGTGGCCTTGATGATTGATTTTATAGGCAGACCTATATTTAGGAAGAAGTTGGTAATTGGAGGACCAACTTTTGTTAAAAAGTTACTACTGATTACTTTGAAAAGCCAATATCCAGCGTTTAGTTCTGAATTGGATTTATTACGAAAAGCAATCTCGGTGTTGTCAAAGTTTAGTGTTTTTTTGGGGAAAATTTCCATTTAATTCGTGTGGTTAGTCATATTGCATGCAAAAGTATAAATTCCAAGGCTATCCATGGTACAACACTTTATAATTAATTGTAAATTTGCAGGTATAATGATAGAATTCAAATTAGAAGGTGAGTTTATTCCACTCATTCAGTTGCTAAAAGCAACTTCACTAGTACAAAGTGGTGGCGAAGCACAGACTGTTGTAGAAGACGGTTTGGTAAAATATAATGGTAAAGTAGATTTCCGTAAGCGATTGAAAGTGCGCGTAGGCGATGTAATCAGCTTTATGGGTCAAAAAATAACCGTAATTTAATGAACGTTATAGAAAGCTCAGGCCATAACATCCATTTCGAATCGGAACTTGCGCCATTAGCACAAATCATAGAAGAAGGTAATTACAGCAAGGTATTTATCTTCGTAGACCGGAATACTTCAGAGTTTTGTCTGCCCTTGTTGCAAGGAATGATGGACGACTATACCAATTTCGACCTGATTGAAACCGATCCTGGGGAAGAAAACAAAAACATTGATTTTTGTATTGGTATCTGGAAAACCTTATTAGATTTTGAAGCAGATCGTAAATGTCTGATGATTAATCTCGGTGGGGGTGTGATTACAGATATGGGTGGTTTCATTGCTTCAACTTACAAGAGAGGTATTGATTTCATCAACATTCCAACTACCTTATTGGCACAAGTAGATGCTTCTGTGGGTGGAAAAACCGGTATTGACATTGATAATGTAAAGAACATGGTGGGCACATTTGCGCTTCCACAAGCTGTATTTATCGAAACATCATTCCTGAAAACACTACCTGAAAGAGAATTGCTATCTGGTTTTGCGGAAATGATCAAACATGGTTTGATTGTAGATGCAGCTTACTACGAACGTTTAAAGCTTGCTGACTATAAAAACATTGCGCCTATTGAAGTTCATCGTTCGGTAGAGATCAAGAATGAAGTAGTTACCGAAGATCCACAGGAAAAAGGGCTCCGTAAAATCTTAAACTTCGGACATACTATTGGTCATGCAGTAGAAAGTTATGCGTTAATTAACGACAAAGCACCACTTACCCATGGGGAAGCGATTGCGATAGGAATGGTTGCTGAAGCTTACTTATCCAGCACAAACAACACCCTAAGTCCGGAAGAACTGGAAGACATTACCAAATATATCCTGAGCATTTACCCTGCATATCACATCAAAAAAGAGAGCTTTACTGATCTTTTAGGTTTCATGCAGAGCGATAAAAAGAATGAACATGGGCAAATTATGTTTTCTTTACTGAGTAAAACCGGGGCTTGTGACTTTAATTGTATCGTTACAGAAAAGGATATTCTGGAAGCTTTAGCTTACTATAATAATCAGGCTAAATAGTCCGTCAAACCTATTTATTCTGCGTTTTTCAGAAAATAAATATTTTAATATTTTCCGCAAGAACAGCTAATGTTTTGTAATACAAGTAATAACACGAGGCGTACCATAAATAATTTTTTTTAAGAAAGTATTGACAAATTAAATTTTGTTAGTACATTTGGAAAAACGAAAACGAAAAAACAATCGAAATGAGAAATGTTACTACATATTGGTTTGGTTACTTTTACTACTTTAGTAAGAGCCGGGACTGATATGCAACATAAATCATAAGATAAGAGTGTATATGAAAAGTCCCGGCCTAAAGCCGGGACTTTTTTTTTAACCAAAAAATTTAAAACCGCAGAAGTTCAAAAACACAAACCTTCCGCAAGCTTAAGAACCACAGAAAATTCAATCAGGTAAAATGAAACAGAAAAAAACAAGAGTAGCAATTCAAGGTATCAAAGCGTCATTTCATGAAGAGGCCGCTTTCAAATTCTTCGGAAAAGACATTGAAACTATAGAATGTAATTCTTTTAAGCAGACTTGCGAGAGCCTGGAAAACAAGCAGTCTGATTTTGTGATCATGGCTATTGAGAACTCTATTGCAGGAAGCCTTTTACCAAACTACACCCTGATCCGTGAATACAATTTCGCCATCGTTGGTGAAGTTTACTTACCGATTCAATTGCATCTAATGGCTTTGCCAGGTGTTAAATTTGAGGACATTAAATTTGCTACTTCCCACCCGATTGCGATTCGTCAATGTGTAGATTTCTTCGATGATTTCCCTCACATCCAGGTGATTGAAAGCAACGATACCGCAGCATGTGCAAAACGCATCAAAGAGGAACAATTAACTGATACCGTAGCTATCGCAAATACTTTAGCTGCAGAATTATACGGACTAAATATCATTGAAAGAAGAATCGAGTCCAACAAAAAGAATTATACCCGTTTTCTAGTGTTAAAAAAAGATAAAACAGACGATCTGCCGGAAATCAATAAAGCATCTATTTGCTTCCAGGTAGGCAATCATGTTGGTGCCTTATCTAAAGTACTCAACATTTTTGCAGAGCAGGATGTGAACTTAACAAAAATCCAAAGCATGCCGGTTCTTGGAAAGAGAAATGAATACTATTTCTACGTAGATATGGAATGGAGAAACAATGAGCAATACGACAAAGCCATCCGTCAAACCCTGAAATACACCGTGAACTTTAACATCATGGGTGAATACATGAGAAACGATAAAGTATAATAAAAAGAGACCCCATTATAGAAACCCTTCATAAAACATACAAGAATTAAACCCCAAAAAAAATGAAATTACAATTGAACATCCAACCAATCAGTACCTGGTTGAACACCAACAACGAACCACTAATCATTTCAGGTCCATGCAGTGCAGAAACTGAAGAGCAACTATTAACTACTGCACATTTATTAGCTGCAACAGGTAAAGTATCTGTACTTAGAGCTGGTATCTGGAAACCACGTACTCGTCCAGGAGAATTCGAAGGTATCGGAAGCATTGGATTAGAGTGGTTAAAAAGAGCAAAAGCAGAAACAGGCTTACCTACAGCTGTAGAAGTTGCCAATGCAAAACATGTGGAAGAAGCTTTAGCAGCTGGTGTAGATATCCTTTGGATTGGTGCACGTTCAACTGTAAATCCATTCTGTGTTCAGGAAATTGCTGACGCTTTAAAAGGTGTTGACGTTCCAGTATTGGTTAAAAACCCGGTTAACCCTGATCTTCAATTGTGGATTGGTGCATTAGAGCGTCTTAATGGTGCTGGTATCACTAAATTAGGTGCTATTCACCGTGGTTTCTCTTCATTCGAGAAAAGCTCGTTCCGTAACGAACCAATGTGGGAACTTGCTATTCAATTGAAAACTTTATGTCCTGATCTTCCGATCATCAACGACCCAAGTCATATCTGCGGTAACCGCGAATTAATCCCTTACATCTCACAAAAAGCATTGGATTTAGACATGCAAGGTCTAATGATTGAGTCACATGTTGACCCATCAGTAGCCTGGACAGATGCAAAACAACAAGTTACTCCTGCGGCTTTAAGCGAGTTGGTAGATCGTTTAACTGTTCGTGAACCAGAATCTAAAAACGAAGCATTTGTAGATCAATTGGCTGACTTACGTAAGCAAATCGACAAAATCGATGATCAATTGTTACAAAAACTAGGTGAGCGTATGGCGATCGTTGGTAAAATTGGCGAGTTCAAACGCGACAATCAAGTAACGATCCTACAGGTTAACCGTTGGGATGCGATCATGAACAAAGGAAAAGCATTTGCAAAAGCATTGAAATTAGACCTAAGCTTTACTGAAAAATTCCTAGAATTGGTTCACGGTGAGTCGATCCGCAAGCAAACAGAAATCATGAATGCTGGCAAAGCAGAAAAAGGCATTGCAGCAGAAACACATACAGAAGTTAAATCTTAAGAATGAGTAAGCATGCACTTGTTTCTTTTACCGGAAACACAGAAATCCATACAGAGATCACCCTTACGGGTTCAAAAAGCGAGTGCAACAGGGCATTAATCATTAGTGCTTCAAGTAAAGGAGCGGTTAAAGTAGAGAATATGTCTATTGCTGCCGATTCTGTTACACTTGAACGCATCTTAAATCAGATTTCAACCGCAACTCCACATCAACAAACCGTTGATGTGGGACCTGCGGGTACTGCCATGCGCTTTTTAACGGCATACCTTCCTACCCTTCCGGGTCAGTTTTTGCTGACTGGTACCGAAAGAATGAAACAACGTCCTATCGGTATTCTGGCAGAAGCTTTAAAAGCAGTAGGCGCCGATATCAGCTATGCTGAAAAAGATGGCTTCCCACCATTGAACATTCAAGGTCCATTAAAACAAACAACGGCTACCGTAAAAATTAAGGGAGACATTAGCAGTCAGTATATTTCTGCTTTGTTAATGATTGCCCCAACATTGGAACAGGGTCTTACGTTACAGATCGAAGGCGAATTAACTTCCCTTCCTTATGTAAATATGACCTTGAATATGTTGCAGGAAGCTGGTATCAGTCATTCCTGGGATGGTCACAATATCAGCATCAAACCACAATCTTTTAAACCTGCAACATTAGTAGTAGAACCAGATTGGAGCGCAGCTTCTTACTGGTATAGCATTGCTTGTCTGGCTACAAAAGCAGAAATTTCGCTTCCTTACTTAAAGGAAAAAAGCTTGCAAGGCGATAGCCGGATCAGGTCTATCATGACTGCTTTTGGGGTAAAAACAGCGACTACAGCTGAGGGAATCACACTTAGCTCTACAGATAAGAATTTCAGCGATGAGGTTTTAGATCTTAAAGATTGTCCGGATTTAGCACAAACGATTATCGTATGTGCGGCTGCATTGAAGCAAAATCTTGCTTTCACTGGACTGGAAACCTTAAAAATTAAGGAAACTGACCGTGTTAAAGCCTTACAAAATGAACTTGCAAAAATTGGTGTAACTTTAAATGAGGACAACCTGGTTTATACTTTAAACTGTGATGGACTTCATTTCCCAGAGCGCGTTACTTTCGGCACTTACGAAGATCACCGCATGGCGATGGCTTTTGCTCCGCTTAGTTTGCTGATCAAAGAAGTGGTATTGGAAGAAATGGATGTGGTAGAGAAATCATACCCAGACTTTTGGAAAGACCTGCAAAAAGCAGGATTTACAGTTACAGAGATTTAAATTAACCTATAAAAAAACGAAAAATGGCAGGTAATACATTCGGACAATTATTTCGCATCAGCACTTTTGGCGAATCACATGGTGCAGCTATTGGTGTTATTTTAGATGGCTGTCCGGCACAATTGCCCATAGATCTGGAGTTTATTCAGTCAGAATTGGACAAACGCAGACCTGGACAATCAAAAATTACCACGCAAAGAAAAGAAAGCGACACTGTTCAAATCCTTTCTGGCGTATTTGAAGGTAAAAGTACTGGTACTCCTATTGCGATGCTGATTCCGAATGAAGATCAACGTAGTAAAGATTACAGTCACAATACCGACGTTTACCGTCCTTCTCACGCCGATTACACCTATGATGCAAAGTATGGCATCCGCGATCATCGTGGTGGTGGCCGTTCTTCTGCAAGGGAAACTGCTGCACGCGTAGCTGCTGGTGCCATTGCCAAGTTGCTGTTGAAGCACCATGGCATTGAAATCTTTGCCCATGTATCTGCAGTAGGCAAAATTAATGCCCCAAATCTTGAATCTTCCTTAACTATCACTCAACTATTGGAGATCAGAGAGGAAAACATCGTACGTTGCGCAGATCCGGCTACGGCAAAGGAAATGATCGAATGTATTGATGGCATTAGAAAAGATGGTGATACTATTGGTGGAAAAGTAAGCTGTATCATTAGAAACTGTCCGGTTGGCTTAGGCGAGCCTGTTTTTGACAAGTTACATGCTGACCTTGGAAAAGCCATGTTGAGCATCAATGCGGTACATGGTTTTGAGTATGGTTCAGGATTTAGCGGCAGCGAAATGAGAGGATCAGAACACAATGATATCTTTCTTGTCGGAGAAGAGCAGCCTAAAACATTAACTAATTTCTCTGGAGGAATTCAGGGAGGTATCTCTAACGGTATGGAGATCGACTTTACAGTCGCCTTTAAGCCTGTAGCGACGATTATGCACAACCAACAAACCATTAATGCGGCGGGTGAAGCTGCTGAAATTAAGGGAAAAGGTCGTCATGATCCATGTGTAGTTCCACGTGCGGTAGTGATTGTGGAAGCAATGGCTGCCTTGGTTATAGCAGATCAATTCCTTAGAAATAAGAGTAGTAAACTGGATTAATCCAGCACTAAAAAAATAGCGTGTCCTGTTAAAATATCAGCAGGTTATGCTCATCAAAAAAATGGTCAATAAAAAAGGTGTTCTGTTTAGGAACACCTTTTTTTGTTTATTAAGTTTTTCTGCTTAAAATATTGCAGGGAATTTAGCTGCGTTATGTTCGTGCATCATTTGATATACTGCTTCTACGATATCATCTACAGATGGTTTAGTGAAATAATCACCATCAGAACCATAAGGAGGACGATGTGCTTTGGCACTGATCGTTTTTGGCTGTGCATCCAGGCTATAATAACCTTTTTGTTCTTCTAAAATCTGTTGCAGGATGAAAGCAGATCCACCACCTGGCACATCTTCATCTACCACCAATAGTTTATTGGTTTTGGTTAAAGACTGGGCACAAAGATGATCAGTATCGAAAGGAAGTAGCGTCTGAGGATCGATGATCTCCACAGAAATACCGAACTGCGCCAGTTCTTCTGCAGCTTCTTCTACTACCCTAAGTGTTGATCCGTAAGAAACAATTGTGATGTCAGTTCCTTCTTGAACCACTTCGGCTTTACCTAATGGCACTGTAAAATCACCTACATTTTCAGGAAGTTTCTCTTTTAATCTATATCCGTTTAAGCATTCGATCACTAAGGCCGGTTCGTCAGATCTGAACAAAGTATTGTACATACCAGCAGCTTGAGTCATGTTGCGGGGCACACAAATGTGCAATCCACGCAATGAACCAAGGATTAATCCCATAGGAGATCCGGAATGCCATACGCCTTCTAATCTATGACCACGGGTTCTGATGATTACCGGTGCTTTTTGTCCGGCTTTGGTACGGTAAGATAAGCTCGCAAGGTCATCACTCAATACATTCAGCGCAAACAACAG
This sequence comes from Pedobacter gandavensis, assembly GCF_032678745.1. Taxonomy (GTDB): domain Bacteria; phylum Bacteroidota; class Bacteroidia; order Sphingobacteriales; family Sphingobacteriaceae; genus Pedobacter; species Pedobacter gandavensis_C. The sequence goes on from NZ_JAVTST010000004.1 coordinate 249,799, forward strand.
GTAATCCAGGTATTGAATTTCAGCGATTGGTCTTAGACCTCTCATTGCCAATCCGATTCCCTGTCCTACGATGGTCATCTCTCTGATCCCTGTATCTGTAATTCTCAGGTCGCCATATTTAGCTTGTAAACCGGCAAAACCTTGATTCACATCACCAATAGCTCCTAAATCTTCTCCAAAAGCAACTAGTCTTGGATCACGACCAAAGTTTGCATCAAAACAAGCGTTTAACAATTCACGTCCATCTACCATTTTGCTGGAATCGTTATATTCAGCAGGAAGCACATCCACTAAGAATGGGCTTTCTTTTCCGTCGGTAAACAGCTTCGAATTGTATCGTTCTGCATTCAGCTCGCTTTGTTCATTATACCATTCCAGCAGTTCATTTCTTTCGCGGGATGGCGATGCAACAGTTAAGCGCAAGGCTTTTCTGGCAGAAGAGATCACTTCTTTACGCATTGCATCTGGCGTGCTAGTCAATTGAGCAGTAATTCTGGTGATGGCAGGGTTTCCATTCGCCACCTGATTAATCAATTCAATGACCTGATCTTTTTCAATTTTAATGGCATCAAGGAACTCGTTCCAGGCTTCTTTTTGGGTATCACGAACCATTTTCTTGGCTGTGTCTTCCATTTCCACAATTTCTTCTTCAGAGATAATGGCAGATTCAATCATCCATTTACGCATCTGAACGATACAATCGTACTCTTTTTCCCACTCTAAACGCGCTTTATCTTTATAGCGCTCATGAGAACCAGAAGTAGAGTGTCCTTGTGGTTGTGTCACCTCAGTTACGTGGATCATTACCGGTACATGTTCTGTACGGCATACATCGATCGCTTTCTGGTAGGTTTCACATAAAGCCGGGTAATCCCAACCTCTTACTTTATATATCTCGTAACCATCGGCATTTTCATCCCTTTGGAAACCTTTGAGAATCTCAGAAATATCTTCTTTAGTTGTCTGATACTTTGCAGGCACCGAAATTCCATAACCATCGTCCCAAACTGAGATGGCCATCGGGATTTGTAATACACCGGCAGCATTGATAGATTCGAAGAATATACCTTCGGAAGTAGAGGCATTACCTATTGTTCCAAAAGCGACTTCATTTCCTTTCACAGAAAAGTTTTTCAGGTATTCCAGTTCTGGATTTTGTCTGAACAACTTTGATGCATAAGCCAATCCAACTAATCTCGCCATTTGTCCACCTGTAGGTGCAATGTCTGAGGAGCAGTTTTTCATGGCTGTCTGGTCTTTCCAATTTCCGTCTTCGTCGATAGAACGGCTTGCAAAGTGACAATTCATTTGTCTACCTGCGGATGCAGGCTCGGCTTCAACACTAGGGTTGGCGTATAATTGGGCAAAAAATTCTTTGATGGTACAAATGCCTGTCGCAAATGCAAAAGTCTGATCTCTGTAGTATCCAGAGCGCCAATCTCCATTCTTAAAGGCCTTGGCCATGGCAATCTGAGGAATTTCCTTTCCATCACCAAAAATACCAAACTTAGCCTTGCCCGTTAACACCTCCTTACGACCCAATAAACTGGCTTGTCTACTCTCGAAAGCTATTTTATAGTCGTTTACCACAATAGTTTTGAAGTCCTCAAAACTTAACTCTGAAGCGTCAATAGGATTGGTAGTAGGGGTAATATCAGGCATCATAAGCAATATTAGTTAGGGCACAAAGATACATAAAATCTAAAGTATGACTTATGGCTGTTCTGTAATTTATATATTGGAATACTTTTTGATTTATGAATCAAAAGTTTAAATTTGCTTTAAATCACCATAATCATGAAAAAGTTATTACTATTATTTACATTAATTTTAGGAGTAAGTATCGCTACTAACGCTCAAACAAAACCTGCTGAGTTCAAATTTGATAAGGAGCTGAACGATTTTGGTAAAATCCCTGTAAACAAGGCTGCAACAGTTGAGTTTAAGTTTGTTAACACTGGAGATCAGCCCTTGATTATTTCAAAAGTAGAGACTACTTGTGGTTGTACAGTTCCTGAATACACTCAAATTCCTGTTAAAAAAGGAGAAGCGGGTACGATTAAGGTAACTTATAATCCAACTGGTGCTGCAATGCCATTTAGCAAAGCGATTACGATCACTTCAAATGCTAAAACCACTACTAAAGTTTTATACATCAAAGGTGAAACTGTAGCGGCCCCAACTAAGTAATTTTTTAAACGATATTTTTATTAAGACCTCGTTCTATAACGAGGTCTTTTATTTTTGCAATATGCCTAACATTTCAGAAAAAGGGTTCCAAATGCCCGCATCACCAATTAGAAAGCTAACTCCATTTGCTGACCAGGCAAAAAAAGACGGCAAAAAAGTCTTTCATTTAAACATTGGACAACCAGATATCGCAACACCTGAAGGCATGCTAAATGCCATCAAAAATATAGACTTCGATGTATGGGCTTATACCCCATCAGAAGGTACATTATCTTATAGAACCAAATTAGCAGAATACTATAATAAATTAGGATATAACATCACTCCAGCAGACATTCTTGTTACTGTTGGTGGTTCTGAAGCGATCACCATTGCGATGCAAACCTGCGTAAATGAAGGTGATGAAATCATCATTCCAGAACCTTTCTATGCGAACTACAATGGTTTTGCTTGTATGAGTAATGTTGTGGTAAAACCGATCTTATCGCATATTGAGAATGGCTTTGCCCTTCCTCCTATTGCTGAGTTTGAAAAATTAATTACGCCACGTACTAAAGCGATCATCATTTGTAACCCAAATAACCCTACTGGTTATTTATATTCAAGAGAAGAATTAGAAGCGTTGAAAGAACTTTGTCTGAAATACGATTTATTCTTATTCTCTGATGAGGCTTACCGTGAGTTCTGCTATGATGGAAAAGAATTTATCTCTCCAATGCATTTAGATGGTCTTGATGAAAACGTAGTGATCATGGATACCGTATCTAAAAGATACAGTGCTTGTGGCGCAAGATTAGGTTGTTTGATTACTAAAAACAAGGCAGTGATCCAATCTGGGTTAAAATTTGCTCAGGCAAGATTAAGTCCGGGTATGGTTGAACAGATTGCAGGTACCGCAGCAGTAGACACTCCAGACAGTTATTTTGAAGCTGTAAACAAAGAATATACGCTTCGTAGAGATACAATTGTAAAAAGATTGAACGCAATTGAAGGTGTTTTTTGTCCGAATCCAGGTGGTGCATTTTACGTGGTAGCGAAGTTCCCAATTGATGATGCTGATGTATTTTGTCAGTGGATGCTGGAAAGCTTTGAGCATAACAATCAAACGGTTATGATGGCTCCTGCTACAGGATTCTACTCTACTCCTGGTTCAGGAAAAAACGAAGTGAGAATGGCATATGTCTTAAATACGGATGATATTAACCAGTCTATGGACTGTCTGGAAATTGCATTAAAACAATATCCTGGTAGAACTATGGCATAAATTTCGTAGATTTGTGTTACTAACACATGGGGCCGTTTTGGATTTGACAGGGTGGCGCTACGTATGTTAGCATGCAGTGCGTTGTACGGCGAGCACTTAAAAGAGAACGTTCACACTATAATTGGCGAAAATAACTACGCCTTAGCTGCCTAATTTAGAATTACGCTAGCTTTTGTCCCTCTGACTGCTGCATTGTTAGGTTAGAATATGGGGCATCGAAATAACAATGCTGGCTGCTAATAGGTACGGATTAGCGGCGAGATAAAGTACCTAAGGAAAAAGACAAGGTAGGTTTCCGGCCCGTCTGCTCCCGACAATAAATTGGAAAACAAGCATGTAGAAGGCATAACTTATCACACAACTGGACAAGGGTTCGAACCCCTTCGGCTCCACAGTTAAAACCTCTATTTTATTGATCTACTAGTTAGCTCTTTAAAATAGAGGTTTGTTTTTTATTAGCCTATTTTTAAATACATGATAATCAAATAGATAAGAGTTTGACTCCCCTCCCGCTTTCTTGCCTCCGCTTTCAATCTTGAATACAATTAACTGATTATCAAGCCAGTGCATTATTCATGTGGTTCATCATTTGAATAAAACTCTCTGAGTGTTGTATCGAGGATAATTTTTGCAATTAAATTCAGTAACGCTTCTGTTTTCTTTTTTTCAGAATCGCTGACTACCTTGCCTATTTGAAGATCAATATCAATAGTTGACTTAGTTCTTTTTGCTTTTCTCTTTTTCATAATCCTATTTTTATTTAGAAGTTATTGAAAAAGGAAAAGCATCATTTCGTCAGTAATTAAATGATCTTGGTTAGAAAACACCACTCTAGAAATTGATTACAAATAATCTTCCAACTATTCCAAGATTTATGTTCAAGAAACCCCTAGTGCTATTCAAAAGACATATATTCGTATTAAATCGGTTCAGATAACTGCACCCCCTTTTGAATTCTCCAATATGATTTTTAATATCTACTATATACCGAAAGTCTACGAAATAAAGATGATGCTAAATAACATGGTGTCAATGCAACAAGAAATAGAAAATAATAAGCAGATCGAAGGTGAAGCCTATTTGAAAACAAAACTTGGATTCAATATCATGGATATTTTAAAATTGGGTGATGTGGAGGCTGGTGGAAATATAAAGGGCACATAAGAAAAATGAAAAGAAGAAAAAAAATATTCCTTTTTCTAGTTAGCGTTATAATATTTTATGGCTGTAATCCGTCATGGGATGTTACCCTATATTCACAAAAAATTAGAGGAAGTAATAAAATAATATATCAATATGATGCTTCTGGTGGTAGGGATTCGCATCAATCTGGTTTTGCAATTCTGGACTCTGCAGAAGAATTTAACATGTCTAAAATTACCTCTTTACCCGGCTCCTATTTTGCAGAAGCACCTAGAAAAGATTATATAAAATTAATCCAAGTCAACAGTGGTGAAAATCCTACTAACGCGAAAGATACTATTCTAAATCCATCAAAACATTATTTCAAAGATATCAAAGGGATAAAATTTGAGATTACAGAATATAATGACACCTATGGAAGTAGTCCAATGAATACGGGACTGATGGAATATGAATTCGAAACGATAAAAGAAACAAATGATAGCTTAATATTTGAAAATGTAACTCATAAGTCAGGGATTGAATTGCCATCCAAAGTTTCTTTCCCAAAAGGTAATATAACAATATTAGAGGACACAACTGGGAGAATTCATCGGATAATTATAGAAAAATTCATAAGAATGAAAGGAGAAATCTACAAACCCACCAAACCTTTGGAAATAGTTCCAGATCAAGCAATAATTGGATTTGCAACTTTCTATTTCATTCCTAAAAAATTATTGAACTCAAGCGCATTTACAAACGAAGGCATTTTTAAGCAAGTAAGAAAATAACTGCCACTAACAGCGGTTTTACAAAATTTGGTGGAGATTTCTGCTAAACCGCTCAGATTTTCCAGTAACTTTATACAAGCCACCAAACTTAGTAAAGCCCCGATGGAGTTAGGTGCAATGCAGGGCGCATATCAGATCAATGCAGTATTAAAAATTTATGACAACCGACAAGAAATTAATATTGACATTTGGGATTATCTCATTTCTACTTTTGATTACTTTGCTATTCAAATTAACAGGAGTTCCTGGGGGTATGATTTTATCTGGACTCTTTTTGGGAGGGATGATGATCGTTGGAATTATTTTAGGCTGCTTAATTCTATCAGGACTTTTGAGGTTGATTATTAAAAGAACGTCATTTCTAACCATCTTATTTATCACCACTAGTATATCTTTTTTAGCGTTCCACTATCAATTGTATTCTCCAACATTAAAAATTAAAGTTCCAAATGGATATAAAGGTGAGGTTAATTTAGTGCTTTCAAACGTAGACGATAACATCCTAATTGTTGACAGTAATGGAACCGGGTACTTAAACGAATGGACTTTTAACAAAGCATATTCCAGACCGATAGTTGAGCAAATGGACGGAAAAAATCTTGATGAATATTTAATCGGATTCAGTCCATCAACTTTTTTCGGAAAAGGCAAGAGCTGTTGTGTTGCCAAGCGTGAAATTCAAAGCCTATCATTTAAAATCGGCACACAGCCTCATTTGAAAGATGAATATTTTCAAAGCAAAAGTTTGACCGAAATTGTAGATAAGAACCTTGCGATTTTTACGAAATTAGACCAATATTCAACAGTTAGTGAAACATCAACTAAGTAACTGGGTAGTAACTTATAACATTGTTGCGAACTGCACCTAACAGCGGCGCTTCTTTGATGAAAAATGATTATTACTTAAGGTAATCTGTGAATTTTAATTATTCAAATATAGGAAGCTAGAGATGATTGCATCTCAAAATTGCTCACGATTAAATCTTTTTCACCAAGTGTTTTTTCTATTTAGTGCTCTGACAAGGATTAAAGTCCTACAAGTGTACTTCATCCTAATAACATAAATTATCGCTGAAAAGTACTTTTATCAATTCTCTTTTTTGTAACGCAATCGGCTATAACCTGTACGAAATCATCCATATTAATCACCTTTTCTTATATTTAAGGATATGCGACATTTTCTATCCAACCCCAATAGCATGAAATATAATTTAATAGCCTTAAATTTCACATTCACAATATTCTCAAGTTGCAATTCCCATACGGTTCAAGAAGAACGTAAAGTTGACACATATGACAGTATCAAAAAGCAAGTAACAGAACCGGGATATGAGAAAACAACACCAGTGGCAAATATTAATGAATTAGAAATGGAGGTAAACAATGGCGGATTTAGCCAATATTTCATCAATTCATCTGGAAGAAATTGCTTCGAAACATTACTACTTTTAAACAAAAAGGGGAAACATAAAACTGCTGAATTGCTGGAGGAGGCTATTACCTTGATCAATCCAAGAAAACTAAACGAAGATGAATTTCTTGAGAAGTTACGTAAAAACCAAGTTGATGAACTCTATAATGACGAAATAAGTGAGAGGCTAAATGTTTTAGACGAAAAGTTCTACAAATATCCTGATGGAGGCATACAATAATGTCGCATATCAACGGTTTGACAAAGTTTACGGGGAACTCTTCTTTGACTATTCATGTTTCTAATATCGTTATTCAACCTCCAAACCTTGCCAAGTCACCAAACGTTATAGGTAAACCATAAATATCCAATTGACATCACCTAATTATTTACTAATACAATGAAAAACTTCAAATCCGTAATTAACGGGCACTTAGATATAATAGTTCATCAAAAAGAGGATGAGTTCGAGAATGTTAAGGAATGTTGGAATGAGGTCCTAATTCATGGTGATCCAGAAGGATTAAGGTCCCTAGCGAGTCTTCTGTTAAAATTGGCAGATCTCGATCAGGAGAGTATTACTGGTCTTCCAATTGGAGCCAGATCACATGAGCATTTGCGACCAAAATTTGAATTGTCAAATAGTTCGGAAACAGTTATTGTAGGCCGCCTGGATGCCAAAGGCACTGGTGCTTTTTATGATAGTTATAGTTCAAAAGTACCCGAGATAAATCGTAATCTCTAGTGTTCGACAATTGACCTGAGAAAACACTCAAAATCCCTAATTTTAGTTAATTTTAGCCCTAGTTTTGCAAAAACTTCAAAATATTGGATTCATTAAAATTCAAGAAAATGGGAACCAACAAAAATTAAAAAACACGCTAACTGCTTAATACCCCATTAACCATCTAATTTAAGGCTTTCAAAGTATGTTAAAATCGGCAACAACTGTTTGATTGAATGCCCCTTCGGCTCCACCCAGAGGGGAATCATTCATGATTCCCCTTTTTTCATTTACACCTTAATTTAATTCCTATGAATAACGTACTTTTATCACACAATTGAAGATAATACCATTAAATACAACCACAAACTAATGAAAATTAAATCTCTTTTAATCCTCTCACTATTCTTTTCCCTAAAATTAAATGCGCAAGTCAGCGTTAACAATGCCTGGAGTAAGTTCTTACAAAACGACCGCCAAGCCGCTCGTAACCTATTCTTACAACTCGCTAAAAACCAAAAGACTCTTGATGATGCAAACATAGGTCTATGCCTTATTTCAGAAATGGACAGACCAGACCATGAGGCATTTGCCTATCTAAATAAATTATATACCACCTCAAAAAAGCCCGAACCTTATCTGTTCGCCTTATGGGGAAGCTCAGCAAATTACCTGGGCTACAGAAAATCACCAGAGCAGATGGCATTCTACAGCAGTCTATCACAAAGGAAGGATATTGACGGAACTTTATCGGCAATGGCCTTATCTCTTGCTGGGAAGCACCACCAGGAAAACAAGAATTATGAAATGGCCAACAAAGCTTATGGTCAGATTGGCGAGCTTGAAAATTGGTTAATCACCGGGGAGTATGAAAATATTTCTACAAGTGGATTTGATAAGGCATACGATGTGATTGAACATCCAGAACTGAATGCGACATTTTCCGGAAAACGAAACCGTCAGTTTGGCTGGAGAACTGTCCCGGTTACCCGACTTGATAAATGGTTTGATTTCTCCTATTACAACAGCTATAAAAACGCTATCCAGTTTGCACAAACTTTTGTAAAAAGTCCTGCAAATGTAACTGCAGAATTGAGAACCGGAGTTTCAGGTTCTATTAAGGTTTGGGTAAACGACCAACTTATACTATCTGAAGCGGAAGAAAGAAATAACGACCTTGATTCCTATATCAATTCTATTAAATTAAATGAAGGATATAACAGAATTCTCGTTCAGGTAGGAGAAAGTTATGCCGACAGATCTAATTTTATGATCCGCATCACTGATGAAAAAGGAAAACCTCTAACCAACATTACCACAACCTCTACAGTCCAACCTTATATTAAAGAAAGCTCCTATGTTTCTAAGAAAATAAAATCTACAGCCTTCAACTATCTTGAAACAGAATTAAAAAAACAACCGAACAACTATTTAAATCAGTTGATGCTGGCGAGGCTTTACCTTAGACAAGGTGATGTATATGAATGCCGTATTTTACTGGAAAAACTAAAGCAAAGTTTTCCTCAGAGTACCTACCTGAACATGATGTTTATTGATTTATTTTCAAGAGCAGGGAACAGAACAGGGATTGAAATGATCCAGGAGGAAATCAAGGCAAGTGACCCGGAGAGTTCATATGCGCTTGAACTTATCTACAACGATTACCTTAACCAAAAAGATTACAATAACGCAACAGTCACCATCGCAAAACTTGAAAAAATATATGGCGAAAATGAAAACATTTATTTGAAAAAAATGGCTGTTACTGCAAAGCTCAAAAATCAGCAGGAAGTGATTGCATTAGGGGAGAAATCATACCTCAGATTTCCAAACTCTGCAGATATTGTAGGTGTAAAGTATGCGGTTGAAAAGGAAATCAAAAAGAATCCCAATGCAATTGCAATTTTAGAGAAATATATTGCTGAAAATGATGACTATTCTTCTGCTAAATACTTAGCACAGCTTTACCTTGACAAGGGTGAAACTGAAAAAGGTTTGTCTATCTACAAAAATGAAATAAAAAATGACCCTATATCATTCGGAGTTTATTCAGATCTGGCAAACCAGTATTACAAGCTCCAGCAATATGATGAGGCAGAAAAGGTGTTCTTGCAGGCACTCCAAATTGACCCTAATCATGCCGAAACTTATGCTTCCCTTGGTCAGCTTTACGACGCCAGTAAACAAAAAGCAAAAAGTATTGAAGCTTACAATAAAACACTTCAAATTTCCCCTAATAATTATGATGCGATACAATCGTTAAGAAGATTACAAGAGAAAAAAGCTGTTTTTGATTATTTTGTTCAACCAGATATTAAAGCCATCATCAGTGCTGCTCCAAAAGCATCCGAATACCCTGATGACCAAACACTTGTTTTAACCAGGGAAATACAAAAAGTAGTCTATGAGAATGGGGGATCTGAAGAAAAACATTTCGATCTTACAAAGGTACTTACGCAAAAAGGACTAGAATCCTTTACTGAATACTCTATTCCTTATAATGCTGATCAAAACTATAACATTGAGGTTGCTGAAGTCATTAAAGCAAATGGGACTAAAGTACCGGCCGAACAAAATGAAAATCACCTCGTGTTTACCAACCTTGAGGTAGGTGATGTGGTTAACCTTAGATACACCATCGAAAATTACGCTGCAGGACAAATGGCTTCACATTTCTCAGATTCCTTTTATTTCAGCTATGGTTTGTCTTATATCAATAAAAAATACTCTTTATTGATACATCAGAATAAGCCATTCAAGTACATATTTTCAAAAAGCCCTATTGCTCCGGTGATCAGCAAAAAGGACGAATTTGATCTATATGTATGGCAGCAGGAGAACCAAAAGGCTTTGCTTTATGAAGACAAAATGCCTCCTTCAGATGATGTGACTAATAAGTTGTATATCTCCTCCATTCCCAACTGGCAGTTTGTTGCAGACTGGTATAACAATATCGCAACAGCCAAAGCTCGTAGCAGCTACGAAGTAAAATCCGTTGTAAAGGACCTGTTTGCTCATCAAAAGAATGCAGATCAGCTTACAAAAGTTAAAATGATCTACAACTTTATTACACAAAATATAGCGTATAGTTCCATACCATTCAGACAAAATGGAGTAATCCCACAAAACCCAGCTACTGTGATCAATACCCGTATTGGGGATTGTAAAGACGTCTCCACCCTTTTTGTTGCCATGTGTAAAGAAGCAGGGATAGACGCAACTCTAGCTCTGGTTAATACCCGTGATAACGGCCAAAGCTCATTACCACTCCCTAGTATAGATTTTAACCATTGTATCGCAAAAACAATCATAGATAATCAGGAATACTGGGTAGAACTTACCTCAGGATCTCTACCATTTAACACGTTCAACACTGGTTTTATCAATTCTAATGTACTTGACATTACTAAAGCATCCAATGAGCTGATCAAATTTAATCCGGCAGTAAGAGGCCGAAATACATTGACCTATCAAACGGCAGTAAAAATCGAAAATAACGATATGGTCATCACCGAAACGAATCAAAATACAGGATCGGCAGTCAGTTATTTACGTTCAGTATTTACCGACCTTAGTAACAAAGACCAGTTAAAGAAGATGAAGGAGCAGGTGAGTGAAATTTACCCGGAGAATGAAGTTTACACACTCAATTTCACAAATCTTGATGCCGGTAAAGCATCATCAGACACCTTGGGTACCGCTTCTTCCTATAAACTAATCAATGTAAATAAACCTGTAGCAGGGATGTTGATCTTTTCCATTCCATGGTCTAACAGAGTTTCTGCAGCTGATTTGCAAATTCTACCAGAAAGGAAATTCGGTATTGACCTTACGAAACTATTTTCGATGGACGAATCTAAACAGCAATTAACTTTAGAGTTGCCTGCGGACAAAAGCCTGGTACAGGTACCTAAAAGCATCCATATTTCAAATGATTTTGTAGACTTTAGCATGGAAAGCACACAGGTTGGCAACAAGATTTCCCTAAAGCGAACTTTTGTATTAAAGAATGATTTCGTGCCTTTAGACAAAGTCCAGGCCTTTAATGTTTTTTATAAGCAAATAGCCGATGCAGATGAACAGCAGCTGGCCATGAAATAAAAGGTTTAATGGAATGTTAATTCCTAACGATTAGCCAATAGCATAAAGCCCTTCAGATCTCTGAAGGGCTTTATTATGCTAATAGACTGACAGTATAACTCCCTCTGGAATTGTCACTTCATTTAAAGTATTTAGCCCCGCATTATTCATTACGATGTAAGGGAGCGTTACTTGTTGTTGTCATATACTATATTTCGTTTATAGGGAATGGGAACTCGTATTTCTCCCCCCTAAATCCGTCGGTCACCTTTAAAATTGATCCATAATTTGGTTCAGTAGGAAGTCCTCCACCGGTATTTTTTCTGATTGCCAGACCATAAAATCCATCTTCTGCAAGATTTGTGAAAATTGGATAAGAAACGTTCGTATAGTCTTTATACCATTTGGTATCACTAGGATTTTGATAAATAAATGCTGAAACAGCACCTAAAGCGTAAGAAAGGTTAACTTCCGCAGCAACTCTATTAGAATTATACAACTCATAACCAAACTCTTGCGGCAAAACCCCAGTCGTTGAACAATTGCCAAGCATAATTACTTTACCCTGATCGCCTTCAACTTTGCACCAAAATTCCTTGTTGCTATAAAAACCGGCAGGTGCAACTCCACCTCGGTTAGCATCGGTATAAATGATCGTTGTACCGTTTGCTAAAATATTTCTAGTGGCTATCCAATAGGTGTCCATATTGTTTGAATCATTAGCCAGGACGCAGGAGTTTTGAGCTCTATCTCCATCGTATGTGAGTTGAATTGGTTTATCAGTCAATTTAACCACTGTTGATTCTGTTCTGAATTCTCCTTCTTCATTTACTGTTATACCCCTGAATTCAACAGTTGTCCCTCCATTTAGGCCTAGGTTATCTGTAAAGTAAACCGTATTGGATATTTCATTCCTTACTTCCTTTTCTGGGATATAGCCCTGATTAACCAATTGCCAGGGACCATATCCAGATCCCTCGTTTTTTCGGTATTCTAGTCCATAGGATGATGTGTTCACATAATAAGCTGACTTGTAGCTGTATTTAGCAAAAAAAACATCAAACTGAACCTTATAATCAAGCACATCGGATGTAAAAGCCAATGTATTAAGCCCAGCATCATTCATTACGATATAAGGCTGATTTATATCACTAGGTACTAACTGCTGTTTGAACTGCCTTTTTGTGGCATGCATCCGATAATTCAGAGATCCAGGGATATCTTTCACCATACCTAAAAAAGCTTTATTTCCCTGTTGATCATCAATTACCAAAAGTTCATCGATATAAAATTTCTCTTTAATTTTATCGCCATATTCGGAAAGGAATAAGGCCGGATAGCTATCCAATTTCACCTCCCCTTCAATACGAATAGGGAGGCTGGCGGTGCCACCGAATAAATATGCGTTATTTGCTGCGCTCATGTTAATTGTCTTGTACGTAAATTGACCATTGTTTGCCCGATGTAGATGGAATGAACAGCTTGCTGCTCGCTTTAATTGTTGGGGATTCAATTACAGACTCACAAAGAAAACCTTTACCATTAGATACCCGCACCCAAGTAGTGTCTTTCATATAAATACCCCCGGAATAATCCTGATTAAACCATCCACTATCGCCTTTTGATCGGAACCCGTTTGAGGAGTAAAATTCCCTACCAGTTATACTTACATCTGAAATAATCTCACCGGCATAATAACCGCTACCATTAACAGCGAGTCCGTATCCCATTTCCACTTTAAAACCCATGTGAACATGACCTTCTCCAGATATGAAAAACGGAGTAGTTCCATTTGAATTAAAAATAGAAAAGCCATCATGACCCTGCCCCCATACGCCAGCTACCATTCTAAAAACTGAACCGCTAGGATTATTAAAATTTTTCAACTCATAATAACCATTACTAGGATCAGTTGCCTGTAATTTAATTGACTGAGTAAATTCGCCTTGATTTCCTCTGGTCAGTAAGCTACTTAATGTTTCACCACCTGGATTAATATTCAGCCAGGAATTAAAATGGCTCAGTACTCCTAGCTTTCCCTTACCATCACTTCCATCAACTACAATAGGCGCAAACATAATATTGGCTAAGTCATTAAGTCTGGCACTTCTACCTCCCCAATTAATTGCATTGGTCGCTTCTGCTGCTACCCCAGTAATATCTATCGGCCATGTTCCTTTTGCATTTGATCCATTTACGTTCGCTTTACCTGGCACGGTCGGAGCATCAGCAGTACCGGATAAGTCTCCCGACAATTTAATTCGTCCTTTTATAGAACTAGTTGCATCCGGGTTGCCTTCCTCTATGCGGTCACGAAGTCGCTTAATCAACTCCCTCAATTTAACTCCTTGAGTTTTATTTAATGCCGGGTTATAAGCACCGGCTGATTTAATGGTTTGATCAATATACTGATCATCGATAAATGTATTTTCTGACATGTGTTATTTTATTTAATAAATGATTTATGATATTCAGTTTGTTAATTTTAAACAGTAAGTTCATTATCGGTCAGGTTAAACAATCCTGAAGAATTCTGCAGCTGCATTTTAAACCTATGGTACACTCGATTTCCGTCCTCATCTTCAAAGACTAATGGAGCAGCTAAAGTGTATTCGGCAAGCCCTTCAGACTCCGGATGGGAAACAGTGTAGATTCTCTCCCAGTTCCCACGACTGTTCTGCTTAAAGAGGTAATAAGTACCCTGGTTCGTAGTTGGCATCCAGGTTAACTTATTTTCTGCTACCTGATAAACCAGCTGAGGTGCCTCTGGAGTTTTGGTATCAATCAATCTGGCTGTCAGTAATTCTGAAGGATTTGAAAACACTTCTTCCGGCATTTCCATTTCATTAATAATTGTTCTGACCCCAACAAACCTGTAGTAAACTGTTTGTCCTGATGGCGCTTTAGTCAGCTCAGAAAAATCATCCGTAATTTCAAATCCAGCTATATTCGTTTCTTCAACATCAATATCAAAGTAGCGCTCCATTCTATGAATGCTGCCTGTTTTAGCCTGATCTGTTGTACAGTAAACTCTAACTTTAGAAACCTGATCTTCTGGAGAGAAAGCTGCAATTTGAAAAGTCACCGCAATTCCATGATCATTTGAAGCGTAAGGTTTTACTTCAAACTGATTGACCAATGGCGCTGCTGAACCAACAACATTCAATACGGTTACAGGTCCTGTAAACAAACTTAATGGGCCAGGTATCAGTTGGTTGTTCAGTTCCGCTGCTGCATAGAAATAAAGATTTCGGGAAGAAGCATTCAGGTGGTAATCGCTAAATCTGATATAGGTTGTATTTTGTTCTGCCGGTTTCCCATATTTCCTTACCATTGGAAATGGATTAAAATCAGGACTTGAATCTGACAGCAAATGACCGTCAAGATCTCTGATTACTGGCAAAGTATTTTCTGTTTGCAGTCCCTGTTTCAAAAAACTAAAAATTGGTGGCTGCTCTGTAAGAGGCATTAATGTACCCTGGATGGCTGCGCGGAATTTTTCCAGCTTCAGCGTGTTAGAATCTGCTTCATTTGTCAGCCCTTCTTTATTCGGAACAGGAAAACCATAAGCCTGAGGTGTTGCCTCATAACTGTGAAATTCAAGATTCTTCAAGGGATCAAAAATCAGATTAACCATTTCATAAGCCCTCTTGTTATAATGAGGATCTTCTTCCAAGGCAGCTAGATCTTTCAGGATCTGACTCACTGTTTCCGGCTCATAAAATGCATAAAGAACTTCTTCCATAGCAGTCCTGTAAAACATAAAACCAAATGGCTTTCTCAGCAGTCCCTTGTGACTTGCGGCTAGCTTCAAGTCAAAGGTAAAAGCAGCTTTACCAGTAGCATCCGGCCTTACCTTGAGGCCAACAGCCATAGGGGCTTCGGGCTGCACAGGCTCTTCTATTCGGCGTGATAGCAATACTACCGGTACCGATACCTTGGATACAAAATCATTACCAGATAGTGTATCTGCGCATTGTAAAGCAAACAGAGATTTTCTTTCATTCTGTTCATCATCAGGCAGAATATTTGATCCATTAAAGCTATGGGGAGCCTGCTCAGGGAAAATATAAGCCCTATAACCTGGGTGATAATTGATATTAACCTGCTCATCCTCGTTTCTGGAATGCATAATTGGTGCCTCCTGATAGCTGGTATCACGTACATATAAGATCAGCGGATGGGTTTGCTCTACAAAAGCCACTTCCAATACTTTCATTTCCAGTCCTTCTTTTACCTGAGGGATTCTAATGTGCCCTTTATACCATTCCACATGCGTGGTATTTAAGGTATCCGGTGCATTTTTCTGAGGATTTTGCGGATCAAATGGAAGGTTTGTCTGAGGATGTGCCGGCAATGACTCCTCACAACTAATCATGTAGTATCCAGGTAAATCATCCGGGCTCCCGCCCTCGCTAAACAGAGGAACCACTTTTGCGGCGCAATGCAGTCCCCCGATCCAGTATTTACATACATTTCCTTCGGAATCTACTGAACTTTCAATATTTGGTTGTCCTGGATTGGCAAAACTGACCAACGAAATATCTTCAATCACAGGCTCCCAGTTATCCTGATTACTCAGGTTCTCCACCATAGAAAATCTACTGTTCAATTCAGGTGAAGTATAATTCTTTTGTGAAGCATACGTTCCCGGATCTTCCTCATCATTAACCAAATCTAAATCATAAGCCTTTTCGATGGTAATAATAGGACCCAATGCCGCATATTCTACCTGAACAACCCTAAACTGACCAGCTGGGGTAGACAAAATACAGTCTTTAAACCTGAACAAATCTTGACTGGCTACAAAGGGTTTTATTACAGTACCTTCAATCAATTTATAGCTCCCGCTGAACAACTGTAATAATGTCTCCGATCCTTTAACTGGTCGTATCGATTTAATCATCCCAATTACCTCCATTGGTAAGCCTTGTTTAAAATGCGCTTTGATTTTATCCGGTCTTACAACAGTTGATAATTCTTCAACCGAGGTCTCCTCCAGAAAAGAAACATCAACAATGTCTATCCAATTGAAAGTGGTTCTTGTAAAATTAATATCCTGATCAGGAAAAGTATTGCTTTGATCTTTTAACCAGCTTTGTTCAACTGCAGTAGTAAACAGTAGTTGACTTTCCTTTTGGATATATTGAACCGTCACATCAGTAGGCGGCACCAGGGAATTTCTAACAGGAATTTTCGTAACATCTGTAGCTACTTCATCACTGACCACAGAAGCTCTGGAAAACCAATTGACCCCATATATTGCGTAAAAATGTACGCCTGATTTTCTTTCAAAGTGGATGTACAAACTTGTAGGATCATCCGGAACAGCCACTGTTTCAAGAACCCCTTTTGATGGAAACTCATCGTCAAAACTATAGAATGAGGTACCGATTGCTTTTTCATGGGTAATTTCCGGCTTGATATACGATTGCTGATTTTCTGCACGGTACTCTATACCATACTGGACAGGTTTTGGATTTTCAAAAATATTCTCATTTTCAATAGAAGAAAGATCAGCAAAGAAATCATGGGCTGGAATTTCATCACTAAAAGGCATCCTTCCGATATTCACCGCCCTTACATTATCCAAACTTGTATATCCTTGCTGGTCAAAACTATTGTCCAGCTCAGTATCCACTACAGGGAGACCATAATTAACCTCTCTCATGATAGGTTTTTCAGGCAAACGACCATCAGACTTCTTTACTGGTAAGCTGGTATACGTATAATCCATCATTTCAGTACTGTTCAAGCCTTTGCGATTTGTGTATTCCAGACGATAGATGAACTGGTCATTCAATCCCGCATTAGAAGGCGTGTCAATATGCCCCAGACCCAACATTCTGGCCATATGATAATCCATTCCCTGCAGATTTAAGATATCCAGATAGCTGACAGAAAGCTCGGGCATATCTACACCAGTTTGATCATCCTTTAAGTTATCTACGGCTCTTGGATCAAGCTCACTTAATTGCAGGTAACGCATTACCGCATCTCTGATCCCTGGTTCATTAGGAACTGAAGAATCCCATTTGGCCTTGTAATTGGCAATTCTTACTCTTGAGCCGTTGTTGTAATGTGGCCATTTGTTATCGATGGGATAAGCAGCACTTTCCAAACGGTTCATCACTTCGGCATCATTAAGGGAAAGAGAAAAGCCATTACCTACAGGAGTCCAGTCTGTGGAAGACCTGGTAGTCAGAAAATCATGATAAGTTTCAAAAGAGAAAGTTTTAAATACACCAGTTGCTGATTTTCTAAATCCTAAAGTCCTGATGTTCTCGCCCATGATTTCTACCTGATCAGTAGCACTATGCTGTAGAACGACCGTCTTTCTTACGTTTACCGGTTCTGAGGCTTCTCTAGTGCTGGAAGATTGGCAGGCTGCTTCCATTTTAAGGTTAGCCACAACTGAACTTGAAGCATTTTGAAAACCTAAGGCTACTTTAAATGCAGTTTTGTTCAAGATTTCCAACTTAATTACCCCAGTGTAACTATTCAGGAACTGAAAATAACTCATCGTTGGACTCATGATCTGGGCCAGGCGATTATATTTAATCTTGTCTGCAAAGCTCAACTTCAGCCTGTTACTAATGCGTTGCCCATTAATCATTTTATTGATGACATAAGTCCACACTCTTTTACTGTTGTTGACCACTGGTTTATCCAGCTCAAAATCGACATCCATGATTGCAGGATTAACATACAGGGTACGAGAGACCTGAGCAAAATCATCCGGTTTATTAAAACCAATGGTAGAGCCATTGGTATTGTTATAGGTACCTTTTGGCATGTGATTGGTACCCAACTCTCCACTTAAGCTCCAACGAAGGTGTAAGCCTTCAGCAACACCATCTGTACCATCAGAACCAGAGACCTGAAGGTAAACTCCAGGAGAGTTATTTTTAAAACGTTCATCCGGATCAGCACAAGGATTTAGTCCCATTCGGAATAGATAATCTTTGATCTCTTCCAGGGCTTCTAATACCGGAATAAGCGCTTCATCAATCGCTGTTTTTCCTTCTTCAGAAATTTCAGTGCTTCTGCTACAAAAAGCTTGCAGAATATTCAATACGGTCCTGAATTCCGAACTATAACCATCATTGGTATCGTCCTTATATCCTACCCAAAAATCCAGGTTGGAAAAATCTGCTGCATCAAAGTCGCTCGGATGCAGTATGGCATTTGCCCCGCTACCGGTATTTTCTAAAACTTCTGTTACCCCGTCAATGAGTCCTAGGACATTGATGACTCGGAGATATAACTTACGCAGGATGTCATTTTTAAAAAGGCCTAGCAACCTTGATGCTTCCGCATCAAGGTTGCCATTGTCTTCTAAGGCTTGTATTGAGAATAAACATGCTGATAATTCATTGTAATCAGCACAAAAGGCATAAGACCTGTTTCTTGTCGGCATTGAGAAATATTTTATAGGTTAAATCAATAATTGAGTTCCGTTTAAAAGCGGAAAGGATTAAACAGTTGCTGTAATGGCAATCACAGGACTGGTGTAATCTTCCTGAACAGTTTGATAATCATTACCGTTGAAGATTTTATATTTGAACTTCAGCTCCATATCAGCAGCAGGAAGCTCCATCGCTGCATTGGTAATGAACACAGCTGAGGTATCTCTGGAGTGGATGTAGATAAACTGATCTGCAGCTGAGACGACCTGACCTGCTGAATACAGCACCATTTTCACTGTATCTGACAATTCTGCCAGAGGAAGCTTAGGATCATTGAAAGGTTCAGGGTTTCTGATTAAAATTCCAAGGATCTTTCTATCCGCTGGGTTCTCAGGATTAACATTAATCACTGGCTGAATCACAGTATGCGAAATCACATCTGGATTTTTTAGTCTTAGACCACCATAAATTAATCTATCAAACTTTACAGCATAATTCAACACTGCTGCAGGATCATTTTCTGAATCCCCATCAATCAGATTTTTCAAGGAATTATTGATTTCCTCTGTACTAAAGCTTACTGATTCCGGATAAATGGCATACACAGGTTTTTCTTCACTACTATCAAGGATAAAACTTGACACTTGTGCTGCAAAACTGTCGAAAGCGGAGGTTCTGAAGCTAAATTTGTGTACTTCTTCTTTTTGCTCCGTTTGCCCTTCAGGCTGATAAACTGCATTAAACAGTGCAGTATAGAGTCGTTTTGGCTCAAGGTCAGGAAGCTGATATGCCCCTTGTTTGGTTCTCTTTTTAATGCTTATTGGATTGGCATTACAAGAGTCCGACAGCGCAGAGAGGTTCATCAGGAATAAAATCTGCTGGTCTGGTGGTAGCGAACGGAAATTATCCAGGGTGATTTCCTTATCTGGTAATTGTTCCCAAATTAACTCCGGATTTATCGTTTCACCAAATGGGTCGACTAACTGAAGCTCTAACTTGCTTTTTACCGCTGGTAATCCTTTATAACCATCCCAATTGGCATACATTGCATGAATATATGGTTTGGTAAACAGTAAGCTGATTTTTGGATCATGGCAGAAAACGGGTTTACTTAGGTCATATCGACTTAATGCATCAGGAAATGATCTATCATAATCAATATAATGTTTAAGGTTAGCCAATTTAAATTCAGCTGCACGATCTTTGGCTTCCAGCTCCTTATAGGCCTTACTTTTCTGTTGGAAATGGCCAATAGGTCCGGCAGTTTTAAATCCAAAAACATGTGTTTTAACAGGTCCTGAGCTTGAATTACCTTTAGTTACCTTATCTCTCGTTTTAACCGCAATTGCAAATGTAGTATCAGGTCGCCATACTGGTTGAACGGTTTTACTCATTCCGTCTCCAAGCACTTTAATTTCATTTATAAAGCCTTCTTTTGTCACTTCATTTTCTTCCTGTCTACGTTGTAAACTTTCCGAAAGGTAGGTGATCTGATTCAGCATGGTTGATCCCAGAGCAGACTCATAGGGTTTAAACACGTTATCTGAAACTAAACTTGCCTTTAAAACCTGGTCAATATACAGGTCCAATTGTCTTGTTTCACGATCAAAAGATATCAATATATTCTTATACTGTTTTTCTGTAAGCAATCCCGTAGCGCAATCCAAGGTATATTTATCTACACCTTCCACTATGCTTTGGCTATATCCATCATAAACTGTCAAGACGACTTTGAATTGTGGAATGGTAAATTGGTCATACCCTGTCCCTGCTATACCAGGAGTTTCCTGAATTAAGTGAATGGCAAAACCTTTTTTCTCTCCTGTTGTGAAATCTTCGTTAACCTTATGCATTAAAGTGGATGCTCCGGCATTGAAAGGATTAAAAACGGCCAGGAGTTCAAATGCAAAACTTTCATTCTCCACTTTCAGGTCAGGGCCATATGGTACATAAAAAGCGTCAGTCCTGGAGGTGAAGGAGTAGATCGAGTTCATCATTTCTACCTGATTTTCATCCTTCTGATAAAAACCAGAAACCATGTCTGGACTTCCCATGATCATTCCAGGATTTCTTCCCAGTTGATCATTGTTGTTATTCATTTTCCAATAGCCAACATCAGAGGGCATCTGATGGTAGGTTTTATTCAGGACCTCTTCCGCATTCAAGCTTTTATTAAATAACCTGGCAAATAAGATGGACTTATCTAAGTCCTGCTGATCATAATCCTGACCGGCATCATAATATCCTCCCAGAATAAGATCCCCCTCAAAGTCCAGCATTTCATTTTTGAAGAACTTCAGAACTACTTTATTGATAGGATTGGCCAGATCGTTATAGATAAAACTACTATTCTGATCTCCATAGGAAAGCTGGTCTTCTTTTCGTTTAACATCTTTCCCAAATAGTTTTCCAAAGAAACCGGGTTTATTGACCCTGCTGAAATAGTCGATCCGACAATTATTTTCATTTGGTCCGAAGTCCAGTTTCAAATAAGTAACAGGTTTTGAAAGGCGGATGGTCATATACCCAGTTGATGCTTCCAATGCCAGGCTATTTCCTGCATAAATGCTGTTATAATTTACCCTGGCTTTAACACCATCGAGTACGAATGTTTCTCCTTTAAAAGAGAAATCATCATTTTCTTCATAAACCGTATCCAGAGGTTCTTCCTTCCAGTTGATGACCATTTCTTTAGTAATGGTTTCAAAGCAGAATAAATCTTTTCTCTTAAAATTCAGTCCGTCGAGATCAGTTCCAGTATTCGTTACCTGATTGGCATAACTAAACATGTTCTGAGACATCAGACGGATTTTATTGTACTTATTTGGCTCTGTAAACTGCCAGAATCCATCCTTAAGTGTAGTCAGATCAATGGCATTCGCACCAGTATTCTCCGAGGTGATTGCTGTTACGGCCTCATAAATATGATAGGGTTGCCATGAACCTATACCTGAAGGATTCCATGCATAAATATCAAGCCCTGTCAGTTCATATTCATGAAGAATCTGATTGCCCAATCCTTTTTGAGGAGGCATTAGCTCCGAGTAACCTTCAGGTAACTGATTAGATGCTCCTCCCAATTTAGAAAGGCCTGGTTTAACCGGTTTCAATAATTCAATATCTATGAAACTGTCCATTGGAATCGTAAAATTAATCTCCGAATCCTGATCGTTAAAATTGTATTTCCAACGCCCATCACCAGGTTTAGGAATTGAGCTCAGCTCAGTACTGATTTCCTGATTGATATAGTTAAGCGGGAAAGTCTCATTGGATAAAATATTGGTAGCTACTGCCGGTAGATAACCTTTTGCAGGGTCCGGCAATTGCAGCACTTCAACTGGCTGTAACAGTGGCCCGTCATTATTATTTATGTACCAGCTGACTTCAAATCTGAACTTAATATTCTTAATTGGCCATGGAAGTTTCACCTTAAGTTCCAGCGAGCCTGAAATATTAAATGGATGAGGAGCTTCCACAGCAAGACCAATCTGTACGGCCAAGCCTAATTTGATAAAAAAGATTTTCAGATAGGCATAACCTCCGAACTGAATATATGCACCGATCTGTACAGGTTTAAGACTGATTGATCCGCCCATATCCAGATAGGCACCAATACCGACTGCCACCGGACCGAATTTCTTATTAAAATCAAACCTTGCACCGGCTCCAGCTTTAAATCCACGCGAAGAGATCATCAGGTAGGCATAACCATTGAATAAGCTTAAGATCTTTGCCCTTACCCTTGCGTTTTCCGGTTGGTCTTTACCAACATTAAGGTACCATCCTGATGAGTTATTGAAAAAGAAGGCCATGTCCAGGTTTCCGCTTAATGAGAATAAATCCCCATCAAATGATCCGCCTTCCGGAAGTCTGTAATTGACACCAAGATTCCCTCTAAATGAGTTCCCATCAATGGCAATAAAGGCACTAAAAGGAGGATCAACATCGTCTTTCAATCCTATTCTGGACCTTAAAATTCCCGCTTGCCCCTGGATTAAAAACACATCCGGTAAACCCAGTAACAAAAATAGCTTACTTGAGAATACTTTCCCAGAGTCAAAAGCAGTGGCAATAGAAACACCCGCTCCTACAGAAAACCCATCCTTATCAGCAAACTTATCCAGCTCAATACCTTCACGTTTGGTAATGGTACTCTTGGCTTTATAATAATCCCACCAGGAACCTGTCTCCGGAATCGGAGGTGTTGTTGCAGATTTTGAAGGCAAGTAATGTTGTCCGATCAGGCCTCTAAAGCCATAGATCCCTAAGCCTGTGGCACCTAAAGGAATTGGGGTAGATAATTCCATACCAATATCCACCACAAATGCTGGAATACTCGGATTCATTCTCATTCCCGCACTTCCTGCCATTTTTAATTTCGGCATGGAGAAGGATACGGAGCCAGTATATTCTGAACCGGCATTTGAACCGGATATTGCCGGATCAGGATTGTTCATACTCAGATAACCATTCAGCAGGAATGCCGCATTGTCTTTGCTTGCATTACCAGGTACAGTAAGGTCAATCCCAATTTTATCGATACTTGCAAAGCTGTCAAATGGCTTATCCTGATCGTTATCGTCAACTGTGAAATAGTATTTGATTCCATTTCCTGTGGCATTTACACCGGCTCTTCCTGTATTAATCATTCCATCGAAGCCGAAGAAACGATATTTACGTTCTATGCCATTGTGTTTTCTGGTGTAGGCACCAAGGGAGATGTTATTTACCTCCAGCTTAACCGGACCTACCGACAGGCGGAATGATTTAGGAACAGCCAGTCCACCGCCTTCAAATTCAATATCTCCATTACTCCAGATGCGGAGCTTCTGAATGTCAATTCCTTTAGGTAAAACTTTTCCTAAACCAGGTAGATCTGCAATAAAATCAAGCTTACCTGCTACTTCCACAAAAAATCCGCGGTCCTGCTTTCCTAAGCTCAGGCTTCTTACCTCCAATTCAAATACGTTCGGCAAGGTGATTTTCAAGGGCGATCCCGTAGAAAGCGCAGTAATATTGAAATCACCATTATCCAGAATCTGTGCCTGAATATCAATTACTGCAGGCGCAGCACCCTGTTTAAAACGACCGATGGTCAGTTTACCCTTGATATCACATTTGATAATCGAGTTTTGCTGAAAGTCAATCGCAAACCTATTCAATTCTACATCGAAATTGCCAAATTGCCTATGCAGCAAGCCATTTGACTCGAGTGCAATCTTACCGGAAACACCTCCAGTACCAATTAAGAGCTCATCTGCAATAATTTTCGCACTAAGTTTTTCCTTATTATCCGCTCCGAATTTATTAAATCCAATGACTGCATGTTTTACGTACAAGCCCATAAAATCCGCAGGATAACCCGCAGCATCTGCTTCTGGAATATTTGTTTTTCGGCTTAAGTCGAGCTTTGCATCTGTAAAACCAATCATCAGACCCGTGTTTCCAATCTGTGAATATTCAGGGACGAGAGATCCTGCCAATTCTAATTGTGAACCAATCCCGGCTTCAGTATCCGCATAGAATGTAGCCTTCGCAAATTTGAATAATGTTTTTGCATTGGGAATAGCTGTCCCATCAACGGTTACTGGTCTTAATACATTATTTGGAAATTCAATCCCTGCAGATAGTGTTAAGGTTGCTTTGATCTTAGGGATCAGCAGTTTCTTAATATAATTCTCGATACCTTCAGGTACTATGGATTCATAAAAACGGGCTAAATTGTCTTTAATTAAAGTAGTATCGGTATCCAAAATGTAAATGGCAAACATCACTTCAGAAATACTTTCTGGAATATTCGGATTTGCAGCAATTAGAGATGCTACTTGTTCCACAGTTACCTCTCCTTCCGGAGGTAAAGCTATGTTGGCATTGGGATATGCCTCATTTATGGCATCAATTACATTTTGAAATTTTAATCTTGTGCTTTCCTCATCTTCCACAAAGCGGTTAAGTACATGTGCAATCACTTGTTCTTCAGAAATTTTGAAGATTTTAAGACCTAGCTCAAAAAAGGCTTGTGGTGTAAAAGAAAAGCTATCCAGGTTGAATGACCTTAAAAAAGCGAGCACTTCCCATTGGTATTGCAGGGAGACAGGAAATGAAGAGATGCTGGAATCCCCATCTTCATCAGGGTTAAGAATCAGTCGCAAGCCAAAGGGTAAATCTATACCCAGGCTTTTTGATATGATGTCCAAACTATAAAACGCAGAGTCTCCCCTTGGGCTTTTGGAATATTGAAAGTTCTTATAATGGATGTGATCCAGGATAGAACCCAACCCATTTTCCGCAAAGTGCAAGAACTCTGGAAGATCATCCACCTTGATCACTTCTGATAAGGCAGGATAGTATCTTTTGGTTATGGCTGTTGTTACTGACATAGTCATTTATTTAAATTTTTGGGCAATAGAAGCCCTTTATTGTTATCGGGAGACAACAAGAGGGCATACTTATCTCTTGATAGGCAGGTTTGGAACATGCCATCGGAAATTTTAAAGAATAAGAGTTGTTATTTTGTTCCTATTAAAGGCGGTAACATTAGCGGCCTACCCTAAAAAACAGGAACAACAGTAGGACTGACATAATAGGCTGCCACTTGCGAAGAAATTCCAGTTAACTGCTTTAACGTTTCCTGATCCTCAGGAATATCAGCGAAATATATGGCGTCACGTCCATCATCATTCAGATGGTAATTATTATAAAAAATTTCTAATAATTTCCCGTTTGTATTTTCATCATAAGAACAACTGAATAAATGATAATCTGGATTAACAGCAGGATTATAAAAATACTTCCTTGTCTTTTCAAATTCAGGAATATTTGTGATCAAATCCTTCGTATAATCAAAAGCAATGATATTACCGTTAACGTCAAAAAGTTCATTGCGTTTAACATACAAGGCTCCGTTCTCATCGTAATCAAATCCCTTCTCCAGTACATAGCCTCCTATGATTGACTCCCTCCCTACAATAGAGATATACATTCCGGAAGAAAAGAATTCATCCATGATCTCGTGATGAACTTCATTGGCTTCTTTATAGTAAGTCATTAGCTGTAATTGCCCATTTTGAAAACGTTCCTTCTGTTTTATTTTTCCGTTGAGACTATATATTTTATAATAAGAGTCTAGCCTAGCTGCCTGATGTTCATATATAGTTTCATCAAACATATTTTTAAATTCAATATTCATCATTAATTAAATTTTCACTGTTAATTCGGGGCCTAGGTTTACTCTTCTATCTCCTTGTTTTGCATTGTATATTACAAAGTTGATTTCTTGCCTTTCAGCAATCTTTTTTACGGAGGGCAGGGATCTGAATTCATCCTGGAAAGTTTTTAAGATTGGAACATCATTGATCACTTCAAAGTGAATTAAAGATTCTAGTTTCAACTTCGAATTCTTCAACACATTCGTCGAACTGTTAAACAGTTGAACTATCTTTTTCATTTCATTGATATAGATATTCTTCTCCCTGGAATCAACTTGATACTTATCAATCCTTCTTAAGATATATTGATAATGTTTTTTCAAATTATTGTAGCTTATCCCATCAAGATACACGGTAAGATCCACTGAATCAGGCACCATCTCTAACAAGGAGGATCCACTAAATACCAAATCAGTTCCAAGACCATATTTTTCAAAAAGAGGACGAACCTCATCTTTAAATATTAATAGATCTTCATATCTGCTGAAACAATAAGGTCTTCCACTGTCTAAAAGAAAAGCATAGTTCTCTATAAAACTCTTAATCTGTGAGTAATTGGCCTGTTTGACACAAGTAAAGCTTTTGATTATAATATCATATCGGTCTGATAACGTTATATTAGAATTTGGCAGATAATTAAGCAGATCATTAACCTGAAGGATGGTGAGCAGTACCTGATTTGTAACTTTAAAAGTATCTTCAGCTGATTTGATATAAACTTTTTCTGAAAAAACAGGGATCTTCTTGACGTTGGTTGCTTCGTTCACAATAGGATCAATAGGAACTCCTTTTTTTAGATTATGTATTTTAGTAATTCTATAAAACTCTTCATAATACAATATTAGTTTTTGAAAATCGGGTAGTTTATCTAGTTTATTATACAAATCGAGAGCTTCGGGTTCAGCATTAAATTTCCCATAGATCTCTATATTAGCTTTTGCTGTAAGTATCTCCACCAGTTCAAATGGAAAATTTTCTCCTGATTCATTAAAAACTCCCTTTTTATCAAGAATATCCTGTAATTTAGCTGATAAAACCGGATAGTCATCTATCAATTCATCTATAGCATAAGGGACAATCATATCCTTATCAGCAGTTATGATATCTAACAAATCCTGAAGATTATCAGAAAAAGGAGTTTCCTGTGTAGGTGGAATTTCTTCTAGTCTTTTCTGGGTTCTCCTCGCCGAGTAAAACACTTTCTTTCTTGAAGCTACTGAAGTCCCTGCAGTGGTAATAGTAATCCACATAAAAAGCTCACTTAAAGCTTCACGAAGCTTTCTTAAATCTTCATTACCTTCCGATATTTTAAAAAAATCATCAAATGCAAAAAACATATCAGCTGTTAAATTCATGGCTAGAAGTCCATTATAGACCCCATGCCAGGCCAATACCACTTCCTTGGCTTTTAAACCCTTCTTCATTGCGACCCCTACCTTGGTAACATATTTCAGGTATTTCATTTTACCGAATACCGATTCTCCCCCTGTAAAATAAGTTTCCGCCACAAACAATGCGACATCAATAGCAAAGGAAAGATTTTCATCAAACTTCTTTAATTCAGTGAAATCTACGGCATAATGAAACAGAAAGGCAGGTATAAATGATGTTTTTGGTATAACACATTCCAGGTCGGGTTCGAAACCGACTATTGAAATGGGCTGATATAGGTGAAAACTACCGAATGGTTCTTTTCTTAAATCGGTGAGATAAAAAGGTGCAGTTCCCGGTATAGTATACTCCTTCATACCGGAGATGTTAATTCTTGTCCCTGCAAATGAGCTCTCAAAATGAGCTTTCTCAGATTTAATACCTTTGACTTCAGCCCTCGCATTTTCAATGGTTAAATCAAGCGATAAAACGCAATTCTCATTTATCTCATTTTTACCAGCAGGGCTACGAAAATAACTATGATCATTAATTGAATTATCATTCAGGTCCCCATCATTGGCCGAGTAATACATATTATACGTTGAAGTCTTCCATAATTCATATACTGCAGTCGTAAAGTATCGTTTATTTGTAGCCTCACTCACCAGGTGTTCCATATATGGATAGCGCCCAAGGCGTACATCATCCATTTTACCAAACAAAACCTCAAAATTTGTTTTAGGATTATCACAAATGTCCAAGAGAAATTCTAACACATCATCTGCTTCATCTTTGGAGAAAGAACACATTATTTTTAACACAAGATTTTCTTTACTTGAGGCTATAATGGTATCCTTAATGAACTCCGCTAACTTAGCTAACCTGATCTTAAGAGGAATACTCCTCACAGCCCTAAAAGGTAAAATTTCCAATATAGTTGTAAACCTGTATTTCTCGTCCTGTAAACTCAATAGCTCTCCTGCCACATACATTTTTTCATAAAAGCTGACTAGCGCATTATAATAATCATTAAACTCATCATAATCAGGCAATCCCGAAAAAATCGGATTCATTTTACCTAAAGTCGGATGATCTGGTGTCAATGTAAAGTAATACCCCCAATCTTTGTTCATGTTGTAAACTGCGTTTTCAAGGAAGCCTAAGCTTTTTTCATCAAGTTTACCTTCAGCAACATCTTCTATCCTACGTAAGGATAGAGGACTTAGGATAAGGGGAAATATAGTTTCAACAATCTCATTTATCTTAAAGACGATAAAAGTGGCAATTTTAGAAAAACTCTCCTTTTCTTCCGGTTTTAATGCCCATTTTTCCTTTCCATTTACATTTTTATTATCGTTAAAAAAATCGCCAAATATTTTAGCATAAAACAAACCAGTTGGCCTGCTATTCATGTCTTTATCTTCTTGTATTTGGCTAACGATAACCTTAGGAATAATCAACTCTCCTGTTTTCGGATCTTTATATTTTCTTACCCCCTTACCTTCTACTTCTAAAATAAATTTGCAGGTTTTCGACTTAAAGTATTTGTCGTATGGCGTACCGAAATCCAACAATGTCACTTCAACTTCGTCCCCAACCTTGGCCATATATTTCAGTAAATCCAGACCCTTACTTAAAGTTTTTAGGCTAGGATTATTTTTTGCAATGTATCCCAAATAACCTTTCTCACTAAAATAACCTGCCCCTATAAAATACCCACTGGCATTTGCATGAACCTTATCTTCCTTTCTAAAATCATCCGTCCCATAATAAACATACTTTTCTCTTAGATAATAAAATGTGGATAGAAAGCCCCGGGTATCAAATATCAACATGGAAAAATCATCATTTAATTTAACGGCAGTTCCGTCGGTCTTTAAAATTACTACTGTTCCCATCGTTCGATATTGGTTTTAATTGTGTTTTCTGTATAATTAAATAAAGGCTCAATGATGTATTTACTATAATCCTTTGAATAATGGGATTTCCCATCTATAGAATAGACGACAATTTCTGTTTGAGGTAATTTCAGCTTGACTTCTAACTCATTAGACTCCGATACAATTCCAACCAGGTATTTCTGATAAGGAGTTCCTTCTACGGAGATCAGTTGATTATTCTGCTCAAAAAGATCAATAAGAAATAATCTCGGATTTATTAAATTCCCCTCCGAAATCAACGCTTTTAGCAAATCATTTTCAGCCTTGCTAAGCCCTAGTATGATCTTATTTGGAATAGCCTCTTCAGTACTGGAAAGCTGGAGTCCAGTGATCGTTTTTGTAACATCTGTAAATTGAGAGATTTTATAATATAAAGGTTCTGGAAGCTTATATCCCTGACCATTCTGGATTAGTCCATGACTTGATGCACTGGATTTTGTATTTGCTGTGATCGAACCCGTTAAAGAAGTCGCGTGATTTAATAAATCAATTGTTTCAGTTAAGTACGTAACTCTCTCTAAGAATGGAAAATCAATAGCTCCGGTTTCAATCTCATCCTCTACCACCACCGTTTGAACTGCAGAAATCCCGAATTTCTTTTTATCAGCATAATGATTGACCAAATTCAACTTATAACTGGACATCAATAACAGGTTTGAGGAAGCTCCTCCTTTAAATACCGGACTGGCACCAATTAAACCAAAAACATCGTCAAAAAAACTTGCAGTTGAGTACACATCAACCATTGATCCTTCATTATTTGAAATTTGTTTTACCAAATAATCATAGGTCTTTCCTTGATAGAGCAAAATATTGAAAGATGCAATGTTCAGCTTCAATCCATTTGCTGCTATGGATGGATTTGAAAGTTCAATAATCTTTGTTAATGAGCTTGCATTACCTTCAGGAGAATCTGGTAATTTCAGGTTATCGGCATCGCAAAAGTTATTATGTTGAGCATTGTCAAGCTGCGCTACTTGGCCATAAAGCATTGCATTTGCACTGTTATCCCTGACCAATTGTAGAAACAACTTGTTATAGGATTCATTATGTGCCTGTGGATCCGAATCTATTATTAGGGGCCAACCATCCGTTACATAGTTAATCTCAGCCATACTTAATACAGATCCTCCCATTTTTAAAGAGGTTTCAGCAGAATCCTTAATCAAATAATTACCATAAAAATTGTAGGATCTTCCCCTGTCACTCTGAATATAGAGATAGAGCCTATTTTTCGTTTTAAAATTAAGGATGACCTCATTATAAATCGCTTCAGCTGTCTTGTTAACTTTAATGCCATTATGATCAATTTTAACCTTTCCGCCATCACTGTGGAAACCGAAGAATGCTGCTGCATCCAGAAATTGAAAAATCTGTTCACGTTTAACTTTCTTTTGAAAATCAGACAACTCATTCGGTAGACTAATTACCGCTTCTTTCGTCCTGGCATAAGCCAGATCAAAAACAAACTCTTCATTCGGTAAGGGCAACTGATAATCGCCATAGTTCAAAACAATATCGATCCCAGCCTCAGTGGCAGAGAAGTTCCCCAGCGAGTCGCCCATATCTACCATGGGTAGTTCAAAAGCAGTTTCTTCAACTTCAGAAGATGATCCATTCTCTTCAACAAGCTGTGTTTCTTTAAAAAAGAAGCTGTCAATCATCAATGCATCTTCCTGTACCAATGGATTATACCCGAGGTACTTTGCCAAAAAAGGCGGTACTGGTTCATTACCCTTTTGGTGAAAAGAAATAAAATCCTTATTTACCCTATTGATCAAATCGGAAGAAGTTTCAGATTTTTCAATGACCTGATCAGTGGAGAAAAAATTGCTTTTATCAAGTCCTCTATAAATAAAATACTTAATATTAAATCCTGTGATTGGTTGTGTATAAGGACGTAAAATTAAATTCACCTTATCGACACTCCCAGCCTGTGGTTGTATCAATACGATCCCCTTACAAATTGCAAAAGCTTTTGCTCCAGGGGCATTAAATTTGGTGGTCAGACGAAATTCACGGTCATCAATCGGCCCGAATATTTGGGCCTCACTTTGAGTCATTACAGAAGGGTCTGTAAAAAAGTGTGATTCTGGTGAAAACCTTGACCTATAACTATTTGTATTTGCCATATAATTGATTAAGTAGGTTTATTAATTGAGATTGCAGCGAAGGCTGTCAGTCTAATGCTATTACAGGAAGCCCTTTTAAGGCCATATTGATAAATAAGAATTTCCTATCGGTGAAAAGAGGTCAATAAAGAATTAGGAACATTGTAATTAAAACTTATCACAACAGGTAAATAATCAGGATTATAAGTTCCATCAGCACTGCCATCAACCCGGACATTAAAATCGATAATCGATCCAACATTTGCACCTCCGATTACGGTTGGCATATAAGTGCCTTCACTTCCGTTCATGGCCATTATTGCAGCTCTGTTTTTTAAACTAAAGGCTCCTGAAAGTGTACTCACATAAGCAGACCTTCCTTTAATTTGAAAAACAAGATCTGAAGTTCCTGGATTATCTCTGATAAGTTTTGCCAGGTTAAATTCAAACCTCCAGTTTGTTTTAGATGGACTATTAAGGTCTGAAGCCAATATCAGAGCATCTTCCACCACATCCCTATCTTCCCCAATAATGTTAGCTCCTTGATGCGCTGGTACGTGGTATCCAGAAATACCTGGAGTATCGATTATTGCAACTAAGTCCATAGTCGAATCATTGTAAAAATCAACTACCAGTACCCCCGCCTTCTTCATGTCAATATGTACATTGATTTGTTTACTGACCTGAGTAAATCCATTTTTATTAGCATTAATGATGACTGCTTTGACTTCATTTCCAATACCATTTAAGCTCGCCCTATAAGTCTGTCCTATGAAATAGCCCTCTGAAGCGGTAAATACAAACCCTTGGGATATATTCCTCTGACTTCCATCAGAATAATGACCTATAACAGCATAGCTTGCCTGACTGCCCTGATCTACATCTGCCGCCCCTGAGATCTCCGTAGATAATAACGTGACCGGCTTAGGATTGCGCACCATTACCTGTTTGGTTAAAGTTTGGGCACCCGTTTTCATTGCATAGATCGTAATCTCCTGCTCATCATAATAATCAGGATCATTGCTAACTACAAATAAATTGTTGGTAAATGAGCCCGCAGCACTGGCCGAAAAGGTGTATTGCGCTGAGATGCTTTGACCTAATCCATCGGAGAAGAATTGCAGCACTTCATATTTTGTACTGCTACCAGCATTTACAGAATTCGCACCATCCAGAATAATTGAGGTCGGTATTTCACAGGTCTTAAAAGAAATTGTTTGTATACCCGACCAGCCTTCAGCAGTCAGTATCCTCACTCCCAACTGATGTTCTCCACAGCTAACTTTACCATTGAAATTGATAAGTTTCTGGTCAACCACAAGTGTACCGTCAAGGTACCATTGGTAAGTAAGCGCCTTTTCCTGATCTGAAGAACTACTGAATGCAGCCTGAAAATATGCGACGTTATCGCTATGATGAGTACTGCCAATAATGAAAAAGGCAGGGCCAAATAGGCATTTGTTTACCGTCATTTTAAATTGTTTTATCGTAAAAAACAGATGTTAATAATTGGATTGGAAAGACTATTTTCTCCCAATCATGAATACAAAAGTGACAGCGATTATCACTATAATGAAGGCTATCAGCCAATATTGAAGCTGAACAGGTTCTTTCAGTTTCACCAATGTGGATGTCGTTATTTTTGACGCTAAAACTGAGCTTTCCGACCTTCCGCTACTTGTGTATAAATCTTTATGGATCAGCGTTTCCTTCTGGATCCTTACCGGGATATGCCTGGGATTCAAAACCGCAGATACCGTTAATAGCCGAGTCTGCGGATTTAAAGTCAACCTGACGTCTACCAACTCATGCTTTATGGCAGTAATTCCATTGACCAAACTATCCATTTGAAAATAGCTCCCCTGACTGATTTCTTGTCCAGCTATTGTAATCACAGTATCAGCATGCTCCGTAATACTAATTAGCGATTGGTCTACAAACACAGCTGTTGAATCCAAAGTATGTGCTTTACGCTCAAGAGAACGGTTAACTGACTGATCTATGGAAACCTTCCGGAACATTCCACAACCTGCTAAGGAAAGCATCAGTAAACATAAGATGGAGGTTAAAAAATGTTTCATAATTTTCTGATTAAAAGTTCCAGTTCTGCTGCTTTAAAATTAATGCTGTCGAGTTTTTTATGAATAGGGGAACAATAAGCTGCTGCGGGTATTTTTTGGGAAAAATGCCTGTTTGAAGACACCCCGGATACACACAGCATCAATACCATCACCGTGGTTATCATTCTCTTTTTCATCGCTTCTTATTTTTGTTAAAATATTTTTTCACGGACTCTACAGTTCCATTCAAGTTGAGTAATGAAGTGTCCAGCTTCCTGCTATTGCTATCCTGCTGCTCCTTATAAGGTGCCAATTGTTTGGGAAGTTCTCGCTGAACACCAGTCACTACTGCCATATTTATCTTCTCATTTAATAAAGTAATGTCCTGAATTCTCAGGCGGTTCATTTCATTATTGATGTTGTACTGCCAGAAATTTAATCCTACAGAAAGAATGAGCATGGTAGCAAATGGATTCTGTTGAACCGCCATAAATAATCGATCAAACATCCTTTCTATCCAAGCCGTCTTTCTGTCTATCAGGTCCTGATTAGGGTCGGGATTTTTAATATGCATCTGTTCCATTTATTTCGCAATCTCAAAGTGCATCCAATCGTAATTCTTTTCCCTACCTAGTGATAGAAATCCATTCTGGTAAAAGATATCGATCATGTCCTGATATTCAGGTCTTGCAAATCTTGCGGTTTTCGAGTTCTCTCTTAACAGGTTTCTATCCGGATCCAGGTCAATGGCAGTCCCCCAGGAATGGCGGGAAAGGGTTTGTGTACTACCACGCATGAAGCGATAGTTGAAACAGCCGCCATATAAATCTATTCCCAGTGCAACAATCTTTTCATAACCATAATGAGCCAGAATATCATCGAAAGTATCCAACAGCGGTTCGGTAATCAGTTTATGGCATTGAATTCTGGTTACATAAGAGCTTCTCTGCCAGGCAATTCTCATTTTAAAAGGAAGGACAATTGTAGTTAAATAGCCGATGCCATTTGCATTTGGGATTCCATATTTTGCATTTAATTGTTCTGTATTTATCATCATTTTTCATTTATTGGCCGATACCTCAATCGCTAACTGCCACACCACAATATTTTAACTTTACAAGATGAGCTCAATAAATACCAGCATCAATAGGAACTCAACTCGCTAAAAGGATAAAGACTAAGCAAGCATCAACATCAATACCTCCAGTTCATTGGTGGTTAATGTGGAATTCTCCGCAAATAAATCCTCTAGTTGTTTTTCATTAAACAGCTGTAAAGCAGATAGACTTACCTCGGTTTCATCCTCAGTTAATCTCTTAAGCGCCTGGCTTACCTGGTTTACTACCTCGATATCTGTAGTGCCGCTCAGCGTGCCATCAGCATTAAAAACTAAGCCACTTTCCTGATAAATGGCCGCTCTGATTTCATGGAATCTCTTGCTGACCAGGGATAAATTGGTCTTAAGTTTAATCACAGGGAATAAAAGTTCAGAGCCTAAAGATTTGATGGTGCATTTACCAAGGATAGCAGAAATTTCCAATGCTGTAGTGTAATTGATCACTGTGTTTGAAGTCATAATTTTGATATAATTATTGGTGTTATTTAATTAAATATTGTGCATTTGAATCCCTTCCGCGAACTGACAGGAAGCCAGATGCAGGTGTTATTGAACTTAGAATTGTCTTATTTTTAACTTGTGCTGAGAATGAATATAAAGGTACTTCAAATATCAATACCTTTGTTTTTTAAGGTTTTATGAAGTCTATACTATAAAGTATATCATTCGAAAAACTCATTTTCAATTCTAATCAGGTCATAAATATGATAAACTTCTTCTCTAAAGTCTTCGTAAGCTTTGAATGCAACAATCACTCCGGGGATTGACATGCTCAGGACCTCCTGAGAAGCCCCAATCAATGCGGATGCCTGCTTTAGTATACCAGGTAATGTATTTCTTCGTACCAGTTGCATGATCTTCTCTGGATCATAGAACAACAGCAGCACAGCGATTAGCAATTCCCTTTCATAAGTGATGTTTGCCCTGCCCTTTCCATTGGTCCAGGAATCCACTTTAATTCCTTTGATCTTTTTAAAAGTAGAAACAATTCGTTCTATGTTAGAAAGATCCGTTAACCGCTCTTCAGGCAAGGTATCTTTAATTTTCTCTGTGATGACCTGTGCAATTTCAGGATACTCTTTGCGCAATACTGCAACCATTAAATTTGAGCTGTATTCCATAATTATTGATGATAATGACTATTTGTGCGCAATAGTTCCTTTTTGCACAAACTTCAGTTAAAAATTAGATATTTAAATGTTATTTACTTCAAATGCGCGGTAAGTTGCCATGTTCGCATCCGAAATTACCATGAGGTTTAGCTTCAGGTGTTGGATCAGTGATTTTGCGGCAGCGACATTTCTTTCCAGATTTGGTTGGCCCCTCAATTCAATCCCATTTTTCAGCCTTTTATACTTCCCTGGCTCGAATAAGGAAATAAAAGTTTGAAGGTCATCTCTGCCTGCTGCAGCTTTGAGTATTTGGTTATTCATAAGTATATTTTTTATAGTGTGTGTACGCTTAAATAAAAGCGCTTTCTTTTTCTTCAATCAATTGTTCCAGATTAGCCCCTTCCAACCTGCAGCCTCTTAAGAAAGCATTGAGTGCAAGTTTTTTAGCGCTGGCCTTTATCCGCTCTATCGCTGTACCCTCCTTAATTCCTAGCAAATTCCGATCTATCTCCATCCGTTTAACTCTTGAAACCATCCGATTTGATTCCCTTTCCAGTGATTCAGTTAAATCGCACTTTGCCTCTTTCATAAACTCCCACTTTTCCGCATTACTAAAAGAAATCAAGCCCAGGCCATCCAGAAAATCGTAAACTATTCCTCCAGATAATACTTCCTTTCCTGCATCCACCAGCCGCATTGCATCCATTGCGTTTTGCTTCGCCACCCGAAACCTGGAAATCCGATCAGGAACCTCATACTGCTTTATAAATCCTGCTGCCCGCATCAGTTGTTCCCGAACCTCATGCTGTAGATGCGCCTCAATGAATTTTTCAAATGTGACTACATTCAAACCATAAAAAGGGCCGTATTTACCTCTAATTCCTCTTGAAAAAGCGAGGGGAATCTCTTGCAAGCGTATAAAGGGAAAATGACGAGGGATCAAATCCGTTAATTCATTGGCCAGGTAATCTTTGTCTTTCTGCGGAGGCTGAGCCATCCCAAGATCAGTGTATGATTTTGCCAGCGCCCTGACGATGACCTCAAATACCTCTTGATCCTCGTTGGTTCTAATGGCAGGCATTTTAAGGAGCAACTCCCCTTCTGATGGATATTCAATCAGAGAAAGCTGTTTGCTTAAATTAGTTGAGGCCGCTTTCATAAAGATTTACTTCTTCGTTCTACCTGCCCCCATTCCATTGCTGCTTCCACCCCTTTAATAACTTGTCCTGGTATTTTAAAATGATTAGATGTTCTTTTTTCCTTTTCCATCGCTAATTTGTTAATCCAACTTTCTGAATTCCAGGCCCCATCCTGAAATAATTCAGCGGAAGTCCCTAAAAAATTTTTAAAAGAATGAGAGAAACTGTTACTAATGCATTTGAATTCCACATAGGCGGCAAACTGTTTTTCAAAATATTCAATCCTACCTTCATGGTCTAGACACTTCAGACAAACAGAAACTTCTCTTAACTTATCAAAATTCGCTACTTCGTTAAAACCAAAATACTGCATGACACTTTCTGACAAGGAATCATATTTCCCTTCCCTTTCCTGTTCTAATTCCTCTTCCTTTCCCTTCCTTTCCTGAACATCCGGATGTTTCCCAATTGATTCATGGTTATTTTCTAACAAATCGACCTCAGTGAGGTTCGGTTCTGCAGGAAATTTCTCTCCTTCTGTAAGCTCTTTGCCTGTAATCCTCTGGTGCTTTCTGAAAGTGGGCAGCAGACCGAACTTCTTCCCTTCAACAACATAAGAACGGATAAAGCCATAATGCTCCAAAATCCCCAGGCTCTCTTGCATGTCAAAGTCCAAAAATGGTAAGATATCAAGTTTAATAGAGCGTGGTTTGTATTCAAATCTGCCCTTACTGTCGGCAAGCATCCATAAACCCATAAAAACCATCATAATGTATTTTCCAGGATGTTCCTGTTCCAGATCCTGCAATTTCTCATGCCTTAGAAAAACAGGCTTAACAGTTCTTATTCTTGCCATAGGGAACAATTAATAAGGTGGTCAATGCATTTGATTTCTGACATAACAAATCATTTTTTAAAACCTCCTCCAGCAGCATCCGCTCTAGTATTTTAATCCTTTGCTGCAGTCTCTTGATTTTCGCTTTTTCATCCGTCATACCGATCCTCCAGCCTTTTAACGACCAGCACTTCTTCCCCAAGCAGATCCGATTTTTGAATGTCAAAATTCCGATCGGAATATTTAAAGGTGATCACTCTACTAATC
This sequence comes from Pedobacter gandavensis, assembly GCF_032678745.1. Lineage (GTDB taxonomy): Bacteria > Bacteroidota > Bacteroidia > Sphingobacteriales > Sphingobacteriaceae > Pedobacter > Pedobacter gandavensis_C. The sequence goes on from NZ_JAVTST010000004.1 coordinate 287,953, forward strand.
ATCAGCCTGATCATAGCCATTTTCTCAAATGAACATTCAAAATGCGCTCCTATTTCTAAATCTTCAATCTTAGATTCCCAGGTGGTATAGTTAAAAGGTTCCAGCACTTCAGTCCGGCACGATTCCACATCAGCTTCCGGATAAACCAGTTCGCTTTGCTCTTTTTCCGAACCATATCTTAATCCAGAAGTTCTGCTTTCAGGCTCCGAATTTATGGTAGTTGTCCTATTCAATTCGGGAATTAATTCTGTTTTCAATGTAGTTTCCATATTTATCATGAGTTTTAAATTGTTAATAAGCCTCCTTTATATTTATATTTGCCGAATCAGTGAATCAAATATAGTTCGTAATTACGAACTATCAAAATCATTATATTCTGTTTTACGAAAAATAAATTATAACAATCTGTGAATCAAGAAGAAAATAATTCAAATAAATTCCAGAGACTGAGAGAAGTTATCAGTTTTTTTAAATTTAAAAATGACAGCGAGTTCGCAAAAGCGATCAAAATGTCCAAATCTTACATTTCAGAAATCCTAAAAAGCGAAAAAGCACCAAAAACAATGGGGCAAAAGCTCGAAGATAATTTGGGGGTATCCAGAAAATGGTTTGAAGAAGGAAAAGGCGAAATGCTATTGGAGCCTTCTGTTTCTCAAAAAGAAAACAGTACCTTTATTGCTGAGATACATTACCCTTTAGAGGTAGGTGAGAGCCCATTTATTGACCTTGGAGAAGGAAAATATATCATGGTTGTTCCCTTAGTTAATGAATATGCATATGCCGGATATTTACCCGGTTACAAAGATCCCGAATATTTAGAAGAATTACCCAAGCATACAATTATAGTGGACAAACATCACAGAGGTCAATACAGAGCATTTGAAATTGTAGGCGACAGCATGGATGACAATACCAAGGAAAGCATCAGCGACGGAAGTATTGTTACCGGAAGAGAAATACAACAGCACCTCTGGACCAGCAAATTCCACACGCACAGATTCAAGGACTATATTGTTGTTCATAAAAAATATGGTATTATGACCAAGAGAATTACACATCATGATACTGAGACCGGTATTATTACCTGTCATTCCCTTAATCCGGACAAAAAAAAATATCCTGATTTTGATGTTCAACTGGATGATGTCAAACAAATGTTTAACATTGTCAATGTCTTACAAAAACGATAATTGTCGCTTTAAGTATCTAAAACCAGGGCAAAACAACTCTTCAAAAAAATGGCAGAAATAAAAGAAACCACCGAAGAAGCAGAAAGGTTAAAAGTATTCAGAAAAGCAGAAAAAATGGGCCAGGAAGAATTTGGAAAAAGACTGGGCCTGGATCACTCTGTGATCAGTAGATATGAAAATAACCGGTTAAATATTCCTATCGACTTTGTCAAAAAGCTCCATGAAGTATTCAATATTTCTTTTGAATGGTTTTATACGGGTAAAGGAAATAGAAAACATACTCCTGAAAAGGCAAGCCTGATTAAAGACATCAAAACACTGGAAACAAATCAACAAATACTCACACAACAAGTAGAGGCACTAAAAACAGAACTGCTAAAACTTCATCGTGATTTCCATGCTTTTAAAGCAAATAATTACAACTAAATATGAATGTAAACGAACTAAGAATTGGTAATTATATATCCCTAAATCATGAAATCGCAAATGATGTGGCTAAGCCTTGCGAAGTACTTGGCATCCTGCCAGATAAAAGGATAGCTTACAAAGAAAACAATGCAGCTCAACTGTTAGAATGTAACCATGATCAGGTTAGCCCTATTCTTTTAAACTCAGATTGGCTGGTCAACAGACTTAGCTTTAAAGACAATGGCGGTGGATACTTTCAACACGAAGATTTCAATTTCTTCTTATTTCATGTGGCAGAAGATGAGTATTATGACTGCTATAAGCAAGTACCATCAAATGATGATACAGGAGATTTTAAAACAATACAACACGTCCATAAATTACAGAATCTGTTTTTTGAACTGTTTGATGAAGAACTAATAAATAACGATTAGAAAATCAGGAAGCCTCAGCTCAGTGAGCTGAGGCTTCCTAATCATCATTCCATCTTTAATTTAAGCTGTCTGCAGTAAATCCTGCTTCATTGATCGCGAAAATAATGGAGCGTTCATCCGTATCATCTGATACCACAGTCAATATTTTTTCCGGGCTCTTAATGTCTACCTCCCAATTATCTTCTCCAGCTGTCTCATTCAGAGCCGAAGCAACTTTTGCCAGGCATCCGGCACATTTGATGTTTGTTTTAAATTTTAATGTTTTCATTGATGCTAATATTTGTGTTAATGAATTTTGTTGAACTATTCTTTTTATCTTATATCCAAGACGTGTGACCGACCTGGTTATTTTTTCGACAGATGTTACTAAGGGCTCATAAGAGATGACCATAACGCCTGGCAGTACGGCGATCAGATATGCTCCCGGAGTATTTAACACTGACAGCGTTACTGTTGAAATGCAATAACCGTCCTTCAGACCGCTGATATCTAAACCAAGCAGTTTCATTTTCAGAACAATTTATTGACTGACCCTATCCCCCATCTCTTAAATGATGGTTGCTGATTTAACGTACTTGCTATTCTGCTGATCTTTATATTAAGTGTTTTCATAATCAATAATTTTGTAGTACAAAGCGATGAATGCAGCCAGTCGCGGTATTGCGTAATTGCGGCATTCTTTTATGAAATTTTAGTCAAACTCAATAGTGATATCCTCAGTTAAAGGATAGCACTGGCACAGCAAAATCATACCCTGCTCTACTTCTTTGTGCGTTAACGCATAATTTTTAACCATCCTTACCTTTCCTGAAGTTAATATCGCCACACAGGCTCCACAGCTTCCTGATCTACAGGAATGCCCGAAAGCGATCCCCTCTTTCAATGCTGCGTTCAATAGTGTTGTTCCTGGGGGTATTTCGATCAAATGGGTTTGTTCATAAAAATGAACCAAAACCTCATGGGTGATATCAGGCAGATTTAGCTGTTCAACAGGATTTTCTTCCTCAGTAAATCGTTCCATAAAAATCATTTCTTCAGGAACATCTAAAGCTTCCAATGCCTCCTGATAAATTTTCATCAAACCAGAAGGCCCACAAAGAAAGAACTGAGCCTCTACTAGTTTTCCAACAGTAGCCTGCTTCAATACCTTTTTGACAAGCAACTTGCTCAACCTGTCCTCAATCAATGTACCTGTGAATATGGGCTTTCCGCCCTCATGTTGCGATAAGGCATGAATTACAGTCAGCCGCCCCTGATATTTCAAGTTTAATGCTTCAATTGCCTTGGCGAAGATGACCTCTTTCCAATTGCGGTTTGCATAAATTAAGGTCAGCTGAACATCAGCTGATTTATTCAATAAGGATTTAGCAATGGAAAGTAATGGTGTGATGCCACTCCCTCCAGATAATAAGACCACATCCTTGTTTTGATAACTGCTTTCAAGCGGAACAAAAATACCGAAGGGCCCTTCTATTTCCCATTCGCGAATTTGCTCGGCATTGTCAACCATGAAATTACTCATCAATCCATCTTTTACCCGTTTTACTGTGATCGCAGGATAAGAATCCAGATAAGGAGAGGTAGACAAAGAGTAGGAACGGGTTACTTTTTCTCCATTTACCAGTTTACTGATATTGATAAACTGCCCAGGTAAATACTTGAATGCTGACCTGATCACATCAAATTCAATGGTCAGGGTATCTGCCGTCTCCCTGGTCACTTTACGCGTAGGCCAGATCATATTATACTTCTGCATCGATCAATTATTTGAATGACTTAATGGATAAAATAGCAATCAATGTCCCTATACCACTCACAACAGCAGCAGATTTGAATGCAGTTCGGAAACCTTCATTCAACACAACAACATCTATTGTTCCCTGGGATTGCCCCAAATTTGTTTTTGAGGCTACAATAGCGACGATGATCGCAAGTCCAAGTGCTGAACCGATCTGATAACTGGTGTTTACCAAACCAGAAGCGAGTCCGGTCTCTTCAGGTTTGGCCCCCGACATGGAAGCGATGGTTCCAGGGATATAAGCCAGCGACATACCTAATGCGCCCAACAGAGATGCGGGTAATACGTTAACCATAAAAGATCCATCTACAGGAACCGCACTAAACAGCACCAATGAAGCGGTAAGTGCTATAAATCCTGCAATCAGCGTAGATTTAAAGCCAAATTTCGCAACCAGTTTTCCGGTAACTCCCATCATTAGCACCATGATCGCAAAAGTCATCGGCAATAACGCAAGTCCACTGTTGAAAGCTGAATAATGTAATACCTGTTGTAAATAAAGGTTAAGAAAGAACCATAGTGGAATCCATGCTCCTGCCAATAAGCCCATCACCAAATTACCGCCTGAAAGATTAGGCACCTTGAAAATGGACAATGGTACAAGCGGTTCCTTTTTGTTTTTTTGCACAACCAGGAAGGCAATAAACAGTGCAACAGCTAAGCCCAGTAATCCTAGCGTTTGAATCGAAGCCCAACCCGCAGTTTCAGCAGAAACAATACCGTATACCATCAGGATTAATGCTGCTGTGGCCAGGATAGCGCCAAGAACATCTACTTTCCCTTTTCGTGTGGTTCCTTTGAGTAATAAACCAGGACTCAGAACCAAAACAATCAGCCCCAAAGGGATATTGATCAGGAACACCCATTCCCAGGAAAGCCATTGCGTAATGGCACCACCAAAGAACACACCTGCAGAGCCACCAGCTGCCGCAGCAGCACCCCAGAACCCTAAAGCCTTACTCAGCTCCTTTGGGTCGGTAAACTTGGTTAAGACCAGCGTTAATGCTGCTGGTGCAATGAAAGCAGCACCCAATCCCTGCAATGCCCTACCGGTGTTTAGAATTCCTTCGGTCCAGGCTACACCGGCTAAAAGAGAGGCAGCAGTTAAAATAGCAAATCCCCACATGAAGACCTTTCGGGCGCCAAACAGGTCGGACAGACGGCCACCTAAAAGCAAGAAACCGCCAAAAACGATGACATAAGCATTAAATATCCATTGAAGACCAGTTTGTGAATAACCCAGATCCGTTTTAATTGCTGGTAAGGCTACCCCTATGATGGACGTATCCATAATTACAATGAACTGGGCCATACATAGCAAAGAAAGTGCTGCCCATCGCTTAGCGTAAGGCAGCACTTCTATTATTGGTTGTTTTTTATTTCTAGACATAAATTTTATTATTTGTGCCAAAATTAGAAAACACCGAAGCCGGGATTTTATACAATTACCGGAATAAGTTATAGAGTTTTGGGATGCCTATAATTTTAACAGGCCTAATGATCGTTGTAACTCTACATACAATAATTTAAGATGATATACTGCCTGCAAATAGCTGATTTTCCCTTGCGTTAAGGCCAATTCGGCATCTGTTAACTCAAGCCTGGAACTTAGGCCGTTCTTGTAACGGTCGTTCATCATGGTATAATTTAACGCCGCAGCATCTACCGTTGTTTGATGAATATGGAGTTGTGTATTGGCTTCCTTCCACCGGCTAATGATTGCTGCTAATTCAGCATTCATTTCTTCCTTCACATCATTTAACCTGATGCTTTCCTGCCGCACTTTAATCTTAGCCTGATTGATCTGAGCATTAGTCCGGTTTCCGTTAAAAATCGGAACCGTTAGCTGGAAGCCCAAAAATGAAGTACGAGGTAGCGTATAACTGCCCAGACGCAGGTGATCTGCCTGTGCCTGCAATTGATACTGGCCAATAATTGAAGCCTGAGGCAGGCGCTCTGCTTTGCTGGCAGACAAGAGCTTTTCTTCCTGTTCAATAGAGAGTTTTTGGAGTCGGATGTCATGGCGATTCAACTCAGCAGTTTTTAAAGCCTGATCCAGCGTATAAGATTCGGCTTGATTGAGTTCCACATTCAGACTATCTGTTGGCTTGATGACCACGCTCTCATTTAAACCTATCAGTCTTTTTAGCTGAATACCACTGACCTCGATGTTGTTCCTTAAATAGGATATAGAAGACTTTAAATTCTCTACCGCGATAAAGCTTCTTAAGGTGTCTACTTTCAGACTTCTTCCCTGTGCAAACAATGCTCTCGTATCTACCAGTGCCCTGACATTCCGTGAGAGACTTTGTTGTTGTAAATTAAGCTGATTACTCATCAACAGCAGCTGAAAATAGCTGGATGAGATCTGGAAAGCCAATTGGCTTTCCAGATCTATAGTTTTTTCTTTCTGAATTTTCTCATTGATCAGAGCGGCCTCCTTTTGGCGACGCGCATTTTGCATAAACACAGGCTGATTTAATGATAAAAATCCATTAAAAGCATTTTTCCCACCCACTGCAACATCCTCTACAGCTTTATCGGTACCGGCAAACGAACCTGGTAGAAAGATCACCTGACGATCAAAGTAACGTGAATAGCCCGCCGTTGCCGAAATACTGGGCAATAATCGACTCTTCGTTTCCCGACTAATCTCCTTATAACGAATTTCCTCCAGCGTTTGTATCTGAAGTTCCTTATTCCCCTTTGCAGCCATTGCCAATGCTTCCGCAAGACTTAAGTCTCTTTCCTGGGCATGCATAACTTTGCCGGAAAACAGCAGTGGCAAAGCCAGGAGTATATTTAAAAATTTTCTTTTCATTGTCTTTGTTTTAATAGATCAGCATTACGCGATTTCCGTTTCTTCATTTTCCTCTTCAATCACTTCTTTAGCCTTGGCCCCTGACAGGTAAGAATAAACCGCAGGGATAATAAACAGGGTAAGAATTCCCGCAAAGGTCAATCCCCCTGCAATTACAATTCCCAGCGATTGGCGGCTGTTCACCGTAAGTGCGATTGGCAAGGCGCCAAATATCATTGCCAGAGAGGTCATCAAGATTGGACGGAAACGTGATACGGCTGCTTGTATGGCTGCATCATATTTTGAGAGTCCTTGTTCTTTCAAATGATTGGCAAATTCTACGATCAGGATACCATTTTTAGTAATCAAGCCCACCAGGGTGATGATCCCGATCTGACTGAACACATTTAAACTCTGGTCAAACCAATACAAACTTAGAATTGCACCGGTTACCGCCATTGGCACAGTAAGCATGATAATGAGTGGATCACGCAGGCTTTCAAATTGTGCCGCCATGATCATGTAAACCAGTAACAAGGCCAAAATAAGTGTAGCCGCGATATTGCCCTGACTTTCTTCATAATCTCTGGACTGACCTGCTAAACTCGTTTTAAAGTTTTCGTTCAAGACTTCTTTTTTAATACGTGCCATTTCTTCAATACCATCTTCCAGACTTACTCCTGGCGCAAGTCCGGCAGAAACAGTAGCAGAAGTATATTGGTCATAGCGATAAATTGCAGCCGGACTGATCCCCTCTTCGATCGTCACCAGATTATCCAAAGAGATCATTTGCTGGTCAGCAGAACGGACATAAATGGAGCGTAGATCGCTGATATCATTTCTATTTTTGCGTTCTACCTGACCGATCACTTCGTATTGCCTATCTGATCGTAAGAAATAACCATAACGCTGGCCAGAAAACGAAAGCTGTAAAGCCCTTGATATTTCCTGTACGGATACCCCCATTAATGCGGCTTTTTGCCTATCGATATTGATTTTCAATTCCGGTTTATTAATTTTCAGATCAGCATCTACGAACATCAGCTTTTTACTCTGCCTTGCTGCGGCCAGAAAACCTGGAAGCACCTTGTTCAAGCTATCCAGCGTAGGTGCCTGGAGTACATACTGAACCGGCATACCACCGCCATAGCGCGTACCGATGGTAGGTGGCAGATATGGAAATAAAAGGAAGCCCTTGAATTTACCAGAGGCCATTGCGTATTGATTATATAAATCCTGAGTAGAGGCTTTACCTTTTCCGGGATCATTTAGATAAATACTCTGCACAGCGATGTTAACCGGTGCTGGAGCTGGAATAAAGGAAATACCAACCATAGAATAGGTTTGATACAGCCTACTACCCGTAGAGTCGTTCACGTATTTCCCTACTTCGGTCATACGCTTTTGCATATATTCAAAAGAGACACCTTCCGGAGCAATCGCGATCAAACTCATGTTGGATCTGTCTTCTATCGGAGCAAGCTCAGAAGGAAGTTTTTTCCCCACAAAATAAATGAGACTGGCAGTGCCGATTAAAAATACCGGCGCTAACCATCGGCGTTTCATAAAGGCGGTTAATAAATTCGCATATCCATTATTTAAACGGATGAAAAAGGGCTCTGTATTTCTATATAACCAATTTGGCTTGTCGTTCTTTTTTAACAATAAAGCGCTCAGCATCGGCGAAAGCGTTAAGGCAACAAACGCGGATACCAGTACCGAACCCGATACTACAATCGCAAATTCTTTAAATAACTGGCCACTGATCCCACCCATAAAAATAATAGGCATAAATACCGCAGCCAGGGTAATGGTGGTGGAAATTACCGCGAAATAGATTTCTTTAGCGCCTTTGAAAGCGGCCTGAATTGGCGACATACCTTCTTCTATCTTTTTATAGATATTTTCCAGCACCACAATCGCATCATCAACCACTAAACCTATGGAAAGCACTAAGCCCAGCAAGGTGAGTACATTGATCGAAAATCCTGCCACATACATAATGAAAAATGCCGAAAGAATGGAGACAGGAATTGCCAGCACCGGTATTATGGTAGAGCGCCAATCACGGAGAAAAAGAAAGATGATCAATACCACTAAACCAAAAGCGATAAAAAGGGTTTCTTCTACTTCTTTAATTGATTTACGCACAGGACTGGTGAAATCAAAACCAACAATCAGGCGATATTCTTTAGGTATTTCTTTACGTAACTGAGCTAATCTGGCATGAAATTCATCGACAACCTTAATCGCATTGGCTCCTCGTTGAATCTGAACAGCAATACCTACTCCGATTCTATTTAAATTACCGGTTTCATTGATAATTGCCGTTCGTTCATTTTCTTCTCCAAGTTTCGCAGAGCCGATATCTTTTAAGCGCACTACGGTATTACCCTCGCGTTTAATGATCATCTCATTGAAATCCTCTACAGTCGTTAAGCGACCAAGTGTACGCACACTTAGCTCATTATTTGCACCTTCTATTCTTCCGGAAGGCAGATCAAGATTCTCTCTTGCCAATGCCTGTCGGATGTCTTCTGGAGTAAGCATATAGGCCGCCAGTTTAACCGGATCAAATTGTAGCCGCATGGCGTACTTGTGTTCACCAACAACGGCAACACTGTTTACACCAGGAATGGACTGCATTCTGTCTTTTATAACCGTAGAAGCCAGGTGACTTACCTCTCTAATGTCCTTGGTATCACTTTCCACCTCTAAAAAGGCTACCAGATTATCCGGTGAGGAAGCTTTTTCAACCACAGGCGGATCTACATCTGCAGGAAGTTGTTTTCTGGATTTGGCTACCTTATCGCGAACATCGTTTAAGGCATCTTCCAGATCAATATCCCGATTAAATTCTATAGAGATCACACTCACCTGCTCCCTGGACTCGGAAGAAATTGTTCTAACGCCATTGGATTCAGCAATAGACTCTTCCATAGGTTTGGTGATTTTGGAAGCAATTACATCAGGACTTGCCCCTGGATAATAGGTGACCACCGAGATCACCGGGGGCTCTGTCAGCGGATATTCTCGGACTCCTAAGTAATTCCAGCCAACAATCCCCATAACAACGATAAAGGCGGAAAATACAGCCGCCAAAACCGGTTTTTTTATACTTAATGATGATAAACTCATGTCTTTATATTTGAAATAGATTATTTGGAAAGCACTGCCTGAACAGGCATGCCATTGCCAAGACGAAGAAGATTAGATACAATGACACTATCGCCATTATTTAAGCCCGAGGTAATCGTGGCTGCGGTTTCAGTTCTGTTACCAATGCTAACGGGTTTTGATTTCGCCAAGCCCTTTTCAACCACAAAAACAGTATATCCATCTCCCCCTGGAATGAGTGCTTCAGTTGGTAGGTGAATCGCTTTTGCATTTTTTGCTGAGGTCGAAAAATGGATCTTGACAGAAAGACCCGCCCTAAATTTTCCGCCAGGGTTATCAGTAACCGCCTGTACTTTTAAGGCCCTGTTTTGGGCGTTAATTCCAGGCTCTGTCGCTTTAATTGTCGCAGTCTGCTGCAGATCAGAAACTGCAGTTGTAAAATTAATTTTACCACCAGTTTTAACCAGTGGAAGGTACTTTTCCGGAACAGAAAAATTCATCTTAATGGTACCATGGTCCTGCAAGTTAACTAGCTCCGTACCCGGCGACACAAAAGAACCTGGATCTACCGTTGAAATACCGATGTTTCCAGAAAAAGGTGCCCTGATCTCCGTTTTATTCAGTTCCTCCTGGAGTACTTCGCGCTGTGCTTCCAGTGCTTGTAATTTCACCGCCGTTTCATCGTATTGCTGTTGATTTACAGTTTCCGTTTTCAGCAGATTACTGATTCTTTGTTCATTTAGGCGGGCTAATTTCAATTCTGAATTCAATCCTCTTAACCGGGCCTTCAGGTCAGCATCGTTGAGTTTATAAAGCAATTGGCCTTTACTAACATATCCTCCATCCTGAAAAGCAACCTGAATAATCTTCTGGGCGATTTCACTTACAATGGCAACCTCCCGATAGGGAAGCATTGTGCCGACAATCACTTCTTCCTGATCCAGGTTTTCTTCATTTACAACGATGGCATCCACTTCCAATTTATTAGGATTAACCGCTGCCGTGCTGGAGGCTTTTTCCGTTTTTTCGGGATCACCATTACAGGCAATCAGCAGCATACTACAGAGTACTGGAAGAAAAGCAACTTTTAGTTTATTTGTATCTTTTAACATGATATGATGGTTAAGGGTGCAACAAATTTTGTTTTGATGGGGACAAATCTACTGGCCTCAGCAGCCCTTTACTTTATACTATTGCGGCTAAGAGTTATAGTATTTCTGTAGAATTATTCAAAAAAAAATGCCCGGAAAAAGCCGGGCATTAAAAAAATGAGTTGCTGGTTTTTACAATTTAACCGTCTTTAACCGCAAGCTATTGCTGACCACAGAAACAGAGCTTAAAGCCATTGCAGCCCCAGCAATCATTGGATCGAGTAAAAATCCATTGATAGGATATAATAAACCGGCAGCGATAGGAATGCCTATGAGGTTATAAATAAAGGCCCAGAATAAATTCTGTTTGATGGTTTTTACCGTTCTGCAGGAAAGCTTTAAAGCTTTAGGTACAATATTCAGATCGGAAGTGATCAAAGTCATCTTCGCCACATCCATTGCAATGTCTGAGCCCCTACCCATCGCAATGCTGACATCAGCTTGTGCCAGTGCATGACTGTCGTTTATACCATCTCCAACCATTGCCACAATTTTCCCTTGCGATTGCAGTTCCTTTACAAAGTTTGCCTTGTCCGAAGGCATTACTTCCGCTTTATAATGTTTTAAGCCTACCTGTCTGGCTACGGCAGCCGCAGTTTGTTTATTATCTCCTGTAAGCATGTAAACTTCGATTCCTTTATTTTGGAGTGTTTCAATGGCCTCCTGTGAAGTAACCTTTATTTTGTCGGCAATGGCAATGGCAGCAAGCCCGTTTTTTCGATCCGCAAAATAAACCACAGTTTTAGCTTCCTCCTGCCATATTTCAGCTTGGATGAGTACATCATGACTTATTAAAATCCCATATTCATCCATTAGTTTCTTATTGCCAATAAAATAGGATATGCCTTGATAAACAGCGCTAATTCCTTTACCAGTAATACTTTCAAATTGTGCTAAGCGAACTGTTGTAACAGATTCTTCTTTTAAACGATTAATCACCGCTTCTGCCAATGGATGTTCAGACTGGGCTTCCATAGCGTACAAAATCTGTTTATTGAGCTGATGATCTGTAGTTGTATCATTCCAGATCATATCCGTCAGCACAGGTCTGCCTTCGGTAATTGTCCCAGTTTTATCTAAGATAATTGTATTTACTTTATGACCCAATTCCAGGCTTTCCGCATCCTTAATCAGGATATTATTTTCCGCACCTTTTCCAATGCCAACCATGATTGCCGTTGGGGTAGCCAATCCTAAGGCACATGGACAGGCGATCACCAACACAGTAACAGAAGTTAGTAAGGCATGGGTAAAAGCAGCTTCGCCACCAATTAACATCCAGATGGTAAAAGTAAGAATTGCAATTCCGATGACTACGGGAACAAATATCCCTGCAATTTTATCCACCAATTTTTGTACTGGCGCCTTACTCCCCTGGGCTTCCTGTACCATCTTAATGATCTGTGCAAGAATCGTATCACCACCTACTTTTTCCGCTTTGAACTCAAAGCTGCCTTTCTGATTAATCGTACCAGCAAATATTTTTTCTCCCTTTGTTTTAGCAACGGCAACGGGTTCACCACTGATCATACTTTCATCCACATATGAGCTTCCTTCCGTTACTACTCCATCAACAGGGATCTTTTCTCCGGGCTTCACTACAATAATATTTCCAACCTGCACCTGCGATACAGGAATTTCCGTGGCTATCCCGTCCAGCATGATGTTTACTGTTTTTGGCTGCATACCCATTAATTTTTTAATGGCTGATGAAGTATTGGACTTAGCTTTCTCTTCCAATAATTTACCCAAAGAAATAAAAGCAATGATCACCGCTGCAGCTTCAAAATAAACATGTGCGTGGAGCCCTCTTTGGTGCCAAAACTCAGGATAAATCGTATTAAAGGCACTGAATAGAAATGCAATTCCTGTACTCAAAGCGACCAGCGTATCCATATTGGCTTTCTTATGCCTGGCCTGTTTAGCCGCATTGATAAAATAGCTGCGACCTAAATAGAAAACCACTGGTATGGTCAGGGCCATCATGATCCAGTTTCCATTAGGCATGTCCATAAAGAACATACCAATCACTGATATAGGAATAGAAAGTAGGACTGCCCATATGGTTCTTTTTTTCAATTCTTCATAATGCTTGAGCTGGGCATCCTGTTGTATCTGTTGCGGATCATCAGCATCAACGATCAGGTCATATCCGATACCGCGAACTGCATTTTGCAATTCTTCGGGTTTAACCGTTTCGTCATATTCAGCCCAGGCCGTTTGATTGGCATAATTCACGCCTGCATTATGGACACCTTTAGCCGATTTAAGCATACTTTCCAGACTTACTGCACAGGCGGCGCAAGTCATTCCTAAAACAGGGAAAGTTTTCTTTATATAATTATTTGCTGAAGTTTTTTTTGCGGGTTTTTGATCTAAACTGAGTGCTTCCATAATCTCTATTTTTTTACAACAATATTAAAGAGAGCTGATGCCTTAGTCATTACACAATTGGCGGAATAATGTATATAATTATAAGGTTACTCCTGCTTACTTTGCTCCATTATACTGAGTTTATCCTTCCTTATTCTTTTATAATACGCAAAATCGAAACCCGTATATTTCTTTAATTGTCGAGATAGATAGGCCACACTACTATAGCCCAAAGTATAGGCTATAGCCGTTAAGGACTGGTCGGTATAAACCAAAAGTGCTTTGACTTCCTCAATTTTCTTGTGTATAATATACTGCTCGAGGGTATTACCCTGGGTAATGGAAAATATAGCGCTCAGTGCATCATAATCTCTGTGTAAGTCTTCAGAAATCCATTTTGAAAATTTAACAGGTTCTCCGGTTTCAGATTGTTCGTTGATACCACGTCCGACTGCAAGTTTAATCTGACTAATCAATTGCTCATTCTTATCATACAGGAGATCGAACCCATTCTTTTGTAAAACCACTTTTAAGGTTTGTTCATCAACAGGTTTATTACTCTCTTTTAAGATGACTTCTCCTAAATTTATACTCGAAATATCTAATCCAAGTTTGAGTAGTTCATCACTTAATACGGTAATGCAGCGGTTACAAACCATGCCTTTAATTAGTAACTTATTGGTCTTTTTCATCACAAAAAATTTATACTCAAAAATAGAATCGAGTATAAAACTGCAGTTACACTATTCAGGGAAATGTTTATAGTATTTACAACTGGTCTAATGGCTTACGCGAATTTTCTTTTATTTTTTTATAATGAGATGGGCTAAAGCCTGTGGCCTTTTTGAATTGGGTAGAAAGGTATTGAACACTGCTATAGCCTAATTTATGAGCGATCTCACTTAGCGTAAGTTCATCGTATTCCAGAAACTCCTTTGCTCTTTCTATACGCTGCAGAATGAGGTATTGTTCAATGGTAATGCCTTCAATATTAGAAAAAAGAGAGCTGATATAATTATAATCGATACTTAGCTTTTGCTGAATCAGGTAGGATAATTTAAGCGTTAAATCTATGCTATCCGCCCCATGAATAATTTCAATAATGAGGGTCTTGACTCTTTCTACCAGCACCATTTTACGGTCATCTAATAATTCAAAACCTTTCTCTGACAACCAGTTTCTTAAATAGCTCGTCTGCACACTAGAAAGCTCCTCCTCTAATTCAACTTCTCCCAGCTGTACTCGAACTGTTGCAACATCCATCTTTTCAAACACCTGCCTTACCACAGCGATGCACCTGCAACATACCATATTTTTGATTGACACCTTCATTTAGCGCAAAATTAGCCTTATGGAATATCCGAAAACTACATAATTACTGGGAAAACTTATATAATTTCATTCCTAAAACTAAATTCGAATATCAATGGAGGCCGATCCTCATTTTCATTCCCTTAATTCAGGTCAACATCAGCTGCAGGCTGATCAAGCTCAATATCATTATCCTTTAATGCCTGATTATACCCGATAGAATATTTAATCTTCCCCCAGGCAGTTAGCATTAATATAACATCCTCATCTTTAAGTGTTCCAGTAACCTGAGCCTTACAGTAATCTAAAAATTCTATTTCCGTCATTATACGTTGCTTTAAATTGACAATAAATGTTTTAAAATGGGTGATACCAATTATCAATGTCAATCCCATTATTTTCCAGCAAATATCGCTATCTTAATCATGATTCCATACCATCCACGGATGATAAAATTACACATCACTGTAAATTAAAAGCAAAAAAAACATTAAAATTGACACATGGAAATTGGGATCAGTACATTTGGAGAATTACAGCCTGATCGCGTAGCAGGAAAAGCAGTTAACGCGCATCAAAGGGTTCAGGAATTATTAGAGGAGGTGAAGCTTGCCGACGAAGTAGGTCTTGACGTTTTTGCATTCGGAGAGCATCATCGTGCGGACTTTGTCATTTCCTCACCTGAGATCATGATGGCAGCTGCGGCGGCGATCACTAAAAATATCAAGTTATCAAGCTCTGTCACCGTATTGAGTTCCGCAGATCCCGTTCGGACTTTTCAGAACTTCTCAACTGTAGATCTCATCTCTAATGGAAGAGCTGAAATTATTGCAGGAAGAGGCTCCTTCACAGAATCATTCCCACTATTCGGTTATAATTTGACTGATTACGATGAACTTTTCACTGAAAAGCTCGGCTTATTGCTACAACTCAATGAGGAAGAAATCATAACCTGGAAGGGAAAACACAGGGCTTCAATTATAAAAAGAGGTGTGTATCCACGTCCGATACAATCCTCCATACCAGTATGGATAGGTGTAGGTGGCACTCCTGCCTCTGCACAGCGTGCCGGAAGACTAAACCTTCCAATGGCAGTTGCAATTTTGGGTAGTCCTCCAGAACAATTCGTTCCTTTTATAAATCTCTACCGTAAATCAGCAGCAGAAGCAGGTCACGACCCCGCTAAACTTCAATTGGCCATCAGTTCACAGTTTTACGTAGCAGAGAATGCACAACAAGCTGCAGATGAGTTTTACCCATCTTATGAGCAATTGATGAACCGTGTAGGAAAAGACAGGGGCTGGTCGCCGATGAGCAGACAACAATTCGATTATCTGCGTACCGATGGTCCATTAGTAGTTGGAAGTCCACAACAGGCGATTGATAAAATCATGCATCAGTATGAGCTTTTCAAAAATACCAGGTTCCTGGCACAGCTGGTCACCGGATCTATTTCGCACAAACAGGTATTGAAAACCATTGAATTACTGGGCACTCAGATTGCGCCAGTTATCAGAAAAGAAACTAAGAAATAAACGGCAAAGAAAAAACTTCAGTTGCCTTCAATATGGAAGACAGCTGAAGTTTTATCCATAGTTTCCCATTATCCTTACTTCCTCAAATGCCAGGCTTTCGGCTTCACAAAAGCCCGTAATCCTTGATGAGAAAGCGTAGCACCAAAACCGGAATGTTTCCTGCCACTCCATGGCAAACCCGCACTTACCCGATCACAACAATTCCAATACCCCGAGCCGGCATCAATCTCAGAAAGGATCCGCTGAGCGCGAACCCCATCAAAAGCATATACTGCAGCCGTTAAGCCATATTGAGTATCTTTCATTAGGGCAATGGCTTCCTCATCATTTTTTACTTTCATGATGCCTATAATAGGACCGAAACTTTCTTCCTGCATCAGTCTCATTTCATTAGTTACATTAATTAAGACCGTTGGCTCAAAATAATACCCTTTTCCGGGCTTTCTTTTTCCGCCACACATCAGTGTTGCTCCTTTTAATAAAGCATCCTCCACCTGCTCTTCTAACACCTTCAACTGTTCCTTTCTTGTTAAGGCAGCAAGGTAAACACCTTCTTCAGTTGGCAAACCTATTTTCCATGACTGTACTTCTTTCAAAAATGCCGCTTTATAGGCTTCATAAACCTCCTCATGAACATAAATACGTTCTACGGCACAACAACTCTGTCCATTGTTATAAAAAGCGCCATCTGCCGTTCCAACGGCTACCGCAGCCACATTCTTTACATCATCTGCAACATAAAGTGGATCCTTCCCACCTAATTCGAGCTGACAAGGCACCATTTTTTTAGCTACCTTTTCATAAATAGATTTCCCGGTACGGTAAGATCCTGTAAAAAAATAAGCATCAAAATCAAGATCAAGCAAAGCCTCTCCTGTTTCTTTAGCTCCAATGGCGGTCTTAAAAACACCATCGGGCAATCCGGCCTTTATCCATAACTCTTCGATTTCCAGTCCCGTTAAAGTTGCATATTCAGAAGGTTTATACATCACTGCATTTCCAGCAATTAATGCTGGAACAAATACATTTACCCCTACGAGATAAGGATAATTCCATGCTGAAATATTACAAATTACCCCTAAAGGCTCATAAGATATCTTTTCCTGAAGCTCCTCGGTATCCGTAACCCATTCCTCAGATAAATAACGTTCTGCGTTATTCAACATCCAGGAGATCCGATTTCTTGCCCCCTTAATTTCATTGTGAGACTGGGGTAATGGTTTTCCCACCTCAGCAGTTAGCACCGCAGCCAAACCTTCTATTTCAGCATCTAGCAAATCAGAAAAGCGCTGAACCACCTGCATTCGTTCCACTAAACTCCTCTTTGCCCATTCCTGCTGTGCCAGACGAAGCAAGGCATATTTTTCATGTAGAGAAACAAGGTTGTCTTCCTGGACTGTCTTTATAATTTCTTCTGTCGCTGGATTTATGATGTTCATTTTTTATGATTTCTTATTTCCTGAATAAAATGTTCTTTGATTTTTTGGGAGAAAGGCTGAATTTCCTTTTCCTTCATTCTTTCCGGATGCCATTGCACAGCCAGCATAAAGCCATTGTTCTGTTTATCCTTGTATTCTAAGCCTTCTACAATTCCATTTCCAGAAACCGCATAAGCATTGATCATTAAGTTTTTAGCTAGACATTTAGGATCTACTGCCTGATGGTGAGCGCTGTTCACCAGCCCTTTTTTTTCAATAGTAATCCCAGCTAATAAAGATCCCTCCACCACATTTACCTCATGAACTTTATCAAGTTCCCCTTTCTTGTGAATTGCATTTTCAGGTTCTCCAATGTCATCAAAAACAGCTCCACCTTCCAGAATATTAATGTATTGCATTCCTCTGCAAATCCCCAGCAATGGCAATCGCTCTGATTTCGCAAACTCATAAATCTGTCTTTCAAATTCATCTCTTTCTGGGGAGAATACCAATGGTCGATAAGGGTAATCTTCCGCTCCACCAGAAATAGCCGGGGTCACATCGATCCCTCCGGTTAATACAAACCCATCACACTTTGCAATATCTTCCGTATTTCCTTTTTCAAAAGAAAGCGCTATTAATTCCAGGTCCTCAGCGAGATCAGCTGGGGTAAACCAATTCCAGTAGTTTTGAAAACTTGCTTCCGTAAAGCTAATTCCTATCTTTTTCCGCATTGATAAAATTCATTAATTATCATTCAACAGGCAATTTGTGATCATTACAGTGCCTTTAAATACAAAGCTTTAAAATCGGCTCTACTCACAGGCTTAGGGTTATTCGGATGAGCGAAATCTGCAAAAGCAAGATCTGCCAGCGTATCTATTTGCTCCATTGAGACTCCAATATCTCTCAAATGATGAGGAATACCTAAAGTAGAATTGAGCTCGAAAAGATAATTTACCACAGCCTCACCATTTTCCTTTTTCAATTCCAATGCTTTTGCCATACGTTTGAATCTATTTTCAAACCCCGCTATATTAAACTCCATCCCATAAGGGATATTCACCGCATTAGCTAATCCATGATGCGTATCTAATAAAGAAGAAAGCGGATGCGCAAGAGAATGAACAACGCCTAAACCTTTTTGAAAGGCAATTGCGCCCATCATTGAAGCCAGGAGCATTTTACTGCGACTCTCCAAATCCGGCCGAAGCGTGGCTGTTACCAATGCATCTCTAACTAAGCCGATACCTTCTAAAGCAATCCCATCACATAAAGGATGATAATTTTTGGCGAGGAAAGCTTCCATATTATGGGTTAATGCGTCCATTCCAGTAGCAGCGGTAATGTGTGCTGGTAAATCCATCGTTAAAACAGGGTCTGCGAACACAATTTTAGCCATCAGCTTAGGTGAAAATAAAATTTTCTTTTGATGCGTCTCATCATCAGAAATAATCGCACTGCGGCCTACTTCACTCCCTGTCCCGGAAGTAGTGGGAACAGTAATAAAATGCGGCACATCATTGGTCACAAACACATCACCACCAATCAAATCATCGTACTTGAATAAATCTTCCCGATGGTTAACCCGTAAAACAATAGCCCGGGCGACATCTAATGCTGCTCCACCTCCAATTCCTATCACACAATCCCTGGAACTCTCATCCCAGGCCTCTGTTCCTTTATAAACATCACTTTTAACTGGATTTTTATGAATATCACTGAATACTACCACTGAACAATGATGAGCTTCCAGGTCTGCAACTATTGCTTTAAAAAACGCTAAGCCGGCAATTACAGGATCGGTCACCAGCAATGGGTGGTTTAATCCATTGGCCTTCAAATAAGCTGGCAATTCTTTGATCGCACCTGTTCCAAAACGAATGGTCGTCGGAAAATTAAATTGATGTATTTTATCAAATATCATGGTTAAGCGAGTTTAAATAATTTCAAAATATCTTTTCATTTCCCAGTCGGTCACGGCCTTCGCGTATTGCTTGCATTCCCATTCTCTGGTCAGGGTAAAATGCTCCACAAAGTCGGCACCGAATAAAGTGGCGGCCAAAGGCGATTCCTTCATTTTTCTCGTAGCTTCTTGTAAACTTCCTGGAAGAACCCCATTAGAAATATCCTTATAGCCATTTCCTTGTGTAGCGGCCTTATCCAATACCAGGTTATTTTTAATCCCATACAGACCTGCAGCCAAACAAGCCGACAAAGCCAAATAAGGATTAGTATCTGAACCAACTACTCTGGTTTCTAGTCGGGTAGTCTTGGAATGACCTGGTAATGCCCGTAAGGCGACTGTTCTATTGTCAATTCCCCAGGTTAACGTGGTTGGTGCCCAGGCACCTTCCACCAATCTTTTATAACTGTTGATTGTAGGGGCAATCATTGGCAATATATAAGGCAAACAATGGAGTTGTCCGGCAATATATGACTTCATCAGTTCAGACATTTTCGACGCATCATTCTCCTCATAAAACAGGTTATGTTTGCCTTCTTTATCCCATAAACTTTGGTGTACATGCCCACTACAACCAGGCAGGTTTTCGCTGATTTTAGCCATAAAGGTGGCCATAATACCATGCTGATAAGCAATTTCTTTTACTGCTGTTTTAAATAAAACTGCTTGATCAGCAGCCTCCAATATCCCTGCATATTTAATGGCTGCTTCATAAACCCCGGGGCCAGTTTCAGTATGGAGTCCTTCAATGGGAATTCCGAATTTGCTAAGGAGTTCAAACAGATCTGTCATATAGCTATTTTTCAAGCTGCTGCGCAGGATGGAATAACCAAACATTCCTGGTGTTAAAGGCTGAAGCTGTTGAAAATTCTTTTGATGGGCAGATTCGGGTGTCTCTGCAAAATTGAACCATTCAAATTCCTGAGAAAAATAAGGTTTGAAACCTAAGTCCTCTGCTTCAGCACATACTTTATGGAGCAATTGCCGTGGACAAGTATACAAGGCTTTATGGTTTTCATCTACAAAATCACCCAAAAAAAACGGCACATCATTTTCCCATGGAATCTTACGAAAAGTCTGCAGGTCTAATTTTACCTGTGCATCAGGATAACCAGTATGCCATCCTGTATATTTTACATTGTCGTAGGCCACATCCCCCATATCCCATCCAAAGGTGACATCACAAAAGCCAAGCCTTCCTTTAAGGATAGAGCTGAATTTCTCTGTTGAAATATACTTCCCCCTTAATACGCCATCAATATCTGCAACGGCCACTTTTACTTTACCAGAGGGATGTTGTTTTACATAAGCTAAAATTTCTTCTGTTGTCATTTATCTGCAGATTTAAAGGTTCTGTATAAGAAAAAGGCAACCGCTAAAATGGAGAAATAGATCAATCCAAGTTTAGGGTTAAAAATAAACATCGCGATGATGGATACTGTGGCTATAATTAATGCAATTATTGGAAACAAAGGGTAAAAGCGCAATCGGAAAGGGCGGTGTAGATCCGGTTCTCTTTTCCTTAAAATCATGATGGAGATCATGGAAATGATATAAAGCGTGAGTGCTCCAAAAACAGAAACGATAATGATTTCTGAGGTTTTCCCGGAGAGTAGGGCTAGAATACCGATCACCATATTTCCAATCAGCGCATTGGCAGGTGTATGAAACCGAGGGGAAATTTTCCCTAAAAAAGAAGGGATATGATGTACCCGGCCCATCTCATAAGTGGATCGTCCCGCAGCCAGAATCAGTCCATGAAAGGAAGCTACCAAGCCAAACAAGCCAACCGTAATTAGCAAATGATACATCAAATGGTTGTTCCCAGTGATCTTCGCCAATGCCAGAGGAAGTGGCGAATCGGAAGTCTCTCCACTCAATCCATTTTTATAAACGATCGCTTCCCATCCTGCAATTCCTGTTGCCGTAACAAAAACCAGGACACACAAAATTGCCAATGTCAGTATAGCCCATCCAAAGCCTCGGCTGATATCCCTTTGTGGATTCTTTGTTTCCTCGGCAACATTCGCGATTCCCTCAATCCCCAGAAAAAACCAGATGGCAAAAGGGATGGCTGCAAATACGCCACTCCAGCCGTTTGGCAAGGCATTGTGCGTTAGATTGACCATTTCAAACTTTGGCAGCGCTATTCCGGAAAACAACAGTAATTCTCCAACCGCAAAAACAGTGATGATCACCTCAAAAGATGCGGCCGCCTTTACGCCATAAACATTGAGCGCTGTAAAGATAAAATAGATGGAGATGGCACTGGTAAGAATAGGTACCTGAGGATAGAAAGCATTAAAATAGGCACCGATGGCAAATGCAATTGCCGGCGGTGCCAATATAAATTCAACAATTTGGGCAATACCGGCTATAAAACCGATATTTTCCCCCATTGCTCTTTTTGCATAATCGAACACTCCTCCTGCTTTAGGAATTGCGCAAGCCAATTCTGCATAACTAAATGTAAAAGTAACATACATCAACATGATGGCGAGTGTGGCAATGGCCATTCCTCCTGTCCCTCCTTTTTCAAGGCCGAGATTCCAACCAAAATACATGCCTGATATTACATATCCTACGCCAAGTCCCCATAACATAAAAGGAGTTAGTGTTTTCTTTAGACCCTTATTTGGCGTCATAGGCGTTTCTATTATAGCTAATTACATGAATTTACCGTATTACTAATATAACATAAAATCTTACTTTAAGATCCACATGATTTGATTGACATCGTCACTTCCACCATATTGACTCTGAATTGCAGTCGACACATTTGCTGCGTTATAATCCAACTCATTACCCGGATAAAGCCAGCGTAATGGGAATTTAGTAGTCGGCGTATTTAGGTTAGTGCTGCTGTTTAAGGTAAATACCGGATAACCCGTTCTTCTGTTTTCCATCCAGGCACTGTACTTACCACCTTGTAAGAAATTAGCCAGATATTTTTGTGTAATGATTTGTTCAATCTGCTGCGCGCTTGTTCCTGCTAATGCTACACCTGCAGAGGTAGGAAAAGCATCAATATAAGCGGCATCCATTTTCATATTGTGGTTATAATCGCTCAGATCAGGAGTATTGGCGGCGACAAAATTCATCGAGCTACTGATTCCGGAAGCATAATAACTCTGCGCAGTGGCACCGGTGATCCATCCTCTTACATTAGCTTCCGCCAATATAAACTGGAGATCCCAGTAACTGAATAGACTCACTGCCTCTGCATTTACCAATTGCACATAACGGTTATTCAAATCTGCATAGTCTTTTCCTACTCTACGGGTCTGCAGACTAGAGAAAGCATCGGAAGGTTCTACACCTGGATAAGCATTATAATCAGATGCCAAAAGTCCTGCTGTAATTTTCACTGGGGATGGTTTTGCATAATAAAACAAGCGTTTATCGTTTAACGTTTTCATTGGGCCCAGTAAGGTATTGGAAAGCATGGTATAGTTAGACTTTACGAATGAATTCCCTGAACCAGCAGGAACATCCGACCACGGGTAATTCTGACCGGCAACATTGTTATAAGCCAATGCAAAGTTGTCTTTAGCATCTCGCATTAAGGGGCGATTGGCAACGATGTCTTTAAAGCGTTCCACTACTTTCAAATCTGCATCAGCTGTTTTTTTATACAGATTAATGAGTACATGAAGTTCGAAGCTATTGGTTAACCTTCTCCAATTATCTACCTTACCACCATAAATTGGATCACCATCAAAATTCGTTCCTTCTGAAAACAATTGATTGGCTTGATCCAGTTCATTTAAAATACCTAAGAACACTATTTTTTGTGTATCATATTTTGGCTGTAATACCTTTTCACTTTCTCCTTTAATGGCATCGGTATAGGGTATATCTCCGACTTGCATACTCGCCTGAAAAAATTGCCATGCCCTTATAAAATGTCCCAATGCCTGATAAGATTTCTTCAGACCTTCGGTTGTCGCATATTTTTCCATTGGAGGAATGTTACGCAGAACCGTTAGACGTCCAAAATCTGCTCTACCCAGCTTATTGTACTGCGTGTTTTCCTGGCCTTCACCCCAGGTAATGTATTTACCCAATAGAAAAGGTTGCATAAATGCTTTCTGACTACTGATTTCATTTTTGGTAATGCTCAAAATCATGCCTGTTGCCAGGATAGAAGAGCTCACTTCAGTTGTTCTGTCCGGGTTTGAATTGATCTCTTCAAACTTCTGACAACCAGTGTTCATCAGGACCAACACTGGCAAAATTGCTATATATTTTAAAACTATAGTTTTCATAAGAATATCCTTTATTTAATAGTTAGAAGCCTACTTTAAAATTGAAACCCAACATACGTTGCGATGGTGAATTCAGGTTCTCCGTATCCACATCAGGATCTGAGTATTTAAAATTGGTCCACATCCATAAGTTTTGTCCGGTAACAGAGAATGAGGCTCTTTTTAACCCAATTTTGCTGATCCATTTCGGGGCAAAACTATAGCCCAGTGACAACTCACGAAGTTTCACAAAAGACTCATTTTGAATCCCCATATCTCCACCTCTAAAATTCTGTGCATAATCCTGGTAACCTACCTCTACATCATTAGGCGCATACTGACGCGTATCACTGGTCACCTGGCCATATTTATCATAGGTTACATTTCCTGAGATCACCTTAACTCCCTTACCCACAAAATTATTCTTACCATTAACCACCTGATCATAGCGGTATTGATTATCAGAATCAGGATTTGTACCTGTATCCCACATCTTATCGTACATGTAATTATACATCAGACCACCAATGCGCCCATCAATATTTACATTAAGATTCCAGTTTTTATACCTGAAACTATTGATAAAACCGAAGCTAAAATCAGGTTCTCCATAGCCATATTTTTTGCTGTAATCACTTTCTACAGGAGAACCGTTATTAAAGATGATATTTCCCTGAGGGTCTCTCAACCAATAACTCGCCTTATAAGTATCCAGCCTTTGTCCTTTTTTAGTCCATAAATCATCTGGAGAATAGATCGGGTCTAAATCAACATAATAACGGTGTTGTTGCGCCCAGTTCATGGTTGCATACCATTCGAAATCTCTGCTTTTAATGACTGATCCATCTAGAGTGATCTCAATACCACGACGTTCAAAAGTTTCTTTCGTATTGACAATTGCCATGCTAAAACCACTTGAATTAGGTAAGAAAGCTGTATTACTTCCTCCCGACAAATCTGTTTGACGGTTATAATAATACTTGTTAAAATAGGCAACATCAAAATGCAGGCGTTTTTTAAACAAGTAACCTACAGCACCGATTTCCCAGGTACGTTGTGAGCTAGGCAATAGGCCATCACCCAGCAAGTAATTAGGATAACTACCAGAGTTTAGCGTATTCCAGGCAGCTGTACTTGTACTATAAACACTGTTAATCGCATAAGGGTCAAAAGCATTTTTAAAGATGGTCCATGAACCACGAACTTTAAACAGATCCACCACTTCCGGTAATTTCACCAATTCTGAGATGACAACACTGGAACCGATAGAAGGGTAAAAATAATCTCTGGAAGATTTAGGTTGCGTTGAATTCCAGTCATTTCTACCGGTTACATCTAAGAATACAGCATCATTCCAACCAATGGAAGCCCGGCCATAAAGACTATTGATTTGTCTGGCTTTATGGTATGGAGTAACTGTTGGTGCTTCGATAGAACCTGCCAATGAAAAGAAGGTCGGAGAAATCAACCCATTTTTAGTAGTCGACTTCAGCCCCTGATCTGCGTAATAATAAATGGTTCCCCCTGCCAGTGCATCAAATGACCATTTGTTCAATTTCTTTTTATAGGTTAAAATCAGGTCATCATTGGTGCTATACCCAGTTGTATTGTCGATACTGTACATCCCTCTTGCGTTCCATCCCCCTCTGGTGGAGAAGATATTTGCGGTAGGATTACGCATCGTTTCTGAGTGATTGTAATTGTCATAGCCCAAACGCAACATCAGGTTAAAGTCTTCGTTAAACTTATAGTTTGCAGTTACATTAGCATTAACCGTGTTTTCAGTCCTTCCTTTTAGTTTCTCATTTGCAATCAAGTAAGGGTTATCATACCAATTGGTATACATCCAGTTTTGCGTTTTATTAGGGATTACCCAATAGTCTTTATAATCTCGGACGTCGTACTCAGTACCTGTCCACATCACCAATTGATATAGGTAGCCCTGATTGTCGTAGCCACCACCCCATATTTGAGGTGCATTGCGTCTGCTTAATCCAAAATGACTTTCAATTTTAAATTTATCATTGATCCTAATCTCCCCTCCGGAGGTTAAGTTCATCATGTTTAGCTTCTGATTTGGAAACTGTCCTTTATTATAAATATGGTTTAAACCAATTCTGAAGCTTCCATTTTCACCGGTCTGTGCAATGGAAATGTTATTGTTGGTGATGACACCGGTATTCATAAAGTTCTTCAGATTGTCTTTTCCTACAGAAACCAATGGACGGTTATCCTCGAACTGTTTCGTCGCCGGATTCCAATCTCTAGCGGTATTCCCTGCATCCAACTTTGGACCCCAAACGTAATCATTGTCAATCTTACCATTTTGTCCGCGTCCATAAGAACTTTGCACTTCCGGAACTGCCAGGTACCCCAACTGAAACATCGTATTACTGTTGATGTCAACTGCAAAACCTTTACCGGCAGCACCTTTCTTAGTGGTAATCAATAAAACCCCACCCTCAGCACGTGAACCATATAAGGAAGAAGCGGTAGATCCTTTTAACAAATCCATGCTTTCAATATCATCTGCCGGGACATCACGAAGGGTCATATTACCATAAGGCACCCCATCGATTACCAATAAAACACCTTCTCCTCTAAGTTGCAGCGTTGGCTTAGCATTAAATTCAGTAGAGTTTTTTACGACCAATCCAGCCACCTGTCCTGTTAAGGAAGTACCCAGATCAACACCTTTCACGGTCTGTACTTTATCGCCGGCAATCTTTTGAACGGCATAACCCAATGATTTCTCAGAACGCTTGATCCCTAAAGCAGTCACGACCACCTCAGAAAGGTCTTGCTTTTGCGCTTCCAATACGATGGTCAACACCGAATTAGCAGCGCTTACCGTAACCTCTCTGCTGGCATAGCCCAGATATTTGATGACCAGCACATCTCCCACTTTTGCATTGATTACAAAATCACCGGATGGACTGGAAGAAGCACCTTCTTTTGTACCTTTCACGATAATTGAAGCGCCAGGTAATGGATTTCCTTCCGTATCTATTACCTTTCCTTTAATCTGTACCATTGCTACAGTTGCCACCGGAGTAATGGCGATACTTTCCAATGCTTTCTTTTTAATCACCACTGTTTTATTGAGGATCATATAAGAATACGGTCGGTTCCTGAAAATCTGATTTAGTGCATCTTCGAGGCTAACTTCAGCCAATTCAATACTAATCAAGCCTTCTTTCTTGATCATTTTGTTGTTGTAAAAGAAAGTATACCCACTTTGTTTTTTGATGCTTTCAAAAAGCGCATTGAATGTACTGTTTCTTTTGGAGAGTGTAATTTTCTGAGAGAACCCGTCTGCCGATACCTGAAGGCAGCAAAAGAAGATTAAAATTACGGTGAGTTTCATGGCCAATAAGGTCTGCGTTGAGCATAGCCGCCTCATAAAAGGAGCTTTACTACATGAGTTTAATTTCATATTTTTGAATGTTTTGGTTTATTCATTAATTATCCAATAAGTTTTTTTTGAGGTCAACCGGAACGATGTTCCTATCTGATATGATCGGATTGGGGCAACCAGGGCCCTGTTGCGAGCAGGGTCCTGGTTATTCCTTCATAACAGCGTTGTTTTTTAGGTATTTATCTATTCATAAGCGAATGGGATTGGTTTAACAATTCGGTTATAGGATTAAAATGGTTTTACTTTTTAACGATGAGTTTATTGCCATCAATTTTAAATTGTGTGCCTTCAAAAGACAGCATTTTAAGTACTTCAGATAGCTTGATCCCTCTAGGTATATCGCCCATAAATTCATCATCATGACGGTCTACCTCATAAACTACTTCAACATCATACCAACGCGACAACTGTCGCATCACTGCATGAAGGTTGTCTTTTTCAAAATGGAAGAACCCATTTTTCCAGGCCATCACCTGTGCTATATTTGCGGCACTTACTTTTACATTTCCTGATCCTATCCTATTCACATTGGCTTGCTGCCCAGGTTTAAGCAACATTGTATTGCCTGCAAAAACTTCCACACTACCTTCAAGCAGCGTTGTTTTCACTTCATCTTCATCATCGTAAGAATTGATATTAAAATGCGTACCCAACACTTTGACTTGCTGCCCCTCAGTGGATACGATAAATGGAAGTTTCTTGTTTTTTGCTACTTCAAAATAGGCTTCTCCTTCCAGCTCTACTTTCCGCTCGCTTAAATGAGCAAATGTGGTTGGGAATTTTATGGAAGATGCTGCGTTGAGCCATACCTTTGTGCCATCAGGAAGATTCACCTGATAGACACCACCTCTCGGTGTACTAATCGTATTAAAAACATGTTGTTTAGTCTCAGATGCCACAATCGAATAGACCAATTCTCCATTTTTACTTTTAGAGATGCTCACCCCACTTTGTTTAGCCAGCTCTCCATTACCGGCATCAGTCAGCGAAATTTTTGATCCATCAGCCAATGTCAGCGTCGCCTTGTTGCCCCCAGGATCAACATCATTACGATTTACAGCCAGCTCAGTGGAAGTTGCGGACGAATATTTTTGAAAATAGAAATATCCCCCAATGGAAAGGATCATTAAAATTGCTGCAGCTGCAGCAACAGCTTTAGGCCATAAGAATCTTGCCTTTTGCGTACGATTAAAACCTAACTCATCTGCTTCAGTAAGTTCTGAATCCGCATTCCAGGCCTTGGCCAATTGATCGTCCAGTTTACCAGTTCTTACCAATTCGGCAAAAAGTTCAAGCTCCTGATCCGTCAGCTGTTTTTTTAAATACCGCTGTACAAGGGTTTCATAAAAGTCGTTTTCTTCCATAGGATGTCCGTTCAAATATTAAGACAATATTTAAGGGGTACCAGGGTAGCTGAAAACTATTTATTTTTTGATTATTTTAGAAATACTGTTAAAAGTACGCTTAGCGATATCCCCAGGTCCTTTTTCACGGAAGCACTTAATATTTTCATCGAACCAACCATGTGGTTTTTTACTGCGTTTCTGGAAATCCCCAAAGCAAAAGCAACCTCATCATAGCTTTTCCCTTCCTGCCGACAAAGTCTAAAGACTTCTCTTGTCCGGTAAGGTAAATCAGACAAGGCCTTCTCCAGGTACTCCAAATACTCCTTACTCAACAACTCTTCTTCGGTATCATTTCTTTGTTCTACGAAACTATTGATCACTTCAGCCATCGCCACATCTGATCGCATTGCTTTTTTAAGGCTATTTATCGTATGATTTCGTGCCATGATAAACAGATAAGCTTTAATTGACCTGACTTCATCGAGTCTTGATTTACACTGCCAGACCTTTATAAAAACCTCCTGAGTCAGGTCCTCTGCCAGGTCTGAAGAATTCACAAATTTCCTGATATGAGCAGAGATAGCATCACTATAACGATCATAGAGTTCGGAAAAAGCAGTTTCCTCCCCTGCTATTAATTTAGCCTGAAGATCTTGATCGGAAATGGTCTGTTTTGTTCGCATTTAAAAATCCCCGAAACTAAAATATCAAAATTAAATCAATGTAACATCAATGTTGTGAAATTAACAATTTCCAAAATACAATGATCAAAATTTTGCTTCTTGATAAAACGCTAAAAATATTTTAATGTCGCTGTAGCGTTTAGTTATCTATTCCCGTTTGTATAAATGCACGCTAGATTATGTTACCGGAGGAAGGCCCATACTTTTCTCCGGTTTCTTTTTATAATCTACCATTTCTTATTAGCAGCTGGAATATTCAAATCCAATTCTCCAACAGCATACAAATCCCTATATTTACCAAAAAACCTTAATATATGTTAGCTCATCACGTTTTATTCTGGCTAAAAGCCGACACTACCGAAGATCAAAAAGCAGCCTTTAGAAACGGTCTGGAATCATTAGAGGCAATTGAATCGGTGGAAGCTTTCCATATCGGTACTCCTGCTCCAATTGAGCGTGCCGTAGTAGACACCACTTATACTTTTTCCTTAGTCTTGTTCTTTTCGGATCTTGAAGGCCATGATGTATACCAGGTACATGATTTACACAAAGCCTTTTTGGATGAATTCCGTGGTCTTTTTGAGAAAGTAATCATCTATGATGCTCAATAAATTTTAAAATATCATTTTAAAATTACCCCATTAAAATCAACAGCCGGAGAAAACCATCGCATCAAATGGGGTGTTTTTCTCCGGAATATCATCCTTACTGGTACCCCATACTTAATTAAACAGCCATGAGTGCATTTCAAGAATTGATCCAATCAGGTACACCAATACTGGTAGATTTCCATGCAGATTGGTGTGGTCCATGTAAAGCCATGAATCCCATAGTACAGGAAGTCGCAAGAATTACCCAAGGCAATGCCCGCGTAATTAAAATAGACATTGACAAAAACCAGGCGGCGGCAGCCAAATATAATGTAAGGTCAGTCCCTACATTCATGGTCTTTAAAAATGGGGAGATCGTCTGGAGACATTCTGGAATGATTGACCAAATGACCTTATTAAAGCAGCTCTCTATTTAACTAAAGGCGCTAAATCCAGCATACTACCTGAAATCTCCCGGAACAATAGCTATTGCAATCCCTCATTTTCCTTATTCTGATCAATCATATGATGGATGCGCTGCACAGTTGCTGCTGATCTATAATCATCTTCAGGGGTATTCAAGACATAATCCAACAATTGGTCGATGGTACTGGTAGCCACGTGAATTCTGGAATCTGAAGCCGCGTAGTAGATAAATACCCGACCATCTTCATCTGCAATCCAGCCATTGCTAAAAACTACATTAGACACATCTCCAATCCGTTCTTCTCCTTCCGGTGCAATAAAATACCCCGCTGGTTTATGGGTCACCAGACTCAAATCATTAAGATCTGTCATGAACACATAAAGTACATATCTTAAACCTGCGGCCGTATTTCTCACGCCATGAGCGAGGTGTAACCAACCATGTTTAGTTTTTAGAGGTGTCGGGCCCTGACCATTTTTTGATTCATAAACCGTATGGTATTCCTTTCTATCAATCACCAATTCGTTTGGAATGACTGCATTTTCTATAGATTCAGAAAGGCCAAAAGCAATTCCGCCACCATTACCTGCTTCGATAAAAGAATCCTGCGGGCGTGTATAAAACGCATATTTACCTTCCACAAATTCGGGATGCAAGACTACATTTCGTTGCTGTTGGGAGCTGGTTTTCAAATCTGCAAGGCGTTCCCAGGTGAGTAAATCCTTACTGCGGATAATCCCACACTGCGCCAATGCGGCCGACTGGTCCCCTACCGGGGCTGAAGGATCTCTTCTTTCGGTACAAAACAAGCCATACACCCAACCATCTTCATGTGCAGTTAGCCTTACATCGTACACATTGGTATCAGGTAGCTCGGTTTCAGGAATTACAACGGGATACTCCCAGAACTTAAACTGATCAATACCATTGTCACTTTCCGCAATAGCGAAGAAAGATTTCCTGTCGCTCGCCTCTACTCTGGCCATTAGCAGATATTTATTGTTCCATTTTATTGCTCCGGCATTGAATACAGAGTTGATGCCAATCCTTTCCATCAGAAAAGGATTACTTTCTCTATTCAGGTTATAACGCCAATAAAGCGGGGTATGTGCAGCTGTTAAAACAGGATTTTCATACCTGCTAAAAATACCATTTCCTAAGTTTTCAGATTTGTTTCTGCGCGTAAGTAAAGACTGATGGGCTAGGGAGAGCTCCTCCAGTCTTTTGTCGTAATCCATCATATAATTCTATTAATCTTCGAGTTTATTCCACCAGGTTCTTTTGAGGATGAACACAATAACTGCCAGTACAGCAATTGTGATTATTAAAGGCATTTTCATCATTAAAATCAAGTACATCGGCAACAACGTAAGGCATAACTGTGCAATAATGCCCAGTACCACATTGAACATATCTCTGCCAAAATTCTTATTTGCTTCAAAGGAGGGATCGTCTTTTAAGACCATTTGGTGTACAGGCCCCCAGAATCCCCATGGTCTTACGGTGCGATAAAAGCTTTTCAAAGTTTTTTCATCTGTTGGCGGAGCCATATACGTTCCGATCACAGAACCTGCTAAAGAAAGCAGGAACAACAATGGGAAATAGTACAGGAATTCTACCCCTGAGAAGAATCGGGTAAATACCAAAGCGGCGACAATACCAGTAAACATCCCCCAGAAAAAACCATTAGAATTGAACCTCCACCAATGCCATTTCAATACATTTGCAGCAATATATCCACCATATAAAGCGGATACAATCCATTGCAATACACTATTCACATCCCTGGCAAAGAAACCCAGAATGATTCCAAGTAAAACCACCAATACACCCGATAGGTAATTCATGGAAATGATTTTTTTATTTGATGCGGTTGGGTTGATATATTTGAGGTACACATCGTTCACGATATACGCTTGTGCCGCGTTCAATGTCCCACTAAAAGTTCCCATAAAAGCACCCAACAAGCCTGTTAACACCAATCCGAATAAACCAACCGGCACAAAACTATTGATACTTGCCGGCAAAATTCTTTCATAATCAATCGCCCCATCCAGACCTTTTAAATTCATTTGATCATAGTAAAGAATCCCCAACACCGTTAATCCCACAATGAGCGAATAGCGGATAGGCAGCAATACAATCGACACAAATCCACTCATTTTACTTGCCTCTTTAGGCGATCTGGTGGACAGGATCTTTTGCATGTCATAGTTAGGCGGTGGGCCAGCTAAAGAGGCGAACACCCCTTTAAACAGCATCATCATAAAGAAAATGCTAAACAGCGAATAGCCATCACTTTCTATTTTTTTATTGACATCATCAATGATGCCCGTCCAGTCTAGCTCTAAATGCGTTCCGAAGAAAGGACTATCCCAGCCTTTTGGCACATTCAGATGCTGACCGTTCAGGTTGATCATTGCAATGACAGCAATAGAAATACAAACCACAGTCATGATTGCATACTTGATCATATCACCAAATACGATCCCATGCATCCCTCCTAGTATAGAATAAAACATGGCAAAAAGCGTGAATATAATGCCGTAAAAATGCGGGACATAATGGGGACTAACTTCAAAAGGGACATATGCTTTCACAAATTCCCAGGGGATAAAAATCTCTACAAATTTACCCAGGCCAATAAAGCCGTAAGCAAGGAACCCCAGACAACTCAGTAGCGCAAAAGCGACCACTACTTTATGAGAGGCACCAACGCCGCGTCCTTGTAACCCAAACCTGGTAGACAACCATTCTGCACCGGTAGTTGCATTAGAGCGTCTCAACCATTTGGACAAATACATCATTAGAAAAACCTGATTGAATACCGGCCATAACCATGGTATCCAAATGCTTTTCATTCCATATACAAAACAAAGGCTCACCATCCACATGGTTCCACTGATATCGAACATATCAGAGGCATCACTCAATCCCAGTTTATACCAGGGCAAGGATTTACCTCCCATGATATAACTCTGGTTATTCTCTTTTGCCTTCTTACGGTACCAAAAGCCGATAATGATTGTACTAATCAGATAAGTGATGATAATGAGAACATCAATGAGTTGAAACTTCATAAAATCAAAACTATACTATTTTCGCATACAGCTTTAATACTATTTTAACAATTAATTGTATTCACAAAACAAAAAGACTCATCTATAGGCTAATAGTACTAATTTACAATAGTACTATTTTAACATAAAGCTAATTCATTCCCTACACAATTGTTATATTTATATGATGGCCAACAACATAGTTCGAGAAATCACCCCTTTAACGCAAAGCGACTGCTTTACCATATTTTCCAGGACTAAAAAGGAGTTTGACTTTCCTTTGCATTACCATGAAGAGTACGAATTGAATCTGATTTTGAATGCGAAGGGTGCAAAAAGAATTGTAGGGGACCATATAGAGGTGATCCCAGACGCGGAGTTGGTATTTATTGGTCCAAATCTATACCATGCCTGGTTTACCCATCAATGTAAATCTGAGGAAATACTTGAAATTACCATTCAATTCCACAAAGACCTGTTTGACGACCGTTTACTCAAAAGAAACCAATTAAGTTTTATTTCCAATATGTTTGATCGAGCCCAGAAAGGAATACTATTTGCACCGGACACCATTGAACGTTTGATTCCTAGAATCCTTTCTTTAAATCAGAAAAAAGGCTTTGATTCTGTTCTCGAACTATTTTCTATTCTGCATGACCTTTCGATTTCCAGAAATATGCGCACACTATCCAATTCCAGTTTCAATAATGAACAATTTAATTACAACAGTCGCAGGATAGAAAAAGCTTTCGATTACATGAATGCGAATTACCAGCATGGGGTTTCCCTTGAAGAGGTGGCCAAAGCGGCAAGTATGCCAGATGTTTCTTTCAGCAGGTTTATCAAAAAGAGAACAGGAAGCACTTTTATTGATAGTCTAAATGAGATCCGTTTAGGCCATGCTACAAAGCTACTGATCTCCAGTACACAAACCATTTCTGAGATCGCTTATAAATGCGGGTTCAACAACATTTCTAACTTCAACCGCATTTTCAAAAAGAAGAAAAACTGCACACCAAAAGAGTTTCGGGATAGCTTTTCAGGCACACGTTCTTTTATTTAAAGAAGACTTTCCTAGTTGAGGTTGAACTTATCATTTTTTACCTGGACCACATTAGATGCAGAGATAATACCTACCACCAGAATCCCGATCAACACAGCCAATGCAATTTGCAGCGTCGAATACAGCTTACTTCTGGACACCATGGATGCTGAGCTTTGAATCAACTCCTGTCCAACCTGCGTCTGGATGGTCATTAATTCTGTTAACTGTTGCAGTGTTCTTCTGGCAGTTGCTCTCCCTACTGTCTCATAAAGTTTGCGGCCATCTAAGATACTATGACTATCCGTTAAAGAAATCACATGTTGTTCTGCTGCAATAGAACCAATCAAACGTATTTTCAATTCTTTCAATTGTTCCTTTTCCTGTTTCACCAGGAAAGTCTTTTCATATTTTTTCATCAAAGAATCAATAGTACCATTGAACTTTTTAAACTGAGTCTTCAATAGTTCAACATCCTTTTTTTCCGGATTTCCTGAATATAAAAAACTATCCAGCGTAAGCTTTTTCGCAAAGATGTTTTCTGCGATATAGAACAAGTCGGTTGCAGGAACCAATCGGTCGTTATACATGGAGACGAAAGACTCATTCATGCTTTTAACACTCTTATCTTCCAAAAATCTGATTAAAATCGTACAGGCCATAATCGCAAAAAGAAACGTAGCGATTTTCATTTTCTGTTTTAAAGAATAAGCAACTTTCATATGGTTAGGTAATAATGAGCGTTAAGTTAATCTTCCAAAGGGGAAGCAAAAAGATTTGGAGCAAAATTTACTAAAAATAATTCTCTTTTCGCTCTGGTTACGCCAGTATATAGCCAGCGTAAAAAATCGAGGTCGATCATTTCTTCTGTTAAATACCCCTGGTCTACAAAAACAGCATCCCATTGACCACCTTGTGCCTTGTGACAAGTTACCGCATAGGCGAATTTTATTTGTAGTGCATTGTAATATGGATCGGCTTTGATGGCATTAAAGCGTTCCCTTTTATTGGTCAGGTGTTCGTATTCTACATTTAGTGCTTCAAACAGTTTATTGCCCAATTCATAAGAAAGGTTGGGCGTTTCGGCGGTTAAAGTATCCAGCATCACTTTGCAGGAAATTTGTCCGGCATCAGGGAAATCCAAAAACTCCAATGCCACTTCCGCATAGCGGAAACCAAAACGTTCTTCCGTACCCCTTACCCGTACAATCCTGGCCATATCACCATTGGCAATAAAAGCTGCAGATTCATTATCAGGAAGCCAGAAATAGTTGTTCTTCACCACCATGATCTGATCTCCACCAGTTAACTCTTCTTCCCGATAAAGCAATCTCGCACGGATTTGCTGGTTGTATACATTTGCTGATTTATTAGATCTGCAGACCACCAAGGTGTTTTCCATCCCAAATTTGCTGTAAGCATATTCTAATCCTTCAACCAGCTTAAGGCCGGTCATTCTGAAAATATCTTTATAGCCTGTAGTCATGAATTTAGGCAGTTCCACTTCTTCAGACTCTTCGCCTCCCTCATTGATCAATTCCCTGAGCATGGTGGCATTGGCAAGAATCCCGGACTCCTTTTCCTGACGCACTACTTCCTGAAGCTCCACGGCAGATACCGACATTCCGAATTTAGCCGCTAAATATTCCTTATTTAATGCCGGACTATCTATACTGCCCACCGGTGGTAATTGTGCGGTATCACCGACAAAAATCGCCGCACAGTTTTTCTGGTTGTACACATATTGTATCAAATCCTTTAAAAAAGAGGAGCCAGTTTGCGTATTCCACTCATCCGCAATCATTGAGGCCTCATCAATGATAAACACCGTATGCTCTGAAAGATTTGGCGTAATCTGAAAAGACATATCCGTAGATACCGCTGATCTTTTTCTATAAATTCTCTTATGAATAGTCAGTGCTTTACGCCCTGTATAGTTGCTCATCACCTTTGCCGCCCGGCCTGTAGGCGCCATCAGCACTGCTTTAAAGCCAAATTTAGGCAATGCTTTTACCAATGCGCCAACAGAAGTTGTTTTTCCCGTCCCGGCATATCCCCTCAATATAAAACACTGATCATCTAAGCCTTGACTTAAAAAAGCGGCCATTTTCTGGCAAAAAACCAATTGTTCGGCAGTAGGTGTAAACGCGTAAGACTGGGCTATAATTGATGCTTTATCCATTTAACAAAGATGCAATGGTGATGTTATAGAAAAAAGGATTAATTTTGATCTTAAATAATTTGATACAGATGAGCCATAAAAACAGCATTTTATTAGTTGATCCGGAATTTGATCCTAGTACTGCGCCAGACTGCAATTTATTGTTAAAAATTACCGCAGATAGCTTCTCCTATGCCATTATTGACAAAACCAACAACCAGTTAAAAGCGGTTTACGATCAACAGGAATCTAAAGATATTCCCCATGATCTTGCTATAAAATTAAAAAACGATAGCTATTTAAATCTGGCTTTCAAAGACATTAAAGTTGCGGTATACAGTGAAAACTCTATTTCCATTCCAACAGAATTATTTGACGCCAATAATTTAGATCAATACGCAAAATTCTTTACTGAGGAACAATCAGACAATCTATATGTTAGGCCATTCGCGAATTACGGCTTCACTTCTATTTTCACGCTTCAGCGTTTTATGGATGAAACGCTGGCAGATGCCTTATTGAGTTGCAAATTATTTGACCAGGTGGCACCAATGCTGGCCATGGTACAGGATAAAGCAAGCAAAACTTTAGTACTTGATTTTACTGCAGCTTCATTTACTGCAGTCCTTACAACAGGCGACAACCTGATTTTCCGCAATTGCTACGAAATTGAAAATGCGGAAGAGTTCAACTATTACCTTTTGTTGCTCATCAACCAAATTCAAATAGATACTGAAGAAACTGAAGTATTATTGAGTGGCATCGTTCACGAAGATGATGCTTATTACCAATGTCTGGAGAAATACTTCCAGAAAATAACGTTTAACACTCCCTTAAGTGATCAGGTAGATCACAAAATTTTAGAAGACATGCCTGCTCATTATTACAGCAGCTTGCTAGCACTGGATATATGCGAATAATTGGCGGTACATTAAAAGGCATTCGTTTCAATGCCCCGGAAAGCTTACCGGTAAGGCCCACTACAGATATGGCCAAAGAAGCTCTTTTTAACATTCTTTACAATACTTACGATTTTGACAGCTGTGATGTGCTTGACCTTTTCTGCGGAACAGGAAACATCAGCTTTGAGTTCGCTTCAAGAGGCGCAAAAAGCGTTACAGCAGTAGATAAACACTCTGGATGTATCTTTTGGGTGAAATCAGTGATCGACAAACATCATCTGGATGTGATTGATGTGCAGAAAGCAGATGTATTCAAATTTCTGGACACGCATAAAAAGTCATATCAGATCATTTTTGCTGACCCTCCTTATGACTTGCCTACCATTCCAAAAATCCCGGAACTAGTGATCAAGAACGATCTGCTTACAGATAATGGATTATTGATCGTGGAACACCCTTCTTTATTGAAGATGAATGCCCAACCAGGCTTTAAAGAAACCAGAAGATATGGGAATTCATCCTTTAGCTTCTTTGAAA
Organism: Pedobacter gandavensis; assembly: GCF_032678745.1. Lineage (GTDB taxonomy): Bacteria > Bacteroidota > Bacteroidia > Sphingobacteriales > Sphingobacteriaceae > Pedobacter > Pedobacter gandavensis_C. The sequence goes on from NZ_JAVTST010000004.1 coordinate 325,866, forward strand.
AAGTAAAGTAACCATTCGAAATCGTCATATCTATCGATGTGGCGACTTCCTAAAATATAAAAGATGAAGATCGCCTTGTTTCCTGGATCATTTGATCCAATTACCATTGCCCATGTAGACATCCTGAAACGTGCCTTGCCATTATTTGATAAAGTCGTGGTTGGGATAGGGTTGAACAGTTCAAAACAGAGTTATCTTTCTGCGGAAAAGCGGGAAGAGATTGTAAAAACAGTGTTTGAATTAGAAACAAAAGTTGAGGTACAGCTTTATGAAGGGCTAACTGTTGATTTTTGCAGGAAGATTAATGCGCAATATATGGTTCGGGGAATCCGTTCTGTAGGTGATTTCGAGTACGAACGCGCCATTGCTCAGATCAACCAGACGATGATGCCGGAAATGGAAACTATCTTTATATTGAGTAAGCCTGAATATTCGGCAATCAGCTCAACCATCGTCCGTGACATCCTTAGAAATCACGGAGATGTGAGTCAGTTTTTACCTCAAAACGCCATCCCGTTCCTCTAATAAGGAACCTACTTCCAATACCTGGATAATAGATGGATAGGTATTTAGGAGTACAGGTGCCAGGTCGGCTTTACCTAACCATTTGGCTTTAGTAATTCCTTCTTCTTTTTGGGGAATCAATTTTGGTTCTCCTTTAACGGTCATGCTGTACCATTTGGTCTTCTTTAATACCAATTTGGAACCCATTGGGTAGATATGGTAGGTTTTGCAAAGCTTTTCATCATTGCTATAGATGGTTACACCACATTCCTCTTCGACTTCCCTCAAACCGGCTTCTCTCATTTTCTCGCCTTTTTCCACCTTTCCTTTTGGTAGATCCCATTTCTTATTCCTGAAGATAAACAGGTAATTACCTTTCGCACTTTTAACCAGTCCACCAGCAGCTTTAATCAATGTAAGGTTATTTTTAATTTGTTTAAAAAGTGCCTTAGGATCAGCTACCAGCAATAAATAATCTGTCGTAGGATTTGCCGGTAAGTTCTTATAGAACAATTTGAAATCAAAGTCTTCCACTGTCAATTGCTCGATTTCTTTTTCCTGAACAGGCTTGGAATCCGCAATAAACAAAGTATTGTCGTTGATATAAATGCTGTATTTTTTCATGCTTGGCGTTTAAAATGATTTAATTACAGGCCGTAAAATTTCCTTAGAAAAAACAGACCCCTTTGAATTGCATTCTAAAGGGGTTTTCAATCAAATCTCTTACAAAATCACCTGGATATTTGAGTTCTCAAAATTATAAATATTTATCCAATAATTCCTATCAAAAATAAGCAGAGGTTTTGGAAGAGCATCTTCAATAATTTTCAGCAATTTTCAAATATTTGCAGGAAGGTGTAGCGTTCCGCAAATTCCATACGTTTTCTTCATCAAACCCTCTAACGCTCAACATTATGAAGCATTTCTATTTACTCCTATTAGCTTTTATCGTCTCTTCCTGTGCAAAAGAAAAGATGCAGGACCCTTCTAAATTAAAAAACGGACAGGAAGTCGAATTAATGGTAGACCACCGTTTTTCTGCAATTGGCGAAACCTTAACCCTTTTACCAAAAAATGAACCTGCAGAATTCTCACTGTTAGGCTTCGAAAAAAGAAAGCCCGGTTATACTTACCGTGTGAAAGCCAAATTTCACATTGAAAAGAACCCGGCTCAGGATGGCCCAGACAGGTGGTTTGCCTTCTCGAAAGTCGTTAGCGAACAAAAATATACCGGGACTGAAGCATTTGACATCAGCTTGATCGAATCTTTCGTACCTGGTGGTCCATTTATTGTTTTAACTAAAATCGACGATCAATACCGGTATTCCCAGGACAGAATACAACTCAGCACTAACAATCCTATAGTGAACCAACAATTGGAAGAAATCTGGCAACATGTCCTGGAGTTACGTAAAGTTGAATTAGAAGATCAAAAATTTATCTTTCCAAGATGGCACTCTATTAGGGCAAGGGTGATCCATGACCCGAACAACTTCGGAAAAGCCTATTTAGTGCAAAGCATCGCATTTAATCTTTAAATCCCTAATTCGTTAAGTAATTTCAGAGTAAGACACACACTATTTTTCAAAAGAATTACCAATGGTATACTAATGGTATAACAGGGGGTTGGTATGTTGTTGCGATGTAGTTGGGATGTAGTTGGTATATTCAGGAACATACCAACCACATCGCAATAACATCTCAAGTACATCGCAACAACATACCAAGGCCTTACTATACCCTTACTATACCATTGGTATACCCAGGTTAATTTCCCAATAAATTCCTATTTATTTCACTGACGGTCAGCGACTGACAAAAAACTACTTTTCTTGCTAATAATAATTACCGACCTTTGTAGAACACAAATAATTAGTTAAACCAGGATTTATCAATTTTGCACCTACATTAAGAATTAATGCTAGGACAAACGTATGAAAATCTGTAATTTATCCAAAAATATATTCAAATATATTTAAACAAGGTTTTGGTAGCATTTGTAGAAAAAATACCCCCTCTCAAATACCATTTAGAAGCGGTTTTTTTATACATTTTCTACAGATTTTCTACAAAAGAACCTACAATTTGTTCCCCTCAACATCAATATACTTTATTAATTGGATGCCAGCAATTTGGAAGTGAAAAGCAACCTCCGCTGGTGCGAGACTATTCATCATCATAAAAGTACTTACCCTTGGTACAAGCTTTCCTAATAGGCCATTTGTATATCCCTTAATATTACCATCAATAAATTTCTTCTGGTATTCCTCTGTTAGCAGGTTGAGATTAACCAGAATCACTTCCCCTTTCCACCTGATGATTGTTGCGTAGTCGGTTGTATAACTACGTAGGTATTTATTCCCCCTAACAAAACCACATAGCGACTTATTCAAATTATCCTCTTGTTCTTCTGTCAATTTCAGCTTTTCCATAACAAACCAAAATTACTAAAAATATTAGTAAACAAACAAGACTTTGCAATACCAATTTATTTTGAACACCTTTAGGTTTTAATCAAAAAACATGAACGCTCTAAAACCAATTCACTACATTTCATTTATAATAAGCTTATTATTAGGCTTCTTTCTAATCAAAGGGTATCCAAATTACGGGGAATTAACAGTATTCCCATTTTCAGCAAATGTGTGGGGAACATTTTCAGACATTGCAATTCTCTTAGTTACATCGGCAACATTATATTTTTTGTTTAGAAATCTACAAGCACAAAGTGAAACTCTCGATATACAAAGGCAGGCGTTAATCGAACAAAAAGGTGAAAAAGATATATACAAATTACAAATTAGACCTGATATTGAGGTTTCTGAAATGAAACAAATTAGCGATAAACCATCCGTTTCAGGTGGCCCACTTATAGATAGAAAATTTCAGTTAACCCTAGAAATTATTGATGCTGGTATGCGCAGTTGTAAACCTTTAGAATTTAGTGCAACAGACATATTTATCACACCTCAGCTACAATATGATAAAGCCAAAAATTATTCTATAGGACATAAAATTATTATTACCTTGGAATTCCAGAATGTTGACCCTAGACCTCAATCTTTTTATTCCCCTAAAGAATTGATTTTAGATTTTCATTTTACTGATACATTAGGTAATGCTTATTCAAAGAAAATCAATCTTAATAGTAATGGTATAAATCATTTAGAACCTCCTATTGCAATACCCGCCAACTAAAATGGAAACACTAAGGAGTTTATGTGCAATTGCACTAATAATTTTCTGTTTATACCTTTTAAATGAATTCTCAGTTCATGTAATTAGTCCAATTTTTGATTTAATTGGAATTATCCTCTCTATACTCTTCTGGTACGTCTTACCCGCAATTTTAGGTATTTTACTTATAATGTTTATAATTGCTTGGGTATGGGGGAAGATAAGGGACTTAAAAAAAAAATCAAAATTACTTAGACCAAGACCTACAGCTGTAAAAAACAACTAAACCAATAACCACCAGCACAACGAAAAGAATCAGGGAAAAATTAACTGTTACAGATTCCTTATCAATCTTCTTATCTAAGGTTTTTACCTCATTTTTGACTTCTTCATCCTTTCTCACACTACCTTTACTTACCCCATTATAAGAGCCTTTAACCACTTCATTTATCTTTGCTGACATTGGCCTTCCTAAACTATCATAATCGATTACATAAGCCCTGTTGATGGTTATTTGACCGTTAATGCTATCTATATAATTACTGTCAATGCGGGTGATAGAATGAGTCTTAATTTCCTGCAAATGTATATCCTTTTTGACCTTACAACTAAATAGGATTAAAATCAAAAAACTATAAAGTAGGCTTTTCATCGTCTTTTTTTGTTATGATTTTCGCTGACAGCGATTGAAACATACTATTTAAAATCTCAGTAGTTTTTGTCGCAATGGCTAATCCGGTAAGCTTTTCAATATTCACTATGATTTGAGATAAAAGAGCGAAGATTGGGATACTTGCGAGTAACTTGAATGCGGTGAAAGTCTCCTGTAAAAACGCCACCTGAAAATAATGGATACTTAGTAGAAAGATGAAAAATAGGGTTACGTCTTGCATTACCTTACTTAAAAAGGATTTAACATTAATATTCTCTTTTCCTCTGATTTTCAACCACAATGAGGTTGTCGCGTCCATAAAAATGAGGAACAGTAGTAAATATGCGGTCTGTTGTGCCGGTTCGAAGAATACCAGAAATAACGCAAGGATTTTTATAAACCACGCTTTAAGAGTGAAAATTGATTCTAACATCTTTAAGCTGAGTATTTCTTATAAGCCTTTTCCAAGGTAATATTGTAAGGTTCACGTCCTATTTTTTTAGCTAATTCCAAATAACCAGCTCCATTATAAAGACAGGCTACAATGTGCCAATCAAGATTTTTAAGAGCTGTTAGCAGTCTTTTATCTGTGGCAATGAACCTTGCCATTTGTACTACTTGCTGTAGTTCTCCCCTCTTAGCATCATCCCACATTTCGCCAACAGATTTATATCCTAATCTGGAATAATGAAAACCCATGATTTGACCTAATCCAATACTGGTACTTTCCATAGCACCATTTGCGTTAATAGAAAAAGCATCATTAAATGCAACCCATTCTTTAGACTGTCTTTCAACTCCATTAACAGACCACGCCCCACTTGGTGCAAAAGGCACTTTGCGTTTAAACCAAGAAGGTTCAAATTGGATAATGATTTTACCCGTATCAGAAGCAAATCCTTTTCCTCCTGATTCAACTTCAATGAACGCTATTAGCGCACTATATTCAACCCCTATTGATGTAGCTACTTTCTTTATTTCTTCCTTTCCTAAAATCATTACCTAATTCGTTTTTTAGGTATTGAAATTTTGGTATCAAAAGGGTTTTATTGAAATCTAAAAGGACTTCAAATTAAAAATTGTGATAGCAGAATCCATCTAAATAAACAGAATTCCCTCAGTTTTGCTATCATTCAAATCTGAATTCAAATATTTTTTAAAATATTTTTTAAAATTTATTCACATCTATTTTTAAACTTTTGTCCAAAAAAAAAGAGCTTCACCGTTAGGTGAAACTCTTAAAAAATCTTGGTTTAAACCAAAATTTCAGGCTTTTACATAATGTAAGGTATCGGCAGTAGTTTGAGAACTATCAACAACCAGTGGAAAAACTCTAATATGAGTACAAGCACTGTTAGCATTTTCTCCCACTCCAACGTTTGGGTATTCCCTTGGTTATACCTAATTTTGAATGGTAATGAGATTGAAAGCACTAAAGTGCCTGAACTCATTGTTTCTGTTTTTAATAAATTTTTCATCGTAATGGATTATATGTTAATTAACAGAGCTTAGTGAATGGGTTAATATTTCGAGTATTAATCCATTCTTTATTTCTAAGGATTCCGTTCTACAAATATAAAGTATGCTATCAGTATATGCTGTAATCACTTTTCAACATTATTACCGCATTCATCAGATTAATACATTTAACAGCTAGATTTTCATGTCAACTTTCAGGTAAAAATGGGTCTAGACCATACACACCCAAATGATGCTTAAAGGCTGTTTTTTGCTCAAAAATTTTCCAATTGGATTTGAAAGTATATTTTGATGATTAAATGTGGATAACTCATTTAGAAACAGATTTTTGTTTTCCTTTAAAAGAAATAAAACAGTTAATCCTTCACCATTCCGCTTACAAACACATCATCTAAATACTCACCGGGGTCTGTACTCACCTTGGGATAAAGCTTTTCTTGAAGTTGAGGTACTGGTGCTTGGATTGGTAACCAACTTAAAGTATCATCTATTGAATATTCGAAATAAACGAAACTGCCATCACATCTTACACGCTCATAACTTCCCACTGGTACATAATCACCTAGTTTTTCGACATTGTTTTGCCACGTTCCAACTAAACCACCATTGCCCCTCCATACCGCATAATCGAGGGCATTATACGGGTCACTATTTTCAAGTCTATCTAATCCGAAAATGGTAACGAACGATTTCCCCCTTATTTCACCAACACCTCCAACAGGTATATAAGATGGAGAATAAGCTCTGGCATCACCATCTAAAGGTCTGAAATCATTACCATTAATAATTTCCATTCTGGTTAAAACCCAGTCATTAAGGATTACTAAACCTGTTGGTGGTGTTATTACTGCTGGTGCAGATTTTGAAATAATTCCGTGAATAGCACTTATCATTAGCTTAAATCTCCTATAACAGCCCAAATATTGGTAGCTTTTTTAATCAGGGTAACAGTTGAATACTGACCTGTAATTTTAGTTTTACCACCTACACTATTGATTGTTACCCCTGATGCAGGTGTTATTGTCGTTACTCCTACACCTTCAGCATACACTATTATTTGCGAACCTATTGGAAGTGCAACTGTGGCATTAGTTGGTATAGTAAGGGTGTTTGCACCTGCCATATTCATTGTTATCATCTTCCCATTATCAGCTAAGACCAATGTGTAATTAGCCGTTTTTGAAGAAATAGATAAAGATAAATCAGCTTTTAAAGCTACTGCTGTATTCAATGTTGTAGTTGATACAGCATCAGTGATACCGTATCCGGCAACTGTCGTTGGCTTACTTTGAATATTTGCAAACGTAACACCTGAAATATATCCTTTACCTGTTACCCACGCTTCGGTAGCATATCCTGTTAAAGATGGAATAGAAGGTTTATTTATTAACGAATTATAGTCACCATTGAAGATAGTAGTACCTGTTGAAAGATATTTACTATCACTTTCAATTTTGCTATAAGCGTCAACCAATGATGGTTTACCCGAAAGGTCGGAGTATACCCCACTAAATAGTGTTGGTTTGTTGATTAAACTTGAATAATCAAAATTTTGTGTAAAACCAGTAATGAAGCCTTTGTTACTTATCCATTCTTCCGTTGCATAACCGGATAATGAAGGAATAGTAGGTAAACCTATAAGGTCTGAATAAGCACCGGAAAATAATTGAGGCTTATCGGCTATAATATTCCAACTTACAGAAGTAAGATATCCTTTATCTTCAACCCATGCTTCGGTTGAATATCCTGTTAAAGAAGGTATCACAGGTTTATTCGAAATCATTGACCAGTCTACGACTGTCAAATAATCACCTTTAACCTGATATTTAGTATCTGATTCTGTCTTAGTAAAATAATCAGTTAAATCAACACCAGTAAGATTTTGAATTAGTTGATTTAGTCTAAAATCTTCATCAATGAAAGCTTGTTTATCAACAGCATAATCGGTTTTATTGACTTTAGTCTGAAAACCAGCTTCAAATATTAACTCTGTCTGTAACCTAGCATCAGTCTCAGCTTCTAACTCCGTTCTATCTGCTTTTGAATTGATAGCCTGTTTAAAAAGATTAAATTCCCCTGCACTATGGCTATCTCCTGTATTTTTGTCTTGTATATTAATGTTCATTTTAGTCTAAATTGTAAGGGAATTGATAGGTAAAAGCCCTATTTGCGTTAATTGGTGGTACTTCATCTGACTCTAATGGCAGAACACAAATATTCTGGCTTCGTATTACACCTAATTGGATATTGAAAGTAATCCCGCTTATGCGGTCACCATCACCATCTTCAAATTTTTGAATGTTAGAGCTTTTATTAAAAATTACCCCATTTACATCTGCCATATATGTATAGAAGTCTTCTGCAATTGTTAGACAATCGGAAAAGATGTTATTCTCATTATCATGCGCTTCATTCAATAAGTCACCAATAGTGATACTGAAATTGAAATTCATTATTTTACCGTTGATGCCAGAATTGATAAACTCATAGTTTACAGCAAAATATTCCTTATCCCTCTTGGCGATAAAATCCTTTGCATTACCATTCATTATAGTATTCACCTGTAAATGACTATCAAAGAAGTCATTTATAATAAAGCTTACTTGGTTCAGGTTCATATTATAAATATTTATTTTTACCAGAATTTCTATAATAGAAATCATCAAAATTATTTGAATCCAAATACCAGCCTATACCTGTGGTTTTCTTTAAGTCAGCATCTGGCGCTGTTATATCCTCATCACATTTGATAAATTCCTTTAAGTTGTTTTCGGCAACATTCTTTTTATTATCATAGAAGTTTTTAAAATACTCCAATTCATCAGCACTAAGGGCACTAGCGTTATTATCAGACAGTTTAAGTACACCTTTATTTGAAAGCTTGTAACTATTCAATACAATGAATTCAGTCAGCGTAGAAGCTTGTAAATAGGGTTGCACGTAGTCAAAAAGCAACTCAGATGATGATTCAGAGATAATGTAAGCTTCATCATCATTTTTCATTTTAGCTTCTTTCAATAACTCTGTGTATAATGTCTTCCCTAATATATTTTTTAGCAGATTCTTCTGGATATCCCAGATAATCGTATTCAGCACTTTACCACTCGCATTTAGCTCAATAGCACTGTTTTCTTTGATATATTTTTCGTCAATTAGTAATAATTTCATTATTTATTCCCTTTCTTTCTAGCTACCTTATATGCAGTCCATTGATGTCTACAGTAAGGTGTATGTTCACCTGTGGTAGAATTAGTGTAGTAGCCACCAGTGAATTTAAAAATGTCATATCCGAAAATATCTGACATTGACTGAATCTCAGCCCTTGAATAATACTTATCATTTTCAACTACCTTCCTACAAAATTGTCTGCTAGTGTCAATTAAAATTTCCCCCTCAATATTCTTCCTTTTTTCATACTTGTACATCACTTGTATTTCCCTACTATCTGGAATATCCGGTGCATTTACTGGTACAACTTTTATTCTATTTTCTTTACCAGCAACATCAGTTACTTTAATTAATCCTGAATCCTGTAGCTTAGTAAGAGTTTCTTTTAGCTCTTTAACATCAGTCTCAATATCTTCTTCGGCAAGTCTGGCTACTATCTCTTCATAAGTCAGATTTTTAACATCATTTTCAATTAAATAAGTAGCAATGTCATCTTCTTTAGAAAATTTAAATTCCTGTACAATTTCAAATTCATCTGATGATAACCCTAAATCTTTTATTTTATCATAATCTTCCTCAGTCAACTCTGTCTTCACTAATTCATCTTTGGAAAAATGACTGCAAAAATGAGCAGGTGCAGAACCAGCGGACATCTGAGAAATAAGCTTACTACCTGAACCGTCAGGTAATGGTTTTAATCCGTCTATACTTCTGAGTTCATCAATAGTGTAAACCTTCTCTTTGGTAGCTAAATCTAATTGAGACATAAATAGAGCTTTATGCTTAAATTCAACCTGTACACCAAATAATTCAGCTAAAGCACTTTCTAACTGATTTCTTTTAGTCCTCAAATAAGAACCTGACCAGATTTCATAGGCATTTTCTAGTTCCTGACTACTACCAAGCTGACCAGCAGATTTAGCACCGAATAAAGCAGGTGAAGTAATTTGATGACCTTCATAAATGGCACTTTCAGTGGCATCTTTAATAGTTAAGAAAGCATCATTCCAGTCTCCACTTGAAATATTTTGAATTTCAGCGGACTTGCCGTTTGGAGTTTGAAAATCCAGCATGAATTTTCTACCATTTTCACCAGAAAAAGACTCTTCCAATTTCCTAGAAATACTACCTTTAATTTCAGGGTCAATATCTTCCCCCATGAAAAAGGTAATCAAAGTAGATACAGAAAAATGAGATTGAATTTGATTCAGATTAAAATCAATAATAGCAATATCCGTAGCTAATACTTTTTTCAGTGCAGTATATTCCGGCTCTGAGTATATGTTATTTAATGAAGGAATATATCCTTCATATAAATAAACTCTAGATTTTCCATCCGTGTAATTTTTCCCAGCTAAATATCTATCATAAGTGATAATATCCTTTCTTTTTGACCAATCTTCAGAATAAAAAATTGTGGTTTTTGACTTATTTAACCTGATTTTATTGAATGGTATGAAATTATATGCAATAGGTTGATTAAAAGCATTAAAATTAACTTCAATGGCAAAGGAATTAAAGATTAAATAATCCTTCACCAATTTATCTAAAAATAAGTCAATTGTATCGGATGCATTAGGCTTAATATCAAACTTCCTATTGGTCAATTTATTCGTCAACTGCTCACCAACTAAATGTATAGCCTTCTGGTTAATGATATTAGCGTGTATAGGAGACTTTTGATACAGTGACAATAGATAATCAGGATACAGGTTATCTTTACCCCAAATCACGTGCTTAGCATCGTCAATCGGAATAGTTTCTATAGCTAATGGTATGTGTATTTTAAAATTAAAAGTCGATAAATTATTACTTTTATTATTGCTCATATTTCAGTGTTATAAATTCGGTTTGTTCAGTTTTAATAACCTGAACTGGTACAGCTAAACCTTTTACAGTCGCAACACCATTTTTAATTGTAACACCGTCACCTATTAAGGAATAATTCAACTTTCCTACTTCAATTAATTCAACATCATTATTAGATAAACTAAACTCATAATATCTACGATTAGTTGATAAATCAAATACATTTATTGATGTTGAAACTTTGGAGAAATCACTATAGAAAAGAATTGAATAATTGAAATATTCACGCTCTTTAGTTATGATTAGTTTATTGATTTCATTTGTTTTATTAATGACCATTAGTGTTACTTTTTTTTAAGTATTGTAACACAGTCATCAAAAAGAAAACCCCTGACATAAATTAATATGCAAGGGGTTATAGAAGTAATAGAAATTACTTTTTATTTTTAAGCTATTGAGGTAGCCACGGTTGCAACATCAACTAATTGAATACCTGATTGAGATACACCACTAAACGTTAAATTATATCCAATATCATCGCCTTCTGCTAAACCTAAACCACCAGATAATGCTGATAATTTCATCAGCCCGTTTAATCCAACGGTGTAGAATTTACCAGTTCTGGATTTTACAATAACTGCTACTTCCTGACCTCTAACTGAGTCAACGAATTTTTTATTTTCAACGGTAATATCCGCTAATTTCAATGTTAACGTTTCGGTACTATAGTTAGTACCATTTTCATTAATCGTAAATTCTTCATTTAAACCAGTTGTATTTTTGATAATACCAATCTCAACAAATTTCTTTTCTGCACCTAAACCAATTGCATTAACGATACCATTAGTATCTACCGAATAACTAGCACCAGTACTTCCTGATACTGAAATTAAGTCATTTGCTGATACCATATATAATTTTTGAACACCGGCAATTAGTCCTTCAGAACCGCAATTTTTTACCAATGTTATTAAACTTGAACAAGCCATATTTTTTTATATTTATTTTTTATATTTTTTAATAAAAAAGGGTAAGTAAACTTTACCTACCCTTCTATTTTATTTATGTTAACTGTTTAAAATTATACAGTTGCTTTTCTTACATCTTCAGGGAAAATCACTGAGATACCTACTGAGAAATAAGTGTTTTGCTTGAAAATATTATCGTCTTTTGAGTACCACAAATCAAAATCAGTAGTCTCAGGGGAACCATTGAAAGCCAATTGTAAATTCTCTAATCTCAAAGCGTATACTTCACGTGTACCATTAAGGCCTGATGTAGGGAATAACTTGATTGAAGTACCAGCTAAAGTAGTATTACCATCTTCACGGAACATATTCTTATTCCATAGAGCTAATTTATATTCTTCAAAAATTGAATCTGAAATGAAGATATAAGCATCTTCTTTCAATCTATCAGTTTCCGGCATTGCCATATATAATGCTTGTAATTTCTCAATTACTGTTGCACCTGCTACAGTTGTTGCTGATACTGCTGATACTTGTTTTTTGATTCCGTCAAACTTATTAAGGTTTGCATTGGTAGCACCAGTTAAGGTGATATCACCTAAGAATAAAGCTTTCTCAACTGCTTCATTTACTAAAGCAATTTCTTTATCTAAAATTTGTTTAGTGATTGTACCATCAAGAATAGCCTGTTCAGGGTCATCGCCTTTAGCTAATGCCTGAGCCATATAAGTACCTTCTAGGTTCTTGTAGCAGATATCTTTATATACTGCTAATGATGCAACCTCTACATATTTTTCAGTAAATACTGTATCACCAATTGCTACACGACCACAACCTTGTTTTTGAAAAACTACGTCTGTAGATAATTTCAAAATAGGCGCTTTAGTAATTACACCAGCTTGAAAGTTTCCGCTTCCAATTAAACTTTTTGCTAACTTAGATTCTGTTACTGCTTTTGTTGCTAATTTAAATCCATCTTCTAATTTTACTTGCTCTGTTAGAGCGTTTGCGTTAAATGCCATTTTTATTATTTTATTTTTTTAGTATTGTTTTATGTATCGATAAATCGGTACACTATTTTTTAAGTGCATTAGCCAATTTTGCTAAGTCATCTTGCTTTTTATTTGTTGCTTTTGGGGTGTTATCCACTTTGGAGAATTCCACAGGGATTGAGGCTAATAATTTGAACGTATCATTCAATTCTTTAACCTGACTTTGGAAGTTCTGAACATCTTCCTTAGTTGCTGATTCTGGCTTATCTTTAAGTGCTTTAATCTCTTCTTTTAGGGCTTCAATCTCAGCTTTAAGTGCATCAATTTCTTCATTACCTTTATCCTCAACTGGTGCTTCTTCATCAGCTAATTCAACCACTTCTTCAGTAACTGTATCTTCAATTTCTTCACTTAAAATTTCAGAAATCTTACCTTCAGAAACTTTAAATCTAAAACCATCTGACAATTCATAATCACCATCTGGTGCAGGTACACTACCATCATTTTCACCTAACATTACATCTGCTCCAACCTCACGTGTTGATAATTGAATTAAGTCTTCACTATCTTTAAGATTAGCCACCTCAAACACTTGTTCAGATAAACTAAATTTCAATTGATGAAGAAACTTTTGTAATAGACTTTTTGTATCTTTTTTCATTCTTATTTTATTTTTTTTAGTATTGTATTTATTTCTTCAATAAGAGATACCACATCATTATCACCATCTTCTTCATTCTGAAATTTGTATTGAAATAAACCTTCAACTGAGAACCCAGCTTTTAATTCTTTAACTGCTTTAAATACATCTTCATCATCACATTTTACACCGATAACCCAAGTACCATTTGGTAAATCCAAGCCAATAGGTGACATCATATTTTTATCAGTATCAATTATGTAACTTTGAAATATATAGGCCTTAGCATCGGTTGATGTGTGTTCTATATTGAGATTATTCTGATAGCCATTTTTGAAAAATAACATTGAAGCTTTACGGATATCTTCAATTGAAAATTTCACATAATGGTCTTCTTTAATTACTTCATTAGCCTTTCTGAAAATTGGAATATTAGGTATCATAGCTGCACCTATTAATTCTTTCTTATCATCATCAACACTAAAGGATATTGATGTAGATTTATCTGAATTAAAAGCGAGAAATAATGATTCATGAGCAGGATTACCTGTAAGTGCGACTGCATTAACTAAAGCATCTGAGAACTCATCAATGCCTAGTTCATATATTTTTAATTTGTCTACCATTTTTCTTGGTATTGTTCCAAAAAAAAGACAATAAAAAACCCCCACCTAAATGAATAGATGAGGGTAAAAAAATTGAAATATTTAAAATTTATTTATGGAGTTTAAAAATGTGCTTTTTGCTCTTTCAGATTCTAAATCATTGTTACTTATGTATGCCTTAATTAAAGTAGGCTGTTCAGATACAGCGGATGCTGGATTATTAACAACTCTTACATCTTGTGTTGACTCACTTCTATTGGTCTGAGATGATGTTATAGTTGGAGCAGAAGCATTCGTTATTGAAGACATTGCAGAACCAGCAGAAGAAGCACCACCTGAACCACCAATATCAGCAATAGCTTTACGCCCTGCCATTAAAGAAGAAGCAATACCTAAACCAGCACTAACCGTATTAAGGGTTACAAAAGGTTGTCCCAAGGTGAGCGGAGAACTAGCAATAGCTTTCGCATTAGCTATATTGGTGTTCATCACAATCTTACCAATTGATGAAGCCTGCTCTGCAATAATTCCAGCAATGGTTAAAGCTTTATTTTTTTCTCCTAACTGTTTAAGAACCCCACCAAATTGACCTAACACATCCAGCTCGTTATTTCTAATGGCTTGCTTCGCTTCGGCTTCTGATTCAGCAATCTTTTTCCTTTTCTCAGCACCATCATTTTCAATCATCGTAACTTCAGTATCAAATTGAGCTTGAAGTAATTTCAATTGTTCATTTTGTCCAGCTAATTCTAACTTCTTTCTTTCAAATGTCTCTCTGGTAGCGGTTAGCTTTGCATCTTCAATATTAAAAATCTTTTGTGTAGCTACTTCAGGCGTGTCACCTTCATTGACAATATTTCCATTTTCAGCGTTTAATACATCAGCATCAGTAGATGCCTTGAAATTATCATCAGCTTCCTTTTTAAGCCTGTCTTCAGTTTCTTTTAATTTCTTTGCCGACTCTTCCAGTGACTTAACCCTAACAGCACTTAACTCTATTTCCTTAGCTTTTTCTAGCTCAATAGTAGACTGCTTATTTTTCTCAGCTAACTCTATTTCCTTTTGATATTTTAACTTAATATCATTTTCAGATTTTTCTAAAGCTGTTCTGGTACTATCATCAATTACCTTTTGAGCAGATGTTAAATTATCTTTTAAAGTCTTGTTCTCAGCATCTCTTGCTGTTTTCGCCTTATCAGCTAAAGCTTTTGCTGTGGCTACTGCTTTATCATTCTTAGCCTTTAATTTCTCCTGCTCCTTTTTGGCGTTATCATCTAGTCGCTTTACCTCTTTAAGGTCTTCAACCTCTTTTTTAATTTTAAGTTCCTTAAACTGCTTATACTCTTCTACATTTAACTTCCCTTCAACAGCAAGCTTTTTCCTAAGCATTTCCAATTCATTATTAGTACGCTTTTTCTTTAGTTCATAAATTTCAGTCTCTTTTCCACCCATGGCTTCCAACCTCTGAATCTGATAACCCATCATTTCATTGCTACGCTTTGAAGCTTCTGTAAATCGGTCTAATTCCCTCGTAGCATCACTTGTAATACCTACAAAATCAGTTACTGTATTTACTATTTTGGTAAAGAAGTCACCTACCATTTTCAAGCCGGGGATAAACTTTAATACAGCCTCCTTAATAGCATCAAAATTGGTCACAAGCATAGTAATAGCAGTTATAATTAACCCTATTCCAAGTGCTGATAAGCCCATTTTTAAGCCTTTTAAAGCTTTAGAACCAGTATTTGTTGCTACAACATTAGCTTCTGTTGCGGTTGTTAATGCATTTGTTTGTGCCGTTTGTGAAGTTGTAGCTGTATTTACACCCTGAGTAGCTGTTGTTACCCTTTGAGTAGCCACATCACGAGCGTGAAGCGCATCAGCATAGGCCGATTCCGCATCATTCAACTCATCTGCACCTGAAATACCAGCAGATTGCACTTCTTGTAAGGCAGTCTGAACAGCTATTCTAGCATTTTCCAATGCAATATTTGAAGCTATTAATTCATTATGAGCTAATGTTGCAACATTATTAGCGTTCGTAACGCTTATTTGAGCTTCCTGAACAGCAATTTGCTCTGATGTAGCTACTGTAATCAATCCAATTCTGGTTAAGAATGGGGTAAGGATATCAATAGAGTCTCCCCACACATCGATTAATCCAATAATTGCCTGAATACTCTGGAGCTTGGCAATGGATTCATTTGCATTTTCTGCTGATACACCAAAAAGTGTTAGCGCACCCGTCATACCACCTATTGCTGATGCTCCCAAACCAGCCACTTTTGCCAGACCTTGGAATTTATTTCCGGCATCCATTGCAGTAATTTCCCTATTTAAGACATCTTGCTGGTCTATAAGCTCAGCAATCGTAGCTACTGCATTTTGGTATTCCTGAGTATTCTGTCTACCTGCCTGAGCTAAGGCCATTGCTTGCTCACGTGCTTCTTTCAATTGAGCTTTGAAGCTTTTAGCCTGCTCAACGGGAACCTGAATTTTACCCAGCTCATTATTAACCTGAGCTACACCTGATGCTACAGATTCAGTGTCTGTGGTTACCCTTACTAGTATATTTCTTTCATTATCTGACATTACCTAATTCGTTTTCTAGGTATTGTTATATAGCAATCTTTTGTAGCTTTAAGTTTGTAGGGGAATCAGAAGAGGTATAACTTACTTCCAGTACTTTGAAATAAGCATATCCATTTGTACCTGTATCAATGAAGACTGGTATTTTCAGGTCTAAATTATTAATATCATTTGGCGTTAAATAAGCCTTACATTCAACATAAATTACATTTGGATTAGTTAGCTCAGTAATCTGGTTGATGTAATTATCATAAGAGTATTTTACATTGGAAGATTCAGATATTTCATCATATTTTTCATAGGGTTTATAGAAATGCAAATCGCCTACTACTTTCAAATCACTATCCAATAAATAACTATATGCTACACCAGCTTCAGTTTTTGTCTCATTAATACCAAATGAATAACTGTTATTCCCAGAATTATAAATATCATATCCAACCCAATATTTTTTAGTAGGGACTTTACCGTTATAATAAAGAAGTCTTAGATTATTTTTTACTGGTTCAATGCTGGCACCATTTAGTTTATAAATCATTGGAATATCAACAGGAAAATTACTGATTCTGACTGTTGGTGTAGCTGAGAACAACACTTCAACATCCTTCTTTTCAGTGATACCAGATGAATCAGTTAAGTTATAATCTCCAAAACCAATATTGTATTTTTTCTTATAATTATCATTCAGAAAATCACCATCAGTTTTGAACTTGAAATTATAATTTTTGGGAATGTCGATATTAGATTTAACGGTAAAAGAAGATGAATGATTGATTTTCTTTGTCCAGTCTATTGCATTACTTTTAAGTTCAGATATATCTGTAAGTGAATAGTAGTCATCATACTTTTCAAATATGATTTTCTTCTGGTCATCTTTATCAGCGTACACATAAAAATTAAACAACTTCCTGATTGAATTTAGAAAATCTAATTGCTTAGTTTCAGCAGGTAGTGTAGGTGTTATTTCATCACCAAATTTGTATTCAACTGTTCCCCTTGTCATATTTAATGAAGAAGAATTTATGTTAAAATAGTTGGATGCATTGGCAATTGATACATTATCAATAGATATTCTAAGGGCAAATTGTTCCGTCTCTTTTAATTCAACATCCTTAAATTCTAAATCAAATTTTATATTATTAAAAGTCAATGGTGATATATACTCACGACTCGTTTGGGCTATGACAGCGAATGATGTGTTATAATAAAAACTGTTATTATTATCAGAGTTACCTGTTACGTTCTTTGTATAACCACGTTTTACAAGCTGTAAGCTAATAATACATTTTGTTCCATTGGCTAATGGTGGAAATGTAGGTGCATAATTTAAATTAAAATCAACGTGTGCATTACCATCAAATTTAAAATTCGTAGTGACGTTGAAAAGTGAGTTATCGCAATGATTACGAGTCCATTCAGAATTGGCTGTAAAATACGAACTTGAATCATATCCATTGTATTTCAAATAGATAGTCTCATTTTTTGCATTAGTATCTTTCAATGTTCCATCACCGTATGGTTGACCGCTGGTCATTGAAAAATTATAAAAGTTCTCAATTTTAGTAACAGCTTCTTCATCGTTATTTAAGAGAATAAGCTTCTTAAAGGAATCTTTAAAAACATCATCTCCTTTAATTTCATATTTGAAACCTACATTTGAAAATATTCTTTTAAAGATTTCATTAACATACATAGCAGGTTTAAAATCCCTCCTGTTGTATACATAATTGTATGCATTAACATCATAATTTGATTTGAAATTAGTGCCATAATTTATTATTGGATATACATACCTCTCACCTTTTACAGCATCCCAAGTATTATAAATATTAATGGAATTATATAAGTGCTTCATATCAGATAAATCCAAATCTGTTAATTTCAAATCACCTATAAGACTGTTAAATTGAATAACGTCACCTGTTATGATACAATCGTAGGTAATATTACCATTAACATCAGTAGTGGTCTGTATCAATCTTAAACTACCTCTGGTGATTAATACAGAATCTTCGTAAACTTTACAGTCAACTAAATTCTGTGGATTATAATTGTAAAATAAAAGATTAGTATTCAACTCATCTATATTTTTATTTAAGTGAAATGCATAACCAAAAGCATGATTATTTCTGGTTGTACCTTTGAATTTTAAATTTTTGGTTATGGTATCAGTCTTACTTGAAATATCTTTAATATCTGCAACAGAATATACCGTTGTAAAATCGATATCTTCAACATCTAATTCTGTATATTGATTGTTAGTTTTATCTTCTAAATAAATTTGAAACATAGTTTTTTATTTTATTTAGTATTGTATTTTATGTATGTTTGATACATACCTTAAAAAAATAAATAATATGGCACGTCCAAAATCAGTTTCAGCAGAAAAATCAATTGAAGTATTAATCGATAATAAAATTGAAAGAGTTAAAAACGAAATTGCAAAACTGCAAAAAGAGCTAGACCAACTTTCAGTTATTAAAGCGGATTATGATAAGAACAGAACCACGATTGAAACTATTTTAGGTCTTCAATCAGCTCCTGACTTGGCAGTACCAAGAAAAACTAGAGTAAGTAAAAAATAACCATAATCCAAGGGGGATTATAATGAAGGGGTAAAGGATTAATTTCCTCTTCCCTTTTTTTATTAGAAACAACTTCCAAATTCCTGAACAATTCCATTTGCTCCTATAGAAAGATATGAACCCATATCACTATAGAAACCTTGATTAGCAACGTTACTATAATAAGCGTCACGATACATAACTGTTTGACCTACTATTAAATCACCTTGGTGATATAAATAAATCCAAACAAGCGTAAAGTCATCACTCCAATGGCAAGCACCATAAGGGTCACCACCACCCATATATACATACATACTATTACTAGCTGGAGGCGTATTACAGAAGTTTCTTAATGTAAACTCACCACCTACTACATAATATGAATAGTAGTTGATTAAGTCTCCCGTTGGTCTATACCATCCGTCAATAATCGGTATTGTGAAAGCTTCATCTTTCCAAGCGTATATACCTGATGTCACGCTCTCACCTACTGGTAAGTTTTCTAGTTTATAAAAATCTTCTTGGAACATAAATATTTCAATCTCATTACCACTATTAGCACAGGCTGAGTTTGTATTTAACATGTTAGTACTAAACAATACATCAGAAGCATAGAATATTACAGGGTCTGAATAATACGTACCTTCGGGATTAACAATGTAACTACGTACCCTAATCTGGTCGTTGTATTTCGCACCTGCACCTATTAAGTCTTGTGAGGTTACAGTTTCTTTTGAATTGAAAGATGGATAAGTCCACCCCCCATCTAACCAAGCACCACCATTAACGCTAATCTGATAGCCTCTAGTTGAACCATCAAAATAAGAACTGGTTGATGTGCTTATTAGTCTAATCCTATTTGGATATGTTGTGAGAATATTATCAACCTTTGTAATACCTAAAGTATTCAATCCAGCATCATTAAATACTACGCCATCTTTATGCCTTGCATTACCAATTCGATTGGTGTTATGCATATTATAATTAAAGGTATTTGGATAACATATACCCGTAAACCCAACATCCCCATTTACATCTGTTGTCTGCAACAGGTCATCCAGATAAAATCTAGATTTCAAAATAGCGGTAGTATCGGTAGTTATTGCCCTTTGGTGTTGCACCAAAGAATTCATGAAACAATTAAAAGTGGGTATAAAATAAGCTGATTGCGGTGCTGGCATAGATTTCTTTTTTTAGGTATTGAGAAAAGAAGATTGAAAGATGCTGGCCTCACTTGAAGCCAACATATAGTTATGCAATCCAGATGCAACCATTTTCAACTACAGAAGGTGCTGATATTGGAATTATCATTTTAGTACTAGCTTTAACTTCTCCACCTGAGATACGACCATCAAAAAAAGCATTACCACTACTCAGAGCGATTGAAGCTTTAACAGTTCCAGCATTTCTAAATACTATACTATGGTCAGTACCGTACTTGGTATAGTATTGATAACCTATACCATACATACTTGCAATAGCATTCCAAGAAGAACCAATAGTCCAAATGATTTTATCAGTTGTTCCAGTTATTTCGTAATCTCCTGCAAGGCCTGTGAAATTATTTGATTTGAAACCAGCGTATTGACTAATGACTTCGGTACCTCTAATTTGATTATCAGCCCAAAATCCTTTACCATTGTAAACTCTAACCCAAGATGAATCACTCATATAAACACCACCACCGTAGGACTCATTCACCCAACCTGTAGCATCTTTACTTCTAAACCAATTAGAAGCACTCACCCCTCCTTGGTATCCTGCATCGTAACCAAAGATACCTCTAGAACCACTCAATGTACCGTTAACTTGCAAGCTACCTGCAACATATACTCCTGATTGAAAATTAAATCCGAAACTTGAAGCATAAGCATTGTGATAACTGGTGCCATCAAACCAAGATTCCGACCAAGCTCTTGTAGCTCCATCAGCGTACCTAAGCATGAATTGATGTAAAGTCTCCCCTCTGTTATCTGCTCTAGCTGCAACTGAGTTATCATTGTTATTGTAATGTATAGTTCTATCACCTGCTATTGTAATACTTCTATATGCTGTCGAGCCTCTACTTAATACTGCATCCCAAGTGTCTAAACTAGCGTCTGCAATCCTAGCACTATCAACTCTTACACCATAAGTTGATGAACCATTCCATCCCATCAATGATGGATAAGAAGGGCTCCAAGGTTGCTCTGCATTTGATTGATTATGTGCTGTTCCATTTGGTGCTGTTCCTTGTGAAGCATCAAAGATAACATGACCGTCACCATAATTTTTCCACCTTAATAGTTTTGCAACACCTATATCAGCAACTGCTGTCCCAACGTTTGTTGTTACTTCATTACCGTTGATTGAGTTTCTAAAAGTAAATGAACCAGTTGGAGTACCATTTATAGTGACTACATTCCCTAAAGGATTTATATCTAATGGTTGTCCTCCATGAGATTGAATAAAGTTTCTTCCCTCATGACTACCTATAGCGAAGTTTCCGTTTTGAACTGTAGACTTATCAGGAGCTACTCTTAAAAATGTATCTCTGGTATCATTCGCACCTAAACCTAACCAAGTTTTGAATTGAGTATCAACTCCTAACTTACCCTTACCATCTGAACCGTCAATTACTACGGGTGCAAATGTTGTTACCGAAGCATTGTTTAATTCAGCACTTCTACCACCCCAGTAAACAGCACTATTGACATTAAAATTAGAAGGATTATAAACTTTAGCGATTCCAGAAACAACAGAACCCCATACCCAAGTGGGTTGAGCACCACCATCCTGCCATTCAAAAGCCATTCTAGAAGAACCATTATCTACATTCCCTGCATACTCTGCTTTACCTGAAATATTGTTATTTAAAGTTGACCCGTTATTTGTGCCTACAAAATTTTGCATTCCAGCCTGTGTAATCAACCTAGCTTCATTCAATCCTGTTGTTCTTCCAAATATTAAATCGAATCCAGAACCATAAGCATTAGACTTATCAAAGTCATAACCATTCCATTGGCCTGAATTAAAAGATAGCGCAGATGTACCAGTAATGTTTATTCCCCAAGTACCTGTAGAATTGCTACCATTTTTTAAAGCGTAGGGTGATAAATCCACATCAAGCGTTATTGATTTATTTATCCATTGGTTAGTAGGGGTATCATACATCAGCACCTGCTTGTCTAAAATACTACCCAAGGTTACATCTTGTAAATCGTTAAGGTAACCTATAATAGGTGTGGGTTTACCACCTCCTGAACCTGTACCTACCCATATTGAGCCATCAGTTATTTCTGATGGTGCAGTAGTTGGTATGATTAATTGATTAGTTACTGATGTTTTACCTCCTAAAACGACTGGTAAAGATGTTGAATTTCCACGTGTTACCACTGAATTCAATGTCTCGCTGTTGATAGGTGTATAGTAAGTATCTCCTTGTGCTTTAGTTATCCAATTACCGTAGTTACCTAAATCATTTGTGAACTGAGATAAATTTGTAGGTTTAGATTGTACTTCTGACCATGAAGGCAACCAAGCAATAGTCTTATATCTGGCATCACTTTCAATAGCATTATATACTTCACTTTTTACATAAGCGTCCAAAATTCCAAAACCTGAAATTGAATTTGGCTTTCCTGTTATCTCAGCAAATGAATGTGTATGTGAAGATGGTGTAAAGGTTGAAGGTTTATCAGTTATTTCTGCCCATGAAGGTACCCATCCAATAGTTTTATACTTGGAATCACTCTGTGTTTTTGTATAAAAGTTACCAAAATCTACATCAATATTGATAGTCTTATTTATCCATTGACCAGAAGGAGTATCATACATCAACACCTGATTATTAAGAATACTACCTAAAGTAACATCAGCTAAATCATTTAGATAAGAAATAACAGGTGCCGGTGTAGAAGTACTTCCATTTGAACCTACCCATATATTACCATCAGAATTAACTGCTGGTGCAGTTGTTGGAATAATAAGCTCCTTTGATAAAGTAACCTTACCCGTCACAGTCATATCCTCAGCACTTATGTTACCACGCTTCAGTACTGAATCCAGTGTATCATATTCGCCTTTTATATATCCTTGATTCAGCACCCACGATTGAGTAATATATCCAGCAGGATTCTGTATCAATGGATAAAATAATGAATCTGCTTGGCCTTTATTATAATAATTTGAAAGGTCAACGTTACCCCCACCTGAACCGCCCGGATAAGATACAGAGAACAACACACCTTCATCATCGATTACCCATTTAATAAGGGTTAACTGATGAGGTAACTTATTTAATTTCACTTCCCCACGATACTTTAATTCAGATGGCAATATTAAATCATAACCACCAATTTCATCCTGTTCAATAAGTAATGTACCATTCTTTCCAGCAGTAAAATCTCCAATCTTTAGTGTTAGATTTTTATCTAAAATTAACTTTTTAAGAATATCAGCCATTATATAATTACCTCCCCATTATTACCTACCACATATTCAAATGCAGTAACCTGATTTAATATCCCACTTGGATAATTAAAGCCAACCATACCAACTCTATCTGGAAATTGCTGTGACTCATTCCATGATATATTAAGTCCTGACTCACAACTAAAATTGATAGTTAACTGTAAAGGACTATTTGAATATTTAGTGTTCTCAATCCTAATTGATGAATCATTTAACTGTACTGGTAATAACTTACCATCAGTCAATTCAACATAAACCTGCTTTGATTTAATTATGGTCGCTAACCACTTGTATTCATCATTAGTCAACCAGTCTGATACCACTGAGTAAGTACTCTTATCCGTTACATTGATTATCTGATTATCACTCTTAAAGATGTTATCATTGGAATTTGAATAATATCCTGACTGGTTAATATGATACGGATTAACCTTAATATTAGTCCTTTCAACTGATAATGTCTCTTTTGGATTCTGAAAAGTATAACTATCAATTCCTCCTATTTCATTCTTCCAGATTAGGTTGACAGGTTGAGCATTACATTGAAACTTATCAGCTACATAGGTTCTAATTTCTGATACTGGTGTTACTCCATTGAAGAGCTGAACAGTAAAATATTCCAAATCATTAACCTCAATATTATTACTAGTGAATGCACGTGGAGATACGTTGACACGTCCCATTATAGTACCTGTAGCAACAGCAAATTCTTTGGTAATAACATTACCTCCCTTGTAACCAAAGTTGAATACAGCGCTTGTAATTCGGTTGCTATGGCTAATGAAATAAAGATACTCCGTACCCCAGAATTTGATTGAAGACTTATCTGGTTTATGGGTTAAGAACTTACCTGTGTTAGAAGTGGTACACACCAGTTTAGTGTAGTCATAAGAATCAAATGATACACGTGGTACACTTCCATTAAATACATATCTAGATGGTATCGCAGGTTGTGGTGCCCATGATATATCACCATTACTATTTTTGGTATATTTAAAAATGTCTATCCTGTAATTAATAATGTCACCATTAAGACTTTCAATTATGGTATCATTCTTTTTAATAGTAGTCTTCACATAGTTCTGTAGAATTGAAGCCAAATTAATGAAGGCACCATTTCTATATGCTGGAGTGGGATAAATATTTAGAGATGAAATTTTCTGATAAGTAACTTCATCGTACAGATTTATTTTGTAGTAAACTAGGTTTACATTATCATCAGTGATTTGATAGATTATCTGGTTACCAGCTGGTGTATATAGTTCAGGTGTTTTTATAATATTTATAGCCATTGATTCTTTTTTTAGGTATTGTCATACCCGAACCAATTCTATCTTATACTATCAATAAAAAAGGTTAGAGCAATCACCCTAACCCTTATGAATTAAAAATTATCCTCTGTTATTCTTTAGGTATTACTACTGTTCTGCTTACAGTACTTGCTTCCCAAACGTCATCACTATTTTTAATCATCAAGACGACATAATCCTTTCTTCCAAAATTAATTTCGTATTCATGAATATCTCCCACAAAGTCAGCCATACTATATTTAGTAAATTCATCCAATGCAGATTCACGAATTTTGGAAATTTCAGTATCAGTTAAATTTCTAATCTCTAAATCATTAATAAAAATTAAAGCATGAGAGAGTAACTGTTGGGTTACATCATTGTCAATTGAAAGTTCCTCACCTCTGCCTGTAGTCACTTTAAAGTTATACCCATCAAAGTACACATGTATCAATTCAATGTCGAGATTAAAATCAGCTTTGAAATGAAAGTCTATTTGAATGGGATTTTTAGGATTAGCAATTGTTAAACATGCCATTGCTGGTCTTCTATCCAGTGTTGTAATTAATAAGTTGTAATTCATCTTTTATAATTGCGTTAAGTTTTTTAATATAAATTCAATATACTTAAAGTTGTTTAAAGATATTTTACAAAGTCATTAAAAACTACGATTTTAAGCATAGGATTTAGGTGATTGTGGTTACCATTTCTGTAGGGGACAACCGTATTGAGAATAAGCCTTCTTACTCAATGGGCACCCACATTCACCGCATAATGCTACACCTAATAATTCTTTCTTAAATGGGCATTCATTACATATACCTAACCTCTTATCTGCTAATTCCTTTTCTTCATCTGATGGATTGAAAGAAGTCATCCAACTATTAATTATATCTATCATCTTATCTCCTCACTTGATTAGCCTGTGGCTTTATGTTAATATTTTGCACCAATTGTTGGATGGCAAAACCTGTAATCTCATTCTCTAAATCTGATATTAAACTATCAATGTGTTTACTATAAATATGTCGTGGTTTAAAACCCTCTCTATATATTTTTGTACTGATTGCCCATGCAACTTGAAGCTGTTGTTCTTCTTCAGTGAGGTCTTTAAATTTTGATTCCTCACCTCCATAGGTTGCATTGTTCCTTAATTGGATATTCTTTGCTTTAATCCATGCTAAGAATACATCTACTGGAGGGCGTTTTTCCATATATGAGAAATGCGAATCTGGATACTGCTTAATAACCGCACCCTGTACACCCATATCTTGAAAGACTAAATGCTTTGGTGCCGTTACCACAACCTCATTACCTGTACTCTCTATTCTTATATCATTGATAGTACCACCACCATTCAAACCTTCTTCTTCAATTGATATATGTATCTTCTCAATGAAGTTCCCTAACACCTTTTCTACTGCTGTTAACTCAGATTCCTCAAATACTAAGTCATCTGGTGAGGTACCTAATGATGATAACCTAGATTCAAATTCTGCTTGTGCTTGCGCTTGTGATAATGTTGCCATTTATATATTTTTATAGTCGAATTCAGCTTTCATTAAAACTGATAATCCTGCTACCTCTAAAGCAGGTAATGCCATTACTAGTTGGAAAGTGGTGTTACAGTATAACGCTATCTCTTTTGCATTCCAATGCCAACCATACACCTTATTGTAATTTGCTTTTAGTTCTTTCTTCTCCAATTGAAAAGGGCTTTCAGTTGTTGTTTCACTAACTTCTTCATTGTTGATGTTTGCAAACGTTTCAGCGATTTCAGCTGTTGCTGTTTGTGCAAAAAAAAACCATGATACACTTCATCCATATTCATTTCAGCAATCTCATTTGGATCAGGGGAACCCTGATCTATAATAATCTTTATAATATCCGGTAAAGACTTTATCATATCATCCGTCTTTAATATTTGCATCAATGAGATATACTCATCATAGGTTAGCTTCTCTTTAGCCTTCCATTTATATATAGACTTATATTTCTTATCAAATACAGGAGGTTGTAAAATGAACTTCAATCTATTCACGATACTCACAACATAATTGAAATCAGCTCTTATATCAGCTTCATTTATATTTAGTAATACTGATGCTACCTTTATGAGATAGTCAGCTACAGCTAGTCCTTCATCATCAACCTCATCAATCAACTCAGATGTTAATTCGATAGATGTAACTGTTATATATTCATTCAACTTCAACTCACTCCATTGTGAGGGTAGTTTATTTATTTGTTCATTCATTTTAATATAGTCCCTTCCATTTGTTTACTCCATAGCCTACGTACTTACTTAAACCTTCATAGGCCAATGCTCCAGCTGTAACTTCATCATCATGAAGATTCACACCTATCTGATTCCCGAATTGTGCATTACCAGATTTGGTATATCTTATTTCATATATCTGCATCTCATCAGCTGTTGATTGTGGGTATTTAACCTTATCTCTCTCAACAGCTTCAATGTAGTTGTATATCAATTTGGCCTTATTCCCACCACCGAATTCAAACCCTTCAATGTAATGTCCTTTATTCCTTAACTGCTCATAGATAACTGAACCTGCACTAAATGCGGTACTATCAATAACCTTTAGTATGCCCTTTGGTAATGAGGCAATCTTATCTGTTTGGATAGAATAATCATCTATTCTCCAACTATCCAAATACGTACAGTTCCCAATTTTATCTATGCCATATACCACTGTTTTATCTGAATGTTCAGAACCACCCTTACTTATATCTATGCCATAGCAGACTGTTGGATTATTGGATAGTGTTGTAATAACATTACGGGTTATTGTTGCATTATCCCAAGGGCATGAAGCTGATGACAACACATTACATTCGTATTCCTGTTCATACTTCTTTAGGTTCTTTGCATTCTTCTTAATCTTTGCTAATGTCTCTGCTGGATAATATGGGTTAGCTGATGTAGGAAATTTAAAAGCTTCCCAATCTTCCATACCATTCTTAGCATCTAACCAGTACTTGTAAAAACCGTTGGTTGAATTAGGGGTGCTGATGATATATATCTGACCTCTAGGTTTAGCGCCAATCATAGGTTCAACTACATCAGCATACAGTGTCTCAAAGTCCAGATAGCCGGCTTCATCAATAATCACTAGTGTGTAAGTGTTATTTCCCCTTATAGCTGAATCATTATCAGCTGAATAAAATGAGATGTAGCAATCATTGATGAGGGTTATCATTAAATCAGTTTCATTTTTTGATTTAACTAACCCAGCATCATTCAATATCTTGAATATATCTCTGTAGAACTTCTTAGCTAACTTATAGAAGGGAGTTATATACATTACATTCTCACCCTTCAATTCATTATTAAGACCTATGAGGTAATCAATGCACTTATTGATGCAAAGACTGCTCTTCCCAAATTGCCTCCCACACATAGCAATAACCCTTGAAGCTTTACTATCATAGATTACCTGTTGTGCCGGGTGTAATAGCTGTAGATTTAATTGTACGTTCAACTGCCAGCCTTTCCATCCTTATCAGGTGTGGTATAGTTAACAGTTATATTAATCTTACCATCGTGCTTAATATCAGCATCAATCTTTTGGGCTGATAATGTTGGATAAGCAAACTTCATTATCTTCTCCAATATCATCCATTTAGATGTTGGAGACATAGTATCCAAATCAGCGTTTAATTCCCCAATACGTTGTTCTACTATCTTTGTGATAACCTCTTTTATATCCGCTGTTACCTTGTTTACCGTGCCTTTCTTCCTACCACCATTAACTGGTTTAGGTTTACCCTTTTCAAATGCCATTGTTGTTACATCATGCTATTTTAACATGCTTCCTCACATTGGTATTGGTACAAACTATTGAGAATACATCTAAAATTATCTCCACTATTTGTTAGAAAATACCATAACAAGCACACATTTATAAACCATAGCTTTGAATAACATATACACAACAATCAATCTTTGTTACACAACAAGAATAAAGCTATTGGAATATTAAAATAAAATATTAAAATAAATACGCCTTAAATAGCATTTAAACCTTGTTTTTAAAATTACATTATGCAACTTTTCCACAAATTGCATTGTAACATATATAATACAGTATATTTACACCATGAAATCGAATGTATCTGTTTTAATCACTCTAAAAGAATTAAGAACATCCTTGCTACAGGATTTAAAAAAGTTGGATAAAGCTATTGAAGAGCTTGAACCTAAAACATTAGCAGAAATAGATAAAATTGCAAATGAAGGTACTATAGGTATTCACCAGTTTAAAAAAATGAAGTCGGATGATGAAAAAATAATATTTGCCATCCAAAATTTAGGTAAAGCTGGTATTGAAGCTATAATTAAATACTTAGTGATTTTAGGTGAAGAAAGAGAAGTAAAAAAACTTACTGCTATAGTAAAGGCCTCACTTCTGAACCTAATAGGGTTACGATTAGTAGAAGAAGAAATAAAAAATAGAAAATCAGAATATAAAATTAAACGTAAATAAATATGACTTACTTCAAAATTGCACAAATTATTGGTGACCTATTAGCACCAGCTTTCCTAATTTATAAGATAATATTAGGTAAAGAACTAACAGTAAACTTCAAATTTAAATATATCCAAACCAACAATTATGGGACATTAAACACCCTACAGAGAATATAATGAGTTTATTATTATACTACTATAATAATGTATACATATATAAATGTTTAAATGTATTATAACAATATAACATTTTACAACAGTAACACATTTAAATATCTATAATTACAATAGTTACTAATAACTTAATTATTGTATGAAAATAGTTGTTCATTTAAAGTATTATGCTTTA
This sequence comes from Pedobacter gandavensis, assembly GCF_032678745.1. Classification (GTDB taxonomy): domain Bacteria; phylum Bacteroidota; class Bacteroidia; order Sphingobacteriales; family Sphingobacteriaceae; genus Pedobacter; species Pedobacter gandavensis_C. The sequence continues at coordinate 355,598 of NZ_JAVTST010000004.1, forward strand.
GATTTACAGTACCTGCTTAGTAGTCAAATTATAGAGAATTGTCGTATCAATTTCAAATTGGATACCTGATAGTAAAAGAAATTTAAAACTGATAGTAAGGAACATAAGAATTATATCCTTGCATAACCAAACAAACACTAAATATAAAAGCTATGACCGAAGGAATTTTAATCGCAATAATATCAGCTATAGGGCTAATTGGAGTGGCACTAATTAGCCGTAACAAACGTGAAACTAATAATTTATTAGAAGAAGAAAGTATTGAAATATCGAAAGCTGATGGTAGTACACATAAAAAAAGCAAAAAGCGCTATAAGTAAAAACATAAACAGAGTTTCCCTATATTTGAATATCTAAAACGCTATCCAACAATGAAAAAATTAGGGACTACTATAGTATGTATAATGTTAATGTTTAGTGTCAAAGCACAAACTACTTCGCTAAACACATTAATAAAATATGTTAATACCCCATTGGCAGATATAACTGAAGAAGTAATATCTAAAAATGGATGGGAATTAAAAGAATCAAAAAAAAATGATAGTTTAGTACTATTAATATTTAGAGACACTGATAATTCGTTAATTATTAAACGATATAAGGACTTGCCCAATGAAGTTTATTTTATTTGTGATAAACCCGAATACGATTTACTGAATAAAGCGTTATTAGCTCGTAAATTGACACTTTTTAAGTCTGAGGTAGATACAAAAGGACACATAGTCAAATCATATTTTGAAGAAAAGTATATTTTTGAAGTTACCATTGCCCCGAATTCTTTATTTTCAATTACAGTATTAGACAGAACTCACTAATTTATTACAACTAAGGGCGTTAAAAACCAAGCCGTAAAAAACCCTATCACATCCATGACAGGGCTAAACCAACTTTAATGGTATTCTTTTTTACTAATAAATGAATAATTCAAGGATTATAATTTATACACCAATCCTTAATGGTGTTATTAAAGTTATATATGGTTCATTTAATATTATACCTCAGGTTGTTGTGGTATAACAATTGGTACAATAACGTGAAATGCTTTTTCCATTAACTTATGCTCTTCTCTATTCATCTTTACCTGACCTGTAACGTTATAAAGCACCTGAAGCGCTTGTTCTGTTGTTAACTCTTTTTCTTCCATTATACAGCCTCTCCGTCATTTAATTCAACATCATAATCAGATGCTGTTAACTTTGTATTTAACAACGTATAAAGCTCATCAATTGTGTATGAGTTTTTACTTTCAGCTACCTGCTCATTATAATATGGTAGACTTGATTTTAACTGCATTGGTTGTTCCGTTGCATTATAATCTGTATAAGATTTGTATGTACTATATTGAATAGTCAATGATTTATTTGTTGAATTAGGCATTGCAGAACTACCAAAGTATTTATTTAAGTTCAACTGGTATCCTGTAATGATAATAACTGCTTCCGCTGTACTAAATCCTGCTACAGCTTGCAATGGGGTATTTATTTTTATATGTTTCATTCTTATGTATTTCTATTTAATTCTGCTTGAATAAGAGCCATCTCTTCTCTTACTTTTAATATCATATTAAATGATGATATTTTGTTCTCTAACGCCTCATATGGAGATACATTATATAGGAGATTGTTAACACAATTTTCAAGTTCCTCACTAAACTCAGGGTTTTCTTTAGCTAAAGATTTAGCTTTATTTATTAATTCATAAGCCCCAATTAATGTATTTTGATATGTATTATTTATTCTTTCCATTCTATTTATTTTTTCCTTTCTTTTTTGGGGTTAAGCTTACTTTGTTTTCAACTTTAACTTCTTCTTCTGTCACTTCTGCTGGTAGTTTAAATGATGGTGATTCAAACCAACTGATGATTTGATAAATCATATCTCGGATGCAGTCGGCACAGGAAAAGTTTAGATTTGAGTAAGGAATGTGACCTAACACCATTCTACCTTCCATGATAGTTTTTATTTGCTGAACTTCATCAGCTGACACTTTACTTTGTACATTATTTACAACACCATAAAGTGTTTTTTTAAGATTAATTACAATCTCTTTTAACTCTTTTTCTTCCATTTACTTCTTATTTATTATTTTGTATAATGCTTCTATTACTTCTAAGGTGGCACTATATATTTTTTGTTCTAATTCAGGTAATTTACCTTCATTTGTTATTTTTACTTTCTCCACTATGTAGTTATAAAAAGCCTTTTCAATGTTTGATTTTTTATGCTTTTTATTTAATAGTAACTCCAGCCGTTCCATTTCATCATTATTCAGACTATTTCTAATTTTTTCAAATAAAAGTTGATAACTATTATCATCTTCCTTTTCTTCCAAAATATAATTAGTTGATATTTCATCTAATTTAAATCCATCATCAAAAGTCTCTAAAGCGTCAATGACATCAATTGAATTCAGAGAAGATGCAAAACCTAAATATTCAACCATCTTTTGCCGACTAACTGTTATCTTTTCATTCCCTTCTTTATCAAGTTTTATTTTACTTCTTCGAATACCTACGTTTTTGGAGATGTTGATACTATATCTTTCTAAATAGTTATTTGATGTCTCTGCTATCTCAATTAATTTTTCCGCTTTCATCTTAGATAATTGGTAGAATGTCTCTGCTACAATGTCAGCTTTCAAGTCAGTTTCTAGGTTTAATCCGCATCTTATCATTGTAGCCTCTGTTACCTTTTGTATTGTTTCTTTATTGAAAAGGTCAGTAATTATTTGTTGTTTTCTTTCCTCGTTATCCACTTATAATATTTCACATTCTTTTTTAAAAGTGTAAAAGCTCATTAAAGCCAGTCTACTTTTTTTATTATCGCCTCCTAACACAATAATTAGCACTTTTTCTCTATTCAAGTCTTTTAAGATATTCTTTAAATTTTCCGTTGGAATGATGTAAAAAACTCCATCAATTTTATACACCTGATAGTCAGCTTCAGTTATACTTAACCCTGAAGGTAAAAACCCTCCTAAAGGATTTACCTTTTCAATTTCAATGGCTACATTTTGCGTATCCGGTGCTTTATTATCATATTTTACTTCCAGTGTGTAACATTGTGTACCACCTGAAGAAATAACTAAGTCATAAGCGCTAAATTGCCCTAATGATGCTGTTGTTGATGCCGTATATCCACTAAGGATATATTTATTTTGTACTTCACTTTCTACTGCTTGTGCAGTTTTTAAATCTTGTTGAAAACTCATTTACTTTATTGCTTTTCTATAAATATTACCGAAGAAAGCAAACGCCAGATTTATTTTAATATATTTTATAAACCACTGTAAATGAGTTGTATTAATTTTTAGACATAAAAAAACCACCCTGATAAGGGGTGGTTTATAATATTTAAAAAGATGTTTTTTATTTTCTTAACTCTGCACAGCTCCTACATTTCCGTAGTGAATTATCTGAACCTATCACTACACCTGCTTCAGGGCTCCAGTCATACCCATAGCATCCTATATAGGCATCACATACTATACACTTTCTGTCTTTACAAAAGTCTTGTTGTATGTTGTCCGACTTACCATCAGAAGTAAACATATTATATGCTACAAAAAGTAGCACAATTGCAATCAGTCCTCTAAAAATGTTCATAGTTATTTTGGTTTAAGGTTAATTTTTTCGTGGTTCTAAATTCATTTTGGTTACATCATCTTTAAGTATGTATATCGTGGTAACTGTATATGGCTTTAATAGCGTACCCATCATTAATTCATGACTAACAACACTTATATTATTCTCAATTATAAGTTGCTTAAATCGGTTAATACTGACCTTAAAAAGCTTTACAACTTCGGTCTGACTGTAGTAATAATTTCTATTTAAAAATGGTAACATTAATTATAATTTTTGCATGGTTACTTCAGGTGTTAAATTATATTGAATATCAACCTTAGTACCATTAGCTTTAGTGAAGCGTTGGAGAATGGTAGCACCTGCATATACATCACTAATTTTAATATTATAAGTTATATCCTTATTACCATCATTATGAATGACTCCTAAAGCATTTTCACCATATATATAGTATACTTCATTTGATGAATGAAATAAGGCTTTAGTATTAAAGTTATCAGCTGGTATGTCTGCATTGATATCAGACTTAATATTGACCACCAACATCTTATTATTATATGTTGATGTGATAGTATATTTATCATCAATATTTTGGTTATCCTTTTTGCATGAGGTAAATGCTGTCCCAAAAAACAGCATAAGAGCAATTAATTTAATTTTCATATTCTTTTAGTTTTGTTTTATACTTTTCCAATCGTGTACACACTTCGTATACTTCATACTTTAGTGAATATGATAACATATATTTAGTTACTAAATACAAATACTCCTGTATAGTCTCTAAAGGCATAATATCATATTCATCCGAGGTAATAGGTTCCGGTAAAAATTTGAAATTATATTTTTCAAAATCTATACTTTCTGTTCTCATTATTTCATCAAAAATCTTCACTAGTGCATTCGCTATTGTGCTTGTCTGTTTTCTTGTCATTTTCAATATAAATATGTTGAAGCCAAGAAAACGCCAGCTTTTAAGCCTATTTAAAGTGTATTTAAAGCTTTCCACCTAAATACCAGCTCATTAAAGTTAAACAAATATAGTCCATGGACTATACAAAAGCAACTTTTCAAAGATAAAATTATAGCCCAAGAACCATATACGGTTTACCGTATTTGGAAGATATTTGAAATATGAACCCACGGGATGAGGAATTAGTGAAGATATTTGGCGAGAATGTACGTAACCATCGTACATTGAATGGGTTGACTATGGTTGAACTCGCTTACCAATGTAACGTTGAGTACACCACCATCAGTAAGATTGAAAGAGGTAAAATCAATACTACAATTAGTTTAGCTGTGAAAATTGCTAAGGTACTAGATGTACCGATTACCGACCTTCTCGGTGTGTAATTTAATAAGGTCATACAAATAGTACGACCCTTTAAATTCTATGCTTTAATTAAAATATTCCAATTTATATTTAAATAATTCAAGTATTCATCATGAATTAAGATATTCATATTCTGATTTATATCTTTTAAAATATTCATTTTTTGATTTAAATATCTTTCAAACGTTAGCTTTTCATTAATAGCTCCTAATTCACTCCAAATTACTACTGGAAGTATATGATGGTCTTCAGTCATTGAAGTAATGATATCATTCATTTCAGCATTAACCTTAAAAAGGAATTCTGTGTTTATTTTAATTTTTGTTTTCATTTATTACGCTACGTTTTTTCTTTTTATAAATGCTTCAGCATTTTCTTTAATTAACCTTTCAACTAAATTTACATCACCTTCAATTTTGATAACATTTTGAATTTTATAAATTTTAAAAATATCAAAGGTGTAGGATACATTATATTCAACAGAATTACACTCATACCCACATTCTTCTAAAATATAATACATATCATTAATTGATAGTCCTTCAATATTAAATTCTTCATTGATAGTTTCAGGTACCACTTCTTCTTCAAAATCAAAAACATCATCACAGTTTTCTAAAGTAACTAATGACTCATCAGTGAAGGTTAATTTAACGACCTCTAAAGGATTAACTTCAACTGGTGAGGTAATTACATCAGATTCAAGTTTCATTACCCCTAAGGCATTATTTATTCTATTTTGATGAACTTTAGCATTAGCTATATCTATTCTATCTTGTAATTCTTTTTCTAGCATTTTATTTCTTTCTTTAAGCTTTTTAATTTCATTTTTTAGTTCTTCAACTTCTGATTTGATAACACCTTGTTGTGTTGATATCGTAGATACAGTATCTTTATATTTGGTGCTGACAGCATTTTGAACTGTAAAATCATCAGCTAAGAAACGCTGTAGAAATTTTGGAATTGATGAGTCATTTTTTTTATAAAAAATCTGGTTAGATGTATTATCAGCTTTAAATGGTTGTACCATCTTATAAGCTTTTCCATTTTTACCCACAACATACTTTTTACTTTGATAGATGATTTTGTTTTCAACTAAAGTTGAAATTATTTTACCTGAAATATTAGCACTTGAAAATAACCAGTTATGGTTTTTTATATTTATCGTATAACCAACTGATTCAGTTGATGAGAAATGATTAATTTGATTAATTAACCAATAAACCTTTTCAATATTTTTATTGAAAGTTGGAAAAAGTAAATCTAAGTTTAGATTTTTTGGAGTGTTAACAATAAAATATTGTTCTTCATTTTCATTAATTGGCATTTTAAAAGTGTGTATAAATTGTATTAGTAGTTTTCAAGTTGTGATACTAACGAGCAGGGCAATTACCCCCTGCTCTTTTAAATTTACTACACAAACATTGAAAATGTTAAATGAAAAATCAATCTTCATTTAATGTAAATATATCGCAGTTACAAAAAAACACAAGTTTTTGAAAATATATTTTATTTTTTTATTTCTCATCGAAAATAGTTGATAGAACTGTATCCTCAACTGTATCCTGAACTGTATCCTGAACTGTATCCTCAACTGTATCCTGAACTGTATCCTCAACTGTATCCTGAACTGTATCCTCAACTGTTAACCATAATAGATTAATAGTATAATAATATAATAAGGAAATAGATAGATAGAGAAATAAGGAAATAGATAATAATCAAATAAAGCAGATTTTTAAATTTTATAAATTGAAACTACAGAATTAAAAATAAATTTAGATTTAGTTGATGTTATCTTTTCTTTACATCAATAGATTAAATTCTTATTTTGGTTGAAATAAGCTTACATAAGCTATCAACTATATAGTTACTACTATTAATATCCATTAAGATAATTAAAGGTCTTATTTCTCTTTATATCAATAAATAGATTTATTCTATTTTTACTTTCTTTTCTTAGTTACCTATCAACTAAGAATTTTAATTCTTTTACTTTGTTTCTTTCCTTTACCATCCTCAACGGATGATGATATTTTCCCCCAGTTCCGTCCAACCCCCAAGGGTATACAGTTTGCGTATCCTACACTATCTGCCCAAAAGATTGATGCTTCCTATAAACATTTCAATAAAATCCCTAAGGCTATTAGAATGGTTTAAAATGGTTAATTCAGAGTTATAAATAAATTATATATCAGAAAAAAATAAAATATTTTAAGTATTTTTATAGAAATTAATATTAAAAATATATGTTACTAAAATTAATTTCACTACATAAATATTGGATACATTGCAATTTTAGTCGTGATAATTTCAGAAAAAGTGTACAAGAAAGTATAACCAGAGGTTCGGAGATGAGTGCAATAATTGGCTTAGAAGAAAGTAGTTTCTCAAAATACCATTTACTAAATCTAGATAGTTTTGGTTATTACAGAAGTTATTGGTACAGCTCAATTTTCATAGTAATTGAGGGTTATACTGATTTAAAAATAAAAAATGAGGAAATTGATAAATTATTAGAGAATAAAGTATTTGTTGACCAACTACGGTTATTTAGAAATGCTACCTTCCATTACCAGAAGGATTTATATAATGCGAAATTTACAGGCATAGATGATTCTAATGAGTTTATTACATGGATAAATAAATTACACAAACTTTTTGGTGATTGTATTTTGAATGAGATGCATAAATTAGTATCTCCTGAAGTATCAGAAGCTATTAAAGCAAATTTCGACAGGATTCTGAAAGGCGAAACAAAACCAGATTAACCTAATATAAATACTTAAATAAAAAATATGTCATTACCAAGGAAACAAAAGAAGGAAGAGAAAAAAAAATTGAGAGTTGTTACTACAAGGGAAATAGACCCGAACGGTAAACCTCAGTCAGCGCTAACAATAAAAGTTGAAATCCCTACAAAGAAGTAAACATTAGCACCACATTAATTTGATGGTGCTTTTTTTTATGAATCTACTTGTTTTATTTTTTTGTTGAAGTATTTTTGGGTATGTGCAGACAGAAACCATTATATCAGATTTAATACAGCAGAATAAACTGTTGATGGATATGATGTACAAAATGCAAGCACAATTAGATTTAATTATAATTCAACAAAAAAATAAAACGGTTAGATTAGATGAATCATCATTGAAAGAAATCAAAACCCTTATTGGTGATTTAAAGCCAATTAATAAGGCTCTTAAACATAAATATTCAAAAGTAAAAGAGAAAGAAACGGAAGAACAGATAAGGGAATCTATAAGAGCACGGAAAATATTAAAAGGCCGGTCTTAATGGTCTTGGTTCTTCATTAATCTCCTGCTTTAACTTTCTCAGGTAATTTTCAGTCTGCTGTACAGAGCTATGCCTATTCTGCAATTGCAGTTGAGTAAGGGTAAAGCCTGCCTTAAATGCAATAATATTACCTGTATGCTTTAGACTGTATAGTGAAAAATTATCATCCCATTCAGGTTTAAGTGTTTTCACTACCTCTTTACCAACTAATTCAGAACCATAACTGAGCTTATTTATTACAGTTGAAAATTTACGGGAAAAAGCATCCTTAGTTACTTTCTTTAAAGAAGGTACTAAGTCACTGGTGAACACATAGTAGTTTTCATACTTTTTATCATTAAAATACCTCTCCCACCCAAGCTTGCTATACATTTCAACTAAACAAGGCTCAATATATAACTCATTAAAAACCGCCTTTTTGTTTTTTGTGATATCAATAGCCAAATCAAAGAAACCTTCTTTATAGCGCTTAATGTGTTTAATTTTAACCCTAGCTATTTCACTAGGTCTTAAAAAAGTATAGAATATTGTTCTGCAAATCAAACCTAGCTGATTATCAGGTGGCATTATCCTGTTGTAATGGGGATACACAATAGTATGGCTACTATCAATAAAATTAAAAACCTCCTTTAATTGAGCTACTGTAAAAGGATTAAACCTATCACTTTCCTCTGTTATCTCCTTATCTTCTAGATTTTCTACAACATTTTTATAATCATATATCTTAGCAAAGTGGTTGAAAAAGCTTTTTATAAATCCTAAGTTATTGTTGTAAGTGACCGCTACCCACGTGCCTTTTAGGTAAAAGGACTCTAGGAAGGAATGAACTTGATGCCTCTGAAATTTATCCAGTCTAAGCCCATCAATTTTTTCATTTTTACACCAGACCAAAAATCTATTAAAAAATGAAGTATAGGTGATTGTAGTATTTTCTTTATTCTCTGCTCCTGCCTTATCCCCAACCTTACCACTTTTCACCTTTAAAAAAATGCTTATTGCCTCTTCCAATCTTGGGATTGGAGATTCATCTTTTGAATCTTCCAAAGCTTCTGCATAACTTCTACCATCAAATGGTGCAATTGGTTTTCCAGTCCTAGGATTGATATTGTTTTTTAAGTCATTATTTGCCTCATCTAATTCGATGCTTGCATACAAATCCTTTTGTTTGGATTTTTGAATTAGAAATTCTTGTTTGGTAAAATTGGAATAAAATTTTTGCGGAACCCATTCACCCTTAATAAAATCCCATATACTGTAATATATATACCAGTCGGGATTTTTATTTTTTCCTGTTGGATTTGGCTTTTTTAGTACTGCTAATTCTCTAAAATACTGACCTTCAATCGGTGGAGAAAAATAACTTTGGTCGCCCACTTTAATTAACGATATTTGAGACATATTTTAAACAGTTTAACAATTGAATTTCTACAATTTTCTACAGCCTACTAAAAAACATTATTTAAAGTAGTGCTAGGACAAATGTAAGGAATTCTGTAATTTTGGAGCATGTATAATAAAAGTGATATTGAATTAAAGGTAGCTGAATTTTTATTACAAATAAAAGCAATAAAGTTACAACCGAATAACCCATTTACATGGGCTTCAGGTTGGAAATCTCCTATTTATTGCGATAATAGAGTTACACTTTCCCATCCCTCAGTAAGAACATACATCAGACAAAAACTGACGCAATTGATCCAGGAAGAATTTGGTTCTGTAGACCTTATTGCTGGTGTAGCAACTGCTGGTATTCCTCAGGGTGTATTGGTTGCCCAGGAGTTGGGTTTACCTTTCGCTTATGTAAGAGCAAAAGCAAAAGAACACGGCACTGGAAGTCTGATTGAAGGAGAAATAGTTGAAGGACAACGCGTAGTTGTAGTAGAAGATTTGATCTCTACAGGTAAAAGCAGCTTACAGGCAGTAGAAGCATTGAGAAATGCAGGATTATCTGTAGCTGGTTTAGTGTCTATCTTTACCTATGGTTTTGACCAGGCTGAAGAAAACTTTAAAGCGGCTAAATGTCGTTTCGCCACCCTTTCTAATTACAATACATTAATTGAATATGCTGCTGAACATAGCTTCATTGCTCAAAATGATGTAGATCTATTGACTAAATGGCGCAGAAACCCATCAGAATGGGGAAAAGAATTAGAACAACTAACCTAGAATCATAATGACAGTTATTGAGAGTACTACTGACATCAACCAGCCTGTAGCAAGTGTCTATGCATTTTTAGCTGATATGAACAATCATCAGCAATTGATGCCGGAAAACATCTACAATTGGTCGTCCACAACTGATGAAGCCAGCTTCACCATCCAAAACATGGCTAAATTGGCGATCAAAATTTCCAGTCGCGTAGAAAACCAGGAATTAACGGCTATCCCAACGGAAAAACCTCCTTTTGATTTAGAATTGAAATGGACTGTAGCAGACAATGGTAATGGCGGAACTACTGCTACATTGATTATCTCAGCAGACCTGAACATGATGATGAAAATGCTTGCTGCCGGACCATTAAAAAAACTGGCTGATCATCAGACTCAAAAACTGGCAGAAATATTAAATTAGAATTTATTCCGATCTGATCAAAAGATCTTTATAAAAAAAACCGTTCTATTAAAGAACGGTTTTTTTTTATGCCTAATTTAAAGAGAATTCCAGGTAGATCGGAACATGATCTGAGATCTTTCGCGCCTCCTTTAATTCATCAAACTGCGTATAAAAAGGAACAATTCCTGTACTGATCACCTTCAGCTGATCACCATGGTAAAAGAAATTATCGTACTCTGAAGCCAATGACTCTCCCTTTACAACCTTTTGTTTAAGCGAGGTCTTCTGATTCATCATGGCCGAAACATAACCCATGTTTCTTAATGGATTAAACACAGAATGAGACTGAGGGAGGTTAAAGTCTCCACAAAAAATCAAAGTTTCTTTTGGGTGTAAATCCGGCATAAATTTCAGATACTTAATCTCTGTTTCCGGTTGTTTTGCTTTTGGCTTTGCATGAAAGGAAACTAAGGTAAAAGTTTTCTTTCCGAGTTGAAACTTACCAAAATAAGGCTCACGTTCTACCTCCAACTGGTATTTCTTCTCCAACCATGGCTCTCCTATGATTTTAATCTTTTTACTCTTCCACATAAAAGCATAGCGTTCTTTGCTATATCGATCACTTGAAGTGCCATGACTAAACGTATATTCCCATTGTTCACCTGTTTTGTTTAAGGCTTCGGCAAGCCTGATCACTGCCTTTGGTCCGCCATAACCAGCCACTACTTCCTGAATGGCAATCACATCAAAACGCTTGACTACATTGGCTATAAATTGAATACTTTCATCAGTTTTGGACTGGCCAAAATCTTTAAGGTTCCAGGAACCTACACGAACATTTTGCCCGGAGGCGCTAAAAAAACAAATCGTAAGCAGCATCAGGAGCGTATTCCTACGCATCCACAAAAGGGAATTTTTCAAAAGATATTTAGTTAATAGTGTTTAATTTCATTCTTTTCATGACAAAGAAAAAGCCGATAGCGGTTAGCAACAGTACAATTGCCGTCCCCCACCATAGCACATTGAAGCCATAAACTGCAGCTACACGCGTTCCAAGAAAGGGCGAAAACACATGAGCGGCAGAAGTACAAAGTGCATTAACACCCATATAGGCTCCCCGGGTTTGGATAGTAGATCTTTGTAGTGTAACGGTTGCCATAAATGGCATAGCCAGAATTTCCGCCAGACAAAGGACAAACATCGCCATATAGAGTACCCAGGTACCATGGGCAAGATTTAAAATCAGGAAAGAAAAACCACATAATAAAGTCCCCATTACCATGATATCTCTTGGCGATAAACGTTTCTCCGCAATATGGACCAGTAGCATTTCCAAAAGAAAAACGACAATCCCGCTAAAGGCCAGGATCACCCCAATATTGGCCTCAGTCATTTGGTACACCTCTCTGTAATATAAAGGCAAGGTACTTAGCAATTGAAGAAAGCAAATGGTAAAAATGCTGCACAACAAACTGAACAACATAAACAGCAAGTCCTTATAAGGAGATTTTCCAGTTGGAACTGTTCTTTCAGTCTTTTCCGAGGCTACAACTTCTTCCTTAACCTTCTCATTTCCCTTTCTATTTCTGAAATAAATGAAAAATAGAACCGCCGAACAAAATGCTGCGATTGCATTACCATAGAATAAAAACGTGTAAGAGATGGCCGCAAGGAAACCACCCAAGGCAGGTCCGATGGAAAAACCGAGGTTCATCGCCATGCGGTTCAAAGAAAAAGAGCGGATAATGTTATCAGGTTTTGAATAGTAGGCAATAGAAACCGAGTTTGCAGGTCTGAAAGTTTCAGAAATCACACTCAATATAAATACACCCACCGCCAATTTTAGCACTGTATTCAGTTCTGGAAGAAGGAAAAACATTGGCACCGTACAGATTAAGCTAAAAAGCTGCACTTTGAAATGCCCCACTTTATCGGTTAACCAGCCACCAGCAAAAGAACCTGCTACTGCCCCCACCCCAAAACAACTCAATACCATCCCTGTATCCTCTAAAGAAAAACTCAAATGGTTGATCATGTAAATCCCCAGAAAAGGGATCACCATGGCACCACTCCTATTGATCAACATCACCAGAGCCAGCATCCAGGCCGGTGTAGACAATCCACGGTATGCGTCCAAATATAATCGTAAAAACTCCTTCATCTCTCTCCTTATTTATAAATTCTATACCTGCCACCTGTAAAAGTGAATTCACCAAATCAATGAATAAAAGGCCCGCAGGCTTGCGAATTTAAGAAGAATATCCCCTTTACAACCAATAAATACTAAGCCAATTTGAGCTTTGTTGTTGCAAGTTCTAACGTTCGGCGGTAAAATAATATCTATCAACTTAAGCCTAAGACAAGTTTTCAGTAGTATAGGCTAGCAAAATGGTCAATTTGTCATGAAAATCTCATTAAAACAGACATTATTTCCGAAATTTCTTTTAAGAACAATATGGCATTTACTTTGTTTACCAAAAGATATGAACTTCAACAATTTCACTATAAAAGCACAGGAAGCGATTCAACAGGCTTCTGAAATAGCTCAAGGCAACCAGCAACAAGCTATTGAGACAGCGCACATACTTAAAGGGCTGCTCACTGTTGATGAAAATGTGGTTTCTTATATTTTAAAGAAATTAAATGTAAATCTAAATGTCGTAAACCAACATTTAGATAGCCAGATTGCTAAGTTCCCTAAAGTTAGTGGAAGTAGTCCGTACTTAACTTCAGGAAGTAACTCGGCTTTACAAAAGGCTCAAACTTATTTGAAAGAGTTCAAAGATGAATTCGTTTCAGTAGAGCACCTTTTGTTGGGTTTACTTTCTGTAAATGACAATACTTCTAAGCTATTAAAGGACCAGGGTGTTACGGAGCAAGACCTTAAAAAAGCCATTGTGGCTTTAAGAGGAGACAATCATGTAACCGATCAAAATGCTGAGGCAACTTTTAATGCTTTAAATAAATATGCAAGAAACCTGAATGAATATGCAGAATCAGGAAAGCTTGACCCTGTAATTGGTCGCGATGAAGAGATCAGAAGGGTGATCCAGATTCTTTCCAGACGTACAAAGAACAACCCGATCCTGATCGGTGAACCTGGTGTTGGTAAAACTGCCATCGCCGAAGGTATTGCCCATAGGATTATACAGGGAGACGTTCCAACCAATCTAAAGACAAAAACAGTATTCTCTTTAGATATGGGGGCCCTGATTGCAGGCGCCAAGTACAAAGGAGAATTTGAGGAACGCCTGAAAGCAGTGGTTAAAGAGGTAACTCAAAGCGATGGAGACATTATTCTTTTCATTGATGAGATCCATACTTTGGTGGGTGCCGGTGGTGGTGAAGGCGCTATGGATGCGGCCAACATCTTAAAACCTGCATTAGCCAGAGGTGAACTCCGCGCAATTGGAGCTACTACGCTTGATGAGTATCAAAAATATCTTGAAAAAGATAAGGCCTTAGAACGCCGTTTCCAAAAGGTGATGGTGGGCGAGCCGGATACTCAGGATGCGATTTCTATTCTGCGTGGATTGAAAGAAAGATATGAAACTCACCACAAGGTGAGGATTTTGGATGAGGCGATCATTGCCGCTGTAGAGTTGTCGCAACGCTATATTTCCGATCGTTTCTTACCGGATAAAGCCATCGACTTAATGGACGAGGCCGCTTCTAAACTACGTTTGGAAATGGACAGTGTACCGGAAGAAGTAGATGAACTGAACCGTAAGATTATGCAGCTGGAAATTGAGCGTGAAGCGATCAAAAGAGAGAATGACGATAAGAAAGCTCAGTCACTGGCTGAAGAAATCGCCAACATCTCTGCGGAACGTGATCAGCTGAAAGCTAAATGGCAGGGTGAAAAAGACCTGGTAGATGCGATTAACGCGGAAAGTGAGCAAATAGAACATTATAAACTGGAAGCAGACCAGGCGGAACGTGCAGGAGATTATGGTAAAGTAGCAGAGATCCGTTATGGAAAAATTAAGGAGTCTCAGGACAAAGTGCAGCAACTGAAAGAGAAACTGGAAGCACAGCAATCGGAAAGCAGAATGCTGAAAGAAGAGGTGACTGCAGATGATATCGCAGGAGTTGTTGGTCGTTGGACTGGTATTCCGGTAACCAAACTGATCTCTAGTGAAAGAGAGAAATTGCTACATCTGGAAGAAGAGTTACACAAACGTGTGGCTGGTCAGGATGAAGCAATTGAAGCCATTTCTGATGCGATTCGTAGGTCTAGAGCCGGGCTTCAGGATAAACGCAAACCTATTGGCTCGTTCATCTTCCTGGGTACTACCGGTGTGGGTAAGACCGAGCTGGCAAAAGCATTGGCAGAGTTCTTATTTAATGATGAGAACGCCATGACCAGGATTGACATGAGTGAATATCAGGAACGTCATGCGGTATCCAGATTGATCGGAGCGCCTCCAGGATATGTAGGTTACGATGAAGGTGGACAATTAACGGAAGCCGTTCGTAGAAAACCTTATTCAGTTGTATTGCTCGATGAGATCGAAAAAGCGCATCCGGATGTGTTCAATATCTTATTGCAGGTACTGGATGATGGCCGTCTAACAGACAATAAAGGCCGTATGGTGAACTTTAAAAACACCATTATCATCATGACCTCCAATATTGGGGCACACATGATTCAGGATAATTTCAAAGACCTGAATGAAGATAACCGCGAAGAGGTAATTGCTAAGACGAAGAGCGAATTGTTCGAAATCTTAAAACAAACCATCAGACCGGAGTTCTTAAACAGGATTGATGAACTGATTATGTTTACGCCATTGAACCGCAGCGAGATCAGAAACATTGTGGACTTACAGTTCAACCATGTGAAAGAGACGCTTGCCGAGATGGGTATAGACATCGAAGCTACACCAGAAGCATTAGACTGGCTAGCAGAACTAGGTTACGATCCTCAGTTTGGAGCAAGACCGCTGAAACGCGTTATCCAGAAAAGAATTTTAAACGAATTGTCTAAGGAAATTCTTGCTGGAAAAATAGATAAAGACAGCAGGATAAAACTAGATACGTTCGACAATAAATTCGTGTTTTTGAATAACAAATAAGCGTCTTTGCTTATTTAAATTGCAACCATTGTTAAATAAAAAGCCTTCGGAGATAATTCTAAGGCTTTTTTTTTTACGATTCATACATTTTAATTTAATAATTATAACATTAATCATTTGTTTTTATTAATATTACCGTACACAAATGAAATCAATGTATGAATAAGAAAACAATTGTAATGGCCGTGCTATGCGCTGCCGCATCTACTGCAAGCGCACAGCTTGAAAAAGGAAAAATACTTATTGGAGGAAGCGCAGGAACCTACAACTCTAAAAGTAGCTATGACGATTATGCTGATTCAAAAAGCAGAGGTATAACTATCGCACCAATGATCGGTTATTTCGTAAGTGACAACCTGGTTATAGGTACTGCATTAAGATACGCCTTCCATAAAAATAGGTTCTCATACGACTCCAAAGCTGAAGAAACAAATTACATTATAAGCCCATTTGCCCGTTATTATCTAAGTATTTCGCCCAGCTTTAAGTTTTTTGGAGATTTTAGTGTCGGTATCGGAAAAATAGAGACAAAAACATACAATCCTTTTGATGATAGTAGCTATCGCTTAACCAAGGAGAATACATACGGCACTTCACTTGCTCCAGGTCTTACTTTTCTGCCGGCTAAAAGATGGTCTGTAGATCTTCGCTTTACACTATTTAATTACAGCAGAAACGAGAAGACCCATGAGATACCAAATACTAATTACTACAAAACTAATCAATTCAGTTTTGGCTTAACTACAATGAATCCAACTATTGGAGTTAATTTCCACCTATAATTGGTCGAGAACAAACTCCAATATAAGTAGAACAAATGCCCATCATTTTTTAATGATGGGCATTTTAATGACAATTATGCTTTCTTTTTACTGCCTTCAATATTCGGCAAGAAACCTGTAAGCAGGCCTATTAAGGGCAAAAAGGAACAGATGTGAAACACATAAGCAATACTGGTGCTATCTGCAAGGTTCCCTAACAAGGCAGAACCTATCCCTCCCATTCCAAAGGCAAAACCAAAGAACAATCCAGAAACCAGTCCTACTTTACCAGGAATTAACTCCTGCGCATAAACTAAAATTGCTGAGAAGGCGGAAGCCAGAATCACCCCTATCGGTACTATCAAAACTCCTGTCCAGAATAAATTGGCGTAAGGCAGCAGCAAGGCAAATGGAGCGGTGCCCAAGATAGAGAACCAAATCACATATTTACGACCGAATCGGTCCCCAACAGGGCCACCAATTAAGGTTCCTGCAGCCACAGAAAATAAGAACACAAATAAATATAATTGAGAGGTCTGTACAGACACATGGAATTTCTCGATTACATAGAAAGTGAAGTAACTCGTTAGACTGGCCATGTAAAAGTATTTAGAGAAGATCAGGATCAGTAAAATAGAAACTGCAAAGATCACTTTTTTCTTTGAAAACTTACTTACAACGGTTTCTACAACAGCCCCTTGTTTTGCTTTCGTTAACATATGTCCTCGATACCATCTCCCTACCCTGCTTAAAATCAGGATCGCCAGTAATGCGATTAAAGAAAACCAGATCACGCTGAATTGTCCCTGAGGCACAATAATCCAGGCGGCCAGCAATGGTCCCAGAGAACTTCCGGCATTTCCTCCCAATTGGAAAATAGACTGTGCTAAGCCCCTTCTACCTCCTGAGGCGGCATGTGCCATTCTCGAGGCTTCGGGATGAAAAATAGAAGAACCTGTTCCAATCAATGCCACCGAAAGTAACATCATATAAAATCCATCGGAAAGGGATAATGTAACCAATCCGATCAATGTAAAGCCCATTCCTATCGCCAAAGAATAGGGCTGTGGCTTTTTATCTGTATACATTCCAACAAAAGGCTGAAATATAGAGGCAGACATCTGAAACATCAGGGTAATTAGACCAATCTGCGAAAAACTAAGGCCATAACTCTCTTTAATTACCGGATAAATGGCAGGAATCAAAGATTGGATCGTATCATTTAGTAAATGCGAGAAACTGATAGCAAAAAGAATGGGAAATACGGTGTTTTCTACCATTTTCCCCGTAGAAGGAGCAGAATTCATATTAAAAATATTATTAAGCCCAAAGGTATAAAAAACAATCCCCTTTCACAGATGTTGTTAGCAATGAGATCCCCCAGCTCTTAAAGAGCCCTATTGTTCAAGCTTTAAAAAAACGCATAGTATTATGAAAATCGCTTATATTTCTTCTTATCCACCACGAGAATGTGGCATCGCTACGTTTAACCATAACTTACTTCGGGCAATTGGACATGATAAGGTGGCTATTTCCGACGACAGTTTCGTAGTAGCCATGAATGATTCAGAGCATTTACATGAATATGAATACCCTAAAGAAGTAAAATACATCATCCGCCAGGAAAATCAAAAAGATTATATCCGTGCGGCTGATTATATCAACACCAGTCTGGCTGATGCCTGTATCATGGAGCATGAATTTGGAATTTATGGTGGGGAAAGCGGGATTTACATCCTTCCCTTAATTGCCAGATTACAAAAACCCCTGATTACTATTTTCCATACCATTTTAAAAGACCCTAATTACCTCCAACTGACGATTATCAGAGAAATTGCAAAATACTCTTCCCGAGTGGTAGTGATGAGTCACCGGGCAGTGGGATTTTTGACCGGAATTTATGGAATTCCATTTTCAAAAATACAGTTGATTGAACATGGTGTTCCAGACCTGGAAGCAAAAGTTGAGAATCCAGTGAAACAGTCACTAGCTTTTAAGAATAAAAAAGTATTGTTCACTTTCGGATTGATTAGCAGGAACAAAGGGCTGGAAACGGTTATCCAGGCTTTACCTAAAATTGTAGCACAAAATCCAGACGTCATGTATGTGATTCTGGGAACTACCCACCCGGGAGTAATTAAAAATTCAGGGGAAGAATACCGTGATAGCCTGAAAAAGCTGGCAAAGAAGTTAAATGTATCCGACAACCTCACTTTCATTAACAAATTCGTTTCAGAAGAAGAGTTGTTCGATTACCTGACCGCAGCAGATATGTACATCACCCCTTATCTGAACGAAGCACAGATTACCAGTGGCACCCTATCTTATGCTGTCGGTGCGGGAGCAGCCGTAATCTCAACCCCTTACTGGCATGCACAGGAATTACTTGCCGACAACAGAGGTCGTTTATTTGATTTCAGGGATGCAGATGGATTGGCGAATACTGTAAATGATTTATTTAAAGATACCCATAAACTAGAAAAATTACGTTCCAATGCCTACGAATACGGCCTGCATTTGCGTTGGCCAAGTACTGGACAAGTATTTATTGATGTATTGGAGGAAGCGGTCTCTAAATACCTGTCTGAAAAAGAAAAAGGTGGCAAACAGATTATAGATCCGGATATGATGCCTGCTTTTAGTCTGGCACATGTGCAACGCTTAACTGATGACACCGGTATTGTGCAACATGCGAAATATGGCATCCCAAACCTCAAAGAGGGTTATTGCCTGGACGACAATTCCAGAGCGCTTATTCTCGCTATTTTAGCCTATCAGCAAAATAAAAGCAAGGCTGCCTTAGAATTATTACCCATTTACCTGAGTTTTATACAGTACATGCAGTGTGACGACGGTAATTTCAGGAATTTCCTCAGCTTTAAACGGGAGTACCTGGATGAAGTAGGTTCTGAGGATTCTTTTGGCCGTACAGTATGGGCATTAGGTTACCTGATCAGCAATGCACCGAACAATTCTTACAGAGAGTTTGCAAAAGATCTTTTCTTAAAATCTGCTCCTCATTTCAGCAAATTAACCCATCTGAGAGGAATTGCAAATACCATCATTGGATTGGAAAAATACCTGGAAGCTCATCCTTACGATGGGCACATTAAAGAACAGATGAATCTGTTGATTGTGCCTTTAAAAGCTGCATACAACACCAACCGTAATAAAACATGGCATTGGTTTGAAGATAAAATGACCTACGACAATGGGATTCTGCCATTAGCCTTACTCTCTCATTATGAGGTAAGCAAGGACGAAGAATCTTTAAGCATGGCCTTAGAAAGCATGCAGTTCCTGTCTAAACATACCATTAGCGATGGCTATCTGAATCCTGTAGGCAACGATGGATGGTTGTTTAAGGATACCGGACAAATGGCCCAATATGACCAACAGGCTATTGAAACCATGGCCATGGTATTAATGTACTTCAAAGCTTATGAAATCACACTTGACCTGAGTTATATCAAGCAAATGTATTTGTGCTACCAATGGTTTCTTGGCGAAAATAGTTTGCACCTTCCTTTGTATGACCATGAAACAAAAGGCTGCGGTGACGGCTTACAGCCTCATGGGGTAAATAGAAATCAAGGAGCAGAAAGCACACTAGCCTATTGGATCTCTCACCTAATCGTGCTACGCGCCTTAGAATCTGAATACGAATACATCCAAAGTGGGGAGTTATTTGGCATCTCTAATGAAGAAAATAAGCCATTGATCTAAATATGAAAATTGCAGTATTAGCGCCCGTAGCCTGGAGAACTCCTCCAAGGCACTACGGGCCATGGGAGCAAATGGCTTCAAATTTGACAGAAGGACTGGTTAGCGCAGGGCTGGAAGTGACACTTTTCGCTACAGGTGATTCAGTAACTTCCGGAAAGCTGGATGCTGTAATTCCGGAAGGCTATGAAGAGAACAGGAATCAGGACGCGAAGGTTGTGGAATGTCTTCACATCAGCAATCTGATGGAAAAGGCAGGAGATTTTGACCTGATACATAACCATTATGACTTTCTCCCGCTTACCTTTAGCAATTTGATTCAAACACCAATGATTACCACTATACACGGTTTTTCTTCAGAAAAGATCATTCCAGTGTATCAAAAATACAATTCTGCAGGCCATTATGTATCTATTAGTGATGCAAACCGCCACCCGGACCTTCAATACCTTAAAACAGTGTACAATGGTATAGATCCTTCAGAATTTGAATTCAATGACCGTCCTGATGATTATCTGTTATTTTTTGGACGGATTCATCCGGACAAAGGTACTGCGGAGGCAATTCAAATTGCTATAGCAAGTAATAAGCGACTGGTTATTGCAGGGATCATCCAGGATCAGAATTATTTCAATTCCAGAATCGCTCCTTTTCTAAATGCAGACATTGACTTTGTTGGTGCCGCCGGCCCTGAAATGCGAAACCAATTGTTAAAACAAGCCTTAGCCCTGGTGCACCCTATAAATTTTGAAGAGCCTTTTGGGTTGAGCGTAGCGGAGTCGATGATTTGTGGTACACCAGTGATTGCTTTTAACAGAGGCTCCATGCCGGAATTAATCAAGGATCAGGAAACCGGTTTTTTAGTGGACAATGTGGATGAAGCGGCATTGGCGGTAAAAAAACTGAAGCTGATTGATAGAAATACCTGCAGAGAATGGGCATTAAACCAATTTTCTCAAGAGACAATGGTAAAGGACTATATCGGCCTTTACCATCATATCTTAGCTATTTAACCTTCTCCACTCTCCGCCATTTTAATCAGACATTCAGAGCTTTTTAGACGGTCTAAAACCAGATCTATTTTAACGGATGCAAAAGAAGAACAGTAATCCGATAAACCATATGGAATGATCAGTTCACCGTTATGGATAATGGATCCACATGAATAGAGCACATTAGGCACATAACCTTCACGTTCATCTGTATTTGGAACTACCAAAGGTTCATTTAGCCTGCCAATCTCTATAGAAGGGTCTTCCAGGTCAAATAAACTAGCTCCTAGAACATATCTACGCATTGGTCCAACGCCATGGGTAATAACCAACCAACCGTCTTTGGTCTCTATTGGTGAACCACAGTTTCCGATTTGTATGAATTCCCAAGGAAACTTAGGTGATTGCAATTTCACCGGATTATCCCAAACCGTTAATTTATCAGAATACATCAGGTAATTGTTCCAGCCATCGATTCTGGACATCATCACATACTTTCCATTGATTTTTCGGGGAAATAAAGCCAGATTTTTATTCTGCGCACCGATCCCATGCAATGGACTGATTTTAAAATCATAGAAATCGGTAGTTTGAAGTAATTTAGGCATGATCATCGCTCCATCAAAAGCAGTATAAGTGGCATAGTAAATCACTGAACCATCAGATTTCACGAAGCGTACAAATCGTGCATCCTCTATTCCTTTTCTTTCAAATTCTGAGATGGGAAAGATCACACGGTCGGAAATATCAGTATCTCTGGAAAAGCTAATCTCATGGTAAGTATCGGAAAGCCATAAGATCTTATCGTATTCGAGCTTTCTTAGGTCATCTTCCTGCAGACTTTTGGTATCTAATATGATCCTTCTTAAAGTAGCATAATCAAATTTTTCTTCCAGCTTATGCCCTAATTCATCCAGGATTTCAATGTCAATTTTGGAGTCTGCGGCTTTCTTAAGAAACAATTTCTTGTTATAAACGGCATTTTTAACCACCTCTGCTTCATCAATATAGTTTCCTGCAGGGATAACAGTAATGTTATTGTCTTTGTCGATTAGCGCTCTTCTAAAGACGACTGAGGAGATGTGACCTTCTCCTACTGCTCTAAAACTAATGATGACTCTTTTTTCACCCTCTACTAATTCCGACTGATCAGGATCCTCCACTATGGAGGGATTAAAAAATGCAGCGGATTCTATAGAGTATTCATGTGTAAAATAAGAGCCAATCAGCAAACGCTGGTATTTATCTAGTGATTCCGGATCATGACCTGCTTCCTTTATGGCATTTACTACCTTTTTACAGTGCCTGGTCAGGATCTTGGTGATGTTCCTATGTCTTTTTGAATATTCCTGCAACAATGGGGAGATGATACCAAATACTTCCTTATCAGAAAGCGCCATTACATGCTTGATTACCTCTATTGCACGCTCTTCACCATTGAAGAAAAAACGTGCAATCACTCGTTTTGGATCAGGATATACTTTAACCGGTTTTCGTTCTACTGATAATCTCATGTGCTATTAACGTTTTAGAAAGGTAAAAAGGTTTATGAAATTATACATTTTTTAAAATAAATATGGTTTTAGGCGGAATTTTAATTGAATTTACTGAAGGATGAAACTAATTGGCAAGAGTGCCAAACTAGCATTTTGTCAGCGCTTGTCTCAAAAAGCAGACAACAGACACTGACAATTGTACAAAAATAGTCAGGACGACTAATTCAAATACAGACCCTAAAATGACAATACTCAGGGGATTGTCACCAGAAAATAATAATGACTTTCTGTGTAAAAACTTATTTAATTATCAATTAGCAAGTTACAGAAATTATGGATTTCAGGATCCATTGGCAGGATCTGCTTTGGCATAAGTGTTGACTATAGAACGTAAATGGTCAGAAATAACAAAACAAAAACGACCAGATTACTTATTAAAAAAACAACAAGATGAAAAAATTATTATTATCATTAGTTACAGTTTCAGCATTCGCATTTGGCGCTCAGGCACAAACTGAAAAAGGAAAAATTATTATAGGTGGTAATGTTGCATTTGATACTAAGAAAAGTGATGCAGCAGGTGCAAAATCAAACAGCAATTTCCAGATTGTTCCAAGCATAGGTTACTTTGTTTCTGATAACATCGCAGTAGGTACAGGTATCGGTTACGGTTCCAGCAAAACGAATGGCATCGCAGTTACAAATGATATCACCATTAATGGTGTTAAAAACACGGCTTTCGTGGTGAGTCCTTTCGGTCGTTATTATGCTAACCTTTCTGAATCTTTCAAATTCTTCGGGCAATTATCGGTACCAATGGCTTTCGGTAAAGATAAAGCAGTAGATGCAGATGGTAATACTGGTGCAAAAACAGGTACTACTACTGAGATCGGTGTAGCACTATCTCCAGGATTCGCTTTCTACCCTACTAAGAAAATCGGTATTGAATTTGCATTAAACGGATTAAACTACAACACACTTCGTAAAGAAGACGTAAATGGTGACAAAGTAAAAGGTGCTGGTTATGATGAGTTTAGCTTTGGTGCTAATTTCTTCTCTCCAAAAATCGGTGTTCAGTTCCATTTCTAAACATTCTACTTAAATCAATTTTTATAAAGGCCCGGGGAATATCCTCCGGGCCTTTATATTTTACAGACATTTATATTTCCCGACCTTTATTTTACTGAATTTCGTTAATTTAGCTCTTGATTTAGCAACTAGCTTATAACTAAAATTCTTTATGAAAAAAATATTCCTAATTGCCTGCGGTATTGGCTTCGGCTTTTCTGTTTATGCCCAGGAAGTACCCTTAAAAAAGGTCAAAGACAATGCGGCGACAGCTGTAAAAAACCAAGGTCAAACCGGCACCTGCTGGAACTACTCTACCACTTCTCTTATTGAATCGGAAGAAATCCGAAAAGGAATGGGCGAAATTAATCTTTCAGAGATGTTTCCGACGAGAAATATCTATATCGAAAAGGCAAAGAACTACATCCTCCGTCAGGGGAAAGCGCAATTTGGAGAAGGTGGTTTAGGCCATGACCTGATCAGGGCAATTGCAGTTTATGGCGCCATGCCTCAGCAGGCTTTCCAGGGTGCAACTGGAGAAATCCCTAACCATACCGGTCTTGAATTATCCCTAAAAAGCTACCTTGACAGTGTATTGGTAAAGCGCCCGATTGTAAGCAACTGGCTTGTAGGTTATGAGCAGATCCTGGATCAAAAACTAGGTACTCCTCCTTCAAATTTTGATTACAAAGGAAAAAACTATACGCCAAAAACTTTCGCTAAAGAAGTATTGAAATTTGATGCTAATGACTATGTAAACATTTCTTCTTTCAGCCATCATCCTTATTACTCAACCTTCGTTCTGGAAGCTCCAGATAATTTTGCCAATGGCTCCTTCTACAACCTCCCATTAGAGGAAATGGTTAATCTGACGAAGTCTGCTGTTCAAAATGGGTTTACAGTGATGTGGGATGCTGATGTGAGTAGCAAAAATTTCCAACAGAAAAAAGGATATGCCATGTTGTTTGCTGATGATGCAGATGTGAAAGCAGAAGTTCTAAATCCAAACGCAAAAGAAAAAGCTTATTCTCAGGAATTACGTCAGAAATTATACGAAGATCTAACAACTCAGGATGACCATTTGATGCACCTTGTCGGATTAGATCAATCCAGCGATGGTAAGTACTTTTTTAAAGTAAAAAACTCATGGGGTGATGTAGGTCCGTTCAAAGGATACATTGAAGTGTCTGAGCCTTATTTTGCCATTAACACAGTGAGTCTGGTTGTTCCAAAAGCAGCCTTGTCTCCAGCATTGAAAAAGAAACTAGGAATTTAATTCCGCATTGTTTTTGAATTCAAAAACAAGCCTGTATGTTTTATCTCGTTAACAATCCATTCAAAGATGTACACGAAATAAAACGTGCAGGCTTTTTATTTTAATTGGCTTTCCTCTCCAATTACGAATGATATTCTGACATCTTTAAATCATTATATCTAAATATAAATATATAGTGATATCTAAACATATTTAAATCTATATACTTATATCTAATGAAATATGATTTTACAGAAAATCAACACAAATAACTACAAATCAACGAATTAAAACACCTGTTTTTTGGGACATTTGACCCTACAAAAGATTAAAACTGTTATCTATCTTAATCGGAAAAACAGGACACCGTATGAAAGTTAAGCAGAAGCACCCTTTGATTTCTTGTATATGTATCAGTCAAAACAGACCACAACAATTACTTCGGGCAATTGTGAATTTTGAACAACAGAGTTATCCAAACAAAGAATTAGTGGTATCCTATCCGAGTAAAGACCTCCCGACAAAAAAGCTATTAGAACGAATATTAAAGATTTCTCATTTGAAAATGGTTCTCCTCGGTCGCGAAAGCCATGGAACATTAGGTCAGATCAGAAATCAGGCAGTTATGGCCGCTCATGGAAGTTTTATCTGTACCTGGGACGATGATGACTGGTATCATCCGGAAAGGCTGAAACTTCAAATGAGTCAACTTCAAAACTCAACCTCAAAATATCAGGCTTGTATATTACAGGAAATCATCTTGTACGATAGACCTAATGAAAGTGCTTATCTTTCGGCAACATACAACTGGAGTGGTACTCTTTTATGCAAAAAAGACCTGGTTATTAAATATCCCTACCAGCATACCAACAGAGTCGAAGACGGCCCTTTGATTGCGCATTTGGAAGCCAAGAAACTGCTTTTAGCTATCACAGGTGCCTATTATCTATATGTGTATATCTATCATGGCACAAATGTTATAGATGGTATTCATTTCAACTATTTCACCAGAAATGGCCCTCAATTAGACCATAATACCACACAAAATATCATTCAAAATGTAGAAGCTTCTTTTGAATTAGATTAAAAAACTGGGTTAGTATCCTAACACCTGTTCTTTTCATTCCTTTCGCAGGGAATTTTGCACATGAAAAAGCCAGGATGCTTTGAGTACCTGCAAATCTTTTCTACAAAGATTTGAGTACGAAAAGTATCCTGGCTTTTTAAAAATTAAAACCTACTTCTTCGGCTCCAATTCCATTCCTGTCACATCCACTTCTCCTGTTTGAGAAAAATCCCCAATCAGGTATTTATTAAAATGGTCTGCAAGCTTCCAGAAAGTATATTCTGTTAAGTCGCCAAAACCATGACGTTGACCTGGAACGATTACAAACTCGAATCTTTTGCCTGCTCTCATCAAGGCATTCGCTACTCTAATTGTATTTGCCGGGTGCACATTGTTGTCAATGTCACCAGTCATCAACATCAAATGACCCTTCAGGTTTTTCGCCAGATCAGGATTCTTATCGATACTATATTTGAAAGTCGTATCGCCCTTAGCTGAAATCACTTCTTTTACACCATGGTGTTTCTCACTCCACCAACGGTTATAAATACTATTGTCGTGGTTACCTGCATTTGATACCGCAGCTTTAAAGAAATCTGGGTAAACCAACATCGCAGCTGTAGACATAAATCCACCACCAGAATGCCCAGTGATTCCTACTTTAGTGGCATCGATAAATTTGTTTTTATCTGCCAATTGCTCTACTGCAGCTTTCTTATCTGCCAAGCCGTAATCACGAAGGTTGCCATAACCAAAAGTATGGTACCATTTAGAACGGGCAGGATTTCCACCTCTGTTACCTACGGTAATCACGATATAGCCAAATTGAGCCAATCGTTCTGTTCTATCCATGCTCTTGCTGAAAGATTTGTTTACAGCTTCCGTTTGAGGGCCTGGATATACATATTCAATAATCGGGTACTTTTTATTAGGATCAAAATCGAAAGGCTTATACATTACACCATAGATATCGGTAATTCCATCATCCGCTTTTACTTTAAAAGGTTCGGGAAATTTATATCCGGTCGCCATTAGTAAGGATAAATCTGTAGTTTCCAGATTCATAACTACCCTTCCGTTATTGTCCATTACTACTGCCTTAGGCGCAGTATTTACCCTTGAAAAGTTATCTACAAAGAATTTAGCCTCATCATTCATGCTGATGGCATGGTCAAAATCCCCTTGATTTAACAGTTTCATGCCAGAACCATCAAAATTGATGCGGTATAAATGTACGTAATAAGGATCTTCCTTGCTTTCTCTGCCATTTGCAGTAAAATAAAGCACTCTGTTTTTCTGGTCAACATTTACGATATCCTCGCAATGAAAAGCACCTTTAGTGATTTGATTTTTCAATTTACCAGCTGCATCGAACAGGTAAAAATGTCCCCATCCGTCACGTTCCGACCAATGAATCATTTCTTTACCATCATTCACCAATCCAGGACGGTTTAACTCTACATAAGTATTGAAACGCTCTTCAATTAATGGCGTAACTGCACCAGTTTGAATGTCTACTGCGCATACATCAACGCGTTTCAAGTCTCTACTGGTACGGCCGAAATAAATCTTGTTATTTGTTCCCAACCAGATAGATGGTCTGAACTCATTGTCTCTGTCTTTATTCAGATTTGGTGCAGGCCATACCGATAAATTTTGATCTTTAAAGGCTGCAGTATTCAGCTTTTTATAGGTTTTAGCAGCAAAGTTGAACAATAACATTTCATCTTTAGGCGCTTCAGCTTCACCTGGCATCTGGTATTTATAAGTTTCCAGCGTTGGTCTTCCTGCGGAAACATTATTGATCACCCAAAGGTCTTTTACTTTACGGCTATCCGCTCTGTTCAACACAAAATGTTTAGCGTCTGGCGACCATAACACAAATGCTCTTCTTCTTTTCTTATTGTTCTTTTCGTTCTCTTCGTTGTTCTCTCCATCACCATTGCTGCCATATGAATAAAACTTCTCCCCGTCTTTTGTGAGCTGATTCTCTACAATAGTGCTGTCTTCTTCATTTTTGACTGCTTTTTTGTAGTTTTCTTTATCCATCCAATACAAGTTGTAATTTCTGGTAAAAATGATCGCTGAGGAATCTGGAGCTACTGCGCCCCAGCTTGGTTTTGCCTTAGGTTTTGAATAATTAGGCACTTCAGTTAGCTTGGCTGTTGCCAGTACATAGTTGAAAAAGAAGATCTTCTTCTGCAGAGAATCTGCTGCTTTTTTATCTTTTCTATCTTTCTTTAGCTCATCAATAGTGCTTTTCAGCTCAAAAGTAATGGCTTTCTCATCAGCCGAGAACTTCAGGTTTTCCAATGGCAGATGCTGTGCATCAAAAGGATCACGGACAATATTTGTAATTTCTGCAGCCAATTTAGCATTGTCAAAAATTTTCTTTTTTGTCTTTGCTGAGGGATCTACCAGATACCATTCCTTGCCTGCTGGTGTTTCATATTCATACCAGAATCGGTTGCTTAGTTTTAGCCAGTGTGGATCTACAGCTGTAGAATAAACCAGTTTTTTAATCTTGGCAGGTGAGAATCTCGAAGCCAACTGGTAATTGGCTTTTGGAGCAGCTACTGTCGACTCTGTAATGGTAAAAGTTTTGGTTTGCGCCATGGAACCATAACCCATACAAAGTGAAAGTAAAAGAGGAGTGTAAAGTTTCTTCATTTTGGTTTATTATAAACCGCCTAAATTATTGATTAATGATGGTAAGAATCGCTTTCTTTTGTAATAAAAGCGATAGTTTTAAGGATTTAGTGGGGATGTAAGCGGGTAGGTTAAACTTGTACCCAGACATTGTAAATATAATGAGTAAATCAGGATTGATTTTTTAGTTTTGTATGAAATACTCATTTATGAAACATACCTTCCTACCTATTCTTGCTGCCGCAGTAATTTTGACTGCGGGATGCCAGTCAAAATCACAAACCAATGGCACTGGCGACAGTACTAAAGATTCATTAGCAACCGAGACCACAGCAGGTGTTCCGGCTACCGAACAAAGTCCGGCAGCAACAACGGATATCTCCAAGATCAAAGTAGCAGATGCTAAAACCATACTTGCACGTAAACAAGTGCCAATTTTATGCTACCACCAGGTACGCGACTGGAGAGAAAAAGACTCTAAAGCAGCAAAAGACTACATTATTCCAATTGCGACTTTCAAAGACCATATGAAAATGCTGGCAGATAGTGGTTATCATACCATTCTTCCTGATCAATTATATGACTACTTAAATAACGGTACGGCTTTGCCTAGTAAACCGATCATGCTGACTTTTGATGACACCGATTTAGATCAGTTCACCGTTGCAGCGCCGGAAATGAAAAAATATGGTTTTAAAGGAGTTTTCTTTGTCATGACGGTTTCCCTTGGCAGACCAAATTACATGAGCAGAGACCAGGTAAAACAACTTTCTGACATGGGTCATGTGATTGGTTCTCATACCTGGGATCACCACAATGTGAAAAAATACCAGGGACAGGATTGGGTAACACAAATTGAAAAACCAACTAAAACTTTAGAGGAAATCACAGGTAAAAAGATCCAGCATTTTGCTTATCCATTCGGATTGTGGAATCCGGAAGCCATTCCAGAACTTAAAAAAAGAGGGATGAAATCTGCCTATATTCTTGCGACTAAACGCGATGAAAATGATCCTTTATATACGATCAGAAGGATTATCGCCAGCGGTTACTGGAGTTCAAAAACATTAAGTAACAGCATTAAAAACAGCTTTTAAGGAATCTAATGAGAAATACACTGTTCACACTGGCCGCGCTCTCGGCCTTGTTTTTTTCTTCTTGTGTGGAAAATAGTAAAGCTGAAAAAGAGCATACCATATCTTCAGAAAATAGTAATAATCCAGCTGTTTCTAAAGATACTGCATCATCTGCCAATGTAGGAAAAAGGGCAACTGCAGCAGAAGTACTGGCAAAAAAAGAGGTACCAGTACTTTGTTACCACCAGATCAGGGACTGGAAAGCCAGCGATTCTAAACGTGCGCATGATGACATCATTCCACCAGCAAATTTTAGTCAGCATATGAAAATGCTGGCCGATAGTGGCTACCATACCATTCTGCCGGATGAGTTGTACGATTACTTGAATTATGGAAAACAGCTTCCTGAAAAGCCCATCATGATTACTTTCGATGACACCGACCTTGATCAATATACAGTAGGTGCCAAAGAACTAAAGAAACATGGTTTTAAAGGCGTTTTCTTTATCATGACCGTTTCTATTGGCCGCCCGAGATACATGAGTAAAGCGCAAATTAAGGAGCTTTCCGATGATGGACATGTGATGGCCAGTCACACCTGGAACCATAAAAACTTTGCGGAATTTACAGATGAAGACTGGGAAATTCAGATCGATAAACCTACCAGAACACTGGAAGCGATTACCGGTAAAAAGGTGGAATACTTTGCCTACCCTTACGGGGTTTCCAAAGCTGCAAACTTACATAAGTTGGAAGAGCATGGCTTTAAAGCTGCTTTTATCTTGTCAACTAAAAGAGATCCTGAATACCCCTTGTTTACGATCCGCAGAATCATTGATCCGGGAACTTATACTGCTAAGAATTTATACAATAGCATCAATAAGAGTTTTAAATAATCATTTTCAATAAAACAGATAGAGGTATGCTTTACTATTTTCTTAGTAGCGCATACCTCTCTTCATTCAGGCATATGTCTCATTATCGTCTGATACGGGCAGCCCATAGGGGGAAAGGAATTCCGTCTTTTCCAAAATCTTCGAAATAAGTTTCATCTGGGATAATATCTGCTCCATGCGTTTTTGCAAGTATGCTCCATATACTTTGATCATGCCTATGCGCTATAAAATCGGGATGTTGAATACCTTGCTCCAAATGATCCGTAAAGAGATCAGGTTTGGTGTATACCGCATCATTCCAGAGGTTAACTAAGCGCATAGAATAGTCACATTTTCTAAGTAAGATTATTGTGGCAACTAATTGCCCGGAATCCGTTACAGCGTCAGTAGTACCGAAGTAATTAAACACTTCTCTTTTTGTGTATTTATACTCTTTATGTGTCATTTGAAAAGTAAGTACCCCCCTCTCCGATTGATTCAGTAAATCCAGGTATTGATAGAATCTTTCCTTTCCAAATTTATTGATGTGGCAACCTGCATCACAGTAAATCAGGATATCATTATCCTCGATTTTCTCCAATGCTTTTTTAATGAAATATGGCTTCCAGATAAAACCTCCACCTCTGGTAAATTTAAGGACTTCATAAAACCGATTTACAAATTCCGGGTCAAGATCTTCGGCTCTGTAGACTGTGACCGTATCAAAGAAAGAAGAAGCTATTGCTACCGACTTAAAGACTGGAATTCTCTGCTCGTAATTACCATCACCAAAGCTGATTAAATGTTTTTTCATATGTAAAAGCTTATTTGAAATCTAAATTATAGCTTTCCAGGAAGCAGTACCAATTCCTTGATATTTTGGGTCATATGTCCCTATTTGCCCATTACAAATCATTTAAATTCGTATTGAATCAATACGTAAAACCATGAATCATATCCACGACACCATCGATTTTAAAGACTTTGACATCTCCGTTGTGATGTCATTTTACAAAAAAATGAAAGACTTTCGAAGGGTACTTCCCGTTAATGCCCCTTATTTCCAGAGAAACGGCATAGAAGTCATTATTGCATTGGATGAGCCTACAGAATGTGAAGAATTGCTAGAATTTATAAAGGAATATCCTGGGATAAAATGGCGTGTGATTGTAAACCGAAATGACCACGACTGGCGTAATCCTTGCAAAGCATGGAACGTAGGAATCAGACATGCTACAAAAAAATACATCCTGGTGGTTGACCCGGAATGTGAGTTTTTAACGGATGTGATTTATCATTTAAAATATGCTGCTGAAACATATGATAACTACTTTTACGTTGGTCAGGTTTCCTTTGTAGATTATAACTACAAACCTACTACAGAGGCATTGCAGAGTACTCCATTTTCAACTTACGGCAGTTTTTTAGCAAAAAAAGAACATATTGAACAAGTAGATGGATATACTGAAGCTTTTAGTATTTGGGGAGGAGAAGATGATAACCTACGTGCAAAACTTGATATTAAAGGAATTAAAAAAGCGACAGTAACATCAGCACTGATCCTACATCGCGAAGATGAACCTAATGGAGAAGCACTTAGAGCTGATAAAGCTTTAGCCCTCCCCCTTGAACTGAATCACAAAGCATTTATACCCGATGAGCAAGACTTTATTAATCCAAACTGGGGAAGGGATTTTGCAGAAGTTTGTTACGATTATCTAAAGGAAAACTAATCGATTAAAGGATTTCTTTAATCTGATAATGTTTGCCATTAAAATCAAAAGATGCTCCTTTTTCTTTCCCGATCAACAGGTTTCCAATAGGAGAAGCGGCAGAAACTGCAAAAATGCTTTCTCCCTCCAGTTTCAGTTGTCCGGCGCTAATGCTAAGGTAAAAAACGCCCTCTGAGGTGTAAACCAGATTCCCGTTTCTTACTTTATCATTTAAGGGAGTGTCTTTGATAGAATTTAGCAGAGCCAGGTTTTGTTGCGCATCCATCAACAACCTTTTATTTCTGCTGATGTCTTGCTGCATCATTTCTCTAGTTGTTTCAAATTTGTCTCCTGCACTACTTTTTGTATCATCGTTACTTGCTTCCCGTGCCTGTTCCAATGCCGTTTCTGCGGTATGAATTCTTTGTTCTATAAAGCTCAAACAAAGGAGGTATAATTTTTCTTTAATGTCTTGCATAACTACGATTCCACCCATTTTACTTTATCTTCCATCGGACTTCTTTTTGCAGCTCTTGGCGCTTCATTATGGTAGCCCATATAGAAAAGACCGAAACATTTTTCATTCTTTTCAAGGTTTAGAAAAGTACCCAATGCCTCAATCATACCAGGAGAACTCCAATAGGCACCAATATTTAAAGCTTCTGCAGTTAATGCCATGTTTTGCACCGCACAGGCTAATGCAGCCAGCTCTTCCCATTCAGGAACTTTATCGGCGTGTAAGGCCGCATTTAAGGTAATGATGCAATTTGCTTGTCCTGCTTTTTCCAAAATACTATCATATTTCTTTTGCAGGAACTGGTGTTCAGGCATGGTTTCTTTGTATAACCTGGCAAGCTCGGTAGCAAGTTTCATCTTACCTTCGTTTCTGAAAACAATGAAACGCCATGGTTCCGTTAGTTTATGGGTAGGTGCATAATTTGCACTTTCTAACACCTGCTTAATTATTGCAACCGGGATTTCTTGCTCTGTATAGCTAATTGGGAAAATACTACGGCGACGTTGAATAATACGGCTTAATATATCTATTTCTTTTTCCATGGATCTTTCTGCTTGGATATAACTATTCGCAAAAATAGCATTATCAGCTTTCCTTTTGTTTGCTAATGGTCATTGTTTTCAGACTTGATCTTTTTGAGTTGCTTTTTGACTTGTTTTGCCCTTCCAAAAAAGGCCACACTCTCCAAATCTTCCAGATGGGCAATGGTTTCCAATAATTCATCCTTGATCCATGGATATCTTGGCGCGAGGTTGGCTAAGGCCTGCATTGCATGTACTTTAGTGGCCACCAGAACCTTCTCATCGATCAGCCAGTCGAACATTAAACCAATAAACGGTTCAAAATCGATCTTTTCCAGTTGACCAGGGTGTAAGCCTTTCGCTTGTTTACTGGTCGTAAAGGCCAGTATTTTCCCGTAATGCCGCATCGGTCCAGGGTGTTTTTGTGCTGCAAAGCGACTTAGAAAATCCTCCAGATGGTCGCCCAGACAATAGTAATTAAAAAAAATATGTTCAAGCAACCATGCCGCCCTGAATGCCAGCTCTTTCCTGGGATGAAAGGTCAGGTCAATCACATCTTTAACGGTAAAACCATCGTCTGAAACCTGGTATAAATTCCTCGTACCAGCAATATCTGAAATTACCTTTACCATTTTAGCCCCCATAGAAGCACCTAATCGGATTGTTAATTCATCTTTCGTCACATTATTGAATTTAGATTAGTCAAAACTAATCAATCCCTTTTCAAATCATTTTATAAATTATGACTACCTTTGCGGCTTATTTTATCAGCAATATGATTTCAGTTTCTAACTTATCCCTCCGTTACGGAAAACGTACCTTATTTGAAGATGTGAACCTAAAATTCACGCATGGCAATTGCTATGGTGTAATTGGGGCGAACGGCGCAGGTAAATCCACCTTCCTTAAAATTCTTTCAGGAGAAGTAAACCAAACTTCAGGTAGTGTGGCTTTTACTCCTGGCGAACGTATGGCAGTTTTAAAACAAAACCACTATGAGTTTGATGAATTTCCAGTGATTGAAACGGTAATGATGGGTCACAAGGAACTGTACGACATCATGAAAGAAAAAGACGCTATCTATCTAAAGGAAGATTTTACTGATAAAGATGGTGAGCGTGCTGGTGAATTAGAAAATAGGTTTGCAGAGATGGATGGCTGGAACATGGAAAGCAATGCTGCTACTATGTTGAGCAATTTAGGAATTAAAGAAGAATACCACTATAAGCAATTAAAAGAACTGGATGGTACCCAAAAAGTACGTGTGTTATTAGCACAAGCGCTATTTGGTAATCCTGATGTATTGCTACTGGATGAGCCTACCAACGATTTGGACATTGAAACCATCGCCTGGTTAGAGAATTTCCTTGCAGATTACCAAACGATTGTATTGGTGGTATCTCACGATAGACACTTTTTAGATGCAGTATGTACGCATATTGTGGACATTGACTTCAGTAAAATGAGCATTTACTCGGGTAACTATACCTTCTGGTATGAGTCGAGCCAACTTGCTTTGAAACAACGTGGTGATCAAAATAAAAAACTGGAAGAGAAAGTTAAAGAGCTTCAGGAATTTATTCAGCGCTTTAGTGCGAATGCTTCGAAGTCGAAACAAGCAACTTCCCGTAAAAAAGCTTTAGATAAAATTGACATCTCGGAAATTAAAGCTTCAAGCAGAAAATATCCTGCAATTTTATTCAACAATTTGGGTAGAGAAGCTGGTGATCAGATTCTACAGGTTGAAAACCTTTCTTGTACTTTAAATGGAGATGTGATGTTTAAAAATGTCAGCTTCATGGTTAATAAAGGAGATAAAGTGGCTATTCTTTCTCAGAACAGTTTAGCTACGACTGCTTTTTATAATGTATTAACTGCTCGTGAGCCTAATTACACAGGTGAGTTTAAGTTTGGTATCACCATTAGTATGGCAGATATTCCTAACGACAACACTCCTTATTTCGAAGGAAAAGACGAAAATCTGGTAGATTGGTTACGTGAGTATTCAGGTACTGAAATGGATGAGCAGTTTGTAAGAAGTTTCTTAGGTAGAATGTTGTTCTCCGGTGAAGAGGTTTTGAAAAACGTGAAAGTGTTGTCAGGTGGTGAGAAAATGCGTTGTATGTTCTCTCAGATGATGTTAAAACATGCGAATCTATTGTTATTAGATGAGCCAACGAATCACCTGGATTTAGAGTCGATCACGGCACTAAACAACGGATTGAAAGATTTCAGAGGTACCGCTTTGTTTACTTCACGAGATCATGCTTTAACAGAATCGGTGGCAACGAGAATCATTGAAATTACGCCTAAAGGTGTAATCGATAAAATGATGACTTACGACGATTATATTACGAGCCCGGATGTAGCTCAACTAAGAGCAGAAATGTATAATTAATTTAAAAGGGGGCTGTTAAGCCCCCTTTTTTATGGACATCTGATTAAACATCTGTGTTGACGAGCTCTTTGAGCAAGCGATACAGATTTCGCTGCTGAAAGTACCTGTCCTTGTTGTTGTCCATTTCTTGTCCCGGTGCCGGGTGTTTAATAATTTCTCTAATGTCATCTATGATGCTCGGACTATCCAGATCCAACCTACGGAAATAGGCTTCATTATATATCTCCGCAATATTAGGCGCACCGCAATAGATTGGGATCGTATTGCAAATGGCGCAGTCTACAAACTTTTCTGTGATGTAATTCTTTTCATTTGAATTCTCAATAGCAATTGAATATTCATAGGGTAGTAAGGCAGTATGTTTGTGTTCTACAAAGCCTTTGTATCGTTGGTCAGGAATATGGAAGCCCTTGCCGTAAATATCAATATCCAGATCTGAGGAGAGTATCTTGCGAAGCAGCTTCAAACGCTTTGTATAATTACCAACATTAAAGCTAAGAGAGGAAACGATCATAGACAGCTTTTTAGGCTTCTGGATTGATTTATTCTCTGTAAACAGGGATTTATCTACATTATCATGAAAAAACATATAGGAGGGGCGCTCAATGACCTTCTTACCCAATTTGATCCGGTGAGTATCTTCAAACAATTGCTGATCATGAACAATCAGGTAATCACTTTCCCTTAAAAACCAGGTATTGATGTGTGCCGGACTCCAGGAAGGTTCCTGAATGATGGTAATGATTTTTGCCTCGATATTTATGCCTTCCTCAGTGCTATTAAATACCACAGCATAATCATACACATCTCCAGTAGTAAAGCTCAATTCATCATCATAAATTTCATAATTGGCCTTGAATCTTTTCAAAAGATCTTCTGATCGATCATAGTTTGCGAAAAATTTAACTCTCATATTTTTTGTTGGTTATCTTTGATATTTCGAAGGTAATTACAAAGAAATACTTTGGTAAATTATCGTCAATTATGGGACATTTGACCCTATTTGAACTAGGATTAGGATGTAATTTAGGATAACCCTAAATGAACTTCTGAGCTTATGAATTCCAATTCCCCATTAATTTCCTGTATTTGCATCACTGGCGATAAACCATTAGAGTTACAAAGGGCAGTAGCTTGCTTTATTAAGCAAGATTACCCTAATACTGAGTTGATCATTTCTTATCCAAAGAATGATCTGCCCAGCATTAATATTTTAAACCGACTGGTTGAAAATTCTATTATAAAAATGAGCCGGCTGGAAAGGCCAAGAGATGAAACTACTGTTTCTGCCAGAAATGCTGCCATAGAAATTGCTCATGGGGAATTTATATGCATGTGGCATGAGGACCACTGGCATCATGCCAATAGGATTTCAGATCAGTATAGAGTGATCAAAAATAGCCCCTTTAGATCCAGCGTGATTAGCGAAATTCTTCTTTTTGATCTAAAAAAACGGATGACCTATGCGTCCAAATTTAGATGCTGGCCAGAAACCATTTGCTGCGACAAACAAATCATGCTAAAGGCATGCTATATAAATGAAGAAACTACCTGGCGTCAAATCATTCAATTCCTTTTTTCACAGAATGTGCTATATCAGATCAACAACTCTCCTCATCTCTACATCTATATTTTTGATCACCTATGGAAAAATAGAACAATACCTTGCTCCAGGTATGCAAAAGGTGAAGGTCTGACTGACATAAATGAGATCGTCCTCGACATAATTCAGCTTGATCAATATTTACTAGACAATCGATAAAGAACTAATTTAATTTTGGGTCATTTGACCCTATTTCGAAATACACAGATCAGTAATTTTAGGCTAAACAAAATCTAAATGCAATGGCTAAATCATGGTATGTTTTTTTGGGTAGCGGAGACCCTCTCCTATCTTCCAATTATTTGAAAGTAACTGTCCAACACACTTGTCTTTGTGGCAATCAAATCTGCGCAATTTATTCGGAAGGTGATGAAGAACACCCTGAGTCACCACTATCTCCCCAATTACAAGAATATATAAGAAAAGCATTAGCTACTGGACAAATTCAACCTGATTATCCGGTTAACGCTAAAAAGTATGTGTATTTAAGATATAGATAACCTTAAAATGTTTGATTATGACATTATCCTCCCCATTAATCTCTTGTATCTGTATTACAGATAAAAGACCGGAACTGCTTCAAAAAGCAATTGATTGTTTCAGATCTCAAAATTATCTAAATAAGGAATTGGTGATTTCTTTTCCGAAAAATGACCACCTCAGCAAAAAGGTAATTAGCAATGAACAAAATGCTATGCTCAAAATTTTGAGCATAGCAAGAGAGGAAGACAGCTCATTAGGAGAAGCTAGAAATCAAGCCATAAAAGAATCCAATGGAGAATATGTTTGTACCTGGGATGATGATGATTGGTATCACCCCAGTCGAATTTCCTATCAATACAATAGCATTGAAAATAAAGGAGAAGGTTATCAGGCCAGTATTTTAACCCGCATACTGTTGTATGATGAAATCAAAAAAGAAACCTATTACTCTTTCAATTACACCTGGGAGGGTACAATTTTATGTAGGAAAGTTATTCTCCTGCAAAATCAGTATCGCCATAGTAACCAAGGCGAAGATTCCCATGTAATCGGCTTTCTCCGCAACAAAAAACAATTGCTAATGCTGGATCAGGCGCCCTTTTTATACATCTATATACATCATGGTAAAAACACCTGGAACTACGAACGTTTTGAATTTTTCATGTCCAATAGTCTCCTATTGGAAGGAGAAGAAAAGGAACAAGTACTCAGTTTCATGAATTAAAATCCATTTCACCCTCTAAAATATTTATTATGATTTTACCATTAGTCAGTTGCATCATGCCTACGGCCAACAGGCAAAAATTCATTCCATTGGCCATTCAATATTTTCTGGCACAAGATTACGCCAACGCAGAGCTCGTCATTATTGATGACGGTCTAGCACCTGCAACTCATTTAATCCCTGATGATCCAAGAATCAGATATTTTTACACAGAACCTTTAGGGACTATTGGCATAAAACGAAATTATGCTTGTGAGCAAGCCAAAGGTGAAATTATCATGCACTGGGATGATGACGATTGGTATGCTCCAGACTGGATTACCAGACAGGTTGCTGCTTTAACCACTTCCGCTGCTGACATCACTGGATTAAATCAGGTCATCTTCTATTCCCCCTCCGTTGAAAAACGCTGGTTATATCAGGATCTTGACTTAGAAAAACCATGGATTTGTGGCGCAACGATGGCTTACCATAAATCCTTTTGGGAAGAACATCCATTTATAGACATTCAGGTGGGAGAAGATTACGATTTTGTTTGGAATACAGGTGCCAGGACTTTTGCTATGGGATATATGCAAGGATTTGTGGCTATACTTCATGCACACAATACCAGTATAAAGCCAGTAGAGGATATCCGACACAAAAAAAATGGAACAAGATGGCAGGAACCAAAAAAAACGACTTCTCCATGAGTATTCCATATGTATCCTGCATCATGCCAACAGCGAACAGAGCCAAATTTATTCCTTTGGCTATTGATAATTTTCTAAATCAAGATTATCATAATGCAGAACTCATCATTATTGATGATGGAAAAGAACCTGTAAAGAACCTAATCCCTAAACACCATCGTATTAGATATTTTTATAAAGAAACCGTTAGCTCTATTGGCTTGAAACGCAACTTTGCATGTGAGGAAGCAAAAGGAGAGATTATTATGCATTGGGATGATGATGATTGGTATGCTGCCGACTGGATCAGCAAACAATTAGTCGCCATTGAATCCTCAGGAGCGGACATTTGTGGTTTAAACAATATCCTATTCTTCTCCCCAATTGTTGGAAAATTCTGGAGAGCTACTGATCAAAAAACAGAACAGCCATGGCTTGCCGGTGCAACAATGGTTTATAAAAAGAAGTTTTGGCAACAACATCCATTTAAAGATTTGCAAATTGGAGAAGACTATGATTACATCTGGAATACAGGAGCAAGCATATTTGCCCATAATTATATAGATGGATTCATTGCAACACTCCATGCACACAATACTACATTAAAACCATTCGAAGATTCAAGGCATAAAAAACATGCTTCTGCTTTAATGAATGTTATAAATGAGGGGAAAGCTGAAAACCCTGAAAAGAGTAAGCCTCATTATTAAAAATACTTTTATGCCTTGGTATCAATTAATCAATAACGAGCTGGACATCTGTAGTCCGGAGAGTTACAAAATATTAGACACTGTACCGGAAACCGTCGACGGACCATATTTATCTGCAGTTTTCGCTGATGAGATCCCTAATGATCCAGATCGAAAACCAGACCTAGAAGGCACTCCTGGGCTACTATTTTACATCATCCGGGCGCTGGCCAGAGGAAAAGGGCAACCGGTTTCTATGTTTCCACCCGTTCCTTTAGAAGTACGGATGTCTATGCTACCTGCTAGTGGAAGAATAGAAGGAATTTAATTATTTCATCTTTGGGTCATATGACCCTATTCCTAAAATAAACAACTCGTAATTTAGTATAAGAGAAAGGGAGAATCCGAAAACCCTGAATAAAGTAGGAGAAATTAAAGTTTTACTTGTTTTTTGATCGAAAAAACAATACATATTTATGGCTAATAATTGGTATGCATACAATGGCTTTGGAGACCCCTTTCTTCCTGGCAGCTACTTTCTCTCAGACATACAACCAAACTGCGATACAGGAGGATGTATGATATGTGCTATTTATTTAACTGGAACTTCCGATGTTCCAGGAAATATACCTGGGATTATTAAATACTACATAGCTAATGCTCATGTAACCCTAGTTTCTCAACCAACAGATGGCACTCGCTTTGTTTATGTGAAAAATTGTTGATTATGCACTCAAAAAAAATTGCTAAGAGAGCTTAAACACAATAATTCATTAATACTCTATTTAACTCATTCCATTTGTCTGCAGTCCAAAAAGTCGGATTCAAAAGAACGGAAATAATCTTTAAAAAAACGGAGGAAGCCGAAAATCCTGAACAGAGTAGGTGAAAATGAAAGTTTTTATTGCTTTTTGATTTATAAAAGCATTATAAGTTATGGCTAATAATTGGTATTCGTATAATGGGATTGGAGATCCTATTCTGCCAGGTAGTTATTTTTTAATGGATCTAGAACCAAACTGTCTAGGTGGTGGAACTATTGTTTGTGCTATTTATTTAACTGGAACTTCTGACGTTCCTGGTAGTATTCCTGCTAGTGTTAAAACATACATAGCTAATGCACAAGCCACACTGGTTGCACAACCAAACGGTGGTGCAAGACACTTTGTTTACGTAAAAGATTTATAGTAAATAAAGTGCATTATTAAAATTGAACTCCCGGGGAATGGCCTTTCCCGGGTTTATTCTTTTAAAGAAAACACCATTATCGAAGAAAGCACGACATCAAGGTTATTCATTTTGCAAAAACTCATGTAGTTTCGACTATTATATATTCTAGGGTTGAAACATATATCAATCCTTTGCTAACTGCACTAATTCCCCAACACCTATCTCTTATTGGAAGGTAGACGTTTTGTCTACCATAAAATTTCCCAATAAAAAACATAGATTTTCAATAAAATTTGAGACCTAGGGAATGACCTTTCCCTGATATATTGTTTTTATGAAAAACAATATATAATTTTACTCATGTCCTCATATCATTCATTTACAGATTTTGAGTTAACCTCTTTGTTAAAGAAAGGGGACCTAGTCGCTTACAATGAAATTTACAAGCGGTTTCAAGGATTGTTGTATATCTACGCCTGTAAAATAGTCAAGAATAATGATGATGCTGAAGACATTGTACAAGAAGTGTTTTTGTACTTATGGGATAAAAGATTTTCCATTACCATTACTAGTTCTATTTCCGTTTATTTGTATAAGGCTGTACAATATAAATTCATGAATTTGCTAGATCATAAAAAGGTAAGAGCAGATTACAAAGATTCATTAAATCAATTCCTTGACCATGGAGAATATATTACAGACCACTATATTCGTCAAAAAGAATTCAATCAAATCATTGAAAAAGAAGTTGCCGCTCTTCCTGATAAAATGCGAGAAATATTTGAATTGAGCAGAAAAAACAATTTGTCAAGAAAGGAAATTGCTGAAAAACTTAACATATCAGAAAAAACAGTCAAAAATCAAATCACCAATGCTTTAAAAATACTAAGGGGGAAGTTGACATTCTTCACATTCCTACTTTTACTGCTAAACAAATAATTTTTTTTAATCTTATCTAGGCCTTTGTATCTCTTTAACTTACTTAGTTATATAAAAGAGATTTTAATGAAAAGGTACAGCCCAGAAGAACTTATTCAAAACTATGTAAATGGCGATGCTTCCGAAGAAGAATGCATTATAGTGGAAAGCTGGCATATACAAGATATAAAGGAAAGTAATAACATCCCTTCTAAAGAAACCATCACAATAGTTCAAAAAAGAATGTGGAGCAATTTGACCTCCCATATACACCATAGGAAAGATTTAGTAGGCATTAAAGAATTATGGGTTAAGATCGGAATTACTGCTGCGGCCGTTCTAATCACTGCTGGAACAATATACCTCTACACACAGACCTTTTCGAATCCATCGACCTTGGTACTTTATCAGAATGATGTTGCGCCGGGGCAAAACAAAGCAACTCTTACTCTTAACAACGGAAAAGAAATTTTCCTCAATAATAACACCAAAGAGTTAATCGCAATTCAAGGAGGAACAAATGTAAGTAGATCAAACGGCTTGCTCATCTATGCGCCCTCACGCACACACACTACATTAGTTGTCAACAAACTGGAAACTCCCAGAGGAGGTAAGTACCAACTCCTTCTAGCAGATGGGACAAAAGTATGGTTAAATTCCTCTTCTATTTTAACCTATCCAAGCAACTTTAAAGGCAATGAACGTAAAGTAACCTTGGAAGGAGAAGCCTATTTTGAAGTCGCAAAAGATATAAACAAAGTATTTAAGGTAATCTGCAAAGAACAAACCATCGAGGTACTCGGTACTCATTTCAATATTAAGTCTTACCAAGATGATGATGAAACACGAACTGCATTGGCAGAAGGCAAAGTCAAAATAACTAAAGGACT
The DNA here is from genome assembly GCF_032678745.1 of Pedobacter gandavensis. GTDB lineage: Bacteria > Bacteroidota > Bacteroidia > Sphingobacteriales > Sphingobacteriaceae > Pedobacter > Pedobacter gandavensis_C. Next base: position 398,703 of record NZ_JAVTST010000004.1, read on the forward strand.
TACACATACCATATTAAAACCTGGGCAAGTTGCACAAACGAATAAAAACTCTAAAAACATTAAAATCGAAAATACTGACATTGAAAAAAATTTCGCTTGGAAAAATAACGAATTTATTTTCATTGGTGATGATCTGATAAGCATCATGAAAGAAGTTTCAAGGTGGTATGATGTAGAGGTTATTTATAAAGGCAGCTTCAAACAAGGCAAATATTGGGGCGTCGTATCCCGTTCAAAAAACATATCGGAAGTACTAAAAATGCTGCAATTAACAGGAAAAATCAATTTTAAAATAGAAGGAAGGAGGATTACGCTTATGAACTAATCTGTACAAAATACTAAAGCAAAAAACCGGAGGTATGTAGCCCCCGGCATGATTTGGCTTTAATCAAGAAAATCAACTTAATAACCTGCCTGGTACCCGTCGGTTCAAGGACAATAGTAGTACCAAGCATAAAACCAAACATACCAAATGTATGAATTTTAATTCAAAAATATCATATAGGCAATCCGCCTACATGAGTAAATTTCTGTTCGTTATGAAACTAACTATTGTTTTAATGACTACAGTATTTCTTCAAGTCAGCCTAGCATCGGTCGCTCAAAAAGTGACATTATCTGAAAAAAATGCTACGTTGGAAAGTGTTTTCAAAAAGATTCGGATACAAACGGGATACGATTTTTTTGGGGACATTGATTTACTAAAAACAGCTAAAAAGATTAACATCAAAGTTAACAATTCACCTTTAGAAGAAGTCTTAGCACTTTGCCTAAAAAATCAAGACTTCTCTTATGTGATCAGCAACAAAATTATTGTACTCCAGAGAGTACAATATAGCAACAAGCAATTGGATTTGGTTCAGGATGTGATCATTCACGGAAAAATAATAGATCAAGAAAAACGACCACTAGCTGGAGCCACAATAACTATAAAAAGAACAAATAAATCCACAAAATCTAATAAAGATGGTGAATATAAACTAAATGTAGATCCAACAGACATTATTATTATTTCTTATGTTGGCTATGAAACACAGGAAATTAAGGTCAACAATATTAGAGACGGTTTATTCTTAATTACACTCCAGGTAAACACTAAAAACTTAAAACAAGTAGACGTAGTAAATACAGGTTATCAAACTTTACCAAAAGAACGTGTTACTGGTTCATTTCAAAACATTACCGCTAAACAATTGGAGCATAGCAACAGTCCCGATCTCTTAAAGAGATTAGAGGGTATCACTACTGGTCTCGATTTTAACAATAATGTGGTTCAGTACCCCACCAATTCTTCCCGATTTAGAGCACCAACACTAAGTGGGTTAACTATCCGTGGAAAAAACAATTTAAATATTATCCCAAGTACTGATCCCAATGAAATGAGTGGGCAGCCTCTGGTAGTAATTGATGGAATAGCAAGCCCCTATTCCATAGATAAACTGAATCCAAATGATGTAGAAAGTGTTAATATTTTACAAGATGCTGCAGCTGCATCTATTTGGGGATCAAGAGCTGCAAATGGAGTAATTGTAGTTACTACTAAAAGAGGACAGTTTCAAACACCAACTAGCATTTCTTTTGATGCCAATCTAAATGTGAGTGATAAAATAGATCTTTTTTATCGAAAGGTAATGAGTACATCCGATTTTATTGATGCGCAATTGGCACAATTGAGTTACAATTATAATCTAAACAAACAAACCATTGCTGATCCAGTAATTCCTAACCCACCTACAAATATTATTGCACAAGCAGCTATTTCACCAGTCGCTGAAATATGGAATTCTTGGAAAAGAAATAAGATCACTGAAGCACAATACAAAAGTCAGATTGATGCCTTACGTAATAACGATATCAGAAAAGATTACACCAAATATTTCCTTCGAAATGCAGTTGCTCAAAATTACAACTTAAGTGCTTCTGGGGGGATGAATAAATATGCCTACCGTGTTTCTGGAAGCTACGGTAAAACACTAAATAATACCCAAGGATCTGATGCGAATCGAATGTCGGTTATATATAACGCTAATATTAAGCCTGTAAAAAACCTGAGTTTAGGTGCCAATGTCACTTACAACCAACAAAACAGAAATGAACAAGGAGCTGGCATAACTATAACAGGAGATGGTCTTTCTCCTTATAGCAGATTGGTTGATGATGCTGGGAATCCAATCGCAGTCCCTAGGGGCTACCGTAAGGCCTTTCAAGACTCTTTAGCTAAGAAATTTGGTGATAAAATCCTAGACATGTCATTTAAACCACTGGATGATATTAAACAAGGTTATACGAAATATAAAACTCAAGTAATTAATCTGAATTTAAGTGCTGACTATAGTTTCAGCCCAATCTTTTCCGCATCTATTATATATAACAACTCTTGGGGACTTAATGACCAAACTCAACTAATCGGGCAAAACTCCTACTACATGAGAGATTTGATCAATAAATTTACAAATCGGACCACCTTTGTTAGAGTCGTCCCGCTTGGAGGTTTGCTAATTCCTGGTAGTGGGAAATCTAAAAATCAAACAATAAGAGCGCAAGTAAACGCCAATAAAAACTGGGGGCATAAACATGAACTAACTGCTATAGCGGGAGTTGAAGGTGCTCAAAACTATAATGATTTCAGAAGTTCCTTCTTTTATGGTTACAACGAACAAACCAAATCAGTAGATAATGCACTTCCTTTTAAAGTAAGAACACCATTGCTATTTATTGATCCTAGTGTAGGAGTATCCTCAAGTATCATTCCCTATTCAACACTATTCACGGATTACAGAATACGAACATTTAGCGTCTATTCCAATGCAGCTTATACATATGATAAGCGCTATACCTTATCTGCTAGTATCAGAAATGATTACTCTAGTATATTTGGAGAGGGGACTAATGACAACGGTGCAGCTTATTTTTCAGTTGGTGGAAAGTGGGACATCAACAATGAAAAATTTTACCATATCTCTTGGCTGCCTACATTGGGGTTGAAAGCTACTTTTGGCTATAATGGGAACCAGAATCCAGTGGTAAGTCCTCGTCCACTAATCATCTATAGTCCTATTTCATCAGATGGTTACCAACTACCCTATGCCTATACCACTGAAGGTTCGAATAGAGAATTAAGGCCTGAAAAAGCTGCATTTTTGAATCTTGGACTAAACTTTGGAACAAAAAGTAACAGCATAAGTGGTAATGTAGAGTATTACATCCGGAAAACGACGGACCTCATTGCTGAAACCTCTTTGGATCCAACTACAGGATTTTCAACTCTTTCCTATAATGCAGCCGACTTAAGGAGTACTGGAGTAGATATCACTTTAAATTCATTAAATCTGGAACTCAACAAATTTAGTTGGAGAACTACTTTCCTTATGAGTTATAATCGGGTTAAAGTCACTGACCTTTTTAGTAGCAAACCAAACACTGCAGCTCAGCAGATCTCTGGTAATCCACCATTTAATAAGGGTGCTGATCTTTCTAGACTTTATGCTTTTCGATGGGCAGGCCTAGACCCTGAAACCGGTGATCCAATGGGATATGTGAACGGAACTCCTATTAGAGTTACAGGTAACCCTACTGTTTATAACCAAATTGCAAATGCTCCTCTGTCTACTGCTCGTTACTTTGGTTCCGCAGTACCAGTATATTATGGTTCATTCATTAATACATTTAAGTATGGGAATTTTTCTGCATCGCTAAATTTCATGTACAAGCTAGGTTATTTTGTCAGGAGATCACCTTTCAATGTATTGAGATATTCTTTACTTATTCGTAGCAATACGATACAAGGTGAAGAATATGCCAACCGCTGGCAAAAGCCCGGAGATGAAAAAATCACTAATGTTCCTTCCATGATTTTCCCTATTGCTGCGGGGACTTCTGACAATAGAGATAATTTTTATTATTACTCAGAAATCAATGTACTCAAAGGTGATCACGTTCGCCTTCAGGAGATTAATCTATCCTATACACTAAGAAAAGGTATTGGGTCTATAAAAAGTCCACGGATCTACGCCAATGTAAATAACCTTGGTATAGTGTGGAGGGCGAACAAACTAGGTATCGACCCAGACATTAATGATTATCCTAATCCACGTACCTATAGTATAGGTTTAAGCGCAAGTTTTTAAACAAAACACATAAAAAAATGAAAGCCTTTAAAATATCATTACCCATATTAATACTCAGCTTAGGCATGGTATCCTGTCAAAAGTTTTTAGATGTAAAAAAAAGCAGCAGCCAGTTTTTTATGAGTACATCCAGTGATTGTCAGCTATTACTCGATGATTACTCAAAAATGAATACTGGCTACCCTTTGGATGGCGAAATATCAGCTGATGATTATTTCCTTAGTTCATCAAGTGCCCAACTCTCCAACATCACACAGGAAGAAAAGGATCTATACAACTGGAAACCTAATGCCCAAAGATTCTCTTCTTCTCCAAATTGGGTAAACCCTTACAATGTAATAAACAATGCCAACATGGTTTTACAAACATTGGATAAATTAAAAGGGGGAAAGGATGACCCTAACCTATTAAATACATTAAGAGGCGCCGCTCTTTTCTACCGAGCGTATTGCCTTTGGACGATAGCTCAGATGTATGCTAGACCATATTCTGTAAGTACTGCTAGTCAAGATCCTGGAATTCCATTAAAGCTTGATCCAGATATCAATATTAAATCTTCCCGAGGCACAGTTCAGGATACCTATAACAGAATAATACAGGACTTACAAGAGGCCGTCAACCTACTACCAAAAACCTCAGCCTATACAACCAGGCCCAACAAAATTGCTGCTTATGCAATGTTGGCACGCACCTATCTATCTATGGCAGATTATCCAAATGCCTTGGTTAATTCCAATTCGGCTCTGGAAATAAAAAAAGACTTATTGGATTTTAATACTATTGATCCAGACGAGGTCCCCGCCTTCACACGCTTCAATAAAGAAGTCATTTTTCATACTATAAGCAGCTACACATTTAGTAACCCAAGTATAGGCGCTATATTATTACCAGGTTATTACCAAGAACCTAACAGTTGTGTAGCAAGAATAAATCCAGCTTTAGTCGATTTGTACAACTCCAATGATTTAAGAAAGTCCAGGTTTTTGAAGCCCAATTCCATAGAAGTTATCTTAAAGGACTCAAATGGAAAGGATATTCCTGTGACCGTTGAAGATGGTACATTTCAGTTTTCAGGAAATTATGAGCCAACCATTGACCCAACTTTCTTCACCGGTCTAGCTGTAGATGAAGTCCTGCTCATTCGTGCTGAATGTTATGCAAGAGCGGGTAATATTGGTCCAGCTGCTGCAGATTTAAATCTATTACTAAAAACACGATGGAAACCAGGGTCTTACGTAGACATGAGCACTCAAACTCCGCCTGATGTAGCATTAAATACTATTCTTAACGAAAGAAGAAAAGAACTGTTGATGAGAGGTTTAAGATGGACGGATTTACGTAGGCTTAATAAAGCGGCAATTAGAATTACGAAAGAGGTCACTTTTACGGGGCTTAATACCAACCCAATAAGGGTTGAGAACACAACAACTTCAACCTTGCCTGCCAATGATCCAAAATTCACCTTACTGATTCCAAAAGGAGTATTGGATAATAGTAGCATCGCTCAAAACACTAGATAAAAACAATATGATAATACACAATAGATCGATAATACTCTTCGGCTTAATTTTATTCACACTGTCAAGTTCTGCTCAGGAGCAGAAGAATGCTTCTGAAAATAAGCCATTAAATCAATTTCAGGATCAAAAAACGATATTCACGTTAAAAGGAGAACAAATAGAAAATAGGAATAGGCATCTTCGTTTTTATGCTCTCACAGGATATCGTGAGGGCATAAAGCCTATTGTTTCACAATTCGGCATGAACTTCTTAGCTCAGAAAGATCAAGTACACGGAACACATCGTATAAAAATGTACAACCTTTCTATTACTGATATGCTAACTCATGGCTTAACAAAATCAGATGAGGTAATTCTCGAAGTAAAAGACTCCTCTAAATATAGATACGATCCAAAATACGGGCAAAAAAAAGATTGGTTGCGTAAAAATGCCTATTGCTATGAACTCCTGTTACCAGAAAACACACTCAAAAGCATGGACCTTGTTAGAGATCATTTGAGCCATTTATTTAAAGTAAAATGTGGGTATCAAAAACGTCAAATAAAAACCATAAATAAAAACCAAACTGGACAGGAAAATATTATCGAAAAAGAGGTTTTTGTCATTACTGAAATTAATTAAATCATGAAAAAACATCTTCTTTTAATTATTCCACTCCTTTATGTTCATACGCTACAGGCGCAAAACAGTTTGAATGTTGGAGATACTTTACCCAAATTTTCAATTCAAAAAATAATGAATTCAAATCAAAAAAGTATTAGTACGTCCGATTTTACCAAACAGTTACTAATCATTGATTTTTGGTCAATTTACTGTGGAGGCTGTGTTGCCGCCTTACCCAGAATGGAATATTTACAACAAAATTTTGGCGAAAAAATCAAAATAATCCCAGTTACAAGTGAACCCGAAAAATTAGTAAAATCATTTTGGAAAAAAAATAAGAACACTAAAGACTTATCACTCCCTTATGTTGTTGATGATACTTTATTTCATAAGTATTTTAAGCATCGTGCTGTGCCTCATGAGGTATGGATTTATAAAAACAAAGTAATCGCTATAACTGGTGGAGAATATGTAGATGCAGCAAATATAAATAAAGTCCTGAATGGTGAAAAGATCAAGTGGCCTATCAAAAATGATTTTGATCAATTTGATGCCACAAAATCTGCATTATTTCAAGTTGATGAAAATCAAATCAATCTTAAAAAAACTACTATTCAATATGCTGCAATTAGTGATTATAATGAGAATATTAGTAACATGAGTGTACTTGGCGGTGGATCAGGGATCATAAGAGATAAAATAAATAAAACTGTAAGAACATATTTTTTAAACTTCCCCATATATTCACTCTACTATTTAAACTTGAGTAAAGTTCCTAGACAAGGATTATTAAATACGCCCAGCAAATCTGGAAGCGGACCGAATGAAACTCTGTGGGAAGTAAAAGATCCAGATATATACAAATACAGGCCTGGTACAGGTTACCAAGCCAACTGGATTAGAAAAAATGGAATTTGCTTCGAATCAATTTATCCAGACACTGGACAGAATGATGTAGAAATTGCAAAATCTACTCTTAAAGACTTAGATCATCTACTTGGCTTACAGGTATATTGGGAGAAAAGACAAGAAAAAACATATCTCCTTCAAAGAATAGATACAACTATTGAAATAAAAGTAAAGAAAACATTAAAAGATGATCAAAGCTATATACGTACCATAGGGAACTCACATCAATTTCACGATACCCCATTGTCGACTTTAGTTTACAGATTAAATCAGGAAGTGAAAAACCCATACATTTTTGATCAATCTGGGTATACAGACAATGTAGATCTAACTCTTCAGTTCTCTGACTGGACAGATATACCTGCTATAAAAAAAGCACTTAAAGCCTATGGCTTGGACTTAAAAGAAAAATATCAAATAGTCGACAAACTCGTTTTCAAAGAAATCAACAACTAAACTATAAAAATATGAAAAAAATGAAACTAGCTTATTTATTAGCAATAATTTTGGCCTTCTGCAGCTGTAAAAAAATGAACAGCGTAACACCTATTGTAGAACAAAAATTAATGGTCAGTGATTTTGTGGGCGCCGGTGGAGCAGCCTTCAAAGACGGAGTAGGAGATGGAGCTGCTTTTAATCTTCCAAATTCTATGACAATTGATGCTACAGGAAACCTCTTTGTTGCCGACAATAATAATCTAAGAATTAGAAAGGTAACTCCTGATGGAACAGTTAGTACATTTGCTGGCAACGGAATACAAGGTTATCTAGATGGGACAGGAACAACTGCAAAGTTCGGTTACAATACATCAATTAGCATTGATGCACAAAACAACCTTTATGTCGCTGATCCGGAAAACTCGTGTATTCGGAAAATTACTCCCACCGGCGTAGTTAGTACCCTTGTCGGAGCTCCTGGGCGCAGTAATCTAGATGGTCCAATTGCTACGGCAGGTGTTAGTTTTAGAAATATTCCTGATCTCACTGTTGATGGCTTAAATAATGTTTATTTTATTGACAATAAAGGCATCAGAAAAGTCGGAATAAATGGAATTGTCAGCACGGTAGTTAAAATTGGCTCATCAAATATTACTGGGCCAATCGCAACATCAGCAATTAACAATCCACTACATATTACTTCAGATAAAAATGGGAATGTCTTTGTTTCATCATTAAGTCAAAGTAATCTTTTAATTTTCAAAATAAGTATTGATGGTGTTTTAAGTCGTTACGCGGGAGCTCCTGATGGAGAAGTTGGTTACCAACTTGGTATAAGTGATGTCGCAAGATTTACTAGGACAAGAAGTTTAACGTCAGACAAACTAGGTAACATATTCATAACTGACAATAATCATGTCGTTGTAAAAATTACGACTGATGGTTATGTAAGGCATGTTGCTGGAATTCAATATACCGGAGTTTATTTACCTTTTGTTCCTGGATCGGCGATGACAGCTACGTTGCCTGATATCATCGATGTTGCTATTGACCCTAATAATGGGACCCTATATGTTTTAGAAGAATCACCAAGTTCAATTTGCAAAATCGCCCTCATCGACAAACCAACTACCCCTCCTACCCAGACCGAAATAGACAAAGCCAACTGGAACAAACCAACCGGATGGAAATAAACCTTATCAAAAACACTAACCAACTAAACTTAAAAAAATGAAAAAAACAATACTCTGTATACTTGCTTGTGCTGTCTTTGCAGTATCTACAAACGCGCAAACCACTAATAATACTCCCACAATTAAAAAAGATACTACTGCATACCAAAAGAAAAATGAATTCAGGATCAGTATCGGCCTCGACGAAGGCATACCAACTGCCTACATATCTAAGTATTCTTCATTTGTAATGGGTGCTTCCTTACAAGGAGAATACATGGCCCTCAAAGAGCTTGGTGTAACCTTAAGTGCCAACTACCTTTATTTCCTAGGTAAAAACGGTGGAGATGGTTTATCCATGTTACCTGCCATGGCCGGTGTAAACTATTATATCACACCAAAAATCTTTATTTCCGGGCAATTAGGTGCCTCATGGTACCTAGGAAAAGACAGCGACAGCAAAACTTACCTCACTTATGCACAAGGCATTGGTTTCCAACCTTCAAAACGCATCAGCATATTAGCTAAATACGAAGGAATCAATGTAGGTCCATCTAAGACCTATTCTTTTGCGGGTTTACGTATTGCTTATAAATTTTACAAAAGAAAATAGAAGGAAATTTAGCATTGGATTTTAAAATATTAACGTTCGTCTTCATGGAGTAAAACCGGGACGGAGCTCTCCTCATGGCCGAGTTCTGGTAACTCCATAAAACATCATTTACAATAAAAAATTGGTTCTGTAGCCGGCGATATTTTTTAGTGCAGCGTATATATGAAAGACAAAAAATAGAACCGACGAATTTACCTGTCCGTTTTTCATAGCAATTCAAAATTCGCCGCTACATGAACCATAATTAAGGTCACAAGTAATCAATGATTTGATTAAAAAGTATAAACAATTAAAATATTTAAAAACCTGTTCTGCATTTGGCGGGATCTTTTAAAATGGTCAGCATTTTATTTGCATACAATGCCCTTGCAATGAACCTTAATTCATATAAAAAAAATGAATCAACATCCATTAATTGTCAACGCAACATTCAAATGCGATGATATGATCATGAAACGGATGTGGACTACTGGATACAAAGGTATTCAACAACTAGCCTCCACGATTTGCTATGACACCCCATACTACCAGCAAATTCCCTATACTGGTGACACCAGAGTTCAGGCACTCCAAGCCTTATACTTAGCCGGTGATGATAGGCTCATGAAAAAGGCCATATTGGACTTTTACCATTCCAAAACTCCAGAATACATGACAAATACCCGAAATCTGGGCGGCAGAATGAAAATCCTTCCTACTTTTTCTCTTTATTGGGTATGCATGATCTACGATTATTGGATGCACAGAAAAGACGATGCATTTATTAAGCCACTCCTCCCCTCGGTGCAAGGTATATTAGACTGGTACGATCGGCAGTTAATTGGGGATCAGGAAATGCTTGGCGCTATAAAATGGTGGAGCTTTGTGGATTGGGATAAGTATAACGGTTGGGGAATTTCTCCCGATCCGAAAAATGGAAAATCTTCCATTATGTCTTTTCAATATGCCTATACCTTAAAACTAGCTTCGAAATTATTTAAAGCCTATGGCGATCCTGATTGTGCAAAGAACTACTTTGAACTTTCCGAAGAAATTAGTAGAAACACCTTACGATTATGTTTAAATAATGAAAAATGCTTAGTTGCCGACAGTCCGGAACAGACCTCTTTTAGTCAATATGCGAATATTTGGGCAATTTTAAGTGGTGCAGTTGAAGATAAAAAAGCAGATGACATCATGTATCATCTGTTGTATGACAAACAAATTACCCAGCTATCCGATTATTACAAGTTTTATCTAAATCTTGCATTAAAAATGGTTAACATGGGAGATTACTACCAAATGCAACTTGCTAAATGGGAGCGTCTACGGAACCTGGATTTCCAATCTCCAGGTGATAAATCTGAGCCCGTTCTCGAAGACCTTAACGGATGGAGCCGGTTTCCAAATTACGAATTCCTATCCAGCATTTGTGGAATCACCTCAGCATCGCCAGGGTTCAAAAAAGTCCTAATCCAACCAGCCCTGGGAAATTTAAAAGAAATAGAGGCCAGTATGCCTCATCCAAATGGCATCATTCATTTAAAATTCAAAACCTTGAGTAAAGAAAGAATGAGTGCAGAAATCACACTCCCTCCAAAAACAGAGGGCATCTTTATTTGGGACAAAAAAGTCTATGAGATACATAGCGGATTACATAGAATTGAATCGATAGTTTTTAATAACTCGTACTTATGATGAATCAGTATCGGCCACTCGTCTCCTGTATCATGGTAACAGGAAGCAATTTGCAAATGATCAGAAATAGCATCAGTTATTTCCTGGATCAAAATTACCCTTATAAAGAGTTAATTATCATTGATGATGGCCATACCTGTTTAAAAGACAAAATACAAAGCTATCCACATGTGCATTATTTCCATCTGGATTCAGCAGCTTCCAGCGCATCAAAAAGAAATTTCGGCATCTTTCAATCGCAGGGAGAAATTATCATGCACTGGAATGATGAGGATTGGTATGCACCTGATTGGGTTTATCGCCAAAGCAATACACTCATCTTTACTCAAATTCATATTTGCGGATTACACACGGCATCTGCAAAGAGATCAGATGAAAGTTACTACCAGAGATTGTATGGAAAATCTAAAACAAGGATATATTCCATGGCCCCATCCACATTATGTTACCTCAGGTCATTTTGGGATAAATATCCTATCAAAGATATCCTAAATATGGAAGATGCCGACTTTGTTAGAAATTCCGGTGGTTTGGTTTATTGCCACACCTATTCGGCAGGATATCTGGAGGCATTTCATAAAGCCGATAAAAACATCTCCTTCGAGGACAAAGAAGAAAGAGCAGAAATGATCAACCGACGAAAAGCAAGTCAGCAGCCTTATCAAAGACCTTCAATTCATGTTCGTAATGAATATGCCTGGATCATTCCTGTGACCTGTATCTTATGTACCCATAATGGAGAAGAACACCTCCCGCATGCCATTGAGAATTTACTGTATCAGGATTATTTAGATATCGAGTTGCTCATCATAGAAACAGGCACCAGTTGCTGCTCCCAATTGATCCCCTACCATAAAAAAATCAGTTACATCTCTTATGTGCCTTCCGCTACAATTGGAGAAATGAAAAATATTGCTTGTGAAAAAGCACATGGACAAATCATCCTGCACTGGGATGAGCAAGATACCTATTCCTTCGATTGGATTACCCATCAGGTCAGTTCTCTGATTAGTCTCGGTGCTGATGCCTCGGGACTTGATAAGTTTATAGTCCATACCAAGGATGTAGGAAAAACCTTAATGGTTAAAGACCCCATCAATAAAAAAGGTTGGGTATATGGAGCAACGCTAGTTTATTGGAAACAACTCTGGAAAATGTTCAAATTTAAAGCTTTGCAAATGGGGGAAGATGATGATTTTCTCAATAGATCTAAAGCATTTGTCTATCCTCATGATTACACCAAAGGCTTCATCGCAAATATAGGCGAGAGAGGCCAAAGTCACTTATAAAGCTCATTTATCCCTCCGCCCTCTTCCTTCGAAAGCTGCACGCTGTGCAGCTTTTCTTCTCTCCTTTTATGCCCTCTGTTCAGATTGAACAAAAAACTGTAAAGCAAGGGTCAACTATCCTGTAAACATAGCACAATCGCGTTTAATAGGGTTATTCGCCGCTTTTGTTTTGCTAATTTAGTGAGGTAATCCATCAGGGATTTCTATTTTTTTTTGTTTTCTGAAGTCGCATTTTTAATCAGCCCAAAGATAATCACATGGAAAATGACCGTTTTTTCAAAGCGCTGTCCCGCCAGCGAAATCCATCACACGAACTCAAAACACATTTCAATAGACTACTCAAAAGAGAAGTTCGTCAAGCCCATACCAGAATTTTAGATGCAGGAGATGTTTGCAATAAGATGTGGTTTATAGTAGAAGGTTCCGCCATGGCTTACATAGCTAAAAAAGGGAAAAAAGTCCCTTATTGGTTCTGGAATGAAAATGAGGTGATGGTCCCCGTACACAGTTTTTTCAAACAGGTTCCCATAGATGGCTATATAGAAGTAATGGAGCGAACTACGCTACTCAGCATCTCCTACCAAGGGGTAAGAGCGCTCATTGAAAGGTTTCCTGATTTCAATTTTCTCCTGATGGACCTAATGGAAGATTTTCAATATTCTGCTGAGAAAAGAATTTGTAGCCTAACCACGATAGACCCCTGCGAACGATACGAATTACTGATGAAAGAGTCAACGTTTATTGCTAGAAAAGCACCTGTAGAAGCCATCGCTTTCTACATTGGGGTGTCAAGAAAAACGTTAAACCGGATTCGTATGAAAAGATAAGCAGCTCAATTTGGGTCATTTGACCCTCTTTCGCAAGCCTTACTTCAGTAACTTTAATTCAACACTTTTAACATAAAAACTAACTAAACGTATGAACACTTATCCTTTTATCATCATTATCAGTATTCTGCTCATTATCATGTGGGCCTATGCTGCCATATCCAAACTGATAGAACTGGAGCAATTTAAACAATCGCTAGCCACCCAGGTCTTTCCAAAATGGATAGGGAAAATTCTTGTTTGGGTATTGCCAATTATAGAATTGGGTATAGTATCATTATTGCTATTTAAAAATACACAGATCATTGGCATGTATGCTTCATTTGCCATGATGCTACTCTTTACCCTATATGTAGGTGGCGCAGTATATAATATTTATGAACGTCATCCCTGTGCTTGTGGCGGATTATTTGCCAAACTGGGATGGAAAAAACATTTTAGAGTGAACGTGTTTTTTATGTTATTGTCAATGATTGGCGTAGTGTTGTTAGAGAATGGTGGAATTTGAACCAGAAAAGGGGGCCGGGAAACCAAATAGCTCACCGGCGCCCTTTATTTTTTTTAAGAATTAATGATCATGACCATCTGCTTCAACAGGATGTAATTCAAATTTCAAATCCAGTTTATTTGAACCAGAAAACTTAACCGAAAAATCCGGATTGTTCCAATCTGCGCCAGTAATACCAGACTTTACACCTGGATTAAGATGGCGCAATACATATTGAAAAGTAAATCCTGCAGCAGCTTTATCTACCGTAAGATAACCCGTTACTCCTACATTTATCTTTTTATTACTCTTATCTCGATCTCCATAAGCATAGGTTAGAACCCCTGTAGGCCCTCCTAGAATGAAAGCTTGATATTGATCCTGCTGATCCAAAAATCCCTGCTGCAATTCATTATTAGCAACATCAAATGATCTTAAACTCAATTTATAGGTTTTACCCTCCTGTAAATGTGCATGCGTTCCTGCTGCTGCCATCCCCTTGCTGTCAAATGTGATGACCAATGGTTTTGCAGATGCAATAGGATTGTAATGGAAATGATCCCCATGCGCTTCCCGCTCTACCTCTAAAAAGCTTAATTCTGACTTTCCAGCTACTTCTTCCACAACTTCGGGTTTAGGATCCTTTTTACAAGCATTAAATGTTAAAGCAATAACTGCGACTAAAATAGCTACTGAATACTGACGTAATTTTTTCATAATGGTAATTTACTTTGTGAATAATTGTTTAGAGAAGCCGGCTTTCTCATTCAATTGCAATTAAGTTGCAAATATATCTGAATAAATTACAAATGCAACTGTATTGCTTTTATATTTGTAATCTTAATATTTATATCATGATAAAAGCCACTAACAAGAAAACTTTATTGAAATCAGGTCGCTTAGACCAGGTTGGAATCACAGCATCTGTTGCTTGTGCCATTCATTGTGCCGCATTACCATTCCTCATCACGCTATTACCACTCTGGGGCTTGAGCTTCCTGGCAAATCCCTGGGTAGAGTTTAGTATGATTGGTTTATCGCTATTCATAGGAACCTGGTCTTTAGCCCAATCCTATCCTAAACATAAAAGAATCATCCCCATTCTTGTCTTAATCACCGGATTTTTGCTGATTGGAACCGGGCATTATGCGCTTTCATTTTTAGAAGCAATATTGATTCCTTTGGGTGGCTTTACTATCGCACTGGCTCACTTCCTCAACTGGAAATATACACGCAATTGTGTACACCATTAATTATCAATTAACGCAGTAGCAAATACTTTACAACGAAAGCATTGCAATCTTATGGCATTTAGTACTTTTGTAAACACACACAATATGAATAAGAAACTGATATTCGGTGTATTTTTACTTTTTGTAAGCATGATCAATCCGGGTTGTACACACCAACACCCAGATGGTAAACAGCTTTACTTAAAATATTTAAAAAGCCGCGTAATAAATACCAAACATTTATGATCTCTTTAAAATCTGTAGCTCATCGATACCATCCTCAGCAAGACATCCATTTTGAGGATTGGCAAATCGATGCCGGATCACAATGGCTCCTTCTGGGGGCATCAGGCAGTGGAAAATCGACCTTACTTCACATCCTTACAGGTATACTAAAGCCTGCACAAGGAGCTGTAACCATAAAAGAAACTTCTATTTATGACCTATCTTCTAAAGAACTAGATCAATTTAGAGGTCGGAACATTGGTATTGTCTTTCAACGACCACACCTGATTAAAAGTCTGAATATATCAGAAAACTTAGTTATTGCTCAAAGTTTTGCTAAACTCCCTACAGACTTAAAAAGAGTGAATGAGGTATTATCCGCTTTAGGCATTGCAGATAAAAAAAATGCGTATCCGGATCAATTGAGTCAAGGCCAATTACAAAGAGTATCCATTGCCCGCGCAGTAATCAATAAGCCTGCGCTACTAATTGCTGATGAACCAACTTCAAGTCTCGACGATAAAAATGCAGCCATTGTATTGGATCTGTTAATGCAACAATCTGGTGCCAACCAAGCCACTTTAATAGTGGCAACCCACGATAAAAGAGTAAAAGATGCATTTAAAAACACCTACGAACTATCATGAGCCCTATAAAAATTAGCTGGAAGAGCTTATGGTCTAAACCGCTTTCTTCTGCATTAAATATGATGCTCATCGCTTTTGGTACCGGAATATTGACCATTCTACTATTAGCATCTCAACAGATTTCTCAAAAACTAGACAACAACTCAAAAGATATAGATCTGGTGGTTGGGGCTAAAGGCAGTCCGCTGCAACTAATTCTCAGTAGCATCTATTATATAGATTTTCCTACCGGCAACATCCCACTCAAAGAAGCAAAAGAATTGTCCCGCAGCCCATTTGTAAAAAGAGCAGTACCGCTGGCTTTAGGCGACAATTACAATGGGACACGAATAGTTGGAACAGACAGTAATTTTGTAGCCTTGTATCATTTGAAATTGCAGGATGGAAAATTCTGGAATAACGATTTTGAAGCCACCATCGGAGCAAGTGTAGCACAAAGTCAGCAGTTAAAAATTGGTGACACATTTTATGGCGCACATGGATTAAGTAGCAGCAGTGATGTCCATAAAAGTCATCCTTACACCGTATCCGGGATTTTGGAATCCCAGGGAAATGTAACCGACAACCTGATTTTAACGAATATTGCCAGTGTATGGAAAATGCACGATGAACATGAAGATGACCATCAGGATGCAGCCACAAAGGAAGATGAGCACCATCATCATGAAGGAGAAAGCCATGCTGATCACCAACACGAAGATACAAAACAGGAAAAATCAAAAGCACAAGCGGATGAAAACAGAGAGCTTACCTCTTTACTGATTCAATACCGCTCTCCAATGTCCGTAGCCATTTTCCCTAGAATGGTTAATGAAACGACAAACATGCAGGCTGCTTCTCCTGCCCAGGAAAGTACAAGACTATTCTCTTTAATTGGTGTAGGCGTAGAAACATTGCAATGGTTTGCTGTTTTAATTATGCTTATCGCGGCCATCAGCGTATTTGTAAACCTTTACAACTCCTTAAAAGAACGTAAATACGATCTGGCGATCATGCGTACACTAGGCGCTTCCAGAGGGAAGCTCTTTTTGATCGTCATCATTGAAGGGATCATTCTTACCTTGGTAGGAACCATCATTGGCGTTGCATTAGGACACTTTGCCTTACAATTTATCGGTCATTATCAAGAAAGCAATCAAGCTCGTCTTACAGGTATGATCTTCCTAAAGGAGGAAATATATTTGTTTGTTGCTGGCTTAGCGATTGGTATATTTGCAGCTATCATCCCTGCAATACAGGCTTACAGGTCCAATATTTCCAAAATATTGTCTAAAAACTAACACAAATACAAAAGAAATGAAACGATTCCTATTCGCTATTTTACTCTTTACCGGATTTGCGGTAAAAGCCCAACACAATCCTGATGATCAGATCCTATCCGACAACTGGGATGTGGTAGGCGGAGTAGACTTTAAGATTGTTAAAGACTCAGAAATGTATGCTGTTTACACGCCTGCAATTAAGAAACATGCCAACAAAACATTTGAACTGGAAGGATACATCGTTCCAATCAAGGATGGCATGAAACAAACGAAATTTATGCTTTCTACCTTACCCATCAACCAATGTTTTTACTGCGGAAAAAACGGCGTTCCAATCATGGTATTAGTAGAAATGACAGAACCCATTAAATTCACTTATAAAACAATTGTCGTAAAAGGCACGTTGAAATTAAACACGGGGAATGCTATGGACAACCCTCCAATTTCCATAATCAACGCAAAATCAATATAACCATGAAACTAGATCCTGTAAATATTTTAAAAGAACACGACCTTAAACACACCAAACAAAGGGTACGGGTACTGGAAGAAATTGCTTTGGATACGGTAGCGATCTCACAGCCAGAGCTAGAAAAAAAGCTAGGTAAGGAGATCGATCGCGTCACGCTTTACAGAATCCTCAATACTTACGAAGAAAAAGGAATAGTTCACCGCATTATGGATCTGAACGGCACTGCAAATTATGCATTATGCTCATCTGCTTGCTCGGAAGACCATCACCATGATGAACACGTACATTTTAACTGTACAACCTGTGGTAAAATCTATTGCCTGGAAGTAACGGTACCAAAAATCAAGATGCCAAACGGATTTACTGCTAAAACGGTCAATACTACGGCTTATGGTACTTGCGAAAAATGTAACGCCTTAATCGCTATTTCCGCATAGGTACATATTCAGGAGGCTAATCCTCCTTTCTTAAATATAAAAAACAGGAAGCTTTTGTTAAGCTTCCTGTTTTTTTATGAACCCATTTTTTATGAGCCCTATACTTCAAAAAAGTAGAGATTATGCCCAGGATTTATAGAGGAAGTTCAGCCAGTTCTTGTGAAAGATCAGCGCCAGATCTGCTGCTGAATAGCCTTTAGCAGCGAACATGTCCACCATTTTTTGCAAATCAGAGATCGTATCCAGATCGAAAGGCGACTGTTCTGTTCCAAAAGCACCATCTAAATCTGAACCGATGCCAATGTGCCTGGCATTACCCGCCAGCTGACAAATATGATCCGCATGTTCTACTACCTGTTGTAATCCACAATTCATTCCTTTTGGCGTAGAAACTCCTCTTTGCCAATTTGGAACAATCATCCAGGCATCTAAAGCGCCCCCAATAACCGCACCTCTATTAATCAGTGCAAGAATCTGTTCATCGCTATACTGTCTGTTATGGTTTACAAATGCCCGGCAATTGTTATGACTGGCCCAAACAGGACCTGAAAAATGATCTAATGCCTGCCAAAAAGCATCATCACAAAGATGTGTAGCATCAAGAATGAAGTTTAACCGTTCCATTTCTTTCAATAAATCGAGACCCATTTCGCCCATCTTCCCGGCAGCATCTGTTCCGTTTGCATATCGGCCAGGGCCATAATGCGCAGGTCCAATTGCTCTAAGTCCATATTGATGAGCGCGTTCCAGATAGAAGATGTCTACAATAGAATCCGCACCTTCCAAACTTAATATATAACCGATAGGCTTCTGATCATTTGAACTACCATCATTCCAAAGCTCGTAATGAGCTTTCAATTGTGCTGCATTAGTAATCTGAAACAGCTGACCTGCTGCTTCCATGGTTTTATACCAGGCCAATTGTCCCTGAGTTTGTGCCCAGGCTTGTTCTGGCGAGTTCCAACCTGGAATTAAACTATCGGATTTCACGTAACGGGCAATTTGTGTAGCGACTACTATCCCAATATTTCCTTTCCTAAGCTCCGGAAATGACACGGTAGAATTTCCTCGATCAGGCTTATCTGTCATCCCTTTTTCAAGGCTTCTAATTGTGCTGACCGGCAACCTCAAATCCCGGTTCCATTCCATAGCATTCATACTAAGATCCAGGTGGGCATCGATTATAAACATAGATTCTAATGGTTAAAATAATTCAAAAACTGCTTCTACTTCTACCGGAATATTATCCGGCAAAGAGCCCATTCCTACTGCACTTCTTACCCCAATCCCATTCTCCTGTCCCCATACAGACGCAAACAACTCACTACACCCATTGATGATAAAAGGGTGTCTTTCAAAATCCGCAGAACAGTTAACCATCCCTAAAACTTTGATCACCCTTTTCACCACATCAAGACTACCGAAATTGGTTACAATAGTAGATAGCATCGTCAAGCCAACTTGTCTGGCTGCAAGCTTTCCAGCTTCAGGATCCATATCTACCCCAATTCTTCCAATTATCAGCGACTGATCTGGCTGTACCGGCCCATGTCCTGATAAATATAAATATTTACCCTCTACTAAAAACGGTTTATAAATTCCAAGCGGTTTTGGAGCAGGCGGCAATATAAGTTCTAATTTCAAAAATGCTTCTTGGGCTGATAAATTCATGGCAATTATTATATAATTTTTGTTTAAATATTTTTATTTATCCCACCATACACGAGTGGTCAATGTATTTGCACCTTGACGGCTAATCGCTTCCTGTACGTTTTTGGTATTACTTGCCCCTTCAGCATTTGGGTAAATCAATCTACGGGGAATCGTTCCTCCGGTTACATTACCAGGATAATTTACGGGAACCAGCACCGGATACCCAGTTCTTCTCCAATTCGCAAACACCTCATATTCATCCAGGTATAAGGACACCCAAATCTGGGTATTGATCTGTTCCATTTGTTTATCAAATGAAACACCACTTTGATAAGGATGAGCAAGCCAGTATTGATCTCTAGAACCTGTAGCGATGCTATAACTTGCACCATAAGCAGTCGCCTGATCAAATGATGCATTTACTCCTTTTTGATAAAACTCAGCAGTTGTACCCAGGTTATTCCAGCCACGAAGTGCCGCTTCTGCCAGGTATAGATTGGTTTCTGCATTGCCTAATACCAATAATGGTGCATCTAGCCTGAACACTGTATTCTGGTTGGGTTCAGAATAAGTACCTAAATCACTTGCGGAAGGCGCTATACCTACCCCATTTGGGAAACCTTTTTGAATAGCAGGATTTGGATCTTGCGTCGTACCCACCCAGACACCAGCATATACACTCAATCTTGGATCATTGTTGTTTTTAAGGTAATTGATAAATGTGGCACTTAATTTACCCCCTTCAATGTTGTTCTTACCAAAAGAATTGGCAGAAAAATCTCTACTTCTAGACTCTCTGGCTGCAGGATTACGATTCAAATCCTGTGGTCCATCCGTATATTTCATGGTCGCATTGTCTTCTTTATTCAAGATCACACCGCCGGAAATTGCCTTTTTCACCCAACTTTCTGAAAGTGCTGCATCTTTTTTGCTCAACCTCAGCCCTAACCTCAGCATCATAGAATAAGCGAACTTCTTCCATTTTACCACATCACCATTGTAAATAAAATCGTTGCCACCAAAAGAAGGCTTTGCAGCATCTAATCCTTTTGCAGATTCATCCAACTCTTTCAGCAGATCCTTATAAATCGATTCCTGAGTATCATACTTAGGATTGAAATTTAAATCCGTTAGTCCTTTTCCAGCTTCACTATAAGGAACATCACCATACAAATCAGTGATTCTATGGTAAATAAAAACCCTCCATATGCGTGCAATATTTAATTTATTGACATCAGTAGGATTCGCTTTTACTGCTCTGATGACTTCTTCAATTTCATTCACAGCAATGGGATATCCATCCGTAAAATAAGGTGCCTGATAAAAATCATTGGCAAAGTATTTATCTCCAATTCCGGAAACCTCTTTGTAGGTTGCATAATGCTGGATAAAGCCTCCAAGGTTCAATACTGCTGTCAGGTAATAGTTATTACTCATGGCGCTCAATTGCGACTTTGAAAACAAAAAAGCGGGGGTTGGTGTCGATAAAGAGTTTGGATTCTCATTCAAATCTCCAAAATCCTTGGTACATCCTGAAATCGTTAGGATCAACAGGGTACTTATATAGTATATATATCTTTTCATTGGTGCTGATGTTTAAAATTTAACCGTTAAATTCAATCCGTAACTTCTGGTGCGCGGCACGCCAAACTGCTCAATACCCTGTGCATTTCCTGCGCTAAACACAGATTCAGGATCTACATTTGGCGTTTTCTTATAAAGGATAAAAAGGTTACGACCTACCAGGGAAAGTGTAGCAGAACTCAATTTTGATAACATTTTCACTTTACTGACTGGCAATTGATAAGTCAGCACCACCTGACGCAGTTTAATAAAACTGGCATCATACACAAATAGTGAAGAGATATTTCTAAAACCATCTCCATAATATTTCTCTAGTAGCGAAGGATCGATCACCATATTCACTGGGTTTCCGCCTATATCTACCCCATTAATAGGCACTCCTGTATCACGGCCGCCAAGTGTCATTTTTGTGAGCCCCATACGGGTACCATATAAATCAGTACCGGAATACAAGCTTCCACCGAATTTACCATCAATCAAAATGTTCAAACTGAATTTCTTATACCTGAAATCATTTGAAAACCCAACTGCCCAGGGATGCACCCCTTGTCCAAGTTGCTCTAGAGGTCCGGGAACTGGCGTAGCAACACCCCCTGAAACATTATAAACCGTCTTCCCATTCGCATCTTTCAATTCTCTTCTCCCCATAATCACACTGTATGGACTACCTACCTTACTATAGATATAGGCATAACCATTTACGGCAGAGGCCATCACAATAGAATTCAGATTTTCTGCAAGTTGCAACACTTCATTTTTGTTATAAGCAGTATTTACACTGGTATTCCATGAGAAATTAGCTTTATCAATAACCTTCCCTGTTAACAGGAGTTCTACCCCTTTATTACTAATCTCTCCCACATTTAACAAGGCGGTTCTATAGCCTGAGCCAGTGGAAACCGTGGTTTCAACGATATCTTTAGTAGTGCTTCTATCGTACCATGCAAAGTCTATCCCTAATCTGTTTTGAAACAATGAAGCTTCAAAACCTAGTTCAAAAGTGGTAGAAGTTAAAGGACTTAGATTCGGATTAGGAATTCTGGTGCTTGTTACCTGCTGCAACTGTTGACCGAGGTGTCCATTTTGAATCATAGAATAAGAAGGATTCAAGGCATAAGGATCTGGTGTCGCTCCTCCTACCTGTGCCCATGAAGAGCGCAACTTTGCATACTGAATCCAGGAAGGCATTTTCAATATCGAAGACAGAATTACACTCGTTCCAATCGATGGGTAAAATATCGTATTATTTTTAGGTGCAAGTGTAGAAAACCAGTCCTGGCGACCAGTTAAAGTCAGGAAAACCAGGTTTCTATAATCAAGATCTGCAGATCCAAATAAAGAAGAGGTTTTCGTTTTACCATAGGGATAGGTAGTAGTCACAGTTCCTAAATTCGAAATAGAGTAGAAGTTTGGAGTGATAAAATCTTTCCCTTGAATCAACACTTCATCCCTTTTAGAAGATCGGTTATTAACCCCAAATAAAGCATTCAAAGAGAAACCTTCCAAAAGATTCTGTTTGTTATAATTGATAGTCACCTCACTATTGATAGTGGTTAGATTAGATCTTTCTTCCTTCGCACCACCTAATGGCGTGTATAAAGAGCCTGTTGGCACGATACCTAAGTATTTAAAGTCATTATAATCCTGACCGATTCTGGCATTAAAAAATAACTCCGGCAATAAGTTTAACTTCAGGTTGACCATAGATAGGAAGCGGTTCCTGGTATCGTTCTTTTTAAACTTGTTGACTACAAAATAAGGGTTACTCGCAATTGGCACAGGGTTCCAGGCAACTTCATTACCATTATCATCATATCCTGGCGCCAGATCACGAATATCAACCGTGTTTGCAATCATATATGTACCCCAGTTCGGATTACCATAAGCATCATTCACAACCGTTCTGTTCTTTGCATTTTCCAGATTATACTGCATCACCGCATCAATCCTTAACCATTTGGAAAGCACCAACTCTCCAGCAAAATTGAAGGTCTTTCTATTGAAAGTTGTATTGGGAACGATGCCCCTATTGTCCATATCTGATAGTGAGAACCTACCATTTGCCGATTCACTACCACCAGAAAGGGCAAGCGTATTGGTTGTGGTAGTTCCTGTCTGATAGAAATTCTGAATGTTATCTTTCTGTGGACTGTAAGGTCTTTTTACCCCATCAAACTGGATCACATCTGAGCCATCCATTTTTGCCCCCCAGGAAGAGCGTCCCGCAGCAATTGCCTCTGCTTGTGTCAATGGTTTAACTCCATTTTTACCAGCTCCATATTCATATTGCCAATCTGGAATCACAACTGGTGATTCCATCGTAAACCCAGAATTGAAATCTATGCCCAGACCTTTTTGTGGGCCACCTCTTTTAGTTTTGATCAAAATCACCCCATTGGAGGCCAAAGAGCCATATAAAGCTGCTGCGGTTCCCCCTTTTAAGATGGTGATACTTTGAATATCATCCGGATTAATCCCTGAAATTCCATCACCACGGTCTATGTTTAAACCATTGGCAATCCCATCGGCAGTATAACCTTCGGTTAATGGTAAACCAAGTAAGGTATTGTCAATCGGCATATCATTAACCACATATAAAGGTTGGTTGTTTCCGTTTAAGGAACCATTTCCCCTAATGATCACCCTACTGGAACCACTTGGTCCTGTGGCAGTACTTGTCGCATTTACCCCTGCTACTTTACCTACCAGCGCATTAGCGAGATTGGTTTCTCTTGCCTGCGTAAATTCAGTACCTTTTACTTCTGTTAGTGCATAAGGCAATGCTTTTCTGTCTTTCTTGATCCCCATTGCAGTTACGACCACCTGGTTCAGGGTGTTTTCATCTGCTGGCGAAAGTTGTACTTCTATTTGACTTTCTAGCTGTACCTGTACTTCTTTCTTTTTATAGCCGATATAGGTAAAGATCAAAGTTTGTGGCCCTTCAGGAATGCTCAGTACAAAGTTTCCTTTTTCATCAGTTTTTGTTCCTCTTTTAGGGTCTGACTTCAGGACTACAGATACCCCAGGAATGGATAGCTGATCATCGGAGGCGGTCACACGTCCTTTAATTTCCCGCAAATTTACCTCAACATAGGCTATCGGAGCTGCTGTTGCAAAAACTGCTGGTATTGGCACCGCTATCGGTCCCAACAATAGAAACAGTAATGGTAGTTTTCGAATCATGGTTTTTTGGTTAGGTGGTTTGGTTAGGTTAAGAGTAAAATGCCTGAATCAGGAAGCAGATTACAAAATCAAATATAGAATTGTTTTGGATTAATTGCATATTATTTGCAATTATTTTTTGCAACAAAACTAATAACATACCGCAAAGCCATTCCAGGCACTCCTTCCTTAAAAAAGAAACCAAAACCCTCAAAAAACTCTCAAAACTTAAAAAACAAAAGAAAACTTTTTATAAAGCCATGGGGCGGCTAAAGAAAAATGAATTTAAAAAGAAACACCTAAGCCCTCTATTTTGCAAAAAATCTGCAATAAAAAAAAAGAGGGCAACCTGAATCAGGATGCCCTCTTTAATATCAATTTGGATCTACTAGTGACCTTGGTGACCATCTGCACCGTGTGCATGGCCATGACTTAATTCTTCTTCAGTAGCTTCGCGTACAGAAAGGATTTTACCTGCAAAAATCAGGTTTTTTCCTGCCATTGGGTGATTCAAATCTACAGAAACAGAAGTTTCGTGGATTGCAGTAACACCAGCTCTGAAATGGTTACCTTGGTTATCTTGCAAAGGAATTACATCACCTACAGCAGGTAATCCAGCTTCTTTGAACATATCGATAGGCAAGTCAGCGAAAGCTCCCGGATCTAAATCACCGTAACCATCAGCTGCAGTAAGCTCAAAGCTATACTCATCACCAACATTTAATCCAGCCAAATGCTCTTCGAACTTTGGCAACATCATTCCTGTACCATAAAGAAACACAAGCGCATTTTGCTCATCTGCTTTCTCTACAAAAACTTGTTGTCCTTCTTCATTAGTCGTATGCAATTCGTACGTTAATGATACTACTGTATTGGGTTTAATACTCATTATGATGTTATTTTAGTTATCAATTTTAATGCTTCATCAACAGTAGTTACTGGCAACTGGCACACTTTATTTCGGCAAATATAGATTTTTGTTTCAATGCTTTCCTTATCTTTTAACAAAGGCAACGTTGAATTTGTTCCTGAGAGGATAATCTTATTGGGAATATACAGGGTATTTATTTCTCTTTTCAAGGCATTTACCGCTCTTCCTGCTAAGGCAATTTCGTTGATTCCATAGACCTCATTTAACAGCTGAATCGCCCAATTTGAGTATGCAGAGCCATAAGTCTTAAGCTGTGGTTGTACCGCAGCAAGCATAGCTGATGCCCGGTTCAAATACACTTCCTCGTCGAACAGCAGACCCAGCATCTGTAAGTTTTGCGACATCACAGAATTTGATGCAGGGATTACATTATCCATCACTTCGTGCTTCCTTGCAATCAATATTTCACCATCTGATGGTGTATAGAAAAACATCGGACTGTCAGGATCTGCAAAATATTGAATTACATAATCTGTAAGTACTTTCGCTTCCAATAACCATTTCTCATTAAAATCTGCCTGATACAGACTAAGCAGTGCTTCAATAAAAAAAGCATAATCATCCAGAAATCCTGGAATGCTTACTTTCCCCTTCTTGAAATTACGATACAATCCCCCGTCAGGAGTCCTCATGAAACTGAGGATAAAATCAGCAGCCTTTATTGCTGGGCTCAGATAAGCAGGTTCATCGAAAACATCTGCACTTTCCGCCAGGCCTTTGATGGCCAACGCGTTCCAGGCGGTCAAACACTTATCATCCAATCCTGGCCGAATCCGTTGATCCCTATATAAGCGCAACTTTTCTTTGGCAGCCTTTACTTTGGCTTGCAACTCATCCAGGTAAATACCCTTTTCCGCCGCAAACTCTGGGTCTGTTAATTTTCTTCGGAGGATATTCGTCTGCTCCTCTTCCCAATTCCCTTCCTCAGTAACCTGATAATAATCCGAGAGCAGCATATAATCTGCATCCGTAATCACTTCAAAGGCCTCTTGACCCCAAACATAATACTTACCTTCTACCCCTTCGCTATCTGCATCCAATGCCGCATAGAACAACCCTTCAGGTGAAGTCATTTCCCTGCTCAACCAGGCAATGCTTTCTTCTGCAACCTCTTTAAACAAAGGAATCCGACTATACTGATACGCTTCTCCATACAAGCTGATCAACTGTGCATTATCATACAACATCTTCTCAAAATGGGGAACATTCCATTCCTTATCTACCGAGTACCGGGCAAAACCTCCGGCTATCTGATCATAAATACCTCCTAAAGCCATCTTTTCTAAAGTCAGCAGGCTCGCCTGATGTGTCTCTTGATCGCCGGTTAAAAAACTATACCGTAACATAAACTGCCAGTTGTTTGGCATGGGAAACTTAGGCGCCCGGTTATAACCTCCTGCTTTAAGATCAAAAGAACGCTTCCAGGGATTAACTATTTCGGTAATATGTTCGAGGGTATACACATCAGACTTTACATTAGGAATGATTTTCTCCGCATTGCGGATACCATCCGTTAAGCGATCGGCATACTGTTTCGCTTGATTGGGATCATCTTCCCAAAGGGAAGCTACATTTTCCAGTACGCTCAGCCAATCTTCTTTTTTAAAATAAGTGCCTCCATAAATGGGGCGTTGATCTGGTAAACACAAACAGTTTAAAGGCCAGCCACCGCTACCTGTCATTAATTGAATCGCCAGCATATAGATCTGGTCGATGTCAGGACGCTCTTCCCGATCCACTTTAATACAGACGAAATTGCCGTTCATTACCTTTGCTACTTCATGGTTTTCAAAGCTTTCTCTTTCCATCACATGACACCAGTGACAAGCGGAATAACCAATGCTGACCAAAATGAGTTTATTTTCCTTTTGAGCTTTCTCCAGAGCCTCTTTCCCCCATTCATACCACTGTACCGGATTATAGGCATGCTGTAAAAGGTAAGGTGAAGAGGCATTAATTAAGCGATTAGGTTCCATATTCATGAGATAAAGGTAAAAAATTGAGCAGGAACAGCATTTATTATGCGACAAAAGACAGATAAAGCCATGGATGCCCCTATCTTTAACAACAAATTAAAGACAGATAAAGCGACGGAAATGATCAGATTAAATAAAGACACCCCTTCAGAGGTATTACAAGAAGTAAAAAAAGGAGATCTGGTGACCGATACCTTTAGCAAAACCGGCCTGGTAGAAGAAATTGAAACTACTGATGATGGTTTATACAGGATTTACAATTTCCATCTGGTAACCGGCAGAACCATTACCATAAAAAAGTAGCCCTACTTTTCCGGCTGTAGTTTTACCCTGAGATTTTGAAAAGCGGTCATGGCAAGATTCTACTGATGTAATGTGACACAAAATCGGTATTTTTACTAAAAGCCACAACGCTATGAAGATCATCCACACAGAGATTTACCGCTTTAGCATTCCTATGATTCCTTTTGTGATTGCAACAGGCACCATGGATTTTGCACAAAATGTGCTGATCAAAATACATACTGATTCCGGGATTTACGGCGTTGGGGAATGCTCAGCTTTCCCAATGATTGTTGGAGAAAGTCAGGAAACTTGTCTGGCGATGGCAAAAGTTTTTGCTAAAATCCTGATTGGAAAAGACCCACTTGACATTCCGGAAAGGATGAATGATTTAATGGGTTATGCACACAACGGAACCATCAAAAGCGCTTTTGACATGGCCTTATTTGATATTTCCGCAAAACATGCCAAACAACCCTTATATCAATTTCTTGGTGGACAAAAGAGAATTGTTGAAACCGACATGACCATTGGTATAGACCATCCGGAAACCATGGCCAGCGCTGCAGTAAAATACCAGCAACAAGGCTGCAACATTTTAAAAGTCAAACTAGGAAAAAACATCAAAGAAGATATTGAGCGCATTAAACAAATCCGGGAAGCAGTAGGAGAAAACCTAAAAATCCGGCTCGATGCAAATCAGGGATGGAATTTTGATGATGCACTTTTTGGCCTGGGCAAACTTGCCGAATACGATATAGAATTCTGTGAGCAACCCATGCGAACCTGGTACGACGATTATTTACCTGAATTAAACCTCAATTCTCCGGTTAAAATCATGGCCGATGAAAGCTGCTATAACCATCACGACGCTAGGAAACTGATCAATAGTAAGTCCTGCGAATACCTGAACATCAAATTCGCCAAATCCGGGGGCATACTGGAAGCCCAAAAGATCCATGAAGTTGCGCTTCAAACCGGCACAAAATGTATGATTGGCAGTATGCTCGAAAGCAGGATTGCTACTACTGCTAACCTACATTTCGCTTTATCCTGTCCAAATGTAATCTTCTTTGATCTCGATACCTGTCTACTCGGGCACCTGATCGATCCGGTTATAGGCGGATTAACCTATAACGGATATCTTCTGGAAGTCCCCGACAGTCCGGGTATTGGAGCGGATGCAGATCCGGAATTTTTAAAAACCTGCGAGCGTTTCCTCGTTTAGCAGTTATTATGGTATATCACTTAGGAACAAGCCCATACCTTGTTCCTTATTCCTGTTTTTCCTAAGCCCTCCTTTTATTTGCGGAAAAATCAACAATTCCCGTATAAACACCTCTTGATTTTTTTAATCAATTTTATTAATTTGGTAAACTTAGTTTACAAACACCACCACATTAATGATAGACTACCATAAACAAGCTGTCTTATTTCAACAGTTATATGTTCTCAAAAAACTAACAGACGATTGGGGCGAGAAGAACATATGCCCTCTTCATCAACCGCAGTTCAACATGGCCTTCATGCCATTTTTTATGGCCGTTGGTTTAAATGGAAAATCCAGCAGTGCAATTGCAGCAAGCCTCAAAGTAAGTAGACAAGCTACAGGGAAGATCATGAAAGAATTGGAGCAAAACGGCCTGATTAAAGCAGAAAAAAGCACCACAGACGCCCGTTCCAACCTCCTTCAACTCACTGAAGAAGGCCGAAATTTCTACCTGCAGGTGGCACAACAAGCAAGCCTGCTCACCAGCAAATACGAAAAACTAATTGGCAAGAAACAATTGGAAATGATGACTGAAACCATGGAAAAGATGATTCATTTCCATGAGAAATTACATCAATGCCACCTGATGGGTGGTACGCAAGGCTAAATTAGTAACTGAGGATTTTAGGAATCCTCAGTCGCTCAAAAGCAGTGCTATCGCCATTAAAAGCATTGAAATCTACTACATGATTGATCCCGGTAATCCGGGCTTTATCAGAATGCTGCCAGAAAAACCAATTGGTATCCCCGCTCACCTTCAGCTTTGCCTGATGGTAATGTGCAATCCATAAAGGGTATTCATCGAAATGCCCTTTTAAGTAATCTTTGTAAAAAGTAAGGCCGGAATAGATAATTGGTTTCACCTTCGTCTTTTTCTCAACATAACGGATAAACTCCTGAAGTTCTTTGCGCATACTGGCAGGGTCTACACCATTCAACTGCTCAATATCCACTACCGGTGGTAAATCCCCCTCTTCAAACTTTACCGTTTGCAGAAAAAACTTGGCTTGCCATTCACCGGATTTCTGAGGCCTGAAAAAATGATAAGCACCGCAAACAATCCCAGCTTTGGCCGCTTCCCTCCAATTACGCTGAAAATATGGATCTACACTTAAAATCCCTTCTGTAGCCTTTATAAAGGCAAATTTAACCTGTACCTCATCCTCTTTCATTGCCTTTACCTTACGCCAGTCTATCTTTCCCTGGTAATAAGAAACATCAATACCATGAATGGAATGTTTCTTAGGTATGCGAATGTCAAAACTGCTATAGGTACGGTAATTTGGATCTTGTCCCCAGTCTTTCATCCAGCGCCAGGTAGAACTAAATCCTTTGATGATATAACCATAATAAAATGGCGACAGCAGGATCAGCATTAACCCTACGATGGCAAACTTCCACTCCAAAGCCATTGCCTTTTTCTTCTTTACCACTTTCCGCTTTACCACAGGTTTTACGGCAGGCTTTTTTCTAGGCGTAACCGGCTTTCTTGCAACAGGAGTTTTTTTAAGTAAGGGAGAATCTGGTGGTACTAAAGGCATGCTGTAAAAATACAAAAGGGCAACCGATTTGGCTGCCCTTTTTTGAATAACTATTTATTCGATTTATAATCAAGTACTTATTTACTCAACTCTGCAAAATATTTGTGGAATAAAGGTAAAGTCTCAATTCCTTTATAATAGTTAAAGATGTCATATTTCTCATTTGGAGAGTGCAAAGCATCGCTATCTAATCCGAATCCTAACAATACCGATTTGATACCTAAGGCACTTTCGAATAATGCAACAATTGGAATACTACCACCACCTCTTGTAGGAATTGGTTTTTTACCAAATGAATCCAGGATGGCTTGTTCAGCAGCACGGTAAGCCACGCTATCTGTTGGAGTTACTACCGGCTCACCACCATGGTGTGCAGTTACTTTTACCTTTACATAATCAGGAGCAATACTTTCAAAATGCTTCGCGAAGATTTCAGAGATCTCTTCAGAAGTCTGATTTGGAACCAAACGCATAGAGATTTTAGCATTCGCTTTAGAAGGCAATACAGTTTTAGCACCTTCACCGATATAACCGCTCCAGATACCGTTTACTTCTAATGTTGGTCTTGTTCCAGTACGTTCTAAAGTAGAATAACCTTTCTCACCCCATTCCGCACCGATCTCCAGGTCTTCTTTATATTCATCCAGGTCGAATGGCGCTGAATTTAATGCCGCTTTTTCTGCCTCAGTTAATTCTACTACCTTATCATAAAATGCAGGAATAGTAATGTGGTTATTTTCATCATGTAATGAAGCAATCAATTTACATAAAATCGTTGCCGGGTTTGCTACTGCACCACCATATACACCAGAGTGTAAATCACGATTCGGACCTACTACTTCCACTTCCATATAAGCCAGGCCACGAAGTCCGGTTTCAATAGAAGGATTTTCCATGCTGATCATAGAAGTATCAGAAATCAATACTACATCTGCTTTTAAACGCTCGGTATTTGCTTTCACAAACACACCAAGGTTTGCAGAACCTACTTCTTCCTCACCTTCAATCATGAACTTTACGTTACAAGCTAAAGTATTGGTTTTCATCATCAGCTCAAAAGCTTTAACATGCATGTAGAACTGTCCTTTATCATCACAGGCACCACGTGCATAGATTTTACCATCACGTACAGTTGGCTCAAAAGGAGGCGTTTTCCATAACTCTAATGGATCTGCAGGCTGCACATCATAATGACCGTAAATTAAAACGGTAGGCAATGCTGCATCAATGATTTTCTCACCATAAACAATAGGATAGCCGGCAGTTTCGCAAACTTCAACATTATCCGCACCAGCTTCTTTCAGTTTCTGAGCTACAAAATCAGCTGTCTTCAATACATCACCTTTATATTTAGGATCTGCACTCACCGAAGGAAAACGTAACAGTTCAAACAATTCGTCTAAAAAACGTTGTTTGTTGTCTTCTACATATTTTTTAATCTCTTGCATAACAAATGGGTATTTTAACGCTCTAATTTGAGTCGATAAAACTAGAAAAATTTATTCTGAAAAGCGCATAAAAAAACCCTTATTAAAATCATTAATAAGGGTTAGGTAAAGGTAAATCCCCTTACAAACTCTTTTGTAATCCGACCAAATCCGTTACCAATTGATCTCTTAGTGCAATAAAATCATAGTTTACGAAATCACAAGAGTACTTTCTAAATGCCATTTTATAACCAATAGTAAACTCTCCCATTTCATAAGTACTGTCCTTAATCGCAGTATCCAGTTCCCCGTCATTTTCTGCAACACGCAAACCTTCAATCAGCTCATTGAAGATGTATTTTTTATCTTCTCTATGCGCATCAGTACTATATATAAAGGTGAATAAAGCTTCAGAATAAACCCTGATAGATTCCATCACATTAATATGATCAGAAATCGCTCTTTTCAAGCCTTTATTAATCTTCTCTTTTATTTCTGTTTCCGAACCAGCAGCAACTTCTGCATCTTCCTTCATCAGTTCCGACTTATATTCCTTTAGGGCATCAATACCCAAAAATGTCATTTTAACACCACCATCCACACTATCAATAAAAGCAGGTGCTACTATCTTTCCTTCAAAATCAGTCAAATGAACACCTATAACATCTACTTCAATTTCTAACTTCATAAAATATTTTTTATAAAAATATGAAAATAAACACAAATCCCCCTGAGACCCGGCATAAGAATAATTTATTAACTTCGTTTCGAACGCTATTTTATATACAAAATGCAAGATTTCAGGAACGAAAACATCGATATCAACCTACTGCCAAAATACGAGACGGTAGTCCTTAATAAAGTAAACAAGAAGTACTGGAAAGTCATCTTATTGAATATAGCGGTTTTTATGCTTTTCTTTGCCCTCGCTGCTTATCTCCTTATTTTCCTGCTTAAAATATCCTTACCCAAACCCTATCTTTTTATTGGCGGATACCTATTATTTGCACAGCTCTTGGTCAGCTTTTATGGGATCAGTATCAAGAAAAGAGGTTACGCCATCAGAGAAAAAGACCTGATTTATAAAAGTGGGATTATTTCTATAACCACTTCCGTTATTCCATTCAGCAGGATTCAACACATTACCCTCAATGAAGGCGTGTTTTCAAGAATGTTTCAATTGGCATCTTTACATATTTTTACCGCCGGTGGGATTTCGGGAAATATAGTCATCCCAGGATTGGATATCGAACTGGCCAGATCAATTAAAGAAGAACTCAGCAAGCAGATCAATCATCAGGAAACAACAGTTGCTGAAAACCCAATCCAGCATCCTACAGAAAATACGCAAGACAACAAAGAAGGTCATGAATTAACCAAAGACAGTGATGGAAACTAATTTTAGTACACCAAAAAGACAGTCTGTGGTAGGTGTAGTCATCATATTCGTCAACCACCTGCAACAAAGTATCAGGGTATTGATCTTTCCACTCATCCTGCTCCTTGCTCGTACCAAAAGCGGTGGTACGAACTACCTCCTTGCAGGATTCTTGATTTACCTTCTTATTCTTGCCATCTATTCCTACCTCAGCTACCTTAAATTTAGCTTTTATCTTGATGAGGAAAAACAGGAGTTTGTGATCCAAAAGGGTGTTCTCAATAGAGAAAACCTGATCATCCGACTGGATAAAATCCAACAGGTAAACATCAATCAATCCCTCATCCAAAGACTCGTTGGCGTATACAGCCTCGAAATTGATACCGCAGGAAGCGATAAAAAAGAAGCGAGTATCAGGGCCATCGACCACCAGGCGGCCACCATGCTTCGGGAAAAACTATTGAGTAAAAACTTTATAGCTGAAGTTGATCAAACGAATACAGCAGAAATTAGCGCAGCCAATACTTCTCCAGCCGAAAACCGTACTACTGCTAAAAATAACAGCCCATTACTCAAATTAAGCAACACTACCTTATTTAAAATAGGATTAACCTCCAATTACGGAGCAAGTATCGCACTATTGTCCGGTTTCATCTACGCAATTCTGGAGGCTACAAAAAACTACACTGAAGCTTTTGAACTCGAGGAAAATCCACTCCAGCAACTCAGCACCAAAGGACTTGGTTTAATCTCCCTCTGTGTACTCCTCATGCTAGCTTTGATGGTGGTTTTGGGTACCAACCTGATCAGAACCTTTATCAAATACTTCGACTTTGAAGTCAGAAGAGCGCAAAACTACCTATCTATCCATTCCGGTCTCTTTGAGAAGAAACACACCTTACTAAAACCTGCCCGGGTGCAAATCAGCAGCTACAGTCAGAATTACTTTCAAAAGAAACTAAACCTGATCAATCTAAAGTTCAAACAAGCGGCTTTCAGTACGGCTGCGGAGGCGGATCAGGACAATAAAAAGCATGACATCGAAATCCCTGGTTGTGATGAAAGAGAAAAGAATGAGCTGCTTAAAATGATCTACGACCGCTTACCGCTTCAAGGCAGTGCTTTTATTCCTAACTACCGGTTTTTATTCCTAACCGTCATGTTACGTATCGCCATCCCTGTCCTGGCTTTTACAGCTCTGGCCACTATAAAGCCCTCTTTACAGGAATATTTATGGTGGATTATCCCCTATTCCATTTTAGTAGGAACTGCCTTGTATTTTGAGTATGCTCATCACCGTCTATACGTATCCGAAGAGTTCATCATCAAAAAAAGTGGCATCTGGGACATCGAGTATCAAACTCTTGAACCTCATAAAATTCAAAAGGTAACGACCAAGCAATATTTCTGGCATAAGAAAGCGGATATTGGTCATTTGATACTACATACTGCCGCCGGAACCTTACATTTTAAGTATGGAAAGTATGCCGATATTCATCATATGGTAAACTATTGGTTATATAAAGTAGAGTCGGGCAAAAAAGATTGGATGTAACTCCAATAAGAGACATAGTTTTCTTATTTTTGTCCGAATGTGGATAGGCCTACCTTAGGAGAAGCCAATCAGAATACATGGTTTAAACAATACCTTTAAAAAGCAGAACAGGATAGCATTTTGGATTATTTAGCAGGATTAAACCCCCAACAACGCGCAGCAGTAGAAAACACCCAGGGACCAGCAATGATTGTCGCAGGTGCCGGCTCCGGAAAAACACGTGTCATCACTTATAGAGTAGCTCACCTGATTGAAAAAGGAGTAGATCCCTTCAATATTCTGGTGCTTACCTTTACCAATAAGGCCTCAAAAGATATGCGTGAGCGAATCATGAAAGTGATTGGCGCAGAAGCAAAAAACATCTGGATGGGTACTTTTCACTCCGTATTTGCGAAAATATTAAGAGTAGAAGCTGAAAAAATCGGCTATCCTTCCAGTTTCACCATCTATGATACAGACGACAGTAAAAGTCTGATCAGAGCGATCTTACGTGAGATGCAGCTTGACGACAAGCTTTACAATGCCAACTTCGTCTACAACAGAATCTCTTCCGCAAAAAACAACCTGGTTTCTCATACCGAATACCAGGAGAATGCAGAAATTCAAGCTGAAGATATTAGCAATAAACGCCCTTTAATTGGTGCGATTTATGAAACCTATACCAAACGTTGCTTCAAATCAGGAGCAATGGATTTTGACGATCTGTTGTTTAAAACCAATGTATTGTTAAAAAACCACCCTGATGTACTAAACAAATACCAACAGAAATTTAAATACCTGATGGTGGATGAGTACCAGGATACCAACTTTTCCCAGTATACCATCGTTAAGAAACTAGCAGCAGCTTACCAGAACATCTGTGTGGTAGGTGATGATGCCCAAAGTATTTATGCCTTCAGGGGTGCAAATATTCAGAACATCCTGAATTTTGAACGTGATTACCCGGATCTGAAAGTTTATAAATTAGAGCAGAATTACCGCTCTACCCAAAATATTGTAGAAGTTGCGAACAGCATCATCGCCAACAATAAAAACCAATTGGAAAAGAATGTATTCTCTGATAATGAGTCTGGCGACAGAATTAGGGTTCAGCGTGCATTTACTGACAATGAGGAAGGTAAAATTGTAGCCGAAGCCATCATTCAGGAACGCAGCTCTAAAGGCTATAACTACAATGATTTTGCCATTTTATACCGTACCAATGCGCAATCAAGAGCAATGGAGGAAGGTTTAAGAAAACTCAATGTTCCTTATAAAATCTATGGCGGCTTATCTTTCTACCAACGTAAAGAGATCAAGGATTTAATCGCCTATTTCCGCTTAACTTTCAATCCAAGTGATGAAGAAGCCATCAAAAGGGTCATCAATTACCCAAAAAGAGGGCTTGGAGATACCACGGTAGAGAAATTATTGGTTGCTGCAGATGAACACAATACCACCATGTGGGAAGTTGTTTGTAACCCACAGCAATATATTGCAGGAAGAATTGCCAATCAATTGAATGATTTTGCAATGATGATCAAGAGTTTCACCGTAGAAGCTAAGAAATTAGATGCCTACGAAGCAGCCTTGTACATTGCACAACATTCCGGAATTCTAAAAGAATTACATTCTGACATGACTGATGAAGGTCGTGGAAGACATGAAAACATACAGGAATTACTAAACGGGATCAAGGAATTTGGAGAACGCGAGGATATTGAAGACCGCAGTCTGGAAGTATTCATGCAGGATATCGCTTTGTTGACCAATGATGATAAATCAAATGACAAGAATGTAGACACCGTTTCTTTAATGACCATTCACTCTTCAAAAGGTCTGGAGTTTAAAAACGTGTTCGTGGTAGGTTTAGAGGAAAACCTATTCCCTTCGCAGATGTCCTTGAATTCGAGGTCTGACCTGGAAGAAGAACGCAGGTTATTCTATGTAGCGGTTACCCGTGCAGAAAAGAAACTTACCCTCACCTACTCTACATCAAGATACAGATGGGGAACGCTTACCAATTGTGAGCCGAGTCGTTTTATTGAGGAAATCAATCCCCGTTACCTGGAAATTGAAGTGCCAAAAGCGGCTAAAGTTAGCCCTGGCGAGGACAGTTTCTCTTCAGAAAGAAGAAGCTGGACGCAACAAAGAGACAGTTTCAGCAAGCCTAAGCCTGCTGCTTCCGGAACAACAACCGGTACATCAACAGCGCCAAGGCCAAAAACATCGGTATTGCCTAAAGCACACGTCCCTACTGCTGGCTTCGCACCTGATGCAGCCAACCTATTCCAAAATGGAATGGAAGTAGAGCATGAGAAGTTCGGTTTCGGTAAGATTGTGAGTCTGGAAGGTAGTTTACCTGATGTAAAAGCAACGGTATTTTTTCAAGGTCTGGGTAATAAGCAGTTATTATTAAAATTTGCTAAATTGCGAATTGTTAAATAAAATATATCTTTACAGAATCAGGATGAGTTTATAAAGCCCTGATTACTGCTAATTTAAATTAAGATTATACAAAATATAGCTTTATCTCGTTATCACCTGATACGATTGGCCTTTAGCAGATTTAGCTTACTCAAGAAGATTTAATACGCCCAATAGGGCCGACCGGTTCGCAAAACCGGTCGCACATAAAAATAATAAAGTATAATTATACAGATGAATTTCGATTATAATACCACAAGAAACGAGTTAATCCTCGCCGAATACGGCCGTAATGTACAGAACATGGTGAAGTACATTATTGAATTACCCGACCTTGAAGAACGTAATAAATACGCTCAGGCGGTGATAGATCTTATGGGATTCTTAAACCCCCATTTGCGTGATGTTGCTGACTTTAAGCATAAACTATGGGATCATTTACACATCATCTCAGGTTATAAAATCGATGTAGACTGCCCATATCCTAAGCCTACACCGGAAGACGCATTGGTGAAACCGAAACATATCGGCTATCCTCAGCAAAAAATCACCTACAAACATTACGGTAAAACTGTAGAAACGATGATCGAGAAAGCCAAAGCGGTTGACGATCCGGAGCGCAGAGCTGCAATGGTACAGGGCATTGCCAATTTTATGAAAATGGCTTATGTAACCTGGAACAAAGACAGTGTAGCTGATGAAACTATCCTAAAAAACTTACGCGAATTATCAGGCGGACAATTACAACTAGACGAAAATGTAAACCTGGCAAAGGTTGAGTTTAAACCTGCAGTAACCAGACCAGCGAACAGCAATAACCGCGGCAGACAAAATAACAACAACAGTAAAGGCAGACAAAACAATGCTAGCAATAGCAACAACAACCGCCCTCAACGCAACAATAATAATCCAAAACCACGTCACTAGTTCTGACCAATATACCATACTATACAAGCTTATTACAACATGAATGCATTCGAAATAATTGGTGGACAAAAGTTAAAAGGTGAGATTACACCTCAGGGGGCAAAGAATGAAGCCCTTCAAATTATCTCAGCAGTTTTATTAACTGAAGAAAAAATAACAATCAGTAACATCCCTGACATCAAAGATGTCAACAAATTAATTGAACTATTAGGAGACCTTGGTGTAACTGTAG
Organism: Pedobacter gandavensis; assembly: GCF_032678745.1. Taxonomy (GTDB): domain Bacteria; phylum Bacteroidota; class Bacteroidia; order Sphingobacteriales; family Sphingobacteriaceae; genus Pedobacter; species Pedobacter gandavensis_C. Next base: position 436,965 of record NZ_JAVTST010000004.1, read on the forward strand.
AACGTCTTTCGAAAGACACTTATACTTTTGAAGCTAAAAACATCAACCTTGAATTCTTCCAATCAGATATATTTAAATCTAAAGGCGGTAGCTTAAGAGGATCAATTATGATCGTTGGACCGCTATTAGCGCGTTTTGGTAAAGCAGCAATCCCTAAACCTGGTGGCGATAAAATCGGCCGCAGAAGATTGGATACGCATTTCTTAGGCTTTGAAAAGCTAGGTGCCAAATTCGTTTATGATTCCAAAAAAGAGTTCTTTAACGTAGATGCAACTGCCCTTAAAGGTGCTTATATCCTAATGGATGAAGCTTCTGTAACAGGTACTGCAAATATTGTGATGACGGCAGTAATGGCCAAAGGAATCACCACAATTTACAATGCTGCCTGTGAGCCTTACTTACAGCAACTGTGTAAAATGTTAAACCGTATGGGTGCAAAAATCACTGGTGTAGGTTCTAACTTACTAACCATTGAAGGTGTAACCAAATTAGGCGGTACAGAACACCGTATGCTACCTGATATGATTGAAATCGGCTCTTTCATCGGCCTTGCCGCAATGACAGAATCGGAAATCACCATTAAAGATGTATGCTATTCTGAATTGGGTATTATCCCGGAAGTATTCAAAAAACTAGGTATCAAATTTGAGCTTAGAGGTGATGATATTTTCATTCCTTCTCAGAAGCACTATGTAATTGAGTCATTTATTGATGGATCAATGCTAACCATTGCAGATTCTCCATGGCCAGGATTTACGCCTGACTTATTGAGCATCGTATTGGTAGTAGCTACTCAAGCCAAAGGATCTGTATTGATTCACCAGAAAATGTTTGAAAGCCGCCTGTTCTTCGTAGATAAACTGATCGATATGGGTGCGCAAATCATCCTTTGTGATCCACACAGAGCAACAGTAAATGGTATCAACAAGCAATATAAATTAAGAGGAATCAGTATGACTTCTCCTGATATCCGTGCTGGAGTATCCTTATTAATTGCTGCATTATCTGCTGAAGGAAAATCAACAATCTTCAATATTGAGCAGATTGAGCGTGGTTACCAAGACATTGACACCCGTTTACGTGCCATTGGCGCGCAGATTAAACGTGTTGATGCCTCTGCACCAAGTCACTAAATATTAAAAATCAGGATCAATACCATGATCCTGATTTAATAACAAAGCATAAAAAAAGTCCCGGAAAAACCGGGACTTTTTTTATGCTTAATACATACGCTTTCAGCTCGGTTGTAACCTATCCCGAAATCGCATTGATGATGTCATACTGAGTAATGATCTCAATCTTACCTTGCTCATCCTCTACCAATACCGCAGAATTTTCTTTATTGATCAATCCGGAGATCCTATCAATTGAAGTATTCATATCTACAAAAGGGAAAGTAGCCGACATAATCTCTTTTACCGGAGCTGATTTTAAAGAAGGATTTTCTAAAAGTGCTTTAAGAATATCACTTTCAGCCACCTTACCTACTACCATTCCTTGTTGAGTAACTGGAATCTGAGAGATATTTAAAGTATTCATATTGTTAATGGCCTCTAAAATGCTCTTCTCACAATCAATAGTTACAATCTCTGTAGTTTCTTTCTTCGCCAGAATCGACCTTGCAGTCAGCTTCTCATCCTTAAGGAAACCGCGTTCTCTCAACCAATCCTCATTATACATCTTACCCATATAACGACTACCATGGTCATGAAAGATCACCACTACCACATCTTCAGGCTTCAATTTATCTTTCAACTGCAACAATCCGGCAATTGCCGATCCTGCTGAATTTCCAACAAAAATACCCTCTTTACGTGCGATATCACGTGTCATCAAAGCTGCGTCCTTATCTGTTACTTTCTCAAAAAGATCAATAACGTCAAAATCAACATTCTTTGGCAAGAAGTCTTCCCCAATCCCTTCAGTAATGTAAGGATAGATCTCATTTTTATCTAAAATCCCTGTTTCTTTATATTTCTTAAATACTGAGCCATAAGTATCAATTCCCCAAACCTTAATATCAGGATTCTGCTCTTTCAGGTATTTTCCTGTACCAGAAATGGTACCACCTGTACCTACTCCTACCACTAAATGTGTGATCTTACCTTCTGTTTGTGCCCAGATTTCTGGTCCGGTTTGCTCATAATGTGCCTGTGAATTAGCCAGGTTATCATATTGATTTGGCTTCCATGAATTAGGAACTTCACGTTCTAAACGCGAAGAAACTGAATAATAAGACCTTGGATCTTCAGGTTCTACGTTCGTCGGACAAACGATTACTTCCGCACCAAAAGCACGTAAAGCATCTACTTTTTCCTTAGACTGCTTATCTGTAGTTGTGAAAATACATTTATAGCCTTTAATAATTGCCGCCATAGCCAGACCCATTCCGGTATTCCCAGAGGTTCCTTCTATAATCGTTCCACCCGGTTTAAGCTTACCGCTTTTTTCCGCGTCTTCAATCATTTTAAGTGCCATACGGTCTTTAATCGAATTACCAGGGTTAGTGGTTTCGATTTTTGCCAATACCGTAGCCGGAATTTCCTTTGTAATGTTATTCAATTTTACCAATGGCGTATTACCAATGGTTTCCAAAATATTATTGTACCACATGTTACAAAAATACAAATTGACGCTTAGAATTTTATTTATAAATCATAATTCAATATTTAATATTACAAAACAAACATAAACAAAATAATATTTTAATCTACCAGTCCGATAGACTTCTATACCATCTATTATATAGGTCAGGAAAGAATAACCTAACAGCGTTGATAGCGCTTCCCCGGCAAAGAAACCAACAAGCCTTCTATTTCAAGGTTCAATAAATGCAATAACAACTGACTTTGTGGAAGGGCCAATTGTCCGGACAATTGATCGATATCCAAATCCGAAACCTTCAACAGCTTCAGTATTTTTATTTCCAACGGATTAAGCTCCTCAGGTAATTCTTCCAAAACGGGAACCGGTTTTAACAATGGCTCCTCCCAGCCTAAAAAATAAGGGATGTCCTTCGCATGACTGATCAACCCGGCCCTATTAGTCTTAATCAGAAAGTTACAACCCTCAGAATAAGGATCCGTAGCCCTTCCCGGGAAAGCATAAACATCCCTATGGTAAGAATTGGCAATATCAGCAGTAATAAGTGCCCCTCCTTTTGATGCCGCTTCTACCACTATGGTCACATCTGAAATCCCCGCTATAATGCGATTCCGCTTAGGAAAATTCTCCTTATCAGGATTCGTAAAAGGAGGAAATTCCGTTAACAAACCACCATTCAATAACATTTTCTTAGCGATTGCCCCATGCACCTGAGGATACATCCGATCCAGTCCATGCGCCAGCACCCCTACTGTAGGAATACCATGGGACAAACTTTCCTGATGAGCATTCACATCGATCCCATAAGCAAGACCACTGACCACCAACACTCCATAAGGTGCCAATACCTCTGCAAGTTGCTTACAGAGCAGCTTACCATAGCTGGTTGCCATACGGGTACCTACTATACTCACTATACGTGGGTGATTAAGATCTGCAGTCCCACGATAGTACAATAAGATTGGGGCATCATCACAATTCTTTAACCGAAAGGGATAATTATCGTCGGTATAAAACAAAACCTGGACCTGGTACTTCTCTATAAATTTCAAATGTTCCCTGGCTTTCTTCAGCGCCTCTTTACTTAAAATATGTTGTGCAGTAATCGCACCTACGCCAGGCACTTCCATTAATGCCTGCTTAGTCGCCTTAAAAATCGCCTCTGGTGTGATAAAGCGGGTTAACAGATGTTTAGCGGTGATATGCCCCACATTTTGAATCATGGTCAGGGCGATTTTATAAATTAAGCTCATAAGCTAACTTATGTGTTATCTGTTGGATTATCACCATGCCTGTTGAAATTTTGGTCCTTCGGGTTGTAAAAAGAGGTTTCAGCAACATCGACTGGAATCTTTTGCGCTGAAGAAGCACAAAACTTCCTATGTCGATTTTTGCAAAACCTCTTTTTACTCACAAGTACTACATAATTTGAAAGGCCTGTTCTTCTCAACAGATTTTGGGGATCAATGACAAATTGGGGGGCAAGACCAAACTGGGAGGTAATAACCAATCAGGAATAAAACTAAGATTGATGATAACTTGAGTGCAAAATCAAATGGAGAGGTAATGACAAACTAAAAGGCAAAAACAAATCAGGAACGGAATAATGAAAGTAACTGCGTGCTTACCTTCGTTTTTCTTGCGATGAACCGCATGTAGCATGTTGAAAAAAAAGCAGTTGCTCTTTGAAGACATTCGAAGATTTGCCCTTCAGTAAATATTCGGGGATGAAAAGAGTCACTGCTTTTTCTTAGCTCTTACAAAGAGAAGAACCTTAATTATTGAGGAATATACACGACAAACTTCGTTTCAAAGAAGTCTTCTTTAAAGTAATCCGAAAGCGGATAAAGTTCAGCTTTCAATCTGGTTTCTTTAATTTCTTCTGTCAGATCACCACCTTTCAAGTAAAGAATTCCGTTTGCAATTGCATTCTTGGAGTTTTTATTGAATTTATCTTTTACCCATGGATAGAAGTCAATCAGACGGGTAACCGCTCTGGACACGACAAAATCGTATTTATCAGTAACCTGCTCTGCTCTGAGATGACTAGCTTTAACATTCTTCAGGCCTAGACCTGCAGCAACTTCCGTCACTACTTTAATCTTTTTACCAATGGAATCTACCAGGTGAAACTGTGTTTCCGGGAACATAATAGCCAGCGGAATTCCAGGAAAGCCACCACCAGTTCCTACATCCAGCACTGTTGTTCCAGGCTTAAACGTACAAAACTTAGCAATTCCCAAAGAATGAAGAATATGGCGAACATATAGTTCTTCGATATCTTTTCTGGAGATCACATTGATCTGGGCATTCCAGAAACTGTATAAATCATATAACTGATCGAATTGAGCAATTTGCTCCTCAGTCAGATCTTTAAAATATTCTTGTATTAGCGTTGATCTTATTTCCACTTTACCTTTTTTACAAATATAGACAGAATGCCATTAAACACGAGGAAAATGAATAAGAGAATGTCCAGAATTGGAAAGCACCACCTTAAATCACTATAATTTAGCCGCTTTAAAATGCGGGGATAGATAAAACAACGGATCAGAATGCTCAGTCCTAATACCCCCAATGCAGGGTATAACGTGGCTTTAAAGAACAATAATGCCGTAAAGAAAGCGTAGAACAGGAATTGAAAGATAATCTGACAGGAAAGAATGAACTTATGCTTGCTTTTATAAAACTTCCCTGCACCGAAGTGGCGTTTTTTTTGTCGCAGGTAGCCCCCCCAGCTTGTATTTGGTTCCGACCATACCTGTGCATCCTTATTGATCCGGATTTCTGTATTCGCTGCGGTTGCATTCGCATTCACAAACAAATCATCATCCCCGGAAGGAATATGCATATGTGCAGCAAAACCTTTATTCTTAAAGAAAAGCGTCTTTTTATAGGCCATATTCCGTCCTACTCCCATGTAAGGCATCCCTTTAATGGCGTATGACAAATAATTTACTGCAGTAAAAAAGGTTTCAAAACGAATTAAAGCATTCAAAATCCCTCTTTTTCTAAGGTATGGAGAATAACCTAAAACAATATCGACCTCTGGATTTTCACTTTGCTGCATGCCCATCAACCAGTTTTCTGAGGCTGGAAGACAATCGGCATCCGTAAATACCAACCAATCGTTGGAGGCAGCCTTGATCCCCATTGTTACCGCAAACTTCTTTCCGGCAATGAATTTTTCTCCCTCACCAATCGTCACAATCTTCAATCGTCTGTGTTGTGCAGCAAAGTTTTCCAAAAGTTGTCTGGTACCATCCCAGGACCTATCATTCACTACAATCACCTCAAAATCAGGGTAATTTTGCGCCAACACGGAGGGTAAGTAAGCACTTAGGTTCTCGACTTCATTTCTGGCACAGATCACCACGCTTAAAGGTTTTTTTGCCGTTTCAGGGATAGGTTCTACCGGATAAAATGCAAGTTTCAGATGAACGAACAGGCTAAAGTATAGTTGTATTAGGAAACAGAAGATAAATGCGCCCAGAAGGCAAGTTTCTAGTAAGGTTAATTCCACGTTATAATTTTGTAGCCTCCAAATTTCAGGTTTTTAATCTGTAAATTCCTTTATGTGGATAAAAAATTAGGGCCATTTATAGCGTTATTTTTGCTACTTTTGGCAGATTTTAGTGGAGCATACAGATTTATGAAATTTACCTTACAGGCAAAAGATACACATTCAAAGGCAAGAGCAGGAACAGTAACAACAGATCATGGGGACATACAAACCCCTATTTTCATGCCTGTAGGCACAGCCGGGACTGTTAAAGCAGTTCACCAAAGAGAACTTAAAGAAGATATTGACGCCAAGATTATTCTTGGAAACACGTATCATTTATACCTGAGACCAGGTTTAGACATTATTGAAAGAAGCGGTGGATTGCATAAATTCATTGGCTGGGACCGTCCGATTCTTACGGATAGTGGAGGTTACCAGGTTTATTCCTTGAGTAAAGTAAATAAGATTAGGGAGGAAGGAGTAACATTCCGCTCTCATATCGACGGTTCAAAACACTTATTTACGCCAGAATATGCGATGGACATCCAACGTACAATCGGGGCGGATATCATCATGGCATTTGACGAATGTACGCCATACCCATGTGATTATAAATATGCGGCGAACTCTATTAACATGACTCACCGCTGGTTAAAACGTTGCTGCAAGCGCTTTGATACCACAGAACCTAAGTATGGCTTCAATCAAACCTTATTTCCTATTGTACAGGGTTCTGTATATAAGGATTTAAGAAAGAAATCAGCTGAGTTTATTGCCAGTATGGACCGCGAGGGAAATGCAATTGGTGGTTTATCTGTTGGAGAACCGGCAGAAGAGATGTACGGCATGACTGAAGTAGTGTGCGACATCTTACCATACGAAAAACCTCGTTATTTAATGGGCGTAGGTACACCAATCAATATCCTGGAAAACATCGCTTTAGGTGTAGATATGTTTGATTGTGTAATGCCAACCAGAAATGCAAGAAACGGGATGTTGTTTACCAGAAACGGGATCATCAACATAGGCAACAAAAAATGGGCAGACGACTTCTCTCCTATTGATGCAGAAAGTGATTTATATGCGGATCAGGTATATTCTAAGGCTTACTTAAGACACCTGATGCACTCCAAGGAAATGTTGGGCGCACAAATTGCGACCTTACACAACCTTCATTTCTACCTTTGGTTAGTGAATACAGCCAGAGAGAAAATCATCAGTGGCGAGTTTTACGCCTGGAAAAACAAAATGGTGACCATATTAGGTAACAAACTATAAATGGATTTTTTAAAAGGCAGGATTAAAATCATCGACTGGTATATTATCAGTAAGTATCTGGGTACATTCATTTATACCCTGACGCTTTTCGTGGTCATCATTGTGATCTTTGATCTTTCAGAGAAACTCGATGATTTTCTCGGTAATAACCTGACCTTCTGGCAAGTGGTTTCCCTGTATTATGCCGGATCTATTCCATTTTATGTCAATATGCTTTCTCCCCTGATCAACTTTATTGCCGTGATCTTCTTTACGGCGAAAATGGCCGATCAGACGGAAATTGTACCTATTTTAAGTGGAGGAGTAAGCTTTAACCGCTTTCTCCTTCCTTATTTCGTCTCCGCATTTATCATTTTTGCGGCCAACCTGGGTTCCAACCTGTACATTCTTCCTTATACCAACCAGATTAAGAACAGCTTCGAAAACAACTTCATAAAGAAGAATGATCCAAGTAGTAAATCCGACATTCATATGAAACTGGATGCGAAAACTTACATCTACATGAGGAGCTTTGACAATAAGACTAAAACCGGGGCACAGTTCTCATTAGATAACTTTAAAGGAGATGTGATGACTAAGAAGATTGTTGCGGAAGAGATCAAATGGGATTCTCTGAAACGCTCCTGGAAGCTAACCAACTATTCCATCCGAAACATCGACGGTTTAAAAGAAACCATGGTTAATGGAAGCAGTAAGACGAAAGATACCGTGCTGGATATGCGTCCTGATGATTTCTCTGCTTACGACAATATTTTCGAAAACCTGTCTAACAAAGACCTTGCAGAAAAGATTAAAAAGGAAGAAATCAGGGGTTCGGGTATTATGAACGACCTTTTATTTGAACGCTACAAGCGATACTTACAGCCATTATCTGCATTCGTATTGACCCTGATTGGGGTCGCCCTATCTTCCAGAAAAGTTCGTGGAGGAGTAGGATTACCACTCGGAATGGGGATTATCTTAAGCTTCTGCTATATTTTACTGAACCAGTTTGCCAAGATGTTCTCTTTAAAAGGAGGTATTTCGCCGCTCTTTGCCGTATTGGCACCTACCATCTTTTTTGGTTTACTAGGCTACTATTTACTTAGAAAAGCACCAAAATAAGTGATAGAACCGGTTCAAATTTCTCCGAAAAGAAACCTGTTCATCTTACATGCCACCGTATTTATCTGGGGCTTTACCGGTATTCTTGGTGCGGTAATTTCTATTAATGCCGTACAATTGGTTTGGTACCGGGTATTGATCGCCAGCTTCACTTTATTGATTTACTTTCTCTGCTCAAAAACAAGCTTAAAGATTACAAGGAAGCAATTTATACAATTCTTCCTCACCGGAAGCATTGTTGCGCTACACTGGATTCTATTCTTTTATGCCATTAAGGTATCCACCGTTTCCGTTACCCTGGTTTGCCTCTCATCATTTACGCTATTTACTGCGATTTTAGAACCTTTAATCAAAAAAAAGCCCATCCTCGTTCCAGATGTCATCATCGGATTGATCATCATCCTGGGGATCTATTTGATCTTTAAATTCGAGTCCGGCTATACTTTAGGTATCATTATGGGCTTATTGTCTGCCCTGGCTTCCAGCTTATTCTCTACAATCAATTCTACCTTAGTGCAGAAAAGCGATCCCAAAATCATCGGTTTTTATGAGATGGCTGGCGCAGTTTTCTGGATCACACTCTATCGTTTATTCGACCAATCTCTAATGACCGAACAGTTTAACCTGAGTCTTTCAGATTGGTCTTATCTCTTACTTTTGGGTACAATTTGCACTGCCCTTGCTTATGTAGCAGGCGTCTCTGTCATGCGCACGCTATCTGCCTTTCGGGTAGCACTCATCACCAACCTGGAACCCGTGTATGGGATCATTCTGGCTTTCCTTTTCTTTGGCACAAAAGAAACCATGTCGCTGGGTTTTTATGCCGGAGCCAGCCTGATTATCGGTGCCGTTTTCTTATACCCAATTTACCAAAAACGTAGGAACCTGAATTAAGGAAACGCTTCTTACTTCGCTGAAAAACAGCCGATCCATCTCCAAAAAAATACCTATATTCCCGCCGAAATACCTGAAGATTAAACACTAAAAGGAAGATAAGCACCTGTACTTTTAACCAAAAGGATGGAAGATATCTATAATCCAATAGTGTAAGGAACTACTAAAAGTAAATACGGAGAAAACTATTTTTTTTCAATAGCTATAAAAAACCAGTAAAAATCATCAAAAATTCAGTGAAAAACTTAAGAAAATTCAAAACAATACAACACAACCAACTGTAATTCAGTAAAATAACTATAAATATTTAAAATCAAAGATCAACCCAATCCGATTTGAAAATCTCTAAGAAAACTAAACATTTTAGTACAACCATATAATGAAGCGATCACTGAAAAATAAACAGCTAATAATCAGCATCATAACTTCATCCCTATTAACTTTAACCATACCTAAAAGCTTTGCTCAGATCTTCAGCACTGAACAGAACCCACTTAGTGTAAAATGGAGGCAAATTAATGCAACAGGTTTTAGGATTATTTATCCTATAGAATTAGAAAAAGAAGCGCAACGAATGTCGAATACCATCACCCACATTTATCCTTATGTAGGTGCGAGTCTTGGGCAGCGAAAAGCCAGCATTCCAATCGTTCTACAAAACAGGGGTGTCATTGCAAATGGCTTTGTACAATTGGCTCCAAAAAAATCAGAATTTTACACCACGCCTCCACAGCAATTCGACAGTCAGGATTGGCTCAATAACCTGGCGGTTCATGAGCTTCGTCATGTTGCACAATTCGACAAACTCACTGGTGGAAAGGCACATCCATTTCCGGAAACAGTATACTTTGCATGGCTTGGCGTTAGCTTCCCACTCTGGTATTTTGAGGGGGATGCGGTAAGTACAGAAACCTCATTAACCAATGCCGGTCGCGGAAGAATTCCCAGCTGGATCATGCCCTATAGAACACAATTACTAGAGGGAAAAAACTACTCCTATACCAAGTCCAACTTTGACTCTGAAAAAGACCTGACTCCTGGTTATTACCAACTCGGTTATACCTTAACTTCCCGCATTCGGGAAAACTCCGGGAAGTATGTATTCGACAGTGTCTTGACAGATATCAAACACCGTCCGGTTCGTCTTTACCCTTTTTCCAATAGTCTGAAGAAATATACTGGAAAAGGAACTACAGAGTGGTTCCGTGCAAATACGGAGAAACTGAGGGCAGAATGGACAGAGCAAGCACGCAAAACACCTTCCAAAGCCTATGCCCCTCTAAATGCGACATCGGATTTTGCGACTAGTTACTTCCTACCTGTAAAAATTAATGACCAGCAAACCCTGGCCCTGAAACAAAGTAAAGGAGAACCCCCTCATTTTGTACTCATTGACGCCGACAAAAAAGAAAAAAAACTACTTGCTATCGGACCACAGGAACAAGCCTGGTTCAGCTATGCCAATGGTGTAGTGGTTTGGGACGAAATCCGTTATGACCCGAGGTACAAGCAACGAAGTTATAGCGTGATCTGTAGCTACCATCTGGAAAGTGGCCGCGTTCATAAACTCAGCTCCCGCAGCAGGCTCTTCTCCCCTTCCCTATCTGCAGATGGGAAAAAGGTAATTGCAGTACAGTATGACCTGAGCAATCAGGCCAACCTGGTTGAAATAGATGCCACAACCGGAAAAATCCTCTACAGCTATCCGAATCCAGATAACCACATCCTACAAACTCCATCCTTCAGTCCGGATGGAACAGCAATCGCTTTTATATCGGTTACAGAGCAAGGAAAGGCGCTGCTTCAGACCAACCGTACCGGGCAAACGGAGGTGTTAATCCCTGAATCTCAACAACAACTGAGCAGACCGGTTTACTTTTCCAAAGGAATCGCTTTTAACGCCCATTACAACGGAATTGACAACATCTACTACATAGAACTCGACTCAAAAAAGATAAGCGCTCTGAGCGCAGCAAAATACGGTGCTTTCAATCCTGCTTTTTCTGCCGATGAAAAATTGATGGTTTTCAATAACTATGGAATTGCGGGCTATGAAGTTGCAGAAGCAAAGATTCAACCGGAGGCGATCGGAGAGAATAATTTTGTTTTTCTGGGCGCGGCAGCAGCAAAACAAGAAAACACAGGTACCGTATTCACTAACATCCCCGACAGCAGTTATGTGACGAAGCCTTATGGTGGCATAAAAGACCTGTTCCAGGTACACAGTATCAATCCGGTCATTGAAAATGAATATCGTGGGGGTCTACAAATTAACTCCGACAACCTCCTCAATACGATGAATGTTTTTGCAGGTGTCAATTACTTCCGGGACCTTGGCCGTTTCGAATACAATGCAGGTTTTACTTACAAAGGCTTTTACCCGGTATTGAGCGCCACTTATCGCAACAGACCCAGACGTGCCTTTTACAGCGGTTCTACAGGAATCGAACTGGGAGAATGGCGGGAAAATGATCTGCGTTTTGCCGCTACTGTACCCTTCAGCCTGAACGCTTTAAACCACAATTACAACTTCTCCCTGACTACAGCCAGCAGCTATACCAAAAGGTACAGTCCGGAAAACATGCCGAACAACTACATCACGACATTGAAATTCCCATTGGAGTATAGCTTTAGCTTTACACATTCCATCAGACAATCGGAAAGGGATGTTGCCCCGAAATGGGCACAGGTACTCAGATTCACCTACCTGCATCAACCATTTGACGCGCAATTATCAGGTGATCTTTTTGCTGCGGAAAGCTTTTTTTATTTTCCAGGCTTCGCCAGAAATCACTCCTTTCTTGCCAATTTAAGCTTTCAACGCAGTTCAGGGGTTAGAAAATACGACCAGCAAATCAATACAGTTTATGGCTACAACAACATTACAGCCATCAATACCTTGAAAAATACTTTATTATTAAACTACCGATTCCCTATTGCTTTCCCTGATGCGGAACTGGGTGCTTTGGCTTATGTCCGAAACCTTCGTGCTGGATTATTTTGTCATTATGAGAACCTTGGAGAAGATACAAATCTTGCAGAACCCAAAACTTTTGGCTTCGAATTGCGTAGTAGTATGAACTTACTTCGGTACCAGCCGGTGGTTGATGTAGGAGCCAGAGTGGTTTTTGTGAATAAAATCTATCATCAAAATCCTATCTTAGAACTAATTTTAAATTATAGCTTTTAACCCATGCGTGCGAAAACCATTTCCATCATCATCTTTACTGTCCTCATTACTGTCTTTTTAATGATCAATACCGATCCTGTCAGTTTTGATTTCATCTTCACAGAGGCACCAGTTTCTAAGCTTTTAGTGATTGGGGTTTGTACTTTCATCGGCTTTATATTGGGTTATATGGCCGGGCGACCAAAAGTTACCATCAGTACCTATGATAAAGAAAGTCCCCAGGAAACTCCTGAGGACCTCAAAAAAAAGATCAGCGATGAAGATCGCGATTATATTAGTTAAGTGCCTGTTTGATATCTCCAAGGATATCATTAATGTGTTCCAGACCAATAGACAAACGAACAGATCCTTGTTCAATACCAACCTCCAACCTCTGCTCTTCCGTTAATTTGGAGTGAGTACTGGTTGCAGGATGGGTAGCAATAGACCTGGTATCACCAAGGTTTGCAGAGATGGAGAACATTTTCAGGTTGTCCATGAACTTACCTGCAGCTGCTGCACCACCTTCGATCACTAAAGTCACAATACCACCACCTTGTTTCATTTGCTTTTTAGCAATTTCATACTGAGGGTGAGATGGCAGGAATGGATACCTCACTTTTTTAATGCGGGGATGACTTTCCAGAAACTCCGCTACTTTCATTGCATTTTCACAATGTCTGTCCATGCGAACAGCCAGGGTTTCTAAACTTTTGGACAATAACCAGGCATTGAAAGGCGACATTGCCGGACCACTATGTCTGGCGAAGGCTTCAATCTCTCCTATCAGCTCATGCGAACCCAAAATCACGCCACCAAGTGTACGCCCCTGTCCGTCAATAAATTTCGTTGCAGAATGGATAGAAATATCAGCACCCAATTTAATGGGCTGTTGCAGGTATGGTGTAGCAAAACAGTTGTCTACCACCAATAGTATCCCATGTTTCTTTGCCAGTTTCGCCAACCATTCAAGGTCGATAATATCGATTCCAGGATTTGAAGGTGTTTCTACAAAAATGATTTTTGTATTCTCTTGAATTCCCTGCTCCATTTGTTCCGGCTTATCCAGATCCGCGTAGGTATAGGAAATCCCCCATTTAGGGAAAATATTATTCAGTAACTGGTGTGTAGATCCAAAAACAGATCTGCTGGCCAGCACATGATCGCCAGATTTTAAGAAAGCAGCAAAGGTGGTAAAGATTGCAGCCATACCGGTTGCCGTTACCCATCCTGATTCTGCACCTTCTAAAACGGCCATCTTATCAATTAATTCAGAAGTATTCGGATTGGCATAACGGCTGTAAACGTTGCCTTCCTTTTCATTTGCAAACAAAGCGCGCATTTCTTCTGAATCGTCAAACTTATAGCTTGAAGTCAGGTACAAGGGCACAGAATGCTCTTTAAAATGGGTTCTCTCGGCTTGTAAGCGTATGGCCAGGGTTTCGAAATTCTCTTCTTGATTCTCTTCTTGCATTTTGTTATTGATGAATAGTATATGTAAAGTTGATGGTTGCTGAGCGTCCAAGAATATTGGAAACTGAGCAGTATTTATCGAAAGTAAGTGCCAATGCGCGTTCTACTTTTTGCACATTTAAAGCGCCATACAGCTCGAAATGAATGTTGATCACATCAAATATCGGTGGCATTTCTTCAGTTTTTCTACTTGCCTTGATTTTGATTTTCACATCATCCAGTGGTTCTTTTTGCTTAGTGAGGACATTCACCATATCGATTCCACTACATCCGCCTAAGCCGATCAGCAACATCTCCATTGGGCGGAAACCCTTACCTTCACCACCGATTTCCGGCTTTGCATCCAATTCTACCTTAAAACCATTAGAATTTTCTGCTTCAAAATTAAATTTATCGTTCTTTCTTATCAGGTTGATTTCCATAATTCACTAAACGTTATAAAATACTTTATTGGTTCTTTCAAGTTCAGGAAGTTGCACTGCTGCTTCAAAAATGGCATATACCGCAGATCCGCTACCACTCATGGCGGCGTAGATGGCACCTTGCTGATAAAGATGCACTTTGATCGCTTCGATTTCTGGGTACTTCAAAAACACAGAAGCCTCGAAATCATTTTTCAGATTCGCTTTCCATTCCCTCAAAGGCAAATGTATTAAATCTTTTACCGATGTCCCAGTGTCTGCAACCATTATTCCTGCATAAGCTTCTGCAGTAGAAACATGGAGGTCTGGTTTCACCAATACCAGGAAATAAGCCGACAGATCTACCTGAATTTCAGTAAACTCATCCCCTTTTCCTTCCGCATACCGAGGCTCATTTCTAATAAAAAAGGCACAATCGGCACCCAGTTTTCTGGCATAATCCTCCATCTGAGAAATAGTCAGTCCAAGTTTAAACTTATCATTTAGGAGTTTAATGATAAAAGCACCATCAGCAGAACCGCCACCTAATCCTGCACCTACCGGAATATTTTTCAGCAAACAAAGGTGCTGTGGAGGGAGGTCGAAGTCCTGTTTTAACAGCTGGTAGGCTTTCAGACAAATATTATCTTCTGCCGCTCCAGGAACGGCAACTCCTGCAACTGTACAGCTTAAAACTGCCGCATCCAGCGTTTCGACAACATCGTAAAGCTTAACCGGATAAAACACGGTTTCAATGTTATGGTATCCATCCGCACGTTTTCCGGTGATCTGTAACCCAAGGTTAATTTTAGCATTCGCAAAGGCAAGCATCCAGTCTGGTTTTGTAGGACAAACTTACAAAATCAATTTTTCCCTTTATGGATTAATTAAAAATACAGAAAAACTGCCTGCTAATCTCAGAAAAAGGCTATAGCACACCTTTTTTAAGTCTTTTTCACATCAGATAAGCGTCCAAATTTGGAAAGAACATACAAAAGGTATACTAAGGGAATAGTAAGGCCTTGGTATATTGTTGCCATATACTTGAGATGTTGTTGGGATATGGTTGGTATATTCCTGAATATACCAACCATATAGCAACTATATACCAACTATATGGCAACCCCTTGTTATACCCTTACTATACCGCCGCTATTTTCTTGTTAAAATACTTACTTTTGCGCTGGCCATACACAGCCTGATGGAGAGAACTCGGCTCCTTTCCTAAAAAACATCCTGCGATTCTTGCAAAAATACTATCTTGCAAAAGTCGCTAGCCGACAAAAAAAGCTGGTCACAATACATGAAACAATATTTAGATTTAATGCAGCACGTGCTGGATCATGGCACACAAAAACATGACCGCACCGGAACCGGAACCATCAGCGTATTTGGTTATCAAATGAGGTTTAACCTTCAGGAAGGCTTTCCAATGGTGACTACCAAGAAATTACACCTGAAATCTATCATCCACGAATTGATCTGGTTTTTAAGCGGAGATACCAATATCAAATACCTGAAAGATAATGGGGTAAAGATCTGGGACGAATGGGCAGATGCTGATGGCAACCTTGGACCGGTTTATGGTTCTCAATGGAGGTCATGGCCAACACCAGATGGCCGTAAGATTGATCAGATCAGTCAGATCATCAACACCATCAAGAACAACCCGGACTCCAGAAGGATTATTGTTTCTGCATGGAATGTTGCAGACATTGAAGAAATGGCCCTACCCCCCTGCCATGCCTTTTTCCAGTTTTATGTGGCAGATGGTAAACTAAGCTGTCAATTGTACCAAAGAAGTGCAGATATCTTTTTGGGAGTTCCGTTTAATATCGCATCTTACGCCTTATTAACCATGATGGTTGCCCAGGTATGCGGACTCGAATACGGAGACTTCGTTCATACTCTTGGTGATGCCCATTTATACAATAACCATATAGACCAGGCCAGACTGCAATTGAGCAGGGAGCCAAAAAAATTACCGCTCATGAAGATTAACCCGGAGGTCAAAGGCCTGATGGATTTTAAATTTGAAGATTTTAACCTTGAAGGATACGAACCACATCCTCACATTAAAGGAGCTGTTGCCGTATGATCGTTTCCATTGTAGTCGCCATTGCCGAAGATAATGCCATCGGTAAAGACAACCAATTGTTATGGCATCTGCCAGCAGACTTAAAACATTTCAAGGACATTACCAGTGGACACACCATCATCATGGGGAGAAAAACCTATGATTCTATCGGTAGGCCACTTCCCAACAGACGTAATATTGTGATTACCCGGAACCGCGATCTTGAGTTACCAGGAACAGAAATTACCAATAGCCTGGAGGAAGCACTGGCGCTTTGCCAAGGTACAGAAGAAGTATTCATCATCGGTGGTGCAGAACTCTACAACCACGCTTTAGCCGCTACAAACAGGATTTACCTGACCAGAGTACACCAAACCTACGAAGCAGACACTTTCTTTCCGGAAATTAATCTGGAAGAATGGAACCAGCTCAGTACAGAAAAGCATCTTCCAGATGAAAAAAACAAGGTAGCTTATACGTTTTCAACACTTGAACGCAAATAGTTAAGCTCCCATAATAAAAAATTAAGAAGGTAGTCTATTATTTAAAAAAATAATTAGATTTGCCGACTTGTTAAAAAAATATATAGCTTATATAGACTAATAATTACAAACAAATGCAGGGTAAAGGTTTTATTAAATTTATGGCAATACTACTAGGTATTGTCTGTGTGTATTCTCTCTCATTCAACTTTGTCACTTCGAAAGTTGAAAAAGACGCAAAGGCTTATGCCAAAGGAGACTTAGATAAGGAAAAAGCTTATTTAGATTCTATGGCCACAGTGCCGGTTTATCCTGTTTTTGGATTTAACTACCAGTTCTGTAAAGAAAAAGAAATTAACCTTGGGCTAGACCTTAAAGGTGGGATGAACGTAACGATGGAGATCTCGTTATCTGAACTGGTTAAGTCATTAGCTGGTAATCCTGATGATGCTAATTTCAACAAAGCATTGACAATTGCTCAAGAGAAACTTAATGCTGGTGGAAAAGATTTCATCGCTTTATTTGTTGATGAGTTTGAGAAACTTTCTCCGAATGTGAAATTGGCTGACTTCTTTTCAAATCAGGACAACGCTAAATTGCTTAAAGCTAACGCCAGCAATTCAGAAGTTAAAAGCTATTTGTCTAAAGAAGCAACAAGTGCAATCGACCGTTCCTTCGTGATCATCAGAAGCCGTATCGATGGTTTCGGTGTGGTAAGTCCTAACATGCAAAAACAAGAAGGTACTAACCGTATCCTGATTGAGATGCCAGGTGTTCAGGATAAAGAAAGGGTTCACAAATTATTGCAAGGATCTGCAGAATTACAATTCTGGCAGGTATACAACAATGAGGAAGTATATCCAGTATTGGAAAACATCAACAAGACCTTAGCTTCTACTTTAAAAACTACTGAAGTTGCTACAGCTGGTACAGATACCGCTGCTGCTAAATCAGAAAGTAAATTGGCTGGTCTTGCTAAAAATAAAGACACTAAAGATTCCGCAGCGGTTAAGAACAAAGATGCTGCAAAATCTAACCCATTATTCTCTGTATTAAACATCCCTACTTACCAAGGTGAAAACGGACAAACTTCATTGCGTCCGGGTCCTGTTGTAGGTTGGGTAGCTCAAAAAGATACTGCTAAAGTAAATGCTTATTTCAAGAGACCAGAAGTAGCTTCTATCATTCCTCAGAGCTTCAAGTTCATGTGGAGTGTTAAACCAATGGACGTTTCGACTACTGGTGGTGCTAAGATCTTTGAATTGTATGCAATCAAAGCAACTTCAATGGATGGCAAACCAGATTTAGGTGGTGATGCAATCAGCGATGCCCGTCATGATTACGATCAGAAAGGCAGACCAGAAGTTACCATGTACATGACCGGTGACGGTGCTACAAAATGGAAAAAAATTACTGCAGAAGCAGCAGCAGATCCAAACAACAAAAAATCTATTGCAATTGTATTAGACAACACGGTTTACTCTGCTCCAACAGTACAGAACGAAATCCCTAACGGTATCTCTTCTATCACTGGTAACTTCACAGTAAATGATACACAAGATTTAGCCAATATCTTAAAAGCAGGTAAGCTTCCAGCTCCAGCTAGAATCGTTGGTGAATTCGTGGTAGGTCCTTCTCTAGGTGAAGTGGCAATCCATGATGGTTTAATCTCTTTCGTACTTGCCTTCGTGGTGATCTTAGTATTCATGGCTTTATATTACAATAAAGCAGGATGGGTAGCTAACCTTGCGTTAGTGATCAACTTATTCTTTATCATGGGTATCCTGGTTTCATTGGGTGCAGTATTGACCTTGCCAGGTATCGCAGGTATCGTATTGGTAATCGGTTTATCCGTAGATGCGAACATCCTGATCTTCGAACGTGTAAGAGAAGAGTTGAACTTAGGTAAACCAACTCCGGTAGCAATCAAAGAAGGTTTCAAACATGCGATGTCTTCTATCATTGACTCAAACGTTACTGTATTCGTATTAGGTGCAATCCTTTACATCTTCGGTACTGGTCCGGTTCAAGGTTTTGCAACAACACTTTGTATTGGTATCCTTTCTTCATTATTCTGTGCGGTATTGATCTCACGTTTAGTGTTCGATTGGTTATTAGAGAAAAAAGCAAACATTACTTTCGGTAATAAATACACTATTCATGCCTTCAAAAACATCGCGTTTAACTTCGTAGGTCATAGAAAACTTTATTACACAATCTCTACTGTGATCATCGTATTAGGTTTCATCTTCTACTTCAAAAATGGTGGATTGAACTTAGGTATCGACTTTAAAGGTGGTAGAACGTATATCGTTCATTTCGATAAAGGAATGGAAACGGAAGATGTAAAAGCGAAATTAGCTTCGGTATTCCCTGAATCGGAAACTGTAGTGAAAACTGCTGGTGCAAACAACGAATTAAAAATCACCACTACTTACCACATCACTGATCAAGACAATGGTGCAGATAAGTTAGTAGAAAAAGCCCTTCATGATGGTTTATCTAAAACTGGTGTTCCTTATAAAATTGAAAGTAACGAGAAGGTAGGTCCTATCATTGCAAGTGACATCGTTTACGGAGCTTACGGAGCAATATTGTTCTCTTGTTTAGTGATGTTTATCTATATCGTAGTAAGGTTCAAGAAACTGAACTATGGTTTAGGTGCGGTAATCGCGTTATTCCATGACGTGTTATTAGTACTATCTTTCTACACGATCTTAGACGGTGTACTTCCATTCTCATTAGAGATTGGTCAGGATTTCATCGCTGCGATCTTAACGGTAATGGGTTACACCATGACGGAAACTGTAGTTGTATTTGACCGTATCCGTGAGAAATTAGCGGAAACAGGAAAAGAAGATCTACATGGTGAAGAACGTAATCAACTGATCAACTTTGCCCTAAACAGCACATTGAGTCGTACTATTTTGACTTCATTAACAGTATTCTTCGTATTACTTGTGATCTTCATCTTCGGTGGCGCAAGTATCCGCGGATTTATCTTTGCACTATTGATCGGTCGTATCATCGGTACATACTCTTCATTGTGTATCTCTACCCCTATCGTTATTGATTTAGGTAAAAATAAAAAATAAGAAATCTAAATATTTATTGATTAAAGGCACCCTTTTTGGGTGCCTTTTTTGTTATCAATATATTCAAGAAACTTAAATACTATGGAGCAACACTTCCCGAAAGGCAACAAAACAAGAATAGTCATTGTAGGTGGCGGATTTGGTGGGATAGAATTAGCGAAGAAATTAAGAGATAAAGAGATAGAAGTAATCATGGTAGATAAACACAACTACCATACTTTCCAGCCATTGTTGTATCAGGTGGCTACCGGCGGACTGGAAGCGGATTCCATTGCCTTCCCCCTCCGCAAGATTTTTAAAGGGCAAAAGAACCTGACTTTCCGCGTAGCAGAAGTAAATGGGGTGCAGCCTTTAAATAATTCCATTCAGACCAGTATTGGTACTATTGATTATGATCATTTGGTGATTGCAACAGGTTCTACCAGTAACTTCTTTGGACAAGACCAAATCCAGGAAAATGCCATGCCCATGAAATCTATTCCTGAAGCCTTAAACCTCAGGAGCCTCATCCTACAGAATTTAGAAGCTGCACAGATTGCCCCTGATCCGGTAACCGCAAACGAACTCCTCACTTTTGTAGTAGTAGGTGGTGGTCCTACTGGTGTAGAAACAGCCGGGGCACTTGCCGAACTTAAAAAACACGTCTTAAAAAGTGATTATCCGGAATTGGATATCGATAAAGTCCGTATTTACCTGATTGAAGGTTCTCCGGAATTACTCGGTGCCATGTCTCCCCAAGCTTCCCGTAAAGCCCATTTGTTTCTAACAGAACTTGGCGTAAACATCATGACCGAATCCAGGGTACAGTCCTTTGATGGTAAAATGCTTTCCCTGGCAGACGGACAGCAGATTGGCTCTTCAAACGTCATCTGGTCTGCTGGAGTAAAAGGTGTTATACTGGATGGTTTGAATCCGGAGGATATTGTTCGTGGGAACAGATTGAAAGTAAATGAAATCAATAAGGTGGATGGTTACGCCAATATTTATGCGATAGGTGATGTAGCAGCCATGATCACCGAAGAATTTCCTAATGGCCATCCGGGGGTTGCCCCTGCAGCGATACAACAAGGAAGGCAGCTGGCTGAAAACTTAATGAGGACAATTGAAAACAAACCCACTGTTCCTTTCAAATACAAAGATAAAGGCGCTATGGCTACGGTAGGTAGAAACCGGGCCGTTGTAGATTTACATAACGTTAGATTTCAAGGGGTATTCGCGTGGTTTACCTGGATGTTTGTACATTTGATGACACTCGTTGGCTTTAGAAATAAACTCGTGGTTTTTGTAAACTGGGTTTGGAGTTATTTCAGCTACGATCGTGGCACCAGATTAATTATCAGACCTTACCATAAGAAAGTACCGCATGAACCAGCAAAAGTCAATTAAACTCATAGAATGTCCAAGGGATGCCATGCAAGGCATCCATGATTTCATCCCTACTGATCTTAAAGCAGCCTACATCAACTTGCTGCTACAGGTGGGTTTTGACACCATTGATTTTGGTAGTTTTGTGAGTCCGAAAGCCATTCCTCAGCTCAAAGATACAGCGGAAGTACTGGCCAAGCTCGACCTGAGTACTACAAAGTCCAAGTTATTGGCCATTGTGGCTAATTTAAGGGGTGTAGAAGCTGCTATTCAGTACCCGGAGATCCATCAGCTCGGTTTTCCTTTTTCTATCTCTGAGACTTTTCAAATGCGCAACACGAATTCCACCATTGCAGCTTCCCTCGATACAGTGAAGCAAATGCTGGAGCTTTGTAACCGCCATGATAAAACAGCTGTGGTGTATTTGTCGATGGGATTCGGAAATCCTTACGGTGATTTATGGAACGAAGAGATCGTTTTATACTGGGCAGATGTGTTGACTGGTCTGGGTGTCAAAATCCTTTCTTTATCAGATACCATTGGAGTATCCTCTCCGGAAAGAATAAAGGCCATTTTACCTGGAATGATCCAAACTTTTGATCAGGTAGAGATTGGCGTCCATTTACACAGCACCCCTGAGACGCGTATTGAAAAAATACAGGCAGCTTATGAAAGTGGTTGCTATCGCTTCGATAGTGCCTTAAAAGGCTTTGGAGGCTGCCCTATGGCTACCGACGACCTGACTGGTAATCTTGCTACCGAAGATCTGATCTGGTTTCTGGAAAGTAAAGGAGAATGCTTAGGGCTAGATATGCAGCAATGGAAAGCTGCGGTGCAGCTCTCCAATCAGATATTTTTAACTTAAATAAGTTTTCTTTTTATTCCTGCTGACTCTTCTTCAGCAGGCTTTATGCTTTTTTCACCATTTTAAAGTGCTGAAATCCTGCTTCTTCAAATTGCGGTCCTTCTGCTACAAAGCCGAATTTAGCATATAAAGGCATGGCAGCCAATTGTGCATTCAGGTAAATATAATGTGCATCTGCAGGTAAATCTGCCAAAGCTGCGGCTACGAGCGCCTGCCCGATTCGCTTACCTCTGAATTCTTTTAATACCGCAAACCTTTCCAGCTTATAACCTTGGTCGGTCTTTCTCCACCTGCAAGCCCCACATGGCTGATTGTCCATTGTGGCCAGAAAGTGTGTTGATTCTTCTTCATTTTCCCATTCCAGTTCCGGCGGACAACCCTGTTCCTCTACGAACACGACACTTCGAATGGCAAATACATGGTCCAATGTGTCTTTTCCAATTGCTTTATTTACAAATAGTGTTTCCATTGCTTGTTGATGTTTCTACAAATATGCTAAAAATAGGAGTTTGGTTGCAGGTAATTTTGGGTCATTTGACCCTCCGGGCGATTAAAAACTTCCTTAGATTAGAAACAGGATTTATTTCCCGCAACAGGAGCCGCCGAAAACCTGGAACAGAGTAGGCATCCCATCAAAGTTTTTGCTGCTTTTTGATTTATAAAAGCTGCTACAATATGAAAAAATGGTATGTATACAAAGGAACCGGTGATTATTTTGATTCAAATAACTACCGGAAATTGCACAAACATTCCTCAATATCATGTGTCAATGGTGGCAAAATCTGTGCGGTCTTATTGAAGGACAAAGCTTCGATCCCCAGCAATAGTTTTAGCAATAAATTGATGAAACATATGGTAGATGCTATTGCCAGTGGATTGCCTCAACCTTGTGATCAGCCACAAGTACTCATGAAAAACAGCTAATCTGTTTAAAAAAAGCATTACTCATCATTATTTTGATGTAATTTAAATTATTATGACATTAAGAACCCTGCATTCGATTTACAGTCAAATCATTGTATGTCAAATATTTGTGTTCAGAACAAGTACTACTTAAATTCGTGGATGTCGCAGAAAAAACTGCGCATCCATTAAAATGAATTTCAAGTATAAATTAATGCTCTTGCTTTCCCTGATGGCTATTGTAGCAAAGCAAGCTGCGGCACAATTATGTAATGGTAGCCTTGGCGATCCAGTTGTGCTAATTGATTTTGGCAGGGGAACGGATACTTATGGTCCCTCCCTAGGCAATAAAACCACCTATGATTATGTCCGGTCGGGAACTCCTTCTGATGGGAGTTATACCATTGAGCATAGCGTAAGCTCTGGAGGAGCGTGGTTTGACATCGACAACCATACGCCAAATGACCCTAACGGTTACCTCATGATGATTAATGCAAGTTTCAATCCGGGCATCTTCTATGAAACAGATGTGCCTACTGATTTATGTCCAAATACCACTTATGAATTTGCCGTTTGGGTAACCAATCTTTTAAAATTTTCAGGAATCAAGCCTAACCTCACCTTCCAGGTGCTAGCAATGGATGGGCAGCCAATTGCCACCTTTCCTACTGGCGATATTCCGGAAACATCACAGCCTACCTGGAAACAATACGGCTATTTATTCAGTACCCCAGTAGGCGTCAGCCGGGTGAAAATCAGAATCATTAACAATGCACCCGGTGGCGTTGGAAATGATCTCGCCATTGATGACATTACTTTCCGACCATGTGGAACCAAGATCACAACCAGCATAGATAATGTGGCCAATCAAACCACAAAAACGATCTGTGAAGGTGAAAGCGGGACTTTCAGCATCAACTCAAGTGTGGAGGGAACCAATACTTTACGATATCTATGGCAGAGGAAGAATGGAACAGACTGGTTAGACCTCAATGCAGAAACCAATCCGCAGATCAATATTGATCCTTCAGTTTTAGCACCGGGTATTTATGAATATCGGGTAGTAGTGGCAGAACCCGGTAATTTTGACTCCCCCGCATGTAGAACTGGGTCAGTTCCCATTATCCTTAATGTAAAACCCAATCCAACGATTAACCTGGCTGCAATGCATAACGTTTGTATAGGCCAAAATGTCCAATTGGACTTATCCGGAACAGGGGATACTTATGAATGGACAGGGCCAAATTCTTTCCAATCCTCAACACAATCACCAACTATCAGCAATGCCGGGCCAAATGATAGCGGAGTTTACACAGTGGTAGTTACCTTAAATGGCTGTACTTCGACCGCACAAACTAACCTTGCCGTCTATCCTGTACCAGTGGCCAGGGTGACTAACGCAAATCCTTTCATCTGCTATGGTGAAGGTGTCGAATTACAAGCTTCCGGTGGGACTTCCTATTTATGGAATCCGGCTACAGGGTTGTCGGACCCAAATATTAGCAACCCTATTGCTTCCCCAACCAGCACCACTACCTATGAAGTCAGGGTATCAAATGGTTATTGTACGGATAAAACCTCGGTTACGGTCAATGTATATAAACAAACGTTTGCAAATGCGGGCAATAACAAAGTCATCATGGAAGGAGAGTCTACTACTCTAGATGGTACTGTATCAGGTGATAACCTGTACTATTTCTGGACGCCTTCAGATCATCTGGATGACCCCAATAAATTATCGCCGATAGCCTCCCCATTAGTCACCACCACCTACACCCTCAACGTAAGCTCCCAAAATAATTGTGAAAGCGCGAACTCCAGTGTCACAGTGAAAGTATTCAAAAAAGTGATCGTACCCAATACTTTTACTCCTAATGGCGATGGCATTAATGATTTATGGAATATTGAAGCATTACAAGCTTACCCCAATGCAGAAATAAAAGTCATGAACCGTTTTGGAGAAAGAGTATTCAGTGCCAAAGGCAATTTTCAAAATTGGGACGGATTATATAAAGGAAAAAACCTGCCGGTTGGCACTTATTATTATTGGATTGAGCTACATGAGCTGGGGCAAAAACCATTGGTTGGACCGGTTACCATTTTGAGGTAAATCCAAAAGTATACCTCCCTTATGGATACAAATTAAAAACGCCTGACCATCAGATGGTACAGGCGTTTTATTTAGGAGCATTAACACCCCTGAATGCTTAGATCTTAAACGACAAACTAAAGTTTATCGCTAGCGTCTCTACAGTTAAGGTCTTCGAAAGCCTGAGTTAAACGTTTAACAAAAGCTTCTTCACCTTTACGTAACCAAACGCGTGGATCATAATATTTTTTATTTGGTTTATCATCGCCATCTGGGTTACCAATTTGCGCTTGAAGGTAAGCTTCATTCGCTTTGTAGTAATCCAAAACACCTTCCCATAATGCCCATTGCATATCAGTATCGATGTTCATTTTGATTGCACCATAAGAAATTGCTTCTCTGATTTCTTCCTGAGTAGAACCTGAACCACCGTGGAATACGAAGTTGATAGGTTTTTCAGCAGTGATACCGAATTTCTCTCTGATGAAGTCCTGAGAATTCTTAAGAATTACCGGTTGCAATTTCACATTACCCGGTTTGTACACTCCGTGAACATTACCGAAAGCTGCTGCTACTGTAAATTTATCACTCACTTTGCTCAGTTCTTCGTAAGCATAAGCTACTTCTGAAGGTTGAGTATATAGTTTTGAGCTATCTACATCACTGTTATCTACACCATCTTCTTCTCCACCAGTTACACCTAGTTCGATTTCGATAGTCATACCCATTTTAGCCATACGCTCCAGGTATTTAGCAGAAATCTCTATGTTTTCTTCGATAGATTCTTCTGATAAGTCTAACATGTGTGAAGAAAACAATGGTTTACCATGCTCTGCGAAGAATTTCTCGCCATGGTCTAATAAACCGTCGATCCATGGTAATAGTTTCTTTGCTGCGTGGTCAGTATGCAAAACTACTGCAACACCGTAATGCTCAGCTAATAAATGAACATGTTTAGCTGCAGAAACTGCGCCTAATACACATGCATTCAAATTGTCATTATTCAATGTTTTTCCAGCGTAAAATTGGGCACCGCCATTGGAAAGCTGAATCATAACAGGTGAATTAACTGCCTTAGCTGTTTCCATTACCGCATTTACTGTGTTAGTACCGGTAACGTTAACTGCAGGTAATGCAAACTGATGTTTTTTAGCCTGTTCAAACAATTCCTGAACGGCATCTCCGTAAATTACGCCTTTATAGCCTTTTAAACTCATTTTTTATAATTTTATATATGCCGAAGTTAGGAAAAATATCCCTCCGGCCAAATCTGAGGGCTATTATTTTTAACTAAAAACTACCTTAAACTGTTCTAATTTTTTTTTGTTTCTTTGTACTCGCATTTTTCAACAAATAACATGGCTTGGTTTAAGAGAGAAAAAAAAGGTATCAGTACAAGAACAGAAGAAAAAAAAGAAGCGCCAGACGGTTTATGGAACAAGTGTCCTAATTGTAAGAAAGCACTCCACAGTGCCGATCTGGTTGAAAATAAATACGTTTGCCAATATTGCGACTACCATTTACGGGTAGGATCAAAGGAATATTTTCAGGTATTGTTTGACAATAATGAGTTCACAGAGTTATTTGCAAATCTAACTTCAGGTGACCCATTAAACTTCACAGACAGTAAACCTTATGTAGACCGTTTGGTGGAGAGTCAGGCAAAAACTGGCTTAAAAGACGCAATCAGAGCAGGTGTAGGTAAAATTGAAGGACAGGATTTAGTAATTGCCTGTATGGACTTCAACTTTATCGGTGGGTCTATGGGATCAGTAGTAGGTGAAAAAATCGCCCGCTCTATTGACTATAGCATCAAGCATAAAATTCCATTCCTGATGATTTCTAAATCTGGTGGAGCAAGAATGATGGAAGCTGCATTCTCGTTAATGCAAATGGCAAAAACATCGGCTAAATTGGCCTTGTTGAGTCAGGCAAAAATCCCATACATCTCTTTATTGACAGATCCTACTACAGGTGGTGTAACTGCATCATATGCGATGTTAGGTGATATCAATATCGCAGAACCAGGAGCTTTGATCGGTTTCGCCGGTCCGAGGGTAATTAAAGAAACAATTAAAAAAGACCTTCCAAAAGGATTTCAAACTGCAGAATTTGTTCAGGAACATGGTTTCCTTGACTTTATCGTAGATCGCAGAGCGATGAAAGCTAAAATTGCAGCTTTCCTTAAAATGGTTGCGAACTAATATTTAGTTTAAACATAAAAAAAGTGGGAGTTGTAAA
>NZ_JAVTST010000005.1:0-365880 GCF_032678745.1 Pedobacter gandavensis
CCTCCGCTTTTTCATTTAAGACTGACCTATCAGATCAATCCTTGACTAAAAGAAGTCTTAGTCGTTTGACAAAAATGGGTAACGGAAATCTTTAGGTGGATCAAAAGTTTCTTTGATCGTACGTGGAGAAACCCAACGTAAAAGATTGATCATTGAACCTGCTTTATCGTTAGTACCGGAACCTCTGGCACCACCAAATGGCTGTTGTCCAACAACAGCACCTGTACATTTATCATTTATGTAGAAGTTACCAGCTGCATTTCTCAAACGTTGAGTTGCTTTTTCAATCGCATAACGATCCTGAGCAATTACGGCACCTGTTAAGGCGTAGATAGAAGTGCTGTCAACAATGTCTAAAATCTCATCGAATTTATCATCATCATACACAAATAAGGTTAATACGGGACCGAATAATTCTTCGCACATAGTCACGTACTTAGGATCTTGAACTACCAATACCGTAGGTTCAATAAAGTATCCTTTAGATTTGTCGTAGTTACCGCCGGCAATAATTTCTACACTGCTGTCTTTTTTAGCTTCGTCAATGTATTTAGCTAATTTGTCGAAAGAGTTTCCGTCAATTACCGCATTGATAAAGTTACCGAAATCTTCAGTTCCGCCCATTTTGAACTGAGCAAGATCGCGGAGCATATATTCTTTTACCTTAGGCCAGATGCTCTTTGCTACGTAAACACGTGAGGCAGCAGAACATTTTTGTCCCTGGTATTCGAATGCACCACGGATAATCGCTGTGCTGGAAGATTCTGCTTCTGCGGAACCATGAACAAGGATAAAGTCTTTACCACCTGTTTCTCCAACAATACGAGGGTAAGTTTTGAATTTATGGATGTTATTTCCGATCGTTTTCCAGATATCCTGGAACACGCCTGTAGATCCAGTAAAGTGGATACCAGCGAAATCAGGGTGATTAAAGATCACTTCACCTGCTTCCGGTCCGGAAACATATACCAGATTAATTACACCATCAGGTAAACCAGCTTCTTTGAAAATCTGCATCAATACATTTGCAGAATAGATCTGTGTATTTGCAGGTTTCCAAACGATTACGTTCCCCATCATTGCTGCTGAAGTTGGTAGGTTACCAGCGATAGCAGTAAAGTTAAATGGTGTCAAAGCAAATACAAAACCTTCTAATGGGCGTTGTTCTACTCTATTCCATGATCCTTTAGGAGAAACCGGAGGTTGTTGTTTATAGATTTCCGACATATAACTTACGTTAAAACGAAGGAAGTCGATCAGCTCACAAGCGGCATCAATCTCTGCCTGGTAAGCATTTTTTGATTGACCCAGCATTGTTGCTGCGTTTAATTTATAGCGGTATGGACCTGCAATAAGATCAGCTGCTTTCAGGAAGATTGCTGCACGGTGTTCCCATGCTAAATTTTCCCATTTTGATTTTGCTGCCAGAGCAGCATCAATAGCTTGACTCACATGTTCTTTTGTTCCTTTGCTGTATTCAGCAAGAATGTGCTGATGATCGTGCGGAGGAGTCGCAGTTCCTTTATTTTCAGTATGAACTTCCTCTCCGTTAATGTACATCGGGATGTCAATTTTTTTAGAGCGGGCTTCGGCAATTGCGGCCTTCAAAAGTTCACGTTCTTTACTTCCCGGGGCGTAACCTAAAATAGGCTCGTTAACCGGAGTTGGTACGTTAAAAAATCCTTTAAGCATGATATAAAATATTGTTTGTACAAAGATAGCCTTTTATTTTGTTGCCCGGTAGCCCTCAATATGTATAAACTTCATGCATTACGCGCTATAATTCTTATTTTTGAGGCACAGCATGATAAAATACTTACGCTACCTGTTATTTCCTTTTTCCATCCTATACGGCATCGTAGTTTTTGTGAGAAACAAGCTCTATGATACAGGTATATTTAAAGCCACTGGCTTTGATATCCCAGTAATTTGCGTCGGAAATTTAGTAGTTGGTGGCTCCGGTAAAAGTCCGGTGACAGAATATTTGGTGCGTCTTTTTCCAGACCGCAAAATTGCCATATTAAGCCGAGGTTATGGCCGTAAGACCAAAGGTTTTATTCTAGCGGATGATCAGGCAAGTGCCGAGACGATAGGAGATGAACCAATGCAGTTTTACCGAAAATTTCCACAGGTTACCGTAGCTGTTTGTGAAGATCGGGTACTTGGGGCAACACGCCTACAGGAAGATCATGATCTGATTATTTTGGATGACGCTTACCAACATCGCGCCATTCGTGCGGGTTATTACATCCTCTTATTTGAATTTGAAAAGTTATTGAATCCGCAATTCCTCTTGCCTGCGGGAAATTTGAGGGAAAGTTTTTCCGGATATAAAAGAGCAGAATCGATACTGATCACCAAATCGCCGGAAGTGATCAAAGCCGAACAGGCAGTTAAATGCTTAAATAAATTTGAAAATAAATGGCAAAAGCAGACTGTTTTTTCTTCCCTATCCTATCAGGATCTGCTGCACTTAACTTCGGGAGAAAGCCGTTCATGCAACTCAATTACAGAGCGTACAACAGTGTTTTTACTTACTGGAATTGCCAATCCAAAGCCATTACTGCAGTATTTAGGGCAGTATAGTGCTAATATTCAACATCATGATTATCCCGATCATTACCGTTTTACAATTCAAAATGTCAGAGACCTGGTTAATGCCTTTAAAAGTGCGCCTGGTATAGAAAAAATCATCATCACAACAGAAAAGGATGCGCAACGTTTATTAGATGGAACTTTAAAAGAATTACTGTTAAATTTACCAATCTTTTATTTGCCCGTCAAAATAGGGCTAAGCGCAAAAGATAAAATTATATTTGATCAAAAAATTATAGCTTATGTTTCAAGTCATACACGAAACCGTTGAATATCTAAAACGTAAAACGAATGATTTCCAACCAGAAATTGGCATCGTTTTAGGAACTGGTCTTGGTGGACTGGTGGGTGAAATAGAAGTCGCACATCAATTGATGTATTCCAATATCCCGAATTTCCCGATTTCTACTCTGGAGTTTCATTCTGGTAAACTGATTTTTGGTACACTAAACGGTAAAAAAGTGGTGGCCATGCAAGGTAGATTACATTATTATGAAGGATATAGCATGCAGCAGATTACTTTCCCAATCCGTGTAATGAAAGCCTTAGGAATTGCGCATCTTTTCGTGTCCAATGCTGCAGGATCACTAAATCCCGACTTTAAGAAAGGGGATTTAATGATTATAAATGATCATATTAATTTACAACCAGAAAGCCCACTTCGTGGAAGAAATGATGCTGATATGGGGCCTCGCTTTCCTGATATGAGTCAGCCCTACCAACAATTGTTAATCAAGACTGCTTTGCAGATTGCAAAAGACAATGATATCGTTTGTCATCAGGGAGTATATGTTGCCGTAACCGGACCAAATCTGGAAACTAAAGCAGAATATAGATATTTACGTATCATCGGCGGCGATGCAGTAGGGATGAGTACTGTGCCTGAGGTGATTGTAGCCAACCATATGAGTATCCCTGTATTTGCCATTTCTGTATTAACTGATGAAGGCTTTCCAGAGGAGTTACAACCTGTGAGCCTGGAAGAAATTATTGAAACTGCAAGAATTGCAGAACCAAGAATGACAAAAATACTGAGCCAACTAATCTCTACTTTATAATGTATAAAAGCATTGCTTTATTTGTTTTTTGCTTTTTCCTTATAGGGAGTGGGCAGTTGTTTGCCCAGGATTTAAAGACGACGGTAAATGACAATAAATTACTGGACTCCTTAAGGAAGAAAGAAGAATCAGGGCTGGACTCTGTCATTTTTACTTCCCGTTTTATCAGGTATACTACCTTGAAGCTGACCAAAGACAGTATTCAAACCTTGCCACTGGATACCACATTAGCTGGTTTTCACAACTTCAGCATGATTGCGCAGCCAAGAAGACCAACCGTAGGTACAGGAAATTTAGGTTTGGCGGCAATGCCGATGTTGTTTGAACCTTCAAAAACCATTGGGTTTGATGCCGGATTTCATTCCCTGGATTTTTACGCTATTGGTCAGGATGATATCAAATACTATCAAGCTAGAACTCCATTTACCAATCTTTACTTCATCTCTGCCGGTGAAACTGAGGCAATATTCAAGGTTACCCATTCTCAGAATATTAAAAGAAATTGGAACATAGGTGCGAATTATAATAGAATTGGTGCTAATGGTTATTACCCAAGACAAAGGGGAGATCATTTAAATGCGGATATTTTTAACTGGTATCAAAGTCCAAATAAAAGGTATAACTTGTGGGTTGCTGCGATTTTCAACACGTTGAAAGCACGCGAGAACGGATCTATTTATAATGATAATATCTACGGAAAGAATAACAATTCTTTTGGTTTAGATCATTTATCTGAAGAAGTTCGATTGACAGACGCAGGACATATTTATCGCTCAAATTCTTTCATGATCAAACAAACCTATTTTGTAGGAAGGATCGATAGTCTGGCTCAGGAAATCTCAGATAAGATTCTACCTACCAATAAAATAGCTTATACTTTTAAATACAATACCAACGCTTATACTTTTCATAAAACCTCTTTGGATGATCATACGGCTATTCCTCCTGGGGTAGCAGATCTTTCGTTCACCTACGATAGTACTCGATACATGAATGTGCAGAATGAATTTATGTACAGTTTCTTCCTTCGTGGAAAGGGCAATTCTATCATTAAAAATGAGCTAAAATTAGATGCCGGAATTAGACATGACTTCTATAAGTACCATCAAGGGGTGTATTATCCAGGTAAGACAGAAACCTATTACGATTATAGTTCAACTTTTCAGAACATTACCCTATTAGGTTCTGCGGGGTACCGGTTTAGTAATCGTATCGACTTGAATGTAGATGTACAACAAATATTCCAGGGGAGGAATATCGGGGATTTTCTCTATGAAGCAAAAAGTAATCTCTTATTGAGTAAATCGGTAGGCAGAATTGTTTTGGGTGGTTTTTTTCAGAATAAGTCTCCCGAAGAAATTTATATCCGCTACTTTGGAAACCATTACAATTGGAGAAGAACAGATTTTAATCGAACCAAAACGGTTAATCTTTCCTTTAAATATGTGAATGATCAACTGAATTTTGAAGCCGGAGCAGAGTATTTTAGAATTTCGGATTATCTTTATTTCACAACACCCGCTCCAGGTGAGGGAGTTGCACTCGATAGTGCTTTTTATGCAAAGAATGCGAATAGGATTGTTCCAGCACAACTTGGTAGTCTAAATCTGTTAAAGATTACGGTAGGGAAAAAACTGAAATTCGGGAAGTTTAACTTTGATAGTTACCTGGTTTACCAAAAGACAGACCAGCCGAATATTTTGAGAACACCAGAGTTGTATGCATTTGCAAGCGTATTTCTAGACCATACCTTCTTTAAAGCCTTAAAAACAAATGTCGGATTTGATATCCGTTATAATACTCCATATAAAAACTATTCTTATTCTGCCCCTGCAGGACAATTTTACGTAGGACAGGCTACAACTTTCGACTCTACACCAATTCTGGATGTTTGGGTGAAAGCCAGTTTAAGAAAGGCCAATGTTTTCGTAAAGACGGATTATGCCAACCAAGGATTATTATCGAACGGATACTACTCAGTAAATCGTTATCCTATGATGGATAGAGTATTGCTGAAGTTTGGAGTTAGCTGGAGTTTCTACGATTAATCCACTATCCAAATCACTGCTTATGTTTTCTGCGGTTTCTTCTTAGCCGCAGGAAACAATACATTGTTCAGAATGAGTCTATAGCCAGGTGAATTGGGATGTAGATTCAGGTCTGTAGGCGGATCACCTACCGCATGCTGGTAATCCTCCGGATCATGACCACCATAAAAGGTAAACTGTCCCTTGCCAATTTCCCCATTCAGATACCTTACTTCTTCCGAGCCCTTGTTTTCTCCCAATACAGTAATATTTGGCTTCACTAACGATTTACGGAATGCAGTGGTTTGCCCCATAAATCCTTTGATTACCTTTTCATGATTTTGACTGAGCATAGTCGGTACAAGATCCCATTTTGCGGAGAAATCGAATAGTGTAAAAAAATCGTTGGTTTGGATTAATGCTCTGGTTTGGGTAACATCAATATCCGAGAACTCATAATTATTGGGATTATTATCCAGTTTGAAATCTTTGAATGCAAAAGTCTTTTTGTAGTCTAATTTTGACTGTGCCTGGGGATCTGCGCTATCTCCATCAAACATACTTTCACAGATGTCGACCCCTTCAGCACTTAATGCAATATCATAACTGTCTGTTGCAGAGCACATGGCGAATAGAAATCCACCTCCGGCACAAAATTCCTTTATTCTTTTGGCTACAGCGAGCTTCATTTCTGATACTTTAGTAAAGCCATTTCTTTTTGCAGTAGCTTCCTGAGTTTTAACATCTTCCC
Source organism: Pedobacter gandavensis (assembly GCF_032678745.1). Taxonomy (GTDB): domain Bacteria; phylum Bacteroidota; class Bacteroidia; order Sphingobacteriales; family Sphingobacteriaceae; genus Pedobacter; species Pedobacter gandavensis_C. The sequence continues at coordinate 6,432 of NZ_JAVTST010000005.1, forward strand.
GATACCAGCCCGCATTGCGGAAAGCACTCCAAAAACGACCATATTGCCCGGTAAAATCTTCATGGTGCAAATGCAGCCAATCATACCCCGAAAGTTTATCTTTTAATACTTCATCATCGTAAACTACATCATAAGGGATCTCGGCATAGCGCAGCACCATCGTTACCGCATCATCCCATGGAAGCTTGCTTTTTGGCGAATACACTGCGATTTTGGGTGATTTCTCTAGCTTTACCATCTCCATATTGACTTCCGGATCACTAATCTCATTGAGGATCGCTGTCACCTTTCCATCTGGCAGTATCTGATAAGAAACCCCACGGGTCTTACATTCATCCTCAATATTTTTATGGTATTGCAGCAGAAAGCTGCCTCCACGATAATTCAGTAACCAACTCACTTCAGCCTTTTGCTGAATGCTCCAATAGGCAATTCCATATGCTTTTAGATGATTCTTTTGATCTTCATCCATAAAAACAAGGATAGAAGAGGCTTTTAAGCCGAGGCTAAAAACCATTAAACATAACAGCAGGTATATTTTTCTTAAGGACATACTTTTATCAGGGTATATGCGAATGTAATTTTTTTGAACCTATAATAAAATTATTGTACTGAATAAACGTTTATAGGCGATAATCAGTATCCCTGGCTTTTTTACCAGTAATTAATATTCAGGAGTCATTTCAATTTACTAAATTTGGCATTTACAAAAAATTATCATGAGCAAAGCAATAATAAAAACAGATAAAGGTAACATGACTGTTCAGTTTTATGATCAGGATGCACCTAATGCCGTTGCTAACTTTAAGAAATTAGCTTCAGAAGGATTCTATGATGGCGTTACTTTTCACAGGGTAATTCCTAATTTCGTAATTCAAGGTGGATGTCCAAACTCTAAAGACCCGTCTAAAGCACATTTAGCAGGTACTGGTGGCCCAGGTTACAAAATTGATTGTGAGTTAACTGGTGAAAATCAATACCATGATCGTGGTGTATTGTCTATGGCACATGCTGGTAGAAATACTGGTGGTTCACAATTCTTTGTATGTCACAGCAGAGACAATACTGCTCATTTAGACAGAGTACACACTTGTTTCGGAAAAGTTATAGAAAATGTTGATATTGTTGACGATATCAAACAAGGAGATAAGATTATAGGGATAGAAGTAATTGAAGACTAGTTCTTACTTCTCAAAAACAAAATATTATGAATTTAAGAGGAATCGTTGCAGTATCTGGAAGACCAGGTCTATTTAAGCTGGTAGGACAAAATAAAGGCGGATACGTTTTAGAAAGTCTGGATGCTCAAAAAGTTAAGATTGTAGCTAACATTACTACAACTAAACTTGCGTCATTAGAAGATATTACCGTATACGGCGAAGATGACGATTTGAAGTTATTAGATGTTTTTGCAAATATCGTTGCTGCTAAAGGAAATGTTCCTGATGCAAAAGCTGATGCAAAAGATTTGAAAGCTTTCTTTTTAGAAGTAGCTCCAGGTCATGACCAGGAGAAAGTTTATACTTCTGATATGAAGAAAATTGTTTCTTGGTACCACTTGTTAAAGGAACTTCCACTTTTCAGTGAAGCGGCTCCTGAGGCAGTAGTAGACCAGGATGGTGTTAAAATTGAAGATAAAGCAGAGAAAAAGGTGAAAGCCAGTCCGAAGCCATCTAATACAAAAGCACCTAGTAAAGCTACTCAGCCGGCTAAAAAAGCTAGCATGACAAGCAAAAAAGGCGTTTAGTCATTATACTGAACGAAATAGGTTATAAGAAAGCCGGATCTTTAACAGATCCGGCTTTTATTTTTTAGTGTATTCCTGAGGGTTTGAAAATTGATTTGCCTTATCAGTTAAAGCCTACAAGTCTCTCCAATCCAGCTTACAAGTAAAACCAGATCAGCAGAAACGCGGCTATAGAAATGATAATAGCGATGATATAATTCATGCGGTCTTTTCTAGGGTTACTTTTATATTTATACTTTCTTTTGAAATCACTGGGCAATTGCATAATAAATCCTTTTTTATAAATGATGATGAATATCCTGGTTTTCCATAAGCAGGATCACACTATTCGTGGTGGTAAGGTTCTCCCTTTAAGATGCTAAAAGCACGGTACAATTGTTCTACGAAGAACAGACGAACCATTTGGTGAGAAAAGGTCATGTCTGATAGTGACATACTACCATTAGCTCTTTGGTATACACTTTCATCAAAGCCATAAGGACCACCAATGATGAAAATCAGGTGTTGTACACTACCAATCATTTGTTTGTTCAGGTAATTGGAGAATTGAATTGAGGTGTATTTTTTTCCTTTCTCATCCATTAGAATCACGGTATCCAGGTTACTCACTTGTTTCAGAATCAACTCTGCTTCTTTACTTTTCTGTTGTGCTTCTGTTAGGTTCTTTGTGTTTTTTACATCGGGAATGACCAGTAAGTTGAAGCCGATGTAATGCTTCAATCTTTTCAAATACTTCTCAATTCCTTCAATAAGGTATTTATCTTCGGTTTTTCCTACAACCAGTAATGTGATTTTCATTCGCTTAACATTGTTTAATCTTCATAAATCTGATCGATCCGATCTTGACTTTCAGAATAGATACTCGGTTCATGAAATTGTAATTTGTTCTATTTATTGCAGTTAAACCGGCTTAATATTGCCATTATGAGCGTTAAACTGCTCCTGCCTTCCTTGTGTATAGTTCTAATCCCTATATTTATCCAATTAGAGAACATCCAAAGATAATGGTAAAAACAAAAGATAGTATTTTAAAGGACTACCAAAATAACATTGCGGCTCAGGAAACACGAATTTCCGGCCTTAAAAAGAAACTCAACAACATCTCTTTTTCCAGATTAGGGCTGTTTGTCGCAGAAATTCTGATCATTGCGGCGATCATCAATCTAGGTTTTAACCCTGTGTTGACAGGCTTACTAGTGGTTCCTTTTGTTTTGTTTTTGCTGTTGGTTAAGAAACAAAGTGCCGTTCAGGAAGAATTGACTTATGCCGGGCAGCTGTTATGGGTATATCAGAATGAAGCCAATCAGCTGGGAACAGGAAAGAATGGTTATGATCATGGGGACCATTATCAGGACGAGCAACATCCTTATGCTTCAGATCTGGATATTTATGGTTCAGGCTCTTTGTATGCTTTTACCAACCGCTGTAAAACAGAAAGAGGGATGGATTTATTGGCGGAAAATCTGGGTAGACCAAATGATAAAGCCACTATATTGGCGCGTCAGGAAGCGATAAAAGAACTGACTACTCATATTGATCAGACCTTCCATTTCAGGGCCGAACTTCAAAATCATCAGCCTCAACAGTTGCGGGTAATTGAACGGAAATTAATGTATGATTTGCCAGAACAATTGCGATTTACCAATAAAGCAGGACTTAAATTCTATGTGAAAATTGTTCCTTACTTGTCTATGGTATTATTGGCCACAGCGATTATTGTAGGTGGAGCGATGTGGGAGATTTTTGCTTTATATGCTGTTTTCCATGCCGGACTTACCTTCTGGAATTTAAAAAACATCAATCAGGTTTATTATGGTTTTACTGGTGGTGCGGGCTTGTTGACTTCCTTTTCTGGTACCATCAAATGGACGGAAGGAGTAAAATGGAACAGCGCATATATTAAAAACCTATTTACAGAAAAAGAAGATGGACTAGCTGTAAGTGCCCAGATTAAACAACTGGCAAAGATTATTGAGGCCTTTGATGCGCGTTTAAATGTCATTCTCAGCACTTTTTTGAACTTATTCTTTTTATGGGATTTGAAATGCTGCATGTATCTGAACAAATGGCACAGTCAATATGCTACGCCAGTGATGGCTGGATTGGCCCGTGTAACTGCATTTGAAGAACTGATTTCCTTTTCAACTGTGGCCTATAATCAACCTGAATGGACTTATCCGGAGCTTCAGGATAATTTCAGCCTATCGGCTTCTGCACTTGGACATCCCCTGATCCCTCAAAGCACGCGTGTGTTAAACGATTTTCAATTAACAGTAAAACCTACTGTCGATATCGTGACAGGCTCTAATATGGCAGGAAAAAGTACTTTTCTAAGAACAGTAGGTATCAATATGGTGCTGGCTTTTGCCGGAGCGCCAGTATGTGCAGGAAAAATGTCACTGTCTATTTTTCATCTGCTTTCATATATGCGTATCAAAGACTCCTTAAATGATCAGACTTCTACCTTTAAAGCCGAGCTGAACCGGTTAAAAATGATCCTTGATGCTATTGGTATGTGTTCAAATTCGTTGGTATTAATTGATGAGATGTTGAGGGGCACGAATAGCCGAGACAAATACCTCGGCTCTAAAGTTTTCATTGAAAAGTTAATTGAACAACAAACACCAGCTTTATTTGCTACCCACGACTTACAGCTGTCGGAGATGATTGCCGATTATCCGGAAAAAGTTAGAAACTATCATTTTGACATTCAGATCAATGCAGGTGAAATGAACTTCGACTACAAATTAAAACATGGCCCTTGTACCACATTCAATGCGGCTTTACTATTAAAGGAGATAGGCTTAACGTTAAATTAATAGCTTATCCTCATATTAGCCTTTATTGAAACTGAGATTCCCATTAAAAACGAAAATCCAATGCAATAGTTTATACTTTGCAATAGGAATTTCTACCGAATAGGAATCTCAATTGACTGATTTCAATTGAAATACGGATCTCTTAAAGGAAAACTATGATTAAAGCGTCAGATTTTGGAACCGACTTTTCCTGGGGAGTGGCCACTGCTGCGGCTCAAATAGAAGGGGCTGCAGATGGATATGGCAAAGGCCCTTCTATATGGGATACCTTTTCTCTTCGCTCAGGAAAGATCAAAAAAGGACATTCTCCGGCCATTGCATGTGATTTCTATCACCAGTATAAAACGGATATTGCATTGGTCAGACTACTCGGTTTTTCGGTGTTTCGTTTTTCTATTTCCTGGCCAAGGATTTTGCCGGATGGCGACGGAATCCTGAATGAAGAGGGCATTCGCTTTTACCATGATGTAATTGATGAGTGTTTAATTCAAGGAATTACACCATACATTACCTTATACCATTGGGATTTGCCGGAAGCATTGGAAGCGGAAGGAGGCTGGACGGCCTTTGGCATCAATACTGCCTTTAATGCTTTCGTTTCTATCTGTGCGAAAAATTACGGAGATAAAGTGAAAAACTGGATCGTCTTGAATGAACCATTTGGTTTTACTTCTTTAGGTTATATGCTGGGCATCCATGCGCCAGGGAAAACCGGTTTAACAAATTTCTTTTCTGCGGTACACCATGCAGCTATCGCGCAGGCAGACGGAGGACGAATATTAAGAGCAGAAGTAAGTAAGGCGAACATAGGAACTAGTTTCTCTTGTTGTGAGGTCATTCCCTATACCCAAAGTGAATCCGATTTATTGGCAGCGCAGCGCGTAGATTGCCTCATGAACCGTTTATTTATTGAACCTACCCTTGGAATGGGCTACCCTGGTACCGATTGGGAAGTTATGGAGAAATTTTCCATTCAACATTCTACTTGGCGGCATACTGAACGGCTCAGCTTTGACTTCGATTTTATCGGTATCCAGAACTACTTTCCACTCACAGTCAAATACAATGCTTTTATTCCGGTGATACAAGCCTGGGAAGTAAAAGCAAAAAGCCGTAAAGTGCCCTATACTGCAATGGGCTGGGAGGTGAATGGAAATGGCTTTTATAATGTGATCAAGCAATTTGCAGCTTATCCTAAAGTCAAAAATCTGATAATTACCGAAAATGGGGCTGCTTATGCAGATAAGGTATTGAACGGAGCAGTCCATGATCAGGGGCGAATAGCGTATTTTCAAGAGTACCTTGCCGCTTTATTAAAAGCTAAAAGGGAAGGATTAAACATTACCGGGTATATGGCCTGGACGCTATTAGATAACTTTGAATGGGCAGAAGGCTTTAATGCCCGGTTTGGTCTGGTTCATAACGACTTTAAAACACAGACCCGTACCATAAAAGATTCTGGTTATTGGTGGCAGGAATTTTTATCACATTAAAAAACGGACTGATCATTTTAAATGGCCAGCCCGTTCGTTTTATATTAGCTTTTAAAAACCGACTATGCGTTTTTCTCAGCTGCTTCTCTACGGATGATGTTTAATGCACCACCTGCTTTGAACCATTCGATTTGTTGAGCATTGTAGCTATGGTTAACAACGATCTCTTCTTTAGTACCATCACTATGGTTTAATACCAATGTTAATGGAACATCAGGGCTGAAAGTTGTTAGGCCAAGGATATCAATAGTATCATCTTCCTGAATTTTATCGTAGTCTTCTTTGTTTGCAAATGTCAAACCAAGCATACCTTGTTTTTTCAGGTTGGTTTCATGGATACGGGCAAAAGATTTCACCAATACCGCGCGAACACCTAAGTGACGAGGTTCCATTGCCGCATGTTCGCGACTAGATCCTTCACCATAGTTTTCATCACCAACTACGATAGTGCCAATACCTGCTGCTTTATAAGCACGTTGAGTCGCAGGAACAGGACCATATTCGCCAGTCAATTCATTCTTAACATTATCTGTTTTTTCGTTGAAGTAGTTCACTGCACCGATCAACATATTGTTAGAAATATTATCTAAGTGACCACGGAATTTCAACCATGGACCAGCCATAGAGATATGATCCGTTGTACATTTACCTTTTGCTTTGATCAATAATTTCAGGCCTTTAAGGTCTGTGCCTTCCCAAGCTTTGAATGGATCAAGTAATTGTAATCTGTGAGAAGCTGGAGAAACCAATACTTCGACACCGCTACCATCGGCAGCTGGTTCCTGATAACCTGCATCATCCACATCAAAACCTCTTGGAGGCAATTCGAATCCTGATGGCGGATCCAGTTTTACCTGCTCACCATTAGCATTTGTTAAGGTATCAGTTAATGGATTAAAGCTCAAATCACCAGCGATAGCCAATGCAGTTACTAATTCAGGAGAACCTACAAAAGCAAAAGTGTTCGGGTTACCATCTGCACGTTTCGCAAAGTTTCTGTTGAAAGAGTGAACGATTGTGTTTTTCTCTTGTTTGTCAGCACCAACTCTGTCCCACATACCGATACATGGACCGCAAGCGTTTGTAAATACTTTAGCACCGATTTTCTCGAATACGTCTAAGAAACCATCACGTTGAATTGTGAAACGAATCTGCTCAGATCCTGGGTTGATACAATATTCAGCTTTTGCGGTTAAACCTTTTTCATCAACTTGTTTCGCGATACTTACTGCACGAGAGATGTCTTCATAAGAAGAGTTCGTACAAGAACCAATCAAACCAACATCAATTTTCATTGGCCATCCGTTTGCTGCAGCTACTTCTTTCATTTTAGAGATTGGCGTAGCCAAATCCGGAGTGAAAGGGCCGTTCAAATAAGGCTCAAGATCTGATAAGTTGATCTCAATGATCTGGTCAAAATATTTTTCCGGCTCTGCATAAACTTCTGCATCACCTGTTAAATGTTCTTTAATTTCATTTGCTGCATCAGCAACATCTGCTCTGTTTGTCGCACGTAAATAACGCTCCATGCTCTCATCGTAACCGAAAGTAGAGGTAGTTGCGCCAATTTCAGCACCCATATTACAGATGGTTCCTTTACCAGTACAGCTCATGCTGTTGGCACCTTCACCAAAATATTCTACAATTGCACCGGTACCACCTTTTACAGTAAGGATACCTGCAACTTTAAGGATTACATCTTTTGCAGAAACCCATCCACTCAATTTACCGGTTAATTTGATACCGATTAATTTAGGGAATTTAAGCTCCCAAGGTAGGCCAGCCATTACATCACAAGCATCAGCACCACCAACACCAATCGCCACCATACCTAAACCACCTGCGTTTACAGTGTGAGAGTCAGTACCGATCATCATACCACCTGGGAAAGCATAGTTTTCTAATACTACCTGGTGAATAATACCTGCACCTGGTTTCCAGAAGCCAATACCATATTTGTTTGAAACAGAAGCTAGAAAGTCAAAAACCTCTTTACTTTCTGTATTTGCTGCTGGTAAATCTACTTCAGCACCATATTTTGCAGTAATTAAGTGATCGCAATGAACTGTTGATGGAACAGCTACTCTTGGTCTTCCCGCTTGCATAAATTGCAATAAAGCCATTTGTGCAGTAGCATCTTGCATGGCCACACGGTCAGGAGCAAAATCTACATAATCAGTACCTCTTACGTAAGAAGTATTTGTATTACCATCCCAAAGGTGGGTGTAAAGAATTTTTTCTGAAAGTGTTAAAGGTCTGCCTACTAATTTACGGGCCGCCTCTACACGGGGGCCAAAGTTTGCATACACCTTTTTGATCATTTCTATATCAAAAGCCATTGATAATATGTGTTAAAAGGGTAAGTATTTTTATTATTTGTAGCGAATTTACGAAAAAAAACAGGTGCAGGTCATCATATGCAGATCATTATATTATTTATACATATTCTAAATAATGGAAAGTGATGGGATCAATTGTTATTCTGGTCATTTACGAACAGCGTTGTTCATTAATGAACACCAAAATAATCGGATCCCTTGATAAGGTGCAGATAAACAGGTAAATATTCCTAATTTTAATCTTGGCCTGAGCTTGGCTTATAGTCGTATGGAATTTACAAGGTGGCAAATTGATAGCCTTTTTCACTGAAATATTGTAAGGCGCGTGGCAAAGTATATTTTAAACGATCGAAAGCCTTTAGGCTGTCATGGAAAACAATGATCGCGCCATTACGGGTATGTTTAATCACGTTCTCGTAGCACTTTTCGGGGGCAAGCTGGGTGTCAAAATCGCCGCTTAGTACGTCCCACATGATGATCTGAAGCTCAGGGAACTCCGCCCGAAGGCTTTTGATCTGCGACTTTTTAATCCTGCCGTAAGGTGGGCGAAACAGATTGGTGTTGCAAAGCTTCTGGCATTGCCTGAAATTTTCAAGGTAAGTCACATCATCCGTTTTCCAACCCTTTAAATGGTTAAAGGTGTGGTTCCCGATGGCGTGACCATCCGCTTTCAACTGATTGAAGATTGCGGGGTGCTTTTGGATATTATCACCGATACAAAAAAAGGTGGCTTTCGCATTAAAGCTTTTTAAAGTTTTTAGTACGAAGTCTGTAACATCCGGTATGGGTCCGTCGTCAAAGGTTAAATAAATGACACTTTGAGTGCGGGTTTTGTGCCAAACCAGAGATGGGTAATACCATTTCAATAATAACGGAGATTTAACCAGATACATGTCCAAATGTAGTAAAATACACTTGTTGTACCTGCGAAATTTGCAAAATCAGTTAGTTGTTTATATTATTATTGTGAAATTAAAATTATGAGAAAGTTTACCAGCTTTAATGCGTTACCCAAGCTCAGCTTAGTTTTGTCATTAGCATTGATTACCGGTTTTGTGCAAAGCTCCGACGCACAAGAAGTGATTACCATCCAGGATGCGATTGAGAAAACCTTGAACAACAACCTTCAGGTAAAGCAATCCAAGTATAGCGAAGGCTTATCTGATGAAAATTTAAAGCAATCTAAGAACGCTTTACTGCCTACTTTGAATGGAAACAGCAGTTATAATGTAAACTTCGGAAGGAGTGTAGATCCATCCACCAATGCCTTTAACAGCTCTCAGTTCTCCTCGTTGAATGGGGGTATCTCTGCAGGATTCAATATCTTTCAAGGTTTTCAGAAGATGAATCAGATCAAGCAAAATATGCTTTTACTGAATGCAAGCAAGACCAATACAGAAAAAATCAAGAATGACCTGATCCTGCAAGTGGTGACGGGCTACCTTCAGATTCTTTATAACAAAGACCTTTTAAAGGCTGCAAAAGAGCAACAAACAGTAGCTAAAAAACAGTTGGATAGAGAACAACAGTTATTAGACGTAGGAAATAAAACGCTGGCAGATCTTTCTCAGGCAAAATCTCAATTGGCTACTGCTGATTTGACGGTTACGAATGCGGTTAATGCGTTGAGCATCTCTTACCTTACACTGGCGCAGTTGATGGATGTTCCTTCTTCAACTCAGTATGAAGTACAGGCTCCCTTATCTAACCTGATTGCGCCTGCCGCTGCAAATGGCAATGCCGAGGAGATTTATGATTCTTCATTGAAACTTTTTCCTGACATCAAATTGGCAAGTTTACGTGCCGAGGCTGCAAAAAGAGGTATTGAAATCGCTAAAGGAGGCTATTATCCGACCTTGTCAGTTGGCGCAGGCTTAAATACAAACTGGTCGAGTGGCAGACAACAATCGACACGTACTTCTGAAGTGATTGGTATGGTACCAGTAGGTGTTGTGGAAGGTACCGGTGCAATTGTAAACACACCTATATATAGAACGCTCACTGAAAAATATCATTTCAACGATCAACTTCGTGATAACTTTGGTCAGTACGTAGGTTTTAGCCTTCAGGTTCCCATCTTTAATGGTTTCCAGGCAAGATCATCGGTAAGAAAAGCAAAAATTAACCATTTGCAAAGTATAGCTGATGAACAATTGGCGAAGAACAACCTAAATAAAGTGATTTATCAGGCGGTTGCCGATTTAAAAGCTGCAGAAGGCCGATTAAGCGCGACCACCAATACCTACACGGCGCAAAAAGATGCATTTAATGTGATTGAGCAACGTTATGCAGTTGGATTGGTAAATTCTTTAGATTTTAGCACTTCGCAGTCCAATATGAATAAAGCGGAGATAGACATGATACAAGCGAAATATGATTTAATATTCAGGGCTAAAGTAATTGATTACTACCTGGGTAAACAGATCGTTTTTTAAACCATCACAAGACCCGATTGATATAAATATATAAACAAAAACAGATGAAACTAAAACCTATACTCATTACACTGGGCATCCTTATTGCCATAGTAGTTATTTTAAAGCTTACGGGCGTTATTGGTGGTGAGAAGATTGAAAAAGTGACGATTGAAAAAGCTGGAGAACGTACAGTAACAGAAACGGTAACTGCCAGTGGAAAGGTGCAACCTGAAACCGAAGTGAAATTAAGTTCTGAGGTTTCCGGTGAGGTAACTGAGCTATTGGTAAAAGAAGGCGATGTGGTTAAAAAAGGCCAGTTGTTGATTAAAGTTCGTCCGGATGTTTTGAAATCGGGTTATGACAGAGCAGTAGCTTCTTATAGCTCACAAAAAGCAGGTGTGGCTTCGGCCTTGCAGGTGATGAAACAAAATGAAGGTAATTTTGTGAATGCAGAAGCCACTTACAAACGTAATGTGGAGCTGTTCAAAAAGAAAGTAATTTCTGCTTCAGAGTTTGATGCCGCTAAGGCAGCTTATCTGACTGCAAAAACAAACCTTGCAAGATCTAAAGAAGACTATACTGCGGCAAAGTTCCAGTTGGAGCAATCTGGTGCAAATGTTCAGGAGGCGAATGCCAACCTTGCAAAAGCAACGATTTACGCACCAGTTAATGGGGTGATCTCTAAATTGTCTGTGGAATTGGGCGACCGTATTTTAGGTACGGCACAAATGGCAGGAACAGAAATCATGAGAATTTCGAACCTGACGACTATGGAAGTGAACGTAGATGTAAATGAGAACGACATCAACCGAGTAAATGTTGGCGATAGTGCTAAGATTGAAGTTGATGCTTTTGCAGATAAAAAATTCAAAGGTATAGTAACGGAAATTGCGAGTTCTTCTAAAGATATTGGAGCAACTACAACTTCAGTAGATCAGGTGACTAACTTTGTCGTGAAAATCAGAATCCTTGCAGATTCTTACGAAGGCGTTAAAGGGGGTGCTAAAGACCTTCCTTCTCCATTCAGACCAGGTTTATCGGCAACGGTAGATATTGAAAGTCAGTCGGAGAAAGGCCTGGCGATTCCAATCCAATCTGTATTTACAGAGAGCAAGAAAGCAGAGGATGAGAAAACCAGTGGCAATGATGAAAACAAAGACAAGCAAAAAACAAAATTAACTGATAAAACCGTTAAACAATTCGTTTACGTATTCAACAACGGAACGGTGAAAAAAGTAGCGGTAAGTACAGGCATACAGGATGATCAGTATATCATTATCAAGAGCGGATTAAAAGCCGGACAAGAAGTGGTATCAGGACCATACTCAGCAATTCAGAATAAACTGAAAGACGGAATGAAAGTAGAGAAAACTACTAAAGATCAATTGTTTGTCAACCCTGACAAAAAGTAAACTTTATCAATCATTTTTAAATGAGTAAATTGCCCCGGTTAAAACAATAACCGGGTTTTTTTTATTTAATACTGTATGATACCTAAAGTTGCAATGATTGGTGGGGGTAGTTGGGCTACTGCTATTGTAAAAATGCTTTCAGATAATGAGACACCAAAAGAAATCTATTGGTGGATGCGCAATGAAGAAGCGATTACTCACCTTCAAAAATATAAACACAACCCAAATTACCTGAGTTCTGTAGAAATCAGGCTTCCTGATGCACACATTTCAAAAGACATTGTACGCATCATTCAGCAATCAGATTACATCATTTTAAATGTTCCTGCTGCGTTTTTAAAAGAAACGCTGAAAGAAGTAACACCTGAACTGTTAAAGGGAAAGAAGATCATCTCTGCCATTAAAGGGATTGTTCCTGACGAGAACCAGATCATTGGCGAGTTCCTTCAACAGAAATACCAGGTGCCTTTGAAAGACATTGTCGTAATTAGCGGACCTTGTCATGCAGAAGAAGTGGCACTGGAAAAATTATCTTATCTAACCATCGCTTCTTTAGATGAGGAGTTATCCGCATTTTTTGCAGGATTACTGCGCAACAGATATATTAAAACCAATGTTTCTGACGACATCTACGGAACGGAATATGCTGCGGTATTGAAAAATATCTATGCAGTAGCCAGTGGTATTTGCCATGGGGTAGGCTACGGCGATAACTTCCAGGCCGTATTGATTTCGAATGCGATCAGAGAGATCAAAAGGTTTGTGGATGCCGTTCATCCAATAGACCGTGATATTAAAGAGTCTGCCTATCTGGGAGACTTACTTGTTACCGCTTATTCTCAGTTTAGCAGGAACCGTACTTTTGGCAACATGGTAGGGAAGGGCTATACTGTAAAATCAGCGCAGCTGGAAATGGCTATGGTGGCTGAAGGTTACTATGCTGTGAAATGTATGCACCACATCAACCTGAAATATAAAGTGGATATGCCAATCAGCAGGGCAGTATATGCGATTCTTTATGAGCAACATTCTCCACAGGCAGAAATGGGCTTATTGACGGAGCAACTCAATTAAAAAACAATTCTACAAACCGCTTGTTATCAGTTCATAAAAAATAATATAGCGCTATGAGAAAACAAATTTTAGTTGCCGGACTTGCATTGGTCTGCTTTACTGCATTCGCTTTTAATGCCAGTGCCCAGGAGAAAAAAGAATCCGTTGGTCAGACCATCAGTAAAACTGCCAAAAAGGTAGGGAATAAAACCGCTGAGGTTGCTGTTAAAGGCACCGCTAAGGTTGCTGATCAAACTTATAAAGGAAAGATGGCGCCTGATGGCTCTGACGTGTATATCAATGGTAAAAACAAGAAATACTATATCAATAAAAAGGGAGCAAAGATTTATCTGAAAGAGTCACAGATTAAAACCAGACCTGAGAAGAAAAATTAATCGGATGAGGGATACAGGTTGAGAAATCTGGACCATAAAAAAGGGCGATTTCCATATGGAAATCGCCCTTTTTCTGTATGATATGGGATTAAGATCTACGTCTTCTGTCGCCACTACCAGCACCGCTTCCGCCTTCGCGTCTGCCTGCACCACCAGCGCTTCCACCACGATCGTCACGACTTCTTCCAGAGAAATCTCTGAAACCACCGCCACCGCTTCCGCCTTCGCGTCTGCCGCCACCACCACTGCTTCTTCTATCGCCACCGCCGCTTCTTCCGCCGCCACCGTAACTTCCGCCTTCGCGTCTGCCACCGCCGCCACCGAATCCGCCACGACGCTCACCGCCACCACGACGTTCGCCGCCACCGTCTCCATCAGCAGTTTTCTCAATTCTAACACCACGGTTGTTGAATTCAACACCTTTGAAATTATTGAATAGAGAATCTACAGTTGCATCTTCTACTTCAAAGAATGAATACACACCTTTTAAGTCGATTTTGCCAATGCTTTTTCCACTGATTTTACCGTTGTTACATACGAAAGATAATAAATCACCTCTTGTAAAGTCATCTACCGAACCTAAGTTGATAAATAAACGTGTGTAACCTTCACTGTTTCTTGGACCTCTTTCACCGCGTTCTCCACGTTCACCTCTCTCACCGCGATCATCAGCCGAAGAATTCAAATCAGGAGCGTTTTTGTAATACTCTAAAAAGCGGTTAAACTCTAAAGATGCAAAACGTTTGATCACTTCTTCTTTGCTCAATTCAGCAAACTCATCCATAATTCTAGGGATGTATTGCTCAATTTGAGATTCGTTAACTTCTACATTGTGAACTTTGTGTACCAAAGCAAATAATTGCTTCTCACAAACGTCAAAACCTGTAGGTAAAGTAGCTTTGGTAAATGGTTTACCAATGATTCTTTCAATCTGACGGATTTTTCCAAGTTCTTTAGAGTTAACGATACAGATAGAAATACCCGTTTTACCAGCACGGCCAGTACGACCAGAACGGTGGGTATAACTTTCAATTTCGTCAGGTAATGAATAATTCACAACGTGTGTTACGTTCTGAACGTCAATACCACGTGCTGCAACGTCAGTAGCAATAAGCAACTGCATGTTACGCTCACGGAAACGCTGCATTACTTTATCACGTTGTTGTTGAGATAAATCTCCGTGTAAAGCATCCGCATTGTAACCATCTTTGATCAAGTGCTCAGCAACATCCTGTGTATCCATTTTGGTTTTACAGAATACTACCGCAAAGATCTCAGGGTTAAAATCTACGATACGTTTTAAAGCAGCGTATTTATCTCTAGCACGTACAATGTAGTACTCATGCTCAATATTTACGTTACCTGTGTTTTTGGTACCCATGGTTAACTCTACTGGAGAGTCCATGTAGTTTTTCGCTATTCTTCTAACCTCAGGAGGCATAGTAGCGGAGAATAACCAAGTTTTTTTGTCGTCAGGAGTGGTAGACAAAATGTCGTTGATGTCTTCCTGGAAACCCATGTTCAACATCTCATCAGCTTCATCTAAAACTACGTATTTCACATTCGTGAAATCAATAGCTTTTCTGCCAATAATGTCCAACATACGACCAGGTGTAGCCACAACAATTTGTACACCGTTTCTAATCTCACGCAACTGTTGCATAATGTTAGCGCCACCGTAAACGGCAACTACACTAGCACCAGAGATGTTTTTTGAGAAATTCTTGATGTCATTAGTAATCTGCAAGCAAAGCTCTCTCGTAGGGCATAAAATCAATGCCTGAGGCTTATTGCTTTTAAAGTCTATCAATTCTAACAGCGGCAAGCCGAATGCGGCTGTTTTCCCTGTTCCTGTTTGGGCCAAACCAACAAAATCGTTATTGCCCTCTAACAGTACAGGAATACTTTGTTCCTGAATAGGTGTTGGATTTTCGAAACCTAAATCCTTTACAGCATTAACAACGTCATCACTTATCCCCAATAATTTAAATGGGTTTATCATGTATATATATTAATTAAGCCGCAAAGATACAGTTAATTATTGGCATTTCAGGGTTGCGTAACTAAATAAAAATGAGGTAATTAATTATCGGAGCCTATCAGCGGACCTCAATAATTGCTCATCTTTTCGGATTCCGCGTAGTGCTAATGCGCAAAATATTAGACTGATAAGGGGAAGGAATGCGCCAATACCAAGGTTTACTGAAGCGATTCCACCGGGTATATTTTGTGCTGCATCAAAGATCCAGAAGCCCAAAAAAAGTGTCGAAATCATCGCAAAAATAATCAAACGCTTTTGCCCGATTCTTTTTTTGAAAGTGAATATCGTCGCAAAACACAGCATCGCTACCGCTACCGTATTCATAAATAATGGCTTGAAGTACTCAATTTTTCCGGCAACACCATTTGTCTTTTTGTATAAACCGGTGGCAAGGATCCAATATTCTGAGCCGGCAGACTGGCTGCTTACGATTGGGACGAACAATAAAAGTAATATGGTTATGCTCGCTAACAGGAGCCAGATGGATTGTACTCTTTGTATCATATCAGTTCAATAATTTCAACAAATATATTAAAAGGGCTATACTAACCAATCAATATCTTGATTCAAAAGATTAAATTTGCCCTATTGGAACCGAACATACAACGATATTTTATTGAATTGTCCTACAATGGGACTGCATTTCATGGTTGGCAGATCCAACCCAATGCCTTAACCGTACAGGAGTGTCTGGACAAAGCATTGTCCGTTTATTTCCGCCAACCGATTGCCTCTTTAGGTTGTGGCCGTACGGATGCAGGCGTTCATGCGACAGAGTTTTTTGCACATTTTGACCTGGAAATCCTTCCGGAAAAATCAGTCAACGTGGAAAGATCTATTGCCGGCATCAACTCTTTATTGCCTTATCAGATTGCAGTGAAAAGGGTTTTTTCGGTTGCTGCGGATGCACATGCCCGTTTCGATGCGACCCAAAGAGCCTATAACTACTACCTACATTTTCATAAAGATCCTTTTAAATTGGATCGATCCTGGTTGTTTAAAGGGGAATTAGATGTGCCTGCCATGAATGAAGCCGCAAAGCTGATTCTGGAGCATACTGACTTCTCCTGTTTTAGTAAATCCAATACCCAAACCTTTACCAACAACTGTAAGGTGACTGCCGCTTATTTTGAGGAAATAGAAGGTGGATTGAAGTTTACCATTTCTGCGGATAGATTTCTAAGGAATATGGTACGTGCAGTAGTGGGTACCTTAATCAGGGTGGGTAAGAAAGAAATTACCCGAAATGATTTTCAGGAAATTATGGAGCAAAAAAGCAGAAGCAATGCGGGGCAATCCGTTCCTGCCTGTGGTTTGTACCTTGTAAACGTTGTTTATCCTTATGTAACTTATTGATATGTCTAAAATAACTGGTGATGCGTTAAATGTTGGCTTATTGAAAAGAGTTTTTCAATATGTAAAACCTTACCGCAGTATCTTTATCTGGGCAATTATCCTGACGATATTATTGGCCTTAATTGCGCCTGCCAGACCTTTCTTAATCCAATATACCCTGGATCATTACATCATGAAAGGGGAGTATAGCGGTTTACTGAACATGACCATCCTGATGTTGGTCCTGTTGGTCGTGCAAGCAGGGATTCAGTTTTGTCAGACGCTGCTCACCAATACGCTGGGGCAGTCGGCCATCCGTGATTTAAGGATCAATGTGTTCAATCACATTACCAAGCTGCGGTTAAAATACTTCGACAATACGCCAATTGGACAACTGATTACCCGTACTGTTTCCGATCTGGAAACCATTGCAGAGATATTTTCCGAAGGATTAATTGTGATTATTGGTGATATCCTGATGGTGATTGTGATCATTGGCGTGATGATTTACAGGGATTGGTCGCTTACTTTTGTGGTATTGCTGCCGATGCCACTATTGATGATTGCGACTTCCGTTTTTCAAAAAGCCATCAAATCTGCCTTTCAGGAGATTCGGACTGAAGTGTCCAACCTGAATACATATTTACAGGAACACATTTCCGGGGTGTCTATTATCCAGTATTTCGCCAGAGAGCAGCAGGAATACAAAAAGTTTGTCAAAATCAATGCCCGTTATCGCGATGCCAATATCCGCTCTAACTGGTATTATTCTATATTTTTTCCGGTAGTGGAAATCATTTCTGCTATGTCCCTGGGCTTGTTGGTTTGGTATGGCTCTAAAAGTATCCTGGCCAAGCCAATGGATGTAACTCCGGGAACTATTGCCGAGTTCATTCTATATATAAGTATGTTGTTTCGCCCGATCAGGGAGCTTGCCGATAAATTCAATACCCTGCAAATGGGAATGGTAGGAGCGGAAAGAGTATTCAAAGTATTAGATACGAATGAGGTGACTGAAGATAAAGGAACCTATGCACCTGCAAAGATGGCCGGAGCAATTTCTTTTGAAAAGGTATGGTTTGCCTATATCGATGAGAATTATGTGTTGAAAGACATCTCTTTTGAAGTAAAGGCCGGGAAAACAATAGCCCTTGTTGGTGCCACCGGTGCCGGTAAATCTTCTACGATCAATATTCTGAATAGGTTTTATGAGATTCAGAAAGGGGCGATTAAAATTGACGGCGTTCCGATTCAGGAGTATAAACTGGATTTCCTGAGAAGGAATATTGCCACTGTATTACAGGATGTGTTCCTGTTTTCCGACACGATCTTTAACAACATCACCTTAAATAATCCTGAAATAGGAATGGAGGAAGTGATTGATGCTGCTAAAAAGGTAGGCGCCCATGATTTTATTGAGCGATTGCCAGGTGGCTATCAGTATAATGTAATGGAGCGTGGTGCAACACTTTCTGCCGGACAGGCACAATTGATTTCTTTCATCCGCGCATTGGTTTATAATCCATCTATTCTGGTGCTGGACGAGGCCACCTCTTCTGTAGATACGGAGACGGAAATGTTGATCCAGCGTGCCATAGAAAACCTGATGAAAGGAAGAACTTCTATTGTGATTGCGCACCGTTTATCTACCATTCAAAAAGCAGATCAGATTCTGGTATTGGATAAAGGAGAGATTAAAGAGGTTGGGACGCACCAGGAATTATTGAAACTGGATGGCTATTATAAACGGCTATATGATCTTCAGTTCAATTCGGGCGGAATTGTATCTGCTTAACAGTTATTGATATCGCGTAAAGCCGAAATAGATGCGTGGCAGAGGCCTAATGCACGAGGGCCTCTCTGGGCTAGTATTGGTGTTCTGCTAGGGGTTTGCTAGGCTTACAGCCTGAGCAAGGCCTGTCGATTGCCCCTTCAGTATCCCCGTGTAGGTCGCCTCTCTCAGGCGGGATTCTCGCCGCTATTATTAATGATCATGATTTTCCCCAAAGGATTTCTATCTGTGCCTGATTAGAGGCCTGTTTTTTGAGTACTAGGAAGGAGTGCCCTTCTGGAAATATTGGGCATACAGGAAGCTAAAGCCCTCTTTAGGATTGGGGCTAGAGCTTTTTGAAAATAGAAAAGAAATACGAGTTTATGCCGCTTGGATTAATCCTCGTTTACCACTACACTGATGGTCTTGTCTAGTTTAATGGTGTGGATTACTTTAGTTCTATCGCTATAGACTACCACCTTATCTTCGTCTAAATATTGAACGAGTTTATAAGGTTCTGAGACTTGAATAAATCTCCATTGGGTATAAAACTGATCTGTGAGATCTTTTTCCTTTGGCAAATAAGTAATGGCGATTTCTACATCACTTACTTTCTGTATGAAAAAGTTTTCGTTGCTGGTTAACACTTTCTGTGCCGCAGGGGCTTCTTGAAATTCTTTAATGGTTAATTGTCTAAGAATATTAGAAGGTTGCGAAGGATTCCTGTTGATGACATCTACAATCAGGTTACTCACTTCGTTTTTTGTCGTCAGGAATTTTCCGTTTCCTATGTTGATGATTTTGAATACGATACTTAAAGGCTGCATGCTAGTTCGTTGTTTTTTTCTGTAAAGAAAGTAGTATTTGCCTGCACTAACAAAAAAATTGTGACAATGATCAATATATAATATACATCATCGTTTTTTCTACATGAATTGTTGTTTATTTGACGTTTCAAAAGAAAAGAAAATTGATTGTCGAAAAAAATGAAAATCGATTGTAATAAAAATGGTAATGAATTTGACAATCCATTTCAATTAGCTTAGATTTGCACAAAAAAAATTAGATACATGAGTGTTTTAGTAAATAAGGATTCAAAAGTTATTGTTCAGGGTTTTACTGGAAATGAGGGTACTTATCATGCCTCTCAAATGATAGATTACGGAACTAACGTTGTTGGTGGTGTAACACCAGGCAAAGGTGGCCAGACTCATTTGGAAAGGCCCGTATTTAATACGGTAAAGGATGCGGTTGATAAAGCCGGTGCTAATGTATCTATCATTTTTGTTCCGCCAGCTTTTGCTGCAGATGCCATTATGGAAGCTGCTGAAGCAGGTATTAAAGTGATCGTTTGTATTACTGAAGGTATTCCAACAAAGGATATGATTCAGGTAAAAGAATATATTTCTGACAGAGATTGCCGTTTAATCGGTCCAAACTGTCCAGGTATCATTACTGCTGATGAGGCAAAAATCGGTATCATGCCAGGCTTTATCTTCAAAAAAGGTACGGTAGGTGTGGTTTCAAAATCCGGTACTTTAACTTATGAAGCGGTTGATCAGGTAGTGAAAGCAGGTTTAGGTATTACTACTGCTATCGGTATCGGTGGTGACCCGATCATTGGAACAACTACAAAAGAAGCGGTTGAATTGTTAATGAACGATCCAGAAACTGAAGGTATCATCATGATTGGTGAAATTGGTGGTGGTATGGAAGCTGAAGCAGCGCTTTGGATCAAAGAACATGGTACTAAACCTGTTGTTGGTTTCATCGCTGGTCAGACTGCGCCTCCGGGACGTAGAATGGGCCATGCTGGTGCAATCGTTGGTGGCGAGGATGATACTGCTGCTGCAAAAATGAAAATTATGGCTGAATGTGGTATCCGTGTAGTAGAAAGTCCTGCTGAAATCGGTGAAGCAATGGCTGCTTTATTGAAGAAATAATAAGATCTTCTTGTATAAATTAAAAGCTCTGGTGAAATTTTCATCGGAGCTTTTTTTATTTAAGGATGACCGTATTATGGCATAAAAGGAAAACTTTAAAAGCCATAAGGCCGTATATTGTCTTAAATAAAGGAGATGAGAATGAAAGCCCTGATCAACAAAACATTTATCTTGGCCGGTTTGTTAGTCATCACTAGCTTAACGGCCTGTGCGCAAAGAGATAAAAAAGAACAAGCCCAAAAAACAAGTAAGAATATGGACTGGAACAAATTAACCAAAGAAGAAGAAGATGTGATCGTTCGAAAAGGAACGGAATATCCCGGAACTGGAAAGCTGCTGAATAATAAGGAAAAAGGGACTTATGTATGCAGGCGTTGTAATGCCCCTTTGTTTACCTCTGAAAATAAATTTGAGTCGGAATGTGGCTGGCCAAGTTTTGACGATGAGATCAAAGGCGCAGTAGAAAGAATTCCTGATGCAGATGGGATGCGTACCGAAATTGTATGTGCAAAATGTAAGGCACATTTGGGGCACGTATTTATTGGCGAAGGCTTCACTAGAAAAAATACAAGGAACTGTGTGAACTCGATCTCTATGTCCTTTGTTCCTGATAAGAAATAATCGAACTTTTAGTGAAATTGCTATAATGCCCAGTGATAACTTACTGGGCATTTCTTGTTTATCCGGAAAGAGTTTGCTTATGTTTGTCCTTTCACCAACAATTGTAAATATGAAGTATTGCTTATTTTTATGTTTGATGTTGTCTTTCACAGGCATTTCTGCCGGAGTAGACAACCCCAACGAAACGATACAAGCGGATACAACGGTACGCACAAAAACAGGTTATGCTACTTATTATGCCAGGAAATTTGAAGGCCGCCGGACCACCAGTGGAACCAGGTACCGGGCTCATAAAATGACAGCAGCTCATTTATCATTACCCTTCGGCACAATTGTTACCGTGAAAAACCTTTCTAATGGTAAAACGGTAGATGTGAAGGTCAACGACAGAGGTCCACACAGTAAAAAATACATCATTGATCTTTCTGCCGGTGCGGCAAAAAAACTAGGCTTTTACAGTAAAGGGCATTCGAAAGTAGAAATCAGCTACCAGCTCTACTCGGAATAGTGCAAAAAATCTTTTGATCTGCTCAGTTTAGGCCTATTTATTAACATCGTTTACTAATCAAGTAATCGATAAAAAGAAATAAATAGCAAAATTCAAGGTAATTCCTATGTCAATTTGTTCTCAGCGTGTTGATAAATATGACCGCTTGTTAACAACTATTGTAACCAAATCCTGACGCCAAACTTTATATTTGTTATTACAAAGTTCTTAAGTGAATCACATCAGTATTTCCAGTTAAAGGTTTAATATTTAGTCGTTTAAGGTAGGTAGAAGTAATTTTCTTTTTCATCTTTTCAAAACTAAGTACGGATCCTCTGGCGATTGGAATCCTTTAGAGCTTTTTAATTATTCTATACATTTATCCTTATTAAAAAGATGCTTATGCAAGAAGAAGAAGTATTATTAAGAGAAAACAAAGATCGTTTTGTTCTTTTGCCAATTAAATATCCTGAAATCTGGGAAATGTATAAAAAGAGTGAAGCTAGTTTCTGGACTGCGGAAGAAATTGATCTTTCCGATGATCAGAAGCACTGGGACAATCTGAATGATGGCGAAAGACATTTCATCTCTCATATTCTTGCCTTCTTCTCGGCAAGTGATGGCATCGTAAATGAAAACCTTGCAGTGAACTTTATGAGTGAAGTGCAACTTCCGGAAGCACGTTGCTTTTATGGTTTCCAGATTATGATGGAAAACATCCACTCTGAAACCTATGCGCTTTTAATCGATACTTATATCAAAGACCCTGAAGAAAAAGACAGGTTATTCCATGCCATTGATACCGTTCCTTGTGTGAAGAAAAAAGCAGAATGGGCTTTAAGATGGATTGAAAACGGTAGCTTTGCAGAACGTTTGGTGGCTTTTGCTGCGGTAGAAGGAATCTTCTTCAGCGGTAGTTTCTGCTCGATCTTCTGGTTAAAGAAACGTGGCCTGATGCCGGGATTAACTTTCAGTAATGAGTTGATTTCCAGAGATGAAGGTTCGCACTGTGAATTCGCCTGCCTGTTATATGGCATGCTGAAAAACAGATTAAGCGAAGAGCAGGTGCATGGCATCATCCGTGATGCAGTAGAAATCGAGAAAGAATTCGTAACGGATGCTTTGCCGGTAGCACTGATCGGAATGAACGCCAAACTGATGTCTCAATACATAGAATTCGTTGCAGATAGATGGTTGCAGGAATTGGGTTATACCAAAATCTATAATGCCACCAACCCATTCGATTTTATGGAGATGATCTCTCTACAGGGAAAAACCAATTTCTTTGAAAAAAGAGTAGGTGATTACCAAAAGAGCGGTGTCCTGACTTCAGCAGAAGATAAAGCAGCAGCTTTCTCTTTAGATGACGACTTTTAAATACTTTCTGCTTTTTACAGAAAGTGACCTAAATAAATAATTGAAATTCGGTGCCTTTGCCGGGATCTTTACCACCTCCCGATCAGCACCTTTAAAAAGCTGAAAAATATGTTTGTAATAAAAAGAGATGGCCGTAAAGAAGCGGTTAGGTTTGATAAGATAACGGCTCGGATTGAGAAGTTATGTTATGGTTTTAATGTCGAACTGGTAGATCCGATTGATGTTGCCAAGAAGGTAATTGAAGGTTTATATGATGGGGTAACTACCTCTGAACTTGATAATCTTGCAGCAGAAACCGCCGCATCTTTAACTACGAAACATCCTGATTATGCTTTGCTGGCTTCCCGTATTGCGGTATCGAACCTACATAAAAACACTACGAAGTCGTTCTCAAAAACGATGGAAAGTTTATACTTGTATATCGATGGTAAAACTGGAAAATCGGCTTCACTGATCGCAGATGATGTGTGGGAAGTGATTCAAGAACATGCTGATATCCTGGATAGCACTATTATCTATGACAGAGATTTTGGTTTCGATTATTTCGGTTTTAAAACACTGGAAAAATCATACCTGTTGAAAATCGAAGGTCAGATTGTGGAACGTCCTCAGCATTTGTTCATGCGCGTTTCTGTAGGTATTCATAAAGGGGATATCGACAGTGTGATCAAAACATATAACCTAATGAGTGAGCGTTGGTTTACGCATGCTACACCAACCTTGTTTAATGCCGCTACACCAAAACCTCAGATGTCTTCTTGTTTCTTATTAACGATGCAGGATGATAGTATTGAAGGAATCTATGATACGTTGAAACAAACGGCTAAAATCTCTCAAAGTGCAGGAGGTATCGGACTAAGCATTCATAATATCCGTGCTACAGGATCTTATATCGGTGGTACAAACGGTACAAGTAATGGTATCGTTCCAATGCTAAAAGTGTTCAACGATACTGCACGTTATGTAGATCAGGGTGGAGGTAAACGTAAAGGTGCCTTTGCGATTTACTTAGAGCCTTGGCATGCAGATGTATTCAGCTTCCTTGACCTGCGTAAGAACCATGGTAAAGAAGAGATGCGTGCGCGTGATTTATTCTATGCACTATGGATTTGTGATTTATTCATGAGACGTGTAGAAGAAGATGGAGAGTGGAGTTTATTCTGCCCACATGAAGCACCAGGTTTAGCAGATTGCTTTGGCGAAGAATTTGATGCGCTTTATGAGCGATATGAAAGAGAAGGAAAAGCACGTAAAACGATCAAAGCTCAGGAATTATGGTTCGCTATCCTGGATTCACAAATCGAAACGGGTACACCATATTTGTTATACAAAGATGCTGCTAACAGCAAATCTAACCAGCAAAATCTGGGTACAATTAAAAGCTCTAACTTATGTACAGAGATCATCGAGTATACTTCTAAAGATGAAGTTGCTGTATGTAACTTAGCTTCATTAGCTTTACCTAGATACGTGATTAATGGTGAGTTTGACCACCAAAAATTATATGATGTAACTTATCAGGCAACTTTAAACCTGAACAAGATCATCGATTATAACTACTACCCTGTAATAGAGGCTCAAAACTCTAATATGCGTCACAGACCAATCGGACTGGGTGTACAGGGACTAGCAGATGCCTTTATCTTAATGCGTTTACCTTTCGAAAGTGATGGTGCCCGTCAATTGAATAAAGAAATCTTCGAAACGATTTACTTCGCGGCAATGACTGCTTCGCATGACCTTGCAGTGGTTAACGGTCCTTACGAAACTTTCAAAGGTTCTCCTTTGTCGAAAGGTAAGTTCCAGTTTGATCTTTGGAATGTACAGCCAGACAGTAACCGTTGGGATTGGGAAACGCTACGTAAAAACGTAGTTAAAAATGGAGCCTATAACTCTCTATTGGTTGCACCAATGCCTACTGCTTCTACTTCCCAGATCTTAGGAAATAATGAGTGCTTCGAGCCTTATACTTCTAATATCTACACAAGAAGGGTATTGAGTGGTGAGTTTGTAGTAGTGAACAAGCACTTGTTGAAAGACCTTGTTGCATTGGGTCTTTGGACTCCGGCAATGAAAGACAGAATTATTTTGGCGAATGGATCGATTCAAGACATTGCTGAGATTCCTGATTATATTAAAGAATTGTACAAAACAGTTTGGGAGATCAAAATGCGTAGCATTATTGATATGGCTGCCGATAGAGGTGCTTACATCTGCCAGTCTCAATCCCTAAACTTGTTTATCAATGCACCAAACACTTCGAAACTGACTTCAATGCATTTCTACGCATGGAAAAAAGGATTGAAAACCGGTATGTACTACTTACGTACGCAAGCCGCTTCTCAAGCTGTTAAATTTACAGTAGAGAATCAGGCCGGTAAAAACATGGAACCGGTAATTCCTGCCCATATCGATCAGGTGGTAGAAGAAATTACTGACGGACCGGTTTGTTCAATGGAAGAAGGTTGCATTAGTTGCTCTGGTTAATTCCAATCTAAACGTTTAAACTATTAGGGCTAAGGATCAATACTTAGCCCTTTTTTTATGCTGGTTTAATATAGGTTATCCACATTTTGATTTGTAGTTCTACACAGTTTGTCCACAGGTTATAATGATGTTCTGCACAATTAAACCAGGATTATCCACTCTTATCCACGTTTTCTAAAGGATTACCCACAGGTTCCTAACGTGTTCCCCACAGCTTGCCAACAGGTTTTACACAGGGTTATCCACAGTGAGAAAAGTTGTTCACAATGGGACTATAGGTTATAAACAGGTTGTCCACTTGCTGCCAACAGGTTCCTAACGCGTTCCCCACAGGTTGTACACAGACTTATCCACATGCTTTTTCCTTGTAAATAAGTGATTTGTCATATTTATTAACGTTTACACAGCTTAATCTGCGATCTTGTATCTTTGTGAAATAATGGCCAAACACGAAATAATTCCATGCGAGCGTTGCGGTACACCTATTGAGTGTAAGGCCAACTCCTACACAAAATGTCAGTGTAGCGCGGTCCAATTGAACCTGAATGAAGTACAGTACATCAGCGAACATTATGAAAGCTGTCTTTGTGCCAAATGCTTATTCGAACTTCAACAGGAATATCGAGACATGGTATCCGCGTAATTTCATTGTCCACACATCTTTCAAATAACAATTAGAGCGGAAATTATTTTCTGCTAACTTTGTATCACAAAATTTCATAGAATGGCTAAAGTACAGGTTGGATTGGTGCAGATGAGTTGTACCGGTAATAAACAAGAGAATCTAGATAAGGCGATCGTTAAGATCCGAGAAATCGCCGCTATGGGCGCACAGGTCGTGTGTCTGCAGGAATTATTTACTTCATTGTATTTCTGCGATGAAGAGAATTATGAGAATTTTAAGCTCGCAGAGTCTGTTCCAGGCCCATCAACAGATGTGCTGTCGAAAGTAGCTGCCGAACTGAATGTAGTAATCATAGCTTCTTTATTCGAGAAAAGAGCAGAAGGCCTTTACCATAATACCACTGCCGTATTAGACGCAGATGGTGCTTACCTGGGTAAATATCGCAAAATGCACATCCCGGATGATCCTGGATTTTATGAGAAGTTCTATTTCACTCCTGGTGATTTAGGCTATAAAGTATTCAAAACCAAGTTTGCAAAAATTGGGGTGTTAATCTGCTGGGATCAATGGTATCCGGAAGCTGCCCGCTTAACCGCGTTAATGGGTGCAGACTTTTTGGTATATCCAACAGCAATCGGATGGGCAACCACTCAGGATGAAGCTACCAATGTAGAACAATATAATGCATGGCAAATGATTCAGCGCTCTCATGCGATCGCAAATGGTGTTCCTGTAGTGAGCATCAACCGCGTAGGTGAAGAAGCTGGCGTTGCTTTCTGGGGCGGATCATTCGTATCCAATCCTTTTGGAACATTATTGTATCAGGCAGACCATAGCAAGGAAGAATTGAAAGTTGTAGAACTTGACTTGTCAAAATCTGACAGCTATAGGACGCATTGGCCATTTCTACGCGACAGACGTATCGATAGTTATTCACAAATCACCAAAAGATATATAGATGACGAATCTATTTAATGATAGTCCCAAAAAAGCAGGATACAGTTTCCCTGCCGAATGGGCAAAGCACGAAGCAACATGGTTGAGCTGGCCACATAAGGAAGCGTCATGGCCAGGAAAACTGGATACCATTTACGGTCCTTATTGCGAGTTTATTAAAATCGTAGCCACTGGCGAGAAGGTTAGAATCAACATCAATGATGAAGAAACTAAGGCTTTTGCCATTGCAGAACTTGAAAAAGTTGGCGCTGATTTAAGTCAGGTGGAGTTTTATATGAACCCAAGTAATGATGCCTGGTGCAGAGATCATGGTCCGGCATTTTTATTGAACACAGCAAAAGATAAAAAAGTAGTGGTAGACTGGGGTTATAACGCCTGGGGTGGTAAATATCCTCCATTCGACCTGGATGATGTAATTCCAACTAAAATTGCCCAGCATTTTAACTTGCCACTTTACCTTCCTGAAATTGTAATGGAAGGTGGTTCGGTAGAATTTAATGGTGCAGGAACGATTTTAACGACTACCGCTTGTCTGTTAAATAAAAACAGAAATCCTCATTTGACAAAAGAACAGATAGAACAATATTTATTGGAGTTCTATGGGGCTGAGCAAATCCTTTGGTTAGGTGATGGCATTGTTGGTGATGATACCGATGGTCATATCGATGACATAACCCGTTTTGTAAATGAAGATACGGTTTTAACAGTCGTAGAAAGTAATCCACTGGATGAAAACTATATTCTTTTACAGGAAAACCTGGAAGCGCTAAAAGAGATGCGCTTATTAGACGGTAGACCATTGAATATTGTAAAATTGCCAATGCCTTCGCCAGTGATTCATGAAGATACCCGTTTACCAGCTTCTTATGCAAATTTCTATATTGCCAATGCGGCAGTGATCGTTCCTACTTTTAGAGATGTGAATGATGAGATTGCACTGAGAATTATTCAGGAGGTTTTCCCGGATAGAAAAGTGGTAGGTATCGATTCTACAGATATCATCTGGGGATTAGGAAGCTTCCATTGCTTGAGTCAGCAGGAACCAGCGATTTAATTGATTGCGGAAATAAGTACAAAATATTAACCAAACATATTTATAATGAAATTACTAGAAGGAAAAACAGCATTGATCACCGGTGCTTCAAAAGGAATCGGCCGTAAGATTGCAGAGAAATTTGCGGAGCAAGGTGCTAACGTTGCTTTTACTTACCTGTCTTCTGTAGAAAAAGGAGAAGCATTAGAAAAAGAGCTGCAAAGCTTCGGTACCAAAGTTAAAGGATACCGTTCAGATGCTTCGAAATTCGACCAGGCAGATCAATTGATCAATGACATCGTTGCTGATTTTGGTACATTGGATATCGTAGTCAACAATGCAGGGATCACTAAAGACGGTTTACTAATGCGTATGAGCGAAGAAAACTGGGATGATGTGATCAATGTGAACCTTAAATCTGTGTTCAATGTGTCTAAAGCTGCTTCTAAAGTGATGATGAAAGCCCGTAAAGGTTCGATCATCAATATGAGTTCCGTAGTAGGTGTTCAGGGAAATGCAGGTCAGGCGAATTATGCCGCTTCTAAAGCGGGTATCATTGGTTTTTCTAAATCATTAGCAAAAGAACTGGGTTCTCGTAACATTCGTACGAATGTGGTAGCACCAGGTTTTATCCGTACAGAAATGACGGATGTACTGGATCCGAAAGTAGTAAAAGGATGGGAAGAAGGAATTCCATTGAAAAGAGCAGGTGAGCCGGAAGATGTGGCAAATGTTTGCGTGTTTTTAGCTTCTGATATGAGTGCTTACGTGACTGGACAGGTATTGTCGGTTTGCGGTGGTATGTTGTAAGATATTATAGGGCGCTTTAAAATAAGCGCTTTTCAAAAGGAGTATCGGTGTTCTGGCTGGAACCTTTGCCTGAAGGGGCAAACTTCCTGGGCCTTCACACAGATACTCCTTTTTTATGCGTAAAAAACCGCGAATGCGCTGGTGTTAATTACATCCCGCACCGGAAAAGCTAGCCAACAGGCTTGCATTCCGACTTTCAATTGCAGCTTTACTCATGGTGATTTCAGATTGATCCTGATCGTCCTTATAATCGAAAGAAGAATCATCATCAGTATAGGCGTTAGTGGTTCTTAAGAAGTACCAGGCAAGTGCAAGTGCATCTTCTTTTTGCATGAGAACGGAACTGTTTTTCGTTAAATAATCCACCAGAGGCTGTATGTATTCTGTAGTCAGACGCCATTTATCTAAGTCTCTTAGTGATGCGACACCAAATGCTGGCGTGCTTGCTCCTGATCCATCAGTAAAACAACCATACATGGTCTCATAGATAATTAATGAGGTAAGGAAATTTTGGTTTGCACCTGATAATATATTTTTATTGAGAACAATGGTGTTGTCTACATGAACCGGACTCACTATCGCATTTACGCTGTAAGTAGATGTTGTTGAAGCATACTGGCTTTGAAGAGAACCATCATTTATAGTGTTTTTCACGAAAAAATAGGGGTTTCTACTTATTTTTCTAATGATGTCAGTGATTGTAAAAGAGATACTGGTCTCCAAGAATATATTTTGGATTTTAGTATTTAAACAAGCATTATTAATCTCAATATCGATGCCTTTAACGATTTCCAAAGGGATTTCTGGAGGCAGCGGGGGTACATTAGGCACCGTTCCTGTTGGGCGAGTTCTAGGGATCCATCCAGATCCTGGAGGTGTCCAGTTCAAATCCACCATATAGCACTCTATCTTGGTTCTAGGCAGCACTGTTTTTATTCCATTTGCATCGGTGATCGTAATAAGTGGCCCATCTTTATAACAAGTATTGCCGGATACGCCTGAAACGGTATTGGTGTGTGTGACGTTTTTAGCAGTAACGTTCTGCTCAGAAAGTTGATTGGATTTGTCCTTTTTGCAGGATTGTAAAACGGTTAAGGAGACTGCAATGATGCAGGCAATTTTCAGAAAACTCTTCTGAGTTTCTTTAGAGCGTTTTTTCATAAGAAGTTATTTATTGATTTATAATGGTTAAAAAATCAATATACCAATTCTTTAATTATTTATAATATACTCATAGTTAAAATGTTACACTCGTTTCTTGGGCGGGAAAAGACAGCCCCCCCCTGATTTCATAGGCCAGCCTGGGATTTGCTTATCTTTCCGATTTGCTTCCTCTTGATTTTATGGAAATAATTTGATTTTATTTTTCAAAATTTAGCATCTTAGCCTTGTACTATGGGCAATTCCTTTAATTTTTATACGATAATGACTTTGATTGGCTGTCTGCTCATCGGATTGCTCTTCGCTTATATCGCTTATCGTAAAACTTCGCATTTGGAGCCTCGGCTTCGATGGTTTTTAGCCTCGCTAAGGGCAGTTGTGATTGCGGTGATTTTAGGCTTGCTATTTTTTCCTTTGGTCAGGAATTTAAGTTATCAGCTGGAAAAGCCAATCATTATCATTGCGCAGGACAATTCTCTTTCTGTTGGCCATGTTCAGCCTGCAGGTTTTAACCGGCAACAATATGAATCGGATTTACAAAAATTAAGGGATCAGCTTGCTGCAAAGTATGAGCTAAAAGTTTATCATTTTAGTGATAGTGTAAAGACAGGCTTTGATTTTAAGAACCAGGGCAAGCTGAGTAATGCTACGGCGCTGTTTAACCGCTTAAATGACGAGTACCTGAATAGGAATGTAGGCGCAGTTATTATGGCCTCAGACGGCATCTTTAACCGTGGTGGAAGTCCATTGTATGATTTAAACAAACTAAAAGCACCGGTATATACCATTGCACTGGGAGATACCATTCCTAAACGAGATTTGCGAGTAGCGAATGTGAACCATAATAATCTGGTGTACCTGAACAACGAGTTTACAATTGAGGTGCAGGTAGAGGCTTTCGAAAGTAAAGGGGAACTGGCAAAATTGAGGGTGTTTGAAAATGGAAAGCAGCTGCAGGAAAAAGTCGTACCTATCGCTGGAAATGCGTTTGCGACTACCGTTCCGATGACAATTAAGGCCAATAAATTGGGCCTCCAAAAATATACGCTTCAGTTGAGCCCCTTGGCTAATGAGGTTTCAGAAAAGAACAATACCCAACAGATTTTTATAGAGGTAATTGATGCACGTCAGAAGGTGTTGATCGCTGCTGCAGGGCCACATCCGGATCTTTCGGTGATTAAGCAGGCTTTGAGTGCCAACAAAAATTACGATTTAAAAGTCGTCTTGGGAGATGATTTGAATTCATTGAACCCCCATGATTATGGTTTATTGATCTTATATCAGTTACCGGATGTACAGCGGAATGCAGCAGCTTTTATAGGCAAAATGCAGCAGGTAAATGTACCGGTATGGTATGTTGTTGGCGCACAAACGGATGTTAACCGCTTTAATGCCTTGCAGAAATTAGTGAGCATTAATGGAGCGGGTACAGGTATTCAGGAAGCTTTTCCTACAGTAAATACTGATTTCAGCACCTTTGGTATTGATCCTGCTGCGGTTAAAGTGATTGAAGATTTTGATCCCTTACTCGCTCCTTTTGGAAAGGTAATGCTAAATGGAATTGGTTTTGTAGCACTGAAACAACGGATAGGAAAGATTAAAACGGATGTGCCACAATTGTTTTTTGTGAATGATAATGGCAGGAAATCCGGTTACCTGATTGGAGAAGGACTATGGCGCTGGAAATTGTCGGAAGCAAAAGACGGCTTGAGCAATTCGGTATTGAATGATCTGATTTCAAAAACAGTGCAATACCTTGCGGTCAAAGACGACAAGCGCAAGTTTAAGGTTACTCCTGCGAAAAATACTTTTGAGGAAAATGAAAATGTATTGATCAATGCAGTGCTATACAATGATAGCTATGTGCCACTGAATACACCTGATGTAAGTCTGCAGCTTAAAAATGAAGCAGGGAAATTGTATAATTTCCTTTTCTCAAGAACCGGAACTACTTATCAGCTGGACGCCGGCATGTTACCCGCCGGGAATTATACTTTTAGCGCCAGTACTGCTTTGGGAGATAAGAAGTATCAGGCTCAGGGGGCCTTTTACGTCAATGCCATGATTGCCGAATACCAGCAAACGATTGCCAACCACCAATTGCTCTATAATATGGCAATACAGACCAATGGTAAGCTTTATCTGCCGGCAAACCTGCTAAAAATCCAGCAGGACATTGAGAAGAATGATCAGATCAAAACCCTCAGTTATGAGGACCTGAAATACGAAGAGCTGATAAATTTTAAATGGTTGTTTGTGATGATCATCTTATTGCTTAGCTTGGAGTGGTTTTTCAGAAAGAGAAACGGCGAAATTTAATTCCCACAGCATATGCAGATTGGTACAATGGAAACCATTGAGGTATTGGGTACGGTTGCCTTTGCAATCTCGGGATCTTTTGCAGCCATGCAGAGGAGGCTTGATCCTTTTGGTGTGCTGATCATCGCATTTGTGACCTCCATTGGTGGTGGTACCGTAAGGGATATGTTGCTTGGGGATACTCCGGTAGCCTGGATGAGGGATGTGAACTATTGTTTGCTAATTCTGGTGACCTCTATAGCCACCATTTTCTTTAAAACACACATCAAGAAGTTTAAAATTACACTCTTCCTGTTTGACTCCCTTGGATTGGGATTGTTTACGATGCTTGGAATTCAGAAAGGGATTAACTTTGGACTCAGTCCGGGGATCTGTATTGCATTAGGAACTATTACTGGTTGCTTTGGTGGGATCATCAGAGATACGCTCTTAAATACGATCCCATTGATCTTTAGGAAGGAAATCTATGCCACAGCCTGTATTCTTGGTGGCTGCCTCTATTTCACACTGAAACATTATAAGCTAGAAGATGATATGGCAAATATTGCAGTGATTGCCTTTATCTTTGTATTGAGAGTGGTAGTGGTTAAATACAGACTCACCCTGCCTAAATTCGGCTATTAGTTTTTAGGGGCTTCCTGTACAATCACAAAAACATCCTCATTGTCTTTTTTCATGAAGTATTTCTCGCGTGCAAATTTCTCCGCCATATTCAGATTGGTACTCAGCTCGCTCAGGTCTTTCTTTACTTTAGCAGTTTCCTTTTCGTAAAAATCCTTTTCTTCCTGAAGCTTGTGTACCTCAGAACGGAACTCGTATTGAGATACCATGTCATTCCTGTCGAAAAACAACATCCACACGATGAAAGCTGCCACAGACAGAAAATATTTATTACGTATAAGTTCCAGCAAACGTTCCATGATACAAATATATAAACATATGAAAGTACAAACCTATGAAAATATGAACATATGTTCATATGAAAATATTTGCACTTGAAAATCAAGGTAACACCTCAATCCCTAAAACTCAAAACCAAAAAACATCCGAAGGTTTAACGCTCCGGATGTTTTCTTTTTTTCACAAGCAAACGAAATAAATGTCATTTGAGCACCTATAAATCTTTCCTTCAAAAGATTTGAGGACGAAAAGGATTTTATTTTGTCATGCGCTTTGATTATGCTTAAAACACTTTAATTAAAGCGCCTTGCTCCAATCAATTATTTTTTCAAATATTTGAAATCTTTACCAATGAAACGTGCTGCAGAACCTAATTCTTCCTCAATACGTAACAATTGGTTGTATTTTGCAATCCTGTCTGAACGTGAAGCAGAACCTGTTTTGATCTGACCACAGTTTAAAGCTACTGCTAAATCTGCAATCGTAGTATCTTCAGTTTCTCCACTTCTATGAGACATTACAGAAGTATAACCATTGGTTTGTGCCAGGCTAACTGCATTGATTGTTTCTGTCAAAGTACCGATTTGGTTAACTTTTACTAAGATAGAGTTTGCAGTTTTCTTGTCGATACCATCTTGTAAACGAGTTACATTAGTTACGAACAAATCATCACCAACCAACTGAACGCGGTCGCCAACTCTGTCTGTTAACATTTTCCATCCATCCCAGTCATTCTCATCCATACCATCTTCAATAGAAAGAATTGGGTATTTTTCCGTCAACTGTGCAAGGTATTCTGCTTGCTCAGCACTTGTACGGATTGCACCTTTTTCACCTTCAAATTTAGTATAGTCATATTTACCATTTACGAAGAACTCAGACGCTGCACAGTCAAATGCTAAGAAGATTTGCTCTCCTGCTTTGTAACCAGCTTTTTCAATTGCCTGAATGATCGTTTCAACAGCATCTTCAGTGCTATCAAATGTTGGTGCAAAACCACCTTCATCACCTACAGCAGTAGAAAGACCACGGTCATGTAAGATTGCTTTTAAGTTATGGAAAACTTCTGTTCCCCATCTCAATGCTTCAGAGAAAGATGATGCGCCTACTGGCATGATCATAAATTCCTGGAAAGCAATCGGAGCATCAGAGTGAGAACCACCATTCACGATGTTCATCATCGGGATAGGTAAAATGTTCGCATTTACACCACCGATATAACGGTATAGCGGCTGACGGCTCTCTTGAGCTGCTGCTTTAGCAACGGCTAAAGAAACACCTAAAATCGCATTTGCGCCTAAGTTTGCTTTGTTGTCTGTTCCGTCAAGTTTGATCATTAAGTTGTCAATTGCATTTTGTTCAAATACATCAACACCTCTTAATTCATCAGCGATTTTATCATTTACATTGGCAACGGCCTTCAAAACACCTTTACCCAAATACACAGACTTGTCGTTGTCACGAAGCTCTACAGCTTCATGCATACCTGTTGAAGCACCAGAAGGTACAGCAGCACGACCAAGAACGCCATTTTCGGTCATTACATCTACTTCAATAGTAGGGTTTCCTCTTGAATCAAGGATTTGGCGGGCATGAACATCAATTATTAAACTCATTTTTATTGGATTTTATTTTGTTAGTCAGCCTTAGTGTAAATCATACAATTACTATGGCGATATCCAAAGTTAAAAATTAAACACAAAAAAGCCGTAATTAATTTAATTACGGCTTTTTAAATGGTATATAATTAGTTTATAGCGACTTAAAAAGTATTGTGGCTATGGTTTCGATGCGAAAACAGCTTTGTAGACCAATCCGGCGAGTATCGCGCCAGCAATAGGGGCTACCCAGAAGAGCCATAACTGACCCATGGCCTCTCCGCCTACAAATAACGCCTGACTGGTGCTTCTCGCTGGATTTACAGAAGTATTGGTTACTGGAATGCTGATCAGGTGGATGAGTGTTAAGCTCAATCCAATAGCCAAACCGGCAAAGCCTTTTGGTGCCCTGTCGTCTGTAGCACCTAGAATAACAAGTAAAAAGATAAAGGTCATGACCACTTCACACACTAGGGCTGCGGTCATGCTGTACTTCCCGGGGGAATGATCGCCGTAGCCATTGGAGGCAAAACTGCCAATCTCAGTCCCATTTCCAGTGGCAATCACATAGAGAACACCAGCAGCTAAAATCCCACCCAGCACTTGAGAAATGATGTAAGGGATTAGATCTTTGCCATCAAAACGGCCACCCATCCATAATCCAACAGATACCGCCGGGTTGAAATGGGCGCCAGAGATGTGTCCTACGGCATAGGCCATCGTGACTACCGTTAGGCCAAAGGCCAGGGCAACGCCAAGAAAGCCGATTCCGGCACCTGGATAATTGCAGGCCAGTACGGCGCTTCCGCAACCGCCAAGAACCAGCCAAAAGGTTCCAATAAATTCTGCAGCAAGTTTTTTCATTTTTAAGAGGTTTAGATTTATAATGGAATTTACCAAGTTATTTTTAATATTCCTAATGTATGGTTTTACTGCTATTTTATTGATAGTCAGCTGGCTATAATATGGTTTTTTGAGGCTGTCTGGGGTGCTTTTTTAAGAAGGAAGGGCGAGGATTGCGATTCTATCCGAGGGATGTAGACATAAAAAAAGCGTTCTCCTTTTCGGAAGAACGCTTTAAATGAGATCTGAAAATCAGTTATTCCCATTTAAATACTTTGACTGCTACGGCATAAATACCGATACCCCAGACGATCATAATCAGGATCTGGTGTTTTACATCCCACAATCCGGCACCTTCAAAAGCAACTTTTCTCATCGCATCATTTAGATAAGTAAGCGGTAATGCTCTGCTGATGGGTTGTAACCAGGAAGGAAAGGCATCAATAGAGAAAAAGGTGCCTGACAATAAGAATTGTGGCAAGGTGATGATGTTGGAAATAGGAGGGATGGTACTCTCGCTTTTAGCAATACCAGAAACGACGAATCCAAAACCCATAAATACAATCAGGCCGATAATAGCGAGCAATAGCATATTAATCACGGTAATTGCGCCGTGTACCAGGGTGAAATGGAAAAAGAAATGACCAATCAGGATAATAAATACGGCACCTAATAAAGCAAAGCCGATTCTGGCAATTCCTTCGCCGAAAACAATGCTCGATTTCCTCACCGGTGTAGCGAAGAAACGTTTGATCACTAAAGTCTGACGTAAATTGAAAAAGACAAATGCAGTACCGAATACTCCAGTACTCAACAAAGAGAAACCAAGCTGTCCGGGTAAGATAAAGTCGATGGTTCGGTAAATCCTGCCTTGAACAGTACTTTCATTCAGTTCTGCCACGGTAGGCATCACATCTTTAGAATTTAAATTGTACATCAGGTTATGGATCACCGATTTCAATACATTGCCTTTATCCACTGAAGCGGAAGTATATTCGACATTGGCTTTGTAAGCAGGTTTTTCTGTTGTATTCTTTTGAACATTGATGAGTCCATCAATATTTCCTTTCTCCAGGCCTGTTTTTATTTCTGCAGCGTCTATGTCTCTAACCAGGTGTACTACCGGATTTTCTTCCAGTGCTACAATGATTGGATTGTGAAGGTCAGAGCCGGGTGCTATTGCCAGCTCTACTTTTAAGCCGCCTTTGCCTAAAAATCCAAATACCAGGATAAAGACTAATGGGAAGGCCAGTGTAAACACTACGGCCGATGGGCTACGCATGATCGAACGAAAACTTGCTTTCGCAAGTGCCATGGTAGCTTTAGTATGATTGTAAGGTTTGCTCATTTGTTTCTATTAATTGTCCTCGCGCCATTCTTTGCCGGTTAGTTGGATGAAAACATCTTCCAGGTTGGCTTTTTTAACTTCTTTTTTTCTTTCAAAGCCGGTATTGATCAATTGATCAATCAGGTTGTCTGGCGTATCCAATGCGATGATTTCTCCACGTTCTACAAAGGCAACACGGTCGCAAAGTTGCTCCGCCTCATCCATATAGTGTGTAGTGATCACTACGGTAGTTCCGTTCTTTCTGATCTCAATGATCAAGTCCCAAAGGTTACGTCTGGCCTGCGGATCCAAACCAGTAGTTGGCTCATCCAGAAAGATGATTTTTGGTGCGTTGATCAGGGTAGTAGCAATGGAAAAACGTTGCTTTTGTCCGCCAGAAAGCGCTTTATACTTTGCTTTTGCTTTGTCCTGCAAATTTACTTTTTCCAGCATTTCCATCGGGTTGATATCTACGCCATAAAGTCCGGAGAACAGCTCCATCAACTCTACCAGGTTTAAATTCGGGTAATATCCTGCGGCTTGCAGTTGCACACCAATGATTCTTTTGATCTTGTTGGCATCTTTATCTACATCATAACCATCTACCAGAATCTCTCCTGAAGTTTTCTCGCGAAGGGTTTCTATGATTTCTAAAGTAGTGGTTTTTCCGGCTCCATTAGGACCTAAAAGTCCAAAGATTTCGTTTTCATACACATCAAAGCTGATGCCTTGTACTGCGGTAAAGTCCTCGTATTTTTTTACTAGGTTCTTTACACTAATGATGGCATTGGTGTTGTCCATACTATAAATGTAAGAAGGTTTAGAAGAATAGAAAACCTAATCCTGCTAAACCTTCGAATATAACGGTAAAATGATGTTTTATTGAGAAATGGTCTTAATTACCAGGCCAAATCGTTTTTGATCATATCGATGAAATCATCAAATAAGTAACGTGAGTCATGTGGACCTGGAGAAGACTCCGGGTGGTATTGAACTGAGAATGCTTTTTTACCTTTCACACGAATACCTTCGATACTTTGGTCGTTCAGGTTAAGGTGGGTAATCTCAACTTTATCAGAGTTTCTTACTTCTTCGGCAATCACACCGAAACCATGATTCTGAGAAGTTACTTCGCAGTGGTTTTTGATGATATTTTTAACCGGGTGGTTTAAACCTCTGTGTCCGTTAAACATTTTCATAGTACCGATACCATTAGCTTCTGCTAATAATTGGTGACCTAAGCAGATACCGAACAATGGTTTGTCGGCAGCAAGAATTTGTTTTACAGTTTCAATTGCATAAGGCATTGCAGATGGATCACCAGGGCCGTTAGAAATAAAATAGCCGTCTGCGTTCCATTTGTTCATTTCTTCGAAGCTGGTTTTAGCAGGGAATACCTGAACATACATGTCTCTTTCGTCGAAGTTGCGAAGGATGTTCTTTTTAATTCCAAGGTCTAATGCTGCAATTTTATAAGTTGCATCTGGGTTTCCGTAGAAATAAGCTTCTTTAGTAGATACCTGAGAAGACAATTCCAGACCGTCCATAGATGGAACTGCTGCTAATTTGGCTTTCAATTCTTCAAGATCAGTGATCTCTGAAGAGATGATACCATTCATTGCACCTTTATTTCTGATGTGACGTACTAATGCACGGGTATCGATATCCGAAATTCCTACAATGTTTTCATCTTGAAAATAGTCCTGAATCGACTCTGATGCTTCTTTACGGCTATAGCCTACGCTGTAGTTTTTACAAACGAGACCAGCGATTTTGATGCTGTCAGACTCAATTTCTTCTCTGTGGATTCCATAATTCCCAATATGTGCATTGGTGGTAACCATGATCTGTCCGAAGTAAGAAGGGTCAGTGAAAATTTCCTGATATCCAGTCATTCCTGTATTGAAACAGATTTCTCCGGTCGTTGTGCCGATTTTTCCCGCAGCTTTTCCGTAGTAAACGGTGCCATCAGCCAATAACAAGATTGCAGGTAACTTGGTGTAGTTAGTCATTGTGTGTATAAAAATGAGAAATTATGGTGAAAAAAGAGAAAAACGATGGATTATGCGTGATTTTGATATCACTTCTGTAGTTAACAAATGTGCTGTTAAGTAACCCCTTCATTTCGGGATACAAAGATACATTTTTGAGGTTTTAAATCAAGGTTTTTTTTGAGAATTTGAGGGAAGGGGGTTTTAGGCTTGTGATAGCTGCCCGGATTCTGTCAGAAAAACAATAAAACTCGCTTTATTTCGGATGTAAAAAGTAATTTTGCCCAAACTAAAATATAAAAAAAGATGTCTGTAAATAAAGAAGTAAAACGGATCACGACCCATATTTTGCAAGCAATGAAGCAAAATGGAGAAAAGATCGCGATGTTAACTGCTTACGACTACTCTATGGCAACCATCCTTGATGATGCTGGTTTAGATGTTTTATTGGTTGGAGATTCAGCTTCCAACGTAATGGCGGGTCATGAAACTACCTTGCCAATTACTTTAGATCAAATGATCTATCACGCGCAATCGGTAGTTAGAGGTGCTTCACGTGCTTTAGTAGTCGTGGATCTTCCTTTTGGATCTTACCAGGGTAATTCTAAAGAAGCCCTGATCTCTGCCATAAGAATTATGAAAGAATCCGGCGCTCATGCGGTGAAGATGGAAGGTGGAACAGAGATCGTGGAATCAGTACAGAGAATCATTACTGCAGGAATTCCTGTAATGGGACATTTGGGCTTAACCCCTCAGTCTATATATAAGTTCGGTACTTACACGGTAAGAGCCAAGGATGAAGCGGAAGCACTGAAATTGAAAACAGATGCATTGGCTTTACAAGAAGCAGGATGTTTTGCGGTGGTATTAGAAAAAATCCCAGCGAAATTGGGTAAAGAAGTATCTGAGTCTCTACTTATTCCTACAATAGGAATTGGTGCAGGTACGGATTGCGACGGACAGGTATTGGTGGTAAATGACATGATTGGTTTAACAAAAGGTTTCAAACCTCGTTTCTTGCGTCAGTATGTAAATCTTTACGATGGTATTTTAAATGCCGCACAATCTTATATTAAGGATGTGAAGTCGAGCGATTTCCCGAACGAAAAAGAGCAATATTAAATTTAGCGCAGTATTTAAGTTTTATAAGCAGAGCTTCCAAAGCTCCACACCTACAGATGCCAATAACAGCAAAAGATATACTTTATGAAGACAACCACCTGATCGCGATTTGTAAGCGTGCAGGTGATATTGTACAGGTAGATGAAACAGGGGATGAACCTCTGGATGAAAAGGTAAAGAAATACCTGGCCAAAACCTATAACAAGCCTAATACGGCATTTTTGGGCGTGGTACATCGCCTGGATCGTCCGGTAAGTGGCGTTATCTTATTCGCAAAAACGAGTAAAGCGCTGGAACGGATGAATGCGGTTTTCAAAAATAGAGAGGTAAAGAAAACGTATTGGGCAGTGGTGAGAAATAAACCTGCTAAGGCTTCTGGTACCTTAGTGCATTGGTTGGTGAAAAATCCACAAAAGAACGTGGTGACCCCGCACAATGTAGAAGTACCGGGCAGTCAGCGTGCAGAATTGAGTTATCGCCTGATTGGAGAACTGAATGGTTATTACCTGATCGAGGTAGATCCGCTTACGGGAAGATCACACCAGATTAGGGTACAACTTTCTACTTTAGGCTGTCCGATAGTAGGGGATAACAAATATGGTTACCCTAGAGGAAGCAGAAAAGGGAGCATTTGTCTCCATGCCCGTCGTCTTCAGTTTATCCATCCGGTGAAAAAAGAACCAGTAAACATTTTCGCAAAGCTTCCGGTGGACGGCTTCTGGGAGAAGTTTGAAAATATGTAAGCTGAAATTCAACGAATTTTGAAACCAATAAGCTAAGCCTCCTGATCTAAGGAGAACTTAGCTTATTGGTTTTTTTATGCGATTTAAAAAGCTATTGACAAGGCTTAGGACTAAACACAATATTGTCGAATTTTAAAGTCCCAAGGTTTTCAAACCGAACTTTTCCTTTCTCTTCTTTAATTGGGCCGTAGCCTTCGTAAAGTTTACCCTCTTTTTTAAGGAACACAATCTCCCTGACAGACCTCAGTCCTTCGGAGTCGAATGTATATTCAGCAATGAGGGTGTCGCCTTTCATTTCCCCGGCAAGGGTTCCTTTATTGGCGTCTTTTTCATAAATGTGATAGTCCAAAAATCCAGTGATTTCTTCTCCATTGATGCGCAATTGCATTGTCGCAGTATCTTTATTTTTGACGTATTGATAGCAGTTGATGGCATGTTCAGGCGCCTCGTTTGTTGCGGTAAAAGTGGTGTCCACTGCAATCATCGCGGAAGAATCCGCCATTTTACTTTCTTTCTGATTACTGGTACAGGAGGCCATCATGACAGCTAATCCTGCAAATAGTAAAAGATGTTTGTTCATTGTTTTATGGATTGATTCAAGTAGAAGACTGCAATTGGCCTGCCAAAAAAATAGGTGCCAGGAAAGTAGGGGGCAACAGAAAGGGGCTGACCATAATTAAATGATACAGCCCCCTAAAGTTTTTTATGCACTAATTGGTCTACATGCTTATTTAGCCCTTGGCTTGCTGTTCCAGATATAAGTTCCTGCAGCACCGGCGGCAAGTGTAGTACTCACAACCTGGCCATTGTACTTAATGTTGAACGTCTGTGTTTCCGGACTGTTGTTCATCGTCACCAATACTAGTTTTCCTTCTGGTGTTTTATAAGCCACATTCTGGATTTTATCATTTTGGTTAGAAGCAATGCGTACAGAACCCGTGCTTACAAATTTCGAGGTATGTCCGATA
Organism: Pedobacter gandavensis; assembly: GCF_032678745.1. Classification (GTDB taxonomy): domain Bacteria; phylum Bacteroidota; class Bacteroidia; order Sphingobacteriales; family Sphingobacteriaceae; genus Pedobacter; species Pedobacter gandavensis_C. The sequence continues at coordinate 48,566 of NZ_JAVTST010000005.1, forward strand.
GAATAGTAAGCGATGTTCTTAGTCCAGGTTTTACCATCAATGGTGATTGCACCCAGGCAGCTTGTACAGCCACCATCTGGTGTAAATGGACGGTACTGTGGATCTGCTGCCAGATTCCATTCCAACACGGTTTTACTCCAGTTTCTTGGAGCACCAGTCATTAAGGTCGATACATGCCATTTTAAATCTTCGGCAAAATTACCAGGACCACCCACCCATTGCTCTGTGAAATACAGGTTTTTATTCGGGAAAGCTTCATGTACCTTTGATAAGGCAGAGATTTGTCCGCCATACAAATGGAAGGCAGAACCGTCAATGTATGGATTGGCTTCCGGGTCATTTAGAATGCTGATTGGATAATCCGGACGATCTGCATTGTGGTCGTAAATGATGATTTTGGTTTTGATACCCGCAGCTTTAAATACAGGACCTAAAGCAGTCTTAATGAAGTTCGCCTGATCTTGTGGCGTCATGTACATACTTGGGTTGTTTCCTGGATGTAATGGCTCATTTTGAATCGTTACCGCATCAATGACGATACCTTCTGCTTTCATCGCCTCAATATATTTGACAAAATACCTGGCGTAGGCCTGATAATATTCGGGCTTTAAACTACCACCACGATAAGCTTGATTGTCTTTCATCCAGGTAGGGGCCGTCCATGGGGAACCCATGATCTTGATCTTTGGATTGATGGCAATAATTTGCTTTAACATAGGAACGAGGTCTGTCATCTCTTTAGCAATAGAGAAGTTTTTCAGCTCAGGATCTGTTTGTCCGGCAGGCATTTCATTATAAGTGAAAGTTTCTGCACTTAAATCAGACGCACCAACGCTTAAACGCAGGTAACTGATGCCGATGCCATTTCCTGCTGTTGAGAAAATTTCTTTTAACATCGCTTTCTTCTCTGCTGCCGGCAATCCGTTCATTAGGGTTGCACTACCACCAGTTAAGGTATAACCGAAACCATCCATCGTTTGGAAAGTCTGCTGTTCATCAACCACAATATTGATATTGTTGTTCATTGCGGTAGAGAAATGTAAAGGTGTATTTTGCTTTTGTAACAGGGAAGAACGGTCGCCGGTGGTGATCCATGATTCCACACCTGTAGTTGCAGGGACATCTTTTTTACTGGCACATGAACCTAGTGCCAGGGCTGCAATAACGCTTATGTTTAATAATCTCATAGAATTTGGGATGCTAATTTAAGGGATGTAGTTAAAGTTGATTTTCTGATCCGCAATCTGAAGGGTAAACTCTCCTTCTTCCGTGATCGCTTTACTTTCCGTATTGATGAAGGCTAGGTCTTCCGGCTGAATTTTAAAAGTAACCGTTTTTGTTTCTCCAGCTTTCAGGTCGATTTTCTCAAATCCTCTTAAGCGTTTCACATCTGGTGTGATTAAAGTAGCATATAAATCTGAGGTAAATAACAACACACTTTCTTTACCAGCTACTTTACCAGTATTGCTTACGTTTACAGTAACTGTTAATGTTTCTCCTTTTTTCAAGGTAGTACTGCTCAATTTTAACTGATCATATTTGAAGGTGGTGTAACTTAAGCCAGCTCCGAATACATATTGAGGGTTGTAATCTGCATCATAATTGTACACACCTTCTGTAGTGCCTTTATTTTCTGATGGTTTATGGTAATACGTAAACAAAGCATTAGGAAACTGTGGATAGGTGTATGGTAGTTTTCCAGAAGGGTTTACCGTACCAAATAAAACATCCGCAAGGGCATTACCACCGAAATTACCTGGAAGGTAGGTTTGAACCACTGCAGTCATTTTCTTTTCAAATTTGCTGATCACACGTGGGCGACCTTCATTCAATACCAGGATTACTTTTTTACCGGTTGCCGCTAATTTCTGCGCCAGCTCAGTTTGTAAATCCGATAGGTATAGGTCGTTCATGTTACCCGGAGATTCTGTATACGAGTTTTCTCCAAGGCAAAGCACGATTACATCTGCATCTTTTGCCGCAGCAATGGTTTCGTCCATTTTATCGCTATACTCATCATAGTACTTGCCATCCATTTTATAGCTGACACCAGGGAAATAGGTTACATTCTCTTTTCCTGCTTTATTTTGTAAAGCTTCCAGAATGGTATTGTATTTACCTGCAAATTCCTCTACTTTTTCTCCCTGCCAAGAGTACGTCCATGCTCCGTTTAAGGTTCTCATAGAATTGGCATTCGGGCCAGCAACCAGGATCTTAGTGCCCTTAGCTAATGGAAGGATATGGTCTGTGTTTTTCAATAGGGTAATCGACTCGGCTGCGGTTTGATAAGCAGCCTGTTCAAACTCCTTGCTGCCAAATTTCGGGTAGTCTTTAGGGTTTGTAGTCGGTTTCTCAAAAAGGTTCAATTCATATTTCACCCATAAGATTCTTCTTACTGCATCGTCAATACGTGATTCTTTTACTTTTCCTTCTTTTACTAATGCAAGTAGGTTGTCGCAAAATGTCTCATAGTTATAAGCAATCATCGACATGTCGATACCAGCATTGATCGCCAACATAATGGCTTCTTTATCATCTTTCGCAATGCGATCTCTTTTATAAAGATTTTCAATGTCACCCCAATCTGTCACCACTAAGCCTTTGAAGTTTAATTCTTCCTTCAATAACTCGGTTAAGATATGGTAATTGGCATGTACAGGAACACCGTTGATGATTCCAGAATTGATCATAATGGTTTTTGCACCTGCATCAATCGCCGCTTTAAAAGGAGGCAAATGATATTCTCTTAAGGCCTGGTCTGAAATGAAAGCTGGCGTTCTGTCTTTTCCTGAAACGGATACCTGGTAACCCAGGAAGTGCTTAATAGAAGAAGCTACTTTTTCGGGATGTGACACTTTGCCATCTTCCCCTTCGTAACCTTTTACTGCAGCTACTCCCAATTCTTTGATCAGGTATGGATCTTCACCAAAACTTTCCCACTGACGAGGGAAGCGGGGATCTGAACCGATATCTAATAGCGGAGCGAAGTTCCAAGGAATAGAACTTGCACGGGTCTCATAAGCGGTAATCGAAGCACCTGTTTTTACCAATGAACGGTTAAACGTTGCTGCCTGACCGATTTGTTGTGGGAACATCGTAGCTCCAACGGTATAAGTAGCACCATGGATTTCATCAACGCCATAAATCACAGGGATTTTATTTGGCGTTTGCTTCATCGCCACATTTTGAATCTTGCTGATAATGTTATACCATACCTGTGGTGTTCTTGCTCTGTTGTTTGAAGTATTTAATACAGAACCAACATGGTATTTTACTAAAACTCTTTGTAATTCTTTCTCGTCTAAACCAAAAGGTTCATCGCTCTCATAGCGTCCTTTTCCTTTTCCAATTACATCTAGTGTAATCTGGGCCATTTGTCCGACTTTCTCTTCAATCGTCATCTTTTTCAACAAGGCTTCTGCTTTTGCCTGGTTGTTATTTTGAGCGATGGCCGTACCAAAAGTGCTGGAAAGCAACAATAAGGATAGGGTTGTTTTTAGTGTCATTTGTGTATTTAAAAAGGGAGCAATTGATATTGCTCCCGGTAAAAATTATTTGTTGATGGCCGTATTTCTATCTTGCTCTTTCTGCGACATTGGCAATAAAATTTTGTCGGCAGTAAGGCTGTAGTTTAGCGACGCGCCATTTCCGTCTTTCTGTGCATTCATAACCTGGATGGCACGATTGCTGCGCACCAGGTCATACCAGCGCTGTCCCTCAAAAGCAAGCTCCAGACGACGTTCTTTTTCAATTGCCAAACGCATTGCTGCCTGATCTGCTACCGGAGTAGCGCCAAGGTTTACACGGTTTCTGATTTGATCTACCAATGGTTTTGCCTGTGCCCAGCCACCTGGAGTTAACTCATTCAGTGCTTCAGCTTTTAACAAAATGATATCTGCCAAACGAAGGAAATAGATATTCGTCTGGTCATCATTTCTGTATTTATTGATGTAAGGATATTGTGCTTTTGGCCAAAAAGTATCGCTCCAGCCTTCCGAAGTAGTATTCAGGAATTTGATGCTTGAATTTTTACGGATCAGATCACCTTCTGCATCAAATGCTGCAGCAAGGTCGTTCGTTGGGGTACAGAATTTTTTCCATCCTCCACCAACAATCACACTTGGCATCCAGTTTCCGCGTTTGTTGGCGCCATTGCCACCATCAAACTGCATTTCCCAGATAGATTCTGAATTGTTCTTGTTAGTACCAGTAAATAAGCCATCAAAGCTGCCAAATAAAGAGTATCCGCCGCCAATAACCGCATCTGCATACTGGTTTACTTTTGTCCAGTCTGGATTGGCTTTAGTCGCATATACTTTAGCCAGTAAGGCATTAGCTACACCTTTAGTGAAGATCCCTTTGTTAGGAGCTGTCGTTCTGGTGTTGGCAAGTGCATATTCCAGGTCTTTAATGATCTGTTCATAAACCACCGCTACGCTAGATCTTGGAACCTGCATTTCGGCCTGATTGGCTGGGGTTTTTAGTACAATTGGTACTGGACCCCATAGACGTACCAGGTAAAAGTATAGATAAGCCCTGATTCCGGCTGCTTCTCCAAGAATTTGAGATCTTCTATCGCCTTTATCTAATTCAGGATCTTGAATAAGTGGTACATTTTCTAATACCTCATTCGCATTTTTAATCTGTGAATACAGTTCTGACCAATCTCTTTCCAATACTTCATTGGTAGAGTTGACGCGAAACTCATCCATTTGGAACATCGCAGGATTATCACCACCAGCATAAGCGTTATCTGCAATCACATCTCCATTGAGCATGAAATCCCAGATATGGGTATTGTTGTACATTCCTCCATAAGCACCTCCAAGTAGCTTTTCAGCGCCTTTAAGGTCTACAAAAGCCTCTTCTGGGGTTTTTTGGTTGAATGGGTTCTTATCTAAAAAATCTTTTTTACAGCTGGTTTGTACCCCGATAGTCAGGGCTGCAACTGCTAAAATTGAATATAATTTAATTCTCATGTCTATTGTTATTAAAATCCAACGTTTACACCTAACAGGAAGCTTCTGCTTTGTGGGTAGGTACCATAATCCACACCCATACTTGGGCCGTTTGCGCCATATTGACTCACTTCAGGATCTAAGCCTTTGTATTTGGTAAAGGTGAGCAAGTTGTAACCAGTCACAAATACGGTTAGTCTGCTCATGTTCATACGAGAAAGGAAAGCATCACTGAAATTGTAAGAAAGGGTGGCCGTTTTTAGACGCAGGTAAGAAGCATTTTCTATGAATCTGCTGGAAGTACGAGAGTTGTCAGTATTTCCTCTGATTGCTTTTGGAATACTTCCATTGGTGTTTTGTGGTGTCCAACGATCCAATACAGCTGTAGATTGGTTTTTAGAGTCGTTTAGACCTTCTAAATCAATTCTGGAAGCATTGAACATCTGGTTGCCCTGAACGCCCTGGAAGAAAACGTTTAATCCGAAATTGCCATAACGGAAATTATTGGTCATCCCATAGATAAAATCAGGCTGTGCAGAACCAATAAAAGTTCTGTCATTGTTCTCATCAATCTTGCCGTCGTTGTTTAAGTCTTCATAAGTAGCTTTACCTTCGGCATCTACGCCTGTATATTTAAATCCGTAGAAGCTGCCCAATGGTCTGCCTGCCACTACACGCACAGCTGAAGTACGGGAGGAAATACCACCGAAATCAAGTGATGGAGTAGAAGTACCTAAACTGGTTACTTTGTTTTTGTTGAAAGAGATGTTCATATCTGTAGACCAGCTGAATTTCTCTTTATCTACGTTTTTAGTGGATAGTGTAAACTCCATCCCTTTGTTTTCCATTGAGCCTACATTATAAGCTTGTTCCGCAAATCCCGCTGATGGCTGCAGTTGTACTTTGATCAATAAATCGTCGGTTTTTTTCAGGTAAGCATCAGCAGTGAATGTAATTCTGTTGTTTAACATCGTTAAATCCAAACCAATATTGCTCTGGGTAGTCGTTTCCCAGGATAGCCCTGTATTTTTTAGGTTGGTTAGGTTATAATCACCCTGTGCATTTTCTTCATAAAGTTTTCTCCATGCATAATCTCCGATACCTTCATCGTTACCTACTTTACCCCAGCTACCCCTGATTTTTAAGTCATTGATCATTTTGCTGTCTTTCAGGAAGTTCTCACCAGAGATTCTCCAGCCTGCAGAAGCAGAAGGGAAATATCCGAAACGTTGGTCTTCACTGAAACGGGAAGAACCATCAGCCCTGAAATTAGCACTCAATAAGTATTTGCTGTCGTAAGCATAAGTCACTCTGGTTAAGTAAGACTGTTTTGACCATTGAGCTCTTTGTGGAACTTTAGGAACAACAACTGGTTTATCATTTTTCTGATCTGTTTGTGGTTTGTAGAATCTGTTTTCTTCATATTCTACGTATTTGTAATCTGAAGATTGCAGGGTATAACCACCAGTTGCTGAAAATGCATTTTTACCAAAGTTTTTGGTATAAGTCAAAATGTTTTCATTCAACCATACATTGTCATTGGTTTTATTGTTTCTATAAATCCCACCTTCTGCACGCCCGTAGGTAGTTTTGAAGGCATCAAGATTATAGTCGTAATAGTTCTGGTTTACATTTGTACTGATCGTTGATTTGAAAATCAAATCTTTAGTGAATTTGATCTCTCCACCGAATGAACCTATGAAGCGGAAGTTTCTGCTTTTATTCTTAGCACCAAAGGCCTGAGCAATTGGATTGTCCCAGCCACCAGAATTTGGAATAGTAGTATAAGTCCCATTAGGATTGTAAATACCAATTGTTGATGGCGTAGTTAATGTAGATAGAATGGTACCACCACGTGCAACACCTGCATTGTCGGTCACATCAATAGAATTTCTTGCAGTTAAAGCTGCGGTTCCAGTGAATTTTAACCATGGTGTAGCTACTTGCGACCCGTTAAAGTTAACCGTATACCTGTCTAATTGTGCAGGAGCTACAATACCTTTGTCTTGCTGGTAGCCAGTAGAAAGATAAAAATTACCGCCATTGCCGCCACCAGATAAGGATACCTGATATTGGTTTTGTTTACCTGTGCCGAAAGTTTCTTTCTGCCAGTCAGTATTGCTGCCATCACCATAAGAGGTGTAGCCCAGTTCTTTCATCAAATCAATATATTGATCTGCATTTAGCACATCTTGTTTGCGCCAGAAATTTGAAATACCGGTGAAAGCATTGAATTCTACTTTCACTTTGCCGGAAACACCTTTTTTAGTAGTGATTAAGACTACACCATTCGCACCGCTTGATCCATAAATGGCTGCTGCTGCTGCATCTTTTAAAATGGTTAAAGATTCTATATCATTTGGATTTAGAAAACCTGCATTTCTAGAAGTTACCCCGTCAATTACATACAGTGGACTGTTTGAAGCAGTGATGGAAGTATTTCCACGAATGCTGATTGCAATCTCTGCACCTGGTTTACCAGATTGTGCGGTAACCTGTACACCTGCCGCTCTACCTTGTACTGCTTGTAAAGGGTTGGTGATTGGCTGATTCTTCAAGTCTTTAGAAGATACCGTGGTCACTGCTGTGGTGAGGTCTTTCTTAGTGGTAGTTCCGTAACCAATCACTACTACCTCATTCAATTCATTATTGTCTTCGGATAAGTTCACGTTAACAGTCGTGTTATTGTTTACGGCTTGCTCAATAGTTTTATAACCAATAAAAGAAAAAACTAAAGTAGCATTGCCTGGGGCAGTCAGTGTGTACTTTCCATTCCCAGCTGTCATTGCACCTTTGGTGGTTCCTTTAATTTTAACAGAAACACCTGGAAGTGGTAGACCGCTTTCGTCCTTCACCTCTCCCTTAACGTTAAGCTCCTGCGCCATACTCATAGAGATGCTACAGAGTAAGCTAAGGATAAAAAGAGTAAACTTTTTTCTCATAATTTTTGCTTTTGTTTAATGAATTTGATGTGATAAAGTTAACGTTGATTTTGTGTTAATTCCTAGTAGTTAGGATGATTTATTTAAGCTAATTATCTGATAATTAGATTGTTGTGTTGGTTTTGATACGCTTTAGTACCGTAGGCTGTAAATGGGCTTAAGTGCTGGTATACAGTGCATAGTGGCTCGATGCGGGCCAGACCATAGAGTTGATCTGATACGCTTAAGTACCCTTGTCTTAAACAAGTAAAAAAAATGTCAAATCACCGGATTGTATCCTGTGGAAGCGTGAATTTTCAGAATTATCGACTGTGTTTAGTCTAAAACCAGCTGACTCCAGCCGTTTTTATTGGCTTTCTTAAGCTGAGATTTTCGCTCATCCATCACCTGTTTAATGCCGGATCCATAAGTCCAGCAGGTGCTTTGACGAATGCCCAGGATCTCGGAGAGTTTATGAGAAGAGATTTTTCCCTTCGAAGAATAAACCAGGAAAACCATATAAAAGGCTTTCACAATTGGAATCCTGGTATTGTGGAATATAGTGAAGCTGGTGACAGATTCCTCATATCCACATTTGCTACACCTTCTGCTGTAGGCAATGTGTCCGTTATAATAATGGTCGTTCTTACATTTTCTGCAATGGTATCCATTTTTCCATTTCAAGTCCGACAGGAATAAATTACAACTTTCCTTATCCGGATAGATTTTACTGAACTCTTCAAAATCTACATCAGTAGACATGACCCTGTCGCGCGTAACCTTTTCTACATTGGTTTGTAGCTCCTGATTGTCTTGCTCCAATAAGGTATTCATTCTCGAAATCTCCTCTGCCTGTTGTTTTAATCGGTCGTTCGCATCCAGTAATTCTGCATTTTTGGCCTCAATGATCAGGGATTTGTGAAACACTTCCCGGGTGCGTTCTTCCACCTGACTTTCCAATTCCTGGTTTAAGGTGTCTTTCAACTTCACATTCTCTGCCATCTGACGAATCATCTGCCTTTGTACAATGTCTTTTTTCTTTTTCAGGATACTCACCTTATCGCCAATGGCAAAAGAAAGGAACACCATTTCTAGGATAAAACAGAAGCTCAGGCTATAATAACTGATCACTCCAAAGTTTAAAAAGGAGAAATGTAGCATGATTAAAAACTTGAGCAAGAAGCCTAAAAATAGAAAGCTGTAACCCAATACAAAGAATCGAGCAGGAAGATAGCCTTGTTTGTAAATGTATATCCCGGTAAAAAAGGCAACTGACAATGGGATGGCATCGATAAATTTATAGCTGAAAAGATTCTGATTGAACAGTAGGCAGTATAAAAACCACAAGGTTCTCAGAATAATCACCCCTAAAATGAGACGGTTTAGTTTTGGTGCTTTTGACTTTACGAATAACAATTCCCGGGTAAAGAGCAGCGCGAAAATACTGACCGCATATAAGGCCAGGGCATAGGCGATTTGGTTCCATTCCGGTTGGTTTGGCCATAAATACTGGTAAGCAATACCATCTGTACTCATTTCAAAAAAGCCAACGCTGAGGTTGTAAAGCACATAGTATAAGTACTGCTTTTGGCGCATAGCAATGAACATGATCAGGTTGTAAAAGCTAAACACGAGGATCATTCCATAAAATATACCAAAGTAAAAGTATTCGTCTAGTGCATAAGAGATGAACCAGTCAACGGATCGCAGCACAATAATGGCATCACCAATCTGAGAGGACTGGATTTTAAAGTAATAGGTTTGTACTTCGTCGTTATCATTGCTTAGGTAGAACTCGAAGTTTTTATGTTGGAGTTTCCTTTCATGGAAAGGGAATTGATCGCCAAATTCTTTGACTTTGTAACTGCCGCCTTTTTCTGGGATATATGCGGTAACATGGTCAAGGGTCTGGTCGAAAAACTCAAGTAAGAAGTATTTTTCTGCTTTGCTGTTGTTTTTGATATTGATACGGAACCAATAAACAGCATTTAGTTTAGTGGTTTGAGGGGTACTGGTTTTACTTGGTTTAAACTGCTGCGAAATGGCTTTACTACGAATCTGATCAAAATTGAGTTTTCCGGAAGTATCCGAAAGCATCTCAATCTGTTTAAATGAAAAGATATGCTGATTAATGTTGTCATTTATTTCTACAATTTCCTGTGCCCTAGAATCTTTGTTGATAGAAAAGGTGAGGAGAATAATCAGGAAAATCGCTTTATATAGAAATAAGAATTTTGAAGACATGGTTAGTTACAGCAATTAAATTATGGCGCAAAGGTCGGATTAATAATGTTAGCGCACAACCTGGTCATTGTTGTAATCAGGTTCAGGGGCTTGATTTAGCAAGAATCGGATTTAATTTTATAGTCAAATGACTATTTTTGTGAGATGGCTATAACGTGTTTTCTCTTGCCTATCCCGGCTGATTTTGATTTCGGTGAATGTCTTTGGTTTTTAGATCGGGGATTTGACGATTGTTTATATCAGGTGGATAAGCATGGGGTGACAAGGGCGCTGATCTTTGAGGAGGGATTGGCACTGGTTCAAATTGAAAGAGGACCAAATGTTCGGGAAGAATCACAACATTTAAAGGTTTCTGTTTTAAACAGATCATTATCTCTTATTGAAGAAGCCAAGTTGAGGAATTATCTGGATGAGTGGTTTGATCTGCAACTAGACCTCAAGCCTTTTTATGCAGTGATTGCTAAAGATCCACGCTTGTCTTTTATGAAAGAAGCGTATTATGGTCTGCGGTTGATCGGTATTCCTGATTTGTTTGAAGCAGTTTGTTGGGCGATCATCGGTCAGCAGATTAATTTAACTTTTGCGTACAAGCTGAAAAGAAAACTTGTAGAACGGTATGGAGAAACAATGGATTTTAATGGAAGTCGTTATTTCCTATTCCCCACACCGGAAGTCTTGGTAAATGTAGGCCAGGAAGACCTGCAAGCAATGCAATTCTCTAGAAGTAAGGCAAGCTATCTCCTGAAAATTGCACAGGCTTTCGCTGATCAAACCCTCAGTAAAGATTCATTGAAAATGGAGCCAGATCTTGTTGACCGTCAAAAAGCATTGACCAATATAAAGGGGGTGGGGATTTGGACCGCTAACTATGCTTTAATGAAAAGTTTAAAAGAGCGGTCTTGTATTCCTCATGGTGATGCGGGACTATTAAATGCGTTGATCAATTTGGGGATCATTAAGGATAAAAAAGATGCTTCCGAAATTGCAGCTTTCTTTTCTGCCTATAAAGGATGGGAAAGTTACCTGGTGTTTTATTTATGGAGAACCCTCTCTAAAAGAGTATAGTAGCCTGTTTCAAATGTATTAATCTCATTTTTCACTTGGATATTGTATTTCTTGCCGCTTCCCAACCTATCATAGCTGTTTTCTTGGTAGCCCCCCAATGATATTGCCCCAATTCCCCGGTTGATTTGATCACCCTGTGACAAGGAATTAAAAAAGCTACCAGATTGCTCCCAACAGCAGTACCTACTGCACGATTGGCCGTTGGTTTCTTGATGATATTGGCAATATCAGCATAAGTAGCTAAGCCACCTGAAGGCACAGTCAATAGTGTTTCCCATACTTTAATCTGAAAATCTGTTCCTTTTAAATGAAGTTTTACTTCGGATAATCTACTCCAGTCTGTGCTGAATATATGAAGTGCATTTTGCTGTAATTGATCCAGCAACTGTTGATAATTCGCATTTGGAAAGAGTTGTTGCAGTTCTGCAAATGCCTGATCTGAATCATCCGAAAAAGCCATATAACAGATGCCTTTACTGGTAGAGGCAACCAATAGTGATCCAAAAGGGCTTTCTGCATAACTATAATTAATCAGCAGTTGTTGTCCACCATTCTTATATTCTCCTGGAGTCATTCCTTCAATTTTGATAAAAAGATCATGTAATCTACTAGTGCCTGATAATCCGGTTTCATACGCTACATCGGCTAAATTTCCATTTTGTTCTTTTAAGATTCCTTTCGCATATTCTATGCTGAGGTATTGGACAAATTGCTTTGGACTTACACCTGCCCATTCCTTAAACATGCGCTGAAAATGAAAAGGGCTTAAATGAACATGACTGGCGATGGCTTCTAAAGACGGTTGCTCCTTAAAGTTCATCTTTAAGTATTCAATAGCCTTTTCAATTCTCTGGTAATCGATTTGATTTGATGTTTCCATGGTTTGAAATTTATACCTCAAAATTAATAGATGTACAAGAGGGATGAAACCCGAAACTTGCGCTATTCATCTTTGGTAATCGACTGTTGTTGCTTGTGTCTGTTTTCAGAAATCAAGACCTGATGTTTTTTCTGTGTATCACCTAATAAATTGATCAGGAGCTTTTTATTCGAAGCTGAAAGTTCCTGAAATAATAACTCATCTGCTTTGAATAAACTTTGATGTAGTATCTGTAAGAGCTTTTCTCCTTTTATGCTCAACTTGACAAGTTTCGCTCTTTTATCTGTAGGATCACTTCTCTCTGTCAGTAATCCTGCCTTTTTGATTCTATTGAGGATGTCAATTCCCGTAGATTGTTCAAAAAATACGGCAGCAATGATATCGGATTTTCTGGCTTCCTGGTACCTGTCAATGGCCTTCATGAAGTAAAACCATTCCAACTCAATCCCTGGAAATTCTTTTAATACGGCCTTTGCATAGATGCCATGAATGGCATTTAATTGACTGATGAGACTGGCTAGCTCTTGGTCCGCGTCTTTATCTTCTAACGTAACCGGAGTTTTATCGGGTAGATTCTGCCCTTTATGTTCCATTAAAAAGTGACTGCAGAATTCCGCTGCATTTGCAGCGGGATTCTTGCTTTCATAATCGGCCCATGCCGTAATCAGTTCAACAATTGGTTTTGTAGCCATCAATTCTGCTTTATTAGTTTAGCGAATTTAAGTACTGACGGAAGTAACCACATTCTGCAATCACTTCCTGATAAAATCTGGTATCCGCATATTGTTTAGCCAGCAGAGAGAAATTTTGCCCGTAATAGATTGGGTTCGTTTCTACACTCCAATAGTTTGCTTTTTTATTTTCAGGAAGATCATAAGAACGGTTATAACTTTCATTGCGCTCGCATTTACTGGCCATGAAAGTACAACGTGCTTGCTGTTCCTTGTTCTTTGTTGCTAACCTGGCGGTCAGGTAATACTTTTCAGCAAGTTTTCCAGAAAGATACATTGGTCTGAAGGGGGCCGGAACACTGAAAGCACTACTGCCATAAGTATCGGTGAGGTCAGAAACGTAAAAACCGCGGTTATTACCATAATAGCTAATGTTGTAGTAAGCATTGGCCAATAGGTAAGCATTATTGTATACATTTCGACCGGCTTTAATTTCTGCTTTCATATTTTTCATCATCCGAAGTAACTCCATAGACGTAAACTTTTTAGATTGTGCCATTTGATGATCACAATCATGGCAGTCATTTAAACGCATATTGAATGGATTCGCTTGTAAGGTGTCTGACTGACGGGTACTTTTTGCCAGGAAAGAAATTGCTGCTTCTGGCTGGTCCTGAAAGACCAGGGCTGTGGACTGGTAAAAATAAAGATCATCCAGTTTATAAGGATAATAACGCAACATGGCTTTTTCAAATGAGCTCTGTTTTTCACTTGACATCAAGGTTTTTAATTGCTCAATCTGTTGGTTGTTGGTATAGAACTCATTGTAACTTCTGAAAATATTAGCTTTAATCGGATTTCCTTGTTTTTTATACAAATCGGAAATTATCCCCAGACTTTCATTTAGAGATTGGTAGAATCTAAGGTCAGGGATGGTATCTTTTCCTTCTTTAAGATTAGCAAACCAGTTTAGAGGTTCTACCATTTTAGCTTCTGCTGCTGCATCAATCTTTTTTAATTGTCGTACGTATAATCCCCAATCCAGGATCTTATATTGTGCCATTAATAGCTTATTGTCTGTTGGCAATTGTGTTTTCGCAGTTTGGTAAAATTTGGCTGCGGCTCCATAGTTTTTACCCATGAAGTTTAGATACCCTGCAGCAAGATTCCAGATGTAGGGTTTGCTGGTGTTATTTTTTAAGGCAATACCACTGATTAAAGCAGTGTTTTTCTTTAACATTGATGTGGAGTCCTCTTTTCCACCATAGTAATTTCGGAAACCAGATTCTGTAATGTTTATTGCTCTGCTGAGCAATAGATCCAGCTTTTCTGATTTAGGATCTAAGGCAACAATTTCAGGAATGGCTCTTTCAGTATCATAATATATACCCATTAAATGCCAAAGGGTAATTTTTTCCTCTGCTGTCTTAGCCATTTCCAAACTTTGTTTCCAATCTGCATCAGCATTTGGGCGGAAGGACCATTTTGCAGGAATCTTCATTTCATTGGAATAGTTGTAACAAAGACTAAACAGATAGTTGGAAGTTGCATAATCGCCTGCATAATAATGTCTGCCGGCTACATACCCTAAAGTTCTGTAATACATCATGTTTTTTGGGAAAATATCTTTGTACAGATTAAATGAATTGATAGTAGAGGCGTCTTTTAAGGCTTTTACTCCTGCACTTCTTTCCTGGAAATAGTAATAACGAACGAGTTGAAACCATAACCTTTGCTTTATGAAAGGATCTTTCGCTTTCTTTAAAGCAAGAAGTAAGTCCTTTTCTAAAGTTTCAGGAACATTGAACTCCTGTTTTTCATCCCAATAGTAATAACTTCTATACCCTGCAGCATAGGTCTCGCTTTTCTTTGCGAGTAGAAGGTAGTCGAAGAAGGCATTCAATTGCTTTTTATTTATTTTCAGTCGCCTTAATTGTGGTAGACTGTCAGGAAGGCTTTCAATTTTGCCCTTGTAGTTCTGATAGACGGAATCAACGCCTTTTTCGGAAGCACGTAATAATAGATATTGAAGATCAGCCTTGCTTAATTTTTCTCCGAAATAATCAGACCATTCCTTTACAATTTGATCATTGAACCGGGTATTCGAATTATCATCGTTGTAATTGTAGTCTTTCGTATAATAGGCTGAGAAATCAGAATAGAAGAAAGGAGTATATTCTTTGGCAACGAATGCTTCCGGACTAAAGCTGGAATAATCATCGTCATAGCCATAATCCGAACATGCCCAAACTACTCCGGCAAGGGATAGACTGGATGCTGTTAGAATGATCAAAAACTTTTTGGGAAGGTAACGTTTTAACAATTTGGCTGTTGAATTTAGCAATTTCATAGGAGGTAGTGGTATGCTATTATGTATAAATATTAGTGTTTTTCGATGTTAAATGTTAGTATTGGTCTAGCTTATTATTGCTTAATAAGCTAGACGGCTAAGATACGAATGGAAGAGAATTGTAACTTAAAACCTGGCAGAAATTTCCTGAAGATCTTTGGCTTTAAACACAGTTGTGTCGAGATTCCCGATTTCATAATAAATAATAGTTCGTTTTTCATCTTTGCTCAAATGTTTGGCCAATTGTGTTGCGGCTTCAGATAAAAGATTCTTGTTTGTTTCTTCCAGTTTGAAAAGATCATCAGTTTTTACATAAACTCCTTCCGTAAAGAAACTTCTACGAGCCTTAAAGACATTTTCATTTGAAGTAGGTTGAAAATTATTCTGATCAGCTAGAATGGCTTTCCCAATTTTACCATATACCTGAATGACTGAACCATTCCTAATGTGAATAGACCAGGAAAACAGAGGTAAGGCGATATCTAAGGGTAAAAGATACTTAGGAAGGTGACTGATGTAAGCTTCTGCATCTTTTGCATTGTAAATCGAGTTCGGGTCTTCTGGTCTTGCTGAGATTTTACCCATATTATAAAACATAAGGACACCGCGATCCACTGGAGGAACACCAGTTCTGATTTGATATTTGATCTGATGTAACCTGATGGTCGCTTCCATTTGCTTCTGACTAATGGTTTTGAAAGTTTTTAGGAATTGAAAATACTTATCTTTTGTACCCAAACTCCAGTCGCAGTCAAATTGTACTATTTTATAATGGACTTGGTTTGAGCTGGCGAGTCGACGGATTAGTTGATGCGCATGATTCGCCAGGCTATCCACTCCCGACAGATTTAACTTTTCAAAAGTTTGATTGGTAATGAAAATCACAGGAATAACCTGAGTTGAATCCATTTTCTGTTTAAAATTAATCACGGCTTCCGGATATGCCCGGTTTTCTTTACTATCCCATTTTATATCAAAAAACCGGAGGTATAATTTATGAGCTGCTGCTTCTTTCAGTATTTCTTGTTGTGGATTGTCAAGGGAGAAGGTCTGCTTCCAGTAATAGAAAGCAGTATCAGCCTTGCTTTTCCTTTGACAAGAAAGGAGCGTGGTTAAACCGAGTAGTAGCAAAAAGAAAGATGAAAGGTATAATGAGGAAAAGCGGTATTTCATAATTTATTCGAGTAGATGCCGCAAAGTTAAACTTATGTATGGTTTCAAAATATTTTTTGGAAATAACAATTATTCCTCTACCTTTGTACTGTAATAAAAATAATTACAGAATGAACAACGCAAGATTTGCTATTTCTTTACACATCCTGACTTTGCTGGAAAAAGCAAATGGGGAGTTACTGTCTTCGGATTATATTGCGGGAAGCATTAATATTAACCCTGTTTTGGTAAGGAAGGAATTAATTAACCTTAGAAATCAAGGCTTTGTAGAAAGTAAAGAAGGTAAGAATGGAGGAAGTTTCTTGGCGAAATCAGCAAATAGTATTACTTTAGATCAGGTTTATGCTGCTGTAAGACAAAATAATTTGTTAGGTACTTCCAAAAATGATCCTAATCCACAATGCCCGGTAGGTAAACAAATCAATCAACATCTAAATACCTTATATGATAGCACAGAACAGGTTTTAATTCAGGAATTGTCTAAGAAAACTTTGGCTGATTTCAGTAAACAGTTCATTTGATTTTTTTTGACCTTAACTGTAACAAATAATATTACAATATAGGGCTATAAATAACATCTTTAAATAATATAGAAAACATGAAAGTATCATTAATTGGAGCAAGTGGTTTTGTAGGATCACATTTATTAACCGAACTGTTAAACCGCGGTCACCAGGTAACAGGAATTGTAAGGACTGCAGCAAATGTAAAAGAAAGTAATGCTCAACTAAGTGTGAAAGCCCTGGATGTATTAAATACCGAAGAGTTGTCGGCAGTCATCAAAGGTTCTGATGCGGTCATCAGTGCTTTTAATGCGGGCTGGACAAATCCAAATCTTTACGATGATTTTGTTGCAGGTTCTGAAGCCATTCAAAAAGCAGTAAAGGATACCGGTCTGAAACGTTTAATCGTGATTGGTGGCGCTGGTAGTTTATTCATTAACGGGAATCAATTGGTAGACGGTCCTGATTTCCCTGCAGATTATAAGGCTGGTGCAACAGCTGCCAGAGATTACCTGAATACCCTTAAAAAGGAAGAAGAATTAGACTGGACATTCTTTAGCCCGGCTATAGAAATGCATCCAGCTATCACTACAGGACGTACTGGTAAATATCGCTTAGGTACAGAGAGCCCGGTATTTGATGAAGCTGGAAGATCATCACTTTCCGTACAGGATTTAGCAGTAGCCATTGTTGATGAGTTAGAACAATCTAAACATCTAAAACAGAGATTTACAGCTGGCTACTAACTATTAGTGTTGCTTGACTTTGGTAGTAATACCATGTTTTAGGGATAATATAATGCGTTTTCTGCCAAATACCAATACCTTTCAATTGATTTTATCTCAAGCTAGCCCATTGAAAGGTATTGGTATTTTCACTCTCCTCAGTAAAGCTTTATGAAAATAATGACTATTCAGTTACTATATTTTCATATCAGATTGTGGTATTTTTGTCGCGAATATAGATTCGGATGCCTAGACAAATTATAAGAAAACATTATCGAAGAGCGAGATACGTATTGTATCGTGAAACCTTAATTGATGCAAAAGAGCATATACTAACTTTCATTGGCTCTTTTGTGGGAATTGGATTAATTGGCTTATTGAATAGTCAATACATGGTTGCAAATGACAATTTATTTATGATTGGTTCATTTGGTGCTTCTTCTGTATTGATTTATGGAATAATTAATAGTCCACTGGCACAGCCTAGAAACCTGATCGGTGGACATGTAATTTGTGCTATTATAGGCGTTACGGTATTGAAAGTTATTCCCAATGAGGTCTGGATTGCAGGGGCTTTAGCGGTTTCCCTTTCTATTGTGGCTATGCAGATTACTAAGACACTTCATCCTCCGGGTGGAGCAACAGCATTAATTGCCGTTACTGGTGGTGCAAAGATCAAGGAGATGGGGTATTTATATGTTTTATCTCCGGTTTTTACTGGCGTTATGATTCTGTTTTTGGTAGCCTTGATATTCAATAATATGCGACACCGTCATTATCCGGCAAAACCGCTCTTTAGAAAAAGAAAGCATCCAAAAAATGCGAGCCCAGGCGCTTTAAAATAAGGATCATTATTTCATTTTCTTGATACCCATGGCATATTGTAGCCCACCCCATAAGTGCTGCAGAAATAAAGGATCAGTATAAGAGGCTGCCGTATGCCCCAATCCGGTATAGAAAGCCCTTCCACCATCAAAATCCTGGTACCAGGCCATTGGATGATTTGCTCCATTACTACCACCTTTGTAACTACTTTCGTCGACATTGATTAGGATATGGAGGTCAGGGGAAATGTCTCTAAAATTATACCATTCGTCTTTTCTATTCCAGATCTCTGGCAAATGGCTGGTTGCTATGGTTTTTGTGTCAATAACTTTTAAGTTTGCAAATTGTGGTGCAGGATGTTTTACAAAGTAAGCACCCACTAATTTGCCATACCATGGCCAATCGAATTCAGTATTTGTAGCGGCATGTACCCCAACAAAACCACCACCTGATTTGATATAAGTTTCAAAAGCTTTTTCTTGTTGAGTGTCAAATACATCACCTGTGGTATTTAAAAATACAATTGCTGCATACTGTTTTAAATGCTGTGTATTGAACTTTTTGGCATCAGTGGTGGTATCTGCTATAAAATTATGTGCTTTAGCCAATTCTTGTAAGGCAATAACTCCTTCCTTAATGGAAGAATGATGAAAGCCAGAAGTTTTCGAAAATACCAGAATCTTTTTTTTCTTCGCAAATGTATTATAGTTCCAGCAGCATAAGAAAAGAAGTAGAAAGCTGAGATGTCTATGCATAATTTAAGGAGTTTAATGACTAAGATATCATTTATCTCCAGCATTTAAATGTTAGATTTCATGCCATTTTGTTTGGGTTTTTATTCGCTGTTTGCTTTTCAGGATACGTCATTATTGTTTTTGCTAAAATTATTAGTAATTAAGCTTGGTTATCTTCAAAATAATATGGTAGTTAGACTTGGTTGGTAATCAGGGTGGTTACCGATGATTAACATTTATAAATTGGAAGAAGATGAAGAGTTTTAAAAACAGTGTTTGTTTAACAGGCCTTGCAGGAGCAGATCCTATTGTTATTAATTTTGCAGGAGAAAAAAAAGTTGCAAGAGTGAGTTTGGCCATCAATGAGTTTTATAAGAACCAAAGCGGAGAGGCTGTTTGTCAGACGCAATGGTTCAATTTGGTGTTCTGGAATAAAAAAGCAGAGCTGGCTGAACTGCTTATTAAAAAAGGGATCGCACTAAGTATTGAAGGGAGCTTAAAAGTACAAAGCTATACTGATAAGTTGGGAGAGCAGCGATCTAGTACCGAAATCTTTGTTAACCATTTGGAACTGGTTCTCCAAACAGATTCTTAAATACAGGAAGTTTGAAATATATGAAAAACATTTCGGGCAATGGCTGGCAATAGCTCGAAATGTTTAGTTCCTTTTCAACTGTAAGGAAAGCCCCGCATAGTAATTTCTACCTGCAGCAGCATTGTAATAGCGGCCCGCCACTGCGTTTAAGTCGTTCCCAAGGCTGTATCTTTCGTTTAATAGGTTATCGATGCCGGCAAATATTTCTAAAGGAAGATTGCCCATTTTTAGGGTTTTCCAGCTAACTCTAGTTTGAATCAAATGATATTGTTTTGCATACACGGTATTGGCATCATTTAAAGGTAAACTTGATGTGTAATTATACAGTGCAAATAAAGACCATTTTCCTGGTAACTGTAAGTCGATACTGTTAATTACTACCTGTTTTGGGACGCCTGTCAATTGATTTCCGGAGTAATCACCAACATTATCTGCATAATGTTCAAACTTAAAATTGCTTAAAGTAATTGCATTGGAAAATTGTAAACCACGAATGAATTTGGAAGAGTTGCCTGGGACAATCCATAAAGAAAATGAACTTTCTAATCCCCACTGTTTGGTGCCACCAGCATTGATGAAATATTCGTTTTCGTTCTGGTTTAAGCGCCTAACGATGGCATTTTGAAGACGGTAATAAAATCCAGTCAGGTCAATATTGAACCTGCGTTTGGGATCTTGATAACGAATACCTATTTCATGATTCCAGCCCGATTCTGGTTGTAAATTTACATTGATGACCTGGTCCGAAGCCCTTATTTCTGCTATTGTGGGTGGAGAATAACCTTTGCTTATAGCCGAACGTAAAGAAAGATCAGGACTAAGTAAATAGGATAAAGCAATTCTTGGCATCAGTTGAAAATCAAACTTGTTGGTTTTTTTAGCTGTTGCTATAGGGGCGATGCTTTGATAGGTGTATTGGTACAGATTACCGCTGGTAGATAATTCAAATAGCCATTTGTTTAGGAAATCGATGTTCAGATGAACAAATGCAAAGTTTGACGCAGCTTTTAACTCGTCGCTGGCCTTAAGTGCTGCAGGTTTTCCCAGATTATTGTTGTAATTGACAATATCAGATGAAGTTTGTGAACTTTCTAGTCCTATGTTAAACCTGTAATTTAACCTGGTAGTTTGCCTTTGGTATTCCAGATAGGAGCGTAGTCCTAAAGTTAACTCTTTCCTTTTTTCGTAATTAGTGATGAAAGGGTTCTTAAAATCGGTGTAAGAAGAAAAAACTGAAACAACATGCTTAAAATGATCATTAATGATCCAATCGTTGGAAAGTCCACCGAATAAGGTATTACTGTAAATTCCAGCCTTTTGCGCTATGGCGCTTTTGATTGGGCCTGCAGCGGGTCTTGAAGCTGTTGGGCGATCAAGATATTGCTCTATATTTAATCCTCCGGGGGTATTGTAATGTAGATCTGAATAGTAAATTGATGCTTTCAGGCTATTTCGCTTACTATAGTCAAGTTGTTGTGTTACCTGGAAATATTTGCGATCCATACCACTATGGTCGCGATAGCCATCACTACGCTGATAAGCCTGGCTTAGGTTAATGCTATATTTCTTAAATTGCTTTCCTACAGAAAGGCTTTGGCGAAAGGTGCCATAGGAACCTGCTTCCAGTCTTAAAGTTGCAGGGATACTGTCTGCACTGGATTGCTGCGATTGAATCAGGACGACTCCTCCTGAGTTCGCACCAAAAAGACTTCCTTGTGGTCCTTTCAGGATCTGAATGCGATTTATTGCAGCAACGTCTAAGGCATTGAGGTAACTATTTCCTCCAGCATCTGTTAAAGGGAATTCGTCGAAATAAATCTTTACATTTCTGATCCCGAAGGGAGAGCGGAGTAAACTTCCGCGAATAGATAAACGGTAACTACCTGGAGAACGTTCTTCCATACGTATTCCGGGGACAGTGTTCATCGCGGCTATGAAAGAACCACCAGCTTGCTTTTGAAGCAAAGAACGGTCAATAAAACCGATAGATCCGGTAGCCCTTAATAAAGGTTGTGTAGAAAAATAGGGTCTGATTTCTACTTCTTCTAATCTTTTTGTAGTATCCTGCTTCTGTGCGATAGCTGAAAAAGAAAGGAATACCAGCGATGCTGCTAAAAATGTTCTCATCGAAAACAAAGCTATAATTTATACCCAAAGAAAACGATCTGGTAATTCCTATTTATAAGCAATGTTGAGCTTTATTATAGCTGATATTGGTTTTTACTTTCAAAGGTTTGCCGCTAGGCTTGTTTTAATTTTTTGTACAGACATATCTTGAATATCAATTTTGAGTTTATAGCTTCATTTTATAAGAATATCCAAAAACAATTAAAGATTTTATAACGTTATGATGGTATAATTAGATCGTTATGAGTACTGAAAAAAAGGATAAACTTCATCCGACAGACCTGGGAGAGACTAAGGATTTCGACAATTTAGCTTATGATAAGGATAAAAATAGTTTTGTGTTTGATGTGAAAAGCCCTGAAAAGGAATACGACCATCCCTTGCCATACGACACTTCTGCCCCTAACGGCGAAGATAGTATTTCTTCTTATGATGAAGCCAATCCCTATATCGGTACTGAGTATAAGGATGACGAGCAAATTGGTGAAAACCTGGAGGAAGCCGGTATGCACATTGATAACGGGGAAATTGTAGTACTTGCTCCTGAAGACCAATTGCTAGGAAGAACGCTCGAAGATGAACGTGAAGATCTTGATGAAGAAGGATATCCCATAAATGATACTCCAGAAACGAAAAAGAAAATTAAGGGTTTACATCAAGGTTAAACTTGCGGCGGAACTCATCTAATTTCGGGTTCTTATCCACCAAAAACTGATACTTCTCAGTACTGGTGTAAAGTCTATTAATGACCTCACGAGCCACCTGAATAGTTTTCACGGAAACGCTGAAATTTTTCAATCTGGGTCTGAGGAAGTTCATCAGATCCACCATTTCTTCCTGTAGAAGTCCCTCCTGTAGTTTATGTTCCACTTTGGCAACGATCACTTCTGTCCCTTCCATTTGAGGCTCTGCCCCAATCATCAAGGTGTAGATGTTGATCTTTCCTGCAGTTTTGGCGGTTTCTGCATATTGATTCCATAAGCTCAATAACTGCTCCTGCGAAAATGACTCCCTTGCATCTCCACTAATATATTTTGGCTCATCATTATCTGGACCCCCAGATTTAGCATTCATATCCGTTAATGAAGGAATGAAAGTTCCTGTGGTATTGCTCCCGTTCAGGTTGATCTTTTGTGTTAGCGCAATTTTTGCCGTAGGTGCAGTCAGCGATTTTACGGGTGCATTTGCCGTTGCAGCCGGAATAGGTTTTGGTGCAGGTTCGGCAAGAACAGGTATACTATCTTCTTGTTGATAAGGTATTGGTGTCGGTGTTACTGCTGGTACTTCAGATGATCCTGATCCTGGTGATGAAATAGGAGGAGTTGGCGCTATGGCCGGACTTACATTAGTTTTTTTTTTAATCTGATTTTGGTCAGTTGCAGCGTTTTGGGAAGGTTGTTGAGCAAGTTGCAGGGCCGACGGAATATGACACATTTTGATGAGTGCCAATTCAACCTGAAGTCGCTGGTTCTTGCTATTCTTATAAATAAGATCACATTGATTGGCAAGATTTAACGCAGTAAGTACAAAAGAAACGGGTGTCTGCTGACTTTGACTAATGTATTTTTGTTTAATGTTCTCGCTTACTTCTAATAATTTTGTAGTCTGTGGATCCTTTGCTACCAGTAAATTCCTAAGGTGACTGGCCAATCCGTTGATGAAATTATTCCCATCAAAGCCATTGTTTAGGATTTCATCAAAAAGGATCAGTGCATTGCTCACATCAGCACTTAGCAAATATTGAGTCAGTTTAAAATAGTAATCATAATCCAGGATGTTCAGATTGTCAATTACCGACTTATAGGTTAAGTTTTTATTGGTATAGCTAACGATCTGGTCAAACATGGATAGGGCATCCCGTAATCCACCATCTGCCTTTTGGGCAATAATATGTAAGCCGTCCGCTTCAACATTAATGTTTTCACGTACTGCAATTTTATTTAGTAAGCTAGAAATATCATCAACCTGAATCCTGTTAAAGTCAAAGATCTGACAACGTGAAAGAATTGTTGGTAGGATCTTATGTTTTTCGGTAGTTGCTAATATAAATATAGCATAAGATGGGGGTTCTTCTAATGTCTTCAGGAAAGCATTAAAAGCATTTGCTGAAAGCATGTGGACCTCATCAATAATATAGATCTTATATTTCCCTGCTTGAGGAGGGATACGAACCTGTTCAATTAAACTACGGATATCATCAACAGAGTTATTTGATGCCGCATCTAATTCATGGAAATTAAAAGAATGGCCGGTTTGAAAAGAAACGCAGGAATCACAGGTACCACAAGCTTCCTGTTCAGGAGTCAGATTGGTACAATTGATTGTTTTGGCAAGAATCCTTGCACAAGTTGTTTTACCCACTCCCCTTGGCCCACAGAATAAAAAAGCCTGAGCCAATTGATTATTCTTGATGGCATTTTTAAGTGTACCTGTAATGTGATGTTGACCAACAACGGTTTCAAACGTTGCCGGGCGGTATTTACGGGCTGAAACTATAAAATTCTCCATTCGCCAACGAAATTATAAATTTTTTATGGAGCAGAGAGGATTTGTTGGAAAATAAAATGATAGAATTCGGAACTTTAGCTTTTTTGAGTTTTCACATTTATAAAATTAGTGTAGTTTTGTGTAAAAAACATATACATTATTTATGAAACGCTTTCTTTTCTGGCTTTTTTTTGCCTTCCCCTTTATGACCGATGCTCAGACTAATTTCCAAAAAGGATATGTAGTCACCAATGCGAAAGATACACTACGTGGATATATTGACTATAGAGAAGGAGCGAAAAATCCAGTTTCATTCGTCTTTAAAACTGACTTGAATTCAACAGCAACAACTTATACCCTAAAAGACTGTGCGGCATGCCATATTGATGACAGGGCTTCTTATCAACGGTTTTTAGCCGATATCAGTTTGGGCTCTGTTGATATTTCGAATATTACCTCTGTGGTGGATACCACCTCAACGAGGGATACCGTTTTTTTACAGGTATTGCAGACTGGACAAAATGTTACCTTATATTCCTATGCTGACCGTATCAAAAATAGGTTTTACATTTCAGATAGGGAGAATACTACTCCTACCGAGTTAGTGATGCAGCTTTATTACAAAGAAGGCGCATCTGGAACGTTAATAACTAATCTGAAATATGCTCGTCAGTTATTGGTTCTGATCAAAAAATATGACAAATGGACCTTATCAAACGAAAGAAGATTAGCAACGTTAAAATATAAAGAAGATGAACTCATCAAAACCGCAACTTTGATTAATGGCCAGCAACAGCTGAAATCTAAGTTTGAGCAATCCAGGTGGTTTGCAGGTTTAAGTTTGGATATTGCAAATACCGTTTTTCGTGGGCAACATTTGCTTGCGGCAGCGGATGCGAAATCAAAAATGTCTGCAGCGCCAATGTTTAGTGCTGGTGTCGACTTTTTCGCTAATCCTGCAGTTCGCAGACTGGCATTTCGTATCGAGCTAGCGCTAGGTATGAGTAAAAGTGAGGTGACCAGTACCGCTGGAGGACATTCTTTTGATCAATTGAGTGTGATATTTACACCCTCAGTGCTGTATCACATCTATAATGCGGATAAATTTAAGCTTTATTTGAGCCTTGGACCGGGGCTAAATTATTCCAAGATCAACAACATGGTGAATTTCAAATATGAGAAGGAGATCTTAACAGATGATTTGAAAAAAGTTGATGTACCACTTGATCTGAATAAATTTTATCTATCATTTCCTCTTAATGTAGGGGTTGTATGGAATAAAAGAATAGAATTGTTAGCCGGTTATAGTGTTCCTACTTCGATGACTAGCTACACACATTTTAGTGTAGAGCGACAAAGACTCCGATTTGGCTTGAACTATCTATTTGGTAAACACTAAGATGATTTGATTTTTAATAATTTATTGCTACATTTGCATCCCCGTATTTAATGCGGGAAATAAACATAAATTAATCATAACAATGAATCAGTACGAAACTGTTATCGTTCTAACCCCGTTGTTATCAGAAG
Organism: Pedobacter gandavensis; assembly: GCF_032678745.1. GTDB lineage: Bacteria > Bacteroidota > Bacteroidia > Sphingobacteriales > Sphingobacteriaceae > Pedobacter > Pedobacter gandavensis_C. The sequence goes on from NZ_JAVTST010000005.1 coordinate 74,354, forward strand.
AGGTTGCTAAAGAGGCATTAGCCAAATTCAGCAAAATCATCACTGATAGCGGAGCCGAGATTGTTCAAGAGGACAATTGGGGTTTGAGAAAATTAGCGTATCCGATTGAGAAAAAAGCAAGCGGATTCTTCCACCTTACAGAGTATAAATCTTCAGGTGAATTAGTAAGTAAATTGGAATTAGAACTAAAACGTGATGAGCGTGTTCTACGTTTCCTTACCATTAGATTAGATCGTCATGCGGTTGCGTATAATGAGAAGAAACGCAGTGGTGCTTTTAACAAAAAACCTAAGAAAGAGGAGGTTGCAGGATAATGGCTAAAGATCAAATACAATATGTTACTGCTCCAAAAGTGGACGATAACAGAAAAAAATATTGCCGTTTCAAAAAGAACGGAATTAAATATATTGATTACAAAGACGCAAACTTTTTGTTAAAGTTCATCAATGATCAAGGTAAAATTTTACCTCGCCGTTTAACCGGTACTTCGTTGAAATTCCAACGCAAAGTGGCACAAGCGGTAAAACGCTCACGTCATATTGGTTTGTTACCTTTTGTTGCTGACCAATTAAAATAGGAGCTGAGAAATGGAAATTATTTTAAAACAAGATATCAAATCCCTAGGGGAGAAAGACGATATCGTTAATGTAAAGCCAGGATACGGTCGTAACTACTTAATCCCACAAGGATTTGGTCAGTTGGCTACTCCTTCAGCGAAAAAAGTATTAGCAGAAAACTTAAAACAAGCTGCTTTTAAACAAGATAAAATTAAGAAAGATGCTGATGGTATCGCTGCACGTTTAGTAGATGTGAAGTTAACTATCGGTGCTAAAGCTGGTGAAACAGGAAAGATTTTTGGTGCAGTAAACACTATCATGATTTCTGACGCATTAAAACAACAAGGTTTTGATGTTGACCGTCGCCGTATTACTTTCGAAACTGAACCTAAATTTGTTGGTGAATATATCGCTAACTTAAACTTACACAAAGAAGTGAAAGTTAAAGTTCCTTTCGCAGTAGTAGCTGAGTAATCTTATCTATACGATATAAAAAAGGGTTCTGATTCATCAGAGCCCTTTTTTTATTGCCATTTTTTCCAACCAACAGATATGGAATTGCCCAATCTTATTACCTTTGGGTAATGGCAACAAAGAAACGTACTCCCGGTAAAACTAAATCCCCTTTATTTAAAAAGATTACCAACATCATCACCAAAGTATTCCTATGGTTTTTGATGGTTTCTGTACTCTGGGTGCTATTTTATCGTTTTGTGAATCCCCCTATTACTTTGTTAATGGTCCAAAGGAATATCGAGCGTAAAGCGGATGGTAAACTCTATAAAATGGAAAAGAAATGGGTGGACTTTGATGAGATTTCCGACAATATGAAAAGGGCTGCGGTATCTGCAGAAGATCAGCTTTTCCTGGAACATATCGGATTTGATGTGAAAGCCATAGAAAAAGCCTTTGCGGGAAATCAGAAAGGTAAAAAGATCAAAGGAGGAAGTACCATATCCCAGCAAACTGCCAAAAATGTATTCCTATGGCCTGGTCGTTCCTGGATTCGTAAAGGTTTTGAAGCATACTTCACCCTACTTATTGAAATTTTCTGGAGTAAAGAACGTATTCTAGAGGTCTATCTAAATGTAATAGAGATGGGAGATGGGATTTATGGTGCTGAAGCTGCCTCACAGGCATACTACGGAAAGTCCTGCCGGAAGTTGAGCAGAGCACAGGCCGCATTAATCGCAGCTTGCTTCCCTAATCCAATCCGCTGGTCTCCTAAACACGCAACGCCTTATATTCGCCATAGACAATACCTGATCATGAAAAACATGCGCAGGTTAGGTCCGCTTGATTTTTAATAATTACCTGGCTAGTCGGCCATTAAAAACGTTAATAAGATGATGAGATTTAAAATAAACTATCTTCTGTCTGGCTTACTGATCTTCTTTTTCAGTACTGTATACGGACAACAGAAATATGTAATGGTGATTCATGGCGGTGCCGGGACCATCCTGAAAAAGAACATGACTCCTGAAAAGGAAGCTGCCTATGTAGCTGGTTTGACCAAATCACTTCAGGCCGGTTATGAAGCCATTAAATCTGGTAAATCAAGTCTGGATGCAGTAGAGGTAGCCATCCATGTGATGGAAGATTCACCCTTATTCAATGCAGGAAAAGGCGCAGTGTTTACCCACGACGGCAGGAATGAAATGGATGCCGCCATAATGGACGGTAAAACATTGATGGCCGGTGCTGTTGCCGGAGTAACCGTGATTAAAAACCCAATCAGTGCGGCAAGAGCTGTGATGGAGAAATCTGAGCATGTGATGATGGTTGGGCCAGGTGCCGAAGCTTTCGCGAAACAGGCAAAACTTGAAATTGTAGATCCTAAATATTTCTTCACTCAGGAACGTTGGGACGGTTTGCAAAAAGCAATTCAACAGGATTCTGTGAAAACAGTACTCGACCATGGCAATAAGAAAACAGAAAAATTAGGCAGCATCAATAAAGACTATAAATTCGGTACCGTTGGTGCTGTAGCCCTAGATAAAGCAGGAAATTTGGCGGCAGGAACCTCTACTGGTGGTATGACCAATAAAAAATACGGCAGAGTAGGAGATTCTCCAATTATAGGTGCTGGTACTTATGCGAATAATGCAACCGCAGGAATTTCATGTACAGGCTGGGGAGAGTTTTACATCAGAAACGTAGTCGCTTATGATATTTCTGCCATGATGGAATATAAAAAGATGACCGTAGTCGAAGCTTCAAAAGCCGCCATAGAAAAGGTCGGTAGAATGGGTGGTGATGGTGGTTTAATTGCGATGGATCAGCAAGGACATGTTGCCATGCCTTTCAATACCGCTGGTATGTATCGTGGTACCGTTACTGCGGATGGAAAAATAGAAGTACTTATTTATAAATAAAAAAACCACCCATTTTTAATAGGTGGTTGTAGAGTATTGGTTGGTTATAGCAAGTGTGCAAACACTTTGCTATGCCAGCTTTGTTCAAAAGGAACTTCCCATTTCGTTTGGAATTCTTCCAATGTCTGTACCATATTGTTGAAAACAATCGTTTCTTGGTTTACTTTCTTAATACTCACCAGTGTTTCAAAATCTTCTTTATTGGTCACAATGATTTGTCCGTCGATCTTATAGGCCATATTGAACCTGTTGAAAAGATCAACCCCATATTCCTGTTCAATTTCTTTGATTATCCTTACGGAAGCGTCAATAGAACACCCCGTTGCGCCTGCACTGGCTTCATCTACTGTAATGACAATAAAGAAGTTGTAAAGTATGGAGGCTTTGGCAGCTAACTGATGGCCATGCGCTTTCCATTGTGCCGTAAAATCATTCAGTTTTTGCTGAATAGCATTGGCTTCAGTTTCCGTAAATGGACGGTTGCTTTGGTATACCCAAACTTTTGATTGTGGAGAAAAAGACATACCTCAAATTTAGTAATTTATTTAAATTGATTTCTCTAAAACGTGATCATGATGAAAAAGTTTACATTAAACTTGAAAATATGCCTCTGGGTATTGTCATGCCTGATTTTTATGGCTTTCAAGGTGCAATCCTTTCTGGATGAGGAACTTGTTTATCTTCAGAAAAGGCTGACTGAACTCTACGATCATACTGCCGAAAAACAGGAAGTCGAACGCTACGAACTTAATGTTACCAACAGTGGATTCTGTCGTTATAAGCGTTTTTTTTCCAATGGAAAAGTAGAATATTTCTCCTTTAACCTGATGAAATTTAAAGGCTTAGATTATGCGGGGACAGATACTGCGGGAAGATTGTTTTTCCTCACCAAAGGTGAGGATGTCATCGTGCAAACGTATAATGATAAAAAGGATGGAGATGTAGATAGCATGGCTTCCTTTATGGTGATCCCTACCAAAAAAATCGAAGCAAAAGATTTGTCTGAGCTTTCGGGAAGGCTGATTAAAATGAACCAGCAGCTACAGGTTCAGAAATAGTATATACCTCGGTTTCTACATATCTTGAAGCCACAATGATGGCTGTCTCCCCGGCGTGTTCTTTAAACAGGTCGGCCACCAGATCCGGACAGTTGTTGTCTTTGGAAAGATGGGAAAGGAGCAGGTGACTCATAAAAGCGGGTTTATGCGCTGTAAAGAGCTCTAATGCCAGCTTGTTAGACAAGTGACCTCTTCCTCCGCTGATTCTTTGCTTTAAAAAATATGGATAAGCGCTTTTACTCAGCAAGTCATCATCGTAATTAGCTTCGAGGAAAGCAGCATGACACTGCTTAAAATAATGCGTCAACTGTTCACAAACAGCTCCCAAATCCGTAAATACACCAATATTAGTTTCTCCGTAGGAAACCATAAAGCTGTAAGGTTCTGAAGCATCATGTATTTTAGGGAAACCAGTTATAGAAAGGTTTCCCACCAGAATTGCCTGATGCGCTGGTAAAGCCCGGATTAAATCAGGTCTAAGGTCAAACTTGCAGCCGTTTAAAGTACCATTGGTAATGTACACTGGTAAATTGAACTTTTTAGAAAGTACAGACAGCCCTTTGATATGATCCGTATGCTCATGAGAAATAAAAATCGCCCTCACCTTATCCATACTCAAACCTAGTCTTGACATTCTCTTTTCAGTCTCGCGACAAGATAGTCCGGCATCCACAAGGATTGCATCCTCATCATTGCCCACATAATAGCAATTGCCATTACTACCCGAATTTAAAGAGGCAATAGAAAGTTGATTATAAGCCATTCGCTCTGGCTGTAATTTCTGCAATGTCTAACACCTGTACATTTTTCTCCTGATCTTTCATCTTCACACCATCACGAAGCATGGTCATACAGAAAGGGCAAGAAGCTGCGATCACTTGTGGTTGAGTTTCAAGTGCTTCTTCAATTCTTTCAATATTGATGTCTTTATTCCCCTTCTCAGGTTCTTTGAACATCTGTGCACCACCAGCACCGCAACATAATCCGTTAGACTTACAACGTTTCATTTCCACCAACTGTGCATCAAGTACCTCTAATGCTTTACGTGGAGCTTCATAAACGTCATTTCCGCGACCTAAATAACAAGGGTCATGGTAAGTGATCTTCTTACCTTTGAAACTTTCTCCGCCTTCTGCTTTAAGTTTACCATCGTTGATCAAATCCTGTATCAATTGAGTATGGTGAATCACTTCGTAGCTGCCACCTAAGCCTGGATATTCGTTTTTAATGGTATTGAAGCAATGAGGGCATCCGGTTACAATCTTTTTAATATTATAGCCATTAAGCACTTCAATATTGGTCATAGCCTGCATCTGGAACAGGAATTCATTCCCTGCCCGTTTTGCCGGATCTCCGGTGCAACTTTCTTCTGTTCCAAGAACAGCATATTTGATGCCTACATGGTGTAGGATCTTACATATATCACGAGTGGTTTTTTGCGCTCTTTCATCATAGCTCCCAGCACAACCTACCCAAAAAAGGATCTCTGGTTCTTCGCCTTTCGCTATCATTTCTGCCATTGTAGGCACTTCAAAATTTAGTTGCTCGCTCATCTTTGCTAAATATCAGATTTAATATTTTGATTAACTTTCCTTGGCCCAGTTCAATCTGTCGGCAGGGGAGTATTTCCATGGGGCGCCATTGTTTTCAATATTGCCTAGCATGGCATTGATACTGGCAGGAGCCTGAGACTCCTCCATCACTGCATATCTCCTCAGTTCGGTAATGATAGACAATGGGTCAATGTTGATTGGACAGGCTTGAGTACATGCATTACAGCTGGTACAGGCCCATATTTCTTCTCTGCTGATGTAAGAGTCTATCAATGACTTTCCATCATCAAATCCGTTTCCGGTTTTATCTATATTTTTTCCTACTTCCTCTAAACGGTCGCGGGTATCCATCATGATTTTTCTTGGAGACAATAACTTTCCGGTGATGTTTGCCGGACATACCGAAGTGCATCTACCACATTCAGTACAGGTATAGGCATTCATCAGGTTCACCCAGCTCAGATCGTTCACATCTTTAGCGCCAAATTTACCTGGTTCAGCTGCTGGTGGTGTAAATGAAGGATCCAGCATTGCTTTTACCTCATTGGTTACACTCAGCATATTCGTAAATTCTCCTTTAGGCTCCAGGTTGGAGAAATAAGTATTTGGAAAAGCAAACAGGATATGGAAATGTTTCGAGTAGGGTAGGTAATTCAGAAAGGCTAAAATTCCAATGATGTGGAACCACCAGCAGCCTCTTTCTATTGCAATAAGCGCGCCTTCTGAATTTGGTAATAAATTAGAAAGGTATTGGCTCACCGGAAAAGATCCTGCTAGGGTGTAATGTGTGGCACCCATGGCCTGTAATTTCGTGTCTGCTGCATTCATTAATAAGAAGGCAGTCATCAGTAATATTTCGGTGATCAGGATGTAATTGGCATCAGATTTAGGCCAGCTGGTCATTTCGACCCCACTAAACCTTTTTAATTTGATAATGTTTCTTCTAATGAGGAACACTGCACAGCCCAACCATACGCCTAAAGCCAGAACTTCAAAAGAACCAATTAAAAAGTTATAAATGGAACCAAGGCCACCAAAAATTCGGTGTGTACCGAAAATACCATCAATCATGATCTCTAATACCTCGATATTTATGATGATAAAGCCTGCGTAAACGATAAGGTGTAGAAATGCAGGAATCGGACGAAAGAACATTTTCGTTTGTCCGAGGGCTACCTTGACCATGGTCATGAACCTTTTTTGAGGTTGATCAGTTCGGTCTGCCGCTTTTCCTATACGAATGTTGCGGATCACTTTCTTTAAATTATAACTGAACAAGGCTACTGCTGCCAGCGTAATTGCTATAAATAGGATTTGTAACACCATTTTTCTGATTCTGATTATCGTGTTGCTAAGTTAAAAGAAATCCCGCAAAACAAATTACTATGCAAGCATAAAAAGCGTGTTTATTATTTTTTTAAATAAAAAAAGAAGATTTATGTTTGAATTACAAAAAAAGATACTACATTTGCAATCCCAAATAAGGGACAAGATTATTAAACGGTGCGGTAGCTCAGTCGGTAGAGCAAAGGACTGAAAATCCTTGTGTCGCCGGTTCGATCCCGGCCCACACCACTTCAAAAGCTTCAGAGAAATCTGGAGCTTTCTTGTTTTATAAGCTTTTCATTTTTCAATTTCAACTATGTCTGGGTCATTATAAAATCTAAAGGCAGTTTAAGCTGCTTTCGGAATGAGTTCGATATGCCCTTTATATTTATCCATATTAAGCACGACTTTAGTAGGTCTTCAAACCATCGTTGAAAGGTCATTTAGATCTATCAAGGACCTATCAACTACCTATGAAGGACCTATTAAAGATTAAGAGTATTAAAGCGCAACTTGAATGGATGTCGAACTCAGGTACCTGGGATATTAGGCGTCGGGGAAAATATATTCCTTTTTTTTTTTAAAAAAAATATCCAACGGATTCTGCTAGTTTATAAATGGTTAGGCTCGGTTTTTTAATTCAAGTCCTATACTTATTTAAGTATTTTCAAAAAATATTTTGTTTTTCAAAAAAAGACCCTACATTTGCAATCCCAAACAACGGGACAAGATTTTAAAAAAGGTGCGGTAGCTCAGTCGGTAGAGCAAAGGACTGAAAATCCTTGTGTCGCCGGTTCGATCCCGGCCCACACCACTTCAAAAGCTTCAGAGAAATCTGGAGCTTTCTTGTTTTATACATATTTTTTTGTGTTATTTATCGTAACCTTGGACTTTACCATTCTTTTCATCCCTGAAATTTATCTGGATAATAACCGCAAGGTTTTTTTATAAAAATACGATGAGCAAAAAGGTTTCTATTAAAGACATCGCAAAACTGACCAATACTTCCATTACTACGGTCTCCTTTGTTTTAAATGGCAAAGGGCATATCAGTAAAGAGATCAGCAAAAAAATTCTGGATACGGCTAAGGAGATAGGTTATGAACCTAATCGAATGGCTATTGGCTTGCGCACTGGTGTTTCTAAAGTTATCGGCCTGGTGGTGGAAAATATTGGGGGACCTTTTTTCGGTGAAATGAGTAAAGTGATTGAGGCGGAGGCAGAAAAATCGGGTTATAGGATTATTTATTGCAGCACGGATAATAATGTTCAAAAAGGAAAAGACGTAATTCGCATGCTGACCCAGCAATTGGTAGATGGGTATATCATTACTCCTTTAAAGGGCCTGGAAGAAGAGGTACAGAAGCTCATGAATCAGGGAAAACCTGTGGTGCTGGTAGATGGGTATTTCCCCGAGTTGAACATCCCTCATGTGTTGGTCGACAATTATAATAGTGTAGATAAAGCGGTGAGTTGTTTTATTGCAGGTGGCTATAGAAATATAGGTTTTGTAACCTCAGATTTGGATTTGATTCAATTACAGGAACGTTTAAGAGGTTATCAAGGTGCATTGAGAAGGAACGAAATAGCTGAAGACGAGAAGTTGATTTTTAAGGTACCTTATCTTGCGGATAAACAGGAGGGGATTCAACAAATAAAAACGTTTATAGAGGCACATCCTGAAATGGACGCAATTCTATTCACCACCAATTATTTGGGGGTTATGGGGATTATCAGCGTTAAAGAGTTGGGACTGCAAATTCCCCATGATCTTGCTTTTATTAGTTTCGATGATACCGAAATTTTCAGCCTATACCCTCCGGGAATCACCACCATTCAGCAGCCGGTATATCAGATTGCTAAATATGGAATTGACATTTTGCTTGCTCAAATTAAAGGAAATTCTATGGAGAAAGGGCCCACAACAAAACTACAGATTTCATCAAATCTCATAGAAAGAGGCTCTACGGTAGCAAAAGTCAAGTCTTAATTACGACTTGTGAATTGAAAGTCATAACACATAATGTGACCGATATAGGAAGTAATTTGGTCGTACTTTTGTGATTATTTAATTCACATGAAGAAAGAACTGACTTCCATTCCATATTCAGTATTGGATCTGGCTACTGTTATAGAGGGGAAAACTCCTGCTGATACTTTTAAAAATAGTGCTGACCTTGCGAAACATGCAGAGAACTGGGGGTATCATCGATACTGGTTGGCCGAACATCACAATATGATTAGTGTGGCAAGTTCTGCTACTTCTGTAGTGATCGGACATATTGCCGGTGCAACAAAAACCATTAGAGTGGGTTCTGGAGGGATTATGTTGCCTAATCATTCACCATTAGTAATTGCTGAGCAGTTTGGTACTTTGGAATCCTTATACCCGGGAAGAATCGACCTCGGCTTAGGAAGAGCCCCAGGCACAGATCAAGTAACTGCAATGGCCATTCGTGGCGAAAGAATGAATGCGGCAAATAGTTTCCCGCAGGATGTATTGAAACTTCAGGCTTATTTTTCTGCGGAAAACTGCAATAGCAGTGTTAGGGCTATTCCTGGCGAAGGTTTAGATATTCCAATCTGGATTCTTGGTTCCAGTACGGATAGTGCCCGTTTGGCCGCTGCATTGGGTTTACCTTATGCCTTCGCGAGTCATTTTGCACCCGCACAATTCATGACGGCAATTCAAATTTATAGACAGAATTTTAAACCTTCGGAGCATTTAAAAACGCCATATGTGTTGGCTTGTGTGAATGTGGTGGCTGCTGATACCGATGCAGAAGCTAATAAAATAGCGACTTCTTTATACCAGTTGTTCCGAGGAATTGTAACTGGAAAACGCATGCTTTTGCAACCGCCAGTTGATAATATGGATGAGGTTTGGACGGAATATGAAGAGGAGCAAGCCGGACAAATGTTGGCTTGTACTTTTACAGGTACTAAAGAGACAATTTCAAAGGATCTTCAACAATTCCTGGATCAGACGCAGGTAGACGAAATTATGGCCACTTCTCATATTTACGATCATAAGGCAAGGTTAACTTCTTATCAATTGCTTTCAGAGGTGTTTAAAGGCATTTAGTTTAAACAATTGTTTACACCCGCATAAAAGAGATAGTGAAATCCTAAGATCTATTCCTATTTTATGCGGGTTTTTGCATCTTCTGGAGGTGCTAGTTGTATGGAGATGATGGGAAAGGGATGCTTTAATTAGCAATCTTGAAAAAATAAAGGGTGCTAAACGCTTTGCCAGGTAATTGGTATAACAGCAGAGGCTTTCCAGCAAAGTCGATTTTCTTAATCTGGGCAGATAAGTTTTCATTTAGATAACTGATTTTGAAGGCGGCTGATTCGTTTCCGATTTTTACGTGGTAATAGAATAAGGGCTCTTTTTGAATCCATCCACGTAAAGCTCTTTCTGAGGGCTTTAATACCTGATCAGCACCATTATCAGCTGCACGATATTCTGAGACGGACTCAGCAGCATTGTACTTTCCTTCGCAATAGGAGCAGTCTTTAAAAAACAGCTGGTAAACTGTTCCTGAATTTTTAAGGAAATAAAAACTGCCTTTATAGTCTTTTCGTTGAAAGCTAAGTAACGTGTCACCCATTTTTAGCATTTCCTCAAAGCTCTTCATGTCCTTTTCTATAAAATTTTTGTTTTTTCGTGGTTGATCTGTAATTCGTAATTGTTGAATTGGGCGATATTGAAAAGTATGGTGTTCAAAATAACCTTTACCAGCATAAATATTTTCCAGGTCGTCTTGACCAAATAAGCCATCTAAATCAGCTGCAGTGATTTCTTTAACCAGGTTTAACTTTTCATCATAGACCCTAAAATGGTAATTGTTAACAGGAGATTTTTCCAATGTTTTTAGCAATACAATCAATTTTTTTTTATCCCTGGAAACATAAACTCTTCGTACATCTTCTTTGTCTTTACTGAGTTTCTGGAGTTGAATGTGGTTATTTGAAGCAGTAAAGGCCGGAAAATATTTTATTTCAGGATGCTGATCCTGCTTTTCTTCATTCCTACAGGAACCCAGGAAGAGAAGCAGGCCGATGCCAAAGAAAATAACCGAGATAAAAAGACGATAGAGTGGTTGAGCAGGCATATCAGATTTTGTTGCTTAAAGTAGTGGTGCTGGCAATAGCTGTTCCACAGCAGTGGTCCGTACGACTATTTCTGTTAATGAAGCAAGGATGCTTATTTTGTGAGGCATACACTATTGTTTTTGAGTAGAACAGGCCAAAGATATGAAATCTCCTTAGCTCTGGATTTTGATCCAGCCCATTAAAAAACATATATTGCAATTCTAAATCCTTAACCAAATTTAACATGAGAAATCTCCTGCTGATCCTATCCTTATTTGTATGTAGCGCATTTTTAACCCCTGTAATGGCTCAAAATACACCGGTATTTACTGGTGCAAAAGCGACAAAAAAGCATTATAAAGCCCTATATGTTTTAAATAATGGAGAAGAGAAAAGAATCAATGGTTGTTTACGTAACATAAAAAATGCATTAGAAGATCCCCGTTTGAAAGGCAAATTGGAAGTAGAGCTAATTGTGTTCGGCGATGGTGTAGCTGTTTACAATAAAAACAACAACTATGAAGCTACATTAAAGGCTTTACAAGCTAAAGGGGTAGTTTTAGCACAATGTGAAAACACGTTAAGAGAACGAAAAATTGATAAATCAGAACTGTTTGATTTCATCAGCTTTGTGCCTTCTGGCAATGGTGAAATTATCATTCGTCAGGCAGAAGGCTGGGCAATTGTTCACCCATAACATTTTTTGTAAGCCTAAAAAAGGCTATGTTTGCAGCACATGCATAAATTATTAAAACCCATGATCCATCAAAATGCCGGCAGAGGTAAGTCCTTGCTGTTATTTGTACTGATGGGCTGTTTTTTACTTTCTGCCTGTGCTGTGAGAAAAGGTCTTCAATCTTTTTTTACGGAAGTTAGCCCTGTTAGTCAGACGGCGATGAAGCTTAATAAGATTTTATCGTCAAGAGATTTACTGATTACTGATGCTGCACTTTCTTGTGCGGTTGCGCTACCTTCCGAAGATGGAAATTTCTTTTTTAAACAGAGCATGACGCAGAAGTCATCATCGGCTCTGATGTTATTTTTTCTGTTACCAACCTTCCTGTTGTCGGTATTGTTTCTAAAGAAAGACAAACTGTCAATAGTAAGTTCAGGTTTGGTTCCTGCCGGTTCCCCGGTTCCCCTGTTTATCAAAAACAGGCTTTTACTGATATAGCATCCCGCTGTTCATCTAGCAGGTGTAGCTCATTCTGAGGTACGCCCCATTACTTATTTCTAAAATTTTAATTATTGATGATGAAGAAAAACCCTCTTTATTTGACGGGTATGTTGCTGATGCTATCGGGTATCAGCGGATATTCGCAACAGCATAAGGAACTTTCTCTTTCCCATTTATGGGAGTTAACAGTGGATCAATATCCATCGCTTACTGAAAAGCAGGCGAAGATTGGAGAATCCGAATATCGTAAAAAGGAATTGCATAATGCTGCAATTCCACAGGTCCAATTACAATTACAAAACTCATTTGGCACCTTTGAAGGAACGAATGGCGCTTTTTTTCCAGTTCCCGGCGTTTTTAATGTGAGCGGAAAGGGTGCTGCAGATCAACCAGGGTCGGGTACAACGATGAACAGTTTCGGTTCTGTGTTGATGGACTGGAAAGTGTCTCAGTTCGGTAAGCAACAAAAGATGATTGAGGCTGCGGGATATGAAGTGCAGGAAGCAAAAAGCAATTATGAAGCGTCCAAATTGTCACTGTTGGCCAAAACTACAGGTCGGTATCTGGATCTGATGTATACCAGTTCCGGTAGAAGTTGGGCAGATCAAAATGCGCTGCGTGTAAAAGAGATTTTTGACCTATCGGTGAGTTTGGCTGAGGCCGGATTAAAGCCAGGTGCTGATACCGCACTCGCGGCGGCGGCTTACTTACAGGCCCAGGCACAACAGGAAGATTGGATCGGAAGATATCAAGCAGGACAAATCAAGCTTAAAGAATTGGCACCAGCATTGGTTGGAGAGCAGGTTTTGCCAGTCCAGCAGTACATGGCTAAGCTATTTACCATAGAAAATGCAGATTCTGTTGCTGCTAAACATCCTTTTCTGGAAACACTAGACAAACAACTAAGGGTGCAAGTTTTGCAGAAGGAAGTAATAGGGAAGAAGCAACTGCCTTCTATTTCCTTGTTGGCAGGGCTTTCTGCACGTGGCACTGGAATCAATCCTGATGGAAGCCTGCAAAATAGTTATTCCTCGGGATTTAATAATGGGGCACAAAACTATCTTGTTGGCCTTGGACTAAGTTGGAACTTAACGGGCCTATATACGGGCTCGGTAGAAAAGAAACGTGCGCAAAAGCAGGTTGACGCAGCACAATCCAGGTACCAGCTGCAAAAACTCCAAATGAATACTAGCCTGCAGGCGATCTCTTCCAGAATTCAGGCGCAGCTAAAACAGGTGACAAAAACTGGATCGGCAGTTCTAAAAACGACCGATGCTTATGTGCTTTATTTGTCGAGGTATGAGGCGGGCCTAATTAACCTAACGGATCTTCTGCAGATTCAATCTTTATTACAGCAGGTAGAAAAAAGCAATATTGAAGTTCATCAGGAGCTGTGGACTCAGCTAAATACGAAGGCAGAGTTGAGCGGTGATTACAGTTTTCTGTTCAACCAACTTAAATAAGACATTATGAATATGATCAGGTTTGCGTTAAAAAAACCTTTAACAATAATGGTGGCCGTGTTGGCGATCGCCTATTTTTCTTTTACGGCCATCAAAAATATCAATGTGGATATTTTTCCTAAGGTGGAGTTACCGGTGATTTATATTGCCATGCCTTATGGCGGCTTGACTCCTGCTTATATGGACGGCTTTATGGCCAATGAGTTTCAAAAGGTTCTCATTTTTGTATCAGGAGTAAAGGGAATTGACTTTAAAAGTGTACAGGGATTTACGCTGATGAAGCTCACTTTTTATCCGGGAACGGATATGGCCCAGGCATCTGGAGAATTGGCTGCGCAGGTAGCCAGAGCGATGGGATTCCTACCTCCAGGAGCAGTTCCCCCGCAGGTAGTCCGTTTTGATGGCAGTTCATTACCCATCGGTCAATTGGTGTTTGAAAGTTCTCAGCGTTCTATTACGGAACTGCAGACACTCGCACTGACCAAAATAAGACCTATGTTTGTGACCATTCCCGGTGTTACGGCACCAGCCCCTTTCGGTGGAAATGCCCGTACAATGGTAGTGAAGGTGAACCCAGAACTCATGCTTTCTTATGGTTTATCCGCAGAGGAAGTGACAATGGCGATTGCGAAAAATAACTTTCCTGCGCCCGCCGGAAATATCAGAATCGGCGATCAGAACCTGATGAGCCCGGCTAATACTATGGCCACAGGACCTGAGGAATTCTTGAATATCCCCATTAGAACAGGTTCCGGAACTAATGTACTTGTAAAAGATATTGGTACTGTAGAAGATGCAGCGGATGTGACCACAGGATATGCGGTCATTAATGGCAAGCGTTCTGTGTACCTTCCGGTTATTAAAAAGGCTGATGCTTCTACCCTTAAAGTGGTAGAAAACCTAAAATCTTCTATTCCAAAATTGAAAGCGGCACTACCTGAAGATGTCGATGTGAAATATGTATTTGACCAGAGTGGTTACATTGAACGCTCTCTGGAAAACCTGATTCATGAAGGTGTTTTAGGCGCGATACTAACGGGATTAATGGTCTTTCTTTTTCTTGGGGACTCCAGAGGTGCCTTAATTGTGGTGCTTACAATTCCCATCGCGATACTTTCAGCAGTTATTATGCTGTATATGTTTGGGCAAACCATCAATGTGATGACACTAAGTGGACTGGCACTCGCAATTGGAATTTTAGTGGATGAAGCCACAGTAACCATAGAAAACATACACCAGCATTTTGAAATGGAGAAACCCAAACAGTGGGCTATTCTGGATGCTTTATTGGAAATTTCCATTCCTAAAATCTTGATCCTTTTCTGTATTCTGGCGGTATTGATCCCTTCTTTCATGATGACAGGGATTCCAAAGGATATGTTTATGCCTTTGTCGCTAGCCGTTGCTTTTGCGATGATCGCTTCTTTTATCGCTTCCCAGACTTTCGTGCCTATTCTGGCAAACTGGTTAATGAAGCCAGAGCTTTTTCAACACCATAAGATTAGTCTTCATAAGAAGAAGCTGACGAGGTTTGAAAAGTTTAAGCGCCGTTACCTGATATTGATTCGTGCGGGACAGCAGCGAATGGTTGTGGTGATTGGTGTTTATGCGTTGTTGGTATTGGTGATGATTGGAATATCCGGTAAAAAGATTGGTACGGATATTATGCCGGCGAGTAATAGTGGAGATCTACAGATCAGAATGCTCGCTCCGGAAGGAAGTCGACTCGAAATTACCGAAGATTACCTGATGAAGCTCAGTAAAATCATTAAGGCTCAAATGCCTGAAGGAGCAGTTAAAATCAGCTCTGCATATGTTGGATTACAACCTTCTGCTACAGCGATAAACCCGATTTTTCTTTTCACTAGCGCTTCGCATGAAGCAGTATTTCAGTTGTCGATTGATCAAAAGATCTATGATCAGGCGATTGCCGGTTTGAAAGAACAAATTCGCAAAGAGGTGGGGAAACAATTGCCGGAGCTTCAGATTAGTTTCGAACCAATGGAGTTGGTGGAGAAAATTATGAGTCAGGGGGCGATGAATCCTGTGCAGATTAAGGTTGCCGCCGGACAAGTTAAAGGAGCGGAGAAGTACGCCTTAAAGATTGAGGAAGAATTGAAAAAAATTCCTTTCTTAAGAGATGTACGAATTGCTGAACCACTCAATTACCCGAGTGTACAGATTAATGTAAACCGGGAGCTGGCAGCGCAGTTTGGTCTGAGCATGGATGATGTGAGTAAAGCTTTAACCATGGCGACATCCTCTACCAGGTTTACTAATAAAAACCTTTGGATAGATCCCAAGTCTGGTTTGGTATTTCAGGTGCAGGTTCAAGTGCCGGAACCGGATATGGAATCTCTGGATAAGCTACGTTCCTTACCCCTAAAGTCAGGTCAGCCACGTCCTGTATTGGAAGATGTAGCGACATTGGAAATGGTGAAATTACCAGCTCAAGTGAATCGTCAGGGGCCAAACAGGTATGTGACCGTATTGGCAAATATGCATGATGCTGATTTAGGTGCGGCCTCAAAAGCAGTAGAAGATGTTTTAAAGAAGGTTGGGGAGGCACCTAGAGGTGTGATCGTAAGCTCAGAGGGCTTGATGCCACTATTGGAGGAAACGTTATCAGGATTACAAACGGGATTGGCTGTTGCAATTGTGGTGATTTTCCTGATGTTAACGGCTTATTATCAATCTTTCGCACTGTCTGGATTGATCCTAGCTGTTGTTCCTGCGGTGATTGGGGGAAGTTTACTGATGTTATTAGCTTCAGGAAGTACGCTCAATTTACAATCTTATATGGGAATTATTATGTCGGTCGGAGTGTCTGTGTCTAATGCGGTGCTGATGATCAATCAGGCGGAAGTAAACCGACTTAAACATGGTATGACTGCGAAACAGGCTGCATTACTCGCTGCTTCTTCGCGATTACGCCCGATTATAATGACCACAATGGCAATGATTGCCGGAATGGTCCCTATGGCCGTTGGTATGGGAGAAGGTGGGGAACAAATTGCGCCATTGGGACAAGCAGTAATCGGCGGTTTAATCTTATCCACTTTCACTGCATTACTTGTTTTACCGCAGCTTTTTGTGTTGGTGATGAAAAATAAAACCACAGATAGCCTTAGTCTTGATCCAGATGATCCTATGAATAAAAATGTATTAACCTCTTCTTTATAAATCGCTCATGAAGCCTTCATTATTAGGATACTTACAAAAAGCAATGAATATGATCGCTTCGTCACCATTGAAAAAAAATATAATCCAATGAAAACTAATTCTTTAAAAAACTATAAATATACCCTGTTGCTGTTGGTCCCTATGGTATTAACAGCGTGTTCCTCTGGACAATCAAAAGAGAGCAACGAAGGGAAGCCTGGTATTGAAAAAAGGGCAACTGACTCCCTCAATAATGATAATGGTAAAGGCGGAGCTACTGCTAAGGGATCTGGAACAGGTTTTGTGAAACCTGTTCTGGAACAACCAGTATATCAGCTGTCCTTGCCCGGTGAACTGAAGCCTTATGAAGAGGTACTGGTGTATCCAAAAGTAAAGGGATTTGTGAAGAAAATCTTCGTAGATCGTGGTACTAAAGTAAAAAAAGGGCAATTGCTAGCAGTTTTGGAGGCTCCAGAAATCGCCCAGCGTTATCAGTCGGCTAAATCTGATGAGCAAAAGTCTTATGAAGATTATCTGTACAGTCGCCAGAGTTATGACCGTTTAAAGAAAGCAGCAAGCAAATCCGGGGCGGTGGCAGCTATAGAGTTGGATAAGGCCTGGAGTAAGCTAAGAAGCGACAGTGCGGCCTATGCAGCTATCAAATCTAATACCCGTATCTCTGATCAGTTACAACAATATTTAAACCTTAGAGCGCCTTTTGATGGTACGGTAATGGAGAAAAATGTTTCTGTTGGCGCATTGGTTGGAGAGAACAGTGCAACTCCCTTGTTTTCGATTGTTCAGAATGATCGACTTAGGTTAACAATTGCGGTTCCTGAGAAACATAGTCGTGCGATTTCAAAAGATACCAAAGCTTCTTTTACGGTGAGCGCTTTACCGGGCAAGGTATTTCATGCTTCCCTGTCTAGAAATGCTTCTTTTTTACAGCAAAAATTGAGGTCGGTGACGGCCGAATTTGATGTACCCAATAAAGACGGACAGTTAGGGGGAGGAGAGTATGCACAAGTCAAACTGGATATGCGCAGGCCAGAACCTACCTTTTGGTTACCCGCTTCAGCGGTAGTACAGGCACAATCAGGAGTGTTTATTCTGAAATTAGAAAATCAGGTTATTAAAAGGGTTCCGGTGATGATCGGAACTCGCAAAGGCGCATTAATGGAAGTATTTGGCGACTTAAACGTGAATGATCAGGTCTTTAAAAAAGGAAGCGAAGAGCTGAAGGAAGGAGAGCGGCCATAAACAGCTATTTAAATATTTCTTTAAATCGCGGGGAGGCCCGCGATTTAATTGATTACAGCTAAAATTAGTTGTGCATACTGTGCAATTTATTATACACAACACAAAATATTTATTTGTTAACTACACTTTTTGTTATTTTTATGTTAGATTCGTTTTTCAACAACTAACCAAATTTCTAACCAGACTGTGAACGCTAACCATTCAACTTCGGACGATGGACTCATGCTACGCCTTAGGCAAGGTGATGAGCTGGCTTTTACAGAAATTTACAACCGGTACTGGGACAAACTCTATTACATTGCGCACAAGCTTTTAAAAGATCAGGAAGCAGCAGAAGGAATTGTTCAGGATGTTTTTCTGATGATCTGGAAAAAAAGGGAAGGGTTAAATATGGAATGTATCCCATCCTACCTTGCAGCGATGACCCGTTACGCAGTCTTCCGTTACCTCTCCAAAGAAAAACGCTCTAAACAACAGGAAAATATTGTGGGGCTCTTAACTGCCAATGCCACTTCAGAAATTGATATCGACCATAAAATTCTATTAGAAATTATTACCCAGTTGTCGAATAAGTTACCCGAAAAATGCCGCCTGGTATTTCAATACAATAAATTGCAGGACCAGTCTCTTGCCGAGGTTGCTGCTCAGCTTAACATGTCTCAAAAAACTGCAGAGGCTCACCTCACCAAAGCGCTTCGTATCATCAGGTCTAATGTGGGGGATGTACTTCATTTCCTTGTTGTGCTGTACATGATGATCGTGTTCCGTTAATTTCCTTCAACGGTTTAATTAATTTTTCTTTTCCTTGCCATTCAATAATTCAAAGTTCCCTACACAGCGATGTCTTTTCTGTAGGATCTTTTTAGGACAAGTCATATTCCTTTTTCTATAAATACAGGCTAAGAATCTTTTGTTAAAAAATATTTTTTTTAGACTAAGGGTGTTTTGTTTCCAGTAGACTCTATAAGAGAAATGAGGGTTATTAAATTCAGATGAATAGAAACGAACTGAAAATATTGGCACAAAAATATCTCGCCGGAGAAGCTAGTGCTGAAGAAAAAGCACTGCTTAATCAATGGTATGATGCCGCTGATCAGGGATGGTTGGAAAAAGTCGATACTAAAACACCAGAAACTGAAGAAGAGGTGAAGCAAAGACTTTTTGAGAACCTAAAAAGTAAGGGGTTCTTAAATGTGAAGCCCATGGAGGTTCCTGTTAAAAAGCAATTTTCTATTCGCAGTTTGATGTTTAAAATAACTTCAGCGGCGGCTGTACTGGCTCTGGTATTTTTTGGCTGGCAGCTGGGTGTTGACCAGTTCGACCAGGTAAATAAAAAAATGGTGAATGTTCCAGGAAATAAAATCATGGAACTCCTATTGCCAGATGGTTCTAAGGTATGGCTGAGTTCCGGCTCTGTCTTCAAATATCCAAAAAAGTTTAGTAAAGCAAATCGTACCGTGGAGTTGATTGACGGGCGTGCTTTTTTTGAGGTAAAGCATCAAAAGAGTCAACCTTTTATTGTAAAAACCAATAGCCTGAATGTGGTGGTTTTAGGGACTTCATTTGATGTTCGTGCTTATAAAAAAGAAGGCAGTACAAAAGTGAGTGTCGTAACCGGAAAGGTAGGCATTACTTTAAAAGGTCCGGAAGAAAAGCCGGCGGTGATGCTGCTTCCTAAGCAGCAAGTCGTACTGAGTGACATTCAAAACCACCTGATTAAAGCAAAAGCACCTGAAATCGCTGTAAATGCCTGGTGTAACAGCAAGCTTGTCTTTGAGCAGGAAACGCTGGCCAATGTATTTAGCGTATTAGAGAAAAAATATAAAGTCAAAATAATTGCAGAAGACCCATCGCTGTATGAGGAAAGGATTTCTATTACCCTTGGAGATCAGCATTTATCAGAGATCATGTTTATGCTAGGATTCACAAAACATTTCAAATATCATATCGCCAATGATCGGATAACCATTAAGTAAGATCTTCCTGCTTAGTAGCTAAGAAAGGAAAAACCGGGAACATGAATATGCTCCCGGAATAAGGTAGCCACTGTGTACATGCTTGAGACCCATAGACAGTAGGCTGTAGTCTAAAAAATTAAACCAAAACAAATATGATAAATTTTTACGGCAAAGTATTGCCTATACTCCGAAAATGCATGCGCATTTCTACAATTATTATTGGCATACAAGTGTGTTTTTCTACACTATTGATGGCTAGCCCCACAAAAGCCCAGGAAATGAGCTTTAAAGTGGTAAAAGCTAGCGTTAAACAAATCTTTAAAAAGATTGAACAACAGGCAAATGTGACCTTCGTATATGACGAAGAAGTTCTGGGTAGCCTGCCCAACCTTACCCTTAATTTTAAGAATGAACAACTGGCTGATGTTTTAGCGAAGCTTCGCGAGAAAACACAGTTAGAATTCCGTCTGGTTGGAAACTACGTTGGCGTAGCAGAAAACATAGCAAGTATGCCAAATTTGAGCATGTCGTCGGCAGCAAACGCCAACCGCATTAAGATCAATGGTGTGGTAAGAGATGCGACCGGACAGCCTTTAATTGGGGTGAGTATTTTACTGAAAGGAACACAAATCGGCGCAAGCACCAATACAAATGGTCAGTTTGTGATCGATGCCAATATAGGTGATGTTTTAGTAGTTAGTTACTTAGGTTATATTACTAAGCAAGTTACGATTACTAGTCCTTCATCGTTAAACATCCTATTGGATGAAGATTCAAAATTATTAAGTGAGGTTGTCGTGACCGCATTAGGTATTAAGAAAGAAAAAAGAGCTTTGGGTTACGCTGTAACGGAAGTAAAAGGGGATGACCTAACGCAAGCGAGAGAACAGAACGTGATCAACTCTTTAGTGGGTAAAGTTGCCGGATTAAACGTGAACTCTATTGCGGGTGGTGTTGGTGCCTCTTCCAATGTGATTATCCGTGGGGTATCCAGTATTTCACAGACTAATCAGCCATTGTACGTTGTGAATGGTATTCCGATGGAAAATAAACCAAACTCGGCACCTGGAAATCAATACGATAACGTTCCAGATCTTGGAGATGCAATTGGTAACCTTAATCCAGATGATATTGAAACCATTTCTGTATTGAAAGGTGCAGCAGCTTCGGCGTTATATGGTTCAAGAGGTAAGGCAGGTGTCATCCTGATCACTACCAAAAGCGGTAAAGGAAACTCAATTGAATTCAATTCCAACTATGTACTGGAAAAGGTAATTGACCAGACTGATTGGCAGTACGTGTATGGAAATGGTTCAGATGGCATCAAACCAACAACGGCAGCACTTGCTTTTCAGGCAGGTCAGGCAAGTTGGGGCGCCAAATTAGATGGCAGTAGCGTTGTGCAGTTTGATGGCGTTTCCCGTCCTTATGTTGCGCAAAAGAATAATATTAATAATTTTTTCAGAACAGGATCAACTGCTACTAATACCCTGGCTTTTAATAAAAGTTTTGAAGGTGGATCTATCCGTTTTTCGGGTAGTGATCTGACCAATAGAGCAATTACTCCAGGATCGGGATTGAACAGACAATCTTTTAACCTGAATGGGAACTACAATATCAATAAACACCTTACGGTTGATGCAAGAGCAAATTACATCCTTGAACAAGCTAAAAACCGTCCTTTTTTAAGTGATGGTGCTGGTAATGCGAGTTACAACGTAACCTTATTGCCAACCAGTTTAGATGTATTGACTTTAAAAAAGGCAGTTAAAGAGAATGGTTCAGAATATGCTTATTCTTCTAATGCTTTTGCTACAAACCCTTATTTTGCAGCTACAAAATTTATTAACAATACTAAAAGAGAACGTTTACTATCTTCTGTAAGCCTTCGTTATAACTTTGATAATGGTGCCTTTCTTCAAGGTCGTGCGGGACGTGATGCTTATACGGATCGTTATACTCAGGTTGTGCCTACAGGAACGGCCTATCGTCCAAATGGTTCAATTCAAGAATCTACTACCAAATTCTCTGATATCAATGTTGATGTGTTAACCGGTAAATCATTTCAGATTAATGACTTCACTATTAACCCAAATATTGGCGGTAGTTACAGAAGAACAAAATCGGAGCTGTTTACCTTGAATGGAAATGATTTCGTTATTCCTTTTCAATATGTAATCAATAATGCAAAAATACACCAGGCACCAACTTACAGACCTAGTGAATCAGAAGTGGCTTCCATCTATGGTACTTTAGATTTAAGTTATAAAAACTACCTTTATTTAAGTGGATCGATTCGTAACGATTGGTTCTCTACCCTGGCTACTCCAGGTAAAAACAATGCTTTGAATGCACTTTATCCTTCAGTAAATGGTTCATTCGTGTTCTCGGAATTTGTTAAAAACGACTGGTTAAGCTTTGGTAAACTTCGTGTAGGTTTTGCTCAAGTAGGACAGGCAACGGATCCATACCAGACACAATTGGCTTACAGCTTTAACAATGCCACTCTTAATGGTCGTCCTTTAGGATTAATTTCTAACCTTTATGTTCCGAATGAAGGCTTAAAAGCCTCTATCGCTTCAGAGTTTGAGATTGGTACAGATGTGAGAATGTTTAACAATCGCCTAACTGTCGATTTCACCTGGTACACTAAAACATCGAAAGATGAGATTGTACAGGCTCCGGCTTCTTTAACTGCTGGATATGGTGGTGCAATCCTGAATATCGGGGAATTAAGAAACAGAGGTATTGAGGCCTTAATTAGTGGTATTCCTGTACAAACAAAAAACTTCCGCTGGACAACCTCTATCAACGGATCGGTTAATGATAATACTGTAGTTTCATTGGCTCCTGGACAATTGAACCTGCCTGGTGCAACTTCCCGTACTGGTGCTGCGTTTACACAACAGATTGTTGGAAAACCTTTCGGTCAGATCATGGCATTTGATTATAAATATGATGCCAATGGAAAAATTGCCATAGGTACTAATGGTATCCCGTTAAGAGGAGAATTGAAAGCTTATGGTAGTGCTTATGCGAAATATGTAGGTGGATGGAATAACGAATTCTCTTATAAGGCGTTCAACTTCTCCTTCATGATCGATGGTAAATTTGGAGGAAAAATTTACTCTGCAACAGATTCTTATGCCTATACTTTTGGATTACATAAAGGAACATTGGAAAATCGTGAGGCTTTAGGTGATGTTGCTGATACTTATTATACCACATTGGCAGATAATGTATCCAGTATTTTTGTTCAGAGCGCCGACTTCATCAAATTCCGTCAGGTGATGGCTGGTTATACCTTCCCTGGTAAAATGTTCAATAATGTAATTAAAGGAGCAACGCTGAGCTTTGTTGGCCGTAACTTATTTTACATCAGCAAAAAAACGGATAACATAGATCCTGAATCTGATTATACCAATAATGCTAAAGGATTAGAATTGGGTGGTGTTCCTGCGAGCAGAACCTTCGGTTTAAACCTAAGTGTGAAATTCTAAAATTAGCTGACAAATAACAAAATTCTATATGAACCCTGCAGCAATCAGGCCGGTTTCATGAACGATATAAAAAAAGATTCTGATGAAAAAGATATTTAAATACAGCACAATGGCAATCATTTGCCTGACGCTTGCTTCAAGTTGCAGAAAAGATTACGATAAGATTAATACCGATCCGTCTACCTATAATCCAAAAACCTTTAATCCTAATTTTTTGCTGACCAGCGCACAGCTTGGTTACTCAGGGAGTGTGGATCTTGGTTATGATACCTGGAGAGCAAATTTGATCTATTGCTCCACCATGATGCAAGGTTTATCATCTGTGATCAATTATTGGGCAGGTGATAAGTATAATCTAAATCCTGGTTATACGGCTGCTTATTGGGGCTTTTCTGCCAATACTATTACCAGCGGTGATGGTGCTTATCCAGAGCAAGTGAGGATAATAGTGGATTTATTAGCCAATACTAAGGGTAAACAAGAATATAAAAATCTATACCAGATCTCCAGGATCATGAGGGCATTGATCTTTCAACGCATTACAGATCTTTATGGTGATGTGCCTTATTCTCAAGCTGGACTAGGCTTCCTGGAAAAGAACTATAAGCCGAAATATGATAAGCAAAAAGACATTTATATGGATATGCTTAAAGAAGTAACCGAGGCGGTAGCAGCATTGGATCCTACAGCGGATAAACCAGCTGCTGATGTATTCTATAGTGGTAATACAGAGAAATGGAAACGTTTTGGAAATACTTTGATTCTTAGGATGGCGATGCGTTTAAGTAAAATTGATCCTGCAACTTCACAGAATTATGTGAATCAGGTAGTCGGTAAAACGATGATCGATAATGACGACAATGCCTTTATCATGGGAGATTTGAGTGGTGGTAGAACTACAATGAACAGAAATTCTCAGGTTTTATCTGGTGATGGTGGGCAAGAGCAGTTTTTCATCAAATGGTCTAAATCTTTTATTGATCAACTTAAAGGAAATGCTGATCCTCGCTTAGGAGTAATTGCCGTAACGAATTTATTCGCAGATAAGGATACCAAAGACCAGAACCTAAACCCAAATAGAAATCCTGCAACACAAAAAGGAATGCCTAATGGAAAAGACCAGAGTCTTGTTGCCGGTCTAGGAATTACACTGGATCCTTCTTTTACTGCTTTTATCGATTATTCTTCTCCAAGTCCGGCATTGATCAAGAAAAACGGACCTACTTTCGTATTGACTTATGCTGAATCTGAATTGTTGCTGGCTGATGCCGCTCAACGCTTTGGTATTGCAGGAAGTGCAGCTGATCATTACCGTAAAGGGGTAGTAGCAGGTATTACATTTCTTAAGCAGTATGATGCCGCAGCTGCGATTACTGAAACGGTAGCTAATGCTTATGTAGATGCACATCCTTATAACCCAGCAAATGGTTTGGAGATGATCAACACTCAATATTGGGTATTAAACAATACCAAGCTTGATTTTTATGAGTCTTGGGCAAACTGGAGAAGAACAGGTTTTCCTGTGTTGACTCCGGTTGTTTATCCTGGAAATGCAACAAATGGTACTATCCCAAGACGCTTCCCTTATCCGGTAACCGAGGCCGCTACTAATTCAGAGAATTACAATGCTGCGATAGCTGGTATTCCTGGTGGTGATTTACTGACCTCCAGAGTATGGTGGGATAAGCAATAATTGTTAATTACGCTCTTGAATGAAATCCCTGCTTCGGCGGGGATTTTTTTGTTTAGAAAAAGCTGTAAAAAAGGAAAACGGGAGCAAGTCCTCCGACTCACCCCCGTTTAAATTAACGCTCTCAAGGACAAATGTAGAAATAATTCTTTTCTTAGAAAATCAGAATTTAAATTATTGAATTGAGATTACAATTTGATGGCTAGCTACATAGCTCGAAAAGCAGTGTGAATACAGTAATTTGAGGCTTATTCCTTAAAAATAAGGGTTTTGACAAAAACGCTGAACTTTCTGACAATTTCACAAAGTTTTTTAACATGGGTAATAATTCAATTGATCTGTTATAAATATGCTGGCTGGCCTAGGCTATTTGTTCAGGAATAAAGGCTGTTTTATTTTTTTTATCTATTCATTTGGATTAAATCTAAATAATAACAACCTTTGTATATCAACAAGGTTCAATACATGCAAAAGACAGCTATCGCATCTCCAATCCATTTTGAAGAAGTATTTAGTACAACTAAAGGTTCAATTTATCAATCAGACAGTGAGAACTGCTGGTATATAGATTTTGCCGGAAAACTTGCCCGTTTTGATTACCGTAATCTTTTGAAATTAAGAAAAGCAGTTTACCTGATTGATATCGAGAACATCCTGTTAACGAGCGATAAATCTGCAGACGTAGAAATTATCTTTATTTGTGCCTGTGACCATTGCTATGTATTGTCTTTAATCGAAATTATCGCTTTAAAGGAAATCTTACAAGGGGCTTTTGTGATGTTGGAACTGAACCACATCATCCAGGACCGTCTTTTTAGGCTACCAGCCTGATCTAATTAGAATTAGAATCTTTCCATATTGCCTTTAAATGCAGTATTGTTCATTTTTAGCCGTATTTTTGTTATCAACAATAGGAATTAAATAAACAATATTATGAAAGATATCATGCGCGTAAAAAGTTCTATCTCCACAGATGTAGAGACACTTTTAAACCAACAGATTAAAAAAGAAGCCCTTTCCTCTTCGATCTATCTTTCTATGGCATCATGGTGTGCCCGCAATGGATATGACAATTCAGCGGATTATTTCTTTAAGCAAGCTGAAGAAGAAAGAATGCACCAATTGAAATTTTACAAATACGTTCTTGATATGGGTGGGATGGCAGTATCGCCAGAAGTGACTAATATCAAGTTAGAATATAACTCTTTCCGTGAAGTGTTTGAAGAAGCCTTAGAACAGGAAATCAGCGTAACGCAATCTATTAAAAACATTGCTGCACGTTGCCATAAAGAACATGATTATGTGACTTTAGAGTTCTTAAACTGGTTCTTCAAAGAACAACGTGAAGAAGAATTTAAAGCAAGACGTGCTGTAGAATTGTTCGACGTAATTGGCGAAGAAGGAACAGGAAGATGGCAGATTGACAAAAACGTTGGTCAGATCGTTTACACAGAAGGATAGTCTATAAAGATTAGCTTTTAAATAAAATTATAAAAGCACATGCGGATGTTAAAACATCACATGTGCTTTTTTTGTTATCAGATAAAACCTGGGGGATGTCAAAGAAGGGAAAAAACAAGAAAAAAGGCGATAAACAAGATAAAAAAGACAAGAAGAAAAAGGTTTGCTGCGAGAAATACCTGCGAGGGAAACGCTGCAAAAACTGTCCTAATGGCTAGATGATTTGTTTTCGGGAGGGGACGCTTTGTCATGAACAGCCTTCTTAGCCGCTTCAATATATTCAGAAGGAGTTTTAGAAAATTGCTTTTTAAACTCCCTACTGAAATACTTACGGTCGGAAAATCCAACCATATAACCAACCTCATACACCGTGTACCTATTTTGTAAGAGCAATTCAGCTGCTTTTTTCAAGCGGATAGACTTTGCAAAATCATTGACCGACAAATCTGTTAAAGCCTTAAGCTTTTTATATAGTACAGATTGGCTCATTCCTATTTTGTCGGCCATCAGCTCTACACCAAAATCTTCCTGCTCCATATGCGACTCTATAATCCCAATCAAGCGGGATAAGAACTGCTCGTCCTTAGGGTCGGCCATCAGCGGAGTAGATTCCATAACTAATCCCTTGCTGTATTTTTTGCGCATGTGCTCACGTGCAGTTAAAAAATTGCGTACCTGAAGTTGTAGGATTTTAGTGCTGAATGGTTTGCTGAGGTAAAGATCTGCTCCTTGGCTCAGGCCACTGATTTGATCCGTTTGGCTGCTCTTAGCGGTAAGCAAAAACACAGGGATGTGATTAGTCCTCTCGTCGGTTTTCAATTGATTACACAGCGTAAAACCGTCCATTTCTGGCATCATGACATCACTAATGATGAGGTCGGGGATTTCCAGGGTCGCCATTTCCCATCCTAACTTGCCATTTTCTGCCAAAAGAACCTGATAACTGCCTTCCAATGACTCTTTGATAAGGTTTCGAAGTTCGGAATTGTCTTCAACTATTAGAACGGTTGCTTTCTTCTGTTGATCAGACTGTGGGGTATCAGCTGTTGAAATATTCGCCTCCATAGCTAATGGAATAGAAGGTGTAACATTGGTGTCAGGCTGTCGTTTTGTTTCTAACTTTCCTGATTGCTGAGCTAACACCGTTTTTTGTTGTTCTGATAAATGTGCATTGCCCAATAACAAGTTCAATTCAAAACAGGTGAAACCAGCCTGGTTTTCTGCTCCGGGTAAACTACTCACTTCAATATTGCCTTTGTGCAATTCTACAATATGTTTAGAAAGCGCCAGTCCGATTCCATATCCGGTATTTTGGATGTGGTGGTCTTCTACCTGAAAATAATTCTCAAACAGTTGCGCCAGATATTTGGGCGCTATTCCTCTGCCAGTATCGCTGATACTTACTTTAAGATATTTCGATGTGGTTTTAATAGCTATGGCAATTCGGCCACCTTCTGGTGTAAACTTGAATGCATTGGAAAGTATATTGAAAAATACTTTTTCCAGTTGTTCTTTATCAAAGTAAAGGAGGATCGGGGATTGATCATATTGGATGCTGAAATCGATATTCTTTTTACTGGATAACTCTTCAAAGCTGCTATAGATCTCAGTGATAAAAGGGATAAAGTCCTGGGCAGCTACTTTTAGTTTTAAATTCTTTGTTTCTGCTTTTCTGAAATCCATCAGTTCATTCACTAGTTTCAGGAGACGATCTGCATTGTTTTTCACTTTGTTCAACTGTTGTTTAGTCGGACTATCCCCTTGTTGCCCTTCCAGGAGTTTTTCTATGGGTGCCATGATCAGGGTGAGGTGTGTACGGATTTCATGGGAGATATTGGTAAAGAAGTTTAGCTTGATCTGGTGGAGTTCTTCGTCTTTTAGTAAGAGGCCACGGAGGTAAAAAAAGCGGGTAATGAAGAATAGCATCATGCCAAAAATGAGCAGATAAATCCCGTAGGCCCACCAACTCTTCCAGAATGGCGGTAGGATTTTGATTTTCAGGCTAACAGGTTTGCTCCAGATGCCATCATTATTGGCACCTTTTACCCATAAAATATAATTTCCTGAAGCTAGGTTTGTATAGGTTGCTGCGGGGATGGTACTTTCAACCCAGTTTGCATTTATACCTTCCAATCGGTAGGCATATTTGTTTTTATTCGACTTAATATAGTTTAGCAGCGCAAATTCAATGGTAAAGATGTTTTGTTGGTAGGAGAATGTCAGGTGATCGCTAAAGCTGATATCCTGATGTAGTAAGCCATTTTTCGCATTAATTTTTACAGGTTCATTGAAAAGTTTTAAACCTGTAAATACCAATGGTGCCTGGTGACTATTCTTTTTTATTTCCTGTGGGGAGAAATAGCTGAGACCATTATAGCCTCCAAAGTAAAGCATCCCGTTTTTAGCTTTAAAAAAGGAGTTGTAATTGAATTCATCTCCGGCCAGGCCATCGCTGGTGGTATAGGTAAGAAAAATCTGCGATTCCGGGTTAAACCTGGCTAAGCCATTAGAGGTACTGATCCAAAGCAGTTGATCCTCATCTTCCAGAATTCCTACTACATTATCATTTGGCAAGCCGTCTACTGTGGTGTAATTCTTAACAAATTTCTTCTTGCTGGGGTCATATTTGCTAAGACCACCGTAATAGAGCCCCAGCCAGATATTTCCTTTTGAATCTTCCTGAATACAATTGATATAATTGGCATTGTTGTTTACGCTGTTACTTCCCTTAGGAAGTTTAAAAGATTGCAGTTGTTGCCTATCTGGCGAAAGGAGGAACAGGCCTTTGGTACTGGCAATCCAGATGTTTTGCTTTGAATCTTCGAACAGCACTTTGATATTGTTATTTCGGATGTTGTGCAACACAGGGAGTTCGGGATAAGGCTTTAACAGACCAGCTTCCTTGCTAAAGATGCGGATGCCACTCTGGCTACCGGTCCAGAATGCGCCTTTATGATCTTCCAGAAGGGCAACCAGCTCAGAACGGGTGATTTTGGTATTGTCTCCGTTGATGAGAAAGCGCTTGAAACTACGGGTATGTGGATCCAAAAGATTCAGCCCACCACCATGCGTACCTACCCAGATATCGCCTCCTTTATCCTTGTAAATCACTTTCACCAAATCCGAACCCAGGCTTCCAGGGTCACTGGCCTTCAATTTATAAGTTGTAAACTGTTGTGTCTGACGGTTCATATGGTTGAGTCCACCACCTTCCGTTCCTATCCATAAGTTGTCATTTTTGTCGGCAATAATAGAGCTGATTACATTGTGGCTGATGCCGGCAAGTCGCTCATTATACTGGATCGTTTTAAAACTGGTGTCATGCGCATAAGTTACGTTTACTCCTCCATAGTAGGTGCCAATCCAAAGGGAGCCACTATGGTCTTCATAGATACTATAAATAGAATTTTGGTTTAAACTGTGGTCAACAGATTTTAAATGTTGGTAGGTTTTAAATTTCTTGCGTATCGGATCCAGGATGCTAAGTCCTTCTTGTGTTCCGATACATAATTCGCCGCTTTTGTTCTTAGACATCCGGCGAACGGAATTATGAACCAGTGAGTTCTTGTTACCTTCTTCATGAGAAAACCTTTGGAAGGTATTTGTTGCCGGCAGGAATAAGTTAATTCCAGCACTTTCGGTAGCTACCCATAAATTCTTTTGCGCGTCTTCGGTGATGGCGGTGACAGCATTCTCACTGAGGCTGTGCATTATTCCCGGTTTATGGCTAAAATGGGCGAGTTCTTTCAGGTGACCATTAAAGCTCAGTTTACTGAGTCCGGAATTGGTCCCAATCCATAAAAAGCCCTGATGATCTTCAAAAATACTTAGAACCTCCGAATTGGCGATGCCGATTTTAAGTCCTAGTTTATAAGTAGGAGTAAAGGTGTTGTTATTCCGGTTTGTTAGTAGATAAAGCCCAGTTCTCCCGGCAATCCATAGGTTTCCTTTATGGTCTTCATAGATCGCATTAACAGGCGCATATTGTTTGTTGTGCTTGTTGCCATCCAGATAGATCCTTTCAAAAGTGTTTTTTTTGGGATTGAATTTGTTTAGGCCATTGGCGGTACCGACCCAGAGTTCTTTTCTGCGGTCACTATGTAAAGCAGTGATATAATCGTCGGATAAGGTGCTGGAATCATTTGCGTTGCTTTTATACAACTGAAACTGATTGCCATCGTAACGGTTGAGTCCAAATCTGGAGCCAAACCACATGAATCCACGGCCATCCTGTGTGATGGCAAAGATGGAATTCTGAGACAGCCCATTTTCTGTCTTCAGGTGGTTGAAATTTAAATTTTGCCCACTACTGTATAACTGTGTCAGTAGCAGTGAAATAGTGAAAATAGTTTGCTTTATCATACCCCTATAATAAATCTGGTTAGGCTTGGTGGTGCTGAAGATTTTATCCCGCTTAAAAGTACCATTTCGATGGAGATTAAGTAGTCAATAAATGGATTATTGCCCATTATATCCATGTTAACGGGATTTTCACCCTAAAAAGAGTCATTTTTCACCCCCATGTTTTTTGGATTGCGTACAACTTTACGATAAACCAAATAAGTAGTTGTATCCCCAGACAACTCATAAACCAAAAAACCAAATATGAAGAAACCTTACTTAAAAGTAAAGGGAATGCAAGTGTATGGAAAGACTCTTTTTAAGGGGCTGATGATAGGCTTGTTTTTCCCGCTCTCTTTAACTGCCCAGCTTCAAAAGGGTGTTAAAGAAACGAACAGCTCAGCTGAAATCCCTGGCTTGCTCAAGGGAACAATCCAGACTATTTATGGCGAACCGCTTTTTGGCGTCTCTGTAAAAGACAAGAGTAGCGGAACTGTTGTGACCTCGGATAAGAATGGAAACTATTCTCTTTTGATCGATTCAGGAGAGGTTGCTGTTTTTACCTTAAAAGGATATCTGAGTCAGGAAATGACAGTGACTGGTACCAAATTGAACGTGGTATTGGCCGAATCTGAAAAACAACAAATAGTTGTCCAGCGACTTTACGATACCCAGAAAAAGCTGACCAGCATTCTTTCCAGCGAAAGTGTGTATACCAAAGACTTGTTAAGTTCGCCGGTAACGGCCTTAAACAATGCGCTTTCAGGAAGGCTTTCGGGATTATCTACCTTACAATCTACGGGACTTCCTGGATTAGATGCTGCGGGATATGCGCTAAGGGGACAAAATCCAACCATCATCGTGAACGGTATTCCAAGAGACCTAATTTCTATTGATTTTGATGAAATAGAATCGGTAACGGTACTTAAAGATGCTTTAGCTACAGGAATGTTGGGCCTGCGTAGTGCAGGTGGTGCTATTCTGGTTACCACTAAGAAGGGGGAGGCAGGGAAGCAAAAGATTTCCTTTACGGCACAAACCGGCTTGCAAAGTCCGGTGAACTTACCTAAACCATTAGACGCTTTTAATTACGCGACCCTGTATAACGAGGCTTTATTGAACGATGGTAAATTGCCGGTATATACCTCAGCCGATCTTGAGGCTTTTAGAATAGGGTCCGATCCGATGGGACATCCTAATGTAGATTGGTATAAAGAGATCTTAAAAGATAACGCACCCTTTACACGCTACAATTTAAATACTTCCGGTGGTGGAAATAACGCCAGATACTTCCTTGCCGTGGATTATCTGGATCAACAGGGCTTATTAAAAGCTTCGGATAAGAATACTTACAGTACAAATTCGGATTTCAAAAGATATATCGTTCGTACCAATATCGATGTGGATTTATCAAAAAACCTGATGGTGAATTTGAATTTGTTCGGAAGGATTGAAAATGGGAATTCGCCGGGTTCATTTGGTTCGGGTACTATAAACGGTCGCGAGGTGAACCTGAGGGTAAATAATATTTTTAACGCACTGGCAACGACGCCTAATGGTGCTTATCCGGTACGGAACCCTGATGGTTCTTTAGGAGGAAATAAAGATTTTACGAACAATATTTTAGGACAAAGTACACAGTCTGGATACACCTTAAGCTACGGCAGAGAGATGTCTGCAGATGTTTCCTTTAAGCGTACGCTGGATGATGTGACCAAAGGATTATGGCTGAAAGGTCTGGTGTCTTTCAACACCAATTTATCTGAGGTGACGAGCAGGGGCAAAACATTTGCCGTATATCAAGGACAGGAAGGGCCTACTGGTATTAATTATAAGCGTTTTGGTACTGACGGAACCATTGTAGCCGGTAAAAGTATCAATACCTATCAATACAAAAACTTCTATTCAGAACTTTCTGCTGGTTACGACAGAACTTTTGGCGATCACCATGTGAAGGCTTTGGTTAATGCGAATATTCAGAGTATTTATGTTGGGAGCGATTTGCCACTAAACTATCAGACTTTGGCTACTACTCTGGATTACGATTATAAGGGGAAATATCTTGCGGAGGTAGTGATGAGCTATAGTGGATTAAATCGTTATGCGGACAACAAAAGATTCGGCTTTTTTCCTGTCGCAGGACTGGGATGGAATATTGCTAAAGAAAACTTTATTGCTGACCATGTGAAATGGCTGAATACGCTGAAACTTCGTACTTCTTATGGTCGTACGGGTAATGGAGATCCGGGATACTTTGTGTATAACCAATATTTTGCTGATGGTGCAGGTTATTATTTCGGTGGTGGTTCAGGTACTTTTGTATATTCTGTTAAAGAGCTGACGTTGGCCAATGCGAACATTACATGGGAAAAAACCGACAAGTTTAATCTGGGTTTAGACCTGGGCTTGTTTAATGACAAACTGACTTTAACGACCGAGTATTACCACAATAAATACTTTGATTTGTTGCAGGTGAGGGGGAAAAACACTTCGATTATCGGCAATATTTATCCACAGGAGAATATTGGAACCACCAATTACAGCGGTCTGGATTTTACGGCCAGTTACCGCAATCACCTGAACAATTTCAATTACTATGTTTCAGGAAATCTCACAGCAAACAGTAAGATCATCAAATATCAGGATGAGGTGTTTCGCCAGTACGATTGGATGAAACGTACCGGACAGCGTACTGACCAGACTTTTGGTTACCAGGCAGATGGTTTTTACCAGAATGCGGCTGATATCGCGAGCAGTCCTAAAACCGAAGGTTATAACCCTGTTCCGGGAGATCTAAAATATAAAGACCTGAACGGTGATGGCATCATCAACCAGTTTGATCAGGAGGCTTTAAAAAACAACAAAGCGATTGTTTATTACGGATTGTCTTTTGGGTTTGATTTCAAAGGATTTGATTTCAGTGCGTTATTACAGGGTGCAGCAAACCGTATGATTTATTTATCGGGTGCTACGCAATGGGAATTCCAGAATGATGGAAAAGGACAGGCATTTGAGCACCACCTCGACAGGTGGACTCCTGAAACTGCCGCCACCGCTACTTATCCACGTCTTGGTATTGGTACTAATCCGAACAATCAGGCGATTTCTTCTTTCTGGTTGCGTTCGGGGAATTACCTGAGATTGAAAAATATGGAGGTTGGTTACACAGTTCCACAAAGATTGGTTGCAAAGCTTAAAATAGCTTCGATCAGGGTTTTTGCAAATGGAATGAACCTATTTACCATTTCTGATAACAAGGGTGTCGATCCGGAAGTTTACGGTACAGGTTATCCTGCGCTAAGAATTTTCAATGCTGGTATCAACATTAAACTATAATCTTATGAAACAATTTATATACATCATATTCGGCGGATTACTATGTTTAACCGCGTGTAAGAAAAATAATATTGAGCAAACGCCATTGGAACAATGGACTGATGATGTCATTTTTGATCCCAGTGATTCTTTGGGGAATTATGCTAAAAACTTCCTGAATGATACATATGTGCAATTGCCAACCGGTATTAATCGCATAGGAACTGTTTTTGGAAGTATAACCGCTAACGATATGTTAGATGCAGCAAGTGACGATGCCATTTCCTCGAAAAATGCGAGTAATATAGAAGGCTTTACCAATGGAAGGATCAGCAGTTCCAATACGATTGATGATGCCTGGGCAAGGAACTATGCGGGTATTAGAAGGGTAAATACCTATTTGGCCAATGTGGGCAAGGTGCCTTTCAAGGAAACGATGTTGGTAGAAAAGAACTACTGGTATGCGGAGAACCGCTTTTTGAGGGCGATGTTCTATTTTGAACTGTTAAAGCGTTATGGTGGTGTACCTTTATTGGGTGATAGAATTCTGACCTTACAGGATGATCTGGCCTTAAAAAGAAATACCGTGGATGAGGTGGCACAGTACATCTTATCGGAGCTGGAAGCAGTTAAAGATAAGCTGAGACCTAACCCAATCCAGGATTCAGACATTGGCCGTGCTTCCAAAGCAGCGGCACTGGCTTTAAAATCACGTTTGCTACTGTACCTGGCCAGTCCACTGTACAATCCAGGTAATGATCCTGCAAAATGGCTTGCCGCAGCAAATGCGGCAAAAGAGCTGATGAATTTAACGGGTACAATTGGTCTGGAAAGCAGTTTTCAGAACCTGTTTTTAAACCGTAAGAATAAAGAGGTGATCCTTGCTTACCAAAAGAATGTAAATACTACGGTAGAGGTAGATAATGCCCCGATTGGTTATACGGATGCGGTGGCGAGTAATGGACTAACCAGTCCGACGCAAGAACTGGTAGATGCTTTTGGCATGAAAAACGGAAAAGCAATTACCGATGTGGGTTCTGGTTATAGCACTGCTAATCCTTATGTAGGTCGTGATCCACGCTTTTACAGTACCATTTTCCACAATGGAATGATGTGGGTAAAACGTGCGGTACAAACTTTTGAGGGTGGACTTGATAAACCTGGAGGTATCGTTACCCAAACCCGTACCGGTTATTATGCACGTAAGTTTATGGCCGATTTCTCTACGGCAACCACTTACAGCAATCAGACCCACAATCCGGTGATCTTCCGCTATGCGGAAATCCTCTTGAATTTTGCGGAAGCACAGAATGAGTATAGCGGTCCTTCTACGGAAATACGAAAAGCGGTAGAAGACATCAGGCAACGTGCCGGTTTAGTGCCTTTTGCCTTGCCTGCGGGTCTTTCTAAAGATCAGTTACGCGAAGCGATCAGAAATGAGAGAAGGGTAGAAATGGCTTTCGAAGAGCAACGTTTCTGGGACATCAGAAGGTGGAAAATCGCCGAACAGGTATTGAATGGGAAATTGCATGGCATCAGGATCCTGCAAACCACGCCGGGGGTATTCACTTACACTCCTTTTGAAGTGTCAACGGTGACTTTCGATAAAACAAAGATGTACAGTTATCCGATTCCATATTCGGAGATCACCAAGAACATAAACTTAACACAAAACCCAGGTTGGTAAGCCCTCCCGGTTCATTTAAAATATACAGAAACAGGTTATGCAAAGATTTATATATATAACACTTGCAATGGTTTTTTTCCTTCCAGGGCTCATTTTTGCACAAGGCAAAGTGATCAAAGGTCTGGTAAAGGATAGCGGCGGGCCGCTTCCAGGGGCAACCATTACAGAGAAAGGAGTTGCCGGAAATGGCACTCAAACCGGGTCTGACGGTCGTTTTCAGTTGACTTTAAAAGGCAAGAGCAATATCATTGTGCTGAAGAGTCTCGGTTATCTGAGCCAGGAAGTCAATGTGGCCAATAAGCAGGATATTACCGTAAATCTTGCGGTAGATGCTAAAGGATTAGAAGAGGTGATTGTGGTTGGTTTTGGTAAACAAAAGAAGATTACCAATACAGGTGCCGTAAGTTCAATTAGCGGGTCGGAGATCAGACAAAATCCTTCTGCTAGTGTGCAGAATACCCTTGCTGGTCGTTTGCCAGGTTTCTTTTCACAGCAAAGATCCGGACAACCGGGAAAAGACGGAGCAGATTTCTTCATTCGTGGGATGAGTAGTTATACCCCCAATCAGCGTCCATTAATCATTGTAGATGACATCGAGTATAGTTATTCGGATGTTGCGCAACTGGATCAGAATGAAATTGAGAGTATCTCTATCCTGAAAGATGCGGCTACTACAGCCATCTATGGGGTAAAAGGAGCGAATGGCGTATTGGTGATCACGACCAGAAGGGGAACAGTTGGGCCACCAATTATCAATTTTAAAACTGAACTTGGCTTACAGCAAAAAACTTTTGATCCAGTGTTTTTAGGTTCCTATGATGCGGCAATACTGACCAATCAGGCTTTAAAAAACTCTGACCAGAGCTTACGTTTTACGGATAGGGACATCCAGCTTTTTAAAGACGGAACCGATCCTTATGGCCATCCTGATATCGATTGGTATAATACACTAATGGATCGTTCTTCCTTGATTTCCAGAAATAACCTGGACATTTCCGGTGGTACAGAAAGTGTGAAATACTTCGTTTCTATGGGCTACCTGTGGCAAAATGGGGCGCTAAAAGATTTCAGTTCAGCAAGTGAAGTGAACAGCAAGCATTATTATAAGCGTTATAATTTCCGTTCCAACCTAGATGTACAGGCCACAAAAACCTTAAATTTCCGGTTAGATATGACCGGCCGTTTTGGTGAAACCAATGATCCAATTACCAACAGTCCGAATGGAAATGGTCTGATCGGAGAAATCTACAGTTACAACTTCTTACCGCCATTTGCTTATGCAACATATAATCCGAATGGTAGTTATGCTACTGGTTCTAATTTGGGCGGTGTCAATATTATAGGTCGTTTAGCTACACAAGGCTACAACAGAGCCTATGATAACGATCTGAACATCACTTTTGGTGGTACTCAAAAACTGGATATGCTGACTTCAGGATTATCGGCAAAAGCGTTGATCTCTTATGCCAGTGCGCAGGTTAACACCAGAAGTTTAAGGCGGTCCAATACCAATTTCCCGATGTATTACTACAACCAGGAAACTGGCGTGTATACGCCAAAAGATGCTACAGTTTATCGTATTCCTCCATATAACATAACCGGCGGTGGAGGGGGGGCTTCCAGAACAACTAACGTTCAGGCTTCTTTAAACTACGATCGTAATTTTGGCGACCATCGCGTTTATGCTTTGGGACTGTATAACCAAAACAGTTATATTCAGAATGACAATGATGTAGCTGATTCCAGTATTCCTGCCAATTTTAGGGGAATGACCATGAGAACTGGCTATGATTACAAACAGAAATACCTTTTCGAGTTTAACGCTGCGTATAACGGAACGGATAAATTTGTAGGTAAAAAGCGATATGGTTGGTTCCCTGCTTTATCTGCAGGTTGGAATATTGCCGAAGAGTCTTTCTTCAAAAAAAGCATTCCTTTTATCAACCTGTTCAAAATCCGTGGTTCCTATGGATTGGTAGGTTCGGATAATATCGGTTCTGCGAAGTTCGTCTATGACCAGATTTATACTACTGATGGCTCTTATTCTTTCGGTCAGCAACACAATAATTATGTGGGAATTAAAGAAGGTGCATTAGGAAATGACAATATCACCTGGGAAAAAGAGAATAAAACAGATATTGGTTTAGATGTTTCTATGTTTGAAGGAAAGCTGTCTTTTACGGTGGATTACTTTAACAACAATAGGTATGATATTTTAACCGCCAGAGCCAGTGTTCCACTAATTATGGGTGTTGGCCTGCCGCCAATGAATATCGGTAAGGTAAACAACAAAGGTTGGGATGGAGAAATCAACTACAAAAACAACTATAAGGATCTGCAATATTTTGCCAGAGGTACCTTTTCTTATGCGAAAAACAAGATTGTGTTCAGGGATGAGGCCAATCCACGTTACCCTTGGTTAGCGAGAACCGGACAGCCTATCGGACAAGGATTCGGTTATGTGTTTGACGGCTATTACCAAAGTGCAGCCGACATTAGCAGTAGTGCAGTTCCAACGACTCCGGTTAAACCAGGTGATTTAAAATATAAGGACCTGAATGGGGATGGGATCATTGATGCATTGGATCAGCGCGCTATCGGTAGTCCGAATTTACCAAGTACGGTTCTGGGGCTGACCTTAGGATTTACCTACAAGAACTTCAATTTCAGTATGTTGCTTCAAGGTGCTTTTGATTACAGTATGTATTTTGCTTCGGAAGCGATCGAGCCATTATCGGCTAATTTCCAGCCGATTCACTTGCAGTCTTGGACACCTGAACTGGGTAATAATGCGAAATTCCCATTATTGGGTACCAACAACACGATTAGCCGTGCCAATGTTTCTCTTTCCGATTTCTGGTTAGTAGATGCGCAATACCTGCGTTTAAAATCAATGGAAATTGGATACCAGCTACCAAAGTCATGGGTAAAACCACTTGGTTTTAAAGGCATCAGGGTATATACTAATGGATATAACCTGATCACCTGGACTAACGTTGATAAGTTCTATCAGGCAGATCCGGAATCAACTAATACTTCTGGTTCCATCAATACAACCGGAGCGATTAGTGCTTATCCAAATCAACGCATCTATAATTTCGGTGTTACTTTCTCCTTATAACGATTAAAATCTCAAGACCATGAAGATAAAATTTATATACCTGGTGATGGCTGTGGTGCTGCTATCAGCTGGGGCTTGCAAAAAGGGAGGTTTCCTGGATGCAAAAATTGCCACCGACCTGAATGAAGCCACTACTTTTGCCGATAGTTCCCGCACGATTTCCTTTTTAACCAGACTTTATACCGACGTCGGATTTAATTTTGACGCCAATAGGTGGGAAGGTGGAGGCCACCCGGTAGTATCGGATGAAGCAGTACCGGTGCGCTATACTGGGCCGCAAAATGATGCGATCCTGATGGCCAGTGGAGCGCTCTCTGCCTCCAGTACCAATGTGAGCAAACAAGTCCAGGTGCTTAACAATTGGAAAACGCCATGGGAGAATATCCGCAGAGCGAATGTATTTCTGTTAAACATAGATAGGAGTCCGCTGAGTGCTGGTTTAAAGACAAGATTGAAGGCTGAAACCCGCTTTCTACGTGCCTGGTACTACTTTCAACTGGTAAAAGTATATGGTGGTGTGCCTTTGATTGGAGATGCGACTTTCGGAAATTCAGATAATATTGATATGCCACGGGCTAATTATAGCGATTGTGTAGACTATATTCTGAAGGAATGTGAAGCTGCGGCGGCAGATTTACCAGATTTCGATACGCAGCGGCAAGAAGACTATGGGCGTGTGACCAAAGGCGCTTGCATGGGGTTGAAATCGAGAATGTTACTGTATGCTGCCAGTCCACTGTTTAATGGCGGCGGAATTGCGACAGATGCTACTTTGAAAAACTTAACCGGTTACGCGAATGCAGATGCAGAACGTTGGAAAAAAGCTGCAGATGCCGCTAAAGACATCATCAATACAGGGACTTATTCTTTAAAGGAAGACAATGTAACCCGTATGGGCTATGGTTTTTACTCAGTGTTTTTAACACGCTACAACCGAGAGTATCTGTTTGGCGGAATGAAAGCGCCTAACCGTGAATATGAAAACAATTTATTACCAACTTCCAGAACAGGTTCTGGCAAGTCCAGCGCACCAACTCAACAGTTAGTGGATGCTTTTGGAATGGAAAATGGTTTGCCAATTACTGATCCTGCTTCAGGATATAACCCAAATGATCCGTATGTGAAACGAGATCCACGTTTTGGAAACAGCATCATTTATAATGGTTCGAAGTTTTTCCTGGGTAGCAGTAATGCGATGGTTGCAGTAAATACATTTCTTGGTTCTAGTCCTGATGGACCAATAGCTACGGGACCGATCACCATTCCAGGTTATTACTGGCGTAAAATGATGATGGAAGATGGCTCCGGAAACACGGAACGTTCTTATCCTTTAATCAGGTATGGAGAAATCCTGCTGAACTATGCAGAGGCTTTTAACGAATACCAAGGAGCAGTTCCTGAGGTATACAGCACTTTAATCCAGATCAGAAAACGTGCAGGTATTTTACCTGGTGCAGATGGTAATTATGGCCTTAAGTCTAATATCAGCAAAGCTGATATGCGGTTGGTGATTCAGAATGAGCGTCGTGTGGAACTGGCACTGGAAGAACACCGAATTTGGGATGTGAGGAGATGGAAAATTGCTGAAGTAACCGATAATGTGATGTTAAAAGGCATGAAAATCACTAAAACAGGGAATAATCTGACTTATGAAGTGATCGATCTGAAACCACATTTTTTCAGAGCTGCATTTTACCTGTTCCCAATTCCGGAGACTGAGCTTGCAAAGTCGCCTAAGCTTGTCCAGAATCCAGGTTGGTAGGTTTGCAACATTGCGTTGTAAGGAGCTTTTAAGCTTAAAATAAATGAAAGAGACGGGGGAAATGGCCTCGTCTCTTTTTAGTACTTTAACCGCAAAAAAATAATTTAAAATAAACAGATCCCCGGGTCTGTTATACCCTTAGAAGATGAGAAGTAAATCCCTGTTTTGCAGTTTGATGATGGTGTTTTTAATAGTTGGAGGTAGCACCAGTGTAAAAGCACAAGCGTTGATCAGAATGAGTAAGTATTATGTGGACAGCCAGAATGGAAATGAC
Source organism: Pedobacter gandavensis (assembly GCF_032678745.1). Lineage (GTDB taxonomy): Bacteria > Bacteroidota > Bacteroidia > Sphingobacteriales > Sphingobacteriaceae > Pedobacter > Pedobacter gandavensis_C. The sequence goes on from NZ_JAVTST010000005.1 coordinate 115,492, forward strand.
GAACATTCCGGTAAGTCGCAGAAATTGGCCTGGAAGTCTCTGGCCAAAGTGAATGCACAAACCCTGGTTGCCGGTGATAAAGTCTTTTTCAAAAGAGGAGGTAAATGGGAAGGTCAGCTTCTGCCAAAAGGTTCAGGGATGGAAGGTAAGCCCATTGTGATTAGCGCTTATGGCAAAGGGGATTTACCGGCAATCGCTGCTAATGGTAAATTTAAAGATGCAGTATTGCTTAAAAACATCAGTTATATCAGTTTGGAATATCTGGATATTTCTAATCTGGATACGGCAGTTAAAGTTCAAAAAACAGGCCCTACCGGAGTTAGGATTCTTTCAGAAAATATCGGAACAATTCGCAACATCCGCCTGTCTAATTTATATGTACACGATGTAAATGGCGACAATAAAAAAGGAAGTAATGAGGGCAATGGGATTTTCTGGGATTGTCAGGGACCTAAGCCAAGTAATATTGAAAACCTGCTCATTGAAAACTGTAAAGTGGTTAAGGTAGACCGGAATGGGATTCGTGGAAATGGCACCTTTGGATTTCGTAACAACTGGTTCCCAAACAAGAACCTGATCATTCGTGGCTGTACCTTGGAAGATATTGGCGGAGATGGTATTGTGGTTAAAGCTTTTGATGGTTCTTTAGTGGAGCATAATAAACTATTTCATATCAGAACCCGTGCTAAAGACAATGCGGTGGGCATTTGGCCACACAGCAGCGACAATACCATTATTCAATACAATGAAGTGGCTTACACTAAAAATCTGGACTGGTCTAATGATGGGCAGTCATTTGATATTGATGGGAATTGCAACAATACCATTATCCAGAACAATTACAGTCATGATAACGATGGTGGCTTTATGTTGGTGATTTCAGATGCTATCAATGCTAAAAGCAGAATGACTACTAATAGCATCATTAGGAATAACCTTAGTATTAATGATGGAAATAAACGCAAGCGCCTGTTCAATTTTGCTTTAGTAACAGATGACACTAGAATCAGCGGAAATGTTTTCTATAATAGTGGTTTAGATTCTGTGAAAATGGAATTGATAGATATCGAACATGGTGTTCCTAAAAACGTGGTTTTCGAAGATAACATCTTTGAATATGCTGGGTTATCTCAGGGGATTTTCAACAAATCTGCAAAACAATATGGAGCATTGAGCTGGACTGGAAACGTGTTTAAAGGAAATGTTATTGGAAAGGAGAAGCTATTAAATGTTAAAGAAGGGGCTCCTATAAAGAAAAAAAATCTGAAAGAATTTCCATGGAATTTCATAAAGGTGTTGAAAATTGAAAACGTTCTCTAAATTATTATATTTAAAGTATATACATAATCAATCATCCCTAAAACAAATTTATGAGAACCAAAATTTTAGCCCTTTGCCTCGTCCTGGCAACCAGTTTTGTTGCGTGTAAAAAATCCGAAGTCGCAACAGAACTAAGCACTGTAGAATTATCGACTGATACGGTGTACAGCAGTCCGCAATCCAGGAATTTGAACCTGGTTTATTTTGTGCCTAATGATCTGGATACCCTTCCTGCTTACGAACGACGCTTAAGCGAGTTGATGTTATGGACACAGAATTACATGAAGGAAGAAATGCTCCGCAATGGTTATCCAAACAAGACCTTTGGCATGTTTGCAGACCTGGCCATTAATCGTGTAAAGATCATCACCATCCGGGGTACTAAGCCGAAGAGCGATTATTCCTACTCTGGTGGTGCCGGCAATGTACAGGCAGAAATTAACGCCTACTTTACAGCCCATCCTACGGAAAAAACAAGCGAGCATATCCTGGTGATCCTGCCTAGATATGAATTCCGACCAGATGGTACCCCTAGTGGTGGACCATTCTACGGTATGGGAAAATGGTGTTTTGCCTTAGATTATGAAGGTATGGACATCAAGAACCTTGGGAAAACCGACACAGAAGGCAACCGATTCAGCGTATGGTTTGGTGGATTGGTGCATGAACTTGGTCATGGATTAAACCTACCACACAACTGCCAGAAAGTTTCTGAAAATGCTACGCTTGGTATGGCTTTAATGTGGGCAGGAAATGGAACGCTGGGTAAATCCAAAACCTTCCTGACCGCCGCAGATTGTGCGATTCTTAACGTCAACCAGATCTTTAACAACGACAGTAAAACCTATTATGGTGCTGTTACAGCAAGGGTAACTAAAATCCATGCAGACTATTCAGCTTCAAAAGCAGCGATTGTGCTTTCCGGTAGATTTACCAGTAATACCAAAGTAAACAGCATCGTTTATTATAATGACCCGAATGTGAACAACGAAGGAGTAGGGGTAAACAAAGATTATAATGCGGTAACCTGGGAGTCCAAAGCAATTGGCACAGACAGTTTTTATGTGGAAATGCCCATTACTGATTTTAAATATAAAGACGGTAGTCCTTATGAATTGCGTTTGAAATTGGTACATGAAAATGGTACGGTTACTGAGAATAGCTATGCTTATCAGTTTGTGAATGCTTTGCCGGTTTTAGACTTCAGTACTAAAGATGAAATCAGTAAAACGGGTTGGTCTATTGCGGGCTTCAGCTCTCAGCAAACCACTGCTGTTGCAGCAAATGTGATTGATAATAACTTGTCTACCGGATGGCATAGCCAATGGTCAGTGTCACCAGCCGCAAGTTACCCTCATTTTATTACCGTAGATATCGGATCTGTTAAAACCCTGGATGGCTTTACCATATTAAATGGCGATAGACGTGCCATTAAAAACACAGATATCTTGTATAGTACTGATGGCATCAACTTTACCCTGGCTTCGAATTTAAACATCCCTAAGCTGGGTTCTATTCAAAACTTTGCCTTTAATGCTCCATTAACCTTTAGATATTTTAAAATTCTAGCCAAATCAAGCTGGGATGGCGAACAATTCGCACAATTCGCCGAGATAGGCCTTTACAAAAATTAATATAATGCATCGACAAAAAATTATTGCCACGATCCTCTTCTTTCTGTTTCAACTGGCTGTGACTACAGCAAAACCTATTTCTAATGTACTAAATGGACGGGAAACCATTCCATTTAATACCAACTGGCAATTTTATTATGCTTACAATTTTGAAACTGGTATAAAAAAAGAAAGCGTAAATCTGCCACATACCTGGAATGCCAATGAGGTATTAGAAGGAGTGGCGGAGTACAAGCGAACTTCTGCGATTTATGAGAACAAGCTAAATGTTCCACAGGCATGGGCTGCTAAAAGGCTGTTTCTTTATTTTGAAGGCGCCAATAGTGTGGCTACCGTATTTGTAAACAACAAATCTGTGGGCGAACATAAGGGCGGTTATACAGGCTTTGCGGTAGAGATTACAGACTATGTAAAACCTGGCGACAATTCAATTGCTGTGCAGGTGAGTAATGCCTACCGTCTGGATGTGATTCCATTGCATGGCGATTTCAATATCTATGGTGGCCTGCATCGCCCGGTTTCCTTGATCGTAACGGAAAAGAATTGTATCAGTCCGCTGGATTATGGTTCTTCAGGAGTTTACCTGACACAGAAAGCGGTTTCAGAAAATTCAGCGGAATTGGAAATACTGACAAAATTATCTTTGTCTGATGCTAAAAAATTAACGCTTAAAACTACCCTTTTTGATCAGGAAGGGAAGGAAGTACGTTCCATCAGTACACCTGTAAATGGGGCTACGGAAATGAAAACAGCGATGCGCATTCAAAAACCGCATCTATGGAATGGGAAAGCAGATCCTTATTTGTATCGCGTATCCGTAGAACTGCTGCAGGATGGAAAAGTAATTGATCATATTGCTCAACCTCTGGGTTTACGCTATTATCGCGTAGACCCGGATAAGGGCTTTTTTCTGAATGGGAAATACCTCAATTTATATGGTGCCGGCAGGCATGAAGACTGGTCAGGGAAAGGTTCGGCTTTAACCGATGCCGACCATAATCAGGATATGGAGCTGATGAAGGAGTTAGGCGCTACAGCAGCAAGATTAACCCATTATCCACACAGCAAGCATTTTTACGACTTAGCAGATCAAAATGGCCTGGTACTATGGTCGGAAATTCCATTTGTTGGCCCTGGTGGATACACCGGAACGGGCTATGTCAAAGATCCGCAACTGGAAGAAAATACAAAGAAGATGTTAAAAGAGCTAATTCGTCAGAACTACAACCACCCATCTGTATGTTTCTGGGGTTTATTCAATGAGTTGAAACTTAATTATGACGATCCGCAGCCTTTTATCAAGGAGTTGAATGCCTTAGCTAAAGCGGAAGATCCGGGAAGGTTAACCACCCTGGCCTCCAATCTTGGCAGCAGCAATTTTACGGATCTGAGTGATTTGATGGGCTGGAATCAGTATTTCGGCTGGTATGGTGGCCGCTTTGATCAAGTTGCTAAATGGGCTGATCAAACTCACCAAACTTTGCCATCCAGACCGATTTCAATCTCTGAGTATGGGGCAGGTGCAAGTCCTTTCAAACACACGGAAGACTTAACTGCACCGGAACCAAAAGGACGCTTTCATCCGGAAGAATGGCAAACAGCATTCCATGAAAAACATTGGGAAGAATTGAAGAAACGTCCTTTTGTATGGGGTAAATTTATTTGGGTATTGGCTGATTTCGGTTCTGCGATCAGGACGGAAGGAGACGTTAACGGGATCAACGACAAAGGACTGGTTACCTATGATCGCAAGGTTAAAAAGGACGCCTTTTACTTTTATAAAGCAAACTGGAATCCGGAACCGATGGTGTATCTCGCAGAGCGAAGAAATACTGCACGTACTAAAGCGATAACCACAGTTAAGGTGTATAGCAATTTGCCGGATGCTGAGCTATGGGTCAATGGTAAAAGTATGGGCAAGAGAAAAAAGAACGCCATGAATACGATCCTTTGGGAAGAGCTAAAGCTGAATAAAGGAAAAAATGAACTGTTGGTAAAAGCAAAATCTGCTTCGGGAGTTTTGGAAGATACCTGTACCTGGGTACTTCAATAATTCCGGAATATTTTTATCCTTGGGAAACACTTCCTTTCAAGTCAGGTAGTACTAACAAAATGGCCCTTTGAAAATCTCAAAGGGCCATTTGTATTTTAGGGATGATCCCTTTTATAATTTAGAGGTGGTAACCCTGACTTTGCATTTCTGCTGCAATAAAGCGGTGGTATTGTTCCATGTTTAGTGGATAATCCCAACATCCCATTCTGTGGTATAACTCCCCACCGAAGCCGGTTTTAAACTTATAAAGACCATATAGGGGATGGGCAGGATCTGGCTGCGGTGCCACACCAAAAAAGTCGTATTCCAGACAACCTTTATTTTTAGCAATCTTCATTGCTTCCCATTGCAGGGCATAGGTGGCCATATAATTCCGGTTGCTGGAAGAAGAAGCGCCATAAAGATAGGTTCCTCTTTGTCCGGAAATTACCAGGAACATCGCGGCAAGTGGTTGCCCTTCGCAATCTGCCAGTAGCAATTCTACCTCTGCCGGCGAAGCAGTATCTTCTGCACGCGCCGCAAGCACGGTTCTGAAATACTCAATATCATTGATATGAATACGGTTTCTAATCGCAGTTTCCTGATACAAAGCATACCATACATGAAGGTTCTCCATTCCTACTCTGGTTACATTTACGCCTTTTCTATGAGAAAGGTTGATGTTGTACCTGGTTTTAGCTTTCATGGAATTCAGTAAGGTAGTTTCGTCCTTTTGCAGATCCAGGAAAATGGTATTTGAAGGCAGGATATCTGAATTTGTCTTTTTCAGGTTCCAATTGCTGGTGTTAAAGTTAAAACGGAACTCCTGATATTTCTTTTCAGGGGGACCATTCCAGATCCCGGATTCGTCATAACTATCATTTTCTTTTGCCCAATGGGATTCCCAGGCCAGGTCATACCTGATCAGGATACATTTTTCAGGAAGGTGTTCTCGGAGGTTCTCCGAAAGTTCTTCCAGGAATTTTCCCTGGTATTCTTCATTGGGTTCAATCTCCGGGCCGTATGGAACATAGGCAATGCTATGTTCGCTGTCTAAGGGCTGGAGTAATACTAAGAAATCAGCATGGGTATAAGTATTCGTTAAAGCATCATGATAAATGTCTTCATTGTTGACTTTAAAATTGAATGCTTTAGATTGGAGGCCTTGTTGGGTTTTTACTTCCGACCAGAATGCTGTCTGCTGAACAATTGAAGTCTCATAAACTTCTTTAATGTTTTTTTTATCAATGGCTATATTCATCTTTTTCCTTTCCAACCGCAAAGGTCGGGAATAATAAGATGATAAGCCAATTTAAGACAGATTAGTCTCTGGCATGGAAGCAAGGGCGACATCTCGGCTCATAGCTATCTTTCTCTCCCAGAAGTACTTTTGTTTGATTGGCTACGGTACGGTAAGAATAGGCCGCCGGACTGCCACAACGAACACATATGGCATTCACTTTGGTTACTAGTTCTGCGATGGCCATTAAATTTGGCATTGGGCCGAAAGGCTTTCCGCTGAAATCCATATCCAGACCGGCAACGATCACACGAATGCCACGTTGGGCGAGGATATTACATACTTCGGGCAGGTTTTCATCAAAAAACTGTGCTTCATCAATTCCCACTACCTGTACATCGGTATTCAATAACAGGATTGCTGCGGAGTTGTCTACAGGGGTAGAGTGTACGGAGTTTTTATCATGTGAAACCACATCATGATCATCATATCTGGTATCAGTGGCAGGCTTGAAGATTTCTACCTTTAGTTTAGCAATTGCTGCACGTTTTAATCTTCTTAATAATTCTTCCGTTTTACCTGAAAACATAGAGCCACAAATTACCTCTATACTCCCGCAAAACTCTCCTCTTCTGTAATTTTGTTCGCTGAATAACATCTATGATACTGATCTTTATAGCCCACTAATATCGAAATTTTGTAGTACTTTTGAGTAGCAAGTTACCAACATAAAACATCAAATTTGTCGTTATTAGCCTATGATGAACCAAGAAGATATTTTTAGAAAGATAGGATTGATTTTAGAAGAACTTCAAGATCAATACGCCTATTTGGCAAGAAACCAGCAACAGTTAAATGAGTTAGAGCTGGAACTATTTATGGCCAATGCCAACTTTTTATCAGATCATGTTCAGATTGTCAGGAAGTTAAATGCAGCAAAAGTTGTGAAGGAAATTCCTGAACATACGAGTCCGGATCCGGTTGCTGAAGCTTCCGCATCCTCCAAGCAAATGAGTTGGGAAAGTCCAGCTGCGGCTCCACAACAATGGAATTACCCTTCAGAAAATGTAATTCCGGTATCAGAAGAAAAGCCATTTCAAGAGGAAAACTTATTGACCGAAGCACCTTCGATAACCGAAGAAGTACCGGTACAAGAAGAAAAACCGATATTTCAAACTCCGGTAATTGCGGAAACACCAGCACACCCTAACGAATTGTTTACCGAATCTTCCTTTGAAAGGGAATCCTTTAAACTAGATAAAGAGCCTTCTACTTTTGAGTTCATCCTGAAAGATATTGGGGCAACGGATAAGTTTGAGTTCGAAGAGAAATCTGTGGACGACATTTTTGACCGCCCTTTGAGTCCGGAGGAAGAACAGATCATTGCGCAAAAGCAAAAATTAAGAGAACAGGAAGAACAGCAACAGACGAAGGAGACAGAATTAGAAGACGAGATTGGTCCTGAGCCCTTTTTGGTGGCTAAAGAAGAGGATATTGTTCCTCCTGCCCGTACAGAATTGCAGCCAGATCCTATTGCTGAGCAGATCGTAGTAGAAAAAATTGTAGTAGAAGAGGTTGTGGTAGCGGAAACTCCTGTAGAACCAGCCAAACCGATGTCTTTAAACGAGCGTTTGGCAAGTCAGTTGGGTACAAATCAAAATACAACCAATTCAGACCCGCAAAGAAACACCTTAACAGACCTGAAACATGGCATCAATCTAAACGATAAAATGCTGTACATAAAAGACCTGTTTAACGGTTATAACCTGGCTTATGCGGAGGTGATAGACCTGCTGAATAAGATGTCTGATTTTAATACTGCGGATTCCTTCCTGCAAAATAACTATGCAGAAAAGAACAATTGGGCAGGAAAATCTGCAACGGTTGCTAAATTTTATGAGTTATTACACCAGCGTTTCCCGACTAAATAAAGCCCATCCGGTTAGAGTCCAATTTTAAGAAGATAAACAGCAATACGGTGAAACTCCATAGCGAGGAACCACCGTAACTGATAAAAGGCAAAGGAATTCCGATCACGGGAATAATCCCGATGGTCATTCCTATGTTGATGAATACGTGGAAAAAGATGATACTGGCCACGCAATACCCATATACCCTGGAAAATGTAGAGCGCTGTCGCTCGGCGAGATTGATGATCCGCAGCAGCATAAAGATGTACAGTGCAATTACGGTAAAGCAACCTACAAAGCCCCATTCTTCACCAATGGTGGAGAAGATAAAGTCGGTACTTTGCTCTGGTACATAGCCATATTTCGTTTGTGTACCTTCTAAAAACCCTCTTCCGGTAAGCTGTCCTGATCCAATTGCGATCTTAGACTGAATTACGTTGTATCCTGCCCCTTTCGGATCTGTCTTAAGTCCTAGCATGATCTCAATCCTGGTGCGCTGGTGAGGCTCTAAAACCTTGTCGTACGCCACTTTTACCAGAAACAGGTAGCCAATTGCAATCACGGTTACGATGATACAAGAGATCATCACCTTATGTCTTCTTCTGTTCTGATAGATAAACAGACCACCTATAGCGAGGATGAGGGGAATTAATATTTGTGCAGGAACCAGGAAATCAGCGATAAACAACACGATCATTCCTAAAAATATCAGCAGGAAATAACCTGAAAGTCCTTCTCTGTAGAGTGGAAACATGAAGGATAAGAAGACCAATGCCGATCCCATATCCGGTTGCAAGAGGATCAGAAACAAGGGGATCCCTACAATTACAGCGGCAAAAAATATTGATTTTACATCTCTGAATTTAGGGTTAAAAGTACTCACATAACGGGCAATCAGTAGGGCAGTACCAAACTTTGCCAGCTCAGAAGGCTGGAGCCTAAAGCTGCCCAATGGGATCCAGGCCTGGTTTCCGGCTACTTTTCTTCCTACTACGAGTACGGCAATGAGCAGCAACATGGTGATCCCATAAACAATGGGGGAGAAGACGCTGAAAAACTTGGCATCCAATAATAAGATGGAAAAGCCCAGGATCAGCGCGGTAATGATAAAGATCAGCTGTTTCCCATAATTGGTGGCAAAGCTAAACTGGCTGGATTCCGCACCATTAAAGATTGAAGCATAGATGTTGACAAAACCAATGGTACACAAGGCCACATAGAGTAGGATGGTGATCCAGTCTACATTGAAAAAGAAACGGTTGCCTTGTTGTGTTGTCATTTATTTTATGATATGAATCGGTTTAACTGGACTGGTTACTATTTTACTGGGCACTGTTGTGGTGATGGCTGAAGGTGTTGTTCCTGCGGCTGCCGGTGCTGGTAATACCTTTGCCGGACTTAATGATTTGCTTGCGGAATCTTTTTTCAAGGAGTCGCTCAACAATGGTTTTAGTTTTGGCTTTGGTTTTTTCGGAACCGGTAAAATGACTTGTTTTTTCATCCATTCTACGCTGGCTCTTTTGTTGACCGCAATACTGTCTTTAAGGTATTTCTCCGCAATATAACTGGCAATTGGTGCAGCATAAGAACTTCCATAACCTGCATTTTCCACTACTACGGCAATAGCAATCTTCGGATTGTCACGAGGAGCAAAGCCGATAAATACGGAGTGGTTTTTCCCACGTGGATTTTGTACGGTACCCGTTTTACCACACATCAGGATATTTTCTATCGCTGATTGTCTGGCCGTACCCCATGGTGCATTTACTGCATCCTGCATTCCGTCAATTACCGGATCAAAATGTCGGGCATCTACACCTACATAATTTTTGCGGGCATATTCTTTTTTGATGACCTTGTTTTCACCGATTGCTTTAATCAGGTGGGGTTTCACGTAAAATCCTTTATTGGCAATAATGGCCATGATATTGGCCATCTGTAATGGCGTAGCATCCATCTCTCCCTGACCAATTCCTAAGGAGATCACCGTAGTATATCCCCAACGGTTGCCGTATTTCTTATTGTAGTGATCTGCAGCGTATAAATTTCCGGTACGTTCGGCAGGAAGATCTACGCCTAGTTTTTCACCAATACCAAATTTCCTTACCTTCTTTTGCCATTCTTCGTAGGCGATTCGTTGACTTTTGAACTTCTTTTGGGTGAGTAGTTTCTGGAATACATAAAGCGCGTAAGTATTACAAGACCTGGCCAGACCTTTTCTCAAACTGATATTTCCATCTACGTGTTCACATTTCACCCTGTGATTTCCGGCCATATAATAGCCTGGGCAATTGAAGGTGGTATTCGGATCAATTACTCCTTCCTGTAAACCCAATAATGCATCCAGAGGTTTAAACGAAGATCCTGGCGAATAGTAACCTTGGATCGGACGCACCGTAAATACGCGATTTGGATTTTTGTCCAGGTTAATCAGGTCCATATAGTTATTTCCCTGCTGACGGCCTACCATGAGGTTAGGATCGTAACCGGGGCTACTTACAAAGGCTAGAATTTCTCCGGTTGCGGGTTCAATGGCGACAATACTGCCCACCTTATTTTTCATCAACTCTTCACCTAGTTTCTGAATGCGGAAATCCAGGGAAGAAACTACTCTTTCTCCAGATTTGGCAAGGGTATCAAATTTTCCTTCCGCATAACTTCCTTTTGGAACATTTCTGGCATCATAAAGCATGTTGATGATTCCTTTTTCACCACGGAGAACATCATTATATTGTTTTTCTACACCTGCTTTACCGATATAATCACCGGGGCGGTAATAGCCGTTGCTCTCTTCAATATCTTTCTTGGATACCTCTTTTACATAACCGAAGAAATGGCCTGCGGCGCTGTCAGGATAATACCTAACTGTTCTACTTTGTACAAAAAAGCCTGGAAAACGGGAAAGCTGTTCAGATAAAGCGGCATAAATCTGTACGGAAAGTTGTTTCTCAAAAATGCTGGGTTGATACCGCGACTGCACCGTTGCTTTATTGAAACTTTTCTTAAAGCGTTTCATATCGATACCGATGATGTTGATCAGTGAGAGGGTATCAAATTCTTTCACCTGATTTGGGATCACCATCAAGTCATATACCGGCTCATTCTGAACCAATATCTTTTCATTTCTATCGAGAATTACCCCTCTTGCAGGGAAGGTGTAGATTTTGCGCAACACATTACTTTCCGCAGAAAGGAAATACTTGTCGCTGGCCACCTGAATGTAAAAAAGTGTGCCGAGTAAGATTAAGGCAACAGCGATAAATAAACCCTGAATAATGTATTTACGGTTAAACAGATTGTCCATTAGCGTGCCTTCCTGTTATAGAATATAAATTCTATGAGTATGATTAAAAATAGTGTAAAGATAGCGCTCAATAAACACCTTAACAAGGTGTAGGAGAATTCTGTTAAACGGAATGTTTCCAGGAAAAATAGCACCAGATGGTGTGCGAAGGTACAAAGGGTAGCGTAAATGCTAAACCATTTGAAGCCCATATTTCCAAGGGTAGGTTCTGGTTCGTCGAAATTGTCTTTGTTTACGGTTACAGCGATAAAGGAGATCCTGACAAATGCCAGGGTCACGCAGGCTGCGGTATGTACGCCTAATGTATCATAAAACGCATCCAATGTTAGACCTGTTACAAAAGCAATCAGGTAGAGCAGGAGGTTTGGTATTTTAAAAGGCAGTAATAGTAAAAACAGGATATAGACAAAGGGTGTTGCCAGGCTGTAAAAGCTCAGGTTTCTAAGTAATATGATCTGAATAAAAAGTAGTAAGAACCATCTGAAGATGTTTACCAATATTATTTTACTGTTCATTTGGCAATTTTGATTCTAAAGCTTTCTGTTCCTCTGCTAATTTGTCTTTGATGACATATACATATTGTAAGGTACTAAAATCATTGAAAAGATCGATTTCGATCGTCATGAAATTATCCCCTGTGGAGATGCCGGTATTGCTCACCCTACCTACGGGTATGCCTGGAGGGAAGCGGGAGAAACCAGAGGTCACCACTGTATCTTTTAAGGCAATTTTGAAGTGGTTGGGCACATCTTTGATATAGGCCTTTCTATAGTCAAAGTTCTTGGTTCCCCATACTAAAGTACCCAAGGCATTATTTTTCTTAAGGGTCACACTCACCTTAGTGTCTTTATGTAATAAAGATTCAATGGTGGCCAGGTGTTCTGAAACATCTCGTATGTACCCTACTACGCCTTTCCCCGGAGAGATCACCGCCATGCCACTGGCAATGCCATCAGCAGTACCACGGTTAATTGTGATGATATTATTCCTTAGTGTAATCGAATTCTTGATTACTCTTGCCGAGAGGTAGGTGTATTGAGTATTGTTGAGCGTGTCTTTAACGACTACATTTTTCGCACTGTCGATACTGTTAAGTGCAAGAAGTTCTGTTTTTAGCTTGGCATTTTCTGCTGCTAAGCTATCATTTACATCCCCTAGATTGAGGTATTTTTTTAATACGTTCAGGTTTTTATAAGCGGTACCGACTACTTCGTTGGTGGAGTTAACGGTTACGCTACGCTGATAGGAGTTATTACTCACTGTCAGATAAATTCCAATAGTAAAGAAAATGATAAAAAAGAAAAATGCGTTGTATCTGTTTATAAAAATCCAAAGGTTACGCATACTTTTCGATTCGGGGTTTTAGTTTGTAAACTGAGTTTAAGTTTTAAGTATCCTTAAAGGCTTGAGCCGGGAAATACATAAAACTTAAACTCAGGGTACTTTTTATTGCATTAAGAATTTATAACCACCAATGTTTTTCAGGGCGATACCTGTTCCACGTACTACCGCACGAAGAGGATCTTCGGCAACGTGTACTGGAAGTTTGGTTTTTGCCGCTACACGTTTATCTAAACCGCGCAATAGGGCACCACCACCTGTCAGGTAAATACCAGTCTGGTAAATATCTGCAGAAAGCTCTGGAGGAGTGATCTCTAATGCTTTAAGAATTGCTTCTTCAATTTTCGAAATAGATTTGTCCAGGCAATGTGCAATTTCAGTGTAAGAAACGGTGATTTGTTTCGGTACACCTGTCATTAAGTCTCTTCCCTGAACTGCGAAATCTGCAGGTGGATCAGTAAGTTCAGGCAGTGCCGCACCTACTTCAATCTTGATTTTTTCTGCAGTACGGTCACCGATCATAATGTTGTGCTGACGACGGATGTAATTCACAATGTCAGAGTCAAAGTTATCTCCGGCAACGCGGATCGACTGGTCGCAAACGATACCAGATAACGCGATTACCGCGATCTCAGTAGTACCACCACCTATATCGATGATCATGTTACCCATCGGCTCTTCTACGTCAATTCCGATACCTACAGCAGCTGCCATAGGTTCGTGAATCAGGTAAACCTCTTTAGCGCCTGCGATTTCTGCTGAATCTCTTACTGCACGTTTCTCTACCTCAGTGATACCGGAAGGGATACAAATTACCATTCTTAACGAAGGGAACATCCATCCTTTACCACCATTCAGCATGCGGATCATTCCTTTGATCATCGCTTCTGCGGCATTAAAATCGGCAATTACACCATCTTTCAGCGGTCTAACGGTACGAATATTATCGTGCGTCTTTCCCTCCATTTGCATGGCCTGACGGCCAATAGCGATGATTTTATTTGTTTGTCTGTCGAAAGCAACAATAGATGGTTCATCCACTACTACTTTGTCATTATGTATAATTAGAGTGTTAGCCGTACCTAAGTCGATAGCTACCTCTTGTGTAAACCAATTAAATAAACCCATTTATTAGGTGATAATTTAAGTATTAAAAATTCTGTATACTATAGTAATGTAAAACTACGTCTTTTTATTGTATTCGCAGTTAAATAAATTAGTGTTTGAAATGTCTAATACCCGTGGTAACCATTGCGATGCCTTTCTCATTCGCCATATTGATAGAGTCAGCATCTTTAATCGAGCCACCTGGTTGTAAAACTGCAGTAATACCTGCTTCAGCTGCAATTTCTACACAATCCGGGAATGGGAAGAATGCATCAGATGCCATTACTGAACCTTCTAATGGGAAGTTGAATGCATTTGCTTTAACGATGGCTTGTTTCAAGGCATCAACTCTTGAGGTCTGACCAACACCACTTGATAGCAACTGGTTGTTTTTTACAAATACGATGGTATTAGATTTGGTATGTTTAACAATTTTATTGGCAAAGAAAAGATCTTTAAGTTCTTCAGCAGTAGGCGTTTTCTCCGTTACTGTAGTCATTTGATCAGCATTTTCAATGATCAGATCTTTATCTTGTTCAATCACACCATTCAATAAAGTTTTGAATTGTTTTTTGCTCAATTCTACTTCATTTCTCTGTAAGATTACTCTGTTCTTTTTCGCGCGGAAAAGCTCAACAGCTTCCGGTTGGTAAGATGGTGCGATCAATACTTCGAAGAACAATTTGTTGATTTCAGTAGCTGTTGCTAAGTCGATTTCACGGTTAGCGATCAATACACCACCGAAAGCACTTACAGGATCACAAGCTAATGCAGTATCCCATGCTTCTTTGATGCTTGCTTTTGAAGCTACACCACAAGCATTGGTATGTTTTAAGATGGCAAATGTAGGCTCTTCGAATTCATCGATTAAAGCTACAGCAGCATCTACGTCTACCAGGTTGTTATAAGAAAGCTCTTTACCATTCAATTTAGTGAACATGGCATTTAAATCGCCATAGAATACACCTTGTTGGTGTGGGTTTTCGCCATATCTTAATACCTGAGCAGTATTGATGCTTTGTTTGAATACATTAAGAGGTTCTTCAGTATTGAAATAGTTGAAGATGGCCGTATCGTAGTGAGAAGAAGTATGGAATGCTTTTTTTGCATAAGCTTTACGCTGTGCAATTGTAGTTTCACCTTCTTGTTCTTCTAATTGATGTTGTAAGGTTGCGTAGTCGTCTTTTGAAGCCAAAATCACTACGTCATTGAAGTTTTTAGCAGCTGCTCTGATTAGAGAGATACCACCGATATCAATTTTCTCAATGATTTCTTCTTCAGAACCACCAGCTTTTAGTGTTTCTTCGAATGGGTATAAGTCCACAATAACCAGGTCGATTTCAGGGATCTCATATTCATTGATCTGCTCCTGATCTGAAGTCAGGCCTCTTCTGTTAAGAATACCACCGAAAACTTTAGGGTGTAATGTCTTTACCCTGCCTCCTAAAATAGAAGGATAACCTGTAAGGTCTTCCACTGCTGTAACCGGCAGATTTAGGTCTTTAATAAATTGTTCGGTACCACCAGTAGAGAATAACTGGACACCCTGTTTAGCTAACAGGCGAACTAAAGGTTCTAAACCATCCTTGTAATAAACTGAAATTAAAGCGTTTTTGATCTTTATCGATTGACTCATTAGAGAAAAATTTTGAGCCGCAAAAGTACCCATTTTTCTTTTAATGTCAAATGCTTATTTGCAGTATATTAAAGGAAGATTATCTTTCTAATCCCGGCGCTCTTTTTTACACCCTTTTTAGAAAGAAAACCTTCGGAAATTCCTGCTATTTTTTGATCTTTTTGATGATCGTTTCTACGATACGTGGATAGTGGTTATGCTCTAGTTGCTGACCTTTGAATTTGATCATTTCCAGGTTATCATCTTTTTCAATTCGATATTTTGCCTGGTAAATGTATTCTCCTTCATCGTAGTTTTCATCTACATAATGAATGGTAATGCCGCCTTCTGTTTCATTCGCTGCCATTACTGCATGGTGTACATGGTCGCCATACATGCCTTTTCCACCAAATTTAGGTAGGATTGCAGGGTGAATATTGACAATTCTTCCTGGATATTCCTGGATCAGGTTTTTTGGAATCAGCCATAAGAATCCCGCAAGGACAATTAAATCGATCTCTAAATTTTTCAACAAGCCAATGATCTTGTCGGTATGATAAAATTCATTCCTATCGAAGATATGAGAAGGGATTTCGAAATTATCTGCACGTTGTAATACGTAAGCGTCAGGATTGTTGGTTAGTACCAATGCGATTTCCGCTTCCGGGTGATGTTTGAAATGCTCCATTAGTTTCTGGGCATTAGAACCCGAGCCTGAAGCGAATATAGCGATGCGTTTTTTCATAGGTGCATTTAGATTTAATAGAAATCAAGCGGGCTCTGCCTATTTAAAAAGGCTGATAATATTTTTCAAAAATAGTATTTTAAGGCTTTATTGGAAGCTTTTTGTTGCTTTTTGTCTTTTTTGATCGGGGATAGGGAGTTGAGACTTGTTTTTATGCAGTGTGGACTACGTTTAAAAAAAATGAAAAGAGGATGGGCTCTGCCCGGGAAGAGTGGCAGGTTGGAATAGGGTTCGGAAGGGGTTGGCTTAGGGTTGGGTTAGGGTTGCTATAGTCGATAGGTATCCAGACCCTAACTGAACCCTAAGCCAACAGCTTCTGAACTCAGGTCTTTTCCGGGTGCCAGCCCCGGGAATTCCCTGCTTTTCCTAGTTTTTCTATTTATGTCGATTTTTCTGCTACCTTTGTCGCAGAATGCAAAACTACCTTATGGTATGGCGTATTCTCATTAGCGGATGCTTGATCAGGATTGAAATTTTTAAATCATGTGACCTTTCTAAAGTATTATAAATCAATAATTAAGATTTATTGAAAATATTTACGAGTTCATTTTGCATATTAAAAACATTAATTCTATATTTGCAGTCCGAAAAAAAGGAAAAACAAAAGGCTGGTAGCGGTTGGGTTTGTGCCCAATATTCTTGAAAGCTTTAAAAGGAATATTATAATATTGAAAAATGGCAAATCATAAATCTTCGTTAAAAAGAATTAGAGCAAACGCAACTAAACGTTTACGTAACAGATATCAGGCAAAAACTACTCGTACCTTTATCAAAAGGTTACGTGCTGCTGAAGATCAAAAAACAGGAAAAGAGTTATTACCGAAAGTAATCTCTATGTTAGATCGTTTGGCTAAGAAAAATGTTATTCACAAGAATAAAGCAGCTAACAACAAATCTAAATTGACTAAATTTGTTAATGGCTTAAAATAAGCATAGCTTTACAATATTATAGACGGGACTGCGTAAAGCATATCCCGTTTTTTTGTTTATGGCTATTTATGAACAGAAGATAGGAATTAAGCAATGGGCAGAGGCAGATCGGCCCCGGGAGAAGCTGATGCTTCATGGACGGAGGCACTTGACCGATGCAGAGCTGGTGGCGATTTTGATCGGTTCCGGCAATGCGGACGAATCAGCAGTTGACCTGAGTAAGCGGATCCTGGCTTCCTGTAATCAGGACCTCGATGCTTTAGGAAGGTTGAGCGTTCCTGACTTATGCAAGTTCCGTGGCATTGGAGAGGCAAGGGCTATCTCGATCATCTCGGCATTGGAACTCGGCCGAAGGCGTAAACCTGGTACTGCAGTGTTGCCAAAAATTAGCAGTTCACATGATTGCTATCGGGAGCTTTCTTCGGTAATGACCGATTTACCCCATGAAGAATTCTGGATTCTATTGCTCAATAGAGCGAATGAGGTGCTGTCCAAACAGCAGGTGAGTAAAGGTGGTTTAACCGGAACAATAGCCGACCCCAAAGTCATCTTTAAAATTGCACTGGAACACAATTCTGCCTATGTGGTGCTGGCACATAACCACCCATCGGGAAATCTGAAGCCTAGTCAGGAAGATCTGAAGTTGACCGCGAAATTGGTAGCGGCAGGAAAATTACTCGACCTCTACATTCTCGATCACTTAATTATTACAAACAAATCTTTCTTTAGTTTCAATGATGATGGCTTAATTTAGCCAGCCATGAAGAAAATCATCCAACTCAGCATTGCCTGCCTGCTATTGGTAGCAACGGCCAGCGCGCAACAGGGAAAATCGTTCAATGTGATGTCTTATAACATCCGGTTAAATGTAGCTTCTGATGGCGTAAATGCCTGGCCAAACCGAAAAGATGAAGTGAAAGCCTTAGTGCGCTTTCATGATGCCGATATTTTATGTGTGCAGGAAGCTTTGCCTTTGCAGGTAGATCAACTGTTGGAGAATACGAATTATGCGATGGAAGGTGTAGGCCGTGAAGACGGAAAACGTGCGGGAGAATTTTCTGCCATCTATTACGATAAATCCAGGTTTACGAGAAAAGATGGGGGAACCTTCTGGTTGTCGGAAACACCTGAGCAGCCTTCTAAAGGTTGGGATGCGGCCTTGAACAGGATTTGCTCCTGGGTAAGGTTATATGATCGCCTTAATAAAAAGGAATTTCTGGTGTTCAACACCCATTACGACCATATTGGTGTGCAGGCACGCATTGAATCTGCAAAGTTGATCAAGAAAAAAATCCAGGAAATTGCACCAACTTTACCAGTGGTATTGACTGGAGATTTAAATGTAACTCCTGATACGGAAGCCATTGCAACGATTAATTCCTTTCTAATAGATGCAAAAACTGCGACCCTTGAGCCTGCTTATGGTCCGGTGGGAACATTCAATAACTTTAAGTTCGACAGCCCTTTAAAGGATAAGATTGATTACATCTTTGTGAACAAAGCTTTTAAGGTGCTAAAGTTCGGTGTGTTATCAGATAGTAAAAATTTAAGGTATCCATCAGACCACTTACCAATTATTGCCCGTTTATCTTTCTAAGAGGTTTACACCGACGGCATTATTTTATATCTTTGCATTTTATACCGAACATATAACATGAAGATATCATACAAGTGGCTTACACA
Source organism: Pedobacter gandavensis (assembly GCF_032678745.1). GTDB lineage: Bacteria > Bacteroidota > Bacteroidia > Sphingobacteriales > Sphingobacteriaceae > Pedobacter > Pedobacter gandavensis_C. The sequence continues at coordinate 134,353 of NZ_JAVTST010000005.1, forward strand.
ATTCCTGACAACTGATAAAACTCCTGAAGAACTTTCACTGATCCTGACCAATATTGGGCTGGAAGTAGAGAGTCTGGAAACCGTACAACCGATTGCAGGTGGTTTAGAAGGATTGGTAATTGGACATGTCATCAGTTGTGTGCAACATCCTAATGCTGATCGTTTACGCGTAACTACAGTAGATGTAGGTACGGGAACAAATATCCAGGTGGTTTGCGGTGCGCCAAATGTTGCCGAAGGCCAGAAAGTGGTAGTCGCTACAGTAGGTACTACCGTTTATCCTAATGATGGCGAACCTTTCAAGATCAACAAATCGAAGATCAGAGGCGAAGTTTCTGAAGGAATGATCTGTGCAGAAGATGAAATCGGATTGGGTGGTTCTCATGCAGGTATTATGGTACTTCCAGAAGATACTGTAGTAGGTGTTACCGCTAAAGCTTATTTTAACCTGGAAGATGACTATTTGTATGAAATCGGATTGACGCCTAACAGGGCTGATGCAGCTTCCCATTTAGGAGTAGCAAGAGATTTAGCGGCTTTTTTACGTACGCCATTAACTATGCCTGATGTTGCTGCCTTTAAAACAGCAAATGAAAGTCTGACAATCCCGGTAACTGTTGAAGATACTGAAGCCTGCCCAAGATATAGCAGTGTTTCCATCTCTGGAGTAACGGTGAAAACTTCTCCAGACTGGTTGCAGGACAAATTGAAAATTATCGGCATTCGCCCGATCAATAATATCGTTGACATTACCAATTATGTATTGCATGAATTGGGACAACCTTTACATGCTTTCGACGCTGATCAATTGACTGGTGGGAAAGTTATCGTGAAGAAATGTGCAGAAGGTACGCCTTTTGTAACACTTGATGGCGTAGAGCGTAAGCTTTCTGCAGATGACTTGGTGATCTGTAATGCAGATGCCCCAATGTGTATCGCTGGTGTATTTGGTGGTAAAAACTCAGGGGTTAATGAAACCACAACGAATATCTTTTTAGAAAGTGCTTATTTCGATGCTAAATCGGTGCGTAAGACTTCTAAAAGACATAATTTAAAGACGGATGCTTCTTTCAGATTTGAGCGTGGTACCGATCCGGATATGACTGTATTCGCTTTGAAGCGTGCGGCTTTATTAATTCAGGAATTGGCTGGTGGAGAAATTTCTTCTGCTGTTTCTGACATCTATCCGGCTCCTGTAGCAGCTTTTGATGTGGAAGTAAACTACAACAATATCAATAAATTGATTGGTGTAGAGATTCCTCATTCGGAGATTAAATCGATCATTACTTCATTGAGTATGGAAGTAGTGGCAGAAACTACTGAAGGATTATCGTTAAAAGTACCTAGCTATAAAGTAGATGTAACGCGCGAATGTGATGTTACGGAAGAAGTATTGAGAATATACGGTTACAATAATATTGAGATCCCAAATAAAGTGAATGCTTCTTTATCTTACAGTACTAAGCCAGATAAAGAACAAACACAACATGTGGTTGCAGATATGTTAACTGCAAATGGATATTTAGAAATCTGGTGTAACTCGCTTACTAAAGGTGCTTATTCAAAAACACCGGAAGAATCGGTGCAGATCCTGAATCCATTGAGTTCAGATTTGAACGTGATGCGTCAGGGTTTATTGATGCCGGCATTAGAAAGCGTTGCCTATAACCTGAACAGGAAAACCGCAGACATTAAATTCTATGAATTCGGTAAAACTTATCACCTGATCAATGAAAAATACGTAGAACGTCCGCGTTTGTTGATCGTATTGTCTGGTGCTAACCAATCGGAGCAATGGAACCATAAAGCATCACCAGTAACTTTCTACAATTTGAAAGCAGCTGTGGATGCGGTAATCGGACGTCTGGGAATTACTAATTACCAGTCGGAAGAGGTTAATGATGAAAACTTCGCCTATGGTTTGAAGTATTTCAGAGGCGACAAAGCGATCGTTACTTTTGGTGCGGTGACTAAAGCGGACTTAAAAACTGCCGATGTGGAGAAAGACGTGTTTTACGCAGATTTCGACTGGGCATTGATGTTGGACATCATTAAAAAGAATAAAATTGTGAACAAGGAAGTGTCGAAATATCCTGCTGTAAGGAGAGATTTATCGATGTTGGTAGACCTGGATGTGACCTTCGATCAATTGAAAACTATTGCTTTTAAAACAGAGAAGAGGCTGATTAAGAGCGTACAGGTATTCGACGTTTATGTTGGAGATCGCTTGCCGGAAGGAAAGAAATCTTATGCCTTAAACTTCACGTTGCAAGACGAGGAGCAGACCTTAACCGACAAGCAAATTGATGCGGTGATGCAAAAGATTATTTCTAACTTAGCGCAAACAGCAAAAGCGGAAATAAGAAAATAATTTATTGCTTTTAAATATTTTTTAGATTAGTACAAAAACTTTAATAACATGTCTTCGGTTGCAGATCAATTAAACTCCGTATTGCAGAAAACAGCTCAGGTAATAGAGCTCTGTAATGCCTTACAGGAAGAAAACGATTTATTAAAGCAAGAAAACCAATCTGTAAAAGTAGCACTGGATCACTCTAAAATTAAGAGCGCAGACCTGGAAGAAAAGCTCCGGGTATTGAAATTAGCGAAGAGTATTGAGGGTACAAGTGAAAAGGCACTTGATATAAAGCAAAAAATTAACGATTTTGTGCGTGAAATAGATAAGTGCGTGGTCTTACTGAAGAAGTAAGGAGAACAATAAAAGTGAAACAAAGCTAAGAAATGGGAGAAATCTCTATAAAAATAACTATTTCCGACCGTATCTACCCTTTAAAGGTAAATACTGAAGAGGAAGAAATTGTGAGGCGGGCAGCAAAGATTATCAATGAGCGCATAAAAGACTATCAGGAAAATTATGCGGTTAGGGATAAACAGGATTTGCTTTCTATGGCAGTGCTGCATTATGCAACGGCAGTACTGAGGGTAGAGAACAAAGTTCAGGATCAGGATTCTGCTGTAGCCGAAAAGGTAGAGGAATTGGATAGTTTATTAAATGATTTTTTCTCCAAATAGGATCGTTCTTTATATGAGTTAAGATTAGCACAACGATATAGCCGCAGCTAGATTTTTGAGTTTCACAATTTTAAAAACTTAACACTTCAATATTTATAGAATTAAGAGGGTGTATTTCATTTGCATTTTATGTACCTGAAAATGACCTAAATTCTAATTATAACTCGTTGAGGTTTTTAATACGTGGGACTTTTAAAGATTTAGTTGCGGTTTTTTTTAAAGTAAAAATTTACGTTGTCACAATGGGAAAAGAACACCAAGAGTTGTTCTGCCCAACTGGCAAGGGAAATATATAAATACAGATGAATTAAAATGGAAATAGTAGGAATAATTGGATATGTACTGGCCGGCTTAGTTGTTGGCGTTTTAGTAGGCAGGTACCTGCTGCGTAGCTTGCTTAAGAACCAGGAGATTGCAGCACAGACCAAGGTAAAAAAGATGCTTAAAGATGCAGAAAGTAAGGCTGAAATTCTAAGGAAGGACAAGTTACTGGAAGCAAAAGAGAAGTTTTTACAGTTGAAGTCTGAGCATGAGCAGGAAGTAAATACAAAAAACAACCAGATCAATCAGCGTGAAAACGCAATGAAGCAGAAAGAACAATCTGTGAATCAGCGTTTGGAAAACATGAACCGTAAGGAACAGGATCTGGACAACACTAAAAAGAACCTGGAGAAGCAAACGGAAGTAGCCGTTAAAAAGCAGGAAGAAGTAGACTTGTTGAAAAATCAGCATGTGAAACAGTTGGAAACCATTGCCGGTCTTAGTGCTGAAGAAGCGAAAAACCAGTTGGTAGAAAACATGAAGCAGGAAGCCCGTACACAGGCGATGATTCAGGTGAAGGATATTGTTGATGAAGCCAAGCTAACCGCAACGAAAGAAGCGAAAAAAGTGGTGATTCAAACGATTCAACGTACTGCAGTAGAAGCAGCGATTGAAAACACAGTTTCTATCTTCCATATCGAAAGTGATGAGATTAAAGGTCGTGTAATTGGTAGAGAAGGACGTAACATTCGTGCTTTAGAAGCTGCTACAGGAATTGAAATCATCGTGGATGATACTCCGGAAGCGATCATTTTATCAGGTTTTGACCCGGTAAGAAGAGAGATTGCCCGTTTGGCATTACACCGCCTGGTAACGGATGGCAGGATTCACCCTGCACGTATCGAAGAGGTTGTGGCTAAAACAAAGAAACAAATTGAAGATGAGATCGTAGAGATCGGTGAGCGTACCGTGATCGATTTACAGATTCATGGTTTACACCCGGAACTGATCAGAATGGTTGGCCGTATGCGTTACCGTTCATCTTACGGACAGAACTTGTTACATCACTCTCGTGAGGTGGCTAATTTCTGTGCAACGATGGCTGCTGAGTTAGGCTTAAATGCTAAAATGGCGAAACGTGCGGGATTATTACACGATATAGGTAAAGTACCTGATGACAACCCGGAATTGCCTCACGCAATCCTTGGAATGCAGTTAGCAGAGAAGTATAAGGAACATCCTGAAATTTGTAATGCTATTGGTGCTCACCATGACGAGATCGAGATGACTTCTATGATTTCACCAATCGTTCAGGCTTGTGATGCCATCTCTGGTGCGCGTCCAGGTGCCCGTCGTGAAGTAGTAGAAAGCTATATCAAGCGTTTGAAAGAACTGGAAGAACTAGCGCTTTCTTACCCTGGTGTAGAGAAAACTTTCGCCATTCAGGCAGGTAGAGAACTTAGGGTAGTAGTAGAAAGTGAAAGAGTAACGGATCAGCAGGCAGAATTGTTAGCAGCCGATATCTCTAACCGCATTCAAACAGAAATGACTTACCCAGGTCAGATTAAAGTCACAGTAATCAGGGAAACCAGATCTGTTTCTTTTGCGAAATAATTGACAATTAAGGCTTAAGCAATTAAGCACACGAATATTTAAATCGAAAGCGATGGAATTATCCATCGCTTTCTTTATTTTTAACAAAATCCAATATCGGATCGCTACAAAAGATGAAGAATCACATGAAGACGAAAGCAGTAGAGAAAAGCAAAGTGGATGTTCTTTTTGATAAATATGCAGAAAGCCATCAGAATCATACCAATGAGATGATCCATTGGATATGTGTACCATTGATTGTTTTTAGCCTGTTAGGTTTGGTATGGGCGATTCCTTTTCCGCACCTGGAATTCCTGGGTAAGTACAATGGATTTGTGAACTGGGCTTCTTTTCTGATTGCTTTTTCAGTGTATTACTATTATAAGCTTTCCCCAATCATGTCTTACCTGATGCTGCTATTGATCTGTCTGATGTCCTTCTTTATCGTGATGCTGGAGAAGTGGGAACTGGCAGGCGGACCGGCAGTTTGGTTGGTTTGTGCAGTGATCTTTGTAGGCGCATGGATTGGCCAATTTATCGGCCATAAGATCGAAGGAAAGAAACCTTCATTTTTAGAAGATGTTAAGTTTTTGTTAATCGGCCCTATTTGGTTATTGCACTTTATATGCAAAAAAATCGGGTTAAAATATTGAGCCAAACCCCATTTAACATGGAATTAACACTGTGATAAAGAAATGGTAATTACCAGCTAATATAGGCCTAACATTGTGGTAATAGATTTGCCTGAAATAAATAACAGGGAAAATTGAAATCACAACTAAATCTCAAAAAGGCATTAATTACTGTTTTATTCGTAATTATTGGCAGCACAGTGTTTGCTCAAACCGGCAAAATTTCTGGTAAAGTATCTGATAAAAAAACAGGAGAAACACTGATTGGTGTGACTGTTAAAATTGCAGGTACGACTAAAGGGTCATCAACTGATGTGGAAGGAAGATATATCATTAGCGGTCTTGCTGCTGGTAAATATATTGTAGAGGCTTCTTACATTGGATATACTACAAAAAGAATTACTGATATTGAAGTTAAAGGAAGCAATGCTACCAGTGTAGATTTTGTATTGGACGAGTCCTCTTCTAATAACTTAAATGAAGTAGTGATTTCTGCTAACGTAAGCAAAGAGTCTGTAAATACATTGTATGCCAATCAAAAGGCCAGCATTAGTATTTCCAGTGGTATCTCTGCAGAATTGATTCGTAAAAGTCCTGATAAGAATACCTCTGAGGTACTAAAAAGAATCAGTGGTGCGAGTATTCAGGATAATAAATATATTATTGTCCGCGGACTATCTGACCGATACAATTCGGCAATGCTAAACAATGCAGTATTGCCAAATACTGAAGTTGATAAAAAAGCATTTTCATTTGATATTTTACCTTCGAATCTGATTGATGCGATTGTGGTAAATAAAACAGCTTCGGCTGATATTCCAGGAGATTTTTCAGGTGGGGTGGTTCAGATCACTACTAAAGATTTTCCTGATAATCCATTTCTTAACTTTTCATTAGGAACATCCTATAATACCCAATCTACTTTTAAAGATTTCCTTTCTCCGGAAAAAAGCGGTAAAGAGGTGTTCGGCTTATACAGTAAGAAGAGAGAAATTCCTTCAAATTTCCCTTCGAGAACTGATTACCTTTCAAAACCTGAGGCTGAACGTTTCGCCCTTTCAAAAAGTTTTGCGAACAACTGGGGATATCATAATGTAAAATCGACACTAGGACCAATTTTTCAAGGGAACTATGGTACCAGTAAAGTTTTCAAAGATGGAAGTAAATTTGGAACGGTATTGTCATTGTCATACAGGTATGATGAGCGTTTGAAAGAAAGTGATCAGATTGCTTACACCGGACAGAGCATCGGAGATAAGTTTCATGACAACTCTTACAACTACAACACTACTATAGGTGGACTAGCTAATTTTGCATACTCATGGGGTACCAATAAAATTGCCTTTAAAAACCTTTATAACAGAGTTCTTGAAAGTCAATTTATCCAAAGAACTGGTAAAGATGAAAGCGGAAACGACTTCCTGAGAACTGGTGATTATTTATTGCAACGGTCTCTGTATACAAGTCAGCTGACAGGTAATCATATTTTATCTGCAACAAGTAAGATCAAATTGGATTGGGGATTGAACTTTGCAAATATTGATAGAAAAGAGCCTGGCTACAAAAGGATGGAATACAATGATGGTGGTGATGGAATCTTCCGTGCAAGTGTACCAACAGGTAGTGCTGCAGCAGGTTTAGGCGGTAATTTTTCTTCTGCATTGAATGAAAACAATTATGGTGGTTCATTTGATGTGACTGTACCTGTGAAATGGTTCAAAGACACTAACAAGTTGAAATTTGGATATTTCGGACAATATAGAAAAAGAGATTTTGCAGCAAGAAACATTGGTTTTATCAGAAATGGTGCTGACTTTAATAGTTCGATCTTAACCCAACCTCAGGATCAGATTTTTGCTCCACAGAACATTGGTCCGAACGGGTTCATCATTGATGAGATTACAAATGGTACGGATAAATACGATGCTAACTCTTTGCTGAATGCAGGATATGTAATGTTTGACGGATACCTTACTGAAAAACTACGATTGGGAATTGGTGCGAGGTTAGAAAGCTATAATCAACAATTGAATAGTATGGATAACTCATCTAGGCCTTTAAAAGTAGATACTACCTATACTAACCTTCTTCCTTCTGCGAACTTGATTTATAACCTGACTGATAAAGCAAGTATCCGTTTATCGGGTTCTCAAACTGTAGGAAGACCTGAGTTCAGAGAAATTGCTCCTTTTTCATTCTATGATTTCAACAAGAATGTGAATGTAACAGGTAACCCTAAATTAAAGCAATCGAAGACGACGAATCTAGACCTGGGTTATGCTTTGTATCCAGCTTCTGGTGAGGCATTCACGGTGTCCGCTTTCTATAAGTACTTTGAAACTCCGATAGAACAACAATTAGATGCTTCAGCTTCAGGAAGGTTATTCGGTTATTTTAATGCAGAATCAGCAACACTATATGGTATTGAAGCGGAATACAGAAAGACACTAGGTTTCGTTGGAGAGCAATTCAGTAATTTTACCTTTAGCGCCAATGCTTCTTATATTAAGTCTGAGGTAGCTGTACCTACTACTGTAAATGCAAGTGGAAAAAGACCAATGCAAGGACAATCTCCTTACCTGATCAATGCTGGTCTGCAATACAGTTCTAAAGCAGAAAATTCAACAGGAGTGAGTTTATTATATAACAGAATTGGAAAAAGGATCTGGGCTGTAGGAAACGTACGCGACCCGGATGTTTACGAAAACCCAAGAAATATATTAGACTTACAGGTTTCTCAGAAGTTTGCTAAGTCAAGAGCAGAGCTGAAACTGAATTTCGGTGATATTCTGAATAACAAAGCAATCTATTATCAAAAACCAAAGAACTCAGACCCAAATGCAGCTTTTGATCCTAAAACAGATCACATCAATATGCAGGATCGTTTTGGCTCTAATATCTCTATTGGCTTCTCTTACAAAATCAAATAGGCTTTACAATTAATTAATATATATACTGATCATTCTTAATTCATCCTTAATAATGGGTTAATATGGTCAGTATATCTTTGAGTAAATAAGACAAAGAAAATGAAAAACAAGTTAAATTTAAGTTTACTAGCTATTTTAGTTGCAGGTGCTACAGCGATTTCTGGTTGTAAGAAAAGCTCGAATCCTGCTGAACTACCAACTGTACCTGATTCTAATGAATCATTAGCAGATGCATTCTTTGATAAAGTGAGTTATAAAGGTGCATTCGGTACTACAGACTGGACTGCAACCTGGGCTAATTATACACCTAATGCTACAGTATATGGTGCGACTACAGATGTATTAACCGGAACTATTTCTACTAACACTACTTTAGACGCTAATAAAGTTTATTTATTATCTGGTTTTGTTTACGTTAAAGAAGGGGTTACCTTAACGATCCCAGCTGGTACGGTAATTAGAGGGGATAAAGTTTCTAAAGGTACTTTAGTGGTAACCCGTGGTGCAAAATTAATTGCTCAGGGTACTATTGATAAGCCAATCGTATTTACCTCTAACTTTGCTCCAGGTCTGAGAAATCCAGGTGATTGGGGTGGTGTTATCCTTTTGGGTAAATCAACAAATAACTATCCTGCTGGTCTAGGTGTGATTGAAGGTGGTATTTCAACACCAGAAGCAAATCACGGTGGAACAGATCCTCTTGATAATTCAGGAACACTTAAATTTGTTCGTATAGAGTTCCCAGGTATTGCATTTGTAAAAGACAATGAAATTAACGGTTTGACATTAGGATCTGTTGGTTCAGGTACCACGATTGATTACGTTCAGGTATCTTATTCTGGTGATGATTCATTCGAATGGTTCGGTGGTACTGTAAATGCAAAACACTTACTATCCATTGCAAATGTGGATGATGTTTTTGATTTTGATAGTGGATTTTCAGGTAAACTACAATATTTAGCTGCAACGAGAGATCCAAAATTAGCGGATCAGGCAGGACAATCAAATGGTATTGAATCTGATAATTCTGCTAATGATTTCACGGTAGGTCCAAGAACACGTCCGGTGATTTCAAACATGACTATTGTTGGTCCTGGAAACGAAAATGTAGATGGTAAATTTGAATATGCTAACCTTTGGAGAAAAGGTTCAAAAATGATTTTGGCTAACTCTATTTTTATCGGATGGAAATATGGTATTGATCTTCGAAATGTAGAGTCAAGCAATGCTTTAAAGGATGGTACTTCATTAATTAAGAACAATATCTATCAATCTTATACTCCCGACAGAGAGGTGGTTGCAGGAGGCCTTACTACAGGTGCTGCATCGTTTGCAAGTGCTGCTGAGTTTAGAACTTACCTTACCTCAAAAGGTAATTCAATTATTGATGCAACTGCTGCTGGAGCATTATTAGCAAATCCATTTAGTCTGACTGCCCCAAGTCTTGTTTTAAAAGCAGGATCAGCAGCTGCTACTGGTGCAACATTCTAAGAAGTATATTTCTAATCATAACAAAAACCGCCTTACAAATTTGTAAGGCGGTTTTTTGTTTAATCCCATTTGTTCTTGGCGTGTAGTAGAATTATATCTCTCAATTGGATGTACTAGCTCTAGAACAAATCCGTAAATTAAGAAAAGAGTAAACCTAAATCATAAAAACAAAAAATCCCCAACAGCTTATGTTGAGGATTTTGCTTTTAGAAGCGTTCTTCGTGTTTTTAGAAGTTTTTGCCAACCTTCTCCAGCATTTCTGCAGGAATGTTCTGCATATCTACCAGAAGGAATCCATCGAGGCAGTCGGAGAATTTAGGATCAATATTGAAACAGATGATCTTCGCATTCAGGTTCATGTATTGTCTTAACAATACCGGAATCTTAATGTGGGTATTCTCAATATCTGAAATCAAACTATCCAGGTCTTTTAAAGAATCACTGCTTTCTACCAATAGATTTTTATCAATGGCAGATAAGTCCGCTTTAAATTTGTTTTTAGGCTTTACGAGAGCTGCCAGTTCGTAATCAAAATGGTTCTTCGTAATGTAATCCACAATCAGTGATTTGGAGAACTTAGAGAAGTTATTACTGATACTTACCGGGCCAAACATATAACGGTATTGCGGATTGTCTAATAGGTATTTTAAAATTCCTTTCCACAATAAGAATAATGGTAATGGCTTTAACTGGTATTCCTTACGGATCCATGAACGACCAAGTTCTATTCCTTTTCTTAGGATTGGATAAAATGGCTCTTTGATTTTGAAAAGCTCAGAAAGGTAAAATCCTCTTCTGCCCATGGTATCCAAAATCTCATCACCTTTACCAATGCGGTAAGCACCTACAATATTTTCTTTTTCCTTATCCCAGATAAACAAGTGGTGATAATAGATATCGTAGTTGTCCAGGTCGATCTTTTTGTTGGTTCCTTCGCCAACTTCTCTGAAGGTAATCTCGCGTAAGCGGCCGATTTCTTTCAGGATATTGGGGATACTAGAGGTTGGTGTGATATAAACTTCATAGTTTTTCTCCTGCCATACCCGGAAGGTTTCCAGTTCTTCTATCTCAGCAACAATTAATGAACGCTCGGTTTCTTCAATTACAGGTTCCGGTTTCTTTTTAATTTTGAAAAGATTGATCGGATTGAATAGTTTTTTCTCTTGATCTAAACCTGTTCCTAAAGCATAGGTGCGTGCACGTAAGAAATCAAGCAGCTTGTTGGTATTGTTTCGGTAAGAGATGTCCTGGATATTAATCGGCTTTCCTATTCTTACCTTTATTTTAAGGCCTTGTTTATTCAGGAATTCTGAAGGAAGTTTGGCAGTTCTTAAAGTAGGGTGGATGAAACTTAGAATGTTAAAAAGAACACCATTGTTGCCATGGAAATAGATTGGTACTACAGGAACTTTTGCACGGGCAATTAGTTTACCTACTACCGGATGCCATAGGCGATCGGTAATTTCCTGCTTGTCCAGGCTAAAGGTAGAAACCTCTCCGGCAGGGAAGATCCCTATTGGTGTTCCGCTCTGCAGTAAATCGAAGGTTGCTTTCAGACCACTGATACTAGAGGTATGTTGTACGTTCTCGAATGGATTTACGGCAACAAAGAACTCACTTAGGTTAGGGATTTTTTTAAGAATAAAATTCACCATTACCTTCGCTTCAGGTCTAACTGTACATAGTAATTTTACGAGTGCTAAACCTTCGATACCACCATAAGGATGATTGGCGATTGCAATAAAACCTCCGGTTTTAGGAATGCTTTTCAGGTCGTCTTCATCAAAATCAATCGTGACGCCAATGGTTTCTAATATTTTGTCAACAAATTCTAACCCATTATAATGTTTGTTCTGGGAAAAAACCTTGTTGATGTCATTCAATTTCATCATCTCCATTAGCAAAGCTGCCAGGCCAGGCACGCCCAGCTTATCTATTTTTGTGGCCTCTGCAAATTCTTTAGTGGTTATGATCTTCATCTAATTTTTTGTGTGAATAATAAAGCAATTTCAAAAATAAGATTTATATTTTTAAATAACAGTACCTACATTGTGCAGGTGTTCAGAAAATGGCTAAATAACTACTTTGAATTTTCCAAAAGGGAATTTAATGGACTATTGGTCTTAATTACACTGATCGGTTTGGTTGCGATAGCTCCTGTAGTTTATCGGGCTTTGCAGCCGTTAAAGGAGCCAACTGCAGAGGAGGAGTTGGCCATACTGAAATTAGCACTGGCCAGCGCGTCTGAAACTGAGCGGTCCAGGCCAGATCATCAACGCTTTTATCCTCCGGTTTCAGGAAAAAAGAAATCTTCCCTATTTTATTTTGATCCGAATTTAATCGGGCAGGTAGACTGGCAACAGCTGGGTTTATCCGAAAAGCAGGCAGCAGCAATTTTAAACTATCGTAGAAAGGGAGGTGTATTTCGTAAGGCATCGGATTTAAAGAAGATGTATACGATTTCTGCAGACTTGTACCTGCAGCTGGAACCTTATGTTCAAATTCAGTTGCCGGAGAAGTCGGTTTCTGTCGAGGCAGATCGCCCGGTTCAGGCTATCGCCCCTAGGCAAATTATTATGGTGGCACTCAATACTGCGGATACCCTGGAACTGGACCGCATTCATGGAATCGGTAAGGTCTTTGCCAGAAGAATTGTTGCCTATCGGGAAAAGATTGGTGGTTTTTATAAAAAGGAGCAACTGATGGAGGTATTTGGCCTCGACAGTCTAAAGTTTATGGAGATCAAAGACCAGGTTTATGTAGAGCCTGCTTTATTGAGAAAGATCAATATCAACACCGCAACGGCTGCTGATTTCAAGCGACACCCTTATCTAAGGTATCAACAGATCAATGCTTTGATCGCCTATAGAAAACAACACGGAAATTATAGTAATATTGCGGACTTAAATAAGGTGGTGATTATGACCCCTGAACTCATTGAAAAATTGGCGCCTTATCTTATTTTTTAAAAAATGATAACAGAGAAAATTAAAAAAACAGTTAGAGACGTACATGATTTCCCTAAACCTGGAATTGTATTTAAAGACATTACGCCAATTTTAAAGGATCCGGACTTATGTCAGGAGATCCTTAAATCTTTAGCCCTGCAGTTGGCAGATGAAAAGATTGATGTGGTGGCAGGAATAGAAAGTAGAGGTTTTTTATTTGGCCCTGGATTGGCACAACTGTTAAATGTACCTTTTATTCCAATTCGTAAGGCTGGAAAACTACCTTATAAGACCATTAAAGAATCTTATGCCTTAGAATATGGAACAGCAACAATTGAAGTGCATGAGGATGCTTTATTTGCCGGACAAAGAGTATTGATTCATGATGATTTATTAGCTACCGGTGGAACTGTGGTTGCAGCCTCTAAACTGGTGATGCAATTGGGCGCAACTGTAGCGGCTTATTCCTTTATTATCAGCCTTGATTTTTTAAATGGAAAAGATCGCTTAACATCTTATGCGGCGAATGTACATTCCCTTGCGGGGTATTAATGTTTTCGGAGAAGAGTATGAATGCAATCCTAATCTAGTTAGGATTGCACATTCACAAATATAAATTGGGGGGAGTTATATACTAGCTGGTGATTTTACAGGCTTGGTAAAAGCAAAAAAGGAACAACACGATAGCGATTACCTTTAGCAGGACAATCGAGTATCGGGTTACATAGGATTTGTTGATGTTTTTTAGATACATGGTGTATTGTTTATATAGATAATTGATATGTTTTCTATATTCTTGGAATAGATTTTTGTTTATGTATTTATTTTGCCGTAAAATTACTTCTGGATAATAGGATTGTCAACTGAGAAAATACGCAGTTATGTCCTGTTGTCCAGTAATTCTTCTATAAAAAGAAACCATATTCCAATGAAAATGCAGTCGAGAGAGAACTTTGGGGATTATTCTAAAACATTTATTACAGATGTTCCTGCGGATTTGGAAAGTGAAACGGCCATTTTTTTTGCCCGGACTTTGCCCATATTCCCGGATGAAGCGATTTACATTTACTCTTTTAAATTAAACCGCATGATTTATGCCGGTGGATGGGAAGAGATTCTTGGCTATAAAGACAGTGAAATTAATATGCTGGCCCTTGTGAATATGTCGGCTCCGGAATTTGCTCCTTTCTCTCATGAGCTCAATGATAAAGCCCTTCAGTTTATTCATCAAAAAAGCAAAGACCTGGAGAAGTACAGTTTCAGTATAGAATTAAAGAAGATTCATAAGGATGGAACAGCGGTTCCTATATCTGCCAGGGTAGGGGTGTATAGTTCCGAAAATGGAAAGATCACTGCCATTATAGGTCGTTTTCAAGTGAACAGAAGTCTTATTTTTGGAAAGGTAATGCGTTATGCTGCTTATGGGCCGGAAAAGGAGAAATTTGAAGAGGAGTTGAATAAGATTTTATTCAGCTATCTGGCGATTTCAAATAAAGAACGGGAAGCTTTGGAGCTGGTGGCAAAAGGTTATTCCTTTAAAGAGATTGCTCATGACCTTAAGGTTTCTCATTCTGCCATAGAAAAGCGGATCATTCCTTTATATAAGCGTTTCAATGTGAAAAGTCTGACGCACCTTGTCAGCTTTGCCTACGACAATTCTATTTTGCCTTAACTTCATGTTGTAGGTCTAGGTTCACACGAAGTACATTTGAATCGGCGATGCCAATCTGTTTAAATAGATTTTCCCAGCGTTCTTCATGTTGCTCCGTGCTTTCTTCGTTGCCCATCACCCATATGGTATTCATTTTCTTTAGGTGTTCTTTGTTGAAAGGACCATATTCCGGGTTGTCTAGCAACTCATAAAATAATGGGGCACGTAGAATGTCTTTTTTGATCAGTCCGCCTGGATTGATGTCATCAATAATCAATAGGGAAGAATCATGCCAAGCCCATGATCCCGGCGAAATGGCTACCCGCTCTGCTTTTTCAAAAAACATAGACAATAATTTTGTGGCGGTAACATAACTGCATCTGTTGTTTTTAATCGATAGTTCTGTGGCTATGGCTACCGAAAGAGAGGTTTTGCCACTGCCTTTAGCGCCAAATAACAAAAGGTGTTTTCCGCTTTGCGGGTTTTTTACGAAATCAATAATTACCATTTTATGCTGTTCCTGGATTTTGAACTTCCATTGGCTAAGTCTGAGCTGGAAGGGATATCCTGCATTTTGAAGGTGCATTTTTGTGGAATACCAATAATAAGAAGGATAAATCACCAATACGGCAAGGATTAGGAAAGCCAGCATTGCAGCGGGGGTATAGACGCAGAGTAAGCTGCAGGCAAATGCACCTAAGCCAAAAAAACAGAGGTCGGTAAGGGTATCAAAAGTGATGTTCCCCCATTCGGGGTGAAAGATATAGGCTTTGTTTTGAAGGTCCTGATTTTTTTGGTTGACATTAAATAGAAGAGGCCCTAGGAAGTTGTATAGTTCAAATAGAATCCAACATCCCCAGATGATGCAGGGAGCCCAGATCTCAGGCCCGGATATTTCGGTTTTTCTGATGAGAAAGGTATATAATATAAACGTTGGAATAAAACCAAGGGAAAAATGACCAAACTGATTGGCCATCCAGGAGTAGCTGAGGGTTACGCCACGGTAGGCATCTTTTCCAATCAGGTCATTTTTTAACTGTTGGAAAATGTCTTTTCGGGTAATAAATCTCATGATCGCGTTTAATTTGTGGTCTTTTCAAAACTAAATTAAAAAAAAATATAAACAAGTATTCTATACGATTGCTTTCCTTAAAAATGATGGGGTACGGTTAATGAACTAAATACCGTTTCGTTCTATCAGGGAGCGAATTTTCAACTGTGGTTGTAAGCGGTTTTTTTCATTATAATTGTTCAAATTCAAACAATAAGATATGTTAGAAACGATGGATAGTTCTGTAGGATACAATTTTAGTATTTCAGAAAATCAGGAGATGATTAGGAAGATGGTAAAAGATTTTGCTGAAAAAAACATTCGTCCTCATGTGATGGAATGGGATGAAGCGCAACATTTTCCTGTAGAAGTTTTCAAGAAACTCGGCGGATTAGGATTGATGGGCGTACTGGTTCCTGAAATTTATGGAGGTTCTGGTTTTGGCTATCAGGAATATGTAGATGTAATTGTAGAGGTGGCTAAGGTTTGTGGCTCTATCGGTTTGTCCGTAGCAGCACACAATTCTTTATGTACCGGACATATTTTAGCTTTTGGTACGGAAGAACAAAAACATAAGTGGTTGCCTAAGCTGGCTTCAGCGGAATGGATTGGTGCCTGGGGCTTGACAGAGGCGAATACCGGCTCTGATGCTTTAGGTATGATGACTACTGCGCGTTTAGAAGGCGATGAATATGTTATCAACGGGGCTAAAAACTGGATTACTCACGGTAAAAGTGGTGATGTAGCGGTAGTCATGGTGCGTACAGGCGAAAAAGGAGATTCGAAAGGGATTTC
Organism: Pedobacter gandavensis; assembly: GCF_032678745.1. Lineage (GTDB taxonomy): Bacteria > Bacteroidota > Bacteroidia > Sphingobacteriales > Sphingobacteriaceae > Pedobacter > Pedobacter gandavensis_C. Next base: position 150,738 of record NZ_JAVTST010000005.1, read on the forward strand.
TGCAATCGTAGTAGAACGTGGTACTCCTGGTTTTTCTGCTGGTAAAAAGGAGAATAAGCTTGGAATGCGTGCTTCGGAAACTACTGAGATGATTTTCGACAACTGTCGCGTGCCTAAAGAAAACCTGTTGGGTAATGTAGGTGAAGGATTTAAACAGGCCATGAAAGTATTGGATGGTGGCAGGATCTCTATTGCTGCTTTATCCTTGGGTATTGCAAAGGGGGCATATGAAGCTGCTGTTGCTTATTCAAAGGAACGTCATCAGTTTGGACAAGCGATCGCTAGTTTTCAAGGGATCAGCTTTAAGCTGGCAGATATGGCCACAGAGATCGAGGCTGCAGAGTTATTGATCAGACAGGCTGCTGATCTTAAAAATCGTGGATTACCGATGACTAAGGAATCGGCGATGGCTAAATACTTTGCTTCTGAAGTATCGGTGCGTTGTGCCACAGAGTCTGTACAGATTTTTGGCGGATATGGATACACGAAAGATTTTCCGGTAGAGAAGTTTTACAGAGATAGTAAATTGTGTACGATTGGGGAGGGAACCTCAGAAATACAAAAAATTGTGATTGCAAGGGAGATTTTAAAAGATTAATTTAATACCTTACAATTTATATAAAGCATATTCTAACCAAATATAACCAAGAACGGATACGGCGAATTTAGGTTCGCCGTATTTTTTTTAGTTTATCGAGATGATTTCGTAGACGACATAATTGCTGTAGCCTCTCCAGGGCAAGGCTCCCATGTATTCTTTATAACGTAGTTCGAACACTTTTCCACTATTCAGCATCATTTTCTCCGCTATTTCCGGATTATCTACTGAAAATTCAAACTCATTAGACTGGATGTTTCCTGTTTGCTTGGAGCGTATTCCAGATTGAATCAGTTTTCCTTCATAGGTCTTAAACAAATAACCTTTCTTAACGACATAGTTTAGCTCTCCGGCCTTTACGCCTTCTCCGAGTACAAAGTAGAAGCGGAAGTATAAGAAGCTACCCAAGCCCAGCAGGATAATGCCGAGGATAATGAAAAGCGTTTTTTTTGATTTCATAGGACGATGGTTAAGTATTAGATCATAGACAAAATTAACTGTGCTTTGTTTTAAATAAAAATACACTTATTGTTTTGATTCTCAAAACAAAACTCTATCTTTGCAATCCTAAAAACAACGAGAGGGGGTATATTACGTTATGATTATCATTAATATTAAAGACGGCGAATCACTAGATAAAGCCTTGAAACGTTTCAAAAAGAAATTTGAAAAAACAGGTGTGTTAAGAGAATTGCGTAGCCGCCAAGCTTATGAGAAAAAATCTGTAGCTCGTCGTACGTTAGTTAAACATGCTATTTACAAGCAGAACATGCAACTTGAAGGAACTGTATAGTTTCTAAAAAGTTTCTATGATATTAAAGCGCTATTGGTGAACCCAGTAGCGCTTTTTTATTTTTAATGTGAAAATTCTGACCATTTCACGCGGGATCTTTTGTATATTCACTTATCGTGTTTTACAAATAGTATGCCTATGGTTGTTGCGCAATTCCTCCTTTATCTCCAGCACGAGAAACGTTATTCTCCGCATACTCTGAACTCATATCAAACGGACTTGTTGCAGTTTAGTGATTATCTGTTGCAGTCCTTTGAATTGCCCTTACCGGAAGCCGGTCATGCGCAGGTGAGGAGTTATATGGTGTCCTTGATGGAAGAAGAGGTTTCTGAGCGTTCTATAGGAAGGAAGCTTTCTACGCTTCGTAGCTTCTATAAATACCTGTTGCGCGAGGGTTTGATCAAGGCCAGTCCGATGACGCTGGTTAGAGCGCCCAAAATACCCAAAAGACTTCCTGTATTTATAGAAGACCAGAAGCTGGATGTTTTATTGGACTCCGAAGAATTTTTTAATGATAGTTTCTCTTCTGTTCGGGATAAACTGGTGATTGAAACTTTGTTTGGAACGGGGATGCGTTTGGCGGAATTACTATCATTAACTGAGCAAAGCATTGATTTTTATGGCGCTACGATCCGTGTGATAGGGAAAAGAAATAAAGAAAGAATTATCCCCATCAGTAAACTCCTTGCAGATCAGCTAAAAGCTTACCTTGACTTAAAAACATTACAAAATTTTCATAACAAAATGGGCCCCTTATTCGTTACAGATAAAGGAGCCACGGCTTATCCTAAACTAATTTATAGGATCGTGACCAGTTATTTGACATATATATCCACACAGGATAAAAAAAGCCCCCATGTGTTGCGTCATTCGTATGCAACGAGCCTTTTGAATAGGGGGGCAGATTTGAATGCAATTAAAGAGTTATTAGGGCATGCCAGTCTCGCGGCAACTCAGGTGTATACCCATAACTCTATCGAGAGATTAAAATCAATATATAAACAAGCCCATCCAAAGGCATAAAAAAGGAGGAAACAATGAAAATTACAGTTCAATCGATCCATTTCAATGCAGACCAGAAATTGTTGGAGTTTATTCAGAAGAAAACAGATAAGTTAGATCAATTCTTCGACCAGATTATTAGTGGAGAGGTTTATTTAAAATTAGAAAATGTAGACGATGAAGCAAACAAGATAAGTGAAATCAAACTGATGGTTCCGGGCGTTACGATGTTCGCAAAGGAACAATGTAAATCTTTTGAGGAGGCGACAGATTTGGCAATTGAGTCGTTAAGGAAGCAAATCACTAAACACAAAGATAAAACACGAGAAAAATTAAGTGAACATAAAGCAATTTTAAATGCCGACGAAGTATCTGATTATTAGGATGATATTTTTGAGGTTTTCAATAAAAAGGGTGGCAGGATTAAGTCCTGCCATTTTTTTTTTAAAATAATTTTGGATCATATTAAAATTGGTGTACATTTGCAATCCCAATCAGAGAGGGCGTTTCTCTTAAAAGATTCGGATTAGTTCTGTGAAAGATTAAAATTGAAAAATCATTGTGCAACCATTGCAATGATCATATTAGCCTCCTTAGCTCAGCTGGTAGAGCAACTGACTTGTAATCAGTAGGTCATTGGTTCGATCCCGATAGGAGGCTCTTTTAACTTCGATACTGCAAAGTATTGGCAGGTTAAAGGTAGGGGGGGATACCAGAGTGGCCAAATGGGACAGACTGTAACTCTGTTGTCGCAAGACTTCGAAGGTTCGAATCCTTCTCCCCCCACAATAAAAAAGCGAAAGTAGCTCAGTTGGTAGAGCGATAGCCTTCCAAGCTATAGGTCGCGAGTTCGAACCTCGTCTTTCGCTCAAAATTGGAAAAGCTGGAGAATCGGCAAGGAATTGAGTAGTTCAATTCGAATATTAAAATTGAACTACTTAATTTAATTTAGATTGAAGCTGAGATTAAAAGCCGAAGTAGCTCAGCGGTAGAGCACTTCCTTGGTAAGGAAGAGGTCGTGGGTTCAAGTCCCATCTTTGGCTCAAGATAAAAACAAGCTTTGTTGAATCTGTCGTTTATAGCAGTTGAACAAGGTTTTTTGTGTTGAATTTGTATCAAAACAATTAATAAATAAAAAAGTTATAACCTACTAATAAGTATAAAAACATGGCAAAAGAAAAGTTTGACCGCAGCAAGCCGCACTTAAACATCGGCACAATCGGTCACGTTGACCACGGTAAAACAACCTTAACAGCAGCTATCACTAAAGTGTTATCTGATGCTGGTTTATCTGAGGCGCGTTCATTTGATTCTATTGACTCTGCTCCAGAGGAAAAAGAAAGAGGTATCACTATCAATACAGCACACGTTGAGTATTCAACAGCTAACCGTCACTATGCACACGTTGACTGTCCAGGTCACGCGGATTATGTAAAGAACATGGTTACTGGTGCTGCACAAATGGATGGAGCTATCATCGTTGTAGCTGCTACAGATGGTCCAATGCCACAAACTCGTGAGCACATTCTATTGGCTCGTCAGGTTGGTGTTCCTTCATTGGTAGTATTCATGAATAAAGTGGATATGGTTGACGATCCTGAATTACTAGAATTAGTAGAGATGGAAGTTCGTGAATTGTTATCTTTCTATGAATTCCCTGGTGATGATATCCCTGTAATTCAAGGTTCAGCTCTTGGTGGCTTGAACGGAGATCCTACTTGGGTTGCTAAAATCATGGAATTAATGGATGCTGTAGATAGCTACATTCCAATCCCTCCACGTTTAACTGAACTTCCATTCTTAATGCCTGTTGAAGATGTATTCTCGATCACTGGTCGTGGTACTGTAGCAACTGGTCGTATTGAGCGTGGTGTAATCAACTCTGGAGATCCAGTTGAGATCTTAGGTATGGGTGCTGAAAATCTTAAATCAACTGTAACAGGTGTTGAGATGTTCCGTAAGATCCTTGATTATGGTGAAGCAGGTGATAACGTAGGTCTATTGTTACGTGGTATTGAGAAAACTGATATCCGTCGTGGTATGGTAATCTGTAAACCAGGTTCAGTAACTCCTCACACAGATTTCAAAGCTGAGATCTATGTATTATCAAAAGCAGAAGGTGGACGTCACACTCCATTCTTTAACAAATACCGTCCACAATTCTATTTCCGTACCACAGACGTTACAGGTGAAATCACCTTAGTTGAAGGAACTGAAATGGTAATGCCAGGTGATAACGTTACTATCAATGTTAAATTGATCAACGCAATCGCAATGGAAAAAGGTCTACGTTTCGCAATCCGTGAGGGTGGTAGAACAGTAGGTGCTGGTCAGGTAACTGAAATTGTAAAGTAATTTAAAGCCAATAGGCATTAAATAACAAATAAAGCAAAGTAGTTGGGCTTTAAAAACCCACTACTTTGTTTCTAATAAAGCTGCTAAATCTTGGTTGAAGAGATAAAGCATAATATACACGGGAATAGTTCAACGGTAGAATAGAGGTCTCCAAAACCTTTGATCAGGGTTCGAATCCTTGTTCCCGTGCTAATAAAAGATTATGGCTAAAGTAGTTCAGTTTATTAAAGAATCGTATGAAGAAATGACCCAGAAGGTTACTTGGCCTACATGGGGAGAATTGCAAAATTCTGCAGTGCTGGTTCTAGTAGCTTCGTTTATCATTGCATTAGTCGTTTTTGCAATGGATAAGGGATCTACTTTTGTTTTAGATACTTTTTATAAATCACTTTCTAATTAATATAGCTAAATGGACGATCAGTTGAAATGGTATGTAGTTAGGGCGGTAAGCGGTAAAGAGAAGAAGGTAAAACAGTATATCGATTCTGAAATTAGCCGTTTAGGTTTTTCTCACCTTGTTCCTCAGGTATTGATCCCAATGGAGAAATACTATCAAATGAAAGAGGGAAAAAAGATTGCGAAAGAGCGTAACTTCTATCCCGGATATGTTTTAATTGAAGCGAATTTGGATGGAGAGCTGGAACACATTATTAAAAATGTTAATAGTGTAATTGGCTTTTTAGGAGATAAAGGCGGAAACCCGGTACCTATGCGTCAAGCAGAGGTTAATCGCATTTTAGGTAAAGTTGATGAGATGAGCCAACAAGGTGAAACCATGAACGTAACTTACTATGTTGGAGAGAACGTAAAAGTAATGGATGGACCATTTAATGGTTTTACCGGCGTGATCGAAGAGGTGAACGAAGAGAAGAAAAAACTGAAAGTAATGGTTAAGATTTTCGGAAGAAAAACTCCACTGGAGCTTAACTATATGCAGGTAGAAAAAGAATAGAAATATTATATAAGATCTTAAATGTTACTTGCTTCCAACATTATAACATTGAGTATTAAAATTAACAAAACAGAAAATGGCAAAAGAAGTCAGTGCACTTGTTAAGTTACAAATCAAGGGTGGAGCTGCAAATCCATCACCACCAGTAGGACCTGCATTAGGTGCTAAGGGGGTGAACATTATGGAGTTTTGCAAGCAATTCAATGCTCGTACCCAAGATAAGCCAGGTAAAGTATTACCAGTTGTAATCACTGTTTATGCTGACAAGTCTTTCGAATTTATCATCAAAACCCCTCCGGTTGCTATCCAGTTAAAGGATGCTACTAAATTAGCGAGTGGTTCTGCTGAGCCCAACCGTAAGAAAGTTGGTTCGGTGACTTGGGATCAGGTTAAGTCAATTGCTGAAGATAAAATGACTGATTTAAATGCTTTCACTATCGAATCTGCAATGAGTATGGTTGCAGGTACAGCACGCAGTATGGGAATCACCGTTAGTGGTGATGCACCTTGGACAAATTAATTAACAAAAAACAGTTTACAACAGTGGCTAAATTAACAAAAAATCAAAAAAAGGCACATGCTAAACTAGAATCTGGTAAAACGTATTCTTTACAGGATGCGGCTGCTTTGGTAAAAGATATCACTACTACTAAATTTGATGCATCGGTTGATATCGATGTAGCATTAGGAGTAGATCCACGTAAAGCCAATCAAATGGTACGTGGTATTGCTACTTTACCACACGGTACAGGTAAAACTGTACGTGTATTAGTTCTTTGTAATCCTGATAAGGAAGAAGAAGCTAAAGCAGCAGGTGCAGATTTTGTAGGTTTAGACGAATATGTAGCCAAGATTGAAGGTGGATGGACTGATGTTGACATTATTATCACTACTCCTGCTTGTATGGCAAAAGTAGGTAAACTGGGCCGCGTTTTAGGTCCACGTAACCTTATGCCAAACCCTAAGTCAGGTACTGTAACTAACGAAGTTGGTAAAGCAGTAACTGATGTAAAAGGCGGTAAGATTGATTTTAAAGTTGACAAAAGTGGTATTATACACGCTTCAATAGGAAAAGTATCATTCCCAGCAGAAAAAATATATGAAAACGCATTAGAAGTACTTCAAGTAATTTCTAAGCTAAAACCATCTGCTGCAAAAGGAACTTATTTTAAGAGCATTCATGTTTCTTCAACTATGAGTCCTGGAATTGCAATCGAAACTAAATCAGTAGCGGGGATTTAATTATGAACAGAGAAGAAAAACACGTAGTAGTTTCAGCACTTCTAGAGAAGATGCAGGAATTCGGTAACTTTTACATTGCCGATACATCAAGCTTATCTGTTGAGAAAGTAAACATCATCCGTCGCAAATGTTTTGAAAGCGGGATTGAAATGCAGGTAGCTAAAAATACTTTGATCAGAAAAGCGATCGAAGGATTAGAAGGCGATGCATCAGAAATCTTTGTAGCGCTTAAAGGTCAATCAGCATTATTATTCTCAACAGTAGGAAATGGTCCAGCTAAGCTGATCAAATCTTTGAGAAAAGGATCTGATAAGCCACAACTTAAAGCAGCATATATCGATTCAACAGTATTCGTTGGTGATAACCAATTAGATACTTTAGTGAGCTTGAAATCAAGAGAAGAGCTTATTGGAGACATCATTGGATTATTACAATCACCAGCTAAGAATGTGGTTTCAGCTTTACAGTCAAGCGGTAACAAAATTGCAGGAATTGTTAAAACTCTTCAAGAGAGAGAAGGTTAAGGAACACCTTAAAAGTTCAAATTATAAATTATTATTTTACGTAAAATTTTTTAAAATCTATAAATATGGCAGATTTAAAAGCGTTTGCTGAGCAATTGGTAAACTTAACAGTTAAAGAAGTTAACGAATTAGCTCAAATCTTAAAAGACGAGTATGGTATTGAACCAGCTGCTGCTGCAGTTGCTGCTGCTCCTGCTGGTGATGCTGCTCCTGCAGCTGAAGAAAAATCAACTTTTGATGTAATCTTGAAAGAAGCTGGTGGTCAGAAATTAGCAGTTGTGAAATTGGTAAAAGACTTAACTGGTCTAGGTTTGAAAGAAGCTAAAGATTTAGTTGATGGCGCACCAAAAGAATTAAAAGCTGGTGTTTCTAAAGACGAAGCTGAAGCTTTGAAAAAACAATTAGAAGAAGCTGGAGCTGTAGTTGAAATTAAGTAATCACTTAATTTTAATATAACTTTAAACATAGACTCCGACTGTATAGTCGGAGTCTATACCTGTTTATAAACATTTCATCTTGTTTGGCTGGTGAAAACGTTTAACGGCAAACCAAACAAATAGTTTATTCTTAAACTAAATTAACTTTAGTCCATTGGCAAATAAAGTCGACCAAAGAGTAAATTTTGCACGTAGTAAGCACATCATAGATTACCCGGATTTTCTAGATGTACAGTTGCAATCATTCAGAGAATTTTTTCAGATCGAGACCACTTCAGATAACCGTCACACAGAAGGTTTATTTAAGGTGTTTGCTGAAAACTTCCCAATCACAGATTCTAGAAATATCTTTGTTTTAGAATTCCTAGATTATTTTATTGATCCACCGCGTTATGATATACCTGAGTGTATTGACCGTGGGTTAACGTATAGTGTTCCATTAAAAGCGAAGCTGAAACTTTCTTGTAATGATGCAGAACACGAAGATTTTGAAACCATCATTCAAGATGTGTACCTGGGAACTATTCCATATATGACCCCTAAAGGTACCTTCGTAATCAACGGTGCAGAGCGCGTAATTGTTTCGCAATTACACAGGTCGCCAGGTGTGTTCTTCGGTCAAAGCCGTCACACAAATGGTACTAAGCTTTATTCTGCGCGTGTGATTCCTTTCAAAGGTTCATGGATCGAGTTTGCTACTGACGTAAATAACGTTATGTATGCTTACATCGACCGTAAGAAGAAATTCCCGGTAACTACATTATTGCGTGCTATCGGTTACGATTCTGATAAAGACATCCTTGAATTATTTGATCTTGCTGATGAAGTAAAAGTTAGCAAATCAGGTTTAAAGAAATACATCGGACGTAAACTTGCTGCAAGAGTTCTAAGAAAATGGGTTGAAGATTTTGTGGATGAAGATACCGGCGAGGTAGTTTCCATTGATCGTAACGAAGTAATCTTAGATAGAGATACTGTTTTAGAAGATGAGCACATTGATATGATCATTGATGCAGGTGTTAAAACGATCATCTTATCTAAAGATGATGGTGCCAGCCAAGCTGATTATACCATTATCTATAATACATTACAAAAAGATACATCTAACTCTGAAAAAGAGGCTGTTGAAAACATCTATCGTGCTTTGCGTAACGCAGAACCACCTGATGAGGAAACTGCAAGAGGTATCATTGAGCGTTTGTTCTTCTCGGATAAACGTTATGACTTAGGAGATGTAGGTAGATACCGCATCAACCGTAAGTTGAAAATGGATACTCCTGATCACGTTAAAGTATTGACAAAAGCAGATATTATTGCGATTGTTAAATACCTGATCAAATTGATCAACTCTAAAGAAGAAGTGGATGATATTGATCACTTGTCGAATCGTCGTGTTCGTACAGTAGGTGAGCAATTATACGCTCAATTTGGTGTTGGTTTAGCGCGTATGGCTCGTACCATTCGTGAGCGTATGAACATTCGTGATAACGAGGTGTTTACACCAACTGACTTAATTAATGCCCGTACTTTATCGTCGGTAATTAATTCATTCTTTGGTACCAACCAGTTGTCGCAGTTCATGGACCAGACGAATCCTCTGGCAGAGATTACGCACAAGCGTCGTCTTTCAGCCCTAGGCCCAGGTGGTCTTTCACGTGAACGTGCCGGTTTCGAGGTGCGTGACGTTCACTATACTCACTACGGTCGTCTTTGTACGATTGAAACTCCGGAGGGTCCAAACATTGGTTTGATCTCTTCTCTTTGCGTTCACGCGAAGATCAATAACTTAGGTTTCATTGAAACTCCATACAAAAAAGTTAAAGACGGAATTGTTCAGGTAGATGAGGATGTGATTTACCTGTCTGCAGAAGATGAAGATGGTAAAACTATTGCACAAGCGAATGCTGCTTATGATGATCAAGGTAATTTCACCACTGCACGTGTTAAAGCACGTTACGAGGGTGACTTCCCGGTTATTGAGCCTGAGAAATTAGACTTAATGGACGTGGCACCTAATCAGATTACATCGATCGCTGCTTCGTTGATTCCTTTCCTTGAGCATGATGATGCGAACAGGGCCTTGATGGGATCCAACATGCAACGTCAGGCCGTACCATTGTTACGTCCTGAAGCACCAATCGTTGGTACAGGTTTAGAAGGTCGCGTAGCCCGCGATTCAAGAACACTGATCAATGCTGAAGGTGAAGGTGTAGTAGAATATGTGGATTCAAATGAGATCACTATTAAGTATGTTAGAAACGATGCAGATCGTTTGGTTTCATTCGAAGGTGATAGCAAAACATATAAATTAATCAAATTCAAGAAAACCAACCAGAATACTTGTATCAACTTGAAACCAATCGTTAAGAAAGGTCAGAAAGTAGTTAAAGGACAAGTACTATGTGAAGGTTATGCTACTGAAAATGGTGAATTGGCGTTAGGAAGAAACTTAAAAGTTGCTTTCATGCCTTGGCAAGGATACAACTTTGAGGATGCGATCGTAATTAGCGAGCGTATTGTTCGTGAAGATATCTTTACTTCATTACACATTGAAGAGTTTGAATTAGAAGTGCGTGATACGAAACGTGGAGAAGAGGAATTAACACCAGATATCCCTAACGTTTCTGAAGAAGCTACTAAAGATTTAGATGAAAACGGTATCATCCGTGTAGGTGCTGAAGTTAAAGAAGGAGACATCCTGATTGGTAAGATCACTCCTAAAGGAGAATCTGATCCTTCGCCGGAAGAGAAATTACTACGTGCGATCTTTGGTGATAAAGCAGGTGATGTGAAAGATGCATCCTTGAAAACTCCTCCTTCGATCAAAGGTGTGGTAATTGATACTAAGTTATTCTCAAGAGCTAAGAAAACTACTAAAGCTGAAGAAAAAGCAGCGATAGAGAAATTAGATAAGAGATATGACCTTGCAACTACTAATCTGAAAAATGAGCTTGTAGATAAATTATTCCAGATTGTAAACGGTAAAACATCTCAAGGTGTATTCAATGTTTACAAGGAATTATTATTCCCTAAAGGCGCTAAGTTTACACAGAAAAGTCTTGCTGATCTGGAGTATGCTCACATCAACCCATACAAATGGACTACTGATGACGAGAAAAATGACCAGATTAAATTGCTATTGCACAACTATGGTATTCGTGTAAACGAAGAATTAGGTGCTTACAAACGTGATAAATTCGCCATCAGTGTTGGTGATGAATTACCATCAGGTATTGTACAAATGGCTAAGGTTTATGTAGCTAAAAAACGTAAATTAAAAGTAGGTGATAAGATGGCTGGTCGTCACGGTAATAAGGGTATTGTAGCCCGTATCGTTCGTGATGAAGATATGCCATTCTTAGAAGATGGAACACCTGTTGATATCGTGTTGAACCCACTGGGTGTACCTTCACGTATGAACTTGGGCCAGATCTATGAAACTGTATTGGCATGGGCCGGTAAAGAATTGGGTGTGAAATTTGCAACTCCAATCTTTGATGGTGCTAAACATGACGAGGTAGAAGACTGGATCGCTAAAGCTGGTGTACCTGCTTCAGGTAGAACTTACTTACATAACGGTTTAACGGGTGAGAAATTTGACCAGCCAACAACTGTAGGTATTATCTACATGTTGAAATTAGGACACATGGTTGATGATAAGATGCACGCTCGTTCAATCGGACCATATTCATTAATTACACAACAACCATTGGGTGGTAAAGCTCAATTCGGGGGTCAGCGTTTTGGTGAGATGGAGGTTTGGGCATTAGAGGCATTCGGTGCGGCTAATATCCTACAAGAGATCTTAACTGTTAAGTCAGATGATGTGATCGGTAGGGCCAAAACTTATGAGGCGATTGTAAAAGGCGAAAACCTTCCTACGCCAGGTGTACCAGAATCATTCAATGTATTGGTACATGAGTTACGCGGATTAGGTTTAGATATTACGTTAGACTAATGTTGAATTTTTTAATGCTGGAACGGACCACAGTTAAGCTGGTGTCCGTTCCGGCTTTTTAAATTTTCAAATTCAAACAAAAGAGCTATGTCTTACAAAAAGGATAATAAATTAAAAAGCAATTTCACCTCGATCACCATTAGTTTGGCATCGCCGGAGGCTATTTTAGAGCGCTCTAGTGGTGAGGTGTTAAAACCTGAGACGATAAATTACCGTACTTACAAACCTGAGCGTGATGGTTTGTTCTGCGAGCGTATTTTCGGTCCGGTAAAAGATTACGAATGTCATTGTGGTAAATACAAACGTATCCGTTATAAGGGTATTGTGTGTGACCGTTGTGGTGTTGAGGTTACGGAAAAGAAAGTACGTAGAGAGCGTATGGGACACATCAATTTGGTGGTTCCTGTTGCGCATATCTGGTATTTCCGCTCTTTACCAAATAAAATTGGATACTTATTAGGATTGCCTACAAAGAGATTAGATTTGATCATTTACTACGAACGTTATGTAGTAATCCAAGCTGGTTTCATGGCAGAAGAAGGTATTCAATACATGGATTTCTTAACTGAAGAGGAATATCTTGATATTCTTGATAAGTTGCCAAAAGAAAACCAATATTTAGACGATAAAGATCCTAATAAATTCATCGCCAAAATGGGTGCTGAAGCATTAGAGGATTTATTGAAACGTATTGATTTAGATACTTTATCTTATAACCTACGTCACCAGGCTGCAAACGAAACTTCTCAGCAACGTAAAAACGAAGCTTTGAAACGTTTACAGGTAGTGGAAGCTTTCCGTGGTGCAAGAACCCGTATTGAGAATAACCCAGAGTGGATGATCATCAAGATTGTTCCAGTTATTCCACCGGAATTGCGTCCGTTAGTACCTCTTGAAGGTGGTCGTTTCGCGACTTCAGATCTAAATGATCTATACCGTCGTGTGATTATCCGTAACAATCGTTTGAAACGTTTAATCGAGATCAAAGCGCCGGAAGTAATTTTACGTAACGAAAAACGTATGTTACAAGAAGCGGTAGATTCGTTATTTGATAACTCACGTAAAGTAAATGCAGTTAAAACTGAAGGTAACCGTGCTTTAAAATCTCTTTCAGACATCCTGAAAGGTAAACAAGGTCGTTTCCGTCAGAATTTATTAGGTAAACGTGTGGATTATTCTGCTCGTTCGGTAATTGTTGTAGGTCCAAACCTTAAATTACATGAATGCGGTTTACCTAAAGATATGGCTGCTGAGCTATTCAAACCGTTTATCATTCGCAAGATGATAGAAAGAGGTATCGTTAAAACAGTAAAATCTGCAAAGAAAATTGTAGACAGAAAAGATCCATTAGTTTGGGATATTCTGGAGAATGTTTTAAAAGGTCACCCGGTATTACTGAATCGTGCACCAACACTACACAGATTGGGTATCCAGTCTTTCCAACCTAAATTGGTGGAAGGTAAAGCGATCCAATTACACCCATTAGTATGTACCGCATTTAACGCGGATTTTGACGGTGACCAGATGGCAGTACACTTACCATTAGGACACGCCGCAATCTTAGAAGCACAAGTATTAATGCTTGCTGCCCACAACATTCTAAACCCTGCAAACGGAACTCCAATTACTGTACCTTCACAGGATATGGTTTTGGGTCTTTACTATATTACTAAAGGCCGTAGAACAGACGAAAAACGTGTAGTTAACGGACAAGATTTCTCATTCTATTCTCCTGAAGAAGTAATCATTGCTTACAATGAGAAGAGAATTGATCTTCACGCGTTTATCAAAGTGAAGGTAAATGTGAAATTGGAAGACGGAACAATCGTTAATAAATTGTTGGAAACAACTGTAGGTCGTGTGCTATTTAATCAAATGGTTCCGGCAGAAGTTGGTTACATCAATGAACTATTGACTAAAAAATCTCTTAGAGATATCATTGGTCACGTAGTGAAAATTACCGGTATGTCTCGCGCAGCAAGATTCTTAGATGATATCAAAGAATTAGGTTTCCAAATGGCATTCAGAGGAGGTTTATCATTTAATTTACAAGATGTAAACATTCCTGTTGAGAAACAAGCGCTATTGGAACAAGCTTCTGCTGAAGTTGAAGAAGTAAGGAATAACTATAACATGGGATTCATTACCAACAACGAGCGTTACAACCAAATTATCGATATCTGGACTCGTATCAATAACCGTTTAACATCATTCGTGATGACTCAGTTATCGAGCGATAACCAAGGTTTCAACTCAGTTTACATGATGTTGGACTCTGGAGCCCGTGGTTCGAAAGAGCAGATTCGTCAGCTATGCGGTATGCGTGGTTTGATGGCTAAGCCTCAGAAATCAGGTTCAGGTGGTGAGATTATTGAAAATCCGATTCTATCTAACTTTAAGGAAGGTCTATCGGTATTAGAATACTTTATCTCTACTCACGGTGCGCGTAAAGGTCTTGCGGATACGGCGTTAAAAACGGCGGATGCGGGTTACTTGACACGTCGTTTACATGATGTAGCACAGGATATGATCGTTAATGCAGAAGATTGCGGTACTTTAAGAGGTATGTACACTACTGCATTGAAAGATAATGAAGACATCGTTGAGCCATTATACGACAGATTATTAGGTCGTATCTCTCTACATGATGTATTCAATCCTTTGAATGGTGAATTATTAGTTGGAGCCGGAATGGATATTGATGAAGATATTGCGAAAGCAATTGAAGAATCACCATTAGAAGGTGTTGAAATTCGTTCGGTATTAACCTGCGAAAATAAACGCGGAGTTTGTGCGCTTTGTTACGGTCGTAACTTAGCAACTGGTAAACGTGTTCAAAAAGGTGAAGCTGTCGGTGTAATTGCTGCACAGTCGATCGGTGAGCCGGGTACACAGTTAACACTTCGTACGTTCCACGTTGGGGGTACTGCATCGAACATCGCTGCAGAATCTCAAATCAATGCTAAATTTGATGGTATCATCGAGTTTGAAAATGTTCGTACAGTAGAGAATGATACTGAAGATGGCGTAAAACAAATTGTTTTAGGTCGTTCAGGTGAGTTCAAAATTGTTGAGCCTGGTACAAACAAAGTGATCATGACCAATAACATTCCTTACGGTTCATTCTTATATGTTGAGGATGGTGCTAAAATCACTAAGGGTGATAAGATTTGTTCATGGGATCCATATAATGCGGTAATTATCTCTGAGTTCGCCGGTAAAATTGAATTTGATGCAATCGTTGAAGGTGTAACCTTCCGTGAGGAGTCAGATGAGCAAACTGGTCACCGTGAGAAAGTAATTATCGATACACGTGATAAAACTAAAAACCCTTCTGTACGGGTTGTGGATAAAAAAGGTGAATTGATCAGAGGATATAACATCCCTGTTGGAGCCCACATCGCTATCGATGAAGGTGACGCAGTTAAAACTGGTCAGATCCTTGTTAAGATTCCTCGTGCAACTGGTAAAACTAGAGATATCACGGGTGGTTTACCACGTGTAACTGAGCTTTTCGAAGCACGTAACCCTTCAAACCCTGCTGTAGTAACAGAGATTGATGGTGTGGTAACCTTAGGTGGCGTTAAACGTGGTAACCGCGAAATGACGATCGAATCTAAAGACGGAGAAGTTAAAAAATACCTTGTTCCATTGTCTAAACACATCCTGGTTCAGGATAATGACTTTGTGAAAGCAGGTATGCCTCTTTCTGATGGTTCTATCTCTCCAGCGGATATCTTAGCGATTAAAGGCCCTGCGGCTGTACAAGAATACTTAGTAAATGGTATCCAAGAGGTTTACCGTTTACAAGGTGTGAAAATCAATGATAAACACTTTGAGGTGATTGTACACCAGATGATGCAAAAAGTTCACATTGAAGATCCAGGAGATACCACTTTCTTAGAGAATAATCTTGCAGATCGTTGGGACTTCATGATTGAGAATGACGAGATCTATGACAAAAAAGTTGTTGTAGAAGCTGGTGATTCAAACACAGTGAAACCAGGACAAATCCTTTCTCTACGTAAATTAAGAGACGAAAATTCTCAATTGAAACGTAAAGATTTGAGACAAATTGAAGTTCGTGATGCAAGACCTGCAACTGCGAGTTCAATGTTACAAGGTATCACACGTGCTTCATTAGGAACGAAATCGTTCATCTCTGCAGCATCCTTCCAGGAGACGACAAAAGTGTTAAACGAAGCAGCAATTGCTGGTAAACGTGATAACATGCTTGGATTAAAAGAAAACGTAATTGTTGGACACTTAATTCCTTCAGGTACAGGTGTACGTGGATACGAGCGTATCATTGTAGGTTCTCAAGAAGAATACGATAAATTATTAGCTTCGAAACAAGAAGAAGTAGATGCTTAATATTTAAATATTTTTTGAAAAGTCCCCCTTCTGTTAAAAGTCGGGGGACTTTTTTTATGCGTTTAGGTTTGGAAAATAATTGGCGATCTGCTACCTCTGTATGGATTAAAGTAATAGTTTTGTGCTATGGAAGAACAGCAAAACGAAAACCAATTAAATATTGAACTTTCTGAAGAAGTTGCAGAAGGGATTTTTTCAAACCTGGCGATCATCACGCATTCTAATACGGAGTTTGTTCTGGACTTCATCAGAGTGATGCCGGGAGTGCCTAAGGCAAGAGTGAAATCAAGAATTATCCTGACACCAGAACATGCTAAAAGATTAATGGTGGCAATGCAGGATAATTTGGAGAAATATGAAGCTGCTTATGGCAAAATTAAAACACAGGATGAGCCTCCTGGGTTTCCAATGAATTTTGGCGGACCAACAGCTCAGGCTTAAGATTTTAATACCTCATTGATATGAAGGATGACGGCTTTGCTTTTGTTTGGTTCAAACCAGGCAGTGTTGTCATCCCTTCTAAACCAGGTGAGCTGCCGCTTTGCAAAACGACGTGTGTTTTGCTTGATCTTGTCTACCGCAGTCTCTAACGGAAGATGACCATCCAGATAATCGAACAATTCTGAATAGCCTACTGTATTTAAGGCATTATACTTTCTGTAGTCCTGTAGCCCCTTTACCTCTTCCAGCAAGCCTGCATCCATCATCTGATCAACTCTATGGTTAATGCGCTGATATAACGAAGCACGGTCCATATTAAGCCCTATTTTGATGATATTGAAAGGTCTTTGTTTTTTGCTGTTGGTTTGGTAGGAGGAGAGTTTTTTACCAGTAGAAAGGAAGAATTCCAAGCCTCTGACCATCCGTTGCGGATTGGCCTGATCCACCTTTTCATAATACTCAGGATCGTGGATTTTAAGCTGTTGTTTAATGGATTCAATACCTTCTTCTTCCAGCTGTTGTTTTAATTGTTCGCGGATATTTAGGTCTGTATCGGGAAGATCATCGAGGCCATTACAAACGGCATCGATATATAAACCGGATCCGCCGACCATAATCAGCAGATCCTGTTTTTTAAAAAGTTCTTCCATCAGCTGTAACACTTGTATTTCAAAGTCGCCGGTGCTGAATAGGGTTTCTATACTATGGGAATTAATGAAATGATGAGGGGCTGCATTTAGTTCTTCCGGGGAAGGTTTTGCAGTCCCAATTTCCATTTCCTTAAAGAATTGACGTGAATCAGCCGAAATAATTTCAGTAGAAAAGTGTTTTGCCAGCTCAATAGCCAGGGCAGTCTTTCCTATTCCGGTAGGACCGACAATTACAACTAAGGTTTTATCCAATAACATGTTCGAATATTAGTAATCGTCGTCTTTGCCACCGTATTCATCATCTTCATAGCTGTCGTCGTCGCTACCATACTCATCTGAATCAGCGGAATCATCATCTGAGTCATCATCAATCGTTTTTTCCTCTGTATTGATGCCTCTTCCATCCATAGCTGCCAGTTCTTCCGTATCTCCAGGAACAAAATCCAGTTCATTCAGAAAATCAAATTCAGTAGATGCTTCAGTCGATGATACTGCAACAGCATTAAAATTGTCTTTATCGATGATTTTAGGGGCTTCTCCCTGACTTTTAACCAATACAGGGTATTCGAGGTTAGGATCAGTTTCCAGAATGATCTTGATCAACTCTACATGAAAGTCAAAGGGACGATCGAAATTGTAGATATAATAGAATTTCTGATGTGGATCTTCAATAAAACTGCTCAGTTTAGCCTTTTCCATTAAAGTGACCCCTCTGTCTGCTTTACGTTGATTAGGTAAGTAGGCAATTTCGTCTCCTTTGATCCAATGATCAGTACTTACATAAAAAGAAGAGGATTTTTCAGCAGAATATCCTGTTGAGCGATGTATCGCACGATGTAAATCTTCAAATGTCTGGTTTGGTTTGATATCGATTTCCCTAACTACCTCATCGAAATCCTCGAAACTTATTCTAAATCTATAAATTGCCATCTGAGCTTTTTTTCTAGCTATAAAATTATAAAATATTATTGTACTTTGTGTATTAGTGCTTTACGGGTTGCAGGCCAAATTCTTTAGCTTTTTCCAGCATGAACTGCAAAGCCTCCTCGTAGTCGTTTTTGATCTCTCCTTCAAGAATTGCTTCCCGAATGGCATTTTTAATCAGTCCAACTTCTTTACCTGCAGTTAAACCGAAAACTTCCATGATATGGGTACCGGTAATTGGAGGTTGCCAATTTCTCAGCTTGTCGCGTTCTTCCACATCTTTCAGCTTTTGCTTAACCAGCTCAAAGTTATTCCGGTATTTTTTTACTTTGTACTCGTTTTTTGTGGTAACATCGGCATTGCAAAGCATCATTAAGCTCTCTATATCTTCACCGGCATCAAATAACAACCTTCTGACTGCAGAATCTGTAACGACTTCTTGTGCCAGCACAATAGGTCTGAGGTGAAGTTGTACCAATTTCTGCACCAATTTCATCTTCTCATTTAATGGAAGTTTCAATTGATTAAAGATTTGAGGTACCATTCTCGCGCCTTTGTCCTCATGGCCATGAAAAGTCCAGCCATGTCCTTCTTCAAAACGTTTGGTTGCCGGTTTGGCAATGTCATGAAGAATCGCTGCCCAGCGAAGCCAAAGATCGTCGGTAACCTCACAAATATTATCGAGAACCTGCAAGGTATGATAAAAATTGTCTTTATGCCCTTTTCCATTAATGATGTCTACCCCGTAAAGGTTGGCCATTTGTGGAAATACCAGGTGTAATAGACCAGTATCAAACAGGTATTTGAAACCTATAGAAGGTGTTTTTGAAAGAATGATCTTGTTGAGTTCATCAGTGATGCGCTCTTTTGAAACAATGCTGATTCTTTCTTTCTGCTTTTTTATGGCATTGATCGCAGTTTCGTCTATGCTAAACTCTAATTGAGTAGCAAAACGGATGGCCCTCATCATCCTTAATGGATCATCCGAAAAAGTAAGTTCAGGATCAAGAGGGGTTCTGATGAGTTTTTGCTCCAGGTCATTAATTCCGTCAAAGGGATCAACAAGCTGGGCATAATTGTCTTTATTCAGGGAGATGGCCAGGGCATTGATTGTGAAATCTCTTCTCAGCTGGTCGTCTTTGATGGTGCCGTTTTCTACGATAGGTTTGCGGGAATCTGAACGGTAGGACTCTTTTCTGGCCCCTACGAATTCTATTTCCAGATCGCGTGTTTTTATCATGGCCGTGCCAAAGTTTTTAAATACCGCTACCTTGGTTTTGAGTTGTTTACCTACTAATTCGGCAAAGTCAATCCCATTCCCCAATACTACGATGTCGATGTCTTTAGAGGGTCTTTTTAAGAAAATATCGCGGACATAGCCACCTATTACGTATGCTTCAATCTGATGTGTTTGAGCAATATCGGCAAGGACTTTAAATATTGGATTTTGTAAATGTTTTTCCATTAATGAGTTACAAAAGTAATAAAACTTACTTTCTTATAAAGGAAAATTGACCTCCGGGAGCTAATTTCATGATGGTAGAAGGTTTCTTCGGGGCCTGTAGCTCTTGTTCCCAATCGACTACGTAATCTACTGCGGCTTTAATTTCTTCAGAAATCTCGTCAAATATGAGGGGAGAAGGTTCTCCTGATTTATTCGCAGAAGTAGAAGTTATCGGCTTACGGAAGCGTTGAATGAGCTGCTGACAGAAATCATGCTTCACAATTCTGATGCCTACACTACCATCTTCATTGATTACATTTTTAGCCAGGTTTTTTGCCCCTGAGAAGATAATGGTCAATGGGTTTTCTGCATACTCGATCAAGTCATAAGCTACGTCAGGGATCTCTGTTACATAACTTTGGAGTTTTGAATCATTGTCGAGCAGGACGATAAAGCTTTTATCTGTGCTGCGTTGTTTGATTTCATTTATTTTGGCTACTGCTGCTTCATTTGTAGCGTCGCATCCTAATCCCCAAACTGTGTCTGTAGGATAAAGAATCACCCCTCCGTCTTTTAATACCTGAAGGGTCTTTTCAATTTCTGTTTTAAGCATAACCTTTTATTTCTGGTGATTGGAAAGTACCTGGGTATAAATTTTAATCATTTCTTCTGTGAGAACCCGGGTATCAAATTTTTTAGCATATTCCAGTCCTTTTACTGTCATCTCTGTGGCGAGCGCAGGGCTGTTTAATACTTTATTTATGGCATCGGAGAGTGCCTGATGGTCATAAGGGGCCACATACAAGCTGTTCTCGCCTCCGGCTTCTTCTAAACAAGAACCTGTTGCTGCAATAACCGGGACAGCGGAATACAAAGCTTCAATGATAGGAATACCGAATCCTTCATATAATGATGGATAAACGAAGGCTGTAGCCATTTGATAAATAGAAGGTAAATCCCCGAAAGGTACATTTTGTAAAAAGGTGACCCTGGATTTTAAGCCCAATGCCTCAATTTCTTTGTTGACCAGGTCGGTATAGGCTGTTTTTTTTCCAACAACTACGAGCTGATAATCCGGATGAATCTCTGGCAATGCTTTAATTAGCGTTAACAGGTTTTTCCGGCTTTCAATCGTTCCTACATTCAGAATATATTTTTCTGGTAACTGGTGTTTATCCCTGACTTCCTGCCTTTTCTTTTGATCAGTTACAGACTTGAAACTGTCGTCACAACTTTGGTAAACGACTTCAATTTTATCAGGATTGGTATGGAAAAAATGGACAATGTCTCTTTTTGTACATTCACTGATGGCGATGATCCTGGCTGCGTGTTTGCAGGCATAGCGAAATTTCAATTGATAAATGAATCGATCTATCCTTCCGTAATATTGAGGGAACCTGAGAAAAATCAGGTCATGTATCGTCACTATACTTGCAATTCCGGAATCTTGAATCCCCAATGGGATCTCATGACTCAAGCCGTGAAACAAGTCAATCTGGTCTTCTAATAGTTGTTTTTTGATTCCAGAAGTTCTCCAGAACCATCCCGGACGATCAGGAAGCTCAGTTTTAATCCCTTTGATTTGCAAAAACCGGGAGATTTGTGGATGCTCCTTTACTTTTGGGGTATAAACAAAGTATTGGTTTTGAGGGAAAAATTCTGCCAGGTGGGTGATTAAAGACCTGCTGTAATTTCCCAGTCCTGTTAAGTTATTCGCTGCTCTCTTTCCGTCAAAACCAATCTTCATTCTATTATACTGCTACATTATTTTCTCTCAATGCATCATTTAGAGAGGTCTTTTTATCTGTTGATTCTTTACGTTGACCGATGATCAATGCACAAGGAACCTGGAATTCACCAGCAGGGAATTTCTTCGCATAGCTACCTGGGATAACCACTGAACGTGCAGGAACGATACCTTTATATTCAACTGGTGTGCTTCCTGTAACGTCGATGATTTTAGTAGAGGCAGTTAAAACTACGTTTGCACCTAAAACAGCTTCTCTTTCTACACGAACACCTTCTACAACAATCGCTCTTGAACCAACAAAAACGTTGTCTTCGATGATTACCGGAGCAGCTTGAATCGGCTCTAATACACCACCAATACCCACACCACCACTTAAGTGAACGTGTTTACCAATCTGCGCACATGAACCTACAGTAGCCCATGTATCTACCATTGTACCTTCGTCAACGTAAGCACCGATATTCACATAAGAAGGCATCATGATCACACCTTTGGCTAAATAAGCGCCATAACGTGCGATACCATGAGGTACAACTCTTACACCTAATTCTTTATAATTGGTTTTCAATTTCATTTTATCATGAAATACAAAAGGACCAACTTCAATTTCTTTCATTTCTCTGATTGGAAAATAAAGGATTACCGCCTTTTTAATCCATTCATTCACAGCCCACGAGTTCAGTACTGGTTCAGCAACGCGCAATTCACCTTTATCAAGTTGCATAATTACCGTTTCTATTGCCTCGCAATATTCACTATATCCTAATAAAGTTCTGTCTTCCCAAGCGGCTTCTACTAACTTTTTTAATTGTGCTATCATGTTTTAAGTTATTTTTTGACAAAATAAATCAATTTTATGTATAGACCATTGTTTTCTATAATGTATTTTTGATTTTTTATGGCAGAGCAAGAAAAATTACGGATAGATAAGTACTTATGGGCAATAAGATTATTTAAGACCAGGAGTTTGGCGACAGAGGCTTGTAAGGCTGGTCGTGTAAAATTTAATGGTAATAATCTTAAAGCTTCTGCAATAGTCAAACCTGGAGATGTGTATCAGGTATCCAAAGGAATAGAGAAGAAAGTGATTGAAGTGGTAGAGCTTTTATACAATAGGGTAGAGGCGAAAATTGCGGTGACAAAGTATAAAGACATCACTCCTTTAGAGGAGACTCAGGGCTATAAATCGATGTTTCATTCGCCAGTATTGATCAGAGACCGTGGAGCAGGCAGACCAACAAAGAAAGACCGTCGAGAGATTGATGATTTGACCGGTGGTCTTTTTGAAGAAGAAGAAAAGCAGTAAGGACTATTTCAATAGTCTCATCCTATAGGCTTGCATTGCTGTTGTGCCAAGTTGTTTAATCAATTGATAATTGGCAACAGCACCCACAGCAGCTCCTACTATTGGTAATAGCTGGGCGAGTTTGGCAAGATCAATGTAATCCCGGTATTCCTGTTGAAAGGTTTTCCAGTCAAAACTGTCCACATTTCCGGGAAGTATATGTAGTTTTTCTTCCCAGTTTTCCATATGCATGAAAACTTTTGTACGTCCCTGCTGACTGGAGAAGGCCAGTTGGAAAATGTACAACAAGTATAAACGCTCTCTATAATCTTTTACGTCGAAACCATATAGGGCGGCGATTTCAAACAACAGTTTCATTTTTATACTAATGAGGATTGGAAAATCAGCCATGCTCATTAGAAAACCACCGGCACCTGTAATTCCACCTTCAGCAGCTCCGGTTTTACAATAATTGTCAATTTTCGACTTCACTAACGCTTCTCTATGGACCAGACTCATTTCCAATGCAGGTGTGTTAGAAGTGGTGTAGGTAGAACCATAAAGCACTCCTTTGATCATATTTTTGATGGTAACCGTAATCGCAGTATGAACTTTTTCAGGGATATAGCTGTTGATTTTCTTCTGAATATTATTGGTCATTTTATTGAAAAATGAGGGTTTAAGTCTCATTTTCCGTTTCCAGAATTCCAGTTCTATGGTTATTTTTTCTTCGTAATTCACGATTGCATATTACAATAATTATTCCTTAAAGATTAAATTTTAAGTAGTTGCTTATTACAATTGAAAACTATATATTTAGTTATTCCTAATTAAACCTAAATTCCTAATTATGTTCAACTCAAAGAAAATTATTTTTTCACTATTGTTGTTCAGCTCAGCTTCTGCTGGGGCTCAGCAGGTAGTGTTTAGCACTAAGACCCCCAAGGGAGGCGAGCCCCTTAATTTTACTTATGATCCAACTGGTGGTAGTTTTGCTAAAGAAAAGGAGATTCAATGTAAGGTACAGTCTTTCGTGAATCTTAAACGACAACTTGTAAATGTTACGCTTAAAAAAGAAGGGAATGTTTTTAAAGGAATGTTCATTCCTGCAGATAGCACAGATCTGGTTTGCTTAGTTTTTTCTGCGAAAGCACCTACTGAACTTAGTCCGCAGGGATATTATACATTGTTCTACGATAAAGGAGCAGTAAAAGGAAATGCTTACATGGCAGAAGCGCAGTTACTCACTGTAATGAGTAGACAGGTAGGCTTAAAGGCCGATCCGGCTAAAGCTGTGAAATCTTATGAGCTGGCATTTGCTACAAACCCAGCTTTAAAAGCCGCGTTTAGCGGAGACTACCTGAGTACTGTTTATGGGGTAGATAAAGTGAAAGGAACAGGATTGATCAATAGTAAGATTAAAGGCTACCAGGTACAGAAGGATCCTAAAGAAGTTGATCTGATGACTTTAATGACATTGCATCTTTTACTCAAAGATAAAGCAGCCGCTGACTCTTTAAGGCCAATCATTATTGCCCGTTATCCTACTGGAAATTTAGCTTTTAATGCTGCAAGAACGCCAATATATAAGGAGAAAGACCCTGATCAGATAGCGCTGAAATTAGAGGAGCTGGTGAAAAAGTTTGGCCTGGACCCAGAAAAAAAAGAGGATGCGTTGAAAATCAGTAGTTTATACTGTCCGCTGGTTCACCTGTATGCCACGAAAAGAAATATGGATAAGTTTAATTTGTATTCAGCAAAGATTGTCAATAAAACAGCCTTGGCCTCTTTAGCTAACTCCGTGGCCTGGGGCTTAGCAGAGAAAAATCAGGAAATCGACTTTGCAGAATTGTTATCAAAAAGATCTCTGACATTGCTTGAGTAGGCTAAGAATGAAGAAGTACCAGATTATTATTCCTCAAAAGATGAATACATTCAAGGTATTGAACGTTCATATCAAACAAATGCGGATACTTATGCCTTGATCTTACATCATAAAGGAAATGATAAAGAAGCAGTGATATATCAGGAAAAAGCATTGTCTGCCGCAGATGAGGAAGGTAATGACCGTTATGTCATGTACCTAGAATTAGCAGGTGATCCTGAAAAGGCATTCAAAGTTGCTGATGCTTATTTGAAAGAGGGGAAAGGAACTGAAGCGATGAGAACCAGGTTTCAAAAGCTATACGAAAAGAAGAATCTAGCTGTTCCTTTTGGTACTTATATACTGGATGTTGATAGAGCAGCAGTTGCAAATATGCGTGCAGCTTGGGCAAAAAAAATGATTAACCTTCCTGCCCCAGCGTTCAGCCTGAAAAACTTAAAGGGAGAATCCATTAGCTTGGCTAGTCTCAAAGGAAAAGTTGTGATTCTGGATTACTGGGCTACCTGGTGTGGGCCATGTGTGGCTTCTTTCCCAGGGATGCAGAAGGCTCAGGAGAAATATGCTACTGATAAAAATGTGGTGTTCTTGTTTGTGAATAGCTGGCAGAGAGAAGACAACAGAGAGCAGTTGGTGAGAGACTTTTTAACAGAGAAGAAGTATGATTTTAATGTGCTTTTTGATACGAAGAACAAGGAGAACCCGGAAATATTTGATGTAATCAGCGCTTACAATGTAAGCGGAATTCCTACTAAATTTATCATCGGTCCGGATGGAAACATCAAGTTTAAAGCAACTGGATTTTCAGGATCAGCTGAGGGGGTGGTAGAGGAGTTGGATCAAATGATCAGTCTTGCCAAATCAAAATAATGTAAAGCCATCCTGAAAGCGTATTATTGAAGCCTGCAACAATTTCTCAGCTGGACATTCCTTTCAGGATGACTTTCTTTATTAATCTAATAGGTTACTCTCATTTGAGATTGCTCCCAAAGTTTAAAAGCCTGTATGGCTTCATCTCTTAGCATTTGCTGTATAGGCAAGCTGCGCTCAATCATTGGCTTTTCCAGTTCTTCATAGATGAATTGATCATCGAAGCCGATATTTGCTGCGTCCACCTTAGTATTGGCGTAATAAATAGTTGTTATTCTTGCCCAATAGACAGCACTCAGGCACATCGGACAAGGCTCGCAACTGGTGTAAATAACACAGCCACTCAGGTCAAATGTTTTTAGTTTTTTACAGGCGATTCGAATAGCCGATACTTCTGCGTGAGCTGTTGGATCATTTGTACTGGTTACTCTATTGCCACTTTTTGCAATTACTTTACCATCTTTTACCACTACTGCACCGAATGGACCACCAAGTTGCTCGGTCACATTCTTTTCAGAAAGGCCGATGGCTAGACGCATGAATTTCTCGTGTTGTTGTTTTGTAACGTCCATTTTAATAATTTAGATTGTTTGAAGGAATCCTGTTTAGATTCATAGCATCACTTCCCAGGTAAAATTCAGAGCAAAAAAAATGCCCCGATTACTCGGAGCATTTAGGTTCATCAGAAGATGATTATTTTTTGTCTTTTGAATAAGCTGCGTTTAATCCTACGATTACTTCACTAGTAACATCTAAAGATTCATCAGCGAATAAAATCGCACTGTTGCCTTTTGAATAAGTTAGAACCATTTTGAAGCCTTTTCCTTTTGCATAAGTTTTCAAGTATTCTGCAACTTTATCATATAATTTTTCATTCTCAGTAGCTTGCTCGTTTTGAAGTGCAGCACCTGCATTTTGAGAATAAGCTTGTAATTCTTGTTGTTTACGTGCTAATCTTTCTTCTGTAGCAGCTCTTTGATCAGCAGGCAAAGTGTTTTGTTGTTGTTGATATTGAGCTACTTCACGTTGGAAAGCCTGTTGCTTAGAAGCAAGGTCTGTCTGTGCAGTTTTCGACTTTGCATCAAGTTTAGTTTTTAAGTCTTTGAAATACTGATATTTTGTTAACAGGGAATCAGAGTTCACATAGACGATTTTCTCTGCAGCTGCTACTGTGGTCGATTCAGATTTTGGAGCAGTTGTTCCTGCGTTTTCTTTGTTCTGGCATGAGGCCATTACGGAAACTAATGCAACTGCAGTAGCAATGCTGCCAAGTTTTAATGTTGATCTTTTCATCTAATGATTATAATTGATTTTTTGTTTTAATTTTTTGAACCTATCCTCCTTCCAGCTGTTTTAAAACTGGTTTTTCTGGATATCTACTTCCCCCAGAAATGATAAATTTCAACAAATATAAAATTTCAAATTTAGTATCCTAAAAAACTACGATTTTTAGCTCATTTTTAGTGCTTTTTTGGTCAAATAGTTATCCACATTTGCGGTTAATTGGGCTAAAATGGTTATTTTTGAATCTAATTGTTTTTTTAAAAATTATGAGCGAAGAAAAGGATCCAAAGTCAAATTATTCGGCAGATAATATACAGGTTTTAGAAGGTTTAGAAGCGGTGCGTAAGCGCCCTTCGATGTATATAGGAGACACCGGAGTAAAAGGATTACACCATTTAGTTTACGAGGTAGTAGATAACTCTATTGATGAGGCGTTGGCAGGTCATGCTGACACGATATATGTAAATATTCTTAAAGACAACTCGATCAGAGTTGAAGATAACGGTCGTGGTATTCCTACAGGAATTATGCAGAAAGAGCAAAAATCAGCTCTTGAAATCGTAATGACAGTATTGCATGCCGGGGGTAAATTTGATAAGGATACTTATAAAGTTTCCGGTGGTCTGCATGGTGTTGGGGTAAGTTGCGTGAACGCATTATCAACGCATTTAAAAGCAGAGGTTCATCGCGAAGGAAAAGTTTGGGAACAGGAATACGAAAAAGGAAAGCCACAGTACGATGTTAAAATCGTGGGTGAAACAGATAAAAGAGGAACAGTTATTACGTTTACTCCGGATCCTGAAATCTTTACGCAAACTTTAGAGTATCGTTACGATACTTTAGCCAGCAGATTAAGAGAATTGTCTTTCCTGAATAAAGGAATTAAACTGACACTTACTGATGAACGTGAATTAGACGAAGAAGGAAATCCGATTACGGAACTTTTCCATTCTCAGGGTGGTTTGAAAGAATTTGTTCAGTTTTTAGATGGAGGTCGTCCTTCATTAATTGCAGAGCCGATTTATGTAGAAGGAATCAAAAATGGTATTCCGGTAGAGCTTGCTTTGCAATACAATGATAGCTATGCGGAAAACGTACACTCTTACGTAAATAATATCAATACACATGAGGGTGGTACACACATTGCAGGTTTCAGAAGAGGTCTAACCAGAACATTAAAAGCTTATGCTGATAAATCTGGATTGCTTAAAAATGTGAAGTTTGAGATTACCGGTGATGACTTCAGAGAAGGATTAACTGCTGTTGTTTCTGTTAAAGTACAGGAGCCTCAGTTTGAAGGTCAGACTAAAACAAAATTAGGTAACTCTGAGGTAATGGGTGCAGTTGATATCGCCGTTGGTGAAGCGCTGAACAATTACCTTGAAGAAAATCCAAGAGAAGCAAAGCTGATTGTAAATAAAGTAATTCTTGCTGCTACAGCACGTGCTGCTGCACGTAAAGCACGCGAGATGGTACAACGTAAGAGCGTAATGGGCGGTTCAGGTTTACCTGGTAAGCTAGCCGATTGTTCTGATAGTGATCCGGAAAAATGTGAGATTTACCTGGTCGAGGGAGATTCCGCAGGTGGAACTGCCAAACAAGGTAGAGATCGTAATTTCCAGGCTATCCTTCCACTGAAAGGTAAAATCCTTAACGTAGAGAAAGCAATGGAACACAAAATCTACGAAAATGACGAGATCAAAAATATGTTTACAGCATTAGGTGTAAGCATTGGTACGCCGGAAGATGATAAAGCACTGAACCTAACTAAACTTCGTTACCATAAGGTAGTGATTATGACGGATGCGGACATCGATGGATCACACATTACCACTTTAATCCTTACTTTCTTCTTTAGATACATGAAAGCATTGATTGAAGCCGGTTATGTATACATTGCAGCTCCACCATTGTATCAGGTTAAAAAGGGTAAAGAGCATGAATATTGCTGGAATGACCAACAACGTGATCAAGCGGTACAACGCTTAAAAGGTGCAGGTAAAGAAGAAAGTGTACACATCCAACGCTATAAAGGTCTTGGAGAGATGAACGCAGAGCAATTATGGGATACTACTTTAAACCCATCAACGCGTACTTTATTACAGGCAACTATTGAAAATGCGGCTGAATGTGACCATACCTTCTCTATGTTAATGGGAGACGAAGTTGGTCCAAGAAGAGATTTCATTGAAAGAAATGCAAAATATGCTAAGATTGACGCTTAATTAGCGGTTCAAATTAACAATTAAATAAAAAAGGAGGTACCATTTCGGCACCTCCTTTTTTATTTATAACAGAAATCTGTATGGAATTATTACCTATTTAATTTTAATGCTTAGCCTACTAATTGCTATATAAGAATAGCTTGAGCTTTTTATAATTGATTATCGCCTGATATTGTAAGAGGATATCGCTACCAATAATACCTGCAATCATGGGGTGGCCCATTTGATCATAAGCATGGTTTACAGTCTCCAGGTCTAACGCTACCGTTTCATAGTCGTTAATAACCAACCTGCCCATTTTAATCTTAGGAATGGTAGCTTGGATAGTACTGGAGGTAGCAAACAGTGTAGTGGCATGGGTTTCTTCGCTATAAGCGAGTTCTGAAATGTTGTTTTTGATCAAAGTGATGTCAAACACGGAGCGGGATGCTCCAGTATCCAAAACAGCGAAACACTTCTTCCCAAAAACAACAATTTCCACCAATAAGTGGAAACCGTCGTCTTGTAGATTTATTAAGGTTAAAGGAACAGTAATCGTTCTCATTAATTTTATACTAGTTTCATATCATGTAAAACACCGTTCATGGCACGAACGGCATCAGCACTTTTATTAAAGGAAGCTTGTTCCTCTTCAATCAATTTATAATCAATTATCTTTTCCCAGCCATTGCGACCAACAATTACCGGAACACCCAGACAGATGTCTTTCTGACCATATTCGCCATCAAGTGCTACACAGCAGGTAAATAATTTCTTTTCATCACGAACAATACTTTCTACCAAAGCAGCGCCTGCTGCACCTGGAGCATACCATGCTGAAGTACCTAGTAAGCCGGTTAAAGTTGCTCCACCAACCATGGTATCGGCAGCAACTTTATCTAAAACAGCTTTATCCAACAATTCAGTTACCGGTAAACTTTGATAAGTCGCATAGCGTGTCAATGGAATCATCGTTGTATCTCCATGTCCTCCGATTACAAAACCCTGAAGGTCATTTGAATTGCAGTCTAATGCAACACTTAAATAATATTTAAAGCGGGCGCTATCTAAAGTTCCGCCCATACCGATAATTCTATTTTTAGGTAATCCTAGTGATTTTAAAGCCAGATAGGTCATCGTGTCCATCGGATTACTGATCACAATTATGATCGCCTCCGGAGAATATTTGAGAATATTTTCTGCAACAGCTTTAACGATGCCTGCATTGATTCCGATCAATTCTTCACGGGTCATTCCCGGTTTACGAGGCAAACCTGAAGTGATCACTGCTACTGCAGATCCTGCAGTCTGACTATAATCATTCGTAACCCCTTTTATTTTTGTATCAAAGCCCAATAGAGTGGCCGTTTGCATCATGTCAATTGCTTTGCCTTCCGCAAAACCTTCTTTGATGTCTAATAAAACAAGCTCTTCTGCTAATTCTTTTCTGGCAATATTATCTGCACAAGTGGCGCCTACAGCGCCGGCACCTACAACCGTTATTTTCATAATGAATCTAATTTTATTTTTATTATAAGCGGCTTGTGGCCTGCTTACAGGGGTTAAATCTATTATTTTTTAATGCGCATTGATAAAGTAATTTACAATATAATTATTTATTAAAGCAAACCTGCTATTAGGGAGGCTTCCCGCCGAAGTTATAAATTTAGGTCAGTTTAAAAAACGCTTTTTAAAACTTTCTTCAACCTTGCTGGTTTTATGATAAAGAATTTACATTTGCTTAATAGTCGCAAACTAATGAACCCTATTATGGATAATGTACCTGTGGAAAAAGTTGATATCATGTCGTATGCAGGGAAGTGGTATTCTTTATATTCGATACCCACTTTCATTGATAAGCACTGGCGCCAAACGGTGGAAACATACGTGATCCATCCAGATGGTTATTATGCTGTTTTTACTGGTTACAAAGTACAGGGTGAGGATAAACAAAAGTATTTCAGATCTAAGCTTTTTGTAGTTCGTGGGAGTAGAAATACCCGATTTAAAGCAGAATTTATCTGGCCGGTAAAAGTAGATTACTGGGTGATTGAACTTGCTGAGGACTACTCATATGTGGTAGTTGGTCATCCGAAATTTAAATACCTTTTCATTATGGCAAGAAAACCGAACATTCCGGAAACATTACTTGTCGAAATTATAGACCGCTGTCATAAAAAGGGTTATGACACAAGTAAGCTGGTTTCTCAGGAACACAAGACTTCCGGGCCTATTCCTGTAGTCCATTCTGTGTAAAACTTACCGCTCTTCTGTGTAAAAATTAACCCCTTCAATTACTGGGAGAACTGAAATTTCCGTATTTTTGATCAATCATATTGATTTCTAAAAAGACGATTTTCTAATTACCTAGCTATGTATTTGATTTTTGATACCGAAACGACGGGATTGCCACGCAATTGGAACGCTCCGATTACCGATACGGATAATTGGCCTAGATGTATTCAGATTGCATGGCAGTTACATGATGCGCTTGGAAATCTGATCGAACATCAGGATTATCTGGTAAAACCTGAAGGTTTCAATATCCCATATGATGCAGAGCGAATTCATGGTATTTCTACAGAATTGGCTGCTGAACAAGGTATCCCTTTAGCAGAAGTATTAGAGAAGTTTAACGCTGCCCTGGCAAAATCTAAATTTGTTGTTGGACAAAATGTTGGCTTTGACGTCAATATCATGGGCTGTGAGTTTCATCGTTTAGGAGTCGAAAGTCCGATGGCTACCATGCCAGTATTGGATACTTGTACTGAGGTGACCGCAGAGTTATTGCGTATTCCAGGAGGTCGCGGTGGTAAATTTAAGCTGCCAACACTTACAGAGCTTCACCAATACCTGTTTGGTACTCCGTTTTCAGAAGCCCACAATGCTACAGCTGATGTGGAAGCAACTACGCGTTGCTTTTTGCAGCTGATCAAGATGGGAGTTTTTACACTGGAGCAATTACAGACGGATGCCAATTACATACCTAACTTTAATGAGCGCAATCCAGGAACGATAGAAAGGATTGGTTTAAACCATGTTAACTTAAAATCGGCTTCTGAAGAAATCAGGAAACGCCTTCAGAAAACTGAGGCTCCGAAAGTATCTAAAAAGACACTGGAAGAGAATAAGCAAGAATTGGCCAATGTTGCCTTTGCGCATTTACATAACCATACTCAGTTTTCGGTACTTCAATCTACTATCAATATCCCTTCATTAATTAAAGCTACAGCTGCACATAAGATGCCCGCAGTAGCAATGACAGATCATGCGAATATGATGGGGGCTTTCCATTTTGTGGCGCAGATCCTAAACCACAATAAGGGAGTGGAAACCAGAAACAAAGAGGCCATAGAAAAAGGAGAAACACCGGATGAGGTAATCATAAAGCCTATTGTGGGTTGCGAGTTCTTTGTATGTGACGACCATTTAGATAAGAAAAGAAAAGACGATGGCTACCAGGTGGTATTACTGGCGAAGAACAAGCAGGGCTACCATAACCTGGCAAAAATGTCCTCTATCGCGTATACGAAAGGATTTTATTATATCCCCCGGATCGATAAAGCTGTAATTGAACAATATAAAGAGGATATCATTGTCCTGTCGGGTAACTTGTATGGTGAGATTTCCAGTAAATTACTGAACCTAGGTGAGAAGCAAGCAGAAGAAGCATTGTTATGGTGGAAATCACAATTCGGTGAAGATTTCTATATTGAAGTGATGCGTCACAACCAGGAAGATGAAGACATTGTCAATGTCTCTTTAATCGCACTGGCTAAGAAGAACGATGTTAAGGTGATTGCCACCAATAACACCTATTATATTAATAAAAGAGATGCCAATGCTCATGATATTTTATTGTGTGTAAAAGACGGGGAAAAACAGGCCACACCTATCGGACGTGGTAGAGGATACCGTTTTGGCTTACCAAATCAGGAGTATTATTTTAAAACTCCTGAGGAAATGAAAAACCTTTTTGCCGATTTACCAGAGGCAATTATCAACATACAGGAAATTGTAGATAAAATAGAAATCTACAAACTAGCCCGTGAAGTCCTCTTACCTAAGTTCGATATTTCTGAAGAATTCCTGGTAAAAGAGGATGAAGAAGATGGAGGTAAGAGAGGGGAAAACAAATATTTACGCCACCTGACTTATGAAGGAGCGAAAAAACGTTACGGAATCATCACAGACGATATAGCCGAACGTTTAGACTTCGAGTTACAGACCATTGAGAAAACCGGATATCCTGGATACTTTTTGATCGTTCAGGATTTCATTGCTAAGGCCAGACAGCTAGATGTGTCTGTCGGTCCTGGAAGGGGATCTGCTGCGGGGTCTGCAGTAGCCTACTGTTTATGGATTACCAATATTGACCCGATTAAATACGACCTGCTATTTGAGCGTTTCTTGAATCCGGATCGTGTTTCCATGCCCGATATCGACATCGATTTTGATGACGAGGGACGTGGAAGGGTAATGGACTATGTAATCAATAAATATGGAGCCAATCAGGTAGCGCAGATCATCACCTATGGTACGATGGCCGCCAAATCTTCCGTTAAGGATACCGCAAGGGTATTGGATTTACCGCTTTATGAGGCGGAGAAAATAGCGAAGCTGATTCCTAATATGAAGCTTGCTAAAATTTTCACTTTGGATGAGAAGAGCCTTAGAGGGGCACTTCGGGCAGATGAATATGAAAAGGTAGTAGAGCTGAAGTCTTTGGCAGGAGCTAATGATTTAGGTGCTAAAACTTTGGAACAAGCGCAAATCCTGGAAGGCTCTTTAAGAAATACAGGGATTCATGCTTGTGGGGTGATCATTACACCAAGCGACATTACGAACTTTGTGCCGGTAGCCACCGCCAAAGATTCAGACCTGTATGTGACCCAATTTGATAACTCCGTTGTAGAAAGCGCCGGCTTATTGAAAATGGACTTTTTAGGGTTAAAAACATTAACCCTGATAAAAGACACTGTGAAATTGGTTAAATTCAGACATAAGATAGACCTTGATCCGGATAATTTCCCGATTGATGATGCGAAGACTTATGAGCTGTTCCAACGTGGAGAAACCATCGGGATTTTTCAATACGAGTCGAATGGAATGCAGAAGTACATGAAAGAGTTAAAGCCAACCGTTTTCGGGGATTTAATTGCCATGAATGCACTTTACCGCCCGGGACCTCTGGAGTATATTCCAAGTTTCGTACGCAGGAAAAATGGAGAGGAAGAGATTAAATACGATCTTGATGCCTGTGAAGAATATTTAAAGGAAACTTACGGAATTACAGTATACCAGGAGCAGGTGATGCTTCTTTCCCAAAAACTTGCTGGATTTACCAAAGGTGAGGCCGACGTTCTGCGTAAGGCAATGGGTAAGAAACAGAAAGATGTATTGGATAAAATGAAGCCTAAATTTGTGGCTCAGGCGGCAGAGAAAGGTCATGATCCTACTATTCTAGAGAAAATATGGA
The DNA here is from genome assembly GCF_032678745.1 of Pedobacter gandavensis. GTDB lineage: Bacteria > Bacteroidota > Bacteroidia > Sphingobacteriales > Sphingobacteriaceae > Pedobacter > Pedobacter gandavensis_C. The sequence continues at coordinate 185,186 of NZ_JAVTST010000005.1, forward strand.
AGGATTGGGAAGCGTTTGCATCCTATGCCTTTAATAAATCGCACTCTACTTGTTATGCCTGGATCGCTTACCAGACCGCTTATTTAAAAGCGCATTACCCGGCAGAATATATGGCTGCGGTACTTTCCAACAACATGAGTGACATTAAGCAGGTAGCCTTCTTTATGGAAGAATGCAAGCAGATGGGTGTTTCAGTACTGGGACCGGATGTAAACGAATCGGGCACTAAATTCTCGGTAAATACCAGCGGCCAAGTACGCTTTGGTCTTTCCGGGATTAAAGGTGTAGGGGAGAAAGCAGTAGAAAGTATCATTATAGAACGCACAGAAAGTGGTCAGTATAAAAGTGTGTACGACTTTGCCAAGCGTTCAAATACCCGTACAGTAAATAAGAAAGCTTATGAAAGTTTCGTCTATAGCGGTGCTTTTGATGGGTTTGGATACCATAGAGCACAGTATTTTTTTGTTGGTATTAACGACAAAATGAATGGGATAGAGAAGATGATCAAGTTTGCCAATGATTTTCAGAACAATGAATCTTCAGCGCAATCTTCCTTGTTTGGTGGAACCGCCTCTGATATGGTATATGAACCAAGTCTACCAGTATCTCCGGAATGGACTTTGATCGATAGGTTAAAATACGAGAAAGACGCCATTGGAATCTTTTTAAGTGGACATCCGCTGGACAACTATAAATTAGAACTGAAAGAATTCTGCCAACATAAGGTAAGACATCTTTCTATAGTAAATAAAATCAGAACTGGTGATTCTACGGAAGAAGTACTGGCAGAGTTTGAAGGCATTAAAAACAAAGAACTGGTAGTAGGCGGATTAGTGGTGATTTCTGCACAAAGAATGACCAAAACCGGGAAACCTTTCGGAACCATTGTGTTTGAAGATTATGAAGATACTTGTGAACTGGCGCTATTTGGTGATGATTTTATCAAATTTAAACAGTTTCTTACCGATGGATATTTCTTACAGATACGAGGTAGAGTAGGGGAACGTTTCCGAAAAGAAGGAGACTGGGAGTTCAAAATCACATCTATCCATTTATTATCTGAATTGCGTGATAAACTGGCGAAAAGTGTGACTATTCAAGTACCAATTGAAAAGATAACAGATGACTTCATGCTAAAAATCAATGCTATTCTTGAAGAAAATAAAGCGAGTACCGATCACCAGAACTGTCAGTTATTATTCGATGTTTACGATAGAGAGCAGAATGTGAATGTTAAACTGCCTTCCAAATCATTGAAGATTAATCCTAATAATGATTTCTTGGAACAATTAACTGCGTTAAACGTAAATCCTAAGTTGAACTAATGTCATTTTGGCATTGTCAGGGTGATGGCATTACAATTGATTATATCTTTGCATAGAGTTTGAATTTAAAGGTTAGATTTGCCGCTTCAAACAAATAGACGATACAATAAAAAAACTAATTAAATAAAAATAAGAATTATGGCTTTGGAAATTACAGATGCAAACTTCGAGGAAGTTGTATTAAAATCAGATAAACCCGTTTTGGTTGATTTTTGGGCAGAGTGGTGTGGTCCATGTCGCATGGTAGGACCAGTAGTAGACGAGATCTCAAAAGAATACGAAGGAAAAGCAATCGTAGGTAAAGTTAATGTGGACAACAACCCTCAAATCTCTACTCAGTTCGGGATCCGCAACATTCCAGCGTTATTGTTCTTCAAAAACGGTGAAGTAGTAGATAAACAAGTTGGTGCTGTTCCAAAATCAGTATTGGCTCAAAAATTAGATGCACAGTTGTAATCAACTCAACATATACTAGTTAAAAAAGCGTTCATAGATTTATGAACGCTTTTTTTATATTTACCATATGCAGTATCCAATAGATGAGCAAGCAATCTCTTTCCATGGCAATCTTGAGTTATTAGCCAAACAAGTAGTTGAAGGCTTTATAACCGGCCTTCACAAAAGTCCTTTTCACGGTTTTTCCGTAGAATTTGCCGAACACCGCTTGTACAATGTAGGGGATAGCGTGAAAAATATCGACTGGAAGCTTTTTGCAAAAACAGATAAATTATTCAGCAAACGCTTTGAAGAAGAAACCAATCTGAGGTGTCAATTTATTGTGGATGTTTCTTCCTCTATGTATTTCCCTTCCGGAGAATACAATAAACTTAACTTTTCTATACAGGCTACTGCAGCTTTGATCTATTTATTGAAAAGACAAAGAGATGCTTTCGGACTCAGCCTGTTCTCTGACCATTTGTTATTGAATACTCCTGCCAAATCGACAACTACACATCAGAAATACTTGTTTAGTCATTTGGAGCGGGTATTAAATACCGCATCGATGAATGTAGAGACCAATGTAGCACAAGCCTTACATCAGGTTGCAGAATTGATCCATAAACGTTCATTGGTGGTGATTTTTAGTGATATGCTGAATAACGATCAAGGTGGCGATCATTTAGAAACCTTATTTTCCGCGCTTCAGCATTTGAAATTTAACAAACATGAAGTCGTTATTTTCAATGTAACGGATAAAGCAAAGGAAGTCGATTTTGAATTCGAAAACCGTCCTTACGAATTTATAGATATGGAAACTGGAGCCAGCATTAAAGCGCATACGGCAAATCTGAAAACGGATTATTTAGCCAGAATGAGCCAATATAGACAGGCCATCCAGTTGAAATGCAGCCAATACAAAATCGACATGATTGATGCCGATATTGCTGCTGGATTTCAACCTATTTTGGAGGCCTATCTGATTAAAAGACAAAAAATGAGTTAAGCGGAAGTTACTGCAACTACGTTTCTTAGGATCACTTCGCAAGCATATTTGATTTCTTCTTCTGTGATAATCAATGGAGGAGCTACACGCATGGAATTGCTACAATGAAGGAACCAGTCGCTGATTACTCCATCTGCAATACAGGCATCAATGATTTTTTTATTGATCTCAAAGTTTTCAAATTCAATAGCCATCATCAAACCTTTTCCGCGAACTTCTTTAATGGCAGGGTGAACCAGGAGCTTTTTAAATAATTCTCCTTTTTCTTCTACACCATCTACAATGTTTTCTTTTTGGATTGTCTGCAGTGTCGCTAAACCTGCAGCACAGCTCACTGGGTGGCCGCCAAAGGTAGTAAGATGGCCTAAGATAGGATTTGTTGCCAAAGCCCTCATAATCTCTGTAGAACTGATAAATGCACCAATTGGCATACCGCCACCAATACCTTTAGCCAGTAAAAGAATATCAGGAGTAATTCCGTAATGCTCAAAACCAAACATCTTTCCGGTACGTCCGAAACCGCATTGAATCTCGTCAAGTACCAATAAGGTACCTGTGGCTGTACATTTAGCTCTTAATGCTTCAAAATAAGCTTTATCGGCAATTCTGAGCCCAGCCTCACCCTGTACTGTTTCCATAAATACAGCTGCAGTGCGGTTTGTAATTAAATCAAGATCTGCTAGGACATTAAAATTAATGAAACTAATATCGGGAAGAAGTGGTCTGTAGGCTTGTTTAAATTCTTCATTGCCCATTAAACTTAAAGCACCCTGGGTACTGCCATGATAAGAATGATGGCAGGAAATAATTTCAGAGCGACCAGTAAATCTTTTGGCCAGTTTCATCGCTCCTTCTACAGCTTCTGCACCGGAATTAACGAAATAAGTACAGTTTAAATGAGCTGGAAGTACATCTGCTAAGGCTTTAGCAAAGTTTACCTGTGGACTTTGAACAAATTCACCATAGACCATGATGTGCATATAGTTTTCCACTTGTTCTTTTACCGCATTGACTACCGCAGGGTGACAATGGCCAACATTACTCACACCAATACCGGCAATTAAATCCAGGTGTTTTTTGCCTGTAGTATCATAAAGATACATCCCGCTGGCTTTAGTAAATTCTAAAAGAAGTGGTTCTAGTGTAGTTTGGGCGTTATGTTGAAGGAATAATTGACGTTGTGTAAGCATACACAAAAATACAAATTAATTCCGCTCAGGCCTTCCATTTTTGTATCTCGATAGGAGTTCTCTTTTAAAAGTCTCCTGAGCGCGGTAATATTTTCCAACCGTTTTAATAGGTAGGCTTGATTTCAATTTGTAATAATACTTTTTCTCAATTGATAAGTCCCTTTGTTTGAAGTTCAGCTCGTTCACAATAAGACTTTGGATCTCTGTATCAGATAAATTATCGATTTCAGTAATCTTTCTAAAGCTGATCATATTTTGAGCTCTTTCCTTACGTAAAGCAGACTGTTCTTTTTGGAAATCATTATATATCGGCCAGAAGATCTTTGCTTCATCTTCAGAAAGGTCTAACTTCTGAGTTAAATAGCTAATCCTTAACGACTCAATTTCAGCAGATCTTTCTCCCGATTTTTGTGCGGAAGCAAGAAAAGGTAACATAAAAAGAACTGCGGCAATAACTATATTTTTCATCGGTTTATTTTTATTTTTTAGCAAGCAATCAACTGAATAATGAATTATAAATCTGAGGCAATATCATTTTGGCTATAGTTACTGAGGATATAGTTTTCCAAATCAGCATTTGCTACAGCAGGTTGTTCCTGCGTTAGACTATTAGATTGAATGTGTTCTATAATGACATTTTCATCAATGTCAAAAAGCATTTGTTCGGTTGCTACATCGGCAGAAAGTGCTTGTGATGCGGCGTTATTTTGATAAAAATACATACCTAATGCACTAACAAGGACAAAACATGCCGCGGAGGCATATTTTAATGCCTTAGAATGCCACAAACGAACGGTTTTTGCTACTTTTTCTTCCGTGGTTTTAGCTGCAATTTTATCCTGCAGTTGCTGGAAATAATTTTGTGGTACCGTATACCCGACCACCTCTGCCTGGATTTTCGTGGAAAGCGATTCGAAGTAACCTGATGGCGTATTAAAACCTGATTCCGGCTGACTTGTTTTCAAGTCGTCCAAAAATATAGCTTCATGAATATTCGCTGGTAATCCTTCAAAATACCCTTCTGGAATAGAAAAAGGATGTTTTAGACGTAGCCCTGCCAAGTGGGGGGCTTCGTTCATCCATTCGCTATTTTCTAAATCATCTTTCATTGCACATATATTGATACATTTCAGGGCAAAAGGTTTAAAAGGTAATGTCTTCATTTAGCATAAAAGTTTCAACTTTCTTTACTGCGATATGAAAAGAAGCTTTTAAGGCACCTACACTGGTTCCTGTTATCTCTGCGATTTCTTCATATTTAAGATCGTCAAAATATTTCATATTAAAAATGAGGCGTTGTTTTTCGGGCAAAGTCAGTAAAGCCTGTTGCAATTTCATCTGTATTTTATCCCCATTGAAATAGGAGGAAGCCACCAGACTTTCTGCAAGCTCTTCAGAAACCTCATCCAAAGGGGTATTGTTCCGTTGCTTCTTTTTATTCAAAAAAGTAATAGATTCATTAGTGGCGATGCGATAGATCCAGGTATACAATTTGGAATCGCTGCGGAATTTCTCCAGATTCTTCCAGACTTTCACGAAAACTTCCTGAACAAGGTCGTCTGTGTCATCGTGGTCAATAACCAGCCGGCGGATATGCCAATAGATCTTTTGCTGGTATTTTTGAAGAAGCAGGTTAAAGGCTTCATTGCGAGTCTCTTTGTTGGAGAATTTCTCTAAAATTTCTAAATCTTCAACCTGCTTCATTTATTATGTTTAATCTGTTAATATGGACAGATATATTAAACGCCATTAAAGGCTTATTTATTGGCTCTTTTCATTACTTTTTGAACAGCTTCAACGATGTTGATCGTATCCAGGCCGTACTTCGTCATCAATTGATCAGGAGTCCCACTTTCACCGAAGCTATCATTTACAGCAACAAATTCCTGAGGTGAAGGCAATTCTGTAGACAATAATCTTGCTACACTTTCTCCAAGACCACCAAATTTATTGTGTTCTTCACAAGTTACTACACAACCAGTTTTTTTCACAGATTTTAGAATTGCTGCTTCATCCAATGGTTTAATAGTATGAATATTGATGATTTCTGCATCAATTCCTAGTTCTGCCAATTGCTCACCAGCTTCAATTGCTTTCCAAACCATGTGACCGGTTGCAACGATAGTTACATCAGTACCTTCGTTTACCATCCATGCTTTACCAATTTCAAACTTCTGATCAGGATCTGTAAATACTGGGATTACTGGTCTGCCGAAACGCAGGTAAACCGGGCCTTCAAATTCTGCGATGGCAATGGTTGCTGCTTTAGTTTGGTTATAATCACAAGTATTGATTACAGTCATGCCTGGAAGCATTTTCATCAAACCGATATCTTCTAAAATCTGGTGAGTTGCACCATCTTCACCTAGTGTTAAACCAGCATGAGAAGCACAGATTTTTACGTTTTTATTCGAATAAGCAACAGACTGTCTGATTTGGTCATAAACCCTTCCTGTAGAGAAGTTCGCGAAAGTTCCTGTAAAAGGAATTTTTCCACCGATGGTTAAACCAGCAGCAATACCGATCATATTAGCTTCGGCAATACCAATCTGGAAAAAGCGCTCTGGAAATTCCTTAATAAAGGCATCCATTTTCAACGAACCTACCAAATCCGCACAAAGTGCAACTACTTCCGGGTTTTTTTGTCCTGCTTCAAGTAATCCAGCTCCAAAACCAGAACGGGTATCTTTCTTTTCAGTATATGTGTACTTTTTCATGCTTAATAGTCTTTTAGGGTAGAAGGTAATTGTGCTAATGCTGCGGCTAATTGCTCATCATTTGGAGCAATACCATGCCATTTGTGTGATCCCATCATGAAATCCACACCATTACCCATGATGGTACTCATTAAGTTTAAAATTGGTTTGCCTTTACCGGTTAAAGATTTAGCGTAGTGTAAAGCTTTAACGATATCAGCCATATCATTACCGTTAGAAGTGATCACATGCCATCCGAAAGCTTCGAATTTAGCTTGTAAGCTCTCTAATGAAAGTACTTTTTCTGTAGGACCATCAATTTGTTGTCCATTGTAATCAATAGAAGCAATCAAATTGTCTACTTTATTGTGTGGAGCGTACATGATGGCTTCCCAATTTTGGCCTTCTTGTAATTCTCCGTCTCCAAGTAAAACGTAAACTGTGGAGTGGTCTTTATTTAATTTCTTTGCTTGTGCAGCCCCAATTGCTACAGACATTCCCTGACCCAAAGATCCGGAAGCAATTCTGATACCTGGAAGGTGTTCATGCGTGGTTGGGTGTCCTTGTAATCTAGAATTTAATTTTCTGAAAGTAGCCAGTTCGCTCACTTCGAAGTATCCTGATCTTGCAAGGGCACTATAGAAAACCGGTGAAATATGTCCGTTAGAAAGGAAGAATATATCTTCTCCTTTTCCATCCATTTTAAAATCAGTAGTGTGGTTCATGACATCAAAATACAATGCAGTCATAAAGTCTGCACATCCTAATGATCCTCCCGGGTGGCCCGATTGGCAACCGTGCACCATTCTAACAATATCTCTTCTTACTTGAGAAGCGATATCTTCTAATTCATTGATTGTATGTTTCATTAATTGGGGTTGTTGATTAATAGGACAAATGTAATTAAAAATACTTTGGACGTAACATCTTAAGCTAAAGTTCAGTAGAAAGGCATTAAATACAACTATTACCTTGTTTTTGTTTTATTTTTCTATCGATTTTTCATTATAAGCTTGATATTCCGAAGAATTCTATATTTTTAGGAACTTTTATGTTCGATTTTGATAAAAATACTAACCAAACTTCAAAAAATTGATAACAAAAAATACTCAAATTAAATCATGACAAACCAAACACAAAAATCAGTAATTTCTCCCATTGTAACCATTGGGGCTTTATTCTTCATTTTTGGCTTTGTAACCTGGGCCAATAGTACCTTAATTCCCTTTCTAAAAATAGCTTGTGGACTTAAAACAGACTTTGAAGCCTTTTTGGTGACCTTCGCTTCCTACATTGCTTATTTCTTTCTGGCGCTTCCTTCTTCATGGATTTTAAAAAAATTAGGATTTAAAAATGGAATTATTATCGGCTTACTGATTTTGGCATTCGGCTCACTGATTTTTATCCCTGCAGCAGAAACGAGAAGTTTTGGTCTGTTTTTAACGGGTATCTTCATCCAGGGTGCGGCTTTATCTTTACTACAAACGGCTTCTAACCCTTATATCAGTATCATTGGTCCAATAGAAAGTGCGGCAAAACGTATGAGTATCATGGGACTATGTAATAAATTTGCAGGCGTAATTGTACCAATTATTATGGGTACTATTTTCCTAAAGAATGCAGAAGAAATTCAGGGTAAAATTAATAACGTTGCCACTACATTTGCAGAGCGTGAAGTACTATTAGAAGAGGTATTAGGACGTGTACATACGCCATACATCGCATTGGCTATTGTGTTCACTCTTTTTGCTATTTTCATTAAATATTCAAATTTACCGGAAGTTGATCTGGATAAAGAAGAAGTAGGTGTTGAAGGTGAAGTAAGTGCCGCTAAAACATCGATCTTCCAGTTCCCACACTTGTTCCTTGGTGCATTCTGTATCTTCGTCTATGTTGCTGCAGAAGTGATGGCCGGGGATATCATTGGGGTATATGGTTCTGCTTTAGGTATCAGCCCGGATATTTCTAAATACTTTACTACCCTTACTTTAGCCAGTATGTTGGTAGGTTATGTGGTTGGTATTATTGTGATTCCTAAATACATCACACAACAATTTGCATTAAGAGTTTGTGCAATTTTAGGTATGATATTCGTAACTGGTGCTTATTTAACGCATGGTTATACCTCTGTTATTTTTGTCGGTTTATTAGGATTGGCGAATTCACTTATGTGGCCAGCCATCTTCCCTCTGGGTATTAAAGGGCTAGGTAAATTCACTAAAACAGGATCTGCGATTATGGTGATGGGTATTGCAGGTGGTGCAATTTGGCCGTTGATTTATGGTTATTTAAAAGACTATTTACATATGGATTTCCAACTTGCATTTTTTGCCAGTGTTCTACCTTGTTATTTATACATTTTGTATTTTGCTGTGGCGGGCCATAAAGTTCGTTCTAAAGGATAAGATTAAAAACCAATGCTGTGCAAATGGCATCCATAAAAAAAGGAGAAGCGAAAGTTTCTCCTTTTTTTATGGAACAAACTATTTTCGGGAAAGGATGTTGGTTTAAATTCGGGATATTTTTCATAACCCTATTTTCAGAAAACAGTTTATCTGCTTAATACTGAACAAAATGAATGCCTTCTCTGGAAAGTTAATTCCCCATAAATCATTATTTTTGTTTTCAAAGTTTGCCGGGGGGGCTTAACCTTTAATGTTTGTGTATGGCTATTTCTACCTTTAAAAGGAGGGTGAATAGTGTTTCTGTTATGGGGACATTATATCTTCTAGTCTCCCTAATTGTACTCAGCTATGGGATACTCCTTTTTACGGGTAATCCAGAGTTCCGTACCTGGTTTTCCCTTGCTTCAGCCATTACAATCCTTACTTTATGCTATATACTTGTTCGACAGTTTAGAAATGCCTTAAAAGCTAAGGAGGAAGAAGTGGTTAAGGAGCAGGCTTCAAAGCAAGAGCAACTTCATCAAATGCTGGATCATAAGAATAAGGAATTAAATGGAATAGCACAGGAGCTGGTCAAAGAGCGGGGAAATAGAGAATCATCGGAAAAAGCGAAGCAAATATTTCTGGTCAATATCAGCCATGAAATCCGTACCCCTATGAATGGGATCATGGGCTTTGCTCAGTTACTAGAGGAATCTCTGATTGATGAAGATCATCATGAATCGCTTCAAATGATCATCAAATCGGCCGATCAGTTAATGGCCATCCTCAATGACATTCTTGACTTTTCCAGATTGGAAGCTGGGGATATCAATTTTCAAAACCTTCCTTTTGCTTTAAAAGATACGGTGCATTCTATTTATAGAATGATGGAGCATGGGGCCAAATGTAAAGGATTGGATTTTAGTTATGAGATTGAGGATACCTTACCGGAAGTGCTGAGTGGGGATGCAGTTCGTTTAGGTCAGATCTTACTGAACCTGACTTCAAATGCCATTAAGTTCACCGAGAAAGGGGAGGTCAAAATCTCTCTAAAGCTGGTTGCTGAACAGGAAGACCGAGTCTCTATTGCATTTAAGGTCCAGGATACCGGAATTGGAATCCCCATGAATAAACAGCAAAAAGTATTTGATTTCTTTGAACAAGTAACCAATGATACTTCCAGAAGATACGCTGGAACCGGATTGGGCTTAAGCATCGTGAAACGTCTGGTAGAATTACAGGGAGGAGAAGTAGCCTTAGATAGTGTTTTGGGGAGGGGCTCTGATTTTCAGTTCAGGATGGACTTCGGAAAAGTAACAGATGAACTGAAAACACAAGTCATGAATACGAGGCGTAGACTTCAACAGACCGTTATACAAAATGGCAAGGGGATTAAAGTACTTATTGTCGAAGATAATCCAATCAACCAGTTATTGGTTATTAAACTTCTGGAAAATCAGGGCTATGAGATTACAGTAGCTGGCAATGGCCGGATTGCGCTGGAAGAATATGAGAAGCAAGCATTTGATATTATCTTAATGGATTTACAGATGCCGGAACTGGATGGTTACGAAACCACTAGGATCATCAGGAAAATGGAAGGAGATAAAGGCGACATCCCAATTGTGGCGATGACTGCACATACGATTAAAGGGGAACTGGAGAAATGCGTCAGTATTGGAATGAATGATTACATCTCTAAGCCTTTTAACGCTTCGGAATTGTATCAAAAGGTCGAAATGATCATAGAAAAAGCCAGGTCTATTGTCGCTGTGACCAACAAACCTTAAACCTGGCCCTTTTTTTATTTTTCTAATAATTCCAATACCTGTGCAGTAGCATTTTTGGTGTCTACTTTTGCAATAATATGTGTAATTACGCCATTTTCGTCAATCAGAAAGGTTTTTCTATTGGTTCCCATATACTTTTTACCATACATGTTCTTCTCTCCCCAAACGCCATAAGCTTCTACGATCTTTTTATCCGTATCAGCAATCAGCGTAAAAGGTAAATCGTATTTAGTAATGAATTTCTGATGTGATTGTTCATCATCTACGCTTACCCCTAATACCACAATACCCTTTGCTACCAGACCCTGGTAATTGTCTCTGAAATCACAAGCTTCCGTAGTACAACCCGGAGTATTGTCTTTTGGATAAAAATAAAGCACTACCTTTTTTCCTTTGAACTGGTTTAAGGTAACCGTATTTCCATTCTGATCTTTAGCGTTAAAATCAGGTGCTGCCTGACCTATAGTTAATTCACTCATAATGTTATTTATAAAACGTGATTGAATAATTTCTGTTGTTGCCTTTCATATCCGTCACTATGACTTCCAAAGTATGTTTTCCCGGTGCGATACTGCCATCAAAAGTATGCCACAGGCTGGCCGTTTTACTATCGAATTCCATCAAAATCCATTTGCCATCCACATAGCCATTAAAGCTTTTCAAGCCAGAAAGGTTATCTCTTAATTTAAAGGACATTTTACTAGTCCCCGCCATATTCTTTCCTTCAGAAATATTCAAAGGTGTCAGGGTCGGGGGAATGGTATCTATGGCAATATAAAAACTGCCAAAATTCCTTGGGTTTGCTTTAACATAGCCGTTGTCATAGGAGCCGCCTTGACTCGCTCCACTTCTGCTTAGGATCAATGCCTTTTCCTTATACTTGTCCAGACTGCTATCTGCCTTAATCCAAAGCTCAAACCCCAGATGTAGCGGAGTCAGGTTGTTGTGGATCTGATGTACCGCAGAAAAAGCATTTCCAGCTGGTTTAGGGAGGCTTTTATATTGGAAGTTCAGGTCGTTGTATAAAGTCCCTTTAGGTAAAATCACTTTTACTTCTGCAGTGTTAAACTCATTGATATTGCCATATGAATAAGCGGTTCCAGAAGCAGGTTCAGGTGTTTTGATGATGGCTTTTTCGTTGGCCTGCACCTTAAATGGCAATACACTCTTATTTCCTTTTGCATCCGTGATGATATATTTTAACTCGTGCAATTTGCCATCATTAAAATCTATCCTTCCATTGTTAACAAGATTACTATATATACCCAATGGATTTCCCGGATCTACAAAGCTCTTTTGTATGCTTTTCCTGGTATTGATAAATGAGGGATAGTCGATGTGTGAATTGATCGCTTTGCTGTTTTCAAATTTGAACCTTTCCATGGAAGAGGTGAAAACTATTTTACCATCCATTTCCAGCTCTATAGAATATACCCCGTTTGTACCGGAAGCACCATTATGCTTATCGGTACTGATGACGCCAAATCCAACCTCTCCAGCTAAATTGATAGTGTTGACCTGATTCAGTGCGTATTTGCCACCTGCGCCAACCACCTGAAAATATTGCTTTGGGGTCAGCTCATTAAAAGGCTTCTGATTTAAGCGGTATACATACATTGCATAGATAACCGGTGGAATATTGTCAGGAATTTCAAAACCAAATAACTGTGGATTAATCGTAGCTTCAGTTTTGGTATCCCTGATTTCAAAATGTAAATGTGGTCCGCCAGAACTTCCGGTATTGCCTGTGTAGGCGATAATATCCCCTTTGCGAACAGGAATTAAGGTAGCCGAAGGAAACTCATCGATTTCATACGATTTCTTTTGATACTGCGTGGTTTTTACCTGTTGTCCGATTTTAGGATTAAAGCGTGATAAATGTCCGTATACCGAAGTATAACCGTTCGGGTGCGTCAGGTAAACCGCCAGTCCAAAGCCACTATTTTGCACTCTTAAACGGGAAACGTAGCCATCGGCGATGGCATACACAGGATACCCTTCCCGCTGATTAGTGCGGAAATCCATTCCTGAATGAAAATGATTGGGTCTGAGTTCTCCAAAAGATCCAGCTAATGCCGGTGGTACAATATCCAGTGGAGACCTGAAATCTACCAATGGGTATTTCTGATTACTAAAAACCTGCTGTGCATTAGCTCCAAAACTATAAAGTGCCAAGGCCAGCAGTAAGAATTTTGCTTTAATCATTTAAGCTATTTTATATCAAAATTTAACAATTGCTGACCGTCCATCCAGGCTTCTAGTTTATCTCCCTCGTGTACCTGCCCAACGCCCTCTGGTGTTCCTGTGAAAATCAGGTCTCCCTTTTTCAGGGTGAAGTATTGTGATATATAAGAAATCAGATATTCAAATGAGAAGATCATATTTTGTGTATTTCCTTGCTGGCGCGTCTCTCCATTGATCTGAAGTTCAAAAGGAAGATTGTGCAGGTCGGTTAATGAAGCTTTTGGAACAAAACTCCCAATAGCAGCGCTATGGTCAAATGCTTTCGCTAATTCCCATGGCAGGCCTTTTTCTTTATGGCGGGTCTGGATATCTCTTGCAGTAAAGTCGATCCCAACACTCACCTCTTCGAAGTAATTTCCTGCGAATTTTTCAGCGATATGTTTTCCTTCTCTACAGATTTTTAATACCACTTCCAACTCATAATGAATGTCGGAAGAAAACTCAGGAATATAAAAAGGTTTGTTTTCTCTTAAGGCAGCAGTGTCCGGTTTTAAAAATATAACTGGAGTTCCCGGAACAGGGTTGTTTAATTCTTTGGCATGCGCAGCGTAGTTGCGGCCAATGGCAATGATCTTCATCTTCAGATTTGGGATTAATAATTATGGAACTAACAAGATTCGGCCCTGAAAGTTTCTTCCTCCCCAAAAATACTAAAGAATAGGGGGAATTATAAAACGGAAATACGTTTTACTATGGTTTCAGATCCAGAAACGACCTTTAGGAAGTAAATTCCACTGTTTAATCGGTTTGGAATGGTGTAGCTTTTAGTTTGTTCTCCAGCTGAAACTCGCTCATTGGCAAGGGTAACCACTTCATTTCCTAGTAAGTCCATGATTTTTACAGAAAGATTAGACTCCCGATCCAATCGCAGAATCAGGTTAATCTGGTCGGTTACCGGATTTGGATAAACTTTTAATACACTAAGAATTTTATCGCCTTTAATGTTAGTGCCTCCTTTTGAATTCGCCAGTACTTCGTTATAAGGAATATAACCGAATGTTGATTTAGGCTTATATGTAGGAACATTGGCTTTGATTTGCGGTGTCTTGTAAATCTTTTTCGCCCTTACATTAGAAATGGTGCTATCCTGGCGCTGTGCTAAAACATTTAGGCCGCAGAAAACACTCAGGCATAAAATGCAAGAAATCTTCAAGAGCAGCTTAGTTTGTAGTTTTATATTCATGCTTGGATAGTTCCAAAAATATAAATAAAAAAACAAAAAAATCAATGCTTTTGTTCAGTATTTTAATATTTAACAATATTTAACAACTTATGTCGTTCTCTCTTCTTTGTATTAGGAAACCATAATCTGTATTCTAAAATATTATTGGATTGTAAATTTGTTTATTTACTGTAATTTTACCGCATAATTAGAACAAGGTGTCGAATCAGAAAAATTTAAATGCGCTCAGTGCCGGAGGGTTACTCATTAGTTTAGGGATTGTTTATGGAGATATTGGAACCTCACCACTCTATACCCTGAAAGCGATTTTCACGGCAGTGAAAGGGGCGGGACAAGCGGTCACTCCAGAATTGGTACTTGGTGCAATCTCTTGTATCATATGGACACTAACCTTACAAACGACAATTAAGTACGTCGTCATTACACTTAAAGCCGATAACAAAGGGGAGGGTGGGATTTTCTCGCTATACTCCTTGGTGCGGAAGAATGCCAAATGGCTCGTCATACCTGCCGTAATTGGTGGTTGTGCGATGCTCGCCGATGGAATCATTACTCCCAGTATCACGGTAACTACTGCTATTGAGGGATTACAACTGAAATTCCCAGATGTGCCTGTTATTCCAATCGTTATTGCCATTATTACCGGACTCTTTATCATTCAGCAATTTGGAACCAACCTCGTTGGGAAACTGTTTGGTCCAGTCATGTTTTTATGGTTCAGTGCATTAGGAGTATTGGGGTTACTATTTGTAGTTCAGGATTTCAGTATTCTCAAGGCTTTAAATCCTTATTATGCGGTAGTATTATTGATTGATAATCCCGCGGCATTACTCATTCTAGGTGGTGTATTTCTATGTACTACTGGAGCAGAAGCTTTGTATTCTGATATGGGACATTGCGGAAAAAACAACATCAGGGTAAGCTGGGTGTTTGTAAAAGTGATGTTGATCTTAAATTACCTTGGACAAGGGGTTTGGGTACTACACCGTCCTCATTACGAGGTGGAATTGAATCCTTTCTTTGAAATTGTTCCTCCCGCGTACCTATTGTTTATGGTAGCCCTGGCTACTTTAGCTGCGGTAATTGCCAGTCAGGCGATGATTACAGGTTCCTTTACACTGATCTCAGAAGCTGTAAGATTAAACCTATGGCCGAAAGTAAGAATCAATTACCCAAGTAATCAAAAAGGACAAATCTATGTGCCTTCTATCAACTGGCTGTTGTGGCTGGGTTGTGTGGCCATCGTACTAATCTTTAAGAAATCCGGTGCAATGGAGGGGGCCTATGGTCTTGCCATTAACTTAACGTTCTTATCGACCACTATTCTTGTTGCTGCCTATATGAAACGTAAAAAAGTTCCAGTCTACGTGATTGTGATCTTCTTGGTGATTTATGGCGTATTGGAATCTACCTTCCTGGTGGGTAACCTAGCGAAATTCTTCCATGGTGGATGGATGACCGTATTGATCGGTTCAGCCCTGTTTACGGTGATGTGGAGCTGGTATGTAGCTAGAAAAATCAAAAATAGATTTGTTAAATATGTAGAGATTGAGGATTATTTTCAGATTATTTCCGAGCTGAGTGTAGATGAGTCCGTTCCTAAATATTCTTCACAACTGGTTTATTTAACCAGTGCCAATTTTAAAACGGAAATTGAGTCTAAAATCATTTACTCGATCATTCAGAAAGAACCTAAACGTGCCGATATTTATTGGTTGGTACACGTTGATGTAGTGGACGAGCCGTATACAAGAGAATATAAAGTAGAATTCCTGATTCCAGGAAAGCTGATTCGTATCGACTTTAAACTAGGTTTCAGGGTAGAGCAAAGTGTGAACCTATTGTATAGAAAAGTAATTGAAGATCTGGTTAAAAACGGTGAAGTAGACATTACCAGCCAATACACCTCTTTAAATAAGCATAAAATTGCAGGTGATTTTAGATTCGTACTTTTAGAAAAACACTTGTCTAAATTCTCTAAACTGAGCTTCTATGAGCGCAGTGTAATGGATTATTATTTCATTCTGAAACGCTTCAGTCTTTCTGAAGAACGAAGTTTCGGACTGGATTCCAGTTATGTGGATGTGGAGAAAGTTCCTTTGATCTTTGTCACACCAGACGATATAGAGCTAACGAGGTTACCGGTTTAGACCGATAATTCCATAGCTGAAGGCTGCTCATATTATTTATGAGCAGCCTTTTTTAATTTAAAAGCAGTTACGGATTCCTCTATTGAAACCGCTATGTGCTTTAGGTCAACCTGCTGTTGTGATAAAACAAAGTGAAATCGTAACTGTCATTAACAGAATTGGGCATCCTTAATTTAAAATGCTTGCGTTTTATTTATTTTTTTATTGGATAACGTAGTTTAATATCGTGCTTAATTCGCAAATTATATAGGGTATTAATGCTCCGATTTCCTATTTTAGACGGACAATACTGAGCCTAAAACCAACCGTTTAAATGCCAATACAGCGCAGCGAAAGCTGGAATGAACATGAATTATTGATTCGATTGAAGGCTGGTGAAGAACCGGCCTTCGGGGAGCTGTATGCGCATTATAGTGAAATGATTTATGCCAGATTACTAAGGTTACTCAAAGATACTGATATGGCCGACGAGGTCATTCAGGAGCTTTTTTTAAGAATCTGGGAAAAACGCGGACTGATTAATCCCTCAAATTCCTTTAAATCCTATTTATATACCATCGCAGAAAATCTGGTGTTCGATCATTTTAGGAAAGTGGCCCGCGACCGGAAATTGCAGGAGTCATTTCGCTTAATGACCACAGAGATCTATAGCCATACTGAGGAAGATCTTTTAAATAAAGAAAGTAAGGTCATCATAGAAAAAGCAATAGCTACCCTGCCTCCTCAACGTAAAGCAGCCTTCATATTGTGTAAAATTGAAGGGAAGAGTTATGAGGAAGCGGCTATAATTATGGGCATCTCCGCCTCAACAGTTAGCAATCATTTGGTAAAGGCAAATATCGCCATCCGTACTTATCTTGGTAACTCAGAAGAGTTACTTCCAGCCTTGTTTGCAATTGCCTTAATTGGAGCGATTTAATTTTTTTTCATTTTAGAGTAGTGTGTTTTTTCCTGACAAGCGTATTAGGTTGAAAAGGAAACCACTTGAAAAAAGATATAGCCCATACTGAATTGTTTAAAAAGTACCTGGATAATGCCTGCACAACTGAAGAAATTGAGTTGTTAATTGCTCATTTTGGTACACTTACCGAAAAAGACCTGAGAAAATCAATAAGTGATGCTTTGCGTGTGGAGGATGATCCTGTTGCTTTACGCCCGGATATAAAACAACATCTTGCCCTGATCTATCATAACATGCGACCTCAATTGAAGAAAGAGGTCGCGCATCAGATCAAAATACTTCCTTTTCATCAGCGTAAGGTGTTTTTATACTTTTCTGCAGCCTGTATCTCGTTAATTCTCATCGGAATAATTGCGATATTTCAGCAGGATTATTTGAAGAAAAATTTAAATAATCTCGTTTCTTCCCCATCTGTTAAAGATATTCCGGCAGGTGGCAATAAAGCAGTTTTAACGCTTGCCGATGGAAAGGTCATTACGTTGAATGGAGCAGCAGATGGTGCATTGGTAAAAGTTGCAGGAATGGTGATTCGTAAAACAGGCGACGGACAGTTGGTTTACGAAATTTCTGGACATCAAAACGCTACCTATAACACGATCACTACACCAAAAGGCGGAACCTATCAGGTTAAATTATCCGATGGTACGCATGTTTGGTTGAATGCAGCCTCCAGCATCAGGTTTCCAACGAGTTTTGCATCCCTTAAGGAAAGAACGATCGAATTAGTTGGTGAAGCTTATTTTGAAGTTAGTAAAGACGTAAAACACCCCTTTAAGGTCCATACTGCTCATCAGGAGGTAGAAGTATTAGGCACCCATTTCAACATCAGTAGTTATGTGGATGATGAGCAGGTAAAAACCACCTTGCTGGAAGGGGCTGTGAAGGTAAGTAATCTGCAGCAAGAGGGTGTTCATGTGATCCTGAAACCTGGACAGCAGTCTGTGATGGCTCAGGGACAAATTAAAATCACTAAAGCAGATATAGAGGAGGTACTGGCATGGAAAAATGGGCTCTTTGTATTCAATGATGAACCTTTGGAACACATCATGAAAAGAGTAGCAAGATGGTATGATGTGGAGGTGGTATACGAACCAGGTCTGGATAAAAATAAATTGTTCGGCGGAAGTGTTTCCCGTTTCGATAATGTATCAAAAGTATTAAGACAGCTTGAACTTACAGGCGGTGTCCATTTTAAAATTGAAGAAGGGAGGATCATTGCAATGAAATAACGCTACACTCATTTGAATGCAAATCAAGCAAACAACCCAACCAACTATTGCTGATAAAAACAACAGCGCAGGCCTTTTGAAAACCTAAGCAAAAGACCAGTACTGAAAAAACCGGAGGTGCTTGGAACCACCCCCGGTCAACTGTTTTGATTTGTCAATTCTTAAAAAGAATCAACCATAATAAGTTTTACAATTACGGGAGCCTGTTAATTTTCGAGGTTTCGAGGCTTCCGCAACTAACCAAAACAACCAAATTTATGAATTTTAATCAACTAATCAGGCATCGTTTGCCTTTAGTTATACCTAACCAATTACTCCGTATTATGAAATTGATCATTGTGATAATGACTGTTTTTTTATTACAAGTGAGTGCCAAAACCAATGCCCAAAACATTACGCTCAAGAGGGATCAGGCAAGTTTAAAAAGCATCCTTCAAGAGATCAGAAAACAAACCGGTTACACCGTGCTGTACGAAACCAAACAGCTGGATAAGACCACACCGGTAAGTGTTAATTTCAAGGAGACTCCGCTAAAAGAGGCCTTGACGAAAATTCTGGATGATCAGGGCCTGGCATTCTCTATCGAAGACAAAGCGATTTCGATTAAACCAAAGGAAAAGAGCTTGTTAGATAATTTGTACAACTACATCGTAGCTGATGACATCAAAGGCCGTGTGCTCGACGAAACCGGAGAGCCTCTGCCTAGTGCCAGTGTGGTGGTAAAGGGAACAAAAACGATAACGCGAACGGATAAAAATGGGGCATTTGTGATTGCTGCTGATAAAGGAGCTGTACTAGTGATCTCTTTTATAGGATATGATCCTTATGAGTATACGGTTAAAGACAAGAGCGAGCCGGTAGTAATCCGCATGAAAGTGAGTACAATGGCTTTAAAAGATGTAGTGGTGACGGGTATTTTTGAGCGTTCTGCTAAAACCTATACCGGATCGGCAAATACAATTACCGCAAACGATATCCGTAAAGTTGGAAACCAGAATGTATTGGGTGTCCTGGGCGTATTGGATCCTTCAGTTCAGATTCCACAGGATATCTTAAATGGTTCTGACCCAAATAAAATGGCTCAGATCAGACTGAGGGGAACTTCCAGTTTACCTACCAATACCATTATAAATCCAATGAGTAAAAGTAACCTTAGAAATGAGAAGGATTACTACAGTGCTTATGGCAAAAGTGTAGATGAGATCAAAAATACCTATACGGTAAATCCGAACCTTCCGCTATTTGTCCTGGATGGTTTTGAGGTTTCCATCAGCCAGATCAACGACCTTGACATCACGTTAATTCAGAGCATCACTATCTTAAAGGATGCTTCGGCAACGGCGATTTATGGTTCAAGAGGAGCAAGCGGAGTGATTGTTGTGGAAAGGGTAAAACCACCGACAGGCCAGTTAAGGTTCAATTACAAATTGGATTTAACGGTTGAACTTCCTGATTTACATGACTATAAGTTGTTGAACTCCAGGCAGAAACTGGAAGCGGAAAACCTGGCAGGAGTATACAATACAGGATTTACAGATATGGATCAAAATCTTAAATCGCTTTATAATGAGCGATATAAGGAGGTATTGCGTGGTCGTGATACGTATTGGCCGTCATTACCTCTTGAAAACACCCTAAGTCAAAGACATGGTTTAACAATGGATGGTGGTTCCGACCGCATGACCTATGGTCTGGATTTTACCTATAATGACCGGAATGGGGTAATGAAAGGTTCAGATCGTACCTCTTATAATGGAGGAATTTATCTTAATTTTCGCGGAGATAAGTTTTTGTTGAGCAACAGATTGAGTCTGCAATATACCAACGCCACCAACTCTCCATGGGGCTCCTTCTCTCAATATGTAAAAATGAATCCTTATTTCAGCCCTTATGATCAAAATGGAAATGTTTTACTTTACCTGCAAAGAAAGCCTGTTAGTTTTCAGGGGGAGGTATATGGAGATATTTATAATCCTGTGTACAATACCACTCTTAATGGTAAAGATTTTAGAAAGACGGGAAGTCTGATCAATAACACGGCAATTACCTACAACTTCAATAGAGACCTGAGCATAAGGGGACGGCTTTCATTAACCTCTCAAAATAACAATAGTGAGGTATTTTTACCAGCAGACCATACCATTTTCAGGGCATTGAATACCAGTGTTTTTGAACGTGGTTCCTATACCTCTGGTTATGGTAAACTGTTCTCATATGATGCCAATATCGATCTTAACTACAACCGTAAACTGGGTAAAAGTCAGATCTATTCAACGTTCAGTGCCAGAGCAAATCAAAACAGTAATGAAAATGTAATCGTCCAGGTAAATGGACTACCAAGTGCGTTGACGGATTACGTTTTTTATGGGCGTAAATATGTGAATGATCGGCCATCGGGTTCAGAATCGACGGTGAAATCACTGGGCTTCCTGGGCAATGTTAACTATAGCTATGATAACCGTTACTTCGCAGATTTTTCTTACCGCCTGGATGGTTCATCCGGACTGGGCTCAGATAGGTTATTCGCTCCTTTCTGGTCAGTAGGAGCAGGATGGAATATTCACAATGAAGCTTTTGCAAAGCAACTATTGGAAAATGGTACAATTTCTCAGATTAAGTTAAGGGGGTCAACCGGTTTAACTGGTGCCCAGCAGTTTGATCCCTATATGGCCTACCGTACTTATAATTATTTCCTCAATGAATCTTATGGTAGCACTATTGGTGCAAGTTTACTTAGTATTGGAAATGAAAGCCTGACCTGGCAAAGTACCATGAAGTACAATGTAGGTGCCGACATTACGTTGTTTAAAAACCGCCTGATGGTCAACGCGGATTATTACTACGATTATACGGATAAGTTTATCGCTGACTTTAACCTGCCGCTTTCTACAGGTTTCGAAACCTATAAAGGAAATTTAGGCTCGCTAGGAAGTCATGGTTGGGAATTGAGATCCAGTTTCCAGGCAATTACTGCTGCTAATTTCAATGATTTTAGCTTGATGCTGATGGGGAATATTGGGAGCAATAATACCAAGGTTAAAAAGATCAGTAATGAACTGAAAGCCCAGAATGAGAAACTGTTCAACTCTGTAGATAATACCAGTCCTTTTCAAAGGTATGAAGAAGGTAAATCCCTGGATGCAATCTGGGTGGTGCCTTCATTGGGTATAGATCCAGCTACTGGTCATGAAATGTTCCTTAAAAAGGATGGTACCTCCACTTTCACCTGGGATGCTAAGGACATGGTTTCATTTGGGGTTTCTAATCCTAAATACCGTGGAAGTCTTGGCGCTTCAATGGCGTATAAAGGACTACAATTGACTACGTATTTCTCCTATAGATTTGGTGGACAGTATTTTAACCAGACTTTGCTGAATAGAATAGAAAATGTAAATCTGGTAGACAATGCGGATGTCCGTGTATTGACTGAACGCTGGAAACAAGCTGGAGACATTGCTTATTTCAAATCTATTGCCATTGCAGGAGCTAAAACGAAAGCCTCATCCAGGTTTGTGCAAGACGACAATACATTGGAAATGACTTCCCTTTCCTTATTGTACCGCATCGATCCCTCAAAATTGAAATCCTTAAAACTGAGAAACTTGAATTTCGGGGTCTATGCGAATAATTTATTCCGGTTAAGTTCCATTCAAATGGAACGTGGATTAGATTATCCGTTCACCAGAAGTTTCTCTGTTTCTATTCAAACTGGTTTTTAACATCATCAATTTAAATCATGAACAAAAAATATATAGCATTATTACTGCTGGTCATTGCCAGCTGCTACTCCTGCAAAAAATACCTGGATGTAAAGCCTAAGTCTCAGATCAAGGAAGAATACCTTTTTGAAAAAGAAAGAGGATTTATTGATGCACTATCCGGAATTTATACACTTATGGCTAGAAAACCGCTTTATGGCGATAACCTGAGCATGTCATTTTTGGATGCCCTGGCGCAACGATACAGAGGCGAAAAGAAAACCAATCCTTATTATAATACGATCAATTACAACTATAATACAGATGATGCTCAAGATGGCAAATTGCTCCCGGTAAAAACCACGATCAGAAGCATTTGGCTTTCAGCTTATAGCGGGATTGCCAACGCAAATAATATTTTAAGTAATATGGAGGAAAAAAGGGCTGTATTCACCGGAGATAATTACAATCTGATTAGAGGGGAAGCCTTAGGTTTAAGGGCATTTCTGCATTTCGATCTGCTGCGGATGTTTGGTCCAATGATGGCTGATCAGGCAACAGCGAAATCAATTCCTTACCGAACCCTGGTGAGTAGAGAGGCGCAGCCTTTGTTACCTGCCAATGAAGTGATCAAATTAATTATCAATGATCTTCTGGAAGCAGAAAAATTGCTGTCAAAAGATCCAATAGTTAGCGGAGCAGCAAATGATTACATCGATTTTAGTAAAGACCTCAGAAAGTTCAGAATGAATTACCTGGCGGTACAAGCTACTTTAGCAAGAGTTTACCAGTACAATAACCAACCTGATGAAGCTTATGCTTATGCTAAAAAAGTAATTGCCTCTGGGAAATTTAGCTTTGTCACCAGTCAGGATATCAGTACAGAAGGGGTATGCCGCGATCGTACTTTTAGAAACGAACAATTGTTCGCTTTGCAGATTAACAATATGAAAGCCTATACCGATAGCTATTTCAACAGAAATCCAACCAACTTCGAAGGATATTTTCTGAACAATGACAATGCAGTTATTGAAGCGCTTTTTGAAAAATCAAGTACAGATTACAGACGCCAATATCTGTGGTCAACTTTTGAAGGGAAATTGGTAAGTACTAAGTATTTGCAATTGGAAGATAATGCTGTTGGTTGTGTATGGCCGAAAAATGTAGTGCCGGTAATTAAAATTAGTGAGATTTATTATATCGCCGCCGAATGTGCTCCGGATTTGAATGAAGCCACTGAACTCCTTAATGAAGTATTGAGTCATCGTGGTCTCGACCCACTGCTAGGTATTAGTAGCAAAGCAGCTTTAAAAGAAGCTTTAACCAAAGAATATCAAAAGGAGTTTTGGGCCGAAGGACAGTTGTTTTATTATTATAAACGCAACAAGTTTAGCCAGATTCCAGGTAGTAATGTGCCTGCCGACAGTAAGGTATATGTATTGCCAGTACCCGAAGATGAGTTGATTTTTAATAATTAATTAAATCAAAATGAAGAAGTTATTGACCATATTAATGGTATTTGGAATATTTGCAGCCTGTAAGAAGGAAAGCCTGCAGGCCTATACAGAAAAACCAAGAATCTATTTTAGATTGGAAAAAAAAGTTTTTTACCTCCCTTTTCCAACTGCAACTGCAGGAAACCTGAGGATTGATTATCTGCCACAAAATAGTATTAAAAAAACGGATACCCTGGCTTTAATAGTTCAGGCGAGTGGTCCTGCATCTGATAACCCAAGGGCTTTTGTACTGGAAAGAAGTGCCAAACCTGGAAATGCAGTAGAAGGTGTAGACTTTGATTTGCTGGATAAAGATTTCGTTATTCCTGCCGGAGCTTTTAATAAAGCTATCCGTGTAGTAGTCAGACGTACATCTGGTATGACGAAAAATGAACTGTCTTTTGCCTATAATCTGAAAATGAATGAACATTTCGAATTAGGCCCCTTGGCGGATACAACTAATTATTTTTCTAATGAAGGGGTAACGAATATGGTGGCCATTAATTTTGTGGCCAGAGATATTGCTATAAAACCAGCCAATTGGGATACTTTCCTGCTCAACTATTTTGGGGCGTATAGTGAAGTGAAATACAGGTTTATAATTGATGTATTGGCTAAAATCAGTTTCCCTAGTGATACTCAAGCTGCGGTAATGACAGGTAACAGAACGAGACTGAGAACGGCACTAACGAAATTTAATACGGGTCGTCCTGAAAAATTGAAAGATGAGAATGGAATTGAAATTTCTTTTTAAACAGAACTTAGATGAACAAAATATATAAAACCACCTATGGTATTGCCATTCTATTGTTGATGGTGCTTACTTCCTGCATGAAGCAAAATCTGGGCGAATACACACCTGAGAAGGTCAATGATCTTACGATAAATGGGAGCTTGAAGGATGCTTATGTAGTAAATGTTGATGACGTATTAAAACTAGATGCCAGCGCAGAACAAAGTCTGGGAAACGGAGAGCTGAGTTATAAGTGGTACTATTACTCCAACGCTACATCTACTGCAACTACTATCGATGCGGGTAATACTGCTCAACTTGTACTTAAAATTAATATGGCTACAGGTTCCTATGTGTTGGTTGCTGAATCCACAGATCAAAAGACCGGCATAAAGGCCTATAAAAAAATCGCGCTGACTGTAAAGCGAATGAACTCAGAAGGCTGGTTACTCCTGACCTGGAAAAATAACATCACCAATCTTTCTATTGTAAGTTCTGAAAATGATGTGCTGAGAAATTTCCTGATTCCTTCATCAACGTACCCAATTTTGTCCAAACCTGAAAAGTTGTACTGTCTCAATTATCCTGGCCCAAAGATACAGCCTATTGCCATTAAAACCGGACAATCTAAACTGTTCTGGCTCAACCGGAATACGTTTGAAGTAAATAGCGATGAAAATGATGCTTTTGCTTCCGGCCAAAGCCCGGTGATGTCCCATTTTGACGCAGATTTGTATTTCTTTTCCTATTATTTGTGGGATACTGACGGACTGGTATACAGAACTAATGGTGGACCGGATGCAAATTATCCCTCTCTATTTGATCAACCGATGGGAGGTAATTATAAAGCCTCAAAATTCACCTTGTCAGTGAGAACAGGATCTCCGATAACGACTGTTTTTTATGACGAGCTATCCAAAGGTTTTATGTATCAGGCTTATGGAGGAAATCAACTATTGCCTTTCCAGAAGAAACCTGTTGATGCCCCTTTTAATATGAGCAGCTTCACTGATGAGATTAAATTCACTGATGCCGGTGCAAGTGATAAAACTTATGTGGTGGGCAGAAACAGTCGTGGTGAACATAATTTGTATACCATGGACCTGAATAAAGCATTGGATATTTATCCGGCGATGGCTGTGGATAAACTGGATATTCCAACTAATGTGACACCTTCTTTTTATGCGGTTTCAGGGAAGTTACCATTACTTTATTACATCATTGACAACAGCATTTATTTGTATAAAATGGGGGAGAAGAAATCTTTGCCTGCTTTGTATACTTTTCCTGCTGATGAAAAAATTGTGGCTTTTAAGATGTTCAGAGAAACGCTGCTCATGAATGAAGCTAAAAATCCATTCGTGAATAACCGCTTGGTGGTTGCGGTAAACAAGGGGGAAGAGGGGGTTTTATATACCTTCGATTTGTCTGCTACCGGCGCGCTAAAGACGGGTAGGTATGCAACAAGAAATGATGGCTTTGACACAATTATAGACATTGCTTATAAAGAGTTCCGTTAAGCACAGCACATGAAAATCATTAAGAAAATTAGTATCGCCATGCTTTTTATAAGCATGGCCTTACCTGCGCTTGCACAGGAGCGTAAACAAGGTGTTTCGAAAATACGCATTACTGCAGCTTCCAAATTTAACAATACCAAACTTACCATTTACCAGGAATGGCCAGTAAGAAAACTCATAGATACCTTGCACTTAAAGGAAGGTGATCAGGAATTGCACATCATCGATAGTTTACCTGCGGTGTATTCACTGAATATCAGAAAGCCTTATGCCAGTACCAATATTCTATTAGATGGAGGAACGACTTCAGTTGCTTTTAATGATGGGGAGACAAAGGTCAGCGGTGGTAAGCTGGAAATGAAGCTTCAACAACATCGGGCTACATTGGCGCCTTTGGAAAAAGAGTGGCAGGGTTTAGGTAATCAGTACATCAAGGAAACCGACATGGAGAAAAAAATCATCCTGGAAAAAAAGACCTATATAGTAGCAAATTCAGTATCAAAAGAAAGACTGAGGTTTGTTCAGGAAAACAGTACAAACACTGCAGGAGCCTGGATGGCCCAAAGTTACGCCTATGCCTGGACGGCTGAAGCACTGAAGATTTTAAGCCCTTTATTTCAAAAGCAGCAATGGGCGAAGGCTACCTATCAGCAGCTCAGTGCAAAATTAGAAGCCTTCAATGCTGTTCAGATGACCGGCAAAAAGGCGCCGGAATTTACCCTTACTTCAATGCAGGGGATTTCGGTATCATTGGATAGTATTCTAAAGAAAAATGAATATGTGCTGATTGATGTCTGGGCGTCCTGGTGTACCCCTTGCAGGGTAACCAACAGAAAATTGGCCCCAGAGTACGCCGAATTGAAAAAGAAAGGAATTGAATTTGTCTCAATTTCTGTTGATGAGGACCCTGCGGCCTGGAAAAAAGCGGTGCTGGCTGATAAAATTCCATGGATGCAACTGCTCAGCGATAAAGCCATGAAGGGCAATTTTGCAGCAGCATACCAGGTACAAACCCTACCTAGTACCTTTTTAGTAAATAAACAGGGAGTGATTATTAAACAACATGTAGAAATCGCTGATCTCAAAAAATTATGAAAAATATATTATTAGGCTTTTGCCTTTTGTTGGCGCTCAATGCAAGTGCACAAATCAAAAAAGTAACCATTCAAGGTGAAGTAAAAGGATTAGGAAATAATGACCTGGTGTTGCTGAATGTAGACCAAACTGAAATTTGTAGGACTCAGACTAAAGATGGTAAATTTAAACTTATCGCCAATATGGAGATCGGAGACATGCGTTATTACTACCTGCATGCACCTTCAGTTGGACCATTAGGGAGGTCGATGAGCATACCCACAATTTCTTTTTTTGTAAATTCTCCAAAGGTTGAGATTCAGGCGGAACTTAAAGACAAAGCGATGTCGATTTCTGCGGTGAAAGGTTCGCCGTTTGCCAGAGAGTATGATAAATTATATAAAGGTTTAGCTGCGAATAAGGCGATTGAAGCAGCAAGTAAGCCTTATAATGAAGCCTTCAGGTTATACAATACGGTAGCGAAAACTCCTGAAAATCAAGCTAAATTAAAAGATGCAGGCAAGGTGCTTGATTTGCTGTTTCAACAAAAACAGGAAGAAATCATGGCACTGGTCCCTAAATATCCTAAAAGTATGCCTTTGGCCGTGATGGCGAGTCTTTATACCATGAATACTGACGATGTCCAAAAAATGGAGGAATTTTTAAATCAATTCGATCCTTCCATTCGTCATTGCTATTATCTGAAGCAAATAGAGAGGAAGATCAATCGCATAAAGTCCGTGTCCATTGGTCAGCAGGCTCCGGATTTTGAGTTAAAGGATCTGGAAGGGAAATCCGTTAGCCTAAAAGCTTTAAGAGGAAAATATCTTTTGCTGGATTTCTGGGCAAGCTGGTGCGGCCCTTGCCGTAAGGAAAACCCAACTGTAGTAAAAGCTTATGATGCGTTTAAGGCAAAAGGTTTTACGGTTCTTGGGGTATCACTGGATTCTAGCGAACCAGCCTGGAGAAAAGCTGTTAAGGAGGATGGTATGCCCTGGGTACAGCTGTTAAATGACAAGAAAATTGGTGTGGAGCAGTTGTATGAAGTGAAAGGGATTCCTGCCAATTTCCTGATTGACCCTCAAGGAAAAATAATTGCAACCAATCTAAGAGGTGCTGCTTTGGAAGAAGCACTGGAGAAATTCATAAAATAGATTCTTTTAAAATACTTAATACATAACCGATGACTAAATTAAAAGTATTGGTGTCACTATTATTGTGGCAAGGGGCGGTATATGCACAAAAACCAAACATAATCTTATTGAAAAATGCGACCATTATTGATGGTGATGCGAATGTGAAACCGCGAATTGGCGCTGTGCTAATTGAAAATGGCCTGGTTAAATCAGTGTCCTTTGCACCTTTGAAAGGGGTCAATAGTAAAACCACGGTAATCGATTGTAGCGGTAAATTTATAACTCCAGGATTGATGGATGCTCATGTGCATTTAGGTACTGGAGACCTGAAAAATCTTAACTCTGCACATTCCAGGGCGGACAGTATCATGGCGAATTTATTACGACATGGCATTACTACAGTACGGGATATGGCAGGTAATGCGCCTTTTTTAGCGGAATGTAAAAAGAAGGTTGAGAAAGGTAAGCAGGCTGGACCTGATCTATACTATGCTGCACAGTTTGCTGGTCCGGGTTATTTCAAAATGCTGGGTAATGGACGTGATGGAGGAGTAGATTTGGGTAATACAGCATGGTACCGGGCAATCAGTAGTAAGGCAGACGTGAAGCCTGCCATTCTTGAGGCAAAGAAAGCCGGAGTAACAGGAATAAAAATTTACGCCGACTTGAGTAAAGAGCTGATTTCCGAAATTACCAATGAGGCACACCAGCAAGGCTTATTGGCCTGGGCTCATGGTGCTATTTTTCCTTCCAAGCCTATGGATGTGGCAAAGTCCAATGTAAATAGCATGTCGCATGCTAATGACCTTGTTTTTCAGCAAATCAAAGGGGATACAATCGAGATAGGTGCGGCCTGGGCGCAGTTGTATAAAGGCTTGAAATTAGATGATCAGGCTAGAGATCAAATGCTATTGGAAATGAAGAAGCGGGGCACATTTTTAGATCCGACCGTTTTTCATGCTGAAAATAATAGAATGGTAAATGCAGCTTTGATTACCCGCCGTGCAAATGAATTAGGTGTAAAGATTGTCACTGGAACCGATTGGATTTATCCTACTAAGAATGAAAGTGTTCCCTTGCTTGATGAAATGAAGTTGCTGATTGATAAATGTGGTCTTTCTCCATTACAGGTAATTCAGTCTGCAACAATAAACGGGGCCTTGGTTACAGGTTTAAAAGATCGAGGTCTGGTTCGTGCAGGAAAAAGAGCGGATTTATTAATATTAAATTCAGATCCATTGAAATCTTTGGATGCTTTTGATCAACCAGATATGGTTATAAAAGAAGGCAAAATAGTGGTTTTTTGAGGAGTACTATAAATGATGTTAAAAAAAAAGGCTCCGGGGAGGAGCCTTTAGTGTTGGTCGTCCGACCGAACAACTATAGGGATAATTATAGGAGGGCAATATAACCGGTACAAATACCATAACTAAGATAGGGAATTATTTTTGATAAATAGGGGCTTATTAGGTAAAAATGAATATTATGCTGAAAATAATGTTTTTTATAAATTCATTTTATGAAATTAATATTTATTATTAGAAAATTTGATTTCTTTTTTCTTTCTTATAGAAAAGACTAAAATGAGTGACAAGGTGGCATCAATATCTTTTTTTATGCTTAAAGTCTAGCCTTGGATTTCCTCTTTTTCTGCCCGTATTTAAGGTGTTGAAATCAGGTAAAAATGGCCTTTCTGTTTTGCTCTTGTTTTGCTCTTCTTTTGCTTTTGTTTTGCTCCAGTATTGCGTAAGCAAAACAAGAATAAAAGGAGGACAAAAGAAGAGCAGGGAAATTTAAGGACTCCAAATAGAGTCTGTTTTAAGTTAATTAATAGTTAATGTTCAGCCGGACTGATAAAAAAAACAGCAA
Source organism: Pedobacter gandavensis (assembly GCF_032678745.1). GTDB lineage: Bacteria > Bacteroidota > Bacteroidia > Sphingobacteriales > Sphingobacteriaceae > Pedobacter > Pedobacter gandavensis_C. The sequence goes on from NZ_JAVTST010000005.1 coordinate 215,311, forward strand.
AAAAAAATAGGGTGCCTTTTTAGGCACCCTATCCTATAAATTGATCAGGGGATTAGGCAATCGCTTTGCTTTCTTTACCCAGTTTACTATGTCTGTAACCATATAGGAAGTAGACTACGAGTCCGATAGCCAGCCAGATGCCGAAACCGATCCAGTTGGAAATCCCAAGTTCACACATCATATATAAACAACTCATCAATCCTAAAACAGGAATTAATGATAGATTCTTAGTGATACAGAAATAGGTGATCACCAAACAAATGATGAAGAAGATCCACATCGGAATTTTATGTTTAAAGAGCGCCCATCCTTCTTCATATTTCTTCTCTACACTTACGGCAGACTGATCTACGAATTGTTGATATTGCAGTTCAGATAACTCGCTCAGGTATCCTGCAGCATCCAGGTTTTCTCCTGGAGCAACTTTTACCGGGCCATTTTTTATCTGTTCTTTTACTGACTCTAGTTCGGTACCATTCAGAGAAGTGATAAAATGAACAGGTTCATTGATTCTTGGTGTATTGAAAATGAAGGCGTTTGTTTGCTCCTTAAAAGCGGTAAACCCATAAATTAATGCAGCAATCAAGACAATAGGGATAATGAACTTAGAGTTTACATAAGGAGTTTTAAATTTACCTCGTTGAATGTTTGGCTTGTTTTGAAGCACCAGTACACCAGCACACACCAATACGAATGCAAATAGCGTTCCTATAGAACAAAGATCTGTTACGATTGTCAGGTTCATAAATAAGGAAGGAATTGCCACAACAAAACCAACTACAATCGTTGCAAAAGAAGGTGTTTTATAGACGGGGTGAATTTTCGAGAAGGATTTTGGTAATAAACCATCTCGACTCATGCTCATCCAGATTCTAGGTTGTCCCATTTGGAAAACCAATAATACACTGGCCATGGCAAATACTGCACTTACTGCAATAATTCCACTCATAAGCTTAAGGTTGATATGGTCAAATACAAAGGCAAGGGGATCACCAACAGCTAGAAGACTGTAATTAACAATTCCAGTCAGTACCAGGGCTATGGCAACATATAAAACCGTACAAATGATGATCGCCCACATCATTCCTCTTGGAAGATCCCGTTGTGGGTTTTTACATTCTTCTGCAGTGGTAGAGATAGCATCAAAGCCGATATACGCAAAAAACACTGCCGATACGCCTTTTAGTACACCTGATACACCATTAGGAGCAAATGGATCCCAATTCGCAGTATCCACGTAGAAAATACCTACAGATAATACCAATAAAATCACGGCAAGTTTGACAATTACCATGGCATTACTTGCGTTCCTGGATTCTTTCATTCCTCTGTAAATCAGCCAGGTAATCAGGATGATAATTCCCAAAGCAGGAATGTCAGCTACGATGTGGAAATTGCCAATTTTTGGAGCAGTAATCCAGGCATTATTGGCCAGTTTAGTGGCTTCATCCAGGTTAGCGAAATCTTTCCCTGCATTAACCAGGGCTTCTGCGTGTTTATGACCGTTATAGGCAGAAAGGTAGTCCATGGTGGCCCACTCGGGCACATGAATTCCTTTGATGCCGAGGGCAGGAATATTTATGGAGGAGAGTAGGCCCGTAAAATAATCGGACCAGGAAATCGCTACGGTTATATTCCCAATAGAATATTCCATGATCAGCGACCAGCCAATGATCCAGGCTACCAGCTCGCCAAAGGCAACATAAGAGTACGTATATGCACTTCCTGAAACCGGTACCATAGAAGCGAATTCCGCATAGGCGAATGCCGCAAAACTACAGGCAATTGCAGTAAAGATGAATAGAAATATTACCGCCGGACCGCCATCGGCGCTTGCTTTTCCAATGGTACTGAAGATACCGGCGCCAATAATGGCCGCTATTCCAAAGGCAGTAAGGTCTCTTACTCCCAACGTCTTTTGTAAGGAGTCGCCATGCTCTCCATGGCCCTTTGCTGCATCTTCTAATATCTTGGATATAGACTTCTTTCTGAAGAGTTTTTCAAACATTGAATGGTGGTTAGTTTAGTTTGTAATATCCAAACTTATAAATTACTTGTAAACAATTAACCTAATTTCTGTAATTCGTCTTTTACAAAGGAAGCAAGTTCCTGAATATAGCTCAGACTGAAGTCGAATTTAATGCCCGCTGTTTCATAAATTTCATTGATCGGTTTGGTGTAACCCAGCGCTAATGCAGCCAGATATTGTTCCAATGCTTTTTGCGGATTTTCTTTGTAATTTTTCCAGATCGCAATGGCGCCCAATTGTGCAATCGCATATTCTATGTAATAAAAAGGAACCTCAAATAAGTGTAATTGCTTCTGCCATAGATTGCCAAATTCAGCCTCCTGGCCCTCCCAATCTGCAAAACCTGCACCAAAACGCGCATAGATTTGTTTGAAAGTCTCTTCTCTGTCGGCGGCATTATGACCAGGATTGGTATAAATCCAATGTTGGAACTGATCGATAACCGCTACCCATGGAAGGGTTTTCAATACATCTGCAAGTTGTTCTTTTTTTGCACGTAATAAATCTTCCTCATTGTCGAAATAAACATTCCAGTAATCCATAGAGATCAGCTCCATACTCATTGAAGCCAGTTCTGCTACTTCCGAAGGACAATGTTTAAAATCATTAAGCTCGAGTTTGGCTGTCATAAAAGTATGAATCGCATGTCCGCCTTCATGTACCATGGTAGTCAGGTCTCTCAAAGAACCCGCTGAATTCATGAAAATGAAAGGTGCGCCGGTTTCTGCTAAAGGATAATTGTAACCGCCTGGTGCTTTACCTTTTCTGCTTTCTACATCGAAAAGATTATTTGCCTTCATAGTGGCCAGCATTTGTCCCAGCTTTGGATCAATCGCATTGAAACATTCTATGCTTTTATCGATTAGTTCAGTGCCATTTTTGAAAGGCTTTAAAGCTGCTTTTCCTGTGGTACTCACTTCCATATCCCATGGTTTCAAGGTGGTTAAGCCTAAAGCATCTGCACGTTTCTGCGCCTGTTCTTTTAATATTGGTACCACTTGTTTCTCAATGGCCTCATGGAAATGATAACAATCCTGTGAAGTATAGTCAAATCTGCCCAGTGCCTGGAACATATAATCTCTATAGTTTTCGAAACCTGCGTTTAAAGCTACCTGATGACGCATCACCAACAGTTCATCGAAAAGGATGTTCAAATCGTCTTTGTCTACCAAACGGCGTTGCTGAATGGTTTCCCATGCTTGCTGTCTGACAGCTCTATCAGTATCTTTAATGAAGTTCGAAGCTTGTTCAAGGGTATATTCCTGGCCATTAATTTCTACACTCATGGCACCGGTAATTCCCTGATAACGCTGTTGAGCTACCTGTAATTTAGTCAGTAGTTCCACATTCTCTTCCCTATAGATTTCAATTGCTTTTCTGATCGCTCTGATGTATACGAAATATTTTTCCTGATCCAGCTCATCGATAAAAGGACTGTCATTAAATTTTTGGTTGAGTAGATTGGCAATAGGTGAGATCTTTGGCTCGATCTCCGTTGCGAAGTATTGAAAATCTGCCACTAGTTTTTCATTTGCTGTATCACAGCTCATGCGAATGTAGCGCCAGGCAAAATCTTCTTCCAATGCTGCTTCCAGTTCACTTTTGTCTTTCAGCCATTTTTCAAGTTCCTGAACATTCGCAATAGGACGTTCCAGCAGTTCGTCCAGAATAGGGGATAAGTTGTCCCATTTCATTTCCAATTGCTGCGGGATATAAGCTCTTTGCTTTACCGGTATATTAAGATTGATCATAACTTTTTTTAAATAACTAAGGCAAATATAATGAACAGGGGGCAGAGGCTTATAATTCTGTTAAAGTAAAATTGGGCTTAAACTAAAAAGCCTTTTTCAAGTTCAACTTGAAAAAGGCTTTTCCTGCAATATCGTTTGGAATTAGTAGAACAATGTTCTCATTAAGGCATCTGCAAGGAAGCAAGCTGCAAAAATTACAGAAGCAAAACCATTGGTGGTCATAAATGCTTTGTCTACTTTGCTAATGTCATTTGGTTTGACCAATAAATGTTGATAAATCAACATCGAGCAGAAAAAGGCAACACCCAGGTAATAAAACCAGCTAAAGTTATCAGGAGCCAATGCAATAGGTGCAATGACACATAGCGCAGAGGCTACATGGAGTCCTTCTGAAAGTTTCAAGGCATTTTTGATGCCCAATGCTGCAGGGATGGAATGCAATTTTTCGTCACGGTCAAAACCTTCATCCTGAAGGGCATAAATGATGTCGAATCCACTTACCCAAAAAAGTACTGCAAAAGAATACAATACTGGAATCAAGGCGAATTCTCCCGTTACAGCGATATAAGCACCAATTGGAGCCAGTGATAGCCCTAAACCAAGCACCATATGACACAGGGCTGTAAACCTTTTGGTATAACTATAAAACAACACTACAAACAACGCTACCGGTGATAAGTATAAACACAGTGGGTTGATAAATGCGGTAGTCACTACAAATAAAATACAGTTGATGATCACGAAGATCAATGCTTCATTGGCGGATACTCTTCCTGCCGGAATATCACGCATTTGTGTACGTGGATTCTTGGCATCGATGTTTCTATCCAGGTACCTGTTAAAGGCCATTGCTGCATTACGGGCAAAGACCATACACAACAATACCATTACCAATAACATCCAATTAAAAGGACTGGAGGTGGTGGTTACACCCAGGAAAAATCCAATCATTGCAAAAGGAAGTGCAAAAACGGAATGGGCAAACAAAACCAGTGAAAAATATTTCTTCATATCACCAATACCTGTTTAGTCTTCTCTCGGCGTTAAAATCGGCATGGCAAAATCAAGATTCGTCTGATCAATAAAGTCCAGAATTTGATCTCTACCTTGATGTTTCTCCGCAGAAGTCACGAAACACGGTGGGATCTCTTCAAACCAACCGCCTAATGCTTTCTTAAAGGCTGCAATGTTCTTGTCGGTTTTTACTGCCGATTGTTTATCCGCCTTAGTGAATGCCAATACAAATGGAATTTGGATTTCTCCCATCCAGCAGCAGAACTCAAGGTCAATCTTTTGAGGCTCCAATCGGCTATCGATCAGGACGAAAACGCATTGTAAGCTTTCTCTTTTGGTGATGTAGTTGCGGATAAATTTCTCCCAGTTTTCTCTGCTGTTCTTAGAAACTTTGGCATAACCATATCCTGGTAAATCTACAATATACCATTTCTCATTGATAAGAAAATGGTTAATTAACTGGGTTTTACCCGGCCTTTGGGACGTTTTTGCTAAACCATGCTGATTCACCAGCATATTGATCAATGAAGACTTCCCTACGTTGGAACGTCCGATAAATGCATATTCGGGCATATTGGCAACAGGCAAAGCTGAAACCTTTGTATTACTACAAATAAATGTTGCTGATTTTATAATCATTTGACAAAGGTAGAAAATTAGTTTTCAACAATACTTATCTTTGCGCCTTACCATGAACGAAAAGATCACACCATACCAGTCTGCAACCGCTACTAAAAAGGAACAAGTAGCCTCTATGTTTGATAACATATCTGAAACTTATGATTTTTTAAATCACTTTATGTCGCTCGGAATTGACATCCTATGGCGAAAAAAGGCGATTGGAGAGCTGAAAGCGCTACAGCCACGCCTAATCCTTGACGTCGCAACAGGTACCGGAGATTTCGCTTTTGAAGCGATAAAAATTCTTAATCCGGAAAAGGTAATTGGTGTAGATATTTCTGATGGAATGTTAGAAGTAGCACGTAAAAAGATAAAAGAGCGTAATTTGGGCGGTGTTTTCTCTGTTCAAATGGGCGATTCTGAAGGTTTACATTTCGAAGACAATCATTTTGATGCAGTCACGGTAGCCTTCGGCGTAAGAAATTACGAAAATCTGGAAAAAGGATTGGCAGATATGTATCGCGTGTTAAAACCGGGGGGTAAAATCGTGATCCTTGAGTTCTCGAAACCAAGGAAATTCCCAATTAAACAAGGCTATAATTTTTATTTTAACCATATCACTCCATTGTTTGGAAAGATTTTTTCAAAAGACAATAAAGCCTATACTTATTTGCCTGAATCTGTAGCTGCATTCCCGGATGGGGAAGCTTTCAATCAAATGATGACTAAAGTTGGTTTTAAAGAGGCAAAAGATAACCGATTGACATTTGGTGTCTGTGCCATCTATACCGGTGTGAAATAATGTTATAACCGAACTTAGGTTCTTTTGCATAAAATCACGATCTTCCAATTAAAGAATTCAGATGAAAATAAAATCCTTCCTTTTTTCTCTTTTGATGCTTGTGGTGGGAACTGCAAATGCGCAGAATTGGGGCGGAGGGATAGACGATTCTAATCTCCATTTTGGTTTTACTTTTCAATATATCTCCTCGGAGTATAAGGTGTTAAAGAAGTTAAATTGGAAGGAAAGTCCAAGTGATTTTTCAGACTTACCATCAGAGATCCCTAGAGGACTGAGTTCGATCGCTGCGAAACCCTCTCCAGGATTTGGAATCGGTTTTGTAGTCAATCAAAAATTATTGGAAAATGTAGACCTGAGGTTAACACCTGTATTGGTGTTTAACGATCGGGTATTGACTTACAGGTTTGAAAATCTCCCGATTACATCTGGGCAGCCTTTTTCAGAAGTAGAAAAGAAAGTACAGTCAACTCTCGTTGAGTTTCCTCTGGGGTTGAAAATTAAGTCTAACAGAAGAAATAATTTTAGGGCCTACATGATTGGCGGCATTAAATACTCTACGGACATTTCCTCCAAGAAGAACAGGGACAATTCAAATGTTCCGAATCCAATGGAAATGATCCTGGTTAATAAAAGAAGCTTCCTTTCTTATGAAGCCGGACTAGGAATGGATTTGTATTTTGAATACTTCAAAATGTCACCGGAATTGAAATTATCTTATTCTTTTGATAGTGTCATGAAGAGGGAGAAATTGCATGTGTTTTCCAATCCAATCGACAAGTTGATGCTGCGTCATGTGACCTTCAGTTTGTTTTTTGAGTGATTTGTCAGATTTTTTTTAGTTTTGTTCAGGCTATGATCATTCGCCTAGCGGCGCAATACCCATACTCAAGTAATACCGAGACTAAAAAGGAAGCATCCATTTTTTAATAATTAGCAATAAAAAAGAACATACCAATGAAAACTGCATTAATTACAGGAGCAACTTCAGGAATTGGAGCCGCCTGTGCTGATTTATTTGCTGCACAAGGTTACAATTTGATTCTTGTTGCCCGAAGAGAAGAATTGTTGAAAGAAGGAGCCAGAAGCCTGGAAGAGAAACACGGAATTGAGATCAAAGCACTGGTTGCAGATGTCAGGATTCATGATGATCTTTCATATGCGCTGGAAACTTTGCCGGCCGCCTGGAAACAGGTGGATGTGCTGATCAATAATGCAGGATTAAGTCAGGGATTAGACCCGATTGATAAGGGGAGTATTTCGGATTGGGATACCATGATTGATACCAATGTAAAAGGCTTGCTTTATGTTACTAAGATTGTGTCAAATTGGATGATTTTAAGAAAATCCGGCCACATTATTAACATTGGCTCTATTGCCGGACAAGAAGTTTATCCAAATGGAAACGTATATTGTGCCACAAAACATGCAGTTGATGCCCTCAATAAAGGTATGCGCATTGATTTATTGCCTCATGGCATTAAAGTAACCGCCATCAATCCGGGAATGGTAGAAACGGAGTTTTCTAAAGTTCGCTTTAAAGGAGATGAAAGTCGCGCTAAAAAAGTATACGATGGTCTGGAGCCTTTAGTGGCCAACGACATCGCGGAGGCCATTTGGTTTGCGGTAAGCAGACCAGCACATGTCAATATTAACGATATGTTGATTATGCCAACAGCACAGGCATCAGGTGCCATTATTAAAAGAGATTAAAATTTCAATTCAAAAGATATGATATCAAATACTATAGATCAGGAGATTAAAAAAGCGATGCTTGCTAAAGATCAGGCAGCATTAAGAGGTTTAAGAGCGATTAAAGCGGCTATCTTGCTAGCGAGAACAGAAAAAGGTTCAGCAGAAGAGATCAGTGAGGAAACAGAAGCTAAGATTCTTCAGAAACTGGTAAAACAACGTAAAGAATCGTCAGACATTTACAAAACACAAGGTCGCGAAGATTTGAGCATCATCGAAGAAGAAGAAATCGCAGTGATCAGCCAGTTCTTACCTAAGCAATTGGATCAGTCAGAAATTGAAGCTATTGTTGCTCAGATTATTAAAGATTCTGGTGCTACTTCAGCAAAAGAAATGGGAAAAGTTATCGGCCTTGCCAACAAAGAACTTGCGGGTAAAGCAGACGGTAAATTGATCGCTGAAATCGTTAAAACGCAATTGGCATAGTATATGCTGGAATTGTATGTGTTTAAACTTTTTTCCAAAATTAATGTCTTAAATTACATATAATTTAATTTACTGCACTAACTTAGTAGCATTACCTTATTAACACAAAATATGAAATACGAAGTAATAGACGAAGACGGGTTTAAATATATTGAGGCTGGAAAAGGAGAACCCCTGGTATTACTTCATGGTTTAATGGGTGAGTTGAGCAATTGGGAACCAACGATAGATCATTTCAAAGAAAAGTATCACGTTATTGTACCAATTTTACCACTTTATGAACTGCCTATACTTACCTTAGGTGTAAAAAGTTTATCAAAATATATTCACAAATTTTTAAAGTATAAGAAACTTAATCAGGTAGTTTTAATCGGTAATTCATTAGGAGGGCACATCGGATTAGTCTTTACTGCTGCTCATCAGGAAAACGTAAAAGCACTGGTGTTGACCGGAAGTTCTGGCTTATATGAAAATGCATTTGGCGGATCTTTCCCAAAAAGAGAGAACCGTGATTATATTAAAGAAAAAGTGCAGTTTACCTTTTATGATCCAGCAACAGCAACGGAAGAACTGGTAGATGAAGTATATAAAAGTGTAAATGACCGTTCACGAGTGATCAGAATTCTGGCTTTAGCAAAATCCGCTATCCGTCATAACATGTCCAAAGAACTGTCAAGAATTACGATTCCAGTTTCCTTAATTTGGGGGAAACAGGATAAGATTACACCTCCAGAAGTAGCGGAAGAGTTCCATGAACTGTTGCCTAATTCGGAGTTAAACTGGGTTGATAAATGTGGACATGCACCGATGATGGAGCGTCCTGAAGTTTTCAACGAATATTTGGAGAAGTTTTTGAATAGAATATTATTAAAATAGTATCATAGTAATGTTTGCAGCTGAACTCATATCGAATTCAATTCCTCCGCTAAAGACTTCTGATTCGGTTCAGAAAGCTTTGGAAAGGATGACTGAGTTCAAGCTCTACCATTTACCCATTGTCAATGAAACACAGTTTCTGGGATTACTTGCTGAGGAAGAGTTAATAGAAGTAAGGGATGTCACTCAGGCAATCGGAAGCTTGCCTTTGTCTATTTTAAACCCTTTTGTGTATGAAGATGCACATATCTATGATATCATCAGACTTTTTCATCAATTGCATTTATCGGTAATTCCGGTGCTGGACTATAAAAAGAACTATTTGGGGCTTATTTCTATTAATAACCTGTTGGATTATACAGCGGATATTTATGCAGTGAAGGAGCCAGGAGGGATTATTGTGCTGGAAATCAGCAACCGCAATAACTCCCTTTCCCATATGGCACAGATAGTGGAAGCAGACAATGCGCAGATCCTTTCTTCTTATGTGCAATCTTTTCCCGATTCTACCAGATTAGAGGTGACTTTAAAGATCAATAAAACTGAGTTGTCGGGAATTATCGCCTCCTTTGAGCGATATAATTACCAGGTAAAAGCTGTGTTTAACAGCACCATTTCAGACAATGGTACCGAAGACAGATATAATTCATTTATGAATTATTTAAACGTATAAACCCCATAAATGAGAACTGCAATATACGGTAGAGAGTTCAATAATAGTGTTCTACCATACGTACAGGAAGTATTCAATGTGTTGGGGGAGTTAAAAACACCCATTCTTGTTTACAAAGATTACTTTGACTTTATTAAGGATAAAATAAAGCTGCCAGAGGGCATTGTCGTTTTTAGTCACCATACCGAACTGGTAGGTCAGACAGACGTGCTGATTAGCCTTGGCGGGGATGGTACCCTGCTTGATACTTTATCGCTGATCCGTGATTCAGGCATCCCTGTAATCGGGATTAACTTCGGCAGGTTGGGCTTTTTAGCCAGTATCAACAAAGATGAAATCCGTGTTGCAATTGAAGCTTTACGCCAGAAAGCATATGCGCTAGATAAAAGAACCTTGCTTAGCCTGGATTCTAAATTTGACTTGTTTGGAGAAGAGAATTTTGCGCTAAACGACATCACCATCCATAGAAGAGATAAATCAGCGATGATGATCATCCATGCTTACATGAATGATGAGTTTGTCAATTCTTACTGGGCTGATGGTTTAATCATTGCCACACCTACAGGTTCTACCGCTTATTCATTGAGCTGCGGTGGGCCTATCATTTACCCAAGTTCACAGAATTTTGTCATCACACCGATTGCTCCCCATAACCTTAATGTTAGGCCGGTCATCATTCCTGATGATGTGACACTAACCTTTGAAGTGGAAGCCAGAAGTGCTAAATTCCTGGTATCTTGTGATTCCAGAACAGAAACAGTAGACCGTTCTGTGAAGTTAACCCTGAATAAAGCTGCTTTTCATGTCAATCTGATTAGATTAAATGACGAAAGTTATTTGAAGACATTAAGAAATAAACTACTTTGGGGGATCGATACCCGAAATTATTAAGATGCAATACAGAACTCAGCTTTTCTGTTTTTTTGCCCTTCTTTTCATTGGATCTCCTGCCTTTGCCCAGAATCTGGAATTTGGCCTGGTCGGTGGAGGGGCAGGATATATGGGAGATCTGAATCAAACTAATCCATTGAAGGTAAGTGGTTTCTCTGCAGGGGCGAATGTTAAAGTAAACTTTGATCCTTATTGGAGCCTTGGCGTACATTATATGCATGGCAAGATCAAAGCAGATGACCTGAAATCTGATAATGCGCAGTTTAGAGATAGAGGGCTTAATTTTAAAAGCACTTTAAATGAAGTGAGTCTGCAGTTGGATTTCAATTTTTTTGAATATTTTGCAGGCGGTGGAACTAAGAGTTTTACGCCTTATATATTTGTTGGGATAGGCGGGGTTTGGTTTAACCCGATTGGGAAGTATAATATTCCTTCAAATCCAGGAGAAAAGGAATATCAGCTTCGCTTTTATCGTACAGAGGGACAAAAGGAAGCGTACAGTAATTCGGCCATAGCGGTGCCTTATGGAGTTGGTTTTAAGGTCAGGTTAAAAGAGAACTGGGGCTTATTCTCTCAGATCGGCTATCGGACGGCTTTTACGGATTATTTGGATGATGTGAGTGGCAGATATCCTGCAGATGATTATACAGCCAATGACGCGAGAGAACTGGCTGATATTCGTTTAGGCCTGTCAGGTTTTCCTCCATACGACCCTTCATTACCGGTTAATAAACTACACGGGACTCAAAGAGGAGACTTAAGAAAAAGAGATACTTATATGTTTGTAGGTATTGGCATATCTTATACCTTTGTGTCCCAAAAATGTTATACATTTTAAGCATATTTGCAATCATAAATGGGATTTAAAGAACAAATTGACGTTACACGCCTGCCTGAACACATCGCAATCATCATGGATGGAAACGGGAGATGGGCAAAAAACCAAGGTAAATTCAGGCATTTTGGTCACGAAAGTGGCGTGCTATCGGTGAAAGATATTGTAGAAGGCTGTGCCGATATCGGTATTAAGTACCTGACTGTATATGCCTTTTCTACTGAAAACTGGAACAGACCTATTGAAGAAGTAAATGCTTTAATGGAATTATTGATCTCTACCATTAACCAGGAAACCGCTACGCTAAATAAAAATAACATCCGATTAAATGCCATCGGCGATATCGCTTCTCTACCTCAAAAATGTATTGATGATTTGAAAAGTGCGATGGACAATACGGCTAAAAATACCCGTTGTACTTTGACGCTTGCATTGAGCTATAGTGCAAAATGGGAGATTTTAGAAGCAGCGAAAAAACTGGCTCAAAAAGCTAAAGATCAAGAGATTGAAATCGATGCGATTAATGAAGAACTTTTTTCTGCCCAACTAACCACCACTAATATTCCTGATCCAGAGTTAATGATCAGAACCAGTGGAGAACATAGGGTTAGTAATTTTCTGTTGTGGCAGATGGCTTATACTGAACTGTATTTTACCGATACGCTTTGGCCTGACTTCAGAAGGGAAGACCTTTTTGAAGCGATTGTAGACTACCAAAAGCGCGAACGTCGTTTCGGTAAAATTAGTGAACAATTGAACTAATTTTACTTTTAACACTTTTTAACATGTGTTTAAATTAACTTAGCATCGATTTTTAGATTGTAAATGAAAAGAATATATCAACTCATACTATTGTTATTGATTGGTTTACCAACAATGGCACAGATCCGTCCTCAGTCCAATCCTGCAACTCCTACATTAAAAGTTAATGGCCTGGATCTGGATTATTTTAACCCCAAGGAGTACACTATTGCAGATGTAACCCTGTCAGGAACAAAATTCTTAGATAAAGATGTGATCATTACCCTTTCAAAATTGATTAAAGGGGAACGCATTGTACTTCCTGGTGAAGCAACAGCAAACGCAATTAAAATCCTTTGGGAACAAGGATTATTTGATGATGTACAATTAGACATTACGAAAATTGAAGGTGATTCAGTTTATTTCGATATCGAAGTAGTAGAACGTCCTCGATTGTCTTCTTTCGATATTCAAGGGGTGAGTAAATCTCAGAAAACTGATATCCTGGAGAAACTGAATGCGAAGTCTACAAAGTCTATTATCAACGAGAACTTATACAATTCAACTACCAGTATCATTAAAAAATACTTGTTGGAGAAAGGTTATTTCTTTACGACGGTTAGCTATAAAACTAAACCAGATCCAAATCAGGAGAATCATGTAATTTTAGAAGTTATTGTGGACAAAGGCCGTAAGGTGAAAGTTCATGAAATTGACTTTACTGGAAATACGGTTTTCTCTGATGCGAAACTGCGCAAGTTCTTAAAGAAAACAAAACAACAAGCTTTCTATAAAGTATTCGGTTCGGGTAAATTCAATAAAGAAAAATACGACGAGGATAAGAAAACATTGGTTGCTAAAATGCAGGATAAAGGTTACCGTGATGCGGTAATTCTGAAAGACAGCATTTACAGATATAACGATAAATCTATCGGAATTAAGATAGATCTATTTGAAGGTCCTAAATACTATTTCGGAAATATCAGCTGGGTAGGGAATGCAAAATATGCAGGAAAAGACCTGGAACGTATTTTAGGAATTGAAAAAGGAGAGGTTTTCAGTGAAGAGAAACTGGAGACTAAGTTAAGAGGTAGTGCCAACAGTGATGATGTATCTAGTTTATATCTGAATGATGGTTACTTAACCTTTAACGTAGATCCTATTCAGACTAAAATTTATGGTGATACTGTAGATGTAGAAATCCGCATTTATGAAGGTCCTCAATACACAAATAACCGCATTACCGTTAAAGGAAATACCATCACTAATGATAGAGTAGTACTTCGCGAGGTGCATACTAAACCGGGTGATAAATTCTCAAAAGATCTATTGATCCGTACGGTTCGTCAGATTGGACAATTGGGTAACTTTGATGAGTCTAAAACAGTACCTACTCCTAAGCCAAATCCGGCTGATGGAACAGTGGATATTGAATATGCAGTAGAAGAAAAACCTTCTGATCAGATTGAATTGTCTGGTGGTTTTGGTGGTGGTAACATCATCGGTACCTTAGGTCTTACTTTCAATAACTTCTCTTTAAGAAACCTTTTCAACCCAAGTGCTTATAAACCTTTACCAAAGGGTGATGGTCAGAAATTAAGTTTACGTGGACAAACAAACGGTAAATATTACCAGTCTTATAGTTTCTCTTTCTCTGAGCCATGGTTAGGTGGTAAGAAACCAGTTAGTTTTGGAGTAAGTGCATTTACATCTTTACAGTCTAACGGCTTAAAAGAATTCGAAGTACGTAATGGTCAAGGTCAGCAACGTATCAGGTTGAACGGGGTAACGGTTAGTTTAGGTAGAAGATTAAACTTCCCGGATAATTACTTCCAGTTGAGCCATGCCTTGAGTTTCCAACAGTATATCCTAAACAATTATGGTGGTTATAAATTTAGTACTGGTACTTCTTATAACATCAGTTTAGCACAAGAGTTGAGCAGGGATTCACGTGATTCTCCAATCTTCCCGGAAGGTGGTTCATATTTCAAATTCACAATTCAGGCAACACCTCCATATTCATTGCTTAATAAATTGAATTATGCGACTGCTCCTGATAAAGAATTCTATAAATTCACTGAGTACCACAAATGGAAATTTGAATCTCAATGGTTCCATAAACTTGCCGGTAAATTTGTAGTAAAAGCACAGGCACAGTTTGGTTTCCTAGGTTCTTATAACAAAGCTGTTGGTGATCCTGCTTTCGAGCGTTTTAAACTGGGTGGTGATGGTATGCAAGGATTTGACTTCCTGCAAGGATCTGAGCTAATCGCTATGCGTGGTTATGCCAACTCTGCAGTAATTCCTAAAGGTGCAGACGTAAACATTGCACAACAGTCGGGTAGCCCTATCTTCACTAAATATGTGTTGGAAGTAAGATATCCGGTAATTAAAAGTTCATCGGCAACGGCATTCCTTGTAGCTTTCGCTGAGGGTGGTAATACCTGGAACAACTTTAAAGATTTCAATCCTTTTAACGTTAGACGCTCTGCAGGTTTTGGTGCGAAGATATTTTTACCGATATTTGGATTGTTGGGTATTGATTATGGTATTCCTTTTGATAAGATTCCTGGAGTGGAGAATGGAGGAAAGCAATCGTTTACCTTTAGTATTGCACAACAGCTAGGCGGATTTAATTAACGTTAGGAGTAATAAAAAAACAGGCTATGAAAAAATACCTTTTAATATGTTTCTTAAGCTTTACCTGTATGGGAGCTTTTGCACAGAAGTTCGCTTATGTAGATACAGAATATATCTTAAAACACCTTCCGGAGTATAAGTCTTCCTTGAATGAACTGAATGTTGCTTCGCAACAATGGCAGGGACAGGTAGATCAGAACTTTGTGGAGATTGATAAAATGTACAAAGCTTATCAGGCAGATCAGGTATTGCTTACCGCAGATATGCGTAAGAGAAGAGAGAATGATATCATTGAAAAGGAAAAAGAAGCTAAAGATTTTCAACGCAGAATCTTCGGCCCGGATGGGGAGCTTTTCCAAAAACGTGGTAAGTTATTAGGTCCGATTCAGGACAAAGTAACCAAGACGATTACAGAAGTGGCTAAAGGCAAACAACTGGACTTCATCTTCGACAAGAGTAGTGAAGCAACCATGATGATTTATGCCAGCAGCAACTATGATGTCAGCAATGATGTGATTAGATTACTTGGTTTTAAACCAGGAACGATCCTTAAATAAGCAAACACAAATAGATAAACAAGTAAAAACAATTTATTAAGACAAATAGAAATGAGAAAGTCAATTAACGCATTTTTTATCGTAGCGGGGTTATTGTTTACTGCTAACGTAGCAAATGCACAACAGAAATTAGCGCACTTGAACTCGGCATTGATCATTGAAGCTATGCCAGAGGTTAAAGAAGCCAGAACTAAATTAGAGGCGTTTGGTAAAACTAAACAAGCTGATGTGGAGAAAATGATTACTGAATACCAAGGTAAACTAACTGCAGCTGAAGCAAAACAAAAAACATTGAGCGAAGCTAACAAAGAAACTGTTGGTAAAGAATTGCAAACAATGGGTGCTGAATTACAAGATCTTCAAAAACGTATCGAAGATGCAAGAGCTAAAGCACAACAAGAAATGGAAGCTAAAAATGCGGAATTGTTTAACCCTATTCAAGTTAAAGCTGATGCAGCAATTAAAGCTGTTTCTAAAGAAAAAGGTTTTGCTTACGTATTTGATACTGCAAACCAAGCTTTAGTTTACTGGGATGGTGGTGATGATATCACTGCTGCTGTTAAAGCTAAATTGGGTATCACTGCAACTGCAGCACCAAAGAAATAATTAGAATTAAAATATATAAATTGCGGGATGGGGTGATAAAACTCCATCCCGCTTTTTTTTACAATGAATACTGGACAATCTATAGGCGTTTTTGATTCTGGTTATGGCGGTTTAACTGTGTTTAAATCGATAGCCAAGCAACTGCCGCAATACAATTATATTTATCTGGGCGACAATGCCCGTTCTCCTTATGGAGACCATTCCTTTGAAACGGTTTATCAGTACACTTTAGAGTGTGTAGAATGGTTGTTTGAGCAAGGCTGTCCTTTGGTGATCCTTGCTTGTAACACGGCCTCTGCAAAGGCGCTACGTACCATTCAGCAAAAGGTGCTTCCGGTTAAGTATCCCAATCATCGGGTACTCGGAGTCATCAGACCAACAGCTGAGGTGGTGGGTCAGTATACGCGCGATAAAACAGTGGGGGTAATGGGAACCCGTGGTACGGTCAACTCGCTCTCTTATCTGATGGAAATCAATAAGTTTTTTCCGGAGGTAAAAGTACTACAGCAGGCTTGTCCGATGTGGGTTCCGCTAATTGAGAACAATGAACACCTCAATCCTGGTGCTGATTATTTTGTACAGAAGTACCTGGATGAACTGTTGGAACAAGATGCTGATATTGATTGCATCCTTTTGGCTTGTACACATTATCCATTGTTGATTCCTAAACTGAAAGCGATTTTACCAGTTGGAATTGAACTACTCGGGCAAGGGGATATTGTAGCAAATAGCCTGGAGCTATACCTGAAAAACCATCCTGAGATTGTAGCGAAAATTGATCGGGAAGGGATAAGGAAGTTTTTTACTTCGGGGGATAGGCAGGCCTTCGATCAACATGCTTCCATTTTCTTTGGCGAAGCAGTCCAATCGGATCAGATGCATTTAAAACTTTAACTCATTTATTGGAGGCGGTCAATGACCGCCTTTTTCATGTCTTTTTTATAAGGCTTGCCTGTCTCGACCAATCGACGAAATAATTTCGTCGATTGGTCGAGAAGTTATGGGCGTTCGTCGAGAGGTACACTGTTGTGGTCTAAAGCGTCAAAAACCGCTGAAACGTTTCTCCCATGAGGACGTCTTAATTACAAAACAACCTTAAAAACTTAAAAAATTAAAAGATATGAAAACTGCAATCAAAACTCTAATCGCTTCAACATTAACAGCCATCGTTTTAACTTCTTCAGCCTTTGCTACCATCGCTAAAGATAAACCGGCAACGAGCATCACTGCTCCGGTAAAATTCAATAAAGTAGTAGTTACCGGAAATGCCAATGTGGTTCTGGTACAAGGAAGCAGACAAGACATCAAGAGCTTTGTTGCGATCGATGAGAATAACAACAGTGTGAAACAAAAAGGCTATACCTTATACATCAATTCTACTGATCAAAGCACGATTTATGTATATGTGAAAGACCTGCAAAGAATTGATGTGGCTAACACCGCAAACGTTAAGACCAGTGGTAACTTTGATTTAGCAGTTCTTCAGGTCTTCTTAAAAGACGAAGCTAAAGCAAACTTAAACGCTACAATAGGCAGTCTTTATACAGACATTAGTGGCTCATCTGACTTGAAATTGACTGGTTCTTCACAAGAACATGCATTGGTTAGAAATGATGTTTCTAAGTTAAATCTGAATGACTTTGTGATTGCTAAACTTTAATATAAACGGATAACATTTAAAAAGTTCAGCTGATTTTTATGCAAAACCGCTCCCTAAAGAGCGGTTTTTTTATGGCATAATAACTCATTCTATTCCCTGCTAAACGCTTTAAACTGGATTTTTTTGGGCGATTATAATCTTAATGAAAGATTGTATTTCTTTCTAGGTTCTGATAATTATTAACGGTAAATTTGCGGCTCAAATCACACACCAATGAGCGACTCGATCAAGCACGAATGCGGTATTGCCTTTATCCGCCTTTTAAAACCTCTCTCATACTACCAGGAAAAATACGGTACCACCCTTTACGGCCTTAATAAGCTTTACCTTTTGATGGAAAAGCAACACAACCGTGGACAAGATGGCGCCGGTATTGCAACCATTAAACTTGATGTTAAACCAGGTCACCGCTACATTAGCAGGTACAGGTCTATGGCTCAAAACGCGGTTTCAGATATTTTTGGATATGTACAAAGTAAATTTGTAGACATCCAGAATGAAACGCCTGAGCTAATGCAAGATTCTGAATGGTTGAAAACCAATGTTAGTTTTATCGGAGAAGTTCTACTAGGTCACCTTAGATATGGTACCCATGGTCAGAATAGTATTGAAAACTGTCACCCTTTCCTACGTCAGAACAACTGGATGACCCGTAATCTTGTGATTGCTGGTAACTTCAACATGACGAATGTGGAAGAGTTGTTAGAGCAACTTTATGAGCTTGGACAACACCCGAAAGAAAAAGCGGATACAGTAACCGTACTTGAAAAAATCGGTCATTTCCTTGACGATGAGAATCAGGAACTTTTCGATGCTTATAAGAAAGAAGGTTTAGATAACGTAGAAATCACTCACAAAATCTCTGAAGGTTTAGATATTGCTAAAATCCTTCGTCGTTCTGCGAAGAACTGGGATGGTGGATATGCGATTTCTGGTATCGTTGGTAATGGTGATGCTTTTATTCTTCGTGATCCTTCTGGAATTCGTCCCGCATTCTACTATGCAGATGATGAGATTGTAGTGGCTGCTTCTGAAAGACCAGCTATTCAAACTGCTTTCAACATTCCATTTAAAGATGTGAAAGAAATCCAACCTGGACATGCTTTGATCGTTAAGAAAAACGGTAAAGTAACAGAGGAAATTTTCAGAGAGCCTCAGGAAAAAAGAGCGTGTTCATTTGAACGCATTTACTTCTCTAGAGGATCTGATGCAGATATCTATAAAGAAAGAAAACATTTAGGCGCATTATTATGTGATCAGATTCTGAAAGCAGTTAGTGCAGACCTTAAAAATACGGTATTCTCTTTTATCCCAAATACCGCTGAAGTTTCTTTCTACGGAATGGTAGAAGGCTTACACAGCTATATCAGAGACGTACAAAAAGACACTTTACTGAATCGTAAAGAACAATTGAACGATGAAGAACTGAATGAATTGCTATCCATGAATCCAAGAGTGGAGAAACTGGCAATTAAAGATGTGAAGCTAAGAACGTTCATTACACAGGATGCCGACAGAAGTGATATGGTAGCTCATGTTTACGACACGACTTATGGCGTGATCAAAAACGGTACGGATACTTTAGTAGCAATTGATGACTCGATCGTTCGTGGAACTACTTTGAAACAAAGTATCATTAAGATCATCGACAGGTTGCATCCTAAGAAGATCATTATTGTTTCTTCTGCTCCACAAATCCGTTACCCGGATTGCTATGGTATCGATATGTCTAAAATGGGACAGTTCGTTGCATTCGAAGCAGCTATTCAATTGTTGAAAGAACGTGGTCTTGAACACATCATCGAAGAAGTTTACCAGAAATGTAAAGCTTCTTTATTGTTGCCGAAAGAAGAGATTGTTAACCATGTGAAAGACATTTACAGACCTTTCACACAAGAAGAGATCTCTGCGCAAATCACGAAAATCATTACTCCTGAAAACATCAATGCAGAGGTAGAAGTGATTTATCAGACTTTGGATAATTTACACATAGCTTGTCCTAATCATACTGGTGATTGGTATTTCTCTGGAAATTACCCAACACCTGGTGGTAACAAAGTTGTGATTAAAGCTTTCGTAAACTGGAAAGAAGGAAACAACCAAAGAGCGTATTAATTCAGCGCTTTAATAAAATACAATCCCCGTCCAGCTTAAATGACTGGCGGGGATTTTTTAATTATAGTGTTTTAATAAGACTTCTATGAATAAGCGGATGGCAAAGATGATGATCACTGCCCCGGCAACCCTGTTGAGGTTTTGTATGGTCTTCTCTTTAATGCGGTACCTGAGTTTGGCCGCGTAATAGGTTTTTACGCCATCTACAGTCAGCTGTGTGGCCATCGCGACAATAAAGAAAACCACTTTCTCCGCCATCGTTAAATGGAGTTGTACGGAGATAATACCGCCCACCATAATCCAGAACATCAATGTAGTTGGGGATAAGAGGCACATTAAGAATCCTTTAAGGATGTATCCGCGCTTTTTGATCTTCGCAATTTCACCCACATCATAACTTACTTTTACCTTGTTAAATAGGTAGTATAATCCAATCCCAAACAAAAAGAGGCCTCCAACGATGCCTATATATTGAAAATACTCTGATTTATAGTCTACAAACTGAGCGCTGAAAATGGTAAGTGTGATAAAGATAATGTCACTAAAAATCACGCCTACCGCAAGAGAAAACCCGGCTTTGAAGCCTTTCTCAATGCTAGTTTTAATCATGGAAAAGAAAACAGGACCCGTCAAAAACGAAAATAATATACCTGCACCTACTCCCTGTAATATTGCTTCAAACATTCACCTAACTTCTAAAATTATGCTAATATGCGATTTTATGAATAAAATCACCCTTATTATTTTAATAGTCTCCCTGCTATACCCATGTAATATCCCCTATAAAAGGGACATAGGAATTGTCAGTGTGTAAACATTACACTTTAGCAAACAGTTTTTTTTATTTATGTTTAGCGCACCAAAATAAGTTATCAAGATTATATGGAACAACAATCTAAAAAAAATTATGGCACCGCTTTGTACACAATTATTACTGTGTTCTTTTTCTGGGGCTTTGTTGCTGCTTCAAATGGTATTTTTATACCATTCTGTAAGGCGCACTTTAATCTGACTCAATTCGAGTCTCAACTTATAGACTTTACTTTTTACGGTGGATACTTTATTGGGTCGCTGTTGTTGTATTTCGCTTCTCAAGCCAGTAAAGTAGATATTCTGAATAAAATCGGTTACAAAAAAGGGATTATTGCCGGTTTGTTGATCTCTGCAGTAGGTGCATTGATCATGATTCCCGCAGTTCATTCCGGATCATTTATCTTTATCTTATTTACCTTTTTCGTGATTGCCCTGGGTTTCTCCCTTCAGCAAACTGCAGCTAACCCTTTCGTGGTAGCTTTAGGTGCGCCAGAAAGTGGTACACACCGTTTAAACCTTGCCGGAGGTATCAATAACCTGGGTGGTTTAATGGGGCCGGTAATCGTGAGTGTGGTTTTATTCGGTACGGCAAATGATGCCATCCCAAAAGCAGTAGAAATCAGTTCTATTAATAACCTGTACTTAATTCTTGCAGGTTTGTTTATCGCTGTAGCCATCTTCTTCGCGATTTCTAAATTGCCAAAAGTAACCAGTGATGAAAAAGTAGAAGCCAGTCCTAAGCCTAACGGTCCATTGGTAGTGATGATTCTTGGTTTCCTAATGGTAGCCGCTGCAGGTCCTCTAGCCAATGCAACCGGTATTCCTGCTTCAGTATTTGTATACTCTTCATTGGCCATTATTCTTGGTGCTTTGTTGTTCGCTTATACTGTTAAAAAAGACAACCCTGAAAAATGGGGCGCGATGCAATACCCTCAATTGGTATTGGGAATGCTAGCGATTTTTATGTATGTAGGTACAGAAGTAACGATCCAGAGTAATCTGGGTGCTTTGTTAAACCTGAAAGAATTTGGAGGTTTAGCCGAATCTGAAATCAAACAATACATCTCTCTATATTGGGGAAGTATGATGATCGGACGTTGGACAGGTGCAATCTCGGCATTTAGCATGTCTAAAATGTTAAGAAATGTATTAACTGTGATTGTTCCTTTCGTTGCTTTTGGAGTGATCTTAGTGGTAAATCACTTTACCGGAACGGATGTAGGTAACTTATATGTATATGGAATTTGTATCGCGATCATGATAGTTGCTTTTTACCTTGGACAAGAGAAACCAGCCAAAACATTGGCGATTTTTGGAACCTTAGGTGCTATTTCTATGCTGATTGGTTTATTCACTACTGGTCATGTGGCGATTTTCGCTTTCGTAAGTGGTGGATTGTGCTGCTCGATTATGTGGCCTTCGATCTTTGCTTTATCGATCACAGGATTAAACAAATACACGAGTCAGGGTTCTTCATTCTTGATCATGATGATTTTAGGTGGTGCGATTATTCCACCAATTCAGGGTGAACTGGCCGATGCAATTGGTATCCATAGTTCTTATATTGTTCCTGCAATCGGTTTTGCTTACCTGATTTTCTTTGCATGGAGAGTAAGTGCCGTGTTGAAAAGCCAGGGTATTAATGTAGAAAATATTGAGGCCGAAGGAGGTCACTAATTATAATTGAACAGAAAAGCTTCCCATTTATTCAATGGGAAGCTTTTTATTTATACGTATATGAGTAAAAAAAGTTTCGATCATATTTATATGAACTTGGCAGTAGATCTTGCTGCGCGTTCGCATTGTGTAAGGGCGCATGTTGGTGCTGTGCTGACAAAAGATACAAGGATCATTTCTATCGGTTATAACGGGCCACCACCGGAAACACACAACTGTGATGAGGAATGGCCGGAAACGGGTTGCGACAGAGATTCCAGGGGCAGTTGTTCCTTAGCCCTCCACGCAGAAGAAAATGCAATTTTATATGCCTCTAAGAATGGTGCAAAAATAGAAGGGGCTACTTTATATACTACGCTTTCTCCTTGTATCGCTTGTGCGAGATTGATTTTATCTTCCGGAATAAAAAAGGTTTTATATCAGGATTCTTATGCTGAGTACAAAGGATTGCCCAGCGACGAAGGCGTAGATTTTCTGAGAAGGTTCGGTGTAGAGGTAAATAAGTACCAAATCGAGGTTAATTGACATTCTGTCTTGTACCAGCAGGTAAGTTTTCTTAACTTTGGCCATGCTAGAAAAAATCATAATTCTCGATTTTGGTTCCCAATACACGCAGCTAATTGCCCGCAGGGTACGCGAACTAAATGTGTATTGCGAAATTCATCCCTTCAATAATATTCCTGAAATCACATCAGACGTAAAAGGTATTATCTTTTCAGGTAGTCCATTCTCGGTTCGTCAAGCAGACGCTCCACAGATTGACCTGACTAAATTCCACCTTAAATTCCCAGTATTGGGCGTTTGTTATGGTGCGCAATATATGGCGCAACAACTTGGTGGTGAAGTTCAGGCTTCATCAACTCGTGAATACGGCAGGGCTAACCTGAATTTCGTAGCTAGCGGAAATAAATTATTTAAGAACATCAATCTGGATTCTCAGGTATGGATGTCTCATGGAGATACCATCACTAAAATTCCTGAAAACTTTGAACTAATTGCAAGTACCGACAGCGTAAAAGTTGCGGCTTATCAGATTAAAGATAGTGAAACGTATGCGATTCAGTTCCACCCGGAAGTGACTCACAGTACAGACGGAAAGCAATTGTTGGAAAACTTCCTTGTAGATATCTGTGGATGTCACCAGGAGTGGACTTCTGAAGCTTTCGTAGAAACGATTATTGCTGATTTAAAAGAAACTATTGGTGATGATAAAGTTGTACTAGGCCTTTCAGGCGGTGTTGACTCTAGCGTTGCTGCAGTATTATTGCACAAAGCTATTGGTGCAAACTTACACTGTATTTTTGTTGACAACGGATTACTTCGTAAAGACGAATATGAAAGTGTATTGGAACAATATAAACACCTTGGTTTAAACATCAAAGGTGTGGATGCTAAAGATCGTTTCTTAAGCCAGTTGGCTGGTGTTACAGATCCTGAGTTGAAACGTAAAGCAATCGGACGTGTATTTATCGAGGTTTTCGATACAGAAGCGCACCTGGTTGAAGATGTGAAATGGTTGGCACAAGGTACTATTTACCCAGACGTAATTGAGTCTATCTCTGTAAATGGTGGCCCTTCAGCAACGATTAAATCTCACCATAATGTAGGTGGATTGCCAGATTTTATGAAACTAAAAGTAGTGGAGCCATTGAAGACTTTATTTAAAGATGAAGTAAGAAGAGTAGGTACTTCATTAGGATTAGAGCATTTCATCATTGGCCGTCATCCTTTCCCTGGTCCAGGATTAGCGATCAGAATTCTTGGTGAGGTAACTCCAGAGAAAGTAGCTATCCTTCAGGATGCGGATGCGATCTATATCAATAACTTAAAAGAAGCAGGTCTATATGATAAAGTATGGCAGGCAGGAGCAATCTTCCTTCCAGTACAATCAGTAGGTGTAATGGGTGATGAACGTACTTACGAGAATGCCATCTGTCTTCGTGCAGTGGAATCTGTAGACGGTATGACTGCCGATTGGTGTCATTTACCATATAACGTACTCGCCAAAATTTCTAATGAAATTATTAACAAAGTAAAAGGAATAAACCGCGTAGTATATGATATCAGTTCAAAACCACCCGCTACAATTGAGTGGGAATAAGTATTGGCTGATCATTTGTATTGCTTTCTTATTTTCGGCCTGTTCGCCGAAAATAAGAAAGTCTGCAAATAAAAACCCAGAAGGCCAGGGCAAAGAGAAAGAAATAGAAAAAGCTGTAGAGCGGTTTACACAGGCTAATATTTCCTTACTGATCCCTTTCCGCCTAAATCAAATCAATCTGAAAACAGCTTCTAAAGCTGAGGTCGATAAATCTGCAATGGCCATAGACTTTTACCAGGGTTTTAAACTGGGAGTAGATTCGGCAGCAAGTTTGGGCTTAAACTTCAAATTGAATGTTTACGATACCCGTGATTCAAATGCACAGATTGACGCCCTGCTGAGCAGAGGTACCTTAACCTACAGTAACCTGATGGTAGGACCCGTATTTCCTCAAGGCATTAAACATATCACTTCCTATTCTATTGCCAGAAATATTCCGGTAATCTCACCATTGGCAGCTACACATCCTTCAGAATTTAACAATCCTAACCTGATCTCGGTAGTCAATAATATCGACCTCCATGCAGCTAAAATTGTCAATTATATAGCCAAAAGCTATGCTCCTGAAAACACGATAGTAGTGTTGATTAATCCAAAAACCTCCAGTGATGAGGTGGTAGCAGGACCTTTGCGTCAATATTTTAAGACCAACAAAAAGGCTTTTGTGTTGCAGGAATATCCTTCGGTGTTTAGTATGGAAACGAAAATGCAGAAAGGTAAAGAGTATGTAGTGATTGTGACATCCTCCGACCGCAAGTTTGTGGTTCCAACCTTAGATAGGCTGCTGAAGATCAAAAATAAAGGTTATGACCTGAATTTATTCGGCCATCCGGATTGGATCAAACAAAACTATAATGTCGATAAATTACAGGCTTTAAATACGAGTATTACCTCTTCTTATCATGTAAATTACCGCAGTGCAAAGACGGTTGAGTTTATTAAAAAATATAGAGAAGCGTTCAGATTTGAGCCTTCCGAGTATTCTTTCAAAGGCTTTGATATCGGATTTTATTTTGGTAAATTATTTGCTGAACATGGAGCGGATTATTTGAAGTACCTGACTAAAGAAAAGTATGAAGGATTGCATAACTCCTTTGACTTTTATCACGATGATAAACTGGGGTATATCAATACCAGTTTAATGCTTTTACGCTATAAGAATTTTGCTATAAATATTGTAGAATGAGAATAGAACACCAGATCCGGGCATTTGAGCAGATTTTTAAAAGCTACGATGGGCATTTGCCTTTACATCGGTTTTTACACCTCTATTTCAAACAGAATAAAAAGATGGGCTCTTCGGATAGAAGATGGTCCAGCCGTTATATATATAGTTTTTTCAGGTTAGGAAAAGCCTTGATTAAAGAACAGCAGGTACTTCGCCTGGCGATTGCAGATTTTCTTTGCAATACCACGCCTAGTTTGGTGGTGGATACATATCTCCCAAACCTGGCTGCTCAAATCGAATTGCCATTGAAGGAGAAACTGGACATCATCCGTGCGGAATTTCCAAGCTTCGAATTATCGGATGTTTTTTCTTTTCATCAGAACTTAAGCGCGGCAGTGGAACAGGAGGATTTTTTTGAATCATTCTTTATCCAGCCAGACTTATTTCTAAGGATAACCAAAGGACACCTGAAGGCTTTACTGGCTGATTTGAAAGCACATGAAGTACCAGTAAAAGAACTTTCTGAAACGACATTGATGTTGCCGAATGGCACTAAACTGGAAAATATATTTCCCAATCAGAAGTTTTATCAGGTACAGGATCTTTCTTCTCAAAAGACAGGTTTATTTTTTGAACCTAACACGTATGATCGTTGGTGGGATTGTTGTGCCGCCTCAGGGGGTAAATCCCTGCTGCTACACGATCTTGAGCCTACAGTGCAACTCGTGGTGAGTGATGTTAGAGAAACGAGCTTAAACAACCTCGATGATCGTTTTCATGAGGCGGGTATTAAGAAGTATCAAAAGAAAGTACTGGATCTGTTGCAAAACAATGAGCAGGACTTACACGATTATGAATTTGATGGCATTGTACTCGATGCACCTTGTTCAGGTTCGGGTACCTGGGGACGTACACCAGAAATGCTGTACTATTTTGATGCGCATAAGATCAGCATGTACACCCGTTTGCAGAAAGGAATTGCCAGTAATGTAGTCAAATACCTAAAAGTTGGAAAACCATTGGTTTACATTACCTGTTCGGTATTTAAACAGGAAAATGAAGAAGTAATCCGCTTTCTGGAAGAAAACCTTCCATTGAAATTGGAGAAAATGGAAGTAATTAAGGGATATAAAGACCGTGCAGATACCATGTTTGTGGCACGTTTGATTAAAACTGAAAGCGTTTAGGCCCACCTTAAAAGGTGCAATGCCCCCAAAAAGTTAGACACTTTATGGGGGCATTTTTATGTAGGAATGGCTTTCCGATTATAAGCCCGTATTGTTTCTGAACAGTTTAATGGCGATGGCCAATAGAATGATCCCAAAAGCCTTTCTTAGGACATTTAGTCCGGCTTTACCAAGAAGGCGCTCTAAACGATTGGTATTTTTTAATACAAAATAAACAAAGATCATATTGATCAGAATACCCGCAATAATGTTTTGTGTGGCATATTCCGTCTTTAATGACAAAAGGGTAGTCATGGTTCCGGCTCCTGCAATTAATGGGAATGCCAATGGTACAATAGACACGGTTTCAGGAACATCTTCATTGAAAATCGTGAGTCCAAGAATCATTTCCATCGCAATGACGAAAATCACAAATGAACCTGCAATCGCGAATGATTCTACATCCAGGCCGATTACTTTTAATAAGGCTTCTCCCGCAAAAAGAAAGATAATCATCAATGCTGTAGCTACAAGTGTTGCTTTTTCAGATTGAATATGACCGGCTTTCTTTCTAAGTTCGATCACCACTGGGATGGCACCCAGAATATCAATAATCGCGAACATGATCATTGAGCAAGAGAGGATTTGACTGAAATTAAATTCCATAGCAGCTGTTTTATGCTGCAAAGGTATATTATTTTGTAATAAGAAGGTGACAAGCTGGAAAACAAAAAGGCCTGAGCTTCATGAAATGAACCCAGGCCTTTTTGTTTAAAAGATGCCTTCCCTTAGTAAAGGAGGCTTATAGTTTAGCTTTCACGTTTTTAGACGTGGCAGCACGGTATACGTAAATGAATATATGCACCACGGCAAATACCAGAGAGAAATAATATAATCCAGTATCAGTTCCATTGGTGGTATGGTGGTGAATGATCGCCACAATAATCAACAATACCGCTAAGGCCAGACCGATATAAGAAACTACTTTATTACTTCTTGCCAGTGTTACCGGATTGTTGTCAGATAATAAACTGTTTTTGATTCCATAGAACAAGTAAACGTTTACTCCAATAATCATCCATACCAATAAACGAACCCAGGTATCTAAAGGTAGGAACACCATCATACCTAAACATACTGCTACCCCTAAGATTGGGATTAGTGGTACCATAGGTACTTTAAATGCTCTTGGAAGATCTGGCATACGTTTTCTCAGGATAATGATACCGATACATACCAGAATAAAGGCGAATAATGTACCGATACTGGTCATTTCACCTACTACTCTTGCCGGAACAAAAGCTGCAAATAAACTCACAAATACCATGAATAGGATATTGCTTTTCGCAGGAGTACTGAATTTAGGGTGAACTTTAGAGAATACACCAGGTAATAAACCGTCTTTACTCATCGAGAAGAATACTCTTGATTGACCCAATAACATCACCAGGATTACAGAAGCATAACCACCCAGAATTGCCAGGATAATTGCTTTGTTTAACCATGGATAAGCTGGAGTAACGATTCCTGCGGCATTTTTAACACCCATATTGTCAATCGCAACAGCAACCGGTGCAATACCATCCTGACCTTTGAATAAGTCGTAGTTGGCAACACCTGTCATTACGTGTGCAAATAAGATATAAAGAACAGTACAGATGAATAAAGAAACCAGGATTCCAATTGGCATATCTTTCTTCGGATTTTTAGCTTCCTGTGCTGCAGTAGATACCGCATCAAAACCAATATAAGCGAAGAATACAATACCTGCTGCTCTGATCACACCACCCCATCCATTTTCAAAGAAACTGGCATGACCTGGTTTATCCGCAGGGATAAAATATGGAGAATAGTTGTCTGCATTGATGTATTTCCATCCTAAGAAGATAAAGATGAACACAATTACTACTTTAACTGCTACAATAACACCGTTGATGATTGCAGATTCTTTAGTACCTCTGATCAACACCAATGACATCAATACGATGATAAATACTGCTGGTAGGTTAAACATACCGTTAACGATCGTTCCATCGGCAAGGGTAGCAGAATCAAATGGTGACATCACTACCTGTGCAGGGAGGTGTAGGTCGTAATATTCGAGAAACTTGACCAGGTATCTGCTCCAGCTAATGGAAACAGTAGCCGCACCAACCGCATATTCCAATACCAAATCCCAACCAATAATCCAGGCAACTAATTCGCCCATTGTGGCATAAGAATAGGTATATGCACTTCCCGCAACAGGAATCATGGAAGCAAATTCTGCATAACATAAACCTGCAAATCCGCAACCTATTGCTGCAATGATAAAGGAAATGGTAATAGCCGGGCCGGCATTATTGGCTGCTGCTGAACCGGTAATGGAAAATAATCCAGCACCGATAATGGCTCCAATACCCAAAGCGACCAGATTTACGGGGCCTAGGGTCCTCTTCAGTGCCCCTTCTCCGCTTTCGGAAGCTTCTTTTGTAAGTAAGTCGATCGACTTTCTAAAATTCATAGTTTAAAGTTTAGTAAAAGGTTGTCTATAGTCTTTTTGGTTTGTAATCTGATTGTCAAACCTAAATAAAGATGTTTAAAAATAAAAGGGATTTTTATTCAAAATCCCTTTTATTTAGTAACAATCGTGAAATTATGGTTTGACCGGGATCGTATCCAGCAGGTTCTTTAAAGTGTCAATATGCTCTAATCCATTCCCATCTATTGTTTTCATCACGCGGACTTCTTTGATGACTTCCTGTTGCGCTTTAATTTTAGGCATACCGCTTATAGCAATATAAGGGGCGATAACAAGTGATACAATAGACATTAGCTTGATTAAAATGTTCATAGAAGGCCCTGAGGTGTCTTTGAACGGATCTCCTACTGTATCTCCGGTAACTGAGGCTTTATGTGGTTCAGATTTTTTATAGAACATCTCCCCGTTAATTTCTACTCCTTTTTCAAATGACTTTTTAGCATTGTCCCAGGCACCGCCTGCATTACTCTGGAAAATTCCCATCAGTACGCCGGAAACGGTGACCCCTGCCAGTAAACCACCCAACATTTCTGCAGAACTTACCGAAGGAAATACGCCTTTAAATCCGAAACCTACTATGATCGGTGCCAATAAAGCAATTGCACCTGGCAACATCATTTCGCGAATGGAGGCTTTGGTAGAAATGGCTACGCATTTTTCATACTCAGGTTTGGCTTTGTATTCCATAATTCCAGGAATCTCGCGGAACTGGCGACGCACTTCCTGAACCATTTCCATCGCTGCTTTTCCTACCGCTGCAATACATAAGGCCGAAAAGATAAATGGAATCATCGCCCCAACAAATAAAGCGGCCAGTACCGGTGCTTTGTAAATGTCGATGGCATCAATACCTGCAACGCCCACAAAAGCGGCAAATAAAGCCAGTGAGGTTAGGGCAGCAGAAGCAATAGCAAATCCCTTGCCCGTGGCGGCAGTAGTGTTTCCTACGGCATCCAGGTTGTCGGTACGCTCACGAACTTCTGGTGGTAGCTGACTCATCTCTGCAATTCCTCCGGCATTGTCTGCAATTGGACCAAAAGCATCAATGGCGAGTTGCATAGCAGTAGTAGCCATCATACCTGCAGCAGCAATTGCTACGCCGTATAAACCAGCAAAAGCATAGGAGAAGATAATTCCTCCCGCTAGTACGAGGATAGGAGCTACAGTTGATTTCATCCCTACTGATAAACCGGCAATAATATTGGTCGCATGACCGGTTCCAGATTGTTGTATAATTGATTTTACCGGGCCTTTACCCATTGCGGTATAATATTCAGTAATCATACTCATGAGTGTTCCCACTACAAGACCTACTAAAATGGCGTAATAAACATCCAGTTTTGTAAAACTCACACCGCGAAGGTGTAAATGTGGTGGCAACATAAACATCACAATGAAATAACAGGCAATAGCTGTTAGGATAATTGAACTCCAGTTGCCCAGATTTAATGCGTTTTGTACGTTGGAATCTTCTCCTTTAATGCGCACAAACCAGGTTCCTACGATAGAGAACAGAATGCCAAGGCCGCAGATGACCATTGGTAACAATACGGGTGAAAAGCCATTCAGATTATCCAGGGGAATACCATTTAACTGGTCTACAACGATTTCTTGTCCCAATACCATAGTGGCTAAGATAGTCGCTACATAAGAACCGAATAAATCGGCACCCATTCCGGCTACATCACCAACATTATCACCTACGTTATCGGCAATAGTGGCCGGATTTCTTACATCATCTTCTGGAATTCCAGCTTCTACTTTACCCACTAAGTCGGCACCTACATCGGCAGCTTTGGTATAAATACCACCACCAACACGAGCAAATAAGGCAATTGATTCTGCACCTAAGGAGAAACCTGTAAGGACTTCAATAGCTGTTTTCATTTCGGTGCTGTTGGCACTTACCACATTAAATACCTGTAGAAAAACAATAAATAAACCACCTAAACCTAATATTGCTAATCCGGCTACACCGAGGCCCATGACCGTTCCACCGGTAAAGGAAACCTTTAATGCTTTGGATAAGCTGGTTCTTGCGGCCTGTGTGGTACGTACATTCGCTTTAGTGGCCGCTTTCATGCCGATATATCCTGCGGTAGCAGAAAATACAGCACCAATAATGAACGCAACGGCAATGATCCAGCTGGAATGTAAGGCCAGGCCATTAATCTCGTGTATGTTTCCTGAATAGGCGAGTAATGCTGCGGTAAATACAACGAAAATACTGAGGACTTTCCATTCGGCTTTTAAAAAGGCCATTGCTCCATCAGCTATATATCCTGCAAGTTCCTGCATTTTGGCATCACCAGCATCTTGTTTGTTGACCCAGGCACTCTTTATGGCCATCACCATAATGCCAATTAAACCCAGCAAGGGGATAAAGTAAATTAGATTTTTTTGTAAGAACTCCATACTTAGTTTAAGTTTATTTGGTTATTTAGTTGATTCACTTGGTATAGATTTACTCCCTTAGCAGGGGAGCAGCGCGTTCACAGATCAGATAGAGCTACGTAAAATTAACAGTGTTCTTTTAAAAAGCAAATTTTTAATGAACTGATTATTAAGGTTTTTTTAGAAAAAATAATTTAATGTTTGGAATGCCTTTTCAGCTCAGCAGTTTTTAATTTTTTTAAATATATTAGCACAAACTAACCAAACAAAATGAAAGCATCAAATTGAACCACAATTAATTGTATGCCTTTAGATCTCTACGCTCAGACAGGACTGGATCGCCTGCTTAATTCTGTCAATAGTCGCTTACATTTTGAAAACCAACAACCAAACCTGAGGTATTCTTTGAAGGTCCTTAACCGGTGTTTAAGAATAAAGAATCCCTCATTTTAAAAAACAAACAAATGGAAAAAGAAAGTCAAGATGGCTCTTTCAAAAGAGAACTTGGATTATTAGATGGTACCATGCTGGTCGTAGGATCAATGATCGGCTCTGGTATTTTTATTGTTAGTGCTGATATTGCCAGACAGGTAGGCTCAGCGGGATGGCTCATTGTCATCTGGGTACTGACCGGCCTGGTCACTGTCATTGCTGCGGTGAGTTATGGAGAGTTGAGTGCCATGTTCCCTAAAGCAGGAGGGCAATATGTTTACCTGAAAGAAGCTTACAATAAGCTGATTGCTTTTTTATATGGATGGAGCTTTTTTGCCGTCATACAAACGGGAACTATCGCGGCGGTAGGTGTTGCTTTTTCCAAGTTCGCCGCTTATTTATACGAACCTTTTAGTGAAACGAATATCCTTTGGCAGTTGCAAACGGGAACTGCTGCAAACGGAGCTGCAGAGTATTTTTCTTTGAGTGCTGCACAGCTGGTTTCTATTGTCACTATTGTGTTCCTGACTTACCTGAACAGCCGTGGTGTAAAAGACAGTAAAACCCTACAGACTTTCCTAACTATTATTAAAATACTATCACTCTTTGGTTTGATTGTTTTTGGTTTTACGCTTGGCGCAAAAGCAGAAGTATGGAATGCCAACTGGTCTGATGCCTGGAGTTTAAAATCGCTGAATGTAGAAAGCGGGTCTTGGGTAACCATTGGTGGTTCGGTACTTTTTGCCGCTATTTCGGCCTCTTTGGTTGGTTCTTTGTTTTCCAGTGATGCCTGGAATGGCGTTACTTTTATTGCCGGCGAGATCAAGAAACCAGAACGTAATGTTGGGCTCAGCTTATTTCTGGGAACCTTTATTGTGAGTGTGATCTATGTACTGGCCAATCTGATGTATGTGGCTGTGATTCCTATAAATGACATTGCCACTGCCAAATCGGATCGGGTAGCCGTAGTAGCGGCCCAGCATATTTTTGGGAATGCAGGAACCATCATTATTGCCTTAATGATCATGATCTCTACTTTTGCCTGTAACAACGGATTAATTATGGCGGGAGCCAGGGTATATTATACGATGGCTAAAGATGGCCTTTTCTTTAAGAAGGCTGCGACATTAAATAAAGCGAGTGTACCGGCATGGGCACTATGGATTCAGTGCTTTTGGGCATCAGCATTATGTCTTACGGGGAAATATGGTGCATTGCTTGATTTTGTAATGATCATTGTGATGATCTTTTATATCCTTACAATTTTGGGCATTTTTATTTTGAGAAGGAAGTTGCCTAATGCAGAACGTCCATATCGTGCTTTTGGGTATCCGATATTGCCGATGTTGTACATCATCTTCGCGACGGTTTTTTGCGTATCCTTACTCATCACTAAAATGAGCACCTGCGGATGGGGTGTGGTCATTATGCTGGCTGGAATTCCGGTATATTACCTGACAAAGCAAAAAGAGATAGACAGCCCTCCTGCAAATTAAAACGATTAGCTGATGATGCGGTTATAATTTGATTATTTTTGGCCAATATAATTTATTATGGAAGAGGATGTAATCCTGAAGATCAGTTACCGGATAAAAGAAATTAGAAAAGATAGAGGCATTACCATTCAGGAATTGGCAGATCGGGCGGGAGTAAGCAAAGGCTTGATTTCCCAGATTGAAAATAACCGTACGGTTCCTTCTCTGATGGTACTGATTGACATCATTAAGTCGCTTGATGTGGACTTAAACCAGTTTTTTAAAGACATATCTGATAGTGCGAACAAAGCACCAGTAGTAGTCAAAAGAAAATCGGAGTATGAGTCATTTGAAAAGGAGCAGGCATTGGGATTCTTATACCAGCGCATCCTTACCAAGTCAATTAAAAACTCTACGGTTGATATTGTCTTATTGGAGCTGGAACCAAATGCTTCAAGGCCGATGGTCAGAACGGAGGCTTTCGAATACAAATATATCCTGGCAGGAAGTGTGAAATATCATTTTGAAGATCAGGAGATTGAATTGTTTGCAGGAGATTCCTTGCTTTTTGATGGTCGTTTACCGCATACCCCGAGTAATATTGGGAAGGATAAAGCCATCATGTTAATCCTTTATTTCTTTGAAGAGGTAAAGTCTTAGATCATATATCCCTTATTTACCTGCGGTCATTAAGCCACCGGAAGGTAAATAAGGGTATAAATAAATAGTGCACTTATCACCAGTAAAATGAGGATATTCATTTTATGTGCAAAGTTCAGCGTGTATCCCATTGATCTTTCCCGTTTGGGTACGAAGAGTCTCGAATCTTGAGGGTTCCAATAGATGAATCCCATCTTATAATTAACAATATTGTCTACAGGGTCTATATTCATTACGAGCGTATTTTTTTAAGCGTTATTTATTTAAATATATGATTTTCAGTTAATTTAAAAAACTCTGTTAAAAAAATATTTGCAGTTTTTACAAATAAATATACTCCTGTTTATTTCATTATTTTTTCAAGGTTAAGGGCTGTTTTTAGCTTGTTTTACAGGCACCTTTTTAGCGTCTTTCGCGGAAGTTTGGTTCTCTGGCTCCGCAGCTTTAGCTTTTCGACTTGCTGCTTCCATTTCTTTCTCCCGGGTTTTATTCTTTGGATTTTTCATAGTAGTATTTTTTAGTGTCAAACCTATATAGATAAACAAGTAGAAAATAATTTGGTTTAAATAGGGCTGGGCTGGGAATTGAAAAACAAAATATCTGCTGATTTGTAGTTATATCACTTAATTAAGAATAAAAAGCATTTCCATGGAAAAAATGATTCAAGCCTTATTCAATACTGAAGTTGAGGCATTCAAAGGTTTAAAAGCGTTGCAGGAACTGAACCTGTCTAACGATATTTCAGTCGGTGAAACCTATATATTAACACGTGATGAAGATGGAAAAGTAAATATCCGATCGGCAAAAAATGAGTCGGTAGGGAATGGAACACTGACCGGTGGCGTGATTGGTGGTTTGATCGGCCTGTTGGCTGGTCCGCTTGGCTTTATTGTTGGCCTTGCAGGTGGGATGATTGCCGGATCTGCTGGCGAAACGTTAAAAGCAGAAGGAGTATCGGATTATCTGGATCAGATTTCTGCGAACATTCCCGATGGCAAATCAGTTTTGATTGCGCATGTTTGGGAAAGTTGGGAAACTCCGGTAGATGCATTACTAGGGCCTTTGAGCATTGAGCTGAAACGCTTTAATCTGAATGAGAAAGTATTTGTTCCAGTAAAAACGGAACTTGATAAATTGGAATCTGATATTGAGGAGGTAGAAAATAAACTCAAAGATGTTGCTGAAACTGAAAGGGCAGAATGGGAAAGTACCCTGGCGGATTTAAAAGCTAAGCGTGCGGCATTGGAAGATAAATTAAAAACGCACAATGCACATCAGGAAAAACAATATGAGGACTGGATCAATCAATCTCCTGCTGATCAGCAATTAGAGGATGCGGAAAAGCAAGCCCGATTGGAAAATAGAATCAAAGAGCAGAAAAACCGCCTTGATGAATTAAAAAATGATAAATAAGGAAAGGGAAAAATAAAGCACCAAAGCGGGTTTTAAGCCCGCCTTGGTTTTTCTATATTCATTAAAACTACTGCGCCGAGTATCAGGACAATTCCTGTCCATTGGACAATATTTACCGGTTCTTTAAGGAGAAAGTGTGCCATAAGTACCGAAACGGGTATTTCCACGGCTGCGATGATCGTTCCAAGTCCGACTCCCGTAAGGGGCATTCCCATCGTAAAAAGTAGGGGTGGGAGGATGGTTCCAAAGAGCGAAAGAACAATTCCCCATTTCCAGAAAATGTCAAAGGAGAAATTCATGTTCAAAGAAGAATGGAAGATGAGCATAATGATGATCAGTCCTCCTAATACTAAATAAAGACTTCTTCTCACGACCGGTAAATGGAGGGCTATTCCATTGGAAGCATACACGGTAATGGTATAAGACAAAGCAGCGAGCATTCCCCAGCCAACGCCACGCCAGTCGATGGTAACAGATGATTGCAATAAATTGGTTGCCAATACTGTTCCAGCTATGATGATGAGTACAGAAAGGATCTTCCGGTTTCCAGGGCGCTTTTTATGTAGAATCATTTCCAGAATAACACCCATCCATACCGTTTGCATCAGCAATACAATACCCACACTTACGGGGATGTATTGAACCGATAAATAATAGAAAGTACTGGTTAGTCCCATTGCCGTTCCGGCAATCATTAGTTTCAATAGACTTTTCCAATTAGAGCCTGCTGTTGCAGCGTTGCCTGCTATGTTTTGTCGCTGGCTGAACATACTGATGAGCAATATGCCAATAACGCCTATCGTGAATTGTGAAATGGTGACTTCGGCCGTACTATAACCTTCCTTATAGGCCATTTTAACAAATGTAGCCAACATACCATAACTCGCTGAACCCAGCGCCACTAGAATACTTCCTTTTATTAAGTTGTTTTTCATCAGATCCCTAAAATATTGCTGCAAAGAACGCGCTTTTTTAGGAAGGAAGTGTTTACATAGGTTGAGGCTTTTACAATTCCGCTCTTATTCTGCTCAGTTGTGTGGGCGTTACACCAAGATAGGAGGCGATGTGGTGCAATTTTAATCGTTGTAGCAATTGCGGATGCTTTTGTTTGAAATCTGCGTAGCGTTGTCCGGCGGTTTCATACTTCAGACTGATTTCGCCGATTTCTTTTTCAATCACCCAATGCTGTTCCAGGTAATGGATATAAAATCTGGAGATGTCTGGAAAATCCAGGGTAAGCTGGCGAAACTGATCAAAAGGATAGCTGATGATTTCCGTTTCTTCCAATGCCTGGATGGTAAATTTGCTGGGTTCCTGTAAGAGTAGGGCACTTGTAGAAGCGACCAGTGTTTGCTCCGGGAAGAATTTCTTGATCACGGTGGCTCCATCCTTGTCGGTATAAAAATAGGAAAGTAGCCCTTTTTTTATAAAAGAGACCCTTTTAGGAATACTTCCTTCTGCCAGCAAGTACTCCTGTCTGCCTAGTTTCTGTTCTTTTAGCAATTGCTGCCAGGCCTCCTGTGCAGCAATTGAAATGGTCGCATATTGATTGATGTAGTTCCAAAACTCTTCCATCAGCTTTAGGCTTCGTTTAGCAGCTCCTGGTAGCGCTCAATAAACTGCCCAAGATGGTAACCATCCATTAAAGCATGGTGTACATGGATTGATACCGGCATGGTTCTTTTTCCTGCGGATTCGGTCATCTTGCCAAAAGAAATTTTCGGACTGCTATCTGCGAAAGTAAAGCTTCTGGCATGGGACAATGAAGTAAAATCTATCCAAGGCAATGCCGAAAAGTGAATCACACAGTCTCCTGATCTGGAAGGGAAAAGTGAAGTTCCTTGTCTTACTGTTTCTATTTCTGTTTGAGCGATCACTTTAAACTTTTCAAAATCCTCATCGTAATCTATGTGAGAGAAGCCAAAAGTGCCATTTGGCCTGTCTACGGTAGATGAAGCATCGACCTGGTCATAAACCCAGACCTGATCTTCCACAATGCGGTAGCGGAAAGAAGGGATTTGATTTGCTGCCTGTAATGATTTATGCAGGTAATGTAGGAAAAAGGAAATGCCTTTTGCTTTTGCAGTTGCATAGGCAATGGTACAGTCTATATTGATGGTTGCTCCAAAAAAAGGTTCTTCAAACTGGCTGAAGAACTGGAAATGGTCTTTTCTTGCCCAGGTATTTAAGTCTAATATTTGTGTCATGGTAATCGGGTGTAAAAAAGGGTATGCTTAAAGTAGTTGTGGTAAAATTTCGGCTAATGATTTAACCTGATGGAAGTTTTCATGCTCCAGGGTATGGTCGATCTGTTCATGTGCCCATGTGGTATGGTATGGAATATGAACGGCATGACCACCAATTTCTAATACAGGCATTACATCTGATTTTAGTGAATTCCCCAGCATCAGGAAGTTTTCAGGTTTGCAGTCCAGGTGTTTCAGGAGTTTCAGATAATCCTTTTCTTTTTTATCACTCATGATCTCAATATGGTGGAAATAGGGAGCCAGCCCTGACTTTTCTAACTTTCGTTCCTGGTCTAGCAGGTCACCTTTGGTAGCTACAACCAATCGATATTTTCCTTTTAAGGCTTCCAGTACCTGCTGTACTTCCTCCAATAATTCGATTGGTTTATTGAGTAGTTCTTGCCCGTATTGAATGGTTTTATGAAGGATTTCAGGGTTTGCCGTATTATCTGTTACCCGGAGTACGGTCTCAATCATACAAAGCATAAAGCTTTTCACACCATAGCCGTATAAAGAAAGGTTCTGCATTTCCGTTTTAAACAGCTCCTGAGAAACGGTGTGGTGTGGTAGGTAATCTTCTAATAAAGCACAGAATTTTTGTTCTGCTTCTAAAAAGTAAGGTTCGTTTACCCAAAGGGTATCATCTGCATCGAAAGCAATTACTTCTATATTTTTCATGGCATTTATTTAAAACGCTTCAAATATCGGTTTTTTACCTAAAATATCAGGTTTGTCATTGTAAATTGAGTTTACAGTTTGTCTATTGTCAAATTAATTTCTATTGGGGTCTTAAAGTATGTTTTGGTAGAAACTATTAGTTAATTTACGGATAACCTATTT
This sequence comes from Pedobacter gandavensis, assembly GCF_032678745.1. Taxonomy (GTDB): domain Bacteria; phylum Bacteroidota; class Bacteroidia; order Sphingobacteriales; family Sphingobacteriaceae; genus Pedobacter; species Pedobacter gandavensis_C. Next base: position 254,203 of record NZ_JAVTST010000005.1, read on the forward strand.
ATTATATCTTATGATTACAATCATTGTCGCAACAGATTTTTCAGATGTCGCAGAGAATGCAGTAGCTTATGCTGCCGCAGCCGCAAAACATAGCAAGGCAAGACTGATTTTATTCAATTCTTACGTCCTTCCTCACCATGCTTCAAATACCATTTTACCCGCCTCCAGTGTTCAGAAATTAATCGATGATAACAACAACCATTTGCAGGAACGTGCATTGGGGATTGCAAAAGATTATGGAATAGAAGTAGGCTTTGAAACTCGATTTTCCTTTGTTGGCGATGAATTAGGTGATTTAATCCAAAAGTATGAGGCTGACCTGCTCATTCTCGGGATGGGTGCTAAAACGCTGGAACAAGACCTGATCGGAAATACCACTACAGCGGCAATCAAGCAGCTTAAATTCCCAGTGATCGCAGTTCCTATCGGTGCTAAGTTTGAAGGGTTGAAAAAGATCCTGTTTGCCTGTGATGTGTTGCGTGGCGTTCCTGCCCAGATATTGAAAAGGATTCAGGAGTTGGCCATAAGCTTAAATGCAGAAGTGGAAGTTTTCCATGTGAATAACGCAATTGAAGAATTACAAGCTGGAGATCAGCCATCATCTGAAAAAGATGCGATTGGAAACGGTTTGGCAGGAGTAAGCTATTACTATAAAAATGTGAAGTCTAATGCTGTAATTAAGGAGATTGAAAAAGAAATAAAAGCCTTTGATGCTGACCTTCTGATCATGATTCCTAATAAATACGGCTTCTGGGCTTCTTTGGTGCATAGAAGTAAAACAAGAATAATGGCCTCAGGACTTGAAATACCTTTGTTCTCTATTCCACTTTAAACAAATCGCTGGAAATACCTGCTGATAAACAAGATCGGCTTATTGCAAATATTTTGCAGTAAGCCGATCTTGTTGTATCTGGTTAACTGTTTTTTTAGTAATACTAAATTTAAACTGCTTATTTGTGCAAAATTTATGCAAATTGGCATGGGATTGATATATTTGATAAATTAGTATATCCTAATCAATTTATCATGAATACATCTGCTCAAGACCGATTTTTAAACTTAGGCTTAACCTTGCCTCCGGCTCCAAAACCACTGGGGATCTATAAACCTTATCTTATAGATGGTAAATATCTATACCTCTCCGGACATGGTCCTGTTCAGGATGACGGCTCTTTAATTATTGGACGTGTTGGCGACGATATGGACAAAGACCAGGGCAAACTGGCTGCCCGTCAGGTGGGCCTGACTATGCTTTCTACTATTGTGACCAATCTTGGAAGCCTGAATTCGATAAAACGCGTCATCAAAGTATTGGGAATGGTGGGTTGTACTCCCGATTTTGGGAGTCATCCGTATGTGATCAACGGTTGCAGCGAACTCTTTGAATCCGTATGGGGTGCTGAAAATGGAATTGGGGTGAGAAGTGCAGTAGGAATGGGTTCTCTTCCCGACCATATCCCTGTAGAAATAGAGGCATTATTTGAATTGGTTTAAGCTAATTTAGGAACCATGAATGCTACTCCACTTATTACCTGTTTTGGCGAGATCTTATTGCGTTTTAATACGCAAATGGGTTTGCGATTTATACAGTCAAATGCTTTTAATGTCCATGTTGCCGGTGCGGAGGCAAATGTTGCCGTATTATTGGCCAGGCTAGGCCTGGACAGTAGGATGGTGAGTAAAGTACCGGATAATGACCTGGCAGAAATGGCCCTAGGAGAATTGCGAAAATACGGGGTAAATACCAATGGAATAGCCAAAGGAGGAGAGCGAATGGGGACTTACTACGTAGAAAATGGCAATCATATACGGCCAACTCAAGTCATTTATGACCGTTCCGGTTCTTCCTTTTCTCAATTGAAAACAGGAATGATCGACTGGGGGAAACAACTTGCAGATACTTCTTTGTTTCATTGGTCGGGCATCGCGGCAGCAGTGTCTGCCGGCGCTGCGGAAGTTTGCAAGGAAGCTATCGAATGCGCACATCAAAAAGGAATTACCATTTCTGCAGATTTCAATTACCGGAGGAAATTGTGGAACTATGGCCAGGATGCAAAGGAAGTGATGCCGGATTTGCTGCGGTATTGTAAAGTAGCAGTTGCAGATCTGGACAGTGCCGCTATTTACTTTGGCATCAAAATGAAAGAAGGACTGTCGCTCAGAGAACGTTTTGAGTACTGCTTTTCCTTCCTTAAAGATAAAATGCCATTGCTCCGTACTTTTGCGATGAGCTTTAGGGTAGTGGAGGGATTAAACCATGTTTATTTTGCCGGTTTGGCACATGAAGGGCAGTTTTATTATTCTACTATCCATACCATTCCATACGTTACAGATCAAATAGGAACCGGCGATGCTTTTACAGCAGGACTGCTTTATGCACTTTCTTCGGGTTACGGCCCGGAAAAAATGATCAATTGGGCAGCTGCCTGTGGGGTGATGAAACAAAGTATTCATGGAGACTGGGCATTAATCAGCAAGGCAGAGATTGAATCGTTTATACAAAGTGGAATCTCCACTAAAATCAATAGATAAAACTGTTGTAATCAACAAAAAAAAGAAATATGGAAAACTGGCAGGAAATATCTAATCTGGATCAATATGATACCCCGCTGTTTGTGGTGTATGAAGACCGCATTAAACAGAATATTGAAATGGCAATCGGCTTGCTTTCTGGCGAGGTGTCCAGGTTCAGGCCCCATATTAAAACCCATAAAATGGGGGAAGTACTAGAGCTTTTCGCTGCTTATGGGATCTATAAAATTAAGTGTGCTACCATCGCCGAAGCCGAATTGGCTGCTTTAAATGGCATGACAGATGTGATGATCGCTTATCAACCTGTAGGATTTAAGATCCATAGACTGATGAATCTGATCTCCGGTTTTCCTGATTGTAGTTTCTCTTGTCTGGTAGATAATCTGGAAACTGCAGAGGCCATTGCCGCTGTAGCAAAGGACCTAGGACTAGGGGAAGAAATAAAGGTTTACCTGGATCTGAATACAGGGATGAACAGAACTGGTTTTCCGGTAGCCGAAAATGTAGTTGAGTTTGTAAATAACTTAAGAAAGATTGATGGCTTAAAGTTTATGGGCTTACATATTTATGATGGCCATATTCATGATCCTGATCCGGCTGTCCGTGCTGCGCGTGCCAAACCAGCGATGGATAAAGTGCTTGCCGATGCAGATGAACTGATTAAACAGGGTTGTACCGCATTGAAAATCGTTGCCGGAGGTTCGAACACGTTTACTTATTATGCAGGAATAGAAAGGCTGGAATGTAGTCCGGGAACATTCGTGTTTTGGGATGAGAATTATAACAGATTAATACCGGAGTTGAACTTTAAACCTGCTGCGGTGCTGGTATGTACTGTGATTTCTCTACCTGCCCCAGGACTGCTATGTGTAGATCTGGGCTATAAATCGGTTTCCTCTGAAAACCCTATTGAGAAGCGTGTAGTTTTTCCATGGAATGATGACCTTAGTCCAATTGGCCATTCTGAAGAACACCTGACCCTGAAACATATTGGTCCAAGGGAATATAAGGTTGGAGACCGTATTTATGGTCTCCCTTACCATGTATGTCCTTCCTGCGCCTTATATGAAGAAGCACAGGTGGTAAATAATCATCAGATTGAAAAAAGCTGGAGAATTAAAGCCAGAGATAAAAAGATCTCTATCTAAAGCTATAGAAAGGTCAGGTTAGGATTAGATCTTTTATAGGGATCGAGTAATGGGGCATCCGGTGGAAGCTCCGTTACAATGTAATCCACTTCCGATAGGTTGGCAATTTTGATTTTCATCGTAGAGTTTAGTTTCTCGGAGATGGATACAATGGCTACCTTATCGGAAGAAGCCAGCATGGCTTTTTTTACTTGTACGGTATCCCAGTCGGAGTCCGAAAATCCACCTTCAATATCAAGTGCATTAGTACCCAGGATACAAAGATCAGTTTTTAGGTGCGAAAGCTGATTGAACACATCCCCGCTAAAGCACATCTGACTATATGTAGAAATTTGTCCGCCGAGCATAATCGTTCTCACATTAGGCTTGTCCAGTAACTCTACCGCAGATAATACGCTTGCAGTTAGGATAGTAATCCTCAGGTTCCCAGGAATCAATTTTATGAATTCTCTGATGGTGGTACCGCCGCCAAGCAATAGCAGCATATCTTTCTTTAATAAGGGCAACAGCTTCTGTGCAATCGTAATCTTATCGTCTTGGGAATAAGCTTTTTGCTCTGAAGTATGGTGATAAGCACTGGCCATCGCTCCACCTTTTACCTTAATCACCAGGTTCTCTTTTTCCAGCTCATTAATGTCTCTTCTAATGGTGTCTTCGGAGACATTAACGATCAATGCCAAATGTTCAAATGTAGCGCGGGTATGGATGTTAATTTCTTTAACAATGAGCTGCTTACGCTGTGCTTTTGTTAATGGAGCTGCTTGTTGGTCGGTAGTCATTACTGATGATATAATTACAATAATACGTCTTAATTATAAAAAATAAGCAATTTTGTGTTTAAGGTAATTGCTTCGGACTGCTTGTCCAGTTCTCCTCAGGAAGGATATCGCTGGCTTTTCCTCCTCTTCCTTTGCTGTCAAACGTGCGGAACCTGATCAGTCCTTTTGCCGGAATAGGTTTCGTATAAACAGGACTGTCCATTGTAGGTTCAGTCTGGTCTGTGGTATATCGAACCGTTAGTCCAGGGAATTGTATATTCAGGTGTAGCAGGCCGTCTTTAACGATGGCACCAGCAGGAGGGAGTCTGTAATTCATGGAATTAAATGCGGCATCAATTCTTGGCAATTCTTTCTTGCCCACTACATTTACAAACTCAGACCATGCTCGGTTGTACAGTTGTTTTCTTTTGATAGAATCTGGTTCATTTGCCCATATCGGGTCAGTAGCCCAGGCTCTTTCAGCCAAGCCCAGTAATTTAGGCATAATCATATATTCCAGATCCTTAGCTCCTTTGATGGTTTCACTCCATAATAATCCCTGTAAACCGATGATATTGGCTTTTCCTTTCTCAGTTAAACGCTCTTTTGAATCGTAAAATCCTTCTTTTAAAGTGTTGCCAAACTTGTCTTTATTGGTGTTCAGGAAAGAATTGAAAGGAATGAAATTGAAAGCCTTGTCGATGTCTGCATATTCCCCCCAGTAATAGCCAGGTTCGTCAAATGATTTTTTATAAGCCATATCAAAGTAGAAGTTACTTACCCCACCTAAGATCACTTTATAACCAACATTGGCCAGACGGTAAGCAAGATCTTCAGCTCCCCATCCTATAATGTTGTTCCATACATTCAAATGAATGTTTTTATCTGCAAGGCCTGGATTGATGACATATGATTTCTTTCCAGCAGTTACTACAGGTTGCATTCCTACTTCCTCCCAACCAGATAGAAACATGTTTTTTTGCTTTAACATATCGTCCAGTTTGCTGTAAAAGTATACCCATAAACCATTTACATCTTTTAATTCCGGATGGGCTTTTACGAAAGCTAAACTCGATGGAGAACCTTCCCAGGCACCATCAGGAACTTCATCTCCACCAAAGTGAATGGTTTGTAAAGGTGCATTTGCAGCTTTATACATAGCGATAATTTCATCACTAACTTTTTCCATAAAATGATAGACTGAAGGAAGTGAAGGATCCATCACATTGTCGTTCCAGTTTTGGACAGAACGGTAAGTAGAACGGTCGTTAAGGTCTTGTAAAAGGTATTCAGACGCGGCTTTTGGTTGCCCAGCTTTCATGAATTTATGGTAACGTGCTTCCATGGCACGGATAGAGGCTCTGGCATGACCAGGTGCTTCAATCTCCGGGATCACCCTGATATGACGCGCATTGGCATGTTTTAGAATCTCGATGAAATCGGCAGTGCTGTAATGACCAGTTCCATGTGGATTGTTTAGAAAGGGACCAGAACCAAATGATGGAATCAAATGATTGGCATTACTATCTAAAGGATGAGCCCTTCTTGCACCAACTTCTGTGAGTTCAGGCAGTCCTTTGATTTCCAGTCTCCAGCCTTCGTCGTCAATCAAATGAAAGTGTAAAACATTCAACTTATACATCCCCATCAAGTCTAATAACTTGATGATTTCTTCTTTGCTTTGGAAGTTTCTGGCTACATCAATCATCAATCCTCTGAATGGGAAACGTGGACGATCCTCAATCATTGCATTCTGAATGGTGATATTTGCTACTTTAACACCTCTTTTTTGTGGAGGTAAAATGCTGAGTAAGGACTGAACACCATAAAATATACCGGTAGGATCAGCAGCGCTAATGCTCAGGTTATTTGCATTGATTTCGATCTTATAGCCCTCATGAGCAATTGATTTATCCAGTTTTAACAGGATAGAATTACCACTAGTATTTGCTTTTCCTTTTGCAGCTGCTACTGCCACTTTCTTTGGATTTAATAAACGGCCTAGCATGTCGTTTAAAAACGCGCTTTCTGTATGGAATAACGGATCTGCAGTTATTTTTACCGCTTTGTCAAGAATGAATGTGCCCTGTTTTTTTTCATAGCTTACCGGAGTAGGGAAAACTTTTTGAAGTTCTTTTTCCGGAAGATTAACAATGCTTTTGTTCTCTTCATATATAAGTTGGGGGGTGATGGCAGGAACACGATCCTGTTTGTTTCTGGCAAATTGCGCCGGACTTGTGGAAGGGATAGCCTTTACCTGATTTATAGGAAGGGGTTTTAGCGGGTCATTGTCGTAGATCAGATAAAAACCTTCCGGAGCATCGGTATGATTTACTGCCCAATCACTGGAAGCAAATTCTATATTTACAGAAGCGCCATTTTTTATAGGAACGAATTTATCTGTTGGACGAATGTAATATAGATCCCCATTTACATGCACGATCTCTACTTCTCCGCTAACTGTTTTCGCAATAATTCTTCTCGCAAAATTGAAATATAACTTCCAATTCTTATTCGATAAAGGAATTATATCCTTGTTCTGAATATTCAATGATGACAGGAATTGTCCTGCACCAGCATGATTATTTTCTATTATTTGCCAATTAATTGCAATGTTTTTTGCATTTACTGCGTCTTTTTTGACTTGTGCAGTGGCTAAGAATACCAATAAGAGCATTGGTAACAGTGACAGTATTCGTTTCATTTTTACAGATTAATTAGCCTAATATAGGGTTTTGTAGATCGAACTGCAAATCAAAAAACTTCATTTGAATAAATTAATTGAAGAGCAGAAACTTAATTATTTAATTCTTATGTTTGAAACGCGTGTTTTGTTGCAAAAAATATGCAAACCAAATATATAGGTATGATTTTCGGAAATAAACGGAATACCAGAAGTCAAGATGTAAAGTTTCACTTTAAGTTGATACTGGTTTTAGGATTACTTTTTTCAAGCATGGCTTTACATGCTCAGGATTCTTTATTTAAGGTGATTCCTGAACCAGTTTATGCCAAAAGCACTGGACAAGCGATGGAGATTCATCCTGAAAGCAGGATCGTTTACTCCGAATCATTAGCGGCCAATGCAGCCTTGCTTAATGAGGCCATTCGCTCTTATACGGGCTATTTACTTTCTTTAAATGTGGAGGGAGATGATGCGACAGCACTTAACTCGGACTTAGGAAAAGCAGGGTTTGGAAAGCAACAGTTGGTATTGTTACTGGACTCCATCAAGGTAACAGAGAAAAGTGGATACCATCTTTTGATTCAAAAAGACCAGATTTCTATTGTTGGACATGACCCATCCGGTGTATTCTATGGCATACAATCGCTGATTCAGCTGTTACAGCGCTCCGATAAAAACATCCTATCCCTGCCTCAGGGAGAAATCAGAGATTATCCCCGGTTTAATTATCGAGGGATGCACCTGGATGTGGGGAGGCATTTATACACTGTAGATTTCCTGAAAAAGTTTATTGACCTCTTATCACTTTATAAATTCAATATTTTTCACTGGCACCTTACAGAAGATCAGGGCTGGAGAATAGAAATAAAGAAGTATCCTAAGTTACAATCAGTGTCGGCATGGCGCTCAGGAACGATTATCGGTCATAAAAAAGAAACGCCTCATACTTTTGATGGTAAGAAATATGGCGGATACTATACGCAGGAACAGATTAAAGAAGTAGTAGCTTATGCAAGTTCTAAATATGTAAATGTATTACCTGAGATCGAAATGCCTGGTCACGCACTTGCTGCGCTGACTGCCTATCCGGAACTGGGTTGTACAGGTGGTCCTTATCAGACCGCACAATTCTGGGGCGTATTTGATGATGTCTTTTGCGCGGGAAATGAACAAGTCTACAAATTTATGGAGGATGTGTTAGATGAGGTGGTTAGCCTGTTTCCTTATGCTTATGTACACATTGGTGGAGATGAATGTCCTAAGTTAAAATGGAAAAATTGCCCGAAATGTCAGCAGCGTATTAAAACCGAAGGCCTTAAAGATGAACATGAACTTCAGGGTTATTTTATGAACCGTATAGAACGGTACCTTGCTACTAAAAATAAAAAAGCAATTGGTTGGGACGAGGTATTGGAAGGTGGAATTTCTAAAAATACCACCATTATGAACTGGAGAGGCGAGCAGAGTGGTATTGCTGCGGCGAAAGCGGGTTACGAGGTCATCATGACTCCAGAAAACTTGCTTTACCTGGATTATTATCAGAGTTTAAATACAAATGAACCGGTGGCTGCGGGTAATTATACGCCGCTATCAAAGGTCTATGCTTATGAGCCTGTTCCTGATGCATTGAGTCCGGAAGAAGCGAGTTATATTAAAGGAATTCAGGCTGGAGTCTGGACAGAATACATGGGTGATGAAAAACACCTGGAATATATGGTTTTCCCGCGTGCATTGGCGGTATCTGAAATCGGCTGGTCGGAAAAGGGCAGGAAAGATTACTCCTGGTTTTTAAAGAAGTTGCGTCATCAGGAGAGCTTGCTGAAAAAGAAAAAAGTTAACTATTTTCCTTATTATGATGAGATTACTGCAAATTGGCAAAATGGGAAAACCATAACGGTAGCGCTAAATAGCACTTTGCCGAATGCATTAATCAGGTATACTACCGATGGTTCTAAACCCTCTGCTACCAGTAAGCCATATAAACAAGCCATAACATTAGATCGTTCTGCGGAGTTGAAAGCACAGTTATTTATTGGAAAACGCGCTATAGGTAGGGTATTTAATCAGCATTTCCAACATCATTTGGGGTTGGGAAAAGAAATTACACTGGCGAATCCGCCTGCAGGAAAATACAGCTTTCCTGCAAAGCTCCTCTTGAATGGATTAGAAGGGCATCATCGCTTTAATGACAGTCAATGGCTAGGTTTTAGTGCAAAGGACCTGGATGTAATCGTGGATTTAGGAAAGCCAACATCGGTGTCAACAATAGGTATCAATGTTCTAAATTACCACTGGCAACGGATGTGGGCACCAAAACGTCTTCGTTTTATGGTGTCGGTGGATGGAAAAATTTATAAAGAAATATTTACCCAGGAAAAGTTCGATCTTAACGGGATCAATAAAGTAAACGCCCGGTTTCCAACACAGCAGCTGAGATATGTGAGGGTGCTAGCTGAAAATGTAGGAATAATTCCGAAAGGAGAATATGGAGAAGGAGAAAAGGCCTGGCTGATGGCAGATGAAATTATAATCAATTAAAACCCCTTGATTCATGACCTTATTTATCGTTGTAGGCTGTATTTTGTTACTTGTTTTGCTCACCACCTGGGGCAAAGTAAATGCTTTCATTGCTTTTCTATTGGTGTCAATTTTGGCAGGATTATTACTGGGGGTTCCCTTATCGGGCATTACTAAATCGCTGCAAAAAGGGGTAGGAGACATCCTGGGTTCGCTGGTGATGGTGATCGTGTTTGGTGCAATGCTGGGTAAATTGGTGGCCGCAAGTGGTGCTGCACAAAAAATTGCCTCAGTCATGATGAAAGTTTTTGGACGTAAATACATTCAATGGGGGTTGATGACGACAGGTTTTATCATTGGAATTCCCTTGTTTTACAATGTCGGTTTTGTGTTGATGGTACCCCTGATCTTTTCGGTGGTGTATAAGTATAAGCTACCTGCTGTTTATCTGGGCTTACCTATGTTGGCTGCTTTGTCGGTTACCCATGGTTTTTTGCCGCCACATCCTTCTCCTGCCGCATTGGTGCTACAATTTCATGCGAATATGGGGATGACTATGTTTTACGGGATTTTATTGGCCATTCCTGCAATTGTAATCGCCGGTCCATTGTATGCAAGAACATTGAAAGCTATTGTAGCTGTCCCTTTAAAAACCTTTCAATCTGAGGATTTACCTGAAGACAAGCTGCCGGGTGCCTGGAACAGTTTCATTTCTGCTTTATTACCTGTCATTGTAATGGCGATAACTACGGTATGTGTGTTGCTGTTTAAAGACAATTCTTCAGTGACCACATTTGCTGGATTTTTAGCAGAACCTTCGATAGTAATGCTGCTCACCTTGTGTCTAACCACTTTTACATTAGGGATAAAAATGGGTAAAAGCATGAAGGAGGTGATGTCGATTTATGGAGAGGCAGTAAAAGATATAGCGATGATTTTATTAATTATTGCGGGTTCCGGAGCCTTAAAACAAATTCTTTCAGATAGTGGAGTGAGTCTGGAAATTGGTAATGTATTGGCGGCATGGTCTATAGAGCCTTTGTTTTTGGGTTGGTTGATTGCTGCGGTGATCCGGGTATGTCTGGGTTCCGCAACAGTTGCAGGCTTAACTGCTGCGGGGATTATTGCACCACTTATGATCAATTCTAATGTAAATCCAGAGCTGATGGTACTCTCCATTGGTGCAGGAAGCTTGATGTTCTCTCATGTGAACGATCCTGGATTCTGGATGTTTAAAGAATATTTTAACCTGAGTATTAAAGAAACCATCCGTTCATGGTCGGTAATGGAGACTTTGGTAGCGGTAATAGGCTTATTTGGCGTACTGATTTTAAACCAACTGATTTAGTCTTGAGGATTTAAAACCGGTTGGTATTCGGGTCTTGGGCTTTCAGGGCTTTCCTGCAGCTGGAAATACAGAACAAGGACTTTAGTTAGCCAGGAGAAAAATATCAGTAAATAAGCGCTGAGCAACACGGCAATAAGGTAGAATTTCCAAATGAAATCAGTAGGAATGATAAAGAAAAATATTTCCAGTAGGAATATTTGAAGCAGATACCTGACATAATGCACCGCATTAATGGCGCGGTTTTTCTCCCGATTAATCAAAAAGAAGTAAAAGGCATTACTGATCGTATAGCCAAGAGCAGCTGCATACCAGTACTTCAGGTGTAAGGTTTCAACGGAAATAAAGAGTTGAGAAACACAAAATAAAGCCATAAGCTGTGGGAAATAACGCCAGAGGCTTTGTGTTTTTGACTGTTTTACCTGTTCCTGCATCACCCATTCCTGTAGAATCAATAGGAAGGTCAGGAATAGGAACAACAATCTGAAAAAAGAAGGGCCTGTGAGGAAATGGATGAATTCAGGATATGAATTGACCAATCTTAAATTGCCAGGGATTTCAAGTGCCAATCTGAAAAAGCTTAAGCTGATTACTGTACCATACATCACCTGTACAAATACAGGCATTTTCTCTTTCCTCATCCTCATGTAAGTATTGCTTATTTTGATATCATCCCCTTAGCAGTTTACAAAATTACGTTAATTGCAAAATACTTCCAAATCAATTAGTTGTCCTGCGATTTATGCTGAATTCAGCCTGTGTTTTTTAAGCTTGCTTCAAGAGTAGCAAAAATTTAAAGGCTCCTGGTTTTGGAGTTGAAGAGACCTGGGTTCAGTTAGGGTTCGGATAGGGTTGGCTTAGGGTTAGTATAGGTAAAGAGTATTGCAACCCTAAGCCAACCCTAACTGAAGCCCTTCCCAAACCTATCCGAACCAGCCACTCTTCCCGAATACAATATGGATTCTTTTTCAATTATTAATTGTCAGAAATGCTTGTTTTTTTAGAAGAATGGGTTTAATTTCAGTTCAGCAATTTGCTACGAAATTGTGGGCTGACTACTGATTCTGTCTTTTCTTTTTTTCAAAATATACTTCAGCAAAATGCTGGCGACGATCAGGAAAATGATCACATTTAGATAGCCCCAGAAAACCAGAAAAACCAGGATTCCGGTTGCATATGGAAGCCATAACCAGGTGTTTTTAATCAGTTCCTGAAAGTGGTATATGGAGACTAGAATCAGACAGCTGATCATTAGGAATAGCGGTAATCTGGAGTTGAAATATCTGGTTAAAATATCAAACCAGGCGGGTTGAATGGTATGTTTATCACTGTGGATCCCATAAAAACGAGGGCTATCCTTTTTTTTGTAAACTGTAATTTCTGTGCCTGATTTTAAGTCTTTGGCAGTAGGGTGCGGCGCATACCACCACATCGGATAATCCTGTTCCAGCAAGCTTTCTTTTTCCCGAAGTTTTAGAGAGACCGTATGGTTGTTTTGATAATAACCCATACCAATTTTGGCGGTATCAATTGTTCCCCTTTCTTTTTCATAAAATAAATTGGGAGCGGCGGCTTTGAAGAAGCCGAAAAATAAGCAGAAACTGAAAATGAGCATCAATATCAGTCCAGGCCAGCTTGTTTTATAAAATAAAATGGCTTGTTTATACATTTAATAATTTTCTTGTTAATGTACAAATAACACTATAGATTAGGACAAGTAACAGTTTTAAAATCAGAAAGTTCTATTTTATGTAAATATAGAAATATTTGGATGGTATCGTAAAAATGTTACATTTGAATTAATCAAACCAAACCAAACCACAATGTCCAAGCATTCATCCGACTTAAATAACCTGATTAGTCACATTGCCTTGTATGATAGCGCAACTGCATACAAACAGTTCTTCAAATATTTATTTCCGGTATTGTATCGTTTCAGTTATTGTCTCTTGAAGTCTAAAGAGTTGTCGGAAGAAGTGGCCAGTGATGTCATGATCACCCTATGGAAAAACAGGAAGAATTTACCGGAAGTAGAAAATGTGAAGGTTTATGCGCTGGTGATTGCAAGGAACCTTTCTTTGAATGTTTTAAACAAACATGCCAGGCATGAACTGGTTTCTATAGATGATATTGAGGTCGAAGTGGCATTAGATTCTTTAAATCCAGAACAATTGCTGATCAATGGAGAGCTAAAGAAAAGATTGGAACGGGCCACCCAATCCCTTCCTGATAAGTGTAAAATGGTATTCAAACTGATCAAAGAAGATGGCCTCAGCTATAAAGAAACGGCTAATCTTTTGAATATTTCTGTCAAAACTGTAGATGCCCATTTGGTCACTGCCCTAAAAAAACTGGCAGTAGTTTTACAGATGGAAGTACACCTCCAATAATTTATTTTATTTTTTTTACGAATCCACTAGGGAGTTTTCTGAAAAATATTGTCCTATACCTACAACCAATATAAACTTCAGAACGAACCATCCTTATGGATAATAACAGAATCATAGAACTGTTGGCCCGTAAACAGGCTAATGAGGCTACGGCGCGCGAATTGGAAGAGTTAAAAGTACTCATGACTTCCTTTTCCGATGCAGTGCATTTTGACGAAGTTGTCTCTGAAATCTGGGCTAAACAGGATGGAATGTCCGAGATGGATGAGCAAGAGCTGGATGCCTTTTATGAGGCACATGAGCTGAAATTCAGGGCTGAACTTGGATTTAAGTCCCCGGAATCCGAATCTAATCCATCACCCTTAGGGAAGGAAAAATCCTCAGGCCTAATCGCAGCTCAAAAAGCTGTGTCAGAAGAAAATTTAACATCGGAACAAGCTCCGGAAGGGAAAATCATTAAACTTAGCTCCTGGTTCAAAACACACCTCAGCCTTCTTGGTGTTGCCTGCGGAATATGCATCATTGCTATGGCTTCTTTCTTTTACCTGAAAAATAATGCTAAAGAATTTGATACGCAGGTGTTCAGCGGTAAGGGGACTCGCAAAAAGATCTTACTTCCTGATGGCACACTGGTGTGGCTTAACGCAGAAAGCAGCTTGTCTTATGATAGTCAGCTGGATGATCAGGCACAGCGGATAGTTTACCTTGATGGAGAAGCCTTTTTTGATGTGTCGCACCGTAAGAATAAACCTTTTTTAGTGCGTACAGAAAAGCTATCGGTCAAAGTATTGGGAACGGCATTCAATGTAAAAGCTTATGCAAAAGATAAGGGGACGGAAGCTACCCTGTTGCGAGGTTCTATAGAATTGTCTATGAACGACCAACCCGCTCAAAAGATCATTCTGAAACCTTCAGAAAAGTTTGCGACCAGTACACCACAAAAAAAGCACTTAAATAAAAACGGAAAACAGGAAGAAGATATGCCATTGGATCTTATGGTGGAGCATGTTATACCGGTTCGTATTGCCGGATCTGAATATATAGAAGAAACCTCCTGGAAAGACAATATGCTAGTGTTTCAAAATGAATCACTGGAAGATTTAAAGCCAAGGTTAGAGCGTTGGTTTAATGTACATATTGAACTCGGTGCCAGTATTCCTAAGGATTATCGCTTTACGGGAGTACTGAAAAATGAAAATATTAAAGAGGCCTTAACCGCCATGCAATTAATCAAACCATTTCACTTTAAACTAAAAGCAGATGACGTAATTATTTACTAACAAAAAAAGGGAGTAAATGCGCCAACATTTTCCCCCTTTCCCAACCTTCAAGCGGTAGTTAAAACTACCATTATCAGATTTTTAACTTTGAAATTGACAAATCTATGAAAAAAAAAGAACTGTGCAATAAAGTTCTATGTGCCGGATTTTCCCGAAAAAAAATTCTATTGATGTTAAACTGGAGCTTTGTTTTGTCGTTCGTCTTGTGTTTGCAAGTTTCGGCGTCTACTTATTCACAATATTCTAAGGTTGATCTCGACCTGAAAAAGGTGAAGTTAAAGGATGCCTTGAGCATCCTCCAAAAGAAAGGGAATTTCAGACTGTTATACAGTGAAACCGACCTGCCCCTTAATAAAAACATTACCCTTGTAGAAAGCGATATCCTGGTGCTGGATGCACTGAAGATCTTTTTAGAAGGTACTGGATTGAAATTTCAAACCTTGGAGAACCAGTTAGTGGTGATCCGCACACAAAATTCTGGAATGGCAGAAGTGATCGTGAAAGGAGCGGTTACTGATGCCACAGGAGGAGGTGTTCCTGGGGTGAGTGTTAAACTTAAAGGGGGTACACAGGGAACTATGACAGATGCTAAAGGAAATTATAGCATTAAAGTTCCTGATAATGGTACCCTTATTTTTACCTATATGGGTTATGTAACCCAGGAGATTCCGGTAAATAATAGGCCTGTGATCAATGTAACCATGTCTGAAAAGGCAGAAGACCTTTCCGAAATTGTAGTGGTAGGTTATGGTACGCAGAAAAAAGCAGTCGTTTCTGGTGCAATTGCTTCTGTGAAAGGCTCAGAATTGGCGAAATCGCCTACGGCAAACCTTTCAAATTCATTAGCAGGACGTATGCCGGGGGTAACTGCTATTCAATCTAGCGGTGAGCCGGGCTATGATGGTTCTGCCATCCGTATTCGTGGAGTGAACTCTTTAGGAAATAACGACGCTTTAATTGTAATAGATGGAGTACCAAACAGAGCAGGAGGTTTAGAGCGTCTAAATCCTAACGACATAGAAAGTGTTTCTGTTTTAAAGGATGCTTCTGCCGCCATTTATGGTTCCAGAGCAGCAAATGGGGTAATCCTGGTAACTACAAAACAAGGTAAAAGTGGTAAACCACAGTTCTCCTACGATTTCTCTTATGGTTTACAACAACCTACGCGGACGCCAAAAATGGCCAATTCTGTGCAATACGCAGAGATCTTAAATGAACTGAAAATCTTTAGTTCGGATTTACCGGTTAATCAATGGGATGCGGCATGGAAAGCCATAAAAAATACAGGGGAATATCAAAGAACGGATAATAATAGAAAAGTAACGGCAGCTTATCTACCAGCAGAAATGCAAGCCTTTCGTGATGGATCTGATCCTTTACGTTACCCAAATACAGATTGGTTCAAAACCACACTTAAAAACTGGTCGCCTCAACAAAGACACAATATTCAATTGAGCGGAGGGGCAGAAAACATCAGATACCTGGTTTCTATGGGATACCTGGATCAGGACGGTTATTATAAAAAATCAGCTACTGGATATAAGCAGTACGACATGAGGGTGAACCTTGAAGCCAAGCTGAATAAGTACATCACCACCTCATTGGGGGTTACCGCAAGAGAAGAATTGAGAAACTTCCCTACCGTAGGTGCCGGCGATATCTTTAGAATGATCATGCGTGGAAAACCTACACAGATGGAGGTTTGGCCAAATGGCTTACCAGGACCAGCAATTGAGTTCGGATATAATCCTTATGTGACCACAACAGATCAAACCGGATACTTAAAAGATACCAGAGATTATTTTCAAACAACTGGTAAGGTGGAGATCAAAATCCCTGGAGTGGAAGGCTTAAAGTTTACCGGAACAGCAGCTATTGATAAATTTGCCGGTCGCGCGAAGAGATGGCAGACCCCATGGACATTGTATTCCTGGGATAAGACTTCTTTCGAAGCAGATGGAAAAACGCCATTACTCGTAGGTACAGTGAGTTCAGAGCGCAAAGACGCCAGTTTATCGGAGACCGCAGGTGGGCAATTGGCCATTAACTTAACTTCGATGTTGAATTATGATAAGAAGTTTGGCGAGCATTCACTGGCTTTAATGGCTGGTGTAACCAGTGAAAAGGTGAATAACGATGGATTCAATGCCTCCAGAAGGTATTTTCTATCCACTGATTTAGAAGAACTATTGGCTGGTGATGATCAGGAACAAACTGTTGGTAATCCAACCGATGCACCTAATAACTTGTTCAAAAGAGCCCGCTTAAGCTATTTTGGGCGTGTAGGCTATAACTATAAAGAAAAATACCTGGCAGAGTTCCTTTGGAGGGTAGACGGTTCTTATATCTTCCCGCCAAACAAGCGATTTGGATTCTTTCCTGGCGTATCTGTAGGCTGGCGTATGTCTGAAGAGCCTTTCTTCAAAGAAAATGTAAGCTTTGTAAACAACTTGAAATTTAGAGGTTCTTGGGGACAAATGGGTGCCGAAGCCTATTTTGGCTCGGCATTGGCAGAATACCAATACCTGAGTACAGGTGGCTTCTCTAACTATGTGATCAACGACAAGATCACCAGAACTGTCTTTGAAGCAAGTGTACCCAATCCAGACTTTACATGGGAGGTGGCCAATAACCTGAATGTGGGTTTAGATGCTTCCTTCCTCGACAATAAGCTGGCTTTTGAATTTGATTATTTCTACAATAAAAGGACCAATATCCTGATTAGAAAGGATAAGTCGGTACCGGAAAGTTCAGGAATCACGGAAAAATTGCCTCCAGTAAATTTGGGGAAAGTAGATAACCGCGGTTTTGAGTTTAAGCTGAGCTATAATGATCAGGTTGGTGAGTTGGGATATGGGGTAAGCGTAAACGGTGGTTATTCTAAAAATAAGATCGTGTATTGGGATGAAACACCTGGTGCCCCGGAATGGCAACGTTCTACGGGTATGCCAACAGGAACAGAATTGGCTTATACTTTTGCTGGTGTATTTAGAGATCAGGCCGAGATTGATGCAAATAAGATCAACTATAGTGCGATTACGCCAAACTTGTTGCCTGGTGATATGAAATTTGAAGATCGGAATGGCGATGGGAAAATCAATGCTGATGATCAGATTAGATTGGATAAAACCAGTACACCAACCTTTACAGGTGGTTTGAATTTCAACCTGCAGTATAAAAACTTCGACCTTTCTGTATTGGTGCAGGGGGCTACTGGTGGCGTTCAGATTATTGGTTTAACGGAGTCAGGAGATATCGGAAATTTCCTGGAATGGTCTTATAAAAACCGCTGGACGATTGACAACCCAAGTTCGGAAAACCCGCGTTTATCTAACCGTGGAAAGACGTATTATACCGACATGAACAATGCTGCGAGAAACGACTACTGGATTCGTAGCAATAATTATGTGCGCTTGAAAAACGTGGAATTGGGCTATTCTTTATCAGATAAAATCAGTAAAAAATTAGGACTAACCGCATTGAGGTTTTATGTCAGCGGACTTAACCTGTTTACCGTGGATAAGATCAAAATTTGGGACCCGGAATCAACAAATTCCAGTTCACAATATTATCCTCAGGCAAGGGTAATTAATACCGGTGTTAAAGTTACTTTTTAATGGAATCCTGATCAGGAATAAAAACATATAGAACGATGAAATCAACCATAAGAAATAAATATATATTCTCAATTGCGATAATGGCAGTTCTGGTGTCAGGCTGTAAAAAGGACTTCCTGAATGTACCCCCACCAGATAAGATCGATGCTGAGCAGATCTGGAAAGACGGTGGCCTGGCTCAGGCTTTCGTGACAGACATTTACCGTGGCCTTAATGACGGCGGATTCTCTGAGCAGATGCTCAGTTCAGTGTCTGATGAGTCTTTATTTACACACCCAAATCGTGGAATTGATTTGATCAATTCCAGTACAATCAACCCATCAACATTAGGTTGGGTAGACGATACATGGGGTTATAAAAAGATGTACAACCGCATTCGAGATTGCAACATGACTATTGAAAGATTAGGAGGTACAAATAATGGCATAACAGATCAGTCACTGAAAGATAGGTTGCTGGGAGAAGCCCATTTTATGCGTGCTTATTTTTATCATCAGCTGTTGAGGTATTACGGTGGTATTCCACTGGTGAGTAAAACTTATGTCCTTACTGATGATTTTAAGATTAAAAGATCAACATACAAAGAATGTACAGACTTTATCCTGAAAGATTGCGAGGACGCTCAACGCTTGTTATCAAAAAGAACCATGGATAAAGGAAGAGGTACTGAGTTAGCTGCTTTGGCTTTGAAATCAAGGGTACTATTGTATGCAGCAAGTGATTTACACACCAGAACAGGACTTTCGAAATTAGACTTCGGCGGTCCAACCCCAACTTCTGAAGTATTGGCATTATTGGCTTATGATGACACTGATAGTCAGGCGCTACGTTGGAAAGCCGCAAAAGATGCAGCACAAGTGGTAATGAATGCCGGTAAAGGATACAAAATGGGACTTACCGCTCCGGAGACTCCTGAAAATGGTCGCTTGAATTATAAAAGTATTGCAATGGCTGGAGGAAGTAAAGCGCCAGGAATGGATATTGCGGCAGCTTCAGAACTGATCTTTGCAAGGTACTTTATTGACCGAAGTGACATGCGTTTCGGTAGAGCAAATGGCCCGAATGGTTACCGCAATTGGGCAGGAAATACACCTATTGGTTTATTGGTAGATGATTATGAGATGATCGATGGTACCAAGTTCAGTTGGTCAAATCCAGCGCAAAAATCAAATCCTTACCAAAACCGTGATCCACGCTTTTATGCCACAGTATTGTATGATGGTGCAGGTTGGAAACCAAGAAATAAGGTGGTTGGAGACTTAGATCCCGCCAATCAGATTCAAACAGGAGAATATGATTTGATGGTGAAGGATAAACTAGTTACCTACAAAGGTCTGGACACTCGTTCCAGCGAGATTGAAGATTGGAATGGTAGCTGGACCGGTTATTATACTCAGAAATTTACGGATCCTGATCCTAATATTGTAGATGCTTCTAATCCTCAGTTCGTACCCTGGCCTTTCTTTAGATACACAGAAGCGGTGATGAACTATATTGAGGCATGTATCGAATTGAATGAGTTGCCTGAAGCGAAGAACTGGTTAAACCAGATTCGTTTCAGATCCGGGATGCCTGCTATAACTGTCGCTGATAAAGATGGATTAAAGGCAGCCTACCGTCAGGAACGCAGAATTGAAATGGTATATGAAGAACAACGCTACCATGATGCAAGAAGATGGCTGATCGGCAAAGAAGCTCTTGGTCGAAAAACAGACTACATCAAGGTAACCGGTAAATTTAAACCAGGTAAAACACTGGCAACGACTTATCGTTATGATCCTACAATTTACGATTATACCTATACGCCTACTGTAGAGACAGCGCAGGAAAACCGCATATGGTTGGATAAAATCTATTTCAGACCTTTCAGTAGAGATGAAGTGAATAAGAATACCTCCCTGTTACAAAATCCAGGATATTAATGTAAACAAACCTTGTTTAATATCTGAAGGCTGTGCCGGTTGTTTCAAACACCGGTACGGTCTTTTTTTATGCCCCGACTTTTCATTTGGGATCATTTGCAGAAATATCGCCCTAGTTTTTCTAGCTTTGCTCCAAATAACAAAGAGATTTAATGGAAGTCAAAAATTTAGAACCTCAGGAACTTTGGAGTAATTTTGCTGCTTTGAATGCAGTGCCTCGCGCTTCAAAAAAAGAAGAACGTGTGATTGAATTCATGGTTCAATATGGCCACAGCTTAGGGCTGGAGACCATTCAGGACAAGACAGGTAATGTGGTGATCAAGAAGCCCGCTACTCCAGGTATGGAGAACAGGCAAACGGTGATCATGCAATCACACCTGGACATGGTTCATCAAAAAAATGGCGACCGCAACTTTGACTTCGCTACACAGGGAATTGAAATGTTTGTGGATGGCGATTGGGTACGTGCTAATGGAACAACATTAGGAGCTGATAATGGCATCGGTGTAGCCACCATTATGGCGATCCTTGCTTCTTCAACCATCGTACACCCTGCTATTGAAGCGATGTTTACCATCGATGAGGAAACCGGTATGACCGGCGCTAAAGAATTAGACCCTTCAAACTTTACAGGAACCATTTTGTTGAACCTGGATACAGAAGAAGATGATGAATTGACCATTGGCTGTGCCGGTGGAATAGATACCAATAGTATTTATAACTATAAACAACTTCCAGTAACGAATGACCATTTAGCTTACCAAATTACTGTTAAAGGCTTATTAGGTGGACATTCAGGAATGGACATTCACAAAGGAAGAGGTAATGCAAATAAACTGATGAACCGTATATTCTATGCGGCGCTTAAAGCCTCGAACCTGCAATTGTGTATGGTAGATGGTGGCAGTCTAAGAAATGCGATTCCTCGCGAATCTAAAGCCATTGTTGCGGTTCCTATGGCAGAAAAGGAAGCTTTCTTATCTTGCTTCGCAGATTTCACTGCGGTATTAAAAGAAGAATATAAAAGTATTGAAACGGCGATGAACATCAACATCGAAGAAATTGAACTTCCGAAATTTGGAATGACAAAAGTGGACTTCGTAAAAATCGTTAATGCGATTTATGCCTTGCCAAATGGTGTATTCAGAATGAGCCCAGACATTAAAGACCTAGTAGAAGCTTCTTCAAACCTGGCAAGAGTGATCATCAAAGGTGGTGAATTTATCACACAATCATTACAACGCAGCAGTGTGGAAAGCACCAAAGATGATGTGGCTTTCGCAGTAGGTGCAGCATTGGAAAACATGGGTTGCGATGTTTCCCGTAGCGGAGATTATCCAGGCTGGAAACCTAATGCAGATTCAGATATTCTAAGGTTAATGACCAAATTATATCAGACTACATTTAATGCAGAACCAAATGTAAATGCTTGTCATGCGGGATTAGAATGTGGTATTTTGGGTGCCCATCTTCCAGGTATGGATATGATTTCTTTTGGCCCTACGATTCATGGTGCCCACTCTCCTGATGAGTGTGTCAAAATCTCTTCTGTACAGAAGTTCTGGGGGTACTTATTACAAGTTCTTCAAGAAATTCCGGAAAAGAAATAAAACTTTATAGATCATATATTCTTAACCTGAACTTTACAATGCAACCTTAGTTTTGCGCTATAAATATTTGGTTAGTATTTATAAGTTTAGGTTTAGTTGATACAAAAGCCCCGATGGATGTCAGGGCTTTTGTTTTTTATTTGGTTTTTGGCAAGCTGTTGATCCATTCCCTGATCAAATTAACTCCTTCCTTATGAGTCAAGGTACGCGCAAGTTCCGGCATGGCTGTTCCTGGTTCTGTACTGTTCATTCGGTAGTATAAAATCGACTGATCTGCATTCCCTGGAATAATGTCATAATCCAGTCCACCAGCACCACCTCCGGCAGATACCGGTGCTTTTTTAAAGCCTAAATGATCTGGATTCTTTTCTGTGTAATCCAGAAAAAGCCCCGTATTGTAAGCATCACCGCCTTTAGTATGACAATGCGCACAGTTGATGTCCAGATAAGCCCTTGCTCTTTGCTCCAAAGTAAAGTTCTTAGCATCCGTCCAAACTGGCAATTGATGTACTTTGCTTAGCTCTGGTAAACCTGTGAGTTGTCCATGAGCAACCCATTCGCTCAATTGGTTCTTCGTTTGCCCCGGCAGGGTAAAGTTCAGATTTCTAGCCTTTGGCCCAATTGGCGTTAAAATACCATCCTTAATGTGACAACGCTTACAATCATTGGTATTAGGTACCTGATAATTGGTGAAATACTCTTTCCCTTTATCATCTAATAAAGTAATAGGCACCTTAGCTCCGGTAATGTGTTTTTTTGCATCTGTTTGCTCTTTATTCCACAGATAATTCATCACTTTCCAGTTTTTATCTTTCGGATCTTTAACCAGTAATCTAGTTTCAATCATGATCTTTTGATGGGCTACATTAGTATAAGCGAAGTTTTTAACGATAATTGTGGAGTCCGGAAAATCCAGGGCACCCTCTTCGGTATACTTGATTTTAGCGCCTGCTGGCAAAACGATAAAACGATCTTTTATAGCATAATCGGTAAACAATGGGGTGCTAAGCTCATAATGTATGATACCGGAATCAGGCTTTAAGTCTGTAAGCTTCCCTTTAAAAAATCCATAATCAGATAGCTTTTCTTTAAACTGAAAATCTGTTGTTGCAGCGGATGTATTTGTCGTTTTGTTTTTGCATCCCTGTTCTGTCAGCACCGATAAAAGGATGCCGAACAGGATCAGGGAGCCAAAAATATAGGTCTTTCGCATTGTTTATTTACATTGGAATGGGCTGATATTTGTATTGGGTTTCCAGTTTGCAGGATTGGCAATATTCAGGAAATCTGCATTCACGAAGACATTGTCGCCCGGCTGTTTGATGCAGATAGAATCTGGATTAAGTGCTGTACCCTTAGTCAGGACATTACTGGTGATTCCATCATACATGATCAATGGAATCCTTTTGTTCTTACGAGTAGGATCAAGTTTGTTTAGCTGTGCCTCTGTAGCCACTAATAGCTGACCAATACGGTGTTCGTAAGCAGGTTTCGGGAAAGCCGGACCCATTTCTATCGTATTGTCATGGATATTAATGTTTTTAGGAATAGGAGAGTAGTTTGCATTTATTTTTTCTCCTGCCTTCTCATCCACAGCAAAACCGGAGGCAATAGTAATAGATGAGGTATTGTTATTGGTGATCTTATTGTTATAAATTTCAATATCAGACGCGGCCAGAATAATGATTCCGCTACCAGGTGAAGCATTCCCTACACCCCATGTGGTTCCGAAACTACCTGCTTTTGCGAAATTCCTGAAATTATTGTCATGGATATTGTTGTTATAGACCTTCACATGCCCCCCTCTTTGGGAAAGGTCAGGTAAGTCAAAGATTAAGAACCCTGCAGTATTGTTGTAAAACTCGTTGTCATAAACCTGCGCATTGGAAGTGTTTTCTATCTCACAACCGGCCACATTTTTAGCTGCTTTACATTTTCTCACGATGGCACTATCCGTCTGACCTACATAAATACCCGCATCAGAAGAACCCTCTGTATAGCAGTTTTCAATCAGTACATTTTTACACATCACCGGATAAATGGCATAGCCACCACTGGTAGAATCAGCTTTGCTCCAAACCGCATGTAGGTTGGTTACTGTCACATCGCGACTTTTATTAATTTTCAAGAGATCTCCTTTGGAATCTTTAATGGTCATCGCATCAATCGTAAAGCCTTTTACATCTGTTACACGTATCCCTTCGCCACCCTGACTCTGACTAGAGAAATCAAGGATGGTTTTATCATGGCCTTCCCCCTGAATCAAAATGTGGTTGACTTGTGCAATACTCAGGTTGTCGAATTTATAATTTCCAGCTTTCAGCATAATGCTGGTGCTATCTTTTAATGATAAAAAGGCCTCTTCAATTTTAGCTTCTTCCCCAGGGTTGAAGGTAAGGACGGTTTTGTACTGGTTCTGCGGGCCTGACTTTTGAGTACAGGAACTCCACATTCCTGTGGCCAGGAGCAAGAGGAATACCGCGCGGATAGATTGTTTCATATTTGATTTTTTGTGTTTAGCGATTAAAAAATATTGTAGGCATAAGTCACATAATAAACGGCTCCGATATTAGGATTGGCAATACCGGTAGAGTAGTATTTATTGGTGATATTGGTTGCGCCTAGTCTGATACCAGAACGGGCCTTGATTAATTTATAACTTACTTGTGCATCAAGTACTGCTGAGCTAGGTACATTTCCTGTTGCCAGACCGCCAGAAACCACATATAAATAACCTGGTTTATAACGTAGACTGGTATTGAACGACCATACTTGTTTTTTTCCAAAGCCACTGTTGCCAAACTCCAGATTGATATGGTAATTTGGCGTATTGAAATTGTTCACCTGACTATTGTTTTTATTTTTCAGATGATCAGAAAAATAGTTCACTTTGGTCAGGAAATTATAGCCAAGGTCTACACTCACACTGGCAGCATAACCATAGGTGTTTACAGTCTGGCCACCATTAAAGGCAATATTATAAATGGAATAAGTGCTTTGGTCATTAAAGGCTGTTACATCATTAGTGCCCGGGGTATTGGCTACATTGGCATAGCCGATGAAATTTTTCCAGGTAGAAAAATAACCGAGTACATCAAAAATCACTCTTTTACCGATCAGTGCGGCATAGCCCAATTCAAAAGCATTCACAGACTGTGGTTTAATGTCATTGTATTCGAAACGCTGCAATACACCTGCATCACCAGTTTCACGGTATTTATTGACGCTTTCCAAGGTGTATGGTGGGTATTTGTCGAACTCATATGTTCCGTTAAGCAGTAAGGTAGAACCTCCGGAAGAATAACTGTTGACACCATTCAATGTGCTTTGTAAGGCCTGGATATTCGATGGGAAGCTATAAGCATTCTGGTAGGAGAAGCGGATGAAGTTTTCTTTGGCGACTTCAAATACGGCCGAAGCTCTCGAAGTTACTTTCGGATCAGAGAATAAGCTGTTTTTATCGTAGCGGAACGAGGTGCTTAAACTCAGTTTATCATCTAATACCTTTTTCGCCAACTGCACATAGGCACTATATTCTTTTACATTGATCGGTTTATTTTTATCTGGGAATAGTGTGTTTTTACTATTTAAGCTATATAATCGCCAGTTTACACCTGCAATTACACTCATAAACTTGATCTCTTCTGCAAAATTGTATTGTGCTTCCGCATTGTAAAGCTTACTGCGGTCTAAAAACAAGGTTCCTCCTTCAGAGATTGGCGTGCCGCTGATGCTATCTTTCAAATGATTAAAACGTGGGGATCCAACGTCAGGACGACCCCGATCAGCAAAGCTTCGGGCAGCAAGATTGGCATCCAGGAAAGAAGCGCCGCCTGCTAGTGAAGTAATTAAACCTTCTGTGTATTCAGGATACCAGCCACCCATACCACCATCATAGCTGGTTTTCCATGCTTCATTGATCAACTGTGCTGTAGGACCTGCAATGACCGTCCGACCGGAGTTTTCGGAAGTGGTATAGGCACGTACAAACCAGTTGTCGCTTTTTACTTCTGCGCGATACTGGCCTACTTTAAAGCCTTTCAATTGATATCTGGTATCATTGGTGTACACGATATTCCCTGTGCCATATGTACCGGATAAAATACCTTCTACCTTTGAATTGAATTTATACCTTAATTCGGCATTAGCTTTAAAAAGTTTGGCTTTATTATCCAGGTACCCATACTCAGGATAACCGGTTCTGGCCACATAGTTTTGTTTGGTTAATAAAGGCTGGATTAGCGGTGCAAGATCAGGGTTTCCCGCTAAAGCAGCCTCTAGGAATGGGTTGATATTTACAGAAGTAGCACTGCCATACATATTTACTCCATCGTAGTTTGGATCGGTAAGCGCATCACCCGGACCTCGTTTATTGTCCATATTATTGGCTACCCAATCTTTTGCCTGTGTATATTGGGCATTGACTTTAAATGCAAACTTTTCATTTACTTTCTTTGCATAACGGATCGTCCAATCGTAATAGGGAGAGGCAGGAACGGGGTCATTGTGTTTCTTATTGTTCACATGGTTCACACCCTGAGTAACCAGTACGCTTAAGCCCTGGTATTTAAATGGGTTTTTACCCGTCATGACCATGGTGCCATTCAAGCCTCTTGATCCGTAAAGGGCAGAAGAAGCACCGGAAAGCACCTCTATATTGTCTACATCCAATTGTGTTAAACTAATTGCTGAACCTAGTGGGAAATTCAGACCGGGAGCCTGGTTGTCCATACCATCTACTATCTGTGTGAAATTCGTGTTCCCGCTGGTATTGAAACCTCTGGTAGAAATACTAGTAAAACCGATACTGGATACGGTTACATCCACGCCTTTTAAGCCTTGAATCATGTCCATATAATTCAGCTGAGGGGAATTGACGATATCTTTTGTGCTGATTTGTTCAATGGTAACGGGGGAGGCCAGCTTCTTTTGTACGGTTCTACTGGCAGAAACCACTACTTCCTGTCCGAGCATAGAAGCTGGTTCTATACTGATATCCAGATTTTCAGAGAAACTTTGAACAGTTACTTCTTTAGATTCGTAACCAATGGAAGAAATGAGTAGCGTAATGGGGAGCTTTTTGGAAGTCTTCAGTTGGAATCTTCCCCGATCGTCAGTATAAGTACCTTCGGTGCCGTTTTTGATGCGTACGGAAACCGCATAAGCGGGTTCCTTTGTCACATTGTTTTTAATGCTTCCCTTGATTAGGCTTTGTGCCCAGGCGGAATCGGGCATAAAGAAATAAAGCATCACGCTGAGTAACATGATCTTGTTCATATTTGGTTGGTTTTGGTTGTCTTAAAAAAAAATCAACGTAAAATGCTGCAAAGCACCCTCACACAAATAGAACCTCCATGTTGATCAGCGTTAATCTTGATGAACTGGTTTTAGAGTTGTTCTATTTTTTTATCCCTTTAAATATCAGTGAAACCAGAAATTTAATGTCCTGGAGACTCTGGGTATAATCAATTTCCGTCTCACCTTTTAAAATTGCCTGTTGCTCTACACTATGTTTCAAAGCATCAGTAAGGTTGATCAATACGGAAGCTGTGTTTTCCAAATCCGTCATATACACTTCTCCATCTTCAACGGCCTTGCCCAATAACTGGGTTACAAATATTTTTTCCCTTTTCATTAGGGCATTGTACAATTCAAAGAAACGGGGTAAGATCTTGTTCAGCGTATCCACCGAAACGCGGTTCATGTTCAATACGTTTTTATAATAATTAAACCGTGATTCCAGATAAAAAGCAATCCGGTTTTCAATCCCTTCTTTAAGTAGGGTAGCTTCCTGTAAAGAGTTGATAAAATCTTCTCCTTCTTTAAGGGCCACCTCAATGAATATGTCTTCTTTGTTCTTGTAATAGTAATATAGCGATGCCTTATTAAGTCCAACTGCTTGAGCAATATCATCAAGCGTAGTTTTATCTAATCCGAATTTTGCAAAGCATTGCATGGCTGATCTTCCGATCTTTTGTTTTACCAGTTCTTTTTTACTCATGTTCCTTACCTTAAAACTATAAACATATTTTCAATAATCCAAATGTTTTAACAAAACGTTTGAAAATTGAAAAACACCGTGTTCAGTTTGTAAACTTAAAGTATTCAGGGGAATAAGAAAGGGGTATTTTGAGGAAAAGGTGGAACCGGGGGCAGAATCCCCCGGAGGAGGGTTTAAAGATCCAGATGGACCTTATGGTTTTAAGAGGATGATTTCTACTCTTCGGTTCAGTAATCTTCCTTCTTTTGTCTTATTGTCGGCAACAGGTTTGGTATCACCCAGGCCAGCAGTTTTAATTCTGTTTGCAGGGATTCCCTGACTAACCAGGAAATTTTTCACTGATACTGCACGTTTATCTGATAACCATTGGTTATAAGTAGCTGTTCCGGTTTTATCAGAATGTCCTTCAACCAGGATTTGATTCGCCTGCTCATCCTTGATCACATTGGCAACTGCTGCAATTCTCTTTTTAGCAGGTTCATTTAAGTAAGAGGAATTGGTAGGGAATAATACTTCCGAACTAAAGGTAAACTTGATTCCGCCATCCGTACGTTCAATCTGGTCATCAGGCAAATCTTTTTTCATTTTATCAAGCTCTTTGTCACTACCTTGTGCTACTGGAGCAGGGGTAGCTACGATGGTCTTTTTTGTTTTACAAGAAAGGGTTACGGTAAGCAATAAAGCTAAAATAAGGTTGGTTTTGTGTGTCATTGGGAAAAGAAATTAACCGTAAATATAGCCATTAATCAGGCCATTGTTACCTTTACCTTTGTATCAAGTTTAATGAACTAGGAATTAACGATTGAATCCATTATATGAATTGGGAAAAATTATTGTCGGCAAAACGCTGGGGAAATGAAGATAGGTTTGCTGGAAATCAAAAGGAAGCAAGGTCAGAATTTCAAAGAGATTACGACAGGATCATTTTCTCCTCGCCCTTTCGCAGGCTGCAGAATAAGACCCAGGTATTCCCACTTCCTGGGAGTGTATTTGTACACAACAGGCTTACTCATAGTTTAGAAGTAGCCAGTGTAGGCAGGTCTTTAGGGACAATATTTTATAATAGATATAAAACACAAGATCCAAATGTGGATGAGACTTGTCCATTGATGTGTGAAATAGGTAATATTATTGCCTCCGCTTGTCTGGCACATGATTTGGGAAATCCTGCATTTGGCCATTCCGGAGAAGCAGCGATCTCTCATTATTTTACCGATGGTGATGGTAAAGCTTATCAGAATCAGGTGACTAAAGCTGAATGGGAAGACCTGATCAATTTTGAAGGAAATGCCAATGCTTTGAGGATCCTGACACATCCTTTCGCAGGAAAAGGTACCGGTGGCTTTGCGCTTACCTATGCCACACTCGCCGCAATTGCTAAATATCCTTGTGCAGCGCTTGCCGGACATAACAAAGCCAATATCTATACCAAGAAATATGGCTTCTTTCAATCGGAGCAGAGTGGCTTTGAAAAGATTGCCATAGAAATGGAGCTGATAAAAGTACAGAATGATCCAATGGTATATAAACGTCACCCATTGGTGTATTTGGTGGAGGCTGCCGACGACATCTGCTACAACATCATTGATCTGGAAGATGCCCACCGATTAAAAATCCTTTCTTACTCAGAAGTAGAAAACTTGCTGATGCCCTTATGTAATGATCCTAAATTACCTGCTCGTCTGGCTACTATTGAAGATGATGATGCTAAAATTACCCTAATGCGGGCGAAATCAATTAACACACTCATCGGTTTATGTTCTAATGTATTTTACGAACAACAGGAAGCGATCTTAAATGGTGATTTTAATCAAAGTCTGATGGATGCCATTGAGGAGCCGTTCCTTTCGAAAATGAAAGTGATCGAAAAGGTTTCATATAAAAAGATCTACAATTATGCCTCTGTCGTTCAGATTGAAGTAGCCGGCTATAAAGTAATGGGTGGTTTGCTGGAGGAGTTTATTCCTGCCTATCTACAGAACGAATCAAAATACCATAAAAAACTAGTGGAACTGATCCCTAAGCAATTTCTAACCCAGGAAACAGCTACTTACGCCAAGATTCGAAGCGTGCTTGACTTTATCTCCGGCATGACCGATATCTATGCGGTGGAGCTATTCAGGAAGATTAAAGGAATTTCTTTTCCATCAATGAGTTAATCAAAAAGATCGCTCATAAAATGTAAAATGCCTCCAAAATTCAGAAAATTATGGAGGCATTTCTATAATATAGGCTCAATGATTTGTTATGCTAAGAGCTGCAGGAAAGTGTAGCGCTACCAGGTTGTTCATTTGCCCATTGCGGTCTTAATACAAAAAACTCATCATGTTCATCACTATATGGAGTTTGCAATGCTTTTTGAAGCTTTTTGAAGAGCTGATCATCTCCCTTTTCTAATTCCTGAATCGCTTCATATAACAGGTAATTTCTTAGGATAAACCTTGGGTTATTTCTTTTCATTTCAGCATTGGAAATGCTCCTTGAACTGTTGTTCTTCGCCATGCGTTCCTGATAAACAATAATGTTTTTATGAAGTAATTCCTGCTGAGGTGCTGTTAAAGAATAGTAGAAGGAAGGTTCAAAATGAGCATTAATACCAATAGTGTCGGTCAAATCTTCTGGAAGCTCAGCCATGAGTTGATAGAAGATGGTCATGTCTGGTTGAATCTCCGCCAATAGGTTTTCTAAATCATCAATCAGTTGGATTTCTTCGGCTAGTACCTGATCTAATCCCAGCTTGGCGGCTTTCATCGCATAAAACTTTTCATAGAAAACGGGGCCAAAACCTTCCACTGTACTGATCAGTTCTTTCGGATCTTCAAATAAAGGCGAAATCGCATTGGCCAGACAAGTCAGGTTCCAGTAAGCAATGGAATGTTGTTTGCCATAGGCATAACGACGTCCGGGATGGTCTGTGGTATTCGGACTAAAATTCAGGTCATAAGCATCAAGGAAAGAAAAAGGACCATAGTCTATCGTTAGTCCAAGAATCGACATATTATCTGTATTCATTACCCCATGTACAAATCCAACCCTAAGCCATTCCACTACCATAGTCGCAGTGCTTTCCATGACTTTTTTGAACCATTGCAGGGTTTTATCAGTACCTGTCAGCTCCGGATAAAACTTTTCAATTGTCCAGTCGACCAGTTGTTGTAAATGATCATATTCTTTTCTGGCGGATAGCATTTCAAAATTACCAAAGCGTAAAAAGCTTGGCGCTGCGCGCATTACAATTGCTCCGGGTTCTGGGGCAGGACGACCATCATAAAACATATCTCTTCTCACCTGGTCACCGGTTGCCACCAGACTTAATGCCCTGGTAGTTGGAACTCCCAGGTGATGCATTGCCTCACTCATCAGGTATTCCCTAACAGAGGATCTCAATACGGCTCTTCCATCTGCTCTACGTGAATAGGGGGTAAGCCCAGCACCTTTTAACTGCAATTCCCAGGTTTCGCCATTTGCTAATGGCCATTCACCAAGGGTGATTGCTCTGCCATCACCTAACTGACCTGCCCAGTTCCCAAACTG
Organism: Pedobacter gandavensis; assembly: GCF_032678745.1. Classification (GTDB taxonomy): domain Bacteria; phylum Bacteroidota; class Bacteroidia; order Sphingobacteriales; family Sphingobacteriaceae; genus Pedobacter; species Pedobacter gandavensis_C. The sequence goes on from NZ_JAVTST010000005.1 coordinate 285,543, forward strand.
ATGACCTGCATAGCATGCGGCATAAGGCTTCATCGTAGGATTCACCGCATTACCGCCAAGTATATTCAGGTCCTTTTCATCAGGATCGCTAATGCCCAATTCGGCAGCAAGATCTGTTGTCCATGCCAATAATTTTGGTTCCCTTACCGGGCTGGGTAAAACCCTGCTGTATAAAACTCCGGGAGTTTGACGGGGTTCCGGATCGCCGCTTTGATCTCCATCAAAAGCTTCAGTAAAATCATTGACAAAGTTATGGGTACTCAGGTGCTGCATAATTAATCGGTGTCTTTTTTATAAAGACAAATATCAGGTTAATTCAGGAGTTCTTTGTTGGAATCAATAGCTTAACTGTTAAATTTTTACGGTAAACAGACTGATTTTATGTCAATGTATTTAGATACTTATGTGTTTTGATGTAAAAGCGTATTGATTTATAGATTTAAATAAATATTGATATTTAAATATGTTAATATATAGATGTTTTGATATCTAGATATACATTTAACGAAAGACTAATGTGCATATGCTTACCGAGTTAAAGTGTTCTCTATAAGTTAATATTCCCTTAATATACCCTCGCGTCTGTCCCACTATTTTTGTTTCGAAGAGTTTCTTTCATATCAGTATGTCGAAAACAATTACCGTATTAGGGGATAAAATATTATTAGAGCAGTATCATCAGGGAAATACTACGGCTTATAACGTGCTATTTAAACGTTACTATGGCCCACTGTATGGCTATGCCCTAAAAAATGTAAGGGAGACAACTATCGCAGAAGAATTGACTATGGATGTGATGCTCGGCCTTTGGAAAAAGAAAGGAGCCGTAGATATTGAAAATGACCTGAAAGCTTACCTTTACCGCTCCATTAAAAATGCCATCTATAACCATTACCGCAAAAAGATCTTAAGCACTGTTCCTTTGGAACAGGTCACTGAAAAGGCAACGCCAATATGTCGTTCTGCCGACCATGACTTGCACAGCAGGGAATTGGAAAAAGTATACCAAGAAAAGTTAAGCAAGCTAAGTCCGCAGCGAAGAAAGGTGTATCAAATGAGTAGGGAAGAAAACATGACCTATGCGGAGATCGCCGAAAATATGGACCTGTCTGTAAATACGGTAGAAAACTATATGGTGGCTTCTCTTCATTTTTTTCGCCAGCAATTGAAGGAACATGCGGATCTGATCCTGGGCTTCGTTATGCTGCTACTTCTGCAGTAATTCTTCTCTGGAATTAAAAATGCAGGTTCTTAAAATATTCTTCCTATCCCATAGGTGGTGTCCTCCAATAACTGTGTTATGGTAGTTGAAGGACAATAAGAATGGATCAAGCATACAAAAATAAAAACCTCATTAGAAAATACATCCATCAGCAATGTACTGTTGTAGAGTTGGAAGAAATAAAAGCATTGTTGCTACAGCCGGGTACGCAACAATTATTTGATGAGGTGCTTTCTGAAAACTGGACTGGCTTCCCTGAAATAGAGGGGCAGGTCGAAGCTGGACTGGATCAGCAGCTACAAAAATTCTATCAACAGCTGGAAGCCAGAGAAAACCTGGCAGTACAAAACGCAAGCGTTCCTGAGCCGATTTGGAGATCGTTGATGAAGCAAGCTTATCTGCCATATGCTGCGGTGTTGGCGTTAATGATCCTTAGCCTAAGTATATTCCAAATCTTTCCTTCAAAAAAAACTCCGGTAAAGGAGCAGATCGCTATGCGTGAATTGAACAATGCAAAAGGTCAGCGTTCCAAAATATTACTGCCGGATGGATCTACCGTATACTTGGGGGCAGGGAGTAAGCTTAGTTTTCCAGAGCAGTTTAAATCAGGTTCCAGAACCGTAAAATTAGAAGGAGAGGCCTTCTTCGAAGTTAGTCGCAATCCACATCAGCCTTTTATTGTCCATACAGGGACGATCCAAACTCGTGTCCTCGGTACTTCATTTAAGATTGAAGCTTTTAAAAACGAAGCCTTAATGGTGGCGGTGGCTACAGGGAAAGTTCGTGTAGATCAGTATGAAGGGAAGGAAAGTAAGGCTTTGGCTATCCTTAATCCTGGACAAACTGTCAGGTATAATGAGGGGGCAGTTCGCAAGAGTACTGTTGCCCCGGAAGAACTTAGTAACTGGAAGGATGCCCGACTCAGCTTTCAGCAGCAATCCCTGAAAGAAATCACCAACATATTAGAACGCTGGTATAATGTGACCATCAGTTTTGACAATAAAGCAAAAGAGAGGGAAAAGATCTCGGTCACTTTAAAAGCAGACATCCCACTTCATAAAATTATGAGAGTGCTGGCGGCGACCGGTCATTTTAACTATCGAATTGACGAAAATACAAGGAAAGTACGCGTCTATTAAAACACAAAATCAAGAAAGGAAAGCTATGTAAGATTGTCTACAAAAAAAACATTCCCTGCCCAAGAGAGCAGGGAACGAATTTAATGTCTATAAACCGTGTGATTTCGACGTCCTAACGGTTTAAATCAACCCGCCGCTGTAAAACAGTGACGGAATTTTTAACAGATCATCGCCTCGCAGCGAATTAACCAGTAATGTTCAAAAATATGCAAAAAGGATTAAAACTATATCCTTCAATTCGATTTATTATGAAATGCTCTTTTATCCTCATTGCGGTTCAGCTTACTTTTATAAGTGTCTTGCTGGCCAGTAATGTAAAGAGTCAGGATCTTGATCATAAAATAAGCCTGCGACTAGAGAATGTGACACTGGCACAGGGACTGTCTGCCATCGGTAAGGAAGGGAATATCCGTTTCTCACTGAGGGAGCAATCCATGCAAAAGGTGAAAAAGCCAGTCAGCCTGGTAGCCAGCCAGATCAGTGTTCGGGAAGCGATCAATAAACTATTGGCTAACACTGGTTTGCAATTTAAACTGGTAGAAGGTTACGTAGTGGTGGATAGCAAACCAGTTCCTATTATCATTACCGGAACCATCAGTGATCAGAAAACGAGGGAAACTTTAATTGGGGTAAGCATTAAGTTAAAAGGAACCAATAATGCGGTTTCTTCTGATGTAAACGGCGTATTTAAAATCACTATCCCCGAAAGTGGAGGGATATTGGTGATTTCCTATATGGGGTACCAATCCCGGGAAATGAAAGTAGATGCGCAAACGAAGGCCCTTTTTATCAACCTTTCGGCTTCTTCTACGCAACTGAGTGAAGTCACTGTTCAGGCGAGAAGAAAAGCAAATACGGAAGCTGCAGTACTCGATGAACGTAAAAAATCAGCAGTGGTACAGGACGGTATTTCTGCGGTCCAGATGGAACGTACCGGGAGTATTACCACCACACAAGCTTTACAAAGGGTTTCTGGGGTTACAATCACGGATGATAAATATGTCGCGATTCGTGGTTTAGGAGATAGAAGTGTGATTGGACAGCTGAATGGCGTTCGTCTGGCTTCTTCTGATCCGGATCGCAGTTCGATCCCATTGGATTTGGTGCCGGCTTCGTTATTAGACAATATCACGATTTATAAAACTGTAACCCCCGATAAACCAGCAGATGCTGCGGCAGGGATTGTGGAGCTAAAAACAAAATCTGTGCCTGATAGTATGGTATTCGATTTGATTATCCAGTCGGGATTTAATTCCAACATCGGGATTGGTGGCCAGCACAACAGCTTTTTTAATAGCGATATGGGCTTTTTGGGAGAAAAAATCAACAAGAAAAACCTTTCTCAGGATTTCCTAAACCTTGCTACACAATATAAAGGTGGGCTGCCACAAATCCAGAATATGATTGCCAATAGTGGCTATAGTCCGGAAATGAAGCAGGAAGTTAACCGCATCAACGGGATTATGCAAGGTTTTGATCCAGTGATGACCACGGGATACAAGCAAACGCCACTTAACCAATTGTACTCCGCTACGTTTGGAAACAGCTATACGCTCTTTAAAAAACACAAACTGGGCGTTATTGCAGGGGCAAACTATTATCGTCGTACTACGGATATCTCTGGTGGCGACATACAGCAATACAGCATTTATCAAGGGGTGGTGACTGGAAATGCACAGGTCAGCAGTCCGAGGAATATCCCGAATTACATTACTCCGAACAGCTTATTTATGGGTAAATACCAAACCTATAAGGAAAACACAGGTACAGAAACATTGAACTACGGGACTTTATTGGGGCTAACCTATCGTTTTAACCCACAACATGAGATCAGTATGCAGTACCTGGGTAGTTGGGGTGGAGAAACGCAAGCAACCAATATGTTTGGTAAATATGAATATACCGGTTTACCTGGTGAGGTAAACAGTACGATTTATTCGCTTAAACAATCCTACCGTACCCTAAACACCTTGAATCTTCAAGGAGAGCATAAGTTTCTACAAGGAGAATATTCACCACGATTGAGTTATAACATTGCCAGTTCAAAAGCGGGACAAAATGATCCGGATTATCGTTTTGTGACCCTTGCGGATTATATGCCGAGAGGCGGTGCTTATTATGGAAAACCAGCAACGGATCCCGGTAATACGAATGGCGAGTATGTTTATACGGATCATTTATATGCGCTTTCTTCTGGTTATGTCAATGGATTTGGTGCTTATGGCATCATCCAGGCAGAACCAAACGGTAGACGTTACCGTAATCTGGACGAAACGAATTACAATTATAAAGCGGATGTCAGCATTCCTTTTAAGCTCTTTGGAGAAAAACAGGAATTTAAAACCGGGTTTAACTATCTGAATCGCGACCGTGATTTTACAGAGAACGTACTGTTCCTTCCGGGATCAAACTTCTCTGCTATGGGCTCATTGCCACTTTACCGTGTGGATGGTAATTTGGATCGATTGGTAAGCTCAGATGTAATTGGTATCCGCCCGATGGCAGGAGGTGCAGGAGAAGGTGCGGCACCAGTTGGCGGATTTTTGTACAACAGTCAGAAATCTCCAAACAACTATACCGGCTTCTTTGAAACCAAGGCAGCTTATGCTATGGTGGATTTGAAAGTTACCAAAGCACTGCGGTTAACAGGTGGACTACGTTTTGAATCGACCAATATCCAATCTGCGGTAGATACTTCAGGGGTATTTCTAGATCCGGCTTTAACGGCACCAGGAGCAGGGGGAACAAGAATTCCATTGTCACTGACCAGTCCGAATTCTGTTTATAAAGTAGGGTACAAACCTTATTACTCCCTGAACGTAACCTATAACCTGCAGGACAAAATGAACTTCAGAGCAGGTTACAATACCACCCTTGCCAGACCGGAACTCAGAGAGATCACCAATGTATTTGAGTTTGATGCTTTCCAGATGGGATTGGTAGTGGGTAATCCAAACCTGATTAACCAACACACCCAGAATCTGGATTTCAGATGGGAATATTTCCCGAATAACGGAGAAGTGATCGCAGTCTCTTTATTTGGTAAGCGTATTGAAAACCAATTGTACAAAGTATTCAGTCTTCAAACCAGTGGCTTGGCAGCAACCTACCCGGAGTACCCAACCATCAGGTTCGAAAATGATCCTAACATTGGTAAAGTATGGGGTCTGGAGCTTGAAATTGTTAAAGATCTTGGTCTCTTATGGGATCCGCTTAAAAACTTCTTTATTGGTTCCAACTTGTTACTGGCACAAAGTGAGATTAAGAAATCTGCAGAACGATTGGAGGCGAACCGTTCTTTGGACAGGCATACGCCAAAAAACAGTCCTTTGTTTGAACAGGCACCTTATTCCTTGAATGGTTGGTTGAACTATAATAACAAGCGTTCAGGAACCAGTCTTACGGGGACATTTAATATGGTAGGCGAACGATTGGTACAAATCAACCTGACTGGTGAGCCGGATTTATATACGCGCCCGGTGCCGGTACTGGATTTTGTATTTAGCCAGCGTATCCTAAAACACGTGGTTTTCAAAGGATATATGAAAAATCTCCTCAACCCATCCATCAAAACAGTGTATGCTAATCCTGGAACCGGTGGTACCTGGTATGGTAATGAATACCTGAATCGCGGGTATAAAAGAGGTAGCGAATTTATGATGGGATTCACTTATAATTTGTTTTAATCATGAAAGAACTGAAAAAATATAGCCTGTTTTTCCTGATGCTCGCCACGGTGGCCTGTAAAAAAGAGAAGACAGATTTTGCATACGACAATCGCACAGTAACGGATACGCGCAAAAGTTCCTCTCTGAGGATTGTGAATCTTGCCGGCTACAATCAGGTGCAGGTAAACGGAGATACATTGACCAATTATGTAGTCAGAGGTATTAATGATCCAATGGCAGGAAAGTATCCGGGCACACTTTTCTTTCCTGACAATGGGAGACTGGGTACTACCTGGTCTATCCCTCAGCAACTTTTAAACAACGGTGCTGCAAAAGTACTATTAGAAACCAGGAGTTACGCTTTTGAGGGGAAACCGGTAATTCTGGATGTTAAAGAAGAGATTCGGGAAGGAGTAGATTATTACCTCTTGCCAACCAAAGACCTCGGAGTAACCGGGCAACCGGAATTTGTGAAAGTGCCAAGATCTGTTGCCCCTCCGGTAAACCCTTCGAATTTCAAAATAAGGATTCTGAACCTTTCGGCAAGCGTTCTTCCTGATCAGAATATGGAGAATTTATTGGGACCGATGAGCCTGAGCTGGGCAGATGGAACATCCGTAAGTTCAAAAACCAATAACATCCAACCGGGTCAATACTCAGAATATATTGAGGTTCCTTATGGCACCAATCAATTTAAAGTACTTACTCAGACTGGGATTCAGGTGCCAGGCGTAGGACCTGATGTATTGAATGCGGCAACATCTACCATTTTTGGTACTACACTTAGTTATGCGCCCATTAAAACTTATGCCCCTGGTGGGGTTTACACCATTGTTGTCGCCGCCAGATTGTTCAGCATACCTTACCTTGCCGGGAATCCTGGCGAAACGGTAACCGGATATCAGAATGGATTCCGGATCATCAACGACATATCAGAACCGGTAAACCTCAGCTACGGGAGACTACAGGCCGTAAACGCAATGCCTGGAAATAATGGTATGCAAGTTAGCGTAAATGGCAATCTGCTAGACAAAACCATCGATTATACCGCACATACTGAGCAAGCACGTTTCCTCATAGGAAATTATCAGGTAGAAGCAAAGAATGCTGCAGGTGCTGTGATTGCCACAACTAATTTTAAACTGGACCCAAATACCAGCCATACTTTTTGGGTGTATCCTGATGTAAATGGTAAAGCAGCCATCGCTGTAGTTGCGAATGATTTGAGTGGCGTATATGTTGATCCTGCCACTGATGATGCTTCCTATTCCAGATGGAAACAGGATTTTCCTTTTGCCATCCGTTTCCTTAATCTCTGTCCGGATATGCCTTATCTGACACTGACTACTAATAATGCTCAGGCATTTCCAAGTGTATTCGGTTTCAACACTTCCGCGGTCAATAACCTGAAGCCTGGTGTGATTCCAATAGAATACCCTTATGTGAGGCCTTTTACGGAGGCCAAGCCATACCAAATCATGGCTTTCCGCTCTTCGCCATCTGTAATCCCAGGAACCTGGGCCAGTGATATTCCGGTACTTACAGGAAGAGATCTGATTGCCAGACCAGAACTTTATGTTCGTGGCGAATTGCCTAATCATGAACCTGGTTTTTATACCATCGCGCTGGTAGGAAGCGCCAAATCTTCGGCAAATCCTGCCGAAAAAGCCAAAATGATCATTGTGAAACACAGTAAATAGCCTTTCTTATGCCACAGTTAAGATTACAATCTTTTTTATACTGCGCTGCAATTCTCCTGCTACTTGCTGGCGGATGTAGTAAAGTAGACTACGTAAAAATAGAAGATCCCGCTTATTTAAGGGTCTTCAATAACCTGAATTACTCCATCGGACTGAACAATAAAGACGAAGCCGTTCCTTTTTTAACGATGTTGATTGATCCTGAAATGGACGCTAATGGGATGCCTGTTAAAGCGGCAATTACCGGAGATTTCCTGGACCAGAGGGAGCCCTATGCACCGCCATATCCTTCCCATGTGGGTAGTAGCATTTCCTATAAAAACCCGGAATATCCTGGTAAGGAAAATGTGCTGGTAGGTCCGGTTTTGAATGGTTTTGACCTGAGCAGCTGGGCACAGATTCCATCCGGTAAACACCGCGTTGTTTTTATGTTCAGACCGGTCAACAACGTCCCTTTCTTTAACCTGGACAGTAGGCTGAAAAAAAACATACTCATAGATACGACTATGGTGTTGGATGCTAAAGAAGTGTATACGCTTCATGTTTTGCAAAAGAACTTCCAGACCAAGAAAAACGGCGTATACCTTCGAAAAGAGAATTTTCAAAAGCTCTCTTTATCGGATTCACTAGTATATGTGAATTTCTACAATATGAGTGCTAAAGGCTTTGAAGAAGCAGAAAATTCGGCGAAAACGGGGTATGAGAAGTCGGGTGCTTTAAGATATGGTATCAGAGAGCATATGAACATTTTCAGTTCTTTATTCACAAGTGAGCTAAGCATGCTCAAACCTGTGTATGCACATACTAATAAATTTATGGGTAAGCTGAGCAGGAATTCGGAAGTACTGGAGGTGAGCAAATATTATAGCTTTCCTTTGTTTGCAGATCCAAAATCCGATGGTATTCAAACAAATATCTGGCAACGTTTTGACCTGATGGCTCCTGGAATGAACCCGGAGAATAATCCTTACGAATCGATTTCTCTGAATACCGATAGAAACTGGGCACCGATCAATTGTATGTTGGATGGCAAAAGCCAATTGCAGGGAAATGATAATGCCGCACAACTCCCAAATATGGTGGTCAACATTCATTCCGGTAAATACAATCCCAGGTCTTTTGCAACAGTAAATACCATAGAGATTGTCAATGGTAATGTATACCTAACCACTATTCAGCGGAAATATCCAGCACCTATTTATTAAAAGAACCCCATGAACACTAGAAAATCTATAAAAAATATACTGCTGCTGATTCCTGCTTTGCTATTGGTTTTACATTCCTGTAAACACGATGACCTGGAAATTGAAAAGGAGAATGAAAATTTCAGAACAGCAACGGATTTCGTGAAAAACAATTATGAAATGACGCTTTTCTATGCAGCATTAGAGAAATCCGGCTTGGCAGAAAGGTTGAAAACAGCTGGTCCTTTTACAGTATTGGTTCCTAATGATGAAGCTTTCAAGGCCATAGGAATTCAGCGTGCTGCTGATTTCGACAAGATGAAACCAGACAGCTTGAAAGGATTGGTGGAGCGCCATATACTTAACGAGCGATTGTTATTTTTCGATGTGCCGCATAATGGGGTAGATGTTCGTTATCGTACCCTGGCAGGAACGGAAGTATATGCTTCTATGGCAGGATATGCCACTGGAAATAGTGCTTATCCTACCAACGACCTGTATTTTGACGGATCCAGTGTCATCAAAAAAGATGTTCCATTGGCCAATGGAACTTTACATATGCTCAATAAGGTGATGAAGAATAATACTAAAAGCACGGTGCAGGATTGGCTGGCTAAACGACCTCAGTACCGCATTTTTGTGGCTGGACTGAAAAAGTTTGGACTTTGGGATAAGCTCGCTACAGCAGGACCATTTAGTGTATTTGCGGTTAGAAATGAATTCTTTGAAGCCGCAGAAATGACTGAAGCCAGCATCGCGGCCATGGATCCACAAGATTATAATGGCGCACGTTTGTTTGGCGCTTATGTATTGCAAAAAAAACATTTCTTTCTCTCAGATTTTGAGGTCTTCAAAACGAATAATAAAGAACAGTTCATGACCAGATCGGTAGATGGAGACAGTTGGATTATTGCACTAAGTACCATTAGTAACTTCTTTACTAAAGCGGTTACCGGATCTATGTCGCTCAGAACAGCAGTCGAATATCCTTATGATCAGTATGGCACGATCACCATGCCAGTTCCGGGCCTAACAGACAACCTAACCGATAATGGAATTGTACATGATGCTCAGGGGCTTTTGTTAACACCTGAACAAGCTTTAAAAAATTGATATATCTAAAGACGATACAGATGAAACTGACAAATATATTTACGCTTTTCCTGCTAATTTCTATACTGGTATCCTGTAGAAAACAAGAGTTTATGCCGGAACCGGAAGGCGACAAAGTTCCATTCCAGGAAATCAATACCAGCCTGAAAGAAGCCATTACTGCTAGTCCATATGCTATTTTTAAAGCAGCCTGGGAACGCAGTAATATGGATGCCATCCTTAAAATTAAAGGAGCTAAAACTCCTTTAACAGTATTAGCGCCGAGTAATGAAGCCTTTATCGCCGATGGCCTGACTCTAGAAAAGATTAACGAGATGCCGGCGGCTTTGCTGGATAGTATCCTGTTGTACCACACCTTAACCGGAAACTATAACCCCGATGATTTTAACGGTCGTGAAGATAGTTTTATTGCAAAAACGATACTCGAAAATCCTTTCTTAAAAGTCAAACCAGCTATCTCTGGTTACTCCTTAGCTGACCCTTATTTTTATATTCAGGCGCTTAAGCTAAATGGTAAATCGCTTTTTATCAATGGTAAATCAGCAGGGGAATCCGCTCCCATCCAAGCAAAAAATGGGGTGCTATGGCCAATTAATAAGGTTTTACATAAACCCACAAAAACCATTTATGATGTATTAAAGGATGATGGCCGTTTTGGGATGTATGTAGAGCTGAACGAACGTGCTGATGCCTGGTTCCAGGAACTGACCTCTTATTCTATACAGCATGATTTTACAGAGGGATTGGTGGTCTCGACAGCAGGCGACTACAATATTATTTTTAATTCCATTTTTGCTATTACCGATGAGGCTTTTCATCAGGCAGGATTTCAAACTGTAGATGAACTGCTGGAACTGAACAACAGAAATCCATTGCCTTATATGGATTGGGATACTTACTCGGTTAAAGGAGCTTTTGCTACGGATAGTCTGATGGCCTATCACCGCTGGGGAACATCATTCGCTCCTAACGACCCAAACTATGGAGGTGGAGTAAAAAACCCAAACAATTTTTATACGAATGACCTGAACAATGTGTTGCTGTCGGATTATACGCTCGTGACTTCCAGTTATTATGGAACAGTAACTTACTTCAAAATGCCACTTGATTTTGGGAAAGAAGGAACACAGGTGACTGTAAAGGTTAAAGGCTCGGATCAACCGGCAGCGAAGATTACCGAAGGGGATATCAACACATTGATGGGCCCTATTCATGTAGTCGACAGACTCATTTTGCCGAAAGGTTTCAAATTGTAATGCCGGGAAAAACCATTAAGATTTAAATTAAACGCAATGAAAAACATTAAATATTTCCTTTTACCTCTGATGGCGATGAGTGTCTCATTTTTCAGTTGTAAGAAGGAAGATCAGTCCATTACCGCTCAGGATAACAATAAAATCGCTGCGGTAATTGCCGATAACTTTAACCTGTCAATTTTTAATACTGGATTGGTCCGCAGTGGATTGAAAGTGAAACTGCAAGAATCAGGACCCTTCACCGTGATCACGCCTTCGGATGAGGCCTTTAAGAAAGCCGGATTCGCGGATCCAGTAGCGATACTTGCTGCGGAACCTGCCAGAATCTCAGCTATCATGAACTACCATGTTCTCAATGGCAGTTATGAGTTGAACAAACTGCCTTTTCTTTTCAATCAGGAAATCCGTTCTGCAAATGGAGGGAAGTTGTTCGTGACCCACTGGGTAAAAGGACCAGATACGATTTTGACCGTCAATGGATCCAGAGTATTGGCGCAAAACATCAAAGCTTCCAATGGATTGATCCAGGTGGTAGATCAGGTATTGGAACCTTATGGGCATGAGCTGGTATTGAACGGCATGGCTTCCGATAGGAACCTGAGCCTTTTTTATCAGGCCATCCAAAGATCCGGATTAGTGCAATTATTAAATGGGAAAGGCCCATATACCATTTTTGCGCCTGATAACAACGCGATGACCCAATATGGACTTTCTTCATTGGAAGAAATTAACAAACTGGATCCTGCCCTACTTGCTATGATGATCCGCTATCATGTATTAACGGATCGCCGCTTTGTATACGATTATATCCTGAGTACCGGTGTTTCAGGGAAAAGTGAGCAGGCAATGCTGGACGGGAATTCTATCCAGATACAGCTGATTCCAGATCCGGCTGTTCCAACCAGCTTTACAGGTATTCAGTTAAAGGGAACCGGAAATACGGCTATGATCAAACTTACTAAAACAGATGTGCTGACCGGAAATGGCGTATTGCATACCATTAGCAGTGTATTGAAGATTACCCAGTAATTTAAAAATTAAGATTTCAGAGATGATTTTATATAAGATACTCAAAAAGATAAGTATGTTCCTGCTGCTGATGCTCCCTTTTGCAGTGCTGGGACAGGAAACGAGCGGTACCCTAAATGGAACGGTCTATGATGCTGCGGGGCAACCTTTACCAGGTGCTTCTGTAGTGGCCATCCATCAGCCATCCGGCACAAAATATGCGACCTCCGCAGATGCGAAAGGACGTTATTACCTGCCCAACCTTAGAATTGGAGGCCCTTATAGTGTGGAAGCGCTCATGATTAGCATGAAAACTGATAAAAAGGAGGCCATTACGATTCGCTTAGGTTCTGCGATATTGCTCAATTTTGCTTTAGCAGATCAGGCACAACAACTAGGAGAGGTGATGATTAAAGCTACAAAAAGAGGCGCACAGGCAAGTGCTTATGGTACAGGAAAAAACATCAGTGCCGAACAACTCAAAAATATGCCAACCGTTTCCAGAAGCATTACTGATGTGACCAGATTGGTGCCACAATCCAGCAAGGACAACAGTTTTGGAGGAACCAATTTTCGTTATAACAACGTCACCATTGACGGTGCGATTAACAATGATGCGATTGGTTTTAGCCCTTCTTTAGGCGGTCAGTCTGGTACCTCCGGAATGGCCGGAAGTTCTACCAGAACGAATCCAGTATCTCTGGATGCCATCGAAGATATGCAGGTTTATCTGGCACCTTATGATGTGAAAATCGGAAACTTTACCGGTGGATCAGTGAATGCAGTTACCCGCAGTGGCACAAATACCTTAAGCGGATCTGTGTATGGTTTTGGACGCAATGCTACGTTAACCGGTAAGGATAAAGTGGGAAGTTTAGGTAAAATGAACAGTGATTTCTACGATTACCAAACCGGTTTTCGCATCGGTTTTCCGATCATTAAAAACAAGCTTTTCTTCTTCAGTAATGAAGAGCTAACCAGAAGAAGAGATCCTTCGCAGCTGTTAGCCGGTCGCTCAGAAACTGCACATATCCTAAGTGCTGATGATGCTAAGGCAATCACAGGCGCTGATTTCTTCAATGCAGGTACAGCCGGAGAATTTAATACCTATTCTAAATCCCATAAGTTTTTTAACCGTCTGGACTGGAACATCAACGACCAGCATCAATTAGCCATCAGGAATAATACCATTATTTCTGAGGCTACTCATATGGATCGAGATCAGCAGGATTTCAGGTTTAGTAGCATGGCCTTTTTGCAGAAAAATAACCAGAGTTCTACAGTTGCAGAGCTGAAAAGTCGATTCAATAACCAACTTTCCGGGAACTTACTTGCAGGTTTTACAATGGTAAATGATTCTAGAAATCCACTGAGTAACTCTAGTCTGCCACAAGTGCAAATTGCTGGAAGAACTCCGGGAACCACCATTTACCTGGGCACAGACCGCGAAGCTAGTATCTTTGATATGAAACAACGCACGCTGGAGCTAACTGCAAATTTAAACTGGAATATCGGGAAACATACCCTGACCTTCGGTACGCACAATGAGTTTTATAATATCAGTTATGGTTTTGTGAATGCCTGGAATGGCAGGGTAGATTATTTAAGTATTGAAGATTACCTGAGCAATAACCCTTATCGCGTTCGTGGGGCTTATGGATATGATAACAACAACCGGGATTACCTTTTAAGCCATCCTTCCGCGAAATTCAATGTCAACTTATACAGCGCTTACTTTCAGGATGAGATCCGTGTTTCCGATAAATTAAAAGTGATTCCGGGACTTCGTGTCGATATGACTCATCTGCCGGAAAGACCAGAGTTGAGCGAAAAAACAAGAACAGCATTGGAAGATCCTTATTTTGGAACCAGCTATACTTATACCCCTTTAAAGCGGATTACGAACCGTTTTTTGAATAAAGTTCAGCTTTCCCCAAGGGTGGGATTCAGGTACGACTGGATGGGCGACCAATCGTTGATTTTACGAGGGGGTAGCGGCTTGTTTACCGGTAGAATCCCAATGGCATGGTTGGCTTATGCCTTTTATAATACAGGTGATAGTTTCGGTGGTTTTGACCAGAAAGCAGATCAGAAGCCATTTGTGCCGGGCAGCAACCCATTGGTGGGAGGGCCAAACGGAATTGCAGATTTCATTCAGCAAAATGGGGCAGTGATCAATAATCCGAATAGCGGAAAAACACAGATCGACTTAATTGACAATGGATTTGTGATGCCACAAGTATGGAGAACCAGCTTAGGCCTGGATTACAGCACAGCTGATCAATGGAAATTTGGACTGGAAATGATCTATACTAAAAACGTCAAGGATGTATTGTTCCAGCAACTCAATGTGCAGGACAATCCAGTATATTATGCTTACGACAAACTACGTCAGCAACCAGTTTATAGCGGAACAGTCGATCCTCGTTTCTCAAATACGTACCTTTTAAGCAATACGAGTAAAGGTTACCGCTACAGCCTGACAGGGACTGTCAGCAAAAGTATCGCAACAGTATTCCAGGCTTCTGTAGCCTATACTTATGGTCAGTCTAAAGATTTGTCCAATGGCGTGCGTAACTCTATGGAGTCTAACTGGCAGTTGAATCAATCTTTAGTACCAAACAATCCAAGCTTAGCCAATAGTAATTTTGACATCAGGCACCGTATCGTTAGCACCATCAGTTATCAAAAAGACTGGGGTAACACAGGAAAAACCAATGTGTCTTTATTCTTTAGTGCCCAGTCTGGCAGTCCATTTACTTATGGCGTAGTAAACAACAGTATTCAAGGTTTACCGCAACAGGTAAGTTTGGCTTATATCCCGGAACGTGAAGAAGCAATCCGCTATTTTCAGGATAGAAACATCGGCGGCAAAATTAGTACTGCAGGGCAACAGGCGGATCAGTTCAATTCTTTTATTGATGGTGATGACTACCTGAACGTTAGGAGAGGACAGTTTACAGAAAGAAACAAGGGGAGAACGCCATGGAATATACAGGCGGATCTTCATCTTTCCCATGACCTTTTTGTTGCTCCCGGTAAAAAGCAATTCATTACGCTGACTGCCGATATAATGAACCTGACGAACCTGATCAACAAAAATTGGGGCATTCAGTATTTCTCCCCAAACACCTTCAATTCAACATCAAGCGTAGGCTTAACCCCAGTGTTATTTCCACCTTCTCAAAATGCAGGAGGATACCCTTTATATGAGTTTAATACACCAGGTAAGCCCTATAGTGTGGACTATTATGGGTCAAGAAGTCAGGTACAGTTTGGTTTAAGGTATACTTTTTAAATAATGATGATGAAGCTAAATTTAATTAACAGGTTTAAAAAAGGCCTGGGAAAACTAAAAGTTTACCCACTTGTCTTCGGCTTATTATTGCTGACGATAACGGCCTGTAAAAAGGATAAAGTAGAGGTGGTTAAAACCCCAGTCACCGTAACCGATTACTATCCCAATAGTGGGAACCAGGGAACCTTGGTCACCGTAGAAGGAACAGGTTTTTCAACCAATCTAGCAGAAATCAGTGCTACATTTGCTGGAGTGTCTGCCGATGTGGTTAGTGCCACAGCCAATGCGGTGGTATTGCGCGCACCTTTAAAAGGAAGTACAGGCGAGCTAATGATGAAAATGAATGGAGAAAGTCTGAAAATCGGTCAGTATACATTTCAGAATTTAAGCGTACAACGCATTAGTCCTGCAAATGGAGGTGCCGGAGCGCATATCAGGGTTTCCGGTGCTGGATTTAGCAGCATAGCCGGACCTGCGCAGGTTTTTATCAATAACAAACTCAGTTTAGTGGTGAGTGCTTCTGATACTTTATTAGTAGTAGAGGTGCCAGATGCGGTAGGAACAGGTGTGGTGAAAGTGAAAGTAGATGGTAAAGAAGCGAGCGGACAAACTTTCAAATATCAGGCAATTTCAGGGATTAAACCTTTAACCGGTGGTAAAGGAACATTGGTACGAATTTCCGGAGAGGGCTTTGAAGAACTGGCCGAAGGAAACTACGTAGATTTCAATGGCAAAGCTGCTTTGGTGAAAGAAGCAACAGCAGATTACCTGATAGTTGTGGCACCGGATGATGTAAAAACGGGCCCCTTGTCTGTCAGTATCAACCAGCAAAAAATTACAGGCCCGATATTTACAGTGGTACCTCCTCCAACAATGGGAACAGTAAGCCCTTTAAGTGGGCCTGCAGGTTCAGTGATGACCATCAATGGGGAGAATTTTAGTACGATTGCTGAAGAAAATAAAGTGTTGATTAATGGAAAACAGCTTACGCTTAGTACTGCCACTGCCACCAAATTGACCTTAGTAATTCCTGGAAATACTGGTAATGGAAAGGTGATTCTAAGTGTAAACGACCAAGAGGTGACAGGTCCGGAATTTAAAGACCAGTCATTAGGAATCAATAAACTCAGCCCGGAGAATGGTCTGGCTGGAAGTTTGGTTACGATTACAGGAACAGGATTTAATTCCAATGCAGCACAGAATATTGTCAGTTTCAACGGGCTTGCGGGTACGGTGATCAGTGCTACAGAAACGAGCATCGTAGTGAAAGCACCAGTAGGCTTAAGCAGTGGGCCGCTAAAAGTGAGCAATAATGGGGCAGAAGCTATCGCACCAATGAGCTTTAATCGGGCGGGTATTGTGACCATTGCAGGCGGAGTAGGAAATAACTCTTTATCGCTCAATAATGGACGTACCAGTAGTTTAGCGATAGATGCTCAAGGCAATATTTTCGTGTTGGAGGTTGGATATCACCGCATCAAGAAAATAACCCCAAGTGGTACGGTGACTTTATTTGCTGGTAGTCCAAGCGGACAGTCCGGTCATAAAAATGGAAAGGGTATCGAAGCACTGTTTTCTTTTGGAACTAATCCGGGAATGGATATCGATGATCAAGGCAATCTCTTCCTGAGTGAAGGTGTGGGCAATATCCGTAAGGTATCCCCGCAAGGTGAGGTCAGCAATTTTGCAGTAGGCCTGGGATCAATCAATAAAATATCATTTGATAAACAGGGAGTCCTTTATGTATTAGGTTCATTTAATGGTGGTTGGAGAATCAATAGAGAGGGACTAAGAACTGCGATTAATCTGTTGTCTTTTGCGGATGAGTCCCGTCCGGCATTAAACAATAATGTGCTTTATAAATTAAATTATGAGGGTTATACGGTAGATGCTTATGACTTGAAAACCAATCAGAACCTGAATGCTATTGCTGGTGGAAACTGGGGATATGCGGATGGGGTTGGCAGAAATGCCATGTTCTTAAACATCAAGTCAATGACTGCGGATGGTTTAGGGAATCTCATCATTGCAGATGGCGGGGCAAATGCTTTCCGCAAATTGAATATCAGCACTAAAGAAGTGATTACAATTGTCAGATTTACTCAGGGAGCAGCTGTTGATGGTTCCTTTGCTGATGCCAAAGTGAGCTCCATTGGAGACACGATTTTGGATGCTGAAGGCAATATTTACTTCATTGATATCAATAACAATTCAGTAAGAAAGATCTTCCTTAAATAACCGATTCTTGCTTCCAATTTTTCCTTTACCGGGTCTGGCTTCTAGCCAGCCCGGTTTTTTATTTTAATACTTTTTATTTGCTGATCAGATTTTCCAGTTTATGAAACATTTTGATCCAGCTTTGATAGGCGCCGTTTTCTTTAGCAGAAGCTTCAGGGACGCTTTGATGAAGGGTAATTTTGGTTTGTTTTCCAACAGGACTAAAGGTTACGGTAGTTAGGATCTCCATGGGCCAGTCGCCAGGTTTTCCTGCTTCCATCGCTGCCAGTGTATCCCCGGCTTCATTGCTTAATGTCATAGAGAAAACCAACTTCTCAGGTGCTTTTACTTGTAAATACTTTCCTTTTACCCAACAATCTCCATGAATGGGATCCTGAATACAGGAATGAAAAGTTCCGTTTTCCTGGATATTTAGATCTTTGTAAGTAATGCTACAGCCATCTGGTGCATACCACTGTGTGAGCTGTTCGGGATTTGTCCAGGCCAGAAATACCATTTCAACCGGGGCATCAAAAAGGTATGTTAGGAACAACTCCTTTTCTTTGTTTTTACTGATTTCCATCGTCTTGGTGTTTAGTTTTTAAATCTTGGAGGTAATGATCAAGTTTCTCAAATTGATGTAACCATTGTTTTTTCGATTGTGTTACCCAACTGGCCACCTCATCGAGTTGTTCTAAGCGTGCTTCACAGTACCTTTCTCTCCCTTTTTGTGTGACCACAATCAGTCCGCATTCCGTTAAAATCTGAATGTGTTTGGAAATGGCCTGCCTGCTACTGTCGAAACTTTCCGCTATGGCATTTAGGTTCATAGGCCCTGCGGCAATCTTTTCAATGATTTGTCTGCGGGTAGGGTCGGCTATGGCTTGAAATACATCTCTTCTAATAATCATTATGCAACTATTTGATTGCAAATATAAATGCAATCATTTGATTGCGCAAATATTTTGACAATTGTTTTCATTTAACCTGTTGTTTTACAGGTTTTAGTGGATTTATTTAGGTCGGAATGATTAAAATTTATTAGATTTTCAGGAGGGCTTCCCTGGCAGGTGTTCCCGTTTATTTTTTAAAACCTCATATTCTTTTGCGAGTTGCCTGAATGCTTTGGTAGGTTTGGAACAATTAAGGATTAAAATAGGGGAAGGCATGAGGCTTGTCCGTATTTGTATTTCATATCTTTGCAAAAATGGAAGCTTAATGAGGAAATTGAACCGGTTCGTGTATACCTATTTATTGCTGTTGCCACTATTTGCCTTGATTGGTGTTCCAGTCTTTGCTCAGGAAGTGCTAGATTGCGAAAAGACATTAGATCAGGAGCCTTACTTTGTGCGGCATAAATCAGGAGCAAAAGATCAGGCTTTACTCCGGGATATTGAAATTTTAAAACGCTGCGGGAATTTTAGCCCGGTAGACAGTGCTTTTTTAAAAGGCAATATGTTAGGGATGTTAATGCTGCAGGAAGTGCGTGCCGGAAAACCTGCTACTTATCGTACCCTGGTTAACTTTTTTGAAAACTTTAGGAAAACAGCCGAGTATAAAGATTTCTCTTACGGTTTGGCATTGTATCGGAAAATAGGGACGAAGAAGGTGAATTTGGAAGACTGGGCAGTGGATCAGGAACTGTTCGTTAGAATGGGCTTTACGGTAAATGACCTGGAAGACTTTAAAGCGTTTATCTTCCGTCCGGAACATGCTGATCTGAGTTATTTGAAGGTGTTTTCTAAATATATGAACGAAATTGAAGGGATGCGCGTAGATAAATAAGATGCTTATTTCAAATCATAAGCAAGACCAATCGTTGTTGCAAAAGTTTGATTGTATTTCGGAGATTGAAATTCATTGCTTTGCTTTTGCTGGTCAGATATAGATTGATAATAGTGTCCTTTAAGTGAACATGAAACATTTTTTAAAATCCTATAGCTCAGTCCAACTTTAGCCAACCAGCCAAATTCGGAGCGATTATCCTGCGTAGCATTGAATTTGTAATTGGATTTGATATTTTCTAACTGAATCAATTCATCCCCTTCCGCATTGTTAGCAATATTGAAAACATTTGGCGCAATTCCACTGATATTGCTTTCCAGCCAATAGGCATAATACATCCCTAAAGCAGCAGACAACTTCAAGGGCTTTAACAAAGAGATCTCGTATTTAATATCCAATGGAAGATGTAGGTAGGTATTGTTTATATCCTGATAAATATTGTGCTTATTTTGAACGGTATAGTTTTTTTGGATGATCCCCGGCGTTGCTTCTATGGTTATCCATTTACTTAATTGTTTGGAAACGTTTATATTAACGAGGTATCCTGTTCTTTTTGAGAGTTTGAGGTCAGGGTTGTTGCTTTTAAACTGAAGCTGATTGTAGGTGATTCCCGCATCCACACCAATATTTAACTGCGCTTTTGCGCTGTTCATTAGCATCGCGCCAAAGAGAACAAGCAGAGATAATTGTTTTTTATTGATCATTACTTATTGGAGATTTTGATGGCTAACTCTAATTGGTTATCTCTTCCTGCAGCTAAATCCGTTAGGTTAAAGGGGACATATATATCCGGATTAAGGCCTTTATTTTCATAGAAGGTGCCATCTATTCCTTTAAATTCTACTGCCGAAGTTTTTACACTTAGAAAATTACCAATCGTAAAGGGACCGGAGTTAAAAATGTCAGCATTGGAGATTGCTCCGGTGGCACCATAGGTTTGCTCACCAATCACAAGGTTTTTGTCGGATTTCAGGGCAATCATCATGATCTCACTTAAAGAGGCCGAAAAGCGATCTGCCAATAGGATGATCGGAACATTGACCTGATATTCAGGATCGTGTTTTAACCTGGATTCCAGCCATGGCAGGTAGTTTAATTTCCCCATTCCGGTTTTGGCTCTGGTGTATCCAAAGCTGATGTCTTTATCGATAAGTTTACCGGCAAAGAAATTCAGGTCAGTAACATTACCTCCGTTGTTATTTCTCAGGTCGAGTATAATGGCTTTGATTGGAACTGGCGAACCTTTCAGTTGAGCGAAAAAGTAGGTTAAAATTTCCTTAGCCTTTCCCTCCTTTAAATCAAACGATTCTTTTAGGGCAAAGAAATTACAATGGAAATAAAGTAGGTTTTTATTGATGGTACCGGCAGTAAGGCTAATCGGAACTCCGGAGTCTGTAATGTCACCTTTTCCTGATAAGAAGCCTGCATCTAAATAAGTCTTTACAATAGGATCGTAATTAAATCTCCCTCGGAAATCTATCGCTTTAGACTTCCGGTCGTAGCCCGGATTAATGGTTACGTTTTTTAATGCACCTTCGTTAAAGGTAATATTGAAATGATTGTCGATCAGACCAGTAGATAGTTGTCTAAAATAAGATACTGCTTTTTGTTGATCAGCTTCACTGTTGCTTAATTTTTCAAAAAGAGGTTTATATTCTTTATATACTGCGTCCCAATTGGTCTGCTCCTTGTCCCAAAAAACATATTGATTGTTCATCTTATCCCAAAACTGCAGGAAGATCTTTTGAAAATTGTCGGGCTTTTCATTATAATCTATTGCAGTGCTTTTTTTGCAGGATACTGAAAAAAACAAAATAAACAGGAAGCAGATATTTCTATAATTAACCAGGCTTCTTCGGCGGTTAAAACATAGCGCGTTTATCATAGTGAATATTTAAGCAATAAGCAGGTAATCAATGTTACGGATTTTATGGCGAGCGGTCAAAAACTTTAATTTAAAATTCTGGCTAAATTCATCGGGAAGTAAATAGAAAATTTTGCTTAAGCCTTAGAAAAGGTATTAAAAATAAAAGCCGTACTTTTGTGAAAAATTAAAGCAATTGGGAACTCTACTGGACTTAGGAATAAAGGGATATAATAATTACGGAACGCACTTGAAAGAGAAGTACAAGGGGCAGCGTGTATTCAAAGTAATCGTTGATGGTGGGTTCACCTGTCCAAATCGTGATGGCAGTAAAGGCTATGGCGGTTGTACCTATTGTAACGTAGATTCATTTACACCAGAGCTTTCCAGAAGGCTACCTACAATCCGCGAACAGCTGGAGCAAGGGATAGAAAGAGGTAAAGGTTTTTATAAAGCGGATAAGTTTATTGTCTACTTCCAACCGAATACCAATACTTATGCACCTGTTCATTACCTGAAGATGATGTATGATGAAGCACTTTCTATCAATACAGAAGATGTAGTAGGTTTCTCTGTTGGTACACGTCCGGATTGTATTGATGCGGAAAAGGTGGCGCTTTTAGAAAGCTATGCCGACCGTTTTGATGTCGATTTGGAAATGGGAATGGAGTCTATTTATGACGAAACCCTGAATCAGATCAACCGTGGCTGTAGTCATGCTGAATTTGTTGCCGCAGTTAAATTGCTGGACAATTCTAAATTGGACCTATGTGTACATACTATTTTTGGTTTCCCATGGGAAACAGAAGAAATGATGTTGGGTTATATTCATGAAATCAACAAATTCCCTAAGATCAAATTTGTAAAATTCCACCACCTTCATGTGGTAGAAGGCTCTATTATGGGAGCGAAATATAAAAAAGAACCATTTAAACTTTTCAGTTTAGAAGAGTATACGGATTTCCTTTGCAAAGCAATTCCATTGTTACGTCCAGATGTGGTGATTCAACGTTTATTTGGAATTTCCGACTGGGATTTATTGATTGCACCAAACTGGGGATTAAATAAATCGGCCATTCAGACTTATATCGATAAAGAAATTGAACGTAGAGGAGTGGTACAAGGATCTGCTTATACTCCGGTAGCGGAATAATCACCAAACAGTTCAATTACCTTCTTTTTTCTAAACTCAAATATTTGTTGCAGTTCTGCTGCAGCAAATATACTATTGGCCATTCTTCCGAAAATGCCCATTGGCATGCCATAGGTTAAAATGTCGTTCATTTCTACGCCACCATCGATCGCAGAAAAGTGGTGCTGGTGGTGCCAAAACTGATACGGGCCAAAGCGCTGCTCATCTATAAAATATTCCTGTTCTTTTACCTGCGTGATTTCTGTCATCCAGTTCAGCTTAATCCCTAATAATGGAGATATCTTATAGGTAATAATCATTCCTGGATACATCTTTTCTTGTAGTTGTGTGCCTGATGTGACCTGAAAGGCCATTTCTGGAGGGGTGATCTTCGCTAAATTCATCGGAGAAGAGAAAAAATCCCAGGCTTCTGCAAGTGGAATGGGTAATCGCTGACTAAATTTCAATTGATATGCTTTCATGGTAAGTTAAAGGTACGATATTTCCCTGTTTTCGGTTTTTCTCTCATAATAATCTATAGGTCATGCTATTTTTATGTGTTTTTCAGTTTTTTGTGTTATTTATTTGTATAATTTCATTTTGTTACCCATGTTTTGTGGTGATTTTGTGATTATTATATATAAAACATGTTATTTTGTATTGTTTTGTTGGGTTTTGTTGTTATTTTTATATTGTTTTTGTGATTTTGTTGTGTTTTTGTTTCTTATAATTCTAATTAATCACTAGTTTTATGAAAAAATAAGAGTAAAACCAATTATAAATTTTAAAAACAGAGTATTATGGCCAAAATTTTATTAAAACAGGTGGGACCTTTTGCAGTTTTAGCAATAATTGCAATTTTAGCCCTTTTTGTACCCCTTCATCCGAACTTTGACGAAGGAAAATACAATACTTCAGACATTGCATTCATTTTAGTAGCAACAGCATTGGTGTTTTTGATGACTCCAGGCCTTGCTTTCTTCTATGGAGGGATGGTTCACCGTAAAAATGTGCTTTCTACGATGATTAAGAGTGTGGTTGCTGCAGGAGTAATCAGTGTTCTTTGGGTAACCGTTAGCTTTAGTCTGGCTTTTGGAGAAAGTATCAATGGATTGATTGGAAATCCATTAACCTATTTGTTCTTTCAGGGCGTAAACTCCGGGCCATCATGGAGTCTGGCACCAACTATTCCATTAACCTTATTTGCATTATTTCAATTGATGTTTGCAATCATCACACCAGGTTTGGTAGTTGGTGCAGTTGCAGAGCGTATCCGTTTCACTTCATATATCTTATTTATTGTCTTGTTTGCATTGTTCGTGTACTCTCCATTGGCACATTGGACCTGGCATCCGGAAGGCATCCTGTTTAAAATGGGTGTGCTTGACTTTGCAGGCGGTACAGTGGTTCATATTTCTGCGGGGATGGCTGCTTTGGCAGGTGCATTGGTCTTGAAAAGAAGAAGAAGTCACCAAGACCATCAGGAGGTTCCTCCTGCTAACATTCCTTATGTACTAATCGGTACCGGTTTATTGTGGTTTGGTTGGTTTGGTTTTAATGCAGGTTCAGCATTGGGCGCAAACAGTCTGGCAGTATCTGCTTTTGCAACTACTAATATCGCTGCAGGTGCAGCAGGATTGTCATGGATGTTCTTCGATGTGGCCAGAGGTAAAAAACCTTCTGTTCTTGGTTTCTGTATTGGTGCAGTGGTAGGTTTAGTGGCCATCACGCCAGGTGCAGGATTTGTAAGCATTCCTTCCAGTATTTTCATTGGTGCAGCGGCTGCAGTGGTTTCTAATCTTGCCGTAGTTTGGAAGTCAAAAACCAGCTTAGATGATACTTTAGATGTATTCCCTTGTCATGGAGTAGGTGGAATTGTTGGGATGTTGCTGACAGGTATATTTGCTACAAAAACGGTAAATGCTGCAGGTGTTGATGGCTTGTTGTATGGCAATCCAACCTTTTTCTTTACCCAGTTGAAAGGTGTGCTCATCGTAGCTATTTTCAGTTTCGTAGTCTCCTTCCTTATTTTCAAATTCATAAATGTCATTCAACCTATCCGTGTAACTTCTGAGGAAGAAGAAGCAGGTTTGGATGCGAGTCAGCATGATGAGAAATATTTCCAGGGCACTTTAATCGTAGCTGCAACAGGTGTAGAAATCGATAACGCAGACTAATTATTTCATCAAGAATAGCCATTAAAAACACTTTTGCCTATGTAACACAACTCCCCAGTACAAATGCTTTAACCCATTATTGATTCTATACCTCAAACCAACCAAACCATGAAACTAAAATCAATTTTTACCACTGCATCACTGTCCTTTGCTTCCTTTTCTTATGCTCAGGAAGCACCTTTGCAGATTTCCGGATCTGTCGATACCTATTATAAGTATGATTTTGCGAAACAACCTAATATCGGAACCAGCTTTGCCAGCGACCAAAACTCTATCTCTCTAGGGATGATAGATCTGGCGCTAAAGAAAACAACAGGAAAAGCTTCATTTGTAGGGGAGTTGTCTTTTGGACCACGAGGACAATATCAATCCCTGATCAATGGAGATGGGACTGATGACAATTCATTTCACATTCAGAATTTATATGCAGCCTATGCCTTTACAGATAAGTTTACCGTAACTGCGGGATATATGGGTACTTTTATTGGATATGAAGTGATTTCTCCGACAGGGAATTACAATTATTCCACTTCCTATCTGTTTACCAGCGGACCTTTTCAGAATGCCGGGATAAAAGGAAGTTATGCGTTCTCCAGTAAAGTGAGTTTGATGTTGGGATTGTTTAATGATTGGAATGTGTATAAAGACCTGAATGGGGTATCTCATATTGGGGGCCAATTAACAGTAAGTCCGGTTGAAGGTTGGACGGCTTACCTGAATGTGCTTTCCGGTAAATCTGCAGGAGTAGCAGGAACAGGAACCATCCTGGATTTAACCACTGCTTATCAGGTAACGGAAAAGGTGAAATTGGGTTTAAATGCTGCAGATTATTCTGTGACCAGGGATGGGGGAGGTTATAGTGGGGGAGCATTGTATGTGCAAAATGCCTTTACTTCTGCTTTTTCTTTAGGTTTAAGGGGCGAGTATTTTAATTGGAAAGGAACGGCTGGAGATAGTGATGAACATATTACTGCGCTTACGCTTTCTGCAAATGTGAAAGCCGGCGGACTTACTTTTATCCCAGAGGTTCGTTTTGATGATGGATCATCAGCGGTATTTGTGAAAAAGAACCTCAATCCAACTAAAAATGCCTCGCAATTTGCCTTGGCTGCGGTGTATGCTTTTTAGTCTCCGTTAATTTAAATATAGAAGAGGGTTGTTTTTTAAACAGCCTTCTTCCTTTAAAGATTGCTGCTTTATGAAAATAGTGATGGTATGTTTATGGTGTGTGATGGGATGTTCCAGTGTTTTTGCACAGGAAGCTCAGGAGCAGGTATTACCTCTTGATGAAAGAGGGAAATACATCTATTATGAAGTGGTTTCCCGAAAAGATAAAACTGCGGAAGCACTGAAAAATTATGCTAAAACTTATTTTAATAGTTCCTCGGCACCAAAAATTAAGCTTTCTGAAAAGGATTCCCTCTGGACTGGTAAAGGAAAACTGATCATTAATAAAACCGCATTTGTATTGATACGCCCATCCGGGGAACTGACTTATCAGTTGTTCCTGGATTTTAAGGATGGGAAATATCGCTTCTGGCTGACGGATTTCAACTTCATTCCTTATCAAAGAGATCGTTATGGCAATTTTGTGCCCGCTACTCCAATAGGAACGCCTTTGGAACAAAAACCAGGAAAATTAAACTCAGCGGACTGGACTTCTTATTTGAAGGTGACCGCTAAGGAAGCACAGCTGTTTGCAGAGAAATTTAAGAAAGGAATGTTGCTGGATACGGCAATAATTTATCCTACCGCTAAAGCGATTCCGGTACAGCGTACAAAAGATCAAAAATGGTAACTAGTGTACCATTTTATCTGCGCAGGTAGAGCTGGCAAAAGCTTCAGGCTTCGCTTTGAAAATAAAACCCATGCTCAGGATATATCCCATTGCCTCATTCAGGGCTTTGTTCGACTTAAACATAGGATTGGTGTTTATGTCTGCATGGACTTCCAGATCCACATCGTACAAGTCCAGTAAATCGCATACGGAATATGCCGTTTCAATGGATTTCTGTACTTCAACCAGCATTCTTTCCTTGATGCTCATCTTTTGTGGGGTTTTCTCCTGATGAATGTACATGAAACCTCCATGGTTTTCACGTAAGAGTACAATCACAGTGGCAAAATCAGTTAATGCCCCTTTTACCTGTGAGTCTGTACCGATACAGACCTTGAGGTGGAACCCTTTTTCGGTCTCCCTGATGATGGCTTGTTCTACTTCTTCTAAGATGGACGAGTGGATCACTTCGCCGCTAAATTTCTTCCAGGTCATACGTTATGTGGTGTTAGAGTAAACAACCCGTATTCAGGTTTCTTAAAAATACTGGTATTAAATTAAAAAACCATTAATTTAATGTGGTTTATTTGTCAACAAATACTTAATTTTCAACAGGTTGTGTGTTTGTTTTTCCTGTGGAATAAAATCTCTCTCCAGTTTTTTAGGCGCCTAATTTTGTTTTCCAGTACGTTATGAGCATTTTTCAGCAAAATCAGGAATAAGAAATCTGCGGAGATCCTGGGGAAAACAGGAAGAATTGGCGAAGAATGAAAACCCTTTATCTTCAGATTTGTTATACTATTCCTTCCTTAAGTATCGTTTCTTTAGTATAAGAATCAATCTTAATCAAGGGAAAAAAAGGTTGTTAACCTAAATATGAGGATTATGAAAGCAGAATTGATGAATGAGTTTTATTTACTACAACAAAGCCTGGCTCCTTATGATTATCGGGAGAAAATTGAAGAGCAAGTATACGAACCTTTAAAAAAGGCCAACCATAAAATGACCTCCTGGATTTATAGAAGAGGGAAGATGCTGATGATTCTGGACAGGAAAATGAACAGCTCCATGAAGCACTTGAGAAGGAAATATTTGAAATTTTAACCCTAATTTTATATTTCCTCTTCTTACCTGCTGACGTTTACTGGCTTAATTCCCTTATCTTTGTGCCATTATGGTAGAAAAGATACTGGAGAAATTAAAAATTACTTCTTTGAACGAGATGCAGCAGGCATCACTTGCGGCGACCGGAAAAGGAAGTGACGTGGTTTTATTGGCACCTACAGGTTCTGGTAAAACATTAGGCTTTTTGTTTCCTCTATTGAACAACCTCAATGCAGATGTAAAAGGAGTGCAGGCTTTAGTGCTGGTCCCTTCTCGTGAACTTGCTTTACAAATTGAGCAGGTATTCAAGCAGATGGGAACAGGTTTTAAAGTGAACTGCTGTTACGGGGGGCACCCTGTTAAAACAGAACGAAATAATTTAGAACAACCACCGGCGGTATTAATTGGTACACCGGGAAGAATAGCGTATCATTTACGTCATGAAAATTTCGATGAATCTCCGATCCACACCCTAGTGTTGGACGAGTTTGATAAGGCGCTGGAATTTGGTTTCCAACAAGATATGGCATATATCATCGCGAAATTACTTTCTTTAAAACAAAGAATTCTGACTTCAGCTACGGCGATGGATCAGATTCCTGATTTTACAGGCGTAAAAAAACCGGTAGAAATTGATTTCTTGAAAGATGTAAAGGTAGCACCAGATTTGAAGCTGAAAAAGGTCTTGACCACTGCGGCGGATAAATTGGACACCTTGTTTCAATTGATTTGTAAAATCGGAAATAAAACCACCTTGATTTTCTGTAACCACAGGGAAACGGTGGATAGGATCAGTGATTTGCTGATCGACAAAGATTTGGCACACGATATTTTCCATGGTGGGATGGAGCAGGATGAGCGTGAGCGTGCCTTGTTGAAATTCAGAAATGGTAGTATTAAAATCTTAATCACAACGGATCTGGCTTCACGTGGACTGGATATTCCCGAGGTAGAATACATCATTCATTACCAATTGCCTTACACGGAAGATGCATTCTTGCACCGTAACGGACGTACTGCCCGTATGAATGCAAAAGGAACCGCTTACCTAGTGATTGCTGATGATGAAAAGTATCCATTTTTAAAAGCAGACATAGAGACTGAAAACCTGAAAGGTAATTTTGCATTGCCTAAAGACAGTCAGTGGCAAACTTTATACATCGCAGCAGGTAAAAAAGATAAGGTTAATAAAATTGACATCGTTGGTTTATTACTTAAAAAAGGTGGTCTTGAAAAAGACGATGTTGGCCTGATTGAAGTGAAAGATACGGCTTCTTATGTGGCGGTAAAAAGAAATATGGTAGGCAGAGTATTATCCGCTTTAACTAACGAAAAAATTAAAAACAAAAAGGTGAAGATTGAAGTAGCGATGTAAATCGTAATATTTAATTACTGATCTGAATTTAATACATAAAGTTCAAAATAATGAGCAATAACGATATTTTTAAGAAATTACGCGTAGCACTGGAGCTAACAAATGATGATATCATCAAAATTATGGAGTTAGTGAACTTCAAAATCACTAAAAGTGAGCTTGGTTCCTTTTTCAGGAGCGATGACCATCCAAATTTCAAACCATGTGGTGATCAGATTCTAAGAAACTTTTTAAATGGTCTGGTTATTTATAAAAGAGGTCCTAGAGCGACTGAACCTACTGAAAAACCAGCAAACTAAAAATTAATTTTTTTGATTGAACCGCGGAGAAAAAAATCATTTTCTCCGCGGTTTTTTTATGCAAAAAAATCGTTTAAGGCGGTTAATCGGGGGTGTAATTAAGAAATTGTAAATTTTTATTAATAACTGATTGCTATATTGTCTAGATGATTTTTGTTTAAAATATAATAGTATAGTTTTGGTCATCTGCTAAAAATGACAATTTTTTGTATATTGTAAATAGCAATTAGTAGTTAGATGTCTTAAAAAAGGTGGGTAAATTCCCTTAAGGTGGAACGTAGATTGTAAAGGCTCAGTAACTTGTTGTTGGCAACGAAGAATACCTTTATTTATTATATCTACCCCTATGATTACAAATTTACCTCTCTATTTGGCTCCTGCCAGAGGATCTTCTGTATCCAAATCTCCGTCAAAATTATTTTCGTTAATCGCGTTGGCTTTTGCTGATAAAATGAAATTTTTGTTCTGTTTGTTGTTTTTTCTTGTTTTTAGCCAACAAGCAAATGCTCAGTTTACGATTACAGAGAACTTTAAAAGTAACTCTACAGGTAACGTGACGATTGGAGGAAATGCGGTGTTAACATCCGGATCTATTGATCCGGTGGGTAATGGTTGGCTAAGGCTAACCAATGACACGCAGTTAACGAATGGACAATTGGGCTATGGTTATGTAAATCAAAGTTTCCCCTCTACTTTAGGGGTGTCTATTGATTTTGAATATGTAGCCTGGAGAAGGACAAACCCTTCGGATGGGGCTGATGGTTTTTCCGTGTTTCTTTTTGATGCGGCTACCTCTACTTTTTCTATCGGTGGAGCAGGGGGCTCTTTGGGATATGCCAATAGTACTCGTGTTAATCAAACCAGCCCAGGACTTTCAGGTGGTTATATTGGGATCGGATTAGATGAATTTGGAAATTATTCAAACAGTGGAGATGGTAAAAATGGAGGGAATTCTGCTATAGGTAAAGATGCTGTGGTTCTGCGTGGCCCGGCACCTACTTACACTTATATTACTGCGCGAAATACACCAGCAAGTGTGGATTATGATGCAACTGTTAATCTGACTGGTCGCCCAGCACCAACTGCTTTTTATAGAAGGGTACAGATGGACATCACGCCGATTACCAGTGGAGTCGATATCGGTAAATATAGCATCACTGTAAGATGGAAAACCAGTACAGGCGGTGCATTTGTGACGATCTTACCAGCGACAACCATTGCACAAGCTCCTCCTAAAAATTTAAAACTGGGTTTTGCATCATCAACAGGAGGATTCACCAATTATCATGAGATCAGAAACGTAATCATTACTACTCCGGGTGGTGTTCGTGTAGATAAGACTGTCGACAAATCAAGTGCGGTTTCTGGCCAGGATGTGACTTATACTGTTAACGTTACTAACTCTACTGCCGCGGCAATTGCCAATTTGAAACTGGCGGATACCATAAGAAATTCCAATAATACCGTTCTTACTTCAGCTGACTTTACGATCAACAGCATTGCTTTCAGTAATAATGGTAATCCTGGAAATACATCACCTGGATATACGAATGGAACAGTAGTAGCAGGCGGAACAAATCCTTTCAATGCCACATTAAATATGGCGGCAAATACCACCAGTACTTTCACTATAAAAGGGACGATTAATAACAATTATAGCAATAGCATTCTTAAAAACTCGGTAGGAGTAGATCCCTCACTCACGGGAATTACGGATAGCGATTTAACCAATAACTATTATACGGTATCCACAAATGTATTAAGACAAAGTGTGGATGTCGCGATTTCTGGAACAGTAGATAAAACCTGTTATGTACCTGGTGGAAATACTTTCAATTATACGGTAACCAATCAGGGAGCGACTCAAACGGTTGGTTTGGTCACGGTAAGGTATACCCCTCCTCCAGGATTCACTGTAATAGGAACTCCTTCTGGTTCGGGTTGGACGTCTAGCTTATCCGGGGGAATTTATAGTTTTATTAGAACACTAGCTGATCCTTTGGCATCAGGTTTTGCTTATCCGCCAATTTCAATCAAGGCTTTAGGGCCTACTACGGGAGGCCCCTGGACAAATTCTGCAATAGTAAGTTATATAGGAGACACGGATGCGACAAATAATACTGCTTCGGTTCTGACCTATGCCATTCCTGCGGCACCAACAGTAGAAGCCACAACGGTAAACTATTGTTTAGGAGCAACCGCAGTGCCACTAACTGTGACGGGTACAAATCTAAAATGGTACACTGTTCCTGTAGGTGGAATGAGCAGTACCATTGCACCAACGCCATCAACAACTACAGTAGGTACTACAAGTTATTATGTGACCTCAAGTAACGGAACCTGTGAAGGGCCTATGACCACTATTAACGTGGTGGTACAACCTTTAATCACCGGAAATACCATAACAGCCAATCAGACGATCTGTTCAGGTTTGATACCAGCTAGTTTAACAGGAGGGGCGGTAAGCGGGGGATCTGGTAGTTATCTTTATTTATGGGAACAAAGCATTAATGGAGGAGCATGGACAGCAGCCAGTGGCCAGAGTAATCAGCCAAACTATTCGCCTCCCGCATTAACGGCAACTACGGCTTACCGTAGAAGTGTGACTGGTGGCGCATGTGTAAATACTAGTAACGTCGTAACGGTTACCGTTCAACCTGTAATCAGTTCGAACGCCATTGTTCCTCCAGCCAACCTGGCGCTTTGTGGTACAGGAGATCCTGGATTGATGACGGGTTCAGCAGCTTTGGGCGGTACTGGAACACCAAGCTATCAATGGCAATCCAGTACAGATAATGTAACCTATGTAAATATTGCTACTGCAAACGGAGTAAATTATGATCCTGGAAATATCACCGTATCAACCTGGTATCGCCGTCTGGCTTCATCAGGAGCTTGTTCAGTCGCAAATATCAGTAATGCAATTAAATTCACGGTGAATCCGGTATTAACTGCAGGAACTATTGGTGCAAATCAAGCCTTTTGTGAATCGGCCATGCCAGCAACATTTAATGAGGTAACTCCTGCTACGGGAGGAGATCAGATTTATGGGTATCAATGGCAAAGTAGTACAACGAGTGCGACTACAGGTTTTGCTGACCTTCCAGGTGCAACACAAATTAGCTATACCGTAAGCAGTCCAATTCGCCAAACTACTTATTACCGCAGAACGGTAATTTCAGCCGCTTCAGGCTGTGATCCGGTAAACAGTCCTGCGGTTACCGTTACGATAACTCCGGTAATTTCTGGAAACGCACTAACTACGCCAGTCGTAACAGCTTATTGTGGGCCAACCGATCCTGGTGTGATTACAGGTACGATACCAACTGGCGGCAATGGGACTTATGTTTACAAATGGGAAAAAAGTACCGATGCTGGTAATAGCTATACGGTAATAGGTGGCAATACAGCTAATTTAACTCCTGGAATTGTGTCTCAAATGACGCTATTCCGTAGAACGGTGACTTCTGGTTCATGTTCGTCTGTTAGTGTTCCAGTAATTATTTATATTGATCTTGCCCCAACACCTTCGAATGCAGGTGCTAATCAACAACAATGTGCCGTAGATTTATTCCAACTGAACGGAAATGTTCCGGTTTTAGGAACAGGAGTATGGGCCGTGGTATCAGGACAAGCCACTATTGACAATGTGAATCTGGCAAATACAACTGTGAACATTGCAAAAGGAAAAACAGCGACTTTGTCCTGGACCATTAGTGCTGGCGCTTGTCCATCATCAGTGAGCAATGTAACATTGACTAATTTCGATAATCCAACAACTGCAAATGCAGGTCCGGATATTATACAATACAATTCTGGAGCATTTACTATGAATGCCAATGTGCCAACTTCTGGAACAGGAGTATGGACCGTTAAAGCAGGAAGTACTGCAACAATTGCCACACCAACCGCAGCAAATACTTTGGTTACTATTGCGCCCGGAAGCACTGCAACCTTAATCTGGACAGTATCAAATGGTACTTGTGCTTCTTCTTCTGATGAAGTGGTAATCACTTATACCAGACTCGCAGATATTAAAGTAACGAAATCAGTAGTAACTCCTGGACCATTTGTTGCCGGACAACCGATTGTTTATCGCATTGTGGCCACTAATAATGGCCCGAGTGATGCTACCGGGTTAAAACTACTGGACAATGTGCCTGCTGATATTTCCGTATTGGCGATTAGTGCCAATGCCATGGGAACCGCTGCAATTACCCAGAATACTTCTGCTGGTAATGCCGTAAATATAACTGGTAACCTAGCTTTCGGTGCTGGTAACAGCATTACAGTAGATGTGAATGGTACTGTTGCTGCTAATTACTCCGGTAATCTGGTGAATACTGCTACGGTAACTTCTCCAATTATTCCAGATCCTGACGGAGCAATCTCTACAGTAACCAGTCCAGTGGATAGAAAACCAGTACTCGTGTTGGAAAAAGAGGGACCCTCGAATGTGATTGCGGGTGATGCGATTGCTTATAAAATCACAATAAGAAATACAAGTGCCAGTGATGCAATTGGAACTGCGATTCAAGATGTTATTCCATCAGAGATTAGCAATGTGAACTGGAGCTTAAGTAAAACCGGAACGGCAAGCTTTACTGGAAACAACAGTGGAACTGGAAATAATATCAATTTTAATGCAACAATCCCTGCGGGATCAGGTAATACTGTAGTGCTGAATGTTAATGGGACGGTACAGTCTTCCGTAAGATCAATCTTCCGAAATACAGCAACAGCAACTCCAACGGAAAATGTTCCTGCGGTAAATTCGAATACGGTAGTGACCTCTGTTGCTAGCGAATCAGGATTGTCGATGTTGAAAAACGGACCTGCCAATGCGCAGGCAGGAAGTCCGATTAGTTATACTTTGAAAGTGACCAATAACGGTTTGAGTGATGCCTTGAACGCATATATTACAGATGCTGTTCCTACCAATATAAAAACAGTGAGCTGGTCGGCAACTGTGCAGGGAACAGCTTCGATCATCGGAGCAAATAATGGAAATGGAAATTTCATCAATCTGAACGGAAATATCCCAACAGGAGCGGCAAATGCAATTTTGGTAACCATTAATGGAACGGTGGACCCATCTTTCAGCGGCAGTATCAGTAATACCGCTACTGCTGAGCCATCGGAGTCGATAGGTAACCCATCGAGTTCTACAGTAATCACTCAGGTGAGTCGTACCCCAGTATTAACGATTACTAAAACCGGTGCTACTACTTTAGTTGCAGGTCAACAAGTTAGTTATGTAGTTACCGTAACGAATACCAGTACTGCAGATGCGAAAGCTTTAGTGATCACAGATGCGGTACCTGCTGATCTGAGTAATGTAACCTGGAGTACTAGTACACAAGGGACAGCCTCGGTAGTTGGTACAGGAAATGGAACCGCTAATGCGATTAGCGTAACTGGAAACCTTCCTGCCGGTGTGGCCAATAAAATCATCATTAATATTACGGGAACTTTAAGTTCTGCTTTTTCGGGTAGCTTAGCAAATACGGCTACAGCTACTCCTGCAGAGCCTGGGACAGTCCCTAAATCGGCAACAAGTACAGGGCAAGTGAGCAGGGTACCAGTGTTGAGTATTTTGAAAACAGGTCCGGCAACCATTCCAGCAGGACAGCAAATTACTTATACGGTTACGGTAACCAATACTGGTGCTTCTGACGCTGTTGACCTACAAATTGCAGACATGGTTCCGGCAGTGGTTAAAAATGTAACCTGGACTTCTACGGTTGGAGGAACGGCTATTATTGATGCAGGTGGAACAGGAATTGGGAATAATATAGCTGTAGTGGCAGATATTCCGGCAGGAGCAGCTAATAAAGTGATCCTGACCATCAGAGGCACGGTAGATCCTGGTTATGGTGACAATTTTACCAATACAGCTACGGCAACACCTTCAGAAAGCACTGGAGTACCAGTTAGCTCTTCTGTCATGACTATCGCCATGCGTAAACCGGAACTGAGCATTACCAAAACCGGTCCTGCAACATTACTTGCCGGACAAAACATTACCTATGCTATTATAGTAAATAATTTTAGTAGCTCCGATGCCATAGCATCTGCGATTACAGATCAGGTACCGGCAACAATTACTGGGGTAACATGGTCGGCAATAGCTGGTGGAGCAAGTGTCATCAATGGTACTGCCACTGGAAGTGGAAACGCAATTAGTCTAAATGCAAACCTTCCGGCGGGTGCTAATAATACTGTTACCTTAACGGTGAAAGGTAAAGTCTCTGCTTCATTTGCTGGAACATTAAGTAATACTGCAACAGTTACTCCTATAGAGTTTGGATCGGTGGCTAAATCGGCAACCAGCAATACAACAATTAATAAAATACCGGTATTAGCGATCCAAAAAACTGGTCCTGCAACGATTTCTGCAGGTCAGCAAATCAATTATACTTTAACAATTAATAATACAGGAACTTCGGATGCAAGTAATGCAACAATTACAGATGCGATTCCAGCAGGAATTACCAATGTAAGTTGGACGGCAACAGCCGACGCGGGAGGTACTGCTACAATCCTAGGTGCTACATCAGGAAATACAAATGCTTTGACTTTTAATGCAAATATTCCTGCGGGCTTAACTAACGTGATCCGGGTAAATATCCAGGGTAATGTGAACTCGGCAGCAACAGGGAATTTAGTAAATACCGCTACTGTAACGCCATCAGAATCTGGTGCTAATCCATCCAGTTCTACGGTGACGACGACCTTGCAGTCTGTTCCGGGAATTACGTTGTCAAAATCTGGCCCTTCGCAGATTGCTGCAGGGCAAACAGTAACTTACACCCTAATTGCAGGTAATACTGGTCCTTCGGATGCTACTAACCTGAATATTACCGATGGCGTTCCAGTTCCTTTAACCAATGTAACCTGGACCGCAGTATCAGAAGGTACCGCAGCAATTACTACTGGAGCGACTGGTACAGGTAGCAGTGTAACCGTAATTGGGAACATCGCTGCGGGTAGCGGAAATAGAATCCTGGTCACCATCACTGGTCTGGTACCATCAAATACTTCGGCTACTACTTTTGCCAATGTGGCCAAAGCTAGTCCGTCGGAACCTGGTGTACCTTCGGTAAATTCAAATACGATTACGACTATCATCAATAAAAAAGTGACCATCTCTGCCGTTAAATCTGCAACAGCTGTACTTTCAGCAGGGGAGAACATCACTTATCGATTAGAAATAAAAAATACTGGACCTAGTGATGCGCAGAATTTATTGATTGCAGATCAGTTGCCATTAGGAATAACCAATCTCCAATGGACAACCGCTACCAGTGGAACTGCAACGGTCATCTCTGGCGTCACAGGTACCGGGAACTCCCTAAGTCTACGCGGTAATATTCCGGCAGGAAACGGGAATATAATTTTGGTCATGGTAACAGGTAAAGTAGATCCTGATTTTACAGGAACACAATTGGTGAATACCTTTACCGTTGATCCTTTGGAACCAGGAAATCCTACTGTAACATCAAATATTACCACTACCCTAATCAATAAAACCGCAGACCTGCAGATTTCAAAAACAGGCCCGGCAACAGCGATTGCAGGTAGAACGGTAAATTATACGATTACAGTAAATAACGTAGGCCCATCAAATACCTCGAATGCGAGTATTGTGGATCAGGTTCCTGCGGGAATTACAGGAGTATCCTGGACTGCTACCGCTCAAAATGGCGCGGTGATCAATACCAACCCGGCTTCAGGTTCCACAAATAGCATCAATATACTGGCGGCTATTCCTGCGAATTCAGGAACGGTAACGATCAATGTAAGCGGAACAATTGATCCAGGTTTTACAGGAAGCATACTAACTAATACTGCCACCGCCACTCCGGAAGTAGGCGTGATAGACCCAACACCGGCAACAAGTACTGTGGTTACCGCGATTAGCCGCTCTGCCAATGTGAGAATTACTAAATCTGGTCCAGCAAATATTACAGCCGGTGAACCGATTACCTATACTTTAAGAATTGTAAATGATGGACCTAGTTTCGCAACAGGAGTCCTGATCAGAGACTTATTCCCTGGAACTATTCCAAATTTTCCAGTGACCAGTGTTAGCTGGACGGCTCAGGCCTTAACCGGAGCAGCCTTAAACGGTGGAGCAGCAAACAATATGGTTACTGGAAGTGGGGATGTAGCCTT
The DNA here is from genome assembly GCF_032678745.1 of Pedobacter gandavensis. Lineage (GTDB taxonomy): Bacteria > Bacteroidota > Bacteroidia > Sphingobacteriales > Sphingobacteriaceae > Pedobacter > Pedobacter gandavensis_C. Next base: position 323,039 of record NZ_JAVTST010000005.1, read on the forward strand.
TAGTGCTGATATACCTTCCAAAACAGGGGTAGTAGAAGTGATTATTAAAGGAACAGTGAGTCCGGCAGCTACGGGCGCATTTGTAAATACAGCCACTGCGCTTTTGCCTGCAGGAAGTCAGGTTGCAGATCCTGACCTGGGGTCTAATACGAGTTCTGTGACTACTGCTGTTGTCGTAGAAACGAATTTAGCAGTATCGAAAAGCGGACCAAGTAAGATCAATATTGGTGATCCGATTACGTATACCATAGAGATTAAAAATAATGGGTTGAGCAACATTACGGACGCGGCTATTACCGATGTGGTACCTAATTCTGTGGCCGTAAGCAGCTGGACTGCAGTGGCCTCAGATGGCGCGTTTATAGAGGGGGCGCTGAACGGAACCGTTTCTGGAACTGGTAATGCAGTCATCACTTATGGCGATATCCCATCTACAATAGCGGGGAATCCTCCTTCGGTGATCAGACTCACTATTCAGGGAATTGTGAAAACAACAGCTGAAGCGACCTTTACCAATACGGTTATAGTGGAAGCAAATGGCGTTAAAGAAAGTGCTGTGGTGACTGCTTTAAATGCTTCTACAGATCTGTACATTGAGAAAAATGGCCCTCAAAGTATTCTTGCTGGTTCTCCAATTAACTACCAGATAAAAATTGGTAATGATGGTCCAATAAATGTGGCAGGACTTAGCATTTCAGATGTAATACCTGCGGTTATTCAAAATGTAAACTGGACGGCTACAGCTTTCGGAACGGCAACAATTACTGGTGCAACTAATGGAAATACAAATGGCGTACAAACCACAGTTTCAATCGATGCGGATCCTGCCAATTACATTTTAATTAATGTTCAGGGGACAGTGGATCCAGCTACTAATGTGACTGCCATTAACAATACCGCAAGCTTAACACTTCCTGCTGGCGTGTCTGATTTTAATCTCACTAATAATACGAGTACTGCTTCAACAACAGTGGCTTCAAAATCTGGCTTGTCCGTACGTAAAATGGGACCTGCAGATGCTGTCGCGGGATCAGAAATCAGCTACACGATTATTGTAACGAATGCAGGACCTAGTAATGCCATAGGCACAGTAATTACTGATGCCGTTCCTGCAAACGTAAAAAATGTGACCTGGACTTCTTCTCAGGTTGGTGCTGCAAATATTACTTCAGGAGCAACAGGTACTGCAGGGGCAGATAACTTGGTTACGCTGACCGCGAATATTCCTGCAGGTGCAGGGAATGAGGTGGCCATTGTACTGAAAGGAACGATTGATCCTTCTTTTGCTGGCTCATTGGTAAATAATGCAGTAGCGACGCCTGCTGAACCAGGAAACCCGCCAGTAACTTCGCAAAATGTAACTACTACGGTAACGAATAAAACGGCATTGAACATTGTGAAAACAGGACCATCAAGTGTGGCTGCAGGAACAACAGTTCAATATCAATTGCTGTTGAACAACGCAGGGCCAAGTAATGCAGTAGGGATGGTTATCACTGATCAGATTCCTGCAGGCTTGACTAATGTGCGTTGGACTACGGCTACCACTACCGGTGCAGTAGTGACTGCAGGTGCAACCGGAAATGTAAACCCACTAACAGTAACCGCTAATTTCTTAGCAGGTGCAGGTAATCTGGTAGTCACGATTCTGGCAGATGTTCCAGCAAACAGCCAGTTGTCAACGGTGAGTAATACGGCCAGTGTGGCACCATTAATTCCTGATCCTAATAATCCACCAGTTACTTCTAATGAGGTGACCACAGGAATTGTGAAAGATGTAACACTGAGCTTAACAAAATCAGGCCCTCCAACCTTAAATTCAGGAGAAAATATTACTTATACATTAGCTATTAAAAATACAGGTCCTTCAAATTCTACTGCAACAAGATTAACAGATGCGGTTCCTGCAGACATCAAGAATGTTTCCTGGACGAGTACTGTTGGCGGTGGTACGTCAATTACCAATGGTGATATAGGATCTGGAAATAATATAGATTTAACAGCTGATATTCCATTAAACGGAACGATTCTGGTAAATGTGAAAGGAATAGTAGATCCTTTATTTGCAGGTATCTTAACGAATACCGCAGTGTTGAATCCGCAGGAAGTTGGCGAAGAGCCAGTGAATGCGGTTGCAGTAACACAGGTGAGTAAATTGACGAATTTACAGATTGGTAAAAGTGCAGTCAATACTGCAGTTGCAGGTCAGGTGATGACTTACCAGATTAAGGTGATCAATAACGGACCGAGTACTGCGCTGAATGCCTTGATTTCAGATGCGATTCCGGTACAGCTGCAAAACGTAAGTTGGACAGCGACAGGATTAGGTGCTGCAGTAATTACAGAAGGTGCTCATGGAACAGGGAATACTTTACGTGTGAAAGCAAACCTCCCTGCAGGTCAGCAAAATGAAGTCGTGATTGAAGTAACCGGAACTATCCTGGCTTCTTACGCAGGTACATTAAGCAATATTGCTACGGTGACTCCGGTAGATCCAGGGAATCCTCCAGTGGTGACACCGCCGGTAGAAACAGTAGTAACGAAAAAACCTGAAATCAATATTAGTAAAACAGGTTCTGCTACAGTTACCGCTGGTGGACAAATCAGTTATACCATTGAAGTCAATAATACCGGATTGAGTGATGCCAGTAACCTGGTCATCTCGGATGCGGTAAATTCAAATATTAAAAATGTGAGCTGGACCAGCAGTACTGCCGGTGCCGGTAGTATCATCAGCGGGAATCAAGGTACTGGAAATGCAGTATTGATTAAAGGAAACATTCCAGCTGGTGCCGCTAACAAAATCACAATTACCATTAAAGGTACCGTAGATCCTGCATTTGCAGGTACGCTGAGCAATATCGCCACTGCTACACCGGAAGAACCAGGTATTCCGCCAGTGGTTACGCCACCAGTAGAAACTGTGGTCAATCAGCTTCCGGTAATTGTAGTTAATAAAACAGGTCCTGCATCAGCCACTGCCGGTGGAGCCATCACTTATGTAGTAGAAGTAAGCAATACCGGTTTGAGTAATGCGAAGAACCTGAACATTACCGATCAGATTGATCCGGCAATTACCGGAGTGACCTGGACAGCCAGTACAGCAGGAACCAGCACGATTAATGGGGCAAGTTCTGGTACTGGAAATGTGGTGTTAAATGCGAATATTCCTACTGGTGCGGCTAATAAAATCAGCATCAGCATAAGCGGAACGATCAATCCTGCTGCACAAGGTAAATTGGTCAATATGGCCATTGCGACGCCTGCAGAACCTGGAATTGTTCCGGTAAACAGTAACCCTGTAGAAACTAATATCGATCAAAAACCAATAGTAGTGATCACTAAAACCGGACAACCTACGGCTACGGCAGGGGGAGAGGTAACTTATATCATTACTGCGGTAAACAATGGATTGAGTAATGCTTCCGGGTTAATCATCGTGGATGATGTACCTACTGCATTACAGAATGTAAGCTGGACTTCTGTTTCAGGAGGAGCAGCATCGATTCTTGCCGGAGGTACTGGGACTGGTAACTTTATGGCACTAACCGCCAATATTCCAGCAGGTAATGTCAACAATAAAATCACGATTACTCTAAAAGGAACGGTAAACCCTGCTTTCTCTGGAAAACTGGAAAATGTGGCCACTATTGCAGTGCCATTAATTAACTTCCCCAACGTAATTACGCCGCCAGTAGAAACTGTAGTGGACGCCAAACCTGGTATTACGCTGGTTAAAACGGGGCCAGCTGCGGTCATCTCCGGATCGGAAATCACTTATACAATTGTTGCAGGAAATACCGGATTGAGTAATGCAACCGCATTGGCCATTACGGATGCAGTGCCTGCTTTACTGAGTGATGTGAGCTGGACCAGTGTAGCTTCCGGAGCCGCCGTGATCAATACCGGTGCTGCCGGTACGGGAAATGTGCTGCTCTTAAACGGTGATATTCCTACAGGTGCTAATAACCTGATCACGATTACAGTAAAAGGAAAAGTTGATCCTTCGTACAATGGTAACCTGAGTAATACTGCAATTGCTACGCCATCAGAACCGAATACGGTACCGGTAAATGCCTCAACTACGGCTATTGTTAGCAAGACGCCAGTGTTGGCCATTACGAAAAACGGGCCGGCTACTATTGCTGCAGGAGGGGAAATTGTATATACCCTAAGCATTAGCAATACAGGAAAAGCCAATGCAGACAATGCCACCATTACTGATGTGATTCCTGCAAATATCACCGGGGTAATCTGGGATACAGTCGCAAAAGGAGGTGCAGCTGTCATCAGCGGTGCAACAGGAAATACCAATAACCTTTCTATAAATGTAAATGTTCCTGCAGGTGGGGGAAGTACCATACTGGTCACCATTAAAGGGATAGTTAGCCCATCTGCAACCGCAGATCTGGTGAATAAAGCAACCATCACCCCCGCAGAAGACGGAACAGTTCCTGCAAGTTCAACAGTAACCACTACTTTAAACTCTGTCTCTTCGGTGAGCCTGGTTAAAACAGGCCCATCACAGATTTCAGCGGGTCAGACGGTAACTTATACCTTACTGGCAGGAAATAACGGTCCTTCTGATGCCCGTAACCTTAGTATCACGGATGCAGTGCCTGCCGGATTAACCGGGGTAGCCTGGTCAGTAGCAACACAAGGAACGGCTACAGTAAGTACAGGTGCAAATGGAACGGGCAATAATGTGCAGCTGACAGGAGATATTCCTGCCGGTTCGGCCAACCATATTTTAGTAACCATTACTGGAAAAGTGCCAGCTTCGGCTGCTGCCGGAACATTGACAAATGTGGCCATCGCTACACCTTCGGAACCAGGCAATCCTCCGGTAACTTCCAATACCATTACCACTACTGTATCTCGTACTTTGGGGATTAGAACAGTGAAATCTGTGCTAGGTTCAATTGCTGCCGGTGAAACCATCAATTATTTCCTTCAGGTTTATAACGATGGCCCTGGGGACGCAGTTAATCTGGCGATCACTGATGTGGTACCTGCAGGAATTAACAATGTGACCTGGACAAGCAGTACAAGTGGAACTGCAAGTGTGGTCTCGAATGGTACTGGCAGCGGAAGTAATGTAGACCTATTGGTAAATATTCCGGCAGGAGCTGGAAATATCATTTGGGTATCGATCAAAGGACAGGTAGATCCAGGCTTTACTGGAGCCTCCCTCAAAAATAGATTTACTGCAACGCCATCGGAACCAGGAAATCCTCCAGTAACTTCTGAAGAAGTAACGACGGATGTGGTTAAAATTGCAGACCTGCAGATCTCGAAAACAGGACCTGCCGCTGTTGTCGCAGGTTCTGATATCAGCTATACGATTAATGTGAAAAATGCAGGTCCGAGTAATGTAACGGCTGCAACTATTGCAGACAATCTGCCGGTTGGTTTTACCGTACAAAACTGGACTGCAACCGGACAAAATGGTGCGGTAATTAGTGGTCCGGCTAGTGGAACTGGTAATGTAAGCCTAACTGCGGCAATTCCTGCAGGGAATGCAAGCATACAGATTGTGGTGACCGGAAAAGTGAATGCGAATTTTACAGGTACCAGTCTGATCAATACTGCATTAGCTACCCCAGAAGCAGGAGTGACAGACCCAACACTGGCGACTAGTACGGTAACGACTTCGATCAGTAAGGTCGCGAATGTCAGAATCACTAAATCAGGTCCAGCAGATATTGCGGTTGGAGAAATGATGATTTATAACCTTCGTATTGTGAATGATGGCCCAAGTGATGCGGTTGGTGTATTGATCAATGATGTGATCCCGCCAAATCTGGAAGCAGGAGCAACCTGGACTAGCACCCTTCTGGGTGGAGCCAGCTTGAGTCAGCCTTCAGGAACCGGTAACATCAGCCTGATTGGCGGAATACCTTCAGGAACAGGTGTCATTGAAATCAGTATCCTTGGAAAAGTAAAAGCAAATAATTTAGATAAAACAGTGTTTACAAATACGGCTACCGCTTATTTCCCTGCTGGCAGCCTGATTATTGATCCGGATCTGGGTTCAAATACCAGTACGGTGCCAACAATAATCAACAATGATCCAGTGCTTAAAGTATCGAAAAGTGGTCCGGCAACGGTGAATATCGGCGATCCGATTGAATACACAATTGTCGTAAGAAACGGTGGTGCAGGAAATATTGTCAATGCAATGATCTCCGATCCGGTACCTAATGATGTAGCGGTAACCAGCTGGTCTGCTACCGCAACAGGTGGAGCAACGCTGAATGGAGCTGCTCAGGGTACAACCAATTCAATCGTAACTTCTGCGGATATTCCTGCTGATGGGAATCCGAATACAACTGTATTGATTATGGTGAAGGGTACTGTAAGAGCTACTGCCAACGCGGTGTTTACAAATACGGTGACGGTAACTGCCAACGGAGAACGTAAAAGCTCTGTAGTTACTGCCGTGAATCAGTCCACAGATATTAAGGTAGAGAAATCTGGTCCACAGGCAGTGATCTCCGGATCTGCGATTACTTACACGATTAAAGTAACCAACCAAGGGCCAAGAGATGTGGTTGGATTAACGATCAAGGACAATGTTCCATTGGAGATTGGTCAGGTCAGCTGGACGGCTCAGGCAGTGGGTAATGCGAGCGTTAATGGAGCAACTACCGGTACGACCAATGCGGTATTAGTGAACGGTGATGTGCCGGTTGGTGCAGCCAACTATGTGCTGATTACCGTGAACGGTACGGTGAATGCCAATATGCCTTCTGGAAATATCAGCAACATCGCTGCGGTGACTTTACCGGTAAGTATTGTCGACTTTAACATGGCCAACAATACCAGTGAAGTGAAAACAGTAATCAGTTCCGTTTCTGGATTAACGATCAGTAAGGCTGGTCCTCAGGATGGACTTTCTGGATCTGCGATCACTTACACAATCAAAGTACGCAACAATGGATTAAGTAACGCAAATCAGGCACAGATCAGAGATGTGGTGCCGGCAGGAATAAAAGCGGTAAGTTGGACAGCCACTGCTACAGGCAATGCGCTGATCAATTCTGGAGCTACTGGAACAGGAAATACAGTAGCCGTAAATGCAGATATTCCCGCAGGTATTAATGCTGAGGTGACGATTACGGTTAATGGTACGATCGATGCAAGTTTCAGCGGACCAATTGTAAACACCGCTACGGTGACGCCTGCTGAACCAGGTAATCCAGCGGTAACTTCTCCACCAGTCACCACGAATGTCTTGAATAAATCTGCACTGAAAATTGTGAAAACAGGACCGAATATTATTGAAGCAGGTAAAACTGTGAATTATACACTGACCATTAATAATGCTGGTCCGGGTAATGCGGTAAATGCGGAGATTTCAGATGCGATTCCTGCTCAATTAACCAATGTAAAATGGACCAGCAGTGTTGCTGGCGCGGCGGTCATCAACTCAGGTGCAAACGGACAAGGCAATGCGCTGTTGATCAGGGCAGATCTTCCAGCTGGAAATGGCATCATTACCGTAAATATCAGCGGATTGGTTCCTGGAGGAACTACCGCTGGAAATATCAGCAATACGGCAACAATTAAGCCTTTAGAGCCGGGTAATCCATCAGTTCCTTCTAATACGGTAACGACAGCAATTGTAAATAATGCAAGTTTAAGTCTGGCGAAAAGTGGTCCTGGCACATTAAATTCAGGAGAAGCTATCAGCTATACACTGACGATTAGAAATGAAGGGCCATCAGACGCGATAGGTGTTAAAGTATCGGATTTGGTAGATCCTGCGGTAACGAATGTTTCCTGGACTACGAGTCTGAATGCTGGGGCAACCATTAGTTCAGGGGCTACGGGCAATGTGAATGCAGTAGCATTGACGGCGAATGTTCCTGCAAATGGCAGCATCCTGGTCAACATCATCGGTAAGGTAAATCCTACTTATACCGGAGTATTGGTCAATAAAGCAACATTGACGCCTGCAGATCCTGCTAAACCAGTAATTAATGCGCAGGTGAGCACGACGGTAACGAGTCTTTCTGCACTGAAAATCACTAAAACAGGAGCTTCGACAATAACCGCAGGTGGCCTGATGAATTACCAGATTACGGTGGTTAACCATGGCCCGGGGACTGCGCAAAATGCAGTGATCAAGGATGTGGTTCCAGCACAGTTAACCGGGGTAACCTGGACGGCTGTTGCGAATGGAGCAGCAACGATTAGTAATGGATTAACCGGAACAGGAAATGCGTTAAGCGTAACAGCTACAATTCCTCCCGGTGCTGCAGATGGTGTGGTGATTAACCTGAGCGGAAAAGTAGATGCAGCTTATTTGGGTACCTTAAGTAACACAGCTACGGTGACGCCAACAGAACCGGGTAACCCCCCAGTAGTGACACCTCCAGTAACCACCGTTACTGTTGCTAAACCATTACTGAACATTAAGAAAACTGGCCCGGCTACCATCAGTGCAGGTGCAAATATTACCTATGTGATTGAAGTTGGAAATACAGGATTAAGTAATGCTAAAGGAACGCTGGTGACCGATAATGTGCCTGCGGAAATTACCAATGTGAAATGGACAACTACTACTGCTGGAACTGCTGCAGTAACTGCCGGTGCAACCGGATCAGGTAATGCGGTAACAGTAACAGGAGATATCGCAACAGGTGCGGCTAATAAAATAACCATTACCGTAACGGGAACAGTAAATGGAGCTTTCGCAGGGACGCTAAGCAATATTGCTACAGCAAAACCTGCTGAACCAGGCATTCCTCTGGTAGTTACCCCGCCATCAGAAACAGCAGTCAGTAAAACACCAGCGGTGACGCTAAGTAAAACTGGCCCGGCGCAATTGAAATCTGGTGAGACGATTACTTATGTGGTAGAGGTGCTGAATCCTTCTCTAAGTAATGCGGATAATTTAACGATTACCGATTTGGTAGCTTCCGATATTCAAAATGTAAAATGGACTGCTGAAGAGATTGGTGCTGGAAAGATTCTTTCCGGTAGCACAGGTGCAGGTAGCCGCGTAAATCTGGTCGTAGATCTGCCAGCAGGAACAGCAAATAAAATTTTACTGACAATTACAGGTACAGTATCTAAATCGTTTACCGGCCAACTGGTGAACACCGCAAGAGCCATATCTGCAACGGGTACTCCGGAAGTAAATAGTAATACAGTATCCACTACGGTAGATAACGCTGATTTTATCATTCCGAATATCATTACACCAAATGGTGATGGCAACAACGATACTTTCAAAATCAAAGGACTAGAGAATTATTCGGGCACTCAGGTGACGATTTTTAACAGATGGGGTAATGAGGTGTACCGCTCCGACAACTATAACAATGATTGGGATGGTAGTCAGCTGAATGAAGGTACTTATTATTACCTGATATTGAGAAGAGAGAAATCCGGATCGACAACATCGTTTAAAGGTTGGTTATTTATTAAAAGGTAGAACATTTAAGAAGACGCTTCAATGAGAGATTTAAAGAAATATGGTTTAGTATCACTGTTCGTACTTGGTATGAGCAGTGCATACGCACAACAGACGATCCAGTTTAGTCAGTATGTTTTTAATGGTCTAGCTGTGAACCCCGCTTATGCCGGTTATAAAGAAGATTGGACAGCGAATTTTAGTTTCCGCTCGCAATGGGTGGGGATTGATGGTGCGCCACGTACAGGTACGGCTTCTTTTGATGGTATTATCGATTCGGAAAGAAAGAAAATGGGGATTGGATTTATTGCTTCCACCGATCGTTTGGGACCCCAGAATACTTCTGCCTTTTATGTGAATTATGCTTACCGTTTACAGCTGGATGCAGAAGATACGAAACGTTTGAGTTTTGGTATAGGTGTGGGAGCTACACAATATAATCTGGATGGTTCAAAATTCATATCTACCGATCTTGGCGATGGGGTGATCCCAATAGGAAATGAAAGTAAATTGAGACCGGATGTACGGGTTGGGGTTTATTTTTATACACCGAAATTCTATATTGGAGCTTCTGTTTTGGATTTACTATCTGGGATGAGGAGTAATGATATTGCTACTGAAGGAGACTATAAAGTGCTTCGTCAGGTACGGCACCTGTATGTGACTGGTGGAGTCATGATTCCTTTGTCGGAATCTTTGGATTTGAAACCTAGTTTTATGCTGAAAGAGGATTTTAAAGGGCCTACAAATTTAGATTTAAACGCTTATTTATTGATTAGTAAAGTGGTTTGGTTAGGGGCTTCTTATCGTACAGGGGTAACTTTATGGGATAAGAAAAATCTGCAGAGTGGATTGAATCAGAGCGATGCCATTGCGGGAATTGTAGAGCTTCAAATGAGTAATCGTTTCCGTCTGGGTTATTCTTATGATTATACCACCAGCAGACTTTCTAGTTACCAAAGTGGATCACATGAATTTTCATTAAGCATGAGTTTCCCTGGAAAGAAAGCAAGGGTATTGAGTCCACGTTATTTTTAAGCTGCAAAGAAGGATATGAACAGAACAGCATTTAAAAGTCCAGATCGTTTTATGACCAGGCTATTGATCATTGGAATACTGGCGCTATTTTTAGGGAATTATGCGATGGCTCAAGAACAATTGAGCCGAAAACAACAAGCAGATGTGTTTTTTAACCGTTATGAGTATTATCCGGCATCCAGATTATATCTGCCATTGGCAGAGCGGAAACATCCAGATGTGAAACTATTGGAGAAACTGTCCACTTGTTATAGAATGATGAATGATTATGACAATGCCGAAAAATGGTATGCGAAAGTAGTAGCAGACCCTAAGGCCAGTCCATTGAGTCATTATTATTATGCAGAAGCGCTGCAAAGGAATGAAAAGTTGGATCTTGCCAAAGTTGAGTATTCGAAGTATGCTGAGCTTTCTGGAAAGCCAAAAGAGGTCGAGCTAAAAATAGCATCTTGTGATAGCGCAGCTTTATGGATCAGGATGCCTAAAGATATCAAGATTAAAAATATAGCATCCTTAAACACTAAATCTGCGGATTGGGGATTAACTGCCTTTGGAAATGATGGCTTTGTATTTACTTCTGAGCGCCCTTTAGCTAGAGAAACCAAAGGAAATGATCTATATAAATGGAATGGGAATCCATGGTTAAAAGTATTCAGTGCAACTGCTGATGGCCAGTTAAAAGGAGAGCTTCCTATCGTTACAGAAGACAATAGCCCCGCCAAAGCAGAGTATCATGTAGGCCCCGTAGTATTTAATAGTACCGGAGATTTGGCCTTTGTGACAATAGCTACTAGAGCGCCTGCGAGCTTGATCCCTCTAGACAAAACAAAAGGAGGAGATCGTTTATATACCCGTCGACTGGAGTTGGTAATAGCCCGGAAAAATGGAGATAGATGGGATTTGAAATCCTTCCCCTATAATGATGTAAAAGCTTATTCTCTTGGACATGCGGCAATTGCTAATGATGGAAAAGTAATTTATTTTGCGTCCGATATGCCTGGGGGATTTGGTAAGTCAGACCTCTGGTTTTCCGAGCTGCACACAGATGGTAGCTGGGGGAAACCCATAAATTGTGGTGCAGAAATCAATACTCCTGAAGAGGAAGCTTTTCCAACCTTAGGGCCTAAGGGAGAATTGTTTTATGCTTCTAAAGGCAAGATTGGAATGGGAGGATATGATATTTATCGAGCTATTGGATCGCAAGCGCAATGGAGTAAATCTGAAAACCTAAAGTATCCTCTGAATTCTACTAGTGATGATTTTTACTTGTTTACGAAGGATGGTAAGTTTGGATATTTGTCTTCTAACAGGCAAGGTGGTGCTGGTGATGATGACATCTATAGCTTCTCTGATCAAACTCCTCCAGTCATGATATTGGCCCTGGCAGGTACTGTCTTTGACCAGCAAAGTAAAGCTCGTTTGGCAGATGTATCAGTTACTTTAACTGATGGTAACGGAAAACAAGTGAATACTAAGTTGACCGAGCAGGATGGTAATTTCTTTTTTGGATTAATAATAGATCAGGACTATAACGTAACCTTTAATAAATTAGGATATACACAGGATTTAAAAACTTTAAGTACTAGAGGCTTGACTAAATCTGATACTTTAACGATGCAGGCCTTCCTGGATAAAGAGAAGTTTGAACCTGGTAAGACTTATGTGTTGAAAAACATTTATTATGATTTTGATAAGTCGAATATTAGGCCGGATGCTGCGAAAGAATTAGATAAACTACTGGTTATTCTAAAAGAAAACCCTGCAATTTCTATTGAATTGGGATCGCATACAGATAGTAGGGGAGCCGATCAATACAACCAATGGCTATCTCAAAGAAGAGCAAATGCCGCAGTACAATATTTAATAGATCATGGTATCGACCGTTCTCGCATTTATGCTAGGGGATATGGAGAAACGATGTTGCTCAATAAATGTGGAAATGGTGTGAAATGTGACCATGCAGAACATCAAATGAATAGAAGGACAGAATTTAAAATTATCAAAAACTAGATTTTTTGAAATAAATAAGAGCAGCCTGTTTTCTTTTTTTAAGATGACAGGCTGTTTTTTTTATGGTCTTTTTGCCGGAGATGAGTGTTCAGGGCTTTTACAGTTGGCTATAGGGGAGAGGGATCGAAATCAGTTTAGCTTTAATTCGATAACCTCCTGAATTATATCGCTTAAAATAACTGCTAAAACTATTTAATAACAATTAGATAATCTAAAAGGAATTATTTAATTTGCTGAGATTTTAAAAAATAGAGAACGAATACAATGAACTCAAATTCAACAAAACTTCCTTATATAGGTGTGGATATAGGAGGCTCTCACATTACTGCCGCTCATGTTGATGCAACCACATTTAAGGTAATTGAAAACACGCTGAAAAGAGAAAGAGTAGCGGCTATGGATAGTGCTGAAGTGATTCTGCAGTCCTGGTTGAATGTCCTTTCTGCGTTGATTATACGTGTGAACGGTGAAAATTCTAAAATCGGTATTGCTATGCCTGGACCTTTTGATTATGAAAAAGGGATTTCCATGATGCAGAATCAGGAAAAATATGATGCTTTGTATGGGGTAAATGTGAAAGAGATCCTGGCGCAACGTCTGGAGATCGCTGAGGAAGATATTGTATTCATCAATGATGCAGAAGCGTTTCTAAGAGGCGAACTGGCATCTGGAGCTGCAGCCGATAAGGAAAGAGCAATTGGGATCACCCTGGGTACTGGATTAGGCTCTACGAGTAACGGTAGCGGTGTGACGGTAGATATGAACTGGGCATTTCGTCCGTTTAAAGACAGTATTGCAGAAGAGTATATTTCTACGCGTTGGTTCCTGAAAAAGTATAAAGAGATTACCGGTAAGGAAGTTAAAAATGTAGAGGTTTTGTTGGATGAAGCTGATGAAGCTGTTAAAAATGAAATATTTGAAGAGTTTTCAGACAATCTAAGTATCTTTCTGAATGATTTTATCGCACAGGAGCAACCGCAGGTTGTGGTGATTGGTGGTAATATCGCAAAGACCTGGAATCATTTTATTGACCTGTTGAATGCTAAAATTACAGATAAAACAGTAGCTATCAGACAAAGTGAAATGTGGGAAGATGCGGCACTTGTAGGTGCAGCTAATGCATTAGCTTAATTGAATATATGAAGAAATACTTTTTTATTGCAGGGTTGTTGTACCTGCTTAATCCTATTTCTGCTGTGCTTGCAGCAAAGGTAGATACACTGCAGACCTATAGCACTGCAATGAAAAAGAACATCAAAGCGGTTGTGATACTGCCTGAGAATTACGATCAGCAGAAGAGTTTTCCTACCGTTTATTTGTTACATGGATATGGAGGTAGTTATAATGCCTGGATAAATAACGTACCGAATCTTAAGAAGTATGTGGATGAGTTCCAAATGATTCTGGTGTGTCCAGATGGGAATTTTTCCAGCTGGTATTTTGATAGTCCGGAGGATCCCAAATGGAAGTATGAAACCTATGTGGCTGCAGAGCTACCTGTGCAGATCGATGCCAAATACAAGACAATTAAAGATCGAAAAGCCCGTGCAATTACCGGCTTGAGTATGGGAGGCCATGGTGCATTATATCTTGCTTTTAAGCATCAGGATGTATTTGCAGCTGCGGGAAGTATGAGTGGTGGTGTGGATATAACACCTTTTCCTGGTAATTGGGACATTGCAAAAAGATTGGGTAGCTATGCAAAACATCCAGAACTCTGGAAAGCGAATAGTGTGCTGAATATGACGCATCTCCTGATTCCAAACCAATTGGCATTGATCATTGATTGTGGAAAGGATGATTTTTTTCTTGCTGTCAATAAGAAGTTACATGAAGATTTGAACTACCGTAATATTCCCCACGATTTTACCATCAGACCGGGATCACATAATTTCGATTACTGGAAAAATGCAATAGGCTATCAGTTGCTGTATTTCCGTGATTTCTTTGATAAAGGATAATCAGTAGATAAACTAAAACTGTTCCCGTTGGAAAAAGTGATAGAAATGAAGAAGCCCCTTACAGTTGAGCTATAAGGGGCTTCTTTATTGTTGTTGATCGTATTATTCGATACTTCCTTCTTCTTTTTTCTTTTTCTTACCTGGGCTTTTATTTTCTACCACTATAAGATCATCTTCTTTGTTGTAATCAATCTCCAGCGTATCGCCATCATTGATTTCGCCTTTTAAAATTTCTTCTGCAATAGGGTCTTCCAGGTATTTCTGAATGGCACGTTTTAAGGGCCTTGCACCAAAGTTAATGTCAAATCCCTTATCTGCGATGAAGTCTTTTGCTCTGTCAGTTAATTTCACTTCATAACCTAAGTTATGTACACGACCGAACAATGATTTCAACTCAATGTCAATGATTTTGAAGATTTCATCTTTACCTAAGGTATTGAAAACTACTACATCATCTACACGGTTTAGGAATTCTGGAGCAAAGGCACGTTTTAAAGCATTCTCAATTACGCCTCTTGAATGTGCATCTACCTGGTTTGTTTTAGCTGTAGTAGAGAAACCAACCCCTTGTCCGAAATCTTTTAACTGGCGTGCGCCAATATTAGAAGTCATGATGATAATGGTATTTCTAAAATCTACTTTGCGACCAAGACTATCTGTCAGCTGACCTTCATCTAATACTTGCAATAAGATATTAAATACATCCGGGTGTGCTTTTTCAATCTCATCCAATAGGATTACTGCATAAGGTTTACGACGTACTTTTTCAGTCAGTTGTCCACCTTCTTCATATCCTACGTATCCTGGAGGCGCACCCACTAAACGGGATACTGCAAATTTCTCCATGTATTCACTCATGTCGATTTGAATCAAGGAATCATCGCTATCAAACATGAAACGCGCAAGTTCTTTCGCTAATTCAGTCTTACCAACACCAGTAGGGCCTAAGAAAATAAATGAACCAATTGGTTTCTTTGGATCTTTCAATCCTGCTCTGGTACGTTGAATAGCTTTGGTAAGCTTTTTAATCGCTTCATCCTGACCAATAATTTTCGTTGCTACAGTATCATACATATTCAACAGTTTCACACTGTCTGTTTGTCCTACACGTTGCAGCGGAATACCAGTCATCATAGAAACTACCTCAGCTACGTTATCTTCTGTTACTGTATAACGTTTAGTTTTGGTATCAGCTTCCCATTCTGCTTTTGCACGATCCAGCTCCTCTAAAAGATTCTTTTCTGTATCTCTTAGTTTTGCCGCCTCTTCATATTTCTGGCTTTTTACTACTTTATTCTTTTCAAGTTTGATTTCCTCAATCTTGTTCTCAATATCAATGATGTTCTCTGGAACGTGGATATTAGTTAAATGCACTCTTGATCCAGCCTCATCTAAAGCATCAATCGCTTTGTCAGGTAAGAACCTATCGGTAATATACCTTGAAGTCAGGGCCACACAAGCATTAATTGCTTCATCCGTATAAGTTACGCCATGATGATCCTCATACTTTTCTTTAATACGATTCAGGATCTCAATGGTCTCATCAGGTGTAGCAGGTTCAATCATTACCTTTTGAAAACGACGGTCTAATGCACCATCTTTCTCAATATATTGACGATATTCATCTAAGGTAGTTGCACCAATACATTGAATTTCACCCCTTGCCAAAGCAGGTTTGAACATATTAGATGCGTCTAAAGAGCCTGAAGCGCCACCAGCGCCTACAATGGTATGGATTTCATCAATAAACAGGATCACATCTGTAGATTTTTCCAGCTCATTCATCACCGCTTTCATACGTTCTTCAAACTGACCACGGTATTTAGTTCCTGCCACTAAAGAGGCCAGATCTAGGGTTACCACACGTTTGTTGAACAATACTCTGGACACTTTACGTTGAACAATACGCAAAGCAAGACCTTCTGCAATCGCAGATTTACCTACTCCCGGTTCACCAATTAAGATTGGATTGTTCTTTTTACGACGCGATAAAATCTGAGACACTCGTTCAATCTCTTTTTCACGACCAACTATAGGATCCAGGCGGTTTTCTTCTGCTGCTTTCGTTAAATCTCTTCCGAAATTATCTAATACTGGAGTCTTAGATTTAATATCCGAAACCTTCTTAGGACTGCTAAAGCTTTCTTCTTCACGATAATCATCATCACCACCGGTTGATGCGCTATTTTGAGTCTCATCTCTGAAACCGTTTTTATTCACTTCAACTTCCTGTTTGAAAATCTCATAATTGATGCTGTACTGCAATAAGATTTGAGAAGCAATATTATCATCATCACGTAAGATGGACAACAACAGATGTTCTGTTCCAATCAGATCGCTCTTGAAGATTTTAGCCTCCAGGTATGTGATCTTTAAAACTTTTTCGGCTTGCTTAGTCAATGGGATATTCCCCAGGTTGACCGTTACACTGGACGTACCTCTCACTGAATCCTCTATCGAGCGACGTAGTTTTGAAGTGTCTACACCCAGCGATTTTAATATCTTTATGGCCATACCATCGCCTTCGCGAATAAGGCCCAACAAAAGATGTTCTGCGCCTATGTAATCGTGACCTAATCTCAGGGCTTCTTCCCTGCTAAAAGATATCACGTCTTTTACTTGTGGAGAAAATTTAGCTTCCATATATACCTTTCTAAATCGGGAATGCTCTAAACTATAAAATTTGTTTTATAAAAAGGCAGCCCCCGATTCTTTTATTTTATCAACAATTACGCCATAGGGAAGGAAATGGATGTTGGAACTGCCGATATTTCATGAATCTTACCAATTGCTGACTTAATTGGCTACTTTCCCTAACCCCTAAGCAAATATGTCAGTATAAATATACGAATTTCTAAATTGAGGTTAGGGGCTTTCTTTTTCAGGTTCAATAGGTTGTACAATTATTGTACTGTGGAATGTCGGGGAATTAACAGACCTTTTTCTTTATTTTAATTTCGATGTAGAAATTAGAGCTCCTTTCTTTAGGTCGGGAGCGGTCGGGCTAGGTTGATTTCTTTAGCAGAGGCATTAGGAGTTGCTGGTATATATCTGCTAAACAAATTTTATAATGGACATTTCCTGCTTATCTTTGCAAGAAATGGACCTGGTAAAATGAGGCCGGTCTCTTTTTTTAAATATTCGATCACTAAAGTAACCGCCTTTTATAGGCATGAAATATAATCAGTAACTATGTCAGACGAAAAAATAATATTTTCAATGGCGGGGGTAAATAAGATTTATCCACCCCAAAAGCAAGTTCTAAAGAACATTTACCTGTCCTTCTTTTACGGTGCCAAAATTGGTGTAATCGGTTTGAACGGATCGGGTAAGTCCTCTCTTTTGAAAATTATCGCCGGTTTGGACAAATCCTTCCAGGGAGAAGTAGTATTCTCTGCTGGATATACCGTTGGTTACCTGGCTCAGGAACCAATATTGGATGAAAACAAAACCGTTAGAGAGGTCGTAGAAGAAGGAGTCGCTGAAATTACGGCAATCCTGAAAGAATACGAGTCTATCAACGAGCAGTTTGGATTGCCTGAAGTTTATGAAGATGCAGATGCAATGGATAAACTGATGACTAAACAAGGGGAGCTACAGGATAAAATCGATGCTTGTAATGCCTGGGAATTGGACAATAAACTGGAGCGTGCCATGGATGCTTTACGTTGCCCAGATCCGGATGCTAAAATTGGTGTATTGTCTGGAGGTGAACGCCGTCGTGTAGCGATGTGTCGCTTGTTGCTTCAAGAACCAGATGTACTACTATTGGATGAGCCTACGAATCACTTGGATGCGGAAAGTATCGATTGGTTAGAGCAATTCTTAAAAGACTACAAAGGAACTGTGATTGCGGTAACCCACGATAGGTACTTCCTTGATAATGTAGCTGGATGGATTTTAGAGTTAGACAGAGGTGAAGGTATTCCATGGAAAGGAAATTATTCTTCATGGTTAGAGCAAAAAGCTAAACGTTTGGCTCAGGAAGAGAAAACTGAGAGCAAACGTCAGAAAACGTTGGAACGTGAGTTAGAATGGGTACGTATGGCACCAAAAGCCAGACATGCAAAATCTAAAGCACGTCTATCAAACTATGATAAACTAGCTTCTGAAGACTCTAGAGAAAGAGAAGATAAGTTGGAGCTGTTTATTCCTGCAGGACCAAGATTGGGGAATGTAGTGATTGAAGCAAATAACATTACCAAAGCTTATGGCGATAAATTGTTGTTTGAAAACCTAAGTTTCTCTTTACCTCCGGCAGGGATTGTTGGAATTATCGGCCCCAATGGTGCAGGTAAAACCACTTTATTCCGCTTAATTACACAACAGGAAACTCCTGATACCGGAACTTTCCGTGTGGGTGAAACTGTAGCTTTAGGTTATGTGGATCAAATGCATAACGACCTTGATCCGGATAAAACCGTTTATGAAAACATTACTGATGGTTTAGACAACATTCAGTTGGGTAATAAAGCAGTAAGCGGAAGAGCTTACGTTTCAAAATTCAACTTTAATGGTGGTGATCAGCAGAAGAAAGTAGGTGTACTTTCTGGTGGAGAGCGTAACAGGGTTCACCTTGCTATTACTTTGAAAAAAGGTGCTAACGTATTGTTACTGGATGAGCCTACCAATGATATTGACGTAAACACATTAAGGGCATTGGAAGAAGCATTAGAAAACTTTGGTGGATGTGCGGTAGTGATTAGTCACGATCGTTGGTTCTTAGACCGTATCTGTACGCATATTCTTGCTTTTGAAGGTGATTCTCAGGTTTACTTCTTCGAAGGAAACTACAGTGATTACGAAGAGAACCGTAAGAAAAGGCTAGGTGATGTGACACCGCATCGTCTTAAATATAAAAAACTAGTGTAGTAACCTGGTTTTAGAAAATGCAAAAAGCGGCTGTTTCGAAAGGAGACAGCCGCTTTTTAATGACAATGCTTTTTCTTAGTTCTAATTTAAAATTGCTAGAATTTACGTCTTATTTTTTCTAATAACTCTTTGGTCTTTTTAACACCTTCATCTTCTGATAACACACTTCCCTCATATTCTATCCCTACAATTCCTGACCATTTTGCAGCTTTTATGATCTCAAACATCCTGGTATAATCAATATCTTTTTCTTCTCCATCAGGAAGGAAATCATGAGATTTGGCACTCACCCCTTTTGCATAAGGCATCAATTCCTGAACACCTAGATATTTATCATATTCCTTGTCAGCGCTGATTCTGAAATTCCCAAGATCAGGTAAGGTGCCGCAATAAGGGTTGTTTACTCCCTTGATTACCGAAGAAAGCCATTTCCCATCTGAAGAATATCCACCATGATTTTCTACAATCACATTAATTTTCTGTTTCTTTCCGTATTCACTTAATTTTCCTAATCCATCAATTGCTGCATTTTTCACTTCATCAGCTGTGCCTTTGCCAGCTGCATTGACACGAATGGTTTTACAGCCCAGATATTTGGCGGCATCAATCCATTTGTAATGATTCTCTACTGCCGTTAACCTTGCTTTATCATCTGAATCACCTAAGTTACCCTCTCCATCAATCATGATCAGGTGATTTTGAATCCCCTCACTGTCTGTACGGTCTTTAAGTTCTTTTAAATAACTTTTATCAGTTTCCTTCTTTTTGAAGAAAGGACTTACATATTCAACGATATGAATATCGAACTCCTTTTTTGCTTTTAATGGGAAGTCCATATTTGTCAGCTTTCCAGCAAAGAGTGCTTTGTGAAAAGACCACTCTGCCAATGAAATTTGAAAAAACTCTTTCTTTTCAAAAGCAAAACTATCTAAAGGTAAAACAGAAGACAGACCTGCAGCGGCAGACAATAAGCCCAGATCTTTAAGAAATTTTCTACGGTCGTTTATTTTCATTTGTGTTTGGTTTAGGGGGTTGATCTTACAAGGTATTAATTTCTTATTGTAAAAAAAACACTTTCTTGAAAAGGGGTATAAACACTTGTCAGAAGCAGAATTTGGAATAACTTAGTGTGGTTTTAACACATTTTCTTAATTAAAGTATCTTCAAATTTTGCATTCTAGGTAAATGCTTCTATTTTAGAGATGAAATAGGTTAGTGAAAAATATCAATTGTATCAAAATCTTATAAATGAAACTCAATAAATTATTAGCAGTTCCGCTTTTGTTGGCTGCTTTTTCTTCCTCCGCTCAGGAGAAACATCAACCTTACAAACAGCAGATTGATGGCACAAAGTTAAACTTCGAAATGCAGGCCATCCCAGGTGGAGAATTCCAAATGGGAGCTAAAAAAGGAAAACAAGATGAGATGCCGCTACATAAGGTAATCCTCGATCCTTTCTGGATGAGTACCTATGAAGTGACCTGGGATATTTATGAACCTTTCTTATATAAAGATTACGAAACTACCCATAGTACAACTGCAGTTCCAGCAAATGTGGATGCAGTAACTCGTCCAACTAAACCTTATCTGGACATGACTTTTGGAATGGGAAAAGAAAACCATCCTGCTTTAGCGATGACAAACTACAATGCCATTCAATACTGCAAATGGCTATATGCCAGAACTGGCGTATTTTATCGTTTGCCAACAGAAGCCGAGTGGGAATATGCCAGCAGAGCAGGTAGCACCAATGATTATGCTTTTGGCAATGAAACTTCCAAATTAGGAGATTATGCCTGGTACAAAGAAAACAGCAGTGGTAAAACCCATGAAGTTGGAAAGAAGAAACCTAATCAATGGGGACTTTACGATATGTACGGTAACGTTGGAGAGTGGACTTACGATCAATACCAGCCTGATTTTTACGCCAGTGTAAAAGGAGAAAAAGCGAAGAATCCGGTAGCTGAACCTGATAAATTATATTCACATGTGATCCGTGGAGGATCTTATGATGATGGCGCAAAAGAATTACGTTCTGCTGCCAGGCTAGCTTCGGATCCGGTATGGAAACAATTAGATCCTCAAATTCCAAAAAGTAACTGGTGGTTCCCTGAAGCTCCTTTTATAGGAATGCGATTGGTAAGGCCGGTTACACCTCCTTCAAAAGCAGAAATCGAAGCTTATTATAATAAGCCAGTCATTACTGACTATTAATGAAAAGAGCTCACACATTAACAACCACATAATAAACCAAACCAAACTATGAACAACGAAGAATTACGCGATAAGCGCCGTGACTTTTTAAAAACTTCTGCCCTGGTTGCAGGAGGTGTTATGCTGAACCAATTTGCTTTCGCAGGAGGACATTCCTCGACCGATGATACGATTAAAATCGCATTAATTGGTTGTGGAGATCGCGGAACAGGTGCTGCTTTTCAGGCGTTAAGCACTAAACAAAATATTAAACTAGTGGCCATGGCTGATGCTTTCCAAGATCGCATGGATAACAGTTATAAAGTGCTTTCTGATAAATTTAAAGATAAAGTTGATGTTCCTGTAGAACGTAGGTTTGTTGGTTTTGATGGATATCAGAAAGCGATTGCACTTGCAGATGTAGTACTATTAGTAACACCTCCAGGATTCAGACCTACTCATTTTGAAGAAGCGGTGAAACAAGGGAAACATGTGTTCATGGAGAAACCAGTAGCAGTAGATGCTCCAGGTGTTCGTAAAGTCCTTGCTGCTGCAGAACTGGCTAAAAAGAAAAAATTAAACGTAGTAGTTGGATTACAACGTAGGTACCAGGCTAACTATAGAGAAACCTTAAAACGTATTCAGGACGGCGCTATAGGTGAAGTGATGTCGGGACAGGTGTACTGGAATAGCGGTGGGGTATGGGTGAAAAAACGCCAGCCACAACAAACAGAAATGGAATATCAAATGAGAAACTGGTATTACTTTAACTGGTTATGTGGAGACCATATCGTAGAACAACACGTACACAATATAGATATTGCCAACTGGGTTAAAAATGCTTATCCGGTTTCTGTTCAGGGAACAGGAAGTCGCGCATGGAGAACAGGGAAAGATTATGGAGAGATCTATGATAATCATGCCGTTGAATTAACTTATGCCGATGGCGCAGTAATCTATAGCCAGTGTCGCCATTTTGAAGGAATTGCCAATCGTGTGGATGAAACATTCCAGGGTACAAAAGGCCGTACTTATTTATCAGCCGGAAACAACGGGGTAATCTGGGATCTGAAAGGTAAAGAAATGTTTAGTCACCCAACAAAAGGAAATGCAAATCCTTACCAAACAGAACATGATGAATTATTTGCTGCGATCGCAAAAGGAGATTATAAGTTTGCAGATGCAGAGCGTGGTGCTAAAAGCTGTTTCACAGCCATCATAGGTAGATACGCTACGTATTCTGGACAAACGATCAAGTGGGATGAGGCTTTACAGGCAAACAATAGTTTGATGCCTGATGAATTGAGCTGGACCGCAAATCCAAAACTAATGCCGGATGCAAATGGGTTATATCCAATCCCAACTCCGGGGAAATCTAAAATAATTTAAGCCGGATCTGCTTTGGCAGTAGTCCATAAATCGGCTTTGCTGTTTTTACCGCTGCTGATCGCGCTTTTTCCAAAGCAACATGATCAGCAGCAGTATAGCATTCATGGCTATGCGCAGGGAACAGATTATTCCATCAAATATTTTGCTAATGATAGCCTGGTAACTAAAAGTTCAATTGATAGTATTTTGCTAAAGATTGACTCTTCGATGTCCTTGTATAAATCCTATTCTCAGATTACTCAGTTTAATAGGAGTAAAAAAGGAATGTATATAGATGATCATTTTGCTGCTGTAATAAGGAAATCCTTTGAAGTTTACCGGGAAACAAATGGGAAATTTGATGTCACGGTAGCACCATTAGTACAGGCCTGGGGATTTGGTCCAAAACCAGTAACCAGTTTTCCGGATTCCGTTAAAATAAAACAGCTGTTGCAGAATGTAGGAATGAACCATTTGTCACTAAAAGGAAACTATCTGAAAAAGGATAAACCTGTAATTACAGTAGATCTGAATGGCATCGCCCAGGGATATAGTGTAGATGTGGTGGCTGACTATCTTCTGAAAAAGGGAATCAAGTCTTTTATTGTAGAAATTGGTGGAGAGTTGCGGGTGGAAGGACCAAAACCGGATGGATCTGTGATGAAAATTGGGATTGAAGGGCCGGCAGCATCTAGTACCGACGAACCAGAAATCCGACATATCCTTAGTTTTAGTACGGGAGCTGTCACTACTTCTGGTAATTACAGAAAGTACCTGCAGCGTGGAAAGGGGAAAATTGCACATTTGATCAATCCTAAAACAGGTTATCCCCTGGATAATCAATTGATCAGTGCCACAATTTTTGCTAAAGATGCGATTACTGCAGACGGATATGACAATGCGGTTATGGCCATGAGTGTAGAAGAAGCGCTGGCTTTTGTAGACAGCAAAAAGGGGATGGAAGCCTACCTGATTTACCATCGTAAGGATGGTAGTGTAGCTGATACTCTAACTAGAGGCTTCAAAAAGATGATTTTAATTAAATAACTATTCAATACCCTATTAAAACACTAATCATGAAGAGAATAGACTTTTTAAGAAATAGTTTTATTGCTACTGGTGCCTTGTTCGCCGGATCAGCTGTAAACGCGGTTGCCAATACTCCAGAAGGAGATCTTTATAAAGCAAGCGCGGGAAAAACATTTAACCTGGATTATGCGCCACATCAGGGAATGTTTGCCAATAATGCAGGTAAGGATTTCTTGGATCAGATCCGCTATATGCACGACCAGGGGTTCAGGTCTATCGAAGATAATGGCTATCTAGGGCGTTCCTTGGAGGATCAAACCAAAATTGGAGATCTACTGGCTAAATTGGGCATGACGATGGGCGTGTTTGTAGTAGACGGCGGCGACAACTGGAAGACTTCGTTAACTACCGGTAAAAAGGAATTTAAAGATAAATTCGTAGCAACTTGTAAACTTTCGGTAGAAGCAGCAAAACGCTGTAATGCCAAATGGCTAACCGTAGTTCCTGGTTTTTATGAACGTAAACTTCCCTACGGAAATCAAATGGCTAATGTGGTCGATGCGATGAGAGCAGGAGCGGAGATCTTTGAACCACACGGATTGATTATGGTATTGGAAACTTTGAGTGATACACCGGAATTGTTCCTACAGCAAACACATGAAACTTATAACGTATGTAAGGCTGTAGACAGTCCCTCATGTAAAATCCTGTATGACATCTACCATATGCAAAAAACTGAGGGTAATCTGATTGTTAATATGGATCGTTGCTGGGATGAGATCGCTTACATCCAGATTGGCGACAACCCAGGAAGGAAAGAACCAACTACTGGAGAGATCAATTACAAGAACCTATTTAAGCACATTCATGCAAAAGGATATAAAGGGGTTATGGGCATGGAACATGGCAATTCCAGACCGGGTAAAGAAGGTGAACTTCGTGTGATCCAGGCTTACCGTGAGGTAGACAACTTTTTAGCTTAGTCTTTAGTGAGAATGATCCCGCTATAGGGAACAAAAAACACTTAAAACATACTAAACTGGGTTCCGGGAACTTTAAACAAACCGGAATCCAGTTGAATGCGATTTTCATTCAAGTGATTTAAGCGGCAATGGAGTTTGAAATTGTCATTAATCAGCCTGGCAATATTTCCATCGCCCTTCATTCTTTCTCCAAATCTGCTATCATTCACATTGCCTTCATGGCAAGACTGTATCAGGTGCCATACCTTATCAAAACGATCCGGGTAATTTTTACGGAGCCAGTCTTCAAAAATACCACCGATTGCCCCATTAAGTCTCACTACTGTATAACCTGCAGAACGGGCACCGGCATTGGATACTGCTTTTAATATTGCCGGAATTTCATGATCGCTCAATCCTGGAATGAGTGGGGCAACCATAACTCCCATAGGAATTCCTGCTTTGCTCAAATCTTCTACCACTTTCAGTCTTTGCCTGGCAGTAGTAGTTCTTGGTTCCATCTTTTGCCTTAATTTCTCATTCAGGCTGTTAATAGAAACGTAAACCAAACATAGGTTTAATCGGGCCATTTCTGATAAAATGTCCATATCGCGAAGAATGAGTGAGTTTTTGGTGATCAATCCGATAGGTTGGCGATATTCTAAGGCAATTTCAAGTAATTGTCTGGTGATCTTAAACTGGCGTTCTGCTGGTTGGTAACAATCGGTATTGCCGGAAAGAGAAATAGTAGAAGCATCCCAGCCTTTACGTTCCAAAAACTTTCTGAATAGTATTGGTGCATCTTTCTTAACCACAATCTTGCGCTCGAAATCAAGTCCTGCGCTAAATCCCCAGTATTCATGGGCATTTCTTGCATAACAATAAGTACAACCATGCTCGCATCCCTGGTATGGATTTAACGAATAAGCCATTCCAACATCCGGACTATCTACCTTATTGACAATAGACTTACTCTGGCCAAAAATAAAAGTGGTTTTCTGATCAGTTTCTTCCCAGTCGTCTATTCCTTCCTGATGTTCTTTGACATAATCGTCCTTAGCAAATCTATTGTGTGGATTGAATTGCGCTCCTCTTCCCTTAAAGTAATGATCTTTATTCTCTTCATCTAATATCATTAGCTAAAAATACTAATTATATTAGTAAATAACAAATGATTACTTTCTATTAGTTAGCGGGATGTAATCCATAGGAACGGTGTCAGCCATCTTTTCATAAGCCCAGAAACCACTCATTAACGTAGATTTTGGGTTAAATATTCCGCCATCTACATAAAAGTGAATGGGTGCCTCAATCATATGAATGAGTGAAATCTGATAATTAGGTACATCTAAGGGGCGAGACATAGCATAACCCGATGTTTCTGTGTACTCCTTAGTTTCTCTTTCATTGGTATAGATCACATAAAGATCATCACTGAAATTAATAGTTCTCAAATTGCTATACAATGATTGCACCAGGGTATCAATCTTGATTTCCTCTCTATTCAAAACTTGAATGGTTTTAGGAACAGCTTCCTGTTTACGCCAATAATCAATAGAATCATTTAATGGTGAAGAACCCTTTCGAGTCATTTCAGAAAGAATGTTAACTCTGGAAATGGGGTTTCCAGGTTTATAAAGCCGATTAAGATGTGCACGGATGAGGCTATCCGGAAGGCGGTTCTTATTGGGAACTTGTGCCAGTTTATGCATAATAAACCCATTTGCAACGCTAGTGTTCCGGTATAAAGAGCGGAAGAAATGTTGGGAAGAACCGAGGTAAGCAATCTCTCTTTTCTTTTCCCAGAACTTCTTTTTACTTTTTGATCCTGGAAGCTCTTCAAAATAGGGATGGCCGGAATAGTAAACGATATTGCTCTTAAAATCTCTTTCAAAATTCTCCAGCATATATTTTATGCGGTAGCCAAGTGATTTATTTTCAATAATAAGAAACTCATTCGCAGTTACCCTAAGCACATTTGCAGCCTTATCAAAATCTGCCTGGATGACTTGTGGATTTAACAATTTACATTGCTCGGCGTTTGGCGTCATGCCAATAAACTGTTGAATGAAAAGCCTAATGTAGCGCTCCCGGTTAGGATCTGATTTGATCACGACTTCCTGAAGTTGAATCGTATTTTCCTTTAATAAAAGATCGATTTTAACTGACTTGTCTGATATGATGACATTTTTACTCAGTGGGAGATAACCCATCATTTCAATTAACACATCATAATTTCCAGGTTTGATACCTGTCAGAATAAATTGCCCCTCATTATTAGAGACAGTAGCCGTTTTATAACTACTTAAATATACGCCTGCACCAGGAATGGGTTTCCCGGATTTGTCCTTGATAATGCCAGAAATATTAAAGCTATTCTGGCTATAGCCGTTAAGCCCGATTAATAAAAACAAACTACAAAAGCGTAACCATTTTGTCATAGGACTAATGTAGCCAAAGCATTATATATTTGAAAGAAGAAAAAAGCAGTTTTTAATAACCTAGGAGTTCTTTTGCATTGGCAATTGCCGGAAGACCTGGATCTTTGCCACTCAGCATTTCTGCAATGACATGAATACGCTCTTCTGGGGCCAATCTTCGGATCCCAGTTGTAGGACGTACACCCTTTTCATTTTTGTATACGAAATAATGTGCTTCACCTTTCGCTGCAATTTGTGGAAGATGGGTAATACACATCACCTGCATATTCTTCTCTAGATCGCCAATAACATCACCTACACGTAGGGCTGTTTCTCCAGAGATGCCAGTATCAATTTCATCAAAAATCAATGTCGGTAAAGCTGTATGCTTAGCCATAATAGATTTCAAGGCCAACATCAGTCTGGAAAGTTCTCCTCCAGAAGCCACTTTACCAACCGGAGCCGGCGGCTGACCGCTATTTGCAGAAAACAATAAAACGACATTGTCTTTTCCATCTTTATTCAACTCTTCTAACGGAGTTTTCACGATTTTGATTTTTGCATTCGGCATACCTACCAATTGTAATACAGCAGCTACCTGGTTTTCAGTCGCTATGATAGAAGTATCACGATCCGCCGATAATGTGGCTGCCATTTGTTCTAGCCGTTCTTTCAATTGAGCAATTTCCTGATTTAAGCGGTCAATTTCTTCATCACTACTCAGTAAGTTATTCAAATTATCAGAAAGCTTCTGATGGATGCCCATCAGCTCTTCAATACTATTGACTTTATGTTTTTGTTGTAGAGTATAGATAACATCCAATCGGTTATTAATCTCTTCAATTCTGGAAGGATTAAAGACAGTGCTTTCTTCCAGATTTAAGGTTTCTGCCGCGATGTCTTTTAGCTCAATGAGCGCAGAGCGAAGGCGCTCATTCAACAGGGCATAGTCTGGATTAAAGCGTTCTATTGCCTGAATTTGAACTACTACTTCCTTTAGAATTGGCAATGCCGATGCCTCCTGATCGGAAAGCAAGTTATAGGCATTCACCAGACTTCTCTTGATGCTTTCGGCATTATTGAGCGTTTGCAATTCTATTTCCATTAAACTTTGCTCGTCCGTTTTCAGATTTGCATTTTCAAGTTCATTGAAAAGAAATTGCTCATAATCCTGCCTGCTTTTCGCTTCATCAGCTGCAGTTTGCAGGGCGGAAAGATGTTGTAAATGCTTTTTATATTGTTTATAACCTTTGCGATATTGTGCTAACAGTGATTGATGGTCTGCCAAAGTATCTACCACAGACAGTTGAAATCCTGGATCGTTAATTTCCAAAGTCGCATGTTGAGAGTGAATATCAATCAGCTTTTCTCCAACTTGCTTCATTACGCCAAGCGTAACCGGGGTATCATTAATAAATGCTCTGGATTTACCATCGGTAGAAATCTCTCTTCTTAAAATGGTTTCCTCATAGAAATCAATGTCATTTTCTTCAAACAAAGAATGCAAGGTGTCGTCAGTTAGTCGAAACTGACCTTCTATGATACACTTCTTCTCCTGATTAAAGAAATACTTGGTTTCTGCACGTTGTCCCAGAATGAGGGATAGCGCACCAAGCATAATAGATTTACCAGCACCAGTCTCCCCGGTGATGATGTTCAAACCTTTGTCGAGTTTTAGCTCAACACTGTCTATTAAAGCGTAGTTACGGATGGAAAGTTTCTGTAGCATATTACGCTGCTAAAATAGGAAATCTTAAGCAATGACGGTGGCTTCTTTCACATAAAAAAGGCAGAAGAAAAATCTCCTGCCTTTAATGATAAACTATAAGTCCAACTAGTTATTTGGTTTTGCTAAGTCTTCAGCTTCCTTCTTCTTTTTCAATGCTTCGACTTCGCGGTCAAACTTACTACGTAGTTCCCTGTATTCTGCTGAACTTTGAAGTGCTTTTGCTTCAGCTATTTTCTTCTTGAATTCTGGAGAACGGTAATAAGCCGTCGCTGCTGCAGCATTTTTGCCGATTTCTTCCTGCTGCTTTCTCCATTCTGGGGTATCAAATTTCTTTCCGAACTCTTCCGCATTTTTAACAATTTCTTCTTGTTGTTTTTTCCATTCTGGGGAATCAAAATGCTTACTGATCTGTTCCGCATTTTTACGGATGTCTTCCTGCTGTTTCTTCCATTCGGCGGAGTTAAAACGCTTTTTCATGGCCTCCGAATTTGCAATAATTGTACGTTGCTGTTTCTTCCATTCTGGAGAATCAAATTGTTTCCTGATCTGGTCAGCGTTTTTACGGATATCTTCTTGATTTTTCTTCCATTCCGGAGAATTAAAGCGTTTTCTGATTTCCTCTGCATTCAGACGTATTGCTTCCTGTTGTTTCTTCCATTCCGGAGAAGATAGGAAGGCTAGACTGGCATTGGTTGCACTGTCGGCGATAAATACACCAGCGCCTATACTGTCTGGATAGTAATAGGTTTCCTGGCCATTAGCTTTTTTTGTAATCACTACATGGATAGCTTTTTTCTTTTTCGTAGTATCAGCAGGTACCCATGTTGTTTTTCGCTGTTTTAAAGTAGGCAATTCTTGATTTTTGAATTTAAGGCCTACTCCAGCGATTTCCATATTAGGGATTGCTGATGCCTCAATATTCAACTTTTCAGCTTTAGAAGGCTTCACCCAAGCCAGCGAGATTACAGTAATAATGGTCAGTGTGATGGCAAAGAACTGTTGCTTTGCATTCATATAATTCGTTTTCATGTCTGTAATTCTTTTTATACGTTGATACAAATGTTGATTTTTTCCTGTCGCTGCCATAGATAGGGCAGGAGCAGATTTGTCTTTCAGAATTTCCAACTTTAGCAATGCATGAGCATAGGTTACCGGCGTCCCGGTAAGCTGTACCACGAGGTCATCACAAGCATGTTCTCTCTCTATACTGATGAACCTGCCACTAAGCCAGATGAAAGGATTAAAGAATAAAATGGTTTCTATACCGGTTTTAATAAGATTTAGGAGGTAGTCATTTCTGCGGATATGGGAAAGTTCATGAATTAAAATGGCTTCCACTTGTTTTAGATCAAGCTGTGCAGCTAATGCGATAGGAAACAAGACAATCGGTTTAAAATAGCCCAATACCAGAGGGACATTAACCTTTTCTGAAAGATAAAAGCTAATCTGCTGCTGCAAGTTTAACTTGCTACGCAATCCTTCAAATATGGAAGACCATGCTTCAGGTACAGCCTGATGTACCGAGTTTTTAAGTTGCTGCATTTTCTGATATCCTGCCAGCAGAATAAACAACTGGAATAGCAAGCCAATCCCATAAATACTCACCAGGTAAGGGAAGAGCTGCTCTGCTTTACTACTAATGTTTTGAGGGATATTATTCAGATATTCATAGTAAGCAGGGCTGATCATGAGTTCTGCTCCCTGCTGACTGCCATTTTCTTGTGGAAGTTTGAATATGGAGAAAAATGTGATGCAAAAGCAAATAAAGATCAGGCATAAAGCGCCATAGGCCAGGTTGTGTTTTAGTCGAGACCTTAGTTTTGGAAAAGCAATTACTATAAGGAATAGCAGCCCATAAATAATGGCGCCTTGCCATAAAGAGTGGAATATGCTCCAGCCGGTTGCTTTGATCAGGTTATTTACAATTGCTTCCATAATGTGATATGTTGGTAGTTTATTTGTCGCTTAGATTGTCCAGGTATTTTTTAATAGAATCGATCTCGTCTTTACTTGCGCTATGATTTCCTAATGCTTGCATCACTAAACGTGCTGCGGAACCATTAAATACATTGTCGATCATTTTACTCACCAGATGTTGCTCTGTTTTCTGTTGATTAACCAAGGCCCTATAGATATGTGTTTTTGAAGAAGTATCGCGGCTTACCAGGCCTTTTTCGGCCATGATCTGCATCAGCTTTAGGGTAGTTGTATATCCTGCATCCTTATTCTTTTCCAACACCTCATGCACTTCTCTTACAGTACACTGGCCTTTTTCCCACAATATCTGTAAGATCTCTAATTCGCTTTCTGTGGGTTTAAGGGGGCTGGATAATGTCATGTCTTTTTTGTCTACGAATTGTTTCGTAATCAAATGTACGAATCTATTCGTAGAAACAAAATATTTATCGAAAAAAATAATGAATAAATATAAGGGACTGTTACATGCCTTGTTTTGCCGGTTTTAAGGCTTCGTATTTATTGAGATTTCCAGGGTCGATTTCTGATAGTAGCTGATAAGAAGCGATTCGTTCCTGAGGATTACCAAGTGATAACAGGTTCACAATTTCATCTGCTTTGGTAGCAAAATACACATTGGGAAAGATGGAACCAATTTTTTGACGGTCCATTTTTGTTAAGGCAGAAAGAAAGGAAATGATCTTTTTTGTGCCTTTCTCCTGGTCTTGTTGCATTCGATCCAGGCCATTAAAGTGATAATTGAAAATAAAGCCTCTTAACTCTTCAAAAGAATTGTCAAGTAGATTTTGGTTTAGCCAGTATCTGTTCCTTAAACCATCTGAAGCTTTCCATCCAGCGTTTCCGGAAGCTAGTGCCAGGTTTAAGGTGTTTTGAGCTTTAATGAAAAGCTGCGTCCCACCCAGGTGACTAAAACTATCTTTGTCCAATCCAATAATGGTATGAGCATAGAAGCCAAGTAAAGAGCTTAGGTTTGAGATATAATTCTGATCCGAATAATCAAGTGCCGATCCTTCGTTGTAGTTGAAATCAAAATCCTTGTCGCTAATGTTCAGTAATGTACTGTTGTAAGCTGTGCCATAAACTGGTCTGCTCGATTGTATTTGTGCTTCCGCTTTATAGGCAGAACCTCCATCCCATCCCGTTACTGTGATGACGAAGTTAGTTTCTATTCGCTCATTTGGCAGATAAGTCTCATTCGTCCACTTGTTGTTATTCAGAAAATCCCGGATGGTATTTTGAAGGATCTCCAGGTTGCGCTTGTTGATATTTGGAACAGTAGGCGCAGCAATGGTTACCCGAACATTTAGCTCTTGAGCATGTGTGATAACCTGACTAAATAAAACAACGATAAAGAGAAGGAGAAAGCGTTTTTTCATTAATGCACGAGTTTTAATATTTCATTGCAAATGTCCCTTGCCACCTCCGTCTTAGACTTAGTCTCAAAAACGATTTTTTCCCCTGCCTTATTAAAGATAGTGATTTTATTGGTATTCAGCTTAAAGCCGGCACCCTTGTCGTTTAGCGAGTTGAGGACAATTAGATCCAGGTTTTTCTTACTGAGTTTTGCCTTGGCATAAGCCTCTTCATTTTCAGTTTCCAAGGCAAAGCCTACCAAAATTTGTTGAGCAGTTTTTGCTTGTCCGAGGGTAGCCAGGATGTCTGTTGTCTTTTTAAGCTCCAGTGTAAATTCTGCGCTGTTTTTCTTAATCTTTTGATCTGCTGCAGCCACGGGGGTATAGTCTGCCACTGCGGCACTCATTACCATGATATCCGATTGAGGAAAGGATATTTCACATGCTGCCAGCATATCTGCGGCGCTCAGTACATCAATCCTTTTCATGGTAATATTGCTTTTTTCGGCAGTAGGGCCCGTGATTAGTGTCACTTCAGCGCCCAATGCAACGAATACTTCTGCAATGGCAAAACCCATTTTACCGGAAGAGTGGTTGCCGATAAAACGAACCGGATCAATCGCTTCGTAAGTAGGACCTGCGGTAACCAATACCTTTTTACCCAATAAAGGAAGACCTTTTTTAGCGGCTTCGTTTAAAAAGCTAAGGATATCTTCTGGCTCGGCCATTCGTCCGGCGCCATACAGGCCACTAGCTAATTCCCCATCACCTGGAGGGATGACCTGATTCCCATAAGAAAGCAGTTTTTCCAGATTCTGTTGGGTACTCTCGTGTTTCCACATATCAAGATCCATTGCCGGAGCAACAAAAACAGGACATTTCGCTGATAAGTACACTGCAGATAATAGGTTATCGCAGATTCCTGTAGCCATCTTAGCCAAAGTATTGGCACTTGCTGGTGCAACCACCATAAAATCAGCCCATAGACCTAATTCAACGTGGTTACTCCATACGCCGGTTTCGGCATCGAAGTACTGGGTATATACAGGGTTTTTTGAAAGGGTGGCTAGGGTGAGCGGGGTAATGAAATTCGCCGCGTCGGCCGTAAGGATAACTTTAACGTTTGCGCCAGCCTTTACCAGTAACCTGACCAGTATCGCTGATTTATATGCTGCAATGCTGCCGCAAACGCCAAGAATAATGTTTTTATTTTCTAGCATGGTTTTTTAATGCAAGAATGCAGTTGAATACCTATGCCTGATCTTATTGTTGCTCTTTAGCAGGGTTTCTGTAATAAATTTTGTCATTAAGAAACTCATCAATAGCAATTAAGCTAGGCTTAGGCATACGCTCATAATGCTTACTGATTTCGATTTGTTCCCTGTTTTCAAAGATCTCTTCCAGGTTGTCATTTGAAGAAGCAAACTCAGCTAATTTACCGTGTAATTCTTCTTTAATGTTGTTAGAAATCTGATTAGCCCTTTTAGAAATAATTACTAAAGACTCATAGATATTCTCAGTTTTCTGATCTAAATCATTAACATTTCTAGTAACCGTAGTATTCGGTACAGCAGGTTTATTCGTGTTCATTATTTGATGGGGGTTTTAATTGTAGTATTGGTACTATCCGCCTTAGCTTCTTTCGCCAACATGGCTTTATATTTTTCCTGATCTTTCTGGAATTCAGCGATCTTACGTTTTGCTTCTTCGATACCTGATTCACTATCTGCCTTTAAAGCTTTAGCTTCATCCAGCATTTTACTTTGTGGGTAAGATTCCATAAACTCATCTGCATAGGTAATAGCCTCATTGTAACGATCTTCCTGACGGATTTCAATACTGTTTTTTGCGTAGTTGTATTGAGATTTTACAATCAATAAATCCATTTCCTCAGCATATTTAATGTCAGGGAAATCAATCTGTGCATTTTTTAAAGCAATTACAGCTGATTTATAATTGCTGATGTCAAATCCACCTAAATCATAGTATAATCTAGCATTGTCATATGCTTTAGTCTCTAGTTTTAAACGTAGTGCTGCAATGTATTTACTCGCATCAGCTACACGCTCACTCTTCGGATAAAAGTTGATAAACAACTGTAAAGCGTCAATCGCTGCCTTGGTATTCGTTTGATCTAATGAAGATTTTGGAGAATCCAGGTAGTAACAGTAAGCTCCCAGGTATCTGCATTCTTCTGCATATTTACTGGTCGGATAAGTATCTGCAAATG
The DNA here is from genome assembly GCF_032678745.1 of Pedobacter gandavensis. Taxonomy (GTDB): domain Bacteria; phylum Bacteroidota; class Bacteroidia; order Sphingobacteriales; family Sphingobacteriaceae; genus Pedobacter; species Pedobacter gandavensis_C. Next base: position 357,604 of record NZ_JAVTST010000005.1, read on the forward strand.
ATTTAAATTGGTATCTGGCAGTAGTGTAATCTTTTAATTTGTAAAGAGTTAGGGCGTAGTAGTAGTTTAAGTCTTCCGCTTCCGCTCTACCTCTGTACTTCTGTGAAAGGTCTTCAAAAAGAATAATCGCTTTCGAATAATTCTTCTTGTTGTAGAGCTTCATGGCCTCCTGATATTTCTTGGCTACATCATTGCTCAATCTGATTTTTTCAAACTGGCTTTTGCAACCCGCGATAGTCAGGGCTATAATGGTGAAACTTAATAGTAATACGTGTTTAATTTTAAACATTCTGCAAAGATAAGTTAATAATACGATAACGTCAATTAAAAATAATAGGACGCTAAGCTATGTAAAGCGTTTCATCCTGTCAAACCCTTAACATATTTTAACAAATGATATTTAGTAAAAGCATGATTTAAGGCGATAAGAGGTAATAAATATAGGTATTTCTTGCGGTTTTAATACCAAAAATCATAGCCCCTGGCAATAAGGAAAGGAATAGCATGTTGGAATTTTGTAGATCTCCGGAGATAAGAATCGTTAATTGGATATGTGCATGGGATTGTTCCGAAAAAGATCGCGTGTTACAAATGGGAAAGGTTATAGTCATGACCTAACTAAAGTTCAGATTGGAAACCTTTAGATCAGCAGTAATATAGCTTTCTGAAACTGATGTCATCAATAAATAATTCTCACTTTAATCGATTTAATTGCCAATATCATTGATAGAATAGCCAGTCGTAAATCACTTAATTCTTTTAATTTAGTCGGATTTATAACCAAGTTTAGCAATAGCCGATGATGATGAAAAAGACGCTGATGGTTGGTGCCACACTCTTATCGCTACAGAGTGTTTCATTTGCCCAACATCAAAATATCTACAAGAAAAACTGGATTGATTTTAATAAAAACGGAAAGAAAGATGTTTTCGAAGACCCTTCACAGGATATTGAGAAACGTGTAGCTGACTTACTTTCTCAGATGAATGTGGAAGAGAAAACCTGTCAGATGGCCACACTTTATGGCTATGGAAGGGTGCTGAAGGATGAAATGCCAACTGCAGAATGGAAAACTAAAGTCTGGAAAGATGGGATCGCTAATATCGATGAAGCATTAAACAGTCTTGCCTATAATAAAAAGGCCGAAACAAAATATTCTTACCCATTCAGCAAACATGCTGATGCTATAAATACGCTTCAAAAGTGGTTTATTGAAGAAACCAGAATGGGGATTCCGGTAGATTTCACGAATGAAGGCATCCACGGATTGTGTCATGATCGGGCTACACCTTTACCTGCACCTATTAATATTGGCAGTACCTGGAATAAGGCAATGGTGCGACAAGCGGGTTCAATCGTGGGAAGAGAAGCGAAAGCATTGGGCTATACCAATGTGTATGCTCCAATTCTTGATCCCGCAAGAGATCAGCGATGGGGAAGAGTAGTTGAATGTTATGGCGAAAACCCTTACCATATCGCTGAACTCGGCAAACAAATGGTATTAGGAATTCAGAAAAATGGCGTAGCTGCTACTTTAAAGCATTTTGCTGTCTATAGCATCCCCAAAGGTGGGAGAGATGGACACGCTCGTACCGATCCCCATGTGGCACTCAGAGAATTACACCAGATTCATTTATACCCCTTCAGGAGGGTAGTGGAAGAAGCTGCACCAATGGGTGTAATGAGTAGCTACAATGATTATGATGGCGTACCCATCACCGGCAGCCGTTATTTTCTAACCGAATTACTAAGAGAGAAGTATGGTTTTAAAGGGTATATTGTTTCCGATAGTGAAGCTGTAGAATACATTTATTCCAAACACCATGTGGTGGATGACTATAAAGGAGCGGTAAAACAGGCTGTTGAAGCAGGACTTGACGTTCGCACCAATTTCACCATGCCTGAAGAATACATTATGCCTTTAAGAGCGCTCATCAAAGAAGGACGTGTATCCATGAAAACTATTGATGAAAGGGTTGGAAATGTGTTGCGTGTTAAATTTAGATTGGGTCTTTTTGATCAGCCTTATGTACAAAACACGAAATCTTCTGATCAGCTGGTACATACGCTCAAAGATGAGGCGTTTTCAGCACAGTTGAGCCGGGAATCACTGGTCTTGCTGAAAAACGAAAAAGAACTCCTGCCATTAAGTCTAAAGGACTTAAAAAAAATCATGGTTACCGGGCCTTTGGCAGCAGAACAGAATTATACGACCAGTAGGTATGGGCCTTCTAATAATCCGATCACTTCAGTCTTAGATGGTTTAAAAAAATATATAGGCACAGCTGCAAGTGTAAAGTATGTGAAGGGTTGTGACATTATAGATCCTAGCTGGCCAGAAAGTGAAATCATTCCAACGCCCTTAACTGCCGAAGAACAGGAAGGCATTGATGCCGCAGTGGCGGAGGCAAAATTATCAGATGTGATTATTGCCGTAGTGGGTGAAGATGAAAAACGCGTTGGAGAAAGTCTGAGCCGTACAGGCTTAAATCTTCCCGGTCGGCAATTACAATTGCTGATGGCCTTACATGCCACAGGAAAACCGGTAGTGATGGTGATGGTAAATGGGCAGCCATTAACGATAAACTGGGAAAATAAAAATCTTCCTGCAATATTGGAAGCCTGGTTTCCTGGTCCGCAGAGTGGAAATATTATAGCAGAAACTTTGTTTGGCGACTATAATCCGGGAGGCAAATTACCCATCACCTTCCCGAAATCAATTGGCCAGCTGGAATATAATTTCCCTTTTAAACCAGCTTCTCAAGCCGGACAACCAAGTGCCGGAAATAATGGATATGGAAAAACTAGTGTAAATGGTGCTTTATACCCTTTTGGTTATGGCTTAAGTTATACCAACTTCGAATATACAAACCTTAAAGTAAAACAGACTTCGCAGCAAGCCGGGGCTATTATTGAAGTCAGCGTAGATGTTCAAAATATAGGAAAGCGTAAAGGCGATGATGTTGTTCAGCTGTATCTTAAGGATATGGTGAGTAGTGTAACTACCTATGATTCCGATTTGCGTGGCTTTGAAAGGGTAGAGCTCTTGCCGGGAGCAAAAAAAACAATAACATTTGAATTGAAGCCGGATGACCTTTCCATTCTGGATAAAGATATGAACTGGCGCGTAGAACCAGGTAAGTTCCAAGTGATGATTGGTCACTCCTCTGAAGATATCAAACTTAAGGAAGAATTCGAAATCCTCCCATAAAATTGTAAGCCTCCCTATATAGGGAGGCTTACAATTTTATGGGGATTTTTAGCTTTTTCTTAGAAAGCTCAGCTAATTATCGCAGTATAGATGAATTGCCAATCAGGCTCATAAACTTTTTCCCTCTCCAGCTGATTTCTTTTTTCAAGGCGAGTAGGCCAGCTATCCCCAGTTTATAGTGTTAAGAAATTATTTTCGAATAATTATTTGGATAGTTAAAACTATTGTTTAGTTTTACAGTGTGCTAGTTGACTAGTACACTAAATAAAACGCTATGATAGAAATCTCCAACCTGACCTTTGGATACAGCAAAAAGAAATTGCTGTTCAAAAATCTAAGTTTAAAACTTCAAATGGGCCGGATATACGGTCTTCTAGGGAAAAATGGGGCAGGTAAATCCACGCTTCTTAAAAACCTTGCCGGTTTAGTCTTTCCACTGGAAGGTTATTGCCAACTAAAAGGATATCGAGCAGCAGATCGTTTACCAGGTTTTCTGCAAGAGCTGTTTTTTATCCCGGAAGAAGTTTATTTGCCAGGAAGCACTGCTATTCAGTTTGCGAAAAGTACAGGACACTTTTATCCTAAATTTGATGAAGCCTATTATTTTCAGATGTTGGCAGAATTTGATGTGCCGCAAAGCAGCATATTGAATAACCTTTCCTTTGGCCAGCAGAAAAAAGTAATGATTGCTTTTGGTTTGGCTACAAATACGAATTTGTTAATTATGGACGAACCTACCAATGGTTTAGACATTCCCTCCAAAGCAAAGTTTCGGAAAATTATCGCAGCAGCACTTACAGAAGAGCGCTGCATCATTATCTCTACTCATCAAATTAGAGATCTGGATAGCCTTATTGATAGTTTATTGGTCATCCATGAACAAGAAATGGTATTGAACAAGAGCCTCGAAGAAATCGCTGAACGTATTCATTTTAGTAGCTCAGCACCAATGGATAAAGAATTAATCATTTATGAGGAAGCCAATAAAATTGGCTTGAATACCATGAGTATAAACGATAAGGAAGCCTTGAGTAAAGTGGACATGGAACTTCTGTTTAATGCCATTATTAATGACCATAAATCAGTTACAAACACTTTAAAATAAAAGAACCCTCATGAATAATATATTTAATTTCAAAAGATTCTCACAGCTTTTTATCAAACATACTCAGGAATTTTATAGAGCTTATCTGTTGTCGGTAATGGTTCTCATAGGAATTTTGGCTATCACATTAGGCTATTTCTGTTATAGCCATAATGGAACCATGACCTCTAAAGATCAGTTTATGATGTTCAGTATCTTTCTATTCAGTTCAGGAGCTATATTTACAAGTGGCATCTTCTCAAATCTTGGTAACAAACGAAAAACAATTGCCATATTAACCTTGCCTGCTTCGCATTTTGAAAAATATCTGATCGCCTGGCTTTACTCTTTTGTGATTTTTCAATTGGTATTTATTTTAGGTTATTATACCGTCGATTTCTTGGTGTTAAGTACCATAGGCGCTGATAAGGAGGAAGGAATAAAGTTGATGAACTTACTTTCGCCTGAAACAAATTATTCTATGCTAGTTGTGGGATTTGCATTTTTACACAGTCTACTTTTCTTCGGGGCTATCTTTTTTGAAAAACTACATTTTATTAAAACAGTCTTGGTAGTGTTTCTAGGGATTCTATTTATTAGTCTATTGAATCAGCAATTGGCAACTGCGATTATAGGACTGACTTTAGAAAAGGTGACTCCTTTTGCTACTGTGGCCTTAAAAGAAGGAGGTAAGATTTATTACATTGAAGCACAATCGTCTATTAAGCCGATAATGAATGGAATGACTTGTGTATTTGCCACCATTTTATGGATAGGTGCTTATTTTAAATTGAAAGAAAAACAAGTGTAATATGGAATTTAGGGAAAATGAAGCAATTTATCTGCAAATAGCAGCATATGTTGCTGAACATATTGTATTGCGAAAGTGGGCTGTAGATCAGAAGATCCCATCGGTCAGGGAGCTAGCAGTTGAGCTACAGGTAAATCCAAATACAGTGGTTAGAGCTTATGAGTTTCTGCAGAATAAAGGAGTCATTATGAATAAACGCGGTATTGGTTTCTTTATGGCGGTCGATGCAGAACTGAAAATTAAAGAATATAGTAAGGAGCGCTTTCTTGGAAATGAACTTCCTGAGTTTTTCAAAAACATTTACCTGTTAGAAATCAGTATAAAAGAAATTGAAGAGCGGTTTGAAAAGTTTAAAGCTGAGCATTACCGATAGAATTATTAAAATAGATCCTATCAGCCATAGTTTAAAACCATCAATTCTTTTTTTAGATGAATTGAAATTGAAAAGGCCAGGCTGGATCTTTAACCATAAAATTAGATATAGATGAAAACAAGTAACATGTTGATTATTGCAGCAATTATCGTCTTATTAGGAATGACGACGGCTTATAATTTCTCTTTAAAAGCGGCATATAGAACCGGAAGCTATAAAGATCCTTTTAGAGGAGGAGAGTTTCAAGAAATGAAAAATATTGAAATCTTAAATATAAACGCCGCAAATATCATGTCGGTAGTGGTAGAACCAGGTCAGAAAGAAGGGGTTTGGGTTAAAAGGGAAATTAAAGACCGTATCGTATTAAATCAGGTAGGTAGTGCTTTAACAATTAGCCTAGTTGATGAAGATAGAAACGAAAATGGTAATTTTGGAGGTCAGGACATTATTGTGGTGACTAATAGCCTAAGTAAATTGAAAACTACTGCTTTTTGGGCAAATGAAAAAAAGGAAAATGATGGTAATGCTTACTACTGGGCAGAAGTTAATCTAAAAATGATTACAGGAACAAATCTTGAACTTCAAATAGCTGATTATACTTCTGTTACGATGAACAAAGTGAATTTGAAAACACTGAAAGCGGTGGTAGGAACCGTTAGTGGCGGAGCAGGGTTGAACCTTGATCCTGACAATCAAATAGAATTTGCAGATTTCGAAATTCCTGGTGCAGGTAAGTTGTCATTGAACAATCCTAAGATTGTTAAGACCCGTTATAGCTTGTCGGATAAGGCTACAGTAACCTTAAATGGGGCTGCATTGCAAGAGATTAAAAATTAATAAAATAGATTTGTCGCGCTGGTAATAAGTTCTCTTAAAATATTAGCCGATTTTAATATGATAAAACGAAAGGGTTCATACTGTCAGTGTGAACCCTTTTTCTTGGCCAAAGAAGTTTCTAATGATAGTCTTCAGCTCTGGTAGCGAGCGCGCGCTGGTTTTGTTAAATTAATAGCGTAAGAAATAGAGGTCGCCGTCATTTAGAGATACAGTGGGGGTGTTGCCTTGATTTAGATAAACGATGGATGTTGGACTGCCGGGAGCGGTTCAATCTATTTGGGTGTTGAGTGAGATTTAAGCTGGTGTTGCCGGGGCCTTAGCCGGTTTTGTACCATAGCAAAGCCTCTTTATGACCTCAATGGAACGTGGTTATTTAGCCGATCTTTTAGATGACTTTTGTTGGTTTTTGGTGCAAGTCTGTCTGCATTTTTTCAATTATGCTGTCTGGGTTTATGCCGTTTTAGGACTGTAATTATCTTTTTAACTAGTTGTAGTGCTGTGTTTTTGTGTTTTTCCGGAAATGAATTTTAGCTATTGTATGGTGTTTTTTTTATATGGAACTTGGTTTGCGTAAATAACGAAAATTCAATATTATGGCAATATCAAAAAAAGGCCTTCATGGCTGGTCAACTGGAAAATTAGGAAACATCGTTTCCTATATGTTAAGAGGGCAATTGGTTCAAAGAACTATTGGCAAGCCTGGGAAACCGAGCTTGAAACAAAAGGCTAATCATCAGGCGATGGCGGTAACGACTCGTTTTTTGAATAATTTGCAAGATTATTTGAATAATGGATTTGACTTGGAAGCACGTGGAACCATCCGAAATCAGCATAACCTTGCTGTTTCTTACATTAAGAAGAATGCATTACGAGGCGAATATCCTAATATTAGCATTGATTATTCGAAAGTGCAACTCAGCACAGGAAGCCTAGCAATTCCTAAAGACCTTCGGATGGAAAAAGTGGCTGGAGGCTTACAAATTAGCTGGGATCCTCAGCGTTTTTATGGTGGAGGCGCCCAGTATGACGATTGCTTGCAACTAGCGGTATGTTTTCAAGAAAAGGGAAAGAAAAAAGTAGAGCTGAATTTCTCCAAAAGGGAACTGGGAACCGCTTTTCTACCACTAGAACCAGAAGAACTCGAGCGTTCGATGGAAGTGTATCTGTTTTTGAGAGCCGCTAACCACGATTCCGTTTCTGATACGGTGTATCTGGGCAACTTGAACGGCAGTTATGAAAATCTTAAAATCACCGAAAGAAATGAAAAAGAAGAGACAGAGGAATTAAAGTTAAAGATTCGGTTTAAGCAGATCAGTGAGCAATATAAAGCCCAAATGAAACGAAAGCCAGAAGAAAGATGTAGCGCTAAAGCTTTTCGAAACTTAGAAAAGGAATACCTGGTTCTCGTTGATAAAATTAGATCAATAAACAATAGATCCCGACAAACTAAACCAGGATAGGGTTGATCAAGCATAGATCAATGTGCTTGTCAAGTTTAATAATGTAGATGTGTCCTACTTTTATCTTATATACCCAATCTTTTAATTATCAGTCCTAAGGTTTCTCCGGGGGATGTATTTTGAGTATATAGAGACCATTGGTTATTAGATTACGCTAGCTCAGGACGCTGATCCGGTATTTTAATTCGGAATTTTCATCCCCTATTATATATAGTATATATATGAAGGTATAGCGTATGCTATATTTTAATTTTCAATTGGTAATTGTTTCGCTCGTATTATATGGTAGTTTTATCGATGGTATTGGTGATTTCATTCAAAGTAATCTGGTTTTGGATCTACTGATTAAATCGTTTATCCATTATTTATCGTTACGCTTGACTTGTCTAGATCTCTTACATGATTCTCTATTTTAGATTTTTCAACTGTATTTCAGTAAGTTAAGGGTTTTCTTAGATTATAAAGCTGACATTGTTTGCTGGGGCGGTTAATTTTCGTACT
>NZ_JAVTST010000006.1:0-363295 GCF_032678745.1 Pedobacter gandavensis
TTGGTAACTGTCTGCTAGCGATGCAGTCAGCAAGACCGTACCACCATCGCAGAAGGTGGTCGCACCAGTAACCGTGATCGTAGCTACTGGAATTGGGTTTACGGTAACTTCCACAGTGTTCGAGATGATGCTACACCATCTGTTTTTCACCTCGACCTGATAATATCCTGTTTTAGTGGCATAAAAAACAGCACCAGTTGCACCTGGAATATTACCATCCATATCCATCCACTGGTAAGTAAGACCCGTTTCACTGGAAGTAACAGATAGTTTCACTTGTCCTCCGTTACATACAGTTGCTGGTCCATCTATCACTACATCTGATATTACAGGTGTTGGTCCTGCAGTTAGTTCTATTGAATTAAGCGACAAGATGGAGCATCCCTTATCGTTTGTAATTTGAAGGGTATAAATTCCAGATTCAGAAGTCTGATAAGTGTTTCCTGTTGCACCAGGAATTGGAACACCACCTCTGATCCATTGCTTAGAAAAAGGGGTGCTACTAGCAGTTAAGGTCACTATTGTTCCTTCACAAAAATCAGTATTACTCGCACTAATCCTCACTAAAGTAGACAATTCAGAGACCTTCAATATCCCTGTTGTTTCCCCTTTACATCCGATAGCAGAAGTTACGATCACTTTAATCTCTTTCCCGTCGAACGTCAAGGGTACATTATTGAGTTTCAATGTAGCCGTGTTCACTCCTACAATATCTGCTCCTTCAGTAAACGGCACCCAATTACCTGCGCCATCCTTAAACTCCCATGTAAACGTGTTATTTTCTCCGGAAGCAGTAGCTGGGATAGTAATACTTTTCGATTTACAAACCGCCAATAATGCTGGAAGCGTCACTACCGGTAGCGCGACCACATCGATTACATAAGTAGTTTTATGCTGATCGTTTCCAGTCGTTCCAAGTGTAAAAGATCCTGTTGCCGTCGGTTTGCCCGTAACGTTCATTGATTGACTGGCATCATTCCGTACAAAACTAAGGGCTGGAACATTTCCGAGAACAGATACAATTCCAGCATTTCCCTGGTATGTAATCGGGGTAATATTTGAACCTGAACAAACCTCATAAACCTGAATGTGGTGGTATTTTATATTGTTACAGTTTTCTGTCGCAGTCCCGTTTTTACATTCCAAATGTGGATCTGAAGGTGCCACTCCTGTAGGAGTAACGTTTGGATTGGTCGCATCGGGATCTGTCACATCCGCAGGACGTAGTATACTTGCCTCAGCAGAAATTGGATAAACAGGAGCTGAAGTGGTCATTTTTCCAGTGATGACAAATTCAATTTCTGACTGGTTGATCATATTCAACTTGGCAGTAAACCCTCCGCTTATAATTGAGGAACTTGTCACCATTCCTGATGGGCTCATTGTAACCGGAATGCTTGGGTCAATTTGGAATCCTGCTGGATTTACAAAAGCAAAAGTAGCACCTAATACGTCACTAGGGCCATCATTTTTCACCTTTACAGTATAAGTGATCTGCTGATTCGAGAGGAAAGAACTCACATTTGGAGTAATACTAACTACTTTCAAATCGGCAACTTTAATCGTTAAATCAATTGGGTTATCTACTTCACTCCCCTGAATATAAGCCCAGGTGTCCATAGATCTTCCATTTCCAAAACTCGTAAGACCGGTACCAGAATTTACAGTTCCATTCGTTGTACCACCTGTAGTGTAGTTCCCCCAACTATGCCTCTTATCTTCCTTCAGACTTCCTGTCACATTGTTGACAACAGGATTAGATGTTTCCCATGAGGAATTACCTGCACCAGTAATATCCGAGTCATCCCAATAGGTTCTACTACTATAAATAGACTCATTTCCGGCATTCTCCCTGATTTCATAATCGGTTGTATTATCAGTCAGCTCAATGATCAATCCTTGAGGATTAATTTCCATGTCTATATAAGGAAAATGAACTTCTGCAGATTGCAATTTGGTTTTAAGTGTGCTTAGTACATTTGCTGGTAAAAGGTAGTTTCCATTGGCGTCCTTTCCATCCCAATAGACAGAGTTAGAACCTTTACTTGCAACACCAATAATCACCCTGTTCGCAATCACTCCTGCAGATGTAGTCACAGGAATAGTGATTCTAAATGTACCTGATGTAGTAGAATTAAAATTTATATACGCGCCATTTCTACCTGCAAGACCAGGAGTCCCTTCTGCCCCTATAACCTTAAGCTGTGTGATTTCAGGCAGTACTTCAGTATTCTTCAACCAGGTTTTGGATCCTGGAAAGCCCCAGACTGTAGCTATCTCAGGTAAATCAGGATTTGGTTTATTGTAAAATATTTTATGGGTAATGTTATTTCCATTATCCGGTAGCGTTGGATTATGGGTCACTGGTAAAATAGCAGCAAGTGCAGACGCATTAAAACTTTTATAGGTTGGAACCGAATTATAGGCAAATCCATTACTATTAGAAAAAAAAGTAAAAGCAACACCATTACTCCCGTTGGTTTTTACCCGATATGCACGTCCATCTTTGGTCAATACATAGTGAGTTGCAAAATAAGCTTTGGTTGCTCTAAAATTCTGTGTGATATGCAGATTTAATACATTCGCATATACTCTACCTGTTAACCAGTCAGCACCCGGCTTTCTGACCGAAACATCCCATGCCGCGATGTCATCAAGATTCCCGCCTGCCCCAGATCTCGACTGTGTCCAGTCCCCATCAGCTGAAATATCCACACCAGTCTCTATGTTTTTAGCTCCAATCCCGGAAGGAGGAAGAAATTCTACCTTCCAGACCCCTTCGTTCGCAGCATCAACCGTTACGGTAAAAGGAGTATAGCTATTTGCAGGATCATTAGTCCCTTTCTTAGGGCCCGCAAGCTCAGCATCCCGATTAGTAATTCTGCCGATGGAAGTACTTGAATTTGAACTGAAGGTTGAACCTATAGGAGATGTTAAATTAATCGTGGCTTGTCCATATCCCTGTGCACTGGAAGCTACAGCAATAATTTCTCCTGCCTTGGCATAAACATAATGAGTACCACGGGTTTTAAATGGCCAGGAATCGTAAGGGAAACTAGTATTAGAATTGCAGTTTAAAAATGCACGATTACCTTCTGCCCCATTCGGGTACAAGTCTTTACTTCCTTCGGCATGAACAGCCGAAAAATTGACTAACAAAAAGAGTGCAACCAGCAGGCAGCATTTATTCGTTAGTAAAAAAGACAGACGTCGGAGCGTTTCTAGCATCATACATAAGGAGATAGATGTAGGGCCTCTAAGGATATTGGTAAAGCGAAATCAATTCTTTAAATAAGTACTCTTGCTCAAAGGCGACTTGCCAATACCGATTTTTTCTTAAAGGTTAACTCTATTTATCACTACCAAATTAATTAGAATTTCGATAATATTCCCATGAAGAGTATGAAAATTTTCAGTTTTTAATAAAAACCGAGCCAAAAACAACAATCAGTCACAAAACAACATTTAAACTACAAATAGGACAGAAATTAATTTTAATAGATAAATTATGTAGAACAAATACCCAACTCAGTGGGGTAAAAAAGCAATCGTTTCCCCTATTTGGGGAAATGATTGCACACTTTTACAAATACCAATTAGACTAAATTGGCAAGTATCATCATGCCATACTTTCAAAACCGTCAAATTCTACGGAATTCCGTAAAAAGCACAACCAAGCATGAAATTTATTGGAAAAATAATATTCTCAAAAAGAGAACAAAAGCCAAAAACGTATATCACAATTAAACTATAACATAAACACAGAAAAAAAGAAGGATAGAATATTAGAACAAAGGAATATCGAAAAACAGAGGTTTTAAAAGTGATTAGAAAATTTAAATCCTACTATAAAGCTTTAAAACACTGTAAAACAGAAGATACAAGCAGTTTTCCACTAGAAAGTTCAAAATTGTGACGAAGATCATTTTTTTGACTTTATCGGGAATATATATTTGAAGATAATTTATTCAACTCGATGGATGTCGATCAGAAAAGGGGCACGTTCCGGGAAGTTCGGCCCCTTAAATTTAATCTCTATCGATAAAATCTCCTGATTAAGCTAGGTAATACCACTAACAATAAAGGCATTGCCATTAAAAACCCACCAATAATTGCGATTGCTAAAGGTTGATGCAACTGCGCCCCTGCCCCTATACCAAGTGCCAATGGACTTAAAGCGAGAATAGCACCCAATGCGGTCATTAATTTTGGCCTCAGCCTGGTAGAAATCGCATATACCAAAGCCTCATCTAATCCCTTGGTCAGCAGCGACTCCTTAAACTGAAGGAATGTAAATATGGCATTTTCAGCAACAATCCCTACCATCATCACCATGCCTGTATAGCTACCTACATTGAGCGGTGTCTGTGTTACAAATAACGCCAAGCCACTCCCAGAAACCCCGAGGATGGCAATAAATAAGATGAGGAAAGCAATTTTAAAATCTTTAAAAACAAACAAAATCACACTGAACACCAACAAACTGGAAAGCAGCAGAATCATAAACAACTCCTTAAAGGATTGTTGCTGTGCTTCATAAGCTCCTCCATATTCCATATAAGCACCATTTGGAAGCTGAATTTTTGCTGTGATTTCCTTTTTAATATCTTGCATGACACTCCCCAGATCCCGCTGATCAAGACGTGCCGACACCAAACCTATTGGCTGTAAATTCTCTCTTTCTACCTCCGCTTCTCCAGTTTTAATCTCAACCCTGGCAAGTAGCTTCATTGGAATCGTTTTGCCATTGTCTAAGAATATATTCATTTGATTCAGCTCCTCCATGCTCGGCCCCTCTCCTTTGAAGGAAACCATTCTGATCGGAAACAGCTGCTGTAAACCATACACATTCCCAATCACACTCCCTTCCAAGGCGGTCTGCACCTGCAATTGAAAAGCTGATGGAGAAATACCATATTGTGCCAGTGCGGCATAATCGGGAACAATTGCTACAGAAGGACCAGCGATAACAATCCCATCAAATACATCAGCAGTACCTTTAACTTTTGACACCACATCGGCCACATCTTTCGAAAGCTGTTGTAATACTTTTGGATTTGCACCGAATATTTTAAGCTCTATAGGCTGTGTAGCACTCATTAAATCCCCCAGCATATCTCCGATCACCTGCCCAAAATCAACTGTCAATGCAGGCTGAGATTGTTCAATTTTACTTCTAATCTCATCAATAACCTCATTGGTAGTTCTTTTCCTGCCAGGCTTTAACTGGATCAGGTAATCACCTGTATTGGCCGCCGTAATAAAGAATCCCATCTGTGTACCGGTACGCCTGGAATAAGCCTCCACTTCCGGTATTTTAACGATCATCCGCTCTACTTCAGTTAAGATACGGTCTGTTTCCTGTAAAGAGGTGCCTTCCGGAGTTTTATAATCCAGGACAATACTCCCTTCATCCATATCGGGTAAAAAGCCAGTTTCCAAACGAGGAAACAAGAAAATCATTAGAAAGAGTAATAATGCAATAAAGCCAAAACTCAGGTATGATCTTTTGATAAAATAGTTAATCCAGGTGCTGTTTACTGCCGGACTATGATCAGATTTTCTGCTCTCCTCTGGTAGAGGACACTCATTTTCTGAATCTGATTTCTTTTCCTTTTTTGTCAATAACAGATAAATCACTGGTAAGCCAATCCAGGTTACAAAGAAAGAACAGATCAGCGTAATGACCATCGTATTGGTCATCACCTGAAAATACGCGCCAGCTACACCAGTCATCCATGCAAAAGGGATAAAAATCACAATGGTACTGATGGAAGAGGCCAACATTCCAGGAAAAAGATAGCTGATCGCCTTTTTCAGCAAGACCGGAGTAGCTGCTGTGGGATGTTCTTCTCCTGTACGGTGAATCTGTTCGACCACTACAATCGCATCATCTATGATCAATCCAATAGCTGCCGCAATTGCACCCAAGGTCATGATATTAAAAGAATAACCGACAGCTAACAATGAAATTAAGGTTAAGCCCAGGGTAACCGGGATGGTAAATAAAATAGTCAGACTCGGCTTCATCGAGCGCAGGAAGAAGATGGCGACCAGGATTGCCAGCAGCAAACCGATCCACAAACTATCCGTTACACTGGTTACTGCTCTGTTTACAAAATCTGCTTGCAGGTAATAAGGCTTTATCGTTACTCCCTGAGGTAAAATCTTTCTCAAATCGGCTACTTTCTGCTCCATTTGCGCAGAAAGATCCAGTAGATTGGTTTTAGGTTGCTTGATGACTGCAATCAAGATCCCCGCTTTACCATTGGCATTTACCCTCGTATACTCGATGGCTTCGGCTACATTTACCTCCGCCAATTCCTTTAACCTAACCGTTCTATTGTTCTTTTTACTCACGATTAGGTTTTCAAGATCCTCCTTAGTTTTCAAAGTGGCATCTGTAACCGATAAATACAAATAGTTATAATCCGATACATAACCATTAGATTTTACAAAATTGGTCATTGCCATTGCATTGGCAATTTGATCCGGGCTGATCGCCAGGGCAGTCATCGCTGATTGGTTTAACCTGAGTCGGTATTCTTTTGATTTCCCACCAATCACTCTGATCTCTGATACCCCTTCTACCTGTAATAAAAATGGCTTAATGGTAAACTCTGCCAACTGCTTGAGTTCGATTGGGGATTTGCTCGTACTCTCCAGAGCGTAGCCACTTACCGGAAGAATCGACGGGTTCATCTTCTCTATACTGAGGTTCAACCCTGGAGGTAGACTATTTTTAATTTTGGCAATCTGTGCTTCAATCCTCTGCTGACTCAAGTCGATGTCGGCATCCCAATTCATATAAGCAGAGATTTCACAACTGCCCCTACTGGTTATACTGCGGATCAGTTTTAAATCAGGCACCTGTTTTACTACGTTTTCCAAGGGCTTGGTCACCGTTAACATCATTTGATTTACGGGCTGCAACTCTCCTTCGGCAATGATCTTGATCTTAGGAAAAGTGATCTCCGGGAATAAAGCGGTCTTTAGTTTGGTATAAGAAAAAACGCCAGCCAAAAGAATCAGCAGCAAAACTGCAGTCAAGGGTTTCTTATGAGAAATGAAAAAACTATTCATAGCTATTTCTTGATTTTAATTTTCGCTGTATCTGCAAGACCATAATTACCAATCAACACAAACCGATCATTTGGAGAAAAGATTGGATTCAGGATCTCAATTTCTTTCCCATCGTCCATTCCTTTTTTCACCAGCACTTTGACTGCTGTGGAGTCGTTACTCAACTTCATTACCCAAAACTCATCTTCAGTTTCATTACTCAGAACTGCAGATTTTGGAAGTGTTACTGCATTGGAGTGAAACAAATTGATCAATCTGGCGCCAGCCACCAGATTTTCCGGAATGGCATGAGTTGGGCTAACACGAATGATAAAACGTTGAGTTTGCGCTACGGAATCCACAGTAGCCAATGGAGCAGCAACCAGGCCGTTTAACTTTTCCCCATCGGGTAAAGTGAGCAGCACTGAGGTATTACTGATCATATTTTGTCGCATTGCATAGGGAACATCCAATAAAAACACCAAACTGCTTTTATTGCTCAATACTGCCAAGGTCTCCCCTTCTTGAACATAATCCCCCTTTTGGTGATTGAGCATGGTGATGAAGCCATTCTGTGCGGCCCTAATATTTGAAACTCCAGAAAATTTAAAGGCTGGATCCAACCGATTAATGGTGTTGCCGATTGCCTGCGCTTCTTTAGTGACCAAGCTAAATAACACCTGGCCACTATTGACAGCATCCCCCATTTTTACTTTCATATCCCGCAGGTATCCATTGATACTTGCTTTTATATTGCTTTTCTCCAGATAAGCTGAACTGGCATTTAAATCTATATAAGAGGCCATATCCTTATGGCCAGCAAAGGTGATTTCTACTGGTGTTTGCAGGTCCGCAGCATCGTGAGCCTTCTCTTTCGGTGTAGCACCACATGCCGCCAACAGTAAACTGAGGCCTGAGCCAATGAAAATTCTTATTTGCTGCTTCATACTATCTGTTCCAAAAATTGAATTGATTGATCAGCTTAAAGCCGTTAATATGTGTTTGGCGAAGCAGATTCTTTGCCGCCAGATAATTATTAATTGCAATGATATAATCTGCAATCCGAAGGTCGCCGGTAGTTAAGAGCTGACTGTCTACTTCCATCAAACTTTTAGCAAACCTGATCTGTTCGTTAATTTGCGGATACAAGGCCTGATTTTCCCGAATCTGTTGCCATAACAGGTTCAGCTGCTGTTGGTGCTGGCGGATAAAAAACGCTTTATATGCTGCTCCGGTTTCCTGTTGAATATTCAGCTGATGAAGTTGTATCGCTTTCTGATGCCCATCATATATAGGAATAGAAAGTGTAAAGCCGACACTTGTCCCAAAATTCTTATAGGGTTGCAGTAAAAAAGAAGAATTATAGCCCCCATTTACATAGATATTGGTTTTAGGCCGGTAATTGAGAGATACTCCTCTTTTATCATTTTCATTTTTCAGGCTATCCAGCTTAAAGCGTGTATTGAAAAACGCAGCTATGAGGGGGCTGGAAGTGATAATATCTGGTGTTTTAAGCTGATTCCTGGCGGTATCTGTAATCCCGCAGAGGTAATTCAGGATTGCGTAATCGTTCTTGAACTGGATTTCGGCCTGTTTCCAGGTTAAGTGCTGTTGCTGAAAAGTCACTAGAAAAGTCAGGTATTCCGACTGCTTGTAGGTATTTGCACGTGTCAGCTTTTTAAGGAGCTGTTCTTCTTTTTTTAGCAACTCATATACCTCTGCGTTAAACACCATTTGCTCCTGACTGGCATAGGCATTTAAGTATTGATCAGTGATGTTCTTCTTTAAATCCAATGCAGACCAATTGGCCGCATAGGTCAGGGAATCACTATGGATTTTACTTTGTGTAATTTGCTGGTTAATTTTATCTTTCCCCACCAGCATATAGTTCAGGCTGAGCAAGGCCTCCAGCGACTGCCCGTTAGTCAGCGTCTTATCATAGCCATAACCTTTGACCACCGGGGCATACATTCCTGCGGAGCTTGCGCTCAGCTGTGGCCGATAGCCCGCCCGCCATCTTAGGCTGTCCATCCGGTTACTCAATTGCTGATTTCTATAGTCGTTTAATACCGGGCTTGAATTTAAGCCCTGCTGAATAAAGAAATCAAGATCCCTGCCGGATGCAACCTGCCCTTTCCCGGAAACCGAGAGCATGGTCAATACGACAAGACAATAAATGCTATTTTTAAAACGTTCCATGGAAGGAGAGACCAAAGGTTTTATCCTCATAAACTGGCACCATACTGTAACTGAGCGTCTGTTTTCCTACGACTAATTTCTTCAAATGCGGATATAAGTAATAGGCTAGTTTAGTAGAAAGGATTCCTATTCCGGCACCAGCCACCACATCACTAAACCAATGTTTATTGTTGTACATTCTTAAAGTTCCTGTGGCTGTTGCTACTGCATATCCGGCAAATCCATACCAGGGAGATACGTCTTTATATTCTTGTTTTAAAAATTCTGCACCTGCAAAAGCCAGGGCAGTATGTCCGGAAGGAAAGGAGGTATAACTACTTCCATCTGGTCTTAAACGATGTGAAGTATGTTTTAAAAGCGAGACACTACCGCCCATTATGGCTGAAGACAGGACATATATCCCTGTAGCATCTACTAGTGTGTTTTTCCCTTTAATCCCAGCAAAGTTTAAAGCATAAACCGTAAGTGCCGGGGCAAACTGCATATAATTATCCAGATGTGCCGCAAACAAAGGATGGTCTTCCTGAAGCTCGTTTTTTGTGGTACGGTCTAAATTACTGATTGGGTTATCGCCAAAAGACAAAGCTCCATAAGTAATAAATGCTGCCGGGAGAATTAGTGATTTTACCTTGAAGGTGTTATCATTACTGGTCTTTATTGGATTTTCAGTAATGTTCTTTAAAGCTAAAGAATCAGCCGGTTGAACCTGGGCATACAAACCGACTGGAAGACAAAATGCGACAAACAGAAAGCGAAGCTTTTTCATGATTTGAATTTTAGATAAAGCTAAGACTCAAATATGTAGTAATTCTGTAGTCGCGGTTCGTTAAAAAGTACCGGAAAAAGAGAATCCTACTGCTTTCTGCTGATAAGCAGGAACGAGGTTAAAATTACTTTGTTTTCTGCCCATGATGAGCTTTTTAAGTTGAGGATATACTAAATAGCCTAGTTTGGCAGACAGAATACCCACTCCGGCACCCGCCACTACATCACTTACCCAATGTTTATTGTTATAGAGTCTGAAAACACCGGTGGTTGTGGCCACTGCATATCCAGCGTAACCAATCCATGGAGAAACATCTCGATATTCCTGCATTAAGAATTCTGCAGCAACAAAAGAAGCGGCACTGTGTCCCGATGGAAAAGAATCGTAACCACTGCCGTCAGGACGAAGTCGGTGGGATTGTTTTTTACCCAATGCAACCACTCCGGTCATGATACCCATTGAAACTACATAGTTACCGGTTGCATCAAGATAGCTATTTCGTCCTTTTACCCCTGCCAGATTAAGGCCGTAAACTGCAATAGCAGGCACATAACGCATAAAATCATCTGCACTTTTAGAAAAGAATGGATGGTCTTCCTGAAGCTCCTTCTGGGTATTGCGGTCTATATCTCTGATAAAATTATCACCTTTTGCCAATAGGCCATAGCTTATGAATACCGCAGGAATAATAAAAGGGGCAATTTTAACTTTATTCTGTTTTGCTAATGAATCAGCATACTGAGCCTTAATGGACAAGGAAAAACACAACAATAGCATCAGGCTACACTTCAATCTCAACATCTTTATTCTTTGTTTTATCAAAGCTACAGCTCAATTCTGTAGCAATTCTGTGGGGTTAAAAGCTTAATTTAGGCTTAAATTTCAAAAATACCAAAATCAGGCGTATTGGTGGCATCATAAATGTGCCTACCAGCCGAATACACAAAAATCACACCATATGTCCAAAATTGAAATCACACTGGATCAACTTTTAAACGGCTTAATTGCACGAGTACCTTCTTTTATAGCAGCCATCATTACCTTATTTGTTGGTCTTTGGCTGATCAAATTTCTGATCCGCTTTTTAACCAATCGTTTTACAAAGGGAAGAATTGACATTTCATTGTCGAGCTTTCTATTGAGTATCATCAAAGTAGTGCTTTATGTGCTGCTGTTATTAACTGTAGCTTCTACGTTGGGTATCCAAACCACTTCTTTTGTTGCGGTATTGGGTGCTGCAGGTTTAGCCGTAGGTTTAGCGCTACAAGGCAGCCTCTCCAATTTTGCAGGTGGTGTCCTGATCTTACTCTTTAAACCCTTTAGAGTTGGACATGCCATCAGCTCCAATAATGGCGTAAGCGGTACCGTTCTTAAAATTGATATTCTATATACCACGCTTAAAGCTGGTAACGGTACCACCTTATATGCTCCGAATGGTCCTTTAGCCAATGCGGTGATCAATAACTTAACGGATAATGAGACCCGAATGATGGAATATGTAATTGGAGTTTCTTACGACTCCGACATTAATGTGGCCAGAAACGTGATTACGAAAGTATTGGCTTCGGATCCACAGATCCTTAAAGACCCTGAGCCGAAGGTACTGGTTACTGCTTTAGCAGACAGCTCCATCAGCCTGACGATCCGCGCCTGGGTATCAAATACAGAGTTCTGGCCAGTTTACCACAGAAACTTTCAATTGATCAAAGAAGAGCTGGATAAAAACAGCATTGGGATTCCAGCACCGCAAAAAGAGGTTCATGTAATTACAGGAACAGAAACTGCAAAGTAAACCCTACTGTATTTATTCAGAAAAACTGAATGCATAAAAAACGAGCGTACCCTGTTGGATACGCTCGTTTTTTTTATATTCCTATTCCGAAGAAGGATCTTCTTTAGGTTATTTACCTTCGTATTTTTTGAAGATTGATGTTGCTGTATGTCCACCAAACCCAAAGGTATTGTTCATTACATAATTGATCTTTTTAGCTACTGACTGACCTAAAACGATGTGTAATCCTTCAGGAATTGCTTCATCTAAAGTTTCAGTATTTGTAGTCGCAGGAACCATATCATGTTGTGCAGATAGCACACTGATCACTGCTTCAAGGGCACCTGCTGCACCTAGTAAGTGGCCAGTCATAGATTTTGTTCCACTGATCAATACCGGAGCATCGTTGAATACTGTTTTAATACCCAATAGCTCACTTAAGTCACCAAGACCTGTAGAAGTCGCATGTGCATTGATATAATCAATTTGTTCTGGTTGAATTCCAGCATCCTTCAATGCTTTTTTCATTCCTTGAACCGCACCTAAGCCTTTAGGATGTGTTCCTGTTAAATGGTAGGCATCAGCAGCCATACCGCCACCAACCATCTCACCATAAATAGTCGCACCTCTGGCAATGGCATAGTCATAGTCTTCCAGAATCAATGCCGCAGCACCTTCTGCAATCACAAAGCCATCTCTGTCTTTATCGAATGGGCGTGAAGCTCTTTCAGGATCGTCATTTCTTTTCGATAATGCCTGAGCAGCGTTAAATCCACCAACTGAAGAATCTGTAATTGCTGCTTCAGAACCACCAGCAATCATGATATTTGCTTTTCCTAATCTGATGGTATCAAATGCACTGATAATTG
Source organism: Pedobacter gandavensis (assembly GCF_032678745.1). Classification (GTDB taxonomy): domain Bacteria; phylum Bacteroidota; class Bacteroidia; order Sphingobacteriales; family Sphingobacteriaceae; genus Pedobacter; species Pedobacter gandavensis_C. The sequence goes on from NZ_JAVTST010000006.1 coordinate 12,668, forward strand.
CTGTATTTGAAGAGGCACAAGCAGAAACTGTACAGTAGTTTGGGCCATGCAGACTGTTACGGATAGAAATTACTCCTGCCGCAATATCCACGATCATTTTAGGGATAAAATAAGGGCTGAATCTTGGAGTACCATCACCTGAGTGGTATTCTTTCAATTGTTGTTCAAAAGTACCGATTCCACCATTTCCAGTTGCCCAGATCACACCTACTTCACAACGGTCTTCTTCAGACATAGTTGAGAAGTCAAGTCCCGCTGCTTTAATAGCCTGGTCACTTGCTGCAATGGCATATTGAGTATAGACATCATACTTTCTGACTTCTTTTTTCTCAACGTAATCTTCTGCATTAAAGTCTTTGACTTCACAGGCAAAATGAGTTTTAAATTTGGTAGAATCAAACTTTGTGATTGGTCCTACTCCACTCTTACCTGCCAGGATATTCTTCCACAATTCATCTACAGAATTTCCTAATGGACTAATAACTCCCATTCCGGTTACGACTACTCTTTTCATCCTATTTTTTTATTTTATTTAATATTGTTAAGGCAAACAGCCATTTTATCTTTTTTATTTGTGATCTGTACTTTCTTCCGGTTTTCTTCTTTCGGTCCTCAGCAGATTACTATAACCTTTGGCAATGAGTCTTGTTCTATTTTCATTCCAAACTTCGCAACTTACATTGGCAATTTGCCGCCCTTTCTTTACCATTATTGTTTCTGCAATGATCAGGTCTCCTTCTTTTGCAGCGGCAAAATAATCTACCACCAGGTTGATCGTTACATAATAATGCGGTTCATCATAGGCAAACAATGTTGCACCAATGGCGTCATCAATAATGGCAGAAGTGATTCCACCATGTAGGATACCCATTGGATTGGTCATTTCTTTCCTCACCTTGTGCTGCAACACCAGCTTTCCTTTTTCTACTGCCAGAATCGTTGGTTTTAACCAGTTCAGTACCGGCGACAGAGAAGTTTCCATCTCTTGTCCGATGTGCTGTATGAAAAATTCTGAGGGTTTAAGCATCTATCTATTATTTTATGGTGAATTGGATAAGACTTTAGATCCGTGCAGTTGTGGAGGCTATAAATTCCACGGCGCAAATATACCCACCCTTAGTTGAAAAACAAACTAAAAGGCCGAATGAATGCGGAAAAGACTAGTAAACAGCCTTGCTTTTGTTGGATTATGCTGTTGCCGACTCGGCAGCAGCAGCTGTTTGAGCAGCGATTTTCTCCGTTTCAATAGCAGTCAAGCCTTTATTGATCTCATTATACATATTCAGGGCATCGGGGTGTAAAGCTAAAATACCATTCACCTGCTGGGTATTTCCAACGGCTAATTGCTCATTTAACAGCAGTACATCGGCAACATTCAATTGCTTATTTTCAAATTTTGCGGTCCAGTGGTTGATAAAACCGGCCATTTCTTTGTTTTCCATTTCCTGAGTAATGGGACTAAGGCTTTTTTTCAATAGTTCAGCTTCATAAGCAGTTGGACTGCACATCGGGTTAAATGCCTTTAGAAAAGGCATATGATGGCTGTTTAATTTCTTAAAAGAACTGAAAAGATAAGGTAAAGCGATAAGGGTGATTAGGATTAAAGCGCCAATTGTAATGTAGTTCATGTTTAAACTTTGGTTTGATCTTGTCGAGGATACCCTATTCAGGGATGATTGGATCAAAAGTAATAGAAAAATAAGAAATTTAGAACCCAACACTTATGTACACACATATTATGCTGTTTATTTTGGAAAACTTTGCTGCAGTAAATTTCGCAAAATGAGGAACTTAGCGCTAAGAAAGCATAGATTGCAGTTCCATTCATTTTTTTTCTAAGTTTGTAAGGTACTCCAGAACGTATATACATGAGTTATAAAATAGACCATAAAAGCCCTATCCCCTTACACATACAGGCGGAGCAGCTGCTGAGAGCGCTGATTAAAGAGCAGGAATATCAGGATGGAAAGATGTTACCTAATGAGGTAGAGCTGGCGAAGGTTCTGGCCATTTCCCGCACTACATTGCGTTTGGCTATCAATAAATTGGTTTATGAAGAACTTTTAGTCCGCAAGAAAGGAGTAGGCACCAAGGTTTCCAGTGGTAAATTTAGCTCGAAGTCAAAAAACTGGCTAAGTTTTTCTCAGGAAATGACCGCAAGGGGTATTCCGGTGAAGAATTTCGAGCTTCATATCAGCTGGGTATATCCAGACCAGTATATTGCTAATTTTTTCGATATAAAGACTGATAAGAAGATCCTTAAAATGGAGCGTCTAAGGGGCAAAGTGAATGATCCTTTTGTTTATTTCATCTCTTATTTCCATCCAAGGATTGGATTAACGGGAGAAGAAGATTTCAAAAGACCACTTTATGAAATTCTGGAGCAGGATTACCATACGGTTGCAGAGCTATCCAAGGAGGAAATCTCCGCTATTGCGGCGGATAAATTTACTGCGGCAAAGCTGGAAGCGGAACCTGGATCTCCCATCCTACTGAGAAAAAGATTCGTTTATGACCAATCGGATCGTCCGGTAGAATACAATCTAGGGTATTATAAAGCGAATAGCTTTACCTATGTAGTAGAGAGCCGGAGAACCGATTAGCATTTCAGGAAATGTTCAGATCTATTCCAGTCTCTAAAGATCAGTTCAAATCAGAGAACGAAGGAAGTATGGCGTTGTTGCTTCTTAAATGGCTACAACACTTCAAAAAGCAATTCATCGTTCTCAAAAGTGCGTTTATACTAAAGGGCTTCTGCAAAAAGGCATCACAGCTACAAGCGTTCATGGCTAAGAATGCCTTAGGGAAGCTGGAATAGATGATGATAGGAATCTGGCAGGTATGCTGCTGCATCCTGAGTTGGCTACAGAGTTCGCCTCCGTTTAAACAGGGCAACAGGTATTCCATCAATACTAAATCGGGGGTAAAATCCTCGGCCAGGGGCGTAATATTGCTTACCCGGTGATAGATTCTATGTTGAAAACCAAGTTCGTCAAAAGCCTCAGATAGTCTGTCGCATAGGACCTTATCATTGTCGACAATAATTATTCTGGGTGGCCGGATTTGTAAAATTGGATAATTTTCCGGTCTATCTTGTTGCAGCAAATTTACCATGAGAATTAATTTTTTCATAAATTTACAACAATACATTCTGCGCAAGCACCCGTTTTTATACGGTTAAAGAGGTCATTAAATACCTGTTTTAATTTAAGCCTAAACCTTCAGTATTTAAATCAAGTAGCCATTGATTTGGTATCCAAGCCTTTTTTTTTGATTTTGTTCAGTATTAGGAATAGCAAGAGTTGATCTGTAAAGGTCGAAATAAAGGGCCCTCAGCCAATTACTCCGACCGTTCTTCTTTGGGCCATTCCCATGGGGATTAAAACTGGATTGGCTTCTTTGCGTCAAAACCATCACAAGCATAGCTTTTAGCAGGTTTCAGCAACATATATACTCCTAGCCCGATCAAGACCAATGCACCTCTATATCCTGACAGGTCTACAAAGGGAAGGTCGCTTAAGGTGTAAATCCCTCCAATGATCACCAGAATCAGCCAGGTGGATATTTTAAAGTCTCTGCGATACCCCATCCATAATCCTACACCAAGCATAATTGTGTGCCATGACAACAACCAGGATGGGAATTCCAGTCCTAGATTATCCAACATCATGATTAATCCTATTGCAACGATTCCTGATCCTGCAATGATATGAAAGTTTAATTTCTGTTTTTTTTCTTGTGGTTCCATGTTCTTTTTTTCTTCAAAACTATGGCGCCAGGGCATGCTGATCAAGATCAGCATGTTGTACCTCCGTCTAGGATCGGTGGAAGGAGGAAAAACATCGGTGGATTGCTGGTTTGATTAAACCTTGATTCTTTCTACAACCGGTGTATCGGTGGCCGTATTGATTCCGCTAAGCTCTACATATTTCACATTAGGCAACCAGAAAGATCCACCTTCGATTCTTACAAAGATCTTAGACAGCTCAATTTTCTTGTTATTTACGGTGACGTATACATGAAACTTTTGGTCTTCTTTTGACTGCATTAAATACATTGGGATTTTCTTATGAGAGACAAAACGAATCTCAAACTGATCCTTTGCGATTTCTTTAGTCTGGATGCCATAGGCAAATTTCCGTTGGATATAACTCAGGTCTTTCTTAACTCCATTGTCGTCATAACGGAGCCAGTATACCAGAACTGGTTCAGCTCTGTTGACCTCCCCTTTGGCGTTTACATTGAGTTCATAAATGATGGTATTGGTATTCGGATCTCTCTGTAAATAGAACAACTGATTCTTGATACCTTTTGGAGTTGGGAACTTTAATGGAGAAGGATTACTGCGGTCGGCTGTCTGCGCATTTACTGTTAAAAAAGTAAAGAGACCAATAAACACAGCTAAACAACTGCGGCTTATTTTAGTGAAAATGATAGAAGTCATTGCTTGGTTATTTTACTCCATTAAGCAGACCTGTTATTAAGCCTGGTGGGAATAAGGTCTTGCAAAGCTAGAGATTTCTAAAAACAACTTATCCAGTATATTGTCAAAATAACGCGCTGAACTTCGTTTTATTTTCAGGAAAGCCAAGCCTTTATTCCAATGTGCTTAGCTGGATTGTCCAGAAAGCAGCTCTGGCATTAAACATAAATAATCACATTACAAAAGAACACACAACTACCTGAATATAATATACATATTAATAAGTTAATAATTTGTTTTAATCAAACGATTAACGGTATTTTACTTAGAAGTTATGGTTTTTAGCATCGCTTCCATCCAAATCGGAATCCAGTATTTACGCTCTTCCATAAGTTGATCAAACTCAGTCTTACTTTGCTCATCCTCCCCTCTTAAGACCGGACTTCCAACAAAAGGAAAAACAAGAATTCCAAGCATATTCATGATCAGGTGCATGGGCGCAATCTTCTTATTGGTGGTTGCTTCCAGCTGTTTGTAGAAGTTAGATTCCTTAAGCATTTCCTGAATACTGAGGTCGGCCTCAAGCCTTGATGGATTCGCTTTAATTTCTGTCAGGATGAACAAAGGAAGATCAGGATGCTTTTTTAACAGGTCGATATAGTGGCTGGCGACCCCTGCAATTTTATCTTTGAGAACAGTATTCACATCATTCAAAATCTCTTCCAAGCCCCGGAGAAACAAAGCCAGACTCTCCGTCATTACCACCTCAAAAAGTTTCTCTTTACTCCGGAAATAGTAATTGAGCAAGGCCAGGTTGATGCCTGCTTCTGTTGCAATATCCCTTGTTCTTGTTGCCGCAAATCCTTTCTCAATAAAGAGTTTTGTTGCGGCTTCCTTAATCTTTTCTTCGGTGCTAGGTTCAATCTTCAGTACTGTTTCTTTCTCTGCCATTTCTCAATTGAGTATAATCATTAATGTCCCAAAGATAGAAAATGATCTCCGGCCAATTTCAAGATGGAGTTTCAAAAAAAAAGCGATGTGGAACATAAGTCCACATCGCTTTTCAAAATAGCTTCATTAAGCAGCTAGACTGCCTTTTTGTATTTAGAAATCAAACTTTACCCTGGCGCGGATACCCCAGCTGGATACTTCCGGGTTATCCAGGTAATTGAACCTTTTTACGGCATCTACGCGAAGCACTTTAAAGATGTTTCCAATACCTACGCTACCTTCCATATAAGGCTCGTTATTTAGAGAATTAGTGATCGACTGGCCATTTGCATTGCGAACAAACTGCATGGCATCAGGATTCTTATCCGGGTTATTTTCATCCCTTAGACCACCGTATAATACTTTTAAAGACATCACTTCACGTAATTTCAATTTCTTCAACAAAGGAATTTTATTGAAGAAGAAACCGTTAAAGTTATGGTCCAGGTTAACGCTGGCATAGTGGTCACTTACAAACTCTAAGAAGTTCATCAGGTTATAAGAATTCAACTGATAGGCATAAGTCTGATTGGCTCTATGAATGGCCAACAAAGGAAAAGGGACTTTACCAATGATATAAGCTCCTTCCAATGTGACATCTGTATAACCCAGCTGACTCAGGTAAACACGTTTATCGATGCTTCCCATAAAGTTGTGGTAATTATATTCCCCACCTAACACCCCTTTAATTCCACCGGTATAACGGAAATTGAATACTGGGTGAGGTCCTACAAATGGGACACGGTAAACTTTACCCTGATAAAACTTCTCATTTGGTGCATACCTTAAGCCTACGCTGATCTCTGTAGTATTAATATGATCTGTGCGACTAATTAAACCGTCTGGGCTGGCATTACTGAAGTATAGTGACCCTGCAGGGCTCTGTTTCCATTTGCGTAGCCCTAGTGTATAGGAAAAATGATTCTCAAATTCATGTACATAATCTAACCTGTAGAAATCATTGTACAACATCATATTGTTATCCCCTCTTTTGAAAGAAAGAAGAAAGTTATCTTCCTGTACAAATTGAAGTTCTTGTCCGGGGATTTTAGTATCTCTTTGAAAACTTGCCCTGATATAGTTTTGAGGGAAAGCATAGATAGATTTATTATTTAAAGAATAGGTTCCACTCAGGAAATACTTCCATTTTTCGTCTTTAAAGCCATAAGCCGCATAGGTTTCTAAATAATAGCGTTTGCTTAAAGCAGGGGTTGTCCGGCCTCCAAGGCGAAGGCGGAAACCTTCTACCCCATTAAAGCTATAGAATGTGTTGACTGGTCCCATTTCGAATGGGCCAAAATCTTTATACCCGGCAAAGAAGAGCGTAACGATATCCAGTGTTCGTTTAAATGAAGGGATCGTTTGCAGGGAATCTATGTTTCCATAAATCTTTATTCCTGTTGGGCTAAGTGGTATAGGGCGATTATTTGCCCAGAACTCTTCTGATCTTTTGCTGGCATCAGGTAGCACAGCCAATTGGCCTCCTGACTTAAAAGTGGTATCCGGAACCGGAACATTGATTTTAAAATCTTTAAAGGCAACCGTTCTTTCCCCTGTGAAACCTCCCCCACTCTTCTTACTCAGGCCGAAATCAACAATCAGGTTGCTTTTACTCAAATGATAACGTTGATCAGGATTGCGCTCAAAATCTAATTTAGCTTCTAAAGCACGAACAAAATTCAGGTTAATATCTTTGTTGACAGTCAGGTAAGCATTTTGAATGGCATAATTACCATCCAGGGTTATATATAACTTTCCTTCAAACAACAGATCTGTTTTATTACGCGGGGTAAAGGCTAGCTCTATTAGTTGAGGGTTATGATTTTTAATCGTGTCGGTAATGAAATACTTATAGAAAGTCGGGGCGGAATCTGCAATTGGACTTAGCAATTGATTACTCACTACGTTGATATTGTTATCATAGATATTGATATCCTGATACATACGGTCAAAATAAGCAGTCAAGCCTTGGTTATCAATAAAACGTTCATCAAAATTGACTCTTTTATCTGCAATGACTACTGTTTTAGTCTGCTCAGGACGTTTTCTAAAAAAAACATCACTCAGCTTTTCTTCCTGGAATACAGGGAGAAAATTCTTGCCACCGATCTGGGTAGAGTCCTGCTCCTGGAATAAAAACTGATAATTACGGAAAACCCTTTTGTTTTTGAACTTATCAGAAAGATTACTCAAAGAGAATTTCATTAGTTCATACTTCTGGTATTCTACAAAGTTGTAGTTTTCCATTTTGTTCTTAGACTTGTTGGCGATCACTTTTCTGATCAGCTCTACAGCAGGATTTTCTTTATTGCGATAGCGGGGCTTTTTTCCAGCGGAAATCACCACTTCATTCATCAGCATTGCATCTGGCATCAACTGTACATTGATGACCTGGCTCGCAGCTGCTTTGATGGTTCTGGTTTGGGCTTTATAGCCTACATAACTGAATTTCAACACCGTGCCTTCTCCTTTGATCGTAAGGCTGAATTTACCATCTGCATCAGTTTTTCCACCGAGTGTAGTCCCCACAATCTGGTAGGAAACATAAGGAAGGCTTTCTTTAGTACTGCCATCAGTTACAGTACCACTTATCACTGTTTGCTGCGCATGTGCCTGATTCGAAAACATCAACATCAGGAACAAGACCAATAAACTGATTGGTTTTAAAAAGACAAGAAGCCCATCTGTTTCAGCTAGAAGCGGCTTTTTCAAGGTTAAGGCAGTAGATTTTTCGGCTACTGAATATGGGTATGGTATGTACACGGTTCCGTTTAACTTATTTGAGACCATTCAGAAATTCTCTGATAGTGGGCACAAATATATAGCTAACATCTGACTATCTGCATAGATTTGGTCAGCATGAAGTCCATTGGTAGATGTTATGACATCTAAATGAAAATTCCGGAAATTTAAGGTATTACTTTGCGATCCAGGCCTCTGGGTTCAATTTATTCTGGCCTCTCATAATTTCAAAGTGTAGTACCGGTCCATCTTCTTTTGATGCAACCACACCGAGTGTTTGCTTGGTTTCTACCTTATCGCCTTTGGCTACACTAACCGATTTCAGGTTCTGATAAATGGTAAAATAATCCCCATGGATTAAGGCAACGATATACGTTCCGTACAATTCTCTTACGAATAGCACCTTGCCTTCGAACACTGCTTTTACTGCAGCACCGTTCTCCGTAAGGATATTGATCCCATCATTATTGTAGCTGGCCTGGCCTTCCGTATGGGCACCAAAGCGCTCTACAATGGAATATTGAGCCACTGGCCAAGGTAAGCGCCCCCTATTGTTTTCAAAGCCCGCAGAAAGCTTTGCTGCTTCCGGAGAAGCTGTTAGGTAACTGGAATTGGTTTTTTCTTTTACCGCAGCCACTGGACGACCTTCAGCAATGGCTTTTTGATTGGCCAAACGTTCTTCTTCTTCCGCTTTTCTTCTGGCGAGTTCTATTTCTTTCTGAATGGCGTTTCTAATGGCGCGATCAATATCAGCTTGTTTTCTTTTTCTCGCTGCAAGATCCTGCTTGAATTGCTTTTCTTGTCGGCTGATCTGGTTTAACATCACCGACTGCTCAGATTTATTCTTACTCAACTTTACCTTTTCCTGCTCTTGTTCAGTCAGCAAGTTGCTTTTTTCTTTCAAATTCTTATCCAGCACACCGATCTTATATTCGATATTCTTCTGTGTACCTTGCAGGTAGTCTGCTTGTTTCTTGCGGTATTGCCCAAACTGTTGCAGGTATTTAATTCTTTTATAAGCCTGATTAAAGCCATCAGCTGCAAATACGAACATCATTTTTTCGTAGGCATTCTGATTTCTTTGTGCAAAGCGGATCATACTTGCATATTCTTTCTTCAGCTGTCCTAATTGCCCTTTTAGGGTGCGAACTTCATTGCTGTTTTCATGAATTTGATTGTCCAGATTTTTTACTTCTGAGTTGATCACTGCAATTTTGTTCTGCATCAACCTGATCTTTGCATTTACTGCTCTGATCTGACCTAAAGTCAGCCGTTTATTGCTGGAAGTCACATTTAAGTTTTTCTGCAACAATTCAATTTCCCTTTGAATGGCTTCTTTGTTCCTTTTCAATTCTGCACTGGTTTGTGCAAAAACAAGGGTGGTAACGGCTGTAAATATGATGGTTAAGAATAATTTCTGGAGCTTCATTATGTGTAATAAGTAACTAAATACCGTAGCCTGGCTAGTGTGTTAAAATAGCAACGCGATTCTAAAACTATTGAAATCGAGGCTTAAATGCAAATTGTAAGGCAAAACAATCAAAAATATCACAGTATTCCCAATTTTAGGAGAGATTATGACAAGCAATCAACTCCTAAAACTAGGCTTCCATTTGTTCCAGTTGTGATTCCAACTTAGCAAGGTATGCGCCGAACGCTTTATTGTTCATTTTTTCCGACAGGTAAATCAGGGGAACGCCTAAGAGGGCCAATCCGATAATGATGGCCAGCATTTTAGGATCAGATAGTATCGCTACAGCTTCTTTTCCTTTCGCCAGATTCGAAACCATGAACCCTACTGGTCCCATAAAAGGAATCACGAACAGTCCCCAAACCTTTTCAATTTTTAACGTTTGCTGAATGGCGCGGAGTTGTTCTGTTAGAATCGTTTTTGTGGCTTCAGCAAAGTCAAGGTCATATTTAATGGTTTTCATTTGCTTTTTTGAAAGGTAAATCCCCAGTCCATAGGCCAGAAATACTGCCAGAATCCAATACCTGACCTGTGCATCTGCAAATATAAATCCGATAAAGAACAATAAAGAGATGCCTCTTGCCCACATCAACTTCACATTTAGTCTTTTTCGAATCTGCGACAATACGCTGAGCGATTCTGTTTTGAGCTTTGCTCCAGCAATTCCTAAATTATCCGAATTTGCGACTACTTCGTTATTCATTTGATTCCATTCGTTTTGTAAGTCCATCTTATTTATGATTTAGAATTTGAATTAATTGTTGTTTAATCCGGTGTAGTTTCACCCCGGTATTTGTTTTTGAGATCCCTACCATCTCGCTGATTTCTGGATTTTCATAACCTTCCAGGTGCAGCATAATGATTCCCCTATCCAGTTCGTTCAAGGTTTTTATGGCACGATACAACTGATCTGCACGTTCTGAAAGCTCTTTAGCTGGGGCGATAGTTTCTTCAGGAAATGATTCTCGGATCTTTTCTCTTTTATCTCTTTTCGACAAATAGGTCATAGAAACATTCAGACTAACCTTATATAGCCAGGTAGAAAAGCTGGAACTCCCTTTAAAGTTTACAAAAGATTTGTAAGCCTGGAAGACAATCTCCTGGTATAGGTCCTTTCGATCTTCTTCATCTTCGACATAGAGATTGATGATCTTAAAGATAATCCCACGATTATCATTGATGTTTTTTAAGAATTCATTTTGTGGTACCATATTTCATATCGTCATTTCCCAATTAGTATTGGAAAGGCGAATAAGATTACATCAAGCGGAAAATAATTTCAGTTGCAACTTATTTTCCGCTTGGGGAAATGATTGGGGGCATTTCAAACAATGGCTATTTTGATTTTAGCAGACTATAAATTACGGTATCCAGGAACTTCCCTTCATAAAAGAAATCCTCTTTAAAATGAGCCTCTTTAACATACCCTTGCTTAATTAAAACTTTAGCAGAGGCGATGTTTTCCGGATCAATCGTTGCATAGATTGAATGTAAGCCCAGTTCTCCAAAGCCAAAATCATTCATTACAGCTAATGCTTCTCCAGCGATCCCTTTACCCCAGAATCCGGGAGCAACCATATAGCCAACCTCCGCACGGAAGTTATCAAAATCAAACTTTGGAAAGCCGATAAAACCGATCAATACATCTGGAGCTTCTTTTAAGGTAATGGCCCAACCCAGGTTTTTCTCTTTCAAAAACCCTTCATGAATTTCATCGATCAAAGCATAGACCTCTTCTATATTTGCTGGTCTTGGCCTCGGCACGTATTTCATTACCTCTTCATTGGTCCTCAATTTAAACACTGCGTGCGCATCTTCTACCGTTTGTTCGCGAAGTATCAGTCGCTCGGACTCCAAAACTGGAGGTCTTTCAAAGCTAAAATTCTTAAATTCATTCATCATTTGATCTGCTTGATATCTAGTCACAATATAACAGTTTTCATCGATTTCAAGATTCTGGAATTTCATTCTATACTAGTTTCATAGAATTAATAGCGTTTCTAATGGCCTGAAACCTTATCTTTGTCAAAAATACCTCCGGGCAATGATTGAATTAAGAAATATAACGAAGACATTTTTCCAGAAGACGAGAGCGATCACTGCCCTATCCGGAGTTTCCTTAAAGGTACCTGAAGGTAAAATCTTCGGGGTAATCGGGAGTTCAGGTGCAGGAAAAAGCACGCTGATCCGCTGCGTAAATCTATTGGAGAAACCGACTTCAGGAGAAGTGATTGTTGATGGTCAAAACCTGATGGCTCTTTCTCCGAAAGAACTGGCAAAAGCCAGAAGACATATAGGAATGATTTTCCAGCATTTCAATTTACTATCCTCACGCACCGTTTTTGAGAATGTTGCCTTTTCTTTAGAGCTAGACCATACTCCAAAAGCAGAGATTGAGAAAAGAGTAACGGAATTGCTTGCTTTGGTGGGCTTAAATGAAAAGCACCATGACTATCCGGTGAATTTATCCGGAGGTCAGAAACAACGTGTGGCGATTGCAAGAACATTGGCCAGTAATCCTAAGGTATTGCTTTGTGATGAGGCTACCAGTGCTTTAGACCCTGCCACCACCAAATCTATCCTGGCTTTGCTGAAGGACATCAACAAGCGTTTGAACATTACTATCCTACTCATTACTCATGAAATGGAGGTTGTAAAAGACATTTGTGATGAAGTTGCGGTGATCAGTGAAGGTCAATTGATTGAACAGGGCGCGGTGAGTGAGATTTTTTCTCATCCAAAGACTGAGCTGGCAAAGGCATTTATTGCTTCTGCATTAAGCCTTGATATCCCCGCAGACTATAAAGAGCGATTGGTTGCTGCTCCTGCAGACAACAAGCGCCCATTATTGAAACTTGAATTTACCGGACAATCAGTAGACGACCCTGTGTTATCAGAGGTAGCGCGTCTTTTCCAGATTGATAGTAATGTGATCAGTGCAAGAATGGATTATGCCGGTGGCATTAAATTTGGCGTGATGCTGATTGAAGTCTTCGGTACACAGGAAAACAGCCTTCAGGCGATAGAATTTTATAAAAGTAAGAACATTAAAGTGGAGGTAATTGGTTATGTCTGATGCAATGATTTTGCTCCTTGCTAAAGGAGCCTGGGAAACGATCGTCATGACTTTTGTTTCCGGATTTTTCGGTTTTTTAATAGGCTTACCTACGGGTGTACTCTTATTTATGACCAGAAAAGGCCAGGTTTTAGAACATAAAACTTTTAACCATACCATTTCCATCATCGTTAATATCTTTCGTTCCATTCCTTTCATCATTTTGATTGTTTGGATGATCCCTTTCACCAGAGCATTGGTAGGTACTTCTATTGGTGTTGAAGCGGCAATTGTACCCTTGAGTATCGGTGCAGCTCCTTTTATCGCAAGATTGATTGAGAACAGCCTGATTGAAGTTCCTGGTGGATTAGTAGAGGCTGCAAGAGCTATGGGTGCCACTCCTTTCCAGATCGTATATAAGGTATTGTTACCAGAAGCCCTTCCTTCCATCCTCAACAGTGCATCAGTTACCTTGATCACATTGGTTGGTTATTCGGCAATGGGTGGTGCCGTTGGTGCCGGCGGACTGGGCCAGATTGGTTATCAATATGGTTATGTAGGCTATGATGTATTTGTAATGAATACTGTTCTTATCCTGTTAATTGCATTGGTATTTATCATCCAGTTTCTGGGTGACTTTATCGCTAAAAGAGTAGACCACAGGTAGTCCTTCCGGGAAGCCGGATCAAAAGGAAATCACCTATCAAATATGAAAAACAAATGAATACAAAAAACATCAAATTTATCGCGGCAATAGCCATTCTAACAAGTTCAGTAGCCCTATTCAGCTGTGGCCGTTCCGCAAAAAACACGGATCCAAATTACATCCAGGTTGGCGTAGAGTCCGGTCCTGAGTATAGCCTGGCGGAAGCAGCGAAGAAAGTTGCTAAAGAAAAATACGGTTTAGAAGTTGATCTGGTACAGTTTAATGATTACGTGATGCCTAATGAGGCGCTTCAACAGGGAGACATTGATGTGAATGTATTCCAGAACAAGCCTTATCTGGATGTACAAACCAAGCAACGTGGTTATAAATTTGCGATCGTAGGAAATACTTTTGTTTACCCACTTGCTGGTTATTCAAAAAAGATCAAATCTTTATCAGAACTTAAGGACGAAAGCACTGTAATTATCCCTAATGATGCCACTAACGGTGGAAGAGCCTTGTTGTTAATGGCGAAATTCGGATTGATCCAATTAAAAGAGGGCGTGGGCTTATTGCCTACCGTGAATGACATTACGGGCAACCCAAAAAAGCTTAAAATTCTGGAATTAGAGGCGCCACAATTACCAAGAGCATTAGATGACCAAAATGTAACGATCGCGATCATCAACAATACTTTTGCTGCTCCTATAGGCTTAAGTCCAGAAAAAGACGGATTGTTTGTGGAAGCAAAAGACTCGCCTTATGTCAATTCTATTGTTGCCAGAGAAGACAACAAAAATGACGAGAAAGTATTGAAATTTGTGAAAGCTTACCAAAGTGAAGAAGTAGAAAAAGCTGCAAAAGAAGCCTTTAAAGGCGGTGCCATTAAAGGTTGGTAGCTAAAAAAAATTATAATCAATTGCCCCCAAAAAGTTAATCACTTTTTGGGGGCTTTTTTTTGCAGCCTGATTGGGCTTCAGACAAAAAAATCACATTTGTTTAATAAAACTAAACATCATAACATATATATTTAACTTTCGAATGCGATTAACCATAACAAACCACACAAATGAAAAAATCAATTATTGCCTTTTGCTTGCTTTGCGCTGGATTAGGTGTCAATGCACAACTGAAAAATGTAAAACATGTGATTCTGATTGGCTGCGATGGACTGGGTGCCTATGCCATTCCTGATGCACAAATGCCACATCTTAAAAAGTTAATGACAACCGGTGCATCTAGTCTTGTTGCTAGATCTGTGCTTCCATCTTCCAGTGCCGTAAACTGGGCATCTATGTTGATGGGCGCCGGACCGACAGAACATGGGTATACGGAATGGGGAAGTAAAACACCTGAAATTCCTTCTGTTACTACTACAAAGTATGGCATTTTCCCTTCTATTTTTAGCGTGATCAGGGATCAGAAACCAAATGCGAAAACTGCTGTCATTTACAGCTGGCCGGGAATAGGACCATTGGTAGAAAAAGATGCCATTAGCATCGTGGTTCCGGGAAATGACAAAGATGATTTCTGCGCAGATACCACAGCAAGTATTATCAAAAGAGAAAAACCATACTTCACTTTCGTTCATTTTGATGAGCCAGACCATACTGGCCATGAGATTGGTCACCGCACTCCGGCGTATTACGAGCAATTGAAAAAAGTGGATGAAAGAATCGGAAAAATCGTGCAAGCGGTTAAAGATGCAGGGATTGAGAAAGAAACCATCATTATTGTTTCGGCAGACCATGGTGGTACCGGTAAAGGACATGGTGGAAAAACACTGGATGAAGTACAAATACCATGGGTAATCAATGGTGTTGGTGTAAAGAAAAACCACCAGATCAAAGATGTGATCATCACTTATGATACCGCAGCGACACTGGCCTGGATTATGGGGCTAAAAATCCCTCAAAGCTGGAGAGGTAAAGCCGTTAGTGATAGTTTCAGCAAGTAAGCACGATGCCTGAAGCGATCGCTTATAAATAAAAAGGAGCAGGCTAAATACAATGCCCCCAAAATTTAGACATTTTGGGGGCATTGTAATGAGTAGATTAAGGATGGCTTTTCAATTAATTCTCTACCGCATTCGTTCGCTTCTTCTCCTCGTCGGCCCCCTTGCCTGTGGCTCTGCTTCTTATTGTTCCACCGAAATTGTAAGTAAACGACAGCCTTCCAATTCTGGTTTCCAGCTTATTCTCCCATACCTGATTAATCACAGCAGAATTTTGCGTGTAGCGAGACTTATAGGTTTCAAAGATATCGGTGACATTAAAAGCCAGTGTACCTTTGTTTTTAAACAGCTTCTGACTGACACCTGCGGTAAAAACAAAAGATGGATCATTGATGATGTTGCGTTCCTGAAATTTCCCGGTATAGCGCAACAAAAACAATAAAGAGAACTTCTTCGTTAGGGAAAAAGCCTGATAAACATTACCCGCAAAGCCTGGAATTCCGGTACTGTGCAAAGCATATCCATTAAAATCGCTTTTGTAAGTTCGCTGATTATAACTCAGCACAGCTGAATTGTACCACCATGGATTGATTTGCTTATTGTAAGCCACATGAGAAGAAAAATATTGAGTATACCTGTTGTTCTCAGGTCTGGTACTGATAATTCCAGTCTGATCAAACTTCGTAGAAAATGAGGTAAAATCATTTTCAGTGTAGGCATAAGTTATCGTTGCGAACAATGCATTTTTGAGACTATAGGTTAGCGATGTGTTGTAAACGATTCCTGGTTTCAAATCTGGATTTCCCTGCAGGTAATTGTTGGCATCTAAAATTCTAATTAAAGGATTAAGATTCTCATAGGTAGGCCTGTTGATGTTCTTATTAAAAGTCAGGTTTAAGCCATTATGCGCATTTATTTTATAGTCAATATATAGGGAAGGGAACAATTGAAAATAATGACTGCTGCTCCGTTGAGCAATTTCCAATTGTCTACCTTTACCTATCGTATGTTCCCCACGAAGCCCTATTTGATAGGAAAAACGCTTCCCATCTTTGCTAAAAGTAGCATAGATGGCGTTGATCATCTCCCTGTACTTAAAATGATCATTTTGTGTAGGATCCAATACCAGCAATCCATTCCTATCTTTAAAAAGCAAGTTTTCATTATCAGACCTGACGAAGCTTGTTTTCCCTCCTACTTCCATCCTACTCTTTGCTCCTAAAGGTTGAGCATAATCCACTTTGGCTGCATAGACCTTGTATTTCCGTCCCTGATCAAGAAAAGTCTTCCCGGCATTCAGTGACATGCCAGCGTCAGCACTGTTCAAATGAGTATTATCATTACCCGTCTGACTATCGTAATCAAAGAAATCCAGGTCTGCAGTTAGCTCCTTTCCCAGGGTATCAATTTGCCTTATAAAATGGACGCTATAAGAAGAATTCAGTGTTTTTGCTTTAACCAGGTTTAAAAACTGGTCCTTCTCCGCAGGTATTTGATCAGTGATTAAAGAAACAGAGTTTGCATCTTTATGAAAGCGTTGTATATTTTGGACGGTAGTAAAAGAGAGTGTTGTTTTCTTGGAAAGGTATAAATCAAGTCCAAGTGTGGGGGTATAAATCCGCGTATTCCTAATACTTTTAATATCAGATCCACTTTGTGTCATTAATTGGCCATTGCTGTCAAAGAAATCATTCCTGACTTTAGTATCAAAATAATACTTATTGTGGTTGTAATTCGTATTCAACAAAACATTAAAGCCTTCGCCTTTATAATTCAGGTTCAATCCTGCTACCTGCTTACCATAGGTTCCTTGTCCGATGTTGGCAAATACATTTCCATTCAACCCTCCTTTATAGTTTCTTTTTCTAATGATATTGATGATTCCTCCTCCAGCAACGGCATCGTACTTAGCTGATGGATTGGCAATCAGCTCTATCTTTTGAATACTTGCTGGCGACATCCCCTTGAGAAGGCCTGCAAGTGCAACTGAGGTTAAGGGAGTTGCTTTTCCATCAATATAAATTTGAATGGCTCTACCATTCAGGCTAATCTGATCATCAACCGGGTTGACCTGTACTCCTGGGAGCTTATCCATCAGTTCCAGTATAGAGGGACTAGATTGAAAATGCTGGTCAAGATTGACAATGATTTTATCTGCTCTTCTTTCTATCAGGGGAATCCGCCCAGTAATGGTAACGCCGCTAAGCGCTTTTGAAGATGGAAATAATTGGATCCTCCCGATATCCATCAAATTGCTGTTTCGATCAATAATGATATTTTCTCTTTTGAAATCTCCATAGCCCATGACTTTAATTTCCAGGAAATACCTTCCCTCTTTTACTGCAGCAAAAGAGAAAGCTCCCTCCTCCGTAGCTACCTGACTCTTGTAAATGATGGTATCTTTTTCTTGTTTAAGAAAGATGGAGGCAAAGGCTAAAGTCATTTTGTTTTCATCTATCACAATGCCTTTAATTGTGCCTGAAACATTGTTTTGAGCAGATGAAGAAAGATGAGCTGCCATTAAAAACAAAACAGCTAAACTGCGAATAGTGGTTTTTAAAGAGTAGAGCATAAGCGTAAATAATAAGGTTTATAACACAAGTATACACCTAAGTATTTAGTTGCGCAACTAATCAATTAGTTTTATTACTAATAAATTAGTTGAAGGTCAAAAAACCTGTTTCCCAGGGAAGAATTATTTTTTAAGTTTAAAATTCACACCTATATCATACCTGATTCTAACAGGAATACCGTTTTCATTTCCAGGAATCCATTTCGGCGAATTACTGATCAGCCGTATTGCTTCCTGGTCTAAACCAGGACTAACTCCTTTTTTCACCTCGGCGTCAATTAAGTTCCCATCTTTATCAATGATAAAAGTAACCATCACTTTCCCCTCGGTTCTATTTTTTAGATCAATTGCCGGATATTTAGTTGCTGTTTTAAGATAAGCTACAAATTTCGCTAGTCCCCCTGGAAAGACTGCATCAAAAGTCCGCGTTGCTTTAGTCCCTTTAATTGCAGAAGAGCACAATAGCAATGTGGACAGCAACGGAACAATCCAGAGGTATTTCCATAAAGATTGCTTAGCTGATCTTTCTCTTTGCAACATGAGTATTCTCTTTTTAACTTCCGAATGGCGAATAAAGGAGTTGCTTAATTCCGGAATTACACCCATCCCTCTACTGAGCAGTAGCAACGCATATTTTTTCTTACTGCCTGCAAATCTTGCTGCAGCCTCATCAGCCAGGTATTCATGGATAGTTTTAATGTTTAACTTATATAGATAAATCACGGGATTAAACCAGACAATTATTCCGGCAATCTCCATTAATAAAATATCCAGGCTATGAAGTTGTTGAACATGAATCTCTTCATGCCGGTTAATGGTTTCAAAATCGGCGAGGTTTGGATCCACCCGCTTAAATCTAAAAAATGAAAATGCAATTCCCTGTTGAGGATTGCGAATTCGACTCCGCAGGTGCCATAATTTGTAAAACAAGAACAATACAGCGATGCCTAGCCCAGAAAAATACGCGATATAAAGTAGTTGTATCCAGTCGAAATTTGTATTTGCCACAACAGTACCTTCCACTAAGATATCCCCGATTTTTAGTTGTAGCTCTTTACTAGCGGAACTCTTGCTTAACCATTCAAAGCGCAGAATTGGAAGCACAAATGAAAAACAAACGGCCACAAGCAAGTATACCCGGTTCCATGTAAAAAAGGTTTCCTTGTGAAGGAATAGTCTATAAAAAAAATAGAAAACAAGAAGACATAAGTTGGCCTGAAGAAGGAAGCTGATTAAAGTCATACACTAATCCTTTATTTTGTCTATAATTCTTAAAATCTCGTCTGCTTCTTTTAGGTTCATATTTTTCTCTTTTACAAAAAAAGAAAACATGTCCTGGATAGAATTCTCAAAATAATCTGTCAGTAGTTTCTGTGCCTGATGACGAGTATAATCGACCTTACTGATGAGCGGATAATACCGATGAGTTCTTCCAAACGCTTCATAACCGATAAAACCTTTTGCTTCCAGAATTCTAATAATGGTAGATGTGGTATTGTAGGCCGGCTTAGGCGCTGGCAATTCCGCAATCAGTTCTTTTACAAACGCTTTGTCCAGCTTCCATAATAATTGCATGAGTTGCTCTTCTGCCTTGGTCAGGTCTTTAATTTCCATTTTGCTGAATTAGTCAGCATTAAAGTTATAAAAATTCTTTAGGAGCAGCAATGATTAGAATTTATGGTCAGCCTTTTCCAGAAAATCTGCGTAAAAATCAGGAACCGGGCTATTCCGAATCCCAATGATGGTTTCCCTGATGGGATAATCTATTTCTCGAATAACAGGTTTTAATCGATCTATTCCGACAGCCTCCGTCGCATTTAGGATTTCCAATTGCAGGTAGCAGGCCTTAGCGCCTTTTTCTTTTGAGCGCCCCACTGATCCTGCATTGATCAGTACTTTCGTCCTCTGATGAGCAGATTCCGGCAAATAACGTATAAAAGAAAGGTGGGTATGTCCTGAAATGATGGCATCTACTTCTGCTTTCCTAAACATTTCTGAGATCCGATCTTCTTCGGCATCTTCATAAATATACTCCTCATTGCTATCCGGGCTTCCGTGAACCAATAAGATACTCAGCCCATCAAATTCGATTTTCAATGTGGCCGGCAGCGTCGAAAGGAATGCTTTATTCGCCTCCGTTATCGTCTGTTTGGTATAATTGATCGCTTCTAAGCGGGCTTGTTGTTCTGACAAACTGTGTTTATCCAATGTATAAACGGGGAGATCAAAAGCGATGCGTTCATCGTGGTTTCCCATGATGGTAGGGATGTTCCTTATTTTTATCAGCTCAATCACCTCATTGTGCCATGGTGCGGCATCTGTCAAATCCCCCAAACAATAAATTTGATCTGGATGGAAGGTGTCGATGTCAGTTAACACTGCTTTTACTGCGGGTAGATTGGCATGAAGATCAGTAATGATCGCTAGTTTCATTTGAGGTTCAGTAGATTTCAACAAAGATGGTATTTGTAACGACACCAAAATTGTACTATACAAGGAAAAGATGGTAAAAAGCGATTAACCAGGTTCTGAATCCTGCTCATTACGAATCTTATGGACGAATCCCGCAAGTTCCCTAGTATAATTGTCCAGCATAATTGCGGATTCCTTGATTCCCTCGATCATAATTTTCAGGTCTTCCGCAGAATTCCCTGAATAATCAAACAGTTCAGAAAGGCCTAGAATTTTCACTACGGGTTGTCGAAGTTCATGAGAGATCTTAAACAGCATTTCTTCCATTGCATTGACCTGATCTTCTCTATCTTTTTCTTCTTTTTCTTTTCGTTCTGAAATTAGTGTTCTAAGAGAAAGGTATTGTACCGGTTTACCATCGAGATCTTTGATGGGAACAATCACGCTATCGACCCAATAATAGGATCCATCTTTGGCTTGGTTTTTAATTTCCCCATGCCATACCTCTCCTCTTCCAATAGTCTTCCACATTTCTTTAAGGAATTCTTTAGGATGAAAACCGGAATTGATAATGCGATGATTTTGTCCTAACAGCTCTTTTCTGCTAAATTTCGACACCTCACAAAACCGTTTATTTACATGAATAATGGTCCCCCTTACATCTGTAATAGAGGAAATTATACTTGTATCTACTGCTTGCTGATAAGCCATCAATAGTGGAATCAATCGTTCCTGAGAACCGTCCACCAAACACACCTCATCCTTCTTTGCTATTCCCATAAGCGCTCAAATTTACAATTTAGCCAACTTTTCCCGGCAATAAAAAGTAAATTAAGAACACTGAGTTAATTTTTATCCACCTTAAAGCACATTATGACTTTCAGGAGGGAACACCAATAAGGGAAGTTTTACATGAACAGCGAGCTTTTGAGTATGACTACCTTCAAATAATCTTTTGATAAAAGTATATCTGCGGTGAACCATGGCCAGCATATCCAGATCTACATGATCGGTTAACCAGGTTAAGCCTTCGTCAATTCCCATATCCTTAACATGGCGATAATAGACCTTATGATAATGCACTTTACAAGTGATGTCATTTAAAAATGCATCGACTTTCTTTTGATGAACTTCTGGGTCAAAATCATCTGGAGTAATGTGTACAATTAGAATTTCCGCATTAAAAGGACGGGCAAAGAGCGCCAGGGAATGAATCAATTCCAGATCTCCGTCACTTAGATCTGTCGCAAATGCGATTCTCTTTATAGGTTTGAAATTCGTTCCTGGTGGAATCAGCAAGACGGGGAAATTAGCATGATCGATTAAATCCCGACTGGTACTTCCCAGAAAAAACCGGTTTATACTACCTACCCCGGAAGTCCCCATTACGACCAGGTTAATTTTTTCCTTTTCAGCCAGCATATTCAACACTTCTGTTACGGTACCTACTTCCGCCAGGACTTCTATTGGCGGACATTCTTGTGCAGTAGTACCGCTGGCTTTGGCTTGCTGTTTCAACTTTTCAGAAAGTTTCTTTAGCTCATTAGTGGCATCCGTTCTCAGCGTACCTAAATCCATCAATGGCCAGGCTACTTGTGGCGACATGGTTGCCGCTGCCGGCAGCATAACGGCATTACACAATTTAAGGCTGGCTTTCATGCTTTTTCCAAGTTCCAAAGCGTATAGCGCGGCATGGTCTGCATTAGGAGAAAAATCGGTGGGAATCAGAATAGTTTTCATCGGACTTTGTTTAATTGATCTATAACTAAGGTCAACAATCCTTAATTAAGGAAACATGATATCTATCATATTAAACACTGATTATGAGCCTATTTGTTTTAAAAAAAAATACCCTGGCCCCTTTTAGCTGTTTAAAGCTAATTGGAGACAGGATATTTTTTCATTGAAAAAAATCAGCAGCGTTTTCTATGATTAGAAAACCGGTTCTGCAGCAACCTGAAAATCTTCATCTCTCAGGTGTACTACTTCCATACTTTTTTCATAGTTTGTTGATTTCTTTGAGAAGAAATCATGTTGTGTCGTTTCACCGTTTAAGCCATTCAGGACAATTGAATTTACGGATTTCACTTCGAAAAGCTCTTCAAAGCCCAGGTTCATCATTGCTTTATTGGCATTGTACCTGACATATTCTTTTACATCAGCTGTTAAACCAACTTCTGTATACAATTCATCCGTATACTTCAATTCGTTTTCATAAAGCTCCATCAAAAGATCGATCAGCTCTTGCTTGCTTTTTTCCGGATCAGGTAATTTCTTATAAAGATCCTGAGCCAGTAAGCCTACAAATACGCCGTGAATGGATTCATCGGCTACAATTTTTTTAATGATATCTGCACTGGCAACCATTTGTCCTTGTCCTGCTAACCATAATGGCATAAAGAAACCACTGTAGAACAAGAAAGATTCCAGTAGAACAGAGGCAGCAAGTCCCATAAACAAGGTTTCATCGCTTACTTTCTGTGCATCCAGGTTTCTATAATACTTGTCGATGGTAGCTGCTTTATATTGCAGGAGTTTATTATTTTCTACCCATTCGAACAGTTCATTGATCTCCGCAGTGCTATTTACCGTCGTAAAAATGGTTGAATAAGACTTGGCGTGAATCGCTTCCATCATACACATAAACGACAATACTGCTTTATTTTGCAGGCCATCGATATGGTCTAACAATTTAGGCATTCCGGTATGGCTTTGCAGGGTATCCAATAAAGTAAGGCCACCCAATGCTTTTTTATAAGCTTCCTGGATTTCGGGACTCAAAGACTTCCAGCTGTCAATATCTTTTGAAGGAATATATTCAGTATCCACCCAAAACTGACGAAGATTTTGCTCCCAGAACATTCCTGCGTAATCATTTTCAGGTGTATTCCAGTTTACTGCTTTATATGAACTCATTTATATAATTTAATAAGGTAATTAATTACTGCCTGGGATTAAACCGAGCAGGATACACATTCATCAATGGAAGCTTTACGCGTCCGGGTATAATACAGGGATTTCAGACCCATTTTATGCGCATAGATATAGTATTTAGCGATATCACGCGTGCTGTCTTTCGTATTGGTATGTAAAATCGTGGAGATTCCCTGATCCACATGCTTTTGAATTACAGATATCAGGCGCAATACATTCTTCTGATCCATATCATAGGCAGACTTATAGAAGAAATAGTTGTCGTTGTCCAGGTATGGCATTGGGTAGTAAGTAGTACTATCACCATACTCTCTTACTTCGATCACATCTACTACCGGCATCACAGAAGCGGTTGCATTCATGATGTAAGAAGTAGATTGGTTCGGAGCAATAGCCAGACGATACGCATGGTAAAGACCATGGGTTTTCACTTCATTCATCAATTCAGTCCAATCTGCTACTGTAGGAATTGCCATTCCTTCGAATAAACCAGCAATTTTATCACTTACCGGAGCAATGTCCTTAATCAGGTAAGGTTGGAAATAATTCCCATTTGCATATTCTGATTGCTCAAATCCTACAAAAGTTTCCTTTTTCTCTCTTGCGATTTCCATGGAACTTTGAATAGAATAGAAATTAACCATCATAAAGAACACATTACAGAAATCCAGTGCGGCAGCACTTTCATACATGATAAAGTTTTTAGTCAGGAAGCCATGTAGGTTCATCGCGCCCAGGCCTACACTATGCAATTCTTTATTTGCTTTCTGTACAGAAGGCACCATTGCGATATTGGTTAGATCGGAAACCACCGTTAAAGAGCGCATTGCCGTAGACACTGCTTCTTTTACCCTTTTGTTTTCCATTACTGTAGCAATGTTCAAAGAGCCCAGGTTACAGGAAATTCCGTAACGGATGGTATCTTCTTTACCATAGATCTCGATATCTGAAACCTCAGAGATCTGCATGATTTCTGTACAAAGGTTAGAGAATTTCACGTTTCCAAGTTCTTTTAAAGCGTGTCCTCTATTGGCATTTCCTTTGAAAAACAAATATGGGTAACCACTCTCTTTTTGAGTTTGAGCAATTTTCACCATCAAATGACGGGCATTGATCTTTTTCTTTTTCACTAAAGGATTGGTCACCAGATCCTCATACATCTCATTCATATCCAATTCATCCAGATATTTACCGTATTGTTTAAATACAGTATGTGGGTAGAACAGGTAACAAGCTTCATCGTTTTCTGCAAGCTCCATGAACTTATCAGGAACGATCACGCCAATAGAAAGAGATTTAATGCGGACTTTCTCATCCACATTGATCTTTTTACAGTCTAAAAACTCTTCAATATCAGTGTGGAAGATGTTTAAGTATACCGCTCCGGCACCGGGACGTTGCCCCAATTGGTTTGCATAAGAGAAAGTATCTTCCAGAATTTTCATAATTGGCAATACTCCACCTGCACGTCCTTCCACGTCTTTGATGGACTCTCCTCTTGCACGCACTTTAGAGATGTTAAAAGAAACACCTCCACCGATAGAAGAAAGTTTCATTGCGGAATCAATTGCGTAACCAATTCCATTCAGGTTATCACCGATTTCGTCTAAAAAGCAGGAAACTAATTCACCAGAGCGTTTTTTTCCTGAGTTTAAGAAGGTTGGTGTTGCAGGCTGGTACTCCTGATTGATCAGCAGTTCTGCATATTGTTTGGCTTGAGGCACATCGCCTCTGGCCAGGAATAAAGAAACCGCTACTACGCGATCTTCATAGCGTTCCAGGAACTTCTCTCCGCTATCGTCTCTAAGTGCATAACTTTGAAAAAATTTGAAAGCACTCATGAAGGACTGGAACCTGAATTTCTTCGCATAAACCAGGTCATATACTTCTTCCATTTGTTCAAAAGTATACCATTGATAGAAATCAATATAATACTCCTGTTCAATCAGGTAATCAATTTTCTCTTTTAGCGTATAAAAGAAAACCGTGTTTTTATTTACATAGTCCAAAAAGTAAGAACGAACTGCTTCCTTATCTTTGCTAAGGCTGAATTCGTCATCTTTTTTAACCATGATCTCGTTGTTCAACAAGATCCATTTTTTAGTCACCATATCTTTAGCCTTCTATATTATCTATAAATTTTTGAATATCATCTGCGGTACCTGAAAGTTCAAACTGCATCAATATGGGCAGTTGAAACAGGGCAGAGATTTTTTTTGCAGCGAGTGCATAATTAGGGCCCCAGTTTTTGTTTCCACTGGAGGTAATTGATTTGATGGAGCTGCTATTTTCTTCGAGGAACCTTAAAGTTGACAGAGGGACTTCTCCAAAACCTGTGGTATAGGTGATCAGGTGTCCTTCCTCCAGGGGAGCAGACACTTGATCAATCTTTTGAATATTCCAGTCGCGCTGTAACTTTAAGCGGTTCACAAACCGTTCTACATTACCGGTTTTACTGTCATAATAAATGCAGGTCATCAATTTAACTTGATTAAACTAAGCTAAAGCGGCTAACTCATCCGGCTTATATCCGATCACTCTTGCCAGTTCCTCTCCTGCTTCCATTAGAATCACCGTTGGTACAGAACGTACTCTGAATTGCATGGCCAGTTCAGGGTCATTGAAAGGATTGATGGTTTCGTATACCATTCCTTTTCTATCCAGATATTCAGAGACCATATTACATGGGCTACAATCTTCTTTTTCGAATTTGATGATTCTTTTAGTACTCATTTCGTAGGATTTTTTAATAAATCAGCCCTCATGCAGGGCTGGTGATCGATTTCAAAAATGGCAAATATTATCTAGAAAGACTCTAAACGGTTATCCACATTCGGTGGAAAAACAGCTGCATTTTATGACGGATGAGATACTGAAAAAACAACAAAAATGATTACACTTAGTAAGCGTTGTTCTGTAATGCATTCGTATAAAGAATATTGAAGAAAATAACTTGATGTTTGAAAGCATTAAAAGCGCTCAAAATACTTTTCATAAGAAGTTAGTTCATAAAAAAAGCTATACTCCGAATGATAAGGTTCGAGGTATAGCTGATCTGGAAATGACAATATTCTGTTTTGAAACTATGCTGTTTCTTCTTCGTCTTCTTCCAAGTAGATTTCATGGACTAAAAACTTCACTTTTTCCATGGTTTCCAGCAAGTCTTCTATATCCTCAGAAAGGATGTGATGGATCAGGTCGCCAGTTTCTGGAATTTCAGAGTTTGGAATTAATTCAAAAGCTTCGATACTACCTCTTAAATTAAGGTTCACAATTTTCACATAATTAACCCCGTTATCGATCCAATCTTTCAGAATATTGGCATCAAACTCCACATACCCTTCTATGTTTACCTTTTTCATAATCGTAAAGCTAAGGATAATTCGGGATCAATCGTTTATTGGGCTCATTTTATAGCTTCAGGAACAGTTGCTGCTCCTGAAAGAAAAGGTTAGGTCTAAGCAAGAGTTAGGGTGCTATAATTGTAAACAGGTACACGGCAAAGATCACCAATAAGACTACTCCTTGCAGGATATTTGTTTTTCCCGTAGCTAATGAAAGCATGATCGTAAATAGCGACAACAATAAAAGCACAGTAGATTTCATATCGATACCTAAGGTAATGGTCATTCCGGTTACCATAGAAACAATTGCTACGGCAGGAATTGTTAAACCAATACTGGCCAGTGCAGAGCCCATTGCCAGGTTAAGACTGGTTTGCAGGCGGTTCTTTCTAGCCGCACGGTAGGCAGCCAGGCCTTCAGGCAAGAGTACCACTGCAGCAATGATGACCCCTACTAAAGATTTTGGGGCACCGGCATTGACTACTGCCAGTTCAATATCAGGGGCTAAAGCTTTAGCCAACAGCACTACCACTCCCAAACAGATCAACAACAATAAAGCACTCCAAAGGGCTACTTTTTTAGTTGGTGGTTCAGCATGCACATCTTCATCACCATCTGCTTCCGGAGGGAGGAAAAAATCACGGTGTCTGACCGTCTGTACCAATACAAAAGTACCATAGAGTACCAGGGAAACTATCGCTACAAAGCCCAACTGTGCTGTAGTATATACAGGACCGGCCTTACTTGTGGTATAATTAGGTAGGATCAAGGTGAGTACCAGAATGGCCGAAAGTGTTACTAATGCTGCACTCACGCCCTCCAGACTAAAGAACTGTTCTTTAAACCGGGCGCCACCAACGAGTAAACAGGTACCGATCATTCCGGTTAAAATAATCATTACGGCGGCCAATACCGTATCACGGGCAAGGGCTGTCGTTTCAGGTCCTCCTGTTAGCATCAGGGAAACAATCAAAGCAACTTCTATCACTGTAATGGCCAATGCCAGGAGTAACGTTCCGTAGGGTTCACCTACCCTATGGGCAACGACTTCGGCATGGTGTACGGCAGCCAGTACACTACCAATTAATACTGCGGCAAGAACAATCGAATATAAGCCCCCAAGGTCTAATGACATTCCAAAATAAGCAATCCATGCTAGAATTGGAACGGCAATGGTCCATAAAGGAAGAGGTAAGGTTTTTTTCATAGTAAAAGATATTTATTTAGAACCAAAAAATTCAATAATTGTTTAAAAAAGCTGTATTTAAGGCTTTGTTTAGATTAGAAAGCAGGTATTTATACCTGTTTTTTTATTAGGGTATTTTCACGGTTACCAGAGCTGCTGCGTACCGGTACTTTAGCGGAATAGAAATATCAAGCTCCAATGATAACTGAACACATTTACGGCGAACCAATAAACTTACGTATCCTTAGTGAAGGGTTATTCCAACCTGTACTTCATTTAAATTTGCAGCGACATTCCTCGGGCACTATTTCGGGAACTGCTGTGATCACTATAAAAGAACTTACTGGCCCGCTTAATTTAAGCTTCAAAGTGGTTGGAAGTTACCAAAACCAAGCTCATCTCGCAAATATATCTATACAACTTAAAGGTCATAAGCTACTAGACACTGAACAAAAGCCTTGTTTGACTGTAAGCTTAGAGATGAATGCTGCTTATACTACCGGTATTTGCAATTACCATTATCATGGTGAAATCAATAAAAACGTCAGAAATGCAACGGTATCGAGTATACTATTTGCAACCACACCATCAAAAAAAGCATTTGGTATGGCTGACCTTTCAAAAAAGAATCATTACGCTCTATTGTAATCAATCACTTCTTAAAGGTGTATTGATTTTAACTAACTGGCAGTCCCCCACCTGCCAGTTTTTTTACATCGAAAAAAACAAGCCTCCTTCCCTTATCAAAATATGAAATAATAATTCAGAAAAGTTTTAATCGACTAATTTTTTTGTATAATTTCATCACAAAAGCAGCTGCTAATTAAATATATTTAGTTTTTCCAGACCTATTAAACTTTTCATATGCTTCAAGATCAAGCCCAGAACCCCAACTATCATCATTATTTAGAAGGAGGAGGAGAAATGGGACAGCTGATTCGGGATTATGATTGGTCTAAGACAGTGATAGGATCGCCAGGGCAATGGTCGCAAAGTTTACTGACTACTATAAGTATCATCATAGGTTCGCGTTTTCCAATGTTTTTATGGTGGGGAACAGAATTGATTCAGTTTTATAATGATGCTTATCGCAAAAGTCTTGGTGATGAAGGGAAACATCCTACTGCATTGGGGCAAGCTGGCAAAGATTGCTGGCCAGAGATCTGGGACATGGTGTCGCCCATGATTGAACAGGCCATGTCTACTGGAGAAGCTACCTGGTGTGAAGATGAATTACTTCCAATTTTTAGAAACAACCAGCTGGAGGATGTATACTGGACCTTTAGTTTTAGTAAAGTAAAAGACCTTCCGGGCCAAATCGGTGGTGTATTGGTGATCTGTTCTGAAACGACGGAAAAGGTCCATGCCGATAGAAAAATTGAGAAAACCTTAGCTGAGCTTGCCAATAGTGAGTCGAAAATCAGATATATGCTGGCCGATGCCCCTGTTTCCATTGCCTTGTTTACTGGTCCGGATTTCATTATCGAATCAGCAAATAAACTGGCCATGAAAGAATGGGATAAAGGAGAGGAAATTATTGGCATGCCATTGGCAATCGCTTCCCCAGAATTAACTGGTCAACCATTTTTCGAATTGTTAAATCATGTTTTAGCTACCGGGCAACCTTATCATGGCAATGAAGTGAGGGGTTTATTGAAACAGCAAGACAAACTGGAAGAGTTCTATGCCAACTTTGTGTATCAACCCATAAAAGATGAAAAAGGGAATACCCACAGCATCTTAATGGTGGCTAATGTTATTACGGAACAGGTTGTGGCCAGAAAAAAGGTAGAACAAGCGGAAGAAATGCTTCGATTATCTATTGAATCTGCGAATGTGGGCACCTGGAGACTGGATATTGAAAGCAATATTTTTATTGCCTCTCCAAGGATGAAAGAACTGTTTGGCTATAGCCATGATGAGGAGGTTTCACTTTCAGACACGCTGGATCAGGTTCATGAAGATTATCGACAACAGGTTGCTGATGCGGTGATGAATTCAATAGAAACAGGAAAGGATTTTAGTGTAGAGCATCCAATTGTTGGTCGTGATCATCAAGCTATGCGCTGGGTGAGGGCATTAGGTCGGCTTTACCCTATGGAAGTTGGGCATCCGGCTCATTTTTCTGGGATGCTACTGGACATTACAGAACAAAAGCAGGATGAGATTCGCAAAAATGACTTCATTGGAATGGTGAGTCATGAGTTAAAAACTCCCCTCACCTCTTTAAATGGATATCTTCAACTGATGATGCTTAAATTAAAAGAGCCACAGGATCAGTTTATAGCTTCTTCTTTGAGCAAAGCGAATGTACAGGTCAAAAAAATGAGCAACATGATCAATGGTTTTCTGAATCTTTCGAGGTTAGAATCTGGGAAAATCCATTTGAACATGGAAAGTTTTGATCTTGGCCAGTTGGTCCAGGAAATGATTGACGAAACCAAGTCTACACTCCACCAGCATACCATTACTTTAAATTCCTGCGAAGCAGTTACTATTCATGCGGATCGTGATAAAATCGGTTCTGTGGTTTCCAATTTATTGAGTAATGCGGTGAAATACTCCCCAAAGGGAAAAAGAATAGAAGTCAACTGCCAGGTCAGCCCATTAGCTGCTCAGATCAGTATTAAAGATGAAGGAATGGGCATTAAACCACAATCCTTAGGGAAGCTGTTCGAACGTTTCTTTCGGGTAGAAACGAAACACACGCAGAACATTTCAGGATTCGGCATCGGATTGTATCTCTGTTCAGAAATACTGGAACACCATGGGGGTAAAATATGGGTGGAGAGTGAGATTGGCATTGGCTCGACTTTTCATTTCAGCTTACCAATACCAAACTCTGACTCCAACCTTTAAATTATTTTACTTTAAATTCTACGCGACGGTTTAAAGCTTTTCCTGCTTCAGTATCATTTGAGGTTACTGGATTGGTTGCACCATGTCCCTTAATTTTCAACTTACTGCCGTTAAGACCTGCATTTACCAGGTAAGATTTTACTGCATTAGCACGGTCTACTGATAAAGACATATTATGTGCTGCAGAACCTTCTGTAGAGGAATTACCATGGATGGTTAATACGGCATCCGGTGATTTTTTCATTTGACTAACTACCTGATCAAGCGTTTCAAAAGAAGCAGTTTTCAATACATCTGAATTGAATTCAAATTGAACATTGCTGAAATTAAAGTTTGCTTTTTCTTCAGGAGCTGGTGCTTCTTTCTCTTCTACTGGTGCTGGAGTTGGTTTCGGCTCCTCAACAGGTGCTTTGGTTTCTGCTACTGGGGCAACTGGTTTTGCAACCATTTTTTTAGTCTTGCAAGCTTGCATCGAAAGGGTCAACAGCCCAATCGCAACGATTAGTGTACGTGTTCTTAAAATTTTCATTTATGTTTTGTGTTTGTTAAAAATAAAAATTATTATCCAATGATTAAGCAATAAAACGAATTAGTTACGATTATAGTGTTAGCCGCAACAAAAGGAAGGAATAATTTTGATATGGAATCCCTGAAAATCAACTGTCATAAGGAATCTCTCATTTTTTCCCACGCAGGATTCCGCTGGAAATTCCAAAACGAAAATAGCTGTACTTGTCCCTGTAATAGATATTGTAAGGATCTTCCCCATAATAACCCGCTGCCATCATTAAAAAAGCATTGTTCATAAAAGGGAAGCTATAATGAAAGGAAAGTTCCGCGTTGAGTCTTTTTTTGATGGCATTCAGCTCGTATTCCTTCATTGGGTTAAGGGCATAATTGATTTCTGCATTTAATCTCCAGTCCTCTTTTTCAGGGTGGTAACTTCTCAATGAGCAATTATAGATTATTCTGGTAAAGCCATAATCGTCTTTCATGGCCTTTTCGTAGTTAAACCATTTATGCCATTCGAGGCCGGCCTTATGATTCAGGGAATAATAACCGCTATTTTTATGCTTATTGAAGTCCGTTCCAAAATGGTAAGCTAAAGTTAAATAGTTTGTCGTAAAATTACCATTATTGGTATTTATGCTTCCATCTGGATTTAAGGCTGTTCCATCCTGACCATTGGAATGGTGGGTAAAAGTTAGGCTGGCATACTTGTAATCAGGTACAGACCTGTCTAACCGTACAAATAATGTTCCTCCAAGTTTGAAACTTGGAGTTCGTACCGCTGCTGATCTTTCTTCCTTTACTTTAACAGTAAAATCGGGTACTACAGCAAAAGCGATGGGCAACTTTTCTGTAGCAAGCAGCATATAGGTGGTGGTGAGCCGTCCATTGATCACAAATTTACCCGGAGCGCCTAGCTCTCCTCTTGGAGAGATATAAGAAAGCGCTGCGTTCTCTTTGTAGAGTTGTATAAAGTCCGTATTTATTTCTTGATGATTTTGAGCCTGTACAGCTACTAAACTTAGGCTATAAATCAGTATCATTAAGCCTGGAATTTTCATTGGAACCTTTTAATACTACATACGCATCGAAGGTCAAAAAAGTTTCATATTCCTCAAAAAATAAAAGCTTTATTAATCCCTGTTAAAGGCGTTTAGTGTAGCTGTTTTCCAGCGCACATAACCTAATTTGTCGCATTGACTTGCTACTTCAGCAATGGCCGCTTCCGGTACATCATTGACAATTTTCCAGCGGATACCTTGTTTGTTATAGTAGCTGATATAAATTACAATATCCTCAAATAAAGGTTCCATCAGCTCCAGGTCTTTGAGGTGTAAATCCTGAAGTTCTCTGGCCAATACAGCCAATTGGTCGTTCATCACTTTTACTAGGGGCTCTGCCGGTTTAATGTCCGGTTCTACAATTGGGAGTACGGTTATGGTCATACGCTTGTTCAATCTAGGATCCTATCTATAGGCTTGCATTTATCAAGGTTGCAAACCATAGAAATACTACAAATATTAGCAAATATAAAAATTATTAGGCATTAAAAGAAGGAATTACTTATCTCCGCGCATAAAGCCCATCGACATTGCTGAACCTGTTCCCAATACAGCCCCTGCAGCCACATCCGTAGGATAATGAACCCCGAGGTATAAACGGGAAAAGCCAACAGAACTTGCCCATAAATAAGCTGGTGCAATGACATACCATTTCCGATAGCTATTAGATAAGGCGGTTGCCGTAGTAAAAGCCGTAGAGGTATGCCCTGAAGGGAAGGAATAATGCGAAGGTTGATAAACTGCGTTGATTTTCACCAATCCATTAAATGGTCTTGGACGTTTTACCAGTTTTTTAATGAGCAAGGTAGCCACTACATTTACGGCAGAACTACTGGCCACATATACTGCATTCTGGCGCATTTGTTTATCATTTGATAGCACACCTGCAGCCATCAGTCCTACTGGAACACCAACATTGACCACATCATTATATTTGGACAGAAACATAAAGAAGCTTGTTTTTTCCGGAGTTCTCCGTTCAGAAAGGTTGATCAGAATCCGATCATCCAGCTGTTGTAATTTATGCTGGCCAAGTACTTGCATCGGGATGGCAAGAACTATAGTCAACTGAAATAGTATAATATAGTTAAGAAATGTGCTTTTCCTGCTGATCATGGCGTAAAGCTACATTTTATTTTTTTAAACTTATCTTCGGACGAAAATAAGCAGATGATCCCAAGAGGCAAACTAGACCTTACTTTTTCAGATACTTTTGCGGGCATTGGCTTTTGCATCGCTGAGGGGTTCCGTAGGAAAGAAAGTCCTACGCGCTTTCCAAAAGAAAGCGACAGGATGGTTACACTTTCGGTGCGTACCGGCCTGGATCTGCTCTTAACTGCATTAAATTACCCTCCGGATACGGAAATCCTGATGAGCAATATTAATATTCCGGATATGTTCAACATTATTCGGGCCCATCAATTGATTCCAATCCCTTTATCAATTGATAAAGACAGCTTATCAATTGATCCGGCAGAACTTAGCGCAGCCATCAGTTCCTCCAGCAAAATGCTTTTGTTAAGTCCTCTTTTTGGAGGGGTAATGGATCTGGAGTCCATCCTACCAATTGCCAAAAAACATCAGCTTTTGGTTGTGGAAGATGCTGCACAAGCTTTTATGGGGGATTTACCTGCCCCTTCTAGCGCAAGCCATATTGCACATCCGGGACACCCGGAAACTGATGTGTTGCTGTATAGTTTTGGTCTGATCAAGACGAATACTGCAATCAGCGGGGCAGTGATGACCATAAAAGACCCTGTCCTTTATTTAAAAATCAAGTGTTTAAATGAGAGTTTAACCCGACAAAAAACACGGGTATACTTTAAAAAGCTGATCAAAGTATTATTCATGAAGCTATTGACAATCAACAGCTTTTACACTTTATTTTATCATTTGATAGGTAATAGTGGAAAAAATTTTGATGAAGTGTTGAGTAGTTTTACCAGGGGCTTTCCTGGTGCTGATCCATTAAAGAAAATAAGGTTCAGGCCCTGTATGGCCAATGAACGTTTACTGGAAAGAAAGTGGAACAACTTCTCTACTGAAAAGATTAGACAAAGAAAACAACTGGCTAAGGACATTTTAACAGGACTTCCTGAATCCTTAAAAATTGGTCGATTAAATCTACATCACACCTACTGGGTCTTGCCCATCGAATGTGATGATCCTGATGAAATGATCAAGAAACTCCGCGAGCATGGTTTTGATGCCACCGCAAAAGCATCCAGTCTGATCAAACTGTCTCCAGTAAAACCAGGAACTGAAAATCCTGCTGCACTTTGCTTAAAGTGGCTGATTTACCTCCCGATGGACACTCAAATGAAAAGTTCAAAGCGGGAGGAACTTCGTTTGCTATTAAAATCTGGTATATAGCGCCAATTGAATGGCATGGTTGATGGACTGTCCATTGCGCATTTTCTGAGCTTGGTTCAGGTAGCCTGCTTCAAGATCCAGCTGTTTGCTGAAGCGGAATCCTCCTGCCACATAAGCCCTGTTCTGATCAAAGAAATGACCGTTTACATGGTCTTTATGCTGAACATTAAACATCAATTCATTCTGTAAAGCTACAAAAGCACCTTTTTGGAAATTAGGTTGGCCTTTTACCAAAGGAAGTAGCACCCGGGCAAAATATCTGATGCGTTGAGCAAACAAATCATCCCCAATTTGTTGGTCGATAAAGCGTTGTTCCAACCTGAACCGGTGACTGATATTCAGGCTCTTCAACTTATGTTTATAGATGTATTGTTGCCATATCCGGTGTTCAGTGAGTTGAATATCACTAAGACCAGGTACAGGAATATAGGTTTTGTTCAATAAATAACCCAATGTAAAATCGCTTTTATCATTGATAAAATAGGTTAGTCCCGGTCTGAACATAAAGTTCTTCAAATGACTAAACTGGTCTCCTGTTCTCAATTGAACATCGAGGTGAGTTCCCCATTTCTTTGTGAGTTTATTATTATTCATCAGAAATAACCAACCTGTGTTTTGGTTTGAAGTCTGGGCAATGGCTAAAGTGCTGAAAAAGCACATGAAGGCCAGCAAAAGAAAGTAATTACGCATTATAAAAAGGGTTTCAAATCGTGTTTGGCTAAAATAAAAACAATTATTTAAAGATTTGATCTGTTCCTAAAATAATATCGTAGACCTGTAATTGAATAAAAGCCGGGATGCAAGTTATATTGACTATGTTCGTAAAAAAACATGGGTGTAAAGAAGCATTTATTAGACGCGGAAGTAAAATTGCCGGGAGGTAGAATCGTTAAAGGGCCGGTAACCACCTCAGATGACAAAACCTATTATTTCAAAAGTCAATCAGGAGGTTCAGATTTTTATCTTTACCTGATCCGAGATGACAATGGTTGGTATGAATCCGGAGGAAATGAAGCCGAGCAACCACAAGAAACTGTTGATCAGGTTGGTCAGCAGATTGACAATTATTTAAAAGCACAAGCAGTTCGAGGATAAGCCCTAAAAGGTAATGACCTGGAATTAGATATCGTGATTCCTATAAAACAAAATGGCCACATCAAATCTTTGATGTGGCCATTTTGTTTATTGTTGCCCCAGTGATTAGTCCATCACTAGCTTTCCTAATGCTTCTTTACTAAAGCCTTTCAATTCGTCAACACGATTTTCCTTAATTTTCTTTACCCAGTTTGGATCTGCCAATAATGGTCTACCCACTCCTACTAAATCAAAATCACCTCTATCCATACGACGCATCAATTCATCTAAAGAACTAGGCTCTGAAGCTTCCCCAGCAAAAGCTTTCAAAAACTCTCCGGTTAAGCCTACCGAACCTACGGTAATGGTTGCTTTTCCTGTGATTTTTTTAGCCCATCCTGCGAAGTTTAAATCAGAACCTTCAAATTCAGGCTCCCAGAATCGACGTTGTGAACAATGGAAAATATCCACTCCTGCATCTGCCATTGGATTTAACCATGCTTCCATTTCCTGAGCTGTTTTTGCCAGTTGGAAAGTATAGTCGGCCGGTTTCCATTGAGATAAACGAAGGATAACCGCAAAATCTTCCCCTACTTGTCTACGAACCTCTTTGATCACTTCTATTGCAAAACGGCTACGTTCTGGCAAAGTTTTACCACCATAAATATCTGTACGTAAATTGGTTTCTTCCCAGAAGAACTGGTCGATCAGGTAACCATGGGCACCATGTATCTCTACCGTATCAAATCCCATTCTTTTTGCTTCTGCTGCTGCTTTACCATAGGCCAGAATTGTGGCTTCAATATCAGCTTCAGTCATCGTGTTGCCATTGTTAAAGCCAGGTCTGTTTAAGCCGGAAGGACCTTCAAATGGTGCGGATGGTGTCCAACCAGAATGGTGGTTATCCATGATGCCCATAT
Organism: Pedobacter gandavensis; assembly: GCF_032678745.1. Lineage (GTDB taxonomy): Bacteria > Bacteroidota > Bacteroidia > Sphingobacteriales > Sphingobacteriaceae > Pedobacter > Pedobacter gandavensis_C. The sequence continues at coordinate 49,194 of NZ_JAVTST010000006.1, forward strand.
GCCAGATTTGAGGCCCCATTGCGCCACCTTGTGCATGTACGTCTTTGATCACATTTTGCCAGCCTGCCAATGCCTCAGTTCCATGAAAATGAGGCACATTTGCATCATTAGACGATGCTGGACGATCGATTACGGTTCCTTCAGAAAGAATCAAACCAACCTCTCCTTCCGCTCTTTTACTATAATAAGCAGCTACATCTGCCCCTGGAATTCCATTTGGCGAGAATGATCTCGTCATTGGTGCCATCACTATTCTATTTTTTATATTTAAAGATTTCAGACTAAACGGTCTAAACAAACTTTCTGTATTCATAATTATATTATTTATATATCGGATTCAATGATTTTGCTTAATTCTACAAATGTTTCTTCATTTCTTTTGTAATACGTCCACTGCCCTACCCTGGTTGAAGAAACCAAACCGGCACGTTGGAGAATGGACAAATATTCAGAAACAGTAGATTGCGTCAATCCTGCCTTTTTTTGGATTTCACCCACGCAAACGCCAACTTCAAAACCGGCGTGTACCTGCTCAGGAAAACTCGCGGCAGGGTCCTTTAACCAAAGCAGAATCTCCAACCTGGTCTTGTTGGAAAGCGCTTTAAATATTTCTAACTGTTTCATGCTACAAATATATATCGACTTTTTCCGATATCCCTATTAAACTGTAAGAGATGACATTAGCCTGATTATATCGGTTTTTCCCGATATAACTCTCTTTATTTAAATCAGGCAGTCCTGCGATAGTAGTCCAGAAAATCGGATATTTGAATTGTATCCATCTTAAATGATCATTGCTAAAGGATGATGCGATCAAGTTTTATGAAAAAAAGAGAAAAACTGGCGATCATACGTCAACACTACCCTAATGCCATCAGCACGATCGACAGTATCAACACTTTAATTGATTTTGTAGAAGCGAATCTGGATCTTGAACCTTCTCAAATCATGATGGCAGACAGTATTTGTAGTGATGATGTCAATAGTATCCAGTTCCCGGTGAGGTCCAATGAATTCCTGGGGCCTTTTAAACTGGGCGGTTTAGATGGATTTCCTTTCGCCGGACTGAGTGGAATGGCTGCCTTAGCTAGTCATGTGCCAGATGATGGAGCAGTGTTGGTTTATTATGGTCCACATATCGGGATTTCCAAAGAAGGGACACTTGGCGAAATTCACCGTTACGGACAACAAAACAGTACAGATTGTTGTGGTGCCGCAAAAGGTGCATTAAAAAAGCTACACTCCAACGCCATTGTTGATGGACACCTGGAGGATCTGGACTATCAAATGAATACTATTGAACAAATTATTCTTAAAGAAAAAGACAGAATCCTATCTGCGGTACACCCTTTAAAAGAAACTACAGAAGCCATTTATGAAGCTATAGACAAACGCATCAATGAATTGGTAAACCGTACAAAATACACCTGTAAATATGTGATTTTATTGGGTACAATCCACATCAACAGTGATACTGATATGGGCTCTTTTACTTCTGCTAAACGCTTTGAGCTAATTAATCTTGCAACAAATGAGCGACAAAACCTGATGGAGGAATTTTTCAATTAAAACTGTCTTCAATAATAGTATATTAGAAAAAAATATCACGTTAACTATCAGCTATGAACTTGAATAGAGCCATCCTAACCACTACTTTAATCCTGGGTACTATTGGTATTGCCAATGCACAGGAAGCCAAACACGAAGACACCGAATTTTACACGCCTGTTCCGCCGGTAGTTACTCCTGCAAAAACGGCAGGTAATGCACCATCTGATGCGATTGTCCTGTTTGATGGTAAAAATTTAGACCAATGGGTGATGACTAACGACAGGTCTCAACCTGCAAAATGGAAAGTAGGCAAAGGGGCATTTACAGTGGATAAGCAAACTGGAAACATTGAAACGAAACAGTCTTTTAACAATTACCAGTTGCATTTGGAATGGAAAGTTCCTGCAAATATCAGTGGTGAAGGGCAAGCTCGTGGCAACAGCGGACTTTTCCTTGCGTCTATAGGAAAAGGAGATCTTGGTTATGAACTGCAAATTCTTGATGCTTATAACAATCCTACTTATACTAACGGTATGGCGGGCAGCGTTTACAAACAAACGACTCCAATGGTTAATCCTTCCAAAAAACCAGGAGAATGGCAAACTTATGATGTGCTTTGGACCGCACCGGTATTTGAAACAGACGGCAGTTTAAAGAGCCCTGCGAAAGTAACTGTATTGTTTAACGGCGTTGTCGTGCAGAATAATTTTGAATTGAAAGGCCCATCACAATATGTTGGATTACCTTCTTACAACAAAGCGCATGGCCCATCACCAATAAAACTACAGTCGCATGGAGATAAAAGTGAACCTTTAAGTTTCCGTAACATCTGGATTAGAGAACTATAAATCACACCTTATAAAATAACGAACCTATGAAAAAGTTAATCCTTCTTTTAGCCATTGGCTTCAGTTTTGCCGGTTGTAGCAGTATGAAATCATCAAAAGATGCAAATACGGTTAATCTTACAGGGAAAATTGAAAAAATGGGAATGACTACCTATCAGTATGGTACGCATACCATTGAATCTGACAAAAAAACCTATGCTTTGAAAAGCAGTAGCGTAGACCTGAATCAATTTGAGAACAAAGATGTGGAGTTGGTAGGGACGAAAGTTCCTGGTTACCCAGTAGAGAATGGGCCTTTACTGATCGAAGTAAGTTCAGTAAAAATAAAGTAATACCAGTCTCCCATTAATATTATGGGAGACCTTTTATTTTTATAAGTTATTTTTATACGGGAGTACCGTTACGAAAAAACTGATCCTGGTAAGCTTTCAAATCATTTTTCAAGATACCTCTTGCCACATGAATTCTGGTTTTCACTGTACCTATCGGGATTTGTAATTCTTCTGCTATTTCATGGTATTTATACCCTTCGAAATACTTCACAAAAGGAATATAATATTGTGGCTGCAGCTTTCCTAATGCACTATGAATATCGTTCATAATACACTTCCCTAGCCCTGCATTATGGGAAGCGCCTAAAGCTGCACCTGTAGTCGTAATGTCGACCCCATAATTCATAAAGGTTTTTGCCAGGTTTCTGCGCCTGTAACTGTTAATAAAAGTGTTTCTCAGAATCATATATAACCATCCCTTAAGATTGGTACCCTGCTTAAAGTTTCTTTCATAACGAATCGCTTTGAGCATAGTATCCTGAACCAGGTCATCGGCATCATCATCATTCTGAGTAAATGCAAGAGCAAAAGATCTTAGGTTATCCTTATAGCTCCAAAGTTGAAAATTAAAATCGATTGTGGTAGTGCTCATTGGATTATAGATTAGTTTGACATGTAAATATCAAACGCTATGCCTCAGCAGGCCTGACATCAACTAACCCGTATAAATCACAAGTAAAACAGGTAATCGATATCTAGCCTTACGTATTTAACGCAAAAACCCTCTTTAAATGGCTAAAATAAACAATTTATAACAAGAACGTATTTACCTAATGGATCAAGCCGTTCAATATCGCGTAATGAATTAATGCGGCTGTGTTTCTGGAACCCGTTTTTTCTATCAAAGTCTGACGGTGTCCTTCCACTGTTCTTTTGCTAATAAATAAGCGCTCGGAAATCTCAGTATTGGTTAATCCTTCTGCGATTAGCGCCAGGATTTCAAGTTCTCTATTGGAAAAATCGTGTGGTTCCTGAAGATAGGCCGTTGTACGTGTTGTATTTTGACTACATTTTCCTAGCATTCTCATAGCCAGTTCCGAACACAGGTATTTCCCTCCTGAATTTACGTGTTTTAAAGCGAAAATAAGTTCTTCTGCACCAACACTCTTCAACAAATATCCTTTCGCTCCTGCTTCAAAGGCCTGGGTCACATACTTTTCATTGTCGTGCATAGAAAGCATCACCGCTATCGTGGATGGATAATGCTCTTTTAGCTCTTTCAATAGCATTATCCCGTCTAGTTCGGGCATATTGATATCTGCAAGTACTAGATCTACTTTTGCTCCGGTGGCGAGATATGCCAGAGCTTGAACCCCATTTTCCGCCTCCGCAACCACATGTATCTCCTTATCTGTCTCCAATAACATCTTAATGCCATTACGTACAATATTATGGTCTTCTGCTAATAAAATCTGTAACATCTTCCTAAATTTAGCACTTTAATCTTCATATTTCTTTGTGTCCAGATTTTCATTTAAATCTACGAGCATTGTTTTTAAGCGATCAATATGGATTTTCATTTGTTCCACCCGTTCCATTTTGTGCTGAGTATTATAATCCGTCATCGCCTCTAGTAAATTTTTTCGTTCTTCCATCATCCGAATGGCTACCCACAAGGATTCTTCTATTCTTTTTGTCTTTTCAGATTCCAATACTTTTGCTGTAAATGTATGTCCTGTATAACAACGGTACCTTGAAATCTGATCATTTTCTACTTTCACTAATATACCTCCGCAATCCGGGCAGGTAATTGGAGTGAAAGGTCCTAATTTTTCCAGCTCTTTCACACTGCTACTCATCCTTTTTGTAATTTCAGCTTCCAATTTCACATCGGCAGGCACCTCTCCAACTTCACAATGCGCCCTTGAAAACAAATCCGACAATATATAAGCCATTTCATTAATAGGCACTTTATAATCTACATCCACGCTATTCAACACACTTATTGGCATATCTGGAAAATCCGCCTCTTGAGGGTCCTGCACTATGCACCTGCCAGCACTTCTTTTAATGGCCGACATCCCTGAGGTTCCATCATCCAATAAACCGGTTAAAATGATCCCTGTAACACAGGAGTCATAGGCAGCAGCAGCAGAGCGAAACAACACATCTATAGAAGGTCTCCAGTGGTTGTCGTAGGCCCCCCTTCTGATCAGGATTGTATCTTTTTCGATCATCATATGATGGTCTGCCGGGGCCAGATAAATGACCTTAGTCCTAATCTCTTCCCCATCCTTAGGAATGACACATTCCAAAACAGTTTGTTTTTGAATCTGACTAAGAATGACTTCCGTTAATGAATTTCTGGACATATGAATCACCACAAAAACTGAGGCATCAAAATTTGCTTCAAAACCAGCAACCAGCTTTGATACCGCAGAGATTCCTCCCGCAGAAGTTCCAATCACAATGATATTTCTCAGTTTATTGTCGGACATACCTTAGGATTTAGGACCCGAGCCTTTCTACTAACTCTGGGTCATGTTTAATTCGCATGGTCACGGTTGTCCCCGTTTTTCCAGTCTTAAAGTTGATTTTGCCATCTAAAAGAAAAATGCGGTTATTGATTCCCCGAATTCCAGATCCAAGAAATAAGGATTCATCTACATCTTTTTCAAAGCCCTGACCATTATCACTAATAATGATATTGATATAATCGTGTATCGAGGAAATCTGGATCTTTGCTTCTGAGGCATGAGCATGTTTGATACAATTACTGATCAATTCCTGGATCATCCTGAACACGTACAATTGCACCTCTTCATTTATAGGATAAACCTCATCTTTGATCACCGTTTTAATTTGGAATTCCGGGGTACTTAATCGTTGTCCCATCTCTTTTAGTCCAGAAATAAAACCAAAATCCCGGAGAACCGAAGGGGTCAGTTCATAAGACAGTTCCCTGGTTTCCCTAATCGCCTGATCCAGTAATTTATTGACATGTACAAACTCCCCTTTTAGGTTATTTTTGAGTTGTATATTTTGGAGATTTAAACGAATTCCATATAAAATCTGACAAACGCTATCGTGCAAGGCACTACTGATTTTGTAGCGTTCTTTTTCCTGGGCACTAAAAGTAGCAGACAATACCAATCTTTGCTGTTCTTGCTGCAGCTCATCTGCAGCTTTTGCCAGCTCTTTTTGAGCAGTAATGTTCATTAAAATTCCAGCAAAATATCGTGGTGTAATTTCATTTGCCACTTCATGTCCCTTTGCCAGAATATACTTTGTGACTCCATGTTTGGTAATGATGCGAAATTCGAGATCAAGGTCTTTAAAAGAATGAATGGTATCAAATAAAATACGTTTAACCAGATCTTTATCTTCAGGATGGATTAAAGCAACTAAACCTTTAATGGTACCATCAAATTCCCATCTCATTAAGCCGAGGACGGAATAACTAAACTCATCCAGAAATAATTTGTTGTTCCCTAGCTCCATTGTCCATGTTCCTGTACCTGATGCAGTCAAAATCATTTCTAACCTTTGAGTAGTTTTCATGAGTTCTCTCTGGGCGCGTTTACTTTCTGAAATATCAATGACCGTTACATAATATTTATTGCCTTTTGACAAAGCACCTTCAATAGCGATGCCCTCCATACGGACATCATATTCCTGCCCATTGGCTGCAATAGTCCTGATTTCACAATTTTTCTTATGTTTTGCAACATTCATTTTGTGTAAAAAAGCATAGAAAGCTTCCCATTCTGGTTCCACGATGAAACTTTGGAATTTCGCACCGATGATGGTCTCTTTTGAGACAGCCAGCATATCAATTCCCGTCTGATTAGCTTCCTCCACTAAACCGATATGATTGATTATGAAATAACCTACAGGTGCAAGATTAAAGAAGTCTACAAACTTAGTTCGTTCCAATTCCAACATTTCATAAGAGTTAGACAATTCATCATTTTGCATTTCCAGCTCCAATTGAAAGATCTGTAATTCTTCCAGAAGTACCGTCAATTCATGATTAGAAATTTGTTTCTCTAAAGACAATGAAGGGTCATTGGATTTCCCAATTCTTGCACGCAGCAAGGATATGACTTTCTCTCTATCGCTTCTTTTACTCACTTTCTTTTTCGATGAAATTTACAATACTAACTGTGTATTCTTCATTTTTTGACTCAGGCACATATTCTAAATGTATCATTAACTTCTTCATACCTATACTAGGAAAATCATGCTGTAGGTATAACTTAGCCTGCTTATCTTCTGTTAAAAACAAGACATCTAACTTATTAGTATTCCATCTATTATGAACAATTTCCATGAAAAATTGTTCTCTAATTTCAGTTTCTCTCATTTGAAACAACTGCAAAAAGAAACTATTTACAACCAAAACTTTACCATCCCTATCCAGGATCACCGCCGCATGACGTAAATGATCTACATTGGCCTGAATATAGCACAGCAGGCTCGAGAACTTCCTCTCCAATGCCTTAACAGGAGTGATTTTTGTAAAGGTAAGCACCGCGCCACTAATGAAATTATCCATTGTACGATAAGGCATTATCCTCAGATTATACCAATCATTGGTTTTAGTTTTCACCTCTAATTCTTTTCCATTTAGCTTCTCTATTACCTCCAATATGGCATTTTCAATAGAAGGGTAATCAAAATTTGAAGCGATATGTGTAATGGATCTTCCTATATCAGAATTGATCACATTAAACAGTTTATTGACTTGTGGTGTAAACCGTAGTATATTCAGGTTATTGTCTAAAAATATAGTTCCAATATCTGTATTGTCCAGTAAGTTCTTCATATCATTATTCATGCGGGTTAATTCCTCCGCTTTGTTCTGATATTGAAGATTAATGGTCATGAGTTCTTCATTTAAAGACTGCATCTCTTCTTTGGTGGTCAATGCTTCTTCATTGGTACTCTGTAATTCTTCATTTGTACTTTGAAGTTCTTCATTTGTAGACTTCAATTCTTCTAAAGAAGTCTCCATTTGCTCAATAGTAGTATGTAACTGCTGTTTGGTATAGGTCAATTCTTTTTCCAGGCCTTCCACTGCGGCACCTTGAATTGAACTGCGTTTTGCATTTGTTCCGATTTTCTTCTTTATCGGTCCTTTATCCATAAAAACTACAACAAAAAGATTTTGCAGCTGTAGATCATCCAGACGATCCACACTAAAATCTACCATTTGCTGAACACCATTCACATTGACTTTTAAGTCCGTATATTCTACTTTGGCTTTTTCCAACACACATTGATGAATGGCATTCCCCAATGCATATTTGAGTTCTTCCACCACAATTTTATGGATGTTCATGGAAGCCTCTCCCGAAGGAAATTTAAGGTATTTATCTACCTTACCATTAATATACAAAATCTCTCCTTTATCATCTACAAGTAGCGATGATGGCGTATAGGCCTCTAGGAGTACTTTATGAAAACGTTCTGCCAATAAGCTTTTGGCTACCGGTTTTTCCTGCAGTCCTTTCATGTTTTTATCGGATTGATTGGTAATATTAAAGGGGAAGTCAATCAATTTCCCCGCTACTGAAACACCGTCTTTACGCTCATAAAGTCGCCATTTGGAATCCAGTACGTTAAAAGCATCATTAAAAATCCCAACAGACTCTGCCGGTCCAAGGAATAGAATTCCCCCAATATTCAGGGAATAATGGAATATAGGCATGAGTTTCTTTTGCAGATCTGCAGTCAGGTAAATCATCACATTCCGACAACATAACAGATCCAGTCTGGTAAAAGGGGCATCTTTAATAAGGTTATGTTGGGCAAAAACAATCAGTTCCCGAACTTCTTTTTTCACAACATATCCATTATTCTTCTTAATGAAGTATTTGTCGAGGTGTTCGGCAGAGATTTCAGAAATGATATTAGAGAAGTAAAAGCCGGCACGTGCATGATCAATCGCATTCGGATCCAGGTCTGTAGCAAAAATCTGGACTTTAGGCGGTGTTCTTGATTTCATTGCATTTAAGAATTCCATCACAAAAATCGCGACAGAATAGGCTTCTTCTCCTGTAGAGCATCCTGCAATCCAGATTCGAATGGGCTCTTCTGGGCTTTTCTTAATTAGTCTGGCGTATAAATGCTCTTTTAATTGTTCAAATGCTGGAACATCTCTAAAAAACTTAGTTACCCCGATCAATAGTTCCTTAAAAAGGACCTCTATTTCCTGTGGATTTTCTCTCAGAAAATTCACGTAATTGATATAATCCGGAAGCTGATGGAAGGCAATCCTTCTTTCTACACGTCTGGTGATGGTATTTTTCTTATATAATGTAAAATCATGCCCGGTGTGTGAGCGCAACATCATTAAAATCTTATTCAAATGCGTATGGTTATTTCTTTCTTTTAATAACTCGTCTGTCCCAACTGTTTTTAATGCCGGATGATTTAGGTATTGAATTAATTTACCCGGCATTTCTTCCGGCGGCAATATATAATCGATCATCCCTGTCTTTATCGCAGCTTCAGGCATACTACTATATTCCGCAGATTCCGGGAGTTGAACCATTGCCATTCCCAGTTTTTCCTTGATCATTCTCAATCCTGTTTCACCATCCGCACCCATTCCAGAAAAAATAATGCCTACGGCATAATTCCATTGGTCTTCCGCTAAACTTTGCAGGAAATAATCAATACACATATGTGCGCCTTTTGACCTTGATTCTTTAAACAGGAGCAAATGACCATTGTGAATGCCCATGTCTTTGGCTGGCGGGATGACGTAAATATGGTTCGGGGTTAATTTTAGCCCATCTTCTGCTTCTACGACCTGCATAGCAGTCGATTTTTGAATCAATTCAGAAAGTCCTACTTTCTGATCAGGATCCAGATGCATGATGATGACAAAAGCGAAACCGGTGTCCTTAGGCGTATGCCTAAAGAAAGCTTCGAATGCATGAAAAGATCCTGCCGATCCTCCCATTGCAATAATTGGAAAAAACTTCCTTTGCTTACTCTTCTCCATCAACTCCTCAGTAAGTTCAGAAAAACCAGCAGTGTTTAATTGCTGATTTGAATTATTTTGATCCATATTCATAGCCTATTTATATTTATAGCTAATGTAAGGTTATTCTGGAAGTGATGAAATTTTATTAAACGACGAAAACAGCCTAAATCAATACTTAAGGCTGCAATTTACTGTATAGAAACATTTTGATGTCCAAAAATAGATTTTATTTCAAATAACCGTTGACCACCGCATAGCGGATTAGTGATGCCGTATTTCGTACCCTTGCTTTTTCTATGAGGGTCTGCCGGTGTCCTTCCACAGTTCGTTTGCTAATAAATAATTGATCTGCAATCTCATTATTAGTTAATCCTTCACCAATCAGCTGAAGTACTTCAGCCTCTCTGGAAGAAAGATCTAGCGGTGTTTGGTCTAAATATTCTGAAAACTGATTTTGGCGATGAACAGTATCCTCTAAATATTGGAGCCCTAGTTCAGTACATAGGTACTTCTGACCATTATTTGCCTGATGCAACGCGAATAAAAGCTCTTCAACTCCTACGCTTTTCAATAAATAGGCTTTTGCACCTTCAGAAAAGGCTTCAAAAACATATTTCTGCTGATCGAGCATAGAAAGAATAACGACATTGACCTTTGGGTAGCGAGTTTGTAAGGTTTTAAGGAGGGTCATACCATCCATCTGAGGCATATTAAGATCCGCAAGGATCACATCTACTTCCAGGCCCTGATCCAATAAATTGATGACCTGGGTACCATTTGTTGCTTCACCAACAACGTTAATACTTTCTTCTTGTCCTAACAATAACCGGATTCCATCTCTCACAATGTGATGGTCCTCAGCTAACACAACTCTTAGCGCTTCCATGAATATGAATTTCGAGAAAAAATACAACACTCAGCTCTAAAAGAAGAAGTATTTCAACTTAATTCAGTAAAATCCCGTAGAAATACGGTAATCCAACACGTGTTTATTCCTAATTAAAAAGATTTACTCATAAATTAACAGCATTCAATTAGAAGGGGACATTTGGGATCAATACCGAAACTGCCGTTCCTTTCCCTAAAACTGAACTGATCGCCAGACAGCCATTTAAGAGATTTGCCTTATTTCGAATTGCCTTTAATCCAATCCCTTTATGTAATACCTCTTCCTGGACAAATCCTTTCCCATTATCGAGTACCTGAATATGAATCACCTCTTCATTAGCGTTAATTTTGAGTGTAATTTTGCTGGCTTCTGCGTGCTTTACCACATTCATCATGAGTTCCTGAACCACTCTATAAATGGCAGTTTCCAAGAATTTATCCAGTTTATTTTCCAATCCGGTATATATCGATCGGATATGAATTCCAATTTGGAATTGATTACAAATGTCATCCAATGCGACCTTTAATCCAAAGTCTTCCAAAACAGCAGGTAAGAGTTGATGAGAGAGCCTCCGACTTTCCTTAATGGCATCCGCCAGTAGATCATCTGTTTGTTTCAACTCTTTTAAATGCTCAACAGCAATTAAACTGGCATGATTAATCATGTTTTTAGATAAACTCAGCTTAACGCCATAAAGTAATTGTCCTAGTCCATTGTGTAGGTTCTCTGCAATCCGCTTACGTTCCTCCTGTTGTGTGTCCAAAATAGTTCTGAAAATCTCCTTTTGCAATAATTCATTTTTCCTGGAGAGTTCTACCTGCAACGTCATATCTATATCCACACCCAATACTTTTAAAGGCTTTCCATTCTCATTCCTATGTATGGAAGCCTTTATTTTTAATGTTTTAGGTACTTGGTTTACTATAATCTCGATGGTTTCTTCAAAACCCTGCTCCCCGGCTTTCATAAGTTCAATAATTTTCTCTGCCACAGAAATATAGTTTGCAGTAGCATATTGAAGATAAATTTCAGGTACGGGCATTAGCACTTTGGGAAGATTAAAAAGATGGTACATTCCGTCCGACCAGCGAAAGGCTTCCGTGGCGAGGTCATATTCCCAACTCCCAATATTTGCAAGTTCTTCCGACTGCTGTAAAATCATCAGGTTTTTTAGCTGCTCCTGTTCGGCAAACTTACGGGTACTGATATTCTCAGTGGTGACCACTAAAGCATCCTCCATTTTCACAAACATACTAGAGAACCACTCATTAAAACCATCATAATTATAGTAATACTCTATTTGTTCCGGCTCCGAACTTTCCATCACTTTGAGCATCAGATCCAACAACCCTGAATTTTTTACTCCTGGAAATTCTTCCAAATAAAGTTTCCCCACCAAATCATCCCGTTTCGCTTCTTTTTCCATCTCCCGGCTCATCATCTCAATTCGGAAATCGATGATTTCGCCTTTAAAATTCCTAACTGCCCTTAATAAGGAGACTCCAATTAAACTTGCATTAAAAACAGACTCAATCAATTCTTTACTTTCCTTTAACTCCATTGTCATCCGATGATGCAGGCTGACATCCTGAATAACTCCATAAACACGAGTCAACCCAGTGGTGATATCCAGCAAAAACTCCACCTTCATATGGATCACTTTTATTTCCTGCTTAGCCGTTATAATGCGATAGTTATCTTCAAAAGGGCATCTGGCAGAGAACTGCTGCTCAAACGTATGGATGGCTTGAGCCTGGTCTTCAGGGTGGAAGTAAGAGAAAAGTAATTCAAAATCCAGGATTTTTTCTTGCGGCGAATATCCGTAAATACGGTACAATTCATCACTTAAATAAAGTGCATCGGCTTCGATTGATCCTTCAAAATAGCCGATGTTACCCAATTCCTGTGCTAATTTCAATCGACGTTGCTCTTCTAATAATTTCAACTTGGCAACTGTAATTGCAGTGATCTCTGTAAACGTTAATAGGATCCCATTTTCATCAGGAATCACACGAAGAGAAATCCAGATTTCGATGACGTTACAAAAATATTCGGTGGTACTTGCTGTTTCCTCGATAGTAGCTTTATGAATGGCAAAAGCAGCATCCTGACAAACCTCTTTATCGAAGATCTCCCATAGATTCATGCCAAGGATTTCTGAAAAATCCAATTGAAAAAGAGAAGCCGCTTTTCTATTTCCATATAAAAGATTACGGTTTTCATCGAACTGTAGACAAGCTACATCCATTAAATTCAAAATATTTACCGCGCTGGAATTTCCAGATACATCTTGGGGCTTTTCTTGAGAAATACTGATCATATACAATAGGGAACAAAACCTAATATTCTAAATAACAAAGCCATGATAAAAGAGTTTTTTTAAGCTAAAAGACACTGGATATCAACAGTAACGCACAAAGTATATATTTAGCACTATCCGACCTCTTTTAGCGATAAAATCAGGTATTTATACGCTATCAATCGAAAGAAAAACACGTACTTTCCGACCGTAAAATACCTGAAATCTAGCAAGAAAGGTTCAAATCATTTTAAAGTATAAACATTTTTATACATTGTTTGTTCCGGTGATATTGGTGCTTGATAGCCCCTTAACTTGTCATATAAAACCACAAAAATATCATATGCAAAAAGGAACAGTAAAATTTTTTAACACCACAAAAGGATTTGGGTTTATTGTTCCTGAAGATGGAAGCCCAGAAATTTTTGTCCATTCTTCAGGATTAAAGGAACCTATTCGTGAAAATGACACCGTTAGTTACGAAGTAGCTCAGGGTAAAAAAGGCTTAAATGCCGTAAACGTGAAAAAAGTCTAATTATTTAGCTTTTCCAACTCAGGCCTACATCAATTGTGATATTGTTGCGGGCCTTTTTTATGCGCTGTAGTTTCCCCTCTTGCAAATTCATTTAGCAATCCCAGGCGCTATTTCGATGAGCTATATCGCTGATCGCAGCACTGAAAAGCCTGGCTCAAATTTGTTTTCTTAGTAAATTATTTCTTGCATAGTATTTTATTTAATTTTTAACTTTAATTTAGAATCGAACTAAAATTAAACTGAACCAAATTTTAAACCATCTAAAACAAACTAATTATAGAAAAAACACCCACCACTACGCAAAAAACCTAAGCACCACCAACAATCAACCAAATTTAAACCAAACCAAAAGATGAAAAGATAAATACGTTTATTGATTTATTTGATCAGTATGCCTTGTATTTTTCCTTTTTATTGCGCTCATTATGAATACAAAATCGAAGTTTGAACTAGAAATTGTCCGTAAAGTACGGACGATCAGAAAAGAAAAAAACAAAGGTCAAACCTATATCGCCACAGTACTTAAAGTCTCAGATGGTTACATCGGACAAATAGAAGGAGAAAGATGGCCAGCGATGTACACTTACGATCAACTCAATAAAATAGCCATAGATTTCGGCTGTAGCCCACAAGACTTTATTCCCAATGAGAGTGTTAGAGAGAACTAGCCTTAGCTAGTCGCTATATTGTACCTAGACTGAATGTTGAAGAGGTGGGTTCTAGCCATTTTGATGCATTCAGTCTATCTCCTTAAATTGGCTTAACCAAAATTAACAATAGGCTATTGAACATCCCTGAAAACCAGATATCGGAAATCCCTTAATTGAACAGACTTACTAACCAGGCAATCAGGAACCACATGCCCAATAACAAGAGTAGGAAAACAATGAACAGCGCAATAAAAGCAATCACAATTGTGTTCTTGCCACTTCCCTGATGTCTACCCTCCAGGTAGTACTGCTCCATGAGTTTCATGTTTCTGGTATTGGATTTAAAGAAGAAATCCCAGATTTGTCCAATCCCGGGAATAGCGCCAATAGCAGTATCTAAAAGGATATTAATGCACATTAACACCACAATTTTACTGGTCAGCCCTTTACTGGACATCGCCAATACCAAACCACTGGATATTAAAAATCCAGTCAGGTCGCCTGCAAACGGAATAAGATTAAATAGTGGATCTAGTCCAAAGCGATATTTTGTACCTGGAATGCGAAATTGCTCATCCATCAAATAAGAAAGTTTCCTTACAAATTGTATAGTCGGTGTATTTGGAATGTCCTGAAGTTTCGAGGCGTTTTCTGGCATTCTAAAACAACATTATATCGGTAATTTTGTTTTACAGGAACCTATTTCAATACGAGGATTCTCTTCGCTTCCAGTTTAAAATGTACCACACCTGATAATTCCAACTGGCTCAATACGGTAGAAAGTTCATCAAACCTGGAAACTTCGGAGCTAAGTACCTGATCCTGATCAACCCCTGTTTCATAAACAACAGCCACATCATACCATCGGCTAATTTTCTTCATGATGCTCCCTATTGGCTCTTTCTTAAATACAAACAAACCATTTTTCCAGGCCAGGAGATCTTCAACATTAGCCTTTTCTACCTTCGCAGTGCTTTCGCTGAGTAGCAACTCTTCTCCGGGTTTCAATAATGTTTCTTTATTTTGCAAAAATGAATGCTCAACCAACACACTGCCATTCAACAAAGCAGTGTTCACAGTGGCGTCGTCTGGATAACTGCTAACCTGAAAATGAGTTCCTAAAACCTTTACTTCCTGTCTGGCAGACTTGACTACAAAGGGGCTTGCGGCATCCTTTGTTACCTCAAAATAAGCCTCACCACTAAGTGTTACCTTACGCAATTTCTGTGCGGAGAAGATCCCCGGAAATTTAAGAGAGGAAGCGGCGTTTAACCACACTTTAGTACCATCAGATAAGGTGAGCATATACTGACCCCCATTTGGAGTTTTGAGGGTAAAATCCAATCCATCGGTAAACACAGGTAATTCGGTTCCATCATTGTAGGTGATTCCTGATTCAGTAATCAGCAAGCCACTTTTTACTTCACTCAGATTAATCGTTTGCCCATCCGGCAATAAAAGGGCGGCCTTATTACTCCCAGGCACAATGCCATAAGAGGCGGATCCTGTAATCGGATCATCAAATTTCGAAGATCTGAATTCCCGATAAAACATCGACATAAAACCCGTCACCAATAAAGCGGTGCAGGCGATGGCGAGATAGGCGAAAGACCTTTGCTTATAAAATGGAATGAGCTTTATCTTTTGATCAGTGGATTTAATAACCGAACTCAGAGATGGGTAAAGATTGGCAATGTGTTTCTTTAAGCGCAGGTCGATAAAACCTGCAGGCAAGTCGTCCGACAAGGCTTTGCGAATCAGTAACCGCAATTCCTTTTCTGATAATGTTCCGAAATGCGCGATCAAAAGTTCAGTTTCCTCATCGCTCACAAACTTTCGGAAATAATCAAAGACCAGATTTTCTGCAGTAGTATTCAAATGAGTTTCAAAAGCAGTCTTTAAAGGAAAACTTCCCCTATTGTCCCAAATGGTAAGAAATAAATCCTGAACCAACTTATCCACCAAATTCTGATCTTTTAGGAGGTGTAGCAATTGCCCATAGATCTTCCCACTGAAATGTGCATAAAGTTTGCCGAAAGCAAGCTCATCCCCTGCTTTCAGTTTAATTAGTTCTTCTTTTTCATTCCAATGATTGGCTACTTTATTCCCCATAAATCTTATAACGTTTTCGAGATTTTTCTTTAAAAACATCCTGATTAGGAAAAGATAAATCTCCCGCTCTCCTAATCAGGATTTAAACAATTATTACTTATAACAATAGTTTAATGCAAACGTTTGTATAAAAACTGTAATTTCAATAACAGCTTATTTTTAGACATTACTTCTAATTGCTTCTACCTCTTCCACGGTAATGGCGAGGTCCTTACCTAATTTTCTAAAGCCATCAGCCGTTACCACGTAATCGTCCTCTACCCTGATGCCACCAAAGTTTCGGTAGGCTTGCACTTTATCATAATTGATATATTCTGAAAACTGATTACTTGCTTGCCATTGATCGATCAATTCAGGGATAAAATATAGTCCTGGCTCTACTGTCACAACATAATCTTGTTCCAGTGCTTTTCCTAACCTCAGCGATTTCAAGCCAAACTGAGTGGTATTTTTAACCAGCTCGTCGGTATACCCTACATATTGCTCACCAAGGTTTTCCATATCATGAACATCGAGTCCCATCATGTGTCCGGTACCGCATTGGAAAAACAAGGCATGTGCCCCTTTAGTCACTGCATCTTCCAGATTACCCTTCATCAAACCAAGAGTTTTTAAGCCTTCAGCGAGGCTGAGGCAAGATTGGTAGTGTACATCAATGTACCTTACGCCTGGTTTTAAAGTCTGTACCGCTTCCTGATAGGCATGAAGTACAATGTTATAGGCATCTCTTTGCTCCGGCAAGAATTTCTTACCGGC
Organism: Pedobacter gandavensis; assembly: GCF_032678745.1. Classification (GTDB taxonomy): domain Bacteria; phylum Bacteroidota; class Bacteroidia; order Sphingobacteriales; family Sphingobacteriaceae; genus Pedobacter; species Pedobacter gandavensis_C. The sequence continues at coordinate 66,103 of NZ_JAVTST010000006.1, forward strand.
AGGAAAAGTACGGGTCAGGTCGCCAGCATAGCCCATAGGTGTTTCTGCACCAGAATCATTCAAGACCAAATCGCCTTCTTTTAAGATATTTCCATGATAATGATTGTGTAGTATTTGCCCGTTTACTGTTAAAATGATCGGGTATGCCAACTGTCCACCAGCCTTTAAAGCGACCTCATGAACGGCAGCCGCCAATTCATTTTCTGACATGCCTGGTCGGGCAAGCTGCATTGCTTTCAAGTGCATATCTGCCGAAATCACAGAAGCCTTATCCAGCTCAATGATTTCCAGTGCTGACTTGACAGAACGTTGCGCTACAACAGCCTTAATCAATGGCACTGATGCTTGCGCCTTTACTGCTGCTGGTTTTATATCCAGTAATTCTGCCAGTTTAATCTTGTGTTCTGCACGATATGGTGGTAGAAAATGTATTTCCCTTCCTTGGTTTTTTACTTTGGCAAGGTACTGATCCAACTGGCTAAAAGGCACAAGTGTAGTGATGCCTGCTTCAGCTGCCTTTTCTTTTAGTGTCTTTTGTCTCCCCATCCATACAATGGCATCCATACTCATTTCATCTCCAAAAAGCGTCTGCTGATTTTCGTCAAGGTCAATTACTGCAGCCAGTTGTGGTTCGGGAATCCCAAAATAATACAAAAAAGTACTGTCTTGTCGGAAGTGATAGGCATTGTCTAAGAAGTTCATGGGACTTTCTTCATTGCCCAGGAAAAGTAGAATTCCAGACTTGAATTGTCCGGAGAGTTGTTTTCTTCTTGCTATATATTCGTCTTTATGAAACATATCTGATGGTTTTTTTCTGCTTTTTCAAAGTTAGCGCTTAACCACAAGTATCCTACATTTTTCGAGGAAATAATGCGTAGAGGAGTATCATAGAAAAGGCTACCTCTGTAGAGATAGCCTTCATCAACAATGTTTATTTCAATACATGAAAAGCCAGTACATTCTGTACATCAAATACATTTACCGACTTGTTAAATCGCTTTCTTATGCTAGGCAGTGCCTCTCCTGAGATCCAGATTTTAAGTTCTGCATCCAGATCAAAAGTGCCGGATGTTTCTACACTAAAGCGAGAAATGCTTTTGTAAGAAACAGACATAAATTCTGTTTTACTACCTGTTAATCCTTGTACATCTACCAGGATTAGACGTTTTGAAGTGAAAATAAAAGTATCTCTGAGCAGTTTGAATCCCAATTCTATGATTTCTCCTTCGGTAAGAAGTTTATGATAATCCTTGTTCAACTGATCGTTATTTACGATACCTGCATTGCCCATCAGGGCAGAAAATAATCCCATATTATATTTTAGTGTTTGGTTTTGCGTTTTCCTCTTTCAATAATTTGAAAGATGTGGCTTTAAATCTTCCATTTACCACTTTCCCAGTCACTTCTGCTTTTCTGACTTTATTACAAAAACCGTCTTTAGCATGCGCATCGCCATGATCGTCAATATCCGATCCGTCAACAAAATAAGCATGACCATCAATGCGTACCGCAAGGTCACATTCTTTTCCAGGTAGCCCAAATTTACATTCCCCACAAGCGGTTTCTACCACATGTGGTTTTTCAAAATTAATGACAGTAGCCGCTTTTTTTGTTTTCTCCTGAGCCTGAACGCCCATTGCCAGCATAGCGAAAAACATGAGGGTGATAAACTTTTTCATAGTTGTTTAATTTTGTCTAAAAATATAATAAAAACAGGATAATTAAGTAGTATTAGAAATATTCTACCTAAAGGACTTAGGTGTACACTGCAGGTGTTTCTTAAAAAAGATATTAAAGTTAGCTGGATATTCAAAGCCCAGACAATAGGCAATCTGTGCCACATTCCATTCGGTATGTTTCAATAGGGCCACTGCTTCGGTTGCAATTCTTCTGGACACATGGTCTGAAGTAGTTCTACCGGTCACCTCTTTCACACTATGGTTTAAATGATTGACATGCACGGAAAGTTTATGCGCAAAATCATGCGCGGTTCTCAATTCCAGCACATGATCTGAAGAACCAATAGGAAATTGGCGTTCCAATAATTCCAAAAACAGAGAAGTGAGCCTAACAGAAGCATTATTTTCTTTAAAAATGGTACTTGCTGGGCGGACTTTCAACGCTTCATGAACGATCAAATGAATATAATTGCGCAAAAGATCGTATTTATGGACATACTCTCCTTCCATTTCTTCCATCATTTTCATCATAATCCCTTTGAAAGTCTCTTCCTGTTCTTCATTGATCAACACTACCGGACAATCCTGGATTCTCCACAACAAAGACTCTCTTAAACTTTCGTTTCTCTTATGAATAAAATTCTCTGTAAAAAGGCAGAAATAACCTGTCTGGGATTCGGATGTCGATTCCCAGGCATAGGGGATATTTGGATTCGTAAACAACAACGCTCTTCCATTCACTTCAATCTTTTCATTCGGATAATGCAGTACACCGGAACCGATAATTAAAGAGATTTTATAAAAATCCCTCCGGTTATAAGGGGTCGGATTCAGGTGACAATAAGCAGATCTTTTGAAAACACCGAAATGCCCGATATCACTAACCATTTCGAAGCTTGGAACCGTAATTTCCGGACGCTGAATCTTTAAATGATCATAGTAATCTTTTAAGCTTTCACTCTTATTCACTAGATAAAGGTCCTGATTTTTAGTCAACATACAATTAATCTTATCACAAAGTTAGGGTTTGATCGGCGTTCCTGCACGCAATTCTTCGGATGGACTTGTAACAAGTTCATCACCAACATTCAACAGTCCAAAAACCTCTGTTCGATCCTCTGTTTCCCTGCCTTTCTTTACATTCACTTTCTCCGCTTTATTTCCTGCTACCTTCCATACATAGATGCCTTCTGCTGTTTCAACAACTGCTTTTTTAGGCACAATAAAAGTGCTGGCATTTGCTGGAAGTGGAATATGAACCTCTGCGACCATTCCTGGTAAAAGTTGTTTATCATTATTAGGCACATCCATTTCCACTCTTTCAGAGCGTAAACGTAAATCCAATGCACCGGATAGGCGCTTTACCTTAGCCCTGAACACCTGTTCCGGGATAGAGCGTACTGTAAAACTCACTTCATCCCCCGCTTTTAAATATCCAGTATATACTTCCGGAATTGCAATCGCCAGCCTCAAATGCTTCTGCTCCTGTAAAGTAAACAATGGAAATTCAGAACCTTTTCCTGAAGGGCCTACATAAGCGCCTAAATTCACATTTCTAGCCGTGATGATCCCATTGAAAGGCGCGCGGATCTCCAGGTAATCTCTAAGAGAGCCGACTTCCTGATAGGAAGCCTTAGCGGCTTCAAACTGTGCCAAATCAGAATTCCTGCGGGCAATCGCCTGATCCAGGTCGTTCTTAGAAATGGTACCCGGTGTTTTACTGGTTTCATAAAGACGGTCGTAATGTGCTTTACTTGCCAGATATAAAGCTTCCTGAGCTTTCAACCTGCTCTTTGCCGCTGCGAGCTGGGAATTGGTTTCCGGCGCTTCTAAAGTCATCAACAACTGACCTTTTTTGACCTCAGAACCAATATCTACATTTAAGGTTTTCACAAAACTGCTCACCTTCGCATAAAGGTCTACCTGCTGAAAAGCACTCAGCTCACCGGGAAGCTGTAAAGCAGTCTCCAATTTCTCTTTTTGTAGCTTAAAAGTAGGGATTGCAGTTGCTTTTTCGGTCGCAATCTCCTCTCTTTTAGCATTGGCGGTACAACCATTCAAAACAGTTAGGAATGCCATTCCTCCAGTAATGCAAAGGGCGTATGGAAATATATATTTTTTCATTTATGCTATGTTTTTATATCTTAATGATGATGAATATCTGTGCTTAAAATCGGTATTATTCCGACAAACCATGAATGTAATGTTTACTCTCTTTATCTTCCGGATCCAGTGAAATTGATTCGGTAGAAACCCTTCCCTGTACCCAGGCGAATACCAATGGCAGAATCACCAGTACCGCAAAGGTAGACGCAATTAAACCACCTATTACAGCCCTTCCTAAAGGTGAAACCTGATCTCCACCTTCTCCATGTCCTATCGCCATTGGCAACATCCCGGCAATCATTGCCACAGTAGTCATAATGATCGGGCGAATCCTTAAAGCTGCTGCTTCTCTTGCTGATTCCAGGGCATCCCCATTGTGTTTACGCAGGTGTTCCGCATTGGTAATCAACAACACCGCATTCGCAATAGACACCCCCACCGACATGATGATTCCCATATAAGACTGCAGATTCAGCGTAGACCCCGTCAACATCAACAGCAATAAAGCACCCAATACCACCGCCGGTACAGTTGCTAGAATCACTAAAGGCACTTTAAAAGATTGAAAGTTAGCGGAAAGCATCAAAAAGATCACCACAATTGCCACTAATAATCCGGATTGCAGACTACCCAGCGTATCATCCAGCACCTTAATCATTCCTACCGGCTGTACAATCAATCCCCTTGGCAACTCACCCAAGGCTTTAATTGCCTGATTCACATCTTTTGAAGCGGTACCCAGGTCTTTTTTATTCAGGTTGGCCGTGACCGATAAATAAGGTGTGGCGCCCACATTATCATTTTCTCCATAGGTCGTATCAGCCGTAATACTAGCCACATCACTCAGGATCGGACGATTTGAATTTCTCAAAAGAGGAATTTCTCCGAGGTTATCTTTATTACTCATTTTATTGAAAGGAACCTGTACCTGCACGCCATAAGCAAGGCCAATCTTTTCATCTACCCAAACATTTTTATCCGTGTACCTGGAGGAAGAGGTGGAGGCGACCAAAGATCTGGATACATCATTCAGATCCACACCCACTTGCGCCGCTTTAATCCGGTCGATATTAATATTAAGCGCTGGATATTTGATGGGTTGCGCAATTTGTATATCTCTCATGTAGCTGATCTTCTTCAATTCCTTCATGATCTTATTTGCATACAACTCATTTTCTTTTTTATTCTTTCCCGCAATGCGAACTTCCACGGGCGTAGAAGAGCCCTGACTCAATACTTTATCCGTCAGTTCTATTGGTTCAAATGAAAGTTTCACATCAGGCTCCAATGCTTTCACACGAGCCCTCAACAGGTCTTTAAACTCCTCCATATCCACATGATAATCTTTCAGTCCCACCTGAAAAACAGCTTCATGAGGACCCGCCATAAACAGGTAAATCGGATTCACCGAAAACAAAGCGGGATGCTGACCTACATATACAGAAGAAATTGCAAGATGTTCCGGCCCTACCATTTTCTTTAATTCTGCCAGGATCACCTGTACTTTTTCTTCAGTACGTTCCAATCGAGTACCATCAGGCGCCCGCATTCTCATTTGAAACTGACTGGAATTTACTTTAGGCAAAACATCTCTTCCGATATTGGCCAGTAAAGCAGCAGCAATCGCAATGATGACTACCAGATAAGCCAATACTACTGGCTTCCGATAAGGCATGATGCGATCCAGAAAACGCATAAACCGGTTTCTGAAACGTTCAAAAAGACTCAATTTTCCGTCGTTGTTGAAGTCTGCTCTTTCTACCAGAATCTTTTTCTGATTCAGGGTATCTTTCTCTGATTCCAGACTTAGTCCGGTTTCCAGAAAAACAGCCTCATCATCAGTAATGGTATCGGCATGTGGCTTTGCTTTCTTTGGGTGTGCTACCATTAACCAGTTGGCCATAATGGGTACAAACGTTTGAGATAAAAAGAAAGAAACAATCATGGAAAAGCCAATAGCTAATGCCAAAGGCAAGAACAAGGCACCAGGAATACCCGTCATAGTAAAGGCAGGTGCAAATACCGCCAGAATACAAAATAAGATCAGCAACTTCGGAAAAGCAATCTCTTTACAGGCATCCCAAATGGCTAAAGCCTTCGGTTTTCCCATATCAAAATGCTGGTGTATATTTTCAATAGTTACCGTAGATTCATCAACCAGAATCCCGATGGCCAATGCCAGTCCGCTCAAAGACATGATATTGATCGTTTGTCCGAAAAGTTTCAGAAACAATACACCTGCCACAATGGAAGTAGGAATGGTCAGGATCACGATCAATGCGGCACGTTTATCACCAAGAAACAGCAGTACCATTAAACCCGTTAATAAAGCCCCGATCACCCCTTCACTGATCAAACTTTTCACGGCATTGATCACATATACTGATTGGTCAAACTCATAAGAAAGTTTTACATCCTCAGGTAAGGTGTTTTGGATCATCGGCAAGTTCTCTTTTAACTTGCTGACCACATCCCAGGTAGAGGCATCACCAGACTTCGCAATACTTAAATAAACCGAGCGTTTACCGTTAATCAATGCGTATCCGGCTGTAGCATCCGCTCCGTCTTTCACTACCGCTACATCGCGTAGATAAAGGTTCTGCACCCCTCCTTTAAACAAAGGAATGTTTTCAAATTCTTTGACTTTCTTTATCGTGTAATTAGTGGGTGTCAGGTAATTTTTATCTCCCATCCGGACATTCCCTGAAGGTGCAGTCTGGTTGTTTACTTTGATCGCTTCTACCACCTGATCCACGGTAAGCTGATGCGCACGGAGCAATTCCGGGTCTACATTGATCTCTATCGTCCGCACACTACCTCCAAAAGGTGCAGGAGAAAGTAAGCCTGGAATCGCGGTAAAAGAAGCCCTGACATAAGTATTTGCAAAATCCTGCAATTCATTATTGCTCCGGATCGGACTACTTAATACCAGCTGTCCAACCGGTAAAGAGGAAGCATCAAAACGAATGATAAAGGGCGGTTGCGAGCCAGGTGGGAAAATCGCCTGTGCCCGATTGGACAGGGCACTGAGTTCCGCAGCGGCCTGTGCCATATTTGTTCCTTCATAATAGGTCAGTTTCATGAGCATCAGGCCCTGCACATTTTTCGTTTCAATGGCTTTAATTCCATTGGCAAAAAGCAGGATATTGATGTATTGTTTTCCAAAATAGGCCTCCATCTGAGAAGGAGTATATCCCCCAAAAGGATGCGCAATATAGATCACAGGAAGGTTCATTTTTGGCAGAATATCTACCTTGATATCTTTGATGGCACCAAGTCCAAAGAAAAACAATCCGGCAACAAGCACCAGGATAGAGATGGGTTTACGAAGTGCGAAACGGATTAAATCCATGTATATAGCTAATTAAAATTCGTTGATAAACAGGTCAAAATTCCCAAGCGCTGCTGATTTTAGCAATAGCGCCTGCCAGACATTGTTATAGGCAATGTCACGGTCAGTTTCTGCTCTGTTGAGGATAAACAATGCCTGCGTCAGGTCTACAATAGTGCTGAGTCCGTTTTTATAAAGCGTACTCTTTTGTAAATAAGCATCCGAAGCCGCTTTGACCTGGATTGGTGCTTCTTTATAGTTGTCAATTGCATTTTTCAATTTGGTATCTGCAATGGCTACTTGTGCCTGTAATTGTTGTTCAGCAAGGTCGTACTCATTTTGTAGTCCTTTTGAGAGAAATTCCTGTGCCCTTACCTGCGGATGTGTCCTCAGGATGGTCGTTAGATTCCAAACCATTCCCAGTCCAACAAGGTAATTTCCTCGTACCGGATTAATACCATCCGCGTAGTTCCTGGTAAAAGCAGTCTGATTCTGGGCGTAAGTAGAACTAAAGCCAGATCCTCTGCCCTGCATCACCCCAAACATGGAAAAAGTGGGATAATAGGACTTGCGAAACAAATGCGCCTGTTGATCACTTAGCTCCACCTTACTACGGTAAAACTGTAATAAGGGATGTGATTTTTCATGGAGTGTACTGTCTGGGTATAAATCCATAGGGATTCGGGTGATAGAAGCCGTATCGAGTACCAGGCTGGTTACCGTCACCCCCATCAAAACACCAAGCCTATTGGCCTGCTCCTGCTCCAGGTCTTTCGCTTTCGTTAGGGCAATCTTTGCACTGGACACTTCGGCTTTAGCCAGGGAAGAATCCACTCCGGCAATCAAGCCATTGGTTGCCCTGGTTACGGCTGTATTTTTAAAAGTGATGGCTCTTTGAAGGTTGTTTTCCTGCGATTTTCTAAGTCGCTGTGCCGCCAATAGGTTGAGGTAGGCCGCTGACACACGAATTTCCTGCTGAAACTGTTCCTGTACCAGGTCCTGTTGATCCCTTTTCAGTATCCCTGCGGAGACTTTTACCCGTTCCTTGATCTTTCCAAAGCTGAAGAAATCCCAGTTGATATTGGCAAGGTACAAAGCGCCAAAGGCTGAGTTCCAGTTTTGCTGATCAAGGGCTGGTCCGCTGGAAGCAACGCCAAGACCACCTAAGCCATAGGAAGGCCCATTTTGACCATTAATCGTCCCATAGTCTTGTTGGGCGGATAAACTGAGGTTAGGTAAATAATCTCTACGGCTTTGTTGTAGCCCGGCTTCTGAAGCACTTACGTAATTCTTCTTGGCCTTAATGCTTCCGTAATTAGTCAGCGCGGTATTGATCGCATCTTTTAAATAGAGCGTTTGTGCATCGGTTTTGGTCGTATTCAGGATTAAAAACCCCAGGAGTACAGCCATTAGTAATAAAGGTTTAGGCATGGTGTATAGATTACACCGCAAATTTATCTGCTGCCTGGAAAATCAAAGTATTCCGTTCAAACCATTAGTTATGAAAATCAAATAATTTCCCGGATTAGTTCTTAATGACATTCGGCTTACAAAAAGTTCCAATCCTTCAAATGAGAGTCCTGATGCTCCTTTTTTACGATCTCCTGAAATTTCCTAACCAATTCGGGGTAATTAGCTGCCAGGTCTTTGCTTTCATTTCTATCAGTTTTCAAATGATAAACCTGCCACGGACTATTTGGATCCTTTCTCACATTGGTTCGGACACCTTTCCAGTCGCCCATTCTGATGGCCAGTTGCCCTCCCTTTTCCGGAAATTCAAAATATAAATATTCATGTTTTTGCTGTGCTTTTTCTTTTCCGATCAATGTGGGAAGAAAAGAAATGCCATCTGTATTTTCTACCTTTTGTCCAGTCAGCTCCCCTAATGTTGCCAAAAGATCATACTGAGCGGAGATCAGCTTACTAGTAGCACCTGCTTTAATTTTCCCTGGCCATCTGGCTAGAAAGGGTTCCCTGATCCCTCCCTCATAGACATCTGTTTTCAATCCCCTCAAGCCATCCACACTATTGAAATATTTGGCATTTACACCTCCATTAAACGTAGTACCATTGTCGCTGGAAAACATAATGATCGTATTTTCATCTAAACCAAGTTCTTTTACTCTTTTGAGAATGATTCCTACCTGTCCATCTAAAAAGGTAATCATTGCGGCATAAGTCGAATATGGGTATTTATTTGGTGTATATCCCTGCTGGCCGTAATAGGGCTGTTCCTCAAACTTGCCCAGATAAGGTTGCAAATAAGCATCTGGAACCTGCAAAGAAACATGAGGCAAAGGATAAGGAAGGTATAAAAAGAAAGGATTTTCTTTGTTTTGATCGATAAAAGACAAAGCCTTTTCCGTCATTTTTTCAGGGGCATATACTTTTCCTTTATAGTAGTCGAAATCTTCATCCTTCGCTTTTTTAGGATCCAGTGCCTGATGTACATTGATAAAAGTATTGTCCAGCGGATCTCTCTGGTCATTTTCCCATAAATGGGTCGGGTAAAAGCTATGCGCTTGTTTTTGATCCAATAATCCGTAGTAATAATCAAAACCTTGTTTCAGGGGAGAACCGGATGTACCATTCATCCCCAGCCCCCATTTTCCTACCAAAGCAGTTTTATAACCTGCCTGTTGCATCAAATGACCAACTGTAAAGGTCCCTTCTTTCAGAGGCATCTGACCACGTTCTTCTGCATCCGGAAAACCACCAAGTTCATGATTGCCTCGGATATAAGCATGGCCGCCATGTTTTCCGGTCATGAGCATCGCTCTTGCAGGGGCACAAACCGGTGTACCTGTATAATGATCGGTAAACTTCATGCCTTCTTTTGCCAGTCGATCCAGATGGGGAGTCTTGATCTTTTCTTGTCCGTAAGCACCAATTTCCGCGTAGCCGAGGTCGTCCGCATAAATGTAGATGACATTTGGCTTTCTTTGGGCAAAACAATTATTAACTGGCATTAAGCCTAAAACAAATTGAACGAGAATTCCTGCAAATAAAACGAGTTTTTTCATTGCTGTCTAAGATATAAAAAGATCAATAAAATATTCTCGTCTGCTTTTCGTAATTTTGCGCTCCTTATTCAGGATCGCGTTTCATACTACCATGCAAACGTTTGTTTACTTCCCATTTAATACCTCCACATTATGAAAAAAAATGCCCTGCTTCTTATTCCACCATTACCCGCAGTGTTATTGGCCATCATTAGTGTGCAAGCGGGTGCAGCAATTGCAAAAGGACTTTTCCCGGCCATAGGCCCTACTGCCACAGCTTCCTTAAGAATCGGACTATCGGCTATCATTTTATTGATTGCAAATCGTCCAAACTTATTTAAGCTAACAAAAGCGCAATGGAAAGCGGTAATTCCTTATGGATTGGCATTGGGCGCGATGAATGTGATTTTTTACATGGCGATTAAACGTATTCCACTTGGTTTAGGAGTTACACTGGAATTTATCGGTCCATTATTGTTAGCAGTATTTAATTCCAAACGCGGACTGGATTACCTATGGGTATTGCTTGCCGCGGTAGGTATTGCCTTGATCGCACCCTGGTCTAACCAGGGATTAGACTTGATTGGAGTGCTATTGGCCTTACTAGCCGGCGGATTCTGGGCTGCATATATTGTATTGGGTAGCCGCATTTCTAAAATCATGAAAGGCGGAGATGCAGTTTCTGTCGGGATGATCTTCGCAACTTTACTGGTGGTTCCTTTTGGATTTATCGGTGGTGGATTCAATGAAATCACCCCAACCTTGTTGTTACTTGGTGGAGCATTAGCGCTTTTATCAAGCGCTATTCCTTTCACTTTAGAAATGAGTGCCCTCGGACAAATGCCAGCACGTACTTTCAGTATTTTGATGAGTATGGAGCCTGCAGTAGCGTCATTATGCGGATTGATCTTCTTACATGAACACCTTTCTCTTTTTGAATATCTGGCTGTGGCTTTAGTGGTAATTGCCAGTGCTGGTGCTACACTGACCTCTAAAAAAGAAGTTTTATAATTGCTGATTTTCTGAAATATCGCTCAATGAAATTTAATCATTGAGCGCTAAAAAGCTCATCAGTTCTTGCTTTTCTTCTACTTCCAACTCCACAATTCTTTCTATCACCTGGAACAACTGTTCCCTTTCATTTGAGTTCAATAAGACATGGGTTAAGCTTACAAAAGCTTTCTTTTGATCTATGCTTAAACCACTAAATAACTTTGGTTGCAGTTCATACATCAATTTCAAGGTTTCCAGCAGATCTGTTCTTTGCGCAGCCTGCTCTTCCTGGAAAACGGGTAATACACCTTCTAATTCATACTTTTCCATCAGTTTATTTGAAAACTCTTTCAGGAATGGTTTCCTTTTAGTCCTCAACAACTCATTGACCTTTTTAATCAGAAACTTATACTCAGGAGCTGATTTTGTACGGGCATAAAGTTTTACCTGAGCATCATAATCTGTACTATTAAAATCAAACTCATCAAAAAATTCGCTTTCTATATATACACTATGATAGTACTCATCGGCCTTCTTATTCAAGGTAGTGTAATCTTTATATACTTCCTGGCCTTTATGATTGATAAAATAGTTCTTCGACAATTCTTTGTGTAGAGATTCTTTCCACTGTATAAATTTAACGCTAAATACCGTATTGCTCTCCGGATATCTAAACAGCAGATTGTCTTCCTGATCCACGATATTGTCCTGATAGGCTAATGGCTGCCCATTGATGACAATAGAAAAACCACTTTTCTTATGCAATTCCAAAAACCAGCAGAACTCAGCTTGCAAATAAGGAATTATACTCAGTTCCATGGCTTCTTTTGAAAACTGCACATTTGAAAATGAAACGGTAGTTCCGGTCGTTTTCCCTTTTACATCTTCATTTAAAAGCTGAGCTTCATAATTATTCAATCCACCAATAGCCACTTTAATACTTCCATTTTTGAACGAGCCATTTTCTTCATAAATCGTATTCCATTCCGCAGCATGAGCAAAAGTAAAAAAGGTAAGTCTCCCTACCCCATTCTTCCCATGCATGGTCGACTTATGCAAATGGATGCGCTGTTCCAATGCTTTCTCAGATTCATAAAATGGATTAAACTTATCTTTTAGTAAGGAGAAGTTGATGCCATAACCGTTATCAGCCACCTTTAAGCTTTCTATAGAACCCAAAGCATTAAAGTCGTAATCAATCAAAATGGTATCTGCCTTTGCATCAAAACCATTCCAGATGTACTCTGCAAGGGCTTGTTTTTCATTGTATAGACGCAAAACTTTTTTAATCCCTGTGGAAGTTATATTTACTTTAGTTGCCATGATCTACTGATTGCTTTTGAAATCCTTGAATTTCAAATTTAAGTTTTTTGTCTATTCTTTCGCTAAATTGAAAAGGTAATTTGCAGTGCAAATTCTTATTATTTCTTTTCACGGGTATAGGTAATGTACATCAGATCCGGCGGCGTACTTAAAAAAGGTTTTATCAGGCTAACGATTTGTCCTTGATGGTATCCAGAATGTACAATAAGGTGGGTTAAAATGTCGGATATGATGGTTTCATAAGCGATTCCTTTAGTATTATAATAACGTATTTTACGTTGAAAGTCTGCTTCTTCTAACTGCTCCAGAAAACTAGTCATCAGCTGATGGTTTTGATCCAGCAATTGCTGCCAGTCATTTTCTTCAAACTTCTCCCAGACTTCCACATCCTGCATTTCTCCAACCATCCGGCTTCTCCATACCCTAGTGGTGGCGATTAAATGGTTAAAAAGATCTTTTGCACGTTGCGGGATATCAGCAGTACTTTGCATGGATTGAAAAAGCCTGACATTTGTCCAATAGTCAAAAGCCAGTAGGTTAAAAAAATAGTCCTTCATAAATTTGAATCTATGAAGGACAAGTTATAAAAATTCCCCTAAACTATTCTTTACCATATCCTGGGTCTACAGTCAGAAAGACCAATACGAATTACAATACCGTTAAACTGCTGGACTCATAGACCAGATTTCCTTTATCCTCAGTTTTATATAGTTTTCCTGCCATCACTACTTTCTTCGACCTCAAATTTTCAGCTTCTTCTGTTTTCATTTGATGTTTCACTTTCAGCAGACTGCCGTCATCAAGTACCATTTCCAATTGCCCGTTATCTGCAACTGAAGTAACCAATCCTTTAATTTTCAATTCTGCTTCAGTTCTCCTTTTCATATATGGCCTTACTGCCGCCAAATCAATAAGGTCTACATTTTTCAAAGGATCACCATAAATATGCTGACCAGCAACCTGCTCCACCTGACGAACCTGAACCACCGCTCCATCAGCCTTAAAAAACCAATTGCCAATCAGAAAAGTCAATACTAGAATTGCCGCAATCTTAAAGATTCGCGCGCCTTTATCCGTATAAACGAAATATGTTTTTTCAGTGTTTACTCTGTTTAAAATTTCATTAACAGCCAATGCTGAATTTTTCCTCAGGAGATGTCCCATGTCATTTATTATTTATGATGGTTCAAATTTCCTGTTTATTTTCTCTTGCAATGTTGACCTATGGTAAGTAATCATCTGCTTATAAAAAGATGACTATTAGCTGAATAAACATCGACGAAAATATTTTCATCGATTGGTCGAGAAGTTATGCCGATTCGTCGACAGTTCTTTTGATATGGTCTAAAGCAGCAAAAACCTCGGTAACCTTTCTCATTTGAACTGGTCTTAACTACAAAAAACCTTAAAAAACTTAAAAACAAAAGATATGAAAACTTCCATCAAAACCTTATTCGCTTCAGCTTTAACTGCTATCATTTTAACTTCTTCAGCTTTTACTACTATAGCCAAAGAGAAATCGCCAACAAGCAATAGCGCAAGCGTAAAATTCAATAAAGTAGTAGTTACCGGGAATGCGAATGTGGTCCTGATCCAGGGCAATACAGAAAGTATCAACAGTTATGATGAAGTTCAAAACAGCAGCACTACTGTTCAACAAAAAGGATATACCCTGTACATCAACTCTAATAATAAAAGCACTATTTATGTCCATGTAAAAGACTTGCAAAGAATTGATGCTGCAGAAACTGCAACGGTAAAAACCCGTGGAACATTTGACCTGGCCGTCCTACAGATTTTCTTAAAAGATAACGCTAAAGCAAAAGTGAATGCAGTTGTTGGTAGTCTTTACACAGAGATGAGCGGTGAATCTGATTTAAAATTAAGCGGATCATCAAATGAACACCACCTGGTTAGAAATAATGTCTCAAAATTAAACCAAACAGATTTTGTGATCGCAAAACTGTAACCTGCAATCACTTTAGTCCTGATCACTTTAATAGCCTCAGCTACAAAACGAAAAACCGTTCTAAGGAAGAGCGGTTTTTTTTTTACGTATAACAAAGATGAAATGATAAAAAACTCTTAGCACATAAAGCCAGGTGATCATCATTACAACAAATCATTGGCAAGATTGGCCAACTCGCTACGTTCCCCTTTATCCAAAGTAATGTGTGCATACAACGAATGGTTTTTCGCACTTTCAATCAGGTAAGATAAACCATTACTTTCTGCATCCAGATAGGGTGTATCAATCTGATAGATATCACCCGTAAATACAATCTTAGTTTCTTCGCCCGCCCGGGAGATAATAGTTTTGATTTCATGAGGGGTCAGATTCTGTGCTTCATCTACGATAAAAAAGATTTTCGTAAGCGTTCTCCCTCGGATATAAGCCAATGGGGCGATCAAAATCTTCTCGGTATGTACAAATTCTTCAATCCTGGCCTGAGTTTTAGGATCATGTTGATATTGTTCTTTAATGAACCTCAGGTTATCCCATATTGGCGCCATGTAAGGATCAATCTTAGATTTCGCATCACCAGGTAGAAAACCAATGTCCTTATTGCTTAGGGCTACAATTGGCCTGGTTACATAAATCTGTCGGTAATCTTTGCGCAATTCCAAAGCACAAGCAATTGCCAGCAAGGTTTTCCCTGTGCCTGCCTTACCTTGAATAGTCACCAGCTTTACTGAAGGATTCATTAAAGCGTCGATAGCCATACTCTGCTCCTCGTTTCTAGGGGAGATATTGAAAACTTTTTGAGACTTAACCCGAATCAAGCGATCAGTTTGAACATCATAGTAAGCGGTCTGAGTTTTTCTTTTGCTTTTCAGGACATAAAAATGATTCCCCTCTATTGTTCCCAGCTCCAAAGCCGCAGCTGAAACACTACCTTCATTCTTTAAAGCATCAAAAAGCTGGGCATCTACATTTGGAAGAATTGTTTTTCCGGTATACAGTGCCTCCAGATTCTTTACCTTCCCTGTTTCATAATCTTCCGCATGAAGGTCCAATGACTTCGCTTTTAACCGTAAACAAATGTCTTTGGAAACCAGCACCACCTTTTTTTCCGGAAACTCTTCTTGTAGACTCAATGCCGCATTCAAAATGCGATGGTCAAATTTATCTGTACCAAAAATAACTTCCGCATCCAGAACTGCAGGTTTTCGATCCATCACCACTTTAAAATGCCCTTGTTTCGCCCCTTTCAAAGGGATCCATTGGTTCATCATCTTTTCTCCGGAAGCCTGGTCCATTAAACGTATGAAACTTCTGGCCTCTGCGTTTCTGGTTTCATTCCCATTTTTCATATTGTCCAGCTCTTCCAATACCTGTATGGGAATCGCTACATCATGTTCCTGAAAATTATTAAAGGCATTATGATCATACAGAATCACTGAAGTATCCAGTACAAAGATCTTTTTTTTCGCAGAATTACGCTTTAAGGAAGGTTTAGTCATGGTACTTAAAATTACCGAAATTTCGCCAATCTTCCAGCTCTCCTTTCAAAAAAAAATGCCCCCAAATTACAACTGCGCCATTCCGGAAATTTTGCGCATTCCGAAGGCTTGTATAGTTGAGTTTGGGGGCATAAATCAGGCTTCGCTGAACTACTTTTTATCCTGCTTTTTTTTATTTTTCAATTCCATTACTTTAAGAATCTTATGAAACAGCTCATGATTAGGATAAGTGCCCATAAATTCTGCTGATCCGGGGCCATAAGCGAAAACCGGAACCATAATGTTCGTATGGTCATTGGTGCTAAATGAACCTGTTATCATCCCTTTTTCTGCGGAGGCATCCAATAAGGTTAATCCACCGGTCTCATGATCAGCAGTAATCAACACTAAGGTCTCTTTATTTTGATCTGCGAATTTTAGCGCTGCCGCCACTGCCTTATCGAAATCATGAAGTTCCGTTACTACATAAGGCAGATCATTCACATGCCCCCCATAATCAATTTGCGCCCCTTCTGCCATGATGAAAAATCCTGGTTTATTAGCCGACAACATTTTCAGGCTATGGTCCAAACTGGCTTTGAGTAAATCTCCACGGCCATCCTTTACAGGTCTGGTGTCAATATCCGGTAATAAAACCAATTGTCTGCCCCCTGTTTGTTTAAAAAAATCAGAGCTTTGAGTACTCAATTGAAAACCCTGAGCTTTCAATTTGTTCATCAATTCCCTGTCTTTATTTTTCAGGAAACTTTTTTGATTGGAGCCTAGTAAAATCTCTGCTTTACTCTGCAACAAATCTGCAGCAATCTCTTCCGACATTGCCCGATCCGGCTGATGTGCGTAAAATGCGGCAGGAGTTGCATCAGTCATATCCCCTACACTAATGATCCCACTCTTAATCCCATAACCAGCCAAGGTATCCACAAGATTGGTTAGTTTTCGCCCATCCGCAGCAACACCGATATAGCGGTTATTCGTTTTCTCACCAACAGCCATTGCAGTAGCTCCAGCAGCAGAATCGGTATTTCCGGCATCGGCAGCAGCCGTTTGAGAAAAACCAATATGCCGAACATTGCTGATATTTAGCTGTCCATGATTGGCAATATAGCCTGCATGAATCTGCGCCAGGCCCATTCCGTCACCGATCAATAGAATCACATTTTTAACCGGTTTATGCAGTCCGTCTACTTTATACTCCGGTTCGTATACCGAATAAGCGACCGGATTGGTATAAGTCAGCTTATCCTTATGAAGATAGAAATCCTTTAATTTCCCCGGCTGATCCGTATTGATCCAATCTGCCCCAAGTCTTTCCAAAACAATCCAGGTATTGGGACTGTCTTGCGTTCCCCAAAACCTAAAGGGCTTATGTTGCGAATGTGCAGCATCAATCAACTTCTTTAGGGTCGCAAGATCCCCTGGCGTCGGATTTCCTTTTCCATTCCATGCCGTATAATTCTTCAAATCATCGCTGATCATGGCGATTCTTTTCAATTGATCAGGTGTATACTCTACATTCGGTCTACCATCAAAAGAAAAGTAGACCGGATAATTACCAAAATCCTGAGGTTTAGGCATATCTCCACTAATGACAATGTGGATCGCATCTGGATTAAGTTGATCATTGAAAACTCCCGGATAAGCGGAAAGGTCTTTGATCAATTGCGCCAGAACCGCTGGATAATTTTCTTTAATATCAACCACCAATTGCAGTTTCATTTTCGCGTCGGCATAAGGCTTATTGCTATTCTGCCGATAAAATTTAGCTAAAGGATCCAGGTAAAGTCCTTTCAATGTAGCCTCTACCTTAATTTCTGAACGATCATGTGCCACATACAAAACGCCATCTTTCAAGAAAACATCGGCTTCAATAGCCCCCATACCCGCGTAATACGCGGTCAGTAAGGGGATATTTTGGTGGTAATCGTTATGACTATGACCAGCATTATAACTTAAAGTGTGTTGCTGTGCCCTTGCATCCAAGGCAAATAACGCAATTGCAAATACCGCTGAGCGGAGGATGTTTTTCCTATACATTACCAACCTGGATTTTGAGTAATTACCCCAGCACTATTGTCAATTTCTCTTTGTGGCACCGCCCATACATCATGAACCTGAGGGTTAAATGCTCTGGATGGCCAGATCACATTCCCTTGTGAATCATGCAATGGCAAGGCATATGTGGCCTGAGCATCGCCCCAGCGCACTAAATCTCTATGTCGATCTGCCCATTCACCAGCAAGCTCACTACGACGTTCCCTTTTCAAATCAGCCAATCCCATTCCTGCTTTGGCCAATAATCCGGCACGTACTCTAATCTTATTCAATTCCGTATCACCGGCTCCTGCTCCGGAACTCATGATCGCTGCTTCTGCTTTGATCAACAATACTTCCGCATAACGCATCAAAGGCACATTCAAATCGGTAGTCCCATTGTCACCATTCGGATTCACATGCGTCGGTATTGGATTCTCATAAGAGAATGGCTCCATATATTTTTTAAACTGATAGTCTGAAGTTGCCCCACCATCTTTAGTAAAACTACGCTCCTGACCAAAGTAGAAGAACTTATCACCGGTCTTCAAAATAGTTGCTTCTCTACGCTGATCATTCGCTTCATAGGAATCATACAACTCCTTAGTCGGCAGATAATAGCCCCAGCCATTGTAAATACCCCATCCTTTATTGGTTAACATGACACCAGGAAGCTTACTTCCCCAGCCTGTACCACCACCACTTGGCGTACACACCACAGACCAGATGTATTCTTTTGACCAGTTGTTTGCTGCTTTGAAAACATCTGAAAACTTAGTCGTTACCAAGTCATGCTGACCAGAATTGATCACCATATCCGCATATTTTGCTGCATTCGGATAATCCTTTTTATACAGGTATACCTTCGATAAATATGCCCAGGCAGCCGTTTTATGTGCTTTTCCATAATCCGTAGCTTTCATATCCTTAAAATATGGCAATTGATCTGCTGCCTTCAAAAATAGCTGAATGATGTAGTCATAATTCTCATTCACATTTTTCGCTCGCGGAATGGCTTTAGAGGGGTCTGTTTCCAGGCTTACAATAGGTATCCCTGCTTTTTCATTTCCATAATTTGCTGCCAACTGAAAATACACCAATGCCGCATTAAAGTAAGCATCACCAATCACTTGTTTCTTTAGGTTTTCATCCATAGGAATGGCCGGAACATTCTTTATGATATCATTTGCACGTTTAATCACTGCATAACGCATAGACCATTGCGTTTCTGTATATCCCCCACCAACATATGTTTTGTTGAAGTTTTTAATATTATCAGCCTCCGGTTTATTCCTGCCTGTCACCATATCATCACTCGCATTGATGAACCAGAACATCCCTCGCCCATAAAAATTCTCATCATTATACTTCTCATACAAACCATTTTCTGCTTTCAACGCATCCTCCGGTGTTTTCCAGAAATTCTGAGCAGATGGGGCTCCCTCCGGAATGATATTCAATTGATGTTTACATGAGCTTAAAACTGCCAATGCTACAATGGCCAGATACTTTATATTTTGTTTCATTTTTCTTTCTTTTGATAATTACAAATTCACACTAAGACCCAGGAGAAAACTTCTTGCCTGAGGATACCTGCCTACATCCATTCCATAGTTATCCATTCCGATTTCCGGATCAAAACCTGAATAATTAGTAATGGTAAATAGGTTGTTTGCAGTACCATACACGCGAATGGCTCCTGTTTTCAATTTGTTGGTGATTAATTTAGGAAGAGTATAACCGAGGGTCACATTACGAATGCGTAAATAAGAACCATTTTCGATATAAAAATCAGAGGCATTAAAGTTTCCATTGTCATCAGAAGTAGAAATGATCGGAACTTTAGCCCCTGGATTTTCCGGCGACCAGGCATCAAGAATACCCGTTAATTTATTGTAAGATGGTCCACTGGCACTGTACGTCGTTCTCTTTACTGCATTGAACAACTTATTCCCTTGTACACCCTGAGCAAAAATATTCAGGTCAAAGTTTTTGTAAGCAGCATTAAAGCTGAAGCCATATGAGAAATCAGGATATGCACTACCCGCAAAATAACGATCCCCACCATCAATGGAACCACTTTTATCCAGATCCGCAAATTTAAAATCTCCAGGTTTTGCCTTAGGCTGAATTTTTTCACCCTTAGCATTCGTATAACTATCCACTTCTGCCTGAGTCTGGAAGATTCCTTGAGTTTTCAAAACGTAATAACTGTATAAAGGCTGTCCTTCTTTGATGAACAATGGAGCCAATTCATTTCTAAAGTTCTTATTTACCGGAAAGCTTTCTGAACCAGGAGCCAGCTTAATCACTTTATTATTCACCTTCGTTAAGGTTGCACCGATCGTGTAAGTAAATGCTTTCTGAGCATTACTGTTATAGCTGATCCCCAATTCAACCCCATTATCCCTGATCAAACCTGCATTAATGGTTTGCGTTTCTAAACCTGCGGTACCTGGAAGCTGTTTGGTGAAGATCATTCTATCGGTATTTTTGATAAAATAATCTGCGGTTAAGGTAAAAGTGTTTTTCATAATACCAAGATCCAAACCAAAATTGGTTTGTTTCGATTGTGCCCAGGTCAGGTTTGGATTCTCTAACACAGTGGATACATAGCCATTTGCACTAGCAGGTGTCTGACCAAAATACGACAAGGTACTCACCAATAAAGGGCTCACATCCGAAGGAGCTAAACTCCCTAGATTTCCCAATACCCCATAACTGCCTCTCAGTTTCAATTCACTTAACCAGGTACTTTCTTTGAGGAAATTCTCCTTTGTCAGCACCCAACCTGCAGAAGCAGAGTAATAATCTCCAAATTTATTCTTCGCTTTAGGAACCATAGATGTTCCATCACGACGACCAATCAAAGACAACAGGTATTTTTCCTTGTAATTATAATTCGCTCTAAAAAATAATGAGGACAGGGCTGTTTCTTGCATCCTGCTCACCGCCGGTTCAAATACAGAAGCGTTCACCAGATATCTTTTGGAAGGTGCTTCATCATCAAAACCCTTACCCACTACATAAAATTCATCGTACCTGGTTTTCTGAAAAGATAAACCCCCAGTGAAATCTAATTGATGACTTCCGATTATCGTTTTATAACTCAAAATCTGTTCAGCTAAGAGGTCATTTTTCCTACCTGAGCCTTCTTCCAAAGAGTTGATCAGTACAGGCTTTCCAACTTCCGGACGTTTTGGTGTGAAAATTTTTCTATTGCTAAATTCCTTTGTTAAGCTAAAGTTCGACTTAAACGTCAAACCTTTTGCAAGGTCCAAAATCACATATGGATTAATCAAAAGTACATTCTCAGGCCTGTTGATGTCAATTCGTTTCAATTCTGCAACCGGATTCACAATGTCTCCATAGTCGCCGGCAAAAGCGCCACCCGGTAAACCAGCAAAACTGCCATCCGGGTTATATGGAGTTCCATTAGCCGGATAATAAATCGCAGATAATAACGCTCCCGTATAATCACTACTCGTATTTGCACCTCTTCCATTCGTGCTGCTAAATGAGAGGTTTTCTCCAATTTTCAACCAGGAGTTCAATTTATGATCAGAATTGATTCTAAAATTAAAACGCTGTACCTCCGTATTCAATACAATGCCTTCGGCTTTACGGTAGTTGAAACTTAAATACATCGTTGATTTTTCAGATCCACCAGAAAGTCCAAGGTTATAATCCTGCGTTTTTCCAGTTCTGAATACCTCATCCATCCAATTGGTACGGGTAATTCTTCCTTCCGGGTATTTCGATGCATCAAAAGCAGGAAGTAATGCCGTTTTCCCATTCTTTGCGGCGGTTTCCGCAACCATAGCCCTTTGTTCGGCGTTTAGCGGCGTTAATTTTCTCCAGGCACTTTGCGCACCAGCTTTCGCATCGAAGTTAATTTCCATTTTACCGGTCTTCCCTTTTTTTGTGGTGATTAAGACCACACCACCAGATGCCCTTGCTCCATAAATTGCCGCGGCACCATCCTTCAATACAGAAATAGCCTCGATATCATTTGGATTAAGCACTGGAGTTCCCGGAAAAATAGAACCATCAACTACATAAAGTACATTCTCTCCATTGATCCCACCAGAACCCCTGATGTTCACCCTCGGGCCAGAAGTTGGATCACCACCTTCATTGGTTACGATCACGCCAGGCGCTTTTCCTGCCAGTACCTCTCCAATACTATTTACTGATCTTGAAGAGACCTTATCTAAAGAAACGGTACTCACCGCACCTGATAGCGTTGCTTTCTTTTGTGTTCCATAACCCACCACTACCACTTCCGATAGCAATGATTTATCTTCCATCAACACCACATTGAGTTCCTGATTTCCCTCTACTTTCAGCGTTTTTGTTTTATAACCTACCATGGAAAAGGATAAGCTAGCATTTTCGCCAACCGCGATCCTAAACTTTCCATCTACATCAGTAGTGGTGGCTCTGGGCATACCTAACACCTTTACCGATACACCCGGCATCGCCATCCCTAAAGAATCTGTCACCTTTCCAGAAACATTGCGGTCTGGTTTGGCTGCCGGAACAGGGATTTTTCTAAGGATAATATGGCCGGCCTTCTCCTGGAAACTAAATCCCATTAGGGTTAGTAAGGAAGAAACGCGCTCATTTTTTAATGCTGCATTTTCCTGAATCTGATGGTTGCGTACCGCATCCGGATTGTATACAAAATGAAGTCCGGTACTTGCTTCAATTTCTTTGAGGATCGCGACAGTAGCACGGTTCGGGCCGACCTTAATCGTTACCCTGCTTTTCTCTAATACCTGCGCCATCGTAGAGGAGGCAGATAATGCACCGCAAAAGGTGCAGAGTATAGAAAAAGTTAACAATGAATATTTCATGGCTTTCAAAAGAGCTGGTGACCTCTTTACTGAGGATTTTTTCATATTTTTAGTTGTTTTATAACTTTGATAGGGTTTTAAAATATTCCGGCTTTGTAATTGTCGTTAGGAAGCCGGTTTTACATTTACCGGTACTGATCTGATCAGTACCGGTTTATTGATTCGATTTATATCCTCATTTTCTATACACATTAAAGGTTTTATGATTTTCGGTTACACTGAATTTCAATTGATGGAGGCTACAGATGATCTCCAGAATCTCTTCAGGGCTTTGTTTGGTATTAAAAATTCCAGTACATTTTAATTTCTCTAGCGTAGGACTAGCTAATGTGATATGAATATTGTAGGCATATTCCAGTTTGGCGATTAAATCTTCCAGGGCAATACCCTCAAACTTAAGCTCCACTGGTAGCGGGATTGCGGTTTGTTTTATTTCGGCCGACTGATTTATTTTATCATAAGAAATCTCTTGTCCTTTAACCAATGTTCCAAATACCTGATGTGTATTTCCAACGGCCACTTTTCCTGTGGCTACCTGAATAGAAATGCGAGGCTGATTTTTAAAAGATTTAATCCGAAAGGAAGTCCCCAGTACTTTTGTGTAAAGCTGGTTGCTGGTTTTCACGATGAAAGTTCTATTTTCCTCATGAGCAATATTGAAAAAAGCTTCTCCCTCAGTCAGCGCAATGGTTCTATCCTGCTTATTGAATTTTTGTGGATATACCAATTGCGCAAGGGGCGCCATGATGACTTTGGAACCATCACTAAAAACTACAATTTTCTTTTCTGTGGCGCTGGTGTTCAGGGTGAAAAATCTTTCTTCAACCACTGCTTTCTTTTGAAAAGACCAATAACCAAGCCCAGTTGCCATCACAACAAAGACTGCCGCTGCAATTTTCCCCAATTGCGATAACGAAGTAAGCGCGTAAGTTTTACCTGTCGCTTTCTGCTGCATTTCCTCCTGCAAATTTAAAAGTACCGCAGCGGCAATTTCAGATTTCCTACCCTTTGCTATTGGCGCCTGTGTTTCATAAGAATGGTACCATTGTTCTACCTGTGCCGCTTCTTCCGAACTGGTCTCTCCATTTAAATATTTACTGAGCAGCGATTGCGCTTGTTCTTCCTTTGTCATCTACACCTAAGTCAAATGAAATGAAAGATGGTACTAGCGAAGTCTGTTAAGCTTGGGTTAAGTTTATATAAAGAAGGATCAAAAGAAGAAACACCAGATAAGACAATCTTTTCTTCATGACTTTTAGTGCAGATGAGATTTGATTTTTTACCGTTTGAGCGGAGAGATCCAATTCCTCAGCAATCTCTCTGATGGATTTCTCCTCCTGTCGGCTCATAGAAAACACTACTCTCATTTTTTCGGGGAGCTCCTGGATCGCCTCCTCCACCTGCTGGTGCAGCTCTTTGAGCATTAAACCCTCTGCTGCAGAAAATTCAGTTTCTCCATAAACCAATAGGCGCAAATCTTCCTGATGTTTTTCTTTAATCTGGGAAGAACGAAAATAATTGATCACACGATATTTTACCGCGCCAAGGAAATAAGCAGACAGTGGTCCTTTCACCTGAACACGCTCCCGGTTTTCCCATAGGGAGATGAAAATCTCCTGACAAATGTCCTGGGCAATTTCTTCATCACGCAAGCGCTTATAAGCCGCATCCAAAACATCCTCCCAATAATACTGGTAAATATCCTCCATTGCTGTATGTTCTCCACGCCGTAGTAGCGAAAGCAATTCAGTTTCTGATATCATTTGATGATCCCCCCAAGGTAATTTCTCCAAATCTACCTCAGACATGTTCCCTTAATGTTAAGAAATCTTTTAGTTAACAATAAGCCTGCTAAAAGGAATTAATGGGATGTATGGGGGATGCAGTCCAGAAAAAATGGGCAAAAAGAAAACGGAGTCCCTCTTCTAGCGATTTGGTTCTCCGTTTCCACCTTTTCGTTGCCGTAGCATTGAAAAAGCATCAAAATCTCTGTCATTCTAACCTCCTTTGTTACTCTTAGTGTATTTCAACTTTGATCCCTCAGAAATTTACTTTGCTCATCCTTCCGTAGAACAATGAATTAGTTTAATGTTTGTCCCGAATATAGTGAATATACCTGCTCTAAACAGTGTAGGTATTTTAAGCATCATTTTCTCCGTTTCCTTCGAATTTGATCTTTTACTTATTCTTTGAAAGCTTCAGAATCTTTTGCCCTTCGGCACATATTCTTTTTGAAGTCTTTCTTTCAAACGGCTAAAGAACTTCCCTTTTGATACATCTAATTTACAAACTATAACTAACTAATGCAAAGATAATTGTGAATTATTTACAATATATTGTCAACAGGTTGTCAACTTGTTATCAACAGGTTTTACACATAGTTATCAACATCAAATAAAGATCCTATTCGTCCTTTTTAATTGTCCAGCTTGCTTCTATTGCCGCAATCTTTGCCAAGCGTTTAACATGACGTTCCTCAGCAGAAAACTCGGCTTTTAAAAACGCAAAAACAATATCTTTTGCCAACTCCAAACCAATAACGCGCGCGCCCAGGCATAGGATATTAACATCGTCATGCTCTACCGATTGATGGGCAGAGTAAGTATCATGACACACACCAGCACGGATGCCTTTAAATTTATTTGCAGCAATACTTACACCAACCGCACTGCCACAAATTAAAATCCCCCGATCTCCTTCCTGATTGAGAATCGCCTCCGCAACCATTGCAGCATGATCAGGGTAGTCACTCGGACTAACGGTATGCGTGCCTAGATCAAGCACCTCATACCCTGCCTCTTGCAATGTTGCAGCTAATATCGTCTTATACGGGAACCCTGCATGGTCCGAACCTAGAATAACTCTCATCTTAAAAGGTATACAAATTTCATTCCCAATTCCGCTCTCCTGTTTCATTTAGGCGACTGTAGCGTTTGAGTAAGTCCGCTCGTTTTAGCAAACAACAATCTAAAACTCATTTTATATGAATCTTTCTACAATCAAAATTACCGGAAGCTTAAACAAGCTGATGACCGGCACCTTAGTCGCAATGAGCGTTTTATTTCTTAGCAGCTGCTCTACTAAAGAAGCTCCAACTCCGGAAGTTGCTGCAGTGATGTTCGTTAACACCTCCCCTACGCCTGCTACTTACAATATTTATGTAAACGGCGGACAGGCAAATACTGGTGCGCTTCCATTTGGTGGCGCCATGCCTTATTCTAGAATCGCTCCTGGTGAACACTCCATTAAATTTACAACTGCGAGTAGTACAGAAAGCTTGATTACTAAAAAAGTAGCTATGGAAAATAACAAGTCTTATTCTCTTTTTCTAATTGGAAAAGATGATAAACTGGATTATTTAGTGATCAATGATGAAATTGCTAAGCGGCCAACGGACAAAGCAATGATCCGTTTCATCAACCTATCACCTGATGCAGCGGCATTAGATCTAGGTGTTAAAGATGGTGCAATCCTAATCGGCGATAAAGCCTACAAAGCAAACAGTACCTTTATTGAAGTAGAAGCTAAAAAACAGACGCTACAAATTAAAGACAAAGCCACAGGAGAAATGAAATCTGAACTGGTAGACGCAGAATTTAAAGCTGGAGAGGTGTATACCATTCTAAGCATTGGAATACTGGCTCCAACAGGATTAGAACAAAAAGCAATCCTAAAACTGATCAATAATAAATAGACTCTAGTCAAAAAAGAGCGCCTGATCTTATGAGATCAGGCGCTCTTTCAATTAACCAGCCTTTACCTGAAGCAAAGACGGGTTAATTACCTATCGTCTATTTGTGTGTGTTTCTACTTAATGGCCTCTGCCCTTATCATTACCACGCTTTTCAGGGCCATTCCCTTTTCTATCATGATCGTTTCCTCGCTGATTCCTATCATTGTCTCTCGCTTGTGGCCTTTCAACCCTTGATGGATATTTCTTTGCCTGTCCTGGAGGCATTCCATGTGGATGGCCTTTCACTACATAATACCGCTTATCATTACTATTTCGAATCACTTGCTGCGTACGTACATTTTTATACCTCGCATACTGACGGCGATCCCGATCAAAATTACGATAAGGATCTCTGGAATTCACTACTACCTTATAGCCACTATACAAGTCGTAACTTCTGTATCTTGAAGGTAAGGTTCTTGAAAAAATCCATCTTCCTCTATCCTGATATACAAACTGTTGCTTTGGAACGTAATAATAGCTTTCTACATCAGGCAGGTAATAATACTCTACATGGTCGTAGCCTACCGGACCCCATAAAGGTTGGGATCCAATATTTACATTTAAGCTGATTTGTGCAGTTGCCGGTGAGGATAATATCCCCATTGCTCCAAGCAAACTTATGATCATTAACTTTTTCATCTCAATTGTCTTTTATCATCAAATGATTAACCTCTACCATGGCCTCTGTTGCCACGATCATGCCCTCTGTCGCCACCACGATCTCCTCTACCTTCATTTCTACCTCTTCTATCACCATGATCTCCACGTCCATTTTCTCTTCTCTCATAGCGATCATCATTGTCGCGGTCATATCTCTTATTACCTTTCCAATTATCGTGGCCTCTGTCGTTATCTCTATAAACACGTCTATCGCCTCTGCCATAATAAGGATGACCTTTTACCACATAATATCTCGAATCATGGCTATGTCTGATCACCTGTTGGGTTCTTACATTTCTATATCTCGCATAATTTACGCGGTGAGAATGAAAATCACGGTAAGGATCTCTCGAATTGACTACCACTTTATAACCACTATATAGGTCATATCCTCTATATCTTGAAGGCAGGTTCGAAGCATATATCCAACGACCACCATCCATATAAATAAACTGACGTCTCGGTACACTGTAATAGCATTCTATATCCGGTAAATAATAACTATCTACATGATCATAGCCTACAGGTCCCCATAATGGTTGAGAACCAATATTCAAACTGACACTGATTTGTGCCGAAGCCTTAAAGGGCATCCATCCTATTACTCCAAGTAGCCCTAATACTATTAACTTTTTCATAACCCTATGTTTAATGTTTCATTTGTGTGTTTGTTGATTCAAATGTCTATAGCGAACATGAAATGAACATGAAATTTTAGATTTATTTAATTATTCTTTTTTTTCATCTTATTTTCATGTTGAGTCCTCATCTTCGTATCATTCAATACAAGTGGCGCGGATAATAAAACACACACACAATGTTTTAATGAGGGAGGGCTAGTTTGCCTCGGAAGAGGCAAACTTTCCATATATTTACATCATGAGCAATATTAAATTCTTACGTTCATATACCACAGCCCTACTTTTCTTAGGACTTCCCCTTGGTTCTTTTGCCAGCGAAACCTCCACTATGCCCTTGTTTTCCAAAGAGAAAAACATCAGTTCAAAGGATTTTTTTTATCAGGACAATAGAGATAAGAGACAGGAACGTGGCAAGGAAAGGAAGAAACCTGATGTTAAAGAAGTTCCACAATCCAGGAGACAGGAAAAGCCAGGAGAAGTAAAACCTGAAAAAAGAGAGCGCCCATCCAGGGATAATAAAAGAAAAAGAGACTAAAAAACCAGCATGAAAGTTCTGATTGTAGAAGATGAAAAAACGCTGGCATATGAAATGGAAGACTTCCTGAAAAAGGCTTTCTATATCTGTGATCTGGCCCATACCATTAAAGATGGTCTGGAGAAAATGGAAAGTAACAGTTACGATTTTATTCTGCTGGATCTCGGGCTTCCGGATGGCGACGGCCTTAGCCTCTTGCCTAAAGCAAAAAAACATAACCCTGATGCTGCATACATCATCCTAACGGCCAGGGGAAACCTGGAAGACCGCATTGCCGGACTAGACCTTGGGGCGGACGATTATCTTCCGAAACCCTTTTCCTTATTGGAACTACAATCCAGAATGCAAGCCATTGCCCGACGGAAATTCAACATCAAAGAGGAATTATTGCAATTGGGAGATTTTCAACTTGATTTGCAAAAAAGGCTGATCCTATTTCAAGAGAATCAAATAGAGCTTTCCAGAAAAGAATTTGACCTACTGAGTTATCTTTTCCTCCATAACAACCGCGTGCTGACCAGAATGCAGCTCAGTGAACACATATGGGGTACTTTTGCAGACGACGATTATGATTCCAACTATATCGATGCACACATTAAGAACATCAGAAAAAAATTGAATGCCTGGGCCCCCGCAGATTTCCTGGAAACCGTGCGTGGTGTAGGCTACAGAATAAGAAAATAAATGAAATTATCATCAAAGCTCATCCTGTTTATCACCAGTTCTAAACTGGCTGTTGTCTTGTTATTTGTCTTTTCATTACCTTTTCTGGTCAATCGGATTGTTTCTGAATACACCAATTACTCTCTACGAAGTCAACAAAACAAGGTGATCGATGTCGTACAGAAGAACGGCATCGAACATTACCTGCAGGGCGATGATAGTTATGGAAGTTATACCATGCTTAAGGAAGAGTATATCGCACTGGAACCTGCTGCAAAAAACCTATACATAGACACTATAAAAACTGCTCAAAGGATTGTAGAACGAGATACGTTGACCTATAAAATTCTCATTCATACTTTCAGTTACGACCAGAAAAATTACTTGTTGGAAATTGGTAAAACCCTCAGCAGCATCAACCAATACAACAAAACTTTACAAAAAACAGCTTTGTATGTACTGATGGGCCTCATCGCCCTCACCCTCTTAATAGACCTCATCTTTACCCGGATTCTGATCAGACCATTAGGTAAAATCATAAAAAGTAAACTGATCAATAGAAAATTCCCGTTTAAAGACCATTCTCCTCCTGTGCCCACCAGCACGCAGGACTTTAAATACCTGGATGAATCACTAATTCTTTTGATGGACCAGATCAATGAAGCTTTTGAAAAGGAAAGAGAGTTTACTGCCAACGCTTCTCATGAATTAATGACCCCAATCAGTATCCTGCAAAACAAGATGGAAAACTTATTGGGAGATGAAACTCTTTCGGAAAGTGCTGTATTGAAAATTATTGAGATGATGAAAACATTGAGCCGTCTCAAGAAAATTTCCAACTCCCTATTGCTCATCTCCAGAATTGAAAACCAACAGTTTCTAAAATCTGCCAGCATCCAACCTTCTGTAATCATCAATGAAGTATTGGAAGAAATTAATCACCGGCTGCTTGATCAGGAAATTGACCTCAAAGTAGAACTAAGCATCGATCAGCGATTGACCAATGTGAACCAGGACTTGTTGTTCCAATTGTTCTACAACCTGATTAATAATGCCATCAAATACAATGTTTATCAAGGAAAGATCCTGATCAGCGATAAATACACAGCTGAAAATGCTTATGCCATCGTGATTCAGGATACCGGAATCGGAATTGCTGAAGAAGACCTGGATTTCATCTTTGATCGCTTTAGAAAGGCCAACCTGACTGAAAATGTAGGTTATGGGCTGGGCCTTTCCATCGTAAAAAGTATTGCACTATACCATGATATCGAGATCCTGGTGAGCTCAAAGGTAAAGGAAGGTACTACCTTCACCTTAATTTTTCCTTAAAAAAACACACTCCATGCTACTCAATTGGCCCGAACAAAGCCATTGAGGCTTCCCCCTATTCCATAAAAAACAAAGTTCCCCCAAGCTGTATCGACATGAAGTTGAATCAGTTACTGGAAATTTTTGAATTTTTAACACCTGTATTACAGCTACTTACATAGCAAAACTACAATAATAGTTAGAAAACTACATAAATAGTTTGCTAACTATAAAAATAGTCGTAGCTTTAATTAACAATTAATACCGTTATAAAATGAGAGAACTTACAAAGGCAGAAGAACAAGTGATGTTGATTCTATGGGAAATAAAAGAAGGCTTAACCAAGGACGTAATTGAAAGAATGGAGCCCCCAAAACCAGCCTATAATACCGTATCTACTGTAATCCGCGTATTAGAAGGCAAAGGTTTTATTGACCATCGGGCCGTAGGCAATACCCATATCTATTTTCCAGTCATTACGGAAGACCAGTATAAACACTTTGCATTTGATAAGGTAATGAACAACTATTTTGAAAACTCCTATGAAAGTCTGGTGTCTTTCCTCGTAAAAGAGAAAAATATGGATATGGAGGCATTGGATGAGTTGATACAAATGGCAGAAAAACTTAAAAACAAGAAATGATGAACTGGTTCTATTATCTTCTGGAGGCTAACTTATACCTCGCCGTTTTTTACGGCTGTTACCGCTTGTTGCTGCACAATGAAACCTTTTATTCGACCAACAGGTTCTTTTTAATCCTCAGCACTTTAATGGCTTTCAGCTTACCTTTATTACAAATAGGTTACCTGAATCAGCTGTTTGAAAGCCGAATTGAGCAAGTAGTAAATCCTGTTTTGCTGGAAACTGGCAATCAGGAATCAGCCTTCCCAGACCTGGATCTGGCAATTTACGTCCTCTATTCAGGAGTAGCTATTTTCTTTATTTTAAAACTATTAAGAGACCTTTATCAGATTTTCGCACTTTCCAGAAGATCTAAACGCTATCAAAAAGACAAGGTTACTTATGTGATTTTAAATCATCACAATGCCGCCTTTTCATTTTTCAATCTCTTATTCATCCAATCTGATGTTCAAGGAAAAGAAACCATTTTGAAACATGAATTGGTACACATTCGTCAGGGACATAGTCTGGACATTATCTTTTTCGAAATCATTCAGATACTGAACTGGTTTAATCCCATTACTTATTTAATTAAAAAAGACATTAAACTCCTACATGAATACATTGCCGACGAACAGACCACTTTAAAAGAGATTGGAAAATATGATTATGCCTTATTTCTGATTAAGAATTCTTTTGGAATGGAAGCCAACCCTTTGAGTAATCACATCTTTAATCAATCCGTACTAAAACAAAGAATCAACATGTTAAACAAAGAAAAATCAACAGGAAGAGCCAGGCTCAAAATTCTGTTTGCATTGCCAATTGCCGCTGCAATGTTAGGAACATCCACGATGGCATTCACTAAGGATTATAGTCTGGTAGATTTATACCCGGAAAGGGTAGCTAGCAATATCAGTCCGGCAGAGAAACAACAGGCAATTCAATCGCCGAAAAACCAGGAACCGGTTAAACCCAAGCCAGTCAAAACACCAAAATTCCCACCACCGCCGCCGCCAGGAGCAGTTAGCAAAATCAAGTTGCCACCACCACCGCCCCCTCCAGGAGCAGTTAGCAAGATCAAATTTCCACCTCCCATAATAACGAGGGATAAAAAACCTGTTAAAAAAACATCCAAAAGCAAAAAGAATCAAGTCATAAAATTCGCAGCTCCAATTGTAAGGGATGACAAAAAAGTAGAAGTGACCACAGCTCCTACAACGACTATAGGTTATAGTAAGGTAGCTAAAGAACCAGCTGCAACTATAAGGGTAAAAGGACTGTCTTCAAAAAAAGTGGCCTCAAACCAACCAATACTAACCATAACTTCGACCAATGAAAGTAAGAAAGATGTAAATCCCAAGCCTGAAAGTCAGCCATAAACACAAAACGTCATCATGATTTTATTCAGGATGACGTTTTGTGCTGGGTATAAACTTTAAAATAAGGCAATTATAATATGCGGTTGACTATACCTCCTTTGGCGTCAAAAACTATTTTCTTTTCATCTCCTACTTTTTTCAGTTCTACTTTGTAAAGGATTACTTTTCCTTCTTGAAACTGATCTACATCATCAATTCTATAGCCAGTATAATTTTTCTTGATGACATTTGATACTGCTACCGGTAGCTCTTTCGCACTGATTTCTTTTTTATGCTTAACTATGGCACCTTTATTTGTGAACCAAACTTCATGGTCACGTCTGCCGATATCAAAATCTGCGTTATACAAATCGCCTTTCAATTCCCATTCAACTTTAGTGGCATTTGGAAATGCTTTTTGAAAGGAATTGCGTACCTCCAAAGGAACGTCTTTTGCAGGGATATCCTGAGCATAAGTTAGGCCTGAGAACAGCAGAGCTACTGCCAATAATAGTTTTCTTTTCATGGTAAATGAATTATGTTTCTATCCTCTACCACAAAGAAAGCGCCTAAATTCATTAACAAATCAAATTAAGCAATACAATGCCGTTCTTCAACGCTTAAACAGCGCTATGAACGTAATTATTATAATGCTTAAGGATAAAGGCAACCTTTGATTGCCTGAAAAAGCAGACGTTCCTATGCTTCTGGATGAAGTTGTCGTATAGCTTTTTTCTTTTGAAAAGAATCAAGAATAATCAATAGCATACCTCCCATAATGGACATATCAGCAGCATTGAAAACCCCGGTTTGAAATATAATAAAATCAATGTGCAGAAAATCTGTAACTGATCCATAAAGAATTCTATCGTATAAATTACCTATTCCCCCACCAATCACACAGCAAACACCAAATACCATACTAGGACTCAGATCTTTTCTAGTCATCACAAAATAGATACCCATCGCTAAAACCAGCACTGGTAATAATAAAAGTAACACAAATTTAACGCCCGAATGCAGGGAATCACCCATGCTTAGAAAAGCACCTGAATTTTCAACTTTAGTCAGCGTAAAATGATCACTGAAAAGTTTTATATTTTCATAATAATCGATATGTTCTCTTACGATGGCCTTGCTGATTTGATCACAGCCTACATTCAGCAATATAATTACTAAGATCAGCACCTTTCCCGCCAGACCACTAAACTTACTTTTTTCCATTTTGGTACCTCAAGCGCTAAATATAGGAATTGTATTTTTTAATTCAAATGACACATTCTTCAAATGAGAACGCGATATTGCCAATATTAATCAATAAAAAGAATTTATGAAATCACTTTTCTTTTCCTTTCTATTCACTGCATTTTCAATTGGCGCCTTTGCGCAAGGACTAGCCCCAGGATCAGCGATGCCTCAGGCTGTTTTTTATAAGGAGAATACCACGAAATTTTCTACAGATCAGATCCCTAAAGGTAAAAAATCACTGATCATGTTCTTTGATGCCACTTGCGAGCATTGTCAGAAAGTAGCGGGCAACCTAAGCAAAAACACGAAGGAGCTGTCAAATGTGAACCTGTACCTGGTTTCTCAGGATGTTTTCCGCTCCATTAATTATTTCGTGGATACTTTTGCCAAGCCTTTAAAAACGATGAAAAACGTCAGTACCTTACAAGATAAAGACTATGTTTTCATCCCACTATTCCATCCTAAACAATATCCATCATTATACCTTTACGGAGCAGACAAAAAATTGATCTTATTCTCCAGTAATGAAAAAGATGTGCCCAAATTCCTTAATCTAATGAAATAAGGAATTCAAACACATCTCTTTATGAATCTTTATGGGGGTTATTTTTTATAATTAACCCCCATGTTATAAAACAGAAAAGCCCATCTGTCTGCAATTTCTTCAATTGCTTTATCTGTTGGTTTCCCTGCACCATGCCCTGCATTGGTCTGAATGCTGATTAAAACCGGTGCATCCCCCGCCTGATCTTCCTGTAAGGTCGCTGCAAATTTAAAAGAGTGAGCAGGAACCACACGGTCGTCATGATCCGCAGTTGAAATCAGCGTAGCAGGATATTTAACCCCTGGTCTTAAGGCATGAACCGGCGAATATTTATGCAGGTATTCAAACATCTCTTTTGAATCTTCAGCCGTTCCATAGTCATAGCTCCAACCTGCACCGGCAGTAAACTTATGGTAACGGAGCATATCCATCACCCCCACTGCAGGAAAGGCCACCTTAAACAAATCCGGACGTTGTGCCATTGTTGCGCCAACCAGCAATCCACCATTTGAACCACCCATACTGGCCAGGTAATCTTTTGAAGTGTATTTATTCGCAATCAGAAATTCTCCCGCAGCAATAAAATCATCAAAGACATTTTGCTTTTGCAATTTTGTGCCTGCCAGGTGCCATTTTTCGCCATACTCTCCACCACCGCGAAGATTGGCCACAGCATAAATCCCCCCCTGCTCCATCAATACAATATTAGCCGTACTAAATGCTGGAGTCAGACTCACATTAAAACCTCCATAACCATATAAAACAGTAGGATTTTTACCATTCAATACTATCCCTTTTTTATAAGTAATGATCATCGGTACCTTTGTACCATCTTTTGAAGGATAAAATACCTGCTTTGACTCATAGTTTGCAGGATCAAAATCTACTCCTGATTTTTTATATACTTCTGATTTTCCGGTAGCAATTGTATACTTAAAAATGGTTGAAGGATAAACATAGGAAGTGAAGGTATAGTATAGCTCTTTGTCTTCTTTTTTACTTCCAAAACCACCAGCAGTACCAATCCCAGGAAGTTTAATTTCATGTTCTTTCTTACCATTCATATCATATTGCAATACCATCGAAACGGCATCTTTAATATAATTGGCAAACAATTTACCACCGCCCGTAGAAGGGCTCAATACGTTTTCTGTTTCTTTAATCAGCTCTTTCCAGTTTTCAACACCTGGATTAGCGGCATCTACCGTCACCACGCGGCCATTTGGCGCATTTAGATTGGTATAGATAAACAGCTTAGATCCAATATTATCAATGATGTTGTTATTCTTTTCAAAATTAGAAACTACAGGAACAATCGCTCCGTTTTTAGCGGTCAGGTCTTTAATATACAGCTCATTTCCAGAAGTTGAATTTGCTGCAGAAATGATTAGGTAGCCCTCATCCTCCGTTAAACCGGCTCCAATATAACGTCTCGGAGTTTTATCGCCACCAAAAATCATTTGATCGTCTTTTTGCGGAGTCCCCAATTGATGGAAAAACAATTTATGATATTGCGTAAGTCCTGATAACTGACTTCCTTCAACTGGTTTATCATAGCTACTGTAATAAAAGCCTGTATTTCCTTGCCAGGCAATGCCGGAAAACTTCACATCCGTTATTGTTTCACCAACCACTGATTTATCACTGGCTTTCAAGACAATTACCTTAGTCCAGTCAGAACCACCTTCTGAAATCTGGTAAGCCACCATACTCCCATCTTTTGAAAAGCTAATTCCTGCCATTGAGCTGGTTGCATCTTTTGAAAAGGTATTCGGGTCAAGAAAAACCTCTGGTTCGCCACCTTCCTTCTGACGGTAAAGCACACTCTGGTTTTGTAAGCCTGTGTTTTTATAATAATAAGTATACCCTCCTTCTTTAAATGGCTGAGAATACCTTTCATAATTCATTAGTTTTTTCAGACGTTCCTTGATGTCATTTCTATAAGGAATCTGCGCCAGATAGGCTTTAGTGACCGCATTCTGTGCTTCCACCCATAATTTCGTTTCTGCTGACCGGTCGTCTTCCAACCAACGGTAAGGATCTGCTACAGTGGTGCCAAAGTAGGTGTCTTTTACGTTTTCTTTTTTCGTTTCAGGGTAAATCATAGTCTTTTTTGGGGTATTACTCAGCTGGGCTTCCGCAAGAAATGGAAGCATGACGGCGAGAAATATTAACCCTTTGCCTGAGTTTTTCATAAATTCTATTTATTCGTTAATGATGATACGTGATTTGAGGGATTCAAATACTGATGGACAATGGGAATATCAGCTTCGGCCCAATCGCAATTTAGTAATTCTGATGGCTCCATCCAAGCATAAGCAGCATGCTCTTTTAAGAGAATAGTTCCCCCAACTATGCGGCATATAAAAGGAAGAAGAAGAATAGAAAACGCTGGATACTGATGTTGGGAAGCAGGTCTTGGAGCGATAATTTCAATGCTTAAATCCAGCTCTTCTTTTATTTCTCTGATCAGACAAGCCTCCGGACTTTCCCCAGGTTCTATTTTACCCCCCGGAAATTCCATTTTCAAAGGCATAGACATCCTGGCGCTCCGCTGAGTAACCAATACGCGTCCTTCCTCATTCACTATAATTGCACAACAAACTTCAATCATAGCCGAAGATAATTTATTTATGCATACCTAGTTTCCATATTAATTCTTAATACATATCTAAACAGGATTTCCAAAAATCCAATCTGCTAGACAATATAAAATCCGCTTGCTGTTCCATTTTAAATGGTCAGTAAGCGGATTTAAATCTTTATTTAGAAATCTCTTCCGGTGTTAATCCAGCGAAACGAATAGTTCTGACTGTGTCAGCCATACGCCATTTATCTTGCGCCACATCGCAGAATAATTGCCTCTGAAGGATTCAGTTTTATAATTCCAGGCACCAGTTTCCCAAGCCAGAATACCACTATCTCCGATCACAATCGATGAAGGAATACGCTCAAACAAAGGTGGCTTAGCTGAAAACATCTCTTTCCATGTTTTCAATAACTTCGCTTTTCCTGAATATTGTCCACCTTCACCGGAAATCACAATGATATCATCCATCCAATATTTAGCAACTCCTGCAACATCCTGGTTAGAGATGGCCATATTTGAGTCCATCCTGGAAAGGCGGATGGCTTCTTCTTCTTGTCTTTTAAAAAATGATACTGAACTCATAAAAATTAGCTTCGTCTTGTTTGTTGAGCCGCTAAGATGGTGAAAATATTAATTTTTCACTCTATTTTGCTCATCTTCTGCACCTGTATTCTTATGTTTTCTTAGTCCAGAAAGCGTTTTCCCGAAGCGATAGCTATAACTTAGCACCACATTTCTAGAGTCTGAACGATTGCGCCAGCCTGCTTCCGTATTTCTTAGATTGTTGATCTGCCCATTAGTAATCCGGGTATAAAAGAGGTCATTACCATTTATTTTTATCGTGGAACTTGGAGAAATTTTCCTTTGAATACCTGCATTAAATCCATACATCCGGCCTACCACAAACTGTGCATTGGTGATTTTAGTCCGATAGAAACCACTCCATTCAGCTGTCCAACTTTCGCTCAATTTAAATTGAAAAGTATTGTTAGTCGAGAAGAAAGTTCCCTTTGTATGTAAGGCTCCACTGTAAAAATCTTCACTCCTTGCATCCAGATTGGTCAGTTCTCCATAGAATTGCCAGGTTAGCCAGGGAAACAAGTCCAGCCCCGAATTTACACTCAGACTTTTCACTATTTTCCTGCCAATATTCCCAGGTCTGCTGTAATAGATCCCATCACGAATCTCAATGGTTTCATTCACCTCATCTTTAGTATCGCTATAACTCAAAGTTGTGGTAATCTTATTCTTAAAAGTATGAGAAAGCTCGATGCTATTGGTATACGAAGGGTTCAGGAAAGGATTTCCTTCATAATAAGTGAACTTATCCAGTGGCGAGATAAAAGGGTTCAGGTCCTGGAAATAAGGGCGGTCAATCCTTCGACCATAATTCAAACCAATCTGATTGTTTCCTAGCGTATCCAGCTTATAAGATACATAGGCGGTAGGAAACAGGCTGGTATATTTTCTATTGAAAGCAGAATCAGGTTTCAAAGGATTTCCTAGCTGATGGCCATCAGAAATCGTGTTTTCTGCACGTAATCCAAATTGTATAGACCATTTACCGCTTTCCCTGCTTAAGTTCAGATACCCGGAGTTGATATTCTCTTTATAAATGAAATGGTTACTCTTTTGAAAGTCCGGCAGCGTGATTTCGCCAATCGTATTGCTATACGCTCCTATATTATCGGTCTTGGTATAACTTGATTTTAAGCCTGCTTCCATTTTCCAATTGTTCTTAAAAGGCTTGGTATAATCTGCTTTCAGGCTATAAATTTTAATATTCGCAGGCAATTCTCCATGAAGGATGTCTTTTGATTTTAAGCTTTGATCCGGCAAATAAGAAGAATTGAAGATCTGCTGATGGGTGTTGGTTTTATAAACCAGATAATCGGCATCTAAGGCAATCTGCTGACCGGCTTTATCAAAATCATGGCGATAATTCAGGTTAACACCCAAATTTTTAAAGCTTTCTTTTTCTTTGCTGAGCGCTTTCACCACAGAGTCCAGTTCCCGCCCTGAATTTAAAAGCTGACTTACATTATCTGTAGTTTGCTTACCAGCTCTATCCATACCTGTTAAAACCAATCCCCAGGTACTTTTCTCAGATTGATAATAATCCATTCCAATTTTCCCATTCAGCATATTACCCTTTCTACGGATATAACTGTTTTGTTCAAAGAAGGATTGAGTACTGCCATCCACATTTTTATACTTTCGAAATAAGTCCAGATCGGTAAAGTTATTTTGATAACTATAGCCGAGGTTGCTGAAAAAATTCAACTTATCTTTTCGGAAGTTCATATTAAAACTGTTATTAGTTCTGGCAAGTTGCCCCTGAGTATAACCTAGATTTAATCCGCCATTCCAACCTGTCTGTTTATTTTTACGGGTTTTAATGTTAATCACACCACCCTGTCCAGCTGCATCATATTTTGCCGGAGGATTGGTCATCAGTTCAATCTGATCCAGTGAAGAAGAGGGTAAAGACCTGAGGTAATTTTCCAGGTCTGCACCTGACAAATAGCTCGGTTTCCCATCAATAAATATGGAAACGCCTTGTTTTCCTTTGAGACTAATGACTCCATTCTGATCTACGATGACACCTGGTGATTTCTCCAGCACATCCATGGCTGTAGTTCCCGAATTGGCAATCAGCGCATCGACATTCACCACCGTCCTATCGATTTTACGTTCAATAAAAGCCCTTTTACCCAAAATAGCCACTTCTTTCAGGTCTTTTGCGCCTGATATCAGCATTAATCCCGGCATTTGAATCCTCATATCCGACCCTTTCAAGACAAGCACCGCAGTCTGTAGGTTCTGATAACCCATCGCAGAAATTCTCAATTGATAACTTCCCTGATTCAAATGATCAAAAGAAAATCTCCCATCCTCCCCTGTAAAAGTGCTTTTCAAAAGACTACTATCGCTGACCTGGAAGAGGGCTACTGTGGCCAGGTCAAAAGCTTGTCCTGAATCCTTCAATACCTTTCCTGAAATCTGTCCTGCGCCCTGTGCTTTATTGGAAACCGGAGCCGGTTTAATGGAACCCTGGCTTTGACCAAAGGCTAAAATCTGGGCTGTACTCAGCCAGGCGACAAAAAATGCCGCGATCAATACTTTCATTTACTTTAAGAATTAATTTGAAGAAAAGCGTTTTACATGAAGCAAAAACTTACCAAATGAACATTTACATTAATTATTTGACTCAAACTCCTGTTTATAGGAAATGATCCAATCGGGACTCTTAATATACTTTTTAGCATATCTTTTCCGGGTTTCCTCCGGAAGTTCTTCCCCATTCAAAAGAAACTGATCCTTATTCATTTCGAAAGAAAACGTTTCATGTCGCCCCACTAAACGGTCTTTAATCAAATCATCCAGAATATGATCATGAGTTTTCTCGTTATAACGTTTCGCACTTTCATCATCCGAAACAAAGCTCCGGGTAATGGTTGATTTTTCGTGTTTAGATTCA
Organism: Pedobacter gandavensis; assembly: GCF_032678745.1. GTDB lineage: Bacteria > Bacteroidota > Bacteroidia > Sphingobacteriales > Sphingobacteriaceae > Pedobacter > Pedobacter gandavensis_C. Next base: position 106,284 of record NZ_JAVTST010000006.1, read on the forward strand.
GCCCTGTCTATGACCGTTTTTGTCTTTCCAGGTTCAAATATTTTCTTTCCGGCATCTGTCAATACCTTTTGGGTGGCAACAGCCATCTTTTCAAGGATTGAACGCTCCTTTTTCGTTATTGGGCTTTCCTTCTGAGTTTTAAAAGTTTTCTCTTTTATCGGCTTTGCGGCAATGGTATTCGATGATTTCTGACTAGTTTTTTGAATTGCCGATGGAGTATTCAATACTGATGAAAATGACATGCTTAGCATCACTATGGTCAGTAAGGCAACCGCCATAATGCGCTGTTCTATTTTGCTTAGTGTAGGATGATCATTGGAGACCATTCTTTTCACGCGTTTCAACAATTGATTAGGATGATCTGCAATAGCCATTGCATACTGCGGTTTATTCATTTGAAACTCCTCACAAGAAACCAAAGCGTTGATATAACCGACTTTATTATTCGTATTCAAAACGGCCAGATCATCGCAGCAACTCTCTCTTTCTTCCCGGATCAATCCGCTAATCCATAATACTGCCGGATTAAAGAAAAACAGCAGTTCCATGAAGCTCTGCAAGATATTTACCAGATAATCTCTTCTCTTCACATGTGCCAGCTCATGGCAAATGATGGCCTCTACTTCTTCTTTTGAAAGGTTATTAAGCAAACCAATGGGAACCAGAATCAATGGTTTAAAATAGCCTACTACCATTGGAACATTTACTAATCCAGACTGCACAATAGCCACTACCTTGTTAATTCCAAACTGGATGGCTAATTCCTGAACCCTATTTTTCCAATATACTCCTGCATCTGTGATTTTGGTATTTCGAATTCTTTTAATGCTGTACAATCCTGCAAATAACTGAACACTCTTTGCAGCGATGACTAAAAGCCAAAGCAGTACAATAGTAGTTGCATAGGAATTAAAATAAGACCATACATTTTGCATCCAAATCCAGGGCTGTTGTACATTGGCGATAGCATCCCTGCCTGCAGGACTTAAATCTGCGGGTAACAAGCCTGGCCAAAGGCTGGAGTTTAATTTTGAATCCCCAATTACCGCGAAATTAGCCGTGTTAGTTGCAAAGTTCCATTCATATATAAAGCTGGCAAAAACACCTGCCGAAAATAAGATAAAACAAGAAATCAATAGATTGTAACGCAATCTGGCGCTGGATCTGCTGGTAAAGATGATCACTGCCGCAGTGAGCAAAGCAAGGATCAGGCCTTGCCATAGGGAGTGTAATAGGGTTTTAAAAATGATGCTTTCCATACCTGTGGTTCTTTAAGGATGTGCTATATATTTTCTATTTCTAATCGATTTTACTCTTTTTCCAATTGACTCAATAAGGTTTTGATGGCTTCCAGATCTTCTTTAGAGGTTTTCTTATTCCCCATCAATTGCATCATTAAGTTACCGGCAGAACCATTGTACATGGTATCAATAAATTTATCCAACAGAAAATCTTTAGTGGTTTGTTCTTTTTCCGCTACATGATATATATGTTTCATCTGGCTTTCATCACGGGTTAGAATTCCCTTTTCCGCCATAATCTGCATCAACTTCAAAGTAGAAGTATAATTGACCTCCCGAAATTCATTTAGCTTATCATTGACCAAACGAACAGTACTTGGCCCCTTCTCCCATAGCACCTGTAGGATCTCCAATTCCGCTTTTGTTGGCTCTATTTGCTTCGGATTTTTAGAATGATTCGTTTCCATAATCTAAAGGTAGGAAAGTTTTCGTACGAAACAACACCTAGGGTGATTATTTTTGAAAAACGTATTCCCTGACACACTTTAAAACACTCAACAACAACATCATAGTAAACAGAAAGGGGCAGAAAACCATCGTTCTCTGCCCCTTTCTAAATTATTTCAAGGCCGGTATGGCCTGCTGTAAATAGACTATAACTTGTTTTTACGGTTCATGATTGCCTGATAAGCACCATCCCAAAGTCCAATTCTTTTTCTCAAAGATTCCATACTCATTTCTTCTGCTGTTGTCCAATTTGTTTCATTATCTCCACAAAGTTCAGCAGTCATTTCCAAAGCAAGGTGACTATGGTGGTCCCCATCCACTTCAATATGCCTATCTAGGTAATATTTAAATAAAGAAATCTGATCAGGAAACTTTTGATTTAAGTCGTTAACCATGGTTAAAAACATATTTGGAATCAGGTCTTCTCTACCAAAAGTAAAAGTACTGGCTTGTATATGGGCTTGTTGTGCATGAATCACCTGGAAAGTAAAATCAACAAAAGCTCTGGCTTCAATCGGAGTTCCTGCAACCTGATATGCTGCATCCATCGTTTCTCCCGATTTTAAAGCATTTAGAAACCTTTCAATAGCGCTGGTATCAGCTCCACATTGCTGCATGGCATCCAGATACATCTCAAAATGACTCTTTTTATTTCCCAGTGCGTCTACATCAGACTCTTCACCTGCTACAATTTCGTTAATTAAAGAACGGGTATTTCCTGAACCCACCGGGAACCATGGAATGCTGGTACAAGTCAGGTTGATTTGCAAAGCTTTCAGCAAGGACATAAAGTCCCAAACTGCATAAATATGGTATTCCATAAAGATCCTTAAATCTTCCAGGTCGTTGATCACACCATAAACTTTATGCTGGATAATCTCCTGTCTTAATGGCTCAATATGGGCTTGAATTTTTTCTAATGTAGTCGTAGTTATTGTGTTTTCCATGGTCATAAAAAATGCAAATGTATACATTCAGTACCATTGAATATCCTTAGTCAGCCCTAAATTTTCAAAAATGACATTAGCCCTGATTTCAATTGAATTCCTTACTCCTACTATTGATAAATGGATTAAAATACGTGCTTTTATTTGCCGGCAGTGATGACAATAATGTCTCTTTTAACCTCCATGCCTATATTATTTATCACCTGTTCCTTTTCCTCCCATACTTTTATCACTTCAAAACCTACTTCTTCCAGTAAATCTTTAACCATCTGTGTATCGTACAATTGAAAATCCCATTTCGTAAAAGGGAGTTGCTCCATAAAGTTCTTATCGGCAAAGCCAATGCAGAAATATCCCCCTGGTTTTAGCGCCTTATAAATCTCTGTTGCATAAGCTTTGGGATCTTTCCAGAAATACAGCGTATTTACGGTGAAAATCTTATGAAAAGAATGGGCAGGAAAATCAACATGAACTCCATCCGACAAAGAAAAAGTGGCAGAACCCGCTGCTACCAATTCCTGATTGATTCGGTTTGCTTCCTCAATCATCGTCTCAGAAATATCGATTCCAATATAATGTAATCCTGTTGCCTGCTCCATCAGCATCGGCAAGTGACTCCCATTGCCTGGTCCGATTTCCAACACCTGCTGCTGATCAGCAAGTTTCATGGCATCGATAGTGCGCTTGATCATATTTTCATTGGAAACCGCCATGCGTTCTCCGGTTTTCTTTCCATCTTCTCCTTTTGGAGAACTCAATTGACTACCTACTGCTTTCAAATCATCTTCATTCCATTTATTTTCCATAATTGAGCGGTTTTTAATTCATTTACAAATTGCCCTCATACATGAGTAGTCAATTCGATTTACAAGATATAAAACAAGTCTGGAGAAATAAAACAACCCTTTAGTTTTCTAATGAAAATAACATTTTTTGAAGCCATAGAAAAGAAAGAAAATATTTTTCTACGCTCTATAGCTTGAAAGCCAAAAGTATTGCGATATTGCGACCCTTTTTTAGCTATAACTATGATGATGTTTTTCCTGGTGGCAATCAATGCCTTAATTTTTCTTTTCCTATCATTTTTACATATTTATTGGGCATTTGGTGGTACCTGGGCGCTGGAAAATGCGCTCCCTGTTTCTAGTAGTGGCGAAAAAGCCTTACAACCTGGCAAAACAGGAACTTTAATGGTGGCGGTTGGACTGGCCATTTTCGCCTTTATTACAGTAGCCAACACCGGTATTATCGGAACCTTTATCCCAATGAATTACATCCACATTGCAACATATTTCATTGCTGGAATCTTTTCTTTACGCGCCATTGGTGATTTTAAGTACATCGGCATGATGAAAAGTGTTAAAGGAACTGGATTTGCAAAAGAAGATACAAGAACCTATATCCCTTTATGTCTTTTGATTTCGCTGTTTAGCTTATCAATTCCATTGATGTCTTGCGGAAAATAAGCTCATTCGCCATTTATTAATATCTGGCAGGTATCAAAGAAGCGACTATTAATCTGAGTCCACGCTCCATTTCAGTCGCTTCCAAAGAAGCATATCCCAAACGCAAAGCATTTAAAGGTTGCTCATCAAAAGAAAACCTTTCTGTGGAAATCACCTGGACTCCATTATTCAGCAACTGTGCTGCAAGTTGAATGGTATTTACCGGCTTCTTAAAAACCAGCCAAAAAGCAAGCCCACCTTCCGGAAGTTCATAATCAGCGACCTCTTTCATATATAAGTCCAGATATTTAACCATCATCGCTCTTCTCTCCCTATATATTCCCAGCGCCTTTTTCGCGTGCTTATTGACCAGGCCTTCTTCCATCAACTCAGCAACGGCATGCTCCATTACAGGGTCTCCCTGACGATCAATCGTCATCCTTAAAGCCGCTAAAGAATCGATAAAACTTTCCGGACCAGCCACATAGCCTACCCTTACCGCAGGTGCGATCAACTTACTCAATGAACTAATATAAATCACATTATGTGCGTTTGCATAACTTGCCAATGGTTGTAAGCTCCTGGACCCGAAATGGTAATCATGATCATAATCGTCCTCTATAATTGCAAAACCGTATTGATTAGAAAGATTCAGCAATTGCAATCTACGGTCTACCTTCATACTCACGGTAGTCGGGAATTGATGATGCGGCGTCACATACACTGCTTTTATTGCCTGCGACTTGCACAATTCTTCCAATTGTTTCACATCGATGCCCTGTTCATCTAAGCCCACTGGAAGCATGATGGCCCCTGCATGCTTAAACACATCAAATGCAGGCCTATACCCAGGGTTTTCAATGGCTACAAAATCTCCTGGCTTCACTAACACCTGAGCAGTTAAATAGAGTGCCATTTGACTGCCTCTGGTGATACAGATTTGGTTGACATTAAAATTTAATGCGCGATCCATACTCAACATCATTGAGAGGGCAATCCGGAGTCGCTCTTCTCCTCTTTCATTTGCGTAACCCAACATTCGCCACCTGGCTTTCTGCTGAAAAATTCGCTTATAAGCTCTGGCCAGCTCGTCCAAAGGTGCCAGTTTAACATCTGGCAAACCATCATTAAATACAATTAGTGGCACATCAGTAGGGATATTCGCTGGAATTCCTTCATTATAAGCGGTAAAAGAAAAGTTCTTGACGGAGGAAATACTCTCCTCATTTCTTTGTTTACGCCTGGTCTTTTGTATAGGAAGTTTTTCCGAAACGAAGGTTCCTTTTTTGTAGACAGTTTCCAGCCAACCCTCTGCAATCAGTTGCTCATAAGCCAGCACTACCGTCTTTCTGTTCAGGCCAATATCTTCGGCCAGAATACGACTGCCGGGCAGGGACATACCAGGTTTCAATCTTCCTTTAATGATTTCTGCGATCAGTCCATCTGCAATCTGCTGAAAAACAGCTTTATCTGCTCCTATTTCGAGGTTCAATATGGTTTTCCAAGGTCTTAGCATCTGGCCCATTAGTTTTAGTGAAAACTGGATGATTTCAGTCAGCCAAAAATAAGCAAATTTTGCAGTGTCAAAACGAATTAATATTTAAAACATTCCAACTAAATCAAAAGATCATGAGTGCATCAACAGAAAACAACAGCCCATTGTCATCAAAAGATTTTCATCAAACCTTTGCCCGTCCAAATTACCAACGTCCTGAAAAGTTCATTCATAAAAATGTAGAACAGGCAGGCGTCCACAACCAGTTTTCATTAGAAAGGAAACACCCGGTATTTTTTGTAGACCTACCCACCAAAAATGTGAGCATGACCATCGGCGGACTTTTACCGGGGCAACTCACGAACAAACACCGTCACACTTACGAAACCGTACTTTTTGTGATTGAAGGAGAAGGATACACAGAAATCGAAGGAGAACAAGTAGCCTGGCAAGCAGGAGATGCTGTTTATATCCCTGTTTGGGCATGGCATAGGCACCAGAATAAAAGCGATAAAAATCCTGCTAAATACATTGCCTGTGAAAATGCCCCACAATTACAGCATTTAGGCGTAGCACTTAGAGAAGAAGAAGGCAGAGACTAAACGCAAAAATTAATCCATCATTAAATTACAAAAACATGAACAAATCCATATTTAAAGGCATTATCGCCTACCCGATCACTCCTTTTAACGACCGCGAGCAAATCGACATTCCACTTTTCAAAAGATTACTGGAGCGGATGGTTGTTGCAGGTACTCATGCCATTGCTCCACTGGGAAGCACTGGAGTAATGCCCTACCTGAGTGATGATGAAAAAGAAGCCATTACAGAGGCCAGCATTCAACAGGTTGCCGGTAGAGTACCGGTACTTACTGGCGTCTCCAATCTCACTACCGAAAGAACCATTTACCATGCTAAGTTTGCTGAAAAAGCGGGTTCTGATGCGGTAATGATCTTACCAATGAGCTATTGGAAACTCAATGACAAGGAGATCTTCGCTCATTATGAAGCAGTGGCAAAAGCGATTTCCATTCCTATCATGGCCTATAACAACCCCTCCACAGGTGGTGTAGATATGTCGCCGGCCTTACTCAAAAAGCTATTGGAAATTCCAAATGTAACCATGATTAAAGAGAGTTCCGGAGACCTTCAGCGCATGCACACTTTACGCAAAGATCTGGATGAAGAAGTTTCCTTTTTTAATGGCTCTAATCCATTGGCTTTAGCTGCATTTGCAGCAGGGGCTACTGGCTGGTGTACAGCCGCCAGCAATCTGATTCCCGAACTCAACATTTCCTTATATGAGGCGATCAGCAAAAACGACTTAAAGACTGCACAATCACTATTTTACAAACAGTTAGATCTTTTAAAATTCCTACTGGCTAAAGGACTACCAAGATCTATCAAAGCCGGATTGGAATTATTAGGCGAAGACGCAGGAGAACTTAGAGGGCCATTACTACCATTGGCAGAGGAAGAAATAGCAGAATTGAAGATTCTACTGCAAGAATGTGTTTAAATGAAAAAATCAGAGCGTCTCTTTTTCTCTTTCCCGAACATGATCTGCGAGTTCATAGCTTGTAGCAGTGCCTCCTTTATCATCCATAAACAACAAAACAATCAATGAAATGATAGGAATCAGAAAGGAAATGAAAAACCAAAACCAGAAGCTTCTGCCCATACTAAAAGCAAGGACACCAGCTACAGTTTGAGGAATTAACAACACACAAATCAGGAGTATTTCTGGCATATTTTGAATGCTATGGTCCCTAGAAATCCATAGCATTCAAATATAAGCAATTTTCATTCTTAAACATCGGCTGTAAATAGCCTCCTGTATCATAGAAGCCTTATTAATCCGCCTTAAGACATTGAATCGGATTTACCGTTGCTGCTTTAACGGCTTGAATTGCGACAGTTAACCAGGAGATCAATAGCGCTAATAATCCTGCAGCTACAAAATACCAGAGTTGCAATTCTATGCGATAAGCAAAGGTATTTAGCCAATATTTGGTCATGATATAACTGATTGGTAAAGCAATCAGAATAGCGGCAATCACCGGTTTTGTAAAATCTTTTGATAAGATCATAATGATACTGGCTTCCGAAGCGCCCAATACCTTCCTGATGCCAATCTCTTTCAATCTTCTCTCTGCGGTAAACGTAGCCAGTCCGAATAAACCTAGACAGGAAATGATCACTGCTAAGGCAGAAAAATATCTGGACAATATGGCTACCCTGGTTTCGGCAACATATTGTTCCTGAAAATCCTGATCCAGGAATCGGTAAGTCAACACAAAACCAGGATTAAACTTTTTATAGAATTCCTGAATTCCCGCAATGGTTTCTTTTTCTGATCCTGCTTTCATCTTGATCATCACGCGGGTTAAGTTCTTGTCTGCATACTTGAAGAACATTGGCCTCACTTCCTGATGCATAGATTCATAATTAAAGTCCTTGATCACACCTGCAATCTGAAAGTCTTCCCCCCAAATCCCAAATATTTTACCAACCGGGTCTTTAAGTCGCATCACTTTGATAGCGGCTTCATTCACCAATACCTTTGAACTGTCTGCACCATATTTATTAGAAAAGCTTCTTCCCTCGGCCATTTCCATCCCTAACACCTCTACCATATCCGCGCTGATTCTTCCTTTTTGAAATTTTATGACTTCCTTAGGATCTCTTCCTTCCCATCTAAAATCACCAGTGGTAGCACTAAGATCTCCTAAAAAGTTCCTATCCATCCCGGCAGCTTTAATCACACCTGGTACTTTTCTAACCTCTGTCAGGAAAGTGCTAATATTATCCTGTAACCTTCCTTCCGTCTCAAAATACATGACATTGTCCTTTTTGTATCCTGGACTTTGCGTCTGTACAAACTCAATTTGTTTGTAAATCACAAAAACCGACACAATCAGGATTACCGAGAGTGTAAATTGAAAAACTACCAATCCTTTTCGCGTCCATAATTCTGCTACGGTGGTTCCCAGTTTCCCTTTTAATGCAGCGGCAGGATTAAATCCAGACAAATACAATGCGGGATAACTACCAGAAAACAGCCCTGTAAACAAGGCGATGGCTAACAATACTCCGATCATTTTTAAATCAAAATGAAGTGTTAAATTTTTACCGGTAATCGCATTAAATTGCGGCAGGAATAACTCCACGCATAGTAAAGCAAGGAATAGTGACAATAAGGTCAGCATGATAGATTCCGACATGTACTGTAGGATCAATGATTTGCGGCTGGCACCCATCACCTTTTTAATCCCTACTTCCTTCATTCTTCTGGAAGCTTTTGCCGTAGATAAATTCATAAAATTGATGCAGGCGATCACCAAAATAAAAACGGCAATCAGCGAGAATAACTTTACATAATCAATCCTTCCACCGGTCACTACGCCGTTTTCATATTTCCCGTAGAGGTAAGCATCCGCAGCTGGTCGGATAAATAATCTTCGGTAAGGATGACCTTTTTTGGCCATGAAATCTTCAATTTTGGCGCTAAACTGAATAGGATCTGTTCCTTTTTTCAATAAAAGAAAAGTATTCGGACCGAGATTGCTCCATTTCAAATAGGTAGAATCCCTGAAAAGCACCGTTAAAGGAACAAGAAAATCAAAACGATCAGAAGAATTTGCTGGTACATCTTTAAAAACACCCGAAATGAGAACATGGTTATCGCCTTTCATTTCAGAATTGCTCCATACCATCTCTTTTCCGATGACATCAGTAGTTTGGAACAGCTTTTTTGCCAATCCTTCAGAAATGGCGATATTGTCTTTACCGGTCATTACCTCATCCACTTTTCCAGCAACTAGTGGATAGGAAAATAGTTTAAAAAAGTCTTTTCCTGCAAATTTACCCCCGGCTTTTATCCCTGGACTATTTCCTGTATTTACCTTGCTTTCTGCTAACCAAAAAGCTGGGGAAGTCGTTACTGCTCCTTCCACTTCCGGCATATCCTTCACTAAAGATTCGCCCAGTAAGCCTGATGTTGCATCTCTGGTATTGATTCCGGAAGCTATTTTTTCATTCTCCATCACCTGATAGAGCTGATCATTATGGGCATGAAACTTATCCATATGTACCTCATCCATCACCCAAAGATATATCAGCAATGCACAACACAGACCAGCAGTAAGCCCAAGCAGGTTGATTAGAAAGGAACTTTTATATCTTTTGAAATTTCGGTAAATGAGTAACAAGTGATGTTGAAACATAAGGCTAGGTATTTTAATACCCCATAGCCAATCTATATGCCATATCCTTGAATGGAGCGTTAAGGCCTAAAATACACTATTTCATTTGAAAAGCTGTCCAAAAGCGAACAGCAGACTGTTCATAAGCGTACAGTCTGCTGTCTTAGAAGATTAAGAAAATTTTATTATTTTCTAATTGGTATTAAAGCCAGTTTTTTAGTTCTGGAAATTAGCAACCAGGCAAATACCGCTCCTGTTAAGGCCATCACTGTTCCTACCCATACCGGTGAGGTATAATCATAACCCGCAGCCAATGGTAAACCACCCAAAAAGGCTCCTAAAGCATTTCCAATATTGAAACTTGCCTGACTCACAGAAGCGGCAATCATTTCAGAACCTTTGGCGGTATTGATCATCAACATTTGTATTGGGGCAGCCACAGCAAAAGCTATTGCACCGGTAATGAAGGTCATCACTAAAGACATCGTCTGGTTGTAAGAAACATAATGAACGATAAATAGAGAAATTGCCATTGCTATCAAAAGAGAAACTGAAGCTTTCGCTGGTGAGAAACGGTCTGCTAATTTACCGCCAATAAAATTACCTACAAGCATTCCTAAACCGGCAAGTACCAGGATATAGGTAATGGAGTCTGCAGAGAAACCAGAAACATCGGTCAATAATGGGGCAATGTAGCTATACCAGGAGAACAATCCGCCTGTACCGATCGCAATCATTAAAATGATCAACCAGGCTTCAGGAAGTTTGAAAAAGGCCAGTTCTTTTTTCAGGTCTCTATCCTTGGTTGCAGAAAGGTTAGGCATCCATAGTTTCAAACTTAAGAGCGTAATTAACCCTACAATGACGATGATGACAAAAGTATATCTCCAGGAATAATGATGACCAATATAAGTTCCCAAAGGAACCCCAACTACGTTTGCAATCGTTAAACCTGCAAACATTAAGGAAACGGCCTGTGCTTCTTTACCTTTTCCGGCAATGCGACTGGCAACTACCGATCCTACACCAAAAAAGGCTCCATGAGGAAGTCCGGCAAGAAAACGTGCAGCAAGCATCATGGTATAATCCGGAGAAAAAGCTGATAAAGCATTAAATGCGGTGAACATTACCATTAAAGCAATCAGGATCTTTTTTGGAGGATAACTTCCGGCAATGGCTACCAGTAATGGCGCGCCTACCACAACTCCTAAAGCATAAGCAGAAATCAAATGTCCTGCCTCTGGAATGGTAATGGATAAATCTTTGGCAATATCAGGCAAGAGACCCATCATTACAAATTCTGTAATGCCAATTCCCAATCCGCCAAGCGTTAAAGTAAGTAAGCTTTTCTTCATAATCTACTGTAAGTTAGTGTAACAAATACACACTGCAAAATTAGTTAAATCATTTGCTTTTTTTCGTCTTCATTCTGTAAAATACAAGCGGGTTAATTTGTTTTTTTTCAAACACTTTGGAAGAACACTTGTTCCTATATCAAACAGGTTATCATCCAATTAGATGAAACCACAAAACCTATTCCCATGAAATACAACAATTATCGTAAGGCACTTTCTTCATTAACTGCTCAGAAAACTGACTCGACATTACCAGTAGTCGCATTGTTAGCCGGGCTGGCGATCGGTGCGGTAATAGGTGTTTTGTTTGCACCACAAAGAGGCTCAGATATCAGAACGAAAATATCAGATAAAGCAAAAGACCTCTCTGATGCGGCAAAGGACAAATTACATCTTGTAAAGAGCAAAGTATTATCAGAAGCGGATCAATTGGCCGAACTTAAAGATGAAGCCATTGATAAAGCAAAAACAAAATCAAAAGAAGCATTAAATGCTGCTGGGGGTATTGTAGACCAACTAAAATCTAAAGCACAAAGCCTGGATTCTGATGCAAAATCAACAGCAGAAAGAGTGCTGAATAGTTAATTCCCCTCCCTCCCTTTTCTTTTATAATCACCAAAAGCCTATTCGGTTACGCTGTAACTAAATAGGCTTTTGTTATTTCGGAATGAGTACCTACTGCTCCCTATAGGAGTCCTTATTTGTTCCGTATCCCATAGGGCTTCAATAAGCCCTTGGAAGGTCATTTAGACCTATCAAGGACCTATCAACCACCTATTAAGGATTAATCAGAGATTTAGGAAATTTGACTACAGTACGGCAGCAGCTCGAAAGCAGCCCTAAGCCAAAGGCATACCTTAAGCAATGATTTTAATCAGGATTCTTGAATTACTCTCCTTCTTTGTTTACGATTTTCTGGTGATTGAAAAACATCTTGGTAATGGGAATGAGCATCAGTCCACATAAGGCAAAAATGATAAAGGAAACTCTAAGGTTAAAGGCATGAGCAAGGTAACCGATCAACGGAGGACCTAAAAGCATTCCTGTAATCGAATAAGTGGCAATAATGGAGATCGCCATTCCCGGAGAGTATTTTTTTGAAGCTCCGGCGAGTGCATATGACATAGGAATAATAGATGCAGTTCCAAAACCTACGAGAGAAAAACCAATCATTGCAGGCCAGAATACCGGAAAGATAATCGCCAGACTAATTCCTGAAACGATAAATGCAGCACTCATGATATAAGTTTTTGGCATTCCGATTTTGCCAATGATGATGTCTGATAAGAATCTGGAAGCTGCCATGAAGGTCATAAAGATCAGATAGCCATAAGTGAAAATTTCTACTTTAATCACTTCCTGGAAATAAATACCACTCCAATCAAACATCCCTCCTTCACAGATTGCACATAGGAATACGACGATTCCAAGGTAAAAAATATAAGGATCCGGTTTACTTAAGATCAGTTTATTACCGGTTTTAGCACGGTCACCACTCAACAGGAACTGATAAGAGTAGAGGGTGATTCCCAACATGAAAACTGCTACGATGGTAAAATGAAGCTGAATAGATACATTTATCGCCAGTAAAAACGTAGAAAGTAAAATTCCTGCAATACCACCGATGCTCCAATAGCCATGAAAAGAACCAATAATTTTCTTCTCAAATTGCTTTTGCAGCGTTAATGCTTGTGTGTTTACAGAGATATTAAAGATCCGGGTAGTAAAAGCGAAGAGAATCACTGCGCCAACCAGGCTATAGATGTTATGTGCAAAACCAATTAAAGCCAAAGAAAAAGCATTTAATGCATATCCCCCAGCCAGCGGCACTTTGCTATTGAATCGGGAAATCAACCAACCGGATATGGGTAAGCCCAGTAATGAACCTATTGGCAAGGCCAATAAAATACTACCCAATTCTGCTTCATTCAGGTCGAACGCCATCTTTATCGTTGGAATTCTTGATGCCCAGGTAGCAAAACTAAAACCTGACATGAAAAAGAAAAGACTTAAAAAGAAACGATGTTTTTGCTTAGAAATCATTAGATGGTAGAATTACTTTGCAAAAGTAAGCAATCATTTTGGACGATTTAAGTGATTTTCCCTGACAATTGTATGAATTCAAAAGGCGTTAGATAGAATTATTCTAAATAAGTTGTTTTATAAGTGTAAAAATTACACTTTTGCGCCGGGGATTAGAATCAGTCTAAATTGAAATTACTATACACAACACTGCTATTAATAGCATCAACGGCTATTTTCGCTCAAAAACATTCGATCATTACAGGGAGAGTACTGGACGAATCACAACAACCAGTCGACCTGGCCAACATCAAATTGGTAGAAACCAATCAGTATACCATCACTAAAAAAGACGGAACTTTTACGATTCAAGTCTCTGAAGTGAATGATCAGCTGATCAATCTGGAGTTCAGTTATATTGGTTATAAGAAACTGAGCAAAGCAGTTTTGATCAATAAAGAAAAAATTGATTTAGGGGTCATCACCCTGAAAATACTGGATCTAAGTTTAAAAGAGATTTCGATTAGTGCTAAAAGAAACGGAGAAGGCTCTTCGAACTCTTCCCTGATCATAGATCGGGATATGATCGAACAGATTCCGGCATTGAGTTTAAACGATTTGCTGAATTTGATTCCAAATCGTAAAATCAGTCCACCATCCTTACAAAGTGTACAAAACCTGACCTTGAGAGCAACATTCCCTGATCGGGTCACTGGGAAAGATCCTTTTGCGCTAAACAATTCATTTGGAGTAGCCATTATTATTGATGGACAGGCGATCAGCAACAACGCCAATATGCAAAGCTATAATCCCGGATTAACAGGTATGTCCGGTTCCAATATATTAAGCCCCTCTAGCTGGGGATTAAGTGGTGGCAGAAACAGGGCTTACTCCGGCGACTATGCTTTTGGGGGTATTGATCTTCGTCAGATTCCAGCAGACAATATTGAAAGTATAGAAGTCATTGCAGGTGTGCCTTCTGCAAAATATGGTGATCTTTCTGATGGTGCAGTAATTGTTGAGCGCCAGGCTGGTTCTGGCCCTGCCTATGTCCGGATGCAACTCAGAGACAATGCCACCTCCTATACTTTTTCCAAAGGCATGAGGCTGGGGCATGATCTAGGTACTTTAAACGTAGGTATGAACTATGTCAATTCCTTTTCCGACAACCGAGAAAAGCTGAAAGCCTATCAAAGGATCAACACAAACACGATGTGGACGAATTCCTTTGGCAAGGAAAAGCAATTTAAAAATACCTTCAGTTTTGACTACGGGAGAAACCTGGATGGGATTAAACAAGATCCTGATGATCCAGCAGCAACTAAAACCAGGTTTGACAGCTGGAATCTGGGTATCGGAAACCGAACCAGCTACAGGTTAAATGGAGACTTTCTGAAAAACATTGGACTAAATGTAAAATATAGTGAAGGACATCAGGTAACTTATAGAGAAGAATTGAAAAATCTGGCTTACATCCTCTATTCAGACGCGACTCAAACGGGGATTACGGAAGGTCATTTTGATTCCGGGGTATACAATGCCCTTTCACTGGTAGATGGCCGCCCAATAAATCTATCTACAAGATTGGATTTTAATGCAGAATTCAATACCGGTAAAACTATTCATTACCTTTCTTTTGGAACAAGTTATAACTACAGCGCGAATAAAGGTTTGGGTCGGATGTCTGATCCTTCCAGGCCACGTTCAGGTACAGTAATGAATCCGAGCGCAGCAACTTCTCTTTTCAAATCTACTGGTTCTGAAAGGTATTATGATTTCGGACTGGCCAGGGCACAACAAGATATTGGCTTTTATGCAGAAGATCTATTTAAGCTGAAGATTGCAAATAGAGACCTGAATGTACGTACCGGATTGAGGTTGGATTTACAAAATGGCTTTGCTTCCCTTGCGCCTAGAACAAACATCAATTATCAGGTTAGCGATAATTTAAGACTGGGTGTAGCCTATGGTATCGGGTTTAAAGCACCAGGTTTAGCACAGCGCTATCCAGGGCCCACCTTTATGGAAGTTCCACTCCTGATGAGCTATAATGGAAATGTAAAAGAAAGTATTTACCTACTCTATCTGGACCGTTATGAACCCACTAATAAAAATCTAAAATCATCTCAAAATCAGACCATAGAATTTACCTCCCAGTTAAAACTGCATAAGTTTAACCTGTCGATGTCGGCCTTCCATAAAATTGCCACAAATGGCATCAATACCGTAGAACAGTTGAAGGTAGTATCATTACCAAAGTATACGGCTACATATGTCCCTGGACAACAACCTACAGTGACACAGGAAGGGATGAAAAACCAATTATTGTCGTACTACTCTTTCCAGAACAGTTTAAACTCTAATAGTTCCGGACTTGAATTTATGTTGAGTACTCCGGCAATTAAGGCGATCTCCACCTCCTTTAATCTAAGCACTGGGATTTTCAGGACGAAAACAAAAGACCAGTCGAACGTAAATTACAAAGAGGTAGAAAATACTAACACTAATCTGGACTATGCCCGCATTGGAATTTACAGGCGTAACACACCGATTACTTATCAAAGTAACGCCCGGATTTCTGCCACCACACACATTCCAAAAATCAGTCTTATCGCTGAGTTTACGGCTGAATTTGCATTGCTTCAAAAAACTGTAGTTCCAGCCAATGCTGGTGTACCCATCGCCTACCTTAACAATGCTCTTGAATACATTACGATCACTAATTTCGATCCTAAAAATCAATTATACGGTCATTTACTTGTTCCTAAGAACGCCTATGAAGAAGGAAATATTCCCCGAATTCTCCCTAATTATCACCTCAGCATTGGTAAAGAGATTAAAAAGAGATTCAAATTCTCCTTCAATGTTTACAATGTATTCAATTATCAACCTACCTATACTACTACCGGGGGCACCTTGGTATATCCTAACCCCAGTCCAACTTTCGGTGCAGAATTATCATTAAAACTCTAATATAAATATCCATGAAAAAACTATTACTTAGCCTTTGTTTAGTAGCCAGCTTACTGGCTTGTAAAAAAGACAAAACCCCTGGAATCCAGCCAACAGACCTGGATATTAAACTCGCTTTTGATATCAGTTCAGCATATACCTTACCACTTGAAAAAATCACAGTAAAAATTACCAATACCCAGACTTTAGCAAGTCAGGAGTTAATTACTGACGCTTCAGGAACGGTTGCTTTCAAATCAGTCTCTGCCGGGACGTACGATATTGATGCTGTTTTAACGATGTCCGCGGAGGAATACTCCCGAATTACTGGCATCCCAACAGAAAATCCTGTAACCTTTAATGCCTCTGAAAAAGGAAAACAAATTAATGCTACGTTGACGGGAACGCTGGAATTGAAGCTAATTGTAGGAACACCTGGAGAATGGCTGATCAAGCAAATCTATTATGCGGGTTCTAATACCACAAATGGCGCCGTATTCAGAGATCAGTTTTTAGAATTCCACAACAATACCGATCGTGTTCTGTATGCTGATAGCCTGTATTTTGCACAGATCATTGGTAGAGTATCCAGCCCTTCTCCAAATATGAACTACACCTCTACCGGACAGATGGATTGGAGCAAATCACCGAATATGGATCAAAGCATCAATGCAAACAAGGATTATGTGTATGCAAAAACGTTGTACATGATCCCAGGTAATGGAAAACAATACCCAGTTCAACCTGGAAAGAGTATTTTAGTTGCACAAACTGCATTAAACCACAAAGCTCCTTTTACCGGGAATGACGGTAAAGTAGTGACGGTAAGAGACCCTGAATTAACCATAGACCTTAGTGGCGCGGATTTCGAAGTGTATTTAGGGGATGTGATTGGCAAACCATTTTCATCCGACATCAACAATCCCCAGGTTCCCAATGTTGAGGTATTGGCTTACTCAGGAAATGACATGATTTTAGATGCAAACGGAAAAGACAGTTATGTAATTTTTAAAGCTGATGGAACGCAAAGAGTGAGAGAATGGCCACAATACAATGAGCCTTCGAAGATCGCGCCATCACCTACTGCAAAGAAATATTACCAGATTCCAGTAAAATACCTGATTGATGGTGTTGAAATCCAGCCGAACATTCCAGATAGCCGTTTTCCGAAAAAACTAGGTCCTACTATTGATGCCGGGTTTACCTTTAACCCTAAAGGAAATTACAGTTCTCAGTCGGTCATCAGAAAAACGGCAAAAACTGTAAATGGCCGAATCGTACTAAAAGACACGAACAACTCTACTGAAGACTTTGAATACCTGGATAAGGCAAACCCAAGAGGTTTTAAATAGCATTTCCATTAAACAAAAACTTCGTCATAAATAACGGTTATGAGCAGGACAAAAAAACTATTCATAACCGTTAAATATTCCAATTCCCGGATGAAAAAAATATACTCTATTGCTTTGCTGTTACAACTTTGTATTGTTTTAGTTGCTAATGCTCAAAAAACAGATTCCATCTCCAGTGGGCAGTCCAGGCTGTTTGCCATAGATTCGGCAGCTTATACTTTTTACAATTTTGCGAAAAATAAGAGTTTCTTCACGGCGACCATGCCTGATGGTTTTAATACTTTAAGCATTGGACATCAATTGACAAAAGGCAGGTTTATGCCTTATCAGGAAAGTAGTAAAACAAATGACACCTATTTTGCTACTGAGGGTAAAACTACGCTTTCCGGGGTTTCCTTATGGGGCGCTCTGGTGTACCATAAAGTAAGAGAGGATAGCACCCGTTGGGCACATCAAACCAGAAATAACACCACTGCCCCAATGTATTTTGGTTCCGCAAGAAATGTAAATTATGAACGCTCTGTCTATCAGTTTAATGCCATGGCGCAGCGAAACATGATTGGAGATAACCTTCCATTATCGATTGGAATTGACTACCGGATTGGCGATCATTATTCGACAAATGACCCCAGAGCAAAACTAAACGATTATCAGTTTAATATGCAGGCGAGTCTGGGCTACCGCCTCTTCAATGCCTTTAAATTGGGAATCGGTGGCAAATATGGCTATGGTCAGGAGGGAACAGATGTGGCTTACAAGAATCCTCAAAATGCGGGTAATATGTTGACCCCTGAATTTGTGACCCATATCATCAATGGCTACGGCGACCCTAAGCCGATAGAAAAGAACAGGGTCTTCCGAAATGAACAATCCAGGAAGGGTGTTGATCTTTACCTGAGTTATGAAAGTCCTGCTGTTGGCACATTTGCAGGCTCAGGATCCTATCTTACCGAAAGCCAGAAATTCATCAATAGGTTCCCAGATAACAACAACGGAGAACTCTTTAATGATTATGACCTAAACAGCTATCATTTTGAGCTGATCTGGAAAAAGAAACTGGAAAAACATCAATTATTGGTATTGATCAACTATGAGAACTTAGAAGGTGAGGATTTCAATCATGAGAAGAAAGCCAATAATTACCTGTATAACCGTGAACAATGGGGAATCAAAGCCATATTGAGTAAAACTGGAAAAACAAGTTTCAATTACGTATTGGAATTGAAGAAAGATGGAGAGAAACGTCAGGACGGTTTACGAGGCAATCTGGTTTCCTACAACGCGATTAAACCTGGCTTAGGGATAGGTTTTGTCAGACAGCTTCCAGGAAATCATAACTTCGGACTAAATTTAAAAGGTGTCTATTCTAAAAACCTGAATGATCAGTTTATTGTGCCGATCATTTCTGAGGGTATCTTTACCAAAACGGTCATTTATCATGATTACCTGTACCATACTGCAGATTATTTTAGTGGCTCCTTAGAGGCAGACTATAATTTCCCAACCTATAGACAGATCCAAACCGCGATCAAATTAGGGCTAACTTATAACGAAGCAATACAGTTTAAAAGTCTGGACAGAGCCTTAATTGCAAGTCCGGGGAAACAACGTTTTGCGACGAATGTATCTTTGAACTTCTATTTTTAATCGGTTCAACATCCCTCTAACCACCACAAGCACCCTCTGGGATCCCAGAGGGAAAAGATAAATCGTCATTTTTCACCTTCCGCTAAACAATTCTTGTAATGGACTGGTTTATAGTGGGCATAAGTCGAACCTTAAAGAAAAACGAATTATGGCAACTACAACGAAGAGTGACAGTACTAAGACAACAGCCAAATCAACAAAAGGAAAAATGGAAAATTCAGAATTCCATAAGTTTTTTATCGATGAGCTGAAAGACATTTACTGGGCAGAGAAACACCTGTCTAAAGCTTTGCCAAAAATGCAAAAAGCCGCGACCAGCACAGAACTGGCTGCCGCTTTTGAAAAACACAGGGAAGAAACCAATAACCACATTGATACGCTAGAGCAGGTTTTCGAGCAACTGGGAGAAAAAGTTCAGGCAAAAAAGTGTGATGCAATGGCTGGACTTCTGGAAGAAGCTAATGCGATCATTGAGGATACTGAGAAGGGCACATTGGTACGTGATGCCGCTTTAATCCTCGCTGCACAAAAGGTAGAGCATTATGAAATTGCTACTTATGGCACTTTGAGAACATTTGCTTTAAATATGGGCCATACTGAAGTGGCCGAATTGCTACAGCAAACTTTGGATAATGAAAAAGAAACTGATGCCGCATTAACGGAAATCGCTGAAGAGTTTATCAACGAGCAAGCTGCAGCCGAATAATACCCCAATGTTTAATCAACATAAGTTCAATTCAACCCTTCAGGTTTATTCCTGAGGGGTTTATTGTTTTCAATATGCTATTTCCCTTTTCTTAGCTACAGATTTTGTTTTTCAAAAAAATAACCTAGTTTTACAAAAAAACTTTAGGGGTGCCTTGCGCTGAGAAATACCCTTTGAACCTGATGTAGTTAGTACTACCGAAGGGAAAAGTAGAAGCAAATCCGTTTGCCGTCTTTTCATGCCTGTAAAAAGGTCATGCCTATAGTTTTTCCTATTTATCAAAAAAATGGAAATAACTGTAAATCAACAAAACTATCCAATTAGCGAAACTTGTTCCGTAGAACAATTGCTTTTAAACGTGCTTCAAATTCCCGTTCAGGGGATTGCAGTAGCCATCAATCAAACCATCATTTCCAGGACAGAATGGCCAATCAGGCTATTGCAGGATGGCGATCGGCTAACCGTTATTAAAGCCACTCAAGGCGGATAGTTCCATGATTTCTAGAAAACCCTATTATTTTCCTTACCAAGAAAAAAAAACATGAAACACGAAAAGACTCCAGACGAGCAAGTCATCAGCCGCACACCTTTTCCGGCCTCAAAAAAAATCTTTGTTCCCGGACAGCTTCATGACATCCAGGTAGCGATGCGTGAAATCACGCTAAGTGACACTAAGATCCACAATGGTTTTGGTGCAACAGAAGCCAATCCTCCGGTGACCATTTACGACACCAGTGGTCCTTATACGGATCCGAATGCGGAAATTGATGTCAAAAAGGGCTTACCAAGATTAAGGGAAAGTTGGGTTACCGGAAGAGCAGATGTAGATCAACTGGATCAGATTTCTTCTGATTATGGTCAGGAGCGACTGGCTGACAACAAATTGAATGAACTCCGTTTTTCTCATTTGAATAAGCCTTACAAGGCGAAACCGGGGATGAATGTTTCCCAGATGCATTATGCAAAAAAAGGGATCATTACCGCAGAAATGGAATACATTGCCATCAGGGAAAACCAAAGGATAGATCTTTTGAGCGAACAGCTGGGTGCGCAATATGGGGTGATGGCTCATCAGCATAAAGGCCATAGCTTTGGCGCAAATACGCCAAAAGGATACATCACACCCGAGTTTGTGCGGTCAGAAGTAGCTTCAGGTAGGGCTGTCATCCCTTGTAACATCAACCACCCGGAATTAGAACCGATGATCATTGGCCGAAATTTCCTGGTTAAGATCAACGCTAACATCGGAAACTCTGCGGTGACCTCTAGTATCGAAGAAGAAGTAGAAAAGGCCGTATGGGCTTGCAGATGGGGCGCAGATACGATCATGGACTTGAGTACCGGAAAGAACATTCATGAAACCAGAGAATGGATCATCCGCAACTCCCCTGTTCCAATTGGTACAGTTCCAATTTACCAGGCTTTAGAAAAAGTAAATGGCAAAGCCGAAGACCTGACCTGGGAGATTTTCAGAGATACACTGATCGAACAGGCAGAACAAGGAGTGGATTATTTCACGATCCATGCCGGTGTATTGCTGCGCTACATCCCTATGACGGCAAAAAGAGTGACCGGTATTGTTTCCCGTGGTGGATCCATCATGGCGAAATGGTGTCTTGCTCACCATAGAGAAAGTTTCCTATACACACATTTTGAGGAAATCTGTGAAATCATGAAGGCCTACGATGTAGCCTTTTCTCTTGGCGACGGTTTGCGTCCGGGCTGTATTGCCGATGCAAATGACGAAGCGCAGTTCTCAGAACTGGAAACTTTAGGCGAACTGACTAAAATTGCCTGGAAGCACGACATCCAAACCATCATTGAAGGTCCAGGCCATGTGCCGATGCACCTGATCAAAGAAAACATGGAGAAACAACTGGAACATTGTTCGGAGGCACCATTTTACACTTTAGGTCCACTTACCACAGACATCGCCCCTGGCTATGACCACATCACTTCTGCGATTGGTGCTGCAATGATCGGCTGGTTCGGTACTGCGATGCTTTGCTATGTGACCCCGAAAGAACACCTGGGATTACCAAATAAAAAAGATGTTAAAGATGGCGTGATCACGTACAAGATTGCTGCACATGCTGCTGATTTGGCTAAAGGGCATCCTGGTGCGCAATACCGCGACAATGCATTGAGTAAGGCCAGATTTGAATTTAGGTGGGAAGATCAGTTTAACCTTTCCCTGGATCCGGACACGGCAAAAGAGTTTCATGATGAGACCCTTCCTGCTGATGGCGCTAAAATCGCACATTTCTGTTCGATGTGTGGTCCGAACTTCTGCTCCATGAAAATTACGCAGGATGTGAGAGACTATGCCGCCAAGCAGGGGCTGGAAGAAACCGAAGCCTTAAATCAAGGGATGGCCGAAAAATCCAAAGAGTTTGCAGAAAAAGGAAGCGAAATATATTTGTAATTGGAACTGATTGTTATTTCAAAACCCAACTTTTTCAAAGGGGAAGCGCAGCTGATCAATGGTTTGTTTGACCAGGGAATGCAGCGCTTTCACCTGAGGAAAGAAGGGGGAGATCAAAGCGCTTACCAGAAACTGCTAGGCGAAATTGAGCCCAGGTATCTGGACCGTATTGCATTGCACCAGTTCCATGAACTGGCGAGCCAGTTTGGTATCCAAAGACTTCATTTCAAAGAGGCACAACGCCTGGCTTTGCTTCATTGGCATTTGAAGGGCAAAAAGGAGATAACCTTAAGTACTTCTACACATTCAGTAAATCACTTACCTGATTTACTGAATTTTAATTACACTTTTTTAAGTCCTGTTTTCCAAAGTATATCTAAAGAAAACTATCCAGGCTTCTTAACGGAAGGTTTTCAATTGCCCTCTTTCGGTGATACAAAAGTAATCGCCCTAGGTGGCGTCACTGCCCCGAAAATCACTGAGCTTCAACAAATGAATTTTGATGGAGTGGCAGTTTTAGGGACCATATGGAATGAACCGGAACAGGCCATCAAAAATTTTAAACGGTTACAACAAGCATGTCAAACCACAGTCTAAAGAAATCGTCGAACAACAGACCATACGTCATCAGCATTGCTGGCCTTGATCCAACTGCCGGAGCTGGTCTCCTCTCCGACCTGAAATGTTTCGAAGCGCATCGCGTTTACGGATTTGGGGTTTGCAGCGCCTTGACTATTCAAACGGATACTACCTTTTTGAAAAACGACTGGCTGGAGACCGAACAGGTCATTGCCCAGTTAGCGCCATTGCTTGAAAAGTTCCCGATCCAGGCTGTTAAAATCGGCTTGATCAAAAACCTGGAAACTTTATCAGCAGTTTGTGAATATTTAAATTCATTTGATCCGAAGATTAAAATCGTGCTAGACCCTATTTTAAAGGCCAGTGCTGGATATAACTTCCACGAATGGAATCCAGAGCTAGATATTTTCAAAAGCGTCTTAAAACGACTCTATTTGATTACGCCAAATTATTTGGAGATGCAGGCCCTAAAGGGAAGCGAGGAAATTGATCAGGTATGTCGGAGTTGGTCCGAGGACTGTGCGGTTTTACTCAAAGGCGGACACCATCCTTCCAGCCCTGGCACCGATTACTTCTTCCACAAAAAAGAAGCATTGGAATTCAAATCCGGGACTACAGCGGTCTCCCAGAAACACGGCTCCGGATGTGTCCTCTCTTCTGCCATTACTGCTCAGCTTGCTTTGGGGAATTCCCTCCCAAAATCCTGCCTGTTGGGCAAACAATATATCGAGCAATTTTTAAACAGTAACACCAGCCTTTTGGGCTATCACAACCTATGATCGACAGACTACATTATATCTCCCAATCCAGTGCTGAATTCAGCCATTTGGAGGCCATCGAACAAGTGCTAAATGCCGGTGGAAAGTGGATACAGCTTCGTGTAAAAAACCAGGCAGAAAATGAGGTTTTAAACCTGGCTAAAGCTGCAAATGACCTCTGCAAAAAATTTGCAAGCAAATTAATCATCAATGATTTTCCAGAGATTTCAAAGGCAATCGATGCCGACGGAACACATGTAGGATTAAATGACATAAGTATTGTAAATGCCAGATTATCAATTGGTAATCATAAAATTATTGGCGCAACTGCAAACACTTTTGCAGACCTACAAAAAAGCGTTGCAGCGGGTGCGAATTACATCGGCTTAGGCCCCTACCGCTTTACCAGCACTAAACAGAACTTAAGCCCGATTTTAGGACTGGAAGGCTTCAAAAAGATCATGGACCAGATGAGAAATGCCAACATCAACATCCCTGTGATCGCCATTGGTGGCCTTACACCAGAAGACCTTCCTGAGCTGCTTAAAACCGGTGTTTATGGCGTCGCACTTTCTGGTGTACTTAGCAATAATAAAGATGCGGATATACTGATTAAACAGCTCTACCAGGAGCTTCAAAACCACCCATTTCCTACCCTTAACAAACCTTTAGCATCATGTTAAAAATAGCAGATAAAACTTTCCATTCCCGCCTGTTTACAGGCACAGGAAAATTCAGTTCCAGCGCCATTATGGAGGCAGCTTTACTGGCTTCAGGATCAGAACTCGTTACCGTTGCCCTAAAGCGGGTTGACCTAAACCATAACGGGGATGACCTATTACAACACCTTAGCCATCCTCAACTAAACCTGCTCCCGAATACCTCTGGGGTTAGAAATGCCAAAGAAGCTGTTTTTGCTGCCCAAATGGCAAGGGAGGCATTGGAAACCAATTGGATCAAGCTGGAAATCCACCCGGACCCTAAATACCTGATGCCTGACCCTATAGAAACCCTAAAAGCCACCGAAGAACTCGCCAAGCTCGGTTTTGTGGTCCTTCCTTATATCCATGCCGACCCCGTACTGTGTAAGCGGCTGGAAGATGCAGGTACTGCTGCGGTAATGCCATTAGGCTCCCCTATAGGCAGCAACAAAGGCTTAAAAACGATAGATTTCCTGGAAATCATCATTAGTCAAAGTCGGGTGCCCGTGGTGATTGATGCCGGTATAGGCTCCCCTTCTGATGCTGCAAAAGCCATGGAAATCGGTGCAGATGCCGTACTGGTGAACACCGCAATTGCCGTGTCCGGAAACCCTGTTTTGATGGCAGAAGCCTTCAAAATCGCTGTTGAAGCCGGTAGAATGGCCTACCTCGCCAGATTAGGCCAGATCAATTCACAGGCTGTAGCCAGCAGTCCATTAACCGCTTTTCTTGAAGATGAGATTTAACGATATTTTTCAAAGCCAGAGCTGGGAAGAGACCAGCAAAAGCATTTATGCGAAAACCAGTGTGGATGTAGAGCAGGCTTTAAATGCTTCCAAAAGAACCTTGGAAGACTTTAAAGCCCTGATCTCCCCTGCCGCAGCTCCATACCTGGAAAGAATGGCAAAATTGAGTCAGGAGCTTACTTTAAAGCGATTTGGAAACACCATACAGATGTACGTGCCGCTTTACCTGAGCAATGAATGCAACAACATTTGCACTTATTGCGGTTTCAGCTATGACAACAAGGTGAAACGCAAAACCCTTTCCTCCATGGAGATCATGGAAGAGGTAGCTGTAATCAAGGAAATGGGCTATCACCATGTACTATTGGTAACCGGAGAAGCAAACCAAACCGTCCATACAGACTACTTTAAAAAGGTTTTAGAGCTGATCAGGCCACATTTTGCGCATATCTCCATGGAAGTGCAGCCTTTAGACCTTGTTGATTATCAGGAATTGACCCCTTATGGATTAAACACCGTATTGGTATATCAGGAAACCTACCATGAAGAAGATTATAAAAAACACCATCCAAAGGGTAAAAAATCCAATTTTCAATACAGATTGGACACTCCAGACCGACTAGGAGAAGCCGGAATCCACAAAATGGGATTGGGTGTATTGATAGGATTGGAAGATTGGAGAACAGATTCCTTTTTCACGGCTTTGCACCTGAACTACCTGGAAAAGAGGTACTGGCAAAGTAAATACAGCATTTCTTTCCCAAGGTTAAGGCCATTTAGTGGCGGATTGGAACCCAAAGTCGCCATGAACGACCGCGAACTTGTGCAGCTAATCTGCGCCTATCGCCTCTTCAATGAAGAAGTCGAATTGTCTATTTCTACAAGGGAGTCTGTTATTTTCAGAGACCACATCATCAAACTTGGCATTACTTCTATCAGTGCAGGTTCAAAAACCAATCCTGGTGGCTATGCTGTGGAACCTCAATCTCTTGAGCAATTTGAAATCTCCGATGAAAGAACGGCCTCAGAAATCGCAGAAATGATTCATAAACAAGGTTATGAAGCCGTATGGAAAGATTGGGACTTGAGCTTAATGAAATAAAACTATGGAAAACAAAGGACTTAAAAGATACCAGCGGCAAATCTTATTGGAAGAATTGGGCATTGAAGGGCAGAAAAAGCTATTAAAAACATCGGTATTAGTGATTGGTGCCGGCGGACTGGGATGCCCCCTCCTATTTTACCTTGCCGGTGCCGGTATAGGTAAAATCGGGGTAATTGACGGCGATACTGTAGCAGAAAGCAACCTACATAGACAGCTACTTTTCCAGCAGCAGGATCTCGGCAAGAACAAGGCATTAACAGCCGTAGAACGGTTAAAACTCCTAAACCCTGAGTTGAGCCTGCAGGCCTTTCCTTTTCACATTACGATTGAAAACGCGCAAAAATGCATTAACGAATACGATCTTGTGATCGATGGTTCAGACAATTTCCCTACGCGATATCTGGTTAATGATGCTTGCGTTTCCATGGGAAAACCACTGGTATTCGGTTCTATATTTCGCTTTGAAGGGCAGGTTTCGGTTTTTAACTCCCAGGGAGGCCCCAACTACCGAAGTTGTTACCCTGAGGCTCCGGCCCCACAGGACAGCCAAAATTGCGGGGATAGCGGCGTAATTGGCCCCTTACCAGGCATCATTGGGAGCATGATGGCCAATGAGGCCATCAAAATAATATGCGGTTTTGGAGATAGTCTTTCTGGAAAACTCCTTATCTTCAATGCGCTAAATTACGACATGCAAGTTTTTAACATTCAACCTGAACAGGAGAATCAAACAGAGGTCCCTAAAAACGATTCATCTAAGCTTAAAGCTGAAGATCAACATCCTGGACAGCAAAGGCTAAACAACAACACTTCAGAGCAAGCCAATCAACCAGGGCCAAAGAAAGCGATCGTATATCAGGAAGTTTTCCCAAAGGAACTCCTGGAATGGGAAGCAAACCAGTTGCCTTTTTGTTTGATAGATGTTAGAGAGGCTCATGAATTTGAGGCCGACAACATTGGGGGGATTCACATTTCGCTATATGAGCTTGAAGAAAAAATCGATCAGTTGCCTTTCCAAAATCGTCTGGTCTTTTGCTGTACTTCAGGGGCAAAAAGCAGAATGGCTACAAAAATAATCGGCGAAAAAAGAAACGAAGAGCTATTTATTATCAGCCTATTAAATAGAGAAAACTAAAGCTAAACTTTAAGCTGAATCTCCTTACCTCTAGCGCTGAGCTTAACCTATTTCTTTAAGATCGGTTCGGTAATAAAAGAAGAAAAAATAGAGCAAGTAAGTACTTAACATGATTAAACTATAAGCCAGGGCGTAGCCGCTCAGGATCACAAACATGCTGATGAAGAAGTAAGCCAGCAACCATTTGAAGTACCGATCCAGGTCTAGCTTAATCCAGTACAGCACCATTCTCAGTGTCATTAATCCAGCAATTCCAAACAGGACTCCTACTAAAAAAGGTTGAATCTCCCCCTGAGTTCTGTACCCGTAAAAGCAGATTTCAGGGAGGAATATCAATAGAAAAACCAGGAGTGTATGCGCTATTCTGGTCCTCAAATTTATCGGAAGGCTTCTGCTAAACGAAAGCTGATCTGTTTCCTGTTTGAGCATCACCTGTATCACCATGCTATGAGAAAGTACAGCGGCTAATATCCCAATCAAAGCGACCCGGAGGTCATTCGAGACATCGGAAAACATCCACATCACTACATTAAACAAAGAAAACGAAAGAACTTTACTTAAAAACAGCATTAATGTTTGCTCAGTCGACAGGTAATATAAAGGCCATGTCCAGTAAGGTTTCTTCAATTGGGGGCAAGGGAAGGAAAAATAAACCTTTACTGGAACATGGCTATAATTAATGATCCGAAACATATATGCGGATACGGCACTTAAAATAATAAGGGTAAAACTGATGGTGGCCAATACTCCGATGTAGTATCCTTCCACCAATCCTACATAGATCATGGGAATGATATAGCCCAAAATCGGTAGGAAAAGCAGTACATAGACCTTCAGCCAGAGGTTAAACTGTTGTTGTTTTTTTGTTGCAGCCAAAAGAAACACAAAACGATATTGCGCCAACTTTAGCTGTTTTCTAATGAAAAACAAGCATTTGAGCAGGTAAAGTGCCCAAAAACCATAGACCATTACCAGAATCAGAGGGGAAGAATACACCATTAACATTAATGTATGATGGTAACTCAACAGCTGTGAGCCTTCCACTACTCCAAAAGCCAGATAAAAACCAAAGAGAAAAAGACCGGCATGTGCCGCGTAAAATTCTTTTGTTAAGGTTTTTAAAATCAGCTTTAGCATGGTTGTAACTGACGGTCTACAATCTGAAACACCTGTTTTATTGGCAATTGACCCATTTCCAGCTCCTGATGAGAAGAAAGTAAAAAGGAACATCCCTTTTCATGGTAAGTTTTAATGAGTTGATAGAGTACCTGCGCCGAATTGGCATCTATGGTAATCAATGGCTCATCCAGGATGAAAAGCTGTATATCACCTACAAATGCACAGATTAAAGATAGTTTTTTGAGCATCCCAGTAGAATAACTTCCTACTTTCTGATTCATAAAAGGGCTCATTCCTAAAGCTTCAACCAGAGCAATCGAGGCTTCTGCCTGGGCTTTCCGAACTTCGATATGGTAATTGAGCAGTTCATTCCCGGTGATAAAGGCCGGATATTGTGGTTCGGCTTCCGCATAACTGATCATCGACCTATAGTTAACCGGCTGATTTTTAAGACTAATGTCATTTAAAATCAGCGTCCCTTCAAATGGTGTTTGTCCGGCAATCACCTTGAACAGCGTGGTCTTCCCAGTACCATTTCCCCCTTTAAGCCAGTATATACCATGATCCAGGCTCCATTTCTCAAAAGAAAATATAGCATGATCCCCGTACTTCTTATCAATATGCTGCAGCTCTAATCTGATCAATTTCGTTTCTTTTTTGCATTTAGATGTGTCTATCATGGATATGTTACTAGCGATATCGCTACCTTTGCAAAAATGCCTGCAAGAACATGATAGAAATAGGAAGATATAACGATCTAAGAATTATAAATAAAACCGAAAACGGCCTCATCTTAACAGAAGGTGATAAAGAGGTATTGTTACCTTACGTAGATGTACCAAAAAACATCGAAATTGGGGAGAACATCAACGTTTTCGTGTATATGCACAAGGACGGCAGATTGATGGGTACCACCAAAAGACCATTCGCCTGTGTTGGTGATTTCGCTTACTTAACCGTGGTGGATGATGGTGAAGACGGTGTATTCATGAATCTTGGTATCGACAAAGACATCTATGTTCCTCAACGTGAGCAGAAACGCCCGATGTTTAAAGGGGATAACCATGTAGTTTATGTATACCTGGATGAGAGCAATGACCGTATGGTAGCCTCTTCCCGCTTAACCAATTACACAGAAGATCAGGACATTGACCTGGAAGAAGGTGATGAAGTAAGTTTATTGATCGTTGACCGTTCAGACCTGGGTTACAACGCCATTGTAGACAATAAATACATCGGTCTTTTGTATACCAACGAACTGTTTGACCAACTGAATCCTGGAGAAATCAGAAAAGGATGGATCAAAAAGATTCGTGTAGGAGGTAAAATTGATTTAAGTCTGCAACCAATGGGTTATGGTCATATCCTGGAAAACAAAGATGTGATCCTTGATGAACTAAAGGCTTGCGGTGGTGTGGTTCATTTGGGCGACAAAAGTGCGCCAGATGATATTTACGACCGTTTCAAAATCAGCAAAAGTGCTTTCAAGAAAGTAATTGGTGGTTTATACAGAGACCGTTTAATCATCATCTCTGACCACGAAATCAAGTTATTCGTAGACGAAGCAGCAGACTAAGCTCCTTCCATTACCATACAAAAAGCCGGTTATTTCTATAAATAACCGGCTTTTTCATTTATTTATACAGGCGTTTGGAAAACGAACACCTAGGTACTACTTAAAAGTTGAATCCTACTGAGAAATAAGGCATCGTTGCTTCTTTTGAAAAGCCCAATGTGCCCTGAATCAGGAACTGATCCCCAGGCATCACATACAATCCGCCACCATAACCCTGGTGCCATTTTCCGCTGGATTCTCCAGGCTGCCATACCCTACCTACATCATTAAAGGCGATCATACCGACTGTACCTGGCACCAGGTACGACGTAAAGTTAAACAACTTCATTCTCAGGTCCAGGTTGTGATATAAGCCCGTACGGCCGGTAAAACGCCTGCTATTGAATCCTCTAAGGCTATTTACACCACCCAATTGGATGTGTTGGAAGAATGCCGGATCTCCTACTGTGGTTCCCCCACCAATTCTATTGGCAATCACAAAACCAGATTTCCCCGGGTTCAGGTAAAAGCGGAATTCAGTATTTAGGATACCGTAACGCTCATCACCACCGTTCACACGTTGTTGCGCCGAGATCGTCGTTTTCCAGAAAACACCCTTAGTAGGAATCGCGATGTTATTGCGGGTATCGTAAGCCAGACCAGCGGTTAAACCGGCATAAAAGCGGTCAGAAAATACTTCCTGTTCTGGATGTAAGGCATCATAATCATTTAAAAACCGTTCTTCATTATCCTTACGATTACTCATATAATAGGACAATAATAGGCCTCCTTCTACTGTCCAGTTCTTGTCCAGCATCCTTCTTAACCTGATATTGGCATTCAGGTAGTTGTATCTGTTGCGGTAATAAGAGATACCATCTTCACGATCCTGACCTTCAGGCAAATCTTCATTATGATCATCCTTTTGATATACCGTATTATTCCCCAGGCCAAAGAAATTGCTCAGGTTATTGGGACCTAACATATTGATGGCAACATTCAGGTCATTATTGCCGATTGCTTTCTTAAAATCACCGGTATAATCCAGAATAAAGGACTTTCTTCCCGTAGAATAGTGTGCCCAGATCTCTTGTTTAGAGGCATATGGCGATTTCCTAAAACCCTGTTTCTCTAGAATATAACCCAATCCTATCTGAATCCCTTGATCAATATTGTAATTACCATCAAACAAAATCCCTTTTCGGTCATACAAGAAACCATTTTTATTGAATTGGTTCACTGCAGAATCCTTTGCTAACCTCAGTTTGGCATATCCTTTTGGCGGAAGGATATTCGTTTCATCAGAACGGTCATAGATAAAAAGCCCTGATTTATTAGGTACATCTTCGGCAATTTTAAAGTCATCCACTTCATCCCCACCAACCATTCTCAGCTTTATCGGGGATTCATTTTTACCATGAACATTAAAGACATCTTTCCCCCCTAAGCCAAATAAACGGATCTCTTTGGTCACCTGAGGATCGAAAGTACGGTTAAAAAAGCGGCGTCCATTGCTGCCATCCTTCTTGATATTGAAGACATGAACGCTAACTTTTCCATCTTCTTCCTGCTTTACATCAAAGAATTCTGTCTTATCAGAGGCAGGAATATCTACATTAATCGATAGAAAACGGTAGTAATGAAGCGCCAGTTCTTCCAATTGGTTTCTTCTGGAAGTAAAGTTAAAGATCAACTCCTCTCCACACTGTTTATAGATCGGATCAGGCATTTCGCGGAAAGCTTTGGCAATCAATTCATCCGTCATCTTAGCCTGAACTAATTTTATCGCTTCTTTCCAGTCTTCTTCGTTCAGCTCATTTAGAAAATATCTGTCGAAATATCTTTCATTAAAATTCCAGTGGTCTACATCTCTGATCGTTGGAGAATAGGGCTGTAAATGAGATTTAAGCCATTGGTGACTCAATATCCAGGGGAATACACCCGAAGTTTTATAGAATACCTTGTCGCGGTCGCGGGGTACAGGCGTGTAGGTGGTTCCGTCTGGGGTTTTATCCCCGGCCCAACGCCAATTGTCTTCGTGTCTGTCCCAATCTCCCAGCAAGAAATCCAGTAAACGCGCCCTAAGCGTCATTTTCTGATCTGCTTTAGTATCATTATCCTTTTGGATTTTCTTTTGTACCTTCTCTGTATTGTCAGTTTTCTCCTCAGAAGGAGATCTTTCTTCGAATATATAGGCCGCATTAGCAAATTCCTTACGGTATTCACCGAGTCCGGCATCATCAGCGACATATACCATTTCCGGTTTTGCATGTGCCAAATCCAATGCTTCAGCCAATGGCGGTACAATTAGGGCTGCAAAAGGGTGATTGGTAGATACCTGATCCTGAGTAATATCCCTGGCAATAGTTGCCCTAAGGTTCTCCGGCAGACTCCTATCTGCATACTTCTGTACGGTTCTCAACACCCATTCTTTCCCTGTTGGATCTACCAACCGCAAGGAACGGGTTTGCATTCCACCACCCAATTTGGTGATTTTTAGTCCACCTTTTTCTTTTTGGAGGTCGATCACCCTTAAAGTTACAGGCGTTGCCCATAGCTTACGGTAACTTTCCCCTAACCAAAAACGGTGAAAACTACTTACTTTATCATATTCCGGAGCGATGGCTACGGTAATAGAATCTGATTTTACTGCGCCTTGTGCGAAAGCCAGGGCAGGAATGGCTCCAAGCGCCATATTTATGATTAGTGCCGCTTGCAGCTCCTTTTTAAAACGCATACTGAATTTATTTAAGCGTTACTCCTATTCTGAGGGCCTTTAATCCCTCCACTCCTTGCAATTCTTCAATGTCCAGGTATTCCAGGTCATCGTTCAACAAACCAATGCTTTGTAGCGATTTGATATATCCAAGGTATTCCCTGGCTTCCCAACTATTGAAATAGACAATAGCGATCTTTCCAGGCTGGGTAATCCGTTCTGTAGTATCTTTAACATGGGCTTTATCTATTCGTTTTTTAACCATCTGGTAACGAATATTATAGCTTCCTTCTACATCAAAACGTTGTTCATCAATTCTAAAACTGATGTCTATTAGTTTTTCATAGACGAAAATCAGCTGAGTAGTTTCCAATGGTAAAGAAAAATAAGGCGCTAAACTATGACTGGTTTGAGCCACTTCTGCCAATACTTTCAGCTGTTTCAGACGAAATTCATGAAGGATCTCTTCTGAAAACTCAGTATCCTGGGCAATAGAACGACCTAAATAAATATCGAATTCTACACCATCGGTACGGAACTTTTCAAAGTAACATGGATAAATCTCTTGAATTTCCTTGTTGAACACGTCCAAATGCCTGGTTACTGCCAGATTGATCATCTGTAAGCTTTTTTCATACCTATCGCGGTGTTCATAGCTTTTCCCATCAACGGCTGTCCACTCCAGATATTCGTCTACAATGGGTTTAAGTTCCGGATGTGTCTCTTTTAAATGGATCAAAGCGGAAGGAATCTGTCTTTGCAGGTAATCTTCAGTTTTGAGAATCTCACGGTCTGTAAGGTCTTCGAATCTGGATTTACTCCAGATTTCGTACTTCTGAGGCAGCTCATTTTCCAGCGACTCACATACCTTCCTTTTAATGATATCCAGTGTTTTTTGCAGCATTTCAAAATGAACATGCAGGTCTTTACGAACCGCCATGTTTCTCAATATGCTGGAATTCCTAATGTCTACTGCTCCATAAAATGGGTGTACATTCTTAAAGAACACCTGTTCTACTGGCAGGTTGCGCTTTTTCCCTCCCATTTGGAGGTAATGATAAGCTGCTTCATTGAAGCGCCACTGTACAGAAGGCTGTAAAGCAGTAAACTTATCCGTTACAATTTCAGCGATTTCCTGATTAAAATCAGTGATTATATTTTGATATAACTGTGCTAATAAAGGAAAAGCAAGGTCTATTTTGGTCAATGCATTTCCATTAAAATAGCTGGATTCCATGGTATACAACTCCAGGCAACCCACCAATCTGGCATTGTAATAGAGCGGAAACAGGCCATAAGCTTTGATTCCTTTTGCCCATAATAAGCGGAGCATCGGGTAGCTCTCCTGTTCTGCCAGGGTAATTTCTGGAAAGATCAAAGTCCTTGGCTGCTTCAAATAATCTGTTACCAGATGAAATTCATCATTATCCATCCATCCGGCTTCTTCGGCCAACTTGATCAGGATACTTTGGAAACCAGACTTCTCATTGATCAAAAGTTTATTATTTAACTTCAGATAAGGTAATAGTCCGAATTCCAGATGATCAGATCCTGCCAATGCCTTTAGGGCATTGTTGATCTCTTTACCATAGTTCACATTTTTGGACTCATGGTGATCAATCATGACATTTTTAATCGATTCAAGCGCATACTCCCCGGTTACATCCGTTAAAGTAACGATAGAAATCCCTTCAATTGTAAAAATCTCAGGTGGGATCAGCTTAGTCAGAATATCGAGGGTATTGCTCTCATCCTGAATATATTCCTTGACGATATTCAGGTCGTACTCCGGCAATTCCACATTTGCGGTAATCGTGAGAAAACGGGTATCTACGTTTAAGCGGTAATATTTAGGCAATTTCGTTTCCGGGTCAACAATGGAGTTGACCGTAAACTCGTTGGCTGTTAATGAAAAGTTATAAAAGCGATGCAACACCAGGTTATAAAAAGCAGATAGCATGCTCTTTTTCAATTCTGATTTAGAGGGTAGTGAAAGATCGGCTTTTAGCGTGCAGGTAGAAGGCTCCAGCAACACATTATAAAACGCATTGGTACCATAATGAAAACAAGGCATCAACGGGGTACTAATGGCCCAGAAATGCTCTTTTTCTTCATTAATAATTGGCGACAAAGCCGTATAAATCAATTCAAACAAGGTATTATACTTCTGGACATTCTCCATTGGGATCGGGTCTTTCAGTTCAGGATATTGCTTAAATTGTTCAAGAATATAGCGATAGAAATTAATCTTGGCAGTCTTTTCAGTATTTGCCTTCTCCTCCACAAAAGTAATAAATGGTTGCAAAGACAACTTAATTTCAGCCCCCAATGGAGGTCGATCTCTTAAACCAGCAATACTATTGTTCAAATCCAGCGTGATAGCTTGCATTTTTCGTATTTTATTGTGTTACTTTTTTACTGATGTCGTTTTTTTAAACTTTAAGATATTACCATTTGTCAGCTCATCGCCTTCATTGGAGATATATAGGTTCATATCTTTATCAAAAGTTATGCCTTCCGGCTGATTATAGATTCCAGAACTCAATCTGTGTACTTCTTTCACTTTCCAGTTTTCATCTGCAATGACTAACAATTTATTGGCAGATGCAAGAATATACCATTCTTTTGTGATCGGATTTTTAGTCAACGCTGAAGGACTTAGACTCGCTTTCAACTTAGGATTAAGTGCTTTGATCTGCTCCAAATCAATGCTAAAAGTACTTTCCGGAATCAGGCTATCTAGTTTTGAATCATAGTTTAACACATAACCGGTTGTGGTTTTCTTTTTCTTATCTACCGGACATGATTTACACAATACATAGACTTTATTGCTCTCCTGATCGGCATACAAACTTTCGTATTCCCCTTTAGGCACCAATTTCTTATGTATTTTCACTTGCGTTGCCTTTTCATTTACCGTTTCCGAAAATGGAAAAGCATAAAGCTGGCCATTACTCTTTAGGACGAACACTTTTTCAGAGAAAATAGCAATATCTTCATAGTCTCCTTTATCGGCAAAGCCTACATTCTTTTGCTGCTTAACGCCCCATTTTTGTCGGAACACGCTGCCTTCTTCATCCTGTATAGAATAAATGGTATCCGGCAGACCTTTATAAAAGGCAATTCCTGAGATTTCCAACAAGCTTTCCGGCATATTAAATTTCTCCGGACGCTCCAGGTCATAACCTACGGGACTACTAAACTTCGAGGAAACCGGCTTACAGGCATAAAATGCGACCAATGCCACAATGGGCATCACATACAATAATTTAGTAGCGTTTTTTTTCATAAAATAGGTTCATTTATTCCTTATTAAACGATTGTAACAAATGATAAATAACTTCCTGTGAACGTATTACAGGGGAACCATTGATTTCTTCATTCTGCAATTCAGCAGTAATATTTACTGCCTGAATATTATCTTGAAGCTGCAAGGTAATAATTTCCTTGATTAGACGTTTCAAATCCGCGTCATATAACGGAAAACACACTTCAATTCTACTGTAGATATTCCGGTTCATCCAGTCTGCAGAGCCCATATAGATCTCCTCAAGGCCATTATTAGCAAAGATAAAGATCCGTCCGTGTTCCAGAAAACGGTCTACAATTCTTCTTACGGAAATGTTTTCACTGAGACCGACTTGTCCGGGAACTAAGCAGCAGATGCCACGTATAATCAGCTGTATTTTTACGCCTGCCTGAGAAGCCTCATATAACTTCGCAATCAGCACTTGCTCTTCCAGGTTGTTCAATTTGATGGTAATTCCGGATGGAAAACCTTGTTTCGCATGATCGATTTCTCGCTGAATCAGGTTCAGAAAACGCTGATGCAGATTGAATTGTGCCACCAATAGATGTTTAAAATCAATAGGATCATCAAGAACAGCAGTCTTATCTTTCCTACTTAGAAAGTTGAATAAAGACTCTAATTCTTGTAGCATCGCTTGATGAGCGGTCAATAAAATATGATCAGTATAGAATTTTGCCGTGCTTTCATTCAGATTTCCAGTAGCCAATAAGCCCAGATATTGGATTTCTCCATCCATCAAACGCTTTACCAATGCTACTTTAGCATGCACTTTCAGGTCAATGCTACTATATATAATCTTTACCCCTGCTGCTTTCATTTGCTTGGCCCATTTGATGTTATTTGCTTCATCAAATCTGGCTTTCAGCTCCACCAGCACGACTACCTTTTTACCATTTTTTGCGGCCGTCATCAATGCATTTACGATTCTTGAATTGCGGGCTACCCGATACAAGGTCACATAAATCTCCTTGACATTGACATCATTTGAAGCTTCATTGAAAAAGCGCAAAACTGCGTCATAGTTCTGATAAGGGACATTTACGAGAATATCTTTAGCAAGGATATGATCAAATAGGGTCTCTTTCTCTGCAATTTTCAATGCTGTTGAAGCTGGCCATTTAGGATAACCGAAACTCTTCTCCTCTAAAGGAAAAGCGTTGAGGTCTTTCAGGTTATGATAAGCTCCCCCCTGTACTATAGCTGCTTTTTGTAGTTTTAGTGCATAAATAACCCGGTACAGGTTCCTTAAAGGAATTCCTGGTTCAAAAAGAAAACGCGTTGCAAAACCGAAATCCCTGGCTTCCAATTGCTTTTCCAGCGCAATCGTGATGTCTTCGGAATAATCCTGTCCGATTTTTAAGGCGGCATTTCTTGTGATTTTTAGGTTAAAAGCACCTTGAAGCTCATCATTAGGGAATAGATAGCTGAGATTATGTTTAATGATATCTTCCAGGAATACAACATATTGCGCTCCATCAACTGGAATCGCATACAAGCGTTGTAAATCTTCGGAAGGAATGCTGATCAGCTCCATACGTTCCTCTCCTTTCGGATTCCTTAGCACAGCCACCTGGTAGAGCTTGTTGTTTTCGGCAAAAAAATCTGTCAATTCCTGATCTATACATTCCGAATGAATATAGGCCAGCACCTCATTAAAAAACAGATCAGTTACTTGTTGGGAAATGAGGGATGGTATCGGCTTATTGTACAACCAATAGACTTTTTGCGCTTCCAGAGCAGGCAAAATCTGCGTACTGATGATCTCACCATAACGTTGTTGTTGCTGGTCAATCTTCGCTTTTGCCAGCTCATAATCCCACATCATCACCGGCATCCTTACCCGATAAAATTCGTCAAGATTCGAAGAATAGATCGACAGAAAGCGAATTCTTTCCAAAATAGGAACTTCTGCCCTGCCAGCCTCCATGAGTACACGCTCATTGAAACTCAGCCAGCTTAAATCCCGGTTAAAATACACAGCAGCGTCCATATTGGTTTATAAAGTCACTAAAACTGAAGCCGTAATAAAGGCCAATACAGAAGCGATAATTCCAAACATAAATACATTATAAGCGACTCTTAAAAGGCGGTATTTACGACCTAAAACCACCCCTTGGGCATATAAATCCCTGATTAGACTGCCATAAAGAAAATCGCGGTCTTCCATCATCTTCAACATCCCTCCTTCATATTCTGGAAGCGACATTCTATAGAAATTACCAAAAAACAAGAGGTTTACCCTTTTTTGACTAATGTCTTCAGGTGTAAATACTCCTTTTGGAATAGATGGACGGGTGGCTAGAATAGAGAATACCATGGTCACCACACAAATCACCAACAAAATCAGGGTTGGAACGATTAAATGTGGGTTATCTTCCAGCTTCCTGAGTAGAATACTCAAAATAATGGATAGTATAATCGAATTGGTAGAAATCATAATATGTGCCTTATTATCGGCCATATCGCTCAACCTTTGGT
Source organism: Pedobacter gandavensis (assembly GCF_032678745.1). Taxonomy (GTDB): domain Bacteria; phylum Bacteroidota; class Bacteroidia; order Sphingobacteriales; family Sphingobacteriaceae; genus Pedobacter; species Pedobacter gandavensis_C. Next base: position 144,785 of record NZ_JAVTST010000006.1, read on the forward strand.
GATTTCCAGAAGTGATCCGGAACATGGTTTCAATTCCTTTATCAGGGCGATCACTCTTTTTCTTTTTTTCTTTTTTCAGTTCCAAAGGGATATTCTTTTCTGTGGAAAGCGCAGCTGGGCTATTTCCCGAATGATTAACTGTTGCTTTTTCTGCCTCTTCTGCCTTATTTTCCAGCTCAGCCAGGTTTTGCGCCTTTTTAGCATTCAATAAGTTCTGACAATAGCTGGTATGGTAATGGTGCGTCTTAAACAATTGAATGGTTTTTATTCTCCATTCGTCTTTATCTAATGCTCTGGAACAGAAAGCTTCTGCTTCCTTGCGCATCAGTTTATTTCTTTCCTTAAAACTATCGCTTCCTAAATGGTACAGATCGGCATCACATACAATTTGCTCCAACAATCCTTCCGGCTGCTGAGGCATCTTAGTGGCCATGATACACTTTACTATTTTATTGGTGACCTGTTCATCAAGGCCTTTTTCCTTTAAAAATTCGGCAGCAAGGCCAGCACCACTGGCCTCATGTTGTGAACAATCGAAGAAATATCCCAGATCATGAAACCAACTGGCTGCAGTCACAATAAAGAAATCTTCATCAGAAAGCTGATAATGATTGGCAATTTTAATTGCATTCTCTACAACTTGCTCCGTATGATTTAAATTGTGATAGATTAATCTGAAATCGCTTTTCGCATGAAATACGCTCGCAACATGTAACCTCAACTGATCTAAAATTTCCCTATAATTCATGCGATGTCTTTTTGTTTTTCATTAATAAAACAATTTGTCCTATTTGTGGTTGATGATATAAATATGAGGGTTTTAATTATCATATTAAATAGAAAGTTTAAAAGATGTCATTAGGAATGTTTTTCTGATTTATATCAGGGCCGAAAGTGATGGTCATCATATTTATACTTGGGGGGAAGGTAGAACTTTGAAAACATCAATTTGCCCCTATGATCATACAAAAAAACATAGCCCAGGAAACCCAATGTTATCATTGTGGTGATGATCTTCCAAATACCCCTTATGTGCTGGACAGCAAGTCTTTTTGCTGTCTGGGCTGCAAAGGTGTCTATCAATTACTCTCCAATCACAACCTGGGCAACTATTACGCGTACAACGAAGTACCCGGACAAACGCAGAAAAACAGCAAATCACATTTTGAATACCTCGATGAAGCTGCCATTGCCGCCAATTTAGTGGATTATACCGATGAGAAAGTAAGCGTCATCACCTTGTATATCCCTGCCATTCATTGTAGCTCTTGTATCTGGTTGCTGGAACATTTGCACCAGATTAATCCTGCAATCATGCAATCCAGGATTGATTTCCTAAAAAAACAGGTGGTCATCACCTTCAAAAATCAGGAGTTATCTTTAAGAAAAGTCATAGAAATCCTGGCTTCCATTGGCTATGAGCCTTTGATCAGCTTACAGGATGTGGTAAAAAAACAACAATCAGATCATTCTGAGAACCATTTAATCCGCAAAATTGCGGTAGCAGGATTTTGCTTTGGAAACGTAATGTTACTCAGCTTCCCTGATTACTTCGGATTGAGCGCATTGGAGCAGGAGTTCAGAACATTCTTTGGCTGGCTAAACCTTGCCTTTGCTGTCCCGGTAGTCTTTTATAGCGGTCGGGATTATTTTAGCTCTGCCTGGTACAATCTTAAAAACGGCATTTTAAACCTCGATTTCCCATTGGCTTTAGGTATTGCCGTTATGTTTATCCGATCCATAGTAGAAATCGTAGGCAACACCGGAGCAGGCTTTGTAGATACCCTTTGCGGACTGGTCTTCTTCCTCTTGATTGGAAAATGGATGCAACAGCATACCTATCACCACCTTTCATTTGAAAGAGATTACCGTTCATATTTCCCTGTTGCGGTTACTTTAATCGATGATGAAAAAGAAAGACCACTTCCTTTAAATGAGTTAAAAGTAGGAAACAGAATCCTCATCAGAAGCAATGAAATCATTCCGGCAGATGCCATTCTCTTAAAAGGAGAGGCAGAAATGGACTTTAGTTTCGTTACCGGCGAGTCCTTACCCGTTAAAAAAGTATTAGGAGAAGTCGTTTATGCTGGTGGCCGACAACTGAAAGGCGCCATAGAGCTGGAAGTCGTTAAACCGGTATCCCAAAGTTACCTCACTCAATTGTGGAACAACGAAGCTTTTTTTGGTGATAAAACCATGATCAGGACCTTTGCAGACCGCGCAAGTAAGTACTTCAGTATTGTTTTACTAAGTATTGCCATCGGTGCTGCACTCTATTGGATCCTACAGGGAGAAACCACAAAAGCGGTGGCTTCTTTTACTGCGGTGCTGATCATCGCCTGCCCTTGTGCCCTGGCCTTAAGTTCTCCTTTTACCCTTTCCGCGGTATTGAGCATTTTCGACAAGAACAAGTTTTACCTTAAAAACACGGCTGTAGTAGAAGAACTTGCCCGTATTAACACCTTTGTATTTGATAAAACGGGTACGATTACCAATCCAGAAAACACAGGATTCAGCTTCGACGGACACATTACCGAAGAAGAAAAGCAATGGGTAAATGACCTGGCCAGAAACTCCGGTCACCCTTTAAGCAGGGAATTGGTAAAATGGCTAAACCGTCCTTCCAAATATACTGCAGTAAAATACATGGAAAAAGTAGGCCGTGGAATTTCAGGAGTCGTAAATGGACAGGAACTGAAACTGGGTAGTGCTTCATTTTTAGGATTGAAAATGAAAACACCTACACAGGGTGCCGCGGTACATATTATCATCAACAACCGCTACCTGGGCTTTTTCTGCTCTAAACAACAATGGAGAGCTGGATTTAAAGACCTGATTTTCAAATTAGGTAAAGAGGCGGATTTACACCTGTTATCGGGTGATCAGGATCAGGACAAACAAACACTGATTCCTTTCTTCCCAAGGGCACAGCAAATGCATTTTGCCCAAAGTCCACAAAACAAACTGGATTACATTCGCAATCTGCAAGCTTCTGGTCGAAAAGTGCTGATGTTTGGCGATGGATTAAATGATGCAGGCGCCTTAAAACAAAGCGATTTAGGCATTGCCGTTACCGATAACATCAATAATTTCTCGCCAGGCTGTGATGCCATTCTCGATGGTGCCAGCTTTCAAAAGATCCCGATGTTTATCAAACTGGCAAAAGATGCAGTAAAGGTGATCCACATCAGCTTTGCGATTTCACTGACTTATAATGCGATAGGCTTATACTTTGCCGTACAAGGTATGTTATCACCATTAATTGCAGCGGTATTGATGCCCATCAGCACCATCACTATCATCCTATTCACCAGTATTGCAGTCCGACTGTATGCGAAGAAAAACCAGCTCTTATGAACATCCTCTATCTTTTGATCGGCTTTAGTATTTTATTGGCATTGATCTTTCTTGCCGCCTTTTTCTGGGCTAGCAAAACCGGTCAGAATGACGACACCTATACTCCTGCCGTCAGGATTCTCTTTGATGATGAAGTTCAGGAGAAAAATGACGACATAAAAAGTGACCAAGATCACACATAGCCACAATTGATGTCATTCTGTACCTAAGCACGCCGACCTAATTTTACATCCATAAACAAGCAATCCAATTTTTAACATGACTGAAAAATTTTACTACGACAACAAGATCGTCAGGAACTTCGCAGTAGCCACCATTATATGGGGCATCATCGGAATGACGGTCGGATTGCTCATTGCCATGCAGCTGTTCAAGCCTGCATTAAATATGGGCTCCCAGTACACCACTTTCGGCCGGATCAGGCCATTACACACCAATGCCGTGATCTTTGCCTTTGTAGGGAATGCGATCTTTATGGGTGTTTATTACTCTTTGCAACGACTCCTCAAAGCGAGGATGTTCAGCGATGTACTCAGTAAAATCCATTTCTGGGGCTGGCAGCTGATCATCATTTCGGCAGTCATCACCTTGCCTTTAGGTTTTAGCTCTTCCCATGAATATGCGGAGTTAGAATGGCCAATCGATATTGCCATTACCTTAATATGGGTTGTTTTTGGGGTCAATATGTTTGGTACCATCATCAAAAGAAGAGAGAAACACATGTATGTGGCCATCTGGTTTTACATTGCAACCTTCGTTACCGTTGCGGTATTACACATTGTCAACTCTTTCCAGCTTCCAATATCTGCGTTTAAAAGTTATTACCTATATGCAGGGGTACAGGATGCACTGGTACAATGGTGGTATGGACACAATGCAGTGGCTTTCTTTTTAACCACTCCATTCCTGGGGATGATGTATTATTTCCTTCCAAAAATGGCCAATCGCCCGGTTTATTCTTATAAGCTGAGTATTCTCCATTTCTGGTCCTTAATTTTCATTTACATCTGGGCAGGGCCTCACCATTTATTATACACCTCTCTACCGAGTTGGGCACAATCGCTTGGCGTGGCCTTCTCTATTATGCTGATTGCCCCAAGCTGGGGAGGGATGATCAATGGATTGCTCACCCTTCGTGGCGCATGGGATAAAGTAAGAGAAGATTCCAGACTTAAATTCATGGTTGTCGGGATTACCGCTTATGGTATGGCCACCTTTGAAGGACCAATGCTTGCATTAAAACAAATCAATGCGATTGCCCACTATACCGACTGGATAGTAGCACACGTACACGTTGGCGCGCTTGGCTGGAATGGTTTCTTAACCTTTGGTATTTTATATTGGTTGATTCCAAGAATCTACAGAACAGAATTATACTCTAAAAAACTGGTTTCTTTCCACTTTTGGATTGGCACATTAGGTATCCTTTTCTATGCGGTGCCTTTATATTTCGCTGGTTTCACACAAGGATTGATGTGGAAAGAGTTTACAGAAGATGGAATGCTACGTTACCCTAACTTCCTGGAAACGGTAATCCAAATTCTTCCTATGTACGTACTTAGAGCTATAGGTGGCGCATTATACCTGATTGGTGTAATTGTAATGACTTATAACTTAATCAAAACCGTTCGCTTAGGTAATCTTTTAGCTGATGAGCCTGCTGAGGCGATGCCATTACCAGCGGATTATGTTCCTCAGGGATCTGAGAAGAAATTCCACAGAGTACTGGAACGTAAACCAATGGTTTTCATGGTACTTTCATTAATTGTCATCCTGATTGGTGGTATGATTGAAATGATGCCGACGTTCACGATCAAGTCGAACATTCCAACCATTGCCAGCGTGCAGCCTTATAGTCCGCTGGAATTACAAGGGCGTGATTTATACATCCGTGAAGGTTGTGTGAGTTGTCACTCTCAAATGATTCGTCCATTCCGCTCAGAAACAGAAAGGTATGGAGAATACAGTAAAGCTGGAGAATTTGTATACGACCACCCACATTTATGGGGTTCTAAGCGTACCGGTCCTGATTTACAACGTGAAGGCGGTAAATATGGTAATGCATGGCACTATAATCACATGCTGGATCCACAAACAATGTCGCCGGGAAGTATCATGCCTCCTTACGAATGGTTGATTACCCAAACACTGGATACCACCACCACCATCAGCAAGATCAATGCGATGCGGACTTTAGGTGTTCCTTATGATGAAGGGTATGAACACAAAGCTAACCGTGACCTGGACAAACAGGCTAAAGCGATTGCTGCGGACCTTCGTCAGAACAACATCAAAGTGAAAGATGATAAAGAAATCATTGCGCTGATTGCCTATCTGCAACGTCTGGGAATAGACATTAAAGCACAATAAAACCTAAACGACAACACTATGTTTAAGCAATTTTTAGATCAAGTAGATGGAAGCCAGGTGTATTTAATCACCTCCCTTGGCATATTCCTGCTCTTTTTTATCCTGGTCGGCATCTTATTGCTGACCATGAAAAAAGAAGAAATAAAATATATGAGTGAATTACCTTTAAAAGACGATGTACAATGACAGATTTACTAATTTGGGCCCTACTATTCACTGCAGTACTCATACTTGTAGTTTCCATACTGGTATTGAGGGTCATCAAAATATACATCAGGGAAACACTTCATCCTACCAAATTTGCGTCTGAAGAAGAAAGGGAGAAATACAGGCTGGAAGAAGAGAAACGTGCTGCAGAAAAGGCCGATAAACCATCTTTCTGGACAAAATTAATGGGCCTGAGACCTATCTCTGAGGAGAAAGACATCATGATGGAACATAAATTTGATGGCATTGCGGAGCTGGACAACCCTACTCCTGCCTGGTTTATGGTCTTATTTTATGGAACAATCATTTTTGCCATCGGCTATATGCTCAACTACCATGTGTTTGGCTGGGGCAAATTGCAGGAAGAGGAATATGCAATAGAACTCCGTCAGGCGGAGGCAGATCGCATTGCTTTTCTACAGAAACCCGGTTCCGGTGGTCCAAAGGTCAATGAGAACAACTTCGAGAAAAGCGATGATCCTGTAATGATCGAAAAAGGAGCAGCACTCTTCAAAACAGCTTGTACCCCTTGTCACGGGGAACATGGAGAAGGTGGTGTTGGCCCCAATTTAACAGATGAATACTGGCTGCATGGCGGAACACCAAGAGACATCTTCAGAACCATCAAACATGGTGTTCCTGATAAAGGAATGGTGGCCTGGGAGAAATCTATGAATGCCCAGCAAATATCAGACATTACCAATTACATCCTTTCTATACAAGGAAGCAATCCTGCGGGCGCGAAAGCACCTCAGGGTAAAAAAGATTAACTATGTCATCACAAAGCCCAAGTCATTTCAGAGATCAGATCTCTACTTTAACCGACGATGGACAACGCCGTAAATGGCTTTATCCAAAGGTGATTAAAGGGAAATTGTATCAGTATCGCTCGGTGGTCAGCTATTTTTTCCTGACCTTACTATTTGCCGCCCCATTTATTAAATTAAATGGGGAGCAATTGGTCTTACTTAATGTTTTAGAGCGAAAATTTGTGTTCTTTGGAGTGATCTTCTGGCCTCAGGATTTCTATCTCTTTGTCCTGGCTTTGCTCACCTTACTGGTATTTATTGTCTTGTTTACCGTAGTTTTTGGACGGGTCTTCTGCGGATGGGCCTGTCCACAAACCATCTTCCTGGAAATGGTTTTCCGAAAAATAGAAATCTGGATAGAAGGGGATTCCAATAAACGTAAAAAACTGGATGAAGGGCCCCTAACCGGAGAGAAGTTCTTCAAAAAAGCGGTAAAACATGGACTTTACCTGTTGATCTCCTTTTTTATTGCAAACATCTTCCTCTCCTACCTGATTGGCTCTGATAACCTGATCAAAATCATTACGGAACCTGTTTCCCTACATTTAAGCGGCTTCATTTCTATCTGGGTATTTACCCTGGTTTTCTACCTGGTATTTTCCAGAATGAGAGAATTGGTTTGTACCGTAGTTTGTCCTTATGGACGCTTGCAAGGCGTATTACTGGACAACCAGAGTATCATTGTAGCTTATGATTATGAACGTGGAGAACCTCGGGAAAAACGTGTAAAAGGTGTTACCAATTCTGGTGGCGACTGTATTGATTGTAAGCTTTGCGTACAGGTTTGTCCGACGGGCATTGACATCAGGAATGGTACGCAAATGGAATGTGTGAATTGTACGGCCTGTATTGACGCCTGCGACATGGTAATGGAGAAAATTCAACGTCCTACACGTTTAATTGGCTTCAAATCTGAAGACGAGATTAAAACGAAACAGCCATTTAAACTCAACAAAAGAGTCTATGCTTATTCTGCTGTTTTAATCGTGTTGATTTCGGTACTCTCCTACCTGCTATTTACCCGAACTGATGTTAAAACTACCATTCTACGGGCCAGCGGAACCTTATATCAAATGAGAGATAAAGAAAAGGCGGTGAGCAATTTATTCAACGCGGAGCTGATCAATAAAACCAGCAAGGGCCTTAAATTTGAAATCGTACCGGATGATCCTGATGTGAAAATTCAATACATTCAAAAACAGGATACCATTGCTTATGGTGGCGTGGCAAAACTGACATTTTTTGTCATTATGCCACAAGAAAAATTAAAGAAATACAAATCAGATATCGGTTTCAAACTGTTATCAGATGGGAAGGTTGTCGATACATTTGAAACGACCTTCATCGCACCACTTAATGATTAAAGAAATGAAATGGAACTGGGGAACAAAATTGGTGATTGGGATGCTTTGCTTTATGAGCTTTATCATTGTCCTTGCCATAAAAATGTTTAATAGCAGCCCTGACGCACTGGTAGACAATGATTATTACGAGAAAGGACTGAATTACGATAAAGAGTATCAGCTTAAAGAGCAGGTAAAAACCGACCATGCAAAACCTGAAATACAGGTAAGCAGCGAAGCAATTATATTGACTTTTAAAGCCAATGCTGAAGGCAAAGTAAACCTGGTCCGCACAGCGGATAAACGTATGGATAAGCTCATCCAAATCAATACTGACGAACAGCACCGGGTAGCAATTCCTTTAACGGGGATTGCAAAAGGCCATTGGAAACTGATCATCAACTGGAAAAGTGCAGGCAAATTCTATTTAGACGAGCAGGAGGTCATCATAGAATGAGTAACGAAAAGCTCGCCTTTATGATTGGATTGCTAGGGAGCGTACATTGCATTGGCATGTGCGGTCCCCTTGCCTTTGCCGTCCCATCCTTAAAACAAGGCTGGGCTTTTCTGGTACTGGACAAATTACTTTACCAGTTGGGAAGGATTGTATCCTATTGCTTTCTAGGCCTGATTATCGGCTTAATCGGACAACAATTATGGATGGCAGGTTTACAACAGGGACTGAGTATTCTAAGTGGCATACTCATCGTTATGGCCGCCTGTTCCAGGTTATTTAAAATTCAGATGCTGAAGAATACTCCTTCGGCCATGCTTAAACCTTTTCATCAGCTATTTGGCTACGCCTTAAAGCATAAGGCCAATCATTTGATCATAGGTATCATCAATGGTTTTCTCCCTTGTGGCTTTGTTTACCTGGCTATGGCAGGAGCTTTAAATACCGGCAATGTGGGCAGTTCTGCCATGTATATGGTCTGGTTTGGACTGGGCACCTTACCCCTGATGTTTATCGCTACACTCAGTATCGGCTTTACCGGAGCTTTAGTCCGTAAGAGAATCAATCGTATCATACCTTATTTCATGCTCTGTCTGGGCATCTGGTTTATCTTTAGAGGATTGGAGTTAAACATTCCCTATCTAAGTCCTGCTGCTACAGAACAAGGCGCCCCTGAATGCAGGTAATCCCCTTAAATCATCGTAAATTAGTACCAAAATGACAGCTACTGCTATAAAATCAGATATTAAAGATCAGGAAGACATTCGTTTTCTGGTGATCGAATTTTACAATAAAGCCTTAACAGATGAGTTGATCGGACCAGTCTTTAAAGCGGCTAATTTTGCCTTAGAAGCGCATATTCCGGTAATGGTTAAGTTCTGGGAGACCATTTTACTGGATGTGGTCACTTATAAAGGAAATCCAATGCTGAAGCACATTGCTTTAAACAAAGAAGTACCCTTACATGGCGAGCATTTTGACCGCTGGATGAAAATCTGGGAAGAGACGATCAGGACTCATTTTGAAGGCCCTGTAGCGGATCAGGCGATCTCCAGAGCCTCTTCTATCGGACAATTGATGCAATATAAGATCAAACAAGCCAGCAACCCTAATGGCTTATAAAGCAAAATTGGCGACCGCATTTCGCGGTCACCAATCCTAGCATTGAGACGTAAAACTAAATTCTTATTAAGTAAGACTGAATAATTCTGTTTTGGGCTGATCTGCCCAATACCTATAATCGAGTGCCATACAGATGTTTCTTAAAAATCGCTTACCTAGTGGGGTCACCCTTAGGCTGTGGTCCGACAGAAATACCAAACCGTCCAAAGCCAACCAGCGCATGCGCTTTAATCCTTCAGAAAACTCAGGAGATTGTTCTTCTGCTGCATTCCAGGAGGTATGTCCTTTACACATGATGTTTAAAATGTGTTGTCTGGTCAGCATATCTTCTGCGTTTAACAAATGTCCTTTTACCACTGGTAACTTTCCTTCATTTACTATTTCCAGGTATTCTTCCACTGTTTTCACATTTTGTGCAAATGCGGTCCAGGTATCGCTGATAGAAGATACACCTAATCCAATCATTAATTTACTGTATTGGTGGGTATACCCCATGAAATTCCGGTGTAGTTTACCTTTGATTTCCGCTTCATATAAGCTATCGGTAACCAGTGTAAAATGATCCATACCAACATCAAGATAACCTCCTTCTTTTAGGCGCTTACAGCCCAATTCATATAACTCTTGCTTTAACCTTTGGGAAGGAAGGTCATGCTCAGTATACCTTCTTTGTCCAGGTTTAACCCATGGAACATGTGCGTAACTGTAAAAAGCAATGCGGTCCGGTCTTAACTTCAACACCGAGTCCAGCGTATCAGAAAGCCCATGTAGTTTTTGGTGTGGCAGGCCATAAATCAAATCATAATTGATGGATGTATAGCCTAAAGCTCTCGCTTTTAAAGTCACTTGTTCTACCTCTTCATAGGTTTGAATCCTATTGATGACCAATTGCACCTGAGGATCAAAATCCTGAATACCTAAACTTAGTCTTCTAAAACCCAACTGATTTAGGGTAATTAGGTGTTCATCTGTTGTATTTCCAGGATGCGCTTCGAAACTAAATTCAGCCTCCTCATGCAGGTCCGCATATTTCAGAATCCCTTCCATTAAGGTCTTCAAATTCTCCGCACTGAAGAAAGTTGGCGTTCCTCCACCTAAATGTAACTCCTTGATTAAGGGTCTGCTTACAAAAAGATTCAGGTACAGCTGCCATTCCTTCAATAAAGCTTCAATATATGGGGATTCTACTTTATGGTTTTTGGTGATTCTGGTATTACATCCACAATACGTGCATAAACTCTCGCAAAAAGGAAGGTGGATATAGATGCTGATTCCTTCTTTATCGTTACTTTCTCTAAAAGATTGAGCAACGGCTTTCTCCCAGTCAGTTACCGTAAAATCTGTTGTTTTCCAATAGGGAACGGTTGGGTAACTGGTATAACGAGGGGCAGCAACATGGTATTTTGAGATCAGATGATTCATACTAATGCTGATGAGGTTTGCTATTCGGATTTAATAGAGAATGTGCCTGATCGCAGGATCTGGAGCAAACACAGGCCGTCCCTAAACACTTCTTTTGTTGCCATTTATCGAGATTAACAATCGTTTCTACGGCCAATGCCATAGGCAATTCTTTCTCTGTAAGCGCCAGCAAAGCATCTAAGGGAACATTTGCAATCTTTATATTTCTTAAGGCAGCGGCCTCCTGGTCGATATGACTGGTAGCAGTAGAGCGCGTCGCAATAAATTTCACCCCAAGATCAGCTAATCGATTGATTACCTGTGCAGAAACATCGTCTTCATTGAATACAATTACAGCTTCTTTACCTGCGGCATAAGAAGCTGTCTCAGAACCCAAAGAATTGGATATCAATGTAATATCATGTTTTTTATTATTGGCTATGGCCAATGGTTCTTTTTCAAAAGACTTTATACTATATGCGACAACTCTCATGCTGGTTCGATTTATTAATAATCAAAGTTAGCATGTAGCGGTAGCGGGGGGAATGAGTTTGATCAATTGAAAAAATGATCTTCGTCAGTTTTTCATCTGTTGAAGTCTAAGCTGATCCAGCACAATGATCTGACTACCTTTTCTTTCGATAATGCCTTCATCTTTGAAATCGCTCAGGATTCGACTCACCGTTTCAGTCGCCATTCCAGCCATTGCAGCCAGGTTATCCCTGGAAACTCTCAATACCAATTCCATCCCCTGGACTTCCTGTTTACACAGTCTGGCCAGTACTTCTGCCATTCTTTTCCTCACAGAATGATAGGCGAGTTGCAGCAATTGTTCTTCTTTATCCTGAAGGTTATTAGAGATCAATTGAATAAACTGACGGGCAACATCAGGATAACGATTGAGTAAATCTTCCATTAAATCTTTTGGCAACATACATACCGTACTGTCCTCCAATGCTTCAGCAGTTTCAGTGTAGGGTGCATTCAGCAACAAAGAGGTAATGCCAAAATAGTCTTCATGGCTATACATTCCAGTTAGCAGTTCCCTTCCATCTTCACTCAGTTTAAAAGTTTTCACCTTTCCATCCATCACGAGGTAAAGGCCGGAAACATTATCGCCTTCATAATACACCACTTGTCTCTTTTTAACAGAACGAACTTTTCGCGCAGCGATGATCTTTTCCAGCTCCTGTAATCCAGAGGTATTACTGAACAGGACGCTCAGTTTTTCCAGCGACTGACTATAGAAAACCTGTTGTTTATCTCTTTTGCTCAGTCTGCTTTCTATCGCATTCAACAATTCTACATCATCAAAAGGCTTTGTCAGGTAATCATCAGCGCCCATTTCCATCCCTTTACGCATATCGATACGCTCTGCTTTTGCAGTCAGGAAGATAAAAGGAATCGTGGCGGTTTGCTCATTTTTAGAGAGTAAATAGAGTACTCCATAGCCATCCAGTTCCGGCATCATGATGTCACATAAAATCACATCAGGCAACTGACTGATGGCCATATCCACTCCTACACGCCCGTTACTGGCTTGTAATACTTCGTAATTTGCCAGTTCTAATATCTCAGCAGTACTTTCCCGGATGTCATCGTTATCTTCTATAATGAGTATCAGTGTCTTCTTCATGTGTGTTTTTATTTATTAAAGGACAAAACAAATTTAGTCCCGGTATGGATGCTACTTTCAAAATACAAGTCGCCTTTCATCAGCGTTGCATAGCGGTGTACGATATTCAATCCAAGGCCTGTTCCAGGAATATTCCCTGTATTGTGCGCACGGAAAAACGGTTGAAAAAGGTGCTTATGGTCAGATTCAGGAATCCCAATTCCATTGTCTTTTATCGTCACCACACATTGACTATCCGTAATTTCTGTATTGAATTCAATAAAGGTATTTTCGCCAGAATATTTGATGGCATTGGAGATCAGGTTGATCATGCAGTTTTTCAACAGATTGGGATCCAGCAATACTGTGCTTTCCAATCCGGTATGCTGATAAATAATATTTTGATCCTGTTTTGCCATCATCTGCATTTCTTCAGTGATCTCTTCAGAAAGCCTCACCAGGTCAAAAGCAGTAAAAGTTGGCTCCACTTTTCCGGCCTCCAATCGTTCCAGCGACAGGAAATCATTCAATATCGTAGTTAAATTGCTGACTGCATTTTTGATCTTACTGACATGCTTACTGATGTTTTTATTGTCGTAAGGCTCAGCATATTTATCAATCAGCGAGGCTGAAAGTTGTACGGAACTTAAAGGCGTTCTGAATTCATGAGAGGCCATAGATACAAACCTGCTTTTCAATTGATTCAGTTCTTTTTCTTTTTCAAGAGAAAGACTCACTTCTTCTTTGGCTTCACTCAGGGCCATCACTGTTTTTTTAAGTGATTTGGTCCGCTCTTCCACCAGTTCTTCTAATTCCGAAGCATATTCCCTAAGGCGCTCTTCGGCTTCTTTTTCTTTAGAAAGGTCATGGATAAATCCGGTATAAATGATGCGGTTTTCATACTGCACTTCACTCACTGCCAAGCGAAAAGGAAAAGTGCTGCGGTCTTTTCTCAGCCCTTTTACTTCCCTGCCTTTTCCAATGATTCTCTTTTCTCCGGTAGATTGGTAGCGGTGAATATAGCCATCATGGCCACTTCTATCCGGTTCCGGCATGAGAAAGGAAATGTTCCTTCCTTCGACTTCTTCAATAGTATATCCAAATAACTTTAATGCTGCCGGATTAAGGCTTTCTATTTTGCCCCTGTCATCAATGGTGATAATCCCGTCAATTGCAGTTTCAATAATGGCCTTTAATAACCTCGCCTCTTCCATGTCGTACTTTTTACAAATATAATGATAACGATTGCACAGGGCTAATAACCTCAATCATACAAAAGTGTGACTAATATCATGTTTTTAAAATTAAATAGTCTGTTCTTTTGCGATTCAAGTACTATTTATCTGATCCAATGAACCATACTTTTCACATCCCAGTTTTAGGCTTAGGCTATTCAATTGATACTCCTTTAAAAGTGGCCAGATATGGCATTTCCTCTGTTGTTTCCATCGTAGATGATGAATTAACGGAGCGCATGAGAAAATATCATGAGGAACAAACTGGAGGCACATTTACACTGATCGCAAAAAAAGAAACAGACAGCAGGGCCAGAAGGATTACCGCCTATTTAGACCTTTTGGATGTGCAGGTAAAACAACAGTTTCAGGCCTTACAGGCGCAATCTTTTGAGACAGGAACAGAGTTGGATTATTATTTCGAGCTGTTACCGGAGCGATCTGTCTGGAAACAAAAGTATGAGGAAATGAAAAGCCTCAGCGATAGCCCACAAAAAAAGGAGCTACAAGCGGAGTTGCGTCAATCCATGGTACCCGGTGCGATTGATGTCAACATTATGTCTAAAGTAGACAAGGTGAATTATAATGCAAATCATGAAAGTCAGGGGGATGATTATACGGATGCCTTGGCGGCCATGCGCGGCTTCAGCAATAGTACATTGAACTCTTCCGTGATCATTTCAGCGGGACTAAACCCTCGTCTATATGCTTATATGGAAAAATGCAGTGCCTTTTACCCGGATGCAACAGGTACTTTTCAAAAGAAAATCATCCTTAAAGTAAGTGATTTCCGCTCTGCATTAATTCAGGCGAAGATGCTGGCTAAAAAAGGACTATGGGTAGCTGAATTCCGTGTAGAATCAGGACTGAACTGTGGCGGACACGCATTTGCGACAGATGGTTTCCTACTGGGCCCTATTCTGGAAGAATTTAAACAAAAGCGTAAGGAGCTGGCAGAAGAACTTTATCAGATGTACAGCAATGCTTTGAAGAGTAAAGAAATGGCGGAAACAGCTATTCCTGAGCAACGCATCACTGCACAGGGTGGTATTGGAACTGCGGAAGAACACGAATTTTTACTCAACTATTATGAGTTGGACGCTGCCGGATGGGGTAGCCCATTTTTATTGGTTCCGGAAGCCACAAATGTGGACGATGAAACCTTAAACCATTTGGCAACCGCAGCTGCAGATGATTATTACTTAAGCAATTCCTCGCCATTAGGTGTACTGTTTAATAACTTCAAAAAGAGTACCGCGGAAGAACAGCGCTTACAACGCATAGAAAAAGGCCGACCAGGGAGTCCCTGCACTAAAAAATTCCTATGCACCAATACAGAGTTTACCGCAGAACCCATCTGTACGGCATCCAGAGAATATCAAAACCTAAAAATAAAACAACTTAAAGAACAAACTCTTTCTGAAGACAATTACCAACGACAATTTGAATCCATTACGGAGAAAGTATGTCTGTGTGAAGGTCTTTGCGCCTCTACTTATTTGAAAGTAGGGATATTGAAAGCAAGAGAAAATAAGGCGGTCAGCATTTGCCCTGGGCCAAATCTTGCCTTCTTCCAGGGCAAATATTCTCTTAAAGAGATGATCAATCATATTTATGGTCGTGAGAACCTACTTGCAGATGTGATCCGCCCTAATTTATTCATCAATGAGCTCAATTTATATGTCGACTATTTGAAAAAAGATATTGCGAATCAACTGGAAGAAATCACGGCAAAAAAGGACAAATACTTCAACAAATTTAAAATGCAATTGCTGGATGGCATCACCTACTATCGTGCGCTCATTCCTGAATTAAAATTCCAGGATAGTTCATCCGTCCAGGAAATGCTGAAACAATTGCTATTGGCAGAGAAAAGCTTAAGTTAACATATAGCCACGTGATTGAAAACGAAATTGGTGTACTAGTTTCTTCCCCCCCTCTTTCTTTCCGTGGCTTTTATGAAACCTATTTTTTCACTATATTAGTTAAAAGAAATTTCGATACGATTATAATCAAAAAGACCATGGAAAAAGAAGCTATGAAATCATTACTGGGCATCATTGACCAGCAAGTTAGTTCTTCGATTTTAGGAGGAATGGAAGAAGAGTACGAAGAATTGGAAAAACTAGGATATATCCACATCAATCGGGACCGCGTTCAGCATGCGGCCTCTATCACTCCTGAAGGCATGGAATTTTTATATCATGATAAAGAATAAGCGCATATTGTCATTAAATTGTTTTTATTTTTCAAGCTAAAAACTTTTTGACCACCATATCCGTTATAGCTGTAGTTTGTTTGGTTTAGGTTGATCTGTGGTGGGTCAGCCATTAATTAAAACAGGGATATATCTCTCCGATTAATCCCTGTTTTTTTTGTTTAAACTCTTTTTATTTAAAGCATTGCTGCCTTTCTAAAATCACTGCAGCTGAATGCTTCGTCCTCCTCTATTCTCCCCATTGAAAACACGGAACTTTAGTCCTTTCTGGAAGGGAATTGGATTGACATAAATCTTACTACTTGCTTCAGGTTCGCTACCATCTGTGGTATAGCGGATAATAAATCCTGGCAGTTGTAAGTTTGCGGCAACACGACCATTCTCCACACTTAAGCCCGGGGTGGGTATGCGGTAATTAAAACCTCCTCCGTAATGATTTAACCTAGGTAGTTCTTTTTTACCTAATACATTGACGAATTCCGACCAGGCCTGATCATATAATAACCTTCCTTTTTCGGCATCTGGTTCGGTCGCCCAGTCCGGATCTTTAGACCATGCACGTTCTGCCAATCCCAATAACTTAGGCAATAACATATATTCGAATTCTTCCGGGGTTTTAATATTTTCACTCCATAATGGCGCTTGCAATCCGATGATATTCGTTTTGCCATACATCGTTAAACGTGCTTTATTTTTATAACGTTCAGGATCTGCGGGATTGCCTTCTTCATCCTCTTTTACGTTCTTATAATAATCGTAAGGAATGAAATAGAAAAGCTTGTCGACATCCACATAGCCGCCCCAGTTTTGTCCGGTTTCCTCATAGCTTTTATTTACGGTAAGGTCGATGTAGAAATTCGTTACTGGCGTTAACACCACTCTATACCCATCATTTGCCATTTTATAAGCAAGATCTTCATTACCACGGAGGTTATTCCAGACATCAACATGAAAATCCTGTTTAAAGAAACGAGGTTCTGGTAGCATTTTCATTTCACCGTTTACGTTTTGTTTACGAAGACCTATTTCTTCCCATCCAGACAAGAACAGCGATTTGGATTGCAGCATTTTGTTCAATTTACTAAAGAAGTAAAACCACAATTCGTCCGTTCCTTTCACTGTCGGCTCGGCAATGGCCAATTGAGCCGCAGCCGGAGATTGCTCCCATACACCTGCAGGAACCTCATCACCACCAAAATGGATGGTCGTTAATGGCGCATTTGCTTCCTTATGCATTGCGATCAATTCATTGGTCACCTTTTCCAGGAAGTTATAGCTGGAAGGCAAGGCTACATTGATCACATTGTCGTCAAATCCCTGTACGGAGCGGTATTTACTCTCATCCTTCAAATCTCTTAACAAATAATACTCCGCGGCTTCTTTGTCTCCGGCTTTCATCAACCTGTTATATCGGGCATCCATGGCTTTAATTGCTGCTCTGGCATGGCCTGGCGTTTCAATTTCAGGAATCACACGGATGTGTCTTGCGGTAGCATATCTCAGAATTTCAATATAATCTGCTTTGGTATAAAAACCTGATCCTGAGTTTAAGCCGGGCTTAGGTCCGGAACCATAAGCCGGTAAAATTTGTTCTTGCTCCGCTACCGAATGTCCCCGCTGTCCTCCTACTTCCGTCAACTCCGGTAATCCTGGAATTTCCAGTCGCCACCCTTCATCTTCTGTCAGGTGAAAATGGAAGACATTCAATTTATACAATGCCATTAAATCCAGGACCTTTAACACTTCTGATTTAGGTTGAAAATTCCTGCCTACATCCATCATAAATCCTCTAAATTCAAACCTTGGGCGGTCATGAGTAAAACCTGCCGGTACTTTAATCACCTTTTTTAAGCTTGACCAGGAATTTGCAGGAAACATACTCTTCAAAGATTGTATGGCATAAAAAGCCCCTGCAGAACCGGATGCATGAATAAGAATGGTATCCTGACTAATGTTCAGGTGATAAGCCTCTTTCGGCAATCCCTTATCCATTAGGAAGACGATTTTTTCAGCATCAGATTTTGCCTTAACAGCTGACTTTTGACCCAATACTTTAGTGATCTCCTGAGACAGTAATGCGGCTTCATTTGCAAAAGCAGCCGAAGTCTTGATCTCCACATTTGCAGTTAATTCAAAAACTCCAGTCCCTTTGTAATACTTTAAGGGGCTTGGAAAAATCACAGGGAGATCCCTTTCCTTAATGTCTTTAATCTTTTTATTCTCCTGATAAGCTTTTCCAGCAATCTCCTGTTCTTCGATTAAATGAGCTGCGAAAGGCTGAAATACCACATTTTTAATTGCCGAACCCTGATCAGGTTTCTTATCCCAAACCAGGTAAAATCCCTGCGGCCGTTCTGATTGATTAGACATCGCTTCGGTTTTCAGTTGCAGCTTAATGGCTGAGCCTGGCGCAATCGCTTTAAAGGGTTTTAAGGGTGATAAACGAAACAAAGCACCATTTACAAGCTGAATATCAGCCAGCAGGCTATCTGCTCCGGAAATATTCAACACTCTGGAATTGAAGTAGATTTTCCAGCCCGAAGCGGGTAAGGCGTTTTTACCATTATTCTTTATGGTCAATATCATCCCATCTTTAGCATTCGTCTGTTCCCAGTTCAGGCCCAGATCAGCGGCAGAAATGGATTCAGCATCCTGAGCAATGGCAGCGCTGGCCATACAAATCATAAAAAAAGCAGCGAGGAAGTAAATTTTCATAAGCGTATCTTTTGTCTATTTTTCAATTGATTAGCATTTAAATGGCGAATCCCAAAAGGGGAATCGCCACATTTATATAAGGTCAGTTAAACGCGGATGTATATTTTCTTCTTGTCCATAATATAACCGATTAGCCAGCATACCAGCATAAAGCTGATGGCGAAAAGCAGGGAGCCTATTGGCCCTGGAGCAATTGCCTGAAAAAACACGGTATTGATCCAACCAGCGAAATTAGCTTTCGGGAATATCGTGTTCACGATGATCAATAAAAGATCTGCAACAATATAAATAAACAGCGGATTCTTCCCGAACACGGTAAAGAAACCGGTCCATTTCACATAAGATTTCAGTTCAATGAGGTAAATTAATCCGGCAATGATGATCAGGTCCAGACCGCAAGTGATTAGAACAAAAGAACTGCTCCATAATTTCTTGTTAATCGGGAAGGAGAAATTCCAGCACCAGGCCAGGAAAACCAGCAGTACTCCTGCTAACAATAGCTTGGCAATGCTTTCAAAACCTTTTCCTTTTTCCTGAATGAACTTACCGGCAAAATAGCCGATCACCACATTTACACAAGAAGGAATCGTACTTAAAATACCTTCCGGATCAAAGGGAACACCCTCTCCATGATACAGGTGAGCATCACCCAATAAAAACTGATCCAGGTATTGACCAGCATTCCCGGTCATACTTAAAGGATCGCCTGGATCACCCAAAAACAGCAATATCAGCCAGTATCCAATTAAAAACAAGATGCTCAATAGGATTACCCATCTTTTGGATAGGTAATGGATCATCAAAGAAACAATTCCATAGCATAGACCAATCCGCTGTAATACGCCCATAATTCTGGTATTACCAATTGGAGAAAAGCTGATTCCACCAGCCTCATTATAATGAAAAAAGGGAAACCAGTACATCAGGTAACCAATCAGAAAGATGAGGAGTGTTCGTTTAAAGATTTTAGCAAGCACTTCAGTGTCCTTCATCAGCGCAAACTTTTTCATGGAAAAGCTCATGGCATTCCCTACGGCAAATAGAAAAGAAGGAAAGACCAGATCAGTTGGCGTAAAACCATGCCAGGCGGCATGTTCCAACATAGTGAATGGCTGCGCTCCAGTTCCGGGGGTGTTTACAATGATCATAAAACAGACCGTCATGCCCCGGAATACATCCAGCGATAAAAAACGTTGTGGTTGGTTCATCAAATAAATCAGATAAAGAGGTTAAAGAAATTATGGAGTGGCGATACCACCCCATAATTAAATATATAGAAAATTATTAAACTAGTATCCTGTATTTTGTTTTAATACGGATGCACCATTTGCGCGACTCAAATCGATTTGTCGTTGTGGAATAGGATAAATATCATTTTTCCCTTTGATGTACTTCCCATTTCTCACATCAGAGGTGATTTTCCCCTGATAATTAAAATAAGCATTCAATTCTGTCTCCGCAATTCCCCAACGCACCAGGTCAAAGAAACGATGACCTTCCATCGCCAGCTCAATTTTACGCTCAAAATAAATAGCCGATAATGCATAATCTTTTCCTTTACCAGAAAAATCACCGGCAGGATATTCATTCACTTTGTAATTTGCAGCTGGTGTGGTTGAAAAACCTCCCAAAGGATTTTCATCATCCTTATATTGATATACCCAACCTATTGGATTCGCAGCACGTGCCCTAACAATGTCTACATATTCCTGAGCTTTAGACAAGCTTCCTGCCTGAGCTTCTGCTTCCGCGCCCATTAACAATACATCAGCAAAACGAATCACGAGATAATTGATCGCTGAACCTGGTGCCCAGGTAGTTTTATCCTCATCAGTTGCCCTGGTGGCCTGCCAATAAATGTTCTTTTTAGGGCCGTATGGACCTCCGTAGCGCTGATCTCTGATCCATGGTTCTCCTGGATAAATTCCCCAATCTAAATATGGAAGTCCACGTCTTCCTGCAGTCCAATCCAATCGTGGATCTACAGTGCCCTGATCTGGTTGAAAAGCTTCTCCACCTTTTATGCCCATATCATTAGCTATGGCGTGGTCATTATAATTGTTCAGGTAGGGCAAACCAGTCTGCTCGTCTGTTCTGAAATGGTTAACCAGATCCACAGAAGGCTGGAAAAACCCGCAGCAACCGAAAGGACTTTCTCCATAAGGGAAGTTCAGCATATCGCCGTTATTACCCATTGAAGGGCCACTCGCATCTACGTTTGCCGACATCTGAATTGCAAAAACCACTTCAGAATTGTCTTCTTTACTTGGTTTGAAATTATCTGCAAATTCTTCATTCAATTCATATTTCTTACCACTGCTGGTTACTCCTGAAGAGATCACCACATCAAACAGGTCTCTGGAATCTTTGAATTTATGTTGATACAGATAAGCTTTGGCAAGATAAGCTCCGGCTCCCCATTTATTGATCCTTCCAATTTCGGACTGTGTAGCTGGCAAATTATCATAGGCAAATTTAAGGTCATCTGTAATTTTTGGCCAGATGTCTGCATTGTTAGGCTGGTTAAATACCGTAGTTGTTTCATCAATCCATGGGACCATGTTCCACATTTTCTTTAACTCAAAATAATAATGCGCGCGCAAGAACCTGGCCTGAGCTTGTATTTGCACACGCTCTTCGGCAGAAAGGTCTGTTGCCAGGGATAAAATCAGCAATACATCATTGGTTCTTTTTACCCCTTCATATAGTGCTTTCCATTTGCTATTAAAAAAAGCATTTGTCGCATCTGCATAAAATTTGGCAATAGGATCTATTCCTGGCTGATCACTGCCATCACTTCCTTTGGAGGCATCTCCACCGGCAATTGCACCGAAAACCCAATTACTTGGAGAAGCTGCCCAGGCATCCCCTCCACCAAGGGAGGTATTTCCACCTGCCATTCCATCCAGTGCGGCATATGCACCAATTAGTAAATTATTCACCCCATTTTTATTGGTGATAATTTCTTTAGTTAAAGAACCCAGGGGTGGTTGTTCCAATGCCTTCTTGCAAGAAAAAAATGATTGTCCGGTAAAAAACAGTACCGTTAACAATAGATATGTTGATTTTTTCATCTGTTTAAACCATTAATAATTAAAATTTCAAACTTAAACCCACAAGGAATGTCCGCTGACTTGGATAAGCACCATCATCCACTCCAAAAGCAGTTTGGTTATCCGTTTCACTGGAAGTTCCGATTTCAGGATCTATCCCTGAATACTTAGTGATGGTGAATAGATTGGCGGCAGAAAGGTATACCCTTAACCTACCCACACCAAATTTCTGCAAAGTCTTAGCTGGCAGTGTATAGCCAATCTGGATGTTTTTTAGTCGGAGGTAAGAGCCATCTTCTACAAAATAAGAGTTAGGTACCCCATTTGTACTGAATGACTGTTCCTTTTCCTGAATTGGTGCCTTAGCATTTCTATTGTCAGGTGTCCAGGAATTGTAAAGTGCAGTATGACTTTTTGCTCCTCCAAAAGAAGAAGAGAAATCCGTCCACCATTTCACCTGATTCCAGATCGAGTTTCCTTGTACCCCATAGAAAAACATGCTCATATCGAAATCTTTATAGTTCATATTCAGGTTTAATCCATAGCTAAAATCAGGATTGGCATTACCCAGGAAAGTACGGTCATCGGCATTAATCAGGCCGTCACCGTTCACATCTTCGTATTTGAAACGACCGGGAGCCACGGCATTCTGAAACACCGCATTCGGGTTTGAAGTCTGATTCTGCACCTTTAAATTTGCGGCATCAATCTCTTCCTGCGACTGCCAGAAACCGGCTACTTTATATCCGAAAAACTCACTTACAGAATGTCCCACCTGGTTGCGAACAATATTGCTTCCATCAAAACGTCGGGCATCCACATCATAATAGTCTGCATCACCAGAAACCTTTTGAATCAGGTTATTGTAAGTGGTGATGGTAGCCGTTGCACTCAATTTAAAGTCTTTACCGATATTGGCACGTCCGGTAATGGCCAGGTCTAAACCTTCATTCTTCATTTTACCAATGTTCAGGAAAGGTGTACTTGAGGCTCCTTCTGTGGCGATCATCTCCGGGTTAAACAGTAAGTCGGTAATGTTTTTTCTATAGTAATCTGCAGAAAGCTCCAGCTTACCTTCAAACAAAGTAGCATCAATACCAATATTCGCATTGGTATTCTTTTCCCATTTCGCACCTGGATTTCCAGTTCTGTTTTTATAGAAACCTGCTACTACATTGTTTCCTCCGCCAATGGCATAATAAGAAGGGGCAATATCGCTGCTATAAGTATCAAATGAATTGCCTTCGGAAACATTCAACTGGTTGCCCATCACGCCCCATCCGCCTCTGATTTTCAAGTCAGAGATCCATTTCACATCCTTTAAAAAGGACTCCTGAGAAATCCTCCATCCCCCGCTTACTGCAGGGAACCAACCATATACATTTTCTAAAAACTTGGAAGAACCGTCTCTTCTCAGGGTACCGCCTATTAAATACTTATCATTAAAGCTATAATCTACGCGGCCAATTAAGGAGAACATGGCACTGGCAACACGCTCAGAATTGGTGTCTTTAGGTCCACTACCGGTGGTCAGGTTGGTATAGTCCGGATCAAAAGAAAAATACCCTCTGTTGCTGCCACTCATCGTGCTGTAGCGGTTGCGTAGGTATTCTGTACCGACCAAAGCTTTTAAACTATGTTGACCGAATTGCTTGTTAAAAGCCAGGGTATTTGTCCAGGTATAATCAAAACTCGCATAAGAAGATTCTGAATAAGAATTACTGGTATTGTTCTCTGCATTTTCATATTGTGGATACACAAACGCGCGACTATTTCCTGTGGAATTAGATCCTCCAAATGAACTTCTTAAAGTCAGTGATGCAGGAAGGTCCGCTTCAATAAACACGTTACCAAATAAGCGGTTGTCTATCGCTTTATTGTTCTTCGTTCTTTTGAGCATAGCTACCGGGTTATAGGCATCTCCAAGTTCACCGCCATAAGATCCTGCAAAATTCCCCATGATGTCGTATACCGGAATAATCGGTTGCTCTCTAAAAGCATGACCAATAGCATTATCACCACTTAAGCCCCCAATTTTAGGATTGCTACTGATGGAATAAGAAAGGTTCTCTCCTACCCTTACCCTTTTTCCGATGTTAAACTGCGTATTGGAACGCAAGGTATATCGCTCCAGATAAGTGTTCATCAGGGTTCCTTTCTGGTTAAAATAATTGGCAGAAAGCAAGTAATTTCCCTGATCTGTTCCACCACTAACGGAAATATTATGGCTGGTAATTGGCGCCGGACTAAAGATCTCCTCATACCAGTTAGTACCGGTTTTATTGGCCTTAGTGATCCGATAAAAAGCTTTGTATTCTGCATCAGAAGTAAAAAATGGCTTCACATTATAAAGGGCTGGATTTACAGAAGGGTCTCCTTCTTTTGCGCCTTTTGGCAGGATATAATCCGGCACTACATAGCTAGGGCCATCACCATACAAATCGTCTTTCAGGTCTGTTTCTCCGGAATTGATCAACATCTGACGTTTCAATATGGCCATTTCATTCGGGCTCAGGATGTCCCATACATTTCCTGTTTTTGGACGCTGGGTACCATAATAGGCATCATAGTTTACCTGTACTTTTCCTTTGCCTTTTTTGGTGGTGATCACAATCACGCCATTTGCCGCACGGGAACCATAGATAGAGGCTGCGCCGGCATCTTTCAATACCTGTACAGATTCAATATCATTAGGGTTTATATCGGAAACACTTTCTGTTGGCACCCCATCCACTACATACAAAGGGCTGTTGTTACCAAAGGTGTTGATCCCTCTGATTTTTACCTGAGGCTCATCTCCTGGTTGTCCGGAACCGAGTACAGTAACTCCGGAAGCCTGTCCTTGCAGTAGGTTATTTACTGAGGCTGCCGGTTGTTTTAGCATTTCAGAAACGTTTACCACAGAAACTGCCCCTGTCAGGTCTTTCTTCTTCTGGCTGGAATAACCTACCACCACCACCTCCCCTAAGGAAGTAGGTTCTTCAGTTAACTGGACGTTGAGCAGTGTTTTACCTGCGGCAGCTACTTCTTTGGTCATAAAACCGATATAAGTAAATACCAGGCTCACTTCTGCATTACTGGCACTAATGGCGTAATTACCATTGATATCGGTCATCGATCCAATGTTAGTCCCTTTTATTTTCACACTTACTCCGGGTAAGGTTTCTCCTTTTACAGAAGTAACCTGGCCTTTAATGGTGACTGCCGGTTTCTCTACACCGGCTTCAACCGCGGCAAGACTGCCTTTATCGTATAATAAAATATGTTGGTCTACTACCTTATAAGTGATGTTTAGTGGTCCCAGCGCCTCTGCGAGAATATCTCCCAATCGCTTATTGACAACATTTAAGGAAGTGATCCTTTCAGATTTGATCGCCGAAGGACTATAAATAAACTTCACGTTAGTCAGAGTTTGTATTTCCTTTAAGATCTGTTTGATTTTACCTTCGGTAATGTTTATGGAAATTTCTTTATTGAGTACACCCTGCGCCTCTGCGTTTTTCGCAAAAGTGCTACAGCTGAACAAGATGACAAGAAATATTTGGCTTACAGATATCCGCATTGCTGTTATTATTAAAGCAACAAATCGCTTTTTATTCATACCTTTAGAAGTTTTTGTTCGTTAATGTGAAAGTTTCGTTCAAAATCATTTTAACTGGCAATGTTCCGCAACATTGTCAGTTTTTTTTTGAGGTATTCCTAGTAAAAGTCTCTCTTTTTCATACGCATTTGGTTTAGTGTGGTTAGGTTTGGTTAATTACAAGCCCTGCATTATTGAAGGCTATTTTTTATTCTTAATGATGATGGTGGTTCCTGAAATCTCATAAGAAGCTTTTACTGCTGCACATAAAAAATCCAGTTTACTATATAAGTTCTGTTCCGTAAGGTCGCCGGTAAAAGTATCGTCCAGCAAGGATGGGTCTTCTATTATAAAATCTATCCCATACGTCTTTTTAAGTGTTGCAACCACCTCCGCAAGTGGTACATCATTAAAAGAGAACAGTTCTTTTTCTATGGTTTTATTCGTAGCAATCAATGGTTCAGGATTACTCACCAGACTTTGCTCGAAACTACGATCGCCTGCTTTAAAAACAGTCTTTTGATTTGGGGTTAAGATGACTTCTTTTGGATGCCCCAGAAGTTGGTCCACCAGGGCCAGTCTGCTGCAAATTGGAACTACAGCAACCTTTCCGGTTTTCACGGCTACTTCCGTCCCATTGCCATCCGCATTGGCAACGACCTGGAAGCTGGTTCCTAATACTTTAGTGACCACTTCTTTACTGTAGACCATAAAGGGTCTGGAAGCATCGGTTGTAATCTGGAAAAATCCAGTACCTTCCAATACCACTTCTCTTTTATCTTTCAAAAAATGAGTAGGATATTTTATACTGGCATTGGCTTCCAGCAAGACGTAACTACCATCTTCAAATACGACCTTTTTGGGTTTCGCATCCAGATTCAGCTGTTGCTGGATCTCATTTGATAGGTTTGCACTGATAAACTGTGGACTAGCCACCTGCTCTTTAAAGAAAAGGTAGCCCGTAATGAAGCAGAAACCTGTAATCGCAGCAGCAACAGCAGTCCAACGCCATACTTTGGGGCTATGAATTTTAGGCAATGGTTCTGGCGTTACCGAAATGTCCGTATGGATCCTGTCCCAGAGTTTCTGTTCAATGGTATTGATTTCCCTGGGATTAATTTCTTCCAGATCCTGTTTGTCCAACATACCATACCACTCTTCAACCACACGTTTTTCTTCCGCCGTACACTTTCCTTCCAGATACCGATCCAATAAAAGATGAAATGCTTCTCTACTCATTATTATAGCTTTTAAACTATATGTCAGTTAAAGAAGAGCGATCCCTAAAGAAAAATAAAATAATTATTTATGGCTATAGAAACAGCAAGATAAACAAGGGTAGGAAGAGGTAATCTTTCAAATGAAAGCGCATAGATTTCAGCGATTGCGTGATGTGGTATTCTACTGCTTTTTCAGAGATATTGAGTTCCCGGGAGATGTCTTTCACAGAATAATGCTCTATCCTGCTCAGTTTAAATACTTCTCCGGTTTTTTTTGGCAACCTGGCAATGCCTTCATTCAATGCCTGGGTCAATTCATTTAACATCAACAGATAATCAGTATTGTCTACCTGATCAATGTTATAAACTTTGAGGTGATCCTGATATTTTGTACGTACCAGCTGTGCTTTATAATGATTGATGATGCTGTACTTTAAACTTCCGAACAGGTAGTTCGAAATGGAGGAAATATCGACGCTTTCCCGCTTATTCCAAAGTGCAACAAATAGGTTTTGTGTAAGTTCTTCAGCCAGTTCTTTATGGTGTACCTTTTTAAAAGCAACCTGGAAAACACCTTTCCAATAGCGGCTATAGATCTCTTTGAACGCAGATTCGCTGCCGTGCTTAAAAAGAACGATCAGCTCATCATCGGTCAGAATTGAGAGATTCATATGGTCGGCAAGATAGGTTAGTTAGGATCTGGTTATAACAAACTTAACAATTAAAACCGAAGGTTGATCACAATTTCTTTACAAAGAATCAGCAAATGACTCAGCAGGATTAACAATTCCTGCTGAGTATTTTACGATCAAATGATCGGTTTTCCCTTAAAAGGGTAGCGAAACATGAACCATCATTCTGTTCCCTGCTTTCGCCCTTCCAGCAGCCAGGTCTTGCGACCTTACATTCTGGTAATTTGCCCCCAATGTTAGGCCTTTCAGTGCCACTTCCATCCCTACAACCGCAGATAAAGAGTAACCTCCAGACACCTGTACCTCATACTTGTTGTTTTCCACATCCTTTTGGGCAGTTTCATAAAGGACTCCGGCATTTGGTGCAATGGTCATCTTTTCGGCCAGCCTAACCTTATAATAGGCCAATAAATTAGCCGTCAATTTATTACCATAACGGTATTCGTATTTGTTTTCCGTGTTCAATTTGTAATTGACATTGGCATTTAACCCCAGGTCATTGTAGCGGATGTCGTAAGCAGCATTGATGGTAAAATCTGTACTTGCTGTTCCCAGTTGAAAATTGTTAGGCGATTCGCTGACTGCCAGGCGCTCCGTCGGCTCATACTTTCCGGTTGGCACTTTTATACCGCCACCAATCCAGATCGACTGCACCAACAGACGGTCTCCAAGCGTTCCGGTCTGGTCCAGTAATTTGTAGTATCCCATCAAAGCGATATCCCCTAAACCTGTTTTAGTGCCGTTTCCAGTCTGACTTACCCGATCGTTGAAATTGTATGGAAGGAAAGCCAGCACCCTGAATTTGGTACCGAAATTCCAGCCTCCCCAAAGTTCCATGCTCTGGTAAGTTTCATCGGCTGTAATTGGCGTTCTTTCTCCCATTGGCCCAAGGTGAGTTTGCAAGGATTTATGCTGGTACCTTAAACCGATGAAGCGCTTGTTATATTCCGGTAAAATCCCCAGGTAATAACTTCCTACCCCACAACCACAAATGTCACAAGCCTTAGTCGCAGTCAGCACAAAAAGCATCAATACGCTAACCAATATTATTTTTTTTCTCATTTCTATCTCTATTATTGTTCTGAAAAGCGCTTATCATTGATAAATACTTCATCATTGAGCGTTCCTAAAAACGCAGTTAATTTTACTTTGTCTGTTGCGCTGAGTTCGATGCCCAATCTCCCATTTTTACGGAGTAAAGGATCCAGATTCGGAGTATCCCTAACTTCAGAATTGTAATGTTCCAGCATTCCCCCCAGCGACAAGAAACGGCCATCATGCGTATAAGGAGCCGTATATTTCAGGTTCCTTAAAGAAGGTACTTTGAACTTATAACGATCAGTTTCAATCAGCGTAACCGCATATAAACCCTGGTCATTTACAGCAGTTGTTCCCAGTCCGTTGTTTCGGAAAGAGCCGTCAGTAAACAAGGGTTCAGAATGACAGGAAGCACATTTCTCTTTGAACAACACAAAGCCCTCCTGCTCCTCAGCAGTAAACACGGCGCCTTCTTTACGCATCACCTGATCATATTTCGAATTACTACTTACACACATCAGCATAAACTGAGATAGTGCTTTCATAAATCTGGCAGTAGTTACCTCTTCGGTCCCAAAAGCCTGCTTAAACATGGCTGTGTATTTAGGCACCGCTCTGATTTTATTCAATACATTTTCCAGGTTTTCATCCATTTCCTCATGTGTGGTAATTGGTGTAATTGGCTGAAGATCGAGGTCGTACACCCCTCCACCCCACATAAAGGCTTTACTCCAGGCTAGGTTCATAATTGGCGGAGAATTTCTGGTGCCCAAACGGTCATCAATCCCATGGCTCACGTCATGCCCATGCTGCGTAAATGCAGAAGATTGAATGTGGCAGGAACCACAGGTAATCGTATTGTTTCGGGACAGTCTAGGCTCATAAAACAAGGCTCTTCCCAGCTCAAAACCTTCCTTTGTAACCGGATTATTGGCGAACTTGTACACCGGTTCCGGAAAATTTGATGGTTTTTCAAAGCCCAGAAACTTTTCTATTACTTCTTTAATGGGATGGTCTTTCTTACAAGCCAGGATAAACAAGCCGAAAACCAGTAAAACCATCCAATGTTTCTTCTTCATCATGGATTAATTTTCTGTATGATCGTGCTTAAACATTTCTACGTAATTGCCGGCCACCGTGCTGCTAAAATCATTGAACATCACGTTTGGATGTGCCGCAATACTAAATGGCGTTTTCCCGTTAAACACTTTCATTAAATCCACAAAAAGATGCACATTGCTTTTTCTGTCTTTTCTTACTTTCGCAATTCCTGCCCCATTTAAATCCATCGTGATCACTTTGATGTTATTGATGGTAGGCACAGAATATCCGCCGAAGAATCCAATATGGTATTTGAATTGCTTTTTACCGGTAGGATCTCCCTTGGCATCATCAGAAATCACCTTAGAATTTCCTTCATATTTAAAGAAAATATAGCCGTTATTCCAGCCCCAGTACATCCCTCCGTTTTCATGATCGCCACCCGCAGCCGGGTCCAGCACACCTGTACGCTTATCTATCGGCATCGTACTGCGCAAACTATCCACCCCCAGGGTAAAAGTAAGCTTGGTATAATCTCCTTCAGGCACCCTTACTTTCGCAAAGCGCGAGGCTTTATCTGCCCCTTTAATTAAAAAATAACTGCTGTCTGGGTTTACAGTATAGCTTTTTCCTGCTGCAGTTTCTACCTTGATATTGCTGATAAAATACTGTAAAAAGGAAATGGTAAACTCTTCTCCAGCGGCATTTTTATATGGACTTCCGGTGTTATTTAAGGTAAAAGTCCTATCCCCTACAATGTTGTCGAACTCGATAGACAATGGTGCCAGGTTTGTTTCCTGAAACTCAGGTGTAGGGCTGTCTTTCTTAGTGCATCCAGCAAAGCTGATGCTCAAGGCAGAAAGTATGGTGGCTATAATTTTAGTTGTGTTTTTCATTTTGATATTAATTAGTTGCACTGTGTTTTTTATTGGTAATAAATTCATGATCGCTAAGGGTATTTAAAAACGCGATAATGGCTTTTCGTTCATCCTTAGACATCGGAATTCCAGGTTTCCCCTGGTTCTGAAACAAGCTGACATCAGTAGTTAAAGATATCTTGATATCATTCTGATAATGGTCCAGAACCTCATCCAGTGTCTTAAACCTGCCGTCATGCATATATGGAGCGGTTAGCATCACATTTCTTAAAGAAGGTGTTTTAAACTTACCCAGGTCTGCTGGGTTAAAACTCACCCTGAAATGCCCTTGATATATGCCCTCGTTTTCCGCCGAAAACTGATCATCAAGACCATTATTATGGAAGCTTTGATCGGTAAATAGCGCTCCGCTATGGCAATTGCTACATTTCTCCCTCAGCAGTTTCATGCCCTGCAGCTCTTCAGCATTCAGGGAGCCTGGTGTTTCCTGACGGATGTACCGGTCGTAGGCAGAATTACCGGAGATCAGACTTCGTTGAAATTGCGCCAATGCTTTCACTACATCAGCCGACCTGATCTCGGCATTAAATACCTGTTTAAATTGCTTCACATAATCTGGTATGGCCTTTAACTCGGCTTCCAGTTCATAAAGATCCTGATGCATTTCCTCTTCGCTGGTTAATGGTCCAAAAGCCTGAGATTCCAGGTTTTTAGCACCCCCATCCCAGAACAAACCCTGATCTGCCCATGCCAGGTTAAACAAAACCGGGGCATGTCTATTCAATGCTTTCCCCGAAAAACCCTGATTGCTCAAAGCGAGTCCATCCGAGAACGCCAAATCCTGGCGGTGACAAGAGGCGCAGGAAATCCGGTTGTTGCCAGACAATCGAACATCGTAAAACAACTGTCTGCCCAGTTCAATCCCTTCTGCGCTTAGGCGGTTATCAGGTTGTTCTACCGGCGCTGGAAAATTTGCCGGGACTAACAATTCCACAGGATGTAAGCCATCATTACTACTCAGTTCCGGCAATCCTTCTTTTTTACAGGAAATCAGTAGCGGCACTGCGAACAGTAGCAAGTAAAATAGCCGAAATCGGGGAGCCATTACAGCAACAGTTTTCGAATCAACACCAGAAAGAGGAAATGCAGGATTAGGCCACATGATCTTTTAGTTCACAGCTTTTACGGTAAACACTTTTGTACTGTAATTGCCCGCAACCGCAGCCATGGTGCTTGCCTGTGCAGCTCCTACCACAGGGGTAGTCATCAGGTCAACTCCTTCCAATGCCTTCGCCAGGTCAACATTTAATACAATTCCGGAAGTACTTGTTGGGCTCACTTTTAAAGGTTGCGGCAAGTCCAGTACTACTGTTTTGTAGTTTGCATTCAGGCCGGTTTCGATCTTTAAGTTTTTCGAATTTGTCCCATCAGTTACTTTACCTGTTGCAGAAGTAAAAATATAGCTGGTGAGCCACATCCAGGAAACATTGGTCATCCCGTTTAAAGGAGAAAGTTCTCCTGACAATAAGCTCAGGTTATCATTATACTTAGGGTCTACTCCGACAGAGAATTTCAGCGTTTTATAATCACCTGCTTTCAGGTCTTTCAATACTACTTCTTCTCTTTTTGTTGCCGGATAAACGGTGGTAGGAAGGTCGTTATTTACACCGCTAAGGCTTATCGTACCTGTTTCTTCCAGCAAATAGTAGGAAGCAGGTACTTTGAACTCTTCGCCATTGGTATTCACCAATACCACATTACTGATCCAGTACCTGAATTTATTGAAGTTGAAGGTTTTTCCTTCCGCCGTAAAATCGGTGTTCAAGGCAAAATCCTGGTTACCAAACCTGGCATCGAAAGTGAGGCTTGTTTTTCCATTACCTTCTACAGCATTAATTGGGTCTTTATCTTTTGAACAAGCGGTAAACAGCAAAGCTGATAAGGAAATAATCGTAAGTATTCTTTTCATTTTATTTGAAATAGTGATGCCATAACCCTTCCGATACGCCGGAAAAGAGGCATTTTAATAATTAATAGAGAATGGTAAAGGAATAGCCGGTTAGCCCTGGCTATTTTTAGGAAAAAAGGAAAGGAATACTGGGTGGCGGATGGGGAATCTCGCTATTGTTTTCCGGGAGATCAAAAGAAATCTCTCCGGGAAAGTCGGGCATTGTAAACAGCAGGGGAAGAATTAGTAAGGCCGTTGACCTCACAAAGAAAACATCGCCAGCATTTTTCTTAAGTGCATCTCTTTCCTGTTTCTTTTCTTTATCTTCTGCCTGCTGCAGCTTTTTCATCAGGTAGCATTTACCATTGCAATTCATTTCCGGTTTGTCTTTGTTTTCACAAAGAACGCTGGCTATGTATTGCTGATTCAGCTCAAAACCCGCATACACGAAAACCTTACTGAACTGTG
This sequence comes from Pedobacter gandavensis, assembly GCF_032678745.1. GTDB lineage: Bacteria > Bacteroidota > Bacteroidia > Sphingobacteriales > Sphingobacteriaceae > Pedobacter > Pedobacter gandavensis_C. The sequence goes on from NZ_JAVTST010000006.1 coordinate 177,549, forward strand.
CCAGTAGCAAGGTGATCAATAAAATGACTGCGGTAAAGCGTTTGAACATGAGCCTATTTTTTATATTCATTTAACAGGATGTCCATATCGGACATCAATTGTTGAACATCCGCGTCCAGCGTGCCGTCATAAGCACCTCTGATGCGTTTCTCTTTGTCTACCAATACCAGGTATCCCTGATGGATAAATCCGCCGGGTGCATTTTTATCTTCTTGTGCAGAAACCAGGTAGTTGCGTTCTGCAAGGGCATAAATCTCATCCCTGCTTCCCCATAAATACTCCCATTGCGTCCCTTTAACGCCTAGTTTTTCGGCATAAGCTTTCATCCTGGAAGGCGTATCATATTTCACATCAATGGTATGGGAGGCCAGTTTCACAGTTGGATTGCCTTTATACTTCTCATACACCTTCATCAAATTCCGGTGCATGGTTGGACAAATCGTCGGACAGGAAGTGAAAAAGAAATCAGCCACATAGATCGTCCCATCGAAGTCTTTCTCTGTAACCACTGTACTATCCTGATTAAAGAGTTTAAAGGCTGGAATCGTCCTAAAAACACTATCTATAACCTTCTTACCATCTACTACCCTTTCAGTTTGCTCCAATTGCAGGAAAGGCAGCCGCTTTGGCTTTTCCTTACAACTCAAAAGAAACAACATAGAGAGTATGAGGCCAGTTAAAAATAACCTCATTACTTCTTGAATTTAAGGAAATAGTCTGCTGATGATTTGATCTCTTTTTTATAGAGACTGTCGACTGCCACAATCTTTGCTTTTTCGTCCTGGAAATACTTGATGGCTTCTTCATTTGATTTACCACTGATGTCTGGTTCAAATTTATGCATCCAATCGTTCATGCTGTCTTCCGCCTTGGTCAGCGACTTCAAAAGAGTTTGGATATTTTCCTTTTCTTTTAAGGTATCAATTTCAGGAAACCTGGTCTTCAAAGCTGCCATTTGCTGCTGGAGGGTATCCAGTTTCATTTGATAATTTACAATGGTACTATGGTCGCCCATTACCACATCATGAAACTTCATGACTTCATCGCGTTCTTTCTTATAACTTCCAGCTTGTGTGCAAGCCATAGCGGTTACCGCCAGTAGCATTGCGCCAACTAATTTCTTCATCTTATTCTTATTAATACCGGTATACAGGTCCTCATTTCTTAAAATTCAACATCGATTTCATAGGCATACCTATTCCTTCAAGCTGAAAAGAAATTTGACCAAATTATTATTGCGCAAAAAACAAGTATTTGTTTTTTATCCTATAATTCTGAATTAACCGATAAATTGAGGAGGGTGAAAAATGGAGTTACGAATCGCCTGTGGCATTCCGGTAGAAAAGGGAACGTGGCGTGTAATTTCTGCAAAAGGATATTGATTGAACACCAATGGCGTTACCACTAATGCATCTTGAATTTGTGTTTTCTGTGCTTGTCTTTCCTGCTTCTGTTCTTTGTCTTGTGCCTGTTTTAACTTTTTCATTAAGTAGCACTTCCCATTACATTGCAATTGGGGTTTGGCTTTATTGACACAGAGTTCAGCAGCGATATAGCGTTGATTCATTTCAAAACCAGCAAATACAAAAGCATTGGCAAAGTTTAGGGTAAGTAAACTGAACAAAAGCAATATGGCTGTTGGTTTGATAAACATCTGGCGCAAAGATAAGGAACAAATCCGGGGATTTAACCAAGAAAACCATAAAAAAAGCAGACCGGAGCCTGCTTTTCATTTGATTATTTTAATATTTTAATCGGTTTCTTGTGTTCATCGATGGCTACAAATGAAAATTCTCCGGTTACCGCTTTTTCACGGTCTTCGGAGTACATTTGCTCCACATATATTTCGACTCTCACTTTCAAACTTGTATTTCCGATATGTGTTACAGTACCGATAAGCTCAACAATGGTTCCGGCAGGAATAGGCCTCTTAAAGTCAATCCTGTCGCTGCTTACGGTGACCATAATTTGTCTGCTGAAACGTGTGGCAGTGATAAAAGCCACTTCGTCCATCATGTGCATGGCTGTTCCGCCAAATAAGGTGTCGTAGTGGTTGGTTGTATTAGGAAACACCGCTTTAAAAATACGTGTCTCCGAAGCCTTAATTCTGTCTTCTACTGTAATGCTATCTTCTACTATCATTATTTTTTCTTTAATCGTTTCCCTTCCAGGGAAATGCTATTTCCCTCTCAGTTTGCCCCATTTTAAATAGGTAGCACCCCATGAGAATCCAGCGCCAAATGCGGTTAACAATAGTTTATCGCCGTATTTGAAATCATCTTTGAAATCCCATAAAACCAATGGAATAGTTGCAGCAGTGGTATTTCCGTAACGCTCGATATTCACTTTTACCTGCGATTCTGTTAAACCCAGTTGTTCTCCAACGGCCTGGATGATTCTTAAATTAGCCTGGTGAGGAATCAGATAGTTGATTTGTTTGATGTCCAGATCATTTGCTCTTAAGATTTCTCTGCAAGTATCTGTCATGCCCTGAATTGCGGCTTTAAACACTACACGTCCATCCTGGCGCACATAATGTAATTTCTGATCTAAAGTTTCCTGAGATGCTGGGTGTTTAGAACCACCGGCAGTTACAATAAGGTTTTCCTTACCACTTCCATCCGTTCTGAAATAGCTGTCAATTAATCCAACTTCTTCTTCTGTCTGTTCTAATAAAACTGCTCCGGCACCATCACCAAAAAGAATGCAGGTATTGCGGTCTTTATAGTTAATGATCGAACTGTTTTTATCTGCACCAATCACCACTACACGTTTGCAACGACCACTTTCGATCATACTTGCCCCTAAAGTCAATGCATAAAGGAAACCACTACAAGCGGCATTGGTATCGATACCCCAGGCATTTTTCAAGCCTGCTTTTTCGCACACCATACTTCCTGTAGAAACCATCACGTAATCTGGAGTAGACGTAGATACAATCACACAGTCGATATCATCCGGATTTACATTCCCATCTTCCATTAACCTCAACAAGGCTATCGTAGCCATATCCGAAGTTGCTACATTCGCATCATTTACTATTCTTCGCTCCCTGATCCCGGTTCTGGATACGATCCACTCTTCGTTGGTATCTACCATTGTTTCCAGATCATGGTTGCTCAAAACAGTTTCCGGAACATAACCACCAACTCCGGTTATCACCGCATTTTTACGTATTCTCATTCTGTGTGCTGTATCTATTGAAACAGGCAAGCATGCCACTTGCCTGTTATATTTTTTTTACAAAGTTACAGCTTCTTCAACATATTCCCGCAGTACTTTTGCTGCAGCGACCATTTCTATTAGTGCTTTTTTTGTTTCCTCCCAATGTCTGGTCTTCAAACCGCAATCCGGATTCACCCAAAGTTGGGCTGCAGGGATCACTGCGCGAGCTTTTTCCAGTAGGAAAACCATCTCTTCTTTTGAAGGAACTCTTGGCGAATGAATGTCGTAAACCCCTGGCCCTATTTCATTTGGGTATTTAAAATCGGCAAAGGCATCCAATAATTCCATCTGAGAACGCGAGCATTCAATGGTAATCACATCCGCATCCATATCGGCAATATTTTGAATGATGTCATTAAATTCAGAATAACACATATGGGTGTGAATTTGTGTCTCATTTTCTACTCCACTGGCAGAAATACGGAATGCACGGACCGCCCATTGCAAATAATCTTGCCAATCTGCCTTCCGAAGCGGCAATCCTTCGCGAATTGCAGGCTCATCAATCTGTATAATTTTTATACCTGCCTGCTCTAAATCTACCACCTCATCTCTGATGGCCAGGGCAATTTGCGTACAGGTTTCTGAGCGTGGCTGATCATTTCTAACAAAAGACCATTGTAAAATGGTGACCGGACCAGTCAACATTCCTTTTACCCATTTCTCAGTCAGCGATTGCGCATAAGCCGACCATTTAACGGTCATCGGTTCCGGGCGGTGTACATCACCATAAATGATCGGTGGTTTCACGCATCTGCTGCCATAACTTTGCACCCAACCGTTTTTGCTGAAAGTAAATCCTGCCAGTTGCTCGCCAAAGTACTCCACCATGTCATTGCGTTCAAATTCACCATGTACCAACACATCTATCCCGGTTTTTTCCTGGAATAAAATGGTTTCTTTGGTTTCTTCAGCAATCAGATCATCGTATTCTTTCTGACTCAAAAGCCCCTTTTTATACTTCGCTCTCCAGCTTCTCACCTCTGGTGTTTGTGGGAAGGAACCAATCGTGGTAGTTGGGAAATTCGGCAATTTCAAAGCTGCCTTTTGTGCCACACTCCTTAGTGCATAAGGCTCGGATCGGTGTTCGTCTTTTTCCTTAATCCCTGCTACGCGTTGTTTTACCGCAGTATTATGGATTAAAGTAGAAGTTTTACGGTTTTCATGTGCATGGATATTGCTTTCCAGTTTAGGCAATGCCGATGGATCATTTTCAGCCAGTTGTTTCAGCGTGACGATCTCCTCAACTTTCTGTTTCGCAAATGATAACCATTGCTTGATTTCAGGTGTTAAAACCGCATCATTGGTTTCCAGATCCAGGTCGCATGGCGAATGGATTAAAGAACAGGATGGACTAATGATCAACCTGTTGGCACCCAATTTTTCTTTTGCAAGATCGATCAGTTTTAAAGATGCAGAGAAATCATTCTTCCAGATGTTACGGCCGTCCACCAATCCTAAGGATAATTTTAACTGAGCAGGAATCGAAGCTAAAACAGTTTCCAATTGCTCCGGATTTCTAACCAGATCAATGTGTAAGGCATGCACAGGTAGCGATAGGGCCAGTTCAGTATTGTCTTTTAAAGCTTCAAAGTAAGTAGTCAGTAAGGTTTTTAGTTTAGGGAATTGCTTCTTTATCTCTGCATACACATATTTAAAGGCGGCTTTGTCCTTTTCTGTCAAGTCTAAAGAAAGGAAAGGTTCATCGAATTGTACCCATTCTACCTGTTGCTCTTCCAGCTTTTTAAGGAGGTCGATGTATACCGGTAATAAGTTTTTAATCAGGTCGATTCTTTCAAAACCACTCTCTTTTTCTTTTCCAAGCAATAGATACGTAACCGGACCTATGATCACGGGCTTGGTTTTGATGCCTAGTCTTTTACTCTCATTGTATTCATCTAATAATTTTGTAGAGAATAATTTAAACTGCTGGTCTTTCGTGAATTCTGGAACGATATAATGGTAATTGGTATCAAACCATTTGGTCATTTCCATGGCTGTAATGTCCAATCCGTCTTTCTGATAGCCTCTGGCCATAGCGAAATACAAATCCAATTCTGAGTTCCCAGCATTGAGGATCACCTCATGGTAACGCTTAGGAATCGCTCCTACGGTTAGCGACAGGTCTAATACCTGGTCGTAAAATGAAAAATCATTAGAAGGAATCAAGTCAATTCCTTTTTCTTTTTGCAGTTCCCAGTTCTGCTGGCGGATGTCTTTTCCTACCTGTACGAGATTTTGAAGCGTACTCTTCCCTGCCCAAAATTGCTCACAGGCTTTTTTGAGTTCTCTGTTACTACCAATTCGCGGGTAGCCTAGATTGTTTGTTAGCATTGTCTTGCTTTTTAATTGATGAAAATGATCAGTTAAAAGTTCTTTGCTGAAATCGCAATGCTGACGAAAGGAAGAAATATGGAAAAACAAATGTATAGGCAGGCGCATGCCAATAAGGGCATATATGCGTGTATACATCTACCTGACCCATGCTTCATCTCGCGAAAGCATTGTCAATTCGGTAAAGGCAGGTCTCCTGACTTGTAACATTTTCACCCTCCTTCCCATTCCATAAAGGAACAGTGGATGTATATTGGGTAAAAACCTTTTTGTGTTACTTACAGTTGCGCGACAGCTCGTGATTTGCACACGATTCCCTATTAATCTACAGCTAAGTAAAACCTCTTCCGGTTGATGATGAAATATATGAAAGAACTTATTGAAGCAAATGTAACGAAAAATCTTTCTCCTGGTATATGTTAAAGGGCAATAGGCAATGAAAAACAGAATTTACTGCCTTCACCTAAGGCGCTTTCCACCCAAATCTTCCCACTTTCGGCTTCAATAAAATCTTTGGAAATCGCTAATCCTAAACCAGATCCCGATTTATTATTGCCATCTGTAGGCACTTGAAAATATTTATCAAACAATCTCTTTTGGTAGACTTCTTCGATCCCTTTTCCGAAATCACGCACAGAAAACTCGATATGATCAGCGTTTTCAATTACCTGAATCACAACCTTAGATTTTTCAGAACTGTAGCGGAGTGCATTAGAAAGAAAATTAACCAATACCCAGGCTGTTTTCTCTACATCTACATAGATTTTAGGCAGGTTATTCCTGCTAATCAATTCCAATTCAATTGATTTTTGTTCTGCCTGAAAACGCACCGAATCCATCGCATAAATGGCAATCTTTCGGGGGTCGGATTTCACAAAATTCAACTGTAAATTTCCGGTTTCTACTTGTGCCAGGTCCAGAAGTTCGGAGGTGATTTTCAACAAACGACCACAATCTTCTCTGATGTGTTGTACCAACTCTTTCTGCTCTGTATTCATCAGCCCTACCCGCTCGTCGTCCATCAGTTTTAAACTCATTTTGATGGAAGATATCGGCGTTTTCAGCTCATGAGAAACGGTAGCAATGAAATTGGTCTTTGCTTCATCCAGTTCCTTAAATTGCGTAATGTTCTTCAAAATATAGACTTCACCGGCTGCTTTCGCGGTTTGTGACATGGCTACATCTGCTTCCGCATCATAGCTTGGCACCGTAATTTCTCTTTTCTCCAATTGAAAATAAGACTCTTTCTGATCGGCATAAATCTTCATCGCTTTTTCCGAAGGTTTATCCTGAATAATGCGTTGGAGCAGGTCATTTCTTTTCATTAATTCCGCTACATTCTTACCGATCACTTCCTGTCCGTTCAGGTTTAAAAGCTCCGCTGCTACTTTATTAAAAAAGAGGATTTCTTTTTTCTCATTCAGACCGATAATTGCATCCTGCATTTGTTCAATAATCGCTTCGATTCTTAGCTTTTCCGATTGAATTTTGGAGAGGTTACTATTTTCCCATTTATTCAATTCCTGAGCCATAGTATTAAAGGAAAGGGCCAGCTCAGAAAACTCATCTGTACCTTTAAATTCCAGTCTTTGTTTGTAATTCTTGCGACTGATTTCCCGGATGGCTTCAGAGAATTCCCGTAATGGATTGGCCACAAAACCTGGGAAATTGACAATGAAAGAAAACAAGATCAGAAAACAAATAGAGGCTGCAAAGATCACATACATCGCTGCTTTTTCTATCGCCTTTTGGGCTGTATCATTTTTGCGTACAATGGCATCCATATTCAATTGATCAATCTTCCTTAATTCGGAACGAATGGCCCTCACCGCCTGATGCACCTCTGCTACTGTAGCTCCGGGTAGCAACATTGCTTCATAAGCTTTATGCAATGCAGAAACGGCTTCACCCTCCCCTTTCTCCGTCACATTTTTGCCCTCCATTGCCATAAAACGCTCAAATTGCGTTTTTGCAGAACCAGACAAAGGCAATGCCTGCTCATCCAAAACCGTACGCATACTGCTCGTATAGCTTAAAGTTTCATAATTATCTTTTAGAATTACCTTTGAACTCAGTGCAATCTGGTTCATGTAAAACAAAGATATTGCGCCAAAAAAGATCACCACAACGAATAGGAATCCGAATCCGAGGCGGAGTTTGGTTTTAATTTTCATGATTGTATTTTTTTATTTAGCATGACCTGCTGATTAATTGTCTTTGGGTATTATTTAGCGGCTGACTAATCAAACCTCCTTTAGGACAAAATCACCAGATCCGTTTCTGTTGTAGAGATGTGTTTTAAAAGCTGGTTAAAAATGGCCGTTCTCCAGACCACTTGAAAAATATTCAAATGTGGTTTTCCGATACAAATCGTAGTCACTTCTTTTTCGTCTGCAATTCTCATAATTGTTTCCGTCACCTCATCACTCTTTACTTTGATCACCTCTGCCCCCAGCTCTGTCGCCAGCTTGAAGTTATTGATCAAATGTCGCTGCAAATCTAACTTAATTCTATTGCCACTTTCAGAACTATTCTGCACATACAGTACCATCCAGGGGGAATTGTAATAGGAAGCCAGTCTTGCGGTTTTCCGAATCACTGTTTTTGCTGTCAAATGATTACTGGAAATACAGGCCAAAAAGCGCTCCGGTCTTAATTTGATTTGCTTGGGAATTTCTATACTTATTTTTCGCTCCAGGTGATGCGCTACTTCCTTCAAAGCCATTTCCCGGAGTTGCAGAATTTTATCCGATTGAAAAAAATTCCCTAATGCTCTCGCAATCTTTGTTTCATCATAAATCTTCCCTGCTTTTAAACGGTCAATCAGTTCATCGGCGGTCAGGTCTATATTGACCACTTCATCTGCAAATTCCAGGATCTTATCCGGAATCCGTTCCGTAATTGGAATCCCGGTGATCTTTTCAATTTCAGCATTCATGCTTTCCAGATGCTGGATATTTACAGCAGAAATGACACTGATCCCTGCTTCTAAAATATCAACCACATCCTGCCATCGCTTTGCGTTCTTACTGCCCTCCACATTGGTATGCGCCAGTTCATCTACAATAACTACCTCCGGATGAATCGTTAAGATCCCCTGCAAATCCATCTCTTCCAACTCTTTTCCTTTATAAAAGATTTTACGTCTGGGGATGATGGGAATCCCTGCTAAAAGGGCATGGGTTTCTTCCCGGTTATGCGTTTCCACATAGCCAATTTGGAGGTCTATCCCATTCTTTAATAAAGCCTGGGACTCCTGTAACATCCGATAGGTTTTCCCTACCCCGGCACTCATGCCGATATAGACCTTAAACTTTCCCCTTCTGGAACGCTTTACCAGGTCTATAAAATCTTTTACTGCAGTTGATTTATGCTCTTCCATTGCTGCTTACCATTTAATAATCACGTAGGCCTGATCGATCAAATACCACAACACCATCACCAATAACAAGCCCAGGCTGAGCAGGGGAATCAGTTTAACCGCAGTGGTATTATATTTTCTTTTTCTCATGAATATCCGTATTATTTTTTCATTCTCATTTTCAATAAACAAGTTCATCATTTTGAACTCAGCATGCAGCCAGGAAGGGGGAATCTGATGCAGCTGGAAAACAAAATGATGAACATGTTATTTAGAAAGCAACGGCAATACTTGCGGTTATAGCTGCATTGTGATTCACTGCATTCGCTTTACGCATAAAAATCTTGTCTTTGCTATCATAAAGTTTTCCTTCCAATCGTACCACTGCATTCGTTACCGGGGCATAATCCAGGTTTAAAGAATAACCAGTTGTTTTAAAACCCTCAGTAGTTCCGGTAGCGATTAACACCCCATTCTTATCTTCGTAATACTCTACTCTACCTGCCACTGCCCATTTTGGATTGAAACGATATTGAGCGATCGCAACTGGCGAAAGCACTTCACTTTTAGCTGATTTTCCTTTTTCCTTTTGTTGGGTACCATAATCTAAACCAAGTGTTACACCAAACTGTTCTGTTACCTGGAATATGCCATAAACATTATGGTAGAAACGTTGTACACGTACTGAATCCGCTCCCTCAGTCCCCAAATAGTTACTATAATTCACAGTGATTTTAGGTGTAGGCTTCCAGGTCAACTGTAATCCACCAGCAGGCTGAGAGTTGGAATGCTGACGGGTAATTCTTTGCCAGCCATTCAGGTAAAGAACAGTCGCGCTGAACTTTCCATCAGGAGTTCCATAGCTCATCTTTGCACCAGTCTCAAAGTACGGTGTATTTTCAGAAGAGATGTTTCTGGTTAATACCCAGCAATCTTTTGATACGGCACTTTCAAAACCGATATGCGAGGAGAATACCCCTGCATCAATCCATAAGTTCTGCGTTTTAGAAAGTTTAATACCCGCATTAGCTTCATAAATATTCTTCAAGACGCCTGACTCGGCAGCTAAATTAGCATTGGCATAAGAACCCGCCATCAAGGCCAGATTAGCACGTACGGCACCATTGTCGTATGCAGCTTTTATAAAACCTAAATTCAGATTCACTTCATTGCTCCGGTTATGAGAGTAAATAAAACCAGGTCTGTTGTTATCTGATGGCTTATTGAAATCATACCCATAATAGGTTTCTACGTAACCTGAGACTTTAATTTTTGATTCTTCCTGACCATAAGAACAAAGGGCAGTGCCTAATACAGCTGATAATGCTATTAATTTTTTCATTTCTTTTAATTCGATTTTTTGTTTTAAGGGATTTAAGCAGGCTCCTTCACACCTTTTTTCATTGATTTTAATTCCTGTTGAGGGCAAAATTCTAAGCATCAGTTTCCCTTTCGGGCTGCCAAACCTTATGGTTTGGCAAACGCGATGAGTTCAGGCAGCACAATCGGGAGGGATACTTATTTCTTTAGCTCATCGAGGGCAACATTTAGTTTGAGTACGTTCACTTTTGATGGACCGAAGAGGCCAAACAATGGGCCTTCGGTATTTTTCACCACCAGCTCAGCAACAGTTCTATCGCTCAGTTTACGGTAAGCAGCTACTCTTTTGATCTGCATGATGGCTGCAGTTTCTGAGATATCAGGGTCTAATCCACTTCCTGAGGCAGTCACCATATCCGCAGGGATATCCGATTTTTTCAGGTAAGGATGGTATTTCAATAGCGTATCAATTCTTCCTGATACCTGTTGTAGGTAATCAGCATTTGTGGCACCTTTATTTGAACCTCCAGAACCCGCAGCATTGTAGCCAACTGCCGATGGTCGTCCCCAGAAATATTCCGGTTTAGTAAAAGACTGACCGATTGCAGCATAACCCACCACCTTTCCGTTTTTGGTAACCTTCTCTCCGCTTCCTTCACCAGGGCTAAATTTCCCAATAAAAGCAACTGTTACCGGGTAAATGATACAAAGTAGTACCATCAGTACTCCGGTTAATCTTAGTGATTGTATGATGTATTTTTTCATGACAATTTATATTTAATATTTTTTGTAGCGATTCTTTGAAGCTTGTGATTAAGCCACCAAAGAAATCAGCATATCAATTAATTTTATTCCGATAAATGGGGCAATTACCCCTCCTATTCCGTAAATCAGCAAGTTGCGACGTAATAAAGCACTCGCGCCAATCGGCTTATAAGACACCCCACGTAAGGCCACAGGAATCAGCAAAGGAATCACCAATGCATTAAAAATGACAGCAGATAAGATGGCTGTTTCCGGACTGTGCAGGTTCATGATGTTCAAGCTGCGTAATGCAGGAATCGACACGATAAACAAAGCCGGTACAATGGCAAAATATTTGGCCACATCATTGGCAATAGAGAAGGTCGTTAAGGTTCCTCTGGTGATCAGCAATTGCTTACCGATTTCAACAATCTCGATCAGTTTAGTCGGGTCGTTGTCCAGATCCACCATATTACCAGCTTCTTTTGCAGCTTGCGTACCACTGTTCATGGCTACACCCACATCTGCTTGTGCCAGTGCCGGCGCATCATTGGTCCCATCACCCATCATTGCCACTAATTTACCCAGAGCCTGCTCTTCTTTGATATAGTTCATTTTATCTTCAGGCTTTGCCTCTGCAATAAAATCATCTACCCCTGCCTTTTGTGCAATAAACTTCGCGGTCAATGGATTATCACCCGTAACCATGACTGTTTTCACGCCCATTTTACGCAGGCGTTCGAAACGCTCAGAGATGCCCGGTTTAATGATATCCTGCAATTCAATGACACCCAATGCATGCTCATTTTCTGAAACCACAAGCGGTGTACCTCCATTGCTGGCGATTCTTTTCACCTGCTCTTCAATGTCCATTGGGAATGGATTTCCCGCGGAAAGGACAATGTTTCTGATCGAATCAAAAGCACCTTTTCTAATGCGTCTGCCATCTTGTGTATCTAAACCACTCGACCTGGTTTCGGCAGTAAACTTGATGAATTTTGAACCTTCAGGTGCGGTTGTGATCAATTTAGAATCCTGTGCCGCAGCCAGTTCAATGATCGATTTTCCTTCTGGTGTTTCATCCGCCAGTGAGCTCAATACGCAAGCATCGGTAAAGCTTTTAATGATGATTCCTGCCGTTGGGTAAAAGTGAGTAGCTTTACGGTTACCGATCGTGATTGTTCCTGTTTTATCCAACAACAACACATCAATATCACCTGCAGTTTCCACAGCTTTACCTGATTTCGTAATCACATTCGCTCTTAAAGCTCTGTCCATCCCTGCAATCCCGATGGCTGACAATAAACCACCAATCGTTGTTGGAATCAGACATACAAACAGCGCAATAAAAGAAGCAATCGTAATTGGCGTATTTGCAAAATCTGCGAATGGTTTTAAGGTGATACATACAATGATAAATACCAGGGTAAAACCGGCCAGTAAAATCGTCAATGCGATCTCATTTGGTGTTTTCTGACGGGAAGCACCTTCTACCAAAGCGATCATTTTGTCCAGGAAGCTTTCGCCCGGAGCGGTACTTACCTGCACTTTTATCTGATCTGAAAGTACTTTTGTACCTCCGGTTACCGAAGACTTATCGCCACCGGATTCCCGGATCACTGGAGCAGACTCTCCTGTAATCGCCGACTCATCGATGGTGGCAATACCTGAAATGATCTCCCCATCTGTTGGGATCGTATCTCCGGTTTCGCAGAAAAACACATCTCCTTTTTTCAATTGATTAGAAGAGCGAATCTCAATGGCACCATCACTCATCACTACTTTTGCAGGGGTTTCTTCCCTGGTTTTACGTAGGCTGTCGGCCTGAGCTTTACCCCTTGCTTCGGCAATTGCCTCCGCAAAATTGGCAAACAAAACAGTTAACAAGAGTACCAGGAATACTACAAAGTTGTATCCGAAAGAACCCTGACTGGAATTGCTAAGAGAGTATATAGTGACGAACAGCATTACAAATGTTCCAATCTCTACGGTAAACATTACCGGATTCCGGATCATCAAACGCGGATCAAGTTTGATAAATGATTGCCTTAATGCAGTATTCACTAAAGCAGGTTCAAATAATATGTTGGATTTATTTTTCATTTCAATCTTATTGTTTTTTATAGTTACCTGTTTTTCTTACTTGATCATGCTGAAATGTTCGGCTAATGGACCAAGCGTAAGTGCAGGGAAAAAGGCCAGTGCAGCGATAATTACGATCACTACAAAAGTCATCACACCGAAGGTTAGGGTATCTGTTTTTAGCGTACCTGCGGATTCAGGAATGTATTTTTTAGAAGCTAATAATCCTGCGATAGCCACCGGACCAATGATCGGAAGGAAACGTCCAAGCAGCAATACAAAGCCTGTCATCACGTTCCAGAAGATGTTGTTGTCGCCCAATCCTTCAAAGCCAGATCCATTATTTGCTGCTGCTGAAGTGGTTTCATATAACATTTCAGAGAAGCCATGGAACCCAGGGTTATTCAACCAATTTGCCGGTTTCACTACCCAATCCACATCTGCAAAGTTGGTGACGGTATAAGCGGCCAGGGCAGTTCCTACCAGGATAATAAAGGGATGTAAAAGCGCGATAATGGAAGCGATTTTAACTTCTCTGGCTTCTACTTTATGTCCGAGGAATTCCGGTGTTCTACCCACCATCAATCCGGAAATGAATACCGCAATGATGATAAAGATGAAGTAGTTTAAGATCCCGACTCCACAACCTCCATAGAAGCAGTTCATCATCATGGCAATCAATTGATACATCCCTGTTAAAGGCATGGCACTATCGTGCATCGAGTTGACCGAACCAGTAGAGATAATAGTAGTTACCGTACTCCAATACGCGGTTGCCGTAGGCCCAAACCGGACTTCCTTCCCTTCCATTGCCCCTGTAAGCTGACTAACACCCATTTTTGCAATATTAGGGCTACCTCCGGTTTCAGAGATGACTGTTGGTACGAGCAATAACATCATCCCTAAAGTCATGATTCCAAAGATCACCCAGGCCATTTTCTTTCTACGGATAAAGTACCCGAATGCGAAGACCATTGCGATGGGAATGATCACCTGTGAAATTACTTCTACCATATTAGTGAGGTAGTTTGGGTTTTCCAATGGATGCGCGCCATTGACCCCAAACCAACCACCACCATTTGTTCCTAAATGTTTGATGGCTACAAATCCAGCCGCCGGACCACGGGAAACATTAACTGTATCCCCTTGAAGCGAGATGAACTGATCTTTACCTTCATAACTTGTGGTTGTTCCATTAAATGCTAGGATCGTTGCCACTACAATCGAAAGCGGCAATAATAATCGGGTAATAGAACGGGTAAAGAATACCCAGAAGTTACCAAGGTTAGTGGTTGTTTTATCTCTGAATGCTTTAAATAAGACTACTGCAGCAGCGATACCAGTTGCGGCACTCACAAATTGTAAGAACATAAATACAAAATGCTGTGTGAAGTAAGTCGCTCCACTTTCGCCTGAATAATGTTGCAGGTTACAGTTCACCACAAAACTAATGATACTGTTAAAGGCAAGATCCGGTGATTGGCCCAGGTTACCATCAGGATTTAATGGCAACTTATCCTGATAAATCAGGGCAAAAAATCCATAAACCAACCAGACCATATTGATCATTAACAGCGCTTTCATGTGCTGTTTCCAATTCATAGATTCCTCCGGATTAATACCGGATAATTTGTAGATTCCTTTTTCAAGGGGTTTTAGAAAGTCAGTCCAGACTTTCTCACCTGCAAACATCTTTGCCAGATAAATACCTAGAGGTATTCCGATGAGCAAGGTTAGGGCGTAGGTGGCAATAATACCTAGTAATTCAGTGTTCATAACTTTAATTAAAATTGTTCGGGTTTAATCAGCACGTATACCATATAGATAAATACTGCGATTGCGATAAGAAATAATGCGATCATAACTTTTAGATTTTTTCGAACCAGTCGATGGATTTGTAAAATACCCAGACCATAAGGAGCAGGGCGAGCAGTAATGTGATTGTTAACATATGATTGTTTGTTTTGACTACCCTATGCCAATCCATATACCAAAAACAGGAAGAAAACCACAAATCATTGGTTTTCAGCCCGTAAATCAACTTTTCAGGAATTACAAAAAATCAGCAACAAAAAAACCCTTCCAAAATGGAAGGGTTTTTTATCAAAATGAATGGATGGTATTTCAGCTTTTAGCTGATTTTATACTCTTCCATCTTCCGGTATAGGGTGGTTAAACCAATCCCAAGCAGCCTGGCGGCCTCCGTTTTATTTCCTCTGGTGTGTTTTAATACTTTGTTGATGTGCTGTCTTTCCATCACCTGCATTTTCATAGAATCCTCTTCCTGAACTTCAGTATGAAACTCATAAGGCAGCAGATTGGCGGTAGCCACATTGCCATCCGCAAGGATGACAACCCTTTCCATCACATTTTTCAGTTCCCGGATGTTCCCTTTCCAGACATGCTTCATGAGCAGCTCCGCAAAACTCTCGTCCATCGTAAAATCGGGCTTATTTACTTTCGCCGAAAACTCTTTTAAATAGTGATTGGCGATCATCATGATATCTGTTTTCCGCTGCGCGAGATTTGGCAGTTCAATTGAAAACACGGAAAGCCGGTAATAGAGATCTAATCTGAACCTGCCTGAATCCGCTTCTTCTTTCAGTCCACGGTTTGTGGCTGCAATGATCCTGACATTCACTTTACTCGTTTGGGTATCCCCTAATTTGATAAAGGTTTGATTTTCCAGTACCCTCAACAGCTTGGCTTGCAAATCCAGGTTCATCTCCCCGATTTCATCTAAAAACAAGGTTCCTTCGTGGGCTTCTTCCAATAGGCCTCTTTTATCTTTATTCGCTCCGGTAAATGCGCCTTGTTTATAACCAAAAAGCTCAGATTCGAGTAGTTCCGGATTAAATCCACTGCAATTCAATGCTACAAAAGGCTTGTTTTTCCTGGGACTTTCGTAATGTATGGCTTGTGCAAACACCTCTTTACCCGTACCGGTTTCACCGAGCAAAAGCACTGTTGTGTCTGTGCCAGCCACTTTTTGAGCCAGATCCAATGCTTCTTTCATCGCCTTCGATTGTCCCAGAATGGAACTAAAGCTGTATTTTTTACTAATCTTATTTTCCAGCTCGTATACCCTACGCTGAAGTTTCACTTTATCCATGGCTTTATACACCAATGGAATGATCTTATCATTATCATCACCTTTGGTGATGTAATCAAAGGCCCCGTTCCTCATCGCCATCACACCATCAGAAATAGTTCCGTGTGCGGTAAGGTTGATGACTTCAACATAAGGCTTGATTTTTTTGATTTCTTTCACCAGCTCCACCCCATTAAAATCGGGCAGTTTCACATCGCTGATCACGACATTCACATCCTGCATGGCGAGGGTTTTCAATCCTTCCTTGCCGGTATTGGCCTGAAACACCTTAAATCCTTCCAGCTCTATGATCCTGGCCAGGAGGCTACAGATCTTTTTCTCGTCGTCTATGATTAGGACGGTGTCTTGCATATCGTTAATTTCAACAATTATAATAATTATCTGACACAACTAAGGTTTCCATCAGGATTTATTGTTTTTCAATGGCACTAAAGCGCCTCATAAGTTACTCAATACAAACACAGTAACTTAACCTTCTAATGATTTCCTGCGGTCCTGGTTGCTGAATAATTTCTCCAGCATCCAGATGTAAGTCACAATTCCAGCTCTGATTTCCTCTACATAAATGTATTCATCGGCCGTATGGGATCTGGCTGAGTCACCCGGCCCCATTTTTAAGGAAGGGATATCCAGCCAGCCCTGATCGGAACTTGTTGGAGAGCAATAAGTTGTTTTCCCAATCTCTCTGCCCGCCATGACTAAAGGATGATAGCCATCAATAAATGAAGGCTTCATGATATTTGGTCTGACTTTAATCTGGCAGTTGGTATGGTTTTGAATGGTGTTTAAAATTTCTTTTGGCGTCCAGCTATGGGTAAAACGAATGTCTACCGTAAAATCACATTCTCCAGGTACAATATTGTGCTGTAAACCGGCATGCACTTCTGTGACGGTCATTTTAACGGGACTAGCCAAATCACCTTCAATAGGAAAGATAAAGTCTGAAAACCATTGGATATCTATTAAGGCTTTATAAATGGCATTGTCTCCTTCTTCTCTTGCCGCATGGCCTGGTTTTCCGAAACTGGTACAATCCAGGACCATCGATCCCTTTTCAGCAACGGCCATTTCCATTTGCGTAGGCTCGCCTACGATGGCAAAAGACAGGTTATGCAGCTCGGGAAGGACGCTTTTTAATCCATGTTGACCGGAGGTCTCTTCTTCCGCTGTTGCCGCCAGGCAAAGGTTATAAGGCAGATTTTCGAATTCATGAAAATGCAGGAAAGTAGCGATTAAGGAGACCAGGCATCCCCCTGCATCGTTACTTCCCAAACCATATAGTTTTCCTTCCTGGATAAAAGGGAGAAAAGGATTGAAATTATAGGCTTTTGTTGGCCGCACCGTATCGTGGTGTGAGTTCAATAATAAAGTCGGCTTTGCAGGATCAAAATTCTTGTTATAGCACCAAATGTTGTTGCGCTTGCGAAAGGTAAAAACACCGTGTTGCTGCAGGAAAGCTTCAATCAGATCAGCAGTATCATTTTCCTCGCCACTAAAAGAAGGGGTAGCGATCAGTTTTTTTAATAGCTGTATCGGATCTTCGGATAAGGTATATAGGTCTGGCATCTGACCTGCGCTCGTTGCTGAATGGGTATGCATTATGGAATTCATCATCTTGAATTTGTTTAGGAAGAAAGGTTTGTTTTTGAGAAGTAGCGTTGGTAAGATTCGGGCGAGAAAGGATGCTCCTCTGCTTGTTTTACTTTTTCCGGATCGAATAGCATGGCGGTACACAAGCAGTTACACTTCCTCTTGCCTTCCAGCACCTCATAGTTGATGCAACTTTTACAGCCTTCCCAGAAATTAGGGTCGTGGGTAATCTCCGCAAAGGTGACCGGCTCAAAGCCCAGCTGAGTATTCATCCTCATAATGGCCATTCCTGAAGTAATGCTGAATACTTTTGCATCTGGGTATCGCCTTCTTGAAATCCGGAAAATCCTGTCTTTTATCGCTCTGGCTACTCCTGATTTCCGGAATTTTGGCGCCACAATTAGCCCGGAGTTGGAGATAAACCGATCATTTTCCCAGGTTTCAAAATAGGCAAAGCCTACCCATTCGCCACTACTGGTGACCGCAATCACAGCTTTTTCATCCCTCATCTTCTGGGCCAGCGATTCTGGTGTTCTTTTTGAGATACCCGATCCGCGGGCAATAGCAGAAGATTCCGTTTCCTGAATTATTTCATCTACGTATTTTATATCATTTATGGTAGCAATACGCACAAAGATCATTGGATTTTCCATTAGTATTCTAATTTTACCAAGGCCCTGTTCAAAGGGGGTGCCTAAGCAGGAAAAATCAACGAAAGCCGCGTTTTATCGTTGATTAACACGGGAATATTCATTTCATGACGTTGTTGTGGCAATAGTAAACCTTACCAAAATGAAAGGGTTAATTTCATTTTAGTTACCTTTACCGAAATTCAATGTTAAAAAATTATGAAGCTAAACTTTTCCCTTTCCACATCGTTTCTATTTGCGCTCGCTCTCTTCGTTTCTTCCTGTCAGGAAAGTAAAAAACTACCGATTTTAGGTCCAAGAGAAGCAGTCACTGTAAAAAATGCCGATGGTTCTATGGGTGTGGATACAGTTTACAAAACTATTCCTGCTTTTAGTTTCTTAAACCAGGATAGCGTTTTGATCAATAATGACACTTTCAAAGACAAAATCTATATCGCTGATTTTTTCTTTACGTCTTGCACCACCATTTGTCCGACTATGCACAGGAATATGAAAACTATTTTTGAGCAGTATAAAGAAAACCCTGAAGTGATGTTTCTTTCACATACGATCGACTTTAAATACGACACTCCTTCTGTTTTAAAAAAATACGCACAAAAGCTAGGTGTTGATGGTCCGAAATGGCAATTTGTATACGGATCAAAAGATAGTGTCTATAAAATCGCTGAAAAAGATTACCTGGTTGCAGTTATGGAAGACAGCACCAATAGAGATGGTTATATTCACCAGGGATGGTTGATGTTGATCGACAAAAATAAACGTTTGCGTGGTGCCTATGATGGTACGGACGACAAACAGGTAGCACAGCTAATGAAAGATGTGGCCATTTTACTTGCTGAAGATAAAAAATAACCATGCGCAGACTACTGATCTCGATTCCTATACTCTTTACCTTCATCATGATGATTTACTCCTGCCAAAACGCAGATCAGGTAAAAAAAGACATGTATTATGTGAGCGGAAGAGACTATTACATTAAGTATTGCCAAAATTGTCATGGTGCCAAAGGTGAAGGTTTAGGTGCCCTTGCCCCACCTCTTACAGATACGGTCTTTCTTAAAGAAAATAGAAATAAGCTAGCTTGTTATATTAAAAACGGAATGAGCGAAGAGATTACCATTCATGGTAAAAAATACCAGGAGAAAATGCCTGATTTCCAAACCCTGGGCAATATAGATATCGCAAAGATTGTGGTATACATTACCAATTCGTTTGGAAATAACCAGGGAATGTATCCACTTGAACAGGCTAATGAAGACCTTAAAAAGTGTAAATAAACGGATAAATACCGAAACACCTTTTTTCGATCTGATATATAAAAAAAGCAGCATCTTCTAATTTGAACTTAGAAGATGCTGCTTTTTTTACACCTAAATATCAGCACCTTCCTATCTTTCTTGGTGTTATAAAATATTTATAAGGGACCTTCTCCTCTTCGATGATCCGAACAATTTTAGTCCAATTGTTAATCACCAATTCCACTCTATCCCAGTAATCACATCCTTTTGGTGGTTTTAAAAAAAAAGCGCCCACAATATTATTTTTTAATAGAAAAGCCTGATCGCTATTGATTATCCCTAAATCTTGTGTAATAAAAACGCCTGATTGCAGGGCCCATTTTGGAATCCAATCTTCATCCAAAATACCTTTGTGAAACTCCTTATGAATAGAGGTTAGCTCTATATCATTTTTCAAAGGGTATTGTAACTGATTAAGTCCTTCGGCAAAATGCTCTGA
Source organism: Pedobacter gandavensis (assembly GCF_032678745.1). Taxonomy (GTDB): domain Bacteria; phylum Bacteroidota; class Bacteroidia; order Sphingobacteriales; family Sphingobacteriaceae; genus Pedobacter; species Pedobacter gandavensis_C. The sequence goes on from NZ_JAVTST010000006.1 coordinate 197,704, forward strand.
GATGTTTTCATCTATTAATACCCTGATCATATGGCTGCTTTGGGTTTAAAAAAAGTAATTGCAGCTTCGACTTGTGGTATTGACAAATCATATAAACCTGCAATAAACTCCGTCGATTCACCACCATCATATAGGTCTGCAATGATTTCTGCTGGTATATTTGTATTTTCAATCGTTGGAGCTCCAAATTTATGGTGAGGGTGAATCACCACATGGTTATCTTTACCCATTGGATAAAAGCAGTTGGAATGCTTTGCAGTGGAAATTATCACTTTATCGCAGAATGAATTGATCATCTGTTTGTGATCCGCTTTTTCATTGGGATCTACCCCTACTACAGCTCCATCATTCTGCGTAAAAAAAATACTTTTCCCATCCGAAAACAAGGGGGATGTCGCAAAAGGATGCACAGTATTTAACTGTTCGGCGATCACATGATGTGCGTTAAAGATCTCTTCCATACTGAAATTTAATCCCTTCAATTGGGCGTATACATAACACTCAATAAGTGTTTTGAAATTGGTCATCCTGGCTCTGCCTTCAAACCAGGAATATTTATGATCATAATGTTTACCTAGCTTCCCATCCCATAATTCTTTTATCCAATATTGAATATTCTTTTTAGGTAGCCCAAGTACAAAAGCAATTTCAGACATGGAGAAAGCCCCATTTCCAAATTCGCCACGCAATGATTCGTTAAAAGTCATAAAATAAAATTAAGTGAGACCATCTGTTAACTAAGAAGACAAATATACATATTTTTAATAAAAACAATATAATAACTATTATAAAGAAAATAAACCACAAATTCACAGACACTAAAGCCACCTTTAAGGAAAACCGCATGTAAACTCAAAGCGATAAGATCTACCCCATGAAATTAACTACTAATTAACTACCTATAAACACCATAATATCCCCATATTTTTTCTTGGCATACACTTGCTACTGTTCTGCTCTTCTTTTGCTCAGACAAAAGCAGAGCAAAACAAAAGCCGGATTTTATTGGGCTATTATAGGGCCGATAATGGCTGGAATTCCTTTATATATTTTCAGGCATTAAATTCAAGTATAACACTAAGCCTCTTTATCTTGCAAATTTCAGGTGCATTTTAATGGCAATAAAAATTTCTCTTAAAATTCATTTATTTCTTAAATAGTTACGGATATAGTTTGATGCGATTCTTCTCTGAGTCTTGAATATTAAAAAATTATACATACTTTGCTGTACACATCAATGAAACCATCATTTGCCCTAAACCTCTTAAATTGTGGCTAAAGCAGTATGATACTTTCTATAACCAAATGATTAAATGAAAAAAGCACTATTATTATTCCTAGCTATGGGGATAGCGACGTTTAGTCAGGCCCAATTTGGGTTTCCAAAAGAAATTTACCTCAATCCAAAAATGAGCAATTTCAGTAAAACGCATAAAACCATTGCGATTTTGCCGGTAAACGTGAAGTTTATGTATAAAACCCAGCAATTTGATTTCGACCCGGAAGCTGAGCATATTGCTGAAATGAATACCAGTGCCATCGTACAATCGAATTTATATAGCTTTATCCTGACTAAATCGAGCAAAATGTCGGTAGAGGTGCAGGATGTGGAGACGACAAATGTTTTATTAAAAAGAGCAGAAGTCAATGATAAAATAACGGAATTCACCAAAGCTGAACTTGCTAAAATACTGGGTGTTGATGCAGTAGTTTCTGGAATGTATGAAGTAGAAAGACCAGTTGCAGAGCTACCTAGACACAGGTTTCCACCAAAACCTCCGGTTGATCCCGCTAAACCAGGCACTGCGGTAGATGATAGACCAGTTTATTACGCAGCATTTACTATGAACATTAACGATGGCCCTAGCGGAACACTTTTATGGCGCTATTACAAAAAAACCGGCAATTTTAATACCTACGACCTTAGTGATGATTTGATCTCAAAGATGGTAAAGGACTTGCCTTATAGCAAATAAGCGCCTTTTTTTTATATCTTTGTCGCACAAAAAATGCAAGCTGTTCTATCGCTGCGATTTATCGGAGAGGAAAGTCCGGGCAACACAGAGCATCCCGCTTCCTAACGGGAAGAGGCTTAGGAATGAATACCTGAGTTATGGAAAGTGCCGCAGAAAATATACCGCCGATGGCTTTTTAAGCACAGGTAAGGTTGAAAACGTGAGGTAAGAGCTCACGAGTATTCCGGGCAACCGGATTGCTGGTAAACCCCGGGAGTTGAAAGACCAAATAGGCTAACGTATGTAGGGCTGCTCGTCCGATGTTAGTGGGTAGGTCGTTAGAGATAAATGGTGACATTTATACTGGATTAATGGTAGAAACTCTGAGCAATCAGTTTACAGAACCCGGCTTATAGGCTTGCATTTTTTTTGTTAAATCTCAACGCGCTTAAAGGCAAATAAACGAGGGTTTAGCCTTGATTACAAACATTTTTACTATAGAATAAACTGCTGAAAGGCTGCATCATTAGCGCCAAAAGTAATTTTATTCAAATGAAAATAATATATTCGTATTCCTAAAATAATTGATGAGCAATACCTATGGCAAAATTATTAATAATTGATGATGAACGCGCAATAAGGAGCACACTTCGTGAGATCCTAGAATATGAAAATTACGATGTAGAAGATATTGATAATGGTGTTGATGGATTAGACCTGATTAAGAAAAAGAAATTTGATCTGGTTTTGTGCGACATTAAGATGAACAAGATGGACGGGATGGAAGTGCTGGAACAAGCACAAGCCTATAGTCCGGATCTTCCTTTCATTATGATTTCTGGTCATGGAACTGTGGAAACAGCGATTGAAGCTAGTAAAAAAGGAGCCTTCGACTTTATTTCTAAACCACCAGATTTAAACAGGCTATTAATTACCGTAAGAAATGCGCTGGACAGAGGCACTTTAGTTACAGAAACTAAAGTATTAAAGAGAAAAGCCAGCAAAACAAGAGATATACTAGGTAGTTCTGAGAGTATCGGAAAAATCAAAGAAACCATTGAACGCGTTGCCCCTACTGATGCCCGAGTATTGATTACCGGTGCCAATGGTAGTGGAAAGGAACTTGTTGCCCGTTGGTTACATGAAAAATCTAACCGTGCAGACAGCCCTTTAATAGAGGTTAACTGTGCTGCAATCCCTTCCGAGCTTATCGAGAGTGAGTTGTTTGGACATGAGAAAGGATCTTTTACCTCTGCTGTAAAACAGCGTATTGGTAAATTTGAGCTGGCCAATGGTGGAACATTATTCCTGGATGAGATCGGTGACATGAGTCTTTCCGCTCAGGCCAAAGTATTGCGTGCTTTACAGGAGCATAAAATCAGCCGTGTAGGTGGGGAAAAAGAACTGGAAGTAAACGTAAGGGTACTTGCAGCAACCAATAAAGATCTTTTAAAAGAAATCGAAGATGGTAATTTCCGTATGGATTTATACCACCGCTTAAACGTGATCAATATCCATGTACCTCATTTAACAGAACGTGTAGAAGACATCCCGGAGATCGCACAGCACTTCCTGGAAGAAATCTGCAAGGAATATGGCATGCCGGTTAAAAAGATCGGTGATGCGGCTATGCTGGCTTTACAGGCCTTACCATGGACCGGAAACGTGCGTGAGTTACACAACATGATCGAACGTTTAATTATCCTGAGTGATAAAGCCATTACTGAACAAGATGTAGCTGCATTTGCAAACCCTGGAGGTGGCACCAATATCGGCGCTGCGAATCCTAATGCAACAGGTCAGCATGCAGCACGTAGCATCAGTCAGAATTACGATAGCTTTAGCAATTTCCAGGACTATAAAGACCATGCAGAAAAAGAATTCATCAAATTCAAACTGGAGAAAAACAACTGGAATGTATCGAAGACAGCCGACGATATCGATATTCAGCGCAGTCACCTTTACAGTAAGATTGAGAAATTCGGTCTAAAAAGAACAGCTGAATAAGCTTCAGCATCCGGCAGATCTGCCAAAGTAAACAGCCAGCTTCCTTTAAAAGGAGCTGGCTGTTTGTTATTCCATATAATCAGCCTGTCGGGCCAATAGTTTTCGGTATTTGTTAAAGATGGTTGTTTTAGAGACGAAGCCGAGATAGCGGTCTTCCTCTGTCAACACAGGCAACGCCCATACATTTTCTTTCTCCATCTTTTGCATCACAATCCTCATCGGATCATTGATATGAACAGTATCGGGAGCCTCCTCGATTAAGTCGTTCGCTGTTACATCAAGGTGGTCTACGTGGTTGATTCCTTTTTTCAAAAGCTCTTCCAGATATATCAAACCTTTAAAGCTTTGGTCTTCCTGAGCAACTACCGGAAACACACTCCTTTTAGATTGCAGAATCTCGGTTAAACGATCAGAAATCAAGTCGTCCTGATATAAAATCAGGTAATCTTTTTCTACCAGGTACCTCAATTTCATCATATTCAATACCGTAGAGTCCTTGTCTTCATAAGAAAGCAACTCCCCTTTTTCCGCTAGCGGCTTGGTATAGATAGAGTATTTATTTTTACTGCGATTGATCAGGTAAGAAAGGGCAGAAACAATCATCAATGGCACCATTAACACATACCCTCCGGTAATTTCTGCAATCAGGAAGATCCCTGTAAGTGGCGCATGCATGATGGCACTTAAAGAGCCAGCCATTCCGGCCACGATAAAGTTGGCCACATTGAGTTGTGCAATCCCCAGTGTATTTACTGTAAATGCAAGCATAAAGCCCATCAGGCCACCCATAATTAAGCTGGGTGCAAAGATTCCTCCATTTCCCCCGGCACTTAGGGTAATCAGTGTTGCCGCGGATTTAGCAAAAAGCGTAGCCAAAGTAAAGATCAGCACTAACCATGGCAGGTGACTATAACCAGAAAAGATACTGTTATTGATGACTGTGAAGTAATTTCCACCCAATAGATTTTTGATGGTGATGTATCCCTCTCCATATAATGTAGGGAATAGAAATACCAGTAAGCCTAACATTAATCCACCTAAAACCACCTTTTTATAAGGATGTTTAACCTTATAAAAAGCACCTTTGATGTAAGCACTTGCTTTGGTAAAATAGATGGAGAAAAATCCGATGAATACGGCAAGAATCACATAATAAATCAGGGCATCGATTTTCCACCCTTCTGTAACCAGGAAAAACAGTTGTTCGTTATAAAACAACCTGGCCACTACCGCTGCTGTAGCCGAAGCCAGCAACAAAGGGATAAAGGCCGGAATACTGAATTCTGGGAGCAGAATTTCTACAGCGAACACAATCCCTGCAATCGGACTATTAAAGGCTCCTGCGATCCCCGCAGCAGCACCACAAGCCAAAAGCATCGTCGTTTCCTTGTAGGACAAGCCCAGGAAACGTCCAACTACAGATCCGATCCCTGCACCACTGGTTACAATGGGCGCTTCCAGACCCGTAGAACCACCAAAGCCTACCGTTAAGGCGGCTGTGATGATCTGCGAATAAATATTATGGGGTTCTACCTTACTTGATTTTCTGGAGATGGTGTACAGCAAAGGGGTCAATCCGGTTTCAAATTTCCCTCTTTTAATGAACCGTCGGACATACATAACCGACAATAGAATCCCGATAAAGGGAAAAAAGAAGAAGAGGTAATACTTGTATTCCCAATGAAAGCCTGTTTGCAGGAATTCCTCAATATGGTGCGTAATGGCTTTCAGCAGCGAAGCTGCAAGTCCGGCAAGGACCCCAACAATCAATGCTGCAATTACCAAAAAGTTCCTGTTCGAGATTTTAGTCTTCCGGTATTGGTTAATTCTGTCTACATAATTTACCATCCGTACATACATATCTTAGCGTTTAAGCGTCAAATTTATCAAGTAGTTTAATCAGTGTTGCAAAATCCTTAGGATATGGTGCGTCAATTACGATATCAGTACCGTCTAATCCTTTAAACACCAAATGTCTGGCATGTAAAGCAAAACGTTTCATAATCGGAAGTTCTTCATCATCTTTTGCAATGCGGTAGCCCTTTTTAATGGCCGATAAGAATACCGGTTTTCCACGGTACATATCATCACCGGCAATTGCGGCGCGTTGTGTAGCCAGGTGGATCCTGATCTGGTGCATGCGGCCAGTAATTGGCTTACATTCTACCAGGGTATAATGGCGGTAATTTTTTATGGAATTAAAAATGGTTTCTGCACGTTTACCCTCTTTTCTGTCGATGGTAACGCTCTTATTCCCATCGTTAAGGATAGGAAGGTCGATAAACAGCTCGTTAAAAGTAAACTGTCCGTCTACCACAGCATGGTATACTTTGTTTACTTTACGCTTTTCAAATTGCATCGCAACGTTGCGATAGGCATCAGGAGTTTTCGCGATGATAATCGCGCCTGAAGTTTCTTTGTCTAAACGATGACATACCTGTGCGTCAGCAGAATACTGCTTTGCCAAACGTAATATATTGACCTCGCCTGATCCGCCACGCTCATCCAGCGAGGCTACAAATGGAGGTTTATTTACGACGATATAATCATCGTTTTCGAATAGGATAAGATCTTTAAAAGAAGGATATTTCAATACAGTGGATTTAATACTGCACAAAAATACTAAGAAAGTTCGAATTTATAGCCTACACCCTTCACAGTTGCGACATAAGTCTCGCCTAATTTCTCACGAAGTTTGCGGATATGCACATCAATTGTACGGTTGGTTACTACTACTGAGTCTTCCCAAATATTTTTAAGAATAGATTCTCTGGTATATACTTTTCCCGGTTTAGAGGCTAACAAGTACAATAATTCGAATTCTTTTTTGGCTAAAACTACTTTTTGTCCGCCTTGAAATACCAGATAAGCTTCTCTGTCAATCACTAGATCGCCGATTTCTACTTTATTATCAGAAACCTCATCTGCGCTTGAATTTCTTCTTAAAATGGCATTAATTCTACTCACCAATGCGCGAGGTTTAATTGGTTTAGCGATATAATCATCTGCACCTACATTAAAACCGGCAATTTCTGAGTACTCTTCACTTCTGGCGGTTAGGAACACCATGAAGGTATTTTTGAATTCTGGAATGGCGCGCATTAACCTGCAGGCTTCTATTCCATCCATTTTAGGCATCATGATATCAAGGATAATCAAATCAGGATGAACCTTCTTTGCTACCGTAATTCCTTCCTGGCCATTACTAGCCAGAAAAACCTGATATCCTTCTTTTTTCAAGTTATACTCAATCAATTCAAGGATATCAGGTTCATCATCAACAATCAGTATCTTTTGTTTTACGGTGCTCATAGCTTTAAATATTTGTTACGAAATTAAGTAATCAATTATAATATACCGTTAAACCCAAGTTAACAAATTGTTAAGTAACTCCAGTGTGTTAACACGGATTTAGGATTATTTTAAGGTTTTATTTAAGAAAGCATCCAGCTCTTCACCACGTAGGTTTTTAGCAATAATCTTTCCGTTAGGGTCTAATAAAAAGGAAGTTGGGATCGCTTCGACCTCATACATTCTCACAACCGGACCGTCAAAATCTTTCAATTCGCCAGCATGAGTCCATGTTAAATGATCTGCTGCAATCGCGTTTTTCCAGGCACTAGCGTCTTTATCTAATGAAATTCCAAGGATGGTAAAGTTCTTATCTTTGAAAGTATTGTAAGCTTTTACCAGGTTTGGATTCTCTATACGACAAGGTCTACACCAGGAAGCCCAGAAGTCAATCAGTACATATTTACCTTTGAAATCTGATAATTTAACTGGTTTACCATCAATACCGGCAATGGTAAAGTCTGGCGCTTGTTGTCCTACTGATAAAGATTTAAGCTTAGACATTTTCGTGATAAACTCTGTTACCGAAGGGTTATCATTGAAATTGCTTTTGATTTTATCTGAGTATTCCACCATTTCTTTCTCGAATTCAGCTGGATTTAACAGGTTGATCGCATAAAAACCAGCCAATGAATTGCTGTTTTCCTGTGCGAATTTCAATACTGCTTTATTCAATCCATTGATTTCTTCTATGTATTTAGGTTTGAATTGCTCCATAACAGCCTCTCTTTTATCCGGCTGCGTTGCTACAGCATCTTCAAACTGCGTCTGAATTGCAGACAGTTTAGCCATATACTGGTTTTTAACCGTATTTAACTCTTGTAATTTATCGGCTTCCATTGCACCGGAAACCGTATAGCCCAAGTTTTTATCTGCTAAATCCGCAGCGATCTTAATGTCATCACCATTCTTAGCGATAATCATGTATTCGCTATTTCCGGCAGAGATTCTAAAGAAATCTACGCCTGGGGTGCTGTGCGAGAATTTAAACTCTCCTTTTTCAGAAAACACCGTAGAATCCAAAGGCAATGCATTGTCTTTTTGTAAGCCGTACAAGTATACTTTACTTTGTGGCGTTGCGTTTTTAAATTCTCCGTTGATGGTGAATTTGCTCTTATCTTTACATGCAGTAAATGCAAAACAGATCAATAACAGATATCCGAGTTTCTTCATTTGTGTTCTTTTACTTTAATTTTTCTTGTAACAATTCGTTTATTTTCTGCGCATCTGCTTTTCCTTTGGCCAACTTCATGACCTCACCAACAAACAGTCCAAGTACGCCTTTCTTCCCTTTTTTATAGGCTTGTACCTGGGCATCAAATTTTGCCAGTACTTCGTCTACAAAACCAGATAGTTCATCGCTGTTCTCTACAATCAAAAGATTCAGGGAAGCAGCGGTAGCCATTGCTTCTGCTTCGGGATGTTTCATCAGCTCAGGCAGCAATTGTTGTAATGCAATTTGCGGCGTAACCTTCTTATCATCAACGAGGTTGATCAGTCCAGCCAATTGTGCCGGTGCCAGTTTAAAATCAGCGATGCTGATCTCCTGCTCGCTTAGCAAAGCTCTGATAGATCCTGTTAACCAGTTGACCAGACTTTTCTTATTGGCAACGATCGGTAAAGCAGCATTAAAATAGCTCAGCAAGCCGCGGTCTTCAGAGAGCATAGCCGCTTCGGAAGCATTAACGCCGAAATCAGCAACTAATTGTTTAGATATTTCTGCTGGTAATGCCGGCATATCATACTTAATTTGCGCCAGCCATTCTGCAGAGATATGGATCGGAGGAAGGTCAGGATCAGGGAAATAACGGTAATCATTAGCTTCTTCCTTGGTTCTCATCGGGGCAGTTGTACCCTGATCTGCGTCGAAGTTTAAGGTACTTTGAATGATTCTTCCCCCTGCAGAAATTACTTCCTGCTGACGGTTGAACTCAAATTCCATCGCTCTGCGTACATTACGAACAGAGTTCAGGTTTTTCACTTCACAGCGCGTACCGAATTCTGTAGTTCCGAATTTACGGATCGAGATGTTTGCATCGCAACGCAAACTGCCTTCTTCCATATTTCCGTCACTCACATCCAGGTGACGCACCAGTTTCCTGATTTCTAACAATAAAGCAGAAGCTTCTTCCGCAGAGCGGATATCTGGTTCTGTTACAATTTCTATTAGTGGAACTCCTGCCCTGTTCAGGTCTACGAAAGAGAAACGATCGTCCTGATCATGTAAGCTCTTTCCAGCATCTTCTTCCAGGTGAATTCTGTTGATTCCTATTCTTTTCTCCTCACCATTCGGTAAAGTCACATTCAGGAAACCATTCTGACAGATCGGCTTATTGTCTTGCGTGATCTGGTATCCTTTCGGAAGATCTGCATAGAAATAATTCTTCCGGTCAAAGTAATTCAGCCCATTGATGGTACAATTCAAGGCCAGACCCATTCTAACGGCTTTTGCCACCACTTCTTTATTCAATTTTGGTAGTGCGCCGGGTAAGGCAAGGGAGACCGCAGAAATGTGTTCATTGGGTTTAGCCCCAAAAGAAGCACTGTCTGAGGAGAAGATTTTTGATTTTGTATTTAACTGTACGTGGATTTCTAAACCAGATACCAATTCAAATTCTGATGGAGAAACTGCTGTATTCGTACTCATTTATAAGCAATGATTAAAACTTGATTTTCGATGTATTAGCTAGACAAATATAACGGAATTGCGCAGTAACTGGGCTTTTCCATCTAGAATTATACAGAACAGCAGAACTTTGCTGCTGTTTTTAGTCAAAAACTCTTCATTTTAAGGCCATGAATTGTTGGGCCATGCTGAAAAATCAGGCCGATATTAAAAGGCCTTCGGATGCAGGAAGAAATCCTGGTTTTAAGCTATGTGGGATCTAAGATTCTACTCCGACGTTCACTTCAGAAGGCAAAATACCAAAGTAGCGTTTAAAAGCATCGGTAAGATGGCTTTGGTGGTTGAATCCTACAGCGGTGGCAACCTGTCCGATGCTCATTTTCTCTTCCAGGATGAGTCTTTTTGCCTCTTCCATCCGCAAACGGGTAACGTAACCGTAAATGGTGATGCCAAAATATTCCTTAAACGCACGTTTCAGCTTAAACTCATTTAAGGTGGTGATTTTAGATAATTCTATGATGGTGGGTGGACAACGGTATCCTGTATCCAACACTTCTCTTGCATGCTCAATTTTTTTCAGGTCGTCGGGTTTGATCTGGTATCTTTCGACCTCCATACCGGATTGCATTTGCTCCAGTTGCAGCATCAAAAGCTCTAGAATCTTAGACTCTGTGTGCATCCGTTTCAAATCTCCGGAGCGCTTACATTCGCAAATGTCATTGATCACTCTTCTCATTTCCGGGGTTACAGAAAGGTCTTTGGCGACAAAAGAGGTGTATTTTCCTTTGAGAATCTCTTTTACAAAATCCGTATGTAGTAAGGAATGCTGATCAATCAAATGAAAGTAATAGGCTTTAGAAAGTACCAGTAAAAAATACTTGTATTCTACGCCGGGAACCATTGGGTACTTCCCTTTTAAAGAAGGAATGTAGCGGATATTGTGTCTACTGCCCATCCTCCGGCTGTTTTTAGCAGCATCCTTTTCCCCTGCTGCCGGATTAGCGCCATAAAAGATAAATTGAGAGGTGATGGTCTCCCCTTCTACCTCTGATAGCACTTTAACATTTTCATTAAACTGCATGGTAGAATGAACTAGAAATAAGCCACCGGAACTCAATTGATAGTTGACCAATTTGTTTACCGATGGCATTTTAATATTGATGTTCTTTTCTGAAAGTGGTGTATTGGCCACATAGGTTTCAGGAATCTCTTCGATGAATAACCAGTCTTCGGAGCCCTCAATCTTTGATTTAATCTTCATTCTTTTTTGTGTTTACTGCTTACATTTCTCTTGTTTAGGACTTGCTCATGAGCTGATATACCTCATTCATATAGATCGATTCGTCTATAGCCTGCTTAAAGCTTTCAAACTCTTCATAACAAAAGGCAAAACAGATGTCGTCATTTGGTGTATGCAGAATAATCCGCTCCACTTCATCAGGAAATGGCAAGCTGTTCTTATGAAAAGGTAGACTAAAAACAACCCCTCTAAATGCTTGGAAAGCACCAATACTGAAATTCAACAACAAATTATTATGCCACAGATAATACATTTTACATCCTACACAGCTACTGATTACTGTATCTCCTTTGGTACTTAACACTCTCGTTTTGCACATCCTATTCTATATTTTATTTCACATTTAATTTTCTTTTCCTGAATTCCTGTTAACGACAACACCGGCAATTCGTTCAGAATTACCGGATTCTTCCTCCTGGCATAATACATTAGCAGGCTAAATTATGTCCTCTAGCGCAGTATTTTAAAAGGCCCATTGATTTTCATTCTCGAACCACTAATCATTTGAATATGATAAGTTCCCGTATCCAGCACTGCTGCTGTAGGCATTCGGGCAACAAAACTGGAAGCCGTTAAAGTGACAATGGTGTTTATTCTGACCGATCTATTCTGTTTGTCAAGCAGATAAACCCTCGTTTTGGCGGTATCTGGAACGAAATATTTTCCGGATAATGCCATTACTCCCCCTCTTTGCAATGTCCTTGTCGACTCAAAATTCAGCAAAGGCTGATTGTTTACCCTTCTCAGGTGATACACTTTAAGGCTCCCATCCTGGGCAGTTACGGTATACCTGGTTTTATCAGAAAAAGGAACTTTCTGACCTGAGGCAGGAAGGATGCTGGCACGCTCAGACAGGGTAATGCGCGGACTAATTGAATCCGGCATATTGATAAAAGGAGGCCAGTATAAAATGATGCTATCCCCTTTCAGTACTGCATCAATATTACTTTGTCCATCAACGTTCACTTGAAACTGCTCAATATCATGGTATGGGAAGGCCTTATATTCCTTTTTACAAGCAACAAAAAGGAGGAGAAAAGACACCAATAAACTGCAGGATAACAGGAAGGATTTTGTAAACTTATATTCAGACATTTTTCTTTTAATTTGATAGAATCAATGAGTTAAAATAATAGAGCTGCCGGAACGATCCGGCAGCTCATTAGGTAGATGATATTAAAGGATTTCTCCGTATTGAATCACGTATTTACCACGGTTAAGTGTAGCAGTACCTTCTCCAATGATAGAGGTGAATTTTAAAGCATAATCAGGTCTGGTATCGTTTGAACGTGCAATGATGTAAAAATCAGCAGCCAAAGTATTGCCATTTGGAGCAACGTAAGCGTACCATCCATTTGCAGTAGCTAATGGTGTAGTGCTTTTTCCAATTGTGGTAGCCACAGTTCCTGAAGTTCCGATACCAATTGTAGCGAAAGTCAAGGTAGGATCCTGGATATATTCCAAGGTATAACCATTCACACCTTCTACGAAAGAGTTATTGGTTCCAGTTAATACAATATCAAATCTGCTATCATTTGCAGAAGCAGTATCTAAACTAGCCGACTGACTAAGGTTTAAATAGATAGAGCCAAAGCTCCCACCTCTAGGATTTCCCCAGTGGCCATAAATCGTATTTGAAGTTACAGGGGTTACTGAAGCAGTACTTTTTGCAGATTTCAAAGCACCTGCAGATTCATTTCCTTCATTTTGTTTTTTACAAGAAGTTACAGCTAAAGCGATGGCAGTTACGGCAAATACGGTTTTTATAAGAGTTTTCATATTGTTTTTTTAATAATGATTTAAATTTGTAAATGATTTCTTTTGAGAGGTTAATTGATGAGGTAGAAGCGTTTTTTGTCATTTAATTCATTAGCATCAGTATTTAAGTTGAACATTAGGGATTTATAAAACCTCCTCTGTACACAAGTCGGTTGTATGTCTATTTAGCGGATACGCTGAGCGATCCTAGCTTGCTCACAGCTTTCCAATTTTCAAATTCAAAAGTGAAATAGGCGGTATAATCGTATATGCCGACCGGGAAATTATCAGGCACTTTAAGGGTCATTTCCAATGGTGTAAATCCAATTACAGGTAAGTCATAAGTATCCTTATCATTCAGTTTCACCTTGACCGATTTAAGACCTAAAAAGATGCTTTGAAAAGCCGGAAAAGAGATGCTTTCGCCTTGCTTCACGTTCTTCGATGGCATCAGTAAATCTGGCTGACGGTGTACAATATGAAGCGGTTCTTTCATGATGATGTCCTGATCATAATACTTCAGATTCAGCTGATAAACACCAGTATCTATTGTAGCGTTCGGAGTAAAAAAGGCCGACTGCTCTATTGTTCCAGGACGCCAGGCAATCTCTGCATCATTTACTTTAATGACCTTTCCGCTCTTCTTATTGATCAGATCAACTTGTATTAAACCCGTTCCAAATGCGTTGAAATTCCCTGAAAAAACAGTACTGTTAAGTGGGTAAGAAATCATTTCTCCATTTACCAGGTAATTTGCCGGCCAGATGGCATTTAACTTTACAGGGTTCATGACTTTTATTTTCAAGGTATAGGTATTGGTACTTCCGTCTGCTGCTTTCACCGTATACTTTTTATCCTGCTCGTAAACGCCTACAGGCATTGGAACTTCTGTTAATGTTGCTCCTTCCGACACTTTAATTTCGGGATCAATCAAAGACAGACCGTAAAAGACCGGGAGATAAACTGTAATGGTATTATTCAACTGGTTAATGGCCGCATACATTACGGTATCCTTCAAATTGCTGATCTTGTATTCTAATATTTTATTCTGTGGAAGCGGCTCTAAATCAATCGTCTTTTTACAGGCAGTGATGCCGACTAATAAAGCCATTAATAGAAAATAGGTGTATTTATGTTTCATAAAATTGGGTATCGTGTTTAAATGAGATAGGATTCAGGTTTTACTTAACTTCGAATTTTGTACTGCCTTTTGGCACCATTACATACTCAAAACTGAAGTACATATGTGGTGTATTTCTAAACCATTTATCAGGAGTAAATGCATCCTTATAGCAGCTGATCATTTTGATTTTAGCATAGTTCCCTCTGGAAGTACGGATGATCAGTGTTCTTGCTGCTGCGGTGGTGCCATTTTTCAATTTAAGAGGACTTCCTAAAGCGTAAGCCACATGCGATTTATCGTAGCTTTGATCACCAACAATTCCACCAGCAAAGTCATAGATATACCAACCTGTTCCTTCACCAAAATCACCCATATTATCTGTTCCTATTTGGCTGACACCCGTTTTGAAATCTGCATCTGCAGGAATATTGATTACCTCTTCAAAAGGCTTTTCAACAATAGTTACTCCACCTTTCCCAGGACCACCAGCACCAAAATTACTCGTATTATCACCATTATTTCCAGATACAAAACTGTTGTACAAGCCACTTAAGCCCATATCCCAGCGGTGAGTTTTTGCCATAACTGCAGTCACCTCCTGCTTATCTTCCAGACTGAAATAAACAGCTTTCTTAGGCACTGTAGGGTTCTTATCGTCGGTTTCAGCGGCCAGATTCTCTACGCGTTGAATTTTATAAAACTCCACTTTTCCAGGTTCCAGAGGTGGTTCTACCGTACCTGGATCATCCTCTTTGGAGCAAGCGCTAACCATCCCGATCACTAAGCCGATCATCAGCAGGCTGCTATATTTTTTTAAGTATTTAAGCGTCTTCATTTATTTAGTTTTAAAAGGTTAATCTTTGGTAGAAAGGTTTCTGCTGCCATCTGTTTGCAGGAAATAGCGGAAAGTGAAATAAGGTGCCGGCCAGTTCAAATCACTCACTACAGCTGGTGCGCCTTTATACATACTGATCAGTTCCAGTTTCGCATATTTTCCATCCGCTGTGCGGATCACAAACGTCCTGTTCTTTACCGGCACAGCGATATGGGTATTCATTTCATAGAAAAACCAACCGTTGCCATTTCCTACGTCGATGCCCGTACTACTGATGCTTTTGGCTGTAAATTCCGCATCTGAAGGTGCTGTTTTCAACTGTGCATAAGCCTGGTTAACCACCATCATTGCTCCTTTTCCTGGGCCACCAAAGCCAAGGCTATTTGCATCTGTACCATTATTTATCGACACATAGGAATTGTATTCTTTAGCAAATGCCAGATCCCATGATGCAGTTAATTTTTCAGACGCAGGTACTTTCGCTGCTGTTTTCATACTGAAATAGAATGGCTCAAAAGGTTTTCCGCTGCCAACCGTGTTCCCTACGTCACCGGCTAAATCCTTAACTACCGTGCTTTTTCCGTCTTCTAATTCAGGTTTGATTTCCTTCTTCGTACAGGCAGATAGTGTCAGGATGCTGAGCAATACCAGGAAAGAGGATTTTAAACTTTTGTTCATGTTTCTATTATTGATGCGTTTATATTGTTTTCTTTAGTTTTGCCTTCATCTTTTAAGGCTTTCAGTTAATGGCTTCCCGGCTGAGGCTTAATCTTTAAAAAACCTCCAGTTGATTCCTGCGATAATGGCCCTGCCCTGCTGCGAAGGCATCAGCTGATCGCGATAATCCATCAGGTTATCGGCTGTTAGCTGCAACTGCAAATGCTTGTTGTAAAAAGTCTTTTGCAGGGCCACATTAAACAGGAAATAGCTGGGCACATAAGTATCATAAGGGTCCATAAACAGGTTGGCACTATTGGCTTCCGTAAAACCATATTTACTGCGGTAATTGACGCGAAAAGATCCCGTAATCCCGGTAGGTTCGTGTTCGTAACCGACCCTGATATTGGCCATATGTCTGGACCTGTTGGCCATCCCGAAATAGTCGGATCTTTTAGAGCGTCTCGGTGGATTTACGCCATCATACACTTGTGCATATAAGCCGGCACCATTTTTTATCGCTTCAACAATACCTAAGTCGACCGCGTATAATAATTGGTAACCGGCAGAGAGACTCAATACTTTAGTTGCTTTCCAGCTCATCCCAACCTCCGTTCCGGCGGTATAAGCTTTGGCAACATTGATATAAGAAAAAACCTGTTGCTGGTTTGTTTTTATCGCTACCGGTTCTGCGCTTATGAAATTCCTCATGTCGTTATAAAAAACATTGACATCCAGTTTCAGGGAAGCAAGAGGATTATAGGCAAATCCGCCACTATAGGAAACCGATCTTTCCGGCCTCAATGTGCCGATCTGATTGGCAATAGGGAAAACACTCATGATCTGCCCAGCGTCTTTTAACAATTGGATTTCCCGCCAAAACTCCTCCGCTCCAAACACCGTATAACCGGTTTGCACATTGGTAAACACCATATACAACTGCTGGAAGCTTGGGGTTTTAAAACCTGTTCCGATCGCAGCTCTTAATGTTAATTTTTCGAATGGCTGGTAGCGCAAACCAATACTCGGGTTTAGTTTAGCACCATATTTATCATGGTAATCATAGCGCGCACCACCTGTTAAGTTTAAGCTGGAGGATAAGTTCCAATCTGCCTGTCCATAAGCGAAATAGTTGCTCATATCCTTTTTATCTCTGTAGTAAGAATTGTCTAATCTTTCAAAAGCAGCACCAACACCACCCGTCAGGTTGAGCTGCTCAAAAAACTGATGACTCCCCTGGGTTTCTATGCGGTGTAAGAATTGCTTAAACCGACTTCCCGGAATGATGGTATTGGTATTTAAATCGGTCACATCCTGAGCGGTTTGATACCTGGTCAGGTAATACTGCGTTCTTAATTTAGTGCCATTTCTGAAATTATTATTCAAAGACAGGGAACCATTCAAATCATGTTCATCAAGGATATCCTTAGTTGGCGAAACGCCATAAGAGATCTCATTTACCGAATGTCTGTTGGCATATCGTCCATTAAAACTCAGACTGCTGATTTCATTTAAAAGATATCGCCCG
Source organism: Pedobacter gandavensis (assembly GCF_032678745.1). Taxonomy (GTDB): domain Bacteria; phylum Bacteroidota; class Bacteroidia; order Sphingobacteriales; family Sphingobacteriaceae; genus Pedobacter; species Pedobacter gandavensis_C. The sequence goes on from NZ_JAVTST010000006.1 coordinate 214,844, forward strand.
CGACTTTGGAAAGAGTAGCTATCAAAAGGAGGTGCTGTCTTTCCTTCTTCCAGGTAAGGATTGGAATTAAAACCATCCGTACGGTAGTAATTTCCTGAAAGGTAGACCGATCCCTTTTTTCCGGCAAAAGGAGTTTCGCCTTCTAAAGTGGCATCTACCATATTGAAACTACCATAGCGGAAAGCCGCTAAACCCTGGGGCTGGGTAATATTTTTACGGGTCACAATGTTGACCACCCCTGCAAGAGCTTCACTCCCAAACAGGCAGGAAGAAGCGCCTTTAATAATTTCTATTCTTTCAATATCAGACACGGTAACCCTGGAAAGGTCAAAATTGCCGCTGTTCCTACCTACCATGGGTTGCCCATCGATCATAATCATGGTATAACCACTGTCGAAACCCTGCATTTGTAGTCCTACAGCCCTATTTCCGGCACCAATATCACTTACAATCGCCAGTCCGGTTTGCTCTTTCAGTACTTCATCCAGTCTGCGGCTCCCCATTTGTTCAATTTCTTTTCTGGTGATGACCGTGCTGGGCATGGTCGTTCGGGTCATATCGATAAAATTATCCGGATTGCCATGTACCCCATTCACACTCACTTCTTTCAGGGATTCATTTTTACGAACTAACCTGATGGTCACCGCGTTCTTTACACCGGACACCACTTCTACTTCCTGCGTATAGGTTTCAAAACCTATGGCAGATATCCGTAGGGAATACGTTCCCGGGTACAATTGATCCATTTGAAAACTTCCTTTGGCATCTGTCAAAGCGCGTTTTCTATCTGGCTCTAAAGCCACGGTAATTCCGGAAAGCACTTTATTGGTATCGTCATAGACGATTCCTGTTAATCTTCCTTTAATATCCTTTGCAAAACCAGCATTGGTTAAGAAGATCAGCAGTAGCAATAAGTAATTCTTTCCAGCGTTAAGAGTGGCCATTTATATGAGTAGTTATTTTTAATCAGTCTAAATAAAGTAGGCAAATATGCTTACATTTACCAATATGTTAGCAACGCAAAAGGGATTATTTTTAACCTTTTCGGGATAATATTTACGGTATCGGGATAAATTATAGACAGAATTAATAAGAATGATAGCAAGACGAGACTAAGCAACGAAATCACAATCAGCTAAAAAACAACTAATTACATATAAAAACCAATAAAAATGCAGCCTTTTATTGGACATAAAAAGCAATTCACCCAATACCGACAAGCGTAATTTATTTATTTGGAATCAGTATAATTAAGCATTCCTTTGTATCCTAATCAAGCCACACACCTTTTTAAAAATGACCAAAACACTTCATTCCTGCCTATTCCTCCTCTTATGTTATGTAGGTTCTTATGCTACTACAGCTAAGCGAATCATTACCCTGAGTGGTGCCATCACAGAAACTGTAGATGCTTTAGGCTTAGGAAATCAAATTGTAGCTGTAGATGTGACCAGCATCTACCCAGCGTATGCTGCCAAATTACCCAGAGTAAGTCAGAACAGAGTTTTATCAGCAGAAGGGATCATTTCCTTTTCCCCAGACCTGGTAATTGCACCAGAGGGAGACATCTCCAAAGCAATTGCCTATCAGTTAAAATCAGCAGGAATCAAAGTAGTCAGTATTAAGCAAGAGTTTTCGGTAGCTGGTGCTACAAAATTCATCAGAGCGGTTGCCGCAGCAGTAGGACAAAGTCCAAAAGGAGAAGTTGTAGTAAAGCAACTCTCCTCAAATTTACAGCAAACCTTAGCGGAGATTAGTAAAAACCCGAAGCATCCAAAAGTACTTTTCGTCTATGCCCGTGGCACAGGGGTGATGATGGTGGCTGGTAAAAGCACCAATATGGACGCGATCATCAGCCTTGCTGGAGGTAAAAATGCCGCACAAGGCTTTTCAAACTATAAACCTTATACTACAGAAGCACTGGTAAACGCCAATCCAGACCTGATCCTGATGTTTGATTTCGGGTATAAAAGTTTAGGGGGCATCAACAGCATTTTAAAAATGCCCGGTGTATCGCTAACCAATGCAGGAAAGAATAAAAGAATCGTACAGATGGACGGCGAATTGTTAACAGGTTTCACAGTACGACTGCCACAAGCCATTAAAGAACTAAACAGTAAATGGTAATCAAAAAAGCAAGTCTATATATTTCCCTAACCCTCGCCCTTTTTCTTGCCGCTGCCTTTTCTTTGGGATTAGGTGCAGTGAAGATTCCGGTAACTGATGTACTGCTGATTCTAGCTAAAAAAGCGGGTTTGTTTTCTGAATACTCTGTTTCTATCCAGCATGAAGGCGTCATGAATATTGTCAGACTTCCAAGGGTTGTTTTAGGAATCCTCGTTGGTTCCGCTTTGGGCATCTCCGGTGCAGCCGTACAAGGCATCTTCCGTAACCCATTGGCAGAACCTGGATTGATTGGGATTTCTGCAGGAGCTTCCTTAATGGCGGTGATTGTGATTGTGTTAGAAATGGCACTTTTTGCAGGATTAAGCAACTTATTAGGCTATTACCTCCTTGCTTTCGGTGCTTTCGCCGGAGCTGGAATTGCGGCCATGGTCGTTTATCAAATCTCCCGTACCGATGGAAAATCCAATGTAGCCACCATGTTGCTGGCCGGAATTGCCATCAATGCTTTAGCAGGGGCATTAACCGGACTCATTACCTATATGGCCGACGATCAGCAGTTGAGAAACATCACCTTTTGGATGCTCGGCAGCCTGGCTGGTGCTACCTGGGAAACCGTCATCGCCATTCTGCCTTTTGTGATGCTGCCGGTATTGATTCTTCCTTACATGGGAAAAGCGCTCAATGCTTTTGCTTTGGGGGAAACCCAAGCCAATCAAATCGGATTACGTGTAAACCGGATTAAGCGCAATGTAGTGATCCTTTCTACACTCGCCGTTGGCGCTTCGGTAGCCGTATCCGGCATTATCGGATTTGTAGGATTATTGGTACCACACACGATTCGCCTTCTTATTGGTGTCGACAATAAATACGTACTTCCTGCCTCTGCCTTGATGGGTGCTTTAATGCTGACCCTTGCTGACATGCTTTGCAGGACAATTATTGCCCCGATAGAGCTGCCAATCGGTGTCATTACCGCGCTATTAGGTACACCGTTATTCCTCTATATATTAATCAAAGACAAAAAGAAACTGATATTATAATGTTAATCGCAGATCACATCAGTTATGAAGCAGGAAAAAGAACGCTGGTTAATGGGCTTTCTTTTAGCCTTCGCCCGGGCGAAATGCTCGTGGTATTGGGTGCCAATGGTGCTGGAAAATCTACACTTTTGCGCATGTTGAGTGGCGAAAGAAAACCTTCCAAAGGCAGTATCAATTTACATGGAAAATGTATTTCGAGCTATTCCTCTCCAGCGCTGGCTTTGAAAAGAGCCGTCCTAAATCAACAAAATATCATAAATATGGCCTTCATGGCACAAGAAATTGTCATGATGGGACGTTATCCTCATTACCAGAACCATCCAAGTGCAAAAGATAAGGAGATCTGTGATGAAGTGATGAAATTAACCGGTATTACACAGCTTGCAGAACGTTCCTACCTCAGCCTATCCGGGGGAGAGCAACAGAGAGTACAATTGTCCAGAATTCTGGCGCAGATTTGGGATGTGCCCAATGCTTTGCTCCTCTTAGACGAACCGGTGTCTGGATTAGATTTACAATACCAACAGCAAACCCTGGCCATTGCCAAAGCTTTAGCCCAGAAAGGTTTTATGGTGATTGGCATCCTCCACGACATCAACCTTGCCGCACAATATGCAGACCGGATTTTAATGCTTAAAAACGGTAGAAAATGGTACGATGGTACCGCTTCGGAAGTCCTGAATACCAAAAACATTTATGAGGTATTTGAGATCGACGCCGATGTTTTCACCAATCCAAGAACACTGAAACCCTTTTTTATCCCTAAAAATACAAACGTACAAATCAATTCATTTTAACCCAACACCCCTTTATGATTACCGCAACCAACACCCTAAAAGAAAAATACGAAGCCTATAAAATTGCCAATCCTAAGAAACGCATCAGAGAAGCCGCACAGGATTTACAGGTGTCTGAAGCAGAATTACTGATGACCGGCCTGGGTACTACCGTTAAGCTTTTACAACCTGATTTTGAGAAAATCCTGGAATCCGTGACTTCGTTGGGTTATGTGATGGCTTTAACACGTAATGAATACTGTGTAAATGAAAGAAAAGGAGTCTATGAAGACATTTCCTTTACGCCACATGCAGGCCTTGTTTTAGGCGCAGACATCGATCTTCGCTTGTTCCTACGTGTCTGGAAACATGGTTATGCAGTAGCTGAAAACGACCGTCAGAGTTTACAGTTTTTTGATGCCCATGGTAACGCTTTACATAAAATTTACCTGACAGACCGCAGTGATGTAGCAGCATACGAAGCTTTAGTAGCCAAATTCCTTAAAGAAGATCAGGAAGCAGTAGCCATTGAAGCAGCTCCGGAAGCAGCTCCAGCAGTAGAAATCCCGGATTCGGAGATTGATGTAACTGGTTTTCAGGAAGCATGGAACAAAATGGGCGATAGCCATGAGTTTTTCATGTTGCTGAGAAAGTTCAAAGTAACCAGAACGCAGGCATTGCGATTAGCACCAGCAGGAAGAGCAAAAGAAACCACTGTTGAAGGGTTTAGAAAAGCGATGACAGCCTGTTCAGAGAAACAGGTTCCAGTAATGGTTTTCACTGGAAATACAGGTTGTATACAGATTCACAGCGGAAATATTACGAAATTAGTTGACATGGGTCCATGGTTTAATGTTTTAGATCCAGAATTTAATTTGCACCTTCGTGAAGATGAAGTTCGCAGCGTATGGCAGGTGGTAAAACCATCTACTGATGGCGATGTCAACTCTATCGAATTGTTTGACAAAAACGGAGAAATGATTGTTCAATTTTTTGGTAAACGCAAGCCTGGAATTCCTGAATTAGAGAGCTGGCGTGAAGTTCTGAAAGAATCGCTTTAACTATGACAAATACACCCACATCAGAAAAAAAGGCCACCATTATTAAATGGGTAAAGAAGTTTGGTTTCTGGGGATTTTTATTCTTCCTGATCAAAGGCCTACTATGGCTGGCTTTAGGTTACTGGGTCATTAAATGATAAAATAAAAGGGGTTGCAAAAACAACCCCTTTTTCTATTTTAGCTTTATTTATGCAGAGATAAATAAAAAGATCTTCTAAATTCGTTTTGTAAACAAAAAAATAATGCTCTACTTCAAAACAATACCTTTTCCAGATCATATCCAGCAAGCTCAGGTTGAAGAAGCTTTGAGAAAGGCTTCCCTAAAAAAAACCTTATCCTTAGATTTTAAAAGTTCTACCATGAACATCGGTACAGACAAAAAATTCTTTGGCTTTGAAGGCAAAAACGCGTTGAGTTTTACCCGTATCAGAACATCCTTTGAGTTTTTACTGCCAAAATTAATTGTTAGTGTCCCGAAAGATCAGTCGGCAACAGCATATAAAATAAGATTGAGTGCAGTCCCGCTGGCAGTATGTCTATTTATATTTTTTGGCTTTTATAGCATCATCGTCGGCTTAATCAGAGGAATAATTAACGTAGAGTCAATGGCTGTAGTTCTTGTTTTGGCCATTCTATTTTTCTCCTTGCTTGCATTAGAGATTAAGATCACAAAATCGCGTGTATTAAAAGTTATCGAAAAAGCCTAAAAGACATTAATTAAGTACTAAGTAGATACCGATTAACAAACTAGCGAGAACAACTAAATAGAGCTTATAGTTACGGTCCTTCATATTAAGCTCTTTAAAATTTTGAGTAATATCCATTAACAACAGGACTCCCAAGGCAATAACAATCAGCCCAAAATAATTTTCGTTAGATAACTCCATTTAATCCTTTAAAGCAGTAAAACTAAGCTATTTTCTCTATATGCAGGATCTTCTTGATTAGCGAAATCTGTCCGAGGTGATAGTGTGTATGCTCAATAATTCCATGTAGATTCCTATAATAATTTCCGTATTTAGGATCAATAAAGTCATCAAAGAGTCGTTCTTCATCTAGCCTCTCGATTTGCAGAGCAAATAGCTCCGCTTCTGTCAAGGCTTTACTGACTAATTGCTGCCAATCCTCTTCAGAATGTATGGGCGGCAGATCAAAGCTTAATTTGTCGCTGGAATTCAAAGCTTCGCCTTCTAAGACTTTCAGGACGGCATTCACATAGTAATTCATATGAAAAACCAGGACTGCGATTGTGTTTAGATCATAAATATTTGTTGTGGCTTGTTGCCAACTTACATCAGATAATGTATCCCTAAGGTTAACCGATGTCCAGTTTCCACCAAAATGAACTTCCCTGAAATGTTTTGCGATTTGATTTATCGTCATCATATAGCGTGCCTCTTGAAAAATTACATCAGCATCATTCTAATCAGCAATGATATACGTATAGACTTTTTTCCCATTCGCATCAGCTTCTTCCTTGTTGTACCAGAACTTTTTAACTATCTTATTGTAGCTGGTATCAAACGATCCAACAATTTCGTCCTCTCTACCGTTTTCCCAAAGAAGGTAAGCAGTCGATCTGACGTCCGTACCAACACCCTCAGGAATAGGTAACAAAATACTTAATTTATAAGGTTCTCCATCAACTTTTGGTTTAATCAAATGGAAACCGACCTTACCAACATTATTATTATCGGATTTATTATAATAAACCTTTTTTCCATCAATAAGATGATAGAGTTTTATTCCCGCAATATTTTCTGGACTTTGAGCCTTTAAGTAATCATTACCTTGCTTGTCTGAATAAGCTACAGAGACGGAGGAAGCAAACGTAGGACCTACAAGCATAATATCCTTTTTGCAGCCACTTGAAAAAGCCATGGCGATCAATGCTACAACAAAAAGCGATTTATTTAATATATTCTTTAACATGAGGCGATATTTTGATATTAAATTAACACAGGCAAGTTAAACATAATATCAACATCTACCAATTTAACACAAAATACTTTCAATTTCAGCTTAAGATAAGCCTACAGTTTAACGATTATTTTTGCAGATTTCTTCCTCATAATGCTAGTTTTTTTGTTCTTTCTTGTTAAGCCTGCGAATTTTGAAAATACAATATTAGTTTCCAAAGGTATCGGCACCAGCATCCTTCCTGCAAGATTTGGAACAAGAGCTGAAATTGCCATTTTCAACTTATAGCCATCAATATCCGAGATTTAGTTTTAATGCGCTGTTATTCAAAACAGAAATACCGGATTAATTTCACTAAATTCAGTTAAGCGCTATCCCAGTCTTATGATCGCGAGCTGTACATTCCTTCCCTGGAATGTTTTGAATCAATGGTAATAAAACCGAATCTAAAATCAGATCATATGAAAACTAGCGAGCTAAGAATTGGAAACCTGGTTTATTCCCAAAAAGAAATGGAAAATGGTGACCCTATCCCCGTATTAGTTATTGGAATAGATACCCAACATATCACTTATCTAAGTGAAAAATATGAGCTACATTCTGAAGTAAGACCTTTTCAGGTCCTCCCAAAACAAATTTATCCAATTCCATTGTCAAAAATATGGCTGGATAAATTTGGATTCGAAGATTACTTCCTACCACTACCGGGAAATGGAGAACTGGAAATAAGACTTCATGATGGCAGCTTTCATATTTGGTCTGCTGAAGGGCAAACGGAAAGTAATAATTATAGCCATCCAATTACAGGAATACACCAGTTACAAAATCTATATTTTGCTTTGACCGCCGAAGAATTGAGCATCAACAAATAGCATCTGTAAGTAAAGCCTTTAATCAAACACCAGCAAATCTAAAGTATTAAAGTAATGATAAAAACCAGTGATTAATTAACACTTTATTAATATTAAACTCATTATTTTGCGGCCCAATTCAAAATTATGAGAATAAAACATCTACTTATCTACAGTTCCCTGGTTATCTTAAGTTTAGCCGGATGTTCCAAAAAAACAGTGTCGGAAGCAATTGAAGCTCCGATTGAAAAAGGACCAGTAACCTACAAAATCACAGAGGATTTTGAGAATGTTACTAAAACTGCATATGCTGCTGCCGACATTAACATTTCTACGGGGTCATGGAATTTTGAGGATGCCTTAGTTGGCAATCTACCTGCCGATCTTAAAAACGGTCAAAAAAGTGTTCGCCTAAGAACAGGAAAAATTACTATGAATTTCGATGTTTCTGGTCTAAAAACATTATACATCAATCACGGAAAATACGGTAATGATAAAGATTTCAGCTGGCAATTATTGATCTCAGAGGATGGAGGAACAACTTTTACTCCACTAGGCGAAGAGATCCAGGAAAAAAACACCAAATTGGTGACCGACTCTTTTCAGATTACCGCAAAAGGAAAAGTACGTTTCCAAATCAAGAAAACAAGTGCTACTGTCCGCCTAAACATCGACGACATTATTTATAAAGGAGAGGGAGAATCAGGAATTATCGTAGGCACTCCAGATACTGATCCAGGTGAAGATCCTTCTACACCTCCAGCTACTGAAGCTTCAAGAGATGTAGTGATCGGTACAGATGCGCAACCAAATGAAGGAGATGATAGCAATGCGCTTTTTGGAAACCCTTCTTCAGCGAATACCTTAAGCCCGGACAATTACTTATTAAACATGAGTTATTATGTGCAATCTTATAGCAGTAGCCGTGGTACACCAAACTGGGTTAGCTGGCATTTAGATCCAAAAACCATCACTCAGGTGACTAAAAGATTAGACAATTTTGCAGGTTACTCTGGTTTACCTACTAATTTTTATCAGGTGGCTAACAATAGCTATTACAATTCAGGTTTCGACAGAGGTCATAATTGCCCATCTGCTGACCGTACCAGCTCAACAGCTGCAAATGGTGCAACTTTCCTGATGAACAATATGATTCCTCAAGCACCAAATAACAACCAAAAACCATGGGCAGATTTTGAAAATTACCTGCGCGCTCAGGTGGTTTCAGGAAATGAAGTTTACATCATTATGGGAAGTTATGGAACTGGTGGTATTGGTAAATCAGGAGCTATGACTACTACTATCGATAATGGAAAAGTAACAGTACCGAGTAACGTATGGAAGGTTGCTGTGATTATTCCGAATGGCACTGGAGATGCAAGCAGAGTGAGTACTTCTACCAGGGTGATTGCATTGAATACACCAAACATCAATACCATCGATCCAGATTGGAAAAAGTATATTGTTACTGTTAGAGACATTGAAAAAGCGACAGGCTACAACCTGCTTTCAGCACTATCTCAAGAAGTACAGAATGTGATTGAACTGAAAAAAGACGCTGGAAATTAATACCACAGCAGTTTAAATTAATAAGGGGCTTGTTTCGAAAGGAACAAGCCCCTTATTTTTTCCACCTTATAAGATACTTAAATTCTACCGCATACTCAGCTCCTCTTTGTGTCAAATGACCCAAATTACCCTCTAAAGCCTCCCTACCTTTAGTTTAGATAATCACGACACAATGGGAACTGAAGGATCAACTAGAAAAGCGTACAAAAGTAGTTTTACATTAATGATTGAAAATCAAAAACCTCTGTTTTTTGAAATCATTAAACTCTTGCTCATCCTCCTATGGGCATGTACCGCAGCCAGCAAATTGGTGGATGTTAAGGAGTTTAGAAACGAACTCAACAATCAGACTTTTAGTCAAGGCTTTGCAGATCTGTTGTTCTGGTTTATTCCGATAAGCGAAATCACTGCTGCATTATGCCTGGTTTTTGCTAGAAGCAGATGGATGGGCTTAATCCTTTCCAGTATTTTAATGTTCCTGTTTACTGGATATGTTGCGCTCGTAATATTGAATTATTACGATCAGGTTCCTTGTATCTGTGGCGGCGTATTTCAACATATGAGCTGGACCATGCATTTTTGGTTCAACCTATTTTTCCTCATGCTCAGCCTCTGGGCTACCCATTATTACTACCAAAGATTTAAGCGAAAGCAGAAATAAAACAAACTCTACCCTAGACAAGATAAAAATCTTGCCAGATGATTTTGGATAACTGCGCAATGAACAGCATCCATGCCGATTTAGTGATATAAGCCTCAGCGGATCCGCGTCTCTTCATATACAGCATAGATAAAGTCAAAGGCAACTAAACTATAATTAAAATATTATGAAAACAGTAAAATTCAATTTAGGCCTTGTAGTCCTTTTATTAGGATTCGGCCTGGTAGTAATGCAGAGTGCATTTACTGCCCCCAAAGAAACCACTAAGCAAAACGTTACAGGCTTCTTATTCCAATACAAACTAGATTCGTACACACTCCCAGAGATTCAGGACATTGCCAATTATGAACGAAGTGACGAATCATGTCCAACCGGGGAGCATGTATGCGGTGTTTACCTGGAAACAGATCAACCTTTAAATACACAACCTGACACTGATGAATTCGACGCAGCAAAGGGGCAACTTTGGAATTCTGAAGTAAGTAAAACACCACAAAATTCAACTATTATTATGAGAAATTAAAAATTAGATAAGGGGCTATTAACACAGCCCCTTATCTATTATGGATTCTGCTCTATATCACTATATAGAATTGCATTTTTATCTATTTGCAGCACATACCTTGGGGAGTTCGGCAACAGTTCATAATTAACATTATTGATTATCCTTTTCAATACCACAGAAGTTTGGGGCTCCAGGTTGAGCCTTTTTAAGTCCGACCAACGTAGATTACGAAACAACAGCTCTTTTCTCCTTTCCTGTAAGATCACAGCTAATGTAAAGTCTGGCGTATCACGATATGGCTCAAAATCCCCTGCTTTAAACCGTTTGGAAAGTAAAAAGTTCAAGTCATTCAATGCTAGAGAAACTTTACCTAATCGAAATAAACATTCAGCCCTGATTAACCAGACCTCATCTTTTGCCAATCCACTGAAAACTGAGGCTGTATTTAACCCCGTATAATTTCCTTTAAAAGCGATACTTTTATCTGTATTCATTTTAAAGAATATAGCTTTTCTCAAATCATTATTTTTATAACTGTTATAGAGCCTATCATCAACCATAGCCCTGTTCTGGCCAAGAATTGCGGCAACAGTAGTCCGACAATCATAGAGCACCTCCTCATTAAACTGGCTAAACGGAATCGCATCAGTAGCTGAAATATTGTTATAATCTATCAGATCAGGATGAATCGTAAGGCAGGAATCAGCATATAGTTTTGCTTGCTGATAATCCTGCATTTGCAAATAAACACGGGCAAGGAATGCATAGGCTGCTGGTTTTGAAGGCAGGTACTTACCTTTAGCTATTAATGGCAAATATCTAAGCGCCATTTGAGCATCCCTTATAATCTGCTGATAATTATCAAACAAACTACTCCTGGTTATTTTTTGATTGATATCAGCCTTCAACTTCAAAGGAACCCCCAATGTTCCTTTTGCCTGATCAGGTTGATAGGCAGGAGCAAATAGGTTGGCCAATGCGTAATGATACCATGCCCTGATAAACAAAGCCTGTCCCTTAAGTACCTCTGCGCTTACTTGCGCGGCAATTGGAATATTCAAATCCGGGATTGTTTCCAGTATTAAGTTTGCATTAAAAATAATTCTATATGGCCCATTCCAGTCCACAGAGATATCGTCTGATTTCATCCAGATATAAAAATTACGTTGTCTTTCAGAGGAGGCTGACCATGAAGTACTCAATACAGAATAATCATCTGCACTGATTTCTCCTGCAAAAGGAAATTGACCATTCATAATACTATAATCATCAAGGATCCCTGATAAGTCGGTCAAACTTGAAGGCGTGGTGATGCTTTTATCTGACTTTTCTGATAAATACTTTTTGCAACCACCAAGTCCTGTCAACAGGATGCCCAGTACTAAACATACTATCCATCTTTCTATTTTGTATTTCTTTTCCATATTGATGTCTTAAAGTGTTAATTTAATTCCTGCTGCAAAATATTTCGGCTGTTTGAGCTGATAAACCTGTTCGGGATCAATACCTAGTTTATTTGCCCTCCAAAGCATTATATTCAACTGATTACTGAACAGATAAACTTCGGCTTGCTTTAAAAAAGCTTTCGGCTGAAAGCGATAGGATAAGTATAGCTCATCCAATTTCACAAAATCTGCTTTGAGTACATTTATACTGGCATTATTGTAAAAACCATCCCGCATAGCATCAGCTGGATATTTCATTGAAGGCACATTGGTCCGTTGTTCATCACCGGGTTGTTGCCATCGCTGGTCGTACTCCTCATACCCCAGACTATTCCTGAACATTCCATTGTAGTTTAAAGAAGGTCGTCTAAGGTAATGGCCAAATTTGTAGCTGACATTTACCGTAAGTTCTAATCCTTTCCAAGCAAACGCATTTCTAAGCTGTCCAAAAACCGGTGGTAAAGCAGAACCATGAACAACTTGCTGTTCAATTGGATTTCTACTAATTGCAGCATAGTCTTTACTTGGCTGGCCATTCACAAAGCCTATTGGATCGCCAGTAGTAGGATCAAGACCTGCCCATTTATAACTGATAATAGTATAAGGATTATAACCTAATATCGGGAGGATGGAATTCCCATTCGTAGTCACCCCATCCGTATATGTAAAATTCAGACTTCTCACTACACTGTATCTGATATAACTAAAAAGCAACGTTGGCCGCCATGAAATTGTGCCAATTAACTGTTGACCATTCAGCACCAAATCCAGGCCATTTGCTTTTATAGCCGCAGAATTTTGGCGAAAAAAACTAAAACCAGTAGTCGGATTAAGGATTGCATCATTCATCAAATCAAAAGAGAATTTTGAGAAATAATCTATGCTTCCAGTTATCCGGTTACCTTTAAGACCGAAATCCAAACCTAGATTTAACTGTTCTGTTTTTTCCCACCTCAGTGTAGGGTTTGGTGGTGAGCTTACATTTACGGAAGGGATGTTTATTGGAGACAATCCAGCACCTATATATATTATTTTAGTTAGCGAAGATGCAGATTGGTCTAAGTTCCCACTAAAACCATAACTCATTCTAATTTTTAACCTGGGCAGCCATTCAGGTTTGAAAAATGTTTCCCTATCTACATCCCATAGCAATCCTGCCGACCATAAAGGCACCCATTTCTGATTGGTTTGAATGCCGAACAGGTTGGATGCATCCTTACGAATACTCGCAGAAACCGTATACCTGCTCAGATAGCTATAAGCTGCATTAGCATACACTGAAACAAACCTGTTATTGGTGCCTTTTGACTTTGCAGCACCATTCACGTAAGATTTCCCTTTGAGATTATCATAAACCGAATAAGAATTGCTAAAATCAATCGAGGTATTTGTCAATGTTTCTGGATCATAGCCATACAACATCACAGATTGCAAGGTTCCAATATTTTCCCTTTTTTCAGCACCAACAATCGCGTTAAGACTATGGTTAGCACCCCAATGCTTATTTACGTTTAACTGGCTCCGTAATGATGTGGATGAATTTTGAATACGCCCTTCGTCCAGAATTCCACCTATTGGAATAATATATTTCGGAACGTTGCCCGCCTGGGTAAATAGATTAATCAGGTTACGTGCATAATAGTCTTCCTTAGCATAATATTTACGGTTTTCCTGGCGATTCTGACGGTATTGATAACTGATCGTTGCAGTCAGCCAATCTAGAATCTGGTAACTGCTTCCCAAATTTAAGACTACTTCATTATTTTTATTTGTCCGATCGTTGTAGGCAAGCGCTTCCACCGGTCTATATTTCCAATCCAACAATTTACCCTTCCCAACTGTATCCGTATAAACGCTCCGATAATAGATATCTAAAGGCAAAGGACTGCCATATTCATCTACCAGTTTACTATAAACTGATGCAGCTCCTGATGAGCCCTTATAGGCTGAATACCCTCCATCGCTATTCAGGTCCGTCTTAGTTAAACTCAACATTATGGAGGCATCTAATTTCCACTTCTTCGTCAGGTCAATACTATTGTCAGTTCTAAGGGTAAACCGATCATTACCATTTCCTTTTAGGTTGTCACGGTTTTGATCATAGCCTGTAGATAGTAAATACCGAATTGGACCACTGCCCGAACTTAGATTCATCGCAAATTGGCTACTTATACCAGGCTGATAAAGGTACTTAACCATGTCATCTCTCAAATCTTGTTGTTTAAGTTTGTCTAGCTGTATTTCTGCCACACTGGCTTCTAGCTTTCCCTTCTCTACCTTATGAAGTATTTCGGCCACTTCAGGTATGAAAGGTCTAGAGTTGGCTGTAAACAGGTCCTTATAACGTCCCTGATTAAACAAATAACGTTCAAGTTCAACGGTAGAGGCAGGGCTAAGTTGGTTAGCGCTAAAAAGATCAGGACGATTTTGAATGCCCCAGCTGCTATTGACATTAACATTTAAAGGCTGCCCTATTTTTGCTTTTTTGCTGGTCAATACGATTACCCCATTTCCAGCTCTTGCACCCCAAATTGCACTGGCAGCTGCATCCTTCAATACAGTCACGCTTTCAATATCGTTGGGATTGATATTATTGATATCCCCTTCATAAGGAAAATTATCCAACACAATCAATGGCATCATGGCACTGCCCGTAAGCGTCCCCAAACCCCTGATCTGATAAGTTACCGCAGCCGTGCGTTTATCGACCAGCATTCCGCTAGTTTGACTTGCAATACGATTCAAAATATTCGAATTCACCTGCTGGTTGATCACTGAAGGGGACAACTGATAAAATGAACCTGTCACCCGATCTTTAGCGATCCGCTGATAACCAGTATTGACCTGAACTTCCTCTAATGTGCTGATCAAGGCAACCAAAAAGATATTGAGTCGCCCTGAGTATGGAAAAACAATATTGGTATCCCTGGTTTTATACCCCACATGACTGATCTCTAATCTTTGTCTGCCCGCATTTACTTTGAGTTTTACAAAACCAGTAGTATCGCTTTTAAATATAAGTCCTCCTGATATTCTAATAGTTACTGAAGGTATTGGACGACCTGTTTGCGCGTCTTTGATAAAGACATCCTGAGCCTTTATAGCAGAGGCTATAAACACCAGGAATAGCATGATTATTACTTTATTTTTCATCGCTTGCTTTATTACGTTTTGCCCTTACTTTCTCTCTTCTTTCTTCCAATATCATCTCGGCAGCAATTACCTGATCGATATTATGCTCATTTACCATTTCACTCGGTGTGAAAGCATAAAAAGAACCATCAGGCTTAATCCATGCACAACTTGACAGTACCCGAAATGGAAATAAAGTGCGTAATAAACGGTCATTTACTATGCTTGGAAGCGATCTGGTATCTTTATCCAGCAAACTATAGGCATGTTCGATTTTCTCAATGGTTTCTCTTAATCCTCCTGTATTCACAGTAAAAACCTTAAGCCGATCAGGATACTGCTTCTGTAATGCATTAATTTTTGGAAAACCTTTTAGACAACCAGAACAGGAACTCGACCAGAACTCCAAAATGATGATTTTGCCTTTATACTTTGACAGGCTTTCCGTGTGGTACTTTCCATTCTGGTAAACCACAAAGGGTTTCTCCCATAGTATCGAAGGCAATCTTTCTCCTAGCAACACTGCAGTGTGTTTTTCTACCGCCTGCTGTGCTACCGCATTTGGGCTTGTAAAAATTCCTGTCGCCAAAACTAAACCAGTCAATAAGACTCGACACTTCAACCTTCTTCTCATTTGCTGACTATGTTCAGCAAGCTTCGGAAGTCTTCCTTTTTTTTTGCATTCATCTTTTGAGTCTTCAAAAAATAGGCATAGCAAAGCCCCTGCGACAGATGTCGCTGTTTTTTTCATGTTCATGATTTTTAGAGATTAGTTAAATTGATTAGGAAAAACCCTTGATTTTATGGCGTGAAGCTTACACCATAAATTTCAGGTAATAACATTAGGTAATCTATACTGGATTTTTGGTTCTATTGGAAATACCAAAATGCAGATGCAATTACCATAAAAGATATATTACCATTATTTTAGAAAACACGGAATACCAATGATATTAATAGCTTATTCGAATATAAGATTTATTTCTTTTAAAAAGAATAGAAAGACATTAAAAGAAAAATAAAAGCTTAAAAATAGACAAAACGTATTTATATATAAAACACGTACCAATGAACCAATAAATTCTAATGAAAAATATTTGACAGGAAAATTACAAGAATGGCGTAACAGACCATTAGAACTGTCTATCCCTTTGCTTTTTTGGACTGTATGTTCTTCAAAGTAAGAATAAATGAACCGGTGTAAACCCCTGCCATCTACAATATCATGGGTGTAGACATTGAGGACAAAAAGGATGCGCTGAGCCTGTACAGTTCAGAATATTAAGGTCCCAAGTTTTGGCTCAATATACTTAACGATCTTAGGAACCGGGGTTTGGAAGATATCCTGATCGCTTACATAAATGGCATGAAAGGCTTTCCTAATGCTATTGAAGCTATTTTCCCCTGAACCAGAGTACAACTGTACATCGTTCATCAGATCCGATCAGGAACTTTAGTGAAGATGCCCATTATCAACTACTTTCACGATCAGAGTTCTTTTAACTTCCAGTGCACTTTTAACCCGCTGGACAAAGTAATGGAACTTTATGAACGCCTGCTGCAAGCTGAACTGGAAAAGAACGAACTCTTAAAAGGCAGTAAGTAGCACTATGGGACAGAAACCTAGTTGCGACGGTTTCATTTCTCCTTCGCTCATAAGCGAAGCCAAGTAGTTTTTGGGTACCCAAAAACACAACTTGTAGATTACAAAACAAAAAGATGGAGAATGACTTACTTGAAGAAATGGTTTTGATAGAAATATACGAATTGCAACACATAAAATACCAGTGTAAGAGCAGACACAATAATAAATTCCAAATATCCTTTTGGAGGCCGTGCTATAAATCTAATGAAAATCCAAAATGATAAAACGTTCAAAAAGAAAAATATAATATCAAGATTTAATTCTGATTTAAAATGATCCGATGAGGATCCAAATCCAAGCAAATATCCTACAATTATGTATGTTACTCTAAATAAGATCACTAATACAATATATATTAGTAATCTTAAGAAAATCGACTTCTTCATATTTTAGTTTTAAGTTAATGTACTGTTACTGTAATTCCTAGTTCCCTCATTATCTTCACAAAATCATCAATTAATTATGCGGAATTATTTTTATTATTTTTCCATGCACTTAAAAAAGCTCTCAAATCATTAACAAACGATCCATTCGCATGAGCAGCAAAAAAAACCTCCGGCATTTTTTCAGCACTTGAAAAGTCTCCAAGTACACCCTTCATGCCGTTTTCAGAAAGCTTATCTCTGTTATGATGATGAGCATATGAATTTACTCCTTGTGGTGAAGTTATGTTTGATGCTCCATGCGGAGCCATATTGTAAACAAAATCTATTTCATTTACAGCATCTGCAAATTCATCCGCATTTTGCCTTATCATTTCTAGTAAAGCTTCCGTATATCCTGCGCCAAAGGCTGCTCCTCTGCTATGTGTATATATTTGGATTTTCTCTGTTATTTTCCCTGTCTTAGGATCTCTCTCCAGTTGAGAAAGTATTTTTCTAAAATCAGCTTTACCTACATCATAACCCGCTCTTATTCGGCCTTCTTCTGCCTCTCCTTCACCAAGACCAGCTCGCCTAACTTCTCTGGTGTTTCCTAGTTGATACAAATATCGATTGCCGTCAACAAACAAGGCCTATGACCAGGATTAGGTATTCCTGAGCCAGCAATAGTTGCTAGTATTTGAGCATCCCAGTATGTCCTGCTATTACGCTCGCTATCATATTTAGTTTTTCCACCGATATATATTGGCAGTTCTCCATCCTTGTCAATAAAAGAAGTAGGGCTATTTAATGCATACACGTATGGCGATGACATTTCAAGAAGTTGAGCTTTGGGATCCACCACATTCCACCTGCCTATCACCGGGTCATAGAAACGTGCCCCGTAATCATACTGTCCACCTAACTCATCCTGAATCTCTTTTCCATTGTAAAGATACTTATCATTCAATGAAACTGGAGAACCAGATGATTTTCTTAAGCCAAAAGCATAATAATCATCACTCTGAATACGCTCAATTGCATTATTGGTGTTCTTCCTAAAGCTATACCTTACATTTCCTAAATGATCGTTGAGGTTATATTCATAACTAAACGTACCTCCATTATTTCTGGCCAGTCCATCTTCTGTATGAATCACATCAATAATATTCCCATTGTACTCTATGCCATCAATATAATTTCTAACGGTTCCATTGCTTATTTTCTGTAATTTAATGCCATCTGCACTATAAGTATAACTTAAATTCAGTCCTGTTTTTGTAGCTGTAGCTGGCAGATTCAACTGATTATAAGTAAGCTGCACTTTATTCCGTCCATCAAAAACAGCATTTCCATTTAAATCATATTGATACAAATCTGTAGTTAAGGTATCTCCTGTAACTTTATTAAGCCGATTTCCGGTATAACTATAAGCACTTACTCCTTTACCATCCCTATTTAAGCTGGAAATATTGCCCATATCATCATAGCTTAGAACTTCAGACATCACTACCCCAGTACTACTGGCATTCAGTGTTTTAGGAGGAATAGTTGTTGGCGCTGTAGGTTCTACATTTTCTGCCACTATTCAGGGTTATGGTAATATGGCTTATTTTGGTGACCCTATTTCTCCTGGTTCTATAGGTAAATCAGCCTTATTGAGTGTATTGACTGCCGGTGCTATGGGAGGAATGAGTGCTCCTCCAGGAGTGAGTATATGGACTGGTAGAGGTGCTCAGGTAAACCCAGGACAGCTGACAATGGTTGAATTTGGTGGCAGGACAATCAATCAAAGCGCTGATGACGCAAGCAATGACGCAGCTTTATGGAGTCAAAAAGCTTTTGATAAGAAGTTCGGTGGTGATGAGGAGGTGGCTCACTTTTCGAAGCATGGAAAAGAGATTATGAATAAAATCGGTGAGTCTTCGTACAATCTTAAGAATTATATGACGGATGCAAATTTTATTATCAAAAATGGTACTTTCGTGCCTGAAATGAATGGATATGTTAGGTTTTTTGGTGGAAAAAGTAGTGATTTTGGTTTTGTAGGATTGAATAGAGCTACAGGAAATATTACAACCTACCATATTAAACCACTTTCATTCCTTATTAAAAAGGCCCCAAATACATTTAGTCGTTAAATGAAACAATAAAAATGATTAAAATTGATAAAATAGAATGGTTGTCGGAGGAAGCAAAAGAGGCTGAGGTTTACATTTCTGATGAGAATTTTAATATTATTTGTTTTGCATGTCCCTTAGATCAGGATGTAGGAGATGAAGTGCCCTTACCTTTATATACGCTGCATGCAGAACATATATATCTATTGAAAGATGAGAAGGTATTTTCCATAGAAAAGGAAGGAACAGGCTTCGCGTATAGCCTATCTGGTTGTGTGATTGATAAAGACAATAGCCAGGTAAAAGTTGGAGAATTTATTTTAGAACTTGATAGTCCTTTGCCAGGTGACATAGAAATAGGTGATTATGTATCATTCGTATGTGCCCGTATCGACATATGCTAAGTACGACTAAGGTCTGTACACAAGCTCGTATTTATTAGGGATATTAATATGAAAATAAAAACTACTCCTCAATTTAATAGTAAAAAAATCTTAAAATTTTAAATGTGATGAACCCAATATAACATTGGGTTCATCACATTATTTTCCGATAGAAATTAGCCACCTCAATCCAATTAATCGGAATGATCAGTAAAAACCACCACCATCTAGAAACCGGACACAATGAATTCGGAATCGTAGTTCCAATCCCAACCTTTCCACCTGTAACTATAAAATCTCCATTGGTTTTCATTCCAAAGTATTTAGTATTCCAGGTGCCAACAATAGGCTACATAAACACTTATGCAGTCTATTAGTTAATTAACAAAGCCACTAAATTAGCATGAGGTTAACTTATGAGATATGACAACGTTAGCCATGACAAGAATTCCTCATTTGATTCGTGCTCTTCCATTGTACGATACTCTTCATACAGAACATGCACATCTTCACCAACAGCGCTGATATTAAAGGGAATAGGACAAAAGTACATTTCTAGTTTAGGCCTCCAAATTTCCTTCTTAGGAGTATATATTGTGATTTCTGGCATTGTGCTTTCATCTAGTAAGTTTATTAATGAATCAATAGATTTAGGGACCGTTCTAATAAAATTTCCACAATTTAATAATTCAAATTGCAAATCAATTTGTGTAGTTGCAAGTGAATAATTCGCAGCGTTAGAAATAAACTCATTAAAAACGTTGATACTATCAAAAAAAATATCTTTTTTAGTTTGAAAAGAACTCTCAGTAACAAATTCATCAATGTGATGTGATTCTGTATTAAAAGATTCTGAAAAGCGTTCTAAAATTTTTACAATATCTATCATATTAAAGTTTATTTACTACATCTGAAATCCAATCAAGAACGCCTTTTGGGTAAGCTTACAGTGGACCATAAGTAGCTTTTCTCTTTTTATCTATTATCCAATATGTCATCGGCATTTTAGAAAAATCAATCTTCGAGCAATCTTTATTATCCTTTTGTCTAGCTATTATATAGCCTTCGTCAAATGCAAATGCTTCAACCGTTTTTTTAATTTTCGATATTTTTCTAATGAATCAACATTAAAAATGTAAAAATACGCTATTTCACTTGCAGGTAGATTTTTCAAATTGCCAAAAGGTAACGATATGCCCCTTATTTCCCCACTATTAATATAAGTTTGATCTAGATAGTCAATAAAAACTAAACTATCTGTAAGATGTGGAATAGTTTTTTTTGCAACAAGAATCTTTCTATCCATCGCTCAACCACTAATTACAAGCACTAATATTAATACTGAGAATTTATATAACATAACTTTTAATATTTATTTACGAGGATAATATTCACTTTTTCCAATTGCGGAGTTCTCCCCGGAATACTTTGTAGACAACTGATTTGCTCTCACTTCTGTTGAATATTTATGATGTTGATGATCTGAAGGTCCATCTCCTTCAATAAGTATTGAAATGAAACAGGCTGCAAAATCCCTCCTATTGTGCTAGATGTTTAGTTGTTTACTCAAAAGAGTCTAGTTTTACTTGACACTATTACACAAATAAAACTCGCCAGAATATAAGGCAAGAAAATAATCGCAAACATATAAAAATCAGCATGTAAATCTATGTAAACCTCCATGAGATTTTTGTTATTACTCTTTAAAAGATAGACCACTGAGGGTATCATTAAATACACTGTAATTGTTGTTAGAAATAAAGGAATATAGTGACCTCTATTTTTAAATAGAAGAAACATTAGGCATCCTACTGAAGGAAAAAACAGCAATAAAAAAAAGACACGAAGTATTACAGATCCGGCAATTACAATTCCCGGATTGCCCTGAATTAAATTAAGTATGATGTTTATAAAAAGATCCACCACAATCAACAACAATGTATAGACAAATAATTTCTTTAAAATGGGGTATTCCATGAACTGTGTTGTTTTAAACTAATGTTACTAGCGATCACCGGATCATAGAACCTTACCCCATAATCGTACTGATATACAAATACTTATTTAATATTAATAGGAATTTCCCTCAAATCCGAACCATCAATATTAACAGAAAAAATGCTGTTTGAATCATCCCTCTTTTGAAAAAAGATTTTCCTTAATTTTCTATTAAAACGAATTATTTTAAAATGTGTTCCTGTTGACGCCAATATTTGTTTTTCTGTTTTAGATTCTGTATTGAAATCCACTAACTCATAATACGATGAACAAACAATATTAACTGAGTCAACTACAACGGGATTAGAGTACCCTGATGTATTGCCAACACCATTTGATGCCACAATTCTTTCAAAAACATTCTTGCTTTTTCTGTAGATGAAGACACCGTCGTTTTTATGATGCATACTCAGCAACATTTCATTATTGTTCAAATCTGTAATATTGTATAAACTATAAGCATTTAAATTAGATACTTTAACAGACTCTTTCTTGAAAAGATCAAATAAATAGATATCAAAACCATGAGCAGCTTTACTAGCTAGGGGAGAATATGAATCATAGTCATTAGCTTTAGAAAAATAGAGATTTACGTCATCATGGGAAAAAATCGCCTCAACGACCAGACTGTTACTATCGGTAATCTGTTTTAATCCATTAGCATCCGTAATCCAAATCGAACTGTTTATTGCTCCAAATTTACGACGTACTAATACAATTTTATCTCCGTCATGCGAATACCTCGGAAGATAAGAAGAGAGGCTATCACTTAGATGGACAATTTCATGCGGTTCAGTCCCATCAATATTAGCTTGATAAACTGTGGCCTTACTATTTTCCTTTAACCATGAAAACACAATAGACTGCCCATTGGGACTTATATCGAAATCTAATAATTTATTAACTTCTATTTCATTATTTTTTGAAACACATCCTGCTAAAAATGCAAAAAAGAAAACATGAACAAAGAACTTATTTTTTAATTTAAAATACTTCATATGACAAATTTGCTTTTACTGTAGCCTTAATGTTTTTACAAACGCATTAAAACTTACGTTTAAGTTATTAAAAAAATTGGATACTGGTGATGCCACTTGATGTCTTGCCTCTTTTGTAATTCCAATTCTTGAGAAAGCAGAATAAACCAATGAAGCCATATTATAAGTTCGTTCAGAGATTTTCTCCTTTGTTACTGGGTCAATCCCACCCTTTTTATATTGTTCCATTACATACAATGCATCCATTGCTAATTTAATATCGGCTTCCCTTACTTTCATATCGAACAACGCCCCCGACAGTCCACTTGCTTTATTTTGGAAGTATGACCTGTCATGATTGAAGGCTCCTAAATCAATCATATCCAAAGGCTGAAGGTCTAATTCTGCAGGATCAACATCTGGACCTGGACCAATAAAATTAGACTTAAAATATCCTTTCCCGTTATACTTTACTTTCCCACCATCACCTAAAGCGTCTTTGGTACCTCCTCTTTTATTCGTGTTTTTTTTCTTGATCTTGTTCTTGGGGGGAGTTTTGATTGTTCTTTCCGGCTCCAAAGTAACTTAAAACATCGTCAAAATCCTTATCTCCCTTCTTATATATTCCAGCTTCCCTGCATACATACCATCAATGAACCGTATAGGATTATTTAAAGCATATCCATAAGGACTATTTCTCCTAGAAATATCAGCAAGTGGATCTATCGTGTTGAAACGACCTATTACCGGATCATAAAACCTGGCCCCATAATCACAGTGCTTCGTTAAAACGGTTCAATTACGTATACCATATCTACAGGATCCTGGACCTTATTCAACTGGATTGAAAACTTTCGGATTAAAGATGATTTAATTATTCCTTTCATTTTTTTTAGTTTTCGATATTTTTCTAATGAATCAACATTAAAAAAGGAAAAAGTTGTTTTTTCACTGTTTGGTAATTTTTTTATAGATATATAAGGCACCCATATACTTGTAATTTCTCCAGGACTAAGTTGAATCTGATCCACATAGCCATTAAAAACCAAACTATCTGCAATATTTGTATTTGTATTTTGTACAACAAGAACCCCTGAAGTTGTATTGTTATTAATAGCAACTACCTCACTCTTTCTATCCATCACGCAACCACTAATTACAAGCACTAATATTAATACTGAGAATTTATATAACATAACTTTTAATATTTATTTACGAGGATAATATTCACTTTATCCAATTGCAGAGTTCTCCCCGGAATACTTTGTAGACAACTGATTTGCCTTTACAAGAACAACCCTACCCTTTGCCAGAAAATATTTCTTTAATAGATCACCAAATCTAGCTTAAAGTCCTAAGAATACCAGTCACAAATTATGGATTGGCATTCTTTATTTTTTACTGATATTTTACACCAGTAACAAAATCTATATTTTGCTTTGGCCGAAGAAAAACTGATAATTATTGTATGCCCATCTCAATGCAAATAATATCGGGATAATGATTACACACCACCACCATCCCGAAACTGGAAACCGCTCTTTTATAGTTTCCTTTCGGCTCCCATCTACTACCTTTCCCTGCTCCTCTTTAAGCTGCGCAGCCTGATGCTGTTCTGCTACTTGTATTTTCTCTTCCACCGACTTACGCCCGGATTTTAGCTGTCCGGAGATCATTACTTTTTCTGCCATGCCTGAAAAACCGCCTAATGGAGAGAAACTAAATTCCCCCTTTGGCCAAATAACGACTGTTGAGGAGGAGTTTAAAGAATCATCAATGCTCGATAAGGACCAGCCAACGCGCTGATCCATCGTTTTCAATTGTACAGATTTAGTCGATTCTTCTTTAGTTTTCATTGCAGATCTCAAGCTACTGGATCTGGTCTTTTGAAATAAAGAACAACCAATAAAACACTGAAAAAGACAAATACCTATCAGGATAAAAAAACCGTGCTTCATGATTTATGTTCTTGCTTAATCCAATTTGCAAACCGGAAAATCGTCCGTTTGTGCCTTCTTTTTCTATATACGCCATCACCTTCCCTACTCCCTTTCAAATTTGTATTTCCTTCCAGGGTAAGTACCCAATCAGAACTGGTTTTTTCCACCAGCCCCGCATGGGCGATCCGTTTTAAAGCTGGGAAATAAACCCCAAATACATCTCCAGGAAGGGCTGATCTCGTTAAGCGCCGGAAAGGGAACAAAGATGGTGTCCAACCAATTCTTGGCTGAGCCTGGCCTGCTTTTCCATATACCCAGCTCACAAATGCGCCACACCAGGCATGCCCCTTTCCCAGTTGAATAGCCTTCAAATATGCCTCCACCCTTGCGCCATCATTATTTCCTGTTTTTTCCCGAACACCCAATTCCTGCGCTGCAATCGCAACAATCCTTTTACGGATCGCTGTTTCCTTCTTAATCGAAGTGATCTCTGCATTTAGCAGATCGCGATCAGGCAGCCTACTCCCGCTAAGAGCAGTGATACAAAGCATGCCCATAATAAACCTAACTGTTGCCATAATTCGATTTTTCTAAACTGTAAAACCATGATATCTATCTCTGGAAGTCCTAAGCCTTTCCATAAACATTGGAGCAGCCAATAGCTCAGGCCAACCAATATTAAAAAGGCGATAATGCTCAGTAATAGCAGTAGCCAGATTCCCGGGTCAATATAACCTGCATTCACATCTAAATCCATCATCAGCTGCTGTCCGAATGGCCAGAACAGCAAGAGCGCGATCAGCAATAAGCCCATTTTGCCTGTAACACCCAACATCACATCGGGTATATTTATACTTAATTGTTTCATAATTTGTCTTTGTAAGGTTCAATTATTGGATGTATTTCAAGAAAAACACCCACCAGCCTTGGCTAATGGGTGTTCATTATTTAAACCTTCAGTAGGCTTCCAGCATATTGAGAGTCAGAAACCTTCAATCCATCCGTACTCATGAAATTCACATAACACTCAATTTGTTTCCCGCTATAATCAAAAGGGATTGGCATCTCCAATGTCAAGGCAGATCTTTCAACAACTTTGATCAGTTTTGTGTTACGCCCGGTAGATGGGCAATGAATCATGAAATTAATGAAATCGGTATCTTTTGCCTCAGAATCATTCGAATCTTTCGACCAGGTAAAGGTTAAAAAATAAGGATCATCAAGCGAATTGATCACCTTCACATTTTGCGCCCCTGGAAGACTCCCACGACTAAAAGTAAATGCTGAATAGTCTAGTACTCTGTTCGGAGCTTTTCCGGTTATTGCCTTTTCTAGATTGTATTCTATTGCAGCATTCCTTGGACTCTGTCGGGAAGAACCCGTTCTAAATCCTTCTGCAATCAAATCTTTCCAACCGTTAACCATACTGGTAACTTTACCGAATACATCCTGTTGATTTAACTGGATTAGTGTCGGTTTTTTATTAGATTTATGTGGCTTAACAGCGAAGATGTTTTCGCCGTTTACATAACGTCCTACGTTATTTCCTACTTTACCTCTTACGTCCATCCATGGACCTGCAAATAATCTTCCCATTTTCTTTTGTTTTAAAATTTAATTAATCTGTTGAATCGTAAGTTGCTTGCAAGCCGCTTTTTCTGGGCGCCACAGAAATCGCTTTAAACATTACAATTCAAACGTATCAATCCATAAACTAAGAACCTAGAAAAGAGAAGCTTGTGATTCAACTTGGGACTTATTGATACAATTTGGTTTAATATGACAGTCCGGGGCTTAAAGGATGGATGATTTTAAATAGTATTTCCGACCGGCAATTTCCTTTTCCTTCCAATTGCATTCTTTCAGTTTCCGGTAAAAAGTGCTATGGCTAATACGCAATAACTTCATCACATCCTGGATGTCCAGCCACACTTCTTCTTGAAGTACTACCGCTTCCATTAAATAACCCTTTTCTTTTAATAAAAGAAGTTTGCTTAAGATCCGTTCGATTCTTATTAAAGTCATTTTCATAATGGTTTGGGTTTAAATGAGGCAAAATCGGACATAGCTGTCGCCATGCCTATAAAAAATGGCCTCCATAGTTAACAATAGGATTGATTGAGGATGGTAGATGATTTTTTAACGCGCGAGCTGCGCCTACTTCGGATTTAGATACCTGATCATTTGCGTGTGTTTTAAGGTTAAACTGATAGAAACACCCCCCTATAGTAAATACATTCAGCAAGGCATATCACAAAAAAGACATCCAAGAAAACTAATAAGATACTATAGAGTCAAATTTTTATTAATTATTGACATTAAAATAAATATAATGCATTAATTAGCAAAAACCTACGATTACACAACTTAAATGAGTACAACCAAAAAACAGAAAGAAGGAGGTGTTGTTTTGAAATCAGTCCAGGTCTTGGACAGAAAGGAAAAAGCTGCCCCAGGTCATCCTGGAAGATGTACTGCAGCAGCTTTTCATTAATAATAGAAGAACAAATTATTTTTCTTTTCGCATTGCTTTGAATGATCCATTAGGCTGGATAAATAACATGGATTCAGACTTTCTCTTGTCGTTTATCTCAAACTTAACGCTAAACCCATCTAATGCTTTTATTTTAAAAGCATGCGCTCCTAAAGCAACCGTTTCATATTCTTGTTGCCCCGGAACATATATGTACAAGGTATTTCCTCTAACAGACACCTTAGTCAGGATCTTTCCGAGCATGTATTCTCCAACATATTGTTCTAGTGTTTTAAGGTCCAGCTTAACCAACCTAGGTATAGAAGTAAAGATGGTTTCTTTCATACCTCGCTCTAAGGAACTGGATAAACTACTTATTTTTCCATCCAGATCTCCTGCAAAATTAATTTTCATGCTGCTTTCTGAAGTATCCGCTTTCCCGTCTTTCTCTACCTCTCTCAAATTAAACACGTCATAATAGCTATGCTTTAACCAAAAGCTATATTTCCCCATTTTTGCAAATAAGGAGTCATTCTTGACAGAAATATCTATTTGTCCATACGCTGGATTTGCAAATAAACCTGTATAGTCTTTTAAGGGATGCGATGGTTTGGTGTTTGGAATATCTTTTACAAGTTTCGATTTTTTAGCCAACTCTTCTTTTTTCTTATTTTCTTCCCTTTCTTGAAGAGCTTTACCATTCCAGTCAATCGTTTTTAACTTGAAGAACCTATCGGCAATGCTGTTTAGCACAATTTCCGGAACCTCAGAACTATTCTGATTGGTCAATACAACCACACCAATTTTATCACTTGGAAAAAAGGAAACACTAGCACTAAAGCCATCTATATTTCCACCATGTTCTACCTGATAATGCCCTCTATAAGAGCCGATCATCCATCCTAAACCATAATTGTTCATGTAAATATCCGGTATTGCAGATGGCAAGCCACCATCCCTAACCATTTGGGAGCTCGCTGCTTCGGCAACATAACTGCCTGGCAGAATTTCTTTTCCATTATACTTACCCTTGGAGATCCATAATTTAACCCAATTGGCCATATCATTTGCGCTACTATTGATACTTCCTGCAGGCCCCATACCATCAATATTATAATAATCCATCTTTTTCACATTATTCCCCTCTGTTTTATAAGGTAGGGAAGCGTCAGGATCTTTCTCAAACTCCAGCACTGAAGTCGTTGAGCGGTTCATATCTAAGGGTAAAAAAAATCGTTCTTTGATGTTCTGCTCCCAGGTTTTTCCGGTTAATTTTTCGGCAATCATCCCTTGGGCCAAAAACATATAATTGTTGTACTGCCATTTTTCTCTTATACCCGCATTAGGTTCCATATAGCGTACTCGGTTAATGATACTGTCGCGGTTACTGGTATTAAAAATATACCAGGAAAGATCATAACGAGATAAGCCGGTACGATGTGTCATCATATCCCGTACTGTAATCTGGTTATTCATGTTGTCATTAAAAAACCGCAATTGTGGAAGATATGATACCGCATTGCCATCAAGAGAAAGCTTTCCTTCCTTTTGCAACATCCCCAATAAACCAGAGGTAAAGGCCTTGCTACTCGAACCTATCGCAAAAAGGGTATTTGGAGTCACCGGCTTCTTGTTTTCTACATCTCTGTATCCAAAACCTTTGCTGTATAGTACCTGATCGCCTTCTATGATCGCCACAGAAAAACCTGCTACATTCTGATCTTTTAAAATCTTATTCATTAAGGAATCCATTCCCTGCAAACGAGTATCTGTTGGTTTATGGTTTTCCTGCGCAACAGTAAGGAAATTAATGGCTGCTAAAAAGCATAAGGTAAATGTGTATTTCATCTTTGAACATTAAAAATTGAAGGTAGCTTATTTTAATAGTTCTTAAGACATATGTAAATGAGCTTATGTTACATCAACTTCATTGTATAACTTATCTTGCTATCCCAAAATGGAATAGCAAGATTTTAAACACTTTACAAGACATTTCTATCCCAGCTTGGCAGAAAGGATTTCGATTTTTTCCCTTTCTACACTCAATAATCTTTCATAAAGGTTCGTATTTTTCCCGTAAAGCATTTTGAGATTTTCCATCGCTTCAATCAACTGATCTACCAAATTGTATTTACCACCGAAGCCACTAATATTAATTGTACTTGAAGCATTATCACTATTAACGGAACCGTTCGCACTATTAACAAAAGTATTGAAGTAGTTAATCGCCGCCTCTTCTGTAAAATTCTCCAGGACCTCCACCGGTATCTTTAGAGCATCTGCTACCAGGAGCAAAATATGCTCCTCTACAACTTCCTTAGCTTCGACTAATGAAATCCGTTTTTGATTCCATTCGCTCCCCATTAACTCTGCCAATCCTTCTTGCCTTAAACCCAACATTTCTCTAAATCGTTGAACATTTTTACCCTGATGAACTCTGAATTCATTGTTTCTAGTACCATTCATAATAATGTGTTTTAATTTACCATAAAGTTAAATATTAAACTTTAAATAAACAATAACGATCAATAATATTATTTAAAGGTAAATATTAATCAAAAACTTAAATAGAACAAGTAAAAGCATGGCTTAGAATATCAGCTATATGGTTATTCGTTTCCATACCATCGGGAAGAAATTACAAACCATTTAAATCTGTCATACTATGTATGATATTTCCCCTGCAGAAATACCAAATCCTAAAGATTTGGATAAATTTATTAACTTGGCGTAAAACTCCATACATGTCATTTCTGCCCTACGAAAAACTCAGCTATAGAAGCCCGCTTACACAAGAGGAGGCAATGAAAAGACTATCTGTTAAAATTGATCCCAATCCACCTTTTCTTAATTGGAAGTTCGGCAAATTAGAACAGCCATTTAAAGGAGAAATAAATGGGAATAAGTTTAGGATTTCAAAGATTTTGTCTAACAGTAGAAACTCCATCCCATACTTTTTTGGAGAGATCCGTGAGAACAACGAAGGAAGTACGATTGATATTATAATAAAACCTAAAACAGCACAAATTGGGGCTTTGGCGCTATTTTATGGCATATTCCTATTTGGAGGCTTAACATTTACTTTAACAGATAATTTCATATGGCCAGAAATCCTTTTCCCTGTCGGCGTTCTCGTATTTTTGTATACAATAACTACTATAGCTTTCAAGTTTCAGGCTAGTTTTGTAAAAGACGACTTAGAGGAGATTTTTGAGATCAAGGAAATGAAATAAACAATATGCCTTAAACCTCATTTATCCAAATTCTAAAACATATGATTAGGACCATCATCAACAGGTTTAAAAACAAAGCCATGAAACTAAATGAAATCACAAATCTTTTTAGAATGGATTGTGGAGCGCCCTGTCCAAATATTATCATCAATCCTGGTCATACCTACGTTTCTTTTAATACCGACATTGAAGATAATCGGGTTCTCGAATCAGACTTCAGTCCTTGTGCTGGAAGAATTATTATTGAATTTAAACAATGTAGATTCTCAAGAACAGGTCCCCCTTCAAATGAAACCATTGCCGGTCATCCTTATTATAAATATGGAATGAATTCATGTGGTTTTTATGAATTAGAGAATTCAGATTTGATTCAATCTTTAATAAATGTAGATCAAATACATTCTCGTCATAATTTAGCGCGCTGGAAGACCTATAAACATTTTATCCTCACGTTTCACGATTCTATTTTTGAGTGTGTAGCTACTGAGTTTGAAATAAATAATGTGGATATCGATCTTTATAAACAGGAAGAGTCACTGTTTAAAGCTTTGAGTAAAAAATTCCAACCTTAAAAATACAGACATAAATAAAAGTGTACTCCTTGATACACTATCATTTATGTCAATTTCAATAGTTCAGCTTCTTTCTTAGCTCAGTAACATGTTTTTTCAATTCACCTGTCAGCTTGTCAATATTTATGGCAATAGCTGCTTTATCATCAACTTGCAGGTAGTATTTTTCCAGATCCCTTACCTTCGCATTCTGCATATGATCTTCCGTATGCACCAGCGCATTAATCTCCTGGTCCAATTGATGAGAAACTTCATTTACATCCTTTTCGGCAGTTTTTTGTCTACCAATATATCCTCCAGCCTGAATCAGTGTCATTTTCATTTGATATAAAAGTTTATAGGCCTACAGTTTGCCATCCTGCCTGCACGTTTTTAAGTACTGCTGTATCTCCTGGAAACAGTTTTGCAGCATAAAAAAGCGTTGCGGCTTTAAAAAAAGCAAAATCACATGTTTCCGAAACAAGCGCTTTATCACACATTGCAGCATACCAGATCCTACCAATCTTTTCCCATGCATAGCCTCCAGTATTAAATGCTGCTACATAGAATGCGTGATTTGGAATACTGGAATTATAATGAACTCCCCCACTATCAAAAGGATCATTCACATAACCACTCATATCATTAGGTTGAGGATCGGTACCCATTTCCGGATGATTTACATAAGCTGTTCCCGGTGCTTTAAGAGATCTTAAAGCATAATCTTTACCATTAAGTACATTTTCTCCGATCAGCCAGTTCGATTGAGTGACATCCTGGTTAAGTGTCTTCTGTTTGATCATGATACCGAAAATATCGGCAAGACTTTCATTGAGCGCCCCACTCTGATCCTTATAAGCAAGATTACATTCATACTGGACGATCCCATGTGTCAATTCATGTCCGATAATATCAATATCACTCGTGAATGAACCAAATATTTTGCCATCACCATCCCCATAAACCATCTGTTGCCCATCCCAAAAAGCATTATTGTATTTTGAATCATAATGTACGGTCTGGATAAGTTTAAGGCCTTTGTTATCTATGGAATTCCTTGAAAAAATGGTGTTGTAAAAATCCCAGGTGTACCCTGCAGCATCATAAACATGATTAACATCCTTATCCTCAACAGGCTTCCCACCTTCGGAACGCAACAATGTTCCAGGTTGTTTTTTCTTGTGTCCAGCAGTATAAACCTCTCGGTTCACAGTCGGCTTTCCAGCCTCCTGTTGAAAGGACTTATCCATCAACATCATTTGTGCCTCAGGTTTTAATTTTGACAAAAATTTTCTCCTACTTCTGAAATAGTTATCATTTGAAGAACTGAAGACTGCATGCTTAAATGCGGATGATTCGGTATTAGTATCCATGATTTTGTTCATCATGTACGGAGGAATAATACATTCCCTTTTCGATGGGTTATGTTTTTGACACATGAGCGTTTCTTGAGATTTTATATTAAATTGGTTAATAATAATCCTAATGAAATTGGTTCTTTGAGCTTAAAAAACGTAATTTAAATACCTGACAATCAGCAAACAAAGCCAATACATAAAGTTAAACTTCAAAATTCATATTCACAAGGTAATGACGTTTTATTTTACTACTGAGTTTGAAATAAATAATGTGGATATCGATCTTTATAAACAGGAAGAGTCACTGTTTAATGCCTTGAGTAAAAAATTCGAATCCTAGTTTATTTCCTCATTCCTTTTAAAGAATGTAGCATAATAACCAGATCCATCCGGAAAGAGAGCGATTTGATATAGAACAAGTCGTATTTCAATTTTATAGCTTCTTCTGCAACTGTTGTAGTATATCCTTGCCTAACCTGCGCCAAGCCTGTAATGCCAGGTCTGATCCGATGGCGCAATTGATAATTTGGGATTTGCTGTTCATACCGGGCGAGAAACTCTACCGGTACAGGTCTTGGACCGATCAGACTCATCTCGCCTTTTAAAATATTATAAATCTGCGGCAATTCATCTATCCGATAGCGACGGATGAATTGCCCGCTTTTGGTGATGCGATGATCATTTTTTAAGGTTAAAAATCTGGAATCAGCGCCATCATACATACTTCGGAATTTGTAAATTTTGAACAACTTTCCATTTTTACCCGGTCTGAGCTGAGAGAATAAAATATCCCCTGGCGAGTCCAGAATAATCCAAACCGCAGCTAGTAAAAAGATCAGCAGAAATATAGGCGAAAGAACCAGAATCAATAAAAGTTCAAGAAACCTACGAAAACGCAGATAGGGTAAGTTGATTGCATCATTAGATTTATCCATGTTGTTTGCCTGGTCCGTTTTTTAAAACCATACTATGATGTTTACTAAGTACATTTTCTAAGGATGTAAACTCAAAATCCCGTAACAGTCTTTCCATTTTGCTAAATGTGGAGGATAGGTTTGTATAATGCCTGATGTGTTTTAAGCCCGATAATTTAACGCGAGGCATTTCAGCATCAATTTCCCATGGATGAATGTAAAATATATAGCTTCTCCCCGAAGAAATCACCTTGTCCACCAATTTTTTATAGACAGGATAAGGAAGAAAGCGTAAATATGCGCCGCCACTGCATGGAATATTTCTCCCGAAAACGGAAGCGCAGGAAAGAGGAATCTCGATGAGCTCTTTTAATGGGTTAAAAATGTTAAGCGGCGCATCTCCAATCCCATAATCAGGATGTACACCCGTTGGATAAATGGAAGAATCATAAAGGAAACCCTGTTCCACAAGTTCGTCTAAGGCCCATAAAGTAGATTTTACGACTGTAAATGCCGGTGCCCTAAATCCTTTTGGTTGGATACCACAAGCATGATGTATAGCGGCAACAGATTTTTGAAGATCAGCTTTGAAGGATGCGCTGTTCATGTTTGTAACTAGCCGGTGTGAATAGCCATGAGAAGCAATCTCATGACCTTCCGCAGCGATCATCTTAATCAGCTCAGGATAACGATCCGCTATCCAACCCAATACAAAGAAGGTAGCCTTACATTGAGCCTTGCTTAGCAATTCAAGAATTCGCATGGTTGGTTCAACTACCCTTCCAGGCAATTTATCCCAATCCTCATAACGAATGGCCCCTAATAGATTGTGAGAACAAAACCAATCCTCCAGATCTATAGTGAATCCATTGATCACAGCATTTCTCCCCTTAGATCCTTTTCCTTTTTTTCAATGATCATCGCAACTGAATCCTGCCAATGAACTTCTGGTTTCCACTGTATAAATTCATAGATTTTTTCCAATGATGGTAGTCTGCTGTAAACCTCAGATTTCGCAGCTCTTTCCGGTGGCATTGGGGTGTTTACAATTTCTGAAGCAGAATTGCATTTCATGCGAATGTATTCTGCAAGTTCTTTAATTGTTATCGAGGTATCACTGCCGATATTAAAGATATTTCCCCAGGCTCCTGGTTCTGCAATTAAATCAACAATAGCGCGCAATAGGTCGTCGATATAGCAAAAGCTTCTTCGTTGTGAGCCATCGTTGTAAAGAGTGATTGCTGTACCGGCCATGGCATTGTTAATGAACGTAGGAATCACCATACCGAATTCACTTTTCTGATTTCCACCTGTCACATTGAAAAATCTACCTATGATCACTGGTACAGACTTCAACTGATGAGAATTTAAGCAACTGATCTCATTTGTCAATTTAGAGATGACATAAGAACTACGCCCCTGATCAGTCGTGTAAACACTTAGCGCATCAGTTTCAGAAAGATGGCCTTTATCAGACTGCCCATAAACTTCAGACGTGCTTGCAAAAAACACTTTACACTTCTTTCTTCCCGCTACATCAAGTATCGCTGCAGTACTGTCCAGATTATTCGTTAACGTATCATGAGCATCTGCACATACTTTTTTCACCCCTACTGTAGCTGCCAGATGAACAATAACATCACCCTGAATGGCATATTGCTCCCAGTCAGTTAACTGCTGAACATCAGCAACAACCACAGTCAAATTAGGATGATCTTTGACAAGATCAAGGTTATGCAGAAAGCCAGTCGATAAATTATCAATAGCGATCACCCGGTGATGAAGGGCAAGCAGCTTGGCTGTTAAATGTGAGCCGATAAAACCGGCTGCACCCGTAATTATAAAATTCATTTGGAGATCGTTAATTAATTACCCTTACATTCTTCGGATTGGTCTTGATATATTCCATTACGAGCTTTCCCAACTCAGATTCCCTCTTATCAATTCCAATATATACCTTGTCCATTGCCCTGGTAAGCGCCATTAATGCCCAGGTGCCCGCAAACATCATCTTACGATCCTCATTGGTAATTTCCAAGCCCTGCATCGCCTTTTTTCTTTCCTCTTCGATCAGATACTTTTCAGCATCCGGATGCTCCAATTTACTTGAGAAGAAACGATCAAGGCTAAAACAAGCAACAGACCAGGCTTCCAGCCCCCTGCAAGACTCATAATAAATCAATCTGCTCTCGTAGGGAGCAGGCAATCCCAACCCATTCTTATCCTCAACTGCACCGTCCCAAAGCATAATATCTTCCTGTAATGTTTCGGAATGTTTCCAAAGTCTTTTTGGTTTAAAGTAAGAATCTTCAATATTCCCATATTCATTGATTGTTGGTGATTTCAGAAATCCTGTACCCCCAATCTCATCGGTCTTGGCATTCGCATCAATTAGCATCAGCAAGCCCTCATATGGCGTACAGCCATTTAGATCCGCATCTTTTAGCAACTTATCGATCTCGATTTTAATTTGCTGTTCAGATGGGTTGGGTCTAAAATCAAAGATAATCTCTCCCTGATCTTCAGATTCGACTGCCTGAAGACCGAGTGAAATGTGACAACGTTGAGCAAAATAATTACAGAAATCTAGAATGGACTTCTTCACCCGATAAGATTTACGCCCTTTCTTATACCAGGTTACCTGATCCATTGCTAAATCAGCCTCTTCTTCAGCTGCCATATTTACTGAAAAATCCTCTGGACTGAATATACTGAACTGGTTTTCAACTTCAAGAACAGTTTTTTTCTGATTTCTTTTTCGGTTTGGGCTACCTATAAGTTTCCTATTATTGAAAAAATTCCAGTTGCAGAGTTCCACGTGTCTGATCAACTGTTCATAGCCCCCACTACTCACTACAATATTTTTAACTCCAAAAATAGAAAGTAGCAGTTCACGCTCAAATGGATGACAATCCTGGGCCTCGTCAATAAAAAGAGTTCTTCTACGTTTTCGCCGCGAAACCCTTTGATTCATACTAGACAAAAATGCTTCCTGGTTGATCTTTAAACCGTCTTCTTCCTTGTGCTTATCTGAAAGATTCATCGCAAGAGATAACAGTTCAAACTTATCTCCGATATTATATTTTTCGAAGTATTCATCAGGATTTCGGATGGCAACTAATGTATTCTCCAGCACCTTATAGTAGTCGGCCAGGAATATTTTATCTCCTTCTATTTTGGAAAGCAATTCTTTTTTATAACCAGCAAAATTTCTTAACGTACCATCGATGTTGGAGACATCATATGCAGCCTTTTTATTGATATAATTGGCGACATCGATTCCCACCTCAATTACTCCCCGCTCCAGCCCACTGTTCTGGAAAGCAGTCTTAAGTGGGTTAATAATCTTATAATCCATTGTCGGCGTTTCCTTTTTAGTCAGGAAATCCTTGATAAACTGTCCCACAATTACTACTCGGTCGTCAAGCAATTTCCCGACTTCTAATATCCTGGATTCCGACATCAAATGAAGCAATCCAATAGACCTGGATAGCTTATGCATATAACGATGTAAATTCATCACCGAATGCTCACCCCGAATATGATCCTTTTGGTATTCTCGCTGAGAAATGTATGATTTTAGCGTTCTGGCAATATCAAAAACCAGAAGCTTATTGAAAGTAAGAAATAAGGTATTCTGACCAAAGTCGATACACCGCATCATTAATAACAAGATTTCAGAAGTCTTTCCAGTTCCCGCTTTACCTTCTATGATCACCATACGCTTACCGAGTTCTTCGAAAATATCATGTGAGGCCGAAATCTCCTTAGAAATCCTATCAATCTTTTTTTGAGTAATAAAGCCCGTTTTGCTATCTCTAGAGGCCTGATCTATGATCCGCTTCACATCCTGAGTGATTAGGCTAAAACCGCCTGTATTCCGCCAAGGCGCATAAGAAATAAAGATATCCTGGCCGCAACACTTCAAATAATATAGAAAAGCCTCAAAACTAAAAGTCTCCGCCATCAAATGTCCTTCCGTAGCACCCAGTGTCTTATTTACAACAAAAACCAATGGATGAACAAAAACTTTCTCCTTGATGAAACCACATTTATCCCCAAGATAGTCCCTCATCCCATATCCAAGAGCAGTAAGTTCCTCCGAGTAATCCAACACCTCATTCCCAGCCTTAAAGAACCCATCCTCAACTACAATCTCAGCAGCCTCCCAATTTGGAACCACCTTCACCGGTAAGATCAAATTATGAAGATAAACCCTACGGTTACTCTGGATTATTTGATGGTAATTTCTACTGATATCTTCAACTGCAATCACCAGTAAAAAATCAACCCCCATCTCGGTAGAGACATCTACGGGGAAATTATTGAAGACAAAAACTTCTGCATTTGCACAATTAGGCATCCCACTTTGTATTCCCTTTTCGAAAGCGAAGTAATCGATATAGGGGCTCTTACCATTGAAGGTATTGAAGTTCTTAGCCATTAAACCTTCTATCATTTTGATGAGTGTTTTATTATTTCATTGAAATATAACAATGTATAAACTAAAAAATCACCAGAAAATGGAAAACCGTAAAGTTCTGTACAAAAATTGATTACCGGGAAGCTGATTTGAAGGTTAGATTTTAAGGGTTTAAGCGTAATAAAACGCCTTTTCTTTTGACAATGTTTTTATAGTCCCACTGTATGCGCTTCGACTTTTCGATCCAGCGTGCCAGATCATCAGGGTTGATCTGTTCAACAGCAGTATAGGTAATAGCCGCATCTTTAAATTTCCCGGTGTTTATTTTTAACTCAGGTTCATCAAAATCAGCACCGCTCCAGAACATCAAACGGATACCGGCTTTAAGTTTACTATAGCCAACAATTGGGTTGCCAGCTATAAACCAAACCGGGTGGGCATGCCAGATTTTACTTTCCGCCTCAGGTAAGTTGCGACTGATTTCGGCCATTAAAACATTGCAGATTTCAGAATCTGCTGCCGATTGCGCATCATTATAAGCCTGTATGTCTTTATTCATTCCGGTTTAGTTTTTAATGATTACCGTATTTATTGGGAATATTCCTTGACCAGCATTTCCCATTCCTCGTTTAAAGAAACCTGAGGTCTGCGCTTTCCAGCCCTTTTATACCAATAGTCTGCATTCCAATTGTCGCCCTCCTTGCGATGCAGGTAGGCATGGATATGCGCAGAACGCGGATCTGTTAACTGATCAATCAAATCATGTGCAGTTTTCCAATCACCGGTTCCATCGTACCATAGCGCCTGCAAATACACAGGCAATCCATCCGGCAAGCGACCATCTTTTACTGACTGTTCGAAATCAATTACATCAATCATATTTTAAAGATAATGATAAAGGGTTATACCTGATTGTCAAATAATTTCTAGGTCTATCGGCTTTATAACAGTGTCTCGTCATGAGCAGGCAATTAATGAATTGCCACAAGTTGTAAAATGATTTAGGGTATTTTATAACATCCCCTTTATGGTCTCCACTAGTTTTACACGATCACTTGGTCTTGGCGCTTTCATGCTAGTTACATTCCCTTGCTTATCTATTAAGAGGTAAGTTGGAAAACTACTTATGGAAAGTCTTCTCTCTAACATATATTGCTGGTTATCGGGCAAATTGTAATGCACCATATGCTCACCCGTTAAATTGAATTCCTTGATTATGTTTTCCCAGATTGGTATAGGCGAATTATTAGCAAAATACATAAACACCACATCTTTACCTTTAAGATCTTTCTTAAGATCGGCTACAAAAGGCATTTCTGCACGACAAGGTCCACACCAGGTGCCCCAAAAATCAACATAAATTACTTTTCCTACATACGGTTTGGTCAGTACAGTCCAAAGAGAATCTGCATTTTTAGCATCTTTTAAATGATCCGTACGTTTCAGGCTTTCCGCATAGCTGATACTAGTGTTCGATAATTTTTTATACTGTGCCTGCTTATCATTAACCAGAGCTACTAAAAACGGATTGCTAATTTGCCTCCTGAATTTTTGAAGGTCCTCTTCTGCAATTGGCTGGTGAATCTGTTCATAGAGACCAAATAAAATTTTTGTAAAGAGGAGATTTTTTAATGATTCTTCTGTAGCCTTTTCTATACTTCCAAAATCTCGTTGAACAGCTTTCAACGTGACCGCATAATCTGCCATACGCATTACTAATGCACTATTCCGACTTGAAATATCCCCCGTTAATTTTCTATAAGCAAGACTGTAAGCCTCCGAAAGTCTGCTGAGTTGGGCACTATCTTTTACGTTCTTTGAATATTCAAGGAACGCCTTTTCTGCAATTAAAGCCTTTTTTTCTTCCGGTTTAACCGGAATTTTCCCCTTTTCTACTAAATCGAATAATACATCAGCATGACTTACAGAAACCTCTGTTTTGTCGCCATAATAACCATAATAATCAGTAGCAAAAATATCAAAATCTCTGATCAATGTACTTGGTTTAGGGGGCTGTTGTTTGTATAGGCTATCCGTTACATATTGCATATAGTGGTCAGGAAAGCGCTCCCTGTTTTGGCGATCTAATGTAAAGCGTCTTTGCATTAAATCACTCCCCAGCCTATATTTACTATATTCATCCATAAAATATCTAAAACGCTTACTTAGATTAGGGTGATCATTAACATACTTTTTAATCATTGCGG
Source organism: Pedobacter gandavensis (assembly GCF_032678745.1). Classification (GTDB taxonomy): domain Bacteria; phylum Bacteroidota; class Bacteroidia; order Sphingobacteriales; family Sphingobacteriaceae; genus Pedobacter; species Pedobacter gandavensis_C. Next base: position 254,515 of record NZ_JAVTST010000006.1, read on the forward strand.
CTGATTTGTCAAAGTCTTTAGATTTTTCGATCAAAAAGGCTGTTGGTTTCAATTTGTCCATGGCCTCATATCGGTCTTGAGTTGTATAAAATGCTTCGTATATCTTATAGTTTCCCAGTTCATTATGAAAACGGGCATTTTTACCCATAGTAGTTCTAAGGTTAGTAGCTTCATCTACAAAATAAAAATACCGTTCCCCCGGTTCAATTACATCGCTACCGTTAGTTCTTCCCCAGTCTAAAAAAACCTGAGATGTATTTAATAAAGGTACTTTAACCGTAAAAAAGCCATTGCTATCCAAATCGCCATAAAAATTTTCCTGCTTGCCCAATAGTGGATTTTTTATACCAACAGAGAAAGGCTGCTTGTTGCCTGCATTTCTTAGCACACCAGTAATGATAGCGGTGTCGACTTTTGCAAATTTAGAATCATAAAATTCTTTATGATCTGGCAGCTTACTGTTTCTAAACGGTCCGGTCTGACGGTAAAAAGTTTTTTGGCCAGCCCCGTCATTTATTACAGCAGTACTGTCATTCAATATTGAAATTGACAGCGTTTTAGTTTGAGTACCATTAGTTAAAACGGTATTAACTTCCTTTCCGAAGTTTAGCGTTTTGTACTTCCATAATTTACTATCGTAAATGGCATAATTTTCATAAAATCCATATACCCACTCGTTCGTATCCTCTCCAATCCAGTTACCCTTGATTTTGTAAATTGAAGGGTTTGTTGCTATCGGACTAAAAACGTCGTTAAATGCCTGGCTTACAATTTTTATAGTTTTATCGTTATCACTGATATACAATATCTGGTAATCATCTTTATGCTTTACTAAAATGCGATCTTCTCTGTTTAAATAGCGGCCCGCCCAGATCAGCTCCCAATTTTTTCCCAAATAACTTACCTTGTTTTTCGAGATCGAGAAGAGGTTGGGGTTTAAACCTTCCGGCACCCATTTCTTATTATACTTTTCCGGGCTCTTATTCTTTTCGTAAAGTTTCACATCTGGATCGGTGTTAAACCAGGTACAATTCAATGGTTTTTCCCAGGTGCTAAAAAGGAGAACAGCTTTTCCTTCTTTTATATTTGTGATGGTGAGATTCAATTTGTCCTGATCAGACCTTAACCAAAGTTTAAGGCCATCGTCCGTAGTGGTAACACTATCAACTTTGTAAATTTGATATTGATAATCAACAAAATTTTCACCAATCAAAGGTCCATTCCAATTACCGGCATTTGTATTATTATACTGCCAAAAGCCTTGTAATTGCTTTGGAACCTTATCCGATTTAGAAAATGCTACGTAGGAGATAAAAAACGAGAGTACTAAGAGCGCAATTTTTTTCATAAAAAAATATTTACAATGCAATATTGTAAAATTGCAGGTAATTAACTAATTAAAAATTGTTGCTGTTTTGCGGGGGGAGGTCAACATATCGAAAGTCCCTAAAAGTCGAAACAAATGATGTAATATTATCATTAAATACCGATAAGAATTCACTTAAAGATGATCAATCATTAATTAAAAAAACTGGTGAAAAGTTACCTATTTGGGGTAATTACATTATTATTCCACATAAAAATATTTGCATTGATTTTATCCCTAGCGAAGACCTTCTTAAACTATCCCCACCATTAAAGATTGGCTATCGTAAAAGCAGATCAATCTTAATGAATAATACAATTGATCTGCTAAAAAAAATCTTTTGGATGCTCTGGAGTACTTCGTCATAATGCGAGCTGACGTTATAAATAACCGTTTAGTTTTAATCTTCCCCCATCTCGGTAATAACATCTACCGGAAGGTCATTGAAGAGAAAACCTCATCATTGGCATTAAAACTTCTATCATTTTGATGAGTGTTTTATTATTTCATTGAAATATAACATTGTATAAACTAAAAAATCATCAGAAAATGGAAAACCGTAAAGTTCTGTACAAAAATTGATTACCGGGAAGCTGATTTGAAGGTTAGATTTTAAGGGTTCAATCGTAATAAAACGCCTTTTCTTTTGACGATGTTTTTATAGTCCCATTGTATGCGTTTCGACTTTTCGATCCAGCGTGCCAGGTCATCTGGGTTGATCTGTTCAATAGCAGTATAGGTAATAGCCGCATCTTTAAATTTCCCGGTGTTTATTTTTAACTCAGGTTCATCAAAATCAGCACCGCTCCAGAACATCAAACGGATACCGGCTTTAAGTTTACTATAGCCAACAATTGGGTTGCCAGCTATAAACCAAACCGGGTGGGCATGCCAGATTTTACTTTCCGCCTCAGGTAAGTTGCGACTGATTTCGGCCATTAAAACATTGCAGATTTCAGAATCTGTAGCCGATTGTGAATCATTATAAGCCTGTATGTCTTTATTCATTCCGGTTTAGTTTTTAATGATTACCGTATTTATTGGGAATATTCCTTGACCAGCATTTCCCATTCCTCGTTTAAACTAATCTGAGGTCTGCGCTTTCCAGCCCTTTTATACCAATAGTCTGCATTCCAATTGTCGCCCTCCTTGCGATGTAGGTAGGCATGGATATGCGCTGAACGCGGATCTGTTAACTGATCAATCAAATCATGCGCAGTTTTCCAATCACCGGTTCCATCGTACCATAGCGCCTGCAAATACACAGGCAATCCATCCGGCAAGCGACCATCTTTTACTGACTGTTCGAAATCAATTACATCAATCATATCTCAAATATAGTGACAAAGCGTTAAACCTAATAACCATGATTTTATTGTACCATAAGTTTAAATTTTATTGTTATACTTCTTCCACCAAACAGTATGTGCTGCAGTAAAATAACAAGCCCCCTGATACCTCAGCGCTACTCGGACAAATCGCTTATTTTAATGAACTATTCTATTAATTAATTGCCCCCTCTGATCCCTTTGAATATGATTTCTACAGGATTCCACCTATCTATACAGAGGCTAATACGTAACGCATTTACAGGAGCATCAGGATTAAACCATAAGTTTCCTTCATTATGATAAAGCTCCGTATCTAATAAAGCGCTGATTGAAACGGGATTGAGCGGAGCATTTAAGCCAACAAAAGCAAAAGTCCCCCAATCGGGCAAGATTAAATGCGCTTCATCCGCTATGTAACTTTTAAAGATCACATCAAGACTATACTCTCCTGCTTTGCAGCGCTTATTCACCGTCCTTACATAGGAACTCAACTCCCCACTGGCACACAATCCAGCCATCCCCCTTTCCAATAAATAATCCCCTCCATCATAACATTTTTTGACCCGCTTGTTTAACAAGGAAATAAAATCCTTAGGTCCGGCAACCATACCAATTTGGTGGAACTGAAGCGTGAGGTTGCTTAAAGGAGCAATATATACGACAGTTGCAGTTTGCAAGGAAATTTGCAGATCTTTGGCCCCCGACCTGCAAAACTCATAATCATAATCCATCACCAGTAAACAGAAATTGAATTTCACAGAAAGTGCCACAATCTGTTTCCAACGGTCCTTCTTCATACTAACAGGTACGGGAAAATCAGGCCTTGGTCTAATGATCACCACTTTAACATCCTTTTCCTTACAAATCCGCTCCAAACCATCTGCACTCATTCCCTTTTCATCAGCACCGGTAATAGAAACTTTTAAATGAAGATTCCGACAAAGCTCCATGAATTGCAAATCTGCCTCCGAGACCGATACCACATCATCCCCATCTTTTATTAAACACCTCATAACTTTATAGAGTGCAAACCCCCTTGGAATAATACAAAGCTGATCCTCATTGTCTATAATCCCTCTATTTTTAAGAATTTTCAGTGCTTCAGGAAAATAATATTTCCCATGAGTCCTTACCTCTATCGTATCCTTTTGATGGTGTATATCGTTAAATACTTCATAAGTTTTTGAACGGGGAGGCTGGTAAACAGACCCAATCGTAAGAATATTCATCACGCCTTTTGTGTCCTCCTCAACGGATTTACCTAGTGTTTTATTGAACTTAAACTTGCCAAACAACACCTCTTTGATATGGCCATCTTTCATCACCGGAGTGTGCATAAAAGTCCCGATTCCAGGAACCGCATATAAAACATGGTCTTTTGAAACTAAAAACGCATAAGCCCTTTCCACAACATGAGGTTTAACCTTAAAAACGGAAGCTAATGTTCTTATTGCCGGCATTTTTAAACCAAAAGGAACATTACCTCTTTCAAATTCCATTTGAATCAAATCTACAAATTGGAGATAAATTCTCTTTTTAGCATTCCTGCGAGACAATTTCCATTTAATATTCCAAAGTATTGATTGATAATTTTCCATGAGCGCTTAAAATTAATGATCAAACAATGAAATTAATTATAAAAAAGTAAATTTTACTGCAACAAATCACCTAATAAAGCCTGTCTGTAAAAAATTACAACTTGTGTCTGAAAATAACCAATAAACAATACTATCTGGAAATAAACAACTTTTGCGTCTGGTTTTTATTAAAAACAAGTTTCTAAATTTGATAATGTTAAACGATCGTATCAACAAAAGCCAGTATTCATGCTAAATATTGGTAAGCCAACATTGCACTCAAGCAAAGTTTAATGCTGGCAAACACCTCACCGGAAGGTGTAGTTAAATCAGTTGAATAAAAAAGGGACTCGCTGAAAACCTTAAACAGAGTAGGCAGATGAATTAAAATTTAGCTTTTTAATGTACAAAAGCACTAAAATTATGGCGAACGCTTGGTTTGTTAGACAATTATTACAAGATCCTACATTAGAGTCCAGTTATGTAAAATCAACTGTAGCACCATCATGTTTCGGAACCGTTCACATCTGTGCTATAAATACGTTTGATGACGGTAGTAACCAACCTATTATTGATGAAGCAATCTTAAAGGAAATGGTGCTCGCATTAGATGCTGCGACGAGTACTCCTAATGTTGAATTAAAAGCTTAAGGAAGCTAACTTCTTAATCAGTACCAGAACAGGGGCGCAAAAATGCGCCCCTGTATTTTCTTTAGCTTAATCCAGTTCGGTTAACACGAAAGTATCTACCTCACGTTCTTCTTCCAGGAGATCAAATCCTTTTTGCCGCAGTAACGATTTCAGCTCTGCTACGGTAGTCCAATTCCCCAAATAGATTTCACCTTTAAACCCAGTCTCATCAACAACGGGAGGATACTTCCTTTCGATATTTATAGACATCACAATCCGGAATATGCTTGTCGCCACATCCGTTTTATGCATTTGTTTAGGATTCAGTTCTCCTTTTTGAACCAACACCAAACAAGGCATCTTTCTACGTTCTACCCTCCCCCTTAACCTCAGCAAACGGTCCAAATCCTCCACCATTCTTTTCCCTTGCGCTGCTTCTGTTAATGAATCTGGCAGTACTGTCTCATAGCACAAGGCATTCTTTCTTGTCCATTCTTCCTGAAAACCATCCCTTGAATTGTAAAAATATGTCGACTTATCTTTGCCTTCTAATATCACATGTTCCGGAATAGTAGAAAATGGAGCCATTTTTATTTTTGACATTGCCTGATGGTACAGCTGAACAATCGGAAAATTAATCATGTAATTTCTTACTGTCCTCTTCAAAGTATCTTTAGTATGTCCCGCTTTCCATAACGCCCCATCTTTATACCCTGTAATGGCTGAATACTCTATAAAATCGGAACCTAGATATCTAGACACATTGGTATCAATATGCATCAAAGGCAGATTATAATCATATCCAGCAATTTCATTTTTAATCGGCCAATTGATCAGTTTCTCCTCCAAAACGTCTTTAATATTATCCTCAGTTACATAAGGAGAACCCGTAATGGCCACCACTTTACCTTTGTAAATCCAAACCTCATGTGAAATGGTCAAATGTTTAAAGTAGGATTTAAGAACTTGATCCTCCACTACTGAGGGAAGCTTTAGATTTTTCACATACTTATTGGTTTTAAAGAATTTGGCAACCAAATCTTTATCCTGCCAGCTTACCGGGAGAATTGTAATCTTGTCGCCAAATTGCCTTTGTAAACTATCCATTCGTTGCAAAGCCTCAATACAACTGGAGCAATTGGTATCCCAGAAATCCAAGATCAATAGGGAGTTTTTAAAATCAGAGATCCTAGCTTTTCCTGTTTTGAAATTTATAATTTCCGCAATCAGAAGATCCGGAACGGCATCTCCAACAGTAAGTCCTTTAGGAGCTTTTGGGTTCTGCGCAAGCACAGCCAGTTGGACAAACATTAAACAAAGTACAAACACATTTATCTTCTTCATTATTTCTTATTTTCAGTAATCACAAAAACTTTTAATTCTCTCACGGCTTCTTTCAAATCCAAGCCATAAGGCTGCAAAGCAAGCCTGAGCTGCTTAATATCTGTAAATGAGTTTACCGGAATTGCTAAATCAACCATTCCCTTATACTGGGTTTCATCCACAACCTGTGGGTTTTCAGGATAGGCATTCAGCTGTTCCACAAGCCGGCGAATTGGAACATTGTAAAAATGTTTGACTTCAGAATCGACCAGCACCTTTGACTCAGCTCCCTTGGTCTTAATTCTATCTTTGCTGTCAGTTCTAACCAAAACAAGACACTTTACCGGGTATTTATCTATCCGCTTACAGCTTACGCCCAACCTTACAGGCACATCGTCCTTCATCAATTGATACCAACAATCCCAGTCTGCTCTCTTTTTCTCAGCAGTATGATGATACATACTTCCCGGAGTAATGAGTTCATAGCAATACAAATTCTTGCGATACATAGCAGGATCTTTAACATTCAAAATCACTTGATTGGGACGGATAAAAAATTCTGAATAGGCATTCAGGCAAAGCTGCATTCTTGAATAGTTCAACATGTAAAAACGATGGGTTTTACTGACGCTATCCTCCGATGATCCTATCCTTGGGTCAACTCCTGCTCTGTATCCCGATATTACAGAATACCGAAGGTAATCGCCTTTATTCTCTGCTTGTTCCGGATCAAGCTTAAACAATGGGGTTTTATAATTGAGGGTGTTTACGGTCTGAGCCGCCACACTAAAGTACATCAGGCAAAGCAAGGCCATCAGACAAAATTTAATTGTTCTCATCAGCTTATCTAGGGTCTAGGGTTTTGAATCATGTTGGTAGACTGCATCACCAGTTCTGGGATCAACAGTGTATATCTTGGATCATTTGCTGGTAATGAATAGGTTTGCTCTACTCCTTCGATGGTTAGCTTACGGGCAATGGATATTGCAAAACGCGGATCTGAATTCAGTCTCCTTAAATCCGTAAGACGCAAACCTCTAAACACCAATTCCTTTCTGCGTTCTTGTAGCACCTGTTTTAAAGCATCCAGCGCATTTAACGCAACGAAAGGAATGTAGGTAATATTCTTATCCCATCGGTTGCGCATAAGGGTGTTCAAGTCCCGCATAGCGCCTGCTACATCTTCTGCCCTGGCATTACATTCTGCCCGAATGAGATAAATTTCCGCAGTTGTCAATCCATTAAATAAAATCCCATTGGCCTTACCATCATAATTCCCTTTAAATGAATAAGAGTTGTCGGTATTCAGCTTAAAAAAAGCTTTCTTCCTCAAGTCAGGACTGACATAGGAAAGCATTAAATCTGGATCTACTTTACAGATGCTAATGGCCAAGGGAGTTGCAGTTAAAGCCACAGAATGAAAAATAACTTCTTCATTAAACTGCTTCATTGGTGCTGCGGAGTTTAAGTTTAAGTCATTGTAATTGATCAATGCATTTTTGAGCTTCAAACATTCATCTGCCATGGCCCCTGCTTTCCCATAATCTTCCATGGTCAGATAAGTACGTGCAAGGGCAGCGTAAGCTGCTGCCTTACTTGGCCTTACTGGCAAAATTTGATTTGTAGGCAACAATTCCAGGGATTCCTTTAAATCTTCAATGATCTGACTATAAGTTTGTTGCAGGGTTCCTCTCTCTGATTGAAAAGCAAGGTCCGGAGTTAATCGAATAGGGATTCCTGGAAGTCGATTGGCAGTTTCTGCCTTGTAGGGCTGTGCAAATAAAACTGCTACCTGATAAAAAGCATAAGCCCTATAGAACAAAGCTGCACCTTTTATTTCGTTCCATTCCTTCTGTTGGCCTTGCCCCTTAGGCAATTTATCCAATGTCTCCAGAATTAAATTGGCATTGTAGATCACCTTGTAAGGATTTAACCATTGAGAGATGAAATGCTCTCCCATAGGGCTCCATATATAGGTATCTCTATCTTTTACATCTCTTAAGGCCAGCCAGGCAGAACCTAGGAGATAGTAATTATCAGCCGAAACCTCTCCATCAAAAGGAAAGCTGGCATTCATGGTACGATAATCATCCAGTAAGGCCTGACAATCTTTTAGTGAGCTTAGGATCACCTGTTTTTTATCAGGTTTAGCATCCAAAAACTTCTGACAGGATGTAAATGACAAACAGCAGAAAAATTGCAAAACGATAAATATTTTTTTAGTCTTCATGAGTGTATATTTTTGATTAGACATAAGATTCTGTTTAGAAATTTGCGGTGAGCCCGAACACCATTGTGCGTGATGGAGGGATGTTATTTCCCGTTCCATAATCAGGATCTAATCCCACCTTATTTGCCTTCCAAAGGATGCCGACATTGTATACATTAGCAAAGAGCTTTAGCTCTTTTAGAAAAAGCTGCTGTTTTGGAAAGGTATAACTCAAGTTAACATCATCCAGGCGTATGTTATCTCCCTTTTCGATTAATGCTGAGGACAGAGCATAGAACTGATCTTTATAATACTGTACAGGATCTCCATAAATCATGGAAGGCACAGTAGTTCTTTTCTCATCTCCAGGTTGCTGCCATCTATTTGCAAAATCAGCATGTCCAAAACTCGAATCAAATAAATAACCGTAGTTAATTCCCTCCCTCCTGAAGAAGTAATCAAACCTATAGCTTATTTTCATGGACAATGAAAATCCCTTCCATGAAAAATCATTGCGAACAGCTCCAAAATAACGAGGACGTGTTGAACCAAAATACTTGATATCGGAAATCGGCGCATTTGCCCGCAGTATGTCGACATAAGCTTTACTCGGTTCACCATTTAAATAACCCATTGGATCACCGTTAGTAGGATCAAGCCCTGCAAAGGGATAGGCATACAATGCATAATAGTCCATACCAACTACTGCATTTGCTCTGCCTCCATTACGGACATAATTTCCCACATCACTATTCTTTAAAAAGTATTTGGCAACTATAGACTTGTTATAGCTGAACAGCAGGTTTGTAGTCCATTGAAAATCACCTACAGGAAGATTTATGGTGTTCAACTGGACATCTACACCTTGCCCATGAATCTCGGCACTATTGTGTAACAAACTCTGAAAGCCCGTACTCGGATCAACAGGTGCAGCGGCAATTAAATCCTTAGAACGCTTGTTATAATACTCCACACTGCCGGTTATCCTGTTATTCCTAAACGAATAATCCAGCCCCAGATTAAACATGCCTATTTTCTCCCACCTCAGTTGAGAATTCGGTGGATTGTTACTCAGCGCATATGGATAATTTGTTGGCGTACTTCCCGGCAGATAACTCACCGTTGCATAGGCTGGAACTGACTCCTCGGCCCTACCGCTATGGCCATAGGTCATTCTGAGTCTTAGATAAGGCAATAATTCAGAATTATAAAACCCTTCCTTAGAAATTACCCATGAAGTACCAGCCGACCACAGCGGTGTACCCCTTTTATTACTGGCCACACCGAAAAGGTTCGCTTGATCCTTACGTGCACTTAAAGAAACAATGTACTTGTCGTGATAAGTGTAGGAGGCATTCGCAAATAGCGATACAAAGCGATATAGATTATCGTTAAATGCTGATTGGTCTACATTTTTAATAGTTGCAGCCCCATACTCTCTATTTATAAGCGGGAATACCGTTACAAAATCAACATTCTGAAAGGTCAGGGTATTCGGATCATAACCATATAATCTACTCCCGCTTATAATTGAATGAGTTTCTCTAATTTCTGTTCCTGTAAGAACAGCAAGCTGGTGTTTATCATTCCAGGTTTTATTCAGGTTGATCAGGCCCCGAAGCGTATGGGCATTAAATTCATGATTGCTCCTGGTCAAAATGTCCCCTAAAGGCATAGGTCTTAAGGTGATTCCCTGCTTGTTAAATTGAGTAAACGCGTTCACCTGATTGCGAACGTAAAATGAATTTCGTCCATACAGGTCATTGTTTTCCCCATTCGTTTTCTCGTATTGATATTTAAGATCTGCAGTAAGTATCGGGCTTATGGTATATCTGGCTCCAAAATTTAAAAGAATATCCTGTGAACTTCCAATATTAGAATTCATCTTCATATCCTCCAGAGGACGGTATTTCCAATCCAACAACCGTCCATAACCTACGGTATCTGTATATCCACCTCTAAAGTTTTTATCAAATGGCAAAGGATTTCCCTGATCATCCGCTAGCATGGCATAGGGAACTATTCCTCTTTCAGATCCTAAATCTACATTCCCGTATTGAACAGAAGCTGCTGTACTTTGTATCCGATCGTTATTTTTTATGTAAAAAACACCGGTCTCTAGTTCTAAATTCTTTAGTGGTTTAATGGTAGAATTAAAACGAACAGTGATTCGGTTATAATCGTTGGTCCGAAGACTTTCCAGGTTCTTATCGTAACCTAATGAAAGTGAATAATTAGACTTTGCATCACCCCATAGGGCATTCAACGCATATTGCTGATTGATACCTTTCCTATATAAATATTTTAGAAAATCATCACGGACATCATTATTCCGCAATGCATCTATTTGTAATTTAGCCTGATCAAGGTTTAGTGAACCACCTGGCCGCGTCTTTGCAAGAAGCTCTATAACAGGAGTCAATACAGAAAATGGGCTCTTAGGATCGAGCTTACTATCGTAGTGGCCTTTATTAAACAGCATTATTTCTACATCAATTAAATCCGAGCTGTTCATTGTTTTTAAATAATGGAGATCAGGTTTATCCATTACTGTTACATTACTATTCAGGCTCAGACGTAAGGATTGATTCAGTTTTCCCTTTTTTGTCGTAATCACAATAACACCATTACCCGCACGTGTCCCCCATATAGAAGCTGCAGCTGCATCTTTTAAGATCGTGATGCTCTCCACATCATTTGGATTAAGGTTGTTGGGATCTCCTTCATAAGGAAAATTATCCACCACAATTAAGGGCTTAGTGCCCCTGAACCCACTGATTCCCCTAATTCGCATTCCGGCATAAGGGCTTTTTACTAAACCCGAGTTATTTTTATCAAATAAGATGCCCGTGGTTATCCCATCCAATCTGGAAAACACATCAGTTCCAGTAGTGCGATTGAACAGTTTATTATCAATGACTTCAAAGGAGCCTGTCGCCCTTTCCCGCGGCAAGGTTTGGTAACCTGTGCTGACAGTAACTTCCTTAAGTTGCCTGGAATCAGCTTTCAGAAAAATACGTATTGATTTAGTTTCATTATTTACTGTGACTTCCTTACTGATATAGCCAATATGACTAATTTGTAAGACCGTGTTTTCGGGAACATCAATGATAAAGTCTCCATCAGTGTTTGAACTTACTACACGTGCAGTTCCCTTCAGCTTTATGGAGACCCCAGGTATCCCCAGCCCTCCCTCATCAACAACCTTCCCTTTTACTGGAACATTCCGTTGGGAAGTTGTGGTCTTCGTTACTTGCGCATTCAGGTTAAAATTTAGGCAAAGCGCGGCCATTACGATTATTTGTATCGTTTTTTTCATATAGTTTTAAGATTTATTGGTTAGTATTCTGAGATTATTGTGCTATTAATTGCATAACATCGATAGAAAATCAGTAGAAGTTATACAAGTAATTTTGGCTCAATATCAAATCACTCAGGTGGACAAATAATTAATTCGAAAAGGGATATTGGATACGAGTTCATGGTTCAGTACTTTATTTATTTAAAAATGACCGTTAATTAATTTATTGCTCGCAATTTTCAAGAGTCTTTAGACCTTCTTATTCAGTTATCCTATGAGAATTCATCAACAATGACTCTTCAATTAACATTTTAACAAAACAGGTTAACTTAAGTTAAACCATTTTTCATATACGAATATATCTGTTTTATTTCTTTTATAAAACAAAAACATTAAACAAAAGAAACAAAAGCAGAGATAATTGGCTCTAGAGTGTTTTAAGGCTATTTTTATTAAAAAAGCTATTGAAAAAATCAGCAGACCAAAATGAATTAGGTGCCTATCTTGCAAATCAATCTCTAAAGAGCACAGATATCTGTAAAATCACAGGATTAAGAGCACCTGATCTAAGTAAACTATCAAGTGGAATTACATCAAGATTACCAGCGGATACCTTTTACCGTATACATAGAGCTATTAATTCAGATATTGTTGATATGCTTACAAAAGTCTTCCCAAAGACAAAACTAAATCCTGATTGGCAGAAAAGGTTGAAAAACAAAAAACTTGAAAATACCTCAACAGATTTAGGATTTCTTCTATTAAACGAAGAAAATAGTAGAGCAATAATCTCAGCAAAAACAGGAATTACAGTAGAACGGTTACGTGATCTCTCTAATAAGATCAGCTCAGAACTACTTGCTGAAGAATTGTATCTTATTGAATTGGCTTACAACAAAACCCCAGGTGAATTTTTCACTAAACTCTATAAAGATTTAAGGTTGAATACTCTTGATGAGTAAAAAACCATAAAATTAAGCCTCACAGCAAATATCACTACTTTAGAATTTCGCAAATCTTACAATTACTTGTGAGATTCCAAGACAAAAAAATGTCTTCTATGATTAAAAAAAACTTCAGAGTTTTTCAACATAAAATACGATCAGGCTTTGGAAAATAATTCCGCAACAGAATGGATAAACAATAGAAATCAACTTAAGAATATTCCCAACATGCTTTCAGAAAAGATCTACTAAGTCAAATAAATTATCAGGTAAATGAAAGAACATAGAAAAAGAAGGATAGAAATTGCACAGGGTATTATTCCAGAAAAGGGAACTCCTGAGTATGAAAAAATGATAAGTTCTCATAAAATGATGAATGAGATCAATCCTACTATAAAGAAAGTAATTCAGGAAAAGTATGAAAAAGCTTCTAAAACCGGATATGTTCAAAATAATAATGGCATTGGATTGAGCATGGACAAGGAAATAAGACATTACTTGCGTGAATTCAATGGACGCCTCGTCAAATTTGGACTTAGATCAATGCCAATGATGTTCAATCTTATAGAAGCTTTTTTTACATACGACAAGTCTATAATGTACTTTGAGCTTCTAGAAGAAGAAGACTATCTTCTATCTTTGGCCGATTTTTTCAAACATTATACCTCGGAGGCGTTTGATATCGAAACAGAATCGATATTGGATAATTTAGAAGAAGATATAATCTTTAATTATAATATTGGGGCAGATATAAAAGAAACAACATTTAAGTCTGAAGATGGAAAAGAATTTGTAATTGGTGGAGTGTCAATAGTTCGACATGTTAATGAAGTAACTGTATTATTTTTAGCAGGTGAAGTCATTGATACGGAAAAAATCACAGAATCCCTTGAAGAAATACCTCCTTCTAATGTCCCAGGTAAAATTGGTATTGATCCCGATAAAAATGTAAAGTTAGAGGCTGTACAGCTAAATAACAATCCAAACCTATGGAAAACTTTCGTTGGCTGTAGGTTTGATCTTGTTCAAAAAGTAATTGATGGAAAATATGTTGCAAAGGATATCGGAAAGGCATTTAAGGTGATGACTGATGAGCTAGATGCTTTTATCAATCAAACAGGTGAATTCAAAGACGCTAATCATGAAGAGTTATTCAAAGAACAAATTAAAGGTCTTGATAGTTATCAGCCTATCTTTGAGTTAGCCAAAGCGGTATTATTTTTACCTACCTATTATAACACCTTTGAAGATAAAATAATATGTGAGGAGCACGATACCAAGTATAAAGAAAGCGTAAATACACCTTTAAAGAGAAGAGAGCTAAAAAATGTAGAAAATAGATTCAAAATATTTACCAAAACTCTTTGGGTTTTGAACCAAAATGGCAAATTCTCTCCAAATAGGCTTGTGATTAGGGATGATAAATTTAAGGTAGAAAAATCAGGATTTTGGAAGAAACTAAATGTAGACGAAATCGGTGAGAACAAAAATGGAGAACAGATTACTGGAAAAACATGGGTTAATAGAAAAGAAACTTACTTTGAAGCAAAAACTGATGATTTAATTATCTCAGATAAAACCAAAAAAGAATATGATGGGCAAAATTCTGGTTATATCTATATGATGCGGAACGCTTATCTTCCTAAAAACACCTTCAAGATTGGTTTAACTACTAACTCACCGGATGAAAGGGCAAAACAACTTTCAAAAACAAGCATCCCTGACCAATACATGGTTATGAATGAATGGAATGTAGCAGATTGTAGAAAAGCAGAAAAAGAAATCCACCAGATACTAGACAACTACAGGGATGATCCTAGAAGAGAATTTTTTACTGCCGAATCCAAAATTATATTTGCTGCCATTCAGAAAGTTGTTGATAACATTAATAAGGATTTCAATTCTGCAAATTAAAAAGAGGGTGTAAAATAAACTGTCGACTTGTTAATTATTAACTTAGAGACGCAGTTTATTTTACATACCCTTTTACACCCTCTAAACCTCATAAAATCAAGCTTCCCATTTAAATTTAATGATAAAATTATCATTCAAGACATTCATCTTTTTATTGGATAACAATGATTCTTCCTTCTTGAATCTGAATGGAGATCTGATGTACCTAAAAACGGGTATTTCTTCCAACGGATTCTCTACGATCAAAAGGTCGTATTTGTCAGGGTATTCCATTGCCTTAGCCATTTCATTTGCAGTCATCTTGAAACCATCCCGTATATTGGCCACCCCTTTCACTTCAATGTACCTGACTTTTCCATTTTCTTCCAACTCAATATCATAACCTTTTCCAGCCTCGCTTGTATAGGCATTGATTGCTCTGAAAGCATTTTCTGAGACCCACTCTACCTTTTCGTCTGTGTATTTTTGGATGAGTTGATTATAGGCGAAAAACTCCGTAATAAAGCCAATCAGTTCCTCATTGCCCGTATTGAATCTGACGCTTCTCTTACCTCTAGAATTACCACTACCTTTATTTCCTTTACCTGGTAATTCAGTTTTTAAGATGTGACTAATCTGAATCTCAAATTTACTGAAATCTGTAGTTTGTGCTAGCTGCTCCGCCAAGGATTGATAGTCGGAAAAAGTAAATATGTTACCCTTGATCTTAATTTGTTTCCCCCCTTTCATCTCAACAGAGGCATTGGCTTCTTTTTGATTGAACTTTTCAATGAGCCTCTTTATTTCGACAGTCTCGTAAAAAAGCACCATAGCCAGAAGTTCTTCGCTTTCCAATAACAATTCTGGTATCCTCACATTCTCAGTACCTAGCAGTTGAATGTGCTCTTTGATGATATCATTGCATGAAAACAACGATCCTTGGTCGTTTAACTCAATTTGATGGTGTTTTTTGACCTGTGCTTTAAAGTACTTCATCATATCAATTTGGTATCTATCTGACGTAATAAATCTGCCATTGTCATATTTCTTAACGATACTGAAATATTTTTTTTTAACTTCTAATTTTCCTGTGTCCAAACAGGACTCATACAGAGCCTGCATGAACACAGGTTTATAAGTAGTCTTAAGATCTTCGTATCTATTTTTGAAGAGTAAAATAAAATCTAAACCAGTAAAGTGACGGGAGAAAGTTGTAAAGTCCAATTTAAACTGTTGGAACAGGTCATAAAATATCTGTTGGTTGGTTAGATCAGATAAACTGGAATAGGTTTCTATATTAACCAGCACTTCTAACAGAGGTTTCTCCAGTTTCAATTTACTACTCAGGAATTGACTTAACTTGGCTTCATTGCTGATTTCCGATTTTATATGCTTCACCGAAGCAAGCGCGAACGCCCGCCAAAAAGATAAGCGTATGTCGTCTACAATATTCAGTTCATATTTGGCGGCTATGATGATATCGTTATTCTCTAACTGTATTTCTTTTAATAAGAGTTCCTCGCGGTTGATTTCCCTAGTAGAGTATAATTCCCTGATGAATGACCTATACTCCTCCGTATTTATCACAGACGTAAAAATTTCAGCGACCGCATCGCCCATAGCGATACTGTATCTGAGTTCATCTAGATCATCCATTCCAGCAGGGATTAGTAAATAATATTTCCCTTTTTTGTTGACAAACTCAAAGGGTTCTAGAACAAAGTCCTCTTTGTTCCCAGCGTGGATAAAATCCGCAGATATCCGTTCGACCAAATGTATCTTTGTTCGTTTAATCCTATTTTTGATATCTCCTGTGCTGTCAACATTCATCCGGAGCGCATAGATCAATGCCTTAAACCTAACGATCTCTTCTTCGAACTTTGGGTTTAAGTGATGGTATTCCAGTTCCCCAAAAATATTGAACGAAATGTTCTGCAGTGGCTGTACGCCAAACATCTTCCTTACCTTTTGAGCCCCCCTCTTTTTGTCAACCGCGATAAGTGCGAACCTTTTTAAAATATTATTGCCGAAATTTTTCGTGTTGATATAATAAGATTCATTGACCTTGAAATAGTCCATTTCATTGCCTTTATTACAAAGTACCTTGCCGTCTTCTAAGAATTTCAAATAGGCGGGGTGCTGGATATCTATTTTAGACTCATTATAGTTACTGGTAATTTCCCTATAAATAGTGGAACCAACCGTTCGTTTCGTATCGGCCTTTTCCAGAGAAGCGAGCATATCATATAACGTGTTCGTTGAAAAAGAACTGATATCCTTGTGAACACCGATGAGTACTAGGTAGTTTTCAAGTATATCTTGGGAAACATTGATCCTTTCAGCTATTTTCTCTAGGTCAATCTTTGGTTTTTCTACATAAGGGCTGTAGTCTTTGGTGATGGTCTTAGATAAACAACATTTATCAGGTGCCCCCTTTTGCACCACAGAATCTACAGGTAACCATGGCGTTGTAGAAACCACCCATCTGGTGAAAGATCGCATTTTGGCCATAGAAAATTCTCTTTGGTAAACCTTTGATTTTATGGTCAACTTCGTAACAGATGAAGGGTAGATCTCTTGATTGCTCTCTAAAGTTGAACGCAGATCCATCGAACTATTAATCCATTTGAAAATATATTCTGGGCGCGACCTAAGCAGGATTATTTCGATTTCGTCGTATTCCGCTACCTGAATCTCATCAACGGATATCAATTCAGAGGCCAGATGATTATAATCCTTGTACCTTTCGTGATAAGGATCTAGAGGATTGCGGTAATCATAACCTCTTAATATGTGTTCTTTATAACCGGCATAATGAGGGTTGGTGGCAGTTATCTCTTTTTTGTAACAACGTGGTAAAAATGCTACACCTAACCATTTAAAATAAGCAGTTACCAAGTGGCTATCTTCACCCTCTAATCCGAAATCGGTGTAAGATGCCAATATTTTATTCTTATCATAACTGTATAAATGTTCGGCAAGGTCATTGCCATGATACTTTCCAAAATATAATGATTTGACAGAAATAATCTTATTCTTTTGACTGATAGCATTCACATGCAATTGCGTATTGATTTGTTCGGGGATACCTTTCTCCTGTTCCAATTTAAACAATTGATACAGGTAGTGATGGCCTTCCAAGACCATATCCATATTATCAGCATTTGCATAATGCGTAATAACAGTTAGTACGATATCTCGAAATGAATAAACTTTGACACCCAACCATCGCAAATGACTCAACAGCAAGCTATAGTTGTCGTCACCATACCTCTTTAACAACTCAGCATACAAAGTGTTACTGATGAAACTGATATTGATCGATCTTGGCAGATCAAATGTACTACCTTGTTCGTTTTGCACAAAGATTTGATCATCGCCAGAAATATGTTCGTTTTTAGAATTTATCAATAATGGTGAATATTTCCCTTTATCAAAGTCCTTGCTTTTTAAATCCTTTGCATAAATAGGTTCAGTAAAGAGAAAATGGAGTAGTTGAGCAGCCTTTTCCGCGTTAAGTGTTTTTACCCTAGCTGATATGATCTCACATATTTTCGATAGCGAATATTCAAAACTTTCAAGCGCGTTTAAAAGATCGATCACTCCCTGGTCAACACTGGTAATTAATAAATCGGAAACATCAGGCCCATTTATAATATCTGCCACTTGTGATTTATAAAAAACCGGTTCTCTTTCATGCTTGATATATTTTCCGTTAACATTTGGGAATAATGCCTTGCTTTTTATGTTGGCAAAAAGTAATTCTTTAAAGCCTAAGGCCTGTAACCTAGGGTCAATCGCTTCGAAGTCAATATCTAATAGCATCAGCGGCTCGTAGGATACTAGCTCACTTTTATTGGCAATAACAATCGCTGTATCAACTAACAGATCAGCTAGCACTCCGATCAAAAACTTATTATGGCCAGCCGTGTCGTTGGTGATAGAATTCCTGTCTGCTGTAAGTTCAAACGTCCCATGTAAGATTGCAGGGAATGGAAACTTGACTTGTGTTTCAAAATAGCTATAAAGCAGATTACTCTGATCATCCAGCTGATCATTCCAGGCGATAGCTAATTCGTAGTTTTTCTTTTTATGCGTGCCAGTGACCTTATTGAGATACCATGTCTTTACTGTTTTCACACCTGATAAGAGATTTGTTTTTTCCACCAGAATCTGGTTCTCCTTAATTTTCCGACTATACAGGATATGTTGCTTGGGACTTTTAATTTCTAACTCATCGAGATTCTTTAGAAATAACATGGTCTCCATAGAAATCATGTTTTCCATCTGGTCAATGACTTCGTTTTCTGTTTCCTGTTCTTTTAGTTCTATGATGATGCTAGTATCATAATCGTATGTCGTTTTTTCCTTTTCAACAATTTCTGGAATCCGCAATATGGCGATCGGATACTTTTCCTCTGATTGCAGCTTTAGAAATTCGTAAATCGATGGATAATTTTTAATTAAATCTTTTAAAAAAGATTCTGCGCGCTGTTGGGAAAAACCTATATGATATTGACCACTTTGAATCAAAATACTCTTTGCCCAGCTCAATATTGATCGGAAGCCAAGACCTTTTTGTCCGATCATATCCTTTTTCATGGGTTTGTAACTACGGTGGATATACATAAGTGAAGTAAACCCTTCTTTATCGAAAGGCTCCCCATTATTAGATATCCGGAGTACACCATCTTGAAGGAACAACGCGGCTTTTTTCTTCTCTGCTGAGGATGAGGCATCATCTGCATTTTGCAACATCTCTAGCAATTGCCGCCCATTATAAGCTTCAATGTTTTGCCTTTCCGCACCGTAATGTTCCAAGATATAATTGGGCGAAATACTATAATCAGACACTCTATGGGTAAGTTCACTTTCGATAAAAGAATTCAAGTCGTTCATTAAATCAGGCTCGAGTTTAAGGTAATCTAATTTTACAATTAAATATCGAGTAATTTTAGAAAAGTTTAAGATAAGTTCTTATAGTTCGAGCTTTTCATTTTCCATTTAAAAAACTGACTTCTAACAAATACCTTAAAAGAATTTTAAATTATATAAGGAACCTCCTCTAAGATCTCAGGAACGTCAGAGTTTACTTTGGTGCTACTTAAAGCTGATGATACGGTATAAGCCAACATATCTTCATCTCCCTGTGGCTACAATCATCGACAAATGAATGTCCAAACGCACTAGAAAGTCTCATTCCTATAAAACTACATTGGTTGTTATAGACTCTTGGCACGAACTTTTTAAAGAGTTCATTACGTACAAAGACATCTTCTTCAGTATGAGTGCTAATATGTCTTGTTCTTTGCCTCTTATGGAACTGTTCCCAATTCCTTTCATTTCTGAATTTCAATAATTAATTTTCTAAATATTTCCAGCTATCCATTCTAAAATATTATTTTGTGAAAATTAAGAAAATTTTATGAAGAAGTATGAAAAACCAATGAATAAATCCCCTTATAATGAAACTCACCAGGACAAATAAATTTTGACGATAAAAATCAAAGAGTTGAGCACCAAAAGTCAAAAGAATGCCAAAGACAACTGACGCAGATCACTATCTTAAAAAACATCCAAATCTTATAAAGAAACTTTCTCTACCGTAATCTGATAAATTATAGATAAGTGACATTACTTATACCCAAACACTACAACGCCTTAGCTATTTACTCTGAACATATTGAACCACGAAATGAAGCTGGTACAAGTGTCACAAGCTATTAAAAGAAGAAGTGCTTTTAAAAACTAATCTGTTTAAAATCTCGTTATTAAATTATGGTTAGCAAAAATTACCCAAACGTTGAAAACCCAATCAAAGTACCCCGCTTTGAGGAGGCTTCTGGTTTTTACACCACTAGCCAACGTAGCAAATTAATGTCTAAAATCCGAGGTAAAAACACTAAGGCTGAAGTACTTTTGAGAAAAGCTTTATGGGCAAAGCATATTCGTTTTCGAATTCATGTAAAAAACATGCCTGGCAAGCCAGATATCGTAATCAATAAATACAGACTAGCTATATTTGTAGATGGTAGCTTTTGGCATGGTTTCCAATGGGAGCAAAAAAAACAAAGTATCAAAAGCAATACACAATTCTGGATTCCAAAAATTGAACGCAATATGCAACGCGACAAGGCCAATCAAAAACAAATTGAAAATGCGGGCTATACCGTAATGCGGTTTTGGGATCATGAAGTAACTAAAAGTCTGGAAAAGTGTGTAAACCAAGTTGTATTGTATATTGAATCAGCTAAAGTAGAACCCATCCCTGCATTGATATGAATAACAATGATTGTGGAAAACTAATTTTATTAGTATAACTATAAATCTAATTCACCTTTGTATATTTGTAACCATGTATAAGGTTGTATAATATGGTTACAGACGAAAAACTTTCATTGGAGGATGTTGCAGTGCTTTTAAGTAAAAGCAAGGAAACCATCCGCCGTTGGGATAATGTAGGGAAACTCCCCGCTTTTCGTGAACCAATGAGTAATTACCGATACTACAAAAGAAGCCAGTTAGATATTTTCGACGAAGTTAAAGCCATGAACATCCACACTACCCATCAAGAACCGCAGCCAAGCGATGAATATACTGTACTCGAATTATTTGCAGGTGCAGGAGGCTTAGCCATAGGCATGGAGCAAGCAGGCTTAAAATGCGTTGCCTTAAACGAAATCGACAAATATGCGGCCGCTACACTTAGAGAAAATCGCCCTAAATGGAATGTACTTGAAGGGGATATCAGAAACATTTCATTTAGCGAGTTCGCTCATCAAGTGGATGTTGTTACTGGAGGTTTTCCTTGTCAGGCTTTTAGCTATGCAGGTAAACGCTTCGGTTTTCAGGATGCCAGAGGAACTTTGTTTTACGAATTCGCCCGTACAGTGCAAGAAACAAAACCTAAAATTTGTATTGGTGAAAATGTAAAAGGCTTGCAAAGCCACGATGGGGGCCGTACCCTTAAAACGATGATCGCCATCCTGGATGAAATTGGCTATCGGGTAATCGATCCTAAAGTGCTCAAAGCTATTTACTACAACGTACCGCAAAAACGAGAAAGATTAATATTGGTTGGTGTACGTAAAGACCTTGATATCGACTTTAATTATCCTATCCCCAACAAAAAAGTTTTAAACTTAAGCGATGCATTAAAAAAAGGCAAGTTATTTAATTGCGATGTGCCAGAGTCACCAGGCACTAAATATCCAGCCTCCAAAAAGAAAGTATTAGATCTGGTTCCTCCAGGTGGCTACTGGAGAGACTTGCCATTGGATATCCAAAAAGAATACATGCAAAAAAGCTTCTTCTTAGGGGGGGGCAAAACAGGTATGGCTCGCCGCATTAGCTGGGATGAGCCATCACTAACTTTGACCTGTAGCCCGGCACAAAAACAAACTGAACGTTGCCATCCTGATGAAACCCGCCCATTCACTGTAAGGGAATATGCTCGCATACAAACTTTTCCTGATGAATGGAAATTTGCAGGCCCAGTATCGGCACAATACAAACAAATCGGTAACGCTGTACCTATTAACTTGGGTAAAGCAATTGGGCAAAGTATTGTTGAATTTTTAAATGAGGTGAGCAAACAAAATGAGGAATTGATAAGTGCTTAGTAAAACTTGACGATTCCCAATAACTTAAATTATTATCAGAAAATAGTTATAAAAACTCATTTTTTATTAATATCTTTAGCCAGAGTATTAAAAGAGCTCTCACCAAAAAAAGAATATTAATCTACAGAAAACATGATTGTTTTAACGGAAATCGAATTAATCAACAAAATTGTTAGCTATATAAAAACAGATATACTCGAAAACCACATTAGTGCATCTATTAAAACAAACTCAAGATTAAAAGCTTATAAAATCAACCCTATAGTTGTAAAGTATCTTTCCAAAATGTTGGAAAATGGTTATACACCTTTGGGCGTTGCCAAGGCTCTTTATTATCCAAGGGTATTAAGTACATCAATTAACACTTCTTTTGGTACACGAATTCAGAAAATGTTTGTAAAACTTGAGTTAGCCAAAGGCTCTCTACTTAAAGGAATGGATATTGAGTTTTTCGATTTAAAAGATAATGTTGATAGGTGGTGTCAGCTAAAATCAGGACCAAATACTATTAATTCTGAAGACGTGGAACCATTAATTAAAAAATTTACTGAAATTATTAATCGTGCTAGAACCAACATTGCGTTTTCGGGTATAAGTAATTCGAGTTTTATAGTTGGTGTTATTTATGGTGAAACGACTGAACTCAGTCTACATTACAAAGAGATAGATAAAATACACCCAGTTTTTGTTGGTGCAGATTTTTGGCATCGCTTAACAGGTTACGAAAATTTTTACTTTGGCCTAGTTGCAGCTTTACACACTACTATAATGAACCTGAATACAGAGAATATAATCGAACTAGGCTGTTTAAAATTAGCGTCAGAAATTGAAAAATCCTCCTTGTTCGAATTCTAAATTCTCACCCTACAATGCCCTTAATAAACACCCGTACCGGTCCTTATTAAGAGATCTTCCCGAAATTACAACCCTAATCAGTTTCTCTTCATCAGGCAGGTGTTATTTTTCAAACTGTAGTTACCGCAAAAACCAAAAGCATTTATTACTTTAGCCGCATAAATCAGCATTATGTCCAATACCTTTCTAAGTTACATTACAGATGAGCATCTTCTAAAGTGCATCGCCAACCTCCATAACTCTTATATTCGAGCAAAGAATAATGTTTCCAAAAAGGATTTCTATAAAAACAAAGTCGATACAATCAAACTCACCTTTGACACCAAGTTCAATGATATTGATGAGGAGGCACTAATCGAGTCAGAGATATTAAGACAGATTGACAAATCAATCAACAATTCTATAGGTACTTTTCATGAACAAATACTTGGTGGAATTGATGGTTTCGAGGTAGGAAATCTGAGCGGATTTGACATCAAAGCCAATGACGATACTCTTTTCGCAGATATTAAGAATAAGCACAATACGATGAATAGCAGTGCAGCTGAGGCACTTTTTCAAAAACTTGCCAAATACGCTGATACATATAAAAAATCTACTTGTTACTGGGTACAGATTTTAGCAACCGATAGTTTTGACAACAAATGGACTAGTATCATCAATGGTAAAGAGTATAGTCATAGCCGAGTGAACAAAATTTCGGGAGACCAATTTTACAAACTAATAAGTGGTGAACCTACCGCCTTTTCGGATCTATACAGGGTATTGCCAAAAGCGACAGATGCCTATCTGGCAACCATACCTAGAGCAGCGGAAATTGCTCAAAACTCTGCTCTTGTCGAGATCAATGAGGTGATCAGAGATACAGGCAGATCCATACTGGATCAAGTCACCTTTGATAATTTTGGCTACTACAATGGTTTTGATAACCTCTAGGTTTTATTTTCTACCGAGACAACTTCCTATTAGGCAGCAAACAACCAATATTATTTAAAGAAAAATAATCCACTATAGTACTGCACTCAAATTACTAATTTATTTATTTTCTACTACAATAGAAGCATCTTATACGTCTATTCAATTTTTATAGGTCTATTTTTATATACCTCAGCACAAAATGATGCAATTCAAGCTTATAAACAACTGATCAATTTTATTCCTATGGTATTGGTCACCTTAACGGAAAACATTTTCAAACATGGGAACCTGTCTGAAGCGGATCATCCAGCCACCATTACCATTAAAATAACTGAAGCGGAGTTTGAGATTAAAACCATAAATCTAATCAATACCGGTGTTGAGATATTGGCATTCACTTCGGATTGGATAACATCAGACAGAGACTGTTGTATACTTATGGCACAGAGGCTATTTTAAGCTGCTATACCCGATCAGATAATCGTTTTGAAGTGCTGATAAGTTTGCCAACAAAACTGCTCCAAATGACAGCAAGACGCTAATCATTACGCCATATAATATTTCACCAACAATTAATGGTATTACAGTTACCTTTCTGGATAAAACACCGAGAGCTACAAACCACAACATCAGTGTATCATGGATTGAAATGGATCACATCTAATATAATAACTAAGAATTACATCAAAAAACAAGTGATATGTTAGTTTCACAAAAAACCATCTGTAGAGCGTATAGAATTTCTAATCAGTATATTTGTGTGAAGCATTTATAGAATGTCTAAAACAAAAACTTTAAAAAAACAGCCTAAGCCCGGTACAATCCAGCTGTACAATCATTCCAGAAGTGGTGAGTATAAATTAGGCAATCGCAAGTTCGTATTCAAAAAGAAGACCTCATTTCCGAACCATCTTACAAAAGAATTCATCTTTATTGAGTTGTTGAATAATTTGAAAGACCTCGAAGAAGACCAACCAAGAGTTTTAGAGAACTTGTACAAAAAGGTAACCGATATGAACACAAGCTATTTTAGGGAAGCTCTACGTCAGTACGGTACTCAAAGAACAAGAAAGCTACTTGCAACAGCCATATAATTGCCACATGACGGATCAATACTTACACTCCCCTTAATATGAAATTTTCATCCCCAAAAGTCTTTAAATATTCATTAATCCTCGTACTTATTGACATTCTGGTCATCTGGCTTTGGGCCATAAATTCAGATCTTGGGCCAGGATCGGCAATGGTCATCTATATTGTTGTACCTTTTGCTTTTATCGTCAATATTATCATTGGAGGTATATTATTCTTTACCAAAAGAGTCTACAGTCCTTTGTTCTTCATCAATTGTATCATCGCACCTGCAATCACCTACTGGCTTTTTACTTCAGAAATGAGCAATCAATATAAAGAACATTTTGATCAATGGAGCTTTAATTTACAGGATACCACTTTTAGAATTACCAAATGGAATAAATACAATGAATTTAGCATATCGTATAGTGATGGTCCCGGATCTTCTACTAGTTTTCTAGATGGTAAATGTGAGCAAAAGAAAGATACACTCCTATTGATCGCTGATTCAATAAAAATGTATATTCATCACGACAAATTACATAATTTTAGGAAATCGAAGAATCCAATTACATTAAAGATTTATAATTAAACATACGTACTATATAAGGTGAATGAAATTAAAGATTATTACTTTTTAAAATTGAGTACCCGACTTAACTTGATCATTCCTAAAACCGTTTCTGCACTAAATGACATAGTAAATGTAATGATCAAAAACCAAAATAAACATGTTGTACAGCTCGACTGGAAATGGCAGTAAGATGTATGATTAAGGGAGTAATAAACAGGTTTAAAAATAAACCGACTCTATTTTTATTTTTAGTTCCTGTGGTTTTTATTTGGGGCATTCCTACATTGTACAATTACAGTAGGCTAACCGGAGGAAGTAGCTTGGGTGGAATACTCCCCTTAGGTGCAATGTTTATTGCCACAATTGCATCACTGATTGATTACGGCTTAGTGAATTTCAAAAAGATAAAATTGCTTTGGATTTCTGTAATTGAGGCTGGGTTATTAGCCTTGCTTTTTATTTCACATCTATATTTAGATAGAACGGTTGATATTAACATAGAACAAAGTAACCACCCTTATTTGATCATTATAGATAAGCCGACTGGAATAAAACCCAGAGATTTCAGCAGAACTGGGTTGTTTAATAAAGAATACCATGTAAACAATAAGGATATAATTTATATGGATATAGCTACAATGTCTGGATTCCCTATAAGCGTAACTCATAATAGCAGTAATAGTTTATCTATTAGGTTCGGTTCTAAACCTAAATATGCATTTGATTGGGCATTTTATGAATGTCCTGCAGATGGATCAGGACATAGTAATACAGCCATTGACAGCCTGATATCCCTTCATTTAAAACCTGGTGAAAAGTTATATGACAATGCGATAAATTAAAACATCAAAAATATTCTTCTTTAACTATGAAATCATTAAAGATGAAAGGTGGGCAGAGAATTATTGAAAAGATGCCCTATTAGTACTTCAGACCAAATTTCCCCCTAGAATTACTCTTTATTTATCGGATGGTAAGAGGTGAAATCAATCCAAAACTACCCCCATGTTATTCTTTGGATAAGCATTATAAAGGTGATGATTTGAGATTGCAGCTATGTTCTGCAGTTACCTCTCCTCCCCATATGACACCAACATGCGGATACATTTCCAAAGTCTTTACTTAATCTTCCATAGGTGGTTGATAGGTCCTTATTAGGTCAAATAGACCTAATAAGGTTTATTTGAAGCCCTTGTAACTATTAATTTAAATAAGCCTCATTATGAACTTATCCTGAAAGGATTCAGTATCTTACACTTACAAACAACAGTAAATGAACTAAAACCAAAAAATATGGGAAAATTAAACAATGGATTATTTGGAGGATTTTCTGGCCGAGTGGGCAACCTGGTCGGTTATATATTAAACGGAAAGCCTATTGTCAGGGTAATCGGACATAGCGACAAGCCACTAAGCCCTGCTAGAAAAGCCAATTGTCAGAAAATGACGGTCATAAACGAGTTCCTAAGACCACACTTAAACTTTATCCGTACTGGATTTAGGTTAATCACTGTTGGAACAGATAGAAACTTCTACAATGAAGCAGTTTCCTATAACAAAAAACACGCTGTACAGGGCGTATATCCAAACATCACGATGGACTATACAAAAGCCCTTGTTAGCATGGGAAACCTCTTACCAGCAGCTAAAACCGAGATTTCCAACCATGAACATGGGATAGAATTCAAATGGGAAGTCCCTGCCGACCTACTCTGGGAACATAGAAACGACCGTGCCATGCTATTGATCCATTTTCCTGACGCAAAAGTCTCTACTGCGGTGATGAGCGGATCCAGAAGACATGAAGGCAGAGAAGTAGTCGCAATAGACCCCAGCCTAGCTGGAAGCCGCATAGAGGCCTATATTTCCTTTATAAACGAAGATGCAACAGAAATTTCAAACAGTGTTCATGCAGGTTCTTTAAATCATACCGAAATAGAAAACCTACAAACACCACCGCCTGAAAAATCAACAAAACCTGTTGTTCAACAAAAAACCAAAACAACACCAATAGCTCCTCAAAAGCCTACCCAACAGCATAAATCCTTTCGCTGGACCAGCAGTCAGTTCAATTCCTCAGCACCTTTATACAATTACACCTTTTCTGCCCCTCCCTCCTGATCAAAACACCCCATCACAACTCAAATTCATAGTTACGAACCTGTTGCCTGCATTCAAAACTTCCATTAAACAAACTGGGGAAATACTCAGTTGACTTAATATAAGAATGCTATTAAATTTGAAAACTTCTCAAAAACTATGAATACAAGTCAAAAACAAATTTCTGTATTAGCAGGCATTATGCTGATGGTCGTTGCTATTATATTTTACTGCATGGGTGAAACAATTGGAAAGTTCATTTACTTTTTATTAGGATAAAAAAGGTACTAATAAGCTGCTATTTCCATTCCCTTAACCACCGCCCCATTCATCGTTTGACGCAGTCCGAGGGTGATCACATTCTTTTTATTCTTCCCAAAATTCAACCAACATTCTGGCAGATAAAATTCACGTTGCGGACCAACTTCCCAATGCCGGCCAATATTGTGTCCGTTTAAATACATATAGCCGTTGCCTGAAGCACTAATCAGCAGTCGCCATATCGTTTTTGGATCCGCATTTGCAGGGATTTCAAATTCTGCACGATACCAGGTCAATAAAGCTGTTTGCTTTCCTTTAGGCTGTATGTGATTTCCTTTTCTTGGAATAACAAAATTGCTATCCAGTTGTATTTCTTTCCAGCCTTTGGCAGAAAACGCTGTACTTGTGAAACCTTGATCAATTCCCGACAGCTGGGTTGCCAGCTCCCATGTCAATGTTTTTTGTATCGTTGAAAGGTTATCTGAAAGTCCGGCTGTCTTTATCCCACACAGTTCCTCCATTGGAAAATAACCATGTTCATGTCCTATGTTTTCATAAACCACCAGAATTTCGTTCTCCCCAGCATGCAACAATCCGGCAACATCAAAAATATTATCATACTCATTGTCTTTTATCCTGGCAAAGGACTTATTTACATTCCTGCTCACTACCGCAGCATATTTATCTGTTGGATACAGGCGGATAGCCAATTTTCCATTGACCTGTACATTAAGTATATCTCTTGAAAAAGTATTGAATAACAGCTTCTGCATTTGATTTGCTTCATTTCCCGTTAAATTATATGTTGAACGATACAATACATAACGGGCATCATTTACCTTCAGTTCGGGTAGAGAAACACCTGCCTCCAAAGGTTTCCAGTTCGCTTTAAAATCTTCATCAAAAGCCAGTACTTTTTTTATTGGAATCTGTGTTTTTGTGCTGCTTAAACCCGTATTCTTTTTTAAATCATCTTGCATTCCCCACCATACACCTTTATTGATCTTTTTCCCTGGAGGAATGATCAACACCTTTGTTTCCATGGAGTCCAGCTCGTAATGTATTTCAAATGATGGCTCAGCGATCAAATCGTTCCCCGCATTGGCATCAACAGTGATCAGGACTTTTTCCTCATGTTGATTTACATTGTAAATAGGCTTTGAAAGGACACTGTTTACACTTGGTTTAACCATTGCCGTACCTGCAATTTTCTTTTTCGCTGAGTTGTTGTGGATAAAAACAAACCTGGTTCCATCTGCTGCCACCCTAACACCACCAGTTAATTCCGCGGGCGAATTTTCAAAGGCACAAACTCCACCTTTAGAATGAATCAGCTGAGCTTCATATTTCTTAATAAACGCACCAATATTGCGCGCAGCAAAGTATTTTCCGGATAGCGAGCCATTTTCCCTGATCGCAGCATTATAGTCGTAAGAAGTGGTTTGACCTCTGGCTCCCCATCCATCAAAATGAGTCCCTCCGAAAAACATATAATAGTTCAAACCAGTGGCACCACCCAGCATAGACATCATGCCAACAGCATAAAAATGTTTAGAATTCGACTCATGCTCTTCACTCAACCGACCTTCCACCGTCGAAAACCAGCCGCCCTGTAATTCAGTTACATACCCAGGTGCGTTGGGCTGCTTACGCTTTAAATCGCTCATTCTTTTGGCACAACTGATGGCATCATTTAAGCCAACATAATAATTATCGCAATCAAAAACTTCCGAAAGCATACTGTCGTCACTTCCCCTACATTCAGCAGTCAGACAAGTGAAAACTGGGACATCTATCTTCGAACTCCTTACAGAACGATATAAAGACTGCAAAAATTCCGTCTTGTTTTTACTCTCATCGGCATCATATTCATTTTCAATCTGTACCAGGATCACCCCTTTTTCTCCTTTAGGCTTGTTGGTGATTTGCTCCGCAGCAATAAATTTCCCTACGGCATTGTACCAGTGTAAACTCCATTTCACATGCTCAGGATCGTTGCTTCTCAACCAAAAATCAGTCAGGTTATCCGGTCTGAATTTCGCCAGCCAACGCGGGTAGCCACCACCTGCCCATTCTGCACAGATAAAGGGTCCGGGCCGAAGGATCGTATAAAACCCAAATTCAGTTTGTGCCATGTCCAGCCATTCCTTCAGATCAGAAAAATCCACCTGCGAATAATCATTGACGTCTTTTGGCATATTTCGTTCATGCCAATTCCATGGAATATACGTTTCCACGGTATTAAAACCTGCCGCTTTTATTTTCTGAAACCTGTCGCGCCATAATTCTTTTGGGCATCGAAAATAATGGAATGCGGCACTGTACACAAAGGTTTCTTTGCCATCAATTTTAATGCTATTGCCATTGTAGCTTACCGTTTGTAGGTTCTGCTGCTTGGTTTGTGCCTGAACTAAGCTGGTATGCGCGCAAATCCCGAATAGGAATAAATAAATTGCTTTTTTAATCATATATCTTTAAATAATTATCTTCTAATATGGATCGACTATATTTCGACCATACGTTTTCATCCCGGATGAGGAGATCAACTGTCCTTCAGGCTGATAAGCACCAGCAAATAAAAGGAGGAGTAAAAGCAATTTGCTGAAGCTGTAAAAGCGCATGGGAGTATTGGAATAGTACATCAAAGCTAATTTCATTGACCGAAAGGATAAATAGACGAAGCCATTATTTTAATGGATTATCCTCCTATTCCGTCTAACTTCTGTCACATTTCAAATTAAAACATCTGATGTTTAGAAGCCGCAACTACATTTGAAACATCAGACGTTTAAACATGAAGAAAACGATAAAACTGTCCGACAAGGTCATCATTGAGATCAGGAAAGACATCGCCTCTGGCAAATTGAAAAAAGGCGAAAAGATCCCTGCGGAACCTGAATTGATGGAACACTACGGTGTTGGTCGTTCAACCATTCGCGAAGCGATCAAAACATTGGCCATCTCCGGCATACTCAAAGTACAACAAGGATCAGGCACATTTGTAGTCTCTAAAATAAAAGATGAAACCCTGTCTCAACGCTTAAAAAGAGCAGATTTCGAAGAAATCAATACCGTCCGCGCGCTGTTGGAAAAAGAAATCGTGAAACTGGCCAGTCAGCACCGCAGCGATGCCGATTTGACAACTATGGAAAACCTCCTCCTCCAAAGGAAAAAAGCAATTGAAGAGCAGCAGCAGAAAAAATGCGCAGAAGCAGACATTGCCTTCCACATCAGCATTGCTAAAGCTTCCGGAAATCAAGTCCTCTCAGATCTGTATGAAAACTTCAGTTCCGTACTCCGCAATTTCTTCGAACTCAGGGACGCGGCAGACATCAAACACTTTAGCAACAGTCAGCATTTACATGAAGCTTTATTTGAAGCCATCAAAAAACAAGACCCGAAACAGGCCGAACAATTGACCATCGACATCTTAGACAACAACTATTAAGCTTTATGAATATTTTACTCTTTACCCTCATTCTATTATTAGGGGCATACCTGGCCGGACTTGCAGGCTCCTTAACTGGACTTGGCGGTGGTGTGGTCATTATTCCACTATTAACCTTAGGTTTCCATGTCGACATCCGGTATGCCATTGGTGCTGCATTAGTAGCCTCCATTGCCACTTCTTCCGGTTCTGCAAGCGCCTATGTAAAAGAAGGGATTACCAATGTTAGATTAGGGATGTTTCTCGAAATCGCTACCACTGCAGGTGCGGTATTAGGTGCCATCCTTGCCATTTATACACCCGTTAACCTGGTCGCCATTCTCTTTGGGGTGATGCTTATTTTTTCCGCAGCGATGACCTTAAGGAAAAAACATGAAGATGCACTACAAGAAGGCAGCAACCTTTCTTACGCATTGAAATTAAACAGCAGCTACCCAACAAACAATGGTGTTGTGGATTATAAATTAAAGAATGTTGCCGGAGGATTTTCCATCATGACCATTGCAGGCGTACTTTCCGGATTACTGGGCATCGGTTCTGGTGCCTTAAAAGTGCTGGCTATGGACACTGCAATGCGTGTACCTTTTAGAGTAAGCACCACCACTAGTAATTTTATGGTAGGTGTTACCGCTGCAGCGAGTGCGGTAGTATACTTGCAACGGGGATATATAGATCCAGGAATTGCTTTTCCAGTGATCATTGGCGTACTTGCCGGAGCCTTTACCGGTTCCAAACTCCTGATGCGCATCAATGTGAAATCACTGAAACTGATATTTTCTATTGCCATCACGCTAATCGCCCTCAACATGATTTACAACGGCATCCATCATAAATTCTAAAGCAATGGAAAAAAATAAAAAAGTGACCGACTATGACATGCAGCAGCTGATTGGTCAGGTTTTAAGATATGGCGTACTCAGCTCAGGGATCGTCGCCATTATAGGAGGCATCTGGTACTTATTTCAGAATGGATCAGGAATCCCTCATTATACAGAATTCAATGGAGAACCTGCCGGATATACCAGCTTAACAGGAATTATTGAAGGCTTAAAAACTGGAAGTGCGAAAGAGATCATCCAGCTGGGTGTAGTAATTTTAATTGCGACCCCTATTCTGCGAATCGTATTCTCTTTATGCTCTTTTATCCTGGAAAAAGATCGGCTTTATGTGGTCATCACCTTAATCGTATTAACGATCATACTCTTTAGTATGTTTGGCGGGCTCAAAGTATAAAAGCTCAAAGTCTAAAAAAAGAAAAGGTTGTCTGTTAAAATGGATACAGACAACCTTTTTTGATACTATTGGTATTTATTCAGGTAATCCTGTAATCCGCCATTCATTCCGGCGCCTACGGCTTCAAATTTCCATTCTCCATTTCTACGGTAAATCCTACCGAATTCAACTGCAGTTTCAATTGAGAAATCTTCTTCCAGTTCATACTTCATTATTTCCACACCATCTTGATCCACAATGCGGACAAATGAGTTTCTCACCTGACCGAAGTTCTGCTTACGGCTAGCTGCCTCATGAATGGTCACTACAATACAAAGTTCAGACACTTTTGGATCCACTTTGGAAAGGTCTACCAAAATACTTTCATCATCCCCATCTCCTGCTCCGGTTAAGTTATCACCGGTATGCTCCACGCCGCCATCCGGAGAAGTCAGGTTGTTATAAAAAATAAAGTAATCATCTGATACCAAACGCTTGTTCTCTCCAAGCATAAACACCGAAGCGTCTAAATCAAAATCATTTCCGGTAGCACTGTTCGTATCCCATCCCAATCCTACTGTAAATCTCGGAGCATTGATGTTCTCCCGCTGTCCTTTTCTTAGGTTAATAGCCATAACTTTTCTGGTTATTTTTACAAAATATTCTAATCGTTTATCGCAATTTACGGTATTCCGGGGGATTCCCCGCTTTAGTACATATAAAAAATACAAAGGAAATCTCCTGCTAAATCCTTCATTTGGTTGCGCTTCTCAAACAATCTGAAAATACTTATGCTGGACTACCGATTTTTCTAAAAATTTGGCTCAAAAAACAGAAATGTGGAACGGATATTGCTAATCTTGGACAAGATCCTAGTTAAAAAAGCACATTAACTTGACGATTCTATCCCTATGGGTCAAGTTTCCTCCAGGAGTACATTACGTTATGATTAATAGCGTTAACCTCTACTTATTTGAGGTATTATGGAAAGATAATCAAAATATTAATTAAATATTAATTGGACAAATACGCCCTGTTTGCGCTAAATCATTTTAAAGCCAATTAATATGACTAATTTTGGAAATGACAATGAAGCACCTAATAACAAAGGAACAGGAAACTTTTTTAAAAAAGCACAAAATCTCATCCGAATTAATATTCGATGCCCAAGGAGAGGACATATCAGAAAATTTGCAGAAAAGTATGACTGAAGCTGACAAGGTGATTGCTTGCAACACCGCGCCATGCACGGAGAACGACACCCATACGTTAAGAACAATTGGAGGTTTTTGTCCACAATGCGATACGACTAAAATTGCTGCTGCTTTAAGGGAACTTAAACCAGGTTACATTTACTTCTCAGGGTCCAAAAGAGGAGGATTAATTAAAATCGGTTCAACAAACGAAGGAAAAAGTAAGACACTTACCTTAAATTTAACTACTGCAAGAGATGGCGGTTATGACGACTGGGAACTTCTTTTCAGCGCAAAAACTCCAACTCTAGGAAGAGTAGAACGTTTAATCACTGATAAACTTGCAGAATACAAAGCAGCTTACCAAAGTGAAAAAAGTGGTAAACTACAAAACGGAGGCGAACTATACAGATGTTCATTCCTAAAAGCTAAAGAAGCTTACCTTGCAGTAATCGAAGAAAACCAATTCGAATTTACTCAGGTTAGTGAAAAGAAACACATCACTTCTGAATACCAATTCAAGAACTTGAAAATGACAGCTAGAAAAGCAGTTATCGAAGCATAACTCTTTATCCATGATATTTGACCTTCGGGTCTGGAAAGACCAGTATTAATTTATCCACTTAGGATCTTTTGATACTGGTCTTTTGTATTGAAAAGCTTTTCCTAAAGCGATCAGGGCTTTTTCACAATCAAATCATCCAATACAGGAATGTTGGATTTCAATTCCTCTAAACTGGCCCTATACTTCGCCAATTCCTGCTCCTCCTGCTCAGAAAGACGCTCTTCATTTTTCAATTCGTACTTTATACCGTTTAAAACCAGCATACTAGTATAGCAATCCATGGCCAGGTTATACTTGCTGAAATCTGTCAGCGGAAATTTCATCTCCTTCCATTTGATCACATTAGCATTCTCTTTGACTGTCGCAAATGAAAAGCTGCAAGTCAGGATCTTGGTCTCTTTAGGCGCGAAAACAACCGCAGAATCCGCTCTTTTCAGGCAACTCCAGCCATCATTGAGGTCTTGTGTAGAGCCATAGCCAATCACCATTTCATAAGTATTCAATATCTGATCGCTTTCGTTCGTAAAAGCACAAGAGATCACAAAAGCCCCATTTATAGAATCTACCCGCAATGGCTTCGCTTTTAACACGCTTAGCTTTGCCTTTAGTGCATCTGATTTGCGCTTTTTAGCATCCAAGACCGACATTTCCTTTTCCAGCTTATCTATTTTTCGTTGATGATCCGCTTTCACAAACTCATTTGCAAGTGCATAGCTTTCCAGTAAATCCTTACCATTCAATCGCTTTCTTACCAGCTCATCAAAACTATCTTTCTTTAAAGCAGGCTGTTGCGATTTATCATATATCGCAGCCATTGCCAGCACCCTTAAAGCAATCTCCAGCTTCTCTTTTTCAGCAGCATCAAGATTGGCCGAGATCTTTTCTTTTGATGCGTCAAACTTCTCTTTTGACCCTCCTTTGAAACGCTCCTGACTAAAACCCAGGACAGGAATCACCATCAAAATCAACAATAAGTATTTCTTCCAATTCTTCATATCACTATTTCATTTCATAACCTAAAAGCATAAAAGCTACACCATTAAAACGCTTTAAAGTTAAACTATTAAAAAGTTTTTTTGTTACTCAGCTATAAAGCCGCTATGATTAAAGACAATAAATCCATTTACAGTGCTTTGGCCGCTAACCTGCTCATTGCCACCACCAAATTTATTGCCGGTGCTTTCACCAATAGCTCTTCCATGATCTCGGAAGGAATTCACTCTATGGTGGATAGCATCAATCAGGTTTTACTGCTATACGGATTGAAGAAAAGCAAGAAAGCACCAGATCAGCAGCGTCCTTTTGGCTATGGAAAAGAACTTTATTTCTGGTCTTTTATTGTGGCCATATTAATCTTCGGGCTTGGGGGCGGCATCTCGATTTACCAGGGTATCCAACACATCATCGAACCTGAACCGGTATCAGATCCACTGATCAATTATGGGGTCCTGATTTTGTGTTTAATGTTTGAAGGCTGGTCTCTGCGCATTGCGATCAAAGAATTTAATCAGCAGAGAAATGGCCTGAGCTGGTGGAATGCCATTGTTAAAAGCAAAGACCCTTCCAGTTTCCTCGTGCTTTTTGAAGATGGTGCAGCAGTACTCGGTTTGCTAATTGTGTTCATTTTCATGTTGATTGGCCATAACTTCGGACTGGATTATATGGATGGCCTGGCCTCTGTATTGGTAGGTTTGCTACTCGTTTTTGTGTCAGCTATTTTGGCCAGAGAAAGTCGGAGTCTGCTCATGGGCGAAGGTATTGCGCCTGAAACTAAGGAAAAGATCAAATTACTGGTAGAAAAAGATCCATCTGTGATTAGAATTTCGAACATCATTTCCACTTACCAAAGTCCAGAAGAGGTGTTATTGATGATCATTGTAGTCTTTCAACCGGATATCGACACGGAAGACATTACCGATGCCATAAACCGCATCAAAGTGGCGATCAAAGAGGAACTTAAGTTTATCAAATTCATTATCATTCAGCCTTCAGAAGATTAAAATAAACGACGGGCCTAAAGCATGGGGCATGCTTAATTCAGAATCCCTTCTGATTTTTGAGTAGCTACAGGAACTGGTTTTCCAGCCATTTCCAACAGCGTGGTTTCAATCATACTGCTCATCGCATTTAAAGCCAGATCATTCGGCTCCATTCCAAAAGGCTCTTCTATCTCATCTGCAATGGCTTCCAACGCTACAAAAGTATAAGCAATAAAAATGACGATAAATGGCGTAAGCCAACTGAGGCTATCCACAAAACCAAAAGGCAACAAGAAACAATAGATATACACAGTGCGGTGTAATAAGATGCGGTAAGTATAAGGAATTGGTGTAGAGGCGATTCTTTCACAAGCACCAACAATATCAGACAGTTTATCCAGATTCTGATCAAATGAAGCTTGAATGATGGTATCGATTTTCCCTTCCTGCTTAGCCTTTTGTACCCATAAGCCCATTTCTTTCATCAGCAAAATCGGCTTGTAAATCGCAGGTTTTAACTGTTTAGTCAATTCAGGACTTAATCTTTTATCGAGATCTTCGCTGGAGTCGGTACCGCGCAACTGGTGTTTTAAAGCATAGGTAAAGGCAATCAGGTAATGAATAAAAGCATCCACTTCCTTGCTCTCCGGAGGATAACCACTCATGGTTAAGGCCTGTCTGGCCAATGATCGCGTATCGTTCAATAGCGCTCCCCAGATCTTTCTGGCTTCCCAGAAACGATCATAACTGGCATTGTTGCGAAAACCCAAAAACAATGCCAATGCTATCCCGAATAAAGTAAATGGCGCCGGACTTAAAGGGATTTTAAAATCGAAAAGTTTCCCCTTCAGGTAGACCACACAAACAGAAAATAAAAACAGCAGCAGTAATCGGGGAAGCAGCTGTGGTAAAACAGATCCTTTCCAGATGAAAAGCATTTTAAACCAATGGTCATTCTTTCTTATGATCATTCATCAAAAATCCGATTTTATTTATAATTCACAGCATTTATTGAGGAGGAAAAGATATTGGATAGAGATCAATCCATAAATTAAAACCAGGATGATGTTGCCTTGTTATTCAACATATGGAAAAAGCTTTCTATTCTGGCACCAGCGGTTTGCTACTCCCGGTTCCCAATAAGCAATATTACCCTATCGAGTTCCGCGACAAAAGCAGGTTAACTTATTATGGCTCCTTATTTAACAGCATAGAGATCAACAGCTCTTTCTATAAGGTCCCCTTGGCAAAGACTGTAAAAAATTGGGCAGAAAGTGTGCCTGAAGATTTCAAATTCACCTTTAAACTCTGGCGGGAGATTACCCATCAAAAGGGTTTATCTTTTGATCCGGAGGCAGTAAGGCATTTTTTAAAAATCATTGATGAGGTTGGAGATTCCAAAAAAGGTTGTTTATTGGTTCAATTCCCTCCGAGTATTGGAGCGACCTTCCTGCCTCAGCTCAGTCAATTGCTACAAACAATTAGGGAAGCAGATCCTCAATCCAGTTGGAAATTAGCCTTAGAATTTCGCCATGCTTCCTGGTATCAGGAAATGACATATGATTTGATGCTAACGTATCAGGCCGGCCTGGTTTTACATGACAAACCCGGTTCGGTAAGTCCGATGGTTACACAGGAAACAGATTTTATATACCTTCGTTTCCATGGTCCGAAAGGAGATTATAAAGGCGGATATGAAGATGATTTCTTAGCAGAATATGCAACCTATATTCAGGATTGGATCAATGAAGGAAAAACCGTCTATGTTTATTTCAACAATACTGCCGGAGACGCGATTCGAAACCTGGAAACTTTAAAAACTGAGGTCCACAAACAGCTTTCTATCATTTGATCTTTATTAAAAATACGAGAGGAGATCTTTCAATAATTTTATTTTGTGTATCCTAAGCGCTTCAGGTCTTCAATTTCTTTGATTAGATATACTTGTTCCTCAGCTAAAACATATAAATCGTTAGACAATTCTACCACATCATGATACATATGATCGGTGATTAAAAAACCTTTATTGGGTTGTTCTTCCTTAATCAGTTCTTTTACCGATACAATCATCAATGGACTCAAATGAGAAAAGGGTTCATCCAGCATCACAAACTCAGATTTAGATTTGATCAGTACATAGGTTTCTACCAAACGTCTTTGTCCGCCGGAGAGCTGAATCATTTTACTCCGGTGCTGCTGACTAAATTCCGGGAAGTACTTTTCAAATGGTGCGAATTCCAGATTAAAATCTGAAAACACCCTATTTAAAGTCAAATGAGTGGGAATGAAATTATATTGAGGAAGATAAGACAACAGCTCATGGTGCTGGTAAGCTTTAGGAACAGACTTCCCATCAAAACGAACCGATTTATTGGCTGGTACCAGACTCCCGAATATGATATTCATCAAGCTGGACTTTCCAGTGCCGTTTCTACCTAGTAAGCCAGTAATTTTTCCAGTTTCACATTTCAGGTATACATCCGATAAAATCTCTCTTTCTCCAAATTGTAAGCGTACACTGTCTACTTCTAATTGATGAACCATACGATCTTAGATAAAAAGGTTATAGAAATCTATACTGATGCCAGTATACTTTGCGGATAAAACGAAAAGAAATGCGAACATCAGGAATTCAAGGATCATGGTGACAGTCCATAAAAAGCTTTTAGAAATACCTAGATTCTGGTAATACAGAAACTCTTTAGACTTATAATTACTGATGTAATACATGACAATTCCGAGCGTAAACACTTTAAACCAGAACAACATGGTCAATGATGAATTTCCCAGGTAGGCAAATAACGAAGCACAAGCAATAGAAATCAGCAATGTAGCCGGAAAAAAGCTGGAGTAAAAAGTCATTAAGAGACGGAAATACTTGTTTTTCATTCAGATTGCTGAAAAGGATGTATCCCAAATTACAATTAATTACCGAGAAGGTTTTAGCCTTTTCAGAAAATCGCTTAAATCCTGAACAAACTGTTTTGGTTTCTCGAAATGGTATTAAGGTGCAACATCAGTGCTCAGTTTTTGCTTAAAACCTGGGCCTGGTGTGATTTTTAACTTATTCAGTATGGTTTGAATAACCGCAACCCTTTCTTTTTGTCCGGCAGACTGATAATTACCAATCAATTCGGAATAAGCAGGAAAGAGGTAAGGATTAGCGGCTATTGCTTTTTCATACAGTGGGGTCACAACTGTTTTGTCCTTTCCGGAAGCAGTCAAAAGCTTTCCCTGGGTATAGTAGTAATCTGCCATATAAAATGGGTTTCCTTTCGGGAATGCCGTTTTAAATGCTTTTTCTGCTTGCTCCAAATACCCCATTTTAATCAATAACAGACTATATCTGAGTTGATCCGTATTTCTTACAGCCTGATCTCCTTTTAGAAATGGCTGAAGGTATTCCTCCGCTTTCTCCCGTTCCCCTTTTGCCGTATAGTAATCTGCAATTCTAAGGTTATAATCCGTTCTCGCATTACCAGAGGCAGATAGAATCAGTTGTGCTTCTTTTAAGGTAAAAATGGCTTCGTCGTATTGCTGGTTCATTGCCAATGCATCTGCGTATTTGTTTCTGTATTCAAAATTCTGGGGCTTCTGTGCGACCAACGCCTTAAGGATCGTGATTGGTTCCTCCGTATAACCAAGCCCAGATTTCAGCACCGCAGCATAAGCGATGGCATCATCCCTGCGGTCTCTCAGGTAAGTAGACACTGTTGCAGCTGTTCTACCATATTCTGTAGCCGTTGCAATCGCTTCTGCAATCATGCCATTTTTCTTATACATCTCTGCTAGTGATAGATTAATGGCTGCCAGCTCCTGATAGTCATCCTCCAGCAGGAAGGCTTTTTTCAGGTAAAAAGCTTGCTGTTGAACTCCTGCCCGCTGGTCGATTTCTCCGGCAGCAAATCTTGCGGCATACAGATCTGCGTAAGCAGAATATACCGGTGCATATTTAGGATTAAATCCTTCTGCCTTTTTAATCCATTCCAATGCTCCTTTAAAATCTTTCTTTTCAGTTTTCAATTGCGCATAATACAGATAGGCCGGCAGGTACAATGGGTCATAAACTAGGGCGGTATCCAGGTAATTTATACTGAGGCGCATATTGTTCCTTCTACTGTCTTTGCTCTTGTTCAAGTACACTTGCGACCAGTTGCTGGCCATCAACTGATGGTCTCCGGCAAGGTAGGCACGTTCTTTTTTTACCAGCTGATCCAGAAAGGCATACATATCCGGGTCCTTTCCTTTCAAATCCGAAGTTGTATTCATCGATTTAAAATCCAGGGGATGTACTTTTATCGGTTCAAAATAAGCAGGGTAAGTCTGCGCGAAATATTCACTTTCATTGTTCTGAGAGTAATAATCCAATGTTCTTTTCTCTTTCATCGCCTGATAATACAAGGCCCTGATTTTACGGTTTTCTGCATCGGTTAGCACCCGTCCATGGAAAAGGTGGACATATTCATGAAGGATCACATTTCTTTCCAGAAAGGCACCCCGCTCTACGTATTCTATAGCTGCAGCCCCACTCCCTACCCCACGAATATCCATCCACTGCCGATTGTCGAAAGTAGTCATGTAACGGAAATAGGGTGCGTTCATCGTCACCGCCAAATCTTTATGTAGCGGGGGGATCCGGAAAGACTCTCCTTGTTTAGAAAGAAAAGGGAAATAGACCACTGCAGTAAACAACTGGTTCCAGGCCATTGCTTTTACCGTTTCACCAGGGTAATAATTGACATCTGGAAAAACCTTTTGAAAATTAGCCATATCGCTGATCTTCGTATTATTCAAAGTATTGGATATGGAATCGTAGGCTGCCAGATAAGGGATTCTTTTAGATTTAATCACCGCAGAAAGGCCGTTATGGGCTGGTCCGTAATGTTTTTTCCTGAGCAGAATTTTTCTAAAGATGTTTTCTGCGGAGTCGAGTCTCAATTTACGATCCATATCAAAAGCGATATAATAAATAGATGCCCGATGCATTCCTGGAAGTATAGATGCCGGGTATTGCTTTTCTATGGCTCTTGTCGTTTCAATAGCTTTAGCCACCTTCCCCTCAGCCACTTCTTCATCTGCTTTTTTCAAATCCTTTCTAATGAGCTCATCATCTTTCTCTGCGTAATCTGCATAAGTCAGGTTGGTATGTCCATTACCCCAGTGCCAGTTGGTTTGAAAGTGAAGGGGATTGATGGCAAGCGCCAGTTCCCATTGTGCCGCCATGGCATTAAGCTGGCGGGCATCTACTCTTCTCCAGATGGCATAACCGTAGCTAAACCTGGCATCGGCATTAAAGGGGTCTAGGGTTAATGATTTTTTGAGCGGTGCTTCGGCTAGCTCTGGCTGTTGATTCCAGAAATAAACATCTGCTTCCAGGAGGTAAGCTCCTGCGCTATTTGGATTTTGCGTCATGACACTTTTAGCAATAGCCAGTGCCTCAGTATAGTTTTTCTGAAGCAATCTTGTCCTGCCCAATAGCAGCCAGAGTTTTTCAAATGATTCCTCTTTCTCAGAAACTGGTTTCTTTTCTGAACGCCTTTGTTTTTCCAAAGGCTCATCTTTTAAGCCCTCTTCACAAAGTGCTGCTGCCTCTGGTAATCTCCAGGCCTGGATCTCCAGCGTAGCTTTTAACAGTATTGCTTTTTTATTCTTTGGCGCTTCTTTTCTCAATTGATCTACCAGAGCTTCAGCTTGCTTAAACTCATTCTTTAAGATCAGGTAATCGACGTAAATCAATTGATAAGGTATATCAGGATTTTTCTTAGCGTTGATTGTCGCTGCTACTTCCTCCCAGGCACCAAGACTCAACCTTCTGGCTAACATTTCTGGCCCAACACCAACAGTGGCAGATTTCTTCATCAGTAAGTACTTTGCTGCTGACAACTGTTGAAAGGCCTGTTCAGTACTATCCGGATGAACGGTTTGTGCGGAAATTCCGGTTGACAGGAAACAGAGGAAAGAAGAGAAATAAAGGTTCAGCGTTTTCATAATACCAATAATACTATAAAAAAGAATAGGGTCGTATCTTTTGTGAAAATTCCTTTCCAATAAAAAAAAGCTCCTTATGGAGCTTAGCCAGTCTAAAAGAACCAGTACTTAATTGTCGATATTAAACCTCTTTTGGTCTTTATGGTATTGTTCATATCGGGTAGCTGCGCCTATTTTTATGATTTCCGCTTTAATACCACCCAGTTCATCACCAACTTCAGTAAAGTTCGTTGATGTTTCATTAGTTAAGACATTGAGTTTGCTTTCTATCTTATTGAATCTTTCATCAATTTTGATAAAATTCTCATCTGCCTTCATTGCAATTCCATCCAGCATTGCACGTGTAGCATCCCCATGATCTAGAATCCGTGACACCTTTTCTTCTAACCTAGCCAATCTTTCGTTTACAGCTTCCATATTTTCCTTTTAATTACACGAACATCTATATTAAAATTTAATTCACCTGAGGATTTGCTGATTATTTATTTCCAGCCTAAAATATCCGGATTAGAACTAGCGGCTAAGGCCTGAAACCGGGGAGGCTCCATATACTTGTAAAAAAAAAGCAACCCTCCTGCTCTCCGCCGAAGTGTTGCTTAATAGGGAATTTAACGCGCTTAGAAAGGAGCTATCCAGCTACTTCTAAAGCTGCTGATTTGGTTGCACCTTGTGTTTTTCCACTTAGATCATCCACTTCTGCATCATGTGTATGGCTGCGTACGGCTGCGATACTACGCTCCATATCCAACCAATACTCGTAATAACCACTACGGGCAAGCACTTGATTGTCTGCGTCCTTTAATATAAAAAAAGAACCCTGCTCGTCCGTTTGTCTACTGAAACGCTGTGCAAATTTTGAATTGGCTCTTACCAATTCTATTTGCTTTTCGCAGGAAATCATTGCGGCAGTTTTATCTGCACTATGCAATACGATATCGCCTGATTTTAGCTTTAGGTTAAAATGGAACTTGCTATCAAGGTCTCTTATAATCTGAAATTTCGCCATCACTCTTGTTAAGTTTACGGCTACAAATTTAAGCTCATGGATGAGAAAAAACACGCAAACTTGTCAATCGAAAAACTGATAATTATCAATTTATTTTGAAGTTATTACCGCAACATGACCTTTAATATAACCCGATTGCCAAAAAATTAGAAGTAACTTTGTGGTATCAAAAAGGATTCAATAGTTAAAGAATAGAGAACGAGCATTTATGAGCCTAGCCGGTATTTTCCCAATTGATCAATGGAATTTCAAATCCCAATCTATCCTGAAGAGCATTCCTGAAGAAGACCACGACCGATTATGTGCGAACATGACGGTAGAAACTTACAATAAAGGTGATGTGATTTTTAAAGAAGGAGCAGTTCCTTCGGGGATATTTTTCATCCAGAAAGGGAT
This sequence comes from Pedobacter gandavensis, assembly GCF_032678745.1. Taxonomy (GTDB): domain Bacteria; phylum Bacteroidota; class Bacteroidia; order Sphingobacteriales; family Sphingobacteriaceae; genus Pedobacter; species Pedobacter gandavensis_C. Next base: position 298,280 of record NZ_JAVTST010000006.1, read on the forward strand.
TGTGAAGAAGTATAAAGTTGATCGGGATGGCCGGGAACAGATCATGTATGTAGCGGGTACCGGGGAGCTGATCGGCTACCATGCCATCCTTTCTGAGGAGCGTTATCCAGACTCGGCTTCTGCCATTGAGGACTGTATCATTGCTTTTATTCCTAAAGAAGATTTCCTGGAAGTGCTGCACAGTTCGGTGATATTATCACAGCGTTTATTGAAGAATATGAGTCATGAGTACGCGGTACTGACCAATAATATTTCTGTTTTTACGCAACGTACAGCAAGGGAAAGAGTTGCAATTACCCTGATTGTGCTGAGAGAAAAGTACAAGAACGAAGAGGCTAATGAGGATGCGATCAACATCTCCCGCAGCGACTTATCAAATATGGCAGGTATTGCAAAAGAGAATCTGGTTAGAATTCTGAAAGAATTCAAGAACCTGGGTGTCCTGGTTTCTGAAGGCCGTAAAATCACCATTACCAATATCAAAATGCTGGCAGAGATCTCTAGCTACAGCAATAAAACCCTTAAAATTCGCTAAAAGCACACAGGTACTTATCAATAAAGATTTTGCCCAAAAGAAAACCGGGAATGAAAATCTCTTACGATTTCTATTCCCGGCTTTATATATATTTTGAAATGCTTTGCAGCTTAGCTCATTTTCAGCTTTTTCTCAATGTCATTCACATAAGCTCTGAAAGTCTTGTCTGTTTGAATCAAATCTTCTACCGTCTGACAAGCATAAATCACTGTGGAGTGATCTCTACCACCAAAGAAGGCACCGATTGTTTTCAAAGAAGACTTAGTCATTCCTTTTGATAAATACATAGAGATCTGACGGGCCTGAACGATTTCCCTTTTACGGGTCGGCGCTTTTAATAAATGTACCGGAACTTCAAAGTAGTCGCAAACCAGTTTCTGGATGTAATCCATTGAAACTTCTTTTGAGGTGTTCTTGATAAAGTTCTTCAACATTGATTTAGCCAATTGCAAATCAATTTCTTTCTTGTTCATTGTAGATTGTGCCAATAGCGAAACCATTGCACCTTCCAGCTCACGAACGTTGTTGTCGATGTTATTAGCTACGTATTCTACTACTTCATCAGGAAGGTCAATTCCATCCGCATACATTTTCTTTCTTAAGATCGCGATTCTGGTTTCCAGTTCAGGGATCTGAAGATCTGCTGAAAGGCCCCATTTGAAACGACTCAATAAGCGTTCCTCTAAACCTGTAAGGTCTTTTGGAGACTTATCTGAAGTGATGATGATCTGCTTACCTGATTGATGTAAATGGTTGAAGATATGGAAGAAGATATCCTGAGTTTTTTCTTTTCCGGCGAAGTTGTGAATATCATCCATGATGATCACATCCATTGCCTGATAGAAGTTTACGAAATCATTGATCGTATTGTTTTTCAATGATTCTACGAACTGCTGACAGAACTTTTCACATGATAAGTAGATCACTAACTTATCAGGAAGGTTTTGTCTGATTTCATTTCCAATCGCCTGTGCCAAGTGGGTTTTTCCCAATCCTGAAGCACCATAGATCATTAATGGGTTGAATGAAGTTGCACCAGGTTTTGCTGCTACCGCATGTCCTGCCGAACGGGCAAGGCGGTTACAATCCCCTTCCACAAAAGTATCAAACGTATAGTTTGAGTTCAGTTGTGGATCTACATTCATTTTTTTCAATCCAGGAATCACAAATGGATTCTTAATGTCTCTGTTCACATTTACAGGAACCGGCATAGATTGTTTCCTGTTGGTAGAAGACATGCTTCCGTTTGATGGCATATTAGTCGTATAAGGTAGTGCTCCATTTGTAGACTTGTCTACCACTATATTATACTCTAAACGTCCTTCCGCGCCAAGTTGTTGTTTAACCGTTTTACGTAATAATGCCACGTAATGCTCTTCCAGCCACTCGTAGAAGAACAAACTAGGTACTTGTACAGTTAAAACGCTGCCTTCTAGCTTAAGGGCTGATATCGGTTCGAACCAGGTCTTGAAGCTCTGGGCCGGGATATTATCCTTTATGATTTGGAGACAGTTATTCCATACTTGGGTACAAGTGTTTTGCATAGGTTCTCTTTAATTTTACGGTTTTATACTTCAAAACTTCGAATGGATCCGCTGTTTTGGGAGTGCGAAGATCATAAATTTTACTAACATTGAGGCGGAAAATTTCACCTTTTTCCTAACTCGCTCATTAGTAAATTAATACGGAGGGGATAACTAAATTTGGTTGTGGATAACTACGAGATATCCACAAATAAAGATTTCCACATTTGAGCGTTTGGAGGAATTTTGCTCTAAATTACATTATAAATATGAGATCCACCATATCAAAATCATAAAGAATAAAAAGAATAATGGATCATTTAAAAAGAGGTCTGCTGATCGTTACCTTACTTCTCCTTTCGGGCTGTGGATTATTTCTGCGCAACCGAAAAACCGCGCATGCAGGCATCGAGAAGTACGATTATGACCTACCGGTGATACTTTACCCCTCTGAGGTACCGGCTTCCCGAAAGCTGATATTCGTTCTTTCCGGAGATGGGGGCTGGCTGGATTTTGAAGATCAGCTGGCACAGCAGTTTTCAAAAAAGGGCTTTCAGACCGTAGGTTTCAACACCAGGAACTACTTCTGGGTACAGAGAACGCCGGAAGAACTTTCCCAACACTTGTTATTACTGTTGAGAACCTACCGCAGGATGTACCATGCCAATGAGATTTACCTCTGTGGTTATTCGTTTGGGGCAGACATTATTCCCTTTGCCTATAACCGTCTTCCCTACCTTGCAAAAAACAGGATCAAAGGGATTCAGCTCTGCTCCCCTTTTGCAAGCAGCGACTTTAAAGTACGTACCTTAGACCTGCTCAATATTGCTGCTGATGACAAACCTTACAAGGTGATTCCGGAACTGAAAAAGATCAGCATCCCTATCCTCTGTTATTATGGGGAAGACGAAAACCCTAAAGCATTAAAAGACATCTCCCTTAAAAACTTTCAATTGATCCTGCTGCCCGGTAGTCATAGTTATGAAGCCGCTGCCTTGGAAACGATTGTATCCGGAGCGATGAACAAGCTGCCTTAAACAGGTAGCGAGAACAAGCAGCATGGATTAGAAGTATTGATATCGAGATATACTGATATCAAGATTTATAAAAATGAGTTCCCCCTCCGCTCCATCCTACTCATTTGATTGTCAGCAAGTACTCCTGAAATTACCTCCACTAGTCAAATGATCCCCCTTTAATCGGTATGATTTACGAAATTTAGGTTAAATTTGCCCCCATGAGTACTGTGGATTCCGCCAATGAAATTTTTGACAATGTCATCTCCTTTATAGAATATACCAATCAGAGCATTTTCCTGACGGGAAAGGCGGGGACCGGAAAAACCACCTTACTCAGAAGAATAAAAGAGACTACAGGGAAAAAGACGGTGATTGTTGCACCAACAGGTGTAGCGGCCATGAATGCCAAAGGAGTCACCATCAACTCACTCTTTCAACTGCCTCCGGGATCTTTCTTTCCTGGGGATGTCAACTTAGCCAGTTTAAGAGCTGGTGTGGTTTCTATAAAAAGCCTCCTTACTGAACTGAACTATTCGAAAGAAAGAAAAACATTACTGATGGAGCTGGAGCTCATGATCATTGACGAGGTGTCTATGGTGCGCTGTGACGTGATCGATGCAGTGGATGCGATACTTAGGATGGTCAGAAAAAATGATGCGCCCTTCGGTGGCGTACAGCTCTTATTGATCGGAGATCTTTTTCAATTGCCTCCGGTAACGAAAAGAGAAGATTGGGAGTTGTTGAGTAAAATCTATCCTTCCCCTTATTTCTTTGAAGCCACTGTGGTAAAACAAAACCCTTTATTACAGGTAGAGCTGAAACAGGTTTTCCGTCAAACGGAACCGGAATTTGTGGACATCCTGAATGACATCAGGAACAACCAGATTGGTGATGAGAGGTTGGCGATCTTAAACCAACGCTTTGACCCTTCCTTTAAACAAGCGGAAGGCTCTAACCACATTATCATTACTTCTCATAATGCAGAAGCGAATACCATCAACAATGAAAAAGCTGATGAGCTGGAAGGCGAAGACTTTGTTTTTGAAGGTCAGGTGGAAGGGACATTTAGTCCGCAGGTATTACCGGTTGAACAATCTTTAAGGCTTAAAATAGGTGCGCAGGTCATGTTCATTAAAAATGATACTGGCGACGACAGGAAATTCTACAATGGTAAAATTGGAAAAGTAAAATCAATCAAAGGAGAAGAAATCTACATCTCTTTTCCAGATGAGGAAGAAGATTTATTATTGGAAAGGTCATCATGGCAATCATTTGAATACAAAGCCAATGAAAATAATGCCATCGTTCAGCAACAGGTAGGTGAGTTTTTTCAATTCCCGATCAAATTAGCCTGGGCAGTAACAATACATAAAAGTCAGGGGTTAACCTTTGATAGTGCCATTATTGATGCCGGAAACTCTTTTGTATCTGGTCAGGTCTATGTGGCTTTAAGTAGAGTAAGAACTTTAAATGGTTTGATTCTTCGCTCTAAGATCAACAAAGAAAGTCTGCGGTCGAATCTCGAAGTACTGAATTATATGAAAATCGGCAATGTGGATTCTTTAACAGATTTCCTTGCTGCTGCTCAGGAAAGATACATCATTCATTTATTTAGCAATGCTTTCTCTTTTAATGAGCTGACAGAATCTTTTGAAAAGCTAACGGCAGACCATGAAATCATGAAGTCTACTGATCCGGAATTCCGTTCCATGATTGGTAACCTGAGCAGATCAATTGAAGCGCTTCAAGGTGTTTCTTTAAGATTCCAATCCCAACTTAGGCAGTTGCAGAAAGAGAGCGGCCTTACAGATCCTACGGCCATTCATACCCGAATGGATGCCGCTTACAATTACTTTGCAAAAGAACTGACTTTGCAAGTGATCAATCTTTTGAACAAACATATCCGTACCAAGCCGAAAAACAAATCAGACCAGAAACTAGTGGCCTTGTTTACACAACACCGTTTGGTGGCAGACCATAAGATTTTCAAAATACGGGCTGCAACGGAGATCGCCAGCAAAGCCGCGAATTGGGAAAATCAACATGAGCTGATGAAAAAGATTCAGGAAGTATTGAAAAAGAAAGCAAGTGCAGCCGGGGCCTCTCAAAATGCCATCACCATGCAGCTTTTTTAAAAGTTGTTATGCTATGCCTGTCCTTTCTTTTTCACCATCACATTTACGCGGTACACAAAGAAAGCACAAATGAGAACCAATACAGAAACCACTATTCCTAAAGTATCATAGTGTTGCAGCGGACTGCTCTTTGTTTCCTGCGTAACGATTAAGCCGGCGCAAAGTGCAGCGATACCACCTGCTACCTGTTGCAGGGAGGCATTGACACTCATGAACGCTCCCCTGTCCTTTTGATCAGGGATACTCATCGTTAAAGTCGTTGCAGGAATCATTCTGCTCATGATCCCCATAAAAAGAATCATATTTAAGACCACCACCTGCCATAAAGGAATCGGGGCCATATTGGTATAAATCAGGATCATCACTACGGCAAGTAAAGAGCCTCCACAAAAGATCATAAACTTATCCATTCTATCACTGAGCTTACCAATCAAAGGCATCACCACGATAGAGCCCATGCCTGTAAACATAAACACCATTGGCAATTCTTCCTGCGTGATATTGATGTTGTTGATCAGGTAGGCACTTCCAAATGGCATCAGCATAAAACCTCCGACACTTAAAAAGGCAGTGGCTAAAAAACCCGTTTGATAAGATGGGTTAGTTACTGCATGCCAAAGGTGAAGGAAGGCATTTTTATCCGATTGAATGGCCAGGTGTTTATCGATTGGCTTTACTTTGAAAACTACGGTAACTGTGATGGCAATTGCCAGGATCACGATCATGTAAAAAGCGGCATGCCATCCCCAGATATTGGCTAAATAAAGGCCGATAGGAATGCCCAAAATCTGACTGGCAGCAAAAGCCATTTGCACAAAGCCCATCACTCTTCCACGCTGATGAACCGCAAAAAGATCGGTAACGATCGTCATAGAAATCGCGCCAATTACACCACCAAAGAGACCGGTTATAATCCTTGCGCCCAATAACATTTCGTAAGTGGTAGACATCGCGCAGCACAAAGTGCCGACAATAAAGCCCGTATAGAAAAACAGCAACAACTTTTTACGGTCAAACTTGTCCGCAAAACCTGCGGCCAGAATTCCGGATGCGCCGGCACTAAAGGCATAAGAGGAAACCACAAGGCCAAAACCTTTAGGCGTAATCGATAAAGACTTCATCAGGAAATCACCCAATGGGGCAAGCACCATGAAATCCAGTACGATCGTAAATTGTAATAAAGCCAGTAAAACAATGACTAGTTTTTGATAAGCAGAAAACGGTGGCGCAATCTGGCTGGGTATATTTTGATCCATTTATTTTTGGAGGGAATTATTAATTGAAGGTTAGGTTAATTCTTCGCATTGGTAGCCATGTTGGCTTACCAGTGAAATGACTTCATTGAGCTGGATTTCATTTGAAACTATCCTCAGTACGCAGTCCACATCTTCCTGGTCTACGGTCCATTGGTTAATTTGATGTTGTGCCATCAGCTGAGTCATAAACTCTTTGTCGGTTGCGGTGTGGATATTCGTTTTAAATAACAACACGCTTAATCCATTAATTTCCATGTTGGTGGTTTATTTTTTAAAAGCTTTCAATACTAAATCAAAAGAGGCCCATAGGATTTCATCGGTCAGGATGAAAGGTCTGCCTCCAATACTTCGCCCCTCGTTATGAAAACGAACCAGGGCATACAATGGGCCAAAAGCGACCGACCAATACGTTTCCATTGGCATCGCTTCTACCTCTCCATTGGCTACTGCCTTTTCCATAAAAACACCCAGGGTTTGTTTAAAGGTCTCGGTCATGGATTCGAAAATCTTCTCCTGATACGTCGAGGTTCTCAGTTGTTCAATCATTTGACAAGTCAGGGGATTTTCCAGCATACATTTGGCACGATGCTCCCATTGGTGTCTCAATCCTTCTGCGAAAGAAAATTCCGGATCAAAGCCTTCCAGCATCAATGCGCTCAATCTTTGGGTTTCTTCCATACCAATTTGAAGAATCAGATCGTCCTTATCCTTGTAATAGATGTATAATGTGGCCACAGATATGCTACAGGATTTTGCCAGTTTAGCCATGGTAAAGCCTTCAAATCCGACTTCCACCAGGAGTTCTACGGCCTTCTCTTTAACCAACTCTATTTTATTTACATCTCTGATTCTCATTGCTTTTGATTGAGCAACAAATATAAATGAATATTCATTTAGTTATAACAGAAATGAAGAATTTATTTTCCGGGCAATAAAAAACCCGGCAAAATATGCCAGGTTGATTTCATTTTGATACAGCAGGCTGTATCTCATTCCTCTATTTCTTATCCCTCGATGGCCTGAGCCAGACTCGAGCCCTCCTTGGTCAGTACTTCAAAATGATTGTCTTTTGCCAGCGTTAACAATTGGTGAATAAAGGCTGTAGCATTAGGATAAACAGACCTGTCGAACTTTAAAATAGTTTCAATTTTATTTACTGCATTTACATACTCGTCATTTACTTCTTTTTGATTCATAATGTTTTTCTTTTTAAGGTGAGATTTGATTGACAGGACACAAAATTCAGGCCACCAATCGCTTATAGAGGATCGCATCACCATAACCGGGGCATTCCTGAAAATGACGATTTCGTGATCCACACATTTGCAAAAACATTCCGCTCTTTTTATTTTTGCATTGCTTATCCATTATGGTGTCTTGGCCAAAAGATTCAGCTTATGATTCAACAACAAGGTAAATCACAATATGGGGCCAAAGACTCCATCAGCATTGCTGCCAGACTCAGTTCAAAATTCGGCATCTTTCTCCTGAATACATTATCCAGGCTTCCGTTTTCCCTGCTCTACGTCTTCTCAGACTTTCTTTATTTTATCATCTACAGGCTAGTCGGTTACCGGAAAACTGTAGTTCAGAAAAACCTGCGAAATGCCTATCCTGATAAAAGTCCGCAGGAACTGAAAGCTATAGAAAAAGACTACTATAAACACCTGTCCAGGATTATGGTAGAAATTTTCAAAATGCGCACGATGTCTGAAAAAGAAATGAAAGCGCGTGTAAAGTTTAAAAACCTGGATCTGGTGACCCGATATTTGGATCAGGGACAAAGCATTCTGCTCTGCTCCCCCCACTATGGAAACTGGGAATGGTCGGTATTGGCGATGGCTTTACATGTGAAGGCACATATTTACACCATTTACAAACCTTTGAGTAATCCCTTGTTCGACAAATGGTTTTACCAGACCCGGAACCGGTACGGGAACACCATGATTCCAATGAGGAATACCCTGAGGGCAATCAAAAACAGCGAAAATGAAACCTCTATCTTTTGCTTTGCCAATGACCAGGCGCCGCCCAAAGATGAATCCCACCACTGGGTAGATTTCCTGAACCAGCCTACCTCCTTTCACCTGGGCGTTGAAAAGATTGCACAACGCACAAAGCGTCCGGTTTTTTATGCAGAAATGAAGGCCGTTGGAAAAGGTTATTATGAGATTGAATTTTCGCCTATTTCTTTGAGTCCAGAGCAAACGGAGAGCTTAGAAATCACAAAAAGTTACGCTGATAAATTAGCGAAAACGCTAAATGAGGCTCCTCCATATTGGCTATGGAGTCATAAAAGGTGGAAGCACCAACCAGAAATGGCTCAAAGCTCCTTGCCGGCATAAAGCTGAGGCGAGGAAATTTGAGCCATTTAACATTGTATTCGCTTTGCTGCGATTTTAGCTTTAGGCTTTTAAATCTGCATTAGCTTTTAAGAAGTCAAAATATTTCTCTTCTTCACCATAAAAGATACCTTCTGGTTCTAATTGATAAGCTTTCAACAGATATTCTTTAGCTTTTTCTTTATCTCCTTTTTGCAGGTAACACTGACCTAAACGCAACATCACAAAAGGATTGGCTTCTACATCTTCTTCTGTATTGCTTTTAGCAGTTTCAAAATAAGTTAAAGCTGTTTTAAAATCATCCTGAAGGAAATAGGCATCTCCAATAGAAGCATTTAACCAAACGCTTTGGATGTATTGATTTTGAGGCTCCGGGATTAAAGCTAAAGCTTCTTCCCATGCACCGATAGCACTATCAAAATCATCTTCATCAAAATAATCGTTTCCACTTTCTGAAAGCTTTAGGATTTCGTCCGCTACCGCGGTAGAAAGCTCAGGTGCTGCACCCTTTACTTCTTCTTCACTCATAATCTTATCTTTAAATTTTCTGACATTACAGAATGTCTGTTACAAATACAATATTCGGCTTTTTTTTCGGGGAATACCATCCCTCTTCACATTTTCTCCTGCTAATTTCGAGGAGATATTCTTAAATCACACGGACTTAGCCGTATGTTTTTCAGCTATAAAGAATTACATTTGCAGGCTGAATACATTAACATACACACAAGTTTGAAAAAAGTTCTTAAAATTACGGGGATAACGATCGCCGCTATCGTATTGCTCTTATTTATTACCCCATATCTGATGCCCAAAACCATTTCTGAAGCAGTGGAAAAATGGGTCAACAAAAATATCAAAGGAGAAGTTAGTTTTGATGACAGCAGTTTATCTTTCATCAGACATTTTCCATCCTTAACTTTAAGTCTGCATAATTTCACGTTAAAAGGTTCCGCACCTTTCCAGCAGGACACGCTTTTATCTACCAAAGAACTCTCTTTCCGTGTAGACCTGAGTACCATCTTTTCAGATCAGATTAAGATTGATCAGGTTTTCATTGATGAGGCCAATATCAATGTGCAGGTAGATGAAAAAGGGAATGCGAATTACAATGTGTATGAAAGCAAACCTGATACTACCAAACAAGTAACTGAAAGCAGCAATACTGCCATCAAAATCGAGGGGATCTTTATTAAAAAGAGTAACCTGAGTTATAATGATAAATCAGTACCCATGCTGATCAGCGCGAAAGGGTTGAATTACTCGGGACAAGGCGATTTTAGTCAGGCGATCTTTGATTTGAAAAGTCAGGCGAATATTGACAGTCTGGATGTGGTTTATGCCGGTTCTCCTTACCTATTGGGTAAAAAGATCAATGCCAAATTACTTACCAAAATCAACACCAACTCATTAGACCTGATGTTTGATGAAAATGATTTACAAATCAACTCTTTACCTATTCATTTTGTAGGCCGTTTCTCTTTTATTAAAGATGGTTACGACATCAACTTTAAGACCAAGGCTAAAGAAACCGATCTTCATAATATCTTCTCGGCTTTACCTGCTGCAATTGCCAGCAGAGTAGAAAAAACGAATATCAAAGGTTATGCAGAAATCGAAGCTTCTTTAATTGGTAAATACCTGGCGAAGAGCAACACCATGCCTACTGCGACTTTCAATATGAAAATCCGTGATGGTGAGATTTCGAATCCTAAAGCTCCGGAATCCATTAGTAAACTATACCTGAACTTACAAACCAGGCTACCAAGCTTAAACATGGACAGTCTGGTGATCAATATGGACAGCTTATATTTCAATATGGGTAAAGACCGATTGAGTTCTGTGGTTAAATTAAATGGTTTGGTTAGTCCTGAAATATACATCAAAACCCATGCTTCTATTGACCTGGAAAAATGGGGTAAAATTTTCAGTGTAGACCTGATCAGGGGTCATTATGAGATCGACCTGCATGCGGATGGTAAATACAGCAAAAAGGTTGTAAGAAGTGGCATTAGAAGAGTAGACACTGTGATTGCTACCATCCCTAAATTCAAATTGACTTCTAAAGTGAGCAATGGATATTTCAAATTTGCTTCTTTACCCGCAGCCATTGATAAGATCAATTTCAGTATCAATGGAAACAATCCTGATGGCAATTATAAAAACACCAAACTGGAAATCAGCGACCTCAACATCCAGGCTTTAAGCAGTTATATCCGGGGTGCCGCAAAATTGCAAACTGCGGAAAACATGCCGGTTGATCTTCAATTGAAATCTATGGTCAACTTTGCAGAGATCAAGAATTTCTATCCTTTAAAAGACCTGGAACTGAATGGTGAGCTTCATGTAGACCTGCAGAGTAAAGGTAACTACAACAAGCTTAAAAAGCTGTTCCCAGTCACTACAGCTTCAATTCAACTGGGGAATGGCAGAATCAAAACAGCACATTTCGATCAGCCTCTAGAGCAGATTGTGATTGATGCTGCCCTGGTCAATAAAGATGGTAAGTTAAGAGGTACACAGTTGAACATCAAACCGATCTCTTTCCTAATGGCCGGACAGCCTTTTATGCTGAAAGCCGACGTAAAGAATTTCGAAAATGTAGCCTATAACATCAGCTCAAAAGGAACGATCGACATCGGGAAAATGTACCAGCTGTTTGCGGTTAAAGGCTATCAGGTAAAAGGTTCTGTTTTCACGAATGTTTCTTTTAAAGGATTACAGAGTGATGCCATGAACGGACGTTATAGCAAATTGAATAACCGTGGTCGCGTGGTGGTAAAATCATTAAACCTGGAATCAGATATGTTTCCAAAAACTTTCCTGATCAAGGATGGTGTATTCTCTTTTGCGCAAGACAAGATGAAGTTTGAAAACTTCCAGGCCAGTTATGGTAAATCTAACATCAGCATGAAAGGTCACCTGGGCAATATCATCAACTATGCCTTATCTGATAAAGCAAAGTTAACTGGTAAATTTACGATGAACACCAAAGCATTGTATGCGGATGAGTTTATGGCTTACAATGGCGTTCCTGTTGAAGCATCGGGTAAACCGATCTCGAGTAATGGCGTGATCATTATTCCGAGCAATCTGAATGTGGAGTTGAACGCAAATGCAGGTACAGTGTATTACAATGACCTGAAAATTAAAGATGCAAAAGGTACACTGGCACTCAACAATGGTGTCATGACTTTACAGCAGGCAAGTTTCAACATGATTGATGCACCAGTAATGATGGATGCAACTTACAAGAGTTTAAGTCCTAAGTCGGCCAGCTTCGACTATCATTTGACTGCCAAAGAATTCGACATTGCCAAAGCTTATAAAGAGATTAAGTTGTTCCGTGAACTGGCTACTTCTGCTGGCAAGATGAAAGGTATAATCGGTTTAGATTACCAGCTTTCCGGTAAACTAAACAAAGATATGTTCCCTGTATTCCCTTCTTTGAAAGGTGGAGGGGTACTTTCCGTAAAGAAAATCAGCATGAGCGGATTTAAGCTGATGAACGCAGTTGGTAAAGCCACCAGACGTGATAGCTTAAGCAATCCAGACCTTTCTGAGATCAAGATTAAAACCACCATCAACAACAACATCATTACGATTGAAAGGTTTAAGATGCGTGTTGCAGGATTCAGACCTCGTTTTGAAGGTCAGGTGAGTTTTGATGGGCGCTTAAACTTAAGCGGCAGATTAGGCTTACCTCCTTTCGGATTGATTGGTATTCCTTTGAGCATTACCGGAACCCAGGATAAACCTAAGGTTGCACTCAAAAGAAACAAGGATGCAAAACTGGAAGAAACAGAAGAAGACAGCGACTAAAATCAAATAGATTTTCAATATAAAAAAACAGCCTTTAGCATTTACATATGCTAAAGGCTGTTTTTTTTTGAAATCATCCTCAATAAAACGGCATCATCAGGAAGACAATATTGTTATTTTAAGGTGATAGACTTAGGACGGTCTGCCGGGTTTACACCCCAGGTTTTAGAAGGTTTGCTGCCCATGAAAAGGGTCAGTATTCCACCTGAAACCAGGTCTTTGTGTGCTAAATATGATTTTTTATACGGTTTGCCATTCAACGTGGCCCTTTGGATATACTTGTTTGTTTTGCTGTTGTTGATCGCTTTCAATTGAAACTTTTTGTTTCCTGGCAGCTCAATTACCGCATCATTTACCAAAGGAGAACCGAATACATAAGTTCCATTGGCTGGATTGACTGGATAGAAGCCCATTGCAGAAAACACGTACCAGGCCGACATCTGACCTAAATCTTCATTACCGCAAAGGCCATCTGGCTTATTGGTGTATAATGAATCGGTAATCTGGCGAACAAGATCTGCTGTTTTCCATGGTTGCCCAGCGAAAGCATATAAGTAAGGGATATGGTGGTTAGGCTCATTTCCCTGTGCATACTGACCGATTAATCCGGTAATATCAGGGGAACTTCCTTCTCCCATTTCTGAACTCATGCTAAACAAAGTATCTAGTTTTTTAGAGAATGGACGGTCGCCACCAAATAAAGAGATCAAGCCTTCCGGATCCTGAGGTACCAACCAGGTGTATTGCCATGCATTTCCTTCTGTATAATCGTCTTCACGGTGTTTCGAAGAAACCGGGTTAAAAGGCGTACGCCATTGGCCGTTTTCAAGTTTTCCACGCATAAAGTTGCTCTGCTTGTCGAAGTATTTGCTGTACAGTTTGCTACGTTCAGTAAAGTATTTATAATCGGCATCTTTACCCAATGCTTTTGCCATTTGGGCGATACACCAGTCGTCGATGGCATATTCCAAACCTTTGGCTACAGATTCAATCACTTTGTCGGAAGGAATATATTCCAGCTTTTGCGCGTACTCAATACCTTCTACTTTCTGCATCGCCGAATGTTTCATCGCTTCGTAAGCAAGCTTCACATCAAAGCCTCTGAAACCTTTTAAATAAGCATCTACAATAATTGGCACCGCATGGTAACCGATCATCGTATTCGTTTCATTTCCCATCAGGTGCCATACCGGAAGTTTGCCTTGTTGCTGGTAAATCGCCAGGAAAGAGTTGACTACATCTGATACTTTATCCTGGTGTAAAATCGTAAACAAAGGATGGTAAGCACGGTAAGTATCCCACAGTGAGAAAGTGGTATAGTTGGTGAATCCAGGTTTGTGGTACACCTTTTTATCGGTACCTCTGTAATCTCCATTCACATCATCAAATATCGATGGTGCGATCATGGTATGGTATAAGGCGGTATAGAAGGTCTTTTTAGTGTCTTCATCCGCAGTGATTTTCAATTTTGACAATTCCTTTTCCCATTTGGTATCGGCTTGCTGATGCACTTTATTGAAGTCCCAACCTGGAATTTCAGCATCGATATTGGCTAAAGCATTTTCATAGCTCACCGGAGAAAGTCCTACTTTAAGTTTCAGTACCTCCTGATTGATGGCATCGAAATGTAGTACGGCCTTTACGCCTTTAGCTTTCAATTCATGATCATTTTTCATCATGCTACTGCTATCAGACAAGGCTAAACGGCTCAATGGTTGAGAAATTTTAACAGCAAAGTACAGACGTTGGTCATTGGCCCATCCTTTAGAAAGACGGTAACCTACCAGCGTGGTGGCATCAATTTGTTTGACATAAGTTTCTACCGGAGTATCCCATCCTACACCTGCTTTCAAGTCAATCATCACATGTGGTTGATCCTGACCTTTTTCAAAGGTATATTGGTGGAAACCGACTCTTTCAGAACTGGTCAATTCTGCTTTGATTTTGTATTTATCCAGCATTACGCTGTAATATCCGGCTTTCGAAACCTCACGGTCATGAGAGAAAGTAGATACATAATTTTGTTGTGAGGGCCCTGTTGCCGGCATCACCAGAATATCATTCAGGTCGCCGATTCCGGTACCACTCAAATGGGTATGAGAAAATCCAATAATGGTGTTACTGGCATAATTGTAACCGCTACACCAGTCCCAACCTCCAAAAACGTTTGTCGGGCCTAGTTGAACAGCACCGAAAGGGACGTTAGCGCCAACAAACACGTGGCCATGAGCCGCAGAGCCAATATGTGGATCTACGTATTTGGTAAGTCCGTTTTGAGCAAAAACCTGCCCTACAGAAAGCAGGATGCCCAGAAACAAAAGGTATTTACGCTTCATTATTTCTTAGTATATAGTAAGTGAATATAGACCCGAAGTTACAAATATTTGTGATCAGGCAAACTTATCCAATGCCAGATCTTCAAAAAAAAACGAGCTATAATACAAAGCTATATCTATTTAGCAATAAAACAAGTCCCAGGACTTTAGTTCGCAGGAATGCTAAGTAAAATACTCAAAGGGTAATGATCAGAGAGCTGATCTGTGACCGCATCTTTCACAATAATAGGTTTGGTTGCGTTTTTTTGTAAGTCGGGGGAAACAAAAATATAGTCGATTCTTTCTTTTGAACTATCCGGAACCGGGCCAAAGACCAAGGTAGGATAACTAAAATTAAAGCCTTTAACTTTCATAGACCAGGTGTCTAAAAAGCCTTTCTGAATCAGGTACGCAGGGATTCCATAATCCAATAGACCGTTATTCGCATTGCTGATCTTACTGCTGCTATCACTGCGTAACATCGGTGTTAAGCGGTCATGTCGGTTATAAGCCATGCTATCCGTTGCTGCAAGGCTATTCAAATCACCCATGATCAGAATCTTTTTAGAGATCGACCAGCGTTCCAGGCTATCCGTAATTGTGCTTACTTCTTCCCTCCTTTTCTCATGGGAAAAAGGTGATAAATGTACCACTACGAAATTCATGTTTTTAATCTTAGCCGCTATGAAACCATGGTGCATCCCCGCGATTACTTTTTTGACATCCGTAATTGGATATTTTGAGGAAATACCTACGGCATATCCTTTTTCCTTGGCCAATACTGTATAAGGATGATCAATAGCTGCTCCTAATCCCTGCAACTCCTGCGCGGTGATGTTTACCAATTCCTGATAAGCGATTACATCTGCCTGCTGGGTTTTTGCCCAGGAAACAAAACGTGCTTTACGATCGGCCTCAGCTTCGAAATAATTGTATACGTTATAAGAAATGATTTTGAGTGCAGTTTGTGCTTTTAATAGCTGATTGGTAGCCAGCATCAGGAAAAAGAAAAGGGTAATACGCTTCATATCGCCTAAAATAGAAGAAAAATTTGGCTTTCTTTTAGAAATGTATTACCTAAACCAATGCAACCACTGACAATCCTGCCAGTCGGTAAACATGTGAAAGATCAAGCCAACCGCAATGATTCGCGTTTTAGGGAAGAACAATAGGACAAAATAAACAGCGATTGCATTATAAGAATGCAGTGGATGATAACCTACACTGCACCTTCCCGGATCAAAAATTGGTGTAGCCAGTAAATGATCCGCATCCACCAGCATTGTAGCGATCATGATCAGCCATGCTTTCTTCCATTCCTTTCTAAAAAATGCATATGCAATTAAGCCCGGCATTAGAAAATGCATACCATAGTGCAGTACCGACTTTAGTATATTCAATAAATCAGGGCTCATGTTTTTCGTTTAATTTCTTTCTGGAAACTTGGGGAATTAACCAAAAAGTTCTGAGCTTAAATATCGGTCGCCCCTATCGCAGGCAATAAACACAATGACCCCTGAACTCAACTCTTCCGCTAGTCTGAGGGAGCAAGCCAGGGCACCTCCGCTACTCATTCCTGCAAAAATCCCTTCCACTTTAGCCAGTTTCCTGGTCATTTCTGTGGCTTCAACCTGAGAAACATCCATCACACGGTCTACTCTGCTGGCGTCAAATATTGCTGGCAAATAGGCGGCCGGCCATCTGCGAATACCTGGAATTGAAGATTCTTCTGTTGGCTGACAACCCACAATCTGGATCTCCGGGTTTTGCTCTTTTAAAAACATAGAGTTCCCCATGATGCTCCCTGTAGTACCCATTGAACTTACAAAATGGGTAATCTGCTGGTTCGTATCTCTCCAGATTTCCGGACCGGTAGTTTTATAATGTGCCAGGTAATTGTCTGGGTTAGCAAACTGGTTCAGCAGGAAGTAGCCCTCTTGCGCGCCTTTTTCTTCTGCATAATCCCTGCAGATCTCTATAGATTCCAATAAAGTCACCTTTGCACCATAAGCTTCCATCGTCAGCGTACGTTCTCTGGTAGAATTCAGAGGCATCACTAATTCAATTTCTATCTCATAAATACTTGCAATCATCGCCAATGCAATTCCGGTGTTGCCACTGGTTGCTTCAATCAGCTTTGTTCCTTTTTTGATGTCGCCGCGTTCTATTGCTGAGCGAATCATGTTCAAAGCAGCTCTATCTTTCACGCTTCCTCCAGGATTATTACCTTCCAATTTCGCGAAAATCTTCACTTTTGGATTGGTATGCAATTTCTGAATCTCTACTAAAGGTGTATTTCCTACAAATTCTATGATATTTCCCATGGTATTAGTCTTTTTGTTTGGTCTCAATTACTTTAATGGATGATTGGTGGTAAACGGTAGAATGTGAAGGCACTGATTTCGTTAACCATACGTTTCCTCCGATGATGGAGCCTTCCCCGATCACTGTTTCTCCCCCTAAAATCGTTGCTCCTGAATAGATGATCACCTGATCTTCGATTGTTGGATGACGCTTGGTATTGGCCATATATTTTTCTACGCTCAATGCGCCCAGGGTCACTCCCTGGTATAGTTTTACATGGTTACCGATTACTGTGGTTTCCCCAATTACAATACCCGTTCCGTGATCAATGTATAAATATTCCCCGATTTTAGCGCCCGGATGGATGTCGATTCCGGTTTGAGAATGGGCATATTCTGTCAATATTCTTGGGATTAAAGGGACGTCGGCAATGAATAAGGCATGTGCAACGCGATACATAGAAATTGCCATAAAACCTGGATAGCTCCGAATAATCTCGAACTCGCTTTTTGCTGCGGGGTCACCGGTTAAGATTGCCGAGATATCGGTATTCATCTTACGGTATAACTCCGGCAGTTCTTTAAAGAAGCTTTTAGAAATCAATTCATTATTACAGTCTTTACATGCTTTCGTCGAATTTAAGAGTGACGTTAGCTCTAGTTCTAATGCTGCAAAATGATGCTGGATTTCTCTCAGTGTATATTTCGGAAATGTAGAGCGCTCCGGATACACCATACTCATTAGATTGGTGGCCCATGCGGCAATGACCGCATTCGAAGGCACGGCTTCTACATGGTTCTGCTTATTGAAAATATGAAGATAAAATTCTTCGCTCATCTTTGATTTTATTACTGTTTTGTTTGAAATTGTAAAGGAATGAAAATTATTACAAATAAAAAGAGGAGATAACTGATTTTAAGTCATAACCTGTCCTTATGACTTAAGGGTTAACAATATTTAAAGCTATATTCGCATACAAAAATTTACATTAAAGCTATTTCCCTGAAATATGTCCGAAGCATTTGAAATACTATATTTCTTCAACACCCCTTTCAATTCTTTAGTCGAGATTAAGCGACGCAATTTTGATTCAGAAAGTGATCCTTCTAAGGTGTTCTTCTGGATTCTTTACGAAAAAAAGACCCATAGAATTTATCCTTTACAATTTATTTCGATGAAGGATGAACCTTTAGTACAAGAACGTGTTTTTAAACAAGGAACTTTTTCTTTTAATGAGGAAGAGGGTACTTTATTAAACAGCAGTGATAAAGCAAAAATGGTCCTGAAAAGGATGCCAAATACGACAATGACCCGATTGTTAAAAATCAGGATTGAAGAGTTTTTGCTCACACTGGATAAGCAAACAGAAAAACAATTAGAAAAACTACTGTAGTATGAGAAAATGGCTCTTGATATTATTCCTTCTTCCCCTTGTATTTATAGCTTGCAACCGGAACAAAATAGTTAAGATAGAGAGAGACATTAGTATTACACCGAAAAACTCCGTCACCAGGCTGGCAGTAGACAGCCTGCAAATGGAGCAATATATCCAGAAACAACAACTCACAGATAGTGCTGCCCAGTATTTAAGAAACTTTTACAACAGCCGGAATTTTCAGTATGCCTGGCTGGCGGAGAAAGGATTAACCGAGCAGGCGAGGGTATTTTATCAATTGAACAAAGACTATGTAGATAGTTTCCGCGATAGCTCTTTACTGGATGTTGATTTAGATAAGCACATGGAGCTGCTGCTGAAAGAAGATACTACTTTCAAAAAATCCGACAGCAGTCTGACCAATCTGGAGCTGAAATTAACCAGCCATTTCTTTAACTATGTGGCTACCGCTTACGAGGGAAAAGTAAATCCTGAGGTAATTCAATGGCATATCCCAAGGAAGAAGCTGAGTGCTGTAGTGTTACTGGATTCCTTAATGGCCAATAAAAACCTGAAAGCGGACGAATGGGAGCCGGTAAATCAGCAATATAGACAGCTCAAGAAAGAACTTCAACATTATTATACGCTCCAAAATGAGGAGAATTGGCCAACAATTCCAATAGGCAATCAGAAAAAATATCAAGTTGGGGATACCGGCCTAACGGTAAGCCTGGTTAAACAACGTTTAAAAGCATTTGGAGATACCTCCATCAAGGATACGGTAACTGAATTTGACCAGGATCTGAAAACAGCGGTTAAAAACACCCAACAGCAATACGGATTGCGCAGTACAGGCACAATTGATGCGGCTTTATTAAAAGAATTGAATGTCCCGATCCAACAACGTATTGAGCAAATGCTCATTAATCTGGAACGGATGCGCTGGATGCCTGTAATGCCTGCTGGAAAATCCATTCTGGTTAATATCCCGGAATACCAGCTCCACATTATTGAAGAACATAAGCAAGTATTCAATATGGGGATTGTAGTGGGTAAGGCTGCCAATAAAACAGTCATCTTTAGCAACAAGCTTAGAAACATCGTGTTCAGCCCTTATTGGAATATCCCGGCCAGCATTGTTCGTGCAGAAATCCTACCGGCAATGAAACGCAACAGCAATTACCTCAGGAGCAAAAATATGGAGCAAACCGGAACCAGTAATGGTCTTCCGATGGTTCGTCAAAAGCCTGGTGACAACAACTCTTTGGGTCGGGTAAAGTTCCTTTTCCCCAACAGCTACGACATTTATTTCCATGATACTCCGGCAAAGTCATTGTTTTCGGAGGAGAAACGAGCATTTAGCCATGGTTGTATCCGATTGGCACAACCTGTTAAATTAGCGACCTACCTATTGGCTGATCAGCCCTCCTGGACACCTGAGAGGATTGCAAAAGCCATGAAAAGTACAAAAGAGATTTGGGTTGCCTTAAAGAAACCTGTTCCGGTTTTCATTACCTATTTCACGGCATGGGTGGATCAGAATGGCAGATTGAATTTCAGAGATGACATTTATGGTCATGATCAGAAAATGGCAGAGCAGCTATTCCTTGCCACTAAATAACCTTTAACAAATGAAAATATCCTGGTTATGGCCCTTGCATGATGCTGGGGCTATATGATCCGATAAGAATCTTTGTCAGGCTTAGAAAAAACAGGGCAAAAAAAAACTGCCCTTGAGGGGCAGTTTTCACAATTTATATTGAGGAAATTTAAATCACCTTAACATTTACTGCATTAAGACCTTTACGACCTTCTTCAACATCATAAGAAACTTTATCGTTCTCACGGATGTCGGCTAATAAGCCAGTTGAATGAACAAAGATTTCACTTTCGCCCGAGTTTGGAACGATGAATCCGAAACCTTTAGTTTCATTAAAAAATTTTACTACTCCTTCTTGCATTGTATTTTTTATTATAATTAATAGGACAAATGTAAGTATAAATAATTGCAATTCAGTTATTTCATGAAATATAATTTTATTAATACCTGAATTTCATGGTGATATAGGGGTAATAGCCCTCTTTAGAGTGGGCCAATTGGGCCTGTACAACCGTTAAAATGGCTGGGGCGTAATAGAGTCCGCCGCCATAGCTATAATGCCATACATCCGACTGATCGTCCTTCGTCCACACCCTTCCAGTATCAAAGAAGGCGGTTATTCCAAATTGTCCGGGTAAAACGTAGCCGCCAACATTGGCAATTTTTGTACGAAGCTCGAGGTTATTATATAAACTATGCTGCCCTCCAAAACGAAAAGAACGGAAACCTAATAAATTTCCTTGTCCACCGATATAATTAGACTGATAAAAGGCCTGATTTCCGAAAGTAAGCCCTCCACCAGTTCTATTTGCCAGCACAAATCGCTTAGAATTTCCGATCCTATGGTAAAATGTATAGCTGGCCGACAGCTGTAGAGAAGAGGCTGCCGCAGAATTTAAGCCTGCATAAAACCTCAACTTCGTATCCAGAAAACTTCCGGAAGAAGCCAATACTTCATTATTTCTGGTATTACGGTTAAATCCAACCTTTACACCGGCGTACCATTTATCCTGACTAACCGTTGCACTGTCTGGCGAATGCAGCTGATCGGTATTGCTAATGAAGCGATCGTTATTATCATCCCTGTTGAAACGATAATATTGAAAGGTTGGTCCAACGCTCCAGGTATTTTTCTGACTTCTCCACCTTAAAGAAGGATCAAAATCATACAAACTAAACCTCGCCCTATAGTATAATATATAGTCGCCCTCTTTCTGATAAGACGTTTCATTCCCCAGACCAAAGAAATTCTGCGAATTCTCTGGTGCAAATGCAGTCGCCTGCAAAACAATATCCGCCTTTCCTAAGGCCTGAAACCATTCACTGGAATAGTTAAAGCTAAAGGCATTGGTTCTAAAAGAATGCAGGAATGAAAAGGAATGAATATTTCCAAAAGGCAATTTCCGAAAACCTGGACTCATTATTTTATAAGACAAGCCCATAGAAAGTCCATCGTCAGCATTAAAACCAGCGTTGAGTAAGGTCATATTCCTTGAATACAAATCTGTAGGTACGTAATGCGTATTATTGGTATCATTGGAAATATGCTTGTTTAACCTGGCCGAAGCACCGGAATAGGTAATACCTTCCTCCATCCCATAAAAAGGCACCTTCCGTTTGGCATTCACAATATCATAATGCTTTTTTCCTTCTGCATTGACCATGCGAAGGCGAATATTAGAATTTTTATTATTGAGTATTATACTATCATTCCCATCCCTTACATAAAGACGGATCTCTTTAGTGACTAGCGGATCATAATTTCGATTGAAGATCTCCGCTCCCGGCTGACCATCCTTATCCAACTTTTTCATACTAACGTTCAAGCCGCCAGCGCCATGATCACTAATCTGCAGGAGCTCATTCTTATTGCTTCCCTGCACATCCACAATGCGGTTCATGAAATGATAATAAGTCTTCATCATTTCCCCTAAGGTTTTTCTTCTTTCTTTGAGCTGTGCCAACAATTGATCGTGACGAAGAGAATAGCTTGGCTCTGGCAAACGCTTCAAGGCATGCTCAAACACCTCATCCGTCATGGATACAGTAAACTCCTGTACAATCCGGTTCCATTCCTCTTCTCCAATTGTTCCGAGTATCCTGCCATAAGTACTTCTACCCTCCCAGAAAAACCAGTTGATGTTTTGTACATTTCGCTCATAGCCCTGGATCATGGGCAGCAACCAGGAAACCTGGGCAAATCTGGGGATTAAACCCTGTGAAAGGTAATAGACCATATCGCGGTCCCGGGGAACCACTACATAACGAATTCTCTGAGCTGTTTTCTCTGGAATCCAACGCCATTGATCCTCATGTCGATCCCAGTCCCCTAACAAATAATCTAAAGATTTTGCCTTCAGTAACAAGGCTGCATCCACCGCATTGTCATTATTGTCATTTAGCTTTCTCAACATTTTATCGGTATTATCAGTATCCCCTTCCGGTTCTCTTTCTTCCAATAAACAAAGACTATTTTCGAAAACTTCGGCAAACTCCCCTAAGGCCTCATCAGGAAGTACCCATCCAATCATTGGATTACTATGAGGAATCCCTGCTGCCGCTGCAAAAACTGGAACAACGAGTGCAGAAAAAGGGTGTTGTGCGGACATATTGTCTTTTACAATATCTTTAGCAAAAGTAGCCTGTAACTCTAAAGGCAATAATACTTCGGGATATTTCTCTACAGATCGCAACACCCATTCCTTCCCTTGCTTGTCTTCCATTCTTAAGGAGTGCGTTTGATTTCCACCTCCTCTTTTGATTGGGGTCAATCCTCCTTTAATCTGAGACAAACGAATTACAGGAACGGTGGTGATGGCTGCATATTCCTTTCGATAGTTCTCCCCAAATAGAAGTCTATGAAATTTTCCTACCTGATCATATTTCGGATAGATGTTCACCTTTATAGAGTCCTGAGCATTGCTGTAAAAAACAGAAAACAGGAGCGCAGCGCAAAGTAAATGTTTTACCATATTGTCATTTTATAACTGACTACATTTTCTTAAAGTGTCTTGAAATCCAAATTGCAATCATCCATTTCATCATTTTTAATTCCTCCCTTTTGATAAACTTTTATATCAGCTAAAGATATTCCTTAAATTGCTACCCCCTTCTTGACCTGTGATAAGAAATGAATAAAGAATGAACAAAAAAAACAGCCCAGTGTTCACTGAATCTTCAGATATTGATGCTTAAAGAAAACCAAAATATGGAATGATTTGTTTTAGAAAACACTAGCTTTTAAAAGACATTCAAAATCCATATAAAATTAGCCCAGGCAATCATCTTTAAGTACAGGAGTAAACATAAATTGTAGCTAGAATAAAAGATATTAAATTTTGTAATCCCATCAGCATTGGCATATGGAACAAAGACCTTTACAAACTGACCTATTACCCAACCCGAGCTGTCCTATAATGGATCAGGAATTGGTCAATGTACTCAGCGATTTATGCTTTCAAGAGGAAGAACAAGTATACTCAGACCTCTTGTTTGTATTTGGATCTAATGTAAAACATAAGGAAATCGCGGCACTCATCTCCGAACAGATCGAGCAAAATAGAGTGAAGCAAGTCATTATTACGGGAGGAATTGCAAATTTCGGGAATTCCTATCAACAAAACAGGCCCGAATCTGAGGCCATTTATGCTTTCCTAACCGAAGTGCATCAATACCAGGACATCCTGCTGGAGACCCGATCAAAAACAATGCTGGAGAACATTGTGGAGGCACAAAAACTGATTGATTTTGAAAAGATCAGATCAATCACCTTCATTTGCCATGCTTATGCGACTAAAAGAGCTGCATTATCCTTAAAGAAGTTTTTCCCAAACACAAAGATTCATTGCATTCCTTTTTCACTGCCATCAGACCGGAAAGAGTTTCCGATCAGTCCAGAACATTGGTTTAAAACCAAGTATGGGCAAAGTCTGATTCTCGGAGAGTACCTACGCATCATCACTTATGGCAGTAGAGGAGATTTTTCCCTTACTGAAGTACAACCTCATCTAAATCTTGTAGAATGCTTGCTGCTAAACAAGTAGCAGAAAACATGCCTTCAAATGCCCCCAGAATAGCTTCGGTATAATCTGCAATTCCTTGAAAGCAATTTCAAAATTATGAGAAGAATTCAATTCTTATTTCAGCAATTGCGGAAATGTTTGCACCTTCGTAACACAAAAACCAGAGCATTATGTACCGTAGTATTGAAGATTTCCTGACTGAGCGTAAAGAAGAAGAGTCAAATACCGTCAAACTATTTTCCAACTTAACGGAGGAAACAAAATCAGTAAAAATTCATGAAAACGTACGTTCACTGGAGCGCCTGGCCTGGCACATCACCCAGACCCTTACTGAGATGGGTAAAAATGCCGGCTTATTTGAAACTGATCTTTTACACGAACTTCCGATCCCTGCAACTTTGCCGGAACTGATCGAGACCTATGTAAATTACAACACTTTGCTGATGCGTACCGTAAGGTTAAAATGGACAGATTCCAATCTGGATGACCTGGTAAATATGTACGGTGAACAATGGAAAAAAGGCAAAATCCTTTCTATTCTAATTGCACACGAAGGCCATCATAGAAGTCAGATGACCGTCATCATGAGGATGCTCGGTTTAACGGTTCCCGGAATCTATGGCCCATCTAAAGAAGAATGGGAAAGCATGGGAATGCCTGCACTGGACTAATTGTCTTAACCGATATAAACACTATAACAGGGTGGTTTCAACACCCCCCATCCCTGTTACAGTGTAAATGATTTCGTTTTTAGTACTCCACAAGCTGTGGTGAAGCAACATGATGTTCATCAAACAGCTCTTTACAGCTTTTTGCCCGAACCTCATAATTGGCCAATCCACCAACTTCTAACCCAAACAACCTTTCCAAAATACGGACAGTCTCGCATGGAATGTCTTTATCATCTCCCATTTGAAGCTTTCTGTAATTGTGGAATGTATTGATGGATGCGTTAATGATTTTTGGCATCAATCGTTTGATCAATTTGTGCTGATTGTAGGTCAGCTTCTCCATACATTCGTTTATCTTATACTTGTCCATAATAGCGTTTTAAAGTACACAGACTGATTTTAAGTAAACTTGTGGATTCATACCCCTGATGATCCACCCCATTAATAAAACATTCATTAATCATAAATTAATTTTAGATTTACAGTTAAAAAAAACACTTTTTTCTGTTTGAAAAAGTACCGTATTTCACCTTATCCCATCATCCAATGGAATAAAAATCAAAATAGTCATGAAGTCGATACAATTTAGGTAACCAACCGGGCGATTGGCTGAATGATTTCTTTAAATAAAATTATTGAAATAAATCATTCATAACTCTAAATTAAGTAGTTAGCTAAAAAAAAACAAGAGCTAGCACAAAAAAAAATACAATTTTATCATACAATCTGCGCTCAGACACCAAAAACGCAGAAAATAATCCTCAAAAAAAAATAAAATAATACCAAATAGCACATTTTATCATTCCGGAATTTGCTTTAAAAATACAGTAGCAATTTTCCCATAATCTTTATCAAAATGATGATCTCCTGCAATGCTGAGTACCTTCAACCCATTTTTCACAAATTGGTTTTTGATTTTACTTCCTTCCTCTAGTCCAAAAATAGCAACAGGAGTTAGCGGGCTGACTCTTTTAATTTCCGCGATGACATTATATTTCTCTTTATTACTGCCGAGATTGAACAGGTCTACCAGATGAATCTCAAAATCGGCGGTTACATCAGGAGAAAGTGAAATAACTGCTTTAAGCCTTGGTTTTAAATCCGTAGGCAATCTATTGGCAATAAATGGGGCAATTGAAGCGCCAAAAGAATATCCAGCCAAAATCAAGTTCTCCTTTCCCATTATGTTTAGGTAATGCGTCAATGCCTGACTCACATCCTTACTGGTCTGATCGGGACTCTTTGCATTCCAAAAGTATTTCTGCGCATCTAAACCCAATACGGAAAGACCTTTGGAAGCCAACTCTTCTGCTAAACTCTGGTCGAAACTGGTCCAGCCACCATCACCAGAAATCATAAAGACAATGGGCAATTTATTCTGTTGAGCTGCAGGAATCACTGTGAGTGGCAAATCACCCCTATAAGGAGGAATAGGTTGATTTCTCAAATAACTATTTTCCACAGACCTTCGTTCTGTGAATCCCGGATCCTTCAATATTTTTTTATAAGCGCTGCTTAGTGCGCTTTCCCAATCGCCAGTATTCATAAAACCATGTCCGGCATTGGGCAAAGCAATCAGCTCAGTCATCGGCATCCCTTTCAAAAAACGTTCTGTTACAGCAAATGGACAGGCCAAATCTTTTCTTCCATTGATTACTAAAAATGGTGCGCTAAGGCTTTGTGTACTTTCCAGCATATAAGACATCTCCTTTTTTAAAGGGTATAAACTCAGGCCATTCCCTTTACATAACACTTTGTTGATATTGATATCAGGAGAAAAACCAAGCCCAATTGCTCCTTTAAAGGTATTTGCAGGGGCTTGTGCCAACATCGCATAAACGAGTGTTGCTCCATAAGAATAGCCCATTAATACTGGTTTTAAGTAATTTGGAAGTTTATATTTCTTTTGAATAGATAAGCTCAATTCTTCAAAATCTGCAGCCGGGTATAAACAGGCAGTCTTTTGTTTAGACAGGTAATATTCATAATGTCTGGCATCAATTCCTAAGACCATGGCGCCATCATCGGCCATATTTTCCGCCATATTTATGACTACATCTTTCCAGCCGCCATCCCCGGAAACAAACAAAACTACAGCCTCAGGACTTCGTATTGGGTGATAAATAGTAATATTACCAAATTTACCATAGGAAACATGTTCTATCTCTGCAGCAATAGCGAGTTTACTACCTAACAATAACAGCAATAAAAAGACACATATAGATTTCATAAGCTTAGGGTTTAATGACCTTGGTTAACACCGTCGGTACTTGCAGTAAATCATAATCATGGTCATAGATCAGGTACCTGTTTTGCCATTCCGGGGCAAACTTTTCTTTTGCTGCGCGCAGGCCTTTATAATGAGAAAAAGACCGGATCTTTTCATAGGCGAACTTCATGGAGCGCTCTGGAAAATTATGTGGATCAACCAGTCCGGACATTGGTGCAAAGCCGAGGTTTACTTTGGTATAGCCTGCTGCTTTTAGCTGTTCAAAAAGGGCTACCATCATAAAGTCGATCACCCCATTTGGGGCATCGCTGGTTTTCCTGATCAGGTCGAAAGTCCCTTCTCCAGGAGCGTAATCGGGGATAATATTGATAAATGCCACAATCTTCTCCTCCATACTTTCCACTGTGATCAGGGTATGCCCCTTTAATTCCTCCCAGCTAAACATTCCCTGAGAAAAAACCAACTCTTCCCGGTCCATATCCTCCAACCAGCCATCAGACACCATTTTCAACTTCTGTAACAAACCATCTTTAATCGGTGGCGGATATACTTTCGTATGATAACCCTGATCTGATACTTTTTTCAAAGCATTTCGTATAGATTTCTTAGTCCCTCCTTCTAAAGAAAAACTGGTTAAGTCTAGAATTCCCTCTTGCCCTAAAAACAAACTTTTCTTGCCTAAGGCCAAAAACTCTCCGAGACTTTCTTCTGGCACCCTGTAGTACAGACTTTTCATTCCATTCTCAAAGCAATATTTGTCAAAATCCTTGATAAAGGCCGTCCTATGCTCAGCAGCAGTAACCGGACATTCCAAAACCACAGCGAAATTCCCAGCTATACGGTAAGCGACAAAGCCTTCCAGCGATTCGGAAAAATAAATCAGCTTGTCTTTATAGGTTTTAAAATAATCAATCCCAGAATTGCCATACTTTTCCAGGAACTGATTGGCCTTTTCAAATTCCAATTCCTCTGTTTCATCGCTGGAGATATAAGGTCTGATCAAGGTATAAATCAGGAAAGCAATCGATAAAAAGCCACTGATATTGATGGAATACAGGAAGCCTTTGGCAAAATGATCCATGGGTTGCAGGTCATCATTACCAATCAGAATAAAATTTTCAAGCGTATAACGAATCGATTGCCACCAATTAAAATCAATATTAAAGTGCTTTTTATCAAGAAAATAAAAGCCTAAAACTCCATAGATCAGTATGCCTAAAATACTCAATAAAGTAGTCTGAATCCCAAAAGACCGAAGTTTGGCATTGTTTTTAACATAGTACTCTTTCCTGGAAGCGATCAGGATCAGCATTACCAATACCGCAAAACTGGCCTCTTCATAATCAATCGCTTTTGTTAAGTTACCTACCAGCGAGAGTAAACATAAAGCCATTGCAAAATACCATGCCATGCGGAGGCCCTTCAACATGAAAGCTGCGGTAACCAATAAAAACAGCCCAGCCATCAGCACAAAATAATTAGAGGCCGTAATGGCGGCTATGGGGATAAAATCCTTCACAAAGGTCAACCTGGAATGAATTGCAGGTGTCAATACTGATACAATATTGATCACTCCTAACAAGAGGAGAAACAAGGCCGGAACTACGCGCATCAAGAGCTTATTGATGCGAAAAAGAAAACTCATCGCACCAATTAACATCGGAATCCAGAATTCCATGAATCGATAAAGAAAAGTAATCGATACTGCCTCCGGAGCAGTGTAGCCCAGGCGAATCAAAATGAAAGTCATAGAGGCTTCTACGGCTCCCAGCCCCCTTAAAAATGGAGAAATGATCAGGAATACCACCGCAACGATATAGCTGATCAAGGCCACTATCCAGGAAGCTGAGAGGTCTAAAGCCAGCATCGCAAGGTAAATATGAATAATCCCCAGCAGCTCAATTAGACTGCTATATAGAAAAGTGGCAATAAAGTGTTTACGTTCAATCTGGTTGTTCCTGAATTCTGCAGCATACACTTCTATCACAGGAATATATTTAATAATGAAGCGGTAAATACTTCCTCTTTTGATTACAGAGCGATATAAATAGTAAATCCCAGTCATCAATAAAATGGCGGCAATGAGACCAAACCATTCACCAGCACCAATACTTCCTTCCAGAATGGCATAAATAAACACCGGTATAGCGATCACCAGTACGGATAAGATCCCTACAAAACCATAAATAGAGGAGGCAAAATTAATCTGGGATTTACTGACTCCCTTCTGTTCAATCGGGGTGCTGAAAAAAGCAAGAGAAGAAACTCCACCAGCAGGTAAAAAGACACTAATAAAATTACGTTTCAGAAACAATAAAGTCCCGTCTGCGATAGAAATCTTACTCGAAACCGCGGCAAAGGAAGAGCGATACATCATGCCGTGTACAAATACATAGGCCACACTCAAAGCGAGCCCAATACTTACCCAAAGCCATTTGGCAGTCGTCAGCAAATGTTGAACCTGCCTGATTTCTCCACGTTGTTGCTTTATAAACCATATGGCCAGCCCAATAAAAAACAGACTGAACACATAACTGGATATAATTTTTCCGTTCTCCCTCAAAAAGGGCACAAAGAATTTGAGTCGCTTCATTATTTCATTTAGATCATCCCCAGCGGGTCTTAATCTAAATATACGGCTTATCTAAAAGAACAATATGAAGAAATCTTCATACTTTGAACTAGAAGGGCTTCCCTTCTAAAAACTCGATCACCTCACCATTCGGACTATACACCAAAGCATTGCGAACATTTACAGCGGGATTTTCCCCTAAAGAAAGACCCATCGGGGCTATACATGAGCTGGCTCCTGCCAACAAACAACGCTCATAAGCTTCGCTGGCACTGTCTACACTCATGGCCAGATGCAATAAGGCTCCCGTTTTCACCTCCTCCTCAGCCAAAGCAGGTTGCCCTTCCATTGCCACAGCCGCAGCAGCATCAAAAACCTCGATAAAAGTATGGCCATCCCATGATTTCAGCATGGCAGCCTGTTTGATGTTAAATTCCGGCAATGTCCAGGTATGACTGATCGAAAAATCCAGCGCAGTTGTATAAAAATGTATCGTTTTTTCGAAATCTTTTGCACGAATGCCCAGGTGATGCAAGCCTTTAATTTTACTACGCTCTGTCATATTTTCCTTAATTTTTATCCAAATTTACAGCGGACAAATTGTAAAACACGACACTTACAAAGTTGTAAGCACATGAGAAAAACGACTTCTACGAATTACGAAAACGAACAGTTACTCCAGGGATTTTGCGATGCTGCTTTTACGCTATCGGTATTATCCGGCCGTTGGAAGCTCAGTATTCTAGTGAAATTAATGGCAGAAGATTTAAGATTTGGGGCCTTAAAACTGATGATTCCTGAAATTACGGAACGGGTACTGGCCTTGCAATTGAAAAAACTGGAACAGGATCAATTGCTTATCAAAATCCAGACTGATGCTAGGCAAAAACTTCCTATTTATCGCTTATCTCCAAGGGGAAGGAGTCTGGAAGCTGTCATCAGGAATTTGGAAGCGTGGGGAAATAAGCATAAGTGATATGCTTGTAAAGCAAGATCACTTATGCCCTTAAAATCAGGATATTATTTAATTGTTTCTTTAATTTCTCCGCAAGTCAGCATCGATTCTCCATAGTATGGATTTTTGATGTCTTTCTGATTACTCAACCAGGAAGCGCCTTTATCGTTCATCGCCATTGGGCAATATTCTACATAAATTTCGCCACCGGTAACGCCTGAAGCTTTGGCTCTTTGAATGAAATCATCACTCAATGCTGCAAAAGCGACTCTTTGCACTTCAATATCGGTAGCATCGCCGATTTTAGCAGTCAAAGCTAATAATCCTGCTGGATTTGACAATTCTTTGGCACCCAGCTCAATTGCCTGAGCGGCAACTTTTGCTTCGGCCACATCCCCATTTGTTAAGGCGGTTGTCAAATGAATATAATGAGGATATACCGCATTCAATTTATCGTCTTTTAAGCTCACATGACCAGTTTCCGCAACTACTTCCGTTTTTACTTCTTTAGCATGGTCATGACCTTCATGAGATTCTTCTGCAGGTTTCTGCGTATTTCCACAAGCCGATAATAAAGTGGCTGCGGCAATTGTAATGGCTAAACTTGTGATTGTTTTCATGTTATTTTTATTTAATTATTTCAATTTTAAACCCTCTATAGGGTTCTTTCCTTTTTTCAAAATGTATTCACTATATAAGAGATAAGCACCGGTAACGACCACTTGTTCTCCTTCCGATAAACCTGCGGTAATCTCTACCTGATTATCGTTCTCCTGTCCGGTGGTTACCCGTTTTGGCTCAAAGCTATCTTTTCCTTTTTTTATCCAAACGTGCATCCCTTTACCATCACGGATTACCGCATCTACAGGTAAAGTCAGGGCACTATTCTTTTGATTTCCAGTAGGCACAAACACATTGGCTTGCGCACCGGGCTGCCATTGTTGATTCGGGTTAGGAATACTTCCCCTGATTTGAGTAAGCTGGGTTCCTGAAAGCAGAGAAGGGGTAATAAAGCTGATGGTCATCTCCTGTGGCTGATCTTCCCAGCCTGGGATCACGACTTTCACTTTTTGTCCTTCTTTGATACTACCTGCTTCATTCGGATAAACGTCTGCTTCTACCCATAAATCACCGTAACCTTCCAACCTCATAATAGGCCCACCTTCCGATACATATTGACCGGGTGTTACAGAAATTTCTGCCACAACCCCACCCTCAGGCGCAAAGAAAGTCACATAAGGATTTTTCTTTTGCGTTGCCAAAAGCTGTTTAATTTGTCCGGCAGACTGGCCATAAAGCAAGAGTTTCTGCTTTGCAGATTCTACCAATTGCTGCTCAATTTTATCTCCTGGAAATTGCTTTTGTTGGGCAACGGCCATCAGATATTCCTGTTGCAAAGCAGAAAGCTGTTCTGAATAAATCTGATATAAAGGTTGTCCTTTTTTAACGCGAACACCTGTTTCTCTAATGTACAATTGCTCAATTCTGCCGGCAATACGGCTAGAGATATAGCTACTTTGTTGAGGGTCGACTGTTAACCTACCGTTTAGTTGTTTACTTCCCGATAGGCTGTTTGCACCGATCATTACCGTAGTAATGTTAGCTAGAATCTGCCTTTTCTCATCTACTTTCAGGGCTTTCTCATTGCTATTCTTCTCAAAAGGCACTAAGTCCATACCGCAAATCGGACAGGTACTCATTTCTTCCTTGATCACCTGGGGGTGCATCGGACAAGTATAAGTCTGTTTTTTAGCTATTACGCCATCTTTACTCGTTTCCTTTACCTCACTTTTGCAAGCGGCAATGAATACCGATGGAACCAGTGCCAGCAAGGCAAACTGTTTTATAAATATTTTACGTTCCATATCTTAAAGCTCCTTATTTGCTGTCATTTTAATAAAACTTTCGCTGTCTACCAGATAAGCAGCATTCTTACTGATATTCCAGCTACTGATGTCCTCTTTAATCTGTACTTTTCCAGCAATGCTAATGCCTGCATCCACCACTTTAGGGACAAAGACATTTCCTTCTTTTTTGAAAACTACCCGCTTATTTCCAACGGATACCACTGCTTCCTCAGGCAACCACCAGGATGCTGATAATATCACCGGAATTCTTGCTGTTACAAGTTGTCCCACCTTGATCTTCGGGTTATTCAGGTAAGCTCTGGCAATCGTGAAGTTCTCGCCGTTCTTGAAAGTCGGTTGAATCAAACCAATCCTCGCCGTCTGGCTTTCTGTTTTATCCGAAGTTTTGTAAAAGACAAATTTGCTACCCACTCTTAAATGAGCGGCCAGAGCTGCTTTCAGAGAAAATTCTGCTACCAATTGATCAGAACTGTAAACCGTAAAGAGTGAAGCTCCTGCGGTTACATATTGTCCTTCTCTTAATAAAACCGGCGAATTAACCGGAGCCGCAGGACTGGCAGGTGTAGCCGCAGCTCCCGCATCCCCAGCCATACTGCTCATGCCATCACCGCCAGCAGAAGCTGTTGAAGCTGCTGCCGGACTTGCCACCGCAGCGGCGGCTGATTTCTCCAGGATAAATCCGGAAACATTACTATACACTGGAATGCGGTAACTCGGGGTACCATGCTTTAATAGCGCATTGATACCAGAGGATGTCATACCCAATAATAGCAAACGTTGCTTTCCTTTCTCCAACATTACCGGATCATTACCTGTGCGGTAAATGAACAACAATTCCTGCTGAGCCGCGGCCAGATCAGGGGAGTAGATCTCCATAATCAGCTGCCCCTTCTTTACCGGTTGGTAATTGTACTTGATCAAAAGTCGTTCTATTCTACCTCCGATTTTACTCGATATATTGTGCTGATTTCTCGTATCATAATTGATGATCCCTTGCACTTCTTCTGTGAAGATTTTCGTGCCATACTCCGCTTTAATTACCGGAAGAGAGGAAACCACCTGCTCATTTGAAGGCTTCAACAAATGAGCAAGATTGCTGTCTACATTTACTGTTGCAGGATCATGATGTGCATCAAACTTCTTTTTCTCTTTACAGGCGCTCAACCAAAGCATACTGATCGCCGCCAGTCCCACAAAAACGCGTTTCGGCGTGCCGGACTTAACGATATAATTCTTTCTCATAATCTACGATCATTAAATAAAGTTTCAATTTCTCATCCAATACATTGGCTTGCATCATGGTCAGCGCTTCCCAGGTGCCAATCACTTCCGGTAATTCCATTTTGTTTTCCCGGTAATTGAGCATACTCACATCCATGGTCTTTTTTAAAGTGGGGATAATCGTCTTTTCCATTGCATCAATACGTTTTTGCATCGACTGGATTTCGAATTGCATCCCGTACAACATTCCTTGAGTTTCCTGAAGCATAGCTGCTTTTTCTTTTTCCATCGCCAGCACTTCATACCCCATCCCTTTCGCTTCGGATTTATACATTTTCGAAGACCATGGGGCAATTGGGATACTCACCATTCCCATGATGCTATAAGCTTTAGGCATCATTTTCGTTAAGGGCGACATATGGTCAAAACGCAGTTTAAAATCTGGTTTTGCCTGTTTCTGCATGGCTTCAATATTCAGTTTCATAGACTGAATGCTGTAGTCCATCTTTTCAATATCCTTCCTTACCAGGGCTAAACTTCCGGTATCAATTGCCGAAGCAGGCACATAAGCTGGCTGATAAGTCTCATCTATCGCAAAATCCATATTGCCAGGGTTGTTCATTAAACTGTTTAACCAGGCTTTAGATTTGGCCATATCCCCTTCCATCATGCGGATCATATTTCTATTTTCCTCGATTTTAGCGGTAGCGCGATACACGCTGCTCAATTTCGATTGATTGAAAGGATACCTGATCTCTTCGACCTTTTTCATGGTTTCCATGATCTTTTCATTTTCTTTCAATACGGCAATTCTTTGCATCGAAACCAGCCAGCCAAAATACAGTCGCTTTGCTTGTGCTTTATATTCATTGAGTGTCACCCCTCGGGTTGCATTCTCGACTTTTCCTTTAGACTCAATGAACTTTTTATTGGCTTTGATTTTTGCAGGATTAGGAATATCCTGTTCCAGCTGTACCATAATCGAGCCTTTATCACCCTCATCCATAATCTTCTGACCAGGATAAGGGGTCATAAATGTTCCTACTCCAATCATTGGTGCCATCCAGGCCGTAGCCGCATTGGCGGTATGTTTAAAGCTTTCTGCCCTCAGCCCATAAGACTGCAACAGCAGGTTATTTCTATCAATTCTTTGCAAAATAGTATCCAGGGAAAGCACTGGCTTTTCCATTGAAGTCCCTGTTTTTTCTTGCGAAACCACTGATTTCGGCTTCGAAACCGCTGGTTTTTCTTGTGCTAAGGCCGCAAAAGGTAACATGCATACCAATGCTGCTATTCTTTTAATGCTGTACATCGTGAACCTCCAGTTTTCCATATTTTCTCAATTCGTATTCTTTTGACATTAAAAAGATCAGTGGTGTCACCAATAAAATGTGCGTAGAAGAAGTCAGTACACCACCAATCATTGGCAATACAATTGGCTGCATTACATCTACTCCAACTCCTGTAGCCCATAATACCGGCACCAGTCCAAACAGCGATACACAAACCGTCATCAGTTTTGGCCTCAATCTTCTCGCTGCACCAAAAATCACATACTCTCTTAGATCTTCTTTTGTGATCGTTTCACTCGAATTACCTTTCAATTTGATCAGCTGTGCCATTGCATCATTCAGGTAAATCACCATCACAATCCCCGTTTCCACGGCAATCCCGAACAAGGCTATAAAGCCTACAGCTACTCCTACCGAGAGGTTTACATCCCAGAAATAGATCATATATGCTCCTCCGATTAAAGCGAAAGGCACCGTAATCAAACTCAGGAAAGCTTCTCTGATCGATTTAAAAGCAAAATATAATGAGAAGAAAATGATCAACAGTACTACTGGGGCAATCCACATCAGCGTCTGTTTACCACGGATCAGGTTTTCATATTGTCCACTCCATTCCAGGAAATAGCCCTCAGGAAGCATCCCTTTCTCTTTATTCAACTTCTCCATTGCCTCCTGAACGGTACTCCCTAAATCTCTGTCCCTCACGTTAAACATTACTGCGCCACGAAGGATCGCGTTGTCGGAACTGATCATCGGCGGACCATCTTCAAACTTAATGTCGGCAACTGCCGATAAAGGCACCTCGCCAAATCCTTTGGACTGTACCGGAATTCGCTTAATCTGCTCTACACTATTTCTATATTCCTGAGCCAGGCGCACACTGATTGAAAAGCGCTGACGCCCTTCAATGGTATTCCCGATGGTTGCACCACCCAATGCCGTCTCTACTATCTGATTCACATCATCTACGTTTAAACCATAGCGCGCCAGTTCTTCTCTTTTCACATCAATAGAAAGATATTTACCGCCTGTGATCGGCTCAACGAAAAGGTCGCTTACGCCATCCGTACCTTCCAGTGCCGCTTTTACGCGTTCCGAAACAGAAGCAATCGTGTCCAGATTTTGTCCAAAAACCTTAATCCCTACATCGGTACGAATTCCCGTAGCCAACATATTGATCCTGTTGATAATTGGCTGAGTCCATCCGTTCACTACCCCTGGAATCTGCAGTTTTGCATCCAGTTCGGTGATGATGTCTTTCTTGGTGATCCCTTCCCTCCATTCACTTTTAGGTTTCAGGGTGATGATGGTTTCAATCATACTGATCGGAGAATTATCCGTTGCCGTATTGGCTCTACCTGCTTTCCCCAATACCTTGTCTACTTCCGGTACAGATTTGATGATCTTATCCTGCACTTGCAGAATCCTTTTCGCTTCTGCATTGGACACATCCGGTAGCGTTACCGGCATAAACAGAATGCTTTGTTCATCCAATGGCGGAATAAACTCCGTTCCCAGATTTTTCAACAAAGGAATGGTGATCAATAAAGCAATGATATTGATTGCTAGAGTTGTTTTTCTCCAGTTCAACACTGTTCTGATCACTGGTTCATAGAACTTCTCCAGAACCCTATTTACCGGGTTGGCACTATCAGGTCTGAATTTTCCTTTCATAAAGAAAGAGATCAGCACCGGTGCCAATGTGATTACCAGCAAAGCATCGACAATCATGATGAACGTCTTTGTAAAAGCCAGTGGGTGGAACAATTTACCCTCCTGACCTGTCAGCATAAATACTGGCAGGAAGGAAGTGATAATGATCACTGTGGCGAAGAAAACACCCCTTGAAACCTGTTTACTGGATTTAGTGATGATCGCCAGGCGCTCCTCTTCCGTAATCCAATCCGGGGATTTACGGAATCTATTTTTTAACCACTTAATCATGATTCGTTGTTTTTTGTTGTTCTTCCTCCCAAATCAGATAGCGTTCTGAAAGGTGTTTGTAAGCATTCTCACTCATGATAATTCCATTGTCTACAATCACACCGATGGCGAGGGCAATCCCGGTTAGCGACATGATGTTGGAGGAAATATCAAAAGCATTCAATAGAATAAAACTGGCGGCAATCGTGATTGGAATCTGAATGATGATACTCACTGCACTTCGCCAATGGAAAAGGAAAATGATGACAATAATTGAAACTACAATCATCTCTTCGATTAAGGTATGGGTAATAGAATCTACGGACTCCTTAATCAACTCCCCACGATCGTACACAATGTCGAATTTCACCCCTTTAGGCAAGCCTTTAGAAACTTCTTTCATCTTGGCCTTTACATTGTCGATCACCTCCGCAGCGTTCTCACCATAGCGCATCACCACGATTCCTCCGGCACGTTCACCTTCCCCATCCTGGTCAAAAATCCCCAGGCGGGTTTCTCCGGTCATCTGTACTGTGGCCAGGTCTGAAACCCGGATAGGTGTCCCATTTTGATTTTTAACCGGGATATCTGCGATCTCTTTAATAGATTTCAGGTATCCTGAGGTTTTAATGATATAACCCATATCACTCATTTCAAACTTCCTGCCACCGGACTCGTTATTGTTGCTACGCACCGCCGCAATCACCTCCGGGGCAGTCAATTTGTAATAAAGTAATTTATTGGGATCAATGGAGATCTGATATTGTTTCTGAAAACCACCAAAAGAAGCGATCTCACTCACGCCCGGTACGGTTTGCAGGGCAAACTTTACATACCAGTCCTGAATGGCGCGCTGCTCGCCCAGGTCCATATCAGGCGCATCCAGGGTATACCATAACACATGGCCTACCCCTGTTCCATCAGGACCCAGTTGTGGCGCTACGCCTTCGGGCAAAGTTTTAGAAATCGTACTGATGCGTTCCAGCACACGCTCTCTCGCCCAGTACACATCCACATCATCTTCAAAGATGACATAGATAAAGCTCATCCCGAACATGGAAGATCCACGAACGTATTTAATCTTAGGGATTCCCTGCAAATTGGTGACCAGCGGATAGGTAACCTGATCTTCGATCAGTTGCGGAGAGCGCCCCATCCATTCTGTAAAAACAATCACCTGGTTTTCGGATAGATCCGGTATCGCATCTATCGGGTTTTTCTTGACGGCATAAATGCCCCAAACGAATAGCCCCAAAGAGAGTACCAGCACAATAAACCGGTTGCGCATGGACCATTCTATAATTTTATGTACCATTTTATATTATAAATTATGAAGATGTTGAACCTTGAAATTACT
Source organism: Pedobacter gandavensis (assembly GCF_032678745.1). Lineage (GTDB taxonomy): Bacteria > Bacteroidota > Bacteroidia > Sphingobacteriales > Sphingobacteriaceae > Pedobacter > Pedobacter gandavensis_C. The sequence continues at coordinate 336,617 of NZ_JAVTST010000006.1, forward strand.
GTCATCAGGAAGGGCATCTGTAAAAGCAATTGCCCCCTCAGACTTCGCTTTTACAGATTTTCCTGATTAATAATTAGTGTTTCTTAGGTGCTTTTGGCAATTTGTCGCCTGCTTCACGATCATACTGGCAACAGCCATGTAATGCATCATAAACTTCATCCTTAGCTTTGTATTTAGGGGTATCGTACCCTACTGCTGCTACTTTTTTCTGTACTTCATCATTGCTGATTTTTTTACTGTCGTAGCTAACTTTCAGCATTTTTGTTTCTGTATCCCAATTTGCAGAACTCACTCCTGGAACCTTTAAAGAGGTCTCAATCGTTTTTTTGCACATAGAACAGTTGCCCAATACTTTGATACTTTCCGTTTTTGATTGTGCGAATACCGCAGAACCAAGGAAGGTCAAACCGACCACCATAGATAATCTCAATGATTTCATAATAATTATAATTGTAAAAAATGGTTTAATAAAGATGGGTTAAGGCAAAGCCAGAACCAGGACACGGACGTGTCAGAAATGATAAAAGAAGGGTATTATATTCTGTAGGTACAGTTTTTCAGGAAGACAGGAACTTTCTGCCCATCAGGTGGTGCATTGCTTAGCGCTTCTCTGGTAACTTTAACAGGGATTTCTACCGCATAATCTAGAAATAATGCGACAGGAAGAATGGCCTGGAATGGCGGATTAAACTGGTATACCGTCTGACTGGCCGTTTGGCTCTGGTCTACTTTGGTTTCCTGTTTCTGATCTTTGCAGCAAGATTTGTCTTTAGCACTACCTTTCGGCATGCCACAAAGCTCACAAAGTTCCGTACTCTGTTTTTCCATACCCCAACTCACCAACTCTCCCATGCAATAATGGAAGTGCAGCGTTGATCCACTGGAAACCCCCAGGTAGAACATTGCAATTATGGTTAAGAGTACTTTCTTCATCAGATTCAAATTTCATAAAATTATCCGGCTTAATTTTATATAATTCTGGAATTATTTTATAAAATTAAGCCGGTGAGGCCTTAAACACTGTTCAGACTTGCTTAAAGCCGTTTAATTCTTGATTTTATCTATTGGATTCCTTAAGGATCTACCCACTGCTTTATATTTACTGGGTGCAATTCCTGTAATCGATTTAAATTGTGAAGATAGGTGTGCATTACTGCTGTAGCCCATTTTCATCGAAATCTCATTCAGATTTAGCTCTCCATATTCAATCAGCTCTTTCACCTTTTCAATTTTCTGATGAATGATAAACTTTTCAATTGTCAAGCCTTCCGAATCGGAAAACAAGCGACTTAAAAAAGTATAATCACGGTTTACGCGCATGGCGATGATGCTGATCAGACTTTGGTTTAAATTGGCCAGATCAGAATAATGAACGATCTCAATGATCACTGTTTTAATTCTCTCTACCAATTGATCTTTTTCCTTATCCATGAGTTCAAATCCAAGGATTTTCAGGGAGGAAGCAATATTTTGTAATTGTCGGTCTTCGGGTTCAGGATGTATTTGTACGCTGCCTAAGGTAATATCAGCAACCAGGAAATTCAGGTTTTCCATTTGATGACGAACGGCGGTAATGCATCGTTCGCAAACCATATTTTTGATGTATAATAACATGAGTATTCAAGCTTAATGAAGTTAAAACCGCAACGGATATTTCTGCTGCGCGATAAATAAAAAAATTGAGGATAGGACATCCTCTGCTTGATCAAATGATGAGTACCCGGTTAGAAAGGTAAATGGGTGTTTTTTTAAAGGCCGGAGTGCTGGTATGGTGCCTCCATTTCCCAATATCCTCTGCACTTTCTACCTTGGTTAGGTATGAAAAAACAGTTTGACTGCTGGCGGAAAGCATATATCTGGCTTTCAGACCTGCCGTAGCAGAAGTTTTAATGTTCTCTTTAACGGTATATTCTCCGTGATGTTGACAACAATCACAGTCTTTATCTAAAATCAGGTTTTCAGCAAAGTCATTCGCCTTGCTATCCACATGAACCTCCTGATCCCCCCATGTAAAAGTGGAAGACAGAGAGCAATGGAGCAGGCACACAAATAAGCCTGTGGTTAACATCAGGTAGAATGCGGCAAAACTTAAAGCTCCAATTTTTTTCATAGGATATACAAAGGCGGAAACCTTTTGTTGATTTCCGCCTGCAAATATACGTTTTACGCTATGAATTGAAAAAACTAAACTTCCTCTGCCTGGAAGCCGGCCTTTTTCAAGGTCTCTTTAATCAATCCGGCATCCGAAACTGATGCCGTTTCAACCGTCAGGATTTTATCCGGATTGTTCGTATCTACTTCCCATTTAGAAAGTTCTGTAAGTCCGTTCAGGTGTGGTGTCACTGTTGCAACACAACCGCCACATTTGATATTCGTTTTAAATTTTAGAGTTTCCATTTGATGTTATAGTTAAAAATGATTGATATAAAAATTGATTAAATTACTATTGACTAGCTTAGTTTGGAGAGTTTTAGCCTTAAGCTATTGCTCACTACCGATACAGAACTCAATGCCATGGCTGCTCCTGCAATCATCGGATTCAATAAGAAACCATTGATTGGGTATAATAGTCCAGCGGCAATTGGAATACCAATCAAGTTGTAAATAAAGGCCCAGAACAAGTTCTGACGAATGGTACGCACCGTTTGTTTAGACAGTTTCAGCGCTTTCGGCACCTGTTGTAAATCAGAGGAAACCAGCGTGATACTCGCCACATCGATGGCAATATCAGAACCTTTACCCATCGCAATAGATACATCTGCCTGCGCTAAAGCCTGACTGTCGTTGATCCCATCACCTACCATGGCCACTACCTTTCCTTGCGCTTGTAATTCCTTCACAAAATCGGCCTTATCAGAAGGCAATACATCGGCTTTAAAATGGTCAATACCTGCTTGTAATGCTACAGAAGCAGCAGTATGTTTATTATCACCGGTCAGCATATACACCTCAATACCTTGCGCTTTTAATGCAGCAACCGCCTTTGCTGAACCTGATTTCACCTGATCGGCAATTGCTACAATCGCCAATACTTGTGTGGCATCTGCCAGATAAATCACTGTTTGTGCCTTTTCCTGCAAGCTCAGTACTTTGCTCGCAATCGAAGCAGATACGGGAATGTTTTGGTCTTTAAGGATCTTATGACTTCCAGCCCAATATTTCCGGCCATCAACTACGCCTTCTACCCCTTTTCCAGTCAGACTTTCAAAATGACTCAGCTCCAACGTACCTACACCAGAATCTTTCAGGTGGCGAACAATCGCTTCTGCCAAAGGATGCTCCGATGCATATTCCAAAGCCATCAATACTTTTTCCAGCTCTTCTTTAGGCTGAGGGAGGTCTTTTGCCCATTCCAGGGTAGTCACCTCAGGTTTTCCTTCGGTAATTGTACCTGTTTTATCTAAAATCACTGCATTTACTTTATAGCCAAGCTCTAAAGCTTCAGCATTCTTAATGAGGACACCTGTTTCGGCACCTTTCCCAATCCCTACCATAATGGCGGTTGGTGTAGCCAAACCTAAGGCACAAGGACAAGCGATCACCAATACCGTCACCATTGCCAGTAAGCCATGTGTAAAAGCATGTTCTCCACCAAAGAGCAACCATGCTCCCAGCGTCAAGACGGCAATCAACATCACCACTGGTACAAAAATTCCGGCAATCTTGTCTACCAGTTTTTGCACCGGTGCTTTGGAACCTTGCGCATCCTGCACCAATTTGATGATTTGCGCAAGCATGGTGGCACCACCTACTTTTTCCGCTTTAAAACGGAAAGTTCCTTTTTGATTGATGGTTCCGGCAAACACCTGATCACCTTCAGTCTTTGCTACAGCTACCGGTTCTCCGGTAATCATGCTTTCATCCACAAAAGAACTGCCCTGATACACGATACCATCTACCGGAATTTTCTCTCCTGAACGCACCATCAGCTGATCGCCAATACGTACTTCTGCAATTGGAATTTCTCTTTCACCCTGCTCATCTACCAATAAAACTGTTTTCGGTTGCAGGCCCATTAGTTTCTTAATGGCTGAGGAGGTATTTGATTTCGCTTTTTCTTCCAGTAGTTTCCCAAGCATTATGAACACAATCACTACTGCCGCTGCTTCAAAATAAACATGCGGTTCCAGTCCTCTGGAATACCAGAATTCTGGCCAGAAAGTATTGAAAACACTAAAAATGAAAGCGATTCCTGTGCTTAAAGCAACCAGTGTATCCATATTAGCCCGGCCATGTTGCGCTTGTTTCCATGCGTTCACAAAAAAGCTCTTCCCAAATATGAAAAGAATTGGTGCTGTTAAAGCCATCATGTAATAATTGCCATTGGGCATGTGCATAAAAAACATACCGATGATCACCACAGGCAAAGCCAGGATCGAAGAGGCAATCATCCTCTTTTTTAATTGCTCATAGTTGTTTTTTTGTGCTGCTTCCTGTTGCTCTTTAGCACCTTCCTGCTCCAGAATCAAATCGTATCCAACTGATTGTAGTGCTTTTTGTAAGTCTGCAGGCTGAATTTTATCTTGATGGTAGGTTACTTTTACCGATTGGGTAGCATAGTTCACTTCTGCATGTTCTACTCCCTCCTGTGCGACAACCAAAGATTCGACACTGCTTGCGCAGGAAGCACAGGTCATTCCTAAAACTGGAAGGGTAAGGGTTTCTATATTTTCTTTCATTAAGGATCTTCTTTTTCCATTACAAAGATACCCCAATCAAACAGGAAGAATTTTATAGGATTTCGGGAAAATTTTATAGAATATTTAAAAGCAGATAAAAAGGCATCGCCTCTATATTCCCTGTGATTTCCTTTTCATTCGAAAGCAAGTAAGAAAAATGACATAAAACACTAATTATCAAGGCAATCACTGCACTTCACTAAAAAACCGCAAAACATTTTTCAATAAAAAACGTTCTTAATTATGCTTTACTATAAAAACCCATTTAAGTAAAATAGCGAACACCATGGCAAAGATAAACATGTGTTTTGATCATCAGGTGGCAGTAAAAATATTCTTCCTGAATAAAGACAAGATTAAAAAAGAGTCCATCATCAAATACCTGCGCAGCGATGCGGATGGCGTTTTAGAGATTTCTTTAGATGGAATCTCGGAAGGAAAATGGAAACTCAGTATGGAGTGGAATTATGAGGATAAAGAGTATTCTCTGGTTAAGGAAATAGAGATCCCTTATCTGGAAGCTGCAACGACCTAAAATCATAGTTGCAGCCCCATTTAAGTTAGCTATTCTATAACAAGGAATTACTTTAGCACTGTGGCCATGTCATAGAATTTCATGGTATTTTCAAGGTAATTGATCTGGACGTAAAAGTATTTCAGAAACTGAAAGCCGAGAATCCCGGATACGCCCATCTTTTGATCAAAATCCGGCATCGCATGTAAACCCATTCCTATTCCCTGCATATTTAAACCACCAACCCAGAGACTTTGGAGCTTACCACGTCGCACAGTTGCGCCTATACCCGAACCTTCTACCATTTTCACTTCCTGGGTTTGTTGCCATTCTTTGCCTATTCTGGATTCCAGACTTAGATCCATCACATTATCTGTAGCCCCGGTATCCATAATAAAACGGTAGGGCTGATCCGCAATCTTGACTTCCACTACCGGGAAATTATTCAATAGAGTAAATGGCATACTGATCGTGGCAGGAATCCCTTTCAATTTAGGATCTAAGATCCCTTGTTTACTCAATACCATTTCACGACTGGCAAAATTAAGGTTCAGTTGATATGATTTGAAAAATGCGCTTCCCAAAAGGCCCAGCACCTTTTCTGAACTTCCTTGATTCAATTGGCTGAGCTTTACAGCTGGCAGGTATTGTTTTTCCAGTTGTAGATTTTGCCAGGTTAAACTATTTACTTCAACGCGCTCTATGGCTACTTCCGAAGTCATTCCCTTTAACCGTTGGTTGGTCTTTTCCGTTTTAAAATGATCTGAATTCAATAGGATAAAACCATTGCTACCGGTATCCACCAATAACAAACCAGTAACGCCATTAATTTGGACGGTCACGAACATCAGTCCGCCAATAAATTTAAATGGGGACCGGATCTCTTCAGGTAAAACCTGTGTAGCACGTACTCCTGACTCCATAGGATGCGCCTTCCGAAAAGAATTGATATAATCATGAATCGCGAAAGATTTTGAAATCATTCCGCAAAAGCAGAGCATAAAAACACTGCAGTACTTCCATAAAGAACTTGTTGAAATGGCCATTAGTTACTGATAATTTGAGGTGTAGGACTAGCGGTTAACGTTCTCTTTAAGAACTCTTCCGAACTGATATCTGGGTAATTAGGTCTGGTTTTACGGACTTCTGTTAATGCAATTCCGGCATGATGCAAAGCTTTTTCCTCTTGCCCATCATAGGCATAAAGCTTGCATAAGGTTTGCTGTACCAGGTATTCTCTGGTATTTCCATGTACAATTAACAATTTTAAAGCTTGTTCATTATCTGCTTTATTTGTTCCCTTTCCAGCAATAATTAAGGCCATCTGTGCAGCCTGAGCAGGGTTTAAATGTTTCCCATAACTGGCTACAAATTCCTTTGCACGTTCATAAGCCTGTTTCTGATCTACCAGTTTCCATACCGTGACCGCATGATATGCCGCAAGAAATGCAGCGGTATCCGGTGTGTAAAATTGTCCGAGGTAAGTGACCAAGCCCTCCTCATCCACCTCATATCCTTTCTTTTGATCTGGACCTACCACCACTTTCAAAGCTCTCGACATCAGTTCCGCATCAATCACTTTCTTCAAATAACGGCTGGCTTTCTCTGCGCCTAAAACGGCAGCCAGTTTCCCTTCATTTTTTTGAAGCACCCTAAAGTACTTACTATTGCTACCAGTAGTCATAAACATGCGCATCTGCACACTTTCTAAAGAGAACAGGTCTTTTTGCAACAACAGAAATTCATCAGCCACAGTGGCCAATTGCGGATCAGCTGCTGCAGCCAGCTTATAAACGTAAGTTTTCAAGAATTCCGGTTCACGATAGCCTTCCAGGTATTTTCTTTTGTAGGAAAGCAATTGCTTCCCTGGATCAAGCGCCTCTTTTCCGATCTCAATAAAATCCGCTGGTTTTAAACCACCGCCACCTGCTTTATGGATCAGCTTACCTTCAGTATCAAAGAATAAATAGCATGGGTAGGAAGCGATTTTATGAGTTTGCTCAAAAAGTTTTGCATCGTCATATCGGCCTTTGGTAACCGCGTCATCCTTTGCTGTTTGATCCATTTGCAGTTTAAAACTGATAAAATTAGCATTGAAAAAATCACCTACCTCCTTTTGAGGAAATACCTCTTTATCCATTTGCTTACATGGACCACACCAGGTGGTAAATGCATCAACAAAAATGGCTTTCTTTTCATTTTTAGCCTTTTGCAGGACTTCCTTCCAACCCGGAAGGTTTTCAAAGTTTATTCCCTGGCCATAGGCTGTTCCTGTGATCATGCTGATGATCAGTACTAGTAGTTTTTTCATGAATAATATTTTATTGATCAGCAATGGCTGATGATTTCATAATGCTCGATTGTTTTAAAATAATCAACCCGAAGAAGGGGGAACTCCTCCAGGCTGATTAGAGAGCGTAATTATTTCCAGGCAATGCCTGTTGAGTTAAGGGAATTATATTTGTATTCAATGTCTCTGATTTTACCGAAGGACTCATAACTAGAAAAATAAGTACTGCCGATAAAAGAGCCCGTAGGATCAACTTTGAAAAAATAAACAGACCCGGTTTTACCGCTCTTGCTGTTCACTACTGCCAGCAACTGTGAACCATTGGTCATCAGTTGGTCAATAGAGATATCCGATACACCGAAAGTATAAACTACCCTGGCGATATCATTATTAAAATCATAGGCATAGATTTTATTATCCGCAGCATAGTAAGTCAGCGGATTGTTGGAAGCATTCACATATGCCGTAGCCGTAGAGAAACCCGGCGCGGTCACTTCTTTTACGCTTTCACAGTAAGTAACCAGTGATTTAAAAAAGCCAAATTTATAAACGAAGGTCTGGCCGGTCACGTTGTCTTTACCATAAGCAATTGGTTTTAAGCTGGCAAAATTTGTTGCTGAAGGACTGGTGCCTGGCTGCATGGTATGGTCAAAAAGCAAACAGGTTTTATTGCCAATATCTTCTACATTAAATTTGTCTTCCACATTTTTGGTGATAGGCATCATCTTCCCAGCCGCTTTATTGAATTTCAGGAAGCGGTGGTTGATGTCATCATAAACAAAGGCATAAGCACTCATCAACAAAGACTTAGTGGCTTTATAATTTCCGGAAGCCCGGTAACTAAAAATAAGTGGGGTACCACTACCCGTTGTAGAATGAAAGCTTCCGTTATTGATCAGGTAGTTATTCATCCCGAAAAGGTCCTGATAAATTACTGTTGGCGCATAAGCATCTGGTGAATCAAAAAACCATGCCCGGGGATTTTGTAAAAAACCAAAACTAGGCAATAAGGTATAACCACCATTTTTCAGGAACACATACAATAGACCATTACCATTGGCTAGTGATTGTACCATAGACAAGCCCGTTCCGTCTTTCAGGCGGATCGTATTATTAGCAGAGAAAGCACCATAGAAAATCTCCGGCTTTGTATTGTCCAGAATCACATCTATGTCCTGAAAACCATCAGCTTTATCATTTAAAACCAGAAAACCCTGGGAAGCTTTAGCGCGTACGATTAGTCCATAAGTTTTACTCCTCACCAATGAAGTAACTGGATCTGTTACTTCCAAATGAACATTATACTCCCCAATCGGAACCCTGACTGCGTACTTTAAATCCCTTTCGGTAGAAACCGTTTTGATACTCGTATCTCCTGTTTTTGCTTTTGCCGGAATCAGCTTCCAGCTGTAGGTTAATTTGCTACTGTCACCAGTGTACTTGACTTCCGGCTTAATTTTCAGGCTGTCTAGTTGAGCCAGGGTATAATTATCAATTTTATAAGCCGGTCCCGATAGCGTAACGGCATCTACTGGCCTAAGGTCATAGTTCCCCTTATCTTTATAACAGGAAGCAAACAATAGACCTGCCAGGGAAATGAATAACATGAGGTTAAATAATCGTTTCATTTTTTTCAGTTAATGAGGTTATGGGAAAATGATAGTTATGCCGTTTTCATCTTTTAAGGGATAGGTAAACGGATCGTTGGCAGCAGGTTTTATCGCTCCTGAGTTCAGGTCGTCCAGCAGGGAGCGCAGTTTCAATTGAAAATAAGCGAATTTAGTCCCACCAAAGATATATTTGGAAGGATCTTCTGCTGCTAATGTTGCCGCGTAATTGATCTCTGGAAATCCTAAATGGTAAAGAACAAAACGGTGTTTCTCTTTGGAATAAACACCAAAGAAACGCGCCATTCTCAACTCCCAATCCACAGGTTTCACCATAAAATTAAAGAAGGCTACTTTACTTTTCAACTGTGTACCAATGCCTACTTCGAAAGCGTCATTCGTGGCAATATTAAATGCCACGGTTTTACGGATGGTTTCCAGATCTTTTGTTTTTCTCAGAATCAATGGAAATACCCCTTTAAAGCTTCCTGCTTTAATCACACACTTTCCAAAATCAAAGTCTTGCCCTGGAACAGCGTTTGATCCTTTGGCATCAAACTCCACTTTAAACTCTCTATCTACGGAAGCCGTTCTTCCGGTCACATCCACAGGAAGAAATACGGTATCTACCAGCAGATCTCCTTTGGCTGCAAAAGAGAAATCGGCACTATCTATATACCTGGCCGAGGTACCTACCCCTAATTTTGAAAACTGAATCCGGTCTTTCCCATCATAAAATTTCACCTCTTCCTTTGTGCAGGAAGTTATTGCCAGTACTAAGCCCAGCGCTGCCCAGCTTATATTTTTCAATAACATATTATTTTTTCTCATGACTATCTTCCTCCATAAAGTTTCTCATCTTCCGGTAAAGGGAAGACATAAGTTTTTGCCTGCATTTCTATCACCGGACTATCTTCGATACGCGCTGCGTTTAGGCGTTTATAATAAAAGAAAGTCTGTCCTTCAGTGAAAAATTCTTTGCGGTATTCTTTTCTGATTTCGTTCTGCAAATCAGGTGTGGTGATAATTTGTGATAACCCGCGACTGGCCAATACCTGATTCAGGTATCCTAAGGCTGTTACCTGATCCGGAGCCGTTTCTGCAGCGATGTAAAACAGCTCAGAAATCCGCATCAATGGAATATAATTCCTAAGCAGAGTTGCACTCGTGTTGGAACCTGCCAGATCTTCATAAAGGTATTTATGAGGTATTAAATATCCCTTTACAGCCAACATCATCGGTGCCTTAAAGCGAATATCCGTTGGCTGATTGCCAAAGATATTGCTGTTCAATTTAGACTCCAGGGTATAGTAATATGGTGCGGTAGTGGTCAGGCCTGTCCCTGGCAGAAAATTCGATTCCGCCAGTTTCTCAAATTTATTACTGAACAAGGCAAACAGGTGTTCCGAATGAAATGTACGGTCGGTACTCACCTCTAGTCCTGGGGAACGTAATCTGACCTTTTTAGCATCAATCACTTCTTTTGCCTTCTCGAAAGCTAAGGTTTTGTTTCCCATATACAGGTAAATCCTGGCCTGGAGCCCTTTTACAGCGTAGATGTTCATCCTGATCTGACGATCGGCAGCACCAACAGCGCCCAAAACATCCGTAGCCATCAACTCTTCTGCCTGATCCAGGTCGGCTAGTGCTAGATTGGTCACCTCCTCCACTGTAGACAATGGGGTATTTCCCTTGCCATACGTCTTTACATAAGGCATATATTTTCCATCACCACGATTTTGATAAGATGGACCGAATAAGCGCAACAGGTCAAAATGAACAAATGCTCTTAATGCCAGCGCTTCTCCTTTGATCAGTTCATAATTACGACCGGTGAAGATGCCTTTTTTTGCATCTATATTTTCCAATATGGCATTTACCTGAGCGATGGTGTTGTATTGCTGTAACCAGGCTTTGTCAATCATCCCGCGGAATTGTCTCACTTCATAATTGAAATTCTCTACCGGTTTTAAATAGTTGACGGCCACTTCAGAGGAACTGCTTACTGAATAATCGGCAGCCATGACACTCAGCATGCCATAGGTTAACTCTCTTCCATAGGCTGCTTCGGCGGTCATCGTAACATACGCACCCACCAAAGCCTCATTAAAGCCTTGCTGATTTGCAAAAAGTTCTTCCTGCTTCATTTCTGTTTTCGGCTGTACATCCAGCCACTTCTTACAAGAGCTTAGTGTCAATACCGCCAACAATACGATCGGCAAAAAGCCGTATTTTAATTGCTTCATTGTGTTAAAATATCTTTTTAGAAATAAGACCATTATAAGGTAACATTTACGCCAAATGAGATCCGTTGTGCAAATGGATACATCGTACCACGTTCTATTCTGATGGTAGATAGACGGATAATATCATTCATACTAAGGTTCAATCGAAGGTTTTGGATTTTCAGGCGCTTGATAAAGGCACTGTTGTTAAAAGTATAACCCAGGGTGATAGCTGAAATTGTCAGGTAATTGTTTTTCTGTACAAACCTGGAGGTTGCACCTACCCTGTTGCCACCAATCGTACTGGAATAGCCACTGTATTTTGCTTCATCACCAGGACGGGTCCATTTTGCCTCATAAGCCCTTTCGTCTACGTTGTTGTTCACCACATCAATGTCTTCTACTTTAGAAAGCAGGGTGGAATTGTACAGGTAGCCACCATAAGAATAACCTCCTGCAACTACTGCATCCCAACCTTTATAGCCAAAATTAAGTCCCAGACCACCGGAAACCGTAGGACGTTCATCAGCAATCACCACCTGTTCTGCGGCTCTCCATTCTGTTCCTATACTGCCATCTCTGTATTGGTAAATCTCATTTCCGGTAGCCGGATCAATCCCCAGAGAGCGTATGGCGTAAATTGCAGATCTTGAAGCACCTTCCACGAAGATGTTTGGTGGCAAAGTAGAAACCGGGTTAAAGTCTTTACTGTAATTGTACTGCAAGTCATCAAGGATGCGTTTATTACGTTCCTTCATTGCATCAGATATTTTGGAGATCTTGTTTTTATTGGCGCCAATATTACCCCAGATTCCCAAACGCGCTTTATTTGGCCCACCGGCTAATACCCTTACATTGACACGGATGTCGAATCCGTTATTTTGAAGAGAGCCGATGTTGTCGGTAAAGCTGGCAAAACCCGTAGAAGGTGGCAGGGTTACACTCTGTAAAAGGTTGGAAGTACTCTTCCAGTAGTATTCTGAATTGACATTTAAAAGTCCTGAGAATAAACCAAAATCCAAGGCTACTTTTTTCTGACGAGTAGTTTGCCATTTCAGATCTTCATTACCCAATCCCTGGATGATGGCCCCAAAATCCTGGCCGTAGATATTTTCGGTATTGTATTTATATTTGGTCATGGCCTGATAAGGCGCAAAATTCTGACTGGCCGTTTCGGCAATGGCAGCAGTTAACCTTAAATTGCTAAAGACATTCAGTTTCTGAATAAAAGACTCTCTATGTAAGTTCCATCCTAATCCGGCAGACCATACCGGGGCGTACTTTTCTTTTGCACCAAATTGTGAAGAGCCATCTAATTTAAAGGAAAGGTCTACAAAATACCGGCTGTCGTAAGCATAGTTAAAAGTGGCCAGGAAGCCTGCCAGGCGACTGGTATTGTCCAATCCTTCAGGTCTGCTATTCTCTTTATACTGTTTGGCAAAGGCCAGATCATCCATTTTTGGATTCGGAAAGCCTTCCGCTGAAACCCGCATAATGCTGGAATTTGACTCCTTCACATTAAAGCCCGACAACAAATAGAAGCTATGTTTCTCTGCAAATACTTTGCTAAAGGTTGCAAATATAGATCCTTCATAACCGAAGGATTTACCGTTGGATATATCCAGGTCACCGCGTAAAGCATAAGCAGCCATATCCGGGGTGATTCCTGCAAATGCGGTATGATCTGCCGATCTGAAATCTTTGGAGTCAGAGAATCTTTTGTTGATTCCTAAAGTTGCCCTTAAGCGAAAATCGTCGTTGATTTTCCATTCTGAAGACAGGTTATTCACGATCTCAGTATACTGGCTGATACTTTGGGTATTCAACGTCCCGTTATACAATGGATTCAGAATAAACTTGTCTCTTTTTCCATTGGCAAAAGTCTCATATAAAAATGGAGAACCAGCACCCCCTTCTCCTGGAATCGGGAAATAAGGTTTTGCATTCACGAAATCCTGAAAGCTACCATATGGGGAAGCTGTTCCTTTTGTATTGACCACTTGAAGGTCATTTCTGAACAAGAAATTGCCTGTATTATAATTGAAAAGCATATTTCCCTGGTAATTATTACGGGAAGATCCTTTCATTACCCCTGGGTTAAGGGCTGCAGAGAAACCTACACTATATCTAAAAGCCTGATCTCCTCCGTCCAGGTTTAAAGAGTGGCGTTGCTCCACAGCGGTCTTTAAGGGTTGAGAAAGCCAATAGGTATTTGTTCCCGCTTTCAGCAATGCCAGTCGGTCGTTGTACAATTCCTGTTTGTTAATTTGCTCGGCAGGACTACTTGAGCTATACAATCCGGTACGCTTTTCAAACTCCAGTAAACGGGTAGCGTCCAACATATTGTAATCTCTAAGATCGGGAATCACCATATTGGAACTTAAAGCATAGGTTGCCCTGAGCTTGCCTGCCGCTGGAGATTTGGTCACAATCACCACTACGCCATTGGCAGATCTGCTTCCATAAATGGCCGAAGCCGAACCATCTTTTAACAAGGTTAAAGATTCAATTCTGTTCATGTCCAGGTCTACGATCCGCTCTAAAGAGGTTTCAAAGCCATCCAGAATAAACAAGGGAAGATTTGGATTACCATAAAATGTACCCCGCAAATCGCCATTTGCATAATTTTCCGTCAGACTATTTCCTCCACGGATCTCAATATTAGGCAAGGCATTCGGGTCTGAACCGGCAAGGTTGTTATCGATGATACGGAAGGAAGGGTCCAGTAAACCCAGGCCTTGAAGGATATTTCCCGAGCTAAGCTTCATCAGGTCCTTTCCGGTAAAGGTGGTAGAACTTCCGGTGTAAGTTTCCCTTTTACGGTCAGAAATACCAGTCACCACTACCTGGTTGAGTTCAGAAACGTCCTCCTTAAGTACGGTCATGATATTGGTATTTCTTCCTACCGGCACTTCTGTACGTATAAACCCGATATAAGAAAGGATCAATACTTCTTTTTCAGCGGCACGGATCTGGTATTTTCCATTGCCATCCGAAACTGTAGATCTGGAAGGATCTCCTTTAACACGAACAGAAACACCTGGCAAGGGCTTTTTCAAATTGTCGACTACTGTTCCATTGATCACCTGCAAGCTCAGGGCACCGGTAGCCTGTTCAATCTCTGCGACTTTAGCTTTCACGGCGATCATCGCTCCATCCTGCTTAAATTTCAGGAATACTTTCAATTCCAGCTCGGCCAATACATCCTGAATGGAGCGGCTTTTTTTAGGAAAACTGATCTTTTCCTGAGGGTTCAGTTTAATGGTGCTGTAATAGAATTTCACCTGATACAATTGTTCGATCTGGCGGAAGGCCTGCTCTATGGTTTTGTTATTAAAACTTAGGTTTTTCTTTTCCTGTGCTGCTGCTGATTGCAGAAAAATAAAGAAGAATACAGCGATACAGAACATACTGATCCTGCAGCAGGGTTTAATCCCATGCCGCAGCATAGCGACTAGATTTTCTTTCATAATTTGGGAAGTGGTGGTTGTAGGTTTGTTGGTTGAATTTAATTTAGTTGAAGCGGAGAATGACTTTCTCTTTTTCTATCTTGAAATTACAGTCGGTCGCAAAACAGAACATATTGAGGACCCGTTCTAAAGATTCATTTTCATAAGTACCAGAGAATTTACCCGCAAACTTCTGTTGTCCACGGATTTCAATAGGCACGCCATACCAATCTTCTAAAGCAGTTACGACTGCCCTAAAGCTGGTATCTTTAAATTTAAGCTGGCCTTTGACCCAGGACTGGCGCTGCTGGATGTCGAAAGTTTCCTTTTCCATCAAGTCTACCGATCTGTTCAGCATCACCATATCGCCAGGGAGCAGAATTTCAGGCTGATTGTCCAGGCTGGAATTATAGGCTTTCTGAACTTTTAACTTTCCGCTCAGGAGTTCCACCTGCTGTCCGGATTCATGAGGATAAGCGCGCATGTAAAAGCTGGTACCCAATACCGTTGCTTTCATATCTGAAGTTTCCAGGCTAAAAGGAAGCTCCGCATTAGGACTGATGTCAAAATAAGCCGCCCCTAATAATACTACTTTACGATTTTCCTTATTGTAACCATGGGGTACCTTAAGTGTACTATTTGCATTAAGGATCACTTTGGACTGGTCGGCAAGGGTGATGCTCATTCTTTCTCCAAATGGAGATTTATACACCTGATATTGTTCCTGCTCCTTTTTAAAAGCAAGGTCTGCCTGTTGTACTTCCTGATAATGGTTAAATAAAGCAACACCCATCACCAGCAATACCGCTGCAGCTGTTGCATACCATACCCGAACAAAGGAACGTTTTTTAGATAAGGGAAGTACTTCCTTTAATTGCTGTTGTTCCAATGCCAGTTTCTTAAATTCCGCCAATGCCAGTTTTTCCTCACGGCTTTTCAGCATTTGGTTTAAGGCGAACAGCATCTTACGTGCTTCTTCTACTGCGGCTTTATTTTCGGAAGAGGTAGCGGCATAATTTTCCCAGGTCTGTACATCCTGCACATTGCTTTTATAACAATAATTGAGAAAAGTCTGATCTAAAATGAGTTGTTCTATTGTGTACATTCGTATTGCGCTTTCCTACTAGACGGGATAAGGTTTGTTTTTTACCATATAATTCTGATATTTTTTATGCTATTTCACAAAAGACTGCAAAACAGCATTTTAAATTCAAGCATTTAGGCAAAAATCAGACTCATAAATATATTCAGGTCTTTAGGACTCAGGTTCTCTTTTATCATTTCTTCTCTCATGCGCTTAATGCCTTCGAAAAGGTTGTTATATACACTTCGGATGGATAATGAAGTTCGTTCTGCAATTTCTTCATTGTTCAGGCCTTCATAATATTTTAGAAATATAACCGTCTGACAGCGGTTCGGCAATCCTTCATAAATTCTAGATAGTTTTTCTTTAAGTTCATCCAGCGCCTGACTATTGAGCATCAGTTCTTCTGTAGAGGGTTCCGACCAGGCATCAGAGAAATCATCCAGTGATTCCATTTTATACTTCTGCGCGTTCCGGTAAGTATCAATTAGTTTCCTACGAAAAGTAGTCGAGATATAAGCTTTTACATTGCTGACCTTGCTAAAATCAGTTCCTTTTTCCAGAAAGCCTAGAAACATCTGGTTGATATTATCCTTAACAGCACATAAATCCAATCCGCTTTTTAAACCTACAAAAACCAGATAATTATAATGTTGCTGATACAATACATAAATATCGTCCGATAGGATTACTTCTGGTTGGGTTCCATTTATCACAGCCATGCTTCCGCGCTTATTAAAATTGAGACTGCAATCTACTATTCTAATTCTTTACCCTAAAATAAATTTAGAATAGAGGTTTTCTTACCGGTCGTCAACACTGCCTTACCCTTCATCAAATTATTTTCCTGGTCTTTTTATTTATCGCCCTTTTTGTACAACAAAGGAAGGCCAGTACAATGCCATTCTTCATAAATCAAAAATTAAATATCATTCAAATGAAAAAACATTTTTTATTGCCTGCAATCGCTTTGATGATGCTGGCGAACAGTGCAAAATCACAAGAAAACAGTCCGGTTCATGTTGGATTAAAAGCAGGTGCTAATTATAGCAAGTTATCCCTTTCTGCTCCGGGACTTTCCGGTAAATATGCGACAGGATTTTCGGCAGGTGCTTTGGCCAGAGTAGATCTTGGTGCTGCTTATCTGCAGGGAGAATTGCTATACAGTAAAAAATCAGGGAAACTGGATGGAGCTGCAGCAAAAGATCAGAAAGCAAAATGGTCTAGTATTGACGTTCCATTGGTAGTTGGTTATAAAATTCTTAAAACCGAACAAATGAACCTGAGGTTATTTGGTGGTGCAGTTTACAGTTATACCTTAAATGACAAAACCTCCATCTTCAAGCAGATCAATCCGGCATTCAAAGAGTTCAACAAATCGAATGTAGGTTATCAGGCTGGTGCAGGAATTGATTTAGGAAAGCTTACTTTTGACCTGCGTTATGAAGGAGCTTTAACGGATATCGATAAAACATTCAAATCCCGTCCTCAGTCCTTTCAGGCAAGTGTAGGATTTCTGATTTTTTAATCCTGCCCATTTATTTATCATCCATAAAATGAAAAAATTCCATTTAAATAAACCACTTGTCTTCATCTCTTCATTTTGGATCTTACTGGGCTTCACTTTATGGTCTCAATTGAAAAGAGACTATCCTGATCTCAATACTTTTGGCACTGCGGCCCTGATGGTTTTATGTTCTGCAGTAATTGCGCATACTTTGAGTAATGTGTTTCTGCCTATTGCTTTGAAAAAAGGTAAAATGCAGCTGTTTGTGCTGCAAACCATTTTTGCAACAGTTCTTTTAACGGCTGCAATTGCAGGAGTATTTTATGGCACTTACTGGTTAACCATTCATGGCAGTCCTTACGACAATGAGGCTCAATTAACGCAAAATGAAGACTACTTCGTAGTGTTTTTAAGAACGATCCCTTCTGCATTACTGATCATTGGCTCAACCTGCGGTTTTCAATTTTATCAGGAACACTATAAAATGGCGCAAAAACATACTTTGTTACAGCAAGCACATCTGGAAGCACAGCTGAGAATTTTACAGGACCAGATCAATCCACACCTGATGTTCAATGTGCTGAATCACCTGCACATTCTCATGAAAAAAGATGTAGAGCTGGCTTCTACCTTACTGGTTAAGTTTTCAGATATTTTAAGGTATCAGTTGTACGAGTGCAACCGGGAAACTATTGCTTTAGACAAAGAGGTCAGTTATTTAAAGAATCTGGTGGCCGTCGAAAAAATCCGCTGGGGAGATGAACTTCTGGTAGATTGTATATGGAATATTACAAATGGAAAGCGGGACATTGTCCCGCTTTTGCTCGTTCCATTTGTGGAGAATGCTTTTAAACACGTTTCCCGGTTACCTTCAGAAAAAGGATTTGTCCGCTTATCCTTAAACCAGGAAGATGAACTGTTGACCTTTACCATAGAGAATTCAAATTCCCCTAAGCCAGCCAGAAAAAATGAAAGTAGCGGTCTTGGTCTGGAAAATGTACAGAAACGTTTATTGATTCTTTATCCTGGTCAGCATGACCTGGAAATCACGCGTACAGATACCAATTTTAAAGTTGTTTTAGTTATTCATTTAGATCAAAAGGCAAATTATGTCGGTTACTAAACATACTACGGAAGCGCCATTACAATGTCTGGTAGTAGACGATGAGCCTATTGCCCGAGCAGGAATTATAGACTTTATTGATCAGGTAGATTTCCTACAGGTAGCCGGTTCCTGCGGAACTGCTATGGAAGCTTCCGATTTCATGCATAAGAACCAGGTAGACCTTTTGCTTCTGGACATCAATATGCCTTATTTATCAGGTTTGGAGTTATTGGAATCCATGGAGAACCCCCCTTTAACCATCCTGACTACTGCTTATTCTGAGCATGCGCTGGAGGGATATCGCCTACAAATTCTGGATTACCTACTCAAGCCAATTACTTTTCAGCGCTTTCATCAGGCAGCTACTAAAGCCAGACAAACGCATCAGTTACAGCGCCTGCAAAAACAGCCTCAGCCTCTGGACCCTTTTTTATTTGTACGTCAGAAAGATAGTTTTAAAAAAATCCAATGGGCGGATATCTTGTATGTAGAGGGGATGCAGAATTATGCAAAACTAAAATTTAAAGATCAGGAACTGATCATCCATCAAACTTTAGTTTCCTTAGAAGAGATATTGCCCAGTGATCATTTTTTCAGGATCCATAAATCTTATCTGGTCAATATCTCTAAAATTGATGTAGTGTCGGGAGGAAGAATTTTCATTGGGGAGCATGAGCTGCCAATTTCCCGACACCGGAGGGAGGATTTATTAAAAGAAGTAGTTTACAACAAACTCATTAGCCGTTAACGCTTTCCAAAATTCCATTTGAGACCTATGGCTCCATAAGCTGTGGTCTCAAAATGCGGTGGATTATCTTCCTTAGTCTTAAAGAAATCTTTCAGCTTCCTACTGGTAAATTCCATCGAACGGTATAGTGAAGCCCCGGCTGTAAGCTGTAATGTCAGGGATTTACCCAACTTAAATTCTGGTTGAAATCCAGAGATCACCTGTAGGTAAGAAAGTAATGCTTCGTCTTTTCTGCCCACATCAGCGGTCATAGAACTCACTTCTGCCACTGCTTTAAGTCTGATTCCTTCGCTCGCTTTGAAAGCCAATTCTACCTTCTCCGGGAAGTTGACCATGATCTGGAACTTGCCATTTGTTTTCCAGTTTAAAAAGATTGCAGGCAATACCATTGGTACGCCAAAAGTATTGGACACCACCGGTCCTACACCCAAGGCCAGATTTGGATTAAATTGCTTAATGAAAATCACCCCACCCATTACCAGGATGTCCTGAGAAGAGATGCCTTTCATATCGGTATATACTCCTGCCGAAGCCATGAACATCATGTTCCAGCTTTTGCCCAATGGCCTGATGTGCATCAGTCCCACACTCGCATTGAGCAGCTCCTCTGGAAATAACTGCGTTTCATAATTTTGATTTTTAATCCTGGCATAAGAACCACCCAGGGTAACTGCCCAGACTTTGGCCCTGCCCAGGGAATCCACTTTCATAGATAAGGGAATGCTGATGCCACCTTCAATTCTTCTCATGTCACTTTTCTGTTCCGTTTTCCCGGCATCGCCCGCTGGAATATATCTGGATAAAGGGATGTATTCTGCTTTTAGTCTGAGGCCCGACAACTCTGTCTGCGCTTTACTTTCCAAACTGATCAGGGCAATAAATAGCAATAAGCCGTAATTAAGAAATTTCATAACGTTTTTCTGTATCAATGATTAAATAAATTATTCGGCGAAGAACGCTAGGATTAGGGCCATGTCGAAATATTATTGACCACTGGTAATTCCATGTTGACAAGCGGCTTAACTTTTTAATATTGAATAAGATTATCAGAAATTTAACCCGAGTTTCATTTTTTTAATACATTTGCAGCTGAGTGGGTTATCCTGATTTATTCTAAAGCAACATCAACAGTTTGAAGACAAGAAACTATAGAATTCCTATCATTTATATCGTAGTTGGTGTTTTATGGATCACGTCTAGTGACTACCTTCTTGTATTTTTAGCTTCAGAATTCAGTCCCCGGGTAAGCTGGTATACCGCCACACTAAAAGGACTCCTCTACATTCTTGGCACCGCATTTCTTTTGTACTATATGATCAAGAAAGAGCGGCAGCGGATTGCCGAAGCTGATGATAAAAGAATGGCAGATATCGTGGATAAGATGAACAACCTCATCATCATGTCTGATATTTCCGGAAACATCACCTGGGTAAACCGCGCATTTGTAACCATTACCGGTTATACCATGCAGGAAGCTTTAGGAAAAACACATGCCAACCTTTTGTACGGCCCGAAAACCGACCTTGAAGTGGTAAAGAAGCTAAACATAGCACTCGAAAACAAGGAGTTTTTTAGCGGGGAACTGGTCAATTATGCGAAGTGCGGAAAACCGTATTGGTCTCAATTTAACCTCTCTCCGATGTTCAATATGAAAGGCGGATTAGAGGGCTACCTTTCTGTAGAGAATAACATCGACGACAGCAAGCATCGGGAAGACCTGATCGTGCAGCAACACCGAAAATTAAAGGCCGTTTCCTGGTTTAATTCCCATGAAATCCGAAAGCCTGTGGCCTCTATTCTGGCCTTATCAGAATTGCTAATGGAAGAAAAAAACGCACAGGAACAACAGGAACTCATAAAATACCTCCACCAAAGCGCTGTCAACCTGGATCTTATCATTCATCAGATCAATGAGGCAGCCGCAGTAAAATAAATTATGTACCTTTGATCCCAGCATCAAACCAACAATTTCCTTAAAATGATCCGGCAGTTTAAACCATCAGATCTTAACCCGATGAGGGAGATCTACAATCACTATGTGGAAAATACACTAGTTACTTTTGACGAAGTAGCATTGAATGCGCAAGAATTTGCGGATAAACTGGCGCCTGTGCTTTCCAAATTCCCATGCCTTGTGTATGAGAAAGAAGGAAAAGTTTTAGGCTTCACCTATGCTACTGCATGGAAAGAAAATCCTGCCTATCGTTTTACGGTAAGCAGTGCTATTTACTTAGACCCGGAAGCCATCGATAAAGGAACCGGTACCGCCCTTTACAAGAAATTGATCGAAGAACTGCGAGAGCTGAACATTCACTCTATTGTAGCTGGAATTCTAATGCCAAATGAAAAAAGTACAAGAATGCATGAGCGATTGGGTTTCAGCAAAGTTGCTCACTTGAGTCAAATCGGCTTTAAATTCAATAAATGGATTGATGTGAGCTATTGGCAAATGACATTATAAAAGATATTCATCATAAAACTTGACAATTGCAATAAAATTATGACATAAGTCATGTTAAATTGTGACAATTGTCCAAATCAGTAAGGCATTTCCTATTTAACTTGTTATTAAATAAAAGGGAGATGCCAGATACCCATAAAAGTCTGGCAAAGGGTATTGCTGAAAACCTTGCAAAGAGTAGGTATAACTTTAAATTTATAACGCTCCAGAACTATTGCAAACATGAAAAAATTGGGACTTTAGCACAAAGGGCGGCGCCCTTTGTGCTACTACTACTCCTGGAGCCACGTAAATAAAACCCGTTATTTATGTCATGGTACGCCTTCATAGGGACTGATTGCCTAAATCCCACACATTACCGCATTAAAAAAAACACACCACGTTGTACAGGCAGCAAAAGCCTCTGCGCCATCTTTAGCACCGGAAATACTTATCCAGAAATTGACTATGAATTAGTTTGCCATATCGTGCTTGCCCTAAGTAGCAAAACGAGCAATGAAAAAGTAGTGTTAAAAAATTAGTCATTTGATTTGACAGATTATTTATACAATAAATATAATATTGATTTTTATTATCATTTAAAGTATATTTAGATTTGATCTAATCATCTAAAAAACAAATCTTAATGGATAAACATGCGCTCTATTTCTCTGAAATGATGTATGCTGAACTATCATTTCCAAAGATCGATTTAACAACTATTGACTCTTTTTTAAGCCAAATTGAAATTCCTGCTTCCCGGCAGGAATTGAGAAAAAAGATCAGCTCCCTTTGCCCGGTCAGCGATCAAACCTTCCAACTGTTCAACCATGGTTTTAAACCCTTAACTTTAGGCCCGGACCAATTATTTTGTACTGCGGAGCAATGCCCTAACCGGATTCTTTTTGTTCAGAAAGGACTATTAAGAGGTTATTACAAAGGGGAAAAACAACAGGCCACCTCCTGGTTTGCCGGGCCAAATGAATTCATTATTCCTAACCACTTCTTTGCTCAGGAACCTGGCCAGGAATATATCCAATCCCTGGAGAACAGCAGCCTCCTTGCCCTTGATTATCAAACCTGTTTAAAGATGTATCTCGCATCAAATGATATCTCTCCCCTATTCTTAAAATTAATGGAAGAGAAGCAGCAAAAAAGCACTGCCAGAGAAAGGATGTTGAGGATTCCAAACGCGGAACGAAGGTTCCAGCGTTTAACTCAGGAGATGCCTGAACTCCTGCAAAGTGTCAAAGACGACATTCTGGCTTCTTATCTGAATGTAACGAGAAGGCATTTGGAAAGAATTAAAGTGCTTGCCTTAAAAAACCGAAATCAAGATCTGAATCAACCATTTTCATAATTGAACAGCTAATATTTACCTTGCCTGATCAGGCAAGGTAAATATTGTTAAGCATTTTCTGAAGGTTCTGAGTTTACAGCCGGGAGCATTTCCTGAACTGAAATATCCAGTATTTTGGCGATTTGAAAAAGCCGGTTTACCGTCAAACTCGTCTGACCTCTCTCCAGCTTAGAGTAGGAATTTTGGGAGATATTCAGCTTTTCAGCCATAAACTCCTGACTGTATCCCTTGATTACTCTGTGAATTCTTAAAGCATTTCCGAATTGCATATTTTCATTTGATCTTAACTAAATTTAAATAACAATTCGCTTAATCCTTTCTTGAACAGCCTATTGAAGCCAAAAACAAGTAATTATCTCCCAAAAATAAGTATAAACCGCAGTTGAAAAAGTAGCTTACACAGAGCTCATCAACAAGATTACAATTAAAATCCATACCGATGAGTCTCAGACTAATTTTGGGTACAGCGGACTGGGTATGCATTTCCCTTTTCCTGATCTGCGACATTAAAGGTGCCATTGAAGTATAATGCTTTCGCATAGTAAGCAGAACTGTTCGTACCCGTCCAGTAGTTAAGTCCGGTACCCCGAGCGACGAGATTTCCTGGAGCTGCTGCAGTCAGACTTCCAGCATTATGAATTTTCAATACCGAGTTATAAATATCAGGGGCAGTAAGCCAGCCCTGAGCTGGCCCAAGCATACTATTCATTTCGATGAAAGTTGGCATTCTCCAGCCCCTGCCCATCAACAGGGTACAAGGATCCTGTGCGGCTGTCCATTCCCATTGTTCATTAAAATTAGGAATCCATGCACTGGATGGCGTACGCGTTGTACCATCATGTTTATAAGCCTGCATACGATTAAACTGCCAATACCATCCCGCCGATTCTTCAGAAGCATCAGTAACAGATATAGCCTGACGATCAGCACCCAGATTCTGCGTGATCCAGCAACGGGCATCGCCATTAAAACTAGCACTGACTGTACCATAAGTTACCGTCTTATTTGCTACCGCTCCATTTACTCCTGCCACATGGCTTAGGGTAACTGGGTTACATACTTTAAAACTCGTCATTGTTGGACTATATCCTGTCCCAATTGCATTGGTTGCATAAGCACGAATATAATAAGTTGGCCCATCAGAAAGTCCGCTTAAGGTTTGCGTAAAATCACCCGGCATCGTTCCTGCAGGTAATACTTGATCAGCCAAGGTTGGTATTTTATTGGTCGTACTCCATACCAGTCCACATCCACTAAGCGCATTACCACCATCATTAACGACAGTCGCTGCGACTTCTACTGAACTCTCTTTCCTACCTGAAAGTGGTAGTGTTACGACAGTTACCATTGGCAAACTAACAGTGACGGCATCACGGATACAACGGATGGAGTATCCAAAGGATTTATAAGCATCTCCATTATTGGCCGCAATGACAGCACTCGTTGTTGAATTCATTTGAAAGCTGACACCCATCATTCTGTCATATTGTGAACTGCTCCAGTAACGTCCAAAAGTTCCTCTGGTATTGCCAATAGTACCCCCATTATTTTCCAATAATCCTGCATTATGTAATTTTAATACGGAATTATAAGCATCCTGGTCTTTTGCCCAGAATTGTGGTGCCGCATCTACAACAGTCCATTCCGTACCGGTAGGCAATCGCCATCCTCCACCTAGCATTTGGACACATGGATCATTGGCCGGTAACCAGTGTGCATCTTCGTTAAACATCGGCACCCATGGAGTGTGTATAGATGTTGCGGGCAAACGCGTAGTTGTTTTTACTTCATAACCCTGAACACGGTTAAATTGCCAGAACCAACCCGCAGCAGCGGCGCTAGGGTCGTTAACAGCCTTAGCCTGCTCGGAAGCCCCTAAATTCTGTGCCAACCAACAACGTGGAGCACCACTCACATTCGTACTTATGGTTTGATAAGTGATCGTCTGGTCTACTGCTGCTCCATTAAATCCTGCCTTATGGAAGACTGTAATCGGATTACAAACCTTGAAGCTAGTTACTGCCGGACTGTAAACCAAACCCAGGCTCGTTTCGACATAAGCCCTTACATAGTAAGTAGGTCCTTCTTCTAATCCATTCATCAGTCCTGAAAATTCGCCGATACTTTTACCAGTATCTGGTATGTTCTGATCGCTGATGGTTGGGATAGGATTTGTGCTACTCCAAACTAGTCCACGTGCAGTAACGGGGCTACCTCCTGAGTTCCCCACCGTAGTGATGGCCTTAGCTGCGTTCGAAGTCATTGTTGCAGTAGGTACGATCACATTACCGATAGTCGGTAGCGTTGCAGTGATTTCATCACGTAAGCATCGTACGGGCATCGCATTGGCCTTATCCATATCTGTAACACTAAAGGCGCCATTAAAGTACAATCCTTTTCCAAAGGTAGGCGTATTAATAGTATGCGTTGAAGTCCAATATAGAAGTGATGTGCCACGAGCAGCCAGGTTTCCCGGAGCTACTTGCGTTAGGCTTCCCGCATTATGGATCTTCAAGACCGAATTGTAAAGCGCAGAGGCAGTAGTCCAGCTTTGTGGTGCGCTGATCACACTATTCATTTCGGTAGAGGTAGGTAATCTCCAACCTGCCCCCATCAACAGCATACAAGGATCCTGAGCAGCAGTCCAGCCGTATGGCTCACTAATGCTAGTGGTCCATGCTGTCCAGGCATTCGATGGCGTACGGGTACTGCCATCATGTTTATACCCCTGGATACGGTTAAACTGCCAATACCAGCCTGCGGCTTCTTCAGAACCATCAGTTACTGATGTAGCCTGACGATCAGCACCCAGATTCTGTGTGATCCAGCATCTTGCATCAGCACCGCTAAAATTAGTACTTACCGTACCATAGGTGATTGTTCTATCCACCGGCGCTCCATTTAATCCTGCAGCATGAACTACAGTAACAGGATTACAAATCTTAAAGCTGGTCGCCGTTGGACTATATCCCGTACCAATTGTATTGGTTGCATAAGCGCGTACATAATAAGTTGGTCCATCAGAAAGTCCGGTTAAGGTTTGTTTAAAATCACCTAATAAACTCCCGTCTGGTAAGACACTTTCAGCAGGCAATACCTGATCAGCCAAGGTTGGTATTTTATTGGTTGTACTCCATACCAGTCCACGTCCGCTAATTGCAGCCTTACCATCGGTAACGATAGTTGCCGAGCCTTCTGCTGAACTTACTTTCATCCCTGAAACAGGAGTAAGTACATTACTCACCATAGGCACGGTAGCAGTGACTACATCACGGATACAACGGATCGAGTACCCATAGGTCTTATAAGCATCCGCACTATTGGCAGCGATGACAGCACTCGTTGTCGAGTTGAATTGAAAACTGGCACCCATCATTCTGTCAAATTGTGAACTGCTCCAGTAACGTCCCAATGTTCCTCTGGTTGTCCCAATAGTACCGCCATTATATTCCAAGACTCCTGCATTGTGTAATTTCAATACAGAATTATAGGTATCCTGATCTTTTGTCCAGAATTGTGGTGCCGCATCTGCGACAGTCCATTCTGTGGAAGTTGGTAATCGCCATCCTCCGCCTAACAACTGAACACATGGGTCATTGGCCGGTTGCCAGTTTAAATCTTCGTTGACCATTGGGATCCATGGTGTGTATATAGTTGGTGCTGGCAAACGA
>NZ_JAVTST010000007.1:0-250730 GCF_032678745.1 Pedobacter gandavensis
AGTACGAAAATTAACCAGCTCTGCAAACCCCTAATTGAAAATAGTTGATTTAAAACCTCGTTCACAAAGACGCTAGAAGAGATGCACAAAACAATATTCAACAACACACTGAACCGCAACAAGATAAGTCAAACAGCAGGATATAGAGAACAAGGATTTATTTTAGGTCTGTTTGAGGGAGCTGATATATTATATATAAAGCACATATGATAATAAGGATTTTAATCATCTTCTCAGCTCAACAAAGACCCTAGAAGGTAAAGCAAGACTAGGCATAACCATCAGCTACCAGGTATAATAATATACATCACCAGCTTAACTAACATTATTGAATGTGATAATCACAATTATAAACAGGTGCAAACCTATTCTGCAATACCAAAAACTACGCTAAGAAAAGGAAGAAGATCAATTTAATACTGACCAGTTGATAGTAAAACCAAGGTACAGGCCTCTACTGGTTCAATATTGTTTGCTTTCAAAAGCAACTCGAGTTCTTCATTTTCTGTACCTGGATTGAAGATTACTCGTTTAGGATTAGTTTGAAGAATATAGTCATAATAGTTATGTTGGATTTCTTCTCCTACATATAAGGTAATAGTATCAATATCCTTATGCAAAGTCCCAGGCTGTTCAATCGCCACTCCGGCAACTTTCCCTTTTTTTATTCCAACATTAACAATAGGGTGTCCTTTTGCTTTCAACATTTGAGCAGCCTTAAAAGCATAACGCATTGGATTTGGGGATGCCCCAATAATTAATGTATTTTTCATAGTCCTAAATATTAATATCAGCTACCCTATTACAGTTCTTTTAGAATTCCACTGTAGTAAAGCTATATTTTCAGCACATCATTACTCCGTTTGATGAAAACCAATAGGGTCAAGTAAATAATCGAGCCAAAGTCACCAGAACAAAATTAAAATGTTAAAGTAAAGCTTAAGTTACCAGAGCAACTGTGGGCCCTACTAGTTAAACTCTTGGTCTGGAGATAACAATAATAGTGCAGATCTGTTTCTATTAATAAAATTTGAGCACTGCATTTGCACAATTTACACCGTCAATTGCAGCTGAAACAATTCCTCCAGCGTAGCCAGCGCCTTCAGCACAAGGGAATAAGCCTGCAACTTGTGGGTGTTGAAAGGTCTCCTTATCTCTTGGAATACGTACAGGAGATGAACTTCTGCTTTCCACACCTACAAGGATCGCTTCATTTGTATAATATCCTTTCATTTTCTTTCCAAAAAGCGGCAAAGCATTTCTTAAGCTTGCAGCTACAAAATCAGGTAAGGTATCTTTTAGCATTACACTCTTCGTTCCAGGCAGGTAAGAATTTTTAGGTAAATCAACTGACACCCTATTTTCAACAAAATCCAGCATTCTTTGTCCTGGGGCTACAAGGCTACCTCCACCTAGTTGAAAAGCTGTACGCTCAATTTCAGCCTGAAAATTCATCATTCTTAATGGATCTGTCCCTTTCACATCATCCAGCGTAACTTGCACTACAGTTCCTGAATTAGCGAATGGGTTATTTCTTTTGGATGGGGACCATCCATTGACCACAATTTCATTTTCATAAGTAGCACAAGGTGCAATAATTCCACCTGGACACATACAGAAAGAGAAGACTCCCCTACTCCCAACCTGTTCCACTAAACTGTAATAGGCTGGAGGCAAAAACTCACTCCGAATATCACAATGATATTGAGCAGCATCAATAATTGCCTGAGGATGTTCAATTCTAACGCCCAAGGCAAAAGGCTTCGCTTCCACAAGGATGTTTTTATTATTCAACAACTCATAAATATCTCTAGCCGAGTGTCCAGTAGCCAAAATAACAGCATCAGCCATCAATTTCTCTTCACCATTTATAACTACACCTTTAACCTTTCCAAAATCAATCAGGATATCAGTCACTTTCTGATCAAAGCGTACCTCTCCTCCAGCATTTAGAATCCGTTCTCTAATCGCAGTTATAATTTGCGGAAGTTTATTTGTCCCAATATGAGGACGGGCATCTACTAAAATATCTTCAGTTGCCCCATGTTCAACAAAAACCTGCAATACCTTATTGATATCACCACGTTTATTAGAACGCGTATAAAGTTTACCGTCAGAATAAGTACCAGCACCACCTTCGCCATAGCAATAATTGGATTCTGTATTTACAATACCTTCCTTATTTATTGCTGCCAGGTCTCTTCTACGCTGTTTCACGTCCTTACCACGTTCCAGAACAATGGGTTTAAATCCGTTCTCGATACATTGTAAAGCAGCAAATAAACCGGCAGGACCAGCTCCGACAATAATTACCGCTTTTTTATCACTAACATTAGGATAATTAACCTCAAAAACCTCGTTCAAAGGCTCCTCATCAATAAATACGCGAACTTGAAGGCGATAAATCACTCTTCTTGAACGTGCATCAATAGATCTTTTTAAAATTTTGTACCCTTTAATTCTTATGATTTTTATTTCTAACGCTTCAGATAAGGCGTTTTTCAATATTGCTTCCTGATCAACATCTTCAGGAGCCAGTTTAATTTCAATTTCTTTTTGCATACCTACGTCAGGTTTTTATCCTGAACCGCAACAAATGTACGAAATCCTGAGCTGAAGATAAAGACGATGGGCTTGCTAATAAGCTAGAGCCCAACTTTGATGAACCTTTAATTACCTGACAGAAATACCGTTTAATTAGGAATTACAGGCTGATTCGTCATTTTTCCAAAAACCTGTCATGTTTTTAAGCGGATTCGTAACAAAGGTACGGAAATTGAGTTCTAATGTGTAAATTAACACTTAGAAAACAAAACGCAAAACCTGATCATAATAATTTTAGCAATCAGGGTAATTAAAAACAGAAATTATGAAAAAAACAGTATTAGCAATAGTCGGTATTTTAGTTTTATTAGTAGTCGTAAGCGGATGTGGCTACAACGGCCTGGTTAAATTAGATGAGGATGTGAAAGCAAAATGGAATCAAGTAGAAACCCAATACCAAAGACGTTCAGATTTAATTCCTAACCTTGTAAACACTGTTAAGGGTGCGGCCAAATTCGAACAATCTACTTTAACTCAAGTTACAGAAGCTCGTGCTAAAGCAACTCAGGTAACCATTGATCCGGATAAACTGACACCTGAAAACATTGAAAAATATCAGGCAGCACAAGGACAGGTAAGCCAGGCACTTGGACGTTTATTAATGGTAACTGAAAACTACCCTGAGTTAAAAGCTACTGAACAATTTAGAGATGTTTCTGCTGAACTTGCCGGAACAGAAAATAGAATTGCTGTAGCGCGTAAAGATTTCAATGAGGCAGTACAGACCTACAATACCAAAGTAAGATCTTTCCCTAATAACATTACTGCTGGTATATTTGGTTTTAGCCAAAAAGCAGGTTTTAAAGCAGAAGCTGGTGCAGAAAAAGCGCCAAAAGTAGAATTCTAAAATACCGTCATAACATTTAAGGGTAATCCGTGTTTAAGTTAAAAACATGTATTACCCTTATCTTTATCCAGTCATCCTATTATGGGAATTTTCACAGAACAAGAACAAGAATTAATAGCCAATGCGATTTCAGAAGCTGAAAAAGCAACCTCAGGCGAAATTAGAATAGCAGTAGATAAACACTGCGAAGGCGATCCTTTAGAGAAAGCAACCTCCTATTTCTCAAAATTAGGAATGGAAAAAACCTCCAAACACAATGGCATTTTGATCTACCTGGCCTATATTGACCACAAATTTGCTATTATTGGCGATAGCGGAATTAATAAAGTAGTCCCTGAAGATTTCTGGGAAACCACAAAAGTGGCGATGAAGGCACACTTCTCCGGAGGGAACCTAGTTCAGGGCATTATTGCAGGAATCGTCTTAGCAGGAGAAAAGCTAGCTACCTTTTTTCCATTTGAAGGAGGTGACATCAATGAATTACCTAATGAGATTATCTTTATGGACCAACATAAATCCGTAAAGCCATGAGACAACTGATCATAGCTTTCTTATTTACACTAATTTCCACTTTAGGTTTTACTCAGGAATTTCCAGCGAAACCAAATAAACTTGTCAATGATTATACTGGAACACTAACGGCTAGTCAGCTGCAGCAGTTAGAGCAAAAGCTCGTAGCATTTGATGATTCGACTTCTACACAAATCGCTATTGCCGTTGTAAAATCTGTTGGTGACTACGATATTGGAGAATATGCGCTGGAACTAGGCAGAAAATGGGGTGTAGGAAGTAAAGGTAAAAACAACGGCATCATGATCGTTGCTGCATTAGGGGATCGAAAAATCTCTATCCAAACTGGTTATGGCGTAGAAGGGGCACTTCCTGATTTATACGTCCGCAGAATAATCGACAACGATATTAAACCTTATTTTAAAGCTGGCGACTATTATGCCGGACTTCAGGCGGGCACCGATGCCATTATTAGTTATACCAAAGGTGAATACAAAAATGACAAACCTAAAGTTGGACAAAGTAAAGGTGGGGCATCGAGCATCATCATTATTATCATCATTGTGATTGTCATTATTGTGATCATGAAAAAAGGTGGTGGCAGCGGTGGTGGAGGCCAGGTTATTGGTAGTCGTGGCGTTGCAGATGCACTTTTCTGGAGTATGTTACTTAGCGGTGGAAGAGGTTCCGGTGGGAGCGGTTTCGGCGGTGGAAGTAGTGGAGGGGGAGGATTTGGTGGCTTCGGCGGAGGTAGTTTTGGTGGTGGCGGTAGTAGTGGTAGCTGGTAATTATTATGCTTAGAAGAGATTTAATCACTGCTGAGATACAAAAATTAGCTCAGGTACTGGCCCGGATTATGGGCCTAAAACTGGAAGGAAAAGTAGAAGAATCGGAAGATCTTTTCAAAGAGTCCTTATTAAAGGAATTTGAAATCACTGAAGATGACCTGCTATCTGCCTCCATTACAGACTTCAACTCAATACTTCATCACAAAGAATTTCCAGCGGAAAAACTAGATATGTTAAGCCAATTCCTCTATGCAGACCTGACTCCTAACCGTAAACCGGAAAGGAATAAGTTAATTGCAGAAAAATTATTATTGATTTACCAGGTGCTAGAGGAGAAACACCATATCATCAGCATGATCAATCTGGATCGACAAAAAAAGATCCAACAATACCTTAATACCTAATATGGAAATATTAAAATGGCAAAAGATTTCATCAACATACCTGGTGAAAGAACGATGGGCAACTTTACGTGTAGATACTTGTAAACTCCAAAACGGCAGCACCAAAGATGATTATTATGTACTTGAATACCCTAACTGGGTAAATGCAGTTGCAATAACAGAAGAGAACGAAGTGATTATGGTTCGGCAGTATCGTCACGGTGCAGATATTATTTCATTAGAAATTCCGGGTGGAGTGATTGATGGAGATGAAAAGCCAGAAGATGCCGTTAAAAGAGAATTACTGGAAGAAACCGGTTATTCCTTTAAATCCATCAGTCATTTGGCAACTTTATACCCCAATCCGGCAACAGCAAACAATGTGACCTTTACCTACCTTCTAACTGGAGGAGTTAAAACTCAGGAACAGCATTTAGATGAGCATGAAATTCTAACGGTAGAAAAATACAGCATTTCAGAGGTTAAGCAATTGCTCTTGGACAATCAAATTGCCCAATCTTTACATGCCTCTGCCCTGTTTTATGGCTTGATGAAGTTGGAAGCGATCAAATAACATACAATTGTTCTATAAATAAAAATACTCCCAATTCAATTTAGACTGCCCCCAAAAAGTTATACACTATTTGGGGGCATTTTTAGTAAATAACCTTTGACCAGGCTTAGGTCATTTTTAATTTCTTTTGAATATCATGTACATAGCCCTTAAACTTTTTGTCTGTATCGATTAGATCCTCAACCGTTTGACAAGCGTAAATCACCGTAGAATGGTCTCTACCACCAAAAAATGCACCTATAGTTTTTAATGAAGACTTGGTATGGCTTTTAGACAGGTACATGGAAATCTGTCTAGCCTGCACAATCTCACGTTTTCTTGTAGGAGATTTCACCATATCTACGGGAACTTCAAAATATTCACAAACTAACTTCTGTATATATTCCATTGAGATCTCTTTCGAAGTATTTTTGATGAAGTTCTTCAACATCTGCTTAGCAAGGTTCAGGTCAATATCTTTTTTATTCAAAGTTGATTGTGCCAGCAGCGATACCATCGCGCCTTCCAACTCCCGTACATTGTTATCAATATTATGAGCAACATATTCGACTACTTCGTTAGGAAGTTCAATTCCATCCGCATACATTTTCTTTCTAAGAATTGCGATTCTGGTTTCCAGATCTGGAATCTGAAGATCAGCGGATAAGCCCCATTTAAAACGGCTCAATAGGCGCTCTTCCAACCCAGCCAAATCTTTCGGTGCTTTATCAGAGGATAAGATCACTTGTTTCCCAGATTGGTGCAGATGGTTGAAAATATGGAAAAATATATCCTGAGTCTTTTCCTTACCGGCAAAATTATGAACATCATCCATGATGATCACATCCATCGCCTGGTAAAAATTCACAAAATCATTAATGGTATTGTTTTTTAATGAATCGACAAACTGTTGGCAAAATTTTTCACATGAAACGTAAATGACCAATTTATCAGGCAAATTTCGTTTAATCTCATTACCAATTGCTTGTGCGAGGTGTGTCTTTCCCAAACCTACCCCACCGTAAATCATTAGTGGATTAAAAGACGTTCCACCAGGCTTAGCTGCCACGGCATATCCTGCAGAACGTGCCAAACGATTGCAATCCCCCTCAATATAATTATCAAACGTATAATTTGCATTTAACTGAGGATCTACAGTTAATTTCTTTAATCCCGGTATAATAAAAGGATTTCTAATGTCTTTATTGATAGAAACTGGAATTGGCATGGATTGGAACTTAGCTTCCGCGCCGTTTCCATTACTTGGCATATTGGTAGTGTAAGGCGAGCCAGTTTTCGAAGACTTATCTACTACGATATTATACTCGAGTCTTCCCCCTTCACCTAACTGCTTCTTGACTGTCTTTCGTAATAGTCCAACATAGTGTTCTTCCAGCCATTCATAGAAGAACAAACTCGGTACTTGTATTGTTAAAACATTGCCATCCAACTTGAGAGCGGATATTGGCTCGAACCAGGTTTTGAAACTCTGGCCGGGTATGTTATCCTTTATAATTTGGAGACAGCTTTTCCATACTTCGGTACAAGTTTTTTCCATTTTTATGATACAATTAGTTGGTTAACAGGGGCGATACAGGCACATTGACAATGCCCTTTCGAGATATCGAATATTCAAAAAATTATCAACAAAAAAAACTAAATTTTAATATATTCAGTAATCACTTAAATAGCAGATAATTAGCGCACTTAACCTGAATTTTTTATGTGGATAACTATTTTTTAACATCCCTATTAATATTCACCAAAAACACTACGCAGGACATCCGATACCTCACCAAGGGTTGCATAAGCTTCTACAGCTACCAGGATAAAAGGCATCAGATTTGCTGTTCCCTTTGCAGCAACTAACAAATCACTCAAAGCTTTATCCACAGCCATCTGATCACGCTCAGATTTTAACTTGTTTAACTTGTCGGTTTGAATAGTTCTAATCGATTCATCAATCGTAAATACGTCATTAATTCCTTCCTTTTCCTGAGTGAATTTATTTATCCCAACAATCACTCTACTTCCATCCTCAATTTCCAATTGATATTGATAAGCAGCATTTCCAATTTCATTCTGGATGTATCCGTTTTCAATGGCATTAACAGATCCACCCATGGCATCAATTTTATCAATGTAAAGCTGTGCTGCAGTTTCAATCTCATCCGTGAGATTTTCCACGAAAAAGGAACCTGCCAATGGGTCAACCGTATCTGTGATTCCACTTTCAAAAGCAATCACCTGTTGAGTACGCAGGGCGATTTTGGCTGCAGCTTCTGTGGGCAGCGACAAAGCCTCATCATAACCATTGGTATGTAAAGACTGTGTTCCTCCAAGTACAGCGGCCATCGCCTGACTGGTTACCCTGATTACATTATTCAAGGGTTGTTGTGCAGTGAGCGTAGAACCACCGGTTTGCGTATGAAAACGCAACATTTGTGCCTTTTCATCTGTCGCACCTAAATTCTTAGTGATTTTTGCCCACATCCGCCTTGCAGCCCTGAACTTCGCAATTTCTTCGAAGAAATTATTGTGACAATTGAAGAAAAAAGAAAGACGTTTTGCAAAGACATTGATATCCAATCCTTTTTCCAAAGCAGCATTTAAATACGCCTTACCATTTGCGAGCGTAAAAGCAAGCTCCTGGACTGCTGTGGAGCCAGCTTCCCGAATATGATATCCTGAAATAGAGATTGTATTCCATTTGGGGACTTCCTTGCTACAGTATTCAAAAATATCAGTAATTATCCTCATAGAGGGTTTAGGCGGATAGATATAGGTTCCCCTTGCCGCATACTCCTTTAGGATATCATTTTGTATAGTTCCGGAAATCTGTCTAATATCCGCTCCCTGTTTCTTTGCCAGTGCAATATACATGGCCAACAATATAGACGCTGTAGCATTGATGGTCATAGAAGTCGTGATCTTTTGAAGTTCAATTCCATCAAATAAGATCTCAATATCTTTCAAAGAATCAATTGCAACACCTACTTTCCCCACCTCTCCTTCAGCCATCTCGTGATCAGAGTCATATCCAATCTGAGTAGGGAGGTCAAATGCAACCGACAAACCCATTGTTCCCTGTTTCAACAGGTAATGGTAACGTTTATTAG
The DNA here is from genome assembly GCF_032678745.1 of Pedobacter gandavensis. GTDB lineage: Bacteria > Bacteroidota > Bacteroidia > Sphingobacteriales > Sphingobacteriaceae > Pedobacter > Pedobacter gandavensis_C. The sequence goes on from NZ_JAVTST010000007.1 coordinate 8,805, forward strand.
ACTCTTCAGCAGTAGAAAAACCGGCATACTGTCTCATGGTCCATAAACGGCCTCTATACATATCCTTTTGAATCCCTCTGGTATAAGGAAATTCTCCTGGCAATTCAGTTATAGGTTTAGCGCTGGTATATAATTCTTTGATTTCTATACCAGAAGTCGTCGTAATCTTCTTCTCTTTCATAATTAAAACAATTGATGAATATCCTTTTTAACCAAATCAAGCGTCAAATCGTAAGGATTATCAGCAATTTCTGCCATATGTTGCAACACTTTTTTACTTAGATCCATACCTGTAGCCTGTTCAGGTAACCCTTGAACCCCATGATTGACCATCGCTAAAGTATCATCTTTAAGTTTACGTACCACATTCCAGACCCTTTCTGAAACATACAATTGCTGGGTTACGTTATGTTGATATTCCGATCTGATCTCATTCAATACGAGTCCTTGTAGTTCTTTTACTGAAATACCAGGCACATACAAGCGGAGAAATAAATTACTGGGATTAATTCTTTCTACAAAAACAATCAGGCGCTCATGGGCCTGAAGACGTAAGGAGAACAGCTGTGTTCTTTCCTCTTTCTTAGCACTGGCAAACCTTAATCTAAAATACTTATCAATATCACTTTTGATCAGGTAATAACCTACCGAAATCGTCACTACGCCGGCAACTGTTATTGGTACGACTGCTGTTAATATAGACTCTATGCTCATTCCTTTGTTTAAATACCGTAATAATTAGCGATTAACCCGACAAAAATGTACATTTTATTTATATTTGTTCTTCCTAATTTTAAATAACATGAGTAATACAGTTGATACCGCATTTGCACCGGTTACCTTTACAGAAACTGCTGTGAAAGAACTTTTTAAGTTAAAAGACCAACAAGAAATCGCTGAAGACTTCGGCCTACGTGTAGGAGTAGAAGGTGGTGGTTGCTCAGGAATGAGTTATGTTCTAGGTTTCGATCAGAAGAAAGAGGGAGATCAGGAATATATCATTGATGGTATTAAAGTTTTCATGCATAAAGCACACCAGATGTATTTAATGGGAATGCAGGTAGATTGGCAAGATGGATTAAATTCAAGAGGTTTCACCTTCAACAATCCGAATGCAGCCAGCACATGTGGATGTGGTACTAGCTTTTCAGCATAAATAGAATTTCATACAGGTACTTTATTTAAGTTTCCTTTGTAACATTATAACAGGTCTCGTTGTCTTAACAACGGGACTTTTTATTTTTATCCCTTTAAGCATCTTATTTCTAAAGAATGACCTACACAGAAAACGTAAGAATTGCCCTGCAATCCATAAAAAGTAATCGGTTACGCACCATGCTGACTGCATTGATCATTGCAATAGGCTTATCTGCTTTAGTAGGAATTCTGACCACGCTAGATGCGGTAAAAACTAGTATGACTGAAGCTTTTTCCAGTATGGGTGCCAACTCTTTTACGATTAGAAATCGTGGTGTGGGCATTCGGATTGGCGGTGGAGGTAAAAGACCTAAGCCATTCAAGAGCATTCGTTATGAAGATGCGGTTGCTTTTAAGAATCAGTTGAACACTCCGGCAACAGTGGCAATCAATGTAATGGTTACGTATGGTGCAACCATCAAATATGGAGCAGAGAAAACCAACCCCAATATTAACATCCAGGGAATTGATGAAAACGGGTTAAATTCCATGGGGTTACAGCTGACCTCGGGTAGAAATTTCAGTAAAACAGAAGTTGAAAATGGAAATAACGTTTGTATTATTGGAAGTGAGGTTAGTGAAAAGCTATTCAAGAAAGAATCTCCGATAGATAAAGTCATCAATGTTGGCGGAAACCGACTAAAGGTTATCGGACTATTGGCATCAAAAGGATCCAGCATGGGGTTTAGCGGCGACAGAGCCGTGTATGTTCCCTTGTTAAAAGCCAAGAAAATCAATTCCAATGGAAATCCTTCTTACAATATTGTAGTGATGGTTCCAACAAACGACCTTCAGGAAGAGATCATTGGAGAGGCTACTGCTGAATTTAGAAACATTAGAAAGATCAAGGTTGCAGAACCTAACAATTTCGAAATCACTAAAAGTGATGCAATGGCACAAACGCTATTTGAGAACTTAAAATGGGTAGTATGGGGTGGAATTGCAATTGGAGCGATTACCTTGATTGGCGCCTCTATTGGTTTAATGAACATCATGTTGGTTTCTGTTACGGAACGAACCCGAGAAATTGGCATTAGAAAAGCGATAGGTGCAAATCCTTCAGTCATCCGTAAACAGTTTTTAATTGAGGCCGTGATCATTTGTCTGATGGGAGGTGCATTTGGAATCTTCCTCGGTATAGCCATAGGGAACGTGATCTCATTGGCGATGGGTGGCTCCTTTATCATACCATGGCTATGGATCTTTGGAGGATTTGCCCTTTGTGTACTTGTTGGTATTATGTCTGGATATTATCCTGCAAAGAAGGCATCAAAATTAGATCCGGTAGAAGCTTTAAGATATGAGTAACTTGAAAAACTAAATAAAATAAGAAGGGCCATCTTTAAAAAGATGGCCCTTCCTTGTATCGCACAATCAGGTATTATCTGCCTTGATATTGTGTCTCATAATAGGCCTTATAGTTTCCAGAAGTCACATTTGACAACCATTCTTCATTTTCAAGGTACCATTCTACTGTTTTCTCCAGTCCTTCTTCAAATTGAAGACTAGGCACCCAGTTTAATTGCTTTTGCAGTTTCGTAGAATCAATCGCATAACGTAGGTCGTGCCCTGCTCTATCCGTTACAAAAGAAATCAATTTTGCAGAATCACCAGGGTTTCTGCCTAGTTTACGGTCCATAATATCACATAGTAAATGAATAAGATCAATATTTTTCCATTCGTTATGTCCACCGATATTATAAGTTTCGCCCGTTTTAGCCTGATGAAAAATCACATCAATCGCACGTGCATGATCTTCTACCCAAAGCCAATCTCTCACATTCTCTCCTTTTCCATAAACTGGAACAGGTAAATTATTCTTGATATTATTGATCGCTAATGGGATCAATTTCTCAGGAAAATGGTGAGAACCATAGTTATTTGAGCAATTAGAGATGACAACATCCAGACCATAAGTATCATGGTAAGCTCGAACAAAATGGTCAGATGAAGCTTTTGATGCAGAGTAAGGACTATGCGGATCATAGGCCGTGGTTTCTGTAAACATTCCTGTTTCTCCCAATGCACCATAAACCTCATCAGTAGATACATGGTAGAAGCGCTTATTTTCATAAGCACCTTTCCAATGCGCTCTTGCTGCATTCAACAGGTTTACAGTCCCGATCACATTTGTCATCACAAATGCAGTTGGATCGGCAATAGATCTGTCTACATGAGATTCTGCAGCCAAATGTATCACTGCGTCAAAATTCTCCTGCTCGAACAAGTCATTCATAGCAACAGCATCAGTAATGTCTGCTTTTACAAAACGATAATTCGGCAAGTCCTCAACATCAGTTAGGTTTGCCAAATTTCCGGCATACGTTAACACATCAAGATTCAGGATTTCATAATCCGGATAGTTACTCACAAAGCGGCGTACCACATGTGAACCAATAAATCCGGCCCCACCCGTTATCAATATTTTCTTTTTCATTTCGATAGATTTCATTTTTTAATAGCTGGCTTTACCTTAAATTTCCTTAGGCAAGCCCAATTCTTCAGCAACAGGAGCTGTTTTATACTGATATAGCTTTACTAAAACCTGATTAAAGTCTGATTTAAGGTCAAACTGGGTTTCTTCATGCATTTTCAGGTACTTTTTATATACAGAAAATACAGATTTAGCAAAGTAGATCATTAACTTTTCATTGAACTTATGCAAGGTAGAGAATACTCCCTCATTGAAATCAATGGGAATTCCTTTGAAAAGATGAATTCGCAATTCTATTTCGCTATTCAAATCTTTCGTCACTTTAAAATGATGAGTAATACTGCCATTTAGCTTCCTCATTTTGAGTAAAGCCTCTTTCGCATTCCTCCTTTTATTGGACATTAGCTCTTCAATTTCCTCATCAATACGTGCGCTAAGCTGCTCTTCTCTGTCCACCAGATCTTGCTCGCCTTCCATCAATAAAAAATGCAAGTGTTCCGTCAAGATTTTATCTTTAGCGATCAACCGGAGCAAAAGCTTATCCTTTTCCTTTTCAGGAAGGGATTTAATTTCCAGCTTGAGGTCTTTATGTTCGCTTAGTAGCATCTAAAAAGGGTTATCTTTTAAATATTTCTCCCAGTTCCATGCAGAAGACATCATGACATTGATATCACGTTCAGCTTTCCATCCTAGATCTCTTGCTGATTTAGTAACATCACCCCAAACCTTTTCAATATCGCCCTCTCTTCTTGCACCAATTGTATAGCTTAATTTTTGGCCAGTAGCTTTTTCAAAAGCTTCAATTACCTGTAATACAGTAGTACCTGTACCTGTTCCTAAATTGAAAACTTCATAATTTGATTCCGATTTGTTGCTTTCCAAACGTTGGATTGCAGCCACATGTGCTTTAGCTAAATCTACCACATGTATATAATCTCTGATTGCACTACCATCCGGGGTATCATAATCATTTCCATAAACCGTAATCGGACCACGTTTACCAATAGCCGACTGTGTAATAAAAGGAACTAAATTTTGTGGAACGCCGATTGGTAGTTCACCAATTAATGCAGAATCGTGGGCACCTACCGGGTTAAAGTAGCGCAAAGCAATCACATTTAATTCAGGTGTTACTGCACAACTTTCCTGCAAGATCTCTTCTGCGATCTGTTTAGTATTACCATAAGGTGATTCTGCTTTTTTAACTGGAGCAGCTTCTGTAACTGGCAACACATCCGGTTGACCATAAACAGTACAAGAAGAAGAGAATACAAGGTTTACCTTGCTATTGAATCCATTGATCACATTGATCAGGGAGTAAAAATTATTTCTATAATATTTTAAAGGCTGTTGAACAGATTCACCTACTGCTTTAAAGGCTGCAAAATGAATTACGCCAGAGATATCAGTATTTGCTTCAACAAATGCTTTAACTTTTAGTTCATCACATAAATCCAGTTCAACAAATTCAGGTACTCTTCCACTGATCGCTTCAATCTGTTTAAGGATTTTAGGATTAGAGTTAGAAAAATCATCAACGATCACTACATCATATCCTGCATTGTATAGCTCCACCACAGTATGTGATCCAATAAAACCGGTACCTCCGGTTACTAGTATTTTCGACATTATTATATATTAACGGTTATAAGTTGTAAAATCTTTGTGTTCTTTATTCACCAATGCTTCAGCGGGTAGGGATTTAAAATACTCATAAGTAATTTTCAAACCTTCTGCCCTGCTTACTTTAGGTTCCCAGCCTAAAATCTCACGGGCTTTGGTAATATCCGGACGTCTTTGTTTAGGATCATCAACAGGTAGATCACGCAGTACTAATTTCTGACTGGTACCGGTTAGTTTGATAATTTCTTCCCCAAACTGCTTAATGGTGATCTCATCTGGATTACCGATGTTCACTGGCATTGCATAATCACTAAGTAGCAATCTGTAAATACCTTCGACCAGATCATCTACATAACAGAAAGAACGCGTTTGAGAACCATCACCAAATACGGTAAGGTCTTCTCCACGCAATGCTTGTCCGATGAAAGCTGGTAAAACGCGACCGTCATTTAGGCGCATTCTTGGGCCATAGGTATTAAATATCCTTACGATTCTGGTTTCTAAGCCGTGGAAAGTATGATAAGCCATGGTCATTGCTTCCTGAAAGCGTTTCGCTTCATCATATACCCCTCTTGGGCCAACAGGGTTTACATTCCCCCAATATTCTTCTGGTTGAGGATTAACATTTGGATCACCATACACTTCCGAAGTGGAAGCGATCAGCATCCTGGCATTTTTACTTTTCGCCAGACCTAATAAATTATGTGTACCTAATGAGCCTACTTTTAAGGTTTGAATTGGTATTTTCAAATAGTCAATCGGACTTGCCGGTGAGGCAAAGTGCAGGATATAATCCAGTTCTCCTGATACATAAACAAATTTGGAGATATCATGGTGCGCAAATTCAAAGTTCTCCAATTTGAACAGATGTTCAATATTCTGAAGATCTCCAGTAATCAGGTTATCCATTGCAATGACATGGTAATCTTCTTTAATAAAACGATCACATAAATGTGAACCCAGGAAGCCAGCGGCTCCAGTAATCAATACTCTTTTACGTCCCATTAATCTATTAGTTTACGACCAACACTATTATAATAATAACCCAAATCAATCATTTTCTCCAGATCATACAAATTACGTCCATCAAAAATCACTTTGTTACTTAGGGTTTCTTCCATTCTTTCGAAGTCAGGATTTCTAAAAACAGACCATTCTGTAGCGATTAATAATGCATCTGCATTTTGCAAAGCTTCATATTGATCTCCAACAAAGCTGATTTTATCTCCTAAAAGACGTTGCACATTACCCATTGCTTCTGGATCAAAGGCAGCAACAGTTGCACCTTGTTTCAGCAATTCATCGATAATATACAATGCCGGAGCCTCACGAATATCGTCGGTTTCCGGTTTGAAGGCCAATCCCCATAAAGCAAAATGTTTGCCTTTTAGGTCACCTTTATAATATTTAAGCAGTTTGTCTACCAAAACTGTCTTTTGTTTCTCATTTACATCCATCACCGCTTTCAGGATCTGGAAATCATACTGATGTTCATCGGCAGATTTAGCTAAAGCCTGAACATCTTTAGGGAAGCAACTTCCTCCGTATCCGATTCCAGGGAAAAGAAAACGTTTACCAATTCTTGCATCAGAACCAATTCCTTTACGCACTGCATCTACATCTGCATTCACAATCTCACAAAGATTCGCGATTTCATTCATGAATGTAATTTTTGTTGCAAGGAATGAGTTGGCTGCATATTTTGTCAGCTCTGAAGAACGTTCATCCATAAACAAGATTGGATTTCCTTGTCTCACATATGGGCCATACAGTTCAGCCATTAGCTTCTGTGCTTTTTCACTTCTGGTTCCGATCACTACACGGTCAGGTTTCATGAAATCTTCCACAGCTACACCTTCACGAAGAAATTCCGGATTAGAAACCACATCAATTTCTATGTTGGTGTTTTCTTTGAAAACTGCTAATACCTTATCAGCTGTGCCTACAGGAACGGTAGATTTGTTAACGATCACCTTATATTCCGTAACCAATTTAGAAATGTCTTTTGCTGCACCAAGGATATAGGAAAGATCGGCAGCACCATCGCCTCCAGGAGGAGTCGGTAAAGCCATAAAAATGATTTGCGCATCTTGAATACCGTGGGCAAGATCGGTTGTAAAAGTTAGTCTACCCTGAGCAATATTTCTATGAAATAATACATCAAGACCTGGTTCATAGATTGGCACCTGACCATCCTGCATTTTCTTTACCTTTGCAGCATCTATATCAACACAAATTACTTTGTTTCCTGTCTCTGCAAGGCAGGTACCAGTAACCAAACCCACATATCCTGTCCCAATAACAGCTATTTTCATATATTAATTACGTTTTAATTTTAATGAAGTATCTTCGGCTAAGATAATAAATAAACACACAAAATGCTTTGGCTTTATAATATAGGAATCTCTTTTTATGGATTAGTGGTGGGTGTATTTTCCTTATTCAATGCAAAGGCCAAACTGTTCATCGAGGGAAGGTCTCAACTTTTTGATCAGATAGAAAAAACATTAGATCCTACAAAAACGAACATTTGGTTTCATTTCGCTTCTCTTGGTGAATTTGAACAGGGAAGACCCGTTCTGGAAAAGATCAAAGAACGTTATCCCCATAAAAACATAGTCATCACTTTTTTCTCTCCATCAGGTTATGAAATCAGGAAAAACTATGCCTTAGCGGCGGGTGTATTTTATTTACCGCTGGATACTGCAGCAAATGCCCGGAAATTTATTGCAGCGATCAAACCTGAGATTGCCATTTTTACCAAATACGAATTTTGGTATCACTATTTCAAGGTATTGAATCAGCAGCACATTCCCCTTTACCTCATCTCAGGGATTTTCCGCCAGGATCAAATCTTTTTCAAATGGTACGGTTCCTTTCATCGGAAAATTTTAAGTTTTGTGACTCAGTTCTTCGTTCAAAACCAACAAAGTGTTGATTTGTTAAGGAGTATTCAGCTAAACAATGTAAGTCTTAGTGGGGATACCCGTTTTGACCGTGTTGCTGAGAATGCACAATCGCCAAAAAACATTAAAGAGGTTGCCGATTTCTGCGAATCAAACCCGGTATTTATTGCTGGTAGTAGCTGGCCGACTGATGAACGTCTGATTGCTAGCCTTATTCAACATCATCCGGACTGGAAATTCATAATTGCACCACATGAAACCGATGCGGCTCATATTGAAGAAATAAAAAAATTGATTCCCGCAGCAATTACTCATTCAGGATTATTAAATGGAAGCGAGAAAACTGCTCAAACTTTGATCATCGACAATATTGGCATGCTGTCTTCTTTATACCAATATGGAACTATTGCCTACATTGGAGGGGGATTTGGGGTTGGCATTCACAACACACTGGAAGCTGCTGCATTTGGGATCCCTGTTATCTTCGGCCCTAAGTATGATAAATTTCAGGAGGCTAAAGATCTGATTCAGCTTGGCGCAGCCATTAGCATTACAACAGAAAGCGATCTTTCAGCCGCTTTTCTACAATTCCAAAAAAATGCAGTTGCGGGAAAGATCGCTCGAAAATATGTACAAGATAAAACTGGTTCTACGGACCAGATCCTTAATTATATTGCTGGTAATTTTTAATTTACCAGCTATATATCGTTTTCTATGATAAGCTTATGTTGGTTTTACCATTGCAACCAGTGCATCGATAAATTTAGGGTCGTCGTTTAAGCTGGCTACCAACTGAACTTCTTCACCTCCAAGGGCTCTAAATTCTTCATGATACTCTACGCTTACCTCATAAAGAGTTTCCAGACAATCGGCTACGAAAGCCGGGCAGAATACCAGAAGTCTTTTTTTACCTTTTTCCGCAAGTTCTTTTAACACATCGCTCGTATAAGGTTGCACCCAAGGCTCTTTACCCAATCTCGATTGAAAACATACTGAATACTTTTCAGCAGGAATGTTCAATCTTTTTGCAATCAATCTGGCAGTATCATGGCATTGTGCAGAATAGCAGAACTTATTGACATCTGTTAATGTGCTGCAGCAATCGTCTTTCTGCAGACAATGTTGTCCGGTATGGTCACATTTCTTTAGTTGTCTTTCTGGCAGGCCATGGAAACTAAATAAAATTTGATCATAGCTTTCCGGCTGGTACTTTTCTGCATTTTCAGCGAAAGTATCGATCATCAATTCATTATCATGGAAAGAGTTTATAAAACTAATCGGCGGAACGGTCTGCCATTTCCCAACCAATTCCATCACTTTCTGAATCACAGAACCAGTACTTGCAGAAGCGTATTGAGGGAATAAAGGAATCACCTGAATACTTTCGACCAAACCAGCTTTTAATCTATCCAGACCAGCATCTATAGAAGGGTTTTGATAACGCATAGCGAGTTCAACCTGGTATTCTTCACCAAGTTTTTCCTGAAGCATTGCTGCTTGAATTTTGCTAAAGTATAGTAGAGGTGATCCGTTTTCGTCCCAGATCTCTTTATATAACTTAGAAGTCTTAGGACTACGAAAAGGAACAATAATTCCTTTTACTAATAGGGTTCTCTGAAAAGCGTTGATATCAATCACGCGTTCATCCATCAAAAACTCATCAAGATATCTTCGTACATCACTTACTTCCGGACTATCCGGAGTTCCTAAATTCACTAGCAGTATGCCCTTTTTTCCCATAATTTTAGCAAAAATAATTAATCAATTGATTATAACCCTGTATCTCTAAAGGGAAAACCAATAATTACTTTTTTATGATGTTATAATGTATTAATAAGATTCTAATGTTGATTTCACCTGTTCCATCAGCCACATTGGCGTTGAGGTAGCTCCGCATATGCCCACCTTATCATTTGCAGTAAACCAGCTCTGGTCGATTTCTTCTACATTTGAAATAAAGTAAGCGTTGGGGTTGTATTTTTTGCAGACATCGTAAAGAACCTTTCCATTGGAAGATTTCTTACCGGATACAAAAATGATCTTATCATAATCAACAACAAACTTCTCCAGATCACCATAACGGTTTGAAACCTGTCTACAAATGGTATCATTTGCTTTCACTTCATACCCCCTGCTCAGTAACTCATCTTTGATGTGGTAAAATTTATCCGTGCTTTTAGTGGTCTGACTGTACAGCGTAAATTTTGAAGGTAAATCCACCTGATCTAATTCGGCAAGATCCTGAAACACGATGGCTTTTCCATCAGTTTGCCCTTGTAAACCGATCACCTCTGCATGGCCATGTTTTCCGAAGATCAGAATCTGTTCCTCATCATCGTGTGAGTTTTTTATTCTGTTTTGCAGTTTTAAAACCACCGGACAGGAGGCATCGATTAAAGTCAATTGATTTTCCATCGCCAACTTATAAGTAGCCGGCGCTTCTCCATGTGCCCTGATCAAGACCTTTTCATTTTTTAAAGTCAGCAGTTGTTCATGATCGATGATACGAAGTCCTTTAGCAGTTAATCGCTTCACCTCTTCATCATTATGTACAATGTCACCCAGGCAATATAAATAATCTTCATGGTCCAGAATATCTTCGGCCATGTCGATTGCATATACTACTCCGAAACAGAAACCTGATGCTTTATCTATCGTGACGGCTAAATCGTATTTCATAAATTAATTATATGGAACCTATTGAAGGTACAAAATTACATAAAAAGAGTTTGATATGCTATTTCTTAGATTTAAGAACTGTAATACAACGGTTCCAGCAGCTATGCAACAGCAAATAAGTTAAGCTGATCATTTGTAATGGGTGGTACAGAATATTCGGAAAAGGTGGCTGAACAGACAAGTAAGCGATCATCATTCTTGATAGAAAGATCAGGCCGTAAGGCAACAATAGAAATACGGGGGCTAAATTAATAGCCATCACTATTGGGCCCGCAATCACTAATGCCAGATAACCCAATGCTATAATGGGCTGATTACTGAAGTTGAGCATCAGACGTCGGGAAAGAAGAGCAATATCAAGTTCCTTTTCTTCCTGGTAAATCAGCTTGTTTCCTAGTAAAAGATCTGCATTCAGCTTTTCTTGTTTTACACTTTTTAGCATTTCCAAAGCCGCTAGCCCTGGGTCTATAAAGGTATGATTCCATTCGTATCGACGGTAGATATCAGCATCAAAGAATAAACAGGCACCATTTGCCATTGCAAAAGCCGGATGATTGATTAGCCGTACCAGCCTTATAGGGAATAGGTTCAACAAGACAAAATCACTTAGGGGATAAATGCAATTGGCGATGAATCCGGAGGTCCTTGGCGTAGGGATAATATTCAGCAGGGCTAATTTAAATACGGAAGTCCGATAAATCAGGCTATTAATGAATCCTTTTTCAATTAAGGTATTTGCCTCTAGAAATAAAAAATAGGCACCTTTAGCATTTTCAGCCACATCGGGACCATCGCTTGACTGAATCAGTATTTCATAATTTTTATAGTCCTGGGACTTAATACTGGCTATTAATTTTTCTGCTTCCTGCTCCGACTGCCGAACTTTGATAATGATCATCACCTTATCCGTAAAGGATCGGCCATAATTACCCATTTTCGGATTGGAAACAAAATTAAATAGGGTAACTGAAAAACGAAGGACTAAAAAGACGAGTACGATGTAGAGAAAAAAAATCATGCAGATTTTTTACTTTGTTTATGAATGGCCTCGTTATAATGTTTGTTATACTCTCTTTTCAGTAATTGTAAACTGATGTACTCTTCGGCCTCCCAGGTACAGAGATAGGTTTTCACCTTCGGCTTTCTTTTATCAAAATAATCGGTAAGAGTTGCTGCAAACACCACCTGAAACTTCTTTTTAGAGGCATTGATCAATTGCATCACGCCCTTTTCAAAAGATACATTGCTTACATAACTGGTGAACAATCTGCCTTGCGGAAATAAAAGCACTAAATTCCCTGGATCGTCCAATAGTTGTCCGGCATAAGTCAGGGTTTCTACCACATCTTTTCCCTTAGGTTTCGAAGCAAATGCGCCCAGGTATTTTAGGTACCATTGTCGCTGATAATCTTCATTTGTCACCAGCACATGAAACTCCTTCTTAAAAACAACCTTATTCAATTGAAACATTAAGAAGCCATCCCACCAGCTAAAATGATTGGCAAGGAGCAATATTGCCTCGCCCTCTTTAATTTTAAGCCGGTCGTAAGTATAGCTAGAAAAGTCCTTCTTTATGATATAAGCGATATACCAGGAAAAGAATTGAAAGATTAACTTGCTTTTGCGGGACGGGTACATCTCTCTAAAATGAGAAAAATATGCCTTAAATCCAAGACTAACTTAAATAAACCCGATCCTCTTCTCCCTCTACATCAATCACAACATCCACATGCTCCTTTAAAACAGTAGCCATCTGTAAACCAACGAAATCCGTGGCAATAGGGAATATTTTATGACTCCTATCTACCAGCACTACAGTTCTGATTTTCTTATGAGGAGTATTTAGAAAAACGCCCAATCCATAGGCTAATGTTTTACCGCTATTCAGCACATCATCAACTAAAATGATCACTTTATTTTTCCAGTGACTTTCATCCAGGTCTGTATTGGCAACCAATTTACTATTTAAGCGATCCAGCTCAATCTTCAACATGGTAATTTTAAGATCTGAAATCTTGGCCAATACTTTCTTTAGTCGCAGGGCCACTTTATAGCCACGGTCCCATATCCCAGCCAATACAATTTCCTTTTCATTAAGGTTATCTTCCAGTATCTGGTAAGCAATCCTATTAATCTTTTGTTGTATCTGCTTCTTATCAAGAATAAGCAATTGAGATTCTGCCATTTGTTATTTCATTGTTTATACTACAAAAAGAACGATTTTAAGGGGCATATTCAAATATTTAAAAAATAAAATCGAAATTCTGCAACGTTTGGGTATGGATGGCGTCTAATCTCCGTAACCTAAAACTTAGACCTCATGAAAAGCACCTTACTATTTAAGACCGCCTTACCCGTACTTCTTGCATTTTCCTTAAATACGATCTCTGCAAAAGCACAACAAAATAAAGACATAGCCTTAACAAATTTCAATGAGGTAACCGTTTCCAGTGGAATCGACCTTTACCTGACACAGAGCCATTCTGAAAACATTAAAGTAACTGCCCATGAGGACTTATTGAAAAATGTGGTGGTGGAGAAGCAAGGCAGTAACTTAATTGTAAAATACAAGAACAGCCAGGGTTGGGGAAGAACATTTAAGGGACAAAGTATCAAAGTTTATGTCAACTACAAAACACTGAATGCCATTACGGCCAGTGGAGGAAGTGATGTTTACGGACAGAATACCCTAAGAACCCAAAAATTAAACATCCGTGCCTCTGGGGGTGCTGATCTCTCTTTAGATATCCATGCCGATGATTTAGTCCTTACCACAAGTGGTGGAGCTGATGTCAAACTGAAAGGAAAAGTAAAAAACATGATCGTACAAACCAGTGGCGGAAGTGATGTGGAAGCCTACCAGCTCATCAGCGACTATGCAAAAGTTACTGCCAGTGGTGGTTCGGATGCAAGTGTGTATGTAAATAAAGGATTAGAAGCGAGTGCGAGTGGTGGTAGCGATATCAACTACAAAGGAAATGCAGCTTTGAATAAAACATCCTCTTCTAAAAGTGGGGATGTAACTCATATTAAATAATATTTAGACCATTAGTTTTTAGTTTATCCCTACACAGGAATTTCCTGGTAGGGATTTTTTATGGTCTTTTATTTCTTATATGGGTAGTAAATGAAGTTTGCTCCTTCTGGAACAATCACAAATACACACATAAATTCTTGTGGTTTTTTATAGCTTTTTAAGAATAGTGCTTTCTTTTCAGGATTAATGATCCCTTTTTGCACAAACTCATCCAGTGTTGAAGCCTGAATCGTCCAGTCAGTATTTAACTCTGTTTTATCCAGAATCATCTCTCCTATCGATACCGTATGTTGGTGTGCAACAAAAATCGGGTGAGTTGAGATCCCTTCATTGATAATTGCAATTGAAACTTCTCTGATAGAATCTGAATACAGCTCCAGGTCTTTTTCTAAACTTAACAGTGGACTTTGTTTCTTTGGCTCTTCTTTTTTGCCTTCCGGGTCTTGCTGAGGTAATAATTCTTCAATATCCATTTTATCTCTAATTTGCTTCCACTACTTCTTCAGTAGTCAGACCAGTAAACTTCAATAATACTACGTTTTCAACATGTTGTGTATGTGGGAACATATCTACAGGTTTAATACGTACTACTTCATATTTCTCTTTTAACAAGGCTAAATCTCTGGCCTGTGTTGCTGCATTACAACTTACATACACGATTTTCTCAGCTTCCATTTCTAATAGTCGCGTCACTACATCAGCATGCATTCCTGCTCTTGGTGGATCGGTGATCACTACATCCGGCTTACCATGAGTTGCAATAAAATCTGTGGTTAAAATATCTTTCATATCACCTGCAAAGAAGGTGGTATTATTAATTCCGTTTAATTCAGAATTAAATTTAGCATCTTCAATTGCAGTAGGTACATATTCTACTCCAATCACTTGCTTTACGCTACCTGCAACAAAGTTGGCAATGGTACCAGCACCAGTGTATAGATCATATACCAATTCATCTCCGCTGAAACCAGCAAATTCTTTAGTAATCTTATACAATTCCAGCGCTTGCATAGAGTTCGTTTGATAGAATGACTTGGCACCGATTTTGAATTTCAGTCCATTCATTTCTTCAAAAATATGATCTCTACCTGCGTAGGTGATCACTTCCTGATCGAAAATAGTATCATTTTTCTTTTGATTGATGATATATAGAAGAGAGGTTACTTCAGGGAAGTTAACTTTCAGGTATTCCATCATACCATCTACCTGTGCTTGCTCCACATAGGCAAAAACCACTACTACCATTACTTCGCCTGTAGAAGAAGTACGGATAATCAGGTTTCTTAAGCTACCCTCATGATTACGCAGGTCATAGAAACTCAATCCATTTTCCAAAGCATAGCTTCTCACTTTGTTTCTCAACGTATTGGAAGGTTCTGCTTGTAAATAACAATGCTCGATGTCTAAAATTTTATCAAAACGCAGTGGAACGTGAAAGCCTAAAGCATTCATCTCCATTTCTGCCTTTTCAGGAGTGCTTCCCTCTTCAGTCGCTTCGGCTTCGATTTCTGCGGCTGCATCTATCACCGGCATATCTGCCTTATTTAACCAGCGTTTATTTGAAAAGGTATACTCTAATTTATTTCTATAGTATTTGTTCTCCGCTGAACCTAAGATAGGCTCCATTGATGATGTATCAACTTTAGCCAACCTTTGCAATGCAGCTTCCACATTTTTATGTTTAAATGTCAACTGGGCATCGTAAGACATGTGTTGCCATTTACAACCACCACAAGTACCAAAATGCTGACAGAACGGGTCTGTTCTTAACTCAGATTTTTCATGTATAGCTTCGATTACAGCCTCAGCGAAATTCTTTTTCTTTTTTACGATACGAACATCAACGACATCGCCGGGTACAGCTTTATCCACAAATACCACCAATTCATCTGCTTTACCTACTCCCTTGCCTTCTTCGGCAATATCAATAATACTTAAATTGGGGATAATGGTTACCGTTCCGGATTTTCTATTTCTACTCATTATGCCGCAAATTTAAGTTTTTTTTCATTGCGTTGTAAATGTTTTTCAATGGTAGCCAGGAGGATCAGTAAAAACTAAATCCAGGACAGTAAAAGAAGGGGAAAATGGAATTTTAAGACATAGGGGTTTCCATGAGGCTTTTACAGCCTATTCAACAAGAAATCTAAATGTTATCTTTTACTTATCAAAAACACGCAGGATAAAACCAAAAACGCCTTCAACCAGGTTAAAGCTCATATCAAACTTCTCATCAACCAAAACAGAAATTTCTAAAACCTCTTTACTCATTGTCTTTTATGTTGATAACAAGAACAAGTTAGCAATTTCCATACCGAATACCAAAACGGTATACGTTATCAATTCAATAAGTTTGTGTAAAAATATCTACCTGATCACTTCATCATCGGCAATAGATGCTGAATAGCGTACTGAACCTTTAGGCATCTATTCAGAATTTGCTGGGGGTTTGCTAGGGATTGCAAGGGTATAATGCCCTTGTAATCCCGCAGCAATCTCGAATCAGATCGTTCATGCCTCCGCCTTCTATTTGACTTCTATTTGCAATCTAAATGATTTCTTTATCAAATCAACAAAATAAGCACCAAATAGAAAAGCCTCCTGAGCAACTCAGGAGGCTTATTGTAATTATAAAAATGACATTAGGTTGTCCTACGTCAAGAAATCTCTTCTATTATAAAGCTGCTTTCACCAGAAAAGGCAATAGTTCTTTTTGGAAGCTTACAAAGTTCTTCCTCACATCAGAATCACTTACCGATGTAAAGGCAAATGAAAAGACGATGCTTTTACTGGCTTTTAATAGAAAGGCCAGTCCCTCTTTGCGGGAAGGATTATTTTTGAAATGATCCAGTTCCAGGTAGGCAGAAAGCAATAGCGACTCCAACTGATCCGACAGGTGTTTTAAGAATTCCTGAGAGTTTGCATTCTCTCTTACGAAATCCCAACCGATAAACTCATTGCAAACCGTATAAGTTAACCTGCAGGTTTTCATCACCAGTGCCGTCAGGTGTTCTTCTTCATTTGAGAACTGCGCTTTATTCTTTAGAATTTCATGGAGATTTAAATCCAGATAATCCATTAAAATTGCATCTAAAACCTGTTCTTTACTCTCGAAATACTTGTATATAGTTGCTTTAGCTATTCTGGCTTTCTTCGCAATTTCGTTTACACTTGTTTTGTGGTAACCGTATTTTCTGAATAACTCCTTTGCAGCCCTGATTATGCTTTCTTTAATTTTCTCTGGTTCCATCAATTAGATACATTTATCATCCCATCGCTTCCAACAGAGGTGCGATATACCTTTAAATAACGTACAGCCGGCGCTTTCTGCGGACTACCGTCAAGCAGTAAAAACTTCGCCGCGCTGCAAGGATCTGTTGCCGTGATCAAATTATCATCCGGTACTACTTTACAGCGTTGTTCAGGATTTACTGAACTACATTGATCGAAAGCCACATAATTTCCAGGTGCAACTTTAATGATCATCAAACCGGCTACCCCCATATTAGGGACCAATAAAATACGATTCTTTGCAGTGTTGATAAACTCTGCTTCAGATATCCGGTAATTGACAAGGACGTTAGGAATATACGTTCCTTCGTCCTTACCACAACCCATAAATAGCAGTAATACTACAAATGCACCGGTTATCCTTTTGATCATTTAAGTTATATCAATGATGTTTTATATTGTTTCAAGAAACGGGCATCATTCTCTGAGAATAACCTCAGGTCTTTGATCTCGAACTTTAAGTTAGCGATACGTTCAATTCCCATACCGAAAGCGAAACCGCTATATTTCTTAGCATCGATACCGCAGTTTTCCAATACATTAGGATCTACCATACCGCAGCCCAGGATCTCTACCCAGCCACTTTGTTTACATAGCTGACATCCCGCACCTTTACAAATGGTACAAGAAATATCCATTTCAGCAGAAGGCTCAGTGAAGGGAAAATAAGAAGGACGGAAACGAACTTTTGTACCTTCACCATATAGTTCCTGCACAAAATAAAACAGCGTTTGCTTTAAATCAGCGAAAGAAACATTTTCATCCACATACAATCCTTCTACCTGGTGGAAGAAGCAATGTGCTCTAGCTGAGATCGCTTCGTTGCGATATACACGGCCTGGCATAATGGCTCTGAATGGCGGTTTTCCTGCTTCCATCATTCTCACCTGAACGGAAGAAGTATGGGTACGCAAGGCGATATCCCCTTTTTCTCCACCTTTCTTAATAAAGAAAGTATCCTGCATATCACGTGCCGGATGCTCTTCAGGAAAGTTTAATGCAGAGAAGTTATGCCAATCGTCCTCAATCTCGGGACCCTCAGCAACAATAAAACCTAGTTTGTTGAATATTTCGACGATCTCTCTTCTCACCAATGCCAGTGGATGACGGGCACCGATTTCAAAGCCTTCACCCGGTAAAGTCAGGTCTAAACCCAGATCTTTAGTGGTATCAGCTACTTCAGTTTGATCTTTAAGCGTTTGATATTTAGCTTCCGCTAATTGCTTAAACTCATTTAAAACCTTACCCAGGACTCTTTTTTCCTCAGGTGAAACTGCTTTAAACTCATCAAAAATATCTTTAATGATTCCTTTGGTACCAAGGAATCTGATGCGGAATTGCTCTAATTCATCAACGTTATCCGTAGAAAACGCATTTATTTCAGCAGTATATTGTGTTATCTTCTCTTGTAACATGAGGCCAAATATACAGCTATTTATATAATATTTTTATAATCGCTGAGTCCAAAAATCAACTTGAATACGATGTCCGAGTAGAAATTGGACTCAGCGAGAATATTTTAGATCACACCAAGTGCTTTACCTACTTTGGTAAATGCAGCAATAGCTTTATCTAAATGGTGTTGCTCATGAGCAGCAGAAAGCTGTACGCGGATTCTAGCCTTGCCTTGTGCAACTACAGGATAGTAGAAACCAACTACATAAATGCCTTCTTCCAGCATTTTAGCAGCAAATTCCTGCGCCAGTTTAGCATCATAAAGCATTACCGGAACAATTGGGTGAACACCTTCTTTGATATCGAAACCTGCTTCAGTCATTTTCTTGCGGAAATAAACTGTGTTGCTTTCTAATTTATCTCTTAAATCAGTCGTCTCACTCAACATATCTAATACGGCGACAGAAGCACCTGCAATTGCCGGAGCCAAAGTGTTAGAGAATAAATATGGACGTGAACGCTGACGTAACATGTCAATAATTTCTTTTTTACCAGCAGTAAAACCTCCAGATGCACCACCCAATGCTTTACCCAAAGTACCAGTAATGATGTCTACTCTGTCCATTACGTTAAAATGCTCGTGTGTTCCACGACCAGTTTTTCCGATAAAACCTGTACAGTGTGATTCATCAATCATTACCAATGCTTCATATTTATCTGCTAAATCGCAGATTTTATCCAATGGAGCGATTACACCGTCCATAGAAAAAGCACCATCAGTAACGATGATACGGTGTCTAGCATCTTTAGCAGCAATTAACTGTTGCTCCAAATCAGCCATATCCGCATTTTTATATCTGAAACGTTTTGCTTTACACAAACGAACGCCGTCAATGATGGAAGCGTGATTCAATTCATCAGAGATGATTGCATCCTGGTCATTTAAAAGTGGTTCGAAAACACCGCCATTCGCATCAAAAGCCGCAGCATATAAAATGGTATCTTCTGTACCTAAGAATTTAGATAATTTCTCTTCCAACTCTTTGTGTACATCCTGAGTACCACAGATGAAACGAACTGATGACATTCCATAGCCATATTTATCGATTGCTTGTTTAGCCGCTTCAGTTACGCGTGGATCAGAAGACAATCCTAAATAGTTGTTTGCACAGAAGTTGATCACTTCCTGCCCAGTACTAATTTTGATGTCCGCACCCTGTGGGGTTACAATCACACGTTCACGTTTAAATAAACCGTCTTTTTCTATTTGCTCCAATTCTTGTTGAAGAACAGGTTGTAATGTTTTATACATACTATTATTTGCTTGTTGCAACCAAAGTTATGAAAATATCGTCTTACCCAAACAACCTTGTTAAATACCCTTTAACAAACTTTAACAAAAGTTTGCTGTTAACTAAGAATACTTACCCGATATTTAGGCTTTAACCCATATATGAAGAGAATCCAACTCACGCTTTTACTGATACTTGCTGGAACCACAATACTATTTGCCCAGGAATTCAAATTAAAAGGAAATATTAAGGACACAAACGGTGAGGTAGTCCCCTTTGCCTCTGTTTATGTTAAAAATACCACCAAAGGTACTTCTGCCAATGTGGATGGGATTTATGCTCTTGCCTTAAATAAAGGAACCTTTACCATTGTTTACAAAGCAATAGGATTTAAAGCCATAGAAAAAAACATTAGCATCACGGAGGAAATGATAGAAAACACCGTGTTAAGCCCGGAATCTTATACCTTAACCGGCGTAACTATTGATGGTAATGCGGAAGATCCTGCCTACGAAATTATCCGTCAGGCCATCAAAAAAAGAAAACAGCACCTCACTGAAGTGCCCGCATATACTGCGGATGTATATATAAAAGGAGTTCAGAAGCTGGTCGGGGCACCTAAAAAATTCTTTGGAAGAGATATTCAAAAAACACTGAATCTGGACACGAATAGAAAAGGAATTCTCTATTTATCCGAATCCACTTCTATATTTTCCTTTGAGCTTCCCGACAAAATACATGAAGAGATGATCTCCTCTAAAGTGGCCGGAAGAAACAATGCATTCAGTTTCAACAAAGCTTCGGATCTGATCATTAATTTCTACCAGAACATCCTTTTGGAAAACACATTGAGTGCCCGTGGCTTTGTATCGCCAATTGCCGACAATGCCTTATCCTTTTATAAATACAAGCTTTTGGGTGTGATTAATGAAAATGGGCAAACGATCAATAAAATTGAAGTCATCGCAAAAAGGGCACATGATCCGGCTTTCAATGGAATCATTTATATCAATGACAACAGCTGGCACTTGGTCAATGCTAATGTGTACCTCACCAAAAGTTCAGGCGTCAACCTGATCGATACCCTTAAAATATCACAGCAGTTTCTTAAAGTCGAAAAAACATATATGCCTTCAAGTATCAATTTCCAATTTAATGGAAATGTATTGGGATTTAAGTTCGAAGGTTATTATGCAGGTGTATATAGTAATTATAACATCGATCCCAAGTTTCCAAAAAACTATTTTAATGGAGAGATCTTAAAAGTTACAAAGGCAGTAAATAAAAAAGACTCGCTGTTTTGGTTAAACAACAGACCGATCCCGCTGACCGCTGAAGAAAGTCGCGACTACATCAGAAAAGATAGCATTGCGGCATTAAAAACATCCAAACGCTACCTTGATTCTCTTGAAAAAGCAAACAATAAATTAGGTCCATTTAAACTGTTAATTACTGGCTATACCCTAAACAACCGCTATGATAAAAAAAGTTTAAGGTTTGACCCGATTCTACCTGCGCTATTTTACAATACAGTAGAAGGCTTTGGAATGAGGTATGGCATCACCTATACGAAGCGCCTGGAATATGGTGAATTTTACCAAATCAGACCAGAAGTACGCTATGGTCTATCTAATAAAGAGCTTACCGCATCACTTAGTGGAACTTATTACTATGATGCCGTTAAACGTGCCAGCATCACTGCGAGCGCTGGCTCTGGCATCTTCGACTTAAATAATCTTGGTACCATGAGCTTAATGGGAAATTCTATCAACTCCCTCCTTTTTGAAACCAATTTTTCAAAGTTCTATAAGAAAGAATTTGTAAACATCGGAACCAGTAGAGAATTGGCCAACGGCTTAATGGGAAGTATAAAAGTCGATTATGCGAAAAACTATAACCTGGTGAATACTACTGGTTTTAAAATTAAGGATTTGAAGGGTGAGACTTTTACTTCCAATAACCCCTTTACTCCAGAAACAGAAAGCCCATTATTTCCAACCTATGAATCATTTAGCATCAATGCTTCCTTAACTTATACCTTCGGACAAAACTATATGACCATGCCGGATCGTAAGATTTATCTGGAATCAAAGTCCCCAAGTATCAGCTTATGGTATAAAAAAGGGATCAAGGGCGTGATGAGTAGTGATGTTGATTACGACCTCATCGCTGCAGAAATTTATCAGAACAGAATTAGTGCCGGATTATGGGGTTACTCTTCTATTGTAATTGGTGCCGGTAAATTCTTAAACAACGATCAGGTTTATTATCCGGAATTCAAGCATTTCAGAGGTAATAACTCCTTATTTGGATTGCCAAATATGAGGAAATTCCTATTCCTTGATTTCTATCTATTCAGTACAGACCGTGAGTATTTCGAAGCTCATTTTGAACATAACTTCTCTGGAAGGTTCAGTAGCAAGATTCCTATCCTGCGTAAATTAAAACTGGAAGAATTGGTTGGGGTAAGCTACCTTAGCCAGCCTTTAAAAAGAAACTATACGGAGTTTTACTTCGGATTGCAAAGGTTGATCTTCAGAGCTGCATATGGCTTTGCTTATGATGGTAATAAAAGAATCAACCATGGATTCAGACTCTCCTACGGACTTTAAAACAATTCAGTACATGAGCATAACTATAACAGCATAGGTATGCTCATGCATTTATACTGGAATCAGTTCTTGTTGCCGATAAATACTCATGATAAGTTGAGCTGGAAAAACCTCGTAGTCCTTATTATGAATCACGGCATCTACAGGCATTACTTTCCAGCCTTCATCCCCTTTGATCCGGAGTTCATGAATTACATGAACGCATTCCAATAGCTTCTCCAAATGCTCATGCATAGGAGAAGAGGTGTGCCCATTTTCGCATTCATCAGACATTGGTATGTCACAAAGACTATAAAACAGCACCATATCCAGTTCATCCTGCCATGCGGCTAAGGAGAGGTAATTGAAGATCTTCTCAAATACCAGTCTTACATTATTCACTTCTTCATCTTCTAGTACGCGGCAATACCTCATGGTATCATCTTTCAATCGTTTTTCTACTTCAATAAAACCTCCCCTTCTCCACGCTCCGGCAATTTGAAAAAGTGGCTCTTCAGTTTTAATTAATAAATCAATCTTATCATTGTTCAGGATCAACCAAGCCATTTCTAAAAATCGTGTTAATTGTTGATGAACACTGGTCTGCCTTGCAGGTTCATATAACTTGCCATTTTTATACGCCTTATTATTAAAGGCCAGGGCAAAAAATAACCGAAGCTCCTGCCTGAACAATTCCAGATCAATTGCATCAAAGAATTCCTCTGCAACCAATAGTGGATTTTCTAGTTCTTCATCTTCCAGGTACCTGAATCCAGGCATGCCTTTCATTTCATATCTTCTTCTCATAATACACTTAATTAATTTATAGTATAAATAATGAATTTTAAAATATTATATTAGCTAAATAATTAACACAATCTTACGTATAATTAATCAAATGACAAACTAAATTACATAACAATTAAAGCTATGAGGAGAAACATTTATTTAGAGAGCGCACAGACCGGCGCCAGGCTCAGGGAAATACGTTTAGCGAAACAAATGACGCTAATACAGTTCTACCTTCCGATTACAAAACACATTGGAAATTGTTCTTCTATTGAAAGTGGGAGGAGAAATATTGGAAAAAGGCTGTCGAAAGACATCATTGACTATCACAAGATTAATCCAAGGTATCTGAATACTGGGATGGGAGAAATGTTTATACGCTCTTCAGATCCGAATGAACATTTACCACAACTAGAGGAAGGTGTACCGTATTTCAATGTCAATCTTACTGAAATCACGGTTGGAGACCTGAATGTATTTCAGGAACCTCCGGAATACTATGTCAATTACCGTCCGTTTAATGATTGTGATGCCTACCTTCCTGTTTATGGAGATAGCATGTACCCCAAATTCACGAATGGAGAAATCATCATTGTCAAAGAAATTAAAAACCGGGAGATCATCCAATGGGGCGAGGCCTATTTGGTCATTACCGATGACATTTCCAATAACATCACTACGGTAAAGCTACTTTTTGAACATTCGGATCCTGAGCTGATACTCTTACGCTCCTTAAATCCGAAATATATTGGTGATACTGTCCTGCAAAGGAAAGCCATCAAACGAATGTTTCTGGTCAAGGGTAAGGTGACCAGAAATCATTTATAGGCTGCTGATATATACTTCCGGGTTCACTGCAAATGGAATCTGCACTCCATTTAATCCTGCAATCACATTTCTTGCGGCAAGCACAGACATGGCGGCACGGGTTTCCTGAGTAGCAGAACCTATATGAGGAAGTACAGCTACATTGGGCATTTGCAATAGCGGATGGTCGGGTCTCATAGGTTCAGGGTTGGTCACATCCAATCCTGCGCCCCAGATCTTTCCTTCTTCCAGCGCTCTTAACAAGTCTTCTTCCTTGTGGATCGCACCCCTTGCGGTATTGATAAAGATGGAAGAGGGCTTCATGAGCTCAAATGCAGACCAATCAAATTTACCTTCTGTTTCAGGAGTTAATGCAGTATGTACGGTCACTACATCACTTTGTTGGAGTAATTCTTCAAAAGGCACCCATTTGGCCTTTAGTTCCTGTTCAGCATCCTCATTCCTGGTTCTATTGTGGTAAAGTAGTTTCATTCCAAATGCTGCTTTACAACATCTGGCCATTTCCAGTCCTATTTTACCCAATCCAAAAACACCGAGGGTTTTTCCTCTTAACTCTATACCCAGATTAGCCGTTGGATCAAAAAAAACCCACTCTCCTTTTTCAATGGTTTTATGGAGGTAGAATGCTTTTCTGGAGGTCGCCAGCATCAGCAAAAAAGCAGTATCTGCTGTTGCCGCACTCAATACACCTGGGGTATTTCCAATAGGAATATTTAAAGAGGTAGCGCTATCCACATCTACATGGTCAAATCCGACGGAATGCAGCGCAATTACTTTTAAATGAGAACAGGCCTGAAGAAAATCGGCATCCAGTCTGGTTCCTACACTCAATAAGGCATCAGATTTTAAACAATTATAAATTAATTCTTCTTGCGTCAGTGCCCTCTTCTCCTTCCATTCCTGCACCTCAATTCCTGCTTCTTCTAATAATACCCTACCTTCTTCAGAAATTACCCTCGTAATAAATACCTTCATAAATATCTTCTTTTATATAAAATCAACAACCGTTTCCGGGCAAATGTTCTGGAAATAAAAAAGGCGGTCCAAACCTGGAACCGCCTTTCTCATCTGTCTTTATCGAATTAAAGACTAAGTTTTTTACGAATATCTGAAGGAATACCTTTTTTGTTTAACAAGAAAGCTGTGGTTTTGAATTTCACAAAGTTCTTGCTTACGTATAGGTAACCTTTATAATCATTAGATGGACCCCAAGAGTTTTTAACGATGTAATATTCTTTACCGTTTTGATCTTTTGCTATACCAGTAATCTGCATACCGTGGTCATCAGTAGTTTTGTAGTTATCAAAAGCTTCCTGACGCATCTCTACAGTAATTTCTTTTTCTGGTTTAGGACCGTTAAACATTGTAGCACGTTCTTCTTTAGACATCTCTTCGAAATCTTTTTCAGGAACAAAAGCAACACCATTTTTCCAGCTAAAGCCTTTCTCACTTACATCTGTAGCCCAAGCAACAGTATATCCTTTTTTCAAAGCATTGTCGATCACCTTAGTGATGTCGTCCATTTGCACATTGTAAACTTGATCATAAGACCAGTTATCAGGTACCATCAATACGGCTTTAGTATAGTAAGGCGCTGAAGTGAATGAAGAAAGTTCTACATAGTCAGCAGGATTAATTCCTACTACTTCTTTAGCAAAAGTTTTTGGCGTATATTCTTTTCCTTCAAAAGTAAATTTCTCAGGAACTGCACCTAAACATGAATCAATAGTAGCGATATATTTCGCTTTCCAAGTTGGATCAAACTTTCCTGATGGTGCATTTACTGCTTTCTCAAGAATAGCTTTAGTCAGCTTGTTCATGTCATCAGATTTGTTTGTTGATGTACCGTACTTTCTTCCATCATAAACAGATTGTGGCAATGCGCCATACAAAGCAAACATATTGATTACATCATGACAAGCACCACCATCACCTAAGGTTAGGGCGCCATGCATACGTACATAGTTGATTCCTTTTTCAATATAAGCATTACGGGCAGTAAAGATATCAGCAAGATCTACTGGTTTCTTACCTGCTTTAATCATTTCTGATTCTAAGAATGAGTTGGTACTATAGCTCCAGCAAGTTCCTGAAGACTGTTGGTTCTTTACATCAGTTGCTTCTGCATTGATTACCGGGGTAAAAGTGAAGCTATTTTTACTATCTGTACTGTGATTGTTGCTTAAGGCATTTACCAGGTTATCCTGAGCAAATACACTACCTGCGCTAAATAAAAGGCCTGCCGCCAATAGCACTGGTTTCATAGAAATTTTGGTCATTTTTTGTGTTTAAATTTATTCCGCCTCACAAATCATCCGCTGATTTATAATGACGAAGGCAAACTTAACAATATTCCAATAACCCAACAACAGCATAAAAACATTGTTACCTCATAATTTTTGTATAAGTTTAGCTATAAAACATCACGATGGACATTTCATTAAAAGGTAAATACGCGTTAATCTGCGGCAGTACTCAGGGTATTGGATTAGCTACAGCAAAAGTTTTGGCTGGTTTAGGTGCCAATTGCATCTTAATGGCGAGAAACGAAGATGGGCTAAAAGTAGCAGTGGCACAATTACAGCAAGAAGGAAATCAGCAACACAGTTATACTGTTGCCGATTTTTCAGAAAAGCAGCAGTTGTCTGATGCCATCCAAAAAATCACAGCGGAACATCCGGTTGCCATTCTGGTAAACAATACTGGCGGACCAAAAGCCGGCCCAATCACCAAAGCCAGCTCAGACGACTTTGAATCGGCATTTCAACAACACCTTGTTGGAAATCACCTATTAGCGACTGCAGTTCTTCCAGGGATGAAAAAACTCGGATACGGAAGGATTATCAATATTATCTCTACCTCCATTAAAACTCCATTGCCAAATCTTGGCGTTTCCAACACGATTAGGGCAGCTGTGGCTTCCTGGGCTAAAACTTTAGCTAATGAAGTTGGTATCTATCAAATCACTGTCAACAATATCTTACCTGGGTTAACAGATACTGCCAGATTAGGTAGTTTAATTGAAAGTACCGCAGCCAACCAGCAAACAGATAGAGCAACAATAGAGAAGAGCATGATTTCAAGTATTCCAATGGCTAGATTTGGGCAGGCCGAAGAAATTGCCAATGTAATTGCCTTCCTCGCTTCTCCTGCAGCTTCCTATGTTACCGGAACAAGTATCAGAGTAGATGGAGGCAGAACGCCTGCGATTTAGCTTTTTTCAATCTCATTTATCTTTATTAACTTTGTCCCACATTAAACGCTGTATGCAACAGTATCAATGATGATATGAAAAAATTCCAGACCATACTTTATTATTGCTATAGTCCAATAGCAAACGCAGAACAATTTGCTGCCACTCACCTTACTTTTTGTAAATCTTTAAACCTTGTAGGCCGTATTATTGTGGCTGATGAAGGTCTGAACGGTACAATTTCAGGAACCAAAGACAATGTTGAAGCTTATATGGCTGCCATTCATGCGGATGAACGTTTTGCCAAAACAGAATTTAAGATTGATGAGGTTGAGGAGCCTTCTTTT
The DNA here is from genome assembly GCF_032678745.1 of Pedobacter gandavensis. Classification (GTDB taxonomy): domain Bacteria; phylum Bacteroidota; class Bacteroidia; order Sphingobacteriales; family Sphingobacteriaceae; genus Pedobacter; species Pedobacter gandavensis_C. The sequence goes on from NZ_JAVTST010000007.1 coordinate 36,407, forward strand.
ATTAAAATGCACTGTCGCTACAAAGACGAGATTGTACATTCAGGATTAAAAGATCCAAACATCATCAACCCTAATCAGCGCACAGGTAAACACCTTGAGCCCGTAGAATTCCAAAAGATGATTAAGGAAGAAGATGTGATCATTCTTGATGTGCGTTCTAACTACGAGCATAATTTAGGCAGGTTCAAAAATGCCATTACTTTAGATATTGAAAACTTCAGGGATTTCCCGGAACAGATCAATGAACTGGCGAAATACAAAGATAAAAAGGTGTTAACCTACTGCACAGGCGGAATCAAATGCGAAAAAGCATCTGCCCTACTGTTACACCATGGTTTCAATGATGTATACCAGCTTCACGGTGGAATTATCAAATATGGTAAAGAGGCCGGCGGAGAGGATTTTGACGGAAAATGTTATGTTTTTGATAACAGAATTGCTGTAGATGTCAACTCTGTAAATCCAAGCATTGTTTCTACTTGCTATTCTTGTGGAATAGTTACTCCAAAAATGATCAACTGTGCAAATCCAGAGTGTAATGAACACATTACGCAATGTGATGCCTGTGGAGAAGAATTAGAAGGCTGCTGTTCTGTTGCTTGTACTACTCATCCTCGTAAACGTCAATATGATGGAACCGGATATTATGTAAAAGTACCACAACCTGTAAACACTGCTTCAAAATAGCTACTTTTAGCCCTTCATGAAGACCAGTCAACGGAGATACCTCATATTATACTTTTTATTTGCGTTTATTTCCGTTGCTGTTAAAGCAAATGATATCAGGAGTATCGGGGTTCCCTATGTCCAGAATTACCCAAAGTCGCTTTATCTATCCGGCAATCAAAACTGGTCGATTACAAAAGATAAAAATGGTGTTCTATATTTTGGAAATGCACAAGGCTTACTCAGTTACGATGGCAAATACTGGCAGCAATACAAGCTACCAAACCGGCAAATTGTAAGATCCGTTCTAGCTGATCCTTCTGGGATCATTTATACTGGCGGTTTTGGTGAACTTGGTTATTGGTCTTATAAAAATGATAAATTAACCTATTCCTCTTTAACAAAGCTTATTCCCAGGAATAATCCGGTAAAAGATGAAATCTGGAAAATCTGTTCCGATGGGAAAAGGGTAATTTTCCAGTCCTTCTCTACCATATACATCTACGAGAATAACAAAATAAAAGCCATTACTGCCTCAAAACCCTTCCTCTTCCTACATCAGGTTGGGAAACGTTTTCTTGTAGAAGTATTAGGCAGTGGACTGTTTGAACTCAAAGCGGATCAACTCATCGCATTAAAGGGCAGTAACCCCACAAATTCAACTGATGTCTTGTCCATATTACCCTACCAAGGTAATAAATTGCTGATTGGTACCAGTAAGGATGGCTTATTCCTCTACGATGGGGAAAAATTCAGCACCTTTAATACACCCGCCAATAGCTTTTTAAAAACCTTTCACCTCAACAATGGCGTAAAGGTTTTAAATAAATATTATGCATATGGCACAATCTTGAATGGCTTAATTATCATAGATGAGCAGGGAAACGTAGTTCAGCAAATCAATAAGTCAAGTGGTCTGCAAAACAATACTGTTCTTAGTCTTTATGCCGATCAGGATCAAAACCTCTGGGCAGGACTAGACAATGGAATAGACCGCATAGAATTAAACTCTCCTTTATACTTTTACTTTGATAAAACCGGCCAGTTTGGAACCGTTTATTCCAGCCTGATCTATAACAATACCATCTATTTAGGAACAAATCAGGGCTTGTTCTATAGTCCATGGGTATCCGGAAAACAAAATACGTTCAATTCTTTTGACTTCAAGCTGATTCCAAATTCACAGGGACAGGTATGGGAACTCACCGTAATAGATGGACAGTTGATTTGTGGCCACAACAATGGCACTTTTAATGTCACAGGAAATAAACTGGAAAAAATCTCTAATGCCAACGGTGGATGGACTATAAAGAAGCTTGATGATGGACAAGATTGTTTGATTCAGGGAACTTATAATGGTCTGGTGATCTATAAAAAGGATGCCCGGGGATTGTGGCGTTTCAACAATAAGGTGGCTAATTTTGATGCGCCATCCAGGTACGTTGAAAGAGATGAAAAAGGAGACATCTGGGTAAGTCATGCTTATAAAGGTCTGTACAAACTCACTTTAAGCCCGGACCTGAGCAAGGTCATCGCCACCAGAACTTATAATGAGAAAAATGGATTACCGGACGATTATAACATCAATATCTTCAAAATCGAAAACAACCTGGTATTCTCCTCAGATAAGGGTTTTTATATTTATGATGACATCAGCAATAGATTTAAAAACTACGAAGAACTCAATAAGGGACTAAAAGGCTTTTCAACGGCCAACAAAATCATTAATGCCGGTAAATCCAAATACTGGTTTATTAACCGGGGTAAAATGGCCCTGGTACAGCTGAAAGAATCAGGGCAGCTCCAAATTGACTCCAACAGATTTAATATTCTGGATGGAAGAATGGTGCAGTATTATGAAAACATCAGCAAAATCAGTGATAATATTTACCTCATCAGCGTTGATGATGGCTTTGTGATCTACAATGGGAACAATGTTCCAGCAAACCTCAAGACACAGGATTTACCCGTGGTACTCATTAGAAAAATTGAAGACATCACTGACACATATCAGCTATTGAGTGAAATTGGAGAGCCAGGTATAAAGATGGAGATTCCTTATTCCAGAAATAACATCCGTATTTCCTATGCCCTGCCGTATTACCGACAGGCCAAAATCAAATTCCAATATTTTTTAGAAGGATATTCTAAACAATGGTCGGAATGGAGTACCGCTTCACAAAAAGACTTCACAAACCTGAGTAAAGGAAATTACACTTTCAGGGTAAGGGCAAAGATCAATGATCAGGTTATTCCTAAAGAAAGCACCTTTGAATTTCAGGTTCTTCCTCCATTCTATGCTACAAACTGGGCTTTAGCCTTGTATACACTATGCGGGATTGCTTTAATCATTGCTGCTAAACGCTTGTATGAACTCAAGCTGAAAAGAGATCAGGATGCGATTACAAAAAAAATGCAGGCAGAGAAAGAGGTCTTCCTAAAGAAAGAAGCAGAAGCAAATGAGCGACAAATCATTAAGCTACAAACCGAAAAACTGCAGGTAGAACTTGCCGGAAAAAATAGGGAACTGGCCAATTCGGCCATGAGCCTGGTCTATAAAAATGAATTGCTACAGAAGCTTAGTCAGGAGATTGCCAAACTAAAAGATGGCAATGGAAAGCCACTTTCGGAAGATCAATTGAGAAAGATTCAGAAGGTCATCGACGAAGGAATGAACGATGAACGCGACTGGCATTTATTCGAGAGCAGCTTCAATGAAGCGCATGAAAGCTTCTTTAAAAAATTAAAAGCAAACCATCCGGACCTCGTGCCAAATGATCTGAAACTATGTGCCTATTTACACATGAATATGAGTAGCAAAGAAATGGCGTCTTTACTTAACATTTCTCTGAGAGGAGTGGAAATCAGAAGGTATAGACTCCGTAAAAAGCTCGAAATCCCTCATGACAAGAACCTTGTGGAGTTCTTAATGGAGCTATAATACTACATCATTACCACACACACCTTCTTCTTTAGCCCCACAATCCTGTATTTATTCTTAGCCAGCTGGAATCACTGTTTTTCTACTCAATCATTGCAAAAGCAGGTTTTTGAACCAAAAACCAAGTTGGAAAAGCCTACAAAAACACCACACATCATTCCTGACGTATTCATGTAGAGGTCAAATCTTTGCAATAGCCACAGCAGTCACTGAGATTTAGTGAATCAAATAAACATAACCTAAACGAGCATGAAAAGAATCTTTACAAAATTTTCTGTTTTAGCATTCCTCTGTTTTCTTTTTAATTATTCTGCCTTTGCACAGCAGATTATTGTAAAAGGAAAGGTGACAGATGGCGGTGATAAAACCACTATTCCAGCTGTAAGTATACAGATAAAAGGAGCAGCAACAGGAACACAAACAGACGCCAATGGGAACTATTCCATCAGCGCTCCGGCAACTGCCACATTGGTATTCACTTATATCGGGTATACCACACAAGAGGTGCCGGTAAACAATAGAACTACAATTAATATAGCCATGACTTCTTCCGCTCAGGACCTAGAACAAGTGGTGGTAGTTGGTTACGGTACACAAAGAAAAATCGATGTAACGGGTTCCGTTGCCAGCATCAAAGGAGAAGAAATTTCCAAGCAAGCTTCTGTAAATCCAGTAAGTGCTTTACAAGGTAAAGTTGCCGGCGTTTCCATTACCAATAATGGTGCTCCAGGCGCCTCTCCACTCATCACGATCCGTGGTACCGGTACCATTTATGGTAATACAGGAGTACTTTATGTAGTAGATGGAGTTTGGTATGATGATATCAGCTTCCTGAATCCTGCTGACATTTTCAATATGAGCATCTTGAAAGATGCCTCTAGTTTAGCTATCTATGGTATCAGAGCTGCCAATGGGGTGGTTTTGGTAACGACTAACAGAGGTAAAAAAGGCAATGCGATAGTCAACTATAACGGAACATTTGGTTTACAAAGTGTAACCAATCCTCTGAAAATGGCAGATGCAACTCAATATGCGACCATTATTAACGAAATCTACGCTTCTAAAAATGAAGATCTGCTTTTCAAAGATCCTACTGCTTTCGGAAAAGGAACAGATTGGTATGGTCAAATACTTAGAAATGCGCAGGTAAATAACCACCAGCTATCTATTAGTGGTGGTGGCGAAAATAACATCTACAACTTATCCCTTGGCTATTTAGATCAGGATGGGATCGTAAAAGGCAATAACTATACTCGCTACACTGCCAGATTAACCAGTGAATTCCAAATATTGAAACCTTTAAAAGTGGGATACAATGTTTCTGGAACAGCAAGTAACTCTAAAGATATTGACAACGTGATCTTCCGTCAGATGTTTACTGCAGGTCCTGTAGTTCCTGTTTATTATGCAGATGGCACTTACGGAGATCCTAATGATTTTGGTCTGGGTAGTGGCGCAGGTGCAAACCCACAAGCGACTATTGATTACTTCAATAGAAGATCTAAAAACTATAAATTCACTGGAAATGTTTATGCAGAACTGGAAATACTTAGAAGCCTATCTTTCAGAACCAGCTTTGGTGGCGATTTTTCACAGGCTGAAGTAAGAAGCTATACTCCGGTATATAAAGCAACAAATGCACAACGTAATGAAACCAGTATATTAGGAATCGACAGAACAGAAGATAGAAACTGGATCGTTGAAAACACCTTGACCTACAAAAACACTTTTGGTGACCATAATTTAACGGTATTAGCAGGACAAACTGCACAACGTAACAAAAATTATTTCATCAATGGCAAAGCTTTAAATGTCCCTTACTCTAGTGAGGGAGACCTTTACCTGAGTTTAGGTAGTGAAGCAGGACGTTCGATATTGGATGGTGGAAATCTACAAACTGCTGCCTCTTACTTTGGTCGCGTAAACTATTCCTTTAAAGACCGTTACCTGCTAAATGCTTCGATGCGTACAGACGGTTCTTCAAAATTCTATTCCAATGGAAATCCATGGTCTCATTTCCCTTCTATTGGGGCAGGTTGGGTGATTAGTAATGAACCCTTCATGCAAGATCAGCAGATTTTTAGCAATCTGAAAGTCCGTGGTAGCTGGGGTAAAGTCGGAAATGCAGGAGTTCCTACAAATCCAACTCAGCTTACTATCTCTCAGAAAGGTGGATATGTAGCTTATTTTAATGGCATTGCTTATACAGGTAAATCTATTGATCAGATTACACCTCCCTTTATCGTTTGGGAACGCAGTTCTGGTACTGATATTGGCTTAGAAGCTGGATTTTTAGCTAACAGACTGACTATTGAGGCCGATTATTACAACAAAATAACTGAAAGAGCAATTTTTGCAATCCCAGTAGCAACTGACCTTGGATTAGGAATAGCAAAACAAGTTGGCAATCAAGCCGATTTCAGAAACCGTGGATTTGAATTCACTGCCAATTGGAGAGATAAAACTGAAAGTGGATTCAGTTATTCCATCAGTGGAAACGTTGGTTACAACCAAAATAAAGTAACTAAAGTAGTAACGGGTGAAAATCCAATTTACGACGGTGGTGAAGGATTAGCGAATGGCTCCCTTGCTACACGTACCGTTCTTGGAAGACCAATTGGCGAGTTCTATGGCTATAAAGTGGCAGGCATCTTCCAGAATGCAGCAGAAGTTTTAGCGTCTGTTCAAAAAGATGCACAAGCGGGAGATTTCAAATATGTAGATCAAAATGGTGATGGTGTGATTGACGGGAAAGACCGTATTTCTCTTGGTAATGCAAACCCAAAGTTTAACTACGCCCTAAATACAACTTTTGCTTATAAGAATTTCGACCTTTCTCTGGACATCCAGGGAGTTGCAGGAATCAGCATCTATAATGCAAACCTAGGCGTAAGATATGGTAATGAGAATTTCACTGAAGACTTCTTTAAAAACAGATGGCATGGTGAAGGTACTTCTAACACCTACCCTTCTGCAAACATAGGAACCACTAAAAATTCAGCACCAAACTCCTTCTTTGTCGAAAAAGGAGATTACATCAGATTAAGAAACGTACAAATCGGCTATACTTTACCAACTCGCTTAATGAACAAATGGAAAATGCAAAAGGTAAGGGTATTTGCTAATGCTCAAAATCCTGTAAATCTATTTGGATACAAAGGCTTTAGCCCGGAGATCGGAAAACCTACCGTAGGTAATTATTCTCCACTGGGTGCTGGTATAGATGCAAATGTATATCCATTGTACGCCACTTATAACTTAGGTCTAAACGTTACTTTTTAATTGATCCGGAAATGAAAATATATAACCATACCGCGCTGCGTAAAGCATGCGTAATAGTCATCACAGGTACTATCTTACTCAGTACCTCTTGTACCAAGAATTTCCTTGATGTTCCGCCACAAGCCAAACAACCTGCAGAAACGTTTTGGAAATCTCAGGAGGATGCACAAGCTGGCGTATATGCCATTTATGGTAATTTGCGAAGTTGGGCAAATGTAGCCTTTCCAGCACTTGCTGTAGAAAGCATTGCTTCTGATGAAGCAGATAAAGGAAGTTCAACAAATGACGCCAGTTATCTGAACGATTTTGAAAACTTTAATGTCACCTCTACCGATGGGCAGGTGCTTGGATTTTGGGAAGGTCAATACCAGAACATCAATCTTTGTAATCAGGTATTGGATAATATCCCGGCCATAGAAATGGATGCGAATTTAAAAAGCCGCCTCCTTGCCGAAGCTAAATTTGTTAGGGCCTATTCTTACTTCAGATTGGTAAGGGCTTTTGGGGGCGTAAGGTTACACCTAACCATTCCTAAAACACCAGCACAGTTTAATATACCAAGAGCTACAAGAGAAGAAGTTTATGCGGCAATAGAAAAAGACCTGAATGAAGCTGCAGCAGTATTGCCGACAAGTTATCCAACCGCCGACCTTGGCCGTGCAACTAAAGGTGCTGCATTAGCACTGCATGCCAAAGTAGCCATGTATCAAAAGAATTGGCCTCTGGTACTCAGCTTAACCAATACCGTAATGGGTTTAGGATATAGCCTATTGCCAGACTATCAGTCACTGTTTCGTTTGAATCATGAAAACAGCTCAGAATCTGTATTTGAGATTCAATGTGAGTATAATCCTGGTACAAAAGATGCCAGTAACAGTCAGTATTCACAAGTTCAAGGAGTAAGGGATCAAACCGGCTATTGGGGTTTCAATGCACCATCATTAGCATTGTCAAATGCTTTTGAAGATGGAGATCCACGTAGAGAAGGTACTATTCTTTTTGTAGGTAATACGACTCCTCAAGGTGATTTAATCACTTCAGCTCCTGGAGATCCTGTAAGGTATAACCACAAACCCTACGTGCCTTTTGCCACGCCTTTTGACGGTAACAACCCAAGAGGTGGACAGCAAAATGTTAGGGTAATCCGTTACTCAGATGTATTGTTAATGAATGCAGAAGCTGCCAATGAACTGGGGAATTCTGGTCAGGCACTTTCTTCTTTAGAACAGGTGAGGTTAAGAGCTAGACAGGGAAATCCAACGATTCTTCCTAAAGTAACCACCACAGACCAGATTGCACTTCGCGCAGCCATCTACCATGAAAGACATGTAGAATTGGCTATGGAGTCAGATCGCTATTTCGATGTGATCCGTCAGGGACGCGCAGCTGCGGTATTCGGTCCTAAAGGTTGGAAAGCGAATAAAAATGAAGTATGGCCAATTCCAAATACTCAGATTGAACTAAGTGTAGGTGTCCTTACACAAAACCTAGGTTATTAATCTCATTCAACGAAAAGAAATGAAAACAAGATTATTTTATATATTATCAGCAGCAGCCGTTTCTTTAGCGGTTAGCTCCTGTACAAAAAAATTCGATCCTTCCAGTTATGCACCAGCATTAAATATTGGTGGTTATACGAGTAGCAAAGAAGTGGCTTCTGCTAACCTCGTTGCACATTGGGCTTTCGATGGCAGCTTAATTGACAGTGTTTCGAAAGTTAGCGGCGTATCTACCAGTACCTCTTTTGCTGCAGGAACCAAAGGCAATGCTCTACAAGGATCCTCAGCAGGATATGTAATTTCTGATACACCATCAGAAGTGCAGAAATTAAAAAGTTTCACCACTACCTTATGGTTTAATTCAGACCTGAATACTGGTGCAACAGGGTTGATTGACATTGCAAATACCACCGCAGGCTGGGGTAATTTAACCGTATTCCTGGAAAATGGAGGCGATGCCGCAAATGGGGTTATTCAATTCCGTGTTAATAATAATGGTGTGCTTACTGCTTCTGAGAACATTAAAGTACCTGGCATCTGGAAAAAATGGACACATCTGGCTTTAAGTTACGACCAGATAAGTTCTAATTTTATCCTGTACATCAACGGAGGTAAGACCAAAACCATGAATGTTCCTAACAACGGAGCCCTAACTTTTCAAAATGCAACGAAAATGGTTTTTGGAACCTTACAATTTCAAACTACTCCAAGTTTAACTACTGGAGGAGGTAAAGAATCCTGGGCCGCAAACCTAAACGGTAAGCTGGATGAAGTTAGAATCTTTAACAAAGCATTGACTGCTGATGAAATCGGTGCCTTATCTAAATTAGAGAGTAAAGGAAAATAACCACAGACCTCAATATCATGAAGCGTTGCAGGCTCGGTTCTGCAACGCTTTTTACACTAAAAGCCCCCAATCTCACATGCAGTTAAGACCTCGTCTTCTGGTATTCATTTCATTGCTGTTATTCTCTTGCTCAAAACAAGATACTGCTATGCCTATTGAACCAATAGCTTCTCTGCCTGATTCATTTACCTTTAACATGCTAAAAGTAAATGAGCTGTCTGCTGGGTTCAGTTATTATGGTATCAATACCAGTCCGGTATTCAAACTTTCCTTTTCCGCAGCAATAGATAAAAGTTCTACGGAAAAAGCAGTGGCAATTAAAGATAAAAATGGCCTGCCTGTTAAATTGGAACTGAGTTATGAGGACCAGGGACAAACACTCGTTGTAAAACCTGCCCTACCCCTTAGTCCCATCACCAAGTACTTCTTAGATGTACAAACGAATTTAACTTCCGATAACGGGAAGAATCTGAAAACACCGATTACCATAAACCTCATCACCGCAGTAGATGAGGCGGATAAATTCCCTGTCCTGGCTGAAGAAGCCTTGCTGAATTTAGTGCAAAAACAAACTTTTAAATATTTCTGGGATTTCGCACATCCTGTTAGTGGCCTTGCCAGAGAACGAAATACTTCTGCTGACATCGTTACTTCCGGAGGATCTGGCTTTGGAATGATGGCCCTGGTAACAGGAATCCATAGAAATTTCATTAGCCGCGACCAAGGTTTGGAACGCATGCAAAAGATCGTTTCCTTCCTGAAAAATAAAGCTCAGCGCTTTCATGGTACCTACCCACATTGGATGAATGGCAATACTGGAGCAGTTATTCCCTTTAGCCCAAAGGACAATGGAGCAGACCTGGTAGAGACTTCCCTATTGATGCAGGGCATGTTAACCGCCAGACAGTTTTTCGACGCTGCGAGTCCTGCAGAAACTGAGTTAAGAACTGATATTACCCGTATTTATAATGAAGTGGAATGGAACTGGTTTGTTAGAAACAACAGCCTATACTGGCATTGGAGTCCAACCGTAGGCTGGGAAATGAACCTACCCATCAAAGGCTGGAATGAAGCTTTAATCACCTATGTGATGGCTGTATCCTCAGAAACATACCCAATTCCAAAATCGGTTTACGACAATGGCTGGGCCAGTAATGGCGCCATGAAAATCGGTACGAATGGTCCATTGTTTCTCTCCCATTATTCCTTTCTAGGCATCAACCCAAACGGTTTATCCGATGCTTATGGCAATTATGAAAATCAAACGAAAGCCCATGCCCTCAGCCATTATAACTATGCAAAAACAAATGTGAAAGGTTTTTATGGCTATGGAGAAAATTGCTGGGGCCTTACCGCAAGCGACGATATCAATGGATACCTTGCCCATGAACTCGCCAACGACAATGGTGTAGTTTCCCCCACTGCAGCACTCTCCTCTTTCCCCTATACACCTAAAGAATCGATGCAGGCCTTAAAATATTATTACTACAAACTTGGAGATAAGATATGGGGAGATTATGGATTTACTGATGCCTTTTCGCTCCATGATGCCTGGTTTGCCAGTTCCACATTAGCAATAGATCAGGGGCCAATCCTGATTATGATTGAAAACCACCGCAGTCAGTTGTTATGGAAACTATTCATGAGTAGCCCGGAAGTAAAAACAGGAATGAAGAAATTAGGCTTTAATGGTCCCAACCTATAACCACGAGATAAAATGAAAAGAAACTTACAACATACCTTTTTAATGCTATGCCTGATCTGTTCGACTTATCAGCTAAATGCACAGCAGAAAAATACAGAAAGCATTAAATTCGACCTGAAAATAAAGAAAAACTTAACAGACGACCAATTGCTGGACTTGGTTCAAAAACAAACTTTCCGTTATTTCTGGGATTTCGCTCATCCAGTAAGTGGTATGGCAAAAGAACGGAGCAATGTCGCTTTTGAATATGGGAATGAAGTCGTAACCACTGGTGGCACCGGATTCGGCGTAATGGCCACTATTGTGGCTGCCGAAAGACATTTTATCAGTCGAGAACAGGCTGCTGCAAGAACAAAAAAGATTGTAGACTTTCTATGGAAAGCAGATATGTTTCATGGTGCTTTCCCACATTGGCTAAATGGAGAAACCGGTAAAGTGATCCGATTTAGTCCGAAAGATGATGGCGCAGATATCGTAGAAACATCTTTGCTGTTCCAGGGATTACTGACCGCAGCGCAATATTACACTGCCGATAATGAGACAGAAAGCGCAATAAGAAATAAAATTCAATGGATGTGGGAAGGAATTGAATGGAATTGGTTTACCCAAGGCCAGAAAGTACTGTACTGGCATTGGAGCCCAAATAACGGATGGAGTATGGACCACCAGATCAGAGGATACAATGAATGTCTGATCACTTATGTGCTGGCAGCATCCTCCCCAAAATACTCCATAGACCCAAAAGTTTACCATGAAGGCTGGGCAATGAGCAATACTTTTTTCAATGGAAAAAAATTCAATGACATCACTTTACCATTAGGTTTCGACGGTGGAGGTCCATTGTTCTTTTCTCAATACTCTTATCTGGGATTAGACCCAAGAGGATTAAAAGATCGTTATGCGGATTATTGGGAACAAAACAGAAATCATACCCTGATCAACAGAGCCTATTGTCTGCAAAACCCAAAGCATTATAAAGGTTATGGCGCCAACAGCTGGGGATTAACCGCAAGCGATAGCTGGCAAGGTTATGCGGCACATTCTCCAACAGAAGATCTTGGCGTCATCACTCCTACCGCCGCTTTATCCGCATTCCCTTATACTCCGGAATATTCTATGCAGGCCTTAAGACATTTTTATGAAGACAAAGGTGATCAGCTATGGACGGAATATGGATTTGCAGATGCTTTTAGTGAGCAACACAATTGGGTGGCAAAATCACACCTAGCGATAGATCAGGGACCAATCATCGTGATGATAGAAAACTACCGTAGCGGTTTATTATGGAAGCTTTTTATGAGTAATCCAGCTGTACAAAACGGGCTTACAAAATTAGGATTCAGCAGCCCTGTCATCAAATAGCAGGTCAGCTGATGAAGGTGTATCCTTATTTTTACTCGTTTTAAGAGTATAAAGGAAAAAGAAACCTTTATACTCGCAAAAAAACAGTTTTAAATAAATACAACAAAAAATGAAAAGATTTTATTACTTCCTTCTTGTATTCGTTCTTAGTGCTGGAATCAGTAAAGCGCAGCAAAAACCAGCATTCTGGAAAGAAATACAGGATTTCAAGCATAAAGACAGCATTTCGATGCCTCCTAAAAACGGTATTTTATTCGTTGGCAGTTCTTCCTTCGAGAAATGGAAAGACCTGGAAACAGTCTTCAAAGATTACCAGGCAATCAACAGAGGCTTTGGTGGCTCAACGCTTGCACAAGCAAATTACTACATTGCCGACCTAGTTTATCCTTATCAGCCACGCCAAGTGGTAATTTATAGTGGCGAAAATGACATCGCTACGGATGGTGTAAGTGCGCTTGAGACGCTAAATCGGTTTGCTGCATTTTTTAATAACATCAGACTGAAATTTCCAGCAGTTCCTGTTTTATACATTTCCATTAAAGACAGCCCTTCCAGAACCAAGTATGCCGCTACAAATGCACATGCCAACCTGCTGATTAAAGAATACCTGCAGCACTACCCTAATACCAAATTTGTAGATGTGAATAGTAAAATGCTAAATAAAAACGCACTACGTCCTGAACTTTTTCTGGAAGATATGCTACACATAAAACCAGAAGGTTATACCATCTGGATTAAAGAAATCAAACCATACCTGGTTAAACCCTAAATAGACACATATAATAAAACAATAATGAGAAAAGCGAAGTACCTATTTTTCCTGGCCGCAATTTTTAGCTTTGGCAGCAGTTCTGCGCAACAGAAAAAAGCAAACATCGATCAGCAAATGAACATATTCATAAAAGACTTGCTGTCCAAAATGACTTTGGAAGAGAAGATCGGCCAATTAAACCTGTTAACTGGCGGAGAAGCCACGACAGGCTCTGTAGTCAGCACTGATGTAGAAAGTAAAATTAAAAAAGGTCAGGTAGGCGGTATGTTTAGCTTAACTACGCCCGCCAGAGTCCGCAAGGCACAGGAAATTGCAGTAACACAAACCCGCTTGAAGATTCCCATTATATTCGGTCAGGATGTAATCCATGGCTATAAAACGACTTTCCCAATTCCATTGGCTTTATCGTGTACATGGGATTTATCGCTAATTGAAAAAACAGCAAGAATTGCGGCCATTGAAGCAACAGCAGATGGATTAAACTGGACATTCTCACCTATGGTGGATATTTCAAGAGACCCAAGGTGGGGCCGTATTTCTGAAGGATCTGGAGAAGATACTTACCTGGGTGCTGAAATCGGTAAAGCGATGGTTAGAGGATACCAGGGCGATGACCTTTCTAAATATAACACCATGATGGCTTGTGTAAAACACTTTGCCTTATATGGCGCCGCCGAATCTGGAAGAGACTATAATACCACAGATATGAGTCTGAACAGAATGTATAATGAATACCTCCCTCCATATAAAGCTGCGCTAGATGCAGGTGCAGGTAGTATCATGACCTCTTTCAATGACATTAACGGCGTTCCAGCTACGGCTAACAAATGGTTGATGACTGATTTATTACGTAAACAATGGAGCTTTGATGGCCTTGTTGTAACGGATTACACCGCTGTGAATGAATTAATCGACCATGGATTGGGAGATCTGCAAACAGTTTCTGCACTTGCTCTAAATGCGGGAGTAGATATGGACATGGTAGGCGAAGGATTTCTAACCACACTAAAAAAATCAGTGGAAGAAAAAAAAGTAACGGAAGCGCAAGTTACTAACTCCTGTCGACTGGTATTGGAAGCGAAATATAAATTGGGTTTATTCGAAGATCCTTTCCGCTACTGCAACGAAGAACGTGCAAAAAAGGAAATCCTAAAACCGGAACACCTGAAAATTGCCAGGGAAACAGCTGCCCAAAGTTTTGTATTGTTAAAAAATCAAGGACAATTGTTGCCACTGAAGAAAACAGGAACGGTTGCTGTAATCGGCCCATTGGCAAATACAGGAACAAATATGCCTGGAACCTGGAGCGTAAATAGTGATTTACAAAATACCATTTCTCTGCTGCAAGGATTAAAAGCCAATGCTGCTTCTGGACTAAAAATTCTACACAGTGAGGGATCTAACCTTTTAACCGATCCTGAATATCAAAAAAGAGCAACAATGTTCGGCAGAGATCTGCCAAGAGATTCCCGTTCTGAAGAAGAAATGATCGCTGAAGCAGTAGCTACTGCGAAAAATGCAGATGTTGTCATCGCTGCTCTTGGTGAAAGTTCCGAAATGACAGGCGAAAGTTCCAGTCGTACGAATCTGGACATTCCAGAGACTCAGCAACGCTTATTAAAAGCGCTGCTAAAAACAGGAAAACCAGTAGTATTGGTGTTATTTACAGGTCGTCCATTGACCCTGAAATGGGAAGATGAAAATGTTCCTGCCATCTTAAATGTTTGGTTTGGTGGAACAGAGGCTGCAAATGCCATTTCGGACGTCTTATTTGGAAAAGTAAATCCATCAGGAAAACTAACTGCAACGTTCCCACAAAACATTGGACAAATTCCATTGTATTACAGTCATAAAAATACAGGCCGACCACTCGAAGAAGGGAAGTGGTTCAGCAAATTCAGATCCAACTACCTCGATGTGAGTAACGATCCATTGTATCCTTTTGGATACGGTTTAAGTTATACAACTTTCGAATATAGTAACCTTAAACTTAGTAAAAACAGCTTTAAAGCCGGAGAGACAATTTCTGCTTCCATTACAGTGAAAAATACCGGTACGTTCGCAGGAAAAGAAACTGTACAACTTTACATCCGGGATTTAGTAGGCAGCATTACCCGTCCGGTTAAAGAGCTGAAAGGATTTCAAAAAATCGAGCTAAAAGCGGGAGAAAGCAGATCGCTTACTTTTAAAATCTCAGAAGAAGACCTTAAATTCTATAATGAAGCCTTAAATTTTGCGGCAGAACCCGGCGAATTCAAATTATTTATAGGAACCAATTCCAGAGATAATTTGGGAATACCTTTTAAACTAACGCTATAATATCTCTTTCTCCTCTACCCTGTTGGTGAAAATTCAACAGGGTTTCTTTACTTTTAAATGATTCTTAAATTGTTTAAGTTTGAATTATGAGCGGCATTAAAATAACACTCTCCATAATAATCCTGGTTTTTAGCCTCGGTTCAAAAGCACAGGATTTCAAAAAATTTGATAAAGGAAACTTTATCAAAGGCAAGGATAGTATTTACTATCGTATTCTCTTTCCTGAGAATTTCAGTGCCGATAAAAAATATCCAGTTTTGTTCTTTTTACATGGAAGTGGAGAACGCGGAAATGACAATGAAAAACAATTGACTCATGGAGGAAAACTCTTCCTGAAACCAGAAATCCGTAAACAATTCCCTGCGATCATTATATTCCCTCAATGTACGGAAGATAGCTTTTGGGCAAATGTAAAATTCGACAAAGATGAACAGGGTAAACGATCGATTAGTTTTCAAAAGAGAGGAAAACCTACAAAATCAATGAAAGCTTTATTGGGTATGATTGATAACTTTTTAGACAAACCTTATGTGAACCACAATCAAGTGTATATAGGAGGTCTTTCTATGGGCGGAATGGGTACTTATGAATTGTTAAGAAGAAAGCCAAAGCTTTTCGCAGCAGCCATTGCCATTTGTGGTGGCGACAATGTAGCCAACGTCCAGAAATACAAAAATGTTCCATTATGGATCTTTCATGGGGAGAAAGACGAGGTAGTTCCAGTTGGATTCTCTACCATGATTTCGGATCAGCTCAAAGTACTAGGAAAAGACCCTAAACTTACTTTGTATCCGGATGCACATCACAACAGTTGGGATGCTGCATTTGCAGATCCCAAACTATTGCCATGGTTATTTTCTAATCAAAAGAAATAATAGCGATTACTCAGCCATATTGTGATAAACAGCTTGAACATCATCGTCCTCTTCCAGTTTATCAATTAGCTTAAATACATCTGCAGCCTGCTCTTCTGTTACTGGAATAGTAGATAATGCTATACGCTCTAATTTCGCGCTTTTCATTTCTACTCCAATATCTTCAAGTGCTTTCTGCATTTTGCCGAAATCTTCGAAAGCAGTTTGTACCACTGCTATTTCATTTCCTTCTTCATCTGCCTCCAGATACAATTCTTCCAGACCTGCATCAATTAATTCAAACTCCAATTCTTCCAGATCTTTCTCCGCTGGTAAGAAACGGAAGATTGACTTACGACTAAAGATAAAATCCAAAGAACCTGTTTTACCTAATGTACCACCAGTTTTATTGAAATAACTACGGATGTTAGCCACAGTTCTATTGGTGTTATCCGTTGCAGTTTCAATCAGGATCGCTACACCATGTTGTGCGTATCCTTCATAAACAAACTCTTCATAGCCATTCTCATCCTTATTAGATGCCCTTTTGATTGCAGCTTCTACAGTATGCTTCGGCATATTCACTGCCTTTGCATTCTGGATCGCAGTACGCAAACGGGAGTTAGTATCCGGCGAAGGACCATTATCTTTAACGGCCATTACAATCTCTTTACCTATCCTGGTAAATTGTACGGCCATTTTAGCCCAACGTTTAAATTTCCTTTCTTTTCTGAACTCAAATGCTCTTCCCATTGTATCTTTTATTTAAGGAATTTCCTTATTAATGATTATTCTGTAAGTTCGTTAACATATCTGTTGTCATCTTCGACAAATCAAACTCCGGCTTCCATCCCCAATCTTTCTGAGCAAAACTGTCGTCGATAGAACGCGGCCAGCTATTGGCAATCGCCTGACGTGGATCATTTTCAGTGTAAGATAATTTAAAATCTGGAATATGTTTTCTGATTTCTGAAGCTAATACTTCTGGCGTAAAGTTTACACCACCGAAATTATAGCTGGAACGGATGGAGATTTTACTGGCCTCAGCATCCATCAATTCAATCGTACCACGAATTGCATCATCCATATACATCATTGGCAATTCTGTCTCTGCGTTTAAGAAAGAGGCATAGCTACCTTTTGTTAGAGCATCATGGAAAATATGGATAGCATAATCTGTAGTTCCACCACCTGGAGCGGCTTTCCAGCTGATCAATCCTGGGTAACGGATACTACGCACATCCAAACCAAATTTCTGGTGGTAATATTCGCACCAACGTTCACCTGCAAGTTTACTGATTCCATAAACCGTATTTGGGTCCATTACACAGTATTGTGGCGTACGATCTTTTGGAGAATTTGGTCCAAATACTGCGATAGAACTAGGCCAATAAACTTTAGCCGTTTTATAAACAAGGGCAAGATCTAAGATATTCAACAAACCATTCATGTTCAGATCCCAGGCTAATTTAGGATTCTGTTCACCAGTAGCAGATAATAATGCCGCTAATAAATAAACCTGAGTAGGCTTATATTTTTGAAATATGCTGTTCAAAATGTCTTTTTCAAGTACGTTTACGAACTCAAAAGGACCTGAATTTTTGATGTCATAATCAGGTCTGCGAATGTCGCAAGCTACTACATTACTTTCACCGTAAGTCTTACGTAAGGCGGTTACTAATTCCGTGCCGATCTGACCGTTAGAACCTAATACTAATATTTTCTCAATCATGAATTTTTGTATGGATTTTGACAAAGTTAAAAAAACGAAACAAACCTCTATAAAATGTTTATGATTTATACGTTTTTGTCTTTTTTGTGTTCCTTTTCAATCGCGATTTCTAGGTAAAAAGAGAGCAAAAACCAACTAAAAGGGATATAGATTTTCTCAAAAAAAAAGGCAAAAAAACTAGAAGGAAATAACGTTTTAGGAGTATCAGCAAAGCTGAAAAAAGCATTAAATTATGCCTTAACATGAGTTATTTTTCAGCTTACAATAAGGGGAAAGTTGATTAAGTAACAAAAACATGATATATTAGATTTATTGTGTATTTCGCACACTAACCATTATTTTTTGCTTATTATTACAAAACAAAACACACTTTAACCATATAAAAACACCTAAACAGCCAAGTATGAACAGAAGAGAAGCAGTGAAAAGTGTTGCCTTTTTAATGGGAGGCGCATTGTCTGCAACTACTATTGGAGTATTTTTAGATAGTTGTACTTCACCATCTACAAAAGCAGCCGGGAACTTATTTTCTGCCGATCAGGAAAAGGTCATCACGGAAGTTGCTGATGTCATTATCCCTACCACGAGTACGCCAGGAGCCAAAGCAGCCGGAGTAGGTCCATTCATTGCTATGATGATGAAGGACTGCTACCCAGAAGATGCTCAAAAAGCGTTTGTGAAAGGTTTGGAAGATCTGGAAAAACAGTCTCAGGACACCTTCAAAAAATCATTCCTTGAAATTTCTGTACCACAGCGCCAGGAGCTTTTAAACAAAGTGAGAGAAGCTACGATTGCAGCAAACAAAACTGAAAAAGAGGAATTAGAGAAACAACAAGAAAACATCACTCAGAAGAAATCTGAAAAGGAAGCTCCAGGCAACGCAATGACGCCAAAGGACAAACCTAAAACCACACCTCAATTCTTTGCCATCATCAGGGACTTAACCTTACTGGGTTACTTTACTTCCGAAATTGGTGCTACCAAGGCTATGGCCTATGTAGAAATTCCTGGTCGTTACGACGGCGATGTGCCTTTAAAAACAGGTCAAAAAGTTTGGTCATAAACCTTTTAGAAATTAAACAATGAGCAATTTAAATACGAAAGCAACTGCGCAAAACACTTATGATGCGATTGTTGTAGGATCAGGAATCAGTGGTGGCTGGGCTGCAAAAGAGTTAACAGAGAAAGGTTTAAAAGTTCTGATGCTGGAGAGAGGCAGGAACGTTGAACACATCAAGGATTATACTACGGCTATGAAAAAGCCATGGGAATTTGAACACCGTGGAAGACTAACTGAAGCACAAAAAGAGTCTCATCCTGTACAAAAAAGAGATTATCCTTATCAGGAATTTAATGAAAGCTTCTGGGTGAATGACCTGGAATGCCCATATACTGAGGTAAAACGTTTCGACTGGTACCGTGGTTTCCATGTAGGTGGTAAATCATTAATGTGGGGCCGTCAGAGTTACCGTTTAAGTGACCTGAACTTTGAAGAAAATGCAAAAGATGGCCATGGTGTAGATTGGCCAATCAGATATAAAGATATTTCGCCATGGTATGATTATGTAGAGAAATTTGCAGGAATCAGTGGCCAGGCAGAAAACTATCCTCACTTCCCCGACGGGCAATTCCTTCCACCGATGGACATGAACGTTGTGGAGAAAGATGTAAAGAAAAGAATTGAAAGTAAATGGAATAAATCCAGAATTCTGACTATTGGTCGTACAGCTAACTTAACTGTAGAGCATGGCGGAAGGGGTAAATGTCAATACCGTAACCTTTGTAGCAGAGGATGTCCGTTTGGCGCTTATTTCAGCACACAATCGTCTACCCTACCGGCTGCTGTGGCTACTGGTAACTTAACACTTCGTCCTTACTCATTGGTGAACACAATCATCTATGATAAAGAAACACAGAAAGCGAAAGGTGTAGTAGTGATTGATTCTGAAACTAATGAACACATAGAATACTTTGCAAAAATTGTATTCGTTAATGGTTCTACTTTAGGTTCTACGTTCTTATTGCTAAACTCTACCTCCCCAGAACATCCAAATGGATTAGGTAATGGTAGTGGTGAACTTGGACACAACCTGATGGATCACCATTTCCGTTGCGGAGCTTCGGGAAGAGCAGAAGGTTTTGATGATAAATACACTTTTGGTAGAAGAGCCAATGGTATTTACATTCCTAGATATAGAAATATTGGTAATGACAAACGCGATTACGTAAGAGGCTTCGGTTACCAGGGGGGTGCAAGTCGCGGAAACTGGCATGCTGATGTCGCTGAAATGGCATTTGGTGGTGATTTTAAAGACCAAATGACAGTACCAGGTGCATGGAATATGGGCTTAGGTGGTTTCGGAGAGTCTCTTCCTTACCATGAGAACCGTGTTTATATCGATCCAAGTAAAAAAGATAAATGGGGACAGTCTGTTTTGGCAATTGACTGTGAATTCAAGGATAACGAGCAAAAAATGCGCGCAGATATGATGAACGATGCTGCTGAAATGCTGGAAGCTGCCGGTATGAAAGATGTGAAAACATACGACAATGGTTCTACTCCAGGTATGGCGATCCATGAAATGGGTACTGCACGTATGGGTCTTGATCCTAAAACGTCTGTGTTAAACAAATGGAATCAGATGCACGAAGTGAAAAACGTATTCGTAACTGATGGTTCTTGTATGCCTTCTGCTGCGTGTCAGAATCCTTCATTAACATATATGGCATTGACCGCAAGAGCTTGTGATTTTGCAGTTAGTGAACTTAAAAAAGGTAACCTTTAATATTAACCTGCATATTGGTAAAAGCCAGTATGCAGGTTTTATGTTTAAACCATGCTAAGTCGGTTTAGACACTTTGAAATCAACAAAAACAAAATATTCTGATGAACAACAGAAAGATGAGAATGGGGATGATCGGTGGTGGCAAAGATGCCTTCATCGGAGCCGTTCACCGCATTGCGGCAAACATGGATGGTCAGGTTGAATTTTGCTGCGGCGCGTTAAGCGTCAACCCTGAAGTTGGTAAACAATCTGGACAGGAGCTTTTCCTTGATGATGACCGCATTTATGCGAATTATCAGGAAATGATTGAAAAAGAAAGTCAGCTACCAGCAGATAAACGCATAGATTTCGTGACGATTGTTACGCCTAACTTTGCTCACTTTGCTCCGGCAATGATGGCTTTGGATCATGGCTTTAATGTCGTGATTGAGAAACCAATTGCATTATCTCTTGAGGAAGCCAAACAATTACAGGAAAAAGTAAAAGAAACAGGACTGGTTTTGTGTCTGACTCATACTTATTCCGGTTACCCGATGGTGAAACAAGCCAGGACAATGGTAAAAGAAGGAAAACTAGGTACCATTAGAAAAATAATGGTAGAATATCCTCAAGGATGGTTGAGTACTTTAACAGAACGCGAAGGAAATGCCGGCGCGGCATGGCGTACCGACCCTGCTAAAAGCGGTAAAAGCGGTTGCATGGGCGATATCGGAACTCACGCTGCTCAATTGGCAGAATATATCTCTGGTTTAAAGATCAGTAAACTTTGTGCAGATTTAAATATTGTAGTACCAGGACGTGGATTAGATGATGACGGAAACGTTTTGTTAAAATTCGACAATGGTGCTAACGGTGTTTTAATTGCTTCTCAAATTGCTGCAGGTGAAGAAAACGCCTTAAAAATTAAAGTATATGGTGAAAAAGGAGGCTTAGAATGGCACCAGATGGAACCAAATACCTTAATCGTAAAATGGTTGAACGAACCAGCACAAATCTACCGCGCCGGACAAGCATATCTTTCAGAGGCTGCGAAACACAATACTCGTGTTCCTGGTGGTCATCCGGAAGGATACCTGGAAGCTTTCGCTAATATTTACAGAAACTTTGCCTTAACCATTGGCGCAATCAGTCAAGGACAAGAACCTACAGAAGCAATGCTTGATTTCCCTAAAGTGGAAGACGGCGTAAGAGGCATGGCCTTCATTGAAAATGTAGTCGCTTCTTCTGCGTCTGACCAAAAGTGGTTTGATTTTAAAATATAAACATCATGACAACAATTAAAGGCCCCGGAGTTTTTCTGGCTCAGTTTATCGGTGATGAAGCTCCATTCAACTCCTTAGATGCCATTTGTGAATGGGCAGCAGGATTAGGATTTAAAGGTATTCAAATGCCAACTCTTGATTCCCGATTCATTGATTTGCAAAAAGCAGCAGAAAGTAAAACTTATGCAGATGAATTAAAAGGAAAAGTAGCTTCTTATGGTTTGGAGATTACAGAATTGTCTACCCACTTGCAAGGGCAACTGGTAGCTGTAAATCCAGCTTATGACCTTGCTTTTGATGCATTTGCTCCGGATCAATATAAAAACAATCCTGCCGAAAGAACCAAATGGGCCGTTCAGCAATTGAAATATGCTGCAAAAGCTTCGCAGAACCTTGGCTTAAATGCACATGCCACATTTAGTGGTTCATTATTATGGCACATGTTCCATCCTTGGCCACAACGCCCGGAAGGTTTGGTAGACGCAGCTTTTACAGAACTTGCTAAAAGATGGATGCCAATTCTGAACGAATTTGACAACTGTGGTGTAGATGTATGTTATGAAATTCACCCCGGTGAAGATCTGTTTGACGGCATTACCTACGAAATATTTCTGGAAAAAGTAAACAATCATCCACGTGCCTGTTTGCTGTACGATCCTTCACATTTCGTATTACAACAGCTGGACTACATCCAATACATAGATTTCTATCATGAACGTATCAAAGCTTTCCATGTGAAGGATTCTGAGTTTAATCCTACAGGAAAACAAGGGACTTTTGGTGGTTACCAAAGCTGGGCGAACCGTGCCGGCAGATACCGTTCGCCAGGCGATGGGCAGGTAGATTTCAAAACCATTTTCAGTAAACTTGCACAATATGATTACAGTGGCTGGGCGGTAATGGAATGGGAATGCGTAATTAAAGATGCACAAGTTGGAGCGAAAGAAGGTGCAGAATTGATCAGCAAGCTGATTATTCCTGTAACTGACAGAGCATTTGATGATTTCGCTGCTTCCGGTGGAAATGACGACTTCAACAAGAAAATTTTAGGACTATAATAAATTAATACAATAATAAGATGAAAAACACACTATTTATCCTTGCCTGCTTTATTTTGGCTTTAGCTTCATGCGGAAGTCCGGAATCAAATTCTACCAGTACCACAGCAACCACTGAAAGTACACCAGCAGCGAGTTCATCCACTGAAAAACACCCTGGAGAGAAATTAATTGCTACCTCTGATTGTATTGGTTGCCATAATAAAGTAACCAAAGTAATTGGTCCAACTTATGAAGAGATCGCTGCTAAATACAGCCTTGATGATGCAACAGTTGAGCAACTGGCAACAAAAATCATTGATGGTGGTAAAGGTGTTTGGGGTGAAATTCCAATGACTCCTCATGCCAGCCTATCAAAAGACGATGCCAAAGAAATGGTACGTTACATTCTATCCCTGAAAAAATAACCTGAACCACAGAACCAAATATAAACCATGGAAGAAACCAACAAAAACCAGGAAACTTCATCTAGAAGGAATTTCCTCAAAACCACCGCAATTGCAGCTTCGGCATTTATGATTGTTCCCCGTCATGTTTTAGGCGGACCAGGATTTCTAGCACCCAGTGACCGCCTGATTATCGCAGGTATTGGCGCAGGAGGTAAAGGACAATCAGATATTGCCAATTTTCACAAAAGCGGGAAAGCTGACATCGGCTTTCTTTGTGATGTACATGATTCAAGGGCTGCGGCCAGTGTAAAGGCATTCCCAAAAGCTAAATACTATAGGGATTACCGTGAATTGTTCGACAAAGAACACAAGAATTTCGATGCGGTGTCGGTTTCGACCCCCGATCATAGTCATGCCATAATCGCATTAGGCGCAATGCAACTGGGTAAACACGTGTATGTTCAAAAGCCATTGGCTCACGACATTTATGAAGCACGTGCTTTAACCGCAGCTGCGCAGAAGTACAAAGTAGTTACCCAAATGGGAAACCAAGGTGCTTCAAATGATGGCCCTCGACAAATGAAAGAATGGTATGATGCAGGTTTAATTGGTGATGTTCACACGGTTTATGCCTGGACAGATCGCCCGGTATGGCCACAAGGGATTCCATGGTCTGCTAATAAAGCAGAAGTGCCTAAAGACCTGGATTGGGATTTATGGTTAGGTACTGCTCCTTACAAAGACTACGTAAATAAACTAGTTCCTTTTAACTGGAGAGGCTGGTGGGATTATGGAACAGGCGCACTAGGCGATATGGGTTGTCACCTATTGGAAGCTCCATTTAGCGTATTGAATCTGAAATATGCTACGGAAGTTCAGGCAAGTGTTGGCTCTGTTTATGTAGATGAATTCAAACGCGGATATTTCCCCGATAGTTGTCCACCTTCAAGTCATGTGACCTTAAAATTCCCTAAAACCAATAAAACTAAAGGTGATGTCGTAGTTCACTGGATGGACGGCGGTATTCAGCCGGAAAGGCCAGAAGAACTGGAAGCAAATGAGGTTTTCGGTGATGGTGGAAATGGTACTTTATTTATCGGTACCAAAGGAAAAATGATGGCCAGTACTTATAGCGCAGATCCACGTTTATTACCATTGAGTAAAAACAAAGACATCAAAGTTCCTGCGAAGTTTGCACGCGTTCCTGGCGGTGCCGAAGGCCATTATGCCCAATGGGTAGAAGGTTGTATCGCCGGTTATGGCAAGAAAGAATTAAGTTCTCCTTTTGACATTGCAGGCCCACTAACAGAGGCTTTATTGATGGCGAATCTAGCCATTAGAGGAACAGATGTTCAGGTTAAAAATGATAAAGGAAGAGCAAGTTTCCCTGGAAGAGACATCAAATTACTTTGGGACAACAACAATATGAAAGTCACCAATTTTGATGCTGTAAACCAGTTCGTGAAACGCGACTACAGAAAAGGATGGTAATCACCATCCTTTTTTTAACTTAAAAAGAAAGACTATGAAAACCTATATTTTTTCAGCGATGCTGCTTACTGCAGTAATCGCTGCAGGCAATAGTAATGCGCAATCTAGCAGTAAAGGATTTACCAAACTATTTGATGGCAAAACAACTAATGGATGGCATACTTATGGTCAGGCTACCGCTGGCGAAAAATGGGATGTCGTAGATGGCACCTTACATTTTAACCCAAAATCTGGAAAAACGGGAGGTGGGGATTTAGTCACAGATAAGGAATATGGCAATTTCCACCTTAAAATTGATTGGAAAGTAACACCTAAAGCTAATAGTGGAATTATCTTTTATGTAAAAGAAGATAAAGCTAAATACCATGCTACCTATGCTACAGGATTAGAAATGCAGGTTTTAGACAATGACGGTCATCCAGATGGAAAAATCAACAAACATCGTTCAGGAGATCTTTATGACTTGATTAAAAGCAGTTCAGAGCCTGTTAAACCTGTCGGAGAATGGAACACCGCTGAAATCATCAGCAAAAACGGCAAACTAGAACTGAAATTAAATGGAGTAAAAGTGGTACAAACTACCCTTTGGGACGACCAGTTTAAAGCCTTAATTACCGGTAGTAAGTTTGCAAATTGGGAAGGTTTTGCTACATTCAAGACTGGAAAGATTGCGCTACAGGATCATGGTGATGAAGTATGGTTTCGCAACATCCTAATTAAGGAACTTTAACCGAACTACCCATGGCGTGGGAAACGCCAAAATGATTGACTAAAAATAAAACGAGATATAAATAACCAACAATGAACCTTAACAACCGCATCAAATTGTCATTCATGATGTTCCTGGAGTTTTTCATCTGGGGCGCATGGTTTGTGACACTGGGCACCTTCCTGGGGAACAACCTCAGCGCTACAGGAGGCCAGTCGGCTTCAGTATTTTCTACCCAATCCTGGGGAGCTATCATTGCCCCTTTCATTATTGGATTAATTGCTGACCGTTATTTTAACGCCGAAAAGATCCTTGGCGTGCTACACCTGATTGGTGCTGTACTTATGTACCAAATGTATAATGCCACAGACATCAGCGTATTCTATCCTTACGTATTGGCTTATATGATTTTATTTATGCCTACCCTGGCATTAGTCAACTCTGTTTCCTTCAATCAAATGAAAGATCCGGAAAAAGAATTCTCAACGATCAGAGTATTCGGTACTATCGGATGGATTGCTGCTGGTTTATTGATCAGCTTCTATTTCCATTGGGATTCTGCAGAAGCTGCAAAAGAAGGATTACTTAAAAACACCTTCCTAATGGCAGGTATTGCTTCTGTAGTATTAGGTTTGTTTAGTTTTGCATTACCAAAAACACCTCCTAAAGCTGTTGCAGGCGAAAAAGTTAAAGTATCAGAAATCTTAGGATTAGATGCGTTAAAATTATTAAAAGATAAAAACTTTGCGATTTTCTTTATCTCATCTATTCTGATTTGTATCCCTCTGGCCTTCTATTACCAGAATGCACACCCATTTCTAACTAATGTAGGTGTAGCAGATCCAACTGGTAAGATGACGATTGGACAGGTTTCAGAAGTACTGTTTCTTTTGTTACTTCCTGTGTTTTTCACCAAATTTGGATTCAAGAAAACCATTCTGGTAGGTATGCTTGCCTGGGGTTTACGCTATGCCCTTTTTGCTTACGGAAATGCAAGTGATTTAGGTTTTATGCTGATCATCGGCATTGCCCTTCACGGTATTTGCTATGACTTCTTCTTCGTATCTGGACAAATTTATACCAACTCTATTGCTGGTGATAAGTATAAAAGTTCTGCTCAGGGTTTAATCACTTTGGCTACTTACGGTGTAGGTATGTTGATCGGATTTGAAGTAGCAGGGTATATTACCGATACTTACAAACTTGCTGATGGCTCATTTGATTGGAAAATGGTGTGGATTATTCCTTCAGGTATTGCCTTGGTTGTATTCTTATTATTTGCTCTTTTCTTTACAGATAAGAAAAAAGAAGAAATTCAATTGAATGCCTAATGGCTGAGGAACTAAGCAGGAGAACTGCCTTAAAAAACATCGTTGCCGGAACCGCTACATTAGGCGTTTCGGCAACATTGCCAAGCTTTGCTATGGAGCCTTATAAATCTACTGCATTAAAAGGAAATGTAAACCATTCTGTGTGTGCCTGGTGCTTTGGAGATATGGAATTAGATGCCCTATGCATCGAGGCCAAAAAGATCGGAATTAAGGCGATTGACCTTGTTGGTCCTGCTGGATGGTCTACTTTAAAAAAGCATGGACTGGACTCTTCCATGTGTAATGGTGCAGAAATCAACCTGGTTGATGGATGGAATGACCTTAAATTTCATGCTACGTTGATTAAAAACTATACGGAAATGATTCCTAAGGTTGCAGCAGCGGGTTATAAACAATTGATCTGTTTTAGCGGCAACCGTCGTGGAAAAGATGACGAAACAGGCATCAACAATTGTGTGGAAGGCTTGAAACAAGTGATCGGTATTGCCGAAAAACACAATGTGGTATTAGTAATGGAATTGTTAAACAGCAAAGTTGACCATACTGATTACCAGTGTGACACCACCAAATGGGGTGCCGAACTGGCTAAAAGATTAGGTTCAGAAAACTTCAAATTGCTATATGACATTTACCATATGCAGATTGATGAAGGCAATGTGATCAGCAACATCAAAAAGTACCATCCGTACATCTCTCACTACCATACTGCCGGCGTTCCCGGAAGAAATGAAATAGACGATACTCAGGAGTTATTTTATCCCGCGATTATAAAAGCTATATTAGCAACGGGATTTAAAGGTTATCTTGCCCAGGAATTTATTCCCAAGTATAAAGATAAAATCAAATCCCTGAGAGACGCCGTAAATATTTGTGACGTATAAATCAAAAGTTATGAACTCTAGAAGAACATTTATAAAAAACGCGGGAATGGCTGCAGCAGGAGCCCTGTTGTTTCCTTCATTTGCGCATGCCTTTGCTAAGGTAAAACCTGTTGGACTTCAACTGTACACTTTGAGAGAAGTGATTGGTAAAGACCCTAAGGGTGTGATTGAGAAAGTAGCTAAAGCAGGCTATAAAGAAGTAGAAACTTACGGTTACTCTGCAAAAGGCGGCTATTTTGGGATGGATGCTAAAGCTTTCAAAAGCCTATTAGACAACAATGGACTGAAAGCACCTAGTGGACACTTTGGACTGGATTCATTCTTAAAAGACGGAAACCAAGACGAGTTGAAAATCGCTATCGAAGGCGCAAACGGCCTTAAGATGGACTTCCTTACCATTCCATGGATGGGAGAAAGCTTAAGATCAAGTCTAGATGATTACAAAAAAGTTTCTGAGCGTCTGAATCAGGCTGCAGAAATCTGTAAAAAATCAGGATTGAAACTCGCTTACCATAACCATGATTTTGAATTCAAAAAATATGATGGCAAAACCGGATATGAGGTGATGCTACAAGAAACTGATAAAAACCTGGTGAAGTTTGAAATGGACTTATACTGGGTAGTAAGATCAGGTAATGATCCTATTGCTTTCTTTAATAAATACCCTGGACGTTTCCCAATGTGGCACGTAAAGGATATGGACAAAGCAAACCATAGCATCAATACAGAAGTAGGAACTGGTACAATTGATTTCAAATCTTTCTTTAAACATGCTAAGCAGGCAGGATTGAAGTATGCTATTGTGGAACAGGAAAACTTCTCAAAGGATCCTTTTGTAAGCATTAAGCAAAGCATTGATTACGTAAATCGCGAATTGGTTTAAGAATAAGATCTTAAAATATCAAGGGAAGTGGTTTACGAAACTACTTCCCTTTTTTTATGCCCTTTAATCTTTAACCGAAATGACTAATAGATCAGTATACTATGGAATACCTTCCTAATGATCTGTAAAGCTCATTAAAATGCAAGTTTTGAGTACTTTAGCATCAAAAAGCACAAAAATTTCACCATATTTGAAAAATATGCCCGAAATAAGGCCAGTAAACTAAAGAACTTATTACCAAAAACTGAATACTATAAATTAATAAGAACTATAAAAAACAATTAAAAAAATGAAAATTGCAGTTGTAGGCGCCACCGGTCTGGTAGGTACCGTAATGTTAAAAGTGTTAGAAGAGCGTAACTTCCCGTTAACCGAGTTAATTCCGGTTGCATCTGAAAAAAGTGTAGGTAAAGAAATCACTTTTAAGGGTAAGAAGTATGCTATTGTAAACATGGATACTGCAATTTCAATGAGACCTGATATTGCTTTATTCTCTGCGGGTGGCAGCACCTCATTAGAACATGCCCCACGTTTCGCTGAGGCAGGAACCACAGTAATTGACAATTCATCTGCATGGCGCATGGATCCATCTAAGAAATTAGTGGTTCCGGAAGTGAATGCTCATGAACTATCTCTTGATGATAAGATCATTGCAAATCCAAATTGTTCAACTATTCAAATGGTAGTGGCCTTAAAACCATTACATGATAAATATAAGATCAAACGTGTTGTTGTTTCTACTTACCAGTCAGTAACAGGTACTGGTGTAAAAGCAGTAGAACAAATGATGAATGAGCGTAAAGGCATCACTGATGGCCCTATGGCTTATGCTTACCCGATTGATTTAAACGTAATTCCTCAGATTGATGTTTTCGAAGAAAACGGATACACAAAAGAGGAGATGAAAATGATCAAAGAAACCAATAAAATCATGGGCGACGATAGCATCCGTTTAACGGCTACTACCGTTCGTATTCCAGTAATGGGTGGACACTCGGAGTCGGTAAACATAGAGTTTGAAAACGACTTTGATGTAATTGAATTGAGAGAATTATTGGCTAGTACAGCAGGAATCGTTGTAGTTGATGACATCGCCAACCTGAAATATCCAATGCCTAAAGATGCTCATGAAAAAGATGAAGTATTTGTTGGAAGAATCAGACGTGATGAATCTATGCCAAATTCAGTAAACCTTTGGATCGTTGCAGATAACCTTCGTAAAGGAGCAGCAACCAATGCTGTTCAGATTGCAGAATACCTGATCAAAAACGACCTGGTTTAATCTCCAATCTATAAAAATCATTGAGGTATGGAACGCTATAAAAGGCAATCTGTACCTCATTTTTTCGTTAATACCTTTTTATCTTCTAATTACCTTTTCATGAATATTGTCAGAAAAATTGCCCTGTTATCCCTGATCTTTTTACAACAGCTTGCTAATGCGCAAAGCCCAATAGAGAAGCTGGACCAGGCTTATCAGGTGCTAAAGGACGATAGCCAGGCAAAACATGCGATCATTGGATTATGCGTATTGGATGCGAACACAGGAAAGTTGTTGCTAGGCAAGAATGAAGAGCTGGGGCTGGCTACCGCTTCTACTCTAAAAACCATTACCTCTGCAACGGCATTCAGTATGCTGGGCAAAGATTTTCAATACCAGACTACCCTTGCTTACAGTGGCAACATTAGCACGGATGGCACTTTACAAGGCGACCTCATCATTGTTGGCGGCGGAGATCCGACATTGGGTTCCTGGCGTTACCAAAACACGAAAGAAAATTACATTCTGCAACAATGGGTCAATGCTATTCAGCGTGCAGGAATTAAAAAAATTGAAGGTAAAATTATTGGAGATGATAGCATCTGGGGTAGTCAGAGTACACCAGATGGCTGGATCTGGCAAGACATAGGCAATTATTATGGGGCTGGTGCTTCAGCGCTCAGCTGGCGCGAAAACCAGTTCGACATCCACTTGAAAGCCAATACCACTGCTGATCAACCGGTATCAATCTTAAAAGTAGTTCCGGAAATGCCTTACCTAAAGATTGTGAACGAATTAAAAGCGGGAGCTGAAGGTAGCGGAGATCATGCTTATTCTTACCTACCTCCCGACGGCAATCTGGCTTATCTTCGCGGAACCTGGGCATTAGGAATTTCCAAACCTGGTGTTTCTACTGCTGTACCTAACCCTGCTTTTGATGCCGCATATCGTCTACAAGACACTTTGAAACGTATTGGCATCTCTACACAATTTCTGCCCAGCACAGCAAGATTAATGGCTGCAGATCAACAAGCCTTACCCGCAATTCAGCAAAAACTCATTACCATCAGCTCTCCTACTTTGTCAGAGATCGTTTATTGGTTCAATAAAAAAAGCGTCAATCTATATGGGGAACACCTCTTAAAAACGCTGGCATGGAAATCCGGGAAACTACCAACTACTGCCAATGGGGCACAAACAGAAATCAATTTCTGGGCGGCAAAAGGATTGGACAGACATGCACTGAACATTACAGACGGCAGCGGACTATCACCTGCAACCAGAGTAACGCCAATGGCAATGGCTGAAATCCTTTTCCAATCACAAAAAGAAAGTTGGTTCCCTGAGTTCTATAAATCCTTGCCTGACAACAATGGCATGAAGCTTAAAAGCGGCAGCATTGCTGATGTATCTGCTTATGCCGGCTACCATACCGATAAATCGGGCAACAAATATATCATCGTCATCAACATCAACAACTACAATGGATCGGGTATTAACAAGAAGTTATTCAAGGTACTTGATGCGCTAAAATAGCACCATCGCCATATTATATGCCTTTTTATTGATAAATTGCGGCAGTTTTTAGACTTTAAAATACCTCAAAATCTGGTTACCCTTGCTATGAAAAGATTACTCCTGTTTGCATTTTGCAGTCTGATCAGCGCTGCTGGTTTTAGTCAGGCTCCTCTAAATATTACCGGGCCTGTTACCTCAAACCTCCTTCCTAGCGAAATTGCTATCATTCCAGAACCCGTTTCTGTGATTAAACAAAATGGACATTTCATTTTACCTCAAAATGTAACGATCCAGTCGCCGGCAAATCCAGAAATCAAACAGGTTTCCAGTTTTTTACAGGAACGACTATCCATTCCTACGGGAAGTTACGTATCCATCGTAAGCGGACATACCGGTGACCATGCCCAAATCAGGTTAATTCTAAACGACAAGCAAAATCCTCTTTTAGGAAACGAAGGATATCAATTGACAATTAAACCCAATCAGATTCTGATCAGGGCAAATAAATCGGCAGGATTATATTATGGGGCACAAAGTCTGGTACAACTTTTCCCAAAAGAAATAGAAAGTAAAGAAGCAGTATCAAATATTCGTTGGTCAGCTCCATGTGTAGAAATCACAGATTACCCACGTGTGGGCTGGAGAGGCTTAATGCTAGATGTAGCGCGCCATTTCTTTACTAAAGAAGAGGTAAAACAATACATCAATGCCATGGTTCGCTACAAATATAACCTCCTTCATTTACACCTTACCGATGATGAAGGCTGGAGAATAGAGATCAAAGGTTATCCAAAACTAACCGAAGTTGGAGCATGGAGTGTGAAGAAAACCGGAGAATTTGGGAATTTCATCCCTCCTACACCAGATGAACCTCGTACATATGGCGGTTTTTATACCCAGGAAGATTTAAAAGAACTCATTCAATATGCCCAGGATCGATTTGTCAACATCATGCCTGAGATTGATGTCCCTGGACATAGTTTGGCCACCATTGCGTCTTATCCGGAGCTTTCCTGTACTCCAGGAGCGGAAAACTACCGTGTGCGCTCTGGCGAAAGAATCATGGATTGGTCCAGAGGAGCGCCACCGACGGCATTGGTAGACAACACCCTTTGTCCGGCAAATGAAAAAGTATATAGTTTCCTAGATACAGTGATTACACAGGTCGCGGCACTCTTCCCGTTCGAATATATCCACATGGGTGGAGATGAAGCTCCATTTAACTTCTGGCAGAAAAGCGATGCGATTAAAGCATTGATGCAAAAAGAGGGATTAAAAAATATGCATCAGGTACAGGGATATTTTGAGAAACGTGTACAAGGAATTATAGAATCTAAAGGCAAAAAATTCATGGGCTGGGATGAGATCATGGATGGAGATTTATCTCCATCTGCAGCAGTAATGAGCTGGAGGGGTATGAAATATGGTATTGATGCGGCCATGAAGCAGCATGATGTCGTGATGAGTCCAAGTACTTATGCCTATCTGGATTACATGCAGGCTGATCAGATTACGGAACCAAGGGTGTATGCCTCCCTACGTTTGAGCAAAGCTTATGAATTTGACCCAATTCCTGCCGGTGTAGATCCAAAATACATTAAAGGCGGACAAGCCAACCTTTGGACAGAACAGGTGACTAATATCCGTCAGGCGGAATACATGACCTGGCCAAGAGGAATGGCCATTGCCGAATCGGTATGGTCTCCTAAAGAAAAGAAAAACTGGGAAAACTTTTTTGGAAGAGTGGAGCAGCATTTTCAAAGGCTGGATATTGCGGAGACCAAATATGCACCTAGTGTATATGATCCGATATTTAAAGTGAGCAGATCTCCTGATAAGCAGCTGGTTATTGAGTTGAGCACAGAGGTCTCAGGACTGGATATCTATTACAGTTTTGACAACTCATTTCCGGATCGTTTTTATCCGAAGTATACAGAAAAACTTACGCCACCAAAAGACGCAAAGATGTTAAGAGTGATTACTTACAGGGGCAAACAGCCAATTGGAAGAATGATGAATATGCCAATAGAAGAGTTAAACAAGAGAGCAAGAAGATAAGACATTGAGGTATTTCGTACACATAGGCTACCATGGCCTTCATTTTAATGGATGGCAAAAGCAACCAGGGGTAATGAACATACAGGGCGTTATAGAAAATGCGCTGACACAAATTCTGAAAACACCGGTATTTATTAATGGCTGTGGCCGTACCGACGCGCATGTTCATGCCAGTCAGTTCTTTTTTCATATGGACATTGAGCAAGCCTGGGATTTCGACCTGATGTTCCGGTTAAACAAATTGTTACCTGGCAGCATTGCTATTTTTGACATCATTCCTATGGAAGGTTTACCCCATGCCCGTTTTGATGCCGTACAACGTTGCTATGATTATTTTATCCATACCTATAAAAGTCCTTTTTTAAATGGGCTAAGTTCGTATTACCTATTACCAGATCTCCGTTTTGATCAAATGAAACAAGCTGCAGCTTTATTGCCGCTTTACAAAGATTACCGGGCATTTTGCACTAGTCCGGATAAGTACGAGCATACGATCTGCAATGTGATGTCGGCTGGGTTAACCGTAGACAGCAGTGGAGACCGTTTACGCTTTCAAATCTCTTCTAATCGCTTTTTAGGGAAGATGATCCGGATAATTATGGGACAATTATTGAAAATCGGAAAGGGAGAGTTGAGTATTGACGAATTTGAGCATTACTTGATCAGTAAAGAAACACCAAAACTGATTACCCCTGCGCATCCTCAAGGGTTATATTTGTCGAAGGTCACCTACCCATACCTGAACCTTCCACCGAGAACGACCTTTTCGGCCATTCTACAACCGCAATTTGAGACTTTTAGGTAGTCTTATTTTTCGTTTTCCCTGCCTGAAATGCCCATTCGATGATGTGTCGGATGGACCTTTGAACTTCGGCTCTTCCTGCTGCCGAATTGATATCCAGTCCGCAGATGGTACTGTCATTTTTCTTGGCATGGAGCACCATATAATAAATTCCGGAAACCAACAGGGCTGACACTCCTCTTAGGCTAACAGGCGAATTTTTGAAATAAGGATCTGACATTTCCAGCAATACATCTCCCTGTTCTGCCCGTACCTTACATACGCTATCCAGTAAGACCGTTCTTTCAGAAATCTCCCATAGAATGATCTTTTGCATTTCTTCTTCATTCCAGAAATATTCAAATTGTTTTTCAAGGAGAGAGGAAATCGTGTCAATCAAGGCACTTTTTTTATTGATCCCTTCAATATCATTGGAGATAGTTTTTTTATAGGACAGCCAGTAGTCTTTTTCGATCACATAGGTTTCGATTAGTCGGTCTACATTTTCAAAATACCTATAGATTAGTTTCTTACTGACTTTTGCTTCTCTGGCGATTTCATTGACGCCCAATGCACGATAACCTTTGGCCTTTATTATCGCACCAACTGCATCAATCAGCTTACGTTCCGTCAATAAACGGCTTTTAATTGCTTCTGTGGGTTCTTTGTTTACCATAATAATGAGGAATTCTTATAAAGGACAAAATGGAAAATAGCTAAAACGAATGGTGTAGAAGAAAATTTTAATGCAATAAATAAATATTAGGCTCAAACACAAAAACCATGCAATAAAAAGGAATTTTATTTAAAATCACTTTGAATTCTTTGGAAAAATAATAATAATAAATTATTTATTTAGTTAAAGCTGCAAGTTAAATTCCGCAAAAACACGCTCTGCAGCATCAAATGACTGATTTTCATTAGTGTATATTAATAATTAATTTGGAATAAATAGATCATAGATAGATATAAAAAGAAAAAACAAACTTCATGGCATTCCTACCGAATGCCATGAAGGGGGATAATTCAATATAGGGGGGACATATTGAATGTTATTAACATGCGTTCTAATAACCCGTTTTGCGATAACGCATAAATGCAAAGCGGTAAATCAACAAATAATTGAGAACGTTGATTATTGTATTAGAATCTCAAGATAATAGGGGATTATATTTTAATTCATACATGGCAAATATAAACTACAAAACCTATCGAAGTGGTGACATGGAAAATTATTTTAACCGAATTTAGTCGCTGTATATCAATTGATTAAAATAAAATAAAGTAATAAAAAAACAAAATTCAGGTAAAAACACAGTTTTAGAACAGAAAGTGTCATTTGATTTTCATTTATCTGTCGGATCTTTTTAGATCAGAAATAAACAACTGAACAACAGTAAATTAACCAAAAAACTCCTTGATAATCTTGTTTATTCTGCTTAACTTCAAGTAGCAAATTGTTTAAAACAAGGAGGTATATCATGACTGTTATTCAACGGATTGAACACTGGGGGGACTTGCATCATGCCAAATGGCTGGACGCGGTTCGAATTGTCTTAGGGCTATTGATATTTGGTAAGGGTATTGCGATTGTGAGCAATACAGCAGCCTTACAGGATTTACTCTTACAAAATAGTGTGTACAGTTTTTCGGGGATGATGGCGAGTTTGCTGGTACATATTATTGGGTTTGTCCATTTGGTAGGCGGCCTATTGATTGTGCTGGGCCTACTCACCAGATTTGCAGTAGTCATTCAGATTCCAATTCTACTGGGCGCAGTATTTTTCGTTAACCTATCCAGGGGCTTCTCATTTCTAAACTCAGAATTATGGCTTTCCATCATCGTATTGATGTTATTGATCTTATTCTGGGTAATTGGCTCAGGACCATTTTCTGTAGACTATCAAATGAAGAAAAAACCACAATGGTAAAATAACAATCTTTGACACCGTTCTGAGATTCATCGAGTCTTAAATGATTAATTTTGAACAAAATAAGGCTTATGAATTTTCATACTAGAAAATGGGTAAAACCAGAAGATCTAAATCCTAACGGGACTTTGTTTGGCGGGAGCTTGCTCCGTTGGATCGACGAAGAGGCGGCAATTTATGCGATTGTACAATTGGGCAATCCTAGAGTGGTGACTAAATACATTTCGGAGATCAACTTTGTCAGTTCTGCAAAACAGGGGGATATCATAGAGATGGGGATTACGGCTACGGATTTCGGACATACCTCATTAACCATGCGTTGTGAAGTGCGGAATAAGATCACCAGAAAAAGCATCCTTACCATTGATAAAATGGTGTTTGTAAATGTAGATGAAGATGGTAATCCGGCTCCACACGGCAGAACCCATATTAAATATATCGAGGAACAATTTGAAAAAGAAGACCTTTAAACATCAGATAATACCAATACCCTTAAGGCATCTGGCGTAAGGCTGATGCCACTTACCACCTGACTAGCTTGCAAATAGAAAGGATTACGTTCTTCCAATTTATGGCTGATAAAGGCGATGAGCTCTACTTCATTCATATCTTTTAACAATGGGCGTTTATCCTTTCCACTCTCCAGGCGTTTCGCCAAAGCAGTTGGGGGCATTTCTATATAGATGGAAAGTCCATTTTCATTAATCCATTGCATATTGTCAAAATAACAAGGTGCACCACCACCGGTTGCCACAACGCAATTGTCCGGATAGTTGAATTCTTTTAACGTTTTACTTTCAAAAATTCTGAAGGCAGGTTCTCCGTTAGCGGCGAAATACTCCCCTATAGGCATCCCTGCGAGCATTTCAATCTGGTGATCCAAGTCAATAAAATCATAACCCAGTTTAGTCGCCAGTTTTCTACCTAACGTACTTTTACCACAACCCATAAATCCAATCAGAAATATTTTCATTTTTATTCAGCAAGTTTAACTCTAGGATCAATTGCGGCATATAATAAGTCTACCAGAATATTGATCACTACAAATATAAAGGCAATAAAAAGAATTGCGCCCATTACCACTGGAAAATCTGACATTTCGAGTGCGGTGACTGTAGTTCTTCCTAATCCATTGTATCCAAAAATATATTCTACAAAAAACGAACCCGCCAATAAACCTGCAAACCAACCGGAAATAGCTGTTATGACTGGGTTTAAAGCATTTTTAAGCGCATGTTTATAAATGATCGCATTTCTGCTCAAACCTTTTGCTTTGGCTGTTCTGATATAATCCTGAGCCAGTACATCGAGCATTGCGCTACGCGTTAACTGCACGATAATCGCCAGGGGTCTTAAACCGAGGGTCAGCATTGGCAGCCAAAGATTTTTCAGGGTCATGACTTCACCCTTAAAAGGATCGTAGCTATATAGGCTACCGGACATATTTAGGCCGGTATAATCGCTCCATACAAAGCCAAAAAGCCATGCGATAATGATTCCAGCAAAAAATGAAGGGGCAGAAATTCCCAGAATGGCAAATGTATTTGCCGCTTTATCGATCCAGGTATCCTTATGTACTGCAGAAACTACCCCTAGAAAAACACCGGTAATGGTGGCAAAAATCATAGCTGATAAAGCGAGTACGAAAGTATTCGGAACCGTTTCTTTTAATATGGTGGTTACTTCTCTTTTGGTTTGATAAGACCTGCGTAGATAAGGCCATTTTAATACGACTACTTCATTTCCAATGGCCAGCAATTTCACATAGTGATACTTTGCTTTATTTTCGGCAGTCTGTTCATGAATGCTAATTGGAGAGAGGTCGTTCAGGTATAGAAAAAACTGAACTGGCCTGGATTTATCCAGGCCAAATTCTTTACGGACGGCTTCCAGTGACTGCACATCGGAGCGTTGCCCCATTGTCATTCTGGCTGGATCGCCCGGTAATACATTAAACAACAAAAATACCACACTCAATACGCCCAGCATGACCGCCAGTCCGTAGAAAAACTTCTTGAGGGCGTAGTACAGCATCTTTTATTTACTAAAATATTTTTCGGAAAGCACTTCAAAAGAAGGTATCGCATTGTAGTGCCACTTGTCAATAACGACACCGTTTTTCAATAATAACACCCCTGGATTAGCCCTAACCATACTCTTTAAAGGAACTGCGTCTGCATAAAAAACTTCTGTAAACAGCTTCATTTTCTTACTAAAAGCCTGTGCATCCTGTGCGGAATTTGAGGTTAGCAAAACCGTTCTAATGTTAAATTGTTCTGCGGCATTTAAGGCCAGGGCGTTTAATCTGCCCATCCCCTCTTCATCGGTATCTTTTAGGTTATAGGCTACATAAACCAGGTTATAATAAGGATTTTCGATCAGTTCTTTGGTATAATCTGTACCGGAAGCATCGCTGATCAGCAAATCTTTAATTTTAGGTTCGTAACCTTTTTTGATCAGTTTCTTTTCGGGTGTACCTACAATCTCCCAGTTTTCATCTTTCCAGATCTCCGTTTTCAGGTAATCCTTATCGCTCATCACCTTTTTCTCCTTTGTTTTCTTATTGCTCATGTTGTACATGATCAGGAATTCATCAGGTTCTGCTCCCGGAGGTGTTGCCATGAGTGCCGGAATGTTTGCACCTACTTTATAAGGCAGAAAATCCAGGATTGGCAATCTGCTGTAAGTATACTGGCTAAACAGCAGCGAAGCACATAGGACAATGGCCAGGGAAGCACTTTGCCAGCTACGGTTAGTGGTGATAGGGCAGATTAAATCCTTATGGATGAAAAGGTAAACGATCAATACCAATAGCACTAGATCCTTAGAGAAAGACTGCCATGGTGTTAAAGGGATTGCATCTCCAAAGCAACCACAAGAGGTCACTACTTTAAAGGCTGCGGATACGAAAGTCAGGAAAGTAAAAAAAACAATCACTACTAATAAGCCAGAAGTGACCTTTTTAGCCCAAAAGCCAAAGAGTAGCAATGCACCAAGCACAATTTCCATTACACAAAGTAAGATG
The DNA here is from genome assembly GCF_032678745.1 of Pedobacter gandavensis. Lineage (GTDB taxonomy): Bacteria > Bacteroidota > Bacteroidia > Sphingobacteriales > Sphingobacteriaceae > Pedobacter > Pedobacter gandavensis_C. The sequence goes on from NZ_JAVTST010000007.1 coordinate 75,750, forward strand.
GCAATTCCGGTGGCGATGCCAGTTAAAAAAGGCAGGTGAAATACTTCAAAATATTCCTGCAGCTTATAACCGAAGCCCAATGGGTCATTCGCTTTAATCAGTCCGGAAAAGATAAAAAGGACACCAACAAATATTCTGGCAAAATTCAGGGCAATTTTCTTCATTATTTTACTCCAAGTTTAATCAATGCAAAAACCGAATAATTGAGCATATCCTGATAATTGGCATCCACCCCTTCTGAGGCCAATGTTTTACCGGAATTATCTTCAATCTGTTTTACTCTTAAAATTTTCATCAGGATCAGGTCGGTTAAGGAGCTGATGCGTAAATCTCTCCATGCTTCGCCATAATCATGATTTTTAGCGAACATCAATTCTTTGGTAAGTGTTACTTTTTCATCATAAAGTTGCTCGACCTGCTCTAGTGGCAAATCGTAAGTATCTTCCGCGCTTAATTCCAGCTGAAGCATGCCCATTACACAATAATTGATGATGCCAATATATTCCGGAATAATGCCTTCATCTACCATGGATACTTTTTTTTCTTCCAGGGTACGGATGCGCTGTGCCTTGATAAAAATCTGGTCGGTAATGGAGGATGGCCTAAGTATGCGCCATGCTGTTCCATAGTCCTTTGTTTTCTTTATAAAAAGCGATTTACAAACCGCAATTACTGAATCGAATTCTTGAGATGTGTTTGTTGCCAAAACAATTAAAATATTTAGTTTAAAGCTATTTAAATACCGTATTTTTGTTTTATACGATGGCTAAAGATACATTTTTAAACCCAAAAACCACACTAAACCTACGAGGCAAGCTTGTTGACATCAGCAAGCCTACAGTGATGGGAATCCTCAACCTTACTCCGGATTCATTTTACAATAATAGCAGAATTGACACTGCAGATGATGCCTTAAGGCGTACGGAAGCCTTTCTAAATGAAGGGGCTAAGTTCATAGACATTGGTGCTTATTCTTCACGCCCCGGTGCTGCGGAAGTGAGTACGGAGGAAGAGCTGAAACGGATGGTGCCTATAGTAGAAATCATCAGTAAAGAATTCCCGGAGGCCTGGCTTTCTATTGATACTTTCCGCGCCAAAGTGGCGAAAGAAAGTGTGGAAGCCGGAGCGCATCTGATCAATGATATTTCTGGAGGAGAATTAGATGAGGCCATGTTCCAGACCGTAGCAGATTTACAGGTTCCTTATATCCTGATGCACATGAGAGGAACGCCACAAAACATGCAACAACAAACTGGTTATTCGAATATCGCATTAGACCTGATTGATTATTTTTCTGATAAAATCGCCAGACTAAAAAAGTTAGGCGTAAAAGACATTATCCTGGATCCGGGGTTTGGTTTTGCGAAAACAACTGATGAAAATTACCAATTACTGAACCAGCTACAAGACCTTGATATTTTCGAGCTGCCATTACTGGTAGGGTTTTCCAGAAAATCGATGATCTATAATTTTTTAGGGAATGATCCACAGCAAGCCTTAAACGGAACTTCTATTCTGAATACGATTGCCTTAATGAAAGGTGCAGGAATCCTTAGGGTACATGATGTAAAAGCTGCGGCAGAGTGTATTGCCCTGGTTGAAAAGACCAGATCGCATTAATATCAAAAAATACCTAACTTGGGCATAATGAAAGGATTTGATTTCGATTTTTTAAGGGTATCATTAACGGATGTGGTAGACATTATATTTGTCGCGCTCCTGATCTATTATATCTATAACCTGATTAAGAATACGCTGGCGGTAAACTTGCTACTGGGGATGTTGATCATTCTGATCATCTGGTTTGCGGTAGAGCAGCTCAACATGAGGTTGCTATCAACCATTATCAATAAGTTCATGAGTGTGGGGATTATTGCCTTGATTGTGATCTTTCAGCCGGAGATCCGGCGTTTCCTCTTATTGATTGGGAAAAATACCTTCCTACAACAGAATAAAGCATGGTGGGGATATCTTTTCGGCAGTAAAAATATCGAAAGAGACAATTTAGTCCGCATCAAACCCATCATTGACGCTTGTAAAAGCATGAAAAAATCACGGACAGGTGCCTTAATTGTGTTTGTGAAATTTTATGACGATCAGCTTTTCGCCAACAGTTGTGAAATTATAGATTCTAAAATATCGAAAAGACTTCTAGAGAGTATTTTTCAAAAATATAGTCCGCTGCACGATGGAGCGGTAGTTATTGCAGAGAATAAGATCAAAAGTGCCAGTTGTATCTTGCCTTTAACGGACAACGACAAGCTTCCACCGCAATTTGGCTTACGCCATAGAGCAGGGATTGGAGTATCAGAGACAACTGATGCGGTAGCGGTTATCATTTCTGAGGAAACCGGAGAAATTGCCTATGCAAAACAAGGAAGGGTCCGAATGAATGTATCTTTTGGAGAGCTGGAGAAATTACTGAATAAGGATTTTTAGGACCTGACAGAGCAGGAATAAAAACACTGTAAAAGAAAAGGGGCTGGTTTCAATGAAGCCAGCCCCTTTTTATTATATTTTTTATCGCCTACTATATAATAGCGATTAGCAGTATTGCTCAAAAGCACCGATTAAGCTATCAGCGATCATTTGTGCTGGTTTGCCTTCGATTTGGTGACGTTCAATCATATGAACCAATTTACCATCTTTGAATAAAGCCATAGATGGAGAAGATGGAGGGAAAGGCATCATATAACCTCTAGCTCTATCCACTGCTTCTTTTTCCATACCTGCAAAAACGGTAATCAATTTATCAGGATGTTTTTCATTTGCTGCTGCTAATCTTGCTGCTGGACGAGCATTTGCTGCTGCACAACCACAAACAGAGTTTACTACTACAAACACGGTACCTTCAGCGGTGATGGCACTGTCTACATCTGCTGCAGTTTTCATCTCTTCAAAACCTACTTTAGTAAGTTCAGCACGCATTGGTTCTACTAAATATTCAGGATACATATTTTCTATTTTTTATTCGTTAATCCATACAAATGTACAGCAACGGGTAGTAGCATCAAAGAAATACCTAGCTTCTGGCCCTGATTTTACCTTTAAATTACTTTGATTTTATCCATTTAATCGTCTCCAACCCTGTTTCGACGGTTTTCAGAAAATAAAAATTGAATTTTAATTCGCACTAAATTAGGGGCTTAATTTAAAATCTTAAAAAAACTTGCCCTAGTGCTTTTATAATCGGGGAAAAACTCCTAATATTGCACACCGAAAAAAAGGGAATTATTTAAGTTTTCAAAAACAAGAATAACCTCTTAATCGAAGGATTCCCGAGTAGCTCAGCTGGTTAGAGCATCTGACTGTTAATCAGAGGGTCACTGGTTCGAGCCCAGTCTCGGGAGCATAAAGGGCAAGCACGTTTAAACGGTCGCTTGCCCTTCTTTTTTAGCCCAAAAAAATCAAGAAAATCCAAAAAATCTGGCATCTCCAAATGCTAAAATGACGGATCAAGCCCAAAACTTATCACCAAGCAAAAAAAATGTAAAGCAATAATATTGCTTACATTAGTTTATAAAACAATTTTATGGCCGGTATAGTTAGAAACTATATAAATCAGTTAGCAGGAAATCCAAGAAAGATATTCTTGATAGACAGCCTAGGGGCAATACTTACTGTATTTTTTCTGTTTGTGGTATTGAGAAATTTCTATGAATATTTTGGAATGCCTCAAACTGTATTGACTTACCTTTCCATTATCGTTGCTTTTTTATGCAGCTTTTCAGCCATCTGTTTTTTGTTCTTAAAAGCGTATTGGACACCATTCATCATCGCAACAAGTATTGCCAACTCACTTTATTGTATTTTGACAATGGCACTTTTATTCATCTATTACCCCCTACTTAGCCCTATCGGAGTTAGTTACTTTTTGATCGAAATAGCCATTATTTTTGGACTTATCTACCTTGAACTTCAGGTTGCGACAACCATCAGGCGAGAAGCAATGAAATAATTTATTCCATACCCCTCCTTGCCTCCCATAAAACCAGCACAGCCCAAAGCTTAGCCAAGAAAAGAAGGTCAAAACCGCAGCAGATAGTGTAATTTTTACAATATAATTGACTGATAATAAAATGATTTGGATAGGATTAATTCAATAAGAATGTAATATTTTTATATTAATCTACAACCAAACTATGAACATCAAGAAAGTGTTGATTGCCAATCGCGGTGAAATCGCAATTCGTATTGAGCGGGCATGCAGTGAGCTAAATATCCAGACTGTGGCTATTTACACTTATGAAGACAGGTACTCTCTTCACAGGTACAAAGCTGATGAAGCTTATCAGATCGGCTCAGACCATGAACCTTTAAAACCATACCTAGACATCAATGGCATCATTGCCATGGCAAAACATTGCGGGGCAGATGCCATTCATCCGGGATATGGTTTTTTATCGGAAAACGAAGAATTTGCCAGCCAATGTTTGGCTAACGGCATAGTATTTATCGGCCCCCGACCCGATGTGATGGCTGCATTGGGAGATAAAGTGACTGCAAAAAAGGTAGCTAAAACAGCTGGCTTACCCATCATAGAAAGCAGTGAAATATCGCTAGACACGATCGAAAAAGCCTTATCTGAAGCCAATCGGATTGGATATCCATTAATGATAAAAGCTGCTTTTGGGGGTGGTGGCCGGGGAATGCGCATCGCACATAACGAAGAGCAGCTTAAAAGAAACTTCTCTGAAGCGCGCAGTGAAGCGAAAAACGCTTTTGGTGATGACACCGTATTTCTTGAGAAATTTATCAACCGGCCAAGGCATATAGAGGTGCAAATCGTAGCTGATAACTATGCTGAAGTGCTGCACCTCTTTGAACGCGACTGCTCTGTCCAGCGCCGTTTTCAAAAAGTTGTAGAAGTTGCGCCTGCCTTAAACTTAACTCAGCAAACCAAAGACCAGCTTTACCACTATGCAATCTCCATCGCAAAGGCCGTAAAATACAACAATGTAGGGACGGTAGAATTCTTAATTGATGAACAGGAAGCTATTTATTTTATTGAGGTAAACCCTAGAATTCAGGTAGAGCATACCGTTACAGAAATGATTACGGGCATCGACCTGATCAAAACCCAGTTGTTTATCGCAGATGGCTACCACCTATCCGACGAAGAATTGGGCATTAAAAATCAGGAAAGCATCACTTGTAATGGATTTGCCATGCAATGCCGTATCACTACAGAAGATCCTGCAGATAATTTCAAACCCGATTATGGAACGCTGATTACGTATAGAAATGCAACCGGCTTTGGCATTAGGTTAGATGAAGGCAGCACTTATCCAGGTATGAAAATCAGTCCATTTTTTGATTCTATGTTGGTAAAAGTGAGCACAAGTGGCCGCACTTTAGAAGATGCCGCAAGGAAAATGCACCGAGCATTAAGAGAATTCAGGATTCGTGGGGTAAAAAACAATGTTGAATTTCTGGAAAGCCTGATCAGTCAGCCTATCTTTATCCAGGGAAGAGCAACAGTAAACTTCATACAAGAACACCCGGAACTATTTGAATCTAAAAAAGGGCTAGATCGGGGAACCCGTATATTGACCTATCTGGGTGAGGTCTCTGTAAATGGCAACCCTGATGTGCTGGAAATAGACGAAAATAAACGACTGGAAAAACCAATAATTCCAAGCCTGGCCATACAAGAATATCCTAAGGGGACTAAAGACCTGTTAAGGGAACTTGGGCCGGAAGAATTCTCAAAATGGCTTAAATCAGAAAAGAAAATACACTATACCGATACCACTTTCAGGGATGCACACCAATCCTTACTGGCCACCAGAATGCGGACCTACGACATGCTCAAAGTAGCGGAGGGCTTTGCTAAGCATCATCCTCAAACCTTTAGTATGGAAGCCTGGGGCGGGGCAACCTTTGATGTTTGTCTGCGTTTTTTACATGAAGACCCATGGCGTCGACTGGAAAAACTACGTGCTGCAATGCCCAATATCCTAATTCAAATGCTCATCCGTGGCTGTAATGGTGTTGGCTACGCGGCTTACCCAGACAACCTGATTGAGTCTTTTGTAGAGAAAAGCTGGGAAAAGGGAGTCGATCTTTTCAGAATCTTCGATTCTCTAAACTGGATGGAAAATATTGCCCCTTGTATTGAAATGGTCCGAAAAAAAACCAATGGTCTGGCAGAAGGCTCACTTTGTTATACAGGCGATATTCTTGATCCAAAACGCAGTAAATATAACCTGGAATACTATTTAAAGCTGGCCAAAGATCTGGAAAACGCGGGAAGTCATATTCTGGGTGTCAAAGACATGTCCGGTTTATTAAAACCATACGCTGCCAAAATTTTAATTGAAGCCCTTAAGGATACGGTAAAAATACCGATTCATTTACATACTCACGATACCTCCTCTCTGCAACCCGCCACCTATCTGATGGCTATTGAGGCAGGAGTTGACGTAATCGACTGCGCTCTGGCTGCTTTATCCGGCAGCACCTCACAACCGAATTTCAATTCTATCGTAGAAATGATGCGCTTTCACGAACGGGAAAACCCTTATGATATCAAATCCTTAAATGCCTATTCAAATTATTGGGAAACTGTGAGGGAATATTACTACCCATTTGAATCTGGATTAAAAGCAAGCTCTGCTGAAGTATATGAACATGAAATCCCTGGAGGACAATATTCGAACCTCAAACCGCAAGTCATAGCACTGGGTTTAGGTGATAAATTTGAGCTCATCAAGCAGCGGTATGCAGAGGTAAACACCTTATTTGGAGATATTGTAAAGGTAACGCCTAGCTCCAAAGTAGTAGGCGACATGGCCCAATTTATGGTGGCCAACGACATCAGCCCTGAAGATGTTTTTGCCAGAGGGACGCAACTTGCTTTTCCGGAATCCGTAGTTTCCTTTTTTATGGGTGAAATTGGCCAACCAACAGGAGGCTTCCCCGAAGCCTTACAACGCATTCTGCTGAAAGGAAAAACGCCATTTACCGACAGGCCAAACAAGCATCTGGAAGCCCTGAATTTAGAGGCCGAGTTCGAAACATTTAAGCATGATTTCGGCAGTGATTTAAGTTACACCATGTACCTGGCTTACAAATTTTATCCTAAAGTAACTGCAGAGGCCATCAAGTTTTTCAGACTTTATGGCGATGTTTCTGTAATTCCAAGTCCTTATTTCTTTTATGGCATGAAGCCCGGAGAGGAAACCACACTAGAAATTGCCAAAGGAAAAACTTTGCTGATCCGTTTGCTCTCTATTGGTCCGGCGGATGATATAGGCATGCGTACCGTATTCTTTAAACTAAATGGCCAAACCCGGAATATTGAAATTCTGGATAAATCTATCGAGGTTACAAAAACGGAAAACCGCAAAGTAGACAAGCTGAATCCTACACATATTGGTTCTCCATTACAAGGCTTACTGTCAAAAGTTTTTGTTAAAGCCGGCGATGTGGTGAAGAAAAACCAAGCCTTATTTATGATTGAGGCCATGAAAATGGAATCTAACATTACGGCATTAGAAGACGGCGTAGTGAAGGCTGTAGTATTAACTGAAGGCAGTATTGTCAACACAGACGACTTGGTACTTGAGATTTAATCAAATGATCCCTGGATCTAGTTGGCCTGAATCCTAGGTTCCGATAGGGTTCGGTACGGGTTCAGTTAGGGTTCAGTAGGGGTTGGTATAGGGTCTAAGTACCCAAACCCTATACCAACCCCTACTGAACCCCTTGGCAACTCTAACTAGAAACTAGTCTCTTCTCCTGCTCAGTATCAGGAATATCCCTGCTCCCATTGCCATTCCAGCGTTATATTATACTCATTCTAATTCTTTAGAGTTGAAGCCTTTGATTTTGGCCAAACTATTGTGTAATTTTGTCGCATAATTAGCCTGTTTACAAAAAGGACCACGTAAAGCTACAGTCCAGCTGTTAAAAAGGGTAAAAGTTCGCATTTAATCACTTAAATATAGAAATATGTCATCAGTAGAGACAACTTATGTCCCGTATAAAGTAAAGGACATTTCACTGGCGGAATGGGGTCGTAAAGAAATTGGATTAGCAGAAGCAGAAATGCCTGGTCTAATGTCATTACGCGAAGAATTCGGTCCTTCAAAACCATTAAAAGGTGCACGCATCGCAGGATGTTTACACATGACGATCCAAACTGCAGTTTTGATCGAAACTTTAGTAGAACTAGGTGCAGAAGTAACCTGGTCATCATGTAACATCTTCTCCACACAAGATCACGCTGCTGCTGCGATTGCTGCTGCAGGAATTCAGGTTTACGCTTGGAAAGGTCTAAATGAAGTTGATTTCGACTGGTGTATTGAGCAAACTTTACATTTTGGCCCAGAGCGTCAGCCATTAAACATGATCTTAGATGATGGTGGTGATTTAACCAACATGGTTTTCGATAAATACCCTGAGCTAATTGCGGCTATCAAAGGTCTTTCTGAAGAAACGACTACTGGTGTTCACCGTTTATATGAGCGCATGAAAAATGGTACATTACATTTACCTGCGATCAATGTTAACGATTCAGTAACTAAATCTAAATTCGATAATAAATACGGTTGTCGTGAGTCATTAGTTGATGCGATTCGTCGTGCAACTGATGTAATGATGGCTGGTAAAGTAGCTGTTGTTGCAGGTTATGGTGATGTGGGTAAAGGTTCTGCGGAATCATTAAGCTCACAAGGTGTACGTGTGATTGTTTCTGAAATTGATCCAATCTGTGCATTACAAGCGGCAATGGAAGGTTATGAAGTGAAGAAATTCGCTACTGCAGTTAAAGAAGCTGACATTATCGTTACTACTACTGGTAACTGTGATATCGTTCGTGCAGAACACTTCAAATCAATGAAAGACAAAGCAATTGTTTGTAACATTGGTCACTTTGACAATGAGATCGACGTTGCCTGGTTAAACACTAACTATGGTGATACTAAAATTGAGATCAAACCACAGGTTGATAAATATACCATTGATGGTAAAGATATCATCTTATTGGCTGAAGGACGTTTAGTAAACTTAGGTTGTGCTACTGGCCACCCAAGTTTCGTAATGTCTAACTCATTCACTAACCAAACTTTAGCTCAATTAGAATTGTGGACTAACACAGCTAATTATGAGAACAAAGTTTATGTGCTCCCTAAATACCTTGATGAGAAAGTAGCACGTTTACACTTAGCTAAAATCGGTGTAGAACTAGACGTTTTAGATCAACACCAAGCAGATTACATTGGTGTTCCTGTAGAAGGTCCATTCAAACCTGAGGCTTACAGATACTAAGTAAATACTTTATTTAAGGGACTTAAAAGCCCTTAAGTACTGAAAATATAAAAGGGATGTTGTTTTTGAACAACATCCCTTTTTTTTATGGAAAGAAAGCTTTCCTCCATGTTTCTTCTTAAATGGAGGTTTCTTGTGTTACTTTTTGCGGCAAAGTACTGGCATTCCCATCTCTGATGGCTTGATAATGTGGCGACATGATTTCTACTCCTGCCGCATCAAAAGCCTCGTGGATATTTTTATGCAGCTCAGAATAGATCACCGCCATGATATCCGGTCTGGATACATAGGCATTGAGCTGATAAGAAACATACCAATCATCCAAACTGGTTTGCAATACAAAAGGTTGTTTTTCTTTGATCACTCCTTCCGTTGCCAATGCTGCATTGATCAACAGTTCATGGATTTTTGTCCATGGAATATCATAGCCTAGAGTAAGTGTGGTATGAATAATCAATCCGTCAGCCACACATAAACTCGTATAATTGACTGTATTCCCATTCAGGATTGCACTGTTAGGAATCGTGATAATCTCATTTTTAATGGTCTTTAATCTGGTAACCAATAAGGATTTTTCCTGCACAGCACCTGTAATGTCTCCAATTTTCACCACATCCCCTACTTTGAAAGGTCGCATATAGGTAATCACCATCCCTGCTACCCCATTACTGATAGCTGATGAAGAACCAAAAGAAATCAATAAGCCTAAGAACACGGATACTCCTTTAAAGATTTCGGAGTTTGAGCCGGGAATAAAAGGCCAGATCACCACCAACATAAAGGCATTTAAAACAATCTTGATGATATTATAAGTTGGTTTTGCCCAATCCGGATAAAAGCCATTGATCTTTAATTTCTCTGATTCGATTTCGCCTGCCAGGAATCTAATCACTTTTTTCACATAATGAAAAACGAAGAAAATGACCAGGATGGTGATCAGGTTAGGAATGAAATTGATTAAGGATGAAAAGATATTTTTGAGTGGATTGAGGACAAAGTTCATCAAATTATCACCCAAAGGCTTTGTCCATGGAAACAGGCGGAATACCAACGGTAAGGTCAGGTATACCAATAAAAACATCAGCACAAATTTCACCAGGTGCAGGGCCTTATTGATCAGTGCCAGTTCATTTTTCCGATTGATCAGCTCATAATCTTTGATCCTCAGCTTACTTAATTTTTGGTGAAGTTTTTTGCTGATCCAACCGCGAAACCGATTGAAAAACTTGTTCAGGTAAAACAGACAAGCTCCAAGTACCAATAAAATCAGAATTCCCAATGCGGCACGTTTCAATAGCTCCACCACATCCGTTTCCTTTTTATACTCCATCACATTATCGACAATAATCTGCTGATACGTTTTTGCCAATACTTCTTTATCCATCTTCACCGAATCTGCATCCAGCTTAGATAAACTCATCAAAATATCTCCTTTATAGGCAATATCCATCACCAGCGAATCCTTGACTATTTTCACTGAATCTGGCACAAATAACAGGTCGTCGGCCAGTTTGGTTACTTTTTCGGAAGTCCTTTCGGCACGTTCCTTTGCAGAGAGTGAGCCCAAACGATTCTGGATAAAAAACAGGGTGTCCAGATGTGCGATAACTGGATAGCCTTTGGGGTCTACCTTAGTTTCCTGTGCATAGAGCAGACTTTGTAAACTCAACAGGCATAGAAATGTAAAAAGAAACTTCATGGAAAATGGCTTAAGAAATTAGGGCATTGCTTAGAACAAAATAAGGAAATAATCTGCTATTTTTACCTCATGGCAAATTTATCTGTAAACATCAATAAAATTGCGACGTTAAGAAACAGTCGCGGGGGAAATAATCCGGATTTAGTAAAGGTGGCGCTGGATTGTGAGCGCTTTGGAGCAGAGGGCATCACGGTACACCCGCGTCCGGACGAAAGACATATTCGTTACCAGGATGTGTTCGATTTAAAATCCGTAATTGCTACAGAATTTAACATTGAAGGCAATTGCAAAGAGCAGAAATTTGTGGATTTGGTACTGGCCAATAAACCTGCTCAGGTAACTCTGGTCCCTGATACAGAAGGACAGATTACTTCCAATCATGGTTGGGACACCATCAAACACCAGGACTACCTGAAAGAAATGGTGCAGTTGTTTCAAGCGCAAGGCATCCGTGTTTCTATCTTTGTAGATCCAATAGAAGAAATGGTGAAAGCAGCCGCAGAAAGTGGCACAGATCGCATTGAACTGTATACGGAAGATTATGCCCGTCATTACCAGCAAAACCGCGAACAGGCCATTAAACCCTATATCGCTGCTGCGGAAACTGCAAATGCATTAGGCTTAGGCATCAATGCCGGTCATGACCTCGACTTACAAAATCTTCAATATTTCGCGGCAAATATCCCGGGATTACTGGAAGTAAGTATCGGCCATGCCTTGATCAGCGATGCCCTTTACCTTGGATTAGAGAATACCATTCAAATGTACCTTCGTCAACTACAAAATTAACCTATCCATCTTATGAAAAACCTTAATCTTCTCAGCATTTCCGCATTATTTCTTTTGTTCATCGCAGGCTGTAAAGGTGCCGCTGAAAATTTAGACGAAAGCACAGCAACAGATGTAATTGCTACCTACCTGAAAACAAATCCGGTTTATGAAGAGGCAAAAATGGAAGTTGGAGAAATCAGGTTTAAGAGTAAGAATGATAAGTTAGAATTAACAAAATACAAGAGCCTGGAGGAAAAGGGCTGGGTAACACTCGACCTCCAGGATCAGAAAAAGAAATTCTTGTCGAAAGACAGTGTTTTCACCTATAGAATTACCTTAACAGACAAAAGCAAACCTTACATTTTGAAACAGAATGCCGCTCAGGCTACGCTTCGTGCATTAGACTATGTTATGGATTCCGAAAAACCAATCACGATGATCAAAGGGGATTCAAAAGTTGCCCGTGTTACCGTGTCTTTAAAAAAGGAGCCTAGCGACTTTGCTATCTTATTGAAAAACAAGGGAACAGCCAGTAACTACCTCACTAAATCTTATAAATTAAAGTATAAAAAAGATAGCGGCTGGATACTAGTTGGAGAATAGCGATATATGATCAATTCCGCTTAGAGCTAAGTGTATTTTTTATTACCTTTGCGGAACTTTTTATATATAGATTTCATGAGCTTAAATATTCATTACAAAGAAGACTTTAAAGATCGTCACATTGCTCCTAACACAGAGGATACCAATGCCATGTTAGATACCCTTGGTTTGGGTTCTGTTGACGAATTAATAGAACAAACGGTTCCTCAATCGATCCGATTAAAACAGCCATTAAACCTGCCAAAGGCGAAATCTGAAAAGGATTACCTGAGCAGCTTAAAGAAAACTGCTTCCTTAAACAAAGTATTTAAGTCTTATATCGGTCAGGGATATTACGACACGACTACGCCAGGAGTGATCTTGCGTAACGTGATGGAAAATCCAGGATGGTATACACAATATACGCCTTACCAGGCAGAGATTGCACAAGGTCGTTTACAAGCCTTGTTGAATTTCCAGACTTTAGTAATTGACCTTACTGGAATGGAAATCGCAAATGCTTCTCTATTGGATGAAGGTACTGCTGCTGCTGAAGCGATGTTCATGCAATTCAGCTTGCGTAAAAACTCAAAAGCGACGAAATTCTTCGTTTCAGAGTTGATCTTCCCACAAACTATTGACATTTTAAAAACCCGTGCCAATCCTTTTGGAATTGAGTTAGTGATCGGTGATCACCAAACTGTTGCGCTTAACGAAGAGTTCTTCGGTGCAATCATTCAATACCCAGCTGGTAATGGTGAGGTTTTCGATTATACAGGATTCGCTAAAACTGCACATGGTGTAAATGTAAAAGTTACTGTAATTGCAGATCTTCTAAGCTTAACGCTATTAACGCCTCCAGGTGAATGGGGTGCTGATGTAGTGGTAGGTACTACCCAACGTTTTGGTGTACCAATGGGCTTTGGTGGTCCACATGCTGCTTATTTCGCAACTAAAGATGAGTACAAACGCTCCATTCCAGGACGCATCATCGGGGTAACGATCGATAGCAACAACAACTATGCATTACGTATGGCTTTGCAAACCAGGGAACAACATATCCGTAGAGATAAAGCGACTTCCAACATCTGTACTGCACAAGCTTTATTGGCAATTATGGCGAGTTTCTACGCAGTTTACCACGGTCCAAAAGGATTGAAACTGATTGCAGAACGTACGCATGGATTGACTGTAACTCTAGCTGAATCATTAGAAAAAGCGGGTTATACTCAATTGAATAAATCATACTTCGATACGATCCAGTTAGATTTAGGTAACCTTGTTGATTCTATCCACAGAGAGTGTATCGACAATGAGATCAACTTAAACTACAATGGTAGCGTAGTGACCATCTCTTTAGATGAGACTACAGACCTTGAAGATGTGAAGTTATTGGTTAAAATCTTTGCTAAAGTAAAAGGTATTGCTGCTGATAGCGTTGAAATGTCTGAAGAAAATCCAGCAACGGTAATTCCAACTGCATTACAACGTACTTCTGATTATTTAGCACACCCGCTATTTAATTCACACCATTCTGAGCATGAAATGTTGCGTTACATTAAATCATTAGAGGCAAAAGATCTTTCTCTTTGTCACTCTATGATTGCTTTAGGTTCTTGTACAATGAAACTAAATGCAACTACAGAGATGATTCCTGTAACCTGGCCAGAATTCGGTAGAATCCACCCATTTGCTCCGGCAGATCAAGTAGCGGGTTACTATTCGGTATTCAATGAGCTTGATAGATGGTTAAGTGAAATCACTGGATTTGCAGCAATGAGCTTACAACCAAACTCTGGTGCTCAAGGTGAATATGCAGGTCTAATGGTGATCAGAGCTTACCACCAGGATCGTGGTGATCATCACCGTAACGTTGCTTTAATTCCTTCTTCGGCGCATGGAACCAACCCGGCTTCTGCAGCAATGGCTGGAATGAAAATCATCATCGTTAAATCTCTGGAAAACGGAAATATTGACGTTGCCGATTTAAAATTAAAAGCAGAAGAGAACAAAGAAAACCTTTCTTGCTTAATGGTAACTTACCCATCTACACATGGTGTATTTGAGGAAAGCATCATCGACATCTGTAACATCATCCATGAAAATGGCGGACAAGTTTACATGGATGGCGCAAACATGAATGCTCAGGTAGGATTAACCAGCCCAGGTAACATTGGTGCTGACGTTTGTCACCTTAACTTACATAAAACTTTCTGTATCCCTCACGGTGGTGGTGGTCCTGGTATGGGTCCAATCGGTGTTGCTAAACACTTGGTTCCTTACCTTCCTGCTCATGCTGTGGTAGATATCAACAAAGAAAAATCTATCCCTGCAGTATCTTCTGCTCCTTGGGGTTCTGCCTCGATCTTAGTAATCTCTCATGCGTATATCGCAATGATGGGTGGCGATGGATTGATGAATGCAACGAAAAATGCAATTCTTAACGCCAACTACATGAAAGCGCGTTTAGAGAAACATTACCCAGTATTGTACTCTGGTGCAAATGGTCGTTGTGCACATGAAATGATCCTGGATTGCAGAGGTTTCAAGAACTTCGGTATTGAAGTAGTTGACATCGCGAAACGTTTAATGGATTATGGTTTCCACGCACCAACAGTATCTTTCCCAGTAGCAGGAACGCTAATGGTTGAGCCAACTGAAAGTGAGCCGAAACATGAGTTAGACAGATTCTGTGATGCTTTAATTGCCATCAGAAAAGAAGTAACTGCAGTTGAAAATGGTGATTTGGATAAAACTGATAACCCATTGAAAAATGCACCACACACTGCTACAATTGTAACAGCTGACGAATGGAATCATGGTTACAGCAGACAAACGGCTGCTTTCCCACTTCCTTATGTTGCTGCTTTCAAATTCTGGCCTTCTGTAGGTAGAGTAAACGATTCTTTTGGCGATAGGTCATTGGTATGCGCTTGCCCTCCGATTGAAAGCTATATGGAAGAAGAAACTGTTTAAAATTTACTAGTCCCGTTAAACCTTTTAATATATTTAGGTCTTAAATGTAATAAAAGGCTTAACGGGCCTATACTTAAATCATTAAACAAGGATATGAAACTAAAATTGACCTCATTAGCATTATTGCTGGTAGTGATGACTACTTCGGCATTTATTGCTCCGGTTTTTAAAGCAGACACCTATAAAGTGGACGCTGCAAAATCGACGATTACCTGGATCGGAAAAAAATTCACAGGCGGCCATAATGGCACAATTAATTTACAGTCTGGCGCATTAACTTTCAATGGAAAGAAATTAGCTGGTGGTAACTTCGTGATGGACATGAACAGCATCAAAGATGCCGACAATAGTGCCAACTTAGAAAAACACCTGAAAGCTGATGATTTCTTTGGTGCCGACAAATTTCCTACTTCAACTTTTGTAATTAAGAGTGTATCAGGAAATGGTGCTACGGCAACTGTAACAGGTGATTTAACCATCAAAGGCATTACAAAACCTATCAGTTTCCCTGCTACTTTAGCATGGAATGCAGACGGTACTGTAACTGCTACTGCTGCAAAAATTATTGTTGACAGAACTAAGTACGACATCAAATACAAGTCGAGCAGCATCTTCCCAGAAATCGGAAACAAGATGATCAATGACGAATTTGAGCTTTCCGTTAAACTGGTTGCGAAAAAATAATTCTATTTATTTCATAAAAAAAAAGGCCATTATCGTATAGTGGCCTTTTTTTTGTAACATAACAGATACCACTTCTACCATAGCTACATATTTCATAACTTTATATATTACACACAACAATTTTCACAGTTACCCTTTGAAATTTATGATGACCTCAAAAATTAAACTACTTGTTATTGATGATGACGACATTAACATCTTCATTATAAAAAAAATAGTAGAAAAGACGGGGTACAATGTGGAAATGGTAGCCAAAACAAACGGGCAAATGGCGATTGATTATATCACCATGACGCTTTCTTTGCAGGAGTCTTTGCCTCAATTGGTCCTGATTGACATCAATATGCCTGTTCTGAATGGATGGGAATTCCTGGATGCCTACGGACAGTTGAACATTGATAAAAAGATAGACATGTATATGCTCTCCTCTTCTGTTTATGAGAATGACATAGAAAAGGCAAAAACCTATCAAAGTGTGAAAGGGTTTATTTCTAAACCACTTTCTATTGAACGCCTGTCGGAGCTATTTAAAATCGTAGAACAGCAGTTTACTGAATCCTAAACTGCCCATCCGTTAAAGATACAAAGCCTGTAGCCCTGGATTTGCCATGGTAAAATAAACAGTTCCAGTTTTCTGCCGCTGCTTTCTGACCGAAAACTTCCCTAAGTTCCATTGCTTTTCTGCCATCAAAGTCATATTTGGCAATGAACTTTCTTAGCAATTCTTCCGGTTCAGGCAAAACATCTCCCCCAAAAAACACTTTATCAGTTCCGTCATCCAATAAAAAGGTTTGATGAAATGGGGTATGCGCACCGGTTAATTCGTAACTGATCTCTGAAGTCAGCTGCCCCGATCCTTCAATAAACACCAGTTGTGCATTTCGTTGTAAGAATTCAAAAATATCAGTGTGATAAGATGAAGAAGCATTCGTAAATGCAGCCTCCCATTCCCCACGTTGGATTACATAAACTGCATTTGGAAAACTCAATTCAACTTTCTCCCCTACCTGGTGAATCATTCCCCCGGAATGGTCGAAATGTAAATGAGACATCAATACCATGGTCACATCTTCCGGATTAAAACCAGCTTTTTTTATGTTTTCATGCAAGATCAATTTCCCATCTTCATTACTATAACCCAATCCTGTATCCAACAAAATCAACTGATCTTCCATTTGTACTAAAAATGGCTGTACATTGATAAACAGAGAAGCCGGACGGTCTTTTGGCTGATCTACAGCAGGATTAAATGGCAGAAACTTTTTAGTGGCATCTACAGAATAGGTTCCTTCGAACAAAGTGAAAACTTGCAATGGCGTAGTTATTTTAAGAAGAAATAATTAAATGATATATTTACGATTCATTGCAAAGATAGGGAACCTGGCTGAAATCCGGTTCATACCAGCGTCAAAACCGCTCAGGGGACCAGGACATTTCAGAAATGTTCGCTGCAAATCATCGATAATTCGAAAAAAAACACAAGAGACAGTAATGGAAAAAATATGGGTGCAGGCAGTAAATGAGGATTTTGAAACCATAGACTCGCTTGCACAACAATTAAATATAGATCAAAGTTTAGCGGAAGTCCTCGTACAAAGAGGGATTGCTTCTTTTGATGAAGCAAAAGATTATTTCCGTCCGGATATGGCCAAATTGCATGATCCTTTCCTAATGAAAGACATGGATAAAGCCATTGGCAGAATTGACCTCGCCCTAAGTAAACAGGAAAAAATCATGGTCTATGGCGATTATGATGTAGATGGTACTACTTCTGTAGCATTGACCTACAGTTTCTTTAGCCAGTTTACTGAAAATATTGAATATTACATTCCCGATCGTCATAAGGAAGGCTACGGCATCTCTACACAAGGTATTGATTATGCGAAAACTCAAGGAATCACCCTGATTATCGCCCTGGATTGCGGAATTAAATCCCTAGATAAAATTGCTTATGCCAATAGTCTGGCTATAGATTTTATCATTTGCGATCACCACCTTCCAGGTGATGAATTACCGGCAGCTGTAGCCGTTCTCGATCCGAAACGCTCAGATTGCAGCTACCCTTTTAAAGAACTTGCCGGCTGTGGCATTGGCTTTAAACTGGCTCAGGCCTATAGTATCCAACATCAATTACCCGCAGCAGGATACGAACAATACCTGGATTTGGTGATGGTGAGCATTGGAGCAGATATCGTTCCTATTGAAGATGAAAACAGGATAATGGCCTATCATGGGCTGATTAAACTGAATACCAACCCTTCTATGGGCTTAAAAGCCCTGATGAAAATCTCCGGAAAAAACAAAGATTATACGCTAACTGATGTGGTATTCTCTCTGGCGCCAAGAATTAATGCCGCCGGCAGAATGGACCATGCCAATCAGGCGGTAAAAATGTTGCTTTGTAGGGAGGATGACCTGGCGCTGGAACAGAGCGAGTTTATCAACTTACAAAATACAGATCGCAAAACCACCGACCATACCATTACTGCTGAGGCGCTCGCATTGATTGCCGACTGTGACATTTTAATCAACAAAAAAACAACCGTTGTTTACCATGAAAGCTGGAACAAAGGGGTAATTGGGATTGTCGCTTCCCGATTAACGGAGAAATATTTCCGCCCTACCATCGTTCTTACTTTGTCAAATGGTTTATTGACCGGATCAGCAAGGTCTGTACCAGGTTTCGACCTTTATGAGGCACTCTTGGGCTGTCAGGATTTAATGGTACAATTTGGCGGTCATAAATTTGCAGCAGGTCTAACCATGAAGCCGGAAAATATCGACGCTTTTACCGATAGATTTGAAGAGATTGTCTCTTCTACCATTACTGAGGATATGTTATGTCCGAAAATCAAGATTGATACTGAACTTCAATTTTCACAGATTGACGGTAAATTTCAACGGATTATTTCGCAAATGGCCCCTTTCGGACCACATAACCATGCGCCAGTTTTTGTGAGTCACGGACTAAGTTTGGTGGGGAAAGCACAAGTTGTTGCCACAAAACATTTAAAATTAAATATAAAACAACAAAATTCAGTTATTTTTGAAAGCATTGGATTTGGGTTAGCAGAGTTTGAAGCCCTTTTACAGCCCAACAAATCTTTTTCCATTTGTTATACTATTGAAGAAAACATTTGGAGAGATCAAAGGCGTTTGCAGTTGAACATCAAAGGAATAAAAATTAATTAGCGATCATTCGTACCAATTAAACAGGGAGATTAAGATATAAATGATATTAAGAGCTGAGAATCTAATCAAAAAGTACAAACAGAGAACCGTTGTAAATGACGTTTCATTCTCTGTAAGCCAGGGAGAAATTGTGGGTTTACTTGGGCCTAACGGAGCGGGAAAAACCACCTCATTCTATATGATTGTAGGTTTGATCAAACCAAATGAAGGCACTATTTTTTTAGATGATGAAGACATTACTTCTGATGCTATGTACAAAAGAGCGCAGAAAGGAATTGGTTATCTGGCTCAGGAAGCCTCAGTATTCAGAAAATTGTCTGTAGAAGACAACATCATGGCCATCCTGGAGATGACCAAAATGAATAAAGAAGAGCGCCATGAAAAACTGGAAGAACTGATCAATGAATTCAGCTTACATAAAGTGCGTAAAAACCGTGGCGATTTACTTTCCGGTGGAGAGCGTCGTAGAACGGAAATCGCCAGGGCATTGGCCGCAAATCCTAACTTTATCCTACTCGATGAGCCATTTGCAGGGGTCGATCCCATCGCCGTGGAAGAGATTCAAGGAATCGTTCATAAACTAAAACAGAAAAACATAGGTATCTTAATTACCGACCATAACGTGCAGGAAACGCTTTCCATCACCGATAGGGCTTACTTACTATTTGAAGGTAAAATATTAGAATCCGGAACACCAGAAGTACTCGCTGCCAATGAAATGGTAAGGCGCGTATATCTAGGCTCAAACTTCGTGCTTCGTACTAAAAAATTATAACCTTTTATTCCGAAACAGATGGCTATAGTAAATTCGATCTTTACCTGGTATATGAAAAAGCGCGTCCATCAGATTGAGCTTTTCATTAAATACCCACATGATGTTCAGGAGGAATGGTTTCAGAAACTGATTTCCAGTGCCGCTGATACAGAATGGGGGACAAAATATGAATACCGTTCTATTCTCTCTCCAAGGCAGTTTAAGCAAAGGGTACCCATACAAAGTTATGAAACCCTAAAACCATATATAGAAAGGATGCTCAAAGGCGAGCAAAATATCCTCTGGCCTACAGAAATTAAGTGGTTTGCCAAGTCTTCCGGTACTACCAGCGACCGGAGTAAATTCATTCCCGTATCGGAAGAATCTTTACAGGAATGCCATTTTAAAGGCGGAAAAGACTTGCTTTCTATCTTTTGCAACAACCGGCCCGACAACCAGATCTTAACTGGAAAAGGATTGGTGTTAGGTGGTAGTCACCAGATCAATCAGCTCAATGAAGATTCCTTTTATGGAGATTTATCCGCTGTACTGATTAAAAACCTGCCGATGTGGGCCGAATATTACCGGACCCCGAATATTTCCATTGCCCTGATGGACAACTATGAGGAGAAAATGGAAAAGATGGCAGAAGCAACCATCAAAGAAAATGTAACGAATATCGCAGGTGTGCCTACCTGGACTATTGTTCTGGCTAAAAAGGTACTGGAAATTACCGGCAAAAAAAACCTGCTGGAAGTATGGCCTAATCTTGAACTGTATATCCATGGTGCCGTAAATTTTAAACCTTATAGAGAACAATTCAAAGAATTGATTCCTAGTAATCAGATGTATTATCTGGAAACTTATAATGCTTCGGAAGGCTTTTTTGGGATTCAGGATGAAGTCAATTCTGATGAACTGCTCTTAATGCTGGATTATGGTATTTACTATGAGTTTTTACCGATCGAATTGCTGGACACTGAAAATCCCGACACCTTATCATTAGATCAGGTTCAACTCCATAAAAATTACGCCATCATCATCTCCACAAATGGAGGCCTTTGGCGATACATGATTGGCGATACCGTACAATTTACCAGCCTATCGCCTTACCGCATTAAAATTACCGGACGTACCAAGCATTTCATCAATGCTTTTGGAGAAGAGGTGATCATCGACAACGCAGAACAAGCGATTTGTAAGGCCTGTACGGAAACTGGTGCCGTGTTCAAGGATTATACCGCCTGCCCTATTTATTTCAAAGGAGAAGAGGTTGGAGGCCATGAATGGATCATAGAATTTGATCAACAACCCAATAATTTTGAAAAGTTTGTAGATATTTTGGATGCAACCTTAAGAGAAGTAAATTCTGACTACGATGCGAAGCGTTTTAAAGACATGGCTTTACGCCGTCCGAAGGTCCACAATGCACCTTACAACACTTTTTACAACTGGTTAAAATCTAAAGGGAAATTAGGCGGGCAGCATAAAGTTCCCCGATTGGCAAATGAGCGTACCTATGTGGAAGAAATTTTGCCCATGATGATTAAATAAATATTTCGGTTCGTCTTATTGGAAATTAGCTTTTATTTCATTAAATTTAATTAGCTAATTATTAATGTGTTATGAAAACCGTAAAACAATTACTCAGCACTAAATCATCTGAAATTTTTTCTGTTTCTGCCGATGTTTCGGTACTGAACGGACTGCAAGTCATGATGGAGAAGAACATCAGCGCGCTGCTCATTATGGAGGACCGTAAATTATTAGGGATTTTTACGGAAAGGGATTATGCCAGAAAGATCATTCTCCAGGGAAAAACCTCTGTAGATACCCCAATGAATGAAGTAATGACGGCCACGCCAATAACCGTAGCACTGGGAGATAGCCTTGACCACTGCATGCAAACCATGACAGATAAGCACATCCGCCATTTACCGGTCATTCAGGATGGAGAGCTTGTTGGAATGGTCTCTATCGGTGACGTCGTGAAATTTATTATTGAAGATCAAAAACAAACCATTTCTCAACTTGAGAGTTACATCAGTAGCTAAATTTTAAAGCCTGATTTTAATATAAAAGCCGGTTCTGTTTACACAGAACCGGCTTCTTTGCTTATATTTTTACTCTTTTAAATTACCAGATTTTAACACGTTTCTCTGGCGCCAGATATAAAGAATCTTTTGGCGTAACCTTAAATGCTGTGTACCAGTCTGCGATATTTCTCACCACTCCATTTACTCTGAACTGAGCAGGAGAATGTGGATCTGTACCTATCTGATTTCTCAGCGATTCATCATTTGATTTGTTCAACCATACTTGGCCCCATCCGATAAACACCCTTTGCTCTCCACTGAAACCATCCATTACTGGCGCTGGTTTACCATTTAAACTGGCTTTATAAGCTCGCAATGCAATGCTTAAACCACCAAGGTCGCCGATATTCTCTCCTAAAGTAAATGCACCATTTACATTTAAATCCGGGAATACTTTAAATGCACTGTATTGTGCAATCAGTGCCTGAGTTCTTTTTTTGAATTCCTCATTGTCTTTTGGAGTCCACCAGTTGCGCATCACACCATCACCGTCAAATGTACTACCCTGATCGTCGAAACCATGCCCTACCTCATGACCAATCACGGCACCAATACCGCCATAATTTACGGCATCTTCTGCGTTCATATCAAAGAATGGAGGTTGTAGGATTGCTGCAGGAAACACAATTTCATTCAGCGTTGGGTTGTAATAAGCGTTTACCGTTTGAGGAGTCATACCCCATTCTGAACGATCCACCGGCTTGCCTAATTTATTCAGGTTGCGGTTGTATTCAAATTCAGCAGCACGTTTCTCATTACCATAAAGGTCATGTTTAACCACTTTTAAAGAAGAATAATCTCTCCATTTATCAGGATATCCGATTTTTGGAGTGAATTTACTGATTTTCACCAAAGCTTGCTTTTTAGTCTCTGGACTCATCCAATCCAGTTCTTTAATACTGGCTTCATACGATTTTAGCAAGTTATCCACTAGTTTCAGCATACGTTCTTTTGCCGCAGGTGGGAAATGTTTTTCAACATATAATTTGCCCACCATTTCGCCCAGACTATTGTTCACAACATCTACCGCTCTGCGCCATCTTGGTTTCTGCTCTTTTACACCATATAGTGTTTTAGCATAGAAATTAAAATTTTCTTCGTCAATTGCAGTGGTCAATGCTGAACCTGCTCCTGTTAAAGCACTCCATTTCAAATACGTTTTCCAGGTATCCATAGGAGTACTTTTGAAAATCGCATTTAAGTCTTTGGTATAAGCAACTTGCGTAATCACCAAGCTATCCTGGTTTTTAACACCCGCTTCTATTAATAAAGTTGTCCAATCGAAATCAGGAGTCAATTTCCCCAAATCTTTAATTGCGTATTTATTGTAAAGGCCAGCCATGTTTCTGGTTTCCTCCTTTTTCATGTGCTTAGAGGCCAATAAGCTCTCCAAACCCATAATTTGAGCCGCTTTTGCTTTTCCATCCGCAACACCTGCAAGCGTTAACATCTTTTCAATGTGCGCAACGTATTTGGTACGAATTTCTTTTGATTTGGCATCCTGAAGCAGGTAATATTCTCTCTCTGGTAAACCTAGACCACCTTGCCAGGTGTATAACATGTATTTTTTAGGATCTTTAAAATCTTCAATGATACCTACGCTGAAAGGAATATAATTTCCAATTTTGTTCGCATAAGCAAAGTAAGCAGCGAGGTCTTTGTTGGAAGCAATACCATCGATTTTTTGAAATTCTGACTGTATTGGCGCTAAACCAATGGAGTCACGAACTTTCATGTTCATATAGGCATCATAAAAATCACCTATCTTTTGCTGATCAGATCCTTCCGAAGATTTTTCTTTAGCTGCATTTTCAATGATTGCCTTCACATCTTCCTGCGCTTTATCGTTCACGATTGCACCGGCACCATAAGAAGATTTATCCGCAGGAATCTTGGTGTTTTTAATCCAGGTTCCATTCACGTACTCCATGAAATCATTTCCTGGAGCAACGGTAGTATCCATGTTTTTAAGGAATATTCCTGAGTGCAACTCCGGGTTTTTATCGGAGTTACTACAAGCAGACAATAGCAGCATAGATCCTGCAACCACCTGGATTCCAATCGATTTTTTGATATTTATCATAAAAAAATAATATAGGTATATATCAAATTTAACAAAAGATATGGAATCGGTGGTTAGCCCGATAAAATTAGCGCACTGCGATAAAGATATCGACTTCCGCTGCTTCCGGATTTTGAGCTTTCTCGCCATAAACTTCGAAATCAGTTGTATAAGTACGGGATGCTCCTGATTTCCAGATATCTAACCAGGCATTATAAACTAACCCTTCGTTCATATTTCCCTTTAGCGCATACTTTTCATAAGGCCCAGCCTCAATAGCTACTCCGCGCATTCCTTCAGGAATCTGGTCAAGATTTTGAACAGTAAATCCAATCACAGTGGTGTAAGGTTGCGTATAGTCTCCTTCGTAATCTGTATAAATGCAATATACCTCATCGCCAAGTTTATGATCAAGCTTTGCTGCGATATTTTCAGTACTGAACCTTGCCCATAATTCCGGGATATCAATGATTGCCTTACCTGGGTCATTACTGGTTCTTACCGAGATGCCCACTACAAAAAAGGGAGCTAGAGTTACGTTTTCCATTTTATAATTTTCTAATGATTTATACTGCAAATTTAAAGGGGCTGGTGACAGCCTTATGTCAGTGCCAATTATTTTTTCTAAACTAATTGCAAAATATCAGAAAAATCCTTTCAATGATCCTACCTCTCCCAAGTTTTGGATATGGCTTTCTAACGTGTTTCTTCGCCCTGATATGATCTCTCCTTTAAATTTACGTTAAATATTTAATCCTTAATGCTCTCTTAACATGAAGCCCATAACTTCATAGTAAATCAAAACCACAGGACGATGATCAGCACAAAGATTCTTTATAAAGCAGTATTAAAAAAAGATCAGGTAGATGACAGTCATACTTTCCAGCCATTGCCATCCCCAACAGGAAGTTATCCTTACCGCTTAAATCTGGAGCCAAAATCCGGCAATTCTAGACCACAAGCGATGGTTTTCCACATGGTGGGTGATACCGGCGGATTTAAACAACCTGATTTACAAAAACAAATCGCCAGTCAGATGGCACTGCAGTATTTACAAGCCGCCTGTCCGGAAGAACGCCCTTCGTTTTTATATCATTTAGGAGACCTTGTTTATCATTATGGCG
Organism: Pedobacter gandavensis; assembly: GCF_032678745.1. Taxonomy (GTDB): domain Bacteria; phylum Bacteroidota; class Bacteroidia; order Sphingobacteriales; family Sphingobacteriaceae; genus Pedobacter; species Pedobacter gandavensis_C. The sequence continues at coordinate 100,963 of NZ_JAVTST010000007.1, forward strand.
AAGCCGGTCAATATGAAGATCAGTTTCTGAAACCCTATGAAAGTTACCCTGGCCCTATTTATGCAATTGCCGGAAACCATGATACGGATGTTAATCCCAATTCTACGGAACACTATGAGCCTCTAGAAGCTTTCTATACCGCATTTTGTAATACCTGCCCTGCAACTTTGCATTTTGGATCAGGAATCAAAAGAAAAAGTCAGGTGCAACCCAATGTATATTGGACCATGGAAAGTCCGCTGGCCACTATTATTGGTCTTCATACCAATGTGCCCAAATTTGGTTGCATTAAAAAAGAACAACAGGACTGGTTTATCAAAGAATTGAAACATGCCGCAAAGCACAGTTCAGAAAAAGCAATCATTGTATGTATGCACCATGCGCCATATTCGGCAGATGTAAATCATGGTTCCAGCATGCCCATGGCAGAATTCCTGGAAGCTTCATTTGCTGCTGCGGGCGTAAAACCAGACTTGATTTTCAGTGGCCACGTACACAATTACCAACGTTTCACCAAACACTACCCGGACGGCAAAACCCTTCCTTTTATTGTTGCAGGAGCAGGTGGTTTCGATGAACTCCATACCTTGGCAGATCCTGAAGAACCAGGCTACCATACGGAAAACGAATTATTCGACCAGGTGGTGTTGGAAAACTATTGCGACAACAGGCATGGCTTCCTTAAAATTGCCATTGAAAAAACACCTTTTAATTTTACTATCAAAGGAGCATATTATACCATTTCTGGGGCAAACCATGAAAATAACGATCAGGAAGCCCGATTATTTGATGAATTTAGTGTTGATCTGACTGGCAGGTAGCTTGTAATTGTCGGTTCCCCCTTCTGTTTTCTTGTTTATTTTTTATAACATTGAGCAGGATATTCATGGAGAAACAAAGATTGGAGCAACTGGAAGACAAGGAACTACTCCTGAACTTGAAAGAGGGAGATGAGCTTGCATTTGTAAAAATCTACAACTTGTACCGCAATAAGGTCTACAACTACGCTTATCAGCTCAGCAAATCCTCAGATACTGCGGAAGAGATTGTACAAGAAGTATTCATCAGACTCTGGCAAAAACGGGAACAAATCAATACGGATTTCTCTTTTCAAGGGTACATTAAGAAAATTACGTTAAATCATGTGTTGAATCACCTGAAAAAGGTTGCCCGGGAAAAGGCTTTACAAGAAGAAGTATTCCAGCACATTTCGGTTAACAGCAGCCGGGCCGAAGATCAATTGCTCGAAAAAGAACTGCGAAAGGTTTATGAGGAGGCGATCGCACAGCTTCCTGCGCAAAAAAAACTAATTTATCAGCTGGTGCGTTCCGAAGAACTTAGCCATGAAGAGATCGCTATAAAACTAAGTATCTCTAAGAATACGGTAAAAAACCATATGGTGGAAGCCAGCAAATTTGTCCGGGAATATGTCCGCAAAAATGGTGGGGTCATCTGTTTTATCCTGGCTTCTTCAAATTATTTTCATTCCAACTAGTCCTACCTGCGCTTACAGTTGTATAGTAAGTAGTCATGGAAGAAAAACAAGAATTAGCCCATCTTTATCAACTGTATTTGAACAACCGCTGTACGACGGAAGAGTTGAATCGTTTCTTTATACTTATCAATAAAGGAAAAGAGGAGGAAAACCTCGTTCAACTGTTATCGGCCACTTGGGATCAAACCCCAATGTCGCCTGAGACGGGTCTGTTACCTTACTTTCTTCCACAAGTACAGCAACAGCAAACCGCTGCTCACGCAAACTCACATACTGCTGTTCCAAATATCGAGCTTCTGGAAGTACCTCTTCAGAAATCATATCCGATGTTCAGATACATTTCAGCAATTGCGGCCATGCTCCTGATTTTCTGTGGCATTTACTTTTATCGGACCGAATTATGGAGCGCTATTGAAACCAGGCCAAATCTGGAAATCGCAAGCGTTAGCAACAGTCGCAGGCAATTTCAACTTTCTGACGGGACTAAAATATGGCTGAGTCCACATAGTAAATTAACTTATCCCGCTACCTTTAAAGGAAATCAGCGTTTGGTGAACCTGGATGGGGAAGCCTTCTTTGAGGTTGCCCATGATGCCAGCCATCCTTTTATCATCAAAACAGGAAAGGTAAGCACACGAGTTTTAGGCACAAGTTTCAGTTTATCCGCATATCCAAGTGAGGAGGATGTTAATGTCACCCTACTCAGTGGAAAAGTTGCGGTATCATTTGATGCTGCTGGAAAAACTACTGAAGCGATGATCACGGCCAATCAACGCGTCTCCGTCAACAAAAACAAACAAACCATCAGCACGATCAATTTCCCCGATGCCAAAGATTTCCTGGATAGACGTTTAGGCCTTTTTGATTATAAGGGAACTCCGCTATCGGAAGTAATTGAAGATTTAGAAATGCAATATCAGGTGAAGATCAAGCTCTCTCCCGAACTGCAAAAACACCGTTTTTATGGTCATTTGAATATGAATAGCCCATTGGCACAAAACCTGCAAAAACTATGTACGGTCATGGAAACCAACTGGAAAGAAGATGGAGGGCAGTATGTAATTACAAAATAAATGTCCGGTTTCTATTGAAAGAATGCCGGACAAGTACCTAATCAATTTAAAAATGCCCGAGCCTTGAGAACTTAAGGGCAGATAAAATCAATATTTAATATAAAGTTATGAAAAAATACGGACCTAAAAGGTTCCTGGCAGTAATTGCCTTAATGTTGCTATTTATACTTCTGATGCAGCTAAATACGCATGCGCAGACCCCTTTAGACAAACGGTTAACCATCAACCTTAAAGAAGAATCCCTGAAAAGGGCATTGGATAAAATCAGTAAACTGAGTCAGGTAAAATTCACTTATAATGAGCAGGTAGCGAATAGCGCCGTAAAAGTTACTGTCGATGCTAAAAACAAAACCATAAATGAGGTGTTGAATATGGCGCTTTCCGGTCATCCCTTCAAATTCAAAGCACTTGATCAGGAAATTCATGTGCAATATGATGCCACTAAAGTAAAAAAGCTGCTGGCCGACCCGGCGGCAAATCCGGCAAAGAGCGCAGACAGGTACAGTTTAAGTGGTACGATCTCTTCCTCTAAAACAGGAGAAACACTAATCGCAGCAACCCTAAGAGTGGTTGGTACTAAATTAGCGACCATTAGTAACGAGTATGGTTTTTACACCATTAACCTTCCAAAAGGTCCGCAACAGATAGAAGTTTCCGCGATTGGATTCCGCAGCCTGATCAAGTCTGTAGACCTAAACAGCCCAACCCGCTTGAACCTCGCTTTGGAAGAAGATGCAAATGAACTGGAAACAGTTAACATTACCTCCACTACGGCGAGAAGGAATATCGAAAACCCGCAGATGGGTATGGAACGCGTTAATCTGAAGGAAACAAAGAACATTCCAATGGTACTTGGCGAACGTGACGTGATCAAAACTTTACAACTGCTGCCAGGTGTAAAATCATCGGGAGAAGGTTCTGGTGGCTTTTTCGTACGTGGAGGAAGTGCAGATCAAAATATGATCTTGTTAGATGAAGCACCGGTATATGGTGCTTCCCACCTTCTTGGCTTCTTTTCTACTTTCAACTCAGATGCCATCAAAAACGTAACGCTTTATAAAAGCGGAATGCCTGCACAATATGGTGGAGGTCTTTCTTCTGTGATGGATGTAAAGATGAACGATGGAAATCTTCAGAAATTCGGCGTTAGTGGTGGTGTAGGCATGATTGCCGCCCGCTTAAATGTAGAAGGGCCGATACAAAAAGAAAAGTCATCCTTCCTGATTTCTGCCCGCCGAACCTATCTTGATGCCTTCCTAAAGTTATCTAGTGATTCGGCGATTAAGAACAGTAGCCTGTATTTTTACGATGTAAATGCCAAAGCCAATTATATTCTAGGCGAGAAAGACCGACTTTTTATCTCCGGGTATTTTGGTAGAGATGTCTTATCAGCAGATAAACTAGCTGGAATCAACTGGGGGAATGCCACCGCTACCCTCCGCTGGAATCACCTGTTTAGCGATAAGTTATTCTCCAATACTTCTCTGATTTTCAGCAATTACAATTATAAAATTACCTCTAATGAGGAGGAAAGCTCGCTCTCTTTATTCTCTCAGATCAGAGATTGGAATTTTAAAGAAGACCTGCAATGGTATATCAACGATAAAAACACGCTTAGCTTTGGACTAAACTCCATTTTCCATACCATCAAGCCAGGAGAAGTAAGGGCAGAAGGCAATTCAGGCATGGTTTCCCAGGATCTGGAAAACCGATTCTCTCTGGATAATGCCATTTATGCGAGCAATACCTGGAAAGTATCTGAAGGTTTAAGCCTAACCTATGGACTCCGTTTATCGGCCTTTAGTATCCTTGGAAAAGGGACCTATTATCAATTAAATGATGCAGGACAGGTAATTGGTGAAACCAATTATAAGAGAGGAGAGGTGGTGAAAACCTATGTCAACCTGGAACCAAGAATTGCAGCATCCGTACAGCTTTCTGAGTCGGCGGCAATTAAGGCTTCTTATGTCCGTAATGCGCAGAATTTGCACCTGATCTCTAATTCCAACTCCGCTTCTCCGATCGACCGCTGGACGGCTAGCACCAATATTATTAAACCAGAACTCAGCGATCAGGTATCCCTTGGCTATTACAAGAACTTAGCAGGAGATCGTTATGAACTCACCATAGAAACTTATTACAAAGACTTGAAAAACCAAATCGACTATCGCAATGGCGCGGATATTTATACGAATAAGCCGATAGAAACGCAATTGCTTTATGGCAAAGGACGAGCCTACGGAATAGAATGGCTACTGAAAAAGAAAACAGGTAAGTTCACAGGTTGGTTGGCCTACACACTTTCCAAATCAGAAAGACAGGTAGATGGCATCAACAATAATCAATGGTACAATACCCGTCAGGACCGTACACACGACATTTCAATTGTGGCCCTGTATGAACTCAATAAAAAATGGTCTTTATCAGCGAACTGGGTGTTTGCAACCGGTAATGCGGTCACTTTTCCTAATGGGAAGTATACCTTACTTGGTGAAAGCTATTTTTATTACTCACAGAGAAATGCTGATCGTATGCCAGCCTACCACCGTCTGGATCTTGGCGCTACACATATCCTGAAAAAGAGAAAGAACTTCTCTTCAGAACTGAGCTTTAGCTTGTACAATGCTTACGGTCGATCAAATGCGTATAGAATCGGCTTCCGAGAAAATGAAAATGAACCAAATGTAACAGAAGCGGTCATGACCAGCCTGTTTAGGTTTGTCCCTTCCATCTCTTATGATTTCAAATTTTAAAATCCTTACAAGAACAATCCACATGAAAAATATAACCTACTTATTGTTATTAATTCCCCTATTATTTGGCTCCTGCGAAAAGGTGATCGATTTAAAGTACAAGGATAATGAAGTGAAATATGTAATTGAGGGGACCCTAACTAATGAACCCGGCAGCTGTACCGTCCTACTTAGTAAAACCAGAAACTTTAAAGACAGTAATCCATTTAGTGGCTTAAGTGGTGGAGTTGTCAAAATTGAAAACAACGGTAGTGTTTACGCGCTTCCTGAAACTAGTCCTGGGGTATATAAACTCCCTACTTTGGTTGGTGTTCCAGGTCAAACTTATCACCTGACTGTTGCCGTTGAAGGAGAAATTTTCAGTGCTTCCAGCACCATGCCACAGCCTGTCCCATTTGAAGATTTTTATATGAAGCCGAAAGATTTTGATACCCTGAGGACCATCACCTATGTGAAATATAAAGACCCTGCAAATCAGACAAACTTTTATTGGTTTGAGCTGTTTGTCAATGGTAAAAGGCAAAGAAACTTCAGCCTGATGAACGACCAATTCACTCCAGGTCAGGAAGTAAACACGCCTATAATTTTTGAGAATAAAACCGATGATTTGTCAAGGAACTTTAAAAAAGGCGATAAATTGGGTTTGGAAATGCACAGTATTGACGCTTCTGTTTACCTTTACTTATTCAGTCTATCTGGTGCGGAAGGTTCCGATAACGGAGCTGCGCCGGCCAATCCTCTGAGTAATTTAACAGGTGGCGCTCTTGGCTTTTTTAGTGCGCAAACCACAGAAAAAAGAACATTAGTGATCCCGTAAAATGAATGAGTTATTAGACAAAAACCTGAGCATTGTTACTCTCTTTGGATTTGTTGTAATCCTTACCTTAATAGAAATGTACTTTAGTTACGCCCATGATAGAAAAATGTATCATGGGCGTGATACTTTAACGAATGTTTACCTAATGGTTGCTGCTTTTGTAGTAAACCTGACCATGAAAACAGCTACCTTCTTCATTCTCGACTACTGTTACGGACATTATCGTCTTTTTGAAATCTCTAATGTCTGGGTATATTGGATCGTATTGATCCTGGCACAAGACCTTTTGTATTGGTTGCTGCATACCACCGGACACTATGTGCGTCTATTCTGGGCCATGCATGTGACCCACCATTCTTCAGAGTTTTTCAACCTGACCACCGGTTTTAGGTCTACAGTATTTGAGCCTTTATATCGCGTATTTTTCTATTTACCATTGGCTTTTATGGGCTTCAATGCCTTTGACATTCTTTTTGCCTATCTGATTACCCAGATTTATGGAAATCTCGTACACACACAAACCATAGGAAAATTACACCCATGGATTGAATATATCTTTGTGACCCCCTCTCACCACCGGGTTCACCATGCCAGTAATGTCCGTTACCTGGATAAAAACATGGGAATGGTACTGATTTTATGGGATCGATGGTTCGGTACTTTTCAGGAAGAAATCCCCGAAGAAGAAATTCATTATGGATTAACCTCACAACCTGAAGACCATGGTGCAGTAAACATCATCTTTCATGAGCTGTTTGCCCTATCAAATGATGTTAAAAAGGCGCCCGGATGGAAAAACAAACTGAAGTATTTGTTTAATCCACCAGGATGGAGCCATGATGGAACGAGTAAAACTTCAAAAACACTTCAGAAAGAGCTTATGGATCAACCCTGAGCCTTTCTGATGAAAATCAGGTATTTCAATGATTTTCATCACCAGCTTTATGGCGATTTGTCAGGAGATTTAGCACACAAAATCCTTATCTTTTTGTTAGGTAAAGAATTGATTCTAAATTTCTCTTAAAGCTGATTAAACCCTATGAACACCCCCAACTACAGTACCGCAGAACAAGCCCTACAGATCATTAAATCAGGTGACCGCGTATTTATTCACGGCAGCGCAGCCACACCGGTTCACCTGATTAAAACCTTACAGAAAAGACATTCCGAACTTAAAAATGTCGAGATTACAAGTATTACAACGCTTGGGGACGTTGATTTTAACCAATCTCCTTATAGAGAAAGTTTTTTCTTCAATTCCTTATTTGTGTCCGCAAATACCCGAGCGGTAGCAAACAGTATGAATGGTGATTATATTCCGATCTTCCTGAGTCAGATCCCTAAACTATTTAAAGAAAGATTTTTGCCTATTGATGTAGCCTTAATCCAGGTATCGGAACCAGATACTCATGGTTATTGTTCCTTGGGAACCTCCGTAGATATCGCCAGAGCAGCAGTAGATACGGCAAAACACATCATCGCACAGGTAAATCCAAGAATGCCAAGAACACATGGTGATGGTTTTATTCATATCCGCGAGATAGATGCACTCGTTCATTTTGAGCAGGAATTACCAGAAGTAGATTATTCTGCAAAAACCAGTGAAGCGACCATCACTATTGGTGCCCACATTGCATCTTTAGTGGAAGATGGAGCAACCTTGCAACTCGGTATTGGCGGTATTCCTGATCAGGTATTGAAAAACTTAACCGGGCATAAAAACCTGGGATTACATACGGAAATGCTTTCCGATGGGGTAATTCCATTAATACAAAGTGGAGTAATCAACAATAGCCTTAAGAAAATAAACCGCGGGAAGTCTATCACTTCTTTTATGATTGGCACCCGAAAATTATATGATTTTGTGAATGATAACCCCATTATTCGTGTCATGGACATTTCCTATGCAAATGATACTTCCATCATTCGAAAAAACCCTAAAGTAACCGCCATAAACTCTGCTATTGAGCTGGATTTAACCGGACAGATCTGTGCTGACTCAATGGGAACTTATCAGTATTCAGGGATTGGCGGACAAATGGATTTCATCCATGGTGCTTCACTTTCTGAAGGCGGAAAGCCAATTATCGCCCTACCTTCAGTTACTTCAAAAGGAATCTCCAGAATCGTTCCTTTCTTAAAGCAAGGTGCTGGTGTAGTTACCACAAGAGGCCATGTTCATTGGATTGTTACCGAATATGGAAAAGTAAACCTATTTGGAATGAGCTTAAAACAAAGGGCAAAAGCATTGATCAGCCTTGCACACCCCATGCATAGAGAGGAATTGGACCGCGCTTTCCACGACCGGTTTAATCACTAAATCAGCAATTCAAATTCTTCTAAAAAACACATAACATTAGCTGTTTTTTTAGAAGAATTTGAACTATTATCGTTTTAATGGCTTATCCAAAGCGCAAATTAATAGAGGTTACCAGTAACAAATCTGAGCCTCTTTTTCTCAGAAAAGGACATCATTTAGTGTCTCATCCTTATTAAATATACTTTTAGCGAATGGACATAATGGAAGGATTTTTACTTTCCGAGCCCTGGCATAATCAACAGCGGCTAAAACCAAAACCTTTCCTAAACCCTGTCCGGAATAATCCGGTTTCACCTCTGTATGCTCTATGACAATTTTTGCCGGGCCAGCCCAGGCATAATTCATCATTGCAGCTATCTTATCCTCATCTACAGCTTTAAAATAGCCACCTTTATTTTCATTGAGATGTTCAATTTTCATAAGAATAAATTTGTAGGTACACGGTATGAATAACCTTTTAATTCTTTATGCTCCGACCCTGTTCCGGCAAGGGTACAAAATCAGTTTCGCCAGGTACTCGTTCAAAAGACTGCTCCAGCCATTTATTTTTAGCCTGCTCGAGAATATCTTTAGAGGTGGCAACAAAATTCCAATAGATAAAACGTTCTTCAGGAAAAGCCATCCCACCAAAAATGTAGACTGTGGTATTTTCCTGCATCACAAATTCACATAATTTACTATCCTTAGCCACCAACAATTGTTTCGGCTCGTAAGTATGACCTTCACTTTCAATCGCGCCTTCTAAAATATATAAGCCGCTTTCACCGAATAAATCGGCTCCAATTTTAACCGTTTTACGCTCCTTTGACTTCAGTTCTAAGAAATAAAGCGGAGAATAAACAGGCACAGGAGATTCCTTTCCAAAGGCAGTACCGGCAATAAGTTTATAAGAAATATCATCGCTTTCCCAGGTAGGAATATCACTTGCTTCCAAATGGAAAAACTCCGGTTTCATGGTTTCCAATTCTTTCGGCAAAGCCACCCAAATCTGCAAACCATGAAGCATTTTATCAGAATCACGCAAATAAGCAGGCGTTCGCTCAGAATGCACAATTCCTTTCCCTGCGGTCATCCAGTTGACTTGTCCGGGTTGGATTTCAACTTCATTACCCAGACTGTCTTTGTGCATAATGCTCCCTTCAAAAAGGTAAGTAAGGGTAGAAAGACCGATGTGTGGGTGCGGAGGAACATCAAGATTTTCATGGTCACTCAAACAAATAGGCCCCATATGATCGATAAAAGCAAATGGACCTACCATTCTTTTTTCTCGAAATGGCAATAGTCTGCCGACCATAAAATTGCCAATATTACTTGCTCGTTCTTCAATAATCAGTTTAATATTCGACATAAGGAATTATCTTTTATTCTAAGTTACCATTAAAAGAGGGCCAAATAAAGAATTAATTAGATTTTAACCTATAACTAAGAAAGGCGCCATTCCCTTATGGAATGGCGCCTTTCTTAGTAACCAAATCGTTAGTTTTCTTGCAATTGTATGATTGCCAACTCTGGAATAAAACGTTCGGATAAATGTGCAGCATATCTTTTAAGATCCGTTTCCAGATCAGCGTTCTTCTCTACATCATGGAAGTGAATACCAGGTATTGGTGTCATTCCTGTAAACGCGTTCATGCGATGAAATCCAAACAATGGCCCATCATCTACAGACCTTTCATTGAAAAACTCTCCAGGAAGCGTAAAAGCTTCTTTTGGTGCATTCCAGGAAGTGGTTAACATATATTTCTTCCCTCCCAATAGTCCACCTGTCCCGTAATTAATCTTTGGATTTTCCGCAGAACGACCATCACTTTTGTATATGCCCCTGTTATGTCCGGCGGTAAAAACCACATCAATATATTTTTTTAATCCATGAGGTACCTGAAACCACCATATTGGAGTATGGTAAATCACCACATCCGCCCAGTTGTATTTTTCTACTTCTTCCAAAGGGTCATATTCCTCATTCACATTTGTTGTTTTTACTTCAAAACCATGTTGATTCTGAAAAAAACTAATCGTTTCAGCAGCAATTGTTGCATTAAAACGACCACCAGAATGACCAAAGGTTTGTCCACCATTTATTACAAATATTTTCATTTCTTATCTTTTTTAAGCTGATTAACATCCTCAGCGTTTTGTTTACCCTCTCAATCCACAATTCAACTTAAATAACTTGTAATCTGAATCATGACTAAGCTCAGCCTTTCAATGTCACAAAATTAAGCAGCTTTTCACTATAATTAAAATAACTTAAATCATATCTTTGTATCATAATTATAATACATAAGCAAATGGTAAATTTAGAATGGTTCAGAACATTTAAAGCAATTTATGAAACAGGTACACTAACCGGTGCTGCTGAGGTCTTATACATTTCCCAGCCAGGGGTGAGTTTACACCTCAACTCATTGGAGGCCTACGTAGGCTATAAACTGTTCGATAGAACTTCCAGGAGGATGGTTTCTACCGAACGGGGAAAAGTTCTATACAACTATATCCTAGATGCCATCATCAAATTAGAAACTGCAGAACATCATTTTCATAAGAGTACAGAAAAGGATACTCCAACTATTAGCATCGGGATGTGCTTTGAAACATTTCAGTTTACTCTTGAATCCTACTTACCCGGCCTTCCATTTAATGTGATCATCAAATTTGGTGATTATCCGGAAATGCTAAGCGATCTGGATAATGGCATCCTCGACTTAATCATCACTCCACAAAAAGGAGATTCCAATAATATCAATTACCTGCCATTTTCAAAAGAGAAGATCGTATTGGTCGGCGGAAACCAGACTGATACAAGCAAATTTGATGAACTCCTAAAAAATGGAGAGATGGCTGAGGTACATCAATGGCTGAAACAACAAACCTGGTATGGAACCACTGCGGATATGGAGCATTTAAGGCGTTTCTGGCACCTCAACTTCAATAAGCGCCCAGACTTCAAGCCTAACTACATTGTGCCGAATCTAAGCTCTATAGTGCGTTGTATCAGCGGACAAAACGGTGTTGCCATTATTCCCGACTTTTTATGTAGAAAAGAGATAGAAAGTGGTCAAATGAAAGTGATTTGGGAAGGAAATGATGTAATTGAAAACACACTTTATTTCTCTACCAGAAAAAAGACCATTTATGCCGAAGAGATCAAAATTATTGAAGAGATATTTATGAAAGAGATGGCCTGATAGCAAAAAAAAGAGCTGATCTCCGGATAGATCAGCTCTTTGCTATATTCAAAAGATTAATGTGCTGCTGTTTTTGAAAAAACATTGATCACAATCACACCTATAATGATCAATCCAATACCCAATAATGCCGGTAAATCCAGTGTCTGATTATATACAAAATAGCCAACTCCGGAAACCAGAACAATGCCCACACCCGACCAAAGTGCATAAGCAATCCCCACAGGGATGGTCTTTAAGGTTAAACTCAGAAAGTAAAAAGCAACCACATAGCCTACCACTACAATAACGGAAGGAATGGGTTTAGAAAACTGCTCAGAGGCCTTCAAGGCACTTGTAGCGATGACTTCAGCAATTATTGCAATGAATAGAAAAAGGAACTTCATTTTAAAATTTATAAGTTAAACCTGCCCCAAAGATCTGTTTTATTTGCAACACTGAACGCGATGTCCCAGATCCGTCGTTACGGGCGATTTTAGTCTTATCATCATAAATAAATTGCGCTCCCGCATTTACAGACACAAATTTATTGACTTTCATAAATAGGTTGGCCGTATAATCTGTATATACATTTTGCGGATTATCAAGATAATTAGCATATAATTTCAAAATATTCTCAAAACCAATGTTCTCCATCAGGTTTATTTTATAATAAGCATCTAATGAAGCTCCGAATTGGAAATCACTTTTCTTTCCAGGATCTACCCCATAGGCGCCTGCATCAGACAGCTCTTTATTCGTTACCATGACAATTCTCGCGGCAGCCGGAGAGATATTAATCCTGAAATTATCGGAACGCTTATAAGCAAAGCCAGGTCCAAAAGTCAGATATGCGGGTGCAAAAGCAGCAGAAATCAACTTTCTTCCACCAGAGGGATAGGTATAACCATTCGCAAACTGTGTTTGAAAGTTGGCATAAAAGGTATACATCCAATATTTTGCAGCTTTATAACCTACTAAACTATTCAAGATCACCTTGTCATCATTTTTACGAACGCCAATATCCTGCTGTTTACTTAAACCATAACCTAAAATGACTTTATTGTCCCAGCTCAGTTTGTCCTTTTTATAATTAAAATCGTAGTTAAACAACAAATTCCCCGCGAAGGCATTCACACCTCCGCCAGCCCAATTCGAAAAAGAACTCTGGCTAATTAAAAAAGTATTTTCTCCATGGATAGTCCACCTTTTAGCGGTGTCCAAAGTAGCAGACTCCTGACTATAACCAAACAAACAGAAACCCGAAATGACGAATAATAGTAACAATCTTTTCATAGATGTAGATTTAAGGTGTTGAAAATTAATGGATTCCCCACAAAAACACAATAAATGTGCCTGAAATACACCCATTTATATTTACTTATCCGTTCTTGAAATACCGATATCAATGAAACTTTGATTTGACCATCTGATCTGTAATAGCTCCCCTGCATCCTTAATACTTTCATTGCTGATCTCTTTTCCTGTTCCATAATTAATCTGCGCAAAAGGATTCTTATCAATATTCAACATCAATAGCAATCGACTTCCCTTTTTTAATTGCTTGCTAAATACTCTGGAACGATAAAAAGGAATAGCTGTTTCTTTTCCCGGATCTAGTAATTTCCGCTGAGTCATATCATCAGCATAGCTTGCTCTACCTAAAAAATAGGAAAGCTGGAAATATTCGCCTTCAGGACTCAGCTCATATAGCGTGAGGCCAATATCCATATCCTTTTTATTAATAATCGCTTTCAATATCCCTTCCAACTTACCACTTACACTAACCGCTTCATCAAATGGCTTAGTTAAAAAAAACAATCCATTGCTCCTGTCTATTTCTTTCTTAATGATCGGATCGGGATAGTAATCATTATTTGTGCTTGTTCTATCTGCCAGATCCACAGATTGACCAATAAACAAGGTACTAGCGGGTTTAACCGAAGTTAAACTATACTGATCTCCTACTTTATCCAGGTAAAATCTGACTTTAGATGCCTCCATCTTATCCATTGAAGACACATGTCGCCAACTATTGGCTCCCATCACTTCAAAATTTATCTTATCCTTTAAAAGCTCCGGCTTCTTTCCTCCTTTTAAAACATAATCCATCCATTGAAAAGTAATTTCACGCGTATTGATCAACGCAATTTTATCTACCTCATAACCCCTTAAATTTGGAACACCTCCCTTTTGAGCACCAAAATGATCATATGGCCCAATAATCAGGTAATGTTCCGCATCAGGAAGATATTTATAATGCTCCCTTAGGTATTCCAGTGCAGAAACCTGTCCATCATCATAATAACCGGTAATCGTTAAAACCGGAATCTTGATATTCAAGAAGTCTTCTTTAAAAGGAACCATTGATTGCCAGTAAGCATCATAATCCGGATGTAAAAGCCATTTCTGAAACCATGGATTAGCTGCGCCATCTAAGCTATCTACCTTATGATATGCCAAGCCACTTTCCCACCAATTCATCCGCATTCTCCGCCATCGTGCGCCATCATTATTTACCGCATCGTCCGTGTATTTGTTATTCGTCACATAAAATGGCCATTGATAATTTGCCAATAAAAAGATGTTATTCTCCATCGGAAGTCCAAGTCCGGGAATGGCTGCCACATAGGGTACAATCGTTTTCAATGCAGGATTCAAGGACTTTGTTGCTGCCCATTGGGCAAAACCAGAATAACTCCCCCCATACATGCCTACCCGCCCATCACTCCAGGGTTGTTGAACAATCCAATTGATGACCGCATTCACATCTTCTACCTCTTTTTCATAAGGTACAGGGGCATCCGGACTCAGACGCTTTCCTCTCGCATCGGCCACAATACCCACATACCCCTGATCAGCGGCATATTTAGCTTCTGCCAAACTTCTCTTTGTATCTGAATAAATAAGATACATAAGCGCTGTGGGCAATCGCTTTGGCGCATTTTTTTTCCTTACCACGACAGCCGAAAGGGTAATTCCATTACTTGCCCTGATCATCACACTATCCGCTATATAATAGTTTAGAGTAGTTGGTAAAATCATCGGAGACTGAGCAAAAGCTAAATGGCTAAATAAAAGACATAGCAGAGCCATACCGAAAGTGTTTTGGTTCATCCTCATAATTTTGTTTTTTTTATTGATTTAGATTCTTGAATCTAACCGCCTGTCGTTCTGAAACACGTAATAATGTCCCATTGATTAACGTTATTGACATCCCAGCCAACTCCCGATTAATACTTTTAATCTCATTTAAATTGAACATCTGACTGCGATTAGCCCTGAAAAACATCTTTTTATCTAATTTTTCCTCTAATCTATTGAGAGAGGTCTTTAATAATACTTGCTCATTACCAAAGTATAGTCTGGCATAGTTATCCATCGACTCTATTAAATAAACTGTACTCCATTTAATCCGATAATGATGCGACTTGGTTTTCACAAAGATGGCAGGCTCCACCTCCCCTAAACACCTTTCAACAACCTGATTCATTGCTTTTACAAAGCGTTCTTCTCTGATAGGTTTCATCAAATAATCCATGGCATTCACCTCAAAAGCTTTCAGAGCGTATTCGTCGTAGGCCGTGACAAACACCACCATAGGTATAAAATCAAGCCCTTCCAGTAGTTCAAAACCTGAGCGCCCAGGCATCTGAATATCCAGAAAAATCAACTCAGGTTTCAACAATTCGATTAGTTTAGCGGCTTCATCAGCATGTGATGCCTCAGCTAAAACTCGAACCTGTGGATAGTTCTTGAGCATTCGCATTAATTCCAGCCTTGCCCCAGGCTCATCATCTATAATAATGGTTCTAATGATATTATCCATAAACCGGAATTTTTAGTATCGCGCATACTTGCCCTGACTTCTCGTAGAGTTCAAAGCTTGCATTGCCAGTATAAGTAATATTCAATCTTTCCTTTAGATTTTCAAGCCCAATACCCATTTTATTCTTGTTGACAGACAATTGACCCGGACTCAATACCTCAATACACAAAAGATCGGACTGTCGGGTAATGAGTACATGAATAAATCCTCCATCTTTCTCCACTGCAACACCATGCTTCAGGGCATTTTCCACCAAACCCTGGATACTCATTCTTGGAACTGGAATACTGAAAAATGAAGCATCACAAACTATTTTAAAATTCAACCTTTCCCTCATCCGTAACTTCTCCAGTTCCAGATAATCCTTTACCAGGAAAAGTTCTTCTTCGAGTGAAAGCATCAAAGCCTTTCCCTTATAAAGCCCTGCCCGCAAAAGCTCACTTAGCAAATCAATTCCTCTACCTGCAGAACTAGGACTGGTATAAATCAACGATTTTATAGTATTCAAAGAATTGAACAGGAAATGTGGATTGAGTTGCATGTGAAGGTTATCCAATTGCGCTTGTTTTAAACTCAGTTCAATGTGTGCTTTTTCTCCTGCCAGACGTAATTCTCTTTTTGCATAGTGAAAAAGGTGGTAAGCCAGGAGCCAGATCGCCATTAAACGAATACCTGCGATAAAGATGCCTAGACCGTTAATCTTAAAAAAATCCAGTATGGACTGATGCTCATTTAAACCAAAAACCACCCTTATTCCATAAAGTTTGAGTACCGTAACAAGGGTATAGAGAAAGCCCATAAACACTATAGCTGGCAGAATGCGTATCAGCAGATTTTTCAAAGGTAAATCCTCCCAATGATGTCTTAAAGAGAAATTGCGATACATATGTGTCATCAATACATAGATCAACACATCTGAGATCAATTGCACAATGGCCAGATCAAACCGAAAACCACCAGATAAAAATCCCTGCAACGTCCAGTAGAGCGCAGCTATTGTCCAGCCGACAATCTGACATTTCCAATAAAGTGATAAATGAGGTTTAGTTTTCAAAGTTTCTTATTTGAAACAAATCAACAAAAACTAATCCCAAGAAAAAAGATAAAGTACAGCAATGCACTATTTTGGGGATGAACGCCGGACTACCCTTTGATCATTTATAAACAGACTTGATTTTAAAATGATCATCGAACAACTTCGCCATCTTGTTGATTGCAATTCTCGCTGGTCGCCCTGGGCAATTTTCTTCATAAAATTGAGGCCCATAAAAATCAATAGTTTTAATTTCCTTTTTTGTGATCAGCGTAATTTTTACACCTCCAGCATCATAAACCACAGGAGGAATACGTTCAGTGTGAGGAATAGCAGGACAACCTTCTCCTTCTACTGAATCATCCTTTAATGCCCATGGCTGAAGTATTGATAACTGATTCCAAAAGCTTTTCCTTTCTTCAAGATTCTTTGTATAACTGCTAAAATACTGGTTAACATCAAGAGGTACTGATAGTATTTTCATCGTAAATTTATACATCGCTGAACTAATTTTCGCTGGAGTAGGACCATAAGAATAGATATTTTCAGGAGCTTTATAAGTATAACAACTAATTGTATCTCCCTTTTTACTGAGCAGGTAATGCTCCGGAAAATGAAACCAACTGCTGGTAAATTCTAAAACCAGAGTGGAATCTGCGTTTGCCTGCATGAATTGATACAATGGTTCAACCGTCTTATGTTTTTGTGCCAGGACAGACAGCTGGAAGCAGACCAATAGGAAAAGGAGGTAGAATTTGTCTTTCATTTTGTTTAAAACCAAAAAAGCCTCTCAGTTTTCACTGAAAGGCTTTGCAATTTGGCTCCCGAGACTGGGCTCGAACCAGTGACCCTCTGATTAACAGTCAGATGCTCTAACCAGCTGAGCTACTCGGGAGTACTGGTTACCAAAATAAACGTCTTTCCGAAGTATTAAACAACATTAAGTTTCGTTCGTTTTGGGAATGCAATATTAGGGGTTTTAATTTATTTATGCAATATTTGTAGCGAAATATTTTAAAATAATTTTAAAAAAATATCTATGAGCCTGATAATCATAGGGACTGTAGCATTTGATGCTATAGAAACTCCCTTCGGAAAAACAGATAAGATAGTCGGAGGAGCCGCTACTTATGCAAGTTTAGCTGCATCTTACTTTTATGATAAGGTAAAAATCGTTGCTGTTGTAGGCGATGACTTCCATAAAGAAGACATTGATACATTTAATGAACACGGAATTGATACCGAAGGTTTGCAAATAAAAGAGGGAGAAAAATCTTTCTTCTGGTCAGGAAAATACCACAATGACATGAACAGCAGAGACACTTTAGTCACTGAACTAAATGTATTGGCGGATTTTGATCCAATCATTCCTGAAAATTATCAGGATTGCGAGTACCTGATGTTAGGTAACCTTACCCCGATCATTCAACGTACGGTAATAGAAAGATTAAAAAACAAACCAAAGTTGATCGTTTTGGATACGATGAATTTCTGGATGGATATCATGATGGATGACCTATTGGAAACCATCAAACTAGTAGATGTTCTAACCATTAACGATGAAGAAGCCCGTCAACTTTCAGGAGAATACTCCTTAGTTAAAGCTGCAGAGAAAATTCTGAAAATGGGTCCAAAATACCTGATCATTAAAAAAGGCGAACATGGTGCATTACTATTCCATGAAGATAAAATATTCTCTGCACCAGCATTGCCTTTAGCAGAAGTATTTGATCCAACTGGAGCTGGAGATACTTTCGCAGGTGGCTTTATTGGCTATTTAGCAAAAGTAGGTACTGTAAACTTCAATAATATGAAGAATGCCATCATTTACGGTTCTGCTTTGGCTTCTTTCTGTGTAGAGAAATTCGGAACAGAAAAAATCCTTAACCTAACAGATGAAGAAGTAGCTGCCCGTATTCAGGAATTTGTAAAACTAAGTTCATTTACAATTGAGGCTTAAGTAGCTCCGGATTGCAAAACACTATAAAATAACCAGCCGAACAATCCTAAACAGGAGTTGGAAACGCGGTTATAAAAAAACGGAGTGTTGAAAGCAACACTCCGTTTTTTACATAACTGAAAGCCTCAGAAAAAAAACTTACTCAGCATTCGAAAGTTTAATGTTTCAATTTCCCTATAGCGATAAATCTCTCAAAAACACCTTCCGTATGCGGTGCATCCGCTAGTTCATCCGTCAAATCTTGTCCTGCCCAGTGTTCATAATGCTTTCCATTACGCCATAATCGGCTTTCTGTGACATCATAAATTAGTCCTTGGAAAGCTACCCAGATCTGCGGCTTATCCTGACCATTACGTAAGGCCAACTGTTGTTTCGTGTATAACGGCAACTCCATTATGCCTTGGATCTGCTTTTAAACAATTCAAAAAGGTAGATACTTAACAGCAACATTGCCATGAAATAAAAGTGACTTTCAAAAGGGATCAGCCCAATTCTTAAATCAAGTGTGTCCTTATAAGAGATCACAGGAAGCATAGAAATAAGTCCGTAAGCTAAGTAGAAGAGTACCAAAGAAACCATATAAGCCCGATAAAATCGGTAACTAAAACGCAGCTTGTTAATATACTCTGTATAAAATACCAGCAAGAAAAGCACTCCAAATGACAGTGTACTGTACCATTTCATGTGTGCAAAAAAGAGCATTGCTATACAAATTCCCAACATCAGATTACTAAAAGACAAGCTAAACTTATCTAGCGCATTCTCAGGAAAAAAAGCATTTAAAGCCTGATATATTGCGATTCCGGCTAAACAGCTCGTCATATAAAAGAGTCCCTCTTCTATAGGGATGAGCCAAAGAAATACCCCCGACAAATAGGAAGGATTAAACACCCAGGCATTAAAAATGACAAATAAAATTGCAAAAAGAGAGAAGATTAATCCGGTAATGAATACTGCTGGAATGGCTAATTTTATTGTTTGATTGAAGTTTGTCTTTTTAACAAAAAGCAGCAGAGTAGGAATCAGTAATATGCTCAATGCCAACAACAGATAAGTAAGGTTCATTTAATGATGAGTTAAGCCCAAAAATATGATTTTGACCCCATTTACCAATTTTCTTTTTTTAGCAAAAAAAATGCCTTAACATCAGATTAAGGCATTCTGCAACTATTTATAAAAGATTAAATGATTTCTGCTCCTAAAATCTCTTTAGAATAAGTCTTTAAATATTTTTTAAGAATCTGACGGGCTACATGGATTCTGGTCTTTACTGTTCCGATAGGAATCTCTAAGATCTCTGCAATTTCATGATATTTATAGCCTTCAAAATACTTGATAAATGGCACATAATATTCTGGTTGTAGCGTAGCTAAGGCTTTATTGATATCGCCTATGATAAACTTGCTATCACTTGTATTTTTGGATGCACTGTAGTGCAGATTTGCAGAAGAAATGTCGTCAGACTTAGTGATTAAAGCATTTGTTTTCACCAAACGTCTATAGTTATTGATAAAGGTATTTTTCATGATGGTGAACAACCATCCTTTTAGATTAGTACCTTCTTTAAATTTGCTGTAGTAAGTTACAGCTTTCAACATCGTGTCTTGTACTAAGTCATTTGCATCCTCAATATCTTTGGTAAAATTTAAAGCGAATGACTGCAACGAAACAGAATGATCGTTTAGCTGGAGGTTGAATTCATTTTTTGTCATAATGTTTTAAGTTTTAAGGTTAAAAAGGCAAACAAACAAAGATTTATGAGTGGCGCTCGCTAGTTTGTTTAATCTTACACACCAAATGCTATACAACATTAGTACCAAAAAATCAACCCCAATATTAAGAAATTGTTTTTCGGGGTTGGCTATGATAAAGAGCCCTGTGTCACAAAATATTTACTTCTCTTTCTAATCTCACACCAAACTTGGCCTCCACAGTATTTATAATGTTTTCTGAAAAACTGTACACTTCCTGTCCAGTAGCCTGTCCATGGTTGACAAGTACCAGTGCCTGACTTTTCCAGGTTCCTGTTTGCCCTACTACCTTACCTTTAAACCCACATTGTTCAATCAGCCAACCTGCAGCAAGCTTCACTTTACCAGGAGTAACTTGATAATGAACTACTTCAGGAAACTCTTTGTAGATTTTTTGAAACTCAGCTTTTGCTATCACAGGATTTTTAAAGAAACTCCCTGCATTACCTATTGTAGAAGGATCCGGCAATTTACTTACACGAATATGGGCAACCACAGCAGACACGTCAGCGATAGTTGGTATCGCTATGCCACGTTTGGCCAGCTCTTCCTGAATTGCTCCATACTGGGTGTTAATTTTCGCTACACGATTTAAGCGAAAACGTACCTCGGTAATCAAATACTGCCCTTTTAATTCATTTTTGAAAATACTATCGCGATATCCAAACTTACAGTCCGCATGACTAAAAACTCTTGATATGCCAGTATTTATTTCCATGCCCGTACAAGACTCAAATACGTCTTTCAGCTCAACGCCATAAGCACCGATATTCTGTATTGGCGAAGCACCCACTGTGCCTGGGATTAGGCTGAGGTTCTCCACTCCGGCATAACCATGTTGTACACAATAGTTGACAAAATCATTCCATACCACTCCAGCCCCTGCAGTTACAATTACCTCATCACCAGTTATCACTTCTGAAATCCCTGGAATGCTCACCTTAACTACCAATCCTTCAAAATCTTTGGTGAACAACAGATTGCTCCCACCTCCTAAAATTAACAAAGGTTCTGTTTTGATTAAGTCAGATCCCAATAGCTCCTGCAAATCTGCAGCTGTAGTCAGCTTAGCAAAATAACGGGCGTTAACAGGGATACCAAACGTATTATACGGCTTTAATGAAGTGTTTTGTTGGAAGATGGTCATAGTTAAAATGAACTGATTTGCTATAGGCTACAAATGTAATTGTTCGGGAGGGGAATCAAGATGATTAAATAGATATTTAAAAAAATTGACTATTTTTCGTCTCTATTGTTTAAATAACAGTATTTATTGGAGAAAGGAGAACAAAAAATTTAAATGGAAAATCAGGATAAAAAGAGAATTTTAATTATTGAGGCGGCTTTAAAGCGTTTTGCCCATTATGGCTTATCAAAAACCACCATGACTGAAATCGCAAAAGACATCTCTTTCTCAAAAGCATTACTTTATTACTATTTTCCTGACAAATTAAGTCTCTACGTAAGTGCAATAGAACACCTTATGCAAATCATCAGCAGAGATCTGGTAAAATCTATTGACAAAACAAAAACAGCAAGCGAAGGCCTCCTGAAACTATTACAAAAAAGACAGGCTTTTATTCAAAAATACTACAACATCCTGGAATCTAGCCAGATCATTGGAAATGAACTCCCAGAAAATCTGGCAGAAAAATTCCACAAAGCAAGAACCTTTGAATTCATCATTATCGGTTCATTATTCAGCCGTGGTGTAGCCAATAAAGAGTTTTTTATCGGTGATACTAAACTAGCCACTGAAATATTTATTGATGCTTTATCAGGCATCCATTTCAACATCCTCTCCAAGGATAAGAACATGTTTCCCGGAAAAGAACAGTTTAAGCAGATCTTTCAAAAGGAAAAAATGTTTGCTGACATCTTTTTAGGAGGCTTGAAAGCTAAACCATAGCTTTTTGTCATAATTAAGTCAGTTTACTTGGATTTTTCGAACAAACTCCAAGTTACAGAATTATGGTAGTATTTTTGACTGTAGAAATAAAAAAGTCAGAAAGTAAAAAAGTAGAATGGTAGAGACAGATAAAAAAAGGGAATTGATTATTGAGGGTGCGATAAAGAGGTTCATTCACTACGGCATCAACAAAACCACAATGAACGAAATAGCAGACGATTTATCAGTCTCTAAACCTTCTTTGTACTATTATTTCCCAGATAAGAGTAGTCTTGTATTGGGTGTAATTGACAAGATTTTCTCCGATTATTTTGAGCTGATGGAAAAAGATCAAGCTTCCAAAAACTCTATTGAAGAGTGTTTAGGAGCTTTT
The DNA here is from genome assembly GCF_032678745.1 of Pedobacter gandavensis. GTDB lineage: Bacteria > Bacteroidota > Bacteroidia > Sphingobacteriales > Sphingobacteriaceae > Pedobacter > Pedobacter gandavensis_C. Next base: position 123,443 of record NZ_JAVTST010000007.1, read on the forward strand.
GTTGAAATCAGACACCGATTTTTTCAAAAGTACTATATGTTACATCTTTCTGGTGGTAGCCCAGATGCCTCTCTGAATTCAGATGGGTTGAGGGCAGCATTCCTTACCATGAAGGCCAAAAACGCGGATTTTCATGCAAAGGTTTTACAATGTGCAATAGACAATGGGGAAATCGCTCCTGTGGATGCGCTTAAAACAGCGGAGCTTTATCTGGACAGTCAGGCAGGAATTACCTCCTTATGCTTACTTCATGGCAACAAAGAATTGTTCCCAAGCAAAAAAGAAATGAAAACCATATTGGAGAAACAACACCAGCTATCAAAGATTTTTATCAAAGGACTAAAGTAAGAACAGCCAGGTTAAAAAGCGTTATGAATAGACGAAACCTACAGGTGCAACAAGAATAAACGAATAATAGACGGATTTAAATAACAATAGACCACAAATTATAATAAACATGAATACTATAATTAAACAGGTAAAACTGATTCCACTACTGCTGCTGGGATTATTATTATCTAATGTAGCGAGCGCACAGCAAACGCTGGTTCTCAAGGACGCACTAAACTACGCCATTCAGAACAGCGCGAACACGCGTAAAGCGAAATTGGACATCGAAGGAGGCCGTTATAAAACAGAGGAGGTCAGAGCTCAGGCACTACCTACAGTAACTGGAAATGGGGGATTAACTTACAACCCAATCATTGGACAACTAGTAGTTGGAACAAATGCAGATGGGTCTCCTATGGCCTTTAAAATGGGACGTGCATGGAATGCAAATGCCGGGATTCAGTTGAACCAGCAGTTATTTAATCAGCAAGTTTTTACTGGCTTAAAAGCCGCTAGAACAAGCGAAAGTTATTACACCACCAATGCTGAATTAACGGATGAGCAGCTCATTGAGCAGGTAGCGAATAACTATTACCAGGTATTAGTAAATAGACAGCAACTGAATGTAATTGACACCAATATCAAAAATGTAAAAGTAGTTGAAAAGATCATTGGTAACCAATACAAAAATGGTTTGGCCAGAAAAATTGATGTAGATAGAATCAAAGTGAACCTTACCAATCTGGAAACCAGACGTGAACAAACTTCAAATGCGATCATTCAACTGGAAAATCAATTGAAGTTCTCTATGGGTATGCCAGTAGAAACGGCAATTAATTTACCAAAATCAGAACTAGACCACAACCCAACACTTCCTGTATTTTCAGATACTGTAAATGTAGAGAACAGAACAGAAATGAAGCTGTTAAACATCCAAAAAGACCTACTTACTTTACAACGTAAGGCTTACGTAGCAGAATACTACCCTACCCTTGCCTTAGCTGCAAATTACACTTACAGCGGAGTAAGTGATAAATTCGATCTATTTAAGAGAAACGGTGAGGCTTTTTGGTACGGTGCCTCAGCAGTTGGTGTCACCTTAAAAGTGCCGATTTTCAATGGTTTTGCTACACGTTCCAGAGTTCGTCAGGCAGATGTGGATTTGAAAAAAGCTACTGAAGACAGAAGAGAAACACGTAACGCGTTAAACCTCTCTTATGAGAACGCTAAGATCCAATTGAAAAACAGTGTAAACACCATTAATTCTCAACGCGCAAACGTTTTGCTTGCTCAGGAGATTTACAATAGCACTCAAAACAATTACAACAATGGTCTTGCTGCTTTAACGGACTTATTAGATACAGAAAACGCACTTACAGAAGCACAGAACAGCTATACCCAGGCCTTATTGAACTATAAGATTGCCGAAATTCAATTAATCAAATCAAACGGAAATATAAAATCACTACTACAATGAAAAAAGGAATCATTACAGCCTTAGTAATCATACTTGCCATAGCCGGGATTGCCCTGGTGTTGAAAAACAACAAAAAGAAAAATGCAGAAAAAACGGCAATTGTTGCGGAAGGTAGCGGTGCAGTTAGTGTTCGTACGGAAGTAGCAAAAAAAGAACCTATAAACCTTGATTTCAGCGTTAACGGTATATTTGCTCCTATTCAAGAATTGAATTACATGGCAGAAATTGCAGGTCGTGTGACTGCTATTTATGTAAAAGAAGGCGATAGAGTAGCTAAAGGACAGCCATTGGCACGCATTGATGCGGAAATCTTAAATACGGATAAAGAAACTGCTGAGGCAAACCTGCAAAATGCAATTAGAGATGAAGCAAGATATGCAAGCTCTTTCCAAACAGGTGGGGTAACACAACAACAATTAGATCAGGCAAAACTAGCCGTTAAAAACGCTAGATTAAGATTACAAAGTTCACAGAAAAGAGTAAGTGATGCGAACATGAGATCTCCTATCAATGGTATTGTGAACAAAAAATATGTAGAAGTTGGTGCATATGCAAATGCACAAGGCACACAATTGTTTGAATTGGTAGATGTTTCTAAATTGAAACTAAAAGTAAACGTAGACGAATCTCAGGTAGCTAACTTAAACCTTGGCGATCAGGTGCCGATCAAAGCAAACGTTTTCCCAACAGATAACTTTGAAGGAAAAATCACCTTTATCGCAGCAAAAGCAGATGCTTCTTTAAATTTCCCGGTTGAAATCTTAGTAGAAAACAACAAAAAGAACACTATCAAAGCAGGGATGTATGGTACTGCAGTATTCAAATTCCCAAATCTTGCCCCTACGATTATTATTCCTCGTGGTGCATTCTTTGGCAGTGTGAGCAGCAACCAGATCTTTGTATTGGGTGAAGGAAATAAAGCTGTATTGCGTAAAGTAGTTGCAGGTAGAATCCTTGGAGAAAATGTTGAAGTGCTGGATGGCCTGAAAGAAGGCGAAACAGTGATCACCAGTGGACAAATCAACTTAGTTGATGGAACCCCGGTTGTTCCTGTAAAATAACCAACAATTAGCATGAATATATAACAAAACTATTCTGATGAAACCTGCATCCTGATGCAAGCTTCATAACCATTGAACAACAATTATATTCTGATGAAAATAACAGAAATTTCTATAAAGCGCCCAACACTCGTTATCGTGGTTTTTACCGCGCTAACGCTGATGGGGCTATTGAGCTATTTTAGCCTGAGCTATGAATTATTACCAAAGTTCTCTAATAATGTAGTCTCTATTTCTACGGTATATCCAGGTGCCTCGCCAAATGAGGTAGAGAATACCGTGACCAAGAAGATTGAAGATGCCGTCTCCTCCATGGAGAATATTAAGAAACTAAATGCAGTATCTTACGAGAGTTTATCTGTAGTGACCATCACTTTAAATGACAAAGCCAATGTGGATTTATCATTGAATGAGGCACAACGTAAAGTAAACTCTATCCTTGCTGATTTACCAACGGATGTAAAACAACCTTCCCTGAATAAATTCTCATTGGATGATTTACCGGTAATCACGATGTCAGCATCTGCAAAAATGGATGATGCCGCTTTCTATGATTTGATCGATAAACGTATTGCCCCGATCCTTTCCAGGGTAACAGGTGTGGCGCAAGTCAACCTCGTAGGTGGTTCTGAACGTGAAATCGTTGTTGGATTAAATGCAGCCAAGATTGAAGGTTACAACCTTTCTATCCCACAAATTCAACAGGCCATCCTGACTTCCAATCTAGACTTTCCTACAGGAAGTGTAAAAACAGAAAATCAGGACGTATTGATCCGTCTTTCCGGTAAATTCAAAACGGTTGATGAATTGAGAAATCTGGTTGTTGCCACTAGCAAAACTGGCGCACAAATCAGATTGAGTGATGTAGCCGATGTTCAGGATGCACAAAAAGAAGTAGAGAAAATCGCTCGTATCGACAGAAAAGGAGCTATTGCTATTCAGATCATTAAACAATCTGACGCGAATGCGGTAGAAGTAAGTAAAGGCATGCACAAAATTGTAGCGAGCCTTGAAAAAGACTATAAAGCGGTAGATTTAAAAATCATAATTGCCAACGACAGTTCGATCTTTACGTTAGAATCAGCTGATGCGGTAATCCACGATTTAATCATGGCAATTATCCTGGTAGCCTTTGTGATGTTGTTCTTCCTCCACAGTTTACGTAACGCAGCGATTGTAATGGTGTCTATCCCAGCTTCCCTGATTGCTACATTTATCGGAATGAGCTTATTTGGCTATACGCTAAACCTGATGTCCTTACTCGGCTTATCCCTGGTAGTAGGTATCCTTGTCGATGATGCGATTGTGGTATTGGAAAACATCTACAGACACATGGAGATGGGTAAAAACCGTGTTCGTGCCGCATACGATGCGACTGCAGAGATTGGATTTACTGTAGTGTCTATTACCTTGGTAATTGTGGTTGTGTTCTTCCCGATTGCAGTGAGTTCAGGATTGGTTTCTAACATCCTACGTCAATTCTGTGTGGTGGTAATAATTGCAACTTTATTATCATTGGTCACTTCATTTACCATCGTTCCATTACTCTCTTCACGTTTCGGTAAACTGGAGAAAATTGAAGGTAAAAATGCTTTCGGACGTTTCATCTTATGGTTCGAAAAACAATTACATAAATTCACCGTTTGGGTAACAGGAATCTTAGAATGGACTTTACGCCATAAAGCCATCACTACTATCGGTGTATTTATGCTCCTGTTGAGTTCATGTGGATTAACGATCGGTGGTTACATCGGTAATGAGTTTTTCCCTAAAAGTGATAAAGGAGAGTTTCTGGTACAAATAGAACTTCCTAAAGATGCTTCCCTAGAGAAAACAAACCAGTTCACACAAAAAGCGGAGGCGTACTTAGCGAAAAAACCTGAGATCACCCAAATGATTACTACCGTTGGACAATCCAGTGGTGATATGGGATCTTCACAAGCCACGGCATACAAATCTGAAATCAACGTAAAATTAGTAGAGCGTAAAGATCGTGCAGATGCTTCTGATATCTATGCCACTAAAGTAAGTCGTGAGCTATCGAAATACCTGGTAGGTGCTAAGGTGAAAACCGTACCGATCAGTATTTTGGGAATCGCAGAAAACGCACCTATTGACCTTGTGGTTATGGGATCTGATTTGGATAGTGCGATGAAATACGCAGAAGGTGCAATGGAGGTATTGAGAGGTATTCCTGGTTCTGCAGAGGTAAAATTATCCGTAGAAAAAGGTAGTCCCGAGATCAATGTTCAAGTTGACCGTGATAAAATGGCTGCTTTAGGCTTGACGTTACAAACTGTAGGTATGACGATGCAAACCGCATTTAGTGGAAATACAGATGGCAAATACCGTAAAGGTGAGTACGAGTACGACATCAATATCCAGTTTCAAAGCTTTGACCGTCGTAATATCGATGACGTAAGAAACCTGACTTTTATCAATGGTAATGGTGAAAAGATAAAACTAATCCAGTTCGCTGATATTAAAGAAGGCTCAGGCCCTAGTCAGCTGGAACGTAGAGATAAGAGTACTTCTGTTTCCGTAAAAGCGCAATCTATCGGTAGGCCAACAGGTACCATCGTAGAGGAATTCAGGAAAAAACTGGAAGCTATGGAAACGGATGGCAAACTGAAAAAACCAGTTGGTGTAAGCTATGTATGGGGTGGTGACCAGGAAAATCAGAGTGAAGGTTTCGGTACTTTAGGTATTGCAATGATGGCCTCGGTGATCTTGGTATACCTGATCATGGTAGCCTTATATGACAGTTTTGTTTATCCTTTGGTAGTAATGTTCTCGATTCCGTTATCGGTAATCGGTGCCTTATTAGCCTTAGCGATCACGAATAACTCATTAGGTATCTTTACCATTTTAGGATTGATCATGCTAATTGGTCTGGTAGCGAAGAATGCGATCATCCTGGTCGATTTTACAAACCAGATGAAAGCAGAGGGTAAAACAACGCATGAAGCCCTGATCTTGGCCAACCATGCACGTTTACGTCCGATCCTAATGACTACGATTGCCATGGTAATCGGTATGCTTCCAATTGCATTAGCCAGTGGTGCTGGTGCGGAATGGAAAAACGGTCTGGCATGGGTAATTGTAGGTGGACTAACCAGTTCCCTATTCCTAACGCTAATCGTAGTACCGGTAATGTATCAAATCTTTGATAACATCTTAACCAAGTTTGGCTTCAATGAAAAAGGTCAATCAATAGAAGAGCTGATCGCAGAACCATACGATCATAAAGACGTTAAAGAATACGACCTGGACGGTAAACACTAAACCGCCCCGATCATCATAAAAAAGAGGAATTTGCATTCAGCAGATTCCTCTTTTTTTATATAGTAAAATTTCCTTTTACAGATGAGCTACCTACCAGAAGCCTTTTGTCCCTCTTTCCAAGGGGACACCATAGCCTATAAACAAAGAAACCCCAATTGCTTGAGGTTTCTTTTCAATATCAAAAACGAGGATTAAATATGAATCGCTCTGTTTTCAGTTGCAGCCATAGCTGCTTCTTTTAATGCTTCTGTATAAGTTGGGTGTGCATGGCAAATTCTCGCGATGTCTTCTGCTGAAGCACGGAATTCCATTGCTACCACAGCCTCAGCGATCATATCTGCTGCACGTGGACCAATCATGTGTACACCTAAGATTTCATCAGTAGCCGCATCTGCCAATACTTTAACGAAACCATCTGTATCCATACTTGCTTTTGCACGTCCACTAGCTTTGAAAGGAAATGAACCCGCTTTATAAGCAGTACCTTTTTCTTTCAGTTGCTCCTCAGTAAAACCTACTGAAGCAACTTCTGGCCAGGTATACACTACACCTGGAATCAGGTTATAATTGATGTGTGGTTTTTGTCCAGCTAAAGTTTCCGCTACATAAATACCTTCATCTTCTGCCTTATGTGCAAGCATTGCACCTTTAATTACGTCACCAATTGCATAAACACCAGGAACCGAAGTTTCCAAATGCTCATTTACAGGGATCTTGTTGCCACGATCTTCTGTTTTGATGCCAATATTTTCTAATCCTAAACCTTCGGTATAAGCCGTACGACCAACTGCAACAATACAGTAATCAGCTTCGATGCTAACAGCAGCACCTTTTGAATTCTCAGCAGTTACGGTTACACGTTTGCCTTTAGCAGTTGCACCTGTTACTTTATGCCCCATAAAGAACTCCATGCCTAAAGATTTCTTCAACACACGTTGCAATTCTTTACCTAAACCTGCATCCATTGTACCAATGATTGACGGCATAAATTCAACTACAGATACTTTAGTACCTAAACGTGCGTATACAGATCCTAACTCTAAACCGATTACACCACCACCAATTACTACCATTTCTTTTGGTACTTCTTTGATGTTTAACGCTTCCGTTGAGGTGATGATTCTCTTTTTATCGATCGGTAAAAATGGCAATGCTGTTGGTTTAGAACCTGAAGCAATGATCACATTCTTAGCCGTAATAGTTTCTGTAGTTCCGTCTTCTTTAGTGATAAGAATCGTGTTCTTGTCAACAAAAGAACCTAATCCCTGGAAAGAATCAATTTTATTTTTTTTGAAGAGGTATTGAATTCCGGCAGTATTCTGAGCCACTACATCATCCTTACGAGCGATCATCTGTGGCATGTCCACTTTCAGATCTTTCAGGCTAATTCCATGAGTCTGGAAAGTATGTGCAGCATTGTGATAATGCTCTGAAGAGTCTAACAATGCTTTTGAAGGAATACAACCTACGTTTAAGCAGGTTCCGCCAAAAGTTTTATATTTTTCTATCACTGCCGTTTTTAAGCCAAGTTGAGCACATCTGATTGCGCCAACATAACCGCCCGGGCCCGAGCCAATAACAACTACATCGTATTGCATATTAAGGTTTTTTTTTGTGGAACAAAGTTAATAAACCTATCCTAATAATCCCCCTAAAAGCAACTCTTTCCTCATCTTTAATGTTACATTCTCAAAAATGAAGTCACGATTTCTGTATATTTAAGCTTCATAAAAACAATACCCAACATGACTCGCTTTAAATTTTCCTGGCTAGCCATCCTGCTGCTTTTCACAGGAACCTCCGGCTTCGCACAGTTGTCTGATTCTGCGTATGTACGTCAGAACTATACCAAGATCGAACGCAATATTCCAATGCGCGATGGCATTAAACTATTTACAGCCATTTATATCCCCAAGGATAAGCAGAGCAAATACCCCTTCATGATCAACCGAACGCCTTATACGGTTGCCCCTTACGGAGAAGATAAATACAAAACCACACTTGGCCCCTCTCCATTATTCCTCAAAGAAGGCTTTATTTTCGTGTACCAGGATGTCCGTGGAAAATGGATGAGTGAGGGTGAATTTGTGGATGTAAGGCCGCATAATGATCAAAAGAAAGGAAAAAAAGACATTGATGAGAGTTCCGATACTTACGACACCATCGACTGGCTCCTAAAAAACATCCCTAATAACAATGGAAAAGCGGGTATGTATGGCACCTCTTACCCTGGTTTCTACTCTTCAGCAGCATTACCAGGTGCCCATAAAGCATTGAAAGCTGTATCCCCACAAGCACCGGTTACCGACTGGTTTTTGGGAGATGACTTCCACCACAATGGTGCATTTATGCTGGCCGATGCCTTTAGCTTTTACTCCTCTTTTGGCGTTCCAAGGCCCAAACCTATCACTCCTGATAAAGGGCCAAAACCGTTTAAATACCCGATTACGGACAATTATCGCTTTTATCTAAGTATAGGCGCGTTGAAAAATGTAAAGGAAAAATATTTTGCTGATAGCATTCAATTCTGGAATGACCTCATGGCCCATGGCAATTATGATGAATTTTGGAAATCCAGGAACATCAGGCCACATTTAAAAGGCGTAAAACCAGCTGTTCTAGTAGTTGGTGGATTCTTTGATGCGGAAGACGCATATGGCGCGTTACATACATATAAGGCTATTGAAGACCAAAACCCTACTGCAACAAATCACCTGGTGATGGGTCCATGGTTCCATGGCGGATGGTCTAGAAGTACAGGTGAAAGTTTTGGAGACATCAACTTCGGACAAGCCACCAGCACCAGTTACCAGAAAAACCTGGAATTCCCTTTCTTCATGCAATACCTCAAAGATGCAAAAGATGCTAAGCTTGCAGAAGCCAATATCTTCGTAACAGGTAGTAATGAGTGGAGAGGTTTCGAAACCTGGCCACCGAAAAATACCGAAACAAAAACACTTTATTTCCAGCCAGAAGGACAATTGAGTTTCGAGAAACCAACTGCTACAAATAGCTTTGAGCAGTACGAAAGCGATCCGAATGCACCTGTTCCTTATCAGGATGGCGTACAGGCGAGAAGAACCAGAGAGTACATGATCGATGATCAGCGTTTTGCTGCCCGCCGACCGGATGTACAGGTTTTCCAAACCGCAGTGTTGACAGAAGACATAACCCTTGCAGGTCCTTTAATGGCAAACCTGATCGTTTCCACTACCGGAACCGATGCCGATTATGTAGTCAAATTAATTGATGTATATCCCGAGGATACCCTAGCAACGGAACCAAACCCTAAAAACATTATTATGGGCGGTTACCAGATGTTGGTTAGAGGCGAAGTGATGCGTGGAAAATTCAGAAACAGCTTTGAAAAACCTGAGCCATTTACTCCAGGACAAATCACCAAAGTAAATTATAGCATTCCTGATGTGGCGCATACCTTCAAGAAAGGCCACCGCATTATGATTCAGGTTCAAAACTCCTGGTTCCCATTGGTAGATAGAAATCCACAGGTATTTACAGACATTTACCATGCCTCAGATAGTGATTTCAAGAAAGCCACGCACCGTATTTATCATGATACCAACAATGCCTCAGCGGTATCCGTTACCTTGTTAAAGCCTTAATTAAAAAATGAAAAAGATTATATTACTATTACTGACCTTACTTAGCATACATCAGCTAGGTAAGGCACAGTTGCTTAAAGAAAAACACACATTTAGTCGCGCAGATACCTTAAGAGGTACATTAAGTCCATTGCGCAGTTGTTACGACATCAATTACTACCACCTGGATGTGAAAGTAGACATTGACCAGAAGTTCATCAGTGGCAGCAATGAATTCCAATTTACCGCCACCCAGGATTTCAATAAGCTACAGTTCGACCTGTTTGCCAATCTGAAAGTAGAAAAAGTAGTCTACAAAGGTCAAGAAATCCCATTCAACAGAGCCTTCAATGCAGTCTTTGTAACCTTTCCTGAAACCATAAAAAAAAGTCATAAAGGTAGTTTCACTGTATTTTACGCTGGAAATCCTATCATTGCAAAAACCCCACCCTGGGATGGGGGATTCATTTTCAGTAAAGATAAATCTGGCAACCCATGGGTTTCGATGGCTTGTCAGGGATTGGGTGCCAGCAGTTGGTGGCCTACTAAAGACCATCAAAGCGATGAAGTCGATAGCATGATGATCAGCATCAGTGTACCTAAAGGACTCCAGGATGTTTCCAATGGCCGTTTACGCAGCATCGTTGAAAAACCTGATGGTTATACCCAATACAACTGGTTTGTGGGCAATCCGATCAACAACTATAATGTTGCCCTTTATATAGGAAAATACGCACATTGGGCTGATGAATTTGAAGGTGAAAAAGGAAAACTCAGCATCGACTATTGGTCTCTAAAAGAAGACAGCACCAAGGCCCGCCCACATTGGGACGCTGATGTGAAGCCGATGCTCAAATCATTTGAACACTGGTTTGGTCCTTATCCATTCTATGAAGATGGCTATAAACTAGTACAGGCGCCTCACCTGGGCATGGAACACCAAAGTGCAGTCGCCTATGGAAACCAATTCAAACAAGGCTATCTAGGTCGCGACCTTTCCGGTTCAGGCTGGGGAATGAAGTTCGATTTCATCACCATCCATGAAAGTGGTCATGAGTGGTTTGGAAACAACATCACCTCCAAAGATATTGCGGATATGTGGATCCATGAAAGTTTCACCAATTATTCTGAAGCCCTATTTACCGAATCTACACAAGGAAAAGAAGCGGGTTCGGCTTATGTAATTGGCGTCAGAAAAGCCATTATCAACGACATTCCTATCATAGGCATCTATGGCGTTAACCATGAAGGTTCCGGAGATATGTATTACAAAGGTGCTAATATGGTACACACCATCAGGCAGCTGATTAATGATGATGAAAAATTCAGAAGCATCCTTAGGGGGATGAACAAGGTCTTTTACCATAAAACTGTTACCACAGAAGAAATTGAAAACTATATCGCCAAACAAGGTGGATTGAAGCTCAACAAAGTATTTGACCAATATTTAAGAACCACTATGGTTCCCGTATTGGAGTATAAAATTGAGGGGAACAAATTAACTTACCGTTGGACGAATACCGTAAAAGACTTTGATATGCCTGTAAAAGTAAGCTTGAAACCTGGCGAATTTTCCTTCATTTATCCAAATACAAAATGGAAAACCATCAATTTAAAAGCTAGCTTAAACAAAGACAATTTCCAGGTAGATCCCAATTTTTATATCAAAACAAAAAATATATTATAAATAAACACAAAACTCTGCAACAAAAGGGAATAGCACTGCGTCTTATAGAAAACCAAAACAATATGAAAAGATTAAGTTTAATACTAACATTCGCATTATTGAGCCTGGGATTACATAGTCAGGCTATTTCACCTATAAGAATCAGTGCTTCTCATCTTATGGATGAAGAAAGAAAAGTGAGCAATTTCACTGGGATCGCCATTGGAGGTTCGATCAAAACCTACGTAAAGATCGGAAATACGGAAAGTTTAAGGCTGGAAGGCGATCAGGAAGCCATAGACCAACTGATCACAGAAGTGAAAGACGGAACCTTATCCATCAGACCAAAAAAATCCGAATGGAAACGATGGTTCAATAACTCAGGAAACTCCAGAGTAACGGCTTACATTACTATTAAAAAGATCACCAATTTAGCGGTATCCGGATCAGGAAGTATTGATGTAGAACAAACCATCAATACCAATTCATTAGATGTAGCACTTAGTGGCTCCGGAAGTATTAAAGCAACTGTGAATGTCCAGAATTTTGATGCTGCCATTAGCGGTTCCGGCGGTATGAACATCAATGGAAAAGCAAAAAAAGCAGAAATTGCCGTTAGTGGATCTGGAGGGTTTTCTGGCAAATCATTCACAGCGGAGGATGTTGATGCACACGTTAGCGGTTCTGGTTCAGTTCACATCGACGTACAAAAAAGTCTGGATGCAGCCACCAGTGGTTCAGGAAGTGTCAACTATACTGGAAACCCAACGGTAAGCAAAGCAACTTCAGGATCTGGAAGAGTAAGAAAAGCAGATTAAGTGTTTCAGTAAAAAGCATAGCTAAATACAAATAAGTCCAAACAAAAAATCCCCGTATCAACCTGATACGGGGATTTTTTATATACTTAAAAACAAGCTTAGATACCTAATAGCAATCTTGCTGGATCTTCTAATAATTGTTTCACTCTTACTAAGAAACCTACAGATTCTCTACCATCAATGATTCTGTGATCATATGACAATGCTAAATACATCATCGGACGAATCACAACCTCACCTTTTTCTGCAATAGGACGCTCAATAATGTTGTGCATACCTAAAATTGCTGATTGTGGAGAGTTGATGATTGGCGTAGACATCATAGAACCGAATACACCACCATTGGTGATCGTGAACGTACCACCTGTCATCTCTTCGATAGTCAATTTGCTATCACGAGCTTTAGTAGCCAATTCAATAACTGTTTTCTCAATCTGAGCTAAAGTCATGCTTTCTGCATTTCTGATGATTGGAACAACCAATCCTTTAGGTGCAGAAACAGCGATAGAAACATCTACAAAATCATTGTAAACCACTTCTTCACCATCGATTCTAGCATTTACTGCTGGGAAATCTTTCGCTGCTTCACAAACTGCTTTAGTGAAGAAACTCATGAAACCCAAACCAACACCATATTTTTCTTTAAACTGGTCTTTATATTTTGAACGAAGGTCCATGATAGGTTTCATGTTTACCTCGTTAAAAGTAGTCAACATCGCTGTTTCGTTTTTGACAGCTACCAAACGCTTGGCAACGGTTTTACGTAGTGGCGACATTTTCTGTCTGCGTTCTCCTCTTGCACCTGCAACAGCAGCTACAACTGGTGCAGCAGCAGGAGCTGCAGCTTTCTTAGGCGCTGCTTTTTCTGCTTTTAAAGCATCTTCCTTAGTGATTCTTCCGTCAACACCAGTACCTTTTACAGATCCAGCTTCTATTCCTTTTTCTGCAAGGATTTTTCCCGCAGATGGAGATGGCGTACCAGTAGCATAGCTATCACCAGATTTCGCAGCAGCTACAGGAGCAGCGGCTTTATCTTCAGCAACAGCGGCTTTAGGCGCTTCTTCTGCTTTAGCAGCAGGAGCGGCACCACCTTCTTCAATATTACAAACGACTGCACCGATAGCCAAGGTATCACCTTCAGCAGCAACAATCCTTAAAGTTCCAGCCTGTTCTGCAGTTAATTCAAAAGTTGCTTTATCAGATTCTAATTCCGCAATCACTTCATCCATTTCTACTACATCACCATCATTTTTCACCCAGCGTGACAAAACAACTTCGGTAATCGACTCGCCTACCGGCGGAACTTTTATTTCTATACTCATAACTGATGTATTATATTTTTCTAATCTACATTATTACTTTACTCAGAGAATTCCCAGTAATGCCTTAAACGGTTTGATTTACAGGCATTTCAAAAGATTTAGACAGGATATACGCTTGTTGATCTGCATGTTGTTTTGCAAAACCAGAAGCTGTACTGCTGCTTTCTTTTCTTGAAATCACTTCAATATTACTAAAGATAGTTCTTCTTAATCTACGCAACAAATACGGCCATGCGCCCATGTTTTCAGGCTCTTCCTGAACCCAAACAGCTTCAGTAGCATTTTTATATTTGGCATAAACTTCTTCCATCTGAGCTACCGGAGTTGGATACAATTGCTCCACCCTTACAATAGCTACATCTTTAATCTGTTCTTTTTGTTGTTTATCCAACAACTCATAATAAATTTTTCCGCTACAGAATAATACTCTGTTAACCTCAGCAGCTTTCACATTTGCGTCATCAATTACTTCCTGGAATTTACCTTCTGTAAAGTCGGCTAATTTAGAAACACAAGCTGGGTGACGTAAAAGGCTTTTCGGTGTAAATACCACCAATGGCTTTCTGAAATCACGTTTAAATTGTCTGCGGATCGCGTGGAAGAAATTTGCAGGAGTAGAACAGTTGGCTACTTGCATATTATAATCTGCACATAGCTCCATGAAACGCTCAATACGTGCGGAAGAGTGTTCCGGACCCTGACCTTCATAACCATGTGGCAATAACATTACCAAACCGTTTTCACGTTGCCATTTCGTTTCTGCACTGGCAATATATTGATCTACTACAATCTGAGCGCCGTTAAAGAAGTCACCAAACTGTGCTTCCCAAATCGTTAATGCATTTGGATTTGCCATGGCATAACCATATTCAAAGCCCAATACACCATACTCAGATAAATGAGAATTGTAAATATCAAAAGAAGCCTGATCAGCAGATACATTCGCCAATGGGATGTATTCTTCTTCAGAATCTTCTAAAGTCAACACGGCATGACGGTGAGAGAAAGTTCCTCTTTCCACATCCTGACCGCTCAAACGAACGCGTTTACCTTCGGCCAATAAAGTACCGTAAGCTAATTGCTCGCCCATTGCCCAATCGAACACATGAGAAGTATTTGCCATTTTGCTACGCTCATCAAAAAGTTTCTCAATTTTCTTGAAGAACTTTTTATCTGAAGGAAGCGTAGAGATGCTTTTAGCTACCCCTAATAAAGTGGCCTCATCTACTGAAGTATCAGGAGAGCTTTCGAAATCTTTCACGGTAGCAATACGCATGTCTTTCCATGCACCACCAAATTTCACATCCTGATAAGTAGAAGTAATTTCTTTAGCTTCATTTAAGCAGCCTTGCAAAATACCGCGGAATTCTTTTTCCATTGTTTTTGCAACAGAAGCTTCTAATTTACCTTCTTTAATCAACTGATCAACATAGATATCGCGAGGATTCGCATGTTTCTCGATTGCTTTGTACAATAAAGGTTGGGTAAATTTAGGCTCATCAGACTCATTATGACCGAATCTACGGTAGCATAAGATATCGATGAACACATCATTTTTATATTTCTGACGGTACTCCATAGCCAGATTAATCGCGTAAACCAAAGCCTCCACATCGTCACCATTTACATGGAAAACCGGTGATAAAGTTACTTTAGCGATATCTGTACAGTAAGTACTCGAACGTGCATCTTTATAATTTGTAGTGAAACCGATCTGGTTGTTGATGATCAGGTGAATGGTACCTCCAGTTTTGTAACCGTCTAAGCCAGCCATCTGAATCACTTCATAAACGATCCCCTGACCAGCGATAGAAGCATCACCATGAATCAAGATTGGTGCAATACGGGCATTATCACCATCATATTTGAAATCGATCTTCGACCTGGTCATTCCTTCAACCACTCCGTTTACTGTTTCCAGATGCGAAGGGTTAGGGCATAAACTCAAGTGAACATTTTTACCATCATTAGTGGTTACATCTGTCGAGTAACCTAAGTGATATTTTACGTCACCACCAAACGGTGATTCTGCGCTATATCCTTTACCTTCAAACTCAGCGAAAATATCTTTGTAAGACTTTTGCATAATGTTGGCCAAAACGTTCAGCCTTCCACGATGCGCCATTCCAATTACAAACTCCTGAATACCTAAAGCGGCACCCTTTTCAATTACAGAGTCCAATGCTGGAATTAATGCCTCAGCACCTTCCAAAGAGAATCTTTTTTGTCCAAGGAACTTGGTTCCAAGGAAACTCTCAAAGCATACTGCCTCATTTAATTTTGTAAGGATCCTTGTTTTCTCATCAATAGAGAAATTAGGCGTGTTACGAACACTCTCCATTTTCTTCTCAATCCATGACAACACTTCCGGGGTACGTACATACTTGTACTCTGCACCGATCGAACGGCAGTAAGTCTGGTTTAAGAAAGCAACGATTTCGCTTAATTTAACCGCTCCGATTCCAAGCTCAATACCTGCATTGAAAACAGTATCAAGATCAGCATCAGACAAATTGAAATTTACCAGATCTAAAGTTGGCAAGTGCTTGCGTCTTTCTCTAACCGGGTTAGTATGTGTAAACAAGTGGCCACGCTGACGGTAACCGTTGATCATGTTTAAAACACTAACTTCTTTTAGGAAATGTTCAGGCGTTTCCTCTCCTGTTACCGGAGATGAACTTCTTCCGAAGTCGAAGCCTTCAAAAAATTTCTGCCAACCAAATTCAACCGAATTGGGATCTTCCTTAAATGCTTGATAAAGGGACTCTACGTATTCGGCGTTTTCGCCGCTGAGATAAGATAAATTATCCATTATGTGTGAATATGCTATATTGAAGCAAAATTAGGATTTTACCTATTAAGTAGGGCAATTTTCTTTATAAATATTCCAAAAAATCCGTCATATCACGGACATTCTTTAGCGGCGTTAGCCGATCTTGAACAAGGATATCAAATTCAGAGATTAAACTGCCTGCAACTAACAGGGGCACGTTAAGGTGATCCATCACTTTACCTATAATTTTATTGACATTTTTACCCAGATTCAGAGAGGTTAAAACCGTAAAAGCAAAATCCGGCCGATACGATTCTACCACTTTTATCAAATCTGAATAAGGGGTTTCTAGTCCGAGGTACAAACTATCATGCCCCCGGCTTTTCAATAAGTAACGGGCAAAAAGCAGGCCATTTTCATGCATTTCCGATTCAGGCAGGAAAAGAAGAAATTTCTTAGTACCAGAAAGTACTGGCTGACCTACGGAATTGATCTCAATAATGATCCGCTCCCGGATCAGATTGGAGGCAAAATGTTCATGTGCAGGATCAATGGCACCGGTTTGCCATAGCATCCCGATTTTTTTCATGAAAGGAAAAATGACCAGATCCATCGTTTTAACCAATCCCATTTCCCCAATACACGTGTTTAATACCCGTACAAACTCCAGTTCATCAAAAGCAATGGTGGCTTTACATAAGCTCATCATCTGCAGCGATTCCTTACCCAGGTCGGTTTTCAGCTTCCCTACCAAATTGGAAATAACCTCCTGCCCCATCCTGGCAATCTTGCTGATTTTATAGCCGTTCTCATTTAAAGCCACAATATTGAGTAGCGTCCTAAGGTCATCCTCATTGTAAAAACGAATATTAGTTGGCGTTCTTTTTGGTGGAACCAGGTTATACCTCACCTCCCATGCCCTGATGGTATGTGCTTTGATACCGATCAGCCCTTCGATATCACTTATTGAAAATTTCCTCACGTTATAGGGACAACAATTGTACACCCGCATTGTTTAAAAACAAAACAGGTTCAATCAGCCTTTCATTAGAGAGAGTCTTTTCACCTGAGCAGCAAAGCGCCTTCCTATGGGAATTTCAAGCGTACCAATCTCTACATCACAGCTGGTAAAAGCGGTGATCCGGTTAATAGAAACAATAAAAGACCGATGAATTCGTATAAAATATTGATGTGATAACATCGCTTCTAATGCCGTTAAAGATTGTTTTACTAACAAGGGAGCCCCCTGATCCCTGTATATTTTAATATAATCTTTGACGCTTTCTATGTAAATAATCTGATCCAAAAACACTTTTATCGTCTTCCGATTTGCCCTAAAACAAATAAACTCCATACCAGCCCTTGAAATCCGATCTTCCTGAGCATTTCCCGATCCGATCACTTTATTGACAGCCTTTAAAAACCGTTCTAAACTAACTGGTTTCAACAAAAAATCAACTGCATCCAATTCGAAGGCTTCAACGGCATACTCCTCATGAGCAGTCACAAAAATCACTTTTGGTGGGTGCTGTAATGTTTTTATCATACTTGTACCCAGTAGATGGGGCATTTGTATGTCCAGAAATATCAAATCAACCTTCTCAGTCTTTAGAATTTCCATAGCCTGAAAAGCATTGCCGCAGATCGCAACCAGTTCCAGTTGCTCCACAAGCTGAATATACTGCTTGAGCAACTTTTGCCCAATCAATTCATCATCTACGAGTAAACACTTTAAGTTCATATTTTACATCCCTTAAAAATTTCTTAAATTATCATTGCTGTGATTTTCCCTTGGATTGAGAGGTTCATATCGCAGCAACTCCATATGCCTTAGGTTAGACACTAGCAAAGCAAAAAAATAAAATCAGGGATGAGTATAGTACCATATCAAAATATGAGTACAATTGATTAACAACAATCATTACGCCAAAACGTTTTCCAATAAACAACTTAAAATCAACCACTAACAACTTAAACAAAGCCACTAATCACAAATTACACCACACAATTCTGTTCAGCATCTTAAACCGGTTGTCTGGATATAGGCATCCCACATCCAGCTAAATTAGATTTTTGGTATAGCTAAGACAACGATATTTATCAAAAAATAAAGCTCAAGAAGATGAAAAAATTAATCATTCCGTTAGCGATTAGCAGCTTATTATTGCTAACGAGCTTACAAAAGCTAAATGCTCAGGTCAATTTGGAAACGGTTACCATCAGAGGGGATGCCACAAAAGCGATCATCACAGAAAAGGTATCGAATTCCTTCAGCAGTTTATTTAAAGATGCCAAAGAACCACAATGGCTCGTCGTCAATAAAAGGTATGTGGTCAACTTTATCCTCGATGATCAGAGAAACAAGGCTGTATTTACCAAAAACGGAGAGCTGGTTTATCACCTCAGTTATGGCACAGAGAAAAACGTTCCAGATCAAATTTTAAAAAAGATTCAAAGCGAATATGAGGGTTATACCCTAGGCTCCGCGATAAAAGTAACCACAAAAGAAAAGATGCTTTGGATGCTAAACTTAGAAAATAGCAAACAGATCTTGATTATTAGGGCAACAGAAGAAGAGATGGGTGTGATTGATCGGATTAAAAAAAGTTAATTAAACCATAGATGGTGTATCAGAAACGAGTGTTTCCAATAGCTTGATCTGCTTTTCCAGATCAAATGTATTTTTAGATTTTAGGTCTTTTCCTGCGCCGGCAACATTTGCCCAATTGCCCCAATTACTTGCCGGAGCATAATCTATCAGCTTTTCCTCAAAATATACTGCACCATTTGTCCAGTGTATCTTTAAAATATGAATGAGAAAAGTAGAAACCAATAGCCTCCCTGTATGGGAAATAAAACCGTTGGTATTCAATTCCTGCATATATCGATCCACGATAGCATGACCAGTGTTTCCATTTTTCCATTTCAGCAGATCTGGATGCTCATTTTCAGTAGGACTAAAAAACTCCTTTTCAAATTCTTCCGGTTCCTGGAAAAAAGCAATTCCATGTTTTTTAAACATGAACCTAAAATAGTCGCGCCACAATAAACCCAGAAGGATTTGGTTGAAATTCGCATTACCACCAAAAGCTGCTTCTGCTTCTTTTAACTTCCAATATACTTTTCTTGGCGATAAACAACCTAAAGAAAGCCATCCGGATAATCTGGAAGAAAAACCAGGCTTATCTCCTGCATTTTTCACAGGCTTCTGATGAATCTCTGCACCTTCCAATAACAACTCCCTCAAATGTTCCAGTCCGGCCTCTTCACCACCTGTAAACGCAAAATCAGGAAAATCTGCAGCATCTGCTTCAAATCCTAAATCAGCAAGTGTTGGCAGCACACCCCAGTCTTCATTTTCAACAAATGTGATCTCTTCAGGACTCAGAAAACAGGATTTCACCATAGCATCCCTTTCTGTTTTCTTTTTGAACTGTGCAAAAACGTCTGGAATATCTTTGATTGGAAAGGGAAGGTCTTCCTTATTATATAAGGTATGACCAATGAAATGTTTTAAGTTGATTTTTTGCTTCCATAAAAGATCCTCCATTTTGGTAGAGACTACGGTCTCTTCCGGAGCGACTTCGCGATGGTGATAAACTTCAGAAATGTCAAAATCGGTCACCAGCCTTGCCATAAATTCTTCCGGATTCCCATGAACCAGTAAGATATCCCCACCCAGCTTTTGAAAAGACAGTCTCAGGGCGGCCACACTTTCCAATAAAAACTTTGCCCGATGGATCCCCGTCTTTAATGTTGCAAATCGGGTTTCATGAAAATACTGTGGATCAAAAAAATAAACCGGTAAAATACTCTCAGATTTAGCAAGCGCTTCAACCAACATTTCATTGTCGTGTAATCGAAGATCATTTCTAAACCAAACGAGTATTCTTTTAGATTTCATTAAAGACTGAATAACTGACATAACAATTAACAAAAATATACGAATTATTAGCTTAGTACGAATTCATAAAGCAATATTTACATAAGCGCAACAAACATTTTGCAGATAAATGGTTTATATTAAAAAAAAACACAATTACTTGGTGATATAAATTATGGGCAAGCACATTCTGATGACCGGAGCAACTGGCATGATTGGCAAAAAACTACTTCGGAGTTTGCTGGAAAAGGGGCACACTGTAGCCATACTATCCAGAAAAATGGTAAATATAAAAGAGGTAAAAGTGTATCTATGGGATGTTAAAAAATCCAGTATTGATCCCAACTGTTTATTGGGTGTAGACACCATCATCCACCTGGCGGGAGAAAACATTGCCTCCAAAAAATGGACGGAAGCGCGCAAGAAAGAGATCATCGACAGTCGGGTTTTATCCGCAGAACTTCTTTATAAAACCATCAAAATACAACAAGCTCCTGTAAAAACCTTTATATCCGCTGCGGCATTAGGATATTATGGGGATACGGGGGAAGAAATAGTGACCGAGGAAAGCCCAAATGGCACCGGATTTCTAGCCAATTGCTGCAGACAATGGGAAGCTGCCGCTGATGCAGGGCTGGCTATGGGGATCCGGGTGGTAAAATGGAGGTTAGGTTTTATCCTTGCCCCTAATGAAGGTGCCTTAAAAGCAATGGACCAACCCATCCGCTATTTTGTAGGCTCCGGACTTGGCAGCGGGAAACAATGGGTCTCCTGGGTACATATTGATGATGTGCTGGAAATGTTTAGCCATTCCGTAGAGAACCAAAGCTACACAGGAGCATACAATGCCGCTGCGCCTCATCCTGCAAGCAATCTCAGCTTGAGCAAAGAAATTGCAAAGCAGCTGCATCGCCCAATCTGGCCGATCAATGTACCTGCCTTTGCCTTAAAAATCATCCTTGGAGAACTCAGTGAAATTGTCCTGAGCAGCAATTATGCTTCGGCACAAAAGCTATTGGATACAGGATTTAAATTTAAATATCCGCAACTTTCTGCTGCACTATCCGATATTTACAAAGATTCCATTAGCGAAAGCTAAAAAATTGACACAAAACTCCATTCATGAAGCCGAAAATTAACATCTGTTGGTTAAGAAGAGACCTAAGACTCGAAGACAATGCTGCCCTTTATCACGCACTAAAAGACGGGTATCCCCTATTGCTTCTGTTTATTTTCGACAAAAATATTCTGAGTAAACTCGCTAATAAACAGGATACCAGAGTCAACTTTATACACCAAACCCTAACCAGCCTCGGCGATAAGCTCCAGAAAAACCAGGGTTCATCCATCCTGATTAAATATGGTACAGTAGAGGAAGTATGGGCAACACTCTGCGAAACTTACCAAATCAATGCCGTCTATACTAATCATGATTACGAACCGGACGCAATAAGAAGAGATGAGCGCATTAGCGAGCAACTCCGATTAGCGAACATCAGCTTCCATAGTTACAAGGATCAGGTCATTTTTGAAAAAGACGAAATCACTAAAGCGGATGGACTTCCTTATACGGTGTTCACTCCATACTTCCGCCAATGGCAACAAAAGCTCAGCAAATTTTATGCGAGCGCCTACCCAACAGAAAAGTACTTCCAACATTTTATGCCAAGCCCGGCATTTCCAATCCCTAGTCTGGAAGAGATTGGATTTGAGGCTTCGGCACAACAATTTCCTGGCAAGGATTTCGAAGACAAGCTGGATGGTTATGAGTTAAACAGAGATTTCCCAGCAGCGGATGCAACCTCCCATATAGGAATTCACCTGCGCTTTGGCACGATCAGTATCCGGCAGGCCATTCGCAGTGCGATAGAGCAAAAAGCCGAGAAATGGCTTTCTGAACTTGCCTGGCGAGACTTTTACCAGATGATCCTATGGCATTTCCCACATACAGTAACCAGGTCCTTTAAACCCAAATACGACCACATCAAATGGAGAAACCGCCCGGAAGAATTTGAAGCATGGTGTCAGGGAAATACGGGCTATCCATTGGTAGATGCAGGAATGCGTCAGCTCAATGCAACCGGATACATGCACAATCGTGTTCGTATGGTGGTGGCCAGCTTTTTAACCAAGCATTTGCTCATCGACTGGCGATGGGGAGAAGCCTATTTTGCAGAAAAACTATTGGATTATGAGATGGCCAGCAATGTAGGTGGCTGGCAGTGGGCATGCGGATCTGGAAATGATGCTGCACCATACTTCAGGGTATTTAACCCTGAGTTGCAAATGAAGAAATTCGACCCGCAATTGAAGTATGTGGACCAATGGCTTCCTGCCTATAAACAACTAAAGCACATCCTACCAATTGTAGAACATGCTTTTGCCAGAGAAAGGGTCTTGAAAGTTTTTAAAGCGGCATTAAATGAATAATGCCGCTATTATATGTTAGTTGGTTACTGCTAATATTTCTACGCTATAATCCAGACAAGAATTTGCAGGGATCGTACTACCAGCGGTAGAGGCTGCATTTCCATAAGCCAGTACAGAAGGAATGAACATCCTTACTTTACTGCCCTTAGTGAATTTAGGCAACATAATTCTGAAGGCAGGAATCAGCGTTTTTGGCAATACAGTAATTGTGGATTCCTGAGTTACCACGGCATCCAGTGTTTTCATGGTATAACTAAAATTCACCAATGAATTCAGGTTGATCAGATCAGTACCGGTACCCGCAGTGATGGTTTGTAAATATATACCAGACTCATCTTTAACTGCAGTAATGCCATTAGCCGTTAAATAAGCAGTGATATGCTTGTCATCCAAAACCTTTTGTGCTTCTTTAAAAGTAGTCACCGTGATGATCATAATTTCATTGGAAGGGATCCCAGCAGTTGGAATTCCATTTTTACCAAAAGCCAGGTAAGAAGGCAGGTAAATTTTAGTTGTTCCACCAGGTTGTAATTTACGAAGCACATCAGCAATTGCCGGAATACCCTTATTATAAAATCCAAATGCAGAACCTACACGTTGTCCCTCATTACGAGTTGCATTTGTAGAAGTGTAAACTGTTCCGGTAGAAAGTCCTGTCACGTTAATTTGGTAACGTACTGAATCTGTTCTTTTATAAGGAGCATCAGTACTTCCTGCAGGCTGATTTAGCACATAGTAATAACCTGTTTTAGCAGAATCTGGAATGGCAGTAATATTGTTTTTTGCGAAGTATTCTGACAATTTAGTTTCATCTAACATCTGAATAGTCTCATACTCCTTTTTACAGGAACTAAAAATAACGATTGTCGCTAATAAGGCAACGGTATAAAGTGATAACTTTTTAATCATTTTGTATTTTCTGTTTTATATTTTATATTCTTTAAGGTAATCGTATAATCTAGTATTGCAAATGGAGGAATTCCATTTCCAGTAAAATTCTTATAAGCTAGTGCAGAAGGAATAATCATTCTGATCTGACCGCCAGCTGTGATTTTTGACAGACCAATTTTCCATCCCTCCATGGCATAATTCAAGTTCACACCCAACGAATCGGTTTCCGCAACGGTTTGAAACGCTGATGATGCGCGCAAAAGACGGCCCTGAAAATAAACCATCACTGAGTCTGTTGGTGTTGGGTAAACCGTCCCCTTACCTGGCGTGATGATCTGATAATTCAACCCTGAAGGATCTACAATCATCGACAGGTTATTGGAATCTACATATTTTTTTATCGTTATCGCGTCCAATTCCTTCTGTTTTTCCACCTCATAAGGAGGGGTTTTCTCGCAGGCAGCAAATAAAGCGCACAGCAGAAACACCAACAGCAAAATCTTGTTTTTTAACATAATAGACAAAAATAGTCTTTTATTGCCGATAGCGCAATTTTTAACCAATTTTAACAAATAGAAAAACATAGGCAAAAAAAACGCCCTTAATAAAATTAAGAGCGCCCAGTTTAATTATGAATCTATACGTTAATAGCAATATTTATTGGCTGCAATCACTTGTTGGGCTACCTTTTGACGGGTTTCTTTTACATTGAAAGCTTCCATTTTGGTAAAGCGGCGTAAGCCTACCATCATCATGCGTTGTTCATCACCATCGGCAAATGCCCATAAAGCTTCTTTACCTGCTTTTTGCAAGGCATCTACAGCTTCCACAAAATATATGCGCATCAGGTTAACCTGACCTTCGCAAGCGGCTTCACCACGCAGGCTTACCAACTTTTCTGTTCTTAGCATTGCTGATTCCGCCACATACACATAGCTGGCCATATCGGCAATGTTCATTAAAATCTCTTGTTCCTTAGAAAGGCTCATCATCAATTTCTGAACAGCAGCACCGGCCACCATTAAAGTAGCCTTTTTCAGGTTTTTAATGATTTTCTTTTCTGCAGCAAACAAAGCATCATCCTCTTCTCCAAAATCGGGAATAGACATCAATTCGGCAGCTACAGCAGTAGCAGGCGTCATCAAATCCAACTCGCCTTTCATGGCGCGTTTCAACATCATATCCACCGTCAGTAACCTATTGATCTCATTAGTTCCTTCGAAGATTCTGTTGATCCTTGCATCACGATAAGCACGGTCCATTGGCGCTTCCGCCGAGAATCCCATCCCACCATAAATCTGCACACCTTCATCTACCACATAATCCAGGGCTTCAGAACCCCATACTTTCAGGATTGCACATTCTACCGCATATTCTTCTGTAGATTTCAGCTTGGCCTTACTCGCATCCATTCCGCCTTCAACCAATCGTTCGTAAGCATCATCAATATTCTGACCTGCGCGATAATTCGCAGACTCTACCGCATAAACTTTTGCCGCCATTTCCGCTAATTTGTAACGAATGGCACCATATTTAGAAATCGGACGGTCGAACTGAATCCTTTCATTAGAATAATTAATCGCGGTATCAATGACTGCCTTAGAAGCGCCGATTGCTGCGGCCGACAATTTAATCCGGCCAATATTTAAAATATTCACGGCAATCTTAAAGCCATTCTGACGATCAGAAAGCATATTTTCTACTGGCACCGGGCAATCATTGAAAAACACCTGTCTGGTAGAAGAACCTTTGATCCCCATTTTATGCTCTTCCGGATTCATGGTAATGCCTCCAAAATCACGCTCTACAATGAAAGCGGTTAAATTGGCATCATCATCAATCTTAGCAAAAACGATAAAAATATCTGCAAAACCACCATTCGTGATCCACATCTTCTGACCAGTGATCAGGTAATGTGTCCCGTCTTCAGAAAGTTTTGCTTTAGTTTTCCCTGAATTGGCGTCTGAGCCAGAATTCGGCTCCGTTAAGCAATAAGCTGCTTTCCATTCACCTGTTCCCAGTTTAGGAATATATTTCGCTTTTTGCGCTTCATTTCCATAATATAAAATCGGTAAGGTACCAATTCCGGTATGTGCAGAAAGTGCTACGGCAAAGGAATGACCTGCACCAATCACATCCGCAACCAACATTGAAGTATTGAAATTTTTGCCAAAGCCACCGAACTCTTCCGGGATGGAAACGCCTAAAATACCCAGGGCACCGGCTTTATCCATTAAAGCAGGCATCAAACCTTCTTCCTGAGTATCGATACGATCCAGGTTTGGATAAACTTCTGCCGCTAGAAAATCGCGACAAGTTTGCGCAATCATCTGTTGTTCTTCATCAAATTCTTCAGGAATAAATACATCCTGGTAATTGGTTTCTGTAATTAAAAACGCTCCACCTTTAATTGTTTTTTTGTCTGTAGTTTCCATAATATCTTATTAAAGCATTTCAAAAATTCCGGCAGCACCTTGTCCGCTACCCACGCACATGGTCACCATACCATATTTCTGATCCCTTCGTTTCAATTCATTAAATAACTGTACTGATAATTTAGCGCCGGTACATCCCAGTGGATGTCCGAGAGCAATGGCACCACCATTCACGTTTACCTTTGTTGCATTGATGCCTAAAGTCCGGATTACCGCTAGCGATTGTGAAGCAAAAGCCTCATTCAGCTCTATCAGATCCAGTTCTTCCAGTTTCATCCCTGCCATTTTCAAGGCTTTTGGAATGGCTTCAATTGGCCCGATTCCCATAATTCTTGGGGGTACACCAGCAATGCCATAACTTACCAAACGTGCAATCGGCTCTACGCCTAGTTCTTTCATTTTCTTTTCAGAAACCACCAGTACAAAGGCGGCACCATCAGAAGTCTGGGAAGAGTTACCGGCAGTTACACTGCCATCCGCTGCGAAAACAGGTTTCAGTTTCGCCAGTTTATCCAAAGAAGTATCCGCTCTTGGGCCTTCATCCGTATCCACTACATAACTGCGGGTTTTCTTTTTCATATTGCCATCCAGGTAATTTTCTACTACCGTAATCGGCGCAACACCTGCTTTCAAATGACCATTTTTAATCGCTTCCACCGCTTTCATATTCGATTGAAAAGCGAAAGCATCCTGATCTTCTCTACTCACTTTATATTCATTGGCTACTGCTTCTGCAGTTAAGCCCATTCCCCAATACCAATCCGGGTTTTTCATGGCTACATCTGCATTTGGAACAACTTTCCATCCGCCAAAAGGCATGCCCGACATCACTTCTACCCCACCGGCAATGATACAATCTGCCATTCCGCTTTTGATTTTTGCCACAGCTGTTGCGATGGTTTCCAATCCTGAAGCGCAATAACGGTTGATCGTTACGCCTGGGACTTTATCCGTATCCAATCCCATCAGCGATACCATACGCCCGATATTCAGGCCTTGCTCTGCTTCTGGAGTGGCATTTCCAACAATCACATCATCAATTTGAGTGGTATCCAGATTAGGTACGGAGGCCACCAGTTGTCTAATCACATCTGCTGCTAAATCATCAGCTCTGGTGAAACGAAATACACCACGCGGGGCCTTGCCCACTGCGGTACGATATCCTGCTATAATATATGCTTCTTGCATGATCTGTGTCTTTTAATAGAAAAAAATTAGTTTCTTAAAGGTTTCCCTTTGGTCACAATACTTTGAATCCTTTCCAGCGTTTTACGTTCTCCGCAAAGCGATAAGAAAGCTTCCCTTTCCAGGTCCAGCAAATATTGTTCTGTGACCTCTGTTGGTGCGGAAAGATCTCCACCACACATTACCCAACCCAATTTTTCCGAGATTTTCTTGTCATGTTCAGAAATATAATGACCCGAGTACATGGTATTTGCGCCGGCATAAACGATGCCAAGACCTTGTTTACCCAGTACCCTGATGTCTTTACGTGGCACCGCTTTCGTGTACCCAGCCTCAGCCAGCTCAATAGCTTTTGCTTTTGCATCAGCGATTAATCGGCTTCTGTTCATAGAGATCGAATATTTGTCTTTTTGCAGGTAACCCAGCTCAAAAGCTTCTACAGCAGAAGTAGATACTTTTGCCATACCGATGGTCAGGAACCTGTCTTTCAACACATTTTGCACAATCTGGTCTTCTTTATACTCATCGGAAGCGCGCAAAGCAAACTCCTTGGTACCGCCACCGCCAGGAATCACTCCAACGCCAAACTCAACCAATCCCATATAAGTTTCCGCATTCAACTGCACATGGTCAGCATGTAAACTAAATTCACAACCGCCACCCAATGTTAAATTATGCGGGGCAACCACTACCGGAATCGAAGAATAACGGATGCGCATGGAAGTATTCTGGAACATACGGATCGCCAGATTCAGTTCATCCCATTCCTGCTCTACAGCCATCATGAAAATCATGCCCACATTTGCACCTGCCGAGAAGTTAGCGCCATCGTTTCCGATGACTACCCCTCTATATTCTTTTTCTGCAAGGTCTATCGCTTTATTGATGGCTTGTAAAGTATCACCACCAATTGTATTCATTTTAGAATGGAATTCCACATTCAGGATGCCATCCCCAAGATCAATGATCGAGGCACCGCCATTTTTCCAAATGGTTTTATTGGCTCTTAAATTATCCAGTACGATGAAAGCTTCAGTTCCCGGAACAGCTTTATAGCTTTTAGAAGGAATGTCGTAATATTTTTTTACCCCATCCTCTACCTTATAGAAAGTGGTATGACCTGCGGCCAGCATTTCCTGAACCCATGCTGCAGCCTCATGTCCATATTTTTTCATACCTGCAATCGCATCGGCAATCCCTACTGCATCCCAAACTTCAAAAGGACCTAAATCCCAGGCAAAGCCAGCACGCATGGCATCATCAATTCGGTACAGCTCATCAGAGATTTCCGGAATACGATCCGATACATATTCGAACAGACCAAAGAAAGAAGCACGGAACAATTCTCCGGCTTTATCTTTTCCTGAGGCAAAAACTTTCATTCTGTCTTTAACATTCTCTATTGATTTAGTGATATCCAGCGTAGCTGATTTCACTTTCTCCTGAGGACGGTATTCCAGCGTTTTTAAATCCAGGGCTAAAATTTCTGTTTTGCCATCTGCACTTTTAGTTTTTTTATAAAAACCTTGCTGTGTTTTATCGCCCAACCATTTGTTGGCTTCCATTTTCTCTACATAAGCGGGAAGCTTAAAAAGATCATGTGCTTTATCCTCCGGACAATTGTCGTACAGCCCTTTGGAAACTTTAATCATCGTATCCAATCCCACCACATCAGTAGTACGGAAAGTTGCCGATTTCGGTCTGCCTAAAGCAGGACCAGTAAATTTATCAACCTCTTCTACGGTAAGGTCCATTTTCTCTACCAGATGGAGTAAAGACATGATGGAATACACACCTACCCTATTGGCAATAAATGCCGGGGTATCCTTACATAAAACAGTTGTTTTTCCTAAAAATTTATCTCCGTAATGCATCAGGAAATCCACCAGTTCCGGATTTGTATGTGGTGTTGGAATGATTTCCAGTAACCTCAGGTAACGCGGTGGATTAAAGAAGTGGGTACCACAGAAATTCGCTTTAAAATCTTCGGATCTTCCTTCTGCCATCAGATGAATTGGGATTCCGGAAGTATTGGAAGTAACCAATGATCCCGGTTTACGGAATTGTTCTACCTGTTCAAATACTTTTTTCTTAATGTCCAGATTTTCTACCACAACCTCAATGATCCAGTCGTAAGCGCTGATCTTTGGCATGTCATCGGTAAAATTCCCTGTTGTAATTTTATTCAACACCTTTTTTGTATAAACAGGAGAAGGATTGGTCTTCACCGTATTTTGCAAAGCAGCATTTACAATTCTATTCTTAACTGCCGGGTGGTCCAGGCTCAGTCCTTTAGACTGTTCCTCCGCGCTCAGTTCTTTCGGAGCAATGTCCAGTAAAAGTACTTCAACTCCAATGTTCGCAAAGTGACAAGCAATACGTGAACCCATAATACCTGAGCCCAATACTGCTACTCTATTTATCTTCTTGTTCATAATTTTCAGTAGGAATTTTATATGCCAGTGTAAGTTTATTCAGTTTCTGTAAAGACGAGATCAGGTTATTCTTTTCCTGTGTGCTAAAATGCGTGTTCAGGTATTCATTAAAAGAGATGACAACTTCCCTTGCGAGCAGTCTTTTCTCCCGGCCCAAATCTGTCAGGAAAACTTTCACCGAACGCTTATCACCGATGGAAGTCTCCCTGTATATTAACCCTTGTTCTTCCATATTGTTTAACATTCGTGATAAGCTGGTTGCTTTCACTCCCAGTAAACCGGCCAGCTTGGAAACAGCGGTACCTTCTTTTTCAATATTGATCAGCACATAGCCAATGGCCTGCGTGATTCCGAACCCGGAAGCGATCTGATTATAAGTGTTGGAAACATTCTGCCAAACCACCTTCAGGAAATAATCTACTGTCTCTTGTTGTTTCATTAATTACTATGCTTGCATAACAAAGCTATCGAATTAATAAATCAAATGCAAGCAAAGAAAAAAAATATTATTTTATTTTATCTCGCAGAAAATCAGGCTAATGGACACTATTCTTATCCAGACAAGTTGGAATTAAAAATACTGCGCATAGCAAAGCCATTAACTATGCCGAAGCATCGCTTTTTAGGTATAAGAACATTCACATTGCACTAAGGCAATAGAAAAGCTAGTACATCAGGAAGGTTTTCCTGGAAGAAAGTCCAGTTTATCTCTTAAAACACGATATTCTTTCTGCAAGTGTCGGAAAGCCCTGGATTCAATGAGTCCCTCCGCAAGCTCCAGTCTTTTTTTATGATAATCGGCTTCAACCACATCAAAACGGGCTTTTGTGGCCATAAAATGTGCTTTTTCTGCTTTTTCCGATTCGCTTTCAGGGGCTCCATTCAGGTTTCCTACGTAGACACTATCAGAGATTGATTTTTCATTGGAGGATTTCAGGCATACATAGATTTCCATCTGCTGGTTGATCATCCACTCTTTATCCAGCGGTAGAAAACAGTTTCCATCAGATCTTCTGGCGGCATTCAAATAGCTACTTGCCCGCTTTTTTGTCGGATGACTAACCAATACCATCAGGATATCATCAGCTGCCGCATTTTCCTCCATATCGGAATTCCAACTTAAATTCAAGCCCTCCTTACCTTTAGTAATTTTCAAATCCTTTGCCATTTCCAGGCTTCCCTGACTGAGAACAACTTTGCTGTAATCGACCTTAATATCTGGATATTGACCAATTAAAGCCTGTTTCTTGATATACGAAGTGGCCAGATTGTGTGGATTTTTGACCGTCCCTTCTGCTTCCAGCTTAAAGCTGACATTGATAAAATCAGCCATTGGCTTCACCAATTCCATCGTCACAGACATCGCCTGTTGATTAGCAAGTTGTTTAATACTTGGTTTTCCTGGTTTACCGATAGTCCGGCATACCGGTTGTCCGTTGAGTATATAAAAAACTAAGCTTCCTATTTTGCCGGAAGGGTGCCCGTATGGGCCTACATTGCATATTGCCATGGTTAAAAAGTTAAATCGTCTGAATTGACTAAAACCAAGGTACTGATAAACAACTAATTATTTAACACAAACAGGACTATGACACTAAAAATATTAGTAACATTTTAATAAGCAAATACCCGACTATGGCTGGGTTTCAAGGTCATTTTAGCAAGCATAGCCCTAGCAACCTTCAAGTAAAATTCCCAAAAAGACCGCGATTCGAGCAGTTCATTAGGGCAGCTATTTGACCGCTTTCCGGAATTGGCATTTTAGAAAGCTGACTGCAATAACAAGGAAGAGTAGTAGATAAATGTCCGGCTTCTGGCACAGCAATCCCTGATGACCAGGATACAAAAAAACCCGCCTTACTTTCGTAAGGC
Source organism: Pedobacter gandavensis (assembly GCF_032678745.1). Taxonomy (GTDB): domain Bacteria; phylum Bacteroidota; class Bacteroidia; order Sphingobacteriales; family Sphingobacteriaceae; genus Pedobacter; species Pedobacter gandavensis_C. The sequence goes on from NZ_JAVTST010000007.1 coordinate 154,908, forward strand.
GGGTTTCTAATCGATTTTATGAATAAGATCTAGTAAAGTGTAAACTCTACTCTTCTGTTCAATTGACGACCAGCTGCAGTTTTATTAGTTGCAATTGGTTGGTTTGGACCATAACCTACCGCTTCAATACGTGAAGGGTTAGCACCTTGTGCTACTAAATAAGCTTTTACTGATTCTGCTCTGTCTTTCGATAAACGCATGTTTAAAGCCATAGATCCAGTGTTATCAGTATGACCACCTAATTTAAGGCTAAAGTTTTTCTCTACTAATAATGCCGCAACACGGTCTAAAGTAGGATAAGATTTAGCACGGATGGTTGCTTTTCCCAGGTCAAATTCTAAGTTTTTAATCGCCTCTTCTACCACCTTACGGTCAGCTTCAGTAATGATTACTTTCTCTTGAATTACAGGAACCGGGATTTTTAAAGCACAACCAGCACCATCAACAACAACACCTGCAGGCGTACCTGGACATTTATCCAATTTATCAGCAACACCATCACCGTCACTATCTTTTAACAGGTCATTCATGTCAGCTCTCAATTTATCATTTTCAGCTTTCAATGCATTTGCTGTTTGTTTAGCCGACAATGCTTCTTCGTAAGTTAAAGCTACCGGGTTATGCCAAGCCAATTGTTTAGATCCTTTACCTAAAGCAAATTCTAAACCTGCATAACCGTAGTTATATTTATCGTTATTTCCACGGGCAAAACCATCCAGGTTATCGCCATCCACAAAATTAACTGTCCAACCTAAATCTAAGTTTACACGTTCAGCTAATTTGAATTTAGCACCTAATCCTACAGGAATAATCAATTCAGAAATTGTTTTATCACCAGCATAATCAACTAATGGACCACCAGCGGTAGCAGAAGTTTGCACCTTGTATCCCGCTAAACCAGCACCCGCAGAAGCGTACAATTGTACTGCACTGTTGGCATTGAACATATTGATGTTAAATAAGTTCACTACTGCGTTTAAACTTCCTGAATAGCTCAGGTCAGTTTCAAAAGCATTTACAGGGCTGGTATTTGGAGCACCACTTTTCCAGTTTTCAGAGTTATCACCTTTTAGTTTACCTCTAACTCCGTCTAAACGAAGGGAGAAGTAAGGTGTAATTTGTTTCTTAATGTATAATCCATAACCAAGGCTAGACTTAGAATTCGAGAAATCATTTTTCCCGCCCAGTGGAGATAATGGAGTTAAAACCCCAGCATTAAGGCCAATCGACCAGGTAGTCAACTGATTGGAGTTTGCACCTGCTTGATCCTGTGCCTGAACAGAACCTCCGATTAGGAGCGCAGCAAGAGCTACAGGCAGGGTTTTAAATAAATTTTGTTTCATAAGATAAGTATTGAATAATAATTACAATGTTTAATCATTGAACTCATTTCAATACTCAGGCCAATTATTAAAACTGCTTTAAACGACTGTAATTTGGTTTTAAGTGTGCAGAATTTTAGACAGCTACCAACCTAGCCATTGATCGTCGCCACGTGGATCTGCAGCACCCTGATAGCCACCTTGTTTTGTTTTCAGGATGGCATCTACTCTACCCATCGGACCTCTTGGTGCAATGATATAGCCTTTAACTTCCAGTTTAACGCGGGTAAGGGAATCTATGGCTCCTGTTTCTGTATAGATGACATCAGGAAGCCATTGGTGGTGAAATCGTTTCGCAGACACTGCCTGCTGCATATTATGATCGAATTCGATCACATTTAGAATGGTCTGAAAAACAGACGTTATAATGGTAGATCCACCTGGTGTGCCAACTACCATAAACAGCTTCCCATCTTTTTCCAGGATCGTAGGCGTCATAGAACTCAGCATTCTTTTTCCTGGAGCGATTGAATTGGCTTCGCCACCAACCAGCCCGTACATATTTGCTGCACCGGGTTTCACAGAAAAATCGTCCATTTCATTATTCAGGAGAAATCCAGCACCTTTAACTGCTACGACTGCTCCATAAGAACCGTTTAATGTGGTGGTCACAGATACCGCATTCCCAGCTTTGTCGACAATAGAAAAATGCGTCGTCTCCTCATGCTCCTTAGCATTTACTTTTCCGGCTTTAACTACTGAACTCGGCGTAGCCTTAGACCAGTCGAAATTTTTCATCCGATCCTTAGTATATTGATCTTCCATCAATGCCTTTGCCGGAACATCGTAGAAGTCCGGGTCTCCAAGGTGTGTAGCACGATCCGCATATACCCTACGTTCCGCTTCTACCATTAACTGCACTGTAGAGTCCTGCTGGAAACCCCATCTTCTCAAGGGATAAGGTTCCACAGATTTTAGCAATTGGATCAATGCAATTCCACCGCTTGATGGTGGAGGCATCGTAATGATCCGATATCCTTTATAGGCTCCGGTAATGGCTTCACGCCAAACCGCCTGGTATTGTTGTAAGTCTGTTTTAGTAAGGATACCACCACCGCGTTTCATTTCCTGAATGATTTGATCGGCAACCCTGCCTTCATAAAAACCGGCTCTCCCCTGATCGCGGATCAGCTCCAGTGTAGTGGCCAGTTCTTCCTGTTTCAATAATTCTGTGGCTGCCCAGGTACCATCTTTTAGCAAGGCAGTTCCGTCTGGGTTTAATTGCAGCAGTTTCTCGCGGAGATTGTTAAGTTCGCCCGCTTGCTGAGTACTTAATGGAAAACCATTTCTGGCCAACAAAATGGCAGGTTCCAATAAAGTTGCCCATGGTAGTTTGCCATATTTTGCATGAGCAGCTACCATTCCCGCTACCGAGCCCGGAACACCTGCTGCCAGTTGTCCATATAAGCTTTTGTCTACAATCGGTGCTCCAGCTGCATCGAGGTACATATCTCGGGATGCCGCGGCTCCAGCTTTCTCTCTAAAATCAAGGGTATTTGTGACTCCGGTTGCGGAGCGATACACCATAAAGCCGCCACCGCCAATATTTCCCGCATTTGGGTATACGACGGCCAGCGCAAACTGTACCGCTACTGCCGCATCCACCGCATTCCCTCCTTTTTTCAGGATGTCTAATCCTACTTTTGAAGCAAAGGGGTTCGCTGAAACCACCATTCCATTGCGGTAATCCGCAGTGTTATTGTTCCCAATCGGCCTACCCGCACATCCTGATAACAGTAAACCTGTGATCAGTACAAATCCATTAATCTTTAAAAATAACCTAGCCTTTATAATCCGCTGCATCTGTGTAAATTTTCTCTATGATCAGTACATTCTTTTCCAGAATGACCTTTCTTTTTAAGCTTAGTTTTGGGGTCAGTTCACCGCCTTCGATGCTCCATTCTTTAGAGAGCAATGCAATGCGTTTCACCTGTTCCCATTTGCCAAAATCTCTGGAACTGAAAGCGACGATCTCATCAAACTTTTTCAAGACCTGTGGATCTTTGATCATCAACTCATTCGTGGTATAAGGAATTCCCTTTTTCTCACACCAGGCTTTTAGCGCAGCAAAAGTAGGGATAATTAATGCCGATGGAAACTTTCTGTTTTCACCGAGTACCATCACCTGCTCTACCAATGGGGATTCTTTCAGTTTATTTTCCAGCATTTGTGGCGCTACATATTTACCGCCTGCGGTTTTGAAAATCTCTTTCTTACGGTCGGTGATCTTTAAGAACCTGCCTTCCACTAACTCACCAATATCTCCGGTATGGAACCAGCCATCCTGATCAATCGACTCAGCGGTCAGGTCTTCACGGTTATAATAACCTTTCATGATGTTATGTCCACGTGCCAATACCTCGCCATCCGGCGCGATTTTAACTTCTACGCCATCAATTGGAGGACCAACAGTTCCAAATCTCGTAGCCCCGATATAATTCACAGTAATCACTGGAGAAGTTTCCGTTAAGCCATACCCTTCCATCACCGGCATTCCTGCCGCCCAGAAGATCCTGCATAAACGCGGGTTTAATGCTGCTCCTCCAGAAACAATCACCACAATCTCTCCACCCAGGGCTTCCTGCCACTTCTTAAAGACCAGCTTTCTGGCAATGCCCAGTTGGAAATTATAAAAAGTACCTTTATCAAATTCAAACTTTTCTGCAACCGAAATGGCCCAGAAGAAGATGGCTTTCTTGATTCCGGATAAGGCCTTTCCCTTTTCCATGATTTTATCATAGACCTTTTCCAGCAGACGCGGAACGGTAGAGAAGGCATTTGGTTTTACAAACTGTATATCAGCCACAATAGTTTCCATGCTTTCTGCATAATAAATGGCCGCGCCTTTATACATATGCAGGTAAACAATCATGCGTTCAAAAATATGCGACAATGGTAAAAAGCTCAGTGCCTTGTTCAGTCCGGGAGGAACCAGTACCGACGATTTTTCAAAATTCTTCACCAGGTTATCATGAGTCAGCATCACTCCTTTTGGAGTGCCTGTAGTACCGGAAGTATAAATTAAGGTTAGAATATCTTCAGCACTAACCTCATTGCGGTATACCTGCAGATCCAATGAAGCATCGGCTTTTCCTGCATTGATCAGCTCTTCCCAGGAAGGTACGCCCTCTACAGGATTGAAGCTATAAACTTTCACCTCATGCTGCAATTCCGCAATAGCCAGTTTCACTTTTGCATAGATCAGCTCATCAGCTACAAAAACAATGGTCACTTCCGCATTTTCAAGAATAAATTTGATATCATGCTCCGCGAGTGTCGGATATAAAGGAACCTGATAAGCGCCTAGCTGTACAATGGCGAAATCTGTAATGTTCCATTCTGGTCGGTTAGCAGACATGACCGCTACCCTGGAACCTTTTTTTACACCTATGCCCACCAAGCCTCTGCTGAGGGCATCAACGGTTTCACAAAAATGTTGGGTACTATACTTCTTCCACTCCCCTTTAACCTTACCACTGATAAACTCCTCTTTGGGAAAATTCTCTAAATTGTATTGAAGTAAATCAAATACGCGTGTGATATTGACAGCCATATACGGTTATTTTTATGATTCTTACCTGGTCTTTCTCAAATCTAACAAATTATATGTGCTATTAAAACCAATTATTATAATGGTATGTTTTCTTTTCCCAAGAATAATCAGGAGAACATTCTGTGAGCTAGTTTTCTAAAATAAAGGGGTATTTCAGCAAAAATTCTATCTAAATTCCAGTACGCTGCTGCTAAGATTAGGAAATAAACAGACTCCTTAAGAAAAAATAATCATTCGAAAATGACCTGCGTCATTCTCTTTTCGATCCGGGCAACATTAGCTCGGGAAGTACGTGGTACCCGCTTAAAAACAAAAAGAAAGCCCGGTTCGGTAATAATATTACAATAAAAATACTTTGAAATGACTTAACGGCACAATAGTTGTAAAGGATGGAATTAGCTATAAAAATTAAATAAAAACACAATTATGAAGAAATTACTAACTATTATTTGCTTATCCCTGATTACTACATTTGCATTCCAATCTACTTCAAAGGCTCAAAGTTACAAGAATGCTATTGGTGGACGTTTTGGTGCTGCGAATGGTATAACTTTCAAAACTACATTAGGCGATAACAAAATGGTAGATATAATTGCCAACTTTAGATCAAGCGGTAACTACAGTTATTTCCGTGTAACGGGATTATACGAAATCTACAACCCAATCAGCAATGCTGCCGGTTTAAACTGGTATTATGGTGTGGGTGGTACTGTAGGATCTGTGAAATACAAACCACATAATGAAAGTGATCTTTACTTAGGTTTAGATGGTGTTTTAGGTTTGGATTACAAATTTGCTGATGCGCCAATTAACCTTTCGTTAGACTGGAAACCAGCTATCGGATTGGTTCCTGAGACTGATTTTGATGCTTCAGGTGTTGGACTATCTCTACGTTTCACTTTCTAATTTAACCGGGCTTCGAGCTTAGAAAAAACGAATTAAAAGAAAAGGGTTCATCTGCAAGTATACTTGCAGATGAACCCTTTTCTTTGTTACTGATATTTTTATTAAATGCCCATCCATCCTTTACGCACAGCAACTGCTGTTGCTGAAGCATTCGGATCAATCTCTGCACTTAGTTTTATATTTGGATTCGCTTTTAAGGTAACTTTAAAGTCTCTCTCCAAACCATCTCTTTTTACTTTTACAGTGATCACCTCACCTACTTTGCTACCTGCAATTATAGGCATACGCTCCAGGGCTGCTTCAACTGGAATTCCGTTTACGCTGATCACCTCATCATTTACATTCAGGCCATCTACCCATGCCGCAGAATTTCTCGATACTGCAGAGATGTAGATTCTACCTTCTGTTTTCTTTGAGGCTACACCGATATAAGGAACTTGCTTTCCTTCATTTTCATTTTTGATCTTGATACCTGCATAACCCAAGTATTTATCATACTCTAAAGGATGTGTACCCGTCACATATTTAGCCCAGAAATCAGTAAAGTTCTTCCCAGAGATTTTTTCTACCATCGCCTTAAATTCAGCATCAGTATATCCTCTGTTCAACTTTTTACCTTGCAAGTACATCGCTTTCATTACATCGTCCAGACTTTTCTTTCCTTTCGTTGCATTTGCAATTTCGATATCCATTAAAAGACCTACTACTTCACCTTTACTGTAATAAGAAACACCGGTGTTGTTAGAGTTTTCATTTGGTCTGTATCCTTTAATCCAGGCATCATAACTAGATTCTGCTGCAGATTGTACTTTCGCACCCGGCGTATTTGATACATTCGCTACGGCAGTCACCAATCCTTCTACAAAAGCCTGCTGATCTACGAAACCTGCACGCAATACCAGTTTATTCTCATAGTAAGAAGTGAATCCTTCAGAAACCCATAGGTTGGTCGTATAGTTTTCATTGTCGTAATCGAATGGGCCTAATGCAATCGGACGCATTCTTTTTACATTCCATAAATGGTAATACTCATGCGCAACAAGGTTCATGAAACCTAAGTATCCGTCTTTTGTGTTGTACGCATTGCGGGAAGCACCAAGAACCGTAGAGTTCAGATGCTCTAAACCGCCACCACCTCTTTCAAAGTTGTGTACAATAAAAGTATAATGCTTGTTTGGGTTTTCACCAAAAATCGCTGTTCCCTGCTCTACAATTTTCGCCATATCTACTTTTAAGCGCTCTTTATCGTAGTTCCCACCACCAAACATCGCTACAGTATGTTTCACACCTGAAGCTTCGAAATCAAAAATATCCTGATTTCCTACTTCTATCGGGCTATCAAATAAGATATCAAAATCTGCTGCTCTATATGTGAATGCCTGTCCTTTTACTGGCTCCAAACCTGTAGACACCTGGTTCCATCCTTTAAAAGGAATAACTTTCACCGTGCTTGGCAAGTTCAACATCCCCTCAGGATACATGAAAATTCCAGTGCTGGATAAGAAAGCATGACGGTCGTCGATGAAAGAGGTACGCACAGAAACTTCAAAGGCATACACTCTGTATTTAATCTTAATGTCTTTTGCTTTCGCCGAATATACTCTCCAGGCGTTCTTTTTTACTTTCTCAAATTTCGCAGGTTTACCATTCGCGGTAGCTGTGAAATCCTCTACACTTTTCTCAAATTCGCGAATCAGGTAAGAGCCTGGTGCCCATGTTGGCATCTTCACATCCACATAATCTTTGGTTAATCCGGAAATGTTCATTTCCATTTCTACATAATGTGCTTGTGGTTCGATAAAGCTGACTTCGAAGCCTACTTTTACCTGCGATTTTGCGGTCATACCTAGTGATAGTAATATTACTAATCCTGTTAATGTTTTTTTCATTGAATTGTTTCCTGCTTATTTTAATATTCCCCTGCAACGCTCTTAAGAAAGCGTTCATTTTCTTTTGTCACACAATTATTATATTAAACTCCTTAAACTGCGCTAAACCATCTGTCTTTTTCAAGGTCATACAGTTTCGCAAATTTATAATTTATCCTTTTCGCTTGCCTTTAAAATGGTAATTAAGCTGTAACATACTTAATACAAGCTATTAGGGGCGGTTTAAATAAATATTTTTGCTTGTTATATTATCCTATTCACCACAAAAATATGAAACTAAGGTACATTATCTATACCCTCATCGCTCTAGGCATCGCCTATTTAGTTTACTATCGGATCTCTGCAAATAAAAAAATAGCCGGTGATGGCCCTGGAATGTCGAAAGGCAAAGGTGGTCCGGCGAAAGGATTACAGGTGAATGGAGTGGTGGTTAGTACCAGTGATTTCAGCAGCAATCTGGACATTACCGGAACATTGGAAGCCAATGAAACAGTAGACCTGCGTGCGGAGGTATCTGGCCTGGTGACTAAGATTAATTTCAAAGAAGGTTCTAATGTAACGAAGGGTAGTTTATTAGTGAAAATCAACGACCGCGATATACAAGCGCAATTACAGGATGCACTCACCAAAGAAAGATTGAGTGCCACCAATGAAAGCAGATCCAGACAATTATTAGATAAAGGAGCCATCAGTCAGGAAGAGTATGATACTTCTCTTGCCAACTTGCAATCACTAAAAGCACAGGTGCAGCTGGTGAGGGCACAATTAGCCAAAACTGCTATATACGCTCCATTTACAGGAAAAATTGGTTTACGCTCCATTTCTGAGGGTGTGTATTTAACTCCTACGATGGTGATCGCCAATTTATCCAGCATCAACCCTTTAAAACTGAGTTTTTCAGTTCCGGAAAAATACATCGGCCAAATTAAATCAGGTGCAGAAATCTCCTTTACTACTGATGGTTATGCAAAAACATTTACAGGAAAGGTATTTGCCATAGAACCAGGCATCAATACTGCAACCAGAACATTACAGATTAAAGCATTGGTTCCTAATCCGGATCAGGAGCTTCGTCCGGGTTCTTTTGCGAAAATTAAAATGGCCCTGACTACTACAAAAGATGCGATCCTGATTCCTAATGAAGCCATCATACCAGTGCTAAAAGGAAAAACAGTATTCATCAGTAAAAATGGGAAAGCACAACAAGTGCCTGTAGAAGCAGGTACCCGTACTGCTGAACATATTGTGATCACTTCAGGATTAAGTGTGGGTGATACTGTGCTGACAACTGGTGCAATGGCCTTAAAGCAGGACGCTCCTGTAAAAGTAACAGTGGTTAAAAATTAAGTTTTATTTATGAGCATTTCAACCACCAGTATAAAAAGGCCAGTTCTGGCCATCGTAATGAACTTGATGATCCTCGTTTTTGGATTAATCGGTTATAATTTTCTTGGTGTCCGGGAATACCCGAACATTGATCCAACCGTGGTTTCTGTGCGAACCTCCTATCCTGGAGCCAACTCAGACATTATTGAATCACAGATCACAGAACCGCTGGAGAAATCCATCAATGGTATCGATGGGATCAGGAATATTTCCTCTTCCAGTAATCAGGGAAGCAGTAACATCACGATAGAGTTTAACCTAAATAAAGACATTGATGATGCGGCAAATGACGTAAGGGATAAAGTTTCTCAGGCGGCAAGAAGTTTACCGAAAGACATTGATGGAAATCCGGTAGTGAGTAAGGCTGATGCCAATTCTGATGCCATTATTACCATGACCATTCAGAGTGACAAACGGAATGTAATGGAGCTGAGTGATTATGCGGAAAACGTAATTGCCGATCGCTTGCAGACCATTACCGGAGTAAGTAGCGTTCAGATCCAGGGACAACGGAAATACGCGATGCGCATCCGGATTGCTCCAGACAAGCTGGCTGCTTATGGCTTAACCACACAAGATATAGTAACCGCCCTCAACAATGAAAACGTAGAGCTTCCTTCCGGAAAAATTACCGGTGCCAATACCGAATTGATTGTAAAGACATTGGGTAAACTGACCAATGAAGAAGAATTTAACAACCTGATTCTGAAAAATGACGGCGATCAGGTGGTTCGCTTAAAGGATGTAGGATATGCAGCATTGGGTTCTGAAAACGAAGAAACAATTTTGAGAGAGTCAGGAAAACCAATGGTTGCTGTTGGTCTAATCCCTCAACCAGGTGCCAATTACCTGGAGATATCCAAAGAATTTGACAAAAGATTTGAGCAGTTAAAGAAAGATATTCCTGAAGATATTAAACTGAATATCTCTTTAGACAATACCAAATTCATCAAGATGTCGGTAACGGAAGTTGCGGAAACTATTATGCTATCGCTGGTATTGGTGATCCTGATCATTTACCTGTTTTTCAGGGATTGGGCCATTGCCATCCGTCCTTTAATTGACATTCCGGTATCACTGGTTTTCACCTTCTTTATCATGTATATTTTCGGTTTCTCTATCAACGTATTGTCGCTACTGGCGATTGTACTGGCTACAGGGCTGGTGGTAGATGACGGGATTGTGGTGACAGAAAATATTTTCAAAAAGGTGGAGGAAGGATATTCTCCTTTCGAAGCCGCAATTAAAGGTTCCAATGAGATTTTCTTTGCCGTGATTTCGATCTCTGTAACTCTGGCTGCAGTATTCTTACCGGTGATCTTTATGGAAGGATTTGTGGGACGGCTCTTCCGGGAGTTCGGGATTGTGATTGGTGCTGCAGTCCTCATCTCAGCATTCGTATCCTTAACCTTAACACCGATGCTAAATGCCTACCTGATGAAAAAAACAGGGCATAAAAAATCCAAATTCTATGACATGACCGAACCTTACTTTGTGAGGTTAAATGAAACTTATGCGGAAAACCTGAATAAGTTCCTGAATAAAAAATGGATGGCCATCCCCATTATTGTAGTCTGCGTGGCGATCATTGGGCTTTTCTGGCAACTTTTACCAAAAGAAACTGCTCCTTATGACGATAGAAGTGCCATCAATATGAGGGTAACCACACCAGAAGGCTCTTCTTTTGAATACACGGATCGCTTCATGATGAAAATTGCGCAAATGATCCAGGACTCTATTCCGGAAAAAAAGGTAAATATAACCATCACTTCTCCTGGATTTGGAGGAGGAGCGACCAATAGTGGCTTTATCCGGATGGGCTTAAGCGATCCGGGAGATCGTACAATGACCCAGGATCAGATTGCGGCAAAGCTGACTAAAATCACCAGAGGATACACCGAAGGGAAAGTCGTGGTCACGCAACAGCCTACGATCTCTGTAGGTCGCCGGGGTGGCTTGCCAGTCAATTATATCATTCAGGCACAGAACTTCGAGAAGTTACGCGAAAAAGTGCCTTTGTTTATGGATGAAGTAGCTAAAGATCCAACCTTTACCACTTCAGATGTAGACCTTAAATTTAACAAACCGGAAATCGATTTAACCATCGACCGCGATAAGGCGAAGAACCTGGGCGTATCTGTTTCTGATATCGGCCTTGCCTTACAACTAGGGTTAAGTGGACAACGCTTCTCTTATTTCTTTATGAATGGCAAGCAGTACCAGGTGATCGGGCAGTTTGAAATGGACGACCGTAAAGATCCTTTAGACCTGAGTTCTGTTTATGTGCGAAATGACAAAGGAGAACTGATCCAGATTGACAACCTGGTGACGGCAAATGAAAAAAGTAGTCCGCCGCAATTGTATAGAAACAACCGTTTTATTTCCGCAACTGTTTCAGCAGGCCTTGCTCCAGGTAAAAGTATCGGTGAAGGTATTGCTGCAATGGACCGGATTTCTGAAAAAATCCTCGACGAATCTTTTTCTACGGACTTAGGTGGAGAATCCAGAGATTTCCAGGAGAGTTCTTCCAATACCATGTTTGCCTTTGGTTTAGCCCTGCTATTGGTTTACCTGATTCTTTCGGCACAATTTGAAAGTTTCGTGGATCCGATCATCATCATTTTGACAGTTCCACTGGCCGTTGCCGGTGCATTTTTATCGCTATGGCTATTCGGCCAAAGCTGGAATATCTTTAGTCAGATTGGAACGATTATGCTCATCGGACTGGTAACCAAGAACGGGATCCTAATCGTAGAATTTGCCAATCAGCTTAAAGAGAATGGCAAGAGTGTGCATGATGCCATCCGCGAAGCATCCGTTTCAAGATTAAGACCAATTTTAATGACCAGTTTGGCCATTGCTATTGGTGCATTGCCTATTGCAATGGCTTTAGGAGCCGCAGCAAAAAGCAGAATGGGTATGGGTATTGTCATCGTTGGAGGAACTTTATTTGCCCTGATCCTGACCTTATTCGTGATCCCGGCCATTTATTCGTACTGGTCAAAAGAACATAAAGCAAATACAGAATTAGACCTTTCATTGAAAGCCGCATTGGCAGAAGAAGAGTTAGAAAAACACGCCAAAAACCATGAACCAGTTTAAACACTATCAGTTCCTAAAATTCAGGAACCTATTGTTCCCCATTGCCTTATTGCTAATTGGCAGTACTACTGGTTTTGCACAGCAAAAACTGAGTCTGGAGGAAGCCATCAGCACTGCATTGAAGAACAATTACGACATCAAACTCGTGAACAATGATATCCGCATTGCGAAAAACAATGTGAATCCTGGAAATGCCGGGATGTTGCCACAGCTAACCGCAGATTATAGCAAGGGTGGCAGCAAACAAAATACCGTACAAACCGCAGCTACCGGCGTAGAAAAAAAATCTGATGGTGTAAGAAGTACCAATCAAAATTATGGTGCTTCCTTAGGCTGGACTATTTTTGATGGCTTCCAGATGTTTGCCAATTATGACCGACTGAAAGAACTACAGAAATTAGGAGAGGTAAATGCGAAAGGAACCATCCTAACCACGGTTGCCGATGTGATCAGTGGTTATTATGCCATTGCCAGACAACAGCAATTGGTGATGGCCGCAGATACTACCCTCGACATTTCTAAAATGCGATTAACCATTGCGCAAAATAAACTGGCCATTGGGAGGGGATCTAAACTAGATGTCCTTTCAGCAACCGTAGATTATAATGCGGATACTTCCGCTTACCTGCAACAGAAAAACCTGTTAAGAAATAGCATTGTCAACTTAAATCAAGTGATGGCCAGGGATCTTAACCTGGTCTTTGAAGTGGATGAAACGATTAATATCGCAAATGACCTGAATTACGAAACGCTATCCAGTTTAACCGAACAGCTCAGTCCAACTTTACAATCTGCATTTATCAATAAGAAGATTGCGGAGTTAAATTTAAAACAGGTAAAAGGACAACGCTACCCTACTGTTGGATTAAACAGTGGCTATGAATTTTCTAATAGCACGAGCCCGACGGGATTTAACCAGAAGTTCCGCGCCCGCGGTTTTACTTATGGCGTAACCGCCAGTCTGAATCTATTCAATGGATTTTTACAACGTCAGAATGAGCGAAATGCGAAAATAGAAGTCAACTCTTCGGAGCTTAACCTGGAAAAAACAAGGCTGGACCTGAACGCACAGTTGCTTTCCGCTTTCCAGAATTATCAAACCAACCTGGACCTTTTAAAGGTAGAACAGCATAACCTGGATATTGCCAAGCAAAATCTGGACATTACCCTGGAAAAATACCGTCTGGGAAGCATAGCTCCATTGGAACTTAGAGAGGCCCAAAGAAACTCCGTAACCGCCATTACCCGATATCTGGATGCCCAATATCAGGCAAAACTGACAGAAATTAGCCTAAAAGAAATCAGTGGAACGTTAAATATTCAATAAGATTGTTATTTTTAGCGAATGATACTAGTAGCAGACAGCGGTTCTTCTAAAACTGATTGGATGGGATATACCCCAGAAGAAACCATTAGCTTTAGCACACAAGGGATTAATCCTTATTTCTTGAATGCACAGGACATTTTTAAACTTTTTTCCAAAAAGAAAGAAATTGCCGCTTATGCAGATCAAGTCAAGGAAATTTACTTTTTTGGTGCAGGCTGCTCTTCACCAGATAAAGTAGAAGTGATCTCTAATGGGATTTCTTCTTTTTTTACACAGGCTTATGTTTCTGTAGAGCATGATTTGATCGGTTCTGCGTATGCAACCTGTGGAGATCAGGAAGGCCTAACCTGCATTTTAGGTACTGGTTCCAATATCTCTTATTATGATGGGGCAACGGTACATAGTGGCCGCCATGGACTGGGATATGTATTGGGTGATGAAGGTTCAGGCACCTTTTTCGGCCGCAAGATGATCACTGGATACCTTTACGAAACGATGCCGGCAGACTTACGTGCTGCATTCGCTAAGGCCTATCCAATTGACAAAGAAACAGTGGTTACCAACTTGTATCAAAAGCCCTCACCAAATACCTACCTTGCTTCAATCAGCCGTTTTATGGCCGATCATACCGATCATCCTTACATCCTCCAGATTTTAAGAGATGGTTTTCAGGAATTTGTAGACAGTAACATTAAAGAATATAACAACTATAAAAACCTAGATTGCCATTTTGTAGGCTCTATTGCCTTTTATTATCAGGACATTCTTCGGGAAATCTGTTTAAAGAACCACGTTCGTGTAGGTAAGATCTATCAGAAACCAATCACCGGAATTTATAACTATATCCTGCGAAAAGAAGGCATTACCATTTAGCAAAAAAACAGAAGAAGGTTAGAATTACAATGCAATTCCGATTCTTTTGTTCATCTCTAATCTGACCATGAGCGCCAACTTCTCCAACTTTTTACGGTCTTCTTCGCCAAATACACGGGGCTTTTTATCAACGATACAAACTGCCCCTACTCTAAATCCTTCATTAGTGGTAATGGCTGCCGCAGCATAAAAGCGAAATCCGGACTCACCTACAAATAGCGGATTAGACAACATCGCCGGATTCTGGATTAAATCTTCAAATACCGTAACACTTTCGTTTAAGATCGCAAGTGAGCATAAACTCTGGTTCCGCTCTAACTCCTGTCCACTTTGCCCATGCTGATCTGCTTTTGTCCAAACGACATCTTTATCCACAAAATTAATCATGGCAATAGGCGTTTTCATCATCGTTGCCGTGATGGCTGCCAACTGATCAAATATAGGTTCAGTTTTGGTGTATAGAATCTTGTATTTCTTTAAGTTCTCCAATCGTGCCTCTTCATCTGTTGAAACCAAGACACACTCTGTATTATTTTCCAATTTTTTAAGATCTAGTTATATACCCTTTAACAATTACCATACCCCTGGGTATAGTGTATCTCTATGGTACACAGGAAGAAAAGCATATTAGAAATTAATCATTCTCCATCCTATCCTGACGCATTTATTTACGCCGAACCGGGCTGAACTGGCTATTTTTCATATCCCGCCAATTCAAAAAAAGACCATAGTATACCCAACATAAAATGGGCAAATATTACTCAATTTGATGATTTTACAGCCTATTTAACTACGCTATAGTATTTATAAAATGTTTTCTAATCCCATATTAAATAGAGGTGCCCTCACACCAAATTAGCTATCAGACTGAATATCAACCAAAAGTAAGCAAATTCTTGACTTTTCTTGAAAAAAAATAATTGTAACTTTTTAACGACTTACTTTTTCAAATTTGCTAAATTCCCATACATTTTTAGCAGATTTCAGGTATTCTACCTTATAGCTCTCATTTGGGGGTAAAGTGAAGTGAAAAACCAGGGTGGTTTCATTAGGATCTTTGGGTAAAAAGCCGGGAAGTAGGGTATCGGCAACCATTTGTATATGACTTTCAGGGTAATTCATGCACAAATCTAAGGATAGAAATTTGTATAGTTATTCATTATCAATAAAAAATATCTTATGCCCAAGCACAGGAAAACCCAGATTTAAGAAACCCAATCTCTCGGGGCTTCATAAAGCTGGGTTAATCTGAGAATTTAACCTTTAATTTGTTTTACTAATTATTGTTTGTCACTTTAAATTCAGTCCGTCTGTTTAATGCCCTTCCTGCTGGGTTATCTTTCCCATTTTGTAGTTTATTTGGAGCAATAGGGACACTCATACCATACCCTTTACTTGTCATACGATTGGCATCAATCCCTTTACTGACCAGGTAATCCACACAGGATTTAGCCCTTCGATTACTAAGATCAAGATTGTATTCAGCAGTTCCCTTACTATCTGTATGGGCGCCCAATTCGATTTCGATCGATGGATTGTCCACCATGATATGGTACAAGACATCCATTTTCACTTTAGAGTCTTCTGTCAGGTCAGCTTTATCAAATTCATAAAGCACATCCTTTAAAACAATCGGCCCTGGGCCAATCGGCACAAGGCAGACTTCTTCAGTGATCAAGGTATCTTTTTGAGCAAGTTGGTCATAGGTATAAGACAGCTTCTTTGTAAAGTATTTCGCTTTCTCTGCACTAATATGGAGCTGGCGATTGGAATTCAGTTTAAAGCTATACTTTCCATCCGCAGCAGTAGTATACTTAAACTGCTGCAAGGAATCCGACACCGTTACCACCGCATTTTCCAATGGTTTTCCGGTTTTACAATCGAAGACCTGCCCTCTTACATGGAGGAATTCCCTTTTTAGCTGAAAGATCTCCAGGCAGCATAAAGACTCCCTATCCGAGCTGATATAACCGGTTATATCTTCCTCATCTGTTGGTGTAAAATAAAGGTCGTCTTTTGAGGAATTGAAAGGATAACCAAGATTACGCGGGTCCGACCAGCTGTCGAAATCTCCTTCACTTTCATAGAAGTCAAATCCACCGAGTCCTACTTTCCCATTACTACTGAACAGCAATTTTTTCGTTTTAACATTGTAATATGGGGCTTCTTCATCACCTGCTGTATTAATGACATTGCCCATATTGATGGCCTGACCAAGAGAGCCGTCCTGACGAATGGCGCAATACCATAAATCATATTTCCCGAATCCCCCTGGACGATCCGAAGAAAAGAGCAGGTATTTTCCATTTCTACTTACAAAAGGCTGCATGGCATTGAATCCATTAACGTTCACATTTCCACCAAGCTCTACCGGATCAGCCCAATCAGGGTTACCGGAAGGATTGCGACTACTCTGGTAGATTTTCCTCGTATCCCGAGCGCTCCAAACAGTCATATACATCGCTTTTCCATTTGGAAGAAATGCCGCTGCGGCCATTTCTTTCCCTTTCATGCTGATAGGTATTTTGCTGATGCTGATCTTTTCCTTTAATGGATTCCCTATCGCTTCATAAATGGTATTGACATAAGGGCTTTGCTTCCTCGTTACCCTTGCATTACTTTTATCATCGGATAAGATCACATTTTTCCCTTCGCTGCCAATTGGTCTGGAAGAGGTGAAATATAAAGTACTAGCCCTCATTAAAGGTGCATAATTGGAGCCTGCCTGATTGATATCGTTGTTCAACCGGGTTAGGGAATACAACCTTGGATGTCGAACTTCATATAAAGCAAACTCACAGGAAGCGATCCCTGTTTTCGCCCTTTCCAGGTATTCATCATTTCCTTTATATTTCTTTTGAAAAGCTTTAAAAGCGGCAATTGCTTCTTCATAATTCTGGTTGGCCCTTAAGGTCACTCCGTACCAGAAACCAGCCAGGTTATATTTAGGGCTACTGAAAGAACTGGCAATGGCATACCATTTTTCAGCATCTCTATAATTTTTATATTGCCTTAAAGATTCCGCCAGTTGATACACAGAATATTCGTAATCTTCTTTTTTCGGGCTTTCCTGCTTGATTTTACTTTCAAAGCCATAGGGCACTATAAATCCGGCGGTATCAGAAGAAATTTGCAGCGCTTTTTTATAATATTCTGCAGCCGCATAATATTCTTTATTTTGAAAATAAACATCTGCAGCCCTTTTACTATTGGTTACAAACTGAGCAGAAGCAATACTGCCAAGCAGCATAAATACGAGTAATAATCTAAGTTTCATGATACGTAGGGGTTATAATCTTGGACAAAAGAAGTTAGGACCAACAATTCCTTTTCTCCTGGTAAAGGAGACCGACAGTTCCAATCCTCCCTGACTTCGGGTGGCTTTGTTAAGGTTTGAGGTATTGAAATCATAACTCAGTCCAAATACCATATTTTTAATATTCAGGCCGAAGAAAGCGATTGCTGCATCGTCTACCCTATAGTTTGTACCAAACATCAGGTCGGCCTCTGTGTTCAGCATCACCTTGGCATAAGCACCAACAGAAGTTTCTCGGGCAGTTCCTTGTTTCATGTATAAAGCATTCGGTGTGATGTCCAACATATCGGTTACCCTTAGCCTTGCACCGCCATGCACTGCATACCGGATTGGCATCTTGACATCTGCTCCCAGAAACTTATCGACAGGTCTGGTGATGTGGGCCGCCATAGCTCCACCAAATACGTTGACCCTTTGGTCTGGATTTCCATCAAAATACATCAGCCCAACATTCACATCCGGAACTAGGGAGTTGGTAGCAGCATAATTTTCATTGATTCCAAAACTGGGATCATAACCCGTTACCGGATTAAACTGACTTCCGAGTGTAATCTTGGAGGCATCAAAACTTTTGTTCAGCACCCCTGCCTGTACACCAAAGTTGATCATATTCAATCCGGTTTGTCCGAAGTGAATACGGTAAGCGGCCGAAACCAGGGCAGACAGGTTGTTGTAACCTATGTCTCCGGCATTCTGGTTTAACACCATCGCCCCAAAGGCAAGATTTTTAACGGGGGCCATATCAAATGACGCGCCCCCGGTTAAAAACGAATTAGAAATCGACCCCCATTGTTGCTTTGCATTAATAGACACTCTATAATCTCCATCAGTTACCCCCGTTAAGGCAGGGTTTAGCCATAACGGATGAGCATAATATTGTGAGAAGTGAGGATCTATCTGTGCGATAACCCTTTCCGCTCCTAAATTTAAAAACGCGCTTACTATAATAATTCTAATTAGGTTCTTCATAACAAATGTGCTTTAAATTATCTCAATAGGGTTATTGTTCCTTTTTTAGTTGTTTTCGTACCGTCGTTCATGTCGGCTTCAAATTGGTAAACATAGACTCCATTTGGCTGTAACTCGCCTTTGTGAGTTCCATCCCATCCGTTCTGAATGTTATTGGACTCGAAAAGGAATTGACCCCATTGGTTATAAACGCGCAGTCTCATTTTTGCAATCGTATTTCCGTACACATAAAACACATCATTTTTACCATCATTATTTGGCGTGAAGGTATTTGGGATAAACACCTGGTTACCGATCGGATTCTCCGATTTAGAGTTTAGCGAAGCAGCATCACTTAGCTGACAAGCCAGTTGACCGACAGCTCTCACTCTGATCGTAACTTGTTGATCTGGTTTTAAGTTATCAATGATATGAGTGGTACCTGTTAACCCTGAACTTGGCGTTAACCAGGTATTACCATCACCAGACACTTCATAAGCCCTTGCGCCTGTTACCGCCTGCCAGCTAAAAGTGACACTTGTAGCAGTAGCAGATTGTACTGAAACCACAGGAGCGCTTAGTTTAGGCAAGATCGTGACGATTACTGCTGTACGGCTGCTACTCACACATCCGGTAAGCGTATTGACACTAGCCACATAATAAGTAGTGCTGGCGGCTAATGCAGGCGTGGTAAACGTAGTCCCTTCGGTTAATGCTGTACCACCGGTTTCTACACTGTACCAACGGTAGGTTAATGCAGGATCTGGATTGTTGACGGTCAGCACACTGGTGTTTCCGGCACAGAAAGGATCTGTTGCCCCAGACACCGATGATGGCGCCGTTGGTAGCGTCACTACGGTTACATTTACCGCTGTGCGGCTGTCACTTGCACAAGTAGCTGTAGCTGCTTCTGCATAGAAAATATTGGTACCCGTGATTGGACCTGTGGTAAAATTAACTCCTGATCCTAATGCAGTTCCGCCAGTAGCGCTACTGTACCAATTGTAAGTAATTCCGTTTACCGGATTGGCAATAGACAATACTGCAGTACTTCCTGAACAGGCATTTACTGCTGCAGATACTACGGAAGGTACATCAGGTTTTATATTTACAGTGACAGTCACTTTCACTCTTCCAGCTGCCAGACCACATCCTGAAGCATTAGTGGCCAGTAAGTAGAAATCTTTGGTTCCCATCAATGCACCTGTTGGTAAAGTCGAACCGCTACCCAACAAGGTACCTCCTGTTGCAGCATCATACCATTGATAGGTAGTTCCAGTTCTTGGCACTTGTACACTTAGCGTAGTGGCCTCACCAGCACATAATCCAATACTGGCTCCATTTACAATCACCGGTACCTCTGGTAATGCGTCGACAGTTACCGTCACCATTTTGCCTGTTCCAGGCAGATTTTCACATTTATTAGCTCCTTTTACCGTTACATAATAAATGGTGGTAGCAGTAAACACTTTTTCTAAAACTGGTCCGGTAAACACAGCATTTGTTAATGCAGCGTCGGTGTACCAGGTAAATACCGGACTGGTGATGGTGGTATTGGCAGCAGTTAATCTAACGGTAGCGCCTTCACAAACCGGATTTTCTGCACCTGATACGATCAGGTCGGCAGCTGTTGCTGGTGGGTTAACGATCAGGGTTACAATTTTGGCATCCCCCATTAGATTCTGACATCTGTTTGCACCAGATACGGTTACATAATAAGTGGTGGTAGTGCTAACAACCGGTTCGAATACCGGACCATTTGAAGCAACTATCGTAAGCGCTGCATCACTGTACCAGGTAAATATCGGACTATCTACCTTGTCGCTGCTGGCCGTTAATAATGCTTTAGTCCCATTACAGAACGGAGCGTTGTTGCCAGCAATATTGATGTCGGCAGAGGTAGCTGTTGGGTTCACCACAATAGTGACTACTTTAGCCCCTCCTTTTACATTTTCACATTTATTAGTACCACGTACCGTTACGTAATAAGTAGTGGTAGCATTCAATACTGGTTCAAATAATACACCACTGAAGGCTACATCCGTCAGGTCTACATCGTTGTACCAGGTAAACACCGGATTATCTACAGTAGTACTGCTCGCTGTAAGGCTTGCTTTTGCACCTTTACAGTAACTAGCATTGTTACCGGCAATATTAATGTCTGCGGCTGTTGCAGGTGTGTTTACCACAATTGAAACGATTTTAGCATTTGCCGCATCATTGACACACTTGTTATCACCACTTACAGTAACATAGAAATTAGTACTTTGGGTAACGATTGGTTCATAAACCGCAGCTCTCGACACTTCCTGAGTTAATGCCGCATCACTGTACCAGATAAATTTAGGATTAACTACACTAATGGCCGTAGCTGTTAGCGTTGCTTTTGAGCCTGCACAGAAAGGAGTTCCATTTCCACTTACGGCAATATCCGCAGCAGTGGCAGGGGTATTTACAGTAATCGCTACTGCTTTACCATCGCCAGGAAGATTTGGACATTTATTATCTCCACTCACACTCACATAGAAAGTGGTGCTTACAGTTACAGTTGGCTCATACAATGGTCCTCTGAATATTTCAGTGCTTAGTGAGGCATCACTGTACCATACAAATGTAGGATTGACCACCGTGGTACTGCTCGCTCTTAAGCTGGCTTTCGTTCCTGCGCAGAATAAAGCATCGGCACCGGTTACAACAATGTCGCTGGCCGTTGCAGGAGGATTAACCACAATGCTGACCACTTTTGCATTTGCTGCACTTCCCAGACAAAGGTTATCACCAAATACGGTTACATAGAAAGTGGTATTGGCAGTAATAATTGGCTCGTATAATGCAGTCGTGGCAACCTGTTGTGTTAAAGCAGCATCAGTATACCAGGCAAATTGAGGGTTGATCACCAAATCGCTCGAGGCAGTTAGGGTAGCTTTAGTATTCTTACAGAAAGCAAGGTCGGCACCTGTTACCTTAATATCTGCAGGTGTTGAAGAAGGGTTTACCGTGATGGTAATCTTTGTTCTCGCAAACGTGCTGACACAAGAGTTTGCATTGACTGCTTCCACAAATAAATCATGGCTGCCAATGCTAAGATTTGCACCAGTGGTATAAGAACTGGTATTTGCTGCAAGTAGATTCCCTCCGGTTAAAGCATCGTACCAGTTATAGGTTACTCCTGCTACCGCAGTTACGCCTAATGTAACCGGTACATTTGGACAGGTGGTTTTAGGATTTCCTGCTAGCGCTACCGGTGCATCCGGCGCAGGAAGTATGTTTACAGTTACTTTAGTTTTAGCGCTTTCACAATTGTTACGTGTAGCAGTTACATAGTAATCATAGCTGGCCACTACAAGGTTATTTTCTGTCGTAAAAGTAGCACCGGTTCCAACTGAAGTAGTTCCCGTTCCTTTGTACCATTTATAAGTGAAGGCCAGGTCAGGGTTCTGTATGCTTAACACAGCTCCTGTACCCACACAGGCAGAAACAGTAGCATTGGCCACTTTTGGCGCAATTTGTACGCGTTGTACATAGTTCAAGTCTACTGAACTCAATACCGCTGCCAAACCAGATCTCAACCTCAACTCTACTCCATCAAATTGTTTTTGAGGGACAAAGGAAATGATTCGGTCTCCATCGTCGCTTAACACATCAAGGGTGATTAAAGGATTGCTCGCTGTAATCATATCATTGTTGCTCACCAGGTTGTTGTAGGTGGTCAATTCGATAGCTGAAAGTACTGCAAGATTGAGGAGTTTACCAGGTGAAGTGAGGCGAATACGAACAGTATCTCCGATTGAAGACAAGGTCGTAAATCCAACCGTTTGATAAACAGAGGCGCCTAAAGCACCTACCGGCATCACCAATGAAGAAGCACTATTTGCATCAGCATCTACTGCTCTTTCCGGGTTAAATACCCCTGTCAGGATAGCCGCACCATCTACTCCTGATCTCAGTTGAACAGAGGCAAGTTCGCAAGGACCATCAATCGGTATTCCTGCAGGTAAAACAGTTACATCTACTTTAGTAGCTGAAGAAACACATCCCCCAGGAACTGAAGCTGTTACATAATAGCTAACCAGCAGGTTCGTTGCTCCGTTATTGATTAAAGGACTAGTTTGGAAAAGGGCGGCATTAGACACCGGATTTGTTAAAGCGGCATCATCATACCAGATAAAATCTGCTCCTGAAGTACTTGAAGTTGCATTCAACACAGCTGGAGTACCGGAAGCGACCGTCAATGATGCTGGAATAACAATTGGATTATCTAAAGTACCTAAGGTGATTGTTGCCGGAGTTTTTGCTGCTGATACGGTACCGCAGGCAGTTAATGAGGCTTCTACAGAATAAGTTGCAGGAGCCATTACATTAGGAACGGTCAGGGTGACGCCATCTCTACCAGCTAAATAAGCACCATTGTTGTCGTACCATCTGTAAGTCACTCCAACAATCGGATCTTTTACAGTGAGTACCACATTATTTCCAGGACAAGTGTTGATGTTATTTGCCAATAAGGTTGGGTTCGCAGGAATCGGAGTTACTGTTACCGAAACTTTAGTTTTATAACTTGAACAGGTGGCGGTATTTGCCGACACATAGAATATCGTATTGGCATTAACCGTTGGACTATAACTGGTTCCTGTTGCAAGTTCTACTCCCCCTGTTGCATCGTACCATTTATAAGTGATTGCAGGATTAGGGCTCTGAACAGTTAAGGTGACTGCCTGACTTGCGCAAGCGGTTGGATTCGGAACCACTAATGTTGGTGCCAATACAATTCTTTGTGCGTAGTTAAGATTAAGGCTAGACAGTACACCGGCAAGACCTGCATTTAAGCGAATTTCCACCTGATCGAAAGTACTGGATGGCACAAAAGTAAGCAAGGCTTGTGTATCGCCACTTAACAATTGCAGGTTTACCAGGTTGTTGTTGATAGAAACCGCGTCATTGTTATTTGTCGCACCGTTATAGGTTCCAATTTGAACATCTGACAATAAACCAAGAGAAAGTAATCTTCCTGGGGTATTCAATAATACTTTAACGGTATCGCCAATACTGGACACACTGCCAAAGCTCAGACGTTGATAAACTGAGGCTCCCAAAGCACCTACCGGCATCACAAGTGAAGATCCTGTTTGGGTATCATTATCGAATGCCAGTCCAGGATTAAACACATCTGCCAGTAAAGCTACCCCAGTAACGCCATGTGTTTCCGCCACTGCGGCCTCACATGGCACTGGATTTGGATTCCCCCCGTTATTAACATTGATAGTAACCTGCACACGGCTGGAAGACACACAACCAGTTAGGTTTGATTTTGCTTCCACATAGTAAGTGGTATTTACTAATAGTGGAGGTGTTACATAAGTTGGACCGGTATAAATTGCAGTGGTTGCATTGGCGGTATTGTACCAGTTGTAAGTGACATCAGCAGCTACCGGATTAACATTTAAGATAACGGTTTGTCCAGCATTTACCGTAGTTGCAGAAGCTTGCACCTGTGGCAAACTCACTATTGGGTTAACCGTTACCGGTACCGCCGTACGGCTGGAACCGCCACACCCTGGGCTGATCGCTTCTACATAATAAACGGTATTGGCAAGTAAAGCTGGAGTTACAAATGTTGAACCCGTGAATACTGAAGTCCCTCCAGCAGAAGTAGTATACCAGTTGTAGTTTAAGCCAACTACTGCATTATTTACTGATAAGCTAGCTGTGCTGCCATAACATACCGGCAATACAGTAGCCAATACTGGTGCTGTTGGTGCAGGAGTTACAGTTACTGTAACTGGTACACGTTCAACATTGGCACAAGTTCCTTTACTCACTTCAATATAATAGATAGTGGTTGCATTTAAAATCGGCGTAGTAAACGTTGGGCCTGTTGCTAGTACAGTTCCACTGTTTGCAGTAGCATACCATTTTAAGGTAGTTCCTCCGTTTGCTGTAGCGCTCAATGTAGTCGTGCTGCCAGCGCAGGTCGTTTGTCCTGTAGCGGCTACTGTTGGATTTGGATAAATCACGGTAGCACCATAAATATTAACTGTACTTAATGCCGATACCAACGCGCCAAAACGAATTTCTACACGGTCATAAGTACCTCCAGTAGCAAATGTAGCCAGGAGTCTGGATGGGTTTAACAGATCCAGGTTGATTAAAGGAGAGTTTAAAGGGTATGTACTTACTTGTGTAGTTCCATTAAAAACGGTTACTGTAGCAGCACTTAGGACACCTACATCAGCTAATCCAACAGGGAAACCAAGATCCAGTCGAACGCTGTCGGTACCAGTACCCGGATTCGCAAAGATTAAGCGTTGGTAACCCGTTGCGCCTACGCCAACTGTTAGATGAATACTGGTAAAGGTAGCAGGATCTGCATCAGTAGATGCTCCTGCATCAGTAACTCCACACGCTAAACATATGCCATCAATTGCAGTCTGTTGACCTGTTGCCGCATTACAGTTGGCATTGATTGGCAAGCCGGTTACCGTTACAGTTACCGGAACTCTACTGGTACTCACACAACCAGATGCGTTTCGAGTTTCAATATAATAGGTAGTCGGGGTATTTAAGATCGGTGTAGTAAAGCTGCCACCAGTAGCCAAGGCTGTACCTCCGGTTGAGTTACTGAACCAGCTAATGGTATTTCCTGCATCCGCAGTAGCTTGTATGGTTGCCGTTTGTCCGGCACTGATGATTTGGTTGACGGTAACCACCGCTAACGTTGGTGCCGGGCGAACAGTCACCGTAACCGCAATACGGTCGCTAATTGCAGTTCCGGAAACCGCTTCTGCATAATAGGTAGTGGTGGTCGTTAATATTGGTGTGGTAAAAGTATTACCTGTAGCGATTGATATACTTCCTGTTGCTCCGTACCAGTTATAGGTTACATTAGGTAGTACATTGGATACAGTAAGTGTAGCTGTTGTACCTGCACAAATACTGGTAGAGGCGACTGCAGGTTGGCCTACTTTAACCTTAATCACAAAATCGGTAGTGGTGGTATTGTTGGCTGCGTCTTTTGCGGTTACCTGGAAAGTAAATGTTCCACCAATCCCCGGTATTCCCGACAAGGTATTTGTAGCCGGATCAAAGTTTAATCCCAATGGCACATTTGCTGCGGTATAGGTATAAGGACCCGTTCCACCAGTTACCGAAGGTAACGTTACTGTTGGGTAAACCGTGCCTACAGTTCCATCAGCTAAAGCTGCAGATGGTAATGACAAAGCACCAATAACTCTCAAAGAATAAGTATTCGTTGCAGTAGTCCCCACCTGATCAGTAGCAGTTACTAAAATGCTGTATAAACCAGATTGTGCCGGAGTACCCGAAATTACCCTTGTGATCGGATCAAAAATTAAATCTAAAGGCAGGTTGGCTGCCGAATAGGTATAAGGTGATGTTCCACCAGTAGCAGATGGAATGGTTTGAGGGGTATAGGCCACGCCTACATTCCCATCAGCAAGTGTAGCTGCTGGTAATACCAACGCAGGGCCAATCGTTAAAGGATAAGTATTTGTTGCCGTTTTACCTTCAGAATCTGTTACAGTGACTAATACAGAATACGGACCAGCAGTAGTAGGTATCCCAGTAACTTCACGTGTACTGATGTTAAAATCATGTCCAGGAGCAAGACCTGTTGCAGTATAAGTATAAGGTCCGGTTCCACCAGTTGCTTCAGGAATTTTTTGCGCAGGATAATTGATGCCCACAGTCCCATTAGCCAATGTAGCAGGAGGTAATACCAACAGATCTTTCACCACAATGCTATAGTTCTGACTGATTGAATTCCCATTGATATCAGTTACAGTTACTTTTACCGGATAAGTACCGGCCAACGTTGGCGTACCTGAAATGCCAGGGGTAGTATCATTGAATGTTAATCCAGGAGGCATGTTTGTAGCCACATAAGTATAAGGGCCTGTTCCCCCGGTAGCCACAGGAAGTGGCTGGTTTGTATAAACAACAGTAACAATTCCATTAGGAAGTGTAGCTGGAGCAAGTGCTAATGCCTCCGTTACCTTTAAGGTAAATGGGCTAAGTACAGTACATCCTTTGCTGTCTTTCGCCTGAATAGAGAAAGTATAATCTGTTGGGCTTGCTGTTGGTGTGCCAGAAATCACTCCTGTGGTAGACAGGCTCAAACCTGCAGGCAGGTTACTGCCCGGAGCAAGGGTATAAGTGAAAACTGGTGTTCCGCCAGTAGCCGCTGTAATTTGCTTTGAATAAGAGGATCCAACTGTTGCATTACTTAAGGTAGTAGCTGCAAATACAATTGCAGGATTCACATTTACAGGAACCAGCACACGGTCTGTATTAGCACAACCAGCTCTGCTTACTTCTATATAATAATTAGTACTTACAGTTAAGCCAGTTGGCGAATATGTATTTCCACTAGCCAGTGCTACTCCCCCAGATGAATTCGCATACCAGCTGAGCGTAGTACCGGCAGCAGGTGTTGCAGACAAGACTGTCCCCGTTCCGGAACAAATGCTCAGTCCGGTAGTAGCAACAACCGGGTTTGGATAAATCACTTCTGCATTATATACATTCAGTGTACTGAGTGCCTGAACTACTCCTGACACCCTAAGCTCTACCCGATCATAGATTGCTCCTGCTGGAATCGTGGCACTGGCCACTCCGGCCTGAAGTAACCTCAGGTTGATCAGTCCAGAATTAAGTTGATAAGTACTCACTACATTATTGCCATTCATGACATTCGCAGTTACCCCTCCCAATACAGCAAGATCTGTTAATCCTCCAGGGATACCCAGAGTTAAACGGATGCTATCTGTGGCGACACCTGTGGCTGGGAAAATCAGGCGCTGATAAGCGGCAGCAGCTACATTAACCGTTACCCGAATAGAACTGAACGTCGTCAAATCGGCATCTACTGCTAAATTTGGACTACTTACCCCACATCCAATACATAATAACCCCTCTACACCGTTGGTTTGTGCATTTGCACTTTTACAGTTTAATGGAGGTACCCCACCTGTTACCGTCACCGTTACAGGTATGCGATTTACACTTGGACAGCCCCCAACACCTGATGTACCTGCAAAATAAGTAGTGGTTTCGGTTAGTACAGGTGTAGTAAAGCTATTTCCTGTAGCGATAGGTGCCCCACCATTTAAGGTTGTGTACCAATTTACGGTACTTCCTGCGGTAGATGCGATGGCATTTAGGGTTGCAGTTTGTCCGCTGGTAATAGTGACATTATTTGCGGAAACCTGTGCATCTGCAGGAATTTCATTTACAGTAATCGTTACTGAAGTGCGACTGGCACTGATACAGCTGCCACGAACACCTTCCACAAAATAAGTGGCATTCGCAGTTAAAGCACCAGTAGTAATTGTGCTACCTGTAAACACCGGAGCACCACCGCTAGAGGCAGAATACCAATTGTAAACCACGCCACTTTCTGCGTTGGTTACGGTAAAAACTCCTACTGATCCGGAACAAATTGGAGCAGCACTGGCAATAACAGGTATCGGAATTGCCGTAACGGTTACTATTGCGCTATCTACATCTGACTCTGGCAAACATCCCGTTTTTATAGCAGCCACGTAATAGGTATAAGTACCAGGAGCAATTCCAGTTTCGGAAAACGTTCCTCCGGTAGTTGTATTCAGTAAAATTCTTGAAGCACCGTCTTTACGGTACCATTTATAGTTAAAGCCGCTATTTGGACTAACGACACTTAAATTCACATTATTTCCACAGATCCCTAAAGCTCCTCCCGTAAGGCCGGCGAAGGCCGGCTTGGCCACTGTCATTTCTATCTCATGGATGTTTAAGCCTCCTGATACAATATTACCACCGACTGCAACCACATTACTCAGACTAACTGTGACGCGATCAAAAGCTGCACCTGGTGCAAAAAATACCGGGACAATTCTTGAATTCGAGAACAGACCAAGAAGATCCAGACCTCCCAGCAAAGAGCTGGCAGCTACCGGAGCCCCTATCGCCGTATTTCCGTTAAAAGCTTGAAACTTAATTTCATTAAATAAATTTACAGTCAATAGACTTGCCGGAACAGATAGCCAGACTTTAGCCACTGCAGTCGCGTCTGAGGGATCATTAAAGAAAATAGTTTGAGATACGGTACTTCCAAGCCCAGCTAATCCGGCCTGAATTTGGGAAGCTGTATTTAAATTATGATCGGCAGCAAACGAAGGATTTTTAACCAATGGAGTTAAACTCACGTTTACACCATTGTTTTCTCCAACACTGGCAGCGAAAGAAGAGCCACAATTTCCTATCCCCGATGTAGTAAAGGCCTCATAAACCTTCATACTGATCGTACCATTTAGATTAATGTCTAAAAGTTTTGCTTTTAAACTAAGTTTAATACGAATGGAATTATATGAAGCTGATGAAGTGACTGCAAAATAATTTATCCCTTGATCGTCCTGAACAATAGTAGCTGTTACCTGAGCAGGCGAAACTAAAGTTCCATTTCCAGCAGCTGATGCACCAGAATAAGCCTCTAATCTTACAATGTCTTTCTTGAACAAGCCCGTTAAATCGCCAACTATGCCTAATAAGCTGATGTTAACACCTGTAGTAGTAGGTGAATCAAAGCGGATATAAGTTGTTTTTCCAGCGGATACGGGTTGAGGAAATTTGACTTGCAACCAAGCTTCTCCCATGGTTCCTGCAACCAATAATGCACTAAAATTTGCAGTCATCGTTGCAAAAGTCTGATCGCCACCAGTTGCTGCAGCACCGGGGTTACTGACCGAGCCTCCACTTGGATCATCCTGGGGCTGCCCTACACCGAATAATCCAAAGTCGGTGGTCATCGCACCTGTTGATGGAGCTATTGTTGCATAATTTTTTGTTTGTGCATACGATTTGAAATTATTTAGCGTTATAAAGGCACAACTTATAAGAATAAAAATTATTACCTTTAACTTTCTAAGCTTTCCCGGGAGGGTAGATGTAGATTTCATAGGAGCGGAATTGGAACGATTAAATTTTACTTTAGTGCAATTTTAGTCATCCCTACGCTCCCAAGACCTATTCGAATTGTTCATTTAGAAGAACCGAAATAAAATGCCTGTTCATTTTGTTCATTTTTCTAGGCGTTAATTTTCCGCAATGCGCAAAAACACGTATAAAAAGCTATAAAACAGGTATTTATACGCCATCCTATTTATTTATTCAGTTTTTACTTGATTTACGGCTGTTCATTATTGTGCTGAAAGCATTATATTCGTTTAGTTTAAGAAATTAACGCCCACTCAGCCTACTTATGGAGGATATATTTACCCTAAATGAAGTGAAGAGTCTTATCCTGTTAAAAACGGGAATTCGGACCATCACTCCTGCTGATTGTAAAAGGATCTCCATTGAAATCAGCAAAACACTTAATAAGAACGTTAGTGAAACAACGATCAAGCGATTATTTGGATTTGCTGTAGTGAAACACAATTTTTCGAAGTTCACACTAACCACACTTGCTGAGTACGTGAACAAGGAGGATGAACGGAATTGGACAAATGCGCTTCCAGCCTCTACACAGACTCCGGTACGCAGCTGGCCAGACATCCGAACCAATGCAAAAAAGGTCACGAATTTCACATTAAAAGGCATCAAAAACAGATCTGGGATTCCATATGAAATGACGATCAGTAGAAAGTTCGCTGAACACGATTTTGATGACTTTTTCAAAAGCGATTATAGCTTTACTTGCTTCATCTCACAGCCCGGTTATGGTAGAACTATTTTATTAAGTCATTTAGTAGAGAAGTTTTTCCAGGGTGAAACAGCCATACATCTAGACTCCACAGCATTATTCCTCTCTGCAACCAATCTTTTCAATCCAGATCAACATCACATCAGTTTTGAGGATCGCCTGAAAATACAATTGGGAATTCCACATCAGGAAAGTCTATTGGAACATATCAATGAAAACCACAAAGCCAGCGGCAAAAGATTCGTAATCATCATTGATGGATTTTCAGAAGTGATGGTAAAAAGAGATCTAAAAAAGCAGATGTTTGAAAACATCATCAGTTTTATCTGCGCCATTGAACATAATGATTCCATCAAACTGGTGATGAGTATGCGTTCTACCACCTGGATGAGGTTTTATGATTGCATCAGACATTCCGCCTTTTTAAGGTCCAAATGGTTTACAGGTAATTATTTTAACCACAATGAAGTATCCAATGTTCCACCCTTAACCGGCAAGGAAATCGACCGGATCATTCATAAGATCAACCAATCGGATGTTGATGAACTAAATCCGAAACTTAAATCTCAATTAAAGTTCCCCCTATATATCCAGCTTTATTATCAGCTGAAAGAAGAAGATCCTTACTTCAATTATTCCAGTAGCATTACATTTCACGAACTTATCTCCAGGTTCATTCAGGAAAAAATATATAAATCCAATTATTACACAGAGAAGATTCTGTTCCTGAAGAAAGTAATTCAGCTTACAGAATACGGCAAAAAAGCGAATGCAGTGCCAAAAGACCTGTTGATTGCGGAATTGTCGGCCTTTAAAAATGCCTATATGGAACTCGTTTCCGAAGGTATCTTAGTGGAAGAAAAAAGCCAGGATGACTACCAGCCAAGAGAGTATGTTCGTTTTATCTACCCACATATTTTCGAGTATTTTCTATTCATAGAATTGTTGGAAAAATTTCATTTACAAGTCAACTGGACTTTCTTTGAATTTATCCAACGTAATTATGAGAGTAATAACGTACGATTCCACCTGTTACAATGGACGATTCGGTTCATCATCAGGATCGGTGATTTTAGTGCGTTAGCGCATGTATTTGATCTGGAGATCAACTATTTTGAGCGGAATTACCTGATTTTATTTATTGCAGAAAATATAAGATTTCGTTCCAGATACAGTCCTGACACGCTCAAATTGCTAACTGAGCATAAATTACATGACATTTTGATCAAACAGCTGATCAATTTTGATTTCGTAGATTCCTGTTATAAAGAAGCCGTAAATGTATTGGCAGATGTTGCAGACAATGACGAAACCAGGGCCATTTATCAAAGTATTCTAGCCATTTTTGATGTAATGAGCATGGATCAGGATAGCATTGCGATACGGCTGACAAAAATAGCTGCAATGGATTTAAGTGGTTGGTCAATCAGTCCTTATGAGGTCTGTTGGCTGATCTACCTGAAACTTACCAACCGGGCGGACAGCACCCACCCAATGATTAGGAACCTGGAAAACTTCAATTATCCGTTTCTGGAAAGTCGGGCGGCACTGGATACCAGACAAGGTATTTCCTATCTGCTCCTGATCTTGCTAAACACTTTTTATGGATCGGACAAAGGAACACTAAAAATTATTCAGGCCATCACAAAACTACATCCCAGAATTTTCTCCAAGAGGTCTGCCTTTTCTATATTTATGCTAAATATATTTGGCCTCTCCAATTCAAAGATCAATCCGGGAAAGAAAACCGACCAACTGGAGCGTATTTTATCCGGGGTTCATCAAAATAAGACCAGGTTCAAACTCACAGAATATTCAGAATGTATGTTTAGAATGATGCAAGCCAATCAATTGAGATTACGCGGAGAATTTGTAAAGGCTTATGAGTTTTCGAATGAAACGCTACAAATTTTCAAAAGAAATGAACTAAATCTGAACTGTATCATGATATACGATATCATGATTGCCATTTTCCAGGACCTGAATGACATTGCCAAGGTTAATGAATATAAATATGAAAGGCTTTGTTTTATGGAGGAAAGAAAAATCCCACACCGTTTATTGGTGACGGCAGGATAAAGCTCCTTTTAAATAGAAAATGGCCTGCAACGATGTACAGGCCATTTTCAGGACACAGCTTACAGGTTAAATTAACCCTTCTCTCACACATAAACTGATCAGTTCGGAACTGGTTTTCACACCAGACTTCCTAATGATATTTTTACGGTGTGAATGCACTGTGTGTAAAGAAATAAATAGCGAATCCGCAATCTCTTCACTTTTATAGCCAAGTGCAATCAGTTTTATAATTTCCATTTCTCTTTTGCTAAACTGCAAATTTAAGGCATGACTTTCTGGTTCACGATTGACATTTACAGGCCACATTTTCTTGCTTCCCTTTGTATCTACCAAAGAAGGCATATAATTGTTTACTGAAGTGATGTGGTTCACATTGGTATGAATATGTAACACCTGAGCAATTCTACCAGAATCATCTTTGGAAAGATAAACAGATTCATTGTGAAACAATTCATAACTTCCATCTGCCAGTTTAAACCTGAAACAATAAGAGGTTTTATAATAGCTTTTAATGCTTTCCTTGTTCATTTGATCGAGCATGAAACGCACACTAACGGATTCCGTTTGTGCCACATAATTGACATCCTCTGGATGTATGCGACCTAAGATATCATCTACTGTGGCAGAGGTAGGATCCAGTCCCAACACATCTGCAATTCCCGGGTCTACGTATTTGATTTTTTTATCGCAAAAATCTACTACGTAATAAAAGTTCCCCGAACTAAGAAATGAGGGTAAAAACTGATCTAAATTCACTTCAGGCAGGGCTATAGTCGAACGTGTATAAAAATCACTGTACCTGTTCCAGGTATCATGTATGACGTTGTTATTAGATTCCATAAGGTTAATTAAATAGATTAAAAAAATAAAAAACGTGTCCTTTATTTCTTTTAAAAATGTAAAACGTAAAACGATGGGAGGTTAAAAGATACTAACCTCTTATGCTACCAAATACAATTATTCATTAACAAATTGACATCTAAAGATTCACCTTTGTAGTGCTGACTGGTTTCGCTGACGACTCGTGAAGCGAAGTAATTAAGAAAATAATTTAACATTGTAAATAGGGATTAGATTAATAATTATGGATTGATTAGATTCATATTTAAAAGGATGTAACTCTGTGTTTTTTACGGTGCATCATCATTCTTCAAATTTAAAAGTGCCATTGCCTCCTGAAAAACGCAAATTATAAACTGCTTCATCAGAAAGTATCAATAAAGTGACAATTGAAAAACGACACAAATGGAAGATTATTGCTTCGAAAGAATAGCAATAAAGATTTGAAAGGGTATAAACTAAAGATGAGCATCAGCATAAACATAAAGTAATTTTTAATTTTAAAGAAATTCAAGTGATTCACAACCCTTAGGAATATACACTTCCTAAGAATCTGAACTTCTAAAGATCTATTAACCGCAAAAACTAATCCAAGTACCCAAAAAAAGCATCCCTATAACTAGTGATTTTATTGAACATAGATTCAATAAATGGACTACACATAGTTAAAAGGATGCTTTTATACTTATTTATGAAAATTTAGACCGATTTTGTCAGTCTAAAGATCATGTTTTCGGAAAATTATGATTTCAAGACAGCTACAATTGTAATAAATACCTACAAAACTGTTGCAAAATCCAGGAATTAACACACAAACATCATATAATGATATTTTAAAAAGACCATTAGAGAAAATACGACTAAAAATAATATAAACTATTCTGAAAAAAAGGAAACAAAATAGTTAAAAAAAATACACAAGATTTCTCTATTTAATCATTTTCAACAGATAGGCGCCATACCCGCTCTTTACTAATGGTGCTGCAATTTTCGACAACTGCTCCTTATCAATAAAGTTCATGCGGTAAGCCACTTCTTCAATACAACCAATTTTTAATCCCTGACGCTCTTCTATCACTTGCACAAACTGACCTGCCTGCATTAACGAAGCAAAAGTGCCGGTATCTAACCAGGCAGTACCCCTGCTCAGCACACCAACTTTAAGCCTACCTTGTTCCAGATAAACCTTATTTACATCGGTAATTTCATATTCTCCTCTAGGAGAAGGCTTGATATTCTTCGCAATCTCTACGACAGAATTGTCATAAAAATATAGCCCAGGAACGGCATAATCAGATTTAGGAATTGCTGGTTTTTCCTCAATGGATACTGCTTTTTTATTTTCATCAAACTCCACAACGCCATAACGCTCAGGATCTGAAACCGGATATGCGAAGACAACTCCACCTTCAGGATCCGCGCTACTTTGCAATAACTTCGTCATTCCATCTCCATAGAAAATATTATCTCCTAATACCAAGGCTACCTTATCTGTTCCGATAAAATCGGCACCAATCACAAAGGCTTGCGCCAAACCATTAGGCTCCTTTTGTACAGCATAAGAAAACTTACAACCCAGTTGACTACCATCACCCAATAATTTCTCGAAATTAGGCAGATCATGAGGTGTAGAGATGATTAAAATCTCGTTAATGCCCGCAAGCATTAAGGTGGACAGTGGATAGTAGATCATCGGCTTATCATAAACCGGCATCATTTGCTTACTCATCACCAGGGTTAAGGGGTGTAAACGTGTACCACTCCCCCCGGCAAGTATAATTCCTTTCATGTATCGTTTATTTTATTGCGTGAATACATTTAATCAAGCTGTCTCTCCAATATGGGATTTCAAGATTAAATGTGGTTTTTATTTTAGTTTTATCCATCACCGAAAAGGCAGGACGACGGGCTTTGGTAGGATATGCGCTGGTAGGAATGGGATAAACCTTTAATTCAGAACCGCTAATTTCGAAAATTGCTTTTGCGAAATCATACCAGGAACAAAGACCTTCATTACTATAATGATAAGTCCCATAAGCAGTATGGTTATTCAAAGAAATTAGGTTTAGTATAACTGCAGCTAGGTCTATACCATAAGTTGGCGTCCCTATCTGATCCACTATGACACTAAGTTCTTCGCGCTCTTTAGCCAGCTTAAGCATTGTTTTTACGAAATTCCCCCCAAATTCCGAATACAACCAACTAGTGCGCAAAATATAATGCGCCTCTAATTGCTTCGTGATTTCTAGTTCTCCCTGTAATTTGGTTTTACCGTAAATATTAACCGGATTTGCCACATCACTCTCAATTAATGGCATTGGAACATTTCCTTCAAAAATAAAATCAGTAGAGATATGAATCAATGTAGCCTTGAATTCTGCGCAAAGCATCGCCAGGTTCCCCGCACCCGTACTATTGATTTTTTCGCAGAGCTCGGGTTCGTCTTCTGCCTTATCTACTGCGGTATATGCGGCACAATTGACCACAAATTCAGGCGATTCTCCTACAAATAAAGTTCTCAATATCCCGAGATCCAGGATATTTCCTGCAACTTCATCCAGAAAAACTAAATTACGGTCTTTTGTTAGCTTACTGAGACATTGTCCCAATTGACCTACTCCACCAAAAACAAGTACCTTCCCCTTATTGTTCATTATATGCGTATTGTTGATTATAATAGTCCTGATAGGCTCCCGAAGTAACATTTTCTAACCATTCGTTATTTTCAAGATACCAATCTACAGTTTTAGCAAGCCCTTCTTCGAATTGTAAAGAAGGCGTCCAGTCCAGCTGATTTTGCAATTTACTGGAATCAATAGCATAGCGAAGATCGTGCCCGGCACGGTCCGTAACATAGGTAATCAACGCAGCAGATGTTCCTGCATCACGACCTAGTTTCTCGTCCATAATACGACACAACAAATGGATCAGGTCTATGTTTTTCCATTCATTATGGCCCCCAATATTATAAGTATCCCCAGCCTTAGCCTGATGAAAGATCCTATCTATGGCCGAAGCGTGATCTTCTACCCAAAGCCAATCTCTCACATTCTCTCCCTTTCCATATACAGGAACAGGCTTATTATTTTTGATATTATTGATTGCCAATGGGATTAATTTCTCCGGAAAATGATGAGATCCATAATTATTAGAACAGTTAGAGATGACTACATCCAAACCATAGGTATCATGGTAGGCGCGAACAAAATGATCAGAACTTGCTTTAGAAGCAGAATATGGACTATGTGGATCATAGGCCGTAGTTTCAGTAAACATCCCTGTCTCACCAAGCGAGCCATACACCTCATCTGTACTCACATGATAAAAGCGATGATTGACATAATCACCTTTCCAACTCTCTTTTGCCGCATTCAATAAATTCACAGTTCCAATTACATTGGTCATCACAAATTCCATCGGATTGCTGATAGATCGGTCTACATGAGATTCTGCAGCCAGGTGAATTACAGCATCTGGTTTTTCCAGTAGAAAAAGCTCATTCACAAATGCAATATCAGTAATATCTCCTTTGACAAAGCGGTAATTAGGCGCATCTTCTATATCCCTGAGGTTCAGCAGATTTCCGGCATAAGTAAGCTTATCAAGGTTAATAATCTGGTAATCAGTGTATTTTTTAACAAACTGTCTGACTACATGAGAGCCAATAAAACCCGCTCCCCCGGTAATTAAAATCTTCTTCATCATTTTTATACTATTAGTAAGCGTTATCTTCTCCTTTGATCATATTGATGACCGTCATAAAGACAATCTTCACTTCCAGCATTGCAGTCCAGTTTTCAAGGTACCAGATATCATGCTGTACACGTTTTTGCATAGAGCCTTCTTCTTTGGTCTCTCCTCTCAGGCCGTTTACTTGGGCCCAACCAGTAATTCCTGGCTTTAGGAAATGTCGCACCATAAACTGGTTAATAATGGCACGGTACTCTTCCGTATGTTTCAACATATGCGGCCTTGGACCGACTACACTCATATTCCCCATAAGCACATTAAAGAATTGTGGAAGTTCATCAAGACTGGACTTACGCAGAAATTTCCCGATTTTGGTAATGCGATCGTCATCCTTGGTAGCTTGTTTTTGATCACTATCGTTGTTAACCTTCATGCTTCTAAATTTATAACAGTAGAAAGGCTCATCGTTACGTCCACTTCTTAACTGCTTAAATAACACGGGCCCTCTATTTTCCATTTTAATCAGGATTGCAATTAAAGGATACAACCAGCTCATCAGAAATACAATCACACCGACACTGAAAACAATATCAAAAGCACGCTTTTTGAAACGGTTCCCGATACTTTCTAAAGGTTCTTTTCTTAGTGAGATGACCGGAAACTCCCCTCCTACATAGCTAATGGTATAAGGTGAAGCGATAGTAGTAGCCATGTCCGGAATAAATTTTACACGAAGACAATGTTTGTCGGCTTCCTGCAAAAACGGTTGAACTAAGGCCATTTTATGTGGTTCTAAAGCAACATATATGTCTTTAACTCCATTTAAAGCAGCTTTTCCCATTTTCGAGATAAAATTTGTGGACAAAAGACCATTTTCATCCGCATAGATGCGACTACCATCATCAAGATAACCATAAAAATCAATATTATATTGACGGTCAAAATAATGTGCCAATCGGAGGCCTGTAGGATTAACACCAATTAATGCAACTTTCTTGCTGACATTAAATTTATGAACGAGGAGCGATTGAAAAGCGGTACCAAGAAAACGATTCAGAATAAAGCCAAACACCAATAAGGCATAGAATACCACTAAAAAGGTTCTTGAAAATTCAATATCTCTGGAGAATAACAAATACAAGGCAAAAATCACAGCATGTAAGGCAACACTACGCCATGTTCCTCGGTAAATCCTTTCCAATCTTCTGGAACCATAGTCTGTATAAAGACCAAAAATTGCAGAGTTAAACAACCATGCGAGGTTACACACGACCATATAATGTCGCCACAACTCATATGAAACTGTTTTTCCCAAATATTCCGTAAGATAATAAGCTAAAACATAGATCAAATTAAGCATTACGACATCCGTAATAGGCAAAATATATCTAAGTAAGTACAAATAACGAGTCTGCATCTGATTTTGGATAAAATAATTTGAATTATCAATGTATTATTAATAAAAAACACTCAAAAACATATTATTAGCTTAAAAACAACCGGAAATAACCTGGCTATATTAAAAACCCAATAACATTTACCAAAATTAACTCCATTAGGGAATAAAAAGCTCCCCACAAATAGGTATTTTAACAAAAACAACAACATTAACAACATCGACAGGACTTCATTTCGCAAAATGATGGGTATTTTTACAATAAAATAAGATTAAAAAATAAATCATTTATGAAAATCGCGGTAATAGGAACAGGATACGTCGGTTTGGTAACCGGTACATGTCTCGCTGAGACAGGAAATGAGGTGATCTGTGTAGACATCGACCAGCTGAAAGTTGAAAAGATGCAGCATGGGATTATTCCAATTTATGAACCAGGATTGGACATTCTGTTTCTGAGAAACATTTCACAGCAACGACTGAGCTTTACGACCGATTTAGCTATGGCAATTAAAGATGCTCAAATTATCTTTATGGCATTACCAACGCCCCCGGGAGAAGATGGCACTGCTGATCTTTCTTATATTCTGGGTGCAGCAGCAGATGTTTCGAAACTGATCAGTTCGTACAAAGTGATTGTGAATAAATCTACCGTTCCTGTGGGTACAGCAGATAAAGTAAAAGCAGTTTTCGAAGCCAATACCGACGTGGAAGTTGATGTTGTTTCTAATCCCGAATTTTTAAGAGAAGGAGTTGCTGTTGAAGATTTCATGAAACCGGATCGTGTAGTGATTGGAACAAAAAGCGAAAAGGCGATGAAACTCATGACCGAGCTTTATGCCCCTTATGTAAGGTCTGGAAACCCGATTTTGTTTATGGATGAAAAGTCCTCAGAATTGACAAAATATGCTGCAAATGCCTTCCTGGCTACAAAGATCACATTCATGAATGAGATTGCTAATTTATGTGAATTAGTTCATGCAGATGTGGATGCTGTACGTCTGGGAATTGGTTCAGACGAACGTATTGGAAAAAGATTCCTATTCCCTGGTCTTGGCTACGGAGGAAGTTGCTTCCCAAAAGATGTACAAGCCTTGTCAAAATCGGCAGAAGAACACCAATATAATTTCCAGATTCTGAAAGCAGTCATGACTGTCAATGAGAAACAAAAGACCGTGTTAGTGGATAAGGTACTTAAATATTATAAAGGTAACCTAAAAGGCAAACACTTCGCATTATGGGGATTAGCTTTCAAACCGGAAACTGACGATATACGTGAGGCACCAGCTTTATATATCATCAACCGATTGCTCCTTAATGGTGCTACAGTAACCGCTTTTGACCCTGAAGGAATGAATAACATCAAAGCATTATTAGGCGATAAAATCAATTATGCAGACAATCAATATGATGCTTTGCAAGCTGCAGATGCCTTATTGATCGCAACAGAATGGTCAGTATTTAGAAACCCAGATTTTGAAAAAATGGAGGAAACACTTCGTAACAAAGTCATTTTTGATGGCCGAAACCTTTATGATCTTCAAAAGATGATTGACCTCGGTTACTATTATAATAGCATCGGCCGGTCGATAATCCCGCAAACCACAGCTGTTGTCGCTGCTGATGAAAAACACAGCCCTAATGAACTTGTGTCTTTATAACACCTGAAAAACATGGATAAAAACAATTATGTACTGATTATGGCTGGCGGTGTGGGCAGTCGCTTTTGGCCAAAAAGCCGTAATCATTTTCCGAAGCAGTTTTTAGATATATTAGGAACAGGAAGATCACTGCTACAAATCACCTATGAACGTTTCCTAAAGTTATGCCCAGCATCACATATTTTTATTGTTACCAATAGCCAATATAGTGACCTTGTTCTGGAGCAGTTATCCGGAATTTCTCCTGAACAACTCATATGTGAGCCTAGCAGAAACAATACGGCTCCTTGCATTGCTTATGCATCTTTTAAATTGGCAGCCCTCAATCAGGAAGCAAATTTGGTGGTCGCACCCTCAGATCATTTTATACAATATGAAACTATTTTCGTAGAGAAAATCCGTACAGCTTTAGCTTATACCTCAACACATGAGGCCTTGGTTACTTTAGGCATCAGCCCCACACGTCCTGATACTGGCTATGGCTATATTCAATATGGCCAGGAAACTGAAAAAGGAATATATAAAGTGGAGAAGTTCAGAGAAAAACCAAACCTTCCCACCGCCTTGGACTACCTGAAAGACGGGAATTATCTTTGGAATGCAGGGATTTTCATATGGAAAGCAAAGTCAATTATACAGGCCTTGAAAAAGCATGCCAGCAGCATTCATGATTTATTTGAAGCTGGCAATGAATACTACAACCATCCTGAAGAAAGAGATTTTATTGACCAGAAATACCCAACAGCTCCAAATATTTCGATCGACTATGCCATCATGGAGCAAGCAGATAATATTTACACCATTCCAGCAGATTTTGGCTGGTCTGATCTGGGTACCTGGGCTTCCTTACATGAATCTGCAGAGAAAGATACTTCAGGCAATGTAATTTCCGCAAAGCAGATCAATGTAAAAGAAACACAAAACAGCATCATTCAAATCAATGAAGATAAGCTAGCGGTGATCAGAGGTCTAGATAATTTCATTGTCGTAGACGATGGCAACGCCTTATTAATTTACCCCAAAGATCAGGAACAAGAAATTAAAGAAGTAGTAAAGACAATGGCCGAAACCTATGGTAATCACTATGTATAAGCCGATTAAAACTTAAACACCATCCTTATGAATGGCATCCAACAAGTAAAACAAGCGCTGCTCCCGACTCTATTGCTTTTAACATTTTCCAGTACCCTTCAGGCGCAAAAACCTGAAATTAAATATTCACTGGAAACTCAAGCCATAGGCACGACGAACCAAGTTGTTCCTTTCTGGATGCGTTCCAACCAGTTTGGCTCCGTTCCAATTCCGGGTATTTCAGGAAGTTTTATTGGAAAAGCAGAGAAAGATTATACGACTTACTCTCCCACTGACAGTCTTGGAAAGAAAAGACTCTTTGATTGGGGATTCGGATTTGAAGCCAGAGCAAATGCAGGAAAGGAAGCTAATATTCAATTGATCTCCGGTTATGCGAAAGGAAGGATCGGCATCTTTCAACTTAAAGCTGGAAGAGCAAAAGAGGTAATGGGTCTC
The DNA here is from genome assembly GCF_032678745.1 of Pedobacter gandavensis. Lineage (GTDB taxonomy): Bacteria > Bacteroidota > Bacteroidia > Sphingobacteriales > Sphingobacteriaceae > Pedobacter > Pedobacter gandavensis_C. Next base: position 196,481 of record NZ_JAVTST010000007.1, read on the forward strand.
AATGGCGACAGTGTGTTGAGTTCCGGTAATTTTTCACTCTCCGGAAATGCTCCAGGAATACCAAAACTGGAACTTTCTATTCCCAACTATTACACTTTACCTGTTTTTGGAGGTCTTTTCGCAGTCAAAGGAAATTTTGTTCATGGCTGGATAGGAAGAACTAAAATCCTGGATAGCATCATTGCCGGACCCACCATCAAGTATTACATTAATGACACTAAACCAGTCAGCTATTTCCACCAGAAATCCTTATATGTGAGATTAGGGAAAGCAGATTGGCGCTTTAAAATGTACGGAGGATTCAACCACCAGGTATTCTGGGGAAATGAACAAGCAGCATATGGCAAAAATTTCAAACTGTCTCCAGTCCAAACTTTCTGGCATGTAGTGAGCGGAAAATCTTATGGTACTAAAGGCGTTCCAACCTCAAAAATCGGGAACCAATTAGGCTCCATTGACCTTGGGATGGAATACGACTTTAATGATATTAAGATGATGCTCTATCGGCAAACCTTTTATGATGTTGGTGCCTTATCAAAACTGGCAAATATCAAAGATGGTTTAAACGGTATTTCGCTGGAGAATAAGCGCTTTAAACCAGAAAGTTCCAGTTTCGCCTGGAAGAAAATATTAGTTGAATTTTTCTATTCAAAAGATCAGGCAGGATATCCCTGGTCTACATTTACCAAATCGGGAGACGAAGATTACTACAACAACTTTTATTATGTAAACGGCTGGTCTTATAAAGGCCTGGGTTTAGGCAATCCACTGATTACACCCAGACATGAGGCCAGAGCTGGCCAGGCAATAAAAAAGGCCGATTATTTCATCAATAATCGTGTGGTAGCACTTCATGCGGGATTAACAGGTAGAGTTTATAACTGGGACTTTATGACAAAAATTACCTATTCAGATAACTACGGCACTTTTGGAACCAGTATTTATGGGAACACTACTGGGAGTATTAAGAGTCCTAGAAATGCTGAAATATTTGAGACGGTATCTCAGTTTTCTTTCTATTTAGAAGGTACTAAGCCTCTGAAAAACGGGTATAGTGCCGGTTTTGCAACAGCACTGGATCAAGGAAAACTACTGAACAATTCTTTTGGCTTAATGCTGAAATTGAAAAAAGATTTTCAATAATAAATCAAAAAAAAAATTCCATTCCAGGCAGTATTGCAGCGTTTTAAATATTGCTACAATACTGCGTATGGAAAATGCCCCCCGGCACCTCATAAGCGACCTTACATGATTATCTGGTAAATACGCCCTTTACACTTAGAAGATGCTGCTCGTATTGATCTACAATCAGCTCCCAGTCATATATATCTGTAATCTTATCGCAATTATTTTTCCTCATCATCTGATACTTATCAAGCTCATACCGAACACTTTTTAAATGATTAGCTACTTCATCTGCTGTCCTGAAGTAAATGGCGTCTTCGCCAAGGATATACCTGTTAAAAGGGTTATCATTAGCACACATTAAGCTATTGGATGCCATCGCCTCTAATAACGAAGGATTTGTTCCCCCAACGGTATGGCCATGGAAATAAATATTAGCATAATACCTCAGATTATTCAAAATGTCTATGTTGTAAATCCCTCCAATAAATTTAATCTGAGGGTAAGCTTCGAACTTCTCCTTTAAATAATTACCATAAGTGGTTTCGTGCTTACCTACCACTAAAAATGGGCGTTTAACATTCGCTTTTGCCACGCCATCTAGAATAATTTCAATGCTATTTTCTGGTTCCAATCTAGCAATAAGCATATCATATTGATAAGCAATCAGATCGTAACTTTTAAGAACACCTATAGTAGGCTGTTTAAACAACGTTGCCCCATAGGCAATAAATGTAGAATCTGCTTTGTATTTCTCTTTTAAATAATCCTGTATACCAATTGAATCGGAGATCAAATGATCACTATATTTCACCCCTAATTTCTCCGCCCACTGCAGGAATTTTCTAACCTTATTAGAGTATTTGGTACGTTTCCACTCCAGTCCATCCATATTAGTGGTAACCACTACCTTCTTAGGCAACAACCAACCCCATACCGAGCCACTCGTATAACCCAACTGAAGTATCACATCACAACCTTGCTTTCTTACATCAAGAATACAATTCAAATCATAGATAAATTGACCAGCGGTTCCCAGTTTATACTCGGGATCATAGCAATGGCGTAAATCGACACCATTCCATTTATTCTTTTGATAAGGATGGTTATGTGAATTATAAACCAAAACTTCATGCCCTTTTTTCACCAGCCCCAGTGCTAAATATTCTGCGCATTGCTCAAATCCTCCATAATGATTTGGGATGCCGCGTGTACCAATAATTGCTATTTTCATTATAGATTACTTAAATAATTGTTGTATTTCATTCCAGATCCTATTTGCTATATTTTCCATTCCAATATCCGAAGGATGCATCCCCACTCCTCGATTTTGATACTGCAGAATAGCGGTATTTTTATCTCTTTCTTTATAAAGCCCCTGAAGATCTACATAGATCCAATTGTTGCGGATACAGGCCGCCTTCATGATCTTATCAACCTGTAGATTTGGCCAGAAACTACCTACCAGGCAAACTTTAATATCCTTTCCTCCGGATATTTCTGCTACAAAACGATCCAGGTGTTCAGCCAACAAGTGTTTTACAGCCAAGGTATCGTTGATGTTCTCTCCAATTTCCAATACAAACAGATCTGGATTCCAATCTCTAAATTTCTCGAAATCCCTGGCGTCATAATTCCAGAATTTCCTTTCAAAAGAATCGGCAATATTTGCAGATTTAAAAATCGTTTGAGGACTCAATACCTTGATCCTTGATTGCAACAGGTGAACGAAATCTTTTTCTGCAGCACTCGCTGCCATTCCCCAGTTACCCGACCAACCCACAGCTGGTTTTGCCCCATGCCAGGTAATGCTATTACCCAGAATCAATACTTTTTGGGGAGCATCCGATAAACGCTGCCCCTGAACACTAACAGTGCTGCTTAAAATCAATATACAAAAGACAATCGGGGCGTTATATTTAAAAAATCTCTTATTGTTAAACATCTTTCTTCCGTTTTATTTACACTCCTTTTATGATCATTATAAAGATTGCTATCATGGTTACGCTCATGGTCAGAGCGCAGCTTTTCATAAGATATTCCTACTTTCTTTACTATTCATAGATCCCTTTAATCACGCGTGCAGGAACTCCGGCTATAATAGAATTTGCAGGCATACTTTTGTTGACCACCGCTCCCGCAGCTATAATTGAATTATCTCCGATCGAGACTCCAGCAAGAATAGTCACCTTAGCACCTATCCAACAGTTCTCCCCAATAGTAATTTTAGCGCGGGTAGTCCCTTGATCTTTAATCAGTTTATTTGGATCACTGTAATTGTGATTTTCTGGGTGACAACTAAAATATTGTCCAATGATGGTATTATTCCCAATGGAAACGCCTCCAGATCCACCAATACTGGCAAATTGCCCAATGCCTACTCGTTTCCCAATATGAATAAATGCACCTAAATTGTTAAAGGAGGTAGAAATGATCAATTGTGAATAGGCTCCAATCCCAGAAGAATCTCCAATGATAAGTTTTCCTCTTCCCAAACCGCTCAAATAAACACCAGTATCAATTTTGACCCATTTTCCAATGTTAATATGATGGTTATTAAAAGTCGTCACCCTTCTGCCTAAAAAGAGAGGTTTAGGTTTTTTAAAATGAAAAACCTGGAATAACACACCTCTTAAAAGGTCAAAACTTTTACTGATTGCCAGATTAAACAAGGTTCGGCTACTGATGTTTTCATCAAATGTGAAAGCAGGATTTCTCCTCCTGATAATCGATTGAAATATTATTTTCATTACCTAATTAGTTTATAAGTGCCTTTTTAACGGCATCTAAAAGTCCATTTTTATAAATAACTGATGGTGTCAACCATGCCCCCTCTCCGTACTCATTCCAAGCATAGAGTACAGCAATCTGATCATTTGATCTGGTAGGATTATTTTCAATAATCCAATCCTTCAATCCTTTAACAGACTGAAAGACTGATGCGGGACCATACCCTTTAAAATGAGGAGAAGGCCTTCCTATTTTATTCATTTCATCCCATGGACGCGGGTCCCAGTTTAAAGTGCTTACAGGGATATAAGGCATCCCAAATTTCAGGAACTGAGACCAGACTACTTTTTCACGTTTACTTATTACAGAGATTGAGCTAACAGATTGTCCCGTAACTAAAGTTTGATCATGATAGTTATACCCTGTTAACACGTCAAATCCACATTCTTTAGCCAATGAAATTTCCTTTTCATTTGGCGCCAGACTAATCCCGATGTTTAGCCCTTTTAAACCTCTGTTCTTTGCAGCAGTTCTCAATTGACCCAAGGCCGATTTAATCTTTGCACTGGATCCAAATGAACTCATGAGCATCTTTAAACTTAAAAAGGTAATCAGGGGCTTCTCATTAAACTTCAAATACGTGTCCTTTTCAAAAAGATCGAGCCATATTTTTGAAACCCTACCCCAGTCAGCGGGACCGATGATATATCCATAATGATTAGCCACCAATAAATTGAATTTCAATCCTTGCTTATCTTTTGAACTGACAAATAGCCGAAGTGCATTATTTCTGGGTTCTTCCAGGTTTTTCTTAGAAAGCTCAGAATAATACCAGCAAAAGGTAAAAAAATCAAGATCCGCATTCACCGCAGCAGTTATTTGTTTAGACATGATTGCAGGCTTACTAGTTACCCAACCCCAAACAGGAGCGCGCTCCTTATAATTTTCAGTTAATGACTCGGTAATATGGTTTGTTTTACCAGTCCATCCATCAAAATAATAAGCCCCAACTTTTAGCTGAGCGCCCTTTTGCTGTCCATAAACAGGTGCTTGAGCTGCAGTGGATAATGTCAAAAAAGCTAGAAAAGAGTAGAATATTGTCTTTTTCATCTGATGTGATTACAAGTTTAAGATGGGCATCTATCTTAAGGCATTTCTTTATTGGGCCAGTTCATTATTAAAGGCTTCGTCCAATTTTTTATAAAAACCATTCAAAGAGAATTTTTCCTCAAACACCTTTTTTGCATTCCCACCATGTTTTATTAATAGTTCAGGATTCTCAAGATATTGGCGAAGTGCAAGGATAAACTCAGCTTTATTATTTGGCTCAAATAAAAAGCCACTGTGTCCATGCTCAATAATTTCGGGTAAGCCTCCATGATTCGCTGCAATAACCGGCTTACTTAAACTCATGGCCTCAATGGCAATTCGACCAAATGGTTCAGGCCTGGTACTTGGGACAATTGCAACATCAGACCAGCTATAAACATCCGCCGTATCCGAAACGAAATCCATAAACTCAACTTTGTCGCTTAGACCTAAAAGATTGACCTTTTTCTTTAAATCCGACACCATCTCTTCATTTCCAGCAGAGGTACTCCCAACGATTCTTAACAGTACATCAGCATGAGCAATCCCAGCCAATGCTTCAATGGCAAAATCCTGGCCCTTCCAACTATTGATTCGACCAATTAACAACACCTTTAATGGTGCCTTTTTCAATTCTTTATACGTAGAACCATCTCTTTCCGTTTCATGACTAAAGCCCTCATTTTCGGAAATTTCATTGCTAGCAACCAAAGCTTCTTTTTGCATATAAATTATAGCCATTTCCTCTAAGTCCTTTTTGGCAAAGCCTTCAAATGCATTATGAATCACCAAACTTTGGGCTAAAGGAGCGAAGCTGTTTAGCGTAGATTGGGAATTGAATATGATTTTCGCTTTCGAAAATTTCAAAAAGAAAGACAGTACCTTACTCAACATACTATTTGGAATCTCTCGGATATGAATAATTTTCATCTGCTTCAGAAAAGGGGCTAACAGGTAAAAATCAAGAATTACTGAAGTATTCACATAGACCACATCATACTGGTCAAACAATCTCTTTTTGGAGGGAAATGAAAACAAAGGGAAAATTATTTTCCCCCATTGAAGTTTCATTAGATAAGTTTTACTTAATAAAGAAAGGTTCATAAAAATGATTTCTACCTTTAATTTTTCAAGCTCCTTAACCAAAGGGCCATTTCTCGGAAGAATAACAGCGATCTTTTTATAGTTGGGTGACAGGCTCAGGTAATTAATAACCTGCAAAAAACTCCTGTCGGAACCATACATATCAGCACTCTGGTGTACACAAATAATATTCATTATTAAGCGATTTTATTTTAAAAGGTATATTTCAATGATATTCAAACCATCATCACTGAATCAAGAAAAAACTTATTTCAAAAACCTGACATCCTGATATTTAAGCGCCAGTTTAAAAGAGACTGCCATACTATAAAAATAAACCAGCATCCGTGCTACTGGCCTGTCCGACAAAATCTTAGGCCAGGTACTTTTCAAATTTCTAAATCGTCCTAACATGACATCTGCAGAAGGGTTCGACCACAATACCGTATCATGATCGAATTTGATGGATAATACATACAGCTCCTTTTCAAATTTTGAAAAGTTGAGCATAAAACTTGTATCAATTCCATAAAGGCTTAACCGTTCATCGAATTTCATCTTATGAACAAGAAACACTTTTGCAGAGATCACCATACCACTAGTAATGGCCAGTACATTTTTCGCTGGAATAAGGCCTGTTTTTATTTTTCCCCAATGCTTTCCTTTGAAATAAACCCAAGAACCAGGGCTAACAACTTTTTCCTTATGAAGTACTAAAGGCAGAAAAAGAGCAACCTTCGGATATTTAAAAAGGGCGTCATTCAGCTTATCAAAATAATAAAGTGGAATCTCCGTATCCTGATCTAACAACAAAGCATAATCATAAGTATTGGCTGTCAGTACTTGATTATAAAGCTTAGACAACCAAGTGTTTTCTGCTGTCCAACAATATTGAAATTGACCAAAATCCCTTTCAAGTTTATTGATTTGAGCATCCGGGCATTTTTCCGGACTATTATCCCAAATCACCAACTCCAACTCAAACAAATCCCTTTGCTGTAGCAATAGCGTTTTAATCGTTGGAGATTCGGAAATCATCTTTTTATACAACACAATTAAAACGAGTAACTTTGGTTTAGAGGTTGGTAAATTTGTCATAGTGGACCTTACATTTGGATGAGTTAATGGCGACTGTTTTTCAAAATTTTTCATTTAGTTTAATTGTAAATGGCCAATCTTCTGTCCATCAGCTTTTGATAAGAATTCTCTTCATTTAAGGTATCAAGCGCAGTTTTGGACAAGCGGTTTCCTAAATCATCAGATTCAATAAGTTTGGCAATTGAAGAACAAAACTCCTGAGCAGTATTTCCAATTAAACAGTCCTTCCCATTTTTAAAACACAAACCCTCTACCCCTACTTCAGTAGAAACGAATGGAATGCCCATATTCACCGCCTCAATGATCTTCATCCGAATACCACTACCTATACGAATTGGGACAATAAAAATGCTATTTGCTAATGCAGCAGACAAGTCTTCCACATAACCCATAAAATTAACCGAACCTACCTGAGCTTCGTATTCATCTATACTCTCCTGATGCCATTTTCCGATCACCAACAACTCCAACTGGGGATAATTTGATTTCAATCCAGTCCAGCAATTTCTTAGAAACCAATCCAAGCCCTCTTTATTTGGAAAATGATCCTCGCCACCTAAAAAGACTAGCTTATGATCAAAAGAATAATTCATTCCAGAACTCAAAGCCTTAATAGGAACAGGAGAAGAAACCAGTCTTGCCTTTTTCAGGTTCTTTCCTAGAATGACCTTATCTACCTCTGAAAGTGTACAGACCATATCATATTTCTCCAAGGCAGAAAGTTCAAATGACTTGTTCTTCTTATAGACGCTGTTTAGAAAAGTGGATTGAAAACTAAAAAGATCCAATTCTCTTTTTTCCCTTACAAAACGTAACTCATGATGCACAAAAATCCGATAAGAACTACGTGGAATGTATTTTGCAAAAGAGATGAGTTGATGAAATTCAACCTGTACGAATTCAAAATTATTCTCCAACAGAACATTCCGGAAATGATCAATAAAACCACGTGGAAAGCCAAAACTTTTGGACCTGAAAAGCGTCGTGTTTACTTTAAGCAGGCGATCTAAATTTGTTTTACAAAAAGCTGAAAACACTCCTTTACCTATTAAGCGATTTGAAAATTCAGAAAAGCGAAATAGAATTGAACTAAACTTACCCGAAAGAGATTGTTCTGTAATCAGGTAAGGCTTAAACTTCACATTCGGCCACAATACCTTCAACTGCTCTAAATCTTTTTGATCCGCAGCTTTCATGGTAAAAGCAATGGTCATGTCAAAATGATGGCGCAACTCATTATCGAATTCGAATTGGGCAATCCTACCTCCCGAATTTAGAGGAAATGGCATATAGGGAGTAACAATTAATATCTTCCTCATTGTTGTCTATATTTAATTGAAAAAAAGGTGATGAAAAGAAATATGGGTAAAATGGCTGTTGAGAATGGCGCCCAACCGCTAAGTCCATAAATAATGTAGGCGATAAATAAGCCAATCATACTGAGGGAAAGGATTTCATTGTGCCCCTCACTAATTTCTTTTTTAGCTTTAAAGATATTGCCAAATAAAAAGCCAAGCCATAAGATCATGCCCAAAATCCCGACTTCAGCAAGGACAATCAAGTGAATGTTATGGATGGGATTTATGGCAAAGAAATCATCAGTTGTCATTTGATTTACGATACCTAGGTGTTGTGAGAGGTAAGAAAGGTGTCCATTCAATCCTACCCCAATAATTGGAGAAGCATTAAATAAATGGATCGCCATCAGCCAATGTACCATCCTGTTGTCGTACTGATCAGAAGAATCACTCCCCATGAAAAGTTCACTTAAAGGAGAATAGGCAATCAGATAAACCAATGCCAATACCGTTGGCACAACAAACTTCAAAATATTGCCAACAGAAAAAAGATTCTTATGCGCATTCTTATTTAGATAATAACAGGCAGAAAGTGTGATAATGAGGGCAAGATAAGAGGTCCTGGAATAGGTCAGAAAAATGATCAGAACACATAGGACCAAAGCGAGCTTACTTGTCTTTTTTCTAAAATCATAAAGATAAGTCGACAGAAAAAAGGCAGCCGTAATCACCATAAACAGAGCCAATCTGCCAGGATGGTTAAAGAACCCTACGGCTCCGCTTCTCGTATCCAACCTGGTCGCCCAAATCTCTGCAGATTCATGAAACAACTTCGTCACCGCAGAAATCCCCAATACCGGAAAACAGATGGCCAGAAAAAATTGTGCCCCGGTCAGCAGCATCAAGCCATCAAAAAGACCATTCAATACATCCTCCATGCTCAAAAAGCTACTGAGTAGTTTAAACAAAAGTATGTTTGACAAGAAGAAGATGGCCATCACCCAAGTTCCTGTAGGGAACGAATTATAAGGATTCAGAAAAGACAATATCAATAGCAGGCCAACACAGTTGACCCAGTTATTTAGTTTAAAGGAATATCTCATCCATCTCCTTTTTGCGGAAGGTAATACCGCCATAATCAATCCTATGGTTAAGGAAATCATATAAATCGGTTGCACTGTTCCAGCTATCTCATTGAATTTCGGGGTGTTTAATGCTTTTCCAAATTCAAATGGAATACAAAAGATAAAAAAGCTGACCCACAAAAATTTAGTATCCTTATTTTTAGATTTAAGGACTACCGATCTAAAGATATAGCAGAAGATAATCAGAAATAATAATATTCCTTTACCCATGCGTATAGTTATTGGTTGTTTCTAATTTTACGTTACTAATGTTCTTATTCACACAATCTTGAATAGTAGAGAAATTTTGTGTAAACAGGCGGATCTTTTCTTTTGAGTTGTCCAGCTTATCATAATCAATCAGACAGAGATTTGGATCAATATCAAACAGCTTCACCATACCCTCGAATTTATTGGCATAGGAAACACCAAACATTGGCTTGGCATAAGTAAGACCTGAAATTCCCAAATGCATTCTTCCGGTAATCGTAAAATCAACTAATGAAACATACCCTTTAAGCTCTACCCCATTTTTGATTTGATCCGTATAAAAGCAATCCACACCTTTAAGAAGAAAATATTCATCCAGAATACAGCTGATGGTACTATCACTAGCCTCATCGCAAATCGGCCTGATGTCATGATAGAGAAAGACGAAGGCATAATCACCCGTATCTAAAAAACCTTCCAATAAACTCTTGAAGCCAGAAAGGTAGTTCTCAAACCCAATTTTTTTGGCCTGAATGGCATTCGGACAAACCCCAATTACCGTTTTACCATTTGCCTTTACCTCAGATACCCATCTTTTATAAGCTTCATAAGTTTTACTTTGATAAACTCCAGGGAGGTCAGGACAGATAAAAGCGATATCATTCGTAAGAATCAATCGATCTGCAGGAATAAAATCTTTCATTCTTACATAAGATTCCACATCTCTGATTTTCAATTTAACATCTTTTGATACCGATGAAAATTTAGCTTTAACTACCGGAAGGATGTTTTTACTCACACTAAATCCGGAAATCTGGGCCTTCACACCAATGCGGTGTGCCAACTCAATCACCCTCAAGCGATTGATAGAATTGTGAATCCGATACGTACCATCCATAATATCCGCACCAATAACATAAACTAAAGCACAGTCTTTAATCAGAAACAATAGTTTAAGAAAGTTCACCTTTTCATTAAAGCCATCTAGAAACACTACATTCTTATTGATCGTTCTGTAATCTTCACGAATGATTTTATGACCATTTAGAATACAAACCTGTGCATCATTTGCGAAGTTATTGATAAAGGAAGTGATCATAATATCTTCCCCAAAACCTCCATTTAAATTGGCAGCAGGAAGCACTAATATCTTCCTTGCATCCTTCTTACCCTTCACAAAAAGGGAACAAAAAAGGGCTAAAGTCCAGAATAATTCTACATAAATCCCTTTAAATACTTCTTTTAACTTGTTCATCAATTATATATTAAAAATTAATTCTATTACCTTACTTCAACAATATCCGTCAATGGCCTTCGCTCAGAAATAGCCACACTATAGCGGTCTTTAAGTTGACCAACAGCTAAAAACATGATCGGGACACAGTCGCTGTCCATTTCCATGGAATTTGTAAATGCTTCATACTGTTTTTTGGCATAACTGGTATTTAGGCAGCAAACCCCTAATCCCTGAGCATGCAAGCCCAAGACAATGGACATCGCGAACATGCCACCATCGATATATACCTGGTTTCGCTCATAAGCAAAAAAAGAAGATAACTTCCCGGTGATCACAATCAAAGAACTTATATGCTCGCCAAAACCCTTGTTGCCATTTTGTACATTTAAAAGTTTACGCTTCAGTTCTACATTAGAATGTTCAATCACATATACCTTCCAGGATTGTCTGTTACAAACTGAAGGGGTATACCTCGCGGTATCGATGACTTTTAAAATAGTAGCTGTTGGTACCGGTTCCTCAGAAAAATCACGAACACTATTTCTGGATTTAAAAAAACGCTCGTAATCAAAATTCAGACTGTCCATAATATCCTGCTTTGGGACCATTTTTGTACCTCCAGTCTTGTTTAACGTAGATTCATCGCAGCGCAATAATAATCGCTCTAGTTTATCCTTTAACACCGGCGCTACCTGCGCATGACCTTCATCAAAATTCAAGTATTCACGAAGTGTGTAAACGGTCATATCCGTAATTGCATCTACTCCATACTTCGTAACATAATCATCAACGATATCTGCCAATGCCCCAATTCTTGGTCCTCCAAATCCAGGACGTGGTTCGCGCAGAGCCAACCCTTTTTCCACAGCGTGATACTCCTTAAGAATATACGCCTGCATCATTTCTTTACTTCTCAGCTTGAATGAAGCAGATTCTCTTTTAAACTTCCGATAATCATATACATAATCTTTAATAATCGACAACTGAGTTTGCTTAGCTCGATAAAGTCTTTTAGCTGATTTTGGAACGATTTTTTTAATTAGATTTTTCATCCGGAGTGTTATAGTTTTTAAATTGGCTTTTACTTAAATGCGCCGAAATCTTTATTTTTTCGGCGCGGGTGAAGTTCATTCTCGGTTTATATTTGGTTGGTTTTATGTGTGTTTCAATTGTTTGTTCGCATGCCATTTATCAATCAAAGTTGGAATCATCTTTTTCAGGAATGATTTCTCATCCTCACACAAACCGAAAAGGTAAATGCTTGTTGCAAAGACCAAGACTCCGCTAATTCCGGTAAAAAGAAACCGTAATTCAAAATGGAGGTAGGAAACCGACAAATAACAACTAAGTGTCAGCAAACAAAGGGGAATGATGATTTTATAAATAACGTTTGAGAAATAAAGGGTAATGGAAAGTCCCGCAATACTTTTTAAAAAAAACAGTCTCAATGTACAGGCGATTAATTCTACCACACAATAGCCAATAAACACATAATAGGGAGGGTAACCCAACTTTAACAGGACGTAAGCAAGTGGTAAGGCAAGTAATAAAACTGAACCAACAACCATTTGATAGGCTTTTACTTTCCCTGTAGCCTGTACCGCAGACTGTAAACCTATAGTGAGCTGATTAATTAAAGTAGCACATAACATTAAAGAGCAAAAAACTACAGTGTATTCTGGAACTTTGGTTAACCATAAATTAAGGATAGTGTTCATCTCGAAAATGCATGGCACAGCTACAAAAGCCAGTAAGAAGAATCCGAACTTACTTCCGATCATGGATAGCCTCAACATTTTTTCACGATTGTCAGCACCCTCACTTTTCATAATCTGAGGATTGATGGCCCGAAGCAGCGTAAAAGAAAAAAAGTTCAATTGTGCGGCTACTTGATTAGCAATACCAAAAGCAGCATTCACTACAGTTCCTAAAAAGATATTTAATAAAATTGCCAGCCCCTCTGCCCTTCCTAAAGAACATAAGGAGCCGAATAGATTCCATCCCGCAAAGGAGCTCAACTCCTTCATCAATTTAGTATCAACTGCAAAGACACCCTTTAAAGTACAATCTTCATATTTACGGAAGCAATAAATGGCATACATTAAAAAACTGATGATACTGATCCCCGCAGTCAACAAACCATAAACAGCCAGTTTATCCTGAGCAACGATGTATAACAGATAGGCGATTCCCAATTTCAACAATGTTTCCACCACATTCACAACGGCTACCCAAAGCATATTTTCATGCGCTACCAAAGACCCGGTAAAAGGTACAGCAACCACTGTAAAAAAAACAGTAACGGACATAAAATGATAAATCAATTGAGCAATATGAATTCTATCTTGAGGAATATTCAAAAACCCATTGAACAAAAACAAACCAGCGATTTCCAATCCCGCAACAATGAGGATTCCAATTCCCACATGTAGAACAAGACTATTTGAAAAAACTCTTTTCTGCATCGACAGATCATTCTTCCCCTGATAAAAAGACAAGTACCGTTGAGTAGAAGTCGCCATCGCAGTATTCAAAAAAGAAAGCATAGCAATCAATCCGGCAATCAAGTTAAAAAGTCCATAATCTGTCGCCCCTAACGCAGTTAAAACCAATCGCGTTGCATATAATGAAATCCCCATGGTGATCAACATCCTGGCATATAATATGCCCATATTCATCACTACCTTATTTCCTGATTTCATTTGATATGATTGTTATTTTGTTTTGAATAATTTGCTAAAAAAACCTGTTTTCTGAGGACTGGTACCATAGTCTCCATAACTGTATCCATAACCATATCCTTTAGTAGCCTGGATATCATTAATCACAATGCTTAAGCCTTTCATCTTTTGACTCTTTTGCAAATCCTCAACAATAGTCAATTGTTGTTTTAGGGTATAATTTTGTCTCACCACATAGATGCAGACATCTGCATAAGAAGCCATCAATTGTGCATCAGTTACAATCCCGATTGGTGGCGCGTCAATAATGATGTAATCAAATTGCTCTTTCAATTCTTCCATCAACGATTGCGTGCGTTCACTCAGTAATAACTCTGCCGGGTTGGGAGGAATCGGGCCTGAGCTTACCATAAACAAGTTCTCCTGAATTTTCAGGGGCATAATAATATCTGATATTTTTAACTCAGGATTAGCGATATAATTGGTAAATCCAACCGTACCTGGAAGCTTCAACTTCGCAGAAAGTCCTGGCTTACGTAAATCCAGCTCCATCAATAAAACTTTCTTATTTGCCAATGCAAGAATATGTCCCAGATTGATGGCAATAAATGACTTACCTTCACCCGACATACTACTGGTCAAAAGGATTACTTTCTCATTTTTATTCTTAAAGAAAAAAGAAAGATTGGTTCTCAATGCCCTGAACTGTTCTGAAATTGCGGAACGTGAACTATTGGCAATGGCCATATTCTCGTCCTGATGACTAATCTCTCCAATCACAGGTGCTTTTGTTGCCTTAGTCACATCTTCTTTGAGCTGTACCTTATCATTCAAGAGATCTTTCAGGTACATTAAGCCCAAGGGAATAGCCAATCCGGCAATCAGCCCAAACAGATAAACAAAGGCTTTTTTAGGACTGAAGGGCTTGATCTCAGATTTAGCTGGATCTATGGTTCTTGAGTTTGCGATATTAGCCGTTTTCGAAATCGCCGTTTCTTCACTTTTTTGCATCAGGAAGATATATAACTCCTGTTTGATCTGTTGTTGTCTGGCGAGGTTTAGGTAATTTCGCTCCATCTGAGGAACGTTTCTCACCTGGCCTTCCGCCTTTTTCATCTGATCATTAATGCGGTTTCTAGTAATCACAAAACCATTTAGCGTACTACCAATATTAGTTTCAATATCTGCTCTAGCATTGGCAATCTCCTTATCCATCAATTGGATGGAAGGGTTGGATTCAGTTACCCCGATCATCCGTCGAGCCCTTTCCAAAGTCAGGGCATTATATTTCTCGACAACACCATTGAATACCATATCAGTAGGAATCAATGAACTTGGCAATACTTTTTTGTTCTTTCCTTCATCCTTCAAATAGTCTTGTAAACTACTTAAAACACTAATCTGGGTTTCTATTTTTCCCAATTCATTGACATATTGCCCGGTAGTCTGGACCAATAGTTTGGACTGCTCTGACATATCTGCCAGGTTATTTTTCTGCTTGAAATTTTGAATGTTACCTTCCAGCCCACCTAGCTCCCCACTGATATGCACCAATCGGTTTTGAATAAACTTCACCGTACTATCCGCCACCTCATTTTTATCCTTAAGGTTGGCCTCTACATACTTTTCAATCAGTTTCCCTAAAATATCTTCTCCTTTTTTGGGTACCGGATGGTTCAGCGCCAGGTCAATAATGGTCACCTGCTTATTCTTCACTTCTACAGTTAATGCCGTCATCAGGTCAATTACCCGGGCATCAACAGACATAATTTTAAAGTTGTAATTTTCATTACCAGGAGGAACAGTTGGGTTTTCTACTACCTGAACTACTCCTACTTCCGGGATGGTAAAGGAACGATCAAAAGCAACCAGAGTGTCCAGACCATCGGCAGTTATCGCCACCTTTCCCTTTTCTACAAAGCTCACCTGTACTTCGGTAGCCTTAATCGTATCCTGGGGGGTTAAGATTTTTACTTGATAAGGGGACTCATATAGTTCTACATTCTTGATTGCACCTTTCCTATAATAGGTAACATTCAGGTTCATGTCCTTTACCACCTCTTCCATCAGGTGTCTGGTTTTAAGAATCTCGGCTTCATTGTCTACTGTACTTTTTGTTCCTAAAAGGCCTCCAAGGTCACCTAATAGATCTCCTCCACCCGACAAGCCCGATCCTTTTTTCTCATCATTTACCAGAACCCTTGCCGAAATTTTATAATAGGGCGTTTTATATTTCCCATACAAATAAGAAAGCGCCATACAGAGGAATACGGATAACGCAATCCAATACCAATTGTCCAATAAGCGTAATAGGAGTTGTTTAATATCCAGGCCATCTGAATTTTCATGCGCGATTTTATCTTCGGAATTTATGTTCTTCATTTATTATAGTCTAGCGGTTTAATAAAGTAATGGCGGTTAAATCCTCGAAAACAACACAATTAAAACAGAAAGAACGGTTCCAATTACAGCAAAAGTTTGTGTTCTTGCCTGATTCAATGAGGCAGCTTTACCCTTATTAGGTTCCACATAGATCACATCATTCTGTTTCAGATAATAATATGGACTGTCAAAAATCCGGGAGGAATTGAGGTCTAACCTTGCAAACTCTTTCTTGCCATCATGATCTCTGATCAACAATACATTTTCCCTACGTCCGAAAATAGTCAGGTCACCCGCCATCCCCAGGGCATCAAGCACACTCACCTTTTCATTTGGAAGAATATAAGAAGATGGTTTTGCCACCTCCCCCAATACAGTCACTTTGAAATTTGCATATCTGACCTGTACATTGGGGTCTTTATAAAAGACAGCTGCCTTAGTTTTTAGTAGATCACGCGCCTCATACGTGGTTAATCCGGCAACCTTTACCTTACCAATAATCGATAGGTCTACTTCACCATTTTTATCTACCAGGAAACCGCTGGCAGCTGAACTGCTGCTTCCCGCGGCAGGAACTGCAGCGACAAGATTACTGTTTACCTGCTGACCGGCCAATTGATTTACCGGCATACCCGTACTTGGATCAACAGTCAACAATGAAATCGACAAAATATCATCAGAATCTATAGTTAGCCCCTTAAAAATGGTAGTATTTTCAACATCAGACTGACCATTGGCATTAATATCCTGAAAATAAGGAACTTTTTTTGTCGTAGAACAAGAACTCAGTAAAATAATAGAGAAAACAACCAAATAATTAAGGTATTTTCTTGACAACAAAACTTTAATCATAGTAATTTCGATCTAAAAAACGGCTTAATCACCAGAATCATGTGAAAGCAAAAATAATCGTTTTAAATTTCAATTACACCTAGCTACAAATGGGTATTTAGCTAGAAAAACAGCTCCATATTCTTGAAATCAACATTTCCTAGCTTAGCAAATAAGCGCCCACTTTGGATTTCAACCCTCAATGCCTGTAAATGTTTATCGTGATGTAGGTCAGTTCCGGCTAAATCATAATAATTCTTTTGAAGCAGGTATTCTGCAAGTCTTTTCACATCCTTTCCATAATAACCAGAAATGGACAGTAAATTCAACTGAAACAACACACCCATTTCTTTGAAACGATGAAAGCGCTGGTGTTTATCCTGATAAAAACTATAACGTTCCGGATGTGCTAAAATAACTACATAGCCTTTTACCTGAAGATTGAAAATGATCTGCTCAATATTCGGCATTTCCGAAACATAAGACATCTCTATTAAAATATGTTTGTTGGGGAGACAGACAAGGTTATTGGTAATCTCAAAATCCTCATTCACCATATATTCCGCTCCTGCACCAATATCTAGCTTTATTGATGCCGCAGTTAAAGCCTGGCTGGTGCTTTCCAAAGTGTTTTCTATAATCACCCTATCGTTGGGATACAATTCCGTAAAAATATGAGGTGTAGCCAGCAGTTTTTTAAAGCCCAGTTCCTGCAGACTTTTCATGAAATTTAATGCCGTAGCCATATCCTTAGCACCATCATCAATACCTGGCAACCAATGTGAATGCATATCGACACCTAACCATTCAATATGGTCGATGTGCGTTTTTTTGTTAAAAAAAGAAAACATCTTAGAATTTTTAATTTTTTTGAAAAACAAGCCTACATTTCATAACCCCATACAAAATCTGCCTGTCATTTTAACAAAAATACAATAGCGAAAGATTACCTGCGTTATATTTTAATGAATCAGCTTACAATTAAGGAAATATACCCAATAATGGGTACGACTTTGAGAAAAAAAAATAGCCTGACCTCGATAAGAGATCAGGCTATTTTATGCCTCTTTTCTATTGGCTTATTAATTACTTCTTGTATTCAGCAGCTAACTTAAGCGCGTTATAAGCGTTAACTATACCACCACTTATAGAAAGGTCAGCAAAAGGAATTTCCTTCACTGCATCGCCTTGTTGTACTTTAACCACCTGATTTACTTTAACTACAGACTTCATAATGATGTCTTTTACTTCTGATGCCTTTAAGTTCGGGTAATAAGAACGGATCAAGCCAGCTAAACCAGCTACAACCGGAGCTGCCATACTTGTACCATTCAATTTTTGATATTTGGAATCCGGAGTAGTAGAATTAATATTTACTCCAGGAGCAAATACATCTACTTTAGTTTTTCCGTAGTTAGAAAAGTCAGCTTTCACTGTTTCGTCGTTTTTCCATCCAGATGCACCAACAGTGATCCATGAAGCAGCAACACCACCATCTAAATATTCTGGGTTAGGGAAATTTTGAGCCTCATCAAGGTTCTTATTATCGTTTCCTGCTGCATGAACTAAAAGTACATCTTTAGATACTGCATATTTAACCGCATCATCAACGATCTTTTTATCCCACGCATAGCCTTTTCCAAAGCTCATGTTGATCACTTTTGCGCCATTATCAACAGCATAGCGAATACCATTGGCTACGTCTTTATCACGTTCATCACCATTTGGCGTGTTGCGAACTGGTAAAATCACCACATTATCTGCTACACCGTTGATGCCAATATTGTTGTTTCTTACTGCAGCAATAATTCCAGCAACATGGGAACCATGTAAAGCGTCTGGTCCGGCAACATCATTATTACCGTAAAAACGATTTTTAACATCATTTGGGTCATCACCAACGATTGGTCTTGGATCAAAATCAAGGTTTAAGTTATAATCAACCTGAGATTTAAAATGGTCAACACCTTCTACAATCTGTTCTTTGTAAAAATCCTTGAAGTTAGTTCCTTCCAATTGCTGCACCATGATTCTTTGGACATTTCTTTCCATATCATTTGCAGGAGTATAATTTTGAAAATCAGCAGCAGTAGGATCCTCTTTACCTATCTTTTTCACCACCGCATCGATAGCCATTTTCAAAGCCGTGTAACGTTCCAGATTCTCTTTAGCTTCCAGCAATTCTTTTTCAAATTCAGCTTTGTTCTTTTGATAAGCTTCAAATGCAGGAAGATCAGCTGCTTTTACCGAAGTAGCATCCAGATTTGCGAACTTAGCATTGTCTCTACGTACCAAACGTGTCAGCTCCAAAGTTTCATAATTGATAGAACCCTTATCAGATCCTAAAAAGCTCCAGCCGTTTACATCGTCAATGTATCCGTTTTTATCATCATCTTTTCCGTTTCCGGCTTTCTCCTTTTTATTTACCCAGATGACATTTTTCAGATCTTCATGTTTAATATCTACCCCACCATCTAATACTGCAACAATTACAGACTTAGATTTTTTTCCTTTTAACAATTCGTTATAAGCCTTTTCAGTACTGATCCCAAAAGTTGTATCAGCTTTAAGGTCCAGATTCTGCCAATTTGGTTTCTGCGCTACTGACACAAATGGAACCATTGCCAATAAGGACAAACTTAATATTCCACGATAGCAAAAGTTCGCTTTCTTCATATTCATATTATATAGATGTTTTTGCAAAGTTAAATAATAATTGAGGAATGATGTTCGTATCAAATGTGCGACGATCACCAATATCCTCACCATAAACGCAAAAAAGCCGGATAGAGATATCCGGCTAATCTTAAAAATTATATTTTTCAAGTCATCTTTTTATTCCATAGCAATCAGCTCATAGAAATTTTTGATTCTGGAAAAGGAAGGATGTAAAGAAACAACATCACCGAATACCAATAACGCAGGGGCCGAAATCCGATGGTCTTCAACAAGTTCAGCAATGGTATCAACAACCCCTATTTTAATATTTTCATTTACAGTGGAGCCATTTTCAATTACTGCTACTGGCATTCTGTTTTTCCCTTCCTCCTGAAAAATAGCAGCAATTTCTCTGATTTTTTCAATTCCCATCAATACCACCACTGTTGCTTTAGATTTTGCGGCAACTTTCAGATCTGGAGAAAGTTCTCCAGCTGCATTTGTACCACTCAGTACCCAAAAGCTTTCACTCAGAGTATCGTAGGTCATTGGGATTTTATGTAAACCGGGAACGCCTAAAGCACTGGAGATTCCTGGAATAATTTCCGTTTGGATGTTATAAGATTCTGCATAATCCACTTCTTCGAATCCGCGGGCAAAAACGAAAGGATCTCCACTTTTCAACCTAACCACATGGCCAAAGTTTAAAGCGTAATCAATCATCAGCTTGTTGACCGCATCCTGAGAAAAGGACTCATCATCGGATTTACTACCTACAAATATTTTAATTGCTTTTTCTGGTGCATGATTTAGTAATGCTTCATTCACCTGCGCATCATACAACACTACATCGGCTGTATTGATGGCTTTTACTCCCTTTAAACTGATCAGTTCAGGATCGCCCGGACCAGCACCTACTAATGTAATTTTAGGTTCTTTTACACTACTTTCAATCTTATTTAAAATCATAGTCTTAGGTTTAAAGGGATTATATATTTGTATTAATAATACAAATATACAAAAAGACTATAGGAGTAGTAGACTTTATCGGTAATTATTTATTTACTCTCTGAAATTACCATCAGTTTCCCTTGCAATTACATCTGCAATAGAGGTTTGTGCCAACACTTTAAGTGTAGCATCACGTACATCAATAAAGGTTTTTCTAATTCCACAAGTAATTTCATCGTGGCATTCATCGCATTTGCGATAGAATTTTAGACTAGCGCATGGAACCATAGCAATGGGCCCATCAGTGATACGAAGAATATCTGCCAGGTAAATATCACCCGGTTCTTTATTTAAGCTATAACCGCCACCGGCACCTTTTTTACTATACAGATATCCTGCATTACGCATATCCAATAGAATTTGCTCTAAGAATTTACGTGGGATCATTTCCTGTTCTGCCAACCTTACGATCTGCATAGGAGGATTTCCAGCGTTTTTTCCGAGCGCAACAAGTGCCTTTATTGCATATTTAGTCTTCTTAGATAGCATAGGACAAAGTTAAGAAAAATCCCTTACTTTCTCATCAGGTAATAATTTGTCAGAAATAGCCGGTAAAGTGCCTACATATATCCAAATCTGCCCTTAACACCAAATTACCTCATACACTACCAGCTCACTTTGAGGAATAATTCGTCTTCCTGCATCCATGAGTCTAGCCTCTTGTTTCTTTTAGCCACAAAGTGTGGAACAACGCAACAGTTCTAATTATGGCACAACACACCTAAACACTGATTACAAGACATTTAAGGCATAGCCATAAACTTTGGCACCATTATGAACCTTATCTAATCGTAATTGAAACAAAAAGAATTTAAATTTAAATATAGAGTTATGAAAAAGATCATTTTATCAGCAGCATTTTTAGCATTCGCAGGATTCACACAAGTAAAAGCAACTGACGTTAAAAACCCAGTTATCATCAGTGTAAAACAAGATAGCACAACAAAAACTCCGGTTGAATTGAAAGATCTTCCAGATGCAGTAAAAACAACTTTGGCTTCCGATAAATATAAAGACTGGACGCCAACAGCAGCATTCTTAATCGTGAACGCTGATAAAACTGAATTCTTTCAGGTAGATGTTAAAAAACAAGAAGAAACCGCTTCTTTAAAATTAACTAAAGACGGTGCTATTATTGAGTAAACCATCAATAAATAACAATTAATATAGTGTACGAAAGCCGGATGTCCCCCGGCTTTCGTATTTTTGCTATAATTACAAGCGAGATTCTTATGGCAAAAATACTGATTATTGAAGACGACCTTACTTTTTCGCAAATCCTGGAAGGCTTCCTCAGCAAGCATGGGCATGAGCCCAAAGCAGTCAATGAAGTGAAGAAGAGTCTGAAGTTAACAGAAGAACAAAATTTCGACTTATTCCTGGTAGATTACCGCCTCCCTGATGGAACCGGACTTGATGTCCTTTCTCATATCCGCGGAATGGGCATGACCCAGCCGGTGATCATTATGACCAGTTTTAACGATGTCAGAACCGCTGTAAAATCGATACAACTAGGTGCCTTCGATTACATTACAAAGCCCGTAAATCCTGATGAATTGCTGATGATCATCAACAATGCCTTAGGTAAAAAAGAAAAACCAGAAAGCAGCAATTCTATCGAACATGCTGATGCCATCAAAGGAAAAAGCAGCATCGCTGATAAATTATATGAACACATCAACCTGGTTGCCCCAACGGATATGTCGGTCATCATTCAAGGTGAAACCGGAACTGGGAAGGAATATGCAGCCAGAGCTTTACACATGCACAGCAAGCGTAAAGACAAACCTTTCGTGGCAATAGATTGTGGAGCATTATCAAAAGAATTAGCCGCAAGTGAGTTGTTTGGACATGCCAAAGGAGCTTTTACCGGTGCGCTTAACGATAAGAAAGGTCAGTTTGAAGCTGCCAATGGAGGCACTTTATTCCTGGATGAAGTAGGAAACCTAAGTTATGAAGTGCAGGTAAAAATGCTGCGTGCCTTACAGGAAAGAACCATACAGCCTTTGGGCAGCACAAAAAGCATTAAGGTGGATGTCAGGATCATTACCGCTACCAACGATGACCTTAAAAATAGCGTCAGCAATGGCGATTTCAGAGAAGACCTTTACCACCGCTTAAATGAATTTAAAATTCAGCTTCCGCCATTGAGGGACAGAGGAAAAGACGTGGAATTATTTATCAATCATTTCATTAAGCTTTCCAATGAAGAACTGAATAGAAATGTACAACACCTCTCTCCTGCTGCAAAAGACCTGTTACTGCAATACGATTGGCCAGGAAACCTTAGAGAGTTGAAAAATGTGATCAAAAGAATGGTATTATTGACCCCTACGGAAACCGCAGAGATTGATTCTTTACCAGAAGAGATGATCATTTCCATCAATCAGGTTCCTAAGCCCCAAGGTTCCGATCTTAAAGCCATCAATGAAGTCAACGAGAAAATGTTGATCATGGAGACTCTGGTCAAAGTAAAATACAACAAATCAAAAGCTGCCAAATTACTGAATATCGATCGTAAGACCCTATACAGTAAAATGGAACGCTATGAAATAGAGTAAATCCAACTACCTATTGCTGATCTGAACGATCAGCAATTTTAATTGCTCAGATAAATTTCTCAACTGCTGTTTGCTATTCCCGTCAGGAACATCCTGTTGATGAAGCGCAATTTCCATTTGTCGGAAATCTGCAGCAAGCTTTCCAGCACCAATCTGCGCAATACGTCCGGCCAATCGATGACTCAATAAGCTAAGCGTTGCTCCATCCGATTTTTGCATTGCCTCCTCCAGCTTCAGCAAATCATTTTCACAATCCAGGCTAAACCTATTCAAGATCTTTTTCAATTGATCTTCATCATTAAACGTCATTTTCCTTAATGGCCCAAGGTCCAATTCAATTTCAGATTCCGCAGTTTGTAGGTCTCCATCTTTATCTTCTACCACAACTTCTTCTTCATTTGATAAAGAGAAAGTTTCCAGTTCTTCAGAGAAAACTGCCAGTAATTCTGTTTCACGGAAGGGCTTCATCACCAATCCATCAAATCCGTTATTCAAAAGAAGCGCTCTTTCATCGGGCAATACCTGTGCTGTGATGGCAAAGATCTTAACCTTAGTGCCCAATTTTTCCCGCAACAACCTGCAAAGTTCTATCCCATTCATTTCCGGCATCCGCATATCCAGCAGGATATACTTCAAATCTGCCACAGTATCTGCTGCTTCATTCAGCAGCTGTACAGGGGAATGGAAACTTTTATAGTCAATATGGTTCCTTTCAAAAATAATGCTACATAATTCCAAAATCAGCGGATCATCATCCACCACCCAAACTTTAAATGGTTTCCAGCGCAAACGATCTTTTGATTGTGATAAGGTTTCTTCGATTGGCTGATCAGCTACCTTAAAAGTAAGGTAAACCGTAAAAACACTTCCTACGCCTTCTTTACTTTTCACATAAATCCGACCTCCCTGATTTTCTACCAAAGACTTGATGATCGTTAAACCCAATCCAGTTCCTGCTTGATGCAGCACTTCCTGATCGTTGGCATTTACCTGCTCAAATTCATTAAAGATCACCCCTTTTGAGACCTCAGAAATACCAATGCCCGTATCCCTCACCATAAAGGTAAAATGAAGACTTTCGCCTTGTCGCTTATAAAAAACGGAAAGTACAACCTCTCCTTCATTGGTAAACTTAATGGCATTGCCCAATAAATTATATAGAATTTGTTTTAAGCGGAAAGGATCCCCAGTCACAAACTTTGTTTCATGTAAAGAGATCTCTGTTTGAAGATCCAGTGATTTGCGCTCTGCCTGTGGCCGCATCACAAAAATCACTTCTTCCAATAATTTCGCTATATCAAATGGCTTTTCTAAAAAGGTAAACTTGCCTGAAATGATACGATTATAATCCAAAACCTCATTTACGATCTGTAACAAATGTTCTGAGGAATGGTAAATGGCATCAATATCCTTGGCTTTTGGCTTTTCCTGCTGACGAATCAACTCCGCATAACCAATGATAGATTGGAGTGGCGTTCTGATTTCATGACTCATATTAGAGAGAAAACGTTGCTTCGCCAATCCATGATATTCGGCTAAATCCCTGGCCTGCTCCAACTCGTTCTTATAGCGGTTACTTCGGGTAATATCAATCAGGATAAAGTAAAGCATAAGGAGCATCAATAGAAAAAACACCAACATAATGATACTGATGGTAGTAATTCCGGTATTTACCACGTGTTTGGCTTGAATCCCATTGAGTTCAATCTGCGTCACCACCTCCGTTTCCACCTTACGGAGGATATCCAGCATCTGATTGATCAGAAGATTGTTTGCATTAGCCAGCTCGGCTTCCTTATCTAAAAACCTGGCACTATTCCTACGTTGTTCCTTTTCAATGTTCCGAAGAGTTTCTTCCAGACTTTTAGAAGTCTTCTCCTCATTTGAAAGTGAAATCGTATCTACTTTCAAATTCTTTTCATTGATAATCTTATAAGACTTATTGTCTTCGCTTTCTTTCTTCTTTCCGAATAAACGACCAAAAAAACCACGGTTTTTATCTTCTGATGAGTAAATAGTGGTGGTAGAAGTTTGTAGCTGAGAAGCCAGGACAGTACTGTCGTTCCCACTTTTATTCACCAATTCACTCAGATTTTGTACCTGGGTAGAGAATGATTTGTTGTTCACCAGTCTCTCTCTTACTTTCAAGTAATTGACAAACTGGTTATCACGCTCTTTTAAAAGTTTCTGAATACTGCTGATCCGCTGAAGTTGTATGGAATCCTTAGCATATAAATTAGATAAAGAATCCAGAGAAGCCCGTAGCTCCCTGGATTCCTTTAAAAGTTTACTGTAATTTTTCGGATCACTGGAAGCTTGCGTTTTCTGCAACTGATCCAGCCTGCTGATCTTTAAAGAGATGAGGTTTACCATCCTCAATCGTTCACTAGGCGTAGAAATGTTCTCTACGGTATTCAGCATTTCATTAAAAGCCACCTTACTCACCGCCCAAGCCATAATTAGCGCAAAACAAGCGAGTAACAAAGCAATAATTACTTTTCCTTTTATCGCTTTAAATAAACTTTTCTTCGGGGTATCACTCATTTCCACAACGCAATTTCAAATGTACAGATAGGATAGCAAGGAACCTGCCATGATCTGTAAATTCAGAAAATTTAGCTGTTCCCAAACAAATAGAAAGCGATAATCAAGGTAATGATGACATTAAACAACTGGGCAATCAAGAAAGCATACAATGGTTTCTTACTTTGATTACCGAATAAATCTTTAAAATTTGTCTCCAAGCCAATACTGGTAAAAGCCAATGCAAACCAAGCGCCCTGCAGGTTTTTCAAACTGTCTTTCACATTGGAAATCGTCTCTTGCGATAAGAAAAAAGAAAACAATAAAGAAGCACCAATGAAACCCAGTACAAACTTAGGAAAGCGTTCCCAAATCACACCAATTGTTGGTTTCACACGTTCTCCATTTTCATCCTTATGATTGGTATAAGACCAATAGATACTAATGGCAAAAGCCGCGATACCCAGCAATACATTTTGCGAAAATTTAACAATGGTACTTATCTTCAACGCCTCTTCTCCTACCAAACTTCCCGAAGCGACAACCGCGCCCGAAGTATCAATACTTCCACCCAGCCAGGCACCCGTAACCGCCTGAGGAAAAGAAAAATACTGCGCAATGTAAGGCATAAAAATCATCATAGGGATAGCAGTAATCAACACCATAGAAATCACATAAGATAATTTCTTAGAGTCACCTTTAATCGCTCCTGAAGTGGCAATAGCAGCAGAAACCCCACAAATCGACACTGCACTGGAAATCATCATGGTCAATTCATCGTCTACCTTCAGTTTTCGGCAAAGCCAATAAGCGAAATACCATACCGAAACAACCACTACCAGCGCTTGAATTAAGCCCAATGAGCCTGCTTTTAAGATATCCGCGAAAATCACTGTAGTCCCCAATAAGACCAGTCCAATTTTCACAAAAAGTTCGGTAGACAGCGCCGATGTAAACCATTTAGGAAGCTTAAAAAAATTACTGATGGCCAAACCAATCATTAAGCTAAAAATCACAGCCTCCAGGTTCAGTGCCCGCATACTGGAACTCCCTGCCATTAATAAAGCAATAATAGTAAGTACATAAACAGCTGGGAAGCCAAATAAAAAGTTCTTCACAGATTTTCCCATGATGAATGCACCAATTGCACCAATCATGCTCATAAATACAAACTGAATTAAAATAGCACTTAGATTATCCAGCTGAAAAATTTTATCCGTTAAACTGGCGGTATCTTCCCATTTGAAAACTGGAATGGGCAACAGGAAAAAGAAAAGACTACTTAGGACAACTACTGTCCCCAGAATCACGACAGCCCAATCTTCATGAATTTGAAGTTTGTTGGCTTTGGTTGAAATTTTGGTCATTTATAGGTTCATTTATATGTGTCCTGTAAATTAATAATTAATTCGATAATGGTTCCTCCTCGGTAATTTGGATCAACAAGCTCCGGATACTAAAAAAGCCAGGTCATCCAACCTGGCTTTTAACCAAACAAAACTTAGATCTAACCAAACATCTAATTTTTTTAAAGCATCAGTCCGGACGAACTGAGAATCAAATTCTTAAAGCTTAACAGTTCAAATATAATAAAGTCTACTAATTTAATAGAATATATTTACAAATACTTTTATCCCTCCTAAATAAGGCCCTCAAATACCCATTCTAGGCCCAATTTAGATCTATTACAGCACCTAAAATTGACAGAATCACTTATGATTTGGTTAGAAAAGCTGAACAATTAGACTTGAATTTTAAATAAAAAAGAGAATTAAGCTCGCTCATCTGGTCAAAATTTCCAAAAATGAACAAATGCTTTAGCTGCAAAAGAAGAATAGTGCAGGAATTCAAGAGCCTGTCCGAGGGGAAAGGCTATAAAAAAACGATAGTTTATAACAAAGCTGCGAAAACAAAGAATTTCCGCAGCTTTATTAAAGTTATTTTTTACAATCTACAGGAGCAAAAGTAAACCTGCCTTTATCAAAAGAAATAGGCTTCCCTTTTACAAAATAAGACCTGCCTACAGAAGTTTCAATTTGGCCAACACCCAATATCAATTTACCATCTTTCTTTAAAAACGCTAAAGGGTTCTTATAAATGGTTGGATTTTCCGTCCCGATTTTAAAAGTATAATCTACAAATAAGGTATCCCCACTAAATTTTCCTGCTATTTCACCATCATTTTTTCCCTTTTCCTTATAATTGATCACAAGATGCCCGGAAATTTTTCCTTTCTCACTTGTTTTCAGATGAAGATCGGCAGTATCTAGACCATCAATAGCTACATAGCACTCGCTACTCACAGTCGTGTCGGCCTTAGCAGCAGCTGTTTTTTCGGAATTGTTGCCCTGAGTACAGCTATACGCTAATGGTACCGCTAAGCAAGCCAGATAAAGAATTGATTTTTTCATGTTAAAATGATTTCGATAAGTAAAAGGTTAATGAAATTCAATATAAGTAATTATTATTTTTAATGAAACCGCTTATTTTAAAACGAGCGGTCATTATTGGAACAAACAAGAAAAGCAGGGAACTTGTTCTATTTTTTTAAAGCAAAAAGCGCCCAGCTGATCACAAAGAAACCAAGACCGGTAATTACCGGAGGCAACATTAGTTTTGGGCCTGACAGACCCACATAAATAATCGCGATGCCTAAAATGAGTAATAAAAATGCTGAGATACTTAAAACCGTTCTTTTTTCCATGGATACTTAATTGAGTAAAATGATGTAATAAAGCCGCAATCGAAATTGCAGCTCTATCGCAAGTTAGGAAAAAGAGCGTCTTTTTCTGTTAAACATCATCATAGTTCAAAGCTTTTCAAGTTCTTAAACTCAAAAGACAAATACCTTTTTCTATTCTATTACTGATAAGTAAACCAAACTGTAGCTTTACACCCTTTATCAGCTATTGCCCGTACCCAATGCGCACTAAAACCTGAAGGAAATTGATAATCCATAGTTTTTCCTGCTTTTATCTCAAAGGTTTTATACTTATGAAAACCGCTAAGATCGAAATCAACCTCAAGAGTGATCTTCGTATCCTTGTCAACGCTTATGGATACCTTTTTTTGATCATAACCAGTCATCAAATAAGGCAATGACGGCTCATTCGCCTGTATATTCGTGTTTTTCCAAACGCCTCCTTCACCAACTGGTTTACCCATTTTCCAAAGATCATCAATACCTCCATACCACAGACCGTTACTTGTGTTTCCAAAATAATGACCATCACCTTTAGCATCCAGTTTCGTTCCACTCAACACCAACAAGCCCCTCCAGGTACAAAAGTCAATTATTTTCTTTTTATGTGTCGTTACCGGACGGGTTGCTATAAATCCAGCCTCGCGACCAACTTCATAAAAAGTTCCCTGGATATTCAACATAAAGCGTTCAGATTCTATTTCCCTTTTATCTCGGTAGTCAAAAGATTCATACGCCTTAGCATTGGTTGGCAAACGAAAAGTGCCTGTTTTATCTTTGATA
Source organism: Pedobacter gandavensis (assembly GCF_032678745.1). Classification (GTDB taxonomy): domain Bacteria; phylum Bacteroidota; class Bacteroidia; order Sphingobacteriales; family Sphingobacteriaceae; genus Pedobacter; species Pedobacter gandavensis_C. Next base: position 225,606 of record NZ_JAVTST010000007.1, read on the forward strand.
ATCACCGAAGCTTCATCCATTATATAGCTTTTCTTTATCGCCAATAGTCTTTTCATTTCTGCGGTACTATCAGCAGTATTGGTTAAAGTCTGAAGTTTTTCGTTAATCTCAGTGTATTTGTCGCTGTTCGTGTTTAATACCTGAAGGTTTTTATTATGTCCTGAGGGACGAATTAAATTCGTGTTAATTTCAACCTGCTCATTTATGCCTGCAATACTGTTGAACATCGGATCTTGCTGCTGCTGCATTTTACCTGTAAAGTGAAAAAATGCGGAAGCTTTAGTATCAGCATCTGTTTTAAAGCGTACCCAATTGGCATTAAAATTATCAGGGAAAATAAAATATTGGTAAGTATTGGCAGGAATAGCTATAGTTTTATAATTAACCCAGGTATTGTTCCCCAATTTATCGACTTCAATGCTGAAGTTTACAGTTTGATTGGCACTTTGAGCCAGGTGCAATACTTTTTTATTGAAGCCTCCAACCAGGAAGGGATCTGATGGAACTCCAGCTTTCACCTCGTCGTTATTCCATGGACCACCCCAACCCGTTGCGCCACCCCAGGTTTTTAAATCCTCAAATTGGCCAAACCAAAGGTTCGATTGTGCGCGACCTGCCATAGGATTTTCCAACACCGTTGTTTCATCCGTAGCAATTACAATTTGGTTATTCCAGCTGCAAAAATCGGGAATATAGCGTAAATGGCTGCTTACAGGAACAATGCCACCGCTGTTTTTTCTCGAAAATGATTTAGGGAAATCATACATCATACCGTGCATGTCCATTAACATTTTGCCATTTCCAATCTCGCGTATACGTGGCCATTCGGTATACCATCCACCTCGGTGGTCGTAAGTGCGTGCTGCTTTAGGCAATCGGTAAGTATACCATTTCCCATCGTCCAATAGTTTAAGCATTACAGAACGTTTATCCCAGCCAATGCTCCAAACCGGGCTTTTATCTGTTGGAGATCCGTAAATCCCACCTGGACCTGTCACATCGGTAAACTGACGACGTTCAATAATTTTCCAGGTTTTGCCGTCCCAGCTGGCCAGAACCCCCTTATCTTCCTCGTTCTTAGGCAAGTCACCAGCTTCAAGCATTTCTTTTTTTAACTTAAAAACAGCCTCTTCTCCATTATTGGCCACAATCAATTGGTTTTGTCCGGTATAGGCACCCTTACCATGCCAGCCCGGCACTGGTTTGTTAAAAAGCTTCTTTGCTGCAAGTGTTTTCACATTTACTTCATAAAGCATCCCTTCCATATCATAGAAGTATACCATATTAACAGGATCGGTTAAATGACGTGCAGTTGCGGTCATCCTACCCGGCATCGCCGAAAATGGCACGACTCTTACCTTGCCATTTTTATCGATAAAATAATTACTCGTAATCAGCTGATTGGATTCTTTATGGATCATCCGATTGGCAGGTGTACCGCCGATACTTTCCGGATGTATCGTCACATTCAGATTTTTATCAAGGCTATATAACTTATCAGAACTTCCATGTGGCAAATGTGGAGAGTAAGTTACCATCCACAATTGATTGGCCCAGGGCGTAATTGCGCCAATACCATTTTCACCACCATCCCCATTCGTTTTCTTCTTACTTCCCGGTAAAGTCCATCCCTCATTAAAAGTTGCCAGATGAGGATAAACGCCGCTCACCTGCAAAGGCTTGGTTGTATTTTGCCCCATAACATTCATTGCCAACAAGGCAGAACCTAATATAATGGGTAGTTTGAGTTTAAAAGTATTCATCAATTTATAGGTTAATTTTTGTGTGTTTTATTTTTTGTATCATTGAATCTTACAATGACTTCGAGTCGCTTTGAAATATTCAGCTTTTATGTAAATTTAAGAGCCCCTAACCAGGTATATTCCAAAGATATTATCCAAAGTACCAACCATTATTATTTACAAGCCAACAAACTAACCACCAATACATTACCCACAATGAAAAGTAATTCTGTACAAGGCGAAAATTCTATTTTCTTTCAGCAACTAGACATTTGTTGCCAAAAAGTAGCCGAAAAAAGCGGCCAGGAAAGCATAGCCGATTGGAAAAACAGCAATTATGTTAAACTAAGCGGACTCTTACGTCGTGAAACAAAAGTGAACCTAAGCGAGAATACTTTAAAAAGGATATTCGGGAAACTAAAAACATCAACCAGATACTACCCACAAAAAGCAACAAGAGATGCATTGGCCCAATTTATTGGGTATAGAGATTGGTATGAATTCGAATTGCTGCATCCTGTAACCTTAGAAAAAACAACCGCAATACCAGAGCAGATAGTGCAGCCAGTTCCTGAGGTAAAAAAAGAAGAGGAAAAGAGTTATACGCCCTATATTGGCATATTAATACTGCTTATTTTGTTTGCAGGTGGCCTATTTTATTTTTACAGTCTGGATGATGGCCCGGTAAGTAACGTCAAGTTACAATGTATTAATCCCGATGGACAAAGCCCTCATTCAGCCATTTTTAAATTACAGACATCAGGTATCTTACCTGATGCAGCCTCCTCATTTGCCATAGATTTTGCAGATGGAAAACCTCGAAGATCAAGTTTCAAAGACACCTTAATTAATCATTATTATGAAACTCCTGGCCGATATTTTCCTGTCCTTTATCATAAAAATACGAGAATAGATACCGCATCTGTATACCTGCAAAGCGATGGATGGAGTATCATAGCCACTATGGAACATGATACTTCAAGAGTATACCCTATTGTATCTGAAGGCCAGTCCACAATATCCGACCATTATGTTCCCACAAAGGAAGTGTTCAATGCTGGAGTCGATACCAGCAAAACGTTTTTTGTTGCTTTTGCCCATGTCAAACCCACAAATATCAGTGCGGATAACTTTGAATTTAGTGCCCGTATTAAAACGTCAGCAAACCGTCCGGGAGTACGTTGTTCTCAAGCAACGATCAGCATCTACGGTGAGCATGACAATCATGCTTTTAGCATCATAAGACCTGAATGCGCGGCTTGGACCTCGTTTAAATTTTCTGAAGTCCGTCGGGATGGAGAAAAGACCGACTTAAGGGAGCTGGGTCATGATCTTAGGAAAGGAGGTCATCTTCGTTTGCGAATTGAACAGAAAAATGTACATATCTATATCGATGACCGTGAAATTTTCAAAACGAAATACACCAAACCCATCGGTAAATTTATGGGCATTACCATTAGCTTCGCCGGAATTGGTTCTTTCACAGACTTTAAACTGCAAGACCTTAAAACCGGAGAAAAATTCTAACAGAATAGGGTTTTAATATTCTGCCAACCGCAAAATCAATGTCTAAGCTATATTATAAAATGCAATAAACTAAGAACGCCGCTAGAAATTAGCGGCGTTCTTAGTTATAAAAACACTATTCAACTTATTTTAAAAACTCCCTTTCAAAATTGTTTAAATAAGGTTTTCCGTCATAATTAAAATCAGATAAAATATCGATTTTCATCCAGTAAAGAGATAAAGCAGCTACATCGCTCACGGTGGTAGGAATAGACAGATTAGACAAAATAGGCTCTGAAACTGTCCCAGGAGGATAATTATCTGTCAGACTGGCCCATGAATAAGCTCCGGATAAACTCATGTTGTATCCTTGCGGGGCTTTGTTGTAATAAACACTTTCAGCACCCTCGTCCATAGGCCAGTAACCAATTAAATTCTGGTAGTTAGGATGTTTAGTCACATCTTTTAAACTGACATTTGCACTGATCGTAGTTGGATCTAAAGCAGTATTAAAAATCAATAAATTGGCACTATTTAAGGTAGAGAAAGCATTAACGCCATCTACCGTCTTTTTGCCAATTTTAAGTGGTTCTTCAGATGAAATGCTAAGTCTGTTATGAATATTTACCGGAGTTCCTTTCAAAACACCATCTACATAAGCAGTCATGGTCCTTGTGGTCGCATTTATCCTTTTCACAGTCATGGTTACCGTATGCCAGGTATTATCTGATACCGGACCAATAGTAGTCAAATTGACTCTTCCTGTAGGCGCGCCGTTTAGGTTCCCTCCGGCCGACATGGTCATATTTCCTCCCGACGACTGATACCACATCCATCCAGTGAAATTAGTACTGGCATCGTTTGATTTTGATAAAAATCCATTGTTCGAAGTGACCTTAGCAAATTTCACCTGCATCTGAACGGTGAAATCCTGATCAGCCCCCATGTTGTATAAACCATGATCATCAGGCACGATGGCTTGTGTAGTAGCACTATTAAACAAAACGGAATTAAAACCTGACTTCTTCAATTCTAATGGTCTAAATGCTGGATTATAAGCGATGGTAAAGCCATTACTGGGCTGATCATTGCTGCCACCATGATTGCTCGTAATGATGATGAGCCAATCTTCCTTACTGTAATTCTTTCTGGCTTTAACAGCGGCTAGAATATGACCAACATATTCATCTGATTTTACAATTGCATTTTTATAATTGGGGTTACTGGCCACAAATCCGCCATCATCTCCTGCAGATTCAACCGCTCTAAAATTCACAAACACAGCACCTAAGCCTTGCTGTGTTTGAATGATATGAACCGCACTATCTTTTGCTGCCAGATCAGTACTGACCACAGGGCTAAAATCAGTGTTTTTAATATATTCCCGTAGATTAGCCCAGGGCGTCACCAATGCTGTTTTTACCGGCCTGTATTGTGTAATATAATCAAACACATTCCTTTGCACAGTTATAGTCCCATGTTCATCTTCATCGGGATCTACATTTTTTTCAAAGTCATCAGATACAATTTGATGCTTGCTAAACGAAGTTCCTGTAACCATTGAAACCCAGCCTGCTGCGTCAGATGCCGTGGCGAGCGTATTGTAAGAATATTTCGAGTTCTTTTGAAGTTCTGCGATATTTACCGGAGCAACAGCTTGCAGCTCAGTCCCGGTTAAACCATCAATACTAATCACCAAAACCTTACGCTGAGGTGCTACATTATTGACTAATTCTTCAAATACGGGATCCGGATTGGGATACTTTTTACAAGAAGTAAACATCATCAGTGCGATGATGGCTGATATCATATAATCTATTCTGATTTTCATAATTAAGGCTTAATAATATTGAATTCTGAAAGCGAGGTAAATGCACTTGTGGTTGACATGGTCACTGCATTTTTAATCACCAGTTTAACAAACCTTGCATTTGCTACAGCAGGAAAATTATAATTGAATTTCGTCGCATTTGCAGGCAAAGTAAAAGCACCAGCGGCAGTGTATTCGCTGTCATCATTACTGATCAAAACCTCCATATCTTTGGCATAATTGGCACTGCCTTGCTGTTGCGTAAGCGTAATCCCTTTAATGGCAATCGGAAATCTTGCTGCTTTGAGCACCAGATTAATCGGAAATGCATTACTCGCGGATATCGCAGGTGTTTTTTGCGAAATCCAATAAGTTGTAGCATTATTATCTGTCAGATTATTACCGGAACCCTCTGTTAAATTAATATTTGAAATGGTCTGAATGTAGGGATAAGTGATTTTCGTTTTACCACCGGTACGGCTAAGTGGATTAAATTCCCAGGTTTTATCTGTCATTTCAGGATACTTCGCTGCGACTTTATCTTTTACAGCCCGACTTAAAGTAATGCCCCAGGCATCAAAAAATGGAGCAAAATCTATTTTTTTATAATCGCTCCATTTTTCGTAAACAAAGTTATGTTTAGCAATATCACTCCCGTTTAATCGCTCAGCATGCCTTGCCTGTGTATACAGATAAGGCATCGCCTCATAACCATAAGTTTCGAAAAACTGAACAAAAGGCACTAATCTGGTAAAAGGATTGCTGATTGCGGCATCAGTCCCATCAAAATTTTTAGGCAGCAAAGTAGCGGCCCATGCTAAAGCTCCCGGCCACAATTTTGGCAGTGCAGGATGCAGTACCCCGTAATTTGGAGCAGCCAGCCTATTCGCGTATTTAAAAGAGAAAAGGTTATTAGTGGTTTCACCCAAAGTACTCCAGCTCCAAACAGAAGGCTGCTGACAATTGTGTCCAAATTCATGAAATGAACCCCAGGAGCCCCCACTTTTTGTGACATCCAATGCCTTCACACTGGCAAAACTGTCAAACCAGCCATAGGTGTTTTGTGCCATAAATGGAAATCCGGAATGCGCACCCCCATTGGTAATTTGTATATCTAATGCTCCTCTCCAGGCTCCTTGAGGACTTTGATCTTTAACATCCGCTGCATTGTCAGATAAACCCATCCAGGCATTGTAATCCAGATCAAATATTTCATTCCATTTTGAAATAGCCAATGTTGGATAAAATGGCACCGTGGCCGATGACAATCGATTCAAAACCTTATCTCTCGGCACTAAAAAAATCACTCGTTTTGAACGTAATTCTAACCAAGGTACTTTAGAAGCAATCACCCTAGCTTTAAAATCTGCATCTGTTGTTTTTCCCATTATAAAATCAGGAGAAACGCAGGCATTGGTGATGATAAACTCTACCGGCATAGTATAGGCCTTATTGGCTAAAAAATAAATAGTACCACCATAAAGATTACGCACATAATTTACACCTGCATAAAGTCGTTGACGGTTGTAAATCACCGGATCCCTTAACAGTGGTGACTTTCCGGAAAGATTGTCTGTATGACCACCGATCTGAACTGTCAACCCTTCAATGCCTGCAGGAACTTCAATTTTAATCAGCTCCCCTGGCGCTGCATAATACCCGGTACTAAATTGTGGTTCTGGAGCTACAGTAATGCGCAAATTGCCAGCTGTTTGATCGGTAAAATTTAAGTCAAGTGTAAACCTTTCATTTTGAACACGAGGTTCAGCAGGATCTACAAGACCAGGAAAGACCTTTGCCTTGGCGTACATGGTTTTATCGATCTGCTTCATATTGGTATCGATTGTTCCCTCAGCAACATTTCCTGAGGCATCAGGATACCCATCTGGAATCGTGTAACCATACTTTTTACATCCCTGACCAAAAAACAATAATGCGCACACACATATTGATAAAAATATATTCTTTTTCATATCTAGTTGTTTGGATAAGTTTTAGCCGGTAAATAAAGTTTGCCCATCAGGTTCCAGTTATCTGGCACAGTCACGTTCATCCAATTGAATATCGCATAGGGTATATCCACACCATTTGGCACAACCGTATAAATAGCATCCGATAACTCCGGAGAAATATTCGTTGAAATATCGCTGAATGGCTTCCAGTTAGGCGTGCCTACAAAAGTAAAATCCGAGCTTTTACCGCTCTTATCTCTCATTACAGGCCCTTGTTCCTCATTGCAGGGCCAATAGCCGACCAGATTGTTATAATAAATATCTGAAGGATACCTTACGGTTTTGCGCATATATGGAATCATTTCTGCTTCTGGAATCGCTACATTATAAATGGCCACATCTTTGATCAGCACATTGATCGACTTATTTTCCGAATGTGGAATATAGCCCATGGTTAATGGAACAGTAGGCGTGGAAAAATCCGCTGAAATTGAGCCCTCATCACCAGCGATACCATCCGTATAAGTTTTCATCTTCCTGCCATTGCTATTGTATATTCGCAGTGCGATGCTATGCCAGACCCCATCTCTAATGACCGCATTAGCCTTTGAAAAATTCCCGCCCCCATTGATACGGGCTACCCAGCTGTTACCAGAACTATAAAGTACCCAGCCTTTATTTGTGCTGCTCGTCCAGGAGAGAATCTTTCCAATGAAAGGTGCAAAATCTGCCGCTGAATGATCCACCCTGATCTTCATCATTAAAGTATAATCACCGGTTCCACCAAACTCACCGGTAGTCGTATTCCCCAATTTTGCATTCACAAAATTTGCACTGTTTCCAAAAAAATTGGGGGCAGTGCCCTGATACGGGAATTTATCCACATCAGGCTTTTCAATACTAATGGCCGAGAACTTTGGATTATAAAAAACCACAAAAGTGTTTCTGGATTCATCTAGATAGCGATTAGAGCCTACTGACCCTCCAGAACTGGCAGCTCCGCCCTTATTAGAGGAAATAATGACCAGCCAATTTTCTTTCGCATAATCCTTTCTATCTCTTAAAGCCATCAGCATTTCTCCAACGTAACCGTCCAAAATGTTAATCTGCGAGGTGTAATCCGCATTCGCCTCCGTATAACCAGCTGCTTTGCCTGCTATTTCAGCGCCATGGAATTGCGCAACAATCAAATCCGTATTGTTTTCTGATAGGTTTTTCAGCACCGCATCTTTAACCTTATTGTCTGCACCCTCAAAAGTTTCCTTTATTGAGGCATCACTGGCCAAATGATCATTAAAAGCTGCAGTAGCACCAAAAGAAGCACTCGTATATTTTTTGGTGTGATCTTTTAAACGGTTAAATATGGTCGGCGAAACCTGATCATCAAATCCTGAAAAATCTTCTGATATCACCTTATGTTTCGTATAGTCGACTCCAGTCACCATATTCGTCCAGCCCGCAGCATTTGTTAAAGTGTTTAACTGGCTATCACTTAACCCGGCATAACTGTATGTCGAATTCGCCGTAATATTGGCAATATTTTCTGGTGCTAAACTTTTAACCACATTGCCTTTTACACCATCTAAAATGATGTACAAGACCTTCCTGGAACCATTCCCCAAACCTGCAGTATCATTTTTAAATGAACTGGGCAAAGTATTTTCAAAATCCTTATTGCAAGATGAAATCAGGACGATTACAACTAAAACAATGAATTTTAATCTCAAAATCTTTTTCATAACTATATACATGAGTCTTTTAATTTGAAATAATTAACCTCAATACATTCTTAGGCAGCATGGAATTGAATCGGTTGATCTCGCCTACTAAAATCACCTGAGAATCATTTCCAACCACTGTTTCCACCATATCATAAATCCTTCCCTGAAAACCACCAGTATTGTTATAGCCAACTGCTAATTTTCCATTGGTATCAAGAATCATAAAGCCTTGTCTTAGGTAATTGCCATACCTGTTAAAAGAACCGGCAACAATGATTTTCCCATTGTTCAATTGCGCGGCAAAAGTGGCCATACCACCGCTGATTTGTTCACCGATAAAGCTGTCCACATTAGAACCATCTGCATTTAATAAGACAACGCCTGAAGATGGCTTACCATTAAACCTGCTAAAATTACCACTCAGTGTAAATTTATTAGTGCTTGCATTGTATCTGATGGAATGGATATCGCCATCTGCTCCAACCCCTGATTTGAAGGATGGGTCAACTGAGCCATCCAGATTTAACCGGACAATTCTATTGACGGTTACTCCATTGAAAGAAGTAAAGCTACCTGCCAGAATCAATTTGCCATCAGTTTGCATTGCAGCGTCCAAAATGACGCCATTAGCCCCAGCCGCACTCTGACGAATCGCTTTATTATAATGAAAAGTCGAATCCATGGAACCGTCCTCGTTGACCCGTACCAATTGCATCATCCTGGTTACATCGTACACCTTTTCATCATAAGTTGAATTCGGATAATATACCCTTACGAAGTTTTGAAAATTCCCTACGATATAGATTTGCTCTCCAAAAATAAAAGCTTTCCTAACGGGGCCATCTACACCGGCATTAAACGCTGGAACGGTATCCGCATTCTTACTGATTTCCTGCGGTTTAGGATTAATAATTTCTTTAGTCACTATCGTATCCAACCTGCCATTGGCATTCAATCTGGCGATATTATTTAAGGTCAAACGGTTTGCCCTATTAATATTATAGCCATTAAAACTACCGGCGATAATAAACTTACCGGCCTGATTGCCTTCTGAAATTCGGGAGATAGAATAAATTGTTTTGGCAGCCCCCAAGGCAGCTTTACCGAAATTGATATCTGTAGTTAGGTAAGCTCCATTTGCATCTATCTGTACAATTCCGCCAATAGGCAAGGCCGCGGTCCCTTTTTGTTCGAAATTGCTGAATGAGCCGCCAAGCCAAAACCTGCCGGAAGGCAATTTTTCAATATCAAAAACAGCTGCTGCTCCTTCACCGGGAAGCGCCGCCGCACCATTGATAATTTTAAAGTTGGCATCCACACTCACCTTTCCACCAACTTTAATAATTGGACCAAAAAAGCTTTCTCCTTTTGAAGTTATCCAAACACTCCCTGTGCTTGCCGTTAATGGAATGGAGAATTGGATAGTTGTATCTGTATAGTTCTTCAATTCGGCCTCGACTTCATTTACATAAAGCTTAAAGTCGCCTTTTAAACTCTCCAAACCTCTCACCTTAAGGTTTAAAACAGTTCCGGCCACCACAATATCCGGATTAGTGTTTTTTGAAATAAATGCAAAAGGCGCTATTTTTTTCCCTCCCGCATAAGGGTCATCTACTATCCCCTGCTGCTTTTTACAGGAGGCCGTGAGTATTGTGCAGAGCAATACCAAAGCAATTAAGGGTTTATATTTTATGTTTGTTAACATTCCGAAATTAATTACGAATAGTGAATTGATTATTTATTTAGAGGCAAAATCCCCGAAGACATGACCTGATCTATAAAAGTATCCGTGTTAAATCCCAGATTATGCTTGCTTTTGGTGAGCACATGTAGCACACCATTATTGGTTTTAATATCTGATGTGGCTACAGGATTATTTTGTAAAGCAGTTTGTGGATTTGATAAATCAGGGATATATGCCAAAAATAGTTGGCGGTAACCTGCATATTGTACGCCGCCTGCATCATTAAATAAAGTTCCAACATTCATAATCCGCCCTCCATAAGAGGCGTAATTCTGACCAGGGTAAGCCGTATAAACCAGCGTATCTCTTTGCGGATAGTCTTTCAATAAAAACGATCCGGAAAAAATATACTGCGATAAAGTATTCCTCCAAACCTCTGGTTTAATCTGTTCTAATGTCGCAACGGTATCCTTCCCGACACTTCTTAAGGAATTATTTAACCTTTTTATAGATTTAAAAACAGAGCCGCTGGGAGGTGCAAAGAAAGTTACATTTTCTTTGTCAAGCAGCTCTTCTAATCCTGCCAGTTTGATAATCACAATTGTGCTGTCAAAAACTGAGGACTTTGACTTCAAATATTCCATGGTAGAACCCTGATATTTCGAATCATGTATACCAGAATCAAAATAGTATTTTTTGCAGCTGCCAAATAGGATTAAAATAGATCCCAATGCCATTAATAATGTTTTATTTTGCATTTGTTTATGAGTTAATTCCAAAAATTATTGCCAACTAAATGAGGATTCGCTGCAGCTTCTGAAACTGGAAGAATCAATGGCCAGGTCCAGGCCCCACTGTTAAAATTCCCAACAGAGATCAATGCTTTAGAAAATTCTGTTTCAGTAGCCCTGCCTGTACGTACTAAGTCAAAAAAGAAATGGCCTTCTCCGATCAGTTCCCTGCACCTTTCTTCATAAATATCCTTTCTCAAGGTCGCACCGGTAGAAGTAATTGAAGGTGCAGCCGCAGCAGCTCTTATTTGATTTAAGTACCCCTGTGCAGTTGCCGCATCATTTAATTCCGCAGCAGCTTCTGCAGCTAATAGTAAAGCATCCGGTAACCTGAATATGATCGCACTGTCATCATTATTAATCGTAAGTGCTGAACCCAAACCAGTGGCATATCTGTTTGCAAACTTTTTAAATTGAAAAGTAGTATTCCCGGAGTTGTAATTATCAAACCAGGTGGACAGTCTTTCATCCCGTGTTCCCGCAGGAAAGAGCTTGTTGATGTACTCTTTCTCATAAGACATAAAACTTGCAGTCTTTGACAATGCACCACGATAGGGATAAGAAGAGAAGAAAAAGGAGTAATTGGCATAGCCCGCAAATGTTTCCCCGTAATTGAAATCCTGCAGCACACCGAATAAATTCTCCTCACTGCGGCCTTTAAAAATCCGCATCGTATTCTCCGTGGTAATCGGTAAAACGCGATAGTTTGTGTAAGAAGAAAGTTCCTCAGCCAATTTTAATACCGCTGTATAATAACCATTTCTATTCGGCTCATCCCAGGCAGATGCCCACATATTCAGGTGCATTAACAGGGCCGCCGCGCTTGCTCTTGTCGGTCTGAAACCTTTAGATACAGCGTCAGGATATACGACAGGCAAGTCGTTCTTCACTGCAGCCATATCGGCAATACAGTTTTTCATTACCTCTACCTGACTTAGTCTTGGAAGCGGTTTGCTATTGTAGGCTTCGGTATAATAAATCGCATTACCAAAGATCTTACAAATGAACATATAGCTTAAATTGCGTAGAAATACCGCTTCTGCTTTATAACGCTTTTTTTCGACATCCGACAATTCTGAAGCGGGAACCTGATCGATCTCCACAAATAAGATGTTACTGGCAGAAATAATATCATACCAAGGCTTCCAGTTCATGACCGTCTTCATCCTGGTATCGTAAGTGGTGGTAGATTTAATCATAGCCTTTAAATTATTATTTATCAGATTGTTGACTACATTATTCCCGCTTGCATCAATAGAACCTGAGGTCAATACATAGTTTCCTCGAATTTCTAAAGCCGGTAATAGGATTGTTTTCCCCACTTTATCTCTTAGTACCGTATAAATGCCATTAGTAAAGCCCTCTACATCTTTTCTGGTCTTCCAGAAATTGTTACCAGACAAAGCATCAACTGGGGTCACATTTAAAAACTTTTTACAGCCACTAAACACCATAATGATGGCCGTTAATGCGATGAAATATTTAATACTTTTCATATGATGATTTAATAAAAATTAAAACTCGACGTTTAACCCTAATGCAAACTGTTTAGGTAGCGGATATCCTCCGGAATCGTCCCTACCCAATGCCGTTACATTTTCTGGATTTGGCCCAGAGTAACGGGTAATAAAGCCAAGGTTGGCTGCAGTTGCGTTTATACTTAATCTATTCACCCCAAACCTTCTGGTAAAGGTTTGACTTAAATTGTAATACATCTTTATAGAATTCAGTTTAATGTAGGATCCGTCCTCCTGAAATAAAGTCTGTGATGTTCTAAAAGGACTGATCACACCTGCCCTTACAAAGTCTAAAGCATTCCCATAAATCGCCTGATCACCAGGATTGGCATATACATTATATTGTGTCAATGGTGCGAGTGCAGAAAGTTGAGTTGGCGTGTTATATCCGGCCAGCTGAGATGCCAGACTGTTGTTCAGAATATCGCGTCCAAAGGTGAAGGAAGTATTCACCTCTAGGCTCCAGCTTTTCCATTGAACTAAAGTCGTAAAGCCCCCTGTGATCTGTGGCTGTGAATTACCAGCGATGACCCTATCAAACTCATTTAACACATAATTACCATCCAGATCCGTAAAAATAGGATCACCGGAACGGAAATAATTTAAGGCAGAATTGTTACCGATACGATAAGGCAAACCGGTTAAAGGATCTACGGGAACCAGATTGTTACTGCTATACACTCCTTTGGTATTGTACAAATAGTTCGACAAAGAATTGATCCCTAAGCGATAGTATATATCTTGTCCCAAAGCAGCATCTGTATAAATTTTCTCTCTTAAACCATCTGGCAATGCAGCCAGCACTTCCCTGTTGATCGCTAAAGTTCCGGTTAAGGCCAGCTTAAATGGACTATTAACACTCAATGGCCGGGCAGTGGCCTGAAATTCCCATCCATAATTAACATTGCTGATTTCTGTTGAAGCGATAGTGGTATACGAATTTGAAGTAGATATTGCCTTCTCCTGATAAATGTGATCATTTTGCTTGTAGTAGGTATCAAAAGCCAATGAGAACTTACCTCCTGATAAACCGATATCAAAACCTGCATTATAAGTGGTTGCCTTAGTAGGCTCCAGACTAAGATTTGGAAGAATACTTAAGTCAGGTAATATAGATCCACTATTGTTGTAATTTGCGCCTCCAATATACTTTCCATAAGCCTGATAGATATTACCATTCGGCTGAATATTTGAACCGTAACTCAATCGGATATCACCATACTCAAGCCAGGATAAATTTTCCAAAAACGCTTCTTTATTAAAATTCCATTTAGCAGAAATTGCCGGATTTTTCTTGTAACCTGCATTTGGACCGTTCGTGGAAAGTCCGTCAATCCGGTAATTTAAATCGATCACATATTTTTGTTTGTAATTGTAGGAGAAAGCCCCTGCAAATGCAACGGATCTCAGATCTGTGTACCTCAACGTACCGCCATAAGAAAGGCGGGAGCCATCTCGAACGTTGGTTAAAGGACCTCTTAGCTGATCATTTACACCCCTATCGTTCAGTATGGCATCCGATTTAAAGAAGGAAGACCTTAGCTCAGAAAATGCAAATGCATTAAAATTATGCGCGTCATTTATGGAATAAACATAAGTCAGCTGGTTACGGTTATAAAGTGTAGTTGCCCGATCGTTATAGGTATAATATTCAGACTGATTGGCATTTAATGCTGCTGGAGAGAAATTATCCTTGGTACTCGATTGCCCATTATAACTTAAATAAGAACCCGCTTTAAAATTCTTAAAGAATTCATACTCCGCATTGACAGTCGCCGTAGTAATCAAAACTTTATTGTCATTCTCCGTCCTCATGGCTGCCAAAACACTATTCACACTCGAATACAAGGATGGAGCAGGCAATAAAGAAGAGGTTTTGCTGCTGCTGGCCACGCCGGCATTCTGCAGTCCATTCCCACTTCCGGTACGTTGTTTCTGAATAGAATTATTCAACTGTCCTTCCAGCTTAAATTTACGGCTGGGATTAAAAGACATGTTCATATTCAGGTTATAACGGGAATAACCAGTATTTTCCTGAATCCCTTTTTCGTCATACACACCCGCAGCAACTTTATAGTTAAAGCTCAAATCGCCGCCTGAAACATTTAAGCTATGGTTCTGGTTAAAGGTTGGTCTGTAAAAATAGGACTGCCAATCTGTGGAGTTATTATAATATACATTTAAGCTATCGGATAAAAATGGCGTATCATTAATCAGTTCAAAAGCATGATTCGCAGAAGTATCATTCCTCAGAATCTGATCGATCCTGAGCAGACGTTCATATTTACCACCGATGACCGAACGCAATTGCGGGACTGTAGACATAAATGTAGATCCGCTGTAACGCACCACGGGAACTTTCGAATTACCACGCTTTGTGGTAATTAAAATAACCCCGTAAGCACCGCGTGAACCATACAATGAAGTAGCCGCAGCATCTTTGAGAACCGTAATATTCTCTATATCCTCCGGAGGTATTTGAGAGGCCGGAGAGGTGCCCGGACCCGAAGTTTGGAATCCATAAGAAAAGTCTGAATTGTCATCTACTGGAACCCCATCAATAACATATAATGGCGAAGTAGGTGTCAGGAAACTTGAGTTACCGGAACCGCTTACATTGATATTCGAAATTCCTCGAATGGTCACGGAACCTCTAAAGCCCGGCGCACCAGTACTATTCTGGATATTCAAACCCGCAACTTTACCCTGCAAAAGAGAAATTACATCGCCGGCAGGCTGACCTTGAATGTCTTTTCCGGAAATCATGACTGCCGATCCGGTATTTAAAGTCCGGCTTTTTGTTTGATAGCCCGCGGTAATCTTGACTTCATTCAAAGCAGTATTGTCCTCTTGCAGGATCACATTAATAACTGGCTTATTATTTACCTTTAAAGTCTGCGATTTATAACCTATAATTCTAAAGGTCAAGCTGGCATTCCCGCTTACAGTAACTTTGAATTTACCATCAGTATCCGTTGTACCTATGACTTTATCATCACTAACAATTGTCACACCTGGCAGGGTCTGTTTTAGCCTGGTGCTTCCATCGTAAATGACGCCAGTAACCACAAGGCGTTGCTGTGCAAATGAGTTATTTTGATGACCAAAAATCAACAGCATAACTATAGTGTAAAAATACTTCATTGGAAATATGTTTTGTTTAAATCTGTTTGCTTTCATTAGTCATTCCCGAATTTTGGCTTGTCCCCGCTAAACCAGAAAGTCATCTCCCAATCGCCTTTTTCATAAATGTTAAAATTGAAGGTCAGCGTGTGTTTTTGCAGAATCCCACCAAAGCCCAGCCTTTCAAAGCGAAAAACGATACGGGCCTGTTCTCCTGAAGATGAGGTATACTTAGTGGGATACGAGGTACAAGGAATTGGATAGGCCACATCATACCTGACCTGCGACTGATTCTTTACCATATTAAAACCATGTACCAGATTCGCCCAGTCTGTGGTAGCGAACTTATCCGGATTAATGGGATTCGATAAAGAATCAATAAACTTAAAAGTCAGGCTGTTTCCATTGCCATTTTTCTTAAAAAGCACCCGTACATCCCTACTACTTAATGGCTGTCCGCGTTCTCCTGTAATATTGACAGCAGATGGATTTACTGAAATTGAGGTACCCTGCCCGGTTATGGGATCTAAATTAGAAGGCTCGTAACTCCGTTCTTTAAAAGGCTTCAACCGAAGATTTTGAAAATATTTTCTTCCTCCAGAATTGGACATTTCCACATCAAAAACATAGCCTGAGTCTGGCTGAGCCTTAATCATATTTGAATTTGCAGGAGCCCACATCATAAAATCACCTGAATGCGGTCTGATTTCAAATAGCGGATGATTCTCAATGACGCGTTTATCTTCTATCTCTGCCAAAGATTTCTCCTTACCGTCATAGATCTTCTTCCATACCAGAACAGGATACTTATCGGTCAGTTCAGGAGCAGCCTCATTTGTATATGTCCGCATATTTACAATCTTAAAATCCAACGGTCTGCTGGAGCTGCCGTACTGGAAAACATTGGAAAACAACGTATTTCTTCCCAGCACAGGTTGATACAAAAATTGCGTGTATTTTGAATCGTTTGCAATTGATAACCTTTCATCAGGCAAATTCTTTTTACAGGATGAAAACATTACCATCCCAAAAAGAAGGGATAAGAATAGTTTCAAAGTATATTTATTATTGCTCATCATCGCTTATTGATCTAATAGGTAACTGAAATCATTGAAACCGAAATTGTGCAGTGGCGACAGGATATTTATCGTTGCATTGTTCGTTTTGATATTTACCGCATTGGTAAGGGTCGTAGTCCAGGCACTGATAAAACTGGAACCATGAGTATCGCTGAAATTCAAAACACTTGGCCCTCCTCCTACATAACCTGCAGAACTTAATTTTACATATTTAACATGCATTGGGTAATTACTCAGGATCGAGTTTAATTGCAGTCCATCAACAGAACTTGCATAAAAATCAGTGTTGTTATTCCCTCTGATGATGTATTTACTCATCATGTATAAAAGTGCGATCGGATCGGCATTCGAAAGATAAACAGGTGCTTTCCCCTCAGCCGCCCGGATCAGATTGAGGTACTTAACGGAGGCCTGAAAATTCTTATTAACAGGTGCAAATAGACTGACCTGCTGAGAGGATAAAGAGTCTGCCAGAGCCGGACATCTTTCTAAGACCAGCAGCAAAGAATCAAATGTTCCTTTAGGCTGGGCTTTAAGATAATCCATTGCCGAACCCTCAAAATCCTGAACAGTATTGACGTATTCATGGTAAACAGATTGTTCTTTCTTACAGGAACTGAAGTACACGCACATCAATCCAAAAAAACCAGCTATTACTATTTTATATACTATATTTTTCATGTCATTTTTGATCATATAATTATTACCAATATGGATTTTGTGTAATCAATGAATTGGCCGTGATGACCTCTTCAGAAACAGGCCAGTATACACCACCGGCAGCCTCAAACTGTTTAAAACTCAGTTTCTGACCATTCTTTTCTATGAATACTGCATTGCTATTTTTAATTCTATTCAGTCTCACCAGGTCATACCATCTCCAGCCTTCCCCCATCAATTCCCTTCTGCGTTCCTCGAAAATAGCTTTGATCACATCCGGCGTATTTGCAGTAGTAAAGATGATCCCCCTCAGGGCAGTAGCTCTATTTAGTTCAATTAGAGCCTGATCCTTCTGACCCAGAACTGCCAGCGCTTCCGCACGGAGCAAAGTGATTTCTTCCAGACGACTAAAAACCATAGTAGAATTATAATAGGTCAGTTTTCCTTCTGCACTTGCTGGATTGATCACTTTTATTTTCTTGAAAATCGGTCGCTCTGACTCAGTGTCATAGAAATAATTAGCTCTGTATTTGCCTGAGGCCCCATCAATACTATAGCGCAAATCGGTAGGCCAGGTAAATATTTTTAGAATGCTGTCCCTGGAAACAAACATTTCCGGCTGTACTTTAGGAATAAAAGGTGCGGCCAACGTCAGCTGTTCGATATGACCATTTGCCGTAGATAAACCATTTACATAATCAAAAGGGAAACCCACTATAGCAGTCGCTCTTTTGCCGGCAAAGGGGCTGCTGTCCGAATTCTCTGTCAGCCCGCTCATGCTGAGGAAAGCAAGATCCTCGGTCCCTTTCCCAACTTGCTTGGAGACATTGTCCAGCACGAATTTGGAATAATCAGCAGCGTCCAGATAGTTACCTTCCCAGGCTGCAATATGTGCCAGAATTACATAGGCAGACATCCTTGTCCAAAGACTCCCATGCCAGGTATCCCAGCCCCCGGCATAATATGAACCAGGAAGGATAGGATCAGATCCACCATAGATAAAAGGCAGTACCTGCGCAGCTTCCAATAACTCCTTGGTCGCAAAAGCCAATACCTTTTGCTGTGAAGTTCTACCTACTTTTATAAATTCACCATCATGTGAGGAAGTTAAAAGTGGTACATCACCCCAGATTCTGCACATATAGAAATAGGCGAAGGCACGCAGCATTTTTGCCTGTGCAATATCAACTTTGTGGTTCTGTTCGGTATAACGCTGTTCCAGCTGACGGATTTCACCGGAGCGCTCGATAAATAGACTTGCAGCATTAATAACCGCATAAAAGCTGCGCCAATTGGTCATCCTGTTGATGACAGGA
Source organism: Pedobacter gandavensis (assembly GCF_032678745.1). Classification (GTDB taxonomy): domain Bacteria; phylum Bacteroidota; class Bacteroidia; order Sphingobacteriales; family Sphingobacteriaceae; genus Pedobacter; species Pedobacter gandavensis_C. The sequence goes on from NZ_JAVTST010000007.1 coordinate 244,507, forward strand.
TAGGAAGCATTGAGCTGACCTCTAACAATTGCTTTCATATCAGCCCGGTTGGTGACTGTAAAATCTCCTTTTCTCAAATCACCCATCAACCAATACCCATTGTCAGCAACGGTTGCCGAACGTAGCAAACCATAAACAGAGAATAAGTTCGCCCTGGCATCTTCCAATGTTTTCCAATTGGTTTCATCTGTAGCCAATCTCGTCGACTTTACATCCTCAATCTTTTTACAGGAGAAATTGATCAACCCAGTCAAGCAGATTAAAACTCCAATCGAAATTTTATAATAACTATTCATTATGTCGAGTATTTAATTCAGTAATTGTTCTTTATAAATCCAATTTAAGCCCGAGTACAATCGTGGTAGGAATCGCCAGATTGGCGCCATCGTAATAGCCGTTAAAGTTGATGAGTTCAGGGTCCACACCAGAAAAATTGGTGATGGTCAGCAGATTCATTGCAGTTGCATATAAATAAGCACGTTTGAAACCCGCAGTTCCCTTCTTAAAAATGGAAGATTTTGCAAAATCATAACCCAGGGTTACTGATCTTAATTTCGCATAAGCCGCATTTTCCAGAAATAAATCCTGATCTGCACGGTAAGCATCTACATCACTGAAAGGGTTATAAAGCGGATAGGTTTTCGCCTTATCAAATATTTGCCAGGACGAAACCTCTTTAACCGAATTGATGTCGTTGTTACTTTCCCGATTGATAAAACCATAGCGGCTCGCTTCGTACTGGTTGATTGCTTTTTGGCCTAAGGCAAAAATGAAGTTAAAGTTTAGGTCAAAGTTTTTATAGCTGATCGTGTTGTTCCAACCTCCTGTAAACTTTGGAAGTCGGTCGCCATTTAAAACTTTATCCTTGTTGTCAATTCGATTATCCGCATTGTAATCTACCCATTTAGGATCTCCAGCTTTCAATGGAATCCCATTAAATGTTCTTCCAGCCGGCACTTCAGCGTCGCTATTGTAGATCCCATCATTGGTATACAACCAAAAACTCCCAACTGGCTTGCCAACTACCAGTTTATTTTCTCCAATCACAATTTCATTTAAACCACCAGGCAAAGCTTTCAGCTGATTCACATTGTAATTCAGGTTAATGCTGGTATTCCAGATCAATGATGAGGTATTTCCGGTGACATTGCCATTCAACAAAAGCTCTATTCCCTTATTGTTGATCTCCATCCCAGACTCATACTTTTGAGTATATCCTGTTTCAAATGGCACAGGAATACCTAAAAGCTGATTTTTATCATTTCTATTATAGACGGTAATTGCCGTATTTAAACGTTGATTTAAGAAAGAGGCATCCAGGGTCAGGTCCGTTCTATCCACAAAAGGCATCTTAATTCCATAACCAACGAAGCCACTTCCATAAGGTCTGTTTATCCCCAATCGTCCGTTATAACCTGGTATAGTCGGCTCTTCAAACCAGCCATTTTCGGAACGGTACTGCGGACCCGCCGCAAATTTATCATCCAAAAATACCCTGATCGTTCTACCCCAGCCACCGCTTAAATTAAGGCCGTTAAAAATAGCTGAGTTTTTAAAAAATTGTTCTTTAAGATTGAAATTTGCACTAAAAGCCGGCGTCGTTACCCACCTGCTGTCTGGCTGTCCATTGGAAGAACCATCTCTTCTCAAGATTGCATTTAAGGACAGCAGGTTTTTGTAATTATATTTCGCACTGCCATAAAAAGAGAACAGGTTACTCACTGCTTTATCTATGTACCTAAAAACCAGAAAATCTTTTGCATGCAGGTAATCCGTCGCAAGTGAATTACCGCTGACCAGATTGATTTTCACAAAATCATTAGGGCCATTATAACCTCTGGCATAATTGTATTTATAGGTATCGTCCTGGAAATTCAATCCGGCCTCTACCGCTAGTTTGTGATCTTTATTGAGCTCAAAACTATAAGCTATATAGTTATTCATTCCAATACGCTGGGTATAACCAAAATAGTTGGACAGATAACTCACGCCGTCCATTAGGGTGGAGGGTGTAAAGTAATCCCGGCTACCTTCATTGTAATCGAAGATTAAACTTGAAGCAATGGTTGCTTTATTAATTTTGCTGCTTAAGGTTAAGCTCCCATTCAAGATGGTACTGCGGTTATTGTCAACCGCTTTAGCGATTTCTTCCAGATAGCCATTATAAACTTCCGCATTTGGCGATAATGGGCTAGACAAATCCGGGATATATCTTGCTTCAGCAAACCTGTCTCTTAAACTTTTATTTCTTGTCCGATCTAAACGTGCCGCATTAACTACACTCGAAACGGTCAGCCATTTGAAAGGCGCCATGTTGATTCCGAAGAATAAATTGTATTTATCCAGGCTGGTGTTATCGGCATTGCCTGCATTTTTAGTCCCTGAACCAAAAAACCTGAAATTTGCCCGCTCACTGCCCCCAGTAATACCCAGATCTGCAGAATAAATTGGCGCCGTTTGATAAAACTTATCATTCCAATTTGAAGCACCATAGTAAGAAGTATTCGTAGAATCGCTTAAATAGGAGGCATAACTCTCATAATTTTCGGCAGTGCCATACTTTTGATAAAATGGCTTTCTAAAATTATTTTCATAAAGCCCATTCACTGCATTAACCTTAGGCGGACTAACAAATCCAAAATAAGTGTTTAAGCTAATGTCTCTAACACCAGCTTTTGCATTTTTGGTGGTAATATAGATGGCACCATTGGCTGCATTCGGGCCTAGCTTAGTCAGTTCAAATGGATCTTTGATTATGGATATAGATTGGATGTTATCTATATTAATCTGAGCCAATAAATTTGTTGCTGGACCGATTCGATTATAATCGTACTTCTGAACATCAAATGCAAAGGGATTATCCTGTGCTAATGGAACACCATTTAAATAGACTGCAGGTTGTAAGGCATAAATATCACGCTTAGTAAACAGCACTCCGGATGGTCCCCGCAAAATCATACTCTGTTCTGTTCCAGGTTCGCCATTAGGTTCCTGAACAAATACCCCAGCTAAATTCCCTTTTAGCATTTGTTGCAATGATAAATTTGGTACCGGGCTTATCGAGCGAAGCGGAAGTGTATCACGTACATTCTTAAACTTCTGTAATGCATACACCATTTGCCCAATGGTATCTGTCTTTACCGTTTTAACGGTATCTCGTTTAGCTTTTGTCGTATCTTGTTGCTGAGCAAAGCAATTAATCATACTTTTTGTAGGCGAAACACGTTTAGCATACAAAGAATTTAGCCCAAAAACAGACATGAACAAGGCGGAATAAACGCTTGTTGAAATTTTAAACATTATAATTTTATTTATTAAATAATGATCAATGAAGGAGGTTGGAGAAGAATAAACAAAAAGGCGGGATCAATTATGAATTGACTTCATTTACCTAAATGATTCAGGTATAAAAGGCTCGTATAGTTTTCTACATAGGCTTTAATTTGGCTTTATTATATTAATAAATCGACACACTTTAGAAATCCTCTGCACTATTCTTTTCCTAAATTATCATTACCGATTTAAAATAAAACATTGTCCCCTATCCAAAAGAAATACAAACATATGGACAAAACAATCAACTGATTATCAACCAACTAAGGTAAAAGCAAACTATTTATGTATAATAGCTTTAGGCGATAGTAACGCTAAAGCATCTAAAAGATGGACAGGGCAAACTGAAGATTTATATCTTAATTTCCACAACCCTACAGCAAAGAGTTGCAATTAATAAAATGCCTGGCGAAAACCCATAAAATAACATCAAGCAAATCATCGAAATCTGGCCATTTTACCTAATTACAAACGGTGCCATTTCCATAGACATCGATGTTCTTATGAACATGGTTGACCCTGATTTTCAGCTGCTATTTAGCCCTAACAAAAAAGAATAAGAAAATAAGGAGAGAAGTCTAAAGGACATAAAAAAACAGAGATTGCAATTCAGCGATCTCTGTTTAGTACTACATAGCATACCAATAAACATTGGCTGTTAAAAAGGAGGTATTAGGGGAGTTTTATTTGCTCAATTACAAGCTTTATTTGTGTGTTTAGATATTCAGATATTACTTAAAGATCGTTTTAGGCAGGCTTCCCGTCCAGGAATCTGGAATCTTGCCGATACCAAAAATTCTTGCCAGTACTAGTGAGGTATTCTTATTGCTATTGAACTCGGTAATCAAGCCCATTTTTTTGATCTTAGGTCCTGTAATTGCCCAAGGTACCTGCATCTCATTCATCGTCGTACCGCCATGACCTTTACCTATACCTCCATGGTCTGTGATGAGCATAAAATGTAAGTCCTTGTACAACCCAGCAGTCTTTAATTTCTCCAGCAAAATACCTATTTCAACATCTGCTGCTTCAATTGAGCTGATGTATTCAGGTGACATCCAGCCATAGCCATGACCTGCATGATCCGTATGCACACTATATAAAAATACAAGAGCAGGATCTTTTTTATGCTGCAACAGGAAATCATACGCTTTATTATAATTGTCTTTATACTGGTCCTTCTCCTGAAAAGACACTTCATCCAGATAAGATTTGTTAATCGGATAAATGAGTTCTTTCCAATTGTAGTAATAGGCAATTTTTGTTGCTGGTTTTTGCTCTTTTAAGACTTTGAAGATCGAAGGATAATAACCATCCTTATCAGTCTCCAAAGGAGTTAGAATATGTTTCTCTTTAGTCCATCCATTGCTCGTTACCCCATGTTCTTCCGGTCCGGAACCAGTCATATGGCTAGTCCAGTTGGGTAGAGTAATAGAAGGCATCACTGGTCTTGTCGTTAAAGAGAGTACCCCATCGGCAATCATCTTATCCAAATTTGGATGTTTTGCCGTCTTAAAACCTTCCGTACTAAAACCATCCAGACCGATAATAAGTACACGTGGCGACTTCTGTGCTATTGAATAAAATGGGAATAATGCTAGAATCAGCATTCTTAAAAAAAAAGGTTTCATTTGTTTATCGTGTTTAATTTAGGTGTGTTTATACCGCAAAATTGTATAGTTGTCATTTCTTAAAGGTTATCCCAATATAATATTTACACATTCAATAATTGTTGAAAAGGTTATACTATTAAATCACCAAGCCCAGTCGGAAATCTACAACACTATTATTTTCCTAAATTATCATTACAGATTCAAAATATGGAACAAGTGCCCATCCAAAGAAAACACAAACATATGGACAACAAACAAAACTGATAATCAATCAATTACAAACATATTCAGGAATATATGTATAATGAATTCGACTTGTTAAATCCTGAAATGCTATAGAAAATTAAAAAATTGCAATTCTAATTATGCCAGAAACCAGCCATCAGTATCTTCTTTCCCAAATCTTCCTGGCTATCCCCTTTTCTTTTTGCATTGATATGGCTGCTTTGTTAAAATATTAATTACTTCTTTATACTAGATTTGTAAATATGAAGCTGATCATTACTCTTTTAACACTCTTTCTGGCACAAAAAGCACTCGCACAAAAACCAGATACGATCTGGTATAATAATAAATGGGAAAAAACTCAGCAACTGAATGCAAGACATTATTCCAGGGTCGTTGAAAAACTAAGTACGGACAATTACAAAGTCAAAGATTACTATGAAACTGGCTCCCTTCAGATGGAAGGTTTTTTTTCATCTTTGGAGCCGGACATAAAAAATGGAGCGTTTAAATATTGGTATAGAACTGGGAAAAAACAAATGGATGCCAGCTATGAAGACAACAAAGAGACCCAGGTTTGCCAATACAATGAGCAAGGAGAAATTACCAATGAGTGGGAACTTATCCCAATAATTAAAATGGAGAATGGGAAACTTGTAACAGAATTCCGGGTAATTCAGCGATCACCAAAGTTTCCAGGAGGTAAAAATGCTTTGAATGAATTTATTTTAAAGCATATTAAACATCCAAATGGGGTTTCAAACATCAGAGGTCGGGTTATTGTCCGTTTCCAAATAGATCAAGAAGGCAACGCAGTAAACCCAATTATCATCAGTGGCTTAAGTCCAGAATATAATCAGGAGGCGATTAACCTGATAAAGAAAATGCCTAAATGGGAACCTGGCAAGCAAAACGGCAAATTAGTTGCGATTACGCTCTCGCTACCGATTACATTTAATTAAGCTTTCGATTACTCAGCCCGAAGATTCCAATTGAGTTGAAAATAAAAATGCTGTAAAAGCAAAAACCCTCCCTACTTATCGTAGAGAGGGT
>NZ_JAVTST010000008.1:0-249070 GCF_032678745.1 Pedobacter gandavensis
AAAACTCCCACTTTTTTTATGCGCTATTTTGTGATTTACTCCATTCTAAGCCTATTTATTAGGATCAGTAGAGAATGAGTAAGGGAAATCAGTTTCTTTCGTTCCACGCTGCTTATTTGGCGTCGCAGACATATTAAAATCTAGTGTAGCACCTTTTGTCAGCTCAGAATGGCTCAACCAGTTCTTAGGATAAGCAGCACCGTTATATTTCAAACCTTGTACATACCTATTGTTATCGCTGTTGTTCGCTGCATTAATCACTACTTTTTTACCATTTTCCAGGTTTAAGGTTACCTTTTTAAATAAAGGTGCGCCTAAAACATATTGGTCTGTGGCTGGCGTTACCGGATAGAAGCCCATTGCCGAGAACACATACCAGGCAGAAGTCTGGCCATTATCTTCATCTCCACAATACCCATCAGGAGTTGGTTTATACATGCGGTTCATGGTTTCACGAACCCAATATTGTGTTTTCCATGGCGCACCAGCATAGTTGTAAAGGTAAATCATGTGTTGGATCGGTTGATTACCATGTGCATATTGGCCCATATTGGCAATTTGCATCTCACGGATCTCATGAATCACACTACCATAATAGCTGTCGTCAAAGATTGGAGGCAAGGTAAATACTGAATCCAGTTTAGTCACAAACTTTTCTTTACCACCCATTAATTTGGCTAAACCATCGATATCCTGGAATACTGACCAGGAATAATGCCAGCTGTTACCTTCTGTAAAAGCATCACCCCATTTGAAAGGATTAAACGGTGATTGGAAATTACCATCTTTATTTTTACCTCTCATCAATCCACTAGAAGGATCAAACAGGTTTTTATAATTCATACTACGTTTTGCGTAGATATCAGTTTCTGCTTTAGGTTTTTTCAATGCTTTACCCAATTGGTAAATCGTGAAATCATCATAAGCATATTCTAAAGTACGTGCTGCATTTTCATTGATTTTCACATCATAAGGCACATAACCCAATTCGTTATAGTACTTCACTCCTGCTCTTCCTACTGCATCTAATGGTCCTTCGTTGTTTGCGCCATGCACCAATGCATCATATAGTGTATTGATGTCATAACCACGAAGCCCTTTGATGTAAGCATCTGCTACAACCGAAGCAGAGTTGTTACCCACCATTACGTTGGCATAACCAGGACTAGACCATTCCGGCAACCATCCGCCTTCTTTGTAATCGTTGATCAATCCTTCCTGCATTTCTTTATTGATCGATGGATAAACCAGGTTTAAGAAAGGATATAATGCTCTGAAAGTATCCCAGAAACCTGTTCCGGCAAACATGTAACCCGGTAATATTTTACCATTGTATGGACTCCAGTGCACAATTTTATTGTTGGCATCCAATTCATATAATTTATTCGGGAAGAATAAAGTACGGTAAAAACTAGAGTAAAAAGTACGGGTCTGGTCTACAGTACCACCTTCTACTGACACCCTGCTGAGTGTTTTATTCCAAACATCTTTCGCTTTTGTTTTGGTAACATCGAAAGCATCGCTGGCCAGTTCTCTTTTCAAGTTCAGTTCTGCCTGTTCGAAGCTGATGAAAGAAGAAGCCACTTTCATGCCTATCTGCTCCCCTTTTTTCGTTTTAAAACCTACAATTGCACCAGAATGATCTGCTTTAATTTCCAGTTCATCTTTCAACAGCTCTTTACCTTTCCAGGCATTTGCAGACACGAAGTCCTTATCGAAATAAGCTACAAAGTAGTTTTTAAAGTTTTCAGGGGTCATCTTGTGACTGTGCCTGGTGGTATACCCGATCACTTTTCTTTCTTTAGGGAAGATCTTGATATAAGATCCTTTATCGAAAGCATCAATTACCACGAAAGAGCTGTCGGACTTAGGAAAGGTAAACCTGAACTGAGCAGCACGCTCTGTAGGTGTGATCTCTGTGGTCACATCTGCATCCGCCAGGTAAACACTATAATAATAAGGTTTCACGACTTCCGCTTTATGAGAGTACCAGCTGGCGCGATCGTCCTGGTCAATGCGTTTCTTACCGGTTACCGGCATGATCGAAAACTGTCCGTAATCATTCATCCAAGGGGATGGCTGATGGGTTTGTTTAAAGCCACGGATTTTATCGGCATCGTAGGTATATGCCCATCCATCGCCCATTTTACCGGTTTGTGGTGTCCAGAAGTTCATACCCCATGGCAGGGCAATTGTTGGATAAGTATTTCCGTTAGACATTGAGGGCTTGCTTGCCGTTCCCATCAGAGGGTTGATCCATTCTACTGGATCGCTCAGTTTACCAACGGTCTGCGCAAAAGCTGCGGAAGAACCTGCAATCAGTAATGCAGTTAAGTATCGCTTCATCATCATGATATTGGATAAATAAATTATAATATTTGGTTTAAAATCTGGTCCCAAATGCAGCATTTGCACATTTCTGCAGCTAATGGACACATTTACACGCTAAAAAACGTTTTAGCACAGTCCTAAAGTAATAGATTTTTGTGAAAAAATTAAATAAAAGAAGGCACTATGTTTAAATATAGTGCCTTCTTTTGCAATGTAGCTGTAAATGTTACCTTAGATCTTTGAGTACTGCTGATTTTATCTTCCAGGGAAGGTTCCCGGCTCATGGCTGGATCCCATAGGTTTATTAGTCCTGTGGTGCTTCTTTAAAAAAACTGTCCGACTAAAATCTCCTGCAGAAGAGGTGTCGCCAGTATCTGGCTTGTTGTTCCCAAAGTCTTCTTCCTCTTTGTACACCGTTTTCCGGTGACTGTGTTTTTCGTTCTTATTTACCGGCTTTTCCATAACATTATGATTTATTGATTTTACCGTAGACTCATTACGGTAACAACGTAAAATCAAATATGTTTTGTATAAAAAAAAAGAAAAAAATTACCTGGTTTTCACAGCATTCTGACCGTAGATTTTTTCTTTGATCAGCTTTGTTAAAACGGTCAGCTCGCTTTCCTCAAAAATCTGAGTTCCCATGAGTAGCATAGGATAAGATTCCAGAGGATTGGTATAAGAAGGTTGTCTGTAACTAAAATCCTGAATCTGAAAGCCCAAACGCTCGTAAAAACCTATCCGTCTAATAGAATATTCATCTTCAGGAGGTTCTACTTCTAACAGAATCCTGCCAGGAAGCAGTGATTTATAATAATTGAGTACAGAGGCACCGTAATTCTTGCCTCTTAATTCCGCATCAATTGCAAAATGTTCTACGAAATAACTACCTGAAATCTCCCACCAGATGATAAAACCAATATGCCCATCGTCAGTATGTATCAAATCCAGGTGCATTTCCTGGCTTTCGGGGATGAGTTTCAATAAGGAATCCCAATCCCTCCGCTCATGCGGAGGGAAGGCATCCTCATATAGTTTTTTTATGAAGGTCAGCGAGGGATCGCTGGCCGTTGTAATTCTGTGAAACTTCATAAAGAAAATCTTTATGCTGTAACGTTCTGACTTACGATTTGTTTTACTTTATCTACTACAATATCCAGCTCCTCTTTAGTGTTGTACTTACTAAAAGAGAACCTCACAGATGGTCTGTTCGGATCTGCCTGAATACCGTTTAACACGTGAGAGCCGATGCTAGATCCAGACGAACAAGCACTTCCACCAGAGGCAGAAACACCGTTAATATCCAGGTTAAACAACAACATATCAGACATGTCCATTGCCGGGAAAGAAACATTCAGTACCGTATATAAACTCTTATCTGCATCTGTCTCCCCGTTGAAGCTAATGTCAGCAATCTCTGTACTCAACCTGTTTTTCAGGTAATTTTTTAATCCCTGAATGTGGTTCTGGTGACTTTCCATATCTGCATAGGCCATTTCAAGAGCTTTAGATAGCCCAATAATACCATATACATTTTCTGTACCACCACGCATATTACGTTCCTGGGCACCACCATAAATCATTGGGGGGATTTTCACATTGTGGTTCACAAATAAGAAACCAACGCCTTTAGGACCATGCAATTTATGTGCAGAACACACGATGAAATGCGCTTTCAGTTTTCTAACATCATGCACATAATGACCCATCGTTTGAACGGTATCACAGTGATAAATGGCATCATATTGCTCACAGATCTCCCCTACTCGCTCAATATCAGTTAGGGTACCCAACTCATTATTGGCATGCATTAAAGAAACAAAAGTACGTCCGTTTTCCTTTAACAATTGCTCCAGGTGGTCGTAATCAATATTGCCTTTCGTATCGATATTCACAAAGCTTAACTTTTCAATTATGCCTTGTTTCAGTAGCATCCCTAAAGTATGTTCTACTGCATGGTGTTCTATTTTTGAGGTAATTGCATGTTTGATATTAAAAGCGGCAATTCCACAACGAATAGCGGTATTGTCGGCTTCTGTACCTCCAGAAGTAAAAAAGATCTCTGCAGGAGTCGCATTTAAGAGCCCGGCAACCGATTTTCTTGCTTTTTCAACCAGCGTTCTTACCTCTCTACCCTGAGCATGAATAGCAGATGGATTCCCGTAATAATTAGTCATTACATTCACCATCTCCGAAATCACCTCTGGATCCAAAGGTGTTGTTGCCGCATTGTCTAAATAGATCCTGTTTGCCTTCATTAGTTCAATTTTAAAATTTCTTTAATATCTGATATGATCTTCGAAGCCAGGTTTTCAGCAACAGTTTCGCTGCCAGCTTCACTATAGATACGAATGATTGGCTCTGTATTAGACCTGCGCAAATGCACCCATTCCTTATCAAATTCTATCTTCAAACCATCAATAGTGCTGGTTGGTTGATTTTTATATTTCTCCTGAACTTTAACCAATAAAGCATCGATGTCCATTTCAGGGGTAAGCGTAATTTTATTTTTTGAGATATAATAAGCTGGGTAGCTGCTTCTCAAAAGAGAAATCGACTTACCAAACTTCGCCAAATGCGTCAGGAATAAACCAATACCTACTAAAGCATCACGGCCATAATGAGATTCAGGATAGATGATACCACCATTACCTTCACCACCGATGATCGCATTGTTTGCTTTCATTTGATTCACAACGTTTACTTCACCAACTGCTGAGGCATGGTATTCCATACCTGCTTTTTCCGTCACATCTCTCAATGCTCTGGTCGAAGAAAGGTTAGAAACCGTATTTCCAGGAGTATTTTGAAGCACGTAATCTGCAACAGCAACTAAAGTATATTCTTCACCGAACATGGCACCATCTTCACATACAAAGCATAAACGGTCTACATCAGGATCTACTACGATACCTAAATCAGCGTTTTTAGCTTTTACCACCTTAGCGATTTCCGTTAAGTTTTCTGGTAAAGGCTCTGGGTTGTGTGGGAAATGGCCATCAGGTGTACAGTACAATTCATAAACCGTCTCTACGCCTAAAGCTTTCAATAAAGCTGGAACAAAAATCCCTCCGGTAGAGTTCACACAGTCGATCGCAATTTTGAAGTTTGCTGCTTTAATTGCGGCAACATCTACCAATGGTAAAGCTAGAACAGCATCAATGTGTTTTTGCAAATAGCTATCATCTTTTGTTACCGTTCCCAGGTCATCTACCTCAGCAAAGCTAAATTCTGCTTTCTCTGCCATCTCTAAAAGTTCCTTTCCATCCGCATCGCTGATGAATTCTCCCTTATTATTCAATAATTTCAAGGCATTCCATTGTTTTGGATTGTGACTTGCAGTTAAGATGATCCCACCACCAGCTTTTTCAAGTGGCACTGCGATTTCTACTGTTGGGGTAGTCGATAAACCAAGATCAATCACCTCAATGCCTAAGCCTTGCAGTGTTCCAATCACCAGGTTGTTCACCATTTCACCAGAAATTCTGGCATCACGTCCAACAACAATTTTCTTAATATTCGTTTTATTGATAATCCAAGAGCCGTAAGCTGCTGTAAATTTAACGATATCAATAGGAGTTAAACCATTACCGGCAATTCCTCCGATGGTTCCTCTTATTCCAGAGATAGATTTTATTAGTGTCAAGTTATTCGGTTTTTTTTTCAAAAATAGCAAAAAAACAACATAAAGACTGATTTATACCAGCCCAAATCGTAAAATTAACATCATTAAAATCGACTGGGGAGCTCAAATAATCCTCAATGTTGCATTTGAAAATACTATATTTGTGTTTTTCCTAAACATCAACAAAAACGGGCTTTATGCAGCGCAAGTGGTTTCAATATTGGTTCAACTCTCCCTATTATCATATTTTATATAGTCAACGTAATGATGCTGAGGCAGAATTCTTAATCGATAATCTGTCGGCATACCTGAAGCCTGCTGCAGATTCCAAAATTATGGACATCGCCTGTGGTCGCGGCAGACATTCAATTTACCTGAATAAAAAAGGTTACGACGTTACTGGGGTTGACCTTTCCGAACAAAGTATCAAGTACGCGCAGCAGTTTGAACAAAAGAACCTGCACTTTTTCGTGCATGACATGCGCAAGTTGTCATTCATCAATTACTTTGACATCGCCTTAAACCTGTTCACCAGTTTCGGCTATTTTGAAACAGAAAAAGAACATGTGAGTGCTTTAACCTCCTTCAGAAAAAGTTTAAAACCTGATGGAACCCTGGTTATCGACTATTTCAATACCCAAAAGATTATCAAAAACCTGACGCAACGGGAAACAAAAACGATGGATGGTATTGAATTCGACCTTCATAAATTTGTTGCGGATGGGAAAATCATCAAACATATCAATTTTGAACACCGCAATAAAGCCTTCGCTTTTGAAGAACGTGTTCAGGCCTTCCAAAAAGAAGATTTCGAAAGAATGTTACTAAAAAGTGGCCTACAAATCATAGAAACCTTTGGTAATTATGCTTTAGATGCATTCGACGAGACAAAATCTGACCGTTTGATTTTAATCTGCAAAAAAATATGCTAGAAAGTCTGCACCAATTTGACGTAGAATTGTTCCTGAAAGTGAACCGGGATATGGCCAATCCATTTTTCGACTGGCTCCTTCCATTGATGCGTAACCGTTATTTCTGGATGCCATTATACCTATTTATCATCATCTTTTGCGTTAAAGAATACAAAAAAAGAGGATGGTATATTATTGGAATGCTTTCTTTTACTGTAGCAATGGGCGATTTAATCGCTTCCAGAGTCATCAAACCATTGGCAGGACGCCTTAGACCTTGTAACGACCTGGATTTAGTTGGAGAGTTGGTTCGCCGTGTACCATGTGGTAGTGGCTTCAGTTTTCCTTCTGCGCATGCGACCAATCATTTTGCCATGGCAGTATTCCTGATTTTCGTATTCTATGATAAATGGAAGCCTATTTTACCAATCGGAATCGCCTGGGCATTTATCATTTCTTTCTCACAAGTTTATGTCGGGGTTCACTACCCTATTGACACCATGGTGGGCGCTTTACTAGGCAGTCTAATTGGTTTCACGACTTCAATCATCTACAAAAAAATACAACCACAAGTATAATGGAAATCTGGAAGTTGCTCATTTTATTCTTTAGCGCCTTTTTAGGAGGCTCTGCCATCTTTATGGTGAAGAGCGATAAATCTCAGCTGCTAAAGTTAATCCTTTCCTTTAGTGGAGCTTATTTATTCGCCATTACGGTATTACACCTGATTCCGGAAGCTTATAGCGGCCCTGATCATGCCTCAATCGGTATTTTTATCCTGATTGGATTTCTATTCCAGATTCTGTTAGAACAGTTTTCTGAAGGCGTAGAACATGGCCACATCCATAAACACGGAGATTCTAAAGCATTCCCTTATGGAATCATGATCAGTCTTTGTCTACATGCCTTTCTGGAAGGAATGCCTTTGGCTAAAGACCAACATAACGCCTTGATTTTCGGGATCTCTCTACACCATATTCCAGCAGCTTTTGCCCTGGCCAGCATCCTGCTGCAAAGCAAATTCAACAGAAACAGCGTGCTATTTTACATCAGCATTTTCGCAATTATGGCACCATTAGGTTTCTATGTAAGTTATGGGCTGAGCAACGGCACTATCGGTGGCGTAGAAGACTATTTCAATAAGATTATGGGTATTGTGATTGGTATCTTTTTACATATCTCTACCACGATTCTATTTGAATCCAGCGTAGACCATAAAGTGAGTAAAAGAAAAATGATCGCCGTATTATGCGGTGTAGGCATCGCTTTAATCGGTTATTTCATGACCGGACAAACGCATCAGCATTAACAACCACAAAAATATTTATAACAAATAGGCTCGTATCAATTATTTATGATACGAGCCTATTTATTATGGGATCTAACCAAATCCAGTTCATCAATCCAATCAGTTTTCCTTAATTTAGTCCTTACTGACTACTATTTGTTTTATCGAAAAAAACAACCATGTCGAAGTTCTTTGAAATCGACAACTTCTTATTTACCGGAGTACTCGTAGCTCCAATCATCCTCATATTAAGTGGTCTGGTTAAAAAATCATTCAGAATCGGATCTTTCGATACTTCGTCAATATCGATGATAAAGTTTTTGAACTTACATTGTTTAAAATAAAACTCATAGGCATCTTTCGTATCCACCTCTGGAAAGTAGTAAGGCTGAAATCCCAACAGAGATTTATTTTTAACAACGTTTACATAAGCTTTACCTGAGTTGAAATCCGTAGCTATCATAAAATATTTGGAAGCATATTTTCTATGGAGCAGCATTCCTGCTGCGGGATTATTATATAGTTCGGTTTTTGCCACATGGCCATTATGCGCCCATAAAATCAACTTATTATCTTTAGCCCGCTCTTTGATCCAAATGATATTGCTAGCCATAACACGATCTCTATAGCCTATTTTAGTTTCATAATAACCATCTGTTACCTGATTTAACATTTCAATATAATGCTTGCTAAGGTCTGAGCCTTCCAGGTTTCGAAGCTTAGTTAAAATTCCTTTAATATCTTTAATTTCCTGTTTCTCTATTTTCTGATAGGGTTTGAGGCTAATTTTCTCCAGGAACACTTTATCAACGCTTTCTATGGATGGATTTAACTCGATTACCTTATTAATCACATTAGTGAAGCCTCTTGCTTCGATCCCATAAACATGAACTTTATCGGAATCCGATTTATCCTGATTGTATTTCTTCAACCATTCGATCATTGATCTGTTAGTAGAGATTACAGGACTGCCAAATAGGAACACCAAACTATCTGTTTTTCCGGTAATGTAATTATCAACGTTTTCTAGTGCTGTAAAATCACTCTCAAAAGCAATCGCTTTATAACCAAGTGTAGTCACAAGGAACCTTACTAAACGATCCCTATATTCGTAAACCTCTGCCGTCCCATGAGTCACTTCCCCCAAAGCAATCAATTCTTTATCTTTTAGCCTTTCCTTTAAAAAGCCAATATCTTTGAAATCAGCCGTCGGGTTAAGAGTTTCAATAGGCTTAATGACTGTGTTTAATCGATTAATTATCAGAGCCTCGTTTTCCTGAGCAAATAATTGCGCCGGAATAAATATCGAAAAAGCAAAGATGACTGCTAAGTAAGCTTTAAATGATTTCATTTATAATGAGATTGATTCATTTAAAAATCGACATTCATTCTTACAAATAGAATTACTTTAACTTTATTTAACAGAATTCCATAAAACAGACATCCTTCATCAAAAAGATTTCCTTCATCAAAAAGATTTCCTTATTCATAAAAAAGCCTTCAAAAAGCTAAATACTTTTTGAAGGCTTTTTTATTATGATACCTTATGAAGGATTAACCTCTCATTTTATCCAATAGATCGTTTAATAACTGCGCCTCTTCTTTTGATAAGTTTTTTGCAGCAAGTGCGGAGAGGTCTACCCCCTCATCCATTTTCAGGAGCAGATTCAATCCCTTTTCTGTAATCAGGATGTCTACCGCCCTTTTATCATGAACATTGACACTTTTGGCTACCAATTTCTTTTGCACCAGACGCTCCGTGATGCGGGAAGCATCACACATCTTATCCAACATCCTTGATTTTAACAGGTTAATTGTGGAAGGCGCCGGATATTGCCCTCTTAAGATCCTTAGAATATTGAACTGCTGAGGAGTAATTTCATAAGGAGCAATCACCTGTTTAAAATAGTCGTTGCACCAGCTATTGCTAAATACCAGATTGGCAATTACCTGTTGGTATATATTTTTAAATTTTGTCGCTTTTATTTCTTTCTCCAACTGCATCTCAGTCATTCCATTAATTCTGGTCCCCATCCTTGGTTCTGGTCTTTTTTTTACCGTAGCCCCATGGGCAATGTTTACATTTATTCTTACAGCAATAGCCTCTTTTGAGATGATAGGCTTCCGTGAAAACCATCAGTCCATCCTCGTTCAAATAATAGTCTACCCCTTCTATCATATTAAGTAAGCAATTTAACGACCAAACTATTCGAAAAATGTTCTTTTAACTGCTTTCCATCACCATGATTGGTCCAAACCTGCGTAGGTTTCACTTGATCAATGGTATAGATGATGTCATTCCAATCGGCATGATCCGATACATACAATTGAATCTCACTGTTACTTTGTAAGTGTTTCCAACCCGTAGCGAATACTCTAATCACGTTTATTGCCCTAAAATAGCTTCTAAAGACCATTGGAGGAACCATGTATACCATATTGTTTGGTGTATTCTTCATCACCTTACGATCGTACATTTCATATTTCCCCATATTTATGCCATTCTGCTCATAAATTTTCACAAAAGGCATCATGCTATGGTGTACCAGTATCCTTTTTTCCGGACAATGGTAGTTCATCAGACTGATCAGGCGCTGACATTTACCCAGGGCATAAGCGCCTAGCATAATGTTACTTTGCGTGCCATTCAGCTTCAAAATCTCTTCTTCTGCTACAGGGTGACGCGTGTTCGGATCTGCAAAAGTAGTCTCCGTAATCAGAACATCTGCAGAAACAAATTCAATCGGCTCACAGGTTTTATCAG
Organism: Pedobacter gandavensis; assembly: GCF_032678745.1. GTDB lineage: Bacteria > Bacteroidota > Bacteroidia > Sphingobacteriales > Sphingobacteriaceae > Pedobacter > Pedobacter gandavensis_C. The sequence continues at coordinate 10,920 of NZ_JAVTST010000008.1, forward strand.
GCTGTAACTTATAATCTCCTGTGTACAGGTATCTTACGCCCTGATATTCCATTAAAATCATGGCAGAACCTAAAATATGGCCTGCAGGAATAAAGCTGATTTTAACACCGTTCAGTGTAAAATGTTCATGATATCCTTTCAAATGAAATTCACCAGCAGCAAATTTCTTATAACGGTGCTTCATAAACAATGAAGTCGTTTCCGTGCAATATACCTTCAGGTTACCACCGATGGCATGGTCTCCATGGGCATGGGAGATCACTGCGTCTTTTACTATTTCCTTTGGATCCAGATAAAAATCACCATATCTACAAAATAAACCAGTTTTTGTAGCAACTATAAAATCATCTAATATCATTAAGGGGTTATATTTAAGAATTGACGGTGTAAATCCATCACTTGTGTAATTAAAGAATCTGTTTCATTGTTGTGAATCAGCATATCGGCCATTTTAGCCTTTTCCTCGTCGGAGAGCTGTTTATCCATGCGTGCCCTCACTTGCTCCTCTGTTACACCATCGCGTTCCATGACGCGCTGCAATCTAGTTTCTATAGGGGCAATGACCAGCACGTTACGATCGCACATCTGGTACGAACCGCTTTCAAAAAGCAAAGCTGCTTCTTTGAGAATATAAGGAACATTTGGAGAAACCTGAGCCAGCCATTTGTCGAAAGCACGGAATACAGCCGGATGAACCAGTTGATTTAACTTTTCCAGTTCTGCCAGTTGATTAAAGACAATTCCGGCGATGTGTTTATTATTCAAAAGCCCTTCAGCCGTATAACTTTCTTTTCCGAAAGTATCTTTTACGCCCTGAACCAAAATAGGATCCATCACCATGATTTGCTTGGCTACCGTATCCGCGTAAAAAACCGGAATACCCAAGGTTTCAAAAACCCGGCATACCGTAGTTTTTCCACTCCCTATCCCGCCTGTTATTCCTATTTTCAGCATTATTTCTCTATGATAAAATCTACTTTAGCAGGCTTAATCTGCACCAGTTTGCAATATTCCGGAAAGCGGATCAGTCGCACTGTCAATTCATTGTGCTGAAAAACTTTCCATTCATTCATGTCCACTACCGCCTCGATGAATTCTTCATTTACCTGTGCGTATTTAGACAAAGCCACCATTAAAGTAACTTTCACTTTCTTGGGGTAGAGTTTTACATTGTAATACTCTTTATTATTGATCACCTTTAAAGGCACTTCTATTACTTTTTCCGTAAACTCATCCACAGATAATTTCACATCTACACTCGTTGGAAAAATGTTGACATTCTTCATCTTATTTTGCACCATTGCTACTCTGGCTACCGTGCTGCTTTGAATGTCTTCTAATTTCAGGCTATCCGTATTCCATTCCTTGATCTTCATGATATCTTCTTCCGGTCCGGAAATGGTGACATAATCAGGATTGATCTTTATGGCATTGGAAACCCCATATTGTGGTGCAAAACGTAGATTGGAAACCAGTTTCACAGGTACTCTTTTCACTCTCCTTTCAGAAAAATCAAAATACAGCGTATCCGGTTTTACAGAAATAATCTTTTGAGAAGATTCCAGCTGACGGTTAACATTGAACAGTTGTTCTGAAAACAGCACATAATTCCTGTTGTTTAGTTTTTCCAGGTTGATAGAGATCGACTGTGGTTTGATTCTCAAACGTGCAAATAACAACTGCCAGCCCGTTCCTTCCACCTGTAAATCTACCGTATCTGATTGCAGCGGATGAAAGGCTTTTTTCTGAGGAAAGTTCTTATAGTCGAGAACCGTCTTGGCAGTATAAACATATTTATTGTTTAATGCCATGAATAACCATGCCGCAACAGCCAGGAACAGACAGGTGACCAGCGCCAGAAAACGCTTTTGCTCTACTTTTGTGAGTTTGATGATGGGCATATAGACAAAGTAAACAAATATACTCAAATGCAAAAGCCGCACCAAACAAGGATGCGGCTTTTAGCAGTATAGCTGTTAAACCTATGCTTTTGGAGCGTCAGTTTTAGCAAGATCAACTTTAGGGCTTGCAGCTTTCGTTGCATCTAAAGAGACCGAAGTTTTATCAAAACGGATTTTAGTACCACTCTCTACTTCAATTACGAAAGTAGTGTCGTTCATGTCTACAATTTTACCGTGGATACCGGCAGTAGTCACAATTTTATCTCCTTTTTTCAACTCTTCAACCAATTTCTTATGATCTTTAGCTTTTTTAACCTGCGGTCTGATCATGAAAAAATAAAATACCACCATGATTAAAACCATTGGTACCAGGGTACCTAGCATGCTGCTACCACCTGTTGCTTGTAAGATTACTGTTGACATCATATGATTATATATAAGATTTTATTAGTATTTACTTTTCTTTAATTTCTCCTGTTAAGTGCAGTTCTGCTACTGTTGGATTTGCATTGGAAGTAACCGTAACCACTTTATCCTGCATTCCAAACTTGCCTTGACTGTCGAATACTACTTTAATGCTACCTGTTGCACCTGGAAGAATTGGCTCTTTAGGAATCTCAGGAACCGTACAACCACAAGTTGCGGTAGCATTGGTAATGATTAAAGGGCTTTTTCCAGTGTTTTTAAAGGTATAGCTGTAATGAACTTTTTCTCCCGGAGCAATTTTACCGAAATTATAGTTTTCATTATCAAATGACATTACTGCGGCATCAGCTGCGGCAACCGGGTCAGTACCTTCAGCCAGAGAGGTTGTCCCTGCTTCAGTATTTCCACCAGCTGTTTTCGTTGCATTTTGACAGGAAGCAAATGTCATTGCTGCAATTGCAATTAACAAGATTCGTTTCATATTTTTTATTCTTCGATTAATCCGCGACCTAATTTATGGATGCTATCCGTTCTTTTCAGGTCACCTAAAATTTTGTCCAAGATACCGTTAATAAACGAATTACTTTTCGGAGTACTGTAATCTTTTGATAGATCAAGATACTCGTTAATCGTTACTTTAACAGGAATTGATGGGAAGTTTAACAACTCACAGATCGCCATTTTCATCAAAATAGTATCCATTAATGCAATCCTTTCCGACTCCCAGTTTTTAGTACGCTCAGCGATAAGTTCCTGGTATTCTTTGTTGTTTTTCAGGGTGTAAACGAATAGATCTTCTACGAATTTCTTATCCTCTTCCCAATCCTGAGAAATTGGCGTCAGTTTGTTTTTACGTGGATCTTCGGAAGTAAAGTTCTTTAAAGTTTTAGCAACCATTCCTTGCATCACTTCTTTATCTACAGACCAGTTGATAAATTTATCCTCAAAAGCTTGAATGATGTTGTGACTTTTCAAAATAATCTTTCTAAAGATAAATTTGATGATCACTTTTGATTCCTCTAAACTATTGTCCTCATCTGCAAGGTAAGCGATATATTCAGGGGTAACTTTTAAGGCATTGAAGATACCTTTTACAAATTCAGGGTCAGACATCCAGTTGATCTGGTATTTGTTGACGTTGTCTTTAAAGTCTGGGTTTTCTTTTAGAGTTACCGCAAACTTATTATGAAGCAGTTTCATGTTAGGATTGAGATCCTCTGGGGTAGGCAAATGTTTATTTGACCTTTCAATAGCATCAATGCTAGTGTATTCTGTGACCTCAACAAGAAGTGATAGCATCCAGATGTACATCTCGTACACGCTGTCAATACTTTCCATTAAAGCTTTTTTTGAGGAAGCTAAATCTTTCTTGTCTGTCATTTGCGATGCAAAAATATTTTGCAAAGCTTTAATTCTTAAGTGCCTTCTATTTAACATGAATGTGTAAGAACGAGTGGTAAATTACCGGGTTATTTAATTTGTGATTTGTGTACTAAAATGATGATTTTATTTTCTTGATATCAATTATTCTTTGTTCAGCAATGCGATTAGCGGCCCAAATCGTTGGGATATTGTCTTTCTTAGACATTCTAATCACGTCGCGCGTGGCATTGTATATATTTTCTGTCAGCTGAATGGTACGTTTCTTTCCGTAACCCGTCAATTCAGAATAGCAACTGATCAAACCACCGGCATTGATCAGGTAATCCGGCGCAAATAGTATGCCCTTTTCTAATAACAGCTTACCATGTACCTGCTCATCTGCCAACTGATTGTTTGCAGAACCTGCGATAATCGCAAACTTCATTTTAGGAATGGTTCTATCATTCACCGTAGCTCCTAAGGCACATGGCGCATAAATATCGGCATCAATACCAAATATTTTATCCGCAGCAATAGGTTTGGCTTTATAAGTACGTGCAACATGCTGCAAACGTTCTTCGTTGATATCACTGATGTATACTTCTACATTTTCTGCTCTTAACAGCTCTACCAGGTGTTCTCCTACATTACCAATCCCTTGCACTACTACTGAACGCCCTGCCAGCATATCTGTTCCAAACACCTCTTTTACGCAAGCTTTAATGCCCAAAAACACACCTTTTGCGGTATGTGGTGCCGGGTTTCCTGCTCCGCCTAAAGATTCTGGAACGCCGGTAACATGCTCGGTTTCCATACGGATATACTCCATATCTTTAGTGGTGGTACCCAAATCTTCTGCCGTGATGAATTCTCCATTCATGTTTCTGATAAATCTGCCGTAGCTACGCATCATGGCTTCAGATTTCCCTTTTCTGGAATCCCCGATAATTACTGCTTTACCACCGCCAATATTTAAGCCGGTGATGGCTGCTTTATAGGTCATCCCTCTGGATAATCTGAGTACATCTTCCAATGCTTCCGCTTCTGTAACATAGCTCCACATCCTTGTTCCGCCTAAAGCTGGACCTAATGTGGTATCATGAACAGCGATGATGGCTTTTAAACCGGTATCGGGATCATTGCAAAAAACGACCTTTTTATGCCCTGCGGCGCTTAACTGATCTAAAACTGAATTCACAAGAGAACTATTATCAGGCATATAATTTTGTTTATCAGATATGTCGCAAAACTAGCATAAAAAAAACATTATTTACACAGTTTTAACCAAAGACTTTAAAAAAATTACCTTCATTTGGCTAACTTTGCTCATTCATGAAGCACCTCAAATTTTTAAATAAATATTTCTATAAATATAAATGGTGGATAATTCCAGGGGTGTTTTTCGTGGTCATCTCGAATATCTTCGCGGTGATTCCGGCACAAGTCATTGGCCATGCCTTCAATTTAATTACGGAAAACATACAGATATATGGCTTGTTCGAAGGTTTTGAACGCCGCAACATCATTTATGATATCTTTAGTCAGAGTCTCTTCTATTTTGGAATGCTGGTGCTGGTGCTATACCTGTTAAGGGGAGTATTCCTGTTTTTTATGCGTCAAACCATTATTCTGATGTCCAGACATATTGAGTACGACATGAAGAATGAGATTTACGCACATTACCAGGAGCTGAGTCTAGGTTTTTATCGCCGCAACAATACCGGAGATTTAATGAATCGTGCCACTGAAGATGTGAACCGGGTTAGGATGTATGTTGGTCCAGCAATTATGTACACCATCAATACCGCGGTATTATTCGTACTGATCATTTATGCGATGTTCCAGGTCAATAGTACCCTTGCCATTTTCTCCTTATTGCCCCTACCCGTACTGGTGGTGATCATTTATTTTGTCAATACCATTATCAATAAAAGAAGTGAGCAGATCCAGGAGCAACTTTCCCGCTTGAGCAGTTTTGTTCAGGAAAGGTTTTCTGGTATACGCGTGATCAAGTCTTATGTGCGCGAAGACCATACGAAAGCAGTTTTTGCCGCAGAAAGTCAAGGTTATAAAAACAATGCCATGGGATTGGTAAAAGTGCAGGCTTTATTCTACCCCACGATGCTTCTACTTGTTGGCTTGAGTACCATCTTAACCGTATATATTGGAGGGAAGCAGGTAATCGAAGGAGCCATTACTCCAGGAAATATTGCAGAGTTTATTGTATACGTCAACCAGCTTACTTTCCCGGTATCGATGCTGGGTTGGGTAACCACCCTAATTCAACGTGCTTCAGCTTCTCAAAAAAGGATCAATGAATTCCTTCATTTGAAACCGGAAATTGTATCCGGGAAGGCGGAAGTGCAAGCTGTGAATGGAAATATCAGGTTTGAAAATGTAAGCTTCACCTATCCGGATACCGGCATACAAGCTTTAAAAAATATCAGCTTTGAAATTGAGCAAGGTCAGTTTGTAGCCATCATCGGCCGTACAGGTTCTGGAAAATCTACACTTGCCAATCTGATGATGCGCATGTATGATGTGGATGAGGGCAAAGTGACGATGGACGGGGCGCCAATCAATACACTCAACCTGCAACATTATAGAAGTCAGTTTGGCTTCGTACCACAGGAGGTCTTTTTGTTTTCGGATACGATCAAAAATAACATTGCCTTTGGTCTGGATGAAGTTAATGAGGATGAGGTAATACAGGCAGCCAAAAATGCGGCGGTATACCAGAACATCATCCATTTCGAGCATAAATTTGAGACAATGCTTGGAGAAAGAGGCATTACCCTTTCCGGCGGACAAAAACAGCGGGTATCTATTGCACGTGCTTTGATTAAGGAACCTAAAGTCTTGATTTTCGACGATTGTTTGTCCGCAGTGGACACACGTACGGAAGAAGAAATTCTGAACAACCTCGGACGTTTAATGAAAGGCAAGACCAGTATTCTGATCGCACACCGCATATCCACCATAAAAAATGCCAATAAAATCCTGGTCTTAGATGATGGGAAGATCATTGAACAGGGTACGCATACAGAATTACTTCAAATTAAAGGTGCTTATGCAGAAATGTATCAAAATCAATTATTGGAAGAGGAAAGCAACAGCAGTTCTGCGATATAAGAGGGATTAAAAACAGATAATCCTTGTTTTTTCATCTGATTTAGGTAAATGAAAGTTCTTTTGTGTAATTTTCTATTTTGAAGTTTAATAATTATTGCTTTATATTTACCCGAACCAAAACCAAGATTAATACCAACCATGGGAGAATTTGACAACAAAGAGAGAGAAGAGGTTTTTTCGAAGAAAGTAAGGGCCGGTAAAAGAACGTACTTTTTCGACGTAAAAGCGACAAGATCAGGGGACTATTACCTTACTTTAACTGAGAGTAAAAAAAGACTAGAAGACGGTGTGTTTGTAAAGCATAAAATCTTCCTATATAAAGAGGATTTTGAGAAGTTTGCAGAAGGATTGAATGAAACTGTTGATTACATTAAAAACCACCAGGATGTGGTTGAAAAACGTTACGAATACTCTGAGAACCACGAAGGCGTAGCGAAAAGTAACGACGATTTTCCTTACTAATATCATACAAAAGAAATTTAAAGCCCCTTATCAACCAGGGGCTTTTTTTATACCTAATCGTTTAGGATAAATTCAATAGCCTCCCCATCAACAAATTCAAAACACTGATCACTTATTGAATAGCAGGTGAATTCGGACTGAGTTCGAATTTCATCTGGAAATACTTAGGTCTAAACAGGGCCTCTCCAGGTAGTTCAAAGGTCTCTTTGACCTATCAAGGACCTATCAACCACCTATCAATGATCTATAGAAGATTAAAAAAACATGGACTCATCTCAGTCTCTTCTCAAACTCAGTAAAGACTCAGCAAGAAAAAATTGGCAGGAATTTCCGGAAAAAAAAACAGGCTTGTTGAACTGAAACGAAACAGTTCAACAAGCCCATTCAGCGTTATATCAATATACGCTTATTTCAGGAGTTCTGCAAGCTTATCATGGAGCGCTTTACCTCTTAGGTCCTTTGCAACGATAATTCCATTGGCGTCCACTAACACAGAGTGAGGAATCCCCCTTACGGCATAAAGTTTCACCATTGGACTTTGCCAGTACTGAAGATCAGAAATCTGGTACCAGGTTAATTTATCATCAGCAATTGCTTTCTTCCACGCGGCAGCGGCAGTTGGCTTATCTAAAGAAACGCCCAATACATTTAATCCTTTATCATGGAACTTCTCGTAAGCAGCTACAAGGTTTGGATTTTCTTGTCTGCATGGTGCACACCAGGAAGCCCAGAAATCAATCAATGTATATTTCCCTTTGGCTACCACTTCATTTAAAGACAATGTAGTTCCTTCCGGAGTTTGCGCACTGAAGTTCGGTGCTTTAACACCGATAGCAACACTAGCTAAGGCATCTAAACGAGCTTTTAACTGTATGCCATAAGTGCTCTTTTTTACAACTACTGATAATGCATTGTAAATTGGTAAAGTAGCGGTTGGTTCAACATCACCCTTTAAGATCAGATATGGGGTATAATAAGAGTCAGGATTGTTCCTGATGAAATTAGCCGTTACCTTAGTCTGTTCTCCTTCAATTTCATCGAACTGCTGACTGATTGCAGCCATTTTTTCAGAATTACTGGCATTCTTAGCTTCGCCATATTCTTTATTCAAGGCCCTCATGGTATTCGTCAAGGGAGCCATCGCATCCGAAAATTTCAGGTATTCCGTATGTGCAGCAGAGCCAGTGATAACCGATTGAGAAAGATCATCCGCATTCGCTTTTATGGACATATTGGAATTGTCTAAAAATGCATTGTACCTGATGCGTTTGTTTTCCACTCTGATACTGAAAAACTCAGCACCATTGTTGACTACTCCTTTCAATACAAATTTCCCTCCTTTTATGGTTTGAGAAAGTGTATCTGAGGTATTCTGATCTATGTTACGGATTAATAAAATCTTATCTCCGTCTTTTACTCCGGTAAGTTCACCCTTTAAGCTGAAACTTTTTGCTTGTTGAGCATTCGCTCCTGCTACATTCAACAAAATCGCTAAACCTAGTGAGAAAGTTGAAGTCTTTAATATTTTGTTCATTTTGTGTGTTTATGTATGATTCCCTGTTATGCGCTGAATCGACTATCTAATTGGTCTGAGGAGTATCCAGCTTACAACAGCTCAATTTTATCCAGCAGATCCTGTGCTAATTTTTGAATTTTAGAGGTTTCTGCATCTGCAAGCAATCTTGATTTTTTTGCCGCTACCAATGCTTCATCCTTCTTTTTAAGGCTTAAACATACTTTAGCAAAGGTGCTTTGGATAGAATATTCCTCAGGTTCCAGTAATGCTGCCTGTTTAGCCATTTTATAAGCCTGCTTTAAAATTTTAGGATTTGAACCTGCTTTAGCATTTGGAGCACCTCTCTCACTTAGGCCTATTTTACCATCAGCTCTTCTGGCCAGAAAACTCAATTTTTCTGCATCAGCTTTCAGATCTCCTTTTAATGCTGCGTCTGTTATTTTGATATACTCTTTAGTCAGGTTACGCTCCAGATAGAAATCTGATTCCAACATGATTCCTTGTTTTCTACGCTCAATTTTATCTGAGTTTTTATAATAAGAAAGACGGTCCATGAAAGCTTTTTCGTTCTTACTGTACAGGTATCCATACATGGTGCTGGTGATCAAACGATCTTGTAGCTGAGCTCTTTCTTCTTCAGTAGAAAATTTAGAATAGTTTTGCTGATTGGCCATAAAGTGCGCGCCTAAACGGTCAGCCTCTGTTCTGGCTAAAGCTTTAATTGCTTTCCATCCCAATTCAGAATTCAATTCTGTTAAAGTGATGCGTTCCACAATGTCTTTTCCGATAGGCTCACCGGCATTACGGTTAGTTTTCTGTAATGCCAGGAAGTAATCCAGTACAAAAGGAATATCCCTTTGTCCGGATTCATACTTCTGGCTCAAGAAAGAAAGGTTTCTTTTTGGATCCGTAGCCATCTTTCCTTCTTCCAGGAATTCGGCAACAGACATTTTTGAAGCAGTTCTATGGATCACCTCTCCTTTGTCGTTTACAAAAAGGAAGGTTGGGAAGGACTGCACATTATATTTTTTACGAAGCTCAACTCCTTCTCCTTTTTCCATGTCAATTTTAGCATTGATGAAATGGGTATTGAAGAAATCAGCAACTGCCGGATCAGTAAATACATTTTTGTCCATCCATTTGCAGGGTGCACACCAGGAAGTATAACAATCGATAAAGATCAGCTTGCCTTCTTCAGCAGATTTGGCAGTAGTGGCAGCCCATGTGGTCGTCTGGTTAAATTTGATGCCTTCCTGTGCTTTGATGCCAGTAGCGATCAGCAGGAACAGGAATAGGTTAAGGTATTTCATATTGAAAAGGAATTGGGGTGATTTAATATTATAAACTATAGGGTACCTAAAAACTGGCCCTGGAAAATTAAACCGGTTTTGCAGGCGCTTTGCAAACAAAATGAGCAAAGCCTCTACAAAACCAGGTCATTTATCTTAGCGATCCAACACTGGAATGGAAGGATTTAGCGCCAATACTTTTGGAGGGATAGGCAATACATATCGCAGATCATTTGCCGGTAAGGTAAAGGTCTGTGTTCCGAAAGTATGGGTTACTGTTTTGGCGAAACGAGGGTCTTTATTCAAACGCTTCAAATCAATCAAACGCGTAATTCCCTGAAAAGGCATTTCTCTTCTTCTTTCTTCCAGCACAAGAACTAAGGCATCATCGTTCGTAGCTGCTATCAATGGTTTATTGCCAACAATACGTTTGTTTCTCAGGGTGTATAAATGTTGCAAAGCGATATCTTTATCACCGATCCTGGCTTCTGCTTCGGCAGCAATTAACATCAGTTCTCCGGTACTGAAAGCCATGTTGAATTCAACATAAGGCGCCCAGATCGATCTTCCCGGAAACCTGGTCAGGTTACTACCAAATTGTGCAGAGTCTGTGCAAAAGAAAAGATTCAAACGTTTATCAATTCCACCGCCAGGCAAATCTTTAGCATAAATATCCAGCAAATCTTTACTTGCATATAACTCACCCATTACATGGCCATCACTTTGGGCTGTTCTACGAGCCCATACAGTCTCTACGCTATTTTCTACAGGAGGAAAGAACAGTTCTGGCTTCGCAATAGTAATGACTCTACCAAACGTAACTCCCAATTTAGTGGTATAATCCTGGTAGCTGATTAAATTCTTATTCACCTTCAAAGCTTCATTGGCATTTTGCAATGCCTCGGTGTACTTGCCCATTACCAGGTAAGTCTTACTTAAAAGTGCATAACAAGCAGCTTTGGTAGGACGGAATTTATGATCTGCAACGGTACCAAGGTTGGGTTGTGCCTCCAACAGATCCTTCAAAATCTGAGCATACACTTCTGCAACTGTATTTCTTATGTATTTAAGGGTCACATCTTCCGACAACACCAATGGAACCCCCAGGTCTGTAGCTGCCGTTGCCGCATCATATTGAACGGAATAGCCATTTACCAAATTAAAGTATTCAAAAGCCCTTCCAACAAGCGCCTCTGCTTTTAACTGTTTTTTTTGAGCAGGTACACCATCTGGAACATTTTCTATGTTGTTAATCACCACATTATAGGTAAAAATCCTGGAATAAGCGGACTCATAAAAGGTATCCATACTGCCCGATTCTAAAGTCGCGCCGTGTTCAAAACTATACAAGTTGCGTTTTAATAATGAGCGTAAGGTAAAATCGGTATTACTATTTACATCTTTTAATGTTCCTGTTTGTGCATCATCCGTCAGGAAATTTGGATAAGCAGAAGCGCTATAATTTAAGTCCCTATTATTTAGTAACTTTTTATAGTCCTCAAAAACCTCAGGAATGGTGTATCCTTTAGGCTTAATATCCAGATAATCTTTACATCCGGTAAAGACTGCTGCAGCAAGTAATAAAGCAATAAATATCTTTTTCATTTGTATATAGGTTATGGATTAAAAATTAACTGACAATCCGAATGTATAGGTTGCCGGAATAAAAGCTCCTCTTGATGGAGGTGGCTTAATCGCAGGTTTTGCGACTTCACTAGTACTATTTACGGGAATGGTACTCATACCACCCCAAACCTCAGGATCCAAGTTTTGCTTATTTGCCGACCATCTCCAGGCGTTTTGTACCTGGAAACTCAAACGTAATTTTTGGATAAAATTCTTTTTCAAAAATGCATTAGCCAGGGAATAGCTGATCGTGACATCTCTTAATTTGATGTAGTCTGCCTTTTGAACATTCTGATCTGCTGCCGTCCAGAGTTGTGTAACAGCAGCCGTAGCATTTGAGTAAAAACCAGGAGCTATTCCAGGGATATTTTCATCGCCAGGTTTTTTCCAATAATTTAATGCTAATCTATCCATATTAGAGGTATAGTTCAGTTCCGGCAATTTGGTCAGATATGGGCTGATCACATCACGCATTTTATTTCCACCATAGTAAATGAACATGAAAAACAAGTCAAAATTCTTATAGCTTAAAGTGTTCATTAATGAAGCCGAGAAAGGTGGTGTAACTGTCCCTTGATAAATCAGATCATCTACGGTCAGGTCGTTTGTTTTACTCACTTCTCTACCATCTTTAGTCAGGGCAATTGGTCTTCCTGAAGCATCCAGTCCTTTGTAACGGATGCTATAGATCGCGCCCATTGGTTTACCCACCCTCATATTCGTATTTGGCTCTTCTACATAATCATAAATCGCATTGCCGGAATTTTCAATGTTGGTAACCACATTTTGATTGTAATTGAAGTTCATGGTTGTACTCCAGTTGAAATCAGGTGTAGACATGTTCTTGCTGGTTAAGGAAACATCTATCCCACGGTTGCGCATACTACCATAATTCATAAACATCTTATCCCATCCAAGCGTTGGATCCAGGTTCCTCTCGCCTAATAAATCACTCGTATTCTTATTATAAAGATCTATACTTCCAGAAAACTTAGCTTTTAATAAGCTAAAGTCCAGGCCTAGATTGGTCACTTTGGTTTTTTCCCAGCGTAATCCGGAATTCGGCGGACTATCAACATAAGCGTGTGCTTCATTGCTCATCGGATTTGGACTCGCATAATCTTTCATGATCAGGTATGGGCCTCCTTTTTTTGAGATATTCCCATTGATACCATAAGTAGCACGTATGGCCAGACGATCTAACCAATCATTGTCATTTTCTGAAAGGACATACAATAATCCGGTAGACCATAATGGCTTATATTGATACTTAGGATCAGTACCAAATAAATTTGATTGGTCCATGCGGATACTGGCAGTGGCCGTAAGTTTACGATCAAAAGTATAAGAACCGTTACCGTAAAAAGAAACAAATCGGTCTTCTTTATTGAAGATTCCCTCATATTTGTTTCTTGCATAATAGAAGCTATTGCCTAATGATTCTGTACCCACCTGAGGCTTACCTATGGAAACTTCATCCAGTACACCATAAGAAAGACTGTTGTCGTTGTATCCATAACGGTATGCTCTTGTGCTGGTGGCAAGCGTACTACGTTGTTCAGCACCTGCAATAAAATCAATGCGATGTTTCTCTCCAAACTCTTTATTATAATTTAGTTGCGCACGTAAAGTATGTGAATTGATATCTCCTCTGGTTTCATCCACCTGTCCACCCATAGGGATCAGAAATTCTCTGCTACCATTCGAATTTATTCTCGTAGCATCATTAATCATTGTCTTCACCTCATAAGCATTTTTGTTCAGGTATTGCTTGGTATAGTTGTCTGTTCTTTCCTTCTGATAAAGCAAATTCAAAGACAGTCCCTTTGCCAATTGAATATTTGCATTAAAATTCAGATTCAGGTAATTGCTGTTGTTATTATAATGCTTACTGCCCATCTCATTCACAGGCGCAAAGTTTTCATCCTGTAAACCCAGGGCATTTAAACGGTCAATTTCAAATTGAGACTTGGTGTTGTACCAGTTTACCGGATTTCCGTTGTTGTCTCTTAACATGTAGTAAGAGGCTTTACCATTGTTCAGGATGTTAAAACCGATGGTACCATTGTCGTAATCTTCCTTCAGGGAACTGCTCAATACCCCTACGTTTACTTTCAGCCATTTTGTGAAATTGAAAGTATTGTTCAGGTTAAAACCTACACGGCTGTTGCTTTGTTCGCGCTCGTAAGGATTGTTGTTCATGTAATTTCCACTCAGGTTATAAGTATAGAAATCTGAACCTCCGGAAAGCGACAAATTATGTTGTTGTACCATGGCAGTTTTACGCATAAACTCGTCTACCACCTGGTCATATCTATCGTTATTTCTGTAGAAATCTAAAGCAGTCTGTAATTGTGCTTCATCTGTCGCATCCCATTTACCAGTCACCTTTTCTTTTTGTCTGGCATCGTACAACAATCTGTAAACATCATTCATCGACTTACGCGGATCGATTGATTCATAAGAATTCGATCTGTAGCCGAACATTTCTCTCTGGAAATCAACCAGCTCAGCGCTGCTCATTTTATTTGCATAATCCGGATTAGGAAGCGGAGTAAATTTGGCGGTTGCATTGTATGCGATTTTTGCCGGTCCTTTTTTTCCTTTTCTCAGTGTAATGACAATTACGCCATTCGCAGAACGCGCGCCATAGATAGAAGCTGCAGTCGCATCCTTCAATATGTTCACTGATTCTACATCGGATGGATTGATTGCCTGAATATCACCTTCAAAAGGAGCTCCATCTACTACGATAAGTGGCTTCACCTCTGCATTCAGAGAAGAAACACCACGGATCTGAAATTGCGTCTTTCCCTCTTTACTATAACTTGTAAAACCAGCAGCCATCCCTTCAATTCTATCCAGGATGTTGGTTTGCATCTTCCCTTTCAGGTCTTTATCTGCATTGATAGAGACAATGGATCCTGCCGCACGTTCTTTAGGGATGTCCTGGTAGCCAGTAGAGACAATCGATATCTCCGATAGCTGCCCAGGATTAACTTCTAATTTAATCGTTATAGGGTTGCCCTGACTTACCGGCACTTCTTTTACTTTATAGCCAATAAAAGAGACTACCAGAATTGCTTTTTCGTCTACTGCAGGGATCTGGAATGCACCATTGCCATCAGTAACTACAGTTTTCTTGGTATCTTTCACCTGAACAGTAGCTCCTGGTAAAGGCAGTCCTGATTCATCCAGCACCTTACCTTTTACTTCCACAAACTTGAAAGTGCTTTTGATCTGATCCAATACCGTGAAATCCTTTTTCTTAATCACCACGGTATTTTCAATGATCTTGAAGCTCAGGTCCTGATCTTGAAAACAAGCATCCAGTGCCTGTTCCAATTTCACATTCTCCAGGTTTACGCTTACTTTCTTTGCCGATTTAACAAGATCGCTGTTGTAAAGGAAGGTGTAATTCGTTTGTTTTTTAATAGACAAGAGTACTTGCTGCAAACTGGCATTTTTTTCTCGCAGTGTAACTCTCTGAGCAAAGGTACTCGCAGCAGCTTGTACCAATGTCATAGTGATCATTATGGTGATCAAATTAATCCGCATCATAATTTGTCTTCTGGTTAAGGTATTTATGCTGAGAAGCCTTGCATAAATAGCCTGAAATGGTTTAAAATATGGGGCAAGGCAAGCCTTGTCCATACCTTTTGAAGTATTAAATAAATACATACATTTGTAAGGTTAGGTTAAAAATAGTTGGGTCTATTGTTCCGTTTTTTTCGTCCTGATTACCATCAGGACAACAGAGAAAAATGATTAACCGGACATTGATCCCGAGTACCAATCAGGATCTTCTACCGGGGAAGTGCTTCAACACTTTCCCGGTTATTTGTGGGTTAATATCTTCTGTTCCTATTCTTGGGCTAGTAAATGTTTCTTCATCTTTTTTTAGTTTATGGTTTATGATTCGTTGATTAAAGCGATACGAGGATTTTACTCCTGGCATTGGTTTGCTTTTCTATTTTAAATTTAACATTCAGGTACCTCAGCATCTCGAGAAATGCAGATGCATCGACTTGTCGGCTCACTTCTCCCGTAATTAATAGCGGAGGAATATTGCCTTCATAGACGACATCGACATTGTACCAGCGCGAAGCCTGACGCATGATTGTTTTTAAATCGGTATTGTTGAAACGGAAAAAGCCGTTTTTCCAGCTGATCACCTCTTCTGCGTCTACTTTTGCCAATAACAATTGATGATTTGTGCCAGTAGCCTGCTCTCCTGGTTTAAGGACAACTGCATTTTTCTGGTTGGTTACTTTTACGCTTCCCTCCATCAGTGTCGTTTTCAAGCTCGGCTCATCTTTGTAAGCATTGATATTAAAATGAGTACCTAATACTTCTACCTGTTGCTGATCTGTCTGCACCACAAAAGGTACTCTCTCGCCTTTATTCAATTGTTTGGCTACTTCAAAATAAGCTTCCCCTTTCAGTTCCACCTTGCGTTGGCTCAGCTGATTAAAAGTTAAGGGAAACCTCAAAGACGAAGCTGCGTTCAGCCATACTTTGGTGCCATCTGGCAGCACTACCTGATATTGTCCACCATTAGGGGTACTAATCGTATTGTAGGTATTGGGCTTGTTTACATTAGCAAGGTGGTAAACCAGTTGCCCTTCTTTAGTTTTGGAGATGCTGATTCCTGACTCGGTTGCCAGCGTTCCTTTTTTGGCGTCCGACAAAGAGATCTGTCTTCCATCATCAAGCGTAAGGACAGCATTGTTTCCTCCTGCAGGTATTTGCTCCTGACCAGCGGCATTTGCCAACAGATTTGGATCCTTATCAGATTTAGAATTATAGAATAACAATCCTGCGGTTAATGCAATTGCGATACCGGCGGCAACGCCAATAACAGGCCATAAAATACGTGGAGCTCTTTTCTCCTCTACCTGTTGTATTTGCTCTTCTACCAGCTGTACTTTCTCCTCTTCCGGTTCCAGTCTAGCCCAGATCTCATCAAGATCATCCTGACGTTCCTGTTCACTTAAATCAAAACCAGCGATTTCAGCATCCCTATCTGCGGTACTGTTCAAGTGCCATTGCGCCAATAGCGCCTGCTCTTCTTCCGTACATTCGCCGGAAAGATGTTTGATCAATAACTGTTTTGCGTCTAGTTTAGTCATAGTATGAAGGAATATGTTTATCCCTATCAAAAGAACAGACAGAGAGCTTGTCCATAGGGGGTAAATAAAAATGAAGAAATATTGAATTATTTTTTAATGACAGGGAACCTCCCTAAAATCAATGAGAGATCAGGAACAAAAATGCCATAATTCCCAATTTAACCCTTAGGATCTTTAGTGCATGCTGTACATGTTTTCTAACTGTCTGTTCGGAAAGGCTAAGCTGCTCCGCAATTTCCTTATGACTCAATTGTTCTTTTCTGCTGAGTTCGAAAACCGCTCTCATTTTAGCCGGTAAAGCAGCAATTTCTTTTTCTATCAATAAGGTCAACTGCTTTTCACGAACCAGGTGATCTGTAGCACGCTGTTCCTCATCGATGAAAGCTTGCAGAGAATTTAAATATTTGGAAGCGGTTTTTTGTTGGGAAATGACATTGAAGATGCGGTTACGAACCGCAGTATAAAGATAGGCAGACAAGTTATCCGGAAAAGAAAGGCTTTCTCTTTTCGTCCATAAAGCAACAAAAAGCTCATGAATGATATCCTTGGCTTCCTCCCGATCCTGTATCCATTTGTACGCATGGCTATGCAATAACCATTTATACCTGTTGTAAATTTCTGTGAATGCTCCCCTATCCCCAGACCTCAACAACCCGGCAAGTTCGTTGTCCGGTATTGTTTCATAATTCAGCATTTCATTGTATCCCCCGGGCGAATATAAGAATTATCACTTAAATACTTCCCCCTTAGTCCTAATCAGCGCTTCAAGCTGCTAAAAAGAAAAGGCCCTGTTACAAACCGGATTTAACTCCAACCTGCTACAGGGCCCTTTATTATGCGTATTACTAGATCTACTACCAGCTGCTAATCTATCTACCTAACTGTTAACCTATTCAGCCAGCTGCTAACCTAAATACCCAGTTGTTAAATTATACGTCCAGTCTTTATACTATTCTCCCGGTCGTTAACTTGAACTCCCAGCAAAATCATTGATCTGTGTAAAGGCCTAGGAAGGTTTGCCCCTTCAGGCAAATTTTCCAGCCTTCAAACAGATCAATGATTTTGTCTTACATGAAACTACCATCCCCTCTTCTCATTATTCCTCTTCCACCTTTTCCTTGCGCACCAGTCCATTTCTGCAATCTCATCGTCAACCTCACCATAAAATACCTGCTCAAAGCATTACTTTTCGTATCAATGATCCCAGTATCTGTCACCTCTCTATTGACAAAATTATTCTGGTTTAGCACATCAAAAGCCTGGATCGTAACCTTCCCTCTACGGTCAAACAATTCCTTCTCTACATACATGTTCACTACAAAAGGGTTTGCAGTTACATTCGTACTAAGTCCTCTTACGAAGTTCTTACTTGCATTGTAACCAAACAAATAAGTTTCCCATAAATATACCCTTCCATCTACGTTTAGTGCCAGCGTATTATACTCGCTGTTGGCAGCTGTCATCGTACTATTTGTAGAACGTGTATTGGTATAAGAAACATTAGGATTGATCTCGAACCATTCTGTAGGGTTTATCCTCGGACCAAAGCGTTCCATCATTACCAACACATTTGTATTATTTTTCACTCCATTAGTCATAGAGATCCGGTGATCATAACTCACAGAACCACTCAAAGCGAGGTTATATTTCCGGTCATTCAATTGTTTATTGATAGAATAATTCGCGTTTAAACGATATACGCCATTTGTATTTAAAAACCTGGTTTCATTAATCTTATTTTCCACGCCAGAAGGAAGTAAAACGGTAACCCTTTGTATGTCTCTAATTACGGCATTCTCCGTTGTAGAGGCGTTCATATTCAAAGAGTAATTCAGCCTGGAGTTGGCGATATAATTGTTGTAACTGGCATTTATTGAATGGGTAAAAGAAGCCAGAAGATCTGGATTACCAATCACTGGATTTTGCGGATTAGTCACATCTCTAACCGGCTGAATCTGATCAAATGATGGCTCTACTGCACTTCCTGCATAGTTGACCTGAATTTTATGTTGTCTAGACCACATATATTCAAAACGTGCAATTGGAATCAGGTTAAAGCTATTCCTATGGGTACTGGTCCCAAGACTCTGTTTCGTACCCGATAAAACGGCTGGAACTGCTGTTAAGCCGACCGAGAACCTCACTTTAGACATTCTATCCAGGCCATAGCGATAGTTCATTGCAATACGTCCTTGAGTAAAGGAATAATCGTAAATATTGCTTAGGGAATCGATCACTGAAAGGGCTCCATTATCACCTATATTCCTTGTCGTAGCAACATTGTCATAGCCATTATAATTCAGCTGGGCATTAAATTCCAGTTGTGTATTTAAAGTTAAAGGTTCCACATAGGTCATGCTCCCTCTATAATTACTTTGTAAATTCTTACGGGCAATGATTCTGTTCACTAATGAATCTGGACCTGAACGTCGACCTAAAGAATCGTAAAAAAGATACTTGCCATCTTGAACCTGCTCTGTCTCCTGATTATTGCTGTTCAGGTCTACCTGCATAGAAATATTTCTTCTCGGCTTTTTGAAAATGTGCTGATAAAATACTGATGCACCTAACTGAGGTCTGGTATTTTTACTCAAATTCCGAACAAATTCATCTCTATTGATATCTCCTCTTTGCGTCACAGAATCTAAGCGATTGCTTGTGCTGGAGTTGGTACGAATCGTTGGTATGATTCTTAAGAAATTGCTACTATCAAGCTCGGCTTCCAGTTCCAATCTAAGATTATGACCTTGCGTCAGGTTATCCGACATTCTTTTCGACTCCTGATGGGTTAATTTGTTTGCCAAATACATATCCGCTGAGCTTTCCGTAAGGGAATTCACATCATTGGAATTGAAACCATAGTTAAGATTCACAGCAACTTTTTTACTCAGCTTATCCCGGTAGCTTAAAGAGCCATTACCCACCTGAGTTGTTCCGCCGCTTCCGCCAGAGCTGCCTGCATTACCAGTATTGTTATTACCCCCACGGCCGCCACCACCGCTTGTTCCACCGTTATCTCCGCTGGAAGCAACACCATTGATGGTATTGTTAAAACTTCCGTTTAAACCAATAATTTGATTTCCGTTGATTCTCGTACCGAAAACTCCGCTTTCAAACCTTTTGTTACTTCCGGCAGCTACGTTGGCATTCACCATATTCCCCACCGACTTATCCGTACGGGTGGTGATGTTCAATATCTTTTCCGCATCGCCGTCTTTTACGCCGGTTCTTGCCGCCTGATCCCCATAATCATCTACTACCTGTATTTTATCAACGATCTCTGCAGGTAAGTTCTTAATTGCATTGGCCAAATCACCTCCAAGGTATTCTTTACCGTTCAGTTTCGCCTTGGTTACCGCTTGTCCCTGGTGGATTAATGTTCCATCAGTCCCCACTTCCATGCCCTCCATTTTCTTCAACAACTCATCTACTGTTGCGTTTTTCCTGACTATATAATCACTGGCTTTATACTCTACGGTATCGGTTTTATAAGTAATTGATGGAGTCCCATTGATCACGACCTCATTCAGTTGGTTTTTCTCTTCCTTTAGTGTAATTGGATCCATCACAATTCTAGGAATCGCGTCGTTCTGTTTATAACGAACAGGTTTTGTAGCCATATACCCTATACTTTGAACCATCAAGGTGTAGGTTGCAGACTTTACATTTTTGAAGACAAAAATACCGTCCGAATTTGTACTGGTTTTCAAAGTATCTTTAGCTGAAGTCAGCGTCACTGTAGCGCCAATTACCCCCAGATCCGTAGAATCTTTTACAATCCCACTGATCTCTCTTGTAGGCAGTGGCGCTGGAATATTCTGGTCTTTACCCTGGTTTTGAGCAAAGCCATATACCGAACAAAAAAGGAAACCGAATAATAGTAATGTTCTTTTCAACGCTCCAGAATATCGGACGCGATGAGTTTGCTGCAACCGAAGGGCTGTAACCGTGTAGAAATAAGTCATGAGTTTGTATGTGGTTGGTTTGTGTGTGTGTGTTCCTTTTTATTTTTTTACCAAGGTATATTTACCCCAAAAATCAGTCGGACTGATCAATGCCTGAAAGTCGAAGTTACCACCTCCTCCACTGCGAGGACCGAAGTTACCGCCGCCACCGCCGCCGCCTCTTTGACCCATGCCGCCACCGCCGCCATCAAATCCTTGCATTTGTAAACCATTCAGCTTAATGTTATAGGCGAACTCTGTACTGCTGTCTTTGGTCAGTCCCAGTGCAGCTAATGGAATGGAAATTTCATAGAAAAAGGCATTGTCTTTAGCAATACTTGCTACTGCCTTAACTCCGTATTCATTATATATAGATATCAAGGTATCGGTAGTGTTTTTAAAACCACTGATCTTAATTTCTTTCACTTGTGCCAATTGCTTTTTCTGCATTTCGGCCATCATAGAATCCCTTTGCAGTTTGTTCATTTGCGACCCACCGGTAGATGAACTCATCATGGTACCCATCATCACTCTACGGCCTCCACCCTGACCTCCACCTGGTCTCATCGCAGCTCTGTTGACCAACGGATAGGTAAGTGTGATGCTTTCTTTTTCTTTCTTTTTACCATCAGGGTTGATGGAAAGTGTAATTCCCCCAGCCATTATTTTCGTGTTATTGGCAGGGTCTGTAGATTTAATTGCGACATACAGATTGTTGTCGTCGTTGGCAATTGTATAATAAATATTCGTTCTTTTATTCAGGGCCTGAAAACTATCATTCCATTCTGTACTTTTTCCATCAGCTCTTATTCCAGTAGGTGCATATATGCCAGTAGATTGTACATCCGGTAGTTTCTGAGCATAACCAACAGAACTGAAGGCAAGGAGCAATAAGGAAGAAAGGCTGAGTTTAGAGAGTTTCATTTTCATAATGGTTCAAATTAAAGGAAAGTATATTCAGTTGTGTGTTTAGGACTTTAGAAAATGATATAGGTTTAATCTTTAATAAAATTTCCCTGTGTAACATTTTTCTGTGTATTAGGTTCTGTTGTTTTATACCCCAGGTTTACTACCCAGTTTTTTGGCAACGCCAGATTCCCTGGCACAAAACTCAACGCGAATTAAACATAAAATATACCCTGGATAGAATACCTACCCTAATTTGTTACATTCAAAACTCTTTCTCAAAGCTATCGATCGCAGCTTTTAATTTCAAGACTGGATACGCCCAACCAGTGTTCCTGAGACAAGCCAGCTGCGCCAAGCAATATTTTAGGATCATTGGCCGCATGACTTTCTATCACATGAATCATTTCTTTTGGGATAGCTTTATTACTAATCCGAACCGGTTCATCCAATACAGCTGTACAGATTTCCAGATCATAGATACCATCCAGCATGGTCTTACAAATCAATAACTGAATCCCATCCCCCTGAACCATATTTTTTAACTCAGAAAAAACATGGCTGACCTGTGCAACACGGTCCTCAGAAAAGCCCATCACCAATGCCCCAACATACCCTTCAGTGCTATCTTTTGTTAAGTTAAATCCGCTTACATCTGATAAAACGGATTCCATAATCAATCTATCCATAATTTCTATATTAAAAAATCATCTCTATTTAAAAGCTAATAAAGGACAGAATTGTTTGATGAAAACTAAAAACAGCAGATTTTTTGGTTTTATTTTATACCTTAAAAAAAAATCAAACCATGAATATACAAGGAGTAAGAGTAGGAATGTCGGAAATCATGATTATGCTGATGGGACTTATCATCGTCTTTTTAATTATCAGGGCATTTATCGTTAAGCCAAAAGGCTAAGCAGAATTCTCTTTCCAACAGCATTAATCCTAAGGTCTTTCCTTTAGGATTAATGAGCTGAGTTCCCCAATTCTACAGCAGATTAATGAACTGAATCCAGGTCTTTTTTCTTCTGGAAGATATAAATCAGGTATACCAAAGCTGGCAAAATAAATAAGCTACCGATCAACAAGGCATAACCTAATGAATCAATAGTTTTAGCCTGTCCCTGATGCGTCAACAAAGAAAGATTGGCACCATCTTTTAATAAAATGATATCCGGAAAATGGCTATAAGTGGCGGCAAACAAGATCATGGTCACCTGAAATCCTGCCAGTATCCTTAATAGAATCGGCTTATCTCTTCCCAATACAAAGAACATCAGCACTAAAGAAATACTGGCCGCGATGATCGCTATTAATCCTGGCGTATCCCCAAAAATCCAGCTGAATAATGGAATCTGCTCAAAATAAGCCGCTAGGAATACCAATGCCCCACAAAACATGACGATAAAAATGATTCTTCTTGCTTTTCTAATGAAATGAAGGCGATCGCTTTCTACAGTGGTTTGTCCAATGATAAAGATGGTGGCAAGAAAGCCGCAAATGCTGACCGTAAAAATACCAACGGCCACAGAAAACCAATTCAACCAGCTAAATACGTAAGCGGACAAGAAATCATTTGCCTGTGGATCAATCCTTCCAGACACTGCGCTTGCTGCAATAATCCCAAGAAAGAAAGGCGTAATTAAGCTCGAATACACAAATATTGGTGTATACACCTTTTGCATATCATCTTCAACGGCATCATAGTTTCGGAATACAAAAGCAGTTCCCCTGGCAATGATCCCCAGAAGCATGCCTACCAATGGAATATGAAGGTATATAGATACCGTGGTATATATCTTAGGAAAACCTACGAAAAGTATCACCACCGCAATGATCAACCACATGTGGTTGGCTTCCCAAATAGGGCCAATTGCTTCATACATAGTTTTCCGCGTTCTGTCTTTATTTTTTTCGGAGGTAAACAACTCAATAATACCAGCTCCAAAATCGGCCCCGCCTAATAAGATGTAAAGTAAAATAGCGGTCCAGAGAAAAGTGATCACAACGTATATCATAATATTAGCTTTTAGGAACTTTAGTTGAAGAATCGTAAATTTTACCCACCATCGTAATCTGACGGAATAACAATAAGGTAACGATGACTGCCAGCGAAATGTAGACTCCGGTAAACAAGTAAAAAGAGTAAGCAATTCCAGGCATTGGTGTAACTGCATCAGCAGTGCGCATTACGCCATGTATGATCCATGGTTGTCGGCCAACCTCCGTGACTGTCCATCCGGCTTCCAGGGCAATGAATCCCATTGGGGTTGCCAGCACGAATAGCTTTAGTAGCCAATTACTTTTAAGCCAGTTTTTCTTCTTCCACAAAGCAAGGAAATACAAGAGGGCAAGACCTACCATGGCCATCCCCAATCCTACCATAATCTGAAAAGCGTAATGTGTTACAGCTACCGGAGGTTGATCTTCCTTAGGAATGCTATCCAGTCCTTTTACTTCTCCATTAAAATCACCAGTGGTCATAAAGCTGAGTAAACCTGGGATCCTGATGGCATAGTCAACTGTTTTTCTGGCGGTATCAGGGATTCCTCCAATAATCAATGGGGCATTTCTTTCGGTATGAAAATGGGCCTCCATCGCTGCCAGTTTTGCTGGCTGACGTTTGGCTACATCTTTAGCTGAAATATCACCACTTAAAGGCTGCAGACAAGCTGCAACAGTTCCAAAGATGGCGGCAATTTTAAAGGCGGTGCTGTGGAAAGCTACATTTTTCCCTTTCAGGATCATGAGTGCATGCACTCCGGCCACAGCAAAACCAGTCGACACAAAGGCAGCAACGGTCATGTGCAGCGCCTGAGAGAACCAGGCGTCGTTAAACATCGCTTTGATTGGATCTATGTTCAGGTATTGACCGTCTATATAATCAAATCCGGCCGGACTATTCATCCAGGCATTAGCGGCAACCACCAGGATTCCGGATAACAACCCGCTAATCCCAACCACCACTCCTGTGGCCCAATGGAACCATGGATTGAGCTTATTCCAGCCGTACAGATAAAAACCCAGGGCAATTGCCTCAATAAAAAATGCCGTCCCCTCTAAAGAAAAAGGCATACCAAATATTGGCCCTGCATGCTCCATAAATTTTGGCCAGAGTAAGCCAAGTTCAAATGAAAGTACGGTTCCAGAAACCGCGCCTGTAGCAAAGAAAATCGCTACTCCTGCACTCCATGCTTTTGTGACATCCCGGTAAACCGTTTTCTTGGTTTTGAGCCAGTAAAAATGTGCTAAAGACATGAAAAATGGCATTACCATTCCAATACAAGCGAAAACAATATGAAAGCCTAAGGAGAAGGCCATCTGAAGGCGGGCAGCTAAAAAATCGTCCATATAATTTGATAATAAACGGTAATGGATAAAAGAAATCTTTGCTTGCTAAGTTAATGCTTAATGATTGCAGAACATACTTTTCAGAGATTAATTAAACATAATTAAGTAAAAAACTATTCTACGAAATCATCATAACATTACGATAATTTCGTATACTTACCGAAATATCGTAATTCACATGAATATTCAACCAACCAGGAAACACATGAAAAAACAAAGCCTACTTTTATTCGGCATCACTGCCCTCCTCTTCAGCTCCGTTAAAGCACAAAAAGCAGATACAATTCGTGCTAAAGCGACTTATGGTTTCAGCCATATTACCGACACACTGAACCGGGATAAGCCATTTACACAAGAGATGGTTTTGCTACTTGGTAGCCAATCAAGTGCCTACTTGAGTCTGGACAAAATCAATTTTGACCTGCAGCGTCAGAAAGACATTGAAGAACAAATCAAGAATTCTATTCCAGGTAAAATTAGTCTCAACATGAAGTCCAGCCCAAAAAAACTGAGCCAGGAAGAACTCTATATGTACACCGAGCAGAAAAAACTGATTACCAAAAAGAGACTGGTCAATAATTACCTGATCGAAGAAAAACTACCGGAAATGAACTGGACCATTACCACAGATACCGCTACCATATCCGGTCTGAAGTGTCAGAAAGCAAACACCAGTTTTATGGGTAGAACATATACGGCATGGTTCTGTCCAGATTTACCTTTCCAAAGCGGACCATGGAAACTAAATGGTTTGCCAGGATTAATTGTAGCTGCGCATGATGCTAAAAAAGAAGTTGTTTTTGATTTCCTGGGCTTTGAAAACATCAAACATACCAAGGCATCTGCAGTAAAATCAGAAGAAGCCTCCGAGATCGGCGACGTTAGCGTAAGCGGAAAACTAAATATCAGTAAAATGAGCAGTGCAGACCTACTCAACTCTCCAGTTCTTTACCTACCAAAAGGAGCGATCAAAACCACTGAGCAGGAATACCAAAAACTTGCTGAAGCAATGAGGAAAGATCCTGAGGGTTTCATAAGTTCCAGCCTACCAGGAACATCGTTCAAAAGGACCACGGCCAACAAAAGCACAGTAAACCCAGCAGTCATCAATAATCCTATAGAAATTACCGCAGTAAAATGAGAATAGCCCTGTTCCTCAGCAGTATGCTGGTCTTGATATTAGGCCGGCAACAAGCGAATGCACAAAATGAAATCCATGGTTCCATTAAAAATGCAAAAGGAAAAGCAATCCCCTCTGCAACTGTCACCGTAAAAAGTGCAGAGGGGAAAATTGTTGCTTTCTCCAGAAGTAATGAAAAAGGCAGTTACCAGGTTCAAATAGCTGTAGGAAGCCCTAAAGTTTCCAGCATAGAAGTGAGCAGCCTGGGCTATAAACGGGAACTGGCCTTGCTTAGCGATCTCAAAAAAAGCTATGATTTTATCCTTTTAGAAGCCAGCATCGATTTACCTACGGTAGTAGTAAACCATAGACCACGTTTAAAGCTTGATGGAGACACATTGAATTATAGACTTGCTGATTTTAGCAATAAACAAGACCGGGTGTTAGGAGATGTTCTTAAGAAAATGCCCGGTATTGAAGTCGACAAAAACGGCAAAATATCCTACAATGGCCAGGCCATTTCCAATTTTTACATAGACGGAGACAACCTGTTAGACGACAAATACAATATCGCCACAAAAAGCATCCCCAAAGATGCAGTAGATAAAGTACAGGTGATTCAAAATGATCAGCCCATAAAAATGCTGAGGAACAAAGTGAATAGTGATGATGTTGCGCTAAACATCACTATTAAAGACGAAGCAAAACTTAAAGTCATGGGGCAGGCTGAACTTGGAGCTGGTTTTCCGGAACGTTTTAATGGAAACATAAATGCCATGATGTTCAATAAAAAATATAAAGGCATCAATTACCTTAAAGGGAATAATCTCGGAATTGACCCCGCCAAAGAACTCACTTCTCATAATATTGCCGATTATAAGAAAGCCCTGGACAACCAAAAACTACCCACACTTTTATCTACAGGTGCCGCCGGAGTTCCTGACCTGCCACAAAACAGGTATCTTTTTAACCGTGCAGCACTACTCAATGTCAACAATTTACTGAACCTGAAAAAGGAAGTACAAGTAAAGACTAATTTATATTATCTGGCCGATCGTCAACGATTGGATTATGATAAATTCACCTCTTACGAATTGCCTACAGGCAACGTCAGCTTTACAGAACAGCAACACAACATTTCCAAACCTCATCAATTTCGCGCACAAGCAAGCATCAATGCGAATAGAGCGCATTCTTTTTTACAGAATACATTCATTACTGATTATAAAACGAACAAATATCATGTCGATTTGAATAGCAATACGCTACACTTCGGACAAGTATTGCAGCAACAAACACTCGATATTTCCAATGAATTCAATTACTTAAATACCCTAAAAAACGGGAATATTTATAACCTCTACTCCTATTTAAATTACAGCCATCAACCGGAAGAATTGCAGGTCAATGCCGGATTGGATCCCGAGATTTTCAATCAGGGACAACCCTATACCGGTTTATTGCAAAAAACAAAAACACCTTCTTTGTTCAACAACAATTACCTTTCCTTTAAACGGGTGTCCTCAGGAATCGTCCAGACTTATAAAGTAGGTTTCAGTATCCAGGCACAGGAATTAAATTCAGACCTATTCAGTATTCAGCATAACCAACAGTTGCAGCCCAGTACTATAAACTCCCGAAACCAACTGGAATGGAACCGATCAAAGGCATATACTGAAGGTGTATATGAATATGGGCTAAAAGAAGACCGCTTTACTGCGAGATTAACCCTTCCCCTAAGTTATCAGCATATTACTTATCAGGATCGCGGTCTTGCCTTAGACAGCAACATGAACCGCCTTTATTTAAGCCCGGCATTGAGCCTTAAATATAAGACCGGAATCGAGCAAGACCTTCAATTTAATTACGCATTAAGGAACGAATTGGGTACGATGGATGACATTTACAGAGGAGCTATTCTAAAGAACTACCGAAGTCTCTTTGCCAATAATGCACCACTTTCTGAACAAAGAAGCAATACAGCGGCATTGACTTTCAACTTTAAAAAAGCGATTACGATGTTGTTTTTTAACCTGCAGGCCTCTTACAGCAGACTAGATATGAATACCATATCTTCCAGTATCATCACTGATAACCTGCAGCAACACATCGCCCTACCTTATGAAAACAGTCGCAATTCATTCCGCTTAAGTGGAAATGCCAGCAAATACCTATTTGATTGGAGAACAACCCTAAGTATGGGACTCAGCTGGTCGCAAAACAAAAGTAATCAGTTTCAAAATGGCATATTACTGCCTTATCGCAATACTAGTAATGGAATAAAGCTTGGTTTTCAGAGTAAGATCAGCAATAGCATGAACTTAAATTACACGGCAAATTTAAATCAGAATGAGAGCAAATCTGTTGCTGTTGCAGCATCTGCTATTAGTTACAGACAATTGAATCAACAGGCAGAGCTGTCTTTTATGCCGCTTAATGATGTATTTGTAACCTTTTCTGCCGAACACCTTTATACTAAACAATCCGGTCAGAAGAAATTAAGCTACCTGTTTTCTGATGTGACTGCGAGATACAAAGTCAACAGTATCCATACCGACTTTGAGTTTATTCTTAGCAATGTCGCCAATATCAAAAGCTATAAAGCTATTTATGTGTCAGACAATGCTTTTACTGCCGGAACTTATAAAATCCCCGGCAGAGTAGCAATGCTTAATGTAACCTTGACTTTTTAAAGCTTTTTTGAAGACTTTTTAAAACCTTTAGTATAAATCCAAACACCATTTAATTTTGGACCTTTATTGTCTTTATAGATTTCTATACTTTCAATGGTGTTTGGATCCAGTAAACTGATATCCGATGAGACGGCAAACTCTTCATTCAGGAAATAGTTTATTGGTGTTTTGGTTTTGCTATCAATTGGACGGATAACCACCGAGCTATTACTACCATCTTTCCTGATCACCGTCATCGTTCTTTGATCCTTTTCCTCCTTTGTATTACTGACATCAGTAAGAACACCGTCAGACAACATTAACACACGTCCCTTAAACTTTTCTTTCCTGGCAGTATCCTGTACCTGATCATTGCGGTATGCTTTAATTTGGAATGTCGCCTTCTCTTTTGCTGGGGCTTGTTTCGTCGGCTGCTGTTGCTTTTTCTTTGCTTTTACCGGTTTCTCCTGCTTCAAATCCTGATTCAGCTCAACTGGTTGGCGCTCTGCAATAATTTGCTCCTGCTTCGGCTCATTATTTATCCATTCTGTAGGAATAGTCACCTTTTTTAGCAAAGTTTCTGTAGAAGCCAACAACTTCTCTCCCTTATACAAGGTAAAAGCACTGGTTAGAATCAACAATACCGGTAATATAAATACATATCGGATCAGTTGAAAAGAAGAGGATCTTTTGGAGTTCATCATGATAATTCGTTTTTTAATTCCTGTAATGTTAAAATTGTTCATTAATGCAGTAGGTCTCCCTGTTGTTAAGGTATGTACCATACTGTATTGGTATGCTTTCCGATCAATTCCGTTTTGCAAAATCTTCTGATCAGTGATAAATTCTACGTTTTCCTGAATTGCCTTCTTCATGTACCATACACCTGGATTGAACCAATAAAAGATGGTAGTTAATTCGGCAAGGAGGATATCAATAGTATGCCATTGTTTCACATGCACCTGCTCATGTTCCACTATAGCCTCTAATTCTTTCGGCTGATGCAGTTCTGTATTCAAGTAAATGTTTTTCCAAAAAGAAAAGGTATTCATATCTCCCTTTAGGAACCGCACAGGGTAGTCTTTTAAGGTGCCTGGCGTAGATTGCTGATGCACCTTATAAAGTGCTGTAAAACGCAGGATCATCCTGCAGATCAAAAAAGCGACCCCCATCCAAAAGACCAGTTTGGCCAATAGCCAGTAATCAAATCCGGTAGAGGCTTCCATATTTAAATAAATGACCGGCAATGCTGCGGTAATTGGCTGTACCAATACCTCATTTGAGCCAAAGATGGTCTTCGGTTCTATAAATGGGCACAAAGAAGAAAATACAATCCCTGACAGTAAGAAAAAACGATTCAATGTATAAAAAGTCAGTTTACGCAGGATGAGGTAATAGGCCAGACAAAATAAGGTCAGGGCCACATTAACTTTCAGCAGGAAAATAAAGAATTCAGGCATCGCATCAGTTTTTAGGGTTTTCAATGAGATTGATTATTTCTTTCAGCTCCGCTGCACTAATCTTATTGTCTTTTACAAAGAAAGACACGAGTTCTTTATAAGAATTCTGAAAATAATCGCTTACAAAACCACTCATAAAGCGCTTCTTGTACTCCGCTTCTTTCACCTTTGCACTATATCGGTTGGCATTTGCAAACTTCTCACTCTTTAAAAATCCCTTACGTTCCAGGTTTTTAATGGTGGAAGCTAACGTAGTATAAGGTGGTTTAGGTTCGGGCAATAACTCCATAAAATCCTTAATAAAGCCAGCACCAAATTGCCAAACTGCCTGCATAGCGTCTTCTTCTTGTACGGTTAACTTTTCCATGTATTACGATCTTTTCGTAAATATACGAATTAAACGTTTATAGTACAACTAATTGTTAAAGCAGCAGTTAGTCCTTT
Source organism: Pedobacter gandavensis (assembly GCF_032678745.1). Classification (GTDB taxonomy): domain Bacteria; phylum Bacteroidota; class Bacteroidia; order Sphingobacteriales; family Sphingobacteriaceae; genus Pedobacter; species Pedobacter gandavensis_C. Next base: position 41,666 of record NZ_JAVTST010000008.1, read on the forward strand.
AATCCTCTTGTTCTGCTACATTCCTCCACATCATAATCCTCATTTAGTGAACAACACCAAAATTAACCTTATAGTTAAAACACATTCATAAAAATGTACGTAAAAAAGCTAAAAACAAAAATAATCACACTTAAATTAATTATTAATTATATTTTCAACCACCATAAGATAATTAAACATATGTTCGTACCTCATCAATCCCAATTTTTATGAACAGAAAGATCATGTTATCCATTAGAACACGCTTGCAATCGGTTTACTTAATTGCGTTTTGCTTTATTATGCTGACTTATGCTTGTAAAAAAAGCGAACAGCATTCAGTCGATCCAACAAAAGACAAGGAAAAACCAGGTCCAGGAACTGTAGCAGTACAGGTTCCCTCCAGTATTAATTCGGAGCTTCTCCGCATCGAATTCAACTATGAAGGGGAGACAAACCGGCTAATGGAAATCAGCCAATCCGATGGAAAGCTGACCAAATTCTTTTATCGTCCAGATGGACTTCCTTTAAAACAGGAACATTACAAGGACAAAAAACTTCAGCAGGAAATCAATTATCTTATTGATAAAGCAGGACAGATTTACAAGATTTATCTATTTGATAGCAAATCTGCTCCAATAGGATACTATGCGATTAGTTATGATGATGAAAAAAGGATTTCAGCGCTAAAAAAACATGGCCCCAATAACCTACTTCAAGAAGAAGAAACCATTAGTTATGACCATTTAGGAAATGCGGTAAGTATCAGTATAGTCAATACCAGTAAAACGACTAAAATGACCGGTATTTATGATGATAAATTAAGTATTTACCGGAACATCCCTTATGTACAATTACTATTATTCAACCAGGACCAGGCCAGAATTAGTTTTTCCAAAAGCAATCCGCTAGGCATTGATTATTCATCCCCTGGCAGCACAGGAAGTATTTATACCTACGAATACAATAGCGACAATTATCCTACTTCCTTTAAAAGGAAGCAGGGAACCATTACAGAAACGACGAAACTAACTTATAAGGCTATTAAGCCGAAGTAATTAATCCTTAGCGTTCCTTAAAGCCGAGGCACGGTACAAATAATCTGTAGCCTGTAGGATTTTCGCTTTAAGCTTAGGACTGTAATCCGGATTTGCTTTCAGGAAATCTGTGACCATTTTTGCAGCCTCCTCAGACTGGTAATAGCTAAAAGTAGATTGCAACCAATTTTGAGGAAAAAAGATATCACCCGTAGTTTGAATTTCAGAAAGCATTTCCAGACTCTTAGGCAGGTATGCAATAGATGTAGCCTGTCTAAGTGGGTGATGCAGGTAATACAATGCAACACCAACATTGGCTTCTTTTTCCCTGTTCACCTTCAATTCCAAACGTTTAAAAAAGGCATTCCGATCGGAAAGATCAGAAGACACCGCAGGTTTAATAAATTCAAAACGCTTTCTACGGTCTGCATTACGGATCCTGTCTAACTGCGACTGGAGTAGACTCGCGTTATTGTCCATTCTAAGTGCCAAGGCAAAAGTAAGTGCTGTATAATCGTCTTCGGAAAGGATCAGCCCTTGCGGTGCTTGTTGATTTTTCCAGATGAGGAACAACTGATCAGTTGCAGACTTTGAAAGGAATATATCCTGATAGGCTTTGAAAAGCATTTTTTTATGATTTGGAAGTGCTTGATTTACCATCGCATTCCATAAGGTTTTTTCCAGTTTACTGTGGATGGCCAGCCTTTGCTGAGGACTTGTAAATTCCCAGAAAATAGCACCGATATATCCAGTGATCAATTTCAGGTTCAGTTCTTCTTTTTCCAACCCTACTCTACTCATCAACAAATCCAATAAAGCTGTTGGTTGAATAGATCTGCCGTTCAGCATATTTTCATAAAGTGCAATATAGGCTGCAGCACGGTTCAATGGTTGTTCCATCCGATCAATTGCGGAGAACATCACAGGATCTACCGGCCATACTCCATAACCTTGTCCGGAGGAATTAAATTGAACAAATAAAGGAGCCTCCATTCCTATTGCCTCTTTCACTTCCACTGATTTTGCATTCAAATTTACGGTCAGTTCTTTAACACTGCCCGGATAGTATAAAGTAAGCTCAAAAAGCTGAGGCCAGATCTTTTCATTTGCTTTCCTGTTTCCACTTTCAATTCCAGTTCTGCTATCAATTCCAACGCTGTTGTTAACTCCGTACTCTGGTTTTTGCGTTATCCTGAAACTGGTAATTTTGCCATCTTTCTTTTCCAATTGATAATCTACCAAAGGACGGCCACTATCATTTACCCATACTTTATTCCATTTTTGTAAATCTGCCGCTGCATATTTATCCAGAATGGCAATTAAATCGGGCCAGGATGCATTGTCATTAGCAAACTTATTCAGGTATTCACGAACCCCTTGTTGAAACTTCTCTTTTCCCATCATCCGTTCCAGCTGGCGCATCATGATTGGTGCTTTATGGTAAATGATGTTACCATAAAGTGTGCCCGCATCTTTTAAATTGTCAAGATCCTGACGAATTGGATTGGCTCCAATACTTCGATCTACACCATAAGCTGCTGGAAAATGATCTACTAAAAACTTCAGGTCAAAATCTGCCTTGCCTGTGATCTCCTCAGTACTTTTATCTGCCATAAAATTCGCAAACACTTCTTTCATCCATACATCGGTAAACCAATTCATGGTCACCAGGTCTCCAAACCACATATGCGCAGTCTCATGTGCAATTAAATTGTTTCTGGAATTCAACTGGTCTTTCGTAGCACCACCATCCAAAAACAAAGAAGATTCTTTATATTGAATTGCCCCTACATGTTCCATTCCTCCGAACTGAAAATCAGGGATCGCTACAAAATCAAACTTCTGGAATGGATAAGGAATACCTGTCCAATTTTCCATGAATTTTAAAGAGTTGCCATGAATCTTAAATATTTCATTCAAACTATGTTTTAGCTTCGCTGTATCTGTTTCACGGTATAGAAAACTACCACTTAAATGATCCATTGGGGCATTCATCTTATTAAACTTTCCCGCTGAAAAAGAGAAAAGGTAGGTACTAATTGTATCAGAAGGTTTAAAACGATAGATCTTAGCAGTATTCGTGATACTGGAATCCTTTAGCGCTGCATTTGCAATTGCTTTCCAATCCAGTGGCAATTTAAGAGTCAATGTATAAACAGCTTTCAGATCAGGTTGATCGAAGCAAGGGAACACTGTTCTCGCACGATCAGGTACAAACAGCGTATATAAATAATCTGCATTGCGGTTCAGGGCACCATCACCAGCCCAAAATTCCAAATGAACAACATTTTTTCCTGGCTTCAAATACTGCTGTGCGATCAATAAATGCTCCTTTTGCAGTTTAATTTCAACTGGTACACCATTTACGGAAAGTTTCTGAATCCGACCTTGGTCTTCCTTAAAATCCAATTGTAAAGGGTACTTCGTAGATTTAAGTTCGAAAGAAATATCTGCTACTGCCCCAATTTTCTTTTCTCTTTCCGCAGGAATATCTAATTCCATCAGGTAATGAATTCCTGAAATATTTGCCTTTCTATAATTAGCCAGACTCCGGGAAACCCCGGTTTCAACACCTGGATCAGGAACTGACTTCATGGTTGTGCAGGACACAAAAACGGATAGGACTAGCGGAAAAAGATAACGTACATTAAGCATTTGGCTAATTTAGGAATGATTCTCTAATTTGTTCGTCATATATTTCATCATATCTCCAAGCTTGAGTTTGATTTATAAAAAATATGATTCTTTAGTGTAAATTAGTAACAAAAAAACTTAACAAAATGAAGACAACATTAAAGACCTTGATGATTCTTGCACTTGCAGTATCATTAAACACAGAACTTCAGGCGCAAGGTATAAAAATACCACAAGCGAGTTCTGCTCAAACCATTACTCAAACTTTTGGATTAGGTAAAGTCAGCGTTTCGTATTCCCGTCCAAACCTGAAAGGCCGCAAAGTTTTTGGAGTAATGGAACCATTCGATAAAGTATGGCGTACAGGAGCAAATTCAGCGACCTCAGTTACATTTAGTGATCCTGTAAAAGTTGCTGGAAAAGAACTAGCAGCAGGTACTTATGGTTTATTTACCATTCCAGGTAAAGAAGAGTGGACTGTAATTTTCAATAAAGATTCGAAACAATGGGGTGCTTACGAATATAAAGAGAGCGATGATGTGTTGCGTATCAAAGTGAAAGCGATTAAACTAAAAGATAAAGTTGAAACCTTCACCATTCAGTTTGCCAATGTATATCCAACTACTGCTCAACTGCAATTATCATGGGAAAACACAGGATTAAACATTGATTTGACTACTGAAGTTGATGCTCAGGTAATGGCTAGTATTGAAGAAGCCATGAAAGGAGAGAAAAAACCATATTTCGCAGCTGCACAATACTACTACGAAAATGAAAAAGACCTTAACAAAGCATTAGAATGGGTAAACGCTGCTGAACTTGCAGATCCTAAAGCACCATGGGTAAGGTTATGGAAAGGCCGTATTCAATTGAAAAAAGGTGATAAAGCCGGAGCAATTGCTTCTGCAGAAGCAGGAATCAAACTAGCTACTGAAGCGAAGATTGATGAGTACGTAAGATTAAACAGCGAATTATTAGCTGAAGCAAAAAAATAACCTTCAATTTATAAGGGCAAATCAAAAAGGCTTCATCATGTGATCATGATGAAGCCTTTTTGTTATCCACTAAACCGTCTTTTCCTGTAACTTGTTCTCTTTCGTAAATTGCTGAATAATTATCGATAGCACTACCACCAATATACAACCGATTACATTGAGCCACAAATAAGCCACCCAGTCTTGTTTTCCAATTAATACTACTGCAATTTCAGCCAGGATAGCAGCCAGAAACACCGCTTTTCCATTGACTTGTTTGATATAAAAGGCGACAAGAAACACGCCTAAAATGGTTCCATAAATATAAGAACCCAGAATATTAACCGCTTCCAGTAGGTTCCCAATCTTACTTGCATACAAAGCCATAATGATACAGATTACACCCCAAAACACAGTTGCCCATCTGGAGGCCTGCAAGTACTCATGATCAGATCCATTTTTACGAATTAATCTTTTATAAATATCGATTACGGTGGTAGAAGCTAAAGAGTTCAATGCACTTGCTGTAGAACCCATAGAAGCTAAAAAGATAATGGCAATCAACAAGCCAATTAAGCCCTTGGGCAGGTATTGGGTAACGAAACTCAGGAAAATATAGTTGTTATCATTGATGTCAGCACGCTCATCATTCTTAGTCATCAATGTCGTCACTTCTTTTCTGATTGATTTCCCTTTTTCGTCAGCAAGCTGTAAAGCAGTCCTATAAAGGTCAATTTTTTCTTTATTACCTTGATCCAAAGCCTGATTCATCTGATCTACAACATTTTGCTTCTCTACAAATGCCTGATCATAATCCGTTTTCAATTTATTTAACTCGGGTTGATACTGGCTTTTTTCCAGTTTATTCAGTTCAAAACTGTTGAAAAAGATAGGTGGCCGGTTGTATTGGTAAAAGGTAAATACAAGTACGCCAATTAAAAGGATTAGAAATTGCATTGGGATTTTAACCAGGCCATTCATTAACAAGCCCAGTCGGCTTTGGTTAACAGAAGCTCCTGACAAATATCGTCCCACCTGACTTTGATCCGTACCAAAATAGGAAAGTTGCAAAAAGAATCCTCCGATCAATCCAGACCAAACGGTATAAGGATTGTTGAGGTCAAAGGTAAAATCAATCGCGTTGGTTCTTCCCATTTTACCAGCAATACTCAATGCTTTCCCGAAACCAATATCGCCAGGCAGCAAATGCACCACCATAATACCAGCGGCAAATAACCCGCAAAATATAATGCTCATTTGCAACATCTGGGTATAAGACACTGCTTTAGTCCCCCCATAAACGGTATAAAACACCACCAGACTTCCAATAAACAGGGTCGTATAAGTGGTATTGATGTCCAAAATAGTCGATAGGATAATGGAAGGCGCATAAATAGTAATCCCCGTAGATAAACCCCGCTGAATCAGAAATAGAAAGGCCGTTAATGCCCGTGTATTTAAGTCAAAGCGTTGTTCCAGAAATTCATAGGCAGTATATACCTTTAACCTATGATAAATCGGCACAAAGGTGATACACAATACGATCATCGCCAATGGCAAACCGAAGTAAAACTGTACGAAGCTCATTCCTGAGGAATAAGCTAAACCTGGCGCAGACAAAAATGTAATGGCACTGGCTTGTGTGGCCATCACCGAAAGACAAACCTGATACCATGGTGCTGTTTGGTTACCTAGCAGGAATCCCTGAATATTCTTAGCCCCACGACTTTTATAAATCCCATAAACTACAATCGCCACCAAGGTGATGATCAGTACAGCCCAATCTATATTACTCATTGGAAATATTTAGTAAACGCATAAAATATTAGGATTAAGAAGATGAGCCAGCCGATTAAAAATCTATAAAACACCCGGTAGTTGTCCATTATTTTTTGTTTGAAAGCAAATTGATAAACAGTCTGTATGCCCCAGTAACTCCTGCAGGTAATTGCCTGAAAAAGGACAAGGAAGTATACACAAATTTTCCTTCACCATAATTAGCAATCAACAAAGAGCCATTTTTTTCGGTCTCTCCGGTATCGTGCATACCTAATATCGGCGTATACTTAGGGTCAATATCCTGAGCGAAATACAATCCTCTCTCCTGTACCCAACCCTCAAAGTCTTTCTGACTGATCTTATTTGGATAGTTTAATGCAGGGTGATTTGGTGCCAGCAGATGAACAGCGGCATCTTCTTCAGTTACCCTATCTGTGGTTAAACGAAAAGGATAAGGTCCGATATTCGTCAGCTTTAATGGCGAATTCACATTGTATTGCAGCAATAAAATGCCACCATTTTCTACAAATCTCATTAATCTGGGCTGCATCGCATTGATCTGATTGTTGATATTATACAAACGAACACCTGTTACGATGGCATCAAATCCAGAGAGGTCCATGTTTAGCACCTGTTGTTCCGAAAGCTGAGTAACTTCAAAACCAATCTGTTTCAAGGATTCCGGAATCAGGTCGCCTGCCCCTGGAATGTAAGCAATTTTCTTACCCGCAAACTTCAGGTCTGTTCTGTCGATCTTTGCAGCAGCTAGCGGGAATAGGGTTTGAGGTGGAATATGATCATAATTCAATATCCTTAAGCCTTGATGAAAGGTTTTACCATTTACATTGAGGTTCAAAACCATTTCGCCAGCCCTGGCATCGGCAGTAGGACTTAATTTAAAGCTGATCATCTCCTGATCTCCTTTCTTACCGAGCTTAAAATCCAGTTGCTGGGGATTCATATTCCAGCCTGAAGGCAAGGTTGCCGTCAATGTTCCTGAAACCTGATCCTTAAAACTTTTCAAAGACACAGTAATCATTTTACTTTCATTCCCATTAAAAAGAAACGCATTTTCCTGGAAGGTAGCCGTAACCGGAGGCGCAATGACCAAGGGTTGATATAACTCTCCTCTCACAGGATCGGTATATTTATAGACAACAGGCATCTTTTTCTCGATCAATTGATCAGCGATTTTAATACGGAATACCGCATTTACAAAAGGTTGATTTTCCGGAAGTCCGATTAATGACAAATCATCGACCTGGTAACTCCCCTGATCATGTTTCTTTTCCAGCCAATAAGGTTGAGTGATCCTGGATCCGCTCCCAAACACCTTACGGTCAAGAGCGACCATTTTATTTGGACTAAGTTCCATACTGGCACCGGTATTTTCCTCCAGCACTGAAATAGAATAAGGAGTAGCAACTCTGGCAATGGCCTGTACTTTCACCGGAATGGAGTCATTCAGTGCATAAGATGGACTCAATGCAGCCACTTCCAGCCAGATTCCAGAACAAGCAAGAATCAGGTTATCCAGCAACTCATGCTTAAAGTCTTTTCCCTTTACCATTTGCCTTAACTTCAGCAATTGCGGTAGGGAGGCCGCAGGATTAGAGGCTTGATATCCATTATTTAGCGCTGAAACCAGCGTTTGAATATCTTTGCTCCCAGGGTACCTGTTGAGGGTAAAATCGAGGCCTTCGAAAAGATCAGATTTTGCAGGATCTCCCGCAATCGGGCTAAAATATTCCAGGGCTGATCCCCGTTGTTTTGCGGAGCCAAAACCCTGACTTCTATGATTAGATCTGCTATCCGCAGCAATCTCTCCATAACTTTTGCCCAACAAGGCATTATAAACGCCGACATCAATTTTCAATTGATCGTCAGCAGTGGTATTCATTCCTCCAAAATTATAGGTATTCCACACAATTCTTTTCGCTTGCCATGGTTTCACATCCTTCAGTTGCTCTGGAAATTGTTTAGGGTCTGCCGCTGCAACAAATGCTTCACGTGCGAGGATTGCGGAACCGGAATGATGCCCATGTCCAGCGCGTCCATCTTCTGGAAAGCGCGTAATGATCACATCAGGTTGAAACTTCCGAATCACCCATACCACATCTCCTAGAATCTTTGATTTATCCCAGATTTTGAAACTCTCTTCCGGGGTTTTAGAAAAGCCAAAATCATTGGCTCTGGTAAAGAATTGTTCAGCGCCATCCATTCTTCTGGCTGCCAGCAACTCTTGCGTACGAATCAAACCAAGTAGTTCGCCCTGCTCATTGCCAATCAGATTTTGTCCGCCGTCCCCTCTGGTCAGGGAAAGATATCCTGCTCTTACTTTCTTTTCTTTGGCTAAATAAGCCAATAAACGTGTATTTTCATCATCCGGATGGGCCGCAATGTACAAAACACTACCAGTTACATTTAATCCTTCCAAGCCTTGCTTTATCTCCGCAGCATTGGGCTGCACAGCAAGTTGCGCTTTTAAAGAAAATGGAAGAACAAATGGTATTAAAAACAAATATTGACGAAGGTTCATAAACAGATCTTAATATCCGAATGTAAATAAAACATCCTCAATCTGAAACTTAATTTCGTCAATATTTGTAATATAGTTGTAAAACAAAAAGCGCTTTATAGCAGAATTTTGCTACTCACTTCTTTATCAATTGTGATAAATCCAGGGTACTTCACTAATGCACCAGCTACCTTAAAGCTCGGTCTGATTTTTAAAGTAAGGATTCCTTTTTTCTCTCCACCACCCTTGTTTCCTTTAATAAATTCGGTGATTTCGTTCATCACTTTACTATTGGTTACAAAAGGATAAATATTAGCTACCATATCTACAGGCACCACAGTTGACTTTCCTCCTTCAACTTTTACTTCCTGATTTACAAAACCTGAAGCTATTTCTGCTCTGTTGATAAGGATTTTATATTCAAACTCATTAATCGCAGCAGTATTGGAAGTTGGATTGGTAATTTCAAGATTTAAGCGTGCTTTTAAAGGAACATCCTTTCTCAGTAAACCCAATGCTAGACCAGGTAAACTTCCTAAGTTAAGGTCCTGACCGCTCACTAGTCTCTTCACATCCGTCCCTCCAAGTGAAATCTGATCCGCAGAAACTACTTTATAGGTGCATTTCTCCAGCGCTTTTATTTGTTGTTTGCTGACGCTACAGCTTTGGATAATAATCGCCGTTAGGCAAAGGATGATGATCTTTTTCATGGTATTCTGTTTTTGTGTGTGACCTAGCTATAACGGATTATTCTGCCAATTGATATAAAGCTGCTACAAAGCAATAATAATGCCCTTAGTGTCTTCTTTTGCTGAGGTTACGACTAATGATGTGGTCAATGCTATACTTTCCACTTCCAGTAACGAATAAAAACAGGTAAACCACCAAGTAATGACAAGCCAATTCTTTTTTCTCAAAAGCATCTGCTGCATGTACCATAAATATGGCAATCAACATCGTTACGATCAAAGGAACAACGGCAAGCCTGGTTCCCAATCCAATCAAAATTAGTATAGAACAGAAAAATTCCGCAAAAACGGCCAATGCCAATGAAGCGGTTGTACCCATTCCTAAAAAGTCCATGAATTCGATCGGAGCCCCTGAAGTAAGGTATTGTAATTTCTGATAACCATGAACCAGCATGAAAGCTGCGATGGCCACACGAAGAACCAACAACATAAAGTGTAGGCCTTCCTGATTAAAATTGGTGTTGAATAGTTTTTTCATTGATGTAGGTCTGGTTTTTTATAGATTAAAAAATGATGTATTTAAAATTAAGCATTAATCCTGTTTATGGAGATGATAAAACCAGAAATTGCATCTTGAAGGATCATTTTCTTCGCCGAATCTGGTTTTCCTTCTTTCTGAATCATTTGAATAGAGACCAAACCATGAAGAATGGACAAATAGGTATGGTATTTCAGGAAGTAATCTGTTTCCGGTTGATTGCTCTGTTCTATTGCTGCTTTAATACTAGAAATCATGATGCTGGTTGCATTTTTTAATTCCTCGATTTCGTTTACTCGATCACATGCAGGAATTCCCAGACCAAACATCAATTGATAATATTCTTTATGGTCAAATGCAAAATCCCAGTAAGCATGCGCCATTGCCTCCAGCTGTTCTGCCGGAATAGCATACTGATCTTTAACCAATTGTAAAGTATCTGCTAATTTCTGAAAACCTTCTTTTGTAAATTCTAAGAGAATGGCTTCTTTATTTTCAAAGTGATTGTAAATGACGGGAATACTGTACTCTATCGCGTCAGCAATTTTTCTGATCGACAAAGATTGCCAACCATCAGAAATGACCTGTTGCCATGCTGCTTCCAAAATACTCGTCCTGAATTCTTCCTTCTGTCTTATTTTACGCTCTGCAATTCCCATATCATATATACTTTTATTAACACTGTTAACAAAAGTAACTGGTAAATTATACTTTTAAAACTCTTTGCGCTATTCTGACTTAAATACAACAATCAGTTTATTTTGCATAAAGGAGCAATACTGCAAAATGCTTAGGTTAAGATCAGCCTGAAAGTTAAATTGATCCGGGGCTCTGTTACCTTTAGTGTTTTGGGCAATTGATGCTCCCAATAGTGTTGCGTCTCCCCTTTCATAATCAGCACACTACCAGGACTAAGGTCTATGGAAATGATCGGTAGCTTCTCTTTATACCTTCTGAATTGAAAAATACGATGGGCGCCAAAACTTACTGAAGCGATAAAAGGATACCTGCCCAGGCTCTTTTCATTGTCCCTATGCCAGCCCATACTATCGTTCCCATCCCGATAATGGTTCAATAGGCAGACATTAAATTTCACCTTATAACGTTCCTCAATCCTATTTTTAATCTCGAGTAGCGCAGGCGTCCATGGTACAGCATTCATCGTAATTCCTGAATAGCTGTAACTTAAACCAGGATCTCCATGAAAAGCCGTAAACCTGGGCTGTAAGACCGTTTTACCAAAAATCTGAATAGGTTCCTGTTTCCAGGCCACCCCAACGGTCAGTTCTTCAAAAAAGACTTTACTTTCTTCTTCCCCAAAAAAATCAGGAAGGAATAGTGCTTCTCCCGGAATGGGAAGAAGGTTAACATGATCTCCGTACATCGATTTTGATAAGATAATTTTACCTAAAGATAGTTAAAGATAAAAACAATGGAGAAAAGTTGCCGGGTTTAAGCCGGCAACTTGAATATTATATCAATTGAAAAGCTCTTGCTCTTCCGTATAATAGGTTTTTCTGGCGCCACTTTTCTGAATGATGATCTCTGCACCAGTCGGGCTTGTAGGATGTTGTTGTGTATGTACCTTTAGAAAGTCCCTGAATTCTCCGGTGATACTTCCCGGATGAACTTTTCTGATTTCTTTTACCGCATCTGTCAGCACTTCTTTTATCGCCTCATGCAGCGCTTTAACCTTTGCTTCAGGAATCTTCCCCGCAATAGAAAATGGAGAAAGTCTGGCCTTCCATAAAATCTCATCCGCATAAGCATTCCCTATTCCCCGAATTTGGTTTTGATCCAGAAGGATCCCCTTTATCGCTCCCTTTTTTCCTTTAAAATGGTCTAGTAGAAAGTCAACTGTTACCTTTTTATCTAAAGCATCCGGGGCTTCAGGCATGGCAGGATTCAAAGTTGGTGCGGCCATCTTTTGAGGATCCGACATCACCAGACCAACATCACCTTCAAAAAAGAGTTCTATAATCGGGTACTTAATGTCATGATCCTCTTCAAAGTAATGCAATTGTCCGCGTAACATGAGGTGCAATGCCAGCACATCCTTTTCAAAATTAAAACGAAGTTCTTTACCCGAACGGCTCACAGATTTCAACACCTGTCCGTTAAGCACATCACGTAGCTCATCAGGAGTAACATTCAGTTTTTTATCATTAGGCACTTGTACAGTACTTAACTTTTTCCCTGCAAAAGCCTCATTGAGGTTTGCACTGAATACTTCTAAATCTGGTAATTCTGGCATGACTAAAGGTTGAAATGATGAAAATACAATTACGGCATTAAAACAATTGAAAATCGCTATAGTTTTCGCTTTCGTTACCGCCCATGGATTATTTTCCGGTTGCGGTAGTCGTCAGCGTCCATTCCACATGGTCTTTTAATTCAGACGCTGTTTTTCCAGCCAGGGCCTCTACCTGGTTTTTTCCTTTCTGAAGTTTCACATTTTCAAAAATGTAATGAACCTTAGTATTCCCCGTTTTCACTCCGCTGATCTTCTTACCATTGACAAGAAGCGTAGGTGTTCCGGTATTAGAATAAACGGTTACGGTAGTGTTGCCATTTGTTCTTTTATTGAAACGTCTGCCTGCGATATACACCATCGGTTCTGGATTCCAGTTTGCTTTGTACCAGTAAAAAGCATCTTTTTTCACCTTTCTATCAAAAGTGACCAGGCCTTTCATATTTCGGGCAGGAACACTCCCCCCATTTGCAGGAGGCACCGCAAAATCAAACATATTCCACACATAAGAAGCGGCGATATAAGGATGTTTCTCTATAATTCCCCATTGGATCTCATGGAATTTCTGCTGATAAGCCTCTGGCCAAACTTGTCCTGATGGATTTCCGGTATCCCTGCTCAGCTCTTCCTGCTGGGCGATATTTGCTTCCGTCCCATATTCCGACAAGACCATTCTATAATCCGGAAACTTTTGCTCCAATCCAGATACCCATTGTTCAAGATCGCCAATCCGACCTTCATACCAGCCGTAATAACGGTTCATCCCTTGAATGTCCGCATTTAAGTTTGTTGGACGATCCATTTCTCCATAACCGCTCACACTAACCGTATAACGATCCGGATCCTCAGTTTTTGAGATGTCATCTAAATCTCTGGTCAACACTGCGGTATAATCATCCGGTGTTTTCCCATAAACCTCGTTGTGTAATCCCCATACATAGATGGAAGGGTGGTTATAATTCTGACGAATCAATTCTCTGAGTTGAGATTTTGCGTTTCCAGCTTCCTTTGTAGATACTGCATTTACAAAAGGGATTTCTGCCCAAATCACAAAGCCCATGCTGTCGCATTTTGAATAAAGGTATTCTGACTGCTGGTAATGCGCAAAGCGGATCGAAGTAGTGCCCATTTCCTTAATGTCCTCCAAATCCGCAAGGTGCTGTGCATTAGACAAGGCATTTCCTTCATCTTGTTTATCCTGATGCCTGCAAACACCAAGCAAGCGATAAGGCTCGTCGTTCAGGTAAAAACCTTTACCGGGCTTCATCTCAAATTTACGTAGGCCCAATGATTGGGTAACTTCATCTATCAAACCATTTTCATTTGAGATACGAACCACCGTTTTATACAAATAAGGATCTTTTATCCCATTCCAAAGATGTGGTGATAACAGGTTCAGCTGTTGATGAAAAATCTGCTCCCCTTGTCGGGAAACCAGCAGCTTTTCTTCTGCCTGTTTCACCAGCTTTCCTGTTGCATCATAGATAGAAGTAGAAAGAGTCACTGGAGCCGCCGCTTCCGACTTATTCTCCAGCTTGACTTTTATTTTTACTTCTGCTGATTTAGCCGATACATCCTGCTGACTGATGTATACCCCTGGTGCAGCAAAATCTGTGACTGCAATATTCAGTTTATTGGTAATGATCAGTGATACCGGACGATAGATCCCTCCATAAATTGGGAATAAGCGGTTATTAATTGGAATCACATCTTCCCGCTCTTCATTGTTCACTTTTACTTCAATTTTATTCTTTTCTCCATACTTTAATGCATAGGATATATCAAATGCAAAAGCCGAATAAGAGCCTTTATGCTCCCCAATATAGCGGTCATTTACATAGAGGCGAGCCACCGAACCTACTCCTTCAAAGCGTATAAAAACACGTTTCCCTTTCCAGTCGGCTGCCGCTGTAAGTTCCTTCTGATAGATCGCATCACCAGCATAAAAACCTTTCCCGGCCTGTATGTCCTGATCGTTCCAGGTATGTGGAACGCTTACTTTTTTCCATTTCAGCTCCGTTAATGCCGCATCTCTACGGTTTGCATCTTTCTTAAACTGCCAATCCGTATTGATGGAAATGACCTGCCTTCCTGACTTATTTTGTGACTTTACTGCGCTGCTTAACAAAAGCATCAATGCCGTTAATAGCAACAACGCACTCCCAGGTTTTATCATCATATTCGTATTTCGTTATTAAATTTTAGCTTTCTCGTATTTAGTCCCGTTGTTATCTTGCTTTTTTACCGTCTCCAGTACAATTACAAAAGGTTGTTGATGATCTTTCTTTTTCAGATGCAAAAAGTATTCATTGTTGCTGATCTCCTCAGGAAGGAAAGTCTGCCCGGGATCTGCCATTAAATAAGCTTTGCTAATGCTTGTTTTTGCTGGTGTTTTTACCCTCAATGCCCCAGAAATCGGTGGATTAAAAACGACCATATAAATCTGGTCTGAACCCGTCTTTTTAGTAAAATAACCCCAATCCTGCTTGTCGTAAGCAGCATAACCACAATTGTAAATCGCATCCTGATTCACTTTCATCCAATCTCCGATTTGAGTAGCCAATGCCAGTTCTTCCTTGCGGATGGCACCATCACCCTGCGGACCGAAATTGAGAACAAAATTTCCACCCAGAGAAACGCATTTA
This sequence comes from Pedobacter gandavensis, assembly GCF_032678745.1. GTDB lineage: Bacteria > Bacteroidota > Bacteroidia > Sphingobacteriales > Sphingobacteriaceae > Pedobacter > Pedobacter gandavensis_C. The sequence continues at coordinate 56,710 of NZ_JAVTST010000008.1, forward strand.
GCTGTCATCTCCAGGAGTTCATTAGTTGTCTTGATGTGTCCGTTCCAGGCTTTATTGTATCCCCATTGGTTTTCAGGAACCGTCATCACGCAATCCCAATCGTTGCCATGTACATCTTCAATTTTATTAGGGATTTTACGCTCCCAACCTTGCTCATAATCGCCCATTAATACGCCATTAGAATCAAAATGACGCCTCCCATTTTCATCCGCTCTGAATCGGCTTCCAATGATCAATCCCGGACGGAGTTTGCGCATTTCAGTTTCCAGTTCATCGGCAAAAGCAGCCTGTTTTACCCATGATTTATCCCAGGTACCATCAAACCATAAGCCTTTGGCCTTTGGATAATTCGTTAACAATTCGATCAGCTGATTGCGGGTAAACTTTTTAAAACGTTCAAAAGCGACGCTATCCCCCTTTGTTTTCAGGTCATATCGCCAATCTGGGTTACTCCAATCCATCACTGAGAAATATAAAATCACATCTATTCCCTCTTTATCATAAGCATCTACCACTGCTTTTACGATATCCTTTTTATAAGGGGATTGCGCTACAGTATATTTACTAAACTTGCTCGGCCACATACAAAAACCATCATGGTGTTTCGTAGTAAAAGTGACGTACTTCGCCCCCATTTGCTTTGCAGATTTCGCCCATGCGGTTGCATCAAAAGACTTAGGGTTGAACTTATAAATCAGGGAATCATAAGTAGAATTTGGAATCCCATTCCAGGAACGAATCCATTCCGCAGCACCATTGTACTGTTTCCCATTCCATTCTCCTCCAGGTATGGCATAAAGACCCCAATGGATAAACTGCCCAAGGCCATAGCCACGCCATTTCTCCATAGCTGCATCGCTACGTTTCCCTTCTCTATGAGCGCCATGGGTTAAATTAATCTTCTCTTTCGGACTCGTTTGTTGCGCCATTAGGGGCTGTAAACTCATCAGTGCTGCAAGGCCTAATCCTGCAATCAATAATTTCTTCATTCTTTCAGTTTTGTGTGTTTTGGTTTCGGCAGGTAATTACTTTTTCTTATAAAATCTCAAGGCCAACTGGTCTTTGAGCGACTTACTTTTCAGCATCAGTTGTACCCGGTATACTTTTTCTCCCCAGCTTTTCTTCAGGCGATCATCATCAATCACCCTTGTTTCTATTTTCAGCTGGAATTGAGCAGGATCATATTCCATCGCTAAGCCAGAATCCCCAAAAGTCAGGGCTCCTTTACTTTCTACAACCGGCTCTGCAGTCATGAATGTTAAAGCCGAAGGCTGATGGTAAGCTTTTAACTGATAAGACTCCGTTAAGGTCAACACTTCCTTTTCCGGATAAAAATCCAGTTTTCTTGTCCAGTTGTTTACCATAGCAGCTTTCGGATAAGCCGGAGCCAGGTCCAATTGTAAACTTTCATGATCTCCTTTATGACTATACAAGAAATCTTTGGCGGCAAATGATTTTCCATCCTGTTGTTGCTGTCCATTAATTTGTGGACAATTGTGCCATTGCGATTGCAGATTCCACAATTCATAGCGTTGCTTGCTAAAGGTTTTGCTCGTATAAGTGCCCACACCAACATCGATTATGGCAGGTTTCCCATCCATATAAATAATGAAATTGCCAATATCATTGTGGTTGTGACTTTCCGCATTATTCCCACCTTTTATGGCGACAAACATTCCTTTGGTATTTCCTGCATTGCTCCGCATCGTCAACACCTGCAAATCCTTAAACAAGGAAACCGCAGGATATGGCGCCAAAGCCTTTGTAGCCATCAGCTCGGCGTAAATATTGACCGCAGCAACAAAGTCTGTCAGGTCTCCCGATGGAATTTTATACTGATTCTGTTTAAATTGAAAAGCTGCAAATTGTTTCAAAGCAGGGTCATCAAAGAAAGTCCCGTATTGGTAAACACTTTCGAAATTGGGCGTAGAAAGTGCCGTCGCATCTGCAAAGTTCACCATGTACTGATCCGCGATCTGCATCTTATAAATATAGCTGCCCATATCATGAATTAAGGTTTTATACTTCCAGTCCAGCTGCCCTTTTGAGGCGCTATTCAATAAACTTAACATCCGGATCAGTTTTCCTCCTGCTTCATTCCAATAGCTCGGACCTTCGTCACAACCTCCATCCAATGGATATTGGTTGATAAAATGATCGGTACTGCGCAGGATTTTCTCTGTGAAACGATGAAGCGTATCCGGGTTCTTCATCACCAATAGCGCGGTCTGCATGCAATTGGTATTCACCCAGGCATTCCAGTTGTTCACAGAATTCCCTTTAAAACCCATCCACCAAAAGTGATTGTATTGCATATAAGGCTGAAAAATTCGTCTTTCCAGTTCAGAAACTATTCTGCGGTTGATCACCTTAGAGTATTCATCAAGTTCAGGACCCAATAAATCATAAATCATGGCCAGGCTAACCGCAGTACGCCCCGCATTCAGGTCTATATATCCTTCTGCTGGATCAGGAAGACCTGAACCCGCTTTCTGCACCACAATATGTGCAGGCGCCACCCAGGTACTCTCCTCCATCACCAACCACAGCCCATTTACGATTTGAGGAATAAACCTGCCCTTTCCTTCTATCAGCTCAGCAATCGCTAGCTGAGCTAGTTTCCTACGCCTTTCTCCTTGCAACTGCTCATAATTAGTCCGCGTACCGGTAAATTTATAATCCAGGTAAAGTGTAGCTGGCAAAGCAGGCCAGACATAACTATTGGCCTGCTCCCCTTGCTTCAGGAGAGTGCTTTTGATACTATCCGGCAAAGCAGCAATCTTGCCTAAAGTCTCCGATCGCTTTTGCTGACGCCATGCTTCGATATGATTAAAATCTACACCTTTTGTAAATTCGGTACTCAGCCAGTTTCTGGCACTTTCTGCTTGTCCAAATGCAGCATGAAATCCTGTTAACCACCAAACGATAACCAAGGCTTTTTTAAAGGGTTTCCAGGAATTACTCAATTGACATTCATCAGGAGATTTGTAGGTTCTGTTTTTGTGCTTGATCATCGTTTGGTGGTTAAGGTCAGGGATTACTAATTTATCGTTTTTTACCAACCCGGATTCTGAAGTAACAGATTATTCTTGTTGATTTCTTTTAATGGAATTGGATGGTAATACATTTGCGGACTATTGAACTTTCTGGTTTCAAAAACAATGCGTGCTGCAGTGAAGTTACTACCAGTTTTAGTCCACCTCATGCCGCCCATAGGACCATTCAGTAAATTCTCCGCCACTTTCCATCTGTAAATATCAAACAGGCGGTGTCCTTCTTCGTTGGCAAATTCAATGCGTCGTTCATGGCGAATGATGGTACGCATCTGGTCTTTGTTCAATCCTGTAGCCAATGCATAAGGCATCAAACCGGCACGTTTACGTATCGCTTCTACCGCATTGTAAACTTCTGGACCCGGTCCTTGGAACTCATTTAAAGCCTCGGCATAACACATCAAGATATCTGCGTATCTTGATACCACCAGACCAATCTGACTGGATACGCCAAAATTACCACCCGCATTTTCATTACAAAATCTTCTCCAGAGGTATCCGGTCACCGTATTATAAGGTGCCGTACTCATCCCATCCCCTGGGGCTTGCATATATAAATCTACCGGCTTTTTAGTTAAACTTGTTCTGTCTAACCAAAGCGACTGGTTGAATAAAATCGTGTAACCAAATCTTGGGTCACGGTTCAAATAAGGAGTAGTCTCCACATATCCTGATCCGGCTTCTGTAATCAGTTTACCATTGGCCATGCCATAATCATCCACCAGTTGTTGAGTAGGGTTTCCATAATTCTGTCCCCCTCTGGAAGCTGGTAAAAGATACTGCTCGTAAAAACGCCCGGTGTTCATCATGATCTGAAAGATGTACTCAGAATTTTTACGCTGAATTCCCATATCATAATACCCATAACCAGGTGCCGTGGTATTGTCTTCTACCAGATGGTATAAACCCAGATCCATGACTGCTTTAGCTGCATCAGCAGCTTTTTTCCAGCGATTGGCATCGCCGCTTTCAAAACCTAATAAGGCCTTCAACGGCCCTGTATTCGGGTTGCTTTCATTGTAAAGTGGACTCGCTGCCAGCAACAATAATTTGGATTTAACCGCCAGAACAGCCCCTCTTGTTGGACGTCCGAAATCTTCAGGTGGATAATCCAATGATAAAATAGGTGTAATGGCATCCAGCTCTTTTTCTATGTAATCCAGGGTGGCTGCAAAGCTGCTTCTTGGCAACATAAAATTATCCGTCAGCGAATATTTGGCATCTCCCAGCAGAGGAACACCACCAAAAGTTCTCAGCAAATGATAATAAGCATAGGCCCTTAGAAATCTGGATTCTGCTTTCAGCCTTGTCTTCTTTGCTGCGGAAAGGGGCGCTCTATCGATATTGAATAAAAACACATTCACCCTTCTTACCATTCCGTAACAGCCACTCCAGGTCGACAAGCTAAAGGAGTTATCAGAACCACCAGCAACATTGGCCATATTATACCCCTGAGAGAAACCACTGGACCAGCGTGCTTCTCCATCGTCTGAAGCATCGGCGAAAGACCAGATTCCACCACCAGTAATTCCATTTTGCATGAAATAGGTTTTAGGAAGTTCAGCATACACAGAGTTTAAAAACTGCATACTTAGCGCACTGTCTGCAAATACAGTTTGCTCATTGATCTGCCCAATGTCTGTCGGATCAAGGAAACCACTGCTTGATGCTTTTTTACATCCTGTACTCCACACTGCAAGCCCAATACTTGCAGTGATCATTATATATTTAATTAGATTCTTCATGCTTTCTTCTTAAAATGTTACTTGTAAACCAAAGTTGATGATCTTCATCTGAGGATAATTCTGATAAGCCTCCACACTTCCACGTTTAGATTCAGGATCTACATCATAGATTTTTAGCTTATTAAAGGTTAATAGGTTTAAGCCATTGGCATATAAACGAATGTCTTTCAGTTTTAAGCGTTGCGTAAATGCCTTAGGAATATGGTAACCCAGCTCCACATTTTTCAATCGGAGGTAATCTGCAGGTCTCAACCAGAAGGTCGAAGCGTCAAAACTTACACCACCCAATCTTGGATACTCTGCATTGTCGCGGTTTTCTGGTGTCCAGCGTTTCAAGTGAATCGCAGCTGGAATCCCATTCACATTGCCAATTTGCAACAGCGTATTTGAACTGATACTACTTCTGGAAGCACCTTGTAACAGGAATGAAAAGTCAAAGTCCTTGTACGTAAATCCGGCAGAGAAACCAAAGCTAAGCTCCGGAGTTTCCGGTTTACCGATCGCGGTGATGTCATTTCCATCAATGATCCCATCACCATTTACATCCTCATATTTCAGGTCTCCCGGTTTAACTGTTTTCCCCAATACCTTCGGACTGTTTGCAATGTCGGCCTCGTCATAATAAAATCCCTGAGCCACATAACCAAACAACTGCCCTACCGGACGTCCGGTTTTCTTTAAGTTTGGTGCCACTCCTTCCGGTTCATCACGGAAAAGAATCTTGTTTCTGGCAAAAGAAGCATTGGCACGAATGAAGTATTGGAAATGATCATTGACCGCATTGCGATGGTTCAACTCTAACTCAAATCCTTTGTTACTTACCCTTCCCAGATTTACCGGAGGCAAACTCAGACCAGAATAAGCTGGAACAGTTTCTCTGGCGGTCAGGATGTCATAACGTAAGTGATTAAAATAATCAGCCGTGATCTCCAGCTTGCTATTGAATAGCTTCATGTCTATACCAATATTCGTTTTACGCTCCTTTTCCCACCTTACATCCAGGTTAGCCAATGTTCCCGGTGTTACTTTAGGTTGTCCCGTTGGATTTTCTCCAAAGTAATAACCATCATTATTCACCGTGTACACCTCTTCATATAGATACCTGTTTCCCTGCACTTCATCACTACCTACTGTACCATGAGATGCTCTAATCTTCAGGTAATTGATCGCCTTGATATGATCCTTGAAGAAAGACTCTTCACTGATGTTCCATCCTCCTGAGATTGCTGGAAATAAGCCGTACCTATTTTTAGATTTGAAACGATCGGAACCGTTATAACCTGCATTAAATTCAATTAAATAACGGGATTTGAAGTTATATCCTACCCTACCGGCATACCCCTGGAACTTCGCCGGCTCTCCTACACCTTCAATATCAAGGGTACGATTGTTCAACACCAAACCATATACGTTGTGATCGCCAAATTGTCTGCTGTAATTTACGATAGCCTGTAAATTGACCCTTCTGAAAGGAACTGCATAATTACTGCTTCTCACTAAAGGTTCAATTCTCAACAGCTCAGGATACACAGGATCTAAGGTATTTGTACCTGGAATCAAAGAATATACTGGAAAACGACCCCTCGTTAATTCTCTGCTGAAGGAAGACCTGTTGGTATAGGCAATCACTCCTTTTACAGATAAGCCTTCCGTTAAAAAGTTCAGCTTATGATCTGCACTTAAATTCAGGTTCAGGTCGTTGCTGTAACTTCTTTTATATCCACCATATTCCAGGGCGCCAACAGGATTTAATGAGCCTGCTTTTATACCACCATAGCTACCATCGGCATTTTTAACTGGATATACCCATGGACCAAGTAATCCGCTGGAAATTCTACGCCAGAAAGGCAATGCACCACCAGCCATCGGATCTGGTAAATTAGGCTCATTGATTTCACTGAAACGGGTAGAAAGGTCTAACTTTAGACTTAAGTTCTTATTGACATCCAAATCTACATTAGAGCGGATATTGTAGCGCTTTAGGTAGTAATTATTATCTAATTTCTCTTTTCTTGGTACATCTTTAAGGATTCCGTTTTGAAAGATGGAACCTGCAGAGATAAAATATCGAAGCGTATTTGTACCTCCATTGATATCAATATTATTGCGTTGTTGTATCGCAGATTTTTTCATCACCTCATCATACCAGTTCACATCTGGATAGCGGAATGGATCATCACCTAAGCGAAAATGCTCCAATGCTTCGTCGCTCACCAATCCTGGAAAAGCAACATTAGGATCCTGACCAGCATTAATGGCTTGCTCTTTTAACAATTGAAGCGACTGATATGAACCCAAAGACTTCCTTAATATCGTAGGCATTTGCAAACCTGCTTCTGTGCGGAAGGTAATCACCGCCGGACCTTCTTTACCCCTTCTGGTGGTGATCACAATTACGCCATTTGCCCCTTTAATTCCATAAATTGCAGTGGTTGCTGCATCTTTAAGGATGGAAAGACTCTCCACCTCATTAGGGTCTAATTGATTCAGCTGGTCATATTGAAACTCCACATCATCTACAATCACCAATGGACGGTTGGCATTACCCGCAAAAGAGCTGATCCCTCTGATGTAGATATTGGCAGCATCCTTACCCGGCTGTCCACTGGTCTGTTGCTGGAATAAACCAGGCAATCTACCTGCAAGGGAATTCTGAATACTTGCCGCCGGACTTTGGCGCAATTCTTTACCACTAATAGTAGAGATTGCTCCACTACTATTGATTTTCTTTTGCTTGCCATAACCAACTACCACCACTTCCTCCATCTCGGAGTTATTTTCAAGCAGTTTCACATTGATCGCCCGGTTATTTCCTATAGTGATCGTTTGCGACACATAGCCAATCATCGATACCGTAATTTGTTTACTATTAATCTTTAAACTGAATGTACCATTACCACCGGTAAAGGCCCCATTTTTAAGATTTGCCGTTTCCTTAACTGTAGCATTGGGAATCGGGCCACCGTCCGTATCGGTCACCTTGCCAGTCACCACGATCTGTTGTGCAAATGCGATCTGGCTCAGGCAAAGTATAAAGCATAAAAGAATTATCTTTCTCATTATTTCTAGGTTTGTTGGAGAGGAATTAATAAGTATATCCTGGATTTTGAGTCATGTTTGGATTCGTCTGGATCTCTGCATAAGGGATCGGGAAGAGGTAATTTTTCGAAGCATCGAATACAGATGGCGCGATATCCTGAATGGTATAACTAAATGTGGCGTCTGCATTTTTAACGATATTCATTCCTTTTACCGGGCTATTCATCACCTGCTCAGCAATCTTCCACCTTCTGATGTCCCAGAAACGCTGTTCTTCAAAAGCCATTTCAATACGTCGTTCATTTCTGATGAGTATACGCAGTTGGTTTTGATCAACACCTGTCGGAATACCGTATCGGCTATCCGAACCTGCCGTTACTCCTGCACGTTTCCTGATCGCAATAATCGCATCTACAGCCTCCTTAACCGGTCCGCTAGCCTCATTCAAGGCCTCCGCGTAGTTCAATAGCATTTCCGCATAACGGAACAAGATCACATGGTGATTCTGGTTGCTATAAGTTCCTGAACTTTCGAATTTCCCCATGAACTTACGCAGGTAATAACCGGTTTTTGTTTGTGTTCTGCTCCCTCCTGGACGATCTAAACCCCCGTTAAAAGTCTCCACAGGCCTGTTTAACCATTTGGTGGCATTGTACATAATGGTTGCTGCAAACCTATTGTCTCTGTTGGCATAAGGATTTGCCGGATCATAGGTAGAACCTGCTTCCCCAGGCATTTTACCATTCTTCATCAGGAAAGCATCGACCAGATTCTGTGAGGGGCTGGTATTTCCAGTGCCCTGGATATAACCAATAGGCCCATTGTATATTTCTACACTCTGATTTTGTCCCTGCTCTTTCATGAAGATGATCTCCGCATGTTTTACGGAATTAAACAAGGCAATAAAGTCTGTTCCCAGGCTGTAATTGCCCAATAACATGACATCTTTTGCAGCATTCGCAGCAGCAGTCCAGCGTTGTAAATCTCCATTAGGATTCCATAAAGGACTGGCTCTGTATAAAAGCACCCTTGATTTTAAGGCTAATGCTGCCCCTTTATTCGCTCTTCCTATATTCTGATCAGCAACCACCGCAGGAAGCAATACCTCTTTTACCGCTTCAATTTCTGAAAGGATATAATCATAACATTCTTCCACAGTGTTTCTTTTCAGATTAATATTGTCCTGAAGGCCATAAACTTTGTCGCCAAGTAGTGGAACTCCTCCCCAACGTTTCAACAGCTCGAAATAGAAATAAGCACGCAGGAATCGGGCTTCTGCTTTCCACTGACTTTTCAATGCGGGCGTAGTTGGCACTACATCAATTTTACTCAGGAATATATTCGCCCTACGAATCCCCATATAGTTTCTTGCCCACTGGTTATCCGGCACATTCTGACCGGAAACCAGGCCAGTTCTAAACCCTTCTACCGGACTACCATCCTGAGAAGATACCGCATCATCCGTTCCTGCATCCAAAAAAGTCGCCAGCAAACGGTTGTATCCATCCGGTAATTGCAGATACGTACCATTTAGAAACTGCTTGGCATAATCTGCATTTTTATCGATCTGATCGAAGACCAGGTCTTCATTAATTCTTTCCAGCGGTTCAATTTCCACTGATTTTGAGCAGGAAGCCAGCATGACCACCAGGCCAAGTCCTGTAATTATATGTTTTACATTCTTCATTACGTTCGGTTCGTAGGTTTAAAATTGTAGGTTGATACCAAGATTGAATACACGTTGGTTTGGATAATCCCAGGAGATTACTTCAGGGTCTACCCGATCAAGGCCTGTAAAAGTGAGCAGGTTGGTTCCGTTTACAAAGATTCTGGCCTTGTCGATTTTCACAAAGCTGATCCAGCGCGGTGGTAAGGAATAAGCCAGTTCTGCATTTTTCAGGCGGAGATAACTGCCATTTTTCAACCAAAAAGAAGAGGGACGTTGGTTGTTCATATTGGTTCCTACAGTTAAACGCGGGTAGGTTGCAGTAGCAGCGGTAGCCGGTGTCCAACGGTCAAGATGATGCGTAAATGCTTGTCCATAACCACCTATTCCTACCGACTGGAATTCATAGGTACCAGGACCACTTACATAAACATTTCTATTGGCTACCCCATTCCAAACCATGGAGAATTCAAAACCTTTATAATTGAAGCCTGCAGTAAGTCCGTAAAAAACCAGTGGCTTAGTACTCCCTATCGCCTGCTCATCAAACACATTGATCACTCCGTCGCCATTCAGGTCTTTATACCTGATATCACCAGGAACAGCTTTGTATCCATCAATTTTTGGAGAACTGTCAATTTCTGCCTGGTTGTTAAAGAACCCATCAGCCACCATTCCGAAAGCTTGACCCACCGGCAGTCCCGTTCTTTTCATCCAGTCGTAAGGTCTGATCACCTCATCGATGAAATCCACCCTGCTTTTGCTGAAGGAAACATTTCCATTCACAAACCAGTTTACATTTCCGGTTTTCCCAAAATAACCGGCAGTTAATTCTAGGCCACTATACGTTCTTTTCCCAATGTTTTCATCCGGCCTGCTATTGCCTAGCATCGCACTTGCATTTGTACCTCGCTGTTGTAACAGATCCGAGTACGCATTTTTATAATACTCTACTGTGAATTGTAATTTATTCTGGAAAGCGGCAATGTCTAATCCTACATTCAGTTTATTGACACTTTCCCAGGTAATATTAGGATTGGCCAATTGTGCCTCTATCATAGAACTATTGCTGGTTGCCGGGCTTCCAAAGTACACACTGCCAGAATTATTGTAGAATTGGTCGTATACGTAATAACCAGCGCCGTTATTATCGCCGCTCTTCCCGTAACTACCTCTGATTTTAAGCAGATTTAACGCGCTTACAGATTTCAGGAAATCTTCTTTTGAGATGTCCCATCCCAGTCCTGCTGCGGGAAAGAAGCCCCATTGATGATTTTTAGGATACCTGTTCATCCCCATATAGGAGCTAACCAGTTCCACAAAATACTTTTTGCTGTAATTGTATTGGAATCTTCCTGCAATGGCACTATTGGTCAGGCTTAGATCTGATCCCGTGATCAGGTTGTCACTATTGAAATTCAAAGAAGCATTGATTTCGTGCTTTCCAAAAACCTGGTCATAGCCCAATAACATCTCCGCATAAATCTGTCTGTTGGTCAACTCAATCGAAGAGCTATTATTTTGAGAACCATCTGTTCCGTATTTATTAATGATGGGAGCGCCTCCTGGATTAGCACGGTATTCATACACTGCAAAAGACTTACTCCTGTTGATCAGTTCTGAATAATAAGTATTAAATGAACCTTTTCCTTTGATGTACAAGCCATCCAATAGTCCATCTAGTTTTTGTCTTAAACTTAGGTCTACCCCAAGGTTACGGTTATAACTTGGTCTATAGCCAGAGCCTACCACCTGTCCGTACAGGTTATAATTGAACTGCTGATTTCCAGCAAAAGAGCCATCAGGATTGAGTATCGGATACGCATTATTAGGCGTCCTCAATAAACTTGAATAAATCAAATCCGAGCCAGTAATCCCAATCAAACTGCCGTCAATTGCCCCCGGCTCATTGCCATTCCTGATTCTGCCAAAGATATTCAGCGACAGCAACAGGTTTTTGGTCAGATCTGCATCAATATTCGTTCTGAAGCCATAACGCTTAAAGGAATTATTGGTCTCATATCGATTTCTTTTGGCATCAGATACGAAGAAACCATCCTGATTCAGGTAATCCAGGTCTACGAAATAACGCGCGATTTCATTGCCACCAGAAAAGTTTAGGTTATAGCGTTGTAAGGAAGCTTTATTTTTTAAAATGGCATCATACCAGTCCACATTGGGATAGGCAATAGGATCTGAACCATTGCGGTATTTCTCTATCGCTTCAGCGGTATAAACCGGTTGTTTACCATCATTAATCAGGGCTTCATTAAAAAGCGTTGAATAATCTGCCGAGTTCAAAAATGAAGGGGTACTTAACTGTTTTTGAATGGCTGTTTGTGCGGTAAAAGAGATTTTCCTTGGCGCAATGCTGCCTCTTTTAGTCTCAATTAAAATCACACCATTACCAGCTCTCATACCATACATCGCACTGGCGAGGGCATCTTTCAACACAGATACCGAAGCAATCTGTTCTGGATTGATGCTGCTTAAATTCCTTGGCACTCCATCTACCAACACCAATGGTACCCGGCCTCTTAAAGAAACTGATGGCGCATCGTCACCTGGTTTTGCAGAACCCTGCGATAAATAAAGACCGGCGAATTTACCATATAATGCGGCTTCCAATTGTGCAACAGGATAGCTCAGCAATTCATCGCCACTGATAATCGCCTGTGATTGCAAAAGTTGATCTTTGCGTTGCGTCCCAAACAATACCGGAATTTTAGCTCCTGGCTGTTGGTAGGTATAGGAACTCTTAACCGCCTTTCGGACAGAGTCATTTAGTGCTTTCTTCAGGAAAGTACTGTCCTGGGTTTGTGCGGATGCGCGCTGATGAACGCTCGCTGCGGTAAAGCAGAGTACACACAGTCCCAAATTTCTAAATGAATAGCGTAGTTTTTCTCTCATATATCTGGTTTTAGGTTATAGTTGATGGTAGCTGCCGGCTCAGAAAAGGCTGTCGCCCACAGAGATTTCCGTGTAGGTAAAAAATACCCCTTCGTTGTTGCTACCACACAACAGACGAAGGGTATCCCAACCTAAACGTATCGTGATTACTTTCTGAATAGAAGAAAATGGTGGTTAAAAGAGGATCTGTTCATTTTTGGTTTTAGTTTTTTGGTTGAACCAAAGCTGTCGGATTATTATTTTTAAAAAGATGATTATTCTAAAAGAAAGGGTAGAAAAATCAAAAAATAAGGGCATTTAACTATAATTGATCAATATTTCATCGCGAATAAGGATGAATAATCAGATATTCACGCTATTAAATACTAACCAATAATAAAGCCCGGGGGAGGGAACAAACATGAGATTCATTAAAAGGAGCTTTTGCATGGCATTGCTTTCCTTTCTTGTTTTATGGTCGGCTATGGTCTGCGCTCAGGAGCAGCTGCGTTTCAGCAGCCTGACCCTGGAAAATGGTTTATCCCAAAACTCGGTCATGTCTATCAGCCAGGACCAGCAACAACTGCTTTGGTTTGGCACTAAACACGGACTAAACCGATACGATGGCTACCAGTTTAAAGTCTACAAAAACAACATTAAAGACACAAATAGTCTTTCCAGCGATGAGATTACCGCAGTTTTAAGTGATTCAAAAGGTACATTATGGGTGGGGACAGTAAATGGTCTCAACCGATACGATGTAAAGAAAGATGCCTTCCAACGCATCTACTACCATCCAAAGAGTAAGAAAAGCCTCAGCAGTAATAGCATAGAACATATTTATGAAGATCCTCAGGGGAACATCTGGGTGTCTACCTTACGTGGGGCAAACCTACTTACAGACCGCAATAAGAATGAATTTCAGTCCTTTATATTTAAGGATACCCTAAATGGCCGAGGGATCAATAATATCTACTCCACACTCCGGCAGAAAAACGGAACGGTTTGGCTGGCTACCCTCAATGGTTTAATCCGTATGAACCTTAAACAGGGGAAAATGAGCTACCAGGTTTACCATTATCAGGGCGGCAAAGCAGGTACCATCAGCTCTAATTATATTACCAGCCTGCAAACCGACCAGCAGCAGAACCTATGGGTAGGCACAGACAATGGCCTAAACCTTTTCCTGCCGGAAAGTCAATCATTTGCCACCTATAAGCACAGCGAAAACAGCAATTCTATTGTACACAACGACATTAGGGAAATTATGCTGAACAAGGATGGAAAATTATGGATTGGTACTCAGGAAGGATTAAGTGTCTTTGATCCACAGCAAAAAACATTCAGCAATTTCCTACATAATCCAGAGCAAAAAGGCAGTTTGAGTCATAATTCCATCCATAGCATTTACCAGGACCGCAACAATACCATTTGGATCGGTACATTTTACGGCGGTGTAAACCTGATTCATCCTTTTGCTACACAATTCCATGCCTTCAAAAACAGCAGGATAAGGCCTAGCATCAGCAGTAATATTGTAAGTTCTATCGTCGAAGACGCAGAACACAATCTCTGGATTGGAACAGAAGGTGGTGGTCTAAACTACTTCAACCGCAGCAAAAATACCTATACAGCCTATAAAATCAACCTGAACAACAAGGAAGGCCTAAGCTCCAACCTAATAAAAACAATTTGCAAGGATAAGGTGGGTAATTTACTGATCGGAACACACCATGGTGGATTAAACATTTTCAATACCAGTACAAAAACTTTCCGCCACATCATCAATATTAAAGACAATAACAACACCCAAAGCACGGCCGAAATTATTGCCATTTGTTCAACCAGTGATCAAAATATCTGGGTCGGTTCTTATAGCGGGCTCAATCTGTTGAAAATGATAAATGGCAATTATGCGGCACAAACCAGCAAAAGCCCGATAGAAAGTAAACTACAGAATAAAAGAATCCAGTTCCTTTATGAGGATCGTGATCAGCATCTTTGGATAGGTACTCAGGCTGGATTACACGCCTATCATTTGAAAACAAAAAAGCTCCGTTCTTTCTTTAAGGATAAAGCAAATCCTACTCAACTGCAATCAGATTACATCAATTGCATCTTACAAATGTCCAATGGAAATCTGGCGATAGGCACCTATTTTGGTGGTTTAAGTATTTATAATCAGAAAACAGGGAAATTTAAAACCTATAGCGAAAAAGAAGGTCTTTCCAATAACAATGTATTGGGAGTGATTGAAGACGACAGTCACAACCTATGGATCAGCACCGATCATGGCTTATCAAAGCTAGATCAAAAGACGCAAACCTTCAGGATCTATACCAAGAGTGATGGTCTTGCAGGTAATGATTTCAATGTGAGGTCTTATCTCAAAGATAGTTCTGGTGAGCTTTACTTTGGTGGCTACAACGGCCTGACTTCCTTTTACCCAAAACAAATAGAAATCAACCGCCAAACCAGTCCGATCATTTTTACCGGATTGAAACTGTTCAATAAACCTGTAGCCGTAAACGGAGAGGATCAGCTTTTAAAAGAAGACATCAGCAGTACTAAAAGCATCACTTTTAAACATGATCAAAACCACTTCACCATTGGCTTTGCACTATTAAATTACATCAAGCCTGAGAAAAACAGGTATAGCTATAAACTGGAAAACTATGATGAGGAATGGAATGAGCTGAGCAGTCCTTTTGCGACCTATACCAACCTACCTTCCGGGGCTTATACTTTCCTGGTCAAAGGTCAGAATAACGACGGAACTCCAGGTGGTAGTCTGGCCAGCATAGACATCCATATCCTTCCACCAATATGGGCCAGCTGGTGGGCCTACTGTGCATATGCATTGATATTTTCAGTGATGCTCTTTCTCGGTGTCCGCTACCTGATTATCCGTGCATTGCTCAAAAGATCTGAAGATATCCAACAGATGAAGCTGAGTTTCTTCACCAATATATCCCATGAGATACGAACGCCACTTACCCTAATTCTTGGTCCGCTGGAGAACCTCTTAAAAAGTACTCAGGATAATCTTGACCTTCATAAACAAGTGCTTCCAATTAAAAATAATGCCGATCGATTGATGCGTTTGATTACTGAACTGATGGATTTCAGGAAAGCCGACTCTGGCTATCTAAAACTCAATATCAGCAAGGAAAACATAGTCAGCTTCAGCAAAGAGATCTTTTTTGCCTTTCAGCACCTGGCCATCAGCAAGGATATTCAGTACACATTTGATAGTAGCAAAGACGACATCCTAATGTATTTTGATAAAGTCCAGATGGAAAAGGTATTGTTCAATCTGCTTAGTAATGCTTTTAAATTTACAGATGATGGGGGTAGCATCTCCTTTTCTATTGAAGATCATGTGCAAGAGGTAGAGATCAAGGTTCGTGACAATGGAAAAGGTATTCCTTATCAAAGTCAGAATAAACTATTCAGCAATTTTTTTCAGGTCGATGAGCAGGGTTCCAATCATATTGGGTCTGGGATTGGCCTGGCACTATCGAAGAGCGTCGTGGAGGCACATCATGGCGAAATCGGAATTGAAAGTCATCCCTCAACTGCCCAAAAAACTGGAGACACCTGCTTTACTGTAAAGCTAAAAAAAGGCAAAGCCCATTTCAAAGCCAGCGAACTTCAGGAGAACATCAGTCAGGAACAGCCCTCCTCCCTGGGCAGAGCTACTGATTCGACTGCAGCAGCGGCCCCGCAAACGCAAGCTGCCGCCTCAGCAACTATTGAAGTCAGGGAATCAAATATCACAGCTAAAGAAACGATATTAATTGTAGAAGACAATCCGGAAATCCGAGACTTGATGGTGAGCCTGATGAAACCACAATATCAGGTGGAAGAAAGCGTCAATGGACTAAAAGGCTGGGAGGCAGCGATAGAATTACTACCAGATCTGATCATCTGCGACATTATGATGCCTGTAATGGACGGTTTAGAATTGTGCCGGAGATTAAAAACAGACGAGCGTACCAGTCACATTCCAGTGATTTTACTGACGGCCAGATCCTCGCATGTACACCAGGTCAGCGGTTTAGAAACTGGTGCAGATAGCTATATTACTAAACCTTTCAGTACGACATTATTGGAATTACATGTCAAAAATCTATTGCAGTCCAGGGCAATGATGCGTCAGAAATATGCGAGTCAAATTACCTTACAGCCACAAAATATTGTCATCGGAGCTACAGATCAGGCCTTTCTTGAAAAAGTAATGCAATTTATTGAAGCAAACCTGGCGAATCAAGAAGTTGGTGTTCCGGAGCTTGCTAACGAACTCGGCATGAGCCAGCCTATATTGTATAAAAAAATACGTGCCATTACCGACCTATCCGTAAATGATTTTATTAAAACCATCCGTTTGAAAAAAGCAGCGCAACTGTTGGAACATAAGATTTATACCATCTCCGAAATCTCTTATCTCATTGGTTTCAATGATCCTAAATATTTCAGCAGAGAGTTTAAAAAGCAATATGGCCTGACACCAAAAGTGTTTATTCAGAACCTACAGAATGATGCATAAAAAAACTGAAGAGGAATACATTCCATCTTCAGCTTTTTCAACTCTTCTGTTTAAGAATCGTAACTATTTTTAGTTCGCTTTTGCAGTTTCTTTAGCGTCTTTTGCAGGCGTTAATTTCACATCAATCACTTTAGGATCATATTTCATCATTGCACCAGTAGCTGCGTCAATTCCCCAGCCAATAAGACCGAATAAGTTTAAAACTGCAACTGGATTGAAAGTAGTAGCAGGTTGTAAGAATTTAGCTTCATAACCATCTTTTTTCAAACTCACTGTTTGGCCAGAAAAGCCTTTTTTCAGCCTCACTGCAGCAGGAGTAACACCGGCAGAAATACCATCAACTTCAATATCTGCTCCCGGAGGCGTAGATTGAATTTGAACAGTTTGTTTCGAACCTGTAAAGATAGTGGCACAGCTAGAGAAAAGTAGGGTAACGGATAATGCAGAAATGGATAGAATTTTTTTCATTGTATGGTTAGTTTGTTCCCTACTCTTATGGCTTTTCGGTATCGCCCCGTTTTTTATTCTGTTTACTAGACTACAGATCGTTTTAATCCATGAATAAGGCGATCAAAATAGCCTTATCAATTAGAATTATTAATTTGCAGTAAACAAAAACATTTTAAAAAGAACCTGTTTGAGACGACAGCATTAATATTCGTGACGAAAGTAATAACATTATCTCAAAAAAGGAGTAAAAAAACTAAATAAAACGCATAAATGATTAACTCATTCGATTTCCAGAAAACTACATCAATTGATGTAACCTTACATATTGCAGTAACATAATGGTTTTCGCATCTTTAATTTCTCCATTTTCTACCATCTGTAACGCTTTTTCTATGTCCACTTCCAATACTTCTATATTTTCTTCTTCATGTTCCAGTCCACCGCCCTCATTTACCTTCATCGACTGGTTATATTCTGCTACGAAAAAGTATAGAATTTCTGTCACAGAACCTGGCGACATATACGCTTCGAAAACCTTTTTTACTTCCGTAATCTGGTAGCCGGTTTCTTCTTCTGTTTCTCTTTTGATACAATCTTCCGGGTTATCCGTATCCAGCAAACCTGCACAAGCTTCGATCAGCATCCCTGATTCATTGCCATTTAAAAAAGTAGGCAAACGAAATTGTCTGGTTAAAATCACCTTATGCAGCTCTTTATTGTAAAGTAAAATCACTGCACCATTCCCCCTATCGTAAGCTTCACGGCTTTGAACCTGTTTACTACCATCTTTTTTCAGGTACTCATAAGTTATTTTTCGCAGGGTGTACCAGTTATCGGAAAGCACTTCAGTTTCCAGGATCTTCACATCATTAATCATAGGTAATTTTAATTAAGGTAAGCCCAAATCTACATTTTTTAGGCCATTACCGGATTGCCAACAATGGGTAATTTCGCAAAACGAATAACTTCTACACTAGGGAAACCAAAGTCAGAAACCACCTTCCCCAGGATCAAATAACAACCTGTTCCTCTAAAGGGATAAACAGGCGTACTGTTTGGAAAATGCGTCGTATCAAAGAAGTTTCCCTCAGCATCCAGAAAGGTTCCAAACCACATCTTTTTATTGTTTTTCATCTGAACGGTTTTCTCACAGACATACTGTCCCACCATTTTCACTGTTTTCCCGAGCTGCTTGTTCAAGTCTGCAGTACACAGATCCCCGCGATAAGAGGTTTGCAACAAATCAAACATAGACAGACTCAGCGGAAAGCCCAGCAGTTCCAGCTCATGGTAAGCATCTTCCAATAGCGTATTGAGTAGTACGGGAAGCGCATAATGCTTTGCCGATACCTCAAACAATTCGGCTCCCTGAACCTGCTTGTTCTTTGCACCCAATAACGAGTGTACCTCCCAAAGCAATACTTTCTTACTCTTGCCGGTAAAGCGCAATGCCCCTATCCGGATCAGGATAATCGCTTGTTCCAAACCAATTCCTGTGCGTTTCACCAAATCTTCCAATCCGAGGTAATCCCCATTGCGTTTTCTTTCTTCAGGAATCAGGGCAATAAATTTATTCTCCAGCCCCTGAATACCAATAAAGCCCAGATAGGCTGCTATTCCATTGATGGAAACCACTTCCGAGCTATGATTTACACAAGGCAGATGAATTTCTGCACCTGCTTTTTTTAGCTCATGCACATACAACCATCTGGAATAAAACCCACCATAGTTGTTGAGTACTCCTACCATAAACTCCCTCGGAAAATATGTTTTTAAGTATAAGCTCTGGTAGCTTTCTACGGCAAAGCTTGCAGAATGTGCTTTAGAAAAACTATAGCCGGCAAAAGACGATACTTGTCGCCATACCTCTTTAGTGATTTCTTCTGGCCTGCCCAAAGCCTTTGAACCTTCCATAAACTTCTCCACCAGCTTATCAAATTCTGTTCTGGAGCGGTATTTCCCACTCATTCCTCTTCTCAGAATATCGGCATCGGTACCGTCCATTCCTGCATAATGAATACATACTTTAATCACATCTTCCTGGTACACCATCACGCCAAAAGTATCACCCAGGGTCTTTTCCATCACCGGATGGAGGTATTTCACATTTTTAGGGTCGTGGTAACTCTGAATATACGTCTTCATCATGCCCGATTGTGCCACTCCGGGGCGAATAATAGAACTTGCGGCTACGAGTGTCATATAGTTTTCACAGCGCAGCTTCGTCAGCAATTGCCGCATGGCAGGAGATTCAATATAGAAACAGCCAATCGTGTTGCCCGTTTGCAAACGCATATTGAGCTTGGGATCTACCATAAATGTCTTCACCTGATGAATATCGATTTTTCGCTGCAGATTTTCCTCCACCAAACGCACTGCTTCTTTGATATGTCCAATCCCCCTCTGACTCAGGATATCGTATTTATCAAAGCCAATTTTTTCAGCTTCATACATATCCCATTGTACGGTAGGCATCCCTTTTGGCGGTAAATCCAATGCCGTATAATAGGTAATTGCCTCTTCCGAAATCAGCACCCCTCCTGCATGAATAGAACGCTGATTTGGCATATCCGCCATCATCGCATACGCGGCCATGATCTTTTTAAAAGTAGGATGATCCTGATTGGCGATCAGCTGTGTACGGTCGGTAAAGCTGTCGATCTCCGCTTTAGGCAAACCCATCACCTTCCCTATTTCCCGGATTACACTCCGGTCTTTGAAAGTAGACATCGTCCCTAGCAGTGCAGTATGTTCCTTCCCATACCGCTTAAATATATAATCCTGCACATCTTCCCTTTCATCCCAGGAATAATCAATATCAAAATCCGGAGGAGAAGTTCGCTGTGCATTGAGGAACCGTTCAAAATAAAGATCCAGCTCAATCGGGTCTACATCTGTAATTTGCAGACAATAAGCCACCGTACTATTGGCACCAGAACCGCGGCCTACATGGTAATATCCTTTCGCCATGGAATAGCGGATAATATCCCAGGTAATCAAAAAGTAAGCACAAAAATCCAGGTCATCAATTACTTTCAACTCTTCCTTCACCTTATTTAGTGCAGCGCGATTATTTTTACCGTAGCGGTACACCAGACCTTCCATTGCCAGCTTATACAGCAGGGCCCTATCATCGTCCTTTTTTCCTGTAAAAGTCCTTCTATTCAGGTTAACCCTCCCTTTCGGATAATCCATCACACAGGTATTCATCAGGTTCCGGGTGTTATCGAGGATAAAAGCATATTTATTAAAACGGCTTTCCAGTTCTCCCGGAGGAAGAAAACGATCTGTATTTCTGCATTTATCCTCTGGACTTACCATGGTTAACAACGCATTCAGGTCTATTCCACGAAGGTATTCATGCAGGCGATACTCCAGTTTATCGGATACGAATACCGGCTGCAAGGCCAATAGTTTGTCTTTTATCGCAGTCAGATCTTTCTGGTATAACAGCGGGAGTTCTTCAAAATGAATGCCCAGATATTCGTTGGTTTTCAGCGGTTCTGAATAGGCAAAGGGATAAATGATATAGGCATACTGCATTTCCGGAACCGTATCCGGCAAGGCTTTTTCCTCCAGGTTATGTACCGTTAAAAAATCATTTAGCTCCTTCATTCCTTCTTTATTCCTGGCAATGCCGATATAAAGCAGTTTTTTATCGCGTCGGAATTCTATTCCTCCAATTGGCTTAATCCCCTTTTCATCACAGATACGTATGAATTCCATGATGCCGGTAGAATTATTAATATCCGTGAGCACCAATTGAGTGATGCCAAAAGACAGCGCTTCTGCGATCAATTTAGGAATAGACATCGTTCCATAACGCAGGCTATATTGAGAATGGACATTTAAATACATGGCCTATAAATCTATGTTCAAGGTAGAAGCCAGCTTAATGGATTTATCTCCAAATCTGTTTCTAATCTTATCTAGTGCCTGATACAGGCTATATTGTTCCTGAGATTCGCTGTATAAATCGATCTGTTCATGACCAGTCACCAGGTTAGAAAGCCGGACGCCCACCAGGCGCAATAACATTCGTTTCTGGTATACCTGACGAAATAATTCCTTTGCTTTAAGCATCAGTACACTATCCAGAGAAGTATAAGCAATGGTAGCCTGTTTGGTCACATCTTCGAAATTCGCATAGCGAATGGTCACCGTAATACAGGCCGCCAGTTTTTTCTTTTGACGGAGATCGAAAGCCAGATCCATCACCATCGAGGTGATCAGGTTATTAATCGTATCCACATCAATGGTATCTGCTTTAAACGTACATTGTGTACCTATACTTTTCTGTTCCTGGTAAGGAATCACCGGCGAATTGTCGATACCCTTTGCCTTTTGTAAAAGCGACAGCCCATTTTTTCCTAAAATACTATTCATTTGATCGGGGTGGATCTGCGTCAGGGTATGGATCTTTTTAATCCCCATATCACTCAGCTTCACAAAGGTCTTTTCTCCAAGTCCAGGGATCTTCCTAATGGATAAAGGATTTAAAAAATCCTGCACTTCAAACTGCGCCACATTCAGTTCCCCATTTGGTTTGCATTCATTGGTAGCCATCTTAGAAACGGTCTTATTGACCGAAAGGCCAAAAGAAATGGGCAATCCAGTTTCTTTGATTACCGTTTTACGCAACTCATGGGCATATTGTAATGTCCCATGAAAGCGGTCCATTCCCGTCATGTCAATATAATGCTCATCTATACTTGCTTTTTCTATTAAAGGCACGCGTTCCCTTAAGATCTCTGTAATTTCAAAAGAAGCCTCAGAATAAGCATCCATATTCCCTTTCACAAATATCGCATGAGGGCAAAGCATTTTTGCCATTCGGGAACTCATTGCTGCATGCACCCCAAATTTCCTGGCTTCGTAACTACAGGAGGCCACCACCCCCCGATCGGAAGTTCCGCCAATAATCACCGGCTTTCCTATTAAAGTCGGATCTTTTCGAACCTCCACAGACACGAAAAAGGCATCCTGATCCATATGGATGATGTGTTTGTTTGTAGTCATGAAATAAATTTTAGATGAACACAAAGTTATGCTAAAATAATTACCATTTTTATATTATTACTAATTATTTTAGTAATAAGATTTGTATGGATATCCTATTCCATATGGTCATCTGCTTAAAACAACCCTTGATGGAATGATACCTACTGCTCGTCAATTACTTTCCTATGCAACAAAAGGACCTGGTATTTTAGCCTTCATTAGGGAATACCTTTTAAAAAACACAAAAATATCAACCAATGAACCGATTAAACATTATGACTATTTTAACCGCCGATTTCTATTTCTGGCTGTTCGGTGGTTTATTGATTACCGCGCTCCTGAGTCTGATACTCCTCAACTATCTGTTAAAAATCATTCCAAACCGAGAAAATAAAACTAAATAAAAGGGCTGAAAATCGTTAGATTTCCAGCCCTTTTAGCTCATCTCAATTCAGGAAATAGTTACATAGGAATTAGCGTGATACTGCTAATTTCGCCCATAGACTGCCCTTTTAAACTTAAAAGCTTTAGCTGTAATCTTAAAGATTCAGCGCCAATCGCTTGTTGAGAAATATCAATCACTCCTACCTCTGCATCTTTGAATCCAGCGGTTTCCGAAGCAGGAATCGTATAATTTAAGGTGTTTTTTTCCAGAGAAATACTCAGTTCTCCAGCAGTATTGGCATTTGCAAAATAATTGATCATGACCTTATACTTGCCCGGACGCTGAACTTTCATATCCCAATGTGCCCCATCTGATTTATTGGTCCAGAAAGCAATCGTATTTGGCCTGTTCGGATCATGCGTTGATGCTCCCTTCAGTTTTATACCACCATTTCCAATCAGCTTTGCCTGATTTGCGGTCAATACAATCCTTCCATCAGCCAATGAGCTTACACGGTTATTTAAAACTGCTGGTGTTCCTTTGATGTCCAGCACCACTACCATAGGTTTAGGCCCGGAGAAATCTGCCGGTAATTGAACTACTTTTCCTTTTTCCGTGGTCTTTACCGTTAACGTTTTTCCTTTGCTGCCTAAGATATAGGCTTTGGAAACTGCGTTAGACAAAGGGACTTCCAAAGCACCATCCTTTGGTACTTCAAATACTTCCAGGTAAAGTTTTCCTGGCTTCTGTGTAGCATAGCCCCAGTCTAAAGGCTGGAATGGGCTTGCTGTAGTTCCATAAATAGCCTCATTGTTTACCTTCATCCAACTGCCGATCTGCTTTAATATCGCAACTGCTGGTTCAGGAATTACCCCTTCGGCATCAGGACCTACATTTAGCAAAAAGTTCCCGCCTTTACTCACCGTTTCAATAAACAGGTGCATCATTTTATCATAAGACTTCCATTTTTTATCATGCGCACTATAGCCATAACTCTCATTTGTAGTATGGCTTACCTCCCAATCCATTCCAGGTAATCCTGTTGGTGGAACGTATTTTTCAGGCGTCCCCATATCCCCGTTTTTATTTTCCAGTCCATCCCAGAAACGGTTGTTCACCAGAACACCTGGCTGCCATTTGATCAGATCTGTAAGGATGCGTTTAGTGCCCCAGGTTTCTCCCTGTCTGTTTTTCGAGCTAAAATCCAACCAAAGGATATCCATTTTACCGTAATTATTGGCCAGTTCTTTAATCTGTCCATACAGGTAATCCTTGTAGACTTCGTAATTGGGATTTTCCTTCGGAGGATTCGCGGCAAACTTATCGTAAGAATCCGGATGTTGCCAGTCTAACAAAGAATAATAAGCACCCGTTTTTAAGCCTGCTTTTTTAAAGGCAGCAACAGTTTCACCGTATAAATCTCTTCCTTTTGGAGAGATATTGGTGCCACCGGTTACCTCATTATTTAAGGAATAAGGCTGTTTACTGTTAAAAATACTAAAACCTTCATGGTGTCTGGAAGTGATCACCATATATTTCATACCCGCCTCTTTTGCCAATGCTGCCCAGTCATCCGCTTTAAACTTTGAGGCGGTAAACTTTGGTTTAAGTTCTTCTGCATATTCTTTACTAGGTGCCTGTGCCCAGGTCTGGATCCACTCCGCATAATGTTGCGGGTATTGCTTACCCTTCCAGGATCCTCCTGCAGCACTATACAATCCCCAGTGAATAAACATCCCAAAACGGGCGTTATTGAACCACTTCATGCGTTGATCTTTGGTCTCCGCCCAGCCTGGCACTCCCTCATAGGGTTTTGATTCCACCTGAGCAGATAGCCTCCCTGCGGTTAAGAGCATGGCGACCATTACAGTTACTTTTTTCATTTGTGTGTTGTGTTTGGTTTTAAGGTCAATAGCAGGCCGATATTTGCCTGAGGTTTTTATTTATGGTCATCATTTACTTCCAGCCAATGCCCATCAGGGTCCTGAAAATAAATCTGTTTTATCCCATCTACTCTTAACGTGATGCTTTGAGCGGCCCCTGCCCAATCTTCATAAGCAACATTTTGGGCTTTGAGCTTTTCAATAAAGGCATCAATAGAGGCCACACTAAAACACAAGTGTTCGTTTTTATCGAAATTCCCCTTCCCCTTTGCCCCTTTAATTAAATGAAGCTGTCCTATAGCCCCCAGGCTAAACCAGGTATGCCTCCCATCATGAAAAGGTTCAGGAATTTGCTTAAACTCAAATGTGTGTTTATAGAAGTCTGTGGATTTCTCCAGATCAGTTACATAAACTGCAATATGATTTAACACCGCAGGAGCATTGTTTTTCGGGGCTTGTGCCTTACTGTCTTGAAAAGAATGGAGGGTCATGGCAAAAACAAGGATTAGGGTTAAAAGCTTCATTATTAATTGTTTTAGATTAAGTGAATATCTCTGTCTAGTCTATAAAGGTCAAAACCGATTTCCCAATAGTCTTTCACTACCTCTCTGAGTTCCAGTCCGAATTTTTCATAGAATTTATAAGCCATTTGCGAAGTCCTGACCGAGATGATTTTTACCCCTTCAATTTCTTTAATTTTTTGAATTCTAAACTTCGTTAATGCCGTACCCAAGCCTTTTCCCTGACTATCGGGATGAAAGATGTCCCAGGAGATTTTTCCGGTTGCTCCATCTTCAGATAAGTTGAAGCCTCCACAGCCAAGAATCTCACCATTTACCTCCAATACATAGTAATGATCTGCGAAATGGTCTAAATAATCAATCAGATCTGCTTCTTCCGTTGGAGAAAAATACGCCGGTGTATTTAACCTAAGTAAATTAAGCAAATGAGGCCTATCTGCAGCCTGATGTAATCTAATGTTGATGTGGTCCATACTTGGAAGGTAATAAGGTCTGGCTTGGTTATTCGGTAAAAGTAAAAATACAGCAATATTTCAATTCGCCAACGAATCGAACTCATATTCCTAAAAATACCGGACTAATTGTAGACAAGGCTCAAAATCAGGGGCAACCAGAGATACATCAAATAAAGATAATTACAAAACTTACAAGAAAAACATATTTCTTCTTGAATTTTGATCAAAATGACAAAATAACACGCAAACATTCAGGCATCTGGATTATGCAGACAAAAATACAGCCCATCAAAAGCCTAATTTCAAGGCTATTATATCCCTATAAAATCCGCTACTTGTTTTGCTCTTGTTTTGCTTTCCTTTTGCTTTTCTTTTGCTCCTGTTTTACTAGAACAAAAGAAGAGCAGAACAAGAGTAAAAGGAAAACAATGGAGTATAAGTAAGGTATTGGGGAGTGAACTACAGTTAACTAATAATTAATTCAACTCTCCTTCAGGCAATTTACAAACTGATCCAGATGCGTTGTATTCCCAGACATCAGGCGCTTTCTGCTAGCTGGACCCAGCTGGATATCGGGTACAAAAAAATGGCTGAATCATTTCATCCGGGATATGGATTAAATGGTTCAGCCATTTTGCTATAAAATTACTATTCAACACATTGGAGCCCTAAAGCTCCAATATAAAATGTATTAGTGATCTGTTGGGATCAGAATATTTACGCCCATCTGAACCGCAATACCTGAGAATCTGTTTTTAGCTCCAAAGTTTTGAGTCACCCTTGCCATCAGTCCGATTTTTTTCGGAGTGATCCAGTAAGAGCCATAACCTCCGATACCATAGATCCTGTCGGATACAAATCCACCGTTCGTACCTTTATCATCGCTGATTTGGGTAGCATGGTTTGCAAATAGGCCTACTTCATCCCCTCTGTTATCTAATAAATAAGTACCACCTATATCGATGGTCAGGTGACTTCCTTCTTTAAAGTCAATATCTTTTTGCCATTGATTGATCTCAAAAGTAGTCGCTACTGTTAACCCAACTTTTTTATTTGGCTTGTACCTTGCTGCCCCTCTGATGTTGTGCGACCAGTATCCTAAACCTCCGTTATCTAATCCATGTGGTTTAAACTTTCCTGTAGGCGCCCAGAAACCATAATTAAAGGCATAACTGAATTTCTCTTTAGTCCATGACAACCATACCGGTTGCACATACATATCACCAAAACCAACGGTTTTATTCTTAAAAACGTAGCTTCCATCTCCTGTTTGACTAGAGTAATAATCCAATGCAATGTTTGCTGTTGGGCTATTTAACATCGGGATGGCCATCATCCCCCAGTTTGCGCCCAATATTTTCCCTTTACCACCATAAATTGCCATCAGGATAAAAGAGTGGGTTTTTACATTCTGTTTAATGTCTAGCGTAGTTGGATTTCCTGGTGCCGGGTTGATCAGACGATCAGACTGTTTCCCTTCTCCATTGTAATAGTTCATATCGGCAAAGCCATACCATACCGGGATGATAAAGCCAGCGTGTGGCGCAAAATAGTCACCAGGGTTAAACGAAGAGCCATTATAATGGCCTTGCGAAAACACGGAGACATAGGAGAAGACCATTAATAATAAAGTAAATAGTTTTTTCATAGTTGTAGGTTTTTATTGAAATTTATTGGATTCTGCTTACATACAACGACGATTTTGTTAAAAAACCAAGCCTCCATCTATATGACAACAATATTGATTAAACACCGGTTGATAAACTTTGTTTGTGGTTTTAAACAGATTTTTTTAAGAAAATTCACATTTATTTTCAGTGTTAATTTTTATTGCAATCTTGTTCAATACAAATGTTTTAAATACATTAACCAGAGGATCAACTTAGCCCTTTAAAAACCTGGCTTAAAAGACCGGATTAAAGTAAAAACAATCCTAATTAAAAGAACCACGATTAATTAATACGTTAAATAAAGAGAAAAATGAGTAATGAGATCAATGCCATTCCAACTGTAGAAACCGTATCCCATCATGTTTATTTTGAAGGGAAGGTCCAAAGCCTTGGAATGGAAACAGCAACAGGAAAAGCCACTCTTGGCGTGATGAAAAAAGGAAATTATACCTTTTCTACCTCTACAGCAGAAAAGATGCTGGTAATTGAAGGCAGTATGGAAGTTGCAATAAGCGGCACTGATTTCAAGAAATACCAGGCTCAGGATTCTTTTGACGTTGAGGCAGGAAGCTCTTTTGAGGTTAAATGCGATGCGGATGTAGCCTACATCTGCTATTACGCCTAATAAAAAAGGGGTTAACAAGCACCCTGCCTGTAACCCCTTTTAAGGAAATTAAATATATAATGTCACTAAAAGCTGCGCTTATGCAGTTTGTAGTTTTGCTATATTTCTGTATGGGAATGAATTGAAGATATGACGACGTGCGAATCTACCTGGAGAATCAGCATTAACCAATTTCACGTAGATAGCTTTAGGAACACCGAAGTACTCATAAGCGCTACCATCCAGGAAATGAACAGTTAAAACCAGACCTGCCCAGGTATAGTCAGCAATACCGCAAGTTGCAGTAGTTTGCGTATATTCTTCAATAGAAAGCTCTAATGTTTCTGGAGCAATACTTACTAAGAAATGATATGCTTCAATGATCTCCTTACTTTTAGTTTCCGCTTCCGCTTTAGCTTCTTCACTATCCTGGAATTTATCCGGGTGCCAATCTTTCATCAAATTCCTGTAAATGGTCTTCAATTCTTTTAATTCGGCATCCTTTTGTACACCTAATAGTTTTCTGTAGTCAACAATCTTCTTCATAAATATTTTTAATGGCAATTATCGTTTTTGAAAAGCAGCCTGTTTGTTTAAGGTGAACCTGCTACTTGAAACAATATTTTGCAAAGATACGCTTTTTTATGTGAAAGAAAGAGTAAGATTGTATTAACAAATCAATTGATACCCTGAGAGATAGGAAGAAATAAGCAGGATGACTATTTTTAATTTACATTTGTGCCTTCAACAAAAACCATTTTTCAGGTATGTTTAAAATCGGATTAGCAGAAGATGACCTTAAAATAGCCGGACTGATAAAAACCGGGTTAGAAGAGCAGGGATACCTCGTTACCATTGAATCCAATGGGGAACAAGCACTCAAAACCTTTAAGGATCAAGACTTTCACCTGGTGATTCTGGATATTATGATGCCTGGGTTAAATGGCATTGCCGTTTGTAAAGCCTTACGCCATACCGACAAAAATCTACCGATTCTGATGCTCACCGCATTGGGAACAATTGACGATAAGGTGACAGGATTAAATTCCGGAGCTGATGATTACCTCGTGAAACCCTTCCATTTCAAGGAGTTACTCGCCAGGATTGAAGCTTTATTGCGCAGGCAACATGGCGTTATGGGCAATAATGCTGAAGAGCATATTTTAAGCTTCGACGACATCAGTTTGAATACCTATAGCCAGGAAGTAAAAAGAGCTGGAATCCTGATTGAGCTGACAGCAAAAGAGCATACCCTTTTAGAATTATTTTTACGCAACCCGAATCGTCTCCTTTCCCGACAATATATTGCAGAAAATGCTTGGGACATTAGTTTTGATACCGGAACCAATGTAATTGATGTATACATCAATTTCCTACGTAAGAAAATAGAAAAAGGCTTTGCCAGAAAACTGATCCATACTAAAATCGGGATGGGATATATCCTGAAATAAGCTCAGCTGATTATGAAACTGAAAGACCGCCTTTCTTTATATTTCACCCTCATCAGCACTTTAACCCTGCTGGCGGTACTTTGCGCGGTTTATTTCACCTTCATTAAATTTTTAGAAGCAGATTTCTTTGACCGCCTCACCGACCGGACTATGGTGACGGCTAAACTCTACCTCGAAGCGGATGAGATCTCTGCGGATTCCTTGAATACCGTTAGAAATCAATACCTGGAGGCCTTAAATGGGGAGGTGATCCGGATTTACAATGCCAATAACAGCGCCACCTTTATTGGCGATGACCAACAATACTGGAGTCATGAAACGATTGAGAAGGTTAGAAAAAACAAGAAAATCCAGTTTATTGATGGCAATAGGCAAGTAGTCGGCATTTTTTATAAAGACAACCAGGGTGATTTTGTGATCCTTGCTTCTGGAATAGATCAAAGTACGCATGTCAGAATAGAGAAATTACAAAGGATCATGGTGATGATTTTTGTCTTCATCTTTATTGGATTATTGCTTTCCGGAAGATGGATTGCTAAAAAAATATTAAAACCTCTTGATCTTTTTATTGAAGAAGTAAAACAAATCAAATCGAGTAACCTCCATTTCAGGGTACAGGAAGGCGAAAATAAGGATGAGATTAACCTGCTTGCTCAAAATTTCAACAACCTGATGGAGCATCTGGAACAAGCATTTGTCCTACAAAAAACCTTTATTGCTAATGCTTCACATGAATTGAGGACGCCAATAACCAGAATGCTGATTGGTGCAGAAATCGCTTTATCACAGGAAAGGCAAATAGAAGACTATAAAAAAGCCCTGGTTTCTGTGATGGAAGATTCTGAAAAGATGGACAACATCATTACGGGTCTGCTCAATCTGGCACAGGCCGATCTTGAATTCGGTGCTACAGAACTACAGGACATCAGGATAGACGAAACGCTCTGGGCAATCTCCGCAGAATGGAACAAAAAAGGAATGGCTAAGCTGATCGTAGACATTAAAAATATGCCTGAAGATCCATTGGAATTGCTGATCAAGGCCAACCCCACCCTATTGGGCATCGCCTTAAACAACATCATCTCCAATGCGTTCAAATTTTCCGGCAATCAGGATGTACATTGTTTGCTGGATATCCAGCCAGATGAAACCATCATTTCTATCACAGATAAAGGTCCAGGCATTCCAGAAGAGATTCAATCGGAGATTTTTAAACCCTTTTATAGCTTTAGTGCAGAAAGCGGTCATGAAGGTAATGGAATGGGACTTTATATGGCACATAAAATCATCAACCTGTTTAAAGGGACTTTAGCATTTCGTACCGAAGATGGTCAGGGAACTACTTTTATTCTACATTTCCCTAAGTTTTAACCTGGCTACCCTAGCCCTCTCAATTTTAATCTCCTTTTAATTTCTCTTTAATTAGGGTTTAATTCCCTCCGGATAGCTTTGCTGGAGATGAAAAGACAATTAATTCTGAGCAGTTTGCTACTTATAGGTTTCAGCTCGGTTGGTATGGCTCAAGACAGCCTAAAACTCAGTCTCCGGGAAGCCGAGCAATTATTTATCAAGGGGAATTACGAACTCATTGCCCAGAATTACCAAACGGAACAAGCGAAAGCAGAAATCATTACAGCCAAACTTTTCGACAATCCAGAGCTGAGCTATGAGAATCTTTTCTACAATCATGAAACCAAAAAGTTCCTGGAAACTTCTAAAGCTACCGGCCAATATAGTGCGCAGATTTCGCAGCTGATTAAACTGGCAGGAAAGAGAAATAATAACATCCAGTTGGCCAATGCCGGTGTAAAACTAGCGGAGTACGCATATTTCGACCTGATGCGAAGCCTACGCTACCAATTGCGCAGTGATTTTTACAAGGCCTACTATGCACAGCTGTCCGCAAGTATCTATCAGCAACAAATCAATGCCTTAACACAGCTACTCCTCGCTTCCGAGCAACAACTTAAACTGGGGAATATCGCTGTTAAAGATCTGATCAGGATCAAATCTTTGGTGTACAATTTAAAAGGAGAGTATACTAGTTTAAGCAATGACATTGAAGATATGGAAAGCTCATTAAAATTGATGACCAATATCAAACCTGATGTGGCTTTACAGCTCTACCTATCCCCGGAAGATGAGCAGGATTTTTCATTAGAAAAACAGCCCTACTTGCAACTGCTGGAAAGTGCAAAAGCCAACCGTTCGGATTTGCAACTTGCTCAAACGACCATCAACTTTGCAGAAACGAACCTCAGGTTACAAAAAGCCAACGCCATTCCAGATCTTGAACTGTCTTTAAGTTATGACCTGAAAGGGAATTACCCAGAAAAATACACAGGATTGGGAATTAAAATCCCTTTACCTCTTTTCAATAGAAATCAAGGAGAGATCAAAAAGGCCAGGATTGCCATTGATGCAGGGAATATCAATTTCAGGCAAAAAGAAAATACCCTGGAAAACGAAGTGTACAACAGTTATAAATCTGCTTTAAGAACAGAAAGCCTCTACCAAAGTCTGGATCACAATTTCAGTGGAGATTTCACAAAGCTCATTCAGGAAGTCACCAAAAACTACCGCAGCAGGAACATTAGCTTGATCGAGTTTCTTGATTTCTATGATGCTTACAAAGAAAATACGTTGCAATTGAACCAGCTGAAGTATGAACGGATGAAAGCAAAAGAAGAAATCAATTACGTTACCGGATCCAACATTTTCAAATAAGCTAGCCTATTCTCAAAATAAGCTACAAGCCCATTTAAATTTTAGCCCCATGCAAATCTTTATAAAAAACATCAGCAAACTCAGTTTGATTGGATTGGTCATCGCCAGTCAGAGTTGTACCAGCTCAAAAGAAGCCCCGGTATCAGAAAAGTTTGCGGTTACCGACTCGCTCATCAATAGGTTATTAATCGACACGGTACAACAGGCCAACAACAGAACAGACCTAAATTTCTCTGCAAAAATAACAGCAAATGAAGAGCGTAAAGCGGAGATTTTCCCGATGTTGAGCGGCATGGTACGCAGTGTTCCGGCTAGGTTAGGCGATCAGGTGAGCGCGGGTCAGGTACTCGCCACAATGGGCAGTGCAGAAATGGCCGGATTTGATAAAGAAGTGATCAGCGCCGCTGCAGAATTGAGAAATGCAGAAAGACAGGTAAAACAACTGGAAGCGCTTTATAAAAGCGGCTTATCTTCCGCCAAGGAATTGGAAGAAGCCAAAAACGACTTCCTGATTAAACAGGCAGAAAATAAGCGAGCTCTGGCTACCCTTAAATTAAATGGGGGAAATAGTACGGGCAATTACACCATTAAATCCCCTTTATCTGGCTTCATCATTGAGAAAAATGTATATGCAAACATGCAGGTGCGCCCGGATAATGACAACAACCTGTTTACGGTAGCGGATCTTTCTACGGTATGGGCGATGGTCAATATCTATGAATCTGATATTTCCAGAATCAGGGAGGGCGATGAGGTTCAGCTTTCGAGCCTCTCCTATCCGGAAAAAGCTTTCAAAGGAAAGATTGATAAGATCTATAATATGATTGACAATGAAAGTAAGGTGATGAATGCCAGGGTCACCATTGCCAATCCAGGCTACCTGTTAAAACCAGGTATGATGGCTACGGTGATGATTGCTGCAAAATCAGGAATTGATTTGCCGGTAGTTAATTCCCGGGCGATCATCTTCGATGAGAATAAAAACTATGTACTGGTATTAGATGAGGCAAATAAACCTCGCATTCAGGAAGTGGAAATCGGTCGTAAAACCGCTGATAAAGCGTATATCAGCAAAGGATTAAAGGCTGGCGATCGGGTGATTGCGTCCAAGCAGGTCTTTTTATATGAAAGCCTGAAAAACTAATCCATTCCTCAACAAAAAAACAGCTGTAATGAATAAATTCATTAAGACCGTTATTGGCTTTTCGCTAAATAACAAATACTTTATTTTCTTTGCCACCTTCATTTTGATACTGGCAGGATACCTCAGTTTCAAGCACACTACGATTGAAGCTTTTCCTGATGTCACCAATACCAATATCACCATCATCACCCAATGGCCGGGAAGAAGTGCGGAAGAGGTAGAAAAGTTTGTGAGCAGACCTTTAGAGATTGCCATGAACCCGACCCAGAAAAGAACGAGTATTCGTTCCTCTTCTCTCTTTGGACTGTCTATCGTGAAAATCACGTTTGAAGACGATGTAGATTATGCGGAAGCCAGGGTTCAGGTGAACAACCATATTGAAGAAGCCGATTTGCCCGAGGGGCTAAGGCCAGAAGTACAACCACCTTATGGGCCAACAGGAGAAATTTTCCGGTATACCTTAAGTAGTGATACTAAATCGGTCAGGGAGTTAAAAACCTTGCAGGATTGGGTCATCCAGCGGGAATTACTTTCCGTTCCTGGCATTGCCGATGTGGTGAGTTTTGGTGGAGAAGTAAAGACTTACCAGATCACGGTGGATCCGCAAAAAGCGATACAATACGGCGTGAGTGCAACCGAATTATTCGATGCGGTTTCCAAGAGTAATGTCAATGTTGGCGGGGATGTGATTGTTCAGGCCGGACAAGCCTATGTAGTCCGCGGAATCGGGATTTTAAACAATATTGAAGAAATTAAAAATGTGGTGGTTGATAACTTTAACGGGACTCCGGTTTACGTGAAGACGATCGCAGAAGTCGCAGAATCGGCATTGCCTCGCTTAGGTCAGGTAGGCCGGGACCATGATCCCGACGTGGTTGAAGGGATCGTGGTGATGCGCAAAGGAGAGAACCCAAGCGAGGTTATCAGCAATCTGAAAGAAAAGATTAAAGACATCAATGAAAACATCTTACCAGCAGATGTAAAGATTAGCCCATTCTATGATCGGGAAGACCTGGTCAACTATGCGACACACACGGTAATGGGCAATATGATGGAGGGGATCATCTTTGTGACTTTGATTGTATTCCTCTTTATGGCCGATTGGCGGACCACACTGATTGTATCCATTATCATTCCTTTAGCTTTGTTATTTGCATTCATTTGTTTAAAAATGAAAGGGATGTCGGCCAATTTATTGTCTATGGGGGCTATAGATTTCGGAATCATCATCGATGGTGCGGTGGTCATGGTAGAAGGGATTTTTGTGGCCCTTGATCACAAAGCCAAAAAAGTAGGCATGCAGAAATTCAATGGCCTAAGTAAGCTCGGCTTGATCAAGAAAGCTTGTTTAGAAAATGGAAAAGGTATTTTCTTTGCAAAACTGATCATCATTACCGGCCTGCTGCCCATCTTTACTTTCGAAAAGGTGGAAGGAAAAATGTTCTCTCCTCTGGCCTGGACTTTAAGTTTTGCTTTACTGGGAGCCTTGCTCCTTACCTTCACATTGGTTCCTGCCCTGGCAAGCGTGTTGCTGAGGAAGAATGTACGCGAGAAACACAATATATTTTTAGAGTTCCTTACTAAGTATGTGATCATTTTCTTCGACAAGTGTTTTAAATTCAGAAAACTGGCATTTGGTATTTCCATGGCGATCCTGGTTGCCGGCTTGTTCAGTTATAAATTTATGGGGACAGAATTTCTACCTACGCTGGATGAAGGCTCAATTTATGTTCGTGCTACCGGGCCACTCAGTATCTCATTGGAGCAAACAAAAAAGCTATCAAATGAGTTAAGAAAGATCTTTTTAAGCTTTGAGGAAGTGAAGCAGGTGATGTCGCAAACTGGCCGTCCGAACGATGGAACTGATGCCACAGGTTTTTACAACATGGAATTCCATGTAGATATTTACCCGAAGAAGGACTGGAAGCGAAAACAGACGAAAGAGCAACTGATTGAAAGGATGCAGGAGAAGTTGAAGAGTTTTCCAGGGATTAGTCTCAACTTCTCACAACCCATCTCCGACAACGTAGAGGAAGCTGTTTCCGGGGTAAAAGGATCTATTGTAGTGAAGCTTTTCGGCAATGATTTCCAGTTCATGGAAAAAGAGGAAGAGAAGATTGAAAACATTTTGAAAACTGTGGAAGGGATTGAAGATTTAGGAATCCTGAGGAACCTCGGTCAGCCGGAATTACAGATCAATTTAGATCAAAAGAAAATGGCGCTCTATGGTGTCAGTACTGCGGATGCCAATGCAGTTATTGAGATGGCAATTGGTGGAAAAGCTGCCACACAGATTTATGAGGGAGAACGGAAGTTCGACCTGATCATCCGCTATCCGGAAGATTTCAGAAAAGACGAAAGCGACATTGCTAAACTGCGCATCCCTACCATTTCTGGTTCGAAAGTTCCTTTAGGAGAGATTGCCAGCATTAGAAAAATCACGGGTCCCAGCATCATTTATCGCGACAAACACCAACGTTATGGCGCCATTAAGTTTTCCATCAGGGGAAGAGATATGGGCAGTGTGATTGCAGAAGCTCAGGCTAAAGTAAATGAGAAAATCAAGCTTCCGAAGGAGTACAAGCTGGAATGGGCCGGTGATTTTGAGAACCAGCAAAGGGCAACCAGCAGATTATCACAAGCGGTTCCCATCAGTTTATTGCTCATATTTTTCATCTTATTTGTCCTGTTTGGCAACATCAAAGATTCATTATTGGTCTTGAACAATGTGCCTTTTGCTATGGTGGGTGGGATTTTAGCCATTCTCGCTACAGGCATCAATTTCAATATATCTGCGGGGATTGGCTTTATCGCCTTATTTGGAATTTGTGTGCAGAATGGGGTGATCCTGATTACCAAGTTTAAACAGAATATCATCGAGTTGAAACACCGTCCGGATTGGACATTTGCAGATGCTATAAAAGATGGGGTTGCAAGTAGGATGCGTCCCGTAATTATGACCGCATTGATGGCAGCTATTGGCCTGATGCCCGCAGCATTGTCTACAGGAATAGGTGCTGAAGCTTCAAAACCTTTAGCAATCGTGGTGATTGGCGGTTTAATTACCAATACACTATTCAACCTTTTTGTATACCCAATAGTATTCTACTGGGCATACCAGAAAAAGCTGAATCAATTAATTTAATGTCTATAAGTCCGGTGCGTTATATACTGCAATCTCTGATAGCACCGGACAGGCATTTGCTTCCAGAATATGGATGCGAATTTTTGTTGTTTTTACCCTTGGGAACGAAAGTATTCGTTTATGACCAATTGTGCTTTGCTGGTCTATTGTTTTAAAAGTACTGCCATCCAGGTATTCTACAGAAAATGATTTCACCCGTTGTCCGAGGGCAATATATTCTTGTAGAACTACTCGGTTTAGCTCAGTTGGCTTAGCCAGATCCAGTGTAATTGTTGCTGTTTTCTGCTGGTCATCGGTAGCCCAATAGGTAGCCGGATTCCCATCAGTTAAGCGAGATGCTGCAAATTGCGCTCCTTTTCTGGTATTGCTAGCTGATACTTTCTTCCCTTTCGCAAGGTTTGTTTTATAACTGGCGTCTATGGTTTTTCTAAGCTCCATCAAACGGGTTGAATCATTTGGATGAATCAAGCCCTCCCGATTTATCGGAACATTCAATAAAAGGTTGCCATTGCGTCCGATAGAAGTTTCATATATAGATACCAGTTCTTTTAAAGTTTTCACTTTATCATCAGTTTTAGGACTGTAGAACCATCCTGGTCTGATGGAAACGTCTACTTCTGCAGGAATCCAGTATTTACCATTTTCATTTCCACTATTCAATACGCTGGCTGCCGGAGCGTCTGCTCCTACGCCAAAGCCATCAGTGTTTAAGGTAGACCAGTTGGTGGTACCGGCAACACCTCTTTCATTGCCCATCCAGCGTACATCCGGACCAATGTCACTAAAAATAACTGCCTGTGGGTTGTGCTTTCTAACGATGCTGTTGAACAGCTTAAAATCATAGTCCTGATTTTTCTCTTTTTCTCCTTTTGCACCGTCAAACCATTGTTCAAAGACAGGGCCGTATTGCGTATGAACTTCCGTCAGTGTTTTGGCAAATACGTCATTGTATTCCGGAGTTCCATATTTAGGGTGGTTGCGGTCCCATGGCGACAAGTATACTCCAAATTTCAACCCATATTCTTTACAAGCCTCTGAAAGTTCTTTCAACACATCTCCTTTACCATTCTTCCAGGCGCTTTCTCTTACCGTATGGGTACTGTATTTACTTGGGAACAGGCAAAAACCATCGTGGTGTTTTGCCGTAATGATGATGGCTTTCATTCCCGCAGCTTTAGCGGTACGTGCCCATTGACGCGCATCCAGTTTGGTCGGATTGAAAACTTTAGGATCTTCATCCCCATGCCCCCATTCTTTATCAGTAAAGGTATTTGGTCCAAAATGGATAAACATGTAATATTCCATGTCTTGCCATGCCAACTGGTTTTTATTTGGAACAGCTCCATATGGAGCAGGTGCTTTTTGTGCGAAAGCAGCACTTGTACTCAGCAAAAAAGAACACAAGAAGAAAAAGGAAGACTTATTCATACAGTTAAATTCATTTATGGTTAGGTATTGCCTCTAAATTGCAATATATAAGCGGCTGTAAGTTCTTTTTTTTTGCCATTAAATTAAATGATTTTGGCGGAAACAACTTCAATACTCACACACTAAACACATTCATCTGCAAACACTAAGCGGGTTTAAGTGTTATATAACCGGTAATTAAACCCCGCAAACATGAAAGACACTGAATCAAGTCCGGACGAGTTTGACATTCATCTCGATATAGATGGCGCAGATACCATCATTACCGTGAAACCGGAAGAAACCAGCGATGGTGCCCGTTATTTTGTCTGCTATATTGGTCCCGACAGGATTACCCAACTGCGGGAAGAAATGGATGGGAAATGGGAACAAATATGGGGGATACTAGACCATTGGATGGTCGATTCCATTGGTAAAGAAATTAATCGGCGTCAGAAATCATGAGTAGTCCTTTAGCATTAAGATCTGGTAAATTTTCAATTGAGAAGCACCAGTATGAGAATATCGGCTGGTCGGAACGCATGGTATCGATGTTTTTGAGCGGCGCTTTGATCAGTTGGGGTCTAAGACGTCCGTCTAAATCTAAGTTTCTATATGGTGCATATATGGCCTATCGTGCGGCAACCGGGCGGTGTTTGCTTTATGAACAATTGGGCATTGATGCCCGCAGACCAAGGGCAATAAATATCCGGGGAGAGTTTGTGATTGAAAAACCGGTACATGAGGTGTTTTTATATTGGCGCAACCTGAATAATCTTCCGGGAAGTATCCAGCATCTTTTGGATGTGAAAGTAATTGACGAAAACTTGTCGACCTGGAAATCCAAGGTGATTGGCAATTTGTTTTCCCTAAACTGGGATGCAGAAATTGTTAAGGAAGAGCCGGGACGTTTGATCGGCTGGAAATCTGCTGTCGGCTCCTTAATTCATCATGTAGGTAGGGTAGAATTTACGCCTTCTGAAGATGGAAAAGAGACCTTATTGAAGGTCGTATTGTCTTATCGTCCGGTTGGAGGAGGCGTAGGAATCGGTATTTCTAAATTAATGAACCCTTATCTGGAGGGTTTATTGAAAAAGGAAATGAAAAGTTTTAAGCATACCATTGAAAATAGAACTCCGGTATACATTTGAGATTCAGCAGGGATTTAACACCGCTGGACTTTCATCAAAAAAGGGCTTTCATCAATGATGAAAGCCCTTTTTTGATGGGATACATTTTATTTCTTATGATGCTTAGCTCGCCGCACCAATTGCAGTAACGATACTCAATAAGAATATTACCGCATATAAACCAAGTATAGCGATGGTTAATATGCCGAAGAATTTAAAGAATGATTTCATCTTACTGAATGCTTCTCCTAAGCTTTCTTGTTCCATAAATAGCACAGCTTTTTTTGCTGAATTCGCATATTTAAATAACATTAAACTTGGATAAAAATACATCAGTGCAAAAATGATGTAGACCGCAGAAATTGCGCTGCTAGTTACGCCCATCATTGGATTTTTACCCATTGTCGTCATCGCTGAGAGGATCATAGGTAAGCATAAAGCTATTATAATGAGTATAACACAACCCACAAATCCAACAATCGATAAAAACTTCGCCCATTTAGCCGTTTCATAGATGTGGCTACGAATATCTTCCGTAACGATAAGTGTTTCAACCTCTGTGTGATCAGGTTTTGTTTCTTCGAATTCTTCCATATAGCTTTGATTTAAACGTTAATTACTTTTTAGATACCCTAAACATAAAGATTATTTTTAAAAAATTGGTAGCTTTGCGGCAAAACTAGAAAAAATCATTCATGGCATTACAATGTGGTATAGTTGGTTTACCAAATGTTGGAAAATCTACCTTATTTAACTGTTTATCTAACGCAAAAGCTCAAGCAGCTAATTTTCCTTTCTGTACAATCGAACCTAATATTGGTGTGATCACCGTTCCAGATGAGAGGTTAACTAAATTAGCTGAATTGGTACAGCCAAACCGTATTGTTCCAAATACGATTGAGATTGTTGATATTGCAGGTTTAGTGAAAGGTGCTTCCAAAGGTGAAGGACTAGGCAATCAATTTTTGGGTAACATCAGGGCTACAAGTGCCATTATCCATGTATTGCGTTGCTTTGACGACGGAAACGTGATTCACGTTGACGGTTCAGTAGATCCGATTCGCGATAAAGAAATTATAGATACTGAGTTACAACTTAAAGATCTTGACACTATAGTAAAACGCATTCAGAAAGTAGAAAAAATGGCTAAAACCGATAAGGATGCCAAAAGAACTTTCGATATCTTAAGCGTGATCAAAACACATGTTGAATCTGGACAATCTGTTCGTTCTGCAGCTGTAGCTCCAGAAGATTTTGAGTTTATTCAGGATATGGGTCTTTTGACTCAGAAGCCAGTAATGTACGTTTGTAATGTTGATGAGAACTCTGTGATCAATGGCAATGCTTATGTAGATCGCGTAAAAGAAGCTGTAAAAGATGAGAAAGCTGAAGTATTGGTGATCTCTGCTAAAATCGAATCAGAAATTGCAGAACTGGAAAGTTATGAAGAGCGTCAGGAATTTTTAGCTGACCTTGGCTTAACAGAATCAGGTGTAAACAAACTGATCGTTGCTGCTTACCGTCTGTTGGACTTATATACTTACTTCACCGCTGGTGTTCAGGAAGTACGTGCATGGACGATTACTAAAGGATTTACAGCACCTCAGGCTGCTGGTGTGATCCACACAGACTTTGAAAAAGGTTTCATCCGCGCAGAGGTAATCAAATACAATGACTTCGTTACTTTAGGCTCTGAAGCTGCTTGTAAAGAAGCAGGTAAATTAGCTGTAGAAGGAAAAACATATGTGGTGGAAGATGGCGACATCATGCACTTCCGTTTTAACGTATAAATATCTTTAAGCGTTTATTGACGCTTGAAAAGAGGTTAAAAGAAAAAACCGGATGCTTCCTGAAAAAGAAACATCCGGTTTTTTTATGCCTGCTATTTTTCATGAAATAGTAACCAGCTGGTATTTTATATTTTAGAGGAGTACCCCGGTTAGGAACATCACCGCTACGGAGAAGTAAATGATCAATCCAGTTACATCTACCAGCGTAGCTACAAAGGGCGCAGAAGAGGTTGCAGGGTCTGCACCCAGCTTCTTCAAGATTAAGGGCAGCATAGAGCCTGCCAATGATCCCCATAAAACTACGCCGACTAATGAAACGCCAACTGTAACGCCTATAAGTACCCAATGTGGACCGTACATAGGGGTGAAAAAGGTCCAGAC
Organism: Pedobacter gandavensis; assembly: GCF_032678745.1. GTDB lineage: Bacteria > Bacteroidota > Bacteroidia > Sphingobacteriales > Sphingobacteriaceae > Pedobacter > Pedobacter gandavensis_C. Next base: position 97,795 of record NZ_JAVTST010000008.1, read on the forward strand.
AAAGATTCTTAGAAAACCGATACAACCCAATACCACACCGAGCATGAGTCCGGAAATGATTTCTCGTCGCATTACTCTCCACCAGTCTCCTACCGTAATCTCGCCCAATGCCATCGCCTGAATGATTAATGTAGAAGCTTGTGAGCCACTATTTCCACCACTTGAAATGATCAGAGGTACAAACATGGCCAGAATTACTGCTTTGGCAATATCTGCTTCAAAATGTCCCATTGCAGTAGCCGTCAGCATTTCTCCAAGGAAAAGCACCACTAACCAACCGATTCTACGTTTAAACAGTCCGAAAATAGGCATATCTAAATAGGGTTCATCAAGTGCCTGAGTACCCCCTATCTTATGCATATCTTCTGTATATTCTTCATTTGCAATCCATAGGATATCATCTACGGTAACAATACCCAACAACACATTATGGTCGTCAACAACAGGTAAGGCCACACGATTGTTCATCCTAAAAATGTTGATAGCCTCTTCCTGAGGGTCATTTGCCTTTAATGCAATCAGACGGCGATCGGTGAGGTCACCAATTTTCGCATCGGGATCTGCCAGGAGGATTTCTCGGATCCTGATGTCATCCAGTAAAGTTCCATCTTTATCAATAACGTAAATCACATCGATAGTTTCGGAGTTTTTACCATAACGTCTGATGTGTTCCAGCACTCTTGCTACCGTCCAGTCTTTTTTAACCGCCACATAATCGGGGGTCATCAGCCTTCCTACACTGTCTTCTTCATAACCTAAAAGAGAAAGTGCTTCCACCCTATCTTTTGCTGGTAGCAGGATGATCAGTTTCTTTACCGCCTCGCCACTAAGTTCGGAGAATAAAGAGGTACGGTCGTCGGGAGGCAACAGATTGATTAACTCAGCTAGTTTATTACCGGGAAGTTTTTTAATGATTCTTTCCTGAGTTGGAAAGTCTAGAATTCTGAATACGTTAACTGCCCTTTTGATGGACAACGTATCTATAAATGTGACTGCGTATTGGGGAAGTTCGTCTATGAGGTGTTCAACATCCGAAATATTCAGGTTGTCTAAATATTCCTTTAATTGTGTATTGTCTTCCTGCTCTAAGAGCTTTTCGATCTCTTCAACAATCATTTCTTCCATACGCCCCTTCTTTACATGATTTTCATTAATGTATTCTTTTAATGCCGAACTCCTTATGAGCTGATTTATTGATCAGTAATCCCCTATTGGCGGCATTTATCATTTTTGCAAAAGTGCCTTTTTATTTTTGAAAAACAGCCTTTATAACTGATTATTATTGTCTTTTAAGTCCAGTGCTTCCTTTTAAAAGTGTAAGCCCAGCTATCCGATTCATTATCAGATTTTAAGAGAACAGATTTAAGCTGGGATTTGATTTATTTATTTGAGTATAAATGGCGTTTTTTCGCCTGGAAGCTTTATTTCCCCTCTTTTCCTACTTTTGCAGGCCGTAAAATCAGGAAAAGATGGAAATTTGAAGAGTATTAAGGAATAACCAATCTAATTGATATATTTGCCGAAATGTTTCCGTAGTTCAATGGATAGAATTGTTGATTCCGGTTCAACAGATGGGGGTTCGAATCCCTTCGGGAACACAAATCCCCCTAATATGGGAAGATAATCCGAGCGTTCTTATGTCGGATATAATGATAAATAATAAAAGCCTTTGGATTAATTTCTAAAGGCTTTTATTATTTATCAGCAAATTGTTTCTCGTATCTATTTAGACGTATGTTTGATTGCTATTATCCCTTTCCTGTATAGGTCCAATGCATTTTGTAAAATACTGTTAATGGCCTTTATGGGTAAATCTTTAGTTGGATTAACCCTGAAAATCTTCATTCGGGAACGATCACCGGTTTCCAGTTGGGGATGCTCCAGGTGTTTACCTTCTACCATCAGCAGATAAGGTTCCTCCGTTTTTTTATCCGTCCACAAATAGCAAAACATTTTCTTTTTATAGCAAAAGCAGGGCATTCCATACTTCTGCGTTTCGGTAATGCTTTCATCCTGTTCAAGAATAATACTCCGAAGCGCAAGTAAGCAACTTTTATTCGGCTCTTCTTTCTTTAAATAGTAGTTTTGAAGCTCTTCTAACATGAATTCCTATTTTACGGCGATTAAAAAATCAATCTCTGCGCTTTATTCCGCTAACTATTACACCAAATTTACTGAATAAAACAGGCTACACCAAACGACGAAATAGTCGCCAAAGTTGTTACACTGGAATTAAATAAGAATATTAGACCAGCACCTTCTTTTAATCCTAATGCTTAAGGTTTATTCCCAGTAATTGAGGATAAGGCTTACCAAAAAAGGTCAAATCACTTATTTTAAATAGATGAACCATGGAAGATCTACACGATTTTATAGCAGGGCAGCTCTTAGCATTACAAAATGAGTTTGAAAACCAGCAAACTGCTAAACATTCTATACCTTTAATCCATACGTATGTGCTAAAAATTAAGCCTAAAAGTTACCATTCTAATACCACAGCACCGGGATACAGTAAAGTAGTGGTCAAAGCTGATTTTAATCCACAGGGTTTTAATGCTCCTCCTGATTTGATTGGAGCAGGGTCAGTGCCGAAATTAACATCATACAACAGTACTGGCACAGATATAATCTATGTGGCAAGCTTTAGCACTGCTGTACCTGTTTTTTCAAAATCGCTGTGCGATTACGCACAATAAAACTGTTCGTTAATGGACATTAAACTGAGAAAAGCACTAAATAGGGCGATTTAAAGGCTTTAATAAATATGGCATGCTATTGGTCAAAACCAGGAAAATAAAATAGAAAGATGTTCAAGACCAACTTAAAAATCGCCATAAGAAACCTTTGGAAAAACAAAGGCTTTACCCTGATCAACATCGGTGGACTAGCAATTGGTTTGGCCTGTTGCCTGATGCTCCTGCTGTATGTAAATTATGAATGGACTTATGATAAACAGCTGAAGGACATTGATCGAATTTACATCACCAAGTTAAATCTAAAAATCAACGGACAGCTGATCACTACCGTTGCTGTTCCTAATAAACTGGCAGAAACTGCTGTAGAGACAGTACCAGGAGTAGAGCAAGCTGCGAGAGTAGCAATGAGTACTCAAGATAAGCTCTTTAGTTACCGAGAGAACAATAATAAACTGAACGGCCTTTTTGTAGATCCATCCCTGTTAAAGATCTTTGATTATAAATTCATTTATGGCGATGCGAATCAGGCGCTAAAAGAGCCAAACTCCATCCTGTTGACTGCCAGTACAGCCAAACGTTTATTTGGCAATGAGAATCCACTTGGACAAACCGTAAAATGGGATGACCGCAAGCTTTTAAAAGTTGCCGCAGTTATTGAAGACCTTCCTAAAAACCAAAGTTTTCAATTTGATGCCTTACAAAGCTGGGCACTTTTCGAACAGGAGAAACCTGAGGAAAAAGAAACCAACTGGGGTGCAATCAGCTGTGTAACCATCATTAAGTTAAAAGATGCGCAGCATTTCGCAGCAGCAGATGCCTCTATGAGGAAATTGATTGCTGCTCATGATAAAGACACAGACCTCGAAGCTTTCCTATTCCCTTACGCTAAAGTCCGCCTTTATGACGAGTTTTCCAATGGGAAACCTTCAGGTGGAAAAATTGACCAGGTCAGGCTTTTTCTTTTTCTTGCTTTTTGTGTATTGCTGATTGCCAGCATCAATTATATGAACCTTTCTACCGCACGTTCTGAGAAGCGTGCTAGAGAAGTGGGAATCAGAAAAGCCATGGGTTCTACCCGATTCAACCTCATGGGACAATTTATCCTGGAATCGCTATTCCTGTCTTTTTTAGCCCTACTCCTTGCCTTTGTCTTGCTGGAACTGAGCTTACCTTACTTTAACAACTTGTTGAACATCCAAATCAACATTGACTATCATTCTTACCCCTTCTGGACTACACTCCTGGTACTGGTATTGTTTACTGGCTTACTCGCCGGTAGCTACCCCGCGTTTTATTTGTCTTCATTCAGTCCGATTAAAGTGCTGAAAGGCTTTAAAGGGAATAGCGCGAATTCGCTATCTATCCGTAAAATCCTTGTTGTGGTACAATTCAGTTTATCAGTTTGTATGATCATTTGTGCAATAGTGATCTATTCTCAAATTCAATTCATGAAGAATAAGCCATTAGGATTCGACAGTAGCAATCTGGTAGAGCTGGATATTGAAGGAGAATGGGTTAAACCTGCTGTCATAGCGCGCTTTAAAGAGGAGCTTAAAAAGGCCGGAGCAATTGTACATGCCACGGAATTTGCCAATTCTTTTACGGAGGGCGGTAGCATCACCGGTAACATCGGCTGGCCAGGAAAAGCTGCAAACGACAACTCCATTATTGACTATAGAAGCACCGGTTATGATTTTATAAATACGGTAGGCACCCGGTTAATTGCAGGTAGAGAATTTAGCCCGAAATTCCTTGCAGATACGGCCACATCTGTGATGATCAATGAACGTGCAGTGCAAACTATGGGACTTAAAAACCCTGTTGGCACGCAGATCACCTGGGGTGACAACCCAAAACTAACTATTATTGGGGTCGTAAAAGATTATGCCAATGAAGCTATTGGCTCGAAATCAAGACCTACGCTATTCTATTATGGACCGGCAAAAAGCGAAGTTTTGTTACTTCGTTTAAATCCAGCCTTGCCTTTAAACAAGTCTGTAGCTTTAGTCAATAAGATCAGTGCGCAAATAAATCCTGCTTATCCTCTGGCTTTAAAATTCACTAGTCAGGATATGGAAAAACAATTAACAACTGAAAAACTCCTGAGTGTATTGTCGAATATATTCGGTGGTTTCGCCATTTTCATCTCTTGCCTTGGCCTGCTTGGACTAGCTTTATACATGGCCGAACAAAGGAGTAAAGAAATCAGTATCAGAAAAGTACTAGGTGCCGATTTACAAAACATCCTGGTGCTTTTAAACAAAGACTTCATGAAACTGGTCTTCATTTCTAATATAATTGCTTTCCCTCTGGCGTATATTTTGGCTAAAAACTGGCTCAGCAAGTATGATTATAAGGTTGAAATATCAATCTGGCCTTTTCTCATTGCCGCCATGATCTCCTTACTCATCTCCATATTAACCGTAAGCATGCAAACCTTCAAAGTAGCAAAGGCAAATGCCATTGATGCTCTAAAATATGAATAAAGAAAACACTTAGGGCTGTTGGACTTGTGGATAGTTCAACAACCAATAGTTCCCATATTTATCGATAATAGCACCAAATAAACCACCCCAGAAATTCATTTCCAAAGGATGGCTACATTGCCCTCCTTCGGAAAGTTTCTGGTAACATTCCCTGATTTCCTGTTCCTCATTAAAACTGAGGAAGACGGAAATGGAATTCCCCTTGGTTAAGCCTTCTTCAGCAACCATATCCGTTGCCAATAAAACCAGATGCTCATTGGTTAAACTGGCTTGTAAGATGCAGTCCTTCATTTTTTGTGGAAGCTCTTCTGATAATGGGGCATTAGCAACACTTTGAAAACTCAGTGTTCCACCAAAACAGCCCTGATAAAAGGTCATTGCTTCCCGACAATTCCCATTGAAAGTGAAGTAAGGGCTAATAGCAATCATGATTGTTAAATTGTTGTTTATACAACAAATCTACTAGCCTTACTCCGTAAACATCTTGTGCAAAAACGACAATTAAGGGGGTTGTATGCGACACAAAAACCATTTATATTTGAATAGCACCATTAGCCTTATCAATGAAACATATCTCAATTTTAGTTCCTGAAACTGCAGTCATTGAATCCATAGCTGATCCTGGATATTTGTTCAGGATGGTCAATGAATTCCTGGAATCTTCGGGGAAAGCACCTTTATTTCAGATACAACTGGTCGGCTTATCAAAAGAAGTCCGACTGAACAACAGTTTGTTTTCTGTACACCCTGATCGGGTTTTATCCGAAGTAAAGCAAACGGATCTTATTTTCATTCCTGCATTGAGTGGTTCTTTAAAAACAGCTTTAAGTTTAAACAAAGACTTTTTGCCCTGGATTGTGGATCATTACCATAAAGGCGCGGAAGTAGCCTCTTTATGCATTGGTGCATTTTTACTGGCCTCCACCGGACTGCTAAAAGGGAAACAATGTTCTACCCATTGGCTTCATGCGACTGAATTTCGCGAAATGTTTCCTGATGTAGAACTCGTAGATGGTAGCATCATTACAGAAGAACAACGACTTTATTCGAGCGGTGGGGCTAATTCTTACTGGAATCTACTCCTTTATTTGGTGGAAAAATATACAGATAGAGACACGGCCATTCTCGCTTCTAAGTTTTTCGCCATTGATATTGATCGGGAAAGTCAGTCTGCATTTATGATGTTTCAGGGCCAGAAAGACCATGAGGATCTGGAGATAAAAAAAGTACAGGAATTTATAGAAAGTAATTACCAGGACAAAATCACCGTCGATCAGCTTGCTCAAATGTCTGCCCTTGGCAGAAGAAGTTTTGAACGGAGATTTAGAAAAGCCACTAACAATACCGTCATCACCTACATTCAAAGAGTAAAAATTGAAGCTGCAAAAAGAAGTTTTGAACGCAGCAGAAAAAACATCACAGAGGTGATGTATGATGTAGGCTATACAGATACGAAAGCCTTCCGGGATGTGTTTAAGAAAATTACCGGCTTAACGCCCATAGAATACCGAAATAAATACAACAAACAGGCAGTCTAACCCAATACCTACAAAAAAACGAGATCTTTAAGGATCCCGTTTTTTGTAGGTATAACTTCCTTTTTGTAGGTATAACTTCGGAAAGTATTTTATTTAGTGATGCCAAACATCAGCACCAAACGGTCATTCTGATAAAGGTTCAAGGTCTGGTCGGCCACATCAAACTTAAAGTTTTTAGTACCCAGAATATTTAGGAATTTACGTTCCAATTCACTCAGAGCCGGATCCATACAAGCACGACGGGTACTCGCTGCAGAGCCAAAAGTAATAGTTGAACTTCCTGCTTCATAAGTACCGAAGTAGTTGTTACAACCAGAATTACCGCTGAAACGATGATCAGCAAGGTTGAAAGAGATGGTAACCGGTGAGTTTTGTTGCGTTAGCCCATCCATCTGGATTAATTTCCATCGGTTTTTACCTATATAATTCCAGATATCATTGGTATTATTCGCCTCAGTTCTAAATTCTAAAGCTTTCTCTTTTCCTTTATAAAAAGTTAGCGTAGTACCACTTGTTTCCAGTCTAAAGGTCTTATCCGCTAAAGCCTTCGTAAACTCAGACTCCAATTGATTCACTTTGTCATCAGCACAAGCCATCATTGTCGAAGCAATATTCCCAATGGTCAGGCTTCTACTTTTTGCATCGTAGCTAAAGCTTCCGAAAATGCCATTACAGCCTCCAGAACCATTAAATTTATTCCCTTTTTCATCCAGACTGATAAAAACCCGGTCGCTATTTACCGCTTTACCATTGATCCTGCTCAGCGTCCATTTCTGATTTGCTGCAGCTTGCAATGGGTCTTTTGTAGCTATTGGTTTAACCGAAATCTTTTCCTTTTTGATTACTTTCTTCAACTTGTAGATATAAGCAGACGCATCAGCAGGAACATTTTTCCGCTTTGTCCTGATTACTGAAAGCGTATAACGATAGCCTTCCTGGTGTTTAAAGCCTTGGATTTCGCTATAGAACATCTCCCAGTTTTTACTGTTTTTGTATTTTACCTGTAAACAATTCATTGGCGCAACTCCTGTACAGGAGGCACGGTCTTCCTTCACCATCAGCCTGATCACATCCGCAGCCATTGTACTGGCCACACTACCAAAAACGATTAGTAGCGATAGAATTCCTTTTTTTGTAATGATACTTCTTAACATTTTTCGTGTATTTAAAATGATATTAAACGACTGTCTTATCCGACAGCACCTGGTATCTACAATTCTCACACCAAAATTTAAAAACCGTGAAGACAAGCTTTATTTCAGTCCCAAAATAGCCTTCATACTCGCTTCAGTATAGCCTGCGCTAGCGGTCATTCCTTTTCCACCGATACAGGTACGGATGTGAATACAATCTTCAATATTATATTCCAAAATACGTTCTGTAGGATGCTGAGGATAAAAACCTGCCCAGGTGGTACCCATATCGCGGAGGTTGAAGTTCACAATGCGCTCTCCTTCTTTTAACATCAGCTCATTGATGTGTTGTTTCACATTAAAACCGAGGTCATCAAAATGCGCAACATCTGCATATTCATGAGAATCACCGATGATAAAGCTTCCATCCACTGCTTTCTTGAAAAGTAAATGAATACCCCATTCTTTTAGTTCTTTATAATGATCAGGAGTGGTCAAATGCTTAAATGAAGGACAGCAATCCTCAAAACTTTCATACCTTCTTATGGTTAGACCGGTTAAGATATTCCCTTCCAAAGGCACTTCCGGCATAGGCACCGTACGCATCATTTGCAGTTTACTAATCACCTGTCCACTGGATGCGAACAATTCAGGGAATAACAGTTTAAACTCATAGCCATTACAAAGCACCGCTTTATCTGCCTGATAGGTACGATTGCCAGACAAACGAACTTCTACACCTGTCCCTGTTGGCGTACAATCAATCACTGGCGAGTTAACTAATAAAGTATATCCCTCAAATTTCGACTGCATAAACTCCTGCAAGCGGTAGATCATCAACGCTGGCTCTACGCTAACCTCTTGTTTAAAAAACAATCCTTCTTTGGCATAACTCGCTCTGATTGCCGGATACTTAGCCAAAACAGCTTCCTTTGTTAAAAGCTCCTGCTGATATCCCAAAGTATCATAATGTGCTTTCAGTTCATGGATCAGGTTTTGTTCTTCTTCATCGGAAGCAATGTAAACGCTACCATTATTACGAACAGAAATATCAAACTGCTGTTGAATTTCCTGGTAGATCTCTAATCCGCGGACACCATAATCAAACCATACTCCCGACATTCCAGAAGGAACCACCTGTCCGAAGTTACGTACCGTTGCGCCTACCGGATAATTATCTTTTTCCAATTGCAACACCTTTTTACCCAGCTTTAAAGCGTGGTAAGCATGGAAGGTTCCTAAAATCCCTCCTCCAATTACAATCAGGTCATAATGCTTTGTATTCATCTCAAATATTTTTATTGGTCTAAATCTTATTTTTCAGCCCCCTTAACATCTAATGCCAATGCAGAGAGGGTAATATTACTTTCTTTTTTCTTATTCTTTACACTTTTCTGGTGGAAATAGAGCAGCGAAACCATGCTACAACTCACACCTACTACTGCTGCAACGACAGCGCTTTGTCGGAAGAAATGGCCCCAACTGATCTCAGCATCACCAAATTCTTTGAAGAGCAAAATACTGACACTGCCCAGGTAGCCGATTGCATCTGAAACATACATGATAAAGCCAATATTGCTCTTGTAATGGAATGTAGCAATCATGCGTTCAAAAAAGATGGCATTGTATGGGATATAAGCCATGTAAAGCCCCATTCCTACCATACACATCCAGGCAATCGGACTGATGTAATGGGCATCAAACAGTAAAGTTGCCAATCCCGTGAGTGCGCATCCACCGATGATCATCCAGTGAATGATCACAAAGGCCTTCAGGTTGTTCTTTACAAGAATCAGGAAACCTACCATTGTCAATACGACCAAGGCGATAAAGCCGTCTATTTTCGCATAGATATGGTTATCGGTAACACCGAGGTCATGCCAGATTTCTACTTCAAAGTTATCCCTAAGGTCGCGGATTACCGTTAATACCACATAAATGACAATGGTTAAAACCACCCCGGGTAGGAAATTCAACAGAAATTTCTTCCGCTGACTGCCATTCATCGGCAAACGTTTGGTCCTTAAACGTTGATCTTCTTCGGTTGGTGGCGGCACCATTTCCAGGAAAGCGACAAATAAAAGCAAGGGAATGACAAACAATAAGCCGGTGCAGAAAGGCATCCAGTATTCATTAACTGGGAGCAAATCCATCACTGTTCTTGCCACAGTTTTAATAAATCCAGAAGCAAAAATGAGGCTTACGGACATCACAGCCCCCATAAACTCAGTGTTTCTTCTTCCTTCCAGGTAGCTAAAAACCAATCCCCAGATCATCCCTAAAGGAAAACCATTGATAAACAGGAAAGCAATGTTCCATGGCGCGGGGACGATGGCAAAACCCAATAATGAGAACCAGGAAATACCAATTAACTTTAGAATACTGCGACCTCTGTTTTTCCCGGAAGACTCCGAGATAAAACGAATGCCATAAAACTTACTAAATGTGTAACCCATTACCTGGGCAATCACCAGCCATACTTTATAATCAACCCCCAAATATTCATGCCCATCAAAAGTACCTGCTGTAAATGCTTTCCTGAAAGCATACATACTGGTATAACAGCCGAAAGCCGCTAAACCTGCCAGTATAGAGATATACAGGTATGACCAGCCGGCAACCTTGTTCCGGCAGTATTCTAACAGGTTCATACCGGGTTTACTGGCTGATAATTGTTAACACTTCAGAGATATCATCGATTACATGTGTGGGACGATATTTCAACAATTCCTCACGCGTAAAGGCGCCGGTAGTAATGCCGATGCTGTATTTACAACCGGTATTCAGACCTTCATTTATATCTACTTCGGTATCTCCAACTTTGACAACTTCCTGAGTATCGCGGATATTCAACGCTTCCATCATTTTATGGATCATATCAGGAAAAGGCCTTCCATTCGGCACATCATCACTTGCTACGAGCATATCGATGCGATCAGACCAGTTTAATCGGTCGACAATAATTTCTGCGATCTTTCTTGAAAAGCCGGTATCTAAACCAATCCTGATGCCCTGGGCTTTCAATTGAAGAAAAGTATCTTCTACATTTGGAAGGGGAAGTACCTCTTCAGAAGTTTGATAAAAATGAACCATTGCCGATACAAAGTCTTCGTGAATAGTTGAAATCAATGTTTCCGTAATCTCTTCTACACCATTGCCATGCTTCTCCAGCATCATTTTAATCGCCAAAGGCTTTTCATAACCCATCATTGGGTTGATCTCTTCTATGCTAACTTCATAACCATGAGCTTTCATTGCTTGTTGAAAGGCTAGTCCCACGTAATTCTTGTCTTTTACGGTGGTTCCTGCCATGTCGAATACTACTAATTTTACAGACATCTTTGAACATTTATATGTTCTGCAATACTAAACTTTGTTTATTAATGCTAAACAAAGTTATTGTTAAGTAATTGTTAGATTTCATTTACCTTCGTCAACGGAATCAAATCATTGAACTGACAGTACTCAAAAAACAAAAAGATGAAATTCAATCCTATTGCTTTTGTAATTAATCTGGCGATCCCCTTAGCAGCGGGTGCCCTTGGAAGCATGCTCACCCTAACTTCTGTAAAAACATGGTACCCTACCCTGGCTAAACCTTCTTTTAATCCACCAGATGGCATCTTCCCACCGGTATGGACCTGCATTTTCATCCTGATGGGCGTTTCAGCGTACCTGGTATGGCAAAAACGCGCAGAGATTGTTCATTTCCCAAGAACTGTAGCGGTTTATGCCATTCAACTGGTTTTAAATCTGATGTGGTCTTTCTTGTTTTTTTATGCGAAATCTTTAGGCGCTGCCTTATTTGAAATTGTGTTCCTGCTGATTGTTATTGTCATCAATGGACTGATGTTTTATAAAATCGACAAGACTGCAGGTTTATTGTTCATTCCATATTTCCTATGGGTATGTTTTGCAACCGTACTGACTTACAGCATCTTTTCACTGAACGGTTAATTTATCGGCGGATCTACAAAAAACATATCCGCTTTTACTACATTTGAAAATATTAATATCATCAATGATTTTTAGCGCAATGAAACGATTATCCTTAGTACTCTTGCTATTTATGGCCTGCACTTCTGTCTTTGCTCAACATGCAGACATCAATAACTTTATTGTAAAAGAAAGCTTATTGAAAAACAGCAAACTGGCCATTATCGCGGCGGATTCTCTGAACAATCCGATAGAGAAAATCAATGGGATATATACTTTTACAGTGAGTGGCTTTACACAGCCGATTACCTTTAATGACGGTATCGCGGTCTTGCCATTACAACTGGAAAGGTCTGCTTTCGTATACCTGAAACATCAGAATGACAAGGGTACACATAGTAAATTGCTCTATGTATACAAAAAAGACGGCACCTTAAATCCCTATACCATCAGCAGCTTATGGCTGGTTTTATTTCCATTAATTCTGGTATTTCTAGCATTTGCTTTCAGGAAGTTTATCATTATAGCGGTGATCCTATTGCTGGTTTTCTTTTACTTCAACCACAGCAATGGCTTAAGCGCTTCCACCTTCTTTGAGACCATTTTTGATGGATTAAAGAAAATGTTTTAGTCGCCAAAAACCCATCCTATCAGAAAGAAACGACTCTGTTAGGATGGAACCAATCAGGATTTAGAAGGGCATTCCTATACCAAAATTATACTGCACGAAACGGTACCTATCCGGAGTATTCATTGCGTCATATTCAGCTCTAAAAGCCTTTCCACCACTTAAGAATTTATTGATGACCCATTGCTCTGATCCAGTAAACTGTGGATCTTTCAGCTTAAGTCCTACATCAAAACGGAATACAAAATACTGTACATCGTAACGGAAGCCCATCCCCGTACCTATAGCAATCTGTTTGCCCAGGTTTTTCAGTTTAAATACACCTACAGAACTTGTATCACTAGTCTTAGAAATGTTCCAGACATTTCCCATATCTACAAATACAGCCCCTTTCAGTTTACCGCCAAAGAACTTATTGACCAGCTTGAAACGATATTCCAAATTTGCCTCCAAATGCATATCACCAAGCTGATCCAGACCATAAAGGGTTCTACGTAGCTCTTCAGTATTCAATGCCTTTCCACGGTTATAGTCTCCCGGACCTAAAGTCCTGGCCTGCCATGCCCTCACTCCAGAAGAACCACCTGCAAAGAACAATTTCTCAAATGGCATGTCCACGGAATTCCCATATGCATAACCCACTCCAAGATTTAACCGGGCTACGAATTGCTTATCCAGTCCTAATCCCTTATACCACCTGACATCGATCTCCGGGCGCACATATTGATTAAATGGAACGCCTAAAATATTACCGAACTCATCATTGCTCGGATTCGTCTTAATTCCTGAAAGTTTCGTAACCGCCTGCAGCATATTTCCTGCTATATCTATATTTCCACGGAAATAAACAAAATCATCACCTGTCAGCAATTTATTCGCATTTAAGGAATAGGCATATTTGATCCCAAGGGTGATGCTCTTTCTTGTCAGCAATTTGATGGTATACGCGTTATTATTCACCAGGTCCTTAATATTCTGAGCCGTATCCTTTGCATTGAATAGCAAGTCACCAAATCTATACTCAAAATTTAATGGTGTTACGGAATGAAGCTTAGATTTTGTTTCTACAAATTCATAGGTAACGGAATTTAAAAACACCCTTCTGATAAAGAAATCCTTTTGTAATGCATACACATAACTGGTTGAGAATACCGTATGTGGTATTCCACCCTTTCCAGTGATGTATTTAGCAAAAAAGGGAACCATCAGACGGGGTACTCCAAGACTGGCACTTACCGAAAAATCACGTTGGTAAATGTCGCTAAAAATAGAACCTCCCTGACCTATCCTGGATTGCAAACCACCCTTAACCTGAAACTCAAAACGTTCAGCACCTCTAAACAGGTTATTATTACTATAGGTATTACTCAAGGTAAACCCAACTGTACCTCCATTAAAAGGCACCTCTCCTTCTACCCGATTGCTCATGATCTTTTGGGGGATCAGCTGGATGAAAGGATTGACACTATTGCTGCTATCTTTCGCTTTTTGGTAATCGATTTTAACATTCTTAAATACGTTCAAATCGTACAACCGGTCGAAGGTCAAGCTTTCATTTCTAATGTCGTACTGCTCTCCATGACGAAGGAAATTATAACGGACAATAGGGTTTCTTCTGAATTTTTTAGAGAGATCAGTATACCTCAATCCCTTAAAAATCCTTTTATTTAAAGTCACAGAATCGGGATAACCATCTGAATTGGGTGCAATAATCACATTTATTTCGCCAATATTATATTTTTGATGATGAGTTTTATCGATTGGATTATCAATCAAAAGCGTCACTTTTGCTCTATTATCATTACTATTCGAATCTACCACAAACCTTACATAAGGTTTCGCGAAATCATAATATCCATTCTGCTTCATTACCTGATAGATCTGATCTCTTTCAAAAGAAAGTGAATCATCATCAAAGCGCATTCCTTCTTTTACATGTGTAGCCAGATCCCCTCTCGATAAGTAAAGTTGCTTAACTGCTGAATCCGGAATCTGATAAGTAAACTTAGATATTTTAAAAGCTGGCCCTGTGTTTGCCACAAAAGTTACCTCGGCTTTCTTGTCTTTTACTTTAATATCAGACTTTACCTTGGCATTGAAATAACCCTTACTTTTTAGATATTTCTCAATTTGGTCACGGGAAATATCTACAATCGCACTGTCCAAAATTGGCGGCGGACTTCCCAGAGGTTTGATGTTATTGGTTTTATAATGACCGTCCTTGGTATTGAACATATTATAAAGCAACACATTGATTCCTAGCTTTGATGTAGGACGAATATCCTTCTGAATGAAGTTATAGGCCTCCTCTTCAAAAGCTTTATCTATACTGTCAATTTTTACTTTCTTAACGATGGATTGGTAGGGTTCGATGTACTTTGTTGAAGAACATCCTGCCACAAAAACAATAATAAGTAGTAATATTGCAAGAAACTGGACATTCTTTTTATAATTATAGTATGCTTTCAAAATCTCAAATAGGTTTTATTAAATCGTTACATCAAAAAAAGTACCGTAAAGAAAATGGGATATTTATTATTGAAGGTATAAAATCTATTGCAGAATTTATTCAATCTTCCTACCAGGTTCACAGCATCTATTATCTGGCTCAATATCAGTCTCTCCTCCCTGAATTACCCACAAATATAAAGTTATTTGAAGTAAACAGTACGGAACTGGATAAGATTAGTACGCTACAAACCCCACAAGGGATCCTGGCATTGGTTCATTTGCCTAAAAACCCGGTACTGGATACAAAACAGCTCAAAAACAACTTTTCTTTAGTCCTTGATGGTATACAGGACCCTGGTAATCTGGGTACAATCATCCGTACTGCGGATTGGTTTGGCTTTAAACAGATCATTTGTTCCCCGAATACGGTAGAAGTTTATAATCCGAAGACGGTCCAAGCCACAATGGGTTCCTTGAGCAGGATGGATATTTACTACCAGGACCTCGCTCCACTACTATCTGCCCCTCCTGTTCCGGTATTTGGAGCAGTATTAGATGGCAAAAGTATGTATGATGTGAATTGGGGAACTGAAGGATTGGTTATTTTAGGAAACGAAGGCCAGGGGATTTCTCCTGAAATTATGGATTTAATCACGGTACCTGTCACAATTCCGAGGATTGGCGGAGCAGAATCTTTAAACGTAGCAGTTTGTGCTGCAATACTATGCGCAGATATCAGCAGAAATTTTCAAAAATAAATTGCATACTTAGATTTAATTGCTACTTTTGCATTCTAAATTTTTAGAAAGGTCGAGTGGCCGAGTGGCTAGGCAGAGGTCTGCAAAACCTCCTACAGCGGTTCGAATCCGCTCTCGACCTCAGATTTACAATAAATAAAAAAATAAAGGGTTACACCATGGCAGTTACTAGATTAAAAAGAAAAGACAGAAGAAATAAGACTTTCGCTAAATTAGATGTGAAAAACTTAAAATTAGCGACTAACATTGAGTTAGGTAGCCGTTCTAAACAGTCTACTACAGATCAATTGGCTAAAAACAATGCTGTTTTAGACAAACTTACTGCTAGAGCATAAGTTACTGTTTCAAGAAATAAAGAAAGACTTTAGGATATTCCTAAGGTCTTTTTTTTGTGCTATGATTTTTTAGTTTTTCGTTGTTACGGAACCTTAATTAAACCCGGGATTAGTTGTTATGCAGCTTTTTTTTCATTAGTCTCTGGTTTCATCGGGCTTTCATTATACCAGTCTCCCCCTGCTCTTCACAAAATCAGCAAATCTATTCTAATGCTGGAATCTTTGCCCGGAAGAGGCAAACCTTCCTAGGCCCACTCACAGACTCGCTGATTTTCTTCAATGTCCCTTACTGCAGCTTAGTTAGCCCTCAAATTATTAGGCATAAAAAAAACAGCAATGAAATCAATTCATTGCTGTTTTTTTGTGGTCGTTTAAGACCTTATTTTAAAGTCGAAACAATCGTTTAAACGAGTTCTTTACATATTCTTTTCACAATACCCGGACCTTCATAAATAAAGCCTGTATAAAGCTGTACTAATGACGCACCGGCTTCCAGCTTATCTTTAGCATCCTGTGGAGAATGAATTCCTCCTACCCCGATAATAGGGAATGCTTTTTTCGATTTTGTAGAGATATACCTGATGACCTCTGTTGAACGTGTAGTCAGGGGCTTTCCACTTAAACCACCAGCTTCAGCTTTCAGTTCTGCCGGACTATTCAATCCGCTTTTATCAATCGTAGTATTGGTTGCGATGACACCAGCAATACCTGTTTCTAAAACGATCTCAACAATATCATCCAGTTGTTCATTAGTCAAGTCAGGAGCAATTTTCAATAGGATTGGCCTTTGTAAACTATGGGTCAGGTTTCTTTGTTGTAAGGTATTCAATAGATTCATCAGCGGTGCTTTCTCCTGCAACTCTCTTAAGCCGGGAGTATTTGGAGAACTTACATTCACTACAAAATAGTCTACCACATCAAACAGACGATCAAAGCATTTGATGTAATCGCTTACTGCATCTTCGTTTGGTGTATTCTTGTTCTTCCCGATGTTACCGCCAATTACAATGCTTTTATCTTTAGCTTTCAACAGTCTTAATCGCTCTGCAAGCGTATCCACCCCTTTGTTATTGAAGCCCATACGATTAATGATCGCGGAGTCATCCTGCAAGCGAAACATACGTGGTGCATCATTTCCAGGTTGTGGTAAAGGAGTTACTGTACCTACTTCTATAAAGCCGAAACCAAGATTGCTCAATGCTTCAATATATTCTCCGTTTTTATCAAAACCAGCTGCTAGTCCAACGGGATTTCTAAATTTAATTCCGAAGACTTCGCGTTCCAGTCCTTTGATATTGACATCAAAGCTGCTGCGTAAAATTGTTTTCCCCATTGGGAAGTGATCATTGAACCATTTTAACTGTTTCACCACAAAATGGTGTACTTTTTCTGGATCAAACTGGAAAAATAAAGGCTTAATTAGACGGTACATGTAACGAATATAGAAACGTTTTGATATAGGACAAAGGGCGGTATGCTATTGTATACTGAGACACAACATCTTCCCTCCCAAAAACGCAAAAATACATAGTAATGTTAACAATGCAGTAACAATAGCTATAAAATTCATTGCCCATAAAACCATCTATTTTCTATTGGCATCCGGAAAAACGCGTAAATCCCCTCAGAACACGCATTTACACCTTGCTATCTTCCGAAAATAAAATACAATTCGATCAAATTATATGCAATTGGAAAGCAAACAAAATCGTATTTTTGCAGGCAAATGATTTCAATAAACGACTTAACATTCCTGATAGGCTCCAGAGCTTTATACGACGAGGCAAACTGGCACATTAAACCAGGCGAAAGAATTGGATTAATCGGAGCCAACGGAACCGGTAAATCTACACTTCTAAAAATAATAGTTGGCGAGTATGGCCCTTCTTCAGGCAGTATTTCCATGTCGAAAGACCTGAAAATAGGTTACCTGAACCAGGATTTACTTTCTTACGATTCACACCATACCATTTTACACGTAGCGATGGAGGCCTTTGAGCGCCAAAATCAATTACATGATGAGATAGAAGAACTCCTAAAAAAGATAGAAACAGATTACTCGGAAGAAGTATTGAACAAACTGAGCGATAAGCAACAGGAGTTTGAAGCTTTAGACGGATATAGCATAGAATACAGAGCAAATGAAATCCTTGCAGGTCTTGGTTTCAGCACTGAAGATCAGCACAGACCATTAAACACCTTCTCCGGAGGTTGGAGAATGAGGGTAATGCTGGCTAAGATTCTTTTGCAAACTCCAGACATTCTATTGCTGGATGAGCCTACCAACCACATGGATTTACCTTCCATCAAATGGTTAGAGACTTATTTATTGAGTTTTGAAGGTGCCATTGTGATCGTTTCTCACGATAGGTATTTCTTAGATAAAGTAGTAAACCGTATCGTAGAATCCCGCAAAGGAAAATTAACTCCTTATGCAGGTAACTATACCTTCTATCTGGAAGAAAAATCCCTTCGTGGAGAGATCCAAAAGGGAGAGTTTAAAAACCAACAGGCAAAAATCAAGCAGGAAGAGCGTTTGATCGAGCGTTTCCGTGCCAAAGCTTCTAAAGCGAAAATGGCGCAATCAAGGATGAAAGCCCTGGATAAAATGGAGCGTGTGGAAGATGTTGATGATGACAATCCAACAGTAAACTTCCAGTTCAAGTTCTCTAAACCTTCAGGACGTCACGTGATCCGCGTGGAAGAAGCTTACAAAAGCTATCCAAACATAGATATCTTACACAATGCAGATGGTTTAATTGAGAAAGGTGATAAAATCGCTTTAATCGGTGCCAACGGTAAAGGTAAATCGACCTTATTACGTATCATCGCAGGTGCAGAAGAGTTCGAAGGTAAATGTGAAATTGGTCACAATGTAACGACTACTTTCTTTGCACAGCATCAGCTGGAATCTTTACACCTGGAAAACACGATCCTTGAAGAATTGCAGGCATTCGCCCCTAAGCATACCGATACGGAATTACGTGGAATTTTAGGATGTTTCCTTTTCACAGGTGATGATGTATTCAAGAAAATCCGTGTATTATCCGGAGGTGAGAAATCAAGGGTAGCATTGGCCAAATCTTTAACTACTGACTCTAACTTCCTGATTCTGGATGAGCCTACGAATCACCTGGACATTCAATCTGTGAATATCCTGATTCAAGCTTTAACACAATATGAAGGTACTTTTATTGCAGTATCCCATGATAGGTATTTCTTAGATAACGTAGCCAATAAAATCTGGTTCATCGAAGATCAGGACATCAAAGAATATCCAGGAACATATGCAGAATACGAAGAATGGAATTCAAAAAGAGTTCCTTCTGCCCCATCAAACATTCCAGTTAGACCAGATAAAGAGGTAAAACCTAAAGCAGCAGTGGTAGAAAAATCTGCTCCAAATGCACAACAGCAATTAAAAAAACTGAATGAGCAACTGAAAAAGATTGAATCAGAGATTGCTGAATTTGAAAAAAGTGTGAAAGCTATTGAAGCACAAATCGCTGATGAAGCCGTATATTCAAATATAGGAAAACTGGCTGAAGCCAATAAGAGCTATACTGATGCCAAACATCAGCTGGACAATGCCCAGAATAAATGGGAAGAACTGGCTTCCGATATTATGGAATTAGAAGGATAATGATAAAACTAAGCGGATTGTTTTTCGTGATGTTGTTTAGTATGCAAATTGCTGTGGCTCAGGACCAGCAATTTGTATACGATAACAAAGTATATTTACCGGAAATCCGGACCGTACAATGTTATAACACACAAAAAGAACAATCGCTACCAGTCATCACCCTGAATTCAAATGAGCTTTTATACTTCTCTTTTGACAACTTAAACGGAGGGACTAAAATCTACACTTATACCGTAGAACATTGCAATTCCGATTGGAAACCTTCCCGTCTCTCTCCATTAGATTACTTGCAAGGACTATCCGAAGACCGCATTACTGAATACAAATATTCTTTTGGAACCCTGCAACAATACACCAATTACTCTCTTACTTTACCGAATTACCAGATTAAGCCTAAGATTTCCGGAAATTACTTACTAAAAGTATATGAAGATGGAAATCTTCAGAAACCTGTAGTTTCTCAGCGCTTTTATGTGGTAGATAAACAGGTAGCTATCGGCGTAAATATTACGGTAAGTCCGCAGGTAGATTTACGTAGAACTCACCAGAAGGTGGATTTCACCATTTCTCATAGCAACCCCATTCAAAACCCTTCCTTAGATTTAAAAGCCGTGGTGATGCAGAATGGCATTCCACAAACCGCTTCCTGGAATAAGAATCCTACGTTTGTAAGACCAGGTTCTTTGGTTTATAATGATGTAAATAACAATGATTTTCCGGGGGGAAACGAGTTTAGAAAATTTGATATGCGTAGTTTCCGTTATAAATCGGAAAACGTACAGGAAATTATCAGAGATACGATCAACAAAGTGATCCTATTTACCGACCTGAATGGTAATGCAGCCAAATTCACGGACCGCTTTGATGAAAACGGCAACTTTTTCATTAGAAATCAGGATGGCCGTGATGCAAACACCGACAGTGATTATGCACGTGTTTATTTTAGCTTAAATGCGGCAGCTCCTACTACTGCAGGCGATGCTTATGTTGTTGGTCGTTTCAACAATTACATCCTTAATGAGGCTAGTAAACTAAGTTATGATGCTGCCCGTAAACGATTTTACACCAGCATTCCACTGAAACAAGGACTGTATGACTATAAATATGTTTGGCTGGATAAACAAACTGGCAAAACAGATCTGACTGTTTTTGAAGGTTCTTTCTTTGAAACGGAAAACACCTATCAGGTATATGTTTACTACCGAAAACCAGGTTCCCGCTGGGAAGAACTGATTGGTTTTGTAAATGTAAACACGACTAAACGATAGTCCAGACCGACACACTTTCTGCATTACAGAAAAACTCAGCCCATCCTTTTTCATCAATAGTGATCTTTTCATTTCTATTGCCCATTGCATCAATCATTGTTTTACCGACATTTTCAAGTCCCATTTCCATTGCCTTGAATCCTTCCTCCCCGTTACTCATGATCACGGCAATACCAGAATTTACTTTCTCAGCAATGCCAGCTCTGGTCCAGCCGATACAATTTGGAAAATCAAGATAATCGCGTTGCAAGCCATAGGACAACTCTTTTCGGATATGGATCATTTCTGGCAATTTGGCTAATGGGACCAAACTTACCTCCACCATTTCCTCTTCTTTGTCTTCATCTTTATACGTTGCGCCATATAAATCAGGATAAAATATACATGGTATTCCGTCTTCCCTTAATAGAATCAAGGCATAGGCCAATGGTCGAAACCAGAATTCCACATAAGACTCCAGCGCTTGTAAAGGTTGAGAATCATGATTATCCACGAAAGTAACCGTATACAAGGGTTGTAGCTGCACTAAAGTCCCCTCAAAAATCTTAGACAGGTCGTACTGCTCTTTTTCTGCTCCTGCTATGAAAAGATTATGATGAAGTAAAGAGTCGAACAACTGCATCCTCCCTTTTGTGATTTCCAGGTATTGCTCCAGTTCAAATACATTGTCAATATTCCAGTTTTCTGCTACGACAAAAAACTGTGTCTGGAAAGTCTCATTCATATGATCCAGCCATTCGATCAGGAAATCTGTAGCAATGTGTTTTACCGCATCCAGGCGGAATCCTTTCATCCCGCAATTGTTCACATACCATTCGCCCCATCGTTTCAATTCTTCCCGCACCGCAGGATTCCTAAATTCAATGTCATTATACATCAGGTAATCGTAATTGCCCAGCTCCTTGGAAGGCACCTCTTCCCAGCCTTCACCGTATATATTTTGGATGGAATAAATCCCAGTCTCCTTTAAATCTTCTGCCCAGTCTATTCCGCTAAAACAGTCTTTATCCCAGATAAACTGAGAATATTGACCCGCTCTACCTTTAAAATTGAATTTAGTCCAGGCCTCAATCTCAAAGGGCTCAGAAGTAAATTCTTCTCTATCTTCTGGGTTGACAGACCTTACCATCACCTTTTCAAGCTCATCCCCTCCTGCTTTATGGTTAAAAACAATATCTGCAATGACAATCAGTCCATTTTCCTGAAGAATTTTGATGGCATTCTGATACTCCTCCTTTGTTCCATATTTGGTAGCAAGGGTATCCTTCTGATCAAATTCACCAAGGTCATAGAGATCATATGGGTCATAACCTACAGAAGATGCCCCGGAATTCGCCTTATAGGCTGGTGGCAACCAAATCCCTGTAATCCCCATTTCAGCAAGGTTTTCAGCCTCCTTCGCGGCTTTAATCCATAATTTATCGGCTTCATTATAATACCAGTGGAAGAACTGCAACAGCGTTTGATTGTCCATATTTTAGGATAACATCAGTAATGTTCATTTGTTTAACATAAACCATACCCACTCTTATTTGCAATGCTTGTAGATGGCCAGTAGATCTCTAAATCAGCGGTATACCTATAGGGCTTTGCTAGGGATCTAAGAAGCTCCTACAGGCCTTGATCAAGGCTAAAAGGCCTATACATCCTTTAGCAAAGGCCTACTAAATCTCGATCGATTATGCTAAAATTAAGGCTTCCAATGGATCCCATTTTAAGAAGCAATCAAATACATTGGATTGTTCCCTATTCTTCTGGTTTAAATCCAGGTTTTGAGACTGGATTTCCTGTATCAATTTAGGTGGTTTTCAGCGCTAAAACAGCCAAATCATTCTGATTCCTCGCCATGTATGTTCATTTTTACTTACTTTTGCAGAGATTATGAGTACAAAGATAAAAAGCCCGAAAGAGTCATTTACCATTATGAATGAGTTGGTATTGCCGAATGATACCAATACATTGAACAATTTAATGGGAGGCCGATTGCTCCACTGGATGGACATCGCTGCTGCTATTTCTGCGCAAAAACACTGCAATAGGATTGTTGTTACCGCATCGGTAGACAATGTATCTTTCAAACAACCCATCAAATTGGGTGATGTAATTACCATTGAAGCAAAAGTGACCCGCGCATTCAATACTTCGGTAGAAGTTAGACTGGATGTATGGGCAGAAAATATTCCTTCAGGAGCCCGCGTTAAATCAAATGAAGCTTATTATACGTTTGTAGCCATTGATCAAAGTGGCAGAACGATTCCTGTTCCTGAAATTTTACCGGAAACAGAAGATGAAATCGAATTATTTGCCGGAGCATTAAGAAGAAGACAACTTCGCTTAATCCTTAGCGGTAAGATGAAAGCCAATGATGCCAAAGAGCTTAGGGCTTTATTCTTCGAAGAGTAAAACCAGATACCAAGATATTAGATAGATACTAAAAAGAAAATATGACGACATACACCACATTAATCATTTTAAGCGGACTCGTCATATTTTCTTATCTATTCGACCTTGTTGCCAGTAAGACCAAACTTCCCTCCGTCCTGCTGCTGTTATTACTCGGCATCGGCTTACGGATACTGGTCGACAATCTTCATTTACAAACCTTCAATTTCCTGACTGTTTTACCTACTTTAGGTACGGTAGGTCTGATTCTGATCGTTTTTGAAGGCTCCCTGGAGCTTAAATATGAAAAGGGAAAGAATAAGGTGATCAAAGGAGCGTTTATGTCCGCTTTTTTTGTGTTACTCGCCACAGTATCGGTCATCACCTTTATCATTTACCAGATCACCGGAAAAGAGCTGTACGTGTGTTTCACGAATGCGATCCCTTTCAGTGTGATCAGTTCGGCCATAGCCATCCCTTCTGCCGCAGCATTGAGTAAGAAAAGTAAAGAATTCATCATTTATGAGTCTTCTTTTTCGGATATCCTTTGTATTGTTCTTTTCAATTTTGCCATTACAAATCCGCATATTTCCATGTCTTCTTTTGCAGGATTGGGATTGAATACCCTATTGATTATTATCTTATCAGCGATTTCCTGTATTACACTGCTGTATCTGATGGGGAGGATTTCGCACCATATCAAGTTCTTTCTGATCATTTCTATCCTGATTCTGGTGTATGCCATCGGACAATCGTACCATTTGTCTTCTTTAGTCCTGATTCTGGCTTTTGGCTTATTCCTAAACAATGCGGATACGATTAAACATGCTTATTTCAGAAGCGTTTTTATCTATAAGAACTTATCAAATGATTTGACGCAACTGCACCAGCTTTCTGCCGAAAGCGCGTTTATCATCCGTACGTTTTTCTTTGTGATTTTTGGCTTTACGATGAATATCTACGCCCTAAACGATGGCCCGGTGATTGCCAATGGATTGATCATTCTGGTTACGATCTTTATCATTCGTTTCGCTTACCTGAAAATTTTCAGAAAAGAAAACGCTGGTTCCGAAAGTTTCATCGCACCGAGAGGATTGATCAGTATCTTACTGTATTTTAACCTGCCTCCGGCATTAAAAATACCAGAGGTAGGCACGGCTTTCCTCTTCCTTGTGGTACTTGGATCCAGCCTGATTATGAGTATTGGATTACTATCAGCAAAGAAAGTAATCCATCTTCCCGAAGAATCAGCTCACTAAACCGAACCCATTTCCAGAATTTTATCAAACTCTTCTGCTTTCAGTGGCATCACTGATAAACGTCCTTGTCTGACTAAAGAAATGTCTTGTAAACTTTCTTCTGCCTTGATCTGCTCTAAAGATACAGGTGTTTTTAAAGCCTCTACAGGTGCTAAATCTACCACCACCCATTTGATGTCGTCCGTAGTAGGATCCTGATAAAATTCTTTGACAACTTTAGCAATACCCACTACATTTTTACCTTCATTGCTATGGTAAAACAACACTAAATCGCCTTCCTTCATGGCTTTCAGGTTGTTACGTGCCTGGTAGTTTCTTACGCCATCCCAAAAGGTACGTCCATCCTTGTTAAACTGATCCCAACTGTATTTAAACGGTTCACTTTTTACTAGCCAATGATTCATGGTATATTTTATTTTAATGCTTTTTAAAGCAGTGATCTACTATGCTATTCTGGATAATGAGCTATTTCTTGCCCTTTTATCCGATTCTGATGCCAAAACTAACAATTAGGAATGAATTAGGAAACATCGCCTCTTAAACACCCAGCTTTTAAACCATTTCAACCCACTGAATATTAATCATTTTTCATAAACTTTAATATATTTACGTTATGAAAAAAATGCTCTTAATTTGTATCGCAGTACTAGGCTTAGCTGCTTGCTCCAAAAAAAAGCCCTTTGAATCTGTTAAATCAGGAATGACCACAGCTAAAGTTGCTGAACTTGTTGGCGAACCTGAGCATAAAATGCCCATGTTCATTGCAGAATGGTGGGTTTATCCTACAGATAACAAAATGATCATTATGGTAAATGATACGGTATCAAAAGTGGTGATCGATTTAAAGTCTGTACAAGACAGTATGCAATCCGTAACCGGTGATCTTAAAAGTTTGGAAAATCAATTGAAAACTCAGTTGGACAGTCTGAATTAAGAACACGGTTTTAAAAAATAAAAGGTACTGTTGAAATCCCAATGGAGACAGTACCTGAATTTCATTTAGTATTCCATATGCTTACCTAAGGCATTTAATACCTGTTTTAGCTCTTCTGGCTTATGGGTTCCTATCAATAGTTTTTCATCATTATTAAACACCAGCTGTAAACCTTGATTTCCAGAGACATTTAAAGCCCGTCCATTTCCCATTAGTCCGAAGCGAATTCCCCATCCACCATACTCCATTATCGCGCTATACTTCCTGACATTGGCTTTATTAATACTTTCCCAGGGATAATATCTGAAGGACATATGAAAAGGATAAAACCTCACATAAATGCCTTTCTCATTAATCCTTGTTTCCAATCGGAGAATAAAAAACAAAACTGTAATCAACAAAGACACAGTAACCGAGATCAGCAATCCAGAGTTACTCATTGGCTTATCGCCAAATTGCTCGCCTCCAATAATCTGCTTAAATGCACCTGCAAGAAACAACCCATTTATCCCTAAAAAAATCAACCACAACCACCACTGCCTAAATCTTTGTTTCTCTGAAAAAATAATGCCTTGCTCCATTTATTTCATCTGTTATCTTGTAAGTATTGGTTTTTTAAAGGTTGTTTAAATCAAATCAGGATATAAAAAAGCTTTGTACTCACCAATTTAGCGATAATCCTTTACAATAAGCACTAAAAAAAAGAAAAGCCCGACCATTTCAAATTCTATATTTGTACAAACGATTGTTAAAATAACCCGCGGTAAAATTACATCCACCAAAAATGGAAACCATCAAACAGATCATCACCAATATTACGCCTATTGTTGAACCGGCTTTAGAGAAGCTTTCCAGCCTTTTTGAAGAAATTCATTACCCTAAAGGGCATTTATTATTCCGTCAGCATGAGGTAGACCGCACCGTTTATTTTATAAAATCGGGCATCGCCAGGGCCTATTACCGTACAGAAGAATCTGATGTCACTTTTTGGTTTGGGAAGGAAGGAAACTCTGTTTTTTCCTACAACAGCTATATCAATCATACTCCAGGCTATGAAAGCATTGCTTTATTGGAGGATGCCATACTTTATCGCATAGACTACCATCAACTGGAAAATCTGTATGCTACAGATATTGCCATTGCAAACTGGGGAAGGAAACTGATAGAAAAAGAGATTATCCTTGTAGAAGAGCGACTGATTTCCAGGCTACTGCTAAATGCAACTGCGCGTTATAAGAACCTGATGGACCAATACCCGGAACTTCTTCAACGGGTACAATTGAGTTACATAGCCTCCTATCTAGGGATTACCCCGGTTTCTTTAAGTAGAATCAGAGCAGAAATCAAGTAGTCTCTCTTCAAAATTGATTTTTTATCATTTGTTTAGTCGGTTTTACTACTCAAATGCGGAAATTTGCAGTCACATTTACCGAAGCCTGAAATCACAGTAGCCGGCAATTAAATAACAATAAAATGAACTGGATATTATTAATTCTTGGCGGTCTTTTTGAAATCGCCTTTGCTTCCTGCCTTGGAAAAATGAAAGAGACTACAGGAAATGCAACGATCATGTGGGGCATAGGCTTTTTAGTTTGCCTTACCATCAGCATGGGACTATTGCTAAAGGCAACCCAGACACTTCCTATTGGAACCGCATATGCGGTATGGACCGGTATTGGAGCTGTCGGAACTGTTTTAGTAGGGATTTTTGTATTCAATGAGCCTGCTACCTTTTGGCGCATTGTATTCATCACCACCTTGATTTGTTCTATCATCGGATTAAAAGCAGTTTCTTCTCACTAATCCTTAAAAGATTAGGAAACGCTTAATCGCGAAAAAGATAATTAAAAGAAAAGGATGGCTGAGTAGCCATCCTTTTCTTTTAAAATGTTATTTATTTTCAAGCTTAATGCAACATTTTAAACAGCAATTCTTTAAGTAATTCGCCATCAGTAATATTCCCGGTGCTGTCTACCCCTTTACTTTTCAGGTCGTATTCTCTTAGTAAACTGATAATATCAAAGGTCTTATTCAGGTTATAACTGCGCGCAGCTGTTTCGTAATCCTTGATAAAGTAAGGATTTACCCCCAGTTCTTTTGCCGCTTCCGCTTTATTCGGTAAGTAATGATACTTGAGTATTTTAGAAAAATAAGCATTCAGGTTGGCCATCACCATCACCATCGGATTTGCTTTAGGGTTATCTGCAAAGTAATTGATGATCTGGTTACATTTTAGCACATTTCTAACGGCTAAGGCTTTTTGCAATTCAAACACATTATACTCTTTACTAATCCCAATATTCCGTTGAATCAGATCCGTGTCTATCGTCACTTCCTTACCAATATTCAGCATTAATTTTTCTACTTCATTGGCAATTTTAGAAAGATCAGCACCTAAATATTCAGCCATCAGGGCGGATGCCTGTGGCGCAATCTTATATCCTTTTTCTTTTACAAAATCATCAATCCATGCAGCCAGCTTATAATCACGAACCGGATCCGATTGAAAGATGACTCCATTTTTGTCTATTGACTTATAGATTTTCTTTCGCTTATCAAAATTGGCGTATTTATATCCCAGAACCAGAATTGTACTTGGCAAAGGCTTTTCAAAATAGCTTTGCACAAACTCTGCTTCCTTACTGCTTCCTTCCGCTTCCTTTGCCCATTTAAGGTCCTGTGCTTCCTTCACAACTATCAATTGATAGTCTGACATCATTGGATAGCGCTTGGCCGCATTCATGATCGTAGCCATGTCTGTGTCCTTCCCATACAATACCGTCTGGTTGAATCCTTTTTCCATATCACTCAGCACATTTTCCTCCATATAATGGATAATCTGATCGATATAATAAGGCTCTTCCCCATGTAACAGGTAAACAGGCTTAAACTTTCTGGCTTTAATGTCTTTGATTATATTGGCAACACTCATATATTTATCCAAATGTAACGGCTAAAAACTAATTATTAAAGGTTATTTTTGCACAAATGGCATTTAACCCTACAGCGCTGAACCTTCCTGCCTATCCTTTTAAAATTACATTGAAGGATAACAAGCACTTTATTTTCGACGAAGTCCGTAAGAAACACCTGGTTCTGACTCCTGAAGAATGGGTGAGACAACATTTCATTCAGTATCTTATTCTGATCAAAAAATTCCCCAGGACCCTGATCCAGATCGAAGGAGGATTAACCCTGAACCAGCTTAGAAAAAGAAGTGACATTGTTATTTTCAACACTTCCGGAGAACGCATCATGGTGATTGAATGTAAAGCTCCTGAGATAAAGATCAATCAGGCCGTTTTTGATCAGGCCTCCCGATACAACTCCATTCATAAAGCCAAATGGCTGGTAGTCACTAACGGATTAAATCACTGCTATGCAATGATCGATCACCTGGCAGAAAGATTTCAGTTTATAGAAGAGCTGCCCGAGTATCAGCAACTATAACAAGAATCCCATCTTAAAGTCCATTAAAATTTAAAGCCCTCTTTATCCTTAAAAAACCGGGTTTAAATCATATTAGTATTACCTTTGCAACATGACCGTTTCCGACTTAGAAGACTACTTTTCTGGTATCAATTTACCGCAAACCCTGGAACTCTATCCAGGAACAATATTGAATGACGTCGCTCATTGTGTAGATACGCACATCAATGTGTTAAAAATATATGGCAATGTAAGGCCATACGAATGTTTCTACGACCGATTGATGAAAATCAAAGAAATGGTAGAACAGGAACAAGAAAGCTCAGAAGAAGAATAAAGACCCTGAAATTAAGCAGCAAAATCAAACACAACCATATCGTTGAAAATGAAAAAGACAACCCTCATCAGGTTGTCTTTTTCATTTGATCATATTTTATCAAAGGCTGTAATCGTCAACAACAATTACCCTAATGATTCGATTTGTCCTACAATCGTACTGATTTTAGATTCCGCATCTGCTTTTTTACTGCGCTCATTCTGAATGATCTCCGGTTTCGCATTTTGAACAAAACGTTCATTGCTCAACTTCGCATCTACCGACTTCAAGAAGCCCTGTAAATAAACCAATTCTGCATTTAAGCGTACTTTCTCAGCTTCTACATCGATGGTTTCATTTAGTTGGATAAAGAACTCATCTTTTCCTACCATGAAGCTAACTGCTCCGGCAATCTTATCCGTTACAAACGTTACTTCAGAGATATTTACAACCTTAGAAATCACGTTTAACCATTTTTCATAATCGATGCCAGTGTTTACCTTAATACTCAATGGCAAAGCATCTTTCGGAGAAATCTGCTTGGTATTACGTACATTTCTGATCTCAGCAATCAGGCCTTTTACGCTCTCTACATCTTTCAATAATGAAGTATCAATTGAACCTACAACAGGGTATGAAGCTACAATACAGCAGTCCATTTCTTCTTTTGTACCGAACAATTCATCATGCCATAGCTCTTCTGTTAAGAAAGGCATATATGGGTGTAAAAGTGTCAAAATCTTCTCAAAGAAACCGATGGTAAACTTTAAAGTTTCCGCATCAATTGGATGCTGATAAGCAGGTTTCACCATTTCCAGGTACCATGCACAGAAATCATCCCATACCAATTTATAAGAAGCCATTAGTGCTTCCGATAAGCGGTACTGTTTAAAGTTATCTTCAATCTCTACCAAAGCTTCGTTGAAGCGGTTCTCAAACCATGAAATCGCTTGCAGGTTAGGATTTGGTAAAGAATAATCTACTTCCCATCCTTTTACCAAACGGAACGCATTCCAGATCTTATTGGCAAAATTCCTTCCTTGTTCGCAGTAACTTTCATCAAACATCAGGTCATTTCCAGCAGGAGAACACAATAGCATCCCTACACGAACACCATCAGCACCGTATTTTTCAATCAGGCCGATTGGATCAGGAGAATTTCCTAATGATTTAGACATCTTACGTCCTTGTTTGTCTCTAACAATACCTGTTAGGTAAACATTGGTAAATGGTTTCTGACCACGGAACTCATGTCCGGCCATAATCATTCTTGCTACCCAGAAGAATAAAATCTCAGGAGCAGTTACCAAATCATTGGTTGGATAATAATAGTTGATGTCTTTATTGTCAGGATTTTTAAATCCGTCGAACACAGAAATAGGCCATAACCATGAAGAGAACCAGGTATCCATTACATCAGGATCCTGTTGTACAAATGGTGCCAACTGATGTTTGAAGCCGTTCGCTTCTTCCTCAGTAAACTCTCCATCGGCATCTTTTAACTTTAAAAATTCCGTTAAAGCTTCTTCTTTAGTTTTTGCAACTACCCAGTTACCTTGGTTATCATACCAGGCCGGGATTTGTTGTCCCCACCATAACTGGCGACTGATATTCCAGTCACGGATATTTTCCATCCAATGGCGGTAAGTATTCTGGAATTTCTCCGGAATCAGCTTCACATCACCATTCAACACATCTTCCAATGCTGGCTTCGCCATTTCGTCCATTTTACAGAACCATTGCATAGATAGTTTTGGCTCAATCGCCGCATCCGTACGCTCAGAGAAACCTACTTGTGATTTGTAGTCTTCAACCTTATCCAAATGTCCGGCTTCATCCAATAATTTAGCAATCTTTTTTCTAGCGATAAAACGATCTTCACCAACAAGAATTTGTGCCAACTCATTTAAAGTACCATCCTCATTTAAGATATCAATTACCGGCAATTTATGTCTCAATCCTAACTCATAATCGTTCAAATCATGAGCCGGAGTAACTTTTAAACAACCTGTTCCAAAATCCATCGTCACATAATCATCCTCAATTACAGGAATCTCACGGTTGATTAATGGTACAAATACTTTTTTCCCTTTCAGGTGCGCATAACGCTCATCATTAGGATTAACGCAGATTGCTGCATCAGCCATGATGGTTTCCGGACGCGTAGTTGCAATCGTCAGGAACTCCTGATCATTGCTTCCAGCAACCGTATACTTGATATAATATAGTTTTTGATTTACTTCTTTACGGATCACTTCTTCATCCGAAACAGAAGTCTTTCCTGCCGGATCCCAGTTCACCATTCTTACCCCACGGTAAATTCTTCCCTTTTTATATAAATGGATGAAACTGTCGATCACCGCTTCAGACATATCATCTTCCATCGTGAAACGAGTACGCTCCCAGTCGCAACTGGCACCCAATTTCTTCAACTGCTCCAGAATAATACCACCGTATTTTTCTTTCCACTCCCAGGCATATTTTAAGAATTCTTCCCTTGTCAGGTCCTTCTTGTCAATACCACGCTCTTTTAACATCGCCACAACCTTAGCTTCGGTAGCAATAGAAGCATGGTCTGTACCAGGTACCCAACATGCATTTTTACCTTGCATCCTTGCCCTACGAATCAAGACATCCTGAATCGTATTGTTCAACATATGTCCCATGTGCAATACACCTGTGACGTTTGGTGGAGGGATTACAATTGTATATGGCTCGCGTTCATCCGGTTCAGAATGGAAAAAGTTCTTTGACATCCAGTAGCTGTACCATTTATCTTCGGTTGCTGCCGGGTCGTATTTTGTGGAAATGCTCATTATTACGAAAAAGTATCTGTTGAGATGCAAAAATAGCTTTTTAATTCAGAATGAGAAAAATTCGGGTTACTACTCGCCGTCTCAAATCTTTTGCGGAAGGGCAAAATCTTTATAGGCCGGCTCATAGCATTCCCTCATTTTTAGTTAAGCGGCCCCTCATTTTTAGTTAGGCAGCCTCTCATAGCGTTTAAAGGGAAATTAAAGCAATTAGCATCCTGCTATTTAGCCCCCAACACCGGGAACCTTAATTACAAAAAAAAGCGGGTTGTGCTTTGAGGACCTGTAAAATCTTTCTTTCAAAAGATTTTGAGACCGAAAAGTACACCCGCTTTTTTTAGCAGAATTAATTTTCAAACAATAACTCTTATTTTTTCAAATTCTGCATAAAGTAATCTGTAACCTTCTGATAAAGATGCGCGCGATCCTTACCAGTCACATTGTGCTCATGTCCTGGGTAAATCATATAATCCAGCTGAATATTCTTATCTACTGCATGTTTTATAAAATCAACCGTATGTTGTTGTAAAACTACCGGATCCTGTACCCCATGGATCAATAATAATTTACCTTTCAGACTGCCAACATGCTCAGATAAGTTTGTTTCCGCATAACCTTCAGCGTTCTCTTTGGGCGTATCCATATAACGTTCTGTATACATCACCTCATAGAAATTCCAGTTGATCACCGGACCACCTGCAACCGCAGCTTTGAACATACCTGGTTCTTTTAACATCACATTAACGGTACTAAAACCGCCAAAGCTCCAGCCAAATAAGCCCATATTATCCGAATCCACATAAGGCTGGGATTTCAGATAACCTACCGCTTTCTTCATATCTTCCAGTTGAACAGCACCAGCATGTCTGAACATCGATTGCTCAAAAGCTTTTCCTCTGTTGTCACTTCCACGGGTATCCATAGTCAGGACTACAAAACCTTGTTGTGCCATATATCTGAACCAGTAATCACCAGCACCAGCATTCCAGCTGTTGGTAATCAACTGCGCATGCGGACCACCATACCAGTAAACAACAACTGGGTATTTTTTAGTGCTGTCGAAGTTTACAGGCTTATAAAGGCTGCAATAAAGGTCATCACCGGTATCGCTTTTAATGGTAAAGATGGATGAGTTTACCGTTGCATAATTTGCAAGTGGATTTGCTGCTTTCAACAAAACCTTGGTTTTTTCCGTAGCCAGTTCTATCAACTGAATCACTTTAGGCAATTCCGGACTGCTGTAGTTATCAATCACTGTATTTCCGGTACTACTAATTTGCGTATTGTGCATAGCAAAACCTTGGGTAATACGTTTAGATTTAGCTGATTTTAGATCCAATAAATACAGGTTTCTCGTAATCGGAGATTCTGCTGTAGACACATAAAACAACTGATCGCCCTTAGGACTGAAGCCTTTTACTTCTGTTACTTCCCAATTTCCTTTCGTCAATTGTTTCAGAACTTTTCCTTTTAGGTCATATAAGTATAAATGATTCCATCCATCACGGTTACTTTGCCAGATAAATTTAGAAGGATCATTTTTAAGGAACAACATTGGCACCAATGGCTCAACATACTTTTCATCCTTTTCTTCGAAGATCGTTTTAATGAAATCACCTGTTACTGCATCATATTGATTTAGCTTCATGTGGTTCTGCTCACGATTTACTACCGCAATAAATACAGATTTATCATCTGGACTCCAGGCGATGTTAGTCAGGTATTGTTCTACTGGCTCCCCTGTTTTAAGATATACTATCGCTTTTGTAGCAGGGTTATATAAGCCTACAGTTACATGGTGACTCTTATCACCGGCCATTGGGTATTTAATATTGACATTCTTTGCAGGGCGAGTAGTCCAGTCTGAGATTGGATAATCAGTAACCATGCTTTGGTCCATTCTGTAGAAAGCCAGCAATTTGCCGCTGTTACTCCAGAAAATCCCTTTAGAAATTCCAAACTCTTCTCTGTGAACAGAAGAAGCGTATACGATATCTGCAGATCCATCGGTTGTTACCTGCTCAGCGGTCGTTCCATTGGAAACAAAAAGATTGAATTTATCCAGGTACGCAACGTAACCTGCTTTACTTTCTTCCACATTTGTTTTTGAGACAAGCTCAGCACTTAATACCGTCTTAAAAGTATTTTTAATTGGGTTAAAAGCAACTTTTGCACCTTTCAGGTACATGATCCAATCTGCGCCCTGGTTGAACTGAATCATTGGCATCGACTTTAATGTATCCTGTTGAACGGCTCTTAACTTTTGGTTTAGCTGTCCCAGAGAAAGAAAAGCTTGTTCTTCTTTCGCTTTAAAACTTCCCGACATCCATACCGGGCCAGTGGCCTGACGTTTAGCATAAACATAGTTTTCTGTTCCGTATATGAACTGGAGTTGCGACAAGTTTTCAGGGGCAAGAGTAGTACGTGCATTACTCATTGCATCCTGCATGGTCAGCATTTTATTCTGGGCAATCCCATAAAATGAGAGGGCCACCAACTGACATAATAAGATAAATTTCTTCATTGTTTTATAATTGATGGCCCAAATGTAACAATTAACCAGGTATCCCTGGTAAACTGCCACAACATTGCAACATAAGCTAGTTTAGCTCAAACCCGTATACATTACCGGCAAAATCTGCCAGGAAGAGTCGTTTTCCATTGAGTGCAGCATCAGCAAATACTGGGGCACCGATGTTTAGCTTTTGCATTACTTTTCCCGAATCTTCATGGATGCGGTATAAATGACCATCGGAAGCTGCAAATAATAACTGGTTGCCATATTTCACGACTGTACTTTCTACTGTGGCCGCTCCTGGACCGGTATAAGGTGCAGAATAAACTAAAGCATTACCAGTAGGCCTGTTCCACACTTCTTTTAATGTTTTCAAATCATAAGCGACAACACCATCTGTTGAAGTTGGCATGATGAGGTATTTATCAGTGATCAATGGAGCAGCCATTACTTTAAAGTCGTAAGTTCCCTCAATTTTATTGATGTTTTTTCCGGTTAAGGGATCCAGGATAAATATGGCATTGAGGCCTGTGATGTACAATTTCCCAGCTTCATAGATTCCGGTGCTACTTCTAAAACGAAGGCCTTCATCACTTCTTTTCCATAATAATTTCCCAGTTTTACGGTCATGACCAAATAAACTTTGCCAGTTACTTCCGGTGATCAACACCTCTCCTGCCATAGTCATTTTCTCAGGTGTTCCTTCTCCGCCATTCCAGTCCTTGTTGATCCAGATCGTCTTGCCTGTTGCGGCATCCAATGCCTGCAAATAAGAACCATAACCAGTATAATAAACTCCTTTATCTACAATACCGCCAGAAATATAGCCCGGAAGACTTTTCATTCCAAGGTCTTTTTTCCAGATCAAAGTACCGTCACTAGCCTTCAAAGCATAGGTAAAGCCTTCCATATCCGTTCCCAGAATTAAGCCCTTATCATAGGCAAGTGCATGTTTTATGGAGTTGCGCGTTTTATAATGCCATAAGATTTTACCCGTTGCAGGGTCTAAAGCAGTGATCCCACAAAGGAGGTTATTCGCATCGTCGATACTAGCGGTAAACAACTTGCCTTCTGCCAGGGTTGGACTACCTTTCCAGATGCTGCCTTTGATATTATTTACCCATTTCAAAATTAAAGAACCGCTTTTATCATCCGCAGCTACCTTCGATGTGCCGGATGTAGCAGATGAAGGACTTAGTCCCCAGTTGGAATTTGAAGGTAAAGTAAAGCCTTGTTTTTGAATATGCACTCTGCCATCCTGATAAGTCACTTCTGTCTGAATCGTAAATGATTTTCCTTTAGTCATTTTAGCGACAGGTACTTTCCCGTACCAACTCCAATCTGTATTTGCTGCTAATGGACTTGTAGCGATCTGGTTTCCTTTTTCATCATAGATGATGCTTTTCGCAGATTTGACCATATTTTCAGTATCGTAGATATTCGCAGAAATCATCAGATTACCCTCTTTCACCAGGACCATATTACTACCGTTAGGCGTGTTTACCACCAAATGATCATGTAAATAAGTGTAATGAGGCTTGATTTCTTTTACACCATCCTTATCAATTTCTATAGATAAAAACTGTCCGGCAGAATTGTCGATCCCTCCCATGCTTAGGGCCGCAGAAGAAACGTATTGAATTCCCGTTTTATCACTTTTCCTGACAAAGTTATTGTGCCAGTGTCCGTATACCCAGGCTTTCAAATTATTTTCATTTAGATTGATGGAATCATTTTTACCTTTCAAGACAAACTGATCGCTATAAGTCAGCAGGTCATGGTTAAAAATAATAACCGGTTTATTTTTGTCGGTGGCAGCAAGGTCGTTTTTCATCCAGCTGATCACCTCATCAACGGTATAAGAAGGCTGCACATCACCAGAACGCATTGGCGTTACAATAAAATGCGCAGGTCCAGCATCAAAAGAATAATATACCGGGCCAAAAAGGTTTTCAAAAAGCTCCTCACCATACGCACCTTTTACCAGGTCATGATTTCCAATACAGTAAAACACCTGTTTTCCTAAAGCTTCCGGAGTAACCTGATTTGCATGGAAATTAAGGCCTTTTTCATAACAGATATCACCGGTATGCACAATAAAGCCAACGTCTTGTTTTTTAGAGAAATTCTTTAGATTGGCAATCCAATCATTGTATTTATCGGTTTCAGTATCCGTAATCTGCAACATCTTTACCGAAGGTCCCGCAGTGGTAGGGTCAGGAAGCAGTCCGAAGTTATAAGCGGCTACTTTATCCTCTATTTTCAGGTAATGTTTCGCGGCCAGCTTATAGCCGGCAGGAACGGTCACAAATATAAACCTGTTTTTAGAATGCCCGGGTAATGAAAAATTACCGTTTGCATCTGTTTTTAATACATTTTGTCCGTCGGATACGGAAATGCCTTTCATTCCCTTTTCTTGTGCATCCCAGGTCTTGTTTTTATTCTCATCCAGGAAAACTTTCCCTTTGTATTGCGCTCCCGCAGCTGAGGCAAGGAAAGCAAAAACTACTGTAAAAATTAATCTCATTAGGGTTTCATTTAGTGGTTTATAGTGATGGTGTGTGGTTCATTATGGTATCATTTATTATTCTATGTCTAACACATTAAAAAAGCAGCAGGTATTGAAACCTGCTGCTGAATGAGGGCATTAAAATATGGAACTAAACTAGCTTATCCTTATAATTTACCAGCCAAAAACCTGTTTCAATTGAGGATTAACTACTGTTTCTCCTATTGGAATCGGTCTGTAATAATATTTAGGACTGATGAAATTTCTTGGCTGATCTCTATCTCTGGTAAAGGCAATAAAGCCTGAAGTACCATTACTCAGGTAGAAATTCTGATCTTTTCCTGTTTTATCTTTCAGGTAAAACTTAGACAACTTATCTCTTTCCAAAACTGGGATATTCGCAATTGAAGATTCATCATTAGGATTAGGTAGAATTGCAATATCAGGTTTACCATCGCCGGTTACGTCCATAGCACCTAATGCAGGAACATACATTCCCTGCTGACTATCCTGGAATAAATTACCAGATTTCCAACGCATCAGATCATTAAAACGGAAACCTTCACAAGCGGTTTCTACCCTTCTCTCGCGACGAATTTCCAGCAATACTGCACCATTGGCATTTGGATAAGCTGCTGCCAAAACAGGATCTAAAGCTACGCCCATCGACAATGAAGGCATTTGTACTCTGCTACGCAACAAATTAATGGTCTGATCAAGATCTGCCTGATTGATAGTTCCAGATTCAGCTCTAGCTTCTGCATAGTTCAATAAGATCTCTGCATACCTGAATATTGGCAAACCCGTGTAATTCATTTCCCAACCTTGTCTCAGTACAGGATCACGAGGATAAAATTTGATCTGATTGTAACCTCCCAAAGTAGGTTTGATTCTATAAGGCTCATCTATTGTACTTGCACCTCTAAAATTTGGATTAATAATGGTCTCTGCCATTCTTGGATCACGGTCTGTAAATACTTCAGTATAAACTTTCGTATTATAACCAGGAGTAGCAGTAAAAGGAGTACCATCTTTTTTCAAATAAGTATCCGCAAGACTTCTACTCAACGACCAGGTATAATCAAGCACCGTATGGGTATTATTTCCTATGCTTAATTCTTTAGTATAATCTGCCCACATGATCATTTCCTTGCTATTCGCCAAACTTGGGCTTGAAAACAAGGATCTATAATCCAAAGCACCATTTCCGGTACTTACCAGGCCGAAACCACCCTCTTTCATAATTTTATCTGAGGAGCTAATTGCAATATCCAGGAATCGTTGGTAATCAGCAGTCAATCCAATTTCATCATGATACTTTCTGAAAGTTCCCTCATGTAAAGCAAATCTCGATAATAAAGCCAAGGCTGCCATTTTGGTAACTCTGGTTTTTCCTGCATTTGTTTTTACGTCATTTTTGATGTTTGCTACTGCATAATTCAAATCACTCAATACAGAGTCAACCACCAATGCTCTTGGATCTTGTCCTTTGTATAAATCAGGATCATCATCCGATAACACACGCCCATACCAGGGTACATTATGGTACTTTTTAATTTTCTCGAAATAGAACTTTGCACGGAAAAACTTTGCGATTCCTACATAATGCTTGATCAGACCAGGATCACCTTTCACCTGTCCGATATGATCTAACATGAAGTTCACACTTCTTAGCGCTTCCCAATCCGCTTTATTCCATCCACCTACATTGGCAGAAGATAATCCACCTCTCAATATGATGTCCACTTCTCCATCTCCATTATAGTTGGAGATATTATCTGAATTTATATCAGAATAAGAAGGAGAAATCTGACTGTAAAAGCCATTGGTATAAGTTTCAAGATCTGTTGGCGATTGAAAAAATACACCTTCAGTAATTTCAGTTTTTGGATTCCTCTGCAGGAAATCTTTCTTGCAGGCGGTCATCCCTATCGTCATCAATCCTAATGCAAGGATATAAGTTGTTTTTAATTTCATGATGCTTCTTGCGTTAAAAATTAAGGTTTAAACCAACAGAGTAAGTCTTTTGAAAAGGATAGATGGCTCCATCTAATCCTTCTGGGTCCAATCTGGCCTTGATGTGGGAAACATCTAAAATGTTCTCCGCGCTGAAGTATACCCTAAGTTTATCCATCTTCATCTTGTTGGTTAAAGATTTCGGTAAAGTATAGCCCAGAGTAAGATTTTTCAGCCTTAGATAAGAAGCATCCTGAAGATATTTCGTTTGTGGATTTCCTAATTCCGTAGCATCCTCAGCAATATACGCCTTCACACGAGGGAAGTAAGCGTTCGGAGTTTCAGGGGTCCAGCGATCCAGGTTATGCGCCTGAACGTTGGTCCATGGTTGAGCATAAACACCCCAGAAATAATGGTTACTAGGGTTAGGGTACCAATCTCTTTTTCCTACACCTTGGAAGAATACACGGACATCGAAACCTTTCCATCCTGCGCCAAGGTCGATTCCATACTGGTATCTGGCAGTCGTATTTCCAATGACTTTCTGATCTCCATGGTCGGCCAAGGTATTTTTCCCTTTGTTGATTTTACCATCACCATTCAAATCTCTGAACTTTAAATCACCTACATCAAATTTGTAGCCGGTGTCGTCGGCACCTACAGCTGTTTGGTCGGCATGACTGGCTAATTCTTCTTTCGACTGGAAGAAACCTTCTGTTTCCAGTCCCCAGATTTCGCCCATTTCTTTACCTACATAATGATCACTTAACAAACCATTAGGATTATCAAACTTAGTAATGTAGCTACGGCTATCGCCCATATTGAAGCCGATGTTATAGTACAATTGACTATTGTTTACCATAAAACCATCTTTCCAGCCAATTCTCAATTCCCATCCTTTGGTTTTCAAATCCGCTGCATTCACTCTTGGTTCAGAAACCCCGAAGGCACCTGGAAGTGTCTTACCTTTGGTGAGCATACCTTTGGTATATCTAGTATAGGCATCAAAGTTCAGGTCTAATCTGTTTTTGAACATGCTAATGTCTCCACCAAAATTCAGCGTAGAAATCCTTTCCCAGGTTAAGCTTTGGGCTACTGCACCTGGAGGGTAAACCGCTGTAGGCTTATTGCCATCCAGAATCTGTCCGATTTGTCCAGGATTCATTGTTGGGATATAATAATAAGCACTCACATCCTGATTACCCAAAGCCCCATATGAAGCACGGAATTTTAACAGGTCGATTTTCAATTTTTCTGCAACTGGCTTAAAGATTTTTTCATTACTGATCACCCAGGCAACTGAAGCAGAAGGGAAAAAGCCCCATCTGTCATTTGAAGGAAAACGAGAAGTCCCATCATAACGGCCATTCAACTCCAGAATATATTTGTTGTCAAAAATATAATTCATGCGATAGAACCAACCTCTTACTGCCCAATCCTCCATGCGCTCTCCGGCGGTAATTGGACCGGTAGCAAGATTTAGAGAAGGTAAGGTAGGGCTAATTAAATTCGTCCGGCTTACAAAGCCATAACTCCAGTTTCTGGTTTCCTGATTAAAACCAGCCAATACTTGCAGATAATGCTTTTCATTAAAGGTTTTATGAAAATCCGTATAGATATTATAGATATTGTTTCTCAGGTGTCTTTCTGTATTTGTAGCAGAACCCGCAACATTACCACTGTAATTAATTGCAGAATTTGGCCCTGTTTTATAAGGAATTGCAAGGTCAAAAGATCTACCGGCAGTATCAATCTTACGTACTGTTGCATCAGCTTTTAAATCCCAGATATCTTTAATCAGGGAAGCTTTTGCAGTAAAAGTAGTCTGGAAGTTATTTGCTCTGGTCATTCTACGTCCGCCACTTTGCATCTTTCCTAATAATGCGGCTCCGGTAGAAGTCCAGCTGCCATCAGGATTAGTTGGCACATCCAAAGAACTTTGTCTATTTACATTATGAAAGAACCCTTCACCATTATAAGAAGGCTCATCATAAGTACTGGTCATAAACATCGTATTGGTTCCTACGTTTAACCATTTTGACAAATTAAAATCCGCTTTAGCACGAAGGTTATAACGATCATATTTATCATTACCGTACCTAAACATTCCTTCATTTCTAAAATACTCCGAAGACAAATAATAGCTTAGTTTATCATCTTTTTTAGAAAGACTCAGGTTGGCATTATAAGTTGGTGCATTTGATTTGTAAACTTCATCCATCCAGTTCGTAGTACCGTAGTACATCCAGGCATTTGGATCGGTTGGGGATACAATTACGGATGCTAAGCTAGGATCAGCAGAACGTTTTCTGGCATAATCCCTAATATTCTCCGGATACAAATCGTATAAAGGATAAGCGGCATCATGTTTATACTCCATTACAGTAATTGGATCAGTCACAATGTCCGGTACTCTTCCCAATTGTCTGATGGCATAATACGTATTGGCATTTATTTTTAAATCTTCACTTTTTGCTGATTTTGTAGTGATTAAAATCACACCGAAAGCACCTCTGGCACCATAAATTGCTGCCGATGCCGCATCTTTCAATACGGTTACATTTTCAATATCTGCAGTGTTTAAAGCCAGTAATTCTTCACTGGTAAAAGGCACGTTATCTACCAGGATATAAGGAGAACCACCATTTAAAGAAGTAAATCCACGGATATTGAATTTTGGTGCTTTGTTCACCTGTCCGCTGGAAATGGTGATATTTAAGTTAGGGATCATTCCCTGTAAACCTGCACCAACACTGGCAATCGGTCTGTTTTCTATTTCTTTTCCAGAAACACCATCTACTGCACCACTCAGATTTACCTTTTTCTGTGTGCCATAGCCTACTACCACCACTTCATTTAGGAACTTATCATCATCTTTTAGCACTACATTAATTTGCTTGCGTGTACCGATCACAATCTTTTGCTCGGTCAGGCCGACATAGGAAAACACCAATACATCTGCCGGCGAGCCAGCTTCAATCTGATAATTACCATTTCCATCGGTAGTAGCAGCTTTTGGCGTTCCCATGATGCGTACAGAAACTCCTGGAATAGGCAATCCTTTCTCATCAGTTACCATTCCTTTAATTAAAATGGCTTCATTGATCCAGGATAAAACCGGCAATGCGTCCTGATCACGTCGTCTAAAAATCACCACGTTATTATCAGATTCCCGATAAGAAAAAGGGGTTCCGTTCAACAATTGAAAAAGAACTTCATTTAAAGGTTTTCCAGAAACCTCCATTTCAATCCCTTTTATCTTTCTCAATTCATTATTGTTATAAGAAAAATCTAACTTACTGCTCTTGCTGATTTTCTCTATTGCTTTTTCTAAGGATTCGCCTTTTAGGTGTAAGTTTACTTTCACCTTATTAAGTCGCTGACTAAAAACCGTTTCCGCTAATAAGGTTCCGGCGGAAGTCAGCAATGTGGCAAACACTATTAATCCTACTCTCATTATCTTAAGAATTAGTGTAGTAATGTTTTTTTTCATATTTTTATTCGTTTTATAATTTCAATGAAACATAGCACGGCCATCTGGAGAATTTTTCGAAGAGTTACCCAAACGCTGTACATTCTGATCAGTATCTGCTCTAACAGGTACTGATCTTCTTTTTTTAATACTATTGACCGATTTAATTACATCCGCTACCTGTTATAAGCACCTCCTTTTCTTTGTTAATTTGGTAAGTAATTCCTTGTATTTCCTTGATGAGGTCTAATACCTCTGTTAAGCTTTGGCTAGTGTTAAAACGAATACTGTTCTGACAGTTTCTGAATTTTTCGGGATCGTATTTGATTTTTACCTGATAGGCATTTTCTACTGCCAGTACCAGGTCTTCAAAATAAGCTGCATTCAGGACAATGTTGCCATCATTCCATGCCTTATGCTCCATTGCTTGTACATTTAACACCTTTGGTTTACGGTGATCTTTGTTGTACACAACTTGTTCATTTTTAAGCAATACACTGGTCTGGTGCTGATCGTCACTTACCGCTACTTTTCCAGACAATACCGCGACACTCATAGTAGACAATGCCTGGTAAGATTTTACGACAAAGGAAGTTCCTAATACGTTGGTCTTAATACCGGAAGCCTCTACTACAAAAGGAACTTTTTTATCGTGAACGATGTCAAAGAAACCTTCCCCATCCAATAGGTACACTGTTCTTTTCTTTCCGAATTTTTTAGGGTATTTGAAGGTACTGGCAGAATTTAACCATACTGTAGAACCATCTGGCAAGACCAATTGCTTTGTTTCTCCTTTTGGAACCGAAATGGTAATGTAATTACTATCCAGGGAATGGTAAAACAGCAATCCTGTTGAAAGTAAAATGAAACCAATGGCCGCAGCCATACTCAGCATTGTTTTTCTTCTTTTCAGCTTAATGCTTAGCTCCTGTTGCTCCTGAATTTCCTTGGTCGCCTGGATACGCTCCAGGATTTCCTGACCTAATTGTTCTTTATCTTTGTCGTCTTCAAAAAAACCGGAAGGGTCATTAATTCCGAATGCTTTATAAAGGCCGTTCTTTTCTTTCTCGTTCATATACTAAATACATAACGAATGAGAAGCGAGCTGGTACTATGAGAAAAAACCTATTTTGCAAAAAACCTCCTGAACAACTATGTTTCAGGAGGTTAAAATCACACTAACTTATCACAACGTGATGAGTTGCATTAAAAAAGATATTCAAATCCAGGCCTAAGCGACCCGATTAGTTTTTAACACCAGTAAAAGTGGTGACACTCTGAGCAGGCACAGTAACCGTGAAACTACCATCTGTAGCTGAAGTTAAAGTACTGCCCTGTGGCCAATGCGCGCTGTTACTTCCAGAAGTCTGGAAACTCAGTAATGATCCGGCAGAAAACCCTTGCAAACGAAGTGTACAGGTAATGACATCCGTACCCGGATTAATCGCGACCAAACTAAATTTCCCGGTATTCGGATCTTTATACGCTGAAACCTTTAGGACAGCGTTGTTCTGCACACTGGCCCCAAACCTATAATAACCGGCCTGGATGTATCGGGAAAATTGGCCCATTATATCATAGGTTTTTGGAAAATCCAAAGAGCCATCGCTATTGGTACAGATCAGGGACTCGTTATTACGGATTGCTAACATCCCCAGCCAGTAAACAAAACCATTGACATTGCATTCTGCAAGAAATTTGTGCATACTGGTGGCCAGTTTTAATCCGCCAACAATGGTATTGTCATAAGATCCACTATCATCAGAGGTCTCTGTCATCCATACTGGTTTGTTGGCTGTAGCATAATTCCAGGTGACTGGATTCTGGTTTAATCCCCTTTTTCCTCCAATTAACTCTCCTATCTCTACATAACCGTGACCGGCAAGAATATCAACATTACTTCTATCCATCCCTCCTAGAAAAGTATTCGCAGTACCCCATGCTGCATTCTCTGAGGAAAGAATTTTCATCGTATTTAAGCCTTGCTGGTTTAAAGCCGGTCTTAAATTATTGGTTACAAATTGTCCCAGATGTGCTGAAGTCCAATAAGAAGCATCCCAATCTGAAAACACATTCTCAGGCTCATTAGAAGGCGATATCGCATAGAAGTTCACTCCTTCTGTCTGATAAGATTTTGCGAATCCAGCCAGATACCTCGCAAAATCGCTGGAGCTGGTGTTGTAATTCAATCCATTAAACCACTTTGCGCTTTCCTGATTGGTATTCGTTTTCATGGACAAGGGAGGAGTCCAGGTACTTGCAAAAGTAATCGGCACCTGGTAGCGTTCTTTGATCTTTTTCAGGATC
Organism: Pedobacter gandavensis; assembly: GCF_032678745.1. Lineage (GTDB taxonomy): Bacteria > Bacteroidota > Bacteroidia > Sphingobacteriales > Sphingobacteriaceae > Pedobacter > Pedobacter gandavensis_C. The sequence goes on from NZ_JAVTST010000008.1 coordinate 142,559, forward strand.
CATAGTTGTCCCAGATGCTCCTTTTGAACCGCCGTTAAGGAGGTATAAGCAGTACTATTTACGTCTACATCAATATCCACACCTGCAGGTTTGATGGTTACCACGCCAGTTTGCTTATTAAAAGGATAGGTATGGAGTACTTTTCCGCGGACCATATTCAACTTCAAACCGGAATTCCCCCATAGATAAGACATGATACTATCTCTTTTCGGAGATTCAAAGAAAGGCACGATACGCCCTCCAAAGGCACCAAACCCATCGATACGCTGATAAGTTTGTTCCCAATTGATAGTGACTTCTGCAGCGCCTGCAGCTGTAGTGGCAGCTAACGTATTCGCTTTTAGTTTTTGTGATTCCGAAACCAGATCATCAATCGGTTTCTTTTTACAGCCTCCGGCCAGGACGAGCGTTAGCATGGCCAGAAAAGTCAATTGTAGGTTGTTGCACCTCATAATTCATTTAATTTGAGTTCAGGTTTTACAAGTCATTATTGACCTGCAATTAATTAAATAATTAATTTGACATCAATTGGGAACCGCCCGAAAACAGCTCTCCTTAAAAGCGCTTTATTTGTTGTCTTGTCGTATACTTAGTACATAACTAACTTAAACAAAAGGAGTAATGAAAATAAATACTTTTTTATCCAATTTTAATACAATTGGCATTTAACGCGAAGTCTTTTAAGTGCGCTGGTAATTTGATTCTTTACCGTTTGAGAGGAAATGGAAAGTCGGCCGGCAATTTCATTCACAGAAAGGTCTTCTTCTCTGCTCATTTGAAAAACTTTACGCATCCCCACAGGCATGCTCTGGATTTCCAATGTCAAATGATTAGCAAGCTCTTTGGTACTGTACTGTTCGAAAAGTGAATTGTCGGTTTCTTCTGTGATATTTAAGTATTCTACATCGTGTTTGATGCGTAAGGTTTGCCGACGGTTAAGATCCGTCAACTTGTTTTTTAAGATGGTATAAATAAAACCAATAAAGGTGGTAGTAATTTTTAAAGAATGGCGCTTTACCCAGATCACCATAAACAAATCATGAACTACATCTTTTGCTTCTTCCCTATTGTTCAATTTCTTGCAGGCAATTGCATAGACTACCTCCCAATAGCGTGAATAAATCTCATTAAACGCGTCATCATTGTCTTCTCTCAATAAGTCCAGCAAGGCCAGGTCTGTTAGCTGTTTCAATAAACAAGGGTCTTAGGTGTGGTTATATTTGGTGATCCAATATATAAATTAAATTGCAAATTTAAAGGAATAGAAAAAGACCGCTTGCACCATCACCGTTAAGTTTTTATTAAGTTCTTGCACAGGTAAAACTCATTTCAACTACTCCGGGCTTTTTTTTATCGCTTTCTTAGCATTTAAAGCTTCCAAAAAATCGGCAAATTTCTTAGGTTTAAGACGAAATGACAAAAGGGACAATAAAGACGATCGGAATCGGGGTATTATTTTCAATGCTTTGGGCATCTGCCTCAGTAGCTACTAAATTCGGGGTTCGTTCTGCACCACCATTGATTCTCGCCAATGTTCGTTTTTTCCTTGCAGGGCTGGTCTTACTGGGTTATTGCTATGGGATCAGCAAAGATAAAATCTACCGCCTACCTACCTCCATAGAATGGAGACAACTGGCCATTTTTGGCTTCCTGAATACCGCTGTATACCTGGGATTGTATGTCTATGCCATGAAATTTACTGCGGCAGGCATTGGCAGTCTGGCCGTTTCCACTAATCCACTGCTAATTGTCCTTTTTTCCTCCTGGCTAATTGGCAGAAGGCCTTCGGGAGCAGAAATTCTGAGTATTGTACTTGGGATGACCGGAATTGCTTTCGCCACTTACCCTTTATTGGGCAACCAAAGTACCAGCCTCATGGGCATTGGACTACTCATGCTGAGTATGGTGGTCGTTTCTTTTGCCAGTGTTTATTACGCTAGGGTAACCTGGACTTTACCGAACTTGCTGATCAATGGATGGCAGGTCACCCTCGGAGGTCTTTTCCTACTCCCTATAACCGGTGCATTTGGCGACTTTCAATCTTTCCAACCTGATCCTATCTTTTGGTATTCGGTATTATGGCTGAGTCTTGCCGTTTCAGTCGTCGGGCTCATCTGCTGGTTTTTCCTCCTGAAACTGGATACTGTAAAGGCCTCTTTATGGCTATTTTTATGCCCATTGTTTGGATTCTTTTATGCCTGGTGGCTGATGAACGAACCCATTACCTGGTATACCGTTTGCGGCACTATCCTGGTGGTTTTAGGCTTATACATCGGTCAACGTCAACGCATTAAAAAAGCGAGCTAAACAACGCTTTATTCTGGAACTTTATATCCTATTTTTTTAACTGTACACAATAAAATTTGTTAAAATATGTTAAATAGATATAAAAACCCAAGTTATGAAAGCGATCAAAATAGTTCTATTTACAGGGGTCATCATTAGAAAACTAGGCTTAACCAAGCTATATTACTGGTTTAACAAGTAATATTTTCAATAGATATATGGTTTGTTTCCAGCGATTTCCTACATTGATCCTTCGATAGAAGAGCCAATAATTGTTATGGGATAATTACGGCCGTATCTATCTACTACTAACTAAATACTTATGACTACTAAACTGAAAAGCTATTTTGCTGCATTGGGGATTCTGGCTGCAAGTTATACTGCAAATGCCCAATCACCAATGAAATTTATTGATCCTGCAAATATGGATCTGACTATTAAACCGGGTGATGATTTTTATCAATATGCGAGTGGCACCTGGATTAAAAACAATCCTGTTCCTGCTAAAGAAACGCGCTGGGGAAGCTTCAACGCACTTCGCGACTTCAACATCAATGCCGTAAAAGGATTGGTAGAAGATGCAGCTGCCGATAAATCAGCTCCTGCAGGTTCTGTAAAAAGACGTGTTGGTGATTTTTATGCCGCAGCAATGGACAGTGTGACCATTGAAAAACTAGGTTACACGCCTATCAAGGCAGATCTGGAAAAGATCAAGCAAATCAAAGACCTTCAAGGTATTCTTGATCATAGCGCTTACCTGAGAACCACAGGTCTGGCCTCGCCTATGTTCAGCTTTTTCGTAGGGCAGGACAGAAAAAATGTAAACAAGTATATGGCTCAACTTGGACAGGGAGGAACTTCCTTACCTGACCGTGATTATTACCTGAAAGATGACCCTCGAAGTGTAAAAATCAGAGAAGCATACGATAAATATATGACCACCTTATTTACCTTAACCGGTAATAGCCCTGCTGAAGCAAAGAAAAAAGCAGCAACTGTGATGGCAATTGAGAAACAATTGGCAGAAGCACAAATGGCAAGAGTGGAAATGCGTGATCCACATAAAACATATAATAAATTTACTGTAGCAGATTTCAGTAAAACAACGCCACAGTTAAACTGGGCAACTATTCTTCCTAAATTTAAGGTAACAGGACAAGATACGATTCTGGTTTCTGCTCCAAAATTCTTTGTGAGTCTGGATGGATTGTTAAAAACCGTGCCTGTGGCAGATTGGAAAACATACCTGGAATGGAATATATTAAAATCATCAGCATCTAACCTGAGTAGCCCATTTGTGAACGCTTCTTTTGCCTTTACACAAGCAATGAGCGGTCAGAAAGTACAAACACCAAGATGGCAAAGGATGTCGCAGCTAACCGATGGCACCGTTGGTGAATTACTGGGACAGTTATATGTGGCGCAATACTTCAAACCAGATGCAAAAGTCCGCATGACGGAATTAATTGCGAACCTTAGAAAAGCATTTGAGATCAGAATCAATAACCTGGACTGGATGAGCGATGAGACTAAAGGAAAAGCACTGGAAAAACTAAATGCTTTTGTACCTAAAATCGGTTATCCTGATAAATGGAAAGATTATGAAGGTTTAACCATTACCCGTACTACCTACCTGCAAAACTTGCGTAATGCCGGTGCATGGGGCTATAATGAAATGGTTACGCAATTGGGCAAACCAGTAGACCGTACCCGTTTCGGGATGACTCCTCCTACAGTGAACGCGTATTACAGTCCTACGATGAATGAAATTGTATTCCCGGCAGGGATTCTACAATTCCCTTTCTTCGATCCTAATGCAGATGATGCCGTAAATTATGGGGGTATCGGTGCCGTTATCGGTCATGAAATGTCTCATGGATTTGATGATTCCGGAAGTCAATATGACAAAGACGGAAACTTACGCAACTGGTGGACACCAGAAGATAAAGTGAAATTTGAAGCAAAAACTAAAGCCCTTGGAGAGCAGTTTGATGCGTATACCGTACTGGATACCGTTCATGTGATCGGTAAACTGACTATGGGGGAAAACATCGGCGACCTTGGTGGTTTAAATGCCGCTTATACAGCCTTTAAATTAACCAAACAAGGACAGTCGGAAGATAAAATTGATGGCTTTACACCTGATCAACGTTTCTTCTTATCCTGGGCACAGGTATGGAGAGGAAATGTTTTGGATGAAACCGCAGCACAGCTGATCAAAACAGATCCACACTCTCCTGGTCCTTTCAGAACGATTGGTGCACCGGTAAATATGGATGCCTGGTATAAAGCTTTTGATGTGAAACCAGGTGATAAATTATACAAAAAACCAGAAGACAGAATCAGAATGTGGTAATCTGAATTCCTGTATCTATACAGCGCGGCCTCCTTTATGGAAGGCCGCGTTTTTTTTAGACATACAATGCCTGCAACTTCTTACTTAGCTTTGCCATGATCAATGCCCTGGACGTTGTAATCCGGGTTTTCAACTCTTCATCCGGCATCACTTCTAATCCACTTACTTTAATCCATTGTCTTTTTGCCATATGCGGTGCCTGTTCAATCCCAGGTCTTCCTACCAATGCATCAAAATCCTCCGGATCGCATTTCAAGGAGAAACTTCCCAACTCCAGATCAATGATCACAAACAGTTTTTCTGCAATCATAAAACAAAGGTGGTCCCATTTCATACCTTCTGTGGTCCCTTTTAAACTAAGGTTATAAGCTCTAAACGTTTCTATATTCATGATGATAAATTCCTCCTTAAAGCTACAAACCTTTTTAAGAATCGCAAAAGCTTCAACAGCACCGTTTAAAAAACATTATCTTGCGCCTCATCTATTAAACTTAGGGCTCATCTGTAAAAATGAATATCATAACTCTAACTGCCGACGGTTCCAATACGCTATTTAACGAAACTATTGGCGAACATTACCATTCTAAACACGGTGCTTTACAAGAAAGTAAACATGTATTTATTGACGCTGGATTAAAGCATGTAACTGCAAATCAAGAAGAGATCTCCATTCTGGAAATCGGATTTGGTACCGGACTCAATTTCCTGATGACCCTGGAATACACAGTAGCACAAAACCTTAAACTTAAATATACCGGACTGGAAGCTTTTCCATTAGAATTAGAAGCCTTAAAATCTACCGGATACCAACAATATGTTCCTGAAAACATCTGGAATAGTTTAGAAAACAATTATTTGAATGCTTTAAAAGCACCGGTAAACATTTTACCAAATCAGGAATTGTCTATCCCGCACATCACACTGGATCAATTTCAAAGTCCTGCTACATTTGACCTGGTTTATTACGATGCCTTTTCGGTACAACACCAACCGGAAATGTGGTCTGATGAAATTATTGCACATACCTGTAGCTTCCTGAAACTTGGTGGAACATTCGTTACTTATGCCATCACCGGAAAATTAAAACGCGCATTGAAAAGCAATGGATTTACCATAGAAAAGCTACCTGGTGCACCCGGTAAAAGAGAAATGCTGAGGGGAACAAAGTTATAATTAATGTCATTTTCCCTTACTGAATAATCGAGTGTACAACAATTCATTCTTTTTTGTTGTTAAATAGATGCGCCCTTAAAATCATTAAAGACGAACAATTAGAACAACAAGATAGCTGGCAATGGAAAAAAGAAAACTAGGCAACTCCGATTTATTTGTATACCCGATCACTTTTGGTGGGAATGTTTTTGGCTGGACCATAGACGAAGCCAAATCCTTTGAAATATTAGATGGCTTTACCGAAGCCGGCTTCAACTTCATCGATACTGCGGATGTGTATTCCCGATGGAATCCCGGCAATACTGGTGGAGAATCTGAAACCATCATCGGTAACTGGATGCAACAGCGAAAAAACCGCAACGAGGTCATCATTGCCACTAAGGTAGGTGCAGATATGGGGAATGGGAAATCGCTTTCTAAAAAGACCATTCTGGAAGGAGTAGATGCTTCCCTAAAAAGATTAAAGACCGATTACATCGACCTTTATCAGAGTCATTATGACGATCCAAATACCCCGATTGCTGAAACATTGGAAGCTTATGATGAGTTGATCAGAGCAGGAAAGATCCGTTGGGTTGGTGCTTCAAACTATTCTGCAGCACGATTAAAAGAGGCATTGGAAACGGCTCAAAAATTAAGTCTTCCAAAATATCAGACTTTCCAACCGGAATATAATTTATACTCCCGCGAAGGATATGAAAAAGACCTGGAGCAAGTAGCCGTAGACCACCAACTGGCTGTCATCAATTACTATGCTTTAGCCAGCGGTTTCTTAACCGGAAAATACCGCTCAGATGCCGACTTAAATAAAAGTCAGCGTGGTGCGGGTGTTCAGAAATATATGGACGATCGTGGCTTTAAAATATTGAAAGCATTAGATGAAGTATCCGAGCAATATAATGCCACACCGGCAAGCGTATCGCTGGCCTGGCTAATTGCCCGCCCCTCTATAACTGCTCCAATTGCTAGTGTAACCACACTTTCTCAACTGGAAGACCTTAAAAAAGCAGCCATGTTGAAACTCAATATTGAAGATATAGCGATTTTAGACCAGGCAAGTAATTGGAAATAACTCCCCCTACCTGTAAAAATAATAAGACATCACTGTAAATGCCTTGCCAAATAAAACTTGGCAGGGCATTTGTCTTTATGTGTAAATTACTAAATTACGAATCGATAAAGATCAAAATCCCTATATGAAGAACAGCCTCACTCAACCATTTAACACAAAACTAGCGATAGTGCTGTTCTCCATTATTTCTTTAGGATACCTTGCCATACTTGGGCAAACGATCCTCGCTCCATTACTCACGTCATTTTTACTGGCCATTCTGCTCTTACCATTGGCCAATTTTCTTGAACAGAAATGCAAGCTTAAAAGAAGTATGGCCTCCATCATATCTGTTATCCTTATGATTGCCGTGATCAGCAGCATCCTGTTTTTCCTGATCAATCAACTGACAGACCTTTGGCAAGACTGGCCTTTACTAAAGCAACAAGGGGAAACCTCTTTCCATGAGCTACAACATTGGATCTCAGCAAACTTTGGCGTAAATGCACAAAAACAAATTGAATATGTTAAAGAAGGGGCTTCAAAGGCATTGTCCACCAGCGCTGTGTTTGTTGGTGCTACCCTACTTACCCTCTCTACCTCTCTGTTGTTTCTCTTTTTCCTATTGCTATTTACCTTCTTTCTATTGAACTACAGAAGGGTATTGTTCAGCTTTTTAACTTCCGTATTTGAAGAACAACATACTGAAAAGGTAAGTGATATCGTAAGGCAGATTCAATACATCATCAAGAAATACATCACCGGCTTATTCCTGCAAATGGTCATTGTAACCAGCTTAATGATGTTGGTGCTTTGGATTTTAGGCGTTAAATATGCTGTTTTACTAGGCTTAATCACCGGGATTTTTAACATCATCCCTTATATTGGAATATTTAGTGCATTAGTCATCAGTGTACTGATCACCTTCGCAACTGCAGGTGCCGCTAAAGTATTATTGGTGATTATTGCTTTCATCGCTGTTCATGCGGTGGATGGGAATATCTTAATGCCATTGGTAGTTGGCTCTAAAGTAAAAATCAATGCCCTGTTTGCTTTTATAGGAATTGTGGTGGGTGAAATGGTCTGGGGCATCTCCGGAATGTTTTTATGCATCCCCTATCTCGCCATGCTGAAGATCATTTTCGACCGTATAGATACGCTAAAACCATGGGGAATCCTGCTTGGTGGAGAAGATAAACCACATAAGAAAAGAAAAGTTTACCGTCTTAGCAAGAACATCAAATTAGAAGAAAAAGAATAACATTTACCTCAGGATCATAGCTCATGAAAGAAAACCGTTCAGGACATATTCTAAATACTTCTGCCAATCTTTTAGGGCTTTGCTTTATTGTTTTGACCTCTATAAAGGTATCAAAAATGGAGGATGTCACCTTGATTGACGAGACCACAGCCCTGGCTATTTTGCTATTTATGACCAGTTGTATCCTTTCATTTATCTCTATGGGAAAAGTAAAAGGAGAAAATGAGCGATTGGAAAAAAGCGCAGATATTATCTTCTTATCCGGCTTGGTTGTTCTTTTTTTAACCACAATGATGATTACCTTTAACGTCATTAAATAAATCACAATACAATGCCCAATCATATCGCCCCAATCACTGCTGCCGATCCGGCAACCGCATTCCAAAGGTTGCTTACCGTATTAGATACCCTTCGTACCGACTGTCCATGGGATAAAAAACAGACCATGGAAACCCTTCGTCACCTAACAATTGAGGAAACCTACGAATTGTCTGATGCCATCCTTGAAGGTGATCTGGATGAAGTAAAAAAAGAATTAGGAGATGTGATGATGCACCTGGTATTTTATGCCAGAATCGCTTCTGAGACCAACGACTTCACCATTGTTGATGTACTAAACAGCGTTTGCGATAAGCTCATCAACCGTCACCCGCACATTTATGGTGATGTAGAAGTAAAAGATGAGCATGATGTAAAGCGCAACTGGGAACAGATTAAGCTAAAAGAAGGCAACAAATCTGTGTTAGCAGGTGTTCCTGCGGGCTTACCTTCCCTGGTTAAGGCCAGCCGCATTCAGGAGAAAGCTCGAGGTGTAGGTTTTGACTGGGATGATAAAACTCAGGTCTGGGAAAAAGTAGAAGAAGAACTTCAGGAGTTTAAAGCCGAATATAATACGAAAGACAATGAGGCCATTGACGTAGAAAAAGCAGAGGAAGAATTTGGTGACCTCCTGTTTTCTTTGATCAATTACGCCCGTTTCATCAATATCAATCCAGAAAATGCACTGGAAAAAACCAATAAGAAGTTCATCAAGCGGTTCCAGTACCTGGAAAGTAAAGCCAAAGAAAATGGCAAAGCCTTACAGGATATGACCCTTGCAGAAATGGATGTCTATTGGAATGAAGCCAAGAAAGTTTAAGGCATAAAAAAGCCCTTAGTTCAAATCTTATTTGAGCTAAGGGCTTTATCAATTTAACAGGCTATTGAACTAGCCGTGTTTCTTTTTCATGGTCATCTTAGCCTTCTGGCCGATACCATAGTTATAATCTTTTGTATTGCTTTCTTTCTTGTCATGGAAAGCACCACCACCGTTAGGGATGATGTTCTTCTCTTTAACAATCCTGCTTTTGTCAAAACCACCGGTTTTTGCTACTTTATCAATTACCAGGTCTTCTGGTAAATCCATTACTGTTAGCTTCTTCCCGATAGATTGCTCAATCTTTTTCACCTCAACCAGTTCCATATCAGTTGAAAAAGTAATGGCTACAACTTCTTCCTCTCCTGTTTTCACAATCCTGCTCAGGAAAGTTTCCTTTTGCTCAGGCACTTCAAAATGGAAGATAAAAGGGATACCAGAAAGGTCCAGGTTGTGGCTACCCTCATTGGCAACGATCAACACCCTTGCTTCAGGAATTTCCTTGAAATCTTCAATATGATCGAATCCATCTTCATCAAAGAACAAAGGATTCAGTACAGAAATTGCACCAGGTCTAGCCGAATGTAAACTCTTAGCTAGCTTTTGCGCAGTTAAACGCGTATTTACAAAAACTACTACCTTATCAAAAACCTCATCATCTCTCAACAATAGGTTGAGTAAATTCACTTTGGTTTTATGGTTAGGTACTTGATATAAAATCAAATCGTGGGTATTAGCTTGTTTTTCGCCTAGGTCTTCTACCTCTAAAGTAGTTGGGAAGTGTAGGAACTGATCGATCATATTGTTCAGTTTTTCATGAACAACAGTAGTAAAGATCAAATGCTGACATTTACCAGCACTCCTTGCCAACTCACAAACCGGAAGTTGCATTCCTTGTTTCACAATCACTTCTGCATCATCAACGATGAACATTTGCAATTTGCTCAGGTTTAAACCTAGTTTCAGGTAAATGGCTCTTGCTCTTGTTGGCAAAGCCACCACGATATCCACCCCGTCTACCAGATCCAATACATCCTGCTCTGTTCCTCCGTTTCCGTATAATCCCATAATACGGAGGTTCTTATTTTTATTTAGCTTCTCAAATTCTTCTATCACCTCTAATACCTTTTCCTTTGAAGGAACAAGGATCAGCACTTTTGGCGCTTCATCTGTGCTGTATTTCAGGCGCATTAGAACCCCAAGCACATAGTTCGTCGTTTTTCCTGAACCTTCAGGACCAACAGCGATGATATCCTGTCCGCCAAGAATTCTTGACATTGTTTTTGCCTGAATCTCTTTCGCAGATATATATCCGGCATCAGTCATTGCTGTTACCAGTTGCTTGCTTAGTTTTAATTTCTCTAATGACACAGTTTCTCTATTAATATTATTATTCTGCAAATTTACGTAATATTTAATTGAGGTCTGTAGCCTTTTATAATTCGGCAAACATAATAGTGAAAATATCAGATTATTGCCTTTAATTTGAAAGATGAAAAATCTACTCAAAACGATAAAAAAGCCGCTGCTGATCATTGCATTATTATTAAGCAGTACTATGTTTTCCTTTGGACAGGATAACAATTCCTATAAGGCAAGTTTAAAAGAAATGATGGATGCTGCAGGTTCTTCGGAAGCCTACAAAGTAGCGATTGTCCAAACTTTAAAAATGCTAAAATCTCAGAAAAGCGATGTTCCTGAAGCTTATTGGCAGGAATTAGAAACAGTTTTCATTAAATCTGCACAGGAAGATTTGTTTAATATGCTACTTCCGGTCTATCAAAAACACATCACTGAGGCAGAATTAAAAGACATCACAAAATTCTACCATACACCAACAGGAAAGAAATTTGCAGAAAAAACGCCTCTTATCTTACAGGATTCGATGGCCGCTGGCCAGGAATGGGGAAAAAAGTTAGGTGAGGAGCTAGTTAAAAAACTACAGGAAAAGGGCTATTAATCTATAACCTAATATTGATTTGAGGATCAATATTTATATATCAACAAGAAAGACGGGCAGAAATGTCCGTCTTTCTTGTAAACGAGAAACCTTGTCTAGCTTTTTCTTTTACCCTTCAGTAATAAGTCCATGGCATGATCCATCGTTCCTGCACGCGTCACTTCACCCGAGTTCACAAAGAAAATCTCGTCTGCATTCTCGATGGTATTTAAACGGTGCGCAATGATCACCAGTGTGGTTTCTTTAGGTAGTTTTTTCAGAATGGCACTGAGTAACTGTTCTGTAATCGTATCAATATTAGCCGTTGCCTCATCCAGAATCAACAACTCCGGATTGCGTAAAACTGCTCTCATGAACGCGATTAGCTGCTTCTGTCCTAAACTAATGTTATCAGAACCCGAAGTTACAGCGGTATCCAATCCATCTTCAAAAATGGCCAGTAAAGCATCCAGATTAGCTGCTCTGATCACTTCTTCCAACTGTTCATTCGTATAATCTTTATACTTACTATTGCCATAGAGAATATTATCCCTCACCGTTCCTGTAAACAAGAATGGTTCTTGCAGGATAAAACCAATTTTAGCTGCACGTTCTTCATGAGTATACGAACGGATGTCCTTGCCGCTAAGTAAAACCGTTCCTTCCGTAGCATCATATAAACGGGCAATTAAAGATGCCGTAGTTGTTTTACCACCGCCGGTAGGACCAATCAGTGCATAAGTCTTTCCTTTCTCCAGACTAAAGCTGATATCATGTAAAATTTCCTTACCGGCAGTATAAGAGAAATGGACTTTTCTAAACTCGAGCATTGCATTAGAAGTTTGCGTACTACCTTGCAGCTGTTGCAAATCGTTTTTCATGGATAAAATCTGCGAAATCCTATCCCAACCCGCCATAGCGACCTGGAAATTGGCCCATAAAGCTGCCAACTGTCTTAAAGGATTGTAGAAATTGGTCGCATAAGAAAAATAACTCACCAATAGTCCGATGCTAAACTGACCTATAGAAATCAGGTAAATCCCAAACAACAACACGATCAATTGGGCCATGCTGGACAGCAATCCATATACCGGCATTAAAATATTATTAGCCAGACCAGCAGCAATTGCCGTCTTATAATTTTGACGGTTTGCTTCATCAAATCTTTTTCGGAAATAATCTCTTCTGTTAAAGGCGATGATCACCTTAAAATTATTCAGACTTTCCTGAATCTCTGCACTCATTCCGCCAACGCTTTTCAGATTTGAAGCATTCCTTTTTTTTACCCATGGGGATACCAATGCGGTAAAGATCAGGATCAGTAATGCTGGAACCAAGGCTGCAGCACCAAGCTCAAAATTGATCATCAATAAAAAAATCCCGGCACCGGTCATCGTCACAATACTACCAATAAACTGCATCAGCGACTGAGAAAAAAACTGATTGATCTTATCCGTATCATTGTTCACTCTGGAGATCAGGTCACCTGCTTTATTCTCATTAAAAAAGGCAACAGGAAGTTCCTGAAGTTTATTAAATACTGCATTACGCAGCGTGTACAACATCCGTTGTCCCACACCACCCATCAATTTTGTCTGCAAATATCCGGTGATAAAAGCCAGCAAATACATTCCCAGTATGATTCCGGTGAAGACCAGTACACCATGATAATTTTTGGTTCGTATATAGGCATCGATGGTATGGCCAATCATTAGCGGTCCTAACAACAGCAAGCAAGAATTCAAAAGAATAATCCCTGAAGCGATCCATAGTCTTTTCTTTTCTTCAGAAATTAATTGAATCAGTTTTTTTAAGGCCTGAAAAGTCGACTGCTTCTCTTCCTGGCCGGTATGCTGATTAAGATTGTAATTCATAATTGCTGGTACTCTGTTGTGAGTTAAAAATTTGGACATACTCCGGACTGGTTTTCATCAGTTCCTCATGTTTCCCTTGCGCTACGATTTCGCCCTGCATCAACACAATCACCTTATCGTAATGTGCTACTGCGGCAATCTTCTGCGTTACCGACAATAAAGTGATGCCTGGGTAATTCTGCTGCACATTTTCTAATATTCTCTTTTCGGTATGGTGATCCACACGGGAAGTAAAATCATCCAATAGCAAAACCTTAGGATTTACAGCCAATGCCCTGGCGAGCATGATGCGCTGTTTTTGTCCACCGGAAAGGTTAGATCCCCGCTCGGAAACAATAGTATTCAGCTGATCCGGTAAAGCACTGATAAAATCATACAATTCGGCAGTTGCAATTGCTTTTTCCAGCGACTGATCTGTTACGGTATCACTAAATGCAATATTCTCACGAATGCTCATGTTAAAGATAATGCTGTCCTGGAACACAAAACCGACCTGTTGATGAAAAGCTTCGGGGTTATAATCCTTAATATCATGTCCATCAAAACGAACCTCCCCACTATCTGGAAGGATCAATCCAGTAAGGATATACAGCAATTGTGATTTCCCTGCTGCTGTTGGGCCAATGATCGCGGTTTTAGAACCTGCGGCTAAATCAAAAGAGATATTTTTTAAAGCGGGCTTCTGTCCATAAGACACAGAAACATCTTTCATTTCGATTGCTCCTTTTAACAACTCGTTGATTTTACCTTCTGCCGGACTTTCGGCTAGATTCAATACCCCTTCTATACGTTTATAAGAAGTGGTAGCCTGCGCAATCACGTTACTCATGAAACCGATCACCAAAATCGGAAAAATCAGTAAGCTCAGGTAACTGTTAAAGGCAGCAAACTCTCCTAAGGACATTGTTCCCTGGATCACAAAATGCCCTCCTAATGCCAAAATTGTTAATCCTGCCATGTTGGCGACAAAAATAATCAGTGGAATTAAGCCTGCAAATAAGCTCAAAATTGCTAGACCAAGATCTCTCGCCTGTGAATTTGCAGCTAAAAACTTGCTATATTCCAATTGCTGGGAATTGATCACACGAATCAATGCCGCGCCCAATATACTTTCATTGATCACTTTATTGAGCCAGTCGATCACCTCCCTGCTCTTTTTAAACAAGGGTTTTACCTTATTCAACACCAGATAAAATGCCGTTCCAATAATCGGTACAATGGCGATTACTGCTAGAGCCAATCGCCAGTTTAAACCCAGCAACAGGATACTCGCACCTACAATCAGGAAGATTGAAGAAGCTATAGAAACAATGGCTTGCGACACAAATGACTTAATCGCATCCACATCGGTGGTCAGGTTGGTCAGTAGTTTTGAAGGATTTGCTTTTTCTATATATGCATGACTTTGGCGGGAAATCTGATCAGAAAGCTGCGTTCTCAGATCTTTAGCCACCCTTTCAGAAGCATAAGTCTGCACCACACTTTGTAAATACGTGAAAATGAAAATCAACAGGATCGCTCCTGAAAACTCAATCAGCACCGGCTTGATCAAAAAGGTCCCTGCTGTATAGGCATCTATCCCATTCGCAATCAATTTAGGCAACAGTAAGTTGACTCCATTACTCAGCAATGCGAGGAAGATCAGCAAATATATCATTCCACGATAAGGCTTCAGCAGACTAAAAACACTAGATTTTTTCTCTTTTACTGTTGCTTTCATATTTCAATTTCCTCTATTTGTAAGGTCATAAAGACCTCAAAATCCTATATTTTCAATACAAGTACTGAAGGTTACCTAAATCTGTTCAAACAGCTTACTTGAACCTGATTGCTTTCAATGGAGAGATTTTGCTCACCAATAAAGAAGGAATGATCAGTACCACAAAACAGATCACTACAATTCCTATGTTCAGAACCAAAACATCCACAAAATGAAGCTCCACAGGCACGTAGGACAAGTAATAAGAACCCTGATCTAATTTAAATACGTGGGTGTATTTTTGAATAAAGCCCAACCCTAATCCGAGGATATTCCCTAACAACAGGCCAATACCTACCAGATATACCGCATTGTATAGAAAAATCTTGATGACACTAAGATCTGTCATTCCAAAGGCTTTCAGCATACCGATCATATTAGTACGTTCCAGAATCATAATGAGCAAGGCAGTAATCATATTGATCACCCCTACAATCATCATCAGAATAAGTAATACCCTGGTATTGACATCCAGTAAGGAAAGCCAGGTAAAGATGGCTGGAAAAAATTCAGATACAGATTCCGACCTGAGGTTTACCTCCAGGTTATCATAGATCCCTGTTGAGACTTCCTTTAATTTGGAAAAATCCTTGATTCTGATTTCTAATCCACCAATTTCATTAGGCTCCCAATTATTTAGTCGACGAATCACATTTAGGTCGCCCAATACAAATCCTTTATCTATTTCTTCTACACCAACCGCATAAATTCCTACAATTTTAAATTTTCGATTTCTTGGCGGATCCTGAACAAAGTACATGATAAAATCATCCCCGGTTTTCAGCTTCAATCGGTTCGCAGTGAATTGAGAGATCATGATCTCTTTCATCGCCTTGGCGCTATCGGCAAAATTGATCACCTCCCCACTTTGCAAATGGCTTTTAATATAATCCCAATTGAAAGTTTTATCTACTCCTTTAAAATTGATTCCCTCTACCTCATCATTCACCGCGATGATGGCGGGCTTTGTTGCATACGGTTGGAAAAATGCTACATTAGGGTTTGCCTTTAAATGCTCGATAGTTTCCTGTCCGGGAACAAAAGGCGTTTGCTCAAAAGAATTGTTGAGGTCAAACTTGAAGATCCTTACATCACCGATGTAGCCCCTTACCTTTTCCTGAATCTCTGTTTTAAATCCTTTAATGATGGCTATGGAAAGCATCATGACCGCTAAACTGAGCATTACGCCTACAATGGCAATGCGAACGATCAGCTTAGAAAAAGTACGCTCAGATTTAATGGCTATACGCCTCGCTATGAAATATTCTATGTTCAAACTTTTGCTATAAATAGTGACTTAGCAAAAATACGCCTACTGCATTTTTACAGCGATAAAGTTGCAACTTTTATGTGAATTTCTCGCCTTTAAATATCAGGTCGCTTAAGTCCTGATTACCAGCTGACATATCAGACAACATATCAAGATATCTAAATATCAAAACACCTAAATATCCAGACACATTTAAATCTTTATCATAATGATGCATATACATCTTTATGACCATGATACCTACATACCTTTAGCTACATAACATCTAGCTATCTTTACATCCAACCAATTTAGATACCTCATTTTTGTTATCTTTAGCCTTCTATAACAAAGCGATCACTAAATAATTTCCCAATGAAAACATCCCGCTCCTCCTTTCTTTTAATCGCAGGTTTGAGCCTGAACTTAGCCGCCTGTGCAGCGGGCCATCGGACAACAACTGCTCCTGTAACTTCAACAAGTACGAAAGCAATAGAAAATAAGGTGAAAGAAAAACCGCTAAGTAAGACCAAAGTTCAAGAAAACGAGATCCGTACCGGAGCAGAGCAAACGGAAAAATATCTACCCTATCTGCAAGGCAAACGTGTAGGTATGGTGGTGAACCCAACCTCTATTATTGGTAAAGAAACCACAGTAGACAGCCTGCTGAAACTAGGAGTTAACATTGTAAAAATATTTGGCCCGGAGCATGGATTCAGAGGGAACGCCAGTGCCGGCATCCATGTAAACGATGCGATAGATACCAAAACAGGGATCAAAGCAGTTTCATTATACGGGAAACATTCAACCCCGACTAAAGAAGAACTGTCAGATGTAGACATCATGATTTTTGACATCCAGGATGTAGGCGTTCGTTTTTACACCTATATCAATACCTTGCAACATGTAATGGAGGCATGTGCCGCACAAAACAAAGAAGTGCTGATTCTGGATCGTCCAAATCCCAACGGTTTCTATATCGATGGTCCTATTCTGGATCCGAAATTAGTTTCAGGAATCGGCCTGCAACCTATCCCAATTGTCCACGGACTTACCGTTGGAGAATATGCCCAAATGCTGAATGGAGAAGGCTGGTTAAAAAATAAGCTGAAATGCAAAATCAAAATCATTAAGGTAGCCAACTACAACCATGACCTTCCTTATGAACTCCCTGTAAAACCATCACCTAATCTGAATACAGCGCAATCTATATTGCTATACCCAACAACCTGCCTATTTGAAGGCACTTATTTAAACCACGGTCGCGGGACATTATTTCCTTTCATCATTCTTGGCGCTCCCGCATTAAAAGGGAAGTACAGCTTTAGCTTTACACCAAAAAGCATCAAAGGAATGGCAGAAACGCCATTACATCAGAATAAGATCTGCTATGGACTAGACCTGAGAAACTATGATACAGAGAAAATCCGCAGCGCAAAAGCCTTAAACTTAAATTGGCTAATCGAATTGTATCAGGCTTACCCTAATAAAGCCGACTTCTTTAACTACAAACTCAGCAATCAAATGAATAATTTTGATAAACTGGCTGGTGATTCTAGTCTGCGGTTGCAAATCATTGCTGGGAAATCTGAAAAAGAAATCCGTGCCAGCTGGGAACCCGGTTTAACGCGTTATAAAACAATGCGCAAGAAGTACTTGTTATATCCTTAACAATTAAACCTTCTTAAAATACCTGATGATGAATAGCGAAGCCAAAAAGAAAAGCGATAAACCGAGCAGCAATTATGAAGAGGAAATTCCAAAAGATAAAGTCCCTGAAGGTGATAAAGTCGTAAAGAAACCGGAAGATCAAGACTATCGAAAAGAAGAAGCTCAGTTTAAAAACCCGGCTAAAGAAAGAGAAGAAGGTGAGCAACCTGTTCATCCGATTAAAAAAGCACCAAAAGAATCATAAAATCAGCTACATAAAAACAGGCCCTGAACAATTCAGGGCCTGTTTTTTTTCATTGCTTTCAAGAACTGCATTAGCACCTTTTCCTGTAATTTCAATCCTTCAATTGTATTCAACTGATCTAAATTTATCCTTTTCAGATATTTTCCGAGCTGATCATTTTCATAAGCTTCCAGCAGGAGCGGGTAAACATAGGCACTTTTACAAACAGCCCTTGTATTTCCCAATTTTGCGGCTACAGCATCCAATACCTCTACAATCACCTTCTTTTTAGGCTTTTCAGCAGCAGGATCTTCTGCACAACAAACCGCCAGCTGGCGCATTGCTTCCAGCGTTCCTCCCCAGGTACGAAAATCTTTAGCTGTAAAATCCTCTCCAGTGATCTCTTTAATATAATTGTTTAGCTTTCCAGAGTCGATAGTCTGACGTTCTTTTCCTGCGGTATAGTATTGAAACAAATCCTGGCCAGGAATTTCTTTACACTTTTGAACCATTCTGGCCAGGGTTTTATCTGTTAAACTCAGTTCTTGCTGCACACCTTTTTTGCCGATAAAGCACAACATTAAATGATTCCCATTAATTTTTACGTGTTTATTTTTAAGGGTACTGAGTCCATAACTGCCATAAAGCTGCTGGTAAACTGCATTTCCGACTCGGATTAATGTTTTTTGCATCAGTTGTACACAAATGGCAAGGACTTTTCTCTCGTCCAGATCCTTCCGTTTCAGATCTCTGGCGATCTTTTTTCGGGCAGTAGGCAATACTTTTCCAAAATCCAACAGTCTGAAGTACTTGCGATCCGAACGCCTCGAGGTCCATTCTACATGGTATCGGTATTGTTTTCTTCCTGCCAGATCGATACCTGTGGCTTGTAGATATCCATTTTTACGTGGCGAGATCCATACCTCCGTCCAGGCGGGGGGAAGCACTAAATGCTGAATCCTTTCCAAATCCGATAAATCCGTAATCCGGTTCCCGGCTTTATCTTCATAATGAAAATTCCCGGGCTTCCCTTTTCTGTATATCCCAGGTTTAGCGTCAGTTACGTACACCAAACCAATAGTTTTCAGTTCTTCTAGCGTCTCTACCATATAATTGAATAAAATAAGCGGGAGATTATTTGTTATTTTTGTCCTCTAAAACAATGGACAATGAGATTAGTTTTTATGGGTACGCCCGATTTTGCCGTAGCTTCTTTAAATGCTTTAGTAGAAGCAGGATTTAATGTAGTGGGGGTAGTTACTGCTGCCGACAAGCCTGCCGGAAGAGGTCAGAAGCTTCAGGAAAGTGCCGTAAAACAATACGCTGTGGCCAAAGGATTAAAAGTACTGCAACCTTTAAAGCTGAAGGACCCAGAATTTATTCAGGAATTAAAAGACTTACAGGCAGATTTACAAGTGGTGGTTGCTTTCCGTATGTTGCCGGAGATGGTTTGGGATATGCCTGCCAAAGGAACCATTAACCTTCATGCCTCTTTATTGCCACAATACCGTGGTGCTGCCCCAATCAATCATGCCATTATCAATGGAGAAAAAGAAAGTGGTGTGACTACCTTTTTCCTGAAACATGAAATCGATACAGGCGACATTATCTTCTCTGAGCGCGTTGCCATTGGCGAAGACGAAACTGCTGGAGAATTACATGATCAACTCATGAACGTAGGCGCAGGCCTATTGGTGAAGACTGTAAAAGCAATTGAAGAAGGAAATTATAAAGAACAGGCACAAGTTCAAAGCGATTCGTTAAAACATGCGCCAAAGATATTTAAAGAACATTGCCTGATTGACTGGGATCAACCAGCAAAAACCGTTTACAATCTGATCCGTGGATTGAGTCCATATCCTACTGCCTATACTAAACTGGGTGATAAAAACCTGAAAATATTTAAAGCAGAACTGGACAATGAAATGCCGGACATTGCAACAGGTAAATTTCTGTCGGACGGAAAAACCTATTTGAAATTCGCCGCCAAAGACGGCTATATCAAGTTGACGGATCTTCAATATGAAGGTAAAAAACGGATGACTGTAGAAGAATTTTTAAGGGGTATGCGTTTGTAACCCCTTACGCTTCTTTTCTTTTACATTTCATTCAATCTGGCACTCAGGTATTTTGAAATTTCATTAAAATAACGTTTCCTGCCATATCCCATTACCCATCTGATGCCTCCGGTAGCATTGGTGATGAAGACCTCTTCGGCCTCCTTCAATACTTCCGGGTTAATCTGAGCTTCGGTTAATGGGATATTATGAGTTTTAGCCATTCCCATTACCACACTACGCATCACGCCGGCAATACAACCTTCAGACAATGCAGGTGTGTAAATCTGCTTGTCGTACACCACAAAAATATTGGAACTGATGCTCTCGCATAGAAATCCCTGCTGATTTAAGATAAAAGCCTCATCCAGGTTATATTGTTTCTTATACAAACCAGCCATTACAAAAAGTAAAGAATTGGTAGTTTTATAATTAGAAAGCTTATTTACCGGCTTGGTGATTTCATCATAAACATCAACGATCAATCCTTTTTTATTTAGCTCATAGGTACTTTGAGGAAGCGCGGAAGCTTCCAGCACATAGCCGGACTTGTTGCTATCCGGAGTATACAAACCTGAACCATCTCTGTAAACTGACAATCGAAAACGTACATTATCCTTCAGTTTATTTCTTTTACAGAGTTCTGCTGTTTTCTGCTTCAAGAAATATTCATCCATCAGGGTAGCGCCATCCATCTTTAAAGCTTTCATCCCTGCCTTTAGGCGATCGGCATGTAACTCTGCAAATTTAAGCTTCCCATTGTTCATACGCATCGATTCAAATAAGCCATCACCATATCTGAACGCCCGGTTTTCCACCCCAATCACAGGGTGGTTTGCCGCTACGAACTCGCCATTATGTAAAATATATTCTTGCTGCATTTACGAAGGCTCCACGATATAGTTTCTCCATTTGTTCAATACCGAATCAAAATCAGCTGGCAAAGGTGCCTCAAATTCCATATATTCCTTAGTCGTAGGATGGATGAAACCTAAAGTCTGTGCATGTAAAGCCTGACGAGGAATCATGTTAAAGCAATTCTGTACAAACTGTTTATATTTATTAAAGGTGGTTCCTTTTAAGATTTTATCACCTCCATAATTGGTGTCATTAAATAATGGATGTCCGATGTGTTGCATATGCGCTCTGATTTGGTGTGTACGGCCCGTTTCCAGCTGACAACTGATTAGGGTTACATAACCTAAACGCTCCAAAACCGAATAATGTGTCACCGACCACTTACCTTTTTCTTCATCATCGTATACATCCATCACAATTCTGTTCTTCAGACTGCGACCAATATATCCTGAAACGGTACCATTTTCTTCGATATCCCCCCATGCCATCGCGATGTATTTACGGGTAATGCTATGGTCGAAAAACTGTTTCGCCAATTTAGTCATGGTGATTTCGTTTTTACTGATCAACAACAAGCCAGAAGTATCTTTATCGATGCGGTGAACCAAGCCTGGTCTGCCGTCATTCCCTGGTAATTGTGGTAAATTTTCAAAATGGTAAGCCAATGCATTCACCAATGTTCCGGTGTAATTGTTAAATCCAGGATGTACTACCATTCCCGCAGGTTTATTAACTACTAACAAATCAGCATCTTCATAAACAATATCCAATGGGATATTTTCCGGATAAACTTCCGTATCTCTTGGCGGATGTGGGAACACGATAGAGATTTCATCTTCCGGTTTCACCTTGTAACTCGCCTTAATTGTAGCTTTGTTAACCAACACATTCCCAGCCTCTATAGCATTCTGAATACGGTTACGGGAAGCATTTTCCATACGCCCCATTAAAAACTTATCTACCCTTAATAAAGACTGTCCTTTATCAACAACAATATTAAAATGTTCGTATAAATCCTGCTCTTCTAATTCCTGCACCTCGTTGCTATTTTCCATGAAATCTATGTCTGTTTGTGATTAGTAAAGCCATCTTTGACAACTTTCCCTACTGCAAAACTAATCTTTAACAATTACATAATTGAAAAAAAATAATTTGGTCTGCTTTTTGATAACAGGCTTAGCAATTACCAACTGCATTTTTTTAACGTGATATCCGTGTTTACACGCTTAAAACGGTGGTTAAACTTGCTACGAACCCAGGTTTTTAACTTTAATTTCAGGATTATGAAAAACTTTACTGCAAACGTTAAGATCATTCTAAACTTCTTCCCTTACTTATTAAGGATCATCTATTTTAAGCCATAATCAATCGCTAAAAAAAAGGCCCTTATATTTGTAACCATGTTTACAGATATCTATAGCCCAGTTGAGCCGTTAAAACATCCACATCTTTCCGAACTTTGGATCAAAAGAGATGATTTAATTGACCCTTATATTTCAGGCAATAAATGGCGTAAATTAAAGTATTTACTCTCAAAAGCCCATGCAGCAAATCAGCAGCACCTGGTAACTTTTGGTGGTGCTTATTCCAATCACCTACTCGCCACAGCCGCAGCTGCATCAAAGGCGGGGTTAAAAGCTACTGCTTTTGTAAGGGGAGAACCTGTAAAAAATGAAATGTTGATGTTGTGCCAACTATTTGGGATGACCCTGATTTTTGTGGATAGGGAAAGTTACAAGCATAAAACCGAATTATTTCAGCAATATTTTGGCCAGGATACCGATGCCTTTTTTATCGATGAAGGAGGTGCAAGCATGGAAGCTGTAACCGGCTGTGCGGAGATCATTAACGAACTACCAAAGGATATTGATCATATTTTTTGCGCTGCAGGCACTGGTACTACCGCAGCAGGATTATTACATGGCATCCATCAACAAGGCTTAAAAACTACTCTACATGTGGTACCAGCGCTAAAAGGCGGTGATTTTATCGCAACCGAGATTTTCAATTATCTGGGTCATACAGATCAATTGATTCTACACACTGATTATCATTTTGGAGGATATGCGAAAACCAAACCTGAGCTAATTGATTTTATGAAAACCTTTGTACGCAATCAGGGGATATTGATTGATCCGGTATACACTGCAAAAATGATGTACGCCATCTACGACCTTGCCGAAAAGGATTACTTTAAAAAAGACGCTAAAATCATTGCCCTTCATACCGGCGGCCTCATGGGCATCCTTGGGATGAAAGACAAATTTGTTTTTTAAAGGTAAACTCTACCCGTATAAATGCTATCGGATATCCTCCTTCTATCATCAGAAATAAAGGAGATATACGTTTCTACAAAATCATCTTCAGGATTGACCTCTTTATAATCTGCCATGGGCGTTACAAACAACTCATCTTCCCCTACTTTTCTTCGGTTTCCACTTAAAGTAAAAGAAGTATGTTTCAGGTTGGGATGATAAGCAAGCATCATCACCTGATCTCTTTCATATTTTAAGTCCAGTTCCGCAGGTACCGTCCATTGAAATCTCAAATTTGGATATACATACTCAACCACTGGCTGTTCTGCTAATGGTAAATCTCCTTTACTTAACATCAGCTGACTATAATCCATTTCGAAATTCGGGTGTTCACCGCTGATGACTTCTTTAATAATCCAGGAGGTTGCCAAATTCTGTGCTGTTTTTCCCGTTCCTTCTGCGGCAATCCGGTAACCTACATTAATAAATTCCTGCATTTGAGAGATCAACTCCCTACCCATCTGAAATTTATGATTCACTTCACGCTGTCCCTGCGTTCTTGGTTTATTTGATTTTATAGGCAAATTACGAACGCAATCCGTACCTAGCCTTACATAACCAACCACGTTTCCAACTTTTCCTATAAAGGTTCCAAATGGACCACCTGTTACTCTTCCCATAATGACAAATCTATTTGATTAACAACTACTTGAAGTTAATAAAAATTAACTACTGATCCATATATAATTTAATTATATAATTGCTTTTACCCTGATATTCTGTTGCTATTCTTTTGATCAGCCAAAAGAGCAGCAAAACAAAAGCAAAAGAATAGCAAAACAAGAGCAAAACAAGAAGGCCATTTGAAGCACAGTTTATCAGCAGGATTTCCGATGAATATCCATTAAAAAACAAAAAAATAAATTTTAACATTAAGTTAAGCACCCGAATACTGTTTAACTTAAACAGTAGGTGTTTTTTTAGCTATAGATGAATAAATTTTGAGCTATATCATGCCCTATTCAGGCTTTCCAGTAGCTGATCATATAAATCTGCAGTACCTACAGGTTTAGGCTTGATCTTTTTAACCGTTGCCCGTTTTCCCTGGGCTTTCGCTTTAATGATCTTTAACAATTCTTTTGAATAGTCATTTTTAAAGCTATCTATGTTAAATGGAGCAGCATATTGTTTGATCAAGGCCATCCCCAGAGCGAGTTCCTTTGGCTTAATACTGACGTCTTCTTTCAGTTTAATGTCTTTGGTAGCGCGTATTTCTTCCTGAAAACGAATCTTCGTTACGACAATAATTCCATCCATTGGATGGAGTACACAGAGGTTTTCATGGTTACGCAATACAAAACGACCTACGCCGGCTTTTTTAGATTTCATGAGAGATTGCAATAACAAGGCATATGCTTTTTTGCCTTGGGCATCAGGCTGGGTATAATAAGAAGTTTCATAATACACCGGATTAATATCTCCCAGATCTACGAAATTCTCAATCTCTATCACCTTAGTTTTCTCAGGCTTAACCTCTTCAAAGTCATGCTCATTCAATACGATATAGCGATCTTTCAAAAAGTAACCTTTTACGATTTGGTCGAAAGGCACTTCTTTCTGTGTTTTCTCGTTTATTCTTTTAAATTTAATGTTGGCATGGTCTCTTTCATCCAGCATATCTAAATCCAGACTACTACTCTGCACTCCTGAGAATAGTTTCACAGGAATATTCACCAAACCAAATCCAATTGCGCCTTTCCAAAGAGACCTCATCATCAAATGATTAAAATATATACTTATTCGGGTTTATTCAAATAATACTGATCAATCTGTTCGCCAATCTGATCCAGTAATTCTTTGGCAATTAATCCTTCTGCACACCAGACTTTAGCTTCTGCTATTTCCTCTCTCCAGACCAGGCCAATTGAGGTTTGCTGATCGAACAACTCATACTTAGGCTCTTCCCGATCAGGAATCACCAATAACCTTTCCCATTGACCTTCTATGAGCACCTGAATATCAAATGGCTCCCAAGGTTCCTCTATCTTTCCCATTGCTGTTCAGTTTTGATCCTATTCCAATAACAGCCCTGCATTTTTATTGTTTTTAATTATGGCCCTGAGGTCAATTCCTTTTCCCAATACCGGCTTAAAAATATCTCCCATTTCATTTGCTCTGGCAACCGCATTGAAAATCGTAAAATCCTTCATCTGCAAGCCTTTTTTCAGTTCCTCCCAGTGTAAAGGCATGGAAACCGTAGCACCGGGTTTTGGACGAAGTGAATAAGGAGCGGCGATTGTTGCCTGATACCTGTTTTGCAAGAAATCAAGATACATTTTCCCTTTCCGTTTCGCAACTACCCGCTCCAGACTAGTGAACTTAGGCAGCTCCCGATTTACGAGTGTGACAATTATTCTGGCAAATTCCTTACTCTGCTCATAGGTATATTGATTTCCCATAGGGATGTAAATGTGCAAACCTGTAGATCCACTGGTTTTACAATACGATGCAACCCCCATCTCCTCCAAAACAGCCTTAGTAACCTGGGCAGCCTCAATGACTTGCTCAAAAGAATTTTTATCAGGATCCAGATCTATGATACACCAGGTTGGGTAATCCGGCTTCTGAATCGTACTGCTCCATGGATGTAATTCAATACAGCCCAAATTTGCCATATAAAGCAAAGTTGCCTCATCATCACCTACAACGAAGTGCTTATCGCTATCATCTCCTTCAGTATGGTATAAATAAGTTTTCACCCATTCAGGCACTTTCCCCGTGACATCTTTCTGGTAAAAACTCCCTCCAGTAATCCCATCAGGATAACGGTTTAATGACTGTGGCCGATCTAGCAGATAGGGCAATATAAAAGGAGCAATCTGGTCGTAATAATTGATCATATCACGTTTAGTGACCTTCTCTATTGGCCAGTATATTTTATCCAGGTTCGTGAATTTTAAAGCATGTCCTTTGATTTTTATCTGCTGCGTGTCCTCATCCGGATTTAGTAAAAATTCAGCAGCGTGCTTACCTGCTGCTTTACTGCCTGTTTTTTCTTTCATTGCTTTCTTGTTTTTTGTAGAAATCCGTTCGTCCTTAGCTATTGCCTTTTCCAATACCACTTCTTCCGCGGCTTTGTCCTCCCTCATTCCCTCAAAAGAAGGATGCCTCATTAACCCTTCTGTAGTCATTTCTGTAAAACTGACTTCACAAATAAGTTCAGGTTTCAACCAGGTGGCAGTTACTTTAGGCGCTTGATACCGGAATGGATTGGCCTTATTCACATCTGGTTCAGTGGCGAAGCTACATTCCTCCACAATCAATGGCTGAAACTGCTCCATGAGTTCATTTTGGGTTTTCAGACTGAAGCCAGTCCCGATCTTCCCGGTATAACGTAGCTTACCTTTCTCAAAAACACCTACCAATAAGGAACTAAATGGCTTTGGACTTCCTTCATTTTTACTGAACCCAGCAATGATTACCTCCTGCCGCTGATTGCTCTTGATTTTCAGCCAATCTGCATTTCGATTTCCGCTCTGGTATAAGCTATCTATACGTTTTGCAAGGATACCTTCCAACCCAGCACGTTTCGCCGCATCAAGAAAAGCAATTCCTGAAGTTTCAAAATCCTGACTCAGTAGAATTGGAGATTGGGAAGGGACAACTTCCGCAAGTATTGCTTTCCGATCCAGTAAAGGCAGCCCCCTTAAATCATAACCATCATACCAAAGGATATCAAATACGTAGTACCTCAATTCCCCATCAGCTTCGCTACGCCAATTCTGTAAAGCCCCAAAGTTTGCAGTACCATTTTTATTTAAAACCACAACCTCCCCATCAACAACCGCCTTAATCCCCCATTCCTTCAATGCCTGATAAATGGGATAAAATTTATCCTTGTAAGATTGGTCATTACGAGATTTTAATTTTACATTGCTTTTTTGGAGAAAAGCAAGGGCACGATAACCGTCCCATTTGACTTCATAAAGCCAGCCTGGTTCGTCAAAAGGTTCATCCAGTAAGGTGGCTAGCATGGGTTTAACTTTATCAAAAAAAGGAGTTTTAACACCCTTTTTCATCAGTTTCTGCAATTGATGTCCCGCAGGTTCAATGCTAGAGGCTTCATCCTTCAATGCTTTGGTTATTTTCTCAGCTTTGGGATCTGCTGATTTTTGCTTCGGCCGAATCGTTTTTCCATAAACCTGATCCGGCTGTTTTTCCATTTGCGCAATGCTCTTCCCCGAGATCACCGACTTATCTTTTAAAAGGACATCTGTTGTTTTCGCATATTGATCATCTAACTTCATCAATAGCCAACTATTATCCCCCTTGCCATAAGCTTTTACCAGGGCAAACGCACCTTTTAGTTTTTTTCCATGGAGTATGAACTTGAGCTTTCCCTCATGTAATTGATCGAGAAGCTCCTTTTCCTGTTTTTTCAAATCTTCGGATTCCAGATCAAAAGGAGCATATGTGCCTTCATCCCATACGATCACTGTGCCGCCACCGTATTGTCCTTTAGGGATAATCCCTTCAAAACTACGGTAATCGTAAGGGTGATCCTCCACCATCATTGCCAGGCGCTTAATTTCGGGATCTGTTGATGGGCCTTTAGGTACTGCCCAGCTTTTCAGGACACCTTCGATTTCTAAGCGGAAATCATAATGAAGATGGGAAGCATCGTGTTTCTGAACTACAAAATGTAAAGCCTTCCCTGTTCCCTTCCCCCCTGTTGGTTCAGGTGTATCTTTAAAAGAACGCTTCTTCTTATACTCCCTAAGTCCCATCTTTTCTTCTTTGACTTATTAAATATTAGAATGATCTACTACCTGCTCGCTCAGTTTTCGTCCCTCCAGAGCCATACCAATGTTGATAAGAAATCTTGGAGCCACATGGTGATGGTCGGCTGAGCGCCAGGCACCAGATTGGGCAATGATGAAAAAATTTGCACCATTTGGATATCGAATCCGCATTCCATGCTTTCCCTGATAATTTTCAGGCTTAGCATCCAGGTGTAACAACACCCCTGTTCCAGGTTCTTTTACTTCAATTTGCATAAATATTGAATTGAGTTAACACCTTTATTCCAGTTACCTTAATTCCTAAAAACAAGCACCTAAGGGAATAGTTTCTCAAAGATTCGATTTTGACAATGCATCCATTTATCCAGCTAACGATGTGATGAGCAAAACAGAAACAAACAACATCAAACTGATTCACAAGCAAATAACCACAAGCAGGTCTAAATAAAAAGTTTCAGAAATATTTGCGTAGTTGAATAACTACACTTAAATTAGTAGTCAAATGACTACGTAATGAATTTAAGAAGAGACGTGTTTCAAGCCATAGCAGACCCGACTAGGAGAGCCATCCTCGTCCTGCTGGCTTCGCAATCCATGAGTGCCGGGGCCATTGCTGCCAATTTTGATACTGCCAGGCCAACAGTTTCGAAACACCTGCAAATACTCACTGAATGTGAATTGCTAAAACAAGAGCAAAATGGCCGGGAAGTTCACTACCATATCAATCCAGATAAAATGAAAGAGGTTGCCGATTATATTGAACCATTCCGCAAAATGTGGGAAGAGCGATTCAACAAATTAGAAAACATTATGAAAACTTATAAAAGCAAATAAGATGGAACAGAAAACGAAAATCAATGCCGAAGATGGCAAACAGGATTTAGTGATCAGCAGGGAATTTGACCTTCCTTTGGACTTACTTTTCAGAGCCTATGTAGATCCCGAAATTGTGGCACAATGGATGGGAACCAAAGTGGTTAAACTAGATAGTACGAATCATGGCAGCTATAAATTTGAAACCAGCGATGCTACAGGAAATGTAGTATTTCAGGCCAATGGAGTGATTCATCAGTGTATTCCAAACCAAAAGATCACGCGGACATTTGAGATGGAAAACGCTCCGTTTGAAGTACAGCTGGAATTCTTATCATTTGAAAAGCTTACAAATGACACCAGTAAACTCGACATCCATATCATTTATAAATCGGTTGCAATCAGAAACCAAATGATGAAAATCGGTTTTGCTCCAGGCTTGAATATGGCTCATAATAGATTGCAGGAAATTGTTAGCAAATTAAAATAACCGATCTCAGATGGAAAAGAGAAATAAAATCATTTATTGGATTGCTACATTATGGCTGGCCTTAGGAATGGCTTCCACAGGAATAGTACAATTGCTAAAAGTAAAAGAGGAAGTCGCTAATATTACACAATTAGGCTATCCGCTGTATTTTCTAACGCTGCTAGGGATTTGGAAAATTTTAGGGGTAGTCACCATACTTATTCCTAAATTTACTTTACTAAAGGAATGGGCTTATGCCGGTTTTTTCTTTGCCATGTCGGGAGCAATATTTTCACAGCTTGCGTCGGGTAATCCCTTGAACAAAATATTCCCTTCCTTATTATTGCTCCTGCTGACTGTAATATCCTGGTATTTCAGACCGGCGGACAGGAAGATCATTTCAGTTAAATTATAAAAATATGGATCACAATAAAAAGCTGTTGTCCACCGAACAACGCGAAGAATTACTAAAAACATTGAAAGTGCGTTTTGAGAAAAACAAGAACCGTCATAAAGGCTTGGAATGGGATAAAGTACAAGCAAAGCTGGATGCTCATCCTGAAAAACTATGGTCGCTAGACGAGATGGAGATCAGTGGTGGCGAACCTGATGTAGTTGGCTATGACCAAAAGACTGAGGAATACATTTTCTATGATTGTTCTGCCGAAAGCCCTAAAGGCCGTAGGAGTACTTGTTACGATTATGAAGCCCTGGAATCCAGGAAAGAGCATAAACCTGCGAATAATGCAATTGATATGGCCACTGCCATGGGCATTGAGATTTTAACAGAGGAGCAATACCGGGAATTGCAGCAACTTGGAGCCTTTGATTTGAAAACCTCTAGCTGGCTAAAAACACCAGCAGAGATCAGAGCGCTTGGTGGTGCCATATTTGGAGATCGTCGTTACGATCATGTTTTTATGTATCACAATGGTGCGCAATCTTACTATGCCGCCAGGGCGTTCCGAGGTTCATTAAGGGTTTAACATTTTTGATTCAAACTTATGATGAATCCTCAGGTAGATTTTTATTTTAATGAGGCCAAAAACTGGTCGGAAGAGCTGGCACAACTGAGAATGATCGTTCTTGATTGCGGACTTACCGAAGAATTGAAATGGGGCAGTCCTTGTTATAGTTTTCAGGAAAAGAACATCGTATTGATACATGTGTTCAAGGAATATTGTGCGCTTTTGTTTTTTAAAGGCGCTTTATTAAACAATGCCCATGGCATTTTAATTCAACAAACGAAGAATGTACAGGCAGCGCGCCAGATTCGCTTCAAAAATACACTGGAAATTATTGAACAGAAAGCCATATTGAAATCCTATATCTATGAAGCTATTGAAGTAGAGAAAGCAGGTTTGAAAGTGGATTTAAAAAAGACCACCGAATTCGCCATGGCGGAGGAGTTTAAACGTAAATTAACAGAGATCCCTGCATTGAAGACTGCTTTCGAAGCATTGACACCTGGAAGACAACGCGCTTACTTACTTTACTTCTCTGCAGCCAAACAAGCTAAAACACGGGAGTCAAGAGTAGAAAAGCACCTACCTCAAATTCTCAATGGCAAAGGATTAAATGAGGAGTAGGATAAAAACTGTAGCACAGTAAAAGCGCTCCTAAGAGAAGCCAGAAAAGAGTAAAAAAAGAGCAGATCTCTTAAAATAAATTACCAACATTTGTTAGACCAAAAGTCAATCCATACCAAAATCATACTTTAAACTGTTTAAAGTATGATTTTACGTTTTCCTTCCAAAAACCGCCTGCACTTGTTTCTTTGGCACATTTTGTTAAATTTGATTACACCAAAATATAGAATTTATGTATGAACTTACTGTAGGCCCGGGTCAGGTTAAAGAGACTTTAAGCAAACATATTTTAGCGGATGGCTACGACCTCACCTATGACATGGAGAAAAGCCAGGGAGCGTATATTTATGATTCAAAATACAATCGGAATTTACTGGATTTCTTTACTTGTTTTGCTTCTGTTCCCCTGGGATATAATCATCCTAAAATGATTAATGACGAAGCCTTTAAGAAAAGTTTATTATTGGCTGCATTGTCTAATCCATCCAACTCAGATGTGTATACACAACAGTATGCTCAGTTTGTAGATACCTTTTCTAAGATTGGAATTCCGTCCTATCTTCCTCATGCTTTTTTCATTGCTGGTGGTGGTTTAGCTGTCGAGAATGCAATAAAAGTAGCGATGGATTGGAAAGTTCAAAAGAACTTTGCCAAAGGGTATAAAGATGAAAAAGGTTTTAAAGTACTTCATTTTGAGAAAGCCTTTCATGGACGTACGGGCTATACGCTCAGTTTAACAAATACATTGCCCGATAAGACCAAGTGGTTTGCAAAGTTCGACTGGCCAAGGGTATCGGTGCCTACAGTCAGATTCCCTTTACAGGATGAAAACTTAAAGACGGTAATCTCGACAGAAGAAGCCTCTATAGCTCAGATTAAACAAGCTTTTGCTGCAAACAAAGATGAGATCTGTGCGATCATTGTAGAGCCAATCCAATCGGAGGGTGGCGACAACCATTTGCGGGAAGAGTTTCTAATTCAATTGAAAACGCTTGCCGATGAGAATGAAGCCTTTTTGATTTATGATGAGGTACAAACTGGTGTAGGACTAACTGGTAAATTCTGGTGTCACCAACATTATAGTGAAAAAGCACGCCCTGACATTCTTGCCTTCGGTAAGAAAATGCAGGTATGTGGAATTCTGGTTGGGGATAAAGTAGACCAGGTAGAAAACAATGTATTCCATGTTCCTTCGAGAATCAACTCTACCTGGGGCGGTAATCTGGTAGATATGGTACGTTCTACTCAAATTTTACAAATCCTGGAGGAAGATCAGCTATGCGACAATGCGACAGTAGTAGGTCAGTATTTGAAAGAAAATCTGGAGCAGTTTGCTCAAAAACACGATAAGATGAGCAATGTAAGAGGAAAAGGCTTACTTTGTGCTTTTGACTTCCCAAGCAAAGAAATGCGCAATGCTTTCGTTCAAAAAGGAATGGAAAACAATGTGATGTTTCTTGGTTGCGGCAACCAGACCATTCGTTTCAGACCATCGCTCTGTATAGAGAAAAAGCATATTGATGAAGGAATGGAAGTCATGAGTAAAATTTTACCAAGTTTATAATGCGTAATAAAAAGTTTAATATTTTTCTGAGTATACTGATTTTAGTGCTGTTGGGATGGATGATAAAAGGCACCTTTAGCCAACCGGGGATTGACGATCTGAAAGGAGAGTTTACCGAAGTTGCTCATTACCGGAACGAAAACAATACTGGTCCCATCCAACATGTATTTGCCGTGACGGTAAAAGATACGATCTGGTCTGAAATGGAGACTTATGGTAATTTCAAACCCCATCATAAAGGGGGTAATACCAAGGTTTATTTCTTCATGAAAGGTACCGCGGTTCCAAATCAGTTAGGCCCGGGGAAATTAAACTTTGACCCTTCTTATAATGCTACTTGTATTGCCCTTTACGAAAAAAGCGCAATGGGCAATACAAGTTTAACCAAGTATCCTTTTAAATAGTGCCCCATTTATCCGGACTCCTATTATTTTTAATTTAGACAAAAGCAGAAAAACCGGTGATGGCCCTACCTACGATTAAGGTGTTGATCTCTTTGGTTCCTTCATAAGAGTAGATGGCTTCGGCATCTGCCACGAAACGCGCCACATCATACTCCAGTAAAATACCATTTCCACCCATCACTTCTCTTGCCCTGCTTACCACATCCCGGGTCCGCATAGAACAAAACACCTTTGCTAAAGAAGCATGCTCGTCAGTCAGCAGGTTTTGATCCTGAAGTTGCGACAGGCGGAAGCAAAGGGTTTGCATGGCGGTCAGGTTAGACAACATTTCTACCAGGTGATTTTGTATCAATTGAAAAGAAGCGATAGGTTTACCGAATTGCTTCCTGGTGCGGGTATAATGTAAAGCACTCTCATAGGCTCCTCTAGCGCAGCCTACGGCCTGCCAGGCCACTCCTGCTCTGGTCATCTTTAACACCTTAGCGGTATCTTTAAAGGAATTTGCATTTTGCAGGCGATCTTCTTCATCTACTTCGCAATTGGTTAGTGTGATCAATCCATTCTGTACGATCCTAAGCGCCATTTTATCCATCATTTTCTCGACGGCAAAGCCCTTGCTCCCTTTTTTAATGAGGAAACCTTTTACTTCCTGATCTTCCAGATCTCTTGCCCAGATGATCGTGACATCAGAAAAAGGCGCATTGCCAATCCATTTCTTTTGCCCGTTTAAAATCCATTTGTTACCCTGACGTTTCGCGGTGGTCGTTAATCCCCCTGCTACTCCAGAGCCAACCTCCGGTTCCGTTAACCCAAAAGCACCGATTGTTTTCATTTGCTGCATATCTGGCAACCATTGTTCTTTTTGCGCTTCTGAGCCTAACAAATAGATAGAACCCATCGCCAACCCGCTTTGCACGCCAAAAAAAGTAGACATAGAAGTATCTACTCTGGCCATTTCCATCGCGAGGATGCCTTCCATTAAGTTTGATTTATTTGGACAACCATAGCCTTTATAGGTGAGGCCGCAGATATTGAGTTCAGCTATTCCAGGGATCAGCTCGAAAGGGAATTCTGCTTTCAGCCAGTATTTATTGACCACAGGTTTCACTTCTCTTTCCAGGAATTCTCTTACTTTAAGTTGTAAAGCGCGGTCTTCTTCTTTTAGGGCTTCATCACCGAGGTGGTAAAAATCACCTTCAATTGGCGGAAGCTCCCGTTGTTTATGCGGTGTTCCAATCATTTTCATGAGTCCCTGCAATTGTGTTTCATCAAGATTGGATACCGAATCTACAATTTTAGTCAGGTCGACCTTTTTAGAGAGGGCTTCCAGTTTCTGGAAGTCTACACTTTTGAAAAGCGTGTAGGCATTTTTGAGGGAAGAAAAGATATTCGCCATATTTTGCTGTTTCTATTAAAAACAGCAAAAAGGCGATTTTGTTAGTTTTCAGCGAGGATGCCCTTTCCAGTAATGCAAATCCTTGCTGAAAAAGGATTATCTTAAATTGAAAAGATCATTTACACCAAGCAGTTTACGGGAGGTAAATCCTTCTCCGTAAGTAGCACCAATAGATTTACCAAACTCACGGGCACGGCCAATCACGCTATCGAAAAAATCCGGTGAGGAGATATAAGTTTCCTGTTCTTCATGATCCGGATTAAAAAACTGTGTTTTAAATGCTTTAATAGAATCGATCTTGGTTTGAATAAATGGGGTAATGTCTATAATGATATCTGGTTCAATATATCTATCCTGGATGTACTGCAACACCAACCTTGGTCTCCATGCTTCCTGTGCAATCCCATCAATTTCGGTGTGGATTTTAGGGAGGCCCGACAGAAAACAAGCATCATTACTCAGGTCGCCGGCACGACCATGATCCGGATGTCTATCGTGGAGCGCATTGGTTAAAATAATATCTGGCTGATATTTACGGATCATCCTGATAATGGCCAGGCGGTGTTCTTCATCATTGGTAAAAAATCCATCTCTGAAACGCAGGTTTTCACGGGCATGGATGCCTAAAACTCTGGCTGATTCTGCAGCTTCCTCATCTCTGATTTCTGCAGAGCCTCTGGTTCCCAGCTCACCTCTGGTAAAATCAATAATTCCTACCTTTTTACCAAGGGCAATGTGTTTTGCTATAGTGCCCGAACAGCCTAATTCTGCATCATCCGGGTGAACTGCAAGCACTAATATATCTAACTTCATAACGTTTAAAAATTGTTGGGATTTATTATCCCAGTCGCTGTATCTTCTTCTTTACTTTGGTGGACATAGGTTTGGTAAAGGGAAAGAAATAGTCCACCACTTCTCCCTTTTTATTGATCAAATATTTATGAAAGTTCCATCTTGGTGTGGAAGACAGCTGTCCATTGAGCTTTTTATCCCCCAGGAATTTAAACAAGGGATGTGCATGTTCGCCTCTGACCATTGTTTTCTCAAATACAGGAAATTCTACCCCATAATTTAACTCACAGAACTCCTGAATTCCGGCACCTTCTAAAGGTTCTTGTCTGCCAAAATCATTTGAAGGAAAGGCTAGGACTTCAAAATCCTGGGATTTCAGTTCTTCCCTTAGCTGCTGTAATTCCTTTAGCTGTGGTGCGAAACCACAAGCCGAAGCAATATTTACAATTAATAAGTTTTTGTTTTTATAATCTGAAAGGTTCTTTTCTGTTCCATTGAGCAATTTTACCTTAAACTGGTGTATACTTTTTAGGTGATCCGACATATTTTATTGGTAAAACCCAGAAGAAAGAATGATTGCTTCAATGTCCCGCTCTTCCGATGGGTTGTATTTACTTTTTAGGTTATGGCCAACAACTCTGGCTACTGATTGGTATAAAAAGGCGGTAATGCCTCCTTTAGTTTCTTTTACAATTTCATAGGTGGTCCGTCCTACCTCCCTGTCGATCAGCTTCGTTAAAATCTGTCCCTGAGAAATCGTCAGTTCCTTAATTTCCCGGTTAAACATGTCTTTAATCTCTTTATCACATTGTTTAACCAGCTTCTTCTGTTCCTTTTTATCGGTTGCCAGGGCCAAATCCTTTTCCAGTTGTTCATATCTCCGCTTGGCATAAAGCGCATAAGGCATTACCTTCATCACATTGTAACGCAAACGGTTATAAGCAGCACGATCTTCGGGGGTCTTAAATATCCGATAACCATAGATGACCACCTCATTGAGCGGAATCCAGGGGATCATCTCCCCGTTCTCATTAGTGGAAGCCACTCGGATAGTGTCGTTTTTCCCCAATACAGGGTATTTCACGTTTACATTGCCCATCTGAGCTTTCGCAGAAGCAGCTGTAATCATGACAATTGACAGAAAAAACAACCTATAAAATTTCATAAATTTATACCTCTTCTTTGAAGGCTAATTTAAATATATTAATTGATTACGATTCTAAGATAAAGTTTTCACAAAGAAAGCTTATCATCCTGACGTAAATAATACAAATGAAATACCAATGATCATTCCACAAAATGATCGGTTAGGAACGAACAGGATTAACCTAAGGAGAAACTTAAAATTGGATGAATTATTGTGTATCGTTATAGGATCTTTACAAAAAGCTTATATTAACAAAAGTATAGGAGCAATAAACTAGCATTTGAGTAAAATTTTAGGTTCATTTGCCATTTGAAGCGCGATCCCTAACCGATAACATTACCGAAAAACAATTTAGATTGATGAAGAACACACTAGTGATTGATTTAGAAGCAGAGAAGCAAGAGATATTGAAGCGATACCGAGCGCTTTTGCGTGCCTGTAAGCCAACACTTCAGAGGGGGGATAAAAAGGAAATCCGGAAAGCATTTGATATGGCATTGGAAAGCCATAAAAATATGCGTAGAAAATCTGGTGAGCCTTATATTTACCACCCTATTGCTGTTGCGCAGATCGCCGCAGAAGAGATCGGATTAGGAACCACTTCGATTGTATGCGCGTTATTACACGATGTAGTAGAAGATACAGACATTACACTGGAAGATATTGAGCGTGAATTTGGCAAGAAAACTGCCAAAATCATCGATGGTCTGACTAAAATATCTGGTGTTTTTGATTACAACAGTTCTTTACAGGCGGAGAATTTCCGTAAGATGCTCCTGACACTGGCAGATGATGTGCGGGTAATTCTGATTAAACTGGCCGATCGTTTACACAACATGCGGACGATGGACTTTATGCCCAGACATAAGCAGTTGAAAATCGCTTCGGAAACCATTTACCTTTATGCTCCCCTGGCCCATCGCCTCGGGTTATATGCCATTAAATCTGAGCTGGAAGATCTTTCCATGAAATATCTGGAGCCAGACACTTATAAATACATTGCAACACAATTGAATGAGAAAAAGGCCGAAAGGACTTTATTTATCAAGAGATTTGTGGAGCCAATCAATGAAATCCTGGCAGAACAGGGACTAACGGCAGATATCTATGGCCGCCCGAAATCTATCCATTCCATCTGGAACAAGATGAAAAGCAAGAACATTCCTTTTGAGGAAGTGTATGATCTTTTCGCTATCAGGATCATTCTGGACAGCGCACCTGAGAATGAAAAAGCAGATTGCTGGAAGGCATATTCTATAGTAACTGATTTATACCGTCCGAATCCGGATCGTTTGCGCGACTGGGTTTCTTCCCCAAAAGGAAACGGTTATGAATCGCTGCATACTACTGTAATGGGCCCTAAAGGGCAATGGGTAGAAGTTCAGATCCGTACACAGCGGATGAATGAGATTGCAGAAAAAGGTTTTGCTGCACACTGGAAATATAAAGAATCCAGCAATGACAATGGTCTTGACCAATGGATCATGAAAGTGAGAGAGATGTTGAACAATCCGGAAGCGAATGCGTTAGACTTCCTGGATGATTTCAAAATGAACCTCTTCTCTGATGAGATTTTCATCTTCACCCCAAAAGGAGCTTTACTTCAATTGCCATTGGGTGCTACAGCATTAGACTTTGCCTTTGAAATCCATACTGATGTAGGTGCCAAATGTATTGGTGCAAAAGTGAACCATAAATTGGTTCCTTTGTCCTACAAGCTACAGAATGGAGATCAGGTAGAAATCATCACCTCGAGTAAACAGACGCCAAAAGAAGATTGGCTGAATATTGTGGTGACGGCTAAGGCTAAGTCGAAAATCAAATCATCATTAAAAGAAGAGAAAAGGAAAATAGCTGATCAGGGTAAAGAAACGTTGGAGCGTAAGTTAAAATCGTTAAAGATCACTTACAATACAGACAACCTGAACAAGCTGACTTATTTCTTCAAACTTCCATCTACACAGGAGCTTTTCATCGCTGTTGCGAAAGGAAAGATCGAGTTGAAAGACCTGAAAGATTACCTGGCGAGTGAAAAAGAGATTGAAAACAGAGGTTCTTCTGAAAAAAGCGACAATCAAAAGATTGAGGCTTTACTGAGCAGAGTTAAAGGACCTGAATCTGATATTCTTTTGATCGGTGAAGACTTGCAAAAGATCGACTATACGCTTGCGGCCTGTTGTAATCCTATTCCAGGGGATGACGTTTTTGGTTTTGTAACCGTAAATGAAGGCATCAAAATCCACCGTACCAATTGTCCGAATGCCGCACAGCTGATGGCCAATTATGGGTACCGTGTAGTGAAAGCCAAGTGGAACCGTCAGCAGGAACTCACGTTCTTAACCGGATTGCATATTATTGGAATAGATGACGTAGGTTTGATCAATAACATCACAAAGGTAATTTCCGGAGATTTCAAGGTAAATATGCGTTCTATCACTGTCGACACAGATAATGGCATCTTTGATGGCTCAATTATGGTCTATGTAAACGATAAAGAACACTTAGACAACCTGATTAAAAATCTATTGGAAGTAAAAGGTGTAACGGCTGTTACCCGTTTTGATGCCTAAAAAAACGAATAAAACATACAGGTTTATATAAAAATTGGTACCTTTGAAAGGAGTTTAAAAACTATGTCTACAAACCACAACAGCGAGTTAGTGAGAAAAATATTCGAAGCTTACCTCGAAAATAAGAGTCTGAGAAAAACACCGGAACGTTTTGCCATCTTAGAAGAAATATATTCCAGAGATGACCATTTCGATGTAGAGACCCTCTATATCCACATGAAAAACCAAAAATATCGTGTGAGCAGAGCTACTGTATACAACACTTTAGAGTTATTGGTTTCCTGTGATTTAGTAACTAAACATCAGTTTGGCAAGAACATGGCGCAGTTTGAGAAATCTTACGGCTACCATCAACATGACCATATCATTTGTATTGACTGCGGGAAAGTAGTAGAATTTTGCGATCCGCGCATTCATCAGATACAGAGTATGGTTGGTGATTTGCTAAAGTTTGAAATTAAACACCACTCTCTAAATCTTTATGGCGTTTGTTTCGATTGCACTGCAAAAAATGCGATGAACAATCAGAATAGCGAAATAAAACATGCAAGTTAACATATCCAATTTATAATATTCAAATTTAAATAATGACGCAAGTAGACGTGCTTCTGGGCCTGCAATGGGGCGATGAAGGCAAGGGAAAAATTGTTGATGTATTAAGTCCTCAATATGATTTGATAGCTCGTTTTCAAGGCGGTCCGAATGCCGGACATACTTTAGAGTTTGATGGCAAAAAGTTTGTTTTAAATACCATACCATCAGGTATTTTCAATGAAAAAACAATGAATCTTATTGGTAATGGTGTGGTTATTGACCCGATCATTCTAAAAAGAGAGTTAGACAACCTTAGAGCAGCAGGACATGATCCTATTGCAACAGGTAAATTGGTTATTGCCCGTAAAGCGCATTTGATTTTGCCAACGCACCAATTATTGGATGCTGCAAATGAGCAAAGAATGGGTAAGGACAAAATCGGTTCTACACTAAAAGGTATTGGCCCAACTTATATGGACAAAACCGGTCGTAACGGTTTAAGAATCGGTGATACTACACTTCCTGATTTCAAAGAACGTTACAACAAATTGGTAGAGAAACATAAAGAGATTCTTTCTCATTATGAATTCGAATACGATCTAACGGAAAAAGAAGCTGCATTCTTTGAAGCAATTGAGTTTATCAAAAGCATTCCTCATGTAGATAGTGAGCATTATGTAAATGGTTTCCTTAAAGCAGGAAAGAAAGTATTGGCAGAAGGTGCGCAAGGAACATTATTAGACATTGACTTCGGTTCTTATCCATTTGTAACTTCTTCAAACACTACTACTGCTGGTGCTTGTACTGGTTTAGGTATTGCACCAAACAGAATCGGCAATGTATACGGTATTTTCAAAGCTTACTGTACACGTGTTGGTGGTGGTCCATTCCCTACGGAATTGGATGACGAAGTTGGTGAAAACCTACGTCAGGTGGGTCATGAATTCGGTGCAACAACAGGCCGTGCCCGTCGTTGTGGATGGATTGATATCCCAGCATTGAAATATGCGATCATGTTAAATGGTGTAACTGAACTGATCATGATGAAAGCAGATGTATTGGATGGTTTTGATACCATTTATGCATGTACTCATTATGAGCACAATGGTGAAACTATTGATTATATGCCATACGACATCATTTCTGTGAAACCTACGCCTGTTTTAAAAGCGATCGAAGGTTGGAAAACTGATGTAACCAAGGTAAATCAGGTAGCAGATATTCCTGCGAAACTTTCAGCTTACATTGCTTTCTTAGAGAAAGAACTGGAAGTACCAGTAAAATACCTTTCTGTTGGACCAGATAGAGTACAAACTTTAGAATTGATCTAGAATTATTCTTCAGATATATACTAAAGGCGGCCAATGGCCGCCTTTTTTTATACCCTGTTTTCCCTTACCTTTGTAGCGAAATGAGCCATCTGGAATTATCGTTATTTAAAAGTAAGGCACTACACTGGGCCAATACTTTTGACATCTGCTGCTGTTTAGACTCCAACAATTACACTGATCCTTACGGGAAATTTGATTTTATCGTTGCCGCTGGTGCTAAACAAGTACTTTCTAAAGAAATTGGGGGGGCATTTGAAGCCTTGCAAGCTTTTTATGAACAGCAGAAAACCTGGATGTTTGGGTTATTCAGCTATGACCTGAAGAACGAACATGAACAGCTGCAATCCAATCACCCCGATTTTCACGAGTTTCCAGCCTTATTTTTCTTCGTTCCTCAATATTTAATCGCCTGGAAAGATGGTCAGGTACAGGTGATTCTTGGAAGCCCGGAGGTACTGAAAGAAATAGCGAACTTTGAAATTCCGCAGGAAAAAACCTATCCTCCTCTGAATATTCAGGCTTCAATGGACAAGGACAGCTATTTGGAGAAAATCAAACAACTCCATCAGCACATCAGCAGAGGCGATATCTATGAAGTTACTTATTGTCAGGAGTTCTTTGCCGAAAATGCAGAGATTGACCCCTTGTATGTATTTGAGCAGCTCAATGCACTTTCTCCTACCCCATTTGCAGGATATTTCAAAATCAATGACCAGTACATCCTTTCTGCCAGTCCGGAAAGGTTTCTTTGCAAACGTAGCAATAAATTGATCTCTCAGCCCATCAAAGGCACTGCCCGACGTAGCAAAGACGAACTGGCCGATGAGCAGATCAAACAGGCCCTAAGTGAAAATATAAAAGAACAAGCGGAGAATGTAATGATTGTGGACCTGGTTCGCAATGACCTTACCAAAAGCGCCTTAAAAGGAAGTGTTAAGGTAGAGGAACTTTTTGGCATCTACAGCTTCCCGCAAGTACACCAGATGATTTCAACGATCAGTTGCGAGCTGGATCCTGAGCTACATTTCGTTGCAGCCATTAAGAATACCTTCCCAATGGGCTCTATGACAGGCGCGCCAAAGATCTCGGCTATGGAACTGATAGAAAAGTATGAATTGAGCAAAAGAGGTGCTTATTCAGGCTCTTTTGGCTATATCAGCCCAGATGGGGAATTCGACTTCAACGTGATCATCCGCAGCATCCTTTATCAGGAAAGCAACAAGCACCTATCGTTCCAGGTTGGTGGCGCCATTACTTATGCGGCCAATGCGAACGATGAATATGAAGAATGCATGTTGAAAGCATCAGCTATCATCCAGACTTTAACGCATTAAAAAGGCCGTTACCCGATGGTAACAGCCTACTGTTAAATCTTAAACTTCCGATTACTTAATTGGCTTTCCGGTAGTAGAGTTAAAATATTTTTTAGCTTCTGGTAAAAGTCGCTGAATCTGAGCAATACGTGTTGCATCGGAAGGGTGAGTACTTAAAAACTCTGATGGTTTTTGAGCGCCTGCACTTGCTGCAGCCATTCGTTGCCAGAAAGAAATGGCACTTGTAGGATCATAACCAGCCATAGACATAAAAATCAATCCCAACTGATCTGCTTCCAGTTCTTGCTTTCTGGAATTCGGTAATAACACAAAACCTTGCGCACCCAAACCATAAGCCTGATTGATAATCGATTGTGCCATTTGAGATTTACCTGAAGTAGCAGCACCTAATAAACTACCTCCAGCCTGCGCTAAAGTAGCTTGTGAAGCCCTTTCTGAGGAGTGTTGTGCAATCGCATGTGCAATCTCATGCCCCATTACTGTTGCCAGTCCGGCATCGTCTTTAGCGATTGGTAAAATACCGCTGTAAACCGCGACTTTACCACCAGGCATACACCAGGCATTTACTTCTTTACTATCGATCAGGTTAAATTCCCAGTTGAATCCCTGGATCTGACTGGCATAGCCATTGGCATTCATATATTTGGTAACGGCAGCTTGAATCTTCTGCCCTACTCTTTTTACTCTTGCTGCATCTGCATTGTTAAGCACCTTTGTTTTAGGGTCTCTCAGCAAAGAGGTGTAGCTTTGAGCGGCCACATTCTGCATTTCACTTTCACTCACAATGCTCAGTCTGCTACGTCCTGTTAAAGGAACAGTAGAGCAGGAGGAGATGGAAAGCATCGCCGCAGCAATGACCGTTAAATTTAAAGCTTTCATGAATTCTTTGTTTTAGGTTGTTTTCTTTTTAAACAGGTAAACTTTGGATTCTTTGCCCATGAGGAGTCGCTCAAGATTCT
Organism: Pedobacter gandavensis; assembly: GCF_032678745.1. Classification (GTDB taxonomy): domain Bacteria; phylum Bacteroidota; class Bacteroidia; order Sphingobacteriales; family Sphingobacteriaceae; genus Pedobacter; species Pedobacter gandavensis_C. The sequence goes on from NZ_JAVTST010000008.1 coordinate 185,410, forward strand.
TCTGATGTGTCACCAGAATAAGTATACATACACACATTCCATACAGTACTTCCGATTTAATGGAAGAATGGAGGATGAAAATAATGCTCAATGGGAAGGTAAAACCTGCACAAATAGAGCTTAATGATACGTACTTGGTCGTTAAAAGCACGACTACAAAAACAAGAACACAAAGCATTGCTGCCGGGAAGTTAACTGCCAAAATCATTCCAAAAAGTGTAGCCACTCCCTTACCGCCCCTGAAGCCCGCAAATATTGGGAATAAATGTCCCATCACAGCGGTTACACCCAATGCAAGTTCATAATTGATAAATTGAGAAGAGTTTTGAGGCCCGGTAACCGATAGCCCTATAAAATAGGCAAGTTTGGTTGCAGTATAGCCTTTGGCGATATCTATCGTCATCACGGCAAGTCCTGCACGTTTCCCCAATACCCTAAAAGTATTGGTTGCACCGGCATTCCCACTACCATACTCCCTCACGTCGACACCGTAAAATGCTTGTCCGAGCCATACCGCTGTTGGTATAGACCCAAATAAATATGCTAAAATTACTGCTGATATTGAATAGACCGAAATCATTAACTGCAATTATAGTAAAAAAACAGAATCAAATTCTGATGAATTAGGTTATTTAGCATGCTTTTAAACTCATGTCTAAACTTTTAACAGAGTGGGTTAAAGCGCCCATAGATATAAAATCTACCCCACATGCTGCGTATTCCGCAACATTTTCTTCGGTGATTCCACCGGACGCCTCTGTCACAAATCTGCCATCGATCACCTTGACCGCTTCTTTTAAATCCGCAAAGCTAAAATTATCCAACATGATTCTGTCTACGCCTCTGTTCATTAAAACATCATTTAACTCCGAAAGGTTTCTCACTTCTATCTCTATCTGTAAATCTTTATTTTTATCCGCTAAATATTGGTTGGCGGCTTTAATCGCATTCGCGATTCCACCGGCATAGTCTACATGGTTATCTTTAATTAAGATCATGTCGTATAAACCGATGCGGTGATTTACTCCGCCTCCGATCACAACAGCCCATTTTTCCAGGTACCTTAATCCAGGTGTAGTTTTTCGGGTATCTAACAGTTTGGTAGGATACTTAGCCAGGAGGCCAACAATATGATTGGTTTTCGTGGCAATACCACTCATCCTTTGCATACAGTTTAAAACCAGTCGCTCGGCTAACAAAATAGAATGTGTGCTACCTGAAACTGTCAATGCGATATCTCCATATTTAACTGCTGCACCATCTGCAATATTCAGTTCGACTACTAACTCAGGATCAATATAGTTAAAAATTGCTACAGCGAGTTCTATCCCTGCAATAATCCCATCCTCTTTAATCAGCAATTTTGCCTTGCCTTGTGCATTAGCAGGAATGGTAGAAAGTGAAGTATGATCCCCATCACCTAAATCCTCGGCAACAGCGTTTTTTATGAATTGATCTATGATTTGCTTATCCAAAACTTAAAATTAAACCCAAAAATAGCATTTTTACTATTATTTATCCGGCTCTATTCTCAATTCCGTAATAAAAAAAGCATTATTTGATTTTTTCATCGTGATCGAAACGCGAAATTTCCCATTCTTTGTCTGGAGAGTAAGGATGCCAAATCGGAAGTTCGGATTGGCATTAATGGTATGCGTAACCGATGATTTTATAGGTGGATACTTGCCAAAGAAGTTCCTTAGAATCTGCTCGGCCTGTGCTTTAGAGTATACATCTTCTTCATCAATGATGATGAGTTCTACAGAAGAAGAAAAACTTTGAGCTATATCTTTTGCATTACCAGCTTTAAAATAACCGGAAAGATTGTCAATAATATCGCTTTGAATAGCAATAGCAGAGGAAAAAGAGGTAAACAGAATCGTAAAAAAAAGTAAGGGCTTCATATTCTCTATATAGCTAACTGGTCAATGTTACATAAATTATGCCATTATTGACCCTAGCAACGAAAACAAATATACTACAGTTGAATTACAATTAGGCTCAAAAAAAACACACAATACGCTTATATTTGTTAGATTGATACACAATCGTGCGACAAATATTAAATTAATTCATGATGAATAATAAAAAATTAGTTCTACTTATTCTTGACGGCTGGGGTTACGGAAACCAGGACAGTTCCGATGCCGCGTATGCAGCTAACACTCCTTTCTTTGACTCTTTATTGAAAAACTATCCTAATTCCAAATTGGAAGCTTCAGGTGTAGCGGTAGGTTTACCGGCCGGACAAATGGGAAATTCGGAAGTTGGACACATGAATTTAGGTGCAGGCAGAGTAGTTTATCAGGAATTAGGCAGAATTAATAAGGCAATTGAAGATAGAACACTTCACCAGAACCCGGTGTTACTGGATGCTTTTAACTATGCAAAACAAAATAACAAGGCAGTTCATTTCATCGGACTAGTTTCTGATGGTGGTGTGCATGCCCATATCAATCACCTGAAAGCGTTATGTGATGCTGCTGGTGAACAAGGATTGAACGATGTATTTGTACATGCTTTCCTGGATGGTAGAGATACCGATCCGAACTCAGGATTGACCTTCATTAAAGACTTAGAGCATCACCTGGAAAGTTCAACAGGTAAAATTGCCAGTTTAGTTGGTCGTTATTACGCAATGGACAGAGATTCACGTTGGGAAAGGGTAAAACTTGCTTATGATGTGATGACCAAAGGTATTGGGCAACCAGCTACTGATGCAGTAAAGGCTATTGAGCAATCTTATAGCGAAGGCATCACAGATGAGTTTACCAAACCAATTGTAGTGACTCAGCCTGATGGCAGCCCGGTAGCAACCATACAACCTGATGATGTGGTGATCTGTTTCAATTACAGAACGGACAGAGGTAGAGAAATTACTGCGGCATTGACGCAGAATGACTATCCTGATTTTGGGATGCATAAATTGCCATTATACTATGTGACGATGACTACCTATGATGAAAACTTCGAAAATGTAAAAGTTGTTTTCACCAAAGATGACCTTACGGAAACGTTGGGAGAAGTATTGGAGAAAAACCACAAGAATCAAATCCGTATTGCGGAGACTGAAAAATATCCACACGTTACTTTCTTTTTCTCTGGTGGCAGAGAGTTAGAATTTGAGAATGAAAAGAGAATTCTTATTCCATCTCCGAAAGTGGCTACTTATGATTTGCAACCAGAGATGAGTGCGGCAGGAATTACAGAAGCCATTTCAAAAGAACTGGAATCTGGCTGGCCGGATTTTGTTTGTCTGAATTTTGCTAATCCGGATATGGTAGGTCATACTGGTGTTTTTGAGGCTGTAATTAAAGCTGTAGAAACTGCCGACCATTGTGCAGAGCAAGTGGTAAAAAAAGGAATAGAGAACGGTTATTCTTTCATCATCCTTGCGGATCATGGAAACTCGGAATATATGCGTAACGCGGATGGATCGGTTAATACTGCCCATACCACCAACCTTGTTCCTTGTATTTTAATCGACAATGATTATAAAACCATTGCTGACGGAAAACTTGGTGATATCGCCCCTACGATCTTAAAGATTATGGGTATTGAGAAACCAGCGATCATGACCGGTAATTGTCTGGTATAATGAGAAACAGTTTGTTATTAGGTGCTTTTCTTTTGTTGTGTTTTGGCTGTGGAGACTCGGCTGTGACCCAACAAAAGGAGGTGCATCCTTATTTCGACCTTAAAGGATACTTTGCCGGAGAAGCGACGAGATTAAATCGCAAGAAGCCCCTGATTCATAAAACGGTGGTTGTGAATGACTCCATAGAAAGCAAAGACCTGGTTATCCCAAACTGGGAAAAAGAACTGAGTATATTCTCAGATGCCGATCTGAATAAGTCGGCCTGGAAAGGTTTGTTTCAGGTTAAAAAAACGGACAGTATAGAACTTTATACCTCCAACAATGAGAAGGTTCCGGTAAAAGAAATGAAAGTCATCAAAAAGAACGGCCAGATTTACGGCCTTAGTATTGTGATTCGCAACTCGAATACCCTTTATACTTCTTCAGATACACTGTCTTATTTCCCTGACAGCTTATATGAAGTGAAAAAGAACCAGCACATCAGGTTACTTTCCGAAAAGAATTACCGGATCACCGGAAGATTCAAATAAAGGAACTTCTATTTTACCTATATCTATAATCTTAATGGCACAGTAAATCCTGATTCAGAATCCTTCCGAATCAGGATTTACTGTGCCCAATTACACTACAACATTGGCATGATAATAGGCCTATCTGGAGTGTAAATATAAGGCGTTAAACGAGCAAAACGCCTAATAGAAGCAAGAGCGTATCTTTTATGAAATACAACTAAACGGTTTATATACAACCCGATACCTACACTGTCAGATTTCGGGAAATAAATTCCTCATTTAATGTACTCATATCAGCGGTATAAATTCATTTAAGACATTGATCCTTTGAAAAATGGCAACAATTAAGTCATACTTGAACAAATACAGGAAAACATTTCTATATGTTATCCCCGCTAATCATGAATTCAAGCTTTTCAGGATCAGTCCCTGGAAACTGGATTTATTTAGAGATACGATGATGTATTGCCTCCCATTAGGCATGGTTGGTATCCTTTTGTTCCTGGTCAATGAGCTCGTTAATGGGAAAGTATTCTTTCCGGTATTTATGGTGGTTGTTATCATTTCTCTTATGGGTTTTGTAGTAAATAGAAAAATTAAATTGGATTATAGAATGGTGATCGTGGTTGCCCTACTCTATCTCATTGCCCTTCTTTACCTGCTTTTCGTAGGTTCAGATGGGCCTGGTGCTTTATACTTGTTGATCATTACCTTTTTCACGGCAATGATCTTTCCAACGAAAGCCACTTATATTCCATTGGTGGTCAATATTATCATTTGTGTGCTGATAGGGCTCATCATTGAGTTTAAGATTTTCCCCAATGCCTTATCCGATACATATGACCTTACCTTATGGATTGCCTATTCCTGGAATTTCATATTTGTAAGTTTTGTGAGTGTATTTATGATCAGTACCATCCTCAATGGTTTTGAAAAGACCAGGATTAAGGAGGCGATGCTGGTGAAAAAGCTGGATGCTTCTGAACGTTATTATCGGAATATCTTTGATTCCAACCCGGTGCCAATGTACATTTTTGAGTTAACGACCGGTAATTTCCTAAAGGTAAATGATGCTGCAGTAAAAAAATACGGGTATTCTCAGGAAGAGTTTCTATCGATGAACATTACTAAAATCAGACCTGCTTCTGAGATCAGCAAGCTAATGGACATTTTTAGTACCATTAAGACCAGAGAGTATTCCGGGATTCTAACGCATATGGACAAAAGCGGGCATTTATTTCCCGTAGAGATCGATACCACCATTGTGAATCTGGAAGGACTGGACGCAAGATTGGTTCTTGCTACAGATGTTTCTAAAAGAATGAATTACGTACGGATGATTGAAAAGCAAAATCAGGATTTTAAAGAAATTGCCTGGATTCAGAGTCATAAGGTAAGGGCACCATTAACGAATATCATGAGTTTAACAGAGATGATGCTCCAAAATCCACACGGCGACCATATTGATTTACTTTATATGTTAAAGGAGTCTACCGCTCAATTAAATGAGTCTATTGCTTCTATTGTACACCAGGCAGAGGATAACCAGATCCTGCCACCAGAATGAACAGCAACAACAGGATTCAATGACTTAGCAGGTATAGAATCCCAGATATTACAAATAAACAGAATGATAACCAACGAATAAATATAATCCAATGAAAAAATTTTATCTGATAGATGACGACACTATTTTCGTTTTTTTAACTAGAAAAACGTTACAGGTTGCCAATCTAAGTACCGACCTGACCGTCTTTGAAGATGGAAAAAAAGCTTTATTAGATTTGGAATTATTTGCAAATCAACCGGATTCATTACCAGATGTTATCTTCTTGGATTTAAATATGCCGGTATTAGATGGCTGGGGATTCCTAGAAGAATTTTCATTATTGGAGCCAAAGATGAGTAAGAAGATTGAAATTTACATTGTTTCTTCTTCGATCTCTCCATCAGAGTTGGAGCGTTCTCAGAACATTCCTGTTGTGACGGACTTCTTGACTAAACCTTTGAGTCGTTCCAAATTCGTAGAAATTTTTGACGGGGCGGAAGTATAATAAAAATGCCTGCTATTGCGGTTACAATAGCAGGCATTAAATCTGTTAAAGGAATTTTCCTGTTATTTTAGGCTGGAAATCTGTGCTTTCACGTAGTCGATTAAACCAATAATATCCTTACGTAGAGGTTGTACTACCAATACCTTTTGAAAATCAGCAATAGAGTTGTTAAATAAAGCGATGACAGCTGCTTTTTCTGCTGCTTTCTTTACTTTATACGATTTATAGATGGCGTAATCTTTATAAGCCAATCCTCTATTTTGCATCAACTGTATATCTTCTTCCCCATTTATCTCAATTGCTTTGGTAAAATCTTTAATTGAGGATAGATAAAAGTTATCTCTCATTTGGCTTAGAGACTCTTTTGGATCATTTGCAATATTCAATCTCGCTTTACCTCTATAATAATAGGCAGAATAATCTGATGGCTTTAATACCAGTAAGCGGCTATAAGTAGCAATTGAGTTTTCGAAGTCTCCACATTGAAAGTAAGAATATCCCAGCATTTTCAACACATTCGCATTGTTTGGGGTTTTAGTATCCGCCTTCTCTAATTGTCCAACTGCACCTTTAAAATCCCCTTTCATCATGGCCTGAATGCCTAGTTTATCGTAGCCGCTGTTTTGTGCGAAGCCGACCTGGGCAGAAAAGACAAATAATAATAAGATGGTTTGCTTGAAATAGTTCATTAAGTTTTATTTAAAAATATTAAATATATTTAGATTTGATTCCCTTTCCTTTTGAAATTAATACAATTTTTAGGCTCCGGGAATTTAAAGGTATTTGCAGGCAACTATCATACCAGTTACAAATATCTCTCTTAAACGCTAAATAAATGAAAATATGATAAGCCGAAGAATTATTCTGATTTTTTTTAAAAAAAGGTCAGACAATTGCGCATATTGTTTTTAGTAAATCTATATTATCTCTGACTTTTTAACAGGGAAAAGGAGGGACAACTCTTTTGGCACAGGAGTTGAAAATATAGATAATACAATATAATTAATAATTTCGTGGACGGCATACTGTCAGATTGTCGTTTTTATTTTAGAAAGACTTAATAAATGAGTAAACAAGATCATTTTGATTTTAGCAACGCACTACCCATTATAAATGAAGATACAGAGTTTTTCCCGCTGATGTCACAACAAGACGAAGATGAGATGAACAATGAAGAAACCCCTGAGATACTGGCCATACTTCCATTGAGGAATACGGTGCTTTTTCCAGGAGTTGTCATTCCAATTACTGTTGGCAGGGATAAATCTATTAAGCTAATTAAAGAAGCTTATAAAGGTGACCGAATTATCGGAGTAGTTTCCCAGCGGGATGTTTCTATAGAGGATCCTACTTTTGAGCAACTGAACAGTGTAGGAACGGTGGCACAGATCATCAAGATGCTGCAAATGCCGGATGGAAATACTACCGTGATTATTCAGGGTAAACAACGTTTCCGCCTAATTGAAGAAGTTCAATCGGAGCCTTACATTAAAGTAACCATCAGCAAGTTTGAGGAGTCCAAGCACAAGAATGATAAAGAATTTAAAGCGATGGTGGCCTCTATTAAGGAGATGTCTTCGCAGATCATTCAATTGTCGCCAAACATTCCAAGTGAAGCCGGTATTGCATTAAAAAACATAGAAAGCACTTCTTTCCTCATCAATTTCATCTCTTCAAACATGAATGCAGATGTTTCTGATAAGCAAAAGATGCTGGAAATGGGCAACCTGCGTGAGCGTGCGATGATGGTGATGGAACTATTGACTCTGGAACTTCAGATGTTGGAGTTGAAAAACCAGATTCAATCTAAGGTACGCACCGACCTGGACAAACAGCAAAGGGATTATTTTCTGAATCAACAATTAAAGACCATTCAGGAAGAACTGGGTGGATCTTCTTCAGACCTTGAATACGAGGCTTTGCAGGTACGTGCAAAGAAGAAGAAATGGGCACAACCGATTAAAGAACATTTTAATAAGGAGCTGGATAAACTGGGAAGAATGAATCCCGCAGCACCTGATTATTCTATACAAATCAATTACCTGGAATTGTTATTAGACCTTCCATGGAATGATTTCACCAAAGACAATTTTGACCTGAAACGCGCGCAACGCGTACTGGATAAAGATCACTTTGGTTTAGAAAAAGTAAAACAACGTATTATAGAGTACCTGGCTGTCTTGAAACTAAAACGCGACATGAAAGCCCCTATCATTTGTTTGGTAGGCCCTCCGGGAGTAGGTAAAACCTCATTAGGAAAATCAATTGCGAAAGCATTGAACCGTAAATACGTACGTATGGCATTGGGCGGCATCAGAGATGAGGCCGAGATCCGTGGCCATAGAAAGACCTATATTGGTGCAATGCCAGGCCGAATTATCCAATCGATTAAGAAAGCCGGAGCTGCAAACCCTGTATTTGTACTGGATGAAATTGATAAAGTAGGTGCTGATTTTAGAGGCGACCCTTCTTCTGCATTACTGGAGGTATTGGATCCTGAGCAAAACAGTGCTTTCAATGACCATTATGTAGAGGCGGATTATGACCTTTCCAATGTGTTATTTATTGCTACTGCGAATTCATTGAGCAGTATTCAACCAGCTTTGCTGGATCGTATGGAAATCATTGAAGTGAATGGTTATACGATTGAGGAGAAGATTGAGATTGCGAAAAAATACTTGTTGCCTAAGCAAAAAGAGCAACATGGTATCAAATCAAAAGACATCGTTCTTAAGAATAGTCTGATTGAAAAAGTAATTGAAGATTATACGAGAGAGTCTGGTGTTCGTGGTCTGGAGAAAAAGATAGGTTCATTGGTACGTGGTGTGGCGACTAAAATCGCAATGGAAGAAACTTACGAGCCAAATCTGACTTTAGAAGATGTGGAGCGCATTTTAGGTGCCCCTATCTACGATAAGGATCTTTACGAAGGCAATGAAGTTGCCGGAGTGGTGACTGGTTTAGCATGGACACAGGTTGGTGGAGATATTTTATTTATTGAGGCCAGTTTAAGCCCGGGTAAAGGAAAATTAACCTTAACCGGTAACCTGGGTGAGGTGATGAAAGAATCAGCAGTGATTGCATTAGCTTACTTACGCTCTCATGCGGCTATTTTTGGAATTGACTATGCCTTGTTCGATCAATGGGATATCCATGTACACGTACCTGCTGGTGCAACACCAAAAGATGGTCCATCTGCTGGTATTACCATGTTGACCGCCTTAACCTCTGCATTTACGCAGCGTAAAGTTAAATCTAATCTGGCTATGACAGGTGAGATCACCTTACGTGGAAAAGTACTGCCTGTAGGTGGGATTAAGGAGAAAATCCTTGCAGCAAAACGTGCCAATATCAAAGATATCATTCTATGTAAATCGAATAGAAAAGACATCCTGGAAATCAAGGAAAGCTATATTAAAGACCTGAATTTTCATTATGTATCGGAGATGAAGGAAGTAATTGAACTGGCGTTAATGAAAGAAAAGGTAAAGGATGCGCAAGATTTAAGTGTAAAAATTAAGCCAATTGCAAACTAGGTTGTTTTTGCTTAATATTGCGCCACCAAACACACCATAATGAAAAAATTAACACTAGCATTTACCTTAGTTTTAGCTTTAACCAGCGCAACTAAGCTTTTCGCACAAACCAGTAGTACTACAGCGCCTGCTACCTCCAGGGCACAAAATATATTTATTGAACTGGGTGGTCAGGGTTTAACCTTTACAGCGAATTACGATTCCAGGTTCTTCAATAAGAGAGATGGTTTAGGTGGTAGAGCAGGTATTGGTTACTTCTCCATAGATGGCGATAAGGTAACAACAGTTCCCTTATCTTTGAACTACCTGTTAGGAAAAGAGGGGAAATACTTTGAACTTGGCTTGGGTGCTACATATATCTCTACCAGTGGAGATGCGGAAGTCCTTTTCAATAAGAATGAAAGCAATGTAATTGGTACTATGAGTTTTTTCTACCGGGTACAACCAGAGGATAGTGGTTTCGCTTTCAGGATTGGTTTAAGTCCGGTCTTCAGCAGAGATTTCTTCCTTCCTTATTATGGTGGTCTAAGTCTTGGTTATACTTTTTAGCATAAAAAATACGATATTCAACTCCGGCAAATCTGCCGGAGTTTTTTTTTAGAAAAATAAAAATGAAATCAATTAGCAAAGTACTGCTCCCTTTATCTCTGATATATATATTGGCATCGAATCCGGTTTCGGCACAGGATTTCAAAAATGAGTTTGGCTTTAAGAGCGATAATGACTCCTATCTGCTACAGGGTTCTGATCGCTACTACACCAATGGCTTATTCATTAATTTCCGCCATGCTTTAAATCAAAGCGGGCTTTCGGAAAAGCTGGAAAAGAAAACTTATGAAATTTCGGTAGGTCAGAAGATGTACAATCCTTATTCTGGAGCGGCAGCAGATCCTGCGAAACAAGACCGTCCATTTGCAGGATATTTATATGCGGAGGGTGGGTTGAATTGGTTTTATAAAAATGAAAGCATTATAAAAACAAGTCTGCAAGTTGGGGTTACGGGTCCGGCATCTCTTGCCGAAAAAGGTCAGGAGTTGTTGCACAATACCGTTGGTTTCTACGAGCTGCAAGGCTGGGACTATCAGATTAAAGAAGAGATGCAGGTCAACCTATCTGCACAATACACCCGATTATTACACCGCTTTAAAGATCAGGCTGCTGATTTCTCTTTTGAAGGATATGCCAATGTTGGAACGACCTTTAGTGGGGCTGGAGCAGGTATTTTATTCAGAGCAGGTAGAATTAACCAGCTCTTCAATACCGCTTATACCAATTCGGTGATTGGAAATCAAGCGAAAACAAAGAATTTGGTAAAAAGTGAGTTGTTCTTTTATGCAAAACCACAGTTAAATTTTGTGGCTTATGATGCCACCATACAAGGGAGCATGTTTAACAACAACAGCCCGGTTACATTCGGTGTAAAACCTGTTGTTTTTGCACAGCAGTTGGGATTCAATTATAGTAGTCAGCGGTTCACCTTTGATTTTGGGATGATCTTTAAGACTAAGGAGGTAAAAAGTGTTGCCAGAGCGCACCAATATGGTAGTATCAGCATGTTTTACCGTTTCAATTAATACAGATTATTCATTTAGTCCAGGGCAGGACGTTTCCTCAAGGTTTTCTTTGTGGAAACGCTCTGTTTGTCCTGTAGCCTTTTCCTGATCACCGATTTTGGTGTCTTAGTTGGCTTTCTTGTCTTTTGAATGTGAAGGGCCGATTTCAGGAGGCTGATTAATTTTAAGATCGTTCGCTCTTTGTTCATGAGCTGGCTTCTATCTTCCTGGGAAACGATGTGAAGGTTTCCTTCCTGATCGAGCCTATGAGCTAATCTTTCCATTAAAAGTGCTTTCTCTTCTTCCGTAAAAAAACCTGCGGATTCGATATGAAGGATCAGCTCTACTTTACTCGAAACCTTGTTTACATTCTGGCCCCCTTTACCCCCACTTCTTGAGGTTTTAAAGGTGACTACTTTAAGGATATCTTCTTTATTAGGTAACATAGCCGTAAAAGTAGCTAAAGAAAAGCGGCCATTTAAAAAAAATTGGACTAACAATTCTCTAAAATACTAACTTTGCGCTATATGAGGAAAAATCTGGTTGTAGCTATTGATGGCTACTCATCATGTGGAAAAAGTACCTTGGCGAAAGCCCTGGCAAAGAAGCTAGGTTTCATTTATATTGATAGTGGGGCGATGTATCGGGCGGTAACGCTATATTTTATCCGTAATCATGTAGATATTAATGATCCTGAAGCGGTAAAAGATGCCTTACAACATATAGAACTGAACTTTCATTCAAGAGATTACCAGTCGCACATCACTTTAAATGGTGAGGAAGTGTCGGAAGAAATCAGACAGATGCCCGTTTCTGAAGCGGTAAGTGAAGTTTCGGCGAACAAGTTTGTGCGCAAAGATATGGTGAAGCAGCAGCAGCGCATGGGCAAGTCCAAAAACATTGTAATGGATGGTCGTGACATTGGTACTACTGTATTTCCGGATGCACAGATTAAGTTTTTCATGACTGCGGATCCAAAGATCAGGGCAGAGCGTCGTTTCAAAGAAATGCAAAGCAAAGGTGATACGACGACCAGTTTGGAAGACGTGTTTGAAAATCTTGCACACAGAGACTACGCAGATACTACCCGTGTAGAAAGTCCATTGACCCGCGCAGATGATGCTGTGATCTTAGACAACACTGAAATCACCGAGCAGCAGCAATTAGAATTTGCATTGGAACAGGTAAAACTTCATTTCCCGGAATAATATTAAATATCAGTCATCAGTAAAAATGACTACAATAATAAAATTATTGTATCCTAAATTCGGTAATTATCAATTATACAAAGGGCCTAGAGCCCTTTTTTTTGTCAATAATCAGTTACAAAGCTTTTCTTAACTTAAACATTACAATTCCGTGTTTTATCTCAAAAGCAAGATTAATACTTTTGTTTAACAAAATTGTTAAACTTAAAAGTATATGTCAACTCGCGACACTGGTACGGAACAACTCATAAAAGATACGGCGAAACACCTATTCTTTGCAGAAGGTAAATTACATGCCACCACGCAAGAAATAGCGGATGCAGCCGGAGTAAACCGTACACTCGTAAACTATTACTTCCGCTCCCGAGATATCTTGTTTGATCAGGTATTCACTGAAGCACAAGGAGGCTTTATCAACACACTGGATGAAGTTTTTGAATCCAATATGCCCTTTAAAGAAAAAATCAGAAACCTGATTTCAGTCTTTATTGATGAAACGGCACTTTACCCCTATCGTCAGCTTTTCATCATCACAGAAATGAATAGGAATGTGATCTTAAATGAAAAGAAATCTAGGGCTAAAACGGTAAAAATCTTCATGGAAGAGATCCAGGTAGAAATGGATAAAGGCCTCATTAAAAAAATGGATCCGAAGCAATTCATCCTGAATATTTTTTCTTTAATGGCACATCCTTTCCTTACCGCGCCCTTACATAAGGCATTATTTGGCATGAATGATGAAGAGTACGCGACTTTGATGGAAGAACGTAAGCAACTGATCTACGAAACCATTTTCCCTTAAAAATCTATATATATTATTTCCTATAAAATCAAAACACGAACAATACCCACAAAAATGAGATACACAATTCAATCACTATTATTGCTTCCGGCATTAATGATTATCAGTTCATGCGGAAATAGCGGATCAAAGCAAGGCGGCCCTGGCGCTGGACCTGCACAGGTCAAAGAATACAAAGTATTAGAGTTGCAGCCACGTAGTGCAACATTAAACACAGATTACCCGGCAAGTATTCAGGGACAACAAAATATAGAAATCAGACCAAGAGTAGATGGGTATGTGGAAAAGATTTATGTAGATGAAGGTTCTGTCGTTAGAAAAGGCCAGCCATTGTTCAAAATCAATGCCCCACAATATGAGCAGGAAGTTCGCACAGCTACAGCAAGCATTAAAAGTGCAGAAGCTGAAGTGAGTGCTGCAAATATGGCGGTAAACAAAGTAAAACCATTAGTAGAAAAAGACATCGTCAGTAAATACGAGTTAGAATCTGCACAATATACTTACCAGGCAAAATTAGCTGCATTGGCACAGGCAAAAGCAGCTTTATCTAATGCAAGAACCAATTTAGGTTATACCACAGTAACCAGTCCGGTTGACGGCGTTGTGGGTGCCATTCCTTTCCGTTTAGGAAGTTTAGTGAGTGGTAACAATGCAGAGCCATTGACTACGGTATCCAGCACAGGAAACGTATATGCTTATTTTGCATTTAATGAAAAAATATTGCTTCACTTCTTTAAAGACGGCAGTGGTATGACGCTTGCTCAAAAGCTGGCTAAACTTCCTGAAGTTTCCCTGATCTTATCTGATGGTACTTTGTACGACCAAAAAGGACGTATTCAAACCATCACTGGACAAATTAACACCACTACAGGTTCAGCAAATGTACGTGCAAGTTTCCCTAATCCTAAAGGTATGATCCGCAGCGGTAGCAGTGCTACAGTAAGGATTCCTGATGCGATTAAAGATGCGATTCTGGTTCCTCAGAGTGCAACTTTCGAATTACAGGACAAACGTTTTGCAGTTGTAGTAGATAAGGATGGTAAAACGAAAAGCACTGCCATCACCGTAATGAAAAATACTGCAGGTACTTACTTTGTGGTAGAAGAAGGCCTGAAAGCAGGTGATAGAATTGTATTAGAAGGTGTTGCCACTTTAAAAGACGACACTCAGATTAAAGTATCCCCGGTAAGCGATGCAGTTGTTTACGCAGATTTAAAATAAGATCCATATATGTTTAAGATATTCATACAGCGCCCGGTGCTTTCTACAGTGATCTCTGTGATCATTGTAATCCTGGGACTACTAGGGCTACTCGCGCTGCCCATTTCACAATACCCTGACATTGCCCCTCCTACTGTGCAGGTTTCTGCTTCATATACGGGTGCAAATGCCGATGTGGTACTTAAAAGCGTAATCATACCACTTGAGGAGCAAATCAACGGGGTAGAGAACATGACTTACATGACCTCTACAGCAACCAATGATGGTTCGGCAAGTATTAACATTTTCTTTAAAGTAGGAACTGATCCCGATTTAGCTGCCGTAAACGTGCAGAACAGGGTTTCCAGGGCGACCAGCTTATTGCCTCAAGAGGTAACACAGGCAGGGGTTACTGTAACTAAGAGTCAGAGTAGTAATTTGTTGATTTTCTCACTTTACAGTGAGAATCCGGCATACGACCAGACTTTCTTACAGAATTATGCAAAGATCAACTTAGTTCCCGCCATTCAAAGGGTTACTGGTGTTGGTAATGCGACGATTTTCGGATCTAAAGATTACTCGATGCGTATTTGGTTAAAACCAGATATGATGGCACAGTATAGCCTCATTCCTTCAGATATCTCTGCAGCATTGGCTGAGCAGAATATTGAAGCAGCACCGGGTAAATTTGGAGAGAATGGTGACGAAGCTTTCCAATATGTAATCAAATACAAAGGAAGGTTAACTAAAGCGACTGAGTTTGAAAACATCGTGGTTAAATCAGCAGGTAATGGCCAGTTGTTGCGACTAAAAGATGTGGCTAGAGTAGAACTGGGTTCTTTAAGTTATAGCTCAAACATTACCACCAACAGCAGACCATCGGTAGGTATGGCGATTAGCCAGACTCCTGGATCCAATGCAAGAGACGTAATCATTGAATCGAAAAAGATCATCGAACAGGCTTCTAAAGACTTCCCTAAAGGTGTAGGTTACGTGTACCTTGTTGATGTAAATGAAAACCTTGATGCTTCAATTGAGAAGGTAGTACATACCCTTATTGAAGCCTTTATCCTGGTATTTATCGTTGTTTTTATTTTCCTACAGGATTTCCGCTCCACCTTAATTCCTGCGATAGCAGTACCGGTAGCGATTGTGGGTACCTTCTTCTTTTTAAACTTATTTGGTTTTACAATCAACTTACTAACCCTGTTTGCACTCGTCCTCGCCATTGGTATTGTGGTGGATGATGCGATTGTGGTAGTGGAGGCCGTCCATGCGAAATTAGATCATGGTTATAAATCTGCCAGAAAAGCGACCATTGATGCCATGAGTGAAATCTCAGGAGCCATCATCTCGATTACACTGGTTATGGCCGCCGTATTTATTCCGGTAACCTTTATTACAGGTTCTACAGGAGTATTCTACAAGCAATTCGGTATTACCCTTGCAGTAGCGATTATCTTATCCGCAGTAAACGCATTGACCTTAAGTCCGGCATTGTGTGCTTTATTACTGAAACCACATGCAGACGACCATAAGCATCAAAGCTTCATGCAACGTTTCTATACGGCTTTCAACGTATCATTTGACAATGTAACCAGCAAATACAAGAAATCTATCCAGTTCCTTTCTATTAAGAAATGGATTGTACTAGGTTCTATTGTGTTGTTTAGTGGTGCATTGTTCTATATGATGAAAACCACGCCATCATCTTTTGTTCCTTCGGAAGATCAGGGAACTATTTTTGCCAACATCAGCTTACCGCCATCGGCTTCTATGGAGCGCTCAACGATCATCGCGAAGCAAGTAGATAGTCTGGCACACACCATCCCGGAAGTAAAAAACACCTTGCGTATTGTAGGGCAAAACTTTACTGCTGGTCAGGGTAGTGCTTACAGTATGGTAATTCTGAAACTAAAAACATGGAGCGATCGCGACCGTGGGATTCAGGAAATTATAGGCGAACTTTTCGCTAAAACAGCAGGCATCAGAGATGCAAGTATCTTCTTCATCTCCCCTCCTACTATTCAAGGATTTGGCCAGAGTGGTGGATTTGAATTCCAGGTACAGGATAAAGGTGGACATACCGTTCAGGAATTGTTCAAGGTAAACTCTGATTTCCTTGCCAACCTGTCTAAACGTCCGGAAATCCAATATGCGACCACTTCCTTTAACCCGAATTTCCCACAATATATGCTGGATGTAAATCTGGAAAAATGTAAGGAAGCTGGGATTACAGTAAATTCTGTACTGAATACCTTACAAGGTTATTATGGAGGTCTTTATGCTTCAAACTTTAACCAGTTTGGTAAGCAGTACCGTGTCATGATTCAGGCAGATGCCAATTACCGTAAAAATCCAGAAGGATTAAATAAAGTATTTGTTAGAAATAGCAAAGGAGAAATGGCGCCAATCACGGAATTCATCAACATGACCAGAGTATATGGTCCGGAGTCGATTTCGAGGTTCAACCTTTTCAGCTCGATTGCTGTGACAGGTGCACCGAACATGGGTTACAGTTCTGGGGATGCGATTAAAGCGATTCAGGAAGTTGCTGAAGAATCATTACCGGCAGGTTATGGTTATGATTTCTCTGGCCTTACCCGTGAAGAGTTGGCTTCTGGAAGTCAGACGGTATTTATCTTTATCCTATGTCTGATCTTCGTTTACTTCCTGTTGAGTGCGCAATATGAAAGTTATATTCTTCCATTTGCGGTTATTCTATCTATTCCATTCGGTTTGGCAGGTGCTTATCTGTTCTCGATCATCTTTGGATTAAACAGTAACATTTACCTTCAGATCTCCCTCATCATGCTTATTGGTTTATTGGCCAAGAATGGTATTTTGATTGTGGAGTTTGCTCTGGAAAGAAGACGCCAGGGACTGGACATTGTACAGTCGGCCATTCAAGGTGCTGTAGCACGTTTCAGACCGATCTTAATGACTTCATTTGCCTTCATCTTTGGATTGGTTCCATTGATGTTCTCTACCGGTGCCGGTGCAGTGGGTAACAAGTCTATTGGTACAGGTGCTGTGGGTGGTATGCTTATCGGAACAATCTTAGGGGTATTTGTGATCCCTGTGTTGTTCATTATTTTCCAGACGTTACAGGAAAAAATCAGTGGTCCTTTACATTTAAAGACTTACGACGATGATGACGAAGACGCTATTGATCCGACTAAGGCTAAAAAAGCGCCGCAGCATTAATTCATTTATTAAGAAGAAACAATGACATTATCCTATAAAAAACAGATGTTCACCCTTGCACTAGCGGCTACCGTTTTTGCCTCCTGCAGGGTGACTAAACCTTACGAAAGTCCACAGGTAAAAACCATGGGATTGTTTCGTGAGCAAACGTCAACAGATACGCTTTCCATGGCCAATACGCCATGGCAAAGTGTCTTTGCAGATCCTCAATTGTCGGGATTGATCCAGGAAGGCCTGGATCAAAATCTGGACTTGAAGAATGCCGTTCAGAATATTGTGCAGTCGAAAGCAACCTTACAACAAAGTAAGGCTGCCTTTTTCCCTACGCTAACCGCTGATGTGAATGCTGCCAGAAATAAACAGTCGCAAGCTGGATTAAACTTTCCTCCGGGGATCAATATCAATACGCTGACCAACTCTTTCAAGGCGCAATTCAGCACCAGTTGGGAAGCTGATATCTGGGGTAAACTAAGCAGTGCCAAAAGAGCTGCCTTAGCGACTTACTTCCAAACAGATGCTGCAAAGAGAGCGATACAAACTCAGCTGATTGCGGATATCGCCAACAACTATTATACATTACTGGCTTTAGATAGCCAGCTGGAGATTACGCAACAGACTTTAAAAAGCAGGATTACTGGTGTAGAAACCATGAAAGCTTTAAAAGAAGGTGCAGTAGTTAACGGTGCAGCAGTTGTACAGAGTGAGGCCAGTAGATACGCTACAGAAGTGACTATTCCGGATTTAAAAAGAACCATCAGAGAAACAGAGAATGCGTTAAATATTCTGTTAGCTAGAGCGCCAGGGCCAATTGGTCGTGGTAAATTGCTTCAACAGAATCCTAGCAGCGACTTAAAAATTGGTGTTCCTACGCAATTGCTGGAAAACAGACCGGATGTACAAAGTGCGGAACTTGCTTTCAGAGCTGCATTCGAGAATACGAATTTAGCACGCACCTATTTCTATCCATCTTTTACCATTACGGCAACAGCTGGATTATCTAGTCTGGATCTTAAAAACTTCTTTGACAAGTCTATTTTCTACAACCTTTTGGGTGGATTAACACAGCCAATTTTCAATAAAGGTTTGAACAAAGCGAGATTAATCACTGCAAAATCCGTTCAGGAGCAAGCAGTAAATAGCTTCCAGAAAACACTACTGGTAGCAGGAAAGGAAGTATCTGATGCATTATATACTTATCAGACTGCTGTTGAAAAAGAAGACGCACGTGCAAAACAGATTGCTGCATTACAAAAATCAGTAGATTATACACAGGAATTATTGAGATACAGTTCTGCTACCAACTATACAGATGTATTGACTTCTGAGCAAAGCTTACTTGCTGCGCAATTGAGTGGTGTGAATGACAGGTTGCAAAAACTACAATCTGTGGTAAACCTATACAGAGCATTAGGTGGTGGTTGGAAATAATCCCCTACACTCTCCTGATTTATAATCAGCTCTTGATTTAAATACAAAAAAATGCCCCCATAAAGTGTCTAACTTTTTGGGGGCATTTTCAATATTAGGGGAATTTAAATTAGCGTTTAAAACCGGATCATTAAAGAGGCTTTCTTTAATCATCCTCGGCATGCAGGGTGTTTTTATGTGCTTCCGGGTTATAGGAAGCCTGCAACTCTGCAAGTTTTTTCTTGCCATAAGCCAGTCTGGTGATCAATACAAAAAGTACTGGTACAATAAAGAGTGCAAATATCGTTGCTGATAGCATTCCTGCAGCAACTGTCCAGCCTATGGTTTGACGGGAAACGGCACCTGCACCTGTAGAAATCATCAAAGGAATTACCCCCAGAATGAATGCTAGTGAGGTCATAATAATTGGTCTGAGCCTCAACCTAACCGCTTCAATTGTTGCGGCGATCAGTTCCATTCCCCAATCGACCCTTTCCTTAGCAAATTCTACAATCAGAATTGCATTCTTTGCAGATAAACCGATGAGGGTAATCAATCCCACTTGTGCATAAATATTATTATCGAGCTTAGGGAGGAAAGTCAATGCCAGGATGGCACCAAATAAACCCAATGGTACTGATAACAAAATCGAGAAGGGTACCGACCAGCTTTCATATAAAGCGGCAAGTAATAAAAACACAAAGACAATGATCAGCGTAAAGATCAGCGTTGTACTATTCCCTGCTTCAGTTTCTTCCAGACTTAGTCCGGAGAAATCATAAGCATAGGTAGCCGGTAAAGTCTGAGCCGCCACTTCTTGCAAAGCCTTTAAGGCATCCCCAGAACTACTACCTGCCTTAGCGGCTCCTCCAATCTCTACAGAACGGAAAAGGTTATAGTGATTGATGATAGAAGGATTCTCGATCACTTTATAGGAAACCAGAGTACTGAGTGGAACTGACACCCCCTTAGCATTCATCACCCGAAGCTGTTTCAGGTTTTCGATATTTGTCCGGTAATTGGTATCTGCCTGACTCACCACCCTAAAGTTTCTTCCATATTTGGTAAAATCATTGATATAACTACTACCAAGATAGGTGGAGATGGTACTATAAATTGCACCGACAGAAACCCCCATCCTTTTCGCCTGATCCCGATCTACCTGAACTTTATAATTCGGTGTTTTTGAATTGAACAAAGTATAGGCCATTCCGATTTCCGGACGTTGATTAGCTGCGGCAAGGAATTTACCTACATTGGCTTCAAACTCTTTAATGTCGCCACTTTGCTTCTCCTGAATTTGAAGGGTAAAACCACCACTAATCCCCAGACCTGGAATTGCCGGTGGTGATACCACCAGAATACTTCCATCCTTATCTCCGGTAAATGACTTCGTTAAGCCAGCCATAATCGTGTTCACGTCTTTTTCGCGGACATCCCAGTTTTTAAGCTGTACGAAGAAGGTTCCTGCATTAGACTTAAAGGATCTGTTGAGGATATTGATCCCACTAATAGAAGTAATGTTATCTACTTCCGGATTATTATTACGGATGCTATCCGTGATTCTTTTAATAAAAGCATCAGTACGTGCCGCTGAAGCGCCTTCAGGTAAAGTTGCACCAACTAAAAAGATCCCGGCATCTTCATTAGGAATAAAGCCGGTAGGCTTTTTCATAAATAAAGTGCCTGTTCCAATGTAAATACAAACCAGAATAATCATCACCAAAGGAATTGCCTTTAAGGCTTTTTTAACCCCCATAGAGTAATTATGACTCACTCTGGCAAACCATTGGTTAAACTTAAAGAACAACTTATTTAGTCCTTTAGAGTCCTCCGTTAAATTCATTGGTTTCAACAAGATAGAACACAATGCAGGCGTTAGTGTAAGTGCAACAAAGGCGGAGATCAATACGGAAACGGCGATGGTAATGGCAAATTGCTGATACAATTTACCAACCATTCCGGGTATGAATCCCACCGGAATAAATACTGCAGCCAGGATCAGCGCAATCGCAATTACGGGAGCGGTAATGTCGCTCATTGCTCTTCTCGTAGCCTCAGGTGCTGATAAACCATCATGATCCATATAATGCTGGACCGCTTCCACCACCACAATAGCATCATCTACCACAATACCAATGGCGAGTACAAAACCAAACATGGTCAGGGTATTGATAGAGAAACCAAAGAAAGTGAAAAAGATAAAAGTACCGATAATAGACACGGGGATAGCCAGTACCGGAATTAGGGTCGCCCTCCAGCTTTGCAGGAAGATAAACACTACTATTGTTACCAGTACCAATGCTTCGATCAGCGTATGTACCACTTCATTAATAGAAACCTTTACTACGGTTACCGTTTCATAAGGAACGGTATAATCCAGGTCTTTGGGGAATGATTTCTTCAATTGCTCCAATGCTGCATAAATACCATCAGCAGCCTGTACCGCATTCCCTCCAGGTGTCTGATTGATCATCATCATCGAGGCCACTTTTCCATTCACCTTAGAGTTAATGGAATAACTAAAAGCACCAAGTTCTATCCTGGCAACGTCTTTTAGATAAACGACAGAACCGTCGGCTCCTGTTTTAATGACAATATTCTTGAACTGATCTACCGTATTCAGATCACCATCCAGGATCACAGAAAATTCAAAAGTCTGATGATCTGGTTGTGGAGGTGCCCCAACACTACCTCCCGGGACACGGGTATTTTGTTCCTGTACGGCAGCCGAAACATTTGCCGGGGTAAGGCCATAATTGGCGAGTTTATTGGCATCCAACCAAATCCGCATACTAAATGGCTGACCAAAAGCCTGAACATCTCCTACTCCCTGAACGCGCAATAAGGCATCTTTTACGTATAGATTGACATAATTGGATATAAATTTATCATCATAAGTCCCATTGGGAGAATATAAACCTACCACCATTAAAATATCATTATTCGCTTTCTTGGTAGTTACTCCTAGACGGTTAACTGCCTCCGGCAAGGAAGGTTCGGCGATTCCGACCCTATTCTGTACATCCAGTGCAGCGATATCAATATTTGTTCCTACATCAAAGGTTACTGTGATAGAAGAACGTCCATCGGAAGTACTGTTAGAAGACAAATACTTCATTCCGGGTGTGCCATTAATTTGGCTTTCTATGGGAGTGGTCACTGTTTGTTCCACAGTTTGCGCATCAGCTCCGGTATAGGTTCCTGAAACGGTAACTGTTGGAGGTGCAATACTTGGGTACTGACTGATGGGTAAAGTTGTGATAACAATTGTTCCAATCAGTACAATTAATATGGAAATTACGATGGCCGTGACCGGGCGCCTGATAAATACTTCTGAGATCATAAGCTTGAGATTCTTTTAAAATTTTACCACAGCACCAGGCCTTAAATTTTGCGCCCCTTCGGAGACAACCATTTCTCCTGCCTTCAGGCCTTCTTTTACCACCACACTCTTGTCAAATTGTTTACCCAGTTGAACAATCCGTTGTTCTACCTTATTACTATCAGCCACTACATATACATTAAATGCACCTAACTGCTCAGTAACTGCTTTATAAGGGATCACCAATTCATTATCTGTGGATTTGTTGAGCACTCTCATATTTACCGTCATCCCGGCGATTAGTTTTCCGGCATTATTGGGATAACCAATCCGTACTTTTATAGTCCCGGTTGCGGGATCTACAGCACGGTCTATCGTAATGATTTTACCTTGACGTTTATATAAACTTCCATCTTGCAATTGTACTGTAAAAACAGAGTCTTTCAGGATTTGTGGATTGTTCTTCATTTTCAGGAAATGCGGAATATCACCTTGATTTACGGTGATGTCTACTGCAATCGGGTTTCCAGTAGAAACGGTATTTAGAATTGTAGTTGAGGGCGCTACTAAGGCGCCTGGTTTCACTTGCGAAATACCTATAGTTCCGGTTAAAGGAGAAACAATGATGGCATTTTGAAGATCGTTGTTTGCCGCAGAAAGTGTTGCCCTTGCGGCAGCTACCTGAGATTCTGCATTTGCCAGATCTGTTAAGGCATAGTCAACGCGTTGCTTTGCAATCGCATCCTGGGCAGCAAGGTTCTTATAACGTTCTGCATCCTTCTTAGCCTTGTCCCGATTGGCCTGAGCAACTGCTACATTAGCTTTTGCCGAATTATAAGTCGCCAGATATTTTGTGCGGTCTATTTCGTAGAGCTTTTGCCCTTTCGTTACTTTTTGTCCGTCACGTACATAGATGGCCGTAATAAATCCACCAACCTGCGCCCTGATTTCCACTTCATCCAGCGCGACAACTACGCCGGGATAGGTATCCACCGTGGTGACTGGCTGGGCAGCTACCTTATAAACCGATACTGGAGTTGCGGGAGGCGGGCCTGCTTGCTGCTGTGCAGCTTTATTTCCATTACCGCATGACGCTAAAGAAATGGAGCCCAAAATAACAATGCCTAGTTTTACGTGATTAATCGTCTTCATTTGAGTACTTATTGGTTTACGGTAATTGTGCCTAATGCTTGTTGTACATCTATTCTGGAAGAAAGAAGGCTGTACAGAGAATTTAAATAGTTGAGCTGAGCGGTGCGCAGGTCTGTTTCTGAGGTCATCAGATCCAGGTAAGTTTTTATACCCTCATCATATTGTAATTTGATGGTTTGATACACCTGTTGGGAAATCGCAACATTGGCTCCTGCTGTTTTCCAATCGTTCAGATTGGCTTTATAGGTCGCCATAGCTGCCTCATATTGCGTCTTAATCTGATTCTTGGCATTGACCAGATCGAGGTCTATCCTTTGCTCCTGCAATTGTGATTTTTTTAGCTCCTGAATTCTTTTGGTTCCCTGAAAAATAGGCAGATTCAATTTTAAGCCAAATAAGGAACTCGGGTAATTTTTGTTATAAAGATCCCCAAAATTGTTATTGAGGTAATTCCAGTTGTAGTTGATAAAACCAGAGATATTGGGCAAGAAAGACCATTTATTATAATTGGTATTGAGGTGCTGCAGCTGCTTTTGTGTTTGAAGCAACCGGTATTCTATCCTGTTTTCATAAGTTTCCCTTTGATTGGTATCAATAAGAATTTCATTTTCCATCTTTACCGCATTAAAGTTCAGACTAAAATCCTTTTCCCCGGCATAGCCAATCAGTTCTTTCAGGTAAGCATATTTATATTTGATCAATTCCTCTGACCTCTTTTTATCTGCCCTGGAATTACTCAAACTAATTTGTGCCCGCTGATAATCGGTTTTGTCGACCAAACCATTTTCATATTGTGCCTTTGCATCTTTCAGCTGCTTCTCCAGCCTTGCAATGTTTTCATTAATGATCTTTAACTGCTCATTACTTGTCAGTACATCGAAATAAGCTTTACTGACACTTACTACGGTATTGATTTTCGTATTCTCTGTATTTTGCTGATACTGCTGTCTGTAATACTTCGAAGCTTTGGAGGCTTGTATTAATCCAGCATCCAGAAATTTCTGATCCGCTTGTATCGTAAACGCAGAAGTATTTTTAGTACCCAATATCAATGTCTGACTCTGTCCACCAGTGGTCAGTACACTCACCTGCTGCTTAAGGTTATGGTTATAATTCGCAGTACCATTGATTTGAGGAAACCAACCTGAAAGCGCAGATTTGATATCCCGCTCTCCAATCTCTTCATCGATCAACGATTGCTGCACTCCGGGCTTATTGACCAGGGCATAGTTGATCACCTCCTGTAGTGTGGCATTTTTCAATTCTTTAGTCTGCTGTTCCGTTTGTCCAAAAGCAACCGAACACCAGGTAACCGGTAGGATCAGGAAGAACGTTAAGATCGGTTTTTGTAGTTTCATAAGGTAGGAAAATGAAGTATTTATAAAATCATCATAGTTTGTTATTCCTTTCTATAAAAATGAATACCAGATCACCTCGTTCACACTTTCCTCTTACCGATACTCATTGTTCATTTGATATTATTAATTAACCAGATGAAGGGAGATTCTTAATGGGTATTGTTGTCGTATTATATCATAAAACGCTAGTTTTTCTTACTAACGCTTTTCTGGTTATGATTTGACAACAACCTATATATCAATATTGTTTCAGGATAATAAAAATTATAATCAGGCCTTTTGGAACTAAGATTGTGCTGTTTTTCTCAGAAAATCAAAGCCCTGATAATCATTATTTTTTTATGTAATATTGGCTGTATGAATATTCTGATTGTGGAAGATGAAAAAAATCTGGCTTTGGAAATGGCAACATTTCTGGGGAAAGAAGGGTATACCATAGAACATGCCTGGAAGAAATCTTCCGCAGCGGAAAAAATATTTGTGAACACTTACGACTTTATTTTACTGGATCTTGGGCTTCCTGATGGCGATGGTTTTGAATTACTCCATCAGTTTAAACAATTAAAAGACCGCGAGGATGCCCTGATTATCCTGACCGCAAGAGGCGATGTGGAAGACCGGATTAAGGGCTTGGAATCCGGAGCAGATGACTATCTACCTAAGCCATTTTCCCTCACGGAACTCCTGGCCAGGATGCATGCCATCATTAGAAGAAAGCATAAGCTGGAAATGAATGAGGTCAACATCCATCACTTTATCCTGGATATCAAGAATCATAAGCTCAGTTTCGAGGGGCAAAAGATTAATCTGACAGGAAAAGAATTTGAGATCTTTAATTACCTGGTTTTGAATAAAAACAGAGTGATTTCGAGGATCAACCTGACGGAGCATGTATGGGGTGATATCCTGGAAATCAATTCCGACTCTAACTTTGTGGATGTTCATGTGAAAAATTTAAGGAAAAAGCTTTCGGTACACGCCCATATCGATTGGTTTGAAACGGTAAGGAGCATTGGTTACCGAATCAATTCGACATCATAAAACTCTGGGAAAGATGAAGCTGCAACTCAAACTTGCTTTATATAATACGCTCACGAAGGCGGCAATCATCACCCTAATGGGCATTTTAATCCTGGTATCAATCAACAGGATTTCGGTGAACCACATGCACCAGCGTCTGATTCAGAAAAAGAACAAGCTGGTGACTCACCTGTCCGGTGCCGCGATCAATGATCTGTTGACACAACAAAAAACATTTACCGATTACAACTTACTGAAAGAAGAATACATCATTCTAAAGGAAGTCAAGAACAACCATCAGGAGAAATTAAAACAGCATTTTTCTCAGGAAACACGGGAAATTGAGGGGAATCAGGAGGAATACCAGATCCTAACCGCTGAGTTTGAATACCAGGGAAAAAGATACCTTTTGGAACTTGGAGAAACCATGTCCACGGTTGGGCAGCTGGAACATACGATTTCCGTATTCACCTTTGTAATCCTACTCGCAGCTGTAGTCCTGACCCTTGTAACTGACCTCGCCTTTAGTAAATTCTTACTGGCCCCTTTTTATCAGATCATTGACCAGAAGCTCAACAAGGTAAACGATCCGATTAGTTTCAATTATGAGCCTGTAAAAACGACCACAGAAGATTTCCGGATACTAGACCAAAGCATCAGCACGTTAATGAATAAAATCACTGATCTTTTCCTGAGCGAAAAAGAATTCATTGCCAATGTTTCTCATGAACTCCTCACCCCGATCTCTATTTTAAACACCAGACTGGAAAACCTGCTGAACGATGAAAAGTTAAGTATTGAAGGGGAGAATAAGATATTTGCTTGTTTAAAAACACTCAATCGTCTCAAGTCCATCATCAATAGCCTGTTGCTCATTTCCAAAGTAGAAAACAACCAATACAAAAAACCGGATACGATTGTGCTGAAGGAAATGATTCATGAAGTTTATGAAGAACTGGAACATCGGCTGGAGATGATGAACCTAAGTTTTACCATCAATTTAACGGAGTCCTATGTTTTCAAAGGAAACCGTTCTTTGTTTCATACTTTACTAATGAACATTGTAAACAATGCGATTAAATACAATATTCCATCTGGAAGCGTTCAGATTTATGATACGATTATTAACGATAGTTATGCCGTGGTTATCGCCGATACCGGCCAAGGAATGGAAATAAACCAGGTTTCCCATGCTTTTCAACGCTTTGAAAAGTTCCAGTCGGAAAAAGAAGACAGCTATGGTTTAGGGCTATCAATTGTGAAAAGTATTGCCGCTTTCCATCAGATTGACCTGGATATCGATTCGGGAATTGGTAAAGGAACAAGGGTAACGATTATATTTCCAAAGAAAATAATCCAACCTATTCAATCTTCATAAAATCTTCATGTTTGATGAGCAACTTTGATCTAACAAATCACATAAAACAATTAAAAACATGAAAAGAACAATTTTAGCGCTTGCATTAGTTGCAACAACTTTCGGCGCATTCGCACAAACTCCTGCTGCAACTGCAAAACCTGTAGCTCATAAACACCATGCAAAAGCAGTAGCTCACAAAGCTGAAGTTACTAAAACTGCAGCAGCTCCTGTTACAAAAGCAGCTGTTAAACCTGTAGCAAAACAAAAATAAGTCTTAACCACCTCGTTAAGAACTATAGCCTAAGGGGATATTCAGATATGGATATCCTCTTTTTTTTGTACTTTGGCTTCAACCACAAACAAATCTGAACCAAATTATGAAGAAATTATTCCTTGTTCCCCTCGCTTGCGCTGCCCTTTTTTTTGGCTGTAGTTCATTAAAGAAACCAGCTTCAGCACCGCAAGGACCTGCCGGCAAGGCGGCAAATAAAGATGGCTTTATCTCCTTGTTTAATCAAAAAGATATCAATGATTGGTTTGTAAAGATTGCTCATCATGAGGTTGGCGAGAATTATGGCAATACTTTCCGCGTGGAAGATGGCATGGTAAAAGTAAGATACGACCAGTATGGCGACTTTAACGACCAGTTTGGTCATTTGTATTATAAGGTGCCTTACTCCTATTACCATTTGGTGGTAGAATATCGCTTTGTAGGTGATTTACAGAAAGGCGCACCCGATTATACGTTAAGAAATAGCGGAGTGATGTTCCATTCTCAGGATCCAAGAACGATGCCTAAGGAACAGGATTGGCCGATTTCTGTAGAGATGCAGTTTTTAGGAGGCCTGGGAGATGGCAAACCAAGACCTACAGGAAACATGTGTTCTCCGGGGACAAATGTAGTTTACAAAGGAAAAATTGCCGCTTCCCATTGTCTCAATTCAACTTCAAAAACTTATCATGGCGACCAATGGGTTCGTGCGGAATTAGTCGTTTTAGGTGACTCGCTAATCACGCATATCATCAATGGGGATACGGTATTACAATACTCGAAGCCACAAATTGGTGGTGGTACCGCTAATGGTTATGATCCTAAAATCAAGATTGACGGCAAATTGCTAAGTAGCGGTTTTATTGCCTTACAAAGTGAAGGACAGCCGATTGACTTCCGAAAAGTGGAACTGAAAGACTTATCGAATTTAAAAGAAAAAACCAAAGCCAAATAGGCCTGGTTTTTCTTTAATTATTTCTTTTCACAAACTATTGCAGGTATCCTGTTTTACTTATACATTTGCCCCACCAAAAATTGGGACATGCATCCATAGCTCAGCTGGATAGAGCAACGGTTTTCTAAACCGTAGGTCATAGGTTCGAATCCTATTGGGTGTACAAGGGATTTATCTCTTAAATTAAGGCGAAGTTGCTCCAGACTTCGTCTTTTTTTGTTTAAAGGATTTTAGCAAGCGCTTTCTTTTTCAGCATTTATTGCTTCCTATAAAAAAAGCCCCGGAAATTTAATGCTTTTCCAGGGTGGTCATTTTATTTATTCTTTTTAAAAATATTCTGCCAGGTATGGGGTTCTGCAGTTTTGTCTTAGTGTTTTCAGTGCCCTATCTTTTAGCTGTCTGATGCGCTCCTTACTCAGGTTAAAGACTTCTACCATATCATCCAATGTTAAGGCAGTATGGTTATCCAGTCCAAAGAAAAGCGTGATAATCCATTTTTCTCTTTCCGGAAGTACCCCTAAAGTACGCTGCAAATCCTCGCTCAGCGATTCTGTCATCATTTGTGCATCTGTATTCGGCACATTGGTATTGACCAGACTATCCAGTAAACTAAAACCACTTTCTTCATTGGTGGTCATGTCTAATGAAAAAGACAGAGGTGCGCTTGATAAATAGTCAGAAACCTTATCTGCAGAAAGTTCAGTTTCCTGAGAAATCTCCTCATAGGTAGGCAAACGTTCTAACTTCTGCTCTAATAAATCTGATGCTTTGTTGATTTTGATGATGCCTAGCACCTGATTTCCAGGAAGGCGGATCATTCTCTTTTGATCAGCCAATGCCTGCATGATGCTCTGACGAATCCACCAAACAGCGAAAGAGATAAACTTGAAACCTTTGGTATCGTCAAACCGTTCCGCAGCTTTAATCAAACCCAAGTTGCCTTCACTGATCAGGTCTGCTAATTGTAAACCTCTGTTTTGATATTTTTTGGCCACAGAAACGACAAAGCGTAAATTGGTTTTCACTAGTTTATCCAGTGCTGCTTTATCGCCTTTTTTTATTCTTCTGGCCAGATTCAACTCTTCCTCCACATTCACCAGGTCGATTCTTCCAATATCTGTTAGATACTTATCAATAGATTCGGAGTCCCGATTGGTAATAGATGGTGCAATTTTCAATTGTCTCATACCGTCGCTTTATTTTCAAATGATACTTTTTTGTTTAAATGCTCTACTTCAAAATCCTGCATACATTTCACCAATGCTTCTACACTTGATAATGGTAATGCATTGTATAGGGAAACCCTGAAACCACCTGCAGAAGGGTATCCTTTAATACCCACCATGCCTTGTGCGGTTGCGAAATCTAAAAATTTGCTTTCCAAGTCAAGATCTTTCGCCTTAAAAGTCACATTCATTCTGGACCTGTCGGCAGGATCTGCCAGTCCATAGAACAAGGAGTTTCTATCTATCTCGTTATATAACAATTCCGCTTTGGCAATATTTTCAATTTCCTGCTGTGGAACACCTCCCTTTTCTTTTAGCCACCTTAAATTCAACATGGCTACATAAATTGAAAATACCGGAGGGGTATTGAACATAGAGTTGTTATCTCTGAAGATCCGATAATCGGACATAGAAGCCATATCAGTTTCGATCTTTTCCAGCAAGCTATTTTTAATCACTACCAGTGTCATTCCTGCAGGTCCCATATTTTTTTGTGCTCCTGCATAGATCAGGTCGAAATCTCCTACCTCAATCTTTCTGCTAAAAATATCCGAAGACATATCGCAGATCACCGGAACATTGGTATTTGGAACGCTAAACATTTCCGTTCCTTCAATCGTATTATTTGAGCAATAATGAAAATACGCAGCATCGGCTGGAATTTGATATGCTTTAGGAACATAATAATAGTTTTTATCTTTTGAAGAGGCAACGATTTCCACCTCTCCATAAAACAAGGCTTCTTTGATGGCTTTCAAAGAAAAGAAGCCTGTGTCCAGATAAGCTGCTTTTTTACCCTGTTGCAGAAAATTCATGGCCAGCATAGAAAATTGAGTGCTGGCACCACCTTGCAAAAACAAGACGCTATAATCTGCAGAAACGCCAAGTAATTCTCTCACCAAATCCTGTGTTTCATTGATGACCGCTTCGAACTCTGGCGTTCGGTGAGAAATCTCCAAAACACTGAGGCCAATGCCATTAAAGTTCCTGACAGCATCTGCTGCCTGATCTAAAACTACCGCTGGTAAAATACATGGTCCGGCACCGAAATTATGTTTGATCATTGTTTATAGGTTATGGTTGATAGCTCCAAAGTTCGGAAGGTCAAAACAGATATCTCATTTTCCACTTACATTCAGCAAATTTTTCTGTTTTGACTGCTTTATACCATACAATTTTCGGGCAGCAATTCTGTGCCGGCTCCATTGCAAAATTTAATTTCCCTACCTCCCTATTTTTTAAGGGGTTAAGGTAAGTTATACACTATCCTTTGGCAGATAGCCTTGAAATGTTTCATAAAAAATAAATAATACTATATTTGACCCATATTACTTTGTAAAACACCTACACTAAGCTATAAATCTATTTGCTGAAAAATGTCTAAACTAGATCCCACCCATCTTGGAATTTTGCGCCTGCTACAGGAAGACGCCCGAATGACGCATAAAGAATTGGCCAGAAGGTTAAGGAAAAGTGTTTCACCGATCTTTGAGCGGGTAAAATGGCTGGAGCAAAATGGCTATATTAAAGGTTATACTGCTTTGGTAGACCTTCAAAAAAGTAGCAACAGCATTATTTCTTTTACACATATCCAGATGAACGACCATTCTGAGGAAGCTTTAAGTGCTTTTCAAAAAGAAGTGGTACAGTTCGAAGATGTTAGAGAGTGTTATTATATTACTGGTAATTTCGATTTCATCCTCAAAATTGTATCTCCTGATATGAAGGGTTACAATGACTTTCTACGCGGTCAATTGTCTAAACTTCCAAATGTGGGCAGTGTACAAAGCTTCCTGGTACTATCAGAAGAAAAAAGAGACACCAGTTACAAGATTTAGCAGCGCAAAGCCAGCAGTAGCCCTAATAAACATTTCCTGAACACCAACTGTTATATATTTGGAAACAGACTCCACATAGAAATGCTAGAAGATGGGCAAGTAATAGGGTATACTTGGGATAGCTATTGGGCATCAGGCCCGGATCCCGGGTATCAGTACCATAATATGCCCCTAGCAAAGCCCTAGCGGAACAGGTTTCCATTACATTTCGTTTGCCAATATATGCTTTCTCTATCTTATTGAATATGAGAGATTATTTATTAATTTGCAGCGCATAAAACGTAAATCAAATGGTACAGGTAGCTTTATTACTCCCCAATAAATATCGTTTACTAAGTGTAGCGGCGATACTGGATGTGTTTGATACTGTAAATCATCATTATGAGGAAATTGGCCGTAGCCCCCTTTTCCAGATCAGCCTGATTCGGAATGCAACCGTTTCCCCGGAGGGCAATCTTTTTGAAAAATACAAGGCACTTAGCTTGTCCGAATCCGGGCAGCAAAATCTGATTTTAATTCCTGCATTTGATCATCAGGACCTAAATACAGCCATCCAGCAAAACCTGGAGTTCCTGCCATGGCTCCAACAACAGTATAAAAAAGGGGCTGAACTGGCAAGTTTCTGCACGGGTGCTTTTTTATTGGGCGCCACAGGTTTACTGAATGGGAAAATTGCCACTACCCATGTCAATGCGAGTAATGCCTTTGCCAACTGCTTTCCTGATGTTTATTTTAAACCGGAAAAGGTGGTTACTGTAGATCAGGGGATTTATACCAGTGGTGGGGCAACGAGTAGTTTTCATTTGATGTTGATGCTGATCCACAATTATTGTAACCGGGATACGGCCATACACATTGCCAAAATATTTTCTATTGATATGAACCGGGAGCAGCAGAGCTATTTTGGTAGTTTTCATCCGGTAAGAGACCATGGCGATGAGCTGGTTGCCAAAACACAGGTCTGCATTGAAAATGCCTATAAAGAGGCCGTAACGATTGAAGATATCCTGCAACATATTCCATCCAGCAGGAGGAATATCGTGCGCAGGTTTAAACAGGCTACGGGAAATACACTGATTGAATATTTACAAAAAACCAGAATTGAGGCGGCTAAAAAGCTCTTAGAGCAAACCAACCTCAGTATTCTGGAAGTAATGTTAGATTCCGGCTATAATGATCTGAAAACGTTCAGACAGCTTTTCAAGAAAAACTCCGGAATGACTCCTAAAGATTATCGGGATAAATTTAAGCCGAAAGCCGCATAGCAGGCACTTCTTTTACCTTTTTCTTTCTTTTCTTTTTTAGCTTGTTCAGCCAGATCAATGTTCCTGTAACTGGCAAACTGGTTGCGATCAGACAGGCCAGGAAATAAATAATCTTGGTAAACATTCCATATACATCACCCAAATGCAGGGCTTTGATAGAACCAGAAACACGCTCGTTGAAAGGTTTATCGCTAAACACTTCCATCTTCAGTACATTGCCAGTATATTGATCCAACAGCACTTTATCCCCTGCAGCAGGTGCAAAAAATCCTGTTTTGTTTTTCATAATTGCGATGGCCGAAGCGGAATCTTTTGGTAAGCTGATACTATAATCACCTTGATAAGACAATACTTGATCTGCTTTTTTAAGGTAATCACTCAGGTTTAAAGGAGCAGCACCCGCTACAACCGTCGAAACCGGGTCTTTAGGCGGCTCAAATCCTTCTGGCTGATAAGTACCCAAAGATTTCCTTAAGGCTTCTCTGTACCAAGGGAAAGACCATTGTGGGCCTGTAATCCCCATCAGGAATAGAAATATACAAGAATAAAAACCCAGACTATTGTGCAAATCATGATTGGTTCTTTTCCAGCTTCCAGACCATTTAACTTTTAGTCCTTGTTTCCAGGATTTAATCCTTTGAGGAAACCAGATCACCATTCCGGTAATCACGCCTAGTGTAAATAATATAGTGGCAGCACCAGTAATATAACTTCCTAATTTTCTATTTTCAAGTTCGCCGAAAATCGGTTTTTCTACTTTATCTAATAACAACCATCTGTGTAGGCTAAACATGGTTTTCATGAAGGAAGCCGTCGCACCTTTTACTTCAGAGATATTGCCAATAACTTCACCAGTATATGGATTTACTGCAAAAGCCGAAGGTCTTTTTCCTTCTTCCGGTTTCCCAGCTTTTCCTTTGCCATCTTTTCCTTTTCCAGCTTTTCCTTTTCCAGCTTTTCCTTCGCGGCCAGGACCTTCTTTTCCGGCAAGGGCTTTATCTTGTCCAGCTTTGGCTTTATCTTTCCCTTCTTTATCACCTTCCTTCATCCTCACCATAAACTGATAAGTCCGGTTTGGATCTGCAGGGATTTTTATTGAAACTACTTTCCCCCCTGTGCTTTCTTTGACTTGCTTAATCAGCGATTCAATCGGCAATGGTTTTGCAGCTGCTGGTGCATTTACTTTATACAATTCAGGATTCGCCATCTCCTTGAATTCTGTATTGAAAACATACAGGGTACCACTTAAACAAACCAGGATCACAATGATCCCGCTTCCTAATCCAATCCATAAATGGATGTCGTTAAAAAATTTACGTGTTTTTTGCCAGGCGCTTTTAGGTGTAGTTGGTTTCATTAAGGCTATTTTTTACAAATATAAAACAAATCCGCAATTATTTAGACTAAGTCTTAATACCTGCGGATTTGTTACTATGGGGTGCTTTACTTTAATTCTTTGAAGACTTATTTATTCCACCAGATCTTTCCTACGGTCACTTCATCATTGCCTTGCTTACCACTTTCTGCAGCATTGGTTTGGCGCTCTGATTCCGGATACATTAACCTTAATGGTCTATCTGTTGGTGCAGGAGCCAATAAAGAGTTAGGAATATCAGGGAATCCTAATCTTCTGTAATCACTCCAGGCTTCCAGACTACTGATGCTGTTTAAGGCTAACCATTTTTGCTCAATGATTCTTTTTAAGCGCTCAGCTGGCGCTGCATCACTTAGCTTCACTGAACCTTGTTTGTTATAGTCTGCAAATGCTCCTGCATTTACTTCCATATATTTAAATGACTCTGCAATCCCCTGTTCATAGAAGGTCTGATCAGAACCGGCGATCCATCCTCTGTTTGCTGCTTCAGCTTGCAGGAATAAACTTTCAAAAGAGCCCATTAAAATCAGTGCCTGATCAAAGCTTTTGAAAAGACCGGTAGGTTTACTATCATTTTCAATTGGTCCTTTAAAAGCAGAAGTACTCTTTGCTGCATATTGCGCATCTACATTAGGATTTCCGAAAAGCACCCCTTTAAAAGTACCGTTGATACTCGTGTATAAACTAGCCAGACGAGGATCATTCAATCCTTTATACTTGTCAATGATGTATTGTGTTGGACGTAACTCCACATGATTGGTAGCCGAAGCGTTGACTCCTCTGTAATTGGTTTCCCAGAATGGGTTCATTTTACCTTTAGAATTGATATAACCAGGTTTAGTAGCGACATGTTGTCCTAAGCCTAAAAATCCAGTTCCTTCCAGTTTAATCTTATCGATTTCAGCAGTAATGTAAGCGTCGTTATTTGCTTGCGACTGGCGGATGAGCGCTCTCAACTTTATGGTATTCCCAAATTTAGCCCAAAGCTGCTTGTCGCCGCTAAAGATGATATCGGCTTTGCCCGGACTTTGATCTGCAGTAGCAGCTTTAATCTCTGACATCCCCTCAGTAATCAGCGCAATAGACTTTTCATATACTGTCTTTCCATCTTCATATTTAGGTTTCAAATATTGTGTTCTGTTCAAGGCTTCCTCAAAAGGGACATTGTTATAAATATCTACCAGGTGTAAGAAGTGCCATCCTTGCATGATTTTCGCAATTCCGGAGTAAAACGGTGCATTTTCTTTTTGCGCCTGTTCCTTGATCAATTGATAATATAATAAGGTGTTAAAAGTGCCTTCCCAAATTTGAATCCCGTCTCTGGTTCCGCGAATAGCGACCCCATTATAGGTTTTCTCTTTATAGAACTTATTGGTTGCTTCAGAGGTAGTGCCCCAATAACCTGCCCAAAAGGCTGCAAGCTGGTTGATTTGTACCGTTTCCTGGTTTATGGTACTGATTAAAGCACCCGGTAAACGGGCACTTAAGATCAGATATTGTTCTGTTGGACCATTCGGATTGTCATTCACATCCAGGAATTTATCGCAGGAAGTCAGACTGAATAAGCTGGCCGCGAAAACGAATATTTTTATACTTTTCTTCATTATATGTTATTCTTCAGCGTGTATATCTTTAATAAATTAGAACGTCACGTTCAGGTTAAAACCAAACATTCT
This sequence comes from Pedobacter gandavensis, assembly GCF_032678745.1. GTDB lineage: Bacteria > Bacteroidota > Bacteroidia > Sphingobacteriales > Sphingobacteriaceae > Pedobacter > Pedobacter gandavensis_C. Next base: position 221,308 of record NZ_JAVTST010000008.1, read on the forward strand.
GGTTGGAGGAATCTGTCTGAAACTCAGGTAACCATCGGTTTGATTGTACAAGGATTCAGGATCTCCATAAGTATTGCTCTTATGTCTAACGATGAATAGATTTGTACCTACAAGGCCGAAACTAGCTTCACGAATCACTTTTTGTTTAGCCAGTAATGCTTTAGGTAAAGCATAGTTAATGTTCAATTCCCTTAGTTTAAAGAAGTCGGACTTTGCAGCTGTATTTCTCTGCACTTTTCCTTGTCCGTCCCAGAATGCTTTATCGCCTTTGGAGAACACTGTGGTATTCTCTACATATACGGGCTGCTCTGCTGTACCTGTATTGATTACCGAATTAGGGAAAATAAAAGGCTGACGGCCATGAGCTACAGTTGCCGGATGTGTACCTGCAGTGTACATTCTTGGTACTACTTCAGAATATAACCAACCACCTAAACGGGCATCAAACTGAGCGCCAATGCTGATTCCTTTAAAACTAATCATCGTACTTAAACCCATTTGATAAGGAGGTACCATGGTGCCTAGTGGTGCGCTATCGGCTACAGTAGTTGTATTTCCTTTCGAATCCACTACTACTCTTCCTTGCGCATCTCTTAGGTAATCACTCACCTTCAATAATGGATAGGTTTGTCCAACTACTGCATAAGCTTGTCTGAACATTCTGAATTCTTCCTGTCCACCGAAAATAGTTTTCACCTTATTATTAATGTGTGTGAAGTTAAAACCAAGGTTCCACCTGAAGTCGTCCTTACGAATCACATCACCACTTAAGCTCAATTCAATGATTTTATTGGTCAATCGCCCTGCGTTAACAATGGTACTATTGTAACCGGTAGCACTGGAAATCGGCGCATCAAAAATCTGACCGTCAGAATCTGAATACACATATGCCGCTTCAAAGTTTAAACGATCATTGAAGAAACCCAATTGAGTACCAACCTCGTAAGATTTCACAAATTCCGGTTTGATATCAGGATTCGGACTCGTTAAGTTAGGCGTAAAGCCTACTAAGCCACCAAAAGGAAAACCATTGATCTGCGAATAGGCGTTGTTTAAGCTGTAAGGATCTAAAGTCACGTTCCCTGTTTTGTTAAAAGAGGCAAAAACCTTTCCGAACGAAAGTACTTTATTGTCTTTTAAGGCTTTGATCCCTTCTGTAAATACAAATGAAGTACTTACACCAGGATAGAAATAAGAGCGGTTCTCTTTGCTCAATACCGAAACGATATCATTTCTACCTGTTAAGGTTAAGAACAAATAGTTGTTATATCCGCCAGTATATTCGAAATACGTACCCAATGCCCTGTATTTAGTAATCGAAGCAGTACCATCCAGCTCGCCAGCGCGGCTCCCCGGATTGAAAAGGTCTGGGAATAAAAGATTGGCACTTCCTATAGAAGTCAATTTAGAATCATCCATACGGATGTTTTGTCCTACTAATAATCGGTTCGTAAACTTTCCGAAGTCTTTCTTGAAATTCAGGATTAAATCACTGTTGACCCTGCGGAAATCATTGTTACCATCATTTACTGAACCATTCACATTCCTGTTTCCGGAAGGAGAAGCTAGTTTATTGGTAGTAGCTCTACTTTCTTCTGAAGTACTGTACAATCCAATGCGATAAATTGCAGAAAACCATGGGGCAAAATCATAATCAAGTTGAATCTTTCCATTAATAGTTTGCTGATTGGAAGTATTTCTGTTGTTATCCATTAAGAAGAATGGATTCTTTGCCGCAGTAGCATCTGTATAATAGTTCAGCGGGTTCGCTGCTGAGTTAGGATCTCTCCAGTTTTTTAATCTATTCAGGTCAAGATTTGCAGGCTGCACGTAAGTGCTATACCATGGTCCATCTGGTGTGGTGTTTCTATTTGCGGATATGTAATTGACATTATAAGAAGTATTCAATTTTCCAAAAGTTCTGGAACCATTAAACCTCGCTCCTGTTCTGGAACTTTTATCGCCAGGAATTACTCCTTTGATATTTACGTTTTGAACAGAGAAATAGTAGGTAGAATTTTCATCACCCCCAGAAAAAGAAAGGTCGTTCTGTAAAGTTCTACCGGTTTGGAACATATCCAAACGGTTGTCTTTTGATGGTGCAGCGTACAATGCGGTTGGCTGTACACCGTTTGGTAATTTTAGGCCCAGGTCTTTAATGCTACCATCAAAAGCTGGTCCCCATGATTCATATTCTGTTGGAGAATACACCCCATTTTGTCCTTGTCCGAATTGTGTTTGTGCGGGTGGCAGCAGGTAAACATTTGAAAAAGTGGTGGTATTGGAGTAATTAACCGTTCCCCTACCTCTTTGTCCTTTTTTAGTGGTGATCATTAAAGCACCGTTTACACCCTCTGAACCATATAATGCAGCAGCATTCGCCCCTTTAAGCACGGTAATGTTTTCAATATCATTCGGATTTAAACGGCCAATGTCTGGAACAGGTACCCCATCTACTACATATATAGGATTGTTTTTCGCGTCGTTGAAGGACCTGGAACCACGTAACCTGATTTGTACCAACTGATCGGTCTTACCCGTTGTGGCATCGTTCATGTTGATTCTCAATCCGGCAACTTTACTGGCCAGACCTTGTAAAGGATTCACTACTTTACCCTGATTCAGACTTTCATTGCTGATCAGCGTGGCGGAGGTACCCAATTCTCTTGCCTGACGTTTGATACCTAAAGCACCGGTAACTTCTACTTCCGACAATTGGTTTACCGAATCATCCAGATAGGCATTCAGTGTATTTTTATCCGCAGTCACTTTCAATTCTATGCTCATATAGCCTGTGTAAGAAAAAGAAAGTAAATCGCCGGTTTCCGCATTAATGGAATATTTACCTGCTGCATCGGTACTCACCACTTCGTTGGTGGCCTTGCGGATAACAGTTGCTCCTGGAAGGGTTACTCCGGTTTTCTGATCTATTACTTTCCCTGTGATCATCCTTACCTGCGCAAAGAGACCTGTGGAGATCGTTAATAGTAAAATAATTAGGGTAGCTTTTTTGTTCATCTAAATATTATTTTGATATTTTATTAAGATTTAATCTTAATAACTTTAACTTCGCCGCAAAGATATCAGTAGCCGATGACGCAAAAGGGAGAACAGATGACGCTAAAAGGAGAAATAAAAGACCGTTCATTTTACGGATCTAAGGACCTTGCTATTGGTTATTCGAAGAGAAAACCGGCTTTAAGCGCTCATTACACCCTTGATTTAACTGAGGATCGTGAAAATCAAGCTGGTTATCAAATGATATTTGTGATCAAAGGAAAACTATCTTTTGAGGAGGAAGGGGCTTCCAGCGTGCTCCCTCTACTGGAAAGTCAGCAGTATAATCTGATCTGGACCACAGGAAACTCCCCTTTTCAGACCGCTTTACTGGAGGAATCAAATGAGGTGATTTTTGTAGAGATCAGTCCGGGGTTTTTATCGAGGTATTTGCCAGAAGATCATCCTGCAGCGATTCATTTACAATTACCAGCACCCGAAGCCGCTGATCAAAATATCATTTTATTCTCCGAGCAGCATTTACACATCACCCCGGAAATCAATGCGATTTTAAATGGGATTGAAAACTCTCCCCATACCGGCTTTTGTGAACGCTTATTTCTGGAGTCTAAAGTAATCGAATTACTGGCCATCAAGATTTCTCAACTGGAACTGCTGCAACAACAGCAACCGGCTCCCCGATTAAAGCAGGAAGAGCTGGACAAGATGCAGGAGGTACGCGAAATTCTGATTCAGAACATTGACCGTCCATTTTCACTTCGGACATTGGCGCATATGGTAGGCACGAATGAGTTTAACCTGAAGAAACAATTCAAGGCTGCATATGGCACTACAGTTTACGGATATCTGAACCAATATAAGATGGAACAGGCTAAAGCCATGCTACTTCAAGGTGATTCCCGGGTATCTGAGGTATCGGAAAAGATGGGTTATAAACACGCGACTCATTTCACCAGTGCCTTTAAAAAATACTTTGGCTACCTGCCCAATAAGATCAAGATGTTCTTCCTACTTTTTGATCCGGAAATCTGTCTGGTTTTCTTCACTGCATAGTGAAAAAAGGAAGTTTTCCGTCCAATCTGTTCTAAATCAACAACATTTATCAAGAAATTCTTTTCTTTAAATTATTTTATTTATACCTTTGCAGTCCCTCACGGGAAAAGGAGATTAAATTTTAATGGCTAAAAAACAAGTAGCAGAAAAAGAACTAGAGGCTAAAAAAGCCGAATTACAAGGTGCAGACGCTCGTCTCACTGAGAAAGAAACCATTGAATCAGAAGCTGATTCAGTGTCGATCGAACAGATCAAATCAGCATTAGCAACACCAGATCAAGATTTTGATTGGGATGCAGATGATAAAGTTTTCGGAAAATACTCTGATGAAGACCGTAAAAAGTTTGAAGACATGTATACCGATACTTTCAATCAAATCAACCAAGGTGAAATCATCAGTGGTATTGTTGTGTCTATCAACAATAAAGACGTAGTATTAAACGTAGGATTTAAATCTGACGGTTTAGTATCTACTTCTGAGTTCCGTGATACACCTGATTTGAAAATTGGTGATACCGTTGACGTATTCGTGGAAGCTCCAGAAGACGCAAACGGTCAATTGATTTTATCTCGTAAAAGAGCTAAAACCCAAAGATCATGGGAGTCTATTAATGAGGCTCTTGACAATGACAGAATCATCAACGGATTTGTTAAAAGCCGTACTAAAGGTGGTCTTATCGTTGACATCATGGGTGTTGAAGCTTTCTTACCTGGTTCACAAATTGACATCAAACCTATCCGCGATTACGATGTATACGTGGGTAAAACAATGGAATTCAAAGTTGTTAAGATCAACCATGAGTTTAAAAACGTAGTAGTTTCTCATAAAATCTTAATCGAAGACGATTTAGAAAGCCAAAAAGTTGAAATCGTATCTAAACTTGAAAAAGGACAGGTATTAGAAGGAACTGTTAAAAACATTACTGACTTCGGTGTATTCATCGATTTAGGTGGTGTTGATGGTTTACTTCACATCACTGATATTTCTTGGGGCCGCATAGAGCATCCAAAAGAAGTATTAAGCTTAGATGAGAAAATCAACGTTGTTGTTCTTGACTTTGATGACGAGAAAAAACGTATTGCATTAGGTTTAAAACAATTGACTCCACACCCTTGGGAATCTTTAGATACTAACTTAGCTGTTGGTTCTAAAGTTAAAGGTAAAATTGTTACTGTTGCTGATTACGGAGCTTTCTTAGAAATCATTCCTGGTGTTGAAGGTTTAATCCACGTATCAGAAATGTCTTGGTCACAAAACTTACGTAGCCCACAAGAATTCTTGAAAGTTGGCGATGAAATCGAAGCTGAAGTATTAACTTTAGACAGAGACGAACGCAAAATGAGCTTAGGTATTAAGCAGTTAACTCAAGATCCTTGGCAAAATGTTGCTGAAAGATATCCTATCGGAAGCAAACATACTGCTGTAGTTAAAAACATGACTAACTTCGGTGTATTCGTAGAAATTGAAGAAGGTATTGATGGTTTAATCCATATCTCTGATCTTTCTTGGTCTAAAAAAGTTAACCACCCTAACGAATTCACTAAAGTAGGTGATACATTAGACGTAGTTGTTCTTGAATTAGATGTTGAAAGCCGTAAATTGAGCTTAGGTCACAAACAACTAGAAGAAAACCCATGGGATACTTTTGAAACTATCTTCACGTTAGATTCAATTCACCAAGGTACTGTTGTTAAAGTAACTGATAAAGGTGCTGTTATTGCTTTACCATATGGTGTAGAAGGATTCGTTCCAACTAAACACATGGCTAAAGAAGACGGAACAACTATCAAAGCTGAAGAAACTAATGACTTCAAAATCATTGAGTTTAACAAAGATGCTAAACGTATCGTTGTTTCTCATGCCCGTATCTGGGAAGAGGCTAAAGCTGAAGCTGTTGCTGAAGAAAGAGCTACTAAGAAAAAAGAAGCTAAAGCTTCAAACACTGCAGTTAAGAAAGTTAAAGATTCAGTTGAGAAATCAACTCTTGGCGATCTAGGCGTACTTGCTCAATTAAAAGAGCAAATGGAAGGTGAAGAAAGCAAAAACAAAGCTAAATAATCTTTTAAGCTAATATATTAAAGGCATCCCAATCCGGGGTGCCTTTTTTTTTGCTATTTTGCCAAGGTTAATACCCTTTTTTAGTATCCTGAATTTTATGAAAATCTTTATATCCATGCTGAGCGCCTTACTTTGCCTTCAGCTGAGCAGCTTTGCTCAATACCCTACCCCTTCCTTAATTCCACAGCCTGTGGAAATGAAAATAGGGAGAACCACAGATAACTTTACCATCGCCAATAAAAGTACACAGGTTTTTATCAGTGACAATAGTCTGAGGCCTTCCGCCGAATTCTTCATCAGTTTCATTAAAAAATATTATCTGCTCGATTTAACATTGACCACCACTGCAGATCCAAACAGGAAGAATGTGATCAACTTGATCAAGGAATATCCAGCACAGCAGCGCACAAATATTAAAAATCCAGAACAATACAGTCTGGAAGTACTGGCAAAGTCTGTGACGATACGTTCCAGCGCCCCTGCTGGTGCATTTTATGGGATCCAAACGCTGATCCAGCTCCTACCTCCTTCCCCAAAACCATTTCCTTTACAAATAAAGGCGGTGAGCATTACGGATTATCCACGCTTCGCTTATCGCGGCATGCACCTGGATGTGAGCAGACACTTTTTTGATGTCAGCTTTGTTAAAAAATACATCGATTACCTCGCCATGCATAAGTTGAATTATTTCCATTGGCACCTGACCGATGACCATGGCTGGCGTATAGAAATCAAAAAACATCCACGCTTAACTACTGTTGGTGCCTGGAGAGATGGATCCATCATTGGCCTCTATCCTGGAAAAGGAAACGATGACATCAGACATGGCGGTTATTACACCCAGGCAGAAGTCAAAGAGGTGATCAAATATGCCGCAGACAGATACATTACCATTATCCCGGAGATCGAAATGCCAGGACATAGCATGGCGGTCCTTGCCGCTTATCCAGAATTGAGCACTACACCAAAACAACCTAAGAAAGTAGCAGAAACCTGGGGCATCTTCAATAAATTCAACAATGTATTACTTCCTTCTGATCAGACTTTCAATTTCCTGGAAGAAGTTCTCACAGAAGTCATGGCACTTTTCCCCTCCCCTTATATTCATATTGGCGGTGATGAGTGTTCAAAAATCTGGTGGAAACAATCTGCTTTTTCTCAGCAGCTGATTAAAGAGAAAGGTTTAAAAGATGAGAATGGACTGCAAAGCTATTTCATACATAGGATTGAAAAGTTTGTGAACAGCAAAGGAAAAACCATCATCGGCTGGGATGAAATTCTAGACGGTGGCCTTGCTCCAAATGCAATTGTAATGAGTTGGCGCGGAGAAAAAGGAGGCATTGCCGCTGCGAAACAAAAACATAAAGTGATCATGACGCCAGAAAATTTCATGTACTTCAACCACTCGCAATTTTTAAAAGATGATTCCTTAACTGCAGCCCGGTATTTACCTTTAGCAGATGTCTATAATTATGAGCCTGTACCCACGGTACTGACCCCTGCTGAAGCCAAATACATTTGGGGTGGACAAGGAAACTTATGGACGGAATACATCACCAATCCAGCTAAAGTGGAGTACATGCTTTTTCCAAGATTAGATGCCTTAAGTGAAGTACTGTGGAGCCCGAAGCCTAAGCGCAATTTTGTCAATTTTAAGGAGCGACTTAAAGAGCAGTTTCGGAGGTATGATATGATGGGCGTTAAGTATAGTAAAAGATATTTATAACCTTAATTTCCGATGCTTTGGCTTTGAATCTATCATTTTACTATATTTAGCCATAATTATACGCAACTCATGGAAATAAACAATGCTAGCCAATGCAATGGCTGTATGGCAGACTACGCGCCTCTCGATGCTTTTTGTAACATCTGCGGCTTCCCTATAAAGGGAACTGAACGGGAACAGGAACTTCATCATTCACAGCGAAGTGTCAAAGAAATTGAACTGATAGACCTGGAAGAAAAAGTAGAAAATGCGAGAAAATCTTTATTCTGGGTAGCAGGACTTTGTGGGGTATCTTTTCTTTTTACCGCGTTTAAGGGACAATCCGGAGTTGAACAAACTGCCGATATGATCCTAACTCTTATTTTAATAGCGGCATTTCTTGGCCTTGGTCTTTTAGCAAAAAGAAAAGCATCCACTGCACTCATTTCAGGATTATCACTTTATGTGATCCTCCATCTGCTAATTGCCATCATTGACCCAATCAGTATCTTTTCAGGAATCATTGTGAAAATTATTATCATCGGTTATTTAATTAAAGGCATTAAAGCGGTAATTGAAGCTGACAACCTCAAAAAAGAATTAAATATTCTTTAATTGGAAGATTTTAATTCCCTGCAATGTGAACATTGCGCACAGCCTGGGAAGGCAGGCAATAAATTTTGTCCTGGATGTGGCAGTCCACAAGTACAGCAGGAAATTTCTGCTGCGCACAAATGGTCCAATATCCAGGGCATGGCTCTGTTTTTTGCCGTCGAACTCATCATTTGTCTGTCAGCGCTGATTATAAAAAAAAGTAGCCTCGCTACAGAGATTTTTTTTCAAGGACTACTTGCCTTTAGCGCCATTGCGTTCTTCCTTTCAGATTGGAAGGATAACAAAAGCTTATTGAAATGGTCCAGCTTCTCTCTTAAGAAAATAATAGTCATTGTTCTTTTAACCACCTTAAGTGCTGTAATTGTCCATTTTCTTGTGGAGCTGCTCAATGATGAGTTATTTAATCAAAGACAGTCCTATTATTCACCGTATTCTTCTTACAAGTATTCCAAATTCCTCATGATTTTCTTTATGGCAATTTGCCCTGCCATTTTTGAAGAACTCGCATACAGGGGTTATTTGTTAGGTAAATTGTTAAAAGTGGTTGACCGTAATGAAGCGATATACATCTCTTCCGCCCTATTTTTCCTCATTCATTTTTCTTTCTTCTCCTTCTTTTGGCTATTACCATTCGCGATGATCTTAGCCTTCCTCAGAATAAAAGAAAACACACTTTGGTATGGAATAATCATTCACTTTACCTTCAATTTAACCGCCTGCCTTGTTGAACTATTTTTCCTCTAAAAATTTAGACTTTAGCGCAGCTGTTGGAACCATACAGTTTTCCAGCTTACCCCAGATACGATACCTGTTTTTCGAAATAAGCTGATAGAAAAAGTCCCTGATAAATGCAGGAATGATGATGAAGCCATACCATAATGGCCATAAACCACTGAGCCTTCTCGCAATGCGCAAAGCAGCTGTAGAACGATAATACGTTTTTCCATTTTCCAGCAGAACAATTGTACTTAAATGCTGCTCCCCGTTAATGGTTCTCAGTTTCTTTTTTGCTACCTCGCTTTGCAATGCTGCGAAACGAAAATAATCGTTCTGATCTCTTTTAATAATAAACTGCACAGTGTGATTACATAGGTTACAAATTCCATCAAAAAATATCAGTCCATGTTCTCTATTCTCAGTCATTTGTATGCGTTTATTTTAAAGTATCCCAATATCCAAGCATTGTTTAGCTATTGCAATTACACAAAGATAAATTTTAAATACGGGCTCTGAATCTATAGTTTTATAAATAAGACACTTAAAGGATTTTAGTCTTGAAATCTATTGAATTTCCTCAAATCGGCAGGAAAAATTCCCATTTCAACTTTACAGAGTTGGAACATTTTACTATATTTGACCAATCCTTTAGTCAATGCAAAAAAGAACCCTGCTAGACGGTCAGAAATTCCAGATCACAATTAAGAGACTTTGTCATCAATTAATTGAGAACCATAACGATTTTTCAAATACTGTTTTAATTGGCATTCAGCCAAGAGGCAGTTATTTTGCCGATAGAGTGCAAAATGAACTGTCCCAAATCCTTAAGAAAACCACGATAAAGAAAGGCAATCTTGATATTACCTTCTTCCGTGATGATTTTAGAAGGAAGGATGGCCTGCTTGCGGCCAACGCCAACACCATAGATTTTATTATTGAAGGGATGAACGTAATCCTCATCGATGATGTATTGTGGACCGGACGTACCATACGTTCTGCCATGGATGCATTATTAGCTTACGGCCGCCCGGCACGAGTAGAACTCATGGTCTTAATTGACAGGCGTTTTTCGAGGCACCTACCTATTGAGCCCGATTATATCGGTCAGCAGGTAGACAGCTTAAATTCACAACATGTGAAAGTAAGTTGGAAAGAAACAGAAGGAGAAGACAAAGTAATCTTAATATCAGAAAGCAATAAATAACATGGCAGAAGAAAAATTATCAACCCGACATCTTTTAGGTATCAAAGATATTAACCGAAATGATATCGAATTGATCTTACAAACTGCAGATAATTTTAAAGATGTAATCAACAGACCGATCAAAAAGGTTCCTGCCTTGAGAGACATCACGATTGCGAATATTTTCTTTGAAAATTCAACACGTACAAAACTCTCTTTTGAGTTGGCAGAAAAGAGACTTTCTGCAGATACTATCAATTTTGCCGCGTCTTCCTCTTCTGTAAGTAAAGGTGAAACGCTGATTGACACAGTAAATAATATCCTGGCCATGAAAGTGGACCTGGTAGTGATGAGACATCCTTATGCAGGAGCAGGTCAGTTCCTGAGCAGACACGTCAATGCACAAATCGTAAACGCTGGCGACGGTGCACATGAGCATCCTACACAAGCGCTTTTAGATGCTTTCTCTATCCGTCAGAAATTGGGCGATATTGAAGGTAAGAAAGTAGTGATTGTAGGTGATATTTTACACTCAAGAGTAGCCATTTCCAACATCCTTTGCCTGCAAAAATTAGGTGCAGAAGTAATGGTATGCGGACCAACTACACTGATCCCGAAACATATCGAAAGTTTAGGCGTAAAAGTAGAACACAACCTGATCAAAGCTTTAAACTGGTGTGATGTAGCCAATATGCTGCGTATCCAGCTAGAAAGACAAGATATCAAATACTTCCCTTCCCAAAGGGAATATGCCATGATGTATGGCTTAAACAAGCAAATCCTGGACAACCTGGATAAAGAAATCATTGTGATGCACCCTGGTCCAATTAACCGTGGCGTGGAGATCACCAGTGATGTCGCAGATAGCAAACAATCTATCATCCTGGAACAAGTGGAAAATGGTGTTGCCGTAAGAATGGCTGTACTTTATCTCCTTGCTTCTCAGAGAGATTAAAACTTCGCGATTTTTTTTATAACATTCTTGTTTTCTTTTCGTTAAAACCAGTGTTATCAACAGTTGTTAGTTTCTTATGCTGACAAGACCTAATACTATTTTTATATTCGTAGCAACCATATTTGAAATCAGATGCAGAAAAAATACCTTTTTATTCCGCTATTCTTAGCAGGTAGCTTTACAGCTAGTTATGCGCAGTCCAGCATACTAGTTCAGCTCAATAAAAATTATCTAACAGGTCTGGAATTGCTAGACAATGAAAAATACGTTGCAGCAGCGGAACAGTTTAGGTTAGTAGATAAAGCCAGACAAAAAGCCGATGCACAACAAGAAAGTAATTCTGAACTGTCCTTGCTCAAAGAAAATGCGAAATTCTATGCTGCCGTTTGTGCCTTAGAGCTTGGAAATAATGATGCCGAAAGTCTTTTTCAAAAATTCATTAAGGATTATCCCCTAAATGCAAATACCAAACTTGCTTATTTTCATGTTGGTAAATCGTATTTTGCTCAGGAAAATTATCAGAAAGCATTAGATTGGTTCGAAAAAACTGACCCTTCTACCCTTTCTCAAAAACAACGCCTGGAATATCAATTTAAACAGGGATACGCTTATTTTATGTTGAATAACATCGAAAAAGCAGAACCATTATTTGAAGCCGTTAAAAAAGAAAAATCTCCATATCAAGAAAGCGCGACTTACTATTTCGCCTATATCAATTACCTGAATAAAGAATATAAAACTGCATTGGCCAACTTTGAAAAGTTGAAAGGTTCGCCAACATACGAAGCCAGTTATCCATATTACATCACTTCAATGTATTATCTGGATGAACGCTACGATGATGTGATCAGTTATGCAGTGCCGATTTTAAAGACTACAAAGCAACAGTATGAAGCAGAAATGCTCAGCCTGATTGCAGCTTCTTATTTCGCTAAATCTGACTATACCAATGCAGAAAAGTATTTCCAGGAATACTATGCGAAAAGTAAATCAGAGGTTAAAAACAACCTGTTTATCTATCAGTATGGCTATTCTTTATTCCAACTGAAAAGATACCAGGAAGCAGTAGCAATTCTTGAAAAATTAGATACAGATGATGTGTACCTGCAAAGTGGGATGTATACCCTTGGTCGCTCTTTTATCCAATTGAAAAATAAAGAAAAAGCACGCAGTGCCTTCTTTAGGTCATCTCGACTTGACTTTGATAAGTTCATACAAGAAGAAGCATGGATCAATTATGCCCGTTTAAGTTATGAGCTTGATTTCAATCAACAAGCATTAGAATCTACACAGACATTCTTAAAACAGTTCCCTAAATCTCGTAAAGCAAATGAAGCGAAAACGTTATTGGGAGAGATTCTACTAACGAGTAAAAACTATCAGGCAGCAATTGATATCCTGGAACCTATTCCAAATAAATCACCTGAAGCCAAAGAAGCTTATCAAAAGGTAACTTATTTCAGAGGCTTGGAGTTCTATAATGAACGTGCTTTTCCTAATGCACTATCTATGTTCCTTCGCTCAGAAAAGTTCCCTGAAGATCAGGAAATTCATGCACTGAATACGTACTGGAAAGCAGAAGCTAGCTACGAATTGAGAAAATTCGGAGAAGCTGTACAAACTTTCGAGAAGTTCCTGGAAATGCCAGGAGCCGATAAAACGGAAGTATACAACTTTGCAAACTATGCATTGGCCTATGCCGCCTTCGAAGATGAGCGTTATGGAAAAGCTGCTGCCTATTTTGAACGCTTCCTGAGAGGAAATGACAAAGATGCAAAAACTGTAAATGATGCGACCATCAGACTAGCCGACTCTTATTTCGTAAATAAAAGCTATGGCAATGCTCTGGTCAACTATAATAAAATTATCGCTTCAAAAGCAACGGGCGAAGATTATGCTTTGTTTCAACGTGGAATGATCCAGGGTCTGGAAAGTCAAAACGATGAAAAGATCAATACCATGCAGAGCTTGTTGAAGCAATTCCCTACTTCGAACTATGCCGATGATGCCGGGTTTGAAACTGCTTATACTTATTTCAATAAAGGAGATCTTGACAAATCAAAAACGGACCTGATTTCTTTAATCAGCCAATACCCACACAGTAGCTATGTGCCACGTGCATTAGTCACCATCGGTTTGGTTCAATACAATCAGGATCAGGATGACGCAGCATTGGAAACCTTTAAAAAGGTAATTGCTGATTATGCAAGTAGCGAAGAAGCCAAACAAGCGCTCGAGTCTATTAAAAACATTTATGTAGATAAAGGTGATTCGGAAGGTTTCATCGGCTATGCTAAAACAACGCCTATCGGAGATTTCTCTATTGCCGAGCAGGATAATATTGTCTTCCAGGGCGCTAATAATCGTTACCTGAAAGGTGATGCTAAAGGTGCTTTCGAAGCTGTAAATGCTTATTTTGATAAGTTCCCTAAAGCAATTCACGATAAAGAAGCCAAGTTTATCAGAGCAGAATCATTGGTTAAATTAGGACGACCAGATGAAGCCATCCCTGATTATGAGTATATCCTTAATGATTGGACCAGTGATTACACTGAGCGCTCATTAGTGAGTATTTCGAAGCTATTCCTGGATCAAAAGAAATATAATGAAGCCATTGTCTATCTGAAAAGATTAGAAACTACGGCAGATTATAAAGTGCATTATACTTATGCCATCAACAATTTGTTAAAAGCTTATAGTGCTTTGAATATGCCTGATGATGTCATCAAATATGTAAGCCTGATCAAAGAATCTGATAAATCTTCACAAGAAGAGAAAAGTAGCTCAGACCTGTTTGCTGGAAAGGCTTATTTAGTGAAAGCGGATACAACTCAAGCCATAAAAGCTTTCAATAACGTGGTGGAAAAGACCAAAACATTGGCCGCTGCTGAAGCGAAGTACAATCTTGCCGCCATTCAATATGCAAAAAGAGAATACAAAACTTCTACAAAAACCTGTTTTGATCTGATCAATAATATGTCTTCTTATGATTACTGGGTGGCTAAAGCTTTCATCCTATTAGCTGACAACTATGTCGCATTAAAAGATAATTTACAAGCAAAAAGTACACTTCTAAGCCTGATAGATAACTATGATGGCAAAGATGATATTGTACCGACAGCTAAGGAAAAATTAAAGAAAATTAAATAAGACAAGCACGATGAGATTGACGAAACTAATATATAGCACCCTACTTTTTGTGACTGCCGGATCTCTAAGCGCATTGGCACAGGATACAAAAACTACTGAAAAGAAAACTGAAGAAAAAGCCGTAACGGAAGAAATTGAAGTCGTTAGACCCTATAAACCAGTACTGGCAGAAGCAGTTAAATTGAGAAGAAGTCCGGATCTAAATACGGTAAAGACTTATAAAGCTAAATTCAATTATAGCCTGACCGATAGGAAACTAGGGCTGAATTCTGACATCAATAAATTACAGGCGCAACAGGTAGCTAAGGAAAAAGAAACAGAATTGATCAATAACTACCTGAAAGGTGGTTTCGGTATCCGCACCACTGTACTCGGAGAAGCCTATATCAACCTGGGCAGAGACGAGGCTTTACAAGCTGGAGCTTTCTTTAAGCACTTTGGTCAAAAAGGTAAATTAGCTGGACAAGAAGTAAACCAACAACAACTGAGCGTTTTTGGAAGAAGTATTGGCGATGTAGTCACCATGAGTGGTCGCATCAACTACCAGAGAAATGGCCTGTTCTTCTATGGTTATAACCCCGAAAAACCAGAGTTAAACCTAACTCCTGAAAAACAAACGCTAAACTTCATTGAAGCAGAAGGTGAAATTGTAAACAAGTTTACTGATGATCCGGATGCTTTAAGCTATGCCGTTAAATTAAACGGATACTTGTGGAATGATAAATATGCAGCCAAAGAAAACTCTGTTATTTTAAATGGATATGTCAACAAAAGAATCAGTAGCTTCAATTTAGGACTTGCCGCTTCCACTGAATTTGGTACTACAAAAGATGCATTGACCAGTGTTGGCAATAATCTCTTAAAGTTAAATCCTTATATCAGATTAGAAGCGAATGGCGTAAAAATCAACGCAGGAATTAATTTCGTACAGGAATTTGGTGCTTTCTCGAAAAGTAGGATCTTCCCTGCTGTTACCGCAGATTTAACCCTGATTCCTGATTACCTGCAATTATTTGCGGAAGTAAAAGGTGATGTAAACCGTAATTCTTTAAAACAATTTAGTGATGAAAATCCATTCCTAAACGCCAATATTGACATCAAAAATTCTGTAGAGAAACTTTCATTCAGTGCTGGTATTAAAGGAACCGGTGGTCCAGGTTTTGGTTACAAAGCAAGAGTATACCACAAAAAGATTTCTGACATGGCCTTGTTTGTAAATAACTTTGCAAACCCTACCCGCTTTGATGTAATCTATGATTTTGGTAACACCACAATGACCGGTTTAGAAGGTGAAATCTCTATCCAAGTGAGTAATTCACTGAAATGGACTGGTAAATTAAATTTTGAAGATTACCAACCAGCACAGGAATCAGCAAGCTGGTATAAGCCTCAAATGAGAATCAGCTCGGATTTATTGTTCAACATCACAGATAAAATCGGATTAAACGCCTCTGTAGCAATTCAGGATGCCAGCAAAGCAAAAGTTTATACTGCTGCACCAGCTAGTCCATACCTAGTTCCTGATCCATCAATTGAAACTGTTGTAAGTGTTAAAGGTTTTGTAGATCTTGGTGTTGGTGCCAGCTATAAGATCAATAACAAGTTTTCTGCTTTTGCAAGAGCAAATAACCTGTTCAACTCTTCTTACAGCAGATACCTTTACTACCCTACTATCGGAACCAATATCTTTGGAGGATTAACATATTCCTTCTAAGCGGTTTTCGATTTAATAATTGGTGGATATAGAATTAAAATTTAATTTTACCAGAATGGACATGTTATCATACCTTACAGTGCTTATTAAAACCCGTAAAGAGGTTGGGATCCCCGGACTTGGAACGATCTATAAAAAGAAATCACCGGGAAGGTATGATGCAACCTCACATTCCTTTTTGCCGCCCAGCTTTGTGCTGGATTTCAATCCGGAAGTGCAAGAGCAAAATTCGCTCATTGACCATATCTGTAAGATTAGAAATATATCTCCTGATTCCGCCAGTTATTTTGTAGAACAATTTGTTGAAGATATCAAAAAACAACTTGATGAACATCAGCAAGCAAGTTTAGCACCATTAGGTACTTTATATCAATCTTTAGGAACACTTAGCTTTAAGCCCTTAAATGATCAAAACTTCGGTTTTGATTTTTATGGTTTACCGCCTGTCAAAGAGGAGCTTTCAGCCTCATCAGTAACAAAGGACGATGAAGTTACTTCCGAAAATGAACAACAACAGGAAGAACATCAGGTCACAGAAGAACAGCTAAATCTTGAAAATAGTAACGCTGACCTTAGAGATGAATCAACTCCTCCGGTTGTTGAAGAGATAACAGAAGAAGATCTACTGGCTAACGAAGGAGCAGAAGATATCGCCTATGAACAGGTAGATGAATCGCTGAAACTTTCTTCGGAGCCAGAAAAAGAAGAGCTCCCTGAGCTGGACGAGCAACCTGTTTTTGAGGAAATAGCAGAAGTTGAAATACCTAAGCAACCTGTAGCACAGCCAGAAATTGAAAGTATTAGAAACATAGAAGAGCAGCATGAAGCTGTACTTGAAGAGCCTATAGCTACTCGTCCAAGCATCAACGAAATTTACGCACAGGCCAGCAAAACTGTTGATGTACCGATTATTCCTGTAGTCGCTCCAATATCAGTAAGTAATTCAGCAACCGAACAGGAAATATTGAGTAACGCTGGGTTCTATAATTCCAATGATGAGCCTGCAGAAAGAAGTGGAATTCCACTCTATCTAAAAATCTTAATCGCCGTTTTATTAATCCTTATAGGAGTAGTAGCCGCATATTTTATCCGTCCTGATCTTTTTGACTCTATTTTAAAAATGGATAAGGCTCCGATCGTTGTTCCTGTATCCGCCCAAAATCCGGCACAAAAAACTGTAGATTCACTTGCTTATTCTGATAGCTTAAAAAACACATTACCAGCAACTGATTCCTTAAAAAAGGACTCAGTTCCTCTTGCAAAACCTGCAGCTACAGCCTTAGGTAACGATCCTAAAACTGCGCAGGCCAATGCTCCTGCGCTTCAAACAGGAATTACTTTTGAAGTTATTGGGGCTTCAGTAGCCAATCAAAAGGAGGCCGACCGCTTTATTGCCCAAATGAAAACATTGGGATTAAATGCAAAAGCCATCCCTCCTGTTCCAGGTAAAAAGAAAATAAAAATCAGCATTGCAACGTTTAATGACTATAACAGCGCCGATGCACAAATACCTGCATTGGAGAAAAAATTAGGCATTAAAGATTTATACATACACACAAACAAACCATTATAAATTATGATCGCATTAATACAGGGTGCTAATGATAGCCTTAACCAAATTGTTGATACCGCGAATAACGCCACCCAAGCCGTAACTGCAGCAGCTCCCGAACTACATTTCATCGACCTTCTTTTTAAAGGTGGTTGGGTAATGATCCCCCTTGCCTTTCTTGCATTTGCAGGCTTGGTTATTTTTGTTGAAAGATACTTGACCATTAGAAAAGCCTCTAAAACAGAGTCGAACCTAATGCTTCATATTAAACAATATATTCACGAGGGTAGATTGGATAATGCCATCACCTTGTGCAGAAACAATAACTCTCCTCTAGCCAGAATGTTGGAAAAAGGATTGAAAAGAATTGGTCGTCCAATTAAAGATATTGAAGCGGCAATTGAAAATAATGGAAAACTTGAAGTATCTAAACTGGAGAAAAATATTGGAATCCTTGGTATCATTGCCGGTATTGCACCAATGCTTGGTTTCGTAGGTACAATTATCGGTGTAATTACTATTTTTCATGATGTATCCATCAAAGGAGCTATCGAAATTGGAACCATCTCTGGTGGTCTTTATACTAAAATGATTACTTCTGCAACAGGTTTGATCATTGGTATTATTGCTTATGTATTGTATCATATCCTAAATATGATGGTAGAACGTATCATCCTAAGAATGGAAACTGACGCTATTGAGTTCATCGATCTATTAGAGGAGCCAGGAAAATAATGAATCTACGTAAAAGAAATAAAGGAAATGTAGAGGTTCATACTTCCGCATTGAATGATATCATGTTCTTCCTCATGCTATTTTTCCTGCTGGCATCTGCTGCAGTGAATCCGCAAGTGGTAAAACTGTTATTGCCAAGATCGGAATCCGGACAACAATCCGCTGCACAGAAAACGGTTACTGTATCCATAGATGAAAAGTTGAATTATTATGTAGATAAAGAACGTACCTCTCTGGAAGGTATTCAGCCGGCAATTGAAGTATATCAAAAAGCTTCTCCCGACCTGACTATCGTACTCTATGTAGCCAGAGGAGTTTCTATTGAAAACACCATGGCGGTATTCGATGTTGCGAATAAATTAAAGCTTAAAGTTGTACTCGCTGTAGAACCTAAGAAATAATGACGTACCCAAAAGAAGAAAATAATTATCCTAAAGCAGTAGCCATCTCTACTGGTATTATGATTGCCCTCATCGCATTGAGTTTCTTCATTGTGATTGGGTCATTCCAGCCTCCTGTGGAAGCAGGTATGGGTGGTATGGTAGTCAATTATGGAACCTCTGTCGAAGGAATGGGATCGGATTATACCAGTATTGAGGAGCCTTCTGCAGATCCGAATGCCAATCAGAAAGCGCCGGATAAAGTAGTGCCAACAGAGCCTACCAAGGAGACGCCGACGCAGCAGAACAGTACCAAAGAGATTGTGACTCAAAGTACAGAAGATGCGGTGGCCGTAAACACTAAAAGCAGCCCGAAAAATACGGCTCCAACAGCAACGGTAGAAAGTAAACCAGCAAAACCAGTCATCAACCAAAATGCCCTTTATAAAGGTAAAGCCAATAAAGGTACAGGTGGTGGCGATGGAACAGGAACAACTCCTGGAAATCAAGGAGACAAAGACGGTGATCCTCTAGCCAATAATTATGGTGACGGCGGATCTGGTTTTGGAGAAACGCCTATTGCACTTAGAAAATTCACTAATTTAGTTACGCCGCAAGATGATGGTCAAAAAACCGGAAAAATTGCAGTTAGGATTAAAATCAATAAAAGTGGTGTCGTAATAGATGCAACTCCAGGTGTAAAAGGCACCACTCTAAATGATAGAGAACTATGGAGAAAATGTAAAGAAGCTGTAATGGGTGCCCGTTTAACTCAGGCAGATAATGCCCCTGATGTTCAAATTGGTGTCGTAGTATTCAATTTTAAGGTAAAATAAACCCTGGTATTCTTTTTAGAACTCCAAAATGAACTATAAACAAACCCTCGATTACTTATATAGTAAACTACCGATGTTTACTCGTGTTGGCGCTGTAGCCTATAGAAAAGACTTACACAACACCATCGCCATGTGCGAAGAACTGGGAAATCCGCAGGATAAATTCAAAACCATACATGTAGGTGGAACCAATGGCAAAGGTTCCACTTCACATATGTTGGCTGCCATCCTTCAACAAGCAGGGTATAAAACAGGATTATACACCTCCCCCCACCTTAAAGACTTCAGAGAACGTATAAGAATTAATGGAGAGATGATCCCCGAAGATTTCGTAACTGATTTCGTCGAAGAGCAGAAAAACTTAATGGAATCACTTCAACCCTCGTTTTTCGAGGTCACTGTAGCAATGGCTTTTTCTCATTTTGCTAAAGCTGAAGTAGACATTGCCATTATTGAAGTTGGACTTGGTGGCAGAATTGATTCCACTAATATCATTACTCCAGAACTTTCAGTAATTACCAATATTAGCCTTGACCATACCAATATTCTAGGAAATACCCTTCCTGCAATTGCAACAGAAAAGGCTGGGATCATTAAAAATTCTGTCCCAGTAGTTATTGGGGAAACCCAAGCGGAAACAGAGAAAATATTCATTCAAAAAGCTGAAGAAACAAATAGTCCAATCTATTTTGCAGATCAAAACTTAAAACTTCATCAGCTTAAAAAGTTAGGGAAATACTTGAATGTAACTATCTCTAATAGCAATACGCCCTTATATTCAGCATTGGAACTAGATCTCAATGGCGTTTATCAGCGTAAAAATATACTAACTGTAATTGAAGCTATTCAAGTCTTGAAACAGCAAGGTTTTAAAATTGAAGATGAAGCTGTTTATACCGCATTAAAGAATGTAAAAGGGCTAACCGGATTACAAGGACGCTGGCAGACGCTAAGCGAGAACCCCTTAGTAATTTGTGATACGGGACACAACATAGCTGGTGTTACAGAAGTTATGCAAAACATCAATGATACTCCTCATGACCAACTACACATTGTTATAGGTATGGTTAATGATAAAGATATTAGTGGCGTTTTACAACTACTCCCGAAAGATGCACATTACTATTTCTGTCAGCCAGAATTGGAAAGAGCACTGCCTGCAAGACAGCTTTCAGAACAAGCTAAAAATCATTTTTTAATTGGTGATGTCTTTCCTAGCGTTCAGCTGGCCTTTCATGCGGCAAAAGACAACGCAAATGCTAATGACCTGATATTCATAGGAGGAAGCACATTTGTGGTAGCTGAAGTACTATAAAATCTTTACACAATAGTAATATCAATAACTATTTCGAATAGCTACCTTTAAAAATTCCTTAACACCAAAATATGATTCGTTATTTACTGATATATGAATCTTTGCTTTTAAAATAATACAGAATGAAAAGAGTTTACCTGTTATTTTCTGCACTACTTATTACCTGTAGTGTATCGTTGGCACAAAAGAAAACAGCTACTGTTTCTAAAAAAGATTTCCCGGCATCAGTCGACAGACCAAAGCTGGTAGTTGGTCTGGTGATCGATCAGATGAGATGGGATTATCTTTACCGTTATTACAGCAGATATTCTGCCGGAGGTTTCAAAAGACTGATCAATGAAGGTTTCTCTGCAGAGAACACTTTTATCCCTTATACCCCTACTTACACTGCTTGTGGTCACGCTAGTATTTACACTGGTTCAGTTCCGGCAATCAATGGAATTATAGGTAACGATTGGTATGATCCACAACTAGGTCGTAATGTATATTGCGCAGAAGATACTAGTGTAACCAGTGTAGGCAGTACAACAATGGCTGGGGTAATGTCTCCAAAAAATATGTTGACCACCACTATTACTGATGAGCTTCGTCTGGCAACAAACTTCCAGGGAAAAGTAATCGGTATTTCAATGAAAGATCGTGGCTCCATACTTCCTGCAGGACACTCAGCAAATGCAGCTTATTGGTTCGATGGACAAACAGGCGATTGGATTACCAGTACTTATTACATGTCCCAACTTCCAACATGGATGCAGGATTACAATAAAATCAAATTGGTTAACAAGTTTTATGAAAAAAACTGGCCGACCTTGTACCCAATAGAAACCTATACTCAGAGTACAGCAGATGATAAAAACTATGAAGGAAAAGCTAGAGGAGAACAAAGCCCAACCTTCCCTCATCCTTTAAAATTATATATGGGGAAGAACTATGAAATGATCAAAAGTACGCCTTATGGAAATACCATGACTTTAGACCTGGCTAAATTAGCCATTCTTTCTGAAGACCTTGGACAGGATAACGTCACTGATTTTCTTGCGGTGAGCTGCTCTTCTACTGATTATGTTGGTCATCAATATGGTCCAAACTCTATCGAAGCTGAAGATACTTACCTAAGATTAGACAAAGATTTGGCTGATTTTTTCGATTACCTGGATGCTAAAGTTGGTAAAGGAAACTATCTATTTTTCTTATCAGCAGACCATGGTGCAGCTCACGTTCCTGGTTTCATGGCCGAAAATAAATTACCTGGTGGAACAGTTGATGATGGCCCAATCATGAAAGAATTAAATGGACGCCTGGAAGAGAAATTTGGCCTTAAAAAGACTATCATCAAATCGATGAATAACCAGATCTACTTTGACCATAAACTAATTAATACGGCAAAAGCAGATTTTGATGCTATAAAATCTTTCAGCATTGAATTCTTAAAAACTCAAACAGGTTTTATGAATGCAGTAGACTTAAACAAAGTTGGTGCAAGTACACTACCTGAACCTATCAAAACAAGAATAAGCAATGGGTATAATGCTAGAAGAAGTGGAGATATTTACTTTATCCTGCAATCTAATTATTTCGACAGCAATAGTAAAACCGGTACAACCCATGGTTCTTGGAATCCATACGATTCCCATATTCCATGCGTATTTATGGGCTGGAATGTAAAACCTGGAAAAACCAATAAGACACATTATATGACAGACATCGCGGCTACATTAGCTGCTATGTTACACATTCAAATGCCTAGTGGTTGTGTTGGCGAACCTATTACCGAACTTACCCACCAATAAACGGGACAACATTTCTCTTTGAGTATTATTAATACTTAAAGCGCATTGACTAATCTTAATTTCAACACTTAAAAGACCGCCAGAACGAAATGTTCCGGGCGGTCTTTTTTTTCCAAACACTTTTGTATTGATTTGGCTATGCTCACCACCTAAGCCCAGTTTTTGTTACATTTGTTTACCAATTATAAAACCATTCTATGGAACAAATCGAGATCTATAAACCTAAAAATAAAATACGTTTTGTAACTGCTGCAGCCTTATTTGACGGACATGACGCTACAATTAATATCATGCGTCGAATCCTTCAATCCTCAGGAGCAGAAGTCATTCATCTTGGTCATAACCGTTCTGTAGAAGAAGTAGTCAACTGCGCCATTCAGGAAGATGTCCAAGGTATTGCTATGACCTCTTACCAGGGTGGCCATATTGAATATTTCAAATATATGTACGATCTGTTACAGGAACGTGGCGCTTCCCATATTAAAATTTTTGCAGGAGGAGGAGGAGTAATACTTCCATCAGAAATTCTGGAATTGCAGGAATATGGGATCACAAGAATTTATTCTCCAGATGATGGCAGAAAAATGGGCTTGCAAGGGATGATCAACAATATGCTCGAGCAGACAGATTACATTACCGTCACCAGTCTGAATGGAGAACTCAAATCCATTCCACAAAAGAATGTAAAGAGCATTGCTTCTGCAATTACAGTTGCAGAAAATGATCCAGAAGGCGCACAAAAATTTGTTGATGAGCTAAAAAAGTTAACCTTAAAAAATCAGGCCCCCGTACTTGGGATAACCGGAACAGGTGGATCAGGAAAATCATCTCTGGTAGATGAATTAGTAAGGCGCTTTTTAATGGAAGTCAAGGACAAAACCATGGCCATTATATCCGTCGATCCTTCAAAGCGCAAAACGGGAGGAGCTTTACTTGGCGATAGAATTCGTATGAATGCAATTAATAATCCTAGGATTTATATGCGCTCATTAGCTACTAGACAGGCCAATCTCGCATTATCTAAAAATGTACAAGAAAGTATTGATATCTGTAAGGCTGCAGGATATGATCTTATCATCGTCGAAACCTCTGGAATTGGCCAGTCCGATACAGAAATAACTGAACATTGTGATGTTTCACTATATGTGATGACACCAGAATTTGGTGCTGCTACCCAACTGGAAAAAATCGACATGCTTGATTTTGCTGACTTGGTAGCCATTAATAAATTTGATAAACGTGGTGCTTTGGATGCCTTACGCGATGTACGTAAACAATACAAACGTAATCATAATCTCTTTGATGCTAAAGATGAAAATATTCCAGTGTTTGGTACCATGGCTTCTCAATTCAATGATCCTGGAATGAATAATCTTTTTTCTGCTCTTATGGATAAGATTAAAGAGAAAACCAAGGTTGATTTTAATGCACAAATGGAGCTCAGTACTTCCCAATCAGAAAAAATATACATTATTCCACCTGACAGGATCAGGTACCTAGCAGAAATAGCTGAATCTAGTCAGACCTATAATGAATGGGTAGAAAAACAAAGTAGTATTGCCAGAAAATTATATCAGCTACAAGGCGTAATACAGCTTTCTAAAGACGAGAAATTAAATAAAGAGCTTCCGACAACAACAAGCATCTATGATGCCTTACAAGGCATTTATCAACACCTGGAAGAGCAACTAGACGCTGAATGTAGAAAACTGCTCCGTCAATGGCCAGAAACTAAAATCAAATACAAACAAGAATACTTCGTTTATAAAGTCAGAGATAAAGAAATCAAACAACCTTTGTTCTATGAATCTTTATCTAAGTTGAAAATCCCTAAAGTTTCCCTTCCCCGCTATGAAGACTGGGGAGATATATTGCACTGGTTACTTACGGAAAATGTACCCGGAGAGTTTCCTTATGCGTCAGGTGTTTTTCCATTAAAACGCGATGGAGAAGACCCAACACGTATGTTTGCAGGTGAAGGTGGCCCGGAAAGAACAAATAAAAGATTTCATTATGTTTCTTTAGGACAACCAGCACATCGACTTTCTACCGCTTTTGACTCTGTTACATTGTACGGTGAAGATCCACATATCAGACCTGACATTTATGGTAAAATAGGTAATTCAGGTGTGAGCATTGCAACCTTAGATGATGCCAAAAAGCTATATTCTGGATTTGATCTTTGCGCGCCTTCAACCTCTGTATCAATGACGATCAACGGTCCAGCACCTATGCTATTAGGTTTCTTTATGAATGCTGCCATAGATCAACAATGTGAAAAATACATCATCGAACAAGATCTACAGCAAGAAATCAATGCTAAAATTAATGCTATATATAAATCGAAAGGACTCGAAAGACCAAGTTATAGTGGCGCGCTCCCTGAAGGTAACAACGGTTTAGGATTAATGCTACTAGGTGTAACTGGAGATGAAGTGCTACCAGCAGATGTCTACGCAAAAATCAAAGCTTATGCCATCAGTACTGTACGAGGAACCGTTCAAGCAGATATATTGAAAGAAGATCAGGCTCAAAACACATGTATTTTCTCTACGGAATTTGCACTTAGGATGATGGGAGACATCCAAAGTTATTTTATTACAGAAAAGGTAAGAAATTTTTATTCTGTATCAATTTCAGGCTACCATATTGCAGAAGCCGGTGCAAATCCTATATCTCAACTGGCCTTTACCTTAAGCAATGGTTTTACTTTTGTAGAATATTATCTAAGTAGAGGTATGAATATCGATGATTTCGCTCCAAATTTGTCCTTTTTCTTCTCTAACGGTATTGATCCAGAGTATTCCGTAATCGGAAGAGTAGCTAGAAGGATCTGGGCTAAAGCCATTAAGAATAAATATAAAGGTAATGACCGCTCACAAAAGCTAAAATATCATATTCAAACCTCCGGCAGATCATTACATGCACAGGAAATTGATTTTAATGATATCCGTACCACATTACAAGCATTATATGCCATTTATGACAATTGTAATTCCCTACATACCAATGCTTATGATGAAGCAATCACTACACCTACAGAAGAATCTGTACGTAGAGCGATGGCAATACAACTCATTATTAACCGGGAATTAGGTCTTGCAAAAAATGAAAACCCATTGCAGGGTGCCTTTATTATTGAGGACCTAACTGATTTAGTCGAGGAGGCAGTATTACAAGAATTCAAGCGTATCAATGATAGAGGTGGTGTTTTAGGCGCGATGGAAACTATGTACCAAAGAGGTAAAATCCAAGAAGAAAGCCTTTATTATGAAACCCTTAAACACAATGGGGAATACCCCATTGTTGGTGTGAATACCTTCCTAAACAAAAATGGATCTCCAACTGTTGTCCCGGGAGAAGTGATTCGAGCTACAGAAGAAGAGAAACAATATCAAATTACAGCATTAAAAACGTTTCAGGATAGAAACGCCGCTCACACAGTCTCTATACTTAAAAAGCTACAAAAGTCAGCCATAGCTGGTGAAAACATATTTCAGAACCTTATGGAAGTATGTAAGGTATGTTCATTAGGACAAATTTCAAATGCATTATATGAAGTTGGCGGCCAATACAGAAGAAATATGTAATTATACCAACCCCACATGGATATCCTAAAATTGAAATAAACAAGAAAGCCTGAATAAATTATTCAGGCTTTCTTGTTTTATTTTATACTATTATTTAAGAGTGTATCCAACTGAATTTATAATCCATTGTAGGATTTTTCATTCTATCTGCTACACGCAATAATCTATTTGGTAATGCCATGATATAATCACGAGCTTTCTCACCAGTTTCGTTTAAATCAGACATAGTATCTAATTTCCACTCTTCGATTAGCTGTTGCATGATTTCTACATAATCTACAGCCGTATAAACGCCTAAACGTTGTGCTGCATCCGTAAAATGACCAAAGGTTTGTCCGATTTTAAGTCCCATTTCACGAAGGAAATGAGCAGGCATTACAATCTTCTTACGCATCATATCTTCAAAAGCTACCATAGCTTCATTTGGATCTACCTCAAATATTTTAGCCATGAAGTCCTTATATGCTTTGGCATGACGAGCTTCGTCAGAAGCAATTACACCACACATCTTGGAAAGTAATGTGTCTCCATCTCTCTTAGCCATTGAAGCTACTCTTCTATGTGAGATATTCGTAGCCAATTCCTGAAAGCTGGTATATACAAAATTTCTATATGGGTCATGTCCTGTACCTATATCAAATCCGTCGGCTATTAAATATTGAGTTGATATCTCCATCTGGCGCATATCAACACGTCCAGAAAGGTAAAGATATTTATTTAATAAATCTCCGTGTCTGTTCTCCTCAGCAGTCCAATGACGCACCCATTTCATCCAACCACCTTGTTCATTTTTAGTGATGTCATCTACCATCGTCAACCATGATTCATAAGTAGGCAAAGCCTCCTCTGTAATGGTATCACCGATTAAGACAGCAACAAGGTCATATGACAACCCATCTGCATTCTCACGTAATTGTTTTATATCCTGGAAAAATGTATCACTCGTTGAATCCGGCAAGAAATCAGAAGGTTGCCAATTAGTGTCAATCGGTTTCAAGTAGGTGTCCATCACTTCAAGCATATAGCCTTCAATGTGTAACATCACTTCTCGTCTTTTTTCTGCGAAAAAACTCATTGTTTTTTATGTTTTAAATTAGTTTCAAAGATAACCAAAAAATGGATATTTTATCGCTACACCATTTTTTTATTCGCAATTAAGCCCTTCAAAAAATTAGTTTTTCGACATTAAATTTGGTCTCATCTCCAAACAACATTATAGAAAAGAATAAGTTTTTAATATTCCAGTTCTTAACCGTTTTCTGGAACTAATCGCTTTGAATAATTATAGAAACAAAACCATAACATGACACGATTCCTACTGTTAAAAGCAAAGGGTGCATGAACAGGAATAGAACTACAACAGAAGACACAGTATAGAACTATCTAATCAGCAGTA
>NZ_JAVTST010000009.1:0-218820 GCF_032678745.1 Pedobacter gandavensis
CTGAGCTATCGTTCGTATTGAACAGTATCAAGATAGTCATTACCTTCGGGATAACACTTATATGTTGCCACATATTTTTAATGTTACCAAGAAAGACTCTCCTGATTATTATATGGCTTGGTAAGGCTACAAGCTATCTTAGGCCCTATCAACCTCCTACAGAAAGACAAGCAGAACCCAAGTATTATAAGTGGCAGTACGGTAGCAGTACGGACTTACATTGAAGAAGCCTTGAACTCAGTATGGTAGGATTAGGAATAAGCTACGCTCAGAACCGAAAGTTAGCTTGTTTTTGTTGTTTATATGGCTGACTTGGGAGTAGATAAAATAGGATCCAGGATGTTTTGTCCTGGATCTGCAGTAGATATGGAGTCATCGAATCCTTAAGTTAAGCAACTTTTTCTGTTTTATAAAGGATGGCTGAACCATCAATAATGCTGGCCGAATCGGCAACAAAACGGTCGATATGTGGCTGGGCGTTGTGCAGGTCTAATCCTTCCTGACTTTCCCAGATCTCATGAAATATAAAAAGGTTTTTGTTTTCCTGATCCTGATGAAGGTCGTATTGAATGCAAGCATTTTCTTTTCTTGATTCAGTAAGTAATTCTAATAATAAGCCCTTCATAGCTGCTTCATTTCCTTCGGTACTTTTTATAATCGCAGTTAAATTAATATTCATCTCTTTCTGTTCTTTTTAATAGAACAAAAGTAATCAGCTTTCTGATATTATGAAAATAACACAAATCATAATGAACTATCATAATTATGAGGATTTGATTCCTTATTCCAAAAGATTAGTTTCATTAATTTAAGGATTTCGTTATAATGTTCAGCGATTTTGGCAAAGCAAAGATATTTAAACTAAATCTGAGTAGGTTTAGTTAACCGGCTCTTCTGTAGGTAGCTGAGCGGGAGAAATTTTCACACACATGAAATTATTTTTTTCTATTCTCTTCTTTTTATTTGCTACAATTGGCCTTTCTGCACAAGTAAAGCCCACAGGGATCAATTGGCCAGTCTTTATGAAACGGCAAACTTTAAACTGGGACAGCATTGGCAATAGCTATTATAGCGGAATTCTTTTGGGAAATGGTCTACTGGGTACAAATATTTATAAGGAAGATGAGCGAACGATCCGGTTTGATATCGGCCGGACAGATGTTACTGATCAGCGGGAACACGAAGGGACCGGGCTTTCAGAACCTCTCATTTCCAGACCACGATTACCAATAGGTCGGATGACCATCAAAACGGTCGGAAAAATTACCGGTGCCAACATGAGTCTGGATATTTACAACGCAATTGCTGAAGGCACAATTTTTACCACTAAGGGAAGCCTGAAATTTAGTTCATTTGTACCTGCCAATACCAATGTGATCTACATTTCCGCGAAAGGAACAGCATCAGAAAAAGATATTGATTGGCAGTTTATTGCGGAAAAAAGTAAAAGTCCGCGGATGAACCAGAAGAATGCTGGAAATCCTGCAGTGTATCCAGAAAACCCAGAGTATCAACTTTCAAAAAATGGTGTGTTTGAAGTTTGTCAGCAGCTTTTACTCAATGGGAGGGGAGGATATGCTACAGTTTGGACAGAGAAGAAAACTGCAAATGAAAGTAAAATGCTGATTTCGGTAGGCTATGATGCCAACGGGAAATTCGATGAGGTTAAAGAAGCCATACAAACGATTCAGCGCTTTGCAAAAGTAAAATACCCGGTGGCTTTTGCCGCACACCAGAAATGGTGGCACCAGTTTTACCAGCAGAGTTTTATTTCTATTCCTGATCAACGGATGGAGAGCTTTTATTGGATTCAACTCTATAAACTGGCTGCTGCGACGAGGGAAAATCTTCCGATGATGGACCTGATGGGACCTTGGTTTAATAGTAAAACCCCATGGCCAGGGATTTGGTGGAACCTCAACACCCAGCTCAGTTATTCCCCAATCTTTACAGCCAACCATCTGGAACTTGGAAAATCTTTGTTCAATACGCTCAACCGGAATCTTCAAAATTTGATCAATAATGTGCCCGAAGCATGGCGGAAGGATGCTGCAGCAATTGGCAGGATCTCTGGTTACGATTTAGTGGCGCCACTTGAATCAGGAAATCAAGCAAATGGACAGTTTGAATTGGGAAATTTAACCTGGACTATGTTCTACTATTATCAATACTATGCCTATTCCAAAGATCATAAAGAATTAAAGCAACACATTTACCCTCTATTGAAAAGATCAGTGAATCATCTTTTGTATCATTTGAAAAAGGATGAGCAGGGCATACTGCATTTACCTTCCTCTTTTTCCCCAGAGTACAAATATGCAGAAGATGCCAATTATGCATTGTCTAGTCTGCGTTGGGGACTGGAGACTTTAGTCAATTTGAATAAAAAAGAAGGAATTCAAGATGCTGATCTTGAAAAATGGGAAGGCGTATTAGAAAACCTGGTGCCTTATCCAGTAAATGAAACCGGATTTATGATAGGTAAGGAGGTAAGTTTAACAAGTTCTCATCGTCATTATTCTCATTTGATGATGATCTATCCTTATCATTTGATTACACCTTTAAATGCAGCAAATAAAGCCTTGATCGAACAATCATTAAATCATTGGCTTTCATTGAAGGGCGCTCTGCAAGGCTATACTTTCACAGGTGCTGCCTCTATCAATGCCATGATGGGTAAGGGCGATCAGGCTTACGAATTGCTCAATCAGCTTTTTGACCAATACATTCAGCCAAATACTTTGTATCAGGAATCCGGGCCCGTAATTGAAACCCCACTATCTGCGGCAACTTCTATTCAGGAATTACTCATTCAGAGCTGGGGAAATAAAATCAGGATATTTCCTGCAATCCCTGAAACATGGCGCGATGTTTCATTTGATCAGCTTCGAACTGAAGGAGGTTTTCTGGTTTCAGCTAGTAGGGCAAAGGGAGAGACGCAATTCATCAAGGTATATAGTAGTAAAGGTGATACCTGCCGATTACAAACTGACCTCAAAGTAAGCCTTGTCAGATCTGATAGAAGAAAAAATTTAGCTTTTTCTGTTTTCCAAAATGAAGGAAAAATGAACATTAGCTTTTCTACCTTACCCGGAGAAACAATTTTTCTTTCTGACGGCTATGAGGAGCATAAATTTAAAGCAGTTCCCGTAGTTTCAACCATTAGAAAAAACTGGAGCTGGGGATTAAAAAAGAAATTTTAATTTTTGTGTTAAAAATTAGGTACGGATTACAGCTTTTCTATTTCTTCAATTGGTAACCCTGTTGTTTTTGAGATGATCTCAATAGAAATCTTTTCCTGCATTAATTTTTGGGCGATAATGATGCTCTTTTTTATTTCTCCTTCCATTTTTGCATAAGCAATTGTCCCTACATAATCATTATAGGATAACCAATCCGCGTCATATCTCTTACGCTCCTCTGTGGTCAGTTTATTGAGTTCTGCCAGTTTTAAAAATTTAAAGAAAACTCCCTCCTGGAGGCTCTTGGGTACTTGAGCGGCCATTGTTTAGCAGGAACTGTCATACATCAAGGTTCTAGTCTAACTTCTATATTTAGAATCAATTAGGCCACTTAAAGTGTAATTATTTTAATATTAATTAATTATGAATGGCTTTATCTGCTTTTTTTATTTGTTTTTATAGTTGTTGTTAACCATAGGATTGTATCTTTAGCCAGGATTGTATTAAATTAGATAATTGAAAATCTGTACCCTTGAGGGGCGTGATTTTACAAAACCTTATGCTGTAAACTGTAATTAAGGGTTTTGTCAGCGTAGGATATCCAAAGTGATTTGTATTTAAAGGAAGAGCTATAAGTGATTTTGATTTTCAGTACCCAATAAAGTAAAATGGATAGGAAGAAAAAGAAACAGGCTGCGGGTAAAACAGCTGCAAATGTGGAGCAGCAGCGTAAGGCTTTGAAGGAGCGTTTTTTTTATCGTACCCGGGAAATCATTATCAAGATCGGTGGCGAAGCATTTTTGAAAAGGTTTCCACCTATTTTTTTGGAAAAAATTTATGAGCATCGTTACCCGGTATTAAAAGCCAAAGCAGCGCCTGATACAGATATTGATAAGAGTAGGATTGTACAGTTTAATAAATTGTTGTTGCAGTTTATGGAAGGTGCTGAAATTACACTGCCTAATGGGAATAAGATGCCCCTGAGTTGGTACCTCTCCGAAGGAATGACTTTGAGGGATTGCCTAGCGGAGTTGGAAACAAATGGTGATCCTGGCTTGGAAGAAATTAAACGTAACTTTTCTTTTTCTTTCCATGATGGTCCCTTTCATCATGAACTGCAAGAGTCGCTTATTGATTTAGTAACTGAGATCAGCACATTTCTGAGTGATTACAATGACCGTATTTATAGGGCTGATCTTTCGTTTACTCCTTACTTTGCGCAATACAACCCGGAAAATAACATCATCATTCACACTTTTAAACCAAAGAAAGAAAAGATAGATACGCAGAAAGGTCCGCGTACTGCTATTCGTCTGGGTTGGCTTTCTTCAGAATTTAAATGGGAGTATTTTAATGTTAAGCCCTCGTTGCTTGGCTTTAAGACTACTGGTCTTGATGTTCCATTAGAAGTATACATCAGTATGCATACTTTGGAGCGCTTGCAGGAAAGAATCAATATTACTCCTGGAATTATGCATCAGATATTGCTGCTTACCTTCTTAGAACCACAGATCGCTCACCGTTGGAATGAAGATGAAAGTCATGTTGATTTCTTGGTCTCAGGTCATAAAGCTGGATATCTTGTCGTAAAATTGGATGGCAGTAAACTGGTTATCCGTACATTCTTATTTCTAACCAATAATGATACTTTCGAAGGTGAAAAATTGGGGCGCCTGTTGAGCGTGGTGAAGGAAGATAAGAAGTATCTGGAAATTGATACACTTCCGGCTTTCAATTCCTATCATATTGACAAAAATGAAGAACTCAGCAAGTTATTTAAGGATGCAGGTTGTGGTTCTCTGTTGAAATTGGGGCATATCCAGGAATTCACCATCAATCAGATTGCAGACAAGGACCCAGAATCCATTCTACATTATTTGGCCGATGCACCATATTTTATGAAAAAAAATGATCAACCCGATTAGATTGTTGTAAGTATTAAATTGATTAAGCTGGATAGGTGTTGAAAGGCCAAAATTCCTTAATCATTTGACAGAAAAATTCAGTTTATTTTCAGTAAATCTGACGTTCTTTGGGTAAACACACCTGAAACCCTTAAAAAAATGAAGCTTTACCGGAATATCGTCCAGGTTGCCCTCAGCAACTCCTTTCTCCTTGCGCTCAGCACGGGGGCTTTCGCTCAGTCTTCTGATGTCAGCATTTACTTTAAAAAACCGGCAGTTACTTTCCAGGAGGCACTGCCTTTAGGAAATGGTCGCATTGGTGCATTGATTGGCGGAAACCCGAACAAAGACAAAATTACCCTGAATGAGATCACTTTATGGTCGGGTGGAGTACAGGATGCCGATAGAGAAAATGCACATCAATATTTGAAACCTATTCAGGACTACCTGTTGAAAGGTCAGAATAAAGAAGCGCAGGAGCTGTTGCAAAAACAGTTTGTGGCCAAAGGAGCAGGTTCCGGAGGTGGGAATGGGAAAAATGACCCTTATGGTGCCTATCAGACCATGGGAAACCTGTTGATCAATTGGAAAGACACTACGGCTGCTTATACCGATTATAGTCGGGTGTTGAATTTAGAAAAGGCCATTGCCACTACAAAATGGAAACGCAATGGCGTAACTTATAGTCAGGAAGCCCTGGTCAGTATCCCGGGGAATGTGATGATGATGAAAATCAGCGCATCGGAAAAGGGAAAGATCAGCTTCAGTACCAGTATCAATAGAAAAGAAAATGCCACTGTGAAAGCGGAAGGGCAGATGTTGATGATGAATGGGCAATTGCCAAATGGAAAAGCAGCCGGACTTCGCTTCGCTGCGGGCTTGACGGTAGAAACTAAAGGCGGACAAAAGATTGTCAAAGGAAATGAAATAGAGGTGATTAATGCAGATGAGGTTATTTTACGCTGGACTGCCGCCACAAATTATAACGTAGCTGATTACAATAAGCCTGGAGCAGATCCCGTAGCTACGGTAAAAAATAACCTGATGAAATCCGGGAATTTAAGTCCGCAGCAAATTGAAAAGGCACACCTAAATGCTTTCGGTAGCTTTTTCAATAGAAACAGGTTTTTACTAAAAGGAGCACCTTCGGAAGTTGCAGCACTAAGCACTCCGGAACGTATGGAGCGTTATGCTAAACAATTGCCTGATCCTCAGTTTCCTGTTTTGTATTATAATTTCGGTCGTTACCTATTGATTTCTTCTTCTCAGCAAGGCAGTTTACCTGCAAATTTACAAGGACTTTGGGCGGAAGAATACCAAACACCATGGAACGGAGATTATCATATGAATATTAACATTCAAATGAACTACTGGTTAGCAGAACCGACTGGTTTAGGTGATCTTGCCGATCCTTTACATCAATTTATTGCAGGTCTGGTGAAACCAGGATCGAAAACTGCAAAAGCATATTACAATGCACCAGGTTGGGTAGCACACGTAATCGCGAACCCATGGGGATATACTTCTCCAGGAGAGGGTGCAGAATGGGGCTCTACTTTAACTGGTGGCGCCTGGTTATGCGAACACCTTTGGGAGCATTATAAATTCACTAACGATAAAGAATTCTTAGCAAAATATTACCCTGTATTTAAAGAAGCAGCAACTTTCCTTTCGGCAATCCTGATTGAAGAACCGAAACATAAATGGTTGGTTACAGCACCTTCAAATTCGCCGGAAAACACTTATATCATGCCAGATGGCTTTAAAGGGCAATCGGCAATGGGACCAACAATGGACATGCAAATTTGCAGGGAAATTTTTGGTTATAGCATTGAAGCAGCAATAATTTTGGGAAAAGACCAGGAATGGGCTAAGGAGTTGTCAGCGATCAGGAATCGCCTTGCACCCAATCAAATTGGGGCTGCAGGTGACATCAATGAATGGTTAGAGGACTGGAAAGATGCAGAACCAACACACCGCCATGTATCTCAACTCTATGGTTTACATCCGTATGAAGAAATTACTCCATGGGACAGTCCGGAATTGGCTAAGGCTGCTCGTGAAAGTTTGATTCAACGTGGTGATGGTGGTACTGGCTGGTCAAAAGCCTGGAAAATCAACCATTGGGCGAGATTAGGAGATGGAGACCATGCGCTAAAATTATTCAAGCAACTGGTTACTTTGGTAGATCCTTCCAGAAAACTAAATATGCATTCAGGTGGAACTTATCCGAATCTGTTTTGCGCACATCCTCCTTTTCAGATTGATGGAAACTTCGGTGGGACTTCAGGAATTGCCGAAATGTTAATGCAGAGTCATGGTAAGGACAATGTGATCCGATTGCTGCCTGCATTGCCATCCGATAAAGACTGGAAAGATGGCTCGATAAAAGGAATGCGTGCAAGAAACGCTTTTGTAGTTGATTTCGACTGGGAAAATGGAGCATTGAAACAAGGAAATGTACTCGCGTTAAACGCTGGGATTTGTAATATTAATTTGCCGGCAAATATGTTAGTCAAAGATAAACAAGGTAAGGTGCTTGGCAGAACCAAAGATCAGCAGGGAGTCGTTAGTTTTAAAGCTTTAAAAGGCGCGAATTATCGCTTCGAAAAAGCATAAAAAAGAATAGAACCAGGTCTAATGTCATATTAAACTACCCTGGAGTGTATGCTTCCGGGTAGTTTTTATTTATAGCTCAATTTACGCAAGCGTTTGCGCGGAATTAGCAGGGGCAAACACGCAGTACAATCATTATATTCGTTTATAACCAAAACAAAGATAAATCAAGTCTAACCAACACAATCAACATCATAAAAAACCACAAATGAAACCTAATCGTAGAAAGTTTTTACAACAACTAGCTATTGGCTCCAGCGCGGTAGCGATGGGCTTACCAGCATTCTCAAAATCACCTACATCCAATGAAACATTATTAAACGAAACGCCTTCACTGTATCCAAATACCAGTGCAGCGAGATTTAATATGTCGGGTTATGCAGCACCAAAAATCGATAAAGTAAAAATCGGTTTTATCGGTCTGGGGATGCGTGGTCCGGGTGCAGTAAGTAGAATGACCTTTATTGAAGGAGTAGAGATTAAAGCACTTTGTGATAAGATCCCAGAGAGAGCTTCAGCAGCCCAAAAATATCTGGAAAAGAAAGGCTTGCCTAAGGCAAAGGAGTATTCTGGTGAAAATGGCTGGAAGGAAATGATCGAAAAGGAAGATCTTGACCTTGTTTACATTTGTACACCATGGCATTTACATACGCCAATGGCGGTTTTTGCAATGGAGCATGGTAAGCACGCAGCAACAGAAGTAGCTGCAGCACTTACTATTGATGAGTGCTGGCAATTGGTAGAAACATCAGAACGTACGCGTAAGCATTGTATGATGTTGGAGAACTGTTGCTATGATTTCTTCGAAATGTTAACCCTGAACATGGTGCGTCAAGGTATGTTTGGCGAATTGATCCATGCAGAAGGTGCTTATATCCACGACCTTTTAGACTTAAACTTCAGTAAGAACGGTTATGATGAGATGTGGAGACTAAAAGAAAACATTGATTATAATGGAAATGTTTACCCAACACATGGTTTAGGTCCGATTGCACAATGCATGAACATCAACAGGGGAGATAAAATGGACTATTTAGTGTCTATGTCTTCTAATGATTTTATGATGGGAGCAGAGGCGAAGAAAAGAGCGGAGAAAGATGCTTTCTACAATCAGTTTGTAGGAAAGAACTTTAGAGGTAACATGAACACTACTACCATCAGAACCAATAAAGGGAAGACGATGATGTTGCAACATGATGTGACTTCTCCTCGTCCATATTCAAGAATTCACGTGTTGAGTGGTACAAAAGCTTTTGCTAGTAAATATCCTGAGCCAGAACGCATTGCTTTTGGACATGAATTTGTAAAAGATGCAGAACTGAAAAAATTATATGATACTTATACTCCTCCATTGATCAAACATGTAGGTGAAATCGCTAAGAAAGTAGGCGGACATGGTGGTATGGACTTCATGATGGACTGGAGATTAATCGATTGCTTACGCAACGGTTTACCTTTAGATCAGGATGTTTATGATGCTGCGGCATGGAGCTGTATTGTTCCTTTGAGTAAGAAATCGGTATCGAAAAGATCAACAAGTATTGATATTCCTGATTTCACCAGAGGAAACTGGACAAGCAACAAACCGGTAAACCTTACCTTGGATGGTGGAGGTACTACCAAATTTAGATAAACGCTTAAAACGATCTCTTAATCGTCATTAAGATATCATAATGAATAGGCTGGGTTAGCGCAAACGTTTGTGTTAACCCAGTTTCATTTCTCTTTTCCTATCTTTGCAGCAATGAAGCTTGTGTTGCAAACCCCAAAATATCTGATAGTTATCGGTCTGGCAGTCTTTCTGTGTATCGCTGGCGTTACCTTTTTTACTGGCCGTTTTCTGGAGAAACGGATCAATACTATCGCTGATTTTGCAGGCACAAATGTGTACCGCCAGAAAGTACTGGTTTATCAGTATGAGTTCGGTAACATTCTAAAAGGCACGCAAGTGGCCGCCACACTTTTTCCTGAATTAAGAAAAGACATCACCGAGGAGAGCTTAATGCAAACTCTGGGAACGGTATTAATGTCGGATGAAAAGGTGAAAAAAGCATGGTACGCCATCATTAAAGGAAAAGATACTTCTTTTGTATACCTGATTCGCAATTCTGCTTCTTTCCAGAAAGTACCGATGCCCAATTATGTAAAGAATTGGGCAAAACAGCAGTTTTTAGCAAATGATACTAGTAATGTGATAGGATCACAAACTCAGGTTTCTCCAGCTTTACATTTGCTAACTGCTAGCAATACCGTAGAATCGGAAAGAGGTCGCCTGTTAACCGGTGTGGATGTTGACCTGCTGGAATTGCAACGTGCTTTTTCTTTTGTTGATGTGAAAGGTCAATCCTATGCTTTAATTGTTGATGAAAATGGGATTTGTATCACCAGTCCTAATGAAAAACAAATCGGCCAGCAATTGTTCCATCCTAAGCAGGATACGCTTTTTAATCAGATCCATCCTTATGGAAAGACAAAGCATGAATTGGTGGAATCCGATTATTTGGGTATGCCTGTGACCAGATATTATATTCCCAATGTGATCAATGGCTTGAACTGGACCATTATCGTCGACGTTCCGGTTATTGTATTAGAGGAAGATTTCGAGGACATCAGAACCTATTCTATTTATATGGGACTGATCTCTGTTACTATTATTTTAGGGTTAATCTGGATTTACCAGCGAAAATGGCAAAAAGAGTTTTTGATGCGTAGAGAAGTAGAAATCAACCGTCAGGAATTGTCTATGGAAAAACAGGAATTAAAGCTTCTTGCGGAAACCCATGAGAAAGACAATGCCATGTTGCAGCTTAGTAAATTAAAAGAAAAGGTGAACCCTCATTTTCTTTTCAATTCCCTAAGCTCTTTAAATGCACTGATTGCAGAAGATACAGAGCTTGCTAAGGCATTTGTAGTGAAGCTTTCGAGAGTATACCGCTACGTGTTGGAGTCTTACCCTAGTGGCCTTGCTCCGGTAGCCGAGGAACTGCGCTTTATGAAGGAGTATTTCTTCTTGTTGAAGATCCGTTTTGGTGATGCCCTGGAGCCATTGGATATCCATATTGAGGAAAACTTGCTAATGGGCGAAATTCCTTTCATGAGCTTACAAACTTTGATTGAAAATGCGGTTAAGCATAACATACTTTCTAAAGAAAAACCACTGAAAATTATCATTCGAAATCAGGGAAACAGGATTGTTGTGAGCAATAACCTCCAATTGCGCACAGATGTCAAAGATTCCGGAAAACAGGGTCTGAACTATCTGAAAAGCACTTATTCCTATTTTGGAAATCAAGGCTTTACCTATGAAAGTGATCAGGAACACTTCAGGTGTTATTTACCTGTTTTAAATTTAACTGAATAGTAATCAGGACAGAATATTAAGTTAACAATAAAAATTTCACTCCTTAAAACCGCGCTTTCACTAAGTATATTGTACGAGTTCACTCCCGAAAATTTCATAATCTGCCAATTATCCCCCACTTTGGAACATGATTTTGAATAAGACTTCATTTTTTTTGGCTGTTTTAGCAGGCTTGTTTACTACACAGGTAAACGCACAAACTCCTAAAAAATTTCCAACTAAAACCACTAAGAAAGTATTAGCGGATTCGCTAAAGAAGAAAAATGCTGCTGACACTACTAAAGGTAAGGAGCTGAAAAGTTATGCCGATTTGCTAAAGAAAGCGAAAACGGTAAATGGACTTTTTAAAGTCCACCAGGTAGAAACTGATTACTACTTTGAGATCCCACTTAAATTAATGGGTAAGGATTTTCTAGTAGTCAACAAAATATCATCCGTACCATTAGCACTTAATGAATCCGGATTAAACAAAGGGATGAACTTTGAAAACAAAGTGATTCGCTTTTCTCAAAATAAACTGGCGAAAACCATCTGGGTAAAAACAATCGTTCCTCAGGTAGAATCACCAGCAACAGATGCGATCACACGCTCTGTAAATGACAACTTCATCGGTTCTGTAATTGAATCTTTCAAAATTGAAGCCTATAGCCCGGATTCATCCGCAATAGTGATCAAAATGAACAGGGTTTTTGACGGTACTGATAAAAGCTTTAATGATGTTTTTACCGATATTGGTTTAGGTACAACTCCTAAAAGTGCATTATCGGCGATAGAGCAGATTAAAAGTTTTCCTCAAAACGTAGTGGTACGTGCTTTATTGAGTACGAGAGTAACGGAAGGTCAAAACAGTATTCCAATCAGTATGGCGGTAACTACTAACATACTTTTATTACCGGAAACTCCAATGAAAGCTCGTTATGCTGATGATAGAGTAGGATTCTTTACCACACCAAGATGGTATTTCTCCGATACGCAGCATAAAATGGAAAAAAGGGAACTGTTAACCAGATGGAGAATGGAACCTAAAGCGGAAGACCGTGCCCGTTACCTTGCTGGAGAACTGGTAGAACCAGAAAAACCAATCATATTTTATATTGATCCATCAACGCCTCCACAATGGAGACAGCAAATCATTGCTGGTGTGGTAGACTGGCAAAAAGCTTTTGAAGCTGCAGGTTTCAAAAATGCAATTCAGGCATTGGAAGTAAAAGACATCGCTGACTATGATGGTGATGACATCCGTTATTCGGAAATCACTTATGCAGCTTCGCCAAAATCTAATGCAATGGGCCCAGCGGTAATCGATCCGCGTTCTGGAGAAATCCTGGAATCAGATGTGATCTGGTGGCACAATGTAATGACCTCTTTGCAAAGCTGGATGAGAGTTCAGACTGGCGTTATTGACGCAGGTGCAAGAGCTAATAAATTTACTGATGCACGTATGGCACACGCCATTCGCTTTGTATCTTCTCATGAAGTGGGTCATACTTTAGGTTTGAAACACAACATGGGTTCTTCTTTTGCTTTCCCTGTAGATTCTCTGCGTTCGGCTTCATTTACTGATCGCATGGGTGGAACAGCTTCCTCCATCATGGATTACGCACGTTTCAATTACGTAGCGCAACCGGAAGACAATGTAACTAGCATTACGCCTAAAATTGGTCAATATGATAAATATGCAATTGCATGGGGATACCGTTGGTTGGATACGAAAGATCCACATGAGGAGATTCCAGTATTGGCTAAATGGATCAAAGACCATGAAAATGATCCCTTGTATTTCTATGGGGAGCAACAAAGTTCTAATGTAATCGATCCAAGATCTCAATCTGAAGATTTAGGTGATGACGCGGTTAAAGCAAGTCGCTATGGTTTGTTGAACTTAAAACGTCTGATTCCTCAGATTTCTACATGGGCAGCTAATCCTGGTGAAGATTATTATCAGGCAGGAAAGCTGTATATGGCGGCTATTTTCCAATGGTTGACTTACGCAGAACACGTAACCGCAAATATTGGTGGTTACTATCTGGAGAAACCAGTAGCTGGCGATAAAAAGAATGCTTATACACCGGTTCCAAAAGCAATGCAAATCAAAGCCCTTGAGTATTTAAAACAAGAGGTAATGGAAGTTCCGGATTGGTTGTTCAACAAAGATTTATTATTGAAAACATTCCCAATCAAGGATTCTCCGGCAGGACCATACGAATATGCTCCATATAATGTAAGACGCGAATTCCAATACGGTGTATTGTATAGCTTGGTAAGCCAGGAGCGCTTGTTGAGAATGATGGAGATGGAAGTGTTACTAGGTAAAGACAGCGTGTATACTGCTAATGAATTGCTAAAAGAAGTAAGAGAAACAGTCTTCGCGAAAACTCAACGTGGTAAAACACTTTCGATTACCGACCGCATGTTACAACAAAACTACGTAGATGTATTATTGGTTAGCACCGACAAAATGTTGGAGAAGATCACTAAAACATCACTACAAGACAATAAACTAAAAATGCAAAATCAATTGCAAGTGTGTGATTTCAGTAATGATGGTAAATCAGTTGTAGGGGCTGAGGAAACTTCATTAAGAAATATTCAGGTGAGTTCTATGAGCAGAACCTCTGATGTAGCAGCTGCGAAACGCAGTGAGTTACTTCAGATTCTTACGATCCTGGAAAAAAACAAAGGCAGAGGCGATGATGCAACAAAAGGTCATTACTTAGACTTGATCCTTAGGATCCGTCAGAGTTTAAGAATGAACTAAGACAACCAAACAACTATATAATATTTTAAAAAGGGGACATGAATAAACAATTAATGCTAATTTTAATCCTGCTAGGTTTCGGCTTTGCGGGTTTTAGCCAGACCACCACGACCATCACTGGTCAGGTGCTGGACGAAAAAGATGGTTTGCCAATACCTGGCGCTTCGGTATTTGTAGACAAAGCCATGATTGGCGAGCAAAGTGGTGTTCCTGGAGTGATTCAGAACACAGTTGTAGGGACTGTAACTGATGGAGATGGTAAATTCTCTTTGAAAGTACCTGAAGGAACCACTGCATTGAGAGTAACCTATTTGGGTTATGAATCAGCTCAAATCAATATCATTAATAAATCTCACATCACAGTTTCTTTAAAGAATGCTGACAATACCTTGGGGGAGGTAGTAGTGAATGGTTATACTGATATTGCAAAGCGTAAAAATACGACAGCAACTGTAAAACTGGATTACGAAAAAGTACGTCAGACCGGTGTATCTGGGATCGACCAGATGTTACAAGGACAAGTAGCTGGTGTTTCCGTAGGAAATGTTACAGGCGGTCCTGGTGCTGCTCCGCAGATTAGAATCCGTGGTACATCTTCATTGAATGGTACTCAAGATCCTTTATGGGTTTTAGACGGGCTTCCTTTGGATGGTACTGATTTGCCAAATACGATTAAAAAGGACGAAATTGATGCCTTACGTAA
The DNA here is from genome assembly GCF_032678745.1 of Pedobacter gandavensis. Lineage (GTDB taxonomy): Bacteria > Bacteroidota > Bacteroidia > Sphingobacteriales > Sphingobacteriaceae > Pedobacter > Pedobacter gandavensis_C. Next base: position 14,525 of record NZ_JAVTST010000009.1, read on the forward strand.
CTTGCCGATCGCAGGGTTAAACCCTGACGATATCGCTGATATTACTATTCTTAAAGATGCTGCAGCTACCGCTATTTACGGTGCAAGAGCTGCAAACGGAGTAATTGTGATCACGACCAAAAAAGGTAAAAAAGGTCCAATGGCGATTAATTTCTCTGCAAACTCTTTCGTTGCACAACGTCCGGATTTAGGCAAACTGAACCTGATGAATTCAACTGAAAAAGTTGATTTTGAATTGGGATTGGCTTCTAGATCTGATCTTACTTATAGGGATAATCAGGGTGCTATTGCCAGGATTTTAAATAAAAGTGGTGAACTAAGTCAGTTCAGAACTGGTGGTTTTTCAGCATTGAGTCCAGCTACTCAGGAATCAATTAACGGCTTAAGGGAGCAGGGGACTGATTGGGGTAAAGAATTATATCAGAACGCCATCAATCAACAATATACTTTGGGTTTATCAGGCGGATCAGATCAGGCTTCTTATTATTTCTCTGGTGGTTATTATAATGAAAAAGGTACGACTAAGCAGACTGGCCTGGAACGTTACAATATTACGTTGAAAACAGATTACAACCTGACTCAAAAGTTGAAAGCAGGGGTAGCCCTTTTTGGTTCTAAAACCAGACGTGATAACTACCTAACTGATGCAGATGCAATTACCAATATCAGCAGCTATACCAGAAATGTAAACCCTTACTTAACTGTGAGAAATGCTGATGGTGGTTTTAGTTATGATCCGGATATTTTCGGAAACGTGAATGGTGATGTTTATCTTCCTTTTAATATGTTGGAAGAGCGTCAAAATACCCGTTATACTTTGGGAAATAAAAGTTTGAAAGCGATCATGGATTTGAGTTACCAGATCAATAAAGACTTGAATATTCGTACTGAATTTGGTCTTCAATTTGAAGATACAGACGTAGAAAAATATGCTGGACAAGAATCATATTACAACCGTAAAATGAATCAGGCCAGTAGATATTATAATTCTACCAGCAAAGAATTTGAATACTTCATGCCAGTAGGTGGTGTGATTCAAAATCAAGGTGCTTCTGCTTTCCAATACAACTGGAAATCAATATTAGAATATAAGAAAGTTTTTGCTGAAAAGCATGAGATTGAAGCTTTGGCTGGTTCAGAAATCAGAAGAAATACAAATGAAACGATTGCTACGAAAGGATTTGGTTTCAACGAACGTACTTTGACGAACCAGAACATCATCTTTCCAAATGCAAATTTCGCTAAGGAATCAACTTGGCGTACATATCAGAAGCAAAGAACTGAGAATGCTTTTGCATCCTTCTATGGTACCTTATCCTATACGTATGATAGAAAATACACCTTATATGGAAGTATTCGTTATGATGGATCTGATCTGTTTGGGGTAGACCCTAAATACAGATACCTTCCAATCTATTCGGTATCTGGTGCATGGAATGCAAGTGAAGAAAAGTTTATTAAAGACATTAGCTGGATTTCAAGTTTACGTGTACGTTCGTCTTTTGGCTTACAGGGAAATATAGACAAAAACACTTCTCCTTTTGTGGTAGGTGATTACAGTAATTCTCCGATTCTCCCAGGTGGTAACCAACCAACCATTTCTGTAGGTAGTCCCCCAAACAATAAGTTGAGATGGGAAAAGACTTCTACCTTTAATGCTGGTGTAGATTTTGGTATCTTGAACAATGCTGTACAAGTTACTTTTGACTATTATAACCGTTTAAGTAAAGACCTGATTGGGATAGAGGAACTACAATTGGAAAATGGATTTAATTTCACCAATTCCAACTTTGCACAAATCAGAAACAAGGGTTTAGAATTAACTGTTTCCACAAGAAATATCAGCACAACTAATTTCCAATGGTGGACGGATTTCAATATTGCCCATAATAAAAGCAAGGTGTTGAAAGAAAAGGCACGACCAAATCAGTTTACTCCATCAAGAGAGGGATATCCTGTAAATGGAATCTGGGTAATCAAAACTGATGGTTTAGATAAAGACGGAATACCTCAGTTTAACAGAGATGGTAAAACAGTCTCACTGGAAGAGTTTTATAAGTTATATGATCCATACGCAGATTTCCTTCCAGGTGAATTGGTACAAAGTGAATTGGTTGGAAAAGATTTCCAGAGCTTGTATACCTATATGGGTAATGGTGATCCTCAGTTTACGGGTGGCTTAACCAACCGTTTCCGCTATTCAAACTTTGATTTGTCGATCTCAGCGATATTTAACATCAATCAATTGGTGAAAACTCAACCAGTTTACAATCCTTCTCAGGTAGACCGTGGTAGAAACTACTCAAGAGAGATTCTGAATGCATGGTCTCCATCAAATACTGGAAGTTATTTACCTGCGATCTATGGTAATGACAGTTATGATGGCGAAAGATGGATGGCTAATAAATGGCAGAATGGTAATGACCCTGCTAATACTTATAAGGATCTTGACATTTTTGTAAAGAAAATGAGCTATGTACGTATCAATAGCATGCGTTTAGGTTATACTATGCCATCGGCTATTGCTGGTAAGATTAAGGCCAATTCGTTGCGAATTAGTTTGGAAGCAAGAAATCCTTTTGTATTTGGTAGCAATTACAAAGGATACTTTGATCCGGAAACTTATGGTAATATTTATGCACAACCAATCACTAGAAGTATTTCTATTGGTTTAAATGCCACTTTTTAATTAATAATCTGATGAATAAGATCATAAAATTAACAGCATTGTGTCTCCTGATGATCTCAGCGAGCAGCTGTAAGAAATTTCTAGATATAGAACCGGTAGGAAGAGTAATTCCTACCACTGCCGAGGATTTTAGAGCATTGTTAAATTCAGGATATGCAGGATTTGCAGAGCATAAAGCTTATTTAGCCTTGCGTACTGATGAATTGGTATTGAATGAATATGCACAGGATGCACCTGCATTTCGCGATATGTATAAGTGGAATGATGCCGCTCCGGATGCCGCTTCTTTTCAATATCCTTATATTGACTTTTACAAGTCGATTTTCTATACAAATTCAGTGATTGCAGATATAGAAACACGTGCTGGTAAAACAGCAGAAACTGCGCAAATTAAGGGTGAATCCTATTTACTACGTGCATATAATCATTTTGAATTGTTGAATGTATATGCAAAACCATTTAATCTAAATACAGCAGCAACTGATCGTGGTGTTGCCATTGCTTTAGGAATTGATCTGGAGGCTAATTATAAACCAGCTACGATTGCCGCAGTTTACGCGCAGATCTTTTCAGATATTGCTGCAGGACAAGCATTATTGAATGTAGAGAATTATCCTTCAGGTACGAATTACCGATTTACTAAACGTGCGGCTTTTGCTTTTCTAGCCAGAGTACATGAATTTAGAGGCGAATGGGCTGAAGCTTTAAAAGCAAGTCAGGATGCTCTCGCTTTAGGGGATCAACTGGAAGACTTAAATGCTGTCACCGGTGTGGTATTGCCAAACCATTATCAATCGAAGGAAAGTATAATGGCAATGGAAGAAACAATCAATAGTAGCGTAAACGGAGTTGCTTATGTATCTCCTCATTTGATCAGCACTTATGATCAATTGAATGATAAAAGATTTGCTCTTTATTTCAGCAAATCCGGAAGCCGTTATGTAGGTAAAAAGGGAGCTAGTGATGCGCTTAAAGTGTCTTTCCGTAATGGAGAGTTATACCTGATCCAGGCAGAAGCTGCTTTACAATCTGATAACCTGAATCTTGCTTTATCAAGTCTGATGGCATTAAAAGCTAAGCGTTTGACACCTGCGTATTATGCAACGGAACAAACCAGAATTTCAGCATTGAATAAGGCTGATTTGTTAAAGGAAATCTTAAATGAAAGAGAACGAGAATTGGCATTGGAAGGTCACCGTTGGTATGATTTAAGACGCTATGGACAACCTACTTTGACTCACGAAACCGATGGTCAAGTATATACTCTGGAGCATAATGATCCAAGATATACTGTGCGTTTCCCTAAAGATGCGATTCAGAACAATCCGAACCTTCAATAGCATTAATAATATAAAGAACGATATTGTGGTTGATTAACTCCGGTCTGTTTTACAGACCGGAGTTTTTTTTTACTTTTGCATCCAAGCAAGATCAGGATGAAAGTAGCAATTATAGAGGATGAGGAGTTGGCGGCGGTTACATTACGGAAGATGCTGGTCCAGTTGAATCCGGATATTGAAGTAATGGCTACTCTAGCTACCGTAGAGGCAGCGGTGGAATGGCTGAGTACCAATAATCCCGACCTCTTGTTTATGGACATCCATCTGGGGGATGGCGAAAGCTTCCAGATATTTGAACAGGTAGAGGTAGACTGTCCGGTGATCTTCACCACAGCTTACGATCAATACACCCTCAAAGCTTTTAAAAACCAAGGCATCGATTACCTGCTCAAACCTTTTGATGAAGAAGATGTGGCAGCGGCATTAACGAAATTGAAAGGTATTCGCAAGATCTCTGAGATCGGCCTTCCGCAGTTTAGCTACCAGACACAAGGACCTTCTCCTAAAATCCGTAACCGTTTCATGGTGAAATTAGGTAAGTTGATCAAGACGGTACAGTCTGAGGATGTGGCTTATTTTATGGCCGAAGGTAAATACCTGTTCCTGGTAACCAATGATAAACAGAATTACATCATTGAAGAAACAATAGGCAGTCTGGAACCCCAACTGGACAGCTCCGACTTTTTCCGTATCAACCGCAAGTTCATCATCAACATCAAAGCTGTTCGTGAGATGTACAAGCTTTCCAGAAACCGGGTAAGGATTGTATTGGAACCTGCTCCTGTAGAAGGACTGGAAGTGGTTGTAAGCGAAGAAAGAGCAGATGCATTTAAGAACTGGTTGAATCAATAACAAATTCTCTAAGCGCTTCTTTTATATCCAATTTATCATAATCTCTTCTCTTGATTGTGTGTTTTCTATTTTTAATAATTGCATTTAAAATATCCATTCTTGTTTAGTTATTTCTCTTTGTGAGAAATAACTAATCTTATTTATTAGTAATAATTTCTTTTAATATGTTTTGTGAGTATATTTACCTTAACTGAGGGTGTGATTTTTCTATTTATTCGTAAATTATGCTCAATTCTATTAATCTAAATTAGAAGAGGCTGTTGCTTCATCATTATGAGCGAAACAAACCGAATAGAATACAAGCAAGAACTTACTGATTCATTAGAGAAGGAAGTCGTTGCCTTTTTAAATTATAAAGAAGGAGGTATAATTTACATAGGTATTAATAAAGCTGGTTCCACGAAAGGGCTTGCAGACAGTGATGGTGACCAGCTTAAAATAAAAGACCGCTTAAGACATAATATTGCACCATCTTGTATGGGCTTGTTTGATGTGGTAAGCCTGCAAAAGGATGATTTATCTATCATCAAAGTTATTGTAGCAAGTGGAACTGGGAAGCCATATTTCCTTAAAAAATATGGCATGACAGAGAAGGGTTGTTATATTCGGATTGGTACAGCATCAGAACCTATGCCTCAAAAAATGATTGATACTATGTTTGGAAAGCGAACAAGGGATTCAATTAGCAAAATCAAGTCTAATCAACAACATTTAAGCTTTGAGCAGTTGCAGATCTATTATGATGCGGCAAATAAAAGGCTCAATGAGAAATTTGCTAGCAATTTGGAACTTCTCAATGAGGATGAGCATTATAATTATGCTGCTTATTTGATGTCAGATAAAAATAGTACTTCAATAAAGTTTGCCAAATACAATGGTACTAGTAGGGTTAATTTGGTAGAAAGTAACGAGTATGGTTATGAATCTTTGGTTAAAGCGACTAAACAGGTTTTAGATAAGATTGAGTTAGAGAATAAAACCAACACCCAAATTACCTCCAGAGAAAGGAAAGAAACTAGATATTGGGATGCTATTGCTTTACGTGAGGCAGTAATCAATGCTTTTGTTCATAATGATTATACGTCGGAGGTTCCTCCAAAATTTGAATTGTTTGATGATAGGATCGAAATTACTTCCACTGGTGGCTTACCAGAAGGCTTGAGTCAGGAAGAGTTTTTCGAGGGTTTCTCCATTCCTAGAAATAAAGAAATTATGCGTATTTACAAAGATTTGGATCTTGTAGAGCAATTGGGCTCAGGGATTCCCCGTATTTTGGAAAGTTATGAGAAGGAGTGTTTCAAGTTCTCAGATAACTTTTTAAGAATGTCTTTTCCTATATATAAAGAGATTCTTGTTGATCTATCTTTAGGTGGTCCAATAGGTGGTCCAATAGGTGGTCCAATGGGTGGTCCAATAGGTGGTCCAATAGGTGGTCCAATAGGTGGTCCAATAGGTGGTCCAATAGGTGGTCCAATAGGTGGTCCAATGGGTGGTCCAATAGGTGGTCCAATAGGTGGTCCAATGGGTGGTCCAATAGATAGTCCAATCTCTGAATTAACCCAAAGGCAAATGGAAGTGCTTCGTTTGGTAAATGAGAATAATAAACTAACAAAAAGGGACTTAGGTAAACTGTTAGGTGTGAATGTTTCAGCAGCTCAAATGCATATAGACATCTTAAAAGAAAGGGGATATATAACCCGCATTGGTGGGACAAGGGGTCATTGGCAAGTTCTGAAGTGAAAAACCGGCTGAATCAATAATTCTTGAGGGTTTTTGGTAGGGAAGATAATTTTTATATACTTTTACCCCTAACCGAATATTACAATATACTGCGATAAAAAGCAGAATCTTGTGCAAGAATAATAAAATGAACCACTATAAACTATTGCTTCTGGGCTTGCTGTTTTCCTATCTAGGGAGTACTGCGCAACAAAAAAGCATTAGCTTTAATCACCTTACTGTAGAGAATGGCTTATCGCAAAGTAGTGTTTTATCGATAACACAAGACAGTTTGGGTTTTATGTGGTTTGGCACTAAAGATGGACTCAATAAATTCAATACTCAGAACTTCGAGGTTTATAAATACCATAAAAAAGATACGACTACTTTAACGAGTAGTATGAACATCAATGCTTTGCTGACTGATAGCAAGGGGAATGTATGGGTGGGGACGCAAAAGGGCCTCAATTTATACCTGCCGAAAACGAATTCTTTTAAGCGGTTTCAATACCATTCTAAACAAAAGCATAGTCTGAGTAATAACATTATCAGGAGTATCTATGAAGACCGACAAGGTTTTATTTGGGTGGCTACGGACAGTGGCTTGAACAAACTGATTACTCCTGATAAATTTGAGCGTTTCATGACTTCTAATGATCCGCAAAAAGGACCAGTACATCATTTGATTAAGTCGGTATATCAAGACCACAATAATGTAATGTGGGTAGGCACTCTGCAAGGATTGACCAGTATGGTGTTGAAAAATGGGAAATATGTATATCGGTCCTATGTTCATGACCGGAATCAGCCGGGAAGTTTAAGTGATAATGACATTAGTTCCATCCTTGAAGATCACAAGCATAATTTATGGATCGGAACACATAGCGGCGGACTAGAACTGATGGATCGTGCAAGTGGTACATTTAAGCATTTCCGTTTTAAAAAGGGACAGCCAAATAGCATCAGTAGTAATGTGATCCGAAAAATGATGCAGGCAAAGGATGGTAAACTTTGGGTCTCGACTTTAAATGGTATCAATATTATTGATGTAGAAACCTATGCGATTAAAGTGCTGAATCATCTTCCAGATGATCCTTCCAGTTTGAACCAGAATTCTATATACGACCTGATGCAAGATGCGGCCGGTTCCATTTGGGTAGGTACTTATTATGGGGGGGTAAATGTTTATCATGCCAATTCTACTCCTTTTAGAGAGTATAAATCCAAGATTGGGAAAAATGGATTGAGCAGTAATGTAGTCAGTGCAATCGTAGAAGATTCAAAAAATAACCTTTGGATTGGAACCGAAGCAGAAGGACTCAATTATTACGATCGTAATTCAGGTAAGTTCAGCAGTTTCAGACATGATCCTGAAAACCCCTCTTCGCTCAGTTCGACTCTGGTAAAAGCTGTCTCTATAGACCAAAAGGGAAGAGTCTGGCTCGGTACTTATGAAGGTGGATTGGACTTGTACCTCCCCGCCACAAAAAGCTTCCGTCATTATGCGCCAAATCCAACAGATTCTACTGCTTTAAATTCTAACAGGATTGTGTCTTTACTACATGATCGTCAGCAACGATTCTGGATAGGTACCCGTGCGAGCGGCCTTTTTCTTTATGATGAGGAAAAAGATAACTTTTATCCGTTTTTAGGTGGACAGGATAAGCACGATTTAAAAGTAGTGAGGTGCTTATTCCAGGATTCAAAAAATAACATTTGGATCTGCTGTAATTCCGGAACTTATATTCTGGAACCCAATGCGACGAAGGTTAGGCGGTTTAAAAATTATGATGACCGGATGTTGTTCAATGACATCAATTTTGTGCAGGAAGATTCCAGAGGCTATATCTGGTTGGGAGGTTATGAATCTGGCCTGATCCGGTATCGATCTCAAAATAAAACGATCCGTTCTTTTAAAAAGGAAGATGGCTTACCCAGCAATGTGGTTTTGGGAATGCTGGAAGATGATAAAGGGAATCTATGGATCAGTACAGACAATGGCTTATCAAAATTTGACCGGAAGACTTTTAAAACTTATACTGTAAGGGATGGTCTTCCAGGAAATGTATTCAATTACAATTCTTTCTTTAAAGACAGTAGGGGAGAGTTTTTCTTCGGTGGCTTTAATGGATTGGTTAGCTTTTTTCCAGATCAGATTAAAGACAATAACAGGATACCAAAAGTGGTATTCACACGTCTTAAACTTTTCAATAAGCCAATTGCGATCAATGATGAAACGCAATTGTTGAAAGAGAACATTAGTTTAACGAATGAACTTACCTTCTCTTACCACCAGAATATTTTTACGGTAGATTTTGCCGTGTTGAATTATATCAAGTCGGAGAAAAACAGGTATGCTTATAAACTCGAGGGTTTTGAAAAAGACTGGAATTATGTGAACAGTCCTTCCGCTACTTTTACCAATCTTCCATCTGGTACTTATACTTTGTTGATCCGTGGCTCTAACAACGATGGGGTTTGGAATCCTGTGGCCAGTAAACTCCTGATCCATGTGAATCCACCATTCTGGAAAACCTGGTGGGCTTACCTGATTTATTTATCGGTTTTTGTAGGCTTGTTGTTCCTATTCTCCAGGTTCCTGTGGATCCGGGCGCTCCTGAAACGTGAGCAGGATGTATATCAGATGAAACTGGATTTCTTTACCAATGTTTCTCATGAGATCAGGACGCCACTTACGTTGATCGAGGGGCCTTTAGAAAGCCTGATCAATGAAACGCAAGAGTCACCGGCATTAAATAGAAAACTACTTACGGTAAGAAGAAATGCAGGACGCTTAACCAGATTGGTGAACGAGTTATTGGATTTTAGAAAAGCAGAATCCGGAAAGCTAAGCCTCAATATTTCGCCGGGGAATATCGTGTCCTTCGCAAAAGAGATTTACCTTTCTTTTACAGATCTGGCCATTAAACAGCGGATCGATTATCAGTTTTTATCTGAAGAAACCCAGATTGAAGTCTATTTTGACAATGAACAACTGGAAAAGGTATTGTATAACCTCTTATCAAATGCGTTTAAATGTACACCGGATGGAGGAAAGATTCGTTTATCGGTATTAAAAACAGCTGATGGTTTTGTAGAACTCCGTACTTGCGACAATGGAAAAGGTATTCCGGAAGAAAGCAGAGAGAAGCTGTTTACCAATTTTTATCAGATCAAAGATCCGCTATCCAGAAACAGTGGTACGGGAATAGGATTGGCCCTTTCTAAAAAGATTGCCGAGCTGCACCATGGTAATTTGTTTTTAGCGGAAGAAAAAGATATTCCAGAAGCTGGTATCCGTACCTGTTTCTGTTTGAAGTTGAAATTGGGACAGTCGCATTTTTCAAAAGAAGAACTGGTAAAGGACTTCTTGAATAGTGAAAATCCAGCGCATTATCAGTCTGCCGATAACCCAGTAGAAGAGCAAGTACCGCTATTGCAGAATGTCGAAAGCAGAGATGAGCAGGTGACCATTTTGATTGTGGAAGATAACCATGAGGTCCGAGAGTTTATCGTACAATCCTTGCGCTCGTTTTACCTCGTACTGGAAGCATCGAATGGTGCGGAAGGTGTAGAAATGGCTATAGAGAAAATACCAGATCTGATTGTGAGTGATGTGATGATGCCGGTAATGGATGGATTGGAATTGTGCCGGACTTTGAAAACTGATGTCAGGACGAGTCATATCCCTGTGATTCTTTTAACGGCGAGAACTGGAAATATCCATGAAGTGAATGGCTTGAAAACTGGAGCAGAAGCTTACCTGACCAAGCCTTTTAGCATCAGTAGTTTACAACTGACGATCTCCAATCTGTTGATGCTTCAGGCAAATATGAGGCGTAAATTTAGTCAGCAGATTACCTTGCAACCTGCCAACATTCTCATAGAGTCTTCTGATGAAGAATTCCTGAACAAGGTCATGACTTTGATTGAGCAAAATTTTACGACGCCCGATTTTAGCGTTAACACCCTGGCTTCAGACTTAGGGATGAGTACGCCCATTCTTTATAAAAAGATAAAAGTGTTGACTGGCCTTACCGTTAATAATTTCATTAAATCTGTCCGCTTGAAAAGGGCGGCTCAGCTCCTCCGACAAAAGGTGTACACTGTTTATGAGATTGCTTATATGGTAGGCTTTAATGACCCTAAATATTTCAGTAAAGAGTTTGTGAAACAATTTGGCAGAACCCCTTCTGATTATGTCCTGGAGGAATAATTGTGGGCCATTTAAGAATTTCCCCCCTTAAACTTAAGAATTTCCCCCCTCAGAGAATAGTAGTCACACTACATTAGCAAAACCAAGTATAATTTATCTGTAAGACCAATTGATCTAATGAACGAGCATTCTATGATTTCTTGTCCTGTATTTTCCGCCTATTGGGATGTTTTTCAGGATTCTTCAAAGCCACTGTTGCCATTGCTACTCAGGTCTCTTGATTTTAGGGTTAACATTTCTTGGATTTCAACTAAATAACTATTGATTATGAAAGCACAATTACTAAAAGTATCGATGGCTCCTGCTCAATCATTTAGTGTCAGACAGGATGTCGAACCCTTTGTGAATAACAAATGGCATTACCACCAGGAGCTGGAATTGATTTACTTTAATGAAGGTAAAGGCACTCAGTTTATCGGTGATAATATTCAATCGTTTAATTCCGGAGATATTGTTCTTGTTGGCGCACACCTGCCACATTACTGGAGATTTGAAGATGCCTATTTTGAAGGCGGTTCAAAGAGTGGAACAGCCGACGTAAAAGTGGCTCATTTTAGCGAAGATCTTTGGGGAGATTTCTTTTTGAACCTACCGGAAAATAAGGCACTCAAAGATGTAATGGAGAAATCCAGAAGAGGCGTTAAAATCACTGGAAAGAATAAAGCGCAAGTCGCGATATTGCTGGGTAGAATGCTGGAAGCGGAGGGAACGGAAAGGATCATCCTGTTGATGCAGGCTTTACTGGAAATTTCCAAATGTGTGGAGCTGGAAACTTTGGCATCTGTAGGATTTCAATACGACCTGGAGCAGGTAGAGAAAGACCGAATCAGTGATATCTACGAATATACTTATGCCAATTTCAGGAATAAGATCTGTCTGGAAGAGATTGCTGATGTGGCCAAAATCAGTCCTAATTCTTTTTGCCGTTATTTTAAATCGCGCACCAGAAAAACCTATTCTCAGTTCCTGACGGAGATTAAAGTAGGGCAGGCCTGTAAGTTATTAATTGAAGCGCACCTCAACCTCAAACAAATCTGCTACAATAGTGGCTTTAATAATTTTGCCAGTTTCCATAAGTGTTTTAAGAAAGTAACCGGGAAAAGTCCACTCTGTTATCAGCGGGAATTTGTAACCGAATATATGAACTAAATCTGGAGCCAATTCTGTTGACAACTACGCCAAACCGACCGACTGATTCCTGAAAAATAATGCGTCCCTTAGCTTAACCAAATATAAAACTTAAACGAACCAACAATGAAAATGACCACCACAAAGAGCCATTGGGGATATATGGCTGCTACCTCCTGATCAGCATGATGACCGGATTCCCGGATTAATAAGCTGAAGATCAATTAAAATATTTACTCATTTTTAAAACTGAAGTATGAAGGAAATTTATACTATGAACCTCTATTTGTCTGACAAATGGAAAGTGTACACGATCAGGAAGGTTGGCATAATTGTTTTACTAGCCATAGGGATATTGTTTTCCCCTTCTGCATTTGCACAGAAAGTAATTAACGTGAAAGGCGTAGTGAAGGATGATAAGGGTGTGCCACTTCCGGGTGTAGGGGTGAAAGCCAAAGGGACTACCATCGGTACTTCTACAAATGGAGACGGGGCATACAGTCTGAACGTACCTAGTGAAAGTACAGTGCTGGTATTTAGTTATATCGGTTATTTGTCGCAAGAAGTAACAGTAGGCAGTAAAACAACCATGAACATCAGTCTGAAAGAAGATTTTTCAGACCTGGAAGAGGTAGTGGTAACTGGTTACGGTGGGATTGCTAAAAAGAAAGATCTGACGGGGGCCAGTTCTTCTGTAAATGAAAAAGCCATTAAAGAACGACAGCCAATTAACCTTTTTGATGCTTTGCAAGGCCAGGCAGCAGGGGTTTTAATTGTGAATGATGGTGGTGGCGCTCCAGGGGCAACGGGTTCCATTCAGATTCGTGGTACTTCTACTTTGAATGGTGGAAACGGGCCTTTATATATTGTAGATGGCGTGATTGATCCGAATGGGGCAAACATTAACCCTGCTGATATGGCCGGCATCGAGGTATTAAAAGATGCAGCTTCTGCTTCTATTTACGGTTCACGAGCTGCAAATGGGGTGATTTTGATTACCACTAAAAGAGGGCAGGAAGGAAAACCTTCTATAGACCTGACTTATAACCATGTATTTGGACGTTTAGCACATAGCATTCCGATCAGTAACTCGGCGGAAGTACGCGCATTCAGAACCATTCAAGGTAGAACAAATGCTACAGATTCGTTGAATCCAAGTTTCAATGCAGATAATGATTTACAGGAAATTCTTTTAGGGAACCTGGCACAGAAGAAAGAGATTAAACTAGGAATCAGTGGTGCTAATAAAGGATTGAATTATTATACCAGTTTAAACTATCTGGATGATAAATCGATCATCATGAACAGTTGGGCCAAGCGCTTACAGTCGAGGATTAACATTGGTTACCAGGTTTCTCCGAAGTTCAAATATTCGAACAATATGTCATTTGTATGGTCGAAAGGAAATGCAATTCCAGTGGGCAATACGGTAAGGGTGGTAATTGACCGACCTGCTTATTCCTTATTGTATTATCCTGACGGTACTTTAACGAGTTATATTGCGTCAAAAAGGAATCCTATTGCTCAGGCTTTATACGAGCGGGATGAAGATGAAGTGTATTCTGCACAGCTGAATAACCAGATTGACTATTCCTTTACCAAAGATCTGAGGTTTACCACCTTGTTCAATGCAACATTCGACAATGCTCAGAACATGTATTTCTCACCACGATTACTTTCTGCCAATAAGGATCAGAATTCGGGAAGGAATGAGATGACTAAAACATTTCGCTGGGAATATCAGGCTTACCTGAATTATAACAGAACGGTGCTGACCAACCATAATTTTTCTGGTTTACTGGGTTTCAGTGCAGACCGTAGGAAATTTGATCGGGTACATACCGAGTATTTAAACAGTGTGAACGAGGAGATCTTTGTAACGCTTCCGGATTATTTGAATGCTTCAAAAAGTTATACCGATGGAACGGCAAACTCTACTGCTTCTATTTTTAGTCGTTTGGGTTACAATTATAAAGGACGATACATTTTACAGGGAACTTACCGTAGAGACGGATCTTCAAGATTCGGACCGGAAAATCGTTGGGGTAATTTCTTCTCTGCATCTGCGGCATGGCGTTTCTCAGATGAGAAATTCATGAACTTTGCTAAACCTTACCTGGAAGATGCGAAGCTGCGCTATAGTTTCGGTCAGCTAGGAAATGATAAAATTGGTGATTACGAGTCCTATACGAAATACGGATTTTCAGGTAATTATAATGGGATTGGTGCAGCTGTGCCGATTTCAAACTTTGGAAACCCTTATATCAAATGGGAAACTACTACACAGAACAACATTGGTATGGACCTGAGTTTCTTTAAAGGAAGGCTAGGATTTACTGCAGATTATTATGTAAAGGAAACCACCAACCTATTGTATCCAAGAGAACTGGCAAAGGAAACGGGATATAATACGGTACAAGTGAATTTAGGAACGATTCAGTCTAAAGGTTTGGAATTTGTGGTAAATGGAACACCAATCGCGTCGAAGAATTTTGAATGGAATGTGATGGGGAACCTTACTTTCGAGCGTGGAAAAATTAAGAAACTGGCAGGAGGCATCCCTCTATTTGTAGGGAATAAATGGTATGTAGAAGAGGGGGGTAAAATTGGTAATTTCTATGGCTGGAGAAATCTAGGTGTATACCAGTGGAATGAGTCGAATGCCTATGATGAAAACTGGAAGAAACTTACCGTCGTTTTGGAAAATGGGGCACCTAAAATCGAGAATGGTAAAGCCGTATATACTAAAGATGGACAGCTCTACACCGGTAATGTGTTGAGTAAAAAAGCACCAGATGGGAAATTAAAAGGTGGTGATGCAGAATGGGAAGAGGTTAAGGAAGATGGGGTAATTGATGATGAAGACCGCCAGATTCTGGGGAATGCCACTCCTGATTTTTATCTTGGCCTGACCAATAATCTGCGTTACAAAGCTTTCTCTTTATCCTTTACTTTCAATGGTTCTTTTGGCGGAGAGGTGTATAATACCTTATTGCAAAGTCAGAACAATCCTTCTAATACTGGTGCGGGTTCTCCTGATATCGTTTACAACTCCTGGAGAAAACCTGGGGATGTGGCTAAGTATCCTTATTACATCGAGAAAAACAACCGTGGGAATTTGAAAACCAATCAGAACAGTCTTTATATAGAAGATGCTTCTTTTTTCAGGTTATCAAGCGCACGCTTGTCGTATCAATTAGATGAGAAATGGTCGAAGGTAATTCACCTGAGAAGAATCACGACTTATGTATATGGGACTAACCTATTAACATGGACCAATTACCGCGGTTATGATCCAGAGTTTAGTACGAGTAATCCATTAACTCCGGGTGATGATGTGGGTAAATATCCAAGAAGAAGAGAGTTTGGTTTTGGTATCAATGTTAATTTCTAATAAGATGATGATGAAAAAAATAATCGCGATGTCTGCATTGGGCGCAGCGCTGTTACTGGGTGGTTGTAAAAAGTTTTTAGATGAACGACCTTTCAATCAGGTGCCTATTACGGATTTTTATAAAAACAGATATGATGTGGAAGCTGCAATTGCAGGGATGTATTCTGGATTTCAGCAGGAGATGGTGGGCAAGGACCAGTACACAGAAAAATATATGTATTGGGGAGAATATCGCTCTGATAACTTTGATAGGTTTATTACTTATACCAAAGATTATGTAGATGAGATTGCATTGAATAGTTTAACCCCTACCAACCAATTTTCGGATTGGAGCGGTTTGTATGCAGTGATCGGTAGGGCCAATAATAACATTAAATATATTCCACAGGCGGCAAGTCTGGATCCTTTGTTGACTAAGGCAATGGTAGACAGTTATCTTTCTCAGACTTATGCGATGCGTGCCATGAGTTATTTTTACCTGGTTAGGGTTTGGGGAGATGCCCCGGTTAGATTAGAACCCTATGAAAGTTTGGATCAACCTTCGGAAGAGCAAAGGATACCAAAAGATAGAGTGATCAATGAAGTGATCATTGCGGATTTGGAGAAAGCTTATGCCTTAGTGAAAAAGGGTGATAAATCTGTAGTTTTTAACCTTGGTGAAGCTGCTATTTGCGCGACTATGGCTGATGTTTATATGTGGAAGAAGGATTATACGAATGCGATCAAATGGATTAAGCTTTTATTTGCAGCAAAAGGTCCTACTGGTGCAGTTTATACAGGAGCTACTGAGGCGAATTTACAACCTTCTGCAAGCTGGAAAACTGTGTTTACTGCCCCTGCAAGCAGTATGGAGTCTATATGGAGCATTCATTGGGATTACCTGAAAAATGGTTGCGCCTGTATGCAGACTTCCTGGACTTCTAATAACAAACAGATTTCTATTGATGAGGGTATTTGGAATACCTGGTTCCAGCCGCAAGTATCGATCGGCACAAGATCAACAGATATCAGACCCAGACAAACGGCAGATGTATTCTATGGGCAGAATAAACCAAATAGGGATCGTTTTATTAAATGGTATCCAACTTCGGCCAATGCAACTGCTACAGATCCATGGCCAGCCACAAACCAAACCTTACCTGTTTACCTGACGATGTACCGCTTGGCAGATATTTACCTCTTGTATGCGGAAGCACTGAACGGTAGTGGAGATTTGCCAAATGCCTTAAAATACCTGAACTATGTACGCAAGCGTGCCGTAGTGCCTGAGTATTTGGCAGGAGATCCATTGGTTTCTACTCAAATTGCGATGGAAAATGCGATCCTCAATGAAAGACAATTGGAGCTTTTTGGAGAAGGAAAACGATGGTTTGACCTGGTACGTACCAATCATGTGAAGCAGGTGATGGATCCAATTCTTAAAAGAAGACAAACGGCTGCAGGGAATGTGGAGACGCCGGGCTTCCTGAATCCTGAGTTCAAGGCATATTGGCCAATTCATAGAAATGTACTGAACTCTAATTACAAATTAACCCAAAACCCTGGTTACACGGATTAAAAGATAGGATATGAATAAGCTCAATATTATACTGAAAAGGTACGCCTTTATATTGCTTTTGCCACTGGCTGCTGGTTGCAACATGTTCGGTATGGAACTGCAAAAGAAATACGATTATAACCCTCAAACCCTGGATCCTAATATTCAGATGTCGGCCAGGCAGTTTTTAGAAACCCGTTCTTATGAAAGCACGACTAACCTGAGTGATACTGTTTTTAAGTTGATGAGAAAAGGTTTAGAATATGCAGAGATCGATCTTGCGATGTATGACAAGCCAGGGATGACCTTTATGTTTTTACACAATGATGCCATCAGGGCCTGGGATGCCAAAGCTAAAAAGGTAACCGGTGGGATGTGGGTAGATTTTCCTGTTGTAACCTTGGTGCCAGGCACAGAAACGATTGCAACCAGTCGCCCGGCCACAAAATGGCAAGACTATTCGAAGGCGGATGTGAGGAATTATTTCCTGTACCTGATGTTACAGGGGAATTATAATTTTAATAATGTTCGTTTAACCCCGATAGATGCCCAAACTATGTTGCCTCCGGGAACATTGGCAACTAAAACTTCTTTGTTGGGCTTTATGAATGGAGGGAAAGGATTCGATCAGGAGGGGAAGATGGGCCTGACCATTCTGAACAACGATGATCTTGCGCCATTGGTGATTAATAGATTAACGAAAAACAGATCCGGTGGTTATGTAACCACAAATGCCATTGTTCATGTATATGGCGCCACAGTTTATCCTTTCCGACCAGAATAAATTTTATGAGAAGACTTACTTTAGCCATTTTTTGCACGATCCTATTTAATAATGTATTTGCACAGCAAAGTCAACGATTAACCCAGAACTGGGAATTTTTGAAGGGTGATCTTGGTGGTATTTATGAAGCCATCAGACCGGTGAAAGCCGGAAACCCAGAGAGTGTTCCGGTATGGGAACAGGTAGTTCTTCCGCATTGTTTCAATGCGAAAGATGCCGTAACTCCAGACGTAAATTATTACCAGGGACCGGGTTGGTACCGGACGCAGCTGAGCATCAATAATCCATATAAAAATGGGCGGACACTCCTTCATTTTGAAGGGGCAGGGCAGAAAACTAAAGTTTATATCTATGATGTTTTAGTAGCCGAACATACGGGCGGTTACGATGAATGGACTGCTGACATTACCGATGCGGTTGCAGCATTCCGTAAAAATCCTTTATTTGAAAAACAGTTTAAAGGAAAGATCCCGGTGGAAATCCGTTCGGATAACTCCCGGGATCTTGAAATGATCCCTTCGGATCTTTCAGATTTCAATGTGTATGGCGGTTTATACCGTTACTTGAACCTTCGCTATGTGCCACAGGTATCTGCCGAAAAGCTTTTTGCTACGGCTAGTGTGGATGCGAAAGGTGCTGTAGGCACATTGAAGATTAGCGCTCGCTTATTGAATCCTGATGGGGTAGATACCCTTATGGTGAAATTCCAGGTAAAAGACCCTCAGGGGAAATTGGTTGCTAGTTTTAATAAGGAATGGAAAGCCTTTTATGGCAAAAAAGACCTTTGGGAAACTACTATAAAAAGCCCTAAACTTTGGTCTACTGAAAATCCAAACCTGTATACGGTAGAGATGAGTATTATTGCTAAGGGTGTTTCTTCGGTTCATTCGGAGAAAATAGGGTTTAGAAATTTTGAGTTCGTTAAAAAAGGACCTTTTATGCTGAATGGCAAAAGGCTTTTATTGAGGGGTACGCATCGTCATGAAGACCATGCGGGTGTAGCGGCAGCGATGACAGAGGATCAGATTCGCGAGGAAATGGTGTTGATGAAAAGTATGGGTGTTAATTTTATCCGTCTGGGTCATTATCAGCAATCCAGAATTGTATTGGATTTATGCGATAGTCTTGGGATTCTGGTATGGGAAGAGATTCCATGGTGTCGTGGTGGTTTGGGTGGCGAAAGTTATAAGAACCAGGCGCGTACTATGCTTCGCAATATGGTAGAGCAGCATTACAACCATCCTTCGATTATCATCTGGGGACTGGGAAATGAAAATGATTGGCCGGGAGATTTCTCGGAATTTGATCAGCATAAGATCAGAGAATTTATGAAAGAGTTGAATGACCTTTCTCATGTGTTAGATCCTTCCAGAAAAACAGCGATCAGAAGGTGTGATTTCTGTAGGGATATCGTAGACGTGTATTCGCCCTCGATTTGGGCAGGTTGGTACCGTGGAATTTACACAGAATATAAAGAAGTATCTAAGCAGGAATTTGATAAAGTAGACAATTTTCTCCATGTAGAGTGGGGAGGAGATAGCCATGCAGGGCGTCATTCGGAAAGTCCGGATAATGCTTTGAGTTTGGTGACAAAAGGTAAAGGTGCGGATGAGCGTGCAGGTGATGCTTCCTTATTTGGTGGCAGTGCCCGCGTTTCTAAGGATGGCGATTGGAGTGAGAGTTATATTGTGAACCTGATCGATTGGCATTTGAAGGAACAGGAAACTATGCCCTGGTTAAGTGGTGCGGCTTACTGGCCTTTTAAAGATTTTTCGACCCCGGTTCGTCCGGATAACCCGGTTCCTTATATGAACCAAAAGGGGGTGGTTGAACGTGATTTTACTAAGAAAGAAGCGTTCTATGTGTTCCAGTCGTACTGGACAACTGCGCCAATGATCCACATTTACGGGCATTCCTGGCCGGTAAGGTGGGGAGATGCGGGAGAACAGAAAATGCTGAAGGTATATGCCAATCTGGATGAGGTTGAACTCTTTCTGAATGGCGAGAGTTTGGGTAAGAGAAAGAGAAATAGTCAGGATTTTCCTGCTGCAGGCTTGAGGTGGATGCTGACATTTAAGGAAGGTAAGAATACGATCAAGGCAGTAGGCAAGAAAGATGGAAAGGTGTTTACTGATGAGATTACTCAGGAGTATCAAACTGCAAAATGGGATAAACCAGCAAAATTGGTTTTAGAAAAGGTAGCTGAAAAAGATGGCATTGCTACCATTCAGGTTAAAGTGCTGGACAAGAATAATGTCCTGTGTCTGGATGCACAAAACTATGTGAGCTTTGGGATTACCGGTGATGGAACATTAATCGAGGATATGGGTACTGCCCGTGGTTCCAGGAAAGTACAAATGGGTAATGGTTCTGCAAAGATTAGTATTCAAATGAATAAGGGAAAGAGTGTAGCGAGCGTAAAAGCTGATGGCTTGCCATCTGCATTTGTCGAAATAAAATAATTGAAATGAAGAAACTGTATGTCTTTTTAGGAGCCCTGTCCATTAGTATAAATGCCGTTGCACAACAGCCTTTAAAATTATGGTATGACCGCCCAGCTAAAGTATGGGAAGAGGCTTTGCCTTTGGGTAATGGAAAAACCGGTGCTATGGTGTATGGACGTGTAAACCGGGAAAGAATTCCCCTGAACGACAATACGCTTTGGTCTGGTTATCCTGATCCGGGAAATAATGTGGCAGGTCCAACTGTATTGCCGCAAGTTCGTAAAGCAATTGACGATGGTAAATATGAGGAAGCGACTCAGCTTTGGCGGAAAATGCAGGGGCCTTACTCAGCCAGGTATCTTCCTTTAGGAGATTTGTATTTACAGTTTCATCAGAAAGACAGCATTCCTACGCGTTATAATAGGTCGCTTGAGTTGGATAATGCTATTGCTACAGTGGATTATTCCCTTAATGGAGTGGATTATAAAAGAGAGGTGTTTACCAGTTTCCCGGGTAAGGTATTGATGGTTCGTATTACGGCTAGTAAGCCGGGCTCGATCAGTTTCAATAGCGGCCTGATCAGTAAGCTACGGTTTAAGACTGCTGCGGTAGGGACTAAAGAGTTGGTATTGAAAGGGAAGGCGCCAAAATTTGTAGCCAATAGGGATTACGAACCGAAGCAGGTGGAGTATGATGACAAAGAGGGGATGACTTTTGAGATCCGTATGCGGATTAAGAACGAAGGAGGAACGCTAAAGGCAGTTGGTGATCAATTGGTTGTTCAAAATGCGAATGCGGTAACGATTTATTTAACGGAGGCCACCAGTTTTAATGGTTTTGACAAATCTCCTGGGCTTTCCGGTAAAGATCCTTCTATAGCTGCACTGGCAGATATGAATGCGGTGTTTGGGAAGAGTTATACGGTGCTGAAAGCACAGCATGTAAAAGATTATCAGCAGCTTTTTAACCGTGTGAAGTTTGAGTTGAAAGGGAATCCAGTTGCTGAAAAGCAAACTACGGATCAACGTTTGAAGCAATATGCGAGTACTAAAAATGATCAGGGTTTACAGGCTTTGTATTATCAGTTTGGACGGTATTTAATGATTGCCTGTTCCCGTCCTGGATCTCGACCATCCAATCTTCAGGGAATTTGGAATGACCATGTACAACCACCATGGGGCAGTAATTATACCACCAATATCAATACGGAAATGAATTACTGGCTGGCAGAAAATGCCAACCTTTCAGAATGCCATCAGCCACTTTTCGATTTCATGAAGGAGTTGGCTGTAAATGGGGCACAGACTGCTAAAGTAAATTACAATATAGACAAGGGTTGGGTAGCGCATCATAACTCAGACCTTTGGGCAAAAACTTCTCCTCCGGGAGGCTATGATTGGGATCCTAAAGGGGCACCAAGGTGGACGGCATGGCCGATGAGTGGGGCCTGGTTCAGTACCCATTTGTTTGAACATTATCAGTTTACGGGCGACAAAATATTCTTAAGTAAAACGGCTTATCCATTGATGAAAGGTGCGGCAGAGTTTATGTTACAATGGTTGATTAAGGATGATAAAACTGGTTATCTGGTGACCAACCCTTCAACTTCACCAGAAAATACCGTTAAAATTCAAGGCAAGGAATACCAGCTTTCAAAAGCTTCAACGATGGATATGTCGATCCTCAGGGAGTTGTTTACGGACTTGATCCGTACCACTGAGGTATTAAATATAGATGCAGGTTTCAGAAAGGAATTGATGACTGCGCGTGAAAAATTATATCCTTTTCATATTGGCCAATATGGTCAGGTGCAGGAATGGTTTCAGGATTGGGATGATCCTAAAGATACTCATCGTCATATTTCTCATTTGTTCAGCTTATTCCCTGGCAATCAGATTTCTGTTTTTGAAACTCCTGAGCTGGCAAGTGCTGCAAAGCAAACTTTAATTTTTAGAGGGGATGTGAGTACTGGCTGGTCTATGGCCTGGAAGATCAATTGGTGGGCAAGGTTGCAGGATGGTAATCATGCTTATAAAATTCTGGAAGACGCTTTTACTTATATCGATCCGACCTTAACAAAAGCGCAGATGAGTGGTGGTGGAACCTATCCGAATCTATTTGATGCACATCCTCCTTTTCAGATTGATGGGAACTTTGGCGCTACTGCCGGAATTACAGAGATGTTGCTGCAAAGTCAGGATGGAATGATCAGCTTGTTGCCAGCGTTACCAGATGCCTGGTCTTCCGGGAGTATTGAAGGGATTAAAGCCAGAGGGAATTTTGTTATAGGAATGAATTGGAAAGACGGAAAGCTACAGGAGGCAACGATCAAATCAGCAGTCGGAGGGAATTGTAGGTTGAGGACTTTACAGCCGGTGAGAATTGTGGCTTTTGATGTTTCTGATCTTAGGGGTTCTGGTCCTGGAACTCCTGTTGAGCTGAAGGCTGCAACAGGGAAGAATAGCAACTTATTAACTCAAAAACCTTACTTGCCTGCTTTTATAAAGGGTTCGGAGGTAATGTTGAAAAAACTGGAGGTTGATACTGGGTATGTTTTTGATTTTAAGGCGGATAAAAATAAGCTTTACAAAGTATACACCCTATAAAACAGTTTAAAATTATGTTTAAAAGCTTTGTGATTTGTGTTGCATTTTTATTGAGTTGTCTTTGTTTAAATGCGCAAAATATTGCCTGGGAGCTGGTGGCTCCGGGGGTTTGGAAAGGAACGGTTGGCCGTCCTGAAAGTTATAATTTATCAACGGCTTCCGGAGTGAAGCCATACTTAGAGGGGCTGAATAAATTGGGTTCGGCTACATTCCCTATGTTGCAACAGGAAGTGGTTGCCCAGTTGAGGGATGGAAAGACTTATTTGAGTTTTCCTTTGAAAAAGGAAGAACAGTTGTTTGGTTTCGGTTTGAATTTCCAGACGGTTCATCAGCGTGGAAAGATTCTGGAATTACATGTGGATCATTTTGGGAGCAAAGACAATGGACGTACGCATGCGCCTACCCCGTTTTATGTGTCTTCTGCTGGGTATGGGGTTTTCGTTAATTCTGCCCGGTACCTGAAAGTTTATGCGGGAACAGGGGTTCGGAGAGACAGTAAAAATGCTCCCGTGGCCAGGGATCGCAATACGGATAAAAACTGGGCTTCCCGTCCATATTCTGATGCGGTAGAATTTCTTGTTCCTGCAGAAGGGGTAGAGTTCTATGTTTTTGCAGGTCCGACGCCATTAGATGCGGTGAGTCGTTACAACTTATTTAATGGCGGTGGCCCATTGCCTCCGCGTTGGGGATTGGGTTTTACGCAGCGTGTGAAAACACTTTTTAGTGCTGGGGACGTGGAAAAGGAAGCGGCAACATTCGCCGAAAAAGGTTTCCCTCTGGATTTTATTGGTCTGGAACCAGGTTGGCAAAGTAAAGCTTACCCATGTTCTTTTGAGTGGGATAAGGGTAGATTCCCTGATCCTGCAGGGTTTGTGAGCGTTATGCTTAAAAAAGGAATCCGATTGAACTTATGGACCAATCCTTATGTTGCGCCGGAGTCTCCGATTTATAAGGAGATTAAACCTTTCACCGCCGACCATACGGTTTGGTTAGGGGTTATCCCCGATCTTACGATACCCGAGGCACAGAATCTATTGTTTGGTCAATTGAAAAAGAGCCAGGTGGATATTGGTGTGAGCGGATATAAATTTGATGAGGTGGATGGTTATGACCATTATTTATGGCCTGATGTGACTACTTTTCCTTCCGGGAAAAGTGCAGAGCAAATGCGTCAGACTTACGGTTTGCTGACTCAACGTTATAGTGCTGATCTTTTTTATAAGCGAAATCAGCGTACTTATGGGCTGGTTCGTGGCTCGAATGGCGGAGGTACATCCTTTCCTTATGTGATTTACAATGATTATTACAACCATGAAGATTTTATTACGGCTTTAATCAACAGCAGTTTTGCAGGTGTATTGTGGACGCCGGAAGTGAGGGCTTCCAAAACAGGAGAAGAGTGGTTGCGCAGGATGCAATCGGTGGTATTCTCGCCCATGGCGATGATCAATGCCTGGTCTAGTGGGACAAAACCGTGGTCTTATCCTGAAGTAGAACAGCAAGTAAAAGATATGGCCATCTTACGTATGCAGATGATGCCTTACTGGTATAGTGAGTTTGCGAAGTACCATTTTCAGGGAATTCCTCCTTTCCGTGCGATGAATCTGGAGCCGGGCTTTAATTCAGGAATTGATAAAGATGTTACCAATACGGATCTGGAAGAGAATCCATATGTAGATGCGGTGGCTAAAGAAGTGAAGGATCAATATATGGCCGGTGAGTATTTATTGGTAGCGCCTATGTTTGCAGGAAAAACCACACGTACAGTGATCCTTCCAAAAGGAAAATGGTTTGATTTCTATACTGGTGATTTTGTAGGTGATGGAACTGTGATTACGATCACACCAGGTTTAGACCGGATTCCTGTGTATGTGAAAAATGGAGGGATTATCCCGATGGGTCCGGCTTTAATGCATGCGCCGAAACCAACAGATAAGATCGATCTGGAGATCAGGTATTATGGTGATAAACCGGGTACTTATCAGTTGTATGATGATGATGGGGAGAGTTTCGATTATGAAAAAGGTGCTTTTAGCTTCAGGGAAATTCGAATGGAACGTGCTAAAGATGGGAAGTTGAAAGCCTCTATCAGCGCTGCTGTTAAGGGAAAACCAAATACACTGAATAAAATCAGTTTTAAAGCAATGACTACTAAAACCCAATTATGAAAAGATTGACCCTAATGGTTTTTACGGCAATTTTTCTACTGGCAGGCCTTCCCCGGTCTGTCAGTGGAAATCCGCTGAATGATACAATAAAACAGCAGGCGGAGCTGACTTTGAGAAAAAAGGTGATGTCCCGGGCGAAATGGGCGATGCAACAAAAGCCGGTTACGGTGACGGCAGAAAGCTCTGTAAGAAGCGCTGGAGGTATTCATGATTTTTTCTCTGAAGGTGACTATTGGTGGCCGGATCCTAAAAATCCTGAGGGGCCTTATATACAAAAGGACGGAATGACTAACCCGGAGAACTTTGTTGCGCATCGCCTGGCGATGATTCGTTTTAGTGAAATTATTGGTGTGCTGGCTTCTGCTTATCGCTTAACCGGAGAAGAAAAATATGCGAAACAGGCAATGCTACATTTGAAGGCCTGGTTTATCAATGAGGGGACCTTAATGAATCCTCATCTTAAGTTTGCACAAGCCATTAAAGGTCGATTTACCGGGCGCGGGATTGGGATCATCGATACCATCCAGTTGATGGAAGTTGCTCAGGGGGTATTGGTAATGTCTGATGCCCTGGATACCGCAGTATTAAAGGGAGTAAAAGATTGGTTTTCTGAATACCTGAACTGGTTGATGACCCATCCATATGGTAAAGATGAGATGAAGGCGGAAAATAACCATGGTACTTGTTTTACGATGCAGGTGGCTTCTTTTGCGAAGTTGACAGGTAATCAGGAACTGTTGAGATTTTGTGCTGACCGTTATAAGAAGGTATTGCTACCGAATCAGATGGCTGCAGATGGCAGTTTTACGAGGGAGTTGGCGCGCACGAAGCCTTATGGGTATTCTGTTTTTAACCTGGATGCGATGAGCACACTTTGTCAGATTCTTTCTACTGCTCAGGATAACCTTTGGACTTTCGAAACAGCGGATGGGAGATCCATCAGAAAAGGACTGGAATATTTTTACCCATTTATAAAAGATAAAAGTAAATGGCCTTTAAAACCGGATGTGATGTATTGGAATAATTGGCCGGTAGCACAGCCTTTTTTAATATTTGGGGCAGATGCTTTTCAGCAACTGGACTGGATGAAGACCTGGGTACAATTGGATCATGACCCGAAAGTGGAAGAGGTGATTCGCAATTTACCGGTAAGAAATCCGCTGATTTGGTTGAACTGATCTATTGAATTTATAGAAGTTAAATGATGTTTAGGAAAGCTTTATAATTTAAACCTCTTTTTAAATTGATACAAAATGAAGTATTGTAAGTCGGCATTTTTGTTGTTGTCCATGTTGCTTAATGCGGGTTATGGTTATAGCCAGGTGGCCGGTGATGAGGATAAAGAAATGTTTAACCAGGCAAAGCTGCGTGATGAAGGGGCAATTAAGGAGGCTAAAAATGGTTGGTGGACCGCTTCTATGACGGAACATGAGGCGCGGATGAAATGGTGGAGAGCGGCAAAGTTTGGCATGTTTGTTCATTGGGGAATCTATTCTATTCCGGAAGGAGAATGGAAAGGAAAGGTCGTGAATGGATATGCGGAACACCTGATGCGTAAAGAAAAGATTAGCAGGGCTGATTATCTGAATCTTGCTCATGAGTTCAATCCATTGAAGTTTAACGCAGAAGAATGGATCTTGGATGCGAAAAAGGCAGGGATGAATTACTTCATTATTACGGCTAAGCATCATGATGGTTTTGCGATGTTTGATTCTAAAGTTTCGGATTTTGATGTGATGGATCAGACTCCTTTTAAGCGAGATCCGATGGCGGAGTTGGCTGTTGCGGCAAAGAAACATGGGATGAAGTTTGGCTTTTACTATTCTCATGCTTTTGATTGGGAACATCCCGATGCACCGGGCAACGATTGGGAATATAAGAATCCTGGAGGTGATCAATTGATCGGTGGTGCCAACTGGTTTGATCAGCATCCGGAATGGTTGCCAAAAGCACAAAGATATGTAGAAGAGAAAGCAATCCCTCAGCTCAAAGAATTGATCAATAAGTATCATCCTGATATTTTATGGTTTGATACACCTCATAAATTACCTTTCTCTGAAAACCTGAAGATTCTTCATGCGATTAGAGAAACTGATCCGAATATTGTAGTGAATGGTCGTTTGGCAAGAACTGCGGCAATGAATTTTGGTGATTACCAAAATACGGGAGATCGTCCGGCAGAATTCCGTACGGTAGCTGGAGATTGGGAAGCGATTCCGACTACAAATGAATCTTATGGCTATTCTAAACATGACAATAGTCATAAATCTGCTCAGTTTTTTATTCGCCTGTTGGCAAATTCGAGTTCCCGAGGGGGCAACCTTTTGATGAATATTGGTCCTAAAGCGGATGGTAGTTTTGATCAGAAGGACCAACGCATTCTGGATAGTATAGGCCCATGGCTGCATAAAAATAAGTCTTCCATTTTTGGAAGCAATCGCTCGACCTTGCCGATTCCGGCCTGGGGGGTAACCACTCAAAAAGGGCAGCGGATATATCTGCATGTGTTTGACTGGCCTAAGGATGGGGAGTTATTATTAGGCGGCTTAAAAACTCAGGTTAAACAGGCTTATCTGTTAAATGATCCTGCAAAAAAGAAATTACCTGTAAAGCGTTTAGGGCCTGCGGTACTGCGTATTGCTGTACCTGAAATTTGCCCGGATCCTGCTGATGCAGTGATCGTATTGGAACTGAATGCGGCTGTAAGTGTAGATCCAATACGTTTGCTGGCCAATAAGGAGATGAGTAACAGGTTGCTTGCTTTTGATGCAACGTTACATGGGAAAGGTTTCGGATTCGGGGATGGAAAAACTGACCGTTATTTTGTGGATGGGTTAAAGTCAGAAGATCAGTTTTTTACCTGGAATGTTAAAACCTTAGCCAAGGCCAGATATCAGGTGATCGTTAAGTATCTGCCGGGAGCAGATCCCGAAGGAAGGTATCGGGTAGAGTTGGGCTCATTTAATATGGAAGTTCCTCTGGCTAGTCAGAAAACTGGTGTTGTTAGTCAGGATTTAGGCAAAATCGAATTCCCTGCGGGAACCTATCAGCTAAGGCTGAGTGCTGCAAAGGCGCAAGGCATAGAGCTGATGAAACTTTTGGAAGTTCAGTTGATTCCATTACCACCTTACTCTTTTAATAAGTAAATGCAATTACCCATATAATTTTTAGAATAATGAAAAGATACTTTTTTACTGTACTAGCTCTTTCTTTGCTGCATACCAGCACTTTTGCTCAGCAACCGAACGTTAAAAAAGCGTTTAAGCTGGCTGCCAAACAAACCGAGTTTATGTTGAAGGAAGTGGAAGCGGCGAAGCTTCATTCGGGAAATCCAGCCTTGGTATCTCCAAGAACCATTGAAAACGGGAAGCTAAAACTAGTGGCTTCGAAGGATTGGACCAGCGGGTTCTTTCCCGGTGTATTGTGGTTTTTATACGAGTATAACCATCAACAGCCCTGGATGAAGGAAGCTAGGAAGTTTTCTGCAGCAATTGAAAAGGAAAAGCTGAACGGTACGACTCATGATATGGGGTTCAAAGTGTATTGTAGCATTGGTACGGGATATCGGATTACGAATGATGCACATTATAAAGCGGTGGTTTTAGAGTCGGCAAAGAAATTGGCTACGCGCTTTAACCCTAAGACCGGGGTGATTTTATCCTGGGATCATAGTCGGGATAAATGGGTGAATCCAGTGATCATTGACAATATGATGAATTTGGAATTGTTGTTCGAGGCGACAAGGTTAAGTGGTGATTCTTCATTTTATAAGATTGCAGTGAGCCATGCCAATGTGACGATGAAAAATCATTTCCGCCCGGATTATAGCTCTTATCATGTGATTGATTATGATCCACAGACTGGTGCTGTATTGAAAAAACAGACCCATCAGGGATATAGCCATGAATCTGCCTGGTCAAGAGGACAGGGTTGGGCATTGTATGGATATGCGATGTGTTACCGCTTTACTAAAGATCCTGTTTATTTGAAGCAAGCGGAAAACATTGCTGCTTATATATTGAATCACCCGAATATGCCAAAAGATTTGGTTCCTTACTGGGATTTTAATGCACCAAATATTCCTAATGAGCCACGTGATGTATCTGCAGCTGCGGTTATTGCTTCAGCCTTGTTTGAGCTGAGTGGTTATAGCGATCAAAAGAAAAATTATCTGGATAAGGCCAATGTGATGATGAACAGCATGGCGAATACTTATACGGCGCCAGTGGGAACGAATAAAGGCTTTATTCTGATCAGTAGTACGGGATCTAAACCTTCGAATTCGGAAGTGGATGTGCCACTTTCTTATGCGGATTATTACTACCTGGAAGCGCTGTTAAGGGCAGATCAATTGAAATAAGTTTTTTATTGGAGCCTGTCGCAATTGGGCAATCACAAGAATCAACCAAATACTAACCATATATAAATTTTATGAAAAAGAATCAATTGATGATTGCAGTATTGATGAGTGGGAGTTTGTTATTGTCCAGTTGTGAAAAGGATAAACCTGCTGTAGAGGATCAGAAACCTATTGCGCCGACCGCGGAAATTGTTCCCGGGGATGTTCAGGCTGCATCGGTTTTATTTAATGGTGATGCCAGTAATGGCGCCGACAATGTCTGGAAAAACATTAATATTGAGGGTACGGGAGCATTATCTACGGTGACAGATGAAACGGGGGTATTGACCTGGAAGTTTCTGAAACCATTGGGGAGTCACCGTACAGAAGTACGTGGAGCCAAGAATTTTCAGGCAGCCGAAGGCGATGAAATTTACATCGGTTTTACGAGTAAACTGCTTATCCCTTCCAGTTTAAAAACAGAGGCGATTTTTCAATGGAAATCTTATCCGACTACAGGATCTCTGCAAAATCATCCTTTGATGCTGAGAACAAAAGGAGGAAAGTTGGAACTGCAACATTTTGACGATAGTCATGTGGCCACGGTGCCATGGTCGATTACTTTGCCGGTAAGTACCTGGATGAAGTTTGTGATTCGTATGAAAGTTTCAAGGGATCCATCTATCGGGTTTATTGAGTTCTGGTATAATGGGGTGAAACAAACCTTGTCTAATGGTACGCAGCGTCTGACTTGCAGAACGCTTGATGTGCAGGATTGTGATCCAAAATGGGGTGTTTATGGAGGAGATGAAGCAGCGGTGACGCATTACGTGAAAAAGATCAGGATCGGAACAACTTATGCTGATGCCGCACAATAAAGAGGATTTCTAAAGACACTATTTTAGGGGAACAACTTTGTCAATATTGCTGAAAGATCGGCCAATTGAAGAGTGTTCCCCTTGTTAAATATGCAGTACATTAGAAGACCAAACCAATATAAACTACATATGCGTAAAATATCATTATCACTAATCATAGCATTATCTTTTTTTGTTCAGTTTGCTCATGGCCAGCGTGCCCTGACTAAAGATGAACGGATGGCCTGGTGGAGAGAAGCCAAATTTGGGATGTTCATTCACTGGGGAGTCTATGCACAGTTTGCCGGGGTGTATCAAGGTCATGAACAACGTCGTGGCGGAGCAGAGTGGATTATGAACCGATCTAAAATCCCTGTTGCAGAATATCAGGAAATGGCGAAAAGCTTTAATCCGACGAAATATGATGCGGATGCCTGGGTGAAAATGGCTAAAGATGCGGGCATGAAATACCTGATCATCACTGCTAAACACCATGATGGTTTCGCTTTATTCAACTCTAAAGCCAGTAAATGGGACATTACAGATGCGACTCCTTATGGCAAGGATTTGTTGAAGCCATTGGCTGAAGCTTGTAAGAAAAATGGCTTGAAATTAGGGTTTTACTATTCTCAGGCACAAGACTGGAACAATCCAGGTGGATCAGCTGCGCGCAAAGAAATGAAAGAAGGGTGGGCAAACCCGGATTCTACAAAGATTGATGCCTATACATTGGCCAATAAAGGACATTGGGATGCGGCACAACAGACGAAGACTTTTGACCAGTATATTGATGAGGTAGCTGTACCACAGGTAAAAGAATTGATGACCAATTACGGTGATGTTGCGGTGCTTTGGTGGGATACGCCAACAAATATGACCGATGAAGCGGCATTAAAATTACAAAATGCGCTAAAAACACAACCGCAGATCATTACCAATGACCGTTTGAAAAGACCTAATTTTCCTGGGGATACTAAAACTCCGGAGCAAAAGATTCCTAATCAGGCAGAACTGGATGGGATGGACTGGGAAACTTGTATGACCATGAATGGTACCTGGGGATTCCGTACTTCGGATCATAAATGGAAATCCAGTGAAACTTTGATTCGTAATTTAGTGGATATTACTTCTAAAGGAGGCAATTATTTATTGAATGTTGGCCCTAAACCTGATGGTACTTTTCCTGAGGAAAGTGTACAAAGGTTGAATGATATTGGGAAATGGATGAAGGTGAATAGTGAAGCGATATATGGGACAAAAGCGAGTCCTTTAGCGCCATTAGATTGGGGTCGTTGCACAAAGAAAGAAACTAAGAAAGGAACTGTGCTTTATTTTTCTGTGTTCAACTGGCCTAAGGATGGGGTATTAGTGATTCCAGGTGTTAAAAATAAAGTAATTTCAGCTTCGCTTTTGGCGAAAGGTAAGGGTAAGGTGACTACGGCAAGCAAAGGTGGTGACCTGTTGATTTCTGTGCCTGCTGAGGGCCCTGATGCTGTGGCATCGGTAATTCGTGTGGAGTTTGAAGGGACTGTTGCTCATCAGGTAACTGATCAGCCTAAAAAAGAAATGAAAACCGGAGCATTAGACTAAGGAAATGAAATCGATACTTTTTACTGTTTTTCTGTTATGGATTGCTGCTGTTGGGCAGGCAAAGGACTATCGCATTCGTTCTGCAAAAGAACTGGAAGCTTTGGTTTTGGCTCCCGGAGATCGGGTGATAATGGAGGAAGGGGTATGGAAGGATCAGAAGATCGTATTTAAAGGCAATGGGAGCAAAGCGCGTCCCATTGTTTTATTGGCTGCCAATCCTGGGAAAACATTGTTGACAGGGAGTTCTTCTTTGGAGATTGATGGTTCCTGGTTGTTGGTGGATGGTTTGTCTTTTGCTAATGGTTTTTTGACGGAGGGAGAGGTGATTAATTTTTCTGAGCAGTCATCCTTTTGCAGATTGACAAATACGGCAGTTGTAGATTATAACCATCCCGATGAAAAAGTCGATTACCGTTGGGTTTCTTTAAGGGGGATTCGCAATCGGGTAGACCATTGCTTTTTTAAGGGTAAGCGGCATCAAGGGGTAACGCTTATTGTCTGGCTTTCCGAAAAGCCAAATTACCATCAGATTGACCATAATTATTTTGGGCCACGTCCGGAGCTGGGAAGAAATGGGGGCGAAACGATTAGAATCGGGACCAGTACCTGGTCTTTTCATGATTCGTTGACCATGGTAGAAGATAATATTTTTGAGCGTTGCAATGGGGAGTTAGAAGCCGTTTCTAATAAATCATGCAAGAATGTAATAAGAAATAACCTGTTTTATGAATGTAAGGCTACGCTGACTTTAAGACATGGTAATGATGCAGAAGTTTATGGAAACTTCTTTCTTGGCAATGGGAAGCCAGGAACTGGTGGTGTTCGCATCATCGGAGAAAACCATAAGGTACACGACAATTACTTTCAGGACTTAACAGGAAGCAGTGTGAGTGCTGCAATTTCTGTGATGGCAGGATTACCAAATCCAATTTTAACCAGTCACTGGCAAGTGAAAAATGCGGTGATTACCGGTAACCTGATTTTGAATTGTAAGGAGCCTTTTGCTATTGCTGCGGGGTATAATCCGGGTCGGTATTTACCGGCTTTAAACACGATTTTTGCAAAGAATATCATTGTGGCCGATGTATCTCCGTTGAAATGGTACGATGAAAAGGTCGTTGTTCATTTTGAGGATAACCTGATCCTCAGTAAATCTTATGCAGGGACACCTGAAAAGGGTTTTGAATTGAAGAATGAAGCGCTTAAAAAGATGCCGGATGGTTTGTATTTAAAACCGGGGCAATCGGCGTTTAAGCCCTTTTGGGAAAGGGAAAAAATTGGGCCTAATTGGGCTACACTGAATACTTCTTTTCCAGTGTTATCATTCTGATGCGTTATATTTCGTTTTTCCTTGTTATCATTCTATTTAATCTATTTGTTCAATGAAAAGATCAATGCTTATTTTCCCTTTGTTATGTATGATGGCAGCTGCCGGGAAAGCACAACACCTATCCCCGCTTTGGACCGACTTTGTGAAGGCAAAAGCGCAAGGTAAGACACCGATACTTCCAGATTTTTCATATGCCGGCTACCATTGGTCGGAAAAGGAACTGCCAACTTTGGCAGAGAAAAAGGTATTTAAAGTTGCGGATTATGGAGCGATTGCCAACGACGAGTTATTTGATGATGCGGCGATTCAGAAAGCTGTTGATGCTGCCGAAGCGAATCCGGGAGGAGGAATTGTTTTCTTTGAATCGGGTAAATACCTGATCGCTCCAGATGAGGATGCGAAGAAACAGATCCGGATTTCTAAAAGCGGGATCATTTTGAAAGGTTCTGGGAGTGGAGCTGGAGGGACTGAAATCTACCAGGCAAATATGCGGATCCATGGCAGACAGTTTTTATTTCAACCGAAAAATGTTACTGGGAAAAAACTGAGTACCATTGTTGAAGATGCTGGAAGGGAGACTTTCTCGGTAAAGCTGAATGACGCTTCGATGTTAAAGGTAGGACAGGATGTGGTGATTCGACACCGAACGGAAGAATTTACCAGGTTGTATTTCGCACCATTGGATTTAAAACCACAATGGTCGAGATTGTTTGGCGATAAAGGAGGGATGCAGATTTATGAGATTCATACGATCGCAAAGATTACAGGGAATCAGGTTGTTTTTAAGAACCCGATTCATCTGGATATTAAATTAGTGAAGACTGGGACATGGGATATAGAAAGCTATACTGCGCTATCAGAATGTGGTATTGAAGACCTTCGCTTTTCCAGTAACTGGAAAAATTACCCGGAAGCTTTTATTCACCATAAGAATGAGATCCATGATTATGCGTATGAGGCGGTTGGAATGGAGTACTTAAAGGATAGCTGGATTAGGAATTGTGAGTTTCATGACCTTAATGAGGGTATTTTTATCCGTTCTGGCTATAGAATGACCATAGAAAACACTCATTTTAGAGGAAAGAAAGGTCATGCGTCTGTCCATGCACGTACCGGATATGGCGTATTGGTTAAAAATTGTTCCTTCAATGGCGCGCAACATCATGGTGCCGGGACGGGTTATAGTGCCGTTGGAACCGTGATTACAAAGTGTTCTTTAGGCATAGATCAGAACTTTGATATTCACTCCGGACAACCTTATGCCACACTTTATGATGAGGTACAAGGTGGGGTATTTTATAATTTAGGTGGGCCTGAACCCGGGTATCCGCACCACGGTAAGCAATTGGTGCTGTGGAATTTTCATCACAGATCCCTTAAAGATCAGCATTATGATTTCTGGGATAGTTCAAGAAGAAGAAACTATACCATTGCTTTGCCTATTCTGGTTGGTTTTACTGCGGATAAAGTTGTAACTTTTGAACATGCGGGGAGGAATGAATCACAAGGAGAAGCAGTGCTGCCGAGTTCATTATTTGAGGCACAGCTTCAATTGAGGTTAAAAGGAATTGATCTGGCGAATGCCAAATAAAATTAGATAGTACATGAGAAAAGTCTTTAAGCTCCTCTTGATATGGCTGGTTTTTATAACTGGTTCTGAAGGTTATGCGCAGTCGAAAATGCGTATTGTATGTGTAGGTAACAGCATTACTTTTGGCTCCGGACTGAAAGACCGTGCCCGGGAATCTTATCCTGCGCAGTTGCAGGCATTGCTTGGAGTTGATTTTGAAGTGCTGAATTTTGGGGTCAGTGGTGCAACAATGCTTAAAAAAGGAAACAAACCTTATTGGAAAACGCCGGAATATCAACAGGTGTTGAGTAGTAGGCCGGATCTGGTTTTCATTAAGCTGGGGACGAATGATAGCAAGCAAATCAATCGTAAGGAGATGGCTTCTTTTGTGACTGATTATAAAGATATGGTACATAGTTTTCAGGGATTGGCGACTAAACCTAAGGTGGTTTTACTACTCCCTGTGAAGGCTTTTTCTGATACACAATTTGGAATTTCGGGCACTTATATGAAGGATAGTCTGATTGCCATGGTACAAAAAGTGGCTTATGATGAACGATTGGAAATAATTGATTTGTACAGTTTGTTTGCAGATAAAGAATCTTTATTGGGGGATAAAATCCATCCGAATGCAGTAGGAGATGGTTTTATTGCGGAACGTTTAAGGTCTTTTGTGCTTCAGAAAAACAAACCTTCAAAAGATCTTTCCAGCAAGATTAAAACGCCTTTGAAGCGGAGTTCTTTTAATGGTTATGAGCAGTTGAACTTTTCATTCAAAGGGCATGATGCGCGGATCGTTAGTCCGAAGCGGGTGGCGAAAGGGATGCCTTGGGTATGGAGAGCCAGATTTTTTGGCCATGAGCCACAAACTGATGTCGCTTTGCTGGAACGTGGTTTTCATATCGTGTATTGTGACGTAGCGGAGTTGTTTGGCAATGCGGAAGCGATAGGGGTCTGGAATGATTTTTATCAGGCGCTACAAAAGATGGGCTTGGCTAAGAAAGCGGTGATGGAAGGGATGAGCAGGGGTGGTGTTTATGTGTACAACTGGGCTGCGGCCAATCCAGATAAAGTAGCTTGTGTTTATGCCGATAATCCGGTATTGGATTTAAAAAGCTGGCCGGGAGGAAAGGGTAAAGGACCTGGAAGTAAAGAGAACTGGGCAGCTTTCTTAAAGGCTTATGGTTATGCCAATGATGCGGAAGCTGCTGATTTTAAAGGTAGCCCGATGGATCAGATTTCGGCGATTGTGAAGGGGAAGTATCCGATGTTGCATGTGTGCGGGGATCTGGATGAGGTAGTACCAATGGCAGAAAACAGCCTTCCTTTTGCGGAGAAAATTAAGGCTGCGGGCGGGGATATTCAGTTGATTCATAAGCCTGCTGGCAAACATCATCCACATAGTCTTCCTAATCCGCAACCTATTGTTGATTTTATTCTAAAAGCTACAGGATATTAGTTTCCCGTAGCTTAATTGTTAGTTTGTAACTTTTAAATGGGCGGCTTTTAACTGCGCAAGGAATAAAGATGGGGGTTGTAAATTTTGCTGATCCTGGGCTTCCCATTCTCCATCAGGTTTTCCAGGTAATCTTCCTGATACTTTTTTTCCTTTCAGGCCTATGGCATAATTTTTACCGGATGCCCATGGGTTTTGAATGGCTGCGGACTCCACTTTACAGTTCCAGATCACTTGTGTAACTCCGGCCCAGCCATGTCCGCTACCCCAGTTTCCACGATCTTGTACGTTGATTTGTCCGTCGGTGTCGATGTTGTCATATAGTGTTCCTGTTGCCCAGCGGTGGTGGGGGCCGATATCTGCATGTGTATTTCTTGATTTACAGTTGTAGAAGACATTGGGGCCTGCTGTTTTTGCTCCGGTTACGTAATCATGTCTGCCTTCGGTAGTTTCCAGATTCATGAAGAGGTTCTGTTGTCCGTTGTTGTTGAATGAGTATCTTCTGCCTCCGGTAATGATGGATTTGGCATCCAGACATTTGGAGTCTTTAACAGTGATGTTTTTTGCTCCGGTATTCAGGCTAACTGCCGCATAAATGAAAAATCGTGCAGTGATGTTTGTTGCCCAGCCGTTTTCGATATGGTCAAAATCGATGGCAATGTTACCGTGGTCTTCATCTATATCATTTGCATATTCTGATTCAAAAAGTATGTTTTCTACGCCAACTTCTTTTAACCTGCCTTTATAGCTGTATTTGTAAATGGCTCCGGTGCTGTATTTCTGGTCTATGGCCATTACCACAGGGTTGTCTATGAATACGGTATTGCCGATTATTTTTGTGATTTCTCTTTCATAGCTTAGGTTGTAATCTTCGGCTTGCCATTGCTTGGTGCCTTGTCTGGAGATGATCTGGTCCATTTGTATGTCCTTGATCCAGTTGCTGCTACCTGGTCTGAACAGGATAATTTTATCGCCCATTTTGAATCCTTTTGCATCGTTTACTTTAAAGGATTTTGCTCCTGTAGGCAGGTATTGATCGGTGATGTTGACCCTTGTTCGGGGAATTTCTGTGACTTGACCGGTACCCATAATTTGTAGCAGGGAGCGGGAACCTTTCCCGGTAGCAATGAGTTTAGTGCCATTGGCTGTGTTTCCCTCGCCTTTAAGTACAATGCCATCAGATTTGATGTGAATGGTTCCGGCAATAGGGTAAGTTCCTTTTGTTAATAGAATGGTTCCTCTATGGCCATTTTTATCAGCGGGTAATGCGGAAAGTTCATCAATTGCTTGTTGGATCATGGTTCCTGCATCTCCATTGATGGGTTTTAAGGTTTTGAATATTTTAAGTTTTGGGATGGGTATTAAGCCGTGATGGTAGCCAACCAGACTGAAGTCCGGGATGATATTTCCTTGTTCATCGGGATGGTAGGTGATGGTTCCATCTTTGTTGAGGTCAAGGAACTTCGACTTCCAGGAGATGGGAGCTTTGATAAAGGAAAAAAGAACTGTGCTGGTCAGAAGGGCCAGCACAGTCCAGGTAAATTTGTGCTTCATTTGATGGTCAGTATTTGGTTTATGACCATGCAATAGCGTTATAATATTCTAAATTTTAATCGTTTAAATTGGCAGGGTAATCAAGTTCCTTGGCAATTATATCTTCATTCGTTGGATACGAACTGCATTTAAAATGGCGAGTAAGGCCACACCTACATCTGCAATTACGGCTTCCCATAGGTTGGCTATGCCACCTGCACCCAGAATCAGTACGATTACTTTGATGCTCATGGCAAGGATAATGTTTTGCCATACTACGTTTCGGGTGAGTTTACCTATTTTAATGGCTGCAACTATTTTAGAAGGCTGATCGTTTTGAATCACGATATCTGCAGTTTCAATTGTAGCATCGCTACCTAAGCCCCCCATGGCAATTCCAGCGTCAGCCAATGCCACCACCGGCGCATCGTTTACACCATCTCCAACAAAGGCAAGTGTTCTTCCTGCTGCTTTAAGTTCTTCTACTTTTGTCACTTTGTTTTCAGGAAGCAGGTCGCCGAATGCCTGGTCGATGCCCAAAAATGCAGCGATTTTATTCACTACGCTTTGTTTATCTCCACTGAGCATTACTGTTTTTATATTTAAAGCATGTAAGTCTGTAATGGCTTGTTTGGCATCTGCTTTTACTTCATCTGCAATGGTTACATAGCCTGCATATTGCTGTGCTATTGCCACCACTACTACTGAATCGACGATGGCATCGATTTCTGCAGGATAAAGGATGTTGAACTTTTTAAGGAGTTTTGCATTCCCTGCAAGCACTTCTTTGCCATCAATCAGCCCTTTTAAGCCATGTCCTGCAATTTCTTCTACATGACCAATCATTGCCTGGTCTGGCGTCGTTCCAGCGTATTCAGCGATTGCTGTGGCGATCGGGTGTGTAGATTTACTTTCTATGGCTGCCAGTAACTGGATGAATTCTTTTTCCTGGATGCCTTCGGTATTTACTTTTTGCACCTGGAAAACACCTTTGGTTAGCGTGCCTGTTTTATCCATCACTACCGTATCAATTTTAGTCATGATGTCCAGGAAATTGGATCCTTTAAACAGGATTCCATTTCTGGAAGCGAGTCCGATTCCTCCGAAATAACCTAAAGGAATAGACACTACCAGCGCACATGGGCAGCTGATCACCAGGAATACCAAACCACGGTAAAACCAGTCCTGGAAATTATAGTCTGTTACAAAGAAATAGGGCAGTGTAATCAGCATAACGGCCAATAGGAATACGATTGGGGTATATACCTTTGCAAAGCGGGAGATGAAAAGCTGGGTCTGTGATTTTCTGGCAGTGGCATCTTGTACCATTTCCAGGATTTTGCTCAGCTTACTGTCTTTGAATAAAGATTTTACCTGTACTTGCGCCAGTTGATTCAGGTTGATCATTCCTGCAAGAACCTGGTCACCTTTATTTTTGCTGTCAGGTTTACTTTCACCGGTCAGGGCTGCGGTATTGAATGTTGCTTTTTCAGAATAAAGAACACCATCCAGAGCTACTTTTTCTCCGGGTTTTACCTGAATGATTTCTTCGATGGCTACTTCTGCCGGGGCAACATTGATCACTTTTCCATTGCGGATGACATCTACGCTGTCGGGTCTAATGTCTAATAGGGCTTTAATGCTTCTTTTTGCTTTGTTTACGGCACTATCCTGGAACCATTCTCCGATAGAATAGAAGACCATAACGGCCACACCTTCACTGTAGGAACCTATGGCAAAAGCTCCAATGGTAGCTACGCTCATCAGAAAGAACTCATTGAAGAAATCTAGCCTGATGGCTTTTCTGAAAGCAAGCGCTAATACATTGTATCCGGCCAATAGGTAGGCTGGAACATATATGAATAGCTGAATAAGCTGGCTGAAGGTGATGTTAAAGCCGTATTCCAGCGTTAGCATAATAATTATGACCGCAAGGGAGGTAAGGAGTGGCCAGTGGCTGGTCCAGGACTCCGGTTCTCCGGATCCATGGTTATGACCATCGTCGTCGTCATGGCTTTCATTCGCAGCATGTTGGTGGCCTTCATGCTGATGTCCGGCATGTGAGTGATTATGATTTTTTTTTATAGCGGTTTTATCGGCTTCTTCTGTACTGCAGCAGTCTTTGATTTTCATAAATTCTGGCATCTTGTTTAAAATTAATATACAAATTTACCAGCAAATACGATGCAATGCTATTGCAAAGTTAGTTCTGAAGTTTTGAGGGATGAAAAGGAATTTAATCGGGATTACAACGATCGCATATGCCTTTTATCACCAGATTCATTTCTTCAGACCGAAATTTTTCCGGGAGTGAGATTTGAGGGATTTTAGTGTTTGGCAGACAGAATGTCTCCTTGCAGGTATTACAATAGAAATGTACATGGAGGTCCTGATGATGATCACCATCACATTCCTCCATGCACAAAGCATATTTTGTAGTGCCTGTTCCATCATCAATATGGTGAACCAGGCCTTTTTCTTCAAAAGTTTTAAGGGTACGGTACAGGGTAATCCTGTCGGAAGGCCCCATACCTTTCTCCAGATCAGTCAGACTAATGGCTGCATTTTGCTGCATCAGGAAATCCAAAACCAGCAATCGCATAGCAGTCGGGTTGATGTTTTTGCTTTTGAGTCTTTGTTCTATTCCTTTTGTCATATAAAGATCTTTAGGAGTTAATCAATTTTTAGAATGATGAATCATTTTTTTGATGATTGTAAAAATACCAATTTTTAATGGGAGTGAGCTGTAGGTGCCGTAGATTTAGACTGCAGGTAAAACGCTCCTTTAATTACTAATTTCGTGTTTTCAGGGAGTTTTTCCAGTGGTGTGATATTGATAAAACCTAATTCAGAAACTCCAGTTACCACTTCTACTTTTTTGAAATGGGTACCATGTTCATGTTGTTCTTCTCCTTTATGGCTTTCTTTTTCAGTTGCTCCCGGTTTTTTAGGCTCCGCTACTTTTTCATGTTCATCTGTTTTCGCTTCTTCTTCCACAATGAAAATATATTCCTTTCCTTCGGCCTTTACGACTGCATCAATTGGTACTGCCGGGGACTTTTCTGTACCTACACTGATCAATCCGGTTACATACATACCTGGGATCAGGTTGGGTAATGGTTTGGTGATCACGGCATGAACAATTACCCCTTTGGTATCATCTTCAAATGATTTGTTGATTCCGATCAATACTCCTTCAATCTGTTGATTGTCCTGATTGGTTAATCTGAAGCTCACTTTCTGACCAATTTGAACTTTGAAAAGGTCTTTCTCATATACGAGTAAGTCGGCATGGATTTTTGAGTTGTCAACGATGTCCATTAAAGAAGTTCCCGGTTGTACAAAAGCACCGGTAGTGACTTGAATGGTTCCGATGGTTCCTGAAATAGGAGCTGTTACACTGGTTTGAGCGGTAATATTTCCTGCAGAAACGTTTTTAGGAGAGATCCCTTGTTGTTGCAGCTGGCGTTCCAGTGCTTTAATTTTAGAAAGCTCCGTATGGTAATTTGCTTCTGCCAACTGAAAGGATCTGCCGGTTCCGGCATCAGCTGCTTTTAATTGTTGCTGACGTTTATATTCGGCATCGACAAAGGAGAAACCATTTTTTGCAGACAGGTAGTCTTGCTGTAGTTTAATCATCTCCTGATTTTCTACTATGGCTAAAACCTGTCCTTTTCTTACTTTCTGACCTTCGAGTACATTGATTTTGCGGATGATCCCACCGGAAAGCAGGTTTACTTTAGCCTCATTTTGTGGTGGTACTGCCAATTGTCCGCTTGCTTTGACTACGGCAGTAAGGTTTTTCTCTTGAATGGTGCCGATTTCAATGCCTACCGCTTTCATTTGTTGTTCGCTGAGTTCGATTTCATCGCTATGCGTGGCTTCGTCTTCATGTACTTCTGTCGCCTCTTTTTCTGCAGGTTTTTCTTTTGTGCCATTGCAGGCGATCAGGGAGCTGCTCAGCATTAATGCGATAATTAGTGCTGCTGGTAAGTTGTTTCTATATAAGTTCATTTGATTATTCTCCTTTGATAAATGCCAATTGAATGGTGGTTTGATTTAATTGATTTAGTGTTTCGAGGTAAGTGATATTGCTTTGAATGGCCAGGGAGATGTTTTGTACATATTCCATATAGCCGATTTCTCCAAGATCAAATGATACTTGCGCAATACGCAATTGCTCTTTAGCTTGTTTTAAGCCCACATTGGTGTAATAATCCAGGATCTGTTTGTTTTTCAGGTATTCCTGAAATATTTGCTCGTATTGGATTTCAAACTCACGCGCTGTATTCTGATATTCGGTTTCAGCGATTTGTACAGCAATTTTCTCTGCTTTCACTTTTGCGCGACCAGCACCATTAAACAGGGGTACTGCAAGGCCGACTTGCAAACCTGCAATTCGGGTACCGGGTGTATAACTCCTGTCGATATTGGCAGGATTAAAAGATTTGATCACCATCTGCTGACTATAACCAAGCGTGAAATCAGGCATGGCTTTAGCTTTCTGCAAGGCGATTTTCGCATTGGCAATCGCGACCTGCTGTTCCTGATAACTCAGTAATGGGTTCAAGCTTTTACCCACTGAGTCGAGTTTAACCGCAGTTAATAGAGGTAAATCCGTCGAAGCCAGAACGATTGGGTTTCGGGTATTCAGCAGTTGTTGGATATTGAGTTCCTGGATTTTCAATTCTGCCTGTGCCGCGTTTTTAAGGGCTTGAACATCCTGATATTTATTTCTGGCAGTCATGAGTTCCAGGTTAGAGGTTTCGCCGGATTTATGCCTTACTTCTGCTTTTTTAATGAAATTCTGATAGATGCTATCCTGGAAGTTCAACACTTTCAAGGTCTGGATATAATACAGGTAATTGTAATAAGCGGTTTTAGTATCTCTGACAATTTCTGCACGGGAATAGTTGAATGCTTTTTCCGTTAATGTGCTTTCCATTTTCAGTACTTTATTCTGATTCTTATACAATCCTGGCCAGGAAAAAGTCTGGGTTACATTAAGAGAATTGTCATTACCGCCACCACTTGTAGGATCCTGTGATAATGAAAACTCTGTTTTTGCGGGATCAAATCCTGATTTCTGTAAGGCTTTAGACTGTTCTATACCTAGTTTTGCGGATTTCAGTTTCAGATTATTCTGAACTGCCATAGCGATTATGCTATCTAAGCTGAGTGGTTTAATTTGTGCAGTAGCCGTATTTATACTGCTAAAGCTGGTTAAACCAAGTATTCCGATGATCAATAAGCTTTTTATCATTGGATTAAGATTTGATTTTTCGGTTTTATCTTTTTTTCGGGAAAACAATAAATATAGACAAGGGAGTACGAACAGGGTTAAGAGGGTAGCCGAGAGTAAACCACCAATTACCACTGTTGCTAAGGGTTTTTGTACTTCGGCACCGGCACTACCAGAAAGCGCCATTGGCAGGAAGCCAAGGGAAGCTACAGCGGCAGTCATGATCACCGGGCGCAACCTTACTTTTGTGCCTTCCATGACACGTTGGTAGATATCGGTCATGCCTTCTTCTTTCAATTGATTGAAATAACCGATCAATACAATTCCATTCAGGACGGCCACACCAAAGAGTGCGATGAAGCCCACTCCGGCGGAAATGCTGAAAGGCATGTCTCTAAGAATCAAGGCAAAAACACCACCAATTGCTGAAAGAGGGATGGCCGTAAAGATCAGGAGGGTTTGGCTAAAGGACTTAAATGTCATATAAAGCAAGCCCATGATCAGTATTAAGGCGATAGGAACGGCAATAGACAGCCTGTCTTTTGCTTTCGTTAAGTTTTCAAACTGGCCACCATAGGTTAAGTAATATCCGGAAGGCAGCTTTAGCTTCTCATCGAGGATCCTTTGAATTTCTGCTACGGTACGCTCCACATCTCTGCCTTTGACATTAAATCCGACATAGATTCTACGTTTTCCATCTTCTCTGGAGATTTGTGCAGGTGCATTTTTTAAAGTAACGCTGGCGACCTGGTTGAGCGGTACTTTATTACCGGATGGCAAAGGAATGTAGAGGTTTTCAATGCTGGAGATGTTCTCACGGAGGTCTCTTTCTAAACGAACCACCATTTCAAATCTTTTTTCTCCTTCAAAGATTACACCTGCGGTATTACCTGCAAAAGCGGTTCTGAGCAGGGTATTTACCTCAGAAATACTCAGTCCATATTGTGCGATTTTATCACGATCGTATTCTACAACAACTTGTGGAAGACCGGTAACCTGTTCTACAAAAGGCTCATTGACACCTTGTACTGGCGCAATCAATTTGGCGATTTTATTTGCCTGTTGGGTCAGGATATCGAGATCTTCTCCATAGATTTTTATGGCTACATCCTGGCGGACACCCGTCATCAGTTCATTGAAGCGCATTTGCATCGGCTGGGTGATTTCTATGTTCACACCTGGCAGGATGGATAATGCTTCTTCCATTTTTTCGGACATTTCCTCTTTAGTTTTTGCGGAAGTCCATTCTTCTTTAGGCATCATGGCCACCATCATATCACCTCTTTCTACAGGCATAGGGTCGGTAGGAATTTCGGCACTACCAATACGGGTAACCACTTGTTTGACCTCTGGGAATTGATCTTTTAAGATTTTCTCGGCCTTGCCAAAGGTTTCTACTACCTGGCTTAGGGAAGTTCCCTGAGACATAGATATTTCTACGGCAAGGTCACCTTCTTCTAATTGCGGAAGGAATTCGCCACCCATGCTATTGAATACCCAAAGTGTGATTGCAAACATTAAAACAGCTGCAGCTACGGTTAGCTTTTTGAATTTCAATACTGCTTTTAAGGCGGGTTGATAGACGCTGAGCATAGCGTCCATGATTTTATCGGAGATATTGCGTTTATGCGTGGTGTTCTTGCTTAAGAATAGGGCGGCCATCATTGGAACGTAGGTCATGGATAAAATGAAAGCACCTACAATTGCGAACACGACCGTTT
This sequence comes from Pedobacter gandavensis, assembly GCF_032678745.1. Classification (GTDB taxonomy): domain Bacteria; phylum Bacteroidota; class Bacteroidia; order Sphingobacteriales; family Sphingobacteriaceae; genus Pedobacter; species Pedobacter gandavensis_C. The sequence continues at coordinate 59,040 of NZ_JAVTST010000009.1, forward strand.
GTGCCATCGGTTTAAACATTTTACCTTCAATTCCTACCAATGTCAATAGGGGAAGGTATACGATAAGGATAATAATTTCGCCGAAAGCGGCGCTGTTTCTGATTTTTGAAGAGGCAGTATATACTTCTTTATCCATTTGTTCGCTGCTTAGCGGGAGGTTATCCTTGCCTTGATTTCTGGTGGTTAGTCGGAAGATAATTGCTTCAACAATAATCACGGCACCATCTACGATCAGTCCAAAATCTATGGCGCCAAGGCTCATTAGGTTCCCTGATACGCCAAAGAGACGCATCATCGCAAATGCGAACAGCATAGAAAGTGGGATCACAGAGGCTACTATTAATCCTGCTCTCCAGTTACCCAGTAGTAGTAGCAGGACAAAAATAACGATCAAAGCACCCTCTATCAGGTTTTTTTGAACGGTACTGATGGATCTGCCTACCAATTCGGTACGGTCAATGAAAGGTTCGATTACGACACCTTCAGGGAGGGATTTCTGAATTTGGGCAATGCGTTCTTTTACATTTTTAATCACTTCATTGAAATTCTCTCCTTTGAGCATGAGCGTGATACCGGCCACTACTTCGCCTTCTCCATCACGGGTTACGGCACCGTATCGTGTGGCTGAGCCAAACTGTACGGTGGCTACATCACGAATGAGGATGGGAACGCCACCCATGTTTTTTACGACGATCTTTTCAATATCGGCAAGGCTTTTCACTTGTCCGACACCACGGATGGTATAGGAATTACTTTGTTGTTCTATATAGGAACCTCCGGTATTTTCATTGTTGTTTTCTAAAGCTTTATAGATGTCCGCAATGGTAATGTTGAGGGAGTTTAGTTTATCATTATCGAGGGCGATTTCGTATTGTTTCACATATCCACCCCAGCCACTTACTTCGGCTACGCCTTTAGTACCTGCAAGTTGAGTTCTAACTACCCAGTCTTGTAAAGTCCTAAGGTCGGTGGCGTTGTATTTCTTTTCATATCCTTTTTTGGTATGCAATACATATTGGTAAATCTCTCCCAATCCAGTGGTGATGGGAGCGAGTGTAGGTTCGGCCAGTCCTTTTGGAATATTGGCTTCTGCTTCTTTTAGTTGGGCGCTGACTTGTTGACGTGCCCAGTAAATGTCGGTATCATCTTCAAAAACGATGGTGATAACGGAGATTCCAGATCTGGAGATCGAGCGTTTTTCGATCACCTGTGGAATGTTGGCCATGGCCAGTTCTATTGGTGCTGTAATGAATTGTTCTACTTCCTGGGCGCCTAAACTTGGGGCCTGGGTCATGATTTGTACCTGGTTATTGGTGATGTCGGGTACCGCATCTATGGGCAATCTGGTTAGTGAATAAATGCCCCAGATGACCAGGGAAAGTGTCATTAAACCAATGGCCAGTTTATTCTTTATAGAGAATAAAATAATCTTATCAAACATAAGGTTTTGTCTTGTTGCTAAAAATAATCAATACATGAATTCATCAATGTTGATGAAATGGGTGTAGATTATCCTAACTGAGGGGGTTGCCAGATATCACCGGCAAAGATGACAAGCGGGGTAGTAGGAAGTTCAGGATAGCTGACTTCTTTTTTAGAGAATAATGTGGTATTGATCAGATGACTTGGGCTAGGAATAGCGAAAGCCTGACAAGTACTGCAATGGAAGAAAGGGGAGCAAGTATGTGGACCTGGGTCCTGATCACAAGGGATTTCCTGTACTTCGCTGATGTGCGTTTGTTGGGTGCTGATTTTAGCTTCATCGTCGCAACATGGCCATACAGAAAGGGCCATGATGACAATCGTAAATATATAAGCTAAATACCTCACCTCGCAAACTTATTGATTTTTTTAAAATACTGGCTATCTTTTTGACTTTTTTTTACTTTAGAGAGATATCTGTTACTAAAGCTGTGACAGTTTTAAGGTTTTGTTATCTATTTAATTGCTGCTGTCTGTTTTCCTGAACCTGCCGAACAGGTGATGTGTTGCTGTTAAAGTATTTTTTCCTGAACCAGAAGGATACATTCACCAATGCAATTAGCGCAGGTACTTCTACTAATGGTCCGATTACTCCTGCGAAGGCTTGTCCGGAGTTAATTCCAAATACACCTATCGCCACTGCAATTGCCAGCTCAAAATTGTTTCCGGTAGCGGTGAAGGCAATCGCTGCACTTTTGGAATAATCTGCACCGAAATACTTGCCAGCGAAGAAGCTCAAAACGAACATTAAGGCGAAGTAAATGGCTAATGGGATGGCAATACGAATTACATCCAATGGTATCTGAACGATGAGTTCACCTTTTAGGCTAAACATAATTACTATGGTGAATAGCAAGGCAATCAGGGTAATGGGTGAAATGAAGGGAACAAATTTTTCCTGGAACCAGGCTTCACCTTTTAATTTGATGAGACTGTATCTGCTGATGATTCCCATGGCGAAAGGGATTCCTAAATAGATGGCTACGCTTTCCGCAATCTGGCCGATGGTAATGGAGACTTCCAGTCCTTTTAGTCCGAATAAAGGAGGGAGTACGGTGATGAAAACGTAAGCATAAACGCTGTACAATAAGACCTGAAAAATACTGTTTAGGGCGATTAGTCCAGCGCTATATTCCCGGTTTCCTTCCGCCAGTTCATTCCAAACGACTACCATGGCAATACATCTGGCCAGACCGATCAGGATCAATCCAATCATGTATTCCGGATAATCTCTTAGAAAAGTGATGGCTAAAAGGAACATCAACACTGGTCCTACGACCCAGTTGAGCAGTAATGAGGTACCGAGTACTTTGCTGTCTTTAAACACTGCGCCCATGTTTTCATATTTCACTTTTGCCAGTGGCGGATACATCATCAGGATCAGGCCGATGGCCAATGGTATATTGGTTGTTCCGCTGGAAAGGGAATTGATGATTCCAGCGGAGGCAGGCATAAAATAGCCCATGCTAATACCAATGGCCATGGCCAGGAAGATCCATAAAGTCAGGTAGCGGTCTAAAAAGCTGAGCTTTTTTCGCTCCGCTACAGGTGTACAGTGATTTGCAGACATTTTGTGGGCGTATTTTTTTGTTAGTGTAAGTTTTCCTGAACAAAGTTCTGGCAGTAGTTTTTGATCAGATCACGGACTTCTGCAAACGGTGCTTTGATTTCAGCTTCAGTCCCTGTGGCCTTTGCAGGATCTGGGAAATTGTAATGAAATTTTAGCGCGTTTGAAGGGAAAAATGGACAGCTTTCTTTGGCATTGTCGCATACTGTAATTACGAAATCGAAATCAATGTTTTTATACTCGTTGATGTTGTTCGAGGTATGTGAAGAAATGTCTATTCCATCTGCCTTCATTGTCTCAATAGCCCTTGGATTTACCCCATGAGTTTCTATCCCTGCACTATAAATTAGTGCTTTATTGTTTGCAAAATGTCTTAAATAACCTTCTGCAATCTGACTGCGACAGCTATTTCCTGTGCAGAGTACCAGTACTTTTTTCATCTGTTATTATTTTATAGAATGGGAGTTTAGCAGCATCCGGATCCTGGCGTACATACCTCGCCTTCAGCAGCAAAATTGATCAATTGAATTTTTGGTTTTTCTACAGTTGGGGCAGGGGTACAGCATTCTTTACCTTCATCATTGGTGCCACAACTGCCTCCACGATTGATGGCTTTACATTGTGTGGCATCTGGGATCAGGTTGACCACCAGATTCTCATCTACAATGTTGATTTCTCCCGGGTACATTTGTCTGGTATCAAACCCGGAGTTTCCGAACTCGATCTTTACGATTCCTATTGGGTTTAAAGGCAATGATTTCTCTACCAATTCTACAATGGAGAGGGCTTTTTTTACCTGCATTGCTCTTTCACTTTCTTCTTCTGAAGGCTCCCAAAGTTGTACAATGATTTCCGTCCAGGAGTTCATTACACCGCCACAATCAACAGATACGATTGGTGCCTGTTTAATTTCAGTGATGTGGTAGGAAGCATCTACCCATTTATCTGCAGCATATTGGAATTGTAATGTTAATTCCGGGTTTTCCTGAAGCTTTGTTTTAAAGCTTTCCCAGGTCATAAGTGTTGTAGTATTCATAATATTGCAATTTTACGATTGATGTAGACAATTTTTTTTAACAGCAGGGGATTTCACCTTTATAAGCGCCTAGGAATGCACCTAATTGGTTTTCCATCATTTTCCAGGTTTTAGGATTGATGCAATAGCATACGCTAACGCCTTCAATGGTACCCTGTATGAGTCCTGCGTTTTTTAACTCTTTCAAGTGTTGTGAGATGGTGGCTTGTGCCAGTCCTAATTCTTCTACCAGATCCCCACAAATACAAGTGTTGGAGGCCAGGATTCTTTGTAGGATGGCAATTCTTGCCGGATGTGCCATTGCCTTCAATAGTTGAGACAGCTGGTTTTGTTCATCGGTAAATATCTCTGATTTAGTAAGTCCCATAGTGGTATTGATTAATACATTGCAATAATACGATTGATGTTTTTATTTTCCAAATCTTTAGGATTAGAAATCGAAATTATGACAGTAGCTGGACTAGGGAAAGGGAAATGAAATGGTACCTGGAATTAAATAGTTGTTCCTTTTTCAGTAGCAACTTTGTAAATGGGGTCTTCCATAATATTAACTTCAATTATGGCTTCTGCATCCTTTAATAGGCTCCTACAATCTTCACTTAAATGGGTTAAATGAATGGTTTTGCCTGCTTTTCGGTAGCGTTCGGTCAATTTGTTGATGGCATCAATGCCAGACATATCAGCAATTCTACTGTCTTTGAAGTCAATGATTACTATTTCAGGATCTGTGGCTGGTTCAAACTTTTCCATGAAATTATGAGTCGAGCCAAAGAATAGCGGGCCGTAAATTTCGTAGTGTTTGGTGCCATTTTCATCGATGTATTTCTTTGCACGGATTCTTTTGGCACTTTCCCAGGCGAACATTAATGCCGAAACGATCACACCTATGAGTACAGCAAGCGCAAGGTTGTGTAGCCATACGGTAATTCCTGCTACGAGAATACCTACAAAAATATCTTTACCTGGCATTTTATTGATGACTTTGAAGCTCATCCATTCAAATGTTCCGATTGCGACCATGATCATGACACCTGTTAAGGCGGCCATAGGGACTTTTTCTATCAGCGGAGCGCCAAAAAGAACGATCACTAATATGGTAATGGCAGCTATAATTCCCGAAAGTCTGGCTCTGGCACCTGCGGAAAGATTAACTAATGTTTGCGCGATCATTGGGCACCCACCCATTCCGAAGAAAAAGCCGTTGAGCATATTTGCGGTTCCTTGTGCGATACATTCGCGGTTGCTGTTTCCTTTGCTTTCGGTGATTTCATCTACGAGGTTTAGGGTGAGCAGTCCTTCTGTTAATCCTACTGCTCCCATGATCAGGGCATAAGGTAAAATGATTTGCAGGGTTTCCAGGTTAAATGGAACCTGAGGTATATGAAAAGGCGGAAAACCACCGCTTACAGCAGCAATATCTCCCACGGTTTTGGTGTTGATGTTAAATCCTAAAACGATAAGGAAAACCACAATAATTGCGACTAATGAAGCCGGAATCGCTTTCGTGAATTTCGGTAATATCAGTACAATGGCAATGGTTAAGGCCACGAGGCCGGCCATCAGGTACAATGCAGGACCACTAAGCCAGACCATTTCTCCATTGACTACCGTTTTAAATTGTTCCAGTTGGGCCATAAATATGATAATTGCCAGTCCGTTTACAAAACCAAACATGACTGGTTGTGGTACCAGGCGGACAAATTTGCCTAGTTTAAACAAGCCAACGCTAATTTGGAAAATACCAGCGAGTACTACTGCTGCAAAGACATAATCTAGTCCGTGTGATTTCATTAAGGCGATCAGGACAATCACTGTGGCACCTGCTCCACCAGAAATTAGACCAGGTCTACCGCCAAATACTGCGGTAACCAATCCCATAATGAAGGCCGCATACAAACCTGTAAGTGGAGGGAATCCTGCCAGAATAGCAAAGGATAGTGATTCTGGCATCATTGTCATGGCTACTGTTAGCCCTGCAAGGATTTCAGTTTTATAATTAATCTTTTTAGAAAAGTCGAAAAGTTGAATAAAAGGTTTTTGGAGGTAGGGCTTCATTTGCCGGTAAAGTTACGCCAGAATTAGCTGGCTTTACAGGGAGGATATGAAAAATAATAGCTTTCCATCAGGGATCAGCTCTAGATAGGTAGGTAGTTGTTAATTGGTTTTATCAGACTTGGATCGTTGAGGCTGCGGTCGGCAATATCCTTGGTTACCTGAAATCTGGTCATAAGTTCTGTAGGATATATATTACAAAGCTCCATTATTTCCTCTTCTTCGATGGTTTTACTGAGCCATGCTTTTTCCGTTTCAGGTGTTAAAATGACTGGCATAGATTTGCCTATGCTTGTAATCAGGTCATTCCCAGGGATGGTGACCAGGCAGAAGGATTCGTAGCGTTCTTTGGTGATGGGGTCTATCCAGGCGGACCAGATTCCGGCCATGGAGAAAATTTTGCGGTCTTTTAAGGTAAAACGGAAGGGGTATTTTTCTGCATCGAATCTTTTCCAGAGGTAAAAACCATCTGCCAACACCAGACAGCGTTTATGCGTTACCATAAGTTTTCTAAATAGCTGTTTGGAGAAGATTTGTGTATGTCTGACGGTACACATGGTGGATTTACGGTCTTTAAAGAAAAAGGGAACCATGGAGAAGTGCATCTTTTTAATCAGCTGAGGTTGATCAGCAGTGATCACCAGACCGGGCATGTAAATACTGATGTTGTAGGTAGGAGTATAGGCTTCTTCCAATTCATACGGATAGTACTGTTGTATGACAGGGAGTGCTTCTGTAAGGGAAAAAGATAAACTCATAGGCTGAAAATAATGTTTCTTTTCCAATTGGGCAATATTACTTATGCAGGTGGAGTTCGTGTTGCAATTCTTTAATCTCCTCCTGCATATCGTGTACGCGTTGTAGCAGGTGTCTGATGGCATCAATACCTTCTATATTGATCTGGAGGTCGTAATGTAAATGAATATACTTATCCAGTTCTGCGAGTTGATCCGTGTGGATACATTTTTCTTTTTCAACGACTGGGAAGCGGACAATGTCTGATTCTTCCAGTGAGACCATAAAAGAAGGGTCTATGTGGTAATTGATACAATATTCAGTGATGGTGATGAATTCTGTTTCCATAGCTGTAGGGTTAACTCAGGTTTTGTAGTTCTCTAAACAGTTCTTTTTGTTTGTCAGATAAGTTCTCTGGAAGTTTAACATTGTAGGTAATGAAAAGGTTGCCAAATTCTCCATCTTTTTTATACAAAGGGAAGCCTTTGTTTTTTAAGCGGACTTTAGTTCCATTTTGTGTACCTGGCGGGATTTTAAGTTTTACTTTTCCGTCGAGGGTTTCCACCATTACTTCTCCACCTAAAACAGCGGTGTATAAATCAATATCTTGTTGCAGGTATAGGTCGTCATGAAGTCTTTTGAACGTTGGATCTTCCTGAACATTAATTGTAAGGTATAAATCACCTGCAGGACCACCGTTTACTCCGGCTGCACCAAGGCCTTTTAATTTTATGATCTGTTCATCAGCAATACCTGCGGGTATGGTAATTCTTATTTTTTTATCATTGATGGTGAGGGTTTGTTTGTGTGTAGTATAAGCATCTCTAAGACTGATGCTAAAACTTGCATTGTAATCTTGTCCTTTATATTTCATGCTGCCTCTTCCAGAGGATCTTCCGCCACCACCAAACATAGATTCAAAGAAGTCCGAGAAATCTCCGCCACCAAAGTCAGATGTACCTTGTCCTGATCTGCCACCAGCAAAGGGGTTTCCTGAATTTCTGGATTGTGACCTAGCCTGTTCAAACTGATCTGAATTTTTCCAGTGTTCTCCATACTCGTCGTATTTTTTTCGTTTTTCAGGGTCACTTAAGGCCTCATTTGCTTCATTGATCTCCTGAAATCTCTTGTTCGCTTCTTTGTCGTTTGGGTTCAGGTCAGGGTGATATTTTCTTGCGAGTTTCCTGTATGCTTTTTTTATATCCTCTTGTGAAGCTTTTTTGTCAACGCCCAGAATCTTATAATAGTCGATAAATGCCATGTCAATAATTGGTCTATCCTCAAATTTAAGCTATTATTTTTATCATTCCTCAATTTTCAGCCAATTGCGTTAAGTTAGTGTTACAATTACACCGATTTTCTCAATAATAATAATAAATTTGAGAATGAATCATTTACGGCTGACCACCTAAGTGATGACCCAAATGTAACCAGTTCCTGTAGGAGTCCATCTTTTTTATAGATGCGTACCTCCATGTGTCGTTTCGGATCGTTTTGAGTTGCGTTTGATTAGTGCTGAAATACATTAATACACAAACCATATATGAAACCAGATCAATCAAACTCTAGAAGAGATTTTATTAAAAAGGCTGCAGTGGGTGCCGCTGCATTCACAATTGTCCCCAGGTATGTGCTTGGTGGTACAGGATTTATTGCGCCCAGCGATCGATTGACTAAAGCAGTAATCGGTGTTGGTGGAATGGGAAGAGGCCATTTCGACTATGATGGAACACAGGTTGTGGCCATTTGTGATGTAGATAAAAGGCATTTGGATATAGCAAAGCCGATGTTGGATAAAGGTGTAAAAACTTTTAGTGATTATCGGGAGCTGATCAAATTGCCGGAAGTGGATATTGTACACATTGCGACACCTCCTCATTGGCATGGAATTATGTCTGTTGATGCAGCAAACGCTGGAAAAGACATTTGGTGTGAAAAGCCAATGACACATACTATCGGAGAGGGTAAGCGTGTAATGGAGGCTGTTCAAAAGCATGGTCGTATGTTCCGTCTGAATACCTGGTTCCGTTTCAAGGATAATTTCTATGGAATGGGGACTACCGTAAAACCGATTAAAAAATTAGTAGATAGTGGGATGTTGGGCTGGCCATTGAAGGTGACGGTTAGTAAGCATACCGGCTTTGACTGGAAATTTTATTGGGTGGGTAAGGACAATTTACCTGTTGAGCCTGTTCCGGCAGAATTGGATTATGATGCCTGGTTAGGTCCGGCGCCATTTAAACCATATAGTACGCACCGTGTACACCAGACTTTTAGAGGATACTGGGATTACGATGGTGGTGGTTTAAGTGATATGGGGCAACATTACCTGGATCCTATTCAATATTTCCTTGGAAAAGATGATACCAATCCTGTTTCTGTAGAAATCGATGCTCCGCAACAACATACTGATGCTGTGGGTATCTGGAGGAGGATTACCTATACTTATGCTGATGGTTGTCAGATTATACTTGATGGAGAAGGAAAAGATGAGAAGGCGGCTTATATTGAAGGCCCTAAAGGGAAACTTTATGCTGGATTTAAGTCGGATATTCCTGATTTGGAGCGTAAACTAGCTGCATTCCCTGATCCGGAACCACAAATGACGGATTTCATCACCTCTGTGAAAACCAGAACTCAGTTTGCTTTAAATGAGGAGAATGGACATCGTTCCTGCAACATCATCAATATTGGATTGGCGGCTTTACGTTTAGGTCGCTCGCTGAAATTTGACCCTGTGAAACAGGAGTTTATCGATGATGAGGGTGCAAACAGATTGATTAATCCGGTGATGCGCGCTCCTTACACCATTTAAAAAGCTAATTATAATCAATTCTCAAATTTATAGATATAATGATGAAAAAGATATTCTTTATCCTTTTGGCGAGCCTTGCCTTCCAGGGAATGGTGATTGCACAGGATAAAAAAGACCAGCGTACGCAGACCACTCGTATTGCTGATTTGCTGGCACAGATGCCTGCAAAAGATGCGGCCCAGGCGGGTATTAATGTAAATGATATTGCTGCTCTTGGTGAAAATGGTTACCTGGAGTTGATCGGGATGCTATCTCCGGCAGGAAAAGGTAATAATGCCCTGATTGAGTATGCTATTGGAGGATTTACTGCTGCATCTACAAAAGCAGGAAAAGAAAACTGGAGAAAAATGAGTGTAGCTGCGCTAGGTAAAGCTTTACAGAAGCTTAGCGATCCGCAAAATAAAGCCTTTATTATGAGTCAGCTGGATGGAGTAGCGCAGGATGATGCGGTTCCTTATCTGGTTGCTTCTTTGAAGGATGTACAACTTTCAGATCCGGCAGTTAGGGTGTTGGTGAAAATCAATACGCCGACAGCAAAACAAGCCTTATTGAATGCTTTGGCATCAACATCAGGAAAAAGCCGTTTATCGGTTGTAGAAGGTTTAGGTGATAGTCGTGTTAAGGCAGCGGTACAACCTATTGCTGCGTTAGCTACAGGTTCAGATCAGGATTTAACCAAAATGAGTCTTTATGCTTTAGCGAAAATCGCTGATCCTTCTTCGGAAGAGCTGATGGCTTCGGCGGCAGCAAAAAGTAATTTTAACTATGAAAATACAAATGCGGTTGCTGCTTATCTGGATTATGCTGCAAATCTTTTGTTAGCGGGTAATCCTGCTTTAGCACATAAAATTGCCCTTCAATTATTGGATAAAGCAACTGCTCCGGATTTGGTGTCTGTTCGTACAGGTGCATTGAAAATCCTTTCAGACGAGAATAAAGGACAGGATATTTCTATTCTTTTGGCAGCAGTAAAAGATCCTTCCATTGCCTATAGGGCAGCGGCTTTGAAGTTCGCTCTGCCTTATTTGAACCCAGCGACTACCACTTTGTGGTTACAACAATTGAATAAGGTAAAACCGGATGTACAGGCAGAAATGGTGACGATGCTTGGTGATGGAAAGTCTAAAGAGGCACTTCCAGCGGTATTGAAGTTAATAAACCATAAAAACCAAGACTTGAAGTTTGCTGCAATTGAGGCGGCCGCAAAAATTGGCGGGGTAGAGGTGTTGCAAGATTTGTTCAAAACTATGCAAAAAGGTGACGATGCGACTGTGCAAAAGGTGGCTGATGTGCTGTTGAGAATCAAAGGAGCCGGTTTGGCGGAGAACATTGCAAAGGTATTGCCAGCGATGCAGCCTAATGCACAGGTAGCTTTAATTGCTGTACTTGCTGCACGTGGTGGCCAAGGACAGATCAGTAGCATTTATGCTTTGCAAAAGAGCAAAAATCCATTGGTAAGAAAAGCAGCTTTTGCAGCTTTACGTGAGGTGGCTACTAAAGCAGATCTTCCGGAATTGTTTGCCTTGTTGAACAGTAAAGAGATCAGCGACGAAGAATCGGTAATGGTTCAGTCTGCATTAATTGCTGCTTTAAAAGGTACAGCAACGGAAAATGATACTGCAGTTGTTTTACAGAAAATGACAGATGCTAATCCTGAAAAGAAAAAGTTCTTTTATAAGGTGTTGGCAAGTCTGGGTGATGCTCAGGCATTAAAAGCTGTCAATAATGCTTTTAATACCGGTGATGAGGAAACAAAAAAACTGGCTTTGGAGGCTTTGTCTTCCTGGGCAAATATAAGTTCTTTAGAAAGCTTGCTTTCGATCGCAAGAACAACGACTAATGCTGCTTTCCAGCAGGAAGCAATTACTGGTTATTTACGCTTGGTACGTTCGGCTCCTGAACCTGCTGCACAAAGATTATTGATGTTGCGTGATGCGATGGATGTGGCTAAAACGGAACAACAACAGCAACAAATTTTAACGGATCTACAGGGCGCTAAAACATACAATGCGGCTGTGTTTGCCGGTAATTATATGGATAGTCCTGCCTTGCAACAAGCTGCGGCAAGAGCTGTGATGATGATTGTTTTGTCGGATAAATCTTATGAAGGAGAGCAGGTAAAAGGCTTGTTAAATAAGACCATTCAGGTGCTTAAAGGTGGTGACAGCGAGTACGAGAAACAAGCGATTCGTAAATATCTTGCGGAAATGAAGGGCGGTTCAGGATTTGTTTCCATGTTTAATGGAAAAGATTTGAAGGGTTGGAAAGGCCTGGTAGGAGATCCTTTGAAAAGAGCTAAGATGGACGCTAAAACTTTAGCTGGGGCTCAGGAGAAAGCAGATGCTGAGGCTTTGAAAAGCTGGGTGATAGATAATGGCGCTTTATTGTTTACCGGAAAAGGGGATAACCTGGCTACACTAAAAAAATATGGTGATTTCGAAATGCTGGTAGATTGGAAAATCTATGATGATGGTAATAAAAAAGGTGATGCAGGTATCTATCTACGTGGTAGTCCACAGGTACAAATCTGGGATACTTCAAGGGTAGAAGATGGTGCTCAAGTTGGATCTGGAGGTTTGTATAACAATCAAGTCAATGAAAGTAAACCTCTAAAAGCGGTAGATAATAAATTAGGGGAATGGAATAATTTCCACATCATTATGAAAGGTGATCGTGTAACCGTATACCTGAATGGGGTATTGGTGACCGACGATGTGATCCTTGAAAACTATTGGGATCGCAAGCTTCCGATTTTTGCAGAAGAGCAGATTGAATTGCAGGCGCATGGTTCGAGAATTGCCTACAGAGACATTTATATTAAAGAGTTGGAACGCCCGGCTCCTTTTGAGTTGAGTGCTACAGAGAAAAAAGAAGGTTATAAAGTGTTGTTTGATGGTACGAATATGCACCAATGGACAGGAAATACCTCTGCCTATACCGTTGCAAATGGAAACATGGAAATTAATCCTAAACCTGGTAAAGGTTCTGGCGGGAATTTATTTAGTAAAGATGATTACAGTGATTTTGTGTTTCGTTTTGAATTTCAATTGACTCCTGGGGCAAATAATGGTTTGGGAATTCGTGCCCCATTAACCGGAGATGCGGCTTATGAGGGCATGGAACTACAAATCCTGGATAATGATGCAGACATTTATAAAGACCTTCACGTGTATCAGTACCATGGTTCTATTTATGGTGTTCAAGCTGCGAAAAGAGGTTCTTTAAAACCATTAGGGGAATGGAATTATCAAGAGGTGACGGTAAAAGGACCAAAGATAAAAGTGGTGTTGAATGGGGATGTAATTCTGGATGGAGATATTACAGAGGCTCGTAAAAAAGGCGCTTTAGATGGGCAAAGTCACCCAGGTTTACAGCGTGATAAAGGCCGTGTTGGTTTCCTTGGTCACGGATCTGTAGTGCGTTTTAAAAATATCAGAATTAAAGACTTGAGCGTATCTAAATAAGCTCGAGTAATGGTGAAATTGAGTTAAAATTGTAAAATATGACTGAAGAAATTAAGGATTCAGCAGGAAATAGTTCAAGAAGAAACTTTCTAAAAACGACTGCACTTGCTGCTGCGGGATTTATGATTGTACCCAGACATGTATTGGGTGGTAAAGGATTTTTAGCACCTAGCGACCGCTTATTGGTTGCCGGAGTTGGTGTTGGCGGAAAAGGTCAAAGTAATTTAAGTAACATCTATAAAGGGGGGAAAGCGGATATTGCTTTCCTCTGTGATGTAGATGATCGTAGGGCTGCTTACTCGGTAAAGAATTTCCCGGCAGCTAAATACTATAAGGATTATAGGGAGATGTTGGATAAGGAGGCTAAGCATATTGATGGGGTAGTAGTTTCTACACCAGATCATAATCATGCGATCATTGCTATGGCTGCGATGCAACTTGGAAAGCATGTTTATGTAGAGAAGCCTTTATCGCATGATATTTTTGAAGCGAGAAAGCTGACTGAAGCTGCCAATAAATATCAGGTGGTGACTCAAATGGGAAATCAGGGCTCTTCAGGAGATGGTGTAAGACAATTGCAGGATTGGGTGGATGCTGGTGTAATTGGAAAAGTTGAGCGGGTGTATTGCTGGACGGATCGACCATCTTGGCCACAAGGAATAACCTGGCCTTCAGCAAACGGCTCGGTTCCTAAGGAGCTGGACTGGGATCTTTGGTTAGGAACGGCGCCTTATAAACCATTTGTCGATAAACTGGTGCCTTTTAATTGGCGTGGCTGGTGGGATTATGGAACGGGTGCGATAGGTGATATGGGTTGTCATTTGGTGGAGCCGCCTTTCCGCATCCTGGGACTGGATACTCCAATAGATGTACAATGTAGTGTAGGTAGTATTTATGTGGACGAATTTAAACGTGGGTATTTCCCGGATAGTTGTCCGCCTTCAAGCCATGTTATCATGACTTTCAAAAAGACAAAAAAGACAAAGGATGACCTTCAGATCCACTGGATGGATGGGGGAATTAAACCGGGTAGGCCAGCGGAATTGGGTCCTAATGAGTCTTTTGGTGCAAATGGGGTGCTGTTTGAGGGAACAAAAGGAAAGATGATGTGTGATGTATATGGTGCAAATCCGAGGTTATTACCTTTATCACGAAATGAAGAAGTTAAGATAAAACCTGGCGTAGAAAGGGTTATTGGCGGGGTAGATGGGCATTACTGGGATTGGGCGGAAGCATGTATCGCAGGTTATGGTAAGAAAAAACTGAGCTCTCCTTTTGAAATAGCCGGTCCGTTAACGGAGACCTTGTTGATTGCCAATCTGGCGATTAGAGGTACGGATATCCAAAAACCTAGGCAAAGTGGTAACGGATTTGATTATCCGGGTCGTGATATTAAACTGCTTTGGGATAAGGAGAATTTGAGGGTAACTAATTTTGATGATGTGAACCAGTTTGTGCGCAGAGAGTATCGTAGCGGTTGGAATCTGGGAGGATAATATTTATATAGATGAGTTTAGATCATAAAAAGATTAAAGTATTGGTGGTAGGCTGTGGGAATATGGGGAGTTCTCATGCTATGGCTTATCATCAGTTGGAAGGTTTTGAAATTTGTGGAATTGTCTCCAGAGGAGATAGTAAGGTGGTGTTGAATGAAAAGCTGGGTGGTGGTTATCCATTGTTCAGTGATTTTGAAACGGCCTTGGCGGCTAGCCGTCCGGATGCAGTATGTATTTCAACCTATCCGGATACCCATGAACCTTTTGCAATAAAAGCAATGGAACAGGGTTGTCATGTGTTTATAGAAAAGCCATTAGCAGATTCTTTAGCGGCAGCACAGCGTGTTGCTGATGCGGCCAAGCAATACGGTAAGAAGCTGTTGGTTGGGTATATTTTACGTTACCATCCTTCCTGGATGCGTTTTATTGAATTGTCTCAGGAAATGGGGAAACCATTGGTGATGCGCATGAATTTGAACCAACAAAGTCAGGGAGCAAAATGGAATGTGCATAAGAATTTAATGAATAGTTTGAGTCCGATTGTGGATTGCGGAGTTCATTATATTGATGTCATGTGCCAGATGACCCGATCTAAGCCAGTGCAGGTAAGCGCAATTGGAGCAAGATTGACAAATGATATTCCTGAGGATAATTATAACTATGGGCAACTTCAGATTCGTTTTGAGGATGGATCTGTGGGTTGGTATGAATCAGGATGGGGACCAATGATGAGTGAGACTGCATTTTTTGTAAAAGATGTGGTTGGACCAAAAGGGGCGGTATCTATTTTGGCAAAAGAAGCTTCGGCAGCAGGAAAGTCTGATTTGATTGATGCACATACGAAGACAGAATCTATTAAAATTCATTATGCAGACCTGGATCAGGATGGTCATTTTTCAAGAGCTGATGAATGGGTTGATTTGAATGATGAGCCTGATCATTTGGAGCTGTGTACGAGGGAGCAACGACATTTCCTTCAGGCTATTTTAGAAGATTTGGATCTGACGATACCTACTCAGGATGCGCTAAATAGTTTAAGGGTAGCTTTTGCGAGTGATGAATCTGTTCGGACAGGTGGAATCGTTAAGTTGCTCTAATATTTTTATAATTCATCTTATTTTTGAAAGCCTGCTCACAGCAGGCTTTCTTGTTTTACAAATTATTTTAATCTTGATCATAATTTTTACTTAGTGTATTTAATTTTTTTAATCTCCACTCTTAATTGCAGTTTATTTGGTGTTTTTGAAGGTTTTATCGGCAATAAATATTTTTATAATATGTGCTTAGTGTATATTATTTTAATATTTTTGTTGCTGAAGGTGTTGGTTTTTATTTGGGAGCCATCTTCTTTAACTTTATTTGCGATGCTGCTGGAGGATAGATTACGCTCTTAAAAAATGTAAGCTGTCTATAGGTTTTTTGGAACCTGAGCTTGTTCAGTTTTAACTCGCATTTGGTTAAAATCAATTATAAAATTAACTATTGATCCATTGTATGAGAGCTTTAAAGATATCACAAAGTATCACCAACAGAAAGAGTGATTCCCTGGAAAAGTATCTGAATGAACTTGGGAGATTCGAGCTATTGAAAGTCGAGGATGAAATTCAGTTGGCCATGCGTATTGCAGAGGGTGATGCAGCAGCATTAGAAAAATTAGTCAATGCGAATCTTCGTTTTGTGATTTCCGTTTCCAAGAAGTACCAGGATAAGGGGGTTCGGCTTTCCGATTTGATTAGTGAAGGGAATATTGGTTTAATAAAGGCTGCTAAGCGCTATGACCACACTAAAGGTTTCAAATTTATATCTTTTGCGGTGTGGTGGATTCGGCAGGCTATTTTATCTGCTATTTCTGATCAGCAAAGAATTGTTCGTCTGCCAGGCAATCAGATTGTTGGGAATACGGCTATAAATAAGGCAACAATGCGCTTGGAGCAAAAACTTGAGCGGATGCCTACTGCAGAAGAAATTGCGCTGGAAGTAGGGTATAGAGAGGACCGGGTTTTGGACTATCAGTCTAATGCTGCTTTGTCTATTTCTTTGGATAAGCCGATAAATGAAGAAACCGGATTCAGTTTATTAGATAAGATTGCCTCAACAAGTGTTGATGCAGTAGACGAGGAGCTGATGAAGCAATCTTTGTATGAGGATTTAAAAAGGTGTTTGATCATTTTACCTGAAAGGGAGCAGAAAATTTTGTCACTTTACTATGGATTGTATGATTGTTCTGAGACTACACTGGACGATATGGTTTGTATTTTTGACTTAAGTAAAGAAAGACTGCGGCAGTTAAAAGACAAAGCATTGAAGACTTTGCGCAACAGTCCAAAATCCCAAATGATCAGGGAATATTTGGGCTAATTGAGAAATGGAGGGGCTTTTTAAAATATGGTTTAGTCGTATTTTGTTTAAAGATTTAGGGGTTATATTTAAACGAAATAGCAGATTATAGGTATTTTATGCAGAAAAGGGCTTTTTTATTGAAAAAAAGAGCGGCATCCTTAAATATTCATTTGGTGGAAATCCAATAATTATTAACTTTAAAGCGTTATATCATATATTTAAAATCTTAAACGAAAGAAAAACATGGAAAAATTCTCGAAACTTAAAGAACTTATTGCAAGCGTTGAAGCTGATGCAGACAAATTTTATAATTCAGGTAACGGTGCAGCTGGTACAAGAGTACGTAAAGCAATGCAGGATTTAAAAGGCCTTGCTCAGGACATCCGTACTGAAGTGACTGAGAAGAAAAACACAAAGTAATCTACTTTGAATGTCATGAGAAGGGCCCGCTTAATGCGGGCCTTTGTCATTTATAGCTATTGAGGTTTTTATTTTTTAATTTTAAGGCCTCAGCCTTATGAACTCTCCAGAGCAACCATCACCTCGTAAGATCATTCACATAGATATGGATTCTTTTTATGCTTCAGTGGAGCAAAGGGATGATCCTTCGCTTGCAGGTAAGGCTGTTGCTGTGGGTGGCTCTCCTGACGGCAGAGGTGGCGTGGTTGCTACAGCGAATTATGAGGCAAGGAGATTTGGTGTACATTCTGCGATGTCTTCCAAAAAAGCACAGCGCTTATGTCCACATCTGATTTTTCTTTATCCTAGATTTGCGGTTTATAAAGAGATTTCCAAGCAAATTCGAGAGATATTTAGTAGGTATACAGACCTGATCGAACCTTTGTCGCTTGACGAAGCCTATCTGGATGTAACTGAAGATAAGTTAGGAATTGGTTCTGCGATTGATATTGCCAAAGAAATTAAGGCTGCTATAAAGGCTGAACTAAACTTAACTGCATCAGCTGGGGTTTCTATTAATAAATTTGTCGCAAAGGTGGCTTCCAATATGAATAAACCTGATGGTTTGACTTTTATTGGTCCATCGAAGGTGGAGCGATTTATTGCTGCATTGCCTGTAGAGAAGTTTCATGGTGTGGGAAAGGTAACAGCGGAGAAGATGAAAATTCGGGGCTTGCATAAAGGCGCAGATTTAAAAAAGCTTACTGAAGCTGAGTTGGTCTACCTTTTTGGAAAGAGTGGGCATTTCTTTTACCGGATAGTGCGTGGAATTGACCACCGTAAAGTAGAACCGAATCAGGAGACCAAGTCAATTGGTGCAGAAGATACTTTTTCATATGACCTCAGTGAGTTGGAAGAAATGAATTTGGAACTCGAACGCCTTTCGGGCATTGTGTTTAAAAGGATGAGTCTTTATCAATTGTTTGGGCGGACTTTAACCATTAAAATTAAGTTTAGTGATTTTAGGCAGATTACCAGAAGCAGGTCATTCCCGGCTGCACTGACGGAATTGGAAATGATGGTGGAAGTGGCAAAATCTCTATTGGATGCTGCACAGTTGGAGGGAGGGAAGGTCAGATTACTTGGGGTTTCGATCTCTAATTTTAACAGTACAAGGGAGCAGGGAGAGTGGTATCAAGCCCGACTTTTCCCTTAATTTCAAATATCGAGGGTATATGTTTTTTCTGGAGTTTTAACAGCTGAATTATTAAGTTGTTTAAAATATATGAGGGAATAGGAAATGATTTTGGGTTAATTATGTAAATTGACGCTAACATCCATCGTAAAGTATAGCCCTATGGAATCCTTATCAAAGTTTTTTGATCCTGATTTGCAGCAGCCTGATATGGCTTTTCTGAATAAACTATTTGAATTTCAACAAGCCTATTATTCTAGTGATGCTAAAATGAAAGCATTAGAAGGATTGCTTCAAGAATTATGTGTGAGGACACAAAGTTTGGCTGCAGGACTGTTTGATGTTGATATGACAACTGCTATTGAAGTAAAGAATGCTCCTGTTGATCTTGATATGCTGCGCGATTTTATATTAAGCAATCCTACTGTAATTTCTGCTCATTATGATGTAAATAGTGTTAAAGGCTATCAAGTCTTCATTTGTCCACTTAGCGATGATCTGGGGAAAGAAATGAGGTTGTGCCTGGTGAGGTCTACCGATGCTTATACGGTGAGAGACTACTATACGGTTAAACCGGCTTTGCCAATCTTAAATGGGATGCTCCTTTATCAAAATTTAGCAGGGGAAATTGCTGATCAGCATCGCGAAAGGGCTCGTTTACAATCGCTCATTGCTTCACTGGATGATATCATCATTGAACTGGATGAAAATATCGTGATCAAAAAGGTCTGGGTGAAAGATGCTACAAAGCTTTTTATGCCTCAGGAATTCTTTATTGATAAAACGATGGTAGAGGTGATGGGCACCTTTGCGAGTATTTTTGTGGACTGCATCGAGAAGTTACTTTTAACCGGCGAACGTCAGGAGTGTGTTTATCCGGATTTTAATCCAGATAAGAAATCCTGGTATAGTGCTAAATTTCAGAAAATTGACCCGGTTTCTGAGGAAGCTGAGGTACGCTTGATTTGTGTGATAGAGGATATCACGGCAAAAAAAATGATGAGTGATCAGTTGCAACATCAGACTTTAGAATTGATTGCAGCGAAGAATCTTGCAGAGCAAATTGCGAGAAAGAGGACAGAGATCCTTTCTATTATGAGTCATGAAATTCGGACTCCATTGAATGGGATTATAGGGATTTGTAATTTGCTTCATCAAGGTACTTATGCAGATCCACATATCCGGGAGTATATTGATCATTTGAATTTTTCTTCGAATCATTTATTGAATTTGGTGAATGATATTTTGGATCTGGAGAAGATTGAGAATAAGAAAATGGAGCTAATGGAGAGTGAGATTCGATTAGTGACTTTTGTTGGGAATATTCAAAAGCAGTTTCAGTCTCTCGCTAAAGCTAAAGGATTGGGCCTTAGTTTTTATCATGATGAGGATATTCCTGAACTCGTTAATGTTGATGATTTGAGGTTGGGGAGAATTCTGAATAACCTGATTGGGAATGCTATTAAATTCACGGATAGCGGTCATGTTTCCATCTTTTTGACAATAATAAGTCGGACTGCCGAAAAGGTGAGGTTGTGTTTTAAAGTTGAAGATACTGGGATTGGCATTCCTGAGCATTTACATAACCTGGTTTTTGATAAGTTTCATCAGGTTCAACAAGCTAGTCACCGACAGCAACAAGGAACCGGGCTTGGTTTAAGTATTACTAAAGGGCTTGTAGATCTTTTTAAAAGCGAAATCGTATTAAAAAGTAAAGTAGAAGAGGGGACGAGTTTTGAATTTGAAATTGACTTTAAAATTGTCTCGAAATCTGAGGATTATTTAAATCTGGTGGAGGTTGTTATTCCAAGCCGGGTATTGCCTGAGTTGAGGTTACTAGTGGTGGATGATAATCCGGTAAATTTATTAGTTGCAAAAAGGCAGCTGAGTCGTTTTGGGCTCAATGCGGAGCAGGCTGATAATGGAATTACGGCTTTGGATATTTTAAAAGATAGGGAGTTTGATGTGATTTTGATTGACCTCCATATGCCAGGTATGGATGGCTATGAATTGGCAAGAAGGGTGCAGGTTTCACACCCAGGTGTCAAGGTGATTGTTTTCACGGCAGATATTCTGGAAGAAGTTAGAACACGTTTATGGAATATGGGTATTAAACATGTCTTGTCAAAGCCTTTCAATCCTGATGAAATGCATCAGCTATTGCTTGAAGTAATTGGTGCTGATCATTAACATAAAAGGCATTCATCTATCGATGAATGCCTTTTATAAATGTTAGGATTTATTTGGTTATGCGAAATCTAACCAAGAGCTGTTCGTTGAATAATCATCGATAGCTGTTACATTATTTTCGAATTGAAGAGAAGCGATTAACGCTGAAACTTCTTGTTTAACCATTGTAATACAGTTTTCAACTAAATCTTTTCTGTATCCTTTTTCTTGTAATTTAAGGACGTATCCTACGCAGATTACTCTTGCTATTATTTTACCAAGATCTACCATTTTACGTTGAGAAAGGTTTTCCGACAGTTGGAAAGACAATTCCTTTTTAAAATAAGCAACAGGTTGAGCTGTAATTTTAAATTCAGCAAGGAAATCAAATAGGTTAGACTGTTTTTGTTTCTTCATTGAACGGGTGATCATATCTGCTGTCTGGTTATATAGCATTTCATTAGATCCTTCAAAAATCTGGAATGGGCGACTGTCCATGATTCCACGACCACCGATATGGCTGGTTCTGTAACCTTTGGCTCCTGAGAGTTGTACCAATAATTGTGCAGATTCCTGCATCAAATCGGTCACTACAGCTTTCATAGTATTAGCTTCCAGGCCTTCCATAGCTAAATTGTGCTCAATTCCACTAATTTCACTACTGTGCGCGCACATGGCAGAACAGATGGTGTAGGCAGATTGAATTCTTGACAGTTGGAATTGTACATTGTCTATAGCCATCAAATTACCGGTGCCCACGATGCGGGTACGGCAATGTTGCATTGCTTCATCTAACATTCTTTTGATGAATCCCATTCCCATTCCTGGGAATTGCATCCTACTTCTATGAAGAATATCCAACATCATTTTAATTCCGGTAGTTTCCGGTTTTAGTCTGAAGTTTTGTGGAACAACAAGGTCGAGTTGGTTTAATCCGTAAGGGATCATGTACAAACCTGGGTTGTCATAAAGCTCTTCTACTACAATGTGCTGTTTCGGTTTAGTGATGTCGCAAAGGAAAAAATCGATGTCTCGGCCTAAATCACCATTCTCATTTTCATTTCTTGCTGCGATGATCCAGTAATCAGCCATCCCAGTAAGTCCTTGCCAATGTTTTGTTCCTTTAATTTGGTAGCCCTCAGGAACAGCTTTACTAGCTGTTTTCATATTTAGCGCATCACTACCATAATCTGGTTCAGTGATCATCAGACCACCCATTTGTCCTTTTTCTAAAAAGTTATCGAAGATCCCTTTTTTAACGGAGTCATCTGCATATTTTGAAACAGGC
Source organism: Pedobacter gandavensis (assembly GCF_032678745.1). Taxonomy (GTDB): domain Bacteria; phylum Bacteroidota; class Bacteroidia; order Sphingobacteriales; family Sphingobacteriaceae; genus Pedobacter; species Pedobacter gandavensis_C. The sequence continues at coordinate 81,078 of NZ_JAVTST010000009.1, forward strand.
TCTAAGAAAAGGGCGATATTGATTCCAAAAGTTAAAGATAGGGGCAGAGATTCATAAGAAGCTGCGGCTAAAAGGCCAAGGCATTCTTTAACGATGCTTCCACGTCCACCATATTCGGTAGGAATTGCAACAGAAAGTGGTTTTTGATCCATAATTCCCTTAAGAATTTCTGGTGGTAAGCCTCTTTCCAGGCTCAGTTGATCAATGTCGGCCTGCACATGAAATAAGTGTTTCAATGTTTGCTCGAAGTCTCTGATGTAATCAGAAAACTTGATGTCGGTTAATGTCATATATAGAATACAAGTATTTTAAAAAGATCGTTAAGCAAATAAGTGAATATTTATCTAGAATCTTTATAAATAATAAACAATTTTTGCTGAACATCGAATTCAAAATAATGACAATCCCGCGAAACATAAAATGATCACGGTCACATTGATTTGATTAATTATGGATGCGAAGGTCCCTCTTCCCTCTTACACAGCTGTTTAATCTAATTCGAGCAGGGATAAAAACGAAAAATCGTTTCGTTGTGCCCAAGATAGTACCGAAATATACGGTTTATGCCTATTTAATAGGTTAAAAATAAAAAAAATAACTGAATAGCAGTATGATTTTGGTTTTGGCTGTTAAAATCTGTGAAAATTATTTAGTTGCATGGTAACTTTATTGTCTTCTATTGAAGGTGCAGTGTTGAATTATGATGGGCTAATTAATAATTACTTATCCTTTGTTTGTCCTTTTGTTTTCTTTCTGCCGAAAGAGATTTCGGTGTAAACTATGCTCTTGCTGAGCAAAAACAATCAGTTCGTTTAGTAGTTTTCTGTAGCTTTATCCAATATTTATTTAAGTATGTTATATATTTTTGATTCTGAAACAGATTATATCCTGGAAGATGAATATGTCTTGTTACGTCCAGTACGGACTTCTGATTTTGAGTATTTGAAGACTTTTGCGATCAATGAACCCGATTTGTGGACTTATTCTTTGCAGAATGCGGGGACTGAAAGCGGAATGAAGCTGTATATCGAAAAGGCACTGAAAGCTAAAGATTTGGGTTCTGCTTATCCTTTTGTGGTATTTGATAAGGTAAAACAACAATATGCAGGGACAACCCGTTTGTACGATATTGATTTATCCAGTAAATGCTTGTCGCTTGGCTATACCTGGTATGGCAAAGAATTTCAGGGAACCGGGTTGAATAAACATTGTAAGTATTTGCTGTTTGAATTTGTATTCGAGCAGATGGGGATGGAAAGGGTAGAGTTTCGTTTAGATGCTCGAAATGAGAGAAGTATGCGTGCAATAAAAGGCTTAGGTTGCAGTTTTGAAGGCGTATTAAGAAGTAATGGTTATCGTCCAGATGGCAGCAGAAGGGATTCAGCAATATTGAGTATGCTTAAAGAGGAATGGTTTTCCGAGGGAAAGCAACTGTTGAGAAGTAAATTGCTGTAGCGCGCGGTTGTTTTTCTGGTTTTGTCAGCTCACCGTAACATGACTGGTAATCCCTATATGCAGGATCATTTTTTCATGTAGCTATGGATAAGAATATGTAAATTGGCAATAATAGATGATGCTTATCCATAAGTGATGCAAAAAACAGAGAAGTTCGTGTTAAATTTAGAAGTCGATCCAAATAAACTGGATTCGAAGATTAAAAGTTTTGAATACAATGGCAATCATTACCTGTATGTATGCCATATAGATAAGTATTCTGATAAAGCAGGTGGTCATCCAGACGACCGCCCGGATCAAGTGAAATTGCTGATAAAAAGCTTTTATGGCAAGTATTTGAATATGGATGTCCCTTTGAAAGACCTGAATACAGCGGCTTTTAATGATCAATTGATGGAATCGATAAATCAACATTTACTATCTACCGAGCCTAGCTATTAAAGTGTAACTGTCTTTCTTGTAAAAGACCTTACTTTCGTATGAAATAATGCGGGATTAGGGATCGGTGTGTGATTAATCAAAAACCTTTTAAACAAAAAAAGACGAAGTCTGGAGCAACTTCGCCTTGATTTAAGAAATAAATTTCTTGTACACCCAATAGGATTCGAACCTATGACCTACGGTTTAGAAAACCGTTGCTCTATCCAGCTGAGCTATGGATGCATTTCCCTTGTTGGTGCGACAAATGTAGGAGTAATAATGAACATCTACAAATCTAATTTGCATTTTTATCGCCTCTAATGCGCATTTGCCTGCTTTTAAGCATGATACAGTGTGAAAAATAATGTAAATTAGTAAAATGAAAATATTGAGGATAAAGCCTCTTTTTTCAATACAATGAGAAATAAACTAATGTTTTGCGTGTTAATCTGTTGCACTGTAGGTTTTTATACCAATGTTTCAGCGCAGCAAACCAATAATAACTATGATGAGAAGCTGGCTAAAGAACTTCAGGCCGATGAATACGGAATGAAGACTTATGTGCTTGCTATTTTAAAAACAGGGACAGAAAAAAGTTTTTCTAAGGAAAAGCAGGATAGTGTATTCCGCGGTCATATGATAAATATTGGCAAATTAGTGGAAAATGGAAAGTTGGTAGTTGCCGGACCACTGGGTAAAAATGACAAAAGCTATCGTGGAATTTTCATTCTTGATGTACCTACCATTGCAGAAGCCCAGCAATTAGTAGGGACAGATCCTGCGATTCAATCCAGGTTATTGGATGCTGAGTTATTTATCTGGTATGGATCTGCAGCTTTAAAAGAAACGCTGAAAATCCATAGTAAAATAGAAAAACGTAGCCACTAGATGGTAATTCTCTTTTGAGGATGTAATTCAGTGTGTGCCAAAATCAGGTGCATGATATAATCATTAGAAGGGAAAGGCTGCAATGCTGATTTGAGCATGGCGGCCTCTTTCACATCCGAATATTGAGAGATATAACCCATTCCGTATAGTTTGCCCTGTTCTACAAGGATACAGCTTTGTTCGTCTTCTGTTCTTCCTGAATCTAAAATTGCAAAGCTGGGTAACATAGCTTTCAGCTGCTCAATGGCATATTTTACCCGTACATTATATGCAGGTGCAGATTCCTTACCTACACACGCGCCGCTACAATTACCTTCTTCATGACCTGTACAAGCCAGTCGCTTGTTTTGGATATAGCAAAGCTTTTCACATAAGAATTGGTCTTTGATCAGAACTTTAAGCACATGATGTCCTTCCAATATCGTATTGAAGCTGTACAATACCGGCATATTCTTTTTGAAAGTATCGAGGCCTAATCTGAGGTAACCTTTCTGATCTTCGAAAGCATATAGCGCATATTTTTGTTCGTAACGTTTCAAGGCACGATTGTTTTCCGGCCATAGTCTTTTGATTTCTGTAGCTTCCAGAATGAATGCCATAAGTTCGGTTCCACATATCTCAAAATCTACGCTATATATATCTTTAAGGAAATTCTGACGTTGCTTTCCCGTATTATTTCCTGTAAAATGAGAACAAACTCTTTTCTTCAGACTTTTCGCCTTTCCGATGTAAATCACTGTGCCTTTTTGATCTTTAAAATAATAGACCCCCGGACTTAAAGGAAGTCGATCAACCTGTGATTTAGGTAGGTTAGGAGGGAGTGCCTGCTCTTTAGAGCTAATTTTAAGGGAAGCCTGGATGATCCCATCCGAATCACTCTGCATTAAAAGGCTAAACAGTTCTGCGGTTGCAGCAGCATCGCCACCAGCTCGGTGACGGTTATTTAAGGAAATCTTCAAGGCTGCACATAACTTACCCAGGCTATAAGAGGCGTGCCCAGGTAATATTTTACGACTCAACCTTACGGTACATAACTTTTTACATTGTAAATCGTAACCAGCAACACTCAGGTTGTGCTTGATAAATGAAAAGTCGAAATTCACATTGTGTGCAACAAATACCTTATCCTGTAACATGTTGTAGATGACTTCTGCTACTTCATGAAACATCGGGGCCTTTTCTACCATATCGTTACTAATGCCTGTTAAGGCTTCAATATGATCTGGGATATATTGTCCTGGATTGATCAGTGTTTCATATGAATCTACCACAGAAAGACCGTCATGCACCAGGATGGAAATTTCAGTAATCCCATTTCCTGAAGCATGACCGCCAGTGGTTTCTATATCTACAACAGCGTACAGCATAATTTCTTTAAAAGAGTGATTTTAATCCGTAAATATGCTAATAAATTTAGTATATTATAAAATAATTCAAATAAATGACTCAATTAGAAGAAATTAACCTTCTAAAAGCTGGTTTCGATTTTTATAGGATTACTAAGAATCTTATGAATTGGGCATTTGTCTGCAATTTGCATCAATCTATCATGTTCTTGTGAAGACAATTCGCCTGTAAAAGTGATCTTTCTAGTAATGGTCGTTTCCTTACTCATTTCTTCTTCATTGCAAATAGCGAGTTCCACCTTAATCGTTTCCAGTTTCATCTTTTTACGATCTGCATACATCCTGATCGTAATCGCAGTACAACTGCCTAAGCTTGCCAGTAATAAGGCGCCTGGTGCCATACCTTCATCTGTTCCTCCCAACTCTTCCGGTTCATCGGCATAAATGAAATGCCCATCTGCATATATTTTTGTTTTGTAATGTGACTGGTCTAATTCTGTAACTGCAGTAATTTTGTTTGCTGACATATTGGGATAAATAAAAAGATAAATATGGGTTATGAATATTGCAACAATTCAATGTTTAAATCGTTTGTTCTGATACAATAAATCGTAAGTTATTTTTACAATATAATATCAATTCCTTAAAACTAGCTAAACATTTCAAACTTAGATTTGTTATAACACTCCTAACCACTATTAATATGCTAAGCACTTATCTCAACTTTCAGTTTGATATTCAAGGCAAGCCTGTGAACGGTTTCTGCATGAGAATTCAAGACGATTTCCATGAAACTTACGCAGTAGTATTAGATGGGTATCATTCCTTCTGTGTATGGCTAGATTCTTCCAGTACCTGGAGGTCTTCCAGGCATACGAGTGTAGAGCCAAGAATATTGGAGCAAATTATTAACCGGTTATCCATCAGCAATCTGCGGTAATTTACCTTATAAACCTAATCCTGTTCATCATTTTGAAATACCTATGTATCAAATACATGGGTGCCTTCCAAAATATTGACTTTCTTGTCAATTTTTAGTATTTTCCTGTATCAAACCTAAATACTAACCCACATGAACAAAAGATTTACCCTCATTTGTTCCTGTTTCATTTTATTCGCTTTCAGTGGTTTTGCCCAACAAATTTTGAAGGGAAAGATCAGTGACGCCAGTAATGGAACAGGGATTCCAGGCGCCAGTGTCCTTATTAAAGGCAGCAGTTCAGGAACCTCCTCTCAGCCGGACGGTAGTTACAGCATCACTTTACCTGCCAATGCAACCACACTCGTGGTAAAATACCTGGGTTATTTAACGCAGGAAGTCCCAATCAATAACAGAACTACGATTAATGTTGCACTGGTACAGGATGAACAGTCGCTGGGCGAGGTAGTAGTCACCGCACTTGGCATTAAGCGAAGTGAAAAATCTATTGGTTACGCTACACAAACCTTAAAGGGAGATAACCTGACCATGACGAAAGAGCAAAATGTACTAGGTTCTCTTGCCGGTAAAATTGCTGGTGTACAGGTAGTCGGCTCTTCTGCAGCGAGCATGGGGGGAACGCAGAAAATCAAAATCAGGGGAGTCAATTCCCTAAACGGAGATGGAGCCCCCTTGATTGTGGTGGATGGAACGCCTATTTCTGATGCTAATTTTAGCACCTCATCAGGGAATGGAGTGGATCTCGGGAACATCTCTCAAGACATCAACCCGGAAGATATTGAATCACTTAATGTCTTAAAAGGGCCAACGGCATCCGCTTTATATGGTATCCGAGGACAAAATGGGGTGATCATGATCACCACTAAAAAAGGAAAAAAAGGACCGAAAGCGGTGGAAGTTCGCTTCAATTCAGGGTTTTCTATAGAGAAAGTGAGCAATTTTACACCCTTACAAAATATATATGGTGTAGGGAACAATCAAACTTTCCAGACTTTGGCCAATGGTGAGAAATATGTGAATGGAAATGATGAAAGCTGGGGGCCTAAAATGGATGGGACGCCGGTAAGGATGTTCTATAGCTTTTACGCTCAGGATCCGGATTTTGGAAAAGCAAGCCCTTTTGTACCACAGCCCAATAATATAAGAGACTTTTATGAGACGGGAATGAACATCAATAATAGCTTGTCAGTTTCCGGAGGAAATGAAAACTCTGCCTTCCGATTAAGTTATAATAATGCCTATATCAATGGAACTATCCCAAATACATGGTTGAAACGAAATAACCTGAGCTTAAGTTCGGATCTCAAATTAACCGATAAGCTAACCATAGGTGTGAATGGTAATTATGCGAACAATAGCGGTCAAAGACCAGTTCAAGGCTATCAAGGATCATTTACCGGGGCAACGCAATGGTTTCAACGGAACATAGATTTGAACAAGTTGCGCAATTACAGTTATCCTGACGGTACGATTCTGAACTGGAACGTGAATCCAAATACGACTACGGGAATGATTACCGCTGATAATAATAAGCCAAGCGATTGGAACAATCCTTTTTTTGATGCCTATAAAAGCTTAAACAATGACAGTCGTGACCGCCTTTTTGGTGATGTAAATCTTCATTATCAGGTATTGCCGGAATTGAAATTAAGTGCTTTCGCTCGTACAGATCGCTATATTCAGAACATCACACATAAAGAAGCACTTGGAGGACGTTTGGATGATGGATATTCGGTAGGTAAGTATCAGGGAATCGATAACAATTACGAATTCCTGGCACAGTACAACAAGCAATTTGGGGATTTCTCTATCAATGCGAATTTTGGTGCCAACCTGTATACAGAAAAATTCACTTCTACTTTTCAGGCTACGGTGGGCGGCTTATCCAGCGTTGATTTTTACAATATAGAAGGCTCTGTTGACCGGCCAGACAGTAGATCATTTGAAAGAAGAAAAGAGATCAGGAGTGCCTATGCTATGGCTTCTTTTGGATATAAAGACACTTATTTCCTCGATGCCTCGATTAGAAATGACAACTCTTCTACTTTGCCAAAAGACAACAATTCCTATTGGTATCCGTCTGTTTCCGGGAGTTTTGTGTTTAGTCAGCTGACCAATTGGGAAGCGCTTTCTTTTGGTAAATTAAGAGCGAGTTATGCGGTTGCAGGCTCAGATCTTAAACCTTATCAAATTGCTTATACTTATTCTCCAGGAAGTGTTTATAAAAATACAACGACCAATATCAACACGCTTTATGTACCCGATAAATTGAATAATCCGAATGTAAAACCTGCTTTCGCGCATTCTTTGGAAATTGGTACAGACCTGAAATTTCTGGACAATAGACTCGGACTAGAATTCAGTTATTACAATCAAAAGAATAAAAGGCAGATCATAGATTTATCAGTTTCCGGAGCCAGTGGTTTTACTTCTAATGTAGTGAATGCCGGAATGATTCAAAACAAAGGGATTGAGTTTTCCCTGACTGGAACACCGATTAAATCGAAGTTATTTAGTTGGGATGCCACCATCAATTTCAACAGAAATAAGAGTGTGATCAAAGAGTTGTATAAAGATTTAAAAGTCTATCAGTTAGATGTAAACACCTATTCCAGTGTAAATATTTACTTGAATGCCACGGTTAATGAAAGTTTTGGCAGTTTAGTCGGACAAGCTTATCAACGAGATCCACAGACGGGAAAAATTCTATTAGGTGCGGATAATATGCCGCTCGTAGAAACCAATCATGATTTCGGTAGCGTTTTACCAGAATTTACCGGTGGTTTCATGAATAATTTCAAAATTGGGAAGTTCGACATATCTGCGATGATTGATTTTCAGAGCGGTGGACAATTCTTTAGCTGGTCAAAAATGTTGGCGGTTAAATCCGGACAGGCTGTGGAAACAGCCGTTTTGAATGATAGGGGAGCGAATGTGCGTGATCCATTGGCCAATGGTGGTGGAGTAAAACTCAACGGAATCTATGGTCCGGGTACCATGATAGCTGGTCAGAATGTAGGCGGACAAGAGTTTAACGGTTATGTGGATGCCAGGACTTATTTCAGAAATAATATTGGTACCAAAATCTATGAGGAGTGGCTGTATGATGCTTCTTACATCAAATTAAGAGAAGTTAGTATAGGTTATAACCTTTCAGGAGAGTTTCTGAAGAAAACGCCGTTTAAGTCGGCAAAGGTGGCCATTGTTGCTAGAAATCCGGTGATGATCTGGCAAAAAGCACCTAAAGGATTAGACCCTTCGGAGCTGTCTACCGGAAGTGCTTCTATCAGTTGGCTGGAAAAAGGAGAGTTGCAAACGGTTCGTTCTTATGGTATTAACCTAAACCTTACATTTTAACCTTAGAAAAATGAAACAAATAAATAAACCCATATACCTGATCTTCCTGCTCGCCGCATTTACAATGAGCTGCAATAAGTTTGATGATGCAATTAACAGAGATCCGAATAAAGCAGTAAAGGCTGGAGCTACGCAATTGATTGCCAATGCGCAGTTAAGTCTGGCGGATATTGGGACTACTTTTGATAAGTCCGCCTCCATTTATGGCGAACATTATCCTCAATATCTTTCCAATACTTCTTTCACCGACAATAGCCGTTACAATACGGTGAACTTTAGTTTTTATCCGATCTATGTGGGGCCATTGATGAATCTGGAAGAGGCAATTACCATTGCAAACAATCCCAATGAAGGTCCGATCGTTAACCAGATTGCAGTCGCCAAGATCCTGAAAGCATATTTTTTATGGCATATTACCGACCGTTGGGGACCAATTCCTTTTAGTCAGGCCTTAAAAGCAGCTGGGAATTTCACACCTGCTTATGATTCGCAACAGGCAGTTTATGATGGACTTTTTAAACTTTTAGACGAAGCGAATACAGCCTTTGTGCCTGGTAATATTAAAAATGATATCATATATGGTGGCGACGTGGCCAGATGGAAAAAACTGGGCAATACCATTCATTTACTCATGGCTTTAAGGCTTACTAAGGTGGATGCCGCTAAAGGAACTGCGGAGTTTCAGAAAGCATTGACCAATGGGATTATGGATAAAAACAATGATAACCTTACCTATAATCACCTGGCGGATAAAGTCAACGAGAACTATTGGTACACCTCATTTACCAGATTAAATAGAAAGTGGTTTGCGGTGAGTAAGCCAATTGTTGACTATATGCTGCCTTTAAATGACCCAAGATTACCTGTTTTTGCGGATAAAAATGTAGCAGGAAATTATGTGGGCTTAGAATATGGATTGCCTGGATCAGTATCCGTGGTGATCAATAACGTCTCATTATTAGGTACTGCACTTCGTCAGCAAAATTCAGCGGTATACCTCGTTACCTATGCACAGGCTTTATTTGCGAAGGCAGAAGCCGCAAAAATAGGCTGGATTCCTGGAGGTGATGCGGTTGCAAAAACAAATTATGATCTGGCAATTGAGCAGTCGATTTTGCAATGGAATAACAATACCGCTCCAGGATTAGCCGTGTTTATGGCACAGCCCGCTATGGTATATAATCCAGCTACTGCATTGCGCCAGATCGGAGAACAACGTTGGTTACATCTTTTTCTCCATGGCTATGAAGGTTGGGCGGAATGGAGAAGAACGGGCTTTCCAGTTTTAAATCCTGCACCGAACAATAACAATTTGCCCATTCCTAGAAGGGAGGGTTATCCTACACAGGAAATTACCAATAATGGAGCCAATTATAGCGCCGCTGTTGCTTCGTTTCCATACGGTGGAGCTGATAACCTGAATTCAAGAGTATGGTGGGATAAGCCCTGATGTAAGCTTCATATCTAATGAAAAGCGCCTAAAATCATAAATTTTAGGCGCTTTCTTTATGCTGATTTTCCTTTGTTAAAGGAAGGTATACGTTAGTTTTGATTTAGCAATTCGCTCTTTTCGGCAAGCTTTACGAAGATCTCAGTTTTGTTCTGATTTCTTCTGGAGATCATGTTTAGTAGCAGGATGCCCATTACAAAAAATCCAACACAGACTAGTGCAGCAGTGAATAAGTTTACGGTCATGGTACTTGCCCAACCAAGAATAGCTTCGTCGGTGAATAATTTTTTATACAATACCACGCCGATAATTCCAAAGAACAACAAGATCACCAGGATAAAGATTCTTAAGAAAACCATGAGCAATTCCTCTGCATATTCTACAAAGGATTTGAAAGCATGATGTACCAGGCTGGTCAGGTTCATTTTAGACTTTCCATCAATACGTTTTAACCTGTTAAAGGTGATACTGGTAGATTTTACCTTTTGTTTCGAAAGATGCGCCGCAAAATGAATAAAGGAAGTATGACAAGAGGTTTCCAATACTTTCTTTTTGATCATACAGAAATTGCCGAAATTCAGAATCTTACCGGTAATTATTTTGAAAATGAAGCGGTAAACATAGTAAGAGATCTGAAAAGAAATACTTTCTTTTCGTCGTCCTCTGGCCACATTTACAATGTCATAATCATTGAATTTTACCAGTTCTGCAATCGCTTCCGGGTCGTCTTCTCCGTCAGAATCCATGATGATGAATTTGTCGGCATCTAAGTGTTGTGCATATAATAGGCCCTGGTAAATGGCAGACTGATGTCCCACATTAAACCTTAATGGCAATATAGTAAGTGTAATATTTTCGGATACAAAGGAAAATTTCTGAAGCATCGACAGCGTCTGGTCTGATGAGCAATCGTCAACTACTATTACTTCGAAAAGAAATGGCAGCTTGCCGGCTACCTCCTCAATTTGTTTTAAAAAAGCAATAACGGTGGTGTTTTCATTAAAGCATGGAGTGATGATCACTACATTTTCTTTTTTCATAGCCTATTGTACGTTGAATTTGTAAATTACATACCCGTCGATTTCTTTTACAGGTTTAAAATTGGTGTTTTTGATGGTTTCCAGTTTGTCAATAATGGAGAATTTTGACTTCGGAAGAGATTCAATGATAAACTCAATTTCTCCGCTTTGCATCATGTTTTCTATTCTTTTATAGTCAATTATCTTTAAGGGGCCTGTGGAATATTCCAGAATATCCATTTGAGGAATGATACAGATATCAAAGAATTCATTGTTGATTTGTTGTCGGGAAGGAAGTGTAGAATCTGTAGATAAATTAGCAAATAAGCTTCTTCCGCTATGTTCTACCCGGTTATTCCTGATGTATTCTACAACTTTTCTTGCAGCAGCTCTCTGTTTTTCAAGATAGGGGTTATGGTCAAAATTCCGGATGATCTTAACGTTATGGGCCGCATAAACGAAAACAACCAATATCAGGTAGGTCTGAAATAACGTGTTAATCTTTTTCCCTTCGAAGTTTTTGGCGATGATCAATAGAGAAAGGTTGATGAATATGATAAAGTACTGAACAGTAGAGCCCATTTTTAAGGCGGTTACGGCAGCAAAAATCAAGCTTCCCAATGCGGCTAATGATAATAATCTTTCCGTTGCATTACCCTTGAATATGGTATTGTTTTTAATAAAAATGTATAGGGTAACGAGGATTAGTGGCCAAACGGTAAGGATGAATATGTTTCTAGTGAGGATAAATTTGATGTAATTGTCAATGTTGATTCCATTTGCAACGCCACCAAAAATGTTGTGTAAAAAAGAAGGGTACATGATACGGAACAAAAGCATCAAAGCACCATAAATAAGAATACTGACTAAGCTTAGTTTAAGGAAGGTTCGCCAATCTTTGTTCAGGATACTGAAGCCCAAAAAGATGATGATGAACTGCAATCCACTTTGTTTGGCAAAAAATGAAATCGCACTGAGTGCTACTGTTAAGGCCAGTAAAAGGAAACTATTGCTGCCTGAATCACGCTTTTTGTAGTAGCACATAAAACAGTAAATCGAAGCAATTCCCATCATATCCTGCAAAGAGTCTGGTCTCACCGCAAAATTATGAGCAAAGCCATAGACAAAAGACATTAAGAACAGCAGATAGGAGGTGTTTTTACTCAGCTTTAAGAGGTTACTGGCTATTTTAAAAATGAAAATCGCGGTAATTAGGTTGAAAATCATACTCCAGATCCTTCCGATAATATATAGGGAAGGGATGTCTGAAGCATTAAATCCTAATATTTTAGCGGTAAAACCACAAAGGTAGTAGTAAACAGGGGTATATTGTGTAATAGAGAAGGGAGCATCTGAGGGAAATAAATACAGCTTAGCACTATCCATAAATACCTGCGTACTATAAATTACATTCTGCTCGATTCCGGCGATATCGGTTCCTTTAGAAAAGATAATCAAGACCCTTAGGACACAAAAGAGGAGAAAAACAGAGCCAATAAAATAGGGCAGAAGCGCCGGTAATTTAGATTTCAGATTCATGCTGAGTATTCAATGAATAGTTAAATAGTATTATGCTTTAAAAACAATATGCTTTTTGGTTACGTAGCTGAAAAAAGCCACCATAGCGATCGCAATGGCCTTACATAACCTTACATCAAGCTTTATAATGTCTACTAAAAACCACAGGATGAATTGGTTGAGTAGGAGCGCCAACAGAGAGAAGAAGAAGAAAGAGAGCATTTCATTTGTTTTCGAATACCTGCTTTTTTGAAAAACAAAAGCTCTGGAAAGCACATAGTTAATCGTTACTGCAATAATAATGGAAATGACATTGGCCACCAGGTATTCTAGCTTGAAGAAATCTATCAGAATAAAAAAGCTGATAAACTCTATCCCTGCACAGAAAGCTCCAGCAAGGGCGAACTTGAAAATTTGCAACTTTAAGAGATTCTTAATGTATTCCACGATGGCGTTAAATTGTAATTGTCGTCACTAAATATAATGCATTTTACTTCAACTAAAAGAGCATCATTGATTATATTAGTTAACAGCGCTTTAAATCGGTTTGATTACCCGAAAAAGAGGTAACATAAACCGATGGCTGTACATACGCCTACTAAATCAGCCAATAACATTGCACCAATTGCATAACGCGTATTCGTTACGTTTACTGCACCGAAATACACGGCGATCACATAAAATGTGGTATCCGAGGAGCCTTGTAAAATACTGGATAATCTGCCGGCAAAGGAATCTGGGCCATGAGTGTTCATGGTATCAATCATCATCCCTCTGGCTCCACTTCCGCTTAAAGGCCTGATTAGCGCTGTAGGAATGCCATCAATGAAGCGTGAATCCATACCTATTGCAGTACAAACATGTTTTAAACCATTGATCACGATATCGAAAGTACCACTGGTACGAAGTAAGCTGATGGCAACCAGCATGCCTACCAGGTAGGGAATAATTCTTATTGCAGTATCAAAGCCACCTTTTGCACCTTCTACGAAGGCGTCGTACACGTTAATTTTTTTATACAATCCACCTAAAACAATCAGGAGGAAAATCAGTAGCAATAGTCCATTGCTCAGGATTCCTGAGAACTCTTGTAAGCCAGCTGTACTCAGACTGGTGAGGTACAGCACCAATAAACCGATTACTGAGGAAAGACCTAATACCCAAACCATGATGACCGGCTGGAAAACATTGATCCTTTGTTTAAAAGAAACAATAAACATCGCGGCCATGGTGGCTACAAACGTAGCGATCATGCAGGGGATAAATATATCTGTTGGATTAGCAGAATTCAATGAAGCACGCACGGCGATGATACTTACCGGGATTAAGGTTAATCCTGAGGCATGCAAACAAAGGAACATAATCTGTGCATTGGAGGCGGTGTCTTTACTAGGATTCAGTTCCTGTAGACTTTCCATTGTTTTCAATCCGAAAGGAGTGGCCGCATTGTCAAGTCCTAATAAGTTGGCGGAAAAATTCATGACCATATGACCTGTTGCCGGGTGACCTTTTGGTACATCAGGAAAAAGCTTGGAGAAGAAAGGGCTAATGATTCTCGATAATAAGCGGATACCACCTGCTTTTTCTGCAATGGTCATGAAACCCATAAACAAGGCCATAATACCAATTAGTTTTAAGCAGATATTTACTGCAGTCCAGCAGGTTTCAATGACTCCGTCTACCTTTAATACATTACTAGGATCACTGGCTTTTCCAATGATCATGAGGTTGAAAATTTCCGTTTCTCCAAAAAAGAAACACTTAATACTAGCTACTGCAATTGCAATGATAATAAACGCAGACCAGATCCTACTTAGGGCCATTAAAACAAAATTAGTTGAACGGTTAAATTTATAGTTTTGATTCTAATAATCGCGTGTTGAACCAGAATAATTATTGCTTTAATACCTTTTAGGAGGAATTCTATATTTAAAATAGCAAAACGGCCACATCACCAGTTAAGGGATGCGGCCGCTTCATTTTTACTTAAGGAATATTTAGTGCTTAATGGTCGTTAAGGTTTATCGTCTGTGAGTTCAAAACCCCAGGTTTTTCCTTTTTCTATAGCAGGAATACCAGAGGTCATCCATGCTGGAGCTTTAGTACCTTTCAGATAATAATCGAAAAATTGTTGTTCTCTGATTTGAATGTCTTTTCTATTCTGACGTTGGATCAGGTTGTGTGCTTCACCATTGTAGTTTAGCATCCATACCGGCTTACCTAAACGTCTCAGGCCGCTGAACAATTCAATACCCTGGTACCATGGTACGGCACCATCAGCATCGTTTGCCATGATCACTAAAGGTGTATTTACCTTCGGTAAGAAAAATAAAGGAGAGTTCTCGATATATAATTCTGGTTTCTCCCAAAGGGTAGCACCAATTCTACTTTGAGTTTTCTCATATTGGAACTGTCTGTTCATTCCACTTTCCCAACGCATTCCACCATAAGCAGACGTCATGTTGGCAACTGGAGCACCAGCCCATGCCGCGGCATACATATTGGTACGTGTAATCAGGTGTGCCGTTTGATAACCACCCCAGCTTTGACCCTGTAAGCCGATTTTGCTACCATCTACCCAAGGGTTTTTCTTTAAAGCTTCTACGCCAGAATTGATATATTCTTCAGCAGATTTTCCCGGATAGCCAGTTTCATAAGAAATGTCTGGTGCGAACACCAAATAACCATTACTTACAAAAAATGAAATGTTCAATCTGGAAGGAGTAGGGGCAGGGGCCTGATAAGAATACAAACCATCAGAAAGCTTCTCATAGAAATATACGATCATTGGGTATTTTTTAGCCGGATCAAAGTTCTCCGGTTTGTATAAGATACCTTCTGCTTTATATCCTTTAGGTGTTTCCCATTTCACTAATTCTGCAGTACCCCAGTTATAGTTTTGCTGCTGAGGATTGGTATTGCTCAATTTAATCTCTGTTTTCAGATCTTTTGAAACATAGACATTTGGCGAAACGCTATAGTTTCCTTTATCGTAGATATACATTTCTGCATCTTTAGCTTTTGCTAAATCAGAATACTTGTATTTTGCCATCACGATCAGTTCAGGGTTTTTCTGATCACCAACATTGGTTTTATAGAAACCATTTTCTTTGGTGGTATTGTTAAAAGCATCCATTAAAATGTGTTGCTTTTTTTCCAGAAAACGGCTTTCCGGATCTACTTTCTGATAACGGAAAGTCAGCTTGTTTTGTCGGCCGAAACCATTGGTGACATTTTTTGCAGGACTTTTCCCTTCAGGAGAGAACTCCCAAATGTCATACCTATCGTAGATTAAAACTGTTTTATCATCTGCTGTCCAGGCAGCAACCCCATAAGCAGAAGGGCTATCCGGAACATCATTTTCTTCATCTACCAGTTTCACTGCTAAACCGGTATTCAAAGGGCTCAGCTTGCCGGTAGCCACTTGATATGTGGTATAAATACCTGTCTTTTTATCGAAGAAAAGGACATAATTTCCTCCTGGAGAAACCATAGCTGAACCTGAAAGACCTTCAATGATCTTCTTTCTGCTGCCCGTTTTCAGGTCAACTAGGTAATAATCTTTGATAGTACTCGCTGTCCATTGTTGTTGAACCCTATTACCGAAATCGGTAGAAGCCAATACAAAAGGAGCATTACCTTCATTCATCAATACTGCATCAGGTAGTTTGATATCCGTCAAAGGAATGATTCGTGGATCACTGTTAAAAATATCAATAACAGTCAGGTAACTGCGTTTCGAGTCCCTATCGGCATTTTTCAATTGCATAGGCTGCAGATAATCGTCTTTATAACCCCAAACGTCTAGTTTCGCATTTTCAAAATCGATCAGCGTAGTGTCTTTTTGTGTTTTAACAGGGGCGATGCCGAAGAATAACTTTCTGCCATCCTTACTGAAATTAATACGGGAATCAGCACTGACAGCCCATTTTGCAGGCATACCAGGAATCGCATTGTCTACCAGAATCTGTGCGGTATCTAAAGAAAGAGAGTTGTAATAAACATTGAAGTTTTTGATCTCTGCTTTCTCCGGACTTTGTTCACCAACGAAAGCTAAATACGCTCCATCTTCATCAAAAACAAAGTTTTTAAAGCTTCCTTTTCCTTTGACCAGTGTTTTCAAAGTTCCTTTTTCTGTATTCAAAACAAAAACACCTGCCTGGGCTGTTTTGTCCTTTTTAGCACCAGTACAGGCAAAGATAAACTGTTTGCCATTTTTACTAAACGCATATTCAGACACATATTTAAAAGTACGTTCTACACCAGTGTTCAGGTTTTTAAAGATCAGATCAGTTCCTTCAGTTTTGCTGGAGGCGCCTGCTGCGTCATCGTCTGCAAAAAAGTCTTCGCTGTCTTTTTTCTTATCTGTACCGGCTGGGGCAGGAGTTTTCTTTGTTGCTGTATCTAATGGTTTCTCTAATTGATAAGCGAGGAAACCCGCAGATTTTTCTGGCATCTTAAAGGACTTTACCCTTGCAACTTTCAGGATTGCCAGACTTGTTAAGTTGGCGATCCCTAAACTATCTTTAGGCTGGTCATCTGCTTTTTTCTTTTTAATCTTTGCCTGACGTATATCCTTTTGAAAAGGTTTAATGGCAAATACTGCATATTTGGAGTCTGCACTGAATTGTGCATTTGTACCGCGGTTTACTTTGATTTTAGAAAGGTTAACCAGATTATTCAGGTATAAGTTGGCATCCCCTTCTTGTTGGTTAATTCCAAACATGGCCCATTGGCCATTATTACTCAATTGTTTTGACCCCACAGATTCCCAGGTATCATAAACACTGTGGTCCACTGGTCTTTTCTGCGCATAGGTTGCGCCGGCAAACAAGAGGAACATTAGCGTAAGCTTTTTGTGCATCATAAAGACTAATTTTAAATATTGATTTCTTCAGCGTTAAATTTCTGGTTTTTTACCAAATATTCGCAATACACACCAAATTATTACAATAAAAATCGACCTTAAACACAAAAAGCACCTCGAAAGGTGCTTTTTGTAACGTCTTTATAAAGACTATTTTTTCTTTGCCTGAGTAGCTGCTTGTTGCTGCTGACGCATATAGTCATCTAATCTCGATTGGAATTTAGATTTCTTTTTAGTTTCCACAGGTTTTGTTTTGTTCTCTTGTAAAGTACGGTGAATCTTTTCATCATCAACCATAGATTTAATCATGAACTGCTGAGCAAATGTCAACATATTCGCAAGGAAGTAGTAATAGTTTAATCCTGAAGGATAGCTATTCAAGACACCTAAGAAAATGATCGGCATGATGTAACCAATGTATTTCATTTGGCCTGTTGCACCAGAAATCTGGTTATTGAAATAAGTGTAGATCAAGGTCGAAATCGTCATCAACACACACATTAAACTCAAGTGATCTCCGATAAATGGAATAGTGAAACCAAATTTGATGAAATCATCATAAGTAGATAAATCTTTCATCCATAAGAAGCTTTCTCCTCTTAACTCAAATAAATTCGGGAAGAAGAAGAAGAAGGCCATTACAAAAGGCAATTGAAGTAGCATCGGTAAACAGCCACCCAGAGGGTTTACGCCTACCTGCTTATACAATTTAAGGTATTCCTGTTGTAATAGTGTTGGGTTATCTTCGCCTACTTTAGCTTTAATCTCATCCATTTCTGGTTTAAGAATTCTCATCTTAGCCATAGAGATGTATGATTTATACGTCAATGGAGACATCGCAACTTTAAGAAGAATCGTCAGGATCAGGATGATCAAGCCATAGTTCCATCCAAAAGCTTCCAGGAATTTAAATACTGGCAATACGACAAATCTATTGATGTATTTTAAAGGCCAGTAGCCCATATCTACTAATTTCTCAATTTCATGCCCTTGTGCTTTTAACACAGAGAACTTATTGGTTCCAAAGTAGAAATCCATCGCATAGGTTTGATTAGCCACCTGACCGAAATGCATTTTCATATCGGCATCGTAACGTTTGATCAAACCTGGCTGAGTAGCTACTGTTACGGCAAGTTTACCGCTTTCAAAAGCATTTTTAGGAATCAATACTGCAGAGAAAAACTGTTGTTTGAAGGAGAACCATTCGATCTTTCCTTTTTTCAATTCTTCAGTTTCATCTTTAGCAACGCTCAAATGATCCGGACTAGCGTCTGTATATTTGTAGAAAGGAGCAGAGTGTTCTTTTTCTTTAGCAGCAGATTTTTCTTGCTCTAATAACGTTGCAGACCAGTTTAATACGATAGAGTCCGTTTGAATCACCTGATTTAAACCATTCAGATTAATGTTAAATGCAACATTATTCGATTTTGGTTTTAGATCGTAAGTATATTCAATGTATTTATCACCTTGATAAGTGGCACGCATGCTCACCATATTGCCTGTTACTGTTGGCGTAAAATAAAGATCATCAGTATTTAATATTTTACCGTTGATGTTCATTTTTAAACCAAACTTATTCTGGTCACCGTCAAATAAAATAACCGGTTTTCCATTGTAAGTTTTCTGATCTTTTACCTGTACAGATAAGATCTTACCACCTTTATTGGTTAGCGTTAATTTTAAGTTCTCATTTTCTAAAACAGTAGTTTTAGCTGTACCTGTGATGCTGCCACCAAATGGTCCTGATAATGTTGCTGAGTCAACAGCTGGTGTTGCTGCTGCTGCGATTGCAGGAGCAGTAGTTTTTGTGGCTGCATTAACTTTTTTCAAAGAATCTGCGGCAATTCTTTCCTTTTCTTTGGTGATTTCAGTCTGACTGGGACCAAAAAAGTAAAAAGAACCGGCCAAAACGATCATGATCAGGAACAGGCCTGTAAACGTATTTCTATCCATTATTGTTATTTAAACTCGTATTATTTGATTTTTTTCTTTGCAAATTCCATCGCAGCGGCGACAAATTTAACAAAAAGTGGGTGAGGATTAGCAACTGTTGATTTTAATTCTGGATGAAATTGTCCACCAACGAAGAAAGGATGGTTTTTAAGCTCCACAATTTCTACTAAATGGCTATCAGGATTTAATCCTGAAGCAATCATTCCTGCTGCTTCATACTGCTCTAAATACGCATTATTGAACTCATAACGATGTCTGTGACGCTCAGTGATGTGTACTTTTCCATAAGCTGCATAAGCTTTTGTGCCTTTTTTAACATCACATGGATAAGAGCCTAAACGCATAGTACCACCTTTATTGGTAATGGTTTTTTGATCTTCCATCATATTGATCACTGGGTTCTCTGTGTTTTCATCGATTTCAACCGTATTTGCATTGGTTAATCCCAATACATTTCTACCGAATTCAATTACTGCACATTGCATACCTAAACAGATACCGAAGAAAGGAACATCATTTTCACGAACATATTTAATCGCATCAATTTTCCCTTCAATACCACGGCTACCAAAACCTGGAGCAACCAATACACCGTCTAAGTGTGCTAATTTTTCTTTGGCATTGTCTGCATAGATCCCTTCAGAATGGATATATTCTACTTTTACTTTACACTCATTTTTAGCACCTGCATGTACAAAAGATTCAATAATCGATTTGTAAGCATCAGGAAGCTCTACATATTTACCAATCAGACCGATTTTTACTTCTGAAGTAGGGTTTTTCAAACGACCAAGGAAGTCTTTCCAGCTTTCCATATCCGGTTCGTTTTTCTGTGCCAATTTCAATTTGCTCAATACCGTTTTGTCCAATTGCTCTTTCATCATCAACAATGGCACATCATAAATCGTAGAAGCATCAATAGATTCTACTACTGCATTAATGTTTACATTACAGAATAGGGCGATTTTCTTACGAATATCTGCATTGATATGGTGTTCAGTACGACAAACCAAAATATCTGGCTGAATACCGTATTCTAATAATGCTTTTACCGAATGTTGTGTTGGTTTTGTTTTCAATTCACCTGCAGCAGCAAGGAAAGGAATCAAGGTCAAGTGAATTACAATTGCATTGTTTGCACCCTCTTCCCATTTAAACTGACGTACAGCTTCAATAAATGGCAATGATTCAATATCTCCAACAGTACCACCAAGCTCAGTAATTACGATGTCGTATTTACCAGAGTCACCAAGGATGCGCATGTTGCGTTTGATCTCATCAGTGATGTGTGGAACTACCTGAACCGTTTTTCCAAGGTATTCACCCTGTCTTTCCTTGTTGATTACATTTTGATAAATCCTTCCGGTGGTGATGTTATTCGCTTGTGAAGTAGGGATGTTTAAGAAACGCTCATAGTGACCAAGGTCAAGATCTGTTTCAGCACCATCTTCAGTCACAAAGCATTCGCCATGTTCGTATGGATTTAATGTTCCCGGATCGATGTTGATATACGGATCAAATTTTTGAATGGCTACACTGTAACCTCTTGCTTGTAATAATTTGGCTAATGAAGCGGAGATGATGCCCTTACCTAATGAGGAAGTAACACCGCCCGTAACAAAAATATACTTAGTCATGTTTGTGAGTTTCTGAATATAAAGGCAGCTTTATAGGCTACTTTTATTGTTTTTGTACGGGATACAAAGTTAGCAAATAAAACGGAAGCTGAAGGGCTAATTGTGGAAATATTGTTGATGTTACAAAATCAGGACATAAGCACTTATGGTTGATAAAGTTAGAGTACGAAACCATAGAGCCGCTTTTTTATCGCTTCTGGTTTTTGTTTTTGAAGTTCATAATTTCTGGAATAGATTTCTATTAATTTCTTGAAATCTTTCTCTGTTTCCGTCTTTTTTCCTTTTGGTGGAGGAATAATCGCAAGGGATTGCTCCGTGTAGGGCGTTACTTTGGTTGCAAACCATGTACTGAAATAGCGGGGGATTGCCAATCCGAGGATCATACCTGGTAAACCACTAAAACCTTCCGGACCGCCTTTTAACAGAATTTCATCTGTATAAAAAGCGACTACATAAACAGAATCATTGATCACGCCGATCGCTTTCCTACAATCATAGCCCGCAATATTTCGAACTTCATGCATAATTTTCCAGTCTATCTGAGGGATGGTGTCGTTCAACAGGTAATCGTCGCCCATGATGTTCTTTTTAAGGATACGTTTATCCAAATGATAATTCGTATACAGCTCATTTTCATTTTCCAAGGCCCCACCGAAAATAGAAAAATCGGCGGATTCTTCTTCTTTTTTCAAAGGACGGAAGATGGATTTTGAGGCATCAAATGACAATTCCCAATAGTTGATCTTGTACTTTTTCATCCTTTCCTTCATCTCATCAGAAAGACCTAAGTCTGCCAGACTGCGTTGCAGATTCACCTTTTTCTCAAAGATGATCGTCCCATTCGGAATGAAAAGCTGTTGCGCCTTTACCGCGGTAAAAGAGATGGAAAAAAGTAAAAGACAAGCCAGTTGTTTCATCATCAATTATGGATTAGCGGGGGCTTTAGTAAAGTTACCACTTAAATTCCAGTTTATCCCAATCAAAACATAACGTGGAATATAGCTGAATGTGTTTTCAGAGATGATATTTCCACCTACAAAACGGTTGTAACCAATCTTTTGATTGAGGATATCCGTTGCCGTTAGTTTCAGCTCAAAAGCCTCGTTTTTCCCCAGTTTAGTGGCCAGGTAACTGTTCAAGATTACCACATTCAGGTCTGTTCCAAAAGAAGAATTGGCTGGTCGCATTGAAACGGATAAGGTGCCATTAAACTCTGTGCGGTAGGGCAGTTGTACAGTTCCAGATAGTTCATGGTTATGAATGATACTTTTCCCATCATTAATTTCTCCGATAGAAGAGGTGCCATACATCACAGAGGCAGAAGGGGAGTAGGAAATGTCTATTTTGGAGTTGTTATAGCTGAAACTGCCTTTGGCATTGTATTGCGTATTGATAGATTTGTTTTGTACACCATTGATCTTCGCGAGATTAGCAGATCTGTAAAAACTCATATCCAGCCCCATTCTTAAATGAAGCTTTGAAAAGCCTTTGGCGTAATACACATTTCCACTCAGGGAATTATTACCATTTAAATTGATAAAGCTGGCGGTCCTTTTGTTATAATCATCTACGATTTCTGAACTTACAATGGCATTATTTGTGAATCCATAATTCAGGGAACCAGAAAGGAATTGATCTGAATTCATCATAAAACTTGTATACGAAACCGAAAAATTATTGGTAAAAGAAGGTCTTAAATTTGAATTACCAATCACCTGATATAATGGCGTATTAATTTGTGTAACAGGCTGTATCTGTTCAATACTAGGTTGTTGAGGAAAGCCATTATAATTTAAGGCCATACTCGTATTATTGTTGACCTTGTAAAATAGATTGGTGCGGGGGGAGAGGTTCAGGTAGTTTCTTTTGAAAATACTGGCTTTATCCAAATCCTTTAGCTGAAAGTTCGTTTGTGTGGCTTCCAGACCGCTGGAAATGGAAAAACTTTTCACTTTATACTGAAAGATCAATTTACCAATATTGGAAAAATTAATGAATTTGAAATTATTACTCAGGGAATCAATTTTTTGAATACCGTTTGCGCCTGCATCAAATACTAATTTGTTGCTGCTGGAAGCAATGGTTTTGAAGGTGTAGCCAGCTTCCATCGACCATCGTTTCGTTAGCAATTCGGCATAGCTGATTCGGGTACCAATAGAATTCTGTTTGCCTGAGTTGTCTTTAATCAGATTGATGTCTTTACTGTAGTCCCATTGCCCTTGTGGATTGAAATATTCGGTATGGTTTAAACTATTTTCCTTACTATCATTACGCTGACTTTCCGGCTGAATGTCTATCGACAATGCCCGTCCTTTTTTCTTAAACTTTGTTGACCAGTTGATGTTACCGTTAAATAAGTCGCCGGAACCATTTCCAATATTGGATTGATTATTCTTGCTGAGCTGGGTGCCAAATTCATTGGTACTCCCATTCAGACTGGTGGATTCGTTATAACTGCGGTTCTTTTTTAGTCCAAATGATACTTTTAAGACAGATAAAGAGTCGGTATGGTAAGTGTAAGTGCCACGAATATTTTCTCCGGTTACATTAGAATGGTCGTCTGTATTGCCAGTACTGATAAATTGCTGCCCGGAGGGGAGTTTTTCCTGTGAATAGGAGGTCTTATTATTGGTGTTCTGGTTGTTAAATACCTTGAAATTCATTTTTAACCCCATTTTATTGCGGTAAAATTTATCAGAATAATGCGCGCCAAGGTTAATGTTGCTTGGGAGTCCTCCGGTAGAGGAATAATAGTCCTCATCATCATCACCGCCAGAAGAATACATAATGGAACTGCCATCATCTCCAATCTCAATCATATCATAATCTTCTCCTTTGAGCTTCCGCATGGAATTGTTGATTTTAGAATCGTTATCCAGATTGGAATAAGTACCAAAGACGGCCATTTTTAACTTACTTTTAAATGCGCCAATCATCCCCCCATAATCCTGAAAAGCATCGGTTCCGGCATTGCCATCTAAGGTAGTCAGGTACCCATTTTTCGCGTTGTCTTTGAGTTTGATATTAATGGTTTTCTGCTTGATACCATCATCAATTCCAGTAAGCTCAGCGGTTTTGCTCTTTCGTTCATATACCTGAACTTCATCTACGGCATTTGCTTTTAGGTACTTGGTAGCGAGCAAGGGGTCATCGCCAAAAAACTCATCACCATCTACCAGCACCGTTTTCACTTCCTTTCCCTGGGATTTGATCGCGCCATTTTTATCTACCTCAATTCCGGGAAGCCTTTTGAGCAATTCTTGAACATTGGCATTGTTCCGTACTGCGAAACTATCCGCTTGAAAAACTAAGGTATCACCACGCATTCTAATGGCTTTTTTGGTAGCAGCAATAACGACTTCATTCAGTAATTTGGATTTTAACTCCATATTAATTCTTCCGAGGTCAATTACTGTATCTGCTACAATACTGATATTGCGGATATAATCGGCCATTTTAGGGTAACTGATCAGCAGCTGATAATTGCCTTTTTGAATGTTTCCCCATTCGAAACGTCCATTCTTGTCACTGCGTGCTGTTTTTACTAATATAGAATCCACAGACCTGATTAACAGGACTGCAGTATTTTCAAGACCTTTTTTTTCTAAGGTATCAGCAACTAATCCTTTAATGATAGATTTTTGTGCGAATGCCGTGAATGAAAATAAAGTGAAAATTATATAAGTGAAAATTTTTTTCAGCATAGTTTATCCACTAGCCCTCCTAGTGATTTCCTAAATCTAACAAGATTTTTTTTGTCTCTATTAACTTTTAATCATATTCTTTCAAGAATTTAAAATCAAAAAGCGTTAGGCGTTAAATTTTTAAAATAAACGATTGATCGTTACCAGGTTAGTTTTTAAGGTTTAAAGCGAAAATCGGATACTTGAATAGCAAACACATAAGTGTTGTTGAGTACATACACAAGCTATTGCTGGAAGAATTGGAATAAAACCTTAGTACTGCCTCAATCTGGTCAGGTTTCTTTAGGCTATTTTTGGGGTTGTAGTAGGGCTTTGCTAGGGGCAGATATCTAAGGAACCCGCTGTAATGCCCTGCTAACTGTCAAGCGTATCCTGAGCCTTGTAGTTGTATGCATGGCGGCAGTACTGGGGCTTCATTTGGATGTGTAGATTTTGAATGGAGTTGGGGAGGAGCGGACTAGGAAAACTTCCGGGCATAAAAAAGGCCCGAATAAAATCCGGGCACTTTTGTTAAAGTATATTTGGTTAGAATATGCAGGTTTGGGTTGTTATTTCTTTGTTTATGTTTCTTTGATTATTTAAATATAATGCAAAATATAGTTTAATCACAATATAATTTTCAACTTTTTTCATAAAGCGAATGAAAATATCAGATTATCCCGCTTTGCAGGCTTTTCGAAAGGATATCAGGAAGGATTTAATTTTACTTGCAACAGCTATAATATGGTAAAACCTGTTTTTTTTGAGCCGACCAGGCGATGTAAACTTCAGTCTCATTAGACAAGCGGTATTTAAATCCGTTTAGTCCGGTACGTTTTAGCTCATTATAAAAGTCCTTGTCTGGTGTATTTTTATCAGGGTTCTCATTTTCAGTCACCGCAGGTTCCAGAAAGTTCTCCTCATCCAGAAACAATTTCAGTTCCTGCTGCATAAATTCCAACTGTTTTGCCTTCTTTTTCAGGTCAAGCGTAGAGGAGTAATTTTTCAACAGTTCCGTTGCTTTAAATTCCTTTTGATAAATCTGCTGGCCATCATGAGCGGTAATGGTAAAATTCATGATCATATCCGCCGGTTTCTCTCCTTTTAAGACCACTTTAAAGGTGTCCAGGAGCAAAGTGTCGCTGAAAGCTTTTAATACGGTGTGACCTTTTAAATTGTTTTTTAAATCCTCTGCAGAAACAGTGGTTTTATTGCCTTTACAGGCAGCAAGAACGCAAAGGAATAACAGAAGGTAAGCGTAGTGTTTCTTCATAAGGAGGAATTAGTTAAGATCCCAGTATCTTTTTAAGGTCTTCCGGAGTATCTATTGCAATCGTTTCAATAGCAGTTACCCTGGTTTGAATCGCATAGCCGTTTTCTACCCATCTCAACTGCTCCAGACTTTCGGCAATTTCGAGCGAAGAGGGAGGTAGTTGGGTGATTTCCTGTAATACAGACGCCGTATATCCGTAAATGCCAATATGTTTATAGAACAAATGTGCTTTCAACCAGTTTTCTTTTTCTGAATTTCGAAGATAAGGAATGGTCTGGCGACTAAAATAAACGGCTTCCTTTTTCGCGTTCAATATCACTTTGGGCAAGTTGTGGTTAAACAACTCTGCTTCGGTATGGATTTCTTTAATCAAGGTAGCCAGTTGTACTTCCGGATCTGCAAAGCAGGATACCAGGAGGTCTATCTGTGCCGGGTCAATGAAAGGTTCATCGCCCTGGATATTGATCAGGACATCAAAACCTGGAAGTTGTCTGGCAACTTCTGCACAACGGTCCGTACCGCTTTGGTGCTCCGAACCAGTCATGATGTACTCGCCACCAAAACTTTTCAACTCCTCAGCAATACGCTCATCGTCTGTAGCCACTACCACTTTGTCTAGCCCTGTCGCTTTAAGCGCCTGTTCATAAACCCTGCGGATCATGCTTTTCCCCTGAATATCCACTAATGGTTTTCCGGGGAAACGCGTAGAAGCAAAGCGGGCTGGAATTACACCAAGTACCTTCATCTTAGAATAAACCGTTTATTTCTGCATCAATAGATCGGATAATACTGCCCAGATCTTCTGGGTTATTCGTGAAATCAAGCTTATTCTTATCAAGAATCAGTAATTTCCCCATATTGTAATCTTTAATCCAGGCTTCATATTTTTCATTCAGCTTCGATAAATAATCAATTCGGATACTGGCTTCATACTCACGGCCACGGCGCTGGATATTATTTACTAGCGTAGGAACCGAGGCACGCAGGTACACCAATAAATCCGGTGGTTTGATAAATGAGGTAATATTCTCAAATATGTCACGGTAATTGTTGTGATCCCTGGTGGTCATTAAGCCCATTTCATGAAGATTCTCTGCGAAAATATGCGCATCCTCATAAATGGTTCTATCCTGAATTACATTACGCTTATTATTTTCAATGTCTACAATCTGCTGAAAACGACTGTTTAAGAAGTAAATCTGTAAGTTAAAGCTCCATCGTTTCATGTCGCTATAAAAATCTTCCAGATAAGGATTGTCCTCAACTTCCTCGTACAGCGCCTCCCAGCCATAATGTTTGGCAAGTAATTCTGTTAATGTGGTTTTACCGGCACCAATATTTCCAACTATAGCTATATGCATATTTTAATAATTTATCTAGCTTCCGTAGCTATATGATCTAATTTTAAGACTAAAAGGATTTGAATCCGATCAGTTCTCTTGCTTCTTTAATGGTTTTTTGTGCGCTTTCTCTGGCTTTTAATGCACCATGTTTCGCTACCTGACGTAAATAAGAAGTGTCTTTAGAAAGTTCTTCAATTTTTTCACGGATAGGGGTATTGAAAACGATCATGTCTTCTGCAAGTTGTTTTTTGAAATCGCCATAACGAATCTCACATTTGTTATATAGACCATCGAAATGAGCCATAGTATCTGCCGGAGAAACGATTTTCATTAAATCAAATAAGTTTTGAATCGCCTCTGGTTTTGGCTGATTGTCTTCCGTTGGTCCACCGTCTGTTACTGCACGGGAAACTTTTTTACGGATAATTTCAGGGCTGTCAGCAAGGTAAATGCAACTTCCTTCACCAGAAGATTTACTCATTTTTCCTTTTCCATCTAATCCGGGAACTTTTACCAGGTTCTCTGAATAGTTGAAAGCAAATGATTCAGGGAAAAGGTCTGTCTTGTACATTCTGTTGAAACGATTTCCGAAAGTACGGGTCATTTCCAGGTGCTGTTCCTGATCTTTTCCTACTGGAACTTTAGTCGCTTTGTGGATCAAAATATCCGCAGCCATTAAGGTTGGATAAGTTAATAAACCAGCATTTACATTGTCTGATTGTGATCTGATTTTGTCTTTAAAAGAAGCACTGCGCTCCAATTCGCCCATATAGGCATTCATATTCAAGTATAAATACAACTCTGCAACTTCAGGAACGTCAGACTGAACATAGATGGTGGTTTCTTCCGGATCAATTCCGCAAGCAAGATATTCTACTAATACATGTTTTACATAACCATGAAGATCGTCAGGAGTTGGGTGTGTGGTTAAAGAATGAAGGTCGGCAATGAAAAAGTAGCAATTGTAATCGTATTGCATCTTCACAAAGTTTTTAACCGCACCAAAATAATTTCCCAGGTGTAATTTTCCTGTAGGACGTATCCCGCTAACTACCGTTTCTTTCATGCAACGAAATTAAGAAAAAACAGGTATTGGGGAGGCCTATAATTTCATTTTTATCTTTTATAAACTGCTTTAATAAGGAATTTACATTGGAATGAGGATTTTAGCAGTGCTGTCTTTAAAAAAATAGTAGCTTTGAATCAATGATCCGACTCTTAAAGCATAGCCATCGAATCTATTCTATCTTTATTATCCTGTCGCTTTCGGTAGTATTTTATCCTTTTTACTATGCCGCTGCACAGTCTCCGAAAGGATATCTAACGCTCAACAGGCTACGAAAAGCCAATAGCTTTCTCAGTAGCTGGCTCACGGGCTTCTTTTTTAGGTTCACTTTTGAGCAGCCTTTAGACAAAAATCAGACCTATATATATTGCGCCAACCATACGTCCAACCTGGACATCATGATTTTTTGTATCCTCGCACAGGGGAAATTTCATTTTATGGGGAAGGAGGCATTGTTGAAGAATCCGATGTTGAAAATCTTTTTTAAAACGATCGATATTCCGGTAAACAGGGATAGTAATATTTCGGCTTTTAGAGCTTTTAAAAAGGCTGGAGAGCGACTGGAAGCGGGTTGGAGCCTGATTATCTTCCCGGAAGGAGGGATTGACGGACATCATTATCCGCCTGTTCTGCAGTCTTTTAAGAATGGTCCATTCCGCCTAGCCATAGAGAAAAACCTGTCTATTGTTCCCGTAAGTTTATCCGATGTCTGGAAAAAGATGTGGGATGATGGCTCAAAATATGGTAGTACGCCGGGAATTTGTGATATTTACATCCATCAGCCGGTTGATACCGCTGATTTAACGATAACAGATGCAGATCAGTTAAAAGAACGCATCTTTGATTTAATAAATAGTAAACTGCTTAGCGCATGACCATAGATAAAGAAACCATATATAAGGTGGCCGACCTGGCCCGAATCGCCATTGAAGAGAAAGAAGTCGATAGCCTAATGGGGGATATGAATAAGATTCTTACCTTTATGGAACAGCTCAATGAGTTGGATACCAAAGGGGTAGCGCCATTGGTGTATATGAATGAAGAAGAGAATGTTTGGCGTGAAGATGTGGTGAAACAAGAAATTTCTGTGGCAGATGGATTGAAAAATGCAGCGAAACACAATGAAAACTTCTTTATGGTGCCTAAAATCTTAGAAAAATAAAGCCGGATGTAACATTCGAGGGTAGGTTGCCGTCTAAAACAAAAACCAGAATAATTTAGCTACCAATGGAAAAAGCGTTAATCAACATCAAAGATATAGGCCGTAAATACGTGATCGGATCAGAAGTGATCCATGCTTTAAAATCAGTTTCATTGGATATCCAAAAAGGTGAATTTGTAGCATTAATGGGGCCATCAGGTTCCGGGAAATCTACCTTGATGAATATTCTGGGTTGTTTAGATACCCCAAGTAAAGGTACGTATGTGCTAAATGGGATCAATGTAAGTCAGATGACAGAGAATGAACTGGCAGAAGTTCGTAACAAGGAAATCGGCTTTGTATTCCAGACTTTTAATTTATTACCACGCTCTACTTCCCTGGATAATGTGGCTCTGCCATTGATTTATGCAGGCGCAAATAAAAAGGAACGTGATGCAAGAGCGCACAAGGCATTGGAAAATGTAGGTTTGGGAAATCGTGTAATGCACAAGCCAAACGAACTTTCCGGTGGTCAGCGACAAAGGGTAGCCGTAGCTAGAGCTTTAATCAATAATCCTTCGATAATCCTTGCCGATGAACCTACAGGTAACCTGGATACTAAAACATCAGTAGAAATTATGGGCCTGCTAGAAGAAATTCACAGCAAAGGAAATACAATTATTCTCGTTACTCACGAGGAAGATATCGCACAACACGCCCACCGTATCGTACGTATGCGTGATGGTTTGATTGAAAATGATTACCTGAATACAGATATCAAAACGGTTTCTCCACGCCTTGTTAAATTAGAGCAAAGTGGTGATGACTTCGAAAAAATTGGTTAATTTTCCAATATGAAGATATATACCAAAACCGGCGACAAAGGGTTGACTTCCTTAATTGGTGGAACCCGTGTGCCTAAGTTCCACTTACGCATCGAATGCTATGGAACGGTAGATGAGCTGAACTCTTATATCGGACTCATCATGTGCCAGGAAATTGATCCCCACCATCAGAAAGTGTTGAAGGAAATTCAGGACAGGTTATTTACGGTTGGCGCTGCATTAGCTGCTGATCCTGAAAAATCGAGAATGAAAATCCCGGATCTCCACGATGCGGACATTACCCTGCTCGAAGAGGAGATGGACAATATGAACACATTGTTGCCAGAATTGAAACATTTTGTGTTACCAGGAGGTACAACAGTGGTTTCCTATTGCCACTTAGCCCGTTGTGTATGCAGACGTGCTGAACGTTTGACTGTACATTTGGCGTCTGAAAGCTTTGTTGACGAAAAAATGACGATATATTTGAACCGTTTAAGCGATTATTTATTTGTTTTGGCACGTAAACTGAACTTAGACGCAAAAGCAACGGAAAACATCTGGATTCCAAGGCTCTAAAAATGGTTGAAAAAAAGTTTGTTTTGCTCAGGTTTTTTAATATACTTTTGCGAAACGAATAGAATAACTTAATTAGGATAGGAAATATGTATTGGACACTAGAACTCGCATCGCATTTGGAAGACGCTCCATGGCCTGCAACAAAAGACGAATTAATTGATTACGGGATAAGATCAGGCGCACCAGTAGAGGTGATTGAAAATTTACAAGCTTTGGAAGATGATGGGGAACCATACGAAACCATCGAAGAAATTTGGCCAGATTATCCTACTAAAGATGATTTCTTCTTCAACGAAGACGAATACTAATCTTCAAGGAAGACGATATTTTTAACTGTAAAGGTCCTGTAAACACAGGGCCTTTTTTTTGTGCCAGAACTTTTTTGGAATGATGATTGTTTATGTAATGTCATGGGTTGTAAAAATAACCTCAATTAATTTCATCTAAAAATACAGATCTTAAAATCAAACGTTATGGGAAATTTACTTTATTTAGTAGCAGTCGTATTAGTGATATTATGGGTGATTGGGTTCTTCTTTCAAGGATTTGGCCCTAATGTAGGTAGTCTGATTCATGTTCTTTTGGTGATTGCTGTGATCGCTATCATTCTGAAAATTATCAACAGAGCAGCTTAATTTTCTTATTTATTCTTTAATATAGTTAGAGGCTTCTGAGAAAATCAGAAGCCTTTCTTTTTTAAGATCGAAGCAATTTCCAAATCCTCAGGATAGGTAATCTTTATGTTTTCCCTGGCTCCTTCAATCACCTGGATCTGATAGCCGGCATACTCCACTACGGAAGCATCATCGGTGAATTCATTTCTGAAAGGTTGCTGATAAGCTTTCCTCAATAGCTCTATTGCAAAGGTTTGTGGGGTCTGGATCATGAGCAGGTTCTCGCGGTTTAAGGCCTCAGTCTTACCTTCTATATTGATGATCCTCACAGAATCTGTAGCCTTTACGCCGGCAACGGCATTGCCATTCGCTTCGGCAGCAGCAAAAGAACGTGAAATCAGAGCCGAAGAGACCAATGGGCGAACGGCATCATGGATAGCCACGATTCCTTTGCCTTTAATGGCCTTTAAACCGTTTTTAACGGAGTGAAAACGCTGTTCCCCACCCTTTACTACTAAATGCTTAACGCTAAAGCTGTGGGCTTTGCAGAGTTCTTCCCAGTATTGGTGCTGGTGGATGTTTAAAACAAGCAGTATTTCAGGTTGTAACTCAGCATTCGCAAAGGCCTCCAGGGTATGCATCAGGATAGGTTTGCCATCCAACAGCAAAAACTGCTTGGCAATATCGCTCTGCATTCTTGATCCGGAACCTCCTGCGACTATAATTGCGTAATACTTCATGATTGGGCTAAAAAAGATGTTGGGAATGGTGCTAAACAAAAATAGGAGATCCAAACCTTAATGGTTCAAAATCTCCTATTTTAATCGTTATATTTTTAATTAGATGATCAACATCGCATCTCCATAACTGTAGAAGCGGTATTTTTCTTTTAAAGCTACTTCATAAGCATTTCTTACGTAATCGTATCCACCAAAAGCACTTACCATCATCAGTAGCGTAGATTCAGGAGTGTGGAAATTGGTAATCATTGAATTCGCAATGCTGAAATCATAAGGAGGGAAGATGAATTTGCTCGTCCAGTCGTTTGCTGGTTTTAACAATTTTCCTGAAGAAACAGCAGATTCAATCGCACGCATAGAAGTTGTCCCTACCGCACAGATTCTTCTTTTTTCTTCAATCGCTTTGTTTACGATATTCGCATCTTTCTGCTCAATAATGAATTGCTCAGAATCCATTTTATGTTTCGTTAAGTCTTCTACTTCCACAGATCTGAAAGTACCTAAACCTACATGTAAGGTTACTTCTGCAAAGTTTATACCTTTCAGTTCCAGACGTTTCATCAACTCTCTGCTGAAGTGTAATCCTGCTGTAGGAGCTGCAACCGCACCTTCATGCTTAGCGAAGATGGTTTGGTAACGCTCTTTATCCTGAGCAGTAGCTTTACGCTTGATATATTTTGGAAGTGGAGTTTCTCCTAGAATTTCAATGTTTTTTCTGAACTCTTCGTCAGTACCGTCAAATAAAAAACGAATGGTACGTCCGCGGGAAGTAGTATTGTCTACAACTTCTGCAACCAATAGGTCGTCATCACCGAAGTATAGCTTGTTTCCAACACGAATTTTACGAGCAGGGTCTACTAAAACGTCCCATAAACGCAACTCTTTGTTCAATTCACGTAGCAAAAATACTTCAATCGTTGCACCAGTTTTTTCTTTATTGCCGTATAAACGTGCAGGAAAAACTTTGGTGTTGTTTAAAATCATGACATCCTGGTCGTCAAAATAACTTAAAACATCCTTGAATATTTTATGTTCAATTTTGCCACTATCTTTATGCAAAACCATTAAACGGGCTTCGTCCCTATGCTCTGAAGGATTATTGGCAACTAATGATTCAGGTAGATTAAACTTAAATTGAGATAACTTCATATTTTTTCGATGTGATAATTAAGGGCGCAAATTTACGAAATATAATTTTGTTTTCCACAAATAATCCGCAGAGTATGTCCCTGAATTGTTAAATATTCAATGCCTATCCGGTTTTTTTTAAGGTCACCGACTATTTAAAGTGCTTAGTCAACTGAATTTATTTTGGATGATAAATCAGTTTTATTATTTAATATTAAATTTATTAATAAATATTGTAATATTTAAATGGTTCAATTGGTTTTTTGACGGTATACATCTATTTTTAGTACTACCGTGTATTTTTTATATTATATAAGATTTCACTGTAACCTTTTTGGCTATTTTTGGTCTAAACCCTAATTATGATTATTCTCAGACTAATAGGCGAAAGTTTTCGATTTGCACTAGATGCGCTACGCCAAAATAAAACGCGTACCATGCTTTCCTTATTGGGAATCACCATCGGTATATTCACCATTATCTTCGTTTTCTCTGCTGTAGATACCCTGAGAGGTAAATTGCAGGCGAGTATTGATAAACTAGGTTCCAGTACGGTATTCGTGCAAAAATGGCCTTGGGGTGGATTCGGTGATTACCCATGGTGGAAATATGTGAACAGACCTGAACCATCATTGAGGGATTATGAAGGACTGAAAGATCGTTTGGAATATGTAGAAGGTGTTTCCTATGAAATTTCTGCCAATGGTAGAACCATAAAATATAGAAGTAACTCCGTAGAAGGTGGTGCCATCAGGGCCGCTTCGCAGGATTTTAATAAAACCTGGAATCTGGACTTTCAAGAGGGTAGGTATTTTACAGAAAGTGAAGGGAAATCCGGCTCACCGGTGGTTATTATTGGTGCCGATATCGCCGATGGTTTGTTTAATGGTGAGCCTGCGATCGGTAAAGCGATTTCTGTAATGGGAAGAAGATTAACCGTTGTGGGCGTGTTTAAGAAAGAGGGAGAAGATATGATGGGCATGTCCCAGGATAAAAATGTCCTGATGCCGATCAATTTTGCCAAAGGGATTATGGATGTTGAGAGTGAACGATATGATCCTACAATCACGGTAAGAGGTAAGGATTATGTCGCCCTCGAGGAAGTGGAAAGTGAGATCAGAGGTGCATTAAGAGCGATTAGACGAACTAAGCCAGGGGCAGAAGATGATTTTGCACTGAATAAAAGTACCATCGCCTCCAATCAGCTCGATCAGATGTTCGGTGTGGTAGATATCGCAGGTTGGGTAATCGGTGGTTTCTCGATCCTTGTCGGAGGTTTTGGTATTGCCAATATTATGTTCGTTTCTGTGAAAGAACGGACCAATATTATCGGAATTCAGAAGTCGCTGGGCGCAAAGAATTATTTTATTCTGTTGCAGTTCCTGTTTGAGGCAATTGCACTGTGTTTATTAGGAGGGGCTTTTGGATTGTTATTGGTTTATTTGCTGACACTCGGACTCACCGCAGGCGGATTTGAAATGACACTGTTTATGAAGAATATTATACTTGGATTTACGATATCAGTAGTGATAGGGGTGATTTCAGGCTTTTGGCCAGCATATTCGGCGTCGAGACTAGACCCTGTTGAAGCAATTCGCTCGTAATTAGGACTTGTGCCTGTTACAATGCAGGTCGATACTCCTCAAAGGCTGAAACCTTTTCCGCTGAAGGGCGGAAAACTTTCTAGGCCTTTTCCGAGATCAATCTGCACTGTAACGATGTTCCTTTGGGATATTTACTCGCTACACTAAATAGCATGATGGAAAGCATGGTGGATAGCATGGTGGATAGCAATAAAATGGACATCTAGCTTTGAAGACATTCGAATGTTTGCCCTTCAGCAAAGATTCGGGGATGAAAAGCGGATGGTTATTTTATTTACTTAATTATTTAAATAATTGATGAGTTTTATAAGGCACAAAAAAGCCGGTTTCTGTTTAGGAAACCGGCTTTTTTTATGAAGTATGTTATCTTAGCTTAATTTTGATAAAGCATTTTTGATTCTCAATACAGCATCTCTTAATTTATCTTCCGCAGCAGCGTAAGAAATTCTGATACAATCTTCGTTACCGAATGCTTCACCTGTTACTGTAGAAACATGAGCTTCGTTTAATAGGTAAAGACAAAGATCTTCTGCATTAGTGATTTTGTAATCGCCAGTGCTAGTTCCGAAATAAGCTTTAACCTCTGGGAAGAAGTAGAAAGCACCATCAGGAAGGTTTACTTTGATGTTTGGAATCTCTTTTAATAAAGAGTAAACGATATCTCTACGGCTTCTGAATTCATCTACCATCGCGCTTACAGATTCTAAACCACCTTGGTAAGCGTGTAAAGCAGCACGTTGTGCAATAGAAGAAGTTCCCGAAGTTACTTGTCCCTGCATTTTATCGCAAGCATTAGCAATTTCTTTGTTGGAGGCCATATAGCCTACACGCCATCCAGTCATTGCATAAGATTTTGAGAAACCATTGATTAAGATCACTCTGTCTTTGATAGAATCAAATTCAGCAATCGAAGCATGTTTTCCTACAAAGTTAATGTGTTCGTAAATCTCATCAGAGATGATATAGATATTTGGATATTTCTCAAATACAGCAACCAGGTCAGCAAGTTCTTCTTTCGAATAAACAGATCCTGTAGGGTTACATGGAGAAGAGAACATGAACAATTTGGTTTTAGGCGTGATTGCCGCCTCCAATTGTGCACCAGTAATTTTAAAGTTGTTTTCTACGGTAGCATTGATAAATACTGTTTCGCCTTCCGCAAGTTTGATCATTTCTGAGTAAGATACCCAGTAAGGAGTAGGTACAATAACCTCTTCTCCAGGGTTTACAAGACACATTACCGCATTGGCCAAAGATTGTTTTGCGCCAGTAGAAACTACGATTTGATCAAAACCATAGTTTAGTCCATTTTCTCTCAATAACTTATCAGCAATTGCCTTACGTAATTCAGGATAACCTGATACAGGAGTATAATAAGAGTAGTTTTCGTCCACAGCGATCTTCGCTGCATCCTTTACAAACTCTGGAGTAAAGAAATCTGGTTCACCGAAGCTAAGGTTGATTACATCGATCCCTTTTGAGGATAGCTCTCTACCTAACTTTGCCATTTTAATGGTCTGTGACTCTGAAAGGTTATTGATTCTGTT
Source organism: Pedobacter gandavensis (assembly GCF_032678745.1). Lineage (GTDB taxonomy): Bacteria > Bacteroidota > Bacteroidia > Sphingobacteriales > Sphingobacteriaceae > Pedobacter > Pedobacter gandavensis_C. The sequence goes on from NZ_JAVTST010000009.1 coordinate 117,470, forward strand.
GGATAAAAATGTCATAATATTTTGTGCGCAAGCAAATATAATTTTGTGAGAACGCAAATATATAAACCTAACGGAATTATAAACTAAAAAAAATACTTTTTAATGTAGTTTGCTGGTTAAAACGTATTTTTGACGGCTAAACTCTGCCAATTGTTACCTCAGAAAAAAGCAATACTCGTTTCCTTATGCATTAGTGTCATTTTGATGCTCGCTAAATTTGGAGCGTATTTTATGACACATTCCAATGCCATCCTTACGGATGCGGCAGAAAGCATTGTCAATGTTCTGGCCAGCGGTTTTGCTTTTTACAGCATCTACCTCGCCACACTCCCGAAAGATGAAAATCATCCCTATGGACATGGGAAAGTTGAATTCTTCTCCGCTTTTGTGGAGGGCATACTGATCGCCATCGCCGGATTAATTATCGTTTTTAAATCTAGTTACGACCTGGTTTTTCCTCGCGAAATCAAACAGCTTTTTGAAGGAGCAATCATTATCGGTGTTACCGGAATTGTGAACCTGCTGGTAGGCCTTTACCTGATTAATACCGGTAAAAAGCATCGCTCCATTACATTGGAAGCCGATGGGAAACACCTCATGACCGACGCGATTACCAGTGCCGGCCTGGTGGTAGGGATCATTTTAATACAAATCACACAGATATTCTGGCTGGATAGTGTCATCTCTATTCTACTCGGATTATATATTATCTATAACGGATACAAGCTCACCAGGAGATCGGTAGGCGGATTGATGGACGAAAGTAATGTAGAGCTGGTCAAAGAAATTGTAGCCATACTACAGGAAAATAGACAGGAATCCTGGATTGATGTCCATAATTTAAGGGCACAACAATATGGCGCAGATCTTCACATTGATTGTCACATTACTTTACCTTATTATTTTGACCTTAATCAGGTTCATCATGAAATATCTGCCATTGATCAATTGATCAATGTGAATGCAGCACATACTACAGAACTTTTTATCCACGCAGATCCTTGCTTGCCGGCATGTTGCAACTATTGCAAGATGAAAAACTGTAAGGTCAGACAGGAAGAGTTCCGCAAGGAAATTCCATGGACAGTGGACAATGCAACAAAAAATCAAAAACATTTCGATCAATGAGTTATTTTAACGTAAGGGTATACGGCCTGCTTATTAATGCTGACAATCAAGTACTGATCAGTGATGAGCAGTCTGGAGGGAGGATTTTTAGTAAATTCCCTGGTGGTGGACTAGAGCTGGGTGAAGGCCTGATCGACGCACTCAAAAGAGAGTTTATGGAAGAGTGTAATGCCGAAGTAGAAGTACTGGAGCATATTTATACCACCGACTTCTATGAGCAATCGTCCTTTAATGACAGTCAGATTTTAAGTATTTATTATATGGTAAAAGAGGTTCAGCCCTTATTACTGGATTTTAAAACCATCCCTTTTGACTTTGATGGGGATAGCTTGCAGGCTTTCAGATGGGTAGATTTAAAAGACCTTAAAGTGGAAGATGTTACTTTTAAAACAGATCAGAAAGTAGTTGAATTACTAGTCAACAAAAATATTTAAGCATGACTTTAGCAGAAAGAGATCAGAAAGTAATCTGGCACCCTTATACTCAAATGAAAAATGCTTTACCGCATATTCCAATTGTTAGGGGAGAGGGTGTATACCTATTTGATGAAGATGGGAAGAAGTATATTGATGCTGTTTCCAGCTGGTGGGTGAATATTCATGGACATGCACATCCCCATATTGCTAAAAAAGTAGCAGAGCAACTGAATGTGTTGGAGCATGTGATTTTTGCTGGCTTTACTCATGAACCAGCAGTGTTACTGGCTGAAAGATTATTGGAAATCCTTCCTGCAGGCCAGGAAAAGGTTTTTTATACCGATAATGGATCTACAGCAGTTGAAGTGGCCCTGAAAATGTGTTTGCAGTTTTGGTCTAACAGCGGAAGTACCACACGTACTAAGATCATCGCTTTTAAAGATGCTTACCATGGGGATACCTTTGGTGCAATGTCTGTAAGTGGTCGTAGTATTTTTACCGGACCTTTCAGTTCTATGCTGTTTGATGTGGAATTTATCGATCTTCCTACTGCTGCGAATATTGAGCAGATCAAGTCTAAAATCAATTACCTGAGTAATGAGGTAGCTTGTTTCATCTTTGAACCGATGGTGCTTGGTGCCGGAGGGATGCTGATGTATGAGGCTGAACACCTGGATCAACTGATTGAAACTTGTCAGAAGCATGGAATTTTGACCATCGCTGATGAAGTAATGACAGGTTTTGGTCGTACAGGAACTTACTTTGCCTGTGAAACCTTAACCAACGCTCCTGATATTTTCTGTCTTTCTAAAGGACTTACCGGTGGTACGATGCCATTAGGTGTAACCACTTGTAATCAGAAAGTATTTGAAGCATTTTTAAGCGAAGATAAACTGAAGACTTTATACCACGGACATTCTTTTACGGCCAATCCAGTGGCTTGTGCCGCTTCTTTGGCCAGTATGGATATTCTGCTGAGTCCGGAAACTTTGCCAAATATCCAACGGATAAAAGCAAAGAATGAGGCATTTGCAGCGCAGATAAAGGACCATCCAAAGCTTAAAGATGTGCGTCAGAAAGGGACTATTCTAGTGATGGAATGGGAAACAGGAAACGATACTTCCTATTTAAGCGGATTGAGAAATCAACTTTATCTTTATTTCCTGGATAGAGGAATTGTGTTAAGGCCTTTAGGAAATATTATATACATTTTACCTCCATACATCATCAGCGATGAGGACCTGGATTATATTTATGAGACCATTACCCAGGCCTTAGACGAAATTTAAAAGCGCGATCATTCCAGGCCTAAACTTCAATGATACGGCCTGGGCTGATGGCATAAAAACGATCTCCTTGTTGTGGCTTGAGCATACTTAATCCGGTAAAGGCGCTAAATGCAGGTAGCACTGCATAGGTTGAACCAAAGTAAAAGCAAGGTAGGTTTAAACTTTGCCTTGCTTTTCCATATATCCTAACTCCCGGATGGATATGTCCTGAAATCGTATAGTATTCGCTTGCAGCATCGGGCCGATCGTGGATAAACCGGAAAGGCGGACAAATCATTTCTTTTTCATAGACTTCAATTCCTAAATCTTTGTAATCCTTCTCTAGTAACCTATCGTGATTGCCTTTAATCAATAGGAATTTAGTTGTATTAAAGGAGGCTTTCCAAGCCGAAAACAGGTCTACATCACTATTGAGCTGATCATGAAAAAGATCTCCGGTAATCAACACTGTGCTGGGTTTATAAAGATCAATGAGGCCTGCGAGTCGCTGTAAATCCTGGTCGCCAAGGGTAGAAGGAACCTGTATTCCATGCTTACGGAAATGTGCAGGCTTCCCAATATGTAGGTCGCTGATGACCAATAATTGCTGCTCTGGCCAGAAAATTGCCCTTTCAGTGTTCAGTATCAGGGTCTCTCCGCTACAGGTTATGTTCATTTTTTAGCTTTAATTTTACGGAATATACTTTTTTTATCTGCTTCAAGAGTCATCCTTTCAATTCTTTGCCCTAGTTCTTCGGTACTCATATTTTCCCTTAGACTATCTACTTTTATTGGGAAACATAATGGCGTATAGCTTTCGGGTTTAGTTATAATGATGGTACTTTGCTGGATGCGTTGTAAGGCCGCCAACAATCTGGGTTCTTCAATTTGCTGGTAAAAAGCCTCTTCATAAGCCTGACGCAACAATAGATTGTGTGGATCATAATCACTAAAAACACTGAAAAATAAGGAGGCAGAAGATTGTAAATGCTTGTTGGCGGTATATTTGCCCGGGAATCCCTGAAATACCAAACCGGAGATACAAGCGATATCTCTGAACTTTCTCCTGGCCATTTCTGTCGCATTGATACTGCTTACAATGTCTTCAGCTAGATTTTCTGGACTAAATAAGGTTTTGATGTTCTTTTCATCTAAAGGAATGGGGTGTTCTGCCAGTAATTCAAAACCGTAATCATTCATGGCAATGGAGAAGCTAATCGGGGTATGAAGACTAAGACGATAGGCAATCAATGCGGCCATTGCTTCATGAACCATACGACCTTCAAATGGGTAGGTAAAGAAATGATAGCCATCTTTGGTATGGATCAGTTCCAGTAAAAATTCATCGCTTTTCGGAACATGAGACACCGCTGCCTGTCTTTCGAAAAGTGGCATGATGATGTCCAGTTCTTCATCCTGGTGGTTTTTATCAAGGGCTTCATTATATTTTTTTCTTAAGATACTCCCCAGATTGGCGCTCAATGAAATCCTGCCGCCCATCCAGCTTGGGCTGATTGCTTTCTTTGCTTTGCTACGCCTCACCAGGGCTGTCATCTCCTTGATCATTACAAATTCGAGAATTCTCCCGGCAAGGGTAAAACTATTCCCTGCTTTTAATTTGGCGAGGAAAGACTCTTCCACCATACCAATGTAGCCACCGCTAAGGTATTTTACTTTGATCATGGCATCGCTCACAATTGTCCCAATGTGAAGGCGGTGGCGCATGGCGATTTGTCGGCTTTCCACCTTCCATAGCCCATCCGATTTAACGACTTTCTTAAATTCGTTGTAAGCCGTAAGGCTGTCGCCACCAGTAGTGATAAACTGCATGACCCAGCTCCATTCTGAGGCTAAGATTTCCTGGAAAGCATGCGTTTCTTTTATTTCTTTAAAAATCTCCTGATCGTCAAAACCATCGCCAACAGCCAGCGTAACCAGGTATTGAACAAGCGTATCAAAGGCCATGACTACTGGCTCCCGACTCTCTATCTGTTGTGTTTTTGCAGCTTCTTTAATGGCCGCGGCTTCCACCAATTCCAGTGCATGTGTGGGCAGAAAGTATATCTTTGAGGTTTCATTTGGAGAGTGGCCACTTCTTCCTGCACGTTGCAAAAACCTGGCTACTCCTTTTGGGGAACCAATCTGGACTACGGTGTCTACCGGTTTAAAATCTACGCCAAGATCAAGGGAAGAGGTGCTGATGACCGCTTTTAGTACACCTGAATGTAACGCATCTTCAATCCAGTTCCGCAATTCATAATCAATAGAACCATGGTGTATAGCCAATACTCCCGCGAGGTTTTCATCCAATGCCAACAAATTTTGATACCACAATTCTGCCTGTCCACGGGTATTGGTGAAAATTAGGCTCGTCTTGCTTTTATGGATGATAGGTAACAATTTATGTGCTAATTTGTGGCCCAAATGGCCTGCCCAGGGCAACATATCAATGTGATCAGGAAGGATAGATTTGATGATAATCTTTTTTTCTAGGTCAGTTTTGATGATGATTTTTAGCAAATCGGGATAGGGCACCAATACCTCCATGGCTTGTTCCAGATTTCCTATGGTGGCAGAAATGCCCCATATTCGAAGTAAGCGTTCTGGATGTTGCACTTTGAGGATGCCCTTGATTCTGGAGATGGCCAGCTCTGCCATTACCCCACGTTTACTCCCCATCAATTCATGCCATTCATCGGCAACAATGCAACGCAATTGATGAAAATGAGTAGCATTGTTTTTCTGTGCCAGTAGTAAATGCATACTTTCTGGTGTGATGATCAGCACTTCCGGCATTTGCTTTTTCTGCTTTAGTTTTTCCGTGGCAGTAGTATCGCCGTTCCTAACGGAAATTTGCCAGTCCAGCTCTAATTCCAGACATACTTCCCGCATGGCCCGGGCAAGATCTTTTGCCAAAGAACGCAATGGGGTAATCCAGATCAGTTTTAACCCTTTACTGTGCTTTACCGGTTTTTCCCTGCCTCTTTTTAATCCTGACTTCAATCTGTTTTCTTCCTGCTCATTCAATTCCTCGATCAGTACTGCGAGGAATAGAGAAAATGTTTTTCCAAATCCTGTAGGCGCATTGATCAATCCGCTATATCCTTCAGCATAATATTGCCAGGCATCACTCTGAAACTGGAAAGGTTTTCTTTTGCCAGTTTTTAGCCATCGAATGACTTGTTTGTATCCCTTGCTCTGCTCTAATAAGCCCATATCTTTTATAATGTAGAATGTAACAACTGTCTTAAATCAGCTAAAGTGTTGATATCTTCTGGCTTTTTATCCTTCCTCCAACGGGCAATTCTAGGGAAACGCAGGGCGAGGCCAGCTTTATGTCTTTTACTCTCCGCAATGCCTTCAAAAGCAATTTCAAATACCAGTTCTGGTTTAACTGTACGTACCGGACCAAATTTTTCTATTGCATTTTTCTTTACGAAAGCATCCACCTCTTTAATCTCTGCATCCGTTAATCCGGAATAGGCTTTAGCAATGGTGATCAGCAGATCACCATCACGTACGGCAAAAGTGTAATCTGTGAAGAATCCGGCCCTTCTGCCACTCCCTTTCTGGGCGTAAATCATCACGGCATCGACGGTGTAAGGATTGATTTTCCATTTCCACCAATCTCCGCGTTTTCGACCGCTATGGTATAATGAATCCTGTTTTTTAAGCATCAGACCTTCGCTGTTCATGGCTCTGGAATCTGCCCTGAACCCGGCAAGTTCCTGCCATGTTTTTGCTTCGACTAGCGGAGATAGTAATAGGGTTTCTTCTGCGGGGATTTCGGAAATGAGCGCAGCTAACCGTTTTCTTCTGTTTTTAAGGGGTTGATCACGCTGGTCTGTTCCCTGATATTCGAGCAAGTCGTAGCAGTAAAAGCCGATAGGTGCATTTTCCAATTGAATCTTGGCAATAGTTTTACGGTTGAGGCGCTGTTGTAATACGGAGAAAGGCAATACTTTTCCTGCTTTTATGGCTAGAATCTCTCCGTCTAGCACCGTTCCATCGGGTAATGCGTCTTTTAGGAAATGAAGTTCAGGAAATTGATCGGTCACCAGTTCTTCCCCTCTCGACCAGATGAATAATTCTCCGCCACGTTTTACAATTTGGCCGCGGATGCCATCCCATTTCCATTCTGCCTGCCACTCTTCTAAATCCCCTAATGATTCCGGGGGCTGATCTAAGGCATAAGCCAGACAAAATGGGTAGGGCCAGGAGTTGTCGGTATTAACATGGACGCCTGCAATCAGCTCCTGATAAGTAATCTCTTCGGGATTCCATTTGCCCATGATGCTATGCATGATTTGGTTGGCAGGGGTATCACTCTGTTTGGCCAAAGCATTGACCAGCATCTTACCGGATACACCGATTCTGAAATTGCCGGAAATCAGTTTATTAAACACAAAGCGCTCCTGGATATTCAGGCTGTCCCAGGAATTGGTAATGAATTCCTTTTTGGAAGCATCATCAAGTCCGTTAAGGGCAGATAACCTCTTGATCCATTCTGTTAATTTAAGGTCGCTCGGTCTACTGGGAGGCGGTAATATCAGGGCAATCGTCTCACTCAGGTCACCCACATTATGGTAGCTTTCGGTAAATAGCCATGCAGGGATGCCACTTTTCTCGATGGCCCATTCTTTAAGTAGTGCAGTGCTTACCGGACGCTTTGGTTTTTTTCCGGTAAACATCGCAATCACATACGGCTTATCCTGGTCGTCGGCCTCACTGAAATAAGCGACCAATGCAGCCAATTTATCATTGGTTTTATTGCTGGTTTCCAGCTGAGCGATGAGTTCGGTGAAGCGTCTCAATTGATCACCTCCTCATCTTCCGCTCCATATTGCGTTTTCACTTCTTCTGCGGCAATGCCGATTTCATTTAGGTATTTGGAAAAAGTGGCAGTGTAGCCATGTGTAACATATACTTTTTCCGCTTCAGTGGCTTTAATTGCTGATAACAATCCCGGCCAATCGGCATGGTCGCTCAAGGCAAATCCAGCGTCAGAACCTCGCCATCTACGTGCTGCGCGTACCTGCATCCAGCCAGAACAAACTCCCATTACCGGGCGACTTAATGTCTTAATCCAACGGCCTTCGGCTACTGCTGGTGGAACAATCAGAATTCCTTCCTGAAGTTCCGCTTTGCTGATTTCCGGACTGATCCTGATGGTTTCCGGAAGCTCCACACCAGCCTTAATGAAAGCTTCATTCAGGTTGGCTATAGCAGCATGAACATATATTTTCTGACCGGTGCCACTCAATCCTTTAATCAGCCTTTGTGCTTTTCCAAGACTGTAAGCGGTTAGTATACTTGTTTTTTGTTGACGCTGATTGTTGCTCAGCCAGCTGCTGATCTGATCGAAAACCTCTTGCTGTGGCAGCCAGTTATAAATAGGTAAGCCAAAAGTGCTTTCGGAAACAAAGGTATGGCATTTTACAGGTTCAAAAGCAGTACTGATGCCATCGTAGGCTACTTTGTAATCACCGGATACTACGCAGATTTCTCCTTTATATTCCAATCTTACCTGAGCAGAGCCGATCACATGACCGGCAGGAAATAAACTAAGGTTTACGCCATTGATCTGGATCTGTTCCCCATAAGAAAGCGTTTGAATCTTTAAATCGGGACCCAATCTATGGAGAAGAATAGGTTTTGTTAGCTCATGACATAAATAGGCCTGATTGCCTGCTTTTACATGATCTGCATGACCATGGGTGGTTACAGCTAGCTGAACAGGTTTCCAGGGGTCAATGTAAAAGTCGCCTTTTGGGCAGTATATGCCCTTACTTGTAAATTTGATTAAAGCCATCCTTCTTTGAACAATTGCGAAGAAGATAAAGTTTGATGTCAATATTTCTGAGGAAAATACGTAGTATTCAGTATATTTAACCAGCCTTGCCCGTATTTGTTGCAGGCTTTACGGAAGAATATACCTGATTTTTTTTATGCCTATTACCATTAGACTTGTACTGATTTCCCTACTGTGTATTATTTTTCAGTATTCCAGTGCCCAAAGTAAAAGAACCATAAGTGGCAATGTCACTGATGCAAAAACAGGAGAAACCTTGATTGGAGCGAGTGTCAGGATCAGTGGTGGCAGCAATGCCGCCAGTATGAGCAATGCTTATGGCTTTTATTCCCTTAGTATTCCTGAAGGTAAATACGAGATAGCAGTAAGTTTTATCGGCTATAAAACTACACTGAAGGAAGTTCAGATCACTAAGGATTTACGCCTAAATTTTGCGTTGGACGAAGACAATCAATTGAATGAAGTCGTTATTTCGGCAATTAAAAAGAATGAAAATGTAAGTAGTCCGCAGATGGGATTGCAAAAGCTCAGTGTCCGGGAAATTAATGATGTTCCGGTATTACTTGGAGAACGGGATGTCTTGAAAACCTTGCAATTATTGCCGGGAATTAAATCTGCAGGAGAAGGAAATAGCGGGTTTTATGTAAGGGGAGGGGCAACAGATCAAAACCTGATCCTCTTAGATGAAGCTCCGGTATACAATGCTTCCCATTTACTGGGTTTTTTCTCCACCTTTAACTCCGATGCGATTAAAGATGTAAGCGTGTATAAAGGTGGAATGCCTGCACAATATGGTGGACGTTTAGCTTCGGTGCTTGACCTGAAGATGAATGATGGAAACCGTAAGGAGTTTACTGCCGAAGGTGGGATAGGCTTAATCTCTTCCAGATTGAAAGTAGAAGGACCTATTGTAAAAGATAAAGGCTCTTTTATGGTTAGCGCCAGAAGAACGTATATGGATCTTTTCTTTAAGCTTTCTTCGGATAGCAACATCAATAGCAATACCCTTTATTTTTATGACCTGAATGCCAAGGCAAATTACCAGCTGGATGATAAAAACACCTTATACATATCTGGTTATTTTGGTCGGGATAAACTCGGCCTTGCCGATACATTTGGCTTCAACTGGGGAAACGCAACAGTGACCTTGCGCTGGAATCACTTGTACAGTAATAAGTTGTTTTCCAATACTTCCCTGATCTATAGCAATTACAACTATGTAATTCAGAATATGATGGAAGACAATAATTTTAAAGTGAACTCTTCTATTAAGGATTTTAATTTGAAACAGGATTTTGATTACCGTTTGAGTAATGACCATAACCTTAAATTTGGACTCAATGTAATTCACCATACCATTGCGCCAGGAAAACTCAGTGCCGATGAGAGTTCCAGTGTCAATCCAACAACTTTTGAAAACCGGAAAGGTCTGGAATCTGCAGCGTATGTATCTGATGAATGGGTGGTAAACGAGCGATTCAACCTGGTTTATGGCTTGAGATTGAGCAGCTTTTCTTTATTGGGGCCGGGGAATTTTAAAAGTTATGATGCCGATGGGAATGCCATTTCCAGTAAATATTATGGCTCAGGGGCAGTTGTTAAAACCTATTTTAACCTGGAGCCGCGGGTATCCGCTAGTTATCAGTTGAACGCTTCCAGCGCCATTAAGGGGGCTTATACCAGGAATGTGCAGAACATCCACCTAATGTCTAACTCTACTTCTACATCACCAACGGATTTGTATATCATGAACAGCAATAACGTGAAACCGGAAATCGCTGATCAGGTAGCAACTGGCTATTTCAGGAATTTTAATGATGATAAATACGAGTTCTCTGCAGAGATTTACTATAAATGGATGCAAAATCAAATTGAATACCGTAGTGGAACAGATTTGAGAGGAAATGCGAATGTGGAAGCAGATTTGCTATTTGGCGATGGCCGAGCCTATGGTATAGAATTGTTTTTGAAGAAGAGATTTGGCAAGTTTAACGGTTGGATTGGTTATACTTTTTCCAGAACAGAACGACAGTTTGATGCCATTAATGAGGGGAAATGGTTTTATGCGAAGCAAGATCGAACGCACGATATTTCATTGGTAGGTATTTATAAAGCAAGTCCACGTTGGACTTTCTCTTCCGTATTTGTTTACAATACCGGGAATGCAGTGACTTACCCAAGTGGGAAGTATGAAATCAATGGCAACACGGCCTTTTATTATAAAGAGAAGAATGGTTACCGGACACCTGCTTACCACCGACTAGATGTGGCAGCTACTTTGGAAGGAAAACCTGGAAAGAAATTACAGTCCAGCTGGTCTTTCGGAATTTACAATGTGTACAACAGGCAAAATGCCTTTGCAATTGATTTTAAGGACAATCCTGATGATCCTACGCGGACTGAGGTGGTAAGAACCACTTTGTTTGGAATTATCCCATCTGTTACCTGGAATTTCAAATTTTAATCATTGAGCGCCATGAAGAAAATGAATATATATAAAGGATTGGGATTGATCATGGTCCTTCTTTTTACAGCTTGTGAGAAAGTAATCGAGCTAAAACTGGATAATGCAGCACCAGTGGTAGTAATTGACGGGGGGATCAGCGATCAGAATGAAGTCCATCGGATTAAAGTTTCTAAAACCTATAGCTTCACCGAACCCAATAAGTTTAATGGAGTAACTGGTGCAAAAGTAATTCTTAGTGTAGATGGTACCGGCTCTATTGTATTTTCTGAGGTTTCTCCAGGAGTATATCAGAGTGTAAAGTTTAAAGGTAAATCGGGTTCTAAATACGACCTTTCTGTTAGCCTGGAAGGGCAAACCTATCAGGCCAGTTCCGTTATGCCAGCCAGAGTACCCATGGACTCTCTTACTTTTAAAACCTATACTCTTTTTGGAGATTCTAAAAATTATGTGGCAGTGAATTTCAGAGACCCTGCCGGGATTGCCAATCAATATCGTTATATCTTGAAATTTAAAGGAAAAGTGGAGAAGGATGTGGTTTCTGAAGATCGGTTTGATGATGGAAACAAGGTAACAAATGTGATCTTTTATGAACTCAATGATTTGATTAAAGGAGATAGCATTCAGGTGGAAATCCAATGTATAGATAGAAATGTATACCGTTACTTTTATAGCCTTGATCAGAATTCTGGAGGAGGTGGCCCACCTGTGGCTCCGGCAAACCCGCCTTCTAACTTTAGTAATGGCGCATTAGGGGTGTTCAGTGCGCATACTTCCAGCATTAGAACTGCATTGATTAAGTAAAGCATCAAGATTCTCATCCAGATTGGGAGCTATGAACCATGAATCTCTGAAAGACCTTTAAATATTGCTTTTTTTCTTAATGATGAAATATATATACTGAAAACAAATGTTTTTTAATTTAGCTATTTTTAGGCGTAAAACTTTATCTTAAGTCATATTGTTCGCATATAAATGATCGTAATTTGTTTTCTGCTGGAAACATTGCTAACTTTATATTTTTAATGTAAATCTCAATGGCTACTCAAATAGATCTGGATACTGCAACATCAGAAGAAGAAAGAATTAAAACCTTAAAAAGGTACAGTATTCTTGATACGCCACCAGATGGCTCATTTGATAAGCTCACTAAACTTGCGGCAACATTACTTAAGGTTCCAATTGCAATTGTGAGTCTTGTAGATACCGATCGTATATGGTTTAAATCAAAATATGGTATTGATGCTCAGCAGATTGATAGAGATGAAGGCCTTTGTGCTTCTGTGATTTTTGCTGACGAACTATACCTTGTGGAAGATGCCAGTATAGATCCAAGAACGCTGGCCAATCCATTGGTAGCCGGAGCGTTTGGTTTGCGGTTTTATGCCGCTGTTCCACTTCGTACCAGAGATGGCTTTAACCTCGGGACCTTCTGTGTGATTGATAAATCGCCAAGAACATTAAATGAAGAAGAGGAGCAGATTCTTAAAGATTTAAGAGATATCGTGATGGATCAGATCGAGTTGAGGCTGGCTTCCAGAACTAGTTTGGCACAACACAACCAGATTCTGAATACTACGGCCCATGATCTTAAAAACCCATTGACCACCATTCCCGTTCGTGCAGATCTGATAAAGATGAAGAAAGATAATCCAGAAATGGTGGATACCCTTTGTGATCAGATTAAAATTGCCAGTCTGAATATGGTGCGCATTATTGATGAATTGTTACAGGTGGGCAGCATGGAAGCCGGAAAAATACACCTGCTTTTAATCAAAGTTAATGTTTCTTTTTTAGTGAGTAACGTGGTCTCGATGAACCAGCCATTAGCAGAAAGAAAACACCAGACCTTGCACTTTAGTTATGAAAAAGACCTTTATGTAAATGCAGATGAAGGAAAGCTAACCGAAATCATAGACAACCTCATCAACAATGCCATTAAATATTCCCCGGTAGGTAAGCAGATCTTTATCCGTGTAAAGGAAGTTGCCGGTAGGGTACTGATTGAAGTGGAGGATCATGGATTAGGACTAACGCAGGAAGATAAAGGTAAATTATACCAGCGTTTTACCCGTTTAAGCGCACAACCAACTGCTGGAGAGAACTCCACAGGCCTGGGCTTATCTATTGTGAAAGTATTGGTGGAAGCACATGACGGAACCATTCGTGCAGAAAGCGAAGGAAAAGACAGAGGCTGTAAATTTATCGTTGAATTGCCTGGTAGGAATGCTTAGATCTTATTAAAAACAGGTGACTTCCCAATGTCTGAACCATTCATTTCCAGGCGCTAATTTGGTCATACCCTCTTTTTTAGTTAAGTCCTGATCATGATGAACACCATCGGCAATGCCACACCAAGGCTCCAGGCACACAAAATCAGCATCTTTGGCCGCCCAGATTCCAAAAAATGGGAAAGCTTCGAAATGAAAATCAAGGCCATGGGGATCTTTGTCGCTTTTTAAGCTGATCTTATTGCTTTTCAGGTCTTTGAAAACCAGGGCGTCATGATAAAACAATGGGTGATTTAATGGAAGCTGACCTTCGGATGTTAAGGGAATGCTTTCGGTTTCTTCTTCAATCAGGTTGTTACTGACCTGATGTGCATTTAATTGCTGATCCTTATTGAATTCCAGATAATAATCATCATAGTTCAGGCTCGAATTAAGTGGCACACTAAATGCCGGATGGCCGCCTATTGAAAACCATAAATCTTTATCTCCGCTATTTAGCACCTCATAACTGCAGCGCAGCGTATTTTCAAGGAGCTGGTAACGTAAGCCCAGCTGGAAATTAAAAGGATAAACTTTTAAACTTTCTGCATCATCTTTCAGTAAGAACAAAACCTCATTTTCTCCAATTTTATGGGCTTCAAATTCACGATCCCTGGCAAAGCCATGGCGTGGTAGCTGATAAGCCTTTTCCTCAAAAAAATAAGTATCCTCCTTTAAGCCTCCAACAATAGGAAATAAAATCGGACTAAACTTTCCCCAGAATTTAGAATCCCCGTTCCATAGGTACTCCAAGCTGCTTTGCTTGCTTTTTAGACGTTGTAACTCTCCGCCCTTAGTGCTGAAGGAAGCAGAAATTTGTGCGTTTTCCAGGGAAATGATCATAGATAAAAGTAAAAATTAAATATTACATTTAGGCTCTGTTTGGCAACAAAATGAACTTAGAGAAAAAATTATCTTCCAGTACCAATATTTTATTTAAAAGACCCAAAGTAACCGGAGCGGTTATTTCATTGTTGCTCATTACACTGATCCTTTATATTGCTAATCAGCGTTACCAGATGGTTAAAGATGACCAGCGACTGGAAATGAACCGCGTACTGAACGTGGTGCGGTATAATGTAGATCAATCGCTTAAAAACAGTTATACGGCCGCTTTAACCCTGGGCTTAACCATCAGTGGGGATGGCGTTCCGAATAACTTTGATGTAGTTGCCGCACAGTTGATCAATTCTAATCCCAACTTGCAGGCGGTAGAGCTGTTACCAAATGGTGTTATTAAATACATCTATCCTTTAAAGGGCAACGAAGGCGCTTTAAATGTGGATATTTTTAAGCTCTCCAAGGAGATCCGCATGGACGCCATAAAAGCGATAGAACATCGGAAAATGTACTTTGCCGGGCCCATGAAACTCAAACAGGGAGGAGTTGGTATTGTAGGTAGGATGCCCTTGTTTTTTAATGATAAATTCTGGGGCTTTTCAGCTGTAGTGATCAAACTGGATACTTTTTTAAAAGATGCAGGAATTCGTGAAGTAGCCAATAACCGTTATGCATTTCAATTGTCTAAGCTGAATCCTACAAATGGAACGGAAGAGCTTTTCCTGCCAAAAATAAAAACTACTCCTGATGCAGTTCAGGAAAGTGTGACCTTTTCTGATGGAAACTGGAAGTTGTATATGATGAGCATTCCGACTTATAAGCCTTATATGAAGATCATATTGCCTACCATTTTTGCTGTTTTTCTTGCAGCGCTTAGTGGGTTTTTAGTCTCTTTGGTGTTTAAGAGGCCAGCAGAATTGCAAGAACTGGTGCATGAACAAGCCAGTATGCTTTTGGAAAATGAGTTGAAATTTAAGACCATATTCGATCAGGCTGCTATTGGAATTATGGAGGTAGATTCTAATACCGGGGCTTTACTCCATGTCAATTCCCGTCTTTGTAAAATTCTCGGTTATTCAGCGGAAGAACTGGAAAGTAAGCGCTTTCCCGCGTTAACTCATCCCGATGATATTGACAATGACCTCAACTATTTTGAACGCATGAAAACGGGGGAGATTTCTGAATTTGAATTGCTGAGAAGGTATATACATAAAGACGGCTCAGTAGTTTGGGCAAACCTAATGATCACACCATTGTGGTTGCCTGGAGCAAAGCCTACCAGTCACATTACCATTTTAGAAGATGTGACTGCGAAAATTGAAGCCGAGCGCATTGCTGTAGAATATCGACAACGCTTAGAATCCTTGATCAATACCATTGATGGGATCGTTTGGGAAGCAAATCCTTTTACTTTTGAATTTGCTTTTATAAGTGAAAAATCTAAAGATATTCTTGGATATACGAGTGAAGAATGGTTGTCTTCGCCAACATTCTGGGTAGATCACATTCATCCCGATGACCGCGAATACCGCCTTCACTATTGTTATTCCTTTGCAGACAAGTTAGAGCAACACGATTTCGAATACCGTATGATTGCTAAAGATGGCAGTATTGTTTGGCTCAGAGATATTGTTAACGTAGTGATTGCTGAAGAAAAGGTAATTATGCTGAGGGGGATTATGATCGATATCACGAAGAACAAACAAGCAGAAAAAGACTTAAACCATTCTTTTGACCTGGTGAATGAGCAAAATAAAAGGTTGCTGAACTTCTCTTATATTGTTTCTCATAACCTTCGTTCCCATACCAGTAACATTCAATCTATTTCGACATTGATTGAATCTGCAAGTTCTAATGAGGAAAGGAATGAAATGGTGGCCTTATTGAAGACCGTTTCTAACTCTTTAAATGAAACCTTATTGAACCTGAATAAGGTAGTTAACATCCAGACCAATATCAACGTAATCGTAGAGCCATTGGCACTTCGGGAATATATCAACAGAACACTAGACGTATTGCACGATCAGATTGTGCTGAAAAAGGCACAGATTATCAATAAAGTTGGGGAAGAGGTGCTGGTGAGTTATAATCCTGCCTATCTGGAGAGTATTTTGCTCAATTTCATCTTTAATGCCATTAGGTATTGCCATCCGGAACGACTTCCTCTGATTGAACTGAGCTGCGAACAGAATGGGCAGGTGGTTTTAAAAATCAAAGACAATGGAATAGGGATGGATCTGGAGAAGCATGGTTCAGAGTTGTTCGGCATGTATAAGACCTTTAATGGGAATGCAGATTCCAGAGGAGTAGGTCTGTTTATCTCCAAAAATCAGATCGATGCAATGGGAGGAAAAGTGACGGTAGAAAGTGAATTTGGTACAGGAACAACTTTTACCATTTACTTTAAATAAAAACTGCGATGCCTTTGTTAAAGCATCGCAGTGGGTATTGTTATTTAATTTGGGGGTATTTATTCGTAATTACCGCCACCTAAAGCGGTATAAAGTACCACATCGGCCGCTAGTCGCTGGCGTTTTAAATCGCTCAACTCTAACTCGCTTTGCAGTAAACTTCCTTGTGCGAGAATAACTTCCAGATAGGTTGCCATACCGCTTTTATATAACATATCTGCATTTTTGATGGTCGATCTTAAGGTGTTTACCCGAGCTTCTGCCAGTACTAATTGCTCTTTTAAGCGGGCAGAAATGGTTAAAGCATCTGCTACTTCGGTTACTGCTAAAAGAACGGTTTGTCTGAATGCCAATACCGATTTCTCTCTTTCTAACTTCGCGATTTCGAATTTGGTTTTAAGCATCCTACGCTGAAAAAGCGGCTGAGCTACTGATCCTGAAACCATTCCAAATAGAGAACCAGGTATGTTAAACCAATTGCTGGACTTAAAAGAGTTCAATCCACCCTGAGCAGTAATGTTTAGGGCAGGATACATGCTGGCCTGGGCAATACCAACGGCTTCGTTGGCGGCACGTAAGGTATACTCACTTGCTTTTACATCCGCACGATTGTTCAATAAGGCTACCGGATATCCGGCCGGCATTTGAGCCGCAGGATTGATTTCATTCAGTTTTTTTACGCGGTAAATTGCAGCAGGAAGGGTACCAGTCAACTGACTTAAGGCATTTTCCTGAATGCTGATCCCTTGCAATAAAGCAGGAACCAGTTGCTCAGAGCTAAGTTTTTGTGCTTCGGCCTGTTGAACAGCAAGGATGGTCGTTAAACCTGCATCCCATTGGAGCTTTGTCATCTGTAAAGTGCTGTCATTTAAAGCGACCGTTCTGTTGGCAATACGTAATTGCTCATCCAACATCAACAGGTTGTAATATCCCGTAGCTACACTGGAAACGAGTTTACTGCGGATCAGTTTAGAGGCTTCCTGACTTTGCAGGTATTCAGATAATGCTTTGGCTTTCATCCCTCTTAATTTACCCCATAATCCGATTTCCCAGGATAGATTAAGGGCAGCATTATAGTCTTGAACTGTAGTGGTGCCTAAAAACTGCCCCATACTTAAACCATTCAAACTATTTTTTGAAGGCTTGCTTGTATTGGCCTGGATGTTTACACCCAGCTCCGGCAGGAAGTTAACTTTTGCTTCACGTAGACTTTGATCTGCTTCTTCAATGTTTTTAAATGCAATGAGCAGATCGTAGTTTTTAGTGTTGGCGCTGTCAATTAATTGCTGTAAAGCGGCATCATTAAAGAAAGCTTTGGTACTCAATGCAGCTACACTGATGGAATCAGTGGAAGTTTGAGTAGCACGGTATTGTGCCGGCAGATCAGTCGCCGGTCGCACATATTCTTTGCCTACCTTGCATCCTGCAGACAGGATGGCAAGGCTTGTAATGGCATATAATTTTGTGGTGTGATTCATGATTAATTAGATTTGACTTGTGGGTCGGTGTCTAGTCCCGGTTTTCCGGTTATTTTTTCCTGTAAAGATTGGAATACAACGAAGAGTACAGGGATAATAAATAGTCCCAGCACTACTCCGGCAAGCATACCACCGGCAGCACCGGTACTGATGGAGCGGTTACCCATGGCAGATCCACCGGTAGCAACCATCAATGGGATCATACCCGCAATGAAAGCCAGGGAAGTCATCAGAATAGGTCTTAAACGTAGTCTTGAACCTTCTAATGCTGCAGGGATTAAATCCATACCTTCTTTACGACGCTGTAAAGCGAACTCAATAATCAGAATCGCATTTTTTGCCAATAAACCAATCAACATGATCAATCCGATCTGTACATAGATGTTATTGTCGATTCCAGCAATCTTAATGGCGATAAACACACCCAATAGACCCGTAGGGATCGATAACATCACTGCCAATGGTAAAATGTAACTCTCATATTGAGCAGCAAGCAGGAAGTACACAAATAATAAACTCAATGCCAGAATGAATACGGTTTGTGATCCCGAAGATTTCTCTTCTCTGGAAAGACCATTCCATTCATAGCTATAGCCATTTGGTAGTTTTTCTGCCAGTAATTTCTCTACCTCTTCCATAATCTTTCCATTGCTCACGCCTGGTTTGGCGATCGCATTAATGGTGATGGAATTGAATAGGTTATAGCGGTCTACTGATTCTGGTCCGTAGACTTTTCTTACCGATACCAGCTCACTTGCAGGAACCATATCGCCCTTGGCATTTTTCACAAAAACCATGTTCAGTGATTCTTTATCCGTTCTGTAAACGCCATCAGCTTTTACATTGACACGGTAATATTTACCAAAACGGTTAAAATCTGAGGCCTGAGAACCGCCATAGTACACTTGGATAGTACTCAATAATTCACGAACACTTACGCCCAATTGCTTGGCTTTCTGATCATTTACTTCCAGCTCAAATTGAGGATAATCTGCTTTGAAAGTGGTAAATGCTACAGCTACGCCATCCAATCCGAACAATGCACCAACAATCTGATTGGCCACCTGGCTGAATTTCTGCAGGTCACCACCTGTTCTGTCTTGCAACACAAATTCTACTCCACCAATAGCACCATATCCAGCAACCGGAGGCATACGGAATACACTAACGGTTCCTTCTTTCAGGGTAGCCATTTTTGCATTCACCATACCTAATACGGCGTCCATATCCTGTACTTCACCTCTTTCTTTTGGCGCTTTCAACTTCACAAAGCCCAGTCCATAAGCAGGACTTGAAGAGTTACTCATGATATTAAAGCCAGATACACTGGTCGTCGTCTTTACGGATTCAAAAGTGTTGAATGTGGAGTCTACCTTTTTGATGAACTTTGTGGTGCGGTCTAAACCGGTACCGGAAGGCATCGTTAAGGAATAGATCATAAAACTATCGTCCTCCATTGGAACAAATCCTTTAGGCGTTGTATTCAACATCCACAGGGTAATCCCGGTAACTACTGCCAATCCACCTAAACTCAGCCATTTGAATTTTATTAACCATTTCAGACTCCCAATATATTTTGAAGTCATGCGATCAAATGAGGTATTGAAAGCCTGGAAGAAGCGTTGTGAAAATCCAGCTTTTTTACCTTCTTTCTCTGCGTGTGGATTCTTTAAGAATAGCGCACATAAAGCCGGACTTAAAGTCAAGGCATTAACCGCAGAAATTAGAATCGCAATGGCCAGGGTAAAGGCAAATTGCTTGTAAAAGATTCCTGAAGAACCTTCCATGAAACCAATCGGCAGGAATACCGCCGCCATTACCAGCGTAATCGAAACGATGGCTCCGGTGATTTCACTCATTGCCGAGTAAGTTGCTTCCCGAGCTGTTAAATCAGAGCCTTCCATTTTTGCATGGACCGCTTCCACCACCACAATCGCATCATCGACAACAATACCGATGGCGAGAACGAGTGCGAATAGGGTCAATACATTGACGGTAAAACCAATCAGCTGTAAGAAGAAAAATGTACCAATAATCGCAACTGGAACGGCAATCGCCGGAATCAATGTAGACCTAAAATCCTGTAGGAAGATAAATACCACAATAAATACGAGGATAAACGCTTCAATCAAGGTAGTTTTTACCTGACTAATTGATTCGTCTAACCTTTCTTTAGTACTCTGAATAATTTCATATTTGATGCCTTTAGGGAAATCTTTGGCGGCTTTAATCAAGGATTTACGAACCGCAATTTCAATTTCATTGGCATTGGAACCACTGGCTTGCAAGATGCCTAAAGTAACGGCATCCATACCATCCATTTTGGTATCACTCGAATAACTTGCTGCACCAAACTCTATCCTGGCTACGTCTTTTAAACGAAGTACACCACCATCCGCAGTAGATTTGATGATCAGGTTTTCATATTGTTCAGGTAAGTTTAACTTTCCTTTATACTTTACTACATACTCAATAGCTTCTTTAGATTCCTCCCCGAATTTTCCCGGAGCGGTTTCTAAACTCTGATCCGAAATGGCTTCTGTAACTTCTCTTGGTGTTAGGTTATTGGCCGCCATTTTCTGCGGATTTAACCATACGCGCATAGAGTAATCTTTGGAGCCAAACATCTGTACCTGACCCACACCCTGAATCCTTTTTAACTCTGGAACAAGGTTGATCTTGATATAGTTTTGCAGGAATTTCTCATCATATTTTGTACGGTCTTCACTATAAATGTTGAAGTACATCACATTACTATTCTGCTGTTTCGAGGTACTAATCCCTGCCTGTAATACTTCTGGTGGCATCTGACTATTGATCTGAGCCACACGGTTTTGTACGTTTACTGCGGCCTGATCTGGATCTGTTCCTTGTTTAAATACAATGGATACTGAGAATGAACCGTCATTACTGGCGGAAGATTTCATATAATCCATATTTTCCACCCCATTGATGGATTCTTCCAGCGGAGTGATCACCGAACGAATTACAGCTTCCGAGTTTCCACCCGGATATACGCCAGAGACGAAAATAGTAGGAGGGGCGATGTCAGGAAACTGGGTAATCGGCAAACGGGTAAGTCCCACTATCCCCAGGAGTACCAGGAGGACAGAGATGACCGTAGCCAATACCGGTCTTCTTATAATTGATTGTAACATTTGTTTCTTTAATTAATGTGGTAAATTATTGGGCACGGTATACGCTATCTGCATTTAATGGTTTGGGCTTAATTTCTGCCTCTTCCGCTAAACCATCCAGTCCTGAATACACAATGGTTTCTCCTTTTTTAAGGCCATCTTTAATCAGGTAATTGTTGCCGCTTTTGCCGGAAATTGTGATCGCTCTGCGTTCCAGTTTATTTTTTGGTCCCACTAAGTACACGAAAATCTTATCCTGTACATCCATAGTGGCTGCTTTAGGTACCATGACTACTTGTTCATGCTGCTCTTCTAGGCGGATTTTTCCGGTATTTCCAGAACGCAACAGTCCTTGTGGATTAGGGAAAACTGCCCTCAGACTAATGGATCCGGTGTTTTTATCGAATTGTCCATCTACAATCTGAATCCTTCCTTTTTGAGGATAGGTAGTTCCATCTGCAAGTACCAAACTAACCGGAGGCAGTTTTTTTAGCTTTTCAGTCATGTTTGCTCCTTTAGTCTGCGCATTGAACTGTAAGAATGCAGGCTCACTCATAGAGAAATAAGCATATACTTCTTTGGTGTCAGATAGGGTGGTCATTGGTTCCGCATCGCTCTTGCTCACCAAGTTGCCTACTCTTTTAGGGATTTTACCGATGAATCCGGAGATTGGCGCTTTAATCAGCGAAAAACCGATATTGATCTTTGCTGAAGCAATGGTTGATTTTGCCTGAGAAACTGCGGCTTGTGCCTGACTATAATTAGCCTCTGCAGTACTCAATTGTACTTCAGAAACTACTTTATTTTGTACTAAAGGCTTGATTTTGTTGACTTCAATCTGTGCCGTACGCAAGGTTGCCTTTGCCGCTTCCATGGCTGCATTTGCCGTGTTTAATTGCTCCTGATATACGCGATCGTTGATTTTGAAAAGCGGCTGACCAGCTTTTACATAGGCGCCTTCATCCACGAAGATTTTGTCCAGGTAACCATCCACCTGCGGGCGAATGTCTACATTAACTTTGCCTTCAATGGCTGCACTATATTCGTTGAAAGTAGTCGCAGATTGTTCAAGAACAGCAATCACTGGAATTTCTGGTGCTGGTGGCGGAGTTCCGCCTGCTTGTTCCTCACTAGCCTTTGATCCACAGCTGCTTAAAATTGTAGCGGGGATGAGCAGGGATAATAGTAAGAAATATCGGGTGTTGTTTCTAAATTTTGAGGGGAAAAACATCTTCATTAGGGTTTATGTTCATTTAAAATGTCTGCAAACTTAAAATCTATCTCGCGCGGTAATGGTATTAATTGACCGAAATGGATATTTTAGTTGCTGAAACGTAGAAAAACAATAACCGAAATGTTATGGATTAGCGATCCAGCCAGGCTTTAAACTGCCCGGATTTTTCCTTACTAATGATGATCTCACCAGCACTTTTGCTTTTAAGAATCACCTTCAATTTACCATTGAAATAATTATGTATAGAGAAAATACTGTTGATATGAATCATGTGTTGTCGGTTGGCCCTGAAAAAACACACCGGATCCAGCTGGTCTTCCAGTTCATCCATTGTGAATGGCACAATCAGATCCGTCTGGTCATCTAACACGAGGTGGGTGATTTTATGCTCCGAATAGATGTAATCAATAGAAGAAACGAGAATGGTTTTATAGCCATCTTTATACGGCAGAAGAAATCTGGAGCGGTAAATGACAGACTTAGATTTGATGTAATCTACCAGTTGATCCAATGCTTTATTAGGATTGGTTTCCTGAACAATTTGGTCGTAAAGGCTTAAGGCTTCTTTTAACTCGTTCTTTTCAACGGGTTTCAGCAAATAAGCAAGGCTATAAATTTTAAAAGCACGCAAGGCATATTCATCGTAAGCGGTGGTGAAGATGACCGGGCAATGGAGTGTAACTTTAGGGAATATTTCAAAGCATAAACCGTCTCCTAGTCTGATGTCCATCAAAATTAGGTCTGGTTGTGGTTGTTGTGTCAGGTAGTTTACACTTTCTTCTACACTTGCCAAAACGCCCAGGATGTTCACGTCTGCTCTCAGTTCAGCGAGTAGTTTAATGAGCCTGTTGGCATTCGGTTGTTCGTCTTCGATGATTAAAATGTTCATATTTCAGGGGACTATAGTGGAAGTAAAGGTAAGTGAACAGCAAAGGAATGGTCATTCTCTATCACATATGGGAGGTCTTCCGATAACAGGGCATACCTGCTTCGGATATTTTGCAAGCCAATGCGGGCAGAAGGAATAGATAATTTAATTCGCTGTAGGTTATTGCTCACCACAATATGAGATTCGGTATTGTAGATTTCGATCAGTAAAGGACTGCTTTTGGTTGCGGCATTGTGTTTAATCGCATTTTCAATGAGAAGTTGTAAAGTGATGGGAGGGATCCCACGGTCATCATCATTATTGATGTCTACAGAAACAATCACATTTTCACCATATCGGATTCTGATCAGGTATAAATAGGCATCTACAAATTTGAGTTCCTCCTCCAGGGAGACTATGTTTTTTTTCAGGTTTACGATCATGTAACGGTATACCCTCGATAGGTTCCGAAGAAAGACTTCTGCTTTTAATTGATCTTCTGAGATCAGCTCAGAAAGGGTACTGAAATTATTGAACATGAAATGAGGATCGAGCTGGAGTTTCAGTGATTCCAATTCTGCCTGCATGGCGATCTCTTTAAATTCTGCTGTTTTCAATTTCAATTCCGTTGCTTCCATCATGGTTGCAGTCCATTTTTGCAATAGGAAGTTCCCAGTAGTCACCGCACTGATCAGGATCCCCATAATGACACATACATACACAAATTGAATGCTGTTCAGCTCCTCTTCAAAAGTGGGTTTCTCTTTATATGTGTACACCAATGATCCGATATAATACAGCAGGATCATTAGTACGATCACGAAAACGATTTGGCTGAGCAATTGGATACTGAAACGCATAAAGGGGCGCTCTGTCCAGGGAATTACTTTATCCAGCATCGAAGAATTGAATACGCTCAATTCAAAAATCAACACACAAAAAAGCATGGTTAAACTGGCGTCCGTTATAATTTCCAGTGCAGGTCTATCAAAATACTGCTGGTAATAAGGGCTGTAGGGATTTAGGAAATAAGATAATAGGTTCAGCACCACAAATATCAATGGGATCGTTATGAAACGGAGGTGTCTGTTTAATGGTTTTGAAAGAATTGTGTGGGTTTTCACCATATTTCCTTTATTGTGCTTTTAAGGCAAAATTACATAAAATGAGCTTTATAATGGAGGAGGGGATCGGTATGTCGCGTTTATATTCCACAAAAATAAGAAATAGGGGCTGTCGCTATTTAATCAATTTCACTCAGCTGACTAAATGGGCAACTCAAGCGGAGAAATGAATTACCCAAATGACCATAAAAGAAAAAATCCACTATTGGTATTAGTGGATTTGTTGAAATGAACAGGTAGGACTGTTTATTCTTTGTAAGGATCTGTTGTTGCACGGTACTGTTGTTTCAGGTCATTTCCAAACTCTTTTGCTTTGTCCAGCCATTCCGGAGCCTGTTCTGTCAATTCGTCGACAAGGGATTTCCCATTTGTGCCTTTTTTTGTGGCATATTTTACAGCCCCAAAAACTGCCGCACCGATAAGTAAAGATTTTAGTAGGCCCATAATAGTATATATTTAATAGATTAATTGCTTCCTTTTAAAAACAAAAGTACCTCCTAATAGTTTTGCCTTTTACAAAAAAAGACCTGCTCCGAATGTTCGAAAACATAAGGAGCAGGTCTTTTGATAAGGTGTATCAGAAATTAAGGTTGTACCGGTGTTTTTGCCGCTTCAGCCTCTGCTTTCGCTTTTTTCTTGAAGAAACCTCTCAACAAAAAGTTATGTTGTAAAGCTTCCATATTTTGATCGAGTTTCTTACTGCTACCTTCCAGATTTTGCATGATCACTCTAATCTGCTCTGCTGCTTTCTGGTCGTTTAATAACAAGCCAGCGGCATTGTCACTCTGGTTTAATTTAGAACTTGCTTTGTTCAGGTTATCTGTTAATGCTGCAGCAGAACTTGCTGTTTTCTTCAACTCATTAACTGAAGCCTGCAATTGAGAAAATACCATGGTATCGGTCAGCATTTTATCTGCCAATCCACCTTTGGTATTCATTTTTCTAGTGAAAGTATTTAAATCCAATGCCATTTTATTAGCAGCTTCTGTAGTCACTTTTAAGTTCTGAACGATCGCCTTAAAGTTATCCGCAATTTGCTGATCCGCTAATAAAGCACCGGCAGCACCTTTTCCTTCTACCAGGTTTTTAGAAAGAATTTTAAAGTCTGAAGTCACATCTACGAGATTTTTATTGTTTACCTGAAAAGTTTTCATG
This sequence comes from Pedobacter gandavensis, assembly GCF_032678745.1. Taxonomy (GTDB): domain Bacteria; phylum Bacteroidota; class Bacteroidia; order Sphingobacteriales; family Sphingobacteriaceae; genus Pedobacter; species Pedobacter gandavensis_C. The sequence continues at coordinate 143,075 of NZ_JAVTST010000009.1, forward strand.
ATGTCATCCGTAGATAATGCATTGCTGGCTTTTAAACGATCACCCTCTTCCACAAATGGAAATTTCGGTGAACCACCAGTTACCACAATGATCTTATTACCGATCAAACCATCCGAACTGATGGTTGCTGTTGCATCTTTATGGATATATTTATGAGCTTCCTCTTCGATGCTTAAAAATACCTGTACCTGTGAAGTACCGAAGAATTGAATCTTTTTGATGGTTCCAACTTTTACGCCTGAAAACCACACATTATTTCCCGCTTTTAGTCCCTGGATATCATTAAAAACAACATCAACAGTAAAGCTTTTTACAAATGTCTTTTTCTGGCCTCCCAACGTAAAAACTCCTAATACAAAAATGAGTAGTCCAAGGAATACGAATACTCCTACTGTTACTTTGCGACGCGTGTCTGTTACCTGCATATTGTTATTGTATAAAATTATAATCGTAAAATGGTTTTACCCGTTCATCATCGGTATTGAATACCTCATCAAAAGTTCCCTGACGTTCAAATTTTCCGTCAAGTAACATTGCCACCCGGTTGCCTACTGCTTTTGCGCAGGTAAGGTCATGCGTGATGACGATAGAGCTGGTATGAAAACGTTCCTGTACTTCATTGATCAGGTTATTGATCTCTAAGCAGGTGATGGGATCTAATCCCGCGGTAGGTTCATCATATAACATCACTTCCGGTTGAAGGATCAATGTTCTGGCGATACCCACCCTTTTTCTTTGTCCACCGGAAAGTTCTGATGGCATTTGATTGATGGTTTGAAGAAGCCCGACTGCATCGAGTACGCGCTCCACTGCAATATTAACTTCTCCTTTTGTCAGGTTCCGCTGGTTCCTCACCAAGGGGAATTCCAGATTTTGTCGTACCGTCATACTGTCGTATAGCGCGCTGTTTTGAAAAGAGAAACCAACTTTTAACCTTAAGGCCAAAAGTTCTTTGTAACTAATTTCATCTACAAGTTGGCCAAGTACCTTCACTGCGCCCTGATCGGGGGTAAGCAGGCCGACAATAATTTTGATCAACACTGATTTTCCGGTTCCTGATTTCCCAAGAACCACTAAGTTTTCTCTTTTATGTAGATCCAGATCCACGCCTTTCAGCACGTCATAGGTCCCAAACGACTTATATAGTCCTTTGATCTCTATTACTTTTTCCTGATCCATATTGGTGGGTTTCTTTTGTTCCATTATTTTAAGATCAAGTTCTGAATAAACCAAAGAATTGTACAGAGATTACCTCTTCAATAAAGATGAGGAACATCCCGATGACTACCGCCGAGTTGGCTGCTTTACCTACCCCTTCTGTACCTTTAGAAGAATTATAGCCCTGATAACAACCGACAATTCCAATGGTAAATCCAAAAATGATGGCTTTAACTGTGGATGCGGTAATGTCTAAAAAGGTAATTTGTTCTAATGAAGCTTGAAAAAATGCTCTGGCACTGGTATCCTCAAATAAAGAAACATTGAGTAATGCGCCTAACATTCCTACCATTGCGGTGTAAAAAGTAAGGATAGGAATAGTAATCGTTGCTGCGAGTACTCTGGTGGTCACTAAGAATTTAAAAGGATTAGTGGCGGATACTTCCATAGCGTCGATCTGTTCGGTTACGCGCATAGATCCCAGCTCTGCACCAATACTGGAGCCTACTTTTCCTGCTGCGATGAGCGAGGTAAGGAGGGGAGCAAGGGTTCTGAGTAAGGCAATGCCGACCAAAGAGGGCAACCATGAAGTGGCACCAAATTCTGCCAGTGAGGGTCTCGATTGTTTTGTAAATACTATGCCGGTGATGAATCCGGTTAAGGAGATCAGGGCAAGCGAACGATAGCCGATGTCGTAACATTGTCTCATCAATTCTTTTCCCTCGTAAGGAGGAAGAAATCCTTCTTTGAAAAACCGGGTGACGAACTGACATACGTCATAAAGTGTCAGGAACATCCTGGTGATTTTCCCAGGTGGCTTGGCTTGTTTTTGTAAAATGGCTGGACTTTCAGCTTTGTTATCCATTAATGTGTATCGATGTGTTCAGATAATAGGTGTTATAACAGAGATGTGCAACGCTTATCAAAATTTGCGCCATATTAACGATATTCTCCGAATTATGGTGTTTTAGTAAAAAAAAATGGCCTGTACATTACAGACCATTCTTTGAATATTATTGGTTATTTGCCTCCCGGAGGACAGTTTTTCTTTAGAAAGTCGGTGTAAGTCAGTGATAAATGCTGAAAAGTTCCATCTCCTTCGCTAATGCTGTGTGTCCTGTTTGGATATGACATCATTTGAAAGATTTTTCCAAAGCGGATCAATTCGTTAACCAGCATTTCGGCATTTTGATAATGTACATTGTCATCTCCAGTACCATGGATATACAATAAGTTACCTTTTAGATTTTTTGCATGGCTAATTGGTGATCCTTTTACATAAGCTTCCGTAGTTTTCAAAGGAGAACCCATATAACGCTCCTGATAGATATTGTCGTAAGTAAGTTGATTGGCAACCGCTGCAATGGCAATTCCTGTTTTGTAAATTTCAGGATATTGGAAAAGTAGGTTTAAAGTGGAAGATCCACCACCGCTCCATCCCCAAACGGCAATCCTGTCTTTGTCAACAAATGGCCATTCCATGATTTTCTTTGTCGCCATCGCCTGGTCACGGATATTCAGGGTACCAATGTTTTTATAAATACTTTTACGCCATTCTCTGCCTTTTGGAGCAGGTGCACCACGGTTTTCTAAAGAAATATAGATGTAACCATCTTTTGCCATATCTCCGTTGTATAAGAAATTACGTCCGGCACCATAGGTATCTGTTACGGTTTGTGAAGCAGGCTCGCCATATACATAAAACACTACAGGATATTTTTTTGTGCGGTCAAAATTGTCAGGTTTTTTCATCCAACCGTCCATAGTAACACCATCTTCGGTAGTCACTTTAAAGAATTCTACTGGGTTTTTCTGTGCCCTGATTCTGCCCAGTTGGTTGGTGATACTACCTTCCATAGTGAAAGGATTCAAGGTGGTCAGTTTCATCCATTCTGTAATAGGAGGGACAGTTCCACTTGAAAAACTATGGCGTGCAAATAATCCATTCGGAGAAATCTCGTAATTATGAGTACCCGGCAGGATAGAAGGAGTCACCATTTCTGCTTTTCCACCACCACTAAGTTTGGTTTTATACAAGTATTTCTGTGTGGCATTATCCGGGGAAGCCATGAAATATAGCTGGTTGTTTTTCTCATCCACCAAGGCAGTTTCGATGACATCGAAATCACCTTTTGTAATCAATGTTTGTTTCTTACCATCTTTACTAATGCGGTATTGATGACGCCAACCGTCTTTTTCTGAAGACCAAAGGAATTCTTTTCCTTCATTTACCCAGTTCCAACCCTGACCAACATCGATCCAGGCTTTATCTGTTTCTGTATAGATGTTTTTTACTGCGCCTGACTGTGCATTTGCAACAAACAGTTTGCTTTCATTTTGTTCTCTATTCAACTGTTGAAGGATCACCTCATTAGAATTAGGAATCCATTCCATTCTAGGAATGTAATGTTGGATCTGATCTCCGGGAACATCCAGCCATTTGGTACTAGCTGTATTGATATCTACGATACCTACTTTACAAGCAGAAGGATTTTGTCCAACTTTTGGGTACTCAACGGGGATATTGAAAGAATAAATAGAATCCGTATTATTGATCATCAGGAAGTTCCTGATATTACGGGCATCTAATTGCCAATAGGCGATCGTTGCGCCATCGGGGCTCCATCTGAATCCATCTCTGCAATCAAACTCTTCCTCATATACCCAATCAAATGTTCCATTGATCATGCGATCGGTACCATCAGTGGTTAGTGCTTTTGTGCTCCGGCTAGTCAGGTCATCTACATAGATATTGTGCTTGCTCACATAAGCTACTTTATTACCATCCGGAGAAAATTTAGCAAACATCAGTGAAGAAGCTGGTCTGTCTTTTCCGATTTTGATCAGTTCTTTTGTTTTCAGATCAGCTACAAAATAGTCACCTCTGGTTTCATATCTCCATACTTTTTTGCTATTGGTATACAACAAAATTTTAGTGCCATCTGCAGAAATTTCAAAATCTTTGATGGCCCCAATACCTTTATTGGCATTGGCATATAAGAAACTGGGGTCTAGAATGATCTTTTCTTCGTTTTTAGGAAGACTGATCGCTACAATACCTGATTCCTTGATCTGGTAATATGCATTACCATCTTTTGCCCATCTCAGGTCAGATTTTTGCTGAGCAATACTTTGTCCGTAACTTCCCAGAATCAGAAGGACTGCCAGTTTAAAAAAGAGTTTGTTAATGTTCATTTTTAGAGTGCTATAAATTGCTGATATACTTTTTGAAGGTAAGCTTTCGCCAGGTCTAACCGCTTTTCGGTTCCTTCTTTGTCCTTGTCATTACTGTTGAATAAAGTCATTTTACCCACATTATCGAAGGTAACACATTGCTCGTTATCAATAAAACCCATACCATTGTCCCAACTAAAATAAGCGAAAGGTTTAGTATATGGATTCAAGAGATTTTTGCTCCAGTTGAATTCTTTCGATGGAATGTTCAATTGAGCCAATAGGGTGGCTGCAATATCTACTTGTGAACCAACATTATTGTATTTTTTACCTCTGAATTCCTTTTTAATCACCTCTCCGAAAAACAACAATGGAACATGGTAACGTCCAGGTGTGGAAATGTCATGAATTTGCTTAGGCAATATATGGCCATGGTCTGCTATAAACACAAACAGGGTGTTTTTGTACCAAGGTTGTTTTTTGGCGTTGTTCAAATAGGCATTGATACAGGAATCTGTATAATAAGCGGTGCTTTTAAACTGTTCTACATTGTTGGCATTGCCAAATTTTGATTTCCCCGGAAGGGTATAAGGCTCGTGATTGGTGAGCGTGAGCAAGGTCGAATAAAAAGGTTGTTTCTCTGTATTCAATTCTTGCAGCTGTCTGTCAAATACGGCCTCATCATATTGTCCCCAGAAAGATTTTGGGGCATTCCCTTTGAAATTGTTCTTATCGATGAGCTTTTTATAATCATGACTGAGGATAAAAGCTTTGTAATTGTCGAATTCTGATTCCCCTCCATAATAGAAAGAGGTATGGTAACCGTTTTTTGCCAGAGATTGAGAGATGGCAGGGAGTTTTTGCATTTTCTCCGGGTATCTGACAATGCTGCCTGCAGCAAGCGTAGGGAATCCCGCCAGACTGGCAATAATCCCTTTGTCTGTGCGACTCCCGGAAGCATATAAATTGCTAAATAGTACGCCCTTGTTCATTAAGGAATCGAAATGTGGCGTAATGCCGGTTTCATTTCCCAATGTTTGCGTCAGGTCTGCAGTGAAACTTTCAATGATCACCATGACCACATTGGGTCTGTTGGTGGTTAAAATAGAAGTAGTGCTGTCCTTTTCTGTCGTATACAAATCCTGAATCAATTGGTCTGCTTTTTTAGCATCCAGATATACATAAGGATTTTTACGGGTCATTTTCTCCGAAAGTATGCTCCTGATCAGGTTCCATTCTGTGTTTACAGCAGCATGGTTGAGCAATTGCTCCTCAGAAAAATAGGCCATACTTTGCGTAATAGGTGAACCTTTAATTCCTCCCCGGATAAACGTAAAGTTGAAAACGATCAGGAGAACGGTAATTAAAGCCTTCAACCAGATCGGTGATTTCTCAAAAGTAAGCGTTTTTGGCATCAATCGTTTTTGCAGGAAGTAACCGGCAATGATCAGGAATGCGAGTATGCTTAAAGATAAAAGGATCGGGGAAGAAGCACCTGATGCTGCGGCTTCTCCGGGTGAAGAAAAGGCAAAACCAAAGGCTTTGGCATTTACTTTAGTACCCCATTCGCGGTAAATATTAAAATTGACAATTGAAATGATGCTGAATAAAACCAGCAATACTAAATTATAAATAGAGATCCATTTGATGTTTACGGATTTCCAACCACTGAATAACCAGAAAATAAAGCCTAAAACAGGAATGACAGCAAGATATGCCGTCATCGATAGGTCTAATAGTAAGGCGTGATAGAAAGTAGCCATGGTTTCCGATAAGGGAACCATGGCCAGCTTTTTATGATAAATTAGAAGGAATATCAACCGGTCGGTAAAGAAAAATAACAACCAGAAAATATAGAATCTGAGGAAAAAAATAAGGCTTCTAAACATTTTAGCTAACGCTATTGACCTCCACCTTGCATTTGCATGATTTCTTCCATTGTTTTCACATCATAACCTTTTGGTACATCTAAACTGAAAGGACCAGTTTTTTCTTCTACCAGGCTTTTTAAAGTTGCTGTAGACTTAACACCTCTGTTGAATGTGGTAAATACAATTGGCGTTCCTTTAACCCCTGTGAAATCACGACCGATCAAACCTGCAGGAAGTTCAATATCGTTCGTTGCCCACAATTCGTAAGTACTACCTTTATCATCTTTGTAAGTGTATTTCTCTGCACTGTAGGTTAAGATTGTTTTTTTCTCTCCAGTAGCTTTGAAATCGCTGAACTTAGGATCATTTGCTTTTTCTTTTTCGTAATCTGCTTTGGTACCTTTTACTGCGTATTGCAATTGTGCAACTGGCACATCAATAAGTACCAATGAACTTAAGTCTGAAATGTTAGCAAGAACAGTAATGGTAGCTGGTCCTTGTTGCATTTCCATTTTCGAAATGTTCCCGTTGAACTTGATCTTCGATTCTGCAGGCAACATTGCAGCCATAGGTTCTTGTTCTGGAGTTAAGGAATACTCCACTCCGAAAGTGACTGTTCCTTCAGTAATTTTCTTTTGAGCATGTGCGAAGATGGCTGTACTGACAAGAATTGCAGCTAAAACTCCGGTTTTGATAGATTTTAACATATAGTAGTTTTTAGTATTTGTGCAGTGTTGATTTGTATGGAATGAACTGATAATTTACCATTGTATTTTCTCTTTGCTGATAAAGGCAGCAATACCTTTTTTGAAATCTTCACTATCTCTCACTCTTGCATTGATCTGAACGGCCAGTGATAGACAGCTTTCTAATTGCGGGTTGGTAGTTTGACCAATCAACTGCTTGGTCACCATTAACGAATTTGAAGAAGTTTCAGTACACAAACTTAATGCAAATTCTTTTACTTTAAGATCAATATCTTCCTTGTTTGTTACAAAAGTGATCAATCCATAGTCCAGCGCCTGCTGTGCAGAGAACAACTCTCCGGTTAACAGAATTCTTTTGGCAATTGTTTCAGAAGTTTTTCTGAGTAAAAAGCAAGAGACGATTGCAGGTACAAAACCTAGCTTTACCTCGGTATAACCGAAATTAGCTTCTGGAACTGCAAATGTAATGTCACATACTGTAGCGAGCCCACAACCACCCGCAATGGCATGGCCTTCCACCTGTGCAATAACTACCTTCGGTAAATAATAGATTGTGGTAAATAAGCGTTTTAGATTCTCTGAATCAGCCAGGTTTTCTTCATAACTGTTTTGTTGCAGCTGCTGTAAATAGGCCAGGTCGGCACCCGCACTAAAGGTATTGCCATTCGCTTTTAAAATGATGACTTTCACCTCATCATCTTCGGAAGCCTCAATTAATGTTTCTCTAAGTAAGGTAACCAGCTCCGGATTCAGGGCATTTCGCTTTTCCGGGCGATTGATAGAAATAGTGGCAATACGTTGCTCAACAGAGTATAAAACCAATGGCGCTGTCATAGAGTTTGGGCTAAGTTTCTTGTGCTTTCTAATCAAAAGTAAATAAAAAGCGAATCATTGTGGTTAAAAGGTATAGAAATGAATGAAGGATTATGGGGGAAGTGGTCTGATCTTTACTGAGCGGATTTGATGGTAATCTAATATGGGCTGGATCGCATAAAGGAAAGCAGGATCTCCCTGTTTTAAATGAGTGTAAACAGTAGCCTGATGGCCAAAAAGGGAAACAATGGTTTGGCGTTTTTGAACCTTGAAATGAATTACCTGCTGCTGCTGATACCTCATAATGGATTTGTAGCTTATAGATAGCTGAAAGGGTAAAAACAGGCTAAAGGCTGCCAGCAACAATTTCCAATTGTGCTTTGCTAAGGCATGTATTCCTAAAGCCAAAGAAATAGAACCTAGGATCAGTTCTAATTGATTGATCCAGATCCCTGTTAAACTGGAATAAGGCAGTGCTGCAAGGTATTGCAATCCTGAATTGTTGAATTGAATTAGCCAATTGACGATGGGAGCAAGGAAATCAAAACCGGGGATCAACAGTAATATCCCTGTATACATGATCAAAGTAATGGGAATCAGGATGAATAGGTTGCTTAGCAAGAAGTAAAGTGGAAATTGATGGAAATAATACAAGGACAAGGGGCTGCTGAAAAGTTGCGCTGCAACAGACATGGCTATCAGCGCCCATAATTTACGACCTACTGTGTTTTCTATTCGCCAGCAACTTTCTAATTTAGGTTGCAGGTAAAGAAGACCAAAAACGGCGAGAAAGGAAAGCTGAAATCCAATATTCCAGATTAAGAAAGGGTCATAAAGGAGCATGGAAAATGCCGCGAAGAACAGGATGTTATAACTGTTTGCAGGTCTGGAATACGTTTGTCCGATTAAAAGTACGGAAAGCATAATCACCGCTCTAAGGACAGCGGGCGCACAACCGGTTAGTAAGGTGTAGCACCATAATAAGCTGAGGATAAGGCCTAGCTTTAAGATTTTCCAGTATTTCCCCCGGTTTAGGAAAGTAAGGGTATGATTTAGAATGAGGTAAATCAGGCCTACATGCATTCCTGAAACAGAGAGTGCATGGATCGTTCCGGTTTTCGAATAGATCTCCAGTAAAGCTTTACTGAGATCTGAACGATAGCCAAGAATAAGTGTGGAGGCCAATGCTACTGATGCTTTATCTTGCAAGAGTTTTTGATAACGCTGCACTTGTTTAACCCTGAGATTTATTGCAAAAGCAAGTATTGGATTCCCGGCATTTGCGTTTAATTTTAATAGCTGGTGTTGTGAGAAAAAGCTTTGGTGATGAATATTTTGTGTGGCCAGCCAGGCTCGATTGTCAAATATTGCAGGATGAAATGGCGGGCTGATCGCTATGAAACGAGCAGGAATCAATAGCAGCGTTCCGTACTTAATGGTTAAAGGATGTTTAGGATCCAGCTGAATAGTCAGCTTCATTTTTCCTGAAGCTTTTTTAAATTTTAAGGCTTTACCTGGCTTAGGTTTGCTATTGTCAGCTTCATAAATGGCTTGAATTTCTACGCTACCAGTCAATCGCAGTCCCTTTTGCTGCGGTTCGTCGATCACTTGAACCTTTAAGTAACGAGCCTTTGATTTTGAAAAGTGGTCTTTTTTTAGATCTGTTTGATGATGGTAACACAATAATCCTCCAAAAAAAAATAATAAAAAATGAAGTATCAAGCCGATGCTGGATTTAAAATGGTAGGCTTTAATTTCCTGGTAATAGTGGTTGATGAGGATTAACAACAGTAAAAGAACCAGGTTTATACCCAGCAACAATGCCAAAAAACCTGGATATTTAAAATGATAAAAAGCAACAATTCCTAAAGTGTAGGGCAGGAGAACTCTAAGGAAAATCTGCGGCGGCTTTTGGGGAATGCTCATATTTTAAAACTGATGACGAATTAACAATTTGAGTTCTGATTTCTTGTTGCCTTGAATTTCATCCAATCCGGAGCTGATTACCTTTTGATGGGGATAGTAATAGATTGCATAGCGAGTCCATAAGTCTAATTTTTTCCGCAAACGGTACCTGAGATTTAAGAAGCTGCGGACACCCTGACCATAGTATCCTCCAGAGCCCGAGCCGTATAATACATCCGCTTCATAAGCATAAATGCGGGATTGGTAGGAGGGTGTGTTAAAATAAGCCACACGTATATTGGCTGAAAGCCTGGTATGCATAGGGGCATAATCCAGGTCCTGATAAATAAGGAAGCCAAACTCTTTAATCAGACTTCCCTTTTTATATTGTATCAGTTCTAAGCGCTGTTGACTGCTGAATTTTTTAGATGATTTCCAGTTGCATTCTAACCTAAAACTGGTTTTCAGGACTTTCTCTAAAGAGAGGTCATTTTTAACGGCGGAGTTTTGTTGCTTTGTTTCGGTTTTAAAACGCGTAGTTATTTTTAATTTTTTAGAAGGGGTATAGGTCAATTGTGCCAGGACTTCAAATCCGGAGGAAGCAGTATCCACCCTGTATTTTTTTTCAGGAAATTTAAAGTAATCGAGATAGAGAGCGAATTTCCAATAGGGATTGGGGAGGTAATTTAAGCCAAGGTATAGCCCTTTTTCATTGCTGGTTTCTGTGTTTTCTCCAATCGCCTGACTAAAAAAGCTATGGTGATCTTTGTCATATTTACGGTAAAGTAACACCAGGGCAATTGATTTGGAGATACTGGTCATTGCACCTTGCAATCCTGCCCAGCCACCTGAAATACTTTTAGCCAGCTCTCCATAAAAGTAAATGTTCTGAAAGGAAGTGTCGTAATGGAAGCCAAGGTTACTTAGGTTTTTACCTTCAAAGCTGTATTTTTTGTAGGTGGCATTATCTCTTGTAAAAGCATGACTATACCTGCTGTGATAGGCAGAGAATCCAAGATTTAGCGGTTGACTCAGGTATTGTAAAGTAGCGCCATAAACGGTTTGGGAAAGGCGCTGTCTGTTCCTGATCTCGGAAGCGGTTCGGTGCAAACCACTTTCTGAGATGGTGGATAAGGAAAGCTCGCCATCGGTATCCGATTTTAAACTTGCGTCACGTTTTCTGAAGGAGTAAAAAGGACTGAAATATAGTTTTGCAGGCAACTGGATGGTACTGGCAATGCCACGGAAAAAGGCGCTTTCATTGGAAGAAGTGTAAGGTTTTAAACCCAGATCCTTACTGGCTACGCTGGTTACATCAGGTCCTTTTCCTAAGGAAAATCCAGACCAAAGATTGAGTCCCTGTCCAAATTGTAAGGTGTAATCTCCTAGAATCAGCTTTTGAATGCGGCGGTAATTGAATAGCGCAATATTCCCGGAAAGGAAGTCGACAGGTCTGTCCTTTGTGCCAAAGGTCTCCCCGGCATCTTTTTTCATTAAGAGAGAGACCGCCCCGATTTTGGGATATTGGTATTTATAGCTGAATAATAGCTTATCTGCAGTGCCTAGATAACGGCTTCCCGGCAAATTTCTGAAGCCCTTTTGTTGCTCCAGGGTTCTGCCATATCGAAATAACAATTGCTGTTCGGCTTGTCGGTAAAGGTCTTTAAGTTTTATGGCGGTATGTGGAACAACCTGATTAAGGCTAACAAATGGTTGTATTTTAGCGATTGTTTCCGCATCAAAGCCAGCGATAGATTGTAGTTCTAGAAGATCTAGTAATTTTCCATTGACTAGCAGGTGCTGTAAAAAGCTGCTGATTTGGAGTGGAGAGAGGGAGATGAGTTTTTTTAACTCTTCTGCCGTCGTATGGTTCAGGTCTATGGGATGTTTCCTGAAATAATCCAGTTGTTCTTCGAAGACAGATAAATCTTCCTCCTCCTTTCCATTTTCGGAAAGGTGTTCTCTCAGGTCTTTTACCTGTTCTGCTTCCTGCGCAATAGAGCGGCCTGCAACACTGAGCAGAAGGATAGCACAAAAAAATAGTGAGTAGGACATCATATTGCCTAATCACTATATTATTAATCGTAATAAATAATTATTTAATAATTAATTTATATTTCTTCGTTTAACTTTAGTAAGAAGTCTTTCAGTTTCTCTAAAGAAGCAATGATCTTCTGATTTTCTTTTACTTCGGAAGTATTGTTTTTTAAGTGTTCTTTAGCTCCTTTAAGGGTGAAGCCTTTATCATCTACCAGGTGGAAAATGATCTTTAGATTTTCAATGTCTTCAGGAGTGAATAAACGGTTACCTTTTTTGTTTTTCTTAGGCTGTAGTACATCAAATTCTTTCTCATAAAAGCGGATCTGAGATGCATTTACGTTAAACATTTCGGTCACTTCGCCCATCGTATAATACATTTTATTAATTTCCCGTTCTTTGTAAGGCATAGTTTGATCTTGATTATTAGTGGTTTACGGCATTTATATAAAGTGTTCAAATGTAAAGGGATTTTAGTAGAATACCGCAATAAAATTTTAATTTTGTTCACCACTAATATAGAGAAGGATGACAGCTAAGGAAATCAGACAGGCATACTTAAAATTTTTTGAATCAAAACAACATCATATTGTTCCATCTGCACCAATTGTAGTAAAGAATGACCCTACATTGATGTTCACCAATGCGGGAATGAACCAATTTAAGGATTTGTTTCTGGGTGAAACACCGATCAAATATCCACGTGTAACAGATACACAACGTTGTTTACGTGTTTCTGGTAAACACAATGACCTGGAAGAGGTGGGGATTGATACCTATCACCATACCATGTTTGAGATGTTAGGAAACTGGAGCTTTGGAGATTACTTTAAAAAAGAAGCCATTTCCTGGAGCTGGGAACTTTTAACAGAAGTATACAAAATCCCTAAGGATAAATTATATGTATCCATCTTCGAAGGAGATGATAAAGAAGGCTTACCGAGAGATACGGAAGCTTATGAACTTTGGAAGCAATTTGTTCCGGAAGACCGGATCATATTAGGAAATAAAAAAGACAACTTCTGGGAAATGGGCGATATGGGACCTTGTGGTCCTTGTTCAGAAATCCATGTCGATTGCCGATCAGCAGAAGAACGTGCAGCAGTAAGCGGAAAAGACTTAGTAAATGCAGACCACCCTCAGGTAATTGAGATTTGGAACAATGTATTCATGCAGTTCAACCGTCTAAAGGATGGTTCGCTACAGCCTTTACCAGCACAGCATGTGGATACCGGAATGGGCTTTGAGCGTTTGGTACGTGTGTTACAAGAGAAATCTTCTAACTACGATACTGATGTATTCCAGCCAATGATTCAGTTCATCGCAAAACATGCTGGCGTAGTATACGGTGCTGAGGAGAAAACAGACATCGCTATGCGTGTTATGGCAGATCATATCCGTGCAATATCTTTTGTAATTGCAGATGGTCAGTTGCCATCAAATAACAAAGCAGGTTATGTGATCCGTCGTATTCTTCGTCGCGCAGTAAGGTATGCTTATACTTTCCTGAACTTGAAAGAACCGTTTTTAAATCAATTGGTGCCAATTTTAGCCGATCAGTTTAAAGGAGTTTTTGAGGAGCTTTCTTTACAGCAGGATTTTGTACAAAAAGTAGTATTAGAGGAGGAAGTTTCCTTCCTTAGAACTTTGGCTACAGGTATCCAGCGCTTTGAAGCTTATACAAAGAAACAAGGTGAATTGTTAATGTCTGAAAATGCCATTGATATTGAGAAATCATTTGATGACAATTGGGTGTATAGCATCTTAAAAGACCAAATGGTAATTTCCGGAGAATTTGCTTTCGAGCTGAATGATACTTACGGATTTCCGATTGATTTAACCGAATTGATGGCCAGAGAAAAACGCTGGACTGTTGATATGGAGGAATATAATAAGGCTTTAACCCTGCAGAAAGAAAGATCAAGAGCAGCAACGGCAGTAGATACCGGCGACTGGATTATGGTCAATTCTGATCTGGAAACGGATTTCGTAGGTTATGATGATTTTGAAGTAGAAACGAAAATTATAAAATACCGTAAAGTTAGTGCAAAAGGAAAAGAGCAATACCAGATTGTATTGAGTAAAACTCCTTTCTATGCAGAAAGCGGCGGACAAGTTGGTGATACAGGTAGATTAGAAGACCACAGCAGGTTGTTCTTTGTAGAGGTGACCGATACGAAGAAAGAAAACGGAGTGATCGTTCATTATACAGATACTTTACCAGCGGATTTAGATGGTCTGTTTTGGGCAGTTATAGACGAAGACAAGCGTTTATTATCTCAGGATAACCATACAGCTACTCACTTGCTGCATGCAGCTTTAAAAAAGGTGCTTGGAAATCATGTGAACCAAAAAGGTTCATTGGTGAATCCAGACTACCTGCGTTTTGACTTTTCACATTTCGCAAAGATCTCTGAAGAAGACCTGGCTCAGGTGGAGCATTTGGTAAACCAAAAGATCAGAGAGAATATTCCATTGAAAGAACAAAGAGATGTGCCTTATGAACAAGCCATTTCCAGCGGTGTAACTGCATTGTTCGGAGAGAAATATGGTGATTTTGTACGTGTCATTACTTTTGATGATCACTATTCAAAAGAGCTTTGTGGAGGTACACACGTGAAGGCTACTGGTCAGATTGGTTATTTCAAGATCATTTCTGAAAGTGCTGTAGCGGCAGGTGTTAGACGTATTGAAGCGATCACAGCTGATAAAGCAGAAGCTTTTATTTTAGAACAGAATAGAGAACTGAATGAACTGAGAGCCTTATTAAAAGGTAATAAAGATCTTAAAGCTGCAGTATCTTCTTTATTGGAAGAAAATGCCAAGCTGAAAAAAGAGGCAGAAAAAGCGGTGGGAGAGCAAAGTGCTAACCTAAAACATGAAATTGTTCATCACATGAAAACCATTAATGGTATAAATGTGATTGCAACCCATGTAGACCTTCCAAATGCAGATGCCGTGAAGAATCTGGCATTCTCGGTGAAAGACCTGGTAGATGATCTATTGCTGGTATTTACTACACTAATCGATGATAAGCCGGGTATTACCGTAATGCTTTCAGAAAACCTGATTAAAGACAAAGGTCTGAACGCTTCAAATATGGTTAGAGAATTGGCTAAAGATATCCAGGGTGGTGGCGGTGGCCAGCCATTCTATGCTACCGCTGGTGGTAAGAACAAGGATGGTTTAGCTACAGTATTAACTAAAGTAGAAGCGCTAATCCCAGCATAAATTAGCATTGCCTTCTGAGCAAAAGAAAAGGAGCTATCTGAAAAGATAGCTCCTTTTCTTTTGCCCGGATTTTTGCCCGGATTTTTGTCCAGACAACGCTCTGGATTAGGTACTAAATAGAAAGGGTATACCCTTACTATACCCTTTCTATTTTGTCGCTTAAAGTGTTGTTATACAGTTTTCTGTATGAGTTTTATGATTGTTGAATAAAAACAATAGATTTGGATAAGACATTCAAAAATGAGACATCTTTCCATAATTATATTATTTAGCTTCATGACTTATTTTTCAACAGCTTCGAATGGAGCTTTGGTCAGTAAGGAAGGGGAGCATTGTGCAACCTGTAGTCCAAATGGCAATTGCAGGGCCTGTACGAGCTGCAATTACTGTAAGCATTGCAATGCAGGAGGATCTTGTAGTGTGTGTGCTAAAGGGGCTAAAAGTAGCCTTCCTGAAAAGAGAAGTGTTAAAAGTGATTCAGGAGTAAGCGCTGCCTGTAAAGCAATAACAAAGAAAGGTGCCAGATGTAAAAGAATGGCTAAAGCTGGAAGCTACTGCTGGCAGCATAGTAAATAGTAAAACAAGAACCTACAACTCTCTTCAAAGCAGGTTAGCGATTTAGAAAGTTATAGGTGCTGATTTCTTATTAAGTTCCTTTTTTAGGGGCAATTCCCTTATCTACATCTAGCGTAAAAGATGCTTCTGAAGCATCAAATGCTTGTTTTAGTAAATCTATTTCTGGTTGTTCAACCTCTTTTGGTTTGTCAAAATCTTCATCGAATCCATTGGAATGGATGTCTTTCTGACTTTGCTGATCCTCTGCTTCTGAGTTTAGCGCATCATCTAGGGGAACATTGTCTTCTGGGTTTTTTGGGATAGCCATAATTGCGTATTTAAGTATATACCCATAACAGCAGATCTTTCTGCTTGTTTCATCAGCGCAAGCAAAATTTAACCAATTTAGGCTTCCGGCCAGTGAAATACCAAGGGGAAGCCATCGGGATCGCGCACATATAAAGCTTTAAAACCGTAAGAAGTACGGGATGGGGGAGTTACATCAACTCCATTGGATTGCAGGTATTGATATACATGATCTAATTCAGAACAGCCAAAATGGATAGACATATCATGGCGCTCCAGCCAGTCATGAGCAGTAGCTGGTTTCGGACATGTTTTTTCTCCTCGGGGTTCCAACAACAGTTCGATGCCATTCAGACTCAACCTTGCCCATTTGAAATTATCCGGCCTTTCAGGGATATCGGATGTTTCTACCAAGTCAAAACCGAGTAAGTCCCGGTAAAAACGTACTGATGTGGGCATATTGAAAACCGAAAGTAAAGGCGTAAATCCCTGTATTTTTATCGGTTTTACTGTAGTGGTATCATTTGACATAAATTTCTCCTTTTTTACTGGTTAACAGATCATTCCATTAAGATAATAGAATATTTGGATTCGATCAATTATAGGAGACATTAATTATTGTTCCTATGTTTCCCAACCATTAAGGTTTAGCTTTGTTCTGTACAAAAAGCGATTGTTATGGAGATTAAGGAATTACAAATCATTACGACTCAGTTAGCAGAAACGGAAACGTTTTATAATCAGATATTAAACCTGGATACCCATGATAAAACGGAAAATGAAGTGTCTTTTTTAATCGGAAGGACTAAACTTTCATTTGTACTGGAAGCGACAACAGCTCAACCCGTTTATCATATGGCCTTCGACATCCCTAAGAATAAACTGATGGAGGCC
Organism: Pedobacter gandavensis; assembly: GCF_032678745.1. Taxonomy (GTDB): domain Bacteria; phylum Bacteroidota; class Bacteroidia; order Sphingobacteriales; family Sphingobacteriaceae; genus Pedobacter; species Pedobacter gandavensis_C. The sequence goes on from NZ_JAVTST010000009.1 coordinate 159,726, forward strand.
TATGAATGGCTAAAAAAAAGAATTAAAATCATTTCAGTAACACCGGAGACAGATTTTTCCAGCTTCGAACTTTGGAATGCCAAATCCTTCTATTTCCATGATAATAATGAAAATGTGCTGGAATTCATCTGCCGTTACGACCTTGACAATGAATCGGACTCCGATTTTGGGGGTTCATCGATATTGGCAGTTACTGAAATCGGACTCGTATCCGAGGATGTTCCCTTTTTAGCAGAAACAATTATGAGTAAATACGGACTTGAGGTTTATGAAAAGCAGCCAGCCCGGGATAATTTTACAGTATTGGGCGATGAACAAGGATTGCTCATTCTGGTAAATGAGGATAGAAATTGGTATCCTACAGATCAAAAGGCAAAATCATTTCCTATAAAAATGATATTTAACAATGGAACAGCTGAAGATCAGGAGCTGAGTATTTCTTAGTTTTCCTGAATTTATATCAATGGGAGGGATACATAAAAAACGGTTCCTTCCCCTTTTTGGCTTTCAAACCAGATTTTTCCTCCCTGAGCCTGGGTATATTCCTTGCAAAGGAATAATCCGAGACCAATTCCCTTTTCATTTGCCGTGCCGAAGGTCGATTGTGCTTTCAATGAGAAAATTTCTGATTTATTTTCTTCTGGAATGCCATTTCCAGTATCCCGGATGGCAATCAGGCAGTTTTTTCCATACCTGCTCGCATTCAATTCTATTAAGCCATCGGTTGGGGTGAACTTGATGGCATTTCCAATGATATTTCTAACAATCAATTGCAACATATGTACATTGGAAAACAATTCCAGGGAAGGGTCGATCTCTGCTGTAAAGGTGATTTTCTTTTCTTTTGATGCGGCCTTTTGAATTGTAATTACGGAATCCAATGCTTCATGCAATTTGTTGATTTCCATAGCAGCCTTTCCATCATTTAGTTCAGCACGAGACCAGGAGAGCATGTTGTCTAACATTTCCTGAGTACCACTAATGGCCTTACTGAGTTTTTTGTCCATCATCTCTTTTTCCTCTGCACTAAGGATATCCAGGCGGAAAAGCTCCATATAGCCTTGTATAGAAGCCATTGGGGCGCGAAGATCATGGGCAATGATGGAGAAGAATTTAGTCTTTTCATGGTTCATTCGCTCCAGAGCTGCTGTTTTTGCTGCAGCATCCTGCTTTTCATGAAAATAGGCAGTTTTGAGATAAAATAGGCCAATAAAAGTAACCAGTATGGTAATGATATAAGTGGAGGCACTATCCGCAAATATAGAAACCCTGTCTCTATAGGAGGAAGCAATGGATTCCGGGTATTTGTATTCAAAAAATAGCAAGCCTAATCCCGCAGCCAAACAAAGTATAGACCATAACCAGTACTGATTTCTTGGTGAAATGATCATGATCATGAAAAATGCGATAGAAAATGAGAGTAGAGAAGGTCCCTGAATGCCACCATTTAAAAAATAACCACATGATAAGACGATTAAAGTCATGAGGGAGGACAGGACAATGCTGTATTTGAATTTTTTTTTGAATCTGGAAAGGTAGTAGGTGAAACTGAGTACCACAAATAAGATAGCGAATAGGCTTGCCATGGTGCCCATTCCATTGTAATAATTGAAAGGGACATCATAGCCAATAATGATCATGGCAGTGATGCAGATGGCATTAAACATCTGATTTTCAAGTTTAAAATGCTCATCTGGTCCGATAAGGAAATGGACCAGCCTTTTAAAACCACTGATGATGCGGGAGATGATTTCTGGTATCATTACCTAAAAATAAGCAAAGTAATTGATGTTGTAGAAAATAATAGCACTATCAAGAATGATTTTGAAAAAATCTATTCTTTATTTTGTGGTATGAGTCTTGTGCATGGGGAAATGAGAATATGGAACAACTAGTTGTACTACCTGCCGAACTGTTAAAAACGTATGAAACCCTGCCTGGTGCTTATTTGGTGCTTTCACCGGAATTATCAGTACTTACAGCCAGTGATGTTTATTTAGCTGCACATGGTTTAGTAAGGGCAGAAGTAAAAGGTAGAAATTTCTTTGAGCTCTTTCCTCAGGAGGCGTCAATTCCATTTGAATTGGGCTTTCAGGCCTCCTTTCAGCAAGTTTTTTATACGCGAAAGCCTCATCAGCTACCACTTTTGAGATTGGAACTTCCAGATCTGGATCTCAATGATCAGACCATCTCAAAATACTGGGACGTTACCCATACTCCATTCTTTGATGACAATGGAAATATCCAGTATATTATTCAGTACAGTTATGACGTCGGTAACCTGATCTCCGCCAGGAAAAAAGGAGAACAAAGGGAGAAAGAAGTAGCTGCCAGTGAAAAACACCTGGAATTTTTACTGAATTCGATGCCTCAACAGGTTTGGACAGCCAATGCTCATGGAATTATCAATTACGTAAATGAGATTTGTTGTCGTGATTTTGGGAAAACATTAGAAGAATTGAGAGGTGTTGGATGGCAATCTTTCGTCCACCCAGATGATTTGCCAGCCTGCATTAGGGCATGGAGTTATGCCTTAGGACAGAATTCAGAATACAGTGTAGAATTTCGCCTGAAAATGGCGGATGGAGCATATAAATGGCATTTGGGAAGAGCCATCCCATTAATCGAAAGTGGTGAACTTAAAATGTGGATGGGTACCAATACCAATATCGACGTCCAGAAATCCAATGAACAGCGGAAGGATGAATTTCTGGCCATAGCCAGTCATGAGTTGAAAACACCCTTAACTTCCATAAAGGCCTTTAATCAATTGATGAAAAGGACCAATGACCCCGAAAAATTACATGATTTTGTAGAGAAATCTGCTAGTAACATCTCCCGTTTGGAGCAGCTAATCGCTGATTTACTCGATGTAACGAAGATCAATTCCGGGAGTATGAGCTTTGAGAAAGAGGTGTTCAGTTTCAATGAAATGATGGCCTCAGCGGTGGCTACGGTTCAGGCCGTATCGCCGGATCATGAGCTATTGCTTACACAGGGAACTGCGGTCTCTTTTAATGGCGATCGGGATAGAATAGAACAGGTTCTACTTAATTTTTTATCGAATGCAGTTAAATATTCCCCAAATGGGGGTAAAATCATCATAAAGGGGGAAATTAAGTCTGATAATATTGTCGTTTCTATTCAGGATTTCGGAATAGGTATTGCCGATTTTGAAATGCAAAGGTTATCTGAACGGTATTACCGGGTAGATAATGAAGAATTGCGGTATGAAGGTTTGGGCCTGGGACTGTTTATCTGTTCCGAAATATTAAAAGCACACCATGGTAGTTTTTGGCTTGAAAGTGAGTTGGAAGTAGGCTCTACGTTTTATTTTAGACTGCCGATGAAGCAAGATGTGGCGATAGATTGTCAGGTGGAAAGGCATCATTATTATAAAGATGATAGTTTGACTTACAGAGATCCAGTCTGCCGAAGACTGGATCAATAGCAATTAATATTTTTATTCTGCGGTTCCTGCAAGACTAGGTCTTTGCACAGCAACGTGTTTCTTAGTATAAGAAGCCAGCCAAACCAGTGCGGCAATTGCATAAACACACAAGACCAGGATCGAAGTATTACTTACTGAATTTCCGGTTTCATGTGTGCTGATAAATAAGGAAAGGATGGATAGTCCGATTCCACCACCCAGGAAATAAGAGGTTGAAGCCAAACTGGAAGCCAGTCCATAATGCTGTGGCGGAATTCCTTGCACTGAAATTACCGATAAACTAGTATAACAGATCGTCATGCCCAATCCGGACACACAAGCTGCAGAACATAGTAATAAAATAAGGTTATGATCCATTAGTACTGATCCCAGTAGGAAACCAGCACCACCAACCATTAAAGACATCCCGAAAACTCCTGTTTGCCATACATTCAGTCTTCTCATTAAAGGAGGAAGTACAAATTTTGCAAACAAAGCAGAAATAATACTGAAAGGAACTAAGGTAACACCCGCTTTAGCTGCACTGAAATTCATATCTTTCTGAATCAATAAGGACAGTAAAAACATATATCCGGTAAAATAGGCACCTAATAAAAAGAAGACTCCGATTCCTGTGGTTGTTGCTTTAGAGCGGAATAAAGAGACTTCTATTAAAGGCTCTGCCTGAACTTTTAATCGGTGTTGAATGATTTTGAAACCGGCAATAACTGCAATAGTAAGTCCGATTAACATTAGATAATGCTCGCGGATTCTTCCTAGCTCATGAACGCCATAACTCAACATCAACAGGACAATCACTAATAATATGCCTGATAAGAAATCTGGTCTGGATTTCGATTTTTTTAACTCATCTGGTGCAAGATAGTACCAGGCAAGGGCGATAATGATAAATAAAACAGGTACGTTAACAAAGAAAATCCAGTGCCATCCCCAATAGGTGGTGATAATTCCACCCAGTGCCAGACCACTACCTGATCCGATGGCGGCAAATGAACTGAAAATACCGATAGCTTTTGCGCGCTCACGTGTTTCTGTAAAAGTATGGGTAACAATAGAGAAGGCGGAAGGCATAATCAATGCGGCACCAATACCTTGTGCTGCGCGGAAAAAAGCAAGCATCTCGAAAGAGCTGGAAAGTCCGGCACCTAAAGAGGTCAAAAGGAAAATAGCTGAGCCGGCCATGAATATGTTTTTCTTACCTACAAGGTCGGATAATTTACCCCCAATGATTAAAAATCCTCCATACAACAACACATACAGTGTTTGTAGCCATTGCACTTTGTCGCTGCTTAGCCCATAATCTGATTGAATAGATGGAATGGCCAGGTTGACAATGGCAATGTCCAATGCTTCTATAAAAATACCAATGGAAGCTATGGCAAGGATGAGATTTTTTCTTTGAGTCATAAAATGTAATGGGGGAAATTTTCCTTACAAAGGTAACTTTCATAACACAGACTAAAAATAAGTTCTGCTTATTTAGAACAAATGGGTATTATTATCTAATTTAACAGAACAAATGCATTATTGATCTTAAATATGGCTCCTCAAACAGAACAAGTCCGCCAGGCTCCACTGGTTCTAGACGATAAAGATTATGAAATTATGCGCTTATTGCAGGAGAATGCAAAGCTCACAATTCGGGAAATCGCGTCTAAAGTACACTTAAGTCCAACTCCCACCCATGAAAGAATCAAAAGAATGGAACGGGAAGGGGTGATCAGAAAGTATGTGGCTTTATTGGATAACCGAAAAATTAATAAAGGAATTATCGTGATTGTCCAGATCTCTTTAAAGGTTCACAATAAAAAAGCAGCACAGGAATTTATCGATGCGGTATTGGCCTTTAAAGAAGTAACTGAATGCTACAATATATCCGGAGATTTCGACTTTATGCTCAAGATTGTAACCGAAAGTATGGAGAGCTTCCATTCGTTTTCTATGAATAAACTGAGTGAAATTCCTGGGATCGCACAAACGAAAAGCATTTTTGTGATGGATACGATTAAGGATACTCATCACTTGTTATAGCATTTCTAAAATGACATTTTTCAGGCAATTCTATATTTGTATCCCTTGGAATTATAATCCATGGATGCTAATTTTGTATTCGATCCCAATAACGCCTTATAATTTATACTCATGAAGATAGAAGAAGAACTAAAACATCAATTTCTGACCTCCCAGCAGCGGGCGGCAACAAACATCATTTTTACTTCTAACTGGATTCTTAATAAGATTGCAGTAGCACTAAAACCAACTGGTTTATCGCTGCAGCAATTTAATGTATTGAGTATTTTATATGGGCAGGAGGGACAAACGGCTACCGTTAACCTGATTAAGGATCGTTTGATAGACCGGATGCCTAATGTATCCAGGTTACTCAATAAACTGATGGAAAAGGGATTAATTGTGAAAGAACGAAACTTATCGGATCAGCGTGTGGTTTATGTTAAGTTGAGTCCGGAAGGAGCAAAGTTGAAAACTCAGGCGAGGGCGATTATTGATCAGGGGGTGTTGGATCTCAATACTGAAGATGCGGACCTGTTGAATGATCTCCTGGAGAAATTAAGAAAGTAAAATTGTAAAGAAAATGGCTATGAATAAAGTAATTCTTTTGAACGCAAGACCGGTAGGAAAACCGGTGTTAAGTGATTTTAAATTTATAGAAGAAGCAATGCCAGTGGCTAATGATGGACAGGTATTGTTGAAAACAACATATGTTTCTGTAGATCCCTATTTAAGGGGCAGAATGAATGACTCGGAATCCTATATTCCAGCTTTTGAATTACATAAACCGATGTCTTCGGGTGTAGTTGCCGAAGTTATAGATAGTAAATTGACAGGTTTTGAAAAGGGAGACTTTGTTTCCGGAAACCTGGAATGGAAAGAATACCAAAGCCATGATGGAAAGGGCTTGATTAAAGTTGATCCTAAGGCTGCAAATCTAAGTGCTTATCTGGGGATTTTAGGTATGACAGGGTTAACAGCTTATTGTGGTTTGCTGGAAATCGGTAAACCAAAAGCAGGAGAAACCATTGTGGTTTCCGGTGCTGCGGGTGCTGTTGGATCGGTTGTAGGTCAGATTGGTAAGATTTTAGGCTGCAGAGTAGTGGGGATTGCAGGTTCCGATGAAAAGGTAGAATTGCTAAAATCTAAATTTCACTTTGATGAAGCCATCAATTATAAAACGACTACAGATATAACAGCCGCTGTAAAAGCCGCTTGTCCGAATGGTGTAGATGTGTATTTCGATAATGTTGGTGCTGCGATTTCTGACGGTGTATTGGCCAATATCAACAGGTATGCACGTATTCCGGTTTGTGGTGCGATTTCATTGTATAACAATACCAAAGCAGATGTTGGACCTCGTATTCAAACTACGATGGTCATTAAAAGTGCTTTAATGCAGGGTTTCATTGTATCTGTTTTTGCAGATAAATTTCAGGAAGCGATTGCTCAAATGAGTACCTGGTTGAAAGAAGGAAAACTGACTTACGCAGAAACTGTAGTGGAAGGGTTTGATCAGATTCCACAAGCCTTTATGGATCTTTTTGAAGGTAAAAATGAAGGTAAAATGATAGTTAAAGTTTAAGACTTTATCAAACCCTCAACCGAAAGAAAAAACTATTATTAAAATAAAATAATCCAATCAAGATGTTAAATTTTGAATTTAAAAACCCAACCAAGATCATTTTTGGAAAAGGTGAAATAAAAAAGATCAGTAAAGAAATCCCTGCCGACGCTAAAGTATTAGTGCTTTATGGTGGTGGTAGCATCAAAACTAATGGCGTGTACGATCAGGTCATAGACGCATTACAGGGTTTTGAAGTATTGGAATTCTCGGGAATCCCTGCAAATCCTGAATATGAGGTTTTAATGGAGGCACTGAAAGTGATCAAAGCCGAAAAGGTAACTTATATGTTGGCTGTTGGTGGTGGCTCTGTGATTGATGGGGTGAAATTCCTTTCTGCAGCAGCATTGTACGATGGTGATCAACCTTGGGATATCCTGACACAAAATATCAGAACAGAGAAAGGTTTACCTTTTGCTTCGGTATTGACTTTGCCGGCTACCGGATCAGAAATGAATTCAGGTGCGGTAATTACACGCAAGGAAACACAGGAAAAACTGGCTATGGGCGGTCCTGGTTTGTTCCCGGAATTTTCTATCCTGGATCCTGAAGTGATCAGGTCAATTCCTAAGCGCCAGTTGGTGAATGGGGTGACGGATGCCTTTACGCACGTTTTAGAGCAGTATATGACTTATCCTGCAGGGGCACACTTACAAGATCGCTTTGCAGAAAGTATCCTGCAAACTTTGATTGAAGTAGGTCCGAAAGTGATTGAGAATCCTGAAGATTATGAATCTGCTGCTAACTTTATGTGGAGCTGTACGATGGCCTTGAATGGATTGATTCAAAAAGGTGTACCTACCGATTGGGCGGTTCATGCGATGGGGCATGAGTTGACAGCATTGTTCGGAATTGATCATGCGAGAACCCTGGCGATTATTGCACCAAGTCATTACCGTTATAACTTTGAAGCGAAAAAAGAAAAACTGGCGCAATACGGTCAGCGTGTATGGGGAATTACTTCTGGTAGCATCGATGATATCGCTAACGCAGCAATTGCGAGAACTGAAGATTTCTTCCATTCAATGGAAATTAAAACTTCTCTTTCTGAATATACCGATGATTTCGAAGGAACAGCACAGAAGATTTCGAAACGTTTTACAGATAGAGGCTGGTTAGGATTAGGTGAGCATAAAACACTTGCTCCAGCTGATGTAGAGAAAATTGTAGAAATGAGCTATTAAGCTTTCTTGAAGCTAAATCAGGCAATGCCGGGTTCTTGAAATTGTTTCAGGAATCCGGCATTTGTCGTTTTAAACTTTATGTCCTGAGCTTTCCTTAAAAAAGCTTTACCTGCCGGAATCAGAAATAATTCCGGATATTCGCTTTCAGCCTTCTTCGGAAGTATTTCAGGATAGATAAAAAAGGATGATAAATATGGAGTTGCTATTAGTCGAAGACGATCTTCGTGTTTCAGAACTCGTTAAGAGGGGGCTAGAAGAACATGGGTATCAGGTAACGCTGGCTTATGACGGGATGATGGGTAAAAAGCTAATGATCTCCAATCGTTATGATCTGATCATTACTGATATTGTACTTCCATTGATGAATGGAATTGAACTTTGTCAGGAAATCCGGAGTGTATGGCCAGAAATTCCAATCCTCATGTTAACAGCATTGGGCACTACAGAAGATAAGCTCGAAGGCTTTGATGCCGGAGCTAATGACTATCTGGTGAAGCCTTTTGATTTTCGGGAACTTCATGCCCGTATAAAGGCCTTGCTGAACCGCAATCAGAAGGCATTGCAGTTGCCAATAGTCAGGGTATTAAAATATGCAGATCTGGAAATGGACCTTCAAACGAACACAGTATACCGCATGGGCCTCGAGATTGCCCTTACCCCTAAAGAGTTTAAATTGTTGGAGTATATGTTGCGCAATAAAGAGCGGATTTTGACCCGTACAGAAATCGCTGAAAAGGTCTGGGATACTCATTTTGATACCGGAACCAATTTCATTGATGTCTACATGAACTACCTGAGAAAAAAGATTGATAAGAACTTTGAAAACAAATTGATTCATACCAAGACAGGAATGGGCTTTATCTTTAGAGAAAGCTAAAACTGTATTAATCTGCAAAGCTGTGAAAATCCGTTATAAGCTGACTCTTCTGTTTACACTTCTTTTTACATTGATCATTTGTGGCTTTGCTTTTTTCATCTATTATTCTTCAGCAGAGAATAGGGAAGACGAGTATTTTAAGCGTTTAAAGCAATTGGCCATCACCAAAACCAATCTTTTACTGGATGCTAAAGTGGCACCAGACGTCTTGCAATTGATCTATAAAAATGCGCCAAATAACCTTTTTCAGGAAGAGGTGGCCGTTTATGACACCGCTTTTCATCTCTTATACCATGATGCAGTGAACATTGATAAGATCAAAGAGACAAAAAGTATGATCGGCGAGATTGTGGCTAAAGGGGAGATTCAGTTTAATCAGGGGCAGTTACAGGCCGTAGGTTTTTTGTACCCCTATAAAGGCAGGGATTATGTGATTACGGCCGCTGCAAAAGATGAGTACGGCTTGGCAAAGTTGAGTAAGCTTCGGTTTATTTTAACGGTATCGGTTCTTGGAAGTCTGCTGCTGACCATTTTTGCAGGCTATTTTTTTGCAAAAAGAGCCTTAAAACCTGTGGCAGAAATGGTAGATGAAATTGAGGAACTTAGTGCTAAAAATCTCGATCAGCGTTTAAAAGTAACAGATAGTAAGGATGAAATTGCAGAGCTGGCGCTTACTTTTAACCGAATGCTGGACCGGTTGGCGCATTCTTTTGAAGCGCAAAAGGAATTTGTTGCGCATATCTCTCATGAATTGAGAACCCCTCTGGCTACTGTAATTGCAGAATTGGAGATCTCCCAAAATAAAGAACGGACCGTCTTAGCCTATCAGAATGCGATCGCATTAGCGCTAAAAGATGCTAGGAAATTGGCAAGATTGTCTACGAGCTTACTGGATCTGGCCAATGCCAATTACGACCAGGCCGTGATCAGTTTCAAAGAATTGCGTCTTGATGAAGTTTTGCTGGATGCCAGAAATGAAGTATTGCAGCATCAGCCGGAATATAAAGTGAAGCTGATCTTTGATCAGGAAGCAGAAGATGACGATTTTATTTCTATTCGTGGCAATGAATATCTCTTGAAAATCGCTTTTATCAATCTGATGGAGAATAATTGTAAGTTTTCTGAACATAAGGAATCTACAGTTTCAATCGCTTATGATAGGGATCAAACCATTCTCCGTTTTGTGGATCAGGGAATTGGTATTTCGGAAGCAGACCGCGCTAAACTGTTTGAACCATTTTTTAGGGGTGGAAATCAGCATTATGCCGAAGGGAATGGCATCGGATTGGCACTGACTAAAAAGATTGTAGACCTGCATCATGGCACAATTGTCGTAATTTCTGAACCTGGGGAGGGTAGTACTTTTATCCTGACCCTGAGGCATATCTAACTGCTGTTTTACAGCGCTAATGACTTTCTAATAGCTTTCTAATGTTGTCCTAACGGCCTTTTTCAAAGGCCAGAGGTATTTTTGTGCCATCAAAATAAACAAACCCTATGGATCAGCCCCCGTGTTGTAATTCCTTATTTATTTACTTTCCCTCCTCAGAATAGTTGTTTTTGCTGCTTTCTGAAAAGGGAGCAACAATCGCATCTATGTTAACAACATTAGATTTTAGTAGCCGCTTGTTACTGGCCCTTACTTTAGGGGCAGGCATCGGTATAGAGCGCCAATGGCGCCAACGTATTGCTGGTTTACGGACCAATACACTGGTCGCTCTTGGTGCGGCAATATTCATCACACTTGCCGTGAAAATCGGTGGTGATGCCAGTGGCAGGGTCGCTTCTTATATCGTGAGTGGTATTGGTTTCCTTGGCGCAGGAGTGATTATGAAGGATGGCCTGAATGTAAGCGGCCTGAATACCGCAGCTACCTTATGGTGTTCGGCTGCTATTGGAGCGCTCTGCGGCATGGGCTTTTATCCGGAAGCGACCATTGCAACTACTTTCATCATTCTTGCCCACCTGATCCTTCGGCCTATTGCGGTCCGGCTAGGTCAAATCGCCTTTTATCCTAAAAGTGAATCTGCACAAACTGAATATCTGATCTCGATCAAATGTAAAGAGCGCGTGGAAAATCACATTCGCGTATTGCTATTGCAAAATCTTGGGAATCACGAAAAGTTGATGTTAAGGGCTTTGACCAGCAGCGATAATGGAGATCCGGTCAATGCAATTATTACCGCGGAGATCATTGCCGTAGGAAATCAGGATGAGTTGATGGAGAAAATGGTGAGCAGACTCACCATAGAGGCAGATGTGATGCGGGTAAGCTGGGAATTAACAGGACAACAATCAGAATTATGAAAAGATTAAAAAAGAATCATCTACCTGCTACTGCTGGTTATGATGAAGTAGCGACCACCAAGCTAAGAAATGTGGCCAGAACGGAACCTGTTTTCTTTTATGCGATGCTCAATACGGGGAAGGATGGCTTAGGAACAACCGCTGTTGCGGAAAAGAGAAAGCTGTTCGGTTGGAATGAAATAGATCATGAACAGGGGACAGCCTGGTATGTTCAGTTATTTCAAGCCTTTTTAAACCCTTTTGTTGCCGTGTTGGTGATCTTGCTGCTGATTTCCTTTATAATGGATGTAGCGCTTGCTAATGAAGCGGAGCGGGATTATAAAACGGTTATTGTTGTCGGTTTGATGGTGTTGTTGAGTTCTTTGCTTCGTTTTTGGCAGGAGTTTAGTAGCAATAAGGCAGCTGAAGCCTTGAAAAGTATGGTAAAAACCACGGCTACCGTACTGCGTAAAGGGTTTGGTCGGATGGAACTGGAGTTAAAAGCAATTGTTCCAGGTGATATTGTGTTTTTGAGTGCAGGAGATATGATTCCTGCAGACCTTCGTTTGATTCAGTCTAAAGATCTTTTTGTAAGTCAGGCGATGCTGACCGGGGAATCCCATCCCCTGGAAAAAAGCGGGGAGGCGATATTTGATGCAGACTGCAAATCTCCTTTAGAGCTGGATAATATTTGTTTCATGGGAACCAATGTATTGAGTGGTACGGCAATGGCGGTAGTAGTCAACACCGGAAACCTGACTTATTTTGCTGCGGTTGGCAGAGCGATTAGTGGCAAACGTTCGGAAACAAGTTTTGATAAAGGCGTGAATAAAGTGAGCTGGCTATTGATTCGTTTTATGCTGGTTATGGTTCCTTTGATTTTTGTAGTAAACGGGTTAACCAAAGGTGATTGGTGGGAGGCCCTGCTCTTTGGAGTTGCAGTAGCGGTAGGCCTGACTCCTGAGATGTTACCGATGATTGTGACCGCAAACCTAGCCAAAGGTGCTAAGCAGATGAGCCGCCATCAGGTGATCGTAAAAAGATTGAATGCCATCCAGAATATTGGGGCAATGGACATCTTATGTACCGATAAAACGGGGACGCTGACCATGGATAAGATCATTTTAGAGCGACATTTGAATGTTTTTGGAGAAGATGATGATGAGGTTTTGAAATGGGCTTATTTGAACAGTTTTCACCAGACCGGATTGAAAAATCTACTGGATCTGGCAGTGTTGGAACACCTGGAGCTTCATGACTACCTGAATGTAGCAGCAGATTATCAAAAAGTGGATGAGATTCCTTTTGATTTTCAACGGAGGAGGATGAGTGTGATTTTGGAGCAGCAGAATGGAAAGCACTTGTTGATTTGTAAAGGCGCAGTGGAAGAAATGCTGGATCTCTGTTCCCATACTTTTGAGCCAGGAGAGAACCATCAGTTACACCTGGAAAATGATGCCATTGTGCCCATGAGTCAGCAAATGCGGGATACGGTACTGCATACTTCAAGAAAACTCAATGAAGATGGCTTGAGGGTTTTGTTAGTGGCAATCAAAGAATATGAGCCGCGTCCCTCAGATTATAAGGTTGCAGCAGAGCATAACCTAGTCTTAACGGGTTTTATCGGTTTTTTAGATCCAGCAAAGCCATCAGCCAGGCCAGCAATAGCAGCGCTGGAGGAACTGGGAATCAGTGTAAAAGTTCTGACCGGCGATAATGATATTGTGACAAAAAAGATTTGTAAAGAAGTTGGGATTCCATTTCAGCAGGTGTTACTTGGCCATGAAATCGAGCTGATGGGAGAGGAGGAGCTTGCTGTAAAGTTGCAGTCGACCAGTATTTTTGCAAAATTAAGTCCTGTTCAAAAGTCCAGGATTGTAAAGTTACTCCAAAGTCAGGGACATACTGTGGGCTTTATGGGCGATGGAATCAATGATGCAGCAGCATTAAGGGCAGCAGATGTAGGGATTTCTGTGGATACCGCAGTCGATATTGCCAAAGAAAGTGCAGATATTATTCTATTGGAAAAAGACCTGATGGTACTTCGTAAAGGCGTGATTTACGGTAGACGCACATTTGGAAACATCATTAAATACATCAAAATGACCGCCAGCAGTAACTTTGGGAATATGTTTAGTATGTTGGGTGCAAGTGCCTTCCTGCCTTTTCTGCCGATGTTGCCCATCCATTTACTCATTCAGAACCTGTTGTATGATGTTTCCCAAATCTCCATTCCATGGGATCGTATGGATGAAGAGTTTTTAAAACAACCCCAGAAATGGGATGCCGGAGGGATCAGCAGGTTTATGGTCTTTATCGGGCCAATCAGTTCTATCTTTGATTATGCGACCTTTGCGCTGATGTTTTTTGTTTTTAAGGCCAATAGTCCTGAACACCAAACGCTCTTTCAAACCGGTTGGTTTGTAGAAGGACTATTGTCTCAAACCTTAATTGTTCATTTGATTAGAACCCGTAAAATTCCCTTTATCCAAAGTTGGGCAACAGCTCCTGTTATCGCTTTAACTTCGCTAATTGTACTGCTCGGTATCGCAATTCCTTTTACTCCTTTGGCGGCCATATTGAAGTTACAAGCCTTACCAATTGCTTATTTTCCATGGTTGTTTGGAATTCTGACAGCTTATTGTCTTTTGACGCAGTATGTGAAAACTTTATTTATTAAAAAGTTTAATCAGTGGCTGTAAGTACCTGATTTTATGGTTGATAAAAAATCTGATATTTTGTTGTTTAGTCCTTGTAAACAATGAGTTTGAGCTGGTTTATGGTCTTGCCGGGAAAATAGAAGCTTCTCTTACAACAATGGAGAGAGCAAACGCGCTATTTTTTCCGGCAATTGTACCCATGCAGATCTTGCACACCACAGTTCAGCATCGATGAGTTTGGAAACCTGCAGGTCTTCATCAAAAGCTGCTTTTAATTGCTTTGCAATATCTTCATCATAAACTACTGTGTTCACTTCAAAGTTCAGCTCGAAGCTACGTTCATCCATGTTTGCGGTTCCGACAAAGGACAGCTGTTCATCAATTACCATTGTTTTGGCATGGATAAATCCTTTCTGATATTGATATATTTCGACCCCAACATCCAATAACTCCTGGTAGTAGGATCTTGCTGCGGCAGCTACCCATATCGAATCTGATTCAAAAGGAACCAACAATTTAATGCTGATGCCACTTAATGCAGCCACATAAAGTGCATCCAGCAAACTAATTCCAGGGATGAAGTATGGGCTGGTGATTAAAATTTCCCGGTCTGCCATACCGATGGCCTGAACCAGGTTGAGCAGAATCGTAGGATGGTCTGAATCTGGACCACTTGCCGCGATTTGCAGGTCGACTTTCCCATTTGGGTTCTCTTCAAAATTGAAAAACTCCGGCTGTATTTCCAGTTCCTCCTCTGCACAAAAGTTCCAGTCGGAGATGAACAGGTGTTGTAAGTAATGCGTGCCGGTTCCCTTGATTTTTAAATGAGTGTCGCGCCAGAACAGCTCGTCATTGTAAGCAGGATCATTGATATAGCGGTCGCTGATATTGATACCGCCGGTAAATGCAATGTTTCCATCGATGATGATGATCTTCCTGTGGTTTCTGTAATTGAGGCGGTTGGCCAGTGCAATGAAAATCACTTTGTAAAAGGGAAAAGCCTGAACTCCGGCTTTTCTAAGTTCAGGGACAAGTTTTTTCCGTATCGACCGACTACCAAAATCATCGTAGATCAAACGAACCTGTACGCCTGCCATTGCCTTTTCGATTAAGATCGCTTTGATTTCATTGCCGATCTTTTCATCTTCAAAAATGTAATATTCTAAATGGATATGGTGCTTTGCTTCCCGTAATGCCTGTAATACTTCCGGGAATTTCTGCTCTCCGTTGATCAGAAGTTTAACTTCATTATTTCCGGTTAGGCCGCTCGTATTGCTATTTAATAACAACTGACTGAGTTTCTTAAACTTTTGAAGGGCAGGGTTCATTTGTTCAATGGTTTTGGCGGAATTACTCATGATCCTGGAAGTGACCTTTTGTAACTGAATCTCATCAGAGATGATCTTTTTGTTGTAGATCTTTCTAACGCGATAATTGATGCCAAATGAAAAGTAAATGATCACACCAATCACTGGTAAAAAAACCGCAAGCAAGAGGTAGGCTAGGGTTTTGCTTACAGAACGGGTATCGTAAATGATTCGGAGACAAACCGCGATAATAAAGAGAACGTAGGCAATTTCTAAAACGAGAATCCATTTCATAAAAGAATCAATTTACTTTAGATACCGAAAAAAGACGATTTTGTTTGGCCTGAGCTAAGATAACATAGGTTTTTCGAGAAAAAAGCTGGATTAAATGAGTCTGGCTTCATCTAAATCTAATTGATTTTCTTGTTTTCTAATCTGTTCATCACTAAATGTTTTCTCTTTCCGTAACTGGTATAATTCTTTGCGCTGGATACTGTATAAATCCATTAAGACGGCATTGTATCTGGCGATTTCCAGTTTTTCTGTGGTGTCACATTCCAAGGATTCCAACTGCTGATTGGTGATCGAAATATCGCTTTCCAGTTGTTTCTTTAAAAATCCGATCAGTTCATTTTCTTTCATCTCCTCCACAAAATTTTCATTTAGTCTTTTTAGTGCTGCCTGCATCAATCTTAAACGAATTCCGGCCTCCTGTTCTCCTTCTGGTGGGAAATCTTCAATGTCTTTAATTCCGGTCCATTTAATGACCAATGGCAAGGTCAGCCCCTGAAAAACGAGGGTCACGAGAATCACGATAAAGGTGATAAATAAAATAAGACTGCGGTGTGGGAAAGCTTCGCCGCTGCGCAATAGTAAAGGGATTGAAAGTGCTGAAGCTAAAGAAACAACTCCTCTCATTCCTGCCCAGCCTACAATTACAGGACCTTTCCATAAGGGATTTACCGGATCTGCGCGTTTATTGCTGCCCAGCCAGCTAGGGATATAGGCCAGTAGTATAGTATACAGCAGGCGTATGATAATGATGGTGATGCTGATGATCAGGCCATAATGAATGGCTTGTAGGATGGAATAATCACCGAGGCTTTCCATAATGATAGGCAGCTCCAGTCCGATGAGGATAAACACCAGCCCGTTTAAAACAAAGGCGAGTGTGGCCCATACGCTGATGGCCTGGATTCTGGAAGCGCTATGCGATAGGATTTCATGTGATCGGTAGGAGAGAAATAAGCCACCTGACACTACGGCCATGACGCCGGAAAAATGAAAATGCTCTGCGCCGATATACATAAAATAGGGTGTCATTAGGGTCAGAGCAGTATCAATACTGGGGGTAGTGGGTAAGAAACGATGGACCACATAAACGATATGTGCTATGGCGAGACCTATGACTACGCCCATTCCTGCAGCCAGAAAAAACTGTCCGACGGCTTGTTGCATCGAAAACTGTCCTGATAAAATAGCGGCTAAGGCAAAGCGGAAGACAATTAAACTGGAAGCATCATTGATCAGGCTTTCTCCCTCCAGCACCGTTGTGAGTCGTTTCGGGATTTTTATGTGTTTTAAAACTGAGTTTGCCGCCACGGCATCAGGAGGTGAGATGATGCCACCTAAAAGGAATCCCATGGCTAAAGTAAATCCAGGAATCATTGCTGTGGATACAAAAGCGACAATAATTGAAGTAAAGAAAACAAGGCCAAAGGCCAGCATAGCGATTGATCGGCGCCATTTCCAGAAATCATTCCAGGAAGTATACCAGGCCGATTCGTAGAGGAGCGGAGGAAGAAAAATAAGGAAAACCATTTCTGGCTCTATCGCGATTTTTGGTATTCCCGGGATAAAACTAATGCCCAGTCCCGCGATAACTAGGAAGATAGGGTAAGAGATTTTGAGCTTTTGAGCCAGCATCGTCAATAGGAATACGGCAAAAAGCAATACCAATATCAAAAGGAGCGTTTCACTAAACATAAGGCAGAACGTTAGTTTTCAGTTGAATGATCTAAATCTGACCTCAATATATTAAAAATCTATCTATTTATGTGGTACACAATTCGGGCAAATCCATCCATCCGCTTACTTTAAGGCAAGGGCTTAAACTTTCTTCTTCCTGTAATTCCCATGCCTGGAAATGGGTGTTGTATCTCGCGATTTGATAGCCATATTCCAGCTCAGGACTAACTACACTAATTAATTTGTATTCATGATCCATCGGCAGTCTGGCTTTTGTTGAAATCCATTTTCTCATCTTGATTTGTTTTTTTTGATAGGGTAAACCCTGGGATTTGATTATTTTTCTGGTTCATTGATATTCCCCTCAGATGGTCTTATCGGTCTTTTCTCTGTCTACTAAAACAATCTATCAATTAATCGGTTTTTTTAAATGGCGATATTTGTCACTATATGGTTTAAATACAGTGCTTTACTTGTGTTTTGTTGTTTATTTTACGAAATTTAATAGGTTAAATCGTGATTGTTGAATCAGCTCCTTTATGATGAAAGATATGGGGAAAAGAATGGGATTGGAAGATTTCTTCCTTGATGGACTGGAAGATGTTTACGATGCAGAAAAAAAATTCATGAAATGTTTTGCTGCATTAGGAATCGCCGCAGGGCATGACATATTGAAGGAAGTGCTAGTTCTCAATATGCAGACTACAGAAAAACACCTCGGACATTTAATGGCCATACTGGCTCGTTTTAATCGGGACGGAACAAATGGAAAGTGTGAAATTGTTGGCTGCTTAACCGAGAAAGCTTCAGAAATGATCAAAAATATGGAGACAGGCACCCCATTAAGGGATGTTGCAGTGGTGTGTTTGGTCCAGATTATACAGCATTATAAAATCAGTTCTTATGGAAACCTGATGTCTTTAGCAGATGAATTATGCCATCATAAAGTGAGATTACTGATCCAAGAATGCCTTCAGGATGAAAAAAGGACGGATTTGCAACTGACAGAAATCGCCAGAAATTTTATAAATCCGGCAGCAAAATAGATGCCTTGCAATTTTAATTCATTTTTTACGAGAGATTAGAAACAATAGAAATGGTCAGGTGTTAGTAAATTACATCTATCTGTCTATGTTTGAGGGGATTGTTTTTGTAGAGAAAGGAAAAGGATGGCTTGTTTTGTTGCTGCTAGGGATGGCCTTTGTTTCCTCTTGCGCGATAAAACGTCCTCCTAAAGGATCTGCTGTGCAGGAAGCGGAGTATCAGTATAAGAGCCTGGAAATGGCTGAGGCTCAGGCTCAGGAGAGCGCCCGCGTTCAGGAAAAAGCACAGCGCAAGGAGTATAGCAAACGACAACAAGATTCTATTGCTACCTTTAAAAAGCTTTTATGGGCCGATAGTGCCCGTACCGATCATCCCAAATGGTTGGATAGCTTATATAAAAACCATCAATATCGCCCTTTTTTAATAGATCAATTGAGGGAAAAGCCAGCAATAATCGATGAGTACTTAAGAAAAACTGGATCGCATGGCCTGGATACCAATTATTTCTACCTGAATGAAATCAACGCCCGCCTTAGCGAATTGGAGGAAAAGCAAAGTTCCTCCTTAAAATATCCGGAAAAGATGAAGCTGGAACTGTTGATGGCCGCTGCTTTGCTTAAATATAGTGAGGCGATTCAGTATGGAGTCATTCGTCCTGACAGCCTGGATAAAAACTATTTCATCAAAACGGCTTCGCCAGACAGTTCAAAGATAATGCGGGTATTTAATGCCCCGGATCTATTGCTTTTCCTGGATAGTATCCAGCCTTCTTCTGCAGCTTATCGGTCCTTGCAAAAGGCCTTACAAGCGGGGACAGGAGCCATCAACCGAAATAAAGAAGATGCTGCGCAAACGATTAAACTAAACCTGGAACGCTTACGCTGGAAAAATAAACCCAATGATACAGAGAAATATGTATGGGTTAATATTCCTGATTTCAGCTTAGATGTGATGGAAAAGGGAGTTTCTACCTTGCAAATGAAAGTATGTGTAGGAGAGGGGCGTACCGAAACTGAGCCGGAAGGGACAAAAGAAACTCCGCAATTGAACAGTATGATTTATAGTGTGCAGGTGAATCCAATATGGAATATTCCTGCGAGTATTGCCCGGAAGGAAATTTCCAGGTATGCGAGCAATGATCCTTATTACCTCAGCAACAATGATATTGATGTGTACAAGAATGGAAAACGTCTTGCTGCACCGCAAAATATAGACTGGGCAACCGTAGACGTTTCTCAGTATACCTTTAAACAGCGTCCTGGCGAACAGAATTCCCTGGGTAAGATTAAGTTTATTTTCAATAATAATAGCAGTGTTTACCTTCATGATACGCCAACTAAATCTGCTTTTAAGAAAAAAGTCAGAGCCATTAGTCATGGTTGTGTGCGGGTGGAAAAACCGAAGGAACTTGCGCTCGTCTTATTCGGAGCAGGAAAAACCTATGATCAGATTAAGACCGCAATGGATCGTTCCTATCCAAGGGCCAAATATATCGGACTACCTGTCAAAATACCGGTATACCTGACCTATATTACCGCCTGGGTGGATGTTAAAGGTCTGTTGCAAATCAGAAATGACATCTATGGATTAGACCTCCGCTTATACGAAGCAATGAAAGCCGGACAGATGATCGCAGAATAAAAAAAATCCGTCATACTAGATGACGGATTTATGGTATAATCGCTATGTTTTTTGTCATTAATAACCGGCATCGGCATTAATTTCATTTGCACGTTTGAAATGGCGTTCCGACATCCTTAATGCTTTAGTCGCAAAATTCCTGATTTTAACATCGCCAGTTACACTCGCGGCTTTGTAAAGGTCTATTGCTGCAGCATTGTCTTTTATCATCATTTTTATATAATGGTCTTCAAATGCAGCAACATCCATTTTTTTGAGTTCTTCTATATGTTTTAAGTCGGCCGCAGGAAGTGTAGCTGGTAAAGTAATCTTCTTACTGGCAGCCAATGCCTGTAATTCTTTAGCAATTTTGGTGTGGTCTTTTACCATCATTTCCCCATATCGTTTGATTAATTTGTTGGTAGATTTTTCAGCAGCAAGTTTTGCTAAAGAAAGTTCCATCATGCCATCGATAGCTGCTTCCTGGAAAAATGTACTGACATCCCCACCTCGGTTCACATTTGCAGTATCCGGGATCACCTGCGCAATGGTCGAATCAGGAGTATCAGCGTTGATTTTGTCGGTATTCCGGCAGGCGGAAAAGGAAAGGATCACCATGCTGAGAATGGCGAGTAAATGTTTGTTTTTCATAGCGTTTGATTTATAGTTTAACGTTAATATAATTACAAATCTGGAACTGAAATGTTTTGAGTAATTTAGAACAACAGTAGCTGATAAATGCCCGGACATTCGTCGGGGGCTATCTGAAACTTTTTAATAAAGAGGATGTTATTAGCTGAAAAACATAATTATACCCTAAATGAAAAATAGCAAAGGAAACTTTTTTGAGAAAGCGTCAACTAAGATCACGAATTGGACAGGAAGCCCTGCGGCTTTTGGAATCGCCTTTCTGATAGTCATTGTGTGGATACTTTCTGGTCCAATATTTAATTACTCCGATACCTGGCAGCTGGTGATCAATACAGGAACGACGGTCATTACCTTTTTAATGGTCTTTCTGATTCAGAAGAGTCAGAACAAAGATTCTAAAGCAATCCAGTTAAAATTGAATGAGCTGATTGCTGCCAGCAAGCATGCCAGTAACCGAATGGTAGATATAGAAGACCTGACAGAAACTGAACTGGATGTGCTACATAAGTATTATCAAAAGTTATCCAGTATCGCAGCAGCCGATCAGGACATTCATAAGTCTCACTCTATTGATGCTGCTGTAAAGCGACATAATTTAAAAGCTAAGCTTGTTCCGGTAGAGGAGAGCGATAAAAAAAATACTAAAGCTCAGCAGAGTAAAGAGAATAATACGGATGCCAAATCCTGATTTCTCTTGTATTTTTTTGTTTACATATTAACGATCCTGCTTATTAAGATTCATTCTTGATTCAGCTATTTGCATATTTAGTGAGATTTTTATAATATTAGATCATCAACCATTCAACCAAATATATGAGTGAATTTCAAATCAAAAAATCGTCTACCGTCTACGATGTTGTTATCGTAGGGTCTGGAGCAGGCGGAGGTATGGCCGGATACGTATTGGCCAATGCCGGTCAAAAAGTACTGATGCTAGAAGCTGGTGCTTATTTCGACCCAAGAATCGACGCACAACAGTTAAAATGGCCTTGGGAATCCCCAAGACGCGGTGCATCTACTACAAGACCTTTTGGCGATTTTGACGCCTCATATGGAGGTTGGGAATTAGATGGCGAGCCATATACACAAAAATCTGGAAGTGAATTTGCCTGGTTCAGGTCAAGAATGCTGGGTGGAAGAACCAACCACTGGGGAAGAATTTCCTTAAGAATGGGTCCATTGGATTTTAAATGTAAGGATGGACTAACCGACGACTGGCCTATTACGTATGAAGAGCTAAAACCTTTTTATGATAGGATAGACCGCCTTCTTGGGATTTATGGATCTGTAGAAGGAATCGAAAATGAGCCTGATGGAATCTTTATGGCGCCACCAAAACCAAGGCTAAATGAACTGTTCATTAAGAAAGCCGGTGAAAAAACCGGAGTAACTGTAATTCCTGGTAGGGGATCTGTGTTAACAGAAGCTTTACCGGATAATAAAGACCGCGCACCTTGTTTTTACTGTGGACAATGTGGACGTAGTTGTAAAGTATATGGTGACTTCTCTTCTTCTTCTTGTTTAGTCATCCCAGCAGTGAAAACCGGTAACTTAACGGTGATTACAGATGCGATGGTTAGAGAAGTGCTGACCGATAAAAATGGATTGGCTACCGGTGTTTCGTATGTCAATAAAAAAGACGGACTGGAGTATCAGGTATCTGCAAAAACAGTAGTTCTTGGTGCCAGTGCCTGTGAGTCTGCACGTATTTTGTTGAACTCTAAATCTGTTGCTCACCCAGGTGGATTGGCCAATGGAAGCGGTATTGTAGGTAAATACTTACACGATTCTACCGGTGCCAGCTTAAGTGGTTTCTTACCTCAATTGATGGACCGTAAGCGTTACAATGAAGATGGTGTAGGTAGTGTACACATTTATTCTCCATGGTGGTTAGACAATAAAAAACTGGATTTCCCTCGTGGTTACCATATTGAATATTGGGGTGGTATGGGAATGCCGGCTTATGGATTTGGCGGAGGTACTACTAAATTGAACGGTATGGTACCGGGAAGAGATGGTAAAATGAAAGAAGCAGGAGGTTATGGTGCTTCGTTAAAAGATGATTACAGACGTTTCTACGGAGCTTCAGTAGGTATGGCTGGTAGAGGAACGGCTATCGCCAGAGAATCCAACTATTGCGAAATTGATCCTAAAGTAGTCGATAAATACGGTATTCCTGTATTGAGATTCAACTACCAATGGGCTGATGAAGAAGTGAAACAGGCGAAACACATGCAAGATACTTTCCAGTCGATGATGCATGCGATGGGTGCCATTATTACTTCTGATATCCCTGGTCCGGAAACCAATTACGGTTTAGAGGCACCAGGAAAGATCATCCATGAGGTGGGTACCATCAGAATGGGTGATGATCCTAAGAAATCAGCACTGAACAAATGGTGTCAGGCACATGAGTGTAAAAACTTATTTGTGGTCGATGCAGCGCCTTTCGTTCAGCAAGGAGATAAAAATGCAACCTGGACCATTCTTGCGCTTTCTATGAGAACTGCGGAATATATCCTGGATCAAAAGAAGAAACAAAATATTTAATCTGTTTAAAGCAAAGAAAAAATTATGAACAGACGTGATTCGTTAAAAGTCTTAGGACTAACCGCCATAAGTTCAGCAGTACTATTAGACGCCTGTAAACCAGGTGAGCCTAAAGTAGCCGCAACTCCTGAGGCAGGAGCCCATCCAGGAAGAGAAGAATGGGAAGTGCTTAGAGATAAAACGCTGATGGAGGAAAAGTTCTTTTCCGCACATGAAATGGCAACTATCGCTGTGCTTTCCGATATCATCATCCCTAAAGATGATAAATCAGGAAGTGCTACGGATGCTAAAGTACCGGACTTCATTGAGTTTATCGTGAAAGATATGCCAGAACATAAAACGCCAATGAGAGGCGGATTGAGATGGCTGGATATGCAATGTTTGAACCGTTGGGAGAAACCTTTCAAAGATGTTTCTTCTGAGCAGAAAATTGAAATGGTGGATCAGATTGCTTACCCTAAAAAAGCAAAACCGGGAATGGAACAAGGCGTTGCCTTTTTCAACCTGATGAGAAGTCTGACGGCCTCAGGATTTTATACCACAGAAATGGGTGTGAAAGATATCGGTTATGTAGGTAACGTTCCTAATAAATGGGAGGGTGTACCTGCAGATGTATTGAAACAATACGGATTCGCGTAACATCACGGATCAAATATAACGTAAAGCCCTTATGTTGAAATCTTCAGATAAGGGCTTTATTTGTTTAAAAGGTATGCTGTTATTAGATGCTGGTCTTCCTGATCTGATCGAGTGTTTTATCTTTATTCAAGCTAAAAATAAGCCCATTTCCATAATCAACAGGGATTTTAAAGACATTTTGAAGCGGGATATCCAGGAGGTATGCCCAGATGCAACGGATTACCCCTGCATGGGTTACAATGGCAATCTTCTTAAACTCCTGCTTCCTGATTTCCTCTATGAAACCCTGTACTCTATTGAAAAGTATGGTCAGGCTTTCTCCTGATGGCGCTTTCTCATTCACGAAATCAGCCATCCAGATGCCAAGGGCTTCCTGGTCCATATCATTCCATTTCTGATGCTCCCAATCGCCGAAATTCATTTCCATTAGTCTGGATTCGCATTCCGGCACATGTTGAGTAATCCTACTGGCCAAAAGCTGACAGCGACTGGAAGGGCTGCTGTAAACCTGATCAAAATCATCAGGCAATTTAGCCAGGAGTTCATTAATGTCCTGGCTTGCACTATCTGCCAATGGCACATCATATTGGCCATAACATATTCCTTTCTCTACCGCTACTGCGGTATGTCGAATTACATAAACTTCCATATTACTAGAAAAGTTAAGAGTGTGATGACTTCTGCAAACTGCTCTACGGCACCCAGACAATCGCCGGTATAACCATCCAGCCATTTGTTAAAGTAGCGCTGACTGATAACATAAAGCAAGGCTAAAGGGATCAATACTAAGATCAGCTGCCAGCGAAAAGAAGCCAATATCAATAGCGGGGTTAAGCCGAAAATATAGGCCCCAAGCACTTCTTTATACGAATAAGCTTTGGCAATAGGTTTCGACTTGCTGCTTTCATCTTCACGGGAATATTTAGAAGTAAAGGTGATTTGTATGGCGGTTAATCTTGCGAGGGAATGGTAGGTGATGAAAAATAACAAGGGGATGTAGAGAGTAGATCCTCCAAAAGTAAGTGACAATTTATGTAAGGCTAAGTACTTCAATCCGAACAAAAAGATCAAAGATACAACGCCGTAGGTACCCAGGCGACTGTCTTTCATAATATCCAGGATCTTAGTCTTGGTCCAGCCACCTCCAAATCCATCAAATACATCAGCAAAACCATCTTCATGGAAAGATCCGGTGATGTATACTCCTGCTGCCAGTGATAGCATAATTGCGATTTCTGTATCAAATAAAATGTTACTGATCCAGAATACGAGAAAGGAGAGTCCGCCAACAATCCAACCGATCAAAGGAAAGTATCGGGTAGATTTGTTCAGGTGTTCCGGGTTATGGTCTACCCATTTCGGACAAGGCAACTGCGTATAAAACATCATTGCCGTAAAAAATATGCGAATTTCTTCCTTCATCTAAGATGCTTTTGAGGATACGCTAGCACTTTCAAAGCTGGCCATTCCATTTAAAAAGTTTACTGCACTTTGAATTAATGGATAGGCTACGGCACATCCGGTACCTTCACCAAGCCTCATGTTTAAGTTTAAAATTGGATCTGCGCCTAGATATTTCAGCAATTGACGGTGGCCGGTTTCATCGGATAAATGACAGAAGATCGCATTGTTTTGGAGCAATGGATTGATCATTACCGCCGCTAGGTAAGCTGCTGTGGCAATAAAGCCATCCACCATCACCAACATATTGTTTTCATAAGCGGCAAGCATTGCTCCGGTAATGTGGGCAATTTCAAAACCGCCATAAGTCTGTAGTACTTCCACTGGATCCGCTGATCGGCCATGGCGCAACTCACATTGTTTCAGGATACTGATTTTATGGGCAAATTGTTCGTCGTTTAAGGCAGTGCCTCTGCCCACGCAGCTTTCAATGGGTAAGCCGCAAAGGTTGCTCATGATCATGGTTGCAGCAGAGGTATTGCCAATGCCCATTTCTCCAAAACCAATGATGTTACAGCCACCTTCATGAAGGTCGTTAACGATTTTCTCCGATTGGCTCAAGCAATTTTCCAGCTCCTGAATGTTCATGGCGCGTTCTTCTAGGAAATTCTTCGTTCCTTTTTCTACTTTTGCGCGGATCAGCTTTTCATGGGGTTTAAAGTTGAAATTTACCCCTGTATCTACTATCTGAAGATGAATGTCGTGTTGCTTACAAAATACATTGATTGCTGCGCCTTCATTCAGGAAGTTCAACACCATTTGGTAAGTCACTTCTTGTGGGTAGGCACTTACACCAGATTTTGCGATGCCATGATCTCCCGCGAAAACCACAATTGAGGGCTTCGTTAACTCCGGACTAAGGGTGTTCTGTACTGTTCCGATTTGCTGAGCAAGCTGTTCTAACTTGCCTAATGCACCTTGTGGTTTAGTCTTTAAATCTATTTTTCGTTGAAGTTCGTCCTTCATATGTTACTATCGCCTGTTTTTTTGAATAAATATCGGCAAACTGATAAGATCGAGCCAATAAAGGCTGAAATTAACAATATTTACTCGTTAAAACCGATAAAATGGATGGTGTTGTTTCCTGAACTGATGTTAGATAAGCTGGTAGGAAAGCAGAGAAAAGGTATATCGTCGGATTTTAAAGGGTAAATTTCGGGAGCTAAGATTAGCGTATTTAGGAATGACGATCACTCTTGCTGGCTTTACGAAACTTTATGATTCTAAAGTTGTTAGATCATATTAAGGTGGAGCATATTGTAAAAATATTGAATGTGGAACCGGTAGCGCGAAATGTAAAGCGCTTTATCCTGGAAAAACCAGTCGGATATAGTTTTGTAGCCGGCCAGGCCACAGATATATCCATTAATCAGCCCGGTTTAACCGAAGAACTCCGACCTTTTACTTTCACCTGTACCAATGACAAGGAATATCTGGAGTTTATCATTAAGATTTATAAAGGTCATGAAGGGATTACTGAGAAGTTATCTGTTTTAACCACAGGTGATGAACTGATTATTCATGATGTTTTCGGAACCATTCATTTTATAGGACCTGGAGTATTTATTGCAGGTGGAGCAGGGATTACCCCATTTATTGCGATTCTTCGTCAGCTGAAATTAGATGGTGCTTTAGCAGGTAATACTTTGCTATTCGCAAATTATGCGGAAGAGGATATTATCCTCAGGGCAGAGTTA
Source organism: Pedobacter gandavensis (assembly GCF_032678745.1). Classification (GTDB taxonomy): domain Bacteria; phylum Bacteroidota; class Bacteroidia; order Sphingobacteriales; family Sphingobacteriaceae; genus Pedobacter; species Pedobacter gandavensis_C. The sequence goes on from NZ_JAVTST010000009.1 coordinate 186,755, forward strand.
AAGTATATGCTGGGCGATCAGTATGTAGATATTCTGAAAACACCAACAAAACCAGGGGCAATAGGGGCGGTAATAAACCTGGATCTGTTAAGAAATTATAGTACCCAGAAGAATGCCTATTACTATGTATGTGGCCCTGATCCCTTCATCTTGGCGGTACTGGAGATGCTGGAAACATTGAACATTGATAAAGCATTCATCGTGCTGGAAGCCTATTAGATAGGCCTTTTAACAGGGTTAAATGATAATATGTATGACATAAAACGAAATTATTAGGTATAATTGGGGTAAATAATATTTAATCCCTATTATGAAACATTACTTACTAATTTTTTCATTTGTTATCGTTCTTTTCTCTTGTAAAAAGGCTGAAAAAGAACCCATTGAAACCGTCGTTTCAACAAAAGTCCTAAACTTTAAATCCCTGAGCGGGGTAGAAAATCTGTTGGCAGATACTGAATCTACTGAGGTAATGGTAACGAGAAGCATCGTTTTACGAGATCCGCTTAAAATTGAACTGAGCGGTACTTCAGAAGTAAAACTGATCAATTTCACTTTGAAAACCATCAAAGATGTTCATGTTTTTGTGAAACTCACAGCTGATGCGGAACGCGTAGAGTTATTAAAAATTGACTCTATTACCCCATTGGTTACTTTTAAATTGCCTGTGTCTATTGTAGAAAAGGAAGAACAACTGTATACCGAAAGCGGTCAACTGGTTACGGTTCCGAAACAAACAGATCTTTCTAAAGCCGTATTTACTGTCGTGGTAGACGATCCGTTTTACAAAAGACTGAATGCCATTAAAATTCCATGGAAACTGAGCTTTAGAAAATCACAGGAAGATGCAGGAAACTGGTACCGTATGAACCCTCTACATGCCAGAGAAAGTTTGGTGATGTTTACCAATCTTGCTTATTTGTTTTCACAAACTTCCACTCAGACGGCCTTCATGGCTTACGAAGGATTAACCGCTAATGATGGAACCTTACTAAGTACTGAGCGTAAAGAAGCAGTGTATCGTGATATCCTGACCAGAGCAAATGTTGAAACAGGCTTGGTAAGAAACGTGAGTGGATTAGGTGGTGGTAACCTGGTTGCCGGTGCAGAATATGTGTTGATGCGTCACTACAACAAGAATTCAGAAGAAGTGATTGTTCATGAGCTGGGGCATGCGCTTGGTTTTGGCCATAGCAGCAATATGACCTACGCTTCAAGTAGCAAAGCCTTTCATTTGGCAATGAGACCTTTGATCAATAAACTACTGACTGATCGCGAGTATCCTTATTGGGATTACAGGATGTTGAATACCTACAATACGTACATCGATATGACTGGCGATTACCTTCGTGAAGGAAAGAAAGCAGATGGAAGCAGACATAATCCAACAAAATACGAGTACTAGATCCAGGATGAACACCTGATCTTTATAGCATCCACACAGCTGGCAATTCCCGGCTGTGTGGATTTATGTACAATTATTCTTCTACGATATCTCCTTTGTCGCCTCTGGCTTGCAGATCTGTACGGTCGGTAACGACACCCTTTTCTATTAAAACTGCTATTCCTTGTCTGGAGATTGCGCGGACCTGGTTCAAGGATGTTTTTCCTTGCTGAGTAACAGATACCGCCACTGCATTCTTTCCTTCTGCGATGACTTCTCCTTTGATCGCCAGTTCATTGACCTTGCCGCCTTCGATGTTTAAGGAATGTACCCCGCTACCATAGGTAATGATGCTTCCGGCAATATTCAACTGCTTAATTTCTCCATTCGGTTTCACACTAAGGCCATCCGCGGGTAGGGAGAGCAGGACTCCTTTTACCAGTGACTGTCCGACTGCCCCATGGGTAATGAGGTCGTTTTTGATGCTGATACTGCCTATTGGTTTACTCACCTGAATTCCTATAGAACCGTTTCCATGAGTTTCAATCGAATGAAATACCGCCTGGTTAATCGTGCCATCATATTGATTAAAGCCTCTGGCGCCCAATCCAAAGGTTTCTATTTTGTCTTTTGCTTCAAAAGAATCGACTATTCCGAAGTTGACAAAGCCAATTCCGCTTGGGCCATAAGAGGTAATGGGCTTTTCTGCCAGCCAGCGGTCTACCTGGCCCCAGGTATCCAATACCATATCGTTTACGCCATAAGTAGTTGCTACTCCTTTGTTGTGAAGTTTTTTTATTTTAGCGCCATTCCCGATAAATACGGCTGCCGTAATCAGATTTGGCTGACCGTAAGGAATCATGCCATTACTGTAAATATCAGCGGTGCTGACCTGCTCTGCTAATACCCAACCGCCATTGTCGCCAAAGCCCCCGATAAATAAGCCTGATCCAATAACAGGGGCTCCTTTTCTTCCTATAGAAATATTGGTTAATGTCGCTTGAATCACACTGTCCGGCTGACTATTATAATTGTAAACGGTAAATGCGCCCTGGTAAACATTTACCCCATATTTTTGCGGTTGTTCAGAATAGCAACGTGCATCACAGCCAACGATGTCTATATTTTCGGCAATAAGTTTGGTTTGAAGCGTACCTGAACGGGTTAATATTTGTACCTGACCGGTGATGCTGAGGTTACTGAGACTGAAAGTGCCGAGATCAGCCTGGTTACTGAGTAAATAAATTGCCCTGTTGCCCGGCTTTGTTTGTATGTTCAGGTTGCTGATTTCATTATTGGCAGTTAATGCGATGCCGTCACTATTGCTGAAACTAAGTATGGACCTTTCTCTGTCCAGTCCGCTTAAGCTAAATCCAACGGGGAGTACAATACCATAGGGGCAAAGGATGGAGGTTTGGATCTCTAAATTTAGTGGAGTATCCTGATCTAAAGCTGCAATGAGTTCTTCAAGTGAGTTTATTTTGGCTTTCATAGGAGGTTTTTTAGGATATGAAATTGATTGGCTCTAAATTGATGGCGCTCCGCGACCATGCTATACTAAAATACGTAATTTTTTTTGCCTGATTAATACTTCCTCAAGAAGGTGTACTCCTAAATTCTCTAGGGTGGTTTTTTTATAGTTAAATACTTTATTACGTGTTAATTAGAAGATATTGCTTATTTTTATATAGTGTAGGCATAGTTTTTTGCCGGATGGAAATTATTTGAGGGTGTATAGTATTTGTTTGAATCTTAAAAATTAAGGCGTCTGTTACCGAAAGACACTTTATGATATAATTTTTCTAACCTATAAAACTATAAGCATGAATTTAATTGAAATGTTAAAGAATGAGGTAAGTGGAAGCGTTATCTCTTCTTTAAGCCAGAAAGCTGGCGTAACAGAGGATCAGGTAAAAACAGGATTCTCTGCTGGTATCCCAGCAGTCTTAGCCGGGATCATGAAAAATGGAGCCGGAGGAGGCTTTCTGGACAATATCCTTTCTAGTGTAACCGGTTCTACGGCCACTGATCCTAACGAAGATTTACTAAATGGTCCTGAAGATACACTCCTGGAAAAGGGGAAATCCATGTTAGGTAGTTTATTTGGAAATGATACCGGTTCAGTAACAAATGCAGTTTCTACTGCTACAGGGCTGCCTGAGGGTAAGTCTGCGGGTTTACTGGCAATGATCGTTCCATTGGTAACCGGCTTAATCTCCAAAGTCATGGCCTCAAAAGGCTGGAGCGTTTCTGATTTATTAGGAAAGATTTTTGAAAGCAAAGCGGATATTGCAGCAGCATTACCTCCTGGATTAGGTAGTTCCCTGGGCATCGGAAACATTAACCTACCCAATGCAGATATCCCGGATGTTCCGAAACCAACACCAGAACTACATCGCGCAAGTCACATCCCACCCGTAAATATTCCGGATAAAAATACTGGCGGTGGTTTTATCAAATGGCTGCTTCCACTTATTGTGGTTATAGTAGCCTTATGGTGGATGTTGGGCAAACAAGGTTGTAACCAAACTGAAGTAACGAGTACCGTTGATTCTGTAACCGCCAGCATAGATACTGTGGGTGGTAAAATGTCTGGTGTAGTAGACGCAACGGTAGTCACGGTAACAGGGACATTAAATGAGGCTGGAGATTTTGTAAGAGAACTCGGTGCTAAGATGAGTAAAAAATTACCTGATGGTAAAGAAATCAGCATTGCTGAAAACTCCGTCGAACATAAACTGATTGCCTTCATTGAAGATAAAGATAAGCCGGTAGATAAAACCACCTGGTTTACCTTTGATAGGTTGTACTTTGAGACAGGAAAGAGTACGCTTAAGCCAGAATCTCAGGAGCAATTAAATAACATTGCCGCTATTTTAGTCGCTTATCCGGCGGTAAACTTAAAATTGGGTGGCTATACCGACAATACTGGTGATGCAGCTGTGAATAAGAAAATATCTAATGAACGTGCAAATACCGCCAAGAATGAGTTAACGAAACTGGGGATTGATCAAAAACGATTGGAAGCAGAAGGCTATGGTGCCGAACATCCAATCGCCAGCAATGATACCCCTGAAGGTAGGGCGCAAAATAGACGTATTGATATTCGGGTAACAGAAAAATAAAGGTTTCAATTGTAAAAGCCGTTAGGATATTGAATATCCTAACGGCTTTTTAATGCGCTTATAATTGGACTTTATAATTTTGGTAACTCTACTAAGCTGGGGTTCTGCTGGTACTGAATAGAATAATAACTTAAACTTTGAACTTTTGCGGAGTCTGGCTGTGTAGGCTGAAATTTATAATAGGCAAGACTAGGGTTAATAGCATGGATAGGAGCGGCAATCATGTTGCCTATCACATTGAAAAACGTTCCCCCAACAGCGCCCCATACCTGGTCTCCGACTGTAGGTTCTTTAGTGCCCCATTTCCTAACCATTTGTCCATTAGGTCCCCTTTCAAACTCACCATCAGAATTGATGTCATGACTGACTAACTTTTTAACCTCATAACCTTTTTTAACCATTCGGATCTTGACGGATCTAACGATATTCATTTTAACAGTTTTAAATCCATTCCCGTCATCTACCACAAGATAGTCTGGATTAGCGGTGTATAGGATGCCTTTTACCTTACCAGAATCCGTTTTCACTATGGCCAGGTAAGACTTTATGGTTTGTGCTTTTGCAAAAGTGATCGCACAGAGGACTAGCGCTATCGTAAATAGTTTTTTCATATTTTCAAATTAGTAGGTGGTTGAAGGTACTTATTTCCTACCGAAATGTTATTGGCTTAGCAAATTGCCGATGTTTGTATTTAGCGTACGCCCCTGATCGCAATTACTAAACAATACATAGCCGTTATGGTTGGTTTTATTGATTTTAAACCCAGATTGAAAATCTCCGTTGTTACCTCCATGCTCATAAATAACGCCATACTTTGTAGGTTTTATCGCAATTCCCAGGCCCCAGGCAGTATCGCCATTGTACAAGAAATGCGGACTATTTTTATCCAGCTGCACCTGTTCTTTAAACATTTCATTGATCATATTTTTTGATAAACCCTTGCCGTCCATTAAAGCGATTAAAAAAGTAGAAAAATTCAATGCTTCTGTATGTAATCCGCCTGCAGCCTCAAACCAGGTGGAATCTTGTTCCGGGAAAGAAGTTGGCCATGCTTTATCGAATGGTTTTCCATTCATATGACCTTTAACTTTATGTTGAGTAATGTTTTTATTGCCGCTAAACCAGGCGCTTTTGAGTTTAAGGGGCTTGCTGACTTCCTTTTGAAATAAGGGATCAAGTGTGATGATCGTTAGCTTATTTAACCTGGCAATTACCTGTGCGAGGTAGTAATAACCTTCACCGGAATAGGCGAATTGTGTTCCTGGTGTAAATTTCAGGAATAACTCTCCATATTTATAAAGGCTTACATCGCGTTGATCAGAATGTCTCCAGTTCGGGAATCCACTGGTATGAGCAAGCACCATGCGCGCGGTGATGAGTTTATAACGTTCGTCTTTGGCGATGTCCGGATAGGGTAGATAGCGGTACAATGGAGTATCGAGATCAAGTTTGTGCTGATCTACCTGTTTCAGTACAAAATAAGCAAATAGTGTTTTAGACAAAGATGCTGCTTCAAAGATAGATTGATCATTCACCTTTTCTTTTGTCTCCATATTTGAAACACCGATTGCACGGTGGTAAACCACTTTGCCATTGTTGATGAGTGCAAACGATAAGCCGGGTATTCCCAAAGAATCCATCTGTTTTGCAAGGAATTGGTCCAGTTTTTCTGTACTGATCTGAGCGCCACTTAAGGTTTTTAATTGTGCCTCTGTTTTAAAAGCAAAGAGTGTCAGCAGAATAATAGCGGAAATGGTAATTCTGTTCATAAGGCCTGTCCATTAGTATTTTATAACCAATAGACAGGTTGTGCTGAAGTTTGTTACGTGGGTGATTACTTATTTAAAAATCACAGCTTCAACTCCTTGTTTAATCTCCAACTCTGTTTTTCCTGTGCTGGCACTTACTTTTTGAAGAAAGTTTTCAGTAGTAATTTCTTTGTTGTAATACAATTTGTAAAAATAGTCGAGCCCATATTGATCGATAAGATACTTGCAAAATGCTGCAGCAAAAGTATAGGTTAAACTGCCGTTGTATTGTTCTTTTACTTCTCTGGCGTACAGGTTGTCAAAATGACATTTTCCGCTGAGGTAACCGGCTTTAAGTTCCCTTATTCCCTGTTCATAGCTCAGTTTTCCTTTATTCATACCACCATATAAAGAAGCGATACCTTCCTGCATAAAGAAGCAATTGGCACTGGATTGTAAGATGGCATGAACAAATTCATGCTTATAAAGAGGGTCGTCATTTATGGCTACTACATAGCCTTCCGGGATGTTGGTAAAGGCTCCCAATCCGCCGGTCCAGATTACAATATTAGATAGGTTATTCAATTCTTCTTCAGTGGCGCATAGGTAATAATCCAGTGGTTTTGGTAAATGTGGTCTTCTCAATTGCGAATACAAAACTTCCATCTGTTCAGAAGCCTTGTTCATCCTTTGTTGATCGGGCTTGTAAAAAGGAGAGTAATGAAAGATGATATTTTTGGTTGCATAGGTTTTGAACCTGGAATCATCATAAGGTTTACAGTTGTCCAGATAGTAACGATCACCAATTTTTACGATGTAAAACTTATAGACACTGACTTCAGTATCCTGTTTCTCCTTCGGGCGGGATTTCGTTAAAAGCTTAAAATAAGCTAGGCTATCATTGAGGATTTGTAGCTCTGAAAGTTCCAGGTCATACAATTTGCTGATCTTTTTTGGTGTGTATTGACCCCAAATCCAGTCCATCGTATAATTGTAAATCGCTTTCCCCTTATATTTTGGATGCCATAATTCATTACTGATGGTATCCTGCTGCATATAGGAATTAATGAATTGGTAGAGTGCTAATGTTTTTCCTTGCGTAGTGTCAATTTTTACAGGTACGAGTACCTGTGCATTCAATTTGCCAAAACTGGAAAGGAGGAGTAGGAGGCTAATGATGTATTTCATAGAGATGATATCGCTTACTGGAAATATAACCTAAGTTAGGGCTATAAAAGGAAAATCAAAATCTGAAATATAAACCTGCTTTAAAAGGATTTATCTGCTCTTTTATATTAAAGGCTATAAAAAAAATAGGCTGTATATAAAAACGCCTTCAAATTTTTGGTTTTGAAGGCGTTTGTGTTTATAATGAAGAACTTATCCTCTTTTTATAGAGGGGAAATTTAATTACAATTAGCTATGAATTAAATAGACTTCCAGATTTTAAAGGTATTCTGGTGGTTGCCATCTATTTGTCGGATCACCAGGCATAGATGTTCTTCTCTGCGAGGGAAATATTTGTCAATAATCAGCTGTGTTTGCTGGATTAACTGTCCAAGGTGCTGTTCAAAATCTATGTTTTTAACGTTTAAGATGACCTGGTTCATTCTTGCTGAAATGGTGCAATCGAAGGTGAATTCTCTTTTGAGTGCTTTTACTACTTTTGACCTCATTTTTTTCATTGAACTGTGATTTATTGTGTCATTGAATGGGTTTTTTACAATTGTTATTACAGCCTTAAACGCTGACTGTGGTTAATAATTGTGTCGGTAAATGTCATTATTTTATTTCCTGGAAATAAATAACTGCTTTTTAAAAATACTGAAAAGGTTTTAAGAGAAGGAATTTGTAAGGGACTTTCTTTGTAACAAAGTTGGGGTGATGGCATGCTGTGATCCTGGCCATGTCTTATGGGATACAGATCCTAAGATGAAGCCATATGATCCAGTGTATTTCCAGGGGTTTGCTAGGGAAGTACCAAGGCTGAGATCGCTTTACAGGGCTTTCAAACCCGGCCTCATGGCCTTGTAAATGTCGAGAAATTTGCTGAGCGATAGAGTGTTATTTTACCATGATTTGACTGGGGGTAGCTTTTTTTCTTCCCTTATCTAAATAAGTTGGGGGGATATCAATTTGATCCGATGTCTTTCTCTTATCTTTGCGGCGAATTCAATTTCCCATACTGTGATTAATGTAAATAACATCTCCGTTTCATTTGGCGGAACCACACTGTTTAGCGACGTAACCTTTTCGATAAACGAGAACGATAAGATAGCCCTGATGGGTAAGAATGGTGCAGGTAAGTCGACCATTTTAAAGATCATTGCCAATGCGGCAAAACCTACTTCTGGTAACGTAACCGGTCCAAAAGACGCGGTAATTGCGTATTTGCCACAGCATTTCCTTACCCAGGATAAGGTGACCGTTTTTGAAGAAACGATGAAAGCTTTTGAAGAGGTAAACCAAATGCAAAAAGAGCTTGATGAGCTAAATGAGCAATTGACTATTCGTACTGATTACGACACGGACGACTATATGAAGTTGATCGAACGTGTATCGGAGCTGAGTGAGAAATTTTATTCGATCGAAGAGATCAATTATGATGCAGAAGTAGAGAAGGTATTAAAAGGCTTAGGTTTCGAGCGCAAAGACTTTAATCGCCAAACTTCCGAGTTTTCTGGCGGATGGCGCATGCGTATTGAGTTGGCCAAAATTCTGTTAAAGAAACCCGATCTGATCTTACTGGATGAGCCTACTAACCACATGGATATTGAGAGTATCCAATGGTTGGAAGATTTCCTGATCAACTCGGCTAAGGCGGTGATCGTGATTTCCCATGACCGTGCATTTGTAGATAACATTACGAATCGTACCATTGAGGTTACGATGGGCAGGATATACGATTACAAAGCCAAATACAGTCATTATCTTCAGTTGCGTGCAGACCGTCGTGTCCACCAATTGAAAGCTTATGAGGAACAACAAAGATTTATTGCAGATAACCAGGAATTTATAGACCGTTTTAGAGGGGTTTACTCGAAAACCTTGTCGGTACAGTCACGTGTGAAGATGCTCGAAAAGCTTGAGGTTATTGAGATTGATGAAGTGGATACTTCAGCACTGCGCCTGAAATTCCCACCATCGCCGCGTTCGGGTCAATATCCTGTAATCGTAGAAGAGCTTACTAAAACTTATGGCGATCATGTGGTGTTTGAAAAAGCATCGATGGTGATCAGACAAGGAGAAAAAGTAGCTTTTGTTGGTAAAAATGGTGAAGGTAAGTCGACCATGATCAAAGCTATCATGGGCGAGATCGATTTTGATGGTGAATTAAAAGTAGGTCACAATGCAAAGATTGGATACTTTGCTCAAAATCAAGCTGCATTGCTTGATGAAAATATGACGGTATTCGAAACGATTAACCAGATTCCATTAACTGATGGTTCCATCAAGATTAAGGATCTTTTGGGCGCATTTATGTTCAGTGGCGATGATACCACGAAAAAAGTGAAAGTGCTTTCTGGTGGAGAGAAAACCCGTTTGGCTATGATTAAGTTGCTTTTAGAGCCAGTAAATGTGTTGATCCTGGATGAGCCAACCAACCATTTGGACATGAAGACGAAAGACATTATCAAAGATGCGCTGAAAGATTTTGATGGCACTTTGATTCTGGTATCCCACGATCGTGATTTCTTAGATGGACTGGCAGAAAAAGTATTCGAGTTTGGTAATAAGCGCGTTCGTGAGCATTTCGAGGACATCAAAGGATTCCTTGCTTACAAGAAAATGGATAGCTTAAAAGAAATCGAACAAAATTAGAAAGTTGTTTGTCTTAGTGTTAATCTACATCTGGAAATCGACAAATATCTCTATCTGGTTCTAGGTCTCATAAAAATATTAAAGTAACGGTTTTTCCGATTTTTGGAAAACCGTTACAATCCTTAGGTACTACAGTGTGGGTTTTGATAATGTTGTGCATGATTAGGTTAATAAGCGGCCTTAATATAAAATTAAGATAGACCAGAATAGAAGATAAATATCAGGAATAGTTGGTGTTTACAAGTATTAGCTGGTTGCATTGCAAATGAAGCATTTAAGCCTCTAAGAGGTGGTAGAGGATTTTTGCGATATTTTTGGCATCGTCAACGCCACGGTGATGCGTACCTTCTATCGGCAGGTTTAACTTACGTAATGCACGTGCCATACCTATTCCCTTACTTAGGCGATGCTGCTCAGAAAAAAGTACTTTCACATTGATGTGATGGCTCGACATAGGATACGGAATTCCAAATTTTATACATTGTTCTGTAAGCATGGTCTTATCATATCCACCGTAGCTAGCCCAGGTTAAATGTTGCGAATTGTATCGTTCTTCCAGAATGTTAATGGCTTCAGTTAATGAGATTCCTTGTTCTTCAATCATTTGAGGAGTGATAGAAGTAAGGCGGGTACAAAATTCACTGATCTCGGAATTTACAGGCTTTATAAGAATACCTTCGCTTGCGGTTACCTTTCCTGTTGCTGTATTTAGTTTACAAATGCCGATTTCAATAATCTCGCTTTGTTGTTTTTGATAATTATTGCCCAATTCCCAGCAGGTAGCTTCGAGGTCGACGATGATGATTTCATTGGTTGTTTCTATCATTTAATAATTTACTTGTTTAAGAAATCTGTTACATTACAGTTCCTTTACTATTAATATAAGGAAAAATATTTGAATCTGAAAGGGGAGGGTGGCCCGTTTTTTAGCAGGATGGTAATTCAAAACTGCCTTAGTTCATCTTTAAAGAAACCCGAATTATTATTATCACAATTTTGTATTTATTGACACAACAAATAATATATAATATTTTGAAGGTAATTGGACTGAGATATTTTAATTAACTGAAAGCATAGGTAAACGTAGAACTCTCGTATATTCGCTGAATAAAATTAAAGCTCATTTTATCACTTAAAATATATGACTAAGCTACGCGTTCTCCTTCTTTTTTCATTTTCGCTTTGTGCGTTGAATTCATCTGCCCAGGAAATTTCAACTGAAATTCATGGAAAAAGGATGAAGAGCTTTATCGACATAGAAAAGAGACTAGGTGGTAAATTGTACCAGGGTGAGGGCGATATCATTATCCCGGGGGGGATGGAGACACCATTGACTTATAGACGAACAGAACAAGGTATTCCCGACTTATTGGTTACTTATACCTTCAGTAAGGTGGATTCTTTAGTACATAGTATCGATTATGAGTGGGATATGATCAATTTTGATAGGACTAAGAAGAAGCAGCCTCTTAATGTACAGAAGGCCTTTATAAAAAAATATCAGTCGCTGGCAGATCAGATTAGCACAAAACATGGCAATAGCGAGAAGAAAGGAGAATTAAGTGACCTTACAAAAATTGACCTTAAGGCTGGGCTTAAGCGTAGTGATGAATGGAAACCCAATGATAGTTCTAGTGTCTCTCTGTATGCGGTATTTAGTAATTATTCGGAAGAAAAAGAAAACATCAAAATACAGCCTACCAATCGCATTTGGCTTTATGTTACTAAAGTTAAAAAGCCTACCAATCCTGAACTGAGTGCTAAATCCATTCAAGCTGCTAAAAAATCATACGATCAGTTTATCCTCAAATTGAGAGCAGGAGAGCTGGAAAATGCCAAAGCATTTATTTCCCCACAGATCCGCAGTCAAGTGACCCAAACGGTGTTCGATCAGTTCAAAACAACCATCAAACCTGAAGCATTTAGAGTCTATACGGAGAGCTTACAGCAGGTAAATGGTGTTGATTACCTGATGATCCAATATGCTTATGAAAGTGCTTCCGAAGATCCTAAGGAAGTAATCAGAGTGCTTTTTGATAAAGAAAATTTGATTATTGGTATACAGCCCCGGACTATGAAGTAAAACAATGTTTTGCATGGAGCTAGTAAATACTATATTTATTTTGTTGATGGTTCGACCCCATTATGGAGCCCTGTATGTGTCATGCTATTCTCTATAACGTCGGTTAGTTTTGTAATATCAAATATTAGAACATGTTAACTTAATATGTTGCATCAGGTTCGGTACAGGCCATTAAGTGTTTTTTAATAGATCATTTTTACTGTTCTCTTGAGAAGTTTGTTTCTGTCAAGTATTGCTTCAAGGATATATGTAAAAAAAGTAGGTTAATTGCTTTATCGCTTAGTTCTTGTAAATTGCGTAATATTAATTTAATTCTCTTAGCATTATGACTCATCAGGAAATACTTAAGAAGGTATATTGGAAAGATTTAAAGGATCTTAGCATGAGAGAGATTTTAATTGAAAATAATTTAACCATTCCATGGTTTCTAATTTCGATTACGCTTGCCTATTTTGGATACTACCTTTTTGCTTTGCCGTTTTCAGCGTTTTTCTTTTTGACGGGTTTGCGTCAAGTTCATAATGGATTCCATAATTCCCTTGGGACGAATAAATTTTTAACGTGGCTTTCACTTTACATCAATAGCATTTTGATGATGGTTTCAATACATGCTGTTAAGTTTAACCATATCAGACATCACAAATATTGTTTAACAGATGATGACTATGAAGGGAAATCAGCTAGTATGACCTGGTATGGAGCAATATTATACGGTCCGGTACACATGTTTTTAATTCACAAAATAGCTTTACAACTGGGTAACAAAAACTATAGACTTAACGTGATTGTAGAGCTGTTATCCATAGCAATTTTTGCATTCGTTGTTTTCTATTTTCAAATACATTTCTTAATGTATCATATTGCTATAATGATTGCAGGTGAGTTTTTGATGGCATTCTTTGCTGTTTGGATAGTTCATCATGATACACATGAAAGCCCTGAATTTGCACGAACTCAAAGAGATGGTTGGAAAAATAAAATAACCTTTAGTATGTTTTATCACTTAGAACATCACCTATTTCCTGCAGTCCCAACAATTAAGTTGCCAGAGTTAGCGCGCAGAATAGATATGACATTACCTGACATTGAAAAAAAGAGCACTTTTTAGCCTGTTTGATCAATCGTTTTGTAAGTAATTTGTATATAGAAGCGTTTTTAGGATTTATACCGTATTTTAACGAATATGCTAGTTATGCCAGAAGAAACCTTGCATTTGGTCCTTATTGATTCATTTACTGATTTTTATTAATTGTTACTTGTGTTTTATCACTTGCTTTATTTTTCAGGAAGTGGGGTGTTAACTTATACTTCTTGTTGGTCGTCGCAATTTTAATGAATATAGGCTGGATGTATGAGTTGTTTACGATTCATATGACAAGCCCAGTGGGGGCATGGCATATATTTGTACCGTTTGATCGTTAACTAAAGCTGAACTAGAAAACTTCTCTCCTAAGCAAATTGGCTTTCTCCAGGAATTGTTCGACAGTATTAACCTTCAATAGGAAATTTGTGTGTCAAAAGTTAATTAAATTCAAAATGGTATTTAATACAAAATCTACTTTCTTTACGGCGTTCAAAAAAATGAAGGGAGGCAACGCCCCGTGTTTATCAACAGTCGAACACTCCAGATTTATAAAACCGTACTCCTAGATTAAATTACAGGACCCTGATCATAAAAGTACAGTGCAAATTTGAGCAACAAATAAAAATTTCACTAATTATCAAAGCACTTTTATGAAAAATGTAATTCTGACTATCATTGTAATAGTCGCCTTTTTTTTCTCTGCATTTTCCCAAAATCAGCCGACTGAAAGGCAATTAATAGAAAATACAATACAACGCTATTTCGATGGCTGGGCAACTGGAGACACTATTAAATTGGGCGGGGCAATGCATCCTTCTTGTCATTTAAAGAATTATAACAATGGTAAATTTATCATATTTACCAGAAATCAGTATCTCAGCTTATTCAAACTTCATGAGCGTACTAAGAATTTAAAAACCCATATAGTAGCTATCGATATTACCAACAATATGGGTAGTGCAAAAGTAGAAATCAGTACGGAAAGAGATCTGTTTACTGATTATTTCAATTTGATGAAAACCAATGAAGGCTGGTTTATTGCTGATAAAGTCTCGACGAGAACACCACATAAAATCTTTAATGTAAATGCTATCCTGCCAAAAAAAGAAATCATTGTAGAAGGTTTAAAACGCCCCTGGAGCATCGCTTTTATGTCAGAAGACGAAGCGCTCATCTCTGAGAAAGAAGGCGATCTTGTAAAAGTTAACCTCTTGACTAAAGAAAAGACTAAGATACAAGGTTATCCAGCCGACCTAGATGATAGCATTACTGGCTTTGGAGATAATACAGGTAAATTTGAAGTTCTGTTAGACCCTGATTTTAAAACTAATAAATATGTTTACTTATCCTACGTAGCTCTAGCGGCTAATAATAGAACTACTAAAATTATAAGAGCAGTATTAGAAAATGAAGCTTTACAGCAAATCAAAGTGCTTTTTGTAGCAGAACCTTATACAAAAGAGCGGTATCACTATGGAGGTGGGATGGTTTTTGGTAAAGATGGTAAATTATATTTTACTATCGGCGAAAGATTATTTTCTGAGCAAGATGAGCCTGCAATTCCTATTGCCCAGAATATTGAAGATAGAAGAGGAAAAATTTATCGAATTAACGCTGATGGAACCATTCCAAAAGACAATCCAGATTTTGGAAGCAAAGCAAGTCCAGGGTTATATGCTATAGGAATCAGGGCAGCACAGGGTATGACGCTTGATACAGCTACCAATAAAATCTGGTTTTCAGAACACGGTACACATCAAGGAGACGAAATTAATGTGCTGAAAGCAAAAGCGAATTATGGTTGGCCTATGAAAACCACGGGGAAGTACCGTTTTGCAGAATTTGCGCCAAAACCTATCCCTGATAATCAGTATACAGACCCTGTATGGTCTTGGATACACACTGTAGCACCTACCGGATTACATATTTATTCGGGAAACGAGTTTGCAGGCTGGAAACGAAACTTACTTGTTGCAGGATTATCAAAAGGTAGCTTATGGCGCATGGTAATAGAAGGGGAGAATATAAAAAGCGCTGAAGAACTTTTTACAGATGATAGAGTAAGAATACGAAAAGTGACGCAAAGTCCTATGGGTAAATTATACATTCTTACCGATGAGCTGAATGGTAAGTTAATAAGGATAAGAAATGTAGCTCTTTAAGCGGAAGAATTGCTCAGCTACAGGATGAGAAACGGAGCATATTTTGGATACCTCTAAAATGCAAAACCCCTGAAATCTTACGATTCCAGGGGTTCAATATGGTTTTGATGACCATTTAAATAATATTCTATTCCGCCGTTATCGGATCTATAAGTGCTGAGATCTTACTTATTGAATTTGCTGGGAATCCACCTTGTTTAGCGTGTTCCAGGACCATTTCTTCATTTGGAGCATTGTAAATGCAATAGATCTTGTTGTCTGTCACATAGCTGTTTACCCATTGTATTTGTGGCCCCATTTTGCTTAACACCTCGTTAGACGCTTTTGCAATTTCTTTTAATTGTTCCGCGGTTGATTTCCCTACTCCAGGAATTTCTCTTTCAATTACATACTTAGGCATGGTAATAGTTTTTAAATTGTTTGAAAATTCAGTTGAATAGGGAGATTTATGGTTTGTGGCCGCAGGGGAAGTACTAGAAACCAGGAGAAAATTCAGAATAGCTGCAGCTGAAATTCCAATACTTAAATTTACAAAAAAAATATCTGCTTTATATGTTATCATAGTAATTTAACTAGGGATTTTGGGAGTGATCTGGGATTTGGGCAAAATACCATCCCTAGAAACGAAAAAAAACCTGAAATCGTGCGATTCCAGGTTTTTAGTATGGTTTTGATGACCATTTAGCGGAGAGTGGGGGAATTGTACCCAGGGTTAAAATCTCGCTTTAATATGGTGTCTGGATGGTTTGTGATTATTGACTCACCGAATCACTCACTGATCTTGTTTCTTTTTTTAGCTGCAAATGCTATAAATTAAATTTAGGTATTATTCTATTATAATCAAAGGGTTGAATACCAAAATATTGTTAGCTGAAAAGGGAATGTTTAGTATTTATTAATGTAATCAGGCTGAGATATGAATTTTGTTCGATTTAAAGCGTTTAAAGGCTATCTGAAAGGGTTTGTTAAAAGTGACTTGCGGGTAGGGTGTATCGGCGATACGTCGAACTTTTATGAGCATTGTGAAGCAGTGGTAAATTTTGAGAAAGCAGTAAAGAATAAGGTAGAAGGGCAGTATAGGAAAAAGAAATTATTATAAGCGTTTCCTCTACTAGGGTGATTTAACCTACCCAAAGTTTCCTGCTTGAAATTTTTGCCTTGTCTTTGCTTTTTGTTGCATTTTTTGTTTTTAATGACAAGCTATAGCAGGACAAGACATTTAAGCAACAGTTTTTTTGAAGGTGTTGATTTTCATGCGGATCTCGTCATAACGTTTAATTTCAGCATCCAGATCTTCTAGATTGGGTTTTTTGTAGGCATATTGGTCACTGTGGCTGTGACCCTCCATATACCTGCAACATAGCCCAAAACTTTCCATCATTTCTTTCTTGAGGTCCTGGTCAATGAATACCTTATCCATGCTGTCTAGGCTTACCCGCTCAATGAAACGTTGTACCACTCCGTTGAAGAAGCCAAAAACCACCAAGGTTTCATAGCAGGTCCGAAGGGCAGTGAAACCCTGCTGGATGTACATTTCCCGCATCGCCGCGGGGCAGTCGTCTTTCTTGGCCAGATGGTAAAAATTGCGGGGCTTTTCTGCAGTCTTATATTCCTTTTCGTATGAAGGAGAATTTTTAAGCGAAATGTAACCCGGTTTGCCCTCACGCTGCTCAATCCAGTGACATACATGCTCTTTTCCATGGTCTTTACAAATGCCGATCAATTGTGAGACAAATACCAGATCGTGGGTAAAAACAATGACCTGCCTTTTGTCAGATTCACTGACCAACCTAGCGGCAATCTGTGCTTTGCGCCCTTCGTCAAGTGAAGTTACGGGGTCATCAAATACCATTCCTTTGTTTATTCCCGAAAGTATTGTCTCTGAAAGAAAGTCGGCAAGTGAAATGACTTTTTGTTCCCCTTCACTAAGCACTTCTGTAGGTTGTTTGCCTTTCAGATTCAGTTGTCTATATGATGTGCCCGATGATCCGGAATGGGTAATGCTGATCCCAAAATTACCATGGAGCGCAACACATTCGGCGTTAAAATGATCGATATAGGCCTGGTTGAAATATATTCCCGAGAGTTCCTTTTCTTTGTTTGTTACATCTCTTTTGTTGATGCTGGTTTTTCCCTTGCTTGCTGTGCTCACCCACTGGGCATCAACAATCGCTTTCTCTATTTTACCAAAGTGATCATCTAGCTTCTCTTTATGATTGATTAGTACAATCTTTTGGGAGAGCGCGTCGATTTCCTTGGTCACGTCCGATTCTTCTAGGACTTTTATCTGCTGATCAATGTCCAAATCCAGCTCATCGATGAGCTCTAGGTTAGCCTGAAATCCCATAAGCAAACTGGTGTTCCTGTTTTCAATCTGCGCAGCCAGCGCCATTTTAGCATCTTGAAGTTTCGATAGATCAGCTAGAATTGCCGCAAGCGCATCGGGCTTTTTGTCGGAGAGCCATTTGTACAGCACAGTAGTATCAGCAAGAAGATCCAGATTTAAATCTTTTACCGCTTTGAGTGCATTTTCCAGCTCTTTCTTCGCATCAGCACTGTCCTGTTCTGCTTTACTCTTGATAAAAGTCCAATAAGCGGATATGAGTTTTCTTGCCTCCTCACTGAGTGGTTGGTGACAAAGTAAGCAGACATCATCAGGCGTAGGGTAGGGCGCTCCCTGCGGATGCTGCAGTTTGGCAAATTGGTCGGTAGCCAGAATAAAGTCCCGCCACTCCTTGCTACCGATCGCTGAAATTTTTTCGCTCTGAAACTGTACAATACTATTTTGAGCTGCCAGCTTGGCCTTTTCAACCGCATTTGCAACGCCCAATTGTGCTTTGGTAAGTTGTTCAGCTGTGAAAAATCGGTTAGCTTTAACGATACCTGCCTTTAGGTCGGCGAGAAATTTCTTCTGCTGCCTCAAATCTTCGATTTCCTTATCTTTTTTAAGTGCCACCAGTGCAGCCTTCTGCTCTTCAAGCGTTTTTCGCGACGCCTTATCCTCATTTGTAAATGGCCTATAAAGGTCAAAATGCTCGACTTTGGTTTTTGAAGAGAGCTGGTTGATGATGTTTTTAATTTCGGATTCACCATCAAATAAGCCTTCTAGGTTATGAATTGCCGAATGGTCCTGAATAGCTGCATTCAACCGTTCTTCTATTTCCTTATAGGCCTCTGACAGTTCAGCAAAGTACATCAATCCTGCGGGACGGAACTCAAACTGGTTCTTGTTGTTCAGGTGGGCATGAACCGCTTTTTCATCAAATACCGAGAACTGTTTAAAGGCCGGATCATCACAGTCCTTCGGATATTCCAGCTCAAAATTGCTGTCTCCCTGAAAACTAAAAACTGCCTTTTTATCAAGCGGGTGATCAATATGGACGTTGGAAAGAATTTTCTTCTCGCCTTTGGTAATAAAAACATTATTGAGCAAGCGAATATATCCCGATTTACCAGAGCCATTAGCACCGTAGATGATAGTCAGGTTCTTGCCGAATTCGATGGCCTGACCAGCAACAAGCGCATTGATGCCTTCCACCTCCGATACTTTACTCAGTGTTAAATTTTCCTTAAAGTCTCCTCCATTGGCACTGCAACTGATACTGATATCCTCACGGTCGGCAGATTTCTCCTCCAGTCCCGCATCTTCCAAAAGTAGCTGGTAAGCCTGGTCGTAAATCTCATCATCAATGCTTTCGCCCGAGAGTATTTTTTGAGAAATAAACTGCGCCCAGTAAGGCAGGTTTTCAGTAAAAAGTTGAATATCTGATTCCAGTGTTCTGGTCGGTTGCTCAGCAGCAGCCTGTTGGGGAGCGTTATTTTCTTCCATGGTGAGAGTTAGATTTAGTAAGAATTATAAACTCGAATTTGCATTATTTTCGACAATAAAAAAAATCTAAACCCCCATCGACACCATATTGCTCTGGGTTGTTGTGAAATATCAACAAGATTTTAATGAGAGAAATAACTTAGCTCAGTAATTTACAAACAAGGGTGGGGCTCAACTTTTGTTAAGTATCATTATCTGCTATATTTGCCCTTAACATCTAAAATTATGCAACTCTTATACCTTTACATTAAAGACCACCATACCTTGTCTGGCCAAAACCTCAACTTTGGCGGACCACTTCGTTTTTTCTATGACCAAAAGCAATCCTCCCTGACCGTCAGCGAAAATCCCCAGTATATTGAAAATTTCTTTCTAACTGACGATAACTCCCCTGGAGATGCCATCATCAAAGGTTTTTCCGCAATTATCGGCCAAAACGGCACGGGCAAAACTTCTGTACTCAATTTTATTAAAGAAAAACTGACTGATGGGGAACGGTCTTTAGATCGGGCGCTATTGCTGGCCGCAAAAACTGATGAAGGTAAAATAATCCTTTATCGCACCAGTGATATTTCGCTTTTAAGTGACAACCTCGCTGCTTTTGAGATCACCTTGTCTATCCTCAGCTTGGAAGAAGCGGTTGCCTATCAAACCCAAAAGAGCTACCGCGACGAAGAAGAATTTCCATTTTTAAAGGATACCAGCTTTATTAACTTTTCAAACGTTTTTGACGGGCGGCGGGACGTTGAAAATACGAACCTTAAGAATATAGCTACAGATCATCTACTGCATGCTGAATTATCATACGAAACTACCATGCGTATCCAGTCCACAGAATATTCCGATAAGCTGGAAACTTTCCGGTATAACGAGACGGAACGTCAGGTTGATTTTGTTAATATTTTCGAGGCTAGGGATATTATTCCTTTTAAGCTTCCTGATAGATTAACGATCAGCTCCAAAAGACAATATACCTCAAAAAATTACCTTCGAAATAGCAAAGAGAAAAGTGCGCTAGAAAAAATCGGGCTGATGGCAATTGCTGATCGAATAGTGGCCTGCCTTGAAGAAATGGAATTTCATAGAGATGGTTTACGGGAATGGACGATTGCTTTTTTTTATGTGCAGTCACTGCTTAACTTTCTCCAGGAAATCGCCCTTCATATTCAAGGTCCTTTTTATGAATTTAAACCACTTGACTTTAAAAAGCAGGAGTTCAAAGGCTTCACCCTTAAAGACATCAATGGCTACCTGATCAGCCAATTGAGAGAGCGTTCAATCCGTCGGGAAGAGCTCGTCCATCTATCTGAGATGGCTGAAGCAATCGAGAACCTGCATCTATATATTAGTGTGCACGCAACCGGCGAGGAACTGCAGATGTTAAAGGAGGGAAGATCCTTCGAACTTAAGATTGACAATGATACATTCGAGAAGTTTCATTCTTTTTATAAAAAAACCTTTACGCACAGGCCTTACCTGAGCTTTGACTGGAGGAGTATCAGTTCTGGCGAAAAAGCCTTTTTGAATATCTACTCCAGATTCTTCTCGCTTTCCGATCAAATGGTCAATAATCAGGATAAGCGTTTATCCAAAAATGTTGTTATCTTAATCGATGAAGGCGACCTCTACCTTCATCCCGAATGGCAGCGCCGTTTTGTGTTCCTACTCTGTGAATTCCTCACCAAATGCTACGCATCCCAAAATGGCGAAACCCGGTTCATTCAGGTCATATTTACCAGCAACTCGCCCATTCCAGTTTCTGATCTGCCCAACGGCAACGTTATATTCCTGCAGAAACTAAACGGAAAAACCATCGCCAAAGACAGCCTCGAAGACAAAAAACAGACCTTTGGTGCCAACATCCATACACTGCTTTCTGATGGTTTTTTCCTCAGCCATGGACTCATGGGTGAATTTGCCAAACAAAAAATCAATTCCATCATCGAAATGCTCCAGGGCAGTAGGGAACAGGTTATGAAAAACAGAGCGACGATCGAAAAAAATATCTCACTGATTGGCGAACCCCTGATCCGTACCAAACTCGTTCAGATGTTCACCGAAAAACTTCAGATGAATATGATGGACGTCGATCAGCGCCTGGAGGCATTGGAATCAGAAATTAGGCAATTGAAAGCGCAACAAAACAAAGGATAAAAATGTTCCATTTCACCAAAGGTAAAAAAGACGGTTTTACTACCCTATCAGAGCAGCATTACCAAAACCTGCGTATGGAAAGGCAGCTTACAAAGAGCGTTACGCGCTATGCCGGCTCTATCCTTAGCTTGGTTGATGATGCCGCAGTTGACAAAGGGGGGGACAACCATACATTTTTTGCAGACCTGCTTGCAGAAGATTATAAATGGCTAAAAACCATCCTCACCGGAACCCCTGGCGAGCTTCAGGAAGTTATTGATCTTTTCGAAGCGAGAATACTCATCGGCACCTATCCACGCCTAACAGCCATCGTAGATGGGGAAGAGGTACCCAGTGATTTTGCCAAGATGATCAAAACAGTTTTCGACTACAAGCACTTTTCAGGAAAAAGTGCCCGGTACAGCGCCTACCATTTTTGTCAGCCTATGGGTATGGACGTTTGCCCATATTGCAACCGCAACTACACCCTGACGGTATATTACCGCGGCGGGGGTCTCATCCGGCCGGAGCTCGACCACTACGTACCCAAAAGTAAATACCCTTATTTAGCACTATCGTTTTACAACTTGATTCCTTCCTGCCACCTTTGCAATGCCAACCTCAAACATGCTAGTCCCATGAACTTTAAGGATTTTATCCACCCTTATGAGCATTCCTTGCATGAAATCTTCAAATTCAGTGCTGTATTCAAAAACAAAAAAGAGCTGAAAGCAACTGAAATCGGAAGTACCTTTGGTACTGCTTTTTTTGCTGGTGAAACAGATAGTTTCGACGTAAAAATTAAATTCAGGCCCGGCGTTCCTTTTTCCATGATCAAAAAGGCCGCTAACAATGCGCGGGTGTTCAAACTTCAAAAGATCTACAATGAGCACAAGGATCTGATCGAAGAAATGATCATCGGTGCGGCAGTCTACAGCGATACCTATATTGATACGCTCTACAACGACTTTCAGGGTAGCCTGTTCTCTTCCAGAGAAGATGTGCTGCGTTTACTAACGCACAACTATTCATCAAAAGATGAAATGTCCAGACGCCCCTTTTCCAAACTTACCAAAGATATTTTTTCGGAATTCGGGCTGAAGTATTCCAGTATTTAAGCAATGCTAGCCTGCGAAACCAAGTTTACCGCATATAATTCAGTTCTTGTTATATCGGTAAACCATCAATATGCGCGGGCCAGCGTCTTTAGAGAGTGTATTTCTGCTAATTGAAAAACTGAGGCTTATCGTCAATTCTTTTTTCGTTTTTGAAGTTTTGTAAATAGAATACAGATGTGTAGTAGATTTCATCTTAAATAAGCTGTTTGATTTTATCCAAATTATGTTTGAATTTAAATGATTAGTAATGAAAAATATAGATGAATTTGACCTTGGCAGGTCGCACGATATTACAATAGAAGAAGTTAAATCCTTGCCAATGTTTGCTCACTTCTCAGACGAACAAGCTGCAGAGGTAGTGCGAACAATTAAAAGGTTTGCAGAAATTATTTGTCACGACTATCTGAGGAATAATAATGATGAAAAATTAGATAGGTAAAAATAGTCGAACCGTAAATGTTTGATAATCAGAAAATAGTCGCGGTGTTGCAGGTTGGGTTGACCGAAGCGGAGTTGAACTGCTAACAGCCTTATTTTTAGTGATATTCAGGATTTTCTTAATTATATGAATTGTGTTAGAAACCATGATGTAAAAGAAAAGCCTTGAAATTGAACTCTTTTCAAGAGAAAGTTCGACTTTCAAGGCTTTTTGCCGATTTAGTAGGGGCGAGCGGCGATATGTCGAACTTTTATGATCATTGTGAGGCTATAGTAAATTTTGAGAAAGTGGTTAATATTAGTGTTGAAGGCCCGCACTATACCTAGATGAAGTTCATGATAATTTGATAACAAAAAAGCGATTTCATCTGCAGTACATTTAATATAATCACCTTATTAACTTCATACAAGTACTTTAAAATTGCCGGTAATATCTGGATCAATAAACCAACCAGATAAAACCCCAAACAAATAGTCATTATGAATTTTAAAACAACACTCAGTGGAATATTACTGTTGTTTATTCCCATCATGAGTAGTTACAAGACATTTGCGAATACCTAAAAAGAAGTTGCAAATACAACAACTGTTGCAGAACTAACCATTAATGGTACGGTTAAAGATGCTAATGGACAACCGTTCCCAGGAGTAACTGTTCTCATTAAAGGGAGTAAAAAAGGATCTTCAACTAACGGCGATGGTAAATTTACAATCAAAGCCCAGTCTACAGATGTATTGGTTTTTTCATTGGTAGGCTACCAGTCAAAAGAAATAGCGGTAGCTGACAAAAGCACCATCAACGTAAGTTTAAAAGTTGAAGAAACCGTATTAAACGAGATTGCTGTGACTGATATCTGTATCAAACAAGGACATGTATGATACAGATATCAGTCACAGCACTTTATCGGCCATTACAGACAATTGCAAAAACGAAAGAAGACTCTATTCCCGAATATTGGGAAGAAAATTGGAAAAAAAGATTTGAAGAAGGAAGAAAAAAAGGTGGAGAGTATTCTATAAGTGGTATTTTTTAGAAAAAAGGAAAAAAATAATGGCTTGAAGATTTAGATTTTCTAATGGAAGTTTTAGCTCTAAATCTCGGTAAAGATTGGTGACAAATTGATACGATGACAAACGCACTTTGGTTCTTTGCCAAAACAACAGTTTATCCAACATTTGTTGAAAAATTAAAAGAATTACCAAGTGAAAAACAAACAAAAATTCTTGACAACATAAAAAGAGTTAATAAACAGAAATTCAACCAACTAAACAAAGAAATAAACGGCAGCTAACAAGGGTTTTGCAATAGTAGGCGAAACTGCAAAGTTCAACGGTAGTTCTTCGATTCAACATTTGTACAAATTGAAGATTTGTGCTTAAATTGCCCCACCATCGCAAAGCCCCAAAACGTTGGCAGAAACTTATTGAACGATATGGTAGAAAAATTTTATCCTGTTAAAAAAAATGGGAAATATGCTTTTATAGACAATCAAGGGAAACTGATCACAAAGTTTGACTTTGACTTCGCTAATATGTTTGGAGGAATAATAGTTAATGAGGAATCTGGATATATGGACAGCAAAGGAAATATATTTATGAACCCCAAATATAGATACGAATATTGCTTTGGAGGTTTTTATGAAGGTTTAGCAATTGTGGAAGTTGATGGGAAATTTGGTTTCATTAATAGAGAAAATGATGTGGTAATTGAACCTAAATACTATCGCGTAAATGATTTTCATAACGGAATTGCGTTAGTACAAGACAATATGCTCTCTTTAGCTTATTTCATAAATACAAGAGGCGAAATAATATTGACGAACCGGAAATTTGTAGTATCGGAATATAATGAAGGTTTGATTAATTGTATGTCTTCAACAGAGAAAAAATGGGGATTTGTAGACATTAACAACAATTTCATTATACCACCAATGTATGATTACACCAGCTCCTTTTATGAAGGAATGGCAGCAATAATACCAACACTTATTGGTAAAAAAGTTAATAAAAAACAATTTTATGGCTTTGTAAATAGAAACAATGAAGTTGTAATTCCTCCAAATTTTAAAATAGCTAATGGACATTTTTCAGAAGGATTATGTTGTATTTGGGAAAATGGGAATGGTTACATTGATACGAAGGGCGCTATTGTTATTCCCTGCGAGTACTTAGTGGGCGAGAATTTTTCAGAGGGTTTGGCAAGCGTTCAGTTAAAAAAAAATAATAAACATGGATTTATTAACAAAGATGGAAAAATGGTAATTAAACCAAAATTTGAACATGTAGAAAGTTTTGAAAATGGGATAGCAAAAGTTACCATTGGAAAAGACTACTCTGTTTATAAAGATGGTTACATCAATAAAGATGGTGATTACATTTGGAAACCGACAAGGTAAAATTTCTGCCAACAAGGGTTTTGCCTCAGGCGGGCTGAAAAGTTCAACAGAAGTTTTTCAATTGGGCATTGGTAATAATATCGGCTTTTATGCTTCGATTTTCCGCCCGAAAGCAAAGCCCTAAAACATTAACGGCCATCTAACACCCGACACATTATGAGTTTTGACAGTAGAAAATATCACTTTTATCTGCTTTTTGCTGACACTGCAAAAGGCAAAGAGCCGTGGACAAAAAATGAATGGACAAATAACATTCAACCGCTTTTTGACAAAATCTTAAAATATTCATCCTATTACGACAAAACGGGTTTGGGTGTCTACGCGTATACACAACGACCTAACTCTGAATATTATGATGAAGTGAAATTCGGAAAACTTCGTTGGAATGAAAAGTCGTTTGAAAAATGGACTTTTAGTGACGAAGAAAAGGAACGGCAGTTTGGCAGTTTGGACTGTTGGACACCAATGCGGACTGTATGTGAAAAAATAGATTCTGCACCTGACATCTGCTTTAGTATTTTGAATGAACAAGACCATCCCCAAAAAGGGAAAATAAAATTTGACTTTCTAATGGTTGTTGCAATTGCAGAAGAACTCAATTACAAAGGGACAGACGACATAAGAGAATTATCAAAAATTCTAAATGCTAAGAGAACGGTATATAAATACAGACGTTGGGGAAGTGTTCACGACCCCGAAAAAAATGCACAATGGAGTTTTATCAATTCAATACAAGACACAACTTCATTTGGTATTTACAGAGCTGAAACGTTAGACATACACGACACAAAATTTGACGACCTTAAATTTGAACCCTATTGGACGACAATATACGGCAATTAACATTGCATTGGTGTTATAAGGGCTGACGTTCCCTGATTTCCCCTACAACGCCAATGCTTCAACCTTAGCTGACCCAATTGACAATCCCGAACCAATAATTGAAAAAGCACAAGAAAAATACAAAGCACAATTTGACAAGTGGATGTGATAATATTATACGGAAGGATAAACAACGAACTGCTAACAAGGGTTTTGCGTCAGCTTAAAAACATACTACTTAAAATGAAATTCTCATAAAATAATGGAAAAATACTTAAAACCACTATACGACTTCCTTGAAAAGGATGAATGGTATTTAGAAGAACCAGAGTTCACTAATTTACAATATGACATTGTTGACGAAATGGAAGCAGACAAAATCGGCTTTGATGCAATCGAAAATATACTTAAACTAATGGAAAAAAATCATTTGGTGGAATTTGGAACCCCTGGACCATTAACGCATTTTATTGAGAAATTTTATAA
This sequence comes from Pedobacter gandavensis, assembly GCF_032678745.1. Taxonomy (GTDB): domain Bacteria; phylum Bacteroidota; class Bacteroidia; order Sphingobacteriales; family Sphingobacteriaceae; genus Pedobacter; species Pedobacter gandavensis_C. Next base: position 213,385 of record NZ_JAVTST010000009.1, read on the forward strand.
TGAAAGACAAGAAGATTACGAGAATTTACTAAAGAAATCAGTAAAAGACAAACCAACAGTTCATACAGTTTGGTTATTGAACCGTGTAATAAATGGAAATAAAAATCAAAAAGAATTAATTGGAATACTAAATTCTATAAGTAAAGACAAGGAAATAAAACAAGAGATACGAGATGTTGCTAATAACTTTTTAGAATATCACCAAAATAAAGGTGGAAATGGGCAACAGAGCCAACAGGTCATAGAAAAAGTATGATACTTGTGGAGTGGTTTGGGTTATGAAAACTATCGAAAAATAATGATTGGAGTACTCATCATCAGCATTATTAGCTTGCTTTTTCTATTGTATATGGCGTAACGCTAAACAAAAAATAAACAACCGGAACTATAATGTTTAACAAAGAAATTTATATCAAAGAAATGACCAAAATGGTTGACAATGCCATTGAGCGTATGAAAAATGAACATTCACAATTTAAAATTTTTACAGCAAGTATTTGGACTGACCCAAATGCGGCTGCAAGCTCAATTGGATTTGACAGTAAGGAAAATTCACTCAAAAATGTTGACAAGTCAAATGAATGGGATAAAAAGTATTATGAAAAATATTTAGCCGAAGGGAATTTAGAACAAGCAGCCTTATTTAAGCCTGAAGAAGCGACAAGAATGTTCAATCCTGCAGATTACAACCTAAAAGACTTTGAAGAAACTTCTCATAAAAGTTTTTCCAAAAACTGGGAAAGTGAAACTGATGGAAAATGTTGGACAGAATTATATCCGGCCTTACGAGAAATTGGAAAATATGCTTTTGCTAAGATTAAAAATGCAAACTTAGAAGATGGTTTTGAACTATCAATTAATGGTAAAAAAGATTGGTATGGCAAAACATGGAAAATCAAATAACGCTAAACGAGAGACCAAAACGGCCGCTAACAAGGGGTTGGCAAAAGTGGGGCGGACGGAATTCTATTGCCCCACCATCGCATGGCCCCGAAACGTTATGTGCTATTTAGCCACTTAACCAGAAAACGTCGTTAGCGTTAATTTTAACGGAACGCCATACAGAAGAACAAATTTTATAAATTCAAATTATGTTTACAAATGACTATAAGATAGCTTTCAATAATTGCAAAATACTAGCTGAGTTTAAATTATTTTTAGCTGATTTTGAAATTAATTCAATAGATGAAAGTGCTAAAAATATATTGCATTATTACCTCACCAGTTTAATTTATGATACAAATATTGAGGATTTTGCTGTTAATCGTCCATACCTGTTAGAGCCGATTCCAATCATAGACGAGATGCTAAAAAGAGGTATCAATATTAATGCACAACCTTCAAGAGGTTCAAGAATGCATACCGCGTTGTGTCTTTGTGTTGGTTTCACTTACAAATCGAAAGAAATATTTGACCACCTAATTAAAAACGGAGCAGATGTAAATGTTAGAATTGGACACGGAGGTAGTGTATTAGCAAAAGCAATGTTGAATATGGGTGTAAAAGAAAATAACGATTTATATTTTGTAGAAAAACTTTTGGAGAATGGAGCAAATATTTATGCGGAAAACAATTTTGGTGTATCAGCATTTAGCTTATCTCAAGGATTTGGTGATGATGCGTTAGCTCTTAAAACTTTGATTATGAAATATCATAATAAGGATCAATAATTTGTCACAACAACTTTTTGTATAATTAGCTTGATAATTTCAATAGTACTCTATAAAGAATAAACACCATGAAAGAACAATCAGAAAACATTATCAATCAATTTAGCCAGTTTTTAACTCTGAATCCACATTATGGTTATTTGATAGCCGCAGTTGGTTTCGCCATTTTTTTTCTGGGATATTTGTTCAGATGGAATTGGGTTATTAATCCAGAAGGAAAAACCAGATCTGTATATGTATACGAGGTATTAGGAGCAGAAAACATGCGTAAATTGATGATAGTTGTCACGGGGATAGTAGTTTTTATTTGTGTTGGAGCTTTTTTTCTTTCTAATTCTAATGGTGATTTTTTGACATCGAAATTGTAGATTAAAAAAATGAATTAAAATGGATATAATAAAAAACTTATTTAGCCAATATATTGACTTATCAAATGTTTTTAGATATGAATATAAAAGTAGTTTAGGAGAAGCTAGTAATGATTTATTACCAAACACCTTTTCTAGTGGTTTAAGAGCAATTTATTCAATTGTAAAAGGCACAAAATATGAAATAGAAGATCAATCTCTAATGGATTTTCTGCCGGGTTATTTACTTATCCATATAGATGAGTACCCACATTTTATTAAAAAATTAAATGCTATTTTGAGTGATGAAAACAAGGGGAAATATTTTCCTTTATTGGTTAATTATTCATCAGATTTTTATGCATTAAAAGAAAATGATAGAAAGGAAAGATTAGAAGTTTATTTGGTTAATCACGATGAATTAGAACCCATTAAGATTTATAATTCTTTAGAAATATTTTTTGACACTCTAATTGAATGTTATAAAGAAAAAGCATATTTTATCGATGAAGATGGCTATCTTGATGTGGATTTTGAAAAAGCAGAATTAATTGGGCAGAAACTTAATCCTGAGAATGAATATTGGCTTGAAGAATAGTGGACTTAGTTCTGGCGAGTTCAGATTTTATAATTATATAGGAGATAGTAAGAATGAATTAGTTGTCTTAATGATAAATGGTTTTCTTATACGGATAGAACTCAAAAATATGATAATATTTCTATGTTAGAAAAATGGTATTCAAAAATGAAGTAATAAAGTATTATCCTGAGTTTTAGAATCGTTTTTAACATAAGAACTAAAATTGTAGGAGAGGGTAAAGGAATCTTTCCCATTTGTTTGGGTATTCTTTAATTTAAGGGGGAAGTTTAAATTTTGGATATTGTCTATTGCCTTTTCAAATCTATGAAGTCGATTGGATTTGAAAAGATAGTTGTTGAATCCCGTGCGCCAAAGGGTGCGCCAAATCCTTTGTGCTCTTTGAATACTTCTAACAAAGTTGGGCGATCTTTATCTTTCCCAAGAAATCTGTCCCGTAGCACCTGAGCGGTGATCTTTTGGTTTTCTTTTGTGAGTTGGGAATGTGCTTCGTGGATCTTGACCTGTAAATCGTCCAGATAGAAGTTGAATGATTTAACCGATTCTTTGTAGCCTTTGGCTCTTCCTAACCTTGGATTCCATTGTAGTGGATCAATGGATCTACCAGTAGTTACCTCAGACCTTGTTCCGTCAATGGTGATTCTTAGATAGATAGGGGAAACCGCGCCAATTTGATAGTTTTTCTGTTTCTTCATGTAGAAGAGTAGGCTGAAATTAGTTTTCATAATGTTGCACATTAAAAAGTTAAACAAATTTAGCTATGCTACTACTATCAGTCAAGATGTTGGATCATGTAACTAGTTCATTTATAATGAAATATACCCTATTCGGTGAGTGCCTTAAATTACCTTCAACTACTCACCGAATGACTCACCAACTATATGTGAATTGATGCTTTATTTGGCTTTGGTTTAAAAAGAAAAAACCCGCAAATCGTATGATTTGCAGGTTTTTTCGAAATCTAGTCACCTAGTGGCGGAGAGTGGGGGATTCGAACCCGCGGACCCTTTGACAAGTCAACAGTTTTCAAGACTGCCGCAATCGACCACTCTGCCAACTCTCCGGCGCAAAAGTACAAATCTTATCTGGTTTTCCAAATTTAGATTGAAATATTTCTATTTTTTTTGAAAACCCTGTTTTATGCCACCTAAAGCAATGTTTTGAGCCATTTCTCTCCACGAAAACAACAGATGATATCCAGTGTCGCCATAGAACCATTTCCATTTTCAAGGCATTTTCTTCCTGTAAACCTTAAAAAATACTTGCTATTTTATCAGTCCCACATAAAATCCGACTAATTCTTGTCTTATTCGCCCCCTCATTATGTCGTTTCTGCACTAGTTTAAATTGTCCTTTCTCCTCTAAATTTGAATTAGTAAATTTAACTAAGCCTATTGCTATGAAAAATATCAATCAAAGAATCACCACAAACCTATGGTTCGATAGAAATGCCGAAGAAGCGGTAAACTTCTATACTTCAATCTTTAAGAATTCCAGCATAACAGGAATGACCCATTACACCAAAGAAGGCTTTGAAATCCACCAAATGCCGGAAGGCACAGTGATGACCATTGTGTTTGAACTTGACGGTCGGGAGTTCCTGGCTTTAAACGGCGGACCAATCTTCAAATTCAACGAATCCATTTCCTTCGTGGTCAATTGTGCAGACCAACAAGAGATCGACTATTATTGGGACAGCCTAAGGGTTGCTGGAGATCCAAATGCCCAAGTTTGCGGCTGGTTAAATGACCAATTTGGACTTTCCTGGCAAATTGTACCAACCATCCTATCAGAATTGCTCAAAGACCCTGATCAGGAAAAAACCAGTAGAGTCATGGCAGCAATGATGCAAATGAAAAAGATCGATATCAGTCTGTTGGAAAAAGCTTTTGCTAAACCTTAAACCTAATCATAAACAAATGAAAAAGAACAAAATCATCTTCTGGACCGCAACCATTCTCATCTTCTTATTTGAAGGAGTGATGCCTGCCTTAACTTCTCAAACAGAAATGGCCAAAGAAGGCATAAGACACCTGGGCTATCCGGAATACTTCGGCGTTGCACTTACCGTGTTTAAAGTTTTGGGTGCAATCATTCTGATCATCCCTAAAGCGCCTAAGCGTCTCAAAGAATGGGCTTACGCGGGATTTGGCTTTGACTTTATTTTCGCCTCTATCAGCCACTTGGCAGTAGATGGCTTCGGAATGGAAGCAGTGTTCCCTTGGATAGTTTTCGCGGTTCTGGTGGTCTCTTATTTGTATTATCATAAGATCTATGATTCAGAAACCATTTAAAACCAATAAAGCCCAATGTGAGAATTGGGCTTTATCTATATTTTTTGAACTGTTGTGCTGCAATAAAAGCGATATTATTTCTTATTGTTCTCCAAATAAGTATCTAAAATGCTTTTTAGGTAAAGTTCAGGCTTAGGCATGATGATCACAGTCCCAGGCTCTTTATCTTGCGAATGTTTGATGTAATTCGCTTTGATCTTTCCCCAGTCTTTTGAATAAAGCTGAACAAACATATCTACAAATTCTTTATCAGTATACTCTTTAGGAAGCTTACTTAATACAACTTCAATTTTCTCTTCTTTTCTATGTAATACTGCCATGATAATTTCTTGATAATTTATGCGACAAAGCTATGAAACTAAATTGAGTTAAGCAGAAATAGTTTTTTAGGACATAGTTATCCCATAGCGAAGCCTTAGACGGAAGCATTCGAATTAAAATTTCAAAAATAAACTTGATTTTAGACTCAGCCAGGCTTCCCGGGTAGGTGTTTTAGTCGCTCTTTGAGAACCTCATATTCTTTTTCG
>NZ_JAVTST010000010.1:0-217565 GCF_032678745.1 Pedobacter gandavensis
GATTCAGGCACTTTTTACTTATAAGGTTTTTTTTATAAAAGTCGTATTTCTAAGACAAGTACTTTCCAACAATAGGCATTCTTCTACCCATACCAAATGCTTTAGGCGATACCCTTAGAATTGGTGGCGTTTGGTAACGCTTGAACTCCGCATTATTCACCATTTTCAGAATCCTTCTCACTAAAGCCTCATCATAGCCTTGTGCAATGATTGCCGCAGAACTTTGTTTCAGCTCAATGTATTGGAAAAGAATTTTGTCAAGGATATCATAATCAGGAAGGGAATCAGAATCTTTTTGTCCTGGTCTCAGCTCTGCTGATGGCGGTTTGACAATCGAATTCTCTGGAATCACGATTCCATCTTTATTAATATAATTAGCTAACTGGTAAACCTGTATTTTGTAGACATCACCAATCACACCGATTGCGCCACACATATCTCCATATAAGGTCCCATAACCTACTGCACATTCGCTTTTATTAGAGGTGTTCAATAGAATATAACCAAATTTATTAGACATCGCCATCAGAATAATCCCTCTACATCTCGCCTGGATATTCTCTTCAGTTAAGTTGAATGGCAATCCTTGAAAAGCAGGTGCCATCATTTGATCAAAAGCATCAGCAGCAGCTGCAATTGGAATAATCTCATGTTTACAACCGATATTTTTCACCAGGGCTACGGCATCATCAATAGAATGATCAGAAGAATACTTTGAAGGCATTAATACTGCCATTACATTTTCCGATCCTAATGCCCTACAAGCTAAAGCACACACGACTGCTGAGTCAATCCCCCCGGACAGCCCTAAAACGGCCTTACTAAAACCTGACTTATCGAAATAATCTTTGATTCCTAATACCAAGGCTTCATAAATTTGCTCAATATCAGGTGCTGCTTCATGTACAATTGGTGTATGCCCCTTGAAATGGCCATCTTCCAGTTCATAAACCTTTAGCTCTTCTTTGAAATAAGGCATTTCATCAACCAGTTTTCCTTTCTTATCAAAAACCATAGAACCGCCATCAAAAATAATCTCTGTTTGTGCGCCAACCTGGTTCACATAGAGCAATGGCAATTTATATTTTTTTGCATTATCAGACAGTACAACCACCCTTTCGTCATCATGGCAATAAGAAAATGGCGAGGCAGCAATGTTGATCATCAGGTCCGGTTTCTGACGGATCAGCTCATCCATTGGCGAAGAAGCATACAAGGGATTGTTATTGATATTCCATAAGTCTTCACAAATGGTAAGTGCAATCTTTTGTCCTTTAAAACGAATACACTCAAAATGATTTGCCGGTTCGAAGTAGCGGTATTCATCAAAGACATCGTAAGTAGGTAGCAAAGCTTTTTTTACGATGTTCTTAATATGGCCATCTTCGATAAAATAAGCGGCATTGTAAAGGTCTTTACCTGCCAGGATATCGTTTTTTACTGGTAATCCGATGATACAGGCGATACCATGGCACTTGCTTGCAATTTCTAAAGCTGCCTTTTCACACAAGTCAATAAACTCATCAGACTCCAAAAAATCCCTTGCAGGGTAACCGCAAACAGCCAGTTCTGCAAAAACAACCAAGTCGGCGCCTTTTGCTTTTGCCTGTTCAATATTCTCGATTATCTTTTTCGTATTGTATTCAAAGTTCCCAATATGGTAATTGAGTTGTGCCAGTGCAATATTCATGTGTATGTACTTAAAGATTCTAATTTCTTAAAAGAAGACGCCTAAATTTAGGCCAACATAATGGTTTTTAGCCCTACGATCGCCATCTTTAACGATATTTGTTAAGCCGTTATTAAAGGTTAGGCCAATGGCAACACTAGTGCGATCGTCCAGGTCATATTCTCCACCTGCGGCAACCACCATTCCTGCTCGGTAAAATCTGGTGTAGTCAGAAATGTTTCTATCATTCTCTACTTTCTTTCCTGCCATTTGTGCATTCTGTTTAGCACCAATGTTGAAATCATTAGAAATACCAAATTGTCCATACCATCTTAAGGGGCCAATTTTATTTGTTTTCAGCTTTATCGTTAGTGGAACTTCAATGTACTGTAACCTGTATCTTAAATCATATGCAACAGTTCCTCCATCCGCAGGAGTGTAATAAGGTTTTACATTTAGCTCTGTGCTTTTACCATTAATAGTGGTGATGGTCAAACCAGTCGCAAAGGAATAGTTCTCTGCGAAATTAAAATCACCCAATAAACCATAAGAGAATCCCATAGCCAAGCCTTCTGATTTTCCAACTTCTGGTTTCACCCATCCTAATGTTGGATGTGCGGTTAAGCCTAATCTGAACCCGTAATATGGAGATCCCCCCTGCTGGGCGAAAAGTTGTCCTGTTAAAAGAAGTAAGAATAAAGTAAGATATGTGTTTTTCATTAGTATATTATTGTTTTGCTATTTCCTCCGGGATGTATATATATTTGCTATAAATGACATATAACGTAAAACCCAGCCAAATCTATCTATTTTTTCTCTCTATGCTTGCTTTTTTTTCATGTAAGCAGGCCAGTAAGCCCGATGTGAGCGACATAAAGCTGGATATAAAAGTAGAACGTTTCGATCAGGACCTATATCTGGGAAAGTCCAGAAATCTGCAGGAGACAGATGAAATGCTACAAAAAAAGTATGGGGCTTTCTATCAGGATTACGTACATCGCATGGTGGGCGATCCGAGTTACAGCAGCACTGAGATTTTAACCACGCTCTATAATGACCAGGCCTATACCGACCTGAACAAGGAAGTCGACAGTGTTTTCAAAAACATGAGCAGTATTGAAAAAGACCTGACACAAACTTTTAAATATGTAAAACATTACTATCCGAATGCACGGATTCCAAGAATGATTTCCTTTGTTTCCGGGTTTGCTGTACAAACACCTATTGGAGACGATTACCTGGGGATCGGATTAGATATGTTTCTTGGAAAAAACAGCAAATTTTATGGCGCTATCGTACAAAGCGTACCCGTATATCTTTCCCGTCGATTCAGTCCGGAATATGTGGTTCCAAGGGTGACAGAGACTTATGCGCGAGAAGATTTATTCCCGGTCAGAGATGAAGACCGAACCTTATTGTCCAAAATGATTCAGAATGGTAAAATCTTATATTTTATGGATCAGGTTCTGGCGGATGCCGTACCAGATTCCATCAAAATTGGCTATACAAAAAAACAAATAGATTGGTGTAAAACCTATGAAGTAGATATCTGGGCTTATTTATTGCAAAACAACTTATTGTTTGAAACCGATTATCAAAAGATCCAGGTATTTTTAGGAGAAGGTCCTTTTACCCCTGGATTAGGTGATAAACAGGAATCGGCACCAAAATTAGGTGTATGGATGGGTTGGCAAATGGTGAGAAAATATATGGCGGAAAATAAAGAGGTCACACTTCAACAGCTGATGGCAGAAAAAGATCCTCAAAAAATATTGAACTTATCAAAATATAAACCTAAATAGCAGTAGGAATAATTAGCTGGAAAATTTTGGGCTAACCTAAACAGCAAAGAACTCGTAACATGGTTAAAGTAGGAATAGTACTATCAGGCGGAGGAATTAGAGGCATCGCTCATCTAGGTGTCCTAAAAGCCTTAAAAAATGCAGGAATTAAGTTTAGCCACATTAGTGGAACCAGTGCAGGTTCCATTGCAGGTGCATTTTTTGCTTCTGGAATAGATCCGGAAGCTGGATTAGATATTTTCATTAAAGCAAAACTATTCCGTTTTATCAGACCGGCATTGGGTTCTCTGGGATTGATCAATATAGAGCATGTAGAGGAATTGTTAAAAGAACATTTGCCGGTAGACCGTATGGAAAACCTAAAAATACCACTGACTATTGCAGCAACAAATTTCAGTGAGGGAAAACTGGTTTATTTCAGTTCTGGTCCATTAATAAGAGCCGTACTTGCCTCGAGTTGTATTCCTGGGATCTTCAGGCCGATCATGATAGAAAACCAGATGTATGTAGATGGAGGAATTTTGAATAACTTCCCTATCGAGCCATTAATGAGTAACTGCGATTATATTATCGGTTCTTCTTGCAATCATCTGACTAAAATGGATAAGATCACCAACATCTCTACCCTAATGAAAAGGGCCGGGGTGATGTCAATAAATAAGGACACTGAGCAAAAATCCGCCTTCTGTAATGCGATGATAGAGCCAACAGGGATGGGAGACATCAGTACTTTCGATATGAAAAAGGCAGAAACTATTTACTGGTTAGCCTACGAACAGACATTAAAAACCATTCATACGAATGAAAGTCTACAGGAACTAATTTTAAACTTCAAACAAGATTCCACATCGTAATATTTCAAATCTGGCCAGGAAATTAAGCTTCTAGTGCAACCAGGGCATCACCTACCAATACTGGAATGGCAGTACAAATATTAAGCTGCAAACAGAATTTCACATCTTCTTCGATGTTTAGTTCTGCCAATCTATGACTATGTGACGATTTATGAAGGTAACTTCTCAAATCATCTTTTGCCAAAGCATACAAATCTTCAGCAGCAACACAAGAATCGTCAAAATGAGTAAAATCCTTACGTAGTTCACGAACCACTGCACCGGCGAATAAGGTATCTTCCAGATTGAATTTATCCTTCCAGCCTGCACAAAGCAACAATACCCCTTTATCTTGAGTACGAAGCCAATTACAAAGTGCTTCCAGGTTTAAGAACGAACCGATTACAACTTGATGCGCTCTTTTTCTAGCCAGGTGTAATGCTTTAGTTCCGTTAGTAGTGGTGAGTACTATTGTTTTACCCTTCACTTTTTCAGGGGAGTAAGAAAATGGAGAATTGCCGAAGTCATAGCCTTCAACCACTTCTCCATTTCGCTCTGCAGCCAATAGAAAACCTTCATTTGAATAGTTCAGGCAATCTTCTACCTGTGCAACAGGGATGATTGCGCTGGCCCCATTGTCTATTCCATATACCATTGAAGAGGTCGCTCTCAGCACATCAATAACCACCACAATACGGTCTTCTATCGAATAAAGATCTAATAATGCTGGCGTTAAACAAACTTCTATACTTTTCTGCATGGGGTAAAAGAATGGGGTATTTCTAAATGTTTTCTATTGCTTAATGATATTTTATATGACTATTTAGTAAAAGGGAATTTTACCACTTTCGCTTTAATCTTATTGTTACGGATATTGATAAAGATCTCTGTACCTTCTTTAGCCAAAGCTTTATCAATGTACCCCATACCGATTGCTTTCTGTAAAGATGGCGCTTGTGTACCTGAAGTTACTCTTCCGATTACATTTCCTTCCGCGTCTACAATCTCATAATCATGACGAGGAATACCTCTATCGATCATTTCGAAACCGATCAATTTACGGGCAACACCAGCTTCCTTTTGTGCTTGTAAAGCCTCCGAATTAGTGAATTTTTTGCTGAATTTAGTAATCCATCCTAATCCTGCTTCAATTGGAGAAGTAGTATCATCGATGTCATTTCCGTATAAGCAGAAACCCATTTCCAAACGCAAAGTATCACGGGCACCTAGACCAATTGGCTTAATACCGAATGCTGCACCAGCTTCGAAAATAGCATCCCAGATTACTTCTGCATTTGCATTATCGAAATAAATCTCAAAACCACCAGCACCGGTATAACCTGTAGCAGAAATGATCACGTTGTCAACACCTGCAAAAGTTCCTTTTACGAAGTTATAATACTCCATAGAAGCAAGGTCTACATCTGTTAAGCTCTGTAATGCTTCAGCAGCTTTAGGACCCTGAATCGCCAAAAGAGAAGTTTGATCAGAAATATTGTGCATTTCTACACCTTTATCATTGAATTTCTGAATCCAGTTCCAGTCTTTCTCAATATTAGAAGCATTCACTACTAACATATAAGTAGTTTCATCCATTCTGTAAACCAATAAATCGTCTACGATACCACCATCTTCATTCGGCAGACAAGAATACTGTACTTTACCGTCATATAATTTTGAAGCATCATTGCTGGTTACTCGTTGAATCAGATCTAGTGCATTTTCACCTTTAACGATGAATTCACCCATGTGACTTACGTCAAAAACGCCTACAGATCCTCTTACGGTTGCATGTTCTGCATTGATACCTTCATACTGAACTGGCATATTGTAACCTGCGAAAGGCACCATTTTGGCACCCAATGAAATGTGTTTTTCTGTTAATGCGGTATTTTTCATTAGAATAATTTTGTTTTTTATCGGTTATGATTCTACCACCTACGACATACGTTATGGAGGCGAATTTCATCAGTATTGTTATATTTCTGAATTGTTCTTGTTTTTGGTTGCTTTATCCAGTTATTCACCCTTTAAGCGGCCAAAAACGTGGGCAAAAGTACGTAAAAATTAAACAGTAAGTAATTTTTGATAGATATTCAGCATTCTTTCAGCGATGATTTTAACATCATGGTCTCTTTCCACAGTTTTCCTCGCATTTTCACCAATTTCCTTCCATTTCTTAGGGTTGGTAATGCATTGCAAAATTGCACGATAAAACTCATCGGCAGTATCTGCAATGAGGATATCTTTTCCATGTTCGCATCGAATCCCTTCAGCAGCCATACTGGTGGCGATGATACATTTGCTCATGGCCATTCCTTCAATAATTTTGACTCGCATTCCACTTCCTGACAATAAAGGCACGATCATGATCGCTTTAGAATTGATAAATTCTACCGCATCAAAAACCTCCCCTTCTACAACCAGGTTATCGGAATCATATTCAAAAAACTGTTGTTGCATATTTTTTCCGGCGATATAGAACCGAAGCTCAGAGTTCAACTTCTCAATGTCCGGCCAAATCTCATCCAGAAACCACTCCAAGCCCTCTCTATTGGGGCGCCAATCCATTGCACCTAAATGAAACAGCGTAGGGAAACTGGTTTTCGAAGGATCAGTTACATATTTCTCAAAATCCAATGCAACCGGAAATACCTCCAATGCAGTTGCCGAGCCAAATCTTAAAATACTTTGCCTGTCTTGCTCAGAAATCGCGAAAACCTGATGAAAACGATTGATCTGTTCTGTTTCATAAACCTTCAGACGGCGGGCAAGAAATTGAAGGTAACTCCTTCTTGGCGTAAACTTCTCCGTCATTGCGATTCGTTCCCATACATCGAACTCAATATTATGCGCCCGATAAATCACCTTTGCTTTGCTATTTTCTTTGACCACATCCAGATACGGCACGACAAAAAGTCCTTCAAACTGAATAATATCGAACTCATTTTCTTTCAAGATCTCTCCAAGTAAGCGCGCAGCATCATCATCATAATAGCGAGAAACATTATAAGATTGATTGGAAAAGATATTGAGTAAAGCACCATATACATTGACCCCCGTATCCAGATCAAAAGCATAAAATTTGATCTTTTCAAATAAAGGATCATAAATTTCTTCTATATCTACATGATATTTTTTAGGGTTGATACTAAACAAAGTGATTTCGACCCCCAGATTTAACAATCCTTTTATGGTGTTATAAACCACAATCGGATAGCCACTATTTGGCGGAAAGGGTATTCTGTTGGTGAGTATGAGTGCTTTCAAATTATGTGAAAATACTAATTATCCTTCGCTTTCGGAAAACAGTGCCAATTGGGGTTTAGAAATTGTAAAAGTTTTACGATGGTATGGTGATAAACCATGAACTAAAGCCGCATTACGATGCACTATCGTAGGGTATCCTTTATTTTGCTTCCATTGGTAAACCGGATATTCTTCGGCAATTTTCTCCATATATTCATCACGATGTGTTTTCGCAAGGATGGAAGCCGCGGCAATGTTCAGGTATTTCCCATCCCCCTTAACAATACAAGAATGAGGAATTTCTGGATAAGTTTTAAAGCGATTGCCATCGATCACCAGATATTCCGGCTTCAGTGCTAATTTTTCAACGGCTCTGTGCATGGCTAAAAAAGAAGCGTTTAAAATATTGATCTTATCGATTTCCTGATGATCTACTTCTGCTACTGCCCAGGCAATCGCTTCCTTTTCGATGATGATTCTCAAAGCTTCACGCTGTTTGTGGTTTAGTTTTTTAGAATCATTGAGTTGGCCGGCAATAAAATCTTTCGGTAAAATGACAGCGGCGGCAAACACAGGGCCTGCAAGACAGCCTCTACCTGCTTCATCGCAGCCGGCCTCTACTAATTCGTTCTGGTAACAGTTTAACAGCATATTACAAAGTTAATAAATTAAAGCCCTTCCAGGAGGAGAAATCACCGCTCTTCGCAGACTATGGCTTTACGATTAAACGGAAATATTCTGGGATTTCACGTCGAAGGCATCTCTCAAACCGATGGCGAGAAGATTAAAAGCATATACGGTGACCATGATCGCTAGACCAGGCAAAACAGCAAGGTATGCCGCATCCATAATAATATAGCCATAATGTTCTTTGATCATACTTCCCCAGCTAGGCATGGGCGGCTGGGCGCCAAATCCAAGAAAGCTTAATCCAGTTTCCAATAAAATTGCAGCAGCGAAATTTGCGGAGGCTAACACCAGAATTGGTCCGGCAATATTGGGTAAAATGTGTTTGATAATAATCCTGGGGGTAGAAAATCCCAACGCTTTTGCCGCTTCCACAAATTCAACGTTTTTCAAGGCCATCACCTGCCCTCTCACGAGTCTGGAAACATCTACCCAGGTAGAGAGTCCAACGGCGATAAAAATCTGCCAGAAGCCCTTTCCTAATGCGAAAGAAATAGCAATCACTAATAATAAGGAAGGCAGCGACCAGATCACATTCATAAACCAGCTAATAAGGGCATCGGTTTTTCCAGCAAAATAACCGGCTAATGCGCCTAAACTGATTCCAATAAAAAGAGAAATTAAGACCGCCATCAGGCCTACTGACAAAGAAACCCGGACACCAATCATCAACCTACTCAGTAAATCCCGGCCATAGATATCTGTACCGAGCCAAAAAGTCTGATTATATCTATTATTATTTTGTAAAGGATATATAGTTTCCTCTGCCTGTTCATCGTCTCCGATATATTCTCGTGCATACACCTTATTCCCTACTTCCCGATAGGAAGTAATTGGAATACTTTTATAATCCGATTCCTGTCCGAATAACATTTTCTCCAAAAAACCATGTTTTTTGATTTCTGGATTTCTGCTGATGACCAAAAATTCAAAGCTCCGACCAGGTTTTTTATTACTCAGCTGCAAGTGCATAGTATTAGCAAAAGGAGTCTGATCAGGTGTAATCAGGTAGCCCAATATTCCGATTAACATCATGAATAGAATAAACAATAGTCCAGAGAAAGCCATTTTATTCTGCTTAAACCGTTTCCATACCTGCTTTGATGGGCTATTGTTGATCTCCATTATTTCACCATTCTGTCTTTCCAGTTATACTTCCCTGAATTTCCAGCTACGCCAATATACACGATATAAACGATATGCATTAAATTGAGAACCGGCAATAAAACCAATAGCTCCCTTCTTTTCGCGAAGCCTGTAACCTGATATAAAAAGATAAATTCTACCAGTATCTTGATCAGTAACTGCGCTAAAGCCAGTTTCAAATAGAATCCAACAAATAAGCCGATTCCGATATTTAACAAAATTCCCAGGTTGAACAACCATATGGCTACACCAAGCACGATAATCGCCTTATTTTTATAACGTGTACTTTTAGATGCCCAGCGTTTTCTTTGTTGGATAAACTCCCCTAGTGTTGCCTTTGCGTGCGTATAAACCACAGCATCATGGTGTTTTAGGAAACCAATATTGTTATTGTAACGCGCTGCCATTTTATGCAATAAAAGCTCATCATCTCCTGAAGCCAGGTCATCTATTCCTTTGAAACCACCAACTTCATAGAAAGCTGCCTTTTCATAAGCCAGATTCGCCCCATTACATGTAGATGGATTTTTATTACCTATAGTAGAAGCACCCAAACCGATCAGATACAAAAATTCTAATGCCTGTGCGCGTTCAAAGAAACTCTTTTCTTCAAAATAAGCCACAGGCGAGGAAATCATTTTATGTTTTTTTTCCTCATAAAAACCGATAATTGTTTTTAACCAATTTTTTCCCATTCTACAATCGGCATCCGTTGTAATGATGAGATCCCCGGAAGATTGGCCAATGGCCGTTTGAATGGCCTTTTTCTTATAGGAGTTGAGTGCGCGATCTTCGTTCAAGCGGATCAGCTTGACTCCTTTTGAGGCATAATCAGCAATGATTTCGGCCGTATTATCGGTAGAATGATCGTCAATAAAAATTATTTCCGTAAGCGCTTTATCATAAGATTGCGCACAAAGGTCGTCTAGGGTTTTTCTGATATTTTCCGCTTCATTTCTAGCAGCTACTAGGATAGACACCTTAGTTTTAAAAGCGGGCTTTTGGGGTTGATAATAGCTCAATTTATGCCAGCCTCTGATAAAGGCAAACACCACGAACACGTATAAGACCGTTAAAATAGAAGTAATATAACTAGCTACGCTGTGAATTTCCAAAAAAGTTAAGTTTAAATACGAAATAAGTGCCTAATATAGCAGGAATAATAATATTTATCAGCCATATACTGGCTGTACAAGCAATCACTGCTACTTCCTGATCAGTAATAGAGCTAAAGAAATAAGAAGCTGTAGCTGTACGCACTCCGATATCGAACAAATCCAAAGAAGGAAGCGTAGATTGTACGAAGAACAGGATACTTACCATCATCAAAATATCCATATAATGCAGATTCGGGATTAGCCAGAAGAACAGGATAAAATACTGTGTACTAAATACCAGGTACCTCAAAAAACAGAGGGAAAGAATTTTCAGTAATTCCTTCTTTTGATATCTCGCCAGAATGCTATAAAATTTTTTATATTTCCGGGTGAACTTCATGGAAAGCAATAGTCCATTCAGCCATTTGATGTTAAAATAAAAGATCAGAAAAAACAGACAGAAGATCAGTGCAAGAAAAACCAGCGCATAAAACAGCAGTGGATCAACTTTTACAAAGCGATAGATGAACACGCAGAATGCAATAGCGCCGAACACATTGGTGAGTACCATTTGACCGATATTACCAACTGCCATGGCCACTACACCAATCACCCTTCTTTTAGGTGAAAGGAAAAACACCCGACCTCCATATTCTCCAATCCGATTGGGAGTAAATATGGCCCAGGTTAGCCCGCAGAAAACGGAAGCCACAGCTTTCCAGAGGTTAATTTTCTCTACGCTAGAAATCAGCCTTTGCCACTTTACAGCTTCAAGTCCCCAGTTCACAAGCATCAGAAAAAGAACGAAGCCCATCACTGCTACAATTTCCCATTGAGGGAGATTACTCAGCAGATTTTTGAAATCCTGTAAGTTCTTGTTCTCTGTCAGCTTGCTGTACACAAACCAAAAAGCGAAAAGAACAATTCCGGCTTTAAGAATATAAGAAACTATTTTTTTGTACTGTGATGTCAACTTTTTTGCTTTTACTCTGTGCAAATATGCTTAATATTGTTCTATGTTGGTGGAAAAAAAGGAAAGGGTGATCATGGGGATAGATCCGGGCACTTCGATTATGGGGTATGGGGTGATATTGGAAAAGGGAAGTAAGATCGAATTGATTACCATGGGCATCGTACGGATGGATCATTTGGATGATCATTTCTTAAAACTGCAACGCATCTTCGAGAAAACCATTGTTTTGCTTGATGAGTATAAACCGGATGCGATGGCACTAGAAGCTCCATTTTACGGAAAAAACATACAAGTAATGCTGAAATTAGGTCGTGCACAAGGTGTAGCCATGGCAGCGGCATTATCCAGAAACATCCCGATTACAGAATACGCACCACGTAAAATCAAACAGTCCATTACTGGAAGCGGAAGTGCGGGAAAAGAGCAGGTGGCGGCGATGCTACAAACCTTACTTAAATTTAAAGAAACTCCGCAATTTTTAGATGCTACAGACGGTTTAGCAGTGGCTGTTTGCCATTCCTTTCAAAGGGTGAGTACTTCGGGTTCAGGAAAATCATACTCCGGATGGGAAGCCTTTGCAAAAGACAATAAAAAACGTCTTAAATAATTCATAATACTAAGGATGCCCAATCTCGATTTCCGGATTGGGCATCTTAAGTAAAAAGCATTTTGTTTCTGTTTTCAACAGAAACTAAGCATTAATTTTTCTTCGTTTACGGTATTCTTTAAAGGCAATAAAGCCCACTAGCACCACAACAATCAGCATCCAAAGGTTTGCAAGTATCAATAAGAATTCTTTAAATATTACCCATCCATTTTGGATATTCAATCCTAACCGTCTAAAGAATGAAGGGCGGTAATCCGACAAATTATCATTTCCTATCACCAGTTTTTTCACGGTATTGTCCTGATAAAAAGAAAGTGTGATGTCACTATACTTCACGCGATCATTGATCATCCTATTCTGTATTTTCTGGTCTATATAACCATCTTTTAATTCCAAAGCGGTCTCTACATTATTACTTTTTTTATTCGCGTGTTTATTCAGCTGACCTACGGCCTCTACTCTATTCTGACTTTTCATTTGATTCGACAGATAGGAAAGGCTTTGATCATCCAGTTTCATAGATTGTTGGTCTACAAATACAGCCATATCAGCTACTTTATTGGTAAACTCATCTAATTTATCTGCGGGGATTTTAGCAACTATAGACCCTTTCGTACGGTAAGAACTGAGTTCCAATAGGGAGTCTGTGGAATAGCGAACCTTCTCCGACTGATACACATCACTATGAATAGAGAATTCCCAAAGTCTACCTCCTTCTTCTTTGATCAATTGACCGAGTTTAACTTTCGTTTGTTGTACATCCTTTACGCGGAAGCGCATATCGGCCGTTTTGATGATTTTTTCTGTTGAGGTGGTATCTAAGTTGAGTAGATTACTGGAAGTAGCATCAGCGGCTTCCTGTTCAGCTTTATTTCCAGGACTACAGGCGGCCAATACAGTGGCTACAGCGCAATAAATAATATATCTTTTCATAGGTATCAAGAATTAGTACTCTTAATACAGAGCCAGTGATAAGGTAACCTCTAAATAGGATAAGTCACAAAAATGTGAGTCAAAAAAAAATCCTCCACAACCGAGGTTGAGGAGGATTTCCAGCGATGCCTGTTTAAAAACTAGGCAGCTAATATTTTAAATACGCCTTTGCAAGCGATGAATGAACCAATAAATAAAACAGCCCATGCCGTTAATGACAAAGCTAGAGAATCACCAGCAAAACGCATAAAAACGCCTATAACGCTGATTACAATTCCTACAGCCATTAATTTATAGATCGAAGTCTCGTTAGCTCTTTTCATGCTAGGCGTATTGTGCTTTGGTGTCTGTTCCATAGTATTTTCTATTTGATGGCACAAAAATAATATTAATTAAACAAAAAGCAGTATAACAGACGGATAAATTTCAATCTCCCCTAAAACGTTACCAATTTAAACAAAAAAAGCCCTTATCCGAATGGATAAGGGCTTTAATATGTTGATGGAGTATTACCCGTTTAGTGCAGCTGCACCACTTACAATCTCTGTAAGCTCTGTAGTAATTGCCGCCTGACGTGCCTGATTGTAAGAAAGCTTTAACGCTTTAATTAAATCACCAGCATTTTCGGTTGCTTTATCCATTGAAGTCATACGGGCACCATGCTCAGAAGCATGAGAATCCAATACTGCTTTGTATACTTGAGTTTTGATCGACTTAGGGATCAACTGCGATACGATTTCCTCCTGAGAAGGCTCCATGATGTAATCAACTGCATGAGCAGCGGCTGCACCTTCGGCAATTTCAGTTTTAGGAAGAGGCAATAACTGCTCAGTCGTTAAGATCTGAACTGCCGCATTTTTAAACCTGTTGTATACTAACTCTACTTTATCAAAATCGCCTTTTTCAAAGCCTGCCATGATCGAATTGGTGATCTTGGTTACATTTTCAAAAGTAAGCGCAGCATATACTTCATTGTTATTTCCGATAACATTGTATCCACGTTTCTCATAGAAATCATGTGCTTTCTTACCGATAGCGACGATACTTACATTACCTTTTTTGTATTGTTCGCTATATTTTTCCGAGATTAAATTGTTGGTTTCTTTAATCACGTTCATGTTAAAGGCACCAGCTAAACCACGGTTAGAAGAAACCACTACAATCAATACCTTATTTGGTTCACGTTCCTGAATAAACGGAGACGATGATCCTTCTAAGCTCGCTGAAAGATTTCCTAGGATTTCTTTCAACTTTGTAGCATACGGACGTAGCTGAACAATCGCATTGGTCGCACGCTTCAACTTCGCAGCCGAAACCATTTTCATGGCCTTGGTGATCTGCTGTGTAGATTGCACCGATGTTATACGAATTCTTACTTCTTTTAAATTAGCCATTCTTTTTTATTCTTCAGTCAAGAGTAATTTAGTATTTGCTGGAAAGCTCTTTTGCTACAGTTTCCAATACTCCGGTAATTGCATCATCAAATTTACCAGCTTTTAAAGCTTTCAAAGTATCTGGGTGACGTAACTCCAATTGTTGTAAGTACTCAGCTTCAAATTCCTTTACTTTATTGATAGGAACTGAACGCATCAAGTTTTTAGTACCAATGTAAATGATTGCTACTTGTTTCTCAACTGTTACTGGAGAGAACTGACCTTGTTTAAGGATTTCCACGTTACGTGAACCTTTATCAAGTACAGATTTAGTAGCTGCATCTAAGTCAGAACCGAATTTAGAGAAAGCCTCTAACTCACGGTATTGAGCCTGGTCTAATTTCAAAGTACCAGCAACTTTTTTCATTGATTTGATCTGTGCATTACCACCTACACGTGATACCGAGATACCTACGTTAATAGCTGGACGAATACCTGCGTTGAACAAGTTAGTTTCTAAGAAGATCTGTCCGTCAGTAATTGAAATTACGTTCGTAGGAATATAAGCAGAAACGTCACCAGCTTGAGTTTCGATAATTGGAAGAGCGGTTAATGAACCACCACCTTTAACGATACCTTTCAATGATTCAGGAAGGTCATTCATTGCTTGTGCAATCTCATCGTTAGAGTTGATCTTAGCAGCACGCTCTAACAAACGACTGTGAAGGTAGAACACGTCACCAGGATAAGCCTCACGGCCCGGTGGACGACGAAGTAATAGAGATACCTCACGGTAAGCTACAGCTTGCTTAGACAAATCATCATAAACAATTAATGCTGGTCTACCTGTATCACGGAAAAACTCACCGATTGCAGCACCAGAGAATGGAGCGTAAAACTGCAATGGTGCAGGTTCAGCAGCCGAAGCAGCAACAACAACTGTGTAAGCCATTGCACCGTTTTCTTCTAGGGTACGTACTACGTTTGCTACAGTACTTGCTTTTTGACCACAAGCTACATATATACAGTAAACAGGGTTACCTGCTTCATAAAATTCTTTTTGGTTGATGATAGTATCGATACAAACCGCAGTTTTACCAATCTGACGGTCACCAATAACCAACTCACGTTGACCACGACCGATTGGAATCATACCATCAATCGCTTTGATACCTGTTTGTAAAGGTTCTGTAACTGGCTGACGGTAGATTACACCTGGAGCTTTACGCTCGATTGGCATTTCATACGTCTGTCCAATGATTGGTCCTTTACCATCGATTGGCTCACCCATCGTGTTAACTACACGACCTAACATACCTTCACCAACTTTAATAGAGGCAATTTTCTTAGTACGTTTAATCGTATCACCTTCTTTGATCGTGTCAGATGGGCCTAATAAAACCACACCAACATTATCTTCTTCAAGGTTCAAAACAATACCTTGTAAGCCGTTTTCAAATTCAACTAACTCACCGGATTGAACTTTAGTTAAACCATAAACACGGGCAATACCATCACCCACCTGCAATACGGTACCAACTTCTTCAAGTTCTGCTTCTGATTTAAAGCCCGCCAATTGTTGCCTGATAATTGCCGATACTTCGTCTGGTCTTACCTCTACCATAATTTTATATTATTTCTTAGTATATGTTATCTTCTATTTTAAATACCCGGGTTAAACAATTCCCTGAGCAAATTCTTTTTTTAGTTTATTCAAACCGTTGGCGATACTTGCATCAAATTGCTTATCTCCTACTTTCAAAATAAATCCACCAATCAGTTTGTCATTAACTTTTTCTTTAATCACCACTTCATTAGCGCCTACTTCTTTTTTCACTAAAGCTACGATCTCTGTTCTGTTTGCGTCAGTCAGCTCGATTGCCGAAGTTACTTCAGCAGTTACAATTCCTTTGATGGCATTGTATTGCTGAATGAAGGATTTTGCCATTCCGAATAAAATCGCTGAACGTCCTTTGCTTACAATCAGTTTCAAGAAGGCTTTGGTTACCACATTTACTTTGGCTCCAAATACATCTTCTAAAATTCCTGATTTTTTGTCCAACGGAACGATAGGGTTATTAAGGATAGCTTCCAATTCTGGATTCTGATCGATCACCTGATCTAAAAGCACCATATCATTCTTGATTTCTTCCAAAGAGTTTTGCTCTTTAGCAAGGTCAATCATTGATTTGGCGTATCTCGATGCTGCTTTATTTTCTAACATTTTTATCTAATTTGGCTAAATAAACTACAGACTAGTTTAATTCAACGTCTTTTAAAAGATTAGCAACTAAATCCTGCTGAGTAGCTTTGTCTTGCAATTGATTACGCAATACACGTTCTGCGATATCTAATGATAAAGAAGAAACCTGGTGTTTCAATTCTGCTAAAGCAGCTTTCTTTGAATTCTCAATTTCAATCTTAGCTTTCTCAATTAATTTAGCACCTTCAGTTTGAGCAGAAATTTTTGCTTCATTAATGATGCTATCTTTAAGCGTTTTTGCTTCTTTCAAGATCAAATCACGTTCAGCACGGGCAGCTTTCATTAACTCTTCATTCTGAGAAGTTAAACGAGCCATCTCTTGTTTTGCTAATTCAGCTTTGCTTAATGCTTCATCAATCGATTTTTCGCGTTCTTTAATTGCTGCTAGAATTGGTTTCCAGGCAAATTTTGCCAATAGGAACATTAGCAATAAGAAAGCAATGGATTGAAAGATAACTAGGCCGAATTCAGGTAATAATAATTCCATCTGTATATGTATAAAATATTTTGTTCTTTTTTAACAATAAATGGTACCAGATATTGCTATCTGGCACCGTTTAATTTCTAGCCATTACCCATTAGGGCAACAACTACTGCGAAAAGCGCAACAGCTTCAACGAAGGCAGCAGCGATTAACATTGCAGTTTGAATTTTAGAGGCAGCTTCTGGTTGACGAGCAATACCGTCCATAGCTGAACCACCAATGCGTCCGATACCTAGACCAGCGCCAATCGCAGCTAATCCTGCACCAATTGCAGCAATACTTCCTGTAATCATGATTTTATATATTAATTGTTGTTAAAAAATAATTCTAATTAGTGGTGATCTTCAATTGCCATTCCGATAAACAGGGCAGAAAGAATCGTAAAAATAAAGGCCTGAATAAATGCTACCAGTAATTCGATTCCGCCGATAAATACTGCGAAAGCGATAGAGATTGGAGCAATGTACAAGCTGTTGAAAACGAACACTAAGCAGATCAATGACAACACCAAGATGTGTCCTGCAGTAATGTTAGCAAACAAACGAATCATTAGGGCGATAGGTTTGGTAAAGATACCGAACAATTCTACCGGAACCATAACAACATACATCCACCAAGGTACATCAGGCATAAAGATGTGTTTCCAGTAATATTTATTACCGTTAAACACCGTTAGGCAGAACGTAGCCAGTGCAAGGATCATTGTTACTGCGATGTTACCAGTTAAATTGGCACCACCAGGTAAGAATGGAACTAAGCCCAACATGTTGTTAAACCAGATAAAGAAAAACACGGTTAACAAATACGGCATAAAGCGCTCGTATTTATGACCTAAGTTAGGGATAGCGATATCATCACGTACAAACAAGATGATAGGCTCCATCCATGACTGGATTCCTTTTGGTGATTTGCCCTTGTTTGTTCTATATCCTTTAGCTACGTTCAGGAACACAACTAATAAGATAATGATAGAAATAAACAATGTACAAACATTTTTCGTAATCGACAGGTCCAGCGGGCGTGCATTTGTCGCATGATGCTTCTCATCTAATGTTACAAACTGACCGTGCTCATTCGCAACGTCAGATGCATAATAGATTTTCTCGTGCATCTTCACAAAGCGTTGTCCTTTTCGCTCTACTACTACTTTAGCTTCATCATCGCGAACAACTTTTCCGTCCTCCAGCGTGGTGAAATCAGCAGAACTGAAGTTTACAACACCAGCTTTGGTGTACAAAATTACCGGAAGGTCGATATAGGTATGTCCGATTACGTGCCAACTATGCGAATCCGCAATGTGGTGTAGTGCAAACTTACCAATGTCAAACTTTTTCTCAGCTGCCGGCTGGGCATGAGAACCTTCTGTTACTTGCGCTGTGTCTACCTGTGCGAAAGCAGCAGGTGTAACAGAAAAAAACGCTAAAAAGAGCGTAAAAACAACAATTAACCTTTTCACTTTAAACTCAAAAACGTGGCTACAATCCATTTACTCGCAGATTTTTACTTTTTATTTTGGTGGCGCAAGTTACGTAACAAACAGTATATTTCAAAGAAGCTGAACAATAAATATAAAGAAAAAAAGTTCAGCACGAAAACAAAGCCGTTTTCCTTGCTTTTAAGGCTGTAAATCAGCACAAAAGCCATTGCGAAAATCATCTTCAGTGCAATTGACCCCATTATGGCCATTACGCCAACATCAGGATTGCGTTTTAAGCCCAAATCTGCCACGCCATAAGCGATATAAGTAATGCCCGCTAAAAAGCCAAACACCAGCCAGAATTTAGGAACTAAGATCAACTGATCGGGAAATATAGAAGGAAGGGCATAAGCGATGCCACCGAGAACGGCGCAAAACGCTAAATAATAAAGGGTAAACCGTGTTAAACTCAAATCAGTATCTATTTTTTTACAAAAGTAAGAATTTAGAACGGCTTTAAATAATCAGTTTGAGTTTTTATTTAGTTGTTTTACAACCTGATACAAGGATACCACTACTCCTAAAAGTCCTAGAATTGCGGTATAGATCGGTTGTTTACTGTGCTGGTACTCATCAATTTTATAGCCTGCAAACGCAAAAACGCCTATTGTAGCCAACATTTGAAAGCTGATGGAAGAATACTTCGCGAAATTATTAACGTTCTTTTTCTCTTCTTTTGGATCCATGGGATTAAAAATCTGATACAAATAAAACCTAAATTGTTAAGAACTTAGTGTTGAATAAAATACTTTTGCATATATTTTGTTGTTTATAAGATTAACTCAATCCGTTTTTTTTGGAAAATTACGCAATCAACTCTCTAAAGGTAACACTAGTTATCTTTTGCTCCTGTCTTTTATATGCCTGCAGTTCCAACAAGGACACTGCCGCAAGCAGGGCCATGCAAAATCTGACTTCCAGGTACAACTATATATACAATGCCAATATGATTCTGAATCAACATCAGGAAGAACTGGCAGAGGCCTATGCAGACAACTATGACGAAGTGTTACCTGTCTATATTCATCCAGAGGCCTACGATATTTTCAATGATCAACCCGGTGGAAGCATGCCGGATATGGAGGAAATCATCAAAAAAGCGCGAGTACTGCTCTTAGAGAAAAGCTATGGCAATTACCAGGACGACGCTTACCTTCTACTCGGAAAAGCCAACTTTTTTAAAGGCAACTACTTTAATGCCGAAGAATATTTCGACTATACTGCTAAAACATACCCTAATAACATAAAAAGCCAGGTACAGGCCTTAGACTGGAAAGCCAGGAGTTTAATGCAGCTTGGTAAATATAGTCAGGCTGCAAAAGTACTGGACACCTTATCCAATACGATTTCCAGCTTAAAAAAGCACAAAGCAGAGCCATTAGCCACTATTGCACAAATCTATATTCATCAAAGAATGGCCGGAGAAGCCATTGCTATGCTGGAACAAGCCATAAAAGCCCATCCTTCCAAGCCACAGCGTATCCGCTGGAATTACATTCTAGCGCAATTGTATGAGCAACAGGAAAACTATAATGAAGCCCTCCGTTATTACCGTAAAGTAGAGAAAAGCAGCGCCCCATTTGAAATGTATTTCAATGCGAACTTAAACCGAATTAAGCTCAATGCCTTCTTAAGTGGTGTAAAAATCAACAAACAGCAACAATTAATGGCGATGCTCAAAGATGATAAGAATGAGGATTACCACGATCAAATCTATTATCAGGTAGCGGAAAGTTATGCCAGGGATGAAAATTATACGGAGGCTGATAAATACTATAAGCTCTCTTTACGGAACAGCACGAAAAACATGTACCAGAAAGGCCTCTCCTATTTAAAGATTGCCGACCTAAACTTCAAGCATTTCCATGATTACCTGAATGCAAAATTATATTACGATAGCACTGTAAATACGCTTCCTAAAACCTATCCTGGATACGACTTGATTGTTAAAAAGAATCAGAATCTGGAATATCTGACGGATCGTTACGAGCTGATTGCTTTACAGGATACCTTGCAGGCGCTGGCCAAACTTCCGGAAACGGAGCGGCTGGCAAAAGTACGTTTACTGGTGAACCCTGTGGCAAAGGTTGAACCTGTAAAAACAAGCAGCACCATCAATAATATCCCAGGAGCCTTCCCTACCGGCAATGAATCCCGTCAGAAAAGCCCTGTGGCGAGTAACTTTTACTTTGCCAACCTCAGTGCCATCAGCACTGGTTTTAACGATTTCAAAAAGAAATGGGGCAATCGTAAACTCGAATTGAACTGGCGCCAGAGCATTAAATCTTCCGCTCAGGAGACCAATCAGGGTATTACTAAAAACTATGCAACCAATAATGGGAAAGTCAATCCCGACAGTATTGGGATGACTCTTACCGATACCACTTCCAAAATTAAAGCGATCGTGGCGGCGATTCCAACAACACCGGATCTCGTGGCTAAATCGGATCAAAAAGTAATGGAAGCCTATTACGAGATTGCCAATTTCTACCTGCAGGAATTAAATAGTCCTAAAGAAGCCTCAGAAATTTATGAGTTAATATTGAAACGTTTCCCTAACAACGACCGTCTTGCGTCCATCTACTACGGCTTATTTTTAGCGAATAAAACCTTAGATCCTGCAAAAGCAGAAAGCTATAAACAGAGAGTATTAAAAGACTTTGCGAGTTCCTCTTATGCGAAAACCATACTCGATCCTTCTTTCTCCCTGAAACAATCGGAAATGGAAATTTTAGTCAACAAGCAATACAATGACCTGTTTGACTTATATCTACAAAAAGACTTTGCAAATGTGATACTCAAATCGGATGAAGTATTACAGGCAAACCCGGACAACTATTTAGCACCACAATTTGCCTACCTGAAGGCTATAGCCATCGGCAGAACGGCACATGTAGACCAGCTGATTACTTCTTTTGAAAAGATAAAAGTTAGCTACCCTAATGATCAATTGATTGTGCCATTGGTAAAAGAACATCTGGCCTATATCAGTCTGCATTTAGAAGAATTTAGAAAAAGAGCCATTGCCCTGGCTGATTTCGATGCCAATGAACCAAAATTCTTTGCGCAACAATTCCCAACAAAAGTACCGGCAAAGGTTAATCAGCAAAACCCTGTTGCGCCGCAAAATCCGGTCGCCAATAATCCTGCAAAAGAAAAACCGTTAATACCAGCGCCAATAGCTGAAAAACCAGTTACAGCAGCCCCAATAGTAAAAGCAGATGGAATTTTTAGTACGGCTCCTGCTACCCTATATTACTATGTAGTACACGTGTCTGACGGCTCTTTAACCCTTAGTTCTTCCCGTTTTGGCATCGGACAATTCAACCGTGGAAACTACGCAGAAAACAATCTCCGTCATCAATTGAAGGAATTTGACAATGATCAGCTTATATTTGTAGGAAACTTTGGTACTTTCGACGACGCAAAAACGTATGCGGAAGGCATTAATCCACAGTTAAAACAGATCATGAAAGTCCCTGTTAACCTTTACAAAAGCTTTATCATCAGCAAAGAAAACTTTGATAAGCTCAGTAGCAAGGACCTCTTGAACAAATACCTTGAATTTTATAAAAACAACTATTAACAATGAACAAACCACTTTCGCAAGAAGACATCAGAAGGTATAATTTCAACATCTGGAAGCTCTTAATTGCAGGAATCGTTTTATTCGCTCTTTTTATCATCTCCGTTGGTTTTGGTTTGTTTGGTGAACTTCCTTCTTTCAGAGACATCGAACATCCGAAAAGCAATCAGGCTTCAGAAGTCATCACAGAAGATGGCAAAATTCTGGGCACTTACTTTGTGCAAAACAGATCTAACGTTACTTACGATCAGATCTCTCCGAATGTCATCAACGCCTTAATTGCAACTGAAGACATTAGATTTAAAGAACACTCAGGAATCGACTTTAAACGTACGTTTACCATCTTTTTATATGCCATTATCGGTAAAAAACAAGGGGGAAGTACCATTACTCAACAGCTGGCATTGAATCTTTTTTCTGAGGAAGGAAGACAAAAAAACTTCGCCAAAAGGATTTTACAGAAATTCCAGGAATGGGTGATTGCAGTAAAACTGGAACGCAACTATACGAAGGAAGAGATCATTGTGATGTATTTAAACACTGTTGATTTTGGGAACCAGGCATATGGAATTAAATCTGCCGCCAGAGTATATTTCAATACTACTCCAGATAAACTGACCGTTAACCAGGCTGCCACCTTGGTGGGAATTCTGAAAGGAATCTCAAGATATTCTCCTACTCGTAATCCGGAACGCGCATTGGCCCGTAGAAATACCATTATGGGATTAATGGTGAAAGCTGAGTTCTTAACCGAGCAGGACTACGAGAAGCTAGTAGAAAAACCTTTGGGTCTTCGCTTCAGTGCGGCTACAGTAAATGACGGTATTGCACCATATTTTAGAGCGGTAGTTAAGAATGACATTAAAAAACTCTTCCTGGAGCGTTCGATTTTAAAATCAGATGGCACACCTTATGACCTTGATAGGGATGGTCTTAAAATCACAACCACCATTAATTATGAGATGCAGGTATATGCAGAAGAGGCCCAAAGAGAATATATGAAAATCTTGCAAGCTTCTTTCTTCGACAGCTGGAAAGGAAAAAATCCTTTCAAAGGAAAAGAAATGCAGATTGAGCAGGGTGTAAAAAGATCCGACAGGTACAAAGCCTTGCAACTGGAAGGAAAGAGTGCAGAAGAGATTAAAGCAGACTTCAACACCCCTACCAGGCTAAGTATTTTCACCTGGAGAGGAAATATTGATACATTGATGAAGCCAATCGACTCTGTAAAATATTATAAATTACTGTTGAGAAATGCGATGATGGCCATGGATCCGCAATCTGGAAATGTGAAAGCCTGGGTTGGTGGAATCAATTACGAACATTTTAAATACGATCAGGTAAAGATGGGAACCAGACAAGTAGGTTCCACAGCGAAGCCTTTTACCTACACTGTAGCCATTCAAAATGGCTATTCTCCATGTTTTAGCGTATTAAATGAACCAGTAACCATCGAAACTCCGGGCAGTCCACCATGGACGCCAAGATCATCCGGAACCGTTCCTGGCTACCTGACATTACAAAAAGCATTGGCATTATCACAAAATTATATTGCTGCTTATCTCATGAAACAAGTGGGACCAGTTGCCGTAGCTACCCTAGCCAAGAAAATGGGGATTACCTCGGAAGTTCCGGCTGTACCTTCCATTGCCTTAGGTTCTTTTGATGCCTCAGTATACGATATGGTGGGTGCTTACAGCGTTTTTGCCAATAAAGGCATCTGGAAGAAGCCTACTTATATCTTAAAGATCCAGGATAAAAACGGCGTAGTACTATTCAATGATACGCCAATTCCGGTACCCGTACTGAATGAGGAGGAGGCGTATGTAATGACAAGAATGCTGCGTGGTGTAATTACCAATGGAACAGGATGGCGTTTAGCAGGAAAATTTGGTGTAACAGGACCTATCGGCGGAAAAACAGGTACCACGAATGCCAACTCTGATGGTTGGTTTATGGCCATTACTCCACAGCTTGCTGCTGGTGTATGGACCGGTTGTGAGGATCGTGCATTCCACTTTACCAGTACCAGACAAGGTGATGGTGCCACTACTGCCCTACCGATCTATGCAGGATTTATGAAGCGTGTATATGCCAGTAAGACCTTAAATATGAGCAAAGCTGATTTTGAAGCACCGAAGAATGGAACTACCATTACCTTCGACTGCAACCAATACCAGCAGCAGGAGCAAACCACAGAACTGGACGAAAAGCTAGGCTTCTAGCTTTTCCTTAAAAGCGATTTTCATGAGTACTTTTGAATATAAAAAAGTATTGGCCGACATTCCCCATAAGCCTGGCGTATACCAGTATTGGGATGCGGAGGATACTTTAATATATATCGGCAAAGCCAAAGACCTGAGAAACCGGGTAGGTTCTTACTTCATCCAGGACAAGCAGCTCAACGGCAAAACCAGGGTGCTGGTGTCTAAAATCAGGAAGATCACCTTCACGATTGTGGATACCGAGATTGATGCCTGGCTGTTGGAGAACAGCCTGATTAAAAAGCATCAGCCCCGGTATAACATCATGTTGAAGGACGACAAGACCTATCCGTGGATTATCATCAAGAAAGAGCCTTTCCCAAGGGTATTCTGGACGCGAAACATGGTGAAGGATGGCTCTACTTATTTCGGTCCCTATGCCTCGGTGGGCATGATGCACACCATTCTTGATGTCATCAAAGAAACCTATAGCCTACGTACTTGTAATTTACCATTGACGGAAAAGAACATCAATGACGGTAAATTCAAAGTATGTCTGGAATATCAGATCGGGAACTGTAAAGGACCTTGTCAGGCTTACCAGGAGGCCGCTGATTATAATCGGAATATTGAAGAAATAAAGGATATTCTGAACGGAAAAATCGGGAGTGTGATTAAGGAAGTTAAGCAAATTGTCAAAGATGCGGCAGCAGATCTGAACTTTGAGCTTGCTCATCAGTATCAAAAGAAACTCCTTATCCTCGAAAAATATCAAAGTAAATCTACGGTAGTGAGCAGTTCGATCACCAATATTGATGTGGTGAGTATTGCTTCTGATGAGCGTTATGCCTTTGTAAATTACCTGAAGGTGATGAACGGCAGTATCATTCAAACACAAACCATAGAGATTAAAAAGAAACTGGATGAAACGGATGAAGAGTTGCTTACACTGGCAATTACGGAATTCCGCACCAAATTCAACAGTACTTCTAAGGAGATCGTAATTCCTTTTGAAATCGCGCTGGAGGATAAAAACATCAAGTTTACTGTTCCCAAACTCGGGGAAAAGAAAAGCTTACTGGAGCTTTCTCAGAAAAACGTCTTGTTCTTCAAAAAAGAGAAACTGAACCAGTATGAAAAACTGAACCCGGATCTAAGAACAGATCGCATCCTGACACAATTACAAAAGGACCTTGGCCTGAGCGAACTGCCTAAACACATCGAGTGTTTTGACAACTCCAACTTCCAGGGGGCCTATCCCGTGTCTGCTATTGTGGTGTTTAAAGATGCAAAACCATCCAAAAAAGATTACCGACATTTTAATGTGAAAACTGTGGAGGGACCCAATGATTTTGCCACCATGGAAGAAGCCGTATACAGGCGATATAAGCGCATGTTAGAAGAAGAGGGCACACTGCCTCAGCTGATCATCATTGATGGTGGTAAGGGCCAGTTATCCTCTGCCGTGAGCAGTTTGAAAAAGCTGGGTATAGAACATAAGGTGGCTATTGTTGGTATTGCCAAGAGACTGGAAGAATTGTTCTTCCCTGGTGATCCTTACCCTTTGTATCTGGACAAGAAATCGGAAAGCCTTAAACTGATCCAGCAACTCCGCGATGAGGCCCATAGGTTTGGGATTACCTTCCATCGGAAGAAACGCGACCAGGGTACTTTAAAAACGGAACTGGAGCAAATTGAGGGGATTGGAAAGACTACTGCCGATAAGCTCCTGCGTCATTTCAAATCCGTTAAAAAGATTCGGGAGGCGGAACTTACTGAATTGCAGAAAGTGCTGAACAAATCACAGGTGATTGCATTGACCAATTACTTCAAACAGGATCCAAATACTTAAGCGCATTTAAAAACCAGGTTCATCATCAGCAAAATGCTTTTGAATAAAAAAATCCGGTCTCCTTTGAAGACCGGATTTTTTGTATCCTTTAATCGGGATTAGCTTAATATTCCCAGAGACTCTGTTCAAAGTCTGCAATAGATTTTTTAATCCTTTCCGATTCGTATAATTTTCTTGGGTCTTTAACGTCGGTTAAACCTAACATATCCACAATCGTTTTATTTCCAGGATTTGTTTCTTTCACGACATAACTCGAAAATAAGCGTCTCACGAAGAAATCATCGAAGGTCAATACCGAAGCATCATTTCCCGGGTTCATCAATTTTTTCTTAGTCAGCAGTTCTCTTACATCATCATAATAGATCCAGAAAACCGGCTGCCAGTTACCTTCTACCATTTTCATTGGGGCTATACCCACAATTCTAGGTTCAAATACCGAGCGTTTGACATCTAAAATCCAGTCTTCTTTAATCCTGTATTTCAGGAATTCATCTGGCCTGAATCTTTTTAAAGTAGGTTCTGCAATTTTACCCGTGGTGGCATCAGGAGTTCCTTCTGTTGTGCCACGCATATTTTGCAAAGCCTGTTGTGTGGTTAATGCAATTTTGAAAGCATCATTATCTTCCAGCAATTTCCCTGCAACCGTATCTTTTGGAGAGTATGCGGTTAGCTCTTCATTGGTAATGGCTTCGAGTAACACATCGATTAATCTTGCATTTTCAGCTTTCAAAACCGAGTTGATGGTATCTCTTAAATCGATCTCACGCCAAACCCTTTTGGAGTAAAACACATCCTCTTCTCTCACATCAGCAAAAGGAACCATAACAGCACTATCCACGTCTTTTCTTGCCGAAAAGCCGTCTTTAGGGGGCGTCTTTATCTTCGCTTTTTTTACTGTGCCCGTCGCCACAGGAGGTACTACATCCTGTGCTGATGCAGTAAGTCCGAATAACAGTAATGCCGAAATACTTAAAATGTTTTTCATATTCAATCCTATTTTGCACTAAATGTGATGCCATCCAACACGCGTTGACGACCATCCGGGCCTTCGCATACAATGTCTTTAAAAACCACTGTAGCCCCTGGTTTAATCGAATTCAAAGCCCCTTTTACCTGGCCACTAAATCCGGCACCACTATTTTGTATCGTTACAGCATCAGATCTCGGGTTGATAAAGGTTGCCGCGAATCTGATCACTCTATATTTTACATCAAAAACGAAATCATCAAGTTGGGTATCCAGTAAGCCGGCATTTTCCAACCATTCCAGGTCTACACTACCACCAGATTTACCTTTCACCAATGCTTTCGGCGTTGGCAATGCTTTAACGCGGAATTTCTGAGATCCCAGGTTTAGGGTCTTACCACCTGTACTTGCTGAAACGTTGATATTCAATTCTTTTCCTACCTGGGCACCACTTACATTCACTGTAAATTTACCGTTGCCACCGGAGATAGATCCACCGTCCATGCTCGCTTTTACGCTTTCCAATGGGAAGCCTGCTGCTGAAACCGAGAAGGGATTTGGGATACCGGCATAAATCACGTTCATTTTATCAGGAGATACTGTTGCAGAAGGTTTAGCTACCTGATAAGATTGCTCAGGAGTTTTATATTCTACAACTTTACCATCTGTTTGTTTTACGCGGATTGTACCGAACCATTTGAATACCCCAACACTACCAGTGCTGCCGGTATAAGTTCCTTTACCATCTTTTACGGAAAGTGGGTTAGCATTTACAGAGATTTCAGGAGTAGACCTGGAATCGCTTGCCGTTAAAAATACCTGAGCGGTATAAGGCTGTCCCTGGATCACGTAAGAACTTGGTGCTACTGCAACCGCGTCAAACTGATCTAAATTCACCAATGCCTTATCCATGTCTCCGAATAGTTTCTTCACAACCTCGGCTTCTGCGTTTTTCACATCCGACTGGATTTTAGTCAGGATCGTATTTGCAGCGGTTAAAGGAGTACCCTCACCGAAGTTAATATCTGCCCAGTTTTTCTTTCCATTAATTGCTTTTACGGCATTTTTAGCTTCCAAAGAGAAGGTAACATGTGCGCGATCTTTTTCCGGCAATAACGAGATTAACTTTTCGCGGGTTTCATTGATTTTCTTTTGCAGTTCTTCTCCCTTTTTCTGGTTGATCATAATCCCCTGAGCGATGTCCAGATTAGAGCGTTCCGTTAGATCACCGGTTTCCGGGTCAATTCCTTTACCTTCAAGAGCAAACTGATCTTTGAGTTTCTGAATATAATCGTTCAATTCGCCAGCATAAGTTTTTGCTTTATTGGCATTTTCCCAGATGGGTTGCGCCCTTGCAGGCTCTTCTTTAAGTTTAGTATTTTGAAATGCTGCGAACAATTGGTCGATGCTACTGCTCACATTATTCTTTGAGGTCAGTAAGCTGTCGTTGATGTTCTTAAAAGCATTCAGTATCGTATCCGATACGTTAAGGGCAAGCATAGCTAACAATACCAAATACATGATATTGATCATCTTCTGCCTTGTTGTTTGTTTTCCTCCGGCCATTTTTAATTCAGTCTGATGATGAGATGATCACTAATTAAATACGGATTAAACACGTGGCTGATTCATTGCCGATAGCATGTTACCATAGATTGCATTTAAAGAACCTAAGTTCTTAGCCAGTTTCCCAACTTCCTCCTTAAATTGTTTAGAATCTTCCATTGAACCACTAAAGTTATCCATCGTCAATGCGATGTTCTGATAGAATTTGTTCATTGATTTTAGGTGGGCACTGGAATCTTGCAGTTCCAATTCATAAACAGCGTTTAAAGCGGCTAGATTTTTAGCTAGTGCATTGACCTGTTCATGGTACGATTTCGAGGCTCCGGCACTTTCGCCGATTTCCACCAATTGATTGGTTGCTTTTGAGAAGGCACCATTCAGGGTATCAAAGCTTGCTGTGGCGGTTTTAACTTTTCCTGCAAATTCTGTAGTTGCGGTAGCCGCATCAGCGACATTAGAGATGTTAGCCACTTTATCACCGAAAGTACGAAGGCCATTACCCAGGCTTTCGATTAGTTCCGGACCTACTTTTGCATCTGCCAACATTTTGTCCAAAGCTGCCGTAGAAGAGAAAGCAGCAGGTTGTGCTACAGCTCTTGGAGACGATTTCGGCAATTCGCCATCATAATCATCTCTTAATTCAGGATAAACTCTTTCCCATGCTGGTTCAGGTTCTGGCTGGATGAATCCGGTTAAAGCAAAAAGTATTGCTTCAACTCCTAATCCAACTCCAATCATATAATTTCCCCAAACGCCTCCAAGGTGAAGGATTTTGAAAAGTGCGCCAAGAATAACCACGCTGGCCCCTAGCGATATTGCCAGGTGCATTTTATCGAATTTACGGTTTGCTACCATTTTGTTAGGATGAATTTGGTATATGTTGTTTTTAATTTTTATTCCTGATATCAGATCCCGGGTAAGCGGAAATACACCTGAAGCCGATATAAGATCTGGCCTGGTCCTGGTACTCGTACGTCCCTACAGAGTTTTGAAGGAAGAATCCGATATCTTTCCAGGAGCCTCCTCTTACGACTTTGCGCTTCAGGTATTTGCTATCCGTAGCTTTTGCAACGTAGGTAAAGTTTGGATTAAAATCTAGCAGTAATGGAGCTGCAGACTGGTTATAGGCGGTAACGGTCCATTCGGCAACGTTTCCAGCCATATTATACAGGCCATAATCGTTCGGGAAATAAGACTTCACATTCACGGTATATAAACCGCCATCATCTGAATAATTTCCACGTCCAACTTTAAAGTTAGCCTGCATACATCCTTTGGTATTGCGGATATATGGTCCACCCCAAGGATATTTCGTTTTCACATTGCCACCTCTTGCTGCATATTCGAATTGCGCATCACTTGGCAACTGGTATTCTGGTCTTGAATTTAAAGGTTGTTTTCTGGCAACGGCTACTGATTCATAGAAACGGGTACGCCATACACAAAATGCAGTGGCTTGTTCCCAGCTCACGCCTACTACTGGATAATCGTCATAAGAAGGGTGGTTGAAATAGGTTTTCACCATAGGATCATTCTGAGAATAAGAATAATCTACTTTCCAAACCAGGGTATCCGGATATACATTTACGGAAGGGAACTGGTTTGATTTATCAGGATCAGGAAGGTCGCTATAGGTAACGATAAAATCCTGTCTTTTTTTAGTTGGGTCTTTGCGGCCTTCGGCTTCAAGATCGGTACTTTTATAGCTATAAGCGTATCTCAGCTTTCTAACATCGATTTCTGTTCTCCCTGGGAGGGCATCTGCACCGCTATAATACATATCGGTTAATTTGGCGCCAAAACCACCATTTTTTCTACTCCAAAGTAAGGAACCGTTACCTACTTTTTTCCAGTCGATATAGCGATCTGAAGCAGAGGTTGGCCCAGCATTTGCAGGAATAGGTTTATAAAAAT
Organism: Pedobacter gandavensis; assembly: GCF_032678745.1. Lineage (GTDB taxonomy): Bacteria > Bacteroidota > Bacteroidia > Sphingobacteriales > Sphingobacteriaceae > Pedobacter > Pedobacter gandavensis_C. The sequence goes on from NZ_JAVTST010000010.1 coordinate 30,682, forward strand.
TTGCGGCTACCGTTGGACCGAGTGTAGTCACCGCTACAGAATCTCTTACCCAGTTCACGAACTGTCTGTATTCTGCATTGGAGATCTCCGTTTGATCCATAAAGAAGGCACTGAAAGAGGTCATTCGACTTGGGGAAGTCTGAGAGTTGTTAATGTCTTCATCAGACATTCCAATCAAGGTCCTTCCCGGCGGCACATAGACCATTCCTAAGGGCACCCTGTTGTTTTTAAACTTCTTATTGTATACTCCAACCAACTCCCCCTGGCCGCCTTTTCCGCAGCTAGCTAGAAGTATTGTAGCTATAAATCCCAAAAAGTAGATGTTTCTCCTCATATATTCCCACAATTTTATAGCAATTTTATATATTAAGATTCACATTAACAACTATTAAGCCATAAAAATACGAGGAATGATAATAATGAACAAGAATTACCGTTCATTCCTGCTCATCAATCCCCTGTCGGAAAGTAGGTTCTACTAGAAATTAAAAATTCATAACCCTGAAAAAAAAACAGCCCAATTTGCGCTAGAACGTGCAAATTGGGCTGTAAGGCTATTTATTAGATTTTTTGATATAATTTTCGATGGCCATGATCATGGAAGGAGCTTCCGGTGAAGGCGCAGCAATATCAACGATTAGACCGGCATCATTTACTGCTTTATGGGTGTTTAATCCAAATGCTGCGATGCGGGTATTGTTCTGTTTGAAATCGGGGAAATTGGTAAAAAGCGACTGAATGCTGGAAGGACTAAAGAATCCGATCACATCGTAGAAAACTTCGGCTAGATCTGAAAGATCTGAAACCACAGTTCTGAACAATACAGCCGGGGTAAAGTCATAACCATTCTTCTGTAAGAAGTTCATGGTGTCTTCAGTTGCCATATCAGAGCAAGGGTATAAGAACTTATCATTGGAGTGTTTCTTCAACACTTCCGCTAAATCAGCAGCGGTTTGCTTACCGAAGAAGATCTTACGTTTCCTATACTGAATATATTTTTGGAGGTACAAAGCGGTAGATTCTGAAATACAGAAATATTTCAGGTCAGCAGGCACATCGTATCTCATTTCTTCACAAATTCTGAAAAAATGGTCTACGGCATTTCTGCTGGTAAACACTACTGCAGTAAAATCACTCAAAGTGATTTTGTCTTTTCTGAAATCTCTGGCTGGAATGCCTTCAACATGAATGAATGATCTAAAATCAATTTTCAGGTTGTACTTCTTTGCCAAATCAAAATAAGGAGACTTCTCTGTTTCCGGTTTTGGTAAGGTGATCAGTATATTTTTCACTTTACGTAACCTATCTTCTGTCTTTTCTTGCATTTTACCTAATTACCGCTTTAAAATCCTATTGCCTTGATTAATATTAATATAGGGCAAATTTCGAGGGCACAAAAGTACAAAAACAAATACACTTTAGAAAATCTATAATGAGATAAAATATTTATCCCTGCCCTAATAAACTGAAAAATAAAGATAATTGCGAGAAGTACAAAAGAAGCTACCACGTAGTAAGCTCCATACCTTAAAGGAGATAAGGCAAATGCAATTACCAGGGGAATGAAAACTAAAGAAAGATTAAAGTAACTTAAATATAATATGGAAACGTATTCATTTACGGCTTTTTGCACCTCAAACAGGTAGCCTAAAAGACGTAAAATGAGAATTTTTACGACGTATAAGACGATAATAAGGATAGAAATACTTGCATAAAACTGAAAACCACTACTCACAAAAGCGAGGTGATAATACTGGGAAACCAGGTAAAAAAACATACCTAAAGTAAATCCGAATTGTACAAACAGGAGGAGAAAAGGCCATGAAGTAAACAAATTATCTTCCCTATTCAGGTTATTGAGTACCCGATTACTAAAGAAACTCTGCACAATACTTTGCAATTGTTTGGAGAATGAAATTTTTAAAGCGGCGAATATGGCGAGTAAAATCACCAATACTCCCAGTACCCAACGCTCTCCTCTGGGCAAAGGTTTACCTGTCCGGAAGGCCGAAACTTTCTTTACATCACCCATTTCCTGGTAACGTTGCAAGAGGTTCGTGCGTCCAATGGTATTGGCTTTAATGATGCTATCGATAATGATGTTTTTATCAACCAATGAATCCGGCAAAATCCAGGTATGGGTCATGATTGAATCCGTCACAAATTTTTGTCTGGCGAAGTATGCCGCATCCTTAACTACTCTCTTTGGATAGACCCGACTAACCTGCAGGGTATCCGCAGCAACAGCAGTGGTCTGAGCGTAACCTTTAGAAAAGACAGCCATACAAAAAAGGAACAGCAGCAGGATGATGCGATTTAAATTCATTGCTGCAAATTTAGGTTAAATATGCATTAGTTTTCCAACGGTTTTCAGATCCTGTATTAAGGATAAACATCCGTTTAAAATGAGGGGAATAAACGCAGGGAAGAGCTGAGGTAGTATCCGACTAGAGTGGCGGGTTCGGATAGGGTTGGGAAAGGGTTCCCTTAGGGTTGGCTTAGGGTTGAGTTAGGGTCTTACTAACTGAACTCTATCCGAACCCTAAGCCAACCCTAAGGGAACCAGCTACTGTTTCCGACCAGTAACTGGCCTCTTTTGATAATTTATCAGTGTAATTTCAGGAGAATTCCTGACGCAAATTATTTGGCCAGTACGGCAAACAAAGGTTTATCAGAATTTTATTATGGATAATACAGAAAATTGAGTGATTAAGACCCAGAGATTTGAGTTATGCTGAAATCTTGGAATTTGAATTTTGAAACAATTTGAATACTGACATTTAATACCTTAATAGATTAAAGCCTACCTTTGCCAAATGTCCGGTATTTATATCCATATTCCATTTTGCAAAAAGGCCTGCACTTATTGCGACTTCCATTTCAGCACTTCATTAAAGTACGTTGATGAGATGACTGATGCGATTTGCACAGAAATCATTAAAAAAAAGGATAGGGTTGCCGACCATCAGATTGGCAGCATTTACTTTGGCGGAGGCACACCTTCCGTACTCCCTACCGCAGCATTTGAAAAGATATTCAATACCCTGACCAAGCATTTTTCGATTGCTTCGGATGCAGAGATTACGATTGAATCTAATCCTGACGACCTGGATGCTAAAAAAATCAAGGAATTGAGGCAATTGCCAGTAAACAGGTTTAGTATTGGCATACAATCTTTCTTTGAAGAAGACCTGATCTGGATGAATCGTGCGCACAATGCACAAGAGGCCGAAGATTGTATCAAAAGAAGTCAGGACGCCGGATTTGAGAATCTAAGTATCGACCTGATTTACGGATATCCCCTGCTTACCGATCAAAAATGGCTGAGCAATATCAATAAAGCTATAGAATTTCAAACACCACATATTTCTGCTTACTCCCTAACTGTTGAACCCAGAACGGCCCTTGCCAGTGCCATCAAAAGAGGAAAACAGACTCCGGTAAATGAGGAACAAAGTGCCGAACAGTTCATCACGCTCATCGATAAATTAAAAGAAGGTGGCTTTGAACATTATGAGATTTCGAATTTTAGTAAGCCTGGTCAGTATGCGGTTCACAATACCAATTATTGGCGTGGCATTCCTTATATGGGTATTGGTCCTTCTGCACATGGCTTTGATGGCCATACACGCTACCTGAATGTGGCCAATAATGCGGCTTATTTAAGTGACATCAGAGAAGGCCGTTTACCGGAAACGATAGAAACATTAGACCTGTATGATCGCTTTAATGAATACATAATGACTTCATTACGCACCATGTGGGGAACAAGCCTGGATAAGATTGCTGCAGATTTCGGCAAAGTATTTCTCGCTGATACGCTTAAAAGTATCAAACCATTTGTGGAAAGGAAATGGCTGATAAATGAGAATGATCATTTAACTTTAACCTTAGATGGCAAGTTATTCGCAGATCACATTGCTTCGGAGTTATTTTTAATTCCCGAAGACCACCGTTAAAACCTGGAATTTAACCCTTAGAATAGCCTTACAGAAATGAAAGATAAAGTGATATGGATCACCGGAGCCTCATCCGGCATAGGAGAAGCATTGGTTTATGCATATAGCCAGCTGGGTGCTAAACTGATCATTTCTTCCCGCAACCGGGATGAATTGTTCCGTGTAAAAGGCAATTGTAAGAATAAAATGAATGTCCATGTCTTGTCTTTGGACTTGGAAAATACTGCTGCACTGGCAGAAAAAGCAACAGAAGCTATTCGAATTTTTGGCAAGATTGACCTATTGATCAATAGTGGCGGGATTAGTCAGCGGGGACTTGCATTGGAAACAGACCTGGCCGTAGAACAACGGCTGATGAACGTCAATTTTTGGGGTACTGTAGCCTTGAGCAAAGCGGTATTGCCAATGATGATAGAAAATGGTGCCGGTCAGATTGTTTGCATCAGTAGTTTGGTAGGGAAGTTTGGCACCAGGCTCCGTTCTGCTTATTCTGCCTCTAAGCATGCTTTACATGGTTATTTTGACTCTCTAAGATCTGAATTGTATGATCAGGGTATTCACATTACCATCGTTTGTCCGGGTTTCATCAAAACCAATGTTACCCTTAACGCTTTAACTCCTTCCGGGACTCCTCAGGGAACAATGGACGAAGCACAGGAAACAGGAATGCTACCTGAAACCTGCGCAGACTTGATTGTAAAAGCGATAAATCTGCGGAAAGAAGAAGTTTATATCGGCGGAAAAGAAGTTAAAGGAGTATGGTTGAAACGATTCTTCCCGCTAAAATTCTCGAAATACATCAGAACTGCAAAAGTTACTTAACTGGTTCTACCAATAGGAATTTCTGGATTGATTTTTGACCCATTGAAATCTCAAAAAAACAAACTATGAATTTTATCATCACACTATTGGTCAATGCGGGGATTTTACTGGGTATGACTTATGTACTCCCTAGCGTAAGAATTAAAAACTATGGTACTGCCATCCTCGTTGCCTTAGTGATTGGGTTACTGAATGCAACTTTAGGCTGGGTATTAAGGGTACCGCTAAATGTCGTTACTCTAGGATTTCTATCCTTCTTTGTTCATTTAGTGGTGACTGCGGTAATGATCAAATTAGCAGACAAGCTATTTGACGATTTCGAAGTTACCGGATTTGTGCCTGCGCTGATCATCGCTTTAGTGATGGCAATAGTTGGTGTGATCCTTTAAAATAAACTGCTGCAAGGAACACCCGGTTATATCAGACGCAAACGTTTGCGCAAATATTTTTTAATAGACTAGAAAACATCCGGTTATAAAATAAAAAGGCGGCCTTTCGAATGGGTATTCGAAAGGCCGCCTTTTTTTATTGCTATTGCTAGAATACTATTTAATCGGTTTAATCCAATACGAGTATTCGTGTGCAGCAAAAGGAACTCTGTATTCCCTTAATGGCATAGAACCCCAGCTATCAATTCCTTGTAAACCACTCTGAATCAAATCAAGATGCATATAAATGCGATCTCTCTTCACTAATTCTCCTGAATGGTATTGTTTTTTATTCACTTCAGGATCAAGATCATCCACACTATATGGCAGTGCAGAGAAGCTCAACAGGCTATCTGCCATACCGAAGCTTAATCCTTTTCCTTTTTTATCCGTGAAATTAACCCAACGTACTTCCGTTTTATTTCCGCTTTCCTGTGGACGTGCATAAGGGAAATACTGCTCATCCAATGTCTGGCTGTATACGCCAACGAAAGAAGCAGTTTTACGATCTGAATAATTTTCACCTGGCCCACGACCATAGTAATTGATTTTGTTCAATCCTGCGTTTAACTGTAAATCATTACCAATACGCAACATCAATGGATATTTGCCTTTATTCGCTTTGAAACGGTTATTTACTTTTAAGATTCCGTCAGGTCTGATGCTGATCGTTTGTTCAACGGTAGCATCACCATTCACTACATCTTTCTTAAATACCACGATCACTTCTCCTGAAGGAGCAGTAGTTACTTCCGCAACGTTTACTTTAGCTTCTGCATAAGCAGTTCTCCAGGCTCTAAGTTTGCTATTGAAACCAGCACCGATATCATTATCTGTTGGTGCGCGCCAGAAACCCGGTTGTGGACCTTCAGTTAACAATTGCGTTCCTTTTACGGTATAACCAGTCATCATTCCTTTGTCAAGGTCTAATGTTACTACGAAATCTTTTCCTTTAACCTGTGTTTTGCCAGCTGCTTTTTCTACCGTTAATGTACCTGCTGCTGCTGGCCGATTTACCGCTTGTGGCGTACCATTCCATGCAAATTGTTCGGTTGCAATGGTATAATTTAATGGAAGGAAAGGTTCTGCTGTTTTTAAGTCGTAATACACGTTAAGGAAGTATTCTGATCCTGCTTTAGCTTTCGTTTTAACTGCTAAGCTCAGTTCTTTTTCAGTCCTTGGCGCAATGCTAAGTACGTTCTGAGTTCCTTTTTCAACGATTTTACCATTCTCTAACAACTCCCAGTTCAATTTCACATTGTCCAGTCCTTTGAAGAAATACGAGTTGTTTACACTAATGGTATTGTTGCCATTGTATTTGGTTTTGACGTATTGGTACACCTTTTTCACTTCTACTGCCATTGGAGTCATGCCACGATGATTCGTCACCACTCCTTTTACACTAAAGTTATTATCGCTAAAGTTTTCATTTACCGGACCACTCAAAGGAAAATCACCACCATAAGCATCAATACGTTTTCCGTTTTTCACAGTATCAATTGCCTGATCGATCCATTCCCAGATGTATCCACCTTGTAAGTTCGGCTGACTTTCGATTACATCCCAGTACTCTTTAAAGTTACCAAGGCTGTTTCCCATGATATGTGCAAATTCGCTCATGATCAAAGCACGGTCTGGCTTGCTGTTCGCATAGCTTTTCAACCAGTTTGGATCAGGATACTGAGGCACAATCATATCGGTATTGAAATCTTCTTCTGCACGCTCGTATTGTACCGGACGACCGTCGTGTGCTTTCAACCAGTCGTAACCTTCATAGAAGTTTCTTCCGTTACCGGCTTCATTTCCTAATGACCAGGTAATTACCGAAGAGTGGTTTTTATCACGCTCATACATTCTTGTAATACGCTCCATATGTGGCATTCTCCATTCTTTATCATTTCCAAGCGTGTAAGCAAGGTCATAATAACGACCATGAGATTCAATATTCGCCTCATCAATTACATATAATCCGTATTCATCGCAAAGCTCCATCCAGTATGGATCCGGTGGATAATGAGAGTGTCTCACTGAATTTACGTTCAGTCTCTTCATCATTTCCATATCCTTCAACATATCTGCTTTGGTTAAGGTATGTCCTTGTGTAGCGTTATGCTCATGGCGGTTTACACCTTTAAAGAACACTCTTTTTCCATTTACAAGGAAGTTATTATTCACCAATTCTACCGTACGGAAACCAATTCTTTGCGGAATCACTTCCAATACTTCGCCCTTTTTGTTTTTAAGGGTGATGAATAAGGTGTAAAGGTTTGGCGTTTCAGCAGTCCATGCCGCAACATTAGGGATTTCCGTTTGTAGCTTTACATTGGCTTTATAGTTTCCAACAACCTTATTTACTCCCTTTGTTTCTTCTGTATAGACCGTTTTTCCTTTCGGATCCACCAGTTCTAAAGCTACAGAAAAGGTATCCGGCGTACTGTGAAGCGTTCCTCTTTCAATTTTGTAGTTGTTGATTTCTGCATCAAAAGATAACAATCCGTTCTTGAAAGTTTTATCTAAAGTAGCAATGGTTTTGAAATCTCTTACATCTACTTTTGGCGTAGAATACAGGTAAACATCACGTTCTATCCCAGAGATTCTCCACATATCCTGACACTCAAGGTAGCTACCATCACTCCAACGGTATACCTGTAAAGCAACTAAGTTCTCTCCTTTTTTCAGGTATTTAGTGATGTCGAATTCCGCAGCAAGCTTACTGTCTTCACTATAACCAACTTTCTTGCCATTCACCCAGATGTAAAAAGCTGATTTTACCGCACCAAGGTGGATAAAAGTCTGACGGCCATCCCAGTTTTCTGGAAGTGTAAACTTCTTTCTGTACGATCCTACAGGATTATTATCCTCAGGGATGTCAAATGGAGGATTCATCTTCTCTCCCATCAATTTACGACCCGCAAATTCATAAGGATGGTTTACATAGATCGGTAAGCCATAACCATTGGTTTCCCAGTTGGCAGGTACTTTGAAATTATCCCATTTGGTATCGTCGAAAGTGGTCTTAAAGAATTCTTGTGGACGTTGACGCGGGTCTTGTACCCAGTTAAATTTCCATTGCCCGTTCAAAGTTAAGAAGTAATTAGACTTCTCCTTTTCACGCTTTGCTGCCAGTGCTTTATTTTCATAAGCAAATGCCGAAGCACGCATGGGCATCCTGTTTACAGAAACCACCTCTGGAGTTTGCAACTCCGTCGGTAATTGCTGGCTCATTACTGCCGAAGAGGCCAATAATAAGGATAGTGTGGTAAAAATTGTTCTCATTTGTGTGTTTAGATTGTATTGCTAAGTCGAACGTAACCATATTTTAGCGATTAATGCCCCAAATGGGCAACGCAAACGTTTGACTGATTTTAGATCCTTCTTTTGCTTTCCCTTTTCCTAATTTCATACCACAAACCACACAAAAACCAATAAACACACAAATGAATATGAAGAAATTAAGTTTTTTCCTTCTTGCTTTTCAGCTACTGATCCTTCCGGCATCCTTTGCCGGAAGCAGGGCTGAAATCGAGCCTGAAAGCATTACCATCCCACTTGGAGGCAATGCTTATGTAGAGAAGGGCGGCTCTGCTAAGATCAAAGATCAGGGCCTAACCAACTGGAATAAGGCCTCAGATGTAATTGCCATTTATTTTAGAACAGAGACTCCAGGAACTGCAGACTTATCGCTTAAACTGCGTATCCCTGAGGGAAACAGCAAAATCAGTGTTTCCATAGCGGGAAAGACTTTTACTAAAGAACTAAACAATGCAGCCACTGAAATTATACCCTTAGGTAAGGTAAATATCAAAGCCGCAGGTTATGTTAAAGTAGAGTTGAAAGGGATCAGTAAAACCGGACAGGTATTTGCCGAAGTTTCAGACTTATTAGTCAGCGGATCAGCCTTGGCAAAAGGCGCTGTGTACGTGAAAAATAGCGAAGGTGGCTATTTTCATTGGGGCAGAAGAGGTCCTTCCGTACATTTAAACTATGTTATCCCTGCGGAAGCAGCGGAAAAAGTAGAATGGTTCTATAATGAAATTATGGTTCCTAATGGTGAAGATAAACAAGGTACTTATTATATGGCCAATGGATTTAGCGGTGGTTATTTTGGCATGCAGGTGAATTCTCCAACAGAACGTAGGGTACTTTTCTCTATATGGAGCCCATTTACTACGGATGATCCGAAATCTATCCCTGATAGCATGAAGATTGTGCTGTTGAAAAAAGGGAATACTACTAAAACCGGAGAATTTGGTAATGAAGGTTCCGGCGGACAAAGCTATATGCTTTACCCATGGAAAGCTGGAAAGAGCTATGCATTCTTAACACATGCAAAGCCTAATCCTGGAAAAAACACGACTACTTATACGGCTTACTTCAAGGATCTTGAAAAAGGAGACTGGCAATTGGTAGCGAGCTTTGATCGCCCGCAATCAGCTGTATACCTGAAAGGAATCTACTCTTTCCTGGAAAACTTTTCTCCGCCAACGGGTGATCAATCCCGCAGAGGAGACTATAAAAACCAGTGGGCTATTGATGTTTCCGGAAAATGGCATGAGGTAACAGATGTGATTTTCACAGCAGATGCTACAGCCAGAATTAACTACAGAAAAGACTATACCGGTGGAACAGACGGAACTTCTTTCTACTTAAAAAATTGCGGTTTCTTTAATGATTTCACTCCCATTAAGACGCCATTTCATAGGAAATCTACAGGAAAAACACATCCTGAAATAGATTTCAATAAGCTGCCATAGGTAGGTAGCCTGCGATCAGGACTGGGATTAGAATATCATTTGGACACACACCGGAAGCCGGTATTCTCCAGTCCTGTATCCATTGAAGACTTCATTTTCGAAGTTACTCTATAGCCTTTACAATACGAAGAATGACACATAAATGAACCGCCCCTAATGATTTTCTTTGGGATCCCTGGTTCTGCAGCATCATAGCTGTCTTTTGGCCCCTTTGGGTTTACAACTGTTGCTTTTTGCTGCTGATAATAGTCCTCACGGTACCAGTCTGCCGTCCATTCCCATACATTTCCTGCCATGTCATATAAACCATAGCCATTTGCAGCAAATGATTTTACAGGTGCAACACTACCGAAACCGTCAGTTTTTTTATCTGCATAAGGAAATTCTCCCTGCCAGGTATTGGCTTTGACTTTTCCTGTTGCCAGGTCTTCATCTCCCCAAGGGTATTTCTTGCCGTTCAAACCACCTCGGGCAGCATACTCCCATTCGGCTTCTGTAGGTAAGCGTTTTCCAGCCCATTTCGCATAGGCATTGGCGTCAAACCAGGATACCTGGGTAACAGGATGATTCTCCTTGCCTTTAATGCTACTCTTTGGTCCTTGGGGGTGTTTCCAGCTTGCACCGGGTGTCCAGCTCCACCATTGAGAAACATCATTGATATCTACTCGTCCTTTTGGTGGCGAAAAAGTTAAAGATGCAGGTTGTAATTGATCGTCTGAAGGCTTTGGAGTGCCAGCAGGCAGTTGTTTTTTGATTTCCTCCCAATCCGGTTTTTGCTCCGCCTGGGTAAGGTATCCTGTTGCTTTTACAAATGCTGCAAACTGAGCATTCGTTACCTCTGTTTCATCAATCCAGAAACCATCGATTTTCACTTCATGCGCAGGGTATTCGTCTCTACGTCCCTCTTTATCGGCAGCGCCCATTTTGAATGATCCAGCAGGAATAAATTTCATCCCTGCATGAGAATGTAACTCATTTTTTGTGTCTTTCGAAAGTGTTTCTATCCCGGTAACTGCACCATATCGTTTCGGAAGATTGGAGTTGCAACAAGCAGTATCATTAGGATTTGAACCCGCCATCCTGGCGCTGGTATCAGTTTCTGTCCCGGCAATAGCCGCTCCTTTATCCTCACTACTTTGATTACAGGCGACCATCGCCGACGCTAAAAACAAATACAAAAACTCTTTCTTCATAAAAATACGGGTCATGTTCAGCTTGCGGTTGATAGGCCTGTGGGATCATTACAGACGCGCCTGAACTCAGCTTAATGAAGGGCAAATTAATGATAAAATATTAAACTCATTCATCTTATTTTTAACGCATCACACCAATTTTACTTCCTTCCCAATCCGGGAAAAGGACTTTATCATTATGAAGATTCAAATGCCGGTCTGCCACCTCAGAGAACACACTTCTAAAATCGGTCGTTACAGCCAGGTCTCTCCCATCTTCCAGATTTTCTATGGCCATAGGTTGAACATTTCCATGTACTAATCCACCATTCACGCCATTTCCAAGAATGAAATTACAGGAAGCACGTCCATGATCTGTTCCCCCTGTTCCGTTTTGTTTAACGGTTCGGCCAAATTCAGTCATGGTCATCACCGTAACATCATCCTGTAAAGTCCCCATATCCGTCCAAAAGGCCATAATACTATTACTCAGGTCGTTCACATTTCTGGCAAAAATCCCGGTATCGGTGCCCTGGTTAAAATGGGTATCCCAACCCCCGGACTCCGCAAAAGCAACCTCCATCCCTACGTTCATCTTGATCAATTGTGCGATTTGTTTGAGGGAATTTCCTAATGCCGAATTCGGGTAAACAGCGCTATTGGCAGGTTTATAATTCTTTGTATCCGTTTTCTGCAGCATTTTTATAGCTTCAAAGCTTTCCTTTCCTGTATCCTTTAATAAGTTAGATGAGGTCTGGTCGTACAAATCTTCAAAACTCTTGGCGGCCAGATTGGCTCCTTTCAAATTGCCTCTCATTTGAATATTAAAATCCTGAAGGTTGCTAATTGCCAATGCCGGATTTGCTCCATAAAAGGACCTTGGCAAGGAAGAAGTTAAGCTTACACCCTGAAAAGGTGTTGCCCCATCATGTCCCAATAATCCTACCGCCCGGTTTAACCAACCACTATCCGTCCCTTTTTTAAAGGGAGTTCCTGATTCCATGTAATCCTGGGCATCAAAATGAGACCTGGTATTGTTCGGAGAACCAATGCCATGTACAATTCCCATTCGTTTTTCCCGAAATACAGATTCAAAGGCTGCCATCGAAGGGTGAAGACCAAAACGACCATCAAGATCTATTAAGGGGGTGTTTTTTGCTGCTTTAGCAGCGCTCATAAATAAATTTGGCCGGGCTTGTTGCAGATATTGATCTGTAAACGGTGTAACAGCCATCAGTCCATCCATCGCGCCGCGCTGAAAAATACAAACCATTATCTTCTTTCTGTTGAATAAGCCAGGAGCCTTGGTATGGGCTACAGCCTCCGCCAGAAAACCTGGAATTCCACCTAACCCGATCCCGAATAATGCCAGTCCACCTGCTTTAATAAACCCTCTTCTTGATGTCATGATTTTCTTAATTTATTTACGCTGAAATTCTGGAGAACCAATGATCACCCCAACCACTTGTGCCAACATTTCATGGTTATTCTTTTTATTGCCTTTATTCACATTTTTATCCACAACAATTGAAGAATTTGCTAATTTCCCTCCCTTTGATTCTATAGATAAATCCTCCATTTGGCTTTGATTTACAGCTCCTGTTTGACCTGCTGCATTAGCCACCTTATTCGTTAATGCGGGATCATTCAACATTGGTTTCAGCCTTTTAAAGGTTGCCGTTAAGTTGCGCTCTGGCATCATGGTTTTCCCATAGGATAACAATGCTGCTTCGGCACTTTCTGGCTCATGAAAATCATTCAAAGCGATCAGGTTAATGCTGATACCAGGAATCCGCTGAGCAGCTATGGCCAATCCGAAATTCATTCTATTGAGTAAAGAACCTGTATTTATCCAATATTGTCCCTGGTCAGGAAAGCCCGTTGGTGCCTGATAATAGTACATTTTTTGTCCCATTTTATTGACCCAATTAAAAACCTGATAGGGCTGTGTAATGTCTGCATCCAAAGCCCTAAGCGTACTAATGGCCAATTCAAATGGGGATTTTGTTTTTTCCCGGATAGCGCTGCTGCTCCAAAATTCGGGAGCCTCCACCATTGCCATCATCACTTCTCGTATATCTCCTTTAGATTTGGTAAAAGCCTTTGCCATCTTGTCGACCAGGCTTTGCGGAGGATGGTCATTTACAAATCGGGTCGCTATTTTCTTGCTGATGAATTTAGCCGTTGCCGGATGATGTGCAAGTAAATCAAACAAAGCAATTCCTTCATCATAACCGCCACCCTTAGGGAAATGCTGTCCTAATACCATTTTCTCTCCATTGTCATGTCGGTTTGGAACGAATAGAAAATCATGATCTCTCACAAAACCTCTCTTTTCCAAGTTTTCAACCCCTACCTGATCAATGATCTTTTTCATCCCGGCACCATAACCCTCCTCACCCATAGGTGCAATGGTCCAGCCGGTTAAAATCCTTGCCGCCTGGGTTACATCTGATTGAGTATATCCGCCATCTACGCCTAAGGTATGCAGCTCCATCACTTCACGCGCATAATTTTCATTCAGTCCTCCCGATTTTTTCTTCGGTACATTGGGCTTCCGATTTTTATTCATTAGCAGCTGCACCTTATTCCCTGTACCCTGTGGCCCTAAACTATCCTTTAAAGGAGTTCCAGTACTGCTAAAATTATCCAGATAGATCAACATTGCTGGAGATTTCGCGGTAGCAAGAAGTAGATCTTCAAATTTTCCTGTCACATTAGGACGGATCACATCACGCTCATAAGCGGGAACAAAAGCTGCACACTGATTTTTTGTGAGTGAGACATTGAAATGATTGAACCAGAAATCGGTTAATAATTCCCTTAACTGGTTATTGGTATAACTTGCTCTTAGTATCTTTTGATTAATGAATTGTCGCAATAATTCCTGCTCTGGCTTCAAGCCTTTCTGCTCCATGTAAGCACGGATTTTTGCCCGGTACGCCGGCTGATCTCCCTTATTAACAGAATCTTTATTTATAAAACCATCTTGTATAGCCAGCTTTAACACACGATTTGCCCTTGGATATTTATTCTCAACTTCGGCATTACTCAAATTGATATCCTCATACTTGCTCAATAATAAGTTCAGCGTATCATCAGGAAGTGCTCCATCTAATTGCTGCCGAAACCATTTCTCCAAACCCATTTTCAATAGGGCATCCAGCTCTCCTTTCTTTGCCCCATAGGTGAATCTGCTGAGCAAATGTGCTGCCGCCTGACGCTCAGTTAACCCAGCCTGACGGTAAGGGAACGATGGTTTAGACCATTCTGATTGCCCCTCTTTAAAAGAACAGAGAATAATAGTGAGGAAGAAGACCGCCATAAATGAATAAAGAACCTTTACCGGTGTTTTCATATAATTGGTAATTTGAGATATGATACTTATGACCAATGGAATAGAAAAAAGATTAATGCTTTTTTAAATATAACAAAAACCGACCCGAACATTTCCTCGTATCTGCCCATACAAAACTACTATCATGAAAAAAACATTCTTTACCGTAATTGCCCTAGTAGCTATGGCATTCACAACACAAGCACAGAAAAATCCAATGGTTGGTGGAGCAGCGATGTATGCCAATAAAGACATTGTTGATAATGCAGTCAATTCAAAAGATCATACTACCCTGGTTGCAGCTGTAAAAGCAGCCGGCTTAGTAGAAACTTTAAAATCAGCAGGGCCATTCACTGTTTTTGCGCCTACCAATGAAGCATTTGATAAACTCCCAAAAGGAACGGTAGAAATGCTGGTAAAACCAGAAAACAAAGCCATGCTGGTTAAAATCCTTACCTATCACGTAGTTCCTGGAAAAATGACCGCTGCCGATATCGCAAAAGCAATTAAAGCCGGAAATGGTAAAGCAGAATTAACGACCGCTAGTGGTGGCAAATTATGGGCATGGATGGAAGGAAAAAAACTAGTATTGAAAGATGAGAAAGGTGGAATGTCTACAGTAACCATTGCTAATGTAATGCAGAAAAATGGCGTAATCCATGTGGTTGATACTGTCTTAATGCCTAACTAAAAATTAATTCCTGCCATAACATTGTTCCTGGCCGAAGACTTTTCCTGTTAGATGATTGTTCGTATTAGAAAACCTGCAAACTGCAAAATTCTGAACCTTCATTATTCCACAGAAAAATTGATCCTGTTCGAAGACCTGCAAATATTTTCCCCTTCGGAAAAGATTTGAGTCCGAGAACAGGATTAATTTTTCCCTTTTTATTAAGTTTACATTGCTTATATAACCTCAGCATTCAACGTAAGTTCGATGATTTTATGAAAGCCAACTTTAGAGAAAAATATATGGCCTGGAAAGAAAGACTCGCCATTAAAAGAGCCTATAAGGCCCTTGCCAATCACAAGCCTCGATAATTTACCTGCTGAAACCTTTAAATGAGGCAAAAATAATTATTCGGAGATGGATAAGTTTAAATTTTAATTTACACTTTTGTCCTTTAATCTTGATAATTATGAGCTTTATATTGAAGCCGGTAGATACCGTTGAGAACATTAGTCCTGAGGATTTCAAAAAGAATTATTTAGATCCCAGACGTCCTTTAATTATAAAAGGGTTGACTAAATCATGGCCAGCCAGAGAGAAATGGACGACTGAATATTTAAAAGAAATCGCCGGCGACCTGAATGTCAGCTTGATGGACAACTCTAAAGCCGACCCATCAAAACCAATCAATGCTTCAGTTGCCACTATGCGTTTTGGCGATTACCTGGATTTGATCAAAAGAGAACCTACTGAACTTCGTATCTTTTTCTTTAACCTGTTTAAGCATGTGCCAAGCCTGATTAAAGACATAGTATTACCAAAAGATTTAATGGGCGGATTCATTGAAAGCATGCCTGCAATGTTTTTTGGTGGCTCTAACTCGGTTACTTTTTTACATTACGATATTGATTTACCTCACCTTTTCCATACCCATTTTGGTGGAAGAAAACACATTATTTTGTTCGACAACAAATGGAAGAAAAGGTTATACTGTATCCCTAATGCTACTTATGCTTTAGAAGATTATGATGTTGCGAATCCGGATTTCGAGAAATTCCCTGCTTTAAAAGGTGTGGAAGGTTATGAAGTATTCCTGGAGCATGGTGACACTCTATTTATGCCTACAGGAATGTGGCACTGGATGAAGTATCTGGATGGCTCTTTCTCTTTAAGTCTTAGAGCATGGGATGCATCCATCACCAGAAAAGCACAAAGTGTATTCAACCTGGCTATAAAAGGTGGAGTAGACAGTGTACTGAAGATGGCATTTAAAGCCCCTTATGCTAAATACAGAGAAAAACTTGCCATCAAAAGAGCCGAACGTGCACTTGCAAATGGTTCTCCTAAATAGTCCGTATTAATCATACTTTTAATTCAGGGTACTTATTTTCCTGTACCCTGAATTAAATAACTATCGATAATTCTATCAGAGCGTCCCAGAATACTCTTTTCTTCGAAATGCTGATCAACCATTCAATATACCCCTCAGGCCCTTTCCAGTGCCAAGGTATTTTTACAACTGGATAACATTACTCCCTTTTCAAACTTTTATCTTCGATATTCCGTTTATAACGAATATATGAGAGGTTTCCATTTTTCTAATTTCCAGCCAGATGACTTACCGAAAGGTGGGTTCAATGAATTGCTAAAGCTTTTCACTCAGCTGCTCAATTATACTGCCGGTGATGCAGGAGAAACACTGGCCTGGATGAATGAACTCGACAAAAAATACAAGTTCACTAATAACGATTATGGAATGGGTAACTTTATTGATGACCTGAAAGAGAAAGGTTATCTAAAAGAAAATCCTGTAAACGGAGACATGAGCATTACGGCTAAAACGGAGCAAACCATCCGACAGTCGGCACTGGAAGAGATCTTTGGTAAGTTGAAAAAGGCAGGAAAAGGGAATCATAACACCAACATTTCCGGAATTGGCGAAGAGAAAAATGCTGATAGAAGAGAATATACTTTTGGAGATCCCCTGGATCAAATCGATATGACCGCCTCTATTCACAATGCACAGATCAACCATGGCATTGGCAACTTTACATTAACTGAGCGGGATCTGGAAGTGGAAGAAAAAGATTTTAAAACTTTAACCTCCACCGTACTCATGATTGATATCTCTCATTCCATGATACTTTACGGAGAAGACCGAATCACACCTGCGAAAAAGGTAGCTATGGCACTTGCAGAATTGATCAGAACCCGATACCCAAAAGATACCCTAGATATTGTGGTTTTTGGAAACGATGCATGGCCGATTAGCATCAAAGACCTGCCTTATTTACAAGTAGGCCCATACCATACGAATACTTTCGCCGGACTGGAACTCGCAGCAGATATTTTAAGACGTAGAAAAACACATAATAAACAGATTTTTATGATCACCGATGGGAAACCCACCTGTCTGAAAGAAAACGGCCGTTACTATAAAAATAGCATGGGCCTCGACAGAAAGGTGATCAATAAAACCCTAAATATGGCCGCCCAATGTAAACGGCTAAATATTCCAATCACGACCTTCATGATCGCACAAGACCCTTACTTACAGCAATTTGTCAGGGAATTCACTCAAATTAACGGAGGAAGAGCATTTTACAGCTCTCTTAACGGATTAGGAGAGTACATATTTGAAGATTACATTAAAAACAGAAGAAAAACAGTTCGATAATTCCTCCTCAACACGAAGACATCACATGGATCACATCACTATAAAAACCCTTGGCCAATTAAAAGCCTCCAATTATAAGTCACTTGCCGTAAAAGACGAACTTCGCAAAAACCTAATCAGCCAGCTGCAAAGCAATGAGGCCGGTTTTGAAGGAATTTTAGGTTATGACGAAACGGTTATGCCAGAACTTCAAACCGCCATCTTATCCCGACATAACATTTTACTACTGGGCTTAAGAGGTCAGGCAAAAACACGAATTGCACGTCTGATGGTAAATCTATTAGATGAATATATTCCTTATGTTGCCGGAAGTGAGATTTTTGATGATCCATTGAATCCAATTTCCTGGTATGCAAAACATGAGATAAATATTCATGGAGATGATACACCTATCAGCTGGCAACACCGTACTGAACGCTATACGGAAAAACTAGCTACACCTGATGTTACCGTTGCCGATTTAATCGGAGATGTTGACCCCATTAAAGCCGCTACCCTTAAACTTACATATAATGACGAAAGGGTAATTCATTTCGGACTGATCCCTAGGGCGCACCGTAGTATTTTTGTAATCAATGAGCTGCCCGATTTACAAGCCAGAATTCAAGTGGCCTTATTCAATATGCTGCAGGAAAAAGACATTCAAATTAGAGGCTTTAAACTGAGGTTACCACTGGACGTACAGTTTGTCTTTACCGCTAATCCAGAAGATTACACGAATAGAGGTTCTATTGTGACGCCTTTAAAAGACCGTATTGAAAGTCAGATTCTAACCCATTACCCAAAAACAATCGCGATATCCAGAGAAATTACCTCTCAGGAAGCCAAAATAACATCCTTACAGAAAGAAACTGTTGAAGCCGATGGGCTGCTAAAAGACCTGGTAGAACAAGTCGCTTTTGAAGCCCGACAGAGTGAGTTTATTGATCAGAAATCCGGTGTTTCAGCAAGGTTAACGATCTCTGCTTATGAAAACCTGATCAGTACTGCTGAAAGAAGAATGCTCATCAATAAAGAAAAAAGCACATTCGTAAGGCTCTCAGATTTAGTAGGAATCACTCCCGCAATTACCGGTAAAATTGAACTGGTCTATGAAGGTGAACTGGAAGGTCCTGCTAAAGTAGCTCATACACTAATTGGGAAAGCAATTAAATCATTATTCAATCGCTATTTCCCAGATCCAGAGAAAGCGAAAAAAAGCAAATCTGCGAACCCATACTTCCGCATTACAGAATGGTTTACAGAAGGCAATACGCTAGACATTTCCGATCAGCTGACCATCACGAAATATAAAAAGGAACTAATGCAGGTAGATGGATTAAATGAATTAGTGAAACAACTCCATCCAAAGTTAACGCCAAATCAGACCTTATTGATGATGGAATTTGCATTACATGGCCTTGCTGAATACTCACAGCTGAATAAGAAATACCTATTAAGCGGATTTGGATTCTCCGATATGTTCGACAGCCTGTTTAACACCAATCCGGACGATGAAGATGAAGACGATATGGACTTCAGATAAGCATTTTTTTTATTACACTAAACATTTATAAAACACCCAATGGGCCGATTACCCGTCTTTATATTTTTATCTGTCTTACTCTTAGCATTCGACTATTACTGCTTCAGAGCCATTCTTAGCGTTTTCAAAAAATGGAAACCTGGAACCCGGAAATTGTTTACCATCTTATGGTGGGGTTATACCTTTGTGTTACTTGTTGGTGTATTCAGCACCTTCTATGCCAATTTATTTCTGAGTCTTAAATCAGTGATTTTGGTCGCTTATTTCTTAACAGTTGCCTGCAAAATGGTGCTGCTTCCCTTTCTGATCGTTGATGACCTCAGAAGGTTTATCATCGGGCTTTCCAGGTCAGCCAAACCGAAAACAGGTCCGATAGTAGACCCTACACTTCCAGAAACTATTACTCAGCCAATGCCTGGAGAACCGATCAGCAGATCATCTTTTTTGGTAAAAGCCGGACTAATTACTGCCGCTATTCCATTGACTTCCTTAAGTTGGGGTATTGTTAGAGGAGCCTACGACTATAAAATCATCCGTCGCACATTGATTCTGCCAAACCTTCCAGCCTCTTTTGAGGGTATGAAATTAGGACAGATCTCCGATATCCATTCCGGAAGTTTTTATGATCCAAGAGCGGTTTTAGGCGGTGTAGAAATGTTAATGTCCGAAAAACCGGATGTCGTGTTTTTTACCGGCGATTTGGTAAATGACCTGGCAACTGAAATGAGAGATTATCAGGATATCTTTAAAAAAGTCAAAGCGCCATTAGGAGTATATTCTGTTCTAGGTAACCACGATTATGGAGAATATCGCCTCGGAAAAGGACCTTCTGCTGCAAAAACTAAAAATCTACAAGAGGTTATCAAAACACATGAAAGGATGGGATGGGATTTGTTAATGAATGAACATCGCCGCCTAAAAGTTAACGGAGAAGAAATCGGGATTCTAGGCATAGAAAACTGGGGTACCGGGAGATTCCCTAAATTTGGAAGAATGGATCTGGCTACAAAAGACACAAATGACCTACCTGTTAAACTACTTTTATCACATGATCCTTCCCATTGGAGAGCAGAAGTCTTACCTAAATATCCACAGATTGATGCCATGTTTAGCGGACATACCCATGGAATGCAATTCGGAGTAAGATCAGAAGATTTCCAGTGGAGTCCAGTACAATATATCTATAAGGAATGGGCCGGTTTATACCAGGAACAAGAGCAGCAACTCTATGTAAATGTCGGATATGGCTTCCTTGGCTATCCAGGAAGGGTTGGAATTTTACCAGAAATCACGATATTTGAGTTGAAACGTGCTTAAATAGGTTCTCTTCGGATATGGTAAAAAAAATACTGTTTTCCAGTCTTGATTTTCTGTTGTTCAGCAATTTATTTATTGCCATTTGTGCAGTTGCTCAAGGCTTAGTTACCTATCACTTACTCCAGGTTCCTCCTGATAAATATATATTAGCTATCATTTTCTTCGGAACATTAGGGCTCTATAATTTCAGTATGTTGCTGACCAAACCACAAGATCCCGCAAATTCTCCATTAATGAGGGTTCGCTGGATCTTTTCTCATCAAAGATTAATTATTTCTATCACGCTAATTTCAGCGCTCTGCCTCATCCCTTTAGGATTATTGTATCTAAGTATTGAAGGGAAATTACTGATGCTATTCACTGGAATACTGGCTGTCAGCTACAACATTCCCTTTTTAACGCTTGATGAGCAAAAAATTGGCTTAAAAAACATCCCTCTTATAAAACTCTTTCTGGTCGCATTAATCTGGTCCATCAGTTGCGTCCTGTTACCCATTATAGAGACAGAACATAACCACCTGCTTAATATATCTACAGGAGAGACTTTACTGCTGGTAGCGATGCGTTTTTTATTTATTGCAGCCATCACCATTCCTTTTGATATCAGAGACCTATTTCAGAATAAGATCATTGCATTGAAAACAATACCCGCCTTATTAGGAGATAAAAAAGCTTTCCTTTTTTGCCAGTTTCTACTTGGTGGATACCTGGTATTGCTAATTTTATTCCAGCAAGCTGTCAACCTTGAGGTCATTGCACTGGTGCTTACCATCGGGTTAACAGGATTGTTGATTTATAAATCAAATACAGAAAAGAATGAATACTATTATTTTCTGTATTTGGATGGAATGATGTTATTGCAGTACCTTTTGCTGGTACTGCTACACCTTTGTTTCTAAGCAGGATTAAAACGATAACCTACACCCCTTACCGTTTGTAACAACTGTGGATTATCAGGATTAAGCTCTATCTTTTTACGTAAACGGACAATATGCATATCCAGCGTTCGAGTGTTGACATCTGAGTTATAACCCCAAACCACCAACATTAGCTCATCACGATTGATTACTTTATTCGGATTTCTCAAGAAATAAAGTAGGATCCTATTCTCTAAAATAGTTAGTTCTATTTTCTTCTCATTCCTGAACAAGGTGTGAATATTTGGATGGTGTTCCATATTTCCAAACCGGTGGATTTCTGATCGGTCATTGTTTAATAAGAATTTCACTTTATTATCTAACATTGCCACTAATACATCCATATTAAAAGGCTTGGTTACATAGTCGGAAACCCCAAAATTATACGCATCAATCTTATCAACATCCTGTGCCTTAGCGGTCATCATAATGATCAGGTTTTCAAATCCCTGCTTACGAACTGACTCACAGACCTCTGAACCTTGTTTACCCGGCAACATCCAATCCAGTAAAACAATATCTGGTTTTTCAGTCAGGATCATCTTCTCAGCAATCTCTCCATCACCAGCCTCCAGAACATCATATCCTTCTGCTTTTAAACGGTGGACCACTAAAAACCTTAGGTTCTCATCATCTTCAACTATTAATATTTTAATTCCCTTCGACATACTTTCTAATCGTTATATGGTAGTACAATTTTAAATTCTGTTCCTTTATTCACCCTACTTTTCACAGTGATCTCGCCCTTCATAAAGTTAACAAGTTCCTTACAGAAAGCCAATCCAAGACCAACACTACCATTCTGGTTATATTGGTTCTGAATGCGGAAAAACTTCTTAAAGATATTATTAATTTCGGAGGAAGGAATTCCAATCCCATGATCCGTAAACCTAAACACTACTCTGCCTTTGATGAGTCGGGCACTGATATGCAACTTTTTCCGCTCTGGTGGAGAATATTTATAGGCATTTTCTGCAAGGTTATCAAAAAGGCTACCCAAAAGTACCGGATCGGTCACAAAGGTGGTAAATCCACTCACTTCGTAAGTAAAATCGAAATCAGGATGTTTCAATTTATGGGACTCGACCGTACTTTCTATAAAATCCTCAATATATATCTCGTCCTGGTTGAGTTGAATTGCTTTATTTTCTATTTGAGTGAAGGCTAACAACTTATTCATTAATCCATTCAACTTATCCGCTTCCTCATCCAGTATTTTTCCGTAAAGTTTCAGCTCCCTATCGCTAAGCGATGTAGCACTTTTAATGTTATTCCCCGCAATTTTAATAACGCTGACCGGTGTTTTAAACTCATGCGTCAGATTGTTCACAAAATCATATTGCAATTTGAACATTCGCTGATTAATATTCAGATTTCTGTAAATCAGAAACGCTACCAATACAACAATCCCATAAAAGACCAAAATACCTGCAGAGATAGGTAAAAAATAACTAAGAATTTCTTTGTCCACAAATGATTTCGAGGAAAGGAAATAAAGCTTATAATCAGAAAAAGCGCCGGGCAAAGTAATCTCAGTACTTAAATAAGTTTCTGAGGTATCTAAAGGATCATAGGTTGAGGGCTGGATCTTAATATGCTGATACAAAAGAGGTCTTGAATTGATGATCTTAAGCTTATAAGGATCAAGATGAAAGGACAGCATATCTTGTTGATATACGGCCTGAGGATCCAATGTATTCCTCAACATTCGCTTATAAGCTTTCAGGTCTTCAATTCTAGGAATATTAAGGTAGGTGATTTTATTAGATCTGACATTACTGAAATTACTAAACAATGCATCCTGACTGGGTACTTTATTGGTATCCAGGCTTTCAATATACGAGGCAAGTTTTAAGGCCAATGCATTAAAATCATCGCCTACAATAAAATTACGAGTATTCGACCTGGAAAAAAGTCGTACTGAATCAGCTGGAATTAAACTCCCAAACTGATAAATATCTTTAGGACCAAAAGAGAATTTCCCGGTATTCAATCCATCGTTCACAGGTGTGTTCTTTACTTCAGAATCATAAAAAACAACCCTCGATACAAAAGGGTATTCCAGTAACACGGTATCTACAAAGCTGGCTGCAGTAGCCGAATCCAAATAGCCATTATAGAAGGAGACTTCAGGTAGTTTTTTCTGAAAGAAATCATTGTAAGGTTTAATCGTTTGTTCGAGAACATTAACTTTTTCAGACACAAACTCGCTCTCTATATATTTCTTACTAAAATTGTAAGCAATATACAAAGACAGAGAAAACAGTACAGACATCAATATGATGAAAGTAAGGATTAAAGAAAAATTCTTCCGATAGCCTGTTTTTTTCTCTGAGATCATGAGATCCGAATTTACCTGTTTTTAAGGTTTATTTCTAAAAATTGTTCGAGAGCAGTATAAAACTGATGTCTGCTTTCCAAATTTTTAGTCGGAAATACAATACCTTCATTTTCCATGTAAGTCACATTCACATTTCTCTTCTTAAGATTTTTTACAAATTGTAAGGTTTCAGCAGCATTCGCATTTGGATCTTTTATATTCTGAGAGATAAATACAGGAGTATTAATCTTATCCGTTTGAAATAATGGAGAAGCCTTTCGCATCTGATCAACATCGGTTAATGGATCTCCTACGATTTCATAATACATTTGCAAACTATTCTTTAAGAATGGCGGAATAGATTTTAAATAGGCAAATAGGTTAATCACTCCTGAATTAGAAGCTACACAAGTGTACATTCCTGGATTCAAATAAGCGCTGTTTAATGCAATGTTACCACCAAATCCAGCTCCGTAAATCCCGATTCTTTTTGGATCTGCGATCTTTTTTCCAATTAACCATTTTACACCATCATTGATGTCATTCTGGATTTTTCCACCCCATTGTTTAAACCCTGCGGTCATAAATGCTTTCCCGTAACCCGAAGAACCGCGATAATTAATCTGAAACACAGCATAACCCCTATTTACCAAAAACTGCACCTCAGCATTGTATCCCCATAAATTCCTATCTACAGGACCATCATGAGGTAGAACTACTACTGGTAATTGTTCTGGTTTCAGATACAGCGGTAAAGTCAGGTATCCATTAATTTTAAGACCATCTCTCGATTGAAAACTAACTGGTTTCATCTCACTCATCTCCTCCTGCTTAATAGAAGGATTAAAATCACTCAGTTTTTTAAGTTTACGCTTATTGGCAAAATAAAGATAATAAGACCCAGGATTCCGGTCGGTAAAAGTTCGCAATACAAATACGTTTTCTGCTTGATCACGGTCTAAAATCCTCGTCTCTGTTTTAGGTAAAAGCCGATCTAAATCTTCATAAAGTATCTTTATGGAATCGTCCATGTAATGCTTTTCCTTTTTCCAGGTTTCATAAATAACAAAAGATAATTGTTGTTTCTTCCTGGAATACTGTGCGTCAGTAATGTTTAACGAATCATTTCCAAAAAGAACTTTAAGCTCTTTTCCGGTATTACAATCCACTTCTACCAATGCACTTTTATCTCTGTTTACGCTTGATATTGCATAGATGATATTCGGCCGATCATGCTTAAAAGCAATTGGATTAAACATTGTAGTGAAATTATTGGTCATAATAGGTTTAAAAGGTAGGCCTTCCTTTTCCCGGTATAGCATCGTTGTATTTGCGCCATCAGTACTTACTGCAAGTCGTAGCTTTCCTTCAGAATCAGTTCTCCACTCCGTAATGTTTCCAGGGTTTTTCGCCACCATCTCCATGCCCCCATTACGTACATTTAACCGATAAACATCAAAAACAGTAGAATCTCTTTTATTGGAAGAAATCAATAGGTATTTATCATCAATCAGCTGATCTTCGATCACCCTCATTCTACTTTTTTCATTACTACTCAGCTGACGTTCGTCTGCACCCTCTTTATTAATAATAAAGATATCCGAACGTCTTTTAGCAGCATCCACTTCTTTATAATAAATCAGTTCATTGTTACTCAGCCAAAAGTAGAAGACAATATTTTTATCCTCCAAATGAGTGATTTTCTTCGCTTTCCCCGAAGCAATATCTTCGATATAAAGGTTTAAGCTCTTCCCCTCCAACTTCAAATAGGAAAGGTTTAATCCATCTGGAGACACGCGATAGGTCATCCTATCTTGCGACTTAAAAAAGTCATCTAAGGGAATAATTCGTGCCCCTTCCTCCTTTGGCTGACAAGCAAAGGCAAGAGATATTAAAAACAGGAAAAAGTATCTTTTATATCTCATCATATTAATTTATCGATAACAAAGCTACGGAACCCAACCTGTCTATAGCAGATATACACCAATATTGTTACTTTTACATTTCTACAACTGATGAATATAAATACTTTTCTGGGGTCTGAAACTATAAATTAGTAACATTTAAAATACCCCAGGTATTAATCTTGCCAGAAGACATATTACATTCGTCTTTAAATCGTTATTTTTAGATTCCTACTTTCCTAAGCCCCCAATGAAGAAACTAGTTTTAATCCTTACCTTTTGCCTACTCCATTTCTTTTGTGCTGCCCAAGATCACACCGACGATGCGTTGGCTTATCAATATTACCAGCAAGGCCAGTTTCAAGAGGCTTCTATTCTATTCTCAAAGCTTTACAATAAAAACAATAATGAAACTTATTTTGAACTATATTTCAGTAGTCTACTAAAGATCAAGAAATTTGATGAAGCTGAAAAGCTAGTTAGAAAAGTATTGAAGCAAAACTCCAAAAATCTCAGCTATGGCATTGCACTGGGCCGCCTATTTCAGGAGAAAGGACAAAGTCAGGAAGCAAATAAGCAATATATGGAGACACTTAATAATCTCCCGCCCGATGAATTCAAAATCCGTGAAATAGCTACTCAATTTTATAACTTTCAGGCATATGACCTTGCCATTACTGCTTTCCAACAAGGAAGGAAACTCCTAAAAAGCAATAAACCCTTTACTTTTGAACTACTTAGTATCTATCGCTACAAGAAAGACAAACAAATGCTCATTCAGGAATACCTGGATGCTTTACCGGAGATGCCACAACTCCTTCCACAGGCCGAAAGTGTTTTTGCTACAGTATTCGAGGAGAATAGTGATTATCAACTGTTGCAAGCCGCCTTGTTAAAGAAGATCCAGAAAGAGCCACAAACTGAAATTTACACTAAATTACTAATTTGGCAATACCTGCAACAACAGGAGTATGACATGGCCTTAAGACAGCTAATTGCCCAAGATAAGCGCATAAAAGACGATGGGGGGATTCTATACCAGGCTGCTACTACTTTCCTCAGTAATCAGGCTTATACAGTAGCAATTAAAGCATTTGAATACTTATTGTTAAAAGGAAAAGAAAATGATTATTACCTACCGGCAAAAGTGGAGCTGGTTAATACACGCTATGAGCTTTTAATTGTTGGAAAATATGAAAAAAATGCCATTACAGAACTAGCAGCAGATTACCAATCTATTCTAGATGAATTTGGCAAAACACCACAAACTATTTTCGCACTTAAAAAATGGGCGAATTTACAGGCTTATTACCTAAACCATCTCAACATTGCAGAAAAAGCATTAGAAGAAGCCATTAAAATCCCTGGCGTATCTCTTACTGATCTTGGTCAGTTAAAACTCGATCTTGGAGATCTTTATATCCTAACCCAACAACCCTGGGAAGCCATTCTGACCTATGAGCAAGTAGCCAAACAATTTGAAAACCAAACTATCGGCAATGAAGCGCGATACCGTTCAGCCCGACTATCATTTTATCAAGGCAATTTCGCTTATGCTAAATCACAAGCAGATGTCCTCAAAACCTCCACATCACAATTGATCGCAAATGACGCACTTAATCTCAGCCTCCTCATTTCAGATAATCTACAGCTTCCAACAGACAGCACTGCCTTGAAAATGTACGCGGATGCTGAGATGCTGCAATTTAGAAACCTCTCCCTTAAGGCAATTGAGAAACTAGACAGTATTGACATTGCCTTCCCCAAAAATAGTTTAGCCGATGATATTCTAATGACTAAATCTAAAATATGGGTAAAAAACAATGAGATCAGTAAAGCTATCACTACACTAAAAACACTATCTGATAAACATGTAACTAGCATTTGGGCAGATGATGCCCTATTTGCCCTGGCGGGTATTTATGAAAACAATTTAAAAGATGTTGAGCAAGCTAAATCCATATATCAGAGACTAATCAACGATTACCCAGGCAGCATGTACACCGCTGAGGCACGTAAACGTTTTAGAAAACTTCGCGGAGATATTATTGGCACATAGTTCCTATCTTTGCAGAATGTTAGTATACAATGTTACCTCAATAATTGAAGATGCAGCAGCGGATCGCTGGTTGCAATGGATGCAGGAATCTCATATTCCAAGCGTAATGGCCACAGGAAAATTTGCTTCCCACCGTTTACTTAAAGTTGTAGACTCTCCAAATGAAGGTGTGACTTATTGCGCACAATATGTGGTAGAAGACATGAATGCCTACCTGGATTACCAAGAAAATTTTGCCCCAGCCTTACAAGCCGAAGTCACCGAAAAATTCGAAAATCAACTTGTTGCTTTTCGAACATTAATGGAAATCATCGATTAAATAAAATATGAATATTTTAAAAACCCCTATTGTTGGCCTACTAATCATAGAGCCAAAAGTTTGGAAAGACAACCGTGGCTATTTCTATGAAAGCTTCAATGCAAAGACCCTTTCTGAAGTTGGCATAAATGTCAATTTCGTTCAGGACAATCAATCATTCTCTCAAAAAGGCACATTGCGTGGGTTACACGCTCAAAAAGCGCCATTTGCTCAAGGAAAACTAGTGAGAGTAATCCAGGGTAGGGTATTGGATGTTGCAGTAGACATTAGAAAAGACTCTGTTACTTACGGACAACACTTCAGTATAGAACTTAGCGGAGAAAACCATAGACAACTATGGGTACCACCAGGCTTTTTACATGGCTTCTTAACACTGGAAGATCAGACAATTTTCACTTATAAGGTAAGTAATTACTACGATAAGGAATCAGAAATAGGAGTGATTTGGAATGATGCTGATTTAAACATCAACTGGAGTAAGGAAATCCCAATAGAAGATCTTCTACTCTCAGAGAAAGACTTAGTCCTGCCTGCTTTTAAAGATTTTAATAGCCCTTTTTAAAAAACAGACTATTAATAAGAAAAATCAACCAAATACAAAGGCCGCTAGGATGATCATCCTAACGGCCTTTGTATTACAAAATTATATTATTGTTTAATCAAATTGTAAAGTTCATCTAATTTCGGAGAAAGTACAATTTCGATCCTGCGGTTCTTACTTCTCCCATCTGAAGTAGTATTCAATGCCAATGGCTGAAACTCTCCCTTTCCAGTAGCGGTCATCTTTACTCCTTCTACTTTAGTTACCTCAGTTAAGTATCTTACTACAGAGGTAGATCTTAATACACTCAGGTCCCAATTGTCTTTTATTTGACCGAGGTTACTGATTTTCTGTGTATCAGTGTGTCCCTCCACAGCAATATTAATCTCAGGCTGTTCCTTTAATACATTTGCTAGTTGGGTTAATGCCTGTTTTCCTTTTTCATCAATCACAATACTACCAGAAGGGAACAATAGCTTATCCATTAAAGACACATATACTTTTCCATTTTTGATCTCCACTGTTAAACCACTTTTTGTAAAGCCCAATAAAGCCTGTTGTAGCTTTTCTTTCAATTGATTCGTTGCCTCATCACGCTTGCGCAAAATCTCTTCCACTTCTTTTAAACGTTGCTCCCGTTTCTTAAGGTCCTGAGACAGCTTATTGATCTCTGTAGCACTATTGTCCTTTAACTTGGCATAGCTATCATCAATTTCAGAATACTTCCCTCTCAGATCATTTAATGAAGCACTAAGCCCCGTAGTATCCTTCTTCAATCTGGTAATCAAATCTTCCAGATACTCATTTTTCAATTGAGACTGCTCTAAACCTGTACTCAACGAATCTTGCTTTGCCAATAAAGCCTTATATTTCTTCGGTGACAAAACCACACAGGCACTGAATGCACAAGCAAACAGTCCAACAAACAGAAACAAAACAATTCTTCTCATCATAATTATTGCGCTACGGCATTTCTCAAAAATAATATAAACGGATATACACTTTCAAAGGCTAGCTTTAATTGATCAACAATCCCGGCTTGTAAAAATGCCTTATCTGATAAAGGGAAAACCGCCACAAAGCTTTTCAACTTCAAATAGGCAATCTGCGGATGATCCAACTCATAACCCTTCGGTGCATTTTTCAAAGTATCCTCTTTGCTTAATTTAAACGTACTTTCAAAACTTTTAGCATGTATAATATCTAAAAATTCTGAGCCATTATAATCGATTTCTTCCCTGATCTTCTTAAGTACAGGAGCTTCCGGCATCCAGAAACCTGCAGCTAAAAAGCACTCGCCGGGTTGAAGGTGAAGATAATATCCAGGCCCATGAATGCCAGTACCCTTGATATTAAAAGAAATTCCGAAATTATTTTTATAGGGATCTTTATTTTTACTGAACCTCACATCCCTGTAAATACGTAACAAACATTTCTTTGCTGGTGTATCTAAAGAGAAATAGGGATCTATTCCTGCCAATACTGGAATCAACTGATCTATAAAGGCTAATACATCATCCTTTGCATTTTCATATCTCGCTTTGTTTTCAGCAAACCATTCCCGATTATTATTTCGGGCTACATCAGTAATAAAAGCGAATGTTTCAGGTTTAATCATGGTTTATCGTATGCTGGTTTGTACTTTATCTTTGGTGATAGAAAATGTAATAACATCACTCGGGAATAGCGGTAATTAAAAGGCGCCAGAATTAAACATCCAGTAAAAATCACAGTAATGTACATCCAGAAAGATTCATATTCAAGCCAACCGCCAGACAATATATAAGCAGCAATACCCAAACTGATCATTTCTGCGCAATTCATCGCATAGCTCACATACATTGCTGCATAGAAATATCCAGGTTCAATCTCAAATCGGAAACCACAATGACTACAATTGGTATTGGTACGTTGGATATTAAAACCATACATACTCCCCGTAAAGATGTCGCCTCTACGACATTGTGGGCATTTACCATGTACTACTGCATACAATTTTGAGGTTTTCTTCATAGAGATCTGTGAATCACAAAAACGATGGGAGCGAATCGTATTCGAAAATTTTAAACGAGTTCTTCAGTGCTTTTCTTACGGAATTTAACATACCAAAGGATGCCCATTCCAGTAATTAACAAATAAGGAATTGCTAAGAGGTAAAGAATCCCCGAATTCAGTCCATTCCCTTGTGTATTCCCATTTTTCACACTCTGTTCTGCACTAACCGTACACATTGCACATTGTGCATTTGCAGTAGGCATGTTTGATATCACCATAGTGACCATAAAAAGGAAGATAAAAACTATCTTTTTCATCCTGCAAATATAGAGAAAGAACCCTAAGAATAAGGCAATTGCTATTGTAAAAAATATCACATAAAAAAGGTTGCTGAATTGGAATCCAGCAACCTTTTTTATTAAGAATTGTAAACTGTCGATCTAGAAATTGTAATAAGGAGAAATCATCAAATAAACTATTACCCCCGTTACTGCGACATATAACCATACTGGATAAGACCAGCGAACAATCTTTTTATGAAGCTCCACCTGCAACATTAATCCTCTGTAAAAGCTAACCAGGATTAAAGGCAACACCACAACTGCTAGGATAATATGCGTAGCTAAGATGAAGAAATATACATACCTCGTAATTCCAACTGCTGCAAGTTCGGCTGCAGATAAAATACCATTATGATCAACATCACCAAACTTCGTATCCTTCTCGTATAAATGAAAAAGGATATAAAAGACAAGAAATATAGCCGATAAAATGAAAGTCGTAATGTTTGTAATTTTATGTGCTTGAATATTTCCCTTCTTAATGAAGATCAACGATAGGATCAACAAAATTGAACAGGTTGCGTTGATGCCACCAATAATATGAGGTAACATATAAATGAAATCAGGCTTATTAACAGGTGGGGGAACCAGTTTCAAGGCAATTACGACAGTTAATACCACTGCCGTCACTATCCAAACTAATCTTAGAAAAAACTTATCATTATTCATCTTAAATGGTATTTTGAAAGGTTTACCTTCCGTCGTTATTGTTTCTTAATTCTTCTGTGATCAATACTTTGATCTCATCATTTAGCTGAGAGAGCGCTTCCTGACTACTTGCCGGATAATAGCCCCGGATACGACGTTGAGGATCTAACAGAACAAACATATTGCTATAAACGAATTTACGTTCTCCATTTTGGACTTCCTGATGTGCATCGATAGACAAGCCTTTATTAACTAAACTATAAATTGCGGTGCTATCACCTGTCAACAAATCCCATTTTCCAGCCTTTGCTCCTAGTGTACCTGCATATTTTGATAATACATCCGGAGTATCACGCCTAGGATCGATAGTTAATCCAACAAAACTAACCGTCTTGTTATGATCATAAGTGCTTTCGAAGGCCTTCATCGCCTTATTGGCAAAGCTCACAGCATCAGCATTTGTATAGAATAAATTCATCACTAGAATCTTTCCTTCATAGTTTTTCCAGCTGATGCTATCCGCATTTTGATTAACCAATTTAAAGTCAGGAACGAAATGATAAATTGTATCAGGAATCTGTTTACCCTTCACAGAATGAAAGGTAGAGGCTACCACTTTAGGGCCAAATATAGGAAGTGGTTTGTACCTGTTCTTTCCTTTTTCCTGTAGTAAATAATACAAAAATCCTGGTACCGCTAAAATGGTGACCAGGATTAATATTTTTTTTATTTGTGAACTACTCATTAAACAAGGGGCATATGAAGATGCAGATATCCGCCTTCAATTAGCATTAGTGTTATAAAATAGAAAATAAAAATAAACGATACGGTTAATGCTAATTGTAAGCCTAGCTTCTCATACTTTAAGTGCATGAAGTAAGCTACAATATAAAATGCTTTCACTAAAGTAAGTGCAATGTATAGGAAGTTACCTACACCATGGCTCATGTAACCATGTGGCAATACCCAAAGGGCGATAAAGAATTCGATTACTGTGATTAGTAAAAGAATACCGAATACCTGCCATATTTTTTTCTTGGTTAGACCTTCGTGTTCTCCGTGTCCGTGCTCTGTGCTAGGTGCGTGATCTGACATAATATTTTTTTATTGAATGATTAAACTAAATAGAAGAAAGTAAATACAAATACCCATACTAAATCAACGAAGTGCCAGTATAAACCAACTTTCTCCACCATCAGGTAATGTCCGCGTTTTTCGAATACACCATTAATGGTCATAATCAGGATAATGATATTAATGATTACTCCACTAAATACGTGAAATCCGTGGAATCCAGTAATTGTGAAGAAAAGATTTGAAAACTGTAAAGCAGATACGGTTGAAACCTCTCCGTTAAACAAGTGCTTAAGTGTTTCCATCGGAGGAATTTTACCCCATCCAAATCCTTCATGGAATAAGTGTGTCCATTCTAAAGCCTGACAGCCTAAGAACATGAAACCACCGATAATAGTAGCAACCATCCACCAAATTACTTCTTTCTTAGCACGTCTATGACCGGCCTCTACAGCCAATACCATGGTTACAGAACTCATGATCAGAATAAAAGTCATAATACCTACAAACACCAACGGTGCGCCAGTATCTGTAATACCAGGGATTGATTGAAATACCAAATCCGGATCTGGCCAGGTTAACTTAGTGAAACGTTGTGCTCCATAATAAACCAATAATGACGAGAATGTGAATGCATCAGATAGCAAGAAAAACCACATCATTAATTTACCGTACTCTACCGACCACGGCGAGCGACCTCCGCTCCAAGGAGTAGTTTTTACCTGATCTAATTGTGATAATGAATTCATTTTATAAATTGTAATAGTTTGTTAACAAATCTAACTGTTCAAAAGTAAAAAAACATACAGATATATCCATAATATATCTATAAAATGCCAAAATATAGAGGCAATTTCCATTCTGTATTTCGCTCTTGGTAGTGATATCCCACCGTAAGCACCGAATATACAATTCAATATGAAACAAAGTCCACCAAAAATATGCAATAAGTGAAATCCAGAAACGATATAAATTAAAGATATCGCCGCATTATTGTTCACCAACGTTGCTCCGGTTTGGTATAATACACTCCATGCGTCTACCTGAAGATATGCAAAAACCAGTGCCAATGCCATGGTTCCCCAAAGAAGAATTTTCTCAGAACCAATATTACCAGCCTTCAATGCCTTGGCGGCAAGAAACAGACAAATGCTGCTACCGATTAAAATCAATGTACTGTACATAAAGGCGTCTGGAAGTACCAATCCATGACCTTTACCTTTTGATGCTGCAAATACGATGTAGAAACTCGTAAAGCCTCCAAACATGATCGTTGATGACACTACAAACAACCAAAGAATAAACTTCTTAGGTTTTGAGTTAACAACCTCCTCATATTTTACATCCTGCTCTTTTAACGTATGTACCATATTTAAATTATTAAGCTATAAAATCAAACAATAAAACCAACTGAACGATAGGTAAATAGAAGAAAGAGCAAAACATCACCCTTCTAGCATTTACCACATCCACATTTATCCACATTTTAAACGCCAGCGCTGCAAAAACCAGCCCGCCGAGGATAGATACTCCTGCAATATAATAGCCACCAAAACCATAGAACGTAGGCATTAAGCTCACAGGAATAAGAATCAGTGTACTTAAAAACGTAATAAAAGCACTGGTTTTGTCCCTTTTAGTAGTAGGTAACAATCTAAACCCGGCTTTTTTATAGTCGTCATCCAATACCCAGGCAATGGCCCAAAAATGTGGGAACTGCCATACAAACTGGATCAAAAATAAGATAACTGCGATCTGATCTATTTTACCATGTGCAGCTACATATCCGATTAGCGGAGGTAAAGCCCCTGGAATCGCACCAACAAAAACCGCTATTGGACTCTTCCTTTTCAAAGGAGTATAGGCGAAGGCATATAAGAAGATAGAAAAAACGGAAAGAAAACCGGTTACAATGTTTAGGTAATTACCCAATAACCATGTACCTACTAATCCCATCACTAAACCCGAAACCAATCCTTGTCCAGTTGTCATGTGACCAGCTGGCATTGGACGATCTTTTGTACGGGTCATTAGTTTATCCAAATCCACTTCAATCACTTCATTAAAGCAATTGGCGGCGGAAGTAACCAGAAAACCACCTACAATAAGGATCAACCAGTTGGTCCAGTTAATGTCCTGACTAATGCCATCTACCGGTACTTTAGAGCCAATTAAAAAAGTAACTGATGCGGAAAATACAACCAGAAACGTTAATCTGAATTTAATAAGCTTAGAAAAATCTGCTAAAAACTGTTTCAATTTATATATAATTATTATTGATGGTAAGTATCTGTTCTATACACCAACAAATACAGGTAATACTGTAAGGTGAACAATGCAGTAGAAAACAGAATGTGTAATGCCTGCGCGTATGGAGGCAGCGCAAAGTTAGACAATAATAAGCCGGTAACAATCTGGATAATCAAAACTATGGCAATTCCATTACCAACTAACAGCGCAGTAGCTTTACCATTAAACTTATCCTTTACAATTTTATAAATCACGACATTCAGGATCAAAACCAGAATGGCCACATCCCTATGGTATGAGAAAACATCTCCTACTTTAGCGACCCAACTAGCACGATCATTATACATCATATTTTTTGAAATCGCATCAATAGCTTCCCTAACCTCTGTACCCAATACCACCTGAATAGTACTCAAAGCTACAGACAATAAAGCCAACACTTTTAACCAAATAATATTGGACATAATAACTACCTGTTGCTCATGTAGCTGCTTGGCATAATTATAAGTGTAAACTAAAATTGCCAAAATAACCAGTGCCAATAGCATGTGTACCGTAACAATCCAAGGCATTAGATTAGTTGAAACCACAATTGAACCTAACCAGGCCTGAAAACCTACTATGATCACATTGAGAATACTCAATACCAGAATCCTTGTGGCTGTTTTACGATAAGAAAAGGAATAAACCAACAAGCCTACCAGAAAGAAACCGGTGAATGCTCCCATTAAGCGGTTCAAATACTCCGTCCATGTTTTAGCAACATTAAAGGTCTCCGGTTGTAAAATAGACTCATCATGACGGATACTATCCGCAAGATGCGCCTTTCCCATCTTCTCTAGTGTTTTTGCGAAACGTTCATTTTTAGCCACACGTTCAGCAACATATTTGTCCTTATAATTGGCAGGTAACTGTGAAGCATGTGTTGGAGGAATATACTGGTCAAAACACTTTGGCCAATCCGGACAACCCATACCAGAACCTGTACTTCGTACGATTCCTCCTGCCAGGATTAGCAATAAGGTCACGACAATGGTGAGAAGGTTAAGCCTGATAAATCTCTTTTCAGCTTTAGGAACCATGGTAGGTGTTTGATTAAAAAAAATGGGGCATCTGTTGTAAGTATTTACCTACTGCAGATACCCCATTGTGTATTTAGAATACGATATATATCTATTTTTCTGCTATAGCAGGGTTTTTAGCTTCCCATTCTCTTTGAATACGTTCAGCTTCTGTATTACCTTCAAAATCGTGAGGCATGTTAGAAGACATAGTTTGAGAGAAAGGAACCGTCTGAGGGATAAAATCCGCTTCAGAACCTGGCTTGCTATAATCATATGGCCAACGGTATACAGTTGGAATTTCTCCTGGCCAGTTACCATGGATATGCTCTACTGGTGTAGTCCACTCTAAAGTATTAGCTTCCCAAGGATTTTGTGGTGCTTTCTTACCTTTAAAGATCGAGTAGAAGAAGTTCCATAAGAAAGCTACTTGTGCCAATGCACCAATAATAGCTGCCCAAGTAACAAATACGTTCACTGTTAACCATTTTTGCATGAACTCAAATTCAGTAAATGCATAGTAACGACGAGGTACGCCATCTAGACCTAAGAAGTGAAGCGGAAAGAATACTAGGTAAGCAGAGATGAAAGTTAACCAGAAGTGAAGGTAACCTAATTTACTGCTCATCATTCTACCGAACATTTTAGGATACCAGTGGTACACACCTGCAAGCATACCAAAGATCGCAGCAGAACCCATTACCAAGTGGAAGTGGGCAACAACGAAATAAGTATCATGTAAGTTAATGTCCAAAGAAGCATTACCTAAGAAAATACCGGTTAGACCACCAGAGATGAAGAAAGATACCAAACCAATCGCAAATAACATTGCTGGTGTGAATCTGATGTTACCTCTCCATAATGTAGCCAGGTAGTTGAAAGTTTTTACTGCCGAAGGAACCGCAATAATCAACGTAGTGATCATAAATACCCCACCTAATAACGGGTTCATACCCGTCACAAACATGTGGTGGCCCCAAACGATGAATGATAATACCGTGATACCGATCAATGAATAAATCATCGCATGGTAACCGAAAATTGGTTTCCTTGAGTTTACTGAGATAACCTCAGATGAGATACCTAAAGCTGGCATGATTACAATGTAAACCTCAGGGTGACCTAAGAACCAGAATAAGTGTTGCCAAAGGATTGGGGAACCACCTTCATTAGGTAATACCTGAGTACCCATAACAATATCAGAAAGGTAGAAACTTGTACCAAAACTACGGTCAAAAATCAGAAGTACCACACCTGCTACTAATACAGGGAAGGAAAGTACACCTAAGATCGCTGTTAAGAAGAAGGCCCAGATTGTCAATGGCATTTTCCAAAGATCCATACCTTTAGTACGCATGTTCAATACAGTACTCACATAGTTGATACCGCCCATAAGAGAAGAAGCAACAAACATGATCATACTGATCAACCATAAAGTCATACCTAAAGCAGAACCTTTAATCGCCGTTGGTAAAGCTGATAGCGGAGGATAAATTGTCCATCCTGCACTTGCCGGACCAGTTTGGATAAAGAATGAACTCATCATGATTACACAGGCGCCGAAAAAGAACCAGTAAGATAACATGTTCAGGAATGGAGATGCCATATCCCTTGCCCCTATCTGAAGAGGAATCAATAAATTACTAAATGTACCACTCAGACCTGCCGTCAATACAAAGAATACCATGATGGTACCATGTATCGTTACCAATGCCAGATAGAAATCCGGTTTAATACGTCCGCCTTCAGCCCATGAACCAAGGAATGTTTCCAGGATCGGGAAGCTTTTCTCTGGCCATGCCAGTTGCAAACGAAACAGGATAGATAAACCCATCGCAATAACAGCCATAATAATACCTGTTATCAGGAACTGCTTAGCGATCATTTTGTGATCCTGACTAAAGACATACTTCGTTAAGAAGGTCTCTTTGTGATGTCCATGATCATCATGGCTATCGTGGTTATGTGTATCGTGTAATGATATAGTTGACATAATGTGCTATTCCAGTATTATTATTTTTTTAAAGCTAATTGATTTGTTTTAACTGCAGAAGTGTCTTTTGCTACGCTATCTGCTGGTGCAACTGCAGCTG
This sequence comes from Pedobacter gandavensis, assembly GCF_032678745.1. GTDB lineage: Bacteria > Bacteroidota > Bacteroidia > Sphingobacteriales > Sphingobacteriaceae > Pedobacter > Pedobacter gandavensis_C. The sequence goes on from NZ_JAVTST010000010.1 coordinate 68,865, forward strand.
GTGCTACTGTTACTGGCAGGTTAAACTCTTTTCTCAAATCGTCTGTCAAATAAGTTCCCTGTTTTTTAACCCATGCCTCATACTCAGCTTGCGAAACCACTCTAACTTCCTTCTGCATTTTGTAGTGACCTTCACCACAAATTTTAGCACATAAGAATAAGTAAGCAAATTTAGGATCGTTAGTTTTCACTTTCATCTCTTCAGTAGTGATGGTTGGAGTAAACTCGAAGTAAGAAGTCATACCTGGTACTGTATTCAATTGAATTCTGAAGTGAGGCATGTAGAAACTATGCAATACATCCTTGCTCGTTAAAATTAAACGAACCGGTTTGTTTACTGGAATCACCATCTCATCAGCAGTCTGATCATCTAAAGTGTTTTTGTCTTTAAAATCAATACCTAAAGCATTAATAGAGTTGATCAACTTGTAGTTTTTAAGTCCTACAATACCATCAGCTCCTGGATAACGGATTGCCCATGCAAATTGAGATGAAGTGATCTCGATGTTGATTGGCTTGTTATTAGGATCTTCAATTTTGTAGAAAATCGATCTCCAGGTTAAGAAACCCATCAAAACCAACACGGTCAATACCAATGCAGGAACGATTGTCCAGATACGCTCTAAAGCGTTGTTATGAGGATAGTAATATGCTTTCCTTTTTCCTGTGCTTCTGTAGATATAAGCAAAAACGAATAGGATGATGTGCGTAGCAATAAATACGATAGTGGTAATGATCAGGGTGATGTTAAACATCTGATCAATTTTCTTACCGTGCTCTGAAGCTGCTTCAGGAAGGATCATCTTTCCATGAACCGTATATTCCCAATAAACACCATATAGACCTACTATAAGGAACAAGGCAAACAGAACTCCGTTTACCGTATTCCAGTTGATACCTTTCGGTTGATCTTGAGCCTCACGGGTCAACTCATATACCTTTAAAGCTTTTCCAATGATTGCTACAAATAAGCAAACCAGCAGAAATGCCATGGTATAAAATATAGCCGTTTTATAAACCGGGCCCATATCAATAGGTTTGGCTACGGTCTCAGCGGCAGCGCCGGCAGCTTGTGCAAATGCGCTTGTGCTTGCAAAAACAGTAAGAATCACTGCTAGTGCCGCTATTGTTTTGTTACTTATAAATTTTCTTAAACTCATTTCCTTAAAAGTAGTAACGCTGTACTTCTATTATACTATTATTTTATATACTCTATTAAGATCACTTATTACAAGTGATGATTCAAACTTTCCTGTAAGAACGGGTGGTTCTTAGGGATTAAAGGCTGCTTACTCAGTGCTCTTAAAACGGTAAAGGTAAACAATCCTACAAAACCTACAGCTGTTCCAATCTCAATAATACCAAAAGCATGGTGTTCTTCAACTGTTCCAGGCATAATCATTTGGTAATAATCAACCCAGTGACCGCACAATACAATGATACAAACCGTTAACATGATGTTTTCTTGTCTCTTATTGTCTCTGTCCATTAATAATAAAACAGGGGCTAAGAAGTTTAATACCAGATTAAGGTAGAACCAGAATTGGTAGTGATCAAATCTTTTGTAGAAGTAAACCGTCTCTTCAGGAATGTTTGCATAATAGATCAACATAAATTGAGCGAACCAAACATAAGTCCAGAAAATAGAGAATCCGAAGATAAACTGACCAAGGTTATGTAAGTGACTATTGTTAACCCAGCTCATGTAACCTGATTTTTTCAACAGGATGATGATGATCGCCATAGTCGCTAAACTACTTACCCACATTGCAGCGAAGTTGTACCAACCGAACATTGTTGAGAACCAGTGTGCCTCAAGAGACATGATAGTATCAAAAGCAAAGATTGGGGTAGTGAAACCATAGATTACTAAAAATATACAAGAGTATTTAAAGCTTTTTCTGTAAGAATTTAAACCACCTTCTAAATCTTCATTCGTAGACAACTTAGCAAGAAGTACTGCAAAAATACAGTAAACACCTAAGAAGATCACCTGACGTGCCATAAAGAAAGGCACGTTAAGGAATGCTGATTTACCAGCGATTAATTTATCATATTGAGGACTGCTTGGGTCTGTTAAACCTGGAGCATTCCAGTGATGATATAAGTTGTGTGTGTACAAACCAGCTGCCATTACTGCGATTAAAATAACAACCGCAATCGGTAAGGTTTTAGCCATCGCCTGTGGTACACGTAATATAGAAGCAGACCAACCAGCCTGTGCTACAAATTGAACAGCAAGAAAGAATGCACCTGACATGCAAACACATGCGAAGTAATAAGCCATCAGTAACAGGTTCGCATAAGTACGCTCGTGAAGCGCCTCTGCCGAAAAGCCATATCCTATAGCTACTGCTCCTAGGACAATAGCGATCAGACTTAAGGTCTTTGCTTTACCTGTAAACTCAAACTGCTCAGTTAAATTATAATTGTGAGTTCCCATTTATTTGTGCTTTTCTATTGTATTTTTTGTAATTGTTGAACATACATCACTACTTTCCATCTTTCATCAGGAGATAGTTGAGAGGCATGTGAACCCATGTTATTTAAACCATACTCAATAGTATGATAAATTTTTCCTGCAGAAAGGTCTTTCATCAAACCACCGCGTGATGAAGCTGCATCACCATGGTAAGAAGGAATACCGCTCACCTTTTCGATTTTCACCAGGTGACCTTGTCCATCTCCTTTTTCACCATGACATGGTGAGCAGAATACTGTGAACAGATGCTTTCCTGCTATTAGATTTTGTTCTGTTTCAGGAAACGGATTTACCAGGCTAGTACCGGCAGCTTCGTATCCTTCTTTAGTATTAGGAAAATCGTCGTACTTATTGAACCCAACCGGGGTAGTATGAGCTGGTGGCGTTTGTGCCGTTGATCCGTTCTTAAAGTTTTTATTTGGCTGATCTGGATTATAAGCAATCGGATCATACATGTTCCTTGCATATTCTAAACCTGTACTCTGCGGATCTTTACACGCTGAAAAGACAACAGCACTGGCAAGAATACAAAACGAGGCTAAAACTACTTTATTCTTATTCATAGCTAATATACTTCCTTTCATTGTGCTTAATTTCTAAAGCACCTGCATCTTTTAATAAACCATCAATTTTACTATGATCGGTATTTTCTTTAGCATCCACAGCGATAATAAATCTATCATCCGTAGCTCTTAAGTCCATTACTCTAGGTGCTCTTCCTGGGAACAAATGCGTTGAAGCATAGTATGCGCCCACTAAACTGAATGCACAGAATAAAACCGTTACTTCAAACATAATCGGAATAAAATCCGGAAGTGCTAAAGCTGGTTTACCACCAATATTATGTTTCCAATCTACCACCGAGGTTAAGTAGATTAATGCGAATGCAGAAATGGTTCCGGCTACCCCGCAAAAGAATGCAAGGATATCCAACCTGGATCTTTTGATCCCTAATTTAGCTTCGATGCCGTGAATAGGCATTGGTGTATAAACATCATGTATTTTAATGTTATTTGCCTGTAACTGGTCGATGCCGTGCATCATTTCGTCAGGATCACCAAAACTGCCTAAAATATATTTGATATTACTCATTGTTATATTTTTGCGTATTCTTCTTGTTTAACACTATCAAATTTCTCTAAAGACTCTACGTATTCTTTCACGTGTTCTTTGTCCAGATGACCTTCTTTAATTTGTTCCATTTTAGACTGCTCACTTGCACTCTTCAGTAACAGTTTCACCTCTGCAATTGCGATAGAAGGTAATACTCTTAAGAATAAAAGGAACAAGGTAAAGAACACTCCTATTGAGCCTACAAAGACACCCACATCTACCCATGTAGGATAGAACATCGCCCAACTTGAAGGGATATAATCGCGGTGTAATGAAGTCACAATAATTACGAAACGTTCGAACCACATACCAATGTTTACAACGATAGATAAAATCCAGGTTGCTGCAATACTGGTACGGATCTTTTTGAACCAAAGCAACTGAGGAGAGATTACGTTACACGTCATCATCATCCAATATGCCCACCAGTATGGTCCGGTTGAACGGTTAATGAAAGCGTATTGCTCGTATTCTGAACCTGAGTACCAGGCAATGAAAAACTCAGTGATGTAAGCTACACCTACAATCGATCCTGTTAGAATGATGATCTTATTCATCGATTCAATGTGGAACATGGTGATGTAGTTTTCAAGACCTAATACTTTACGTGCTACTAGTAATAATGTTAATACCATCGCAAATCCTGAGAAGATCGCCCCTGCTACGAAGTATGGAGGGAAGATCGTGGTATGCCATCCTGGAATTACCGAGGTTGCAAAGTCCATAGATACAATCGTGTGTACCGAAAGTACCAGTGGCGTAGAGATACCTGCTAAGATGATACATACCGCCTCAAAACGCTGCCATGTTTTTACGTTACCAGACCATCCGAAAGAAAGGATAGAATAGATTTTACGTCTCGTTCCTGTTGCACGGTCACGGATAGTCGCGATATCAGGCAATAAACCTGTATACCAAAACAATAGTGATACCGAGAAGTAAGTAGAGATGGCAAACATATCCCAAACTAGCGGAGAGTTAAAGTTTACCCATAATGACCCGAATTGATTCGGTAATGGAAGTACCCAGTAAGCCAACCATGGTCTACCCATGTGGGATACTACATACGTCGCGGCGCAGATTACGGCGAAGATCGTCATCGCCTCTGCGGAACGGTTAATGGAATTCCTCCAGTTCTGTCGGAAGAGTAATAGTACCGCAGAGATCAGTGTTCCTGCGTGACCGATACCTACCCACCAAACGAATCCGGTGATGTCCCATGCCCATCCAACTGTTTTATTTAATCCCCAAGCACCGATACCAAACCAAAAGGTATATCCAACGGATACCAACCAAAGTGTGGCACCGCAAAGTGCGAGTATAAATCCTATCCACCATGCCCTGTTAGGCTTGTTCTCAACTGGCATTAAAATATCATCCGTAATCTTTGCATACGTGATATCATTGCCGGTGATTAATGGCTCTCTTAATATTGATTCCTTATGTCCTGACATAATTTATTTTCTTTAATATCAGCTTACGCTTGTACTGTTGTATCTGTGTTTCTAATTTTTGTCATATAACCTATACCCGGTTGTACGTTGATCTCTTCCAATACATAGTAAATACGCTCACTACGTAGTGCTTTAGATACTTCCGACTCAGGATCATTGGCATCGCCAAAGATGATCGCATTTGCCGAACACGCTTGCTGACATGCCATTTTTATATCACCATCTTTTAATGGACGTTTTTCGATCTTAGCAGTTAATTTACCAGCCTGGATACGTTGGATACACATAGAACATTTCTCCATAACACCTCTTGAACGAGCAGTTACATCAGGGTTAAGTACCAACTGAGTAAATTCGTTGTTCAAGTAGTTGTCGAAACGAGAATCATTCCAGTAGTTAAACCAGTTGAAACGACGTACTTTATACGGACAGTTGTTCGCACAGTAACGTGTACCTACACAACGGTTATAAGCCATGTGGTTTAAGCCATCTGATGAGTGTACTGTTGCCAAAACCGGACAAACCGTCTCACATGGAGCGTGGTCACAGTGCTGACAAAGCATTGGTTGGTGAACTACAGATACGTTATCAAGGTTGTCTAAATGAGCAATTTCTTTCTCTTCAGTTACCGAGTTGATACCTGTACCATGATTACCATGTGCTGCGTCTGCATGTGCATCTGCCTCAACATTAAAGCTGTAATAACGGTCAATACGGATCCAGTGCATTTCTCTGCGCTTACGAACCTCTTCTTTACCTACAACAGGAATGTTATTTTCAACGTTACATGCAACGATACAAGAACCACAACCAGTACAAGCATTCAAATCGATTGCCATTACCCAGTTGTTACCTGGTTTCTCGTAAGCAGGCCACAAATCGTAAGTTTTATGTTTTGCATGGTCATTACCTGAACCTGCAGCTGGATTCTTTTTGTATTCAGTGAAAGTAGCTTCACGAATGATGTTTCTTCCTTCGAATGAATGGTGCGTTTGTGTTTGCGCCAATTCTTCTCTGCGACCCGTTCCAGACAACTGAACCGTAGTTGCATATTTAGAAGTACCATTGCTGAAACTTACAAAAGGATAAGCATTCTTACCTACGTTATTTCCAGCCTTACCAGTCATTGTTCTACCAAATCCTAAAGCGATAGAAGCAGTTCCTTGTGCTTGTCCTGGCTGAATCAACACAGGTAAGTCAATAGTATAACCGTTTGCTGCTTTTACAGATACGATATCGAATTCTTTATAACCTAATTTCTCAGCGAACTTAGGCGCAATAGCAATGTAATTGTCCCAGGTTACTTTCGAAACCGGATCAGGCAATTCTAATAAGAAAGCATTGTTACCATGTCTACCATCACGCATTGCTGCACTTTCGTAAACTTGTAACTCGATATCTTTTGCTAATGATTTACTGTTATTTAAAATAGTAGGAATTACTGCTGCTAATGATAAGCTGAAGGTATAAGCTCCTGCTGGTTTAGCTGCTGCAATGAATACACCCGTTTGTAATACTTCTTTCCAGGTTTTACCGAATAAAGGAAGGATATTTTTCTCCCAGTTGTTACGTACATACTGGAAATAATCTTTAACCGCGTTATCAGACCAGATTAATAAACTCTCTTCTGCCTGACGGGTATTGAATACTGGATTGATTGTTGGCTGAACGATAGAGTAAACACCTTCGTAAGCAGTTGCATCACCCCATGACTCTAAATAGTTATGGTTTACTGCAATTACATCACATAAGCTTGAAGTCTCATCTTTACGATCAGAGAACGATACTTTTAAGGCCACCTTAGCCAATGCATCAGCAAAAGCTTTAGTATTTGCTACATCATAACCAGGGTTAGCATTTAAGATGAATACCGCAGCAACTTCTCCCCTGTTCATTTCATTGATAAACTCAGCAAATTCTGCATCATTACCTGCGTAACGTTTACAAGGATTGTCTAAGTCGATCGTTGTACCATAACTACCGATCGCAGAGTTGATCGCATTTACCAGAATCTGAGTAGATACGTCATTTGAACCTGAAACTACTAATGCCTTTCCTTTGTTTTGCAACAATTCTTTAGCTACTAACTTAATTGCTTTATCAGCAGTTACGTTATTTGGTAAAGCAGCACCAGCTAAGTTATTTCCGGTAATGGTATTATATAAGGTAATTAATGCAGGTCCCTCTTCTGATAGTTTAATCGGTACACGCGTATCCGCGTTAGTACCTGTTACACTCATACCAGCTTCGAACTGGAAGTGACGTGACATTTTACCAGCTTTTAAAGACTTGTGATTTCTGTTCGCAACATACTGGGAAGTGAATTCTTCACCGCTGATCCAGGTAGACAAGAAGTCTGCACCGAAACTTACGATCAGGTCAGCCTTATCAAATCTATATTGTGGAACTACTGCTTTACCGAAGCTATTTTCATTTGCTTTGATAATACCAGTATAAGATACTGCATCGTATTGTACGTGCTTAGTATTAGGATAAGCAGCAGTAAAGTCTGCAATTACTCCTTTAGTAGAAGGACTGCTTACTGTAGAAGAAACCAAACGGATTTTCTTTCCTGATGCCTGAGCTTTGTTTAATTCGCCTTTTACAAATTCATCAATCTTAGCCCATGTTGCTTTTTCATCATCCTTTAAAACAGGACCATGTAATTTAGAAACATCATAAAGGTCTAAAACAGAAGCTTGCGCCTGTGCATCTGTACCTGTATTGAATACTCCTGAATTAGGATTTGCGTCAATCTTAATTGGACGTCCCTCTCTGGTTTTCACCAATACACTCTGTCCATTGAAACTTGATACATAGTAATTCGGGATACCCGGAACTACCTCTTCAGGTCTGATGACATAAGGAATTGATTTATGAACCGGAGCTGTCTGACAAGCTGCAAGCGTTACCGCTCCCAGGCCGAAACCTAGTGCTTTCAAAAAGTCCCGGCGCGGGGTTACCGTACTTAACCCTGCTTCATTTAAAACATCTTCTATTGGAAGGGGCTCAGCAAATTCGTTTTTGTTGTTTTCAACAAAATCGGGAGTGTTTTTATACTCCTCTAAGCCTTTCCAGTATTTTTTATTGCTTTCCATTTAAGCTATATTACTGTTTATCGAACGTTCTTATTAAACTCTTATTAATAGTGGCACTTACCACACTCTAAACCACCCAATAATGCTGGAGTGATTTTTTCGCCTTTTTTGATTTTCTCATGGGCTTCAATCACTTTCGAATAGAAAGCATTGTCTTTACCTGAAATCTCAGCGTCTTTATGGCAATTGATACACCATTTCATTGTTAGCGGAGAGAATTGATAAACTTCTTCCATGGTATTCACTGGACCGTGACATGCAAAACATACCGGCTCATTTGGCTGAAGACCTTTTTCTTTTCTGATCGCTTCCTCACCTACTACTACGTGTTGAGAGTGGTTGAAATAAGCAAAATCAGGAAGATTGTGTACACGAATCCATTCTACTGGTTTCTCTTTTGACTTGTCATAAGTCAAAGTTGCAGGATCGTAACCGATCGCAGTATAGATCTTTTGGATCTCAGGAGAAATTTCACCGTTATACTTCTCAGTCGCTTGTACTGATTTGTGACAGTTCATACAAACGTTCACAGATGGGATAGAAGCATTTTTAGATTTAAATGCACCTGAGTGACAGTACTGACAGTCAATCTGATTCGTACCCGCGTGTAATTCGTGAGAGAACTTGATTGGTTGTACCGGCTGATATCCAGTGTGTACACCTGTATTCCACATGCCCATCCAACCGAATGAACCTAAGCTCACTACTAAACATAGAATGAAGAAGAATACAAATTTTTTGTTTTTGAATAACCTGCGAACACCTACAGCTAAAGAAACGTTGTCCTCTTCAGAGATTTCAACACCTTGTTTCTGTAAGATCAAACGCTCTAACATTTTAATCGCACGTCCTAAGATTACCAATACCGCAATCGATATTAATATAATAGCAACGATACCTGCGATAGAGAAGTCAGATACACCTGTGTCAGCAGTTGCTGCACCTACTGCAACTTCGCCTTCTTTCTTAGGCTCGCCCGCTTTAGCGTAAGCGATAACGTTTTTAATTTGGTCGTCCGTTAAAGTTGGGAACGTAGTCATCTCCGATGGAGAGAACTTCGCAGCCTCAATCGCTTGCTTGTCGCCAGCGTCAACTAAAGCTTTCCAGTTCTTTACCCATTTAATGGTAAAGGCTTCGTCTAGCTCGTTTACTTTAGGCGTTAAAGCCGGACCTGTACTGTTACGGTCTAATTGGTGACAAGAAGAACATTTATCTTTAAATATTTTCCTTCCTTCCACTACATCTTGCGCTTGTGTTGCAGAAACGATTAAAACAGATAAAGCCGTAAACATGAATGCCGACTTCCAAACTCTTCTAATGATCAATGAGATATCCCTCATAATGAGTATTTTATGCTATTTTTTAAAAAACTTGTAAACCGCCTTTGGCAATCGAACTTAGGTTCTACACCAAAACGTCCACAAAAGTAAAATTTATTAACTTACCAATGACAAATAAATGACAGTAAATACAATTTATAATCAATCTAAATAGTTTGTTTTTGGGGCTTTAAACGAAGAAAATCAGCAATTTTCGAAAAACTGCTGATTCTTCTCAGCCAACCTCACATTGACAATATTTGTAAATTCAATTTACATTTTTAATATCCATGCAAAGATCAGTGGCGCAACGATTGTTGCATCTGATTCTACAATGAACTTTGGCGTGTTGATATCTAATTTACCCCAAGTGATTTTTTCGTTCGGTACTGCTCCTGAATAAGATCCATAAGAAGTAGTCGAATCAGAAATCTGACAGAAATAGCTCCAAAATGGAATATTCTCCATTTCCATATCCTGATACAACATCGGAACAACACAAATTGGGAAGTCACCTGCAATACCTCCACCAATCTGGAAGAATCCGATTCCTTTACCAGAACTGTTTTTAATGTACCAGTCTGCTAAATAACCCATATATTCAATACCACCTTTTACAGTAGTCGCTTTAACTTCACCTTTCATCACATAAGAAGCAAAGATATTTCCCATTGTAGAATCTTCCCATCCTGGTACTACAATCGGCAAGTTCTTCTCAGCTGCTGCAAGCATCCATGAGTTCTTAGGATCAATCTCATAGTATTGCTCAAGATCACCGCTTAATAACATCTTGTACATGAATTCATGCGGGAAGAAACGTTCTCCAGCATCTTCTGCATCTTTCCAGATCTTATTAATGTGTTTCTGTAATCTACGGAAAGCCTCTTCTTCAGGAATACAAGTATCTGTAACCCTGTTGTAATGGTTTTCTAAAAGATCCCACTCGTCCTGTGGACTTAAATCACGGTAGTTAGGCACTCTTTTGTAATGAGAATGCGCAACAAGGTTCATGATATCCTCTTCCAGGTTGGCACCAGTACAAGAAATAATCGAAACTTTATCCTGACGGATCATTTCAGCTAAAGAGATTCCAAGCTCAGCAGTACTCATTGCGCCTGCAAGCGTAATCATCATCTTACCACCTTCATCCAAATGTGTTTCGTATCCTTTAGCCGCATCCATCATAGCTGCCGCATTAAAATGGAGATAATTCGTCTCCATGAATTGCGAGATAGGTCCTCTTTTCGTACTCATTTTTGATTAAATTTTGTTGTTAGCGCAAAAATAGGCAAATAATCGTAAAGGACTAATCCTAACCCCGCTTTAAAAATGAAACCTGAGCAATTACTGGCGCTAATCTTGCTATGGGATCGCCAGTAACAAAATTTATATAAATCTTTCCTATTTTAGGCCAATGAAGAGAATTTCGCTTTGCATCACTATCCTGATCATTACCGTCGCAAACGCATCCGCACAAAAGAAGTTTATCAAACGATACTTGTCAGAAAAAACAGATAGCTCACGCAGAGCGAGTTTTATGCCAGTGCCCATTTTTCGGTACTCACAGGAAATCGGAGCAGAATTCGGTCTTGGCGCACTATACTCCACTTATCTTGATAGAAAAGACAGCACCAACCGCAGCTCAAACTTTTCCGGAGTTGCTTCCGTATCGACCAAAGGGCAGTACAACTTTTCTTTAAAGAGCGATATATGGACCAAGGGCAACGAATATCATTTCATTTCTGAATTCAGATTTAAAAGAATGCCTTTTGATTTTTTCGGGATTGGTAATGAAACTTTGTTTGCAAATTCAGACCGACTGGTACAGCGACAATCCAGAATCATGCTGGAGGCTGAAAAAAGATTATTACCCCATGCCTATACCGGACTCTCTCTTGGTTTCGAAAACTATAATTTCAAAGATGAAGTCACAGGTGGGCTTTTCGCCACAGATCCAAACCTGATCCACAGATCAGGTGGCAATGTTGCATATATAGGTGTCTCCCAAAGCTACGATACCAGAAATTCCAACAACTACCCTACTAAAGGATTCCTCGGCCGAATCGCCTATCAATACGCACCAGACTTATGGTCAGGAGAAAGCTTCACAGGAAGTGTCATCAAAGCAAACGTCAGAAACTTCTGGTCGCTCAGCCCTAAATTTGTCCTGGGGGTAAATGCCTTATTCCATACCGTACAGGGAAAAAAGATTCCTTTTTACTTATTGCCACAAATGGGGAATGATGAAATGATGAGGGGATATTACACCGGCCGCTACCGTGATCAGAATTTATTAGCCGGCCAGGCCGAACTGCGCTACCGCTACAATAACCGCTTCGGCGCAGTAGTATTCGCCGGAACCGGACAAGTATTTGCTAATGGTAATTTTGCCGCTAAAAACTTCAAACCCTCTTATGGAGTTGGCGGAAGATATTTCTTCGATCCTGAGAAAGGACTCAGCGTCCGTATGGATTATGCAGTTGGAGAAAAGCGCATCAATGAAAAACGCCAGAGTGGTTTCTATTTCACCCTGGCAGAAGCATTTTAAAACCTGATTTTAAAACTTAATCTTAAAATGCTCTTTTGCCTGTCCTTTTTTAAAGTAAACCAATCCGATCCAAAACAAATCTATGGTCACAGTCACATCAGGATGGCTCTTTATCTCTTCCCATGCTTCTTTCATCCCTTCACTCCAATAAATATCATCAAAGATCAATAGCGAACCTTCATGTACTTTCGGTAAACACCAGTTAAAGTAATTGAGGGTCGCATCTTTTCTATGGTTGCCATCTACATAAACGAAATCCAACCGATCTGATTGCGAGATAAACTCAGGAAGTAAGTTGTCAAAATTCCCTACCCTTAACTCTACATTTTCCAATTCCAGATCCTGAAAATTCTTATATGCTGCTTTTGCAGTCTCCGGACAACCTTCAATGGTCACAATGTCTGCTTCCGGACAAGCCTTCGAAAGATAAGAAGTGGTTAAGCCCAGACAAGTACCTAATTCTAAAATATGGCTTGGCTTGTTTTCTTTCGCAAGGCGATAAATCAACTGCGCCAACCTTGGGCTTTTCAATGCATTCTTTGCGATCTGTCGCACCTTTTTAGTACGGTTCTTATTCAAATGAGAACCTGCACCCAGGTCCGTCACTGTAATTAAAGAATCGTCATTTAAAAGTTTTTTTCTTTGTGCTTCAATGCTTTTGTAATCACTTTTAGCGTTAAAATCGTAAATTACCTCATCTGTGAGCTTATAAACGAAAGGAGAATGAGTACCATGTCTGCTTTTTGAAGTCAATCGGTGCTGTAGATAGTCGCTGATAAAATTGAAAACCATAGCTACAAAAATAAGCAATCACATGATTCTAAGTTGCATGTTTAATGGAAAATAGTAAAGAAATAAGTGCTTTAGTCAAATTGTTGGACGATCCCGATCCGGAGATCTTCGAGCATATTGAAAAACGCCTGCTGGAGTATGGAGAAGAAGTGGTTCATTTTCTTGAAAATGCATGGGAACAATCATTAGACGCTTTACTACAGGAACGAATCGAGAATGTAGTTCATAAAATCCAGTTCAACAGTGTTAAAGAAGACTTGAATCTTTGGTACCAAAGCGGTGCTTTCGATTTACTTCAGGGGGCATTGGTCGTAAATAGATATCAATACCCCGATCTCAACGAAGAAAAGATCAAGCTCCAGATGGAAGAGATCAAAAGAGAAATCTGGATCGGATTACAATATGAAATGAGTTCTATTGAAAAAATCAAACTCATCAATCACGTATTCTATAATGTGTATGGTTTCAGTGGAAATACGAAAAATCACCACGACCCTCAAAACTCTTACATCAATCAGGTATTGGATAGTAAAAAGGGAAATCAGATATCTTTAGCCATCATTTATTCAACAATTGCCCAGAAACTAGATATCCCGGTATATGGCGTCAATCTGCCACAACATTTTATCCTGGGGTATATTGATGAGAGTAAAAGAGAAGATCATGAGTTTGGCGTACTCTTTTACATCAATGCTTTTAATAAAGGGGCCATCTTTGGCAAACATGATGTAGACCAGTTCTTACGTCAACTGGGACTTGATCCTATGCCCGGCTTTTATGCCCCATGCAGTAATGTAGAAATCATCAGAAGAATCATCAGAAACCTGATCTCCTCTTATGAGAATCTAGGCTCAACAGAAAAGGTGAAGGAATTAAAAGAGCTGCAGGAAATCCTGAGCAGTAGCAACCTCTAGTTTATATAATTTTATTGGCTTTCATCCAATTAACCAACCTGTCAAACCATTGATCGGCTGTTGTCTTGTTGTTTAAACCAAAACCATGTCCACCACCTTGGTAAACGTGTAACTCTGCCTTGATCCCTGCTTTTACCATTGCGCGGTTAAAAGACAAACTATTTTCTACAGGAACAGATTTATCATCATTGGCATGTACTAAAAATGTAGGCGGTGTTTCTGCATCCACATGACGTTCATTGGAAAAGTAATCCTTTTGCGCGGCTGTTGCATTTGGCCCGGCCAGATTTTTTGCAGAACCTGTATGTGGTGACTCCAAAAATGAAACTACCGGATAAATCAACATGGAAAAATCAGGACGAAGACTCAGTCCTTCCTTATTCTCTATCTTAACATCCTTATAATGTACCGTCAGCGTAGCCGCAAGATGGCCACCTGCAGAAAAACCCATGATCCCTATTTTTGCAGGATCAATATGATATTTCGCTGCATCCTTCCTTAGCAGATAAATTGCCTGTTCGGCATCCTGTAAAGGCCCGAAAGACTTATCCAGCATAATCGCATCATCAGGCAAACGGTATTTCAGTACAAACGCAGCAACGCCGATTTCATTGAACCTCCTGGCCACATCATCACCCTCATGGCTAATTGCCAAAATTCCATAGCCACCCCCCGGACAAATGATCACCGCTGCACCTGTTGCCTTTTCTTTCAAAGGTAAAAACACTTTAAGTGTAGGTACAGATACCTTACTGACTCTAACTATCCCATCTTTCCCCGTTTCAGAAATCTCTTTAAAATCCGCAGGTGTAGGTTTCGAACCCGGAATTGCTCCTGGGTAAATGAATATACTTTCCTGCGCCATTGCGCTACTTGCAACAAAAAGACCGGTCATCATTAGTCCAATAAGGTATCTCATATTTAAAATTCCATTAAGTAAGCTTTCAAAAACTCATTCAAATCTCCGTCCAGTACCGCCTGCGCATTAGAAGTCTCATAATTGGTACGTAAATCTTTCACCAATTTATAAGGATGAAGTACATAATTCCTGATTTGCGAACCCCATTCGATCTTCTTCTTCGAGCCTTCAATTAAAGCTGTTGCTTCCATGCGCTTGCGCATCTCCGCTTCATACAATTGCGATTTTAACAAACGCATTGCATTCTCTTTATTTTGCAACTGAGAACGCGACTCCTGGTTTTTAATCACAATACCCGAAGGCTTGTGATACAACCTTACAGCCGTTTCCACCTTGTTCACATTTTGTCCACCAGCACCACCGGAGCGGAAAGTCTCGAATTCAATTTCTGAATCCTTCACTTCAATTTCAATCGTATCATCCACTAAAGGATAAACATATACGGAAGCAAAGGAAGTATGTCTGCGGGCATTGGAATCAAAGGGCGAAATGCGCACCAAACGGTGAACCCCATTTTCTCCTTTCAGATAACCATAAGAAAAGTCTCCTGCAAACTGAAGCGTAACCGATTTTATACCCGTTACCTCCCCTTCCTGCGAATCCTGTTCTGTTACCTTATAGCCGTTCTTCTCTCCCCACATGATGTACATCCGCATCAGCATCGCTGCCCAATCACAACTTTCGGTACCACCGGCACCTGCTGTAATCTGCATCACTGCATGAAGCTGATCTTCCTTACTACTCAGCATGTTTTTCAGTTCCAGTTCTTCCACCATGTTCAAACAGCGGTTGTACTGTTCCTGCATTTCTTCTGCACTGGCATCACCAGACTGTAGAAACTCAAACATCACTTCTGTATCTTCCAGCTCTTTATTCACCTCTTGCCAGGCATCGGTCCACACTTTCTTGGAATTAATTCCTGCCAAATGTTTTTCTGCCTTTTTAGGGTCATCCCAAAAGTCGGTCTGCAGTGTAAGCTCCTGCTCTATATAAATTTCTTCAAGTCGTGTTTCGACGTCAAAGATGCCTCCTCAGCGACGCTACTCTGTCCCTTAAATCCTGTATTTGTTCTTTTGTCATAATCACAAATATATAAAATACAAAGAGGTTCTGTCCCTGTTTTAAAAAACAAGCACAGAACCTCTTTAAACCTTTTCCTTTTCTTAATTAAAAAGGCCTTTTAGCTTATCAACGATACCATTTCCACCTTCTTTTCCATCTTCAGCACCACCGCCAAACAAGTTTGTCAAGTCCGACAATTGGAACTTACCATCAGGTCCTGAAATCTTCGTTAACATATCCTGAAGATTAAAAGAGCTGTCGTTCGGATCATTTGTCTTATTCACCAACTGTCCCATTACTCCGGGGATGATAGAAGCGGCAATAGCTTTTGCCGAATCCAGGTTGATGCCCATACCGGCCAGCTTATCAATAAAGCCAGTTGAAGCATCCTGCACCACCGCAGAATTCGCCACATCTCCACCTTTAAAGGCATCCACCAGGTTACCAATATTTCCGGACGACAATTGTTGTTTCAAGGAGTCAAAAATAGAACCGGAAGCCGCTTGAATCGCTGCTTCATTTTGCTCATTAGGAATCTCACTATTATTCACAATGGCATCCTGAGCGCTTTGTTTAACCAGTTCATTCAAATTTTCTAACATAAAATTGTTTTTCTAGGTGATGTACTAATATTAGTATCTTAAATATAATCAATTAAAACCATCAGTAAATCAAAAAACCATCCTTATTTTTTCAAACTCATGTAATCAAGTGCCAGGTTACTAAGCGCTTCCACCCCCAAACCAAAACCACTTTCATCGATAAAGAAATCAGGAGTATGGTGTGACGGTGCTTTTAACGGGTCCTGTCCTTTAGGCATTCCTCCCAGGAAAAGAAACAAGCCCGGGATCTTTTCCTGAAAGAAAGAAAAGTCTTCTGCTCCAGTTACCGGAGGTTTCAATTTTACATGGGCAGCACCAGCCGTAGCCTGTAAACTAGGCAACATCTTTTCTGTTAATGCCACATCATTAAAAGTCACAGGATAATGGTTACTATATGGAATCTTTACCTCAGCAGTACCTCCTCCAGCTTCCGCTGTTTTTGTGGCAATCGTCTTTACCCTTTCAATAAACATCGCTTCATCTTCTTTACTGAAATTTCTGATCGTCCCCAACATTTCCACCTTTTCCGGAATGATGTTAGATCGAATCCCCCCGTTAATGGCACCAATCGTAACTACACCTGGATTTTCCGTCACATTAAGGTTCCTACTCACAATTGTCTGCAGGTTATTCACAATTTGTGCAGAAATCACAATGGGATCAACACTGCTCCAAGGATAAGCACCATGTGCCTGTTTACCGCTCACCGTAATCTTCAAATCATTCACTGCAGCCATAATTCCGCCCGGGCGATAAGTAATCTCCCCAACCGGCGTTTGTGAATTGATGTGCAAACCAAAAATGACATCCACTTTCGGGTTTTCCAATACCCCTTCTTTTACCATCAATTCAGCACCACCTTCTTCTCCATGGGGCGCTCCTTCTTCTGCAGGTTGAAAAATAAATTTTACCGTTCCTGGAATATCCTTCTTCATGGAAGCCAGCACTTCTGCTACTCCCATTAAAATGGCAACATGGCTATCATGACCACAAGCATGCATCACCCCAACCTCCTGGCCATTATATATCGTTTTCACCTTAGAAGCAAAAGGCAAATCCACTCGTTCTGTTACTGGCAAACCATCCATATCTGCTCTTAGTGCAACTACAGGTCCTGGTTTTCCGCCTTTAAGAATCCCAACTACACCCGTTTTTGCTATACCTGTCTGTACCTCGATCCCCAAAGATTTTAAATGTTTTGCCACCAATGCAGCTGTTCTCGTTTCCTGGTTACCCATTTCCGGATGCTCATGCAGATCCCGACGCCAATCCACCACTTTCTGTGCGATGCTCAAGGCTTTTTTTGAAACCTCAGGTCTCAAATTTTGCTTTTGGGCAACCGCAGTAGCGCTACACAAAACCAACAGTACAAAGTAAAATCTTTTCATAAACCTATTTTTTTACGTTAAATATAAGATAATGAGTGGATATTCATTTCGGATAGAAATATTAAAAAGGTCATTTCAGCAAATAAAATAAACCCCTACATTTACAAAAACCCCAATATGATGCTACCAACGATAAACTTTACAGAAACTGCAGCTTATAAATACCTGACTGATCATTTCATCGGTATCAATGAAAAAAGCTTAAAGGATCTTTTTACGGAAGATGCTTCCCGTTTTGAAAAATTTTCGCTCTTATTTGAAGACATTCTTGTCGACTATTCAAAAAACAGAATTGATGATACTACAATGGCGTTGTTAATGCAACTGGCCAGAGAGTGCAAACTAGACGAGGCTATTAAAGCCATGTTTAAGGGTGATAAAATCAACCAGACCGAAGGTCGCCAGGTACTCCACATCGCTTTACGTAACCAAGGTAATGACCCGATTCTTGTAGATGGCAAAAATGTCATGGAAGAAGTAAACAAAGTGCTGGAGAAAATGGATAAATTTAGTCAGGCCATCATCTCCGGATCATGGAAAGGCTATACTGGGAAAGCCATCACAGATGTAGTGAACATCGGTATTGGTGGTTCAGACTTAGGTCCTGTAATGGTTACTGAAGGCTTAAAAGCTTACAAAAACCATTTGAATATGCATTTCGTATCAAATATTGACGGAACGCACATTGCAGAAACCTTAAAAAATGTAGATCCGGAAACCACCCTATTCCTGATTGCTTCTAAAACTTTTACAACACAGGAAACCATGACCAATGCCAACAGTGCAAAGGACTGGTTCTTAAATAGCGGTGCTGCGCAAGGCGATGTAGCCAAGCATTTTGCGGCACTTTCTACCAATGCGAAAGATGTATCTGCATTTGGTATTGACACCAACAACATGTTCGAATTCTGGGACTGGGTAGGTGGAAGATATTCTTTATGGAGTGCGATCGGTCTTCCTATCGCTTTAAGCATCGGTTTCGACAATTTCAAACAGCTACTTGCTGGGGCACATGCCGCTGATACCCATTTTGAAAATGCAGAATTTGAAAACAATGTACCTGTGATCCTGGCTTTAATTGGCATCTGGTACATCAATTTCTTTGATGCAGAAACTCAAGCCATTTTACCGTACGATCAATACATGCACCGCTTTGCTGCGTACTTCCAACAGGGAGATATGGAAAGCAACGGTAAACATGTAGACCGCAATGGTAACGAAGTAACTTATGAAACCGGACCAATCATCTGGGGAGAACCAGGAACCAATGGACAACATGCTTTCTATCAGTTGATCCACCAGGGTACCCGTTTAATCCCTTGCGATTTCATCGCTCCTGCGCAAAGCTTAAACCCACTCGGCGATCATCACCCGATCTTATTGTCTAACTTCTTCGCGCAAACAGAAGCGCTGATGAATGGTAAAACAAAGGAACAGGTAGTTGCAGAACTGGAAAAAGAAGGTAAAAGCAGCGAAGAAATCGAAAAACTGGCACCATTCAAAGTTTTCGAAGGAAACAGACCTACCAACTCTATTCTATTAAAGAAAGTAACGCCATTTAGCTTAGGCAGTCTGATTGCAATTTATGAGCATAAAATCTTCGTTCAGGGCATCATCTGGAACATCTTCAGTTTCGACCAATGGGGTGTAGAGCTCGGCAAGCAATTGGCCAAAAGCATCCTTCCGGAATTAGAAGGAAATCAAGAAGTTAATTCTCATGACGCTTCTACAAACGGCTTGATCAACCAGTATAAAAACTGGAGATAATTACAAAAAAATAGCGCTTGGAATTAAACCTTTTAAGCGCTATTTTGTTCTAACCAAATAAAAAAGGATATGATCATGAGAACATTTAAAAAATTGTTAGCACTTCTTATTGTTTTCTCTACTGTGCAGGTAATGGCACAAACCGACAAAGCAACCACAGCCAAATTAGTCGCTGACAAACATCTTGTGTTTGAAGCTACCTCTGCGACCCCTATGGCTAATGCTGATTTAAACAAAGTAATGAGCAGATTCCCAGGTGGTGTAAGTGGTGGTATGATCCAACTTTCCGGATCTCAATATCAACTGATTATTGATAAGGATAGCGTAGAAGCTTACCTTCCTTATTATGGAAGAGCATATACAGCTCCGATGAATCCGGATGATTCAGGTATAAAATTTAAGTCTAAAAAATTCGACTATAAAACCACTGCCAAGAAAAAAGGAGGATGGATCATTGAAATCACTCCTAAAGACACCAAAGATGTACGCTCGTTATCTTTAAGTGTATCTACAAGTGGTTATGCCACCTTGAATGTGAACAGCATGAACAGACAACCAATTACCTTTAACGGTGTCATTGCTGAACCTAAAAAAACTGAAACAACAGAAAAATAATAAGAAGCAGCGAAAAGCCCGTCATATCCAGGATATGGCGGGCTTTTTTCATTAATAATCTTAGCAGATTATGGCTTAGCCAGCAGATTAACCTGGAACATATGTGGCCATTTCTTGCCCGTTACGAATAAGCGTTTACCTGCTTTATCCCAGGCAATACCATTCAATACATTGTTTGCCTGATCTATCTCATCTGTATAATATCCTGCTGGCAGTAATCCAGAGAAATCAATCTCCTTCTCGATCACACCCGTTGCCGGGTCAATTACTACCACTACATTTTTCGTATAAACATTGGCATAAATCTTACCGTCAATGTATTCCAACTCATTCAGCTGAGGTACCGGACCATTATTGTTGTAAACTTCAATAGACCCTTCTTCTTTATAATTGTCTTTATTCAGGAACCAGATCTTATTGGTACCATCAGATTTGTATAGCCTTTGTCCGTCAAAACATAAGCCCCAGCCTTCCATACTCGATTGGTAAGGAAAAGTAGACTGCTGCGTCAAAGACTTTGCATCAAATACCAATCCCAACCTATTTTGCCAGGTCAGCATCACGATTTTATCACCTACCAAACTTGATCCTTCTCCAAAATACTGGTCATCCAGTTTCGTTTGCTGTAATACTTTACCTGTAGGCACATCTACCCATCTCACTGAGGAATGTTGCTCCTGACCGGTACTTTCCAGAAAACGGCCATTATGAAACTCTAAGCCCTGTGTATACGCAGCTGTATCATGAGGGAAAGTTTTAACCACTTTGTAGCCGTATTGTACAGGCACTACAGCCGACTTCAACTCAAAGTTGATCGTTAACGTATCTTTCTTTCCATCTTCCTCTATAACGGCTGTAATTAGCTTATAGCCCAAACTCAAACCATTTGTTGGAATAGAAACTGCTTCTCCGTTATTATTTGTAGCCACTGGCTTTCCATCCAGGGAATACACAGCGGAAGTAATGTTACTACCTGAAGGAAGTTCTAAAGCCACTTTAACCTCCGTTCCCAGCGGAAAACTTTGCCCTTGTTCCGGCGATTTAAAACTTACACCAGAACCAACTGATGTATTATTTTTACAAGAAATAACCAGCGAAACGCTCAATAATAAGCAGGCCGACAGGGCTAATTTAGATAAACTCATGATTTTTTTAACTTGGCCAGAATGCATCTTCAATGTGATTAATTTTAAAAAGGTTTTTATGCTCAAAAGTAATGGCAATAATATCAAAACGGATTTCCCCCTGATGTTGTTTCAATTCAATATAGGCTGCAGAAGCAAATTCCAATTGCCTTTCTTTTTTGCGGTCTACAAAATCTTCGGGATCCCCGAAATCAGTGCTGGTCCGGGTTTTCACTTCCACAAAAACCAAGGTTCCTCCCTGATCAGCTATAACGTCAACTTCTGCCCTGGCGTATCTCCAATTCACATTTAAAATGCGGTATCCTGCATTTTCCAGATAGTCTCTGGCGATCTCCTCCCCACGTTGGCCAAGTTCATTATGTGCCGCCATCTATTTTAAAATCACCGTTCCCAGGAACTTTGAAATCTCTCTTTCTACGGTTTTCATAAACATAAAACGCTGCATCAGAATCTCCAGATTTACCGGATCATTTTCTGTTTTAATCTCTTTAGAGATATCCGCCAACATCCTTGCAACTTTTCCTTTTTTCAGGTGGAAAATTCCACCGAGAACAGTTGCTTTCAGATTGACACTTTCATCTCTAACATAAATATTGTGCTTATTATACCAGTTTTCACTTAGGGAATATGGAGACGTAGATAGCGTAATCGCCAGTTCCACAATTTTCCGATCCTCATTATTGATAAACTGACTGGCTACCGGCAGGTGACCATTCTCTATTTCTTCATTATAGGTATCAATGATACTTTTACAGGTCGGATCAGTGAAACTCACATCTGCGAGATTCTGCATGATAAAAGATCCGATGTACATGTTATCGATCTTATCCCAGCTCACCAGTTCATGGCCATACGCCAATAAGAGACGTACCACCTCCTGCTCCTGCAGCAAGTCACTTTCTTCGGCTGCTGCCGCTTCCGCAGCTTCTCCTCCGGCGCCAGGAATTTCAAACAGATTGTCTGGCGGACCATCTGGATAAGGCTGATACTGGTTTTGATTTTGCTGTTGAAAACCGGAAGAACCTAGCCCAGAATTTCCAGTACCCGAATTACCGGAACCAGATTTTCTAAACTTCGCCATCCTGATCTTATTCAGTTCAGAAAGCAAAATTCGCTCTTCTACCTGCAGCAAACTACTACATTCTTTGATAAAAATCGAAGCCTTGATGTCATCCGGAATCTTTGCAATACTCTCTACAATGTCCCTGATGATCCCTGCCCTTTTAATCGGATCTGTTCCTGCTTCTTTCAGCAGGATATTTGCCTTGTAAAGAATAAAATCTTTACGGTTCTCTTCAATATATTTTTTAAATGCTCCAGAGCCTACATGGTGCATGTAAGAATCGGGATCATGACCATCAGGGAAAGAAACGACTTTTACGTTCAATCCTTCCTCCAGGATCATGTCTAATCCACGTAGTGAAGCTTTAATCCCCGCAGCATCGCCATCATAAAGAATGGTCACATTTTCTGTGAAACGACCAATTAGACGAATCTGTTCCGTAGTTAATGAAGTCCCGGAAGAGGCCACCACATTTTCTATTCCTGCCTGATGTGCAGCGAGCACATCAGCATAACCTTCTACGAGGTAACAGTTATCGGCATCCCTGATCGCTTTTTTTGCCTGGAACAAACCATAAAGCACATTCGACTTATGGTAGATCTCACTTTCCGGTGAATTGACATATTTAGGGACGTTTTTATCCGTTTTAAGTGTTCTACCACCAAAACCAATAATCCTGCCCGTAAAATTATGTATTGGGAACATCACCCTACCTCGGAAACGATCATACAACTTGCCTTTATCATTTCTGATCGACAAGCCCGTTTTCTCCAGGTATTCCTCTTTATGTCCTGCCGCAACGGCATGTTGAATCAAGGCATCCCAAACATCCGGGGAATAGCCGAGTTGAAACTTCTTGACAATATCTTCCCGGAACCCGCGCTCTTTAAAATAGCTCAGACCTATGGCTCGGCCCTGGTCCCCTGTCCACAGTTCATTGGCAAAGAAATTTGCCGCAAATTCTGAAACGATGTATAAGCTTTCCCGCGCATTCTGGGCTTCAATATTTTGTGGAGACTGTACCGTCTCCTCCACCTCAATATGGTATTTCTGTGCCAGAAACTTTAACGCTTCCGGATAAGAATACTTCTCATGGTCCATGATAAAATGGACCGAATCACCACCTTTACCACAACCGAAACACTTGTAAATCCCCTTTGCCACAGAAACGTGGAAAGAGGGTGTTTTCTCATTGTGAAAAGGGCAATTCCCTATCAAACTGGTACCACGTTTTTTTAAAGACACAAAATCACCAACCACTTCCTCAATGCGGACGGTTTCCATGATTTTGCTGATGGTATCCTGGTTAATCATTTTTTAATATTTTATTTATCGCTTGCTCTAATCACCTTATTTTATCCCTTTGTTTATTTCAACAGCGGGATCAATACTTCTGCCAGGGCTTGATTCCCTTTATTGTTCAAATGTACACCATCAGTCGTTAATACTCCTTTAGCTGCATCTGCTGTATTATTCTTTTCCCCGTAGGTTTTAAACAAATTCCTCAGGTCGCACAATGGCAATGTATTTTTAACTGCCAATTCTCTGATCGCTCCAGCATATTTATCTAAATCTGCATCCATTTCATTCGCGCCATTTTTCTTCTCCCCGATCACTGCTGGTGTACATAAAACCACCTTTGCACCAGCAGCCTGAATCTTATTGATCAATGCCTGATAAAAGGCAATAAATTTATCGTAATCCGTGCCGGTATGCATCGACTGTTTATGCCATACATCATTTACGCCTACATAGATCACCACCAGATCTGGTTTTTTTGCCAGTACATCCTCCTCCATCCGTAAATAAAGATCATACACCTTATTGCCACCAATTCCTGAGCCAATTACTTCATATTTCAAGGGATCCAGGGATTTGCGAATCAGATCCACATATCCACCCGGCTCTACTCCCATCTGGGTGATGGAATCACCGAAAAAAATAATCTTTTTAGGCTTAACAATCATAGCAGTAAATAAAACAAGTAGCGCCATTGGCACTAGTAAGGAAAGAGAAGCAACAACGAACCTGATTTTTTTCATAGCAGAAGAGTTTGTCTATCAAATATATTTTAAAATTCGGAAATCTATTTTGTAACCTGATAGTCCTTATGGACAATCAGAAAGCTTGCTCTTTCTTCCTTTTTGAAAGGATAATCCCAATTCCCCTGATAGGTAATTTTTGTGGGCAGTTTCTCTCCTCCAAAATAACTCATTTCAATGTTCATCTGCACATTAAAATCAAACAGCATCTTACTATATTTCATGTCCACATAGCGACCTAAAATTTCAAAAGTACGCTGATCAAAAATAGTCGTCAGCTCCTTAATCATCAAGCCCTCTTTAGTACCATTACTCAGGTCTGGCTTCACAGTTACCTTAAAGCGGTATACCGGAATAGAATCCAGATAAGTACCGCTGGCATAGCTATAGTCGTAATATTGGCGCATATTGGCCGTAAAGATTTGCGTTTTACTACCGATAAATGGCAAACCTTTAATCGGCCTTCCCGGAGCAAAAATCAACGTCTTCAGTTTATCCTTATAACTCTCATTACTTTCGGTTGCTTTACCGGAAGTCATTGGGGCTTCTGCGACAAATTCCGACTGATAAGCATTCATAAAAATGTAATCAAACATTTCTATGGTATACAATTGGTATTTACCGTTTTTCTTGTACACCTTTCCCGTATCCTGTTTTACCAGGTATTCCATCTTGAGGGGGCCTTTTGGGTTATGCCTGATTTTACGGTAAATCCTACCGTTTACTTTATTCTTTTTATCGTAGGTATAAATTCTGTTTTCTGCGAGGAAGCCATACTTCTTCATGTTTCTGAAAGCCTGATAAAAGCTATTGTCAGTAATGATGGCATTGATAAATGTCTCCACGCCGAACTTCTGCGATACAATATTAACTGCTGAATCCAGCTGGATGGTTTTAATCGTATCCGGGTTAAAGCGAGGGATCTCCTGGCTAAAACCTTTTGCAAAAAGCAAGGTACAAACCGCTAATAAAAGTCCTTTCTTCATCAATTACCTAATTGCTTTAACGCAAGGTAGGCCATTAAACCAGTAGACAATTTTAAAGCATCTTCATCAATATCGAAGTTTGGCGTATGTACAGAATAGCAAGTTCCTTTGTCCTTATTTCCGGTACCTAACCTGTAGAAACAAGCATCGGTTACCTGCGAATAATAGGCAAAATCTTCCGCTGCCATCCAGATATCCAATTCCAGAACATTCTCTTTTCCTAAATAATCTTCGGCATGAGCACGGGCATTGTCGCTCAGTTCCGGTTCATTGATCAGGTAAGGATAGCCATCCATGATGTTAAAATCACAGCTACCACCCATACTTTCTGCAATGCCTTCCGCCATTTTCTTCATTAGTTTTTTCGCTTCCTTACGCCAGTCCTCATTTAGTGTTCTGAAAGTACCTTCCATTTTCACTTCATTAGGGATGATGTTGGTTGCACCATTTGCCTGTACCTTTCCAAAAGAAAGTACGGAAGGCAAACGAGGGTCTGCATTTCTGCTCACAATCTGTTGCAGTGCCACTACAATATGCGCAGCAATCAGTACTGGATCAATATTCTGATGCGGTTGAGCGCCATGACCACCTTTACCATGCACGGTCACATATAATTCGTCCGTTGAAGCCATATAAATGCCTGAACGGAAACCAACCTTACCTGCATCGATTAATGGCATCACGTGTTGTCCAAGGATCGCCTGAGGCTTTGGATTATCCAATACACCCTCTTTAATCATGATACTTGCACCACCTGGCAGCACTTCTTCACCCGGCTGAAAAATCAATTTGATCGTTCCTGCAAATTCTGCCTTTAGGCTATTCAGGATATAGGCAGTTCCTAATAGAGAGGAGCTGTGTACATCATGACCGCAAGCATGCATTACTCCAGGATTTTTTGAAACATAAGGTTTATCATTTGCCTCAATAATTGGCAAAGCATCCATATCCGCACGCAAGGCGATGATCTTATCAGAAGGGATTCCACCTGTAATCAATCCAACTACCCCTGTATTGGCCATCTCAGTATAAGGGATTCCCCATTCTTCCAGCTGACTTTTAATATAGGCTGAAGTTTCAAACTCCTTAAAGGAAAGTTCAGGATTGGCATGTATGTGCTGACGGTAGCCTCTCACCTGATCAAAAATATCAAGCGCAAGGGTTTGGATCTTATCTTTCATTGTCATTGCTATAATCTAGGTTAGGTGCATTAATTTTCTCCCTAAAAATAAATAGGGTTGGAAACATTGGTCTTAGTTCATTCAGTAAACGCTGGGCTTCCAGACGGGTTCTAAAATCGCCAACGCGCAAATAATAATTAGGTTCTTTATAGGTAATATAGGTATTCAGATTTTGGTAAGCTGATTTAAACCGGGCTTGTTCCGAAAATACCTGACGCCTGTCTGAGCCATAGAATATCTGTACACGATAACCCATCTGACCAACGATAGCTGCTCCTGGTTTAACCGGAGTACCAGCTGTGGAACCAGCAGATTTCGTGTATAAAGCGATGCGCTTGGCGATCAGGCTATCGATCATGGGATCTTTAACCACGACCACCTCTCCTTTACGTTGTGCAAAAAGGACGATGGTAAAACAACAAAATATACTGGTAAATAATATCTTCATGAAAGGGCTTAAAAAAAAGAATGCCGAATTTTTTGTTACAAAAATCGGCATTCTAAATGTGTATTACAAATTACAATCCTGCGCCGTGGCAGTTTTTGAATTTCTTACCGCTTCCACAAGGGCACATATCATTTCTGCCTACCGTTACTTCTTTACGGATGGGCTGTTGAGGTGCTGCTTCACGTGTATCTTCCATAGTCATCGGCTCATTACCAACTGAAATTTCAAAATCCGGTTTAGACATTTTCAATTTGCTCGGAGCAGGTCTTGGTGCCTGAGCTTCTCTAACGTCATTAGGATCAGTTTCAATTGGAATACCACCTTTATATAAGAAACTTACTACTTCTTTATTTACGGCATTCAACATGTTTTTAAACAAGTTAAAGGCTTCCATTTTATAAATGATCAATGGATCTTTTTGTTCGTATACCGCATTTTGAACCGATTGTTTCAACTCATCCATTTCACGCAAATGCTCTTTCCAAGATTCATCGATCAAGGCTAGTACAATTGTTTTTTCGAATGATTTAGTCACCTCACGACCGTTGTTGTCGATTGCTTTTTTCAAGCCAACCGGCACCTGGATGCTGCGAATACCATCTGTAAATGGAACGATAATTTGCTCAATGTGTTCTCCACGCTCTTCATATACCTGGTTCAATACCGGCATAGCCTGTTGGATGATGCCTTCAGATTTTCTAGCATAGAATGCCGTCACTTCTTCAAACAATTTATCTGTTAGGTGGTGTACATTTCTTGCACTGAATTCTGCTTCATCAATTGTAGTATCTGCAGAGAAGTTTTTGATCACTTCCAGTTTGAAACCTTCGTAATTTCCTTCTTCTTTATATTCAGTAACGATATCTTCAGCAACATCAAAAGTCATGTTGTTCATGTCTACGTCTAAACGCTCACCGAACAATGCATTTTTACGTTTCGCATAAATTACCGTACGTTGTGAGTTCATCACATCATCGTACTCTAATAAACGCTTACGGATACCAAAGTTATTTTCTTCTACTTTCTTCTGCGCACGCTCAATAGATTTGGTGATCATTGAATGTTGAATCACTTCACCATCTTCGATACCCATTTTCACCATGATGTTAGAAATTCTTTCAGAACCAAATAACCTCATTAAGTTATCTTCAAGAGAAACGAAGAACTGAGATGAACCTGGATCACCCTGACGACCTGCACGACCACGCAACTGTCTGTCTACACGACGAGACTCATGACGCTCTGTACCTACGATTGCCAAACCACCTGCTTCTTTAACACCAGCACCTAGTTTAATATCCGTACCACGACCAGCCATGTTGGTTGCAATCGTTACCTGTCCAGCCTGACCTGCTTCAGCTACGATATCTGCCTCTCTCTGGTGCATTTTCGCGTTCAACACATTGTGTTTAATTCCGCGAAGTTTCAACATTCTGCTCAACAACTCAGAAATCTCAACTGAAGTGGTACCTACCAATACTGGTCGGCCAGCTTCCGTTAATTTAACGATCTCTTCTGCTACGGCATTGTATTTTTCACGAACGGTACGGTATACATAATCCTGGTGGTCAACTCTGGAGATTACTCTGTTTGTAGGAATTTCCACTACATCCAATTTATAGATCGACCAGAACTCACCAGCTTCTGTAGTTGCTGTACCCGTCATACCACAAAGTTTATGGTACATACGGAAGAAGTTTTGAAGTGTAACCGTTGCATAAGTTTGCGAAGCATCTTCTACTTTCACATTTTCTTTTGCTTCAATCGCCTGGTGTAAACCGTCTGAATAACGACGACCATCCATAATACGACCGGTTTGCTCATCAACAATTTTGATCTTTCCTTCATCGATGATGTATTCTACATCCATCTCGAATAAAGTATAAGCTTTCAATAATTGATTCACCGAGTGAATTCTTTCTGCTTTGATCGAGTAATCGCGCATCAGGGCATCCTTCTGTGCAATTTTCTCTTCATTACTTAAATCAGATTTTTCAATCTCAGCGATTTCAGTACCAACATCAGGTAATACGAAGAAGTGTGCATCTTCACCGGATTTGGTGATTAGCTCAATACCTTTTTCCGTAAGCTCTACCTGGTTGTTTTTCTCATCAATATAGAAGTACAATTCCGAATCTACTTTCGGCATGTTCTTCGACTGATCAGCCATGTAATGATTTTCAGTTTTCAATAAGGTTTGTTTTACACTACCCTCACTTAAAAACTTGATCAATGCTTTATTTTTAGGTAAACCACGGTGCGCACGTAAAAGTGCTAAACCACCTTCACCTTCTTCGGTTCCGGCTTTACCATCATTAATTAATTTCTTAGCTTCATTTAAAGCTTTGGTTACATATTCTCTTTGTGCAGCAACTAATCTCTCGATCCTTGGTTTCAGCTCATGGAATTCATGTTGATCTCCAAAAGGAACCGGACCAGAAATGATCAAAGGAGTACGGGCATCATCTATTAAAACTGAATCGACCTCATCCACCATCGCGAAATGCAATTTACGTTGCACCAACTGATCTGGAGTTTGCGACATATTGTCACGCAGGTAATCAAAACCAAACTCATTATTGGTACCATAAGTAATATCTGCAAGGTAAGCATCACGACGCTCCTGAGAGTTTGGCTCATGCTTATCAATACAATCTACTTTAATACCATGGAATTCGAATAAAGGACCATTCCACTCCGAGTCACGTCGTGCCAGGTAATCATTCACGGTTACAATGTGAACTCCTTTACCAGCAAGTGCATTCAGATAAGCAGGTAATGTACTTACCAAAGTCTTACCCTCACCCGTAGCCATCTCAGAGATTTTACCACTGTGCAATACCATACCACCGATCAACTGAACATCGTAATGTACCATGTTCCATTTCACTTGTGTACCGGCAGCATCCCATGTATTTGCCCAGAAAGCTTTATCGCCTTCAATCACTACATTGTTTCTGCGTACTGCATAATCTCTGTCGTGTTGACTTGCAGTCACCTCTAAGCGCTCATTTTCTGAGAAACGTCTTGAAGTTTCTTTCACCACGGCAAATGCCTGTGGCAATATATCTAGTAATACTACTTCTAATTCTTTATCACGTTCTTTAATCAGCTCATCGATCTGATCATATAAAGCTGTTTTTTCCGCTAATGACAAATCCTGACTTTCACCATCTGCTTTTAAGCCGCTGATCTTTCCATCAATATCTGCTAAAGCCTGTGCAATAACATCTTTAAAATAAACCGTTTTGTTACGCAACTCATCATTGCTCAGTACAGAAAGCTTCGAATACTCTTCGTTGATTTTGATAACTATAGGCTGTAATGCCTTAATATCTCTTTCCGATTTGCTTCCAAATACTTTGGTTAAAAATCCTAACATCTTTTATGTTTGTGTTTATTGTTTATTACTAATTGAAAAAGGTATAATTTACAACAACCAAGCCATATCAAACAATAAGTCAGAATGGCAGTCATCGGGCGCTAAAATTACAAAATATCCTGTACTTTGCTTTAGCATCGCAATTTTATTTAAAAATCTTTGATAAATCGTAAAGTACCTTCACAAAACCAGTAAGCCCCTATCCTAGAGTTAAATAATTACAACAACCCAACTCTCAACTCATCAGTAAGTTCCCGGAGTTCTTTTAATTCTAGTTTTAGCTGCCTCAAACTATACCTGTCTTCCTTCTTAGACCAAAGATATGCTTGCGGAATAAATCGTCCCAACCATTGTATGATGAACCCTACAATAAAAAGCTCGTAAGTATCCAATATACCCCACAAGAGGCCATGCTCACCTATATTTTCAGATAATTTAAAAGAAGGAAGTACAATTAAAAGGATACCTAATGCGACCACTGCAAGTCCGATAACCATCCGAAGCGCCAATACATAATGGCTAGCGACTCTCTCCAGGTAATTCAGGACATTTTGTTCAGAATCAATCTTTCGCATCAATAATAAACCCAGGCCAAATACAAATATAGCAAGGAACAAAAAGCTAAGCGGTAATATGGATGGGCAATTCAAAAATTCCATTTCATCAGATAGCCATCCCAGGAGAGAGATAGCGACTATATAAAAGCTGCAAAACAAAGCCCCATGAACATAAAACTTCCTAATTTTTGAGCTGATCGTTTCAGATTTCTTTCTGATGATTCCTGCGATCAGCTCTGGCTTAAGCGGGGAAGTATGGTTTATTTTATCATGATGCGCTACCCATTCTCCTTTTAGTTCTTCTAAATTCATCGCCTTATGATTTAATTATCTTTTCCAATTTCAATTTGATGCGGCTAATTTTCACCCCCACGTTAGTCTTCGTCATTCCGGTGATCTCTGCAATCTCCTGGTAATTCTTTTCTTCAAAATAAAGTAAGATCACCGCTTTTTCTATTTTCGTCAATTGTCCTAGTGCTTGTTTTAATACTCCCTGTTGATATTCCTGATCCGAAAAAATACAGGCGTCAGGAATTTCTAACTCAGCACTGGAAAGACCTGTACGCGCAGGGATTCTACTTTCTTTACGAAAACTACTAATCGCAGTATTTAAAGCAACCCGATACATCCATGTACTTGATTGTGAATCTTGTCTGAAAGATGGAAAAGACTTCCAGAGCTGCAAAACGATTTCCTGAAAAAGATCTTTCTGATCTTCCTCTTCCAGTCCATACATACTACAAACCTTATAGACAATCCCAGAATGTTTATTTATCATTTCGATAAAAGCCTTTTCCATCAATATTAGTTTATAGAGTAAGTCGATGCGAAACTGCAGAAAATTACATTTAATTAAAATAAATCTTTTTTTAGCAGAATACGTCTCAGCACATCTGGTCCCTTTCATTTAATATTCAACTTAAACTGTGATAATTTAGCTAAAGCGGTATATTTGCCGGAACGAAGCGGGCAGGTACCCGATCCACCTAACAATTCAAACAACAAATCATACATAGATGAATATCTTACTATTAGGTTCTGGCGGCAGAGAAAGTGCATTAGCCTGGAAAATGAGCCAATCTTCTCAATGTTCTCAACTGTTTATTGCACCAGGCAACGGTGGTACCGGTGCTTACGGGAAAAATATCAGCCTGAATCCTAATGATTTTGAAGCCGTAAAAGCTTTCGCATTAAAAGAAGCCATCGAACTATTGGTAGTAGGCCCGGAAGAGCCTCTGGTAAACGGTATCCATGATTTCTTCGCTAAGGATGCTGAATTGTCGCACATCCCGGTAATTGGCCCTAAAAAAGAAGGTGCAATTCTGGAAGGAAGTAAAGATTTCTCTAAGCAGTTTATGGCACGCCATGGCATCCCTACACCAGGATCAAGATCTTTCAGCAATGACAGTCTGGAAGAAGGATTAACTTACCTGGCTTCACATACACTTCCAATTGTATTAAAAGCAGACGGACTGGCAGCAGGAAAAGGCGTATTAATTCTGGAAAGCATCGAAGAAGCCCAGTCAGAATTAAAGCTAATGTTAGGTGGTAAATTCGGTAATGCAGGTAGCACAGTAGTTGTAGAAGAATTCTTAACTGGTATTGAACTTTCTGTGTTCGTATTAACAGATGGTGAAAACTATGTGATCCTTCCGGAGGCAAAAGACTATAAAAAAATCGGACAAGCAGACACTGGTTTGAACACTGGCGGTATGGGTTCCGTATCTCCGGTACCTTTCGCAGATGCAGCTTTCCTAAGCAAAGTAGAGCAGAAGATTATCATTCCTACGATCAATGGCTTAAAGAAAGACAAAATTGATTATACCGGCTTTATCTTCTTTGGTTTATTCAAAGTTGGTGATGAGCCATTAATTATAGAGTACAATTGCAGAATGGGCGATCCGGAAACGGAAAGCGTAATCCCACGTATCGAAAATGATCTGGTAGAACTGTTCATGGCAACTGCTCAAAAGAAATTAAAAAACTATAAATTAACCATCAGCCCTAAAAATGCAGCAACCGTAATGATCGTTGCAGGTGGCTATCCTGGTGATTATGAAAAAGGTAAAGCCATCACTGGTATTGAAAATGTGCGCAATTCTCATGTATTCCACGCAGGAACAGCATTAGAAGGTGGTATTGTGAAAACAAACGGCGGCAGAGTGATTGCCATAACCAGCTTACAAGACAACCAGTTTGAGGCATTACAATGTGCTACTGGTGATGCAGCACGCATTTACTTTGATGGTAAGTATTTCAGGGAAGACATTGGTTTTGACTTAATCTAAGTTCAGACCATAAAAATAAAAAAAGGGCTTTGTTCGATTGAACAAAGCCCTTTTTTATTGCAATTTATTTTCTTTTTAAAGATTTACTGCCGAAGAGGTTATACCTTAATGAAAAAGCTTGCTGACTATCGATTACACCGTCTACAAAGTGGAATGATAAAACCAGTTTAGCTTCCAGATTTTTATAGACAATCGGACGCCAGGTCAGATCCGTTCTGTTATAAGTTTTTGCAGTATAGAATTTATCTCCCATGATCAGGTGATGCCCTTCTCCCTTATAAAAGGAATTGATGATTCCGAATTTATGGTATTCCATATTAAGCTCCAATAACAACCCTTTTGGAGCTTTCCAGCTGCCAACGGTACGCGTACGCTCCAAAGAAACCAAGCCACCGGCACTCAATGTTAAGGAGTCAAGAAAGGTCTTTTTCGATAAATCCAATCCCACTTTAACACTTGCCGCACCATTGTCTTCGATATGGATATCAGGAGTAGCAATCGCAGGTAAGGCGTTATGCAACATCATCGCGTGATGCGAAACAAAAAACATATCTTTTTTATAGGTACCGGAGAAACCGAAAACAAATTTCTCCCTATCAGTTGCAGTTTGCTTACCGGTCCAGTCAATAAAGACAACTTGTTTCCAGTTTTCATTTTCATATTTCAGCAACATCCCTTCAATATTAGGGCGGTAATAGTTTAAAGTATCGTTTAAGATCGCGCGGGGAAAATCAGAGATCAGTCCTTCCCTGGAAAATGCGCCCAGATAGAAATTCCAATTCTTCTTCATATATTGATAATAAGCCACTGGGGCGATGTTCGTCGTGAATTTCGAAGAGCCAAATTCATGAAGTGCATTAAAACCAATCCTGATCCTATGGGTACTATCTAAAAGCAAACCTACTTCAGGAGCAATTCTCATCCCAAATATGGTTTCCGAAGTACGGTTAGATTTCGCATATTCTCTGTTATCTGCGAAGCCATGAAAGTTTAAATTACCTTCCAAATTTTGGGCATAGGAAGTTGCAATGGCCGTAAACAGCACAGCAAAAGTTAGTAATAAGCGAATACGCATAGGTTATTTTTAGGGTTCAAATCGTTAAAATAAAACGATGACCAAAATTAATATAATTCCGCTACCCGGCAATTAAAAATACGGCGAAGATTAACCGGGTTTCGTTGATTTTAGCCCCCGCCTATCCAGCAAAACCAGGTATTCCTTTTCAAGATTCCTAAAAGCCTTTGCGCCCATTCTTTTCTCGGGTTTCAGCTTCAGTTGCGCCTTATATTGTACGCTGACCAGTTCAAACCGCAGCTTTAGCTTCAAATCTTCTGCCTGTTCCTTTTCTCTTATTTCAGTGACTTTAGGGTTTTCATAACTGCCATTCAGGTTGCCTAGATACACCGTATCCGAAACAGAATCATGGTTTGCAGCTCTTAAAAACAAATATACCTCCATAGAGCGCTCGAGTTCTTCTGGCGCTAAGGCTAGAAAAGCAGTGCCCAATTCCCTTTTGGAGAAATTCAATTCTATTTTTTTCTTTCCCTTTTCCGAGAAACATACCGCTAACTGCAGACAATCGTCGTACTGCGCACCTTCCCCATCATAACGCAGAGGGTCCCAACTGATTTGTAAGCCTCCCCCTACTTTTTCCATCCGAAGGTCTTTAGGGATTGCTAAACTTCCCTTACTGAGTTGCACTTTCGCATAATCGATACTAATGTTAGGATACTCGCCCTGCAAAGCATTTTTCTTAATATAAGAAACGGCTAGATTATGTTGGTTTCTGATCGTTCCTGCTGCCTCCAGCTCAAAACCATTATTTATAAACTCGTTCAAATGGTTTAAAAAACGGGTCGTTACTGCCATCGCCTGATGATTCGCCTTTTGTTTCAAACTCGGTTTCCCCGGTTTGCCAATGGTTCGTTGAACAAATTGTCCCCTTAACATATAAGATACGATGTATCCGAGTTTTCCACTGGACCAGCTATGAGGGCCATTTTTTGATATTGCCATAATTTTAATATTTATTGGTTTATACAAACCAAGTTGCACATTATAAAACCATTAAACAAGAATCGAACACCAACAAACTGAACATCAAAACCCAGAAAAACAACAAATTAACCAGGTTGGGAAAGGGTTGGTATAGGGTATAGCCACTCATAAATAACCGGAATATTTATGAATAATAATTAAGGTATAGCGTTGCAGTGTAAAAGAATCAGGAGGAGGCGAAAGGGAAGCTTTGGCAGGGAAACTGGCCGGCTAAGGCCCCGGCAACCGACTTGCAAAACCGCCTTAAAATCTCATTAAATAAAAGGACAATTACAGCTCCATTATCATTTTTTTTTGGCAGAATGCTGGCCTCAAAAAAGATCAGCCAAACGTCAGCACAAGAAATACTCAGGTGGCTAAATCATAGCAAAAATATACCCAAAAGGGTATAAACCAGAAAAAGCTACCTTTTGGATAGCTTTTTCTGGTTATTTGAATATTGAAATTTCTTTCTTCAGGAAATTATTTTGTTTTTCCTTCGCCTAAAATTTCAGCAAGTTTTGTTTGCAATTCTTCGCCTCTAACATTTTTAGCGATGATTTTTCCTGTTGGATCAATCAGGTAATTTGCAGGAATAGACTGGATGCCATACATTTTTGCTGCAGCATTGTTCCAGAAGTTTAGATCAGAAACATTGGTCCATGTCAAACCATCTTTTTCAATTGCTTTCAACCAGGAATCTTTTTTACCAGGTTGGTCTAAAGAAACACCAAGAACAGTAAAGTTTTTGTCTTTATATTTATTGTAAGCAGCGACTACATTTGGATTTTCCTGACGACAAGGTCCGCACCATGATGCCCAGAAATCAAGCAACACATATTTACCTTTGAAATCAGACAATTTAACTGGCTTGTCATTCACATCATTCTGTGTGAAATCCATTGCCATTTGTCCTACCTGAGTGTTTTTTGCAGAAGCGATCATACCGGCAATATTTTTACCTAAATCAGTGCTTTTAACTGCTGAAGAGAACTTATTGAATTGAGGCTCAACAACCGCTGGATCAATATCTCCTAAATTGCTACGGAAAGCCACTAAAGCTACGTAAGAATCTGGATTAGCTGCGATAAATGCAGTATTGATGGCTTCAAGCTCTTTTTGAACCGCTTCATCACGGGCATATACCGTTTTCATGTAAGCCTCATCTTTACGTTCTGCTTCTGTTTTGCTACGGTATTCAGCCATTAAAGCAGCACCTTTTGCACTTGCACTTTTCGTTAATGCTTTATATTTCTCATTTTCTTCATTTACCTTAGAACCTTTAATGGTTGCGTATTTGATAGAATCTTTAGGCGCAACGATCTGGATTTCTTTAGGCTCTAAATAAAAAGCCAATACATCCGGAGCAACACGTTTAGCTGGATCAGCTACCGCATTGTCATGCTTGATTCTGATTTGTGCCTGAGCAATACCTGCTAAAGGACCTTGAAAAGTGAATTTTCCACCTACAATCGCAGTTGAATCAGTTACCTGAGTCTGACCTGCTCTATAAGCAATATAAGCCTTAGCAGGTGCGTTTAAGTTTCCTACCTTACCTTGAACGGTAAATTTGCCTTGCGACATACCTGCAATTGGCAATAAGCAGACCGCGGCGATTAGTGTTCTTTTCATTTAATTATGGATTTTCGTTAGTTTAAATTTTATATACGTAATAAGGCATAAGTAGCACCTATACGGGTAATCATACCCAAATATAAGGAAGCCTCTAGACAATAACGCGAGAATTTATGTAAAATTACAATAGCTTTTGATAGGTTCTCCACCATAAATCGGGCATTTCCCCGTTCACGGCCATCGTATAATCGTCGTACCTGCAAGGCACCAGATGGTAACGTTCGTTCTTGGTGATACCCGATGGATAAGGAACCTGCATCCACCACCTGTCGGACTTTTTACTCTTCACAAACAGCATGTCACCAGAACCGTCATTGAGGCTCGCACGATAAATCAGGTATTGCGATTTCGGCGTTAATGGGAAATCTTTTTTACGGTTATAAAAGCCTTCTATGAAGTACCAGACCATTTGAGCGAGCAATAAAGCCGTTTGTCCGTTCTGGTCAAATGCCGGGTTAAACTCATAGAAACCGATGGAAGTTAGCTTATCGCTCATTCCCGCATAACGGGTAATTCGGCAAGCCTGCTCACCATAGAAGCCATTAGGTCCGGCATTGGCATTGGCTCCTGCATCAGAAGACCTGATTGCACCAATATCAAAGCTGATCATGTTCGCATTGCGGATAATTGGCTCAGTTAAGGTGATGTCGTCTGTAAATTCTCCCAGTCGGTGGGCATCAAAATATAACTTACTCATGACCTTCAGGCTGTCCTGATTCACAAAATAAGTCTGGTAGCCAACATTACTGAAATTGAAAAGGTAATTGGGTTGATGTAATAATATTTTATTCAGGTAGGTATCTGACTTTGCAGCTAATCCTTCCTGATCTTCTTCGTCCAGGTCAAACTTGCTGTCTACCACTACCAGGTCTACTTTTTGCTCCAGACTTTCATAAGCCAGGTATTGCGCGTAGGTCAGGTCTTGCCCGCCCCCAATAATGACCGGAATAATGTTGAGTCTGATCAATTCTCCAACCGCCATCTTTACCGCCACATATGTATCCGCAATGGTAGCTCCCGGTTTGATGTTCCCAAGATCAATGATCCTGCTGTCGAAAGCCCCTTCATGTAAGCTGTAAAACTGCCCTCTGAAATAGTCTGGCGCCAGGCCACAACCCTCATTATTCACCGCAGCACGGTCATCTAGTACACCAAAAATGGCAATATCATATTGATTTTCCCCAAGTTCCGGAAATTTATCCGTGTAGAATCCGGCCCTTAAACCTAACTGACTGGCATAGAATCCTTGTTTCGGTGCAAATTTATCGGGGTTGACGGGGGAGAAAAAATCTGATAATGACATATTGTATTATAAATGTATCTGTCAAATATCTATTTTTGAGATCATATTTTAATGAACATCCTAAAAATAATGAAATGATATTGGTTACCGGTGCTACTGGATTTTTAGGGGCAGAATTAATACATCAACTTACGGGACAAGGAATTAAGCTCCGGGCTTTAAAGCGCGAGCATTCTGTGATTCCAGCCCTTCTGAAAGACAATACCCTGATCAGCTGGGCGGTTGCAGACCTGAACGACTTTTCTACCCTGGAGGATGCTTTTGAAGGCATTACACAGGTGTATCATTGTGCGGCAATGGTATCTTTTGATCCTAAAGACAAGGCGAAGCTCTTGAAAGTAAACATTGAGGGCACCAGTAATGTGGTGAACCTTTGTGTAGAATACCAGGCCAGACTCCTACATGTGAGTTCTGTTGCAGCTTTAGGCAACGCGAAGAAAGGTGCATTGATCACCGAAAAAGACTTCTGGGAATATGATTCAAAAGCGCATAGTTATGCCATCTCCAAATATGAAGGGGAGATGGAAGTATGGCGTGGCATTGCCGAAGGATTGGAGGCAGTGATCGTGAATCCATCTGTGATCATTGGCGGTGGAGCCGGATTTGAAGGCAGCGGTGCGATCTTCAAACTGGTAAAAGATGGTCTTTCCTATTATACCCGAGGGGCAACCGGACTGGTAGATGTGGAAGATGTAGCGAAAAGTATGGTCGCTTTAATGAATAGCAACATCAGCGAGGAGCGTTTTACGATCTCCGCAGAAAATTATAATTACCAGCGCTTTTTTGGCGAAATCGCTAAAGGATTTGGGGTCAAAGCGCCTTCAAAAGAGGCCAAACCATGGATGCTGGGCATCGCCTGGAGGGCTGCAAAGCTGGCTTCCTTATTTACCGGAAAGCCTGCTGCCTTAACCAGTGATGCTGCCAGAAGCAGCCTTAATGAAAGTTTATACAGCAATAAAAAGATAATTGATACGATTGGAATAACCTTTAAGCCCTTGGATCAGAGCGTGGCGGAAACTTGCCAGGCCTTGAAACAGGTTTCACTTCATTAAAATTATGAACCAGAAGAACATTTACATCATTGATTTCGACAGCACCTTTACCCAGGTAGAGGCATTGGATGAGCTGGCCCGTATCTCCCTGAAAAAGCATCCTGAAAAAGAAGCCATCTTCAAAAAGATTGAGGACTATACCAACCTTGCCATGGAAGGAAAACTTTCTTTCGGCGAGAGCTTAGCGCAGCGCGTAAAGCTATTAGAAGCTACAGAAGACCATTTGAAGCAGCTAATCAGACATTTAAAGAAAAAGGTTTCTGCTTCTTTCTCCCGCAATGCAGATTTTTTCAAGAAACATGCAGATGAAGTGTTGATCGTTTCTGGTGGTTTTAAAGAGTTTATCACCCCTGTGGTGAGCCAGTATCACATCAAAAAAGAAAATATATACGCCAACACTTTTGTGACCACAGGAGATGGAAAAATTATAGATTACGACCATTCCAATCCCCTAAGTGAAGAAGGTGGTAAAGTGAAATTAATGCAGCAATTGAATCTGGAAGGCAATCTTTATGGCATCGGTGATGGTTATTCTGATTTCCAGCTGAGAGAAAGCGGACTGATCAAGAAATTCTATGCCTTTACCGAAAACATTTCCAGAGAGAGCATTGTTAAAAAAGCAGACCATGTAACACCAAGTTTCGACGAGTTTTTATATGTAAACAACCTGCCAAGGGCAATTTCTTATCCTAAAAACAGGATCTTATGCCTGGTGATCGGAGATGTAAACCCGGAAAGTATCGCCTTACTGAAAAAAGATGGCTTTTCTATCCGTCATAAAACTTCATTTGAAGAGAAGTATGTGGCAGACGTACACATGCTATTATTGGCTGATGGGGAGAAACTAAGCCTGGATCAATTGACCCAAGCGGTAAAATTAAAGACTATTGGTTACCTCGGACAATCGAAGAACAAGGTTGATCTGAATGCCTGTACCAAACAAGGTGTAGTGGTTTTTGACGATT
Organism: Pedobacter gandavensis; assembly: GCF_032678745.1. Lineage (GTDB taxonomy): Bacteria > Bacteroidota > Bacteroidia > Sphingobacteriales > Sphingobacteriaceae > Pedobacter > Pedobacter gandavensis_C. Next base: position 109,022 of record NZ_JAVTST010000010.1, read on the forward strand.
TGAAATCCAACCCAAGAAACCTGACTTTCATTCCGAAAAGAATGATCGACTTCATGAATACAGGAACTACTCATTTGAGTAATAACTTCCCGAACCTGCAATTGCCAAGGATTGAGAAATCACACCGTCTGATCCATATTCACCAGAATGTTCCGGGGATTATGGCGAAGATCAATACGGTATTTGCGAAACACGACATCAATATCGTCGGACAGTTTCTGATGACCAATGCGGAGATCGGGTATGTGATCACCGACATCAACTCTGAATACGACAAACAACTTTTTAAATCTCTGAAGAAAATTGAACATACCATTAAATTCAGGGTATTGTACTAGCGAATAAAAAATGGAACTGACCCCACAAATTAAAGACAAACTGGACAAGCTGCAGGAAAAATATGCAGCGATGGGCCAGGATATGTCGGCCTATCTGGATGGCTTGTTATATGCAGATTTCTTAACCTATTGGGATTATATTCACCTGGATACCCTGCTCAGTTTGCAGCATCCTAAGACCTCCTTCCCAGACGAAGAAATCTTTATCATGTACCACCAGATTACAGAGTTGTACTTTAAACTTTGTTTACATGAATTCAACCAGATTGCAGCCGCCAAAGAAACACTGACCGTTACCTTTTTTACGGATCGAGTGAAAAGAATCAATGCTTATTTTACAGCCCTGGTTTCTTCTTTTGAAGTGATGGTGAATGGCATGGAAAAAGAACAGTTTCTTAAATTCCGAATGTCATTGTTACCGGCAAGTGGTTTTCAATCCGGCCAATACCGCATGATAGAAATCTGCGCGACGGATTTTATCCGCCTGGTGGAGAAAGACAAAAGAGAAGAATTGAAGAACGCAACTGTTGAAGAGCAGTTCGAATATATTTACTGGAAAGCCGGTGCTACAGAACTGGCTACTGGAAAGCAAACGCTGACTTTAAAACAGTTCATCAATAAATATGCATCACAATTTTTACAATTGGTGAAAGACCGTCAGGAAAGTAATTTTTCTGCGCTTTACCATCAATTGAAAGCTCAGGGTGAGGACCTCAGTGCTTTAGAAGATGAGTTGAAAAAACTGGATCTTTTTGTGAATGTAGAATGGCCACTTTCTCATTATAAATCCGCAGTGCGTTACCTGGAAAGAGATCCGGTAGATATTGCCGCCACCGGTGGTACGAACTGGCAGAAATACCTGCCTCCGCGTTTTCAAAAAAGAATCTTCTACCCTTTCCTATGGACGGAAGAACAGATCGCAGAATGGGGTAAAGGATGGGTGATCAATGTGCTGAAAGACTTAAGGGGATAACCCTTAGAAACAAGGGAACTTAGTGTACGTTAAACACCAATAGAAGCCCTTTTAAAATACAAATAAAACAAATAAGGATGGCATTTTTTAGTAGATTTGCCTATAGAAATACGAATTGAAATGAACGAGACACTGGATATAACCATCACGAAAACTGAACAAAGCAGATTAACTGTAACAGACTTTTCACAACTTCCCTTCGGAAAGGTGTTTTCCGACCACATGTTTATTGCCGAATACGAAGATGGCGCATGGAAAAATCTACAGGTGCTTCCTTATGGCCCAATTCCAATGAGCCCGGCAATCTCTGCCCTTCACTATGGACAGGCGATTTTTGAAGGCATGAAAGCTTACCGTCAACCAGACGATACGGTTAGCGTTTTCAGAGCAGACAAAAATTTTGAGCGTTTTAATAAATCAGCTGCACGTATGGCGATGCCAGCGATTGACGAGGATATTTTCATGAAAGGCATTGCAGCCTTGATTGAGATCGACAAAAACTGGGTGCCTAACCAAGATGGTTATTCTTTATATATCCGTCCGGTAATGTTCGCTACAGATCCTTACCTGGGTGTAAGAGCATCTGATAAATATACTTTCTGTTTGTTAACTACGCCAACAGGCCCTTACTACAGCAAAGCTTTAAAAGTAAAGATTGAAACTGAATATACACGTGCAGATGAAGGTGGTGTAGGTTATGCAAAAACTGCAGGTAACTATGCCCGTTCTCTATTCCCATTTGCTGAAGCGACCAAAGAAGGTTTCGATCAGTTGATCTGGACAGATGCAGTAACGCATGAATTTATCGAAGAAGCAGGAACCGCGAATCTGATCTTTGTGATCGATGGTAAGCTGGTAACGCCTTCGGTAAGAAGTACGGTATTGGATGGTGTAACCCGTGATACAATCATCAAACTGGCGAAACACGCAGGTATTGAAGTAGAAGAAAGACGTGTCAGCGTAAAAGAAGTGATTGAAGGAATTGAAAACGGCCGCTTAACAGATGCTTTTGCAGCTGGTACTGCCGCTACAGTAACGCCAATCGGTGAAATCGGTTACGAAGGCAAATTATATACCCTGACAGATCCCTCAACACGTACGGTTTCTGCAGGTATTGCAAAAACATTAAATGACATCCGTTACGGACTTGCTCCGGATGAATTCGGATGGAATTTTATCTTGTAAGTTTATAGCACATCGCTATAAATAATTTTTGTGAGGCGCCTTTGAACCAGGGCGCCTTTTTTTTATTAGGTTTAAGCCCATCAACAAAACATACAATTATACATAAATGAAGAAAACAGTACTTATCAGTTTAGCGGCATCATTTTGCTTCAGCTATACGGTACAGGCACAACTAAAAAGGTTGAGCCAACAACAAACTTTAGGAGGCCAGCCATCGCTCAGCAAAGCAATGAATATGGTATATGGCTGGTCTGACAACAACCATTATATTGAAATGGACCTAGCCGATCGTAAACTATATGCAGTAGATGTAAAAACAGGAGACAAAAGCCTGTATACGCCTGCTCCAAAAAGCAACGTGAATGTAAACATCCGAAACAATGATGTTTATATTCAGTATGGAAAAGAAGCCGCAAAACAACTGACCAACACTAAAGCAGAAGAAAAAAACCCTACCCTATCTCCAGATGGTAAATACATCGCTTTTACCCGCGATAATGATTTATACTCCGTAGATGTGGAAACTGGAAAAGAAACAAGATATACAACTGATGGAACCGATGTGATTTATAACGGTTGGTCATCATGGGTATATTTTGAAGAGATCCTGGGCCGCGCTACAAACTACAAAGCATTCTGGTGGTCGCCAGATAGCAAGAACATTGCTTTCATGCATTTCGATGATACCAAAGTTCCGATGTTCCCAATCAATGGTTCAACCGGTCAACATGGTTATGTAGAAAAAACAAGGTATCCTAAAGCAGGTGATCCTAACCCGGAAGTGAAAGTTGGTTTCGTACCTGTAACAGGTGGCAGCATCACCTGGGCAGATTTCAATGAAAAAGATGATCAGTATTTCGGTACGCCTTACTGGAGCTATGATGGCAGCAGCCTGATGGTACAATGGATGAACCGCGGTCAGGATAACCTGAAGTTCTATTCCGTAAATCCAGCTACAGGAGGTAAAAAAGAAATCTATGACGAAAAACAATCTTCATGGGTAGACCTGGATTATGATGGTCGTATTGAATACTTACAAGATAAAAAACACTATATCCTGAAAAGTGATAAAACAGGTTGGGCACATTTTTACCTGTATACTTTAGGCGGAAAATTAATCAATCCTATCACCTCTGGTAAATGGCAGGTGACTAGCCTGGTTCATGTAGATGAAAAAAACAAGGTGGTTTACTTTAATGCCCGCAAAGAGGCTTCTACACGTTCTGATTTCTACCGAGTAGATTACAATGGTAAAAACCTGAAAAGACTAACTTTTGGTGACTATAACCACCAGGTACAGCTTTCGCCAGATGGCAATTATTTCATTACCACTTATTCTAATGTGAGTACCCCTCCAAAAAGAACATTATTAGACAATAATGGAAAAGTGGTAAAGGAATTGGGTAACAGTAAATCTGCGGATTTCGCACAATATAACTTCGGTAAAACGGAAATGATTACGATCCCTACGGATGATGGTTATCAGTTGCCAGCTGTAATTACTTATCCTACAGATTTCGATGTAAACAAAAAGTATCCGGTGGTCATGAGTATTTATGGCGGTCCGAATGCAGGTACGGTAACGAATACCTGGAAAGGTACCGCGGCTCAGTACTGGTCTAACGAAGGGATCATCCAGATTGCAGTAGATCACCGCGCTTCCGGGCAATTCGGTAAAGCAGGCGTATCACTAATGCACCGCAACCTTGGTAAATGGGAGATGAAAGATTATACTACCGCAGCAAGATGGTTGAAAGCTCAATCTTATGTAGACAACAAGAAGCTATTGATCACTGGTCATAGTTATGGTGGCTACATGACTTGTATGGCTTTAACAATGGGTGCCAATGATTTCGATTTCGGGATCGCTGGAGCGCCTGTAACGAGCTGGGAGCTGTACGACAGTCATTATACGGAACGTTTCATGGACACACCTAAGGAGAACCCGGAAGGCTATAAAAATGGCTCTGTGTTAACCTACGTGAACAATTACAAAGGACTATTGCGCATCATGCATGGCGATATGGACGATAATGTACATATGCAGAACACGATACAACTGGTAGATAAATTGCAAGATGCAAACAAGCATTTCGAACTGATGATTTACCCTGGTGGTCGTCATGGTTGGGGAGGCCTGAAAACTGCCCATGATAAGGCGGAAAGAATCCGTTTCTATTATAACCATTTACTAGAAAAACCAGTTCCTTCAGATTTGCTGAACTAAGATTCATAAAATGATAAAGGCCCTGAATGTTTACACGTTCAGGGCCTTTTGCTTTTCAGCGCAATTATTGACTATCTTTTATTATTTTTAGAATCAGGTTGAACCATAAACTCAATCTTTAATATGAGGAGAAAAAAGGCCGAAAAACTTAAGGAGGAACAGTTTTGGAATGATTTCTTTTACTTTAATGTACCCCCGCATCTTGACGCAGTGCCAGTACACTTGCAAAGAGCTAATTTCAGGTACTACCATGTAGATGATGAAGGGATCGCTAAAATGATCACAGCCGTTTTGAGCGTTTATCAATTGGATTTAGATGGAACGGACATTACAAACGAAGCCATCAGACTGCTCAGCAAACTGGAGTATGTGACTGAACTTCGCCTGAAAGAATGTCAAGGTATAGATGACGGCTGTGTACCCGATTTGTATCAGATTAAAGGGCTTGAACTACTTCATCTGGGAGGTACTGCTATTACTGTACCTGCGTTGATAGAAAATGGCCCATTTAAAGATTTGAAACAACTATTTATTAGTGACGATACGGATGACAAACAAGCATTGGAAGAGCTCGCGATTTTACTCCCAAAAGACTGCGAGCTAATTGTTAATCACAAATTATTTGAACTCTGAATTAAGCTGCTGATTTAATAATAGCTTAACATCCGCCCGGTAATTTTAGGATGTGAAACAACCTACTACATTACCATTCTGCAAGCGCATAGCCATGCTGCTATGCCTGGTCTTACTTTCTGTCTTTCCAACATTTGCAGAGGAAGTCTTAAAGCCCAGCTCCCCTCCTATAGATACCCTAATTCAGAAAGCACCAAACACCGCATTTCTACAGATCAAAAAGACCCTGAAGGAAGCGATAGAAAAAGAGGATTTCTTAACCGCCGGCTTGTGCTACCAACAAATCGCCGCACTGTTTTATTTCCAGGCCGCCTATACCCAGGCCATCAATTACTATTATAAAGCGGATAAGCTCTTCCGACAGGAAAATGCCCTTCCCCAACTTGCCGGAAACTTAAATAAGATCGGGGAAACCTATTACTATGCCAGACAATACCGCATTGCGTTGGAAAAGTTTCAGGAAGCTTTGAAGTTGTACCAGCAATTGGGAAATCAAAAAGGGATCGCAGATTCTCATGGCCTGATCGGACAGACTTACGAGAAAACCCTCGATTATACCACCGCCATGAAGTACCAACAACTGGCCTTAGCAGGATACCATAAGGAGAAAAACCAGAGGGGGATTGCCAAGATCTATGAAAACATTGGGAGCATTTATGAGGACAAACCACACTTAGATTCGGCATTAAAATATTATACACTGGCAATGGCTGGCAATGCCATTGAAAAGAACCTCCATGGACAGATTGAAATCATCAACAACATTGGCGATGTGTACCGAAAAACAGGCCGGTATCCGGAAGCTTTAAACTACACCAGAAAGGCTGAAAGTATGGCTAAAAGCATGAATGACCAGTACCAGCTGAGTAGCGCCTACCGCGATCTATCCAAAACTTTTGACCTGATGAAACGCTATGACAGTGCCTACCACTACAGCGAATTGGGGCGGGATATCTTCCTTAAAATATTTACTGAAGACAATAATAAGCAACTGGCATTGCTACAAACGCTATTCGAAATTCAGCAAAAAGACGATGCCATTGCACAATTTGAGCAGGAAAAATCAGCTGATCGGATTTTATTAATTGCCACCATCCTCATCATTGTATTGCTCCTCTGCCTGGCTGCCAGTGTCATCAGCAGGCAACGCCTTAAAATCCGAAACGAGCAACAGCTCAATGAACAGAACCAACGCTTATTTGAAACACAAAACGATGCCATCAAAGATGCTCTGGAATTAAAAAGTAAAGAACTCACCAGCACTACGCTCCATACCATTCAAAGCAATCAATTTTTAGAAGAACTCCGCAGCAGCATAGAATCTTTGGTAAAAGACGATAAAAGAGATCAAAAAAAAGCTTTACAACAGCTGATTCAACGCATCAATCAGAACATCAATCAAGACCAGCACTGGAAAGATTTTAGTAGGATGTTTGAACAGATTCACCAGACATTTTTCGACCATTTGAAAACACATTGTGATAACCTGACCGCTAATGATATTCGTCTGGTAGCCCTGATTAAAATGAACCTGAGTTCAAAAGACATGGCAGTTCTTTTTGGCATTTCCCAAGACAGTTTGCGTGTGGCAAGGTACCGCTTACGAAAAAAACTGAACCTTCCACAGGGAGAAAACCTGAGTACTTTTATTCAGACTTTATAATGGATTTTGAGGGAAACGCAGTGATTAACAATTCCTTAACATTACGCTAATCAAATGGTAATGGAGATTTTGGTTACACAAAAACACCTAAAAATCAAGCAGTTAAAAAACCTATGTTCACGCTGTACGCGTTTTGTATCCCTGCCTTGTAACGCTGTATACATTTTGTTTACGGTCATAATTTCCAGTCCTGCTGCCCAGTATTCAATTTGCAGACGCTTAGCAAAAACGAAAAAATCGGCAATGCTAAGACAAAGAAATTACAACAGTTAATCGAACAAATCACAACAGCAAAACAAACAACCTCAACAAAATTAATCAGAAAATGAAGACACTATTACCCGTTCTTTTTTGCCTATTATTTAGCATTACTGTCGCACATGCTACAAGCCTGAAAGGTTATGTTTACGACCAGAAAACAGGAGAAGCAATGGTGGGTGCATCGGTGCAACTGGAAAAGACAAACCAGGCTGTTTTAACCGGTCTGGATGGATCATTTGAAATTAAACACCCTGCATCAGGTACCTACACCTTAAAGGTATCTTACCTGATGTACAAAACCTTTATTAAACAGATATTGATCCTGAAAGAAGACAATCCGATTCTGAAAGTTTACCTGTCAGAAACCAACGCAGCTGAGTTAAATGAAGTAAGCGTTTCTGCAAAAGGAGATGGATCTTCAGAGAAAACCGCCAGAAGGATTGAACAAAAAGCCCTGCAACTGGTTAATGTGGTTTCCGGCAGAGCCATGGAAATCTCGCCAGACCTTACCGTGGCGAATGTGATTCAACGTGTATCCGGCGTATCTGTAGAAAGAAGCAGTAGTGGTGATGGTCAATATGCAATCCTACGCGGTATGGATAAGCGTTACAATTATACGTTGGTAAATGGCATCAAAATCCCTAGTCCGGATAACAAATACCGCTATGTACCCTTAGACATTTTCCCCGCAGAACTGCTGGAAAGACTGGAAGTTTCAAAAACCCTAAGCCCAAATATGGAGGGTGATGCCATCGGTGGAGTGATCAATATGGTGATGAAAGACGCACCTAATAAATTAAAAATCAATGCCAATCTGGCAACTGGTTATAGCCAGATGTTTATCGACCGCGGATTTACTTCTTTTGACCATAGCAATATCAACAGCAAATCCCCATATGAACAACATGGAAAAGACTATAAAGCCACACCACTGGATTTTCCAACAGGAACGGTAGATTATAAAACAAAACACCCAACGCCAAATGTAGTGGGCGGCTTATCCATTGGCCAGCGCTTTCTGGACAATAAACTAGGCGTTTTAATCGCCGGCAGCTACCAGAACACCTACAGAGGTAGCAACAGTACTTTTTACAATTCCAGTGTAGTGGCGGCCGCAAACAAGGTAGGTACCATTATGAGTAAAGAGGAAAGACAATTTTCTGAGCAGCAAAAGCGCTATGGTGCCCATGCAAAGCTAGATTATGCTTTCAATAAAAACCATAAGCTGAGCTTGTATAATGCGTATGTTGATCTGAATAGCTTACAGCTCCGTGATACTAAACAGATAGATTTCAGCTCTGAGTATGATCCTGAAAAAGGAAATGCCAAGCTAAACTACGCTACACGCTCACGTTTTACTGAACAACAAATCTATAACACTACTTTACAGGGTGATCATCAGTTGATCCCTGAAAGGTTAAAAGTACGCTGGTCGGCAGTATACTCCGCAGCGAAAAATGAGGTTCCTGACCAAAGTAACATCAATGTTTTAGGTGTTCGAGAAAACTTTGTAGATCGCCGCACTTTCGTTCCTGCCATCGGTGATGCACATACCCGCCGTTGGGAACGTAGTACTGAAGAAGATAAAGCCGGTTACCTGGACATCGATTATACACAGCCAATTGCTGGAATCAATGTATTGTTCAGCGCTGGAGGGATGTACAGAGATAAACAACGCAGCAGTTTCTTCAACCAATATACGCTAACTGCCGCGAATCCAACTGCCCTATTTGGCAAGGATTTCAACAACTATACGGAAATTGCCTGGACGGTAAAAAACCCGACAGGAGCTGTAGACAATGCCCTGACTTATGACGCTGCAGAAAAACTGGCCGCAGCCTACGGGATGTTCAACTTTAGGGTTAAAGATCTGCAGGTAATAGGTGGTCTGCGTATGGAACATACTGATCAGCGTTATTTGATGTTATTTCCAGGCGCACAACCTCGCCCCGATGGCAAACAAGTTTATACTGACCTGTTGCCTAGCATGAATTTAAAATATAAGCTGAGCAGCCATCAGGCATTACGTGCTTCTTATTTCCGCTCATTAAACCGTCCGGGTTTCTATGAACTGGTTCCGGGAATCGGTGTGGTGCAGGACGACTATAAAGAAAGAGGGAACCCAGATTTGAAACGCGCTATTGCAGATAATCTCGACCTTCGCTATGAGTTATTCCCAAATAGTACCGATCAGTTATTGGTAGGTGCATTCTATAAAAGCATCAAAAACCCGATAGAATATAGCTTCCAACCAGATCCAATTCGTCCGCAGGATACGTATTATACGCCAGGAAATTTTGGTAACGCCAAAAACTATGGCTTGGAAATAGATTATATCAAGTTTATTCACAAATTCGGGTTTAAAGCCAATTACACTTATACCCATTCCAGAATTACAACACCTAAAACCTCCAGGATGCGTGATGGAAATGGCGACTTACAACCAATTTTAGTAGATCAAAGCAGACCCCTATTTGGACAGTCGGCACATATTGCCAATCTTTCAATGCTTTTCAAAGACGGAAAAAGTGGTTGGGATGCACAGTTGGCAGCTTCCTATACTGGCCCAAGGATCAATACTGTTTCTCAGTTCCTGGACAACGACCTATGGCAACAAGGTTTTATACAAATGGATGCCTCCGCAGAGAAAAAATTCAAAAACAACCTGAGTGTATTTGTTAAAGCAGGAAACCTGTTGAATACGCCATTGAAGTTATTCATCAAAGGCACCAATACAGAAGCAAATGGTAGCACAGGAACGGAATATGACGGCAAAACTCTGATTCGCAACGACTATTATAAACAAACTTATTTACTAGGTGTACGCTATAAATTATAAGCGCATTTCACCTACACATTTGACCATTTCATAAAATACAGACAAGATGAAAGCAACAAAAATATGGATGGGCCTGGCGGTATTGTTAGTCGGGTTCAGCAGCTGCAAAAAAGCCAATAGCGATGTAGATCCGGATACAGGAAATGGTTCTGCCATCGGCGAGGTTTCCGGCATCTGGAAAAAAGGAAGCACGCAAATCATTAAAGGAGACATCATCATTCCTGAAGGACAATCACTAACCATTGAAGAAGGCGTAACCGTAATCATGGATACATTGGCCAAACCAGAAATCATTGTAAAAGGAAACTTATACGCAGAAGGTACTACGGAATTCCCAATCAAATTTACCATTGCTGAAGATTTGAGAACAGAAAAGAACAAATTCGGCAGGTTATGGGGAGGAATTTTAGCTGCCCCAAGCTGTGCAGAATTACTGTTGAACCACACAATTGTAGAATATGCAGGCGCTACTACCACCGCTGCCTCTACCTCCGTAAAAATGAGCCTTTATAAGGCAAAAAGTGGGGAGAACTTACCAGCAATCTGGTTTTCCAATGTAAATGGAAAACTAGTAGTTACTAATAGCACGTTCAGAAACCTGCAGGAAGATTGTACGTATATTGAAGGTGGAAAGATCATCTTCTCCAACAATCTCTTCTATACCACAGGAGTAACGGGTGGAGAGGCCATCAACCTGAAATCCGGTTGTCTGGCAGATGTAGGATACAACCTGGTGTATAGCACCAATACGAATGCATTAAAGCTTTCCAATAGTGGCGATAGGAACCCGCAAACCTTTGTAGTGGCCTACAACAATACTTTTATCAATACCGGATGGCGCAGGCCAACGGCAAAAGGTGGCTCGATATGGATTGAAGCAACGGTAAGGGTAAACTTGTTTAACAATATTTTTGCCAATACGCGTTTTGGAATCAAAAGAGATACTAAAAACCCGGAAGATACCCGTTCCCTGATAGGAAACAACCTTTATTATGGGGAGAGTCAATTGACAACCGATCAGTTTCAACCTTCAAAAGATGTGGTTGGCGGTACTGATGATGTTATTGGAAAAACAGCAGGATCAAATGATCCTAAATTCCTGAATTATCCGGTAACGAATCCGGTAGACAACCCTAATTTCAACACCGCCTGGAATTTCCACCTGGCTGCTGGTTCTCCGGCAATCAGCAAAGGAAAGACGGCGTTTTTCCGTCACCATGCTGCAGGATTAACCATGAATGGAAATTTATATACTTCTCCTGCTCCGGCCAACTATATCGGTGCCTATGGCACCAACTAATCGTCAACAAAACCTTATTTATAAATATTAACAAGTAATGAACAAACCTAATTTTATCCTTTCCCTTTCCGCGTTATTATTAACCCTTCATGTTTCCTGTTCCTCTGTGCAGAAAGACCCCGCAGCGGTAAAACCACTGTACACTTCCGATCCTGTACAGTTTGACTCAGACGATCCTGCCATCTGGGTAAATCCTGCAGACTCCTCCCAATCATTAGTAATCGGTACCGATAAAGATGAAAATGGAGGCCTGTATGTGTATGATCTGCAAGGAAAAGTGATCAAAGATAAAGTGGTAAAAGGACTGAAAAGACCTAATAATGTGGATGTAGCTTATGGATTAAACCTCGCCGGCAAAAAGGTAGACATTGCCGTAACTACGGAAAGAATGACACATAAACTCCGCGTATTCTCGTTACCGGATATGAAAGCCATCGACAATGGTGGTTTAGCAATGTTTGAAGGAGAAGACAAAGAAATGTACCGCGACCTGATGGGCATTGCCATGTATACGGATCCAAAGGGACAGATCTATGCCATTGTTGGCCGTAAGACTGGGCCGGCAGACAATTATTTATGGCAGTATTTACTGGAAGATGATGGCACAGGAAAACTAAAGGCCAGCTTAAAGAGAAAATTCGGCAAGTATAGCGGCAAGAAAGAAATAGAAGCGATTGCTGTAGACAATGAGCTAGGTTACATCTACTATTCTGATGAGCAGTTTGGTGTAAGAAAATACCATGCAGATCCTGCAAAAGGAAATGAAGAACTCGCTTTATTTGCTAAAACAGGCTTTAAAGAAGATAATGAAGGCATCAGTATTTATAAAACTTCGGATTCTACAGGATATATTCTGGTATCGGATCAGGCGGCAAATCATTTCCAGGTATTCAACAGGGAGGGTAAATCCGGCCCACATAACCATGTATTGCTAACCAGCATTCCAATATCCACCAATAACAGTGATGGCTCTGATATTTATTCTGGCCCACTAAACAAAGACTTTCAACATGGTTTATTTGTAGCCATGAGTGATGACAAGACTTTTCAATATTACCGTTGGGAAGATCTTGCCAAGAAGACTTTAAACATCAACAAATAAGGTTAAATCCAATGCTGGCGGCAGGCAATTCCCGGTCTGTCGCCAGCTTTTGTATTTAAAGGCGTAACAGGCTAAGAGGATTAATGACTTTTCCTGGTTTTCAATCGCTCTCTTTGCAAACGCTCCCTCAACAATCTTCGCTTTTCTCTTCTGGCCTGCCTGGCCTCCCTGTCATGTTTCATTTGCTCAAATTTGGCGATCTGCGTTTTAATCTTTTGCTCCTTTTCCTCTGTTACACCTACACTATGCCTGATGCCCTGAAATAAGGATTTCCAGATGAAATGGAAAAAAGAACCATCTCTCGCGCGTTCTTCATGAATCACCGCTGTGACCAGTTCTCCTTCTTTACTCGGGTTATTGGGGTTTAAGATCATGGCATTGGCCAGAAAAGACATCCAACCCTGTCTTACCAAGCGGTTTTCTCCGGCTTCCTTTTTCAGTAAATTCACCGAAAGCTCATTGTATTCAAATTTCATCCTCCCATTTGCAACACGGTCGTTCGCATCCACCTGAAACTCCAGCCTTTTCACCTCTCCGCTTTTAATGGCAATCATCCCCAATGGCCTGGTGATCCGGTTTAATACCCGCCCATCCATCTCACCCAATATACCGGAATATGAAAAAGCTCCATCCTTAGCATCCAGGTTAAACTTGAAGCCTACATTCAACTTTCCCCTTCCCATCAGGTAGGTAGTCAGATCGGCGGTCATCCATGGATTTTTGGCCTTATCTTTCGAGGTATTGGTCACATTGCTAAAGCTTCCGGAAGTGTTTTCAAATGTGATCGTTCCCTTCTGCTGACTGTCGTTGTCATATTCCGAATAACTAATATCTATGTTACTCAGGTTAAGCTTTTTAATACTCAGCTTTCCATTCACTCTTTGCAACAATTGATGCGGAAAACGTCCAATCTTTTCACGGATTAGTTTAGGAAGTGCTTTATTATTGAACACCTTAACGGAACCATTGGCAACGGTCATTTCTTTCGCGAACAATTCCTGTTTAAGGATATACAATGGCAGGTTAATTCCCTCAAGGCTCAAGTCGCTCATTTGAATTTCATACCTGTCTTTTGAATAGCCCAATGATTTCCCAAATTCCATTTCAGTATATCTGGGGATAACAGCCAGGCTCTGGATGTTTAGCTTGCCGGAGGAAGCCGAAAAATCGAGCTGGTTCAAACGGATATGATACAAGCTATCTGGCGTAGCAAAAGTGTAATTGTTTAAGTTGATGACCACATCTTTCAATAGGTAGAGCCTTTTCTTATCTACAGAGGAATGTGGGTCTATCAGGTAATCCTTTAAGGTAATGTTCAGATTTTTCACTGAATCTGCCTGAGGTTTTAATCCGTTATTGTTGATGTACTTAAAACTGATATTGTTGAAATTGATGGTATGAATAGAGAACTCTTTCAGGTATTCGGAAATGTAATCAAAAGGGGAGGTATTTGGCCTTGGCGGCTTATCCTCATTGAAAGCAAATTGCTGATTCGTCATCACCACATCCGGATGGTCTAACCGCAGCTCAGTAATGTTTAATTTTCGGTGCCGCAGGAAGGTATACAGATGGAAGTTTCTGATTTCTAGCTTCTCCAACTCCAGGTGATAGATGTTATTGGGTGCTTTCTTTGAAGCGATCAGTTTTTTGAAAATCCGCTGGTCAGGAATCACTTTTACTCCCGTCAGCGCGGCATTGGCTGTCAGCAAGTTCATCCGAATTCCAGAAAATTCAATGTGGTAAAGGCTATCAGTAGACCTCAACACCAATTCTTTGATCTGCGCTTTAACTAAGGGCTTAAATTTGTAGGCAAGATACCTGGAAGTCAGACTCATGACCAACACAACAGCCAATAGACAAAGGCCTATTCGAATCAGTATTTTCTTATGCTTTCGTAGTTTTTCAATCATAGGCAGGGTACCTGATAGCCTAAGATACTTTTTTTATGTCTTGTTTTTCTTTCGTTCTGCTCTTTTCTGTTGACGTTCAGCTCTTTTCTCCTTACGCTCTTGTTTCTTATCCTTAATTCCTTCCATTGCCTTTTCAGGAGTTTTAACAGGAATAATCCCCAGTCCGGCACTTTCTCTCATCCCAATAAACACTCCTTTCCAGAGTAAATTAAAAAATGAAGCCGCAGGAGAACGTTCAAAAGTAACATTTGCAGTTCTTGGGGCTTCCCCTTTTGTAGGATTAGCATCGATAATTAATAGGTTATTGGCCAGAAATGACAACAATCCTTTTTTCTTTACTGGCTCACCATCCTCCCCTTCTTTGAGCAATTTGACTTTTAGATCGGTATAATAAAAATGAACTTTTCCTTTTGAACCCCGGGTATTCGCCTGAATGTTAAAGTCTACCTTTTGCATTTTTCCAGTTTCAATTTCTATCAACCCTAATGGTTTCGAAATGGCATTCAACTCGGTCAGATTCATCGGATCCACAACACCAGAATAATGAAAAGCACCTTTGGGATCGCTTAGGTTGAAATCAATCTTAATATCTATCCTGGATTTCTTCATCACCATTGCGCTCAGGTTAGCGATCGCATGATTGTTTTTCAGGACACTAAGGGAGTCGTTGGTTACATGAAGAACCTTCCCCTTTATATTCTGGAAGTATATGGTTCCTTTCTGCTGGCTTATGGGATTGTACTCCGTATATGCCAGGTCAATATTATTGATTTTTAAGGTATCAACAATCGTAGGAATTCCCAATCTTCTTAAGGCCATGTGCGGAAAATTTTTTCCCTTATCCAGATTTGGAGGAGGAGGCATTTCCCGGTTCAGAAATATCCCCGCCTTTGCCGGGCCCAAGGTTATCTTTTTTGCATGAAATGTCCGCTCTTCATTGAAGCGCAGGAAATCAACCCCCGATAAACTAATCTGATCGAAGTCCAGGTCGTAGCGGTCTTTACCATACTGATACATCCGACTAAATTCCAGATCAGGATATCTTGGAATCATCTTAAATCCTTTGATCAGAACATTTCTTTTAGACAGAGAGCCAGAAATCGTATCCACTTTTGTGAGGTACATTTTATCTTTTGATTGGTATCCGTTAATATCAAAAGTGATGTCTTTTGCATAATAAAAACGGGTGGTATCAAATTGAGAAAGAGAATCTATCAGGAGATCCTTTACATGTAAGTTGAGTTTTTTTATACGGTGTAATGGCCGCTGGCTAGCCCCATCGATATAGTCAAAATCAGCGTTAAGAATACGGATTGCATCCACATCCAGGGACTTTAAACTTTTAGCCAGCAGCTGATAAATACTTTTATTACTGGTATCTTTTTTCTTTTTAACCTGATAGTGCATCATATTGATCGAAGGCTGATCGAGGACAATGCTATTGATATGGATGGTTTTCTTGAAATAAGCATTGATCAAACCCAAATGGTTCAGTTGAAGCTTCTTAACTTTCAATTGAAAAAGATGGATTGGTGCGGCCCCAACAGCTTTTAACTGGTTGAATACCGTGGTGTCAGGCGAAAGACTCAGCTCATCCAATGAAGCCGTACCAGTTAGCAGGTTAAGGTGGATATCCTTAAAATTCAGCGTATACAGTCCTGCTGAACCCTCCTTAACCCCTGTTTTTAGCTTTTCGGAAATTAGCGGCTTCCATTTTGCATTCAGGTACAATGCGACTCCAGCAATCAGCAAAAAAATTACAGCTAAAATTCCAAGCAACCATTTCCACCATACTTTTTTTCCTGATTTTTCCTGATTCATATGCACGATCTTTACAGAACTACTGCAATATCGAGGCCATAATCCCGGAAATTAAAGTTCGCTGGCTTTATACCTCCTGGCATCCACATCAACCGCATAAAAGTAACCCTGAGCATTTCCGCTCAGATTTCCGATCGCATTAACCGGTACTGCAGAAAATAATCCACTCCCGTCAGTTTCCATAAATACGTCATACAGGTATTTAGCGTAACGCTCAGAAAGGGAGATTTTATAAATAGTAATGTAATCGTCTTTACCCAAAACAAAGGTTCTTTTCAGATTATTTAAGGGGTATAAGGAATTCGGTGAACCCAGGTAATGGGTATAGCTATAAAACTTTGACTGATCGAACTTCCCAGGATTCCATAAAGGAATATCCTGATAAGAAATCATCCACTTATTGGGATTGAGGTAGCCAAAGGTATGCTTTGGAATCGTTCCACTATAGGTGCCGTTCCCAACAGCCTTTGTAGACAGTGGCAGAAAATCATCAACAATATTGACTACCTGCCTCAAGGTATCTACGGCCGTATAAGTTTGCCCGTTGTAAACAACCTTCAAGGTATAAGCACCATTATAATTCGGCTCATTTTTATTGGTTGCCGTGTATACACCTGCTGTTGCCGACTCTTTAAATATCATTTCGGACTTGCCATCATCAACAGTAACCAAAGCTTTAGATATTGGAGAAGGGTTTGCATCTGCATTTAATGCGGGTTTAGACAAGCGGATATATTGGGTGGGCACACGGGTATTGAAACCGCCTTCCATAGAGAGATCGTATTGGCGTTTAGGGTTCAGGAAGCGGTCGTCCAGTGTTTTCTTACACCCGAAAAGCCCTATTAAAAGCAGTATAATTAAGGTAAAATAAACTCCTTTCATCCTAAATTTTAAAACTGTAAGCGATCCATGGATAAAATCCCAAACCATATTCAATACTACTCTTTTTTACCTCAAAAGAAGAAGAATTCAAATGATAATACAAAGGATTTTTACGGTTGTAGAGGTTGTAAATACCAACAGACAGGACGCTGGACAGGAACCGTTCTCCTGGAATCCTGGTTCTAAACTGATATTGTGCAGAAATATCCATCCTGCTAAACATCGGAAACCTGGTGGTATTTCTTTCTTCAAAGATCGGCACATTTAAGCCGTCATGCTGATAAAATCCAACGGGGAGCGTCAATGGCCTGCCTGTTGAATAAATGAAAAAGCTTTGAAATGACAAACGTTTATTCAGCTCATACTTAGCGCTGATTTTTAACTCATGAGGGATGTCGTAGTTGGCAACAAACTCCTTCCCAAAATTAAGGGCTTCGATTTTCCGGAACACCCTGGAATAACTATAGGCTATGGTTCCAGACAATTTACCTTCCTTCTTCGTTAGCTCCAGTTCCAGGCCATAAGCTCTGGCACTTCCTGCTTTTAACTGCTTCCTCACTTCAGGGTTATTGATGATCTGTGCATGGTCACTCAGCTCTAACTGGTGATCCATATACTTGTAATAGGCATTTGCAGACCACATATACTGATTAGGAACATATCGGTAGCCCAAGGAGAAATGATCTGAATGTTGTGGCTTAATGGTTTTTGAAGCAGGGATCCATGGTTCCAGAGAAGAAAAAGCGAGGGTACTGTTTTGAATCAGTTGCAAGTATTGGTAATTCCGGTTATAGGTAAAGAAATAGCGTTGGTCTGCAGTTGGAAGATAACTGAAATTGAGACGGGGTTCTGGATTTATAAACAACTTAACTTCATGCGTTTTTACACGGTTTCCCTGCGAGTCAAACAGATTGTTGCGGACTTCATTGTTTTTAAATAAGCTCAGGCGAAGGCCATAATCCAATTCAAAATTAGGGCTTAAACTAAGGCGTTGAGAATAATACATCGCTGCTTCCAGGCTTTCGTCTCCTGCAATGTTAAACTCATCATTCGGTGATTGCTTTACTTGTCCGGGGTTAAACAAATGATAGATTCCAGATCCACCAAATTTAATCTGATTCAACGGGCTAAGATAATAGGTATAATCTGCCTTTAGGGTAATATCTCTCACCCGGGTTTGCCATTGTGTTTTTTGTGATAAAGTATCTGCATTCAGGTCCAGGACATTGTTATAATTGCTGTAGATCAGCGACACATTCTGAAAGATGGTGGAGTTAAATATATGGTTCCATCGGAAGGTGGAAGTCAGGTTCCCCCAATTGTTGGTATATGCGTTTTCAGAAAGTAATTTATCCTTTCCAGCATATACGGAATAGAAAATGGTGTTATTTTGATTGAGCTTATAGTTCGCCTTGGCGTTAATGTCGTAATAAACAGAAAATGGGTTAAACAACTTGAATTTGCTTCGAAAAACATCCAGCAGACTTCTTCTAAAGGCAAAGATAAATGAGCTTTTATCTTTTACAATGGGCCCCTCGGCAGAAATACGCCCAGAAAGGAAGTTAAGTCCTCCGGTTAAATGATACTCTTTATTGTTTCCTTCGGTCATCTGGTTGATCACCACAGCCGAAAGACGCCCACCAAAGTTTGCGGGGATATAATCTCTGTATATCTGTACATTATTGACTACATCCGGATTAAAGACAGAGACCAATCCATATAAATGCGCAGGATTATAAACAACAGCCTCATCTAGTAAAATCAGATTCTGATCGGAATTCCCTCCTCTTACAAACATCCCAGAACTGCCTTCAGACAGCGCTTTAATACCATTCTGCATTTGCAGCTTTTTAACCACATCTGTTTCTCCGCCGTAATACGCAGTATTATTCAATTGGCTCGTTCCAAAGTTTTGTTCATTTAAAAGAATAGGATTTGGAGTAATGTTACTGGACTTGATCTCCACTTCTTCCAATCGATTGGTCTTTAGACTAAGTTCCAGATTGATTTGCAGGTCCTGATCTAAGCGAATGTTTTCTTCTCTTATTTGAAAACCTGTATTGGAAATGAGCAGCTGGTGGATGCCTTCTGAAATCAGCAAGGAAAAGAATCCATACTGATTGGTATTGATACCCAATCCAAGTTCTGGGAGGTAAACAGTAGCCCCGATCAGCTCTTCCCCGCTTGCCTGATCCCGAACATGGCCACTGATGGTCCATTTCTTTTCTTTTAGAGGACTGATTACAATGTCATTGCCCACTAGTTTAAAACCAAGATTCGTCCCAAATAACACCTGGCTTAAAACCTGTGATAATGGCGTTTGCACGAAATTCAAAGCAGTGGTTTTTTTATTCCGCAATAAGTCCGGATCAAAGGCAAAATTACATTTTGTTTTTTCCTCTATCAGATGCAATACCTTAATCAAAGAATCTGCAGGTCGGTGGATACTGACCGGCCGGCCAAGTATCGTTTTATCCTGGGCAGCAACGAGCGTCGTACCTGCAATAAATAACAGCCAAATGAAGCTAAGAACCCGAAAAGGAAAAGTCATTATTTGCCGGATAAAACGAATTTACCATCGGTTTGCAAGACTTTACAATCTAAAGAAGCTGAGATCACGGCAAGCGCACTATCCAGCTGTTGATACTGTAACTTAGCAGTTAGTTTTCTATCTTTCAGGCTTGACCCTTCTATTTCAATCTTAGTCTGATATACTTTCTCCAATTTTTCAACAACCTCCTTTAAGGGAACTTCTGTAAAGACAAAGCTTTTATCCAGCCATGCTTTATAATTAAGGTCGGGGTTATCCAAAGCTATCAGTGTCTTACGCGTTACATCATACACACCCAGTTTCCCGGCAGTCAGATTCACCTTCCTTTGGGTACCATATTCACTCAACTCCACTTCTCCCTCTTCTACAATGACCGAAGATTGCACTTCATTTCTACTGACATTAAAGCGTGTGCCTATATCTTTAGCTTCCACCGCACCCAATTCTACCCTAAACCGCGAAGTGGAATTAGGCGCCACCTGAACAAAAGCCTCTCCTTTTACCAACACCAGTTTTCGATCTGTCAGGAAGTTATTTTTGCTATAACTAATGGTCGTTCCTGCATTAAGTTTCAAATCTGTTCCATCAGGAAGCACCACATTGGTCAGTACTGCTAAGCCGGTATTGATCACAATATCCTTACTTTTCCAAAAAAAGTAGCCATAGCCCAGAGTCGATAAAATCAGTAACATAGCCGCCATTTTTAACCAGAAACTAGCTATGCTTTTGTTTCTGCTTAGTTTCATGGATTGATGGTTTTCCTTATCCTCTATTAGGGTATTTTCTGTAATAGCTGCGGGTTGCTGGTTCAGTTTTTGATCCAATACAGTCCAGGATTGTTGCGCATCAACTTCATGACGTTCAACTAATTTATCCAGGTTGATCTGCACACTTCTGAATTCCAAATAAAGGTTTTCATTTGCCACATCATCCTTTCTCCACTGGTCCAGAGTTATTTTATTCTCCGCGCTAATCGTTTCTTCCAGATCTTCTATGATCAGAGAAAAAATAAACGATTCATTAGTTTCAAAGTTTTTCATATCAGGCGGTTTATCGTGAAATGGCTTTTAGGATCAGTAATATGGTCATCAGGATTGCACCGGATTTCCCAAGGTGTTCCCTTAACTTCTGAAAGCCATAGGTCAAATGATTTTTAACAGTTTTTAAAGAAATGTTCATCTGGTCTGCAATTTCCTGTTGTTTTAATTTACCAAAGCGACTCAGGTACATCACCTCTTTGCATTTAGGTGGAAGCAATCCCAATGCATCCTCCAGGTTTTTCATCAATAGCTCCTCCTCATTCCGGCGATCCTCTTCCGGATTTTCAGGGTCCTGAAAGCTAAGATAACTCAACTGTTTTGCCGCATCCTGCTTTTCCTTCTTTAGGAAATTAAGTGAGGCATTTACAATTGACCTGAATAAATAACTTTTCATCGCATACTGAATATTTAACTGACCCGCTTTATTCCAAATATTAATAAACAAATCATGTACAATTTCTTCTGCGGCCTCTGTTTGTCCTACATACCTGAAGGCCAAGACAAACAACTGCCGGTAATACTTTTTATAAAAGGTTTCAAATACCTTTTTATCTTTATTTCTGATGGCATTCATCAGTAATAAATCGTCATCAAGAGCGGCATTCATCGGTTCGTTGCTCATGATCTATCCTTAGATTTGTTTCAATGTAAGGATGCCTGAAATTTCAGGTGATCGTTGCAAGGTATTGATGGCCACAAACCAGTATCCCTTCAACAGGTTTCGCTCCTGCAATGGGGTTAATACAATTCCTCCCGACAGAGGAACAGGTTTAGTGCTTCCTGCCGGGAGTTTGATCTCCTGTATTAAGCTACCTTTTGAACCTTTCACACCATTGCGCAGGCTGATTTGTTCTGGCAACAGGCGCTCATATTCTAAGGTATAGCTTAATAACTTACTTCCTTCGTCATACTTCCCTTTCAGGACTGCCGTACCTTCAGAATCTGTATTTGCGCCCTTTTTATCTATTCTGGCAGTAACCACATAAGACCTTATGGGTGGTTTAATCTTTTGACTGCGTTCCGATTCCTTTTTACAGCCTCCGAACACCAGCATCATCACCCACAACACCCCTATTTTGAATAATGTAAATCCCTGACCTTTAACTCCCCACATAATAGTATTTTAGTAGGCAACTAAAATACTAATTTATTGAAGATCCGTAGGGCTACAATTTATTAATATATAAAACCATACTGAAAAGACCTTTTGGTATAAAAATTTTTATAATAACCCCGTAATGTAAACACCAAAAAGCGACCCAAAACTTGATTTACCCAGGCCAATTCATTACCAACCTGGTATGGAATTACTCCCTTAACGGTGGTTTTAATCTGTTTTTCGGCGATGGAAAGGGCACGTACATAAGGTTTATACAGATGCTTGATCTGATTTCGGTCCAGACGATAAATTGCCGGTGCAAGCATATAGCTGCTTTTCGCCGAATAGCGAAATCCATGGTAATGATAAAAGACCAGGTCAAAATCAAGGTCATTGGTCAAGGCTTTTCCCTGTGACTTTCCTGATTTCAATTTAAAAGCATATTGTTGAACGTTCCAGGGTGCTACACCTGCACCCAGATGCTGACAAACATGTACACAGGGAAAACGTGTAGTCCAGTCGTCCAGGTATTTCTGATCTCCGAATTTACCATCCTCAATTTTGCTAAAGCACCATTCCAAACAGGCAGATACCCACCAGTTCAACACTTCCATTCCTTCATCAGTATTTTTGAAGGTCACAAATTGCACACAGTAAATTCCACTTGGGCCAGACTGGTCATAACAAGGAGTATACCTATGCTCGGTAATCAATACTGATTTATCTCCCATCTCATCGATTAAAACCTGTGGATTGCTAAAAAAGAGCAGATCTGCATCCACGTAAGTGCAATGGTCGAGCTTAAAATTCTCTATACAGTGTTTAATGGTACAACAAGCGGAAGTCCAGCAATACTCCTGTTCAGTACGCATGGGTTTTACCGCTAGTAACGCTTCATTTTCAAATTCCTGTAAAGAGATGATACTGGCTTTTGGAAGTGCCATATTTGTCAATGCCTCATAACAATGGGAATCAAACGCAAAAATATACAGATGAAAATCAGGGCAATATTGCTCCAGAGAACGATACATCGCCAAACCACGGGAAAGATAGGTGGTATTAAAAAGTGTACAGAATTTAAGCATAAATTGATGAATTTTGAAAGTAAAAACCTTTGTCGTAACCCAATTCCAGACCATTAATCATCATCGTTTCTTCTCCTTTTACATAGGAAGAAAATTCAGCTACCAACCGATAATGATCCTGGAAATGACTCATAAAACGGGGCTGGTTAAAAAACCAGGAAGGATAAGAAGCATCGTAAATTTCAGGCGGCACGATTTGTAAAGTGAGCCGATCCTGATCACCATAGTGAAAAGCGGTACGATCGAATAGTAAAAAAGGAAACTGATAAGCCGCCAGCTGACGCAGAAAGTCATGGGGTTTCTCTAGGTATTGTGTCACCGAGGAGAGTACCACCAGGTCTATAGCTTTCTCCTGCTGACATTCCGCAATGCTATGGTAAAATTTAAGCCGGTCATCTTCAAAATGTTCCTGTCCGCAGTTTACGTAGTGTTGTTGCTCTACCACATTCCAGCTGGCGCAAATTTCAGGGCTTAGAAATTCTTTAACCTGGAAGTAGGTACTACCGAGTGACCCACCAAAATCCAGGATGTGGAGCGGCTTCTTTTGTAAGGCCGCGCTGTGTAATAAAAAAGAGATTAAAGGAAATGGATATTCCTTATGACTAAAGGTTACTGAATCTCTTTCATATACTGCTTCTCCGTTTTTTACTTTCAGAATGGCTGTTTTTGTTTTCTCAAGGATCACTCCTGCGTCATATCCGCTGGTTTCTGCGGCTACCTCCGCCCAGGAGGAATAATCACCGAACCATCCATACTGCTGCTTAGGACTTTTTGCGAAGAGGCTTTTGAACATATTTAAGAGGATTTAAGTCATTTTCAGCTCAATGACAATCAATCATTAAAAAGGTCCTATACGTTCCCGAAGTTATTTCATGAAATTTTCTTTCCGTTTAAGATTCTGCCACTTTGTCATTTCTAAATTTAATTGTGTATTTTTGGAACCCAGAAAAATGTTAACCATTTATGATTGATTTACAGCTTACAGATAAGACACACGATGAAGAACGCCAGGGCGAGGCTTTAGTTATTGATGCACCAGAGGTCCGTAATGGCCGAAAGTTGTACATTGAAAGCTATGGCTGTCAGATGAATTTCGCAGATAGTGAGATCGTTGCCTCGATTTTAAAGGATCAGGGTTTCGAAACTACTGGTGATTATCATGAAGCAGATGTAGTATTTATCAATACCTGCTCAATCCGCGAAAATGCAGAGCAGAGAGTCCGCAACCGACTGTCGCAGTTTAGCGCGGAGAAACGTAGAAACCCGAAATTAGTGGTTGGCGTTTTAGGATGTATGGCAGAACGTTTAAAATCAAAATTTCTGGAAGAAGAGAAATTGGTGGATATGGTGGTTGGCCCTGATGCTTACCGCGACCTTCCTCAATTGATCAATCAGGTGGAAGATGGTCATAAAGCCATCAATGTATTGTTATCCCGAGAGGAGACTTATGCAGACATCAGTCCGGTGAGGTTAAATACTAATGGCATCACCGCATTTATTTCGATCATGCGTGGTTGCGATAATATGTGTTCTTTCTGTGTGGTTCCTTTTACCAGAGGCCGCGAGCGTAGCAGAGATCCTTACTCGATCCTTGCAGAAGCACAAGGCTTATTCGATAAAGGATATAAGGAGGTGACTTTACTTGGACAGAATGTAGATTCTTACAAATGGAAAGGTACCGATGCAGAAGAAACTGCAGCAATCGAGGTGAACTTCGCACAATTACTGGAGAAAGTGGCCTTGATCAGTCCTGAGTTAAGGATCAGATTTTCTACTTCACACCCTAAAGACATTACTGACGAGGTATTATATGCCATCGCCAAATACGATAACATCTGTAACTATATCCACCTACCGGTTCAATCAGGAAGCAGTAGGGTATTGGAGTTAATGAACAGAACTTATACAAGAGAATGGTATATCAATAGAGTGGATGCCATCAGACGCATTATTCCAGGTTGCGCAATTTCATCCGATATCATCGCTGGTTTCTGTACAGAAACTGAAGAAGAACACCAGGAGACATTGAGCATAATGGATTATGTAGGTTACGACTTTGCATTTACCTTCAGTTATTCTGAAAGACCAGGCACACTTGCTGCAAGAAAACTGGAAGATGATATTCCTGAAGCCGTGAAAAAACGTAGGTTAGCAGAAATATTACTGAAAGCACAGGAAACTTCTTTAATGCGCCTACAACAATTTGTTGGAAAAACTGTTAGAATTTTAGTGGAGGGTACTTCCAAAAAATCTGATCTTGACCTGTGTGGAAGAAATGATCAGAATGCGATGGTGGTTTTCCCTGCAACGCCAGGAGTTAAAGCCGGAACATACGTTAATGTTTACATTGACCGTTGTACCTCTGCGACTTTATTAGGAACCATTGCCCTTGAAGTACCTGAAATTGTTTAATCAATAAAGACAAATAACTTTGGACATACAAGACATTAAAAACCGGTTCGGCATCATCGGCGGCTCTCCGCTATTGAACCGGGCAATAGATATCGCCAGACAAGTTGCGCCAACAGACATGTCTGTGTTAATCACCGGAGAAAGTGGTAGTGGTAAAGAGGTTTTCTCTCATATCATTCATCAAATGAGTACCCGAAAACATGGCGCTTTTATTGCCGTTAACTGTGGAGCTATTCCGGAAGGAACAATAGATTCTGAGCTTTTCGGTCATGAGAAAGGCTCTTTTACCGGAGCCCATGAGGCCCGTAAAGGTTATTTTGAGGTGGCCAATGGAGGAACGATATTCTTAGATGAGGTAGCCGAACTGCCATTAGGTACACAGGCCCGCCTATTAAGGATTTTGGAAAGTGGAGAATACCTGCGTGTAGGTTCTTCTAAAGTACAGAAAACTGATGTCAGGATCATTGCAGCAACAAATGTTGATGTCTACAACCGCGTTAAATCGGGGAAATTCCGTGAAGATTTATATTACAGATTGAATACAGTGCCATTGCGCATTCCGGCTTTACATGAACGTAAAGAAGATATTTACCTTTTATTCAGAAAGTTTTCCGCGGATTTCAGTGATAAATATAGAAGTCCGGGGATTCAGCTGGAACCAGATGCGATACAGATGCTTAGCAATTACAGCTGGCCAGGAAATGTAAGACAGCTGAAAAATATTGCTGAACAGATCTGTGTATTAGAAAAAGAACGCAATGTAACTGCTGCGGCCTTACTGAACTATATTCCCAATGAAAGTGCCACCAATTTACCTATGGCCATCAACGGCAACAGCAAGGAAGACTATACCGAGCGGGACATTCTTTACAAAGTGCTTTTTGACATGAAGAAGGACATGATGGAGTTGAAGAAACTAGTTGCAGAGATCATTCAAAGCGGCGGAAATACTTCTCATGTGATCGCAGATAACACTCATTATATCAATCAGCTGTATCAAGAGGTAGACCAAACTGTTAATGAACCTACTTTTACCATTAAAAAACCGGTTCAGAATGCGCCTTTAGACTATAATTATACACAAGAAGCAGAAGAAGTGGAAGAGTCTTTGTCGCTCATCGATAAAGAATCAGACCTGATCAAAAAAGCATTGAAAAAACACAAAGGAAAGCGCAAATTTGCAGCGCAGGAACTGGGAATTTCAGAGCGTACTTTATATAGAAAGATTAAAGAACTGAATTTGAACTAACTGAGGTCATCCTCAAAAGATTAAAAATAGACGAATGAAAAAAATATTGTTGTTGCTGGTTGTGGTTGTTTTCAATTCTTGTTCCATTAAATTTAATGGTTCTTCTATACCTCCAGAAATGAAAACGGTTAACGTACTCTTTTTTGAAAATAATGCCACTTTAGTTGTTCCAAGTATGGCGACTAACATGACGGAAACTTTAAAAAATATGATTCGCAACCAGAGCAGTCTGAACATTACTACCAATGATCCTGCTGCAGTATTCTCGGGGAACATTACCAGTTACGACATCCGTCCAACAACGGTAATCGACGCGAATAATGGTGGTGTTGGAAATACCTCTCCAATGAACAGAATGACCATTCGTGTCAATGTGAAGTACACCGACAACCTAAATCCTAAGTTGAGCTTCGAGGAGCCTATTGAACGTTTTATCGATTTCCCAACTGCTGGCGCAAGTTTTAGCTCACAAGAGGTTGCACTCAATCAAAAAGTGATTGACCTTATTTCTCAGGATATTTTTGACCGTGCATTTGCAAATTGGTAGAATTTGAAAATTCAATTGTTAACTTAGCAACGTGGAGCAGGAACTAGACATGAGACAAGAACTGGAAGTATTATTAGCGGAACCTGAAAAGGTAAGACCCGATCATGCGCCTATGCTCAAAGACCTGGTATCGAAGTATCCTTATTTCCAACCTCTACACTTATTATTAGCTAAAGCTAATTTGGAGACTTCGGATAAAGATAGTTCTCTTGCTACTGCGGCCTTATATACGAATGGGCAATTACTCTATAACTTCCTCAACGAGCCAGAATATTTAGTAGATACCACCTTCAATGTTGTTCTATCCCCAGCTTTTGACCTACTGAGTAATCAAGCGGAAACACTGGATGAGATTGTACTCGATGAGGTGCCTGCCGAATCCGAAGAAACAAATCCGGTAATGGAGGATTTAATGCCTGCTGAAACCGACGATTTTGTACTGGAAAACATTGTATCTACCGATTTCTTTGCTTTTCAGGAGAACTTTAGCCCGGAACCCGTTCCTGAAGCTATTTTGAAAGAAGAAGAACGCCTTGCCGCATTGGAAAGAGAAATCGCAAAACAGGAAGATCCGGTGGTGGTCAGTAAATATGACGACGACCAGATGCCTTTCACCTTTTTGTGGTGGTTACATAAAACAAGAAAAGAATACCAACAGATTTTCCAACCTTATACTACTCCAAAAGCTACGACGGAAGTAGAACCAGGAAAATCCAATGACCCGGCCAAATCAAATGAGTTGCAACAACAATATGTGGAGCATATTTTCCATTTACAAAGCCCATTGGCCGATGAACCTGCAACGGAATATATTCCCGGAAATCTGCACCATAAAGGAACTGACATCATCGACAGCTTCCTTAAAAATGACCCGCAAATTAGTCCGCCGAAAGCCGAACACCTCAATACTGAAAACAAGGCTAAAAAGAGTGCAGAAGATCATAATGACCTCGTATCAGAAACACTGGCCAAGATTTACATAGAACAAATGCTTTACGACAAGGCCATAGAGACTTATGAAAAATTAAGTTTGAAGTTTCCAGAAAAAAGCCGTTACTTTGCCGACCTTATCCAATCCATAGAAAAGAAAATTTAACCATATAACCGATTATGCTATTTTTAATTATTTTATTAATCATTGTCTGCATTGCCTTAGCGCTATTTGTTTTGATACAAAACCCTAAAGGTGGTGGCCTTGCAACAGGCGGATCAGGCAGCAATATGTTTGGCGTTCAACGTACTGGTGATGTTCTTGAAAAAGGTACCTGGGTATTATTAGCATTAATTGTAGTGCTTACTTTATCTATTACGACCATTGCAAAAACAGGTGGATCAGCAGCAGCTGTAGACTCTAAAATCCAGGAACATTTGGACAGAACGCCTACACCATCTCCACTTGGATCATCTGCTCCAGCTACTACAGCTCCAGCAACAACCCCTACTGATTCTGTAAAGAAATAAGAGATTTCAAAAAAATATCTAAAGTCCGGTATCTCGATACCGGACTTTTTTTATGCTTTCTTTTTTTTCTCCTTTATACACAATTCTGCCACTCTGACACAAAAATAGTTTCGTCTAATCTATTAGCTGACAATGCCGTGTAAATTTGGCAAGCAAAACCTCCTTGGCATAGAAACTGATATACCAGCTGCACGTAATCCTTTTACATTAATTTTAAAATTAAAAACAAGAATAAGTTATGGCTTTAAACATTAAACCCATTGCAGATAGAGTAGTAATTGAAGCTGCTCCTGCCGAAGAAAAAACAGCTTCGGGTATCTATATCCCTGATACAGCTAAAGAAAAACCTCAGCAAGGAACAGTAGTTGCAGTAGGCCCAGGTAAATATGCCGAAGCTACAGGTAACTTAATCCCATTGAGCGTTAAAGCTGGAGACGTGGTATTATATGGTAAATACGGTGGTACTGAAATTACTTTTGAAGGTAAAGAGTATCTTATTATGCGTGAATCTGATCTTTACGCAATTCTTTAGTCGTTGAATTAACCTATTCAACCTTATTACAATCAATCATTAATAACAATATTTTAAAATGGCAAAGCAAGTAAGATATAATGTAGAAGCCCGTGACGCCCTGAAAAGAGGAGTTGACATTTTGGCTAATGCGGTAAAAGTAACTCTAGGTCCAAAAGGACGTAACGTAATTATTGACAAGAAATTCGGTTCACCAGCGATTACTAAAGATGGTGTTACTGTAGCAAAAGAGATCGAATTAAAAGATCCTATTGAAAATATGGGTGCGCAAATGGTGAAAGAAGTTGCTTCTAAAACTGCGGATATCGCAGGTGATGGAACAACTACTGCAACTGTATTGGCACAAGCAATCGTAACTGCAGGTATTAAAAACGTTGCTGCTGGTGCAAATCCAATGGATTTGAAACGTGGTATCGACAAAGCAGTTACTGCAATCGTTGCTAACTTAAAAGCACAATCTCAAACAGTAGGTGAAGACAATAACAAAATCAAACAAGTTGCTTCTATTTCAGCAAACAACGATGAAGTTATCGGTTCACTAATTGCTGAGGCAATGGGCAAAGTGGGTAAAGATGGTGTAATCACTGTGGAAGAAGCAAAAGGTACTGAAACTGAAGTAAAAACAGTTGAAGGTATGCAGTTTGACCGTGGTTACTTATCTCCATACTTTGTAACTAACGCAGATAAAATGGAAGCGGAATTAGAAAATCCTTACATCTTAATCTACGACAAAAAAATCAGCAACATGAAAGAATTGTTGCCAATTTTAGAGAAACAAGTACAAACAGGTAAACCACTATTGATCATTGCTGAAGACTTAGATGGCGAAGCATTAGCTACATTAGTAGTGAACAAGATCCGTGGTTCTCTGAAAGTTGTTGCTGTTAAAGCTCCAGGTTTCGGTGACCGCAGAAAAGCAATGTTAGAAGACATCGCTATCTTAACTGGTGGTACTGTAATCTCTGAAGAAAGAGGTTATAAATTAGAGAATGCTGACCTTACTTACTTAGGTACTGCTGAGAAAGTTCTTGTTGATAAAGACAATACAACGATCATCAATGGTGCAGGTAAATCTGAAGACATCAAAGCTCGCGTTAACCAGATCAAAGCTCAAATCGAGACAACTACATCTGATTATGACAAAGAGAAATTACAAGAGCGTTTGGCTAAATTAGCTGGCGGTGTTGCAGTTCTTTATGTTGGTGCAGCTTCTGAAGTTGAAATGAAAGAGAAAAAAGACCGTGTTGATGATGCTTTACATGCAACTCGTGCAGCTGTAGAAGAAGGTATCGTTGCAGGTGGTGGTGTTGCTTTTATCCGCGCTATCGAAGCTTTAGAAGGCATGAAAGGCGTGAATGATGATGAAACTACTGGTATTGCAATCGTTAAACGCGCAATCGAAGAACCATTACGTCAAATCTGCCAAAATGCAGGTATTGAAGGTTCTATCGTAGTACAAAAAGTTAAAGAAGGTACTGCTGACTTCGGTTACAATGCACGTACTGATGTATATGAAAACTTGATCGCTGCCGGTGTTATCGATCCAACTAAAGTAGGTCGTGTAGCATTAGAAAACGCAGCTTCTATCGCAGCAATGTTGTTAACAACAGAATGCGTATTAGCTGACGATCCAGAAGATGCTCCTGCTGGTGCAGGTATGCCTCCAATGGGTGGTGGTGGTATGGGTGGAATGATGTAATTCACAATCCCAATAAACCTTTTAGAAAGCCTCAGAATTTCGATTCTGAGGCTTTCTGTTTTTTATGGCGAAGCTTTACTATCTTTAGCTTAGAACAAGCTATGGAGAACATTTTAGAAAGCAATCATTTCCTGACACAAACAGAAGTAAACAAATTTTTACTAGCTACCCTTTTATGTGGCCTGATTGGCGCAGAACGGGAACTCAGAAGTAAACAGGCCGGATTAAAAACAATGATCATGATCGGATTGGGTTCTACCCTTTTCACCATTTTATCAATAAAAATCGGAGTGACAAGCCATGACCGGATCGCCTCTAATATTGTCACAGGAATCGGCTTTCTGGGAGCTGGGGTTATCTTCAAAGAAGAAAATCAGGTAAAAGGTCTGACCACAGCTTGTGTGATCTGGATTGTTGCCGCAATTGGTATGGCTACTGGTGCGGGCTATTATGAACAGGCTACCGGGGTAACCTTAATTGTGCTTGCCGCACTACTGGTTTTTCCTTATCTGGAGGAAATGGTAGAACAGCGCTTTACCAAACGAGTGTACCGCATCGTCAAAAAATATGAGAATGAGAGCCTGGAAAAATACGAAGAAGACCTCAAAGGTTCAGGTCTCAAGTTAAGTCGGGGAAAACAGGAACTAGCCAACGGTACCATTAGTGGGACCTGGACTGCGATCGGAAGCCCAAAAAATCACAAACGATTTGTAGACCGTATGCTGCAGGACAAAAAGATCATTGCCTTTGATTTTTAAGAATAAAAGGGCATAAAATCCTTTCTCAGTGCAATTAATAGCCTAAAATGTCCCGGAACTATATTAGCTTTGTAAGATGCAAAGGGAACAGATCTCAGTTTTTGATATTTTTAAGATAGGTGTTGGGCCATCCAGCTCACATACTTTAGGTCCATGGCGGGCGGCTCAGCAATTTACTGCCTTACTAAAACAGAAAGACCTACTGGAGCAAGTCGATCAGGTGAAAATTTTATTATATGGTTCCCTTGCTAAAACAGGAAAAGGACATGGAACAGATGTAGCCATCCTATTGGGGCTGATTGGGGCTGATCCGGTAACCTTTGATGTGAATTCAATTGATTCTACTGTAGAAGAAATTAAAATTTACAAAATATTAAACTTAAACGGCGAAAAAGACATCACTTTCAACTATGAGGAAGACTTGGTTTTCCTTTTCTTTGAAAGCCTTCCTTTCCATCCCAATGCCGTTACTTTCCAAGCATTCTTAAATACTGGAAAAGCCATCTCTGAAACCTATTATTCTATAGGTGGTGGATTTGTCCTAAAAGAAGGAGAAAGTGGCAGTGATAAAGAACAGGTAGATCTCCCCTTCCCTGTGGAAAAAGCAGCAGATCTTTTGCATTGGTGCTTAACCACTGGATTAAAGGTTTCTGAGGTGGTCATGGAGAATGAACTAGCCTGGCGCTCCGAGGTTGAGACTAGAAAAGGCATCATGCAACACTTCAATGTGATGAAGGATTGTACTTACAGAGGCTGTCATACTGCAGGTTTCTTACCCGGCGGACTAAACGTGGCCCGAAGAGCTTGTGCCCTAAATAAACGACTAGTCGGCAACCATACCTATACCAATTATGAGAGTTGGCTGATGGCTATCCGAGATGGTGGAAATGGTTTCAACTATATCCTGGATTGGGTGAGTTGCTTTGCGCTGGCGGTAAATGAGGAAAATGCTTCATTTGGTCGAGTAGTGACTGCGCCAACCAATGGCGCAGCAGGTGTAATCCCAGCTGTTTTACAATACTACATCGCTTTTTGCGATGGCTATACCGAAGAGAAAATTACCCAATTTATTGCCTGTGCTTCAGAAATAGGTAGTATTTTCAAAAAAGGCGCAACTATTTCGGCAGCAATGGGTGGCTGTCAGGCAGAAATTGGTGTTTCTTCCGCAATGGCCGCAGCAGCATTAACTGAATGTTTAGGCGGGTCTCAACGTCAGGTATTAATGGCGGCAGAAATCGCAATGGAACACCATTTAGGCTTAACCTGCGATCCTATTGGTGGCCTGGTACAGATCCCATGTATCGAAAGAAATACCATGGGTGCAATCAAAGCTATTACTGCTAGTCAATTGGCACTACAAAGTAATCCTGATAAAGCAAAAGTAAGTTTAGATGCAGTCGTGAATACCATGTGGGAAACCGCATTAGATATGAACTCAAAATATAAAGAAACATCAGATGGTGGTTTGGCCACCAACATTCCGATCAGTTTACCGGAATGTTAATCTTTAATAATAAAACGCTTGAATTACTTCAGGCGCTTTATTACTATTGGAACCAATTGAACTACCCACTGATGATACATTTGAGCAGAAGGATGTAATCCATCTGCAGCAATCATGCCTTCTGGATCTGAAAACGCAAGTCGTGAAATACTTGTAATATCCGTATAGTTTACACCTAGAGCAAGCGTTTCTTCCCGGTTGACCCCGTTGAACTCATCAATCTCTGTAGTAATAATAGCCAGATCCCGTCCGCTTTTCATCCCATAAGGGGTTACTCCCCAATCTGGAATCGAAAGCACAAATACATTTTTAGGATTACTGTGGGCAAAATGAATAGCCGTTTGCAATAGTCCTTTAAACTCTTCGCGATAACTAGCTTTGGATTCAGCTCTATATTGGTTATTTACACCGATTAGCAAAGTTACGAAATCAAATTGCTGCCCCTTTAAAGTCTGATGCAGAGCAATGGCCTCTTGCAACTCGGAACTGGTCCAGCCAGTTTTTGCTATGATCATTGGTGTAGCGATAGACAAGCCCTCTGCTTCCAGCTGGTGCTGCAATTGATTTGGAAAACTTTCGCTTTCAACTACATCTTCACCAATGGTATAAGAATCTCCCAATGCAAGATAGGTCAATTGGTTTTTCATAATTATAAGATACTAAAGTATTCCGCCACCAAGTGTTAAGCGTATGAAACCAAAGATGATCGCCACTGAGCATAAAATCAACCCTGCTTTTGAATAACCTTTATCTTCTCCAGGTAAAGTTGTCCGTGTAAAAGCAATAATGCTAATGATGAAGCCCACTACCGCGAAGGGAATATTCAACCAGTTTAGCGAGCCAAAACAAGGGATAAATGCGATCAGCATCCCAATAACAGATAAAAGTCCTAGGACCAAACTTGCAATTTGCATAAAAATATATAGTTTAAATGGTTACAGGTTAAGAGTGTTACTGATCCGGCTTATTCTTCTGTACAGACAGTGATTTGCGCCAAACGTGGAGGAAAAATACAACAAAAAAACAAATATTAATTAAAAAGAAGCCATAAATGAATGGACTTAACTTATTAAGACGAAAGGCTTCAGGAAGATCTCCTTTAGAAAGCGCAGTAAAAGCAGTTGTGGAGCCACACAGAAAGCATTCTTGTTGATATTTACTTTTTGAAACGCAAGTAGGCGTATTTCGTAATACGGTTTCTTTGGAAAAGAATAGTGGGAATAAAATCGTGAAGCTACTCAAGAGCGTGAGTATCATCCATACAATGAAAAATGGATTCGCTTTCAATTAGGAGAGTTCCATTTGAAACAGACTGGCAATATGCCCTTTCAATACATTTTTCACTTCTTCCATATCGAGCTGACGACCTAATTCCCGTTGCATGGAAGTTACGTCTTTATCATCAATGCCACAAGGGACAATATTTTTAAAGTAATTAAGATCTGTATTGACATTAAAAGCGAACCCATGCATGGTTACCCATCTGCTACATCTTACTCCCATAGCACATATTTTACGCGCTTTATCGGTATCTGCATCTAACCAAACTCCTGTAAAACCTGGTGATCTGCCAGCCTCAATTCCATAATCTTTAAGAGTCAGTATAATGGCGTCCTCGAGTGTACGAAGATAAAGATGAATATCTGTAAAAAAGTTATCCAGATCGAGGATTGGATATCCCACGATTTGTCCAGGGCCATGATAAGTAATGTCGCCGCCCCGATTGATTTTATAATAAGTAGCTTGTTTCTCTTGTAGCCCCTGTTCGTCGAGTAATAGATTCTCCTGGTGCCCACTTTTTCCAAGCGTATATACATGTGGATGCTCTACAAAAACCAGATAATTAGGCGTTTCCAACTGCGTGTCATTATTCCTGTTATTGGTTTTCAGCGCAATTGTCTGATTAAAAATAAGTTCTTGCTTATCCCAGGCTTCCTGATAATCGGTCAGTCCCCAATCTATGAATTCTACTTTCTTATTCATCTTTTGAAAATTAAGCAACTACATAACCCAGCATATAGCCATCAGCGGTTTTAAAGTAGTTCACAGTGAGTTCTTTCATCCCCTCCGGAAGCGTAACTAATGCATTTAAACTACCTTCATTCTTTAATTTGAAAGGTTTGATATAAATATCCTGCTTAAACTCAAGGCCTTTTCTGCCATTCCATTTATAAATGGCTTCTTTAGCACACCAACACACATACAGTCCATTGATATTATCTCCAATCTGTTTTTGAGCCAACTCGATATCAGATAAAAACTTATGTCTGATGCTTTTGATCTTATGTTTGATCAATTCGATATCTACGCCAACTTTCCTGTTTTTACCAATAATCACCGCGGCATAATCGTAAGAATGGCTTAGGGAAATGTGGTAATCAAGATTGGGTAGAAAGGGTTTCCCATGCTCATCCATCTGGCAATCAATATACTCAGAAGTCTTTAGCATGGTTCTCAGCAGCACACGGGTACTTAACCAGTGTAGCAGGCGTTTCCCGTTGCTTAAAGAGGAAATAAAATCCAGCTCATGCTGTTTCAATTGTAGGCCGGAAAGCAACTGCTCTTCGGTCTCTTCGATTTTCCACACAGCAAGTATGGTATTCTCGTCAATATTTTTATTAAAAACTACGGGCATCTCTATTTTAGAAAACTATGCAAAAGTATCTTAAATTAATCATAATTTAGCCCAATACTTGATAAAATGATACTTTCCGACAAACGAATTCTCGAAGAAATTGAGAAGGGCACCATCATAATTGAACCTTTTAAACCCGAATGTTTGGGTACAAACTCATATGACGTACATTTAGGCAAATATCTGGCTACTTATACAGATAGGGTTCTTGATGCTAAGGCTCATAATAAAATTGAAAACTTTGAGATCCCGAAAGATGGATTTGTGCTGCAACCAGGTACACTTTACCTGGGAGTAACGCTGGAATATACAGAAACTCATGCGCATGTACCATTTTTAGAAGGCAAGTCCAGTACAGGGCGTTTAGGCATCGACATCCATGCTACTGCCGGAAAAGGCGATGTTGGTTTCTGCAATACCTGGACCCTGGAAATTTCCTGTGCACAACCTGTAAGAATTTATGCCGGAATGCCTATTGGTCAATTGATCTACTTTGGTGTAGATGGAGAGATTGAAACCATGTATAATACCAAGGGAGATGCAAAATACAATAACAAAACCACTAAACCAGTGGAGAGCATGATGTGGAAAAACGAGTTCTAACCACTTAATTCTCTTTCTTTTAAATTTACTTTAAGCCTCAATATTTGTATATTGAGGCTTTATTATTTGTTAGTACTCATAAATATGAAACGTAAATTTCTTTATCCCCTCCTATTAATTACCGGCGTCTTCTTCGCTTTTGCTTCAGGGGTACTAAATGATAACTTTGAACTTCTCCTGGAGAGAATGAAGGAATTCAATCAGAAATATCCGCAGGAAAAAGTCCACCTACATTTGGACAAGCCATATTATGCGATAGGTGATAACATTTGGTTTAAAGCCTACATCTATAATGGAACCACTCAAGAATCTTCCGATATTAGTAAAATATTATATGTAGAACTCATAAATGAAAGAGATTCGGTAAAGCAGCAATTAAAACTACCAGTTATGGCAGGCGCAACCTGGGGAAACTTTAGCCTACCGGATACTTTGACCGAAGGAAATTACAGAGTTCGTGCTTATACCCAGTGGATGAGAAATACCGGCCCTGAGTTCTTCTTCGACAAGACCATCAAAATAGGATATTCCTGGACCAATCAGGTATTTACCAATACGGATTACAGTTATAGCAAGGAAGATAAGGGGGAAAGAGTAACGGCAAACATCAGCTTCAAAGACAAAGATGGTAATCCATATGTTGAAAATGATGTCAGATATGAAATACAGTTAGACTCTAAAAGCTTCCTAAAAGGCAAAGCCATCACCAACAAAAAAGGAGAAATTTCACTTAGTTTTATAAACAATCAACCAGACATCAGTAAAAAAGGAAGAATTGTTGCCACCATTAGCTTACCAGATGATAAAAAAATAACCAGAGAAATCCCGATTAAAGCGACTTCCAGATCAGTTGATGTTCAATTTTTCCCGGAAAGTGGTAACCTGATAGAAGGTCTACCGACGAAAATTGGCGTAAAAGCCGTTAATGCGTCAGGCCATGGAGAAAACATCAGCGGTACCATTCTTGATCCAAATGGCATTGAAATCAACCGATTTGAAACTAAACATTTGGGCATGGGAAACTTCATTATTAACCCACAGACTGGCATCAGGTACATTGCGAAAGTTAAATTTGCAGACGGTTCAGAAAAAAGCATTCAACTTCCTATTACCCAAAGTTCTGGATACGCCATGACAGTAACTGGTACAGATAAAGAAAAATTGACCGTTAAAATCATGCGAAGTAATAACCTAACCGGACCTGTTAAGCTCAGACTCGTTGGGCAACACAGTGGGAATGTGATGTTCAGTCCTGAGGTAACCATCACCGATCAACTCGCGACCATTAATATTCCACGAAAAGAACTTCTTGAGGGCATTTTACAACTCAGCCTGTTTTCTGAAGCGAACCAACCTATCGCCGAACGCCTTGCTTTTGTTTATAATCCAGAAGACCGTGCAACGGTACAATTATCCACAGAGAAAGCGGTGTATGCAAAAAGGGAAAAAGTAGCCATCCAGCTAAAAAGCAGTTTCAATGGAAATCCGGTACCAGGAATGTTCTCGGTATCTGTTACTAACAACAATGCTGTAAAACCCGAACCAGAAACTGAAAGTAATATTCTGACCACCTTATTACTCAGCTCAGACCTGATTGGCTATATTGAAAAGCCCAACTATTATTTCATAGAAGAAGGACCAGAAGTGGCTAAAAATATGGACAACCTCATGCTTACTCAAGGTTGGAGTAGGATATTATGGAAAAATGTGATTAATAATACGCCACCCATTATTAGATTTCACCCGGAAAAAACATTAGGCTTTAGTGGTGTAGTCACCAATTATTCGGGCAAGCCCGCTCCTAAAAGCAAAGTCACCCTTCTTTCTACTGCAGCAGGTTTTTTCTCACTAGATACACTCACTGATGAACAAGGCCGGTTTAATTTCGACAACCTGGTTTTTGTGGATGATCCGAAATTTATCGTACAGGCAAGAACGGGGAGTGGTAAAAAAAGGTTGGATATTAAAATGGATATTATTCCAGGACAAGTGGTTACCAAAAGTAAGAATAATGGCGACATAGAAATCAACGTTAATGAGGCATTGTCTGGTTATCTGAAGCAGAGTAACCAATATTTCAACGACCAAAGTAAACGTGGTATCTTACAAAAAACATTACAATTAAAAGAGGTGAAAATCACACAGCAAAGATCACTGGCAAAAAACTCTCAAAACTTAAATGGAGCAGGAAGGGCCGATGCGGTCATTACTGCGGAACAGTTGAGTAATTGCCAAATGCTTACGATGTGTCTGCAAGGCCGCGTAGCTGGTTTATTAATCATGAATGGCAAGGCCTATCTCTCAAGAAGTGGAGGAAGGACACCTATGACCATAATATTGGATGGAATGCGTCTGGACGATATCAATCTGGATGATATTAATACATTCGATATTGAAACTATAGAAGTCCTTAAATCAGCAGGCAACACGGCTATCTATGGCTCTAATGGAGGCGGTGGGGTATTGGTCATCACAACGAAACGTGGCGGTGGCAATTATTCCAACAGCCCTACCCCGGGGTTGATTGTTATTAACCCTAAAGGATACACCGTTCCAAAAGAATTCTATTCGCCTAAATATGATGTTGCTGAACCAAACAATGCTCCCGATTTTAGGTCTACTGTATATTGGGGACCACAACTCCTTAGTGATCCGACAGGAAAAACGAATTTCAGCTTCTTTAACACCGATGAGCCAGGAACTTATAGGGTAGTTTTGGAAGGAATGGACCTGATGGGGCATCTGGCAAGAACCGTTTATACTTATGAAGTAAAATAATAAATATATGAATACGATAAAAGTCACCATAAAAGACCATTTAGCATTGATTACCTTGGACCGTGGAAGATCCAATGCTTTAAACCGTGAGATGATATCCGAACTGAATGATATGATGAATAGTATTTCTTCAGACCCAAATATTGCTGGGGTAATCATCACAGGAAAAGAAGGTTTCTTTTCTGCCGGACTTGATTTAATTGAACTGTATGGCTACTCAGAAGAAGAAGCAGAGTCTTTCTGGCATCTTTTTCTGGACTTTACCGCCAACATTACTGCTTTCCGCAAACCACTGGTTGCAGCCATCAACGGACATAGTCCGGCTGGAGGTTGTGTGATTGCATTAGCTTGCGACTACAGAATAATGGCAGAAGGAAAGGCGATTATTGGACTAAATGAAGTTCCCGTAGGAATAATTGTTCCAGGTAGCATTTTCAGCCTGTATTCCTTTTGGATCGGTACTGCTCATGCCACAAGAAGTCTGCTTGAAGGCAAATTATTCAGTCCGGAAGAAGCCCTTAAGATCGGCCTGGTGGACGAACTGATCAATCCAGAAAGTATTCTAACCGCAGCGGAACGCAAGATCAGAAAATACATGGCCATGGAAAGGAATACCTGGGAGCAAAGCAAATTGAATATCAGAAAAGACCTGATAGCAGCCACCCGCGCTAACCAGACAGAAGCATTGGCCGTCATGTTGAAGCAATGGTGGGCACCTACCACCAGAAATATTTTGAAAACCATCATTGATAACCTGCAAAAAAAATAGCTCATGTACAATCAACCTATGTTAAGAGATGATGCCTTAAAAGGAAAAACGATCGTAGTTACTGGTGGTGGAACCGGCCTTGGTAAAGCGATGGGAACCTACTTCCTGAAATTAGGCGCCAATCTGGTGATCACCAGTAGAAAAGCGGATGTCCTAGAAAAGACGGCCGCAGAGATGGAAAAGGAAACCGGTGGTAAAGTTTTGGCTGTTGCCTGCGATGTACGGGAATATGAACAGGTAGAAAATGTATTGGCTGAAACCTTGAAAACCTTTGGTCGTGTAGATGCTTTGTTAAACAATGCGGCAGGAAACTTTATCTCTCCAACAGAACGCCTTTCGGCCAATGCCTTTTCTACAGTAATTGACATTGTACTCAAAGGTTCTGTAAACTGCACGCTTGCCTTTGGCAAACACTGGATTAAGGAAAAACAAAGTGCCAGTGTATTAAACATTGTTACCACTTACGCTTTTACCGGTTCTGCATATGTAGTTCCTTCGGCTTGTGCAAAGGGTGGTGTATTGGCAATGACACGTTCTTTGGCCGTAGAATGGGGCAAATATGGCATTCGTACCAATGCCATTGCACCAGGGCCATTTCCTACAAAAGGGGCCTGGGAACGCTTACTCCCCGGAGATCTCGCGGAGAAGTTCGATTTTAAAAACAGGGTACCCTTAAAAAGAGTAGGAGAACATCAGGAACTGGCCAATCTGGCGGCCTTTCTAATCAGTGATTTCGCTGGATATATCAATGGGGAAGTCATTAGTATTGATGGCGGCGAGTGGTTGCAAGGTGCCGGCCAGTTTAACGGACTTGAGGCCATTCCAGAAGAGATGTGGGATATGTTTGCCCAAATGACAAAATCAGCTAAAGGGAGTTAACCCTTTAGCTTACATTATATACATTAATTATACGATTACCATCTGATTAAAGCACTGGCCCAGGTAAAACCTGATCCAAAGGCGGCCAGGCATACCAAGTCGCCTTCTTTAATTTTCCCTGCTTCCCATGCTTCACATAAAGCTATCGGCACAGATGCCGCAGTGGTATTTCCATATTTCTGAATATTATTGAATACTTTATCGTCGCTCAGTCCCAACAACTGCTGAACATATTGACTGATCCTTAAATTTGCCTGGTGTGGGATCAACATATCCAGATCTGCTGGCGTTAAATTATTTGCCTCCAATGCTTCTTTGATCACTTCTGGAAACTTCACTACTGCCTTCTTAAATACCGCAGGTCCATCCATATACGGAAGCGCTGCGCCACTCTCCAGCTGTTCGGTGGTCATAAATAAGCCCCCCAATTCCTGATCTGGATATCCTGGTTTATCTTTCAACCATTTATTAGCACTGGCTCCGGGGTAATACATCGCCAAAATTTCTGCATCTGCACCATCACTATGTAGGTGTGTGCTCATGATCCCCTGCCCTTCTATTTTTGAAGGTTGTAAGACTACTGCTCCCGCTCCATCACCAAAAATCACCGATATATTCCTGCTACGCGTTTCAAAATCCATAGCAAAGGAATGCTTTTCACTCCCTACCACCAGGATATTCTTATACATTCCGGTTTTAATAAACTGATCAGCAATGGAAAGCGCATAAACAAATCCTGAGCATTGATTTCTAACGTCTAATGCACCGATCTCCTTCATTTTCATTTCACGTTGCAGTAGTACGCCACATCCTGGGAAATAATAATCCGGACTTAGGGTGGCGAAGATGACAAAGTCGATGTCTTCCGCGGTAGTTCCCGCGCGTTCGATAGCAATTTTCGCAGCTTCGATCCCCATTGTGGTAGTCGTTTCTTCCAGCCGATCTGCAAATCTCCGCTCTTTTATTCCAGTTCGTTCCTGTATCCAGGCATCATTTGTATCCATGAAATGGGACAAATCATCATTGGTATAAACATTCTTAGGCACGTAATATCCTATTCCGGCAATTTTTGAACGATGCATCATATTTGGATTTAATACAAATTTTAAGCAAAATAAACTTTAACTACAACATTATTTTGAAATTAGCTTATTTTTGTAGGATGTCAACAGAAACAAAAGAAGAAACCTTTACATTAGAAGAGATCCTAACCTCCTTAAAAACCGTGCATCGGTTAATCCTTTGGAATGATGATATTAACACATTCGACCATGTGATCTACTGTATGATGAAGTACCTGGATTATTCAGAAAATCAAGCAGAGAAAATTGCTTTAGAGGTCCACAATAAAGGGAAGTGCGCCGTATTAGAAGGTTCCTTTACAGAAATGGAAGTTTACCGTAAAATTTTACAGCAAGAAGGTCTAACCGTTACTGTTGACTAAACCTCCCTAATTTCTTCTTTTAATGGTGATAACCCAGTTAATTTAATCGAGCTGTTGAATTACGGCACTAAGCTCCTCTTGTGTGCTTTGAGTCTTATCTTTGGCGTACCAGCTATGAAGCTGCTCTGCGATGAGCATCATATCAGTGCTTTCTTTCTTCCATTCTGCCAGCAGGGACTGCAATACTTTTGGTCGTGGTCCCCATTGATAAACCACCTTTCCGGCATCATCTAAAATCAACAATACAGGGATCGCACGGCCCCCATTCGTTAAATGTGCATCTATCAATGGAAGATTCTGATCTCTCAAAACAAATTTAAGGGTTATTTTCTCCGGGGTAGCCGTTGCAATTTTATTGAAAACAGGAACTATTTGTGCTGCATCTCCACACCAACCTTCAGAAATCACCAGAAAACGATATTTATTTTTCAAGTTTTTTAAGGCTTCCAATAAATCAGGATTTAAAGTCACTGTTTTATCTACCCTATTCATTCTCTGCACATTCATCTTCGTATAATGCAGCATGGCATCGCTATGGTCTTCGCCGGTTGTTTTC
Source organism: Pedobacter gandavensis (assembly GCF_032678745.1). Lineage (GTDB taxonomy): Bacteria > Bacteroidota > Bacteroidia > Sphingobacteriales > Sphingobacteriaceae > Pedobacter > Pedobacter gandavensis_C. The sequence continues at coordinate 151,757 of NZ_JAVTST010000010.1, forward strand.
TTTTCCAGTAGCAGTTTATTTACTAATTCGCGATAGGCAGCATAGCTGATTCCTTCGTTCTCAAAAATATTAGGGTAATTTATCATATTTAGCTGTAATAAAATAGTTACGACTCCTTTTTTAAACTTCCGGCCCTTTTCTTTGTCCATCCTAAACAAAACCAAAACTAAGAGAGAAAGTTCCGATGAAGAATCTGTTACACAAAGTACTATTTTTAACCCTTGCCATTTGTATTACAACTGTAAAACTTAACGCCCAAACTACCGGCGATGGTAAAATTACCGCGAAAGTGGTCGATGCAAAAACCAATGAAACCATTCCATTTGCAACGGCTGTTATCCTTAACCGAAAAACCAAAGCCCTGATTAAAGGGATTCAAACTGATATCAACGGAAATCTAACCCTTGTAGGATTGCCAAAAGGAGTTTTCACTTTTAAGTTGAGTTATGTAGGCTACCAGACTATGGTACGCGATTCTATCACGATCAATGCCAGCATCAACAACATTAATCTGGGTACGATCAAAATGAACACTGCCAAAGGAACAGCCTTAAATGAGGTGACCATTACCGCAGCAAAAAGCACAATGCAATTGGGCGTAGATAAAAAAATATTCTCTGTAGATCAAAGCTTAGTAAGTGAGGGCGGATCTGCTGCCGACCTTTTACAAAATGTGCCCTCTGTACAATCAGATATGGACGGAAATGTGAGCTTAAGAGGCTCTACAGGCGTTAAAGTACTCATTGATGGAAAACCTTCTCTGATTGCTGGCGGAAACGTAGCACAAATTCTGCAATCCATTCCGGCGAGTTCCATTGAAAGTGTGGAACTGATTACTAACCCATCGGCGAAATACGATGCGGAAGGACAGTCAGGTATTATCAACATTGTATTAAAGAAAAACAAGAAACTCGGACTGAACGGAAACCTGGCTTTAACTGCCGGTAACCGTGACAACTACAACGCGAGTACAAGTTTAAGTTTTCAGAATAGTAAAATAAACCTATATGGAAATTACAGCTACCGTTACGGCAATAGAAATGGGGGTGGCTTTAACAATATCACCTATAGAGACACTACCTTTCTACCAGCTTTTGCCAATCAGAATACCATTTCTAATTCCTTAGATAAAGGACACAATGCGAAAGCGGGCATAGACTATTACCTAACTGATAAAGATGTGATCAGCTTTGCTGCCGGCTTTAACCTCAGAGACAATGATAGAACTGAATTCCTAACCATAGATCAATTAAACAGGCGCTTTGAGCCTGTAGAATTGAGCAGAAGAACAAATACCAATCTTGGATCGGGCGGAAGTTACGACCTTAACCTAGATTATAGCCACAAATTCACGAAGCCTCGAGAAGAGCTAACCTTCAATGTAAGTTTCTCTGAAGGAGACAACAACAATTTACAGTTGTACAATACGGAAGTATACAACGTCAATGGCCTCCCGGTAGTTCAATTTCCTGAACTCGTTCGTAATGAGGGAACGGGCTTTAATAGAAATTACAATTTCCAAACGGACTATACCCTTCCTGTTGGTAAAACGGGTAAACTGGAGGCTGGATACCGTAGCCAGATTCGTATTTCGGAGAACAGCAATTTTTCAGAAAAATTCAGCAATTACGAAGATGAGTTCAGACCTAATCTGGCTTTAACCAATGATTTTAATAGTAAAGACCAGGTACATGCGCTATACGCCAATTACCAGAACCAGGTTAAAAACTTCGGTTACCAGGTGGGATTAAGAGCAGAGGATGCCACATTAGACACCCGTTTAGGTGTCTTTAACAATACCGGTCAACTCAGCTATGTTCCTGGCAAAGTAGCCTATACCAGGCTATATCCAAGTATCTTCTTAACACAAAAATTATCAAAAGAACAACAAGTACAACTGAGTTACAGCAGAAGGGTAAACAGACCGAGAGGCTGGGATACCAATCCTTTCCTGGATGTTTCAGATCCTTTTAACTACCGTCAGGGAAATCCAAACCTTAAACCGGAGGATGTACACGCCTTTGAATTGAGTTATAGTAAATTCTGGCCAAAGATTACCTTCATTTCTACCGCTTACATGCGTCAAACTAATGATGTGATTCAGAGAATCAGAACCGAGCCTGATCAAAACGGAATTACCATCACGACTCCTGAAAATTTAACCAAAGAACTGTCTAGTGGTTTGGAGTTAATTGGCCGATTTGATGTGCTTAAAGCTTGGAATTTCACCGCCAATGCAAACTTATACCAGAGTAAAATAGACGGTGTTCCTGCAACTGGAGTGATTGAAAATTCAGGATTCACATGGAATGCCAACCTAACCAACAACTTTGTGTTGCCTTATGGCGTTACCTTACAAGTAAAAGGAGATTACCGCGCGCGTCAGGTGATGGCACAGGGCACAAGAAACGCAATGTATGGAGTGGATGCCGGTGCGAAATACGACTTCAAAAACAAGAAAGCTTCTTTAAGTTTAAATGTTAGGGATCTTTTCAATACCCGTGCCTGGAGCATGACGACCAGTACTACGAAGTCTATGATTGATTTCGAACGTTATATGCAAGGTACAATGGGCAGTTTAACCTTCTCTTACCGATTCGGAAAAACCGACTTTAAATCTAAGAAAACCAAAAAATCTGATCAATCGGAAATGCGTTCCGATGAAGAGTCATTTTAAGTATATTTGCGTCCATGGAAGAAAACAACCCCTGGACCATTCTGGAAAGCCGTAAGGTCTATGAAAATAACTGGATCGGATTAACAGAACACCAGGTGCTCAATCCATCGGGAGGCAAAGGAATATATGGCGAAGTCCACTTTAAGAACTATGCCATAGGAATCCTTCCTTTAGATGATGAATTGAACACCTGGCTTGTTGGACAGTACCGCTTTCCCATGAAAGCCTATAGCTGGGAAATTCCTGAGGGAGGAGGTCCACTGGACACTGATCCTTTAGACAGTGCAAAACGCGAACTGGCAGAAGAAACCGGCATTATCGCTACACAGTGGGAAGAAATCCAACGCATGCATCTATCTAATTCTGTGAGTGATGAACTTGCCATCATTTATATTGCCCGTGGCCTGACTATGGGCGAAGCTGAACCAGAAGAAACGGAACAGCTTCAAATCCGGAAACTTCCTTTCGAATCGGCCTATCAAATGGTATTAAACGGAGAAATCACCGACAGTATGAGCGTTGCCGCCATTCTAAAAACTAAAATTATACTTCAGGAAAACCCTTTTAACGTTACAACAGCCCTTTATGAATAAATTCCTAGGATACATTTTCAGCCCGATATTTTATATACTATTCCTACTTAGCTTATTAATTTTCCAACCTGTGCAATGGGTTTGTTTCCATGTATTTGGCTATAAAGCGCATAAAGCTTCGGTAGATGCGCTAAATTTCTGCCTCACCTATTGTGACCTATTTATGGGTGCTTCTGTGACCTTTATCAACACACAGGGATTGCCTGGGGATAGGCCGATTATCTTTATAGCGAATCACCAGAGTATGTATGACATTCCGGCTCTGATTTGGTTTTTAAGAAAACACCATGTCAAGTTTATCTCTAAAATCGAGTTAACGAAGGGCATCCCTTCGATCTCTTTCAACCTGAAGCATGGTGGTGGAGCAAATATTAACCGTAAAGACAGTAAACAAGCTGTTGGAGAAATCATTAAACTGGGACAGCGCATGAAAGAAAATAATTGGTCGGCAATGATCTTTCCTGAAGGCACACGTTCAAAAGATGGGCTGTTGAAACCTTTCCATGTAGGTGGAATTGCCACCTTGCTTAAAAAGGTGCCAAATGCACTGATTGTACCCATTGCCATAGAAAATTCATGGAAGCTGGTACAATATGGAAGTTATCCGCTAAGTTTTGGAGAAAAGATCCGCTGGACGGTATTAACACCGATTGAGCCTGCAGGTAAAAATCCTGAAGAGGTGACACAGGAAGCAGAAAAGGCCATTCGCCATAAATTGGGTCAATAGCCTTTCCTGATCTTTAAATATTCTTATTGTCGATCCGCTTGAAAAACTCATCACGATAAGTATCTCCTATTGGGATAACTTTACCAAAAATGGTAATCCTGCTGCGTTCAATACTTTCAATTTTATCAAGGGAGATGATATAAGATTTATGAACCCTTATAAACTGACTACTAGGCAGGGTTTCTTCCATTTTTTTCATGTTTTGCAGGGTAATTACCCTTTCCGCCTTTGTATAAATAGAGATATAATCTTTTAAACCTTCGATATAAAGGATATCATCCAGTTGAATCTTCTGGATTTTATGTTCAGTTTTCACGAAGATAAAGTCCTGTACCGGATGAGCGGTAGGTGCAGCAGCCACTACTGGTGCAACAACTGGTGCCAGTGGAGCCTGCTCCAGGCTCTTCAATTGCTGATTGTGTACTTTTTCCACGGCTTTATAGAATCTATCGAAAGCAATCGGTTTCAGCAGGTAATCAGAAACATTCAGGTCGTAACTTTCCAGGGCATATTGAGAGTAAGCGGTCGTCAGGATATAATTAGATTTGCCATTAGCAATTTTCAGAAACTGGATTCCTGTAAGTTCAGGCATTTGAATGTCCAGAAATACCAGATCAATCCCACCAGCCTGTACCATTTGTAAGGCTTCAATAGCATTTTCTGTTCTTTTTACCAGTTCTAGGAATGGTACTTTTGACACATAATCTTCTATAATATCCAGCGCCAATGGTTCATCATCGACCGCAATACATCTTAATTTTGTCATAAATCTAGCATTAATTCACTCGTGTAATGGGTAGCCGAATTTACAATATTTAATTTATATCTATCAGGATATAGCAATTGTAACCTTCGCTCTACATTGTTGAGGCCTACGCCTCCCACTTCATCTTTATTATGTTGGTTTTTCTTATTTGTGATACTAAAATGTAGGATCTTTTGATTGGCAATAATGTTGATCCTAATCGGATCTTTAGGATCATTGGCCACACCATGCTTAAACGCGTTCTCTACAAAAGAGATTAAAATGAGCGGTACAATCTGCTGATCATCAATCTCGCCATTCAATTGAAACTGCACTGAAGCACCATCTCTGAACCTTAATTTCTGTAGTTCTATATAACTGTGCAGGTATTCAATTTCTTTGCTGAGAGAAACCCAACTATCATTACTTTCATAAATCATGTAGCGCATAATCTCTGAAAGTTTTAAAATCGCATCTGCCGTTTTATCTGATTTCTGGTAAGCCAGTGAATAAATGTTATTCAAGGAATTGAATAAGAAATGAGGGTTCAATTGTGATTTTAGAAACTGCAGCTCCATCTCCTTCTTTTCAGATTCCAGGTCGCGTTGAATCCGTTCATTACCAAACCAATCAATTCCAAATTTAAGTAATGCAGAAACCACAACAAAAAATCCAGAGGTAAAAACTGCAGCTAACGCATATTTACCTAAGGTCACAAATTCTCTTGTACCATGATCATTTATCAGTAAGATGATGTCTGCGTTTAAACTTGCCAATACCGTTTTAATAGTACTCATCACCACAATCAGCAATAAAATTGCCCCCATATAAAGGCCATATTTTTTCTGCTCTTTAACCAATAAGGGTATTAATAGGGTATAGTTAATATAAAAGATAGAGATATTGATCAGCCCGGAATATCCAAAATTAACGGCAATCTTATATGGCGTTTGGGGCTCTTTGGAAAAAAGAACACTCAATACGAGAAGGAACAAGATAAACGACCAAAAAATCAGATGTACAATAAGAGGGCCTTTGTTTTTCATTGAAATATTTATGTGATCAAAAGTATAAAACCTAATTCATTTCCTTTATCTGAAATTTCTACAGGCCATAACTTATAGGCCTAAAGTAAATTTTTCCGGCTGTTTTAGGGCTTGGCTTTCGACGAACGGGCATTTTTTTTCTACCAAATCGACAAAATAGACAATCAATCACAAAACTACCCTAAACAGGCGTTTATCTAGGATAATATGTGCTTGGTCTAAAAGATTTTAGCAGCATTTTAAAATTTGTTCTATTTGTTTCATCAAAACGAAACGATTATGAAAACTGCATCTATAAATACAAACATCATGAAAAGATTAGCAAATGTATCACCGTTCTTATTGTTATTGGTACCAGTGTTCATGATGATGGTATTGACCATTGCGACAAGCATCAGTCATGCACAAGATGAAGAAATGGCAGCAAAAGCTAGTACTTCTGTAAAAGGAATTGCACAGGTAAGCAGCATTTCTTTCAAATAAAGAATATCCAGCTCTTTTAGGATCGGCTACGCCATAGCCATCTGAAGGGTAAAAATTATAATTTTTAGTTTTAGTTAATAGTCAGAAAAGGGTGGTCTTGTACCACCCTTTTCATTTTATCTCCAGCTGCCTTCTGCGCTGCGGTACAAATATCCAACAGTCTGGATGTAATAATTTAGCGAAAAAAATACAAGCCATTATCTTTTGCTGTAAATTCAGGTATTCATCTGGATAGCAAGAAAAAAATATATGAAAAAACTGACATTAACTATGCTGGCCATCAGCTGGAGTATCTCCCTGTTTGCGCAGGAAAAACTAGATCTTCCGGCGATCCAGAAAATCCGCCAGGAAGGGCTTGAAAACTCAAAAGTAATGGACATTGCCTTCCAGATTACAGATGTAGCAGGTCCGCGATTGTCTAACTCTCCAGGACTCAAACGTGCGCAGGACTGGGCGGTACAGCAATTCACTTCCTGGGGACTAAAAAACGTCCACCTGGAATCCTGGGGAACATTTGGAAAAGGCTGGCAAATTGATAAGTATTATGCCGCCACTACCCTTCCTTATTACCACGCCATTATTGGCGCTCCTAAAGCATGGACACCGGGTACCAAAGGTCCAATTAAATCTGAAGTAATATTGATCAAAGCAGATACCATTACCGACCTTGCCCCTTACAAAGGGAAACTTGCCGGAAAGATTGTATTATTTGATCAGCTTACCCTGCAACCCTTATCCCCTTCCTACAAGCCGGATGTAGTCCGCTATACCGACTCTACATTATACAAAATGGCGGAAGCTGGTGTACAAACGCCAGGACAGCGTTCTCCGCGAGCCGGAGCTGCAAATAACATGATGGCCCAGATGATGAAAATGAGAGCCACACGGGCCGCAATGGCTAGCTTCATGAAGGACGAGCAAGTGGGCATGATCCTTTCTTATGCCAGAGGAAGCTATGGCACTTTCTTTACCAGCAATGGGGCATCTTATGCACTGGATGCGCCAGCAGTTTCTCCAGAACTGGAAATTTCTTCAGAAGATTACCTACACATTTTACGTTTATTACGTGCCGGACAAAAAGTAGAAATAGAAGCCGATATAAAAACTTCCTTTTACGATCAGGATCCTCAGGGTTACAACGTCATTGCTGAGATACCAGGAACTGACAGAAAATTAAAAGAGGAAGTCGTGATGATTGGAGGACACTATGATTCCTGGCATTCGGCTACAGGTGCCACAGACAACGCCGCAGGTGCTGCGGTGATGATGGAAACCATGCGCATTCTAAAAACCATCAATTTCAAACCGAAACGCACCATCAGAATTGCACTTTGGTCTGCAGAAGAACAGGGACTCCATGGCTCCAGGGGTTATGTGGCCAAGCATTTTGGAGATTCTAAGACCATGCTCCTTACAAAGGACCATAAAAAAGTTAGCGCTTATTACAACCTGGACAATGGAACAGGTGCCATAAGAGGAATTTACGCACAGGGCAACACTGCTGCTGCCCCTATATTTAAAGAGTGGCTGAGTCCTTTCCAGGACCTGAACGCTACAACAGTGACTCTCAGCAATACAGGAGGAACAGATCACCTTGCCTTTGATGCCCTGGGCATCCCGGGTTTCCAGTTCATTCAGGATCCAATGGATTACAATACCAGAACGCACCATAGCAACCAGGACACCTTTGACCGCCTGGCAGAAGAAGATTTAAAAAGAGCCGCTACTATTGTGGCCTCCTTTGTATACCATACGGCGCAACGTGAAGCACAGATTCCAAGAAAAGAATTGCCCAAAGCTGCAGAGGCGCAAAAATAATAAGCTCAATATATTCATAGAAACCTCCATAACGGGGGTTTTTATTTTTTTAGATAAATAAATAAGTAGAAACATTTTGAAAACTAAGATATTAGTTTTAAGTTTATACTAAGGTTTTAGTTATAGTGTCTGTTGACGAGCAAACATGATCCTTTAACCCAGTAAAAAACACCGGTAAAAAAACAAACACGATGGAGATTAAAGATTTAACAAAAGCAGAAGAACAAATCATGCAAATTCTGTGGCAGATTGAAAAGGGGTTCGTGAAAGAAGTAATGGACTTTTTGCCAGAGCCAAAGCCCGCTTATAACACCGTCTCAACGATCATCAGGATCCTCGAGGTGAAAGGTTTTATTGGGCACGAGGCCTTCGGAAAATCACACCAATACTTTCCGCTCATTAGCAGAGAGGACTATAAACGCCATGCTACAGAAAAGCTATTGGGAAACTACTTTGAAAATTCGGTGGAAAGCATGTTTTCTTTCTTTGTAAAAGAAGAGAAACTTGACTTGAGTGATGTAGATGAAATTCTTAAAATGATTAACAAAATTAAAAACAGACCGAGATGAGTTGGGCACATTATATCCTGCAGGCCAATATCTATTTAGTGATATTCTATGGCTTTTATAAACTGTTTCTAGCAAATGAGACCTACTTTACCATGAACCGGGTGTACCTGGTGATGTCGGGGATCTTGTCCTTATCCATTCCTTTTTTACGAATCGAGTGGTTTACAAAGCAAGCTGTGGCGCAGCCCATTTACACAGGGGTGGACCAGTTACAGGACTTTGTAACACAAGTGACCTACGGCCCGGAAGCCCCGGAAAGGTTCAGCCCAGGGAATTTGCTGGTCGTAGTTTATTTAGCAGGTATAATGATTTGTACCCTCCTGTTCCTTTATAAGCTGATTATGGTAACCAGACTGTTAAGGCGGAAAACTACTGGAAATGCCTTTTCATTCTTTACTAAAAAAAGAATAGATGAGCAGCTTCCGGAGCTAGACACCATTAATAAGCATGAAGAGATTCACATCCGTCAGCTGCACAGTATGGACATCCTGTTTTTTGAATTGTTGAGCATTTTCACCTGGTTTAATCCCATCATTTACGGTTACAAGTACGCCATTAAAAACATCCATGAGTACCTGGCGGATGAGGAAGCTGCCAAATTCCAGGGAGACAAGGAGCAATATACCCTACTGTTGTTGAGCAGGGCATTTCATATTGCGCCAAACAGTCTCACTAATACTTTCTTTAATAAATCACTGATTAAAAAGAGAATATTTATGCTACATAAACAACGATCAACCAGAACCGCCATATTCAAATACGGCCTATTTTTTCCTCTTTTTGCCATCACGCTGATGCTTTCTTCTGCAACTATTCGCAGTAATGAAACCATCATTGCAGTAACAGAAGAGATCCCATTAAACGAACCACTAACCGCTATTAATGAAGTGATCGTAGCGCCAGTTAAAGTGAAGCTAATAGCCAAAAAAGCAATAGCAAGCCATACGGCTGTCAAAACGATCAGCATAGACCCGAAGTCCCCAGCATGGGAAAAGTTCTATACCTATCTTAAAAGACACATCAGATACCCTGCCGAAGCGTACAACACCAGGTTACAAGGACATAGCCAGTTGAAGTTCAGCATTAAAGCTGGCCAGGTAGGCAATATCAGTATCCTAAGTAAATTAGGCTCTGGAACCGATGCAGAAGTGATTAGAAACCTGGTTTCTTATGAAGACTTCAGTACGGCTCAGGATGGGAATTACATCCTTCCGGTACTCTTCAAGTTTTCTGAAGATACCAATCCGTTAAAAAACCCTAAGCTAACGGCGTTAAAAGGCTATACATCTTTAAGCCTGATTACCATCATCACCTTTGGACCCGCTAAAGAAACAGCGTCTAAAACCGGCAATCTCAATGAAGTTGTAGTCAGCGCTGAAGACTCAAAAGTCCATGATTTTGTGACTGTCGACAGGCAACCTAGCTTTCCTGGGGGCATGGCCAACTTCTACAAGTATGTAAAGAGCAGCGTCAAATATCCTAAAGAAGCTTATACTAATAAAATAGAAGGCAAAGTTTTTATTTCCTTCATCGTAGAGAAAGATGGAAAACTTAGCGATATTAAAGTAGAAAGGAAGTTGGGATATGGCACAGATGAGGAGGCCGTCCGCGTATTAAAAGAATCCCCAAAATGGGACCCTGGAGTGCTAAATCATACGATTGTGCGCGTAAAATTCAATATACCAATCAGCTTCTCGATGACGCCATCCCCCCAGTAACAAAAGATTAATTTTATCATATTTATGCTCCAAACAAACATTTTAACCAAAAAGTCCGTATTCGCATACGGACTTTTTCTGCATGCAGTCACCAGTACAATGGCGGCTTCCGCCACAACGACCCCTAATCATGGAGCGCTAATTACAGCAACAACACCAATCCTTTCCAGCAAACACCATGATGATCAATTTAAAAAGACCTGGGGAGGACTTTACAGCTATTTCTTAAAAAAGATAAAGTACCCTACTCAGGCTCGAGACTACGGAGTCCAAGGTAATACTCATCTTAAATTCAGCATTAAAGACGGCAAGATTGGCGAAATTAGCCTTTTGGAAGAATTGGGTGCGGGATGTGATGATGAGGTCATCAAACTACTCAATACCTACCCAGGATTTACCTCTGAAAATGATGGAAATCATATTCTTCAAGTCAGCTTCACCTTTGCCGGCTCTACTAGTCCATTAAAAAACCCCACAATACCTGTTTTAGCTGGCTTTACTCCTTTAAAGTCAATCGTTGTCGTAGCTCAGGATATGCTCAGTCCAGCAGAAATCCGTAGCCAGGCAGCAGCGAAGGCCAAAAACGAAGCCGATCAAAAAGAAATGGCCCTCAAATACAAAGATGTCACAATCGACAGCAACGATACCACAAAATATGATGTAGACGCAGTAGAACTCGCCCCAATATTTCCTGGAGGCATGTCAAAATTCTACGAATATATAGGCATCGCCTTCAATTACCCTAAGAACTCTAGTTTGAAAAAGATAGAAGGGAAAGTATTCCTATCCTTTGTGGTAGAAAAAGATGGTAGCATTAGTGACCTTAAAGTCATCCGGGGCCTAGATCCAGCCGTAGATGAAGAAATCATCAGATTGATGAAAGCATCCCCAAAGTGGATTGCTGGTGTTCGAGATCACAAATACCTCCGTGTCAATTACACGATGCCTATTACCTTAAAACTATCGAAACCTAGATAATATAGTCACCTAAAAAAACCTACTTAAACACGAAAGCCCAGCTATAATAGCCGGGCTTTCGTGTTTAATATCCTTGTCTCGTTACTTAAAGCTATTAAATAGATTCCTCAGATACAAATTTTGCTGATAAAAAGTCTCTATTCATACGTGCAATATTCTCTAAAGAAATTCCTTTAGGGCATTCTGCTTCACAAGCACCAGTATTGGTACAGTTACCGAAACCTTCGGCATCCATTTGCGCTACCATACTTTGTACCCTGCGGTAACGTTCCGGCTGTCCCTGAGGCAATTGTGCCAACTGAGAAACCTTTGCAGAAACGAATAACATTGCCGAAGCATTTTTACAAGTTGCTACACAAGCACCACATCCGATACAAGCTGCAGCTTCGAAAGCTGAATCCGCCTGTACTTTTGGAATAGGCAGGTTGTTTGCATCCTGTGCATTCCCTGTATTCACTGAAATAAATCCACCAGCTGCAATAACGCGGTCAAAAGCAGTACGATCTACCGTTAAATCTTTGATTACCGGAAAAGCCTTCGCTCTCCATGGTTCTACAACGATCGTATCTCCATCTTTAAATGAACGCATGTGCAACTGACAAGTTGTTACCCCTTCTTTTGGTCCGTGAGGACGGCCGTTGATGTACATAGAGCAGGCACCACAGATACCTTCTCTACAATCGTGATCAAAAACAACTGGCTCATCACCTTTTGAAATCAACTCCTCATTCAACACGTCAAACATTTCTAAGAAAGACATATCAGGAGAAATCTCTGACAACTTATAATCCACCAATTTACCATTGGTTTTGCTATTCTTCTGACGCCAGATTTTCAGCGTTAAATTCATATTTCCTGTACTCATGATATTGAGATTTTAGTACTTGCTATTTATAACTTCTTTGTGCAACCTTGATGTTTTCGAACTTCAACTCCTCTTTATGCAGGTTGAAAGTCACATCTCCTTTGTATTCCCATGCCGATACATAAGCATAGTTTTCATCATCACGGAGTGCTTCACCTTCTTCTGTCTGGAACTCTTCTCTGAAGTGACCACCACAAGATTCATTTCTGTTCAAGGCATCAATACACATCAACTCACCTAATTCGATAAAGTCGGCCACACGACCTGCTTTTTCCAATTCAGGGTTGAACTCATTAGCCTCACCTGGTACGCGCACATCAGACCAGAAGTCTTTACGCAGCTGTTGAATTTCCGCAATTGCTTCCGTTAATCCTTTAGCGTTACGGGCCATACCACATTTATCCCACATGATCTTTCCTAATTTCTTATGAAAATGATCCACAGATTTAGTTCCTTTAATTGCGAATAACTGATCTACAATGCCTTTCACACTAGCTTCAGCTTCCACAAATGCAGGGTGATCCAATGGAATTGCTTTTGTAGCAATCTCTTTAGATAAGTAAGCACCGATAGTAAGCGGGATCACAAAATAACCATCTGCAAGACCTTGCATCAATGCCGAAGCACCTAAACGGTTTGCACCATGATCTGAGAAGTTAGCTTCACCTAAAGCGTACAATCCAGGTACAGTAGTCATCAAGTTGTAATCTACCCAAAGTCCACCCATTGTATAGTGAACAGCAGGATAAATACGCATTGGCAACTCATAAGGATCTTCTCCGGTGATTTGCTTGTACATATCAAACAGGTTACCATATTTTTCCTTAATCACCTCACGGCCTAGGCTCATGCAAGTTTCTTTATCAGGATTATGGATATTTTGTTTATTTGCTTCAATACGACCGTAACGTTCTGTATTTGCTTTGAAATCCAGGTATACTGCCAATTTAGATTTACCTACACCATAACCTGCATCACAACGTTCTTTAGCCGCACGAGAGGCTACATCACGAGGAACAAGGTTACCGAAAGCAGGGTATCTACGCTCTAAATAATAATCTCTTTCTTCTTCAGGAATATCGATTGGAGAACGATCATCACCTTTTTTCTTAGGCACCCAGATTCTTCCATCATTACGTAATGACTCAGACATCAGGGTTAATTTACTTTGGTGATCTCCTGAAACAGGGATACAAGTAGGGTGAATCTGCGTGTAACAAGGGTTACCGAAGAATGCACCTTTTTTGTGTGCTTTCCAGGCTGCCGTTACGTTACTACCCATTGCATTTGTAGAAAGGTAGAAAACGTTACCGTAACCACCACTACCTAGCAATACTGCATGACCGAAATGGCGCTCTAATTCACCGGTGATTAAGTTACGGGCAATGATACCACGTGCTTTACCATCAATAACTACAACGTCCATCATTTCATGGCGGGTAAACATTTCCACTTTACCCATACCAATTTGGCGCTCTAAAGCGCTATATGCTCCTAAAAGCAATTGCTGACCGGTTTGACCCGCAGCATAGAATGTTCTTTGAACCTGTGTACCACCAAAAGAACGGTTGTCTAAAAGACCACCATACTCTCTTGCTAAAGGCACACCTTGAGCCACACACTGATCGATAATGTTTGCACTCACTTCTGCCAAGCGGTAAACATTAGATTCACGAGCGCGGTAATCACCACCTTTTATAGTGTCATAGAATAGACGGTAAGTACTGTCACCATCATTCTGATAGTTTTTTGCGGCATTGATACCACCTTGAGCCGCGATAGAGTGCGCTCTTCTTGGTGAATCCTGGAAGCAGAAACACTTCACTTTATAACCCATTTCAGCTAGAGTTGCTGCTGCAGAAGCACCTGCCAACCCAGAACCTACTACAATAACTTCTATGCTTCTTTTATTTGCCGGGTTAACTAATGGCATCGAGGACTTTAATTTAGTCCATTTCTCCATTAAATCGCCTTCCGGTATATTTGCATTTAATTCAGCCATTTTATTTAAGCTTTATATAAGTTCAAAAATTATTTAATAAAACCTGCGTAAATAGCAACAGGCATAATAGCAAATAGAATTGCGATGATAATTGAATACCATACACCAAATGCTTTTATTAGCGGCGTGTATTTTTTATGATTCCATCCTAAAGTCTGGAATGCAGAAGCAAAGCCATGTAATAAGTGGTAACATAGAGAAGCCATTGCCAATGTGTATAAGATCACCACCCAAAGTGTTTGGAATCTTGCTACCATTACTGCAAAAAGGTTTTCATGTCCGTCAGCATCAACTGTAGGAATTCCTGTAAAACGAGAAACTACCCAGAAGTCAGATAAATGCACGATCAGGAAAATTAAAAGGATAGTTCCTAATAATCCCATTGATCTGGAATACCATTTACTGTTTGCTGCGCCATCAACTACCGCATACTTTACCGGACGTGCCGCCTGATTTTGGAAAACCAAACGTAAGCCCTGGATAATGTGTGCTAATAATCCAGCCATCAATACGACTTCCATCGCTCTGATTAGCCAGTTGGTAGCCATAAAATGTGCCCCTACATTGAAGGTTAAGCCACCGTCATTTACAAATATCAATAAATTGATAAAGCAGTGAACTGCGAGAAATGAAATAAGAAACAGGCCGGTGATACCCATTATTAGTTTTTTTCCTATAGACGAGGAAAAAGCGTTTCCGAAACTAGCCATTTGATTGTATTTTAGTTCTATTCATGCAAAAGTATTTAATAAAAGAATTAATTGGTTAAGGATTGTCATAAAAAAACGACAATCGGTCTATTTAGAAACATTCTAGACTTTGCAACACAAAAAGCCGCTCCATTCTATCCGAAAGGCATCCTTTAAAGCAAAAAAAAAACGGGAAACAGTAAAAACTGCTTCCCGTTTAAATCATTTATGAAAACTAATTCCTTAGAAAGTGAAGGAATAATTTTGACCATCGGCACCTACACCAGTGATCGTTGTCATTCCGTTTTTAGAAGTAGGCAATGCTGCTTCTACATCTTTCGCAGAGTTTACTGGTTTACCATTTACGCCAGTGATCAACAATCCTTTTGGAATCTCCAAAGAGTCGAACAATTTACCTGGCTCAACAGCAGTAACCACAACTCCGGATTTAGCACCAAGTTTTGCTTTTAGCGTAGCTGGAGCTGGTGCAAAAGTTGCGCCCAGTTTGCTAATCGTTGCACCTGTAGCTTTACCTGTTGCCGCAGTTTTTGGCGTAGTCACACTGCTTTCACCTTTTAAGGTTACGCTAATATCTTTCAAAGCGCCATCTCTTAAAATGGTCAGGTTGATTTTATCACCAGGACTCATACGGCCAATTTTTTCCTGTAAATCAGGAGAATCATAAATTGGCTGACCTTCTACCTTTTTGATGATATCACCTTTTTTGATACCTGCAGCGGCACCACCACCATTTTCAACTACATCCATTACATACAGACCGTTGATGTCTTTAACTTTCAGATCTTCCGCAGCATCTGCATCCAGTGGACGGAAAGAAACGCCTATATAACCACGTTTTACCGTGCCATATTTTCTGAAATCTTCCAGAATCTTTTTAGCAAGATTCACTGGAATTGCGAAACCATAACCTTCGTTAGTACCGGTTTGAGAAGCAATCGCTGCATTGATACCAATCAATTCACCATTTGCATTCACCAAGGCACCACCACTGTTTCCAGGGTTAATCGCGGCATCAGTTTGAATGAAAGACTCAATACTGGTGTTCACACGTTGAGGTGCTTTACCAGTTCTGCGGTATTCTTCATACTCTTGTTCTGTTAGCTGGTTTTGTTGTCTCGCAAGGATACCAATGCTTCTGGCTTTTGCGCTCACAATACCTGCAGTAACGGTAGTTTGAAGATCCAATGGGAAGCCTACAGCCAATACCCATTCCCCAATCTGCACATTATCAGAGTTACCCATTTTTACCACTGGTAATCCTGTTTCTTCCACCTTAATCAAGGCAAGGTCAGTATTTGGATCTGTACCAATTACCTTCGCTATTACCTTACGGCGATCAGAAAGGATCACCTCAATTTTATCTGCATTTTCCACCACATGGTTATTGGTTACAATATATCCATCTGGGGTTAAAATAACACCGGAACCAGAAGCAGCTCTTGGCGCACGTGGCATACTACGGCCACCGCGACCAAAAAATTCTTCGAACATATCTATTGGCGAACCTGCAGATTGCTCAGAACTTTTGCCACCATAAGTAGTTTTAATGTGTACCACCCCTGGCGATACTGCTGCTGCAGCCTGCACAAAATCTACCGCACCTGTTGAAGAAATCTTCGCCGGGTTATTTGCAAAAAGTACATTTTGTTGCTCAGTGATGGACCTTCCATCCTGATTACGTTCCAATAATTTATAGCCACCAAGTGCAGCAGCTCCACCCATCAGAGCGGCCAATGCTATCAATCCTATTCTTTTCATTTGTCTCCTATTTTTTTGTATGTTTTCAATTAACTCTATTCCGATCTGGTTCAACCCATCTACCTAATTGGCGAAAAGCCAGACCGCATTTATTTATTTTACCTGTTAAGAACTTTTCTTTTCATTGGATTAGTCAAATTTAATACCAGATCAACGATATTTGCATTAGTAACAGCCCTTTAAAACTGTTAAAAAATGTTAAAATAGAAACCAAATAACGTTTATGAAAACCAAGTTCTTCAAGTACCAGGGCGCAGGAAATGACTTCATTTTAATTGACAACCGTGATCTTTCTTTCCAATATAAGGATAATAATGCGGTTTTAGACCTGTGTAACAGGCGTTTCGGAATTGGAGCGGATGGATTAATGTTGCTTCAGGATCATGAAAGTCATGATTTTGAGATGTTATACTTCAATGCAGACGGGAAACTGGGCAGCATGTGTGGGAATGGTGGAAGGTGCATCGTTGCATTTGCCAAGTACCTGGGCATCATTGATATAGAAACTGAATTTTTGGCAGTAGACGGCCCTCATTATGCCAAAATTTCAGCAGAAGGCGACTGGGTAAACTTACAAATGATCGACATTGATACGATAGAAAAAGATGGAAATGCCTATGTTTTAAATACAGGTTCACCACACTATGTATTACAAGTGACCGGCTTAAAGGACAAGGATGTCTTTAGTGAAGGAAAAGCCATTCGCAATAATGAAACCTATAAAACGGAAGGCATCAATGTGAATTTTGTAGAAAACCAAGGGGATCATTTCTTTGTCCGCACTTTCGAAAGAGGCGTGGAAGATGAAACTTATGCCTGTGGAACCGGCGTTACCGCAGTAGCCCTATCCATGGCGCAACACTTAAAACAAGAAGGACACATTGAAACCCCTATAAAAGTATTAGGAGGCGATTTACGCATCCAGTTTGATTATGACGGCTCAAAATTCCGCAATATATTTTTATGTGGGCCGGCAGTGCAGGTTTTCAAAGGAGAAGTTAACGTATAACTACTCCCCTTCTGCAAGGTGTGCGGCCACGCCGATTTTAATCTCTCCAAAAGTATAGTCCCTACCCAGGTGTTCCCTAATCGGATTCATCTGGAGGGTCTTTAAATCCTGAATCGCTTTCAAAATCTTATCTAGTTTCTTCTTACCAATGATATCCTTCGCCGAAACCTCATGTTTCGCGACATAAAAAGCAAGGTGTCCTTCAATGGTACCAATCACCATTTTACGTTCCGAAGCAATTTCAGCTAGTGTTTTTCCTGCTTTCAGCATTTCCAGAGAAACCTCTTTCGTATCTACTTTAGGTTCTTTTTCTGCCTTAACAACAGCGATTTTCCCTTTTGTCGCAGTTTTTCCTTTCTTAGCGGTAAAGTCCAGCTTACCCGGAACGGCAAATACTTTGGCCATCGTAGCCGCTCTTTCCTCCTGACTCATCAACGCCGTTACGTCCTTTTTGGTGAAATCCCTTCCATTAATGGTGGAACTCAACATCGCCGTTGCTTTTCTTATTTTCTTATACTGATCATAAAACAAGGCTTCCATTTCCAACAGCTCTGTTAAATAGGCAGTCACCTGCTTATCCTGTTTTACCAGTTCCATACGTTCAAAAATACGTTTGGAAAAACCAACTACAATCGGATTGAAGTAGTTTTCAGCGGCGATGGTTCTTTCCAGTAAAGCCGTTCTTCCTTCAGGGGTATCTACAGCATACATCCGTTGAATCTGCCCTAAGAACTTATTGGCATTCGCCTTCACTTCACTCAAATCTTTGAGCAACTGTCCGGCCCATTTCACATGCTTTTGCTTGGCAGATTTATTAATATCTTTTGTATAAGAATGCACATGTTCGTACACATAATTATCTAATGGCGTCAGGTCAAAACACTGTAAGAGATAAGATCTTAAAAAAGCATCACTTTCTGTAACGATCTGTGTATCCAGGCTCAGCTGATTCTCTTTAGTTTTCGAAAAGAAAGACACATTTTGATCCTGTCGGATACCAGAGCCTGATATTTTGGAAGTAAGGATTAGTCCATCCAGGGAACGAAGACGGGATAGTGCCACATAAATTTGTCCGGGGGCAAAAGCACTACCAATGTCAATAATGGCTTTATCAAAAGTTAAACCCTGACTTTTATGGACGGTAATTGCCCAGGCCAGTTTCAAAGGATATTGTGTAAACGTTCCTGCCAGCTCCTCTTCAATCTCCCCGGTCACCTTATCCGTGGTATATTTAATATTTTTCCAGGTATATTTTTCCAGGATAATCTTCTCATTTGTCCCCTCCGCCTGCACCTCTATCAGATCCGTCCTCAATTCAGTCACCACTGCAATCTTACCATTGAAGAACCGCTGCTCTCCCGTAGGATCATTTTTGATAAACATCACCTGTGCGCCTTTTTTAAGCTCCAGAATATGTTCTGCAGGATAGGCATACTCGCTAAAATCATTCTCAATTTTAGCTGTGTACAAGTAAGACGAAGCTTGTAACTCTTCCAGTCTTTCCTTATTTAAAGTATCAGCCTTGTTATTATGGGTAGTTAGGGTAATGTATTTATCATTAACAGTAGGCTTAAAATCGGCCTTATAGTATTGATCCAACAATGCCACATCCTGAGCGGTTACTTCATTATTACGCAGGTTATTCAACAAATTAATGAACACCTGATCTGCCTGCCTGTATATTTTCTCCAGCTCAATATAGATTGGCGGATTATTTTGCAGGGCGAGGGCATCGAAGAAATAAGCGCTGTTATAAAACTGCCCCATCAGGTTCCATTCCGAAGATTTCACTACTGGAGGCAACTGGTGTAAATCACCGATAAATAATACCTGTACGCCGCCAAAACTAGCTGTGTTGTTCCTTCTGATATAGCGCAATACCATATCTATGGCATCCAGTAGGTCTGCACGAAGCATACTTACCTCATCGATGATCAGTAGTTCCATATCGATCAATACCTTCCTTTTCGAGGAAGTCATGTTTAAGTGGCGGACAATAGATTTGGGAGTATTGTATTGTTGGTTATAATGATCCCCATCTGCAGCCGGAGCTTTAGGCAAATAAGTGCCAAAAGGAAGCTGGAATAAAGAATGAATGGTAACTCCTGCAGCGTTAATCGCTGCAATACCTGTTGGTGCCGCGATGACTGCCTTTTTATGAGTCAGATCAATCAGGTTACGCAAAAAGGTAGTTTTTCCGGTGCCGGCCTTTCCTGTCAGAAAGATGTGTTTGGAAGTATAGTTTACAAATTTAGCGGCAAGCTCGGCGGGGTTTTGTTCAGACATATTATGGGCATCAATTAAAAATAAACCATCTTTAAATTGTTGTGCTCAAAGATAAGAAGAATGCTGTTAATTAATAATGATTAAAAATCAATCGTCTTACGATATAAAAAGCCCCATTTGAGATTTGGGTAAAGAAGCAAAACAACAAGCGCCAGATCTAAGACCGGGCGCTTCAAAAATTATTTATTTCTTTTCTTTAATCTGTTCCAGCAGGGCCGCCATCTCTTTTACCCGCTCTGGATATTTAGAGGCCAGGTTGTTTTTCTCTCCCAGATCTTCCGTCAAATGATACAGTTGTGCGCTGGGCAGGTTTCCCGTTTCGATGCCTACATCCTGCATGAATGGAGCCCCTTTACTCGGCCCGATATATTTCCATCCATCTTTCAAAAGAGAAAGAGAAGCACCTTGTGCGACAAATGCCGACCTGCCTTTTTGAGATTTACCCATCAAAGCATCCAGTAAATTCTCACTATCCGGGGCATCACCGGCAGGAACCGGCTGTTGAATCAACTTCGAGAAGGAAGCAATTAAATCCATCTGACTTACCAATGCAGAAGACACTTGTGGCTTCAATTGCCCAGGCCAGCTCACAATAAAAGGAACCCTGGTTCCGCCTTCCAGCGAACTATACTTTCCACCACGCAATACGCCGGCAGGCTGATGTCCGTTTTGCTTGGTTACCGCCTCATCCTGATAGCCATCGTCCAGAACCGGACCGTTGTCACTCGTAAATACAATCATTGTATTTTTATCAATGCCCAGCAATTTCAGCTGCTTCATGATTTCTCCAATCGTCCAGTCTAACTGTAAAATCGCATCACCACGCAATCCTAAGCCACTTGTTCCTTTAAATCTGGTAGCTGGCATACGCGGTACATGTGGTTCCGTTAATGCGAAATACAAGAAGAAAGGCTGGTGCTGATTTTTCTCAATAAAGCCTTGAGCAGTATTTAAAAAGGTGGTAGAAACCTCCTCATCCACCCATCTTGCCATATGACCACCGCTCATATAACCGATACGGCCAATGCCATTTACAATGGTCTGGTTATGCCCCTGTCCCGGGGAACTATGCATTTTCAATAATTCAGGATGGTCTTTGCCCGTAGGATCATCCCCTACTTTTTTCGCATAATCCACTTCTATAGGGTCATTGGCTTCCAAAGCCAATACTTTATGATTTTCCAGAAACACAGTAGGTACCCGATCTGCGGTAGCTGGAAAGATAAAGGAATAGTTAAAACCAACTTCATTAGGTCCTGGTTTCACTTCATTATTCCAGTCTTTTGCTACTGCATCCCCTAAACCAAGGTGCCATTTCCCCACAATTCCGGTTTGATACCCTGCTTTCTTAAATAGGTTCGGTAAAGTTGTTTTATGGGTAGGAATGATCAATGCTGCATCGCCGGGCAAAATCCCCGTCCCTTTTTTCCGCCAAGGATATTCTCCCGTCATGAATGCATAACGGGATGGCGTACAAGTGGCAGAAGTGGCATGACCATCGGTAAAGCGAATCCCATTTGCCGCAAGGCGATCTAAATTTGGAGTATTGATTTTTGTTGCACCATAACAGCTCAGATCTCCATAACCAAGGTCATCTGCACAAATATAAATGACATTGGGTTGGTTTTTCCTGAGCTTCTTCGCAGACTGGCCAATGGCTGTGCAAGCCAATGCCATAAAAAAAAGGGTTAACAGGTTCTTATTCATGTGTGTAGTTTAAGGTGGGCTAAGATAATCAACAATCCCATAAATTACCGAATCCCTATAAACCACAATTAAAAAGGGTTTAGCCCTGTTTCTATTATAATTATCCAACATTAAATAATCTTTAACATAATTTAACATAGTCCAACCATTTATTAACACTTATCACTAAATATTTAGTTATATCTTGTGTTAACCAAATAACCTCAAATGAAACTTAAATTATTCTTCCTGTTTTTAGTCTGCTATTGCCCGTTTTTAGTATTCTCACAAAGCAATTATGAAGTAAAAGGTGTGGTTACCGACACCGCAGCAACGTACAAAATGGTGAACACCACCATTACCGTTTTAAACGCCAAAGATTCCACGCTTGTCAAATATGCTCGAGCTAATGCGAATGGAGCCTTTAAGTTAAGCCCACCGAAAGCTGGCAAATTTATCATCCTGATCAGCTACCCCGGCTATGCCGATTATGTAGAGGATTTCAAATTAGACTCCATAAAAAAGACCCATGACTTTGGCCGCTTAAACCTGATGTTGAAATCGACACTATTAAACGATGTCATCATCAAAGGAAACATCAGTGCGATCAAAATGAAGGGGGATACGACAGAATTCAATGCCGCCGCCTACGTGATTCAACCCAACTCAAAGGTGGAAGACCTGTTGAAACAACTGCCCGGCATCACCATTGACAAAGATGGAAAAATTACTGCCCAGGGCCAGGCCGTAAATAAGGTACTCGTAGATGGGGAAGAATTTTTCGGAGACGACCCTACTCTGGTTACTAAAAACATTCGTGGCGACATGGTGGATAAGGTACAGCTCTTCGACAAAACCAGTGATCAAGCTGCATTTACCGGTATTGACGATGGGGAAAAAGCAAAAACCATCAACATCAAACTTAAGGAAGATAAGAAACAAGGCTATTTCGGAAAAGTAGATGCCGGTCTTGGCAATGATGATTACTATCAGGGACAAGTCGCGATCAATGCTTTCAAAGGAAAGAAGAAAGCTGCCGCTTACGGCACCATCGGCAACAATGGAAAAACTGGCTTATCCTGGGACGACAGAAGCAAGTTTGGCACCAGCAATATGCAAATGAGTGACGATGGCATGTATATGTTTTCTATGGGCAGCAACGACGATGGATTAGATTCTTATAACGGCCAATACAACGGGGAAGGCATGCCTAAAACCAAAAGTGGTGGCGCTCATTTTTCCAATAAATGGAACAAAGACAAAGAAAACATCAATGCGAATTATAAGGTCGGAGAAATTAGTGTCGCAGCGAACAGTAGCACAAAAACGCAGAACAATTTACCTGAAGGATCAGAAACACCTATCATTTTCAGCAATTCAAATGAACGTTCTGATAAGCGGATGTTCCGACAAAAGCTAGACGCCACCTATACCATCAATCTGGACAGCAATGCCACTTTAAAGGTGGGCGTTGATGGTATGCTGAAAAATAACAATTCGGATACCGAGGGCTATGCCAGCAGCGAACGTCTGAATGGAACAGCTATTAACAACAGCAAAAGCAACTCCGATAATAAAGGAGACCAGAGAGACCTCAATGCAAGTATATTATATACACAGAAACTAAAGAAAAAAGGGCGTACATTTTCCCTTAGCCTGGGGCAAAACATCACCGAAAACAACAATAAAGGCAATATATATTCCCTGACCAACTATTTTGATCTCAACGGAGATTTCAAAAGAGACTCTATCCTGAATCAATATAAGACTGCACATAACAGCAATTCCAGATTCAGCACCAATGCCACCTATACAGAACCGCTTTCTAAATCATGGTCGGTTATTGTAAATTATGGTCTGATTGTAAGTCAGGGAACTGCCGACAGAAGATCCTACAATCAGGATGCAGATGGCAACTATAGCAACCTGGACATGGCATTCAGCAATGACTTCAAGCTAAATCAAACTTCCAATCAGGGAGGGGCAATATTCAATTATAAAAAAGACAAGACAGTTTTCAATTTCGGAACTAAGGTTTCCGATGTCAGCTTCAAACAAATAGATGGCTTTACACAGGCAAGCTTTAAAAGAAATTTCACCAACTGGAACCCTCAGGCCGGCTATACCTATAATTTCACACCGCAGAAATCTTTTAGGTTCAATTATTATGGAAACAATACCCAGCCCAGCATCAATCAGTTACAGCCGGTAAGAGTAAACAATGATCAGCTGAATATTTATGATGGAAATCCGGACTTAACGCCTTCATTTACGAGTCGCATTAATATGAATTTCGGCAATTATAAGGTAATGAGTGGCGAGTCCATTTGGATAAGTATCAACAGTAGCCTAACTACCAATGCCATTGCCAACCAAACCATTATAGATGATGAAGGTAAAAGCACGCATAAACCGATCAATATTGAAGGAAAATTACCAATCACCTATAGTGCTAATGTTTATTACGACAGGAAGATCAAATTTCTAAACATGAATGCAGGTCTGAGTACAGGGGTATATGGGGGAACCAGTTACAGTATGATTAACGATCAGTTCAACACCACCACCAATACCACTTACAGAGGAGACCTTAGACTATCTAAACGCAAAGAGAAAAAATATGATGCCTATGTTTCCGCCGGACCAGCCTATAACCTGAGCGGATCTTCTCTACAGAAAAACTTGAATGACAATGGCTGGAAAGCCAATGGAAGTATGGGTTTCACGGTTTATCTCCCTGGAAAAATTGAGATTGGCAGTGATGGAGATTATGAATACAGGGCTAAAACAAAATCCTTTAACCAGAGCTTCGAACGTTTCATCTGGAATGCAAACATTAGCAAGAAATTCTTCAAAGGAGAAGACCTGAAACTATCCCTTTCAGGCAACGATCTCTTGAACCAGAATACCGGTTTTGACAGAAATGCCAGTAGCAATTTAATTACCGAGAGAAGATACAACACCATCAAAAGATACTTTATGGTATCATTACTATGGGATTTTAATAAAATGGGCGGATCAGCTCCTACAAAATAACCGCTAAAAAGATAAAATAAACAGATGAAAAAGACCCTAATTACCCTTACAATATTGCTCGGATATACGGGCATCTATGCACAAAATGTACGTTTTACAACAGATGGTGTTGTCGAATTTGAAAGGAAAGTAAACATGTACGCAACCCTTAAGAAACGCATCAACAAAGACAATGAAGCCTACCTGCAAGTTGCCTATGATACCTACAAAAAAAATCAGCCGCAATTCAAAATCATGAAAAGCACATTGACCTTTTCAAATGACAAATCATTGTTCTCCCCGCTTCCGGACACACAAAAGGATGCGGGTGGATTTTGGGGAGGAGACCCAAACAGCACGCAAAACAACACCATTTTCAACGACTATGCGACCAGCAGCTTCATCACACAAAAGAAAGTGTTTGAAGAGACTTTCCTCGTGAAAGACAGCTTAAGAAAAATCAATTGGAAACTCACTTCTGAAACTCGGGAGATTGCCGGCTATGAGTGTAGAAGGGCAAATGCAGTGATAATGGACTCCATTTATGTGGTGGCATTTTACACTGATAAAATCCCCGTTTCCGGCGGACCTGAGTCTTTCAATGGCTTACCGGGTATGATCCTGGGCGTAGCCTTGCCACATGAGAACATCACCTGGTTTGCTACCTCTGTTAAAGACAGGCCAGTCACCGCAGCAGAATTAAAAGCTCCGGTGAAAGGCAAAGCCGTAAATACGAAAGGATTAAATGATACGTTAACGGGCGTTTTAAAAGACTGGGGTACTTACGCACAAACCATCTTAAAAGCCCTTACAATTTAATTGACTAATAATTTATAGCCTTTTCCATGCACATTGAGGATTTCTACCTTAGGGTCTTCCCTAAGGTACTTCCTTAACTTACTTAGGAATACATCCATACTCCGACCGTTAAAATAATTGTCGTCATGCCAGATGCTCAGCAAAGCCTCTTCCCTGGTCAATA
This sequence comes from Pedobacter gandavensis, assembly GCF_032678745.1. GTDB lineage: Bacteria > Bacteroidota > Bacteroidia > Sphingobacteriales > Sphingobacteriaceae > Pedobacter > Pedobacter gandavensis_C. The sequence continues at coordinate 177,424 of NZ_JAVTST010000010.1, forward strand.
CCGCATTTTTCTTTAAACACAGCAATTGCAACAACTCCGCTTCTTTGGTGCTGAGCTTTTGTTGCTGCCCTTTATAATGAATCAATTGAGTGGTATAATCAAAAGTATAATCGCCAATCTGGAACTGCGTTTCTACCGGAGCCTGCTCTACTGGTTCTTTTGAGGAAACCCTTTTCAACAAGGCATTGATCCGAAGCAACAATTCTTCTATACGGAAAGGTTTGGTGATGTAATCATCTCCTCCCAGATCGTAAGCGGAGGCCTTATCCTCCATCATGGCTTTTGCTGTAGCAAAGATGATGGGCACCTGCTGATTGATCTTTCTAATCTCTTTTCCAAGTGTAAAACCATCTTTCTTAGGCATCATGACATCCAGAATGCAAAGGTCAAATTCCTGCTTTGAAAAAGCCTTCAGGCCTTCTTCTCCATCCACACATAGTATCACCTCAAATTTCCCTTTCAATTGCAGGTAATCTTGCAAAAGTAAACCCAGGTTCGGATCATCTTCTACCAATAGAATTCTTTTCATTATTTACGGTTTAGGGGTAAGATTATTTCAAATACAGTGCCTTTATCTTTTTCACTATGCACCTTAATTTTTCCTTCCATCTGCTCGATGATATCCTGGACATAATTTAGTCCCAGGCCGAAGCCTTTAACATCATGTAAGTTTCCGGTGGGCACTCTATAGAACTGATCAAAAATACGTTTTGTTTCCTCTGTGGTCATGCCAATCCCTTCATCAGCCACTTCAATAACCAGGTGTTTATTGGTATTCCGCGTGCTGATAGTAATTTTCGGCCTTCCGGCGCTGTATTTATTGGCGTTATCAATCAGGTTATAAATGACATTGGAGAGGTGTAGCTCATCTGCTAAAATCAATGGCTGTCGGGCATCCAGATTCAGGAATAATTCCGTCCCTTTCTTTTGCAGCTGCAAATTCATACTGTCTACCACCACAAGGATCAGTTCATTTACGTTCAATACCGTTTCTTCCAGTTTCAATTCTTTCTTTTCCAATCGGGCGATACTCAATACCCTTTCGATATGATTACCCAGGCGTACATTTTCATCATAAATGATCCCTGCCAATCTTTCCACTCTCTTTTTATCTTCAGCAATTTCCGGATCTTTCAACGCTTCACTGGCAATCATGATGGTGGCCACGGGAGTTTTAAACTCATGGGTCATGTTGTTGATGAAATCCGTTTTCATCTCCGATATTTTCTTTTGCTTTAAGATGGTATAAATGGTATAGGCAAAAATAAAGACCAGCACGAGCAGCAGCGCTGCTGAGGAGGCCATCGTGACGCTCAGGTTACTAAATATCAAAGAATTTTCATTGGGGAAAGTCACATATAACATCCCCGGATCTCTGAAAATGTCATCGCTAAATAAAGTCACCTTATGCAGGTTTGAGGGCGAAGGCACAACGCTTTCCTGGGATACCTTACGGTAAACCACAGAATCCTTCTGGGCCAGTTTCACCCAAAAATCATAGTCGAGCTTGATGTTCCTGTTGAGGAGTTCCGTTTTAATCAGCGTATCCAGCACATCTCTGGGCACCCGCTCATCAATTGGCACATTTTCCTGACGCATTTCCTTGGCTACATCTTCCAGGTAATTCAGGCTATTTGTTTTAATGATGACCGTATCTTTCAGCAGGTCTTTAAATGCCCGATGGAATTTCTGTGTTTCGATCTCATCTTCACTTTTAAATTTCGCCACCATATCCGGCGAAACCCTGGGCAGGGTAATCAATAGCGGCTTTTTACTAAAAGGATTAAAAGCCAGGTAGCGGATGCTGTCCGGAAGTTTATCGGTAGATACCTTAAAGGTCTGTGCTTTCTCTGGAATATAAATTTGGTTGACATTGGCTGTGACGACATTTCCGGCCTTATCGACACCAAAATTCATGTCTACCTGCAATGGAGATCTTTTATCATCATCAACATTAGACATTGATAAATATTCTTTCTCACTAATGATTGTTGGGTTCAAATAATTATTGCGGATCACACTGTCCTGCATATTCAAATCGGCAATGATTTTCTTTTGCTGTTCCAGTTTCCGGCGTTCTTCTTTTGCCTTATGCTGTTCCTTAAAATCTACCAAAACCTGCGCCTTGTCTCTTAATTCGGCTTCTCTTTCTTCTTTAAGCTGATCTTCCTTTTTAAAAAGATGCGTTGCCGCATACCTTTTCTGTACTTTATTGACCACGGCATTTAAGGCCTGGCTCACATCCTGTTCGAAAAGCTGAGATTTTAAGGCATATGCTTCCCTGATGTAATACAATTGCATCACAAATACACCAAGCAAAGCTATGGTCATTAGAGCGGTGATTAACCAAAGACTTCTTTTTTTCATTCCGGATTGTTCAAAAATAGATAAGGTAAGGCACAAATGTGCTTATTTAACACTTTTTAACACGCCATCTATCTGCAAATCATCTGAATTAAACCCGTTACTATCGTTGTCATTTCAAATAGAATTTAAAGTCCAACTTAATGATTTCGCGGATCAGCACAAAATTCTGAGCTTCAAAAGATAAAAACTGAGCCTGATGGCATAAAAACAGGCTTGGAACAGAAGCGGTAAAGCGTGCTAATCCACAGGCGTTCTCAAGGTGTACTGCGGCCGCTCTGCTAGGGGTTTGATAGGCTCAGCTGCCTTCCAAAACCGGAAAAAGGCCCTGCTAGATCGGCAGCAATTATAGCATGTATTAGGTTTGTATTCCGGCGCTATTTAGGAAGGTGTTTAATTCATACACCAATCAATGGCCCTCAATATTGGGCAAAAAATAGAGCCTGTCCGAATAAATCGGACAGGCTCGTTGGTCAATTTGTCTATCGTTTAAAAAAGATCTTTAGAAAGGAAGATCATCTTCCTCACCTGGAGCATTGTTCAAATCTGCTGGTGGAGCATAAGCAGGCGTTGCTGCCGCTGCTCCTGGAGTTAAGGCATTGATACGCCATACTACCAGACTATTGAAATATGATGTTTTTCCTGTTTTATCGGTCCATGGACGACCGCGTAAGTTAAAAGAAACTTCCACGTCATCACCAGTTTTTAAGCTATCGAATAAAGCTGTTTTATCTTGTAAAGCTTCAAATCTGATGTACTCAGGATAAGTAGGATTTTCTGCGTATTCTATAATCAGGTCACGTTTCTTAAAAGTCTCACTCACCTGTTGTAATGCACCAATTTCATGCACTTTTCCTTTTATTTCCATAACATTTACTATTTTATTCTCGTACAAAGTTCAAATCTCTATATTTTTATTGATAACTTCGCACAATATATTATGCAAGTTTTCCACACAAAAAGCAAGGTTATCTTAACCTGCAACAAGCGATTATCGCCATATCTACAGGAAGAGGTTAAAGCCCTGGGCTACACTATTGTTAGGGATTTCCCTACAGGGGTGGAGTTAAATATAACCCTTACTGAATGCATCAAGTTGAATTTAAACCTGAGGTGTGCCAGTCAGATTTTATATTGCCTAAAAAGCTTCAAAGCCAACAACCCGGAAGAATTGTACCGGGAGCTGGTGGATATGGAGTGGGAATCGCTGATTGATTTCTCGGGATACTTCTCGGTGACTTCAAATGTGGATAACCCAACCATTACAACGCCGCTTTTTGCCAATCTAAAAGTAAAAGATGCGATTGTAGACAGAATTAAAGACAAAAAAGGAATCCGTCCAAATTCAGGGTCAGATGCCAATAAAGCAGTGGTACACCTTTACTGGAAAGACAGTGAGGCAGACATCTTTTTGGACACTTCCGGAGAAACGCTGGCCAAACATGGTTACCGTAAAATCCCTGGAAAAGCACCAATGTTAGAAGCATTGGCTGCTGGTGTGATCATGAGTACCCAATGGGACCAGAAATCACCATTCGTTAATCCGATGTGTGGTTCAGGAACACTGGCTATTGAAGCGGCTTTACTAGCCACTAACCGTCGCCCTGGATTGTTCCGTATGAACTACGGTTTTATGCACATCCTGGGTTATGATGAAGAGGTGTTCTTCGCGGAACGCCGTATTCTGAAAGAACAGGTGATTAAAAATATTGACTTAACGATTATTGCAACCGATCTTTCCGAAGATGCGGTAGAAGTAAGTCGCAAGAATGCGCAAACTGCCGGTGTCGATACCCTGATTACTTTTGAAGTTTGTGATTTCGCAGAAACGAAAGTTCCAGAAGGTGGAAAAGGTGTGGTGGTTTTCAATCCGGAATACGGAGAGCGCTTAGGTGTACATTCGGTATTGGAAGCGACCTATAAAAGAGTTGGTGATTTTATGAAACAGGAATGTAAAGGTTATTTCGGTTATATTTTTACCGGAAATCCAGATCTTGCGAAGAAAATCGGCCTTAAAGCCACCAAGAAGATAGAATTTTACAACGGTAAACTAGATTGTCGCATGCTCGAATATGAGTTGTATGATGGAACTAGAAGACCTGATCCTAAGGAGATAGCAGAATAATTTAGAGAAATTTCGTTTTTTTTTCTATTTTAACATCTATTCCTGTTTAGTTTACGTTTATTACTTCAAATAACCGTAAACTAAACTTCCCAAAATATGAATGAGCAACTCGAAATTAACGTCAGAGAGATTCCTTCCACCATCAAAAAGATTAGGAAAATCAAATGTTTAACCCAGGAATACCTGGCTGCTAAACTGCACATCTCTCAAAATGCCTACAGTAAAATCGAACTGGGCCACAGTAAGCTAACCGTAGAACGCTTATGTCAGATCGCTAGCATACTGGATGTTAAACCCAATCAACTACTTTACTTTAAACCCGCGGAATTTGTAGAAGCCTTAAGAGCTTCCGGTTAATTCTCCACATCATTTTTTTTTCCGTTGATTTCAGATACTTTTGCTGGAAAGCAATAGAGTATGAATAGCATTTTGGAAAAAACCATCACATTTGTTAAAAAAACATTAGCAGGTGCGGAAGCCGGGCATGATTGGTTTCACATTGAACGTGTGTACAAGAATGCCCTGCACATTAACAACACTGAAAAAGGCGACGAATTAATTGTGGCCCTGGCCGCGCTATTGCATGATATTGCTGATCCGAAGTTTAATAATGGTGATGAAGAAATCGGCCCTAGAATGGCCGGAGATTTTCTTACCGATCTCGCTCTGGAACCAGAACAGATTCAGCATGTACAACAAATCATCAGGAACCTGAGTTACAAAGCCAGCCTGGGTACGGTTACCTTCCAATCTAAGGAACTGGACATCGTACAGGATGCGGATCGCCTGGATGCCATTGGTGCGATTGGAATCGCTCGCGCCTTCACTTATGGCGGCTATAAAAATAGGGTGTTATACGACCCTGAAATCGCTCCTAACCTCAATATGAGTAAGGAAGAATATAAAAACTCAACCACCCCTACCCTCAATCATTTTTATGAAAAGCTTTTGAAATTAAAAGATCTCATGAAAACAAACACAGGAAAAGAAATTGCAGCGCAACGCCATGATTTTATGCTCGTTTATCTGGATCATTTCTATAAAGAATGGGAAGGAAAGATTTAACGTATAATTTAAATCTAAATTGTAAATTGCCTGCATGAAGTTAAGCGTCCTCGTACTAATTGCTGCCTTTGCAGTAGGCCTATCGATAGGTTTGGTCAATTTCTATTTCCAACAGAGCTGGTATTTTATGGCCGTATCCTTTGGGGTGTCATTTTTGACCAGTTTTATTGTATTTTACTACCTGCTGGAGAAATACATCTACTCTAAAATCGTGCTGATTTATAAGCTGATTCACAATTTAAAATTGGGAAGAGACTTAAAAGACGCTTTAGGAGAATATGTAAGCAGTGATCCCATCAATGATGTAGAACAGGAAGTGAAAGAATGGGCAGGTGCAAAAAAACGGGAGATTGATGTTTTAAAAAAACAAGAGCAATTCAGAAGAGAGTTTTTATCGAATGTATCTCATGAATTTAAAACTCCGCTATTCGCCATACAGGGATATATAGAGACTTTACAGGACTGCCTGATTGATGATCCGGAAATGGCTGTTAAGTTTCTGAAAAAGGCGGAAAACAATGTAGAACGCCTAAGTTACCTGATCAACGACCTGGATTCTATCTCTAAGTTAGAAACCGGAGAAATTCCAATCAACTATACCAAGTTTGATTTTGTGGTCCTTGCTAAAGAAGTAATGGAAGGCCTGGAAGACAAGGCAAAGAAAAAGAACATCACCATCTCCTTCAAAGATAAATACACGCACCCGGCTTATGTAAATGCCGATAGGGAGAAAATCCGTCAGGTGATGATCAATCTGATTCAGAATTCCATCAAATATGGTAAGGAAAATGGCTCTACTGCCATCAAAATTTTCGAACTTCATGACCAATACCTGATCGAAGTGACTGATGATGGAATCGGAATTGAAGAAAAACACCTCCCTCGTTTATTCGAACGTTTCTACAGAATTGACTCTCACAGATCCAGACAGGAAGGTGGCACCGGACTTGGTCTTGCTATCGTAAAACACATTTTGGAGGCTCATCAGCAGATTATTTCAGTAAGAAGTACATTGCAAATCGGAACCACTTTTGCCTTCACATTGCAAAAGATTGGTTAACAATGACAAAGCTTTTTCAAAATAACTTAACACTTAACATTAACTTAACATTACACTCATACTTTTGTATCATATTTTATAAGTAGGATGGTCAAGGCATTATGCGGGTTTTCATCTGACAATTAAAACAAAATATAATATAACAGATGAATAGCATTTTTAAGTTCTTCACGCCAAAAGACAAAAAATTCCAGCCATTATTCGAGCAGGCAGGTAGCAATGTATTGAAAATTTCTGAGGCACTATTACTTGCTCTAAGTTCAACAGACCTGGAAAAAAGAAAAGAATACATTAAAGAGGTGGAACGTTTAGAGCATGTTGGTGACGACATTACCCATTCGATCTTCTTAGAATTAAGCAAAAACTTCATTACTCCATTCGACAGGGAAGATATCCATGCCCTGGCTAGTGCGGTTGATGATATTGCAGATTATATTCATGCTTCTGCAAGTAACATTGAGCTTTACAATATTGTTAACATTGGTGATGCAATGATCAAACTGGCAGAATTGCTGGTAGAAATGTGTACCGATTTGGACAAAGCGATTAAAGAATTGAGAAGTTTCAAAAACATCCGCGTAATTGCTGATGCTTGTGTAAGAATCAATAGTGGTGAGAATCAAGCTGACTATGTGACGAACCTTGCAATTGCACGTTTATTCGAATTTGAAACCAATGCAATTGAACTGATTAAACAAAAAGAAGTACTGCAGACCTTAGAAATGGCTACAGATAAATGTGAAGATGCAGCAAATGTGTTGGAATCTATTTTGGTAAAGAACGCTTAAACCTTCAATAAAATGGTAACTACCTTATTGGTCGTTGTAATTGTCCTGGCAATTGCCTTCGATTATATCAATGGCTTTCATGATGCAGCAAATTCAATTGCAACCATTGTATCAACGAAAGTATTATCGCCCTTTCAGGCAGTGTTATGGGCTGCGGTCTTCAATTTCGCTGCATATTTTTATTTCACTGACCATAAAGTAGCCAATACGATTGCGAAAACGGTAGTGGAAAATTTCATCACCCTGGAGGTGATCCTGGCCGGTCTTTTAGCCGCTATCACCTGGAATCTTTTTACCTGGTGGTTCGGAATTCCTTCCAGCTCTTCACACACCCTGATTGGTGGTTTCGCTGGTGCTGGTATGGCTAAAGCAGCTTCATTAGGCGTAGGCGTAATGTCGGCAATTAACCTTGCACCCATCCTTAAAGTAGTCGCATTTATTGTGCTTGCTCCGGTAATCGGGATGGTGATCTCCGTGATTATATCTATTATTATCCTTCATATTTCCAAAAATGCACGTCCATCAGTTGCAGAGAAATGGTTCAAAAGATTACAGTTGATCTCTTCCGCTGCCCTGAGTTTTACGCATGGTGGTAATGATGCTCAAAAAGTAATGGGTATCATTTACGTAGCAATGGTGGCTGCAAATGTCCTTAAAACTGGCGATACCATGCCAGAATGGATTCCAATCTCTTGTTATGCGGCAATCGCATTAGGAACAATGAGTGGTGGTTGGAAAATCGTGAAAACAATGGGTTCAAAAATTACAAAAGTGAATGCTTTTGAAGGTGTAGCCGCAGAAACTGCTGGTGCCGTAACTTTAGGAATCACAGAACACTTTGGTATTCCAGTATCTACAACGCATACGATCACAGGATCTATCGTTGGGGTTGGTTTATTGAAAAGAGTATCCGCAGTACGTTGGGGAGTAACAGTGAGCTTATTATGGGCATGGGTATTAACCATTCCAGTATCAGCTACACTTGCAGCCCTGGTTTACAGTGTGATTCATATTTTCTTTTAACCTAAAGATCATATTGGGAGTATCTCCCATAAAAAAAACCGAAACATTGTGTTTCGGTTTTTTTTATGTCTGTTATTTTTAGCAGCTGATTAGAATTTCAATCCTAACCTTACTCTTCCTTCCGGATTAAAAGCTGGCTCCCATTTCTGCCCTGCTGAGATCAGTCGGATGGCTTCTTTTTCATAAGCCGGCCCCAATGACCGGAGTACTTTAAAATCATAAGGCTTACCATCCTTTCCAATTAGAAAGCTAATTTCTAAGGTCGCACCTAATGTCTGTGTTTTAGTCAGCTGGTTGTTCTCCTGTAGGTATTGATAGTATTTCTCCCATCCCCCTACCGGATTAAAAGCTGCACCAATCATCAGTTCCTTTTTCAAGGTAATGGCTACCGGTTCATTTAAACGGGCAACTTTCATATTAGATGCAAAGCCAGGATACCTGACCGCAAGGGTATAGTCTTTCGAAAGACTATCTGCAGGGATTTTAAACTCCCCATTCTGATCTGTAGTCACCTCTACACCAGTTGTTGCCTGTACTATCCGTACCGCTGCACCAACCAATGGTTCGCCATTTACATCAGAAACTACCTTTCCTTGTAACATCGGTGTACTGATTCCCCTTATACGGGCTGATTTTGCCATCGGACTGGCATAAGTATTTTGCGCAATTGCTATACCAGCTACTCTGGATTCCAGCTGTTCTGCAAGAGGTGACGAATCAGCAGCCATTGCCAAACTTGCCTTTTTCTTTGCATTTACGGCATAGCTATTGGCTTTTGCCGCTTGCTGCATGGCTTGATCCATAACCACTTCCTTACGTTGTTGCTCGGCAGCAGATAATGATGCTACAGCCACGGGAGCAATTGCTTTTTTAGGTTTATTTTGTGCCAATGCTTCCTTGTCCAGCTCCGCTACAACAGCTGGAGTCGCATCTGCTGCAGGTGCCGCTGGCGCTGCAACAAGCGGACTTTCAGGGCTGATATTGACATTAACTTCTTTTCCTTGCTGGGCCAGTTGATTTTGCTGCGCTACTTCTTTCATCCAGAAGATGATACTCACGCCAATAAACAATACTGCAGCTGTTGCCGCAATACTCAACCGTTGCCAGGTGATGACCTTTGTTTTCTTCTCTACCTGATGCGCTGCAACGCGTTCCTTCAACTGCTTTTGCAGCAAAGAAATCGACGCCAAAGAACGTTTAGGCGAGGCACTCAGTCCGGCCAAAGCTTCGGCCACGAAGGGATCCTCCAGTGCTTCCCGCTCCACCTTATTCATGGTTTTTGCGTCCAGCTTACCGTCCAGATAATCTTCTAAAACTCCTATATCTAACCAATCGTTATTCACCACTATTTTTTTCTATACAAATTTTCAAGTTCCGCTTTCCATTCTGGATATAACTCTTCACCTTCAACATTTCATATCCGGTTAGGTCTGCAACTTCTTTATAACACTTCTCCTCCAAATAGAACAATTGCACACTTATGCGCTGCTCTTCCGGCAATTTCTCCATACACCGCTCCATCACAGTCAGTTTCTCTTCCTTTGTATCATCTAGATCAAGATGCACAAATTCCGTGTTTTCCACAAAAGCATCCTCCATAGAGACCGTAGTATGTTTGGAATTTTTACGAATGGCCATTAAACAGTGATTTCTGGATAACACATGAAGCCAGCTTTTGAAGTTTTGCACTTCATGGATTTTCAGTTTTACAACCAGCTCCTCAAAGATCTGCATCACGGCATCCTTGCTCTGCTCTTCATCTTTCAGGTAATTGAGACAAACCCCAAAAACCAGGTGCATATACTTATTGTAAAGGAGGCCCAATGATTCCAGGTCGCCACTGATCTTATATCGGGCAATCAAAGCAGCATCGTCCTGCTCCTGAATTCTGGTATTGTTTTTAATAAACTTCAATTGCGGTTTGGAACATAATTCGATCAAGTATAAAAATATTTTCTGATAATGGTATGGAAATTCTTCAAAGCTTACATCATTCTGTAAATCAACGAAATTATGAAAAAGTTTTTCTTCCCCATATTCCTTGTTCTTTTGCTGCTAGGAGTTAATGCTTCAGCCATAAAAAAAATACAGGGTACAGTAACCGAATTAGGTTCTAAAAAACCAATTGTGGGTGTACAGGTCAGCAACCTTTCCGGAAGCAAGCAAACATCGACAGATCATCATGGTCGTTATGTGATCCAGGTAGAAGATGGTGATCTGGAGTTATCCTTCAAAAAATCTGGTTACCTCGCTCAACGACTCAGCATTGTTAAAAAAACCATATTAAATGTTCAGATGACGATCGGGACGGACAAATCTAAGTCGATGTTAATCGCTGAAAGCGTGGCGATGAATCAAAGTAAAAGGGCAATGACGATTCGAGGAATTGCCAGTCCTACTGCACAAATGTTGATGGGCAGAGTCCCCGGTGTAATGATCGGACGGGCAAACCCTGCTTATGGAAACCAGCCTATCAATGCTATGGTACATACTCCAGGCATAAAAATCAGCCAACAGGACTGGAACACAGAAAGCTATGCTCCTATTGTTGAAAACACCTTTTTGACACCCAATAAAAACCCGCTGTCTACCTTTTCAATTGATGTGGATGCGGCTGGATACAGCAATGTGCGCCGTTACCTGAACAATGGTGGATTACCACCAAAGGATGCTGTTAAAATCGAAGAAATGGTCAATTATTTTGATTATGACTATGCGCAGCCTACCGGGGATGATCCGGTCAATATCCTGACGGAAATTGCAACAGCACCATGGAATCCGCAGCATAAACTCGTGAAAATCGCCTTACAGGCAAAGAAAATAAAAACAACATTGTTACCTGCTGCCAACCTGGTATTCCTGATTGATGTCTCAGGATCTATGGCGCAACCGAATAAATTGCCTTTGCTGATTTCCTCTTTTAAACTGTTGACAGATCAGTTGCGCGCTGAGGATCGCGTTTCGATTGTAGTCTATGCTGGAAGAACAGCGTTAGTATTACCTTCTACGCCCGGTTCAGCGAAAACTACAATCAAAGATGCCTTAAGTAAACTGGAGCCAGGTGGTGGTACTGCTGGTGGACAAGGATTAGAAATGGCTTATAAAGTAGCCGCAGAGAATTTTATCAAAAAGGGAAATAACAGGGTAATCCTTGCCACAGATGGGGATTTCAATGTAGGTGCCTCCAGTGATGAGGAAATGAAAGCCATGATTGAAGAAAAAAGAAAAAGTGGCATCTTCCTAACGGTACTGGGTTATGGCATGGGCAACATCAAAGACAGCAAAATGGAAACACTTGCCGACAAAGGTAATGGCAACTACGCTTATATCGACAATATCTCTGAAGCCAGAAAAGTATTGATCAATGAGTTTGGCGGCACTTTGTTTACAGTGGCCAAAGACGTAAAACTACAAGTAGAATTCAACCCTTCAAAGGTACAGGCCTACCGTTTAATTGGCTATGAAAACCGTATGCTTGAAGATAAAGATTTCAATGATGACCGTAAAGATGCCGGTGAAATGGGTGCCGGACATACGGTAACCGCTTTCTATGAAATCATTCCTTATGGTGTTAAAAGTAGCTTTACGCCTTCCGTAGATCCATTAAAATACCAGGAAAATAAGGTGATAGGTACTAAGAATGGTAGTCCGGAAATGCTGACGGTAAAACTTCGTTACAAACAACCTGATGGAGATCAAAGTAAGCTGTTGCAAAAAGCGGTGATGGATACTACTTTTCCATTTAGCGGTGCCAGCGATAATTTCCGCTTTGCTGCCGCAGTGGCAGAGTTTGGACTGCTATTGCGCCAATCTGAGTTTAAACAAGGGGCAAACTTTGATCAGATAATCAGCCTTGCACAAGCCGCACAGGGAAAGGACACAGAAGGTTACCGCGCAGAGTTTATAAAATTAGTAAAGTCGACCGCTTTATTGGCCAAAGATTTGCTTAGTATTGAAAATACAAACAAATTCAATGAAAAGAACTAGCATCTATTTGATCGCCACTTGCATGATTAGTCTGAGCAGTATCGAAGCGCAAAGTCAAACTAAAATTGGTAAAATTCTAAAAAAAGTAAGTGCTGCAGCAAAACCTGCAACCACGAATACTTCCAATAGCGTAACCGGTACAACAGGCACACCCAATACTTCCGAAATCGGATTCGGTATTAAAGAAGCATTAGAGCTAGGGATCGGCAGAGGCGCAGATTTACTTTCTGCAAAGGATGGTTTCCTGGGCAATGCGGCAGTAAAAATCCTCTTCCCACCAGAAGCCCTAAAGGTGGAAAAAACTTTAAGGAGCATTGGTTTAGGCTCTTTGGCAGACAATGTGGTATTGAGCTTAAACAGGGCGGCAGAAGATGCGGCCAAAGAAGCGAAACCAATCTTTGTTTCGGCAATTAAACAGATGACTATTGCCGATGCAACCAATATTTTATTAGGGCAACAGGATGCAGCAACCAACTATTTTAAAAGAGTAACTACTGCACAGCTGATGGAGAAATTTCAGCCAGTAATTACCAATAGTCTGAACAAAGTAGGCGCAGCAAAATACTGGGGCGATGCCACCAAACAATACAATAAAATCCCATTGGTGAAACCGGTAACTACCGACCTGTCCAGCTATGTAGCGCAAAAAGCAATCGATGGTATGTTTATTCAGGTGGCTCAGGAAGAGCTTAAAATCAGAGACAATCTGGGCGCAAGATCTACCCCACTTTTGCAAAAAGTATTCGGTTATGCCGATCAGAAAAAATAATCAGCATGGGCTTATAAATTAATAATCAAGCCCATGCAAGTACTAGAGGGCAGAAAAAACATTAGACAACTAAAAAATAAAAGGTTACTTTTATAGGATAATACTAACAACATAGAAGTATATTGGATTTCAAAGATTTTAATTTTAACCCTGATTTATTAGAGGGTTTATTAGCCATGGGCTTTCGCAATGCGACACCCATCCAAACAGAAGCTATTCCGCTAATTCTAGATAAAAAAGATTTAATTGCCTGCGCACAAACAGGTACCGGGAAAACTGGTGCTTACCTATTGCCGATCATGAACATGATCAGCATGACAGAAAATCGCCATAACAATACCCTGATATTGGCACCTACACGTGAGCTTGCGCAGCAAATAGATTTACAGGTAGAAGCACTTTCCTATTTCACCAACATCAGCTCTTTAACGGTCTATGGTGGCGGAGATGGGATCGCTTATGAGCAACAAAAACGCTCCATGCGTGAAGGTGTAGATATCATCATTGCCACTCCGGGACGTTTAATCTCCCATCTTTCTTCTGGATTACTGAAACTGGATCAGTTGCAACACCTGGTCTTAGATGAAGCCGATAGAATGCTGGATATGGGTTTTTATGATGACATTATGCGCATCGTCAGCTTCCTTCCAAAGAAAAGACAAACGGTATTGTTCTCCGCAACTATGCCTCCTAAAATAAGAACCCTTGCAGGCAGATTACTCCACAATCCGGAACAAATCAGCATTGCAATCTCTAAACCCGCAGCGGGAATCAACCAACAGGCCTATATGGTTCATGACTCACAGAAAGTAAAATTACTGACAGAGCTGATGAAAAATGTAGAATTTCCAAGCATCCTGATCTTTGCATCTACAAAAGAAAAAGTAAAGAACCTGGGTAAGGTTTTCCGTGGATTAGGATTTAAAGCTGAAGCTTTCCATTCGGATCTGGGACAAAAAGAAAGAGAAGCGATTTTATCAGAGTTCAAGAATAAACGCGTTCCAGTATTGATTGGAACAGATGTTTTATCAAGAGGAATTGATGTGGAAGGGATTAGTCTGGTGATCAATTTTGATGTACCTCATGACCCGGAAGATTATATCCACAGGATCGGAAGAACGGCCAGAGCCGCAACAACCGGAACTGCCATCACCCTGGTTAACGAAAAAGACAAGCGTAAATTTGCGAATATTGAAAAGCTGATTGACAAGACGATCGACAGAATGCCACTTCCTGAACACTTTGGAGAAGTTCCGGCAGATGCCACTGAAAGTCCTTCATCGGAAAGAAAATACGACCGCAAGAAGCCACAACGTAAGGTGTGGAATAAAAAAAACAAAGGAAAAAGCACAGGCAATGCTGTGCCAAGAAGTTCTGAAACTTCAGGCAACGCTGCGAGTCCTGCTCCTGCTGAAAATAATGCTGCAACAACAAGCACTGCTAACGCAAGTACTCCTGCTTCAGAAAACTCAGCTAAGACTAATTCTGGTGTAACTAATACAACTACTGCAGTCGGTACTGCAAGCCCATCATCGGCTACTGCGGCTCCGACAAAAGAATAGGAACAAAACTTACTGATTATGCAAAACCTACCTCCTTTAGCAGAGCGTATGCGCCCTCAAAATCTGGATGAATATGTGGGTCAGCAGCACTTAGTAGGTCCTGATGCCGTATTGCGTAAAGCCATTCAAAGCGGGCAACTCCCATCAATGATTTTTTGGGGGCCGCCGGGTGTTGGGAAAACTACACTTGCTTATATTATTTCTCAAACTTTAGACCGTCCCTTTTTTAACCTGAGCGCCATCAATTCTGGCGTAAAAGACATCAGGGACGTGATCGACCGGGCTGCAGCGCTCAAAAACAGCCTCATGGGTCTCCCGATTCTCTTTATCGATGAGATCCACCGCTTCAGCAAATCACAACAAGACAGTTTACTCGGTGCCGTAGAAAGAGGATTGGTGACACTAATTGGTGCAACTACAGAAAATCCTTCTTTTGAGGTCATCTCCGCTTTACTGTCCCGCTCCCAAGTCTATATTTTAAAATCACTGGACGAGGAAGAACTTTCCGGTTTACTGCAAACTGCCATAAAACAGGATCAGGTGCTGAAAGAGAAAAACATCAGCATCAAGGAACACGAAGCATTGATCCGTTTATCCGGTGGTGATGCCAGGAAGTTATTGAATGTGCTGGAAATTGCCGTCAATGGTATCGGTGGGGATCAAATTGTACTCACCAATGAAAATGTTTTAAAACATGCCCAGCAGAATCTGGCTTTATACGATAAAGCCGGTGAGCAGCATTACGATATTATTTCGGCCTTTATAAAGAGCATCCGGGGTAGTGATCCCAATGCAGCGGTATATTGGCTGGCCAGAATGATTGAAGGTGGTGAAGATCCTTCTTTTATCGCCAGAAGGTTATTGATCCTGGCCTCGGAAGATATCGGCAATGCCAATCCGAATGCTTTATTAATGGCCAACAATTGTTTTCAGGCGGTCAATGTAATTGGCTACCCGGAATCCAGAATCATTCTTTCTCAGGCAGTTACCTACATGGCCTCCTCTGTAAAAAGTAATGCGGCTTATGAAGCTATAAATAAAGCACAGGCTTTGGTGAAACAAACAGGCAATTTACCAGTCCCATTACATATTCGCAATGCGCCAACCAAGCTGATGAAAAATATTGGATATGGTAAAGATTACCAATATGCACATGGCTATGAAGGGAACTTCTCGGAGCAGGAATATTTTCCTGATACCTTAAGCGGCACCAAATTATATGACCCGGGAAAGAATCCTGCGGAAGATAAACTGAGGGAGAAACTACGACAAAACTGGAAAAATAAATATAACTATTAATATGCTTTCAACCTTTCTGGACCATCAATGGAAAGCCTTCTGGCGATCAAAAAATAAAGGTGGAACAATTGCCACGCAATTGCTCATCGGATTTGTAGTCATTTACTTGCTGGGAGTAGCGTTCTTTGTAGGCATAGGTTTAGAAGGTTTTATAGCCCAGATGTTCCCTAAAAAGGATGTATTCGAAATTTTTAATGGTTTCATTCTTTATTATTTTGCCGTTGATTTCCTGATGCGAATGCAGTTACAGGACTTGCCAACACTGAGCATTGTTCCCTATCTTCATTTGAAAATTCCAAAAAGAAAACTCGTTAACTTTTTAAATGTAAGGGCCCTATTTTCTGCGTTTAATATATTGCCACTCTTTTTGTTCCTACCCTTCTGCGCAACCGCAATATCCGGTGTATACGGTCCGCTGGCCGCTGTGATGTTTATCATTGCTATATTTTCATTGATGATCTTTAACAATTATGCGGCGCTATACATTAAAAGACTCAGCATACAACACCTAAAACTAGTACCCATCGTATTATTGATGATCGTTGGATTGGGTTTACTGGAATATTTCAAAGTGTTTTCCATTGCAGCGATTTCAAATGTGGTATTCAGCTTCATCGCTGATCAACCCTTTGCTGCTTTAGGTTTTACGTTCTTAGCGGTATTGATGTTTCTATTAAATGCCAGATACTTGCGTAATAACCTCTACGCAGAAGAACTGAGTACGGCTGAAGAGAAGAAAACCAGTACAGACTATCCATTTCTGGATCGGTTTGGAAAGGTAGGTGTCTTAGTGGCACTCGAAATCAAACTCATCCTGAGGAACAAAAGAAGTCGATCTGCGGTAACGATGAGTCTTATTTTTCTATTCTATGGCTTCCTGTTCTATAAGAAGGATATGCTGGATAAAGACAATCTGAATATGGTACTCTTTGCAGCGGTATTCATGACAGGCAATACCATCAGCATTTATGGTCAGTTTATGTTTGGCTGGCAATCCGCACATTTTGATGGCTTGATGGCCAATAAAATCAACATTAAAGACTTTTTCAAGGCAAAAATCCTGTTATTCACACTTGTTTCCACATTTACGACGCTGTTGGCCTGCTTATATGGTTTCATCAGCTGGAAAGTGTTAGTGGTTCAATTTGCCGCTTACTTTTACAATATCGGAATAGGTGCTGTTCTAGTATTATACTTTGCCACCAGAAATTATAAATCAATGGACCTGAGCAAAGGTTCTACTTTTAACTTCCAGGGTGTAGGTGCTGGACAATGGGTTTTAGGCTTGCCTTATTTTTTAAGTCCATACCTCATCTTCCTTCCCTTTTCTCTGAACGGTCATCCTTACTGGGGATTACTCGCTTTAGGGTTATGTGGCCTTACCGCCTTCGTCAGTCGTGAGTTTTGGGTAGATTTTTTAGTGAAAGAGTTTAATAAGAGAAAATACAAAATTGCAGCTGGCTTTAGAGAAAAATCATGATTTTAGAAATTTCAAACTTAAAAAAGACTTACGGCAACAGAACTGTAGTCAATATTGAATCCCTACAGATCAATGCTGGGGAAACTGTGGGTATTGTGGGCAACAATGGAGCAGGAAAAACCACGATGTTTAGGATGGTACTGGACCTGATTCGTCCTACTGCAGGAGAAATCCGCTCTAAAGGGGAACGAGTAGACAGTAACGACCGTTGGAAAGATTATACCGCCTCCTATCTTGATGAAGGTTTTCTAATTGACTACCTCACCTCAGAAGAATATTTTATGTTTATCGGCAGTCTTCACCAGATGACCGCAGCACATGTAGTAGATTATCTGTTACAATTTGAAGATTTCTTTAATGGGGAGATCCTGAATAAAGGCAAGTATATCAGAGACTTCTCTAAAGGAAATCAGAATAAGATTGGCATTGCCGCTTCCCTGATGCAAAACCCGGAGCTGTTGATCTTAGATGAACCTTTCGCTAATCTGGATCCAACTACACAGATCCGCCTGAAAACTCTGATTCGTACGCTAAAAGACGAACGTCAGATGGCTACCCTGATTTCCAGTCATGATTTAAACCATGTCACTGACGTATGTGACAGGATCATCCTCATGGAAAAAGGATTGATTATTAAAGACATACACAAAACAGAAAATACATTGAGCGAATTGGAAGCTTATTTTGCAGAGTAAAAACAGGCATTGTACAGAATTATAGTCAGTCTTTAACGATCAACTGGCCATTTCCCTCTATTTTTCATGACATTTACCTGTTAAATTATTCCTATGACACAATAATTTTACAGAACACGAAAGTTGGCATTACGTTTGATTAACGGTCTGAGTAAAATAAATTATAAAACTATGGTTACTTCAAAATTTAAAATAGCAGCATTTAGTATCGCTTTAGCTATGGGTGCAATGACATTCCAAGGCTGTGATAGTTTAACTAAAACACAAAAAGGTGCAGGTATTGGTGCTACTGCAGGTGGTGTTCTAGGTGCTATTATCGGAAAAAAAGCGGGTAATACTGCTGTTGGGGCTATCATTGGTGCTGCTGTTGGTGGTACTGCAGGTGGATTTATTGGAAAAAGAATGGATAAACAAGCAGCAGAGATTCAAAATGCAATCCCTAATGCTGAAGTAATCCGTGAAGGTGAAGGTATTATTGTGAAATTTGATAGTGGTATCCTTTTTGGATTCGACAAATCTGATTTGACTCCTGCTGCTAAAACTAACGTCCAATCATTAGCAGCCTCTCTTACTAAATATCCTGGAACGGACATTAAAGTAATTGGCCATACAGACAACATCGGAAAAGAAGCTTACAATATGTCGCTTTCTGAAAGAAGAGCAGCAGCTGTTAAAGCTTACGCAGTGTCTCAAGGTGTTCCGGCATCACGTTTAATCACTATCGGAAAAGGTATGTCTGAGCCAATTGCTGACAACAGCACTGACGCTGGAAGAGCTGCCAACCGTAGAGTTGAAGTTGTAATTGTTGCCAATGATCAATTGAAACAACAAGCTACACAACAAGGCAAATAATTAGCACATCTACATCTACATCTACCTATAATTAAAAACCCGTCGTACTTCAGTACTTCGGGTTTTTTTATGTGATTAGATTTTTTTATTCAGCTTCTTGTTCTTCCGCCGTACCGTAGATATCTTCAAAATAAGTTACCGTAAGGGATTTTAATAACAACTCCTGCTCCATCATTGCAAATGAAGGAACGGGTTTTAGGAGCTTCCAATGTGGCCATCCATCCTGGTCTAATCCTTCCAGTTCATAAAAGCCCATTTCGCTCAACAATCGGCAGGTTGCAATGTGCATTAACTCTTCCTTTTGTCTTTTACTATACTTGCCAGGTCCTTTGCCCAACTCCTGCACTCCGATTAAAAATAGCATTACCTTTAAATCGGGTACATCAGAATCAAACTCCTGAGCTATCTTTTGTTGCAAAATTTTCCATTTCGCATGTATTTCTGCAGGTTTCATAAAACAAAGATACAAATTCGCCCTTGCGCTTTATTACAATAAAATTAAGGGTTTAGCCGGCGGTTTTATTACTTTAGCCTACATCAGCTGAACAGTTAAAAAAGAGATTTTATACCTATGGAAAAAACAATAATTACAGGCCTTATGGCTTATGGAATGTCTGGAAAAGTATTTCATGCCCCTTTTGTACACGCACATCCCGGCTTTAAACTACATGCCGTAACCGAGCGTAATCAGAAAAATGCGGCAGCAGATTATCCAGGTGTCATCAGCTATCCTACAATTGAGGAGCTATTAGCGGATGAACAGATTGAACTGATCATCATCAATACGCCTAATTATACACACTATGACTATGCAAAGAAAGCTTTGCAGGCAGGAAAACATATTCTGGTAGAAAAACCATTTACAGCAACTGTTGAAGAAGCCAAAGAAATCCTTGCACTGGCAAAAGAGCTGGGTAAGCAAGTTCTTTTCTATCAAAATAGAAGATGGGACAGTGATTTCAACGCAGTGAAAGCAGTAATAGAAAGTGGAAAACTGGGCAAATTAAGTGAAGTTCATTTCCGCTACGACAGGTATCGTTCTACGATCGGTGTAAAAAGCTTTAAAGAGGAGCCAATTGCAGCCAGCGGTCTGATGTACGACCTTGGTCCACATTTGCTGGATCAGGCACTCAGTATTTTTGGTAAACCGGAATCTTTCCATAAAATTCTGGGCAAAAACCGCGTAAATACACAGGTAGACGATTATTTCTCTATTCACCTGAGCTATCCGGATAGTGTCAATGTATTTGTACATTCCAATATGATGGTTGTAGAAGCCTTACCTGCATTTGTAATCAACGGAACAAATGGCTCCCTACATAAGATGAGAGCAGATGCACAGGAAGGTCAATTACTGGCTGGAATGAAGGTCAATGATCCTGCTTATGGCATTGAGGCACCAGGAACGGAAGGAAAACTATATTTATTGGATGAAGCCGGCGTAAAGACTACGCATCATGTTCCTGCATTAGTAGGAAGTTACCTGCCATTATTTGAGGCGGTTTATCAGACTATAGTACATGAAAAACCGTACCCGGTAACGGAAGAACAGGTGATCACACAATTGGAAATACTGGAGGCTTAACACATGCAGGCATTTTTCATACTGATCCCAATCCTGCTGCTGGTCATCTATTTTATCTTTAGAAAAGACAATAGCCGTAATTATGTCAATTTAAGTGAAGAAGATAAACAAATGCTGTTTCAGCATGTGGTTTATTATCAACACCTCACAGTAGAAGACCGTTTGCGCTTTGAACAACGTGTTTCTGCGTTTCTGGCAGAGGTGAAAATTGAAGGTGTAGGCACTCCTGTGACTGTACTTGATAAGTTATTGATTGCTTCCAGTGCCGTGATACCTGTGTTTGGCTTTGAAGAATGGCATTACCGCAACCTGACCAATATATTGTTGTACCCGGATACCTTTAATGAGGATTTCCAATATGAAGGTGGTCAAAGGAATATCTTAGGTATGGTGGGCTCTGGCTATATGAACGGTCAGATGATTTTATCCAGAGCCGCATTAATCCAGGGATTTTCCAATGCAGCAGATAAAGAGAATACGGCCATCCATGAGTTTGTTCACCTACTGGATAAATCGGATGGCGCTACCGATGGCATTCCCGAAAACCTGATGAAACACGAATACGTAATGCCATGGGTTCGGATGATCCATGAGGAAATGAAAAGAATTGAAAAAGGAAAATCAGATATTAACCCTTATGCCATCACTAATGAGGCAGAGTTTTTTGCGGTTGTATCTGAATATTTCTTTGAAAAGCCAGATCAGTTTAAATCGAAACACCCGGAGCTTTATGAAAGCTTATCCGGGATATTTTCGCAAGACCTGGCTGCTAAATCTTTATAACTGGCGGGCATTCTTTATAGACTGCCCAATAAAGCCACATTGAACTCTGTGGGTACTTCTATATGTGGAATGTGCCCACAGCCTTCAAACTCCACCATCTTTGCAGCGGGAATTTTAGCAGCGGTCTGCTTGCCTAAAAACCGGTATTGGCCATGTAAAGCCTGCTGATCGGGACTTAACAAGCCTTTTCCAACAATAGTCTTATCTTCTTTACCAATAAATAGAACCGTAGGGACACGAATGTTAATAAATTCATGCACTACAGGTTGCTCATAGATCATGGTATAAGTCATGGCATTCACTCTCGCCAATCTTGGAAAATCAGCACTTTTAGTCATTCCCCCTGCGATGCGAACCAATTCGTCGTACTCAGGCTTCCAAACAGTAAAATAAGAGGTTTGATAGTATTTTTTTACGCTTTCTGCAGTCGCCTTTAATTCCGATTGGTATTGCTGATCGGTACTCACATAAGGGATGAAGTTGCGGTAATCTTCTAAGCCAATTGGGTTTTCCAGCAAAAGTTTCTCTGTGTTTTCAGGATACATCAATGCGAAACGCGTAGCCAACATTCCGCCCATAGAATGGCCCAGAATATTTGCTTTTTGGATACCTAGTGTATCCAGAAGTTGTTTTGTCCATCGCGATAGCTGATGAAAACTGTAATGAATGAATGGTTTAGACGATCTGCCAAATCCAATCTGATCCGGAACAACTACCCGGAAGCCGCGGTCTCTCAATGCCTTTATCGTACTTGCCCAATAGTATCCGCCAAAGTTTTTACCATGAAGCAAGACTACGGTTCTGCCATTCGCCTTCCCAACTGGCGCTACATCCATATAAGCCATATTTAAATCCTGCCCCTCTGTATGAACTGGGAAATATTTAACTGGATAAGGATATTTAACGTTTTCTAAGGTGATAGAAAGGGTATCGGCTTGTTGTGCCAAACTCGCTGTGCCACTGAAAAGCAAACACAGGTAAAGGGCGACTTTCTTATAAAACATAAAGCTATTTTTAGGAAAAACAATAATAGGAATTGAAAGTTCTAAACTTAAGCATTATTTATATTTTTGGGGAAATATAAAATGTATGAGCAGTCACCAAATAGGTTTGGAGCGGTTAACTATGGAACAGATTTCCAGGATCATCGCCGAAAAACAATTGCTACAATTATCCGATGCAGCCCTTGCTAAAATAGAGAAATGCAGAAACTATCTTGACGACAAGTTAAGCCGCCATGATGGCCCCATTTATGGAATCAACACAGGATTTGGTTATTTACAAAATGTAGAGATTGAATCAGAGAAGTTGTCTCAGCTTCAACATAACCTACTCTTATCCCATGCTTGTGGAACTGGTGAAGAAGTAGCCCCGGAGATCGTAAGATTGATGTTACTCTTAAAAATTCAATCGCTGAGTTATGGCCATTCTGCCATCGCCCTTACTACGGTTTCCCGATTAGTTGATTTTTACAATCAAGGCGTTTTACCGGTGATCTATACTCAGGGTTCTTTAGGCGCTTCAGGCGACCTCGCCCCTCTTGCACACCTGGCCTTACCGCTTATCGGTGAAGGTATGGTTTGGTATCAGGGAGAAAAAATCACCACCAAATCCCTTTATGAGCGATTAGATTGGCAACCTTTAAAACTACAGTCTAAAGAAGGCCTGGCTTTAATCAACGGAACTCAATTTATGAGCGCTTACGGGGTATTTTGCCTATTGAAGTCGCAAAGTCTGATGAATTGGGCAGATGTCATTGCCGCCATGTCTATAGACGGATTTGATTGTAGAATCGATCCTTTTGAAACTTTTAGCCATGTGATCAGACCTCATGCCGGGCAGGTTCATACCGCAGCAAATATCTGCAAATGGCTTTCCGGAAGTGAACTGATCAGCAGAGCAGGTAAACAAACACAGGATCCTTATTCTTTCCGCTGCGTGCCACAGGTACATGGAGCAAGTAAAGACAGTATCCATTATATCCAGTCGGTATTTGAAACGGAAATCAATTCCGTAACCGACAATCCAAATGTCTTTCCTGAGGAAGACCGTATTATTTCCGCAGGGAATTTCCATGGTCAGCCCCTGGCTTTAACACTGGATTTTCTTTGTATCGCCTTAGCTGAACTAGGCTCCATCTCTGAAAGAAGAACTTTTCAATTGATTTCCGGACAAAGAGGCCTACCCCCTTTCCTCGTAAAAGATGCAGGGTTAAACTCCGGATTAATGATCACCCAGTATACTGCAGCCTCCATTGCCAGTGAAAACAAGCAATTGTGTACTCCAGCTTCCGTAGACAGTATTGTTTCCAGCAATGGTCAGGAAGATCATGTGAGTATGGGTGCAAATGCGGCGACAAAGTGTTTACGCGTCGTGAATAATCTGGAAAGGATTTTAGCGATAGAATTGCTAACCGCAGCTCAGGCTTTAGACCTTAGAAAACCATTGCGATCGTCCGAGGCCATCGCGCATCTGGTATCCAATTATAGGAAGATGGTTTCCTTTAATGACGCTGATCGCTTACTGGCAGTCGATATTGCCGCATCAGTCGATTTCTTAAGAACAGAAAAGATTTAATCATAGCCATAAAAATGCCCCCAAATTAGCTTTAAATTTTGGGGGCATTATTTGCTGTTTTTATTTATTTGCGATGATCCGCGTTCAGCAGGTCATATGGCTATAAAAAAGGCACACTGACACCAAATGTTACATTACGTCCGGTATTGTAAATTCCTTCCATTTTATATCTGCTCAGGTGGTTAAAATATTTTTTATCCAATAGGTTTTGTCCGGTTACCCAAAGGTTCAATTTCCCTTTCTTGGTATTGATTGTGGTTCCAACTCCTGCATCTAATAAGGTGTAACCATCGGTTTGAGTTTCAAAGCTATCGAAACGCGCTTGCTTCAATACATTGGTTAATCCAACTTTCATATAGGTTTCTGCAAGCCCTTTTATGTTTGGCTCAAAACGCAATTCGTTATTGATAGATGCTGCTGGTATAAAAGGCAGTGGCTGATCATCCGCACGATTCGTTCCTTTCACATAGGCAAAAGAGTTTTCAAAATGTAGTGATTTGATCAGGTGGAAGTCCATTGAAGCCTCTCCACCAATCAGGTCCGCATTGGTCTGTACAAAACGATACACGGGCAGGGTTTCTGTCATGCCATTTCCGTCGCTGATACCTGTAGTTTCATTATTAAAATTTCCAGCGTAGATGTAGTTATAGATGCGATTGGCATAGGCATTTAGTCCGAAAGTAACCGCATTAGCCGAGTATTCCAGTCCTAGGTCAAATTGTAAACTAGTTTCCTGTTTTAAGCTTGAGTTCCCAATTTCATACCTGAATGTTCCTTCATGGCGGCCATTAGCAGCTAATTCAGCGATGTTTGGTGCGCGAAATCCTGATCCTGCATTTCCTTTCAAAACCAGGCTCTTAGCCACTTCATAGGCAAACCCCAATGATCCGGAAACGTTAGAAAATTGATTATCGAAGGCAGTGAATAATGGCGCTCCATCTACTGCCAGTGCTTTTCCATTTACCTTTTTATAATCGTAACGTGCGCCGATGTTAATCGCGCCCTTTTCGAAATTGCGTTTCAGATATACGAAAACACCAATGTTGTTACTGTTATAATCAGGAATCAAAAACTCATCGCCTTTGTTCACATTGTTCTGGTACATTCCCTGAACACCGATAGCCGGCTCCCATTTCCCAGCATTTGGCAAATAGTATTTTACATCATAAGTATAGGAGTTCAGGTTTAAATTCAGCCCTGGCTCTGTTGCACTTTCTTCAAATTCCTTCCTAATATTGCGTTGAAACGCAAAAGTGGTCTTTAACTGCCCAGTCCCCAGTATAAAATTACTGTTTAATGCCGCACGATAATGATTAATGTTCTGGAAAGGCAAGCCTATTCGACGCTCTTGTGCCTCGGCTTTAGGGATCAGTTCTCCTTCCTCGTTTACATACTCACCCTGCTCGTTAGGTCCGTGTTCTACTAAACCTATATTGGTTTGGAAGCGTGAAAAAGTCAGGTGAGAATATCCCCAGCTCTTATTTAAACCAACCATTCCGTTTAAGTTGAATTCATTAAAACCAGAATTTGGAACTACTGCACCTTTATATGCATAACCGTAAGCATTTTTATAGGAAGCGCGACCACGATATACAAACCCATTGTCATTACCCTGAAGCATTAATGAGGATGCCGATAAACCATTATTTGTGGCATAGGTAGTCGTGAAATTTCCGTTAAAAGTTCCTGGAGGAGGAACAAGATCATCGATGATATTGATCACCCCACCTAAAGCATCAGAGCCATAAAGTAAGCTTGCAGGGCCTTTTAAGATTTCTACTCTCGCCGCAGAAAACTGATCTACTTCAATCCCATGCTCATCACCCCATTGCTGTGCTTCTTCTCTTGCACCATCCACCATGGTCAATACTCGGTTATAACCTAGTCCACGGATAGTTGGTTTTGAAATTGCACCTCCAGTACTCACCTGAGAAATCCCCGGAACCTTTGAAATGGCATCCACCAGATTTGTTCCACCAGCCTGCGCCAGTTTATCTTTGCCTACCGTAACTACGGATAGGCTGTTGGTTTTATTGTTCGCACTAAATGGCGAGCCTGTGATGACTACCTCTGCGCTTTCTATAGCAGAAGACTCCATTGCAATGTTTAACTTATTAATTGTACTTAGGTCTACGATTTGCGAGAAGGTTTTGTAGCCCACAAAACGAACTTCCAACAGGAATCTTCCTTTTGCAGGGATGTTTTTCAAGGTAAATTCTCCGTTAGCATTGGTGCTCGTTACCGCTTTTAAGTCGCTAATATAAACGGTTGCTCCTACCAGTGGCTCCTGGTTCTCGGCATCTGTAACTTTACCTTTAAACTCAGCCAGACCAGAAGCAAATAAAGGCCCAGAGAATAGGGAATATAATAAGACAATTAATACCAAATGTATCTTTTTCATGTGTTGGTGTTTCTATAGATGTGGTGCTTTATTGGCAAACATCAAATGGCCGAAGCCAAGAATTTCGTAAGTGTTAGATTGAATGTTGCAGGCTAAGATTAGCCATCCCCCCTTTGCATTGATGTTGTCTTTCCTACAGAAAATCATCAGGAATTTCTCCTAGGATTTCCTGTAAGGCTATGCTTAGATGCAGCTTTACATTTGGCAAAAGTGTGATCAGTGTTTAGCTGGGGCTTAAAAAGCCACAGAACTCCTAAAATCATAGGACATCAAAAACATTGTTGGCCATTGCAAACTGTACAGCTAATAAACAATTGGATTACAACAAGGTAAACAGGATGACCACTTGACAACTAATTCCCTAAAATTAAACGGGAACACTTTTCAAAGTCAATCATTACCTGCTGACAACGTAATACATCGCCTGGGGCTAAGAAAAAAAGATTATACAGTAGGTGGTCCCCGAAGTGAGGTGCTAATAAGCTCGGTATACGAACCGGTTAATAAAGCGTAGTGCTTAATCACGGGTTTGTTTTCCAGGTAAATTTGAAAATGACTCTGCTCTTGAATGTAGTTTTTTTCGAAATGTGCAGCACAAACCAAACAGGTTTCTACATGGCTTCCCACATGTAATTTATGGGTACATATTTTTTCATTTTGGCAGCGAACTTCTTCCTCATGGTGGTGAAAGGCGCTAAACGGAGTCAAAGCTATCGCAAATACCCAAAGCAGTACTATGGATATGATTTTGTGGATATGTTGCTGACGCTGTTTCAATTTCGACTGCTAAAATACGCAATCTCACAGAATTACATACATTTGTTTTATAACATTGCCCTCACATGACCGCATAATGGATTTAAGTTTAGATTTAAGTAAAAGACAAACCCCAACCGGAAATACATTGACTTGTAAAGGATGGGTACAGGAAGCTGCATTACGTATGCTATTGAACAACCTTGACCCTGATGTAGCCGAACGGCCAGAAGAGCTGATCGTCTATGGAGGTCGTGGAAAAGCTGCCAGAAATAAGGAAGCTTTAGCATTAATCATTAAAGCGCTACAAAATTTAGAAGACACAGAGACTTTATTGATCCAATCGGGGAAACCGGTCGGTGTTTTACCTACACATAAAGACGCTCCAAGAGTATTGATTTCCAATTCTCAACTGGTTCCAAAATGGGCTACACAGCAGCATTTTGATGAACTGGAAGATAAAGGCTTGATGATGTATGGACAGATGACCGCAGGATCCTGGATCTATATCGGATCGCAGGGGATCGTTCAGGGAACTTATGAAACCTACGCGGCCCTCGCCCGAAAACATTTCAACAGTAACCTGAAAGGCACACTAAATGTTACCGCCGGTTTAGGTGGTATGGGTGGCGCACAACCTTTAGCAATCACCATGAATCAGGGTGTTTGTTTAGCAGCAGATGTAGAGGAATGGCGCATTCAGAAACGCCTGGAAACACGCTACATTGACGAAATTGAACATGATATCGATACAGCTATCGACAAAGCCTTACAGTATAAAGCAGAAGGAAAAGCTTTATCGATTGGCGTAGTTTGCAATGCTGTAGATTTATTACAACGACTAATCGACCGCAACATTACCCCAGATACCTTAACAGACCAGACCTCTGCACACGATCCTTTGATAGGCTATTTTCCCGAAGGTCTAACCGTAAAAGAGGCCAATGAATTGCGTGTTGCTGATCCAGAAACTTACGTGAAGCAGAGTTATCAAACCATGGCTAAACATGTCCGCCAAATGCTGGAATTGCAAACCCGTGGTGCCATCACTTTTGATTATGGCAATAACCTTCGCGGAAGAGCTTTAGAAGCTGGCGTAACAAACGCATTCGACTTCCCAGGCTTTGTTCCTGCCTATATCCGTCCGCTATTTTGCGAAGGAAAAGGACCTTTCCGATGGGCAGCACTGAGTGGTGATCCACAAGATATTTATGAAACAGACAAACTGATTCTAGAACTTTTTCCAGAAAATGAGAGTTTGAAACAATGGATTACGATGGCGCAAGAACGCATCGCCTTCCAGGGGCTACCTGCAAGAATCTGCTGGCTAGGACAAGGTGAAAGAGAAAAAGCCGGACTCGCCTTCAATAAACTTGTTGCAGATGGTAAGGTAAAAGCACCGCTAGTTATCGGTAGAGATCATTTAGACACCGGATCTGTGGCCTCTCCAAACAGGGAAACGGAAGCGATGCTAGATGGTTCTGATGCTGTAGCAGACTGGCCGATCTTAAACGCATTGATCAATACCGCCGGAGGTGCCAGCTGGGTATCTTTACACCATGGAGGTGGCGTTGGCATCGGATATT
Organism: Pedobacter gandavensis; assembly: GCF_032678745.1. Classification (GTDB taxonomy): domain Bacteria; phylum Bacteroidota; class Bacteroidia; order Sphingobacteriales; family Sphingobacteriaceae; genus Pedobacter; species Pedobacter gandavensis_C. The sequence goes on from NZ_JAVTST010000010.1 coordinate 206,181, forward strand.
CTATCCATGCAGGTATGGTGATCGTTGCCGATGGTACCGAAGATGCCGCAATCAGGATCAAACGCGTACTACATAATGACCCGGCTATGGGCGTAATCAGACATGCTGATGCAGGTTATGACATTGCAAAAGATACACTAAGAAAACACAGACTGGGCCTTTAGCTCTCCTTGTATTTTCTTCTGTTCACTAGCAATTAATTATCAGGTATTTTTGTTTATCGCCCTGCGCGTTCATTCATCACCCTGAGGGCATAACAATTGCGTGTTTTTATTACAAAACCGTGATGGAATAATAAGCTAAATTGAGCGGTCTGCAAAACTAAGCAGACCGCTTTAACGTTTATTAAATAAAAAGAAATGGCAACTGCTCAGCAAATCAAAAACGGATACATTGATTATGTACTCCTCAATGGTGAAAAACCAGCATCAGTATATAGCTTCGTTAAGAAATTAAAAATTGCGGAAGCTGATTTTTATGACTTCTACCCCTCTTTTGAAAGTATTGAAAAGAACTTATGGGTAGAACTTACTCTCGAAACCATCACTGCAATTGAAACACAGGAAGTTTGGAGTCAATATTCCTCCAGGGAAAAAATCCTTTCTTTCTTTTACAGTTATGTGGAAGTTTTAAAAAAACACAGAAGTTTCATCATTTATAGTTTAAAAAAACACCAGAATAAGTTTGGTACACCAGAAGTGTTATCTGGAGTAAAGCCCATTTTTGAGAATTTTGCAGAAGGTGTGATTAATGAAGGATTAGAAAGTGGAGAACTGGCCAATCGCAAATTTTTAAGCAAGCGCTATAAAGATGCAGTTTGGGTACAGTTTGGCTTTATTGTTAACTTCTGGACTACAGATGACAGTCCCGGATTTGAAAAAACTGATGAAGTGATTGAAAAAGGAGTTAATGTAACTTTCGACCTTTTCGAACGCTCACCACTCGACAATCTACTGGAGTATGGAAAGTTCCTATCCAGAAACGGAAATTTCAAAGAAAAGATGGGGCTATAAATTCATGAAAGAACAAGAGCGTATTCCAGTAACAAAGGGACAGAGATCAGCAAAGTTTGTAAAAACGGGAATCCAGATTGGCGGAAACTACATCAAGCACTATTCTAAGAAATTATTTAACCCGGATCTGAGCAGGGATGAGCTGAATGAAGACAATGCCACAGATATTTATAAGTCGCTGAGCGAACTTAAAGGCAGTGCCTTAAAGGTTGCACAGATGCTTAGCATGGATAAGAATATCCTGCCCAAATCATACATCGACAAGTTTACACAGTCGCAGTACAATGCTCCACCCTTATCCGGACCGCTTATCGTAAGAACTTTCAGTAAACATTTCGGAAAAACTCCGGAACAGATTTATGATAAATTTAACCTGCAATCCAACAATGCCGCCTCTATCGGGCAGGTGCATCAGGCAGAACTCAAAGGAAAAACTTTAGCCGTTAAAATTCAATATCCCGGTGTTGGCGACAGCATCTCCTCGGACCTAAAATTGGTGAAGCCCTTTGCTTTTCGTCTGTTGGGCATGAACGAAAAGGAGCTTAATATTTATATCAAAGAGGTAGAGGAAAGATTACTAGAAGAAACAGATTATGAATTGGAAGTACGTAGGTCTATCGAGTTTTCTGAAGCTTGTAGTCACCTGGAAAACATAGTTTTCCCGAAGTATTACCCGGAGCTTTCCAGAAAGCGAATCATTACCATGGATTGGATTGAGGGCTTACACCTGAAGGAATTTTTGAAAACAGATCCCTCGCAAGAATTGAGAAATAAAATCGGCCAAGCCTTATGGGACTTTTATAATTTCCAACAACATGAACTAAGAGCCGTGCATGCTGATCCGCACCCTGGTAATTTCATGATTACGCCCGATGAGAAACTAGGGGTCATAGATTTCGGTTGTATCAAGGAAATGCCAGATGATTTTTACTATCCTTTTTTCTCTTTGATCTCCACAGATGTGATCAAAGACAAAGCGAAAACGATTGCCGCATTTCGACAGCTGGAAATGATACATCCAGAGGATACGCCAACCCAAATCGAGTTTTACTATAAAGCTTACCGCGAAATGATTGAGTTGTTTGCCAGGCCTTACACCAGCAAAACATTTGACTTCAGTAAACCGGAATTCTTTGAACAGTTGTATAAATATGCGGAAAAAGTAGCCACTATGCCTGAATTTAAACAAGCGAGAGGTGTGAAACACTTTATTTATGTGAACCGTACCAATTTTGGCTTATATACCATCCTGCAGGAACTAAAATCAGTAGTCCGAACGGATACTTTTCAACCCCATACGCAAAAATGAAAAACCGGCTAATCGTCAAAAAAAATCTGATAGATCCGATAAAAGTCCCACAACGAGAAATCCTGGAATACAAGGTCAAAATGCCATTTGAGAGAAATCCACAAGAAGTATTTGAGAACATATTGAGTATTGGTGGAAAGAGAGGTTGGTATTATGCCAACTGGTTATGGGATTTAAGGGGTTATATCGATGAGCTTTTCGGTGGTGTAGGAAAACGCAGGGGAAGAACGAGTAATACCCCCCTCAAAGCTGGCGACACTCTGGATTTCTGGAGAGTTTTACTCGCTGATCAGCAAAATAAGCGGCTGTTATTATTTGCAGAAATGAAAGTTCCCGGAGAAGCCTGGCTAGAATTTAAGATCATTGAATTCCATGGAAAGCACTTTCTTTCTCAAATTGCGACCTTCAAACCTTCAGGTTTATGGGGACGAATTTATTGGTATGCTATGTTTCTTTTCCATATTTTCCTTTTCAATGGTATGGCCAGACAAATCACTCAATTTAAGACACAATAAAAAAGGCACAATCGCCACAATTGCACCTTTCCTTATAAACCTAAAACTTAACAATAAGACACACTAAACCACAAAAGGTTTCATTGAAGAATGTTTTTTTTTCTTCCAATCTCTAATTAGTACCATTATTTATCCAGACAATACCTCCTGTTGAAGCCTATTGCCCGTCGAAAAGTTTTTTACTAGAATCTGTTGATAAAAACTGAGAATTGTGTAAACAAATCAATCCTGTTAAATATATTTGTATTACATCCAACCCCCTCGATTTTGGCAAAAGGCTCTAAAATTTACAAAAACATACTCGTCGTTGAGGACAATCACGCCATACTTGATGTCATCACGCTGATCTTACAAAGCGAAGCGTATAAAGTAACGGGCTTGAACAAAAGCATAGATATGATGACACACATTGAGCAATCTAAACCAGATCTTGTCATTATGGACATCATGTTACCAGACGGAGATGGCAGGGAATTGTTAACGCAGCTCAGATCTGATGTTAATACTGCTGAGATTCCCGTATTAATGATCTCTGCCAGGTATACCGAAGCTAATATCCAGCACGGGGCTTTTAAACCAAACGGGTTTTTGGCTAAACCATTTGACATTGATGATCTACTCGATAGAATCGAGGGAATACTTGCAGGAAAAGTTTACTAAAACCCGCTACATATGAACGTCAACCAGGAACTGATTACTAAATTCTATACGGCCTTTAAAAATAAGGACATCACCGGAATGCAGGAATGTTACAGTGATCGGGCGACTTTCAGTGACCCAGCCTTTCCTAATCTGAATGCTCATGAGTTACGCGCAATGTGGGCAATGCTCATTAAAAGCGGGAAAGATATGCAGATAGAATTTAGCGCCGTAAAAGGAACAGAAAATGGTGGCACAGCACATTGGGATGCACACTATACCTTTTCAGCAACAGGAAGAAAAGTATGGAATCAGATTGATGCGAAGTTCATCATAGAAAATGGAAAAATCATTCAACACCAGGACCATTTCAACTTCTATAAATGGTCAAAGCAATCACTAGGACTTGCTGGAATGTTATTGGGCTGGACTTCTTTTCTTAGAAAGAAGGTAAGAAAGCAGGCCAGCACTAAACTGGCCGCTTATATGGCAAAAAACTAATCCGAAAATTAACCTTTAATTTTTTCAATGATATCGTTCAGGGCTAATTTCTCCTGCACGCCACTATTCATGTCTTTTAATGTTAAAAGACCGCTTTCTAACTCATCGCTACCGATCAGAATCACATAAGGGATATTTTTGTCATCCGCATAACTCATTTGCTTTTTCAGCTTTGCAGCAGTGGGATAAAGTTCAGCGGCGATATTCGCATTTCTCAATTGCTGTACGATAGGAAGTGCATATAATTCTGCAGCCTCATCAAAATTGCTGATCAGAACTTTCGTTCCCGCAGCAACTGATTCAGGGAAAAGATTCAGTTCCAATAACACATCGTAAATACGATCTGCACCAAAAGAAATCCCAACACCTGTTAAATTTTTTAAGCCGAACATACCCGTTAGGTCATCATAACGACCACCACCACCAATACTTCCCATTGCAGCTTCGTTGGTTTTCACCTCAAAGATACAGCCCGTATAGTAGTTTAAACCACGCGCCAGGGTAATGTCCAGTTCCAGATCCGGACGAAGTTCTGGCGTAGTTTGCAATAGACCATTTAAGTATTTGAATACCGTTTCTATCTCTGCAATCCCATTCATTCCCGTTGGAGAATCTGCCAATACTGTACGTAAACTTTCCAGCTTCTCTTCATTGTTGCCTTTTAGTGAAATTACCGGCTTCAATTTTTCCAGATCTCCTTCTGTAAATCCACGTTCCAACAGTTCCTTACTTACACCATCCAAACCGATTTTATCCAGTTTATCAATCGCGACCGTCATGTCGATGATCAACTCCGGTTTACCTATAATTTCTGCAATCCCAGAAAGGATTTTACGGTTATTTAATTTAATCGTGAAGTCTTTAAGTCCCAGATTACTCAAGGCTTCCTGATAGATCAACACAAATTCAGCTTCGTTCAATAAGCTATCCGAACCTACCACGTCCACATCACACTGATAGAACTCTCTGTAGCGACCTTTTTGCGGTCGGTCAGCTCTCCACACCGGTTGGATCTGAAAGCGCTTAAACGGCAGAGAAATATCATTCTGATGCATCACTACATATCGCGCAAAAGGAACAGTCAAATCATACCTCAATGCTTTTTCAGAAATCGAAGAAGTTAGGGCATTTGAGTTGGCTGTAGCCAATAGTTCTGGTTTTGCTTTAGAAAGGAAGTCACCACTATTTAAGATCTTAAAGATCAGTTTATCTCCCTCATCTCCATATTTACCTGTCAAAGTACTCAGGTTTTCCATCGTTGGGGTTTGTATTTCGGAATATCCATACTTTTTAAATACTGTCTTTATAGTATCAAAAATATGATTGCGTTTGATCATTTCCTGGGGTGAAAAATCACGGGTTCCTTTAACTAGAGAAGGTTTAATATTCGACATAACGACAAAAGTACAAAAAGTAACAGGCATAAAAAAAGCTGCCGAAGCAGCTTTTTAGATTATTTTATATTAATTAAACCAATAGTCTTACTGGTTCTTCTAACAATGCTTTTAGCGTCTGTAAGAAAGCAGATCCAGTTGCACCATCCACTACGCGGTGATCACAACTTAAAGTAACTTTCATTACATTCCCTGGAACAACAGCACCGTTCTTAACCACAGGAACCTGAGAGATTCCGCCGATCGCAAGAATACATGCGTCAGGTGGGTTAATGATGGCCGTGAATTCATCTATTCCAAACATTCCTAAGTTAGAAATGGTGAAGGTAGAACCTTCCCAATCCGATGGTTGTAATTTTTTAGCTTTAGCACGTTGTGCGAAGTCTTTCACTTCCGCAGAGATATGCGACAATGATTTACCATCAGCAAAACGAACTACAGGAACTAATAAACCATCTTCTACAGCTACAGCCACACCAATGTTTACATGCTCATTGTAACGAATTTTATCGCCCAACCAAGAAGAGTTCACATTAGGGTGTTGTTTCAAAGCAATCGCAGTCGCTTTTAACACCATATCATTGAAAGAGATTTTTACCGGAGCATATTCATTGATTTTGGTACGTGCAGCAATTGCACCATCCATATCAATTGACATCGTTAAGTAGAAATGAGGTGCAGTAAACAGGCTTTCGGATAAACGCTTAGCGATTACCTTACGCATTTGTGTAACTGGTTTCTCTGTATATTTCTCTACACCAATAAACTGAGGAATACTTACCGAAGCTGATTTCTCAGCTGGAGCTGTAGTTGCTGCTGCCTGAGGGGCTGCTGCTACCGCAGGTTTAAAGTTCTCGATGTCTTTTTTAATAATACGTCCGCCATCAGCACTACCTGCAACTTTAGCAAGGTCAATACCTTTGTCTTTCGCTATTCTTTTTGCTAGAGGAGATGCTTTTACGCGATCAGATCCTTCCGCAGAAGCTGCTTCAGTTTCCGTTACTGTAGTTTCTGCTACCGGGGCATCAGCTTTTTTATCAGCTACAGGTTTTGCAGGCGCATCACCTTGTTTAAGGAATTCGCTAATGTCAGTGCCTTCTGGACCAACAATTGCCATAATACCGTTCACTTTCGCGGCAGCACCTTTTTCCACACCAATATGTAATAAGGTTCCATCTGCATAACCCATTACTTCCATAGTTGCCTTATCGGTTTCTACATCAGCAAGGATATCATCATTCTTCACCTTATCACCAACTTTTTTATGCCATTCAGCAATTACGCCTTCAGTCATAGTATCACTTAGCAAAGGCATTCTGATTACTGTTACACCGATCTTTTCAAGATCTGCATCAGTAATACCAGCAGTTGCTTCTTTTTTATCTTCAACCGGAGCTGCTGATTCAGCAGGCGCCGCTCCAGCTTTAGGAGCCGCAGCACCTTCTTCTGCTGCTAATGCCGCTTTATAATCCTCTCCTTCTTTACCAATTACAGCGATAACTGCATCTACAGGAACAGATTGACCTTCTTCTACACCAATGTATAAAACAGTACCATCCCAATAAGATTCAAGATCCATGGTTGCCTTATCGGTTTCCACTTCGGCCATTACATCGCCACTTTTAACTTTATCGCCAACTTTTTTATGCCACTTAGCCATCACACCTTCGGTCATGGTATCGCTCATTTTGGGCATTTTAACTACTTCAGCCATTCTATAATATTAAATGAAATACGTTCTAAATTAATCTTTTACGTATGGATAATCTTGTTGTACGTATACATCAGTATATAATTCTGATGCATCCGGCCATGGAGACTCTTCCGCAAATTTAACAGCATCATCAACGATTTGTTTCACTTTTGCTTCGATCTCTTCGATCCATGCTTGATCAGCATACTTTTCGTTAAGAATGGTTTCTCTTACCTGCTCAATTGGGTCTTTAGTTTTGTAAGATTCCAATTCGTCTTTAGAACGATATTTAGCAGGGTCAGACATAGAATGACCACGGTAGCGATAAGTCCTGATTTCAAGGAAGGTTGGTCCGTCACCATTTCTGGCACGTTGAGCCGCTTCATCCATTGCTGTGTGAACTGCTACAGGATCCATCCCGTCAACAGGCGCACATGGCATATCAAAACCTAAACCTATTTTATATATATCAGTCATGTTTGTAGTACGTTCTACAGAAGTACCCATTGCATAACCATTATTCTCACAAACAAAGATCACTGGCAATTTCCACAGCATCGCCATGTTGAAGGCTTCATTTAAAGCGCCCTGACGAACTGCTCCATCACCCATGTAACAAACGTTTACATTTTTTGTGCCTTTATATTTTTCAGCAAAAGCGATACCTGCTCCCAATGGGATCTGCCCACCAACGATACCGTGTCCACCGTAAAAGTTATGCTCCTTGCTAAACATGTGCATAGAACCACCTTTACCTTTTGAACATCCTGTTGCTTTACCGTACATCTCAGCCATAATGCTGTTTGCACTTACCCCTTTTGCAAGAGCGTGTGCGTGATCGCGGTATGCGGTGATCATAGAATCTTCTGGTCTTAATGCTGAAATAGCACCCGCTACGACAGCTTCCTGACCAATGTATAGATGACAAAAACCACGGATTTTTTGTTGTCCGTATAGTTGACCTGTTTTTTCTTCGAACTTGCGCATCAGCAACATCGACTCAAACCACTTCAGATAGGTATCTTTATTAATTTCTACTGCACTCATTTTTGGGTATTGGTTTTTATTTACAAGAGCAAATCTACTTTTTTATTGCAACATATAGAAGAAATACCTGTAAAATGAACACTAAGGTTACACAGAATGTGGATAACTTTTACATTTAAACCATTTACATTTGGATAACATTTGTAAAATACATAGTTTTGGCACCGGACAATAAGCCTCAGTGGTGTACGTTTAAGTGTAAGTGTCTATTACCCAAACTTAAGAGTATGATAAAAAAATTTTTGTTTTCTACCCTAATTGTCGTGTGCAGCCTCTCAGCCGTTCAAGCACAGACAAAATCAAAAGAAACCAATAAATTAGAAGATCCTGATAATTTAGCTTCCCAATATTTTTCTCAGGTAATGGGCGTTGCAGTAGATGCAACTTCTAACATCAAACTTTACAAATTCATTTACGAATGGATAGGTACTCCTTACCGATTCGGTGGAAATACCAAAAGAGGGATTGATTGTTCTGCTTTTACAAAAGCGATTTACGATAAAGTTTTCAACACTACTATACTCCGCAATTCTCGTGACATCTTTAGCATGGTAGACCCATTGCCAAAAGACGAACTAAAAGAAGGAGATTTGGTATTCTTCAAGATCAAAAGCCGCAGCATTACACATATCGGTATTTATCTTGGCGATAACCGCTTTGCTCATGCTTCTTCCAGTCGTGGGGTGGTAATCAGCAATTTAAACGAACCTTATTATTCAAGGTATTTTTACAAGGGTGGCAGAATTCTGGACCCGGTAAAAAATGACCTGATGGAGGAATAGTCCTTCACAAACCAAAAGATATTGAGTCCTCCTATTTTACTGGGAGGACTTTTTTTATGACAAAAATAAGCGCTTACCCATGAAATTACTAAATACGCTCGCTTTACTGTTTTTATCCGCTTTACTGCTGTTTAGCTGTCAGGGAAATCGGGCGAGTGTACCAAATTCTCCATTGGCTCAAACAGATACCATTCCCAATAAAATCAAAAAAGATACGATTACCATTACTGCTGTAGGCGATATTATGCTGGGCTCTGCCTATCCTACTAAAGCAAATCTTCCTACAGATGATGCGGTAAAAAGTTTTGAAGAAGTAGCTCCCTATCTAAAGGGGGATGTTATTTTTGGAAACCTGGAAGGTTGTTTTCTGAACAATGGAAAATCTACCAAATGCAAAGATACGATGGGCAATAGCTGTTTTGCGTTCAGAATGCCGGAGCGCTATGCAGGAATTATTAAAGAGGCCGGCTTTAATGTGCTGAGCATCGCCAACAACCATGTAGGTGATTTTGGCAGTAAAGGAAGGAAACGTACCGTGGAAATTCTGGATTCTTTACAAATTAATTATGCCGGCTTACAATCACATCCTTTCAAGATTTTTGAAATAGACAGTATAAAATATGCGATCTGTGCCTTCGCACCTAATGAAAACACCGTTTCTATCAATAACCTACGTGCCGCAAAAGAATTGGTAGCACGCTTGAAGGAACAGTCAGACGTGGTCATTGTTTCTTTTCACGGTGGTGCCGAAGGCGCAAAGTTTGAACATGTCCCTAAGACCAATGAAATATTTTATGCTGAAAACCGCGGCAATGTGTATCAGTTTGCCCATGGTGTAATTGATGCAGGTGCAGATATTGTATTGGGCCATGGCCCACATGTAACCAGAGCGGTAGAGCTTTATAAAAACAAATTTATCGCCTATAGCCTCGGCAATTTTTGTACGTATGGGATGTTCAGTCTGAAGGGCCCCAATGGCATAGCTCCACTGCTACAAATCAAGCTAAACAGCAGTGGAGACTTTATATCTGCAGAGGTAATATCCATAAAACAAGACAAGGTTAACCGTCTAAGATTAGATGATCAGGATGCTGCATTTAAAAAAATAAAGTTCCTTACCGAAGTTGATTTTCCGGGTCACCAGTTGGATTTCTCCGAAAACGGCAAAATTGGACGAAAAAAATAGCTAAGCTTCGTCTTTAGTATTTTTCACTAACCCAATGCCGGATACAAAGAAGAGCAAGCCAATAACTCCAGCTACGATCAACTCTCTACTTTGCATACTTTGTTTCACAAAGCCATATCCGGCATAAATAAGCCCTACAATACCCAGAATAGTTAATATTGTTCCGAAAGTGCGTTTTACATTCATAAGGTTCATATAATTTACAAGAACAGGGCAAAATCTATGCCTCAACTCTTTTTCATATGCATACCACCGCTAGAATTGAGTCCACATCATATGGAAAGAAGAATTCTTCGTATCTTGAAACCAATATATTAACCAAAAACGCTTCATTATGAATTATACCTTTTACGTTATAGTGTTTATAGCACTAGTTATTTTGATGAGTTCCTTCGTAACTGTAAAACAAGGAACCATTGCTGTCGTTACGATTTTTGGGAAATACAGACGATTGTTAAGACCGGGTTTAAGTTTAAAGATCCCGTTATTTGAAAACATCCATTCTAGAATTTCGATTCAGAATCGGTCTGTAGAGCTTTCTTTTCAGGCGGTGACACAAGATCAGGCAAATGTATATTTCAAGGCTATGCTACTCTATTCTGTCCTTAACCACGACGAAGAAACCATTAAGAATGTAGCCTTTAAGTTTGTGGATGCCACCAACCTCATGCAAGCGCTGATCAGAACCATTGAGGGCTCCATTAGGGCTTATGTTGCTACACAACGACAGGCTAATGTTTTAGCACAGCGTAATGAGATTGTAGACCATGTAAAACATCAAATTGATCAGGTATTGGAAAGCTGGGGTTATCACTTACAAGATCTTCAATTGAATGACATTACTTTCGATGAGGAAATTATGCGTTCAATGAGTAGAGTTGTAGCTTCAAATAACTTAAAAGCAGCTGCAGAAAATGAAGGTCAGGCCTTATTGATCACCAAAACCAAAGGCGCCGAAGCGGATGGTAATGCAATCAAGATTGCCGCAGCGGCAGAAAGAGAAGCCGCTCAACTGCGAGGACAAGGAATCGCTTTATTCCGTGCAGAAGTAGCACATGGGATGACCAAAGCAGCCCAAGAAATGGAAGAAGCTAATCTTGACATTTCCGTAATCTTGTTTACCATGTGGACAGAATCCATCAAACATTTTGCGGAGAACAGTGAAGGAAATGTAGTCTTCCTGGATGGCTCAACAGAAGGCATGAATAAAACCATGAAAGAAATGATGGCCATGCAAATCCAGAAAAACAGAGATGACAAACAGGGATAATCTCAATGCACCTATATAAAAAAAGGGGATTCCATA
>NZ_JAVTST010000011.1:0-186154 GCF_032678745.1 Pedobacter gandavensis
ATTTTGGACCTCCGCTTTTTGGTTTAAAGATGATTGCTCATTACAATCTTTTATATCATGTTTTATTATTTTGCTTTATCAATTCCATCCATTCTAAAGACAGAATTCAAAGTACTATTGTTTTCACAAGTAACCCCCAGGTCTGAAATAAAACCATTTTCCAGGCTATAAGCCCAGCCATGTAAGCTTAATTTCTTACCATTAGCCCATCTATTTTGAACGATAGAGGTTTTGGTCAGGTTAAATACACCTTCAATTACATTCAGCTCCACCAATCTTTCACTTCTCTTCTTTTTATCCGAGATCCTATCCAATTCATGATAATGTAATCTGTAAGTATCTTTAATATTTCTCAACCAGTTGTCAATAATTCCATATTGTTTATTACCCATGGCAGCTTCTACACCACCACAGCCATAGTGACCGCATACAATTACATGTTCCACTTCTAATACATTTACCGCATAATCAAGTACACTCAGCATGTTCATATCAGTATGAACTACTACATTGGCAATGTTGCGGTGAACAAAGATATCTCCAGGGTTGGTATTCGTGATCTGGTTTGCAGGAACACGACTGTCTGAACAACCAATCCATAAGATCGGTGGCTTTTGTCCAGCAGATAAGCGCTCAAAATACTTAGGATCCTCCGCTAAAGTGGAGGCCACCCAGTCTTTGTTTCCTTGTAATAATCCTTCGTATGTAATTTGGTCTCTATCTTGTTTTTCTAATTTTGCGCACATAATAATCTAATTATTAATTTCTTCTATAATTTTACTGTCCAATTTTGGCACAGTATATTGTTTCTTAATGTTCTCTAATATCACTATTGTTCCTTTCGTATAAGCATTGTGCTTAAAGTTGAAAATGGTCTCCAATACGTCGGGATCGATATACCTAGAGTTTGTTCCATCAATAATGACATTTGTTTCTTTAGGGATATTAGTCAGCATCACCTGAATGGCTGCTTTGTTTAAAAATGAAACCTCTTCAGCTAATTTAATACGAAGATTTTTCTTGTTTCCTTCTTCCTGAATTTTGTAAAAGAATGGATTACGCATATTGGTACGCAACAGGTAGAAGATGGAGAATAACATCCCTACAGCCACACCTTTTAACAGGTCGGTCAATAATACCGCAATAATCGTGATCACAAACGGTACAAACTGGTCCCAGCCTTTATGGTACATATGTTGGAATAAAGCAATACGTGTCAATTTATAACCGGTTACCAATAGGATAGCTGCCAAACAGGCCAACGGAATCATATTGATCACACCCGGGATAAATAAGAAAGACAAAAGTAACCAAACTCCATGAAAAATCGCAGACATTTTAGTTCTTCCTCCTGCATTTACATTTGCAGAACTCCTTACAATTACGGAAGTCAGGGGTAATCCACCCAGCATACCACTGGCCATATTACCAACGCCCTGTGCCATTAACTCTCTATTTGTTGGAGAGACTCTTTTAATCGGGTCGATTTTATCTACCGCTTCAATACTTAGTAAAGTCTCCAAACTCGCCACTACAGCAATTGTTGCAGCAACTACCCATACTTTACTATCGGTAATGGCCTCGAAATTAGGCATAGTAAATAAGCCAGTCAATTCTGACCATCCATTAACTACCGGAATTTCTACCATTTGCGTTGCATTCAATGCGTATCCTGTTCCCTGAAATGCGATACTTAGGATAATACCCAAAGCCACAACAACCAATGGTGCCGGAATTACATTTACTTTTTTCAATTTCGGCCAGTACAATAGTACCGCAATAGATAATCCACTGATGATAATTGCAGCCAGAGTAAAATGACTAAAGGCATTTCCTATAGCAGAAAATGTATTTTGGTTGTCCGCCTGAAAAAAGCTTTCATCCCCAAAAAAATCTGAATCTACCCCTAATGCATGAGGAAGTTGTTTCAGGATTAAGGTCACCCCAATCGCTGCTAGCATTCCTTCAATTACACTGGAGGGGAAATAATTACCGATCATTCCACCTTTCAATAAGCCCAAGATCATCTGCATGGCACCTGCAAGTACTACTGCCAGTAAAAATGTTTGATAACCGCCAAGTTGACCAATCGCACCAAGCACGATTGCGGTAAGTCCTGCGGCAGGACCACTCACACTCAATTGAGAACCACTAAGACTTGCAACTACAATACCTCCTACAATACCGGTTACTAAACCGGCAAATAACGGCGCTCCTGAGGCCAGGGCCACACCCAAACATAAAGGTAATGCCACCAAAAACACCACAATACTGGAGGGCAAATCACGCTTTAAGTTCTTTTTTAAGATATACTTCTTCACTTCCAATCTTGAAAAGATTGAGTTACTATTTTGCATAAAACAATGTTTTAATTCTTGTAAACTAATTTAAAAAATTGCACAGCTATCCCTATAACGGATTTAGTTATGCGAATAAATTAGCACTGGTTTGGAGGAGGAGTAGGTACAGAGGGATGGAAAGGATCAACATGCCTCTTGAAGTGATCGATATAACTATTGCTGATACCAAAATGGCTAAGAACAGCATTAAAGTCCATCTCGTAATGGCAATCGATCATTTTATAATCCAATAAGTTCACTTTAGATTTACCACTATCACTGTCGGCACTATGCTCAACTTCGATCTGCATGATCACCAGTTGAATGCTTTCCTTTTGGATATCGCTAAAAAATACGGGTGCGCCAGAAATCATCATCTTTACACAAAAGATGCCTAGAAAGGTGAAAATGATTAAAAGACGGTATTTCCGTAATGACATTCTGATTATTTAGTTCATTCTTAACTGGTCAAAAATAGCTCCAAAAAAGCCGAACTAGCAAATTGTCATGTAAAAAAAATGTAATTTACTTCATATCTGACTCAAAAACAATGAATTAAATTTAAAAAACAAGGGATTCCATCGAAAAATGAAGCATTAACCGTAATTTAGGCGATTCAAAATCCTCTTATTTTATTCATGAGAAAATTATTACTATTCATCGTCATGCTCGTTCCTTTCACGGTTCTGGCACAAAGCAATAACGCCCCCTCTTCTTATGCCCCGCATGAAATTAACATCACCGGGTATCTTCAAACACAATTCCAATGGGCGGAATCTGCAGGAATCAGTTCTTTTTCAGGAGGAGATTTCACGAAAAATTCTGACTCTCGCTTTATGATCCGAAGAGGCCGCTTAAAGATAGACCGTGCTGATAAATATTCAAGTATTGTCTTTCAAATTGATGCCACACAAAATGGCGTACAATTAATGGATGCATTTATTCAGTTTCATCAGGAAAACACAAAACAATTCCTTTTTACTGCTGGATTGTTTAACCGTCCTTTTGGCCATTCTATTGTATATTCTTCTGGATACAGGGATTTTCCAGAGCGTGCAAGGGTGTTTCAAACGTTGATGCCCAGAGAGCGTGACCTCGGTGCTATGATTACTTTTAAGCCTGATTATAAGCCTTTAAGTTTTCTGACTGCTGATATTGCTGTAATCAATGGAAGCGGACTAACTGCTAGAGATTATGATTCAAAAAAAGACATTGTTGCCAACCTAGGCTTCAAATTTGACAGCCTTTCCAATAAGAAATTACACCTTGGTTTTGGCGCTTCTTATTATAAGGGTTACGTACGTAGTGACACAGAAACACTTTTTATCAGGAATGGCAATGGTTATGTAAAAGACACCAACCCAAGTCATGTGAATGATTATGCCAACCGCGATTATTATGGTGCAAACCTGCAATTACAATATGACAATTCTTTCGGCACCACCTTGTTTAAAGCAGAATACGTAGCTGGAAAACAGCCTGGGATTGCCGGTTCTGATAAAATTGCAGGTCCAGCTGCCAGTATGAGCTTCTCTGCTCAACCAACAACGGACCTTTATCTTCGTGATTTTAACGGATATTATTTCTGGTTAACTCAACGAATAGGAAAATCTAAGTTTAACGCGTTACTGGCATATGATGTTTATGATCCTAATGTTCATGTGTCTGAAAAAGAAATTGGTGCGCCGAACAGTAATACCACATCCGGAGATATTAAGTTCAGCACCTTAGGGTATGGCCTTACTTATATGATGAATGGACGTTTAAAACTAACCCTATATAATGAACATGTGGTTAATGATGATACACAATTACCTCAATACACTAAAGACATTAAGGATGACGTATTTACTGCGAGACTTCAGTATCGCTGGTAATTAGGATCTATTTAATAAATATTGCTATTTTACGAAATCATTATAGCGGAAATCAATCTCAGTTAAATGATGGCCTTAAAATCTACATTTAACTGAGATTGTGCTTTCCGGGCTAACCAAAAGGACAATCAACCATAGAAAAACCAAAATATTCTAATGAAAACCAAAATAGAGTTACTTCAGGATAAAGTTAGACAGGCTCATACCGGTGGTGGTGTAGCTAGAATCGAAAGCCAGCATAAAAAAGGAAAACTGACTGCAAGGGAAAGGATTCATTTTTTAATGGATGAAAACTCTTTTGAAGAAATCGGTATGATGGTCACTCATAGAAGTACCGATTTTGGTATGGAAAAGGAGATATATCTTGGTGATGGCGTAGTTACAGGATATGGAAACATCAATGGCCGACTAGTCTATGTATTTTCACAAGATTTTACTGTATTTGGCGGTTCACTTTCAGAAACTCATGCCGAAAAGATCTGTAAGATCATGGATATGGCTATGAAAAATGGGGCTCCAGTGATCGGCTTAAATGATAGTGGTGGCGCGCGTATTCAAGAAGGTGTTGTTTCACTTGGGGGCTATGCGGACATCTTTTACAGGAATGTACAGGCTTCAGGCGTGATCCCACAATTGTCGGCAATTATGGGTCCATGCGCTGGTGGAGCAGTATACTCCCCGGCCATCACTGACTTCATTTTGATGGTAGAAAACACCTCTTACATGTTTGTAACCGGCCCTAATGTGGTAAAAACAGTAACACACGAAGTCGTGACCTCCGAAGAACTAGGCGGTGCATCTACCCATGCCACCAAATCTGGTGTCACACATTTTGCTTGTGCAAATGAGCTCGATGCCATCAATCATGTTAAAAAATTACTGAGCTACATGCCTCAGAATTGTGAAGAAACACCTGTTCTACTTCCCTACGAAGCTGCGAATGAAGAACGTATTTCTTTAAATACCTTAATGCCTGTCAATGCCAATCAGCCTTATGATGTCAGGACTATAATTGATGAGGTGGTAGATTCCAGTAGCTTTTTAGAAGTACATAGAGAATATGCGGAAAATATAGTGGTCGGCTTTGCACGTCTTGCGGGAAGAAGTATTGGCATTGTTGCCAATCAACCTGCCTATCTTGCTGGTGTACTGGACAACCATGCTTCCACGAAAGCAGCTCGTTTTGTTCGCTTTTGCGATTGCTTCAACATCCCATTACTGGTATTTGAAGACGTTCCCGGTTTCCTTCCAGGTACTGATCAGGAATGGAATGGCATCATTAATAATGGCGCGAAATTATTGTATGCCTTTAGTGAGGCTACTGTTCCAAGGATTACGGTTATCACTAGAAAAGCATATGGCGGGGCTTATGATGTGATGAACTCCAAACATATTGGTGCAGATATGAATTATGCCTGGCCTACTGCCGAAATTGCAGTAATGGGTGCTAAAGGAGCTGCAGAGATCATTTTCAAGAAAGAAATCTCTACTGCTGAAAACCCGGAAGAAAAGTGGTTAGAAAAAGAAAAGCTATACTCAGATACTTTTGCCAATCCTTACCGCGCTGCAGAACGTGGTTTCGTAGATGAGGTCATTGAGCCTGCACAAACCAGAATAAAATTAATCAAAGCCTTTAAAATGCTGGAAAATAAGGTGGTGAATGCACCACGTAGAAAACACGGAAATATCCCTTTATAAGACATGAAACTGAGTCGTACAGATGTAATGCTCATGGCCTTTTGTACTGGTCTTATTGTAGCAAACATCTATTATTGTCAGCCATTGGTGATATTAGTCGCCCAAGAATTTAAGGTCACAGAAAGTCATGCCGGTATGGTCACTTACCTTACCCAAGCAGGTTATGCACTGGGTTTAT
This sequence comes from Pedobacter gandavensis, assembly GCF_032678745.1. Taxonomy (GTDB): domain Bacteria; phylum Bacteroidota; class Bacteroidia; order Sphingobacteriales; family Sphingobacteriaceae; genus Pedobacter; species Pedobacter gandavensis_C. The sequence continues at coordinate 6,093 of NZ_JAVTST010000011.1, forward strand.
TTTTAGTGGTTCCACTTGGCGACATGTTTGAACGCCGTAAACAGATCTTAATGATTACCGGACTGGCCGTCGCCTCGTTATTACTTGCGGCCATGTCTCATAGTTTTTTGTTGCTACAAATTGCAAGTGTATTAATTGGTGCAAGCTCTGTAGTTCCCCAATTGATCTTACCAATGGCTGCTAATCTGAGTTCCGACGAAAAACGCGGAGAAACTATAGGCATCATTACGAGTGGCTTACTCATCGGAATTCTAGCTTCCAGGTCCATTAGTGGCAGCATTGGATTTTTATGGGGGTGGAGAACCATGTATTTTATCGCAGCAGGTATTTGCGCTCTATTAATGCTTCTAATGGCAAAACGGTTCCCTTTAAGCCGCCCTTCTTTTAAAGGGACTTACGGTGAATTAATGGCTTCGATGTGGCATTATGTAAAAACACAACCTGTATTGAGGGAGGCGGCCATAATCAACTTCCTGGCTTTCGGTGTACTCAGCGCATTCTGGACCACTATGGTCCTATTTCTGGCCAATCCACCCTTCAATTTTCAAACCCTACAAATTGGCTTGTTCGGGATTGCCGGCGCGGCTGGCGCATTAGCTGCCCCATTGGTTGGTAAGTTGAGTAGCGGTACAAATCCACGTAAAAACATATTGATCGGTTTGATTTTACAAGTCATCAGCATTGCTGCTTTTTATTTTACTGGCAGCCAGCTTTACTTATTTATTACCGGAATTATTTTAATCGATATTGGCCAACAGGCAATCCATGTAACCAACCAAACGCGAATTTATGCATTAGTCCCGGAAGCTCGAAACCGCCTGAATACTGTTTTTATGTCTGTAAGTTTTGTAGGTGCTGCTGTGGGATCTGCGCTTGGATTATGGCTATGGGATAAAGGACAATGGCCTTTATTTTGCCTTGGAACCACGGCGATAATACTGCTCAACATTTGCATTTATAAATTTCACAGCAACAAAGTCAACCGCTAAATCCTAATGGAAAAAGTTCATATTGAACAAATCAGACCAGACCTTACCTGGCGAATCAGGCATACCACTATGTATCCCGATCAACCTTATGACATTGTAAAGCTCAAAAATGATCCCGATGGCTTACACTTTGGTTTGTTTGCCGGCGATCAGCTAGTTTCCGTGGTTTCCTTATTTAATGAAGGAACGATTTATCAATTTAGGAAGTTTGCCACCATCCCAGAATTTCAGGGTAAGGGCTATGGCAGTTTACTACTCCAGCACCTGATCAATTATGTAAACGCTTTAGGAGCCACCATGTTTTGGTGTAATGCTCGTAGTACAGCCATCCCTTTTTATGCAAAGTTTGGCTTTTCAGAAACTGATCAAAGATTTACTCAAACCGACTTAGAATTTGTCATCATGCAGTTACAACTCAACAATTAACTTGTTGCTTCCAGCCTAGTTTATATATTTGTTCGGGTAAAGCAAAATACAGCTTATTATTAAGTCTTAAAGAAACATCAAATGGCAAAAAAGAAAGACGATAAACAGAAACACGTTTCTGTAGTTACTAAAAAGTCACTCCAATTTTTTGAAGAATATATCAATAATCCATCTCCAACTGGCTTTGAATATCCTGGTCAGAAGTTATGGTTGGATTATCTGAAGCCTTATATCGATGAAAGTTTCATTGATAATTATGGTACTGCAGTAGGTATAATCAATCCTAAAGCAGAATATAGAGTAGTTATTGAAGCCCATGCTGATGAAATTTCCTGGTTTGTAAATTATATTACTCCGGAAGGATTAATCTATGTCATCCGTAATGGTGGATCTGATCATCAAATCGCGCCTTCAAAGAGAGTAAATATCCATACCGATAAGGGAATGGTGAAAGCGGTGTTTGGATGGCCAGCAATTCACACCAGAAGCGGGGAAAAAGAAGAAGCCCCGGCTTTAAAAAACATTTTCCTGGACTGCGGATGTACTTCTAAAGACGAAGTAGAAGCATTAGGTATCCACGTAGGTTGTGTCATCACTTATGAAGACGAATTCATGGTATTAAACGACCGTTACTATGTGGGAAGAGCATTAGACAACAGAGCTGGTGGTTTCATGATTGCAGAAGTTGCCCGCTTGTTGAAAGAAAACAAACAAAAACTGCCTTTTGCTCTATACATTGTAAACTCTGTCCAGGAAGAGATCGGTTTACGTGGTGCGGAAATGATCGCTCATCGAATTAAACCTCATGTAGCTATTGTTACAGACGTTACACACGACACTAGTACTCCGATGATCAATAAAATTACGCAGGGTGATTTAGCTTGTGGTAAGGGACCTGTGGTTTCTTACGCGCCAGCGGTACAAACCAATTTAAATAAATTACTGATTAAAACTGCTGAGAAGAATGATATTCCATTCCAACGTCAAGCTTCATCAAGGTCTACCGGTACAGATACAGATGCCTTTGCATATTCAAACGGTGGTGTTCCTTCCGCTTTGATCTCTCTGCCATTGCGCTATATGCACACTACAGTAGAAATGATTCATAAAGAAGATGTAGACAATGTGATCAGTTTGATTTACCATTCTTTATTAAGCATCGAGAAAGACCACGATTTTAAATATTCTAAATAAATTCCGCATCATCTGTGCGAATTCTAAAGGGTGTCTGCTAAAACCAGACACCCTTTTATTTTGCTTTTAATTTCCTATTTTTAGGAAAGTAAGATGAGCATCTCCAGCTCAAAACCTATAAATTTTCCTTTTATGAGCGATCAAACCCAAAGTTTTATAGAAAAAGTCAAAGCGGCATATCCACCCAAAGGGGCCTATATTTACCTAGGTGCTGGAATTTTAGAAGGCGAAGTACTGGCAGATGCCGAAGTAAACCTCTATTTACACATGATGAACCGTCATGGACTGGTAGCAGGTGCTACTGGTACCGGAAAAACCAGAACCTTACAACTCCTTGCAGAGCAACTTTCTGATGCCGGTGTTCCTGTTTTTATGTTAGATGTAAAAGGGGATCTTTCCGGGCTATACCAGGCTGGGGAAAGCAACTCAAAAATAGAGGAAAGGGCAAAAATGTTAAATAAACCCTTCGTTCCTACCGGATATCCTATAACTCCATATTCACTCTCGGGGAAATTAGGGGCACAAATGAGGGCAACCATCCTCGAATTTGGACCCACCCTACTTGCAAAGATCTTAGACCTCAATGACACACAGACAGGTGTATTATCAGTTATTTTCAAATATGCTGACGACAATAAGCTCCCGCTCATCGACCTCAATGACCTAAAAAAACTCATCTCCTACTTATCTGACGGTCCTGGAAAGGACGAAATAAAAGCCGATTATGGCAGCATCTCCTCTTCTACTTCAGGAACTATTCTTAGAAAAATTGTTACCATTGAGCAACAAGGATTAAGCGAAATGTTTGGCGAACCCTCTTTTGAGATAGAAGACCTCATGCTCAGAACAGATGGAAAGGGAACCATATCTCTTTTGAATATTTCAGATGTACAGAATCAACCCAAACTATATTCTACTTATTTACTCAGCTTACTGGCTGAGCTTTTTTATAACCTGCCGGAAGTAGGCGATCTGGATCAACCGAAACTAGTCTTCTTTATTGATGAGGCGCATTTACTATTTAAAGACTCCTCAAAAGCATTTCTAGAACAGATTGAAACCATCATCAGGCTCATCAGATCCAAAGGCGTAGGCGTCTTCTTTTGCACGCAGTCGCCAACAGATATTCCGGAGAGCGTACTCTCTCAATTGGGTAACCGTATTCAACACGCGCTACGGGTATTTACACCAAATGATGCCGACGCTTTAAAGAAAACAGTTAATACATACCCCACTTCTACTTTCTATAAAATAGATAAGGTATTGACCGCTCTGGGCACCGGGCAAGCACTCATCACGGTATTAAATGAAAAAGGGATACCTACTGAGGTAACGGCCACGATGTTGACCCCGCCTAAAGCCTTAATGGGGCCTTTAAATGCAGTGGATTACGAAAAATTAATCCAATCCTGTCCTATGAACAAAAAGTACGGAACCACTATTGATCCGGAAAGTGCTTATGAAATTTTAACCAAAAGGCTCAATGAGCAATTGGCTGATGGAGCAGCACCGACTGAATCTACAAAGGCGGAGCCCAGGCCACAAGGAAAAAGTATTATAGAGCAAGTAATGGGCGCGACCATCACCAGGCAGATTGGCAAGGAAATTGTACGGGGCCTGTTCGGAATGTTAACCGGCAGGAAAACCCGAAATACTGGAGGAAAAGGAATATTTGGGTTCTAAATCCATGGTATTCTACCTATAATTCGGGATATTGCTGTTTAAATTGCAAAAAACACCTATTATTTTACCTTGAATTTAAACATATTAATTATTTTAGTCCCATGAAACCAACCTTATTAATCTTAGCAGCTGGGATGGCAAGTCGCTACGGCAGCATGAAACAAATTGACGGGTTCGGCCCGAACAACGAAACTATTATTGATTACTCTATATATGATGCTATAAAAGCCGGATTCGGTAAAGTTGTATTTATTATTAAAGAAGAGTTTCTAGAGGATTTCAAAGAAATTTTCGAAGCGAAGTTAAACGGTAAAATCGAGACAGATTACGTTTTCCAGGACTTCAACATTAAGCAATTCGGTGTAGATATCGAAATTGAAAGATCAAAACCATGGGGAACTGCACATGCGATCCTTGCGGGTAGAACTGCTATAAATGAGCCTTTCTGTGTGATCAACGCGGATGATTTCTATGGCTTAGATGCTTACCAGAAAATGGTTAAGTTTTTAACTACAGAAGTTAGCGACAGCAACTATTCAATGATCGGATACGAAATCGGCAAAACATTGTCAGAATATGGATCTGTTTCCAGAGGTGTTTGTCAGGTGAACGAAAATGGCATCCTTGAAGAAGTTGTAGAACGTACAAAGGTATTAAAGAACGGTGACGCGATTGTTTTCGAAGAAGGCGACACTCAGTATCCATTAACACCAGATACACGCGTATCGATGAATTTCTGGGGCTTTACTCCTGCTGTATTCAAAATTACTGAAGAGTTATTCAGAGATTTCGCTGTTCAAAATAAAGAGAATCCTAAATCAGAGTTTTTCATTCCATTGGTAGCTGAATATCTGGTGAAATCAAGGATTGCTGATTTTAAAGTAATTCCTACTGACAGCCAATGGTTCGGTGTAACTTATAAAGAAGATAAACCAATTGTACAGGCTAGCATTGATCAATTGATCAAAGACGGCGCCTATCCATCAGATCTATGGAACTAAGGTACCAGATATAATTAAAACAAGAAAGGGATTCACAATTGTGGATCCCTTTCTTGTTTATAGGCATGAGCTACTAAATTTCTGACCATCGTACATTCAAGTCGCCTTCAAGTGGCATAAAAAAAGGTGTTCTGAATTAACAGAACACCTTTTTATTTTTAAATGAGCTTAACGCTTATTTTTTATCGTCTTTCACTTCTTCGAAGTCTACATCGGTAACGTCGTCACCACCTGCAGGCTGCGCATCTTGAGAAGCACCAGCAGCGCCTTCTGGTTGTGCACCATCTTGTCCTGCTTTGTACATTTCTTCAGAAGCTGCATTCCATGCATTCTGTAATTCTTCTTGAGCTGCATCGATATCAGCGAAACTTCTAGCTGCATGCGCATCTTTCAGTTTTTGCAAACCTGCTTCGATTGGCGCTTTTTTATCAGCTGAGATTTTCTCACCGAATTCTTTCAATTGTTTCTCAGTTGAGAAGATTAAAGCATCAGCACCGTTGATTTTTTCCGCTTCTTCTTTAGCGATTCTATCAGCGTCTGCATTTTGTTCTGCTTCTTCTCTCATCCTTTTGATTTCTTCTTCAGTTAAGCCAGAAGAAGCTTCAATACGGATTTTTTGCTCTTTACCAGTAGCTTTATCTTTAGCACTTACGTGTAAGATACCGTTTGCATCAATATCAAATGCTACTTCTACCTGAGGAACTCCTCTTGGAGCTGGTGGAATACCATCTAAGATGAAACGACCAATCGTACGATTTTGAGCAGCCATTGGACGCTCTCCTTGTAAGATATGGATCTCTACTGAAGGCTGGTTATCAGCTGCTGTAGAGAAAGTTTCTGCTTTTTTAGAAGGAATAGTTGTATTGGCTTCAATTAATTTAGTCATTACACCACCCATAGTCTCAATACCTAATGAAAGAGGAGTAACATCTAATAACAATACATCTTTAACTTCACCTGTTAATACACCACCTTGGATTGCAGCACCGATAGCTACTACCTCATCAGGGTTAACACCTTTCGAAGGCTCTTTACCGAAGAAAGCTTTAACAGCTTCCTGGATAGCAGGCATACGAGTTGAACCACCAACTAAGATAATCTCATCGATATCGCTAGTTTTCAAACCTGCATTTTTCAATGCTGATTTACATGGGTCAATAGTACGTTTGATTAAATCAGCTGCCAATTGCTCAAATTTAGCACGGCTTAAATTTCTAACCAAGTGTTTAGGACCAGTTGCATCAGCAGTGATGTAAGGCAAGTTGATCTCAGTAGAAGTAGTGCTTGAAAGCTCAATTTTAGCTTTCTCAGCTGCTTCTTTCAAACGTTGTAAAGCCATTGGATCTTGGTTCAAGTCCATACCATACTCGTTTTTGAATTCAGCTGCTAACCAATCGATAATTACGTGGTCAAAGTCATCACCACCTAAGTGAGTATCACCGTCAGTTGATTTTACTTCGAATACGCCATCACCTAATTCCAATACTGAAACGTCATGAGTACCACCACCACAGTCAAACACAACAATTTTCATGTCTCTCTGTGCTTTATCCAAACCGTAAGCTAATGCAGCTGCAGTTGGCTCGTTGATGATACGTTTCACTGTTAAACCAGCGATTTCACCAGCTTCTTTAGTAGCTTGACGTTGTGCATCATTGAAGTAAGCAGGAACAGTAATAACTGCTTCAGTTACCTCATGACCTAAAAAGTCTTCAGCTGTTTTTTTCATTTTCTGCAAAATCATTGCAGAAAGTTCTTGTGGTGTGTATTTACGGTCGTCAATTTCTACACGTGGTGTATTGTTGTCGCCCTTAACTACTTTATAAGGTACACGACCAATTTCTTTAGAAACCTCAGCGAAGCTGCTGCCCATAAAGCGTTTGATCGAATAAATTGTTTTTGTTGGGTTAGTAATTGCCTGGCGTTTTGCCGGCTCACCTACCTTGCGCTCACCATTTTCTGCAAAAGCAACAATGGATGGCGTAGTACGCTTACCCTCACTGTTGGCTATAACTACAGGTTCGTTACCTTCCATTACGGATACGCAAGAGTTTGTTGTTCCTAAGTCTATACCAATAATTTTTGACATGCTATTTATCTCTGTTTATGTTTATGAATCTTATTATTTATTTCTTATTATTTCTTGTTTAACAAGCAATGTGCCAATTGAGTTTTGGCAGAAAATTTTGCTATTTTCCAATCATAAAGTAATTTTCTGTCCGAATCTTGTTACAAAAATGTGACAGGATGACAGAATTACTGCGGCTTTTACTGGTCCAACTTCAATAAACGCTCTAAATGATGGTAGCCAATTCCAAAATAAGCTTTCGTCTCAGCCAACTTCTGCTTAATCTCTGTTTGTTTCTGTTCCAAGGCTTTACCTGAAAGCTTTGCTGACTTTACACCAACCACCAATACATTTTTTGGGGTATGCGCATCAGAAATAAATTCAAATACTTTAGTCTTATAGCCAAAGTATTCCAGAATCAATGCACGGATCGCATCAGTAACCATTTCTGCCTGGCGTTCCATAAAGATGCCATATTTGGTTAGCACCGAAACTTCGTTTTTAACCTTAGCTTTATCCATTTCACGTCTGACTTGTTTATGACAGCAAGGAGCTACAACAATTAAACTGGCATTGGCCTTAATCCCTTTAAAAATAGCATCATCAGTTGCAGTATCACAAGCATGCAAAGCGATCAGTAGATCAATTGCATCTACCTGATAATCCTGAATCGTTCCAGGTACAAAATCAAGCCCATTAAAACCTGAGCTTTTTGCGATCCCGTTACATAAACTTACCAGGTCATCTCTATACTCCACCCCTGTTACTTTCGTATTCAGTTTCAGTACCTGATGCAGGTAATCATATAAAGCAAAAGTCAGATATCCTTTTCCGGAGCCCATATCCACTACTTTTCTAATGCTATTTTCCGGCAATTCTTTAATTAAAGAACTCAGAATCTCTACATATTGGTTGATCTGTTTGTACTTATCCTGGGCATTTTTGAACACATTACCTTCAGCATCGGTGATTTTCAACTCTTGCAAATAAGGCTTCCCAGCAGGCTGAATCAGTCGCTTTTTCTCTTTGTTATGCGCTAATGTAGGCACAGCTTTACCGTCCCCGGTCAGTATTCTTTCACGAACTGCAATCACATGATTTTTACCATGCTCCAGTATCACTTCCTTTTCAGTGGTAAATAAAGTACAGGCTTTAAAATCATTACTGATAAAATGAGAGACCATGGTGATTCCCTCAGGAATAGGGAAATTCTTCACGATATCTCTGGTTTTGTTTCGATAGGTAAAAGACAGCATATCTGCTCTTTTGATCTTCACCCTGCGGACATAAACATTTTTTAATTCTTTATCATTTCCCTGATAATTACCCAGGGAAACTTTTAGAAAAGTATTCAAAGAAATACTTTCAGCGAGTTGTTCTTGAAAACGCTGTAACTGGAGTTGATTTGACATGAAATTGGATTACGCTGCAAAGATACCCTTTTGTAAAAGGAATAGTAAATTAGCTTTATGAAACAGCGTTATTTAATTGCCATGCTTCCACCAAAGGGGCTGAGTATAGCGATTGATCAAATTCGAAGGGAGTGTTCCCAAACATTTCAGATTTATAAAGCACTGAGACCGCCAGTCCACCTCACCTTAAGGTTTATTGGAAGCCTGGAGGAAAGTTATGAAGCACAATTAATCAGCAGCCTTAACGGGGCTAGAAATTTCAAACCCTTCATACAGGAACTGGAGAATTTTTCGGGTTTTCAAAATGCCCGAGCAGTCTATATAGCCGGCACAAAAAACAAGCAAATTGACCGTTTATACCAGCAGATAAAAGTCCTTACGAAATCCTATGGCAAGGATCTCCATGACTCCTTAACCCCGCATCTTACCATTGCTTACCGAGATGTTAACGAGGCCAAATATCAGGAAATATTGGATTACTATCAAAGTAAAACTTTCCATGCAATGTTCGAAGTGAATCACTTCAGCTTACTAAAGCATGATGGCAGTACTTGGAATGTGTTGAGGCATTACTATTGTCAATCAGGCCCGGAGCAATTAGAAATCCCTCTATAAAGAAAAAACCCCATCCAAAATGGACAGGGTTTTCCTTATAATGATGAGGGAATAAATTATTCGCCTTTATCTTCAGCTTTAGTTTCAACTGGAGCTTCTTCAGCAACTGGAGCAGCTTCAACTGTAGTATCGTCAGCTTTTTTAGCTTTAGTTCTACCACGACGTGTAGTTTTCTTCTCAGCAGATTCCACTTCTTTACCGTAAACTTCATTGTAATCAACCAATTCGATTAATGCCATTTCAGCATTATCACCTAAACGGTTGTTTAATTTAATGATCCTTGTGTAACCACCTGGACGGTTTGCAATTTTAGCTGCAACATCACGGAACAATTCAGTAACGATTTCTTTATCTTGTAAGTAACTGAAAACGATACGACGAGAGTGTGTAGTATCAGTTTTAGATTTAGTCAAAAGAGGTTCAACATACATACGCAAAGCTTTTGCTTTAGCTAAAGTAGTTTGAATTCTCTTGTGCTTAATTAACGATGAAGCCATGTTAGCCAACATCGCTTTACGATGTGAATCTGTTCTTCCTAAGTGGTTATTTTTTTTACCGTGTCTCATTTTGATTTTATTCAGTGTATACCGTCTCTTTGATGTTTATCTGAGGGAATTATACACGATTAACAATATTGTTATTTAGGGGTAGTATTGGTTTACTCTTCGTCAAGTTTGAATTTCGATAAGTTCATACCGAAAGATAAGCTTTTAGATTTCACCAATTCCTGAATCTCAGTCAATGATTTTTTACCGAAGTTTCTGAATTTTAACATATCAGCAACATCATAAGAAACCAGGTCAGCTAAAGTACGGATATCAGCTGCTTTAAGGCAGTTTAATGCACGTACAGAAAGATCTAAATCAACCAATTCAGTTTTAAGGATTTTACGCATATGTAAAATTTCCTCATCAACTTCTTTAGTTTCTTCTTTAGCTTGAGATTCTAATACTAAATTCTCATCAGAGAACAACATAAAGTGCTGGATTAAGATTTTCGCAGCTTCTTTTAGTGCTTCTTCAGGGTGGATAGATCCATCTGTAGAGATATCTAGAATTAATTTTTCATAATCTGTTTTTTGTTCAACACGATAATTTTCAATCGAGTATTTTACATTTTTCATTGGGGTAAAAATCGAATCGATTGCGATTACACCAACTACAGCATCATTGATTTTATTTTCTTCAGCTGGAACATAACCGCGTCCTTTATTGATAGTTAATTCTACCTCTAAAGTCACTGTTTTTTCCATGTTACAAATAACGAAATCAGGGTTAAGAACCTCGAAGTTGTTAGAGAATTTTGTAATATCTCCAGCGGTAAACTGATCTTGCCCGTTTACTAAAATGAAAACTTTTTCAGAATCACCAGAATCACCAACTTTCTTAAAACGTACTTGTTTCAAGTTAAGGATGATTTCCGTCAAATCTTCTACAACACCTTTCATTGTAGAAAACTCGTGAGATACGCCAGAAAAACGAATACTTGTAATGGCATAACCTTCTAAAGAAGAAAGTAAAATTCTTCTTAGGGCATTACCAATTGTTACACCGAAACCGGGCTCTAAAGGACGAAATTCAAATATACCATCGAAATCTGTTGATTTCTGCATGATTACCTTATCGGGTTTCTGAAATGCTAAAATTGCCATTTATAATGTTTTTAGATCGTTATTAAAATTATGTAATGAAATAAAGTGAATTGCCCAGAAGGCAATTCACTAAATATATTACTTAGAGTATAACTCTATTATAAGGTTCTCTTTGATATTTTCTGGGATCTCATCACGGTTAGGATAAGTTAAGAACTTACCTGACAATTCACTTGCATTCCAGTCTAACCAATTGAATTTATTGATTACTCTGCCTGCTACTGAATTAGTAATCGCTTCTAAAGTCTTAGACTTTTCGCGAACTGCAACAACATCACCAGCTTTTAATTGATATGAAGGAATGTTTACTACTTCACCGTTAACTGTTACGTGTTTATGGCTAACTAACTGACGTGCAGCTGAACGTGTTGTAGCAATACCTAATCTGTATACTGTGTTATCTAAACGAGCTTCTAATAATTGCAATAAGTTATCACCAGTAATACCTTCACGAGAAGATGCTTTGGTGAATAAGTTACGGAACTGACGTTCTAATACACCATAAGTATATTTAACTTTCTGTTTTTCCATTAACTGTACTGCGTACTCGGATTGTTTACCTCTTCTTTTGGAAGCACCGTGCTGTCCAGGAGGATAATTTTTTCTATCTAATACCTTATCAGGGCCGAAAATTGGCTCTCTGAATTTACGGGCGATTTTGGACTTTGGTCCTGTATATCTTGCCATTGTTCTTTGATTTAAAGTATCGTGTAGCCTTAAGCTACAGACTCTTAGCTTTAAAAATTAATAATTATACTCTTCTCTTTTTAGGAGGACGACATCCGTTGTGCGGAAGCGGAGTGATATCTTTGATAGAGGTTACTTCGATACCAGAGATCTGCAATGTTCTAATTGCTGACTCACGACCTGAACCTGGACCTTTAACAAAAACTTCTACTTTACGAAGACCTAAGTCAAATGCTACTTTACCGCAATCAGATGCTGCTTGACCTGCTGCATAAGGAGTGTTCTTTTTAGAACCCTTGAATCCCATTTTACCTGCAGAAGACCATGAAATAGTTTGACCGTTGTTATTTGTTAAAGTAACAATGATATTGTTAAAAGTAGCATTGATGTGCGCCTGACCAACAGGCTCAATTACAACAATACGCTTTTTGGTAACTTTTTTACTCTTAGCCATAATTCTTATTCAGTACTAATTTTATTTAGTAGCTTTTTTCTTGTTAGCAACTGTTTTTCTCTTGCCTTTACGTGTACGAGAGTTGTTCTTAGTACGTTGTCCACGTACCGGCAAACCTTTTCTGTGACGTAATCCACGGTAACAACCGATATCCATTAAACGTTTAATGTTCAACTGAACTTCTGAACGCAAAGCACCTTCTACTTTTACGCCGTCGTTGATGATGGTACGGATAGCCGACAACTCATCGTCAGACCAATCCTGTACTTTCTTGTTAAAATCGATACCTGCTTCCGTTAAAATACGTTGAGCAGTTGATCTACCTACTCCGAAGATGTACGTTAGACCAATTTCGCCTCTTTTGTTTCTTGGTAAATCAATACCTGATATCCTTGCCATATTTGTACTAAATGTTTGATTAACTGAATGAACGAGATTGAGTATCCTGTACATTCAATCTTCATCACAATCAATAATTTCTTAACCTTGACGTTGCTTATATTTTGGATTTTTCTTGTTAATCACGAAAAGTTTACCTTTACGACGAATAATCTTGCAATCAGCGCTACGTTTTTTAATTGATGACCTAACTTTCATTTTATTTATATCTATAAGTAATCCTGCCTTTTGATAAATCGTAAGGCGACATCTCTAATTTGACTTTGTCTCCAGGTAAAATTTTGATGTAGTGCATCCTCATTTTACCCGAAATATGAGCTATTATCTCATGACCATTCTCTAGTTCCACTCGGAACATGGCATTGGATAGTGCTTCTCTTATTACACCGTCTTGTTCAATTGAGGCTTGTTTAGCCATATAATATTGATATTTACTTAATTAGCTGCTACTAAACAGGGTTGCAAAATTAAATAAAAAAATTTAATTAATTACCTTTTTTTATTTAAAACTTCTTCAATAACTGAAAAAGTCGATAAAACGTCTGCTTTACCCTTTTTAACTGCCACCGTATGCTCGAAATGAGCTGATGGCCTATTGTCCTTACTGGTTACTGTCCAGCCGTCTGACCAGAACTTAACACCCGCTGTACCTGCATTGATCATAGGCTCTATAGCGATCACCATTCCCTCTTCCAGTTTAATTCCAATCCCGCGTTTACCATAATTTGGTACTTCAGGTTTTTCATGCAATTGAACCCCAACTCCGTGACCTACTAATTCCTTCACTACACCAAATCCATTCGCCTCCGCATGCGCCTGTACAGCATAGCCTACATCTCCGATCCTTGATCCTACGACAGCCTTCTCTATGGCAAGTCTTAAGCACTCTTTAGTCACCTCTACTAACTTTTGCTTTTCTGCGTCTATTTCTCCGATGGAGAAAGTATAAGCAGAGTCGCCAAAGTATTTATTTAGAATGACCCCACAGTCGACAGAGATCAAGTCTCCCTCCTGTATCACATATTCACCTGGAAAGCCATGAACAACCTGCTCATTTGGCGAAATACATAGTGAATACGGGAAGCCGTTATAGTTTAAAAAAGCTGGGATTGCTCCGTGGTCTTTGATAAACGTTTCAGCCAGGTCATTCAATTTTTTTGTAGTGATGCCCGGACCAATCACCTTAGCTACTTCAGCTAAAGTTTTAGATACGAGTAAAGAACTCTCTCTTATTAACTCGATCTCCTCAGGAGATTTGTAATAGATCTTAGACATACTATATTTTAGATCACTGCGTTGCTACCAGCCGTTGCAGCAGGAATTCCTGTGCGACCGGTAACTCTACCTGTTTTCATTAAACCATCATAATGACGCATTAACAAATAACTTTCAATTTGTTGCAAAGTATCTAATACCACACCTACCAGGATCAACAAAGAAGTTCCGCCATAGAAATGGGCAAATTCTGATTTGATACCGAATTTAACGGCTACTGAAGGAAGTACTGCAATGATGGCAAGGAAAACTGCACCTGGGAAGGTGATCTTCGAAATTACATCATCTATGAAGCTTGAGGTAGCCAGACCTGGTTTGATACCAGGAATGAATCCACCGTTCTTCTTCATGTCGTCCGACATTTGAGTAGGGTTAACGGTAATTGCAGTATAAAAGAATGTAAATGCAATAATTAAAAATCCAAAAGTTAAGCTATACGCTAATGAAGTATAGTCACTGAACTGAATCAACCAGGTGTTCTGTAAAGAAGGAAAGAACTGAGGAATGAATCCAGGGATAAACATCAATGCCTGAGCAAAGATGATCGGCATTACACCGGCAGCATTCACTTTTAAAGGAATGTACTGTCTTACCCCACCAAATTGTCTGTTACCAACAATCCTTTTTGCATATTGAACTGGTACTTTACGTACACCTTGAACAATCATGATGGTAAACATCACTACTGCAAATAAAGCCACAATCTCAAGAACAAGGGCGATTAAGCCACCGTCCCCAACGAACCTTGAAGTAATCTCCTGGTATAAAGCGATTGGCAATCTGGCGATAATACCAACCATGATGATTAGTGAAATACCATTTCCAATACCTTTATCGGTGATTTTCTCACCCAACCACATCACAAATAAAGTACCTGCTGCCAACACGAATGTTGCCATCACATAAAATAAAGTATGATCAATAACGATTGCTTCTGTAGGAACTTGTGTTTTAACATAACCAACAGCTTGAACAGCGGTAATGGCTACGGTTAGATAACGTGTAATCTGATTTAGTTTCTTCCTGCCACTTTCACCCTCCTTTTGCATTTTCTGGAATGAAGGAACAGCAATACCTAATAGCTGAACTACAATTGAGGCAGAAATATAAGGCATAACACCCAAGGCAAGGATAGATACCCGTGAAAACGAACCTCCGGCAAACATATCCAAGAGACCTAAAAGACCAGACTTTTCATTATTGCCTAAAAGAGTTGCGTCAACACCTGGTAGCACCACATGAGATACAAATCTATAAACCAAAAGAATCATGAGCGTAAATACAATACGCTCTTTCAATTCTTGAATTTTCCAAATATTACTTAAAGTAGTAAACAGCTTCTTCATTAATTACAATTAATTACAATTTTTCGATTGAGCCTCCAACAGCCTCAATAGCTTGTTGTGCGGTAGCAGAAAAGGCATGAGCTTTAACTTCTAACTTAGATTTAACTTCACCACGGCCTAGTACTTTTACCAGGTCATTTTTGTGCGCTAAACCATGGTTTTGCAATGTAGCAAAATCCACTGTAGTATAGTTAAATTTCTCAGCTAATGCTTGAATTACGTCTAAGTTTACACTTACGTATTCTACGCGGTTAATAGGTTTGAAACCAACCTTAGGTACACGACGTTGTAATGGCATCTGTCCACCCTCAAAACCAATTTTGGTTTTGTGACCAGAGCGAGATCCAGCACCTTTGTGACCGCGGGTTGAAGTACCACCACGTCCAGAACCAGTACCACGACCAATTCTTTTAACATTCTTTGTAGAACCTTTTGCAGGTTTCAGATTACTTAAGTTCATTTTTTGAAACTTATGTTGCCCTTCGCTTTCACTAATCAGGGACAACGGTTAAACATATTTAAAGGTTGCAAATGTAATTATATAAACCACATTTACAACCTTTAAAAATTTATATACTCTCTATAGCAATTAAGTGATTCACTTTTCTCACCATACCGATGATGGCAGCGTTAGCTTCCACTTCTACACTTTGGTTCATTTTAGTTAAACCTAATGCTTTCATCGTTCTTTTTTGGCGTTCACTTCTATCGATAATGCTTTTTACCTGGGTTATTTTGATCTTAGCCATAATATTATCCGTTAAAAACTTTATTTAAATCAATACCACGTTGTTGAGCGATGGTATAAGCATCACGCATCTTAGTTAAAGCATCTACTGTTGCTTTTACCACGTTGTGAGGATTTGATGAACCTTTAGACTTTGCTAATACGTTGTGTACACCAGCACTCTCTAATACTGCACGCATTGCACCACCAGCAATAACACCTGTACCTACTGCAGCTGGTTTGATTAATACAAAACCACCAGAGAATTTACCGATTTGCTCATGAGGAACAGTACCGTTTAATAGAGGAACTTTTACTAAGTTCTTTTTAGCATCATCGATACCTTTAGCGATTGCTTCAGTTACCTCTTTTGCTTTACCTAATCCGTAACCTACGATTCCGTTTTCATCTCCAACAACCACGATGGCTGAGAAGCTGAAAGTACGTCCACCTTTGGTTACTTTGGCAACACGTTGTATGCTAACTAAACGATCTTTTAATTCGATCTCGCTAGTCTTAACTCTTTTTATATTGATAGTTGACATTCTTATCCTATTTTCAGATTAAAATACTAAACCAGCTTCGCGAGCACCTTCTGCCAACGATTTAACACGTCCATGGTACAAATAACCATTTCTGTCGAAAACTACTTCTTTAATCCCAGCTGCAATAGCTTTTTCAGCTACTAATTTACCTACAGCTAATGATTGCTCAGATTTGTTTCCAGTTCCAGAAAAGTCTTTTGACAAAGACGAAGCTGATACAATTGTATTACCGGTTACGTCGTTAATGATTTGAGCATAAATTCCTTTATTGCTTCTATATACCGATAGACGTGGACGGCTTTCAGAACCTGTTAATCTTTTTCTGATTCCTTTTTTTATACGATCTCTACGAGATAATTTTTTTCCTGCCATTTTGATTATTTTTTAGAAGCTGATTTACCTGCTTTTCTTCTTAACACTTCACCTACAAACTTGATACCTTTACCTTTGTAAGGCTCAGGAGTACGTAACGAGCGGATTTTTGCTGCTACTTGACCGATCAATTGTTTGTCAATACTTTCTAAAATGATTTTAGGAGTCTGACCTTTTTCTGAGGTTGTTGTTACCTTAATTTCTTCCGGTAATTGGAATACATAGTGGTGAGAGTAACCCAAAACTAGATCTAAAGTGTTTCCTGTGTTTGTAGCACGGTAACCAACACCTACTAATTCTTGAGAAATCTTATATCCTTCTGTAACACCAATAACCATATTGTTTAGCAATGAGCGGTATAAACCGTGCAAAGCTTTGTGTCTTTTCTGCTCTGAAGGACGAGTTACAGTAACTACGCCTTCTTCTTGACTTACAGTGATATCAGAATCAACTGCTTGAGTCAATTCTCCTTTTGGTCCTTTAACAGTTACTACGTTATCGTTAGATACAGTAATTGTTACACCTGAAGGTACATTAATTGGGGCTTTTCCTATTCTTGACATTTTGTTATCCTCCTTTAATTAATAAACGTGACACAAAACTTCGCCACCAATGTTCAGTTTGGCTGCTTCTTTATCTGTCATAACACCTTTAGATGTAGACAAGATTGCGATACCTAAACCGTTTAATACTCTTGGCATATTTTCTACGCCGGCATATTGCCTTAAACCTGGTTTGCTGATACGAGTTAATGTACGGATTGCAGGAATTTTAGTGATCGCATTATATTTCAAAGCGATTTTAATCGTTCCTTGAACCGTAGTGTCCTCAAACTTGTAATTAGCAATGTAACCTTTGTCAAAAAGAACTTTAGTGATTTCTTTTTTAAGGTTTGATGCAGGAATTTCTACAATTCTGTGATTTGCCTTGATGGCATTTCTTACTCTTGTAAGGTAATCTGCTATTGGATCTGTATTCATTTTTATTTAATTGTGACGGTGGTTTCCTTCCTATTTCATTCGGGACGACCTTCCATCGGTTAATTTTTTTGTTTCTAGCCTTGGGACTGAGCCCTTAGCATAAAGAAAGCTGTTTTACCAGCTTGCTTTTCTTACTCCAGGGATTTTACCTGCTAATGCCATATCACGGAACAATACCCTTGATATACCGAAAGTACGCATGTAACCACGAGGACGACCAGTTAATTTACAACGATTGTGTAAACGTACTGCAGATGAGTTTTTTGGTAACTTATCTAATCCTTCATAATCACCAGCAGCTTTAAGTTCTGCACGTTTGTCAGCATACTTAGCTACCAATTTTTGGCGCTTAATTTCGCGAGCTTTTACACCTTCTTTTGCCATTATGAATTTGTGTTATTTTGGTTTTTAAATGGTAATCCGAACTGCTTTAAAAGTTCTAATGCTTCAACATCAGTAGTTGCACTAGTAACAAATGTAATATCCATACCTAAAATCTTGCTGATTTTGTCGATGTTGATCTCTGGGAAGATGATTTGCTCAGTAACTCCTAATGTGTAGTTACCTTTTCCATCAAAACCTTTATCATTGATACCTTTGAAATCACGGATACGAGGTAAAGCTACAGAAATTAAACGATCTAAGAACTCATACATGTTGTTGTCACGTAAAGTAACACGTACACCTACTGGCATACCTTTACGTAATTTAAAGTTTGAGATATCTTTTTTAGACTTAGCGCCTACTGCTTGCTGACCAGCGATAGTAGTCATCTCTAAAATAGAGCTGTCCATAATCTTCTTGTCAGTAACAGAGAAACGTCCAACACCTTGGTTGATCGCGATTTTCTCTAACTTAGGAACTTGCATTACGCTTTTATAGTTGAACTTATCTTTAAGTGCAGCTACGATTTCCTCTTTATATTTACTTTTTAATCTTGGTACGTAAGTCATTATTTGATCTCCTCTCCTGATTTTTTACTAACCCTAACTAATTTCCCATCAGCATTAAGCTTTCTGCCAACGCGAGTAGTTGCACCTGTTTTAGGATCAACTAATGCTACGTTAGAAATATGAAGAGCAGCCTCTTTTTTAATGATACCTCCGTTTGGATTAGCAGCATTTGGTTTTGTATGTTTTGATACAAGGTTCACACCTTCTACAAGAATTCTGCTTTTAGAAATTAATACAGAAAGCACAGTGCCTTGTTGGCCTCTTGAATCGCCAGCGATTACCTTTACTAAATCTCCTTTACGGATTTTAATCTTTGGTGTAGTTACTTTATTTTTCATTTTATAATACCTCCGGTGCTAATGACACAATTTTCATGAATTGTTTTTCACGCAGTTCTCTTGCTACCGGGCCGAAAATACGTGTACCACGCGGCTCATCTTGTGCATTTAATAATACTGCTGCATTGTCGTCGAAACGGATGTAAGAACCATCTTTACGTCTGATCTCTTTTCTCGTTCTTACAACTACTGCTTTAGAAACTGTTCCTTTCTTGATGTTACCAGAAGGCAACGCGCTTTTAACGGTTACAACGATTTTGTCACCAATAGAAGCGTATCTCTTTCCAGTACCACCAAGCACACGGATAACCAATACTTCTTTAGCGCCGCTATTGTCGGCTACGTTTAATCTTGATTCCTGTTGTACCATGTTATTTAGCTCTTTCTAAAATTTCCACTAATCTCCAGTTCTTGTTCTTACTCAGCGGACGAGTCTCCATGATCAGTACTGTATCACCAATACCGCAATCGTTTTTCTCGTCATGAGCCATAAATTTGGTAGTTTTTTTAACAAACTTACCATAGATCGGGTGTTTCACTTTACGTTCAACCGCTACAACAATAGATTTATCCATTTTGTTGCTTACTACCAACCCGGTTCTTGTTTTTCTTAATTGTCTTTCCATTTCGACTCTAAAGTTATTTTGTTTCAGTAGCAGACTCAGCTAATTTGCGCTTCGTCACTTCAGTGTTTAATCGGGCGATATCTTTTCTTACCTTTTTAATACGGGTAGGATTTTCGATAGCCGAAATTGTATGTGCAAATTTCAACTTTACTAAATTTTCAGTTTCTTCTGCAATCCTGGCTACTAGTTCTTCTTTTGAAAGCCCTGTGATTTCTGAGTTCTTCATTTTATTAATTTTAATGCCTTGGGTCTAGCGGTTGTAATAACAAGTTACTTACAACATTGAACCCAAGAACTTTTTTTATGCTTCTACGTAATCTCTACGTACTACAAATTTTGTTTGAATCGGCAATTTCTGAGCCGCTAATCTCATTGCTTCTTTAGCTACTGCTAGAGGAACACCTTCGGCTTCAAAAATAATACGTCCAGGTCTAACAACGGCAACCCAGTATTCTGGAGCACCCTTACCTTTACCCATACGAACTTCAGCTGGTTTCTTAGTTACCGGTTTGTCCGGGAAAATTCTAATCCACACCTGGCCTTCACGTTTCATGAAACGAGTTACCGCAATACGGGCTGCCTCTATCTGGCGACTTGTAATCCAAGTCGACTCTAAAGATTTGATCCCGAAAGACCCGAATGACAATTCAGCACCACGTGTTGCTAAACCCTTCATTCTGCCTTTTTGCATCTTTCTGAACTTCGTTCTTTTTGGCTGTAACATCTTATTCTAATATTATCGTTAAACGATCTGTTAACTAATTATTTACGAGGACCTCTGTTAGGAGTATTTCCGCCTCTATTATCTCTTCCTGCACCAGGAGCGCCTTGACCTGGACCTCTTCCGCCACGACCTTTATTGTCGTTTCTTCTGTCGCCACCGCCACGGTTATCTCTGTCTCTTCCACCACCGAAAGCACCTTCTGGTCTGCCACCTTTACCTGGAGCATTGCTCACAGAACCGATGTTTGGAGAAAGATCACGTTTACCGTAAACTTCACCTTTACAGATCCATACTTTAACACCTATTTTACCATAAGTAGTTAAAGCTTCTGCTAATGCATAGTCAATGTCAGCACGGAAAGTATGCAAAGGAATTCTTCCTTCTTTATACTGTTCGCTACGAGCCATTTCAGCACCACCTAAACGACCAGAGGTCATAATTTTGATACCTTCAGCACCCATACGCATCGTTGATGCAATAGTAGATTTCATTGCTCTACGGAATGAGATCCTTGCTTCTAATTGTTTTGCAACACCTTCTGCAACTAGTTGTGCATCAAGCTCAGGACGTTTGATCTCAAAAATGTTGATTTGAATTTCCTTTTTAGTCAATTTCTTCAACTCTTCTTTGATCTTGTCAACCTCAGCTCCTGCTTTTCCGATCACAATACCTGGACGTGCAGTGTGGATAGTTACCGTGATACGTTTTAACGTACGCTCGATTACTACTTTCGCTACACCGCCTTTTGCGATACGTACAGAAAGGTATTTTCTTATTTTTTCGTCCTCAACTAATTTATCAGCATAGTTGTTGCCACCGAACCAGTTAGAATCCCAACCTTTGATGATTCCTAACCTGTTTCCTATTGGATGTGCTTTTTGTCCCATTTCTGTTAATTAGTTTGAGTTTCAACGTTTTTACTATCTACTACCAAAGTTACATGGTTAGAACGCTTACGGATTCTGTAACCACGTCCTTGAGGTGCTGGTCTAAGTCTTTTTAATTGACGACCACCGCCTACCATTATCGTTTTCACGTATAACTGGTTTTCTTCAGGGCGAGAACCTTCATTTTTAGTTTCCCAGTTTTTGATAGCTGACAATAAAAGTTTTTCAACTCTGATTGCTGCTTCTTTATTGGTAAACTTTAAAATGCTTAAAGCTTTCTCTACACGCTCACCTCTGATAAGATCTACAACCAAACGCATTTTACGTGGTGAGGTTGGACAATTGTTTAATTTCGCTACTGCTTCCATCTCTTAATTATTTTTTCTTTTCAGAGTGACCCCTAAATGTTCTGGTTGGAGCAAACTCTCCCAGCTTGTGACCAACCATGTTTTCTGTTACGTATACCGGAATAAATTTATTTCCGTTATGAACTGCAAATGTATGATTCACGAAATCTGGTGAAATCATTGATCTGCGAGACCAAGTTTTAATTACAGACCTCTTACCTGATTCATTCATAGATACTACTTTCTTCTCTACGTTATGGTCAATATACGGTCCTTTTTTTATCGAACGAGCCATTATTTCTTCCTTTTCTCTATGATGAAACGATTTGAGTATTTTTTAAGTGAACGAGTTTTGAATCCTTTCGAATACAATCCGTTTCTTGAGCGAGGTTGACCTCCTGATGAGCGACCCTCACCACCACCCATTGGGTGATCGACTGGGTTCATCGCTACCGGACGAGTTCTAGGACGACGTCCTAACCAACGTTTACGACCTGCTTTACCTAATACTTCATTTGCGTGATCCGAGTTCGAAACAGCTCCGATTGTTGCTAAACAAGTAACTAAGATAGATCTTACTTCACCTGATGGCATTTTAACAGTTGCATATTTACCATCACGTGCTGCTAATTGAGCGTAAGCACCTGCGCTACGTGCCATTTGAGCACCACGACCTGGTTGAATTTCAATGTTATGTACAATCGATCCCAATGGGATGTTTGATAATGTTAAAGCATTTCCAACTTCTGGAGTTGCTGTATCACCCGAAACTACTGTTTGTCCTACTTGCAATCCTTCCGGTGCAATAATGTAACGCTTCTCTCCATCTGCGTAATGCAATAATGCAATACGAGCGGTACGGTTTGGATCGTACTCAACAGTAGCTACTGTTGCAGGAATGTTAAACTTATCACGTTTAAAGTCAATTAAACGGTAAGATTTTTTGTGACCACCACCCATGTAGCGCATAGTCATCTTTCCTGTATTGTTACGTCCTCCTGATTTCTTAGAAGATACAACCAATGATTTTTCGGGCTTGGTTGCTGTAATCTCCGAAAAGCTGGCACCTACTCTAAAGCGGGTTCCCGGAGTGACTGGTTTAAATTTTCTTAAGCCCATAGTTATAAATTATTCACTTTATTAAATATTCGCGTAATAATCAATTGTTTCGCCTGCTGCCAGGGTTACAATCGCTTTTTTGTATTTTGGGCTACGACCCGTAACTAATCCACCTTTAGTGTTTCTGGACTTCACTTTACCATTTACAACCATTGTATTAATGGCTAAAATGTTAACGTTGTACATTTTCTCTATGGCTTGCTTAATCTGCAATTTATTTGCTTTGTGTTCTACTTTAAAAGTAAAGCGATTAGACTTTTCTGTTAATGCAGAAGCTTTTTCGGTTAATATTGGTTTCTTTAAAAATTCCATATTACTTGGCA
Source organism: Pedobacter gandavensis (assembly GCF_032678745.1). Classification (GTDB taxonomy): domain Bacteria; phylum Bacteroidota; class Bacteroidia; order Sphingobacteriales; family Sphingobacteriaceae; genus Pedobacter; species Pedobacter gandavensis_C. Next base: position 29,234 of record NZ_JAVTST010000011.1, read on the forward strand.
AATGCCTCCTCGATTGTTTTAAGAGAATCAGCAGTGAACAAAAGTTTGCCACAGTTTAATACATCATATGTATTCAACTGATCTGCAGTGATAACTTTCGCTTTCTGGATGTTTCTGCTTGATAAATAGATATTGTTATTTTGTGAAGGTAAAACCAACAATGTCTTTTCGCCAGCGATGTTTAATGCGCTAACTAAATCTAGGTAGTTTTTAGTTTTGATAGAATCAAAAGTAAAGTCTTCTAAAACAACAACGTTGTTATCAGTTGCTTTGTAGCTCAATGCTGATCTACGTGCAAGTTGCTTTAACTTTTTGTTCAATTTGAAACTATAATCACGTGGTTGAGGACCAAACACACGACCACCACCATTAAACAATGGAGATTTAATACTACCGGCACGAGCGCCACCAGTACCTTTTTGTTTGTAAAGTTTGCGGGTTGAACCTGCAATTTCATTACGTTGCTTAGACTTGTGAGTACCTTGACGTTGATTAGCCAAATACTGTTTTACATCTAAATAGATCGCGTGGTCAACAGGCGTAATGCCAAATACTGACTCAGGAAGTTGCACTGTTGCACCTGTCTCTTTTCCTGAAATGTTTAATACTTTAACTTCCATCTGCTTACTTATCTAAGATTACGTAAGAACCCTTAGCTCCTGGAATGGAACCACTAACTACAACAAGGTTTTGATCAGCATAAACTTTCAAAACTTGTAAGTTCTGAACTTTTACTCTGTCACCACCCATTCTACCCGCCATACGCATACCTTTAAATACACGAGCTGGATAAGAAGCAGCACCTAATGAACCTGGCGCACGCATTCTGTTATGCTGTCCGTGAGTTTGTCCACCAACACCAGCGAAACCATGACGTTTTACAACACCCTGGAAACCTTTACCTTTAGAAGTACCAACAACATCCACGAAATCACCTTCATTGAAAATGTTCACAGTTACCGTATCACCTAAGGTTAACGATTCTTCGAACGGTTCAAATTCAACCAATTTACGTTTTGGGGTTGTGCTTGCTTTCGCAAAGTGGCCTTTAAGAGGCTTGGTAGTGTTCTTTTCTTTGGCTTCGTCGAAACCTAACTGAACGGAAACATAACCGTCTTTCTCTTCGGTCTTTACCTGTGTAACAACACAAGGTCCAGCTTCAATCACCGTACATGGAATGTTCTTTCCATCGGCGTCGAATATGCTGGTCATTCCTACTTTTTTTCCAATAATACCTGACATTTTCTTTTTTTAATTTAACACCCATCGAAGCAGTAGGGCTTCGTTCAAGGTGGATACAATTCCCTTTAAGGGAGGGCAAAAATACGAAAGAAATCTTAATTTTCAAATAGTTAGCTAATTATTTTTTCAAAAAAGCACTATTTAGTTTTTAACCAACCAAGTTGTCACTCAGGCTATACATGATCACCATCAAAACAAATGACCCGATTAAAACATATAAGTAATCTCGTTCCACCAGAAAGCTGAAAATCGAGAAAACTACCCTGGCAACAGGGGTGAAAATCAATAATAAAGTACCGAATTGAATGATTGCTTTAGGATCTAATTCTCGTAATCCGATAAAAATGGCTGGAATAGAGGATAATCCAGATTTGTTTGGGTTAAAATCACGGTAATCTATCGGCGCTGCATGATTCGACAAGAGGTAAAGAAAGCCTCCTACCAGGACTACAGACATGGAGGCGATCACGCCAACACGGAGCAAAGTCCCCAAAATGAATTGAATGTCGCGATCCGCAAAGAAGTTTTTTCGTATCGAACTCATAGCTTTCCTGATAAACCGTTATAAATCATTTGTAAGGCAAGAAAGGTTACCACTACTGCAAATACCACTTTTAACTTATCAGTTTTGGTACGAACCAGGATTTTTGAGCCTATTGTAGCACCAGTTAGTACACCTATAGTGACCGGCATCGCGATCCCTGGATCAATCTGGCCGCGGTGTAAGTAAACGATTGCACTGGCAGCAGCTGTTACCCCCATCATGAAATTACTCGTCGTAGTGGAGACCTTAAATGGAATTCTCATGATATTGTCCATCGCTATTACCTTCAAAGCTCCGGAGCCAATCCCCAATAAGCCGGAAATAATGCCTGCAAAAAACATCATCACAAAGCCTCCTGCAACCCGATGAACCGCATAATCTTTTGGTCCGTTTTCCGTAGGATAAGTACCATTCAGCTTAAAAAACAGGGCTAATTTCCCTGAAGTATCGTTATCTGAACGGTCAACTTTCTTGATCACCATCATTACTGCAGAGAACAAAAGAATCAGCCCGAAAACAACTGCAATAAAACCAGGATTCAGATAAACTGTGATTACAGCACCTATAACAGCACTAACGGTAGTGGCTACTTCCAGAAACATTCCTATGCGGATATTGGTAATCCCTTCTTTCACATAAGCCGCGGCAGAGCCGGAAGAAGTCGCGATCACAGATACAATTGAGGCGCCAATAGCATAATGAATATCAACACCGAGTGCAAGTGTTAAGAGTGGAATGATAATGACTCCGCCCCCTAAACCAGTCAGCGAGCCAACCAATCCAGCTAAAAAAGCACCTGCTAAAACTATAATTGTAAATAGTAATACCGACATTGCTACAAATATACTATCTATCGCTGGAACACAATAAAATTACCAAATGAATGTTAGATTACTAAAAATATTCCGTCCCATCACTAAAGCTAATTCCTTAAAAAAAACATTTATGAAAAAACTGATATTCGCCATTATAGCTGTACTCTTCTTCCAATTAAGCACACAGGCACAATTGCCCGTAGATAGTGCGAAAGCCGATCCAAGTTTAAGAGGACAATATGAGTTCATGCTATCAAAATCGAAAACCATCAATGGTTACAAGCTGATTAATCCAGCCAGATTAGCTGGATTTTGGAAAAGCGTATCGGATTCTATCAATCAAAACCGCAAACAGCTGAGCAATATTAAGCTCAAACTCGCTGAACAGGAGAAGGCCGTTACCGCTTTAAAAGCACAGATCTCAGGTGCCGAAAACTCTTTAGCCAGCTCTAATGCAAAGTTAGATGAGATCAGCTTTTTAGGGATCTCTTTTACGAAAAGTAAATATAATGTGATCGTATGGAGTATGATCCTGGTATTGGCTGCTGCATTGGCAATTGTGATCTTACGCTCTGCAAAATTCATGCATGAAGCAAAATACAGAAGCTCATTATATGAAGAAATCGCTCAGGAATACCAAAACTATAAAACGAAGGCAAATGATAAAGAGAAGAAATTAGCTAGAGAATTGCAGGACGAGCGTAATAAACTGGATGAGTATAAAAACAAAGGGAAGTAATTCCCTGACAAGCTTCTATAACAAAAAAGCCTTCCGAAATAAATTCAGAAGGCTTTTTTGTTATTCGTCTAAAAAGTTAAACTTTGATTTCAACTTCAACACCGCTAGGTAGTTCAAGTTTCATTAAAGCGTCAACTGTTTTAGAGTTAGAGCTATAAATGTCTAACAAACGTTTGTAAGCGCATAATTGAAACTGCTCACGTGCTTTTTTGTTAACGTGTGGAGAACGCAAAACAGTGAAGATTTTCTTTTCTGTAGGCAATGGAATTGGTCCACTAACTACTGCACCCGTAGGTTTAACAGTCTTAACGATTTTCTCAGCAGATTTATCTACTAAGTTGTAATCGTAAGATTTTAATTTAATTCTGATTCTTTGGCTCATCTTATATATGTATTAAGGCTGCCGGTTAGAGCTATTAATAACCGGCTGCCGATTTATTATTATTATTCTGCAGATTTAACTCTTCCTTTAGATTTTGCTACTACTTCATCCTGCACGTTTCTCGGTGCTGGTGCATAGTGATCAAATTCCATTGTAGAAGTTGCACGGCCTGAAGTAATGGTACGTAATTGAGTCACATAACCGAACATCTCAGAAAGAGGTACAGTAGCTTTAATTACTTGAGAACCATTACGAGTGTCCATACCTAAAAGTTGACCACGACGACGGTTCATGTCACCGATTACATCACCCATGTTTTCTTCAGGAGTTAAGATCTCGATTTTCATGATTGGCTCCATCAATACTGGGTTACATTTTGGTAATGCTTCACGGTAAGCCATTTTAGCTGCAAGTTCAAATGATAAAGCATCTGAATCGACTGCGTGGAATGAACCATCAATTAAGCGAACTTTCATATCAGGCAGTGGGTAACCAGCTAATACACCATTAGACATAGATGCTGCGAAACCTTTCTCAACTGAAGGGATAAACTCACGAGGGATTGAACCACCTGTGATTTCATTCACAAATTGTAAACCGCCTTTTTCGTAATCCGCATCGATTGGAGAAATAACAACTTGGATATCCGCGAATTTACCACGACCACCAGATTGTTTTTTGTAAGTCTCACGGTGTTGAACCGTACCATTAATTGCTTCTTTGTAAGCAACTTGTGGTGCACCTTGGTTAACCTCTACTTTAAACTCACGTCTTAAGCGGTCAATCAAGATATCTAAGTGAAGCTCACCCATACCAGAGATTACAGTTTGGCCAGTTTCCTGATCAGTCTGAACTCTAAATGTAGGATCTTCTTCAGCTAATTTAGATAAACCAATACCTAATTTATCGATGTCAGCTTGAGTTTTAGGCTCAATTGCTAAACCGATAACCGGCTCTGGGAAATCCATTGATTCCAAAATAATTGGGTGTTTCTCATCACAAAGTGTATCACCTGTTTTGATATCTTTAAAGCCTACTACTGCAGCAATATCACCAGCACCTACATTAGGAATTGGGTTTTGCTTGTTCGCGTGCATTTGGAAGATACGAGAGATACGTTCTTTGTTCTCAGAACGTGCATTGTAAACGTATGAACCAGCGTCTAAGTTACCTGAGTATACACGGATAAAGCACAAACGACCTACGAAAGGATCGGTTGCAATTTTAAACGCTAATGCTGCAAATGGCTCATTAACATCTGGTTGACGAGTGATTTCTTCACCTGTTTCTGGGTTGGTACCAGTGATACCATCCACATCCATTGGCGAAGGCAACAATTCCATTACTAAATCTAGCATGGTTTGAACACCTTTGTTTTTGAAAGATGAACCACAAACCATAGGAACGATTTTAGCATCTAGAGTTGCTTTACGCAATGCATCAAGAATTTCACGCTCAGTGATTGAGTTTGGATCCTCGAAGAATTTCTCCATTAAGGACTCATCATAATCAGCAACAGCTTCTAATAAATTCTCTCTCCATTCCGCAACCTCATCTAGCATATCTTCTGGAATTGGAACTTCAGTAAAGGTCATACCTTTATCTTCTTCATTCCAAACGATACCACGGTTGTTGATTAAATCAACTACACCTTTAAAGCTATCTTCACCACCGATTGGTAATTGTAAAGGAACTGCATGGCTACCCAACATTTCTCTTACTTGCTTCACAACTTTTAAGAAGTCAGCTCCTGAACGGTCCATTTTGTTAACGAAACCAATACGTGGAACTGCATAGTTGTTAGCTAAACGCCAGTTAGTTTCAGATTGAGGCTCAACACCATCAACAGCTGAAAATAAGAATACCAATCCGTCTAAAACACGAAGTGAACGGTTTACCTCTACGGTAAAATCCACGTGTCCTGGAGTATCGATAACGTTTACTTGATATTTATTACCGCGGTAAGGCCAGAATACAGTTGTAGCTGCAGACGTGATAGTAATACCACGTTCAGCTTCTTGTATCATCCAGTCCATCGTAGATGCACCTTCGTGTACTTCACCAATTTTGTGATTTACTCCGGCGTAATAAAGGATACGCTCAGTTGTTGTGGTTTTACCCGCATCAATGTGAGCCGCGATTCCAATATTTCTTGTAAATTTTAAATCTCTTGACATTTTATAATCCTCTATAAATTAGAAACGGAAGTGAGAGAACGCTTTGTTAGCCTCAGCCATTTTATGCGTATCTTCTTTTTTCTTAACGGCTGCACCTTCACCTTTAGCTGCTGAAACGATTTCACCTGCTAATTTTTCTTTCATGGTTTTTTCACCACGTTTACGAGCGTAAGAAATTAACCATTTCATGCCTAAAGCAATCTTACGGTCAGGTCTTACCTCTGTAGGTACCTGGAAATTTGCACCACCTACACGACGAGATTTAACCTCTACTGCAGGCATTACATTTGTTAAAGCACGTTTCCACACTTCTAGACCGTTCTCACCAGCTTTTTTCTCAGCAAGTTCAACAGCATCATAAAAAATACTATATGCGATAGATTTTTTTCCATCGTACATCATATTGTTTACAAATCTGGTCACCTGAACATCGTTAAATTTTGGATCAGGAAGGATAATTCTCTTTTTTGGTTTTGACTTTCTCATTTGTTGTTCCTCCTAATTATTTCTTTTTACCTTTTTTTGGTGCTGCAGCTGCTGCTACTTGTCCTGGCTTAGGACGTTTAGTACCATATTTTGAACGACGTTGGTTACGACCAGCAACTCCTGAAGTATCTAAAGCTCCACGGATAATGTGATAACGTACTCCTGGTAAATCTTTAACACGACCACCACGGATCAATACAATGGAGTGCTCCTGTAAATTGTGACCTTCACCTGGAATATAGGCATTCACCTCTTTACCATTTGTTAAACGTACACGGGCAACTTTACGCATTGCTGAGTTTGGTTTTTTAGGGGTAGTGGTATATACACGTGTACATACACCTCTTCGCTGTGGACAGCTGTCCAACGCAGGAGACTTACTCTTGAACTCCAGTGCTACTCTACCTTTTCTAACTAATTGTTGAATGGTTGGCATTGTTCTTTTTGTTTTCTATTAATATTTAAAAACTTTACCCCTATAATAAGGGACTGCAAAGGTAGGATAATACATTTTATAAATCAAGTGGTTAACGCAAAAATAATTCTAAGACAATATTGCCTAAAATCAAAAGGATCAGATGGGTTATCTGAAGTAGAATTACCAATTCCAGAATCAAGAAAAAGAATTTCGGAGAACAAAAGAATCGCAATTGTGTCCGGGAAGACTGGCAGGTTCAGATAGGGTTCGGAAGGGCTTGGCTTAGGGTTCGGTTAGGGTTGGTATAGGGTTTAGGTAACTGAACCCCTTCTGAACCCTAATCGAAGTCCTACTGAACCTACAGCTCAATTGCAACAGCAGCAAAGCTCCGCACAGTTGCAAATCAGCAGGTACTTATAAAAAATCAGCCGCCTTTTCAAGCAGCTGTGGTATTAATGAAAAGTGTCCAGGTAAAGCTTCTCCACTTTCTTCCTTGCCCAATCTGTTTTGCGTAGAAATTTCAAGCTGGACTTTAAACTTGGGTTATTTAAAAAACACTCGATGCGAATTAGCTTACCCAATTCCGGCCAGTCGTAATGCCATACCAATTGTTTCACAATAAACTCCAATGTTTTACCATGTAAAGGATTATTTGGCTGTCCTGATTCTGTCATGCCACAAAAATAATAAGAATTTCCGGCTCCTAAATGTCATCGTGATAAAAAGACTCTAATTAGTAATGACTAAATTTGTCCTATTCAGTTTTACTTAATTTCTACCTCATGCAATTTAAATTAGGAGAGTTTGTTCGTTTCGTAGACGAAAATATAGAAGGTTATATCACCCGAATCATCGATAAAGACACAATTGGCGTAACCGATTCCAATGATTTTGAAATCCCTGTACTGGCTTCAAAAGTAACCTTGGTTCATGGAGAGATCCCAGAAAACGACATCGTTTCCAACCGTCCGGCAGTAGTAGTTCCGGAAGCAGAGTTTATTAAAGATGGTGTTTATCTTGGCCTGATCACGGATCAGCACAGTACCTCTGTAGCACATTTCCATCTGGTAAATGAAAGCTCATTTCAATTACTGGCTAGCTTAACGACTGAAAAAGGCGATCATTATAAAGGAGAATTTGCAGCAATCATTCCTGCCCACACTACAAAAAAGATTTACTCTGCGCAATTGGGAGATATCCAAATCTGGCCAAAGTTTAGACTGGAGATCTTATTCCATACCCCGGCAAATGTGCAGCCTAAAGCACCAATCATTTACCAGGAACGTATCAAAGGAAAAGACCTTTCGGTAGCCAAAGTAGACATCGCCCTGCTAAAACAAAAAGGATGGCTGATTCGCCTCGATGCTGCCGAAGCAGTAATTGATGCAGAAAAATTAAAAGAAAGCTTTTTTAAAGCCCGATAACCTCAAGCATTAGGCAAGGAACTGCCTTAAGTACCAAACAATTGCAGGAATTAAAGCGTTATCATTCAACACTATTCCTTAATCTGATGAAATACTTAATCCCTGTTTTCGGCCTTATGATATGTATTCCACTGCTGGCGGTTACTTGTAACCGCCCCATGGAAAAACTAGATGAACCCAGACTTAAAGACATCAAGCTACCTGAAGGCTTCAAAATTGAAGTCTTTGCAAAGGTAGATAATCCAAGATCCATGGCACTGGGAGCCAATGGAACCGTATTTGTAGGTAATCGCGACGGCGATAAGGTATACGCCCTGGTAGACGACAATAAAGATGGTATCGCCGAAAAAACCTATATCATTGCCCAAGGCTTAAAAGACATGCCAAATGGTGTGGCCTTTAAAGATGGAAGCCTATATGTGGCCGAAGTCAGCAAAATATGGCGCTATGATCAGATTGAAAACCGATTGGCCAATCCCCCAACACCCGTTCTGGTGTATGATAAATTACCAACAGATACGCACCATGGCTGGAAATACATTGCTTTTGGCCCGGATGGAAAATTATATGTACCCGTTGGGGCACCCTGCAATATTTGCGACAATACCAATAAGGACAAAAGGTATGCCTCCATCACGAGGATGAACCCAGATGGAACAGGCTTTGAAATTTTCGCCAATGGTGTCAGAAATACCGTAGGTTTCGATTGGAATCCAAGCACTAAAGAACTTTGGTTTACCGATAATGGAAGAGACATGTTAGGAGAAGACATTCCTGCAGATGAACTCAACCGTGCAGAAAAAGCAGGTATGCACTTCGGGTACCCTTTCGTTCATGCCGGAGATATTCTAGACCCTGAATTTGGAAAAGGGAAAGACCCAAAGGACTATAGCCCACCTCAAGCCAAGCTTGCGGCACATACCGCTTCATTAGGGATGAAATTCTATACCGGTGATCAATTTCCTAAAGCTTATAAAAATCAAATATTTATTGCCGAACATGGCTCATGGAACAGAAAAGAACCTATGGGTTATCGGATTACCCTTGTAAAACTGGATGGCAACAAAGTACTCAGCTATGAACCTTTTGCAAGCGGTTGGCTTAAAGATGGAAAAGCCTGGGGCAGACCTACAGATGTACTACAACAAAAAGACGGATCGCTATTGGTTTCCGATGATTTTGCTAACCTTGTCTATAGAATTTACTATGATAAATAATTTTTCAAGACTGAATTTCGTCTTTCCGAGATATTTTTTGTAACCTGCCTGAATCAGTAAAACTATCGGAAATGAACTTTAAAGATTACGAATTTGACCTTGATGATATTAGTCGCAGTACTTACAAGATTCTTGTAAAATGGGGGATTCCTGAAAGTCTTGCCACTTTTCTAAACCTATTTCTGCTATTGTCTGTGCTGGTCATCGCTGTATATTTATTACACGACTTGCTTAGACGCTTGCTAAGAATTGCCTTAATCAGAATCGTAAAAACAACAAGAATTGATTTCTTCCTGCACCTGTTGGAAAATCGGTTTGCACACTATATTGCCTTACTGGCTGCAGTTTCCCTAATCAGAAATACACTTGAGGCTGTTTTCCACTCCTTCCCGACACTCACAAAAATACTGATTAAACTAACGGATGCTTACTTAGTGATTCTGATCATTTGGGTGATCATGACACTGATCAAATCCGGTGCAGAATCTTTAAGAAAAAGAGCAACATTCCGCTCTAAACCAATAGAAAGCTACCTGCAGGTAATCCGTATCATATTTTACCTGATTGCAAGTGTCATTATCTTTTCCATTCTTACCGGAAAAGATCCTGTCGTAGCTTTTACTGCAATGGGTGCTGCCTCTGCAGTGCTATTGTTGATGTTTAAAGATACCATTATGGGATTTGTAGCCAGTATACAAGTCAGCACCAATGATACGGTACGGATTGGCGACTGGATTACGATGCCTAAATATGGTGCAGATGGGGATGTGAAGGAAATTAACCTGACTACCGTAAAAGTGCAGAACTTTGACAAGACCATTACCACCATTCCTACTTATTCTTTAGTCTCCGATTCATTTCAAAACTGGAGAGGAATGAGCGAGTCTGGAGGTAGAAGGATTAAACGGGCGATATTCATCCGACAGTCTACCATTCGCTTCATTACACCAGAAGAACTGGAAGAATTTAGAAAGATACAATCGCTAACCTCCTATATAGACCATCGCCAAAAAGACATCAATAAAAACAATGAACGTGTTGGTGCTGATAAGAGCTTACTGATCAACGGAAGAAACCTGACCAATGCCGGCCTATACCGGAAGTATATCGACAACTATATCTCCAACCATAGCGGTATCCATAAAAAGATGACCATGATGGTGAGGCAGCTCGCGCCTACAACAACGGGTCTTCCAATAGAGATATACGCTTTTACCGGAACTACAAAATGGATCGATTATGAGTATATCATGGCAGATATATTTGATCACCTCCTGGCATCAGCTAAATACTTCGATCTACAGATCTATGAGATGGAGGTTTTAAACCCTGATAACTAATAAAAAAGGGCTTCTGGTTTAATTCCAGAAGCCCTTTTTAAGGTAAGGTATTATTGCTTATAAAAGTTAATACAGGTTATTTCTTCCAGCTGTTATTTGCATCATTAGCATCAGGAAGCACCTTTTCAGGATCTAAAGTCACCGAAATCACTTCTTCAGTAGTTGGATAGTTGACTGTCCAGCTGTTATTTCTCATCCAGATGTCGACAGGCAATTTGATGATATCTGTCTTTCCACTTTTCGTTTTCACTTCCAGAATGATAGGCATTGGCATTTTTTCCAGATTCGCAACCTGAATATTGTATCCGGTAATTGCGCCATCTTTTGTCAGTTCTTTCACATCAGCAATAGCCTGATCTGTTTTCCAGTTTTCCAGGAACCACCCTCTCCAGAACCAGGAAAGATCTTCCCCTGCCCCATTTTCCATAGAACGGAAAAAGTCGAATGGTGTTGGGTGTTTGAAAGCCCAGTTTTCGATATATTTCTTAAATGCATAATCAAATCGATCTGCACCCAATACCTGATTTCTTAAGATGTTTAAACCATAGCCTGGTTTATAATATAAATTGATACCAATATTGGCTTCTTTCATCGCATCCGGCGTTAGCATCACATATTCCAATTTATCATTGGCCAGAGATTTACCAATCGCCTGCATGTTTTCTGGTTTACGTTTATACTCTCCATTGTTAAATTCGGCGGTAGACAGGCCATTGATGAAAGTATTAAAACCTTCGTCCATCCAGCCATATTTACGTTCATTACTGCCCACAATCATTGGGAACCAGGTATGTCCAAATTCATGATCGATTACTCCCCAGGCACTGCCATTTTTAGCTTTCCAACCGCAAAAAACAATCCCAGGGTATTCCATACCACCTACATTACTGGCCACATTAATCGCCATTGGGTAAGGATACTCAAACCATTTATTAGAATAATGCTCAATAGAAGCTTTTACATATTCGGCACCACGACCGTAACCATCTTTACCATTGCTTTCTACAGGATGCGCAGAAATCGCCAATGATTTCTTACCACTTGGGAGGTTAATTCTTGCCGCATCCAATACGAATGCTTTCGAAGAACCCCAAGCCACATCACGTGTATTTTTCATCTTAAACTTCCAGGTTAGCTTTCCTGTTGCAGAACGCGAATTAGATTTGGTTACTTCTTCTTCAGAACGGATAGTTACCGTTTTATCGCTTTGCTTGGCGGCATTCCAGCGTGATAATTCTGTCGCCGTAAATACTTCCTGAGGATTAAGCAGTTCGCCAGATCCCATAACGATATGATTTGCTGGAGCTGTAACCGCGAAATCAACATCGCCATATTCACAATAAAACTCACCTGCTCCCCAATATGGAAGGGTGTTCCATCCGATCACATCGTCATAAACAGCCATCCTTGGGAACCATTGTGCTATCGAAAAAATCTCCCCGTTTTTAGTGGTTAAATGACCCATACGGTCGGAACCATTAATCGGGATGATAAACGAGAAATTCATTTTGATGGTGATCACCTCTCCATTTGCAGCCAAGGGTTGATCAAGGCGAATTTGCATCCTGGTGTCTTCTGTGATCGAAGAAAATTTAACAGGCTTTGCTTTTTGAACAACGCTAAGTCCGTTAATTTTATAACCTCCTTCCACTTTCTCTCCTCTGGCACCATAACGACTACCAGCAGCAATCAGCGAATTTCCTCTGGAATTTTCCGCGAAGAGGTTTTGATCCATTTGCAACCATAGATAGGGCAACTTATCAGGACTGTTATTTTTATAGGTAATGGTAACCGTACCACTTACCTGATTTTTAGCTTCATCAAGGTTTGCAGTGATTTGATAGTCGGCACGGTTCTGCCAGTATTTTGGTCCTGGATAGCCACTTGCAGAACGGAATTCATTTCCATTCTGGGTGTAAAACAATGGGTTAAATGCAGCATGAGGATCATAGTTACCACCGGCTTGTTGCGCCATGGAACTGAAACCAAATGCGCATAACAATACCCCTAATAAGGTAAACTTATTCAACATCATATTTTATTGGTTATAGATTCGAACTAAAGATATAAAATGAATATTTATACCAAACCATTGTAACGGTTTTATTAGTTCTTGTATAACTTAGGCATCGGCGGCAATCTCCGCTGATCTACAGGAAGTTTTTTCCAGCTATTATACGCTTTGGCGATGTAGTATTTATAATTAAAAGGACGTTCGCTCATTACCAAGGCGACATTTGGGCGGAACATTACTATAAAGTCTTTCAATTCCTGACCTTGCAATTTCACTAAATCAGTGATGGTTTGTTCATTGAAATTCTCTCTGATTTCGGTTTCATAGGCATCACGCTCTTCCAGGAAACGAACCTTTTCTCTTTCCCTTTTCATTTTACCATAGCCGAGGTTAACAATTACCCCTCCAGCTCTGTCTGTATTCTTTTTACCTTCCAGGCCATCGGTCATGATCCTTTTAACCGGTTTACCCGATCCATCCACCAATACAGAAGGATTTACCTTTGCGCTCTTAATTTCTACTCCTTTTAATTCAGTAGACTTTACCGGAAGATAGATCATCCTTGGTTTCAGGTCAATTAAATATAAAGTATCAGTATGGTAACCAGGATGAGAGAATTCGATTAAATCACCCACTTTAGCAGGTAGGCTAAACTGTCCGGCAGCTTTTGTTTTTATAGACTTCTTATTGTCCAGGTTCCTTACCAACACATTCTGCATCGGGAAAGACTTGTTATCGAAGTCATAAACCGCGCCTGTGATGGATGTTTGTGCCCACAGACCTAGAGGAGCAATACTAACGAAGAATAAAAATAAATATTTAACCATAGCCAAATGTAACACTGTTTGTATCTATATGAAACTGTTTAACAAAAATTAACAGGAAAAGATTTAAAATTTTAAGATTGTTTGATAAGCTTCTTCGTCAAAGCCAATCAGCACTGCTTTTCCCTCCAATTCAACCACTGGTCTTTTAATTGCACTCGTATGGTTCAAGAGGATTTGAACTGCACTTTCCTGATCTACGACGCTGCTTTGCTGCTCAGGACTTAATTTTTTCCAGGTAGTTCCTTTTTTGTTCAATACCTTTTCCCATCCAAAAGCACTGCACCATTCCTCTAATTTTTCTGCCGTAATCCCCTGCTTTTTGAAGTCATGAAATAAAGGGCTAAATCCTTGATCTGCTAGCCAGGTCCTTGCTTTTTTTACTGTGTTACAGTTTGGTATTCCGTATATGATCATAAGCGCAAAAATAAAATTTATTATCGTTATTATTGTGTTGATTTTATCTTGCTCTGTGGGGGAGTGAAATGATTTTGCAAAAAACAACGTTGAACCGCATGGCGGTGGCCTTATTTGCTTGAAATATAAGCAATAAAGGACTTCTTATATTCCAATTGCAAGCTCAACCTTCCCTACACTTCCGGATAATTTCCCCATACTTAATAGTTCTAATTTATGTTTAAGCTAACTTTTAAACAACAGGTATTAACAGGATTTACTGTTTCCTTATTGTTTGTACTGGTATCCGCCATCACCTCCTATCTCAGTGTCGAGAAATTGAAGGATGATACTAAATGGCAAAGTCATACGTATGAAGTCATCAACCTTCTAAAAAATACAGAAATCCAGGTATTGAATTCTGAAAGCTCTTTAAGGGGATTCATATTATCTCAGAAAAGTGACTATCTCCGTCCATATAATACGAATGCACCAATGATATTGGAAACTGTTCAGGATTTAAAAAGACTGATTTCCGATAACATCGATCAGGTGGAGCGAGCAGATTCCATGGACTACTATGCCCATAAGAAAGTTGCAGAAATGCAGGAAGTAATCCGGATTTACGACAAGGATGGTCAGGCAGCAGCAGCTACTCGTGTATTAGGTGGTGGTGGCCAATTGTATAAGGACAAGATTCTATTCTTCAGTAGAAAGATGATTGATCAGGAAGTTAAACTCCTGGCCTCGCGAAAAGCTAATACTCTAGTGAGCAGTCAACGGAGTACATTGATCATTTCACTGAGCGCCCTGATCATTTTCGGCTTAATTTTATTCTTATTTAGTTACATTAAAAAGACGTTTGATCAACAGAAAGAAACAGAAGGACATATTAGAGAGTCCAACCTGAAACTGGAAAAAATATCCGTAGATAATGAGCAAAAGAACTGGCTCCTTTCCGGTGCAGCTGAAGTAAATGATGCCATGCGGGGAGAACAAGAGGTCGAAGAACTATCGGCCAATATCGTTACACGCATTAGTAATTATATTGGTGCTCCGGTAGCTGCATTTTTCCTACTCAGCAAATCAAGGAATCTATACCGCTATACTGGCGGTTATGCCTATCAGCCTAAAAAAGGAGAAATTAGCCAATATCATTTGGGAGAAGGTCTTGTTGGACAAACTGCAGTGGAACAACAACCGAAATTATTCAAAAATGTACCTTTAGACTACCTGAAAATCCGTTCTGGTTTGGGGAGTACACTTCCACAAAGTATTTATCTGGTGCCAATCGTGTTTGAAGAAGAAACATTGGCAGTTATTGAACTTGGTCTACAGGAGACTCCTGATGAAAAAACTATCCTGTTCCTGAATACCATCAGCGAAAGTATCGGACTGGCCGTTAACAGTGCTGTGGCAAGGGTAAAACTCAGAGCTTTATTTGAACAAACCCAACAACAGGCAGAAGAACTGGAAAGTCAGCAGGAAGAGTTAAGAACCACCAATGAAGAACTGATATATAAAACAGATCAGTTACAATCTTCAGAAGAGGAACTGCGAGTGCAGCAAGAGGAATTACGTCAAACCAATGCAGAACTGGAAGAAAAAGCACAACAACTGGAAGAACGTAACATCTCGATCAACCAGGCCAGGGAAGCCATCAGCTTAAAAGCTGAAGAACTGGAAGTATCCAGCAAGTACAAATCAGAGTTTTTAGCCAATATGAGTCATGAACTCAGGACACCTTTAAACAGTATCCTCATCCTGGCAAGAATATTAAAAGAAAATAGACCGGAAAACTTAAATGAAGACCAGATTAAATATGCTGGGGTAATTCACAATGCGGGCAACGACTTACTGAGCCTGATCAATGATATTCTTGATTTATCAAAAATTGAATCTGGAAAAGTAGACCTAAGCATTGAAAAGGTAAAACCAGCTGCCATCAGTCAGAGTATGGAATCGCTCTTTAGCGAACTCGCAAGAAGTAAGAAAATTGACTTCCGCACTGTATTAGCAACAGATCTCCCGGAAGATATCGTAACCGATCAGTCCAGGGTAGAGCAAATTGTGAAAAATCTGCTTTCTAATGCCTTTAAATTTACTCCTGAATATGGCCACATCACCTTAAGCATGAGCAAACCTGCTAAGGATGTGCTGTATTTTTCTGAACGTCTTAGAAATACTAAGGAAGAGATTATCGGTATTACCGTCAAAGATTCTGGTATTGGTATCCCTGAAGACAAACAAAGGCTCATTTTTGAGGCCTTCCAGCAGGCGGATGGTTCTACAAGCAGAAAATTCGGTGGAACTGGTCTTGGACTATCTATCAGTAAGGAACTTGCTTACTTACTGGGCGGAGAAATCCAGGTGAGCAGTAAACCCAATGAAGGCAGCACTTTCATTTTGTATATTCCAAGAAACAATGATTTTCAGCTTCCAGACCAGGTAAACCCGGTTCAACAAGAAACCTTTACTCCTGCTGCAATAGCATTTGAAGCACAACAACCGCAGGAAAAACATGGAGACGAATCGCAAACTATCCTGATTATTGAAGATGACGAGGTCTTTGCCGATGTATTAAACGATTATGCCATAGAAAAAGGTTTCCACCCAATACTTGCACATAGCGGAGATACAGGCTTGGCCATGGCATTTGAACACTTACCGGATGCAATTGTACTGGATATTATGCTTCCTGTAATGGATGGATGGACGATCCTTAAAAAACTGAAAGCGGATCCAAGAACGAAACATATCCCTGTACACATGATGTCGGCAGGAAATGAAAAAGCAAGTAAAGCTAAAAAAGAAGGAGCAATTGGCTTCCTTAAAAAACCCGTGGAAAAAGAGCAATTAGATGAAGCCTTTAATTTATTAAGTGCAGCATACCTGAAGTACAATTTCAAGAGCGTACTTGTGATCGAAGATCAGGAATTACAAAGCAGGGAATTGACACAACAACTCACGGAAAAAGGAGTAGATGTGAAACAAGCATTTACCGGAAAAGAAGCCCTTGATCTTTTAAATGATCAGGTTTTTGATTGTATCATCCTGGATTTAAAACTTCCGGACATTTCAGGCTTCGACTTACTAGACAAGATTAAATCTCAAGCTTTGCATGCCCATATTCCAGTCATTATCAATACTGCTATGGAATTAGATCAGGAAAAAATGGCACACATCATGAGGTATACAGATGCGATGGTTTTAAAATCAAACAAGTCTAACGACCGCCTGATTGATGAAGTAAGCCTGTTTATCAATAAGCTGAAACAAGATGGCCCGGCAAAACCTAAGCCTGGAAAAGGAAAAAGTGTCTCCACAATGGAAAAGGTTTTAAAAGACAAAACCATCCTAATCACTGATGATGATATGCGGAATATTTTTGCACTATCAAGCGCCTTACAGGTATATGACCTTAAAATCGTGATCGCAAATAACGGAAGGGAAGCTTTAGAAAAACTGGAAGAATCTGAACAGATCGATCTGGTATTAATGGACATTATGATGCCTGAAATGGATGGTTATGAAGCCATGAAAGCTATCAGAACTGAAAAACGCTTTGCCAAATTACCAATTATTGCCCTCACCGCTAAAGCAATGAAAAATGATCGGGAACGTTGTATTGAAGCCGGAGCTAACGACTACATTTCAAAACCTGTGGATATGGACAAACTGTTATCAATGTTAAGAGTCTGGTTAAGTTAATATGGATAAAGAAGAAGAAGAAGAATACCTGAGCTATGATCAGTTGGCAGAACTCATTGATTTTATAAAGAACATTCATGGCTTTGATTTTAGCGATTATTCGCCAGCTTCTTTAAAAAGACGGGTGACCAGAATTATGCAATTGCAAAAACTAAGTCTTTTTGACTTACGTACTTTGCTAACAAACGACCACGATTATTTTGAGTCTTTTCTCATTGAAATTACTGTGAATGTAACTGAAATGTTTAGAGACCCTTCATTTTACCGGTCGGTTAAAGAAAATATCATCCCTTACCTACGCTCTTACCAGCGGATTAAGGTTTGGAATGCGGGCTGCTCCACAGGAGAAGAAGTGTATTCCTATGCCATTCTTTTTGCAGATGAGCAGCTTTATGACCGGAGTTTCTTTTATGGGACAGACATCAATAATGATGTGCTGGATTTTGCAAAAAATGGCATTTATGATCTACAAAAGATGAAGCAGTTTTCCGAAAACTATCAAAAGACCGGTGCAATCCATACCCTTTCTGATTATTATACCGCAAGATATGAAGCCGCATCCATCAATCATTCCTTAAAAAAGAACCTGTTGTTCTCGGCACATAACCTGGCATCAGATGGGGTGTTTAATGAATTTCAACTGATCTCCTGTCGCAATGTTCTCATCTACTTCAATACCGATTTACAGAAAAAAGTAATCGAATTATTTTACAACAGTTTAGCAAATTTCGGCTTCCTCTGTTTGGGAGCCAAAGAAACCTTAAGAAGCACCGAAACCGGTCGATTTAAGATCATAGATAAGAAGAATAACATTTACCAAAAAATAGCTTAAGGGCCTTTATAATTATCCCTCACAAAGACCTAATATGGAAAAGATTAATATATTAATTGTTGATGACCGACCTGAGAATATCATTGCACTCGAGGCACTGTTACAAAGGCAAGACATCAATATCATTACCACCACCAACCCAAATGAGGCACTTAGGATATCCTGGGAAATGGATATTGCAATTGCAATGGTGGATGTTCAAATGCCGGAAATGGATGGCTTTGAGCTGGTAGAAATCTTAAAAAGTAATCCCCGGACCAAAGAGATCCTGATCATATTTGTAACTGCAATATCCAAGGAAACTAAGTATGCTGTAAAAGGATTGAATTCTGGTGCCGTAGATTATCTGTACAAACCATTGGATCCCTATGTAACTTCTGCAAAAGTAGATTCCTTTATTCGCCTGGTAAGAACGGAACGGGAGATCAAAAGAAAGAATCAGGAATTGATGGATTACCAAAAGGAATTGATCAAAGCTAAGGAACAAGCAGAACAAGGAAAACGTATTAAAGAAAATTTCCTGGCCAATATGAGCCATGAAATCCGGACTCCAATAAATGGAATCATCGGATTGGCAAACCTGCTCGCCAAAACAGACCTAAGCCCAGAACAAAAGGAAATGTTGAGCCTGCTGGAGATCTCTTCAGATTCTCTTTTAGGAGTAATCAATGATATCCTTGATTTATCGAAAATTGAATCCGGAAAGTTTAAAATCAATAGATCTGAAACCGACCTTTCTAAAATATGTAATTCTGTAGTGAACCTACTGCGCATTCGTGCCATGGAAAAAGAACTCAGCCTGACCATGGATTTGGATGCAGACCTTCCAAACTTCGTATTGGCAGATTCTCTCCGTTTGAACCAGATCTTAATGAACCTGATTGGAAATGCTATTAAATTTACCAATCAGGGGAGTGTGCATTTGAAAACTGAGATTATCGATAGAAAAGGAAATAACCTACAAATTAAGTTCTCTGTAATTGATACGGGCATCGGCATTGCCAAAGATAATATTGAGAAGATATTTGAAACATTCGAACAAGCCGATGAACAAACTACCGTAAAGTTTGGTGGCACTGGCCTGGGCCTATCTATTGTCAAAAACCTGGCAAAACTAAAAGGGGGCAGTCTGGAAGTCTCCAGTGAGGAAGGAAGCGGCAGCACTTTCTCTTTTAGTAATTGGTACGAAGTGGTAAAAGATACGGTAGTAATTAAAACAACCATCAGACCTACATTAGAGGACTTTTCAGGCTTAAGGATATTGGTAGCGGAAGACAATCCGATCAATAAGTTTTTGATTGTAAAAATATTAAAAGACTGGCAAGTGGTTCCTGACGTTGTAGAAAATGGAAAAGATGCCTTAGAAAAGTTGAAGGAGGCAGATTACGACCTGATTTTGATGGATACCTTCATGCCGGTAATGAACGGTTTAGATGCCATAAAACTCATTCGTGAAGGCTTTGTAAAAGGAAAAGAAAACATTCCCATTATCACCTTCTCTGCAGCAGTTCTAGAAACGGACAAACAAACCGCCATTGATGCTGGTGCAAATGATGTGGTCAGCAAGCCATTTGAGCTGGATGTCCTCCACCAAAAAATCAGGAAATACGCAATTAATAAGGAATAACTTATTTGTTGAATGCAGTCATTGTTAAAGCTGGACCGATGGTCACAAAACTTTTGATCAGGTCCACGCTTTTACCAATTAATGCCGGAAGCTCCAACTGCTCATCTTTATCAAATGGAGCCAGTACGTAGTCCGCCTGCCTGCCTCTGGAGAAGTTATCACTGATACCAAAACGCAACCTCGGGTAAGCTTGTCCACCGCAAAGCTCTTCAATACTTTTCAAGCCGTTATGACCCGCACTACTCCCCTGCATCTTCAGCCTAAGCTTACCTAAAGGCAAAGCCAGATCATCTACAATTACCAATACATTTTCCAAGGGAATCCTCAATTCCTTCATGTAATAGTTTACAGACTTTCCACTCAGATTCATATAAGTGGTCGGTTTGATCACATGAAGCTTTTTCCCTTTGAAAGAAACCTCCGAATAGTAAGCCAAACGGACATTAGAAAATGAGCCATCAAGCTCTTTTACCAGCTCATCGGCGATATCAAAACCAATATTATGACGGGTATGCGCGTATTCCGGACCTATATTCCCTAAACCAACAATTAAGTATTTCATCTCTTGCAAATATAATAGTTTAGCTGAGAACAGCTATTGAATCATTTTATTCCACAAAAAAAAGCAGTACCGTTACCGATACTGCTTTCCTAGATTGGACTAAAAAGAAATTATTTCTTGTTAGCTTCGTTCTCAGCTTGTTTTAAAGCTCTTGACATTCCAACAGAAACGATAGTGTCTTCTGGAGTGTTAGTGATTGTGTAATCAGCTTTCGCGATATCACGTACACGGAACAAGTTACCAACTTCTAATTTCGCAATGCTAACTTCAACTGTTTGAGGCATATCTTTTGGAAGTGATCTCACACGAAGTTTACGTAATTTCTGTACTAATTTACCACCCATTTTAACACCTGGAGAAGTACCGGTTAATTTAACTGGGATTTCCATTAAGATTTCTTTGTCATCAAATAACTGAAGAAAATCTACGTGTAATAATAGGTCAGTAAGTGGGTGAAATTGTAATTCTTTAATGATAGCTTTAGTTTTAGTACCATTAATGTCAATTTCTACAAAGTTTGCTTCTGGAGTGTAAATAGCATCCTTTAATTCAGTAGTAATTACAGCAAAATGTTTTTGCTCTGTACCACCATACAATACTGCAGGAACTTTACCTTCATAGCGAAGCTCTTTAGCATCGCGTTTCCCTACGTTCTCTCTTGGAGAACCGCTAATTGCGATTGTTTTCATTTTATATATATTTATTATTAGTATTAAACTCTAAACAGGTCACTGATAGAACCGTGTTCATTTACATTAGCAATTGCTTTTGCAAATAACTCAGCAGTACTCAATACCCTGATTTTATCACTCTGACGCTTCAAAGGAATGGTATCTGTAACGATCAACTCTGCTAACATAGAGTTTTCTACCGTTTCATAAGCCTTACCTGACAACACCGGGTGCGTACATACCGCACGAACACTTTTCGCACCTTTTTCCATAATCAGCGCTGCTGCTTTAGATAAGGTACCTGCGGTATCGCAAATATCGTCAATTAAAACGACATCCAGACCAACTACATCACCGATGATAGACATCGACTCAATTTCATTGGCACGTTTACGTCTCTTATCACAAATTACAACCTCTGCATTGAAAAACTTCGCAAAAGTACGCGCTCTGTAAGAACCACCCATATCCGGTGAAGCAATCGTTAGATTCTCCAGGCCTAAGCTTTTGATATAAGGCACGAAAATCACTGAACCATCTAAGTGGTCTACAGGAATATCGAAGAAACCTTGGATCTGAGCAGCATGAAGGTCCATCGTCATGATTCTGTGGATACCTGCCGATTTTAACAAGTTGGCAACCAATTTAGCGCCTATCGCTACACGTGGCTTATCTTTTCTATCCTGTCTGGCCAAACCATAATAAGGAACTACTGCAGTGATGTAATGAGCAGATGCGCGTTTTGCCGCATCAATCATTAACAACAACTCCATTAAGTTATCATTTGGTTGGTAAGTAGAATTGATGATAAAGACATCGCAACCTCGTACTGTTTCATCGTAAGAAGGTTGGAATTCGCCGTCGCTAAACCTGTTCAAGGTGACATCGCCTAGAGGCTTGCCGTAGCTTTCGGCAATTTTGATTGCTAAGTCTTTTGTACCTGTTCCGGCAAAAAGTTTAACTGGATTGAACTGCAATGGCATGATTAGAGGTGTATCAATGCTGGTTAAAAAAAATCGGATTGTGAAATAAACCACAATCCGAATATGTTTTGTTGCCCGACCAGGATTCGAACCTAGACAAACGGTACCAAAAACCGTTGTACTACCTTTATACTATCGGGCAATCTTTCAATTTTAATTTCGAAGCGGATAATTGTTGCTCTGAAATCTGATGCAAATGTACGCACATTTTTGATATCTGCAAATCCTGCCGCAAAAAAAGTTTAAAAAAAATCGCCCACTTAATTCAGAAAGGAAATAAACTATTTAAAATGAGGAAGTTGATCCGGATAAAAAAAATCACTTTTTTTTTTAAAAAATTTGAGTGTCTTTGTCATTTCCTAAAAAAGCACCTGCATTTATCTTAGACAAGTATAAATTATTTTAAAATAGGGTAAAATATAGAGATTCGCCACACCTGAAAACCGACATATATAGTAGCAGAGAATTTGATAAACTGAAAAGACGCCACATCATGCGGTGTTAAATTTGTTAAACTCCCCCTTACTTTGTGAGTTTATCAATCTTATTCTTTATTTTCGGCTGCATTTAATTAGCGCGACTTTAATAACTATTTAATTAAGAAATGAATTATTCAAAAATCAACAACCTTACCGGCTGGCTTTGTTTTCTGATTGCTACAGTGACTTACATTCTAACATTAGAACCCTCAGTAAGCTTTTGGGATTGCGGTGAATTTATCGCCTCAGCCTTAAAAATGCAGGTAGTACACCAACCGGGAGCCCCACTATTCTTAATGATACAGCGGTTCTTCTCCCTTTTTGCTTTTGGTGATCTTAGTAAAGTCGCTTACTTTATGAATGTAGGCTCGGCCATTGCCAGTGCCGCAACCATCTTATTCTTATTCTGGACCATCACCGCGCTAGCGAAAAAAGTACTGGTTAAAGAAAATGAAGAAGTAAGCAAATCTAACCTGATCTCCATTATGGGTGCAGGTATAGTAGGTGCTTTAGCTTATACTTTCTCCGACAGTTTCTGGTTCTCAGCTGTAGAATCTGAAGTATATGCGCTTTCTTCTCTATTTACTGCCATCGTATTCTGGGCCATCTTAAAATGGGAAGCCCATGCGGATGAGCCTCGTGCAGACCGTTGGTTGTTGTTTATCGCTTATATTATGGGGCTATCCATCGGGATTCACCTCTTAAACTTATTAACTATTCCAGCGATTGCCTTTGTCTATTATTTCAAGAAAACTAAAAATCCAACTACCGCAGGAACAATTAAAGCAGGTATCGTAGGAATCTTGATTCTTGCCGTAATTCAATATGGTATCATCCAATATGTCGTGTCATTTGGTGCTTATTTCGATTTATTCTTCGTGAATACTTTAGGAATGGGATTTGGAACAGGCGTTCTTTTCTTTGCGATTTTACTGATCGGTGGTTTTGTTTGGGGAATCAGGTATTCCATTAAACATGAGAAAAAGATTCTTAACCTGGCCTTGCTTTCCGCAGTGCTAATTCTTTTTGGATATAGTTCTTTCTCGATGATCATCATCCGTGCAAAAGCAAATCCTAACTTAAACAACAGTGCCCCAGACAATGTATTCTCTTTCTTAGGATACTTGAATAGAGAGCAGTATGGAGACAGACCTTTATTATTCGGTCCAAACTATAACTCACAAGCTATAAACTCAGTAGAAGGAAAGACATTATATAGAAAAGGTGCAGAGAAGTATGAAGTAGCCGGTAAGAAATCGGATTACGAATATGATAGAATTACGCCTTTCCCACGTATGTATAGTGATGATCCTGGACATGTGGCTTACTATAAAGACATGATGGGCTTTAGTGATGATCATTTCCCAGGCTTAATTGACAACATAGGTTTCTTGTTGTCGTACCAAACCGGACAAATGTACATGAGGTATTTCCTATGGAACTTTGTAGGTAGACAGAATGACGACCAAGGACAGGGTAGCTTATATGAAGGTCAGTGGTTAAGTGGTATTAAACCAATTGATGCACTCCACCTTGGTAGCCAGAAAAACCTTCCTCCTTCCATTGTAGAAAGTAATGCTTACAACCGTTTCTTCTTCCTTCCCCTAATTATGGGCTTGTTAGGTGCAATCTGGCATTTCAAAAGAAACCAGAAAGATGCAGGAATTGTAGCTTTACTATTCTTCTTTACCGGTATGGCCATCGTATTGTACCTGAATCAGAAACCTATGGAACCAAGGGAACGTGATTACGCTTATGCGGGATCATTCTATGCCTTTGCCATCTGGGTCGGATTTGGTGTACTCGCCCTGCGTGAATGGGTATTTAAGAAAATTAACCCTGCCACCGGTGCTGCTGTAGCCACTGTTGTCGGTTTATTTGCCGCTCCAGTAATTATGGCCGCTCAGGGATGGGATGACCATGATCGTTCTACTAAAATGGTAGCACATGATATTGCAGTAGATTACCTGCAGTCCTGTGCCCCAAATGCCATCCTATTTACTTATGGTGATAATGATACTTATCCACTATGGTATGCACAAGAGGTAGAAAATATCAGACCTGACATTAGATTAGTTAACCTTAGTTTGTTTGATACCGATTGGTACATCAATGGTATGAAACGCAAAATGAACGAATCTG
Source organism: Pedobacter gandavensis (assembly GCF_032678745.1). Classification (GTDB taxonomy): domain Bacteria; phylum Bacteroidota; class Bacteroidia; order Sphingobacteriales; family Sphingobacteriaceae; genus Pedobacter; species Pedobacter gandavensis_C. The sequence goes on from NZ_JAVTST010000011.1 coordinate 54,259, forward strand.
AGCCCCTTCCGATCTCTATGAACGAGTCACAGTATGTTCAGGGCGTTAGAGATGTGATGTATTACCAAAATGCGGATATCGCAGGAAACATTGAACTGAAGAATATTCTTGAATTGCTACTTTCTGAAAACAGCGAAGATAAACTTCCATTAAATGATGGTAGAAAGGTAAACTTCATTCCTACTAAGAATTTTAAAATTACAGTTGATAAAGAAGCAGTACTTAAAAATGGTGTGGTTAGCCCTGCTGATTCTGCAAAAATCGCCCCTGCACTAGAATGGACGTTCAACAAAAACTATGTGACTAAAGGAACATTAGCGATGTTTGACATTCTGGTTCATAACAACTGGAAAAGACCAATCTATTTCGCAAGTACAGTGCCTTCAGAGCAATACAATGGCTTGGATAAATACCTTTACAATGAAGGTTTAGCTTTGCATTTAATGCCTTTAAAAGCAGACACTGCGGTTTCTAGAAATGAACTAATCAACACGCCAGTCTTATACAACAATGTGATGAACAAATTTGTGTGGGGTAATGTGAAGAATGCGAAATATCTGGATCCACAATCTGCAGATGACATTTCTATCTTTACCAATGTATTCAACAATACCATTAGCGGATTACTGAAAGAAGGTAAAAAAGCAGATGCACAAAAAGTAGTGAACCGTTATTTTGAAGTAATGCCAGAGAAATTCTATGGTATACGCTCAATGATGGGTGCTTACTTCATGGCAGAAAACCTATATCAATTGGAAGATACCAAAAGAGCAAATGCATTAATAGAAAAATCAGCAGATTACATCATGAAAGAACTGACTTATCTAGCTGATGTTTCTGAAAGCAAGAAAAGGTTTGTAGGCGGACAAAATGTTCAGTTAGGACTATCCTTTCTGAATTCTATGGCCAGAACTACTGCTGAAAATAAACAGGAAAAATTAAGTAAGGAACTAGCCGATAAGTTTAATCTGTTAGAAGCAAGATTCTCTCCTTTCTTCCCTGCACAATAATTAGTAAAAGAACTGTTTCAAAATACAATGCCCCCATAAAAGTGTTTTACTTTTTGGGGGCATTTTTATGACCAAACTATATTGAGCCTTTACAATGATAGTCATCATTGCTGTACTAATCTTTAATGCTCCAGCCAGACATCAAATAAACAGGATAAAAAGAAAGGGTCGTAATTAAAATTACGACCCTTTCTTTTTATCTATATGATGGTATTTTACTCGTTTACCACACCCATTGCACAGAATTTATCAATTCTCTTGGTGATCATGGCATCCGTTTTTAGTTTCTTAATCTCTTTTAGATCGTTTAAGATCTGTTCTTTGATCGTTTCACCCATGGCTTCAGGATTCTGGTGCGCACCGCCTAGTGGCTCTTTAATGATGCCGTCAATCAATTGATTTTTGTACATATCATCAGAAGTCAATTTCAGACATTCTGCTGCTTTTTCCTTGAAATCCCAGCTACGCCATAGAATAGACGAGCAAGATTCAGGAGAGATTACAGAATACCAGGTATGCTCTAACATATATACACGATCACCGATACCAATACCCAATGCACCACCTGATGCACCTTCACCAATAACAAAGCAAAGAATCGGCACTTTTAGAACCGACATTTCTAATAGGTTACGCGCAATTGCCTCCCCCTGTCCACGTTCTTCTGCTTCCAGTCCTGGATAAGCACCCATCGTATCAATAAAGGAAATGACTGGCTTATTGAACTTTTCTGCAAGACGCATTAAACGCAATGCTTTTCTATAACCTTCAGGATTAGCCATACCGAAATTACGATATTGACGTTCTTTGGTATTTTTACCTTTCTGATGTCCAATGATCATTACCGTTTCACCGGCAATAGTCGCGAAACCACCAATAATGGCTTTATCGTCTTTTACTGTTCTGTCACCATGCATCTCTATGAAATCATCACAGATCATACTGATGTAATCCAGGGTTTGTGGCCTTTCCGGATGACGGGACATCTGAACTTTCTGCCATCCTGTAAGATGGTTGTAAAGCGTTTGCTGTGTCTCAGCTAACTTCTCTTCCAGTTCAGTCAAGGTAGCAGACATATCTACTTTCGTTTTATCGGCAACCTGTTTAACCTTTTCAATCTGCTGAGCTAATTCAACTAAAGGTTTTTCGAAATCAAATGATGTTTTTATCTGTTCCATAAGTGGGCTGTAAAAATAGGCATTTTATTTAAAACTTTGCAGACCGCCCGGTTTTAGGTAAAAATTTTAATCCAAATTCCATAATATAGCCCTATTTATGGCTCCTAAACAGAATTTACCGCTGGTTATTACGCTTCTTTTTCTTGATTATTTTGAATATAAAGTACTGAAATAGCACCCAGAATCATAAAAATTCCCGCCAGTACAATCGCATAAATCGCTTTCCCATCATAGAACTTCTCAACAATCATCCCTCCAAAAAAACCGTTTATGATTTGAGGCATTGTAATGAAGAAGTTGAAAATCCCCATATATACACCCATTTTACGTGCAGGAATCGAGCTGGATAAAATCGCATATGGCATAGAAAGGATACTTCCCCAAGCCAGACCTATGCCAATCATGGAATAGATGAGGTGTTGTGGATTTGTGATAAAATAAATAGACAACAAGCCCAATCCCCCTGCTGTTAATGAAAAGGCATGAACAATCTTTCTACTGGTCAACCTGGCAATGGCCGGTAATAAAAGTGCATAAATCGCAGAAACACCATTATAAATCCCAAATAGAATCCCCACCCAATTTCCGGCATCGGCAAACTGTACCGAAGAAGTATCTCCTGGAAGTACCTTATAGATATGTTGGGCAATAGCCGGCGTGGTAAATACCCACATAGAAAAAAGCGCAAACCACGAAAAGAACTGCACCAATCCCAATTGCCTCATTGTTAAAGGCATTTTAGAGAAATCAGTAAAAATAGACATGATGCCCTTTGTCTCTTCTTCTGCAGCTCCGTCATGATAACGTTCCATTTCCTCCGGTGGGTATTCTTTAGTGGTGATGACCGTCCACAAAATGGTGCCCACCAGAACCGCAGCCCCCACATAGAAGGAATAAATCACATTATCCGGAACTTGTCCAACTGCTGCCACTTTTGATACCCCCATGTATTCGGAAAGGATATAGGGTAGCCAAGAACCAGTGATCGCCCCTGCACCAATCAGAAAAGTCTGCATAGAAAAGCCAAAGCTCCTCTGGCTTTCAGGGAGCTTATCTGCGACCAAAGCACGAAATGGTTCCATCGCTACATTGATAGAAGCATCCATAATCATCAGCATCCCCGCTCCAATTATAATAGGTGGTAAAAGACTTGCCATTGCCGCAGAATTTGGCATTAAAATCAATGCAATTGCGGTTAACACCGCACCAATCAGGAAGTATGGCCTTCTTCTACCAAACCTGTTCCAGGTCTTATCACTATAATAACCAATGATAGGCTGTACAATCATCCCTGTTAAAGGTGCTGCTAACCAAAAAAGCGACAAATGTTCTACATCTGCACCATACGTTTGCAGAATTCTGGAAGCATTTCCATTTTGCAATGCAAATCCAAACTGAATTCCGAAAAAACCGGCACTCATGTTAAAAATCTGTAAGGACGACAATCTTGGTTTACTAAGCGCGATTTTCTTTTCCATCAGGTACTAATAATTAAAATTCAATAATTTGAGCAGTTTGGGGTAACACTTTTAAATATAGCGATTGCGACGTATTTTCTACTTTCAACTTAGACAATAAATCTTTGCCTTCTTTAATTCCCAAGTTTTTCAAAATACTTACCGGAATCTCCAGATTCCTTTCTAGCACTTTACTGGCATCAAAGTTGGCCACAATCAGTAACCGTTGTCCATCTGTATACCTCAGAAAGGCATACATGCGCGATTCTCCTAATGGAATTTCCAAAATATCACCCTTGGTAATCGCCCTTGAACTAGTTGCAATGTGCATCAGATCCTTATAAAATGCTCTAAGATTTTGCTGCTTAGAATCTAATAATGCACCATCGAAAGCTCCATTATTCATCCATTTCTGATGCTCCGGCACACCCCAATAATCAAAAATAGTAGTCCGGTTGTCCTCTTTTCCAAAACCCTCTATCCCTTTTCCTGGCTCCCCTACTTCTTGTCCAAAATATAACATCACTGGCCCGGCAGATAACGTAGCAGAAACTACCATTGCGGGAATGGCAAGAGTTGGATCGCCTGCAAAACCAGCAGAAGCAATCCGTTCTTCATCATGGTTCTCTAAAAAGCTCAGCATACGATTACCAAATCCAGCAGTTTGAACCTGCCAGACTTTCGAAATCTCCTGTACATTAGCTCCCTCCTCATTTCTAATCAGCTTTTTTAGGCCATCATATAAGCCAACCTTATCATATAGATAATCAAAATGACCTTTAGTCAGATAGGTCTGATAAACTGCTGGATTGTACGCTTCGCCGATGAAAATTAATCCTGGGTGTTTCATTTTTAATTCAGGAATTACCCATTCCCAAAATTCGACAGGCACCATTTCTGCCATATCACAACGAAAACCATCCACTCCTTTTACCGCCCAATAACTCAGAATATCTCTCATCTTGAGCCATACTCCAGGCCTTGGATTAAAATATTGTTGTTCGCCATTAGCATAATCCAACCCATAGTTCAATTTAACAGTTTCGTACCAATCGTCTTTTGAAGGAATTGCTGAAAACACATTATTTCCGGTTGCTTTGGCTGGAATCTCCTTAAAATTTTGGTCTTCCAGAGGTCTTAAGGCATTTGCCAATTCATTCCTTACCGGAACTACGAGATCTTTTCCGGGAATATAATAGTAATCATTAACCGGACTAAAACTCTTACCAAGGTCATCTTCAGCGCCAAAATCTTTGATACCTGCTGGCTTCGCTAAAGAATAGTAACTACGAGCTACATGATTGGGCACAAAATCAATGATCACTTTCATCCCCTTTTGATGTGTTCTAGCAATTAAAGCTTCAAACTCTAACATTCGATCTTTCACATCTACTGCTAGATCGGGATCTACATCATAGTAATCGCTGATCGCATAAGGAGATCCTGCGCGCCCTTTTACTACATCTGCATCAGCAGTGGGAATGCCAAAGGCACTATAGTCGGTCAAGCTAGCATGGGCAATTACGCCGGTATACCACACATGACTTACGCCTAATTCTTTAATTCCATCCAGCGCCTTGTTATTAATATCGGCAAACTTTCCAGAACCATTCTGCTGAATGGTTCCATAAGGGATATTCTGACTTTGTTTATTACCAAATAACCTGGGCAATAATTGATAAATAATAGGTTTGGTCTGGGCCATACTTTGACTTGAAAATCCGACAAATGCGCATGCGGTAAAAATGACTACAAGGAAAAGTCCTCTTTTATCCTTAGATAATTCTTTTACACCACTAAATTTCATACCAGCGAACCTTTATAAGCTATTGTTTTTTCTCCCGGAGGAATAGTATACAACTGTTCAAAAACTTTCATTTCTACAGTCTCTTCAGAATTGTTTCTAATGATTAACTCTGATTCATTAATCTGAACCTTCAACTGTATACCTCTAAAGCCAATTGTAAAAGAAAAAGCAGACCAGTTCTTCGGTAAGAATGGCTGGAAAGACAATTTTCCATCACGCACACGCATTCCAGCAAATCCTTCTACCACACTCATCCAGGTACCAGCCATAGAGGTAATGTGCAATCCATCCTCAGTATCATTGTTATAATCGTCCAAATCCAGTCGGGCAGTCCGCAGGTAAAACTCATAAGCTTTTTCCTCGTCATTTAACTTTGCAGCAAGGATACTATGAACACATGGTGATAAAGAGCTCTCATGTACAGTTCTGCTTTCATAGAAGTTGAAGTTTCTTCTAAGCGTTTCCAGGTCGTATTCTTCTTCAAAGAAATACATTCCCTGCAATACATCTGCTTGTTTGATGTAGCAAGAACGTAAAATCCGATCCCAGCTCCACTTTTGGTTTAATGGACGTTGATCAGCAGGTAAATCTTTAACCAATATCTGCTCCTTATCCATAAAACCGTCCTGTTGCAAGAACACATTTTCCCCCTCATGATAAGGATAGTACATATGTGTAGCTATAGCATTCCAGTCCTTAAATTCCGACAAGTCATTAAGATTTGTCTTTTCAACAATTCTCAAATACTGTCCCGGTGCCTGAGCTTTTAATTTTCCTGCAACTTCCATGGTATAAGTTAAACACCATGCTGCTAATTTATTTGTGTACCAGTTATTATTGATGTTATTTTCATATTCATTGGGCCCGGTTACGCCAAGCATCACAAACTTATTTTTCTCTGCGCTCCAGTTTACCCTTTGTTTCCAGAACCTGGCGATGCCAATTAATACTTCCAATCCATATTCCTCCAGGTAACTATGGTCTCCTGTATAACGGACATAATTGAAAATCGCAAAGGCAATAGCCCCGTTCCTATGAATCTCCTCAAAAGTAATCTCCCACTCATTGTGGCACTCTTCCCCATTCATCGTTACCATTGGATATAAAGCAGCACCATTGTTAAAACCAAGCTTAACGGCATTTTCTATTGCTTTATCCAGATGTTTATAGCGATAGATCAGTAAGTTTTTTGCCACCTCCTGTGGGGCTACAGATAGATAAAAAGGAATACAATATGCTTCGGTGTCCCAATAGGTTGAGCCACCGTATTTTTCTCCTGTGAAACCTTTAGGCCCTATATTTAAACGGGCGTCTTTACCAGTATAAGTCTGGTTAAGTTGAAAAATATTAAATCGTATCGCTTGTTGAGCGGCTACATCACCATCAATCACAATATCTCCTTCTTCCCATTTCTGTGCCCAGGCAATGGCCTGCTCTTGTTTCAATTGCTCAAAACCTTTCTCCGAGGCCTTCAAAATAGTTGCTTTTGCAGCGCTCAATAAATCTGATTTATCGTAGTTCTGCGAAGATAAGTTGGCTGCGATCTTATACAAATCAATCACCTCATTTTGAGCTAATGCAAAAGAAGTCTTCTGACCAAGGTATTTATCTTTGGCCAACGGAATTAACGTTTGCAGCTCGCCATTCTTGAAAATCCTGGTCTGACTTGCCGTACATACCTCAAATTCCGTTTTCTTAGTCCTAAGCACTAAGTAATCGGCATTTCTTTCCTGGTGCTGCGACACTTCTTCCCAGAACTTCTCATCATAATTCGAGTCTTGGTTTTTCACGTCACCATCAATAAATGAAGTCATGCTAATCTGACCTTCAAAATTAAGGGCTTTAATGTGGTAATGTAAAGCAGCCACCTCATCGTCTACAATACTGCAAAAACGGGTCGACTCCACTTGTACCATTTTACCACTTTTCAATTTGGCAGTAAACTGGCGGCCCAAAGTTCCTTCTTTCATATTCAGTACCCGTTTAAAATCGGTTACTGCGGCAGTATTCAGGTCTAACATTTCTCCATCAATCTGGATGTTTAAACCAATCCAATTTGTCGCATTCAATACTTTGGCAAAATATTCTGGATAACCATTTTTCCACCAGCCTACGCGAGTTTTATCCGGATAATATACTCCAGCTACATAATTACCCTTCAAAGTTTCTCCAGTATAATCCTCTTCAAAATTGGCACGTTGCCCCATTCTGCCGTTTCCAATACTGAATAAACTCTCTGATATTTTATTTAAATGAGGATCAAAACCTTCCTCAATAATGTTCCACTCGTCTGCTTTTATATAATTTTTCATGGTATATGCTGCTCTGGTATTCCGGCGGTTGATGTAACCGGAACACGTTTTCATTTATTTTTCTATTCGACCCACCTGTTGTGCGTTTTCGATTAATGTCTTTTCATTCGTGCTAATTCGGCTTAGCTATAAAAGCAATGTGCTATAGTGATCCCTTTATACTTAAGCAATTGCTCCATGAATATTTTCTTAGTGATTTCTCAATGCTTCAATCTCGCTGATCGTAATTTCCGAGAGGTCGTTGATGACCACATGTGCTCCGGGTAAATGCTCAGTTTTACCTATCCCTACCACCATCATATCCGCCGCCAATGCCGCCTGTACACCTGCTAGTGCATCCTCAAATACCAAACAATTTTCTTTAGCGGTATTCAACAATTCCGCAGCCTTCAAAAATACTTCCGGATCTGGCTTGGAGCTCGTCACCGAATTTCCGTCTACGATGGCATCAAAAAAGTGAGCCAGTTCCGTCCGTTCCAAAATCAGGGAAGAATTCTTGCTGGCAGAGCCAAGGGCAATTTTAATCCCTGCTGCTTTCAAATCGGTCAGCAGTTCCAGTGAACCCGGCAATACTTCTTTAACCGTCATCTTACTAATCATGGCCACATATTGTTCATTCTTCTTTGCGGCTAATTCTTCCTTTTCTGCGGATGATTTCTCTATCCCTCCCCATTGAAGGATCATATCTAATGAGCGCATTCTATTCACGCCTTTCAGCTGTTCGTTTTGTAGTTCTGTAAAATCAAAGCCTAAGGAATTGGCCAGCTGTTTCCAAGCCTGATAATGATAAACGGCGGTATCTACCAATACGCCATCCAGGTCGAAAATACAAGCAATAGGTTCTTTAGTATGTTGCATTTATATCGTATTAATTTAATTCTAAAACCAATGTGGTCTTTGCAGGCACAGCGATATTTTTTAAGGAGTTTATTTTTTCTTTGGTTATCACATTTATAGCGGAATTCATCTGACCCATTCTTTCGTCAAACCTTGAAGTTTCTAGATTTTTCGCTTGATCATCGATATTGACGATCACCATAACGGTTTTTCCAGCTTCCGGCAGATATCTGAAATAAGTATAGATTCCATTTTCAGGTACATACTGCATCATTTTCCCGGTTTGTAAGGCCGGACTGTTTTTTCTGTAATTGGCCAGTATACGAACAAAGTTCCAGGCTTCATTTTCCTGTGCCGTACGACCAGCTACAGTAAATTTGTCTGTTTTGTCACCCGGCCATCCACCAGGGAAATCGGAGCGTACCAAACCATCAGGATCTGAATAGTTCTTCATTAAGATCTCTGTTCCGTAATACATTTGTGGAATTCCTCTTAGGGTAAGTAATAGAGCCATACCAGATTTATACTTGTCAATATCTTCTTTCACCATGGAATAAAACCTACTCATGTCATGGTTATCCATGAAAATCACATTACGGTCGGCATCCTGGTAAAGGAAATCTTGTGCTATGGTCGTGTATAGTCTAAATATCCCATCTGTCCAGCCAGATTTCCCATTCAAAGCTTCATAAATTGCATTTTTTAGCACGGCATCAGTTACACCAGGAAGTTCCGTATCGAAACCCCTGCTTACCGTATTTCCACCAGTAAAATAAGCTTGTGCGGCTGCGGAATTCACCAAGGTTTCTCCAAAAACGGAAAGCGTTGGAAACTCTGCTTTTATCTTGATCGCCCAGTCTCTCATGTAGTCCGGGTCGTTATATGGATAAGTATCTAACCTTAGTCCGTCGATTCCTGCATCTTCTACCCACCAGATGTGGTTTTGTGTCAGGTAATTCTGTACATAAGGATTTCTTTGGTTGAGGTCTGGCATACTAGGTACAAACCATCCGTCCAGCATTTTCTTTTGATCAGCTTTTGAAGCATGAGGATCCATCACCGGCTCATCGCGATAGCTGGTCTGCGTATACACTGGCCACTGGTTTACCCAGTCTTTCATTGGCATATCTTTATAGAACCAATGTCCGGTGCCCACATGGTTGTGTACAATATCTTTCACTACTTTCATTCCATTTTCATGTACTTTATCTACGAAAGATTTGTACAGTGCCAGGTTTCCATAGCGTGGATCTATCTTATAGTGATCCGTAGCAGCATAGCCATGGTACGAAGCATTGGCCATGTCATTTTCAATTTCCGGAGTCATCCAGATAGTGGTTACGCCTAAATCTTTCAGGTAATCTAACTTATTGATCAATCCCTGTAAATCTCCACCATGGCGGTAATACATAGAATCTCTGTTCAATTTTGTTTCCTGCATCCCTTTAATCACATCATTTTTCGGGTCGCCATTAGAAAAGCGGTCCGGCATCAGCAGGTAAATCAAATCTTTGCTGCTCACTCCTTGTATCCGGCTGGAGTTAGCAGTTCTGTTTTTCAGCTCATAAGTATACTGCAGTACCTTCTTCCCTCCTTTGGTAAAAGCAATAGAGAATTTTCCCGCAGCAGCAGATTCAGAAATTTCAAGATCCAAGAACAGGTAATTGGGATTTTCAACTTTATTAGCGCTCAGCAGCTTTACTCCAGGGTAATACAGTTCAACTCCCAACTCAGCAATACGTTCGCCATGGACCAACAATTGAAGCTTAGGATTTTTCATACCAACCCACCAGTACATCGGTTCAATGCGCTCCAATTTTTGGGCAAAGGTGGTCACAGAAATACTCAGGAGTAGTAAAAGGATGATTTTTTTCATAAGCAAGAGAATAAGAATTCGAATTAAAAAAAACAGGTAGTCCAGCATGTCATGAAAACCTGCGGGACTACCTATTTGGATATTAGTTTTTAACGAGTGTATATTTTAAATTGGGGATATCGAAGGTAACAGTATAGTTTCCTGCTTCGGAGACTGGAATATTGGTGCTGGCATTAAATACTAGATTACCGCCACTTCCACCATAGTTGAAATCATAGGCACGATTCGCTCTGAACTTCAATTCTCCAGCTAACAGATCTGTAGTTACTTTATAGGTGCCTTTTCCGTCATTGATGAATTTCATATCAATATCACTACCCCATCCCAACGGCGTAGCACTACCTGTCATCGCCCATATTTTTGACTCTTCAAACTTAAAACTTTTCGCATTCATATCTACTGTAATCAGTTGTGGGCCAGCTTTTGGTGCTACGAGATTACCCGCATTCCCTGCACTACTTAGCAATTCGTTAAGTACGCCATAGGAAAGATCCCAGTTCTTTTGAGGGGTAATTTTAAACTCAAACTGTCCCGTAGGAAATACAATAATCCCTGAGTATTTACCGTCACTATCTGGAGAAACCAGGCTATCAGCTGTTGCTGGTGCCCATCCCTGATAAGCGCCTGGCGCATAAACCCAGGTAGCAGCAAAATAGGGTGTAGCTTTTAGTGTCAACACATTCGAATAAGTGATTGCATTTGGTGCCGGAGCAGATTTTAATCTTACTTCCAATTCCGCAGGAACTTCAGCTTTTAGTCCGAAACCAAGCAAAATGGCATTGATATCAGCTACCTTTGGCGCATAGCTAGTGGTAGTTACGACAACTTCCTTAGGATTAGAGAAGTTTTTACCTTTCACATCAATCTGAATGATGGTAGTCACGGGAATAACTGTCCCTGTGATTACAGGAGCAGGAAATGCAATGGTTACTGCCGTACTCGTTGCGGCAGCTAATGATAAATTAAGTGTTGTGGTGCTCGCAGTTAGCGTACCTGCCGGACTCACATTTGATACGAGTTCTTTTCCATCCTTTTTACAGGACCATAAACCTATGGTTACTAAAACCAAGGAAATATATTTTATGATATTTGATTTCATCTTAATTTCTTTCTTACGGTTAATAACCAGGATTTTGAACTAGATTGGTGTTGGCAATCATGTCTGCTAGAGGTAGAGGATACAGATTACGTGTTGCAGCTACTCCAATACCTGATTTTGCACCACCTTTAAAAGGCCATAGATATCCACCCTCCGTAAACTTTTTATAGCGGATCAAATCTGTACGGCGGAAACCTTCCCAGTACAATTCTCTACCACGCTCATCCAGAAAGAAATCAACGCTTAAAGAAGATACATTTCCTGAGGTATTACCATAAGCACGCTGACGCAAACCATTTACATATTTTAACGCTTGTTCTGCAGTACCTCCGGTACCACCACGTGTTACCGCTTCCCCATAGATCAGGTATTGCTCTGCCAGGCGGAATAATGCAAAATCTAAAGAACTGAACTTTCCTTCGATTGAAGGTGCAGGAACGTCTTTTGAATCCACATTTCTAAATTTCACTACCCTCAAACCATCAGTAAAAGTATTTGCATCATCATTTTCCAGTTTAACACCAAAGAACAAGGCTCTTTTATCGGTAGCACCGCTATAGTCAGTAAATAACTGAGGCAGGTTAATACGGCTACGATTACCACCCCATCCACCTGTTGGTACACCAAACTCGGCAGGCTTCATATCTCCGTTAATTGCCGCATTGATCAGGTAAGTAGTTCCACCATCATTTTGCGTATGCAAACCATCATAATTGATCGTTAAAATGTTTTCTTTACTCGTGTTGCGGCTGTCTGTCAGGAACAAGTTTTTGTAAACTGTTGACAAAGCATAACCACTGTTGATCACTTTACTAGCATAAGTAATGGCATCTGTATACCTGGCAGTACCTGTATATACTTCGGCATTCAGGTATAATCTGGCTAACAATGACCAATCTGCACCCTTATCTGCACGTCCATATTCATTGTCTCTAGGTTCAGCCAAATCAACTTCAATTGCTTTCAATTCAGATTCCACGTATTTGAAAAGCTCTGCTCTTTGAATTTGTATAGGAGGCACTTTTCCAATGAGGTCATTCTCTGTTACAAAAGGAGGATTCCCGTAACCATCCAGTAACACCCAATATTGGAAGGCACGCAGGAAGCGTGCTTCTGCACGGTAGCGTTGCACATTTGTTGCGTCAGCTCCAGTGATTCCACGGCTTGCTAATTTTTCCGGAGTACTCTCTCTCAGGAAATCATTACACACAGTAATCTGGTAAATACTTCTCGAATATAATCCTCTGATAAAGATGTTTTCCGAAGTCCAGGTCATCTTATTCAATTCAGGAATTCCTTCATCATTCCATCCGCAGATCGCCTCATCAGTAGGCAACTCCTGCGACATCCAGAATAACCTCAGAAAATCTGTAAAGCCGGGATTTAATCCGCCGATATCACTTTCCCCGGTCGCGCCGCTTGAGTGTGTTAAAGCATAACTTGCATATAGTTTAACCAATTGGTTTTTATACCCTGCTGGTGTAGCATAAGCCTGATCCGCTACCAAATCATTAGTAGGTCGTAGGTTCAAGTCGTTTTTTTTACATGAACTGATAAAAATCAGTAAAACACTTGATATGGTGAATATTCTAAATAAATTTCTCATCCTGATAAAAATTAAAAGCCAACATTTAAGCCCAATGTATAAGTTCTAGGTCTTGGGTATAAGTTATAATCGATACCCGTAGTACTTTCCGGATCCAATCCTTTATACTTGGTCCATACAAATACATTCTGAACATTTGCCGACACGCGAAGTGTGGTATTTCCAGTTCTAGAGATCTTTCCTGCATTAAATGCCAATCCTGCATTGTCCATTTTCAGGAAGGAAGCATTTTTCACATAGTAATCACTCAGGTATTCATTATTGGTAAAATTGGTATTGTAAACATCTACATTGGCATTATTGATCAATCCACTTGGACTTAAAATATTGCTTCTTACTCCAAAATTTGAAGACACATTATCATAGATATAGTTGCCGATATTTGCTCTCATGACAGTGCTTACTGTCCATTTCTTATAGCTGAAAGCACTGTTGAAACCGAAAGTAAACTTAGGATCCGGAGAATGATAGAAATACATATCATCTGTATTAGACACTCCATTGCCATTTAAGTCCGCATAAACTCCCTGTAAAGGCATTCCATTTCCATCATATATTTGTTTCTTCACATAGAAGGATTGTGGTGTCTGACCAATTGCATTGTATTTTATGTTGTTTCCGGTACCTCCTGTGATCCCACCAGCATCGATTTTGAAATTAGGGTCAGAATCAAACGTAAGGTTCGTTACTTTTCTGTTGTTATAAGCCATGTTCACACCGATGTCCCAGTTTGTATTATCAGATTTGATCAGGGCAACATTGATGCTCGCTTCTAAACCACGAACGTCCATATTTCCCACGTTTGTCAGCAATCGGTTACTATAATTTGTTCCCGATGAAATATCTACGGTAGATAAAAGGTCTTTAGTTTTTTTGTAATACACATCTACACTACCGTAAACTCTGCCTTTGAACAAACCGTAATCCATTCCCACATTATAAGTAGCGGTGGTTTCCCATTTCAAAACTCGCTCATAAGCGGATGGAGTATAGTAGTCATAAAAAGTGTCACCAATCTGGTATTGTCCCTGGTTGCTGTTTCTATAATACTTTGCCATATAGTTATAGTTACCAATCCCGTCTTTATTTCCGGTTTGCCCATAACTTAACCTTAATTTCAAGTCAGAAAACACTTTACTATCTTTCATAAAATCTTCCCCGATTGCTCTCCATGTAAAACCTACAGAAGGAAAATATCCCCAGCGGTAATCTTGGTCGAATCTCGAAGATCCATCCGATCGCATGGTGGCAGAAAGAATGTAATTATCTGCGTAGGTATAAATCAAACGACCATAAAAAGATTCCAATTTTTCTCTTTCCACATTAGAGAGATTAGTTGGTTTACTGGTTTCAGAAACCCCATCTGCTTTATAATTCGAAAACCCATAACTAGTGCTGGAATTGTCATAGTAACCATAACCAGCAGTCACATCTATCCTACTTTTTAAACTGGCAATATCTTTTGCATAGTTCAAATAAAACTCGGAAACTTTATTGTTTTGCTCATCTAATGAGCGAGTTTGAAAACCTTCTGTCGCAGCATTCTGTGCTGCATAAGCAGGCACATAAATTCTACCGTATCCTTTAGAGATATCATATCCAAGGTTTAAGTTTGCATGTAATTCTGGAAGGAAATGGAAGGAATAATCAAGTCTGACATTACCAAAACTTCTTTCCGTCTTACCGGTATTGTTGCGTAGGCGAGCCAGAGCAACGGGGTTACGAGGTGCATTCGGGTTTGGCACTGCTCCTTTGACCCACTCAAAATAGTTACCAAACTGGTTATCTGCATTCACTGGTTGAGTCTGGTCAAATTGAATGGCAGCAGCTCTTGCCGCCTCATTTCCGAACCTTGCCTCAGATAAAGATCCATTTAAATGCAGGTCAATTTTCAAATGATCTTTAAATAATCTTGGCGAAAGATTAAAAGTACCGGTTGCCCGTTCGAATTTATCTGTAATTAACAAACCTTGTTTGTCTAGATAACCTGCGGAAACACGGTAAGGTACATTTTTGAAAATACCACCAATACTCAAGGCATTGTCGGTAGAAAAAGCATTTTTATAGATTTCTTTCTGCCAGTCCGTATTGGCATTACCCAATAAAGCGACATAGGTATGGGCAGGATTGTCATCATAGCTCTTATTTCCGTATTGGTTTACATAAGCACGAATTTGATCTGCTGAAAGTACGTCTACAGTTTTGGCAACGGTTTCATAAGAGTTGTTTGTGTTGAAATTAATCACCGGTTCAACAGAACTTCCCTTTTTGGTGGTGATTAAAACAACTCCGTTAGAGGCTCTTGATCCATAAATTGCTGTTGCATTCGCATCTTTCAGGATAGTGAAAGTCTCAATATCATTTGGATTGATCAAGGAAAGCGGACTAGGCGCGTTGTTCACGGTATTTCCACTAAAAGGCACTCCATCAATCACGATTAATGGATCATTACTGGCATTCAGGGAAGCGCCACCACGAATACGAATGGTACTTCCTCCGCCTGGTTGACCACCATTGGAGATCACATTGACACCGGCTACTTTACCCTGGATCAATTGATCTGGTGAAGTAATGGCTCCTTTTTGGAAATCTTTGGCGCTCACTGTAGCGATAGATCCTGTTAAATCTTTCTTTTGTTGGGTACCATAACCAATCACAACTACCTCATTCAAACTCTGGGCATCTGGTTTAAGTGATAAGTTCAATACAGTATTACCGGAGATCGTTACTGCTTGTGATGAAGAAGTATAACCGATATAACTCGCAATAACAGTAGTTGCGCCATTTGATAATCCGCTCAAGCGATATTTCCCGGAGGCGTCGGTAGTGGTACTCTTGTTGATACTTTTGATCTGGATAGATGCACCGGGAAGTGGCAATCCGGTCTCATCTAAGACTGTTCCAGTTAATGAACTGGTTTGTGCCTGGGCTGTCAATGTTGCAAGAACAATGAACAACAATAAACAAGGCTTCAGCAGGTAAAATACTTTCATATTTATAGCTCGTTTTTAGGGTAAATATTTGGTTAGTGTTCGGTGCTTATAATGCTCATGGTAAATAAGCGAAGCGTACTTGAGAAATCAAAATATTATATGTTATTTTTTTTTAACACCATATTTTATACTTTAAAAATCAAAAAATAGGATAATAAATTTGTTTTTGAGTTTTTGAAAAATTAGCAGTAAAAATCATTAATCACTAATTATCAATTACTTACAAACAAAAATTGATTTACAAAGTGTATTTTTTACACTTTGTTGTTTTCGACTGCTTTTTCGGGAACGATACCGGGAACGTTCCCGGGGTTTTTAACAGCTTTCTTAAAACTTGTGGAAAGTCCGAAGCCAAATTCTGCGTAAAATCACAAAACCCTGAAAACTTTTTAAAAAAAACACCTGTTTTTTAGCCAGAAAAAACGGGGGATTTAGGGGGAGAAAAAACGCGTAAAAAAGCCTTTTTTTTTTCTACAAAAAAAGGGCGGTTTAGAAGACATGATCCTGAATCACAGCAACAGTTTTCAATTCAGAGAATTACCATAATAGCCATCTCTCGAGTCAAATTTTATTTTCTGTTGGGATTATTATAATTTTGGGCAACTACATGCTAAATTCCAAGGTATTACGACCTTATATTTTTTCTGTCGAGCGTCTCTTAATCAATTTAGAGTTCAGTACTATCTTTTGATTTGGGTTTACCTCTTCCGGATCTTCCAACATTTTAAACAATAGATTAGCGGCCTCGATTCCAATCTTCGTAGCGGGTTGCGTCACGGTAGTTAAAGAAGGATTAAGTAAGGGTGCAATCTCCAGACTGGAGAAACCAATCACCATCAGTTCATCAGGAATAGAAATCTTCAGGTCATAACAGGCGTAATAGGTGGCAAAGGCAAGTCTTTCTACGGAAGTAAAAATGCCATCTGGTTTAATATCCAATAGCAAACGCTTCAGGATTAAGGAGTTTTTCGCATAGCTATTGGTGCAGTCTACTACCAGACTATCTTCAAAAGGGATATCATACTTCGCCAACGCGTCCAAATAACCTTGCATCCTAAACTTACCGATAGATAGGTTTTTGTTGATCACCAGGTAAGCAATCTTTGTACAGCCTTGTTTAATCAAATGTTCTGTGGCAGAAAAACTGCTGTCATAATCATTGGTAATTACTCTTGGTGTAATGATATCTTCATATACCCTATCAAAAAACACCAAAGGCAGGCGTTTCTGGCTAAGCTCATTCAGATAAGTATGGTCATTTGCTTCTCCGGATACCGACATAATGATCCCATCTGCCCTGCCATTGTGTAAATGTCTGATAAAAGAGACTTCTTTCTCATAATCATCATCTGTGGCATAAATCAAAATATGATAGCCCTTCCCTCTTGCAATTTTTTCAATTCCATGGATGGCCTGCGAGAAAAAATTATTTGCCAATTCTGGAACGATCACGGCAATGGTTTTACTTTTTTGCTCCCTCAGGTTGCTTGCATAATGATTTGGCTGATAATTTAACTCCTTGGCCTTCGCCAGAATCTTTTCTTTCGTTTCCTTACTAATGTCACTATTGTCTCTGAAAGCTCTGGAAACTGTTGAAGTAGATAAATTCAGTGCTTTAGCTAATTGCTTGATATTGATGCTCTCCATCTATGTGCCAATAATGGTTGATATAGAACCATTAATTTAGGGTAAATATAGATGAAAATCTAAACTGCTGGTATTTTCGTAACTAAATAATAATATAGGAAAGCAACAGGTCCGTATTAATTGTGCTACATTAGCTAAAATTACATCAGGGAGAAGCCATACATTCAGTACGGACAAAACAATTTATGGCGAGAAAGATAAAGTTCACAAACACCAATAAATCAACATTTTACACTACAGTCCGAAAGAGAGTTGACGCTTATTTTACAGCAAACAATACCACATCCTACGCCAATCCGGCGATGTGGTTCAAAGTTTTTTTCTTTCTTACTGGCTTAACCAGTATTTATCTACTGTTACTTCTGGGTAATTTCAGCACACCTGTAATGCTGCTATTGGCAGTCCTATTGGGTATGTTTGGTGCCTTTGTAGGTTTTAATGTTTGTCATGATGCCATCCATAAGGCTTTATCACCGAATCCAACGGTAAATAAAATATTCAGTTTTATCTTTAACCTGATTGGTGCCAGTCCATATGTATGGAACATCTGCCACAATATCGTACACCATACCTATACAAATATTGCGGGGCATGATGAGGACATCGATGTGGCGCCAGGTTTAATCCGTTTTTCTACTTCAGAAACGGTAAACAGGGTACAACAATACCAGCATTTCTATGCTTTTGCGTTATACAGTCTGGCCATGCTTTCCTGGGTATTCAGAAAAGATTACAAGAAATTCTTTCAGAAAAAGATTGGTGAACACGTATTGAGTCATCCAAAAATCGAATACTTTAACCTATTTTTTTACAAGGCTATATATTATTTCCTATTTATTGTCCTTCCTTTATTGGTCATGAACATCACTTGGTGGCAATTTATTATTGGTTTTCTGGTGATGCAATTCGCACAAGGATTAGTTTTAGGATTGGTATTTCAGCTGGCACACGTGGTAGAGGCTACAGAATTCCCTTTCCCTAATCAGGAAGGTAATATCGAAGAGGCCTGGGCTGCACATCAGTTACAAACTACTGCTAACTTTGCGGTGAACAGTTCAGTAGCAGCTTTCTTATGTGGAGGTTTAAACAGGCAGGTAGAACACCATTTGTTTCCTAAGATCTGTCACATTCATTATCCGGCGATCAGCAAAATTGTAAAGCAAACTGCAATGGAATACAACCTTCCATATAATGAGTGCCCTACTTTCCTGGATGCTTTAAGATCTCATTACAAGATGTTGAAGAAACTTGGAAAAGAGACCTACAAAAACGACAGGTATGTAAACCGGGTAATTATCCCTTTCCCAGAGCCTGTATTTTTAACTGCTGAGCCAGTTCCTATTCGCAACTAAAAATTCCGTAATCGCTTTTCAGCATAAAGGTATTACTCTATCTCTATAATAGGAATACCTTTTTTATGATCAGTCTCTTCTTATTTCAGGTAATTTCCCTCTTTAAGTACTTTCGCCCATTCCTGATACCCTGCGTCATTGAGGTGTAGTCCGTCGTAGCTAAGGTTTTCTTTCAACTGACCGTCTCCGTCTACAAAATAGCTATACAAATCGATCACTTTAACCCTTTTTGAGGCTAGCTTTTTGATTTCAGAATTAACCCAATTGATATGAACAGCCTTTCCTTTGTGTTTTTGAAAGTTAGTTTTTTGGTTCACCGGTAAGATGGTAAAGAAGTATATTTTAGATGATGATCCTGTTTTGATACGTTTTACTATCTCTTTATAATTACTGACTACAAGGGAATCAGGAATCTCTCTGGAGATGTCATTTGTACCAATAAGGATAAAAATCTTACGTGGATTTGCGTCAATAATTTCTTGCATTCGGTTTAGGATGCCAAAAGTAATATCGCCCGAGATCCCTCTGTTTATTGCGGTTGGCATATCTAGTAATTTAGCCCAATTAGTACCTGCCGTGATGCTATTCCCTAAAAAAACCACATCATTTTTGGAAATCGGATCAGTTTTAAACTTTTCCAACCGTTCTATATAGCCCTTAGACTTGTAAGCCGTGTCGTATTTGATCGACTGAGCATTGGTATTTATTGGTGCTAAAAGAAAGATCAGGCTAATTCCGCAGATTAGCTGTGCAAGTATTTTTTTCATATACCTACTAAACTACGAATAACCTGATCTTTATGAAAGCGAAAATATTAGCAGGTACCATGGAAAACCATACCACCCACCGCGGCACTTAAGGCATCAATAAGTTCGGATAATCGGAAATGATGCCATCTACTTTCAAATCTTTAAGTGCCTGAATATCTTTTGCTGAATTTACCGTCCATGGAATCACTTTAATCTCTTTATCGTGGCATTTCTTTACCAGCTCGGCATTTACCATTTTATAAGCAGGGCTCAGAATGAAAGGTGAAAAACCTAGATCTGCAAGGTTTTCCTCGACGCTTTTCTGGTTAGACACCAGGTAAGAAGTTCTTACTTCCGGGTATTTTTTATTTAAAATCTGTAAGGTTCTTTTATCAAAAGACTGGATTACCACAAATGGAGCAATTCCCTTCTTCTCTATCACTGACATCAATAGTTTCACAAAAGTTTCAGGATCTGGGTTCAATACCCCATCTCCTTCCGGACCGCATTTGGTTTCAATATTATAGAACATTTGTTTCTTACCCGTTTGACTTAAATACTGCTGTATTGAATCAATCAATTCTTCCAGGCGAGGGATAAATGTTTTTATCTTTTCCTGTTGAGGAAAGGCAGGGTAATATTTTGAACCCAAATCAAAAGCCTTTAATTGCCCATAGGTCATTTGATACACAGGGTATTTTTTAGCATCTGATGGAAGCAATTCTTTTCCTTTGCCATCCAGCATAAATGCCGGGCTCAAATAATCATCATGCGTTACAACCACTTCCCCGTCTTTGGTAACATGGGTATCCATTTCCAATGTTGTTACTCCCAGGTTTATTGCCTTTATCATGGCCGGGATGGAATTTTCAGGCATTAATCCACGGGCCCCGCGATGACCTTCGGTACTAAAAGTGGGGAAATTTGCCTGTGAGCTCGCTTTTACTTGTGCTGTCAGCTGATCAGAAGATAAACCCATCACAGCGATACACATTAATAAGGAAGTAAATTTCATATTTTCCAGTTTATACTTTTAAGGTTTTCAATTTATGATTAAAAGCAATTCCTAATTTCAACCACAGCAATTAATAATTTTAAATCCTGAATATTTTCATATTCAGGAGCAAGGCATCTCCATACGGTATTCATTCCCAAAGCGGTCTGTAGCCAATACACTTACTTTTTTCACTGAAGGTGGAAAATGTGCAATAAATAAATGATCCATTTTCTGTGGTTCGGCAAATGTTCTGCCCAGAGGCAGTTTATCTCCAAGGTACAGTTTAACCGCTAAAGGATCAAAGCCCTTTTGTTGTTCCAAAGCGCCCATCGGACGGTCATCCAGGAAATAAACGACCTTCCATTCCGGATCCCAGTTCCATACATTGGCAATAACTCTGGTCTGATTGGTTAGCTGATCCACATACATGCTCATCTGCTCCTTTTTATCTTTTCCGGTTGATTTATAATACCAGTTCAATTCATTTCCAGAAACCTCATAAACTCCATATCCTCTTGGCGTACCATCGCTACAGATTGGACCTGTCCACCATGCGCCACAAACTGTTCCATGATTGTGCTCATAAATGCCCTTTTGAATATGATTGGCATTGTAGTGTGTATGCCCAGACATGATGTGTACATTTTTATAACCTGCTAACAAGGCATAGAGATCCGCATTATTTTTCACAGAATTGTATACCGGAATGTGAAGATTTATAATCAAGAGCTGATCTGTTGAAACCTGTTGCAAATCTTTTTCTAGCCAGGCCAATTGATTTTCGGAGATGAAACCATCATATTCCCTTTCTCTACCCAGGTAGCGCACATCATCTAACACTACATAATGAGCTTTTCCTCTGTTGAAAGAATAATAAGTAGGTCCATAAATCTCTTTAAAAGTACGGTCTGAAGTTTCATCTTCTCCTATCCTATAATCCATATCATGGTTTCCCAGTGCCTGGAAAAACGGGATGTTCATTTTTGCCACCGCAGCATTATAATCTTCAAAGAGCGCATGGTTATCCCATACCAGGTCCCCAACTCCTATCCCATGGATCAGGGCATCTGCTCCAAATGAGGCTACCAGTTCCTGAACATCAGGAACAGCGGTCTCCATCATTTGGACCACATCCTTTTTATTCTTGATTTGTGGATCTGCCCAGATGATAAAGCGATGCTGGTGATCGTCTTTTTTTAATCTTTTCAGGTCGAAATTATATTCATTTCTACTGCCCAGGATATGGTAATGACTTGCCAGACTAGCTTTCGTTGGAAATTCATATCCTGCTGGGGTACTTAACCATACAGAAGCCGCCATAAGATCGGTCTTCATCGTATAATTTCCTTTCTTATCCGTCAGCACTACTGAGTAACCATCAGAAACCACCACATTAGCCAGTCCCTTTTTACCGGAAGTTACCTTTCCTTTAATCGTATTCCCTCTTTGCAGTTGCGAAAAGGCTTCGTTATTCAAGCTGACCACCAAACCGGTAGTCAGCAAGCTAAAATTCTGTATAAATAATCTTCTGTTCATGATTTATTTCTCCCACCAAACTTTAGTCATCACGTTATCTCCACCAATGCGATCGGCAGCGACTTTATAATTTTCAGCATTGAACCTGCGCACATCATTGTGGTACATAAAGCGGGTAGGCATTACTCCGTCGTGCAGCATAAATTCTGTTTTCGGCAATTTAGGAAAACCTGTACGACGGTATTCAAACCATTGCTGGTAATCATTGAAAAATAAAGCTAAATACTTCTGATTCATGATTTGCTCCAATGTTCCATTAAAGGCGGCATTAGGGTTGTTAAAATATCCAGCAGGCATCAGACCATTTGGCCATTGGGTAATTGCTGCGGTTACCCCTTTTTCATAAGCTGTTTTAGCTACTGGCAACTCTCCATTGTGCAAAGCTACTTCTGCCTTGATAAATTCGACCTCTGCATAACTCATGATTACCTCATTGATAGGTGTACCTACTGCACTTGGGAACATCAGGTCCCCATTAGGACCGCTTGGCGTAAAGCCAAACTGTGAATCCTGACCTGAATGTCCGGCCGTATATCCTTTAAAACCTAAATCTACCGGAACTTTATCTATAATTTTTGAGGCTCTGGTCATAAACAAGGGTCTTCTTGGATCTTCAAGACCATTCAACATGTCTACAAAGAAAGCGCCCATGGCCTCAGAGTTCACATAATCCTGACGTCTACCCCAGGCATAATCATAGGGAGCTATTCCGGAAACCTTAACAATTGCAGCTTCCGCATTGCTGGTAAAAACCGGATATTTTACCGGATCGGCGATCATTGCTTTTAAGCGTTCATAGCTTTTGAATTCTGTTCTTTTAGAAAGGCGTAGCAGCATTCGCATCAACAAGGAGTTGTTAAACTTCTGCCAGTTTTCTTTTTTATTAGCGTATAAAAAGTCATTGCCAGACATTGCTCCTTTTTCCGTTGCGTAAATGGTATTGGCATCTTCCAGCTGTTGGATTAAAGAAACGTAGATCTCTTCTTGCGTATCAAAACGAGGCTGGGTAATCTTTTCTTCTGCGCGCATTGCTTCAGAGAAAGGCACATCCCCAAAGCTATCTGTTAGAATTCCGGTGATATAAGCTTTCATTGTTGCCCCTACCGCTTTATAAACCGGCATATTAAACACCTTTGCTGAGGCTTCCATTTCTTTTACATTTCGCAAATATTTATAGCAATTATTCCAGGTTCCATTTCCTTCGGATTCCTGAACATCATAGCGATGAATACCAGCAGAAAGACTTGGGTTGGGAAATCCTACCTGCATCATTTGCCAGGTAAAATTATAACTCCTTACCGTGAAATAAGTACTCATGCCATATACTGTAGGCGTTAATAAGCTTCCAGGAACAGCGGTTTGCACCAAATTAGGGTTGGTATTTAGTTCTTCAAAATCCTTCGTACAAGAAGAAAAAACCATCAGATTCACCAAAGCAAGAATGGCTGCTATCTTTATTTTCATTTGATTATATTTTTTGTAACCTTTTATACTTTTCGGCCAATGGCCCATTATCTTAATTTTTTCGGGTTCTTCCCGGAGGTTACAGGCTTATTTGCTGAATATCCGGGATCGCCATCCTACTTACAACTGCAACCTTAAGTTCAATCCAAAAGTCCTGGTGCTTGGCAACTGGCCCATTTCCACACCTGGCATAATGGTCGAACCATTCAATGCAGCGGTTTCCGGATCGAAGGCTGGGAATTTAGAAATCATTGCCAGATCTCTACCATAAAATGCGATTGTAGCACCAGTGATGTTCATTCTCTTGATCCATGTTTTAGGCAAACGGTACTCGATTCTGGCTTCTCTTAGCTTTAGGTAGGATGCATCAAAGCTATTTGTTTCTACGTTCGCACGGCGATAATAATCGGCATACCATGTTGCCACAGGCACCTTAGTAGTATTTGGAGAAAAGCTACCATCGCTATTTTGTATTACACCATCACCAATTACACCACCTTCTTCCCTACCGGCAAGCGTGTGTGTTAGTTTTCCTTGTTCAGTCATTTTATGGTGTGTTTGAGAATAAACGATACCACCAAACTGACCGTCAACCAAAACGCTTAAAGTAAAATCCTTATACCTGAACTCATTGTGGAAACCACCTCGCCAGTCTGCATAAGCATTGCCTATCTTTTTCATGTCCGTAGGACGAACAGCAAATCCTGTTTTTTTATCAAAAATCACCTGTCCCTGGTCATTACGAACTAATCCGTAACCCCATAAATCACCTGTTGTTCCACCAACGGTGGCAATGATAGAAGCTGCACCAGAACCACTTTGCGCGATAATTTGCTGTGCACTCAATACATCTTTACTCAATTCAAGGATCCTGTTTTGGTTTTTCGACCAGGTTACTGTTGAAGTCCAGCTAAAATCACCTGACACCACTGGTTTCCCGCTCAACATTACCTCTACCCCTCTATTGCGTACCTTACCACCATTCACAAAGCCTTTAGAATAACCGGTTGTGATGTCTAATGGCACTAATAAAACCTGATTGCTGGTTGTAGAAGCATATAAGTTCAAGTCAGCAGTGATGCGGTTCTTGAAAAAAGAGACATTGGCACCTGTTTCCCATGAAGTAGACATTTCGGGTTTCAGATTGTCATTGAATAAGATTCCCGGTGCTTCGGCAGAGCCTGGAAACAGGGAAGAGCCATAGTATTTTTGAGTACGATAAGGTTCTGTATCCGAACCAATCTGCGCCCATGACAACCTTAATTTCGCAAAAGAAATTGCTTTTGGCATTTTGAACATTTCCGATAAAATGTAACTGGTACTTACCGAAGGATAGAAATAAGAGTTATTTCCTTTAGGTAAAGTAGAAGACCAGTCATTACGTCCGGTGATGTCCAGGTAAATTTTCTTGTCCCAATCCATATTGATCAAACCAAAAGCACTTTGTGTTTCCCTTCTGATCAATTCATTTTCAGCAAGCGCATTGGTTAGCGCATTCGACAATTTATATACTCCTGGCGACAATAAGCCACGTACAACCGAATTATTTTCTTTTAATGTTCTTCTCATTAAGTTACCACCAAAGGAAGCTCGGAAGCCCAGTTTAGGCATCAGATTCTTGGTATAGCTCAATAAAGCGTCTGTATTATATTCCTGAAAGTTTACATCCTGTTGCTTGTAATATCCTAATGGGAAGTTAGAAGTATCAAAAGTACGGCGTTGCTCGCGGGCATCTACACGCATATTTAATCCGGAACGTACCATTAACTCCCATTGATCATTAAAAGTATACACCCCTTGCAGGTTCCCCTCTAGGTTATTGCTGTTTAGACTATTGGTCATTTCATTGGCGATCAAATAAGGATTTTCTATGTAGGAGCTAAATGGATGAATTTGTTTCAGCTGCTCCAGACCTTTCTTCCACATTGGTTTATACCAATCCAGGTCCACATTGGGGTTCTGGAAAATCATAAAGTAGGCGATAGACTGACCATTGTACCCAGTTCCTGGAAGGTTATCGCTGGTTTTATTGGTATAACTGATCTTTGCATTCAGTTTCATTTTCTTAGAAATCTGCATGCTGGTATTCAGGGAAGCGACTAATCTTTCAAATCCTGTATTTGGCATGATCCATTCATTTTTGGTATGTGTGATGGAGGCTCTTGCTGTAAAATTATCCGTCCCACCATCCAGGGCTACACCATTCTGTAGCGTATAACCGGTACGCCAGTATCCTTTGATATTGTCTTTATAAGGAACCCATGGTGTACGTGTTAACCCTTGACCTTCTAAATTCGGATCATATTGAAAATAGCTCTGTCCATTAAATTTCGGACCGAATGCACTGGAAGTGGCACTCGTACTTACGCCATCGGCAGAAGCGCCATAAGAGTAGTACAATTCCCCGGCAGCATTTCTATTGTTATTTCCCTGACCATATTCATATTGATAATCTGGCCAGCGCAATACATCGTTAAAACTAGTATTGGAGTTAAATGTAATTCCAAGGCCATTTTCTCTTTTAGCGCCCGATTTAGTCGTAATGATCAAGGCTCCATTTTGTGCCCTACTGCCATAAAGTGCGGCTGCAGCGGCTCCTTTTAATACCGTAACCGAGGCGATGTCATCCGGGTTAATATCAGAGATTCCGTTTCCAAAATCGATTGGAATGTCTTTATCTGCCCCTGAAGAACCGGCACCATAAGCATCACTCACACCTGAACTCGCGCTACGGGTTAAGATAGGCACCCCATCTACCACAATCAATGCCTCATTGTTGCCACTCAGAGAGCGATCGCCACGAAGGTTGATTCTCGCACTATTGATCGGTCCAGAGCCCGTTTGCGTTAGTGTCATTCCAGGTACCTTCCCCTTTAAAGCGTCAGACCAGTTATTGGAAGGCGCATCAGAGATTTCTTTACCACTCACTACTGTTGCACCAAAACCTAAGGATTTTGCTTCACGTTTAATCCCCAATGCCGTAACCACCACTTCATTCAGCTCACTGCTGGACTCTGTAAGTGAAATCACCACATTACTTTGGTTTTCGGAGAATGCTTTCTTAGCTACATTATAGCCAATCATATTAAAGGATAGTATGGTTCCTTTTGGAACACTTACACTAAAGGCACCATCGCCATTTGTGGCAGCAAGTACTTTTCTATCCTGATCTGTAATGGTGACACCCGGCATTGGCATCCCATCTTTATGGTCTTTCACAATACCTTTAATCGTAACCGTTTCCTGTAAAATAGTCAGCGATTTAACTACTGGTGCAGCGCTCAACATTTGACTGGCAGGTACCATTGCCATAGCCAGAACGATTGCCCTGTACTTGAAAAATTTCGTAAACCGCAGATGATTGGTAAAAGTTTTCTTCATTATCGTTATCAATTGTGTGTGTTTAACATCCTGGAGCAGCCACATTTCGTTTCATTTCCATTTTGCGTTTCGCCGCAAATATCTCCCTAATACTGTTAACCATACATTATTGATGTGTTAAGTTAAAGTTCAAAAATGGCCTCTATTATCCAAAAAATGGCACTTCTCATAACCAAAGCAAACGAAAGCGTACTTAAAAACCATTGATAAATGCTCCGGCTTAGCGGCTAACTATCGGTAATTTCAATTGAAAAAGGGAATAGAATTCTAGCCAAGCAGAAGAACAA
The DNA here is from genome assembly GCF_032678745.1 of Pedobacter gandavensis. Lineage (GTDB taxonomy): Bacteria > Bacteroidota > Bacteroidia > Sphingobacteriales > Sphingobacteriaceae > Pedobacter > Pedobacter gandavensis_C. The sequence goes on from NZ_JAVTST010000011.1 coordinate 81,847, forward strand.
AGCTTCGTTAACCTTCGCTTAACATTAAAGCATAACAAAATGAAATACCAACAAAGGCTGCGGTAAAAACATAAGCGAATAATTTATTTTTTCATTTAATTTTGTTGCATCTTTAATTCTTAAGCAACCAAAACCACCACAAAAAAGCCCAACGATGATCAACATAGCAGAAAGACACCAGTACATTCTTCATAGAATTCAAGCAGAGGGATCTGTAGATGTACAGATTTTATGTAAGGAACTGGATGTTTCTTCGGTGACCATTCGTAAGGACCTGAAACTACTCGAAGACAAAAAGCTACTTTTCAGAACCCATGGTGGTGCTACTTTAAACAATCCCTATACAGTAGACCGGCCTGTAAATGAGAAAGAGCCATTACAATCTGCAGAGAAACTAAGAATAGCAAGTTCGGCAGCGGCTTTAGTGAAAGACAACGACTCTATTATTATCGCTTCTGGCACCACTGTGCTGGCATTAGCAAGAGCGATTCAGCCAAAGGGCAACCTTACTGTGATTACCTCCGCATTAAATGTTGCTTTAGAGCTGATCCGTCATGACCATATTGAGGTCATCCAATTGGGTGGACTATTGAGGAAAAGTTCTGCTTCGGTAACCGGTCCTTATTCTGATAACATCTTAAGCAATGTCTTTTGCAGTAAACTCTTTCTTGGTGTCGATGGCATTGATTTAGAGTTTGGCCTCACCACCACCAATGCTTTTGAAGCACAGCTGAATAAACAAATGATGGATGCTTCACAAAAAGTGATTGTATTGGCTGATTCTACGAAGTTTGGAAAAAGAGGATTCGGAAAAATCTGCGGCATTGAGGAAGTGGACCATGTGATTACCGATAATGGGATTTCCCCACAGGTTTTACAGCAGCTGGAAAGTTTAGGGATTGAAGTCTCCATCGTTTAAAATAGCAAAAACTTCATCACTTGTTAATATTGCGATCGATATTTTTGAATTATATCATCTGCATATGAACAACTTCTTCAAAGTCTTTAGTCCTAAAGATAAAAAGTTTCAGCCCTTATTTGAACAATGTGGGGGGAACCTGGTGCGCTTATCTGAAACCTTGTTGCTGACTTTAAGCACCACCGATTTAGAACAACGAAAAGTACACATCAAGGAAATCGAACGCATGGAACATACGGGCGAACAAATCCGCACTAAAGTATTCCTTAGCCTCAGCAAGAGTCTGATTACCCCATTCAGCAGGGAAGACATCCATGCCCTCATCAGCGCTTTGTATGCCATTGCCGATTATATGCATACTGCAGCCATCAACGTAGACCTCTATCAGGTAACGGAACTCAATAAACCGATGATCAGGATGGCACAGCTCCTGATTGAAATGTGCCGTGATCTGGAGATTGCACTCAAAGAACTTCGAACTTTTAAAAACACCGGATTAATCAGTGATGTTTGTCTGCGGATCTATAAAGGCGAAGGTCAGGCAGATGCAGTATGTAACCAAGCCCTGGCTTTTTTATTCCAATCAGGAATCAGTCCGATTGAATTGATCAAACAAAAGGAGATTTTGCAAATTCTGGAGATGGCAGCAGATAAATGCGATGATGTGGCTAACGTTCTGGAAAGCATTCTTGTAAAAAATACTTAAGCCCACTTGTAATTTCCATAATTAATACTTTACTTTGTCTTACAAAGTACTTTTATGGAAAAGCAAGAAATCTATTCTGAACTCCATTCTATCAGAAACCTGATGGAGCGTTCTGCAAAATTCATCTCCTTAAGCGGGTTATCTGGAATTTTGGCGGGAGTTTATGCCTTGATTGGTGCGGGCATCGCCTATTCACTGGTATACGGTCAAACTCTTGACATGGATTACCGGGAGCATTTCGTGAATGAACCAAAGCTCCTTTGGAATTTATTTTTTGTTGCTTTAGCCGTATTGATCCTTTCTATAGGCACAGGGATTTTCCTTACCCTTAGAAAAGCCAATAAGAACCAACAGAAAGTATGGAACCCGATTAGCAAAAAACTACTGTTCAGCATGTTGGTTCCTTTACTTACCGGAGGCAGTCTGATTCTGATTCTGTTTTTCAGAGGATACTATGGGGTCATCGCTCCTACATGTTTGATATTTTATGGCCTTGCCTTGGTTGGCGCCAGCACTTATACCTTTGAAGATGTAAAATGGTTAGGCTTAATGGAGTTGATTCTAGGTATATTTGCCGCTTTATTACCTGGATATGGCTTAGTTTTCTGGACAATAGGATTCGGATTACTCCACATCATTTACGGTACGATCATGCATTTTAAATACGACAAGTGAAAACCACATTAGCAAATTTCGATAAAGCCTTTGAAAACCGTGTTCGTTTGCAGATCATGAGCATTCTTGTGGCCAATGAAAACTACGACTTCAATTCTCTGAAAGAATTGCTGGGGGTGACGGATGGCAACCTGGCCTCCCACCTTAAAGCGCTGGAAAAAGAAGCCTATATCAACGTCTATAAATCCTTTCTCGGAAGAAAGCCAAATACCAGCTATGCAGCTTCTGAAAATGGAAGAATCGCCTTTTTAAAACACCTGGAATCCCTCGAAAATTTAATCAAACAACAGAAGTTCTAATTTTTTTTACCCAACTACTTTGAAAAACAAAGTACTTTTTAAAACAAAAACTATGGAAACCTTTCAAGCCCCAAAAGAAAAATCATTCTTTGCCCAAGTCCAAGAGTCTATGGGCGCTAAATTATTTCTAATTGCAGTACTTACATTGCTGCTATTGATCCCCTCTACCTGGATTCAATACTTGATTGAAGAACGGCAAGGCCGACAGGAGGAGGCCATAAAAGAAATCTCCGCGAAGTGGTCCGGTCCACAGCTAATTGAAAGTCCGGTACTTCAACTCCCTTATAAGACATGGATCAAGGCTACAGATGCTGCTGGAAAACCAATGATGAAAGAAAGTTTATCTACCATATACCTTCTTCCTGAAACACTGGATATCCAAAGTCAGGTGAATCCGGAAATCCTACATCGGGGAATCTTTGATGCGGTAGTCTATCATGCGAAAATCCGTTTAAATGGCAAGTTTAGTGCCTTGGAATGGACGAAATCGGGTATCAACCCCGACCTTATCCTCTGGGATAAAGCGAAGGTAGTTGCAGGAATCAGCGATTTTAAAGGTTTAAAAAACAGTCCTGTGATTAAAATCGAAGGGCAATCGTATGCAGCTGAGCCGGACTTTGCATCTGAAAACCTCTTTGCCAATAACCTGGCTGTCCCTATAGACCTTCAGGCATCAAAGAATACCGCGATACAATTCAACGTTGAGCTAGACCTTAGGGGCAGTGAGGCCTTAAATTTCCTTCACCTTGGCAAGAACAGCGTCATCAAAGTAAATGGCAACTGGAACAATCCTAGTTTCACCGGAGCGTTCCTTCCTGAGGCCAGAAACATTACAGAAAAGCAGTTTAGCAGTACCTGGAAAATGTCGAATTTCAATAGGTCCTTTCCGCAGCAATGGCTCAGTGGTCAACAGACCTTAAGTCCTCAAAACAAGGAAAAAGCTACGTTTGGAGTTAAATTTTTGCTGCCGGTAGATCAGTATCAGAAAACGATGCGCTCTGCAAAATATGCGATCCTCATCATTCTACTTAGTTTTATCTCCCTTTTCTTTATCGAATTGCTGAATAAAGTAAGAGTGAATCTGCTACAATATGTATTGATTGGTGCCGCTATGATTATCTATTATACCCTTCTGCTTTCCTTTACCGAGCAGGTTGGATTTGGCATCGCTTATTTTATCGCCTCAGCGGCTACTGTGATACTGGTAAGTACTTTTATTGGTGCTTTCTTAAGGAATAAAAAAGCAGCTATAGCTTTCGCTATCATCCTGAGTATATTCTATAGTTTTATCTATGTCATCATCCAGCTACAAGATCTCGCGCTACTTTTCGGCAGTGTTGGCTTGTTCATTACCGTGGCCTGTCTGATGTATTTTTCAGTTAAAATCAATTGGAATAAACCTGAAGAGGCTATTTCCCAACCATAAAAGCAAAGGGCAATTGTGTTTTCAGCACTGAGTTCCATGACCTGGAATTCAGTGCTTTTAAATTTACCAACGCCATTCACCGGCGATTTTAAGCGGCACTTCCAGGTTATTTTCCTGAAGGAACTTTTTCAAAACCTCGTCCGACTGCCTACTGACCGGAATGTTTGGTGTATTCGCCAGGGCATACACCAGCATGGCACTAAAGCGAACTGTATTTCTCAATTCCTGATCATCTACCAATGCGAATACATCTCCATCAGAATGATAAAAAGGGCCCGAGTTATTCGGCAATGCTTCGCCGGCGCCACCGCCGGTTGGAATCCCTTCCAATAAGAAAGGCTGATGATCGCTATGCAAGCCTGCGCCTGCATAAAATATATTTTTGAAACCAGCATCCAACTGATTGATCTGACTACCCCATGCAGTAAACAAACCTTTCATTTCTTTTCTACTCGTAGAAAAACCCTTAGGGTTATTGGCCATATCGTAGTTTAACATAAACCTGACTTTATCCAATGCGTTTTGTTTTTGCGCTGCAGCAACATAAGCTTTAGAGCCTAATAACCCTTGCTCTTCACCCATAAACAAGACAAATTCCAGCGTTCTCGCCGTTTTCAGGTTTAGCTTTTTGAACGTGCGTGCCATATCAATGATAGCGAAAGAACCGATCCCATTATCGATTGCCCCCGTTGCCAGGTCCCAGCTGTCTAAATGGCCACCTACTACAATTTTCTCTTCTGGCAAGGTAGTTCCTTTAAGCGTTGCGATCACATTCCTGGCTTTAATCAAACCCGAGAAATTGCGCATGTTTAAGCTGGCATATTGTTTCTTACTTTTCAGTGTTTCTTTCAGTGTCATTCCCTCTTCCAAACCGATGCAAAGTGCAGGGATTGGGATCAGCTTTCCGGTAACCGAGACGGTTCCCGTGAGCAATACGCCTCCTTTTACCCCATTGATCAGGATGATTCCGCTAGCCCCATGCTGAATGGCAATTGCTGCTTTTTCTGAACGGTGTAAATAAGGTGTTTTTTCCGGAGATCCGGGAAGTACTCCAAGGTATACCAATGCGATCTTTCCTTTCACTTTTCCGGCATCCTTGATATAGTCTGCTTCCAGGCCATTCCCTAAATCTACCAGCTCTGCCATTACACTAGCTTTTACCGGCGAATGTGCCAACGTAACCGAGTTTATCTTTTTCAACTCAATTTCAGAATCGCCGATTTTTGTTTCATTGCTGATCCTACTCCAGCTTTCCACTTCAAAAGGTTGGTATTTTACATCATACCCATAAGATTTCAGCAATTGAAATACATAGGCTTCTGCTTTCTCTCCATTTTCAGACCCTGTTAAGCGGTGTCCGATACTTTCTGTAGCGAATTTCAGGTTGCTATACGCTTTAGAATTGGCTTGTACATCCGTATTAATTTCTTTAAAAACAGGCATAAAATCATCCTGAGCCACTTGTTGCACTTGTATTTGTGTTTGTACCTGTGCTTGTACGCTTGTTTGTGCCGCAGCAGAAATAGCGGTACTACAAATTAGTAAACTAAAAAAAGCTTTCATAAAATGGGATTTTCAATGAAAATAAGGATTTTGCCCCTACAAGTCCTACCTGCGGGTCATTTTATTGTGCAACAAATTTATGTCGGTAGTTTATTTCTTCCGTTCTGTGGTATAGCGCACCAATTGCTCTAATCCTGTCCTGGCATCACCGGGTTCAAAGCTATAAAGGATATCGAAGGCTTCCTGCTGGTATTGCACCATTTTCTCATGCGCATAGCGAACTCCTTCTTTTGCATTCACAAAATCGATGATTTGCTGGATTTTTGCGGGGTCATCCTGATGATTTTTCACCAGACTGATCATTTTCTTTTTCTCTGCTTTATCGGAGCGGTTAAGCGCATAAATCAAAGGTAGCGTTACCTTTTTCTCTTTAATATCGATGCCTAATGGTTTCCCAACATCATCAGTTCCAAAGTCGAAAGTATCATCTTTAATCTGGAAAGCGATACCTACCTTTTCACCAAACAACCTCATTTTCTCAATGGTTTCTTCATCGGCACCGGCCGATGCAGCTCCACAAGCACAGCAAGAAGCAATTAGAGAAGCCGTTTTCTGACGGATTACATCGAAGTACAATTCTTCACTGATGTCCATCTTACGCACTTTTTCAATTTGCAGCAACTCGCCTTCACTCATTTGCTTCACTGCTTCGGAAACAATTTGCAGCAAACGGAATTCCCCATTATTGACAGAAAGCAACAGGCCTTTGGCCAGCAGATAATCACCTACTAATACAGCAATTTTGTTTTTCCATAAGGCATTGATGGAAAAGAAACCTCTACGTTCATAGGCATTGTCTACCACATCATCATGAACCAGTGTTGCAGTATGTAAAAGTTCCACTAAAGCGGCACCTCTATGAGTAGATTCAATGATTCCGCCGCAAAGTTTTGCAGCAAAGAAGACGAACATCGGACGAATTTGTTTACCCTTTCTTTTAACAATATAATGGGTAATTCTATCGAGTAATGGTGCGTCACTGTGCATTGAGGCCTTGAACTTTTCTTCGAAGGCAGCAATGTCGGCGGCTATGGGTAGTTTTATCTGATTTATTCCCGGCATTCAGGTGAAAAAATATGTGTGCAAACATAAATTAAATATCTTTAAAAGCGTACTTTTAGTAAAAAGTTTAAAGTGAAAAATACATTCAAAGTACTTATCGCCGTTATTTTAGTCGCTCTCGTGGTATATTTTATGGGTCCAAGACCTGCACAACCACTATACAGCGCTCAGCTTCCTGTTGTTCCTCAACTTCCAGAGCTTGAAAATTATGTAAAAACTATTGAGTCGAAGCACAAGATCAAGCCCGGTAACGAGGCGGAGATTGTATGGGCCGATTCTGCGTTAAAGCAGCAATCGGAGTATTCGGTTGTGTATTTACATGGGTATAGCGCTTCTAAAGAAGAGGGAAACCCGGTTCATACGCATCTGGCTAAAGAGATTCATGCCAATTTATATCTGGCCAGACTTGCTGATCACGGAGTAGATACCGTTGCGGCGATGGAGTATTATACGCCAGATAGGGCTTGGGAGAGTGCCAAACAGGCCCTGGAAATCGGAAAAAGATTAGGGAAAAAAGTAATTTTAGTTGGCACTTCTACCGGTGGTACTTTAGCTTTAAAGCTGGCTGCTACCTATCCTAAGGAAGTATACAGCCTGATGCTGATTTCTCCAAACATTGAGATCAATGATAAATTCGCCTGGTTGTTAAACAATCCATGGGGATTACAAATTGCACGCTTAAACTTTGGTGGTAAAGAAAGAGAAGTTTCCGGTGATGGTCCTGAATACAACAAATATTGGTACACCAAATACCGTCTGGAATCTGCTGTTCAACTACAGGAGCTGGTGGAAACGACCATGAACAAACAGACATTTGAAAAAGTAACACAGCCCACCTTGCTGTTGTATTACTATAAAAATGAACAGGAACAAGATAAAACAGTCAAAGTATCTGCTGAATTAAGAATGTTTGATGAATTGGGTACGCCTGCTTCCTTAAAGGTTAAAAAGGCAATTCCTAATGGCGGGGACCATGTTTTAGGTTCTTACATTACATCAAAAGACATCCCATCTGTATTACAGGCGATCGATGATTTTGTAAAGCAGGTATTAAAAATTCCGGTACAAGAAAAAGCCGCTGTACAACCTTAATGGTTGATCAGCGGCCTTTATACTTTAGCAGTCTCTATCCTAATTACTGAACATAGAAGCTTTAGCTACCTGCTGCGATATGCGCAAAGATTTGTTCGGCATGTACCCTGCTATTTTCTATATACCATTTATGAGTATCCATACCTCCACATACTACTCCTGCCAGGTATAAGCCTGGTAGGTTACTTTCCATGCTTTCTTCATTATAGAAAGGCTGCGTACCATCTCCCATTTCTACGCCTAAGTTTTTTAACATCGTAAAATCAGGATGATAACCGGTCATGGCAATTACAAAATCATTGTCGATCGTATGCTCCCCCTCAGGAGTTTTAATTCGAACCTGCCCCACCATAATCTCCGTTACTTCCGAATGAAAATGAGCGGTAATTCCACCTTCTTTAATCCTATTTTCAATATCCGGACGAACCCAATATTTCACATAAGAACCAATTTCTCCACTACGGATCACCAGCGTTACCTTAGCTCCTTTACGGTATGTTTCCAAAGCGGCATCAATGGCTGAATTGTTCGCCCCTATCACTACTACATTCTGAAAAGCATACAAATGCGGATCTTTATAATAGTGAGTCACTTTTGGCAGCGATTCTCCGGGGATATTCATCATTAAGGGAATGTCATAAAACCCAGTGGCCACAATTACTTTTTTGGCTTGATACTTTCTTTTAGAAGTCCCGACCTGAAAAATACCATCTGCCTGTTTCTCTACCTTCTCCACTTCTTCAAAAAGATGAATATTCAAAGAGAACTTTTCTTTGACTCTCCTATAGTATTCAACTGCTTCATTACGATTGGGCTTTGGATTGATACTCACGAAGGGTACCTCTCCTATCTCCAGTCGTTGGGAAGTAGAAAAGAAAGTCATGAACACCGGATAATTGAACAGGCTGTTCACCAATGCCCCTTTTTCTACGATGACATAGGTCAATCCGGCCTTTTTAGCTTCAATTGCACAAGCCATCCCTATCGGGCCGGCACCAATAATCAGTACATCGTAATTGTTCATTTTATCCGCTTTACTTTAGGATTAAGCTTTCATGCCTTTAGAAGGACAAGCAAAATCAGTACGTTTCAATCTTGTATTTTTGATGGCTCCATAACCACCGGCAATGTCGATTACATTTTCCACTCCACGGGCTTTAAGAATGGAGGCGGCTACCATGGAGCGGTATCCCCCGGCACAATGGATGTAATAAGTTTCCTTATGGTCGATCTCATTGGTCCAATCGTTGATATAATCCAAAGGACGTGTTAACGTTTGTTCCAGGTGTTCTGCTGCATATTCTCCTGGTTTTCTCACATCCAGGGCTTTCACATTTTCATTGTTATTCAATACCTCTTCAAATTCCGCAGCAGAGATGGAAGTAATGCGATCCAGTTCTTTGCCTGCGGCTTCCCAAAGGCTGATGCCATCCATTAAAAATCCAATGGTATTGTCGTAGCCTACTCTGGAAAGTCGCGTAATCGCTTCTTCTTCTTTACCTGGTTCAGCTACCAATAGCAAAGGTTGTTTCAAATCGGTGATTAAAGCGCCTACCCAAGGGGCAAACTGCCCATTTAACCCAATATTCACAGAAGAAGGGATAAAGCCCTTAGCGAAGACCTGAGGATCTCTGGTGTCAAGGATCAAAGCCCCAGTGTTGTTTGCCATAGCTTCAAATTCGTCTGGTGTTAAAGGCGTCAATCCTTTCTCACAAACTTCTTCAAAACTCTCATAACCATGTTTGTTCATGGCGGCATTTTTGGCAAAATATTGCGGTGGAGGTAAAATACCCTCCGTTACTTCTTTTACAAATTGTTCTTTTGACTTCGCTTTAAGTGCGTAGTTGACTTCTTTCTGATGTCCTAAAGTATCGAAAGTTTCCTTGCTCATGTTCTTTCCGCAGGCAGAACCGGCACCATGTGCAGGGTATACCAATACGTCATCAGGAAGGCATAGAATTTTATTATGCAGGGAATCGTAAAGTGTAGCTGCCATATCTTCCATCGTCAGTTCTCCTTTTTGTGCCAGATCCGGGCGGCCAACATCACCGATAAACAAGGTATCTCCGGTAAAGATACAATGTACTTTCCCTTGCTCATCTGTTAACAGATAAGTGGTCGATTCCGGAGTATGGCCAGGTGTATGCAAAGTAGTGATTGTTAATGCGCCAATTTTGAAGGTTTGTCCATCTGTGGCGATCAAAGATTTGAAAGTTGTTTGAGCGGTTGGACCGTAAACGATTTCCGCGCCTGATTTTTCTGCCAGGTCTACATGTCCTGATACAAAATCGGCGTGGAAATGAGTTTCAAAAATATATTTTATTGTTGCATTGTCTTTCTCCGCACGTTTAAGATAGGGATCTATCTCCCGTAGGGGATCAATAATTGCCGCTTCACCATTACTTTCTATGTAATAGGCTGCCTCTGCTAAACAACCTGTATATATCTGCTCTATCTTCATTCCAATTTGCTATGAGCTGCAAAATTAAGGTTATAATTGAATAGACCAAGATTTTGGTTTTTAATTACATTGGCAGGATAACAAATTTAGGCAGTCAGCTCTCCGCGAAGGGATTGCTCCATCAAAGCAGCCACTTCTGAATTGGTATAATCCTGTCCCATTAAATACATCAGTTTAGTAACGGTAGCTTCGAAAGTAATGTCGTAACCGCATACCACTCCCATTTGCTGTAATTTTTTACTGGTTTCATATTTCCCCAATTCCACAGATCCTCTTTTACACTGTGTAATGTCGATGATCAGTTTGCCATTATTGATGGCTTCCTCTAAGCTGGCGATAAACCAATCGGCGGTATTGGTATTTCCGGAACCAAAAGTCTCCAGTACGATGGCATCCACTCCGGATTTGGTAATGGCATGAACGGCTTGAGGAGAAATTCCGGGATACAGTTTCAATACACCGATATTGGCATTGAACTTCGTATGCACCTTTAAAGGTTCAGTAGGTTGTTTGGCGATGTAGTTTTTATAGAAAGAAAGGTGTACGCCTGCTTCTGCCAGAATCGGATAATTTGGCGAGCGGAAAGCTTCAAACTTTTCTGAATTGTATTTTATAGAGCGATTGCCACGAAACAGCTGATAATCGAAATAAATACATACTTCAGGCACCATTGCTTTCCCTTGTTTCTTGGTGGCCGCGATTTCCAATGCGGTAATCAGGTTTTCTTTGGCATCTGTTCTGATCTCACCTATCGGCAACTGAGATCCGGTTAAGATCACGGGTTTAGACAGGTTTTCCAGCATAAAGCTCAATGCTGAAGCGGTAAAGGACATGGTATCAGAGCCATGAAGAATCACAAAACCATCAAATTCCTCATATTTATCCCTGATTAAGCTGGCTAATTCTTCCCAAATCAAGGGGTCCATATTGGAGGAGTCTATGATGGGGTCAAAAGAATGCACGGAAAGGTCGTAATTTAACCTGGCCAGTTCCGGAACATTTTGTTGAATTTGCTCAAAGTTAAAGGGAATGAGTACACCGGTTTTAGGATCGTTTACCATTCCTATGGTTCCGCCGGTGTAGATGATCAGTATTTTAGTCATTGGTTAGATGTTGAAGATAGTTTTAGAATTGGCAGTAGTTTTTGCAGCAATTTCTTCGATATCGGTTTGGTAAATGTCTGCTAATTTTTCCGCAATATGAATCAGGTAACTGCTTTCATTTGGTTTACCACGGAAAGGGACAGGTGCCAGGTAAGGAGAATCGGTTTCCAGCACAAGATTGGCCAACGGGATTTCTTTCAAAACCTCGTCCAGTCCAGCTTTTTTATAGGTAACTACTCCACCGATACCCAGGTAAAAACCAAGGTCGATGGCTTGTTTTGCTTGCGCTACATTCCCGGTAAAGCAATGTAAGATCCCTCTTAATTTGGCATCTTTTTCTTTTTCCAGGACTTCGAAGATCTCATCGAAAGCTTCTCTGCAATGGATAACAATAGGCAGGTTGAGATCTTTCGCCCATTTGATTTGTTCAGTAAAGGCGATTTTTTGAATATCTAAAGTCGTTTTATCCCAATGGAGGTCGATTCCGATCTCGCCAATGGCATAAATGTCTCTACCGACTATACTTTCGCAGATCTCGTCCAACACCAGTTCATAGTCTTCCTTTACATCACACGGGTGTAAACCGGCCATTGCGAAACAATTGGCAGGATATTTTTCCACCATTGCATTGATTTTGGCAATAGAGGCAACATCAACATTGGGCAGGAACAATCGTTCTACATTATTATCGAGACATCTTTGCATCAAGATATCTAATTTTTCAGGGTCTGTCTCGTAATATAGGTGGGTATGGGTATCCGTAAAAAGCATGGACAAAGTTAATAAAAAAAGCCCGTCCGCTATATGCGGACGGGCTCTTCTATTTTATGCTTTTTTATTATTTTTTTCCTGTTGGAGCAACTGTTGCAGGTGTTAATGCCGCAGCAGGTTGTGCTTTAGGTTTTTTGATATCTGCCAATTCCACGTCAAATACTAGAGGAGCGAAAGGACTGATACCACCTTGTTGCATTCCACCTTCGCCATAAGCTAAAGCTGAAGGAATCACCATAGTCATTTTACCACCTTTACCGATCAATTGTAAACCTTCATCAAATCCAGGAATTGCTCTACCTAAAACGATTGCACGTGGACCATAAGTAGCCATTGGATTGTGTTTACCTGATTCTTTAGCGATTTTCTCATCACTGGTATCGAAGATATTGTCTTTACCGTCAGATTTTTTAGTCGTTAATTTACCAGTATAGTTTACCATCATGGTATCTCCTAAAACAGGTTTTTCGTTGTTACCTGGTTTAACAATTACATATTGTAATCCTGAAGCCGTAGTAGTTGTTTTAAGGTTGTTATCAGCGATGTATTTTTTGATTTTACCCGCTTCCGAAGCTTTCATTTTTTCAATGTTTGCTTTGTAATCTTTTTCAAAAAACTCTCTTGCTTTTTTCTGGAAAGTTGAATCTGCTTCGTCTTTACCTTTTGCTAATACTTTTTCTACTTTAATAGTAAAAATAAGGTATTTATCTTTTTGACCAGCTGGTTTCGGCTGACCAGAATATTTAGCAACTGTATCTAAATCTAATTTGAAAGTAGCACTATCGCCTTCTCCAAACATGGTCAATACGTCGTTCATATCACCAGCAAATACTTTTTTCTGAACAGGGAACACTTGTGGTGCTTCCATATCCCATGTATTTACAGTTACCGAGTCTTTTTCAGTTTTTTGAATAAAGTTCAATTTTACAATATCACCTTCTTTAATTTTATCTTTTCCACCATCTTTGTGAATGGTGTACATCAGGCCACCCGGACCTTTTTTGTATTGGTTACAAGCAGCTAATCCAAGTGTTGCTGCGAAAAGAATTACGATACCTTTCTTCATGTGGTTTATTAAGTTTTTGTTTTTTATTTAATTTCTTTTATTTCTGCAAGGAAGGTTGCCCCTCCATTGTTTTCAATTTTATTTACACCTCGAACAGCAATAGCCTTTATTTACTGTTTCAATTGCACTTTATAATCTGGTAATAACGCTTTAAAAGTCGTTACCGTATCTGCTAAGTTTTCATCTGAAAACCCACCGGCAGCATTTTTATGCCCGCCACCATTGAAATATTTCTTACAAATCTCATTTGCAGGGAAATCTCCCGTGGAGCGCAAAGATAATTTAACTTTATCAGTTCTTTCAATAATAAATGCAGCTAATTTTATCCCATTTATGGACAATGCATAGTTCACAATACCTTCTGTATCACCTGTCTGAATATTGAATGATTTCAATTCTTCTTTGGTCACCGTGATGATTGCTGTATGGAATTCAGGAATGATTTCCAGTTTATTACTCAAACAATGGCCAAGGAAACGCAAGCGGTTTTCTGTTGCATTGTCATACACCAACTGGTGGATTTTCCAATGTTCCGCACCCAAATCAATCAGATCCGCAGCAATTCGGTAAACCGTTGCATTGGCAGAAGGGAAGCGGAAAGAACCAGAATCGGTCATGATTCCTGTGTATAAACAGGTTGCAATGTCCTTATTCATGAATTCGCCGTCTTCCAGTTCATTCACAATAAAGTCATATACCAGTTGTGCCGCAGCACAGGCATTGATACTCCAATGGCGATAATCATCAAAATCTTCCGGATCCAAATGGTGGTCGATCATCAATTTTAAAGCACTTGATGCTCTTACCAGTTCACCCAACTCATTAATCCTGCTCAGGTTGTTAAAGTCCAGGCAAAAGATCATGGCAGCATCAGCCACTAATTGCGCAGCTTTCTCCTGTTGTTCGGTGTAAATGATCACATCGGAATTGTTTGGAAGCCAATGTAAAAAGTAAGGATAATCCGTAGGGGTAATCACGGTAACGTGATGTCCTTTCTGGATCAGATAAGCGTACAAGCCTAAGGATGAACCCATCGCATCGCCATCAGGCTTATGGTGGGTCGTGATTACAATTTTCTGCGGCGTTGCCAGCAATGATTTTAATTCAGGAACAGATAGCATAATTTTCACTGCAAAGCTAGTGATTAAATGATTAATTGGAGCCTATTATATTTGATGCTATAATATTAACAGTATAAAACGTAATTTTGCAAAAAAATTGAAATAAGATGACTACAAACAGAACATTTACCATGATTAAGCCTGATGCTGTTGCAAACGGACATATCGGCGCAATCATCAATGACATTACTGCAGCAGGTTTCAAAATCGTTGCTTTAAAATATACTAAATTGACAGAAGAAACTGCTGGTCAGTTCTATGCAGTTCATGCTGAACGTCCTTTCTACAAAGATTTAGTAACTTTCATGTCTTCAGGACCAATCGTTGCTGCTATCTTAGAAAAAGACAATGCAATTGAAGATTTCAGAAAATTAATCGGTGCTACTAACCCAGCTGATGCAGCTGAAGGTACAATCCGTGCAAAATATGCAAAATCTATTGATGCAAATGCTGTTCACGGTTCTGACTCTGACGAAAATGCACAAATTGAAGGAGATTTCTTCTTTACTGCTGCTGAGCGTTTCTAGTCTTCCTGAACAGGAAAGCACCTCATGGTCTGGAAAGGAAGTATTCATTACTCCAATTTCCCTGACCTTTTAAAAATAAGCATCCTGAACAGGGTGCTTATTTTTTTTGCCAAAATTGTAGGATTTGTGCCCGGGAAGAATGGCAGGTTTAGATAGGGTTCAGTAAGGGTTCGGTTAGGGTTGATATAGGGTTTAACTAACCAGACCCTATATCAACCCTAAGCCAACCCTATCTGAACCTGCCATTCTTCCCGGGGATTTCCGCTGTTTTATATCTACCTTTAATAGGCTCCTGTTTTTCACATTTATGGCTAAGCCAATCAATCTTTACAAAAAATTTGAGGATACTTTGTACCTTTCCGCCACAAACAACTCCCTGGGCTTTGCATGAGGATGCTGGCTTATTTATAAAACACATAGAATTGATGAAAAAAATTTTGATCACCTTATTACTTCCATGCTGCAGCTTCGTCGCTATGGCACAGACAAAAGGAACAAAGGCGAGTCCTGCTAAAAAAGCTACAGCAGCAAAAACACAGGCTAAAGGTCCGGTAAAACCTGTTTTCAAAAACAACCTGGATTCTGCTAGTTATGCTTTAGGTGCGAATATGGCGGCTAGCATGAAAAAAGATGGACTAGCGGCCTTAAACTATGATCTGATGATCAGAGGGATGAAAGACGCATTAGAGGGAAAAACATTACTAATTAAAAAAGAAGATTCACAAACACCAATCAGCAACCTATTTAATGGCCTGAGCAAAAAGAAATTTTTACCTATGATCAACGAAGGAAAAGTATTTTTAGAAAACAACAAGAAAAATCCAGGCGTACAGGTTACCCCTAGTGGATTACAGTACATCGTGCTTCAGGAAGGAACCGGCATCAAGCCAAAGGCTACGGATACGGTTTTAGCACACTACAAAGGAACTTTGTTAAACGGAAAACAGTTTGACAGCTCTTACGATAGAAATGAGCCACTTTCATTGCCTTTAAACAGGGTGATTGCAGGATGGACAGAAGGAATTCAATTGATGTCTACAGGTTCAAAATACAGATTTTTCATCCCTTATAACCTGGCTTATGGTGAGCGTGGCGCGGGACAGGATATCCCACCTTACAGCACTTTAATTTTCGAAGTAGAATTATTGAAAGTAAACGGCGAATAAGCCCGAGGAAAACCATTGGGAAATTGCTTTGTTATTAGAGCTAAAGAAAAGCTTATGATCGCAAAAAGATATTTCCCACTGGCCCTTGTTGCCCTACTGTCCAGCACGCTCATGAGCTGTGAACTCGTAACAGGTATATTCAAAGCTGGCGTATGGACCGGTATTATCGTGATTGTACTGGTGCTTGCATTGGTGATCTGGCTGGTTAGCCGAATCTTTGGAGGTCGCAGTTAAACCTTATAGAAATACAATTTCTATGATTACTTCAGAACCGGCACGTTCATTTAATTTTTCAATGATTCCGGTTCTGACCATCATCAGTTCATTTTTAATCACCGACGATTCAATTCTCACAAAAAGTTTCTTTTGAAAAATGTAGATCTGCGTGGTGCGATTGCCAATGGCTACGCCCATCAGTTCCGGCCATAGTGCAATGATGGTGGTTTCATCAAATTTGCCCTTCAGCTTATAGACATTGAGCAATTTGCCAATGCCTTCTTTTAAGGTGATATCATTAGGTTTACGCATTTTCTACTGCCCCGTTATTTACTTCGAATAAAGTGACTGCCACATCGATCTTATTGAATACTGCCATCACCCGTTCCTTACCGGTGTCTGTAATAAAGATCTGCCCAAAATCATGATGTGATACCATTTCCATTAGCTTATGCATCCTGTTGTCATCAAGTTTATCAAAGATATCATCCAGCAACAACAAGGGCTTGAACCCTTTAAACTTCTGAAGATAAGCATATTGCGCTAATTTCAAGGCAATTAAAAAAGATTTTTGTTGGCCCTGGGAACCAAACTTCTTTAAAGGCATGGCCGTAATCGTAAAGATCAGGTCGTCTTTATGAATACCAGTGGTGGTACGTTCCAGGATTTTATCTTTCTCAATAGACTGGTTTAATAGTTTCAGAAAAGGAGTATCTTTCAATTGACTGAGGTAGGTTAAACTCACCTCTTCTTTATCATCCGTCAGGTACTGATAATATTTATTGAATAAAGGAATAAAATCAGCCATGAACTGCTCGCGTTTGGCAAAGATCTTATCGCCAGATTGTACCAGCTGCTCATTGTAAATTTCCAATAAAGTAGGATCATACCTCCTCGTCAGCGCAATCTGTTTCAATAAAGCATTTCTGTTTAACATGTGCTTATTGTACATCATCAACTCATCCAAGTATTGTGCATCCGTTTGAGAGATCACATTATCCATAAACCTTCTGCGCTCTTCGCTACCCTCCATGATGATCGTGGTGTCGTAAGGTGAGATCATCACCAATGGGAATAAGCCAATATGGTTGGCGAGTTTATCGTATTCCTTTTTATTGCGCTTGAATTGTTTTTTTTGATTTCTTTTTACCCCGCAGGTGATCTTCTCATTCTTTGCTTCACGCTCAAAATCCCCCTGGATCAAAAATAGATCTTCGGATGTTTTGATCTGCTGGCTATCTATGGGATTGAAGTATCCTTTACATAAGCAGAGGTAATGAATTGCATCTAATAAATTGGTCTTTCCTGCACCATTATTCCCTACAAACGCATTTACAGTTTTGGAAAAACTAAGACTTGCATCAGAATAATTTTTAAAGTTGAGGAGTGTAATGTTTTTTAACCACATAGTTGTATGCAGCAAAGTTACCGTTTAGCTTTGTGAATATAGTCAAGCGGTGGTATCATTTATTTATCCTTTTATATTCGAGCTTCAAAGCAGTTTTTAGCCTCTATGCAGTAGATTATTAACCATCAGGTAGTTCGGTTTAACCATTTAGGTAACAAAGTTTAAGAAATCGACCGAAAGGGGTTGATACTTTCCCATAAAAATGTATTTTTGCAATCCTTAATTTTTTTAAATAAAATGTCTACAACAGAAAAAGAAACGAGTCACCCGGTAAGAAAGGGTTCCTTTTTAGAAGAAAATTCAAAAAGCCTTTTGTTCATTGCAGGCGCTGTAGTGCTATTAATTGGAATCTATTTTTGGTATCAGAATGTGTATCTAAAAGACAGAGCACAAGAAGCATCGGCTAAAATGTATAAAGCAGAGCAGTTTCTTGGTGTAGATTCTCTTGCCAACAAAGCAATCAATGGCGAAGGTGGTTATCCAGGTTTAGAAAAAATTGCGGAAGAGTACGACAATACCAAATCAGCAAACTTAGCCAACCTTTATTTAGGTGGTATCTATTTGCGTAAAGGTGAGTACAAAAAAGCGACAGAAGCTTTGGGTAAATATTCTGAAACAGGAAGTCCTGTAGCAGATCCATTGGCTTTAGGTTTATTAGGTGATGCTTATAGCGAGTTGAAAGACTTCAAACAAGCGGCTACTTATTACAAGAAAGCAGCTGATAAAGCGAGCAACAAATTCACTTCTCCAATGTTCCTTAAAAAACTAGGATTAGTTTATGAGCATCTGAAAGATTTCAAATCTGCAGAAGAAGCTTACACAAAAATTAAAACTCAATTTCCGGAAAGCCAGGAAGCAGCAATGATCGATGAATACATCGCACGCGCTTCCGTTCAGCTGAAGTAGGACGTTAAAAAATATTATGACAAAGGTTAGCCATTACGGCTAGCCTTTTTTTGTACCCTTTCCTTATATTTGCATTATGGCAACACAACTTAAAAACCTATCTGACTTTTCACATACTACCGTTCCTAATGGTGCGGCGTTTAAGATCGCAATCGCTGTTGCGGAGTGGAATGCAGAAATCACAGGCAGCCTATATAATGGCGCTTTAAAAACCTTACTAGACCATGGCGTTGCGGAAGAGAACATTCTTTCTATCGCAGTACCGGGTAGTTTTGAGCTAACTTCAGCTGCTGATATCCTGTTAAAGAAACACCAGGATCTGGATGCCGTAATTTGCTTAGGTTGTGTGATTCAGGGCGACACGAAACATTTCGACTTTATCTGCGATGCAGTGGCACATGGTGTAACTCAGGTGAGCGTAAAATACAGTAAGCCCGTAATTTTCGGCGTACTGACTACCAATGATTTACAACAGGCAATTGACCGCGCAGGTGGGAAACATGGCAACAAAGGCGATGAGGCGGCAATTACAGCGCTGAAAATGTCTGAACTGGCAGTTACTGCTTAGCAAAGCATTGTTTCTTCGTATTAAAATTGGTAATTTAGTAGAAGAAATTTTTTAAATCATTTGAAAATGAAAAAATTAGTCATTTTATTGCTTTGCTTATCCTGTACGGTGATGCTGCTACAAGCCTGCTCTAATAAACTATGCCCGGCTTATGGCTCTTATCCGCAGAAAAGACGATAAGGAAAGATATAATACCTATTAAAAGAATTTTGATGCAGTGGACACAGATAAATGATCTGGCTCAGATCAGCGAGATAAAAAATAAAGAAGGATACAGTTTAATTTTTAAACACAGTACCCGTTGTTCGGTAAGTAGCATGGCAAAAAGACGCTTTGAGCTGGACTGGGAAGCGATTCCTGAAACTACAAATCTATACTTCCTGGATTTAGTGAGCTTCAGGGAGATTTCTGCAAATATTGCAGAAACCTTCCAGGTGCATCACGAATCTCCACAGATCTTATTGATCAAAGACGGAGATTGTATACTTGATGCTTCACATAGCGACATCTCCGCGGAGGAGGTTGCCGAAATGATTAATAATTAAAAGATACCGTTTGCTTGATATCAGGGTGTAAACTCATCGCCACCGGACAAGTATGTGCCGAACGCTCAATGATCGTTTTATCCTTATCAGAATAACCATTTGCAGGGAATTGGAAATTGACCACAATTTCCGAAACCCTCCTTGGATTTTCGGCCATGATCTTTGTGATCTCACAAGTAGCCCCATCAATGTTGAATCCATGTGATGCGGAAGCAATTCCCACAATCGTAAGCATACAGTTTCCTAAAGAAGTAGCCAATAAATCTGTCGGCGAAAACGCCTCCCCCTTACCCTGGTTGTCTACAGGTGCATCAGTTATGATCTCATTTCCCGAACGTTCATGAACAGAAGTTGTCCTCAAACTTCCGTTATAAGTTATTTTTGAAGTTGCCATCGCTTAGTATTTAGACTGCAAGATTAACATATTTTTTTAAAACTGTCAGATTAGCGTTGTTAAAGCAGGCATTTTTATAACTATTCAAACCTATTGCTTAACTTTGTCCCATGATCGAACTTCCGGTTGTTTCCGCAAACACAGTACAACGTAAACCTGATTGGCTTAGAGTTAAGCTTCCTGTTGGTAAAGAATATGCACAAGTACGTAGTCTGGTAGACACGCATAAACTGCATACCATTTGCGAAAGTGGCAATTGCCCGAATATGGGCGAGTGCTGGGGTGCCGGTACTGCAACCTTCATGATTCTTGGAAATATCTGTACCCGCTCCTGCTCTTTCTGTGCAGTAGCTACCGGCAGACCATTAGCTGTGGATACTGATGAGCCTAATCGTGTGGCAAACTCAGTAAAATTGATGCAGGTAAAACACTGTGTAATTACCTCCGTAGATAGAGATGACCTGAAAGATGGTGGTTCTATCATTTGGGCAGAGACTTTACAGGCGATCAGAAGAGAAAGTCCGGAAACTACTTTAGAGACTTTAATCCCTGACTTTAGAGGGATCTGGGACAATTTATACCGCGTACTGGAGGAAAGACCAGAGGTGATGTCTCATAATGTGGAAACGGTAAGACGTTTAACCAAACAAGTACGCATCCAGGCAAAATACGATAGAAGTTTAGAATGTCTTAAACGCATTTCTGATTTCGGATTGAGAACTAAAACAGGAATTATGCTTGGTTTAGGAGAAACGGAAGAAGATGTATATGAAGCAATGGACGATTTAGTTGCCAATGGCGTTCATATCCTTACTTTAGGACAATACCTGCAGCCAACCCGCAATCACCACCCGGTGCTGGACTGGATACATCCAGATCAGTTTGCCAAATACAAAGAGGTAGGAATGGCAAAAGGTTTCAAATATGTAGAAAGCGGACCATTGGTGCGTTCTTCTTATCATGCTGAAAAACACCTATTTGATCTATAAGCGATAAAAAGCAAACAAAATTTAACTTTTCTTGTTAAGGTTTACTGTATATCTGTATATTAGTAAACCTTGACAACGACAAAGAAAATCTCCCTCACTGAAGATCAGCTCATTCTGGCTTTAAAAGCCAGAGATACTAATGCTATGAAAGCATTATACGATATGTATTCAGCTTCTTTGTTTGGCGTAATTTCGAGAATTGTCTCCCATACTGAAGTAGCGGAAGATATACTGCAAGAAACTTTCTTAAAAATCTGGAACTCTACAGATAGTTATGACCCCTCAAAAGGACGTCTGTTTACCTGGATGATGAATATTGCCCGGAATTTATCAATCGATAAGCTCCGTTCAAAAGATTTTAAGAACGCCAATAAAAACCAAGACATCGAAAATAACGTAGATTTCATTGACGCACAGAAAGAAACAACTTTCAACTCAGACCTGATCGGTTTGAAAGACATGGTCACTGCATTGAAACCAGAATTCAATCATGTATTGAATATGGTTTATTTCAAAGGATACACACATGTTGAAGCGGCAGAAGAATTAGACTTGCCATTAGGTACGGTTAAAACCCGCATCAGGATGGCTATTATGGAATTAAGAAAGCATTTTAATTAAAGTGGAAGAGGGAAAAGCATATATTGAATCAGGCACACTTGAACTTTACGTTCTCGGCGATCTTAACGCGCAAGAACAACGTGAAGTGGAAGCAATGGCAGCAAAATATCCGGATGTAAAAAAGGAGATTACTGCAATTGAAATTGCTATGGAAAAATATGCCATGCAAAATGCCATCAGCCCTTCTCCAGAATTAGAAAGTATTATCCTGGGTAAAATCACTGCCATGGAAAATGCTCAGGAAACACCTGTGGCCAAACCCATTCCAGCTGTTGCTGATCAACAGGAAGCAACAAAAGTTTTGCCTCTGGCACCACATGGATATGATGCGAAAATCAGAACCTTAAAAATTGCATTAGCAGCCTGCGCAACATTATTAGTGGTAAGTGGCATTGCCCTTTATTCTGCACACACGGAATTAGATACTGCAAAAAATCAGATCATTGCTTTAAATCAAGATAAACAACGATTTGCCGCTACGGTGAATTACATGACAGAAACCAATAAGGAATTGCAAACCATTGCAGATATGCCTGCTGATCCGGACTGGAAAACTGTGCGTTTGGCAGGAACGAAAATGGATCCTCAGGCTAAAATGACGGTGTATTGGCATACTTCAGGTCGCCATGTCATGTTGGATAATTCTAAAATGAGCCTTCCTAAAAACGATGAGGCACATCAATATCAACTTTGGGCCCTGGTAAAAGGAAAACCGGTAGACCTTGGTGTATTTGATGTGAAGACAGATAGTAGCCACATTCTTTTGAAAATGAAGGAAATTGCAGGTGCAGATGCCTTTGCCGTTACTTTAGAAAAAAGAGGTGGTTCAGCTGGTCCAACAATGGATCAAATGATTGCCATGGGTGGCGTTTAAGCACTTTCCCTTATCTATTATCAAATATGCTTTTTACAGTAATTGGAACTTGCATCGCTACCTGTGAGGCTGTTACATTGAAATGCGTACTGCTCAGCTCGTCACCGGACTTGCCATGGAAATAGCAAGCCAGTAAGGCCGCAGCTTTAGCGCTATATCCTTGCGCCAGATAAGCAGTCAGTATGCCCGTTAACACATCCCCCATTCCTCCCTGCGCCATCGCCGGATTGCCCGTTTGATTGATAGACACATCCCCTTCATGATCGATTATGAAAGTATATTGATTTTTAAGCAGGATCACTATTCCTCTCTTTTTAGCCTCCATTCTGGCAGTTTGCAAGCGATCCCACCAGTTTTCATGGGGACCAAAAAGCTGGTCAAATTCTTTTACATGTGGACTAAGTATGGAATCTTTAGGCAAAAGATGGAATAGATCCGGATGGCCTCCTAATATGGCTAAAGCATCCGCATCGATCACCACCGGTTGTTTCAATGCGAAAATCCCCGCCATAATGGTAATGCTATCTAACATCCGGCCAATGCCCGGTCCGATAGCAATCGCATCGTAGTTATCTAATGTTCTTGATCTAAGCAAACTGGAGCGCTCCAGGTACATTGCCTCTGGCAAAGTGCTATTTAGCGCCATTAAGCCCTGCGCAGGAATAGAAAGGCTCAGCAATCCAACTCCTGCGTATAAACAGCCCTTAGCACACAGCAACGCAGCGCCCATGGTCTTTTCTTCGCCGGCAATGAGCAGGGCATGGCCATAAGTTCCCTTATGAGAAAAAGCCACTCTGGGCTTTACCATACCGCGTATATCGGCCAGTTCAACTAATTTATATGGAGAAGCACTCGCTTCTGCACTTTGTTTTTTTAATCCAGAATCAACTACCTGTTCTTTACTCGATGGATCTGTATCGGGTAAATAGGCATTTAAGAAAACTGACATAGGATAGATTTTATAAACCCATTTCTTTCTTCAAAAATTTACCGGTTAAACTAATCGGGTTTTGTACCAATCCTTCAGGAGTTCCTTCAAAGATGATCCGACCACCGCCAATACCACCTTCTTCTCCTAAATCGATCACCCAATCCGCTACTTTTACGACGTCCAGGTTATGCTCTATGACCAGTACGGTATTTCCTTTTTCTACCAGTTCATTCAACACCCCAAGGAGTACATTAATATCCTCAAAATGTAAGCCAGTAGTAGGCTCATCCAGAATATAAAATGTTTTTCCCGTATCTTTTTTAGAAAGTTCAGTAGCCAGTTTTACCCTTTGGGCTTCTCCACCGGAAAGCGTGGTAGAAGACTGACCTAAAGTGATATATCCTAAACCTACATCTTTAAGGGTTTTGATCTTTCTGTAGATCACTGGCATGTTCTCAAAGAAATCACAAGCTTCTTCGATACTCATGTCAAGTACATCGCTGATGGACTTACTGCGGTAACGCACTTCCAGTGTTTCTCTGTTGTATCTTTTTCCTCCGCATTCTTCACAAGGCACCTGTACATCCGGAAGGAAGTTCATTTCTATGACTTTCATTCCTCCCCCCTGACAAGTTTCACACCTTCCTCCTTTTACATTGAAGGAGAAACGACCAGGTTTATAGCCTCTGATCTTTGCTTCCGGCAATTGTACAAACAAGTTCCTGATGTCAGAAAAAACGCCTGTATAGGTGGAAGGATTAGATCTTGGCGTACGCCCGATAGGTGCCTGATCGATTTCAATTACTTTATCTATTTCTTTGATGCCACTGATTTTTTCGTAAGGCAAAGGATGTTTCTTAGCCCTAAAAAAATGATGGTTTAAGATCGGATATAAGGTTTCGGTAATCAGACTGGATTTCCCACTTCCGGATACACCAGTTACGGCAATAAATTTACCCAGTGGGAAGTCTACTGATACGTCTTTTAAATTATGTCCGCTAGCTTTAATGATAGATAATTTATGTCCAGTTCCTTTTCTGCGTTTTTTAGGGACTTCAATCCCTTTTTTACCGTTCAGATAAGCTGCGGTTAAGGTATCCGATTTTAGAATCTCCGCGGGAGTACCCTGTGCTACGATTTCACCGCCGCGAACTCCCGCTGCAGGTCCAACATCAATTACGTGATCTGCTTCCAGAATCATGTCTTTGTCGTGTTCTACCACCAATACGGTATTCCCAAGGTCTCTTAAATTTTTCAAGGCACCGATCAATCGCTCATTGTCGCGCTGATGCAAACCGATACTTGGCTCATCCAGAATATACATCACATTCATCAGCTGAGAGCCGATTTGTGTCGCCAAACGGATCCTTTGCGCCTCTCCACCGGATAGAGTACGTGCCGTACGGTCCAGAGAAAGGTAATTCAAGCCTACATCTGTCAGGAAGCCCAATCTGGTCCTGATTTCTTTAAGAATCTCTTTAGCAATCGTATTTTGACGCTCAGACAAACGGCTTTCCAAGTCCACATACCAGGCTTTTAAGCTGTTGATATCCATTTCTGCCAGCTCAAAGATGTTTTTTCCGTCAATTTTAAAGTGCAAACTTTCCTTCTTTAACCTTGCACCATTACAAACCGGGCAGGTTTTCAGTTTACGGAAGGTCTCCATATCATCAATTGCACCTTCGCCTTTTTTCTCTTGTTGTTCTTCTAACAGCTTAATGATCCCATCAAAGGTGATCTGGTAGTTCTGAACATTCCATTTGTTATACTCTACAGCTACGCTTAATAATTCATGAGAACCGTCCAGAATGATCCCAATTTGTTCTTCAGTAAGTTTTTCAAGCGGCGTAGATAAAGAGAAGCTATATTTTTTAGCCAATGCTTTCAATACCTGGAATACCCAGATGTCGCGGTATTCGCCTAATGGTGCTAAACCGCCGTTCATGATGCTCAGCTTAGGATTCGGCATCACCGATTCTTTATCAATCACGAAAATGTAACCTAGACCGTCGCAACTTTCGCAAGCTCCGTAAGGAGAGTTAAAAGAGAAACTGTTAGGCTGTGGCTCATCATAAGAAATCCCCGTGGTTGGGCACATCAGAAAGCGACTAAAATGAGAGACATTATTGTCCTTATCGCTGATTTTAATGATGCCTTTTCCCATCTTCATTGCAGTTTGAAGAGAATCCTGAAGTCTTTTCTGGTCTTCCTTATCGATAATCAGACGGTCTATAACCACCTCAATATCATGGATCTTATAACGATCCACCTGCATTTTAGGGCTCATATCCTGGATTTCTCCATCTATGCGCACTTTAATATATCCTTGTTTGCGAATTTGCTCGAATAATTCTCTATAGTGTCCTTTACGTCCCTTTACTACGGGTGCAAGGATATTCACCGGCATACCTGCGAATTTCTTATAGATGTTTCCAAGGATCTGATCTTCGCTCATGCGTTCCATTTTCTCCCCGGTATTGTAAGAGAAAGCATCCGCCGTACGGGCATACAATAAACGCATGAAATCGTAGATTTCTGTAATGGTACCAACGGTAGATCTTGGGTTTTTGCTGGTTGTTTTTTGCTCAATGGCAATCACCGGACTTAATCCTGATACTTTATCCACATCAGGACGCTCCATTCCACCCATAAACTGGCGGGAATACGCGCTGAAAGTTTCCATGTACCTACGCTGTCCCTCCGCATAAATGGTATCAAATGCCAAAGAGGACTTTCCGCTTCCACTCAATCCGGTAATCACTACCAGCTTGTTTCGGGGAAAGGAGATGTCTATATTTTTAAGGTTATGTACCCTGGCACCATATACTTCTACATCCTTTTGCTCGCCCAGGTCAACGGTATTTTTGCTCATATTTTTATTAAAACAATACTGATATCTATATATTTAAGACAACAAATTTTCAGCCACAAAAATGCTAAAAATTTTATCAAAAGAAAAGCTTAAAGCCATAGGGCTGATCATAATTACCAAACTAATGTAGTCCCGTTTTCAGTCGGGTGTCCGGTACAGACTAGCACTCTTCCTGCTTCAATCTCGTTGTCCATTAAAACTTCATTATAATCCATTCTTACCTGCCCTTTGATGCAATTGGCAGTACAGGTGCTACAAATGCCCGCATGACAACTATATGGGAGGTTGATGCCCTGTTCTAAAGCCGCATCCAAAATACTCTGGTGGTAAGGAACCATGATTTCCTTTATTTCTCCTTTGAAATTGAGGATCACAGAATAGGTATTGGTATCTTTTACGATCTTTTCTGTAGTATCGTCTTCATCAGCCTCATCTTCAGGTAGCACAAAAGTTTCTCTTTTGATTTGCGCCTGCTGGAAACCCAGATTTAATAAGGTAATTCTACAGACATCCATGTAATCTACCGGACCACAGGTATAAAGTAAGGTGTCTTCTTTTTCAAATTCATTGTTTTCAGCAACAATACGCTCGATAAGCTGGCCGTTTAATCGGGCCATCATCAGATTTTTAGCGGTGCTGAACAAGTAAATGATTTTTAAACGATCCGGATACTTTTGCTGCCATTCATTGAGTTCCTCATAGAATAAACTGCCTTCAGCAGATTTGTTGCTGTATGCTAAAATGACTTTGGTATGTTTTTCAACAGTCAATGCCGTCTTTAATATCGAGAATAATGGCGTGATCCCCACTCCTGCTGCGAATAAAAATACCGTTCTTTTGATCTCTTCCTGCGGAAGATAGCTGAATTGTCCATTCGGTTCTAATGCGGTAAGCACATCACCTATGGCAGTTTTATGATGTAAGAGCCTCGAAATTTCTCCATTTTCTACTCTTTTGATCGCAATAACTAAGGGTTCATCCAGATCCGGAGAACTGCAAAGGGAATATGACCTCCTCAATTCTTTTCCATTTACCTCAAATACAAGCGTTAAGAATTGTCCGGCCAGATAGCTCGGTTTCGGCGCTGCAATTGGCTCAAAACTGATGAGCAGTGTTTCGCCCGGACTATAGGTCATTCCGGTAATGCGCAATTTTAACAGTTTCATAGGGCAGTAAAATAGTGATTTTCCGAGAAAACAAAAAGCCGGAATAAATTCCGGCTCCCCCCTTTGTGTGTGTTTTATTCTTTTATTACTCTGCTCGCTCTGCTTTATCAGCTTCGCTTGCAGCTTTCTCCGCATTGTAAGCAATAAAGGCTCTTGGCGCTTTATAACCGTATTGATCCGGATATTCCATGATCTGTTTCATGGAAATCAATTTGTAAACGTAACTAGCCGTTTCGCTGTTCAGTTTCATCTTGAAATAATTGTCTTGTTTTTGCCTGTTAATCTGCTTCCTCATGTGGTTGTCACCAACATTATAGGCCGCTGCAACGAGTGCCCAATTGTCAAAAATTCCGTAGAGTTCTTTGATGTATTTGGCGGCAGCGATTGTTGACTTGCGTAAGTTGTTTCGCTCGTCTACTTTCGAATTAACTCTCAAACCATAACTGCGTGCAGTAGCCGGCATAAACTGCCAGAATCCTGCTGCTCCTTTTGGAGATACGCCCGACTTTAATCCTGATTCCACTAAAGGCATATACTTAAAGTCTTCAGGAATGCCGTAGGCGGCAAGTATTGGTTCTATTACAGGAAACCATTCTGCTGCTTTATTATGCAAACGGTTGGTTTGTAGATTACTGTAACTAAATTTAGCAAGGGCTCTTTCCATTTTCCGCTCCACAATGGCATCCCCTAATGGTAGTCCTTCCTCTGCAAATTTTAGATCAGCCATTGTTTGAGCTGGCTCTTCGATCTCTGATACTAATGTATCCGTATTTTTTGTTGTTTTTTCTTCTTTTAAAAGACTTTCTGCTGCTTGGGGCATGTTGTAAGCAAACACTTTTGCGATTACCAGTAATGTAATTATTACCGTTAATGTTATTATGTGTTTCTTTATCATTTTCCTCCTTTTTTTGGTTAACAATTTTAAAACGTTTGCAAAGATAACGTATATTATCTTAATTATCAACCTTTTACAGAAAGTGTCTCCAAAATCCACGTTTAAACACCCATAGACAGCGATTTTTTACAACTCTTACAACTTCGCAAAATATTAGCAATAAATTGCTCGATTTTTACTAAATTTGCACCCGCATAAATTATGCGGAATAATAGCGTATCATGATGAAAGACAACAACAGGAACAGTCGGGATGACAAGTCCAAACCGGGAAACAGAAGTTCAACAGGCCAAAGCCGTAGCGGAGGAGATTCCTCCTATAAAGGCAAAAGCAAGTTTGACGACAAAGAGGGGAAAGATAAAAAGTTTGGTGGCCCGAGAGATTTTAACCCAAGAGAAGGCGGTTCTAGAGACTATAAACCTAGAGAAGGTGGATCAAGGGATTTCAAACCACGTGAAGGTGGTTCAAGGGATTTCAAACCTAGAGAAGGTGGTTCAAGAGATTTCAAACCACGTGAAGGTGGTTCAAGAGATTTCAAACCACGTGAAGGTGGTTCAAGAGATTTCAAACCACGTGAAGGTGGATCAAGAGATTTCAAACCTAGAGAAGGTGGTTCAAGAGATTTCAAACCTCGTGAAGGCGGTTCAAGAGATTTCAAACCTCGTGAAGGTGGTTCAAGAGATTTCAAACCTAGAGAAGGTGGTTCAAGAGATTTCAAACCACGTGAAGGTGGTTCAAGAGATTTCAAACCTCGTGAAGGCGGTTCAAGAGATTTCAAACCTCGTGAAGGCGGTTCAAGAGATTTCAAACCTCATAGTGCAGGAAGCTCAAGAGATGTACCTCCTTCTGACAAAACCCGTAGTTATATAAAGAAAGACCATTTCGGAAAAGGGGATCAACCTTTCAGGAAATTTGATGATAATAAAGGTGGTACTTCAAGAAGTACTGACAGCAGACCTTTTAGAAAAAGAGAAGACGAAGGCGGTTCAAGAGATTTCAAACCTCGTGATGCACGTCCTGATCGCGCAGAAGGTGGCAATACTACTATGCGTAGTAGAAAAGCACCTATCGTTAAAGATGACGGCTTAATTCGTTTGAACAGATACATCGCCAATTCAGGCATTTGCTCCCGTCGTAAAGCGGATGAGCTGATTGCTGCTGGTGTGGTATCAGTAAATGGAGAAGCAATTTCTGAACTTGGTCATAAAATTGACCCTGCGAAAGATGAAATCCGTTATAACGGTGAATTGTTGAAACGCGAAAAGAAAATTTACGTGTTGTTAAACAAGCCTAAAGATTATATTACGACTACTGATGATCCTCAGGAACGCCGTACCGTAATGCAATTGGTAGAGAAAGCAAGCAGAGAACGTATTTATCCGGTAGGAAGATTAGACCGTAACACTACAGGTTTATTGTTGATGACCAATGATGGCGATCTTGCTGATAAGTTATCTCACCCAAGAAATGGCATCACAAAAATCTACCATGTAGAATTAAGTAAGACTTTAAGTCAAGGTGATTTCAACAAAATTCAGTTCGGTTTAGAATTGGAAGATGGTTTGATCAAACCTGATAATATCTCTTATGTAGCTGGTGGTTCTAAAAAAGAAATCGGTATCCAGATCCATAGTGGTAAAAATAGAATCGTAAGAAGAATATTTGAACACTTAGGTTATGATGTCGTGAAACTTGACCGTGTAGTTTACGGTAACCTGACTAAAAAAGACCTTCCACGTGGAAGATGGAGATATTTAGAAGAGCATGAATTGATTCAGATCAAACATCTGATCAAGTAATCTCCTTAAAAAGATCCAATAAAACATCATTAGCCTGTCCCTTAACCATAAGGAACAGGCTTTTGTTTTTTTAAGATAATTTTAAATAAATTAGCCCTCATGAAGAAACTCTTATTTTTCCCAATCATTATGCTGGCACTACAAAGCTGCGCTCAAAAAAAAGATTATAATTTAATTGTAGGTACATATACCAATACAGGGAAAAGTGAGGGGATTTATGTCTACGACTTCGATGCCAACACCTCTGCTTTTAAAGCAAAAAGCGTCATTAAAAATGTAGAAAACCCAAGTTACCTGGCTCTGGGTGATGGAAATAAAACTATTTATGCAGTCAATGAAACTTCAGGAACCAGCGCAGTAACTGCCTTTACTTTTGACGCCCCATCCGGAAAATTGACTTTAATAAACAAACAGCCTACCAATGGCGCAGATCCTTGTTTTATTATTGCCGATCAAAAGAACGTGATTACCGCAAATTATTCAGGCGGTAGCATCTCCGTATTTGGCATTGAAAAGAATGCTGCGTTATCCCCTATTAAGCAACTTGTGAAACATAGTGGAAGAAGTGTTGATAAAGACCGTCAGGGAAGTTCTCACGTACATATGGTACAGTTTAGTCCTGATCACAAATATGTAGTCGTGAACGACCTGGGTACGGATAAGGTGTATACGTATGCATACAATCCAAATGGTGGAAATAAAGTACTAAGTATTAAAGATAGTGTTGCAATTAACCCTGGAGCTGGCCCCAGACATCTTGTTTTCAGTAAAGATGGTAAATATGCTTACCTGATTCATGAAATCGATGGTGGAATCACCGTGTTCAGTTACAGCGATGGTAATCTGACCGAAATTCAGGAGACTAAAATCACAGAAGATGGTTTCAAAGGAGAAAATGGAGCTGCCGATATTCACCTTTCTCCTGATGGTAAATTTCTATATGCAAGTAACAGAGGCTCCGAAAATAAGATCACCATTTTTGCTATTGAAAAGGGTGGCTTACTTAGCGTAAGAGGTTATGTCCCTACTTTAGGGAAAGGCCCGAGAAACTTCGCCATTGATCCAAGCGGAAAATACTTATTAGTAGCACACCAATACACCAATAACATTGTTATTTTTGAACGTAATGTCGAAACGGGTGCATTAACTGATACCGGTAAAAGAATTGAAGTAGGCGCTCCGGTTTGCTTAATCTTTGCTCCAGTTAAATAATCAACAACTGGCTATAAGATCAAAAGGTGTTAAAAAAGAAAGGCCTTCGGAATATCCGAAGGCCTTTCTTTTTTAAGTTTGAAATTACAAGAGTAATTTATTTCGTAGCTGCTTTTAAGACTACTTTAACAGGGTTGTTAATTTTTGCTTCTTCAATAATCTGGCGGTAATAAGCTACATATATTGGAAGGATTTTCTTCAGGTCGAAGTCCTGCGCTCTAATAAAGGCATTTTCCTTAAACTGTTGTAATATCTCATCATTTTCCAGAATCTGGATCCCTTTAGCAGCCATATCCTCTACATCGCCTACGTTGCTCATAAAACCACAAAAGCCATTCACATTCAACTCAGGAAGTCCACCTGCGTTAGAAGTGATCGCAGGCACCTTACAAGCCATTGCTTCCAATGCTGCCAATCCAAAACTTTCAGACTCTGAAGGCATCAGGAATAAATCAGATACAGAAAGGATTTCTTCTATCGCATCTTGTTTCCCAAGAAAACGTACATGCTCGCAAATCCCCAGGTCTCTGCACAATTGTTCACAATAAACACGCTCAGGACCATCACCCACCATTAATAATTTAGAAGGGATCTTTTTCTGAATCTTTTCAAACGTTTTGATCACATCCTGGGTACGCTTCACTTTTCTAAAGTTAGACGTATGGATTAAGATGCGCTCATTATTTGGTGCAATTGCCTTTTTAAAGTGATCTTTTGGCTTTAAGCTAAAGCGATTGAAATCTATAAAATTCGGGATCACTTTGATCTCATTCGTGATCTCAAAATGTGCCTCTGTATCTTCTTTCAGGTTTTGTGATACGGTAGTTACCCCATCAGATTTATTGATAGAGAAGGTAACCACTGGCTTATAAGTAGGGTCTTTCCCCACAAGTGTAATATCTGTCCCGTGCAAAGTGGTCACAAAAGGAATGTTTATTCCATAAGTTTCCAGAATCTGTTTGGCCATAAATGCAGCGGAAGCATGTGGAATGGCGTAATGAACATGGAGAATATCCAATTGTTCAAAACGAACTACATCTACGAGCTTACTCGCCAGTGCTGATTCATAAGGTGCATAGTCAAACAAGGGATAATCCCTTACAGAAACTTCATGATAGAATAAGTTGGCAGAGAAAAAGTCGAGGCGTGCAGGCTGACTATAAGTAATAAAATGTACCTGATGTCCTTCATCAGCGAGCGCTTTACCTAATTCAGTAGCGACTACACCACTACCTCCAAAAGTTGGGTAACAAACAATACCTATTTTCATTCTAGCGAATTTGTTTTTTTGTGATATTCTTATCTCAAATACACGATTTAAGCTGTAGGATTTAAAACCGACACAGCTTGCTTGTTTACCGTGCTGTAAAGACAACACCAATCCAGAAAAACGGTTTGATTTCTTTTGTTTTTACAAATGCAAAGAACAATACTTAAACTGAGCTTTGTGTTAAACAAATGCAATTATTTAAGATTTCATCTGGTCTTTAATAACCAGGTACATCTCGTTTGGGCGTTGGGTGCCAATGAAGTATTCGAAACCATCACGATCAGTTAGTACAACAGCATCTTTTCCAGAAGAATAGAAGCGTACACTTCCCTTTCGGTGCAGGTTATAAACAGGGTTATTGAACAGGTAATTGCTATAGGTGTCTTTTCTTACGCTCTTAATGGTGTTCAAGTCGATTTCTACTTTTCTGGCAGACCACAATCCGTCTATCAGGATCTTTTTATCCTCAATGATTGTTTTATATTGTATCATGAAAAGCAAAATAATGGAGACAGCAATGATCCCGAAACCTACTACCAAAAATAAGTCCTGGGTATTGTCGCGGTCACGTTCATAAACATAAGCCGCAAAACAAAATGCAGCCATTACCAAACGAATACAGATTCGGATATAATCGCGGCCTATATATTGTTTCTCCAAAAAAGCGTATCGGTTCCCCATCTATATAATTTTCAATAAAGTTACTTGTTTTTTCCTTTGCATAGCAAAACAAGCGAATTAAGATTGTTTAGAATTTGTAATATATGGCGTTACAAAGGTCAATATTGTTATATTTTTCGTTGCTGAGCTGATCTTATACCGATTGTCCTGACGCATTCCGACTACCCAAATCACCTCTCCATTTCCGTTCAGCAAAATTGGTACCGCATCTTTTCTGGTCACCGGAACTTTTTCATCAATAAAAAAATCACTGAGCTTTTTGAAATGTTTCATCCCAAATGGCTTAAACCGATCTCCCGGCTGCCTGCTTCTTAAAATTAAGGGATAGATCAGTTGATCGGTATCGAGATACGCTTGGTTTGAGTCTTTCGCAATCTGGTAATCTTTATCAAATTCTGCTTTGCTCATTCTTAAAGTGTTGATAATCCCATTTGGTGTTTCTATTTTATCTTCTGCTGCATGCCAAAGTAAATGTTGCCCCCTCTCTTCATCTTTCAGTGGACTTATAATCAGTTCTTCTCTGTTTAAAGTAAGCTGATGACTGCTGCTGAAAAAAGACAATCCACTTTGTTTATCTAAACCCTGGATCAGATCTGCAATGACAGCCTCAGAAAAATGATAAGGTTTTAGCAACTCAAACATCAGTAATTTCTGAGGATTCAAGTTTTTCACCTGCTCAATTGACAAGTATAAGCCATCATGTTCCGTCCTAAACAAAGAGTTGCGCAATTCCGATACCACTTGCTGCAACACCTGCTCGGTATCCGCGAAGCGCTGGATATTATGTTGAAAAGTAAGCTCTAAACTTGAATTGATCTCTTTTAATTGAGGAATTACCTTTAACCTGATTTTATTCCTTGCGTAGTTTACACTAAGATTAGAGCTGTCTTCTACATAATCAATGTTTTCTGAATCGATCAAATCATTGATTTCTGTGCGGGTTAAAAACAACAAGGGTCTAATCAACTTGCCCCTTTTTGGTAAGATGCCATGTAAGCCGGCAATGCCAGTACCACGGGTAAGATTTAAGAGTACAGTTTCTATGGCATCGTCCTGATGTTGAGCCAGGGCAATATAAACGTAGCCTTCCGCCTTACTTAACTCTTCAAACCATTGGTAACGCAAATCTCTTGCTGCCATCTGGATAGAGATTTTATGACTGCTGGCATAAGTTTTCGTTTGAAAATGCTTTATATACGCCGGTACCTCTAAAGTAGCAGCCAACATCTTCACGAAATGTTCATCCCGAACTGATTCCTCCCCCCTTAGGTTAAAATTGCAATGTGCGATTCCGAAGTTATAACCCGCCAATTTGAATAGGTGAGCCATTAAAACCGAATCTCTTCCCCCACTAACAGCCAGAAGGATCTGATCATTACTAGAGAAAAGGATATTTTGCTGGATATAAGCTTTAAAATTATGAACAGGTAGCATCCTTCAAAAATATCTATTTTTTCCGAGCAATCCTTATCAGCAACAACTGATCCTCCTATTTTACCCAAATCAAAGACCGATGAAATGGCTTTAATTTTAAACCTATAGCAATAAGGCCATTTTATACGTTTAGCTTATAAAACTTTACAGCATAATCCCATTTTTATCAATGCAACTCCACAAAAGCAAAATAGAGAAATTGAACTAAATTTATTCTGATGAAAATGGTAAGCAAAAAACTAACTTTGTAACGTGCAGAAACTATCTATTTTTTTTATTTTATTCCTTCTATCGTTTTCTCTACTTGCTCAGCAGAAGACTAAAATCATATTGAAAAGCTCGAAACGAGCGAGGGTAGAAAAGAATACCAATACCACTTATCTTAGAAACCCGGTATTCCAACAAGACAATGCTACATTGACTTGTGATAGCGCCATTTTCTATGAATCCAGAAATGTGTTCGATGCCTTTGATAATGTACATATCAACCAGGCAGATACCATCAATATCTATTCTGACCGATTAACTTATGATGGGAATACGAAAAATGCACACCTGACCAGCAATGTAAAAATGATCGACAAAGAGTCGATTCTAACCACTAATATCCTGGATTATAACCTGGGTAGTAAAGTAGGCACCTATGTTACCGGCGGTAAAATTGTAAGTAAAGATGTTACCCTGACCAGTAAAAACGGATATTATTTTTCCAACAGTCGTGATGCCTATTTTCGCTACGACGTAGTCGTCGTGACCCCAGAAACTACCATTAAATCAGATACACTAAGATATAATACCTTAACCAACTGGACATATTTCTATGGTCCTACTAATATAAAAGGTAAGGACGACAACCTTTACACCGAGAATGGCGCTTATAATACCAAAACTCAGTATGCTTATTTTGGCAAGAAAAACCTGTATACCACTAATTCAAAATCACTAAAAGGAGATAGTTTATACTACGACGGTATTGCCGGATATGGTAAGGCAGTAAGGAATATTGTTTTTAGAGATACGGTAGATAAAACCGTGATGTATGGGCAATTGGGTTATTATTACAAAATAGATCAACGTACTGTAGTCACAAAAAACCCATACGTTGGCCTCGGAACTACCGATTCCATAATGGTAAACAAAAAGCTCCGCCCAGATACGCTCTGGGTGGGTGCCGACACCTTGGAAACTCAGATGGTGCTCCTTAAATCACTAAAACTGATCCCCTCTCCTGTCCTTAAAAAAGACAATGAAATGGGCGAAGCAGAAGAAGAGAAAGAGGAAAAAATTGGCGCTCAAAAACCTGCAATTACTGCTACTACTGCTAAAAAAGATGCAAAGAAGAAAGATAAAACCCCAGTTACAGCACTCCCAGTACCCGCAGCAGATTCTAGTAAGACAAAAATAACGATTACTCAGGATTCGCTCTCTAAAGGGACTACACCCTTGAAAAATGATACTGTCCCCATCAGAAAGAAGGAGATTCCTATAAAAAAGACTGCAATAAAAACAGTCCTGGCAGACACTACTATACTAACCGTATTAAAAGCTGTAGAGGTAATACAGCCTGAAATCGTCAAAACTGCCCCAAAAGATTCTCTAAAAACAGTTAAAGGCACTGAAATCGCTAAACTGAATACGGAGAAAAAGACAGCGAAAAACAAAACAGCCACACCAACTGGAAATAAAACAACCGCAGGAAATAAAAATCCAGCGATAAAAGCCGTAAATAAAGTAATGGCTAAGGATTCTATTCCTTTTAATCCAGCTGACACGGTGACCACAAGAATCATTAAAGCTTATCACAATGTGAAGGTGTACAAATCTAATATGCAAGCCAGAGCAGATTCGTTGTTTTATACCAGCTCCGATTCTACGCTACGCTGGTATGGAAAACCAATTCTATGGGCAGAAGGCTCACAGCAAACCGGCGACACCATTTATCTAAAGTTAAAAGACAAACAGCTGAACACTTCACAGGTACTTAGTAACGCATTTATGGTGAACGTCAACCTAGATTCTGCACGCTTTAATCAGATAAAAGGGAAACAGATTACCGGTTTCTTCCTTAATGGCTCGCTCAATAGGATGTTTGTGGATGGAAATGCCGAAAGTATTTATTTCAATAGAGAAAAAGATAGTATATACACGGAGATGAACCAAACGGTAAGTAGCCGGATAAAGATCATTTTCAAGAATAAAGAGATCAGTGAGATCATTACAATTAAAGATACTGAAGGAGTAAGAACGCCAATTAAAGAACTTAAAGAGGATATATTACTAACAGGTTTTATCTGGAAACCCGAACTAAGACCTTTGTCTAAGAAGGAAGTCATCAATGGTAAACCGAAATTGAAACCTGGTGCAAAGAAACCTCCAGGACCTAAAGGCCCAAAACTGCCTCCTAAAAAGAAGGAAGAAAATGTGGATGCTGTTTCAGAGGTTGATGGGAAATCAATTTCAGAAACTGAATCACCTGAAAAGTCAATAAAGAAAATGGTCAAAGGGGTCGCTATTCCTTCAACTGACAGCCTAAAATCGGTACGATCGTTAAAAAATTCACCTATAAAACTAGATAGCACACAAATAGATACCATAAAAAAAGAAGTCCAAAAAAAAGCGGCCCCAATTAAAGCCGCTCTAGTTTCTCCGATAGTTAAGCCTATTGCTCCTTTAAAAAAGCAATAAGTTTGCGCATGGCTATTGCCCGGTGACTGATTTCATTCTTTTGCTCCATGCTCATCTGTGCGAAACTTTCTCCATAGCCATCAGGAACAAAAATAGGGTCATAACCAAAACCCTGATTTCCTATTGGCCTCTCCCCAATCTGCCCATTAATGACACCTTCAAAAAGGTAGTTCTTATGGTTTTTAAACAAAGAAACAACCGTTCTGAAACGGGCTTTTCTATTTTGTTGGCCTTCCATTTTTTGAAGTACGAGCTTAAGGTTTGTAGCGTCATCCTTAATACCAGAATACCTGGCAGAGTAAATTCCTGGCTCCTGATTTAATGCTTCAATCTCCAGCCCACTGTCGTCTGCAAAGCAATCCAATTGATAGTTCTCCACTACATAGCTGCTTTTTAAAGTTGCATTTTCAGCAAATGTGCTACCCGTTTCTGGAATATCAACCGTACAACCGATATCCGTTAAATTCAATACTTTATATTGGCCAAGCAATAAATTGCCAACCTCCTCTGTTTTATGTTTGTTATTTGTAGCAAATACTAATTCAGTGATCATAATCCCAATTGTTTAAGGCTTCCCCATAATTCTTTCTTTCCAACAGGATCTTGTTCCAGCTTCCTCAATTCCGCAGTAAAAATTAAGCGAACATCTCCCTCCATTACAATCTTATTTTCCGATTGTGCTGACAGCTGCAATGCCGAGGGTGATACACCGAATGCGAAAACCAGAACACTCGAGAAATATTGCTGCAACGCAGTAAAACTCGTTTGAGGGTAATTAGCGTAATTTAATAAGGCAAAATCATTAGCCGAGAGGTTGATTGATTTTACGATTTTCCGCAACAACTCCCTCCCCAACTCATCACTTACTTCATGCTCCGCATCATTTACCAGAATAAGAATCTTCTTTTTATTTTTTCCAAGAAATTTAAAAGGTAAAGCTGCTGTTTTCTCAATCGCAGGGATCTGAACAGGAGTAGTAGTAAGTTGTGGAATAACTGTACTTGCCGGAGTAGCCGGAGATGAAGAAACACCAGACAGCGTCTTCTTCTTATCAATGGATGGTGTAGTTGCCATCACTGGAACCACTTCCTGAATAGAATCGGGAACAATTGCTTCCCCTGAAACCACTGCAGAAACCAACTCAACCTCCTGAACAACAGACCTCAATACTTCCTCAGTTGAAAACCCTTCCTCCCCCTTAATCAAATAAATATCATCTGTAAAAAATAAACGTAAAGCCTCTCCGTTCGTTGTTAGTTCGCTACCCATTAATCCTGATTTTGATGGAAATCTTTTTTCTGTTAAAATTAGTTAAATATCTTATTATAGTGCCTTTATTTATTACTTTTATGCCTTAAAATATATATAGCATATATCTTTCGTGAGAAAAACTTGTTGCATTATCTTCTTCAGTATGACCTTTGCAGGCGCATTTGCACAAAATGTAGCCAGTATTAATGGGAAAGCTGTAAGTAGTAAAGAATTTATGTGGGTTTATAAGAAAACCCATACCGGAACTGCAAATGGTGCATTTAAAGAACTGGAAGACTATTTAAACCTCTACCTGGATTTCAAACTTAAAGTACTGGATGCTATAGAAATGGGATTTGACAGAGATACGGCCTATCTTTCAGAAATAAAAGATTATGAAACCGCTCTCGCCCATAAAAGAACATCCATTCCAAAAGCGACTTATTCCATGGTAATCAATGAGTACAAAAATGCCGTACTCATGTTTAATGTATCTGAGATAAAAGTTTGGGATAAAGCTCAAAATGATGCACATCAACTCCGCAACTTTTATGAAAGGAACCAATCGCTCTATGGGGATGGTTCTTTCGAAGAGCAAAAAGGATTAGTGATCGCGGATTATCAACGGGCGTTGGAAAAAGAATGGGTTTCCAAACTTAGAGAACGATATCAAGTAAAAGTAAATGAAGCGGAATTGAGAAAACTGGCGAAATTATAAGAATAACGCCTCAAAAATATTAATGTTAAATTTGCAAAAGATTATAATTGAACGTACATAGAATGAAGAAATTTTTAGTGATTGCAGGCGGATTGATCTGTTTGTTTATAAACACACAAGCGCAAAAGAAAAATATAGATAAAGTTGTTGCAGTATTAGGGAATAATATCATTTTATTATCTGATCTAAACCAGCAATATGCGCAATACCTGAATTCTGGAAACCCAGCCGATGAAAAGGTAAAATGCTACATTTTACAACAAATGTTAGCGCAAAAATTGCTGAAACAACAGGCGGAAATCGATTCAATTACGGTAGATGAAAATCAGGTGGATAACGAAGTCGAAAAAAGAATGCGTATGCAAATCCAACGTGCCGGTGGAGAAGAGCGTCTAGAGCAATTCTTAAACCGTTCGGTTCTGCAATACAAAGATGAAATCAGACCAGATATCAAAGAGCAATTGATTTCTGACAATATGCAACAACACATCACGAAAGATGTAAGCATCACTCCTCTTGAGGTTAAAAAATACTTTGATTCTTATAAAAAAGACAGCTTACCTGATATTCCTACTGAATTTGAGGTTGGAGAGATTGTACTTCATCCAAAGCTAACTAAAGCAGAGAAACAAAAATTCTATGATAAAATTGATGCACTAAGATTAAGGGTTAAGAGTGGTGAAGACTTTGCATTCCTTGCAAAATCATACTCTGAAGATCCAGGTTCAGCACCTGATGGTGGTGATCTAGGCTTCTTCGACCGTACAAGAATGGTGAAAGAATTCACTGCATGGGCATTCAAATTGAAAGCTGGTGAAGTTTCTCCAGTTTTTGAAACAGAACATGGTTTCCATATTTTACAAGTGATTGAGCGTCGTGGTGAGCAGGTTCAGGCGCGTCACATTTTAATTCGTCCACAAATTACTCCTGCGAGTCTAGAACGTGTAAAACTTCAGGCAGATAGTATCTATAACAACCTGGTTGACAAAAAAATCACTTTTGCTACAGCCGCTTCTCTTTACTCAGATAATAAAGAGTCACAATACAACGGTGGAATGATCCTTTATGCAGATAACGTGACTGCAAGAACTACGTTTATACCTGCAGATAAACTTGATCCTAAAGTCTTCCTAGTAGTAGATACGATGAAAGTTGGTGACATTTCGAAACCTGTACTTTTCACCGGTCAAGATGGTAAAGAAGGTTATAAATTATTGTATTTAAAATCTAAAATCCCACCTCACAAAGGAAACCTGGAGCAAGATTATGCAAAATTCAAAGAAAGAGCGCAGCAGGCTAAAGTTGACCGTACCTTAAGTGAGTGGTTCGAAAAAAGAAGAGAAAATACTTACATTAGAATTGGTGAAGACTATGACCAATGTGATGAGTTAAAAATCTGGGCTCAAACCTCTAAGAAATAAATCTATGCAGTTTGAAAATGATATTAAAGCGGTAGACGCCTTACATCAGTTATACAAAGACATTAAAGCCGAGATTGGCAAGGTGGTTATTGGTCAGGATGAAGTCGTAAAATCAGTTTTAATCTCTATTTTCAGCAATGGTCATTGCTTGTTGGTTGGAGTTCCCGGCCTGGCAAAAACCCTGTTGGTTCAAACCGTTTCAAATGTACTGGATCTTAATTTCAATAGGATCCAGTTCACTCCAGACTTAATGCCTAGTGACATCATTGGTGCAGAAATCCTTGGAGAAGACCGCAACTTTAAGTTCATCCATGGACCAATATTCTCGAATATTATTCTTGCAGATGAAATTAACAGAACACCACCTAAAACTCAGGCTGCCTTATTAGAAGCCATGCAGGAAAAGGCGGTTACTGCTGCCGGACAAAGACATATTTTACCAAATCCTTTCTTTGTATTGGCAACACAAAATCCAATTGAACAAGAAGGAACCTACCCACTTCCTGAAGCACAGCTCGATCGTTTCATGTTTCATGTGCATTTAGGCTATCCTTCTTTTGAAGAAGAATTGACAATTGTTAAGAATACGACGAGCAACCAGAACGTTCAGTTGAAAAAGATTATCAACGCACAACAGATTCAATATTTCCAAAAATTGGTAAGAAATATTCCTATAGCAGACAATGTAATAGAATATGCTGTTAAACTGGCTAGTAAAACCCGTCCACATACCGCACACGCTACAGAAGAGGTTAACAAGTATATCAGCTGGGGTGCAGGGCCAAGAGCCTCTCAATTCCTTGTAATTGGCGCCAAATGTCATGCAGCGATTTCCGGAAAATATTCGCCGGACATTGAAGATGTCCAAGCGGTAGCATCAGCCATACTGCGTCACCGGATTGTACGGAATTACCGCGCAGAAGCCGAAGGACTTTCTATGGAGCAAATCATTAAAAACTTGTTTTAAATTAAAGAAAAACTTCATATCTGCTCACAGATAGCATCGATATAAAAAGAGCGACCTTGAACATTTACAAGGCCGCTCTTTTTATAAGCTATTTTTATTCTCCTTTCAGCATTTCTACTTTAAACAGATTTGGATAATCAGTTACCAGTCCATCCACACCAAGGCCAATCAAATACTTCATTTCCTTGGTCGAATTTATCGTCCAGGGAATAATTTTGATCCCTGCTTCATGACAACGATCTACCAGACTTTTACCCACTAGTACAGAATATGGGCTATAAACTGTAGGCTTAAAACCTAATTCCTGAATATTATTCTCAAAATCTTCTTTTTCATCAATCAACAAACCTGTTTTTATCTTTGGATAATGTTCATGAAGATATTGAAGTGTCCGAATATCGAATGACTGAATCGTTACTCTTTTTTCTAATTTTTTGCTTTTAACGATCTCCATCATCAGGTCTACAAACTC
The DNA here is from genome assembly GCF_032678745.1 of Pedobacter gandavensis. GTDB lineage: Bacteria > Bacteroidota > Bacteroidia > Sphingobacteriales > Sphingobacteriaceae > Pedobacter > Pedobacter gandavensis_C. The sequence continues at coordinate 124,099 of NZ_JAVTST010000011.1, forward strand.
GGCTGGTTCAGGTTGAAACTCTCCATCTCCTTTAGGGATCAATTTCGTTTCAATGCTATAACTTGGTTTAGGTAATCTGTTCGATTTTACATATGCCTCAACAGAATCTATTGTTTCTATCAATAAAGGCTTATAAACACTAAATTTTTGCTGACCAGGGAAACGGCTGTGAACTTTACTTCCTACATCAAACTTCTTTATGTCATCATAATTCATTTTGTAGATATTGTATTTCTTTTGATCTTTCAAGCTAATCGCCTTGCCATCCGGTTTTAAGCTGATTTCTGCATTAAAATAGGGTTCCTGAGAAAGAACTACTTGTTTATCTTTTGAAATGACCACATTCATCACTAAGGTATTTACACCCAGCTCTAAGGCTTTAATCATTCCTGGGATAGTGTTTTCTGGCATAATGCCTCTAGCGCCTCTCTGGCCCTGCAAATCAAATTTCTGAGCCTGACTTTGACCGGCAATCAACATTGCCGCAAGAATTAGTATATGTTTCTTCATTAATTGTGGTTATTCATTATTTAATGTTATTTATCATCCTTAACGCAGATAAAGCAGGATCTTTATATAGGATCAGCATCAAAACAAATGATTAAAATCCAAGGCATAAAAAAAGGGCCTTTAAATTAAACTTTTAAAAAACCCTTTTCCATCACTAATATCAGTTCTGATTAACGTTCAGCTGGTGTGAAAACCTGCATAATCAAGTTCCAGTTATGATCCGCCTGACGTTCATAAATAAATACGTAGTTAAAACTTTCTCTTAGATCAGCTTTATAATCAATCGTTGCAATACCATAAGTATAAGCCAAATCGCCACCTAATGCTTTATCAGCTTTAGTGGTTTTAAGTGTCATATTTTTTACCATTCCATTGTAGAATGCAATTGCCTTATCTTTCCCAATGATTGGCTCGTATCCAGGAAACAATACTCTGGCATCAGGATTTAAGAAACCGGCAAAAGCGGCCATCCCGTAAGATTTTAAAGTAGTATTTAATGTCTTTTCTGTAGTTACGATAATGTCTGTTCCTGCAGCTCTTTGTTTATCTGTAGCAAATTTAGGTTTATAGAATTCTTTAGGTTCTATGAATAAATCTTCTGCCTTTTTCAAGGGCTTATTATGTGTAATACCTAAATCTAATGCTAATTCCCATTTGCCATCTTTGGCTTTCCATACCGACAGGTATTGTCCGTATGCTTTTTCCACTCCATTATCTGTAAAAGATCCCGTTGTGAAACCCCAATCGCCACTTTTGGCTAGTCTTGCATAGCTTGGCGTCCAGCTCAAATCTTTGGTCTCCCCTTGAGTAGCATAATAGGTTTTTGCATTTACCGGATTTGGTCTGAATACCAAAGCATCATTGGCCGAAAAGGTAGTGAAAGCATTTTTGGCACCATGTTTTGCCAGGCTTTCGGCAAATTCTTTTTCTGCTTTAACAAGAGATTTAGTGGTTCCGTCCGACTTTTGTGCATAAGCACCAACAGTCATAGAAAGGGCTACTATAGTATAAAGGAATTTATTGATCATGATTTAAAATATTTTGAATACTTAATTTGTTTGGCATTGATCTATTTAATGCAAATAGATTTAATAAAATATTATTACTAAGAATTGATTTGACACGAATATAATAGTTCTGAGAATTTTGAATGCTAAAAGTAATTAACAATTAAACATTGTTAGGCTTTATTCCAGGTTGTTCCTTCCTTACTATCTTTCAACTGGATTCCCATACTTTGAAGTCCCAATCGGATTTTATCAGAAGTTGCGTAATCTTTATTCTCTTTTGCGGTCTTTCGTAAATCAATCACCATATCTAACACTGAATTCAATGCCAAATTAGAAGTCTCCTCATCTTTTAACCCAAAAATATCATAAACAAAATCCTGCATCAATTGCTTTAGCTTATCTAACTCTAAGCTGGAAATCTTGCCTTTACCATCATGAATGGTATTGATAATCCTACTGGCTTCAAACAACTCAGCAATCACAACAGGGCTATTGAAATCATCATTCATTGCTTTTACGCAATTGTCAATAATCGGATCAATTTCGAAATCACTACTTTCAACAGGTACTAATTTATCCAATAAGCTCAACGCGTTCATTAGCCTTCTGAATCCTTTCTCTGAAGCATCTAAAGCCTCATTTGAAAAGTCAAGGGTACTGCGGTAATGTGCCTGTAACATAAAGAATTTCACTGTCATCGGACTGAATCCCTTTTCCAATAATTCGTGATCGCCAGTAAACAATTGTTCTGGTAAAAACCCGTTTCCAGCGCTTTTAGACATCCTGGTTCCATTTACAGTAAGCATATTGGTATGCATCCAATATTTTGCAGGTTGTTTATGACTGCAGGCTTCTGATTGCGCAATTTCATTGGTATGGTGCGTTGCTGCAAGATCCATTCCTCCTCCGTGAATATCGAATTCAGCACCGAGATATTTTGCACTCATTGCAGAACATTCAATATGCCATCCCGGAAAACCTTCACCCCATGGAGAAGTCCAGCGCATCAATGTCTCTGGCTTAGCTTTAATCCAAAGCGCAAAATCTAATCTACCGCGTTTTTCATCCTGACCACCCAGTTCCCTGGTATTTGCCAACATATCCTCTAGGTTTCTATTGGTAAGAATAGTATAGTTAAAAGTTTTACTGTATTTTTCTACATCAAAATAAATCGTTCCATTTGCTTCATACGCATAACCGTTGTTCATGATCTCTTTGATCATTTCAATCTGCTCGATAATGTGTCCCGTAGCTGTCGGCTCAATGCTTGGTGGCAGTGTATTGAACATTCTCAATACATCATGGAAGCCCAAAGTATATTTTTGTACAATTTCCATCGGCTCCAATTGCTCGAGCTTAGCTCTTTTTGCAAATTTATCATCCCCTTCATCACGATCTCCTTCCAAATGGCCGGCATCAGTAATATTACGCACATAACGAACCTTATATCCGCTATATTTCAAATACCTGAAGATCAAATCAAAAGAGATGAAAGTACGACAATTGCCCAGGTGAACATCACTGTAAACAGTAGGTCCGCAAACATACATACCTACATGAGGTGCATTTAACGGTTCAAAAAGTTCTTTTTTACGTGTTAGGGTATTGTAGAGCTGTAAGCCTGTATTCATCTTGCAAAGGTAAAAATTTTAGGGTGTTAATATTAAATCGCTGCGAACAGGAAAGTGGTCTGACAATTTAGCGGGAATCACCAGGTGATTCAACACTTTAATGTCCTTTGTAGTGGCAATATAATCAATTTGAAAATTAGGGAACTTACCATTATAGGTTCTTCCCAAGCCAGTGCCTTCTTCCTGAAAAGTATTATGTAAAGATTTTGTCAACTGAGTAACAGCATATGAAGCTGGTGTATCATTAAAGTCGCCTGCAATGAGAAAAGGGGTGGAACATTTTGCCATATGAGCCTTCATAATATCTACTTGTTCACTTCTCTTAAGAAAAGCATTCCTGAGTAATACTAAAATCCTTTTAGAGGGTTTAATCTCAGCATTCATCTTTTTCGCTACCTTATCAATATAACTGTAATCTTGCTTATCAAAAGAAATGGATTGTAAATGAATATTGTATACCCGCAGTTTCTTTTTATGCACTTCTATGTCCACATAAATACTAGCATTGCCGCCAAAATTTGGCCCAAAAGCAATTGTTCCGGTATCCTTTATCGGAAAGCGGGAAAAGATAGCCAGCCCAGTTGCTTCGTAATCATTCTGACTCGAAGGCACAAAATAAAAGTGTTTGGTTTTCAAAATCCTTTTCAGGCTATCAGTAATATCAAATGATCCTTTCCTACGCGTAAAGTACTCTTGAAAACAAATGACATCTGGATTTTCCTTTTCGATCAGTTCCAGCATTTGCTGTTTCACCGATTCTATATTTTCTAATCCATATGGCTTAAAACTATGCACGTTGTAAGTCATCATCCTTAAAGCTTTCGGATCTTCTTTGGGTCCTTTATCAGTCTCTCCAAAAACACCCACTGTGGCAGTTAGGGCTTGCCATCCCATTAGAATTAAAGCAATAGTACCGACGGCAAATACCCAGCGTTGGCGTAGGCACCACCAAATCACCATAAAAAAATTCAGGAAAAGAATAAAAGGATAAGCAAGGCCAAAAAATGCAATCAATTGATATTTCCGGGGATCAAACCTACCCGCGAGAAAGCCCAACACCAAAGTAATCGCTAACGCAACTGCACATAAACGAATCAGTTTATCAAAAAATGTTGGTTTTGATCGCTTCATTAATGTTTGCTGGCCTTAAACAAAGTTTCCTTTTCTTCTTTACTTAATTTATCATATCCTGATTTAGAAATCTTATCCAAGATCGTATCAATTTCATGTTGATTTACGGAATTTGGTTTACTCTTAGCTGCGGACTTTACCGGTTCATTACGAACGACCTTTAATTTAGGTTTTCTTTTAAATAGCTTACTCCAATCCTTCCCCTTTTGTAAAAGCGTAATGTAAGCAAAGCCAAATAAAGCACCACCGATATGGGTAAAACTCCCCCCGGCATTAGCCGAAGCCAGACCAATTAACTCCATCGCAATATAGGCCATAGCCAGGTATTTCAATTTCACATCCCCCAACAACAACAATCTGATGCTGTAATCAGGCACCAATGTTGCCGTTGCCACAACAACCGCCATTACCGCTGCAGAAGATCCGATCACTGTTGCTCCCGCCACAGTTCCTGCAAAAACCGGGAATACATTATAGGCCAGAGTATACATTGCTGCACCAGCAATCCCTCCTCCGAGGTATACAAAATGAAACTGCCTAGGTTTTAAGAAATCAAGGAAAATCTTACCCATCCAGTATAACCATAGCATATTGAATAACAAATGCATGAATCCATCATGGAAGAACTGATAAGTAATTGCGGTATAAAATCTGGTTGGCAACTTCGCGATGGAGGCTGGATAACCCAAATACTCCCTTATAAAGGCTGGAAAGTTAACTGATCCGATGCCCGACAGAAAGAATGGAATACCCAGAAATGCTACGATAACAAAGATCAGCACATTGATCCCAATGTAAAAAAAACCCGGGTTTCCGGATTGAAATACTTTGTATTTCAGCTCTTCAAAAAAAGACTTATTCATAATATTGATAAAATCTATTGTTGTCCTTGTCTTTCCATAATTTAACCAATATAAAACCTAATAACGCACCGCCAAGGTGTGCATAATGGGCAATAGAATCGCCGGGAACACGTGCAACTCCTAAAGATAACTCCATTAAAATATAGACAGGAATAATGTATTTTGCTTTTACCGGGATTGGGATGAACATAATGTACATTTCCGTATTTGGATACAACATACCAAAGGCAACCAGAAGTCCGAAAATAGCACCTGAAGCACCTACCATTGGAAAACCATAAATCCCAATTAGAGTATCTCTAGCCTCTGCTGAAATGCCTGGAACCGCCACTTGAGCCATACCTCTTGTTAAATCAACCATCACTGGATTGTGCATTACAGATCCTGTAATCTGGTACACCTCATAAGCCTGCACCCCCATCTGTAAAGCAACGGCTCCGAGGCCGGTGATAAGGTAAAAATTAATAAAGCGTTTCGTACCCCATCTACTTTCAATAACGCCACCGAACATAAACAGGGCAAACATATTAAAGAAGATATGCATAAAATCACCATGCATAAACATATAGGTAATAAGCTGCCAAATTCTAAAAAACTGTGAATCGAAGTAAAAAGCGCCTAGCATATAGTCCAGGTCAATTCCTGCATTTTTCATCACAAACTTTGCAGCAAAGAACAGCGCATTAATAATGAGCAGGTTTTTGACCACTGGTGGGATATGGATATTATTCATCGTAGCTTATTTATCAAATTTTTTATCAAGTTCAGTTAGCCCGATGGTTTGAATTACCGGCTTCCCACTAATGCTAAAGTTAGGCGTCTGACAGGCAAAAAGTTGCTCAATCAGGGTATTCATTTCTTGCTGCCCTAAAACCGCACCACTTTTTATGGCGCTATTTTTTGCCATACTTCTGGCCAGAGCATCTCTTCTACTCAGTTTAAGCTCTTGTTGAGAACTTTTAAATCCTTCGATCAGCTGTTCAAACAATCGCGTTTCATTGCCATTGTTATTGACTAAATCTACAGGAATCCCTTCAATGATCAGTGTGTTTTTTCCAAATTCCCTCACCTCAAAACCAAGGCTTTTAATCTCTTCCAGTAAACTCTTGGCCAATTCAAAATCATTCGGACTTAAAGTAACTGTTTGAGGGAATAAACTATGTTGGGAAGCTCCTTTATGGTCGTCCAGCTGTTTACTAAATCGTTCATAAAGAATTCGTTCATGAGCTGCCTGCTGATCGATTAACATCAATCCTGACTTAATCTGAGAAATGATATATCGACCATGAAGTTGCATCAGTTGTTTCTGAACAGGCTCCAAAGAGTCATCGGGCACAGCTACTTCAGGTAATTCAATTGCAGCTTGTTGTGCGGTATCAGCGTGATTGGCCACTTCATATAAAGCACCCCAGCCCTTAGTGCTAGGTAAAATCGCCGCACTTGCATCTCTAGAAGTACCACCACCAGCCCTAGGAAATGTAGGGGCCGATTCTTTGCTCGGTTTATCCGCTGCAAAAGGATTGAAATTCGGATTGAAACTAATGCTTGGTGGCACAATTTCTTCCGGAGCTTTATGGGTAATCATCCCGCTAAATCCAGTTTCCTGATCGAAATCTATAGTTGGACTGATATTAAACCTACCGATAGAACGTTTAACTGCAGAATGTAGGATGGCATAGATCGATTTCTCGTCCAAATATTTGATCTCCGTCTTTGTAGGATGAACATTCACATCAATCTTTGCAGGATCAATTTCAATGAACAACACATACATCGGGAAATGATCATCAGGCAATAAATCTTCGTAAGATTTACTTACTGCATGATTAAGATAAGCATCTTTAATGTACCTGTTATTCACAAAAAAGAATTGCTCCCCTCTTGTTTTCTTGGCAAATTCTGGCTTTCCGATAAAGCCCTTTATATTAATAATACTGGTTTCCTCTTCTACAGGAATCAGTCGTTGGTTATAATTATTTCCAAAAAGGTGAACAATTCTTTGTTTCATACCTGAGGCAGGTAAACGGTGAATTTCTACCCCATCATGATGTAAACTGAAAGCAATAGCAGGGTTCGACAGAGAAATACGTTGGAATTCATCCAGTACATGACGCATTTCTGCGGAGGTACTTTTCAAAAAATTTCTTCTTGCTGGCGTATTATAAAAGAGATTTTTCACAGAGATACTAGTACCCACTGAGGTTGCCACTGGCTCTTGATTGGTGACTTCAGAACCTTCGATTTGAACCATAGTCCCCAGCTCATCTTCATGTCTACGGGTCTTCATTTCTATCTGAGCAATTGCTGCAATAGAAGCCATGGCTTCTCCTCTGAAACCCATGGTACGAATGGCAAATAAATCTTCTGCTTTTCTGACTTTCGACGTGGCATGGCGCTCAAAACACATACGTGCATCTGTCACACTCATTCCACAACCATTGTCTATCACCTGAATTAATGCCTTACCCGCATCTTTTAAAATCAATTGTATCTTGTTTGCACCTGCATCTATCGCGTTCTCTAAAAGCTCTTTCACGGCTGAAGCCGGGCGTTGCACCACCTCTCCGGCCGCGATTTGATTGGCTACACTATCCGGTAAAAGTTGTATTATATCTGACATTTATTTCTCTCTGGTAAAGGTTGCTAATTTAGGGAAAATAAGCCTCAATCTTCATTTTTCGTTTGTTAATAATTTGTCTTTTAATGCCTCTTCCAGTTTTATTTGTTCCTTTTTCTATCTTTATCAACAAGAAATAACAGCAATTGGCCCGGCTATTGAAAGCTTGTTGTTTCTGAGTTACCCATACTTTCCAGTGAAGGCGGATTAAATTTATAAATAGCCGTAACAATTCAGCTATTTATAAATCAGCAAAAACTTAAATACAGTAGTCTTAAAACAGACATTCCAATTTTAAAAACACACCTAAATGGAGAAAAAATATAGTACAAAAAGCAACCTTGCAGGAATCATAGCCACCAGTTTCATGGCCTTATTCACCTTCAGTGCTTGCGCACAAAATCATCAGCAGAATCAGCAAAAAGTAAACCTACTCAATAGCACCATCAGCAATACGGTATTACTCAATAATGAAAAACAGCTCCTCCCATTAACGGCACTTGATCAAAAAAATATCGCTGCAGTGAGCCTGGGGTTTAACTTCCATTCTACCTTTGATAGCCTTTTAAATAAATACACAAAAGTCAGCAGCTTCTCTTCTGACGCCTATCTCGCTTCCAGTACATTGGATGATCTGGAAGATGACCTTAAATATTTCAACCTCGTGATTATTACATTACCGGTATCGGCAATAAATGACCCTCGAAATATGAATTTCATCAACAGCCTTGCAAAAAACAAAAAGATCATTTTATCCTTATTTGGAGAAACGGGTAGCTTACTAGCATTTGATGCGCTTGAAACACCTATTGTTTGGGCCAATCAAAGTAATGAAGCAGCAGCAATCACTGTTCCTCAGATGATTTTTGGAGGCATTCCATTTACTAAAAAACTCAACACAAACTATTCTGCTAAATACACCACTGGAAAGGGAGCCACCACTATCCAAACCAGGCTAAAATACACACTTCCTGAGGATGCAGGGCTCAACTCCGATAACCTCAAAGAAATTGACAACATTGCCAATGAAGCCATCCGTGAAAAAGCTGCCCCAGGAATTGTAGTCCTGGTAGCAAAAGATGGAAAAGTAATCTTCAACAAAGCTTATGGCAACCACACCTACATTAACGGCTTACCCGATAACGTAACTGACATTTTCGACCTGGCTTCACTCACCAAAACTACCGCTACAACCCCAACAGTGATGCGTTTATTTGAAGAACATAAACTAAACCTCGATACCAATATTGGTGCATACATTCCCAAAGCAAGGTTATCCCCCATGAATCAGATCAGGGTCCGCGAAGTGATGTTACACCAGGCAGGATTTATACCATTCATCCCCTTTCACGATTTTGTAAAACCCGGAGATTACAGTAGGGATTCTAGTACGGCTTATCCTACAAAAGTGGCTGACAACTACTATATCAAAAAAGGATTTTTCAAGGATGTAATGTGGCCAAAAATGTTGAACTCCCCCATCAGAACACGAGGAAAATATGTTTACAGTGACATTAGCATGTATGTGATGAAAGAAATCTGTGAGCGCCTGAGTGGTGTGCCGCTGGACACTTATGTTTGGGAGAATTTCTACAAACCTTTAGGGATGCAAACCGCTGGCTTTCTACCTAGAAATCGCTTTACAAAAGATCAAATCATACCCACAGAACAAGACAACTATTTCAGAAAAACACTATTAGAAGGCTATGTACACGATCAGGGTGCCGCATTATCAGGTGGCGTTTCCGGTCATGCCGGTTTATTTTCCAGCGCAAATGACCTAGCCATTATCTACCAGATGTTATTGAATAAAGGCAGCTATGGCGGCAACCAATACTTTCAGCCTGAAACTGTAGATATGTTTACAAAAAAACAGTCAGATGTAAGTAGAAGAGGATTAGGGTTTGACCGATGGGATCCAGATGCCACAAAAAAATATCCATCACAACTGGCTTCTCCCCTCACGTATGGTCATACTGGTTATACGGGAACTGCAGTCTGGGTGGACTCTGCAAAAGGACTCGTCTATATATTTCTATCAAATAGAGTAAACCCCTCTGTATCAGAGAAACTAGGGAATTTAAAAATCAGACCTAGAATTCAGGACGCCATTTATAAAGCCATTGAAAAAGGTGTTAATTAGCTCAGTTTTTCGTAAATTAGATTACGTACAAAACTTAATTCTAATAAAATGAAAAAGTTAACATTAACTGTTATGGCCTTGCTGATGCTGGTCATAACCAGCCGCGTTCATGCCCAGGATGACGCCATGATGAAAGCATGGCAAGCCTATATGACTCCTGGCGATGTACACAAAATGATTGCAAAAGACGATGGAAAGTGGGATGGAGAAGTCACCATGTGGATGGCGCCTAATGCTCCGCCTACAAAAAGTAAAAGCAGTTGCACAAATTCAATGATCATGGGAGGCCGTTATCAAAAATCTATGCACGAAGGAAACATGATGGGGATGCCATTTGAAGGAATGAGCCTATTGGGCTATGACAATTCAAAAAAAGTATTCGTTTCCAGTTGGATAGACAATATGGGTACAGGCATTATGAACCTGGAGGGCACTTGGGATAATGACAGCAAGACGATCAACTTTAAAGGAACATGCGTTGATCCGATGACAGGCAAGAACATGGACATTCGCGAAGTATTCAAATATGTTGACAGTGACCACCAATTGATGGAAATGTACTGTAGCACGGATGGAAAAGAAATGAAAACGATGGAAATCAAGCTTAGTCGAAGAAAATAAGTAACCAACATTATAGAATATAAAAAAAGGGATCAATTGATCCCTTTTTTTATATTCTATAATGTGCCATAAAAATGCTTACATTTTTAAGCCGATTTCACGTAAACGCTCATCTAGATATTCACCTGCGGTCATATCAGAATAAACTTTAGGATGTGCTTCATCAACAGTAGATGGCAAACTTGTCAAATCCATATTTGCACGTGGATGCAAAAAGAAAGGAACTGAAAAACGAGATGTCTTCATCAATTCACGTGGTGGGTTCACTACTCTATGTGTAGTAGAACGCAACTTATTGTTCGTTAAACGTTGCAACATATCCCCAACATTTACTACGATATCAGTATGGCCAGCTTTAATTGGCAACCACTCGTTACTACGTGTCAATACTTCTAACCCATCCGCACTTGCACCAATTAGTAAAGTAATCAGATTGATGTCTTCATGTGCGCCTGCACGTACTGCATCATCAGCTAATGCATCAGGATTTTCAATAGGAAAATAATGAATTCCTCTTAAAATTGAATTACCATTATGTACGTGCTGATCGAAGTAATCAATAGGCAAAGAAAGGTAGGTCGCAATTGCACGCAACAAATGTTTACCATTATTTTCTAGACGCTGGTAAATTTCACGGGTCACTGCATTAAATTCAGGAAGTTCTTCCAATACTTCATTATCCGGGTATTCCGATTTAATTGGATCGCCATCTGTAACTTCCTGACCGATTTGCCAGAATTCTTTTAGGTCTGCTGTTTTAGCACCTTTAGCAGTTTCTTTACCAGGACTGGTGTAGCCACGCTGACCAGCAAGTTCTGCTCTTTCATATTTTTTCTTTTGCTCAGGGCTAAGAGAAAAAACACCTTTAATGTTGGCATAAAGTTTATCAATCAATTCCTGATCTACACCATGATTAGTGATGGTTACAAAACCAGAATCGTTAAAAGCTCTGCCTAATTCATCAGAGAATTTTTTACGCTGCGCATCATCTCCATTGATGTATGAGCCCAGGTCTAAACTAGGAATATAAGGTGTTGACATATCGATATTTTTATAGGTATTAACACTACAAATTTAAGAAAGTATTGTTAATAAATGTTAAATACCAACACAAATGAAAATCAAAACACTGAAAACAAATATATTAAGTTATACACATTTCAAGAACCCGTCTTTTAAATTATCAGTAAATTGTAATATCGGTTTATAAGCTGGTCTTTAAAAAACTATAAATGCTACACTTACGTATTATATTTTGAAAGTGTTTTCAACTTGTCCTTACTACTATGAAGTATTTATCAATAATGATCTTAATCCTCTTATCCGCAGGCAGCGCCGATGCGCAGTCAAAAAAAATACAGAAAGCAACTTTTGGAATGGGCTGTTTCTGGTGTTCAGAAGCACTTTTTCAACGTCTGGATGGGGTTAATTCCGTCAGATCAGGCTATGAAGGCGGATCCATTGCCAATCCCAGTTATGAAGACGTATGTACTGGAACAACAGGCCATGCAGAAGTAATCGAGGTGACCTATGATCCTGCGAAAATTAAATATGATGAGTTGCTAGAAGTATTTTGGAAAAGCCATGATCCAACTACATTAAACCGTCAAGGTGCAGATGTAGGTACTCAATACCGTTCAGTAATTTTCTACCACAATGAGGAGCAAAAACAAATTGCTGAAAAATATAAAAAGGAACTCAATAGTAGCAACGCTTACGGGAGAACTGTAGTGACTGCTATAGATAAAGCGAGTGCATTTTATGTGGCAGAAGGCTATCATCAAGACTATTTCAATAAGAACAGTAATCAGCCTTACTGCAGATTGGTGATTCTACCTAAACTGGAAAAATTAGAAAAGGTCTTCAAAGCAAAGCTGAAGCAACATTAAATAAAGTGTGAAACCATTACACAACACTTTTTATTAAATCTCCTAACGAACTATCAAACCTATATTATATCAAACATATCTCTTCGAAAATCGTTTAAATGGCAATACACTACAGATATCACGCTAAAAAATGATTTACCCATGAAAACAAAAATCTTAACACTTGCCGGCATTTCCATGTTTTTTATGGCTTGCAACAGTGATCAAAAAACCAGTAACACTACTGACAGTACACAAAAAACAGAAGAAACTGTTGTTGTCGATTCTCACAATGCACAGAATTCCTTAGATTGGGCTGGAACCTATACCGGCGTCACTCCTTGTGCCGATTGCGAAGGCATTCAAACCGAATTGACTTTAAATCCGGACATGACCTATGTATTGAAGACCAATTATATGGGTAAAGACACCCATTTTCCAGAAGATCGTGGCAGTTTTAAATGGGACAATACTGGGTCAAAAGTGGAGTTAATCGGATTAAAAGATCGCTCAAATACCTTTTTTGTAGGAGAAAACATATTAAAACAATTGGATATGGATGGAAAAGAAATTACTGGCTCTCTTGCCGATAATTACACGCTTAAGAAAATCCAATAATAAAATTCGACCAGCATATAAAATGCCGCCATAATTTCAACAATCTGGCGGCATTCTATATCAAAGAACCATAATTAAGGGAATTTCACGCCTCTATATCTCGTTATATCGACAATTGGAATAGAAGAACCATACTTTGCATTGATCGACTTAATAAATTCATTGCCAATCATCGCATAGCCCATTGGCGTTAAGTGAATCCCATCTAAAGAAAAAAGATTTCCGGTGATATAGGCCGAACTCACTGGCACACCATTCACTACCTTTCCTGCGCCATACTCCTTTAACAAAGCGAAAGCATCTACTATAGCTAATCCTTTACTTGCTGCTACCGATCTAATCGTGTTGTTGTAGGCCGTTACATGATCAGAAACCACGGTTGCTTCGTCTTGGTCCAATACCCATTTACTCTCAATAGGGTTGCTAGGGAATAATCCATAAGGAATAGCACCTGTACCAATTATATTGGCCGATGCTAAGGTTAGTACAAAATAGTCTTTTGCCGTTGCGGCTCTGGTTATATTCTTACCTGTTTTGATATAAAGTGCATTTATTGTTGGCGCATTAACACGTACTGCAGCTAATAGAGAGGCCAAAGTAACCGTATTAAAGTAAGGTGTTGCTAAAATATCAGGAACAGTTGCTACCACACCTTTCGCGTTATTTTTAGTCATTACTTCTGCTGTTGCTGAATACAAACTGGCAAAAGCATTTTGAGGTGTTGGCTGATCATTAGGATCTGCGCCACCAGTAGTGGCATAACCCAGGATATCATTATTACCTAGCCACATACTAAAAAATGTAAATGGCTTAGCCGTCACAAAGTTAAGGTAAGTAGTGCTGTTATTAGGAAAATCAGTTGGCAACATACGTTCGAAATAATTGTTCAAATTACCGTACTGGGGGATATTAATGTGTGCCAGCTTAATTCCAGGAACCCCAAAATTATTAATTTCTCCAACATATTTCGTAAAAAGCGTAACAGGACTTGTAGTACGAATGGCCGTATGCGCCTTCTGATCACCAATAACCGGCTGGCCGGTTGCTGTAAATCCTGTCAAGATCTTATAACCTGAACCATCAGCCTCAGAATCCTTAAAGAAAGGCGTATAAAAAGCACCGCCACCAACAGCTTTCATCTGACCGGCGATCATTTCAGGGAAAGAGTTTTTCTGTCCTTCCAAATACAGACCATTGTCTGCATAACCGGAAGTAAGGGAGTTTCCCACTGCGATGTATCGGGAAAAATCAGCTGTTCCTTTAGATGGAGTGATGCTGCTCAATTCGGGTTTACAGGAAGCCATTCCAAGAATAGCGACCGCGATTATACTTTTATAGATATATTTTAAGTCCATTATATTTTAGCTGAAGAGGGTGATTACCATTTATAAGAAAAAGAAATACCTGGGATATAGGCCAATGTTTTAAACTCGCCACTCAGTTGAGTTTCAATATTAGTTTCATTTCTTTTCTCTACGTTTTCATACAGGAAAGAAAAATCAATATGGAATTTCTCAGTGGCTTTAAATCCAACACCTGCACTTAACAAAAGACGATTCGCATCCGGCACTTCTGGTGTTACATAACCTTTGCCTACCGGAGTAAAAGCATAACCAATTCCAGCACGTAAAGCCAGTCTATTTGTCGTTTGATTTTGAATTCCAAAACGCAATGCTGCAGCATCATGGTAATTTCTTGGAGAAGGTGGGGACACAAAGTTATTGTTATAATCGAAAGCCAATTCTTTGTATTTACTCCAGTGTACCCAGTTTACATCCAGTGCGAGCGTTGTTTTTTCCGAAGGATGAAAACCCAAGCCAAGTGTAGTAGTGGCAGGAAGAGGAAGTTCTGCGCCAAACTTAGTAGGGACGCGATCTTTAAGGGCATTGGGCACATCAAATGTCGCATCACCATCCTTAACAGTAGCTGTAACTTGTGAACGATGCGTCACTCCAATAGAAACGCCTGAAACCGTTTCCACATAAATACCAGCATTCCATCCAAAATCTTTAGTATCTCCTTTAAGTTTCGCGGTGGCTTGTCGCCCATCGTTGAGCGTATAAGGTAAAGCCCTTCTTAGGTCTACTTTTCCTAGTGAATAAACCAAACCACCACCAATACCAATATGATCTGAGATTTTCAAACTTAAAGTCGGCTGAATATAAATGGCTTGTAGATCAAGAGAAGTCACTGAATACCTTCCCGTCCAGTCTTCTTTCCAGTGCATCGCGCCGCCAAAAGGCGTGTAGATACCGAGACCAAATCGAAGTCTATTTTCTGGAGATCCGAAAACAGCATATCCCATAATTGGCGTCGCAATCTTGTCTTTATTATACTCTGTAACATTGGAACCATTTTCACGAAAGGCTGTTTTCAGGTATAATGGACTAATTCCGGCTTGAACACCATTCTTTTTTAGGAAGGATACGGCACCGGGATTAAAAAACACAGCAGCTTCATCTAAAGCAAGTCCTGTTCCCGCACCGCCCATTGCGGTTTGTTTCTGCCCTTGCAGGTTCACCTGGAAAGACTGGGAATACCCAAGAACAGGCAAGCCCAGCAAGCAACTAAGTAAAATCTTTTTCATATATGGTTAGAATTAAATTGGTAATTATTAAACAAAAATAACTGGAGAGAGTTTTAGCGACAGAAGCTATGCTTGCATAATAATTAACGAGTTTAGGGAATAAACTAAAACAATCCAAATGTTATTGCAAAATTCTGATCATTAAGTCAATGACCTTCCCCCTAGAAACGAGTATCATCTAAAAGTAAAAAGTCAGAAAGAATGAATACAGATAACCGTAACATACTTACATTTGCTAACAGTGTTATTTATTTAGTTGCTATATAACTATCGCTTAGAAAAAGAACATTTATAATAAAAAAATATTCCCATGAGCTTAATTGAAGCATTAAACTGGCGTTATGCCACCAAAAAAATGAATGGTGAAAAAGTTTCACAAGACAAAGTTGATCAGATTGTTAAGGCGGCACACTTGGCCCCTACTTCTTCAGGTTTGCAACCATTCAAAGTAATCGTAGTTACCAACGCTGAGTTAAAAGAAAAAATCAAAGCATTAGCTTATGGTCAGGAGCAAATTACAGATTCTTCACATCTATTGATTTTTGCTGCATGGGATAACTATACAGAAGAAAACATCAGAAACATCTTTGTTCAGGGAAACATAGAACGTGGTTTACCGGAAGATGCAAACGCAGATTATTTGAACAGATTAATTGCAACTTATACGGCAAAAACACCAGAAGAGAATTTCCATCATGCTGCAAAACAGGCTTACATTGGATTTGGCGTTGCCTTGGCAGAAGCTGCTTTATTAAAAGTTGATGCGACTCCGATGGAAGGTTTTGACCCGGCACAACTAGACGAATTGCTAGGATTAAGAGAAAAAGGTCTGCGTAGCACAACTTTGTTACCTCTTGGATACAGAGCAGAAGACGGCGACTGGTTAGTAAACCTTAAAAAGGTACGTACGCCAATGGCTGAGTTCCTGATTGAAATGAAATAAAACTTTCATCTGCCTTAAAAATGCCCCTGCATAACAAAATATGCGCAGGGGCATTTTTTATTGCCCAAAATCCAGCTATATCCACAATTCCTGCTGTTTTCCCACAACCCTATGTGAGCAACTAAATGTGAAGAACTAGACAAATAATAATAAATCAGCAAGTTAACGGCCTAAATAACTCACAATCCTATGCAATTCTATTCACATATTGCCATAAATATTATAACCTCAGTCTACCATTCTCGTACTATATGTTCATTTCCTCAGCTTTTCCACATTAATTTGCTTGAATTCCCATCGTTATCCACAGAATAATGTGGACAACCTACTAACAACTTGTTAAGTCATCAATAATCAATAGGTTAATAAGATTCACAATCCACAACTTAATTTCCGTAACAATTTCAATGGTCTCTCAGAACTTGCCTCCATTTCTGTCTTCTTAAATGTCAAAATTTGTTAAACATTACTCAGCATAAGGCGATTCACTTCATAAATGAATATATTAGCCATATTAACCGATTTTAATTATTTTGATGAAACTTATAAACTTCGTTATTGCCTTTCTTTTGCTATCCACAACTTTGCACTTCTCTGCAAATGCACAACAGGACAGTGTTGTTTTAAACAACATCATTAGCAAAACCAAAAAACTTTCCGACGAACGCCCTTTAGAGAAGGTCTACCTACATTTCGATAAACCTTATTATAGTGTTGCGGATACCATCTGGTTTAAGGCTTACCTGACTATGGAGCAAAACATTCCATCACAACTTAGTAAGATTGTTTATGTAGATGTAATCAATGAACGGGATTCGTTAGTAGAAACCATTAAAATACCAACTGTTAACAGCGTGGCGAGTGGAAACATTCCTTTAACACCTGGTAACTATAAGCAAGGCAATTATTACATCAAAGCCTATACTGTATGGATGATGAACTTCGGTGACCAATTCTTTTTTAGGAAAACCATTCCAATTGGGGAGGCAATAGAAAAGCAACTGATTACACATTTTAACTATACCAATATCCAAACCGATAAAAACCAGACTATAAATGCCATTGTTCAGTTTAAGAATGCAGATAAAGTAGTTCAAGCAGGGAAACTGGTGAACTGGAAAGTCATTTCTAATTATGAAACGGTGAGTAAGGGAAAAGGGACTACTGATCAGAATGGAATTTTGAAAATTAAAATAGAGCCCCGTAAAAACGAGATCATCACCAATGGGGAGCTCATCACAGAATTGAGCCTTACAGATAAGGAAGTGCTAACTTCTAATTTTAGCTTAAGGCCTGTTAAATCAGATAATGACCTGCAATTTTTCCCAGAAGGAGGAGAACTTGTCAATGGGCTTGCAATAAGGATCAGCTTCAAAGCACTGAATGCTAAAGGGCTTGGTGCAGCTTTAACGGGAACGATTACAGACAATACCGGTAATACATTAACCAATTTCAATTCCAACAATTTAGGAATGGGCTCTTTTTACCTGAATACAGAAGCAGGTAAAACCTATAAAGCCAATGTTACATTCAAAGATGGCAGCACCAAAAGTTTTGAATTGCCAAAGGCGAGTCCAGCTGGAATTGTTACTCAGATCACCAATACTGATCCGGTTAATTTCAACTTAAAAATCCTTGCCAACGATGCTTATTTTGAGCAAAACAAAGGCAAAACATACTTTATTGTAGCTACCCAGGGCGGTATCATTTATTATGCAGCAAAAACGAAACTAGCCACACAAGTCAATTCTGCAAAAATCCCTAAGGATAAATTTCCGAGTGGAATTGTACAGGTGACCCTGATTGCTGAGACTGGAGAGCCTCTTAATGAGCGTCTGGCCTTCAATTATCCAACACAAGAAAACCTATCTCTTAAAACAGATTTACCTACTTATAAGCCTAGACAAAAAGTAAAACTAAGTGTCATTCCTAAAAATGCGACACAGCCTTTGGAAGGTAGTTATTCGATATCCGTTACCGATGAGACCAAAGTTCCGGTGGATGAGGATACAGAAACTACGATTTTAAGTTCATTATTATTGACCTCCGACCTACGTGGATATGTGGAGAAACCCAATTACTATTTCACTAAACCAGATGAGAAAAAACAGGCAGATCTGGACCTTCTCCTATTAACTCAGGGCTTCCGCCGTTTTGCTATGAAAGACCTTTTAACTGGCAAAGTTGCTCCAATTACTTATTTACCAGAGCAGGATATGCGTATTACCGGGACTTTAAGAGACCGTACAGGAATGCCTGTGAGAAAAGGTGCCTTACGATTAACCGTTCCAGGAACTAGTATATCAGCTGAGGCCATTACCAGCCCCTCAGGTATTTTTGCTTTTGGCAACCTGGTAATTCCGGATTCTTCAGAAGTTTTGATCAATGCAAAATATAGCACCAATGGTTCAAATCTAATGATTTTACTGGATGGTTCGCCATTGCCGGAAGTTGGTAAAAACATCAGTCATATTGGGTCAGCAGACAATATTGACAGTACTTTATCTGCTTACCTTAACAATAGCAAAAAACAATACAACTTTTTGCGTACCCTAAAAGAGGTGAAAATTGAAGGCGCTAAAGTGAAAAGACCAAGTCATTCGGATCATTCCAGTCTTTCAGGATTAAGCTCTATCAATGCCACTGTAATTGAAGGAGATCGTTTAAAAGACTGTAATTCACTGGCCTTGTGTCTGCAAACTATGGCTATGGGCTTAACCTATTTCGAAAACAACTTCTATGTAACACGCGATTATCAATCGGGCAGCAGAGTTCCTGTACAAATATTTATCAATGGAATGGCGCTTGATTACATGGCTTTATTGGGGGTAAATCCAAAGGATGTAGAATCTGTAGAAGTATTTACAAAAGATGATTTAGGTACCATCAACAGAATGTATAATACCAATGGTGTACTGGTAGTCAATACAAAGAAAGTAGTAAAAAATACGATGAGTCTTGCGGATTTAAAGAAAATCCTTCCAAAAGAAAACATGCTTAAATTTAATCCGAAAGGCTTCAGCAAACAGCGTGAATTTTATATGCCTAAATATATCAATCCTGCTAACACCTATAATTTTAATGATTTAAGAAGTACTATTTACTGGAATCCTAAAGTGAATACCAGTGGGACTGCACCTTTAGTTTTAGAATATTGGAATGCCGATGGCAGAGGAACATATAAAGCAGTAATTGAAGGGGTAGACAAATTCGGTAATTTAAGCCGCTTTGTCTACCGCTACACAGTAAAATAAAAAGGTTAATGGTCTGGATGGGTATCTTTATGCTCATTCAGACACTTTAAACCGGTATCAGTCATGAGCCATTCAGAAAACTCCTGATCGTCATTCTCATAACATTCCCAGAAATTGTATCCATTTAAATATCTATTGAAATCACGGTTGATCTTTAAATGGGTACCCACTGGCACAGTTAAGGTCAAACCTACTTCCTGACCACGATAGTTAGCCTTTTTCACCAATTGCAAAGCAGAGCTAAAATTCAGTACAGAATCTACCTGTTGAAAATCATAATGAATATTCTGTGCATTTTTCAATGCCGTTTCAAAAGTCCTGCCATTCGCACTATAATTTTCTGAAAGCACCATCTTTCCATTTTCACTTTTCTCCAGTCTCAGGTACATATTTCTTGGCTGATCAAAAGGGCCTTGTCCATCACTCAGGATGCGGCGTCCTTTATAATTTACCGGATCAATCTTGTAGTTTAAACTATCTTCCTTCGTGAAGAACCGGGTTTTATCAATCGCTAAAACGATCGTTTTATGAGGCACCAACTCTGTCACCTGTGCAAATTCAGCACTTTCCTTAAACTCAGCACTTACCTTTGCTATGTAGAATACACTCACTGCTACCCCTACCAGCCAAATCATCAGCAATCCATACGAAAGTGTTTTGTTAATAGGTTTACCATTGAAAGCAACACGAATAGAAAACAACACCAATGCCAGGATTGGAATCAATAGTACAATAAATACTGCGAATACCATGGTACTGAAATAGGATTCATTGATGACACTGAATGGAAAATTATTGTACACATCTGCATCCCACATTCCGAATACGCCGGCCAAACTAACGATCAGCATCAGGAGTAAAAAAGAGCCAAAGATCACCACTCCTGTAGCCACTACTTTAAGTACTACCTTTCCTGTACCGTTAATAAAGTTCCCCAGGAATTCAAAAAATTCCGCTAGAAAACCACGAGATTGCTTCAACAATGGATTCTGGTGACTGTTCATAAAGCCTCTCAAATTAGCGGCTTCCCCTCTCATGGCCATCTTCTCAGATTTACTTTCTGCTCTTGGAATCACAATCCACATAATCAGATAGATCAAAATTCCGGAGCCTCCGATAAAAATAGAAATCAATGCCGCCAACCTCAACCAGCGCGCTTCAATATTCAGGTAATGTCCAAGTCCAACGCAGACACCGGCTATCATTGCCTGATCGGTATCACGATACAACTTTTTAATCCCATCATGTGCTGGCATCGCCTGATAATTCCCGGACAATTCTTCTTCCTCTTCAGAGCTCTCAAAATCCTTCACAGAACCCATCTGAGCAATTACAGCTTGCACATCCTGAATATCGATCACTTGCTTTTGCTGTCCGGTAAGGATCTCTCCAAACATTTCTGCAATCCTGTTCTCAATGTCAGTTACAATTTCAAAATCATCTGCATTCTTTGCAAAATGATGTTTTACCTCATTCAGGTAAACGGTGAGCATCTCATAAGCATCTTCCTCCAGGTGGATGATGGAGTTGCCAATATTTATATTTAATGTCTTCTTCATGATTGGTTAGTTTATTTGGGTTTCAGGTTCCAGATCTGTTCCTTTTTTAGAGGTATTAATGGCATAGGAAAGCTCCTGCCAGGTATGGTCCAACTGACCTAGGATGGCGGTTCCTTCTGCCGTTAACAAATAGTATTTCCTGGGGGGGCCGGAGGTCGACTCAACCCAGTTATAACTCAACAAACCATTGTTCTTCAGTCGGGTAAGCAAAGGATACAAGGTTCCTTCTACCACCAGCAACTTGGCTGATTTTAATTCTGCGATAATATCGGAAGCATAGATCTCACCTCTGGATATGATCAGTAGCACACAGTATTCCAGTATGCCCTTTCGCATTTGCGTTTGCGTATTTTCTGCTATCATAATTCAAAGTTATGTGTTTTATATAGTAATATGCAATACATAGTACTATATAAAAACAAAAACTATTCGTAACTTACTGAAAATCAGCATAATTATTTTAGCAATGAAATAGAAATAGTTTTATACGGAAAGCCTAAGAAAAAGGACAGTGTGGATAACTAGCACAAGACAAAAAGCTGATAATGACCACAAAAACCCAATAAACAACAGTAAAAAGCAACGAAAAACGGAAGTTGTTAACATTTTAATATTTATTATTGATTTTGGCTCGCACTTTGCATTAGATCAGGTACATCTACTAAAAACATCTACCTATGTTAAGTAAATCCTTTTCCATATTTCATGTTTTTGCGAGGCAAAAGAAAGAAAAGACTGAAAAAGCATTGACACAGAGAGAGTGGATTAATGCAGATCGGATAGTGCTGATCTTCTTGCTCCTGGCAACGATAATTGGAGCGATTGTATTTTCTTGAACACCGGAAGAATCAAATGTTAATTAATTTTTGAAGCGTACTTATTGTACGCTTTTTTATGCAAAATAAACAGGTTATTTACAACAACAACGTATCGATTCTATGGGCCTGAACCCTTGACTGTGTAGTCGACCAGCTGTAGATGGTAAAATGGCCGTCTTGCGAAGCCACCAATGCAGTAGCATCCCTTTGATCATGTACAAATTGCGCTGCTGAAAGATGCCTTGTCCCACCAACTTTTGTTGGATGAACCACAGTTGCATCTCCTCCTTTAATCGGTTCAGAAAAAGAGATCTCATCAATATTATCCTTCCCCTTTGCGCGACCGATTTTCGCGCCAAAAGCCAAAAGCTCATAGTCGCTGCTGATCACTGTAGCACCATCTACTGCGGTTAAGCCTGCTAAATGTTCCACCTCACGTTTTAATGCAGTTTGCCAGAAAATCTGACTCGCTTCTTTACGGTCTTGTTGCAACAATTTAGAAAGCCCGGTGAACGCTGGCTGCACATAATATTGAATGGGCTTGATAATGGATTGCAACCAGTGATTAGTTTCAGAAGGTACAATCAACAAGGTTCCTCCTCTCCCATGACTTCTCATGGAAACCGCAAGCTGAATCATCACATTGACCGAATCGTTCCAATAAGAAGGTGCTGTCAGATCTAGCAAAGAAAGCAGCATCGGCGGACAATCCCTCATATCCGTATTGTTCTCCTCTACCATTTTCACCTGATCTCCTTTTAGCACAGCGATATTGGTAAATTTCCCAAATCCATAGATTCTCCGGTGTTTGATAACAAGCAGTGCTGGCTCAGAAACATCCAGTACAAAGCAGAAATTTGGAATACTTACTGTTGTTCCCCAGATAAAAAGTTCATCATCCTCCATCCATACACCCAAATGGATTCCGGCTCTTTCTACACCAGGTGCAATCTTAGTCAGGATTCCTGCACTTAATGGCAATCGGTGTTTAAAAAGCAGAGGATTTCCTGCCTGATGTGGAGGAAGGTAAGCCAGAGAAATCTTAGGCGAATGTCCCTCCTCTTTGCGCAAACTTGCCCAAAAAGTGGCATCAATGATTGCCTCGACCACATTTGCGGTTGGCAGCGGTGCAAGATCATCCTCCCCACTTTCTCTGGCAGCAGAAAGATGCGCTGCAAAAATAGCTTCAACTTTTGGGGCAATCACCCTTGCTGCCTGATAGGTCGAGTAGTAGATCATGCCATAAAGTTAAACTATTCCTATTATTTTATGGTATACCTGATGCCAAAAAATCCCCTGATATTCTGATTGGGTCCATACACATAATTCGGGTCAAATGTTAGCCCATAAGGATTACTTTCGGTAGGTTGCACCTTACCATGGTCATCATAAACCACCTTTTTATCAAAGGGGTCATTAGCTCCGGCAATGATAAAAGGATTCCCGCGGTTAGGCGTCCAGTTTAGCAGGTTTTTTATACCGCCATAGAGTTCAAAGCGCTCAAATCCACTGTAGGTAAACTGAATATTCTGAATACTCCATACCGGAGAAAATTCTGCTCTTGGATCTAAAGGACTCACCAATGGCAAACGCATCGGAGTGTAAATATTACCCGTATAATCAATCCCCAGATCCAGGCTTCTGATTTTATAAGAAACTGCCCAGTTACCTGAGAACTTTTCCGTAAGGATTTGTTGCTTCTTGATTCCATTTTCGTAAGTGGCAACATCCTGATAAGTTCCTCCCAATACCACTTTTAGTCCATTATTCAAAGCCATGTCAAAGTTTGCAGTAAAGCCCTTACTCACCGCATAACCGTCCAGATTATTATAGATAATCTTGTTTGGATCCGTATCAAAATCACCAATAATACGGTTATTGAAATAAGTATAAAATGCAGAGGTTTCGATACCAAAATAAGTTCCATCGCTGGCATACATTTTACGGAGGTAATTCAAGTTCACATTATAAGTTTTTTCAGGTTTCAGTTTTGCGGCAATCACCACATCTCTGGCACCAGTTAATGCAGCATGGTCTTCTGTGAAAATATTCACTACCCTAAAGCCAGTTCCTGCATTTAAGCGCAGGATATTCAGATCGTTCAATTTCCATTTATAGGCTACCCTTGGCGTCAGGATATGACCATGTAAAGAGTTATAATCGTATCGAAAACCCGCGAGTACCGTATGTTTTGGACCCAAACTGATTTCATCCTGTACAAAGATACCTGGTAGGAAAATGTTTTTTGCCGGATTGTTCAATTCTGTAGCCGGCGTATTGTCATCATAATAGGTATAGCGCAAGGCTGTTCCTACTAGCAAATCATGTGCTTTAATCTTTTTATCCCAGGTCAACTGACCAAAACCCACCTTTTGCGTAGCGATATAAGATTTATCTCCGTAACGACTGTCCTGGTCATGGTTATTCACCGAAAAGGCGAAAAACAGTTTCTCTTTTACGGGCAACTGATAATTCCCGATCAGCTCCCATCTTTTCGTATAAATACTTTCCCCATACACCACATCGCCACCGCGATAAGATTTATTCCAATTCGTCTCTCCACCCCAACGGTCTTCGTACAAATAGCGCCCTGCCAGGGTAAACAATCTGTTTTCCTTGCGTTGAAAATTCCATTTCTGGAACACAGAGATCCTGTCCTGCAAGGTTACATCGGTAAAGTTATCGTGGTTATGGTCTACCACATTCCCGAATTTATAATAATTTACTCCAGTGAGTGCAGTAGCAGTACCGACCTTCGTTTTCAATCCCAGATCTACATTAAATTCTTCATAGGTAGTCCCAAAAATATCCGCAGAAAATAGTGGCGCATTCTGAGGTTTTTTGGTGATGATATTGATCAGTCCACCTACAGCCTCACTACCATATAAAGAAGAAGCCGGTCCCTTCACAATCTCAATTTGCTCGACCAAAGAATTCGGGATACCAGATAAGCCATAAACTGTGGACAAACTACTTACAATGGGCATTCCATCGATCAAAATCATCGTATAAGGACCTTCTAATCCATTGATATGAATATCTCCTGTGTTACAAATATTGCAGTTCAATTGTGGCCTTACACCATTTACATTTTGCAGGGCATCAAAAATACTGGGCGTTGGATTTTTCCTAAAAAAAGCAGGTGTATACACCTCTACCGGCACCGGACTTTCCAATCGGTTCACCTCTTTCAATGTTCCTGTAACCACCACCTCATTCAGGTCGTTCTGGAAATTACTGAGGTCAAAATCCAACCGCAGCGTTTCACCTGATTTCAGAACAACGCTTTTTATCATTTTCTTAAAGCCAACGGCAGAAGCCTGAACCTTATGATTTCCAGCGGCAACTGCCGACAGTTCATAAAAACCCGCGCTATCGGTGCTGGCTACTAAAGCTGACTGGCCAAGACTAATATTGACTAAGGGAACCGGGCTCCCTTCTGAAATCACCCTTCCACGGATCGTACCTGTTTGTGCAGCTGCAGATAAAACATTAAGAAACAACAAGGTAAAGATAAAGGAAAGGCTAAAAAATGGTTTCATGGTTTAGGATTAAATAAAAGTTAGATTAACAAAACATTACAAAACTATAAAAGTTAGACTTACCTAACAAATGTTATTTGAGATTTATTGTTTTATATTTGTAGCATGCTATCTTACACGGAAGAAAACTATTTAAAAGCCTTATTGAAACTTAGCTTTCAGAATGAGGACAAGCCTGAGGCTGGCACCAATGAAATGGCGGCTCATTTAGGCGTAAAGCCTGCTACTGCCACGGATATGCTAAAAAAGCTGAAGGAGAAAGAACTGGTCAACTATAAAAAATACGGGAAGATCTTATTGACCGAATCCGGAAAACAACAGGCTATAGAAATACTAAGAAAGCATCGTTTATGGGAAACTTTTCTCTATAAAAAGCTGGATTTCAGCTGGGACGAGGTCCATGAGGTAGCCGAACAGCTGGAACATATCCAATCTGCCAAGCTGGTAGATAAGTTGGAAGAGTTCCTGGGCTTCCCGGAATTTGATCCGCATGGTGATCCGATTCCAAAAGCCAATGGTGAGATGCCAACATTGGAGAAGATCTTACTTTGCGAGCTAAGAGAAGGGGAAATATGTGAGGTTGTAGCGGTAAAAGATACCTCTACCGTATTCCTTCAATACCTGGAAAAATTACAAATCACCATTGGAACACCTATAAAAGTATTGGAACGAATAGACTTTGATGGCTCTATGAGCATCCAGATTTCAGAGGAGGAGGCTAGAAATGTTTCCATGAAATTTGCAGAAAGTTTGTTTGTGAAGAGATAGTTGTAAATTTAAATCCATTCAGTTCATCACCCTCCATCATAAAATATGTCAACAGAAATAAAATGTCCTAATTGCGCACACACTTTTCCAATAGAAGAAGTCATGGCTGAGGAGTATAAAAAAGACCTCAGAGAGAAGATGGTTACTTTTACGAAGCAAAAGGATGAAGAATATCAGCTGAAGCTGAGCAAATTAACCCAACAACAAAAAGAACAGGAACAGGTTTATGAGCAACAGCAGAAGCTACAAGCGCAAGCTTTTGAGCAAAAGCTTGCGGAAGAGAAAAAGATCTTACAAACTGCTCTGGAAGAAACATTGAGGAAAAGTATTGCCAGTGATTTTGAAAACAAACTGGCCATGATGGACAATGCACAAAAGGAAGCGGAAGAAAAACTGAAACTTGCCCGTGCGAAAGAGCTGGATTTCCTGATGAAGGAAAAGGCGATGAAAGAGAAGGAAGAAGAAATGGAGCTTCAACTGCAGCGCAAGCTACAGGAGCAGCGTTCAGAAATGGTGGAACAAATCAGAAAACAGGAAACAGAAAAGAATAACCTCAAAGATACCGAGCATCAACTCCGCGTAAAGGAACTGGAGAAGCAATTGGATGATCAGAAAAAGCTGGCGGAAGAAATGAAGCGTAAGGCAGAACAAGGGTCCATGCAATTGCAAGGAGAAGTTCAGGAACTGATCCTGGAAGAATTGCTTAGAAATGCCTTCCCTTTCGACCTGATTTCTGAAGTAGGTAAAGGAGTAAGAGGTGCAGACTGTGTCCACCATGTTAGAAATCAATTTGGTCAGGAATGCGGAAAGATCATTTATGAAAGTAAGCGCACCAAGGATTTCTCTATGGAGTGGATTGAGAAATTAAAGAAAGACATGCGCAGTATGGGCGTAGACGTTGCTGTGATTGTGACCCAGTGTTATCCAAAAGGAATGGATTGCTTTGGAGAAAAAGACGGTGTATGGATCTGTTCATTTGATGAAGTAAAAGCAGTTTCTTACATCCTTAGAGATGGGATTGTGAAACTTTATGGAGCCACAAAATCTCAGGAAAACCGTGGTGATAAAATGCACATGTTATACGATTACCTAACTAGCAATGAGTTCTCCGAACAATGGAAAGCCATTAGGGAAGGCTTTATGAGCATGAAGTTATCCATCCAGAAAGAACGCGATGCCATGGAAAAACTATGGAAAGCAAGAGAGAAACAATTGGAGAAGGTGATGCTAAATGCGGCTCATATCCGTGGTTCTATTGAAGGAATTGCAGGTACTGATACCATTCAACTCAGCCTTACCGACGACGAAGATGACAACTTATTACTAGAATAAAACATGATTTACGCAAAGAAGAAAGTTCAGCATACAGCTAATTTAGCGGCCCAAACCGCAAAAATTATTGCAAATGTAAAAGAACTGGAAGAGAAAAACATCATCCGAATTCAAGGGAATGAGGTCTTCTTATATCCTGAAATATGGAAAGATAAAGCCACCGCCCTGAACTGGATTAAATGTCTTCACCTTTATTGCATGATGAAAAAGCGTTTCAAAGAAAGTGACGCTTTATTCTTTAAACATATAGAAACGGAAGCGCCAATTGGGGCTTTCAAAAACAAAAAGGCCAGTGTACTTATTTTTTAAGTCCTGGCCTTCTTTTATGAGTTAATTTCGATCTTTTTGTATTCTTATTTTTGCGTATCCGCAGCTTTCTTTTGCAACCAACGTTCTGCTTTCCAGTTTTCCTGCTCTTCTGGCATTAAAAACGTCCAGGCGATAAAACGGCTAATCTTCTGCCCTTGCGCCATTTCTATCGTTTTAATCTCCAGCGGATAAGCCTTATCTAAGGCTGTATAGATAAAAGGAAGATGTATGCTTTTAGAAACCAGTGTAGTAAACCAAAAACACTGTTTACCGATCGTTGCACTCTCCTGAATCATCTTTCTAATGAAACCTACTTCACCACCTTCACACCATAATTCTGCCTGTTGCCCCCCGAAATTAAGCACTGGAGTTTTACCCCTCTGCGTACCTAGATTTCTAACTTTTCTTTGTGATCCTTCCAATGCTTCCTCTGGAGAGCCATGGAAAGGTGGATTACACATCGTGAAATCGAATAATTCTCCAGGTTTGATGACCCCTTTGAAAATCTGATTCTTATGGGCCTGTAGCCTTGGAAACACAGCGGATGACAAAGATGGATTGATCGTTGCAATGTTTTTTGCAGATTTTATCGCATAAGAGTCTACATCAGAACCTACAAAAGACCAACCATATTCTTGATGCCCGATGATCGGATAAATAGAATTAGCACCAATACCGATGTCAAATCCTTTAATTTTAGCACCTTTTGGTATTGCTCCGCCATTTGTGGAAGCCAATAAATCGGCCAGGTAATGTACGTAATCTGCCCTTCCCGGAATCGGCGGACAAAGGTAACCTTCAGGGATATCCCAGTGGTCTATCTGGTAAAAATGTTTGAGTAATGCCTTATTCAACAACCTCACCGCCATAGGATTTGAAAAATCAATGGATTCATCACCATAAGGATTAACCGCCACAAAAGGACGTAATTCTGGCAACGTTTTAATCAGTTCCGGAAAATCATACCTGGAACGGTGCTTGTTTCTTGGGTGTAACTCGTTTTTTTGCATAGACATTACCTTCGGCTAAATGATGGCCAAAGGTAACGTTATTTTAATTTTGGGTCTTGTTTATTTTGAGCTTAAACACAGTCATGACGCCCTTATGATCCGTTGGCCACACGCCCAACGGCTCGATAAAGTGATCCTCAGTCTCTTCTGTAACCATTTGACTCTTTACAATGGATGTCTTCGGACCAACCACACTGCTTTCAATTAAACGAAGATCCCGATCGGGATGATAGTAGGTAAAATCAATCCGATCACGTTCGTCTACCCCTGGTGCCCAGGTCAGTTTATCAATGGCAACAGCTGGATTCCCTGCAGGAAAAGTAAAGCCAGGATGGCTCACAGGATTGGGGTGTAACACCCGATAACTATCTTTAAAACCATTCTTATAAAGGCTTAAGGAATTTTGCCAGGGGATCACCATCCCATTATGGTCAAATTTATTCCGTGTAGCAGCAGTCCAATCCAGATGGGAAGCCTCATTAAAATCACCTCCAAGAAATACAAGTCTTCCTTTCTTCAAATCGTCTTTTGCAGCTAGCAGGAAATCCCGAATCCCTTCATCACGTTTAGAGGCCAGATTATCGGCAAGCACGGCCTTTTTATCCAACAGAGGCGCAGGCAACCTTTTCCATGTGGAGCCGCTATAACCTCTTGGCAGATAAACTGCATAGTTTTCATAATCTAAATGAGCAGCATATAAAGCAATTTCTCTACCTCCGATGCGCGTGAGCAACCTATAAATACTTCCCTTTTCTTTAAACACCAAAGTACTATCCAGAATAGGATGCTTGCTCAGCACTCCAGCACCATTACTGAAGAATGAATAATAAGTTTCCCCTTTTGCAGCCAATGATTGTAATATCCGCTCGTTGAACCGGGTATTTTTGTAATTACGAACCTCGCTAAAGGTGACCAAATCGGGCTTCAACCGGGTAATTTCATTTACAATAGCATCATATCCGCCGGGCACCTGCGTTCCTTCATGCCAGATATTGAGCTGTAATAATTTAACTGTTAGCTCCTGACTACTCGCCCTAGTATTGGCGACACAAAGAACTGCAATAGACATCAGTACACTGTAGATCAAATACTTGAAAGATTTAGCCATAATGAACACCATAAGAGATTTAAATGATATAAAAAACCGGCCGCCTACTCAATTGCGCTGCGGCCGGTCAAATTAGGGTTTAAGATTTTCTATTTTAATATCCACATCAGGTCATTACTTTTATCACTTCCACCGTATTGCCTGTCTAGCGCCACTTTAAGATTGGCTACATTATAAGTATACTCATCCCCAGGGTATAAATACCTTACAGGAATTTTAGTCTTATCGTCAGGATTAGTATTCGTTGAAGGATTTATTGGAAGTTCCGGATAACCTGTCCTTCTATAATTATAATAAGCATCATAAGAATAATGCATAAAATAGGTCAGGTATTTCTGCATCCAGATTTGCTTCAATTGAGTAGCTGGATTGGCTGAAAACGAAACATAGGTACCAGTAACATAACTATCAATATAAGTTGGCGTCATCTTTCTACCACTATGAAACCTAACATCATCCGGTGTAGAACTTACCACAAAATTCATCGAATTTTTGATCCCTTGTTCATAATAAGTCTGTGCAGCACCCGGCGCCCATCCCCTCACAATTGCTTCTGCGATAATAAAGTTCTGCTCGGCAAAACCAACACGAACCTGAGGTTCTCCTGCAGCATAATCAGTATACCTTAAATTAAGCTGAGAATACTTAGTGGTATTGAACAATTTGACAACTTCTGAAAAGTCTATAGATGGATCAGTACCCATATAGGCATCCCAGTCGTTTGCTGCTTTCAACTCAGTAACTAGCTTAAATTTAGAAGGGGCGGCATAGTAAAACAACCTGTAATCATTGTATTTCTTCAATGAATCAGATAATACACTGGAAATCATCCCATAAACTGTGTATTTGTTTTGAACATTATTGAAAGGGTAAATCTGACCAGCCTTATCGGAATAAACCAATTGCAGGTTATCTGTATTTGTTCTCATCAAAGGCTCATTTGCCAGGATTTGCGCAAAACGTTCTTTAATTTTCAACTCCGCATCTGTGTCTTTTTTAGACAAACTGATCAGCACTTTCAAACGAAAAGAATTCACCACTCTCAGCCAGTTATCCACCTTACCATTAAAGATCGGGTCACCCCCAAAGTTCTTTGCAACTTTAAAAGCATTTGCAGAAGTTTCCAGATCTTGAAGCACCTGCAACATCACCTCTTTTTGCGTATCATATTTTGGCTTAATATTCCCTGCTTCTCCTTGTAAAGCCTCGGAATAAGGAATATCTCCTACGCTTAAAGACAAATAATATAGCTTATACGCTTTAATAAACAATCCAAGCCCTGTAAATGCTTTTTTATCAACTTCCGGCGCAAGGTCAATCATCTTCTGCACATTGGTTAAAACCTGTAATCCACCAAAACCTGCACTACCAAAGCTATTGTATTGTTCTCCCTGGGCAAGTTCTCCCCAGGCAATGTGCTTACTCGTGATTGCAGGGCTCAAGAAGCTCTTATCTGCAGAATTCCGGGTGATATTGAGGATCAAATTGGTCGCCAACATAGGAGCAGTAGACATCGTTGGCGTATTCGGATTGGTATTTATGCTATCAAACTTCTTGCAGGACTGGAGCATCGCAAAGCCGCATACTGATAGCAAGGTTACTATATTTAATAATTTCATGTTCGTTCTTTTTAAAAGTTAACTTTTACATTAAAACCCATGTATCTTACAGAAGGCGAGTTTAGGTTATCTTCTCCTTTATCAGGATCTGCATATTTCCATTCTTTGGTCCACAGGAGCATATTTTGCCCAACAAAGCCCACAGAAGCATTTCTCATCCCGATACTTTTCACCAAATTACGCGGAAGTGCATAGGTTAGTGATAGCTCTCTAAGCTTGAAAAAAGTTTGTAGGAAGTAATTTTGCGGCGCACCTGTATAGGCATTAGAATGATATTTTTTGATGTAAGCCTCATAAGAAGCTGCAGTCGTATTTGGCGCAAACACCCGGGTATCACTAGTAATATTTCCATAAACATCTCTTAATGCAGTACCAGAAACCAGGGTTACACCTGGAGCTACGTAAGATTTTTTACCATTCACCACCTCATCATATCTATAAGAATTATCACTATCAATATGAGCACCTGAATTCCATAATGCCTGAACAGTATTAGAATAAGAAGTTCCACCTACACGACCATCAAATGAGAAGGCCAAAGTGAAGTTTTTATAGTTGAATGTATTGTTGATTCCCCAAATCCAGTCTGGATCAGTATAGCCCAATACAGATTCTTGCGGACTACGCACTGGAAGACCATTTTGCAGAATTGGCTGTCCATCTGGCGAAGTATCCCATTTATTATTGCTCGTCCAATCGTATCTACTTCCTTCCTTTACCCATTGTTTTTGAGAAGAGTAAACCGGGTCTAGTTTAGCATAGTAAATTCTGTTGGTCGACCAGTTTACACCAGCGCTCCAACTAAAATCCTTATTTCTAATGATATTGGCATCCAAAGTAAGCTCCATACCTTTTCTAACCAGTTCTTCCTGCGTATTCACCAGGACCTCATTGAATCCTGAACCAGAACTCACCCTAGCCCAATCAATACGATTATAATAAAGGTTATTGAAATAAGTCGCATCAAAACGAAGCGTATTCTTTAAGAAGGCGAAAGCCCCACCAATTTCATAAGTACGATTGGTTTGCGGTAAAATATCAGCACCTCTAATTTTATTGGGATAATTGCTGGAACTAGCGCCATTCCAAACATTAGGATTGATCGTATAAACATTGTTGATTTCATATACATTGGGATCTTTCTTGGTTTGAGTCCATGCCCCACGTACTTTCGCCATGTCTATCCATTCAGGTAAATTGATCAATTCTGAGAATACAAAACTTCCCGCAACAGAAGGATAAAAATAAGAGCGCTGTTTTTGAGATAAAGAAGAAGACCAGTCATTTCTTCCTGTCACGTCCAAAAACGCGAAGTTTTTATAAGAAAGTGTAAGTTTAGAATACAAGCTATTCACCTGCTTTTTCCAGATGGAAGGCGTTGTTGTTGCCGGATCTACAGAAGCGGCAAGCGAGTAAAATCCAGGAATCGAAATCCCATTTGCAGTTGTTGAACTCAGGCCATTGCTTTGGCTATAGAAAAGACTACCACCAACCAATCCATCTACTTGAAAATCTCCAAATTTACCTTTGGCTGTCACGATTAGGTCGTTATTTGTGCTAAAGCCATTATTTTGGCCCACACTATAATACCCCTTTTTGTTCCAACCACCTACTGCGCTGATCGCGTTGCGGTATTCATCCATACTTGAATAATTATCCATACCAGAACGCAAGATCACCTTCATCCATGGTTTCAGCTCATAGCTGGCATTTACATACCCATTTATGATGTTATAATCATTCCCATGAAGGATTTCGTTGGCGATAAAATAAGGATTGTCGTACCAGCTATTTTCCATCCAGTTTTGCATGACATTCTCCTTACCATCAACCCAGTAGTTTTTAAATTCACGAACATCATACTCCGAGCCAGACCAAACCACCAGGTTGTACATATAACCACCGCCACCATACTTTGACCCAACATTATTCGGATAATATCTTTTATTGAAATTAAACCCTCCGTCAAGACTAAATTTTCCGGCTTTCATTTCTCCGGCCATACTTGCAGTAATCTTATTTAGTTTTGTATTCGGGTACTGACCTTTATCGTAAACATGGGTAAATGAAGCTCTGAAACTTCCATTTTCTCCTCTTTGAGAGATGCTCACATTATTGTTAAAGATATAACCTGGCTGCAGGAAGTTCTCCAAATTGTTTTTTCCTTTGGATACCAATGGCATTACCTCAAACTGATAAGTATTTGGGTTGTATTGTTTGGCCGTTCTACCAATATCCAGCTTATCGCCCCAAACATAATCACCAACGCCATATTTACCACCGCCACCAGAACTGTAGGCAGTTTGTACCTCAGGAAAGGCAAGAAATCCAGAAGAAAACATGCTGCTACTGTTAAAAGAAACGTCTAATCCGCCCTCTTTATTTCCACGTTTGGTGGTCACCATAATCGCACCATTCCCTCCCCTATTGCCATATAAAGCAGAGGCTGTAGCTCCTTTCAATACATCAATACTCTCAATGTCATCGGCTGGAATATCACGCAAAGAAACATTATAATAAGGTACCCCATCTACAACCAGCAAGGCATCAGCGCCTCTGAGTTTGATCGATGGTGCCTCGTTAAATTCAGTACTATTTTTAATGTTTAATCCCGCAACTTTACCAGTCAGAGAGGTTGCTACATCTACTCCTTTTACTGAGTTCAGCGTACCTCCCTGCACTTTTTGCACGGCATAGCCCAATGATTTCTCTTCTCTTTTCAGCCCCAATGCCGTCACAATAACGCCTTCTAAGGCCATGCTAGATTCCTTTAAAGTAATGGTGACACTTGTTTCTGTTCCCACACGGAACTCTCGGGTTTCGTAACCCATCATACTGATTACCAGCAGGTCATTTTCTACAGCTACAATTTTAAAGCTCCCTAATCCATCGCTGAGTGCTTTTTTCTGAGTCCCTTTAATGGCAACTGTTGCTCCTGGAAGTGGCGCTCCTTTATCGTCAACAACCTTACCTACAAGATTTAAAAATACCATTGCATTGGCCGTCTTTTCAAAAAATACAGGTTCTTTTATTTTGACAATTACGCTTTTATCTTCAATTGCATATTTTAAAGGTTGCCCTATAAAAATAGCATTCAGAACCTCATCCAATGGCATGTTACTCACTTTGATGTTCACCGGTTTTGCCGTTTCAAGGATGGAGGTGGTAAATAGAAAGTCATAACCACTTTGTGATCTGATCTTATCAAATACCTTTCTCAAAGGGGTGTTTTTCTCTGATAAACTAATGCGTTGTGCATAAGAAGTGGCACTCACCTGTAAGATGGATGTGATCAAAAGTAAGGTAGTCAACTTCATAATCAGCAAAAACTTAGCCGCAGGGCGCCGTAGCCCCTGTGGAGATTTAGGGTAAAAATTGTACATTTGATTAGTTTTTAGCGGTTGCCTTTTCATTTTCGAAGATGGGACCAGGCGATCGCGGGTTCATTAATATATTTTAGGATGTATTGATTGATCTAGCTAGGGTCAGGATTCCGATTCCAACGGTTCCTGACTTTTTTTATGCGCATCAATCATTGCTTGCGGTTTGGTTTACGGCATCACAATGACCCTCCTTCCTTCCACTTTAAAATGAACGACTCCTGTTGAGGATAACATTTTCAGCACCTGGCTGATATTTTTAAACCTCGAGATGGCCCCATTGAAGCGCTCCTGGCTTAATGTTCCTTTATATTCGACCTCCACATCATACCAACGGGAAATCTGACGCATTACGTTTTCCAGTGCTTCATCCTGAAAGTTGAAATAACCATTTTTCCAAGCCATTACTTCTTCCAGATTGGCAGCTTTAATGGTCATATCATGATTGACAACCATGGCTTGCTGCCCGGGTTTCAGAATTTTCATTTGCTTTCCTTCGGAAACTTTCACTGCACCTTCCAGTAAAGTCGTTTTTATGGCTGCTTCATTGGCATAGCTACTGATGTTGAAGTGCGTACCGAGTACCTCTACTTGTTGTCCTTTACTACTCACAAGAAAGGGTTTCTTCGGATCTTTAGCCACTTCAAAATAGGCCTCACCCTGTAATTCAACCATCCGTTCTTTATTGTTGGCAAAGCTGACCGGGTATTTTAAGACAGATGCTGCATTGAGCCATACGATAGTCCCATCCGGAAGACGTACCTGATACTGTCCACCATTAGGCGTTTGAATGGAATTATAACTCCCATCATCTTTCTGGTTTTTATCTGAAATATTGTATACCAATTGTCCGTCGGCGGTTTTACTGATCGTAACTCCATCATGGACTGCCAAAGTGCCATTTTCAGCACCCGTCAAGGCAATTCGTTTCCCATCAGAAAGCAGGAGATAAGCCTTATTCCCACCCGGGGCAATGTCGGTCAGATTGTTTTTTTGATTTGAGATAGGGCTTTCTGCTTGCTCCACATAGAAATAAGCAGCAGTACCTGCAATGATAAAGATTGTAGCGGCAGCAGCATAGCGGATAAAAGGCCTTGCCACCTTTTTTGGAGACCTAACATTTTGTTGAACACCATTCCATATCAGCTCCTTCGCTTCCGAAAGATCTTCATGAATCGGATTCATGCTATTCTTTTTTGCCCGTTGATTATACCAGGATTCGATCAAAGCTTCCTCCTCTGGACTGCAATGTCCTTCTTCGTATTTTTTCAACAGCAGGCTTATGCCGTCTTTTTCCATATTTGATTAGATAAGACATAGAAGGTCTTACATAGGATAAGACACCGGGCTAAGGCCAGGGGTGTACGTCAAATAAAAATATTTATATTTTGAAGAGGATCAGCAATATGGAAACCGGGATATTTAACCGCAATCGCAGGATCCGCAATGCTTTGTTGACTTGTTTTTTTACAGTACTATCAGAAATACTTAATTTACTTGCAATTTCAGCATGGCTCAAGTACTCTTTTCTACTCATTTCAAATACCACTCTCATCTTTGGGGGCATGAGTTGTACCTCTCCTTCGATCAACCGACTCAGCTCATTGAAACGCAATTGTTCTTCAGTATCATAAGTTCCTTCCTTATAAATATGAGAAAGTTCTTCCATATAACCCATTTGCACTTTTTCACGGCGGACCATGTTTAGTATGGTATTTCTAACCGATTTATACAAATAGGCCTTTAAACTGGTTTGAAGCTCCAGTTCTCCTGCTTTATTCCAAATTCCGATAAAAACTTCTTGTATCACATCTCTTGCCAGATCAGGTTCGCCCAGCATATGACGCGCATGGAGGTATAGCACTGACCAGTACCGATTGTAAATCTCAGTAAATGCAGCATGATCGCCTTCCCGTAAACGGGCGAGTAACTGTTGATCGCTATGTTCCAATTTTATTGCTTCTTAAATATTCCGGAAAATGATCGCTCCCCTCACCTATCTTCCCCAAGATCTGCGTGATAAAGATATCAGATTTATTGTTGCAAAAGTACAGCATATGCCATTTCTCCTACTTTACCAGAAGATTAAGCTATTGTTAACAGATATTAAGCCAATAGGAAATATTTAATAATTGGATATCTAGTCAAGCATGACGTACTTTGTAAGGTTACAAAATAGAACTTGTACCGCAGCTATGACTAAATTTATCAAAGGTTTTGGTTATGCGTTTTCTGGAATCGCTTATACCGGCAAAAGCCAACTTAATTTCAGATTCCATTTATGCGCATTGACAATTGTTGGCATTGCCGGATGGTATTTCGAACTGGATACCGCTGAATGGTTATGGATTATCGCAGCTTCAGGGATGGTACTGCTTTCAGAATTGTTTAATACCGCGATAGAAGTTCTGGTGGATCTTGTTTCACCGGATATCCATCCGAAAGCAAAAATCATTAAAGATGTTGCTGCCGGAGCAGTACTGATTGCTGCTTTTACTGCCCTATTGATTGGCTTGATCATTTTTCTTCCAAAAATCTCTCATGCTGCATAAAACCCGTGGAATCGTATTAAAAACAACGCTGTATAGTGAAAGTAGCGTGGTGGTGCAGATGTTCACGGAAAAATTCGGGATGCAGTCTTACCTGATCAATGGAGTGAAAAAGCCGAAAGCAAAGATCAGAATGAACATGTTACAACCCTTACATCTGGTAGATATGGTGGTTTACCATAAAGTAAATTCGAGCATTCAACGGATTTCTGAGCTGAGACCTGCCCCTATTTTTAGTAGCATTCCATACGATATTCTGAAAAGTACGATAGCCATGT
This sequence comes from Pedobacter gandavensis, assembly GCF_032678745.1. GTDB lineage: Bacteria > Bacteroidota > Bacteroidia > Sphingobacteriales > Sphingobacteriaceae > Pedobacter > Pedobacter gandavensis_C. The sequence goes on from NZ_JAVTST010000011.1 coordinate 162,167, forward strand.
TTCTGAACGAGGTGCTGTATAAAAGCATTCGTCAGCAGATGACCGATGAATATTTATTTGACTTTATCTTCAATGCAGTCTGCTGGTTTGACGAATCCCAGGGGATAAATGTGAATTTCCACCTGGCTTTTTTATTAAAACTCTCCCGTTACCTGGGTTTCGCACCAAGTACACAGACCAAAAGTGATCAAAGTTATTTCGATTTACAGGAAGGTGAGTTTAAATCTTTAGCCCCGGTGCATCCACATTTTATAGAAAAGGACGATGCGGCCCTCTTTATTTCACTATATATTTTGCCTTTCGAACAAATAATTGAAATAAAGTTAGATAATAAAACACGCCGGAGAATACTTGATAAAATACTGATCTACTATACCTTACATACCGCGTCTTTCGGAGAAATCCGCTCACATCAAGTCCTGGAAGATATTTTATCATAAAATAGTTGAAAATATTTTTGCAAAACTGATTTAAGGGTGTATATTTGCAATCCCAAAACGAAGGTAACTTTGCAAAACGGGAAGAGCTTACTCAGCTCGTATTTGATACAAATAGAGTACAGCAGAAGGGAAATTAGCTCAGCTGGTTCAGAGCACCTCGTTTACACCGAGGGGGTCGGGGGTTCGAACCCCTCATTTCCCACCAAAAACAGACACTCAGCTGTTTTAAAATAAAAAGAGTAAACCAAAAGGGAAATTAGCTCAGCTGGTTCAGAGCACCTCGTTTACACCGAGGGGGTCGGGGGTTCGAACCCCTCATTTCCCACCAAAAACCTTTCAGATCTTCTGGAAGGTTTTTTTTATGCCAAAAAATCCTCCGAGCCAGCTGCCGGAGCCATTCAAAACTCCTGACTCTTCATAATCGTTCAAACCCCTCCTAGCTGCCCGCTTATTTTTATAATCTTCACAAAATGCCCAGACCAACCTTGAAAGGACTACTGGATACAACATGGATTATCCAATCATTGGCTATTCCGCAGTTGTTAAAATAATTTTTCAGACCATACAATTGCCCCCTATTTTAGAATAATTAATATCATTGAGAACTCTATAAACCATCATTTTTTTTAATGGATATGTGTGTTTTTACTTACATGAAAAAATTACAAACACAAATGAGGCAAACTATGTATAATTTTTTAATTTTACACAGCCTCTTCTAAAACGCCCCAATTCCTTTGGTACAAGCATTACGCAAGAGTCAACCAACCACCTTATAAATACGCTTAAGATCAAAATAATGCACTCAAATCTATTACAGGCTAACCCTATCCAGCAACAACCAGCCTGAACCTCGCAACCAAAATCCGATTAAGGATTATCCATTTATATTAAATCATTACTACATCACTTGAATTATGAATTGTAAATCATTTTTTTACTTATTAGCATTAACAGTAGTTACGTTCTCTTCCTGCAAGAAAAACAGCATCAAAGGTGAACCTGGCGAACAAGGTACACCTGGAGTTCCTGGAGCCCCGGGAGCAAATGGAAGCAAAATCTTGTCTGGAACAGGAGTCCCAGCAGCTACTTTAGGAATTGATGGCGACTATTACCTGGACATAGCCAGCAGTGTTTTCTATGGTCCAAAGGCAAGTTCAGCCTGGACTACTTCAATTAATTTAAAAGGTGAAGCCGGAGCAGATGGAAGTAATGGATCCGACGGATCAAGTGGCACCAATGGATCGACCATTTTAAATGGCACTACAGCACCGGGACTAAGCCTGGGAAATGTTGGTGATTTTTACATCAATACTGCAACCACAGAATTTTACGGCCCTAAAACGACGAGTTCCTGGGGAAGTGCTATAAGTCTTAAAGGATCACAAGGCGGATCAGGTACCGGCAATGGTGTAAAAATTGAGTTCTACAGGCAGCAACGTTTTACCAACATCACCTATTTAGGAGAGCCAGAATATCCTGGAAGCCCTTACCAATGGGAAACTAACTTAAGGATCACACCCAATAACTACCTTAGCGACAATGAGAATGGACTTGTATTGGTTTACCTAAAAAATATAGCAGATCCAGAAGCTGGCTGGGAACCAGAGATTAGTGAACATGGTTTTGAAGCCTGGTCAATCAATCGAAAAAACTACATCAATATTAATGGCTCGTTTTCAAATCAAAGCGCTACTTACGAAGCTTTTGTAAGAGCTTACGCCTTTGACATTAAAGTTGTGACGCTTTCCGCTACTTTAGCAAGAACAATGACTGCCAATAACATTGACACACAAAATATTAAAGCAGTTGAAAACTTCTTGAAACTGAACAAATAAGCAATTCAATACCTCTTTAAAATAAAAAGCCCTTTTCAAATTAAATTTGAAAAGGGCTTTTTATTTTACCGTATTTAACTGCAAATGAAACAGAAACACAATACAAGCCGAAAAGCTGCCTTGTTAATCTGAGGATTGCCAAGGATATCCTGGTACTCTTATTGGCTTCGCAGCCTAGGTCATGGCTAGTTGAATCCCAATACACCCCTAGCAAAGCCCTGGCGGTACACCACTCTACATCGGCTCCATTGAGATTCTTCCGCTATCATTTTACAGCGCAACACGACCTAAAGAGATGTTAATTAACAATTCACACAGTTATCCACATTTTTAGCAGAACCACAAATCAGCTATCATTTAATAATCAACACATTAACAACAAAATTCAACGATAAAATGATGTGGATAAGCTGTGAACAATCCGTTTATAACTATGTGGACAAGCTGTGGATAACATACTATTCCAAGCCCATACTAGCTCAATTCGAACTCTTTTATCAGCTTTTCCACACCATTTGCAATAATCGACAGCCTTTGTATTCCCGGATAGAACTTCCTTGTGGTAATCAATTTAAAACTTTGTTTTCTGGAAATATTCAGCTTTTCGGCTCCTGCATAACTCTTTTCACTGATTTTAAAGACCTTTTTAGACCAAGTCCCATTTTGTCTTTTATAATATAGCCCATATTCCAATCTGATCATTTGCGCTTCCTGAAGCTCATTAAAAAGATCAAAAGAGAAATATAGGTCGCCACCAATAGGCGTAACCGGCGTAGCAATCTGAAAATTGCTGATCTTCACGTTTTCACTATCCAGTCCGTAGTGCTTTAAAATCTCTACATGACCTTGCTTGAGTAAAGTCCGGCAACCGTGTTTAATGATCGCATCAGTCTCTTTATGTTTTCCTTTCCATCGCTTTGCAATGTCTATAACCAAATCCGGATGATCTTTAGCAATGTCATTGAGGTGATTCGCCACACTCCTCCTCACCCATTCAGAAGGATCGTTTTTCAGGTTCTCTAACAGTGGCAATACAGCCCTGGGATCTTTTTTTAATTCTGGTAATGCCATTGCCCAGGGCAGACGTGGTCTGCTGCCTTCAGTAGCAAGCCTCCTCACCTTATGATTTTCATGCAAAGACCAGGCTATCATCTGGGCCAACATTTCTTCACTATACTTTAACATGAACGGCCTGACTGCAAATTCGCAGCTTACAAATTGCGTAAGAAACTCTATCGCTCTCATTGAGTTTTCAAAATCATCAAGTCCATAGGTTTCAATATAATCCGGCAGGAACATAAAAGCCAGACTATCCTCTCCCTTTCCAGTCCGACGAAGCGCCTGCACGATGTTAACCAGTAATTCAACCCTTTCTTCATAGGCTACAGGAAGGAATTGATGTAACACATTGGCGGTATGCCTCATTCTTGCTTTCAGTTCCTTCTTTTCAAATTCTTCATCAAAGATTTTGAAAAGAAACTGCTGTTGATCAAAAGAAGGAAGCGTTTTTATCAACACCTCCGAAAGCTGTTGATAAAATGCCGGGGAATAAATGTTTTTAAGAAGAGTACTCATATAAGGTTCCTAACGTTAAACTAAGGTCGTTTTATTTCTGATTTCCCGCATTCCCACTTGATAATACTTTTTCATCATTTTATTCAAATGACTACTATCTGTAAAACCCAACTCATTGGCAATCTCTTTAAAAGAGCTACTGGTTAAGGTAGCACGGGCTTCTGCAATTTTCAATTTAGATCGTAACACATAATCACGGAAATTTTCTTTTGCATTTCTTTTAAAATACTCGCTAAAATAGGTTGCAGAGATGTGAAAGCGTGAAGCAACTCCTTCCAGGCTTACCTTTTCCTGATCTAAGAGATTATAATGGATAAAATGGAGCATATTGACAAATCGCTTCTCCTGAAATGATTGTCCATGAAACAACTGTTTCTCAATGTTTCTGGAAATGATCACCAGAATGGAGACCAACAAATTCTGCACAAGAAAAACGGAACAGCTGTTATCGCTGTAATGTTCCGCTACAATCAGGTTCAGCAATGACTTCACATGCGCTTTATCTGCCGCATTTGAAATCAATTCCCCTTCTGCCTGATCATAATTCCCGATGATGAAATTTAGTCGGTTGAACCAATCGCTATAATTGACAGCGCTAGAGGGATTACCAGAGAAATAATTACTGGTGAAACGGATAAACAGAAAACGGGTTGGTTTTTGAATCACATAGCCATTACAGCTTACCGAGGGCAATAAAAAGATATCTTCAGCAATATAAGGATGCGTACTCCCATTTACATACTGCTCTCCCTCACCTTCCAGGATATATACCAGTTCAAAGAAATTACTTGATTTGCCACGTTTCTTCCAGCTTTCATGAGCTACAATACTAATAGAGAAGTTTTCGTGATTAATTTCCATGTTGCAAGATAAGGCACAATTCCTGCAAGCGAGGCAATATCCCATATTAATACTGCTTTTTCCCTTTGCCGTACTTACCCGAAGCGAGGAATATCCAGACCTTTGTCTGTATGAAAATGACTGCCATCCCCAGAAGAATTGTTACCGGCCACAAAAACGGCCGCTCCATAATTGTTGAAGATAAAAAGGTAACGAATGTTTCAGAACATTTGCCGGGATTATTAATTTCCGATATCTGGGCAACGAATACCATGCCGGTAGATTTAACGAAGGAGCTGATCGTCGGGAACACTTTAGTTCCAGATCCACCAAAACATGGCAGTTATTTCAGGTATGTAAGCATTCCACCCGACAAAGATCTTGGGATACCGGAAAGGGCGCCAGTTATTCCTGGAACGATAACACATCAGCCTCATCCCTTAATGCACAAAACAGACACCCTGGACTACATCATCATTTTATCCGGAGAATTGTATCTTATCCTTGATGAGGAAGAAACTTTATTGAAAACCGGGGATATCGTTATCCAGAAGGGAACAAATCATGCCTGGAGTAATAGGTCAGATCAAGCCTGCATCCAGTTGGCAATATTACTGGATGCCAGGCAGGAAGAATAACTTTATTTCAATTGATAAGCCATCACTGATTTTTTATAGAAGGTAGGGATAAAAACAACCTTTTTTACGGGATCATAGCCGATATCAGCAGTGTTTTTTTTCTCCAAATGGGTATCCAATAAGACTTCACATTTACCATCCGCAGTTAGATAATAGATAAAACCACCCCAGCTAGAGGCAATAAAATCACCGTTTCCTATAGGCTCCAATCCATCACCACCGGCAGGCAACACCCCTATTTGACTGATTTTCTTATTTTTATCTGCTTTCAGAAATTGTTTACCGGAAAGGATATACAGGTCATTTTTAATGGCTTTCAATCCGTTTACCCCGCTCAGACTGTCCAGGTACAGAGAAGGAACATTCTTTTCTATCTTAAAAATCTTTTTGATTCTGGTATCAGACACGTATACAATTCCTTTATCACTCACTGTGATGTCATTTAAGAACTTTGTGTTTTCAATAGGGATTTTACGGATCACTTTTCCTTTGGCAATATCAATCACCACAACATCCGTTATATCCGCAGCATACATTAAGTTGCCAAATATGGCCAGCCCTTTTGGCGCATTTAATCCGGTTACCCAGTCCAGGTTAATCACCTTACCATCTGGCTGCATTTTCCCAATTCCTCCGATTCCATCTTTCGCATCAGGGTCATTCCCCATAATCGATACATACAGCACATTAGCTTTAGGATCGTGTAAAACTGATTCTGGCATATTGACCACACTATCAGTTTCCCAAAGTTTAATCAACTGTTTTTGTGCTTTTAAAGAAATGGACAAAAAGACCATAGCACTTAGAAAGAAATATTTTTTCATGTTTACCTGTTGTTTGATGAATTGAACGACTGCAATTAAATAATTCGGGTATTAAAATTACTGTTTCAAGTTAGCAAATTAGTAAACAATATGATCATAAATGGTCGATTATCATCATAAATAGCTAAATATAAGGCGATCAGCAAAACAGACCAGCTTTCTGAAAACAAATAAAAGTTAACTTTAAACACCTAAACTCTAGAGAACTCATGAACAATAGCAGCACCATGAATCGCATAACCAGCCTTATCTGTTTGTTTTTCTTTTGCGGATCCAGCTGTCTGCAGGCGCAATCAAAATCCGCAGATTTGAAAAGCTGGCCTAAAGGCGCTTCTCCAACAGAGATCGGAATTAGGGTTGTCAATCGTTTTATAGCCACTCCCCATACTAATTTTAATAAACCTGGTCCGCCAAGAGTGATTACTTATCCCGAATCGGTAGCCTGGTATGGGGCACTGACCTTTGCAAAATCCAGTGGCAATAAAAGCCTGGCCAAGCAGTTAGCCACACGATTTGAACCCTTCTTTGGTGTTGAAGCGAAAATGGTTCCCATTCCGGACCATGTAGATTACGCTGTATTTGGCGCTGTTCCCTTAGAATTATATCAACAGACAAAAGAGCAGAAGTACCTGGACATGGGAGTCGGAATCGCCGATAAGCAATGGGGTCCACCAGAAGGACCAAGAGTAAAACCAGAGTCACATGATTTCTATAATAAAGGTTATACCTGGCAAACCAGGCTGTGGATAGATGATATGTATATGATTACTGCCCTGCAGGCGCAAGCTTACCGCGCCACCGGAGATCAGAAATACATCGACCGTGCCGCTAAAGAAATGGTGTTCTATCTGGATGAACTTCAGAAAGCAAATGGCTTGTTTTACCATGCACCGGATGTTCCTTATTACTGGGGAAGAGGAGATGGCTGGATGGCAGCAGGAATGGCAGAATTGCTTAGCGCTATGCCTAAACAACATCCTAACAGAACAAGAATCATGAAAGGATACACAGATATGATGGCTTCGCTGCTTAAATATCAGGATAAAAATGGGATGTGGAATCAACTAATCGATAATCCAGAGGCATGGCCTGAAACTTCGGCAACAGGAATGTTCACTTTTGCCATGATTAAGGGTGTTAAAAATGGATGGTTGAATAAAGAGGTTTATGGAAAATCCGCTAGAAATGGCTGGTTGGGACTCATTAGCTACCTCAATGCTGATGCTGATATCTCAGAGGTATGCGAAGGGACCAACAAAAAGAACGACCAGCAATATTATCTGGATCGGAAACGAAATATCGGAGATCTGCATGGACAGGCGCCCATTTTATGGTGCGCTACGGCATTGCTCAGCAACTAAACACAGCCCTTTAAGGGTTAAATCAAAAGTTCCAGTACAAATCCGAGGGCTATTATCTATAAAAACAGCCCTCAATCCTTCCTTTCAGTAGAAAAACCGTTACCAAAAGAATAAATTGAGGGTAAATAGGGTTTTTTATATGTTTATTTGCAGAGATAAACCAACCTAAACTTAATTCACATTGTTATACAGCTGGAAGCTGAGTTTTTTTCAGCGTATAACTTGTAATGTAAACTGAATACCCTGTGAAGAACCAAATCGCTTATATTACCATCATGCGTCCAGCCAATCTGGTTACGTCTGTTGCAGATGTACTTGCCGGTGTGGCCATTTCTGGATACTTCTTAACAACAAATTTCGACTTCGAACACCTCCTTCCAATTCTATTACTTTGCATTTCTACACTCGGCCTCTATAGTGGAGGAGTGATCTTTAATGATGTATTTGATGCAGAAAAGGACAAGAAAGAACGTCCGGGGCGCCCAATTCCTAGTGCTGCAATTTCAAGGAAAGATGCAGCAGTATTTGGAGGGATTTGCTTTACAATTGGGGTTGTTGCAGCGGCATTTGTAAATCTGACCTCACTGGCTTTTGCGCTAATGATTCTGATCGCGGCCTTGACTTACGACAAATGGTCTAAGCATTTAACAGTTCTGGGACCAATTAATATGGGAATATGCAGAGGTTTAAACCTGCTTTTAGGAGTAAGCGTTTTTTCCAGAAGCCCGGAATTATGGTGGCTCGTGATCGCCATTATCCCTATTGTTTACATCGCCTCACTCACCATCATCAACAGAAGAAAAGAAGAGGATAAGAACAAAAACTCTTTGTATCTAGCTGCGTTTTTATACGCGTTTGTCATCGCCTGTATCCTTATTATTGCCAATAGTAAAGGTTTTTTTCTAATGACAATTCTCTTTGTAATTCCTTTTTACCTAATGATCTTTACGCCTTTATTTAAAGCATTGGACAATCCTACCGGAGAGAACATTGATAAATCAGTAAAGGCGGGAGTAATTGCTCTGATCCTGCTCAATGCAGCATGGGCCAGCGCTTTTGGCATCTGGTACATTGCATTGATCATCCTGCTATTACTCCCTTTATCCTTATGGTTAAGTAAAACTTTCTCGGTTAATTAACCGGTACCAGTTTGTAAATGATCCCCGGAGATTCTACAGCAATGTAGATATAACCATCTGGTGCCATTCTCACATCTCTCAATCTGCCAATGTTCTTGAATAGGATCTCTTCTTTAGTCACTTTGTTATCTTTTAGCACACTTCTGTTGAGGTACTGAAAACGCAAAGAACCAGTTAATAGATTCCCTTCCCATCCTTTATAACGGCTCCCGGTTACGAATGCCATTCCACTTGGGCCGATAGAAGGAATCCAGTAATGTATTGGCGCTGTAATCCCCTCTTTTTCGGAAATATCACTAATAACTTTACCATTGTAATTGATGCCATAGGTAGCGATTGGCCAGCCATAGTTTTTACCTGGCTGCACGATATTGATTTCATCGCCTCCCCTTGGTCCGTGTTCATTTTCCCAGATCGCACCTGTTGTTGGGTGGATCGTCATCCCTTGTGGATTTCTATTTCCATAAGTATAGATGGAGGCTTCCGCACCTTCAGTTTTCACAAAAGGATTGTCGGATGGAATACTGCCATCAGTTTTAATCCTGTGGATCTTACCCAGGTCGTTTCCTTTGATCTCCTGAGGATTTTCTTTTTCATTTCCACGTTCTCCAACAGAGATATATAGATATCCGTCTTTACCAAAAGCCAATCGGGAGCCATAATGGTGCTGGGTTTTTGACCATGGTTTCGCCACAAAAATATCTTTTTGATCGATCAGCTGATTTCCTTCCAGTTTTGCTTTCAGCACTGCTGTAGTTGCCAATACCGCTCCATTTTCCGTTTTAGGTTTAGAATAAGAAAGATAGATGGTTTTGTTTTTAGCGTAATCAGGATCTAATACCACATCCATTAATCCACCTTGTCCTTTATTTAAAAGTGCAGGCACACCGCTTATAGCAGCTAAGGATTTGTTTTTACCTACACGGTAAAATTTTCCGGTACGATCCGTCACCAATAGCTCCTGATTAGGCAGGAAAGCCATTCCCCATGGAATATCCATTCCTTTTGCAACTGTATCCAGACGGATGGTCATCGTTTCAGTTTTGAAAATATTGCTACTTGGCTTATCTGAAGCCGAATAGCGGTCTACATTTCTGATGCCTTTTAAAATATAATCTGCAAGTTCTTTAATTTCCACATCGTTAAATGCAGAATCAAAAGAAGGCATTCCTTCATTGGCATAACCATGCTTAATGGCTTTTACCAGGTCTTCTTTTTTATTGCCATGCTTCCATTGACGGTCAACAAAGGCATCCATCTTTTCTCCATGGCAACCGCCGCAAAAATTACGATAGTTTAAGGCTGCTTTTTCTTCAAGAAAATAGGGATCAGCAACGCTTGCTTTTTTTAATGCTTTTACCGGAGTTTTAGGCTGAGGCTTTTCATCAAAGCTCAACAAAGTTGTCAACACGCCCCCAAGAACGAGTGCGCTGCCAAAATACTTTATCATATTGAATTACAGGTTAGGGTGTTTGAACAACTAAAATAGGTATAAATCCAGAGAAATCCGCAGCGGAAACAGGAAGCTATTCTATAAAAATTGTTACGTTAAGATGATCATTTCCCGTTTTATAAGCTCTTTCACTTAAGCTCCATCATTTTTGATTCAGAAAATTACTTTTTAAGGTCAATGTGATTACATTTGAATAGACACACACCTACAAACCAACATGAATTCAAGAAGATCATTTTTAAAGAACGTAGCCCTGTTATCCGGGGCCGCCGGACTCCCAAACGTTATCCCCATGTCTATCCAAAAGGCAATGGCCATTAGCGCCAAGCCTGGTTCTACCTTTTATGATGCTGAGCATGTGGTCTTCCTGATGCAGGAAAACCGATCATTTGACCATATGTTTGGAAAGCTAAAAGGAGTTCGTGGATTCAATGACCCAAGATCCTTTCGCCTGCCAAATCAGGATAAAGTATGGCTACAGCAAGATGCTGCAGGAAAAACTTATGCTCCTTTTCATGTAGACATCAATAAGACTAAAATCACCTGGCAAGGGGGATTGCCACATTCCTGGTCTGACCAACTCGCTGCAAGAAACCAAGGGAAATACGATAAATGGCTACCCGTAAAATCACACCTTTGCACCGGTTATTACGACCGTACCGATATTCCTTTTTATTATGCAATGGCAGATGCATTTACGATTTGCGATCATAACTTTTGCTCCTCCCTAACCGGTACTACCCCCAACAGGTTGTTTTTCTGGACAGGCACCATCCGCCCGGAGCAAAATGGGACTTCCATTGCTGCAGTGAACAATTCTCAGGCGGAATCCCGAGAGAATGCTTTTGTAGACTGGGACACTTTTCCAGAATTATTGGAAGATCATGACATCAGCTGGAAGATCTACCAGAATGAGATCTGGACCGCCGATATCCCCGGAGATACTGTAGACGACTGGTTGGGAAATTATGGTGATAATGCCATTGAATATGTAAAAAGATACAATGTAAAACTTGCCGCTTACTTCCGAAAAAACGGTGATAAAACCGTAAAACCTCCACTTTCCGCAGCAGAAGTAACAGAGAAATACAATAAATTGAGCGATCGGGAGAAAAACCTGATCGATAAAGCTTTTGCCAGCAACATCAATGCGCCGGAAAACTACCTGGAACTGGCCCCTTTTTCATTTACTGATGATCAGGGAAAAGCACAAACGGTAAACATTCCGAAAAATGATATATTTCATCAATTCCGATCTGATGTAGACAATGGTAAATTGCCTACTGTTTCCTGGTTGGTGGCCCCACAAAGATTTTCCGACCACACCAGCTCTCCTTTATACGGCACCTGGTATGTTTCTGAAGCCATAGATATCCTGACGAAAAACCCCGAGATCTGGAAAAAGACCATTTTCATCCTGACTTATGATGAGAATGATGGTTATTTTGACCATATCCCTCCTTATGTAGTACCTAAACCAGGCGATCCCGGCTCAGGAAAAGTTTCTGAAAAAATAGACATTGCTCCGGATTATGAATTGAAGAAAGACAGTCCGATTGGATTAGGCTATAGGGTACCAATGCTGATTGCTTCTCCCTGGAGCAAGGGCGGATATGTGAATTCCCAAGTGTTTGACCACACTTCCTCCCTGATGTTTTTAGAAAACTTCCTGGGTCAAAAGACCGGAAAAAAGATCAGGAGTAAAAATATCAGTAGCTGGAGAAGGGCAATATGCGGTGATTTAACTTCTGTTTTCAGACCTGCAAAAGCGGATCAATCTAACCCTTTAGCGGCTTTGAAAAAAGAAATGGTAATTACCGAAATCCAGAATGCGAAGAATAAACCCGCACAGGTAAAACCCGATGCTTTAACTGCAGAAGAGATTGCAAAGATCAATGCAGTTCCTGCTTTTGACCCCGCTTCCCCATCGGCTATGCCAAAACAGGAAAAAGGAACAAGACCAGCTTGCGCTTTACCATACCAACTTTTTGCTGATGTACATTTAGATCCTGCAAAGAAAGGCATTCAAATAGATCTAGAATCAGGAAAGGGCAATTTCGGACAAAAGATAGTGCCAGTAGGTGCGCCATTTTTGATGTATACTTCTGTTAAGTATCAGCAAAATCCGGGAAAAACCTGGAATTACGCACTGGTAGCCGCTGATCAAATCACTGATCATTTGAAACTATCCGACTTTGAAAAAGAAAATTATCATTTGTGTATCAGTGGCCCCAATGGTTTTTTCCGCCAATTTAAAGGGAACCGACATGATCCTGCTTTAAAAACCAGCTGTGGTTATGAAGTTACTGGCTTACTGAGCAAAAAAGGCACTGGAAATATTCAGTTGCTATTAGAAAATGAAGGTAACACCCCCCTGAAAATAAACATCAAGGACCTCACTTATCAGAAAAACAAAACAAAGGAGATTACATTAGCAGCAAAAGAACAAGTTAAAGTGATCCTGGATTTGCAAAAAAGTAGTTCATGGTATGATTTCTCCATTGAGGCGAAGGGCCATGATGGTTTTAGTAAGCATTATGCAGGCCATGTGGAAACCGGTGAAGAAGGAATTACTGATCCTTACATGGCTGGTGTAGTTTAGTCTTAAACCAATCGGTTATATCAAAGACATCAGTTCTACAAAAACCACAAGCCCCCAGGTCGTTTTAAGCTCTTGGGGGCTTTTTTGCTATTATTGATTGAAATTTTACTTCAATTCCTGCTCTTCCTGTTTCTCAGGGTCGAGTTCTACATTCCCACGCTCGTCTTCCTTAGCCGTCCATAAGGGGTATAAGAAAAGAATCGCCGCAGCCATAAAAAACACACCAGCCACTTCGAGCGCATAGATACCAGAGCCCTGCTCATTTGTTGCCATGATGATATACACGACCAATGCGATTATCCCCAGGATAATTGCTATCACCGCTTTCTGAAGTTTCATTACTTTGATCATAATATGAGGTCATTAGTTTGTCGTTTAATGTTAACAAAAACCAAACCAATGTTTAAAAAGAAATCCCGCTGGATTCCCGCAAGGAGAAGATAAATCTATTTTTTTTCCTAATTTACGAGCTTAATAATAATAACCTTTAGTTTGCGAGGGGTTCTCAGTGTAATGCTGTGGATAAGACTACATTTTTTTAATTCTAAAAATGTAACTTTGCAACCTTAATTTTTTGGAGATACTTGATTGATGTATAGGGAATTTAAACAGCTGGAACTAGCGAAAATAGGAAAAGAAATACTTGAATTTTGGAAAGCGGAAAACATCTTTGAGAAGAGTATTTCTACGCGTTCAAAAGCGAATCCATTCACATTTTATGAAGGTCCGCCTTCAGCAAATGGAATGCCTGGGATCCACCACGTAATGGCACGTGCGATTAAAGATATTTTTTGCCGTTATAAAACATTAAAAGGCTTTCAGGTAAAGCGTAAAGGCGGATGGGATACCCATGGATTGCCAATTGAGCTTGCTGTAGAAAAGAAATTAGGCATTACTAAAGAAGATATCGGAAAGAAGATTTCCGTGGAAGAATACAATACCGCCTGTAAAGAGGAGGTGATGAAATACACTGATGTATGGAATGACCTGACGGAAAAAATGGGCTACTGGGTAGATCTTGAAAACCCGTATGTAACCTACGAAAGCGAATATATTGAGTCCTTATGGTCGATCTTAAAATCGTTCTACGACAAGGGCCTTTTATACAAAGGATATACAGTACAACCTTACTCTCCTGCTGCAGGAACTGGATTGAGCTCTCATGAGCTGAACCAACCGGGTACGTACAAAATGTTGAAAGACACTTCAATTACGGCTCAGTTTTTCCTTAAAAAAGACCAGAACCATCCATTGATGGCTGAGCTTTTTGAAAATGAAGCAGAAGAAACGGCAATTATTGCCTGGACAACTACTCCATGGACTCTGCCTTCTAACTGTGCATTGGCAGTTGGTGAAAAAATCACCTATGTGAAAGTAAAAACTTTTAATCCTTATACTTTCCTTCCGGTAAGTGTGGTGCTTGCCAAAGATCTGGTAGGAAAACACTTTAAAGCGGATGCCGCAGCAATTGCATTGGAAGATTATAAAGGCGGTGATAAACTGGTTCCATGGACGATTGCTAAAGAGTTTACTGGTAAAGACCTGATCGGCTTACATTATCATCAATTGATGCCATATGTGACTAATGAAGACCTGGAAGCAAATGCTTTCCGTGTAATTCCTGGTGATTTTGTGACTACAGAAGACGGTACAGGTATCGTTCACACGGCTTCTATCTTCGGTGCAGACGATTTTCGTATCGCCAAAGAGGCTGGTGTTCCCTCCGTTTTGATCAAAGATGAAAATGGTAATGATGCACCTTTAGTAGACAAACAAGGTAAGTTTGTAAATGAGGTAACGGATTTCGCCGGTCGTTATGTAAAAGAAGAATACTATTCGGACGAAGAACGTGCTGCTGCTGATTTTAAACCTACTGATGTGCTAATCGCCATCAAGTTAAAAGAAGACAACAAAGCATTCGACGTTAAGAAATATGAACACAGTTACCCACATTGCTGGAGAACTGATAAGCCAATCCTTTATTATCCTTTAGACAGCTGGTTCATTAGAACTACTTCTGTAAAAGAGAAAATGGTGGAGCTAAATAAAACCATTAACTGGAAACCTGAAGCAACAGGAACAGGCCGTTTTGGCAATTGGCTAGAAAACCTGGTAGACTGGAATCTTTCACGCTCCCGCTATTGGGGTACTCCCCTACCCATCTGGCGTACAGAAGATGGTAAGCAGGAAAAATGTATCGGCTCTATCGAAGAACTGAATGCAGAAATTCAGAAATCTGTAGCTGCAGGTTATATGGAAGCTGGCTTTGAGCTGAAAGATATGCACCGTCCATATGTGGATGATGTGATCCTGACGGCTGATAACGGCGAAAGAATGATTCGTGAGTTAGACCTGATTGACGTTTGGTTTGACAGCGGGGCCATGCCTTATGCACAATGGCATTTCCCTTTTGAGAACAAAGAAGAATTTGCAAATGCTTATCCTGCTGATTTCATCGCAGAAGGTGTGGATCAGACGCGTGGCTGGTTCTTTACTTTACATGCCATTGCGGTGATGTTGAGTGAGTCTAGTGAGGAGATTAAAGCAATCAATGAAAAAGTAGGCAATCCAGGTGTAGCGTTTAAAAACGTGGTTTCAAATGGTTTGGTACTGGATAAAAACGGCAACAAAATGTCTAAGCGATTAGGCAATGGCGTAGATCCTTTTGCTACAATTGATACTTATAGTGCTGATGCAACACGTTGGTACATGATCAGCAATGCTTCACCATGGGACAACCTTAAATTTAACACGGATGGTATCGATGAGGTTCGCCGTAAGTTTTTTGGTACCCTTTACAATACGTATTCCTTCTTCGCTTTATATGCGAACATTGATAAATTTGTGATTGATGAAGAAAATCAAACGCCTGTTGCTGAACGTAGCGAATTAGACCGTTGGATCTTATCATTATTGCAAACGCTGATTGCAGAAGTAGATGAAAATTACCAGGCTTATGAGCCAACTAAGGCTTCAAGAGCCATCCAGACTTTTGTGGATGAGCATTTGAGTAACTGGTACATCCGTTTATCTCGTCGCCGTTTCTGGAAAGGTGAGATGACTGCGGATAAAAAAGCAGCTTACGAGACTTTATATACTTGCTTAACGAGCATCGCACAGATCATGTCGCCGGTAGCACCTTTCTTCTCTGATTGGTTGTTCCAGAACCTTGCTGTAAATGCGGCTGCTGAATCTGTACACTTAACAATATGGAATGAAGCAGATCATTCTTTGATCGATACCGCCCTAAACGAGCGTATGGAGCTGGCACAAAACATCTCTTCGATGGTGCTTTCTCTTCGTAAAAAGAGCAGTATCAATGTTCGTCAGCCATTAGCAAAGATCTTAATACCAGTATTGGACAAGAAATTTGCAGAACAGGTAGAATTGGTGAAAGAACTGATTTTATCGGAAACGAACATCAAAGCAATTGAATACATTACGGATGCAGCAGGTTTCATTAAGAAAAAAATCAAGCCTAACTTTAAAGCTTTAGGGCCTAAGGTTGGTAAGGAAATGAAGCTTGTGGCAGACTTGATCAGCAACATGAGTCAGGAAGATTTAGCTGGTTTTGAAGCAACTGGCGAGTACCAGATTCCCAACACAGCTTATATTGTTCAACTTTCTGACGTAGAGATCATTGCCGAAGATATTCCGGGATGGCAAGTAACGAATCTGGGCAACCTTACGGTTGCATTGGATGTTACCATCACCCCTGAGTTGAAGCAAGAAGGTTTATCGCGTGAGCTAATTAATAGAATTCAGAACTTAAGAAAAGAATTAAACTTTGAGGTTACAGATCGCATTACAGTGTCTTTACAGAACGATAATCTGATTGCCAATGCAGTAGCTGAAAATAAAACATACATTTGTTCTGAAATTTTAGCGGATAAAATTAATTTAATAGATAATTTAGAAGGTGGAAACAAAATCGTCATTGATGATGTTGAACTAGATATTTCGATCGCAAAACAATAATATTATGGAAAAAGCTACAAAAACACGGTATTCAGATAGTGAACTTCAAGAGTTTAAAGAACTTATTCAAGGAAAACTACGCATGGCGAGAGAAGAATTTCTTTCCCTGACCAGCTCATTAAGTAGCCCGAACTCTAACGGAACTGAAGATACTTCAGGAACTTATAAAACATTAGAAGATGGCTCTGCAACTTTAGAGAAAGAACAATTGAACCAGCTGGCTGCGCGTCAGAAGAAATTCATTGAAAATCTGGAAGCAGCATTGGTACGTATTGAGAACAAAACTTATGGTATTTGCCGTGAAACCGGTAAACTGATCCAGAAAGAGCGTTTACGCGCAGTTCCTCATGCTACTTTAAGTATGGAAGCTAAATTGAAGCAGAGCTAATGAAGGGATATACTAAACCTTTACTGATTATAATTTTAGTCTTAATTGCTGATCAGCTGATCAAAACCTGGGTTAAAACCAATATGTACCTTGGACAGGAGTTCAAGATTATCGGAGACTGGTGTATTATCCACTTCACTGAAAACAATGGAATGGCCTTTGGTCTTGAATTTGGCGGGGAATTTGGAAAACTATCGCTTTCTTTATTTAGAATTGCCGCGGTTGCAGGAATTGGATATGGTTTGCATTACCTGATCCAGAAAAAATACCACAGAGGACTAATTATGAATGTAGCCCTGATCTTTACAGGAGCATTGGGTAATATCATTGACTCCGTGTTTTATGGAAAGATCTACGGATATGCAGGTTGGTTCCATGGAAGAGTAGTAGATATGTTCTACTTCCCATTGGTAGAAGGCGTGTTTCCTAAATGGGTGCCAATCTGGGGTGGCGAAGATTTCATCTTCTTCAGACCCGTATTTAACCTTGCAGATGCCGCGATTTCTATTGGGGTAGTCATGATCCTGATTTATCAGAAAACTTATTTTAAAGAAGAGATAAATGAAGAAATTGGCCTTAACAATGAAATTACAGAAGATTAAATCATTATAAAATCTGATCAGCCCGTAAAGCAAATGTTTTACGGGCTTTTTTGTTTTCAAGCCTGGTTTCAGAAAAGAATTTTAAGAGAAAATACAACTCATTATGAACGAGTTAAGCGATAATTTGTAAATTGTATGGTCGGCCGGTATGGAATTGGCCTGATATTTACATCTTCTTATCAAATACACAAAAGAAAAACAACTATTATGAAAAAGTTATTTGCCCTTGCCTTTGTTGCCTTATTCAGTTTAAGTGCCATGGCGCAACAAGTAGACCTGAGAAAAAAGATTAATGTGAGCGGTTCTGCAGAAGCAGAGGTTACTCCGGATATTATCTACATCAGCATCTCCCTAAAAGAATATTTGAAAGATAACAATAGCAAGAAAAAAGTAGAGATCACCACTTTAGAAAATCAATTGTACAATGCGGTTCAAACTGCAGGTATTTCAAAAGAGAATTTAACGATCAATAATTTATCAGGTTATACCGTTGCTCAGAAAAAGAAAAACCCTGATTTCTTAGTGAGCAAACAATACCGTTTGAAAGTAAGCGACCTGAATAAATTTAATGAAATCATGGGAGATATCGATCCAAAAGGTATTGCTTACACCAATATCGACAGCTATGATTATTCGAAAATTGAAACCTTAAAGAAAGAACTGAAAATCAAAGCACTTCAGGCAGCGAAAGCAAAAGCGACTTATCTGGTAGAAGCAATTGGAGATAAATTAGGAAACATCATTGACATTCAGGAATTGAACAACGAATCTTTCCCTCAACCAATGTACCGCAATGTGATGATGATGAAATCATCAGAAAGTGCAGACATGGCTGGCGCAGCTGCTCCAGAGATTGATTTCAAAAAGATCAAATTGAATTACACCATGAATACGGTGTTTGAGATTAAGTAAGCTGACCAGAGTAACACACACTTTGTATTTGTTTAATAGGGTTAAAGGCTTTATAGAAATTTAAATAATAAACCTTATATAGCTCAGGCATACCAAAAACAACGTTTTTTTAGGCTCAGAATCCTTGATAAAAAACCTACCAATATTTTTTGGTAGGTTTTTTGTTTGTCATGTAATAGTAAGTCACATAACCTTAATCACATGAAAAAATTCATTTATTCGTTAGCCTTAATTTTTATGCTAGGCGTTAGCGCAAACACTGTTGTTGCTGCAGAGAAGTCTGAGAAAAACAAAACGGAAATGACCGTTGAACAACAGGCGCAATTGAGAAGAATTACGGAACGTGTAGAGGAGATCAAGTCTATGGATAAATCTAATTTATCCAGAACGGAGAAAAAAGAACTGCGCAAAGAACTTAAAGAATTAAAAAAACAATCTAAAGCTTTAGGCGGTGGTGTCTATCTTTCTGTAGGAGCGATTATCATCATCATTCTGTTATTAATCTTAATATTATAATTTATCATCTACCGATGAATAAAAAAACCTTCCCCATAATGGAGAAGGTTTTTTTTTATTTTCAGGAATACCACCTACAGCTGATAATGATGTCATTGTACTCCCTATTGATGATCAACAGATCAATCTCTTGATGAGTACTAGTCAATATATTCGAAACCCGTATATTTTACCAGAACCTCAGGAATTTTCACTCCTTTATCTGTCTGGTTGTTCTCCAGGATACAAGCTACAATACGTGGCAATGCCAATGCACTTCCATTTAAGGTATGTGCCAATTGTGTTTTACCAGCAGCTCCTTTAAACCTTAATTTTAAACGCGTACTCTGGTAAGTCTCAAAGTTAGAAACTGAAGAAACCTCTAACCAACGTTGTTGTGCAGCACTCCATACTTCCATATCATAAGTCATTGCCGCAGCAAAGCCCATATCACCACCACATAAACGCAATACACGGAAGTGTAAACCCAGGTCTTTTAACAAGTCCTGTACGTATGCACTCATATGTTCTAATGTTTCATAAGAGTTTTCCGGATGTACTACTTGTACCAACTCCACTTTATCAAACTGGTGTAAGCGATTTAATCCTCTTACATGCGCACCATAAGATCCTGCCTCACGACGGAAACATGGCGTATATGCAGTATTTTTAATTGGAAGCTCTTCTTCTTTCAAAATTACATCACGGTATAAATTCGTTACCGGTACTTCTGCAGTAGGAATAAGGTAAAGGTTATCCACACCTGAATGGTACATTTGCCCTTCTTTATCCGGCAATTGCCCGGTTCCAAAACCTGAAGCCTCATTTACCAATAAAGGCACTTGCATTTCTCTGTATCCGGCATCTACAGCCTTATCCAGGAAATAATTGATCAAAGCTCTTTGCAAACGTGCGCCTTTTCCTTTATATACCGGAAATCCTGCACCCGTAATTTTTGTTCCCAATTCAAAATCGATGATGTCATATTTGGTGGTCAACTCCCAATGAGGAACTGCATTTTCGCCCAATACTGCAGGCTCACCATGAATCAATATTTCTTCATTTTCTTCCGCAGTATTTCCTGTAGCCACAGATTCATGAGGTAGGTTAGGCAATTGTACGATCAATTGAAATAACTTTTCTTCTGCAGCAACCAATACTTCTGAAAGGTTTTTGATCTGCTCTTTATTTGCTGTAGTCTCCGACTTTAATACTTCCGCTTCCTCTTTTTTTCCATTACGCATCAGCTCACCAATTTGTTTAGCACTGGCGTTAGCGATTGCAGAAAGTGAATCTAAGGAGGTTTGAGCTTGTCTACGCTCTTCATCAATTTTAATAATTTCATCAACCAATTCTGGTTGCTTGAATTTACGTACACTCAGTCGTTCTAAAACTTTGTCTCTATTTTCGCGGATATAGTTAACTTGCAGCATTATTTTATATTTTAAACAAAGATAATAACTTAAACGTCATTGTGAACCTCCACAGACATCTGATTGGGATATTATCCTTCAACCGGGTCTCTATTTTGGCTGAGCTGATGAAAAAAATACTATGGAAGGCAAATTATTTCTTGTTCCCACGCCGATTGGCAACCTTGAGGATATGACCTTCAGGGCGATAAGGATATTAAAAGAGGCAGATGTGATTCTTGCCGAAGATACACGTACAAGTGCGCCGATGCTGAAACATTTCGGGATCGACAAAAAAGCGTATTCGCACCACCAGCACAATGAACATCAGGCAACTTCTGAAATCATCAAATTTCTAAAAGAAGGAAAAAATGTAGCGCTGATCTCCGATGCAGGGACTCCCGCGATTTCTGACCCCGGATTTTTCCTGGTTAGAGAGGCCATCAAAAATGACCTGGCTGTAGAATGTTTACCAGGGGCCACGGCTTTTGTACCAGCATTGGTAAACTCCGGACTTCCTTCCGACACCTTCATTTTTGAAGGCTTTTTACCCGTTAAAAAAGGCAGACAAACCCGCTTTAAAAAGCTAGCAGAAGAAGACCGTACAATCATTTTATATGAAAGTCCACATAGATTACTTAAAACGCTGGAAGAATTCGCAGAATATTGTGGTGAAGACCGTCAGGCTTCCGTGAGCAGAGAGCTGACCAAAATGTACGAAGAAACAGTTAGAGGTACCCTGCTGGAAATCAAAGAACATTTTGAGAACAACATTCTTAAAGGAGAATTTGTAATCTGTATTGCCGGAAAAACTGAAGTAAAAAAGTCTAAATATGAGAAGAACGATTCGGAAGATTAATTCATTCAATCTGAACGAGCCAATCGTTATCGGAGAAAAAACTCCAAATACGGGTAGAACATTTCAAGATAAATAGAAAGACAATACCAGGTTAAATAACAAATATTCAGGAGCAAAGAAGAACATTTCAGGTTCAATTTTTGATAGTAATATAAAAAGCATTTATATGATATTAATTGATAGATTTTTAAGTGACGAACAAGATCCTAAAGCTGTTGAAAAGGTTTTAGGAAAATTAAATGATATGCTCAGCGCAAATGAAGAGCTGATTTATATGGCAGTACAAAAAAGACCTGCAGTAAATCTACTTCCTACCTGTATTGTGGTGAGTAATAAACGTATTTTCTATTGCGAGCCCGGAAATTTTGGGATCACCATGAATTTCAAAGACATCTCATGGAAGACCATTAAGGAAGTATCTTTTAAAGAGGAAATCTTTGGATCTAAATTTATCTGTGTCCCTACTTACGGCGAAAACATCATTACAGAATATATTCCAAAAGTTCAGGCCCGTAAATTATACCAGGCGGCTCATGAACAATTAGAAGGATTCAAAGAACAACAAAGGCAAATAGAACTGGAAGAAAGGCGCTCTACGACTTCTCCAGTAACCGTGAACACAGTTCCTACAACTGTAGTAGAGGAGGAGCCTATGGCTTTTATCCCCCCTACTGCTGTGGCAGCTCCCTATGTAGCACCTGCTGCTCCAATAGAAGAAGCTGAAGATGAAACTACGCTGAAGCTGAGGAAATTGAAAACATTGTATGATAAACAATTGATTACATTGGAAGAATATGAAGCGAAAAAAGCGGACATCCTGGACAGTTTTTAAACGCATCGCTTAAAAAACAAAAGCTGCCGGCCAAGGCCGGCAGATTTCATACCCATCCCCCATTAGATCCCAATGAATTCAAAAAACACGACGCTCCTTGCACTGTTAAGCGCCTTTTTAATGTGGTTGGCCTGGCCACCTATTCCATTTACCACCCCACTATTACTCGTCGGTTTTGTGCCTTTACTGATCGCCATTTCGCAAATCCGTGAAGGCAGTATTATTAATAAAGAGCTTAACGACAGCAGTCCCCATACAGGGAACCTTAAAAAGAAAAAAGGAAAACAAGTTTTTTTAACCGCAGGACTTACTTTTCTGGTTTGGAACACCGCTTGTATTTACTGGGTTTACAATGCCGTGAGTGCATATAACAGCCCAGTTGTAGCTTTCCTGATTTCATTGATTCCTTTTGGTCTGGGCGCATTACTGATGACTTTTGCTTTCTGGTTATATTACCGCTTAACCAGATATACCAGTAAATGGCTCGCTTATACTGGATTGATCAGTTTCTGGATTGCGATGGAATACCTCCACCAAACCTGGGATCTTGCCTTTCCATGGATGACTCTAGGAAATGGTTTTGCTGCCAGTCACCAGTTGGTACAATGGTATGAATTCACCGGAGTTTATGGCGGTTCTTTATGGATCTTGCTCAGTAATATCCTTGCTTTTGAAGCTTATCAAGCCTGGAAAACTCAAAAAGGCCATCATAAATTCAGACCTCTAATGGTGCTAACAGCGGTAATTTTAATTCCTGCAATCGCATCATTGATCAGATATACGACTTATAAAGAAAAAACGGTTCCGGTAAATGTAGTGACAGTTCAGCCAAACATCGATCCATACGAAAAACTAGGCGGAATATCTCCCCTAGAGCAATTGCGCGTACTTACCCATCTTTCTGATTCTATAGGACAGGTCAATACAGAATATTTCATCTGGCCGGAAACAGCGATTCCCAATTATAGTGATGAAGAAAGGATCAGAAGTAACCCGGATTACATACAGCTTCAGGAGTTTATTTCAAAGTACAAAAATGGAACACTGATCACCGGAATTGAAAGTATCAAGGTGTATAATGATAAACAAACGATCAGTTCAAAATTAGATCCAAACAGCGGTCTTTATTTCGATAATTTCAATGCTGCAATGCAGGTAGAGAATTCTGCCAATGTTCAGTTTTACCATAAATCGAAACTGGTGCCAGGCGTAGAGAAAATGCCTTTCCCAAAAACTCTTGCCTTCCTTACCCCTATTTTTGCGGAATTGGGTGGCACGGTTGGTGGCTGGGGATGGCAAGATAATCCAGGTGTATTCTATGCCCAAAGCGGCGTTGGCGTTGCACCAGTCATTTGTTATGAATCTTTATGGGGCGACTGGGTTGGTAAATCTGTTAAGGAGGGCGCTCAATTCATCGCTATCATCACGAATGACGGTTGGTGGGGCAACACCTCAGGTAAAGACCAACATCTCTTATATGCGAAATTAAGAGCTATTGAAACCAGACGTTGGGTAGTTCGTTCTGCAAACACTGGAATATCCGCTTTTATTGATCAAAAAGGAAACATTATAAAACAAAGTAAATGGTGGACGCGTACCGCATTAAAAGCAGATGTCAACCTAAACAGCGACTTAACTTTTTACGTTGAAAGTGGTGACCTGATCGCAAAGCTATTTTCATTTATTGCAGTAATCCTGGCATTAATTATTCCTTACAAGAAATGGATTAAAAAATCCATTTAACACAAACTGCAGAGACAGCACATTGCAAATAGAAAAGCGCCTGATCATTTTTGTGAT
>NZ_JAVTST010000012.1:0-65431 GCF_032678745.1 Pedobacter gandavensis
TCCCCTTTTTTTATATAGGTGCGAATTTAATTAAACCCGGTCGTTCTATTCACCAATTCTGATTTCTTTGGACCAGAAAGCTTGATTAAATCGGCCATGATCTGTAAACTTTCATCTTCAATAAAATCAACGTTCTCTTCTTTTTTAACCTTATCTCCTTTTTTAACAGGAGGAAGACCTTTTGAAGCTCTTAACTTATTGATTCTATCCAGTGATTTCGCTTCCAAACTATCGCGCTCCGCTTTAAGTTTTGTTTCATTTAAAGTGATTGAGATTTCTCCATCACGTTTTTTCATATCAGCAATATCTTGTTCCAGCGTTTTGTAATCCAATGATTTCGCCATTCTTTCTTCATGCAATTTAATCAATTCTGGCTTCAATGGTGCTAGATTAGCTACAGGTGCGAAGTTAGATTTAGGCACCTCATCCCAAGGCAAAGCAGATGGCTCTGTATCCTCTCCTATTTTATTAAGAGGATAAAGAGAAGGAAACTGAATATCCGGCATTACCCCTTTATGTTGTGTACTACTACCATTAACACGGTAAAACTTAGCCATTGTTAAGTTGATTTGTCCCAATTGAATTGGTGCGCCATCTTTGGTAGTCATTGTCGTTTTAGCATCTTTATTCACTAATGCAGCAATCCTTTGTAGCAAAGAAGGGTTAACCAACCTGTTAAGATCGATAGACGACTGAACCGTACCTTTACCATAGGTTTGTGTCCCCATGATTACTCCTCTACCATAATCCTGGATGGCACCAGCAAAAATTTCAGAGGCAGAAGCACTCAGGCGATCCACCATCACACCCAGCGGACCATTCCAAGCTACCCCCGGATTAGTATCTTCATTTACTTCGATTTCATTCTTCGTATTTCTAACTTGTACAACCGGTCCCTTATCGATAAACAGCCCTGTCAAATCAATCGCCTCTACTAAAGAACCACCACCATTAGCACGTAAGTCCATTACAATAGCATCCACTTTATCTTTATTTTTAAGTGTATCAATTAATAGCCTCACATCACGGGTAGTACTTTTATAATTCGGATCACCAGCATTGGCCGCTTTAAAATCTGCATAAAAAGCAGGAACTCGAATAATACCAATTTTATACGGTTTGCCATCAGATTGGATTGTTTTCACCGTTTTCTTAGCTGACTGGTCTTCCATTACAATACGCTCTCTCATTAACTCAATAATGACAGGCTTAGAAGAAAGCTCACGTCCAGCAGGAATAATTTTAAGTCTTACCTTGGTGCCTTTAGGTCCTTTTATCTTAGAGACTGAGTTATCAATTCTCCAGCCTATAATATCCTCAAACTCACCATTTCCTTGAGCCACACCTACAATACGGTCGCCGGCACTTAGTAATTTACTTTTGAAGGCAGGTCCTCCTGGAATTACTTCATCAATTTTAAGGATGTCATTTTCCAGTTTAAGTCTTGCGCCAATACCCTCGAAAGAGCGAGCCATATCTTCATTGAATTGTTGTGCATTTGCCGGATTAAAATAATTGGTATGAGGATCGATCGTTTCTGTAAAAGCATCCATGACCAATTGGAACACATCCTGATTATTTACCTTATTGGTCTGAGACTTTAGATTTTCGTATCTTTTTGTTAGTGTTTCTATATTTTTTGCCGGCGGAGTACCTGCAATTTTCAGGTTCACCAAATCATATTTGACCTTTTTCTTCCAAATATCCTGCAATCCTGCAACTGTCGTTTCCCAAGGCATTTTCTCACGATCAAACACATAAGTATCATCTTCTTTGAAATCGTATTTACCTTTAACCTGAGCAAGCGTATAGTTCAACCATTCATTGTATCTTTTCAAATAAACGTTAAAGATGTAAAAGGGCGCACTTAAGTCCCCATTTCTGAAATCGTCATCTAAAGAATACCTGAATTGTTCAAAATCCTTGATATCTGAAGCCAAAAAATAATACCTATATGGATCCAGATCTTTGATATATTTATCAAGAATCAAGGAGGAGATAGAATCATTTAATTTTATCTTTTTGTAGTTATAGTTTTCGATCAAGCCCACAACCTCTCTAACTACAAGTGCTTGGCGCTCGTCCGGCACAATATTACTTACGCCCTTAACTAATGGTTGTGGCTTAGGGGAAGCTTGGCATGCCAATACAGCAGCAGTAAAGATGACCAGTAATGTTCTTTTTAACATTTCTTTGAATAATTTAAAATCCATTTTATAATCCACAACTAATATGATACCAATATCACGAATAAACAGAAAAGAGACAGTATTATTACCGTCTCTTTTCTGTCAACTTCTCAAAAGTAATTAAAATACTTATACAAAAACCTATCAGTTGTGGATAAATTCGTAGGTTTTAAATATTACTTCTTAGCAACTAATTTTGAGGGAATTAACGCTTTTGTCTCCTTAATTCTGCTTTTTAATTGTACATTATTTGCGGATTTCAATAGCAGCTCTGCCCTATTAAGGTCTCTCAAAGCGAGATTATATTCTTTTTTCTTAATTTTCACCTGAGCAATACCGATAACAGACTCAACATAAGCACTATTGTTATTGAGTTGTTTCGCGAGGATGCCTTGCTGAGTATAAAACCAAAGTGATTGTGTCAATTTATTAGCAGCAAAATAAATCCGGCCCAATTGATAATAAGATTCCATCTGGCCGACTTTACTGCCAATTTTAGAATAGTTTTTCAGCGCGACATTTAAGATTACCTGTTCTGCTTCGGTATAATGGTTCATCAATAGGTGTACATTTCCGAGTTTTAATAATGCTTCACCATAACGAACAAAAAGTTTGGAGGTATTAAATTCAAATGCTGCTTTAGCGTATAAATTCAAGGCATCATTCAAGTCACCTCTTTTTTCATTCTTCAGGGCTTCTGCAAAATAGGTATTACCATCTGCCTCTTCCAAGCTGGAGGTAACAATATTAATAGCTCCGCTCGTTACTGGTGGTTCTTGAGGAAGAAAAGTATTGGTTTGTGTCATTGCCCTTTCCGAAAAGAATAGAAAAAGAATAACTAAACAAAGTTTGTTCATCTTGTAAAGATATAACAAATTTAGTTAAACACCTGTAAACTACCGTCAAATGACGCCCAGACCATATAGGGATGGGAGTCGGTATGGTAAATTTCTCCTGAAGCGCTGATACCGACTACTCCAGCAAAACCATCAAAAGTTTTCAGCTCGTCAAAAGATTTATCACAGGCATTTTTTAACGTAAAACCGTCAGTTACTCGGATCACAATTTTGGCTGCAAGCGCTGCACTGACAATATCTTCACCGACGCCGGTACATGAGATCCCTGCTGATGCATTCGCAAAATTACCTGCTACAGTAGCAGAATCACTTACACGACAAGGAATTTCAAATCCTTTCCCTCCTGTGGATGTCGCCGCAGCCAGATTGCCATCTGAGTCTAAAGCTACACATCCTACAGTCCCTAATCTGGAAGACTGTAAAAGCTTCTGTTCATATTCCTGTTGTCGTTGTGGAATGATTGGATCAAAAAAATCAAATCCCTGCTCACGTGCAAAATTCAATGCACCTTCACCGCTCAATACACGGTCCTCATAAGCTAACAGTTTTTTAGAGACCTGGATTGGATTTTTGATATTTTGAACATTAATTACACCGCTAAATTTCTGGCTTTTACCATCCATTAAAGAAGCGCTTAACCTAAGCTGTCCATCGCTCTGAATTTGCGAACCTAATCCTGCATTAAAAAGCGGATTAT
Organism: Pedobacter gandavensis; assembly: GCF_032678745.1. GTDB lineage: Bacteria > Bacteroidota > Bacteroidia > Sphingobacteriales > Sphingobacteriaceae > Pedobacter > Pedobacter gandavensis_C. The sequence continues at coordinate 3,744 of NZ_JAVTST010000012.1, forward strand.
CCTCTAATAAGCTAACCGCATAAACCACTGTTTCTAATGCCGTATGGGTACTTAAATAGGCGTAAGCTTCGCTTACGATAATAGAAAGGGCTTCTTGCTTTGCTAATTTGGTTTCCTGGTTGGTTCCAGACTCGCTGAAAAAACCGCCATGAATAATGATTTTCATCCTAATAATTTGCTGTATGAACTAATATTAATCTACCGGGATCACTTTTGGGTGATGAATGGTCAATTTATGAGCGGTAAGGTCATAAATATCTCCATCGCACATCACATGAACAGTCATATTACTGATGGAAACCGGCTGTCCCATTTCTACATCTGTCAGGTTAGTATCGGTCATATTTCTTCCATCTACCAGAATAACCATTCCCGATCCTATAGCTTCCATTACATTCCCACCGGAAATAAACAGTCCTGTATCTTCACCTAGGCCAATCCCCAGAATTCCAGGACTACTAGCGGTTGCGTATAACAATCTGCCTATGCGTCCTCTTTGTACAAAATGAGTATCTACAATTACCCCATCAATAAAACCAAGGCCACCAGTAATTTTGACTTCGCCTTTTAGCAAAGCATCTTTACTACTTCCTTGATAAATCATGTTTTTTGAACTTGCAGCAGCACCAGCAGAAGTTCCTGCAATGACTACCGGTTCATCCTGGTATTTATCCAGCAAGATCTGGTGGATGGCCGTACCTCCAAAAATAGAGGACAAACGCAATTGATCACCACCGGTAAAAACAATCACATCAGCTGCTTTGATTCGGGCACAATTTTCTTCGGAATTGGCCTGCTCTCTACTGATGATATTTAAAACACCGACATCCTGAACATCTAATTGTGCAAAAGCTTTAATATACTCCTCTCCAACTCTTTCAGGAATTAAAGAAGCTGTCGTAATAATTTCAAAGCGAGACGCAGTTGCCTTTATAGATTCCGTCGTGATTTTCTTCAGAATTCCTCTTTCAAAGAAATTCATATTCTGGGGCAATCCGAAAGTTGTTTCTGTGAAACTTCCGGTGTTAATTGCACCACCTATAATTATTAGTTTACCCTTCGGAGTCATTATAAATCTTTTCGTTGCTAAATTTCAAATATATAGGGTAATACCCAATATCGATGAATTATTTATCAATATTAGTCCCTTATCAACATTTCGATTTAGCACAATAATCCGTCCGTTATTTCCGCCAAAATATATTACCAAGATTTAACCTCGTTCATAGCTTTTTTTTCGGAAAAAATCCTTACTTTAATGTCTCCGTTCGACCCTATCCGAGAAACTGATAACTTCCCCATAATATGGTCACTACCAACACAAAATAACAAATCTAGAATGAAAATATTAGGCATACAGGTGCTACGCGGACCAAACATATGGTCTATCAAAAGAAAAAAATTAATTCAAATGCGACTGGACCTGGAGGAAATGGAACAGTATCCGACCAACGTGATTGACGGATTTGGAGAAAGAATCGAAAAATTAATACCTACCCTGTATACACATCGCTGTTCAAAAGGAGAACCTGGAGGATTACTCATGAGAATTCAGGAGGGTACCTGGATGGGCCATGTTATTGAACATATCGCCTTAGAAATCCAGACACTTGCAGGAATGGACACTGGATTTGGCAGAACACGCCAAACTAAAACAGAAGGCATTTACAATGTTGTATTCAGCTATTTAGAAGAAAAGGCAGGTCTTTATGCTGCAGAAGCTGCCGTAAGAATTGCAGAGGCGCTGATTGCCGGTACAGACTACGATCTGGAACATGACATCCAAAAGATGCGTGAACTTAGGGAATTAGAGCGTCTGGGGCCTAGTACCGGATCCATTGTTGACGAGGCTATCTCAAGAGACATTCCATGGATCAGACTAAATAAAAGTTCATTGGTGCAATTGGGTTACGGAAAAAATCAGGTACGTTTCCGTGCCACTATGACAGAAAGAACAAACTCTATCGCAGTAGACATTGCCTGCAATAAAGATGAAACCAAGCGTTTACTTCAAGATTCAGCGATTCCCGTTGCAAAAGGAGTAACGATTTGGAATCCTGAAGATCTAGAAGATGCCATCCAAAAAGTAGGCTATCCGATGGTATTCAAGCCCCTGGATGGAAACCATGGAAAAGGCGCAACTATAAACGTAAAAACTGATGAAGAGGCGAAAGCCGCGTTTGAATATGCGCAGCAATATTCCAAGAAAGTCATTATCGAAAAATTCATTACCGGTTATGATTTCAGAATCTTAGTAATAGATCATCAAATGGTAGCCGCGGCACTTCGAGTTCCTGCACATGTGACTGGAAACGGTCAGCTGACGATCCAGGAACTCATCGATAAAGAAAACCTTGATCCAAGAAGAGGCTACGGACATGAAAATGTATTAACAGAAATCAGTGTAGACAGAGACACCCTTGACTTACTGGCGAAGAAAGAATATACATTGGAAACTGTTCCTCCACAAGGAGAAATCGTATACCTCAAATCTACGGCTAACTTAAGTACTGGTGGTACTTCAATTGATGTGACTGATCTTGTTCACCCTCAAAATGTATTTATCAGTGAACGCATTTCCAGAGTCATTGGACTTGATATTTGCGGCATTGATATCATGGCAGAAAACTTAACACAACCTCTAACAGAAAACGGAGGAGTAGTGCTGGAAGTGAATGCAGCACCAGGATTCAGAATGCACCTTGCGCCAAGTGAAGGCTTGCCAAGAAATGTAGCGGCTCCGGTGATTGATATGTTATATCCTCCTGGGAAATCTACACGAATCCCAATTATCGCGGTAACCGGAACTAATGGTAAAACTACTACGACCAGATTAATCGCTCATATTGTAAAAAGCAATGGAACCAGAGTAGGTTTTACTACCTCCGATGGTATCTATGTGCAGAATACGATGTTGATGAAAGGCGATACTACCGGACCGGTAAGTGCAGAATTTATCCTGAGAGATCCAACTGTAGAATTTGCAGTGTTGGAAACTGCGAGAGGAGGAATTCTTAGAGCAGGTCTGGGCTTCAACCATTGCGATATTGGTGTCATTACCAATATCCAGGAAGACCATCTGGGCATTTCAGATATCCATACCCTTGACGACCTGGCAAGAGTAAAATCGGTGATCATAGGCTCTGTTAAGAGAAACGGCTGGGCTGTATTAAATGCAGACAACAAATACTGTATTAAAATTGCCAATGCTGCCGATTGTAACATTGCATATTTCAGTATGGACGAGAAAAACCCTGTGATTGTAGAGCACTGTAAAGCAGGTGGTATTGCTGCAATCTATGAAAACGGGTACATCACTGTTAAAAAAGGAGACTGGAAAATCAGGGTAGAAAAAGTAACTCATGTGCCATTAACCTTTGGCGGCAGCGTAGACTTTATGATCCAGAATGTGCTGGCGGCAACACTTGCAACCTTCCTATGGGGATATAAAATTGAAGACATTCGAATGTCACTGGAAACGTTCATTCCTTCTGCTGCGCAAACACCAGGTAGGATGAATACTTTCAAGTTCAAGGAATTTAAGATTATGGTAGATTTCGCTCACAATCCTGATGGATTTAACGGCATCAAATCTTACTTGAAAACAGTTGACGCTACAGAACATATCGGTGTCATCTCGGCAACAGGCGATAGAAGAGATTCAGATAATTTAGAAATTGCTAAGATCTCTGCACAGATGTTTGATAAGATTATCATTTGTCAGGAGAAATATCTTCGAGGCAGACCTCCACAGGAGTTGATCGATTTATTGATCACCGGGATTCGTGAGGTAAAGCCGGATATGGATATCATCATCAATAATAATGGGGATGACTGCTTGAAATATATTATGGCAACTGCTCGTTCAGGATCATTCTTCACAATTTTAAGTGATACCATAGACGACGCAATTGTTAAAGTAACAGATTACCTTGATAAAGAATTTGGGGTATAAACAATAAATCCTGCGCATAGTGGAAACCGATCTTAAAGATTAGGGCTACTGCAGGATATCAAAACGGGAGTTCTCTTTTCATCCTTGAATCTTTGCTGAAACGCAAATATTCACCGGTTTTCAAAGAAAAACTCCCGTTTTATATTTAACTCAATTTTGTAAACTTCTTTAGATTTTTTGGATTTCGCAGTACTTATCTCTTTAGATTTTACTAAGTTTAAAGTAACCCAGATGGATTTCATCAGCCAATAAACCATCTTCCAAAGTGATTTTTAGCTCATAATTGTTTTTAAGCGATTCAGGAAGTACATCTATTACTTCAAAAGCATCATCCACATCTACACCATACTTATCATCGATATGAGAGGTTGCGCCTTCAAATCCGGTATGTTTATAAAATGTCGTTTGTTTTGCCTGTTGAATGGCGTTAGCCATGTCAGGAGCAACGATGAGCATTTTATAATGCGGCTCATCAAATTCATTAGCCTTATACCCCCCAAGGTTCATGAAAAACAGTTTATGTTGTTGTTCCTGCTCCTTTAGTGCAACCTTAGGTACGACCTCAATTTTATACCCATCCACCGTATTTACTTCACGCCAGGCATCCACATGAATCTTCTCTCCTGCTTCAGGCCAAAAATCAAGAATCTCTTGTTTTAAATCCTTTAAAGCAGTTCCAATAGAGAAAAGCATATCATGTTGCTCAATCCTCCGTGTTGCTGGTTTACAACCCAGCATTAGCATAAACAGTTTAGGTGATTCCATAGTCGGGGTAAAAAAGGGGGGGGGATTATAATGATTCTTTTCTAATCTCTTCGATAATTTCTCTGCAGCGTGCTTCAATTTGAAGGAAAACCGGTTCAAACAACTTATCATCGAAATAAGGATCTGCTACTTCCAGCTCATCTGGCAAAAAGAGCATTACTTTTTCCCGATGGTGTACCACTTCTGCCTGTCTTAGCACATCTTTTTGATTCTGTTGATCCATCACCAAAATCTTGTCGAAAGATTCAAAGTGATCTGCATTAAAATGCCTGGCTCTTTGCTTAGAGATATCATATCCATGTTTTTTTGCAATGGCAATACTCCTTTTATCCGCAGGCTCGTTGATGTGCCAATCGCCTGTGCCTGCAGAGGCGATCTGCCAGTCCAAACCTTGTTCTTCCACTAAATGGCGCATTACCCCCTCAGCTAATGGAGAACGGCAGATATTACCAAGACAAACCATCAATATTTTCATATCTCTTAACTATAAATATCGTTTAGAATATTGGCTAAACAAATCCCGCCCTTCAACAATTGCGCATCTAATAGCCCTACAAAATCATAATTGTATCTGTAACTTAATTTTGCTTCTGGTTTAGTTTCTGCGTAAATCTTATTACAGGCTTCATAAGAACCGTAAACAAAGTCTTTTAGAGAATAGCTTTTCCAAGTGGTTAGCTGTTCTTTAGAAGGGTGGTTAATGGCGTCTGCATATTCTGTATAGCTCAATTGCTGGTAGCCGATTAATCCTTCATCCCAAACCTTGTGTAGATTAGATTTCTCACCAAACCAGGTCACATATACTTTATTACCACCTAGATCTTCTTTACGTGCGGTGTGCATAGGTTGGTTTAAATCTCCTACCATATGAACTAGCATGCGCATCGCCAACAGCTTCTGATCAGCAGTACTTGCTGGATTTTTCAAAATGGCCGCCATTTCAAGCGTCTTGTTATAAACATTGGCATCATGATCTGAATCCAGGAAGCTAAATACGCCTTGCTTATCCAATCCACCTGGAAAGTTGACAAAATGCCAGTTGTACAAATAATTATAAGCGGTATCAGATTTAATAAAATCTCCCCAATTACTGGCCATTGCCAAAGTTTCTGAGCCCAATACTCCTCTTACACCTTTAAGTGCTTTTTTAGTCAGGTGTGTTTCTGCTACTTGTCCAACGATGCGATGACCAAGCATTCCCCATGCATTTGCATTTAAAGGTAGGTAAGCCATAACAGCTACAGTAAGCGCAACCTTAAATGATCTTTTAATAGATTTTGTGTTCATTAGAATTAATATTTAGAGTGCGTTTTTTATTAAAGGCTAATTTATAACTTCTTTTATCGCTCAATTTACAATGCTTTAGGTTCGCAAATGATCTTCTCTTTCAAGACTAGGTTACATTCCCTTTGATCACTGGTATTCACCAGAGACAGTTTATTCGGCTCAAAAGACTTCACAAAAAAGCTCCTCACATATCTTCCAATCTGATAACAACCGGTCACTTTCTGTTTATAATTGGCCTTGGTATACGTACCTTCCAGAATCAGACTGTCATTTCGGACCTCATAAACTCCTTTTGCATACTCCTTCCAAACACCATTATTAAAACAAGAATCAGCATAGTAATTCGCCTTAGAATAAGTAGTTAAATCTACGTAGAACGAATCACAGGTAAATTTAAACTTATGCTGAGTATAATTCAGCAATTCTTCTTTGTGCGCTATACTATCCTGATTCCAAACACCCTGCAAAAAAGCCTCACCTTTCCCTTGCACGTTCGGCAGTCTGGTGCAAGCAGCAAACAAAGCTGAAATTAGTACAAGGGATAATATCAATCTCCGCATATCCGGGTATTTTTATAAATTATTTTAAACTACCAACCATATCTTCCGGGCGTACCCATTCGTCGAATTGCTCACCTGTCAGTAAACCTAGCTCAATTGCTGCAGCGCGTAAAGTTTTGTTCTCTTTATGTGCTTTTTTAGCGATTTTGGCTGCATTTTCATAGCCTACATGAGGATTTAAAGCAGTTACCAACATTAAAGAATTTTCCAGGTGCTTTTTGATTTCTGGTAGATTTGGCAAAATACCTTCTGCACACTTATCATTGAATGAAACGCAGGCATCACCAATCAGACGACCTGATTGTAACACATTAGCAGCAATCACTGGCTTGAATACATTCAGTTCAAAATGACCATTGCTACCGCCAATACCTACGGTTACATCATTACCCATCACCTGTGCGCAAACCATTGTTAATGCTTCTGGCTGCGTAGGATTTACTTTTCCTGGCATGATCGAAGATCCTGGCTCATTATCAGGAATGATAATTTCACCAATACCGCAACGTGGACCAGAACTCAACATTCTGATGTCGTTACCAATTTTCATTAGTGCTACTGCAGTACGTTTGTAAGCTGCAGACAATTCAACCATAGCATCATGTGCTGCCAAAGCTTCGAATTTATTCGGAGCTGTTACAAAAGGAAGTCCTGTCAGGTCGGCGATTTTAGTCGCTACGAGCACATCATAACCTTTAGGCGTATTCAATCCAGTACCTACTGCAGTACCGCCAAGCGCAAGCTCAGCGATCATTACTAGCGCATTTTTGATCGCTCTAACACTGTTGTCAATTTGTTGTACATATCCTGAGAATTCCTGTCCCAATGTTAGTGGCGTTGCATCCATAAAATGGGTACGCCCAGTTTTTACAATGTCACTGAATTCTGCTACTTTCCCACTTAAGGTGTGACGTAACTTCTCTAATCCTGGAATGGTAATTTCTACAGCTTGTTTGTAAGCCGCGATGTGCATAGCCGTTGGATAAGTATCATTTGAAGATTGTGATTTGTTCACATCATCATTCGGGTGCAAAACTTTATTGGCATCCGCAAGTGTACCACCATTAATGACGTGGGCACGATTGGCAATTACCTCATTGGCATTCATGTTACTCTGTGTTCCAGAACCTGTTTGCCAGATTACTAAAGGAAACTGCTCATCCAAAGCGCCTGCGATCACTTCATCACAAGCTGTAGCAATTAATGCTGCTTTTTCTGCTGTTAATACGCCCAACTCTGTATTTGCCAAGGCTGCTGCTTTCTTCAGATAGCCAAAAGCGTGTATGATTTCCTTTGGCATCGAAGCCTCTGGACCTATTTTAAAATTATTACGTGAACGTTCAGTTTGAGCCCCCCAATATTTATCGGCAGGTACCTGCACTTCACCCATGGTATCGTGTTCAGTTCTAAAATTCATAGTGTTTTTTTTGTAATGACAAATTTAGTTTTTTATAATTTAATGGTAGCGCTATTCTCCGATGAGCTGCTGCTGTAAAGAAAAATTTACCTGGCAGTAACATCAGGGCAGAATTCCTTTATCTCCGAATTAAAGTAAAAATGTCGGGTAAATCGCTCATTTGAACAAATGTATACAATTTCGTAAGCTAAATAATAGCTGCCTATAATGTTTAAAACTCTTTTACGTTTAAAAGGTTAATATTCCTTATTTTTCGGGCGTTTAAAGCACCATCATTATTCATGACTTATCGTAATATTCTAGCCGTAGCTTCAGTAGCCACCTTATTATTCTTTTCTTGTTCAAATTCTAAAAAATCCGCGGTGCTTTCTGAGCCAAGTAAGGAGCGGACCGCAGAAGATGACAAGGCCGACAGCTTGCTATTGGTCTACAATCCAGCCAAAGGCGATAAATGGATTGCCGATTTTGTACAGAATCTCCATAAAAAATATGGCTTTAATGGAAATATGCTGGTTGCAAAAGACGGCAAAATCCTTTATGAAAAAGCGATAGGATGGGCAGATTACTTACACCGCGACAGTTTAAAAATCAACTCTGAATTTGAGCTGGCTTCCATCACTAAAACATTTACCGGAACAGCCATCATGCAGCTGGTGGAGCAGGGAAAATTAAAACTAACAGACGATGTAAAAAAGTTTTATCCAAACTTCCCATATGAAGGCATCAATGTTAAATTGCTCTTGACTCACCGTAGCGGAATGATGAATTATGTTTATTTTACGGATGGCATCTGGAAAGACAAGAAAAAACCAATGAGCAACAATGATGTCATGAATCTGATTGCTGAGTATAAACCGAACCGTTATGCCAAACCGGATACCCGTTTTCATTACAACAACTCTAACTATATGGTATTGGCCGCCATTATTGAGAAAGTGACCGGCAAGCCATATTCTGATTACATGATGGAGCATATTTTCAAACCTGCCGGAATGAAAAACACCCATGTTTACTCTACTACTGTCTATCCAAAAATCCCTGTAGATGTGGTAGGCCATGACCGTACCTGGAGATATTCTGTAGTGCAAAACTTCCTGGACGGACCTGTTGGCGATAAAGGAATATACAGTACACTACATGATTTAGTATTGTACGACAAAGCCCTGAAAAACGGTCGTTTGTTAAAGAAAGAGAGTTTAGATTCAGCTTATAAAGGACATAATAAAGCCATCAATGGCCATTTCAACTACGGTTACGGCTGGAGAATGTTTGATGGTGAGAACGGTAGAAAAGTAGTTTACCATACGGGATGGTGGCATGGTTTCAGACACATCTACGTACGTGATGTGCAAAAGAACATTGTGGTGATCTTTTTGGGTAACCTAACCAATGGCAGTTTAATGCATTTGGACGACCTATATAAACATCTTGGAATGCCGATCATTAGAAAAGGAGCCTATTCAGGTTCAGGTTCATTGCCAGGCAGCGATGAAGATTAATAAATATCTAAGAGATTTTATCTAAAGCAATACCTCTGCTTCTTTTAGCGAGGTATGTTTTTAACAAGCTATTTTCAGGGAGTTCCAGCTGTGGATCTCCCGCGAGAATATCAATTACGGTTGACCTGGCCTCCTGTAAAATCAACTGATCCGTTGCCAGATTGGCCAATTTCAATTCCAATACCCCACTTTGCTGTGTACCAGTCAGGTCTCCAGGCCCTCGCAACTGGAGATCGATCTCCGAGATCTCGAAACCATTATTGGTCTTTACCATTGTTTCTAAACGAAGGCGACCATCCGCACTGAGCTTATTACCAGACATCAGAATACAAAAAGACTGTTCCGCCCCTCTACCTACACGTCCACGCAACTGGTGAAGCTGCGACAAGCCAAAACGCTCCGCATTTTCAATGATCATAATCGAAGCATTCGGCACATTCACCCCGACTTCAATCACTGTAGTAGCCACCATAATCTGGCTTTTACCATCAATAAACTGCTGCATTTCGAACTGCTTCTCGGCATTTTTCATTTTACCATGAACGATACTAATCTGAAAATCAGGTCTGGGAAACTGATAGCTCATCTGCTCAATTCCAGCTTCCAGATTCAATAAATCTAGCTTTTCACTTTCCTTGATCAAGGGATAAACCACATACACCTGTCGGCCTTTAGCAATCTCTTCCCTCATAAATCCGAACATACGCAAGCGCTGACCTTCAAAAAAGTGACGGGTATCAATTGGTTTTCTACCTACCGGTAGTTCATCGATTGAGGAGACATCAAGATCTCCGTATAAAGTCATGGCCAAAGTACGGGGAATAGGCGTTGCCGTCATCACCAGAATATGTGGGGGAATTACATTTTTACGCCAAAGTTTAGCGCGTTGTTCCACACCAAAGCGGTGTTGTTCGTCTATGACCACTAAAGCCAGGTTTTTAAACACCACTTTATCTTCAATCAGTGCGTGGGTACCTACCAGAATATCAATCTCTCCTGCTTCCAGCTCTTCATGTAATTTTGTACGTTGCTTTTTGGTACTACTTCCTGTAAGGATCCCCACCTTCGCCAGGCGGCCATCTAACAATGAAGTTATAGATTCATAGTGCTGACGCGCCAGAATCTCTGTAGGCGCCATCATACAGGCCTGAAAACCATTATCTTTCGCCAACAGCATACTCATCAGTGCCACCACTGTTTTTCCACTTCCAACATCACCTTGCACCAATCGGTTCATTTGAACGCCACGTTGTGTATCCGTTCTTATTTCCTTAATTACCCGCTTCTGCGCGCCTGTAAGTTCAAAGGGCAGGATTTCCTTATAAAAAGTATTTACACTCTCTCCTACCGAGTTAAATGGATGTCCTTTAAACTTCCACTCTCTGATTTGTTTATTGTGCAATAGTTGCAGCTGAATATAGAAAAGCTCTTCGAACTTCAGTCTGCGCTCTGCCGCTTTCAAAGCTTTTACATCTCTTGGGAAATGTATACTCAGCAGTGCTTCCTTTTTATTCACCATCTGGTATTTATCCAGAATATAAGCTGGCAAACTTTCCTTCACTTCAGAAAGGTGTTGTTCCATGACCAAAGTCTGGAGTTTCTGAAGTCCTTTACTATCGAGGAAGAATTTCTTTAGCTTTTCCGTGGAGTTATATACTGGCTGCAACCTCAGGTTTCCGGTGATTGTGGCTGGTCTGGGGTAGTTTTCCAATTCTGGATGGGAGATGCTAAACCCCCCATTAAAAGCCGTGGGTTTCCCGAAAACGATATATACTTTTCCGCGCTGCACATTTTCGTCTACCCATTTCAAACTTTGAAACCAAACCAATTCAATAGAGCCGGTTTCATCGGTAAGACGGGCAACGATTCGCTTCTTGTGCTTCTCTCCAATCTGTTCTTTTCCGGTAATCCGACCCAGGATTTGTACGTAGGGAAGTTCGCTGTTCAGCTCATTTACCTTATAAAACCTGGTACGGTCGATGTAACGAAAAGGAAAATAATTGAGGAGGTGATCGTAAGTGAAAATACGCAGCTCCTTTTGCAGGAGTTCCGCACGCTTAGGCCCTACGCCTTTAAGATATTCGATGGTGGTATCTAAACTGGAAGCAAACAAGGCCTTAAATGGTTTTTTTCCTAAAGGTAAGGATATCTTTAATGATGCTCCAATTAAATACGACAACAGACACGACCAGCAGGAAATAAGCAATCAGTTTATTAGAATCTACATGTTCATCAAAATAAAAGATGGCTACATTAAAGGCGATAATGGGATTTACATAAATGATGATGCCCAAGGTCGATGAAGGTATTCCAATTAGCGCATATAGGCTAAGGAAAAGTGGGATGATGGTAAAAAACACCGCGACTACAATGATGTTGCTCCAAAACCAGGCAGAATCAGGAATACCACCGTGTTGAAAAAGATAAAAAGGGAGCATCAGGATTACGGCAAGGCCGATTTGCAGGGCCAGTACATTGAGCTTATCGAGGTTTTGCATTTTCCGCTGAATGATCAGGTAAAACGCATATAGAGAAGCGATGATGACGGACCACAATACTTCTACAAAGGAGCCGGTGGCCAGCAGAATAATACTTAGCAGGGCGATGGCCAGGGAAATCAGTTTTAAACGCGATAAATGTTCTTTGAGAAGGATAAATCCTCCAAATGCAGTAATCAATGGGCAGACCATATAAGCGAAGGCTGCCGATTGAAGACTGACATTATTTACGGCATAAATATAAGTGTACCAATTTGAAGTGAGCAGGACGGTAGAAACTCCAATTTGCAATGCTACGGTATTCTTGTCCTTTCTGCTTAAACCGGCAAGGTAATCCAGGTCCTTTTTGATTTGCTTTTTCCTAAAAACCAATATCGCGATCCACAAAAAAACCAGGGAAGTAAAGATCCTGTAATAAAGGATTTCCTCAGAGGGGAAAGCCTTTAAGTTTCTCAGTGGAATGGAGAAAAAACCCCAGATAGCGAAAGATAGAATGCCGGCAAAGAAGTACCTGAGATTTGATTTCCCCAAAACTTATCCTTTAGAGGCGATGATTGAAATTTCTACGTTTACACCTTTAGGCAAGCCTTTCACAGCAACAGTTTCACGTGCAGGAAAATTGCTTTTGCTATCGAAATAAGAACCGTATACAGCATTCACTTCATTAAACAATGCCATATCAGTTAGAAATATAGTTGTCTTTATCACATCACCGAAGGTATAAGAAGCTTCCAATAATACAGCTTTAATATTTCTCATCACCTGGTGAGTTTCTTCAGAGATCGAAGTCATGTTTAATTCACCATTTTGCGGGTTGATTGCGATCTGGCCTGACAAGAATAAGAAACCATTTGCTTTTACAGCCTGGCTGTATGGACCAATAGGAGCTGGTGCGTCGTCGGTATTGAATATTTGCTTCATAATTATATAGGTTTTATTGTTCTAAAAAAGCCAGCTGATCAGCTTATAAAGCAGTCCAGCTACAAAAACAGCGATTGCAACGGCATTAATGACGTGCATGATTTTTAGGTTGATATTGGTTGGTCGGTTCGGATCTTTCTTTCTAAATAGATACATACGTCCACAAATGTAGGCATAAAAAAAAAGAGAGCTTCAAAATTGAAGCCCTCTTTTTTATAATATTTACTTAGAAAGTATTAGTTTCTAGCAGATTCAACACGACGGTTTTGGATACGACCTTCTTCAGTATCGTTAGAAGCGATTGGATTAGCTTCACCATGACCTTTAGTGATTACTTGACTAGCGTTAACACCAGAGTTAACTAAGTAAGTTTTCACAGAGTTAGCTCTGTCTTTAGATAATTTTAAGTTGTAAGCAGCAGTACCTTCGCTTGAAGCATAACCATTAACAGTTACTTTACCACCAGCATCACGCAATACAGAAGATAATTTATCTAAAGTAGGGTATGAATCAGTTTTAAGAACTGAAGAGTTAAATTCAAATTGGATTCTTTCGAAACCAGTTACATTGCTAGCATCAACTACAGCAACTTCTACTTTAGGTAGAGGACAGCCTGAACCATCAACTGCAACTCCTGCTGGAGTACCTGGACATTTATCGAATTGATCAGCAACACCGTCACCATCAGAATCTTTTTTCAAATCTTCAACAGATTTTTCAACGCTAGATACACGAACTTTTAATGCTTCAACTTCTTGACGTAATGAAGGATCTTTCAATTCATCATACATTAAAGCTAAAGGATTAACCCAGTCAAGGTTTGGTTTAGATTTAGAACCTAGAGAGAATTCTAGACCTGCATATCCGTAAGAGAATTTATCTTTAGTAGTTGCTTTTGCATATACTCCGTCAAAATTATCACCGTCGATGAAGTGCATAGTGTAACCTAAGTTAAATGACACACGGTCAGATACTTTAAATTTAACACCTGCTCCAACTGGGATATAAGCTTCTTTTACGAAGTCTTTATCTTTGTCTTCACCAAATTTACCTTTGTTGTCTTTACCGTCAACGATTGGGTTGTAAGCAACTAAACCGTAACCAGCAGTTACGAAGAAGTTTACTGAGTTCTCACGACGTAAGAAATCTACAGTTGCAACGTTAACAACACCTCTTAAATCGATAGAGTATTGCATTTCAGTTTCGAAAGCTTTCACGCCATTAACAGCACCGCCTACAGCGTCTTTGTTAGTACCTGAAACTTTACCACGGAAAATGTTACCTTCTAATCCGAATGCATGACCTAGTTGTTTTCTCAAAGAGATACCGTAACCTAAGTTTACATCGAAGTTAGTGAAGTCATTTGATCCACCGATAGCAACAAATGGAGATAAAACACCACCGTTTACACCGATTGACCATGATCTGTACTGTGCTCTTCCACCAAATACCTTGGCTGAAGAAGAAGTCGCAGGAGAATCTTGTGCACTAGCAAGAGTCGTCGCTCCCATTAATGCTACGAAAGAGACTGCAAGACCCTTTTTTAAAGTAGAATAATTCATAATTTTCTTTTTTAAGGTTAAACAAATTAATTGTATAATTTTTTGCGTAGCAAAACTAAACAATTTTTTAAATTCCCACAATAGATATACAAACTCCGTTCCAAAGTTTCCAAGGGTGACTAATTGGGTAATTCTAATAGTGCCTGAACCGAATATTTTTCGAAAGAAGAACATACAAATCAACCCGCCCTTTTGTTTTAAAAAAGTAAAACACGCTGTAAAACAACACGATAAGCATTACACTATGCCAAAAAAACACAATAATCATTAAAAATAGGGATAAAGTGTAAAAAATACACCGCCTTCAAATTAATGGCACAAAATTTTCCAGAATTGACAAAAATGTCCTGCCTTTTAGGAAGTCCATTCCTTTTTTCCATACAAATCGGCTATACAGAAAGGCATTGCCAATCTAGGTCGAAATCCAGCTGTCTGCAAATTTATAGATATTAAAATCCGGGGCTTTCAATGCTTCTTTAATGTCCAGCAACAATTGTTTCTTATCCAAACCTGCCATCCGATAATGTTCAATTATTTTCAGTGCCTTTTCTGCAAGGAGAAAAGGCCTGCGATCGTTATCGGCCAAGCTGGGTTCCAGTAACCAGTCGCACAGTGCTGCAATCCCTATATCCTTATCTGCTACAGTTTTAAAAACTGGAATTTGTTGATGCTGCTGATACATCAGTTTTTTAAGGTTATTCGCAAAAGTATCGGCGCCATCACGATCTGCTTTATTCACTACAAATGCCTGTGCTATTTCCATCAATCCTGATTTGATGTGCTGAATTTCATCTCCGGATTCCGGAACCAGGACCACTACCGTTTTATCTGCCAGACCGGCAATTTCTATCTCTGACTGCCCTACTCCTACCGTTTCCACGAAAATCAGGTCAAAGTTGGCCGCTTTAATTACATCTACCATCTCAATGGTTTTAGCGGAGATGCCCCCTAAAGCGCCTCTTGTCGCAATCGAACGGATATATACATTAGGATTATTGAAATGTTGCGCCATTCGGATTCGATCCCCCAGTAAAGAGCCAAAATTAAATGGGGAAGTAGGATCGACGGCGAGAATAGCAATTTTCTTCTGTTGAGCCGTTAAGTGCATTGTGATCGCATTGACCAATGTACTTTTCCCTGCTCCGGGAGGACCGGTTATTCCAATCACAGGAGTCTGATTCAGCTCCAGTGATCTTAATAGCTGAGCAGCAGGAGCAATGCCATTCTCCACCAGGGTAAGCGCCCTGGCCAAAGTAATGAAAGAGCCTTGTTTGATTCCTTTCAGAAGTTCCTCTTTATTAATCATTAATAAAAATTGTTTGGTGCAAAAAAACAGAATTATATCCAATAATAGGTAATCAAATCATGATTCCGCTATATTTTATACCTGCGTGTAATTATGTACCTTTGGAAAATTTTAAATTCTTAATGAAAGACTATTTCAGGTTATTATCCTTTGCAAAACCGATAGAAAAGTTCGCAATTCCTTATGTGGTTGCAACACTTCTTTATATCTTATTTAACACCCTAAATCTGGCCTTGTTGGCCCCATTATTAGATACCTTATTTAACCATAAAGCTGCCATTGCTGCATCAACAGTACCTACAGTGGCTAAAGAGCAATCATGGTGGGATATCATGGGTAAATTCAGAGAGCTAACGGATTACTATATTCGGAACTATGGCCCTACACAAGCTTTAAAATTCGTTTGTCTTGTGATTGTTGGATCTGTGTTCTTATCCAATATTTTCAGGTATCTATCTGCAAAAACCATGGAAGATCTGCGTGTACATACCTTATTAAACTTACGTAAAAAGGTATTCAACAATGTGATGAACTTACATTTGGGTTATTTTAACAATTCCCGTAAAGGTGATATCATTTCTAAAATATCATCAGATGTTCAGGTGGTTCAGTTTACGGTAACCAATACCCTTCAAGTGGTATTTAAAGAACCGGTAACACTGATTGTATATATTGTACTGTTGTTCTCTATCTCTGTAAAGCTGACCTTGTTTTCATTGCTGGTCATTCCTCTTTCAGGATTAATCATCGCAAAAATAGTGAAGCGCTTAAGACAGCAGGCGACACAAGCACATGAAACTTTCGCCAATATGCTTGGATACCTTGACGAAGCCCTTTCTGGAATTAAAATTGTGAAAGCATTTAATGCTACTGAATACGTAAAAGATAGGTTTCACCAGGAAAACCTGAACTATTCAAACATCACCAGAAAGATGGTAAGAAGACAACAGCTGGCTTCTCCAGTTTCGGAGTTCATGGGTGTAATGATGGTTGCCGGCATTGTATATTTTGGAGGCTCATTGGTTTTAACAGGTGAATCAGACTTACAATCTTCAGAGTTCATCGCTTATATCGCGATCTTCTCCCAAGTGATGAGACCGGCAAAAGCCCTTTCTGATGCCTTTAGTGGAATCCATACTGGACTTGCAGCAGGGAAAAGAGTGCTTGACCTGATTGATGAGAAACCGGAAATTGTAGACAAACCGAATGCAATTGAAATAAAATCCTTTAATAAGTCTATCATTATGGAAGATGTTTCCTTCTCTTATGGTGATAGAATCATATTAAACCACATCAATATAGAAATACCCAAAGGTAAGACTGTGGCCCTTGTTGGCCCATCTGGTGGTGGTAAATCTACCTTAATGGATCTATTGCCAAGGTTTATTGAACCTCAGACAGGACGAATCCTTATCGATGGTGTAGACCTCCGTGATATAAAAGTAGAATCATTGAGGGCTCAAATGGGCTTTGTAAACCAGGAATCTATTTTATTTAATGATACCATATTTAACAACATTGCTTTTGCAAAACCTAATGCCACACGCGATGAAGTGATTGCGGCAGCGAGAATTGCGAACGCACATGATTTCATCATGAATACTGATGAGGGTTATGAAACTTCTATCGGCGATCGCGGTATCCGTTTATCTGGAGGCCAGAGACAAAGGTTATGTATTGCCAGAGCGATTCTTGGTAATCCTCCTTTAATGCTATTGGATGAAGCAACCTCAGCACTGGATACTGAATCAGAAAAACTGGTACAGGATGCTTTGTATAAATTGATGGAAAACAGAACTTCGTTAATCATTGCGCATCGTTTATCAACGATACAAAATGCGGATCTGATTGTGGTTGTAGAAAGTGGCAAAGTAATTGAATCCGGCAGCCATAGCGACCTAATTAACCGTAACGGACTATACAGAAGGTTAATAGACATGCAAACCTTTACAGATTAAAACTAAATCATTCGATTAAAATATAATAGAGAATTGGAAATCATTTTAGATTGTGAGCGAATGAAATACCCTTATACAGGGTTATTTGAATATTGCCATCAGCTGGGACTTGCCTTGCTGGAAACAAAAAAGCAAGAAGATCAACTGGGGCTCTATATTCAGCAAAAGGATCAGCATTATTTCCCTGCTGATCTTCGTTTTTTAACTCAAAAAAGCCTGCATAAGTTCCTGTTCCCAAGGCTGGATGCTCATATAGATATCTGGCATTGTACCTATCAAACATCATGGTACATGCCACCTTCAAGCCCGAAGCGTAAGTGTGTATTGACTGTTCATGACTTAAATTTTCTTTATGAAGACAAGTCTGAAGCAAAAAATATCAGCTATTTAAAAAAACATCAGAAAAATATAGATCGCGCAGATCATATTGTGGTGATCTCTGAGTTTACTAAAAAGGATATCCTCAAACACCTAAAAGTGGACAAACCGATCACGGTCATTTATAATGGCTGTAATGTGGAAGAGTTCCCGGAGCATGACGAACCTGTTTATCGTCCTGCTAAGTCCTTTATATTTACCTTAGGAACGGTAAATGCCAAGAAGAACTTCCACACCCTTCCATGTTTAGTTAAAAACAGAGATTTGGAACTAGTTATTGCAGGAAAAACCGATCCGGCCTATGTTGCAAAAATCATGGAAGAAGCGGTTAAATACCAAGTTCAGGATCAGGTAAAAATCCTGGGACCAGTAAGTAAGGAAGATAAATATTGGTATTATAAAAACTGTCATGCTTTTGTTTTTCCATCTTTGGCGGAAGGCTTTGGCATTCCAGTTATAGAGGCGATGAGCTTTGGTAAACCAGTATTTCTTTCCAAGGCAACTTCTCTCCCCGAAATTGGAGCTGAATTTGCTTATTATTTCGATGACTTTGAGGCCAGCCACATGAATATCGTATTTGATACCGGATTGGAGCAACATCATCGCACACATCCTGAGGAAGCCATCATTGCGCATGCAAAACAGTTTAACTGGAAAAATAGTGCTAAAAAATACTGGGAAGTATACCACAGTCTTTTATCAATTTAATCTCACAGATGAGCAATAAAAAATGTGTGGTCGTTATCCCCGCCTACCGGAAATTGCAGCCTATTGAGCTTAGTTTTCTGGAAAATGGCCTGCAAAAAACGGAAGGATTTGAACAAGTAATTATTGCTCCTGAGCGGTTGATTATTGAGGAGTCCTTTGGCAAACTTAGGAACCTCCGTGTAGAACGTTTTCCAAATCATTTCTTTGATAGTATAAAGGGCTATAACCGACTGATGATTTCTTCGGATCTTTATAGTCGTTTTGCCGATTTTGAATACTTGCTGATTCATCAATCAGATGTATATCTATTTAAAAACGAGCTGGATTATTGGTGTAATCAATCTTATGATTATATAGGCGCTCCATGGTATAAAACTTCAGCACTCACAAAAGGGCCTTTACATGCCTGGTTGTATCGTACAATATGGCAACGAATACTCGCCAGAAAAAGAAAGAACGGCTGGTTGGCTAACAAGGTAGGAAATGGAGGGCTATCGCTGCGAAATATCTCATCAGCGCTCAAAACACTGGAATTATGCAATGTTGATTTGTATGAGCGCTATTGGAATCCCAAATCACACAATTATAATGAAGATATATTCTGGTCTATTGAAGCAGTAAAGATAAACCGCGCATTTCGTATTCCCCATTGGGAGGAAGCTTTACAATTTGCCCTGGAATTTGAACCTGAAAATGCAGTAAAAAGAATGGGTGGAAAACTTCCCTTTGGCTGTCATGCGCCACTCCTCATAGGCACAGATTTTTGGAGAAAGCACATTCCTGAGCTAAATTAATCAAGCCTGATTAACCGTCATATCTAGAAAACAGCCTAAAGGCTGTTAGCAACATTGTTTAACAGCGCCTCAAACTTTGGCAATTGCTGCTGCACATCATATTTTAATGCATTACTTTTAAGCTTTTCAACATCATATCCACGATGTTCATAAAACTCCCTCATTCCTGTTAAAAGGTCCACCATACTCCAGTTATCGATCACAATCCCCATTTCTTTTTGCAAAAACTGAGGTACGATTCCTATGTTAAAAGCAACGATTGGAATGCCCAGATAGGCAGCTTCCAACATCACCAGTGAAAAAGATTCTTCTCTGGACAATAGTAAAAATCCATTTGCTACAGACATATAATTATAATAATCCTCAGACAAGGCACCCGTAAATAGGAGTTTACCTGGATACTTTAATTCTGCTATGTGTTGAACATAAAAATCTAATCCGGTGTTAAGTTGCTTACCGATCCAAATGATCTTGATTGGTTCATCCTTAAAATGCTCTAAAATCGGCAATACCTGATCAATTCCTTTCATATAACTAGTCGCACCGGAAACCACCCATACAAAATCCCCTGGCAGAACGCCTAGTTTTTTCTTGATCTGTGCTATACGATCTGCGTCCACCTGAATGGTACTTGCATCAATAAAACTATGCTGTAATCGAATATCTGGATGACCAAAATCTGCAATTTTCTCACAAACGATCTCTGAACAGCCAATGCACACATCCGAATAAGAGAAAATACTTTTTAAAGCCTGCCCTTTTATCAAGGCAAATGCGCCTGGTAATTCGTGGACATGGGTCACCACTTTCACTTGATAATTTTTGGAAGCTTCAAATACATCGGGAATAACGACGGTATTTACGTACCAGATATCCGCTTTAAAATGGCGCATGATGCGATCCACCTGAACGGCAACAGCGTTTTTACCCAGAACTTTTAAGAGCCCTCTAAATGCTCTCTTATACCAATTAGGGCTTGATTTATAAAAAATTTCCTTGCCTATATGATCAGGAAGTAAGTCGAACAACTCCCCTTTCTTCATACAAAGCACATAAATGGAATATTGATCCTTGTCCAGGTTATTTAACAAATACCACAACACCATTTCGGATCCGGTACGGCCAAGGTCCTGGGTAATAAATAATATTCTCTTTTTCATTTATAAATGATCTTTCTCCTAAGCGCTACTTACTTCTTTTTAGACTTAAACAAACGCTTCACAAACCTACGGCATTTGATAAAGTAATTTATCTTTTTCATTTCTACGCTCATTGCAGCATAATCCTTATAATCGGCAAGGAACAGCGGGAAATGTGTGCTTAATACTTTCGAACGTTCCGTTAAAATACGCTCCATATTTATAGGGTCAGAACTCAAACCATCACATAGAAATCTGCTGATGTAATGGTCAATATGCTGATAAGTACAATTAAATTTGCAAGTAGCCAGTATAAAAAACTCCCAGTCAGACACTACGCGATAAGACTCATTATATAAACCTACCAAGTCAAAAAGACTGCGTTTGATAAAAGTTGTGGGATGAGGAATTGTACCTTCATAAAAGGTTTTGAAAGTCAAAACATCTGGAGGACACCAATTTTCATTACGCTCATGAAAGATCATGTTTCCGGAGACCAGGTCTTCCGTCATTCCCAAGGCCACTGCGCCTTTGATCACCTGCGTGTCAATTAAAAAATCTCCGCTATTCAGAAAAAGCAAATAATCCCCGGTAGCCGCCCTGATTCCTTTATTCATCGCGTTATAAATCCCTTTATCAGGTTCAGTTACCCAATAATGAATCTGGTCCTTATAATCGCTGATCACTTCTTTACTTCCGTCTGTTGAATCCCCGTCAATTACAATATACTCTATATTAAGATAGTCCTGATTCAGAACAGACTGAATCGTTTCCTTTAATCCTGCGGAATTATTATAGTTAATCGTTATAATTGAAATTTTCAGATCCTTGGACCCCATAAATCTTAAAATTAGTTATAAAAGGTATTACTATATTTACACTTTTCAATGGCTAAGGGCAGCAAAAACTGACTTATTAGTCTTATTTTTGTTAAAACATTTGCCGGAGTTGTAATATTTTAACAAAAGTAATGATAAATACACGCTTTGATCCGCAAATATTTAACGAAATATATAAAAATCCTCTATTTTTACTTCCCATCCCATCCTTTATGCCAAAAGTATCTGTTATCGTTCCTAATTACAATCACGTCAAATACCTGAAACAACGGATAGAAAGCATCCTTTCTCAGACATATCAGGATTTTGAACTCATCTTAATGGATGATTGTTCAACAGATGACAGCAGAAACGTATTAAACGAGTACCGTGATCATCCAAAAGTAACGCAGGTTATTTTTAATGAACAAAATAGTGGCAGTACTTTCAAGCAATGGAAAAAAGGTGTAAACGCTGCGAAAGGCACCTATGTATGGATTGCAGAAAGTGATGATTGGTGTGAGCCATCGCTGCTGGAAACACTTGTAGCGGGTATGGAAAAAGATAAAGACACGGTGATCAGCTATTGCCAGTCCTACTGCATCAATGATCAGCATGATATTATTTTCCAGTCCTTCCATAAAGCCTTGTCGGAAACAGTAGATGGGAACCAGTTTATTCAAAAATATCTAGCGGTTCCTATGGCCATTTTCAATGCCAGTATGGCCATCTGGAGAAGGGATAAATTTGACCAGATTCCTGAGGAACTGACTACTTTCCGTTTTTGTGGTGATTGGTATTTCTGGGTACAGTTATCCAGATTAGGAAAGGTTCATATCAGTGCCAAAGTCCTCAATTACTTTAGAAAACATGGTAATGATGTGAGTGGAAAAGCTTACCTGAGCGGATTGAATTTCGTGGAAGAACTTAGGATTCTGAATATCATGTATACCGAACAGCTGATTACGGAGCATCAATATTACCGTGCCTACAAAAAGAAATTTGTGGAATATTGGCTGGTAAAAGACACTATTGACAAAGGCAACAAAGCGGTCGTAAAAGACCTATTTAACAATGCCCTTTCTACCAAGGTAAGTATGGTAAAATTAGTCCCAGCTGCCATCTGGAAAAAATTCAGGCGGAAAAGAAAATAAAGAAATTATTAGAATGATTAAAGGAATTACAGTCCTTGTCTGCACCTATAATGGTGCTTCAAGGCTTGCAAAAACTATCCAACATCTTGCTTTACAAACGGTAACAGCTAAAATCCAATGGGAACTGATTGTGGTAGACAATGCTTCGAAGGATGACTCAGCGCTAGTTGCTCAAAGAGAATGGGACAAATACAACCTACCTAATGTTCCTTTTACCATACTTTCTGAGCTAAGGCCAGGGAAGAGCTATGCGCTGGATCTGGGTGCTGCCAATGCTAAATTCGAATACCTTTTAATTTGTGATGACGACAACTGGCTGAGTCCGGATTACCTTGAAAAAGTATATGAAATTTTGGATAACCGTCCGGAAGTTGGCGCTGTTGGTGGACAAGGAATTGCGGTATGCGATCTACCTGCGCTTCCAGACTGGTTTGCAGAATATGAAGAAGGTTATGCCTGTGGAAAGCCAGCGAAGCAAAGCGGTCTGGTTACAGACAAAGGATATTTATGGGGTGCAGGATTAGGTACACGTACTGCATTATACCTGAAAATGTATGCTGGTTTCCCTTCCTTACTAACCGGTAGATTAGGAAAACAACTAACCGCAGGGGAAGATGCCGAATATTGCAAACGGCTAATTCTGGCAGGTTATCAGCTGTATTATGACGAACAACTCAGCTTCGAGCATTACATGCCCGAGAATCGCCTGCAAAGCGAATACAGGGTTCAACTTTTTAACGGATTCAAGGAGAGTAATCAGATCCTGCGAAGATATGATCTGGCAAATACACTGAAACAAAAATGTGAAAAACACTTACTCACAAAAATCAGATTATTGTTGGTTACACCATTCCGCTTGCTGTTTACAAGTTCAACCGAAAAGAAAGAAAAAGCCGCTGACACCCTCATTTTCTTAAGTCCGATTGATATCGGCAAAAATTCAGTGATGCTAAAGATTAAAACATTTTATCAGGGAATTCGCCGCTAGTCCTTTAGCTTTTTCCATAACCGGGATAAGAAGGACTTGTTTTTTACCGGTTTCTGGTTATTGGTTTTAAAGCTTTTCAGCTGCTCTGAATTCAAAATCTCATTGATTGTCCCCCTAAAGAAAATCAATTTGGGCCAGGTCACAGGATTAAGAGGATGAAAGTCTCTCAGACAATTGTAGTTGTTCTCATCTATAGCATCCCATAGTTTAAAAAAGCTCTTGGTATTGAAATCATCCTTATGGCTCCAGTTGTCCAGCTTTTGCTGAATCTCAATGGTTGTTCTTGCCCAGCTTTGGTGTAGCATTAAATTATCCCAATGCAGCTGCTCATTGCCGGAATTGTTGTTTCTGGCCAGGTCATATACCGGATGATTTGTAGCAAAACTAAGGGTTTCAAAAGAATCGTCTATCAATAGAAAACCGGCAGGAAGCTCCTTAAATAAGGTCGCTACACTACAGTAGATGCTGGTTGGCTTTTCCGGATGAAACGTTTTCAGTCTTTTTATAAAGGCTTCAAAATCTACAAAATACTCGTCAGAATCAATTTGAATATACCAATCGGCCTTACCCATCCTTTTCCCTAAAAGGTTCCTTTCCCGGGTATCACATTCCATTGGCGCAAGACCAGGAAGGTAAAAATGATCTTTATAAATTGTGATTTTTTGTTCTTTATCAAAAGCTTTAACCCATTCCCAAAACTGAGGGTCAATTTCCAATGAACCGCCAGACCAGGTTTTCCCATCCACATCTACGGCAAAATATATTTCATCTACAAAATCATATATTCTGGGTAATGAGGTTTTAACAAACTCATAATCGTAAGAAATAAGGTAACCTGCTTTAATGGTGGTCATTTGGATTTATATTTTTTATGCGTAAAAAAACCGCCACAGGATATGTGGCGGTTTGATTTTTTATTTGTTAAAGAAAGCTTATAACTTTCTTTTTACTTCAACTTGTTCGTAAGCTTCAACGATGTCACCTACTTCGATGTTGTTAAAGTTCTGAATGTTCAATCCACACTCGTAACCTCTTGATACTTCTTTCACGTCATCTTTATAACGTTTCAATGAAGCCAGCTCACCTGTGTAAATTACCACACCATCTCTAACGATACGGATCTTACTGTTACGAGTGATCGTACCATCCAATACCATACATCCTGCAATTGTACCCACTTTAGTGATTTTGAAGGTATCTCTGATCTCCACGTTAGCGGTGATTTTCTCTTCAAATTCTGGAGCCAACATACCTTCCATCGCTGCTTTAATCTCATTGATTGCATCGTAGATGATCGAGTAAAGTCTGATGTCGATTTGTTCTGCCTCAGCAAGCTTACGCGCTCCTGGGGAAGGACGAACCTGGAAACCGATGATGATCGCATCAGAAGCAGAAGCTAACAATACATCAGATTCAGAAATCTGACCTACCGCTTTACTAATGATATTGATTTGAATCTCTTCTGTAGATAGTTTCAATAATGAGTCAGATAATGCCTCGATTGATCCATCCACGTCACCTTTAACAATCAGGTTCAGCTCTTTAAAGTTACCGATAGCCAAACGACGACCGATCTCATCCAAGGTAATGTGTTTCTGAGTACGAAGACCCTGCTCACGCATTAACTGTAGACGTTTATTGGCAATTTCTCTTGCTTCAACTTCACTTTCCAGTGCATTGAATTTATCACCTGCAGTAGGCGCTCCTTGCATACCCAATACCTGTACTGGTACTGATGGGCCTGCTTTATCAACTTTCTGACCACGTTCGTTAAACAACGCTTTCACACGTCCGCTATAACTACCCGCTAAGATCGGATCACCGATTTTCAAAGTACCTGCCTGAACAAGAACCGTAGTTACAATACCACGACCTTTATCTAATGTTGCTTCAATTACACTACCTGTAGCACGTTTGTTAGGGTTGGCTTTTAGGTCAAGCATTTCTGCTTCTAATAATACCTTCTCTAATAACAAGTCTACGTTTAGTCCGCTCTTACCTGAAATCTCCTGAGATTGGAAACTACCTCCCCAATCCTCTACAAGGATATTCATTGTTGATAATTGCTCGCGTATTTTTTCTGAGTTTGCACCCGGTTTATCAATTTTGGTAAAGGCAAACACCAATGGTACGCCTGCTGCCTGAGCATGTTGGATTGCTTCTTTAGTCTGAGGCATTACTGCATCATCCGCTGCAACCACAATGATGGCAATATCGGCAACTTTCGCACCACGTGCACGCATTGCTGTAAAGGCTTCGTGACCTGGAGTATCTAAGAAAGTTACTTGTTTACCTGTAGGTGTGGTTACCATATAAGCACCAATGTGCTGTGTAATACCACCGGCTTCACCAGCCACTACGTTTGCTTTACGAATATAATCCAGCAATGAAGTCTTACCGTGATCGACGTGACCCATAATCGTCACCACCGGTGCTCTTGGAACCAAATCTTCTTCGTTATCTTCTTCTTCGATTAGAATATCGCTTTCATCATCCGGTTTCACGAATTGAATTTCGTAACCGAATTCATCTGCAACAATGGTTAATGTTTCAGCATCCAAACGTTGGTTGATGGATACGAACATACCTAGACTCATACAAGTTCCGATAATTTTTGTTACCGGCACATCCATCATCGTAGCCAACTCATTTGCCGTAACAAATTCCGTCACCCTTAATACTTTGGATTGTGATTCTAATTCCATCGCAGCTTCGTCTGCAGAAAGTGCCACATCATCACGTTTTTGACGACGTAATTTTGCACGTTGTGCGAACTTACCAGATTTACCTGCTCCACTTAAACGTGCAAGTGTTGCTTTAATCTGATCCTGGATTTCTTTTTCCGTAGGTTCTTCTTTAGGACCGTTACCAGGAGATCCCGGTTTATTGTTCCTGAAGTTTGGCCTGTTGGCAGTGTTATTCGTATTGTTCCTGAAATCAGGTCTGTTGGTAAAAGTAGGTGCTGGTTTCGGCGCTGTTGTGCCTGTTCCTGCAGCTCCTGGTGCCGCTTGATTTCCTCCGGAAGTATGACCTCCCTGACCAGGATGGCCTGGAGTCTTTTTACGCTTACGCTTTCTCTTTGCATCATTGCTGTCTGCCGATGAGGCTACAGGTGATGATTTACGATCAGGAGTTACCGGTAATACAATTTTACCGATGATGTTTGGTCCTGATAGTTTTACAGAACGTGCCTTGATTACTTCCACACCGTCAGTTTTTTCAACTTTAGGGGCTTCCGCTACTTTAGGCGTTTCAATTATTTTTGGTGCTTCCACTGGTTTTGGAGTTTCTTTTACTTCTGGCTCTATTTTAGCAACAGGTTGCTCAACAGGCTTTGGAGTCTCTTCCACCTTAGGTTGTTCCACAGGTTTAACCACTTCCGCTTTTGGGGCTTCTACTGGTTTCTCAACTGCTTTCTCTTCTACAAGTGCTTTCTCCGCTGGAGCAGGGGCTGGTGTTGGTTCCGCTACTTTAGGTACTTCAGCAACTGGCTGAGGCACTTCTGGTGCTTCGTCTTTCTTGACCGGACGGGTTTTAGTGTTTAAATCGTCTAAATTGATTTTCCCTACTATTTTCACACCCGGCAATGCTCCCTCTTCAGGTTTCTCTTCTGTTTTTTCCACTACAGGAGCCACCGGTTTTGCCGGAGTTTCTTCTTTAGCTTTCTCTACAGGAGGAGTATACGAATGAAGGTTCTTAATTAAGATGCCTTCATTTTCGAATTCTACATTTTTTCTAGGTGCTTCTGCAGCTTTTTCAGCTGCTTCCGGCTCATCACGACGAATTTTACCAATAACAATCTGATTGGCTTCTTCTTTTACGATCTTATCGCCCTGAAACTCTTTCAACAGCGCATTATACATGTCGCGGGAGAGCTTAGTAGTGGGTTTATTCTCAACAGAAAAGCCTTTCTTTTCTAAAAACTCAACGGCCGTAGCTATGCCTACGTTAAGTTCCTTAACTGCTTTAAATAAAATTATTGGTTTGTCGTCTGACATTGATATCCTATTTTTTCTTTAATTCTTATACAAAAGTAACGTTTATTCTTGTTTATTTCATGGGTATGTGATTTGTTTTTAATGGCCACATAATTTTGACTGTTCAAGTTAACGTTTTATTCAAACTCTGATTTTAATATACTCATCACTTCTTTGACGGTTTCTTCTTCAAGGTCGGTACGTTTTACCAACTCGTCAATTGAAAGTGAAAGTACACTTTTTGCGGTATCACAACCGATTGATTTCAATTCATCAATGATCCAGCTGTCGATTTCGTCTGAGAATTCTTCAATATCCACATCCTCATCTTCTTCGCCTGCTTCACGATAAACATCGATCTCATAACCGGTTAATTTACCAGCTAATTTAATATTATGCCCACCTCTACCGATTGCCAATGAAACCTGATCTGGTTTCAAATATACCGAAGCGTGTTTCGTTTCATCATCTAACTTAATAGAAGTGATTTTTGCCGGGCTCAATGCTCTGGTAATATATAATGAAACGTTGTTAGTGAAGTTAATCACATCAATGTTTTCATTTTTAAGTTCTCTAACGATACCATGTATCCTTGAACCTTTCATACCCACACATGCGCCAACAGGATCAATTCTGTCGTCATAAGATTCCACTGCAACTTTCGCTCTTTCTCCTGGCTCACGCACGATTTTCTTGATGGTGATTAAGCCGTCAAAAATCTCAGGAACCTCAATTTCAAACAAACGTTGTAAGAATTCAGGGGCAATCCTTGAAATGATAATTTTTGGTGTTGCATTGATCATATCAACCTTAAGGATCACCGCGCGAACAGTATCACCTTTTTTGAAATAATCAGCAGGAATTTGTTCCGTTTTTGGCATCATCAACTCGTTGCCTTCATCATCCAGCACCAATGTTTCTTTCTTCCAAACCTGGTAAACTTCTCCAGTTACAATCTCACCAACTCTATCTTTATATTTTTTGAAGATCTCGTCTTTCTCTAATTCTAATACCTTAGATACAAGGGTCTGGCGTGCAGCTAAAATTGCTCTACGTCCAAAGCTCTCTAAAGTGATCTGCTCAATGTAATCGTCGCCAACTTCCATATCAGGATCTAAGCGCTTTACTTCAGACAGTTCGATCTCCAGGTCATCATCTTCAGAAAAACCATCCTCCATCACCTTTCTCGTACGCCAGATTTCCAAATCCCCGTTGTCCGGGTTAACGATGACGTCACAATTCTCATCTGTACCGTATTTTTTACGCAACATACTGCGAAATACCTCTTCCAGCACACTAATCACTGTAGGACGGTCGATGTTCTTGAACTCTTTGAATTCCTGAAATGAATCGATTAAATTAATATTGCTCATTTTTATTTAAATGAAATTAAAACCTTTGTTTCTGTTATACTACTAAAGTCGATACTGGTTTCTTCCAGCGTCGCCTTTTTACCTTTTTCTTTAACCTTCGCTTCGATGGTTATGCCATTATCTTCAACAGAAAGCAACTTGCCTTCTTTAATTTCTCCACCGTTCAGCTTCACACTTAACTCTCTGCCAATGTTTTTTACATATTGTCTTTTCAGTCTCAGCGGTTCACCAACACCTGGTGAGGATACCTCTAAATTATAAGCTTTATCGATGGTATTTTCTTCTTCCAAATGAAAACCTACATGTCTGCTGATCGCTGCACAATCCTGGATACTAATCCCTTCATCGCCATCAACATGAATAATAAGCTTATTGTTTGGAAGCATTTTAACTTCTACCAAAAACAACTCCGGCCTATCCGAAATCTTCTCTTCAACTAACTCTGTTACTCTTTTTTCTGCTTGCATAACCAATTTGCTAATAAAAGAAAAGAGGGGACTCCTGTCCCCTCTTGCCCTCTATTACAGTGCAAAGATATGAAATATTTTCACAAAATAAAAATGGAACTGATGTTATATGTAAGGTATGTGCAACTTTTTCAGCAAGATACGGGACAGAAACTAAGCCATACAAAGCGCTCTGCTACCTGTTCAACACCTTTTGTTGCGGCTTAATGCTATAGCTTAATTTTCCTTTGACAATTTCTTCCGGCTTAGCAAATTGAATATTCAAATGAGTAATGACCAGATAGGTTCTGCCCTTTACAAAAGGTTGTAGGGGGCTGAACACAAGGCTGCTGTCGCTCAGAGTCATCTGCCCAGGGATCGGTTCCTCCCTAATGAGCGAATCTTTTTCCGATGGCGTTTGTAAAACCGAAATTAAGTCATTCAAAACAGAATCTCTATTTTTGAGCCCCTGCAATTCCAATAAACCCCTTGGATCAATGTGCGTAAACACGATCTTTGAACTGTCT
Source organism: Pedobacter gandavensis (assembly GCF_032678745.1). Classification (GTDB taxonomy): domain Bacteria; phylum Bacteroidota; class Bacteroidia; order Sphingobacteriales; family Sphingobacteriaceae; genus Pedobacter; species Pedobacter gandavensis_C. The sequence goes on from NZ_JAVTST010000012.1 coordinate 33,774, forward strand.
GCCGAGAAATCTATAGAAAGTGGCTTATTATTTGCATCGGAGCAACCGGCAAAGGAAAGGCTGGCACAACCAACCAGGATCAGCCTGACAAAGTATTTAAACATGACACTAAATTAAACATTATGAAGCTTATTGTAGAAATTTTATTATTAGGACTTGCCGTATTTTTAGGCTCAAAAATTATCCCCGGTGTACACGTAGATACCTATTGGACGGCCGTTCTTGCCGCAGTACTGATATCGCTGGCGAATGCTACGATCGGAACCATCCTCAGAATCTTCACTTTCCCTATTAACTTTTTAACCCTCGGCCTGGTTTCTTTCATCATCACCGTCCTGATGATTTTATTGGTTGATAACATGATGACCACCTTTAACACAAGTGGTTTCTGGGCAGCAGCATTATTAGCCATCGTAGTGGCCGTCATCAAAGCATTATTAGGCGCTCTAATGGGCACAGATAAAGATTAATCCTCCTTTAAGGGCTTGCTGTTAAAAATATAAAAACATGGAGAACTTGCTATAAAGAGACTAGTTTTCGCCTAAGGTTAGGAAAGGGTTCGGTTAGGGTTGACTTAGGGTTCAGATACTTCAGGACTATAGCAACCCTAACCGAACCCCTTCCCAACCCTTTCCCAACCCTAACTGAACCTGCAACAGTTGCCCAACAGTACTTAGCCTCTATCCGAGGTCAGAAAATATAGTTCAAAAAAAAAGGGAGCCACCACCTGACTCCCTTTTTATATGGCCAATTAAATGACCTATCTTAATATTTCTCTGGAAATTACCATTTTCTGAATTTCCGTAGTTCCTTCATAGATCTGAGTGATTTTAGCATCTCTCATCATACGCTCTACATGGTATTCTTTTACAAAACCATAGCCGCCATGAATCTGAACCGCTTCAACGGTTACATCCATTGCTACTTTAGAAGCGTACAACTTAGCCATAGAACCCGCCAAAGTATAAGATTGTCCCTGGTCTTTCAACCAAGCCGCTTTATACACCAACATCCGCGCCGCTTCAATACTAGTAGCCATGTCTGCCAGCTTAAAGGCAATCGCCTGATGTTCTGCAATCGCTTTACCAAATGATTTGCGCTCTTTTGAATAAGCCAAAGCCAGTTCATAAGCACCTGCAGCAATACCCAGGGCTTGTGCAGCAATACCAATACGCCCACCCTCCAGGGTTTTCATCGCGAATGTGAACCCAAATCCATCTTCGCCAATCCTGTTTTCTTTAGGGACTTTAACATCATTAAACATGAGTGAATGGGTATCAGAACCACGAATACCCATCTTATTTTCTTTCGGACCAACGGTAAAGCCTTCCATTCCCTTTTCAACAATAAAGGCGTTGATTCCTTTATGCTTCAAAGCGCGGTCAGTTTGCGCAATCACCAGATAGGTGGAAGCGGTATTTCCATTAGTAATCCAGTTTTTTGTACCATTTAACAGGTAGTAATCGCCCATATCTACAGCAGTTGTTTGCTGTGAGGTGGCATCTGATCCGGCTTCAGGCTCTGATAAACAGAAAGCCCCGATTTTTTCTCCGGCAGCCAATGGCTTCAGATATTTCTCTTTTTGAAATTCGGAACCGTAAGACTCCAGTCCATAACAAACCAGGGAGTTGTTCACGGAAACCACCACAGAGGCAGAAGCGTCTACTTTCGACAATTCTTCCATCACCAGGACATAAGATAGCGCGTCTAGCCCGCTGCCATTATATTTTTCTGAAACCATCATTCCAAGAAACCCGAGTTCACCCAGCTTTTTTACTTGCTCGGCAGGGAATTTCTGGCGCTCATCTCTTTCGATAACTCCGGGCTTAAGTTCAGTCTGTGCGAAATCCCTTGCGGCCTGTTGAATCATCAATTGTTCTTCACTTAATTGAAATAGCATAATTATATAGATAAAAATATACGTACTGCCAAATTTAGTATTTCTAGATCAGATTACTATGGCTGCATAGTATTATTTTACGCGATATAACTCCCTGCTATTTTAAAAGGCGATTATTGTCGTCAGGAAAAACAAGAACAGGATGATATTTCTTTGCTTCTTCGATCGGCAGAGAGCCAAAAGACATAATGATAAGGATATCGCCGACCTGCACTTTTCTGGCCACGGCTCCATTTAAGCAAACAATACCCGTTCCGCGTTCGCCCTTAATCACATAAGTTTCAAAACGTTCTCCGTTGTTGTTGTTTACAATCTGCACCTTTTCATTGGCAATGATCTGAGCAGCATCCATCAGATCCTGATCGATAGTAATACTACCTACATAGTTCAATTCTGCCTGTGTTACTTTAACACGGTGTATTTTCGATTTTAATATCTCGATAATCATAATTCAAAGTTACGAAATTTTAGTGGATACGGTATTTAATGGATGGTCAATTGAGTAGCATATTATCGATAAGCCTCGTCTGACCTACCTTTGCAGCCACTAATGCCACTAAATCCTGTTGATTTTTATCAGAGTCCGGAAGCAAGGTTTTCCCATTTGCAATGGTAAAATAGTCTAGCTCCACCCCTGGGATCGCCGAGATCATGCTTTTTGCATTTTCCAGTAATACCGGAATACTCAGGTCATTAAAGTGATCTTTTACATAGTTTAAAGCAGCGCTCAATACCAAGGCATGTTTGCGGTCTTCTGCAGTCAGATGAATGTTTCTAGAACTCATGGCCAGGCCGTCATCTTCCCTGATAATCGGACAGGAAATAATCTGTACCGGTAGCTTAAAATAGGCCACCATATTTTCAATCATCAGCACCTGCTGGAAATCTTTTTGTCCGAAGAAAGCGATGTCAGGATTAACGGCATTGAACAGCTTATTCACGATTTGTGTAACGCCCTGATAATGGCCTCTCCTGAATTCTCCCTCGAGTAAAAACTCTGCAGGGCCCAGGTCAATGTGCCATTCCTCTTGTTCAGGGTACATTTCCTTTACAGAGGGCATAAATACCACATCGCATCCTGCCGCTAAAAGCATTTGCATATCGTGTTCTAAAGGACGGGGATATTTCTCCAGATCTTTTGGATCGGTAAACTGCGTTGGGTTTACAAAAATGCTGCAAACCACTACATCAGCATGCTGCTGTGCAATCTTAATTAAGGAGACATGTCCTTTGTGCAATGCACCCATAGTAGGCACTAAAGCAATTTTCTGTTGACCCAATTTTATTGGTTCAAGCAACGACTTTAACGCTGCAATGGTGTTTATAACTTTCAAACTAGCCTATAAAATTTCAAAGGGCAAAGTTGGTTAATTATCTATTCCAAACAAAACATCTTGCCTATATAATTGATAAATGTTATTATTTTGCTTACCTTTGCCCCTTGATAATCTTTTCTTTAACATAATTATTTATTTACAGAATATGGAGATGGCCAAAACGAAGCTACTGATTGTTACACACGAGATGTCGCCTTTCCTTGAACTCACTAAAATTTCAGAAATAACCCGTCAACTACCACAGGCGATGCAGGATAAAGGATTCGAAATCCGTATTTTGATGCCTAGATTCGGGAATATTAATGAAAGAAGGAACAGATTGCACGAAGTGATACGTCTTTCAGGAATGAACATTATCATTGATGATAATGACAACCCTTTAATTATTAAAGTTGCCTCTATTCCAGCTGCTCGTATGCAGGTGTACTTCCTGGATAACGAAGATTATTTCCAACGCAAATACGTTTTTAGAGACAAAGAAGAAAAATTCTATGCGGATAATGACGAAAGAACAATCTTCTTTTGCAAAGGCGCATTGGAAACTGTTAAGAAACTAGGCTGGGCTCCAGACATCGTTCACTGTCATGGCTGGATGACCTCTTTAGTGCCTGCTTACATCAAAACTTCTTATAAGAATGATCCTACTTTCAAAAATGCTAAAGTAGTATATTCTATCTATGAGAACTGCTTTACAGAAAAACTGCATGCAGATCTTCATAAGAAAGCAGTAATGAACGCAATGACACTTGAGGACACGAAAATGTTTGAAAATGCAGATTGCAATACCTTACACATGGGCGCCATTACTTACTCAGACGCAGTCGTATTAGCGCATGATAAGATCGATGCAAATGTGTTAAAATTTGTTAAAGATTCTAATAAACCAACTTTAGCCTTTAATTTAACCGAGGATTTCGAAAACTTCTATTCTTTATATGAAGAGATTTCGGATGAAGAATTGGTTTCTATAGCATAAACTCAGGTATTATTAATTTAAATATGAAATTTACAAAACAAGACTTATTAACCATGTTGATAGGTCTTTTTCTTTTTTCTTCGTGTAAAGATGACCATACAATTGGCCTTGGTCCGGATGGTGATACTATCAAAGGAGAATTATACGATAATACAACGCTAACTTCCCGTACACAAAGGGACGAAGCCGTTTCAGCCAGTACCTTAGTTAGATACCCAATAGGTATCATGAACGATGCAATCTTCGGAAAAAGTGAAGCAGGAACAGCAATGACGGTGAATATCCCTTCGGTAGCTTACCGCTTTGGTAAAAATCCAATCGTCGACTCGGCAGTTTTGGTATTGCCTTATTCTACTAGCTTCTACGGAGATTCTACACAGAAATTTACCTTTACGGTAAAACAACTGGCAGTGGACCTAACCTTACAAACTAGCTTTTTAAGCTCTACAAACTGGGGAGCACAAACCTCTGAAGTTTTAGGACAAAGCACAGATCACCAACAACGCCCAAACAGCCGTTTTAAGGTGATTAATTACGTAACTGGTAAAGCAGATACTGCGGTGACGGTAGCCCCACAAATCAGAATTAACCTGGATCCTACAAAAATCCTGAATAAAATTGTGAATATGGACACCCTTGCTTACGCCAGAAACGATTTATTCATCAGCAAATTTAATGGCCTGTATGTAAATGTAACACAGGCAACAGGGTCAGGCGCAATGGCCTTCTTCAATCTTGCACCAAATGCGGATGTGAATAATGGCGCGAAACTACAGGTGTACTACAGAAAAGACGGCTTATCCCCTGGAACCAAAGACACCGTATCGGTGATTTTTCCGATCGACAACTCAACAAGCCCTGTAGTTGCTTATGCAAATCACAATTACAGCAGTGCAACAGCAATTCAAACGCAGCTAGATGATGCCTCTAATACACAATATCCAAAAACGTATGTACAAGGCCTAACCGGTTTGAAAAATAAAATCTCTTTTGATTTTACGGAATTCAAAACCAAGCTTGCCGGTGAAAAAGCATCCATCAATAAAGCAGAATTAGTGATAGACCTTGCGCCGGAAGAGGATACTTATTTTAAACCTGCTCCAAGATTAAGACTGTACAGGTTTAGTGCAGCAGGACTACCAGTAAACGTTCCGGACAATGACCTGACTATACAAAATGTATACAACGGTGACCCAAGAGCGCTTCAGGCTCCTGAATTGTTTGGTGGATATTTTGACTCAGTCAACAGAAGGTATATCTTTAGCATTACGGCCTATATACAGGACTTAGTAGACGGCAGAACGCAGGATTATGGCACCTTTCTTTCCCCAACGCCAGCTACAGAATTTACAGTAAGTCCTTTCGCCAGTTCCGCAGAACGATCAATTTTACTGGCTCCAGTAAAAGACGCGCCAGCAGGAACCAGACGAATGAAGCTTAACATCTTCTATACCAAAGTGAAATAATTTAACACCAACCATATTCTAATCCCCCGAGATTCATTAATTTCGGGGGATTTATTTTTTTAAAACATTTTTTCTATGTGTGGAATAGTTGGTTACATTGGTCATAGGGAAGCCTGGCCAATCGTCCTAAAAGGACTGAAAAGATTGGAATATCGCGGATATGATAGTGCAGGAATTGCATTGATCAACCAGAGCGGGTTAAATATTTATAAAAAAGCAGGAAAGGTCCAGGAACTGGAAAACTTTTCAGCAGGGAAAGATCTTTCCGGAAGCATCGGTATCGGACACACCAGATGGGCAACTCATGGTGCACCTTCAGATCGTAACTCTCACCCTCATACTTCTAATAGTGGAAAATTAACCATCATTCATAATGGGATCATAGAAAACTATGCCACCCTGAAAGAAGAGTTGATCCACAGAGGCCATGAATTTAAAAGTGATACCGATACTGAAGTTCTGGTACACCTGATTGAAGAGATCTATAAGAATGAAAATACTGATCTTTTTGAAGCAGTAAGACTTGCCTTAAATGAGGTAACGGGTGCTTATGCCATTGTTTTAATGGATGAAGATCAGCCAGAGCAGTTGATTACCGCCAGAAAAGGAAGTCCCTTGGTAATTGGTGTAGGTGTAGGTGAGTATTTTATTGCCTCTGATGCCACGCCTATTATTGAGTATACTAAAAATGTGATTTATCTGAACGACAATGAAGTTGCACTTGTAAAACGCGACGAATTGCTGATCAAACGATTAGACAACGTGGTTCAAACACCATATATTCAGGCATTGGAATTGAAGCTGGAAATGTTGGAAAAAGGGGGATATGAGCATTTTATGCTCAAAGAGATCTTTGAACAATCCCGCTCTATCCGTGACTGTATGCGTGGTAGAATTTATCCTAATGAAGGGATCGTTCAACTGGGTGGTATCAAAGAATATGCCGATAAACTGAAAAATATCGACCGTATTATCATTGTAGCCTGTGGTACCTCATGGCATGCAGGTTTGGTAGCAGAATACTTGATTGAAGAATATGCCAGAATTCCAGTAGAAGTAGAATATGCTTCGGAATTCCGCTATAGAAATCCAATCATCACCGAAAAAGATATCGTGATCGCGATTTCACAATCCGGAGAAACTGCGGATACCATGGCCGCAATTGAAATGGCAAAAGAAAAAGGTGCAACCATTTTTGGTGTGTGTAATGTAGTCGGTTCTTCTATCCCAAGGTTAACTCATGCAGGAGTATATACGCATGCCGGACCGGAAATCGGTGTGGCTTCTACCAAAGCATTTACCGCTCAGGTAACCGTACTTACCCTGATGGCTTTCTATATGGCGCAACAAAAAGGAACCATCACTCACTCTAAATTAGTAGAACTGTTAACAGAATTAGATTGCATTCCTGATAAGATTCAAAAAGCATTAGAATCTAATGATTTGATCAAGGAAATTGCAGCTAAATTTAAAGATTCTAGAAATTGCCTGTTCCTTGGAAGAGGTAGTGGTTTCCCTGTTGCATTAGAAGGCGCTTTAAAGCTCAAGGAGATCTCTTATATCCATGCGGAAGGTTATCCAGCCGCCGAGATGAAACATGGCCCTATCGCCTTGATTGACGAAGAAATGCCGGTTGTAGTGATTGCTACTAAAAACTCTTCTTATGAAAAAGTAATTAGCAATATTCAGGAAGTAAAAGCAAGAAAAGGTATTGTACTTGCGATTGTTACTGAAGGAGACACAGAAGTGAGAAAGATGGCAGATTATTGCATTGAAATCCCAGATTCTAGTGAGGCCTTCCTACCACTATTGGCTACGATTCCATTGCAATTGTTATCCTACCATATCGCTTTAATGCGCGGATGTAACGTAGATCAACCAAGAAACCTCGCAAAATCAGTTACTGTAGAATAGATAAACTGTTAAAATAGCAAATGGCTGGAAGGCATTCCTTTTTTTAGGAAAGCTTCCAGCCATTTTTATAGGATTTCCAATCTTCTCTTGAACTTTTCAATCTGGCGTGTATGCCGGAGTACATGAACAATCGCATGCTCCATCATTTGCTCAATATCATAAGTTTGCTGCCAGCGGCTATGGATTTTCTCTTTGGGGTCAAACTTTTCTAAATCGGAATCGCTTAAGGCTTCAAATACAGTTAGGGTAAAGGCAAAAGCATCGTTGAGGTCCTGAAGATAAGCCAAAACTGTATCTCTTAACCTTAGTCCAGGGCGAGGATCCCCTTCCCCACTTAGTTCCTGAATATAAATTGCATAACTGAAAGCACTGCCTACCACATGACCTAAAATGGTCTGTATAGAGCGGCAATTTTCGTCTTTACTATCCGGGTCAAGCAGGGTTAAGAGCGCTTCATCGGTAAGGTATTCAACCTCCTGACACAATTCTTGAATTGCATCTTCATAAACATCCAGCATTGCTCCTTTTGCGCCTAACCGGGTTAAGCGCACCATTTAAAAGGGCAGATCTCCTGATACCTCCGTCGGATCAAGATATTCCGTTTCACTCTTTGGAGTAGTGTTTTCGTTCGTCACAGGGGTATGCTCAAAATCACTTTTTCTACCCAGAATGGTAAAGTTCTCTGCCACTACTTCTGTAACATATTTCTTTACCTTCTCGCGGTCCTCGAAAGAGCGGGTACGCAATTTTCCCTCAATATAGACCAATTTTCCCTTTTGCAAATATTTAGAGGCCACTTCTGCCAAGCCCCTCCATAAAACAATATTATGCCATTCCGTTTGCTCAATGCGCTTACCATCTTTGTTATAGGTCTCTGATGTTGCCAATGGAAAACTAGCTACAGTAACCCCTCCTTCTAAATGTCTAACTTCAGGATCTTTGCCTAAATGTCCGACTAAAATAACTTTGTTAATACCTGACATGGAATCTATTTTTACTGTTTAATTGAATTGGAATTCATAAAATTTGTAATTACTTTAGGTTGAGGCAGCTCCTCAAATTCTGCCAGGGATACCCATTTTATTTCTGCATCCTTCTTAAAGTTAATGATATAATTGTCTAAAACAAAAAATTGAACGTATATAGTTTGGTGAGTCAGTAAATGTTTTTGTACAGATATTGGACTAATCAAACAGTCTGATCCAAAGCTATTTTTTAACTCTGACAAAAAGTTACCCTGATCTTCCAGGTAATTTTTTTCCGTTTCTATTAAGGGGAAATCATATAATTCCTGCCACACATCTCCGGCAATCCGTTTTTTCACCAGTAAGTTTTCAGCATCCTGACATACAAAATAATTGAAATAACGAGTACGCTTTTTTAGCTTTTTTAATTTTAAAGGCAGTACGTTCACACGGTCATTTGCCCTCGCATAACAGCCCGATTGAACAGGGCAACTGCTACAATCCGGCGACTTAGGCTTGCACATCAGCGCACCAAATTCCATGATAGCCTGATTGTAGATTGAAGGATTTTGACCTTCGATTAATTCATTCGCCAATGCCGTAAACTCCTTTTTCCCCTCTGTACTATTGATGGCAGTTTCTAGCCCGAAATACCGGGACAATACCCGGAAAACATTGCCATCCAATACCGCCCTGGATTCATTCGCGGAAAAAGAAGAAATCGCGGCCGCAGTATACTCACCCACACCCTTTAGAAGGATCAGTTCTTCGTATTTACTAGGGAAAATACTCTCAAATTTTTCCTGAATCAGCCTTGCTGTAAATAGCATATTTCGACCCCTGGAATAGTAGCCAAGCCCCTGCCACAATTTAAGCACCTGAGCCTCTGTGGCATTCGCAAAATCATTAACCGTTGGATAATTTTGCAGAAAGCGCTGGAAATATGGGAGGCCCTGCTCCACACGCGTTTGTTGCAAAATAATTTCTGACAACCAGATCACATACGCATCAGTCGTGTCTCTCCAGGGAAGTTCCCTTTTATGGATGGAATACCATTTAACGATTTCTCTCTGAAAACTCATAACCGCAAAAATACACCCTAAATATTTATTTTTACCAAAACTTGCAATTCAGTGATACTATCGGCTGCAAATAAATCCACTTTTATTTTCCTATCTCATTAAAAAGCAATACTTTTGCAACCCCAAAACACTTATAAAGTATATAACACACTATAAATTAATAACAGAGAATATGACTAAGGCAGATATTATTTCAGAAATATCAACGAAAACAGGAATTGAAAAGGTAGATGTACAAGAAACCGTTGAGGCATTTTTCAAGGTCATCAAAAACAGCATGATTGGTGGAGAAAATGTATATGTTAGGGGTTTTGGTAGTTTTGTTGTTAAAAAACGCGCACAAAAAACTGCAAGAAATATTTCTAAAAACACTGCAATTATTATCCCGGAACACTTCGTTCCAAGCTTTAAACCAGCAAAAGTATTTGTTGATAAAGTGAAAAATAATTCAAAAATAGTTAGCGTAGAAGCTTAATTCATTATGATAAAAAATATCCGAACTAAACAAGCCATATTGATAGGAGCAGTTGTACTGCTTGTAGCGTTTTTGTTTACACGGGATATTAAGGGGTTAGTAAAGCCAAAAGAAGAAACCAGCAGTACGCCTGCAGGTGCTCCAATGAATGCACAAAGCCCGGCAACAGCTGAAATCAACCTTAAAGAGGTTTCAACTGTCGCTAAAAATACCATCAATGCGAGTTTAGCCGCTGAAATCGTTACCCTTGAAAATGCATATAACAGTGCTCCTGAAGACAAAAAAGCTGCAGAAGCTAAATTATTAGCAAAGAAATGGGATGATTTAGAGCAAACGGTTCCAAGTGCGTTATATTTGGAAATCGTAGCCAGCAAAGAACCCTCATTAAACAATTGGTTGACTGCCGGAGATACTTTTATGAAGGCATTTGACAACACCCGTGACAGTGTGTTATTACCTGCATTATTGCAAAAAGCGAATTTAGCTTATACCAATGCAGTGAAAATAGACTCCAACAGCAATGATGCTAAAACAGGTCTTGGAATTACCATCGTTAATGGAATGGGTGCGCCAATGGCTGGGATAGCAATGTTAATGGACGTTGTAAAGAAAGATCCGAAGAACTTAAAAGCAAATATGAGCTTGGGTACTTTCGCTATGAAGTCGGGACAATTTGATAAAGCAATAACCAGGTTCCAAAATATTATTGCCATGAAGCCTTCCCCAGAAGCTTACTTCTATTTGGGAACGGCCTATGAAAACCTTGGAAAAAACTCGGAAGCTATTGAAGCTTACGAAAAGAGTAAAAAATTAGCTGCAAACGCGACATTGTCAAAGTTTATCGATGATAAAGTGAATGCGTTAAAGAATAAAAAATAATAAACAGATTTACGAAAATATTTAAAACCCAAAGATTATGCCAAGCGGTAAGAAAAGAAAGAGACATAAAATGGCTACCCACAAACGCAAAAAACGTTTAAGAAAAAACAGACATAAGAAAAAATAGGTTTTCTTAATGTTTTGCTCAACAACTAAGGCTAGGATTTGATCGTAGCCTTAATTGTTGGTAGCAATATTTTTTTTATTGTCCATGTGTTAATAAGGCGAATAGCCTTAAAATCTGTAGCTTTTGGTAAAGGAACTCATTATAGATTCATCTCCCTCGGGAGTAACCATAGCTTTAGTTGAAGACAAACAACTTGTAGAACTTCATAAGGAACACATCAATAACAATTACGCCGTAGGCGATATATATTTAGGCCGCATAAAGAAAATTATGCCTGGTCTGAATGCTGCGTTCGTTGATGTGGGGTACGAAAAGGATGCTTTTTTGCATTACTTCGACCTTGGTCCACAAGTACAATCTTTAATTAAGCTTACTAAAATCAAGCGTAATGGCTCTGTTAGCGGAACTTTATTAGATAATTTCAAGCTAGAAGGAGACATTAACAAAGCTGGGAAGATCTCTGAAGTGGTCAGCAAGAATCTTGTCTTACCAGTTCAAATCGCCAAAGAACCAATTTCAACAAAGGGCCCACGTTTAAGTTCAGACTTATCTATAGCAGGACGCTATATTGTGCTGGTTCCTTTCTCTAATGTCATCTCGATTTCCAAAAAGATTAAAAGCAATACGGAACGTAATCGTCTAAAAAAGATTATCGAAAGTATCAAGCCTAAAAACTTTGGAGTGATCATTAGAACGGTTTCTGAAGGTAAAGGCGTTGCCGAACTTCAAAAAGACCTTTTGGACTCTGTTACAAAATGGGAAAACTTCATTAAGAAGTTGCCAGATGCAGAGCCTTCAAAACGTGTTTGGGGAGAAATGGACCGTACTTCCACGCTCATCCGTGACATTTTAAGTACCGACTTCACTAACGTTTATGTGAACGATAGTAACTTGTTCGAAGACATTCGTTCTTATGTGCATGAAATCTCTCCTGAGATGGAGAAGATCGTTAAGATCTACAAGCATAAAGAACCGATATTTGAACATTTCGGTATCGAAAAGCAAATTAAAAATGCTTTCGGAAAAACAGTAAACCTGGCCGGTGGTGCCTACCTTGTGGTAGAACATACCGAAGCATTGCATGTAGTAGACGTGAATAGCGGAAACAGAACGGCAAGCAAAGAAAATCAGGAAGAAAATGCCCTTCAGGTAAATAAAGAAGCGGCGAAAGAAATTGCGAGACAACTACGTTTACGTGATATGGGTGGTATTGTAGTTATCGATTTTATCGATATGCACAAACCTGTAAACCGTAAGATGTTGTTTGACTACCTAAAGGAACTAATGCTCCTGGATCGTGCGAAACATACCATTCTTCCTCCAAGTAAGTTTGGCCTTGTTCAAATCACACGTCAGCGCGTTAGACCGGAAATGAACATCGTAACCAGTGAAAAATGCCCAACCTGTGACGGTACGGGTGAAATTAAGGCAAGTATTGTATTGATGGATGACATCGAAAACAATCTGACCTATATTTTGCAGGAGCAAAACGAAAAAAATATTACACTTTGTGTACACCCTTATATTGAGGCTTACATCAAAAAAGGGTTCATATCTTTACAATGGAAGTGGTTCTTTAAATTCGGACAAAGAATCAAAATCAAAGCGGTTCCTTCTTATAACCTGACTGAATTCCATTTTATTTCGTCTAAAGACGAAGAGATTAAATTATAATCACGGTTAAATTTCTTTAAACAGGCCTGCTCCTCTTGGAACAGGCCTGTTTGCTTTATAAGGGATTTTTAAACCACTTTTATACCGAATTATCTTAAATTCGTACCTCATTAAAACTCCAATAAATTGGCTAAAACTAAATCAGCATATTTCTGTCAGAATTGCGGACATGAAGCCGCGAAATGGCTCGGCAAATGTCCCTCTTGTAACCAATGGAATACCTTTGTAGAAGAGGTGATAGAAAAAGTCAGCTCTAAAGTGCCGGCCTGGAAAACTTCTACGGCAACTAGCAGGGTGAATAAACCAAATAAAGTTGACAATATTCCCTCTATAACTGAGGAACGTGTCTCCACTGGAGACCAGGAGCTGGACCGCGTATTGGGTGGCGGACTGGTAGCCGGTTCAGTTATTTTAATTGGAGGAGAGCCAGGAATTGGGAAATCAACATTGATGCTCCAGCTCGCACTAAGTATCCCCGGCAAAAAGATATTATACATCTCCGGAGAAGAAAGTGAACAACAGATCAAAATGAGAGCAGAAAGGATCACAGCTAACCCTACTGCACAATGTTATATCCTCACGGAAACTTCTACTCAAAATATTTTCAAACAAATTGAAGAACTGGAACCAGATCTGCTGATTGTAGATTCAATTCAAACGCTCCACTCCTCAAATATCGATGCTACACCAGGTAGTGTCTCACAAGTGCGTGAATGTACCTCCGAACTGTTGCGATTTGCAAAAGAAACAGACACTCCTGTGTTTCTAATTGGCCATATCACTAAAGACGGTACCATTGCAGGCCCTAAAATCCTGGAACATATGGTAGACACCGTATTGCAGTTTGAGGGCGACAGAAACCATGTATACCGTATTTTACGCTCAATTAAAAATCGCTTTGGCGCGTCAGCTGAACTGGGTATTTATGCTATGCACAGTACCGGATTAAGGCAGGTTTCCAACCCTTCTGAGATATTATTATCACAAAGGGATGAAGAACTAAGCGGAATTGCGATTTCCGCGACATTAGAAGGCGCCAGGCCAATGTTAATAGAAACACAGGCCTTAGTAAGCGCCGCGGCATACGGAACGCCTCAGCGATCCTCTAATGGCTTCGACACCAAAAGAATGAATATGCTCTTGGCAGTGCTTGAAAAAAGATGTGGATTTCGCCTAAGCACCAGAGATGTATTCTTGAATATCGCCGGAGGAATCAAAGTAGAAGATCCTGCAATTGATCTCGCAATTTTAGTCGCAATCATCTCTTCTCATGAAGATATATTCATCTCATCAAAGATTTGTTTTGCTGCAGAAGTTGGCCTTTCCGGAGAAATTAGAGCCGTCAACAGGATCGAACAGCGTATCTCGGAAGCAGAAAAGCTAGGTTTTGAAAGGATCTTCATCTCGAATTATAATATGAAAGGTCTGATCACTGAAAAATATAAAATAGAACTTAGCCCAGTTAGTAAAATAGAAGATGTCTTCTCTTTACTGTTTGGATAAGTCAAATCTATTTGAATCAATTGAATAAACTGCAAAAACATGGAGAGTTTTCCCCAATATGTAGAAATAATTAATGCTTTTTCTACATATTGGGGAAATTATTCCCCTTCCAGGCTAAAGGCCTAAAATCACACAAATCAGAAACAACACTGATTATCAATCACTTACCCGCTACACAAGTGCGTTTTTAAAAATCGGCCTATAAGTTGCCTAATGTAAATTGTTAATCATTTATGATTTAACAACAATAGGGATGATTATCCTCGTTATCGATAGATAACGAGGATTTTTTTTGTTTTGAGCCATTTCTCCGAACTATCTTTAAGAATTAAAGAAAATTTGATACTTTTATCTCAACCATAAGAATTTCAACACTTTAATCTTACCTCATGAAAAAAATACTTTTAAGCCTGGGCTTTTGCGCATTATCCTTATGCACACTAGCACAAGACACAACAAGCCTTCCTGGCAAGTCCTTTGGAAATGGTGTCAGCGCTGGCAACCTACTCCCAGTTTCGAAAATAGAGTCAGCCATGGGTGATCAGAAAATCGCCGAAATGAAAATTACAGGAGAAGTCGTAGAAGTTTGTAAAAAGAAAGGCTGTTGGATGACGTTGAAAACACCAACAGGCGAAGCAATGCGCATCACATTTAAAGACTATGCATTCTTTATGCCAATGGACATCGTTGGAAAAAAAGTAGCCCTTGATGGCATCGCAAAAAAACAAACCATCTCTGTAGAGACTTTACGTCACTATGCAGAAGATGCACATAAATCTGCGGCAGAGGTGGCAAAAATTACAGCTCCTAAAAAAGAATTGGCTTTTGAAGCTAAAGGGGTGGTGATTCTCGAGTAAATCATCTCTTCTTCCCATTCTTATTTTGCATCAAGATAAAAGCCTTGCTTTTTATAAGAGCAGGGCTTATTTTTTCCGTCAAAGATTACTCCTTAAAACAGAAATCAGAAATACTTCAGGAAAAACCTATATCTTCCATTTATATTCAACCTCTTAACTTCATTTTATGATTATTGCTCTTGTAATTATTATAGTCATCCTCATCGCAGTCATTTGTATTTCGATATACAATTCCTTAATCGCAAAGAAGAACGAAATTGACAATGCCTTTGGGGCAATTGATGCGATGCTGAAAAAACGCTTCGACCTCTTGCCTAACCTTGTAGAAACGGTAAAACAGTATATGCAATATGAAGGTGACCTGCTCACAAAGGTCGTTGCCTTAAGGAGCCGCGCCAGCAGTCCGAATTTGAGTAATGATGAAAAGTTAAAGATAGACCAGGAACTTAGCCATGAGATAAAAGGACTGATGGTCAACGTAGAGAATTACCCCAACCTTAAAGCAGATCAGAGTTTTACAAATCTACAAACCACCTGGACGGAAAGCGAGGAACAAATTGCTGCCGCCAGAAGAACTTATAACGCTGTAATTACAGATTATAACAATGCCATCATGATGTTTCCCGGCAGCATCTTTGCAGGAATATTAAATTATACTGCTAAACCAGTAATCTCTATTTCCGAGACGGAACGCAACAATGTTAACGCAAAAAATCTCTTTAATAGCTAATGCACAATATATCTCATTTAGATTCGGCTACAATAGAGGTGCTGAATGATTTAGAGGCAACCAGAATAAGCTTACGTAAGAAAAGAGTAATCCATCTCGCAATTTGTTTTATTGGCATACCGATCGCTATAATCGGTTTTACGTTTACGATACTCTCCATGATAGCTATTGGCATCATTTGTTTTTTTGCTGGTTTAATATCAATATCGGTAAATTTGGGAGCAGTGGATCAATATCGCCTTGATTTTAAACAAAGATTAGTCGCACAGACGATAAAAATGATAGACCAGAGTCTGGAAATAGATCCTAAAAGAGGATTGTCTCAAGATGATTTTTTCGGTTCTTTATTGTTCAAAAAAAAGCCCGACAAGTATACGAGCGAAGACCGGGTATCTGGCAATGCAGGAAAAACGAGATTTAGCTTTTCAGAAGTAAACGCGCAATACAAAGAACTCACCATCACTAAAAAAGGCACAACCCAGGAGACCTGGCATGAACTTTTTAATGGCGTGATCTTTCAAGCCGATTTTAACAAGAACTTTAAAGAACTAACAGTGGTTCAATCCAAAGCCTTTGGAAGCGATGTATCTGAATGGTTTGGGAGTAATACTCCATTTTTTTCAGGCGCAAAAGAACGTGTTAAATTAGAAAATCCAGAATTTGAAAAGCATTTTGCTACTTATTCTTCAAATCAGATAGAAGCAAGATACATTCTGACGCCATTGATGATGGAATCAATATGCACGCTAAACGACAGGTGCGAAGACAGCATCAGTCTTTCCTTTGTCGGAAATATAATAACTATTGCCTTTCCTCTATCCAGAAATTATTTTGAAGCTCCATTGTTTGATAGCTTGATGACCGATGGCTTGATGAAGGAAGATCTGGAATTGGTATGTCATATCTACAAAGTGATTGAAACCTTAGATTTAAATACCCGAATCTGGGGAAAGAATTAACATGATTTTTAAAGTAAGTCAGTAAAAACATCCCTACCTTAAAAATCATGTAAAATAAAAAAGCCCCTTTCGGGACTTTTCTTATTATTTCGATAAGTACATCGATTTGTCTTTCACTAACTTTCTGAAGTAAGGATCTTCCAGGTCTTTAATAAACCTGATCGCCTCTCCTGTAGACTTCATCTCCGGACCTAGCTCTTTCACTACTTCCGGGAACTTATCAAAAGAGAATACAGGTTCTTTGATCGCATAACCTTTCAGTTTTCTTTCAATTGTGAAGTCTTTCAGTTTGTTAACACCCAACATCACTTTAGCAGCGATATTGATATAAGGAACATCGTAAGCCTTCGCAATGAAAGGAACCGTTCTTGAGGCTCTAGGATTCGCTTCAATCACATAAACTTTCTCGTCTTTTACTGCAAACTGAATGTTTAGTAACCCGATTACATTTAATGCTTTAGCAATTTTCTTAGAGTAATTTTCCATATCATTCATTACCTTCTCAGATAAGCTGAATGGTGGCAATACTGCGCTGGAATCACCAGAGTGAATCCCTGCAGGCTCAATATGTTCCATTAAACCAACGATATGCACATCCTCTCCGTCACAAATAGAGTCCGATTCAGTTTCTTCTGCTCTGTCTAAGAAATGATCAATCAACACGCGGTTTCCAGGAAGATCACCTAGTAGTTTAACTACAGCTTTCTCCAGATCCTCGTCGTTAATTACTATGCTCATTCCTTGTCCACCCAGTACATAACTTGGTCTTACCAATACCGGGTATCCTACTTCTTGAGCAACGATAATCGCCTCCTCTGCATTTTCAGCAACACCGTATCTTGGGTAAGGAATCTCTAATTCTTTAAGTAAGTCTGAGAAACGCCCTCTATCTTCCGCAACATCCATGTCATTGTAAGATGTACCAATAATTTTAATGCCGTTCTCCTCTAACTTCTCAGCCATTTTCAAAGCAGTCTGTCCACCCAGTTGAACAATCACCCCGATTGGGTTCTCCAATTCAATGATTTCACGAACATGTTCCCAGAATACTGGCTCAAAGTATAACTTATCAGCCATGTTGAAATCTGTAGAAACCGTCTCAGGGTTACAGTTAATCATGATCGCTTCAAAACCGCTTTCTTTAGCAGCAAGCAAACCATGTACACATGAGTAATCAAATTCAATCCCCTGACCGATACGGTTAGGACCTGAACCCAATACAATTACTTTCTTTTTATCTGTTGGGATGGATTCATTCTCCTCTTCAAATGTAGAGTAGTAATATGGTGTTTGTGCTGCAAATTCAGCGGCACAAGTATCTACCATTTTATACACACGTTTGATACCTAGAGATTTTCTGCGATTATAAACTTCATCTTCCGTTACATTACCTAACAAATAAGCAATCTGGATATCAGAGAATCCTTTTTGTTTCAACGTGAAGAAGAAATCTTTAGGAATGTTATTTAGTGAATATCTTTTTAACTCAACTTCCAGATGTACTAACTCCTGAATTTGAGAAAGGAACCACTTATCGATTTTCGTTACCTTACGGATAGACTCCAAAGGAACGCCCATAGTCATCGCATCTTTGATTAAGAACAAGCGATTCCAGCTTGGATGCTCCAAACCATGCATGATCTCTTCGATGCTTCGGTTATGTTTACCATCTGCACCTAATCCGGCTCTACCAATCTCTAAACTCTGGCAAGCTTTCTGTAAGGCTTCGATAAAGGTACGTCCGATAGACATTACCTCACCTACCGACTTCATTTGTAATCCAAGCTCCATGTTAGCACCTTTGAATTTATCAAAGTTCCAACGAGGTACTTTCACGATCACATAGTCTAATGTAGGCTCGAAATAAGCAGAAGTTGTTTTTGTAATTTGATTTTCGATCTCGTCTAAGTTATAACCAATGGCTAATTTAGAAGCGATTTTTGCGATCGGATATCCTGTTGCTTTACTCGCCAATGCCGAAGAGCGTGATACCCTTGGATTGATTTCGATCGCAATAATATCATCATTGTCAGGATTCACAGAGAACTGAACGTTACAGCCCCCAGCGAAAGTTCCAATGGCACGCATCATTTTGATGGCCTGGTTACGCATGTCCTGGTAGCAACGATCAGATAAAGTCATTGCTGGTGCTACTGTGATCGAGTCTCCGGTATGGATTCCCATTGGATCAAAGTTTTCAATAGAACAAATGATGATCACGTTGTCATTGCTATCTCTTAGCAACTCCAATTCGTATTCTTTCCATCCTATTACCGCCTTCTCTACCAATACTTCATGCGTTGGTGAAGCTTCTAATCCGCGTTGTAAAGCGTGGTCGAACTCCTCTTTCTTATGCACGAAACCACCACCTGAACCGCCTAATGTATAAGAAGGACGGATTACCAGTGGATAACCGATTTCCTGAGCTGCTTCTTTACCTTCTAAGAAGGAGTTTGCAATTTTGGATGGAGCAACGCCTACACCTATATCAATCATTAATTGACGGAAGGATTCTCTGTTTTCAGTTTTCTCAATCGCGGCAACATCTACCCCGATTACTCTAACACCGTACTTCTCCCAAACACCACGCTCTTCCGCTTCTTTACAAAGGTTCAAAGCAGTTTGTCCGCCCATAGTAGGCAAAACTGCATCGATTTTTCTTTCGATTAAAATCTGCTCAATGGAGTCTACCGTTAAAGGCCAAAGGTACACATGGTCCCCAATCACCTTGTCGGTCATGATGGTTGCAGGATTAGAGTTGATGATGGAAACTTCAATTCCCTCTTCCTTTAAGGATAAGGCAGCTTGAGATCCTGAATAATCAAATTCACAGGCTTGACCAATGATAATAGGTCCCGATCCGATAATTAATACTGAGCGTATGGAGGTGTCTTTAGGCATAAGGCTTTAAAAAGTCTAAAGTTATATAAGTGAAATTGGTAAAAATTGCATTCTAAAGGACCAGAATAGTCTAGAGATTTTCTCTGCTTTGCAAGGGGAATATCCCGACTCTTCCGTCGGGATGCAAAGTTACGTTTTTGATCCATAAAAATATGCTCTTTTTTAAAAAACAGTTCAAATAAAAAAGGGCCTTAGAAATTCACCTAAAGCCCTTTTAATCATTTACTATGAATTACTGTAGCAATTTAATCTCTCCAACGTCTGTTGCAGCACTATCTACCACCGCAACATTCTCTACAGAACTGTCTTTATATGGCGGATTTGCTTTCACCCAAATGGTGTAAGTTTGAGGTTTAACCTTGCTGAAAACGAAGCTTCCATTGTTAATTGAGGCGCGTAAAGTATCCCTCCCAGCTATGGCCAAAACCTGAGATGCGCCTTCAGCCGGACTTACTTTCCCCTGAATGCTGCCTTCTCTGATACTGCTGAATGCCAATAAGCCTAATGAAAGTCCTGCTGCTACGATAAAATTTAATTTGAGCCTTTTCATTATGTTCAATTTTAGGTAAAAATTATAAGGTTTTTATATTTAATGCTATCATAACTACAAGTGGCACAGAATTATGTTTTAACTCGTCTGGATGCAAGCCCCTGCACATAGATTCTTTTATCCTTATTATTTAAACGCGATATACTTGATTTAGTATACCTATACTTGAATTTAACGACTTAATTTCCCCTATAAGGTCGCCTATCTTCCTTCAACCAGCAACACCTATCTCTTTGTTTTAAGCATTAAAAAAAAGACGACAATACACAACATCAGACAATTTGGAACAACATTTGCCGTTCCTATCAGACATATACTATATCAAATGACAAGAATGTACAGCCCAATGAAAAAAATATTCCCGGTACTAATAACCACGATAGTGATGCTTTCCAGCTGTGCTACAGTACAATCCCTGATAAAATCTTCTTTCCCATATAACGCTAATGTAGTAATCCCTGCTGGCTCAAAAAGCAACACAACCATCTCCACAAGTTCTGCTGCGACTAGTTTCGATCAAGTTTTTGGAAATCAAAACGGTACAGATTATGTAAAAGAGATCAGAATTGCTTCTGCAAAAATGGAAGCTAGTAATCCCGCCAGCAAAAGTTTAGGGATGTTCAAATCTGTGAAACTATTTGTAGCCAATGAAAATGGTGAAGAGATAATGGTAGCCTCAAGAAGTGATGTTCAACAGAATATTGGCACAGGATTGGTCTTGGATATTGACAATTCCCGCTTTCTGGATAATTATGTAAAAGGAACAAGTCTACGTATCAGAATGGAGTATGTTTTAAGAGAAAAAACAACTACCGACATCAGTGTTCGTGTATCATTGAGTTTTAGCACCTCTCCGAAAACAAACAAATAACAGCATTCCTCCAAAGCTTTTATGTTGCAAATAATTTTAGGATAAGTACTTTTGGCTCATGTTACTTCTTGAGTCTTCATTTTTTCAACTAATTACTGATCAATTTATTCATACCACATGGGTGGAATGGCTAGGTGTATTATCCGGATTTATTTGTATTTACCTGGCCACAAAAGAAAATGTTTTAAGCTGGCCCATTTCAATCATCAGCGTGATCGCTTATGCCTGGGTGTTTTTTGATGCAAAGATGTATGGAGACATGGCTTTGCAATTCTATTTTCTTTTTACTGCTTTTTATGGCTGGTATTATTGGATAAGAAAAACAAAAGTTGATGACAAACCGGTAAGTAACTTATCGAAGAAAGGCTGGTGGTTAGCAATTGCCTCAATAGTTATTTTATCTGTCTCCTTGGGATTATTCTTAGATCATTTCACAGATACGAACGTCCCTTATGAAGATGGCTGTTGTACTGCGATTAGCTTTGTAGCACAATTAATGCTAACCAGAAAAATTCTGCAAAACTGGATACTATGGATTGTGGTCGACCTCTGCTACATCCCATTATATATTTATAAAAATCTAAATTTAAGCGCCATTTTTTATGCATTCCTGGTTGCCATTGCCATCAAAGGATATTTAGACTGGAGGAAAACGTATCGTGAACAAACAAATTAAAAAAATCGCCATCGTTGGCCCGGAAAGTACAGGAAAATCGACTATTGCACAACAACTAGCAAAGCACTACCAGACGCTTTGGGTACCAGAATATGCCCGTTATTATTGTGCCGCTTTAACAGAGCCCTGCAATTTACAAGACGAAGTAAACATGTATCACGGACAAGTCGCTTTAGAAGAATCTATCCTCGCCATAGCAGAAAAAGATTTGATCATCTGTGATACAACTTTTATCACCGTAAAGATCTGGAGTGATGAGGTTTTTGGAAACACTCCGGAAATAGTACTAAATGCATTACCACTCCATACTTATGATTTATACCTGCTCATGGACATTGACTTGCCATGGCAAGAAGATCCACTTCGAGATTTCCCTCATAAACGGGAACATTTTATGCAGGTATGGCACCAGGAATTAAAAAACTTAAATGCAAATTATGTAGTAGTTAGTGGAACGGAAGAAAGATTTAATAATGCTATTGCAGCAGTTGAATCCTTTCTTGAGAAAAAATAGCACTTTTTAATTAGGAGGGGCTTTCATCCTGATAACGCATACTAATCAACCATACCGTATACTATTTACCAAAAAACCGGAAATAGACATCTCTCATGGAGATTCAATTTTTATCAATACCTTTGTTCCATCAAAAAGGGGTGCCTTGTTTTGTAAAAAACACAAAAACAGGCTGAGAGCATACCCATTATATCTGCAAACAGATATATACACCTGATCCGGATAATGCCGGCGGAGGGATTGGAGTTATGGAGTTTAACTGGGCTGTAAGTGCCCCTTACTTACAGTGGTTTAACTAAAAAAACAAAGAATTGAAAAAGTTATTGACCATAGCGCTAGCTATGTTGTTGTTGCCTATATTAACAAAGGCACAGTTTACGATTTCGGGAGTTGTGTCCGAAACAAGCCGTCAGGCATTACCTGGCGCGACGATCCGTTTAAAAGGAAAATCTTTTGGTGTTACAGCCGATGGTCAGGGAAAATTCCAACTTAAGAATCTTAAAGCAGGAAACTATACTTTAGTGGTAAGCTTTATCGGCTACCAAACGACAGAGAAAAACCTGGAACTGAAATCCGATTGGGTCGAAAATTTCAGTCTTAAACCTGCTGCTTTTCTTGCCGATGAGGTGATTGTTAATGCCACACGCGCCAACGATAAATCCGCTACTACTTATAAAAACATTAGCAAAGCTGAGATTCAAGAAAACAACTTCGGACAAGATCTCCCATTTATCTTAAACAATACCCCTGGAGTAGTAGTTACATCCGATGCAGGGGCAGGTATAGGTTACACAGGCATCCGAATCAGAGGTAGCGATGCCAGTAGAATCAATGTAACAATCAATGGTATTCCTTACAATGACGGCGAAAGTCAGGGAATATTTTGGGTTAACATGCCTGATTTTGCTTCTTCCATAGAAAATGTACAAATCCAACGCGGTGTAGGTACCTCTACCAATGGTGCTGGTGCTTTCGGAGGAAGCTTAAATATCCAGACTAGCGCACCTTTAGAAAATGCTTACGCAGAACTAAACAATACTTACGGCTCATTCAACACCCTTAAAAACACCGTTAAGCTAGGAACAGGTTTGATTGACAATAAATGGAGCTTCGATGGCCGACTTTCAAGAATAAAATCAGATGGCTTTATCGACCGAGCAGCATCTAATTTGAAGTCATATTACCTTTCCGGTGCTTATCATGGTAAAAATGAATTACTTCGCCTAAATGTGTTCTCTGGAACTGAAAAAACTTACCAGGCTTGGGACGGTATTCCCGAAGCAAGATTAAAAGGTGATGTACAGGGTATGCTGGATTTCAGCAAGCGTCAGGAATTTAATGACGCGCAAACGCAGAATTTGTTGAATTCAGGGAACCGAACTTATAACTCATTTACCTATAAAGACCAGACCGATAACTACGCACAAAATCACTATCAGGCGCTTTATGCCAAACAGATTAACGAGCAATTCTCTTTCAATGCCGCCTTACATTATACCGATGGAAAGGGTTATTTTGAAGAATTTAAATTCGATCAAAAACTCAGCAAATACGGTTTACCACCGATGAATGCAGACGGAGCGCTTCAAACAAGAACGGATTTAATTCGTCGCCGTTGGCTAGATAATGATTTCTATGGTACTACTTACGCCTTAAGTTACAAACCAAAATCTAACTTGAATTTCACACTTGGAGGGGCATATAATGAATACAGGGGCAAACATTTCGGAGAGGTTATCTGGGCGAAATATCCTTCCACCAGCAATATCAGCGACCATTATTATGATGGGAAAGGAAACAAAAATGATTTCAATACCTTCGGTAAAGTAAGCTACAGCCCAATAGATCAATTGAGTCTTTTTACCGACCTCCAATACAGAACTGTAGATTATAAAATCTCAGGAAAAGACAAGAACCTACGAAACCTTGATTTTAACAATACCTACCATTTTTTCAATCCTAAAGTTGGCGCAACCTATTTCATAAATGAACAAAGTAATGTATACACTTCCTTTAGTGTAGCCAATAAAGAGCCGAATCGTGATGATTTCACAAACTTAAAAGTAGGCTTACCATCCCCAAAAGCAGAACGTTTACGTGATTTAGAGGCAGGTTATCGTTATAAAGAAAACAGACTGAATCTTGGTCTGAATGTATATGGGATGTTCTATAAAGATCAATTGATCTTCACGGGAGAAATCAATGAATTCGCGGATGCTTACCGTCAGAATGTAGATAAAAGTTACCGTTTAGGAGTTGAATTTGATGCTTCTTACATCCTGAGTCCACAATTTGCCATAAATGCCAATGCCGCTTTTAGCAAGAATAAAATTCAGAACTATATTAATTATGTAACCCAATATGAAGATGATGGTTCAGAAACCTTAATCACTTCCAACCACAAAAACACGGATATCTCCTTTTCTCCAAAATCTGTCGTTTCGGGAGAGCTGGTTTACAAACCATTTAAAGGTTTTGCAGCAGCTCTACAAAGCAAGTTTGTAGGTAAACAATTCCTGGACAACACCCAAAATAACAGCAGAAAGCTTGATGCATATTGGGTAAATAATGCGAGAATAGGTTACGATTTCCAACTTAAAAGGATTAAAAATATAAATCTTGGTCTTTTGGTGAATAATATCTTTAATGAAAAGTATGAGAGCAATGGTTATACTTATAGCACTGCTTATAAAGGGAATATCACTACAGAGAATTTTTATTATGCACAGGCCGGAACTAATTTTTTACTTTCGCTAAATTTCAAATTTTAACACCTTATGAAGAAGTTCATCGAAAAGCTACATTTTATAACACATGATATCCATCAGCATAGTCACATTGAACAGACAAGCATTGCTTGTAGTGCAGGTGCAAAATGGCTTCAATACCGCTGTCTAACTAAAAATGACGAAGAACTTTTAGAAGATATCAATGCAATTGCTGAAATCTGTGATGATTGGGGAGCTACCCTTATCGTCACAGATCACATTCATCTGAATGGAAAGGCCGACATACAAGGCTTTCATATAGAAGATATGGATGCGGATTTTGTGAAACTTCGTCAGCAATTGGGCGAAGCAGTCACTATCGGCGGTTCTTCCAACACTATAGATGGACTAGTCAGAATAGCAAAAGAAGGCGCTGATTATGCAGGATTCGGACCATTTTACACAACTACTACCAAGCCAAACGATGCCCCATTAATAGGTGTAGAAGGATATGCCAAGGCGATGCAGACGCTAAAAGCACAATCAATTAATTTACCTGTAATTGCTGTTGGCGGTGTCACCTTAAGTGATATAGACCCATTAATGGCAACGGGAATTTTCGGAATTGCCGCTTCTGCAGCAATCAATCAGGCAGATGATATGCGTGCTGCTTACAGCGCATTTTATGACAATATCATGTAATATTATTTTTAGCAAGTGTATGTTATTGAAACACCATAACATACACTTGCTAAAAAACAACGTTCTTGGAAGCCACAGAAAAAACAGATCCTTATGCTGCACTCCGATACCGGGAGTTTCGATCTTACCTTGGAATGCGTTTCTTTTTCACATTTGCTTATCAAATGCAGGCGATCATCATTGGATTTCATATTTACCACCTTACAAAAGATCCTCTGGCACTTGGACTAATTGGTCTTTATGAAGCGATTCCTGCAACCGGCATTGCTCTATACGGGGGCTATGTGGCCGACAAATCAGAAAAAAGAGGCTTGTTGCTGAAAGTATTTAGTGGTGTATTTCTATGTTCATTAATCATGTTCGTAGTAACCACCAAACAAATGCATGCTTATGTACCGGTAGACTATATTGTACCCATTATGTATTTGATGGTATTTGGAATTGCTAGAGGTTTTTTCAGTCCGGCAACCTTTTCCTTAATGGCGCAAATCGTCCCTAAAAAACTCTACCCCAATTCCAGTACATGGAACAGTTCCAGCTGGCAGGCTGCTTCTATTTTAGGTCCGGCTATTGGTGGATTGATCTATGGCTTTTATGGAATTACCGCCACCTATTGTGTCATACTCACCTTCATCAGAATTGCTCTAATCTGTATCTTTTTCTTAAAACCCCATCCTCCTACCTATATCCCAAAAGAGAGCATTGTGAAAAGTCTAACAGAAGGTGTTCACTTTGTGTTTAAAAATAAAATGATGTTAGGGGCGATGAGCCTAGACCTCTTCTTCGTTTTTTTTGGTGGAGCAGTTGCTTTACTCCCCGTGTTTGCCAATGATATATTAAAAGTTGGATCTGAAGGACTCGGTTTTATGCGGGCAGCCGCTTCTAGTGGTGCAGTAATCACCATGTTGGCAATGACTCGCTTCTCTCCAATGAACAGGCCATGGAGGAATCTACTGATTGCAGTTACTGGATTTGGAACAAGTATTATCTGCTATGGCTTATCAAAAAACTTTTACCTAACCCTTTTCTTTCTATTCATGGAAGGTGCTTTCGACAGCATCAGTGTCATTATCCGGTCTACAATTATGCAATTACTTACCCCTGATGAAATGCGGGGTAGGGTATCCGCTGTAAACAGCATGTTTATTGGCTCGTCAAATGAGATTGGGGCTTTTGAATCCGGCCTCACGGCAAGGCTTATGAGAACTGTCCCCGCAGTAGTATTTGGAGGTAGTATGACAGTCTTGGTAGCAGGAATCACCTATCTAAAAACTAAAAAAATGATGAGGTTAACTTTACAGGAAATCAACGACCAGCAAAATTAACCTCATCATTTTAGAA
This sequence comes from Pedobacter gandavensis, assembly GCF_032678745.1. Taxonomy (GTDB): domain Bacteria; phylum Bacteroidota; class Bacteroidia; order Sphingobacteriales; family Sphingobacteriaceae; genus Pedobacter; species Pedobacter gandavensis_C. The sequence continues at coordinate 60,881 of NZ_JAVTST010000012.1, forward strand.
ACAACTGCTTAGAACTAAAACTAATATTCTATTCTTTCGCCAACTTGTTGTCTCCACATGGCATAATACAAGCCTGTTTCGGCCAAAAGATCTTCATGTTTACCCTGCTCAATGATATGGCCACGTTCCAGGACAAAAATCCGGTCTGCATGTCGAATCGTAGAGAGTCTGTGGGCGATTAAAATAGTAATATGATTCGTTTGTAAAGAAATATCACGGATCGTTGCCGTAATTTCCTCTTCGGTTAAAGAATCTAAAGAAGATGTCGCTTCATCGAAAACCAGAATATCTGGCCTGCGTAGTAACGCTCTGGCAATGGACAACCGCTGTTTCTCTCCACCAGATACCTTAACCCCACCTTCCCCAATCACAGTATCCAAACCTTTGTCTGCACGTGCCAACAGGTTGTTACACGCTGCTTGCTTCATTACCCGCAGACAATCCTCATCTGTAGCATCCGGTCTTACAAATTGGAGATTTTCACGAATTGTACCAGAAAACAATTGCGTATCCTGAGTTACAAAACCGATCTTTTCTCTCATCATATCTAGGTCTATGGCTTTGCTCGAGGTACCATTATATAGCACATCTCCGTCAATTGGCTGATAAAGTCCTACTAGCAGTTTAACCAGCGTGGTTTTCCCAGAGCCAGAAGGTCCAACAAAAGCGATCGTTTCTCCATTATGAGTGCGGAAATTAATCTCATTTAGGGCATTACGCTTACCGGTCAAATGTTTAAAGTTTACATCTTTAAACTCAAGACTGGTAATTTTCCCCAGCTTAACCGGGTTTACAGGCTTTTCATCAATTGGTGTACTTAAGATCTTTTTAAAATTCCCTAGAGAAACTTCTGCTTCCCTCCAAGTAAGAATCACATTTCCAAGCTCCTGTAATGGTCCAAAGAGAAAGAAAGAATAAAACAGGAAAGAGAAATATTGCCCAGCTGAGATTGTATTTTCAAAGATTAGGATCAATAAAACCACAACCATCGTACTACGGACAAAATTGACAGTTGTTCCCTGCACAAAACTCATACTCCTTACATATTTAACCTTTCTTAATTCCAGGCCTAGAATCTTATAAGTTGTTTTGTTCAACCTTTCTATTTCCTGATTGGCAAGGCCGAGACTTTTCACTAGCTCAATATTTCTCAGAGACTCTGTCGTGGAGCCCGCGAGCGCTGTTGTTTCAGCAACGATAGTCTTTTGAATAGTTTTAATCTTTCTACTCAAGTACCAGCTCACGAAACTGATAATTGGAATTGCGGAGAAATAGACCAACGTTACCTTATAACTGACCGTAACTGAATATACGATCACGAATACCATCCCGATCAAACTAACAAAGAGAATACTGATAAACGCTGTAATAAACTTTTCTGAATCAAGTCTCACCTTTTGTAAGATTCCAAGAGTTTCTCCACTTCGTTGATCTTCGAACACCTGATAAGGTAATTCTAGCGAGTGTTTCAGTCCATCGGCATACATACTCGCGCCCACTTTTTGAACGATGATACTTGTAAAATAATCCTGAAAATTCTTGGCAATTCTGGATACCATAGCTGCGCCTACACTAAGTCCAACCAATCCGAGTACACCCCAGACAAATTCGCTTCTATTCAAGACGTCCTTCTTTTGAATGAACTCATCAACTATTCTTCCAGTAATATAGGGATCCAACAAGGAGAAGCCAATATTGATTGCAGCTAATAAAAGTGCTAGTACGACCACCCATTTATGAGCGCGTAAATATTCGAGTAGTAATTTCATTTAATTAAATCTAGCCAAAAATAAATAAAGGGAATGAAGCATCGGCTCCATTCCCTTTAAATTACAAGTAAATTATAAATCAGGTTTTAAACCGTCATGATATCTTTTTCTTTTGCTTCTGCATGTTTATCAACTTTGATAATATACGCGTCAGTTATTTTTTGCACTTCACCTTCTCCAGTTTTGATTTCATCATCAGAGACGCTTTCGCCTTTCAACTTTTTAATTTTTTCGTTAGCATCCTTACGAATATTACGAATGGTGATTTTTCCGCGTTCCGCTTCTTCTTTTACCTTTTTAACAAGATCTCTTCTACGTTCTTCAGTTAGTGGAGGAACAACCAAACGGATCACCACACCATCATTCTGAGGATTAATTCCAATGTTCGCTTCCATAATGGCACGTTCAATAGGAACTAACATATTTTTTTCCCAAGGCTGAACGAGTATCGTACGTGCATCTGGCGTGTTGATACTTGCCACTTGAGATAAACCAGTAGCACTACCATAGTAATCTACAAATATGCCGTCCAACATTCCCGCAGAAGCTTTCCCTGCACGAATTTTTGTCAATTCAGCTTCACAATGGTCAATAGCCTTGTCCATGTTTGCCTGAGCATCTTGTAGTTGTTTCTTTATGAGGTCATTCATGTTTTGTAAAATTTAACCAAAAATATAAAATTTATTAGAATCAGACCTTAACAAGCGTCCCAATCTCTTCACCCTTGGCAATTTTCATGAAATTACCTGTTTTATTCATATCAAAAACGATAATGGGAAGTTCATTTTCTTCACACAGGGTGAAGGCAGTCATATCCATTACGTTTAATCCTTTATCGTAAACTTCTTTGAAAGAAATCTTTTCATATTTAGTTGCAGTTGGATCTTTCTCAGGATCTGCGGTATAAATACCATCCACACGTGTTCCTTTTAAAACCACATCTGCTTTAATCTCGATTGCTCTTAAAGCTGCTGCAGAATCTGTTGTGAAATAAGGATTACCTGTACCAGCACCAAAAATCACTACACGACCTTTTTCAAGGTGACGTACAGCTCTTCTGCGGATAAATGGTTCACAGATTTGTTCCATTTTAATTGCAGTAAGTAAGCGGGTTTTAAGACCAACTTTTTCCAGTGCGTCCTGTAGTGCCATACTGTTGATTACAGTAGCTAACATTCCCATATAATCAGCTTGCGCACGGTCCATACCCGACTTTTCGGCGCTTAAACCTCTAAAAATATTACCACCTCCAATAACTATTGCTATTTCAAGGCCTTCATCATGTACCGCTTTAATGTCCTCGGCGTATTGCCTAACACGTTCATTATCAATACCATATTGTTTATCGCCCATCAGCGACTCGCCACTTAATTTCAGCAGAATCCGTTTATACTTCATGAGTCCAAAAATAACTATTTGTTTTAATTAATCAGGGTTCAAATGTGCAAACCCTTTACAAAAACTTTCTTTAGTTGTAGGTCTCCTGTTAAAAACACTAAATCAGCATCATTACCTATGTTTAAAGTACCTTTATTTGATAAAATACCCATTAATAGGGCTGGATTCTTTGTGGCCAGTTTTAACGCTTCTTCTACTGGGATATCACAATGATTTACGCAATTCTGAACTGCTTGTAAAAGGGTGATATTTGAACCAGAAAGTGTACCATCTGCGGTCACGAATTTATCACCTCTCAACTCATGCTGATAAGGTCCAATTTCACATGTTGTTACTGCATCTGTAATTAGAAACAGACGATCTTTCATTGCTTTATACGTCATCTTTACCACTTCAAGATCCACATGGCAGCCATCAGCAATAATACTAGCCATTGCAGTTGGGTGATTCATCACTGCTACAGGCAAATTAGGCGTTCTGTGATGAATTGAAGGCATCGCATTGAACAAATGTGTAGTTGTCTTAAATCCATTGTTATAAGCTGAGGTGGCCTGATTAAAATCAGCGTCGCTATGGCCTAGTGAAAGTATCATTCCCTGATCAACCAAATAACTAATAACATCTTCATCTTGTAACTCTGCGGCAATGGTCATCATTTTAACGGTGCCATCTGCATAATCCAGCAAACGTTTAACTTCTTCCAAGCTCGCTTTATAAATATATTTTTCAATATGTGCACCTCTACGCTTAGGATTAATGTAAGGTCCCTCCAAATGAAGTCCTAAAAAGCCTTTAGCTTCACTACGATAATCCTTAGCTGCATCAAGACATTGATAGACCACCTCCGGGCTGTTCGTCGCCACACAAGCTAAAAACCCCGTTGTACCTTTAGCCATCAGATCTTCATCCATCTGTTTTAATGTTCCGACAGTAGGATAAGCGGAAAAAAGGTTACCACCACTTCCATAAATTTGAAGATCAATAAAACCAGGACTGACATAATCCCCAGCGGCGTCAATAATTTCATACCCTTCGGGAACCGTTTCGTTGGAGATTCTATTAATCTTTCCATCTTCAATAAAAATGGTTTGACCTTTTACGAGCAGGTCTTCATTAAAAAACTGGCTATTCGTTATCGCAATCATAATTAGGTGTATTTAAGAATGCCAAATATAAGCGAGTAGTTTAGATATCAATAGAAAATCACGACAAGAAAAAAGAGTGAATGATTGACACATTAAAAGCTTATGAAAAGCTATAGTGAGATTAAAGTAGTAGAAACCTTCGCAGAGCGTGCAGGAACAGTACTAGAGCTACAACAGAAGATATGGTATAGGATTATCTGATCAGTGTAGCTATGGAATAAAAAAAGCTGATATACAAG
>NZ_JAVTST010000013.1:0-48492 GCF_032678745.1 Pedobacter gandavensis
AACACTTATATGTTGCCACATATTTTTAATGTTACCAAGAAAGATTCTACTGATTATTATATGGCTTGGTAAGGCTACAAGCTATCTTAGGCCCTATCAACCTCCTACAGAAAGACAAGCAAAACCCAAGTATTATAAGTGGCAGTACGGAAGCATATAGGAGCTAGGGTGTCGCTAGTTCGAAGGTGGTATTAATGAAATACGATGGGAATAGGGTAGATCAGTGAAAATGGTATCTTTACCAGTAAGATATATAAAGGTTCTACCGCTTAATATGCGGTACTTTGTGGTGTTACAAAGGAATATCACTAATATGCAAAAAACATAACATATTATTCTTGTAAGCCAAAAAAAAACGCTGTTGTAAAATGTGTCATATTGCCATTGTTAATGATCAGGGAGAAGAGAATATAGAATGGCTAAGGTGAGTAACAAATGAGGAATATCTGATTATAAACCCAAAATAAAGATGATGAATAAGTTTTTAAAGTACTTTGTGTTTTTTTTGTTAATTTTAAATGCATCGTTAATAAATGCTCAGGAGAAATCGGGTACAGCGAGCGGAACAATGCTCGTAAGAATTTCTGAAATTGAAATTATCCCTGAACATCTGGAGGCCTATAATACCATTTTAAAGGAAGAAGCTGCGGCTTCTATGAAAGTTGAGCCAGGTGTGATTGCTATCTTTCCAATGTCTGAGAAAGACCGCCCGAATCAGATTAGAATTGTTGAAATCTATGCAAATAGGCAAGCATATTTGTCGCATTTGGAGACGCCACACTTTAAATATTATAAGAGCAGCACATTGAAAATGGTGAAATCATTGAAACTAATAGATATGAATGCGATGGATCGGGAAACCATGAGTTTGATCTTTACAAAAATGCAGTAATCTAAGTTAGTAAAGGTTTTGAGATTCGTTTTCCAATCCAAACCAGTATTAGGGATAAGACCAGAAATACGATCAAAAGATAAAAACTGTTGATCATTATTTTTTGGTAGCCCAAGGTCAGTACATCCAGGAAGGGGTATGGGTAAAAACCAGAGAAATGCCCTCTGATCAGCACAAATACTAAATAGACAAATGGATAGATTAGCCATGAGAATGCATCAAGCCATTTTAAGGTGCTTTTGGCTGCAAAAATCAGCCAATAGAGCAAGAATAAAACCGGTATAAATAGATGTAAGATTTCGTCTACAAGGCGCTGCAGTCCTTGTGGTTGCCAGGTAAAACGTAATATTAAGTTGTAAACCAGGCCAACCACAAAGATGTAGAGGGTTATAGAGGCTAAGTTCCTTGGTTTTGAAATAAAAGAGCTTTCTTTTTTACTGAAATTGAACAATAATTGGGTAAAACACAAAGCCACCATGATATTCGTTAGGATGGTGAAGTAGCTGAAATATCTGGTTAGAGATTCTATGACAGGTATTTGATTGTTTTGGATAATGAGATAGAGTTGTGTGATTAATGCAAACCAGCCAGCTAAAAAGCCGGTTATCAGGAATAATTTATTGGCCTTATCGTGCGTTTTCGTCATATCCATTCAATATTGCTCTGTTTTTTATTTACCCTATTTATCCGACCAGACTGCCAATTCATTTCCTGCAGGATCTATAAAATGAAATCTTCTTCCTCCGGGAAAGCTGAAAATATCTTTAGCGATTTGTCCGCCGGCAGCTATAATTTTCTTTTGTATTTGGATAAGGTCTTCGTGATAAAGAATAACTAATGCGCCGTTTGTGATGCTGGCGTCGCTTTTGAAAAAGCCTCCATCAAGTCCGCTTTCAGAAAAAGCGATGTATTCTGGTCCGTAATCGGTAAACTTCCAGTTAAAAGAGCTTTGGTAGAATTGCTTTATTGCCTGCAGATCGCTGGCCTGGAATTCAATGTAATTGATGTGGTTATTTTGCATGCGATCAATTTAAGAATAATCTGTTAAACGTGTTGAGGAAAACGTGGTATTGACGATTGAATATTGGCGAGTTGTTAATTGAGTTATATCACAAAATCGGTATAAAATAATCCACAATACACTTTTTCTCTGGATGTATTCTGTAATCATTATGGTATATCTCAAAAGGGTCTCTATCAGCTTTTTTATATCCGTTTTCGACCATCCATACAAAAAGACTATTCCAGGATTTTTCAAATTCACTTAAGTTGATTGTAAAACTTCCGACAATAAATTTCCCTTTTTCAATGGAGGTTCTTCCAATATTTCCTGACACCTTTACTGGGGTCCTTAGTGTAATACATGCGCTTATTCTAACTTTTTCGGGCTTTGTGGTTTTAAAACTATCGTGATAAATAGTAACCATTTTTGTATCGGGATACTTGAACAAGTCCAATGGATTTGCCCATTTAACTAAGGTATCATAAGCTGTTGTAATTCCTTGTTGTCCAATGCTGGTCACATAAGCCAATTCTAAACTAGCTATTTCCTTGATTTCAATTTTTGCATTCATTTCGATCCAATTTTTAAGATTATTAATGCTGCAAATGTATTCCTCAAAGACTACGCGCTCTTGCCCATTCTTGCTTTCTATTTTACTGATCTTGCTAAATCTGCTATGTTTTTTGTTACGGAACTCAGATGGACTTATATGGTAATATTTTTTAAAAGCTCTTGTAAGGGAAGAATTACTATTAAAACCATATTGAAGTGAAAGCTCGGTAATACTTATTTCCGGCTTATGTATTAAAACAGAAGCAACTTTTTCAATTCTTTTTCTCTTGATATAAGAATTTAATGTCTCATTTGTAATCGCCTTGAATATCCTATGAAAATGGAAAGGCGAAAAACAGGCAACTTTTGAAATCGTTTCTAAAGACAAGTTTGTGTCAAGATTTTTATCCATAAATTGAAGCGCCTTATTCACGCTGCTGATATAGGTGATCTGCACTTTTTGAGCTAAGCTTGCCATTATAAAGGAATAGGTGATATTCAAATATACATTAATCTTGCTTTTAAAAATCATCTGATGATGTTATCTTTTTTCAAGCAAATTGGCAGTTAAACGCAAATCAGATAGGTTAATTATCCTAAGGATAACAGAATAGTTATTATGAGTGCCATATAAGGAATATTAGTAAAAGATGTAGGTTGTTACATGTAGTTTGATGAGAAAATCTTAGAAGAAGCCTCGACCATAATGAAAAGGCCAATATTTTAGATTAGTTTGCGAAACAATAGTTTTTAGAAAATGGGTAGAAAGATAATTGAAAAAATGATTTGTTTAAAGGCCGCTTTTTTTGTTCTGGCAATGGTTTGTTTAACGAACGTTGTCTTTTCACAGGTTAATTATTCAGAAAGAATAAAAAAGGTAGCTGAGATTTCCGAAGATATGACCTATATATACACACCAATGGGGGTTAAGGAATTTGAAGTTTTATGGAAACAACCTGAACTATATTTAGATAGTGCCATTCAATATTTAAGACGTCCGAGTTATGAGGAACTTGAGTTTAGTGTCGTTTCCTTAAGTATGTGTGAATTAAAAACTGAAAAATATCTGATTTTTCTTGAAAGTTGTTTTGAGAGCTATTATGATAGGAAAATAAACGACGACATCATGGGGCTAGTTTTAGGTGGAGTTTTCGGCAATCCTTATATTAGGGATAATTCTACTGATGGCAGGGTTCAGGTCTTACTGAAAAAGTTGATAGAAAATAAAAAAACTTCTAGATCTATTAAAAACAGAGCAATTGATTATAGGAACGGAAAAGTTCCTAAATCTTACGAGGGGCCAAATCCAATGTTCAGATCAAAAAAGGAAATGGATGATTGGGAGAAACTGAATAAGTCGTAAAAAACTCAATAATTTATATAGGCAAATTAACTGTGTTCCATTGGCTAAGTCGTAGCAATAGAACCACTACACGGAACTTGTTAGCCTGATAAAGGCGAAAACCTTATCTTTGATTACAATAAACTCATGCCATTTGAAAACATATATTACAGAACTGGTTGGTCATTATGAAGCTTATTTTGGAGTACCTGGCAAAGGTTTAAAACTAGGGAAAGGACCAACGGATAAATTGCACCCAGATTTTTTTATTTTAGAATTTCCTTCCAATAAAAAGAATGATATGTTTTGTTATTGTACGGTAGGTATGTCCGCAGATCGTTCAGATGATAATTTAATAGAGTTATTTGTTTACTCAGCTAAAGCAGAGGAGGGTTTGATAGAGCTTCTAACTGTCTGTGCTTCATATCATAGAAATGGATTGCCACTGGATATAAATCATACGGTGAATATTGGACAGCCTTGGTTAAACAATTCACAATGTGACTATGGCTTTATTTCTAGTCCTTATCTTGATGGGTCTGAACTAGGGGTGTTTGAATATAATGGTCAGGAGATTGGTTGTTATTGGTTTATTCCTATTACACAAAAAGAAAGAGATTTTAAGATTGAACATGGGGTAGAGCAATTGGAACATTTGTTTGAAGATAAGCAATTGGATTATTTAAATCCAGAGCGCAATTGCTTGGTTGGGTAGAAGGAATAAGTTACTTATGAAAAATCTAATTATATTAATCTCACTTGTATTTTTTCTTTGCTCTTGTAAAAATTCAAGAAATGAAATAGTTTCCGAGAATTATGTAGAATTAAGTGATGACCTCAAGACTGTCGTAAGTAGATATATTGAATATCAACCATGTAGTGATTGTATTTATGAGGTTTATTTCGATAAAATCGAACCTCATTATTATCAAGTCATTCTATATAAGGGTGATAATTCGCTTACTGTTGACGAACATCAAAGGAACGGAAAGTTTCCAATGTTGTACACTACGATAACTGGCAAGAAAATATACTTATTCACGGGAGCTGAACGTTATTTTAGCCCTCCAAAAAAAGCAATGAAGGCAAAAAAAATAATTAACACTGCGAGTAAATCTTTCAATGTATGGGTTTTATCTGACAGTTTGAATAAACGAAGGATAGATACATTTGAACACGTCTATCCTTTTTTACCATTGCCAGCGAAAGCTGAATTTCCCTCCCCGTTTTAGTTATTGTATATTGGCTATAAGTTGAATTCGAGAAAACTCTAATAATTTCCCTTACTTTGTAATTTACCATATTTCTATATGAATAAGGCCGATTCTTACCTAGATCAGAATATCAAAGTTACTGTAGATGCTATTGTATTTGGTTACAACCAAGAGAGTGGGATATCTGTTTTGTTGATCAAACGAAAAATTGAACCCTACATCAATGAATGGGCATTACCTGGCGGATTTGTGCTCAATCATGAAACACTCGAAGAAGCAGTAGCGCGTGAGTTACAGGAAGAGGCAGGAGTATCTATCAACTATCTGGAACAGCTATTTACATTTGGTAAGCCGGATAGAGATCCTAGAAGACGGATCATTTCTATCTCTTATTTTGGCCTTGTTAAATCTACTGATTTTAGATTATTTGCCTCATCGGATGCATCAGAAGCGGCATGGTTTAATATCTATCAACTACCCGAGCTGGCTTTTGATCACAACGATATTGTGCAAAAGGCGATCAATCGACTAAGAGCGAAAATTACTTATGAGCCTATAGGTTTTGAATTATTGGACAGAAAGTTCCTCTTTTCAGATTTAGAGCAACTCTATATGAAATTGCTTGATCAGGAAATAGATCGCCGAAATTTTAAACGTAAAGTAATGTCATTGGGACTGGTTGTTGAATTAGACGAGAAGGCTCCTTCCAATAATGTTGGACGGCCTGGTAAATTATATTCTTTCGATAGAGAGAAGTATGAACAGTTAATAATCAAGGGTTTCGATCTTTATAAGTTGTTGTAATCCATGAAAATAATTGTATTTGCGTAAATAATACGCAAATTATTTGTGTGTTAAATTTTAAGTTCTTTTATTTGTGTCAAAATAACGCAAATAGTTATCTTAAAACCTAAAACATATGTTTGGCATCCAACACATCAAATTTGATTCAATGACCTATGTGTTTCATTTTAACAATGGACTCATAAAAAGAGAGGGCCGTGGCTTATCATTCTTTTATTTCGCACCAAACAGTTCTATCGTAGCTATTCCTATGGGGAGTAATGATCTTCCGTTTATTTTTGGGGAGTCCACTAACGATTATCAGCAGGTTACAATTCAAGGGCAAATCAGTTATAAAATAAGCAAGCCAAAAGAGCTCGCAGACATTTTAGATTTCACTGTTGCCGATAATGGGGTGTACAAAAAGAATGATATAGAAAAACTAAATCAGCGAATTATTAATGAGGCTCAAACGGCAACCTCTTCCTATATCCATAGCATCAAATTAAAGGATGCAATTCGATCAGCTAAGGCCATTGAAGAGCAAATTTTGGAAGGATTAAAGTCATCAGTTGCAATTAGCATGTTAGGGATTGAAATTTTAGGTGCAAATATCCTGGGTATCTCTGCAACACCTGAAATGGCTAGGGCATTAGAAACTGAAACCAGGGAAAAACTTCAGCAAGAGGCAGATCAGGCGATTTATGAAAGAAGAAATTTTGCTGTTGAACAAGAGCGAATCATTAAAGAAACTGAACTAAATACTGAAATCGCTGTTGAGGAGAAGCAAAAACAAATTTCCGAAAAGAAAATGGAATCTATGATCCAAAAGTCGGACAATGAAAGGAAGCTACGAGAGATGCAATTGGAAGCGGACATATCTGTTGAAAATCAAAGGAAACAATTCATTGAGCAAAAAACCGAAAATGATAAGAAAGAGGCAGAGACTCAAGGGTATGTGATAGAAGCCACGTTGAAGCCATACAAGGAAATGGATTGGAAGATATTAACTGCGCTGAATAACAATCCTGATCCAAGGTTCAATATTGCGCTTGCATTTAGACAACTTGCCGAAAACGCAGACAAAATAGGCAACCTGAATATCAGTCCAGAGCTATTAGATTCATTACTTAACGAAAAAACGAGATAAAAGAAAATGAGTGTAGAGTATGCAATCATCGTAAAGAACAAAACCAGGTTAGAGTCCTTAATTGAACGGTTCAATACAAAGGCACAAGCTAAGTTTTATATTGAAAGTCTGGGTGGGGATTTTAAGGATTATGAGATAGAACATGAAGCTTTTTATGTATCGCTAAATACCTTACAAACTATGATTACAAAAGTAATCAAATACAAAATTGTTGATAGAGCATTTATACCCTCATTTATTTTTTCAGAAAAGAACATCATCGTAGTAATAGGCCAGGATGGGCTTGTTGCCAATGTTGCCAAGTATGCTAAAGGTGTTCCAATTGTTGCGGTTAACCCTGATACGGATCGTTATGATGGGGTCTTATTACCTTTTACTACAGCTAATTTTATGTCTGGAATAGAGGGAGTAATCGCGAATCAATTCCAGTTTAAAACAAGGCGCTTCGCAGAAGCCAGACTTAATGATGGTCAGCGGCTATTGGCTTTTAATGATTTATTTATAGGAGCGTCTTCACATGTCTCTGCAAGATATCGAATCAGCTATGGAGCGAAAACGGAGGAGCATTCTTCCAGTGGATTGATCGTTTCCACCCCGGCAGGTTCAACAGGTTGGCTTAGTTCGATTATTAATATGTCCCATGGGATAGCAAGCATTTCTAACAAGAATCAGAAACTGAAAAAACCTGTTTTTAAAGAGAATGACCTGATATTTGCGGTGAGGGAGCCCTTTAAAAGCATCAGAACCCAAACAGATATCGTATTTGGATCGATCAAGCAGGAATCTTATTTAAAAATAGAATCTCTGATGCCATCTAACGGAATTATTTTTAGTGATGGAATCGAAGCTGATTTTTTAAACTTCAATAGTGGCGCGGTTGTTACCATCGGTATTGCATCAGAAGCAGCAAAATTGGTCGGTATTTCCAATAATTAAGACAGGCCTTGTCGATTTTAACTAAATCATAAGCCCTTTATCAGGTGGATGAAGGGAGGTGTTGTCCTCCCTTTTTGTTATTTTTAGAATGTTGAAGCAGGGGCAAAAGGTTGGTTCGAAATTGAAAACCAATATCCTTCGTACTTTCCTGAGTCAAAGGACATTTGATTGATTGTCCTTCCTGCATATGAATTGTTGAACCTAAGCTGATAAAGGTATCTTCCTGAATCATTTGTTGGATCTTTAAGTATATTTCTGGTATACCAAAAATTATCGGCAACTGAACAATTCATCTTTAGGGCAACTCCAGATTTATGCTCGCCAGTTTGCAATTCATAGCCTTCAGGTACATATGTTATCATTCCAACATGATGAACACTGGTTATTGCGAATCTTAGACTTACGTCGCATGTTAATCTATTTAAGTTACCAGTTTCAGTTAGGCTACCCGTAACGGAATTTATATAGGCCTTAGCATCTTGTACGCCCTCCTGATAGCCCGCAGCATACAAAACATTATCAAGATTAGTTTGACCGGGAATTATTTTAACAAGATTTGGGTCGTCAATTATTTGTTGTCTCAGGTTGTCTGCCCATGTGGCAGAAATACCAGTATAAGTAAAGACTTCAGCCCTTGCAGTACTCATTGAAGATTTTTCGTTAGGTATTTTAGCATCTAACGAAATCTGAGTCTCGACTTTTGCCTCTTTCTTACAAGCACTAGCTATCATTACTGTTAAAAACAATGATGAAATTAGGATTTTTTTTCATATTTGGTTGTTTTGATTAAATTAAAATCAATGTAGACTTTTTTAATGAAAATTAATGATTTTTTTAAGTAATAGTGATTCTGTGTTCGTAACTGAATTTCTCTTTCATGAATCCAGAAGGGCCTGACGCTAGCAAGGTACGGCTCTCTGGATTCGGAATACAGCTAAAGCCTAGCTTGTTGTAACAATGCAAAGGCTTTTTTCTCTAAAAAAGCAGAACAAGAAACCATTATCTCCTTAACCTGATTGATTAGTATCAAATGAATTGGAAATTATTTTCGACTAAGCGTGTTGCAAAAGACAGTAAGAAAACAAAAAAAAGAGAATGGTTTGATGCCATCATTTTTGCTGTAATTGCAGCGACGATAATAAGGGTGTTTTTTATTGAGGCTTATACCATTCCAAGTGGTTCAATGGAGCGATCTCTTTTGATCGGTGATTTTCTTTTTGTGAGTAAGGTGAATTATGGAGCCAGAGTTCCGATGACACCTGTTGCTTTTCCTTTCGCCCATCATACCATGCCAATTACGGGTACTAAAGCTTATTGGGATGGCGTTGCCTGGAAGTACCGTCGTTTACCGGGTTTATCTGAGATTAAGAGAAATGATGTGGTGGTTTTCAATTTACCCGTTGGAGATACTGTTGCCCTGGAAAATCAAGAGCCGAGTTATTATAATTTAGTCCGCCAGTTGGGTTGGAAAGGGGTGAATAGCCAATACACGGTAACCAGTCGACCGGTTGATAAAAGAGAAAATATCATCAAAAGATGTATCGGAATTTCAGGGGATGTAATCAGCATGAAAAATGGTATCGTTAGCATAAATGGCAAGATCGAACCTTTAAAAGATACCGGGCAAATGCCTTATAAAATCCAGTTTAAAACTACGGATATAAACTTTGATGTATTTAAGGAATTGGGTTTTACGGTTAATGAAATGCAGCAGGTAAATGCGGATACCTATATTGCCAATGCCAGTCCGGAGATGATTGACAAATTGAAGACCCTCGATTTTGTAAAATCTGTGTCCTTAGCGGTAAAATCGGAAAGCATAGATGACGGTGATCTTTTTCCGCTGGATTCAAACCGGAAATGGAATGTAGACAACTTTGGTCCTATGAAAATTCCTAAAGCGGGTTGGACGGTTCAACTGGATAGCCATACGATGCCGGTTTATTATCGGGCAATCAGGACTTACGAGGGCAATAAGGTAGAAAAGAAAGGGAATATCTGGTATATAAATGATCAACCTGCTACTGCTTATACCTTTAAAATGAATTATTACTGGATGATGGGGGATAACCGACATAACTCTATTGATTCAAGATATTGGGGCTTCCTGCCTGAAGATCATGTGGTAGGTAAGGCAATGTTCATTTGGATGAGCTGGGATAAGGACGCTTCTTTTTTCCATAAAATCAGGTGGAATAGGTTGCTGAAAGGCATAAATTAAAATAGATTTTCATTAAAAACCGGATCAAATGTTAATGCAATCAAAATTCAAGGCGCTTCTATTTTCTATTGTTTTAATCGCAGTTAGTTCCAGCGGTTTTAGTCAGACAAAACAGGATAGTGTAGCTATAAAAGTTGCTGTTTTAGACTATATTGAGTCTCAGCATGTACCTAATTCTGCGCAAATGGAGCGGGCATTACACCCTAGGATGGTCAAGCGAACTTTTTGGAAAGACAAGGAGACGGGCAAAGATTACGTTAGGGAAACGAGTACTGAATCTATGGTACTTTTAGCAGAAAGCTATAACAAGAAAAAGGATAAATTTCCGGCGGTACCTAAGAAAGAAGTTCGCTTTTTGGATGTTTCTGATAGAACTGCCTCAATTAAACTTATCGCAGATGATTGGATTGACTACCTACACCTGGTAAAACTGAATGGTTCCTGGAAAATTATTAATGTGCTTTGGCAATATCATGACAGTGATCGTCATAAATAGTACCGTGGACAAATAATACCGAGTATAAAATCGATGAAACCGCTTACTTAGACAAACGTTCCACTGCTTCTTCAACAGAATTTAGGAAATTGACTTGTCTACCTTGGTTGCTTTCGTAGATGAAATCTTTAATACTCTTTCCGGGATATTTATGGAAATCACCAACGATGACCAATCGCACTCTGTAATTAGAAAATTTTTGTAGGATTTCTCCTGCGATGCCTGTTTTTAGATCAAAAAAATCAGGCTTAATATTTGGTTCATGGAGGATGATTTTGTCAAAGTCCTGATAGTATAAATCGACCATTAATTGCAGACCTTCTTCTGCATTACTGATGACAAAGGAATCCGAAATTACTTCTGCAATTTTTACTTCTCCGTTTTGATGAACTTCTATTTTCATGGGGACTAAATTTAACATTTAATGTTAAAAGACAAAGATTGCAGATCTAAAAATGCTTTTATTTTATAAACCGAACAGTTGTATTGGTTTTTTTTGAATATGTTTACTCTTGGGTAGGTGAACTGTAAACTTGTATTAACTAGTGTTATTTTTAGGGTGAAATGAAACAGCATGTGCTTTTTGTAGAAGATGAACGTGATTTGGGGAATGTGGTGAAGCAATATTTAGAACTGGTAGGCTTTGAAGTAACATGGTGTCTAAATGCTCAGGATGCGTTAAATATCTACCAGACCACCAAGTTTCATATTTTGATTGTTGACATTCAATTGGCAGATTATGATGGTTTTGAATTGGTCGAAAAGATCAAAACCTTAAATAGAAATCAGAGTTTTATTTTCGTTACTGCAAGAAATGAAAAACACGATAGACTTCGTGGTTTGAAAATTGGTGCGGATGATTACATCGTAAAACCTTTTGATATCGATGAGCTTGTGCTCAGAATAAAAAACATTCTAAAAAGGAATGAACCCCTTTATGTGACGGAAGAAACTTCATCCCTAATTAATGAAAATGAACTGACTATTGGCGATCTAACTTTTAAAAAGGATTTGTTAAAATTGTTTTTGCCTAATCAGTCTAGCATCTCCTTAACCCTTCGTGAAGCACAGCTGCTGGAATACATGTATCTACATCAAAACCGCATCTTAAAAAGAGCGGATATCCTGCTGGAACTCTGGGGAGAGAATGATTATTTTCTGGGTAGAAGTCTGGATGTATTCATTTCCAGATTGCGCAAGGCTTTAAATCATTCTTCAGAGGTGAGTATCCAAAACGTATATGGTGTGGGTTATATCTTTAGCATCGCTGAACTCTCAAAAAAGTAGGCATTAAAACTTCTCTTTTTCTACTGGCATAGTAATACAAAATGTACTGCATTGGCCCGGCTCACTCGTCAAATTTAATTCCCAATTGTGCGCTTCTACGGTTTGTTTGACATAAAATAAACCTAAACCCAATCCTCGGGTTTTAATCCCGTTTTTACCACGATAAAATTTGTCGAATATGGATTTCATGAGCTTTTTATTCATGCCAACTCCATTGTCCCTGATACAGAGTGTGAGGCTCTGACCATGAGTGATCATCTCAATCTTAATTTCCTTATGCTCCTTTGTGTTGTATTTTAAGGCATTGTCGAAAATATTGTAAAGCATGGTGGTCAGTAAAAAACGATTCAATAATACCAGCGCATGAATGTGTTCAAAATTGTAAATGATGCTTACATTTTCGCTGATTTTAAGCTTATAGTCATTGATGATTTCTTCTAAAAGTGAAGCCATGTCATACACTTCTTTTTCTATCTCATTCTTATTCATCTGACTAATGTCAAGTGCCTGGTTGATCAAAGTCTGCAGGCGCTGTGTTTGCCTTTGTATCACCTCTGTAAGGGGGTAAATCTTGGAAGGTTCTCCAATGATTTCTTTATTTCGGATGCTGGAATTGGCGACTAAAATCGTAGCAATAGGGGTATTGAATTCATGGGTAATACTATTTAGAAAATCGGTCTTCATATCGGCCAGTTTCTTTTGTCGCAACCAATTCCTAAACGTAAAGTAGTAGATACTGATGACTAAGATTATAAAAGATATAGATAGCAATAGACTGAAAGTCATTGATTTCAGGATGATCATTTTCCTGTTGTCGTAATCTACATGGATGGCAAAGCCCATATAATAGCTTCTTGGAGTTGGCGAACTCACCATCAAGCCAGCGGTATGATTTTGGTTGGTAGGGTTCTTAAGCTCTCCATCTATGGCAATTCCATATTGATTTTGAATTTCCGGATCCAAATAGGACAGCTTTTCTTTTTCGGGTTTGTATAAGGAAACATAATTTATACCATTAAAGGTGATGGCAAGATCATTCATGACTAAAAGATACTTTAGGTCCTGGTCCAGGCTGTCCTTTTTCAAAATGGACTTAAAAACGCTATCCATATTACTGTTGATTCGTAAGTTCCTGACGATACTGTCGCAAACTTTTTGTTTCAGCAGCGCAAAAGCAGTAGGGTCATGGTAATAGTTATCTTCAAGTGCCTGCATATTTCTATAAATGATGCTGTCCACAATTTTCTCTCCTCCCGGATATAATTTGTCGTTGCGGACCACCTCTTTATAACTATTCTCGATGATGCGGCTTTCCTTTAGAATGTACTGTTTGTCTTTTAATTTATAGGTGGTATAAATCAGACTGAATTGTAAATAAGAAAGTATAATCAGACTAAACAGTGCAATTACTTTATGAGTTCCGGGGGACGATTGTATTTTATTGAAGGTCATTACTGCTAAAATAATCGTTTTATCGCAGGAAATCATTTTAAAGTAAACATTAACATTTCATTAAGTTTTCCTTAACAACTTCAAGATCTGGCAAAGCCTATTTTTATTGAAATGTTTTTATTTAGAAATTTTCCTAAAACCTTTTAATAGCAAGGAGGAGGACTAAATGAGGCATTGAAGGAAAAATAAATAACCATAAAAAATCATTACGATTAACCAAAAACCAAACTTGTATGGACTTATTAAAATTGCCGAGGAAAGCATCACCAGTGCTTTTTCTTGTCGCCGCATTATGTTCCGGTTGTGAAAAGGAAAGCTATCCAAAAACCGAACTTTTTACCTGGAAGGCGAAGGTAGATGTTACCTCGAAGGCTAGCCTTAGTGTTAACATAGAAAACAGAGATGGGATTGAAAGTGGGGAAAGCTCTAAGAAAGTGGTGGATGATGATGTCAACACTAAGTTCTTAATTTTCTCTTATGCGCCTAACTTCTATATGCAGCTGGAATTCCCACAGGCCCAGCAAGTGGCTTCTTACTCCCTGACTTCCGGAGGAGATGCGCCACTAAGAGACCCAAAGAACTGGAAGTTTAGCGGATCAAATGATGGTACTACATGGACAGACCTGGATACCAGAGAAAATGAAGTCTTCGCTGGTCGTACGCAAACGAGGTTCTTTAGTTTCAAAAACACCAATTCCTACAAGTATTACCGCCTTAGTATTTCAGCAATAGGTTCTGGCAGCTTATTCCAACTGAGTGAGTGGAGATTGATAGAAGTTCCCCTGGATCAACAGTAACAGACCATAAACCAACAAACCAACAAATAAAATTATGAGAAAAAAATTACGATTGTTAATCGGACGAGAGCAGCTGTCGAGGGATATTGCCCTTGGCTTACTGGCCTTTTCTGTGACTATGGGAGCTGGCATCAATGCCTCGGCAACGCTACCAGCAGCTAATGCAGCTATATTTACTTCTACCAGACCAGTAAACGCTGATATTTTAATCCGCGGTATTATAAAGGATGAAAAAGGATTGCCATTACCAGGTGCTGGTATTCGGGTTAAAGGCTCTACCAACACTGCTGCTGCGGATGTGAACGGTGCTTTTAGCATCACTGTACCCAATGAAAATGCAGTGTTAATTGTGAGCTATGTCAGTTATGAAACTCAGGAGGTTCCTGTAGGAAAACAAACGACTTTAACTATTCAATTGAAACCTAAAGGTGGCGAGGATCTGAAAGAGATCGCTATTGTAGGTTTTGGTACGCAGAAGAAGGAAAGTTTGGTAGGGGCACAGTCTTCGGTAAGTGTAGAAGATTTAAAGCAACCGGTATCCAGTTTGAGTCAAATGTTGGCTGGCCGTATTCCGGGGGTGATCAACGTGACCAGAAACGGTGAACCAGGCGCTACAGGATCAGATATCTTTATCCGTGGTATTACTTCTCAGTCGGCCGGAGATAGAGGCCCTCTGGTTATTATAGACGGTGTGCCGGGTAGAAACCTGAACGACATCAGTGTATATGACGTAGAGAACTTCACTGTGCTTAAAGATGCTGCTGCTACTGCAGTATATGGTATTCGTGGTGCAAATGGGGTAATCCTCATCAATACCAAGCAGGGTAAAACCGGTGTACCAAAGATCTCGGTAGATTTTTACCAGGGAATTAGCAAGTTCACACGTAAGCCACAGTTGATCGATGGTATCGATTATATGAACCTCGCCAATGAGGCAAAATATACGGAATACCTAAGAGGCGGTGCTGCGGGAGCATTTAATCCTGCTTTTAGTCTGGATGCTATTGGTAAAACAGCGAGTAAGGTAGACCCGATTTTGTATCCAAATGTAAACTGGTTTGATGCAATTTATAATGATTTTGGGCAAAACAGAACGGCTACTGCTAATTTATCCGGTGGGGTGAGCAATGCCAGATATTATGTTTCTTTAGGGTATTATGGTGAAGGTGGATTGTTTAAAACGAATCAAGCGGATAATAAAAAGATCAAGCAAAGCTACGACCGATTCAATGTAAGTTCTAACTTAAACTGGGACATTACGGGAACAACAAAATTGGACCTGGGAATTAAAGGTGTTTTATCGCAGACTGACTTCCCAAGTGTATTTAATGCACAGGATATTTTTAGTCAGGCTTTCCTGATCAATCCAACTTCATTTCCAGTTTTATATCCAAATGGTAGCTTGCCTGGAATTAGTCCACAAGCAGATCAACGTAACCCATATGGTGATATCACCAGGAATGGATATCGGATTGGATATGATACCCAATTGTATTCTAACCTTCGTTTAACTCAGGATTTAAAAGAGATTACGCCTGGTTTGTCTATCACCGGGATGTTTTCTTTTGATGTTAAAAATGAGAACCGAATTAACAGGGTAAGAAGGGAATCTTTATACCGGATTAATCCTAATGACCCTTATGTTACACCTAATGACCCAGCCTCAGGCTATAAATATGGCTTGGTATTACAAGGCCAGGACTTTTTAAACTATGCGAATGGCAATGGTGGGGACAAGAAAGTCTATGCTGAAGTGGGGATTAATTACAACCGTACTTTCGGTAAACATGCAGTTTCAGGTTTGGTGCTTTATAATCAGAATGACAACACTAACCCATTTGCTGGTAATTTAACACTGTCTCTACCTTACAGGTTACAAGGTATCGCAAGTCGCGCGACCTATGCTTATGACAATAAGTATTTTGCTGAATTTAACCTGGGTTATAACGGTTCAGAAAACTTTGCGCCAAGCAAACGTTACGGTGCCTTTCCTGCATTTGGTGTAGGATGGTTACTGTCTAATGAGCGCTTCTTTGAGAAGTTAAAAAACACTTTCCAAATGGTTAAGTTCCGTTATTCTGATGGTATCGTTGGATCTGGAGGAAGTACTGCAAATTATGCAGATAATGAAGCAGATCGTTTCTTCTACCTGACGAAAATCAGCAATACGAATATTCCGGGTTATACTTTCGGACAGACTGGTCAGAATAGTGTTTCAGGATTAGGAATTACCGCTTATGGCGTGGATGTGACCTGGGCAGAAACGCGCAAACAGGATTTGGGTTTCGAGTTGAAAACCTTAAATAACAACCTTTCCCTTATTGTAGATGTGTTTAAAGAACACAGAAAAGGAACCTTTATTAGTCGCGGTGTAGTGCCAAATTATATCGGCCTTGCCAATACACCACTGGGTAACCTTGGAGAAGTGAAAAATAAAGGTATCGATGGTACGATTGAGTACAACGCGCAATTCAGTCAGGATTTATCGATCAGTTTCAGAGCGAACTATACCTACAATAAAGATAAAGTAATTGAAAATGATCAGGCGCCAAAAGCTTATCCATGGATGGAGCAAAGGGGATACAACATCCTGGCAGCAACGCGTTTTGGATTTATTGCAGAGAAATTGTTCGATACTCAGGCGGAAATTGATGCGAGTCCTAAACAATTTGGTACGCTGTTACCTGGTGATATTAAATACAAGGATTTGAATGGTGATGGGGAGATTAATGATTTCGATAAGACGATCATTGGAAGAGGTGACATGCCAACCACCACTTATGGATTTGGCTTCTCCTTGAATTATAAGAATTTCGATTTTGGGGCCTTTTTCCAGGGACAAAACAACGCGGATATTTTAGTGAACATCCCATCTTTTGCATATTCCGGAGGACAGGGTAATATGCTGGCTGTGGCTACAGACCGCTGGACGGTAGATAACCCACGTCAGGATGCCGTTTATCCTAGATTATCTTATAATACCAATAACAATAATTATCAGTCGAGTACCTGGTGGAAACGTGATGTCAGCTTTTTGAGATTGAAAAATGTTGATTTGGGTTACACCCTTAAAGAGGGGATTAAGTCGATCGGTGTTAAACGCCTGAGGATTTATGCGACGGGTTATAACGTCTATACTTTCAGCAAGTTTAAGCTATGGGATCCTGAACTTTTAACCAATAATGGTACCCGCTATCCGCTTACTTCTAATTATTCCCTGGGTTTCACCGCTAATTTTTAAACACAATGAAAAAAATATTTATATATACAACAGCCTTTCTATTAATTGCAGGGAATTACAGTTGTAAAAAATTCTTAGACCAGGTACCTGACGACCGATTGACTTTTGGACAGGCTTTTGAAAAGAAAGCGACTGTAGAGCAGGCACTGGCAAACGTTTATTCTACTTTACCTAGTCAGAATTCGGATCGTTTCCCGAGTCAGACTGGTAACATTGGTCCCTGGACAGCTGCTTCTGATGAAGCGGATTATACACTGGCCAATTTCTCTGAAAACGTGAATACAGGTGCCTGGGATGCTACAAGGGGAGAAGTGAATTACCATTGGCAGAACTATTACAAGGGTATACAGGCGGCCAGTACCTTCATTGCCAATGTAAACAGATGTACAGATTGTAACCTTGGAGGGATTGATTTTGTTGGCCGTTATTTGAACGAAGCAAGAGCGCTAAGGGCGATTTATTACTATTATTTAGTGCGTCAATATGGTCCGGTAATTTTGTTGGGGAATGATCCTATCGCTTCTGATGCGCCATTAGCGGCCATTAGTAAACCGCGTAATTCCTTTGATGAATGTATCGATTATATTGTATCTGAACTGGATGCGGCAACAGCTGGTCTCCCTGCTATTCCTCAGGCAACTGAAGATTACGGACACATCAATGGTTCAGTTGCTCAGGCTTATAAAATAAAAGCATTGCTTACTGCAGCAAGGCCTTTATTTAACGGCAATACTGATTATGCCAATCTTAAAAATAAGGATGGCAAACAGTTGATCAGTCAAAGTAATAGTCCGGCGAAATGGACAAGATTGGCAACCGCTGCTAAGGAGTTTTTAACCAATGCTAATTATGCTGGATATACTTTGTATACGGTGAATTCTACACCTACAGGACTTCCTAATACGGCATTTAACAGGGCTTTTCTGGCCACCAGAGATGTGATGCTGAATGGTTGGAACTCTGAAATGATCTTTGGAATGGCTGGTGATGTAACCAGTTATCAATATTCTTTAGCACCGAATCATAATGGGGCTTCGGGAGGAGATAAGGGCGGTTCCTTCTTGTCTGTTTCTCAGCAAATGGTAGATGCCTTTTTTACGGCGAATGGATTGTCTCCTAACAGCGACCCAAGTTATTCTTCGACAGGTTTTTCTAACTATCAGGCACCAGATCCGAATGATCAGAATGCACCTAGGTCGATCAGTAATATGTATGTAAATCGTGAGCCGCGCTTTTATGCTAATATCACGTATACAGGGCGTAAATGGATTAACCCACAGTCGATTATCATTACCGATTTCACAAATACGGGTAATGCAGGTAAAGCCGGTATTGCGAATTCCGATTATACTAAAACAGGTTATACTTCAAGAAAACACCTGACTGTAGCAGGCTGGACCACCAGTCGTACTTTATTCTCGATGATCCGTCTGGCAGAAATATACCTGGATTATGTAGAGGCATTGCAGGAGTCGGATCCAACTAATCCTGATTTGTTGCTGTATTTAAATAAGATCCGTGAACGTGCTGGTATCCCTCAATATGGCGGTTCAGGATTACCAGTTCCAGCTGATATGAGAGATGCGATCCGTAAGGAAAGAAGGGTAGAACTTGCCTTTGAACTGGACCGTTATTTTTATACCAGAGAATGGAAAATCGCGGAAGGTACGGATAACATTATTCGTGGATTAGACATTACGAAGAATAGTCCGGCATTCTATACGGTCATCACCACAGAAAACAGAGTATTCCAGAAAAGACACTATTTGTGGCCTATCCCAAATGGTGAAATACAAAAAGTACCCCAAATTGTACAAAACACAGGTTGGTAAATGAAGGCAGTATAACATCGGGCGGGCATTTCCGTCCGGTGTTTTTATTGCCTGTTAAATCAGATTTTATGAAGAAAACAGTAGGTATAGTAGCGCTTTTAGCAGGTTTAAGTGTTGGATGTAATTCCAAAAAAGAAATTGTAAAACCCATCCCTCCAGCTCCTCCAATAGTAACGGTTCAGGATCCGCCAGGGGCACCACCTAAAACCTGGAAAGAGCATTGGTTTGACCATGTTCAAGTGGTTAATCGGGTGTTTTATGATCCCAATGTGGCAGTGTATTATGATGGTGATGTTAAAGGCAGCATTACCTGGCCATTTAAATACATGGCTGATGCCTGGGATTATACCAAGAAAACGTATGGAAATTTTGGCGATGATGGCCGCTTGTTTGTGATTTATCATGCCGGGAAATATGGAGGTGGCCATCCTTCAACTTATATGGATGATAGTCATGATTATCGCAATGTGACCGACTGTGGGGCTGGTGATTTTAATGCATGGATGTCGGGTGAAGGGAATGATATTGACATCTCTACCCATGAGATCGGACACATTGTAGAAGGTGCGTCAAAAGGGGTGAAGGGCTCGCCAGCATGGGACATATGGCACGATAGTAAGTGGATGGAAATCTACCAGTATGATGTTTATCTGGGTTTGAACAGAACGGCTGATGCCAAGCGCTGGTACGATATGATGATGACCAAGTCTGATGCTTATCCAAGAGCCGGAACAAAATGGTTTAAAGACTGGTTTTTTCCTATCTATGATCAATTTGGTAAAACCCGTGTTTTGAATGGCTTTTTTACCAAGTTAGCAGCGCATTTTCCTAAGCACCAGATCGTAGCTAATGGGAAGCAATATATGGAGTACGACCGTAGAATGAACTTTGGTGAATTTATTCATTTCTGGAGTGGAGCTGCAGGAGCTAATCTTGAAAACCAGGCTTTGATTGCATTTGGTGATAAAGATGAAAAAGGAAATGATTGGAAGGCGCAATTGGTAAAAGCTAAAATTGATTTCCCTGGTATCACCTATTAATGGATCCCAGTCTTTTATATTATTAACACACACACAAATAAAACCATTTTTATGCTCAAATTATCATGTCTTTTTACCCCTCTTTTTTGCGTGCTTGTTGCGCATTCTTCCTGTAATAAGGGAACAATAACAAAGAGTAATACCACAGAATCAACAATAATGAAAGAACAGGATGTTACTTCATTAGCTTCACTGACAGTAAGTACGGAGAATACTTCTGGGGCGAATGCTAACGAAGGTTCTTCAAAACTAATTGACAATAAAACCAATACTAAGTTCCTGACTTATTCCTTCGATCCTTCCAGTTATATGCAACTCTCTTTTCCTAAGGAACAAATGGTAGCGGCCTACACGCTGACTTCAGGAGATGATGCACAGGGTAGGGATCCCCGCGATTGGAAAATAACAGCATCAAATGATGGTACTAACTGGGTTCAGTTGGATACCAGACAATATGAGTCCTTTGGGTTTAGAACGCAAACGCAACGCTTTAACTTTAAAAACCCGAAAGCCTATAAGCATTACCGTTTGAATGTTACTGGAATATCCGACAATAGGGTAGGTGCAAATGTATTGTTTCAACTTGCGGAATGGCGTTTAATTGAGGTGCCTGAAAAGGAACAAACGGTTACGGCAGCATCGGCGACTGTAGAAACCATCACCCAAGGGAAATATACGCTTACTTATGTAGACCGAAATACAGGGGTACTCCCATCGGTTAAAGCAGGGCTGATTGATGCTTTCAAAAAGAACTATAGTAAAAGCGTGGATACTTATAATCCGAATGCATTAACAAGTATTGTGTTTATCATGGATCCTGATTATAAAGGTGTTGCTGCTACCTTTGGTGGAGGAGTAGTGCGTTATGACCCGGCTTATTTTAAAGCTAATCCTTTGGATTTAGATGTGGCGACTCATGAAATGATGCATATCGTACAGGCTTATTCTGGTGGCGCACCTGGATGGGTTACAGAAGGATTAGCAGATTATGAACGTTACCGAATTGGCCTTAGTAATGCTACCGCTAATTGGAGTTTACCGAATTATCAAGCCGGACAAAACTATACGGATGCGTATAGAATAACTGCGCGTTTCTTTGTATGGCTTGAAATCCGTAATCCGGGGATCATGGTTAAATTGAATACCTCAGCACGTACTGGTACTTATAATAATGGTGCTTTCTGGCCATCAGAAACTCATAAAGATGTAGAGCAGCTCTGGGACGATTATAAACAAAATCCGATTTTATAATCCTGGTCTGAGCCACTATTTAAAAGCCGTTTTTCATAAAGAAGAACGGCTTTTCTATTTCGACATCGTGGCTTCTCTTCTTTTTGTGTATGTAAGTATTTTTTTTTAGTTAAACACTAGTTTTCCTGAATGCATAAGCCATCGCTACACTTAAAAGTAGTATCCCCGTGAAGGTTAATGCGATGGTTAGAGAAAAGTGGTAGGCGATAAATCCGAGAAGTGCGGGACCAGCGAGCTGACCTGCATATCCCATGGTGCTGATTGCGGGAATGGCCACTGATGCTGGAATTCCTTTAAGTCTACCGCCCTCACTGAAGAAAACAGGAACTATGTTTGCTGCACCTATTCCCAGGAGCATAAAGCCCATCAGGGTAGTAGGGACCCATGGAGTGGCCACCGCAAGAAAAATTCCTAAAGCAGCGATGAGGCCACCGGCAACGACTACGGTTTTTCCACTGAAGCGCTCCACAATGCGATCCCCTAAAAGTCGCATGGCAGCCATTGCAATTGAAAAGGTAGCATACCCAATCCCGGCAAGCTCTGGAGCTACTCCTCTGTTTTCCTTTAAGAAAAGTGCACTCCAGTCCAGCATTGCTCCTTCGGAAAGAAAGACTGCAAAACATGCTGCGCCAAGAAAGAGTATTCTTGCACTGAACCAGCCGGATATCGCTTTAGTTTTATGTTCCTCTGTTGTATGATGTTCTGGTACCTCAATTTCCTGCGCTTTCGATAACAGTGATTTGAATTTCCATAGCAGGATGACCAAAAGCAATGTAGAAATGGAAATGGCAGCAGTTAGTGGATTTAGGCCTGCCTTCATTAACAACCCTAATCCTAAGGCACCACATAATCCACCCACACTAAAAAGACCATGGAGGGATGACATGATAGGTCGCCCATAGCGGTTCTGAACATGGATGCCATGGGAGTTCATCGCCACATCAATCACACCTATTCCTCCTCCAAAAATGAAGAGTGCGGCTCCCATCATCCAGGGATTTGGCATCAATAGCAAGATGGGAAGGAATATTGCGGCGACCAGGCCTGAAAACAAAATGACAATTCGTGTTCCATAAAGTTTAGAGAGGTATCCGCTCAATGGCATCATCGAAATCGCTCCAGCACCAAAGAATAGGAGCAATAATCCAAGGTTAGCATCATTGAGCTGCAGTCTGTCTTTTACGATAGGTACCATAGGTGCCCAGCTGGAAAGGGCAAACCCGCAGACCAGGAATATATATTGTGTCGCCTTCTTGGCATTAGTGATTATCTCCTTGTTATTCATGAAGCAAATTAATGCAAATTGTTGCGAATTTGCAAATAGTTGCGGTAACTATGTTTTGTGAACAGCGCTTAATTGAATCATTTCAATAGAATAGTAGCTTATATTTTACAAATCAATTATAATGAGCTAAGGATTTTAGGCATCGGAGGGAAAGAATTATATTTGACGCGAAATGATCAGAGAAAAAAGGTTTGAGCACATAATCTCCAGTTTGAAGAAGACAGGCGCGGTTACCTATAGCGGAATGTCTATGGATCTGTCAGTTTCTGAGGACACGATCCGTAGGGATATTGACTATCTACACGAGAATGGGCTTTTGTCGAAAGTTAGGGGTGGAGCGATATCACGTGAGAAAAACCCGCTTTCTTTTCAAGATCGTACTGATTTTCATACCACTGAAAAGGAGGTCATTGCCATGAAGGTTCAGCCTTTACTTAAGGCTGGGATGACTGTATTTATGGATGGTGGAACTACGGTTTGTGCAGTTGCGGAATACTTACCAGCGAATACCTCATTGAGAGTGATAACGAATAATATAGCCCTGGTTCCTTTGTTAGGTCGCTTTAAGAACATAGAGGTTATTGTACTTGGTGGGAATTATGACAGGGATACACAAACAAATACGGGTGCCAAAACATGTGAGGAGGCGACTGAATTCGTTGTCGATATTTACCTGATGGGCACTTGTGCAATCTCTAAAGATTTCGGTATCACTGCTGCAATAAGAGAGGATGGGGCTGTAAAGAGGGCCATGCTGAAAGGCTCAAAATCAGTGGTTGTACTCAGTAACAGCAAAAAAATCGGTATCAACGAAGCTTTTGTTGTCTGCGACTTGCAGGGGATTAATGTGCTGGTTACTGAGCTCCCAAGTGATGATGCTAAACTAGATGATTTGCGTTTTAAGAACCTTAAAATTATCTAATTCTTGTCCGTTTATTGAGTTTCGGTCTTCTCTATCTTTTTTATTTTCAGGTTTTTAAAGACGACTCCTTTGTTCCAGTCCTGCAGGGCAATACGACCTTTAATTTGCTTTCCGAATTCAGGGAAATGCTTAAAATTACTATTGGCAATTGCGGTTTTCCAGTTAGGAGTATTAAAATCCTCTTTAGCAGTGACTATGCCATTGAGCATAAATTCAACCTTTCCATCCTGTTGTCTGATGACTGAATGGTTCCATTCCGTTGAGGGTTTAAGCTCTGCAGGGTTCAACTGTGGGGAGAAATTGTAGAGACAGCCTGGACGTTTCATTTCTTTGACGTAATCCTGATGCGCTTTATCTAGCAATTGGTATTCCGGACCTGAGGCCCATGCAGTAGGAATGTCGGCACGTTCAAGTACATTAATGAATACACCGCTATTTCCTTCTTTGGAGATCTTCCAGTCGAATTGGAATTCATAATTTTCAAACTCCTGATCAGTTACGAGGTCTCCGTGTTCGGCGTCGGTACCTGGCAAACACCTTAATTCTCCATCCTGCGCCACCCAGGAAGAGGAGATTTTACCCTGATTGTAAACGTGCCATCCATCTAGGGTTTTACCATCGAACAATAATTGATAGCCTTGCGCTATCTCCTCCTTAGAGAGCTCATTGTCCTTGGGTTTGCTGGAGCTGCATGAGCTCATGATCACAGCGGTTAGTGCTGCGGCACTGAGGAATACCTTGAATTTTTTCATAAAATTAGTATAATAGTTATATCATCATTAAGCCACAATCATTTTCTTGTTGTTTCTGCTCCACTCGCTCCAACTACCCACATATAATTTTGGGATCTCTAAACCTGCATAGTCCATCGCTAAAAGTGTATGACAGGCGGTTACACCCGAGCCACAATGTACGATCACCTTTTCAGGATTAAAATCAGCCAGTGCTTTTGAATATTTTTCCTTTAGAATTTCAGGACTTAGAAAAGCACCATTAGCATCAAGATTCTCAGTAAATGGAATATTTAGCGCGTTAGGAATATGACCAGCGATCAGGTCTATGGGTTCGGTTAAACCTGCAAAGCGATTTGCATCACGAACATCAATAATTAAATGGTTTTTAGTGTTGCTAGCAAGCTCTACTTCCTCCATTTCCGCTAATGGTAATTGCCATTCAGTGATTTGATATGGGTCGGATGGTTTAGCTAAAGGTTGCGCTGCATTTACAGCAAATCCTGCTTGCTTTGCAGCAGTATAGCCAGCATTTACCACCTGAACTTTTTCATGGCCTATTGACTTTAACATCCACCAGAATCTTGCTGCAGCATTAGACCCGTTTTTATCGTCATAAACAATTACATGGGTATCTTTTGTAACTCCGTATTTCCCTAAAAGATGAGCAAAATGATCAAAAGTTGGTAGGGGATGCCTGCCACCAATAGCGAAATCTTTAATATCAGCCAGATCCGTATTCAAATCCAAATAATAAGCGCCATCCAAGTGTTGTTCCTCATATCTGGCTTTCGATCCTGCACTGACATCAAAAAGGATGAAATCGTTTTTATCTTGTAAAACTAGTTCCTCAGGCTGTATAATGGATGGTAGTTTCATAGGTTTTTGTTAATTTATGAATAAGGTTTGGTCCTGAATCAAATATATAATTATTTACATTTACCTCATTATGATACCTGGAAACAAACAAGAGTTGTTGGCTGAATTACAAAGAAGTTATTCTTTACTCAAATCTGAGTTGGCCACAATTAACAATGAAATTGCAATAACAAAAACAATGGATGGTCATGCCAAAGGAACCATGATGAGCCCTTTTGATTTGGTGTCCTATCTGTTGGGCTGGGGGGAACTGGTGTTGAAATGGTATGATAAGACATCTAAAGAATTGCCTTGTGATTTTCCGGAAACCGGTTACAAATGGAACGAATTGGGGAAACTTGCTCAGAAGTTTTATATAGATTATGAGGACTTGGAGTATGAGGTTTTACTGAAGAAACTGGACAATACAGTAGATTCAATCCTTGAACTTGTAGGGGATTTAGAGGATAAGGCACTCTATGGAGTACCTTGGTATGGCAAATGGACACTCGGCCGTATGATTCAGTTCAATACGGTCTCTCCTTACCGTAATGCCAGAGCCAGGCTGAGAAAACATCGAAAAAATGAATCAGTGCAGTCATAAAAATGAAGAAATTTTAATCCTTTATTTAAGCATGGTTTTGACTTTTTCTATGCCTTTTATTATATAATGTGTGTCATCTGGCCATAGTGTTTCCCCTTTTGTAATCCATGAAATTCCAAAGGCGATGACGGCCAGGGATTCTAGTGCGAATACTACCGGGAACTTGCCCAGGTCAGGATCAAATGTAAAGTACAGCCCTAAAATAACAAGGGAAGCAATGATGGTCCAGCCACATACTTTATACACGATATTTCTTTTTCCCTTTTTACTGAGCTTGCCATCTCTGAGCTTATGGTCACCCTTCTCGCTGCTCTTAGTGAAAAATACGAGCGACATCATTGCGAGGCAAATCAGGAATATTGCTGCAAATGCAATATGCCAAGCAGTTCCGATCATAAAGCCGAGGACTCCGCCATTGGTGGTATGAACACTCAGCTCGTATTGCAGTTGCTCGGTTTCTGTTGGCACGAATGCAACACCGATGCTACAGATTCCCGCTATTAAAGTCAACAGTTGTTCCTTCCAGCAATACCCTGTATAGGTAATCAGGAAGGCGCCTTGTATACACAGTACCACCACAAGAATATCTCCACGGTCAGTATAAAAATAATCGCTTATGGATGCTTCAAAACCGTAATATTTGGCAGTCCCTTTTGGTGCTATTGCTAGAATCAAAGGAAGAAAGATTCCGCTGAAACCGATAAGATTTCGAAGTGTCAGGTAGGAAAATACCAATTCGTTTTTCTCTTCCTTTTTGCCGTCGGCATTATCGCCGCATTCGATTATGGGATTTGTCATGGTTGATTGGTTTAAGAGGTTAATGGTATTGTTTTATGAAGCTGCTACGCAAATTGTCGTCAGTCATCAGCTATTAAAAATAACGAATTCTAATTCAGGTTTTGAAAATGTCCTATTTTTTTTAGCTGGAGTTTGGTGGTTCTATCCTCCCGAATTATCATGAATGCGATCATCAGGATTTTTGACTAGTCTGGCTATAAAAATGGCATTTTTGAAAAAAACAGTTTCTGTTTACTGTTGAAAAAATTAACATCTTTGAAATTCTTTTCGGTAATCAAATAATCGAAGAGCAAAGTACAATACATGATAAAGATAAAAGCAAATTTAAAGAAAAGAGTCTACGCCACAATTTTGGATTACGCTTTGGTTTCCCTTAGCACCGTTGCCTACCTTCTTTTTTTTGGAGAGTATGATGGACTCAGCAATTATACAGTGACTGGTCTCAAAGCATGTGTTATTCCTATAGTTTGGTTTATCTATTTTGTCATCATCGAGGCTACCTACGGTGCAACACTTGGTTACAAGAGTTTTAACTTGAAAGTGCTAACTGTTAAAAGGGAGGAAGTTGAATTTAGTCAGGCGCTTAGGAGGCATCTAATGGATCCATTTGATATTTTATGTTATGGAATTCCTGCGTTTATTGCCATTAAGTTTTCTGAAAAGCATCAACGACTTGGTGATATGTTGGCTGGAACTATTGTGATTGATATCTCGGATCCTGAGCAACAACCAGTCAGAGAAAAGTTCAGTATATAGCGTTTCCTAGGTCTTGTAAATCTACTACAAATGCGAATTTTTGGTAAATTGCTACATCAATAAAATGCACCATGACCAATGAAACCGTAAAACCAGAATTTTGGGAATCCGCTTTTGGCGAAAAACAGGAGATGTGGGGCTTTGAGCCATCCAAATCTGCTGTATGGGCAAAGGATTTTTTTGTTCAAAATTCAGTAAAGAATATCCTGATACCAGGTATTGGCTACGGTAGAAATGCACAAATTTTCAAGGAAAACGGAATAGCGGTAACTGGCATTGAGATTTCAAAAACTGCGATTGAAATGGCGAGAAAACATTACGGAAAAGATATGGTGATCCACCATGGTTCCGTAACTGATATGCCATTTGATCGGACGCAATATGATGGGGTTTTTTGTTATGCACTCATTCATTTGCTGGACAGTACTGAAAGGGAAAAGCTCATTTTTGAAGCTTATCAGCAGCTGTTAGATGGAGGTTATATGGTTTTTACAGTTATCTCCAAAGAGGCAAAAACTTATGGACAAGGCAAATTTATAAGCAAGGATCGATACGAAATATTTGATGGTGTGCATATGTTTTTCTATGATCAGGAATCAATCGCCTCGGAGTTTAGTAAGTATGGTTTGCTTGAAGTCAGAGAAATCATGGAAAATCAGCCATTCTTTTTAATTGTGTTAAAAAAGGTGATAATTTTATAGCACTTTATAATATACTTTATGACTAAAGAACAGAATATTGCCAGGGTGTATAAAATGTCTTTCACAAGCGTTTACCCTCATTACATTCAAAAAGCGGAGAAAAAGGGGCGTACTAAAGAAGAGGTAGATGAGATTATTTTCTGGCTGACAGGCTATGATAAAGACACATTTCAGCATCATCTTGACAACAAAACTGATTTCGAGAGCTTCTTCGCTCAGGCACCACATTTCAATCCAAATGCCTCAAAAATTACAGGTGTCATCTGCGGCTACCGTGTAGAAGAAATTGAGGAGCCGCTGATGCAAAAGGTTCGTTATCTGGATAAGCTGATTGATGAACTTGCAAAGGGAAAGGCAATGGAAAAGATTTTAAGGAAGTAAGAAAAGCAGAATATTTTTCTACATTTGTAAGATTATCAATCTATTTGAGCCTTGTGTCATGTAATATCATTTGGACATTTTAATGTTAAATGACCTTTCCCACCCGGGAAGGGAGTAATTACTATTTATTTTTTACTTTACTTATTACAAGATGGCTATTTCACAAAAATATGGTCGTACTTATCATTATCCGTTTTCGCCGGGAACAACGAGTGATGACCGAATACAGCACGATTACTGGGAATCTTTGCAAAAAATTCCTACAATAATACATACAGAGAAACTGGATGGCGAGAACAATTGCTTATCTAAGCATGGCGTGTTTGCCCGTTCACATGCGGCTCCAACCACATCCCCATGGACCGAAAGTCTGAGGAGGTTTTGGCAGTTGATCAGACATGATCTGGGAGATCTGGAAATCTTTATGGAGAATTTATATGCGGTTCATTCTATTGAATATCGTAAACTGGAACAGCATTTCTATGTTTTCGGTATTCGGGAACACGACCGTTGGTTGAGCTGGGAAGAAAGTCAGTTTTATGCGCAGCTGTTGGATTTACCAATGGTTCCTGTAATTAAAATTGAACAGCAACCGAAGGATCAGCAGCAATTCGAAAAGGAAATGCTCGAATTGGTTAATGCTGCGGGTTCATTTGATCCCTATGATGTATATGATCATAAAAAGACGATCATGGAAGGGATTGTGAGCAGGAACGCTGATGGCTACCCGGTAAGTGCTTTTGCACAAAATGTTTTTAAATATGTACGAAAAGGTCACGTTAAAACTGATGAACATTGGATCAGAAACTGGAAACGGGCCTTATTAATTAATGAAGGAGGTAAGTATGTGGACCTTTAGTGAAAATAAAAATTGGGAAGAGCTGGAGCATCGCTTTGACTGGGTAAAACGAATGCAGGAGGTGGAGCAGGATGCTCGCTACCATGCGGAAGGTAATGTCGCCATTCATACGCAAATGGTTCTGGCAGCTTTACAAAATGAGCCGGATTTTAAGCAGTTGTCTCCAGAGGATCAGGAGATTTTATGGGCATCGGCTTTATTGCATGATGTAGAGAAATACAGTACTACGGTGTTAGAAAGTGACGGTAGCATTACTTCAAAAGGACATGCAAGGAAAGGCGCACAGTTTGCCAGGCAGTTACTGTATTTAAATGAACCGGCACCTTTTGCCATTCGTGAGCAAATTGTAGGGCTGGTGAGGCATCATGGTTTACCGATATGGTTGTTCGAAAAGGAGGATCCTTTAAAGGCGCTGGTGAAGGCAAGTATGGAGGTGAATTTGCGATGGTTGAGTTTATTGGCACGTGCCGATATGAAGGGCCGGATTTGTGATGATCAGGAGGAGATGCTTTACCGCATCGATTGTTTTGATGAGTTTTGTAAGGAACATGACTGCTGGGGAAACGCCCGTCAGTTTGAGTCAGATCAGGCGCAAATGTATTATATGCAGCATGATGATGCTTACCTGGATTACATTCCCTTTGAAACACCTGTCGCAGAGGTGGTATTGATGAGTGGTTTGCCTGGTGCGGGAAAGGATACCCATATTAGAGCGCATTACCGGGATTGGCCGGTTATTTCCTTAGACCAAATACGTACTGAAAGAGGAGTGGCGCCAACAGATAAGGCGGGTAATGGACGCGTGATTCAGGAGGCGAAGGAGCAGGCAAGAATTTACCTGCGGAAACAGGAATCTTTTGTTTGGAATGCCACCAATACGACGAGTCAAATGCGCAGTCAGTTGATTGATCTGTTTAATACTTATAAAGCGAAAACCAGCATTGTTTATATTGAAGTGCCTTATCAGCATTTACAAGGACAGAATAAAAGCAGAGATGCTGTTGTACCAATTGGAGTGTTAAACAAATTGGTTCGTAAATTGGAAGTGCCTGCATTATGGGAGGCGCATAAAGTAGCGTACCATATCAAGTAATCATATCCTTTAATTAGAATAAAACAGGCCGCTTTTGATTAAAAAGCGGCCTGTTTTATGTATTCATCACTAAGAAGGGAAGCCCTAAGAAATCTTAAATCAGCTTGAAACGTATGCCTAAATAGAATTCCCGGCCTCTCGTTGGTCCCCATACAGAGGAAGTATCGAATTGAGGGCCAAAGGGATTTTGCCAACTGAGAATGGGTTGATGCTGACGGAAATTGAAGATGTTTTCACAACCGGTATAGACTTCAAATGCTTTGAAAATATACGTGAACTGGGCATTTACAGTGGTATAATTCTCTGAATAGTCAGGTCTCTGATAGGGTACCGGGTTAAGCTTAGTATCTGGCAATCTTTGTTTCCCGAACCAGTGTACATTGATATCCGCATGAAATTTATTGCTCAGCGGTTTAAAGCTAAATGCGGTCAGGATCTTATGACGGGCATTAAATGGCAATTCTTCTTTAACACCATTATTCATTCTGTAAACGTCTAAGAAATTATATCCTGCTTTAAGCTCATATCGTTTATACAGTTTGAGAAGAAGATCTGCTTGAAAGCCATTACTCACACTTTTTCCGCTGAAATTCCGGATAAATGCTTTGCCTGGGTCAGTGTCGTAGTCAGGGAAAATCTGATTTTGGAAATTAGTCCGGTAATAATCCATACTGATATGGCCGGAAATTTCATCAATTTCGAACTTCTGTGTCAGGTTAATACCCATATTAACTGCTTTTTCGGGCTTTAACTCTTCTAAAAACACGATGTTTCTGGAGCTGGCCAATAAACCGATGTTTTCACTGAATAGGTTAACAGTACGCCAACCTGTGCCAATGTTACCGCGAATGGTTAATGTTGGCGTAGGATCGTATTTAAGTAATGTCCGGGGGGTAACATACCATCCAAATTTGTTGTGGTGATCTGCTCTGATTCCTGCAATCCAGGTTAATTTTCCATCAAGAAAACTAAGCATGTTTTCAGCAAAAACTCCAGTTACGTTTTCATGACGTCGGTAATTTCCAGCATAATTTCTGGGATCCATCAGATCGGTAAATCGAAGATCCTCATCAAGGTTCATACTTTTGAGACTGATACCGGTTTTTAAGGAGTGATTTTCGGTGCTGTTCAGTTCGTACTGCAGATTTAGGAAAGCATTACTTTGTTTCGCTTTATAGGAAAGTGCGCCAAAATAAGAAGATTGATTTTGGTGGAAAGCAGAAGCGTATGCAGTTACCCGGTGGATGTCGTTAAATCGGTAGCTGGTTTTTGCCCACATTTCTGGCTGATTTAAAGCTACGGTATTGCCATAAATGGTATTACTGCCTTTGTCTTTTTTAGGATCAAAGAAGGTCTGACCGCCTATGCGGTTTTCATTCAGATATCGTAAAGCAAACTCGGTACTCCAGCCCCAATCTTTTTCATTTCCCAGTTTCCATTTATTCATCACCATATACCTGGTCAATAGGGGGAGGTCAAGGAAATTATCATGATCCTTGTCGGTCTTTTTTGCAGGTTGTACGGTATGAAATGCCAGCAGACTTTTCCATCTGCCCGCTTTGAAGCTGGTATTCAGGTTCAGGTGTTTCTCCAGAAAACTATTTAGGTAAATATTGACATTCAGCTTTTCTGAAGGATTGGGCTTTTTGGTTTCCACATTAATTTGGCCACTAATACTTTCATAACCTTGAAGCACACTGTTGGCACCTTTTGAAATATGAATGTTATCAACCAGGGTTCCAGGAATCCCACTAATGCCATAGGTAAAGGTTAGTCCCTGAATCATTGGGAAACCATCAATCAACACTTGATTATACACACCTGATAAGCCCAATATCCGCAATTCTTTAGCATTGGTGATCACATTGGTGGTCTGTGCCTGTACTGTGGATTGTGTTTCGAAACAGCCTGCGAGATCACAACAAGCTGATTTTTTCAGCTCTTCAGAGGTCAGTATTTCTGTTTTTATCGGACTTAAATTTGAAAGCAGGGTACCCGCTTTTCCAGCAGTTACCCTAACTTCATTGAGGTTATTCTTTTCTTTAAGTATAAATAAAACCGTATCGATATTGCTCACATCGATCGTGTCTTTCCCATATCCATTATGACTGGCAACAAGCTGATGATGGCTTGGTATCCTATCTATAGAAAAATGGCCTTTTGTATCAGTTGAAACACCCTTTTTACCGCCCAACCAGCTGATGGTTGCATGGGGAATTGGTTGTCTGTTTTTATCCAGAACTGTTCCTTTAATGCTTTGTGCGGTAGTTCCTAAGGGCAGTACTAAGCATAAGTAAACAAAAAACTTATACATCCTAATTCGCCTTTACCTTATAAGGTTTTTCATTTGGATCGCTGCAACCACCAGTGTTTTCAATGGCCTGGTATATTGTTTTTGTGTCTACTACTGTCGGATTGAAGGTGATTTTGAAGGCTGAAACAGGGCCTGCTTTTCCAGGTTTACAGTCGGTAACACCTTTTAATACCTTTACATTTTCTGATAAGGTTTTTAGATCATTGCCGCAGGTAATTCCTTTCACTTTTATCGTAATGGTGGTGTCAGTTACTGATTTTATATTTTGAGCTAGTGATTTGTTGCTGATTGCTGCGCAAAATAATACAGCAATAATTAGAGACTTAAACATCGTTCTGAGTTTATATGGTTTATAAAATGGTTAAATAGGATACAATAGGCGACCGCGGAAAATAGAAATATCCCGTGTTGCAGCAAATTGTTTATTCAAGAAGATGGTTAAATGGTTTTTGGCGGTTGCCAAATAGAAAAGCTTGGCTCTATAGCATAGAATTTGTAGTAAGGAGGGGATTCCAGGAT
The DNA here is from genome assembly GCF_032678745.1 of Pedobacter gandavensis. Taxonomy (GTDB): domain Bacteria; phylum Bacteroidota; class Bacteroidia; order Sphingobacteriales; family Sphingobacteriaceae; genus Pedobacter; species Pedobacter gandavensis_C. Next base: position 33,311 of record NZ_JAVTST010000013.1, read on the forward strand.
TCCAGAACTTTGGTTGGTAATCAGGGAATAGGTTTGTTCTTGAAGGATAATTAAACTTGAACAGCAATAGTTTAAGCAGGATGTAGCACAATCATCATCTTCTTCCTGTTCATGCTGGTGAGGATCCTCAGCTTCGGAACTTTCCTGCTCAGCTTTTGCTTTGCAGTCGGTTTCTGCAACAGAGGGGTAAGAAAGCCCCAAAAAACAAATACACATGATTACTGCAAGGAATCTCATCAGCTCGAAATTAAGAAAAAAACTGAATATTACTATAATTCTGCTATAATCTTTGTGATTCATTTTCCAATCCCGACTCCCGGTTATCTTTTGCTTTGATTTTATTGTTTCCGAATCTATAGCTGAAATTTAATCGAATCTGACGGGTTTCTCCAGCATAGGTCGTATGCAATAACAGGTTGTTTAATTGAGTGTCTGTGCTGATTTTATTGAATTTGAATATATCTGAAGCGGCCAATCTAAGGGTTGCCTGATTGTTCATTAAGTTCTTTTGTAAACCAAGATCGATTTGGGAATTGCCTTTGATGTAGGTGTTTAGTCCACTGATGTTTTTAGAATTCAGAACCGCTACCGCCTCGGCTGTAATACCGGCTGGCAGGTTGAAAGTTTGTTGCGCATTGATCGTTCCGGCAAAACGGCTGCGGTTGTAATTTCCATATTCCTGTGTTCCTACTTTATTCTCCAGGCGGTATCCGATGCCGGTGAGGGTCATATTCCACCATTTTGCCAGGTTAAGTTGCTGCGTCAGGGTCAAATTCAGGTTGTTTTGGAGCCCAATATTTCTAGGAACCATATGGATAATATTGTCTTGCAAAACTTCCGTTATGCTGCTGCTGATATCAGTTGTATGGGTATAACTGGTTGATATTGTAGTTTTTTTATAGCTGTATTGTAGGGCTAGTGTATTTGCGTATTGGGGCTTTAGAAATGGATTCCCTTTCCAATAGGAGAGTTCATCTACGGGGTAGGAAAAAGGGTTCAGGTTGTTATAGGCAGGGCGGTCAATGCGACGGGCAAAACTTAAATTATAGCTGCCTGATTCCTTGGTTTTATACGTAATTGCAGCTGTTGGAAAGGCGTTCAGGTAATTTCTAAGAACAGTTGTTGCTGCGATGTTGCTGCCTTCGCGTGGTTGCAATTCTCCTTCGGAATGTGTGTTTTCCAACCTTAGGCCAATGTCAAAATTGAATGCATCATTTATAGTGGTTTCGTATTTCAGGTAGCCTGCGGTGATTTGCTCTTTATAGTTGAATGTATTGGATAAGTTGATGTCGATTATAGGAGTAGGGCCATTTACATCATATTGGTCAAAAACATTATTGGCGCTTACTTCGGAGAATTTTGCACCGGTTAGCATTCTTCCTTTTCCGATTGGAAAGCCATAATCAGCTTTAAGCGCATACATTTTGATGTCTCTGCTATTGGCGACAAGGAAATTATTTGTAGAAATCAAGTTCCCATCCGGGGAGTAAAGGGTATTTGTACTCAGGTTTTTTGTCGCCGCATCAAAGATTCCGTAGTCTGCATCTATGTCCAGGGTGGTTCTATTGTTGCCTTTGTATCGGTAATTTAAATTGGCATTGTAGCGATGGGCTTTTTGTTCAGGGTAATCGCTGTTGCTTTTCAGGGTCTGTAAAAGCTGATTTGTAGATTGATCATAAATATTTGTGATCGGGGTAATCAGACCACCACCGCCAGAAAAGTTAGCGTTCATGACCATGCCCAGCGTTTTAGTAGTGTCTATCGCGTAATCTAGGCCTACAGTTGATCCCATGCTATGGCGTTTATCTACATCATGATTGGAATTTAAATAGATCTTTCCATTTGTAGTTCTGTCGTTGTCGTAGTCCATCGCAAAATGTCCAAAATTATGATTGTAACTGCCGAACAGGTTTACTTTTCCTTGGCGGAAGTTGAGGTTCATATTGGTGTTTTGCTTTAAGCTGAGGCCATAAGCGATTCCATTATTGATACTGCCATTAAAACCTTCGGCAATTGATTTTTGAAGCACAAGATTCACTATACCACCCGTTCCGGCAGCATCATATTCGGCAGAAGGGTTTTTAATCACTTCAATTGACTTTAGATCTGATGCAGACATTGTTTTTAGCAGCTGTGCCAGCTCTTCTGCTTGCAGATAGGTTTGTCTGCCGTTAATCATGACCAATGCGCCACTGGTTCCGTTTAGGGTGATGGAGTTGTCCTGATTTACAATAATACCTGGTGTTTTTTTTAAGGCCTCTAAGGCGTTGCTACCTTGTCCGGTGATGCTTTTCTCCAGGTTATAAATCATTTTCCGGCCTTCAATCTTAATCAGTGGTTTGTTACCTGAGCTTTGAATGACTACTTCTTTTAAGCTGCGTGGGTTTGTTTCAATTTTAAGGATGCCCAAATCCATTTTATCAACTAAGTTCAATGGCTCGCTTTGATAGGATAAGGCTCCTAAATAGCTAATTGAAATCACATAAGTTCCAGGGGCTAGATCAAAAGAAAAGCTTCCATCCGGATTGCTCAATCCTTGTTTAATAGTTTGACCATTTTTGCTGTCTTTTAGCAACAAGGTAGCACCATCTACGGCCTCGTTGTTTGCGCTTTTAATCAAGCCTTTTAGTATGATGCCTTTAGGGTTTTGCGCTAGTACATTTAAGAAAAAACAGCTGATGAAAAGGATTAGAATATAGCTTCGCTTTGAAATAGAATGGATCATCCGCTAAGATTAACATATTTATTTTGATTTTCTCCTTGTTTCCAGGATTTTACAGCAAGAGGTTGACGATGCCGTAAATATATACGGCTGTTTTATATTAAAATTCAAAATCGTATTTATATTTTGCGGCCAAATTAAATAAATAAATATGGCTTCAGGTTTTTTTGCGATTTTGGATGATATAGCTGCTTTAATGGATGATGTTTCCATTGCGGCTAAAATAGCGACGAAAAAAACTGCAGGTATTTTGGGAGATGATTTAGCGGTGAATGCGGAAAAGGCGACTGGTTTCCTCTCTTCGAGAGAGTTACCTGTGCTTTGGGCAATTACTAAAGGTTCTTTAATCAATAAGATTATTATCGTTCCTATTGCCTTAGTTCTCAATGTGTTTTTTCCGATTGCCATTAAGGTGGCCCTGGTTTTAGGTGGGTTTTATCTGGCTTATGAGGGAGTGGAGAAGATTGTCGAGTACTTATTTCATCGTACAAAGGAAGGTCATGAGGTAGTAGAAGAGGTTAAAGAGGATGGTAATGATGCTGAAAAAGCAAAGATCAAATCTGCGATCACCACTGATTTTATTCTGTCTGTAGAGATTGTAATTATTGCATTGGGCACTGTTTTAACAGAAGCTTTACCTATTCAGATTCTAACAGTTTCGGTAGTTGCCTTAATTGCTACGATTGGGGTGTATGGTATTGTTGCAATGATTGTAAGGATGGATGATATGGGCTATAAATTAATCAGACATTCCAAAGAAAAAGGGGTATTAGCTGGTCTTGGAGGTATACTTGTGAAATCTCTACCGGTAATTATCAGAATTCTAAGTGTGGTGGGTACAATTGCACTGATTTTGGTGTCTGGTGGAATATTTGTTCATAACATCGAGTTTTTTCACCACTTGTTTCCGACAATGCCAGGGATGCTTAAAGAAGCACTGATCGGATTTGTTGTTGGATTAATTGTGGTTGCAGTGTTTACAGGAGTTAAAAAAGTAATTTCAGTTATTAAGCGATAGTTTAAGCTTTTTGCTATTCATATGACAGCCCATTTCCCAGATAGGAAATGGGCTGTTCTGGTTTTAAGATTTTATTGGGATTAATTTTTATAGTTCTTTAGCAGATTATTTGGGTTCCCAATCGTATTGTAAGTTTGTTACCCGATGAAAAATAGCATCAACGCAATCAAGTTTTTTATCGGTAAAGATGGCTAGGTTATAGCCGTTGGAATTCATCGCACTTTTATATTCTACGCCATCAAAACCTAGTGATTTGATGAATTCGCATAAATATTGCGTGGGTAAATAATCTAAATGTACATCTTGTTTACGAACTGGTCTAGATAGCTCATGCTCCAAACGTCACCGTGTTCTGGATTCACAATCAATTGCATTTGAACTTCAATACGTTTGAGTGCAATTAAAGCAGTTTCTATACTTTTAAGGTCCTTTTTTAGTGGTTCAACAATTGGAGAGATTTTAAGAGGGTCTAATGGTAAAGCACAAAGCTCGCGCAAAGCGAGTAATTCATACTGTTTACCCCTGAGATACGGTAAGTACATAGCGTTAATTTAAATCTGATGAGTTAGCCTTTCAATTAGACTAATATATTGATTCTGATTTAAATTGTAGTGATAGCATGCTAAACGAAGTATATCGGGAACACTCGGATCTTGTACGAGGTCATTTGTGGAAAGACTGATCCTTTGTTTTATAATTTTAAGAAATGTATTCTGAACATCTAGTACGGAGTAGCTGGACAATAGGTTTATGCAGGCCTTAAACATTCGTACTGGGGTTGCTTCGGGGAGTTTTCCAGTAATTTCATAAACTAGCTGTAGATATTCTTCCTTGCGTAAAGCTTTCATCATTACCAGGATATCAAGCTTTTCATTATAAGTTTGGGCAGGTTTAAACAAGTCGATTGTATGATGTTTAGAAAATGTCATTATCCCAACATGGTCATCGACACAATTTAAGTATTTACCAATTTCCGAATGATGTATGACAATGTAAACTTCAGAAAATCCTTTGTAGTAGTCATTTATCTGAGTGTATAGTCGCTCAGGACTATCCAATTCAGTTTTAATTTCGAAGACTTTGTTCGTACCATTGATTAAAATGGTATCAGCCTTAGAATTGCCTATTTTAAACTCATTTAATAGTATGGTGTCGGAAAGCGAGTAGTTGTTTAGAACGTAACTGTTTAGTAGCGCAACTTTATACAAGTATTCATGACGGTAGTGTGTCAGTAAATGCTCGTAAGAACTATTAATTAGCTCCGAAACATAAGATTTCTTTTCAACTTCAACTCCGTTTTTTTTTAGCAATTGCTTAAGGTGCTTCGCTTGTTGTTTGAAATTATCGGTAAACATCATCCGTTGTAGCCCGGCATTAGACATCATTTTTGCTAATGCGCTGAGATTCACCTGGGAGTTAATACGACCTAAAGACATAGTGTAAAGGTAATAACAATTAAAGAGATTTATAATCAATGAGCATGTCAATATCCAAAATTCGCAGCTGTGTTTTGTGTAAGTTTAAAGGGCTGATCTTTTAAATTTACAGTCGCTCCAAATTATATTTGGCATGTCATTTAAAAATGACAAATAAATGAGTTGCTAAATCGTTGATATTCTGAATATCTTTCTGTGAATTATATCTGATCAAAGGAAATTATCCTATAAATACAGGTAATAAAATTAGAACGAATGAAAATTTGACGGATAATTGAGTTGATTTCACTTGACTTTACCTCATTTCTGAGTGTAGTTTTTTGAATTTTATAGAATTGACAGAAATAATTCGTAAAACATCTTGTTTTTTGAAGGTTTATTTGATAAGGTATTGTATTTTTGCATAAAAATTCAAATAAATGACTCGTAAGAATAGTAATTCGGAAAAAACTGCGGATGTTGTATTGATTGGAGCAGGGATAATGAGCGCTACGCTAGGTGTATTACTCAAAGAATTGCAGCCGGATATCACCATAGATATTTTTGAAAGACTGGACGTTGCTGCGGCAGAGAGTTCTGATGCCTGGAATAACGCCGGCACCGGGCATTCTGCATTTTGTGAGCTAAATTATACGCCACAATTAGCAGATGGTTCAGTAAAAACTGCAAAAGCAGTTGAGATTGCAGAATCTTTTGAAGTATCCAAGCAGTTTTGGTCTTTCCTGGTTAATCAGAACCTGGTTGGATCACCCGAAACATTCATTAAGAGCATTCCTCACGTTAGTTTTGTGTGGGGAGAGAAGAATGTTGCCTTTTTAAAGGAACGTTTTGACCGACTTCAGGAAAACCTCCTTTTTGAAGGAATGAAGTATTCTGAAGATCCGGAGCAATTGAAAAAGTGGATGCCATTGGTAATGGATCAGCGAGATCCTGAAGAAAAGGTAGCTGCGACAAGAATGACGATGGGAACGGATGTGAATTTTGGTGCTTTAACCAGAATGATGTTCAACACACTTCAGAAAATGGAAGGTGTGAATATGTACTTTTCTCATGATGTCAAAAAACTAAAGCAAAAAGATGGGCTTTGGGAAGTGAAGGTGAAAGACTTGGCTACAGGAGATAAGCGTTTGGTGAAAGCTAAATTTGTTTTCATTGGTGCTGGTGGTGGCTCGATGCCATTATTGGAGAAATCTGGTATTCCTGAAGGTAAAGGTTTTGGCGGTTTCCCGGTAAGCGGACAATGGTTGAAATGTATCAATCCGGATGTCATTGCAAATCATGAGGCTAAAGTATATGGCAAGGCTTCGGTTGGCGCGCCACCGATGTCGGTACCACACTTAGATACCAGAATGATCGATGGCAAAAAGGCGTTACTTTTTGGTCCTTATGCAGGATTTTCTACAAGATTCCTGAAAAATGGTTCTTTAATGGACCTTCCTATGTCAATTAAAGTGAATAATATTCGTCCGATGATTTCAGCAGGACTGGATAATTTGCCACTAACAAAATATTTAATCAACCAGGTGCGTCAATCTCCGGAAGACCGTATGACTGCCCTAAGAGAATACTTGCCTACTGCCAAAATGGAAGATTGGGAACTGGAAACCGCTGGTCAGCGTGTTCAGGTGATCAAGAAAGATGAGGAGCATGGTGGTATTTTAGAGTTTGGAACGGAAGTGGTTACTGCTGCGGATGGTTCAATTGCGGCTTTGCTTGGTGCTTCACCAGGTGCATCTACCGCTGTATCTATCATGATTACTTTAATGGAGCGTTGCTTCGGCGAACAATTGAAAAGTAAAGAATGGCAGAAAAAACTAACAGCTATGATTCCTTCGTACGGTCATGCTTTAAGTAAAAATGTAAAAATGACTGAAGAGATCAGGTCTAATACAACGAAAACTTTAAACTTACGCGAAGCGGAATAAGATCGGGTAGTTTTCAAAACATAAATAGAGAAGGGCTTTTAGTGTGAATACTAAAAGCCCTTTTTTTATGCTTCATAAAATCAATAGACTATTGCGCTTCTAAAATCCATTGTTGATTGGCAGTGCCTGTAGTTCCATTCATGGAGTATAGGACGAGCCTTTGACCATTTGTGCTACTGCTGCCAGGATTGTCTAGGATATAATGATTAGACATATTACTCTGAATGACATATTTATTTGTGCCCACAGAAACCAGGTTCCATTGCTGGTTGATGGCATTGCTCACTGTATATTGGATTACATTAGCACCTATGGTTTGAGTTCCTCCGGAAATGTCTATGGCTTTATTGCTGTTGCTGTTGATCAGCACGGTGGCTCCATTTTGTGTGCTTAATTTCCATTTTTGTTCTGCTCCGGCACTACTGATCGATTGTACAATATAGGCGCTATTTGCCGTGCTGTTTCCTTCAACGGATAAGTATAGTCCACTGGATGCGTTTTTCAGTCTATACCAGGTTGCAGGTGGATCTCCAGGAATCAATGTGGAGCTGATTGCTGGGGCTACCTGGTTAAAGATATCGGTAATGGTAACCCTTGCAGTATAGGTCCCGCTTCCCAGCGTCACATTGCTAAAGCTGGCAGTTCTTTTTTGAGGAAGGACTTCATCAATTGTATTGATAACTGTTCCAGTAGGGTCGATCAATTCCACTTTTGAAGAGAACTGAGGGGTTTTTATGCTATTGTTGGTCCAGCTGATGTAAATGGTATTTCCTGAATAAACAGCAGCTACAGACTGGGTTTCTCCAACAGTGATGACTGGTGCCGTTCCCTGATTGGTTTGTGCAGGTAGGGTTAAAGTTCGACCTGTACCAAAAGCGGCATCGGGTTGTACGCTACCGCCATGCTCCATAAAATAGGCATCTTCTGTTGCATCATATCCGGAATTAAAAGCACGATCGTAGATGCCATTTCTACCTTCATCACCAGAATTGGCGCTAAAACTTCTGCTGGTATGTTTTTGCCATACGTTGGTGGTACTTAGGTTCCAGCAGTCTTTGAAAAAAGCTTTCCTGATGAAACTACCATCATAGGCAGGATTGCCACCTGTCCAGTTTTCGAGAAAGGAATCATTTCCGGCGCCTAAAAAGGTGGTTCGCTCCGGAATGGCAAGGGTAGAAGTATGGAACCAGATTCCGGTACTCATGTTTTGAACGAAGGTGCCGATAAACAGCTCTCCATTGAGCTTCCAGGACCTGATGGCAATATTGTACCAGGTATTGAGGGCCCATTGATATGGATTAATGGTTTTGTAACCATCACCTTCACCGCCGAATCTGCCGCTAATGGTGTTTGTTGCCGTGTAGGCTACTCTGGAGAACACACCGCCTGCGGTATTAGGATCCCAATGTGAAGCAATCAGGATGTTTGGTGTGCCAAAAGAATTGTCCGGGGTTTGTTGGAAACCATTGTAACCGCCTGAGTAATTGTGAACAGAGAAATATTCTGCATTGGCGGATTGGGTAATCTTAATCTTGTGAATTTTTGCAATGGCATCCGAAGGAAAAGAAAAGAAAATGTGTTGTGATGGTGCTGCATTTTCGGTACCAGCAACAGCGAGGCTGCTGTTCAGTTCCCGCTGCTGCTTTTCGATGTTTTCAGCAAGGATGGACTTTTGACAGGAAGTCAGATAGGTAAATAGGAACAGCAGCAGTAAAACCGGCTTGAAGTAGAAATTGGTTAATTTCATAATGATTGGGTTTAGGAATAGATTTAATTATAATATAAGTTCAGGAGAAGTATTGATAGTCAGTTGGTTTAGTGTTGCGCAAACGGTTGTGTAGACTGGTGTGATCTGAATAAGGATTGTAGGAAAAGCTATTCGTTTTTCTAAGCCCTGTCTGAGGATGTTATTTTGTTTTCTATTGTTAGTTGAGATTTTTAATAGGTTTTTTGGCTATTTATCTTTTTAACAGCATATGCAAACGTTTGTGTAATAGTTGAGCAAGAATACAAGTACCTATGGTTTTTAGCCAAAACATTTTCATTAGTTTCGGTATTTATAAAGAAAACTAATCATAAAAGATATGACTTCAGTAAAAGCATACGCAGCTTATAAAGCAGATAAAGCATTGGAACCTTATCAGTTGACTCGTCGGGAGCCGGGTGCAGAAGATGTGGAGATTAAGATTTTATACTCAGGAGTGTGTCATTCAGATATTCATACCGCAAGGAATGAATGGGGAGGCACCATGTATCCTGTTGTTCCCGGCCATGAGATTGTCGGTAAAGTGACCCGTGTAGGGGCTAATGTTAGTAAGTTCAAAGCTGGCGATACGGTGGGTGTCGGCTGTTTTGTAGATTCTTGCGGTCATTGTAATAACTGTAAAGACCATCAGGAACAGTATTGTGAAAATGGTCATACACAGACTTATAATTCATTTGAACAAGATAAGAAAACCCTTACTTATGGCGGTTACTCAACACATATCGTGGTAACACAAGGTTTTGTTTTGAGTGTTTCTGATAAGTTGCCATTGGAAAAAGTAGCGCCTTTGCTTTGTGCAGGGATCACTACTTATTCTCCTTTGAAACATTGGGGCGTGAAAAAAGGAGATAAACTTGCGGTTGTAGGTTTGGGTGGTTTAGGCCATATGGCAGTTAAACTTGCTGCTTCTATGGGTGCGGAAGTGACGATGTTGAGTCGTTCTCCAGGAAAAGCTAAAGATGCTGAGGAGTTAGGTGCGCATCATTTTGCATTGACTACCGAAGCTGAGACCATGAAAGGTCTTGCCAATACATTTGATTTCATCATCGATACGGTTTCTGCGGAGCATGATTATAACCAATATCTGGCTTTATTGCGTACCAATGGTGTGATGATCTTACTGGGTGTGCCACCAACACCATCTGAGGTGCATGCGGTACAACTGATCTTTGGTCGCCGTAGTTTGGTTGGCTCATTGGTTGGTGGAATTAAGGAAACTCAGGAGATGCTGGATTATTGTGCTGAGCATGGCATCACTTCTGATGTAGAAATGATCAACATGAATCAGATCAATGAAGCATATGAGCGAACCCTGGCAGGTGATGTGCGGTATCGTTTTGTAATTGATATGGCCTCTATGGATTAATTGTTTCTTTAACATAATTTTAAACCCGCAAAGCTTAAGACTTTGCGGGTTTTCTTGTTTAGGGCTGTGTGTTAATCGCATTGTTTTTCATAAATTGGGGTAATTGTCCTGCAAAGCAGTTTGTTGCCAAACAATTTGATGGTTAAAAACGTTAGCTTTTTACAATGGAAAAAATGCCTCGCTGGTCTAAGATTACACTCAGAATATTTGTTGGTTTAATAGCGTTTGTAGCGCTTATTTTTATAGGACTTGGTTTGTATGTGAATGCAAATAAAAAGACTTTACTGGCCACGATTACAGAGAAATTGAATAAAAATCTACATGGTTCACTAACTATTGGGAGCATGGAGCCTACTTTCTTTAAAGGCTTTCCTGGGGTTTCTATTGGTCTTAGAAATGTGGTGATTAAAGATAGTCTGTGGAAGGAACATCAACATACTTTGCTGGAGGCAGAGGATTTTGAAGTTTCAGTGAATACAATGGCCTTATTGAGAGGGACTATTGAGATCAAAAAGATAGGAATTAATAATGCTAAAATTGACTTGTTTACAGATTCTTCCGGTTATAGTAACACCGCGGTTTTCAAGAAAAAAGAGAAGAAAGAACCTAAATCTGATCAGGGAAATACAGATGCTCAATTGAAACAATTCAGCTTAAATAATGTGGATTTTATTGTCGACAATAGAAAAGGACATAAGTTGTTTCATTTTGTAGTGGATGATCTGGAAGGAAAGATGGATTATTCATTTTCCGGATGGGAGGCTCAACTGAAATTAAAGACGTTGGCGAAGAGCATGGCCTTTAACACGAGAAGAGGTAGTTTTATTAAGGATAAGATGTTAGAGGGGCCTTTTAAGATCAATTATGATGAGGATACCGGGGTTCTTCTGGTCGCACCGAATCAATTGAATATTGGAAAAGATCCTTTTATGATTGGGGCTAAATTTGACACCTCAAAAGAGAATACTGATTTTACAATAGATATCAAAGCACCTTCCATCCTATGGAAAGATGCAGCCAACTTGTTGGCACCGAATATTACGGAGAAACTATTGATGTTTGATCTGAAAACGCCTATTGATGCGAGTTGTACTTTGAATGGTAATATGGGACCTGGTGGTGATCCGGAAATTAATGTAACTGCATTAGTGAAAGACAATGTGTTGAAAACTCCCGGAGCTTTGATTGATAGCTGCAATTTTAAGGGAGTTTTTACTAATAACTATGAAAAGGGTAAGGGCTTTACAGATGCGAATTCGGCGATTAAGTTGTATCAGTTTAAAGGAGCTTATACCGAGATGCCTTTTTCAATTGATACAATGCTTATTCTTAATCTGGAGAAACCAATTGCTACTGGTGTTTTCAAATCGAAATTTAGTGTTGCTAAACTGAATAAAGCAATAGGTACGGAAACATTGAAGTTTGGGAAAGGAACAGCAACGGTGAAATTGGCTTACAAAGCGGATATTGTTGATTTTAAGCTGCACAAGCCATTGGTTACGGGTGTTATAGATGTGGTGAATGCTGATGTGAGCTATGTGCCAAGAAAGTTGAATTTCACCAATACGGCGGTGTCTTTGAATTTTACTACAGATGATCTTTTTATTAAAAACATTCGTTTGCAAAGCGGAAAGAGTATTGTGATGATGGATGGTAGAATTCGTAATTTCCTGAATTTGTATTATAATGATCCGGAGAAAATTTTACTGAACTGGCAGATTAGAAGTCCGCAGTTACACTTGGGAGAGTTCTTAGGTTTTCTAGGTAGCAGAAAACCAGCCAGGACTGCAAAAAAGAATAATAAAAATACCAGTTTCTCAGAAGATGTAAATGATCTATTTGAGAAGAGTAAGGTAGATATGCATTTGCGGGTAGCCAAGGTATATTATAATAAGTTTGTCGGCACGGATGTAATGGCAGATTTGTTTCTTTCTGAGGCAGGTATTGGTATGAAAAATATTAGTGTGAAACATGGTGGTGGCTCTATGAAAGTAGATGGGAATATCGCCCAAAAAGGAAATATGAATCGATTCCTTGTGAATACAACTTTGAATAATGTAGACATTAAGAATTTCTTTTACTCATTTGACAACTTCGGAATGACTACGCTGACTTCTAAAAACCTGAAAGGTTATCTTTTTTCTAAATCGAAGATTGGTGGTTTGATTACCGATCAGGGGAGAGTGGTGACGAATTCCTTGGCAGGAGATATTAGTTTTGACCTCAAACAGGGGGCATTGTTGAAGTTTGAACCCGTAAAAAGTGTGGGTAAATTTGCTTTCCCTTTCAGAGATCTGGATAATATCACTTTTAGTAACCTGAACGGGAAGTTTGATGTTCGCGGTCCGCTGATTACGATTGCGCCAATGCAGATCAATTCCAGTATCCTGAATATGGATGTTTCAGGGGTGTATTCTATGTCGAAAGGAACGAATATTGCCGTGGACGTGCCATTGAGGAACCCTAAAAAAGATGCAGATATTACTGATAAAAAGGAAATTCAGGAACGTAGGATGAAGGGGATTGTACTTCATTTACTGGCAACAGATGGGGAGGATGGTAAGATTAAGATCAAGCTGAATAAGAATAGGAATAAGGTGAAATAATAGGCGGTTTTTGGGTTGTTGTATTGATAATTTTGGCATTTAATTACCAGAGTCGTCAATCATTTGTAATGATTATAGTTATTTTAATTAAAGAATAAATATTCTTATATAGTGGACAATAATATGTTTATTGTAAAATAGTTTAATTTTAGAATAAATAAGTAGTTTGTGTTTTATTTTGATTCGAATGAGAACGAAGAACATATTGCTACTGTTTTATTTATGTTTTGCATTTCAAAATATATATGCACAAGTGTGTGGAACCCCAGGTAAAGATGGGGTTCTTGCTGATCGATCAAGCACTATCAATACCTATTTCGCTCCTGCAGGTGATGTGGTTCTTGCCACTGGATCTAGGCAGATCATGCTCAATGGAGTAGGATCGAATGATGGCCTTTTATATGATCATTGTGGGAGTATTCCCATTAGCCCTGGAGATCTTTTGATCCTGATTCAGATGCAGGATGCTATTATAAATTTTAGCAATGATGCGAACTATGGGGCAAACGATCCTTTTTCCGGGCCAGACCGGCTTGGTGGAACTGGATACACGGACTTAGGTAATAGTGGTAAATACGAATATATTGTAGCAACAAATTCTGTGTCTCTTAGGGGAGGTTTATTAATTTTCAGAGGAATGGGTGCAGGAAAAGGTACAGTCAATGAATACACAAGTGCTGCTCCAACCGCTCTCCGTGGTTCCCGAAGTTTTCAGGTCATTAGGGTTCCTCAATACGCTAATGTTCAACTTGATCCAATTAGGGGCACTTTAACTGTACCGAGATTTAATGGTAAGGTAGGCGGGGTATTGGCTTTTAATGTCGCGGGAGTTTTTGATTTAAATGGGGACAATATTGATGTTTCTGCATGTGGTTTTTTGGGAGGGAACAAGGGACGTTATTTTGAAATAGGGGACGGGGAATATAATAAGAGTGATGTTTATGCTCAACTTACTGCAAGAGATGGTCCATATAGATATTCAGGTAAAGCAAATGGAATAGCTGGTACGCCAGGATATGGTTTTCCATTGGGGTCCTGGGGTAAAGGAGCACCTGCAAATGCAGGAGGTGCAGGTAATCTCTATTTGGCTGGGGGAGGAGGTGGTGGAAATGCCGGGGCTGGAGGAGTTGGCGGTAATGGCCTTAGTCGTGGGGATCCAAGAGATACTTTTCCAAATGGCGGACGTCCGGGCTCTAATGTATATGACAATACTTCAGTTATAGACCGATTGATTCCTGGAGGTGGAGGCGGTGGCGGTGATCTTAAAGATAGTGGTCATGGGGGGGACCTTTTTAATGGTGGAGCAGTTGTTCTGATTAATGCGGGTCGGATTACGGGAACGGGATCTATCCGGTCCAACGGATATTTTTTAAAAAATTTCACCTTGGGCAACGATCCAAGAGAATTTCAACCTCTCGTTTCAGGGACAGGAGGAGGAGCTGGTGGTACCATTTTCATTAATGAACTTCATGGAGATTTACCAGCCAATGTTCTTGTTGAAGCCAAAGGAGGTAATGGCTTACCAACAGCATTCAGAGGTGCTGTTGTTTCCAGTGCAGGGCCTGGCGGCGGCGGCGGTGGTGGACAGATTTTCTCCTCTATGACTGTTTCAAGAGCAATAACCGATGTAAGTAAAGGGAAAGCCGGCACATTGTCCGGTACGAATGAGACAAAATCCGCTGCGGATGGTCAGGATGGGAATCTGAGGCATTTTAGCAATAATGACCTTCCGCCACATTTAAGGTATGGCCTTTGTTTTCCAGAACTCATCACTACCGTTTCTCAAAGTGATGTAACTCTCAGCTATTATGCAGGTGGGCAGGTCACCTATTTTATCCGAACTACTAATCTGCAGCAGGCTACTGCTTCTGGAATCAAGTTAGAAATGAAACTGCCGTTGGGTTTTTCTTTTGTATCGTCAGAAGTATTTTATACTGGTGATGCCAGTGGTCCGGAACAGTTGACTAATTTGGACACGACTGCTGTTCGACTGATTTTTGGGGATTTTACGTTGTTTCCAGGTGATGAGGTTTTGATCAAGCTTACTGCAAAAATTGACTGTACTGTTCCTCCTGGTATTTATCATGTTAGCGCACAGGCATTATTTCCAGATCCTCTAAGAGCAGCCATTCATCCAGATAGATTGGTAACACCTTTGGTCAATGCTTTTCCCAATACTTTTACCAGTTATGAAGGTTCTTCAACCGCTGTTGAGGGTAGAAATTATAATGGTAATTTGCCTGATTGCAATACAGAAGATGTGCTGGTGATTGCCCCTATGATTACGGGAAATCAGATCCAAATGCCACAAATTACGGTGTTTTGTTTAGCTGGGGATCCAGTA
>NZ_JAVTST010000014.1:0-12990 GCF_032678745.1 Pedobacter gandavensis
AGAATATGAGGTTCTCAAAGAGCGACTAAAACACCTACCCGGGAAGCCTGGCTAAGAGATAAATTCCTTAGGTACAAACACCTGTTTTTAGTATAAATATTTTAACAGCCGCAGAAATTAACTATCTTTCCTTATAGTTACAGGAGATTTATGTCCAAAAATTGAGCAAACAAATCGCCCTGTTTAATTGCTGTTATAACTTAGATACAAAAAGGAGAATTTATGATATCAGTGAACCCGACCAACGGAAAAACGATTAAAACCTATATAGAAGATACAGAAAAGCAAGTTAATACGAAAATAGAAAAGACCCATGCCGCCTGGCTAAAGTGGAAAGATACCCGTTTTTCTGTACGGGCAGAGTTCCTGAGGAACACTTCAGCGGTACTTTTAAAGCGGAAGACTGAACTGGCTACTTTAATGGCCAAAGAAATGGGGAAACCCTTAGCAGCAGGAATTGCAGAAATAGAAAAGTGTGCTGCCGTATGTGATTATTATGCTTCCAATGGTGCTAATTTCCTAAAAGACGAGATCATTGCAACCGAAGCGACCAAGAGTTACGTGAGCTTTCAGCCATTAGGAGTAGTCCTTGCGGTGATGCCATGGAATTTTCCCTTTTGGCAATTGTTCCGCTTTTTAGCTCCAGCGCTGATGGCAGGAAATGCTGGAGTATTGAAGCATGCGTCCAACGTGAGCGGTTGCGCATTGGCGATAGAAGATGTGATCAAAGAAGCCGGCTTTCCAAAAGATGTTTTCAACGTATTACTGATCAACAGTAAAATGGTGAAACAAGCCATCGCCCACCCCTTCATTAAGGCCGTTACCCTGACAGGAAGTACCGAAGCAGGAAAACAGGTTGCACAACAAGCAGGTTTTCATTTGAAAAAGACGGTACTGGAATTGGGAGGAAGTGACCCTTATCTGGTATTGGCGGATGCTAATTTAGAGCAGGCTGCAGAAATTTGTATGCAAAGCAGGCTCATCAATAACGGCCAAAGTTGCATTGCCGCGAAAAGATTCATTCTGGTAAAAGAGATAGAAAAAGAGTTCACAAAAATCTTTCTTCAAAAGATGCAGTCGAAAATTACCGGAGATCCATTTGATAAACAAAGCGACCTTGGTCCGATGGCCAGAATTGACCTACGCGATGAACTACATCAACAAGTAAGCGATAACATCAAAGCAGGTGCAAAATGTATTCTTGGTGGAAAAATTCCGGAATTCAAAGGAGATCATGCATTTTATACCCCTACCATTCTCAGCGGAATTAAAAAGGGAATGCCAGCTTATCAGGAAGAAATATTCGGTCCGGTGGCCTTGTTAATTACCGCAAAGGATGAGGAAGAAGCGATAAAAATCGCTAACGACAGTCCGTTTGGATTGGGAGCAGCAGTATTTACCGCTTCGAAAGCGCATGGCGAAGAAATTGCAGCAAAGAAATTAAACGCAGGCTCTTGCTTTGTAAATAGTCTCGTTAAATCGGATTCCAGATTACCCTTTGGAGGCATCAACCAAAGTGGCTATGGCAGAGAACTCAGTTCTTTTGGAATTAGGGAATTTGTGAACATTAAAACAGTGTATGTACAATAAAATAATTGTACAATCTGTATTAGTTATATATCGCATTCATTTGCGATCAGGAGTTTATGTTTGGTTCCATCTCGGCAACTGACCATAAATTCCCTGATAGATTTGCAGAATTTTGGACTTCATTGTTGCTGGTAAATCTTTGTTCTTTTGATCGTAAGTCACGTACCAATGAATATGTAGTGCTTCGATATCTTCAATCATCATTTGAACTGGCCAGGAGTTCTTACGTTCAATTTCCCCAAATTGAAAACCATTCAATAGGTTTTCTCTCAGATCATCCGCAATATCTGAACTGACCTTCAAATCATTTGGTTTTTCCGGTGGACCGGATTTATTAATATAAACCAGCTCCACCCTACCCTTCCGAAGTGCATATACCAGATACAGCCCATAATTATGGGCGTCTACATTGCAGACTTCTACTAAACTGTCTGTTGCCTGAAAAAAGAAATTGCCTTGTTTGTATTTACTCAATTCGTCAAACATAAATTTAATAGTTTTTGAAACCGATCATTTTTCAATCCGCTTAACCTAATATAAAAAAATTGAGATCATCAAACAAATTAACACATTATTGGAGTAAAATGTTTAAATGCTACTCCTGTCTATGTCAATTCGGACTGTACAAACTGTTCATATGATCTGTCTTTCCGCATTTTTCTTGTTCATAAGAATGCCCATTTTAACAGTTTCCCTACAACTTCTCAAAACCATATCCTCTTGAATTATAATTAGATAACTTTATTCTACCGTAAAAAACGGGAACTAATTATGGTTATTCTATATCGTAATTTCATCAAAAAAAAATGCCTTTAATGCTTTAGATACTGCTACTCATGTAACTGAGGTAGCGAAGCTGTACCCAAATACAATTTTAATCACCTCTTTTTAATGTTGCTTTATGGAATTACATGATACACACCTTACGTTATGGCGCAAACAATGGCTAGTGGTTTATACCCGTCCGAGATGGGAAAAAAAAGTTGACCGGCTTTTACAAATGCAGGGCATAGAAGCCTACTGTCCTGTTAAAAAAGTAACCAGTCAATGGGCGGACCGTAGAAAACAAGTCATACTTCCACTGTTTAACTCTTATGTTTTTGTACGCATTAATGACCGTGAGGCGTATAAAGTGCGACAAACGTTAGGCGTAATGAACTTTGTGTATTACATGGCCAAACCTGCAGTAATCCAGGATCAGGTGATTGAGAAAATAAAAGAATATACGCATAACTGTCCAGATGTAGAAGTGGTGAGCCTTCAGGAGATCAATTCCGGTGATCGGATCAGAGTGAAGAAAGGTTTGTTTTTTGACCAGGAAGGGACAGTCATCCGTGTTCAGGGTAAGAATGTGATCCTGGCTTTTGATCATTTGAACTGCGCATTAGTCAGCAACTTTCCGCTAAGCAATGTGATTTTAAACACTATACATTCCATACCAATATCCTTTAATTGATCAAAAAAATGAAACATCCAGCAATCGCTGCTCAAAGAGAATTTCATGATTGTTTTTTTATTGTTTTGCCGAAAGCCTCCTGATCTACCTGTTAGTGTTTTTAGTACGACGCCTCGTGACAGGATTTAATGATCAGGATGTGCTGACGGTAATTTTTAGGGTAGCGCCTTATTTAAACTGAGCACAGCAACAGATTTCAAATAATTAATCTTCAAAAAATGATTCCCGTAACTAAACCCTTTCTTCCAAACATGGAAGATTTCAATCGTTATATCAGCAGCATTTGGGAGCGTCAATGGCTCAGCAACAATGGGCCGCTGGTCAATGAATTAGAGACTAAACTTCAGGAGTACCTGAGAATAAAACACTTGCTATTTGTGTCTAATGGCACCATAGCATTGCAAATGGCCATTAAAGCCCTTGACATCCATGGGGAAGTCATCACTACTGCTTTTTCTTATGTAGCAACCACGAGTAGCATTGCCTGGGAAGGTTGTATCCCAATTTTTGTAGACATCGATCCCGAGACCTTCAATATTGATCCTGCCAAAATAGAAGCTGCCATCACGCCGAAAACAAAGGCCATTCTGGCCACCCATACTTTTGGAAATCCTTGTGATATTGATGCCATTCAAGCCATTGCCGACCAGCATAAGCTAAAAGTGATTTATGATGCTGCCCATTGTTTTGGTACCACTTATAAAAATAAATCTGTGTTCGCTTATGGCGACATCAGTACCGCAAGTTTTCATGCCACCAAGCTGTTCCATACCATTGAAGGGGGTGCGGTTTTCACCAAAGATCCTTACCTACTGAAAACCCTTGCCTGTATGAGAAACTTCGGACATAATGGTCTGGAAACATTCGACAAGCGGCCAGGTATCAATGGAAAAAATTGTGAATTTCATGCTGCAATGGGCTTGTGTAACCTGGAACATATTGAAGAAATCCTGGAACGCAGGAGAACACTTTCCTATCATTATTACAAGCGATTGAAAAACTTTAAAGTCAGCTTTCCAAAGTTGAATGACAATATGGATTATAATTTCGCCTACTTTCCGGTACTTTTTGAAACGGAAGAACTGTTGTTGCAATGCATGAAAAGGCTGGAAGGTTCTAAAATATATTGCAGGCGTTACTTTTACCCAGCCCTATCAGCGCTACCGTATGTGCTCAAAACAAAGCTGCCGATCTGCGAAGATGTTTCCAAAAGAATGCTTTGTCTTCCGCTATACCATACCCTCAAAACTTCTGATCTCGACCTGATTTGCCGCATCTTATGGCGGGTGCAAAATTATCAGGAACCGGTGGTCATCAAAAAAAGAAAAGTCAACATTGACCTTGGAAATCACCAGCACATCCCGATAAACGGGCATTCTTTTCCATAGTCATTTCTTTCTCCATCCCCCCTTCTCCTGATCTTATGAAAGCTCAAAAAGACCTCATGGTCAGCATTTGCTGCATCACCTACAACCATGAAAAATACATTGTCCAGGCGGTAGAAAGCTTTTTAATGCAGCGTTGCAATTTTAAGCTGGAAATCATTATTGGCGAAGACCATTCTACGGATAACACGGGTCATATTCTGGATTATTATCAAAAGAGATACCCTGAACTTTTGAGAGTTGTACGGGCGAAAAGCAATGTAGGCTCCAAAAAAAACCAGCTATTGACCATGAAGGAGGCGAAAGGAAAATACATTGCCATGTGTGATGGCGATGATTTCTGGACTGACCCGATGAAGCTTCAAAGGCAAGTGGATTTTTTAGAAAGTCATCCGGAATATGTCATTTGTTGCCATTACACCCAGGTGATCAATGAAAAGGATCAAATGATCTATATAGATCCAAGGCCTGAAAAACTGGAATTTAGCTACGAAGACCTCCTACTTGGCAGAAGAGAAGAAACCAGAATTTGTTCCTTAATGATCAAAAATGATGAGGGAATAAGGTCGGTAGGATTGCAGGACTGGTATCATAAAACTTACCGTACTGACACCCTATTTAAATTATACGTCCTTCAGACCGGCAAAAAGATTTTCGTGATTCCAAGGGTGATGGCCTGTTACCGGCTGCATAGTGGAGGGATATGGAGCACGATTGATCCTAAACTGAGAAAACTAAGAATGATCAGCGATTTCGACCTGATGATCCAGAATTTCAAGTACAATACTTATCAAAAGAAAGCGCTATTAAAAATTTACCTCCAGCAATACCTGCTTTTTGACTTACGTTATTTCCGGTTTAACAAAGCCGCACAAACCATCCGCTCCTTATGGTAAATCAAGTTCCAGAAAAGTTATTATTTGTGATCAACTCCTTACATGGTTCTGGTGGTGCAGAAAGGGTCATTTCCAACCTCGCTAATTACCACCATCAAAAAGGACATGAGGTACAGATCATTTGTCTAAATGCTACTGAACCGGTATACTCCCTGGAACCAGGAATATTGGTTCGTAGGCTGATCAAATATCCGCGAAAGCGAGGATTGCTGCATCGTTGCTGGAATTACATCCAGGTATTTTCCCGGTTAATGTATGTATTGCAGCGCGAAAACCCATCCGTTGTGGTCTCTTTTATGACCTCTGCGAATTTATGGACGGGTCTCAGCTGTATTATGTTAAACTTTCCATTTATCGTAGCCGAATGCATTACGCCTTCTTCAACCATCAGGAAATTCAATCCCTTGATGCGATGGGTGACCTATAAATTATATCAGCAAGCAAGAGCCGTGGTATTGCCTTCTAAAAGCATGGCAGATGGCTTCAGGAAAACTAAGCTTTTTAAGCGGCTGAGCAATCTGAAAGTAATTAACCATCCGATTACTATATTCCCGGAATCGCAGCACAGTCAGGTCTATCCCCATCGCTTCATTCTAGGGGTAGGCCGGCTGACTGCACAAAAGGGATTTGATGTATTGATCAATGCCTTTAAGAGAGTAGAAGAAAAAAATCTGCACCTGTTAATTTCCGGTGAAGGCGAACAACGCGAGGCTTTGGAAGCACAGATAGAAGCGCTTGGCTTAACTGCGCGGATCAAGCTAATTGGCTTCCGTGAAAATATACAAGATTACTACCGACAGGCGGATATGTTTGTACTTTCTTCCCGAAATGAAGGTTATCCCAATGCTTTATCGGAAGCGCTGAGTTTAGGTAGTCCATGTATTGCTACGAATTGCGAATACGGCCCCTCGGATCTTATTGATCATGGAAAAAACGGCTTATTGATTAAAACGGGGAACATTTACCAATTGGCTTCTGCCATGAATATGATCCTTAATGATCCGCTTTTAAAAGCTAAAATATCCGTTAATGCCCGAAAAATACAACTGAGTAATGCAGTGGAACACACCACGGCCAGATGGACGGCACTGTTCCAGCTTTCGAGCATCTAAATGCATGCGCCTCATTTGAGGTCATGCTCAAAATACCACAGGATATGATCAATCAGCACAAAAGAATTATCCTCCTCAGTCCATCATTGAGCAAGGGAGGTGTAGAAACACAGTTGCTAAGCATTGCCAGCGACTTACATTCCAGGGGTTTTGATCTATTGATCATTTCGCTAAAACCTAAAAATGAGTTTGACCTGAGCTTCAAACGTTTGGGTTTAAAAGTAGCAACCTTAAACAACTGGAGAAATGAACCTTACAAGAATTGGAAAAGGCTAAACAGGCTATTTTCCATCCATAAACCAGACCTGGTCATTGCCTTTATGTTTGCCGCTATTTTATTTTCGAGAATGCTTAAAAGAAGACATGGATTCAAATTGATTTCCGCTATCAGGACTTCCGTGATTCCCAATAAATGGCATTTACTCATGAAGCTGTCGAAAATGATGGATGATGAGGTGGTGTTTAATTCGGCGGCAGGGAAAGCCAGTTTCGAAAGGTTAAATCTGGTAAGAAAAGAGAGTAAAGTGATCCATAATTTGATCACGATGCCCAGTGTTTCTATGATTGTACCACAGAAACACGCCGTTTTTACATGGGTATGTGTGGCGCATTTCAGTTGGAATAAAGACTACCTCACGCTTTTTGAGGCGATTGCGCTACTGAAACCAGGCTCCTTCCGTGTGGATATCATCGGCGGTTTAAATGAAGCTTCCTGGCCTTATCAAATGGTGCTGGACCTGGGGATTAAGAAATATGTGAGATTATTGGATTTCCAGCAGGAACCTTCACTCTACCTGCATTCGGCAGATGCATTTGTCCTTTCTTCTCATTCTGAAGGCATGCCCAATGCGATTATAGAGGCGATGTCTCATGGCAAACCTATTGTGGCAACCGCCATTGATGGGATTACAGAACTGGTAGGCAATGCCGGATGCGGAATGCTGACAAAAAAAAGAAACGCAAAAGATCTTGCCGAAAAAATGAAAGCAATGATGGCGCTTAGTGCTACAGAAAGACATCAACTTGGCCATAAAGGAAAACTATATGTGGAGCAACACTTCAATAAAGAAAAGATCATGACGCAATGGGTAGAAATGATCAACAAAAACTAATGCGCCTTAAGGAGATGGATTATCTCCTACAAATCATCCGTCAATTATGAAAAGACTCCTACAGCTATTTGAAAAAGAAGATTGGAAGTATTATGTCGGAAACTCCTTACAGCACGACTTCTACCATACCTGGCACTACCATTCTTTAGATGTTGGGGGTGAGCCTTTGCTGTTCGTTTATGAAGAAGGGGAAACGTACCTGGCTTTTCCATTCATCAAAAGAGAAATTCCAGGGGAAGAATACTCAGACCTGACTTCCATTTACGGATATACCGGACCTATTTCTAATCAGAAATTTACTGACCTGAGTCCCTCCTTTCTTGAAAACTTCAGGACTTCTTTTCTGGAATCTTTGAAAGAGGAAAAGATTGTGTCGGTATTTTCAACATTACATCCTTTTTTCGACCAGCGCTTGTCCTTAGCTGAACTTGGGAGCATCCATTCTAATGGCAAAACGGTAGCGATAGACCTGAGTCTTTCTTTGGAAACGCAGCGTAAAAAATACCATAGGCGATTGAGGGGAAAGATCCGTCAATTGAAAAGTAAGGGTTATGTGGTCAGGGAGTCGGATTCGATAGAAGACATTGACATTTTCGCGAATATATACACGGAAAACATGAAAAGGATTGGTGCTTCAGACAGTTATCTTTTTCCGGGTTCTTACTTTAGAGACCTCTATCATTCGGACGAGTTAAGCAGCAAATTACTGCTGGTGTACCTCCATGATAAGGCAGTATCCGGTGTTTATATGGTCTGCACCAATGAAATTATCCAGGCGCATCTTTTAGGCACACTTACTGCTTATTTACCGGATTCTCCTGCCAGATTGCTCACTGATGAGATCACCGTTATTGGACGAAAAATGGGTGCCCGTTATTTTCATCTTGGTGGGGGTTTTAACTTCAAAAGAGATTCTCTTTTTGAATGGAAGGCTTGTTTTTCAGATTTGATTCTTGATTTCAGCAGTTGGAGGTTCATTGCAAATCCAGCAGTATATGATGCTTTGGTAGAAAAACTAGAGATCCGCGAAACAGCGGATATAGACTTCTTTCCCTTATACCGATATTCGAAAACTCAAGGCTATCCTTCCTGAGTTCATCAGTAACAATTCTATTGATGAGGGATTAGATAGTTGATCCTTAATAGCCCATATTCTTAATGAATAGTGCTATTTCAGATTATTTATTTCAAAATAAAACTTTTAGTTGTGAAACTGGCAATTATTTTATTATCTTTCTAACAGATTAGTCCCAACTGATCTCATGTTTGAGTAATAGTATGCTGGTTTCTAATTAACCTAAACTATTATCTTATGGATATAAACAACGACGGTCTAATCGAGCGCATCGTGCGCAACAAGATTGGCATTTCTGAGCTTTCCCGCATTTTAGATGTCAGCAGAACTTCTATTTACAATTGGTTTCAACAAAAGAAGATCAGTATTGATGTGGTATGTAGGATTGGCTTTGCGATAGATTATGATTTTTCGAATGATTTCCCTGAAGCTTTCGCAAAAGAGGGAGATAAAATCATGGCTACTCTGGTGCGGGATAAGATAGAAAATGACCAATATTACTCTAATACTGTACAGTATTGGATGAACAAATACATCACACTATTGGAGAAGCACAATGATTTGCTGAACAATATCCATACTACTCCCGTAAGTCCGCCAACAGTCCAGGGGGCGATGTTGGGTAATTCCAAAGATACGAGGTTACATTATCCGATGCCTGGTTATTAGAATACTCGTGGACAGATGAAAGACCTTGGGGCTTTGCCAAAGGCCAGGCCCATAGTAATTTCATGAGATCCATTCTGACTGCTACCCAATGCACTGGTGACCTGGTCGTAGGAGTAGCCCAATCTGAATCGGTCGTTTACAAAAAACTGGACGATCCCGGAGAGAGAGTTTTCTTTACTCAGGGAGAGTCCTTCCAATGGTTTCTTCCATAGGCTAAATCCTGTACGGAAAGAACCACCGATCCAGACTTTATCATTAATGATGACCATGGCGTTTAAGTCGGCACTAGTTGGTCCTCTAAAATCTTCTTTGATGAGGATGCTAGGTCTGACTCTGATTTCCGGGCTTAGATTGATTAATGCACCACCCATCAGGTAGGCATGTCGGCTACGGATGATGTTTAAGGAAGAGGATTGGTTTCTTCTTTTATCAGGTCCGGAGAAGATGTCTAAAGCGGAAAGTCCGAGGTACCAATAGTCTGAATTATAAAATACACCGAGGCGTAAATCGGGAACGATATTGCTTTGATTTCCGACTGGGACTGATTCATCACCGGGGGTGATTGTGGTTAACAATTGTCCTTTTAAACTGTATTGCGCTGCCCCTACTCCCAATCCGAAACTCAAACGTTGTGTATCTTCTCCATTCAATTGTAGTCGGTAGGCATAGTTCAATGTTGCAGAGGTTGAGGATTGTGCGCCGATTTTATCGGTTGTAATTTGTACTCCTAGGCCCATTTTACGATCCTGCGGATCTAAGATTCCATCAATGGAGGCGGTTCCTGTTTGTGGTGCTCCTTCCATTCCCAACCATTGCGCCCGCAATCCGAGTTGAACAAACCACTCTTCTTTATAACCCGCATAAGCAGGATTTATACTCAGGCTATTAAAGATATACTGAGTAAACTGAATATTTTGCTGCGCGGCTACTTTCCCAATTTGCATACTGCAGACACCTAACATTACGATGATCAATTTTCTAATTTTCATTATCTTTTGATTAAAATCCAGCTTTTACGAGAGGTGATTACTCCTCCTTTTTTTAGTTTCAATACATAGAAGTAGGTTCCTTCATTTAAACCTGCACCATCCCATTCATCTTTATAATTGTTGTTGTGGTATACCTGATCGCCCCAACGGTTGAATACGGATAGGTCAATAGATTCATAATTTTCTCTTCCAATAATCTGGAAAGTATCATTTTTCCCATCTCCATTTGGCGTAAACGTATTCGGGATTTCCAGGTCTGGTGGAACTACATTGATGGTCACCATGGCTACATTAGAGGATAATCCCACTTCATCGTTGATTTTGTAGCTAAACTTCTCTATACCTGCATATCCTTTATTCGGTTGGTAAACAATTTTTCCATCTCTATTCATTTGCAAGATTCCATTTGTAGGGGCCATCTGAATCTCAATCGTACTCACATCTAGAGGAAACAGACTTGCGCGGTCGTTTATGGCCACTGGCACCATTACTTCTACATCTGTTTTTGTTTTCGCATAATCATCTACAGCGGCCGGGTATCGAACCACGTCAACATCAGTAGGTGTATCGTTGTCATGGCTGGTGCCTGAAATATCGAACACTCCAGTGCCGATCTCAGTTCGTCCATCTATGCGGGCCTCATTTCTCACATTTCCATTCAATTTCTCGTCTTCAGTAACGGTGTAAATTTCGGTATGTGTAATCGAAGCACCTGGGGCAATTGTGGTTCCGGATAGGACAATTGGTCTGGCAAATTTAGGGTCCGACAAGATCAGCTGGTGTACGGTTACGTTTCCTTGGTTCTTGATAACAAAGGTGTAGGTGATGGTTCTGAAGTCGGAATTGAAGCGTCCGGTTTTCATTAAGCTCAGCTTTGGATTTTGAACAATAGTCACATCTGCGGTAGCGGAAAGTGGAACCGGATTTTCTGTGCTTGCTACGGTAGCGATGTTTTGAACTTTACCCAGGTTTGCTGATGGTGCCCCATTTCTGTCAAGGTCTGATTGGGTTACAGTATAACTTCCTCTATACACCCATACTTCTGTTCTTTCCAGAATGCCATTGCCGTTATCGCCAGTAAAGTTTAAATGTCTGCCAATTAATGGATCATTTAGCATCACATTGTGATGACTTGCATTTCCAGTATTTGTGACTGTGATGGTATAGTTGATCTTTTCTCCGGCTAGGGATACGTTTTGCAGGTCGGCAGTTTTGGTAATGGAAAGTCCGACGCATGCTGGCACATGGATGGTGATTTTGAAAGGAATGCCAGCACAACCGCCGGTTAATCCTGTTGGCGTAACGGTATATACCACGTCTAATCCGGTAGCTGTTGGGTTGTAAAGGTTGGCATTGATGGTATTTCCAGATCCGCTTACCGCACCAATTACCGGAGAGTTTACCGTCCAGATGAATGTGGCAGGTACGGAGTTCCCTCCTTTTGCAGTATTGTTGATATTGGCCTGCAATGGGTAAACAAATGAAGATTGGGTACAGGTTAATGGACTTACCCTATCGTTATATCCTTTTGGAATCGGGCTTACCGTGACTCTGGTACTTGCCGAAATTGCACTTGAACATCCTCCGGCATTGGTCACTTTTACGGTATAAATACCGATGTCGCCTACGCTATAAGTTTGTCCGGTTGCATTAGGAATGAGGATGCCGTTTTTATACCATTGATTTCCGTGTGCTTGTGATGAACTTAAAAGCACTACTCCACCTTCACAGAAAGTAGTTTCATTTGATGGGGAGATTTCTGGTCTGTCAGGGTATGTTACTTCTGTAACGGTAGTTGGTGAGGAAACGATACTTGGGCAGCCGTTTAGGTTGGTAAACATAACTGAGTATTCGCCTGGTGTTGTTGCAGTATAAATTTTATTCGTGGCACCAGGAATTAGGATGCCATTTTTAAACCATTGGTTGCCGCTGTTTTCTGATGAGGTAAGGATTGTACTACCACCTACGCAAAATACACCATGGTTTACTGCAGTAATGGTCGGCGGATTTGGAATTGGGTTTACCATGATCGGTATAGCTGTCGAAGCTGTGCTTTGGCAGGTTAGCGAAGTTACTTTTACCGAGTAGTTACCACTGGTAGTTGCAGTGTATGTTCTGTTGGTTGCAGTTGGGATCAGGATGTTGTTTTTGTACCATTGGTAACTGTCTGCTAGTGATGAAGTCAGTAAGGCTGAACCTCCATTGCAGAAGGTGGTTACGCCGGTAACGGTGATTGTGGCTACTGGAATTGGGTTTGCAGTTACGGTTACTGGTGCCGAAGCTGCGCTTTGGCAGGTTAGCGAAGTTACTTTTACAGTGTAGTTACCGCTAATAGTTGCGGTGTAGGTTCTATTGGTTGCAGTTGGGATCAGGATGTTGTCTTTGTACCATTGGTAGCTGTCTGCTAGCGATGAAGTCAGTACAACGGTACCTCCGTCGCAGAAAGTTGTGGCTTCGGTATGAGTAATGGTGGCTACCGGAACCGGACGTTCCGTCACCGTTACCGGAGTTGAAACCAGACTTTCGCAGCCTGATAAAGTAATTTTTACGGAGTAATCGCCACTAGTCGTTGCGGTGTAAGTTCTGTTCGTTTCTCCATCAATCGCCACCCCGCCTTTGTACCATTGGTAACTGTCTGCTAGAGATGACGTCAGTACCACGGTACCACCGTCGCAGAAAGTAGTGGCTTCGGTATGAGTAATGGTT
>NZ_JAVTST010000015.1:0-5192 GCF_032678745.1 Pedobacter gandavensis
TTTCGAGTCAGAAACTGACAGACAATACAAAAAAAGAATAAAGACTATTATTAACAAGTTAAGAATGGTCAGCGTTCAAACAACACATTTTACAATGGAGAGTTTGATCCTGGCTCAGGATGAACGCTAGCGGCAGGCCTAATACATGCAAGTCGAACGATACCGAGTAGCTTGCTATTCGGGAAAGTGGCGCACGGGTGCGTAACGCGTATGCAACCTACCTCAATCAGGGGGATAGCCCGAAGAAATTCGGATTAACACCGCATAAAATCACAGGATAGCATTATCTAATGATCAAATATTTATAGGATTGAGATGGGCATGCGTGTCATTAGTTAGTTGGCGAGGTAACGGCTCACCAAGACCACGATGACTAGGGGATCTGAGAGGATGACCCCCCACACTGGTACTGAGACACGGACCAGACTCCTACGGGAGGCAGCAGTAAGGAATATTGGTCAATGGAGGCAACTCTGAACCAGCCATGCCGCGTGCAGGAAGACAGCCCTCTGGGTCGTAAACTGCTTTTATTCGGGAATAAACCTACTTACGTGTAAGTAGCTGAATGTACCGAAGGAATAAGGATCGGCTAACTCCGTGCCAGCAGCCGCGGTAATACGGAGGATCCAAGCGTTATCCGGATTTATTGGGTTTAAAGGGTGCGTAGGCGGCTTATTAAGTCAGGGGTGAAAGACGGTGGCTCAACCATCGCAGTGCCCTTGATACTGATGAGCTTGAATACACTAGAGGTAGGCGGAATGTGACAAGTAGCGGTGAAATGCATAGATATGTCACAGAACACCGATTGCGAAGGCAGCTTACTATGGTGTTATTGACGCTGAGGCACGAAAGCGTGGGGATCAAACAGGATTAGATACCCTGGTAGTCCACGCCCTAAACGATGAATACTCGCTGTTAGCGATACACAGTTAGCGGCTAAGCGAAAGCGTTAAGTATTCCACCTGGGGAGTACGGTCGCAAGATTGAAACTCAAAGGAATTGACGGGGGCCCGCACAAGCGGAGGAGCATGTGGTTTAATTCGATGATACGCGAGGAACCTTACCCGGGCTTGAAAGTTAGTGAATCATTTAGAGATAGATGAGTGAGCAATCACACGAAACTAGGTGCTGCATGGCTGTCGTCAGCTCGTGCCGTGAGGTGTTGGGTTAAGTCCCGCAACGAGCGCAACCCCTATGTTTAGTTGCCAGCACGTTAAGGTGGGGACTCTAAACAGACTGCCTGTGCAAACAGAGAGGAAGGAGGGGACGACGTCAAGTCATCATGGCCCTTACGTCCGGGGCTACACACGTGCTACAATGGATGGTACAGAGGGCAGCAAGCTGGCAACAGCAAGCAAATCTCAAAAAGCCATTCACAGTTCGGATAGAGGTCTGCAACTCGACCTCTTGAAGTTGGATTCGCTAGTAATCGCGTATCAGCAATGACGCGGTGAATACGTTCCCGGGCCTTGTACACACCGCCCGTCAAGCCATGGAAGTTGGGGGTACCTAAAGTATGTAACCGCAAGGAGCGTCCTAGGGTAAAACCGATAACTGGGGCTAAGTCGTAACAAGGTAGCCGTACCGGAAGGTGCGGCTGGAATACCTCCTTTCTGGAGTAGTTCAGACTACTCGCTACGTAAATGATATAAATGACAATAAAATCTCAAAAGAAAAACCCATAGGATGAAACATCAAATAGTGTTTCTGACTAAGCGAAGGAATAGGATGAGGCAAAAGGATTGTGAATGAGACACCTCAGAACAAGACTTAAGCAGCCTAAGAATAGTCCCGTAGCTCAGTTGGTTAGAGCACTACACTGATAATGTAGGGGTCAGCAGTTCAAATCTGCTCGGGACTACATTATATATTCTAAGGGGGATTAGCTCAGCTGGCTAGAGCGCCTGCCTTGCACGCAGGAGGTCAACGGTTCGACTCCGTTATTCTCCACATTACCCGGTCTAAATACGAGAGGCCATAAATATAATTGCTGGAAAGCAATTAGGGGAACTAAAGTTCTTTGACATATTGGAAGAAGTTAATAAAGAAGAGCAAACAACAATAGAGACGTTGTTAGCTTGAAGGGATTGAGTAAGCAATTACGAGAGACCGTAAAGATAACGACATATCAAAAAAAGCATTTCCATAGGCGCAAAAGGCTATGGAGAGAAGAAAGTAAATAAGAGCACACAGGGGATGCCTTGGCTCTCAGAGGCGATGAAGGACGTGATAAGCTGCGATAAGCTTCGGGTATTAGCAAATATGAATTAATCCGAAGATTTCCGAATGGGGAAACCTGGCTAGTTGAAGACTAGTCGTACAATGTACGCAAACCTGCCGAACTGAAACATCTAAGTAAGCAGAGGAAGAGAAAATAATAATGATTTCCTAAGTAGTGGCGAGCGAAAGGGAAAGAGCCCAAACCAGCTATGTTACGGCATAACTGGGGTTGTAGGACTACGATATGACATTAGTTAAATGAAGTGGAACAGGATGGGAAGCCTGGCAATATAGAGTGAGAGCCTCGTACACGTAAGTAAGACTAGTCTAGTAGTATCCTGAGTACCGCGAGGTCGGAGACGCCTTGTGGGAATCTGCCGGCACCATCCGGTAAGGCTAAATACTCCTGAGAGACCGATAGTGAACCAGTACCGTGAGGGAAAGGTGAAAAGAACCCCGAACAGGGGAGTGAAATAGAACCTGAAACTGTGTGCTTACAAGCGGTCGGAGCGTCCAGGTGGCGTGACGGCGTGCCTTTTGCATAATGAGCCTACGAGTTACTCTTCTCTGGCAAGGTTAAGTGTTTAAGACACGCAGCCGCAGCGAAAGCGAGTCTGAATAGGGCGTATAGTCAGGGGAGGTAGACGCGAAACCTTGTGATCTACCCATGGACAGGTTGAAGGTGCGGTAACACGTACTGGAGGACCGAACCGATAAACGTTGAAAAGTTTCCGGATGATCTGTGGGTAGGGGTGAAAGGCTAATCAAACTGGGAAATAGCTCGTACTCCCCGAAATGTTTTTAGGAACAGCGTGGTGGTTCAGTTATATAGAGGTAGAGCTACTGATTGGGTGCGGGGGAGTCAAATCCTACCAAATCCAGACAAACTCCGAATGCTATATAATATACACTGCAGTGAGGCCCGGGGTGCTAAGGTCACGGGCCGAGAGGGAAAGAACCCAGACCATCAGCTAAGGTCCCCAAGTTATAGTTAAGTTGAACTAACGAGGTCCGATTGCATAGACAGCTAGGATGTTGGCTTGGAAGCAGCCATTCATTTAAAGAGTGCGTAACAGCTCACTAGTCGAGCGATCGGGCATGGATAATAAACGGGCATTAAACTATACACCGAAGCTATGGGTAATATTAAATATTACGGTAGGGGAGCATTCCAGCGGCAGCGAAGTTATGACGTAAGTTGTGGTGGAGCTTCTGGAAAAGCAAATGTAGGCATAAGTAACGATAAGGCGGGAGAGAAACCCGCCCACCGAAAGGATAAGGTTTCCTGATCAACGCTAATCGGATCAGGGTTAGTCGGGGCCTAAGGAGAACCCGAAGGGGATATTCGATGGACAACTGGTTAATATTCCAGTACTTTTTATAACTGCGATGTGGGGACGGAGTAGTGACACTGCCGCGATCTGACGGAATAGATCGTTAAAGGGCGTAGGTATTAGGACTGTAGGCAAATCCGCAGATCTAGCTGAAACCCGATAGTACTGCAAACCTTCGGGGGCGTAGATAGCGCAGGTAATCAGACTTCCAAGAAAAACCGCTAAGCTTCAGGTTATAAAAACCCGTACCGCAAACCGACACAGGTATCCGGGAAGAGAATTCTAAGGTGCTCGAGTGAATCATGGCTAAGGAACTCGGCAAAATGGCCCTGTAACTTCGGGAGAAGGGGCGCTGGTAGCAATATCAGCCGCAGTGAAAAGGCCCAGGCGACTGTTTAACAAAAACACATGGCTTTGCAAAATCGAAAGATGAAGTATAAGGCCTGACACCTGCCCGGTGCTGGAAGGTTAAGAGGGGATGTCATCTGTTAAAGGAGAAGCATTGAATCGAAGCCCCAGTAAACGGCGGCCGTAACTATAACGGTCCTAAGGTAGCGAAATTCCTTGTCGGGTAAGTTCCGACCTGCACGAATGGTGTAACGATCTGGGCGCTGTCTCAGCCATGAGCTCGGTGAAATTGTGGTCCCGGTGAAGACGCCGGGTACCCGCAACGGGACGGAAAGACCCCATGCACCTTCACTACAATTTAACATTGACATTGGATACAAGATGTGTAGGATAGGTGGGAGACTGTGAAGCGGCATCGCTAGGTGTTGTGGAGTCAACGTTGAAATACCACCCTTTTTGTATTCGGTGTCTAACCCCCTTCGGGGGGGACATTGTTTGATGGGTAGTTTGACTGGGGTGGTCGCCTCCAAAAAGGTAACGGAGGCTTTCAAAGGTAAGCTCAATACGCTTGGTAACCGTATGAGGAGTGCAATAGCATAAGCTTGCTTGACTGTGAGGCAGACAAGCCGAGCAGGGTCGAAAGACGGATATAGTGATCCGGTGGTTCTGCATGGAAGGGCCATCGCTCAAAGGATAAAAGGTACGCTGGGGATAACAGGCTGATCTCCCCCAAGAGCTCATATCGACGGGGAGGTTTGGCACCTCGATGTCGGCTCGTCACATCCTGGGGCTGGAGAAGGTCCCAAGGGTTCGGCTGTTCGCCGATTAAAGTGGCACGCGAGCTGGGTTCAGAACGTCGCGAGACAGTTCGGTCCCTATCTGTTGTGGGCGTAGGAATTTTGAGTGGGGCTGACCTTAGTACGAGAGGACCGGGTTGGACTAACCTCTAGTGAATCTGTTGTTCCGCCAGGGGCATTGCAGAGTAGCTACGTTGGGAATAGATAAGCGCTGAAAGCATCTAAGTGCGAAACTAGCCACGAGATGAGAATTCCATATAGGACCGTAGAAGACTACTACGTTGATAGGTTACAGATGTAAAGGTGGTGACATCAAAGTCGAGTAATACTAATCATCCGAAGCTTTCAAGAGCAATAAACTGTTGTTTGTTCTTCATAACTAACTTCTTTCAATAATATGTCACTGTTTGTGGGCCATATGATATGGTTTGTATGGTGTTTACTACTGGCCTAGGCTTGATGGTATATATCAATACAAGAACAACACAAACAA
>NZ_JAVTST010000016.1:0-3082 GCF_032678745.1 Pedobacter gandavensis
GTTTTTATTACTTTTTGATGTATAAAAGTATTGATGTTATGGCTAATTGGTTTGGTTATATGGGAGGTGATATTTTTACCCCCGGGAGTTATGTTTTACTTGGTAATGGGGAACCCACGGGATGTACAAGTGGGTGTATAGTGTGTGCGATTTTTTTGAATGACAATAATAGCATACCTACAAGTATCCCAGGGTCAGTTCGTGCTTATTTAGCAAATGCGGTAGCTTTTAAAGTAAATCAACCCGTTGGTTTTCCAACGTATGTACGAATGAAAAACTGTCCTTAATTAGTAGGTTGTATAATAATTGATGATTTGAACTTACTCTGAGTAATTAGTTTATTGACTTTTGTGTCATTTGACCCTGTAGTGGGAATTTCTTTATGCCTAAATTGTATAGGTGATAAAGGGAGTTCCGAAAACCCGGAATAGAGTAGGAGAGATTAAAGTTTTTATTGCTTTTTGATGTATAAAAGCAATCATGTTATGGCTGAAAATTGGTTTGCCTATACAGGCGGTGATGTTTTTTATGCTGGGAATTATCGTTTAATTGATGGAATAGATCCTACTACTATTTGTACGATTGGTTGTGTGATTTGTGCGATCAAATTGGATGATAATAGTGATTTCCCTGCTAGCATTCCTGGTTCAGTTAAGCAGTACCTGTTAAATGCACTTGTTACTAGGGTTCCTCAACCTGATTTTCCTAATAAATTTGTGATTCTGAAACCTTGCTAATTGCATGGAATGAAAGTGGTGATTTAGGTATTTACCGGCAATAAAAATCATGATCATAAGTTCATAATTTTTATTTATATGTCAGTTTTTTATTGAAATATTGTGTTTTTTTATTTTTCTATGTTATGTTTTATCTTTTTAATAAAACATTGTTATTTAATAATTACTTAATTTAGCACTAATTAGTTAGCTTGTGGTTTGTTTCTATTAGGATGAAAATTAGAAGTCTACTGCTGCTGTTTTATTTATTTTTTATACCTCAAAACATACAGGCACAAATATGTGGAACTCCGGGGAAAGACGGAACCAGGATTAATCCATTAAGGGTAATAAACACTTATTTTTCACCTGATGATAACCTTGTTCTTCCTAGTGGTTCCAGGCAGCTCATGCTCAATATGAATTATGTAGGAGGCGCTTACGACGCTCATTATGGAGATGTTCCCATTACCAAAGGGGACCTTTTGATCATCATTCAGATGCAGGATGCATTGATTCATTTTAGTAATGACGCGAACTATGGAGCAAATGATCCTTTTTCCGGGCCAGATGGACTTGGGGGTACAGGTTATGTGGGTTTAGGAAACAGCGGTAAATATGAATATATCGTAGCTACAAATGAGGTACCTTTAAAGGGAGGTCCTTTAACTTTCAAAGGAGCAGGTCCAGCAATGGGAACCGTCAATGAATATACCAGTTCGTCAGTGAGCAGTACTCGTGGGTCCAGAAGTTTTCAGATCATTAGGGTTCCTCAATATTCAAATTTAACATTAGATAGAGATATAAATATTTATTCTTATGTGCCTCATTTCAATGGGAAAGCAGGAGGAGTGTTGGCATTCCATGTAGCTGGAACCCTAAATTTGAACGGATATACGATTGATGTTTCTGGTCGAGGCTTTAGGGGAGGCGGCAATGGCCGTGGTTTTAATAGTGATGATGATTATATAAGAAATGTTTATGCCCAAATTAGCCCAGGGTCCTTTATCTCAAGTATAATGGGTAAGGGGGATGGAGTTGGGGGTTCACCCAGCTTGGGTTTTCCGTTAGGAAGTCGTGGTAAAGGCGCTCCTGGAAATGCCGGTGGTTCAGGATATCTATATCTGGCTGGTGGTGGAGGTGGGGGAAATGGAGGAGCCGGTGGTGCTGGTGGAAATGGCTCGACTTATGGGAATCCGAAGGATACTTTTCCAAACGGAGGCCGTCCAGGTTCTGCTGTATATGGTGTTGGATCTGTTCCTGATCGATTGATGCTTGGTGGCGGCGGTGGAGGTGGTGATGTAAATAATACTGTTAATGCTGGACATCGGTCTGGTGGTGCTATTGTTT
Source organism: Pedobacter gandavensis (assembly GCF_032678745.1). Taxonomy (GTDB): domain Bacteria; phylum Bacteroidota; class Bacteroidia; order Sphingobacteriales; family Sphingobacteriaceae; genus Pedobacter; species Pedobacter gandavensis_C. The sequence continues at coordinate 2,067 of NZ_JAVTST010000016.1, forward strand.
TGATCAATGCAAATCGTATTTCTGGTACTGGGAGGATAATTTCGAATGGTAAATATATAGGTCATTTTTTGGGGGAAATGCCAGATTTCGTTCCTGGAGAAGGGGGAGGAGCAGGCGGTACAATTTTCATCAATGAATTTCATGGAGATTTATCGGCCAATGTGAGTATAGAAGCTAAGGGAGGCTATGGCGGCTCTCCCAATCTTAATCAGACTATTAATGCTAGTCCTGGGCCAGGTGGTGGTGGTGGTGGCGGGCAGATTTTCTGCTCGATGTCTCCTTCTAGGATAATAGCAGATGTAAGCAGAGGGAAAGCAGGAAGGCTTAATCCAATCACTGATACGAAATTTGCTGCCGATGGTCAGGATGGGAATGTGAAGCAATTTAACAATAACGATCTTCCTCCATATTTAAGATATAGTAATTGTTTGCCGGAACTAAATACCAGCATTTCTCAAAGTAATTTAACAGCCAGCTATCGTGCCGGGGAAGAAGTGATTTACAGTATTAAGATCTCCAATATGCAATCGGCAAATGTTTCCGGGGTTAAGCTGGAAGTAAAACTGCCTGTGGGTTTTTCTTTTGTTTCGGCAAAAGCAAGCTACACTGGTGATGCGGGTGGACCAGCAGATCTGACTAATTCTGCTGTAAACGCTAACCAGCCAATTATGGGAGATTTCATCCTGTTTTCAGGAGATGAAGTCTTGGTTACTCTTATTGCTAAAATTGATTGTAGTGTACTGGCGGGTACTTATCATGCAAGTGCACAGACTTTATCACCAGATCCTTTACGAACGGCAGTCAATCCAGATCGAATGGTGACGCCTGCGATCAACGCTTTTCCAAATACATTTACCAGTTATGAAACTTCTGGTGCCTCTGTTCCCGGCATAAATTACAATGGTAATTTGCCTGATTGCAATACAGAAGATGTGCTGGTGATTGCCCCTATGATTACGGGAAATCAGATCCAAATGCCACAAATTACGGTGTTTTGTTTAGCTGGGGATCCAGTC
>NZ_JAVTST010000017.1:0-1428 GCF_032678745.1 Pedobacter gandavensis
TGAAGTGAACCCCAAAAGTTGGACAAAAACTTTTGGGGTTTATCATTTATGGCAAAACACACATTTGAAGAGAAGCTCGATATAGTTTCTCAAGTGATAAAAGGGACACCGATTCTTTGGATATCCCGAGAACGGCGTATTGATGATGACATGATATTGGAATGGGTTCGGAAATATAACCTCCATGGTGAAAGTGGGCTACGCAAGCAAGCCAATATCAAGTCTACTTCTGATTTCAAAGAAGAAGTTGTAAGGCTCATTATAGAAAAAGGTGTACCTTTAAGACAGGTTGTTCTGGAACGTAAAGTAAGTAGAAGTGCCTTAGAGAACTGGGTAAGATTAGTACGAGGTGAAGGCTACGCAGTACTATACAAACAAAAGCCCCGTGGACGACCACCTAAAGGCATGGGAAGATCAAAGAAACTTGAACCTGAAACAGAACTAGAGAAACTCCAGGCGGAGAATGCCCGCTTGCGAGCAGAGAACGCGCTATTAAAAAAAGTCAAGGCCTTAGTACAGGAAAGAGAAGCCCGCGAACGTTTGAGTGGGCAAAAGCCATCGAAGAACTAAGGCCGGAACATGGTATTGCAATTCTATTGGATTGTAAACAGATGGCTCGTTCGGTATTTTATTATCATCATAAGCGGCTGAATGCTGATGATAAGTACAAGCATGAAAAAGAAGAGATCGCAAGTATATACCACCTGCATAAAGGCAGATATGGTTATCGGCGAGTCACCGCCGAAATGAAGAACCGGGGTTATAACATAAATCATAAGACTGTGCAAAAATTGATGGGAACATTAGGCTTAAAATGCACTATCAGGAAAGTAAGTTATCGATCATACAAAGGCGAGGTTGGCAAAATTGCCCCTAATGAACTTGAAAGGGATTTTGAAGCAAGTTTGCCTAATCAGAAATGGGCTACGGATGTCACCCAGATGAACATTAAAGGGGAGAAGATTTACCTGTCTCCTATAATTGACATGTTCAATGGGGAAATCATTTCCTATAGTATTTCAAAAAGTCCAAATATGCAGATGATAGAAGAAATGTTATATGAGGCTTTTGATAAAGTGAAAGATACAAAGGGACTTATTTTTCATTCTGACCAAGGCTGGCAATATCAACATTACGGATATAGAAAGGCTCTGGAAAAAAATGGAATTATTCAAAGTATGTCCAGAAAAGGAAATTGCTTAGATAACGCCTTGGCCGAAAGCTTTTTTGGTATTATGAAGACAGAATTGCTGTACAGAGAGAGCTTTGAAACTACAGAAGAATTTATCACTTCGTTAAAAGAATACATTCATTACTACAACAATAAAAGAATAAAAAACAGGTTAAATGGAAAGAGCCCGGTAGAATACCGAGCTCTCGTACAAAAAACTTAATTTTGAATCTGTCCAACTTTTTGGGGTCACACCA
>NZ_JAVTST010000018.1:0-1125 GCF_032678745.1 Pedobacter gandavensis
AGTACGAAAATTAACCGCCCCAGCAAACAATATCAACCTTATAATTGTATTGCATTCCTAACTACGTACAGCACAGCCTATAAATCGTAAACCAGATCCTATATATTCGATATTTCTCCCTCAATATCATTTGATTTCGAGCGAATATGATCTCTATCATTTCCTGATTACTCAGCAAAGTGGAAATTTGGATATTATTCATTTGAGATGATCATATACAAGTCCTTCAGTTTTGATTTGGCGCATTACCTACCTATGTAGCCACAGGCCACAAATTCGAGCTACACCATGTGGCATGCCTATCTGCTCCTAATGCCTGATAAAAATGATTTTTAATGCGCCCAGATGTGATCCTTACGCTCAGTCATCAGCCCCATCAGCACTCCGGCTTAATATTTTAAGTATGATCTTCATAATCCAGCTAATAGTAGTACACTGATCAGCAGAACAAGTCGCTAGCAGAGTTGTCAAAAAGTGATCACTGAGGATGCGAAATCTAAGATATTCAGAATATTATCCATATTAAAGCTGCTGAAGAGGTACCCCCACTGGAAAAAGAATTTCTAAAGCTTTTAAATTTAAATCAGCAGTCCTGATTTCTCTTTTAGAACTGAAAGATGAGGATTCTCCTGAGCTGCCCTTAAATTTATAATCATTAGCCCACTAGCCATCCCACATAAGCTGAGACAAGGTTTTCCACTGATTTCATTTCTTCCTGATAGGCCAACAGAGGCCTAGGTATCGGATTAGGCTATTACCCGTAAATAAAACAATATTCAGGCTCCATCCTAACGAAGACAAGAACAAAAGAATATCATTTTTCATGTTATGATCATCCTATCCACTTTCCAGCCAGCAAGGCAGCAGCGCCTGAGCAATCTTTCAAGATGCTATATTTATATCAAGTTCGCTAAAACCATTTGTTCTTCCCCATCGGGAAGTGGTCATCGCCGTGCCTTAAAGAACTAAGTAATGGAACAAGGTAAAATATAGAAGGCATTCCTGCTATCAAAAGTGGAGGCTGCAGGAACAAGACTAATACTAGAGCTACAACAGAAGATACGGTATAGAATTACCTGATCAGTGTAGCTATGGAATAAAAAAAGCTGATATACAAGAAAAGCC
>NZ_JAVTST010000019.1:0-1108 GCF_032678745.1 Pedobacter gandavensis
GCAGGCTTTTCTTGTATATAAGGTTTTTAGCGCAGGGTTTCCTTCAGCCTTAATTGCACATATGCAGGTAAGTATAAAAGCGCAAGCTTTATATCTTGACTCAGCAGTAGTAAACAAGATTTAGGTATATGCCTTATTTCAGCGCTAGCCAGTTCAGCTGCATGATCAATTCTAAACTAATAGAAAGACCAGGAGGCGTAAACAAGATCCAGGTATATACCCTTCATTCAGTGCTAGCCAGTTCAGCTGTATGATCAATTCTAAACTAACAGAATTCCAGGAGGCGTAAACAAGATGCAGGTATATACCTTCATTCAGTGCTAGCCAGTTCAGTTGTAGGATCAATTCTAAACTCTGCTAAATGCCAAGGGTAGTATTAAGTGGCCCGGTTATGAGATTTATTGCAGGATCAGTTCTGGAAAAGCTAATTACGTCTGTTAAGCCGGATCTGTATTTACAGCAGATATGTTTCATATCCAGGTGCCCGTAGATCTATAGCAGTAATTTATGAACAGTATAGCTGATTTTCATCATTTTAATATCCTCCTAAGTTTAAACATTACCATGCTGCAGTTCAAGATCCAGCACATACGTTAAAACCAGATTGATTCGATCATGCTCGCCGCAAGAGGATCAGCCTTTGGCTAGGTCATAGCCAAGGAATTGTATCTGACAAAGAATCCTTTTTGATGATGATAAATAAAAGGAGCTGCAGATCAAAATATCAGGCATCCATGTTTAGCAGGAGTTTGATCAAAAAAAATCAGCATCTGGGATGCAATGACGCTTTTTTTCTGTAGCTCCCCCGCTATAGAGGGCTCGACTTCCACCATTTTTATAAGATTCTTCTTTTATTCCTGTAGTGCTGATAAATAAAACAGAATAATCTCAAATGGGGCACATATAGGATCGTACTACTATACAGGGAGTTGCTGTCTTGTTTTTTGACGAGCAAGGGTTGAGTCTGCTTAAAACGGCACTTAAAGCAGTAATTTTTAAATTAAGGTTTGCAGAGCTGGTTAATTTTCGTACTTTTGCATCCCGCTTCGGAGGAAGGGTTTGTGCGAGAGATACAGAGAAGAAGAATTTGAAAGATTGCAGTAGAATG
>NZ_JAVTST010000020.1:0-1037 GCF_032678745.1 Pedobacter gandavensis
CAGTCAGTAAAACGGTACCGCCGTCGCAGAAAGTAGTGGCTTCGGTATGAGTAATGGTGGCCACCGGAACAGGACGTTCCGTCACCGTTACCGGAGTAGACACCAGGCTTTCGCAGCCTGATAAAGTAATTTTCACGGAGTAATCGCCACTAGTCGTTGCGGTGTAAGTTCTGTTCGTTTCTCCATCAATCGCCACCCCGCCTTTGTACCATTGGTAACTGTCTGCTAGCGATGCAGTCAGTAAAACGGTACCGCCGTCGCAGAAAGTTGTAGCCTCGGTATGAGTAATGGTGGCTACCGGAACCGGACGTTCCGTCACCGTTACCGGAGTTGAAACCAGGCTTTCGCAGCCGGATAGAATGATTTTCACGGAGTAATCGCCGCTAGTCGTTGCGGTGTAAGTTCTGTTCGTTTCGCCATCAATCACCACACCGCCTTTGTACCATTGGTAGCTATCTGCTAGAGATGACGTCAGTACCACGGTACCGCCATCGCAGAAAGTAGTGGCTTCGGTATGAGTGATGGTTGCTACTGGAACCGGACGTTCCGTCACCGTTACCGGAGTTGAAACCAGACTTTCGCAGCCTGATAAAGTAATTTTTACGGAGTAATCGCCACTAGTCGTTGCGGTGTAAGTTCTGTTCGTTTCTCCATCAATCGCCACCCCGCCTTTGTACCATTGGTAGCTATCTGCTAGCGATGCAGTCAGTAAAACGGTACCGCCGTCGCAGAAAGTAGTGGCTTCGGTATGAGTAATGGTGGCTACCGGAACCGGACGTTCAGTCACCGTTACCGGAGTTGAAACCAGACTTTCGCAGCCTGATAAAGTAATTTTCACGGAGTAATCGCCACTAGTCGTTGCGGTGTAAGTTCTGTTCGTTTCTCCATCAATCGCCACACCGCCTTTGTACCATTGGTAGCTATCTGCTGCCGATGAAGTCAGTACCACGGTACCGCCGTCGCAGAAAGTAGTGGCTTCGGTATGAGTAATGGTGGCTACTGGAACCGGACGTTCCGTCACCGTTACCGGAGTAGAC
>NZ_JAVTST010000021.1:0-808 GCF_032678745.1 Pedobacter gandavensis
ACGTTTGCCAGCACCAACTTTATACACCCAATGGGCTCCGATGTTTAATGAAGATTTAAACTGGCAACCGGCCAATGATCCATGTGTTCAGTTGTTAGGTGGAGGATGGCGATTGCCTACTTCCACAGAATGGACTGTCGCAGATGCTGCGCCACAACTCTGGACAAAAGATCAGGATGCCTATAATTCCGTATTGAAATTACACAATGCAGGAGTATTGGAAAATAATGGCGGTACTATTGGGACAACCAGAGGAACTATGGGACGTTACTGGAGCAGTTCACAATACGACAGAACTATGGGTGTTAGTTTGCAGTTTAATGCGACTACAAGTGAGATTCTGGCAAGTAATAGTGCTGGCGCTTATAAATCTTTTGGATACTCCGTACGTTGTATTCGTGACGCAGTGACTGCTACTGTGCCTTTGGTGAGTAATGTACTTGCTCCTGTTTCAGGGATGAAAGCAAGTTCAGCAGAGGGCTCGGCAACTATCGTTACCGATGGTAAAGCTGAGCTTAGCGGACGTGGACTGGTATGGAGTACAACCAATAAAATACCAACCTTGGCTGATCAGGTATTGCCTGCTACAAGTGTCTTGCCAGACGGAAGTTTATTAGGTGATTTTATGCAAACCTTAACCGGACTTTCTGATGGACCAACTTATTACGTTCGCGCATATGCAACCAATGCAATTGGAACAGGATATAGTCCAACGGTGACCAGTTTTAAGATTTGTAACCCTGTTACTGTAGTTCATTCTGCAGGATTAAATGGTGCGCCGGTGGATAAAACAATCACTTATGGTACC
>NZ_JAVTST010000022.1:0-802 GCF_032678745.1 Pedobacter gandavensis
TCAATACCAAACCATTAACGACTCTCATTATGGCAATAGCATCACACGGCCCACAGGGCCACTACAGCGGAAAAGTAGGAAATCTTGTATTTTACATGCTCAATGGGCAGCCTATAGTACGCTTAATCGGTAGAAAAGGGAAACCGACTATCCTTCAAAAAGCCAATTACCAGAAGATGGAAGTCACCATGAAATTGCTCCGCAACATGGGCAGTTTTATCAAACTAGGATTCGGATTACAAGCAAAAGGAACAGTACACAATGCACATAACCTTGCCACTTCTTACAATAAAAAACAGGCTTTAAAGGGTGAATACCCTAATATCAGCATAGATTACAGCAAAGTATTGCTGAGTCAGGGCAAGATGCCTGCAACCCGGGATTTAAAAATTACGAAGCTGGAAGATGGGCTGGAAATTAGCTGGGATCCTACTCAGACAGATGAATTAGATTTCAACGATAGCGTCATGGTGATGATTTACAGACCGGAACGTGGTGGAGCTCGGGAATACCTGAATATTGCACGCAGAGAAGAAGGAAAATGCTTCATTCCGATGTACGAGGGACTCCTCAAAGAACAGATGGAGCCTTATATTGCATTTATCTCTGCAGATGGAGAACGTGTATCCGACAGTGTTTACCTGGGTAATTTGAATGGTTCGACGGAAACTCATGAAGACAAACACGTTCAGAGGAAATATCAGGACGTAAAAGAACGTTTTGATCAAGTGGAAGGCAGTTATTTAAGCCAGATCAAAAACAATTATGACCAGCGACCGAAAGACAAAGCTTTTAAAGTCCT
>NZ_JAVTST010000023.1:0-729 GCF_032678745.1 Pedobacter gandavensis
TTACATAATTTAAAACTGGTGACTGCCGAACTATATACCAGTCCCATGTTAGTTTCTACATAAGCCCTTACATAGTAAGTAGGTCCTTCTTCTAATCCATTCATCAGTCCTGAAAATTCGCCGATACCTTTACCAGTATCTGGGATGTTCTGATCGCTGATGGTTGGGATAGGATTTGTGCTACTCCAAACCAGTCCACGTCCGCTTAATGGCAAACCACCTGAGTTCCCCACTGTAGCAATGGCCTTAGCCGCATTCCCGATCATTGTTGCAGTAGGCACAATTACATTACTGATGGTAGGTAGCGTTGTGGTGATCTCATCACGCAAGCACCTTACAGTCACCGCATTTGCCTTGTCCAGATCTGTGACATTAAGGGCGCCGTTAAAATACAATGCTTTAGCCGCATAGTTTGCGTTTGGAGTTGTAGTTGAGGTCCAATACGATAGTCCTGTACCACGAGCACCCAGGTTACCGGGGGCTGCTGGACTTAGGTTTCCCGCATTGTGAATTTTCAATACTGAATTGTAAAGCGCAGCGGCCGTAGTCCAAATTTGTGGTGCGCTGATCACATTACTCATTTCCGTGGAGGTAGGTAATCTCCAACCCCCACCCATCAGCTGTATACAAGGATCCTGAGCAGCAGTCCAAGCGGATGGGTCATTGATTGAAGTGGTCCATGCTGTCCAGGAATTAGATGGAGTACGCGTGGCACCATCATGTTTATAC
>NZ_JAVTST010000024.1:0-729 GCF_032678745.1 Pedobacter gandavensis
GTACATATTTTAAAGCTGGTCACAGCCGGACTGTATACCAAACCCAGGCTAGTTTCTACATAGGCCCTCACATAATAAGTAGGTCCTTCTACTAACCCATTCATTAGTCCTGTAAACTCACCGATGCTTGTACCAGGATCGATGATTTTCTGATCGCTGATGGTAGGTATTGCATTTGTGCTACTCCAAACCAGTCCACGTCCGCTTAATGGCAAACCACCTGAATTGCCCACTGTAGCGATGGCCTTAGCCGCATTCCCGGTCATTGTTGCAGTAGGCACAATTACATTACTGATGGTAGGTAGCGTTGCGGTGATCTCATCACGCAAGCACCTTACAGTCATCGCATTTGCCTTATCCAGATCTGTGACATTAAGGGCGCCGTTAAAGTACAATGCTTTAGCCGCATAGTTTGCGTTTGGAGTTGTAGTTGAGGTCCAATACGATAGTCCAGTACCGCGAGCACCCAGGTTACCAGGGGCTGCTGGACTTAGGTTTCCCGCATTGTGAATTTTCAATACTGAATTGTAAAGCGCAGCGGCCGTAGTCCAAATTTGCGGTGCGCTGATCACATTACTCATTTCCGTGGAGGTAGGTAATCTCCAACCCCCACCCATCAACTGTATACAAGGATCCTGCGCAGCAGTCCAAGCGGATGGGTCATTGATAGAAGTGGTCCATGCTGTCCAGGAATTAGATGGGGTACGCGTGGTACCATCATGTTTATAA
>NZ_JAVTST010000025.1:0-722 GCF_032678745.1 Pedobacter gandavensis
GCCTCCAATCCTAGTACTTCAACTGATAAAGACGCTAGTCATGTATATACCAAAGTCGGGTATTATACCATTACGCTGACTGTAAGTCGGGAGGGCACTTGTCCTCAAACTATTCAAAAATCATTTCGGGTAAATGGAAGTATTCCAAGAGCAGATTTTAATGTTCTGGGCAGTTTGTTTTGTAGTGGGAAAGAGTTGGTATTTGAAGATAAGGCTACAGTAGATTTCGGTGAAATCACCAGAATTGAATGGTATTTTGATGATCAGAATCCTGGGCAGGTACAGATTGATCTTCATCCTGAAAAACGGAATGTAGCAGCCAGGATTTACAAGTGCCAGTATCCTGTTTTTCATAGCCCATCTTCAAAGACTTTAACCGTACGGATGGTCGTTTATTCTGGTACTTCCTGCTTGTCTGAGCAAAGTAAGACTATCGTTTTACAAGCTAGTCCGGAAGTTACTTTTGATCCAATACCTGCGGTTTGTAGAAATGTTCCCGCATTTGAGTTGACCGAGGCAAAGGAAATTTCTGGAATTGCCGGAATGGGGAGATACTTTGGTGTAGGAATCAATGCAGAAGGAAAGTTTAGCCCGGAGTTAGCTGGCCTGGGAACTCATAGCCTCAAGTATGTTTTTAGAGCTGATAATGGTTGTGAAGCGGAAAAAAGTCAGCAGGTAATGGTACTTAATGTACCAGTAGCTGATGCAGGAGGGGACCTTTC
>NZ_JAVTST010000026.1:0-722 GCF_032678745.1 Pedobacter gandavensis
ACCTCCAATCCTAATACTTCAACTGATAAAGACGCTAGTCATGTATATACCAAAGTCGGGTATTATACCATTACGCTGACTGTAAGTCGGGAAGGCGCTTGTCCTCAAACTATTCAAAAACCATTTCGGGTAAATGGAAGTATTCCAAGAGCAGATTTTAATGTTCAGGGCAGTTTGTTTTGTAGTGGGAAAGAGTTGGTATTTGAAGATAAGGCTACAGTAGATTTCGGTGAAATCACCAGAATTGAATGGTATTTTGATGATCAGAATCCTGGGCAGGTACAGGTTGATCTTCATCCTGAAAAACGGAATGTAGCAGCCAGGATTTACAAGTACCAGTATCCTGTTTTTCATAACCCATCTTCAAAGACTTTAACCGTGCGGATGGTCGTTTATTCTGGTACTTCCTGCTTGTCTGAGCAAAGTAAGACTATCGTTTTACAAGCTAGTCCGGAAGTTACTTTTGATCCAATACCTGCGGTTTGTAGAAATGTTTCCGCATTTGGGTTGACCGAGGCAAAGGAAATTTCTGGAATTGCCGGAATGGGGAGATACTTTGGTGTAGGAATCAATGCAGAAGGAAAGTTTAGCCCGGAGTTGGCTGGCCTGGGAACTCATACCCTCAAGTATGTTTTTAGAGCTGATAATGGTTGTGAAGCGGAAAAAAGTCAGCAGGTAATGGTACTTAATGTACCAGTAGCTGATGCAGGAGGGGACCTTTA
>NZ_JAVTST010000027.1:0-636 GCF_032678745.1 Pedobacter gandavensis
TGTGTTAGAAGGAGGTACTGTTCAGTTGGCCATGGATACTAAAGCATCTTCAGATTTGGGGAGTTCTTCCTCTACTCTGAGTTATAAATGGAGTCCTGGTACTTTTCTGGATCGGGATAACATTTTGAATCCTTTTTGTTCAGCAACATCAGATCAGACTTACACTTTAACGGTTACGAATAGTGATAATTGTTCCAGCAGTGATCAGGTGAATATTCGTTTGCTCAAAAACCCAATAGTTCCCAATACCTTTACCCCAAATGGTGATGGAATTAATGATGAGTGGACTATAAAATACCTGAACAGTTATCCAAAGGCTACCATCAATATTTTTAACCGATACGGTGTCAAAGTGTTTAGTGGAGATTCCAAATCGAAATCATGGGATGCTAAGTACAATGGTCAGGATCTACCTATTGGCACTTATTATTATGTAATTGATCCACATAATGGAAGAAGAATTCTATCTGGGTCAATAACGATTTTGAGATAAACAGTTATTGATTGGAGCTAGTTACTACTTACTGAATAAATTAAAATGTGTCATTTGACCCTTTTAGAAGGTTTCTTTATGCCTAAATTGTATAGGTGATAAAGGGAGTTCCGAAAACCCGGAATAGAGTAGGAGAGATTAAA
>NZ_JAVTST010000028.1:0-513 GCF_032678745.1 Pedobacter gandavensis
AAAACCAGGCTTTCGCAGCCGGATAAAATGATTTTTACGGAGTAATCACCCGAGGCTGTAGCCGTATAGGTTCTGTTCGTTTCGCCATCAATCGCCACACCACCTTTGTACCATTGGTAACTGTCTGCTAGCGATGCAGTCAGTAAAACGGTACCGCCATCGCAGAAAGTAGTAGCTTCGGTATGAGTAATGGTGGCTACTGGAACAGGACGTTCCGTCACCGTTACCGGAGTTGAAACCAGACTTTCGCAGCCTGATAAAGTAATTTTCACCGAGTAATCACCCGAGGCTGTTGCCGTATAGGTTCTGTTCGTTTCTCCATCAATCGCCACACCACCTTTGTACCATTGGTAACTGTCTGCTAGCGATGACGTAAGTACCACGGTACCTCCGTCGCAGAAAGTAGTAGCTTCAGTATGAGTAATGGTGGCTACTGGAACAGGACGTTCCGTCACTGTTACCGGAGTTGAAACCAGGCTTTCGCAGCCTGATAAAATGATTTTCACGGAGTAG